>NZ_CP063196.1 GCF_003574835.2 Thermobifida halotolerans | reverse complement strand
TTGCGATTCGCGAGAAAGGCCGCTCTTGTCCATGACTGCACAGAAGGCAGCACGACCGCGCCGTGCCGGACGGCACCGACGGCGCCAACTGCCGGTGGGGACGATCGCGGGGCTGGTCGTTGCTCTGTCCGGTCTGGGTGTCGTGTCGGCCAACGTGTTTCCCCTGGGCCCGTCCGAACCGGCGTCGGCGGTTCCCGCCACTTCCCGCAACGGCTCCCAGGCCGCTCCCGCCCCGTCGCCGTCACCGACGCCCCCGCTGCTGCGCTCGGTGGAGAAGGAGGTGACCAGCGCGAGCGGCGAACTGCGCGTGGTCGAAGGCGAGGGTGACGTGGTTGGCGACGGACCGCTCAAGCGGTACCTGGTGGAGGTGGAGGAGGGACTCCCGGGAGACCCCGCGGACTTCGCGGCCGCGGTCGAACAGGTGCTGAGCGACCCCAGGAGCTGGACCCACGACGGTTCGCTGGCGCTGCAGCGGGTGGACGAGGGACCGGTGGACTTCCGGGTCGTCCTCGCCGCTCCCGAGACCGTGGACCAGCGGTGCGCGCCGCTGCAGACCAACGGCTACGTCTCCTGCTTCTCCGGGGAGCGCGCGATGATCAACCAGAACCGCTGGGTCTCGGGGGTGCCGCACTTCGACGGAGACCTGGAGACCTACCGCACGTACGTGATCAACCACGAGGTGGGACACGCCCTGGGCAACAGCCACGTGGACTGCCCCGCCCCGGGAGAACCGGCCCCGGTCATGCAGCAGCAGACCTTCGGCCTCCAGGGGTGTGAGATGAACGGGTGGGTCAGCCCGTGAGAACCGGTCCTGCCCGCCGGGTCCGCCCACCTGTCCGAATCACCGCAGCCCCTGTTCCCCGGTGATTTCCGGGGATAGCGTGGCGTCCGTCCCACCAGGCCCGCCGCAGCGATCGCGAGGAACTGACCGATGACGGACATCCCCGAAACCACCACGATGACCGATCTGTCCCGGCGTGTCGCCCTGGCCGCGGTCGGCGGCACCGCCGTGGCCGGAGCGCTCGCGGGCTGCGGAGACGACGACGGCGGCGCGCAACCCGCCCCGGACGGCGCGGCCTCCGGACCCGCCGACGGGGAGGGCGGCGGCGAGGTGCTGGCCAGGGTGGACGAGATCCCGGTGGGCGGTGGAACCGTCTTCGCCGACCGGTCGGTGGTGGTGACCCGGCCCGAGGCGGGCACGATCGTGGCCTTCTCCGCGCGCTGCACCCATCAGGGCTGCGACGTCGACGAGGTGAGCGGCGGCACGATCAACTGTCCCTGCCACGGAAGCCGGTTCGCCGTCGCCGACGGCTCGGTCGTCTCGGGCCCGGCGACGGAGGCTCTGCCCGAGGTGCCGGTCGACGTGCGGGGCGACACGGTCAGTCTGCGCTGAGGCCGGGGGCCGGGGCCCGGCTCTTTGCCCCGGCCCCGCGCCGCTCGCCTCCCCGCGGGGGCGCGGGACTCGGGCCGCCCCCGCCGCCTCAGCTCCGGGTGTATCCCCGACGCAGCAGACCGTAGGTGAGGGCCTGCTCCAACGCGGTCCACGAGGCCTCGATGACGTTCTCGCCGACACCGACGGTGGTCCACTCGTCGTGGCCGTCGGTGGAGTCGATCAGGACCCGGGTCACCGCGCCGGTTCCGGAGGTGCCTTCGAGGATGCGGACCTTGTAGTCGCTCAGCTCCATGGTGGCCAGGTCGGGGTAGACGCCTTCCAGCGCCGAGCGCAGCGCCCGGTCCAGCGCGTTGACCGGACCGTTGCCCTCGCCGGTGGCGATCACCCGTTCCCCTTTGACCCGCAGTTTCACGGTGGCCTCGCTGACGCTGGAGCCGTCGGGGCGCCGCTCGGAGATCGTGCGCCACGACTCCACCTCGAAGTAGCGCACCGGCTGCCCGACCTCCTCGCGCAGCAGCAACTCCAGGGACGCGTCGGCCGCCTCGAAGCTGTACCCGGCCAGTTCCATGTCCTTGACCCGGTCCACGACCCGGCCCAGCGTCTCGCGGTCACCGGACAGGTCCACGCCGAGTTCCCTGGACTTCAGCTCCACCGAGGCGCGTCCGGCCATGTCCGAGACCAGCATGCGCATGTCGTTGCCGACCAGGGAGGGGTCGATGTGCTGGTAGAGGTCGGGGTCCACCTTGATGGCGGAGGCGTGCAGTCCGGCCTTGTGCGCGAAGGCGGAGATGCCGACGTAGGGCTGGTGGGTGGCCGGGGCGATGTTGACGATCTCGGCGATGGCCTGGGAGACCCGGGTCATCTCGCGCAGGCAGCCCTCGGGCAGCACGGTCCGGCCGTGCTTGAGCACCAGCGCGGGGACCACCGAGAACAGGTTGGCGTTGCCGACCCGCTCGCCGTATCCGTTGGCGGTGCACTGCACATGCGTGGCGCCCGCGTCGACGGCGGCCAGCGTGTTGGCCACCGCGCAACCGGTGTCGTCCTGGGCGTGGATGCCCAGCCGCGCCCCGGTGGCCTCGCGGACCTCGGTGACGATCGCGGCGACGTCGGCGGGCAGCATGCCGCCGTTGGTGTCGCACAGGACGACCACGGAGGCGCCCGCCTCGGCGGCGGCGCGCACCACGCTGAGCGCGTAGTCGGGGTTGTGCCGGTAGCCGTCGAAGAAGTGCTCGCAGTCCACGAAGACGCGCTGCCCCTGCTGGCGCAGGTAGGAGACGGTGTCCGCGATCATCGCGAGGTTCTCGTCGAGCGTGGTGCGCAGCGCCAGTTCGACGTGCCGGTCGTCGCTCTTGGCCACGAGGGTGACGACGGGGGCGCCGGAGTCGCGCAGCGCGAGCACCTGGGGGTCGTCGGCGGCCCGCGTGTTGGCCCTGCGGGTGGCCCCGAACGCGGTGAGCTGCGCATGTTTCAGTGACAGTTCTGTTCGGGCCCGGCGGAAGAACTCCGTGTCCTTGGGATTGGCTCCGGGCCAGCCGCCCTCGATGAAGCCCACGCCGAACTCGTCGAGCAGCTTCGCGATCGCCAGTTTGTCGGCGACGGTGAGGTTGACGCCCTCGCGCTGTGCGCCGTCGCGCAGTGTGGTGTCGAATACGTGGAAACCGTCGTCCAGCATGGGCAAACTCCCGGGTTCGGTCTGTGTCACCTGGTGGCCGCCCGGTCCACGCCAACAAAAAAGACCCCTCGTGGACACGAGAGGTCAGCGCGCTGGCGAGGTCCGTTTCAGCCAGCGCGCCTCACGATAATGATCGCCTGAGGCTGCACGGAACCAAGTGTGCCACACGCTTCCCACGGCACGCACCCGGGACTGGTGTCACGGTACGGAACGGCGCCGTCGCGGTCGGCGGTCCCGGTCGCTGTCCGACCGGGACCGCCGACGGGTCGGGGCACTACCGGTCGAACCTGCGGACCCAGCCGTGGTTGTCGGGGCGGGTGCCGTACTGCAGACCCACGAGTTCCTCGCGCAGGCGCATGGTGATCGGTCCGGGTGTGCCGTCGCCGATCCGGAACTGGCCCTCACCGCTCTTGACGTGCGAGACCGGGGTGATGACGGCGGCGGTACCGCAGGCGAACACCTCGGTGAGCTCTCCGCTGGTCGCGGCCTCGCGCCACTGGTCGGTGGAGATGCGTCCCTCCTCGACCGGCAGGCCCAGTTCGGGGGCCAGTTTCAGCAGCGAGTCGCGGGTGATGCCGGGGAGCAGGGTGCCGGTCAGCTCGGGGGTGAGCAGGCGGGCGTTCTCGCCGGAGCCGAACACGAAGAAGAGGTTCATGCCGCCCATCTCCTCGACCCAGCGGTGTTCGACCGCGTCGAGCCAGACGACCTGGTCGCAGCCCTGCTCGACGGCCTGGGACTGGGCCAGGAAGCTGGCCGCGTAGTTGCCGCCGAACTTGGCCGCGCCGGTGCCGCCGCGCGCGGCCCGGGTGTAGTCCTCGCACAGCCAGACCGTGACCGGCTTGACCCCGCCCGAGAAGTACGCCCCCGACGGCGAGGCGATGAGGACGAACAGGTAGGTGCCGGACGGGTTGTTGACGCCCAGGCCGACGTCGGTGGAGATCATGAAGGGGCGCAGGTACAGGCTGGTGTCGGCCCGGGTGGGAACCCAGTCGCCGTCGTGGGCGAGCAGGGTCTCGATCGCGCCGAGGAACAGGTCCTCGGGCAGGTCGGGCATTGCCATGCGCGCCGCGCTGCGGTTGAAGCGCGCGGCGTTGGCCTCGGGGCGGAAGCAGGCGAGGGTGCCGTCGGGGTGCCGGTAGGCCTTGAGGCCCTCGAAGATCTCCTGGGCGTAGTGCAGGACCGAGGTCGCCGGGTCCAGCGAAAGCGGCCCGTAGGGTTCGAGCCGGGCGTCGTACCAGCCCTTCTCCGTGCTGTAGCGGATGGTGACCATGTGGTCGGTGAACACTCTGCCGAACCCGGGGTTCTCCAGGATCGCCTCTCGCTCCTGCGGGGTCCTCCGCCGGGGGGAGAGTCGGATGTCGAACGTCAACCCGCTTGTGGTGGTGCCGTTGCTCATGTGCTGTCGATCCTCTCGGATACATCGGAACGGCGACACTGCCGTTCCAGGAACTAGTGTGACGGAAGCGACGCACCCGGAGCCAGAGCCGTCCCGGAGGTGTGGACACGGCGACGGGCGCGCCATGGGCGCGCCCGTCGCATCAAGGGGTGCTGGTGCTCAGCCGCGCCGCGCGGAGACAGCAGGGCGTGAGCGGCTGTGTCCGCCTAGCCCTGCTCCGCTACTCGCTGAGCGATGTCATCGCCGATCTGGACGGTGGAACGCGTACCGCCGTCCTTGGCCCGGGCCTGGAGGTCTTCGGCCACGGCCCGCTCGACCTGCGCGGCCGCGTCACCATAGCCCAGGTGGTCCAGCATGAGCGCCGCGGACAGGACGGTCGCGGTGGGGTCGGCCTTGCTCTGCCCCGCGATGTCGGGGGCGGAGCCGTGCACCGGCTCGAACATGCTGGGGAAGTCGGCCTCGGGGTTGATATTGCCGCTGGCGGCCAGGCCGATGCCGCCCGCGACGGCGGCGCCGAGGTCGGTGATGATGTCGCCGAAGAGGTTGTCGGTGACGACCACGTCGAAGCGCCGCGGCTGGGTGACGAAGAACATGGTGGCCGCGTCGACGTGCAGGTAGTCGACCTCGACCTGCGGGTACTCGGCGCCGACCTCGCGCACCACGCGCTGCCACAGCTCACCGGCGTAGGTCAGCACGTTGTCCTTGTGCACCAGGGTGAGCTTCCTGCGGGGACGCTCGGCGGCCTTGGCGAAGGCGTAGCGGACGACCCGCTCGACTCCGAAGCGGGTGTTGACGCTGTCCTGGGTGGCGATCTCGCCGGGGGTGCCCCTGCGCAGCACGCCCCCCATACCGGCGTAGGGGCCCTCGGTGCCCTCGCGCACGACCAGCATGTCGACGTCCTCGGGAGCGACGCCGGCCAGCGGGGTGGTCACACCGGGGTAGAGCCGGACCGGTCGCAGGTTGACGTAGTGCGAGAAGTTGAAGCGGAGTCGCAGCAGCAGGCCGCGCTCCAGGACGCCGCTGGGCACCGTGGGGTCGCCGACCGCCCCGAGGAAGATGGCCTCGTGCCGGCGCAGCTCCTCCTCGACCGAGTCGGGCAGGGTCTCGCCGGTGGCGTGCCACCGCTTGGCGCCCAGCTCGTACTCGGTGGTGTCGAGGGTGAGCCCGTGTCGGGGGGCGACGACGGAGAGGACCTTGAGCCCCTCGGCGACGACCTCGGGTCCGATGCCGTCACCGGGGATCACGGCCAACTTCACGGTACGAGCGGACATAGGGAGCCTTGCCTTCGGATTGACGGTGTCTCAACGGCGCGTCCGACGTCCGGATCGCTCCGGACAGTGGGACGCACGGCCTCGTGTCTCATTTGGCGAGACGGATGACAACAGGAATGAGACAAGAGTACCGAAGCGGCGCCGTTGGTCCTGACGACCACGGGTGTTCCGCCGCGCGTGCGGACCCACGGTCGTCACGACCATCACGGTGTGTGTCTCAGGAGCGCCGGTCCAGTGCGGTCTGCAGTGCGCGCCGGGCCTCGTCGTTGTCTGCGGTGGGCGTGGTCTCGTACATCGTCGGTCCTCGATTCGCGATCCGGGCAGCCCGAGGGCGCCCCTGTCGGGAAGAGTCGTCTCGGCGCTCCGGCCGAACACCCGGGGTCCCGGTTGTGGTCGGGTTCGACGGGAAACGCGCCGTCTTCCGGTGGGATCACCTGACCGGTAGGGGTGTCGCCCGCCCGGATCAGGGCGGCGACACAGCGCTCCGCGGCTTCATGGCCGCCGTGGTCGGTCGCGGTGTCACCACGGAACGCCATCTCCTAGGAAGACAGAATATCGGAAGGCCAACTAAAAGGCCGCACCGGGACCGCAGAATATCGGCGTGTCTCCGCCCGACGAGACTTCCTTTCCGCGGACGAAGCGGCCGGGGCTGACGGGAGGGAGTCTCCCGCGGCCCCGGCCGCTTCGAGAGGGGTCGAGAGGTCGGGGGTCAGTCGACCAGGTCGACCCGGCTGATCTCGGCGCCGATCTCGGCGGAGATGGTGCTGAGGGTGTCGTCGGGGATGGCCGAGTCGACGGTCAGCGCGATGAGCGCCGCACCGCCCTCCTTGTCCCGGCTGACCTGCATGCCCGCGATGTTCACCTGGGCCCGGCCGAGGAGCTGGCCGACCACGCCGACCACGCCCGGACGGTCGTCGTAGGAGAAGAACGCCATGTGCTCGCTGGGCGCGATCTCCATGGTGTAGCCGTTGATCTCGACGATCTTCTCCAACTGGCGGGGACCGGTGAGGGTGCCCGACACCGAGATGCGCCGCCCGTCGGCGAGGATGCCGCGCACCGTGATGAGGTTGCGCCAGTTCGGGCTCTCCTCCTCGGTGGTGAGGCTCACCTCGACGCCGCGCTCCTTGGCCACCAGCGGGGCGTTCACGTAGGTCACGGCCTCCTCGACGATGTCGGTGAAGACCCCCTTGAGCGCGGCCAGCTCGATGACCTTGACGTCGTGGGCGACGATCTCACCCCGGACCTCGACCTCGATGCGGGTCACCGCGCCGTCGGCGAGCGCGGCGAGGATGCGGCCGAGCTTCTCGGTCAGCGGCAGACTGGGCTTGATGTCCTCGGCCACGCCCTTGCCCTGGATGTTGACCGCGTCCGGCACGAACTCGCCCGCCAGCGCGAGCTTGACCGAGCGGGCGACCTGGGTTCCGGCCTTCTCCTGCGCCTCGTGCGTGCTGGCGCCCAAGTGCGGGGCGACGACGACGTTCTCCAGTCCGAACAGCGGGCTGTCGGTGCACGGCTCCTTGGCGAACACGTCGATGCCCGCTCCGGCGACCCGCCCCTCCTTGACGGCGTTGTAGAGGGCGGTCTCGTCCACGATCCCGCCGCGCGCGGCGTTGACGATGCGCACGTTCGGCTTGACCTTGCGCAGCGCCTCCTCGCCGATCAGGCCGACCGTGTCCTTGGTCTTGGGCAGGTGCACCGTGATGAAGTCGCTGCGCTCCAGCAGCTCGTCCAGTTCGACGAGCTCCACGCCCAACTGCGCGGCGCGGGCGGGCTGCACGAAGGGGTCGTAGGCGATCAGCTTGGTGCCGAACGCCTCCAGCCGCTGGGCGACGAGCACGCCGATGCGGCCCAGGCCCACGATGCCGACGGTCTTGTCGTACAGCTCGACGCCGGTGTACTTGGAGCGCTTCCACTCGCCCCCGACCAGGGCCGCGTGGGCGGGAGCGGTGTTGCGGGCCGACGCCAGAAGCAGGTTGATGGCCTGCTCGGCCGCGCTGATGATGTTGGAGGTGGGCGCGTTCACGACGAGCACGCCGGCCTTGGTGGCGGCCTCGACGTCGACGTTGTCCAGTCCGACACCCGCACGCGCCACGACCTTCAGGGAGGTTCCCGCGGCCAGCACCTCCGCATCCACCTTGGTGGCGCTGCGCACGATCAGAGCGTCGGCTCCGGCGAGCGCGGGGAGGAGCTGGGAGCGGTCGGCGCCGTCGACGGAACGGACCTCGAAGTCCTCCTCCAACAGCGCGATTCCAGCGGGCGAGAGTTCTTCCGCGACCAGGACGACTGGCTTGGGCACAGCGAATTCCTTATAGGGAGTGCGTGTGGTTCGACTGCGGCGGCACCGCAGTCATGGCATTGACGGCGTCGGCTCCGACCAGGCGCCAGAATGAGGAAAAGTCTAGCGCCGGGTTTCCCCTCTGTTACGGGAACTCCAGCTTAACCGACCCCCCTGTCCGACCACCGGTGCGGACCGGCGGCCCTCACGACACAGCGTAGGGCCCCGGGACGCGGCGGCGCCCGGGGCCCGGTGCGGGTTGTCCGGTCAGGACTTCAGCCAGCTCATCAGCGGACGCAGCTCGCTGCCCACCTTCTCGATCTGCTCGTTCTGCTCGGCCTCACGGCGCTTCAGGAAGTTCGGCCGACCGTTGTCGAACTCCTCGACCAGTTCGCGGGCGTAGGTGCCGTCCTGGATCTCGCCCAGGATCTTGCGCATCTCCTCGCGGGTGGCCTCGGTGACGACCCGCGGGCCGCGCGTGTAGCCGCCGTACTCGGCGTTGTCCGACACCGACCAGTACATCTTGGAGAGGCCGCCCTCGTACATGAGGTCGACGATGAGCTTCATCTCGTGCAGGCACTCGAAGTAGGCCACCTCGGGCTGGTAGCCCGCCTCGACCAGCGTGGCGAACCCGGCCTTGATCAGCTCGGACACACCGCCGCACAGCACGGCCTGCTCACCGAACAGGTCGGTCTCGGTCTCCTCGGTGAAGGTGGTCTTGAGCGCGCCCGCGCGGGTGCCGCCGATGGCCTTGGCGTAGGACAGCGCCAGGTCCCAGGCCGAGCCGGAGGCGTCCTTCTCCACGGCGACCAGCACCGGGACTCCGCGCCCCGCCTCGAACTGGCGGCGGACCAGGTGGCCGGGGCCCTTGGGGGCGACCATCGCCACGTCCACACCCGCGGGCGGCTGGATCAGGCCGTAGCGGATGCTGAAGCCGTGCCCGAAGAACAGCGCGTCGCCCTCGTTGAGGTGCGGGGCGATCTCGTTGGCGTACAGGTCGCGGTGGATGTGGTCGGGCACCAGAACCATGATGAGGTCGGCCTCCTGCGCCGCCTCCGCCGGGGTGACGACCCGCAGGCCGTCCTCCTCGGCCTTGGCCCGGCTCTTGGACCCCTCCGGCAGACCGACCCGCACGTCGACCCCGGAATCCCGCAGCGACAGCGCGTGCGCGTGCCCCTGGCTGCCGTAACCGATGACGGCGACGGTGCGCCCCTGGATGAGGTTCAGGTCGGCGGCGTCGTCGTAGTACATCTGTGCTGCCACTTCGGCTTAACTCCTTGTTGAGAGATCTGTCGTCCGTACGGCGCGGCGGTCGCGACCGGGCGTGGACGCCGTCGCACCGGGACGTTCGGGGCCCCTGGCGGGAATCCCCGGGATACAGGGTCAGGCGCTGCGTTCGACCGCACGCAGCGATCGGTCCGTGATGGACCGGGGGCCGCGGCCGAGAGCGACCACTCCCGACTTGACCAGCTCCTTGATCCCGAACGGCTCCAGGTTGCGGATCAGCGCCTCAAGCTTCTCGGGCTGGCCGGTGGCCTCGATGACGACCACGTCCGGGTTCACGTCGACGACGTTGGCCCGGAACAACTGGGCCGTCTCCAGCACGTGGGAACGGCTGCCCGCGTCGGCCTTGACCTTGACCAGCAGCAGTTCCCGACGGACCGAGGCCTCGGGGTCCATCTCGACGATCTTGATGACGTTGACCAGCTTGTTGAGCTGCTTGGTCACCTGCTCCAGAGGATGGAGGTCGCAGTTGACCACGATCGTCATGCGGGACAGCCCCTCGTACTCGGTGGGTCCCACCGTGAGGGAGTTGATGTTGAAACCGCGACGGGAGAACAGGGAGGCCGCGCGAGCAAGCACCCCGGGCGTGTCCTCCACCAGGACGGACAGCGTGTGCAGACTCATCCGGAACCGCTCCTATTCCTCGTCGTCCCAGTCGGGCGCCATGTCGCGCGCGTACTGGATGTTGTCGTTGCTGACCCCGGCCGCGACCATCGGCCAGACCATCGAGTCGTGGTTGACGGTGAAGTCGACCACCACGGGCACGTCGTTGATGGCCATGGCCTTCTCGACGGTGGCGTCCACGTCCTCCGCGCGCTCGCAGCGCAGTCCGACACAACCGTACGCCTCCGCCAGACGGGCGAAGTCCGGAATGCGCACCTTCTTGGTCTCTGGCGGGGGCGCGGTCTGCAGGTTGGTGTTGGAGTAGCGGCCCTCGTAGAAAAGGGTCTGCCACTGCCGGACCATACCGAGGTTGCCGTTGTTGACGACGGCGACCTTGATCGGGATGTTCTCCACCGCGCAGGTGGCCAGTTCCTGGTTGGTCATCTGGAAGCAGCCGTCGCCGTCGATCGCCCAGACGGCGCGGTCGGGGTCACCGGTCTTGGCACCGAGGGCGGCCGGGACGGCGAAGCCCATCGTCCCGGCGCCTCCGGAGTTCACGAAGGCTCCGGGGCGCTGGTAGTCGATGAACTGGGCGGCCCACATCTGGTGCTGGCCGACTCCGGCGACGTAGGTGGCCTCGGGGCCGACGATCCGGCCGATGCGCTGGATCACGTACTGCGGGGCGAGGGAGCCGTCGTCGGGCTCGTCGTATCCGAGGGGATAGGTCTCGCGCATCCGGTTGAGCTGGTCCCACCATGCGGCGTAGTCGCCCTGGCGTCCGGCGGCCTGGTCGTTGCGGACGGCCACGACCAGATCGGCGATGACCTCGCGGCAGTCGCCGACGATGGGCACGTCCGCGTGGCGGTTCTTGGAGATCTCCGCCGGGTCGATGTCGGCGTGCACGATCTTGGCGCCGGGTGCGAAGGAGTCGAGTTTGCCGGTGACCCGGTCGTCGAAGCGGGCGCCGAGTGCCACGATGAGGTCCGCGCGCTGCAGGGCGCCGACCGCGGCGACGGTGCCGTGCATGCCGGGCATGCCGAGGTTCTGGGGGTGGCTGCCGGGGAAGGTGCCCAGCGCCATCAGGGTGGTGACGACCGGGATGCCGGTCAGCTCGGCCAGCACGCGCAACTCCTGGGCGGCCCCCGCCTTGAACACGCCGCCGCCGACGTAGAGGACCGGGCGCCTGGCCTCGGCGATCATCCGCGCGGCCTCGCGGACCTGCTTGCCGTGCGGCTTGGTGACCGGGCGGTAGCCGGGCAGGTCGAGCCGCTGCGGCCATTCGAAGCGGGTCCGGGCCTGCAGCGCGTCCTTGGCGATGTCGACCAGGACCGGGCCCGGGCGGCCGGTGGAGGCGATGTGGAACGCCTCGGCGATGGTGCTCGCGATCTTCGCGGGGTCGCGGACCAGGAAGTTGTGCTTGGTGATCGGCATGGTGATGCCGCAGATGTCGGCTTCCTGGAAGGCGTCGGTGCCGATCGCGGGGCCGGCCACCTGTCCGGTGATCGCGACCATCGGAACCGAGTCCATGTAGGCGTCGGCGAGTGGGGTCACCAGGTTGGTCGCCCCGGGGCCGCTGGTGGCCATGCACACACCCGGTCGCCCGGTGGCGTAGGCGTATCCCTCGGCGGCGTGCCCGGCCCCCTGCTCGTGGCGCATGAGGATGTGGCGCACCTTCGCGGAGTCGTACAGCGGGTCGTAGGCGGGGAGGATCGCCCCCCCGGGGATTCCGAACACGACATCGACGCCGACATGCTCCAACGACCTGATGAGCGACTGGGCTCCGGTCATCTGCTCGGTCATCACTAGATCCTTCAGAGAGGGCGGGTAACGCGTGACTGGCAACAAAAAACCCCCCACCGCCCAGGCGGTTGAGGGGAGCGCGCAGCGTTGACTCGGTCAGCGGGCTGCGCGCTGACCAAGTACGAGAATCAGGAAGTTGCTCTGCACGACATCAACAATGACCGAGCCGGGGCGCTACGTCAAACAGAACGCCGCTTCGTCTCACGATGCGAGATATTTGGACCGCCATTTGAACCGCTGAGCGCACCGGAACGGCGTACCGCGACGGCCGTCCCATCATGCCATGCCGGTCGGCCATCGCCGCACGTGGGAGGGCCTCCGGCCGCGGTGCGGACGGCCCCGCCCGTGGACGGAGCGCCCCTCACAGCGCGGTGGCGCTCGTCTCACCGCCGACCAGCGCCTCCACTCCCTCGGCGGCCATCGGCCGCCCCACCAGGAATCCCTGGCCGAAGGCGCAGCCCATCTCCCGCAGACGGCGCAACTGCCAGGGCTGCTCGATGCCCTCGGCGACGACCTGCACTCCCAGGTCCTGACCGAGCCGGATGATGGTCCGCGTCAGCAGGGTGACGGTGTCGTCGGAGTCCAGGTCGCGGACGAACGACGGGTCGATCTTGAGCTCGTCCACCCGCAGTCGGCGCAGGTGCGACAGCGAGGCGTGCCCCATCCCGAAGTCGTCGATGGCCAGCCGCACCCCCATCTCCCGCAGCTTCGTGAGGCGGTCCACCGCGACGACCGGGTTCTCCAGCAGGATCTCCTCGTCGACCTCCACCGTGAGCGCCTCGGCACCCAGCCCGCTCTCCGCGAGCACGTCCTCGACGCTCTGCACGAACCCCGACGACAGGACCTGCTTGACCGAGACGTTCACCGAGAGGCCGATGTCCAACCCGCTGGTGGCACGCCACACCGCGACCTTCTGGCAGGCCTCGCGCAGGATCCACTCCCCCAGCGGGACGATCAGCCCGGACTCCTCCGCGGGACCGATGAACTCCTCCGGAGGCACGAGCGTGCCGTCCTCCCGCCGCCACCGCACCAGCGCCTCGACCGCGGTCACCCGGGACGTCTCCAGGCTGACCACCGGCTGGTACTCCAGGACGAACGCGCGGTCGGCGAGCGCCTGACGCAGTTCGGTCTGCAACTCCAGCCGCCCCACCACCTGGGCGTGCATGTGCGCGGCGTAGACCTCCACGTGGCCCCCGCCCTGCCCCTTGGCCCGGGCCATGGCCATGTCGGCGTTGCGCAGCAGTTCGGCTCCGTCGGTCCCCGGATCGGCGAAGGCCACACCCACGCTGGCCGTCACCACCACGTCGCGGTCGGCCACCTGGAACGGCTCGCCCTCGATCACCCGGACCATCCGTTCGGCCAGGTCGACGACGCCGTCCGCCCTGGGCCGCTCCTCGACCAGGGCCACGAACTCGTCGCTGCCCCACCGGGCCAGCGTGTCGCCCGCGCCCAGCAGCGCGCGCAACCGGTGGCCGACCTGGGCGAGCAGGTAGTCGCCGAAGGCGTGCCCGGCGGAGTCGTTGACCGCGGTGAAGCCGTCCAGGTCCAGAAAGACCACGGCGGTCTCGGAGTACTGCTGCCCCCCGCCGGTCTCCGCGCGCCTGCCCAGCACCTCGCGGACCCGCTCCTCCAGGTAGGCCCGGTTGGGCAGCCCGGTCACCCCGTCGTGGAAGGTGAGGTGGTCGACCTGCTTCTGCAACTCCACCTGGGCGCTGATGTCGCGGGTGGTCAGCAGGAAGCGGTTGGGCTCGCCGGGACGCTCGTACAGCGACACGGTGGACAGGGTGTGGCGCCACGTGCCGTCGGCCGCGCGCACCCGGGCGCGCACGCGCACGCTGTCGGCCCCGCGTTTGAACCCGCCCACGACGGCGGCCACCCCGGGCAGGTCCTCGGGGTGGACGAGGGAGGTCACCGGATCGGCGAGCAGGGGGTCGCCGTCGCGGTACCCGAACATCTCGACGGCGCCCGGACTCATGTAGAAGATCCGGCCGTCCTCCTCCAGGATCACGATGATGTCGCCGCTGTGCTCGGCCAACTCGTGCAGGTGCCGCTCCCTGGTGTGCACCATCCGCGACAGGACGGCGCTCTCCTCCAGCATGCCGAGCATCCGCACCACCAGCACGAGGACGGCCGATCCCGCCGTCAGCGGCAGCACCGGCGCGATCCCGTCCGCCCGCAGCCCGGCGACGGTCATGATCATCGCGGCGACGGTCAGCGTCGTCGCGGCGGCGATCTCGGGGGCGATCCGGTACAGCCCGCGCCCCGTGATCCGGCGCGGGGTCGCCCCCTCGTTCTCCCGGGTCAGCCAGGGGATCATGCCCAGGGTCAAGAACCCGAGCAGCCGTACCGGGTACTCGATGCCTCCCGCCACCGGCTCGCCGGAGAGGCGGCTCACGGCCCCGATGAGGTCCGCGGCGCAGATGATGATGAACGTGCCCGCGGCGAGCAGGACCGCACGCCGGGTGCGGTGCGGGGAGGTGAGCACGAGCGGGGCCAGCAGGCACAGCACGGCGATGTCGGCGACCGGATAGACCAGCGCGAACGCCATGACCCCCGAGCCCTCGCCCAGGTCCTGGTAGAGCGGCTGGAAGAGCAGCAGCCACACGACGCTGAACAGCGCCGCCGCGCACACGTAGCTGTCGGTGAGATGCCGTATGAGAGGGCGCGTCCGCTGGGGCAACGGCGCGAACCTGATGAAGCCCAGTGTGAACAGCGGCAACGCGACCAGGGAGAACAGGTCCCCGAACGTCAGGGAGAAGGCCCCCGCGTTGAGCAGCCCGGTGACGCCGTAGGTGATCGCGCCCGCGCACCAGGCCAACGCGGCGAAGCCGAACAGGCGCAGCGCGGCGGCGCTGTCGGTGCCGTCACCGCCCTCCTCACCGCCGCCGCGGTCCCGGGACCGCGCGGCGTACAGCAGCGACCCCGCCGCTCCGGCGGCGGCCGCCGCTGTGGGCCAGGTTCCCGCCCAGACGGTCAGGGACACCTCACCGACCTGGAACAGGGTGCCCAGCGCGTACAGCAGGGAGACTCCCAGGAGCGCGCCGAGCCATGTGCGCACGCCACCCTTCACGGCGCCCTCCTCGAACGGAGAACCCCCCGAGGCGCGCACGCACTCGTGTGGAGGCATTTCCTGGTGTTGCCGACCGCGGCCATGGGCACCCCTCCCGTCGACGGCACTGGAGTCCTGCGAACTCACGCCCCGGGATGCGCACCGACCGCACCGACGGGGATCAAAAGTCCGGGTGGTCTGCCGGGCTCACGTCGCCTTGCGCCGACCGCCGCGACACGGGGACCGCGGGGCCGGACGCGGGCCGCACCCGACCGGGGTGCGGTGCCCTTCTCGGCTTCCTCTTCAGACCCTTTCACGCTATTCGACCAAGGTCACGGAGAGGTTGAGAGCACAACGAGAGTAGGTGACACGATGATCACCGTCTGTGATCTTCGTGTCGGTGGGCGGCGCGCAGGCCCGGGGCCGCGCCCGTGGCGGCAGGTCTCAGCCCGCCACCCCCAGGCGCTCCAGGATGAGCTGCCGCGCGCGTCCGGCGTCGGCCTGTCCGCGGGTCGCCTTCATGACCGCTCCGACCAGGGCACCGACCGCGGCGACCTTGCCGTTGCGGACCTTCTCGGCGGCGTCGGCGTTGTCGGCGATCGCCTGGTCGACGACCGCGCCCAACGCGGAGTCGTCGTTGACGACCCGGAGACCGCGCGCCTCCACCACCTCGTCCGGCTCGCCCTCCCCCGCGAGCACGCCGTCGACGACCTGCCGGGCCAGCTTGTTGGTGAGCGCGCCCTCGGCGACCAGCGCCACGACCCGGGCCACCTGGGCGGGGGTGATGGGCAGCGCCGACAGTTCGACCCCGGTCTCGGTGGCGCGCCGCGACAGCTCGTTGAGCCACCACTTGCGCGCGTCGGCCGGCGGGGCGCCCGCCGCGACGGTCTCGGCGACCAGGTCGATGGCGTCGGCGTTGACGAGGTCGCGCAGTTCCTTGTCGCTCAGGTTCCACTCGGCCTTGACCCGGCGCCGCTTGGCCGCGGGCAGTTCCGGCAGGGTGGCCCGCAACCGCTCGACCCACTCGGGGTCGGGCGCGACCGGGACCAGGTCGGGATCGGGGAAGTAGCGGTAGTCCTGCGCCTCCTCCTTGCTGCGCCCGGAGACGGTGGTGCCGCTGTTCTCCTGGAAGTGCCGGGTCTCCTGCACCACGCGCCCGCCCGCGGCCAGCACCCCGCCCTGACGTTCGATCTCGCTGCGCACGGCGCGTTCCACCGAGCGCAGCGAGTTGACGTTCTTGGTCTCGGTCCGGGTGCCCCACTCCGCGGAGCCGCGCGGCATCAGCGAGACGTTGACGTCGCAGCGCAGCGAGCCCTCCTCCATGCGCACGTCGGAGATGCCGAGGGCGCGGACCAGGTCGCGCAGTTCGCTGACGTAGGCGCGGGCCACCAGCGGGGCGAGGTCGCCGGTGTGCTCGATGGGCTTGGTGACGATCTCCAGCAGCGGGATTCCGGCGCGGTTGTAGTCGACGATGGAGTACTCGGCGCCGTGGATGCGGCCGGTGGCTCCGCCGACGTGCGAGGTCTTGCCGGTGTCCTCCTCCATGTGGACGCGCTCGATACCGATCCGGAACTCGCGCGGCCCGTCGGGGGTGTCCACCGTGACGTCGATGTGGCCGTCGAAGCACAGCGGCTCGTCGTACTGCGAGATCTGGTAGTTCTTCGGCATGTCCGGATAGAAGTAGTTCTTCCGGGCGAACCGGCACCATTCGGCGATGGAGCAGTTCAGCGCCAGTCCCAACCGGATCGCGCTCTCCACGGCCGTGCCGTTGACCACCGGCAGCGCCCCCGGCAGCGCCAGGCACACGGGGCACACCTGGGTGTTGGGGTCGGCGCCGAACGTGGTGGCGCAGGAGCAGAACATCTTCGAGCGGGTGCCCAACTCGACGTGGGTCTCCAGACCCAGCACCGGCTCGTACCCGCGCAGCACCTCGTCGTAGGGCATAAGCGCCGGAGCGCCGCCCGTGGCGGAGTGGTTACTCGTCACCGCGCTACCCATCGCCGCACAACCCGCTTCCGTTGTTTCCGAACCGTCCTCACCCGGCGCTGCCCCGCCGACCAGGACATCCGCCTTCCAGCACGTGTTGTCCCGCCGATCCGGGCAGTGCACCGGCGGGCGCCCTTCCGAGCCTACCGATGCCGCGACGTGGGAGTGACCCTCCGGACCGCCGCGTCCGGCTTCCGGGGATGTTACGGGAAGCACACGATTGTTCTGCGGTTTTGTTCGTTCCACGTGTGGTCGGCGGGAGGGCGGTTAGGCTTCCTGAGGGACCGCTTCCGATCCCTCGTCGGCCTGTCCCGCGCCCCCGTACCAGGGCGCGCGTCCCCTTCTCACCGTCGTTCTCGCCCGGGAAGCCACATGCCCAGCCTCTTCTCCCACGTTCGGCGTGGACTGGCCGCCTCGGTCGCGGCCGTCCTCATCGGCTGGGCGCTTCCCGTCCCGGCCGCCGCCGAGTCCACCTCCATCGCGAGGGTGGAGCGGGAGGGCGTCCCCGGCGAGAACGTCCACTTCGCCACCGGCGAGTCGGCCACCACCACGCTGTTCGATCTGCGGGTCGACGACGACACGACGGTGGCGGCCTACTGCGTGGACGTGAGCCGCAACGTCGACCACCGGGCCGCCTACGCCGCGGCCGAGTGGCCGGACCTGCCCGGCGCGGCCAACGCGGGCGAGATCGTCTGGATCGTCCGCAACTCCTATCCCACGCTGTCCCTGGAACTGCTGGCGGCCGAGAGCGGGATCGACGACCTCAGCGCCGAGCAGGCGATCGCGGGAACCCAGGCGGCGATCTGGCACCTCACCAACGGCACGCAACTGCCGACCGACAGCTCGGACGGCCGCAACTCCGCGCAGGTGCGCGAACTCTACCGGTACCTGCTGGACAACGCCGTCGACTCGGCCGAACCGGACTCCGCGCTGGCCCTCAGCCCGACCGAGGTCGTGGGCGAGGCCTCCGCGTCGCTGGGGCCGCTGACCGTACACACCACGAGCGAGACGCCGGTGCGGCTGACCGTGAACGGGGTGCGGGAGGCCGCACTGGTCGACGCCGACGGCGCTCCGGTCACCGAGGCCCGCGACGGGGACGAGGTCCTGTTCGTCCTTCCCGTGACCGCGGAGGAGGGCTCCGCCACGGTCTACGCGCACACCGAGGAGGCCGAGGTGCGCCCCGGTCTTGTCTACTCCGGCAAGGACGGCGTGCAGACCCAGCCTCTGGTGGTGGCGGGGACGGCGACCGCCTCGCTCACCGTCTCGGCGAAGGTGAGCTGGAACGCGGCCGGTCCGGCGGAGACCCCTGACGCGCCCGCCGCCGCGTCCCCGTCCCAGACGGCTCCGTCCGCACCGCAGTCCGCCCCCGGGGGCTCCGCCGCCCCGTCGCCGTCCCCGCCCCTGCCCGCCGCCGCGCCGGTCATCGCCGAGGACAAGCGCGTCGACTCCGACCTGCCGATCACCGGCACGTGGCTGGGGGCGGTGGTGGCCGTGGCGCTGGTGCTGCTGGGCGCGGGCGCGGTGACCATCCTGCTGGCCCGGCGCGGGGAGCGGTGACGGGCCGCCGAACTGCCGGAGAATTCGAGGTGGCCGGAACCGGTCACCGTTTCGAGGACTTCGGCGGTAACGATTGGTGATTGCCGGTAATCCATCCGGCCCTCCTGCGCGTCCCCTCTGTTCAGGGATCGCAAAAATTGATGACGCCACTCCCGGAAAGTACACTGCCCAGCATTCCTGGCCCTCGCCTTTACGCTGGTCAGATCAGGGATCAGGCTGGAGGCGAGACGCCTTCCACGACAACCGGATAGCGCCGCCCCCCGACCGCACAAGGACCAAAAACATATCGGCCGGTTTTCACCGTTCTGTTGGAAGCTGCGGATAAAGATCGCTATTATCTGGCGGTGCGGTGATCGGCCGCCTGGCGACCCCGGTGTCGACCAGGCACTGACGAACAACGACCGGCCTCACCGCGTAGCGACATCCGCTGTTCTTCCGATCCGACCGGACGCCCGTACCGAGGCATCGGCCCCCGAGCCGCTACTCCCCTCGCGGCACGATCCCCGTACGGTCAGCCGCGTGCAGCGTCCTGCGCGGCCGGATCACACGTCCGCCCCCTTGACAACCTGGGATACGACTTGTTGACCACAGATTCCTCCCCCCGCGCCCGCCGAGGCGTACGGCGCGCGCTCACCTCCTTCGCCTCCGCCGCGGCAGCCGCCACGCTCGCCTTCGGCCTGTCCGCCGCCCCCGCCGCCGCCGAGCCGGAGGCCCCCTCCAACAGCACGCAGGCCCAGTACACCGACAACATCCTGAAGGGCCTCAACCTGGAGTTCGAGGGGCACGACCCCTCCCGGGCCTACCTGTTCAAGCTGAAGATCGGCGAGGACGCGTGGGTTCCGGCCTACTGCATCGACCTCGACACCAGGATCCTCGACAAGGCCTACTACCAGGAGGGCGAGTGGTCGGAGTACCCGGGTGAGGGCGTCTTCGCCGACTCCCAGCCCGGCAAGGTGCTGTGGATCCTGCAGAACTCCTACCCCGAGGTCGACTCCGCGACGCTGGGTGAGGAGGCCGGCATCGACGGGCTGACCGACGAGCAGGCCATGTCCGCCACCCAGGCGGCCATCTGGCACTTCAGCAACGGCGCGAAGCTGTCGAAGGACAACAACGCCAACGTCCTGGCGCTCTACGGCTACCTGCTGGAGAAGGCCGAGGAGGTCCAGCAGGCCCCGGCCTCGCTGACCATCACCCCGGACGAGGCCTCCGGCGAGGCGGGCAACCCGATCGGCGAGTTCACCGTCGCCACCAACGCCGACAGCGTCTCGCTGGAACTGACCACCGAGACCGAGGGCGTGCAGATCCTCGACATCGAGGCCCACGAGATCAACGAGATCCACGACGGCCAGATCTTCACCGTCCACGTCCCCGAGGACGCCCCCGACGGTGAGGCCACCGTCACCGGCACCGCCCAGACCGTTGTTCAGCTGGGCCGCCTGTTCAAGGGCGTGGAGGACCAGGAGGAGACCCAGACCCTGATCACCGCCGGGGCGGGCGAGACCGAGGCCACCGCCGAGGTCACGATCACCTGGACCGCGAAGAAGCCCGGGGAGTCCCCCAGCCCGACCCCGTCCGTGACCGAGTCGCCCAGCCTGCCCCCGGAGGAGTCCCCGAGCCCGAACCCGAGCGAGACCGAGTCGCCCAGCCCCAAGCCGACCCCTCCGGCCGACGACAAGCCCGGTCTGCCCGTGACCGGTGCGGCGCTGGGCGGTCTGATCGCCGCCGCGGTGGTCGCGGTCGGCGGCGGCGGCGCCGCGATGTTCCTGGCCCGCAAGCGCAGGAGCGGCGCGGACGACGTCTGATCCGCGCCCACCGGGTGACCGGTGACGCGAACTGACCACCGAGCGGCCCCGTCGCACCGATGCGGCGGGGCCGCTCCCGTGTCGGACGGTGTCTCCCCGCGGCCGACAGGGCGCGACACGGACACGAGAACGCCCCCGGAGGGCTCTTCCTCCGGGGGCGTCGCCGTGCGGCCGTCAGACCGCGAAGGCGCTCTTGGACAGCAGGTCGCCGCCCCAGCGGTCGCGCAGCGCCGCCTCCACGGCCGCACCCACCTGGTAGGTGCGGTCGTCGGCCAGCGCGGGCGCCATGACCTGGAGTCCCACCGGCAGGTTGTCCTCGGGGGCGAGCCCGCACGGTACCGACAGCGCGGCGTTGCCCGCCAGGTTCGTCGGGATCGTGCACAGGTCGGCCAGGTACATCGCCATGGGGTCGTCGGTGCGCTCGCCCAGCGGGAACGCCGTGGTCGGCGTGGTGGGCGAGATCAGCACGTCGACGTGCTCGAAGGCGGCGTCGAAGTCGCGCTTGATGAGCGTGCGCACCTGCTGGGCCGAACCGTAGTAGGCGTCGTAGTAGCCGCTGGACAGCGCGTAGGTGCCCAGGATGATGCGGCGCTTGACCTCGGGGCCGAAGCCCTCGGCGCGGGTCAGCGACATGACCTCCTCGGCGCTGCGGGTGCCGTCGTCGCCGACCCGCAGGCCGTAGCGCATCGCGTCGAACCGGGCCAGGTTGGACGAGCACTCGCTGGGCGCGATGAGGTAGTACGCCGGAAGCGCGGTGGCGAAGCTCGGGCAGGACACCTCGACGACCTTCGCGCCGAGGGACTCCAGCAGTTCGACCGCCTCGGTGAAGCGCTGCAGGACGCCCGGCTGGTAGCCCTCGCCGGACAGTTCCCTGACCATGCCGATGCGCATCCCGGAGACGTCGGCGCGTCGGGCCGCCTCGACCACCGGCGGCACCGGCGCGTCCACCGAGGTGGAGTCGCGCGGGTCGTGCCCGGAGAACGCCTCGTGCAGCAGGGCCGCGTCGAGGACGTTGCGGGCGAACGGGCCCGGAGTGTCCAGCGAGGAGGCGAAGGCGATCAGGCCGTAGCGCGAGGAACCGCCGTAGGTGGGCTTGGCGCCGACGAGACCGCACACGGCGGCGGGCTGCCGGATGGAGCCGCCGGTGTCGGTGCCGGTCGCCAGGGGGGCCTCGAACGCGGCCACGGCCGCCGAGGAACCGCCCGAGGAGCCGCCGGGAATGCGCTCCAGGTTCCACGGGTTGCGGGTGGGCCCGTAGGCGGAGTTCTCGGTGGAGGAGCCCATGGCGAACTCGTCCATGTTGGTCTTGCCGAGGATGACGAGTCCGGCCTCCCGCAGGCGTGCGGTGACCGTGGCGTCGTAGGGCGGCTGCCACCCTTCGAGGATTCTGGAGGCCGCGGTGGTGGGCATGTCCTTGGTGGTGAACACGTCCTTGTGCGCGACGGGCACGCCCGCCAGCGGTCCGAGCCGCTCGCCCGCGGCGCGCCGGGCGTCCACCGCACGCGCCTGCTCCACCGCCCTGTCGGCCGCGACGTGCAGGAACGCGTGGATCTGGCCGTCGATCGCCTCGATCCGGTCGAGGTGGGCCCGGGCGACCTCGACCGCGGAGGTCTCGCCCGAGGCGATGGCCGCGCCGAGTTCGGCCGCGCTCAGCCCGATCAGCTCGGTCATTCTTCCTCCCCCAGGATCTGCGGCACCCGGAACCGGCCGTCCTCCACAGCCGGGGCCTCCGCCAGCGCCTGGTCGGGAGTGAGGCCGGACTCGACCTCGTCAGGACGGTAGACGTTGGTCAACGGCAGGGCGTGCGAGGTCGGCGGGATGTCGCCCTTGGCGACCTCCTGCACCTTGGCCACAGCGGAGATGATCACATCGAGCTGGGCGGCGAGCTGGTCGAGCTCGTCCTCGGGCAGCGCCAGCCGCGCCAACCGGGCGAGGTGCGCGACCTCATCACGGGTGATGGCGGACATGGATTGCAAACCGTTCCTTCGGCAGATTCGGACAGGTCAATCCTATGGCTGCCGCGGGGTGGTCGGTGGTCTCACGTCACCCCGGGGCCAGGCCGAACCGGTGTGCTCGGACGGGGGTGAGGTCTCCAGGCCACCGTGTTCCAGCAGCCATCCGGTGGCCGCCCCGGCGTCCAACGGCGGTGTGAAGTAGCGGCCCTGCGCGGCGTAGCAGCCCAGGGCACGCATGCTCTCGACGTGGGCGGCGCTCTCGACGCCCTCGGCGATCGCGCGCAGCCCCAGGGCGCCCATCAGGTCCACGGCGGCTCCCACGATCACCCTGCCGTCGGAGTCGTCGGTCACGTGGCGCACGAACGAGCCGTCCACCTTGACCTCCCCGACCGGAAGCCCGTTGAGGCGGGCCAGGGTGAAGTAGCCGGTGCCGAAGTCGTCCAGGGTCAGCGGGACGCCCAGCTCCGCCAGGGCCACGATGGTGGGGATGACCGCCTCGGCGTCGGAGACCAGGACGCGCTCGCTGATCTCCAGCCGCAGCGCCTTCGGCTCCAACCGGTGCCGCCGCAGCCCCGACTCGATGGTCTCGGGCAGTGCGGGGTCGAGCAGTTCCCGCGCGGACAGGTTGATCGCCACCGGAAGCATGATGCCCTCGCTCCACCAGCGGGCGGTCTGGGAGAGGGTCTGCTCGATGACCTCGTGCGTGAAACCGCGCATCAGGTAGGACTGCTCGATCATCGGGACGAACTCCTCCGGGGGGAGGACGCCGCGGCTGGAGTGCCGCCAGCGCACCAGGGCTTCCAGCGCCACCACGCGCTCGTCGTCCAGGGACACGATCGGCTGGTAGAACATCTCCAGCTCGTTCTCGATGAGCGCGCGGCGCAGTTCGCTGAACAGGCTCAGCCGGGCGGCGGAGTTGCGGTCCTTGTGCGGGGCGTACAGCTCGACCCCGGTGCGCTGCTCCTTGGCGACGTACATCGCCACGTCGGCGCGCTGCATCAGCAGCTCGAAGTCGGGGGCGTGGTTGGGGTACAGCGCGATGCCGATGCTGGCCTCCAGGTCGAAGTCCATGCCGTCCAGGCGCATGGGCTCGGCCAGGGCGACCCGCAGCCGCGCGGCGACCTCGCGGGCCGAGGCGGCGTCGCGGACCTGGGGCAGCAGTACCGCGAACTCGTCGCCGCCCAGCCGCGCCACCAGGTCTCCGGGGCGCACGCTGTGGGTGAGGCGGTGGGCGACCGTCTGCAGCAGCCGGTCGCCGGTGGGGTGCCCCAGGGTGTCGTTGACCTCCTTGAAGCGGTCGAGGTCGAGCAGCAGCAGACCGACGCGGTGCCTGCGCTCCTGGGCCTCGCTGAGCGCCTCCTGGGTGCGCAGGATCAGCAGCTTGCGGTTGGCCAGACCGGTGAGCTCGTCGTGGTTGGCCTGGTGCTCGCGTTTGACCGACAGCGAGGCGCTGCTGTACAGCGCGGCCAGGGGGAAGAAGAACAGCGGGACCAGCCAGACCGAGTGCGCCATGGTGACGACCACGAGCGGCGCCAGACTGAGCAGGACGCCCGCGACGAAGAGGCGGTAGCCGATGTCCTTCGTCAGCACCCGGTGCAGCGGTGTGCGCTCGTGCATGGCCACCGCGCACTCGACCAGGAGCAGGTTGGTGACGAAGTAGGCGCCCGCGGACAGGACCACCACCAGCAGTCCGGTCCCCTCCGGCACCCAGGTGGCCAGCGGAGACCTGGGGTGGAGGAGGTGGATGACGGCGTCGGCGACGCCGAAGCTCAGCGCGTACTGGGCGATGTTGAAGGCGATGCGGTGCGGCGCGTGGCCGCGCGCCACGCCCGCCAGGAGCGAGCCCACCGCCTGGACCAGTCCGGCGATCGGCAACCCGTAGTGGATGACGAGGGCGAAGGAGAAGGGCAGCGAGGTGGGGGCGCTGCCGTTGCCCGTGGGCCGCTGCGCCGCGATGGGTCGCAGCTCACCGATGATGACCATGCACAGCAGAACCCACACGAGCGGCTCGGTGGCGAACACCTGGAGTCGGTCGGCCCCCAGCCAGATCAGGGACACGACGAGGAGAACGCAACCGGCCACCGTGGTACTGGTGAAGTACAACCACAGCGGCGTCCCGACCCGGGGGCCGACATCCCGGGTGTTGTTGGGATCTTTCATGACGTCCTCGGGATGGTTCATGGAACGCGCGGACGGCTGAGTTCCCCTCCCGCCCCCCTCGCGCCCCGCACGGGTTCTGACGCGACCGTCCCGACCATCCCCCGTGGTCGAAAACAGTCGTCAACGGCTTGTACCGCTGTTAGCCAGCTTACGTTGTTCCGTCACCAGGTGTCGCCGGACGCAGACTTTGGGTAAGTCGGTGACCGTGGTGGCCGCCTCCCTCCTCCCCACGGGCGGCACCGACCGGGTGACCTCCTGACCGCGTATCGTATTACCTCACTGGTCAGGTAAAACAGGCCCCCGACGGTTCGGGGGCCGATTTTGTCGCACGGAGGTCGACTCAGGCCCCGTCGGAGCCCTCGGGAACCAGCCGTGCTTTCCTGGCCGGTTCCGGTCCCCGGGTGAGCAGCACCTCGAAGCCCTCCTCGTCGAGGATCGGCACACCGAGTTTGACGGCCTTGTCGTACTTGGTGCCCGGGTTCGCGCCGACCACCACGAAGTCGGTCTTCTTGGAGACCGACCCGGTGACCTTGCCGCCGAGTTCCTGAACGGCCTCCTTGGCGCCGTCCCGGCTGTAGCCCTCCAGCGAACCGGTGACGACCACGGTGACCCCGTCCAGCAGGCGGGGGCCGTCGTCGGCCCCCTCCTCGGCCATGCGGACCCCGGCCGCCCGCCACTTCTCGACGATCTCGCGGTGCCAGTCGACCGCGAACCAGTCGATGATGGAGCGCGCGATGGTCGGCCCGATCCCGTCGACCGCGACGAGTTCCTCCTCGTCGGCCCGGGCGATCGCGTCCATGGAGCGGAAGTGCCGGGCGAGGTCCTCGGCCGCGCGCGGTCCCACGTGCCGGATGGACAACGCGACCAGCACCCGCCACAGCGGACGCTGCTTGGCCGCTTCGAGCTGCTCGAGCAGCTTCTCGACGGTCTTCTTCGGCTCGCCCTTCTGGTTGGCGAAGAAGGTCACCACCTTGGGCTCGCCGGTCTTGGGGTCGATCTTGGGTTCGGCGGTGTCGGGGTCGAGGACGAGGGTCCGGATGGGCAGCAGTTGCTCGACGGTGAGGTCGAACAGGTCGCCCTCGTCGCGCAGCGGCGGCTCGGCCGGCTCCAGCGGCTGGGTCAGGGCGGTGGCCGCCACGTAGCCCAGGGCCTCGATGTCGAGGGCCTTGCGGCCGGCGATGAAGGCCAGGCGTTCGCGCAACTGCCCCTTGCAGTAGCGGGTGTTGGGGCAGCGCAGGTCGACGTCGCCCTCCTTCTGCTGGCCCAGCGGGGTGCCGCACTCCGGGCACTCGGCGGGCATCACGAAGGGCCGTTCGTCCCCGGTGCGCTTGTCCACCACCGGCCCCACGATCTCGGGGATGACGTCCCCGGCCTTGCGCACCACCACGGTGTCGCCGATCAGCACGCCCTTGCGCGCGACCTCCTGGGAGTTGTGCAGGGTGGCGAACTCGACCTCGGATCCGGCGACCCGCACCGGCTCCAGCACCGCGTACGGAGTGACCCGGCCGGTGCGGCCCACGCTGACCCTGATGTCGACCAGTCTGGTGGTGACCTCCTCGGGCGGATACTTGTAGGCGATCGCCCAGCGCGGGGCGCGACTGGTGGAGCCCAGGCGGCGCTGCAGCGAGACGTCGTCGACCTTGACCACGACGCCGTCGATCTCGTAGGCGGGGTCGTGGCGGTGTTCGGCGTAGTGGGCGATGTAGTCGCGGACCCCGTCGAGGTCGGACAGCACCCTGGTGCGGTCGCTGACCGGCAGCCCCCACGCGGCCAGCAGCTCGTAGGACTGCGACTGGCGGGTGATGGTGACCCCGCGGTGCGCGCCGACGCCGTGCACGAGCATGCTCAGCGGCCGGGACGCGGTGACGCGGGGGTCCTTCTGCCGCAGCGATCCGGCCGCGGCGTTGCGGGGATTGGCGAACGGGGGCTTGCCCTCGTCGGCGAGCCGGGCGTTGAGCTCCTCGAAGGCCTCGCCGGGCAGGAACACCTCGCCGCGCACCTCCAGCAGTTCGGGCGCGGGGTGCCGGGACTCGTCCAGGCGGACCGGGACGGCGTCGATGGTGCGGACGTTGAGGGTGATGTCCTCGCCGACCCGGCCGTCCCCCCGGGTGGCGGCGCGCACCAGGCGCCCCTTCTCGTACACCAGGTCCACGGCCAGGCCGTCGATCTTGAGTTCGCACAGGAACGCCTCGACCGGAACCTCGGCGCCGACCCGCTGCGCCCACGCCGTCAACTGCTCCTCGTCGAACGCGTTGTCCAGGCTCTGCATCCGCTCCAGGTGCTCGACCGGGGCGAACTCGTTGCTGATGGGCGCGCCGACCTTCTGGGTGGGCGAGTCCGGGGTGACCAGCGACGGGTACCGGGCCTCCAGTTCCCGAAGCTGGAGCATGAGCCGGTCGTACTCGGCGTCGGAGATGACCGGCGAGCCGAGGTAGTAGCGGTAGCTGTGGTCGTCGAGGTCCTGACTCAGCCGCGCGTGGAGTTCCCGCACGTCGGCGGGGACGTCGTCGGCGAAGGTCGGGTCTGGTGCGCTCACGCACGCGTCCTTTCGTTCACTGCCGGGTCCGCGGCTCCTCCCGCAGCACCCGCGCGGCCTCGCGGCACAGGTCGAGCGCGGCGCGGGCGTGGCGCGGAGACGCTCCGGCCAGCCCGCACACGGGGGTGATGACCACGTCGCGGGTTGCCTGCTCGGGTTCGAAGCCGATCCGGTGCCACAGTTCACGTACTGGTTCGACAGTATCGACCGGCTGTGACAGTCCGGTGTCCACGGCGGGGACCACGCCGAGCAGGAGCCCCACCCCGGACTCCACCGCCACCCCGACGGACTCGTCGGACTCGCGGGTCAGCCGGGTGGCGTCCAGGCTGAGGGCGCGTGCCCCGGAGCGGCGCAGCAGGTCGACGGGGACCTGAGGGGCGCAGCAGTGCGCCGCGGGGACGGCGCCCGCGCCGGTGACCGCGGCGAACAGGGCGCGCAGCCGCTCCTCGACGACGACCCGGTCCACCGCGCGCAGCCGACCGTAGCCGCTGGCGGTGGGCACCGACCCGGTGAGCACGGCGGGCAGGGACGGCTCGTCGACCTGGACGAGGATCCGCGCTCCGGGCACCCTCCTCCGTACGTCGGCCACGTGCGCGACCAGCCCCTCGGCCAGCGACTCGCACAGGTCGGCGACGGCCCCGGGGTCGGCGAGCAGCTTCTCGCCGCCGCGCAGCTCCACCGAGGCGGCCATCGTCCACGGCCCCGCCGCCTGGATCTTCAGCGGACCGGTGTACTCGGCGGCCCGCTCCTCCAGGGCGTCCAGGTCCCAGGAGAGAAAACTGCGCGCCCGTACCAGGTCGCGTCCGGGCCGCTGGGTGATCCGCCATCCCGAGGGCTGGACCTCGACCGGCAGTTCCACCAGCAGCGCACCGGTGCGTCCGATCATGTCGGCGCCCGCGCCCCGGCCGGGCAGTTCGGGCAGGTGCGGCAGGAGGGGGAGTTCCCCCATGACCGTACGCACGGCTTCGTCCGGATCGGAACCGGGCCAGGAACCGATCCCGGTGTAGGCTCCCGGCTGCCAGGGATGACGCTGCTCCTCACTCACGAGGCACCAGACTAGGGCACGCGGCGGCGCCCGGCCCGCCACGGCCGCGAGCGGCGCCGGGAGGGCGGCGTCGCCCCGGCGCTCCGGGGAGGCCCCGGCAGCGCCCCTACTCCGCGGTGGCCGCCGGTTCCGCCCGCTCGGTCTCGACGGGCGGTTCGGGGGCCGCGCGGCGGCGGCGCCACGCGCCGAAGGCGACGGCCGCGACGGCGACCAGGACCGTGGCGGCGACTGCCAGCCACGGCGAACGCAGGAAGAGCCCCCACCAGGCGGCGATGACCGCCATGCCGCCGAGGCTGTAGACCGCCGCCCAGGCCAGGCAGCCCAGGAACATCGCGACGAGGTAGCGCGGGAAGCGCATACGCATGGCGCCGGAGGCGAGGTTGACCGCGGTCTGCACGCCGATCGTCAGGAAGGAGAGGGTGACGGCGGGCGGTCCGAACCGGTTGATGAGGTTCTCGGCCCTGACCAGTCGGGAACCGATCCGCCGACCGATCCGGGAGCGGTGCACTCCCGCGCCGAGTCCCCGTCCGAGCCAGTAGGTCGCCTGGGCTCTGGCGAAGACGATGCCGAGCAGGGAGAAGTAGACCACCCAGAACGGACGCCCCTCCAGGAACTCGTACGGCATCGCGGCCCTCCCAACGCTCCGGGAGAACTATGTTATGCCTAACCTAAGCTGGCGCGACAGATCCGGACTAAGAGAACATCAGGGACTTTTGGCACAACCTGCCGTGCCGTTCAGCCGGTCGCCGCGGTTCGCTCCACCCGGGAGGTGGCGGTGATCGTCGCCGACCCCATCACCACGTCACCGTCGTAGAGCACCGCGGCCTGTCCCTTGGCCACCCCGACGGCGGGCTCGTCGAGGAGGATCTCCAACCGTCCGTCGTGCTCCCGCGCCCGGCAGGGGTGCACCTCACCGTGGGCGCGCAGTTGGACGGTGAACGGCGTCAACTCGGCGGGCGGCTCGCACCCGGACCACACCGGGCGCTCCCCGACGATGCGGTCCACCGCCAGCGCCGCACGCGGCCCCACGGTCACCGTGTTGCTCACCGGCTCGATCGACAGCACGTACCGGCGGTTGACCGCGCCGCTGAGGTTGAGCCCCCTGCGCTGGCCGACGGTGAAGGCGTGCGCCCCGCTGTGCTCACCCACCACCTGGCCGGACTCGTCCACGATGGGACCGGGCGAACTGCCGAGCCTGCGCTCCAGGAAACCGCTGGTGTCGCCGTCGGCGATGAAGCAGATGTCGTGGCTGTCGGGCTTGTCGGCCACCGACAGGCCGCGGCGCGCCGCCTCGGCGCGCACCTCGGCCTTGGTGCAGTCGCCCAGCGGGAACATCGAGTGGGCGATCTGCTCCCGGGTGAGCACCGCCAGCACGTAGGACTGGTCCTTGGCCGTGTCGACGCTGCGGCGCAGCCTGCCGTCGTCCAGCCGTACGTGGTGCCCGGTGCACACCGCGTCGAAGCCGAGCGCCAGTGCCCGCTCCAGGACCGCCTGGAACTTGATCTTCTCGTTGCACCGCAGACACGGGTTGGGGGTGCGTCCGGCCGCGTACTCGGAGACGAAGTCCTGCACGACCTCGCGGTCGAACTCCTCGGCCATGTCCCAGACGTAGAACGGAATGCCGATCACGTCCGCGGCCCGGCGGGCGTCCCGGGAGTCCTCGACGGTGCAGCAGCCGCGCGCGCCCGTCCGGTAGGACTGCGGGTTGGCCGACAGCGCCAGGTGCACGCCGGTGACGTCGTGCCCGGCCTCGACGGCACGCGCGGCGGCCACAGCGGAATCCACGCCGCCCGACATGGCGGCCAGTACTCGCAGAGTCATAGCCCTTCCAGCCTAAGCGCTTCCCGGGACCGCGCCCACCCGTTTGTCGGCCGTGTGCGACGTTGCACCGCCCACGGCCGGAAACACCCCGGGGTTCTGCGAAAATCAGGGTATGGCTCTGTTCCGTCGCCGTCGCTCAGCCGATTCCGAGTCCGCCGTCGCCATCGACGACTTCTGGTCCGGGTGGACCGACGTCCGCGCCGCCCTGGCCGCGTCCGTCGACGAGGGGACCTCCGTTCCGGACGACGTCGCCCAACGGCTCGACGAACGGGTGCGGCGCATCCATCCCGGGCTCCGGTGGGAGGTGTCCCGCGCGCCCGAGTCGGAGCCGACCGGCCTGACCGCCTCCCTCGACTCCTTCGACAGTCCCGAAGCGCTGCTGGCCGGTCTGGACGAGCCCGCCTCGGCGCGCGCCTCCTACGCACTGGTCCTGCGCGCGGGCTCCGACGACGAGGCCCGGGTGCTGGCCGAACGCTGGTACCGCGCCGCTCCCGAGGACGCCGAGTGGGCGTTCTTCCCGGCCGCCCCGGCCGACCACGCCCGGCTCACCCGGACGTTGGCCTGGGACGACCACGAACTCGACCTGGCGCACACCTCGGTGTCGCTGCGGGTGGACCACTCCAGCGGGCGGATCGAGGTGGGGGTCTACCACCCCGACTTCATGTTCCTGCCCGAGGAGGCCCAGCGCGGGGTCGCCGAGCACGTGGTGCTGCTGGCCGTGGGCGAGGACGACCTGGTGCGCTGGGTCTCCTCGGTGCACCCGCTGGTGGACAAGCCCCTGGACCCGCTGCCGCCCACCTCGGTCCCCTCGGTGGTGCGGCAACTGTCCGGGACGGGCGGCGGAGGCGGGTGGGTGACCCTCCAGGGCCGCATCCCGCTGCGCGGCGCGCTGCAACTGTCGGCACGCTACCCGCTGCACCGCCGCGACTATCCCGCGCTGACCCTGTACGCGCAGGTCGTGGTCTCCTACGCGGAGACCGACGACGACCGGCTGCCCGCGGGCGCGTCGGCGTCGGCGCTGGAGGCCTACGCCCTGGGACTGCGTGAGATGCTCGGCTCCAACGGCGCGCTGTTCGCCCAGCAGACCGTCGGCGGCCAGCGGATCCTCCACTTCTACCTGGACCCCGAGTCGGGCGTCCTCCCCGAGTTCGAGAAGGCCGCCCGTGGCTGGTCGGAGGGCAAGGTGCACGTCACCAGCGCTCTGGACCCCGAGTGGCGCACCATCGACCAGATCCTCAAACCCATCCGCAAGCAGTTGGGGCGCTGACTCCGCCGCACACCGGCGATCTTGCCGCGAGAGGGACGTAATCGCAGTTCATAGGCCCCGTCCGTCAAGATCGTCGCTGGTCAGCTCCGTCTACGGGCGCGGGCCTTCCTGGCGCGCTCCACGGCGGGGCCGATGGCCTCGGCCAGTGCCTTGACGTCGGCTGAGGTGGAGCCGCGGCCCAGGGAGAAGCGCAGCGACTCCCGCGCGGTGTCGGGGTCGGCGCCCATCGCGAGCAGGACGTGGCTGGCCTGCGACACCCCCGCCGAGCACGCCGACCCGGTGGAGCAGCAGATGCCCTGGGCGTCCAGCAGCATCAGCAGCGCGTCGCCCTCGCAGCCGGGGAAGCCGATGTTGGCGTTGCCCGCGAGACGCTCGGTGGGGTGGCCGTTGAGCCGGATGTCGGGCACCGCCGCGCGCACCGCGGCGACGAGCTCGTCGCGCAGCGCCGCGAGTTCGGCCGCGTGCTCGGCGCGCTCGGCCACCGCCAGGCGCACCGCGGTGGCGAAGCCGCGCAGCAGCGGGGTCATCAGCGTCCCCGAGCGGACCTCACGTTCCTGACCGCCGCCGTGCAGCACCGGGACCGGGTCGACGCCGCGGGCCAGCAGCAGCGCCCCCGCGCCGACCGGTCCGCCCAGTTTGTGTCCGGTGAGGGTCAGCGCCGACACCCCGCTCGCGGCGAAGTCGACCGGTTCGACGCCCACGGCCTGCACCGCGTCGGTGTGGAACCAGATGTCGTACTCGGCGGCGACCGCGGCGAGTTCCGCGATCGGCTGGACCGTGCCGACCTCGTTGTTGGCCCACATCACCGAGACGAGGGCCACGCTTCCGGGGTCGCGTTCGATCGCCGCGCGCAGGGTCCCGGGATCGAGGCGGCCGTACCCGTCGACGGGCAGTTCCTCGACAAGTGCGCCCTGGTGATCGGCCATCCAGTGCGCCGGGTCGAGGACCGCGTGGTGTTCGACCGCGCTGACCAGGACGCGCCGCCGCGCGGGGTCCCGGGCGTGCCGCGCCCAGTACAGCCCCTTGACCGCGAGGTTGTCGGCCTCGGTGCCGCCGCTGGTGAACACCACCTCGTGCGGGGTACAGCCCAACGCCTCGGCGATGGTCTCACGGGACTCCTCCACCGTCCGCCGGGCCTGCCGTCCGGCCGCGTGCAGGGAGGACGCGTTTCCGAGAACGCCGAACCCGTCCGTCATGTCCGCGAGAACCTCGGGACGCGGCGGCGTCGTGGCGGCGTGGTCGAGATAAACCATGGCGCTTTCAGGATACGGCCGCGATTCGGGTGAAACGCGGGCGCGGTCGCGGACATGGGCGGGATAGGGGACAGACCGCCCGCCCGACACACGGCGGCCCCGGGCGGAGGGTTTCCGTCCGGGGCCGCCGTGTGTCGGCGTCAGACGCCTACTTGCGCTTGTTGATCTCCTCGGTCAACTGCGGGGCGACCTTGTGCAGGTCGCCGATGACCGCGAAGTCCGAGATCTCCAGGATCGGGGCCTCGGGGTCCTTGTTGACCGCGATGATCGTCTTGGAGGTCTGCATGCCCGCCCGGTGCTGGATCGCGCCGGAGATGCCCAGGGCGATGTAGAGGTTGGGCGAGACGGTCTTACCGGTCTGGCCGACCTGGAAGGCGTGCGGGTACCAGCCGGAGTCGACGGCGGCGCGGGAGGCGCCCACCGCGGCGCCGAGCGAGTCGGCCAGGTTCTCCACGACGGAGAAGTCGTCGCTGCCCACACCGCGGCCACCGGAGACCACGATCGCGGCCTCGGTGAGCTCGGGACGGGCGCCCTTCTCCTGCTTGACGCGCTCGGTGATCCGCGCGGCCTTGGCGGCGTCGGACAGCTCGACCGAGACGGCCTCCACCGCGGCGGCGCCGGGCGCGGCCTCGGCCGGAACGGCGTTGGGGCGTACGGCCACCACGGGGACACCGCTTCTGACCCGGGCGTGCGTGATGACGGCGCCACCGAAGATGGAGTGCTCGGCGACCGCCTCGGCGTTGACGTCCACCACGTCGGTGAGCACGCCCGACCCCAGTTTGACGGCGGTGCGTCCGGCGATCTCCTTGTTCTCGGCGGTGGCCGAGACCAGGACGGCGGCGGCGGAGGAGTCGGCGGCGAGCTTGGCCAGCAGTTCGGCCTTGGGCGCCACGACGTAGTCGTCGAGTTCGGCGGGGGCGGTGTAGATCTTCTCCGCGCCGTACTCGCCGAGCCTGGCCGTCAGCTCCTCGGTGGCCTCTCCCACGACCACCGCGGAGGGCTCGCCGATGCGGCGGGCCGCGGTCAGCAGCTCCAGTGTGACCTTCTTGACCTGTCCGTCGACGTGGTCGACGAGGACGAGGACCTCAGCCATGTTCTCTTCCCCTCTGTCGTCTCGTCGCTACACGAACTTCTTGCTGGCCAGGAAGTCGGCGATCTGTCCGCCGCCGTTGCCCTCGTCCTTGACGACGGTTCCGGCCGCGCGGGGCGGCGCCGGAGCGAAGTCGACGACCTCGGTGGTGGCGTTGGCCAGGCCGACCTTGGCGGCGTCGATGCCCGCGTCGGCGATGCCGAGTTTGGCGACCGGCTTCTTCTTGGCGGCCATGATCAGCTTGAACGACGGGTAGCGCGGTTCGTTGATCTTCTCGACCACCGAGATGACGGCCGGCAGGGTGGCCTCGACCACCTGGTAGCCGTCGTCGGTCTGGCGCTGGATCCGCACCGACGAACCGTCGATGTCGACCTTGTTGGCCAGGGTGAGCTGCGGCAGCCCCAGGTACTCGGCCAGGGCCGCGCCCACGACGCCGGTGCGCGCGTCGGTGGACTCCGACCCCAGGATCACCAGGTCGTACTCGAGGGTGCCCAGCGCCTGCGCCAACGCGTAGGCGGTCTGCAGCGCGTCGGAGCCCGCCAGCGCGTCGTCGCTGACGTGCACCGCCTTGTCCGCGCCCATGGAGAGGGCCTTGCGGATGGAGTCCGAGGCCTGTTCGGGGCCCATGGTGAGGATGGTCACCTCGCCGCCGTGCTTCTCCTTGAGAAGCAGTGCCTCCTCGATGGCGTACTCGTCGAGTTCGTTGATCACCCCGTCGGATGCGGCACGGTCCACCGTGCTGTCCGCCGGGTTCAGCTTGCGTTCGGTCTCGGTGTCCGGGACCTGCTTGACCAAGACGACAATGTTCATGTCGGTGGTCGACCTCCCTGCCCTTGTCTGCGCCGTCCTCGTGGACGTCGGGGACGCGGGCGCGTCCGTGGTTTCTCCCCAAGAGTGCCAAACACCCGAACGGGATTCGGAGGCGGGTTGGTGTTACGTGCCCCCCGCCGCGGCGTCCTCGACTCCTGTGCCCACACCATATGTTACCGGCTGGTAGCATGCGGCGCGACCACGGTCCGTGGACCACCGGGGGAGAAATCGTCCCTGGTCAGGAGCCGAACCACTCCGACGGTCCGGGGACCGGGTCCCAGGCCGGAACCAGTTGCACGCCGAAGACCACCAGGAACAGCGCGATCAGGCTCACCGCGACGATGGTCCCCCAGTAGACGTAGGTGTTGCGGATGGTGATCCTGCCGACCAGCCACCGCGACTGGCGCTGCGCCCCGCGGGCGTGCGGCCCGAACAGGAAGTTCATCAGCACCACGACCCCCAGGGCCCAGGCGCCCACCGAGTTGGCCGCGCTGTTGCCGCTGAGCATCCCGATCGCGATTCCCACCACGATCCCGGCGAGCAGGTAGCCCAGGCCGTACAGCGCCGCGTAACCCAGTGTGCGCAGCAGCGCCCACGGCATGCTCAGCGCCACGACCACGTTGTCGGAACTGCGCGGACCGCGCTCGTGCAGCCGACGGGCGTGCTCCCGCTTGGCGAGGTCCAGACCGCCCAGGACGGTGACCGCGAGGGTGCCCAGCAGCAGACCGATGGTCGGGACCATGAGGGTCAGTCCGACGATTCCCAGCGCCACCGGGATCACCATGACCCACGGCAGCCGCCTGGCCTCCTGCTCGTCGTAGTACTCGCCGTCGTCATCGTCGCCGCCGAAGTAGTCGCTGAGCCGGTCCTCGCTCCCGCGCCGGGCACGGAACCGGTCGAGCAGGCTCGGCGGCTCGTCCTCGTAGTCGTCGGCGGAGAGGGTGGAGGTCCGGCCGGACCTGCCGTCGTAGTCGACGGGGGTCAGGATGTCGCGGAACTCCTCGGGGTGCAGCGTGGCGTCGTAGTAGTGGGCGCCGGAGCGGCGGCCCGCGCCGCTGCCTTCGTCGCCCTCGTCGTAGCCCTCCTGGGCCACCATCGTCCGGTCCGGAGCCGCCATCGTCTGGTCGGGAGCGACCATGGTGCGGTCCGGGGCGCCGCCCGACTCCGCCGCCACCGTGCGGGGGGCCTCCTCCTCGGGCACCGACTCCGGTTCCGGCGCGGACCCGGGAAGGTCCGCGGCCACGGTGTGCGTTCCGGTGGCCCCGGAGGGCTGGTAGTTGTCCTCGACCCAGGGCAGGTCGAGGTTGAGCTGCTCGGTGTGGGTCACCAGTTGGGCGGCGGTGGGACGGGACTTGGGGTCGCGGCGCACCGCGGCCTGGACGATCGGGCGCAGCGCGTCCGGCACGCCGTCGAGACTGATCTCACCGTTGAGGATCCTGAAGAAGATCACCTCGAAGGCCCCCGCGCCGTAGGGCGGAGTGCCGGTGGCGGCGAAGGCGACCGTGGCTCCCCAGGCGTGGATGTCGGTGGCCGGGCTCAGGTCCGTCCCCTCGATGACCTCGGGGGACAGATAGCTCGGCGTGCCGACGAAGGTACCGGTCTGGGTGAGCTTGGAGCCGTCCACCGCGTAGGCGATACCGAAGTCGATGATGATCGGTTCGCCGTTGGAGATGATCACGTTGCCGGGCTTGAGGTCGCGGTGGATGACCTCCGCGGCGTGGATGTCGCGCAGCGCCCTGGCCAGTCCGGTGACCAGACGGGTCAGCGCACGGCCGCGCAGGGGGCCGTGGTTGGTCACGGTGGAGTCCAGGGTGGGGCCGGGAATGTACTCGGTGACCACCCAGGGCAGCGGAGCACTGGTGTCGGCGTCGATGACCTCGGCGACGTTGCGGCTGCGCACCCGCTGCATGGTCATGACCTCACGGGCCAGACGCGCGCGGGCGATGTCGTCCCCGGCCACCTCCGAGCGCAGCACCTTGACCGCGACCAGGCGGTCCTCAGGGTCTACGGCTTGGTACACGACGCCCATGCCGCCGTGGCCGATACGCCGACGGATCCGGTAAGGGCCGATGTACTCCGGCAGCTCCTCACCATCGGGGAAACCTGCCGCCATTGCCATAGTGATCTCATCCCCTCGAACACCGCTTGGTGCAGCCTATCGGCCGGGACCCGCCGGACTCGTGCGGTGCGCGCCCGGCTGCTCCGGGGCCGTGACCGCACAGGCCCGACGACACAGCATCTCGGTGACGCCGAACCGACGGCGCGCTCCACCGAGGTCCCCTCACGCTGGCCGGATCGCGCACGGTCGCCAGGAGCGCACCCGTGACACCTCACACGTCCTCGGGGGGACTCCTTGAGTATGACGGAAAAACCCGTGGGAAGGTTCCCCCCGATATCGCCGTCCGACCTCCCCGCACGGCCCCAGGAAGCCCTGGCCTGCGGACCGTACGGAAAGTAGGGGTGTTCTCATCGTGGGTGAGACCGGGGGCGGGCGCTCCCCTCGGTCAGACGGGCCGGGCGAGATCCTCGACGACCTGCGCGTTCGGGAGTTCGGCCAGGGCCGCCCCCGGCAGGACGAGCTTGGAGCGGCGCAGTCCGCTGCCGACGACCACGTGGGACCGGGCGACCACCGCGGCGTCGACCAGGACCGGCCATTCCTCGGGAAGTCCCACCGGGGTGATTCCGCCGTACTCCATACCGGTCTGCCGCACCGCCTCGTCCTGGGGGGCGAAGCTGGCCTTGCGCGCCTCCAACCTCCTGCGGACCACCCCGTTGACGTCGGCGCGGGTGGTGGCCAGCACCACGCAGGCCGCCAGGCGGGTCCGGCCGCCTCGTCTGGCGGCGATGACGACGCAGTTGGCGGAGGCGTCCAGGGGCACCCCGTAGGCGGCGCAGAAGTTCGCGGTGTCGGCCAGGTCGGGGTCGATGGCGGCGACCTGGACCCGGTCCACCGGGGTGGGGTGCTTCCACGCGGCGACCGCGGCGGCGACCGGGGCGGCCAGCAGGTCGGTCCGGTCAGCGGCGGGATGGGTGGTGAGCTGCCACACGTCCGCTCACCGTCCGGAGAACTCGGCCCTGCCCGGGCCGTGCTCGACGAAGCTGCGCATTCCCGTCTTCTGGTCCTCGGTGGCGAACAGCGCGGAGAACTGCAGCCGCTCGATCTCCAGGCCGGTGTCGAGGTCCACCTCCAGCCCGGCGTCGATGGCCTGCTTGGCCGCGCGCAGCGCGGCGGCGGGTCCGCCCGCGTAGCGCGCCGCCATGGACACCGCCGTGCGGTACACCTCCTCGGCGGGCACCACCGCGTCCACCAGGCCGATCCGCAGTGCCTCCGCAGCGTCGACGTGCCGACCGGTGTAGATCAGGTCCTTGGCCCTGGCCGGGCCGATGAGCCGGGGCAGCCGCTGGGTGCCGCCCGCACCGGGGATGATTCCGAGCTGGATCTCGGGCTGACCGAGCTTGGCGTTGTCCGCGGCGACCCGGAAGTCGGCGCACAGCGCCAGCTCGCAGCCACCGCCGAGGGCGTAGCCGGTGATCGCGGCGATGACGGGCTTGGGAATCCGGGCCACGGCGGTGAAGCAGTCCTGGAGCGTGCGGGAGTGCGCGGCCATGTCGGCGTAGCCCATGTCCGCCATCTCCTTGATGTCGGCTCCGGCGGCGAACACCCGCTCCCCGCCGTAGACGACCGCCGCCGCCACGGACCGGTCCGCGCCGACCCGCGCGGCGGCTTCGGCGATCTCCCGCTGGACCCGGCTGTTGAGCGCGTTCATCCTGGGCCGGTCGAGTCTGATCACGGCGACCGCCGGGTGATCGGGGTCGGCCTCCACACGCACGAACTCGCCCATACCAACACCTCTCCCGTGCTTCCCCGCGTTGCCTGGGTTGACCGAGTCTTCCCCTTCTCCCTATCACCCCGGCCGCTGCGGCCGACGCGGCGCCCCGCCCGCAGCGGCCGGAGCCGCGGACCGACCGTCGTCTTCGGGAGAGTCCTCCGGGGAAGTGCCTCCACCGCCCGAACGTCAACGGTTGCCCCGATCTGTCTTTCGAAACGGTCACCCGCGGGCGTGGCCGCCGTCCGGGGCCGGACGGCGCGGGCAGGATCGGACGGTGAGGGGACGCCCCCGGTCCGGTGACCCCGGGGGCGTCCCCTCTTCTCCCGCTCCCCTCCTCAGCCGAACAGCAGGCTCAGCGTGCCCAGACGGGCCGAGACCGTGTAGGCGGCGCCGAGCAGCAGCACGCTGGAGACGACGAGCAGGCTGTCGGCCACCCGCCACCGGCTGGTCCGCGCGTGCGACCGCGGCCCCGTCCCGAACGCCCGGGCGTCCATCGCCGTCGCCAGCAGGGTCCCGGTCCGGATGGCCCGGACCAGCAGCGCGAACACCCGCCCGAAGAAGATCGACAGCGCGGCCGCGGGACTGCGTCCGGCCTCCAGGCCGCGCGCCCGGCGGGCCAGCGTGATGGTGCGCCACTGGTCGGCCAGCAGCGGCACCAGCCGCAGCGCGGCGAGCACACCCATGGCGGGCCGCTCCGGCACCCTGAGCCGCTGCACGAGGGCGTCGGCCAGGTCGGTGGGGTCGCTGCTGGCCCCGGCCAGGAGGCCGGGCAGGGCGATGGCCAGCAGCCGGACCGCCGCGCCGAGCGCTCCCGAGGCCCCCTCCTCCCCGTACAGGAGGTTCACCAGCCCGGTGGAGGCGCCCATGAGCAGGAACGGGACACTCAGGACCAGCAGGGTCGTCCGGTTGATGCCGCTGAACGGGACCAGTGCCGCCGTCACTGCCAGCACCACGCCGCCGGTCACCGGGTCCACCGCGGGGATGAGCCCGAAGGAGATGACCAGCGCCGCGATCAGCTTGGCCGCCGGGTTGACGCCGAGCAGCCAGGAACGCACGCCCACCGGCCGCCGGAAAGCCTGCTCGTCGGTCCGCCCGGTCCGGTCGACCTGGCCGACCGGGGGCACGGGGTTCATCGGCCCACATCCGTTCCGGTGCGTGCGACGGGGGTGACCGAGCCGTCGGCCACCCGCAGTTCGACGTCGGTGAGGTGGCGCAGCAGCAGCGTGTCGTGGGTGGCCATGACGATCGCCCGCCCCTGGGAGCGCAGGCCGTCCAGGAGTTCCACGAGCTCCAGCCACGTCCGGGTGTCCTGGCCGAAGGTGGGTTCGTCCAGGACCAGCGCGTCGGGTGCGTGCGCGGGGCCGGAGCTGAGCGCGGTGGCCACCGACAGCCGCCGCTTCTCCCCGCCGGACAGGGTGTAGGGGTGCTTGTCGGCGAGCCGGGTGAGCCGCAGCCGGTCCAGCAGTTCGTCCACCCACGCGGCGGTCTCGGACTCGCCCGTTCCGGCGCGCAGCGGCGCGAACCGCAGTTCGTCGTACACGGTGGCGGTGACGAACTGGTCCTCGGCGTGCTGGAACACCGTGCCGACGTGCCGGGCGAGGCGGCGCGCGGGCCACTTCGCCAGCGGCCTCGGGTCGGCGTCGGCGAGCGGGCCGCGCGGCAGCACCCGGCCCGCCCGCGGTCGGCCCAGTCCGGCCAGCGCCGTCAGCAGCGTGGACTTTCCGGCGCCGTTGGCCCCGGTCAGGGCGGTGGCGGTGCCCGCGTCGACCGTGACGTTCACGTCGTGCAGGACTGGCCTGGACCGCCGGAAGCGGCCCAGGCCCGGCCCGCCGGGGGTGTGCAGTGAGCAGTCCACGGCCTCGACGAGCGCGGGGCCGCCGGGGGCGGCCCACGTGCGGGGCACGGGGTCGAGACCGGGCACCCACACCCCGCCCGCGGCGAGGGAGCGGCCGTGCTCGGCGAAGACGGCGCGCGGCTCGCCGTCGGCGACGACCCCGCCGCCCGGTTCCACGACCACGACCCGGTCCACCAGGTCCACCACGTCGGCGACGCGGTGCTCGACCAGCACCAGGGTGGCCTCGGTGTCGTCCAGCAGTCGGGCGAGGACGTCGCGGACCAGGCGCGCGCCCGCCGGGTCGAGGTTGGCGGTGGGTTCGTCCAGCAGCAGCATCCGGGGCCGCATGGCGAGTACTCCGGCGATGACCAGCCGCTGCTTCTCGCCGCCGGACAGCGCCGCCGTGGAGTGCGCCCGCCCGTAGGGGAAGCCGACGCGTGCGAGCGCCTCGTCCACGCGCGCCCAGATCTCCGCGCGGGGCACACCCAGGTTCTCGGGTCCGAACGCGACGTCGTCCCCGGCGCGGGCCATCACCAGTTGGCTTTCGGGGTCCTGGGCCACCAGGCCGATCGCGCCGCGCCGCCGGGCCGCCGGCTCCCCGTCGACGAGCAGGCGGCCCTCCTGTTCCCCGTTGATGGCGCCGTCGGGTCCGGCGAGTCCGGCGAGCGCGTGCAGCAGGGTGCTCTTGCCCGCGCCGGACGCGCCCAGCAGCAGGACGCGCTCGCCCGGCTCGATCACCAGGTCGACATCGCGCAGCGTGTACTCGGCGCGCCCGGCGTGCTTCCAGCCCCAGCCGGAGAGTTCGACGCGCGCGCCGGGGCCGCCGTCGCGGTTCGCGGCGGACACCGGGTCATCCCCGCGCGGAGGGGAAGGGGGCCAGCGCCCCGGCCGCGGCCAGGCGCGTGGTGAGGACCCGGGAGCCCATTCCCGCGATGACGCCCGCGCTGATCAGCACGATCACCCCGTAGGCGATCTGGTGGGACAGCGGCCAGGTGATGTGGGAGGTGATGTTGTCCCGGATGGCCGGGGAGATTCCCCCGGCGACTCCCGCCAGGACGGCCGCGCCCATGCCCCAGCGGCGGTAGCCGAGGGCGAGGAAGGCCAGTTCGCTCAGCAGTCCCTGGAGGGCACCGGAGACCAGCACGGCCGTTCCCCACGCGGTGCCCAGGACCATCTCCAGGGAGGCCGCCGCCAGGGAGGTCAGCAGGGCGGCACCGGGTTTGCGGATGATGAGCCCGCCGAGGACTCCGGGCACCATCCACATGCCGTAGAGGACGGCCTGGGCGGGCGGGAAGAAGGCGAACAGGCCGGTGGTGGCGCTCCACAGCGCGCTCCACAGCCAGAACACGATGCCGACGGCGACGCCGATGACGGCGGCCACCACGATGTCCACGGTGCGCCAGTTCAGCAGGGTCTTGAGGTCTCGCCCGGACTGGGGGTCGGCCGGGGTGGTCATGGTCGTCGTCCCTTCGCGCATGACGGAGGGCTCTGCGGCCAAGAGCGCACACCGGCGGTGTGGGTGGTGCGCACCGGGAGCACCGGTGCGCGAGAGCACGCCACCGGTGGCGGTTCCCACGACTTCCTTCGCTGGCATTACCCAGATCAGGTGTGTAAGGGTCTGCGGCTGTGCCGCACTCTCAGCGCTGAGGCGCTCCCCTGTCGTTCGGTTGTCCCCATCATTATGGCCGTACGCCCGCGCCGCGGGTCAAGCCGCCCCGGCCGTTTCCCGGTCCGGGCCGCCGCGGCGGTGTGGCGTTCGGGGCGGGTGGGGTCGCGGTTCCTCTCGGGGCGGAAGACGGGTCAGCGGCCGGTGGCCGGGAAGGGCGGCCGTGGGCGCGGTACCAGGCCGCGGTGTCGGCGACGGTCTGTTCGAGGGGACGCACGACGACGCCGAGCAGCGCTTCTCCGCCCCCTGGCCTCCGACGAGGTCGCCGCCCCCAGCGACATGGCTGGCCGACTGCTCGGCGCGCACCCCCGCCCGTCCAGGCGCTGCTGAGCCCGGCCCGCGCGGGCCGGGCGGGCCGGGCGGGCCGGGCGGATCAGCGCAGCACCAGACCGCCGATCCCGGTGGCGGGCTCGGGGACCACGGCCACGCCCATCTCGGCCGGATGGGTCAGCAGCGGGTGCCTGGGCCGCACCCGGACCGTGTAGCCGCACGCGCCCGCGCGGTCCAGCGGGACCGTCCCGGCGAAGCGCACCAGGGGTGGCGCGACGTCCCGGTCCTCCAGGGGCGTCAGTTCGGTGAAGGACGGCTCCACCAGTTCGTCGGCCTCGTCGACGCGGCCCAGGGCCACCTCCACGCTCAGGTCCTCGGGGTCGATCCCGCCCAGCACGAGGGTGGCCCGCACCACGAGCTCTCCGTCGAGCTGCGGCGGTCCGTCCTTGCCGGCCACCTCGACGTGCTCGATGCGCACCCCCGGCCAGGCGTGCAGGACCCGCCGCTTCCAGGCCGCCAGCTCGCGGGCGCCGCGCTGCCCGTCGGCGACGAGCCGCCGGGAGGAGACCGCGGCGGGCTGGTAGAGGCGCTCCACGTACTCGCGGACCATGCGGGTGGCCAGCACCTTGGGCCCCAGCGAGACCAGGGTGTGCTTGACCATCTCCAGCCACCGCTTGGGCAGTCCGGCCTCGTCCCGGTCGTAGAACAGCGGCGCGACCTGCTCCTCGAACAGGTCGTACAGTGCCGCGGCCTCGATGTCGTCCCGCCGGTCGGGGTCGCTCACGCCGTCGGCGGTGGGGATCGCCCAGCCGTTGGAGCCGTCGAACCACTCGTCCCACCAGCCGTCGCGGACCGACAGGTTGAGGCCGCCGTTGAGCGCGGACTTCATACCGGAGGTGCCGCACGCCTCCAGCGGGCGCAGCGGGTTGTTCAGCCACACGTCGCAACCGCGCACCAGCGCGGCCGCCAGCGCCATGTCGTAGTCGGGCAGGAAGACGATGCGGTCCCGCACCCGGGGGTCGTCGCCGAAGCGCACGATCTCCTGGATGAGCCGCTTGCCGCCCTCGTCCGCGGGGTGCGCCTTGCCCGCGATGACGATCTGGACGGGCCGCTCGGGGTGGCGCAGCAGCGCGGCGAGGCGCTCCCGGTCCCGCAGCATCAGGGTGAGCCGCTTGTAGGAGGGCACCCGGCGGGCGAAGCCGACGGTGAGGACGTCGGGGTCGAGCGCGTCGTCGATCCAGGCGAGTTCGGCCTCGGTGGCCCCGCGCTGCCGCCACGAGACGCGCAGCCGCGCACGGACCTCGGCGACCAGGCGTTCGCGCAACCGGCAGCGCATCCGCCACAGTTCGTCCTCGCCCTTGTCGACGATCCGCTCCCAGCCGCGGGGCGTGTCGAACTCCTCGGGGTCGGCGACCAGGGACCGGGCCGTCTCCATCCCCTCCTCCGACACCCAGGTGGCCGCGTGCACGCCGTTGGTGACCGAGGTGATGGGGACCTCGTCGACGTCGAAGCCCGGCCACAGCCCGCCGAACATCTCTCGGCTGACCGCGCCGTGCAGGCGGCTGACCCCGTTGACCCGCTGGGCGAGCCGCATGCCCATCACGGCCATGTTGAACACGTCCGGGTCGCCGCCCGGGTAGGTCTCGGCTCCCAGTGCCATGACCCGCTCGACGGGCAGCCCGGGCAGGGCGACCGGGCCGCTGAAGTGGCGCTCCACCAGGTCCCGGGGGAACCGGTCGATTCCGGCGGGCACCGGCGTGTGGGTGGTGAACACCGTGCCCGCCCGGGTGGCCTCCAGGGCCTCGTCGAAGTCGAGGCCGACGGTCTCGATGTACTCGCGCAGCCGCTCCAGGCCCAGGAACCCGGCGTGCCCCTCGTTCATGTGGAAGACCTCGGGCACGGGGTGGCCGGTGCGGGCGCAGTAGGCGCGCACCGCCCGCACCCCGCCGATGCCCAGCAGTAGTTCCTGGCGCAGTCGCTGCTCGTTGCCGCCGCCGTAGAGACGGTCGGTGACGTCGCGCAGCTCGGGGTCGTTGTCCTCCTGGCAGGCGTCCAGCAGCAGCAGCGGCACCCGGCCCACGCGCACCACCCACACGTGCGCGGTCAGGAGCCGGTCGTCGGGCAGGGCGACGGTGACGCAGACCGGGCTCCCGTCGTCCTCCAGGCGGGTCATGGGCAGGCCGCGCGGGTCGATCTCGGGGTAGCGCTCCAGTTGCCATCCCTCGGACGACAGCGACTGGGAGAAGTAGCCGTGCCGGTACAGCAGTCCCACGCCGATGACGGGGACCCCCAGGTCGCTGGCGCTTTTGAGGTGGTCTCCGGCGAGGATGCCCAGTCCGCCGGAGTACTGCGGCAGCGCGGCGTCCAGGCCGTACTCGGCGGAGAAGTAGGCGATCGCCGAGGGAGGCGCGGTCTCGGCCCCCTCCGCGAACCGCTGGTACCACAGCGGGGAGTCGAGGTAGCGGTCGAGGTTGGCGGCGGCCTCGTCGAGTCGGGCGCGGAACTCCGCGTCACGGGAGAGCTCACGGAGTCGTTCGGGGCGGACCTCGCCGAGCAGCCGGGCCGGGTCGCGGCCCACGGACTCCCAGGTCTGGGGGTCGACCGCGGCGAACACCGCGCGTGTGGGAGCGTGCCACGCCCAGCGCAGGTTGGCGGCGAGCCTGCCCAGGGAAGCCAGCTCGTCGGGCAGAACGGTGCGGACGGTGAACCTACGAATGGCCTTCACAAACGGGAGGCTAACCAACAGACCGGCCGCATGCGAGCCTTCCACGCCGCCCCGTCCCGAATGTCGGCGAATCATCCCCCGGCGGTCGGGGATCATTCGCGGCGAGGGCGTTTTTGTAAAAGTTTTACTCTTTCCGGAAAAACTCTTGACCCTCGCGGCGGAAACAGCGGGCGCGGCGATGCTAACCCCGCCCTGTGTCACGGAGAATTCTCCCGTGTTTCGCGTTGTTTACATGAAGAGGACAGGGAGTCCGCAGGTGGGAGAGGCGCCGGAGCCGCCGGAGCGGGTCCGCCCTCCGTCCGCCTTTCCGGTTTCCCGAACCTCCGGGTGTTCCTCTTGGACAGCCGGCGAATCTGTGACTAGTCTCACAAAAATAAATCCCTTCGGACTGTCGGAGAGCGGGGAATCCGGCCTGACGATAGACACAGGAACGACCCAACCACTCCATCCCGAAAACCCACACAGGTGACCTTTCGGGCTATTTGCCGCGCCCAAACTCCATCATCCGCCCTCAAATCCACCAGAACCCACCAAACCGCCCACACCTCAACATCTCGATGGTGCACCCGTGATCGGACGATTTCCCATTCTTGACGTCTCGCCCGTGGTCGAAGCCGGGACCGCCAAGGCCGTCGTCGGCGAGACCTTCCCCGTGCGCGCGACCGTGTTCCGTGAAGGGCACGAGGCGCTCGGCGTAGGCGTGGTCCTCTACACTCCCGAGGGCCGCCGCCAGCCCCTCGTCCCACTCCGCGAACTCACCCCGGGCACCGACCGCTACGGAGCCGAGGTCACCGTCACCTCCGAGGGGTGCTGGTCCTTCGCCATCGAGGCGTGGAGCGACCCGTACGCGACCTGGCGCCACGACGCCGAGATCAAGATCCCGCTCGGCCAGGACGTCGACCTGATGCTGGAGGAGGGCGCCCGCCTGCTCGACCGCGTCGCCCGACGCGTCCCGCGCCGCCCCGCGGTCGCCGAGGTCGCCGCCGCCATGCGGGACGAGTCCCGCCCCGCCCACGAACGACTGGCGCTCGCCGTCTCCGACCTCGTCCTGGACGAGCTGGCCGAGCGCCCGCTGCGTGAACTCGTCACCCGGTCCAGACGCTTCCCCGTGGTGGTCAGCCGCCGCCGCGCGCTGTTCGGCTCCTGGTACGAGTTCTTCCCTCGCTCCGAGGGCGCGGTGCTCGACACCGAGGACGGCGAACCCCGCTCCGGAACGTTCGCCACCGCCGCCAGACGTCTTCCCGCCATCGCCGACATGGGCTTCGACGTCGTCTACCTGCCGCCCGTCCACCCGGTGGGCCACTCCTTCCGCAAGGGGCGCAACAACACGCCCCTCTCCCAGCCCGGCGACCCCGGGTCGGTGTGGGCGATCGGCTCCTACGAGGGCGGCCACGACGCGATCCACCCCGACCTGGGCACCATCGAGGACTTCGACGCCTTCGTGGCCCGCGCCCGCGAACTCGGCCTGGAGATCGCCATGGACCTGGCCCTCCAGTGCTCCCCCGACCACCCGTGGGTCAAGGAGCACCCCGAGTGGTTCACGATCCGCGCCGACGGCTCTATCGCCTACGCGGAGAACCCGCCCAAGAAGTACCAGGACATCTACCCGCTCAACTTCGACAAGGACCCCGAGGGCATCTTCGCCGAGGTGCGCCGGATCGTACGGCACTGGATGTCCCACGGCGTGCGCGTCTTCCGCGTGGACAATCCGCACACCAAGCCGGTGGCGTTCTGGGAGCGGCTGCTGGCCGACATCGCCGAGACCGACCCCGACGTGATCTTCCTCGCCGAGGCCTTCACCCGGCCCGCGATGATGCACACCCTGGCCCGGATCGGGTTCCACCAGTCCTACACCTACTTCACCTGGCGCAACACCAAGGAGGAACTGGAGGAGTACCTCACCGAACTCACCGGCGACGCCGCCGCGTACATGCGCCCCAACTTCTTCGTCAACACCCCCGACATCCTGCACGCCTACCTGCAGCACGGAGGGCGTCCGGCGTTCGAGGTGCGGGCGATCCTGGCCGCCACGCTCTCCCCGACCTGGGGCATGTACTCCGGCTACGAGCTGTGCGAGAACCAGGCGCTGAAGCCGGGCAGCGAGGAGTACCTGGACTCGGAGAAGTACCAGTACCGGCCGCGCGACTGGGACGCGGCCGAGGCGGCCGGAACAACCATCACCCCGCTGATCCGCAAGCTAAACTACCTGCGGCGAAGCCACCCGGCGCTGCAAGAACTGCGCAACCTGCGGTTCCACCACGTCGACCAGCCCGAGATCATCTGCTACTCGAAGCGGCTGGCCTCCGCCGACGGGGGTCCCGACGACATCATCCTGGTCGTCGCCAATCTCGACCCGCACCACACGCGCGAAGCGACCGTATGGCTCGACATGCCCGCACTCGGCTTCGCACCCGACGACCACATCACGGTCACCGACCAGTTGTCGGGCCACTCATATTACTGGGTAGGGGCCAACTATGTCCGCCTCGACCCACACGTCCAGACCGCTCACGTATTCACAGTCACCTCTGCCGTAGGGGCCCCGGACTGATCACGCCCGCACCCGGGGCCCTGTGGGAACGCAGTGGACAGCCAACACAGGTGGAGAAGTCGATGACCACACCCGAGCCGGTTCCCGGCACCAGCCGCACACCCCTTGTGTCCGTGCCCGACACGTTCACCCACGAGAAGCCGCGCGATCCCTACTGGTACAAGCACGCGGTCTTCTACGAGGTCCTGGTCCGCGGCTTCTACGACTCCAACGGAGACGGCACCGGCGACCTGCGCGGTCTGATCGAGAAGCTCGACTACCTCCAGTGGCTGGGCATCGACTGCCTGTGGCTGCTGCCGATCTACGAGTCGCCGCTGCGCGACGGCGGCTACGACATCTCCGACTACATGAAGATCCTGCCCGAGTTCGGGCAGATCGCCGACTTCATCGAACTGGTGGAGAAGGCGCACGAACGCGGCATCCGGGTCATCACCGACCTGGTCATGAACCACACCAGCGACCAGCACCCCTGGTTCAGGGCATCCCGGGAGGACCCCGACGGCCCCTACGGCGACTTCTACGTCTGGTCCGACACCACCGAACGCTACGCCGACGCGCGCATCATCTTCGTCGACACCGAGCAGTCCAACTGGACCTACGACGAGGTGCGCGGACAGTACTACTGGCACCGGTTCTTCTCCCACCAGCCGGACCTCAACTTCGAGAACCCGGCGGTGCAGGAGGCCATCCTGGAGGTACTGCGCTTCTGGCTCGACCTCGGCATCGACGGATTCCGCCTGGACGCCGTGCCGTACCTGTACGAGCGCGAGGGCACCAACTGCGAGAACCTCAAGGAGACCCACGAGTTCCTCAAGCGCGTCCGCGCCGAGGTGGACCGCCTCTACCCCGACCGGGTGCTGCTGAGCGAGGCCAACCAGTGGCCCGCCGACGTCGTCGACTACTTCGGCGACTTCGAGTCCGGTGGCGACGAGTGCCACATGAACTTCCACTTCCCGCTGATGCCGCGCATGTTCATGGCGGTGCGCCGGGAACAGCGCTACCCCATCTCCGAGATCCTCGCGCAGACCCCGCGCATCCCGCGCAACTGCCAGTGGGCGATCTTCCTGCGCAACCACGACGAGCTGACGCTGGAGATGGTCAACGACGAAGAGCGCGACTACATGTACGCCGAGTACGCCAAGGACCCGCGGATGCGCGCCAACGTGGGCATCCGCCGCCGCCTGGCCCCCCTGCTGGAGAACGACCCGAACCAGATCAAGCTGTTCACCGCGCTGCTGCTGTCCCTGCCCGGCTCCCCGGTGCTGTACTACGGCGACGAGATCGGCATGGGCGACAACATCTGGCTGGGCGACCGCGACAGCGTGCGCACGCCCATGCAGTGGACGCCCGACCGCAACGCCGGGTTCTCCCGCTGCGACCCCGGCCGCCTGTACCTGCCGCTGATCATGGACCCGATCTACGGCTACCAGGCGATCAACGTCGAGGCCCAGCGCGACAACCCCAGTTCGCTGCTGCACTGGACCCGCAAGATGATCCAGATCCGCAAGCGGCACCCGGTCTTCGGCACCGGCCAGTTCACCGAGTTGCACGCGAGCAACCCCAGTGTGCTGGCGTTCGTCCGCGAGTACGGCGACGACCGGATGCTGTGCGTCAACAACCTGTCCCGTTTCCCCCAGCCGGTCGAGTTGGACCTCCGCCGCTTCGAGGGGGTCACTCCGATCGAGTGCACCGGGGGAGTGCATTTCCCGCCGATCGGGGAACTGCCCTACCTGCTGACTCTTCCCGGACACGGCTTCTACTGGTTCCAGCTTCCGCCGGTTCCGGAGGAGCAGCCCCTGGTCAGTCCCGTGACCGCCATCACGGCCGTCCTTCCGGAGGTCGGCGCCGCCGGCGACGCGGCGCCCGCCACGGTCCAACGGTCCTGAGGAGAACGGATCTCTTTACCATGACTCGGCTTGAGGAGCTACTGACCACCTGGATCCCGACACAGCGCTGGTTCGCGGGCAAGGGGGTGGCCGTCGACGCCCTGCGGATCGAGGCCACCCATGTCCTGGTCCCCGGCGTGCCAGGACTGCGGATACTGGTGGTGGCGGTCGCCCAGAACGGCAGAACCGACCGCTATCAGGTGCTTCTCGGGTTGAGAGCTCCCGACGCGATCGCGGACGAACTCGCACACGCCGTCATCGGCGTGTGCGACTCCCCTGCCGACCTGCGCGACCTGCCGTCCGTGGTGGTCTACGACGCCACGCACGACGCGAGCATGACGGCGTACCTGCTGGACGCGATCGCCGAGGACCGCGACGACGGTGCGGTGCGGTTCCGCAGCGCGCCCGGCAGCACGGTGCACACCGGACTGCGCAGTCTGGTGCTGACCGGCGAGCAGTCCAACACCACCCTGGTCTACGGGGAGGAGTACGTGCTCAAGACGTTCCGGCGGCTGTGGCCGGGACGCAATCCCGACCTGGAGCTGACCTCGGCGCTGGCCCGGGTCGGGTCGGAGTACATCGCCCGCCCCCATGGCTGGATCGAGACCGACGTGGTCGATCCGGAGACCGGTCGGACCACGCCGACCACGCTGGCGATGCTCCAGCAGTACCTGCGCAGCGCCACCGACGGCTGGGTGCTGGCCGCCACCAGCGTGCGCGACCTGTACGCCTCGCCGGACCTGCTGCCCGGTGAGGCGGGCGGCGACTTCGCCGGGGAGGCCCATCGGCTGGGCGCGGCCACCGCCGCGGTCCACCGGGACCTGGCCCGGGTGCTGCCCACGGACGTGCTCAGTCCCGAGGCCCAGGCACGGCTGGCGGACGACATGGCCGCGCGGCTGCACGTGGCGGTGGCCGAGGTACCGGAGCTGGCCTCCCACGCGCGGACGCTGTACGCGGCGTTCGAGGCGCTGGGCAACATGGACGCCGACCTTCCGGTGCAGCGGGTGCACGGGGACTACCACCTGGGGCAGGTGGTGCGCACCGACTCCGGGTGGGTGCTGCTGGACTTCGAGGGGGAACCCGCGGTGCCGGTCCGCGAGCGGCAGAAGCTGTCCAGTCCGCTGCGGGACGTGGCGGGCATGCTGCGCTCGTTCGACTACGCCGCCCGGTACCAGCTCGTGGGACGCACCGACAACTCCGCACTGGTGGCGACGGCACGGGCGTGGGCCCAGCGCAACCGCGAGGCGTTCTGCGAGGGCTACGCCTTCGGCGGCGGGGTCGACCCCGAGAAGCACCAGATGGTGCTGCGCGCGTTCGAGTACGACAAGGCGGTCTACGAGGTGATGTACGAGGCTCGCCACCGTCCGCACTGGATCAGCATCCCACTGGACTCGATCATGGCGCTGACCGGGTGACTCCACCTCACCCGATCCGGTCAGCCCGCTCCCCCGGGGCTTCGGCCCAGCTCTCCCACACCTTCGACCATTACGGATAGCCATGACCGACGCACTCTTCGCCGAGATCGACCGCCTGGTGGCCGGACACCACCACAATCCGCACGGGCTGCTGGGTGCCCACCCGGGCCCGGACGGGATCACCGTACGCGCCCTGCGCCCCCTTGCCTGGTCGGTACACGCCCTGCTGGCGGACGGCAGCCGGGTCGAACTTCCCCACCTGCACAACGGCGTGTTCGCCGGAACCGTACCGGGAACGCAGATCCCCGACTACCGGCTGGCGGTGCGCTACTCCGCCGACGGCGAGGAGATCGTTGTCGACGACCCCTACCGGCACATGCCCGCCCTGGGCGACCTGGACATCCACCTCCTCTGCGAGGGGCGCCACGAGGAGATGTGGCGGGCGTTGGGGGCGCGCACCAGACGCTTCGCCTCGGTGATGGGCGAGGTCACCGGAACCGTGTTCGCGGTGTGGGCGCCCAACGCCCGCGGGGTGCGCGTCATCGGGGACTTCAACCACTGGGACGGCACCGGGCATCCGATGCGTTCGCTGGGCTCCTGCGGCGTGTGGGAACTGTTCGTTCCCGGGGTCGGGGACGGCACCCGGTACAAGTACCAGGTACTGGGCGCCGACGGCGTGTGGCGGGAGAAGGCCGACCCGATGGCGTTCGCCGCCCAGGTGCCTCCGGAGACCGCGTCGGTGGTGTTCACCTCCCGCCACGAGTGGCACGACGACACCTGGCTCGCCGAACGCAAGATCGCCGACCCCACCCGGCAGCCGATGAGCGTCTACGAGGTGCACCTCGGCTCGTGGCGGCCCGGTCTGTCCTACCGGGAACTGGCCGACCAGCTCGTGGACTACGTCAGCGAGACGGGGTTCACGCACGTGGAGTTCCTGCCCGTCGCCGAGCACCCGTTCGGCGGGTCGTGGGGCTACCAGGTCACCTCCTACTACGCGCCCAGCTCCCGGTTCGGCTCCCCCGACGACTTCCGACACCTGGTGGACCGGCTGCACCAGGCGGGAATCGGGGTGCTGCTGGACTGGGTACCCGCGCACTTCCCCAAGAACGAGTGGGCGCTGGCCCGTTTCGACGGCACCGCGCTGTACGAGCACCCCGACCCGCGGCGCGGCGAGCACCCCGACTGGGGCACGCTCATCTTCAACTACGGCCGCACCGAGGTGCGCAACTTCCTGATCGCCAACGCGCTGTTCTGGCTGGAGGAGTTCCACATCGACGGGCTGCGGGTGGACGCCGTGGCCTCGATGATCTACCTGGACTACTCCCGCGAGCCGGGGCAGTGGGAGCCCAACGCGTACGGCGGCAGGGAGAACCTGGAGGCCATCGACTTCCTCAAGGAGTTGAACGCCACCGCCTACCGCCGCAACCCGGGGATCACCATGATCGCCGAGGAGTCGACGGCCTGGCCCGGGGTGACCCGTCCCACCGACACCGGAGGACTCGGCTTCGGCTTCAAGTGGAACATGGGCTGGATGCACGACACCCTGTCCTACCTGCGACACGACCCGGTGCACCGCCAGTACCACCACAACGAGATCACCTTCTCGCTGGTGTACGCCCACAGCGAGAACTACGTGCTGCCGCTCTCCCACGACGAGGTGGTGCACGGCAAGGGCTCGCTGCTGTACAAGATGCCCGGGGACGAGTGGCAGCGCTGCGCCAACCTGCGGGCGCTGCTGGCCTACATGTGGGCGCACCCGGGCAAGCAACTGCTGTTCATGGGCGACGAGATCGCCCAGGGCGACGAGTGGTCGCACGACGCCGGGGTGCAGTGGTGGCTGCTGCGGTATCCGCACCACTCGGGGGTGCGCCGCCTGGTGACCGACCTCAACCGGACCTACCGGGACACTCCGGCGCTGTGGACCCAGGACACCGTTCCCGACGGCTTCACCTGGCTGGACGGCGGCGACGCGGGCGGCAACACGCTGTCGTTCCTGCGGTGGGGGGACGACGGTTCGGTGCTGGCCTGCCTGGTGAACTTCAGCGGCGGCCCGTATCCGGAGCGCCGGGTCGGACTGCCCCGCGCCGGCCGGTGGCGTGAGATCCTCAACACCGACGCCGCGCTCTACGGCGGCAGCGGCGTCTCCCAACCGGGGATCATCGAGGCCACCGAGGACGTCCCGTGGAACGGCCAGCCCGCCTCGGCCCTGGTGACCTACCCGCCGCTGGGCGCGTCCTGGCTGGTGTTCGACGGGGAGTGAGTCAAGCGCCCGGCCCCGGGGAGGGCGGGACCGTGTCGAGAGGCCCCTGGAGCCGAGCGCTCCCGGACGATGTCCCGTCTTCCCCGGGCTGGTGTTCCGGGCGCCTCGGGCCGAGGGCCCCGGAAACCCTCCGGGCGCCTGTCACGCGCTAGTCGTCGTCCCGGTTGTTGTTGCCGTTGCCGTTGCCGCCGCCCCGGTTGCCGTTGCCGCCGCCGTTGTCGTCGTCTTCCTGTTCCTGCTCGCTGTTGCGCTGCTTGTACTCCGTGACGTCCATCGACTCGGCGACCGTGAGGTAGAGGCTGTCGTAGCGCTGGTCCACCGACCAGGCGTAGACCAGCACGTCACTCTCCGGCAAAAACCACATCCGCACCTCGAAGACGTCGTCGTTCTCGCAGGTCACCTGCCATGTGGAGTAGTGTGACTTGAGGCCGTCGGCGTGTGTGGTCAGTCCGTCGCCGACCAGGTGCAGCTTCGACTCCCTGATCCCGACGTCTCCGGCCTCGGCGGTGCTCAGGCTGCGGCAGGCGGTGGGGTCCGCCGCCCAGCCGTCGTCCTTGTGGAAGTCGCTGTCCTTCTTGGGCCAGTTCTCGGGGTGCCGCTCGGCGGCCTTGGGGCGCACCTCGATCGCGCCGTAGCCGCACGCGGACTGGCCGGGAGGGCGCATGCACAGCACTCCGTCCCCCTGGTCGACCTCCCACCCCTCGGGCGCGTTGATCTTGACGCCCTCGATGTTGAGGGGGGTGAAGCCCCCGGGTGCGGGAGCCTCGGCGGCCGCGAGGACACCGCCGTACGTGGCTTCGGGTTCGGGAACGGGGGGAAGCTCCGTCGAGGCCGAACCGGAGTCGCCTCCGCAGCCGGTCACGGCCAGTGACGCGACAGCCAGGGCCGCCGCCGCACGGACGGACGGACGTCTCCGCGGAGCCTCGAACCGCGCTCGGCTGGGGATGCCGGACATGCGATTCCCTTCTCTACACGCTTGACCTCAACGACGATAGCGGGCGAATCTGGCGTTCTGCGCCACACTCTGTGACACCGACCGCCCACACGCGAGAGGACCCCTGGTGCGCATCATCGGTTACTTCCCCCAGTGGGGCATCTATGACCGTCACTATCTTCTCCGTGACGTCCACTCCAGCGGACAGGCGGCCAAGCTCACCCACCTCACCTACGCCTTCGGCGAGTTGGACGAGAGCGGCGTCTGCGTCATGACCGACGAGGCGACCGGGGACGCCTGGGCGGACTACCAGTGTCGGTTCAGCACTTCGGAAAGCGTAGACGGCAAGGGCGACTCCTATGAACAGCCGCTGGCCGGAAACTTCAACCAACTGCGGAAACTGAAGAAGCGGCACCGGCACCTCAGGGTCGGCATCTCCTTCGGCGGCTGGAACGCGTCCCGGTACCTGTCCAACTCCGCGCTCACCCCCGAGTCGCGTGCGGCCTTCGCCGCCTCGCTGGTCTCCCTCTACTTCGACGGCAACCTCCCGGTGCTGCCGGGGGAACCGCAGGGCGGCCCGGGGACCGCCGCGGGCATCTTCGACTACGTCGACTTCGACTGGGAGTGGCCCGGATCCAACGGCCACGCGCACAACGTGGTCCGCCCCGAGGACCGGCGCAACTACACGCTGCTGCTGGCCGAGACCCGCCGCCAACTGGACGACTTCACCCGGCGGACCGGCCGTCGGGTGGAGATCAGCGCCTACCTGCCCGCCGACGCCGAGCGCATCGACGCGGGATTCGAACCGGAGCTGTTCGACTACCTGGACTTCGGCATCGTGCAGGGCTACGACTTCAGCGGCGACTGGGACCTGACCACCAACCACGCGTCGCAGTTGTACACCCCCCGCGACGATCCCTCACCGAGGAGGCTCAGCCTGGACACCGGAGTCGTCAACTACCTGGAGTCGGGGGTGCCCCCGCACAAGCTGGTGATCGGCGTCCCCGGCTTCGGGCGCGGCTGGCGCGGCGTCCGCAACCGCAGGAACGGCCTCTACCAGCGCGCCAGGGAACTGGCTCCGGGCACCTGGGAAGTGGGTGACGAGGACTACAGGACCCTGGCGCGCCGTCCGGGCAGGCGGTTCCGCGACCGCGAGCACGGGGCGCTGTGGCTGTACGACGGGAACGAGTTCTGGAGCTACGACGACCCCGATCTCATCCGGCAGAAGGCCGCCTACGCCAGGGATCTGGGACTGGCCGGGCTGAGCCTGTGGTCGCTGGACAACGACGACTCCCACGGCTCCCTGGTGCGCGCCATGCACGGGTGAGGGCCCGCACACACGGCCCGCCGGGTCCGACTCCGGGGGGCCGGCCGGAAGGCTCGTCTACCCTGAGTGGCATGGTGGATGTCGCGAAGCTGTTCGACCCCGTGTCCAAGATCCGGCGGCGGCGCACCGCCCCGCTGGTTCTCGAACTGGACCTGACCGAAGGGATCACCGACGAGACGCCGGGCGATCCGCTCGGCCAGATCATGGCGATGCGGCGGCAGCGGCTGCTCGACGTCGTCGAGGGTATCCGGCGGGCCGCGCACGACCCCCGGGTCAAGGGGCTGGTCGTCAAGATCGGCTCCCGTCCGATCGGCATGGCCAAGGTGCAGGAGCTACGGCAGGCCGTCGGCATGTTCCGCCGCTCCGGCAGGACCGCGGTGGCGTGGAGCGAGTCGTTCGGGGAGTTCGGCCCCGGGTCGATCCCCTACTACCTGGCCACGGCGTTCGACGAGATCGCGCTGCTGCCGTCGGGAACGGTGGGGCTCACCGGGGTGAGCGCCGAGAACAAGTTCTTCGGCGAGGCCGTCGAGAAGCTCGGCGTCGAGTACCAGACCGGTGCGCGGCACGAGTACAAGACCGCCGTCAACGTCTTCACGGAGCGCGGCTTCACCGAACCGCACCGCGAGGCCAGCGGACGGATCGTCGAGTCGTTCACCGAGCAGCTCGTGGAGGGCGTCAGCACCGGACGCGGCCTGTCCGAGGACACGGTGCGCTCGCTCATCGACCGGGGTCCGTTCCTGGCCGCCGAGGCACTGGAGGCCGGTCTCGTCGACCGCGTCGCCTACCGGGACGAGATCTACGCGGAGCTGCTGGACCGCTGGTCCACTCCCGAGGAGCCCGCACACCTGCAGTACGTCTCCCGCTACCAGCGGACCCGCTCCCTGGTCAACCGGGTCCCGGCCGCGCACCGCGACGGCTACGTGGCGCTGGTCTCGGGGGTGGGGCAGATCGTCCCCGGGCACAGCCGCCGCTCGCCGCTCGGCGGAGGCGCGGCGATGGGGTCGGACACCGTGGCCGCGGCGTTCCGCGCGGCCCGGCAGGACCCGCAGGTGCGTGCGGTGGTGTTCCGGGTGGACAGTCCCGGCGGTTCCTACACCGCCTCCGACGTGATCTGGCGCGAGGTGGTCCTGACCCGCAAGGCGGGCATCCCGGTCGTGGTGGCGATGGGCGAGGTCGCCGGTTCGGGCGGCTACTTCGTCTCCGCGGGCGCCGACGTGATCGTGGCCCAGCCGGGGACGATCACCGGCTCGATCGGCGTGTTCGTGGGCAAGGCGGTGCTGTCCGGGCTGCTCGGCAGGCTGGGCATCACCAGCGACTCCATCGACGGCGGCAGGCACGCGGGCATGTTCAGCAGCGACCGCCCGTTCCACGACACCGAGTGGGAGCGCGTCAACGCGATACTCGACCACATCTACGACGACTTCGTCGCCAAGGTCGCCGAGGGCCGGGGAATGACCCGCGAAGAGGTGCACGAGGTGGCCCGCGGCCGGGTGTGGACCGGTCGGGACGCGCTGGAGAAGGGTCTGGTCGACGAACTGGGCGGCCTGGAGACCGCGGTGCGGCTGGCCCGTGACCGGGGCACGCTGCCGCCGTTCGCCCCGGTGCGGCACTTCCCCCGGCTGGGACCGCTGGAGCGACTGGTTCCGGCCGAGTCCAGCGAGGACAAGGCGGCGCAGGCGCGGCTGCGGCTGAGCGCGTGGGGGCCGCTGGCGGAGGTGTCGGCCCGGCTGGGTCTGCCCGCGGCGGGCCCGCTGGTGATGCCGGGGACGTGGGAGATCCGGTGATCACGGCCGCGGAGTTCACCGAGACGCTGGCCCGTTTCGCCACCGGGGTGACCGTGGTGACCGTGGCCGACGGCCGCGACGACATCGGCAGCACGATCAGCGCCTTCGCGTCGATCTCGGCGGAGCCGCCGATCGTCGTGGTCAGCGTGGCGTCGGACAGCTACCTGGCCGAGGTGATCGACCGGCAGGGCCGCTTCGCGGTGAACGTGCTGGGCGCGCGGCACCGGGCCGTCGCGGGCCGGTTCGCCGCCGAGGGACGCCCCAGCGCGCGGCTGCTGCTGGCGTCGGAGCCGCACCACCGGGGGGAGCGCACCGGCGCGCTCGTGCTGGACTCCGCGGTCGCCGCCGTGGAGTGCGAGGTGACGCAGCGGGTCGTGGCAGGCGACCACACCGTCTACCTCGCCTCCGTGGTGGCGCTGCCCGAGGTGACCGGAGGGGCCGACGGCCCGCTGGTCCGCTACGGCGGCCGGTACCGGACGCTGGGCTGAGTGCCCCGCGCCTCGATGATCGTCATCGAATTCGTGGCGACGCTGATGTCGCGGTTTCGGGCATCATCGACGTAGGCGGCGAGATTCGCGTCCGCACGGAGGAGGAGCGAGAACGCCTGACTGTCGAGAACGAGGGTTCCCGGACTCACGCGCCCGGCTCTGCGGCCCACCGGGCGTGCCTCCGTTCGGCGTCCTCCCATGCGGAGCGGACCGTGGCACGGGCCTCCTCCGGAACCGGGCCGTTCTCCTCCTCGTACTCGGCGACGATGTCGGCCAGCACCTGGCGGCGCAGTTCCCGCTCCACCGCTGCCGCCACGTAACTGGAGAGCTCCCTGTCGCCCACCCGTCTGCGGACCGCGGCCGCGGTTCCCTCCGGTAGGGAGACGCTGACCTTGGTGACGTTGCCCTCGCCCGGGCGCGGTTCTTCGATGTCGCTCACAGGAAATACTTCGCTGCTCTCTTCCCTTCCTTCCGGTGGGAAAGCCCGGGGCCGGCGGCCGCACCGTCCCCGGGTGCCCGCTCCGTCACGCCAGGCCGACCGACTCCAGCCAGTCGGCGGCGACGTCGTCGGGGTCCTCCTGGTCGATGCTGATCCGCCGGTTGAGTTCGAGCAGGGTCTGCGTGGTCAGTTCGGCCGAGACCGCGTTGAGCGCCTCGCGCGCCGTGTCGTCGACGCTGGCGCTGTGCACCAGCGGGGTGACGTTCTGGGAGCCGAAGAGGTTCTCGGTGTCCTCCAGGACCACGAAGTCGTTGGCCGCGATGGCCGGATCGGTGGTGAACAGGTTCGCCACCTGCACGTCGCCGTCCCGGAGCGCCTGCGCGACGATGCTGACGTCCAGGGGGCGAAACTCCGCGAACTCCAGTCCGTAGCGGTCGCGGAGGCCGGGCACCCCCTGGGCGCGGCTGCCGAACTCGGGCGGCCCGCCCAGGACCATCTCCTCGGCGACCGGTTCCAGGTCGCCGACGGCGGCCAGGTCGTACCGCTCGGCGGTGTCCCCGGTGACGGTCAGGGAGTCCTTGTTCTGCGCCTCGGAGGACTCCAGGATCTCCAGCTCCCCGGGCAGCGCCTCGGCGACCGCCGCGTTGGTGGACTCGGTGTCGGCCGCGACGGCGTCGGGGTCCAGGTAGAACAGGATGGCGCCGTTGTACTCGGGCAGGACCGACAGGTTTCCGGAGACGATCTGGTCGTAGTAGACCTCGCGGCTGCCGATGTTGAACCGCGTCTCCACCGGCACGCCCGCGGCCTCCAGCGCCTGGGCGTAGACGTTGCCGAGCAGGATGCTCTCCGGGAAGTCCGCGGACCCGACCACCACCGTCCCGCCGGTCGGAGCGGCGTCGTCTCCGGCGTAGGGGTCACTGCCGCCGCAGGCGCTGACCAGGAGCAGCAGCGGTACGGCCGCCGCCGCGGCCCACCTCGTCGAGACTCGCATGGGATGTTCTCTCCTCACTTGCGGGGAACGGGGGACGGGGAACGGGATCACGTCGCCGCGCCGGACCACGGACGGCGCAGCCCTGGGGAGACCGTCATCCGGCGCAGCAGGAAGAACAGCGCGGTGACCGCCACCGCGAGCACGACGACCAGGACCGCGCCGCCCAGCACCATGTCGAACTCCCTGCGGGCCTGGCCGTCCACGATGTAGCGGCCCAGACCGCCGATGCCGACGTAGGCGGCGATGGTGGCCGTGGAGACCACCTGGACCGCCGCGGTGCGCAGCCCCAGCAGGATCAGCGGCAGCGCGACCGGCACCTCCAGGGCGAACAGGATCTCCCGGCCGCGCATCCCCATGCCCCGGGCGGCGTCCCGCAGCTCCGGTGCGACGCCGCGCACCCCCTCGTGGGTGTTGACCATGACGGGCGGAACGGCCAGCGCCACCAGGGCGGCCATGACGGGAAGCAGACCGATCCCCGTGGCGAGCACCACCAGCATGAGCACGCCGATCGTGGGCAGCGCGCGTGCGGTGTTGGCCAGGCTCGCGGTGAGGAAGCCGCCGCGGCCGGTGTGCCCGGTGAGCAGCCCCACGGGAACGCCGATCAGGGCGGCCAGCAGCAGGGCCAGCGCGGAGTAGCCGACGTGTTCGGCGAGGCGTGCCGGGATGCCCGAGGGGCCGGTCCACTGGGCGGGGTCGCCGAACCACTGCCAGAGGGCGACGGCGATGTTCACGTCCGGCTCCTCCCGTCCGTCCGGGCGGTCGCGCGCCGTGCCGCGCCGCCGCGGTCGCGTGTCCACGGGGTCAGTCCCCGCTGGGCCAGCACCAGCAGCCCGTCCAGGAGGAGGGCCAGCAGGACCGACAGCACGATGCCGACGACGATCGGGGTGGTGAACTGGCGCCGGAACCCGTCGGTGAGGATGAGCTGGCCGAGCCCGCCGAGCCCCACCAGGGAGGCGACGCTGACCATGCTGACGGTGGACACGGCCGCCACCCGCAGGCCCGCGATGACCACCGGCAGCGCGACGGGGAACTCCACCTGGACGAGGCGGCGCAGCGGGGAGAAGCCCATCGCCGTGGCGGCCTGGCGGACGTGGTCGGGCACCTGGCGCAGTCCGTCCACGACGTTGGGCACCAGGACCGCCAGCGTGTACAGGCTCAGCGGGATGATCGCGGTCCACGGACCGAACCCGGTGTAGGGCAGCAGCAGGAAGAACAGCGCGATGGACGGTATCGCGTACACGACGTTGACGCCGACGAGGACCGGCGGGTACCACCACCGCCACCGCTCGCAGGCCACGCCGAGGACGACCGCGGTGACCAGTCCGATCAGGAGCGGCGCCAGGGAGAGCTGGAGGTGCTCCAGCAGCCGCGTGCCGATCGGGTCGGCCAGGTGCTCGGCGATCCAGTCCCAGCGGACCAGCGGCTGCTCACCCATCGACGCCCACCATCCGGGTGGCGGACGCCGCGTCGGCTCCGGCCGCCCAGACGGCCGTGCCCAGTTCGCTCTGGGGGACCACGCCGACGACCCGCCCGTCGGTGTCGACTCCGACGGCGCGCCCGGCCGGGGAGAGCACGGCGGCGTCCAGGGCGACGCGCAGGGAGTCGGTGGCGACGCGGAAGACGTGTCCGTGGCTGACGAGGTCGAGGTCGCCGATCGTGCCGCCGGTGTCGTGGCCCAGTGCTTCGGCCGGCGCCCAGCCGCGCGGGCGGCGGTGCGCGTCCACGACCAGCAGCCACGGCTCGCCGTGCTTCTCGGCGAGGGCGCGGGCCCGGGCGAGCGGGGTGTGCTCGTCGACGACCGGTTCGGGGTGGAGCCGGAGGGTGCGTGCGGGCAGGAGGGAGAGCCGCCGCACGCCCCGGTCCCGGCCGACGAACCGCTCGACGAACGTGTCCGCCGGTGCCGCCAGGAGCCGTTCGGGCGTGTCGAACTGGGCGAGCACGCCGCCGGGGCGCAGGACCGCGATGGCGTCGCCGATCCGCACCGCCTCCTCGATGTCGTGGGTGACGAAGACGACGGTCTTGCGCAGTTCGCTCTGCAACCGGATCAGTTCGTCCTGGAGGTCGGCGCGCACCACGGGGTCCACCGCGCTGAACGGTTCGTCCATGAGGAGCACGGGGGGATCGGCGGCCAGGGCCCGGGCCACGCCCACGCGCTGCTGCTGGCCCCCCGACAACTGGTGCGGGTAGCGTCCGGCCAGTTCGGACGCGAGTCCCATCACCTCCATGAGTTCGCGGGCCCTGGACCGGGCCCGGCTCCTGCCCCAGCCGAGCAGAAGCGGCACGGTGGCGATGTTGTCCACGACGGTGCGGTGCGGGAAGAGTCCCGCCTGCTGGATGACGTAGCCGATGGAGCGGCGCAGCAGTGCCGGGTCCTGTTCGCGGACGTCGGCCCCGTCGATGGCGACCGTTCCCGCGGTGGGCTCCACCATCCTGTTGACCATCCGCAGCGAGGTGGTCTTGCCGCAGCCGGAAGGGCCGACGAGGACGGTGGTGCGTCCGCCGGGGATCTCGAGGTCCAGGCTGTCGACGGCGACGGTGCCGTCGGGGTAGCGCTTGGTCACTCCGGTGAAGGTGATCATGGTATGGGGGTGGATTCCTCGGCACGCCGCCGGTCGCTCATGCCGACGCTTTTTCCCCGGGCTCTGTTCCGGCAAACCGCCTCGCTGCGCGGGAGGCCCCGCCGCTGCGGCGCGACGCGGACCGGCCTCATCCGGCATCGGCCACCCATCGGGGCAGTTCGGTCAGGTCGGTCAGGATCACGTCGGCCTGCTCGGCCTCGGGGCGTTCGGCGTGCAGGTAGCCCCACGGGCCGCGGCGGAGCAGGGCGGTGCGCAGTCCGGACGCCCGGGCGGGGATGACGTCGTTGTCGATGCGGTCGCCCACGTAGAGGATCTCCTCGGCGGCGACCCCGGCCTCCTCGATCACCCGGGTGAAGAACGCCCGCTCGGGTTTGGCCACGCCCCACGCCGCCGAGACGTGGACGTCCTCCACCGGAAGTGCCATGGCGCGCAGCGCCGCCTCGGCCTGCACCGGCTGGTTGCCCGCGATGAGCACGCGCAGTCCCCCGGCACGCAGCTTCTCCAGGGCGGGGCGCACGTCGGGGTAGAGGTCGTCGGCGTCGAAGTTCTCGCGCAGCGAGTCCGGTTCGTCCCGCTCCCACGCCGTGATCTCGGCCTCCAGGTCGAAACCGGGTTTGACCAGCCGGAACGCATCGAGCATCGGGCGGCCTTCGGCGAGCACCCCGCCGAGGGTCCCGAAGAAGGTCAGATGGGGGACTCCAAGGCGGTCGGCCCAGCGACCGAAGATCCTGGTCTCGTCGATCAGGGTCTCGCCGACGTCGAAAACCACGCTGCGAATCGTCACAAACGGGACGCTAACACAGGGCCTGTCCAGGCCGGCCGTCCCGTGGGCGATCGCGGTCAGCTCGGCGGGCGCAGCACCGCGAAGGCGTCGGTGATCTCCAGTTTCCGGGTGCGGAACCGGAAGAGCGCGGCGGGACGGCCGCCCGACCGGCCCGAGGGCACGCTCCTGCCGGTCTCCTCGATCTGCCCCCGGCGCAGCAGCACCCGGCGCAGGTTGGTGGCCGCGACGTCGTGTCCCAGGGCGGCACGGTAGTAGCGGGAGAGTTGGGACATGGTGAACTCGGGTGGAGCGAGCGCGAACCCGATGTTGGTGTAGGAGAGTTTGGCGCGCAGCCGCCGCCGGGCCGCGCCGACCATGGCCGCGTGGTCGAACGCCATGGGAGGCAGTTCGGAGACCGGCCGCCACTCGGTGTCGTCGGGGACGAGCGGGTCGATTCCCGCGGGGACCAGGCCCAGGTAGGCGGTGGCCAGGGTGCGGCCGAAGGGGTTGCGGTCGGGGTCGCCCCAGGTCTCCAACTGTTCCAGGTGGGCGAGTTCGCGCACGTCGACCTTCTGGGCGAGTTGGCGGCGGATCGACTCGCCCAGTCCCTCGGTGGCGCCGAGCCGTCCGCCGGGCAGCGCCCACAGCCCCTCGCAGGGAGGGCGGCCGCGCCGCCAGATGAGCACGCACAGGCGGTCGTGGCGGATCTGGAAGACCACGGCCAGCACCTCGTGGGCGGCTCCGGGGCCGTCCGTGGTCGGGCTCGCCTGGGGGACAGGCACGAGCTTTCCGCCGACCTCGTCGATATCCACCCTGCTCCCTTCCGTCCGCTGGGAATCATGTTAAGCTGCTTCGAGTTTTTGCCTATAAGACAAAAACCATCCGGCCCCACCGGCATCCCCGGACGCCCACTCCACAGGGCGGGCATCCGGTCCATCTGAAGGAAGAAGCACCGACATGGCAACGGTCACCGTCCCAGCGGACGCTATGACCAGGCAGGAGTGGGCCGACGAGGTCCGCCGCCTGGCCAAGGAGCGCGACGCGGTCATCCTCGCGCACAACTACCAGCGGCCCGAGATCCAGGACGTCGCGGACCACACCGGCGACTCCCTGGCCCTGTCCCGGTTGGCGGCCAGTGTCGAGGCGAGCACCATCGTCTTCTGCGGCGTGCACTTCATGGCCGAGACGGCCAAACTGCTCTCCCCCGAGAAGACGGTCCTGCTCCCCGAACCCGAGGCCGGATGCTCCCTGGCCGACACGATCACCGCCGAGGATGTGCGCGCCTGGCGCGCCGAACACCCCGGCGCGGTCGTGGTCGCCTACGTCAACACCACCGCGGCGGTCAAGGCCGAGACCGACATCTGCTGCACCTCGTCCAACGCCGCCGACGTCATCCGCTCGATCCCCGAGGACCGGGAGATCCTGTTCCTGCCCGACCAGTTCCTGGGCGCACACGTCAGGCGGGTCACCGGCCGCGACAACATCCACGTGTGGATGGGCGAGTGCCACGTGCACGCCGGAATCGACGGCCACACCCTGCGTGAGCGGGTCGAGGCCGAACCCGACGCCGAGCTGTACGTGCACCCCGAGTGCGGCTGCGCCACGTCGGCGCTGTACCTGGCCTCCTCGGGCACGGTGCCCCAGGACCGGGTCAAGGTGCTCTCCACCGGCGGCATGCTGAGCGCCGCGGAGAAGACGACCGCGAACAAGGTGCTCATCGCCACCGAGACCGGCATGCTGCACCAACTGCGGGCGGCCAACCCCAGGACCGCCTTCGAGCCGGTGAACTCCCGCGCGGAGTGCCACTACATGAAGATGATCACCGCCGAGAAACTGCTGTCGGCGCTGCGCCACGGCACCACCGAGATCACCGTGCCCGAGGACGTGGCGGTCCGGGCCCGCCGGTCGGTGGAGCGCATGATCGCCATCGGCTCCCCCTCCCGCGGCGGGGAGTAGGCACCGCCTCCGGCGGGGCCGGTGCGGCTGCCGCACCGGCCCCGCCGTACTCCGCGCCAGGACAGGCCACCCGCCCTTGCTTTTTGGACAAATATTCCGAAAAGCCAGGACAGAACACGTCCGAGTCGCTAGCGTCTCGAACATCTCCGGCTTTTCTCCCATTAGAGACAGACCGGAAAGCGATCGAGAAGCAAGCGACCGAGCGGAGGGGTCTTGACCGCGCCTCAGGGACCGAACCGGCAGCGGGTCAGCGAGGACTACGCTTTTGCGACGCTGCTGTGGGAGGGGCAGGGGTACGAACGGTGCTACGACGCGTTCGCCCCCGCGCTCTACCGCTACTGCTGGACCCTGCTCGGTCCGAGCACCGAGCGGGAGGACGACGCCCCGGGCGCGGCCGTGCACGAGACCTTCCTGGCCGCGGTCGCACTGCTCCCCCAACTGCGTGACCGCGACCTGTTCCGCGCCTGGCTGTTCGCCCTGGCACGGGCCGTCTGCCAGCAGCGCGGCTTCGCCACGGACGCGCCGTACGCGCTGCTGTCCGTCCACGCCGAGAACCAACCCTTCCGCGACGTGCTGCTCGAACTGCCGCCCAGCCACCGGGAACTGCTGGAGCTGTCGCTGCGGCACGGTCTGTCCCACACCCAGATCGCGGTCGTGCTCGGCCTGGACCCCGAAACGGTGAGCGAACTGTGCCGGTCCGCCGCCAAACGGGCCACCGACCTGCTCACCGAGAACAGCGGCACCGACGACCGCCCCGGCTCCCGGTGGGGACTCGCGGACATCCCCCTGGCACTGACCTCCATCGCACTGCCCGGTCCACCGCGACGACTGCGCGAGCGGGTCATCGCCGACTGCGCGTCGCCGGGGGCCGCCCCTCGGCGCGAGGCCGCGGGCGTCGCGGTCCGCCCCCTGGGCCCCAACGGCTTCCCCCTGCAGCGGATCCGCGGCGCCGCGTCCACCCCGCAGGACTCCGGGGTCCCGGAGGTCGCCGCGGACCCGACGGAGGACGCGCCCCCCACCTCCTCCCCCACCGTGCCGGACACCGCTGCTGTCCCGGCCGCCGGACCGCTGTCCGGGCCCGCCACCGGCGAGGTGGACGGCGAGCACGGGGCCGACGAACCCCACCGGCTGTCCGGCTGGCTGCTCCCGGCCGCCGCTGGCCTGTTCACCGCCCTGGTCGCCTTCAGCCTGTGGGGAATCGGCGTCTTCCTGAACGGCTCCGGGGCCCCCGTCGTCGGGGCACCGCCTCCCGTCGGCGGGGTGACCGCCACCCCCTTGTCCGGCCACGTCACCGAGACCTCCGAACCCGACCCCGGCGGTGTTCCCGTCGAGCCCTCCGCCCCGCCCCTCCCGGAGCCCACCGGGGAGGCGACTCCACCGGAGGAATCCGGCAGCGGCGCGGACCCCGGGCCCGCGGAGCCCACCGACTCCTCGACCGGGGAGGCCGAGGCGCCGAACCCCGCGCCGCAGGCTCCGGAGGACGACCCGGCAGCCGACGCACCACCGGAACCGGCCCCCCAGCCTCAGAGCGCTCCCGAGGACTCCCCCGCGCCGCCGTCGGAGTCTCCCCAGAACCAGGAGTCGGGCGTGGTGACCACCCTGCTGGACGAGGTGCTGGGCCTGCTGGGCCTGAAGGGCGGGGGCTGACCCCTCCCGGAACCGGCTCCGGGGAGCGGGGAGGCGCCCCGGTGCCGATCCACCCGCTCCCCCCGGGGCCGTGCTCCGTCGTTTCCTCGCCCCGCCGGGACGGCGGTTCCCCTCCCCTCCTAAACTCGAACGGCGTTCTGGTCGGGAGAGGGAAGAGGTGCCATGCGCGAACTGCCCCCGGTCGAGGAGGTGGCCGACGGACTGTGGAGTATCCCGGTGCCGTTCCCGGACAGCTCGCTCGGCCACACACTGGTCTACGCGCTGCACACCGCCCGGGGCCCGGTGCTGGTGGACGCCGGATGCGACCACGAGGAGTCCTGGCGGGGACTGTGCGCGGGCCTGGAGACGGCCGGAACGCGGATCGAGGACGTGCACGGCGTCGTCGTCACCCACTTCCACGGCGACCACCTGGGTCTGGCGGGCCGGGTGCGCGCCGCCTCGGGGGCCTGGGTCGCGGCCCACCGCGCCGACATCGACCGGGCCCGCTTCCTCCGCCACCTGACCCCCCAGGAGTTCCGGGAGACCGAGCTCGGCCAACTACGCCGCGCCGGGGCCTCAGAGGACGAGATCCGCGCCCACGCCGCGGCGCTGCCTCCTCTGCTCCCGCTCCCCCTTCCCGACCGCGCACTCGTCCCGGGCGAACTCGCGGACCTGCCCGGCCACCGGCTGCGGGTGGTGTGGACTCCCGGCCACACCCCGGGCCACGTCTGTCTGCACCTGGAGGACGCGGGCCTCCTGCTCACCGGCGACCACCTGCTGCCCCGGATCACCCCGCACATCGCCCTGTACCCGCTCGACGCCGACCACGATCCCCTCGGCGACTTCCTGGACTCCCTGACCCGGGTCGCGAAACTCGGGGCGACGACGGCCCTGCCCGCCCACGAGCACCGGTTCACCGGCATCCCGGAACGCGCCGCCACCATCGCCGACCACCACGAGGACCGCCTCGCCGAACTGTCCCGCCTGCTCTCCTCCTCCCCGGCCACCCTGTGGACGCTGACGTCGCGGCTGTCCTGGAGACGGGGCTGGGACCGGATGCCGGTGTCGACACGCCGCCTGGCCGCCTCCGAGATCGCAGCGCACCTGCGCCTCCTGCACCGACGCGGTGTCGCCGTGCCCGTCACGGACGGCTCCGGAACCCTGCTGTGGGCCGCGGCCCGGGGCTGACCTCTCCACCCGCCGCCCCCGTTTCCGTCATCTTCCGTGCGGCGGAGACGTTTTTCCAGCACACGACGGGGGTAACGGAACAGCCGCCGCAGTTGGCCCTCTGGAGTCCCGGAAGGGGCCGGCCATTAAACTGGTGGGTAATATGCGAGGCGGGTGACGCATCAGGTGGTTTGTCGACAGTGTTGGAACGGGGGGCCGCCGACGCTTCGCGCCCCGAGGCCCCTCTTCCCGTCCCCGCCGCCCCGAGTCACTCCGCCGCCGTCATGAGCGTGCGGGACCACACCCGCACCGGCGGGTCGGCCCGCGGCTCCTCGCCTGTGATGGGTTGTCACCACATGCCTCTCGACCGTCCCCTGCGCATTGCCCTGCTCTCCTACCGAAGCAAGCCGCACTGCGGCGGCCAGGGCGTCTACGTCCGACACCTCTCCCGGGAACTCGCCGCGCTCGGTCACCGGGTACGTGTACTGTCCGGCCAGCCCTACCCCGAACTCGACGACGGCGTCACCCTGGACAGGATTCCCAGCCTGGACCTGTACAACGACGCCCACCCGTTCCAGACCCCTCCGGTCAGCCGGTGGCGGGACTGGATCGACGCGCTGGAGGTCGCCACCATGTGGACCGCCGGCTTCCCCGAACCGCTCACCTTCTCCCTGCGGGCCCTGCGCGAACTGCGCGCCCGACGCGACGAGTTCGACGTGGTGCACGACAACCAGACCCTCGGCTACGGCCTGCTCGGCGTCCAGTCATCCTTCCCCCTGGTCACCACCGTCCACCACCCCATCACCGTGGACCGCCGCATCGAACTGGAGTCCTCCTCCGGCTGGCAGCGCCTGTCCAAGCGCCGCTGGTACGGCTTCGTGAACATGCAGAGACGGGTGGCGCGACGGCTGCGGTCCATCCTGGTGCCCTCCCGGTCCTCCGCCGAGGACGTCGCCCGCGAGTTCCGGGTCCGCCCCTCCGCCATCGACGTGGTCCCGCTCGGAGTCGACACCAGGTTCTTCCACCCGCGCCCCGACGTCACCCGGGTCCCCGGCCGGATCGTCTGCGTGGCCAGCGCCGACAGCCCGCTCAAGGGGGTGGCGACGCTGCTGGGCGCCACGGCCAAACTCGCCACCGAACGAGAGGTCGAGTTGACCGTCGTCAGCAGGCCCCGCCCCGGAGGTCCCACCGACCGGCTCGTCGACGAACTGTCACTGCGGGACCGCGTCACCTTCGTCAGCGGCATCGACGACACCGAACTGGCCCGCCTGCTGTCCAGTGCCCAGGTCGCGGTGGTCCCCTCGCTCTACGAGGGCTTCTCCCTGCCCGCGGTGGAGGCCATGGCCACCGGCACCCCGCTCGTGGCCAGCCGGGCGGGCGCCCTGCCCGAGGTGGTCGGCGAGGACGGCGCCGCCGGACGCCTGGTCCCTCCCGGCGACGCCGAGGCGCTCTCGGCGGCGGTGGCGGAACTGCTGGACAACGACGCCGAACGCGCCCGGATGAGCGAGGCGGCGTGGCGGCGCGTCCAGGAGCGCTTCACCTGGCGGGCGGTGGCCGAGGCGACCGCCCGCCGCTATGTCGCCGCCATCGAGGCCACGCGGAGCGGACGGGGACGTCGGCCCTGACCCCCATCACCCCGTAGGGTCCCCCCTGGACCCACCGTGGGCGCGTGCCCTCTTCCGCACACGACCCCGCAGGTACGACCAGAAGGAGCTTCCTCTGATCACCGTCGACTTCACTCTGTTCCCCGTCGGCCCCGGCAACCGGGTGCTGGACCTGGGCTGCGGCGGCGGCCGGCACGCGTTCGAGGCGTACCGTCGAGGCGCCGACGTGGTGGCCTTCGACCAGAACGAGAACGACCTGGCCTCGGTCTCCGCCATGTTCGCCGCCATGCGCGCCGAGGGGGAGGCGCCCGCCTCGGCCACCGCCGAGACCGTCAGGGGCGACGCGCTGGCCATGCCCTTCGAGGACGGCTCCTTCGACCGGGTCATCGCCGCCGAGATCATGGAGCACATCCCGCACGACACCGCCGCCATGGCCGAGCTGCACCGCGTGCTCACACCGGGCGGCATCGCCGTCGTCACCGTGCCGAGCTGGCTGCCCGAACGCGTCTGCTGGGCGCTGTCGGAGGAGTACCACACCAACGAGGGCGGACACATCCGCATCTACACCCGCGCCGAGTTGGAGGCCAAGCTCAAGGCCACCGGGTTCCGGATCGGTCCGCACCACCACGCGCACGCCCTGCACTCGCCCTACTGGTGGCTCAAGTGCGCCGTGGGCACCGACAACGACACGCACCCGCTGGTGCGCGCCTACCACAACCTCCTGGTGTGGGACATGATGAAGGCCCCCCGTGTCACCCGTCTCGCCGAGCGCGCGCTCAACCCGCTGATCGGCAAGAGCGTCGTCGTCTACCTCCGCAAACCACGGCGGGGCGGGGACACCGGATGAGCACGCACGACCTTCCCGAACTTCCGGGTGTCCTCGGGGCCGACGACATCGCCCGCAGCGCCGAGTACCTGGTCAACACCCAGGAGCCCTCGGGAGCGATCCCGTGGTTTCCCGGAGGCCACCTGGACGTCTGGGACCACGTCGAGTGCGCCATGGCGCTGTCGGCGTCCGGCCACCACAGGGCGGCGGTGCGCGCCTACGACTGGCTGGCGACGGTGCAGAACCCGGACGGCTCCTGGCCCGCCAAACTCCGCCAGGGCAAGGTCGCCGATCCGCTCCGGGAGGCCAACCACGCCGCCTACGCCGCCGTCGGCGTCTGGCACCACCTGCTGGTCAGCGGTGACGACGGGTTCGCGGAGCGGCTGTGGCCCACCGTGCGCGCGGGGATCGGCTTCGTGCTGGGACTGCGCACCGAGCGGGGCGAGATCCTGTGGGCGCGCGGCGCCGACGGCAGTCCCGGCGACCACGCCCTGCTCACCGTCTGCGCGAGCATCCACCAGGGGCTGCGCTGCGCCGCCGCGCTCGCCGAGTATCTGGGGTGCCCGCAGCCCGACTGGGAGGCGGCCGCGGCACGACTGGCCCACCTGGTGTGCGACCACGAGTCGCTCTTCGCCGACCGCAGCCGCTACTCGATGGACTGGTACTACCCGGTTCTGGGCGGAGCGGTGCGCGGTGAGCGGGCCGAGAAGCGCCTCGCGGAGCGCTGGGACGCCTTCGTGGTGCCCGGCCTGGGCATCCGCTGTGTCAGCGACCAGCCGTGGGTCACCGGGGCCGAGACGTCGGAGCTGGTGTTGGCCCTGGCAGCCGTCGGCGACCTCGACCGGGGCGCCGAACTGCTGGCCTGGATCCAGCACCTGCGCGACCCCGACGACGGCGCCTACTGGACCGGTTACCAGTTCGCCCAGGACGTGCGCTGGCCGGTGGAGCGCAGCACCTGGACCACCGCCGCGGTGATCCTGGCTGTCGACGCGCTCTGCGCGGCCACGCCCGGCATCCGCGTCTTCACCGATGTTTCGCACGGGGCGGAGCGGACCGCCGCGGACTGCTGCGACCAGCCGGTGGCGCTCCCCACCGGATGACCGTCCGCGGCTCACCGTTCGGCGCCCGCACAGCGGTGTGGGTCGCCTCCCGGACCGGGAGGCGACCCACACCGTGGTCAGCCCGTCGGCGACAGCATCCCGTCGCCGGTGTCGCCGCCACCGCCGCCGCCACCGGGGTCGGTACCGCCACCACCGCCGGGGTCGGTGCCGGGATCGGTACCGCCACCACCATCGCCACCGCCGCCGCCGGTGTCGATGCCGCCGCCGCCCGTGCCCGGGTCGACTCCCGTGCCCGGATCGGCGACCACGGGCGGCTCCTCCTCCGTCACCGGAGGCTGCTCGGTCGAGGGACCGGAGCTCTCCGTGGGATCGGGCTCGGGCTCCGGCGCCCAGTTGGGCGAGGAGCCGCTGAACGAGGGTGAGGGGAAGTCCTCGACGGGTACGTCCGCCATCGCCTTCTGCATGAAGGCGCGCCACACCGTCGCCGGGAGCGTGCCGCCGGACAGGGTTCCCCAGCCGGGAACGGAGAACGTCTCGTTGTCACCGCTGTAGATGCCCACCGCCGCGGACATCTGCGGCGTGTAGCCGACGAACCAGGCGGCGACGCTGCCGTTGGTGGTCCCGGTCTTGCCCGCGGCGGGGCGTCCGATGTTGGCGGCCGTGCCGGTGCCCGAGTTGATCACCTGGCGCATCGCGTAGGTGGCGTCGGCCGCCTGCTCCTCGGTGAGTACCCGGTTGCGTTCCGGCTCGGGGCGTTCCTCCTCGCCGTCCTTGTTGAGGATGGACGACACCACGTGTGTCTCGACGTGCTCACCACCGTTGGCGAAGGTGGCGTAGCCGCCCGCCTGGTTGGTGGGGCTCACGCTGTTGGCGCCCAGCGGCAGCACCGGCACCAGGTCGATGCTGTCCTCGGGCAGTCCCATGTCGTAGGCGGTCTCGGCGACCTTCTCCAACCCGACCCGCTGGGCCAGGTCGATGTAGCCGAGGTTGTTGGAGACGGTGGTGGCCTGGATGAGGTTCATCGCGCCGCCGGGGGAGTTGCCCGCGTTCTGGATCCGCGTACCGTTGATCATCCTCGGCCCGGAGCCGTCCACCACGGTGTACAGGCTCAGCCCCTCCTTGAGCGCCGTGGCGAGCACGTACGGCTTCATCGCCGACCCCGCCTGCGCGGTACCCAGGAACGCGCTGTCGTACTGGTTCTCGAAGTAGTCCTGGCCCCCGTAGAAGGCCACCACGCCGCCGGTGGCCGGGTCGACCACGCTGAGCCCGACCCGCACCCCCTCCGGCAGGTCGTCGACGGGCACGTTCTCCTGCACCGCCTCGTAGGCCGCCTGCATCAGGTCCGGATCGAAGGTGGTGTGGATCTCGTAGCCGCCCCGGTTGATGTTGTCCTCGGTGTAGCCGAGCTCCTCCAGCTCCTTCATGGCCTGCTGGAACATGTAGCCCTTGTAGCCGCTGAGGTCGATGTTGTCCTGCGGCCGTTCCGGCAGCGGCTTGGGGAACTCGTAGTCCGCCGACTCCGCCTCGGTGATGGACCCCATCTCCACCAGGCCCCTGACCACGTACCGCCAGCGGCTCTCCATCTCGGGGGTGGTGTCGCTGTCGGCCAGGCCGAACTTGGTGGGCTGCTGGATGGCCGCGGCCAGGAACGCCGCCTCGTCAGGGGTGAGGTCGCCGACGTCCTTGTTGTAGTAGGCCTCGGCGGCCGCCTGGATGCCGTAGGCGTTGCGGCCGAAGTAGATGGTGTTGAGGTACTGCTCCAGGATCCACTCCTTGGGCTGGGAGCGGTCGACCTTCAGCGCGATGATGATCTCCTTGAGCTTGCGCTCGATGGTCTGCTCCTGGCTCAGTCCCTCGTAGTAGTTGCGCACGAACTGCTGGGTGATGGTGGACCCGCCCTGGACCTGCTGTCCGGTGACGGTGGACCAGACCGCGCGCGCCGTGCCGGTGACGGAGACGCCCGGTTCGTCCCAGAAGCCGCGGTTCTCCGCGGAGAGGATGGCGTTCTGGACGTGCTCGGGGACATCGTCGAGCGAGACGGGCTTGCGGTTGACGCCGCGCTCGGTGAGGACCGACCCGTCGGCGTAGTAGAAGACGGACCCCTGCGCGGTGGCGTCGGCCTGGGCCGCGTCGGGGACCTCGAACGCCGAGTAGGCGTAGGCGAACCCGCCGACCACGGCTCCCACGGCCAGTACCACGGCGACCAGCCCGACACGGGTGATCCGCCACCACAGCGGCTTCTTCCGCTTGGGCTGCTTCTTCTTGGCCTTCACCGCCGTGCCGCCCGCCGCGGATTCGGTGGTGGGGGACGGTCCGACGGGGGCGGGCGTGTCCGTCCCCGGGCCGGCCGCACCCTCCACGAAGCGCGGAGCGCGGGAGGCGGGCCCCTGCTGTCGGGGACCGGTTCCGACCGGGCCGTGGCTGAAGACCGCGGTGGTCTCGGAAGAGGTCTCGGGCTCGGGGGGTGTGCTCCCGAAGCGCTCCGTCGCCGCCGTGGGCTGGTCGGTCCCCACCGCGGAGACCTGGACGGTGGCCTCGTCGATCCCGGAGGGCGCGGTCGGCCGGACCCGTTCGGTGTCCTCCTCACCGGTTCCGGGCACCGCAGCCGCCTCGGACCGGCCGAGCCGTTCGGTGTCCTCCTCGTCCACCTCCGAGACCCCGGCCGCCTCGGACCGGCCGAGCCGCTCGGTGTCCTCCTCACCGGTTCCGGGCACCGCAGCCACCTCGGACTGCCTGAGCCGCTCGGTGTCCTCCTCGTCCGCCTCCGAGACCCCGGCCGTGTCGTCGGACCGAGACGGTGCGGCCTCAACGGTGCTCCCGGACCCCGGGTCGGCTACGGGTGCGCCCGTCGCGTCCTCGCCGTCGCCCGAATCGACCGAAGCGGTCTCCTCACCGGCGGCCGTGTCGTCGGCGTCCTCCCGTGCGGCCGCCGCCCCGGTCGGCTCGTCCGGCGACCCGGTCCCGGTCTCGGTCTTCTGTCCGGCCGTGCCGTCGGAGTCTCCGGGGTCGGTGACCCTGCCGTCCTCGTCCAGTTCCAGGCCGTACTCCTCGGCCAGGCTGCGTGCCACCCGGTCCCGGAAGAAACTGCCGCTGTCCTTGAAGGCGCTGGCTTCGAGGTAGGGAGACTCGTCCTCCGAAGCGTCGTCGTGCGAGGCGAACCAGTCGAAGTCGCCCTCGCCTCCGTCGCCGGGCGTGTCGGCGTCGGCCTCAGCCCCGGTCCGAGTCTTGTCAGGATGGTCGTCGGCGCTGTCAGAATGGTCGCCGGAATCAGGCTCGTTGAAGTTCACGTCACTTTTCGTCGCTGAAGAATCGGCGGCGTCCGCTGCTTCGACCTCAGGGCGCGGATCGATGTCGCCGTTGTTGCTCTCGCTCAGTTCGTCGCCCCCTGGCATCGTCGCTCCCCACACACTGCAAGCGCTATCGGTTATGACGCACAGACGGGGGCGATGGGTTCACGAAAAGTCGGACTGGGATGGGCGCTGGCGGGGGGTCGCCCTCAACCATCGCGCTTCACGATACCGGCCCTCTGTAACAGAACCGTCTTACAACCGTCCCGCTGTCGTTGCCCGGCCGTCCTCCCGGCGGCTCCGCCGCAGCACCCGCAGCGAGCCCCGCGCCCGCTCCTCGACGAACTCGCCGGAGTCCAGGGCGCGGCGGTAGATGTTGTAGGGCGGGCGTCCGCCGTCGGCCGGGTCGGGGAACACGTCGTGGATGACCAGGGCTCCGCCGACCCGCACGTGCGGACTCCAACCGGCGTAGTCGGCCTGGGCGGCCTCCTCGGTGTGGCCGCCGTCGATGAAGAGCATCCCCAGGGGGGTGTTCCACAGGCGGGCCACCTCCGCGGAACGGCCCACCACCGCGACGACCCGGTCCTCCAGGTCGGCGGCCGCCATGGTCTCCCGGAACGCGCCCACGGTGTCGAGCCGCCCGGTCGCGGGGTTGACCAGGGACGGGTCGTGGTACTCCCAGCCGATCTGGTGCTCCTCGGAGCCGTGGTGGTGGTCCACGGTGACGACGACGCCGCCGACCTCCCGGACGGCCGCGCCCAGGAACACGGTGGACTTGCCGCAGTAGGTCCCGATCTCCAGCACCGGTCCCAGCGGCGCGTAGGCCAGCGCGGTCTCGTACAGGGCGAGCCCCTCGTCGGTCGGCATGAAGCCCCTGGCGCTCTCGGCCACGCGCAGCAGGTCTTCGGGCATGGGCGTGCTCACGGGTGTCCTCGCCTCCGGTTACACCTGGTCGGTGGGTCGTGCCGGTCCTCGTCCGACCGCGTACGCTATCGGCCTCCGAGGGAGCGCAGCCGGGCGGCTGCCTCGTCCAGCACCTCGTCCCTCTTGCAGAAGGCGAAGCGGACGAGGTGGCGGCCCTCCCGCTCGTCGGCGTAGAAGACCTGGGCGGGCACCGCCGCGACTCCGGCCCGGTGGATCAGGGAGCGGGCCAGCACCGCGCCGTCGTCGTGGCCGAGCGGACGGATGTCGGCCATGAGGAAGTAGGCGCCCTGGGCGCGCCCCACCCCGAATCCCGCGGCGGCCAACCCTGCGGCCAACCGGTCGCGTTTCGCCTGGAGGGCGTCGCGCTGGGCGCGCACCCAGTCCCTCTCACCGCGCAGCGCGTCGGCGACGGCGAGCTGCTGCGCGCCGTTGGCCGAGAAGGTCAGGAACTGGTTGACGGTGCGCACCGCGTTCACCAGGGGCGCCGGGCCCGTGACCCACCCCACCTTCCACCCGGTGACGGAGAAGGTCTTGCCCGCCGAGGAGACGCTGAGCGTGCGCTCGGCCATGCCGGGGAGCGTGGCCAGCGGCACGTGCGCCACCCCGTCGAAGGTCAGGTGCTCGTAGACCTCGTCGGTGAGCGCGATGACGTCGTTCTCCCGGCACAGTCGCGCGACCAGCGCCAGCTCCTCGGGGGTGAACACGGTCCCCGTGGGGTTGTGCGGGGTGTTGACGATGACCATCCGGGTCCGGGGGGTGATCGCCGCGGCCAGTTCCTCGGGGTCGAACGTGTACCTCGCGTCGTCGGCGGACGGCCGCAGCGTCACCGGGCGGCGCACCCCCTGGGCGAGCGCGATGACGGCGGAGTAGGAGTCGTACATCGGCTCGAACAGCACGACCTCGTCGCCCGGCTCGACCAGCGCCAGCACGCTCGCGGCGATCCCGGCGGTGGCTCCGACGGTGACGTACACCTCGGTCTCGGGGTCGTGCTCCAGGCCGTAGCGCTCCCCGCGGTCGGCGGCGACCGCGGCGCGCAGTTCGATCCGCCCGGGGCCCGGAGGGTACTGGTTGACGCCCTCCCGGAGTCGGCGGGCCGCGTCCTCCAGCAGGGACCGTGGCCCGTCGGTGTCGGGGAAGCCCTGCCCCAGGTTGATGGCGCCGGCCTCGTTGGCCAGCCGGGTCATCTCGGCGAAGATGGTCTCGCCGAAGCCTCTCATCCGCTTCACCACAGGTTCGTCCACGGCCCCACCCTAATCCGTCCCCTCCCGCGGGCCCGGGTGCGGAGCCGCCGTCCCGTGCGGCGCTGCCGGTCTACCGCGTTCCGGTCACGAGGCGATCCCCCTGCGCAGCCGGATCTCGGCGAGCGCCTCGTGCAGGCGGGACATCTCCTCGTCGCTGAAGCGCTCGATGAGCCGGACCATGGTCGCCCCGCGGTCCCCTCCACCGCTGAGCACCTCGCTCATGACCCGGGCGGTGTGTTCCTCGCGGCTCTCCCGCGGCCGGTACCGCCATGCCCTGCCCACCTTCTCCCGGTGCAGCATCCCCTTGTTGAACAGGATGTTCGCCACGGTCATGACCGTGGTGTAGGCGACGTCGCGGTCGTAGGTCATGGTCTCGCGGATCTCACGGACCGCGAGCGCGCGGTCAGCGGACCACAGGGCGTCCATGATGGCGGCCTCCAACTCGCCGAACTCCCTTACCTTCACCTTTCCCCACCTCCAGGGCAGCATGCTAGGAGCGGGGACGGTTCGGACACGGCGAAACGCGGTCTGACGAACCGATCCGTGCCCTTCTCTGGACAGAACAGCCGTTTCCACCGCCACGGTGGTGAGCCGTGCCGCGTTTTCGGGAACCGCGAACTCGTTTTCGCACCTCCGACGGCTGTCGGGCCGCGGTTCTCAGAGCAGCCCCCGGATGTGGATCTCGGTCTGCTCCCCCAGGTTGCGCGGAATGACGTAGGGGCGCTCGGCGTTGACGTCGGGCCAGTTGTCCTGGATCTCCTCGGCGGTGGTGTGCTCCAGCACCACTCCGGGGCCCTCCGCCACGAACACGCGGGCGATCCGGCCGCCGCCCACCGAGTAGACCTCGCCGGTGGTGGGGCAGTCCTCGTGCGCCAGCCACAGCACCAGGGGGGTGACCTTCTCGGGGCTGAGGACGGCGGCGGCGTCCGCGGGGAAGAGGTCCTCGGTCATCCGGGTGTAGGCGATGGGCGCGACGGCGTTGACGTTGATGTCGTACTTGGCACCCTCGATCGCCAGCGTCTTGGTGAGCCCGACGACGCCCATCTTGGCGGCCGAGTAGTTGCTCTGCCCGAAGTTGCCGAACAGCCCCGAGGGCGAGGTGGTGTTGACGATCCGGCCGTAGCCGTGCTCCCGCAGGTGCTCGAAGGCCGCGCGGGAGACCAGGAAGGCGCCGCGCAGGTGGACGGCCAACACCTCGTCCCATTCCCGGGTGGAGATGTTCTTGAAGGACCTGTCGCGCAGGATTCCCGCGTTGTTGACGATCACGTCCACCCGACCGAAGGTGTCGTTGGCCGCGTCGACCAGCGACTGCGCGCCCTCCTCGGTGGAGATGTCCCCGGTGTGGGTCAGCGCGCTTCCGCCGTGCGCGCGGATGCGCTCCGCCACCGCGGCGGCTGCCGGTTCTTCGAGGTCGTTGACCACCACCCTGGCCCCGCGTGCGGCGAATCCGAGGGCGTGGGAACGGCCCAGTCCGTGTCCGGCCCCGGTGATGACGGCGACCCTTCCGTCGAACCGCAGCTCGCCCATTGCTTCCTCCTCAACGAGACGCCGGGGAGGGGGTCCCCGGGCTCGGGGACGGGAACCCGGTCCCCTTCCGAATCGTGCGCTCCCCGTGGGTTTCGTGGACGGTCGGCGGTCGACCGCCCAGGGGGCAGGGGAAAGTCAATACCCGGTCCGCGCCCGGCGGGGTCGCTTCGGGGACACGGTTTCGACACGGCGGGGCGCCGGGTCGGCTCCCGCGGCCCCGGCCCACCGCCCTTCCGCACCCCCTTCTCCGCGGGTCGCCGCTCGAGGCGTTTCCCCCCTGTGCACAAATGTGAAGCATGTCACAGGATTAGCCTGAACCGGAGACGGGGATGCTGCACAGAGCGTCACCTCGCCCACTCGAAGCCGGGGCACACCAGTGAACCTCACTGCGACTGTCCTTGATTTGTGAATAAATGTTAGGTATATCCCAGCGTGGCACCCTGCTGGAGGCTCCACCGGACTCTCTGGCAAAGTAGCCTGTTACCCGAGACGGTCCGCTGGGCGTGTCCTGGTGCGGTCAAACACGTAGTACAGCCACATTCGCTGACCGCCCGTCTCTCCGACAATTCACAAGCGAGCTGCGGAAGAGGGCGATCTCCGCCGTGTCGTCTGAGGCATCTCAACCCCTGACAGATTTCGGCCCGAACGAGTGGCTGGTCGACGAGCTTCACAGAAAGTACCTCGCCGACCCCAACTCCGTTGACAAGGCATGGTGGAACTTCTTCGCGGACTACAGGTCCGGCTCCGCCACCAACGGGGCAACCTCCCCCGCCAAGGACACCAGGTCCGACGGCGGCGCCCGCAGCGCGGCCCCGGCCCCGGCTGCGAAGGCGGACACCACCGCGGGCGCGTCGAAGAGCTCTCCCGCTGCCCGACCTGCCGCCGCGAGCAAGCCCGCCGCCCCCGCGAAGTCCGGGGACGGCGCCGGGGACGCACTCGCGGTGTCCGAGGAGCGGCTGCGCGGCGCGTCCGCGCGCACCGCCGCCAACATGGAGTCCAGTCTCACCCTGCCCACCGCCACGAGCGTGCGGTCGGTCCCGGTGAAGCTGCTGTTCGACAACCGCATCGTGATCAACAACCACCTGCGGCGCGGACGGGGCGGCAAGGTCTCCTTCACCCACCTCATCGGCTACGCCATGGTCAAGGCGCTCGAGTCGGTCCCGGTGATGAACTACTCCTACACCGAGATCGACGGCAAGCCCGCCGTGGCCAAGCCCGAGCACGTCAACTTCGGCCTGGCGATCGACCTGGCCAGACCGGACGGCTCCCGGCAACTGGTGGTGCCGAGCATCAAGGCCGCCGAGACCATGAACTTCAAGGAGTTCTGGAGCGCCTACGAGGAGGTCGTCCGCAAGGCCCGCAACAACAAGCTGGGCGTGGCGGACTTCCAGGGCACCACCATCAGCCTCACCAACCCGGGCGGCATCGGCACCGTGCACTCGGTTCCGCGGCTGATGCCCGGCCAGGGAACCATCCTGGGCGTGGGCTCCATGGAGTACCCGGCCGAGTTCCAGGGCGCCTCCCCCGAGACCCTGAACCAGCTCGCCATCAGCAAGGTCATGACGCTGACCTCCACCTACGACCACCGCATCATCCAGGGTGCGCAGTCGGGTGAGTTCCTCCGCACCATCCACCAGTTGCTGCTGGGCGAGGACGGCTTCTACGACGAGATCTTCGAGTCCCTGCGCATCCCCTACGAGCCCGTGCGGTGGGTGCAGGACATCTCGGTCAACCGGGACAGCCAGCTCGACAAGGCCACCCGGGTCCAGGAGCTCATCCACGCCTACCGCGTGCGCGGGCACCTGATGGCCAACACCGACCCGCTGGAGTACAAGCAGCGCCGCCACCCCGACCTCGACGTCCTGGAACACGGCCTCACCCTGTGGGACCTGGACCGCGAGTTCCCGACCGGCGGGTTCGGCGGCAAGCCGGTCATGAAGCTCCGCGACATCCTGGGCGTGTTGCGCGACACCTACTGCCGCACGGTGGGTATCGAGTACATGCACATCCAGAGCCCCGAGGAGCGGGAGTGGATCCAGGCCCGCGTCGAACGCGAGCCCGAGAAGATCGGCCGCGAGGAGCAGTTGCACATCCTGCGCCGCCTCAACAGCGCCGAGGCCTTCGAGACCTTCCTGCAGACCAAGTACGTGGGTCAGAAGCGCTTCTCCCTCGAAGGCGGCGAGTCGCTGATCCCGCTGCTGGACGGGGTGATCTCCAAGGCCGCCAAGGCCCAACTGGACGAGGTCGTCATCGGCATGGCCCACCGGGGCCGCCTGAACGTGCTGGCCAACATCTGCGGCAAGTCCTACGCGCAGATCTTCGGTGAGTTCGAGGGCAACCTCGACCCGCGCAGCGCGCACGGCTCGGGCGACGTCAAGTACCACCTCGGCACCGAGGGCACGTTCACCACGCCCGAGGGCGAGAAGATCGCGATCACGCTGGCCGCCAACCCCAGCCACCTGGAGACCGTCGACCCGGTCGCCGAGGGCATCGTGCGCGCCAAGCAGGACGTCCTCAACAAGGGCGCCAACGGCTTCACCGTGCTGCCGGTCCTGATCCACGGCGACGCCGCGTTCGCCGGGCAGGGCGTGGTGGCCGAGACCCTGAACCTGTCGCAGTTGCGCGGATACCGCACCGGCGGCACCGTGCACATCATCGTCAACAACCAGGTGGGTTTCACCACCTCGCCCAAGGACAGCCGCTCCAGCGTCTACGCCACCGACGTGGCCCGCATGGTGCAGGCGCCGATCTTCCACGTCAACGGGGACGACCCCGAGGCCGTGGTCCGGGTGGCGCAACTGGCCTTCGCCTACCGGCAGGCGTTCAACAAGGACGTCGTCATCGATCTGGTCTGCTACCGGCGCCGCGGGCACAACGAGGCCGACAACCCCTCGTTCACCCAGCCGCTGATGTACGACGTGATCGACGCCAAGCGGTCCACCCGCAAGCTGTACACCGAGGCGCTGATCGGCCGCGGCGACATCTCGGTCGAGGAGGCCGAGCAGGCGCTGCGCGACTACCAGCAGCAGTTGGAACGCGCCTTCACCGAGACCCGTGAGGCCGCCAAGAAGCCGGTCGAACCGGGATCGGTGATCAAGCCCGAGGTGTTCGACGAGGGCCGGATCGACCACTCCGCCACCGGGACGGCGATCACCGACGAGGTCGTCAAGCGGGTGGTGGAGACCCAGGTCTCGCTGCCCGAGGGCTTCACCCCGCACCCGAGGCTGCTACCCCAACTGCAGCGCCGCGCCCGGATGGTCGAGGAGGACAAGATCGACTGGGCGCTCGGCGAGACGCTGGCGTTCGGCTCGCTGCTGATCGACGGCCACCCGGTGCGCCTGGTCGGCCAGGACAGCCGACGCGGCACCTTCGGCCAGCGCCACGCCGTCCTGGTCGACCGCGATACCGGAGCGGAGCACACCCCGCTCAAGAAGTTCGACCGGGGAACCTCGAAGTTCTACGTGCACGACTCGCTGCTGAGCGAGTACGCGGCGCTGGGCTTCGAATACGGCTACTCGGTGGAGCGCCCCGACGCCCTGGTGGCCTGGGAGGCGCAGTTCGGCGACTTCGTCAACGGCGCCCAGACCGTCATCGACGAGTACATCAGTTCGGGTGAGCAGAAGTGGGGACAGCGCTCCAGCGTCACCCTGCTGCTGCCCCACGGCTACGAGGGCCAGGGCCCCGACCACTCCTCCGGGCGCATCGAGCGCTTCCTGCAGCTGTGCGCGCAGGAGAACATGACGGTCGCGCTGCCCACCACCCCGGCGAACTACTTCCACCTGCTGCGCTGGCAGGTGAAGTCGCCGTACCGGCGCCCGCTGGTTGTGTTCACGCCCAAGTCGATGCTGCGGCACAAGGCGGCCGTCTCGGCCACCTCGGAGTTCACCTCCGGGGCGTTCCAGCCGCTCATCCCCGACACCAGCGGCATCGCGCCGAACGACGTGCGGCGTGTGGTGCTGTGCTCCGGCAAGGTCTACTACGACCTCGACGCCGCCCGGAGGAGCACCGGGGACACCCACACCGCGATCATCCGGGTGGAGCGGCTCTACCCGCTGCCGATCGACGAGATCCGCCAGCAGCTCAAGGCCTTCCCCAACGCGGGTGAGGTCCTGTGGGTGCAGGAGGAGCCGGCGAACATGGGACCGTGGCCGTTCGTCGCGCTGGTCTTCTCCGAGCAGTTGGACCGCCCGTTCACCCGGGTGTCGCGTTCGGCGAGCTCCTCCCCTGCCGCGGGCTCGGCCAAGCGGCACGAGTTGGAGCAGCAGGCCCTGGTGAACACGGTCTTCCCGCCGACCGACTGAGGCAGGACGCCGATGTACTACACCGATCGCGGAATCGAGGAGCTGGAGAAGCGCCGCGGCGAGGAGGAGGTCACCCTGGCGTGGCTCGCCGAGCAGTTGCGGACCTTCACCGACCTGCACCCGGAGTTCGAGACCGCTGTCGATCGGCTGGCCACCTGGTTGGCCCGCGACGATGACGACGAGTAGCGCCCGGACTCCGTGGCTTCCGGGAGGCCCCCGGCCGGAAACGGCCGGGGGCCTCCCGCGTGTGCGGGGTCGGAGGGCATCCGCCCCCCGATCGGGGTAGGGGCACCCCGGACCGAGGTGGGGGTCTTCCCTGATATCTCACGACATATCTTGAGACTGCCGCCATCGCGACATATCTTGTTGTCAGAGTCGCTTATCAGAAGGGGACCGCGATGGCACGTTGGACCATCGACCAGCCGACCACGCGCACACTCGACGGAATCGTGGCCCTGCGCGTGCGTATCATCGGCGGCCACGTCAACATCCTGCCCACAGACGACCCGGTGACCTTCGAGATCTCCGAGATCTCGGGCGAGCCGCTCCTGGTCTCCCACGAGGCCGGAATCCTCACCGTCACCTACGCGGACCTGACCCGCGGCGGCCTGCTGGACCGGCTCCGACCGGTCCAGTTGAACAGCTACCGCGACCTGCCGAAGCGGAGCGCGACCGTCAGCATCCGCGTCCCACACGACTGCCCGGTCGAGGTCACCTCCGCCACGGCGCCGATCGTGGCCGCCGGGCTGACCGCCAAGACCCAGCTGCGCAGTGCCTCCGGAGACGTCACCCTGGACGGCGTGGGCGGCGAGATGGAGGTCAACACCGTCTCCGGTGACCTCGAAGCCCGCAACCTCACCGGCAGACTCTCCTTCAAGAGCGTCAGCGGTGACCTGGAGGTGGCCGGAGGCCGGTTCTCCGACCTGTCCGGCACGACCGCGTCGGGGGAGCTGCTCGCCGACGTCGACCTGGCCCCGGCCGCCCGGGCCGCCCTGAACTCCGTCTCCGGGACGGTGGCCCTGCGGGTGCCCACCGACACCTCGGCCACCGTCGAACTGCGGTCGGCCACCGGCGCCCTGGACTCGGCGTTCAGCCTGGACCGGCAGAACCTCCGAGGTCTCAGCCGGCTGAGCGGCAAGATCGGTACCGGGGTCGACCCCGCCACCATCACCACGACCACCGTGTCCGGCGCCGTCTCGCTGCTGCGCAGGGAGGCCGACGCCCCGGCCGCGATCCCGAGGGGGGACGCATGAGCACCATCTTCGGCCATGGCCGACTCCGCCTGTACCTGCTGAAACTGCTGGACGAGAGCCCCCGGCACGGCTACGAGATCATCAGCCTGCTGCGGGACCGCTTCCTCGGCGTCTACTCCCCCTCGCCCGGCACCATCTACCCCCGGCTCGCCCGTCTGGAGGAGGAGGGCCTGGTCACCCACGAGGAGGTCGACGGGCGCAAGGTCTACCGGCTCACCGACAAGGGCCGCGCCGAACTGCGCGACCGCGGCCGGGACCTCGACGACCTGGAGCGGGAGATCACCGAGTCGGTGCGCGACATCGCCCAGGCGGTGCAGCGCGACGTCCGCGACACCATCAGCCACCTGCGGGAGGAGCTGAAGGTGGCGGCCCGGGCCACCCGGCGTGACCGGTCCCGGCAGGAGAAGACCGAAGAGGCGGGCGCCGAGGACGTGTGGGGAAAGGCCGCCACCGAGGGCGCCGAAACCGGCGGGCACGCCCGCGGGCGGGCGGGCGAGCGCGAGCACGGCTTCCGGTGGAACCGCGAGTGGGAGAAGTTCGCCCACGGCTTCAGCTGGGGCACCCGGGTCCGGGGAGCGACGGAACGCGGCGCGTGCACCGACTTCGAGCGGACGCTGCGCGACTTCGCCGACCGGGTCCGCGACGTCGCCCGCGAGGCGGGCACCGTCAGCGAGGCCGCGGTCAGCGACCTGCGCCGCATCCTGGACGAGACCCTGGAGGTCATCCGCCGGGACGCCGCCCACTGGGGCCCCCCGGAATCCACCGCGAAGCGCCCCGAGGAGGAGACCGAGAAGGCCGCCCCGCCGAAGGACGACAGCGGTCCGGGCAGCCCGAAGGGCTGACCCCCGGGGCCGTCTCCCGAACGCCTCGGCCCCGGGGAGGGGGCCGGGGCCGTGTTGATCTTTCTCCTCCCGCTGTGTACTAGCCTTTTCTGGTCCCCGAGATGTCCCGGCGAGAAGGAGATCGTGGTGGCCGCTGGCTACAACAGTCCCACCGCTCGGCGGCGCCGTCTGGGTGTGGAGCTGCGCCGCCTGCGGGAGAAGGCCGGTTTCACCGGGGAGGAGGCCGCCGCGCGGATGTCGTGGTCGGGCAGCAAACTCTCCCGGATCGAACGCGGCCAGGTGTCGAGCAACTCCGACGACATCCGGGACCTGCTGGAACTGTACGGGGTCGACGATCCCGGAATCCGCCAGGCGCTGGTCCTGCTCGCCCGCGAGTCACGCCGCCGCGGCTGGTGGCACGTGTACGGCGACGTGATCCCGGAGCGGTTCGACGTCTACCTCGGCCTGGAACCGGAGGCGTGCGCGCTGCGGTTCTACCACGGGCAACTGGTTCCCGGACTCTTCCAGACCAGGGAGTACGCCCAGGCCCTGCTGGAGGCGCACCCCGCACCGGTCGAACCGCACGAGATCAGCCGCCGGGTGGAGCTGCGGATGCGCCGCCAGGAGATCCTGGCCCGGGAGGACCCGCCGAACGTGTGGATGGTACTGGACGAGGCGACCGTCCACCGCGTCGTCGGCGACCCGACGACCATGGCCGACCAGTTGCGGCACCTCATCCGGATGAGCGAACTGCCGCACATCACCCTGCAGATCCTGCCGTTCGGCCGGGGCGCGCACCCCGGACTGGACGGCGCGTTCGACATCCTGGAGTTCAGCGAGCCCGAGGTCTACGCGCCGCGCCTGGTGCACCTGGAGAACTTGACCAGCAGCCTCTACATCGAGAAGGCCAAGGAGGTGCGGACCTACACGGTCGCCTTCGAGCACCTGCGCACCGCCGCGCTGCATCCGGTGGAGACGCGGCTCCTGCTGACCGAGCGCGAGGAGCGGATGCGGGCGCTGGCCCCGCCCCCCGATCCGGAGGAGTGACGGGGCGCGGCGGCGGGCAGCCCGCCTTCTCCGTACCGTGATCCGACCGTGTTCCACCCGTGACAGTGGTCGGCCCGGAACGGGAGATCCCGTTCCGGGCCGACCGCCTCACCGCGTCGATCCGGTCACGCCCGGGCGACCCCGTCCTCGCGGGCCTGGTCGGCGACGGCCGAGGAGACCGCCGGGACGACCCGCTCGTCGAACGGACTGGGAATGATGTAGTCGGGCGCGAGGTCGTCGCCGACCAGGTCGGCCAGTGCGTTGGCCGCCGCGAGCTTCATGTTCTCGGTGATGTCCGTGGCGCGCACCTCCATGGCGCCGCGGAAGACACCCGGGAACGCCAGCACGTTGTTGATCTGGTTGGGGAAGTCGCTGCGCCCGGTGGCCACGACCGCCGCGTACTTGCGGGCGACGTCGGGGTGGACCTCGGGGTTGGGGTTGGCCATGGCGCAGATGATGGCGTTGTCGGCCATCGTGGCGACGACCTCCTCGGGCACCTCGCCCGCGGACAGGCCGACGAACACGTCGGCTCCGGCCAGCGCGGACTCGATGGAGCCCTGGAGCCCGGCCCTGTTGCTGACGGCGGCGAGCGCGGCCTTGTGCTCGTTGAGGCCCGCCCGCCCCCCGTAGATGATGCCCTTGCTGTCGGCCACCGCGATGTCGCCGATACCGCCCTTGATCAGCATGCGCGAGACCGCGATGCCCGACGCTCCGGCCCCGGACACGACGGCCCGCAGGTCGCCGAGCTCCCGTCCGGTCACCCGGGCCGCGTTGCGCAGCGCGGCCAGCGCCACGATGGCGGTGCCGTGCTGGTCGTCGTGGAAGACCGGGATGTCGAGGCGTTCCCGCAGCCGCCGCTCGATCTCGAAGCAGCGGGGAGCGGAGATGTCCTCCAGGTTGATCCCACCGAAGGACGGTGCCATGCGGGCCACCGTCTCGACCACCTCGTCGACGTCGGTGCAGGCCAGCGCGATCGGCACCGAGTCGACTCCGGCGAACTGCTTGAACAGCAGCGACTTGCCCTCCATCACGGGCAGGGAGGCCTCGGGGCCGATGTCCCCCAACCCCAGCACGGCGGTGCCGTCGGTGACCACAGCGACGACCTTGCTCTTCCAGGTGTAGGCGTCCACCAGCTCCGGGTGGTCGGCGATGGCGCTGCAGACCCGTGCCACGCCCGGCGTGTAGGCCAGGGCCAGGCCCTCGTGGTCGTTGACCTCGACGGTCGAGTGGACTTCCAGCTTGCCGCCGCGGTGCAGAGCGAACGCGGGATCGGCGTCGAGCCGGGAATGGTGATCGCTGGTCACGTGAAAACCCCTCAGTGAATCCGTGCGCGTCCCCTCGGCTTCGAGGGGGGAACGACTGTGCGGTGGGAAGCAGCGAGCGGAGAGGGTCGGGTGTGCGGTGTTGGGAACTGTCCACACCGGTCGGCTGAGACCGGTTGCGGCTTCCTGACTCTCCGCAGCGGTTGTACGGAAGCGCTGCCAGCGGTACGGGGGGTGACCCGTTATCCAATCATCTCACAACAGTGACCGCAGTCCCATGCCCGGAGGGCGACGATGCTGACTGTCGACCACAACATGAGATTTCACGCGAGGAGCCCAACAAGCTCTCGCATGCGACGAACCGGCTCACCGACAGCCGGTCCACCTCAAAGGAGGAAACCGACGTGAAGGACCTGTGGCCCCCGACGGGGTCTGAGGCAGCCGAGGCCCCGGAGCACCCCGTTTCCCGCAGGCGCCTGCCCCACCTGGCGGTGTTGCCGGTGGCGGCCGTGCTGGCCCTGAGCGCCTGCGGGGGCGGTGCCGAGGAGGAGGCCGCCGAGCCCGAGGACGCGCCGGCCGTCGCGGTCGACGAGGAGCTCGCCGCGATGGTCCCCGACGAGATCGCGGAGGACGGCGTCATCACCATCGGTGTGGACAGCGAGTACCCGCCCGCCGAGTTCCTCGACACCGACGGCCAGACCGTCATCGGCTTCGACGTGGAACTGTTCGACGCCGTCGCGGGCAAGCTCGGGCTGGAGACCGACTGGCAGTCCGCTCCGTTCGACTCCATCATCACCGGGGTGGACTCCGGCAAGTACGACGTCGGGGTCTCCTCGTTCACGATCACCGCCGAGCGGCTGGAGAACGTGACCATGGTGAGCTACCTCGTCGTGGGCACCCAGTGGTTCGGCCTCGCGGGCAACCCCGAGGGCGTCGACCCCGACGACGCCTGCGGCAAGCGGATCGCGGTGCAGGTCGGAACCATCCAGGTGGACGACATCCAGGCGCGCAACGACAGGTGCGTCGAAGAGGGCAAGGAGCCCATCGAGATCCAGCAGTTCGAGAGCCAGACCCAGGCGACCTCGTCGGTGGTGTCCGGGCAGAGCGACGCCAGCCTGGCCGACCTCCCGGTGGCCGCCTACGCGATCGAGCAGACCGGCCAGGAACTGGAGACCTACGGGGAGCAGTACGAGGCCGCGCCCTACGGCGTGGTGGTTCCCAAGGAGGACACCGAACTGGCCGAGGTGATCCGGGCCGGTTTCGCCGCCGTCATGGAGGACGGCACCTACGACGAGATCCTCGCCGAGTGGGGCATCCAGGGCGGCGGCATCGAGACCCCCGAAGTCAACCCGGACGTGGAGTAGCGGTCTGTCGTGAACGCGGAAACCAGCCCGCCCCGGGTGGCGGTCTCCCCGCCCGGGACGGGTTCCCCCGACGTCATCAGGGCGGTACCGGTCCGTCACCCCGGCCGCTGGGTCGCCGCCGGGGCCGTCCTGGTGCTCGCCGCCATGTTCGTGCACATGCTGGTCACCAACGAGGTGTTCAACTGGCCGTTCATGGTGGAGAACATGTTCTCCGAGCCGGTGCTGCTCGGGGTGCGCACCACGCTCGTCCTGACCGTGCTGGCGATGCTCATCGGCGTCCTGATCGGCATCGTCGTCGCGGTCATGCGGCTGTCCGGCAACCCGGTGCTGTCCGGGGTCGGCTGGCTGTACACCTGGTTCTTCCGGGCGGTGCCCCGCCTGGTGCTGTGTGTGCTCTTCGGCAACCTGGGCGTGCTCTACAACCGCATCGACCTCGGCCTGCCGTTCGACCACTACTGGATGCCGCTGCTGGGCCTGCAGACAGACGCCAGGTTCTTCTCCTTCGACACCCGTGACCTGCTCACCCCCTTCGTCGCGGCACTGCTGGCGCTGGCGCTGTCCGAGGGCGCCTACATGGCCGAGATCGTGCGGGCGGGCCTGCAGTCGGTGGACCCCGGACAGACCGAGGCCGCCCAGGCGCTGGGCATGCGCAGGTTCACGGTGCTGCGCCGGATCACGCTGCCCCAGGCGCTGCGGGTGATCGTGCCGCCGACCGGCAACGAGACGACGGCGATGCTCAAGGACACGTCCCTGGTCGCCTACGTACCGCTCACCACGGAACTGTGGTTCCAGTTGCAGGCCATCGGCAACCGCACCTACGACCCGTTCCCGATGCTGGTCGCCGCGTGCCTCTGGTACCTGGCGATCACCAGCGTGTTCATGGCCGGCCAGCACCTGCTGGAGCGCTCCTTCACCAGGGGTGACCGCCGGGCGCGGGCCGGGGTGAAGCTGTTGCGGGTCCAAGGCAGGAATTGAGGCGCGTTCGATGGTCGCAGAGAGTGTTCCCCCCGGTGACGACCGCATGGTGGTGGCCGACAACGTCCACAAGCACTACGGCCGGCTCCACGTGCTGCGCGGCATCGACCTGGAGGTGCGGCGCGGCGAGGTGTGCTGCGTGATCGGACCGTCCGGCTCGGGCAAGTCCACCTTCCTGCGCTGTGTCAACCACCTGGAGAAGATCAACGCCGGCCGCCTGTGGGTGAACGGCCAGTTGATGGGATACCGACAGAAGGGCGGCAGGCTCCACGAACTACGCGAGTCGGAGGTGGCCGCGCAGCGCCGGGAGATCGGCATGGTGTTCCAGCGGTTCAACCTGTTTCCGCACATGTCGGTGCTGGCCAACGTGATGGAGGCGCCGGTCCAGGTCAAGCGGGTGCCCAGGGGCGAGGCCAGGGAGACCGCGATGGGGCTGCTGGAGCGGGTCGGCCTGGCCGACAAGGCCGCCTCGTACCCGGAGCAGTTGTCCGGCGGACAGCAGCAGCGGGTGGCGATCGCCCGGGCGCTGGCGATGAACCCGTCGCTCATGCTGTTCGACGAGCCCACCAGCGCGCTCGACCCCGAACTGGTCGGCGAGGTCCTGGACGTGATGAAGGACCTGGCCGAAGGCGGGATGACCATGCTCGTGGTGACGCACGAGATGGGTTTCGCCCGCGAGGTCGGCGACACGCTCGTCTTCATGGACGGCGGCGTCGTGGTCGAACGCGGCACTCCCGAGGACGTCCTCGGCTCCCCGCAGCACGAGCGGACCAGGGCGTTTCTGTCCAAGGTGCTGTGAGCGGGCCGCGGTCGCGGGGCTCCTCACGCCGCCCCGCGACCGCGGCCCGTCCGGTGTCGGGCTAGCGTGGACCGGCAGCCGTCCCCTTCCGCGTCCCCAGTGAGGTCCGCCGTGATCCGTCCCGCCCGTCCCGAGGACGTCCCCGTCATCACTCGCCTGGTCCGCGATCTGGCGGAGTACGAGAGGGAGCCGGAGGCCGCGACGGCCACCGAGGAGGATCTCGCCACCGCGCTGTTCGGCGCCCATCCCGCGGTCTTCGCGCACGTCGCCGAGCACACCGCCGAGAACGGCTCCACCGTGGTCGCGGGCATGGCCCTGTGGTTCCGCAACTTCTCCACCTGGACCGGACGCCACGGCATCTACCTCGAGGACCTCTACGTGCGCCCCGAGTTCCGGGGGCTCGGCTACGGCAGGGCTCTGCTGACCGAGCTGGCCCGGGTCTGCGTGGAGCGGGGGTACACGCGCCTGGAGTGGTCGGTGCTGGACTGGAACACCCCGTCCATCGAGTTCTACCGGGCCCTCGGCGCGGTCGCCATGGACGAGTGGACCGTCTACCGCCTCGACGGGCGGGCCCTTGCCGAACTCGGCGGATAGGACGACGGAAGCGGCGCACCGGACGGGTCGTCCGCACTGTTCACACGCTGTGGGGAACACGGATCAGCGCGCACTTGTCACGTACCCGGGGGGAACAAGATAGATTGCTTACAAGCGGCAATCTCGCTTCCCGAAGGAGGGACGTGACCGAAGACACCGCTGTACCGACGGCGGATGCCATGGGCGTGAGGGATGCGGTGACGGTCCGCATGCCCGCCGACAGCGCCTACCTGTCCGTGCTGCGCACGGCCACGGCAGGGCTCGCCGCCCGCCTCGACTTCACCCTGGACGAGATCGAGGACCTGCGCATCGGTGTGGACGAGGCCTGCGCGATGCTCCTCACCCAGGCGCTGCCCGGTACAGATCTGACCACGGAGTTCGAACTCACCGGGGACGGGATGCGCATCAGCGTTTCGGTGCTGACCGCGGACGGCCGACCACCGGCGCGTGACACCTTCGCCTGGACCGTACTCTCGGCGTTGGCCGGTGACGTCGACGCCGTTGTCGGCTCCGATGACCGGGTATCCATCGTCCTGCACAAACGCCGCGACCCGGTGGAGTCGGCGTGAGTGAAAGGGGGCCCGCTCTGACGGCGCAAACGGAGCATTCAACGCCTGACCGGGCCCGTGCGCGGGAGCTGTTCGAACGTCTGGGGGAACTCGACCCGGACTCTCCGGAGCGCCAGCGCATCCGGGACGAACTCGTCGAACTGCATCTTCCACTGGTGGAGTATCTCGCCAGGCGGTTCCGCAACCGGGGCGAGTGGCTCGACGACCTCACCCAGGTGGCCACGATCGGGCTGATCAAGTCCATCGACCGCTTCGACCTGAACCGCGGGGTGGAGTTCTCCACCTACGCCACTCCGACCATCGTCGGTGAGATCAAGCGGCACTTCCGGGACAAGGGCTGGGCGGTGCGGGTTCCGCGCCGTCTCCAGGAGCTCAAGCTCTCGCTGACCAAGGCCGTCAGTGAACTGTCCCAGCGACAGGGCCGCGCGCCCACGGTCGCCGAACTCGCCGAGTACCTCAAGATGACCGAGGAGGAGGTGCTCGAGGGTCTGGAGTCGGCCAACGCCTACTCCACCGTGTCCCTCGACGCACCCGACAACGGTGACGAGGACGCGCCCGCGGTCGCCGACTCGCTGGGCATCGTGGACGAGTCCCTGGAGGGGGTGGAGTACCGGGAGTCGCTCAAACCGCTTCTGGAGCAGTTGCCGCCGCGTGAGAAGCGCATCCTGCTGCTGCGCTTCTTCGGCAACATGACCCAGTCGCAGATCGCCGCGGAGCTCGGTATCTCGCAGATGCACGTGTCCCGCCTGCTGGCGCGCACCCTCGCCCAACTGCGTCAGGCACTCACCACGGACGAGTGACGCTTCTGCCCGCCCGCGTCGCGGCCCGCGATCGGTCCGTGGCGCGGGCTTGTCACTTCCCGCGTCGGGCCGCGCCCCCGGCGGGGAAGAGCGTGGCGGTCGTCGGCGGGGCGAGCACCAGGGCCAGCGTGAGGACCGCGAACGCCCCCAGAGCCAGACTGAGCCGGGGCTGCTCGCTGGTCCACAGGTAGTAGGCGATCACCAGTCCGAAGATCTGGGTGAGCACCACCGGGGTGCGCGCCCAGTCCCTGAGGTTGAACAGTCCCCAGGCGACGTAGCAGAGAACGGCGCCGCCACCGAAGGCGAACACGGCCAGTGGAATCGCGAAGGTGGCGTCGGTCGCGTTGCCCAGCAGCGTGTTGACCAGGACGTAGCCGCCCAGGACGAGCACCAGCAGCCCGAGCAGCGCTTCGCCGCCGGCGGCGAGGACAAGGGTGATCGGTCGTCGGGACACGGCTTCACTGTAACCCGCCCGCCACGGACCCGCTCCCGGGGACCTGCGGCCGCCCCGGTCGGGCCTCCCGTCCGCTCCGGGCAGGAGGCACAGTCAATAGACTGGCTGAGTGCGCGCCCTGTTCATCTCGAATCCCCAGGCCACCACGATGACTCCCCGCTCGCGCGAGGTGATCGTCCGTGCGCTCGCCAGTGACATCAAACTCGACGCGGCCGCGACCGAGTATCGCGGCCACGCCGGGGAGCTGGCCCGGCGTGCCGCCGAGGACGGCTACGACCTGGTGATCAGTTTCGGCGGTGACGGAACCGTCAACGAGGTGGTCAACGGACTGCTCGGGATCCCGGAGGCGCAGCGGCCGGCCTACGCGGCGCTGCCCGGCGGCAGCGCGAACGTGTTCGTCCGCGCGCTGGGGCTGCCCGCCGACCCGATCGAGGCCACGGGAGCGATGCTGGAGGCGCTGCACACCGGTTCGCGGCGCGTGGTGAACCTGGGGCACATCGACGGCCCCGAGGGGGGACGCTACTTCACCTTCTGCGCGGGGTTCGGCTGGGACGCCGACGTGGTGCACGAGGTGGAACGACAGCGGAGGCGCGGCCGTCGGGCCACACCCGCCCTGTACGTGGCCATCGCCCTGAACCTGTTCCTCAAGGGCGGTGTGGGGGGCGACCCGTCGCTGAGCGTGCAGATGCCGGGGCGGCTTCCGGTGCGGGACCTGTACTTCGCCCTGGTGACGAACACGACCCCGTGGACCTACGCGGGGCCGTCCCCGGTGCAGCCGACTCCCCGGTCGCGTTTCGACCTGGGGTTGGACGTGTTCGCGTTGACGCGCGTGGACACGATGACCACCGCCAACGTGCTGCGCAAGATGTTCTCGGCGCGGGGGGTGCCGCCCCGGGGGCGCGGTTACCTCACCTGGCACGACCGCGAGGAGTTCACCATCCGGTCACGGCGACCCCGAGCGTTTCAGATCGACGGAGAATACCTCGGCCACCGACAACAGGTCAACTTCCGGTCGATTCCGAAGGCATTACGAATAGTTGCTTAAGAGAGCATAAAAGCCCAGTTCAGGATACTTGTGATGTACACGACACCCCGTATCGGGCTTTCACGCGCCTTCTCCCTTGAAAGCTCTCTTTAACCCTGTCACGCTCAAAGTATCGCCGCACGTTACGGGCGCGTTAACGGTTGGTTCCGGCTTCGGTGGTCGCGACTTTACGGGCATCCGCGCTCAGCGACCTCCGGAAACGGCCACGACGTCCCGTGCGAGGCGCGCGAAACAGGGCAGGGGACCGGCCAGCACCACCGTGACGGCCCCTAAGCGTCCTGCTTCGTGAACTGTTTCACAAGGCTCTCGCCCCGACCGCCTCACCGTGAGGAGTGACCCGCATGGACTGGCGCCACCACGCTGCCTGCCGTGACGAAGACCCCGAGCTTTTCTTTCCCATCGGCAACTCCGGCCCGGCACTGATCCAGATCGAAGAGGCCAAAGAGGTATGCCGCCGCTGTTCCGTGAGCACCGCCTGCCTGCAGTGGGCTCTGGAGACCGGCCAGGACGGCGGTGTGTGGGGCGGCATGAGCGAGGACGAGCGTCGCGCCCTGAAGCGCCGCCGCTCCGTCCGTCCCGCCGCCCGACTGCACACCACGGTCTGACCTGCCCGATTACCCGCTAGTCGTAGTACTGGACCTCATGATCCACCGGCAGATCCAGCAGGACCTTGGTGCCGCCGCCCTCCTGGGGAGTCATCTCCAGTCGGCCCGCGAGTTCACCCGTCACCAAGGTCCGCACGATCTGTAGACCAAGGCTACTACTGGTTTCCAGGTCGAAGTCGGCGGGGAGCCCTGTTCCGTTGTCGACGACCTCGATGACCAGCCGTCCCGCACTCCCCGTCTTCTCGTCCGTTCCCGGCACCGGCGCCTGACGGCGCACCCGCACCTCGATCGTGCCGGGACCGTACCTGAGTCCGTGCTCGACCGCGTTCTGCACCAGTTCGGCCAGGACCATCGACAGCGGGGTGGCGACCAGCGCGGACAGCAGACCGAAATGCCCCACCCGGCGCGGCGCCACCGCCGCCGCGCCGGTGGAGGACACCTCCGCCGCCATCTCGATGACGCGGTCGGCGATGTCGTCGAAGTCGACGGTCTCGTCGGGCGTGTGCGAGAGCATCTCGTGCACGATCGCGATCGATCCGACCCTGCGCACCGCCTCGTCGAGCGCCGCGCGCCCCTCGGAGTTGTGCAGCCGACGGGACTGCAGCCGCAGCAGGGCCGCGACGGTCTGCAGGTTGTTCTTCACCCGGTGGTGGATCTCGCGGATGGTGGCGTCCTTGGTCATCAGTTCGCGCTCCCGGCGGCGCAACTCCGTGACGTCGCGCACCATGACCAGCGCCCCGATCCGCTCCCCGCTGATGACCAGCGGAATGGCGCGCAGTTGGACGGTTGTTCCCCGGGCCTCCACCTCGGCCTCCAACGGCACCCGGCCGCCCGCGGTCCAGCTCAGCGACTCGTCCCGGGGATCGTGGTCGGCCGACAGCTCCACGGTGGTGCGCGCCAGTGACGCCCCGACGAGGTCCGCGGTCAGTCCGAGTCTGCGGTAGGCGGACAGGGCGTTGGGGCTGGCGTAGACCACCCGCCCCTCGCGGTCCAGCCGGAGCAGTCCGTCCCCCACGCGGGGCGAGCGCACCATCAGCGGCCCCTGGTCGCTGAACGGGAAACCGCCCTCGGCGATCATCTGCGCCAGGTCGCTGGCGCTCTGCAGGTAGGTGAGCTCCAGTCGGCTGGGGGTGCGCGCGGCGCTGAGGTTGGTGCTGCGCTGGATCACGCCCAGCATGTTCCCCTCCCGGCGCACCGGGATCGTCTCCTCCCGCACCGGAACCCCGCCCGACCAGTCCGGGTCTCCCTCCCGGCAGATCCGTCCCTCGCGCCAGGCCCGGTCGATCAGCGCGCGTTTGGCGCGCAGTGGGGGAGCCACCGGGTCCGGCTCCCCACCGGCCGTGGGCGCGTCGGGCAGGAAGGTCTCGACGAGGTCGTCCTGGAAGGCGGTCGGCCCGGTGGTCGGCCGCATCTGGGCGACCGCGACCCAGCCGCTGTCGTCGCGCAGCCGCACCCAGAGCAGCAGGTCCGCGAAGGACAGGTCCGCGAGCAGCTGCCAGTCGGAGACCAGGGCGTGCAGCCACTCCAGGTCCACCGTCGTGAGCGCCGTATACCTTCTGATCAGATCACTGAGGTGAGGCACTCACAAATCATCCCATGCGCGGGGGCATACTCAAGAGATGCACCTTTCTACCAATGGCCTAGACCAGTCACCGTCTTTTTCGGTGGCCCGGCTATGTATCGGTCCGCTGGCACTGCGAAGATGCGGCAAACGCCGAACGGGCGGGAAGCGGTGGAGGAAATCGACGTGACGGGTCAGCGAACTGTTGAGGACAGTCCCCGGGTTCCGAAGTACTACCAGGTCAAGAAGCAACTCCTGGAACTGATCGAGACGATGCCCGCGGGTAACCCGGTGCCACCGGAGCGGGCTTTGGCAACCCAGTTCGGCACGTCCCGCACGACGGTGCGCCAGGCGCTCACCGAGATGGTGGTCGAGGGACGGTTGCTGCGCATCCAGGGCAAGGGCACCTTCGTCGCCAAGCCCAAGGTGACCCAGGTGCTGCAACTGACGAGCTACACCCAGGAGATGCGCTCGCACGGTCTCCACCCCGACACCCGGATCCTCGATGTGAGTTACGTCAACGCCGACGAGGACCTGGCCGGTCTCCTGGCCACCCGCTCCGGCGGCCGGGTGCTGCGCATCGAACGTCTGCGGTTGGCCAACGGCGAGCCGATGGCCGTGGAGACCGCCCACCTTCCCGCCCGCCGCTTCCCCGGCCTGCGCCGCCAACTGGACCGGTACGCCTCGCTCTACGAGGCCCTGGCCGCGGTGTACAACGTGCATCTGGCCGAGGCCGAGGCGACCATCGAGACGGTCCTGGCCACCCCCAGCGAGGCCCGCCTGCTCGGGGTGGACGTCGGACTGCCGCTGGTACTGCACTGCCAGCACAGCTTCGACGCCGAGGGAAACCCGGTGGAGTGGGTGCGGTCGCTGTACCGGGGCGACCGGTACAAGTTCGTCACCCGCCTGCGTCCGCCGAAGGAGAAGGACCACTAGCCCGCCGCTCTCCCGCTCCTCCGCGCCCGTGTCGCACCGGATTCTGTGAGGTCCCTCACCCCACAGTTGCTACTCACTGGTAATTTACTGGGTGGGGCGGCTCTCCCTTCCCGCCTCACCCAACTACGGGATCCCGCAAGGAGCGTGACGCACAATGGGCTCCTCTTCTCCTCCCGGACGGCTCACCGGCCACGGCGGCGTCCATGCCGTGGAGGTCGCCCGCCGACACGGCGTGGACACCGTCTTCACGCTCTCCGGTGGCCACGTCTTCCCGGTCTACGACGGCGCGGTCAGGTCCGAACCCGCCATGCGCCTGCTGGACGTACGGCACGAACAGACCGCGGTGTTCGCCGCCGAAGCCGTGGGCAAGCTCACCCGACGGGCCGGTTGGGCGGTGCTGACCGCCGGCCCGGGGGTCACCAACGGTGTCAGCGGGGTGGCCACCGCACACTTCAACGGCTCCCCGCTGGTGGTGGTCGGGGGACGGGCGCCCGACAGCCGCTGGGGGCAGGGACTGCTCCAGGAGCTGGACCAGCCGCCGCTGTTCGCCCCGATCACCAAGCGCGCGTGGACCGTCCACGAGCCCGCGCTGATCGGTCCGGCGCTGGACGAGGCGTTCACGCTCGCCAACGCCGCGCACCGGGGGCCGGTGTTCGTGGACATCCCGATGGACCGCCTCTACGACCAGGCCGAGATCGACCTCGACGCGGGCGCGGCCGGGACCGACCGCGCCCCCGATCCCGACGCGGTGGCCGACATCGCCCGCCTGCTCGGCGAGGCTCGGCGGCCGGTGCTGGTGTACGGCTCGGACGTGTGGCTGGACGGCGCCGAACAGGTCGCCCTCGACGCCGCCGAGGAACTGGGCGTCCCGGTGGTCACCAACGGCCAGGGCCGCGGGGTGCTCCCCGCCGGGCATCCGCTCCTGGCCACCCGCGCCCGGGGCCTGGCCCTCGGCAGCGCCGACCTGGTCGTCGTCGTGGGCACCCCGCTGGACTTCCGGCTCAACCACGGCCTGTTCGGCGGACGCGACGGCGCTCCTCCCGCCCGGACCGTGCACATCACCGACTCCCCCGAGCAGATCGCCACCCACCTCTCCCTCGCGGGAGCGGTCTCGGGAGACCTCTCGCTGATCCTGCGCGGCATAGCCGAGCAGGCCAGGCCCCACCCCGAGGTCGCGCAGTGGCGCGCCGCGGTGGCCGAGACCGCCGCGGCGACCGCGGCCAACGACAGCGAGGCCCTGAACAGCGACGCCTCCCCCGTCCACCCCGCCCGGATCTACGGTGAGCTGAACCGGATCCTGGACGACGACGCGGTGGTGATCGGCGACGGCGGCGACTTCGTCTCCTACGCGGGCAAGTACATCGAACCGCGCAGACCCGGGAACTGGCTCGACCCCGGACCGTTCGGTTGCCTGGGCACCGGAATGGGCTACGCGATCGCCGCCCGCCTGTCCCGCCCCTCCTCCCAGGTGGTGGCCCTGTTCGGCGACGGCGCGCTCGGGTTCTCGCTGTCGGACGTGGACACTCTCGTCCGCCACAACCTGCCGGTGGTCATGGTCTGCGGCAACAACGGCGTCTGGGGGCTGGAGAAGGCGCCGATGCGGTTGGTCTACGGCTACGACGTGATCGCCGACCTGGCTCCGCAGACCCGCTACGACCAGGTCGTGACGGCACTCGGCGGCGGCGGGGAACTCGTCACCGACCCCGCCGGGATCGGACCGGCGCTGCGCCGCGCCTTCGACTCGGGTGTCCCCTACCTGGTGAACATCGCCACCGACCCGGAGAACGTCTACCCGCGCAAGACCATGGGCGTGTGAGACGGGGGCCTCACCTCCGAGGCCCCCGCAGCGCACCGTCCAGGAAACGTGCGCGGTGGACGAGGACACGCTCCACGGTCCCCACGGCCACCTGGCGGCCGTCCTGGGTGACGGCGACCCCGAAGACCAGCCGTCCGCCCTCGGCCCCGTCCAGGCGCGCCGTGGCGACCACGTGCGCTCCCACCGGCGTGGGGGCGGTGTGCGAGAGCCGGATCTCGGTGCCGACCGTGGTGTGCTCGTCGTCCACATGCCCGGCGAGGGCGTCGACGGTGGCGGCCTCCGCCAGCGCCAGCACCCGAGGGGTGCCCAGCACGGGGACGTCCCCGCTGCCCAGCGCCGCGGCGGTGTCGGCCGTGGTGACCGTCAACTCCGCCGTTCCGGTGAGCCCCGTGTCGATCGCCATGGACGTCACCTCCCGGACGTCTCCCGCGGCCCCTACTCGACCACCGCGAGCAGGTCGCCCTCCTGGACGACGTCGCCCTCGTTGACGAGGATGTCGACGATCGTGCCCGGGTCCTCCACCAGCACCGGGATCTCCATCTTCATGGACTCCAGGATCAGCAGTGTGTCGCCCGCGGCGACCGTGTCGCCCGGCTGCGCCGTGACCTTCCAGACGTTCGCGACTATCTCCGCACGGATCTCAGCCATCGCCCGCTTCTCTTCCTGTGTTCGTCGGCCAGTCGGTACTGGGAGTACCCGTCATCGGCTTCTTCCCGGGCCGGGAAGTCCTCATTCCCGCGAGCGCGGGGTCGGGTGGGTCGCACCGCGCCGGGGCGGGACCTGGTCCTCCCACACCTGTTCGGCCAACGCGCGCCCGTGGCGAGCCGTCTCGCGCCCCAGCATAGCGACGAACACCCCCTGCCGCCCGTGCCTCCGCGGCCGGAGACGTCCGCCCCCGCGGACGCCTCCGAGTCGGCTGAGGGGTCCGCTCACTCCCGCCAGCGGAAGGCGGGCCGGTGCAGCACCGTCGCCAGCGCCTCGACCACCGCGGGGTCGTACTCGTGCCCGGTGTCCATTCGCAGCCGCTGCAGCACCGCCTCGACCCGGTCGCGGTCCGTGGAGTCGCCGACCAGGTCGTCGAAGGCGTTGGTCACCTTGATGATCCTGCTGCCCAGCGGAGGCGGACCCGCCTCGCCGCCGCCTGTGTAGGGCTCGCACTGGCGGCGGACCAGTTCGGCGACGCCGTCGAGAACCCCGGTCTCGCGGATGATCGACGAGCCCAGTTCGGCGATGCGCCGCTGTTCCCGCGGCGAGGCCAGCACGGTGGCGCCGCTGGGGATGGGGTCGCGCAGCGACAACTGGCCGATGTCGTGCATGAGCGCGGCGTACTCCAACTCCAGCAGTTCGGACTCCGACATCCCCAGCTCACAGCCGATCCTGTGGGCCAGCCGACTGACCCGGCGGGAGTGCCCGGTCTCGACGTAACCGCCGACCTCGGTGACCCGGGACAGCGCCCGCACCGTCTGCAGGTAGGTGCGCCGGATCTGGGCGTAGCGCCGGAAGGCGACCTGGGTGACCAGCAGCGGAGCGGTGAAGACCAGAAGACTGGTCAGTCCCATGACGTGTACCGACAACGCCATCAGGATGGCCGACGCCCCCACGGCCATGCCGATCGCCACCTGGGCGCGCATCTCGTCGTGCACCGTGACGCGGAACCGGGTCCGCAGCCGGTCGGCGCGGATGGCGGCGGCGGCCACCGAGTCGATCGCCCACACCCCCACCACGATCACGGCCATGAGCAGCAAGGACACCCACCACAGCGGCCCGTCCAGATCGACGGGGGCCACCAGGGGTTTGAAGAGCAGGGCGATGACCGTGATGTTGAGCAGCCGCCGGGCCAGGTCCCCCCAGTGGGGTGGGCGCCCCACCATGACGTGCGGCAGCTCCCCCACCACCATGCCGACCGCGACCACCGCGATGACCTGCCAGGCCGAGTGGGCGACGGGTTCGCCGCCGATGGTGAAGAGGAAGGCGTAGGACATGGCGGAGGCCGAGGCGATGGGCGCGGCCTCGCGTCCGCCCGGCAGGGTGATGCGCGCGAACTCCCCCAGCGCCACCAGGACGCCGAACGCCAGGGTGACCCGCGGCTGCTCGAACCCGGCCACGATGGCGGTCCACAACAGCGATCCGGCGGTGCTGACCAGCGCCGCCCCGATCAGCAGCGGCCGGGTCCAGCCGACGGCCCGCCACTGTCTGCCGTGGCGGGCGCCCCGAGGCGTCCGGATCGAAGCGGTCGGCACGCTCTTCATCATGATCCGGTTGTCTCTTCCACAACCCCGACCGTGACGTCGGCCCCGGTCTCGGTTCCGGTGTCCTCAGCGGTGTGCCGTCCGGCGGCGGCCCCGGTCGACGGTGTCCGCGCGGCGATGCTCTCGCACTCGTCCTCGAGTGGCTCGACGAGGTCGGGCACCTCCCAGCCCTCCCGCTCGACCGCGCGTACCAGCGCCTCGACCATCCGCGGGTCGAACTGGGTCCCGGCGCACCTGCGCAGCTCGGCGATCGCGTCCTCGGCGCTCCAGGCCGTGCGGTAGGAGCGGGTGGAGGTCAGGCAGTCGAACACGTCGGCCACCGAGACCAGCCGGGCGGCCTCGGGGATGTCCTCCCCGGCCAGTCCCTTCGGATACCCCCCACCGTCCATGCGCTCGTGGTGGTGCAGGATGCCGACCAGCGCCTCGTCGAGGAAGTCGATCTCGCGCACGATCTCGTAGCCGCGCATGGGATGCAGCTGGATCGCGGCGAACTCCTCCTCGGTGAGCTTTCCGGCCTTCTGCAGGATCTTGGTGGGCACCCCCAGTTTGCCGATGTCGTGCAGCATGCCCGCGTAGCGCATCGTCTGGACGCGTTCGGCGGACATGCCCAGCTCCTCCGCGATCATCGCGGCGGCCTTGGCCACCCGCATGCAGTGGCCCCGTGTGTAGTAGTCCTTGGTCTCCACCGCCTGGCACAGCGCGGCCAGTGTGGCGTCGTGCGCGCGCTGCTGGAAGACGTACTGGTCGAAGGCCCACCGCGCGATGAACAGCGGGAGCAGCACCAGCAGCACCGCGAAGGGGCCGACCGCGCCCCAGATGGCGGCGATGAACAGGCCCAGCATGGCGTAGCCGATGGAGGAGAGCTCCAGGGTGGCCAGCGGCCGCCACCGCATGTGGCGGGGGCTCTTCAGCCGGAGCTCACCGAGGCACCACATCAGCCCGACCATGAGCAGCGTGTTGCACATGGAGAAGACCAGGACCGCTCCGGTGAAGGGCAGGATGATCCACGGGAACACCTCGGGCCCCGGAACCCCCATCCTTCCACCGAGCAGTTGGAACACCGTTCCCGAGGCGTATCCGGCGAGAACGAACTGCGCTCCGTTGAACAGGCGCTTGACCAGGTTCTGCCGACGGATGACAAGCCCCGAGGCGATACCGACGACGGCGGCGCCCACCGGCCCCACCAGGACAACAGCGGCAAGAGAGGCCGCCGAAGCGGGTGATATCCCCGTCTTGCCGCTGTCGACCATCGTGGCGATTGACTCGGCGATCACGAACAGGATCGCCAGAAGCAGGAGAGTGCCCAGGTCGACCTCTTCTGTACGGCCGAGGAGCACTCCCAGGAGTATGACGGTGGCGGCGCCGAGCGCGACAAGGCCCACGTACAACCGCGCGGCCACGGGTAGGGCACGCAATTCCCGCTCCTTCTCGTCTTGCAGCCGACCGTTCCGCCATAGTTCCAGAGATCCGGACCTACCACCAGGTCCATCCGGTAACCGTCGTGACAAACATGGCCGCGATGGCCAGGGGAAGCATGAAGCCGTTGAACAACCAGAACATCCCTATCCCGCCTTTCCAGCGCCCCCCGCGCTTTCGCCTCCGCTCTCGAAGGCATGACATTTCCTCCATGAGGGGGATGTAGCGGCCAGTTTAACGCCAATCACGACCCGCGACATTCAACTGCCCCGAACTCGCACCCCGGAACGACAAAGAAGCACGGCATCGTTTCCAAACTGCGGAAGTACGAATCTAATTCGTAATTAGCGGGGTGACGCTCCGCAACCGGGTTCCTTTTTAAAGGTAGCGCAATATCCTCCATCCGACCGCCCCTCCACATCGGGGAAGAAGCAGCGCGGAACACGCCATATCACGCTGCGTAGTCGGATGTAACTTTTCAGTTAAAGATCAGATGTCACTCGACCAGGAAACAGAGAGAGCCCGGAGGCGCCGACCGTCCGCCCCACCGCTCCGGGCGGTCCCGCGTCCGGAAACCAGACACCGATCCCCATTCAATCCGGTAATCACCACAAAACAGTCATGAATCACCAAAAACCGGAGGCGCTGTCCGGAAGGTCCGAACTGCACCCCCGGTTCCGCTCTTCCGCTTCCCTGGGGATTCGGTGGGCCGCTAATCGGCCACCGTCTCGCGCTCTCCCATGCCCAGTCGGGCCTGGGCCAACTGCTGCAGCAGCCTGGCCCGCAACTGCGCCGGTGCCGGGTCGCACCCGCAGCACTTGGCCAGGACCTTCTTCACCGCCTCCTCAAGGCCGTACTCCTCGAGGCAGGGGGCGCACTCCTCCAGATGCTGCCGGATGTCGGCGCAGTTGGTCTCCTCGAGTTCGCCGTCGAGATAGGCGTAGACCTTGTCGAGCACCTCGCTACACGGGATGGCGTGCGGTTCCTCGCTCATCGTCGGTTCCTCCCACCATTCGCCGCAGCCACGGACTCCCCCGCCGAAGCGGAGAGGAAACCGCGCTCCAACGCGTACTCCTCCAGCAGAGAACGCAACTGGCGTCTACCACGATGCAGCCGGGACATCACGGTGCCGATCGGAGTGTCCATGATCTCGGCGACCTCCTTGTAGGCGAAACCCTCGACATCAGCGAGATAGACCGCGATGCGGAAGTCCTCGGGCAGTTCCTGCAGAGCCCGTTTGACGTCGCTGTCGGGGAGGTGCTCCAACGCCTCGGCCTCGGCCGACTTGAGACCGGACGAGGAGTGCGAGGCGGCCTGGGCGAGCTGCCAGTCCTCAACCTCCTCGGTCCCGGCCTGCCGGGGCTCACGCTGCTTCTTGCGGTAGGAGTTGATGAAGGTGTTGGTGAGGATCCGGTAGAGCCACGCCTTGAGATTCGTTCCCTCCTTGAACTGGTGGAACGATCCGAACGCCTTGGCGAACGTCTCCTGGACGAGGTCCTCGGCGTCCGCCGGGTTGCGCGTCATGCGCAACGCCGCCGAGTACAACTGGTCCAGGAGCGGCATGACATCCCGCTCGAACCGAGCACTGCGCTCGTCGATGGTCTCCTGCCTCTGACTCAACCCCGTCGGCCTCCTTGCACGGTTCTCCCTCGCGACAACCGCAACCTCACCATACGCGGGGAGCCCCCCGAACCGCACGCGCGCCGGACGTCCCCGAACCAAGCTTCCCGCAGAAACCGACATCAACCCACCTCCTGCCTGCCGCATCTCCCCCGCGGCCGCCCCCGCCCTGCGGACGGGGATGTTTCCCGATGATGTGGATAGGAACAACGTCTGGGGCGGCCTGATTCCGGAGCCCGCCACGATCCGGGCGGACCCGCACTCCACGCGACACCGAGAAGAAACTTCCGCTATTGGCTGTATACGCCGGACACATCATGCGAAAGTGGGGATAGACGCCCCCAGGCAGCGACGTTCGGCGAGGTCCGACAGGCGGACCCCGACCCTACGCACGGGGCGCGGCCGCCTGGGGAGTCGGGCGCCCCATGCCCACCAGACGGGAGAGGAGTGTGCGTGCGTCTCACCGGTTCCGCACCCCAGCTTGCGACATCACGGCCGTCCGTCGACCCCGAGGCCGACAGCGCGGCCCCTCGGCCCACGGCGAGCCACTTCGCGTCGGCCGACTCCCCATCGGTCTACTGGAGGTTCTACTGGGCGGTGGCCGCCGCCCAACTGACCCGTTGGCTGCCCCGTGAACCGGGGCGCCTCCTCGACCTCTCCGGCCCCGGATTCCGCGGGTCCTCACGCGCGGTGGCCGCCGGACACGACGTCGTCGCCCTGCTGCCCTCGGTGGACGCCGCGCCGAAACGGACCCTGAACCTGGTCAACGAGCACGCGCCGGTCCGCCGCAACCGTCGGCCGGGCCGTCTCCGCTCCGTCGTCGGCGACTCCACCCTCCTCTCCGGGTTCGCCTCCGAGGTGTTCGACGGCGTCATCGCCGACAACCGGGTGCTCTCCCAGCACCTGGTGACCGAGGCGTCCCTGACCGAGATCGCCCGGGTCCTGCGCCCGGGAGGCCGCACACTGCTGTGCGTGGACTCGGTGGTGCTGGGCATGGCGGTGCTCGCCGAACAGGACTGCTGGCCAGAGCTCAGCTACGCGCCCAACGCCGACGTGCTACTGGTGCCCTGGCCGGACGGCGCCATCACCCGCTGCTTCACCGGCGAGCAACTCGGTGAACTGCTCACCGAGGCCGGCCTGGAACTGGAGTGGATCAAACCCCGCACCGTCCTGTCGGCCTCCACCGTGGAGAAGGTGCTGGGCGACAACCCCCGCGCCCTGAACCGGCTGGTGGAGATGGAGCTGAAGGCCGCCGACTCCGGCGACGACGTCAGCATGCACCTGCTGGCCAGCGCCAGAAAACCCGGATGAGCCCGGTCCCGCGACCGCGCCGAGGCGCGCGGCCCGTCGACGGCGCGGCGGAGGCCGCCGGAACACAGCGGCGCCGTGGCCGGGTTCCGGTCCACCGCTGAAAGACCGGAACCCGGCCACGCGGCCCGCCATGACGCGACTCCGGACACCGCCTCCGAACCGCCGTCCGGCGCGGGGCGGCGTCGCGAGTCGCTTCCGCCAGGCGTTCGCCACCCTACTGCGGCTTATGTACGGATTCCACCGTCTCGCTCGGCCCGGAGCGGCCCGAAGAAGGTCGGGGCAACGGTTCCCGCAGTTCACGGTAGAAGGAGAAATCCTGGTGAAACGGCCGGTTCCGAACGGATCAGAACAGTGTCGCCGATCCCCCTTCGGATTCCGTCGCGACCGGGGCGAGTAGTTGGGGACCGTTGTTCCGAACCGTGTTGACCTCGGGACCCACCTCGTAGACGGCGAGGTCGGCCGCCGGCGTGGCGTCCAGGATCGGCAGCAGGTCGGCGGACGTGGCCTCGGGGTCCAGCCAGGCGCTCCAGTCCCGCTCCCCGACGACGACCGGCATGCGCTCGTGGATGTGCGCGAGCTCGGGCGCGGCCTCGGTGGTGATGACCGCGAAACTCCACAGCCAGGCCGCGGGATCGTCCTCGGGAAGGTCGCGGTTGTGCCACCTCTCGAAGATCCCGGCGAGGGCCAGTGGCGCGTCGTCGGCGTAGCGCACCGCGAAGGGGCGCTTGCGCGCTCTGGCCTTGCGGGCCCGGTGCCCCGGATCGGTGACCGGAGAGGTGCCCGGCCGTGCCTCTCCGGAGGCGGGCAGCAGTTGCCACTCGTAGTAGGCGTCGGCGGGGATCAGACAGCGGCGGCGTGCGAACGCCGTACGGAACGCGGGCTTGTCGGCGACCGTCTCGGCCCGGGCGTTGATCATCCGGTAGCCGACGTTGGCGTCCTTGGCCCACGACGGCACCAGGCCCCAGCGGAGCGTGACCAGATGCCGGGGTCCCGCGGGTCCGGTACCCGTCTCGCCCGGTGCGCGGCCCAGCACCGCGTAGGCCCGCTTGCCGGGGGAGACGTTGTAGTCGGGGACGAGCTCCTCCCTCGGCGGCCACACCCGGGGGTCGTCCGCACCGGACGCCTCGGGCTGCGGCTCCGTGAAGCCGAAGGCGAGCTGGATCTCGTTCCTGCCGCGCGCCAGCGCGTACCGACCGCACATGCCTCCAGCTTAGAACCGACCGGTGACCTTCGGTCAAAACCGCGGCAACCTCTCCCACGGCGCCCCCGACGGTTGGGATGTTCCCGGCCGACACGGGTAGAGCGGTTCCCATCGCCCCGCCACCACCGGGGCTCTCGTCCTGCCCGTGTCAAGGAGAGGCATCGTGGGAGTACTACGCAACCAGGCCAGGCGCCTGCTCGCCGTTCCGTTCGTCCTGGAGGGGATCACCGTCCTGCGCGACCCGATCCCGCGCACCAAGCAGTTGGCGCCGACCGTACGCCAACTGGCGGCACGCTACCCGAGCGTGCCGGACACCCCCGAGACCCTGGTCCGCCTCCAGGGCGCGCTGGGCGTCGTCGGGGGAGCGCTGCTGCTGGCCGGCCGGGCCCCGCGCACCGCCTGTGCCCTGCTCGCGGCCCAGTCGGCGCCGACCATGCTGGCCGAACTGCGCGAGGCCCGTGAGGGCGACCCCGACGACCGCGCCCGGCGCCGCTCGACCGCGGTCAAGGACCTCAGCCTGTTCGGCGCTCTCGTCCTGTCCGCCACCGAGCCGAAGAAGCGCCCCTCCCGCCTGCGCAGGCAGACCGGTCAGGCGGTCCGGAGGCTCCGTTCGGCCGCCACGCCGTCCCGCCGCACCCGCTCGACCGTCGTCCGGATGCCGAAGTCCGTCGTCCGGGCGTCGAAACCCGCCGTCCGGGTGCCGAAGCCACGGCGTTGACCTCGTCCTCCGCGCCGGGACGCCGTCGCTCCCGGCGCGGCCCCACGTCCGCCCGGTCCCGGGTCAGTCCGCCACGCGGATCGTCGGCTCGTGGTGGACCGGAAAACCGACCGACCGCGCGATGAAGCAGATCTGGTTGGCCCTGCCGTGCAGTTCGCGCGCCGACTCGGCCATGCCCCCGTCGGCCACCGTCACCACCGGGCGCAGGGTGGCCGAGGTGAACTCCCCCGACCCGTCGGAGTGGGTGACCATCTCGGCGGTCGCCTCGTCGGCGTAGTCCACCACGACCACCTCGGACGCCGATGCCAGCGCCAGGTAGGACAGCATGTGGCACTGCGCCAGCGCGGCCAGCAGCAACTCCTCCGGGTTCCACCGGGAGGGGTCGCCCCGGAAGGCCGAGTCCGCCGATCCCGGAAGCGTCGGCTTCCCGTCCGCCTCGACGTCGTGGGACCGCTCGTAGCCCCGATAGTTGCTGGTTCCCTCCCCCGTGTTGCCGGTCCACCGGATCCTGACCTCGTAGTGGTGCTGCTTCGCTCTGCCGATCGCCACGGCGTCCTCCGTTTCCTCTGTCGACCGGGATTCCCGGTCCCGCCCCGCGCCACTACCCGCCCGTCGGGGACGTTCCCCGGCCGGCCGCGTTCCCGGATAACCTTCAGGCATGTCTGAAACCGCATCGCACTGGCCCGCCCCGACCGTGTCCCGGCCGGTGGACGCCGCGGTCAGTCTGCCCGGCTCCAAGTCGATGACCAACCGCGCGATGATCCTGGCGGCGCTGTCGGAGACCCCCGGCGTGGTGCGCCGCCCGCTGCGCAGCCGTGACACCGTTCTGATGGCGGACGCGCTGCGCGCCCTCGGCACCACGGTGACCGAGGCGGACGGGGACTGGTCGGTCACCCCGGCACCGCCGGTCGGCCCCGCCACGGTGGACGTCGGAAACGCCGGAACGGTGATGCGGTTCGTCCCCCCGTTGGCCGCGCTGGCCCGCGGCGACGTGTCGTTCGACGGCGACCCCCGGGCCCGCGAGCGGCCCGTCGGTCCCCTTCTCGCGGCGCTGCGCGCACTGGGCGCGGACATCGACGACGGCGGACGCGGCGCACTGCCCATGGTCATCCACGGCCGGGGTGAACTGCCCGGCGGGACCGTCACCCTGGACGCCTCCGCCTCCTCCCAGTTCGTCTCCGCCCTGCTGCTCAGCGGCGCCCGCTTCACCAAGGGCGTGGAGGTCCGGCACGTGGGACCGCCGGTCCCCTCCCAGCCCCACCTCGACATGACGGTGGAGATGCTGCGCGATGTCGGGGTCGAGGTGGACACCGGTGCTCCGGACGTGTGGCGGGTCGCTCCCGGACCGGTCCGGGCCACCGAGATCGTGGTCGAGCCCGACCTGTCCAACGCCGCGCCGTTCCTGGCCGCCGCGCTGGTCACCGGCGGACGGGTGACGGTCCGCGACTGGCCGCGCCGCACCACCCAGCCCGGGGACGCGCTGCGGGCCCTCTTCACCGAGATGGGCGGCGCCGTGGAGTTCACCGACGACGGCCTGACCCTGCGCGGCACCGGCGAGGTCCGCGGGATCACCGCCGACCTGCGCGACGTCGGCGAACTCACCCCGACCGTCGCGGCCGTGGCCGCGCTGGCGTCCACCCCCTCGCGCATCACCGGAATCGCGCACCTGCGCAGGCACGAGACCGACCGGATCGCGGCGCTGGCCCGGGAGATCAACCGGCTCGGCGGCGACGCCGAGGAGCTTCCCGACGGGCTGGTCATCCGCCCCCGCCCCCTCCACGGCGGCGTGTTCCTCTCCTACGACGACCACCGGATGGCCACCTCCGGCGCGGTCATCGGACTCGTGGTGCCCGGGGTGGAGGTGGAGAACATCGCCACCACCGGCAAGACCCTGCCGGACTTCCCCGCACTGTGGAACGAGGTCGCCTCTTGAGGGACCGCCGCCACTTCGACGAGGACGACATCCGGGTGCGCGCCCGGGGAGGCTCCCGGCCGCGCACCCGCAGGCGCCCCAAGCACGAGAACGCCCGCCCGGGATTCGTGACCGCGGTGGACCGTGGCCGGTACCGCTGCCTGGTGGACGACCGTCCGGTGGTGGCCATGAAGGCCCGCGAACTCGGCCGGGGCAGCATCGTCGTGGGCGACGTCGTCGCGCTGGTCGGCGACCTCTCCGGCCGACCGGGCACCCTGGCGCGGGTGGTGCGGGTCGAAGAGCGCACGTCGGTGCTGCGCCGCACCGCCGACGACACCGACCCGGTGGAGCGGGTGATCGTCGCCAACGCCGACCAACTGGTCATCGTGGTGGCCCTGGCCGACCCGGCGCCGCAGCCGCGTTTCATCGACCGCTGTCTCGTGGCGGCCTACGACGCGGGCCTGGTCCCGCTGCTGTGCCTGACCAAGGCCGACCTGGCCCCGCCCGACCCACTGGTCGAGACCTACTCCCCGCTGGGGCTGCGCTGGGTGGTGACCCGCAGGGACGGCGACCTCTCCGCGTTGCGCGCCCACCTGACCGGCCGGATCAGCGTGCTCGTCGGTCCTTCCGGAGTGGGCAAGTCGACTCTGGTGAACCTGCTGGTGCCCGAGGCGCGACGGGCGGTCGGCCAGGTCAACGCGGTCACCGGCCGGGGACGGCACACCTCGACCTCGGCGGTGGCGCTGCCGATCGGCGCTCCGGCCGACACCGGGAGCCTGGAGCGGTTGCTCGCGGCCCGCGAGGGCGGTGTCGACCGCGGCGAACTCGACCACGGCTGGATCATCGACACCCCGGGGGTGCGCAGTTTCGGCCTGGCCCACGTCGCCCCCGACGACGTGGTGGTGGCCTTCCCCGACCTGGCGGAGGCCGTCGCCGAGTGCCCGCCCGGCTGCTCCCACCTACCGGGCGGCGGCTGCGCCCTGGACGACTGGCTGGCCGAGGGGCGGGTCAACCCGGACCGTGTCGCCTCCTTCCGCCGCCTCCTCGCCAGCCGCGAGGGCGATTCCGAGCGCTGAGTCCGCGTTCCGGCGCGTCGGCCGCGCCACGCGGGCCGGGCATGGCCGTGCCACGGGAAGAGCGGTAGCGTTACCGGTCATGGCGGCCTTTGATGATGACCTGCGTCTCGCCCACGTCCTCGCCGACGCGGCGGACGACCTTTCGCTCAGGCACTTCCGGTCCCTCGATCTGAAGGTCGACACCAAGCCCGACCTGACCCCGGTGACCGAGGCCGACCGGACGGTCGAGGAGACGCTGCGTTCCGTGCTCTCCCGCGCCCGTCCCCGGGACGCGGTGCTCGGTGAGGAGTACGGCAGGACCGGGAACAGCTCCCGCTGCTGGGTGCTGGACCCGATCGACGGCACCAAGAACTACGTGCGCGGTGTCCCCGTGTGGGCCACGCTGATCGCGCTGCTGGAAGGCAACGAGCCCGTCGTGGGCGTGGTGTCCGCGCCCGCCCTGCAGCGCCGCTGGTGGGCGTCCAGGGGCGGCGGCGCGTGGGCCGGGCGCAGCCTCACCAAGGCCACCCGCTGCCAGGTGTCCGCGGTGTCCCGCCTGGAGGACGCGTCGCTGTCGTTCTCCTCGCTGACCGGCTGGGAGGAGCAGCGGCGGCTGGACTACTTCCTGGACCTGACCCGCTCGGTGTGGCGCACCCGTGCCTACGGGGACTTCTGGTCGCACGTGATGGTCGCCGAGGGCGCGGTGGACGTCTCCGCGGAACCGGAGCTGTCGCTGTGGGACGCCGCCGCCCTGCCGCTCATCCTGGAGGAGGCGGGCGGCCGGGCGACGGACCTGCGCGGCGGCCCGTTCTCCGACGGGGGACCGTTGGTGTGCAGCAACGGCGTGCTGCACGACGCCGTGCTGACCCAGCTCAACGGCGGTCCCACCCCGCTGCGGCTGACCTGAGGCCCGTCGGGGCCCCGGGCCCCTTCTCCGGGGGCCGCCGTGGTTCCCCTCACAGTGGCCGCCACCGGCCACACCCACCACCGAGCGCACACGATCCACTACGCTGAACCGTGCCCGGGCCGCCCGGCCGCAGTCGCCCGGCCACACGGTCACCGCGGGTTTCCGCATCTCTTTCCGCCCTGGTCGAGAAAGGGCCCTCCGACGTGCTGCGCTCCGTCACCGCCGGTCTCGTGCTGGCCTTCGCGGGATCACGGGCCAACGTGGCCCGGACGATCCTCTCGTGCGCCGGAATCATCATCGGCATCGGCGCCCTCATCACCGTGGTGACGGTCGGCGACGTCGGGGAGCGCTACGCGAGGTCCTACAGCGAGGCCGTCGCCGGCCGGGCCGCCACGTTCCAGGTGGACCTCACGGTCCAACCCGAGAATCCGGAGGCGTTCGAGACGGACCTGCGGCGCGCCGGCGGCAGCGCGGTGTCGCTGGACACCTGGATCAGCGGTCCCCTGCTCCGCAGCGCCGGCACGACGATCCCGGACGTCTCGGTCAACGCCGTCGACGCCTCGCTGAGCGACATCCGCAGGCTGGAGATGGTGCGGGGACGCTGGTTCGCCGAGGAGGACCAGGAGTCCCTCGTCCCGATGCTGGTGGCCAACGAGGCGCTGGCCGAACTCCTGGGAGACGGGACCGACGTCCAGATCGGTTCGCGGCGCTGGCTGGACGCGCGCGTGGTCGGGGTGGTGGAGTCGAGCGCCTTCGACTCCCACCCCCAGGCCTATCTGCTGCGCGCGCCCGCCTCCGCGGAACTGCTGCCCGCCGCCTCTTCCGAGGACTTTTTCCTCCTGACCTACAGCGTCCTGGTCCCCCCGGACGACGCCGACCCCGAGGCGTTCCTGCGCCGTCTGGAGCCGGTGTCCTGGCGGTGGGGGCTGCCGACGGAGAACCTCTACGAGGCCGTGTCGGTCTGGCGGTCCGACGACGCCGAGGCGGTCCAGGAGGTGCTCGACTACCTGTCGCTGGGCCTGCTCGGGGTGGCTTCCATCACCCTGCTGACCGGGCTGTTGGGGATACTCAACGTCGGTCTGGTCACGGTCCGCGAACGCCGCCGGGAACTCGCCACCTACCGGGCGCTGGGAGCGAGTTCGCTGACCTTGTTCGTCGCGGTCGTCACCGAGGCGGTCGTCGTCTCGGTGGTGGCCGGAGCGATCGCGCTCACGCTGTGTCTTGCGGGTGCGTGGGGAGCCGACATCCTCGTCTCCCCGTACCTGCCCTCTGACGTCTCGATCTTCGTACCGCCCGAAGCGGCCCTGGTGGGCCTGTCCGGCGCGGCGTTCGTCGGCCTGCTGGCCGGAGTCATCCCCGCCTGGCGCGCGCTGCGCGCGTCCGTGGTGGCCGGGCTGCGGGAATAGGAACGGTGGGAACGTGAAGAAGTGGATCATCCTCGGTCTGGCCGTGGCCGTGCTGTTGGGCGGGTTGGGGTTCGGCGGCTACGTGCTGTTCTCCTCCGGCGTCTCCGCGTCCGCACCGGAGAGCCCGGACGCGGGGCCCGTCGCCGCGGGGCAGCCGGTCGAGGTACGGCGCGCGGACATCGAGTCCCGGGTGGTACTGGACGCCACGATCGTCGCAGAGCCCGGGGTCGCGGTGAAGGCCCGGACGGGTGGGACCGTGGCACGTGTCTGGCTGGCCGACGGGCAGAGCGTCGAGCAGGGCGCTCCCGTCGTGACCCTCACCGTGCCGGGTGCGGGCGGGGAGGAGACCGGGCAGGCCCCCGCGACCGAGACGGTTGTCCGGGCGCCCGCCACCGGGACCCTGTCCGGGCTGGGCGACCTCGCGGTCGGCGACCCGGTGGAACCCGGTGAGATCGCACGGATCACCGAGGACGAGTTCCGTGCGGTGGCCTCGGTCGACCCCAACGACGTCTACCGGTTCTACGACGAACCCGACGAGATCCTGCTGCAGATCGATCAGGGACCGGCACCCGAGGCCTGCGAGTTCCTCTCACTGGGGGCTGGCTCCGCCGCTCCGCAGGACTCCGGCGGCGCCTCGGACGGCGAAGCGGGCGGCGGCCCGGAGGGAGCGCTCGAACTGGCCTGCCGGGTTCCCGACGGGCTGCGGGTGTTTCCCGGCGTACGGGGCCGGTTGTCGATCGTGACCGGTCAGGCGAAGAACGCGCTGGTCGTTCCCATGACGGCGGTGCGGGGAGCGGTCGACGAGGGTGAGGTCCTCCTCGTTCTCGACGACGGGTCGACCCAGGTCCGCGAGGTCGAGCTGGGGATCTCCGACGGGGAGAACATCGAGGTGGTCTCCGGACTGAGCCCCGGCGACCGGGTCGTGGACCCGGTTCCGCTGGCCGAGGAGTTCGACGTCCCAGCTGATCCCTCCGAGGAGTACGGGGAGTCGGGCGCCTGGATGATGGAGGAGTGATCCGGTGGAGGCTCTCTTCGCCCCCGAGGAGCAGGAGGCTTTGACCGGTCCCCTGCTGCGCGTCCACGACCTGCGGCGCAGCTTCACGGTCTCGGGAACCACCGTCGACGTTCTCAGGGGCTGCTCGCTGGAGGTGGCCCGGGGCGAGGTCGTGGCCGTGGTCGGGCAGTCCGGGTCGGGCAAGTCCACGCTGCTCAACATCATCGGGTTGCTGGACAGCGCGGACTCGGGCGAGCACGTGTTCGACGGCGTCGACGTGTCCCGGCTGCGCGAGGGGCGGCGCGCCCGGCTGCGCAACGAGCGGATCGGTTTTGTCTTCCAGCAGTTCCACCTGCTGGAGCGGCGCAGCGCGCTGGCCAACGTGAGCGTTCCCATGGTGCTGGCGGGGGTGCCGCTGGCGCGTCGCCGCGCCGCCGCGAAGGAGCTGCTGGAAGCGATGGGGCTGGGCCACCGGGTCTCCTCCCAGCCGCACCAGCTGTCCGGCGGCGAGCAGCAGCGGGTGGCGCTCGCCAGGGCGTTGAGCCTGAACCCCGCGCTGATCCTCGCGGACGAGCCCACGGGGGCGCTGGACCAGGCCAGCAGCACGATGATCATGGACCAGTTGCTCGGGCAGGCCCGCTCCCGGAACACGGCGGTGATCGTGGTCACCCACGACCCCGAGGTGGCCGCCCGCACCGACCGGACCGTCACCATCGTCGACGGACGCATCCACTAGCCGACGGCCCCGCCGGGGAGAGGGCTCCTCGACGATCCGGGCCCCTCCCGGCACGGTCGCCCGAGTACCCCCGGACACGCTCCGGGCCGACCGTGCTGGCGCACGATCGGCCCGGAACTCCTGGTAGCGGGGACAGGATTTGAACCTGCGACCTCTGGGTTATGAGCCCAGCGAGCTACCGAACTGCTCCACCCCGCGTCGGTGTGTTCACCACAGTAGATGCGGTCGCCGCAGGACGCAAATCAAGAGTCCCACCGGCCGCACGTCACCGCCCGAATCTCCACGACCACCGGCGTCGCATAACGCCCCACCCCAGGGGTAGAGGAAGCGCGTCGCGCAATGAGCAACCGCAGCATCCGCGGAAGGAGCGGGTATGGCAGAGGCCGACCGGACAGGTCAGCGGGGCCTGGACCAGGCCGCCGTCGCCAGGTTCCACGGCGTGTTCAACATCGTCAGTGGACTGTGGCCCCTGCTCAGCACGCGGAGCTTCGAGGCGGTGTTCGGTCGCAAACAGGACCGGTGGCTGCAGTACAGCGTGGCCGGGCTCCTCCTGGCCGTCGGCTGCGCCCAGACCCGTACCGGGCGTGACCCCGCTTCCCTGCGCACCGCGCGGACGGTGGGCGTGGGAACCGCGCTGACCCTGCTGTCCATCGACCTCCGCTACGCCCCGCAGGGACGTATCCCCCGCACCTACCTACTGGACGCCCTGCTGGAAGCCGGCTGGTTGACAGCCTGGCTGCGTGCCGCCCCTCCTGCGACGCGCACTGACCGTTCGACGAATCCAACGGCAAAAAGCACTCATCAGTGAGGGAGAAGCAGATGTCCGTTCCCGAAGCGAACCGCGGTGCCTTCTCGAACTTCAATTCCCCGGTCCAGAAGGCGGCACTCGCGTTCGGCGTGGTCTTCCTGCTGGTCGGCGTCCTGGGGTTCATCCCCGGCATCACCACCAACTACGACCAGATGCAGTTCGCCGGACACGAGTCCGAGGCGATGCTGTTAGGCGTGTTCCAGGTGTCGGTCCTGCACAACATCGTCCACCTGCTGTTCGGAATCGCCGGTGTGGCCATGGCCAGGACCTTCAACGCGGCCCGGATCTTCCTGATCGGTGGTGGCGCGATCTACCTGCTGCTGTGGCTGTACGGCCTGTTCGTCAACGAGGAGTCGGCGGCGAACTTCGTGCCGCTGAACGCCGCTGACGACTGGCTGCACTTCTTCCTGACCGTCAGCATGATCGGCCTGGGAGTTCTCCTGGGACGGCGTTCCGTCGGCGCGGGACCGAAGCGCGCCCCGGCGTCTCCCCGCACGTAGGAGGAACCGTGGGAAACACCGTGGCCCCCACAGTGGTGTGGGGGCCACGGTCGGTCCGGGGCGGGCTCAGCCGGGCCCGGAGGGCGGATGTCACCCTCGTCCGCCTTTCGGCCGCAGAGCGCCCCACACACGCAGAACGTCCCCCGGGAATTTTTCCCGGGGGACGTCTTCTGGTAGCGGGGACAGGATTTGAACCTGCGACCTCTGGGTTATGAGCCCAGCGAGCTACCGAACTGCTCCACCCCGCGTTGCTTTCCCCAACGTTACCGCGCTCTGCCGACAACGCCAAATCGGTTTCGCCCCGAGCGGTGTCGTGGGAGGGACCGTCCCCTCCCACGACACCGCGGGGTCCTACTCGCCTCCGGAGTTGCCGGACGCCGCCTCGGCGCGCTCCAGAGCATCCTCCAGGCGCTCGTTGGCCTCGCCGTAGGCCGCGAAGTCGCCCTCGCGCAGGGCGGCCTGGCCGTCCTCGTAGGCCTCGGCCGCGTCCTCCAGGGCCTGGGCGAGATCGCCGCCGGCGGGCGCCTGCCCACCGTCGGTCTCACCGCCGCCGTCCTCCTCGGTGACGGGCTCCTCCAGCGGTGCCTCCCCGTCGTCGAAGAGGTTGTTCAGGGCCTCCTGGAGGTTGCCGCCGATGGCGACCTGGTCACCGAAGCCCACGAGAACCTGCTGCAGCAGCGGATAGGAGGCGTCGCTGCCTCCGGCCTGCACGTAGAGCGGTTCGACGTAGAGCAGACCGCCCGCGAACGGCAGGGTGAGCAGGTTGCCGTAGGTCACCTGTGCCGAACTCTGCTCCAGGGGGAGCAGCACCTCGCGCACCTCGGCCGACGACTGGAAGGTGTTCTGGATCTGTCCGGGCCCCTGGACCGCGGTGCTCCGCGGCAGCTCCAGAATCCGCATCTGCCCGTAGGAGTCGGAGGCCGCGTCGCTGTTCACCGCCATGAACGCCGCCAGGTTCTCACGGCCCCGCGGGACGAAGGTCGAGGTCAGCGAGTACATGGCCGCCTCGTCTCCCGGGAAGCGGATGGTCTGGCGGTAGGGCGGCTCCGGGTTCTCCCCCGCCTGCGGCTTCGGGTCGTTGGGAACGGTCCAGAAGTCCTGACCGCCGTAGAAGGCGTCGGCGTTGGTGACGTGGTAGCGCTCGAGGATCTCGCGCTGCACCTTGTACAGGTCGTCGGGGTAGCGCAGGTGGGACAGCAGGGTGTCGCTGATCTCCTCCTTGCTGGTGACGACGTCGGGGAACGCCTTGGACCAGGTCTGCAGGACCGGGTCCTCCTCGTCCCAGCCGTACAGGGTCACGGTGCCGTCGTAGGCGTCGACGGTGGCCTTGACCGAGTTGCGGATGTAGTTCACCTGGTTGCCCGGCAGCGCGTTGACCGCCGTGGTGCTCTCGGTGAAGGTGTCCGTGGTGGCCTGGGCCAGGTCGATCGGGGTGGAGTACGGGTACTGGTCGGAGGTGGTGTAGGCGTCCACGATCCACACGATCTTGCCGTCCACCACCGCCGGGTACGCCTTGCCGTCCACGGTGAGGAAGGGCGCCACCTTCTCGACGCGCTCGGCGGGGTCGCGGACGTAGATGATCTGCGACTCGTCGTTGATCGCGCTGTTGAGCAGGATGTTGACTTCCTGGTACTTCACCGCGTACATGAGCTTGTCGAAGAAGTTGCTCAGCTGGACGCCGCCGTCACCGTCGTAGTAGTTGTTGGCCTGTCCGCTGTCGCTGCCGGGCTCCTCGGAGTCGGCGGGCTGCTCCTCCGCGGGCGCCTCCTCCTGCTGCCCGGCGGGCGCCTGGGCCTCGTCTGCCTCGGGCGAGGGGCTCGGGGTCGACGTGACCGCGTCCTCGGCCGTGGGGACCTCCGGCGCGTCGGAGTCGACGGGGTAGTCGTACTCGGCCTCGGCGTTGACGATCACGTACTCGGCGCCCTCACGCCCGAAGTAGACGCGCGGCTGGTAGCCGTCGCCGTTGTCGGAGAGCTCGCCCGTGGGCGGGATGTTGTACTCCAGGAACACCGGGCGTCCCTCGGAGTCCACCTGGTTGCCCGCCGCCGCGACCATGCCGAAGCCGTGGGTGTAGACCAGGTGACGGGTCAGCCACCGGTCCTCCTGCGCGGGCGGACCGTCGAGTTCGCGGACGGCCACGATGGTGTCGACCGTCTCGTCCTCGCCCGTGGTGTAGCGGTCGACCTCCAGGACCTCGGGGAACTGGTAGAAGCCGCGGACCTGCTGGAGCTGCTGGAACGTCTGGGAGACCACCGCCGGGTCCACCAGGCGCACGCTGGGGATGGTCTCGGCCTCCGCGGCGAGCTCGGACGTGGTCAACTGGGTCTGCGCGTCGTAGTCGGTCACCTCCGCGCTGTCGACGCCGTACGCCGCCCGGGTGGCCTCGATGTTGCGCTGGATGTAGGGGTTCTCCAGCCGCTGCTCGTTGGGGGAGACCGTGATCTGCTGGACGATCGCCGGGTAGACGCCGCCGATCAGCACCGCCGAGAGAATCAGCAGTCCCAGGCTGACCAGCGGAACCATGGCGTTCTTGAAGTAGATGTTGGCGAAGAACAGCACCGCGCACACCAGCGCGATGATGAACAGGATGATCTTGGCGTACAGGACCGCGTTGACGTCGGTGTAGGAGGCGCCGAAGGTGTAGCCGCGGGTGGAGAAGACCAGACCGTACTGCTCCAGCCAGTAGTCGGCGGCCCGCAGCAGCACGAAGATGCCCAACAGGATGGACAGGTGCACGCGGGCGGCCGGGGTGACGCGCTGGCTCTGGGACTGCAACCGCACCCCGCCGTACAGGTAGTGCACCACCACGCCGGCGATGAACGCGATGACCACCGCCGTGTACAGGTAGCCCAGGATCACCTGGAGGAACGGGTAGACGAACGTGTAGAACGAGATGTCCAGACCGAACTGGGCGTCCTCGGTGCCGAAGTCGGTCGCGTTGGTGAACTGCAGGAAGGTCTGCCACTCGGCGGTCGCGGACGCTCCGGTGAGCAGCGCAAGACCGCCGACGAGCCCCCAGAAGAAGATCCTGCGGTGGGGGTCGATGGAGGAACGGTAGCGGTCCAGCCCCTGCTGTTCCAGACTGAACGGCCGATAGGCGGGTCGGGTTCGATAGGCGAAGTAGACGCTGAGGCCGACGGCAAGGGCCATCAACAGCGCTCCTGCGACGAAGAGCAGCGATCTCGTGCGCAACTCCGTCCAGAAGACCGTGGTGTAGTCGACCGAGGCGAACCACTTGTACTCGGTCCAGAAATTCGCGGCGAACATGATGCCCGCGATGATGACGACCACGGCTGCGCCGACCGGCGCGAGCAATCGGGACCGTCGGGGCATGCGCGCGGTCGGCGCGCCGGGCGATCGGAAGCTCACGCCTCCCCCTCGTTCCTACTGGATATCGTCAGACGGGTGCCCGGGCAGAACCGGGTCCGGCCCGGACCCCGTGGCGGTCTGCCCTCGCACCCGCCGGTTGGCTCAATGCTGGTCGAATGTGCGGACATGGCGTCCCCTATACAGTGGCAACTTATTGAGGCCTTGTCGGGTTCCCGCTTCACCGCGCCGAAACCTGGCCGAGACGGCTTCGACACTCTGTCCGCGAGGTCGGCTGGAGTCCCTTGGGGCCAACCTTTCACTTTGACCATACTTCGCACCGCGCGGGAGCGTGTGCCGATCCGTCCTTCACCACCACCGTTCCGAGGACAGGGGAGACAGAGCAGGTGTCCTTCAACATTCGCGAAGCCGTTCTGAGTCTGGAGCGCCACGCGTCCGAACAGGGCTGGGACCAGCCCGTCCGGATGTACGCCCTGGTGCCTACCGCCGACCTGCTGGAACGGGAACCCCACCTCGCCGGGGTGTTGGGCATCCGCGGGGACGCGAGCCCCGAGGACCTGACCCCGGTCGAGCAGGAACCGCTGCCCGCCGACGTTCCGCTGGAGGAGACCCTGGGCAGGATCATGTGGCCCGAGGCGGTGGCGGGCTGTGCGCTGGTGATGGAGCGCCTGGTCGTCAAGGGCTCGGACGAGACCCTGGACCCGCCCGACCGCGGCGACACGGGGGCCTGGGCCAAGGACCAGCCGGGCAGTGAGGAGATCCGCCTGGTGGCGGGCGTGCTGCGGGACGGGACGCGCTACTCGGCTCTCCGGATGCGCAGCTACGACGCCGAGGACCAGGTGCTCAACGGGGAGGACCTGGTTCCGGGGCTGACGTCGGCCCTCGCCCTGACCTTCGAGGAGGACTGACCGAGAGGGGTCCCGACGGCCTCGGTCCCAGGGGTCGTGGAATGTCAGCCCGGGGGGTGGGTCGGCGGCGGAGCGGGGAGGCGCTCCGCCGCCGGCGCTCCCTTCGGCCGGGGTCTCCTTCACCGCTTCCCTCCCCCGGGGCCCGGTGCCACAGGACCCTCTGGGGCCGAGGCGACGTCTGGGCCTCTCCCCAGGCCCCTAGCAGCGGGGAAGCGCGTCGGTGTCCCCCTCGCGGATGTCCTCCAGCGCGTCCGCGGCCTCCTCGAGCGTCTCCACCCTGACCACCTCGATCTGTCCGGTGACGGCCGACTCGAAGGTCTGGTCGCAGCTCTCCGCGGCGACCAGGAAGTACTCGGCGCCCTCCCGCTTGGCGCTGACCATCTTCTGCTGGACACCGCTGACCCCGCCCACGTTGCCGTCGACGTCGATGGTCCCCGTGCCCGCGATGTGGTGGCCCCCGGTGAGTCCCTCCGGATCGAGCCGGTCCATGACCCCCAGCGCGAACATCATCCCCGCGCTGGGACCGCCGACGCCGCCGACACTGATCTCGACGTCGAAGGGGAAGGTCATGTCGTTCTCGACCGTGATTCCGATGATGGGGTCACCGGTGTCGGACTCGACGGTGCCGACCTCGACCTCCTGCTTCTGCCCGTCGCGTTCGACGAGGATGCGGACCGGGTCCCCGGGGGACCGGTCCTGGACGGCCGCCACGGCCTCCTCCTTGTCCGCGACGGGTTCGCCGTCGATCTCGACGAGGACGTCACCGGAGCGCAGGACTCCCTCGGCCGGATAGTCCTCGTTGACCGTGTGCACGACAGCGGCCGTCTCGTACGGGACGTCCATCTCGTTGAGCGCCGCCGCCACGGCCGCGTCCTGCGAGTTGTCCATCTGCACCGCCTGGGTCTGGCTGACCTCCTCGGCGCTGCGGTCGGGCGGGAAGATCGCCTCCTCCGGCAGCACGGCCTGACTCGGCGAGAGCCAGGCGCTCAACGCGGTGAACAGGTTCATCCGCGAACCGGGGCCGCCCGCGTACTGGACGGTGACCATGGACAGCGATCCGTCGTGCTCGTAACTGGGGTGCCCCTCGACCTGTATGACCTGCTCCCCGTCGAGTTCACCGAGCGTGTCCAGCGCCAGGCCCGGGGAGGCCACGACATACGGTACGGGGACGGCTAGTGCTGCGACCGTGAATCCGACCAGAAGAACGGCGGACACGATCAGAGTCATCGCACGGCGGAACATGGCCGCAAGCCTATGTCGCCCGGTTCCCCGCTGTGGCACGCCCACCCGGAGGCGGTGTCAACAGGAGCCCACCCATTCGCTGTCGCCCCCGGTGAACGTCTGGTTCTTCCAGATGGGCACCTCGGCCTTGATGTCGTCGATGAGCCTGCGGCAGGCCGCGAACGCCTCCTCACGGTGCGCGGCGGCCGCGGCGACCACGACCGCGATGTCGCCCACCCGGAGGTCGCCGACGCGGTGGAGGGCCGCGACCCGGTGGACGTCGCGTCCCTCGGCGTCGGCCACCACCTTCTCCATGACCTCACGCATCCGCTGCTCGGCCGTGGGATGCGCGGAGTAGGACAGCGCGGTCACCACGCGGCCGTGGTCGTGGTCGCGGACCGTGCCGACGAAGAAGGCGGTGCCTCCCGCCCGGTCGTCTCCGACCGCCGAGACGACCTCGTCGATCGAGAGCGGTGTGTCGCGTATCTCCGCGAGTGCGATGGCTTCCACGCCCCTGACAGTACCAATCGTCCGCGCGTCCGAACCGTCGATTCGCAGGGGTGTGGATTTCCCGGCGGCCCGGAGGTCCCGGATTCAGCTCTTCCGCCGTTTACGCAGGTGGTGTGCTGCGACCGCGGTCCCGATCGCGGCGACCGCCGCACCGGCCGCACCCGCGGCGGTGATGGTGACCTCCTTGCGGCCGAGGTTGCGGCCGACCAGGGCGGGCCTGCCGGAGCGGTGGTCGAGCAGCGCCCGCAGGACCTCGACGTTGTCGTGGGCGGGTCGCCACCCCGCCGTCCGCAGCGCCGCGCAGTCCACCACACATGGGTAGACCAGGAACTTCAGTTCGCTGGCGGGAGCCGGGGTGATGCCGACCCGGTGCAGCCGCTGGGTGGTGCCGAAGGCCAGGTCCGCGGGGAGTTCGAAGGAGCGCAACTGGGCGATCTCCTCGACCTGTTCGTGTTCGAGGAAGCCGTCGCATCCGACGGCGAGCGCTCCGCCCTTTCCCTCGGTCTCGGTGCGGATCACGAAGTCCAGGGCGCTGGCCAGGTCGTCGACGTGGCAGAACTGCCACTTCGGCGCGCTTCCTTTGACGGTGAGCAGTCGGGGGGCCGAGAAGTGCCTGCTGAGCAGGGTGTCCATGCCGGGGCCCACCAGCGGGGCGGGACGCAGCACCGTGACCGACAGCCCGGGATGCGCGCGGCGGGCCAGCGCCGCCAGTTCCTCGATCTCGACGAAGTCCCCCACCAGGCTGGACTCCGGCTCGCTCTGGAACGGGAGCGTCTCGTCGAGGGGGACGTCGTTGTCGGGTGCGGCCCCGTAGACCATGGTGCTGGTGACGAGGACCACCCGCGGGACCCGTTGGGCGGCCGCGGCGGTCAGCACGGTCTGGGTTGCCCGGATGTTGTGGGCGCGGCGCTGCCTCGGCGGGGTCTCCAGGGAGCGGTCGTCGGCGGTGTGCACGAGCACGTCCACCCCGGCCAGCAGGACCGCCAGGCGCGGATCGCACACGTCGGCGACGTGCCAGACGGCGCCGTCGGCCTCTCCCCGCCGCGAGTCGATCGCGACGACTTCGGCGATCCTTCTGGAACCCTCGCGTGTCAACAGGCGTTGCACCAGTAGACGGCCGACACCGGAGGCCGCTCCGGTCACCGCGACGACCAGTCCTTCGGCGGATTGGCTGTGCTGTGGGCGAACCTGGCCAGGTTGAGTGTTCACTCCGGGCGGCTCCCAGCTAACGTGACAGTGGAGACGTTCCTATCCTGCCTGAGGTCTAATCGTGAGTGACCTACCTTTCGGTTTCAGCATGTCGAATGACCCGGATGACGAATCCGGCCGTGGCTCGGGCGATTCCGGCTCGGGAGCCGGGCGGGGCGGCTCAGGCGGTGATTTTCCCAACATGCCGCCGGGTGGCTTTCCGTTCGGGGACCCGCAGCAGATCGCGCAGATGCTCCGCCAGTTCGCCGACATGATGTCCGCACAGTCGGCGTCCGGCCCCGCACAGGAGAACGCCGGCGCGAGCGGTGTCAACTGGTCCGCCGCCACGACCGTCGCCCGACACGTCGTCTCCCAGCACGGCGACCCCAGCATCGGGCCCGTCCACTACGCGCAGGTCCAGGAGGCCCTGCGCCTGGCCGACCTGTGGCTGAACGAGGTCACCGCGCTGCCGTCGGGCGTACACACGATGGAGGCGTGGAGCCGGGCCGAGTGGGTCGAGAAGACCATGCCGACGTGGGCGAAGCTGTGCGATCCGCTGACCGGCCGGGTGGTGGAGTCCATGGGCCGGAACCTGCCGCAGGAGATGGCCATGATGGCCGGTCCCCTGCTGGGGATGCTCCAGCAGATGGGCGGCGCGCTGGTCGGCCAGCAGGCGGGGCAGGCCATCGGGGAGCTGGCCCGTGAGGTGCTCGGCTCCACCGACGTGGGGCTCCCGCTGGCCGGTGAGGGCCGCGCCGCGCTGCTGCCCGAGGGGGTCAGGGAGTTCGGCGAGGGGCTGGGGGTTCCGCTGGACGAGGTCCGGCTGTACCTGGCGGCCCGCGAGGCCGCCCACCACCGGCTGTTCGGTCACGTGCCGTGGCTGCGCTCGCACCTGTTCACCCTGGTCGAGGAGTATGCGATGGGCATGTCCTTCGACATGAGCGGATTCGAGGACCGGCTGGGGCACATCGACTTCGCCAACCCCGAGTCGCTTCAGGACGCGCTGTCGGGTCTTGAGGGCCAGGGCCTGTTCCAGACCGAGGACACCCCGCAGCAGAAGGCGTCCCTGGCCCGTCTGGAGACGACTCTGGCGCTGGTCGAGGGCTGGGTGTCGACCGTGGTCGACGCGGCGGTGTCGCAGCGGCTGCCGCAGTCCGCCGCGCTGGGCGAGGCGCTGCGCCGCCGTCGGGCCTCGGGCGGTCCGGCCGAGCACACCTTCGCCACCCTGGTGGGTCTGGAGTTGCGGCCGCGGCGGCTGCGCGACGCCGCGGTGCTGTGGAACGCCCTCGCCGAGGCGCGGGGCATCGACGGCCGCGACGCCGTCTGGGAGCACCCCGACCTGATGCCGTCCGGCGAGGACCTGGACTCTCCCGACGCTTTTGTCAACGGCAGCGGTTCCTCCGACGACCTGGACATCTCCCGGTGGACCGAGGACCCCTCCGCCGAGGAGCGGCGCGACGAGGACGGACGCGACGGCGGGGACGGCCGTTGAGTCTGCACGCCGACGCCCGCGCGGTACTGTCGTCGTGGACCGCGCCGGATGCCGCCCAGGAGGAGCTGCGCCGCGCCTACCTGGAGCACCTGGACCGCCATCCGGACGCCGTGTGGCGGTCCTGCCTGCCGGGACATCTCACCGCGAGCGCGGCGGTCCTGGACGCCGCGGGCGAGCGGACGGTGCTGACCCTGCACCGCAAGATCAGGTTGTGGCTGCAGTTGGGCGGGCACTGCGAGCCGGGTGACTCCTCACTGGCCGCGGCGGCGCTGCGCGAGGCCACCGAGGAGTCGGGGATTCCCGGCCTGCGGCTGCTGCCCGTGCCGGTCCGGCTGGACCGGCACGCGGTGCCGTGCGGCGGCGGGTCGTGGCACCTGGACGTGCAGTACGCGGCGATCGCCCCCGCCGGAGCCGAACTCGTCATCGACGAGGCCGAGTCCGACGGCCTGGCCTGGTTCGACGTGGCCGCCCTGCCCGAGCCCTCCGACGACGCCTGCCGCGCCCTGGTCGGTGCGGCCGTCCGGGCGGTGCGGGCGGCCGCACCGGCCGGTTGAGGGGGAGTGCGGGCGGACGGCCCGGACGGGGTGTCCGGGAGTTTTCCACAGCCGGAGAGAACACGTGGCGCGGGCCTCGACCATCCCTGTTCACTGGGTGAGCGACGCCGGACCTCGTTCTCCCGGAGGGCACATGTCCACGATCATCGTCCTGTTCACCCGCGACCTGCGGCTGTCCGACCATCCCGCGCTGCACGCCGCCGTTGCCGAGGCCGAACGGGTGGTCCCGCTGTTCGTCCTCGACCCCGCGGTCCTGCGCGTCTCGGCGCGCAACCGGATCGCCTACCTGGTGGAGGCCCTGGCCGACCTGCGCGGCCTGCTGCGTGAGCGCGGCGGCGACCTGGTGATCCGCCGGGGCGACACGGTCGCCGAGACCGTCCGGACTGTGGTCGAGACCGCTGCCGTGGCCGTACACGTCAGCGAGGACGTCAGCACGCTGGCGGCCACGCGGACGCGGCGGCTGGCCGAGGCCGTGGGCGCCGAGGGCGCTCGGCTCCGGACCTTCCCGGGGGTCACCGTGGTCCCTCCCCGCGCGCTGCGTCCCGAGCACGGCGACCACTACCGGATCTTCACCCCGTATCTGCGCGCCTGGGAGTCCGCGCGGTGGCGCGCTCCCCTGCCCGCCCCCGAACGGGTCGCGCTGCCCCCGCTGCGGGAGGTGGGGGCGCTGCCCGGTCCCGACCTCGCCGCCTCCGGCATCGGCGCGCTGTCGCCGCACCGGCTCCGGGGCGGGATCACCGCGGCCCGGGACCGGGTGCGCACGTGGTCCGCGGAGTTGGCGCGCGCCGGGAGCCGCTCCGAAGCCCCCGAGCACGCGTCACGGCTGGGCTGCCACCTGCGGTTCGGCTGCGTCTCTCCTCTGGAGGTGGCGCTGACCGTGCGGGACCGCCCCGAAGGTGTGGCGTTTCTCCACCGGCTGGCCCGGCGGGACTTCCACCATCAGGTGGCGTGGGCCTTTCCCCGCCTGAATCGGGTCGACTACCGGCCGTGCCGAACCCGCTGGCGGCGGGACGACTCCGGTTTCGCGGCCTGGTGCTCGGGCACGACCGGGATTCCGATCGTGGACGCGGGCATGCGGCAACTGCTGCGGGAGGGATACCTGCCCGGCGGGCTCCGGACGGTTGTCGCCACCTATCTGACCCGGGTGCTGCGGGTCCACTGGAAACGGGGCGCCGACCACTTCCACTCCCTGCTGGTCGACGGCGACGTCGCCGACAACTACGGCAACTGGCAGTGGGCTGCGGGCACCGGGGCCAGCAGGCGTCCTCCCTGCCGTTTCGATCCGCTGCGGCAGGCCCGACGCCAAGATCCCGACGGCTCCTACGTGCGGCGCCATGTCCCCGAACTCCGCGGCCTGCGCGGCTGCCAGGTGCACAATCCGCCGGTTCCGCGTCCCGGGGGTTATCCGCCGCCGCTCCCCGAGCCGTGAAGACGCGGCCGCTCAGCGGCCGTCGGAGGCCGACAGCAGCGCCCGGGTCGTCTCCCAGCCCTCCAGCCCGGGGTCGAGCGCGGCGAGGTCTTCGGGGCGACGGACGCGGTGCCAGCCCGGCGCCGCGGCCAGCGCCCGAACCGTGGGGCGGGCCGCGGCCAGGGTGTGGACGGCGTCGGGGTGGTCCAGGGTGACCGAACCGAGCCATTCGGGCGGGGGAAGCCGCGTGGCCAGTGCGGCCAGCCCGCCGCCGCGTGCCGGGCAGAACGCCGCTTCGGCGGTGCCCAACGCCCGGAAGAGCTTGCCCACCAGCAGCGGAGGCAGATCGGGGGCGTCGGCGGAGAGGAACGCGACCTGGTCGACACCGCGTCCGGCGAGCACACCGCAGGCCTCCGGGACGGGATCGGTCCGCCCCACGGTGAACACGGGGGTGCCCGGCCAGGTGAACCCGACGGCGCGGGCGGCGAGTTCCGGGTCCCCGCAGCAGACCAGGGCGGTCTCGCTCAGTCGGAGTTCGGCGGCGGTCTCGTAGACGTCCTCGGCCATGGCCAGCCGGAACTCGGCGGGATCGACTCCTCGAGGACACGCCGGTGTCGGACCTGCGGTGAGCAGGACCACGGTCATGCGTTTCACGTCGTGCTCCGTGGGGTGGAGGGGTTCAGTCCACGCCATCCTCCCGGTCCTGGCGCCCTTCGGCTGCCAGGCGTGGCGCGTCGCTGACACCTTCCAGGTAGCCGCGGGCCCGTTCGCTCCGGGGGTAGCGGTTCACGAGTTTCCAGAACTCCGGCCCGTGACCGGGGACGAGGAGGTGCACGAGTTCGTGGACGAGCACGTAGTCGACGACCCAGCCGGGCATTCCCGACAGTCTGCGCGAGACCCGGATCGACCCGTCCTCGGGGGTGCACGACCCCCAACGGGTGTTCTGGTTGTCCACCCATCTGACGCTGGAGGGGCGGACCTGTCCGCCCAGATAGCGTTCGGCGAGTTCCATCGCCCGGGTGCGCAGCGCGGTGTCGCTGGGACGGCGGCGTTGCTCACGTGTCCGCAGCCGTTCCAGCATCAGCTCCACCCACTGCTGCTCCTCCGCGTGGGAAAGACCCGCAGGAACCAGGACAACCGTCTTGTCCCCGTCGCGGTAGGCCGAGACGGTCCGCCGGCGACGAGAACTCCGACGCACCTCAACTCGCGGATCTGCTGGCACGATTTTTACGTTATCCCAGAACAGACCGCTTCCACAGAGGGGCGGTGCCACCGCCCGCCCGAGGCACCGGACGCTCCCCGTCCCGCCGGTGCGCATTCCGTGCAGCGGCGGGAGGTCCCGATTGACAGACGCTTTCCGTTGCACTCCGTTAGGCCGCATCCGGCCACGTTCGGGGCCTGCCGGAAAGTCCGTTCTCTGGCGCGGCGGGAAGGCCTCCGGGTGGGGCGGTCCGGGACCGCCCCACCCGTCGGAGGACACCGACAGCGGCGTCAATAGCGGTGTGTGTCCCGTGTTTGTGTGGTCGACCTTTCGAGGCGACGCTGTTCACGCAACTGCGCCCGGAGGTGCCGGGCGTCGATCCGCTGGCGCTGACGCTTGGGGTCGGGAGTCCTCGGTGACTGGTTGAGTCCGTGCAGCAGCATGGTGGTCTCTTTCGTGGCTCGGAGGTGTGTTGTGTCGGAGAGCGGACGAGTGGTCGGGAAGGCGGTTACGCCGCGATCGGCTCGGCGTTCTTGCGAGGACGGCCACGCGGGCGCTTACGGGCGACCACCTGGCCGCTCACCAGTAGCTGACCTCCCCACACCCCCCACGGCTCGCGGCGCTCGAGCGCGTCGGCGAGGCACTGCTCCCGGACCGGGCAGTCCACGCACAGCGCCTTGGCCGCCTCGACGTCGGCCGGGGCCTCGGCGAAGAAGAGGTCGGGCTGGGAACGGCACGGGATCTCGACTCCCTCCAGCCACGGGGACTCAAGGACCGACGCAAGCATCGGTGTCCTCCCTGTTTCTCTGGTGATCAACGCGGTAGGCGACAACGGACACCGGATCTTTTCCGATCCGGTTTTTCGGGGCCCTGACCTGCGTGAGTCCGACAGATCCGCTCTTTCACCGAAGAGTGCGGGATCGGAACACCAAAAAGGCCGCGGCCCCATGTGTGGGGACCCGCGGCCACTGGGAGGACTACCCGGCCTCGGCTACTGGACCGGGTAACTCAGTGGACACTTCCCCACCGCGCCCAAAGGGCGCCGGGCTCCTGCGAACTGCGGTTCCTGACGGTGCTTGAATCGACGCATTCTCGGCTCGACTGATTCGCCGATGGTCGAGAGACTGCCAGACGCATACGACACATTCGCGTGCGCACCACTGCCGTAGGCGGCGCTCCAGGCATCCGTGGACATATCAAGTCCGGTAATCAGCGTTGCCATTTGATCGGAGCACCTCCCTTACTGTGTGCGGTCACCGGGATCTTCTCCCGTGACGAGCGCGAACTCGATGGCTTCAAGCCTAGAACGGGTCGCAGAAAATCAGCAACCCATTTTTGACCTGGACAGTGTCCGGATCCGGCCGCGAGATCACACCGCTGTCAATGGTGTTCCTCGTCCACAATCCTGATAAGTCCCTCCTGGACCACCGAGCAGACCAGTTCCCCGGAGCGGGTGTAGACCAGACCGCGCGCCAGACCGCGCGCACCGCCGGCCACCGGGGTCTCCTGGGCGTAGAGCAGCCACTCGTCCGTGCGGAACGGGCGGTGGAACCACATGGCGTGGTCCAGGCTCGCCATGGAGATGCCGGAGAAGGTGCGACCGTGGGCCAGCAGAACCGTGTCGAGCAGGGTCATGTCCGACGCGTAGGTCATCAGGCAGACCTGGAGCAGCGGGTCGTCGGGGACCTTGCCGTTGACCTTGAGCCAGACCGGGTTCTCGGTGCGGATGAGACTGCGGTCACGCTGCACCTCGTAGGAGAGGGGACCGACCGGGCGCCGTTCGAAGGGATGCCAGTCCGCCGACCTGGGAACCTTGCCCAGCGCCTGGACCAGGCGTTCCCGCATGGTGGGCAGCTCCTCGGGCGGCGGCACCTGCGGCATCGGGAACTGGTGCGACAGCCCGGGTTCGGGGCGGTGGAAGGAGGCGGACAGGGTGAAGATCGCCTTGCCGTGCTGGATCGCCGTGACCCGGCGGGTGGTGAAGGAACGCCCGTCGCGGACCCGGTCGACCTCGTAGATGACCGGGACCGAGGGATCTCCGGGGCGGATGAAGTAGGCGTGCAGCGAGTGGACGAACCGGTCCTCGGTGACGGTGCGCCCCGCGGCGACCACCGCCTGTCCCGCAACCTGCCCGCCGAAGATCCGCTGCGGCCCCTCCTCCGGACTGCGTCCGCGGAAGATGTTCACCTCGATCTTCTCGAGGTCGAGAATATCCAGCAGTTCCTGCAGGTTCTGGCCGGAATCAACGGTTTCGGCGGCCTCCTGCCTCGGTGGCTCGCTCACGGCGTCTCCTCTCTGTCTCCGCTGAGGACCTGGTCGGGCGTACCGCCCGCACAGAGCGTCAGAACCGCTTCACCGTAGCGGTCCAGTTTTGTCGTCCCCACACCGGATATCCGGGACAGCTGCGCGAGGCTGGACGGCTCCTGCTCGGCGATCGCCTGGAGGGTGGCATCGGTGAAGACGACGTAGGCGGGCACCTTCTGCGCGGTGGAGACCTCGCGTCGCCACTGTCGCAGCCGCTCCAGAAGCTCCTCGTCGTAGTCGGACGGGCAGTCCAGGCAGCGGCCCAGTTTGCGTTCGGCGGCCTCCAGCAGGGTCGTGCCGCACACCCGACACCGCACGACGCGGGCCGTCTTCCTGCGTCGCTCCCCGCGCTGGGCGGCCAGGGACGGCGACGCGGGACGCAGCCCGTCCAGGAACCGCGAGGGTTTGCGGGTCCTGCGGCCGCCCGGGGAGCGTGCCAGCGCCCACGACATGCTCAGATGCTCGCGGGCCCGGGTGACACCGACGTAGAAGAGCCTGCGTTCCTCCTCGACCTGTTCGGGGGTCTCGGCGTAGACGATCGGCAGCATGCCCTCGGTGAGTCCCACCAGGAACACCGCGTCCCACTCCAGTCCCTTGGCCGCGTGCAGCGAGGCCAGGGTGACCCCCTCGAACCCGGGAGCGTGCTCGGTGGCCGCCCGGGCCCGCAGTTCGGCGACGAAGTCCGCGAGAGTCGCTTCGGGCCGCTGCCCGGCGATGTCCTCGGCGAGCTGGGCGAGCGCGGCCAACGACTCCCATCTCTCACGTGCCTGCCGTCCCTCCGGAGCGGTGTCGGTGAGGCCGATCTGGGGTTGCTGCAGGATGTGGCGGACGGTCTGGACCATCGGTGCGCCGCCGTCGCCCTGGGCCGCGCCGCGCAGCGTGTGCAGGGCGGCGCGGATCTCGGGGCGGTCGAAGAACTGGGCCGCGCCGCGCACCGTGTAGGGCACTCCGGCGTCGCCGAGCGCCTGCTCGTAGGCGGCGGACTGGGAGTTGGTGCGAAACAGCACCGCGATCTCGCGGGCGGGCACCCCCGAGTCGATGAGGGCGGCGATCCTGCGGGCCACGGAGGTCGCCTCGGCGGGCTCGTCGTCGTATTCGGTGTAGACCGGTTCGGGTCCGTCGGGACGCTGGGCGACGAGTTCGAGGCGGTGCTCGGGGGGAGTCGTGTGGCTGCCGCTCCCCCTGAGAACGGTGTTGGCGACCCGGACCACCTGCGGTGTGGAGCGGTAGTCGCGCACCAACCGGACGAACGTGGCGTGCGGGTAGGTGGCGCAGAAACCGGTGAGGTAGCCGGGGGTGGCTCCGGCGAAGGTGTAGATGGTCTGGTTGGGGTCGCCGACGACGCAGATGTCGTCGCGGTCGCCCAGCCAGGCGTCCAGTAACTGCTTCTGCAGCGGGTTGACGTCCTGGAACTCGTCGACGACGAAGTAGCGGTACTGCCTGCGGATCTGCTCGGCGATCCGCGGCGACTCGTGGATCATCGCCATGGTGAGTTCCAGCATCGACTCGAAGTCGAGCAGGTTGCGCTCGCCGCGCAACTCCTCGTAGGCCTCGTAGACGCGGGCGACGTCGCGTGAGGGCATCGGCGGAGTGCGTCCGGCCTTGGTGACGGCGGTCTCGTAGTCGACGGGACGGATCTGGGTGACCTTGGCCCACTCGATCTCACCGGCGAGGTCGCGCAGTTCCGTGCGGTCGGCCTGGAAGCCGCAGGCGTGCGCGGCCGCGGCGACCGTCTTGATCTTGCTGTCGATGAGGGTGGGCTTGGGGCCGCCGACCGCCTCGCCCCAGAAGTAGGAGAGCTGGCGCAGCGCGGCGGCGTGGAAGGTGCGGGCCTGCACGCGGGGCGCGCCCAGCGCCCGCAGCCGCCCGCGCATCTCCCCCGCGGCGCGCGTGGTGAAGGTCACGGCGAGGACCTGCTGCTCGGGAACCACCCCGGTGGCCACGGCGTAGGCGATCCGGTGGGTGATGGCGCGGGTCTTGCCGGTTCCCGCACCGGCCAGGATGCACACGGGTCCGCGTACCGACCGGGCCGCTTCGAGTTGTTCGGGGTCCAGTCCGCGTAGGAGCTCGTCGGGCGGGGGGAACGCTCCTCCCGGAGCGCCGGTCGGACGCGGCCCACCGGTTTCGTCTGGCCCCATCAGCAGTCTCTCCAATCCGTCCGGTCGGTTCGGGGTGGTTCGCGCAGCGCCTCTTCCGTGCCCTCCCGCCTGTCCGGCCACCGCACGCTCACCTGTCCGCCCAGTCTCTCAAGTATCCCCGTGCTCCCCCGTGCTCCGGGAGGTCTCCCGCCGGGCTGTGGACATGCGGCTTCCCGGCACCAATTCCGTGGAACCTCGACGCGCCCGACGGCATCAGAGAGGGCATGCGAACCGCATCGGGAAGTTGGAGACGGTTGTCTGTGTTGGGGTAATCGGCATCCGACGTCGAGGCCAGGTAACGGCAAAGGAGAACCGAAAAGGCTATGGCGACCCCCACCACCGCACAGATCACCATGTACACCACCCCCTGGTGCGGCTTCTGCAGGAGGCTGAAGAGCCAGCTGGCGCGCGAGGGAATCCCCGTCACGGAGGTCGACATCGAGCAGACCCCCGAAGCGGCGGAGTTCGTGATGCGGGTCAACGGTGGCAACCAGACCGTTCCCACTCTTCTCTTCGCCGACGGCACCGCGCTGACCAATCCGTCGCTGGCTCAGGTCAAGGAGAAACTCGCGACCCGGTCGTGAGGGAAGACCGCCGCCCGACGGCGGGCGGCGGTGACCGGTTCCACCACAGAGACACGGGAAGGGGAGGCGTGGTACCACACACATCAGCTCGCCACGAACAGGACCGCGGGACAGGGTCCCGGTCCACCGCCCTGATCCGCCGGACTCCGGCGGGCTGGCGGGTCGACGGTGCCGGGGAGGAGCTTCCCGACCTGCTCAACGCCATGGTCCTCGCCGACCTGCTGGGCGCCGACGACGCGTCCGCCGACCTCCCCTCGCCGCCCCGTGTGACGGCCGGCCTGTCCGAGGCGGAACGGCTGCGGGTGACGGTGCTGCAACTGGAGCACGCCCTGCGCACCCGGGTGGTCGTCGAGCAGGCCATCGGCGTGCTCGCCGAGCGGCACCGGCTCCTCCCGCGCACGGCCTTCGAACGGCTGCGCCGTGCCGCCCGCGGCCGCGGTCAGAAGGTCGCCGCACTGGCTCAGGACGTGGTCGAGAGCACCCTGAACCCGCTGATCGCCCTCCCCGAGGAACTGGCCCGGGACGGTTCGGCGATCCGGGCGCAGCGGTCGCGGCGCGCCGGGTAGCGGAGTCGGTCCCGTCACCACTCGCCGGGAAGGCTCCCCCCGTACCAGCGCTCGATGAGTTTGCGGGCGATGGAGACGGAACCGGGAAGCAGGATCTCACCGCTGTCGACCGCGTCGCGCAACTCCTCGCGGCGCAACCAGCGGACGTCGGCGATCTCCTCGTAGTCGGTCCGCGGTGCGCTGCCCACGGCCCGGGCGAAGTAGCCGAGCATCAGACTGCGTGGGAACGGCCACGGCTGCGAGCCCACGTAGACGGGATCGGTGACCGCCACACCCACCTCCTCGGCGACCTCCCTGGCCACGGCCTGCTCCAGGGACTCCCCCGGTTCCACGAATCCGGCCAGCACCGAGTAGCGGTTGTCCGGCCAGTTCGGACTGTGGGCGAGCAGGCACTGCTCGACGCCGCCCACCTCCCGGTGGACCAGCATGATCACCGCCGGGTCCATCCTGGGGTAGTGCTCGCACTCGTCGACGTCGCAGATCCGCACGTGCCCGGCCGCCCCGATCCGGGTGGGTGAGCCGCACCGGGAGCAGAACCCGTTCTCGGCGTGCCAGTTGGCCAGTGCCACGGCGTGGGTGAGCAGTCCCGCGTCGCGTCCGCCGAGCAGTGCGCCGACGCGGCGCAGCGAGGCCGGTTCCGTTCCGGGTTCGGCGGCCGGCTCCGCTCCCGGCTCGGCGCGCACCGCGAAGTAGACACGGCCCTCGTCGTCCTGTCCCAGCAGGTAGCGCTCCCCCTCGGGGGCCTGCTCGGGGCTGCGGAACACCAGTTCGGGATGGGCGGTGCCGGTGGTGACCAGGGCCCGGGTCTGGCGTTCCATGGCTCGGGGCCAGCCGTGCTCCCCCGGGTCGCCGCGTTCCAGCACCAGCACCCGGGTGCGCGGGTCGTCCCAGGCCTCGGCCAGCCACCGGTCGTCTCTGCGCCGGTGTCCGAGGCTGTCCAGTGTTCCTCGGGACAGGGCGGGGATCAGGGACTGTTCGTCCATCATCTCTCTTCAACGGTTCGGTCGCGCAGCGCGGTGGCGTAGGCGTCCCACAGGTACGCGACGGTTTCGGCGCCCTTGAGCAGCAGTGGGATCTCCACCTTCTCGTTCGGCGCGTGGATGCGGTCGGAGTTCAGTCCCACCGCGACGAACACCAGGGGCGCGTCGAGGATGTCGGCCAGGTCGGCCTCGGGTCCGCTGCCGCCCTCACGGGTGTAGCGGACCTCGGTGCCGAACGCCCTGGCCATGGCTTCGCGGGCGGCGCGCACCGCCGCCGAGCCCAGGTCGGAGGCGCACGGGCGCACTCCGGGTCCGTGGAAGCGGACCTCGGCGCGCACCCCCTCGGGCAGGTTGTCCCGCACATAGTGGCGGACCAACTCCTGGATGCGGGCCGGTTCCTGGTCGGGGACCAGGCGGAAGCTCAGTTTGGCGTGCGCCGAGCGCGGCACGATCGTCTTGCCGCCCTCTCCGGTGTATCCGCTCCACATGCCGTTGATCTCGGCGGTGGGGCGCAGCCAGATCCGCTCCAGGACGCTGTATCCGGCCTCGCCGACCGCCGCGTCGCTGGTGGCGTTCGCCAGCCACGCGGCCTCGTCGAACGGCAGACCGGCGATGCTGGCCCGTTCGGTCTCGGACGCCTCGACGACCTCGTCGTAGAAGCCGGGAACGGCGACCCGGCCGTCGGCGTCGTGCAGTCCCGCCAGCAGCGCGGCCAGGGCGCGCGCCGGGTTGGGGGCGGCGCCGCCGAAGGAGCCGCTGTGCAGGTCGCTGCGCGGGCCGTGCACGTCGATCTGGCAGTCGGTGAGTCCGCGCATGCCCACGCACATCGACGGCGTGTCCGCAGCCCACATGGTGGTGTCGGAAATCACCACGACGTCGCAGGCCAGCCGGTCGCGGTGGCGGGTGAGCAGGTCCGCGAAGTGCGGTGAGCCCGACTCCTCCTCTCCCTCCACCAGGAGTCTGACGGTCACCGGCGGGGCGTCGGCGCCGGAGGCGGCCAGGTTGGCGCGCAGTCCCAGGGTGTGGAAGAGGATCTGGCCCTTGTCGTCGGAGGCGCCGCGCCCGATCATCTGGTCCCCCCGCACCGTGGGTGTGAACGGGTGGGTCTGCCAGGCTTCGACGGGATCGGCGGGCTGCACGTCGTGGTGTCCGTAGACGACGACGGTGGGGGCGTCGGGGTCGGCGGCGGGCCATTCGGCGAAGACCGCGGGCAGGCCGGGGGTCTCCCAGATCTCGACCGTGGGGAAGCCGGTCCGTCTGAGGTGGTCGGCCAGCCACTCGGCGGAGCGGCGCACGTCGCCGTGGCGGGCGGGGTCGGCGGAGACGGACGGGATGGTGAGCCACTCGCTGAGCGTCGCGACGAAGTCGTCCCGGTTCGCCTGGATGTGGGCGCGCACGTCCATCGTCTTGTCCGTCCCCTCCCGTGGTGTCCGACGCGCCTATGAGCCTACGACCGGTCGGCCCGGTCCGTCGCTTCGGGCGGCCGGATTCGCCTGGGCGCGGTGTCGGCGCCGTCGGCGGGTCAGACCACGCCGGCGGTGCCGAGCAGCGACCCGATGAGGTAGGTGGCGGCCAGGGCCAGCGCACCCCCCACGGTCACCCGTGCCGCCGCGCGCAGTTGCGAGCCGCCGCCGATGCCCGCGGCCACCGCCCCGGTGAGCGCCAGTCCCAGCAGGGTCGCGCCGAAGGCCACCGGGACCCGCAGGTCGGGGGCGGGCAGCAGGATCGCGAGCAGCGGCAGCAGCGCGCCGGCCGCGAAGGCGGCGAACGAGGCGATCGCGGCGTGCCAGGGGCTGGTGACCTCGTCGGGGTCGATGTTGTGCCGCTCGCGCATCTGGGCCTCCAGCGCGTTGCTGGCGAAGAGTTCCTCGGCGGCGCGCCGCGCGGTCGCCGGGGAGATGCCGCGCTCCTCGTAGCTGCGGGCCAGGGCGCGCAGCTCGCCCTCCGGGTCGGCGGCCAGGGCGCGGCGCTCCCGATCGATGAGGTGGCGCTCGCTGTCGCGCTGACTGCTGACGGAGACGTACTCGCCGAGTGCCATCGACACGGCTCCGCCGACCGCGGCCGCGAGACCGGCCATGAGGATCGGCCCCTCGGCGGTGGTGGCTCCGGCGACGCCGACGACGACGGCCGCGGTGGACACGATGCCGTCGTTGGCGCCGAGGACTCCGGCGCGCAGGGCGTTGAGCCGCTGCGCGAACCCGCCGGTGCGGGCCTCGTGGTCGACGGTGATCTGCGCGGTGGTGTCCGGACGGTCCTCGATCTGCACGGTCTCCTTCATGTCTGCGCCGTGTTTCCCTTCTGCTCCCAAACGCGGAAACCGCTCCCCCGAAGTGGCCCCGAGCGGTCCACGGAATCACCGGAAAAACTCCGCACCCACGGAGCCATGAGTCGAAAATAACACGGAGAAAAGGAGCGGAAAAGCAATGGAAGAATGATTGCCACCACTCAGGCAAGCCTTTGTTGAAAAACTTTAGGACAGGCGAGCCAAAGTTAGGGAAACCTGGCCGAAGTTTTTCCGCCCGCAGCCGGTACGCCCGGTTCCCGCGGCTGCGGCGGCCCCGGTCGGTCAGGGAAATCGGCAGGCAGCAGCCAGTATGGCACGCTTCGGCGGACTGCCTGCCACCGGCTGCGGACCTCCCGGACGCCGCATCCGAGCACCACCCCGCGAAACCACCGCCTTTTCCTCGTTGTTTCTGGCTGTACCCGCCGACGTCGCCCGTACACATTCCCGACAGGGGAACAGGAACCGTCTGAGCCATCACCCAGGAAAGGCTTTCCTCAGTCAAGAAAGGCTTGCCTCAACAAAGCAAGGACCTCCTCACCGAGGTGTGACGGCCGCCTTCGCGGCGGACACCGGCCGTGTGGAGAAGAAGGGGGCGGCCGATCAACCCAGGGCGTTCCACACCAACCCCCGCGATGGGCCACCACCGGCTGCCGGTGGTGGCCCACCCCGAACGCGGAGGTGGAATGCCACGCCTCTCCCCGGTCTCTCCGAAAACAACCCGCGCCCACCGCAGAACCGAACACCCAAACCTCAGTCAGTCAAGAGGGGCTCGCCTTTCTTCGCGGCCGGATTCGGGCCGCCCGCCGGTCGGCCCCGCCTCGGTGCCGCCTCCCCGCCCGGCCTCCGGGACCGTGTTGATGAGGGCGGCCAGCCCGTCGGCGTCCAGCAGGTCGGCGGGGCGGACCGTCCGGTCGTGGCGGACGTAGTGGAAGGCCGCGCGCACCCGGTCCAGGGGCACGTCGACGATCCGGGACCAGGCCACGCGGTAGGCGGCCAACTGCACGGCCACCGCGCGGCGCTCCCGGGCGGTGGTGGGCGGCTGTCCGGTCTTCCAGTCCACCACGTCGTAGACGTCGTGCTCGGCGTCGTGGAAGACCGCGTCCATGCGGCCCCGCACCAGCCGGTCGCCGATGATGGTCTCGAAGGAGACCTCCACGTCCAGCGGAGTGCGGTCGGCCCACGCGCTCTCCTCGAACCGGCGTTGCAGCTCGTCGAGGTCGGCGTCGCCGCCCGCGGTGTCGTCGGCGGCGCCCGGCAGCTCGTCGGGGTCCACCAGGCTCTGCTGGCCGAAGCGCCGCTCCAGCCAGGTGTGGAAGGCGGTGCCCCGGCGGGTGTGCGGCGCGGGCGGGCGCGGCAGCGGGCGGCGGATCTGCCGGGCCAGCGCTGCGGGGTCGCGGGCCAGCGACACCAGTGAGGACACGGTCAGGTGGGCGGGCAGTTCCACCTCGACGGCCTGCCCGCCGGAGGGTTCGGCGGCACGGTGGCGCAGCAGCAGCTCCACGTCGCGCGCCCAGTCGCGGGTCCGGCGGCGCGCTCCGGGACGCAGCACGGCCCGGTCCAGCAGGTTCAGCTCCCGCTCCCAGCCCCCGTCCCGGTACCGCGTCACCAGCTCGGCCGCGGCCGCGGCCGCGTCGCGGCGGGTGTCTCCGTCCAGCGGCCAGACGACGGGGGCGTCCTCGGCCAGCTCCGGGTTGCCCTCGCCGTCCTCGGGCGGGTCGGCCCACACCGCGACCCGGCCCGCGCCCGCCGCGCACACCTCACGGACCTCCTCCAGGAAGACGGAGGGACCGCGCCGCTGCTTGGCCTCCCGTCCCCACCAGTGCCCGGTGCACAGCAGCGCGAACGCGGCGCGGGTCACCGCCACGTAGGCGAGGCGGCGCTGCTCCATCAGCTCACGGTCCCGCTCGGCAGCCATGAAGCCCTTGAGGTCATCGGCGCCCACGTCCGGCAGGTCGGGCAGGCCCGCGCGGTCGCCGCGCAGCGCGAACGGCAGTTCCGCGGCCCTGCCGGTCCAGCTCTTCACGGTCTTGGCGACGCCGGGGAACTGCCCCTGGCTGAGCCCCGGCACGACCACCATCGGCCACTGCAGCCCCTTGGCGGCGTGCACGGTCATGAGTTTGACGGTGTCGCTGGAGCCGACCCGCTCGCCGGGGGCCAGGCCGTGCTCGGTGTCCTCCGCGGAGTCCAGGTAGGCGAGGAACGCGTGCAGGGTGGGGGTGTCGGTGGAACCGGAGAAGCGCACCGCGGCGTCCACGAAGGCGTCGAGGTCGGCGCGGGCGGCGACCTGGTCCCGGCCGGGGCGGGCGCCCACCTCGACGTCGAGGCCGAGGACCCGCTCCACGTCGGTGATCAGGTCGGGCAGCGGCTGGCTGATCCGGCCGCGCAGCACCCGCAACTCGTCGGCGAGGGCGCACAGCCGCAGATAGCCGGTCTCGGAGTAGTGCTCGGCGGGGCCGAGGTCGTCGAGCGCGTCGACCAGGCTTCCGGTCTCGGCGGTCAGGTCCAGGACGGTCTGGCGCAGCGGGTCGGTCTCCTCCTCCGTCTCCTCGGCGGCCTGGCCGCGCAGGTCGCGGCGTGCCTCCCTGGCGAGTTCCACGGCGCGTCTGTTGAGCGCCACCAGGTCGCGCGGCCCCAGCCGCCAGCGGGGTCCGGTGAGCAGCCGGGCGAGTTCGTGTCCGGCGGTGGGGTCGTGCAGCACGCGCAGGGTGGCGACGATGTCGCGCACCTCGGGAACCTCGATCAGCCCGCCCAGGCCGACGACCTCGACGGGGATGCCGCGCTCCTCCAGCGCGTGGCGGAGGGCCGGGAACTGGGAGCGCTTGCGGCACAGCACGGCGACGTCGCCGTGGCCGAGCGGCCCCCGGTTGTCATGTTCGGGCCAGGGCAGACCGTCGGGCGCGGTGTGCCGGTCGCGGGACTCCCGCAGCGCCAGGTCGATCTGCTCGGCGACCCAGGCGGCCTCCTCGGTCTCGGTGCGCAGCAGCGCGCAGGTGACCCGACCCCGACCGACGCGCGCCGGCCCCGGGTAGAGGACGGGGACGGTGTCGGCCTCGGCGCGCAGCGGTTCGGCGACGCGTTTGGCGACCTCCAGGACCTGCTCGCCGTTGCGGAAGCTGGTGGCGAGCTGACGGACCGGGGCGGGTCTGCCGGGCCGTTCCGGGAAGTGGGTGGGGAAGCTGATGAGGTTGCCCGCGCTGGCGCCGCGCCAGCCGTAGATGGACTGGCAGGGGTCGCCGACCGCGGTGACGGGATGGCCGTCGCCGAACAGCGCCCGCAGCAGCACCAGTTGGGCGTGGCTGGTGTCCTGGTACTCGTCGAGCAGCACCACGTGGTAGCGGCCGCGTTCGATCAGGGAGACCTCGGGGTGGCGTTGCGCGATGCGGGCGGCCAGCGCGATCTGGTCGTCGTAGTCCATCATCTCGCGGTCCGTCTTGAGCCGGGCGAACCGTTCCAGCAGCGGCAGCAGTTGCTCGCGGTGGCGCTGGGTGGCGAGCAGGTCGCGGGTGGCCGCGGGGATCTTCTTCAGGGCCGCGGCGCGGGAGCGCAGCCAGGAGCCGAACTCACGCACGTCGTCGGGGGTGCGCAGGTGTTCGGCGAGTTCTCCGGCGAGGGCGAGGACGTCGCGCACCACGGTGGAGGGCGCGGAGGTGACCGCGTCCATCGGCCCGTCGTAGGTGCTGACCACGCGGTGGGCGAGCTGCCAGGCCAGGGCCGGGGAGACGAGGCGGGTGTTCGGTTCCACGGCCTCGCGCAGCGCGTGGTCACCGACGAGGCGGATCGCGTAGGAGTGGTAGGTGGAGACGGCGGGTTCGCCGTCGAGCACCTCGTCGGGCACCGTACCCGCGCCGCGCAACTGGTCGAGCCGTTTGCGGACGCGTTCGGCGAGTTCGGCGGCGGCCTTGCGGGTGAAGGTGAGGCCGAGCACGTTCTCGGGGCGCACGTGCCCGTTGGCGACCAGCCACACCACCCGGGCGGCCATGGTCTCGCTCTTCCCGGAACCGGCCCCGGCCACCACCAGTCCGGGACTCAGCGGTGCGGCGATGACCGCGGCCTGCTCCGGAGTGGGTTCCGGCAGCCCGAGCAGCCGCGCGAGCTGCGCGGGTCCGTAGACGTCGGTCATGGGGGGTCCTGCCCTGTCGGCTACGTTGACCCGGGCATTCTTCCAGACCCTCTTTCGACCAGCACCGATGATCTTGACTGCGGGGGCCTGCCCTCCGCGGTCGGGTGCCCGCCGGTGTCGGGATCACCGCGTCGTCACGACACGTGGTCGCCCTCGCTCTGGGCCGGACAGCTGGAGCGGACCGAGCAGTGGCGGCACGACGGGCTGGACACCGCCTTGAACCGCGCCCCCGCCATGCCCGACGCCACCTCCCGCACCAGGCGTTCGGACCAGCGGGGGTCGGGGTCGTCGGTGAGCGCGGGCTGGGCCTGCTCCTTCGCGGTCTTGCGCCTGTCGCCGATCTGCAGCAGGGCCGCGCCGCCCGGGGCGGTCAGGCCGTAGTGCTCGAAAGCGGCCATGAGCACCGCCAACTGGTAGACGCCGAGCTGCGGGTGGCGGCCGATCTCGCGGTCGGAGACCGCCTGCCCGGTCTTGATGTCGACGACGACGCCGCGCCCCTCCGCGTCGCGCTCCAGGCGGTCGACGCGGCCCACGATCTCGATGTCGTCGACCTCGACCCGGAACCCCTCCTCGGTGGCGACCAGTTCCCGGGGGTTGTCCTGCTGCCACAGCAGGAACCGGGCCAGCATGTCCTCGGCCTTCTCGCGCTGCTTCTCGGCGTACCAGGGGCCGCCGAAGTCCAACTCCGACCAGATCCGGTCCATGCGCCGCCGGATCTCCGGCAGGTCGGCTCCCCCGGCCGCCAGCACCGTCAGCGCGTGCACGATGCTGCCCAGTCCGGAGGAGGTGTGCGGCTTCTGTGCGCCCGCGGCCGTCTCCAGCAGCCACCGCAGTTCGCAGGCGCCGAACTTCTCGACCTGGGACGGGGAGACGCGGATCTGCTCGCCGTCGAGCACCAGTGGACTGTCGTCGGACAGTTCGGTCAGGGCGTACCACTCGCCGGGATCGGCGCCCCGCACCCCCTCGTCGGCCAGCCGGGCCAGGTGGGCGGCTGCCGCGCGGCGCACCGGCGGGTCGCTCCGCGGGTCGAGCAGCGCCGAACGCAGGTCGGCGACCAGGGCGGGCAGCGACAGCCACCGCCGTCCCGCCGCCACCCGTTCGGGTTCGCCGAGGCCGAGTTCGGTGAGGAACCGGGAGGGTCGCTCCTCGGTGTCCTCACCGCCGACCGCCGTCACCACCAGTTCCCGCCGGGCCCGGGTGAGCGCGACGTAGAACAGCCGCCGCTCCTCGTCCAGCAGCTTCGACACCACCGCGGCCGGGGAGGTCTCGGCGAACCCGGAGACCGTGTCGAGCAACTGCTCGATTCCCAGCAGGGAGCCGCGCAGCCGCAGGTCCGGCCAGTCGCCCTCCTGCACCCCGGCCACCACGACCAGGTCCCACTCCAGTCCCTTGGAGCGGTGCGCGGTGAGGACGCGCACCGCCTCGCCGTGGGGGGCGTGCTCGGCGAGCGTGTCACCGGGGATCTCCTGGGCCTCCAGGTCCTCCAGGAACCCCTCCGGGGCGCCGGGCGGCAGCCGGTCGCAGTAGCGTGCGGCGTTCTCGAACAGCGCCACCACCGAGTCCAGTTCGCGGTCGGCGGCGGCGCCGCGCCGCCCGCCCGCCTGGCTGGCCCGCAGCAGCCGGTCGGCCAGCCCGGAGCGGTGCCACACCCGCCACAGCACCTCCTCGGCGGAGGCTCCCTCGGCCGTGCTGTCACGGACCAGGCCCAGCAGGGAGGCGATGCGGTCGGCGGGCGCCCGCACCTCGGGGTCGATCATCACCAGGTCGCGGGGGTCGCGGAGGATCTCGGCGAGCAGGGCCGCGGCGGGGCGGTTGCCTCCGGCGTCGAGTTCCAGCCGCCGCAGCGCCCGGCCGAGCCTGCGCAGCCGGATGCTGTCGGCCTCACCGAACGCGCTGGTCAGCAGTTCACGGGCGGCGTTCTCGTCGAGGTCGTCGGGGTGCAGCGCGCAGCGGATCAGCAGCAGCAGCGACCGCACCAGCGGTTCGGCGGCCAGCGGCAGTTCGTCGCCGCTGACGACCACCGGGACGTCCGCGGCGATCAGGGCGCGGCGCAGCACCGGAACCTGCCGGGTGGCCGAACGGACCAGCACCGCCATGCGCGACCAGGGCACGCCGTCGATGAGGTGGGCCCGGCGCAGAATGTCGGCGATGGCGGCGGCCTCCTGGGTGGGGCTCTCGGCGAGCAGCACCCTGGCCCGGCCGGGATCGGCGTCCTCGACGGGGACGAGCCTGCGGTGGGCGTTGACCCCGCCGCCCCGGGGCCCGGGCGCGGCGGGCAGCCGCTGGGCGAGGCTGCGGGAGATCCGCAGCAGCTCCGGACCGCTGCGACGGCAGGTGCGCAGCGCCACCACGGGGGCGGGTTCGCCCGAGGCGGTGCGGAACCGGTCGGGGAACTCCATGATGTTGCGCACGTCGGCGCCGCGGAAGCCGTAGACGGACTGGTCGGGGTCGCCCACCGCGACCAGGTCGCGTCCGTCCCCGGCCAGCGCGCGCAGCAACTCCTCCTGGGCGGGGTCGGTGTCCTGGTACTCGTCGACGAACACGACCTGCCGCGCGGCGCGTTCCCGCGCCTGCACCTCGGGGTCGTTGAGCAGGTTGGCGGCGACACGCACCAGTTCGGCGTAGTTGAAGGTGGGCACCGGGGCGACGTCGAAGCGACCGGTGTAGCGCTCCAGGAAGCCTCCGGCGGCGGTCCAGTCGGGCCGCTCGTGGCGGCGGCCGAGTTCCCGGATGTCGTCGGCGGTCAGACCGCGCTCCTGGGCGCGCATCAGGAAGTCGCGCAGCTCCTCGGCGAAGCCCCGGGTGTGCAGCATGGGGCGGAGCGGTTCGGGCCAGTCGCGGGCGCCGTCGCCGAGTTCGCCCGCGAGCAGTTCACGGACCTCCATCAACTGCTCGGGACCGGACAGCAGCCGGGGCGCCTGGTCGCCCGAGAGCCGGAACTCCCGGCGGATCAGGGCGTAGGCGTAGCTGTGGAAGGTCAGGGCGAGCGGTTCGCGGGTGGTGCGCCGCAGGCGCGCGGTGATGCGCTCGCGCACCTCCTGGGCGGCCTTGCGGCTGAAGGTGAGTACGAGCACGTGCGAGGGGTCCACGCCCCGGTTGTCGATGCGGTCGACCACCGCCTCGACGATCGTGGTGGTCTTCCCGGTCCCCGGTCCGGCGAGCACGAGCAGCGGGCCGCCCCGGTGGGCGACCACCCGGCGCTGGTCGTCGTCGAGGTTCGGGGCGGGCGCGACACGCTGCGTCCGGCGCACGAGACGGTACGGGGGGGTGTTCACCCGACCTAGTTCATCAGACGCCGGTGACAGTCGCGTCGCGCGGCCGTCTCACCGGGGCCGTCGCCGGAGCTCAGGAGGTTCCGTCCCAGCGGGCCCGCTCCATGTCCACGCGGGTGCCGTCGAGCGTCAGGGGCGTGCCCTCCGCCGCGTAGCGTTCCAGTGCCCGCTCCGGACGGCTGGAGGGCGGGGCGCCGTCCGCGAACACCACCCGCCACCAGGGCGCGTCCGCTCCCCAGGTCGCCATGACCGCTCCCACCGAACGGGCGCTTCCCTCCTCGAGGTACTCGGCCACGTCCCCGTAGGACATGGTCCTTCCCTCGGGGATGGACCGGACGAACTCGAGGACCCTTTCCGCGTACTCGCTGGGATAACCACCGGGTCGTGACATGCCGCACACTCTAGCGGCAGAGGCGGCCCCGGCGGGAGGGCCGCGAATCCACCGCCGGGCGGCTTGGGGGCGAGTTCCCGGACCGCCTCACCCCGGGGCCGTGCGCCTCCGCCCGCCCCCCGGGGGGCGGTGCGGAAGCCACCCGCCCCCAGAGGGTGGGCCGGTCCCGGGCCTCGCCAGTCCCTCAACGGTAGGAGTGGGTTGTCGGCGAGCGCGTCTCCGACCCGTCCGGTCCGTGGGGCCTCAGTCCGCGGCGGGACTTCCCGCTCCGCGGGACGCCGACCGCGCCCATGGCCGCGATGACGGCGCCGAGGATCCAGGCGGTCCACGCCGCCGCAGGCTCCCCGGCGAAGCCCACCAGCCAGGGGGTGAGGAACAGCAGCACCCCCAGTACCACGAGGATCAGCTCACTGACGATCAGCCCCGGTCGGGTGATGGATATCACCGCGGTGAACACCGTGGTCACCCCGACCAGGAACAGCGCGACCATGCCGACGCCGAACAGGCCGTGCCAGACCCAACTGACCGACGCCACGACGCCTGCCGTCAGTGCCACCCAGTCGTCCCAACGTCCCCTCATCACGCACCTCCCGGCCGCGCCTCCGCTGCTTGCGGAACCGCTACCCGAGGCGGTGCGGAACTCACGCCGCCCGGAGGCGCGGACGCCGAAGGGGGCCGCCGCGCGTGGCGACGGCCCCCTTCGGACGCAGCCGGAATCAGTACCTGGGCAGACTCGGGTCGATGGTCTCGATCCAGGACAGCACGCCCCCGCCGACGTGCACGGCGCTGCCGAAGCCCGCGTTCTTGACCGCGGCCAGCGCCTCGGCCGAGCGGGCGCCGGACTTGCAGTGCAGGACGATCTGCTTGTCCTGCGGCAGCTTGGCGAACGCCTCGCCGGTCAGGAACTCGCCCTTGGGGATGAGGACCGCGCCCGGGATGTTGACGATCTCGTACTCGTTCTTCTCCCGGACGTCGACGAGGAAGAAGTCCTCGCCCCTGTCCATCTTCTCCTTGAGCTCGCGGGCGGTGATGGTGGAGCCCATCGCGGCCTGCTGCGCCTCCTCGGAGACGGTGCCGCAGAACGCCTCGTAGTCGATCAGTTCGGTGATCGGCTCGGCGTCGGGGTCCTTGCGCACCTTCACGGTCCGCCAGGTCATCTCCAGGGCGTCGTAGATCATCAGTCGGCCGACCAGCGGGTCGCCGATACCGGTGATCAGCTTGATCGCCTCGTTGACCATGACCGACCCGATGGCGGCGCACAGCACGCCCAGGACGCCCCCCTCGGCGCAGGAGGGCACCATTCCGGGCGGCGGCGGCTCGGGGTACAGGTCGCGGTAGTTGGGCCCGTACTCGTTCCAGAACACGCTGACCTGGCCGTCGAAACGGTAGATCGACCCCCACACGTACGGCTTGTTCAGCAGCACGGCGGCGTCGTTGACCAGGTAGCGGGTGGCGAAGTTGTCGGTACCGTCCAGGATCAGGTCGTAGCCCGAGAAGATCTCCAGAGCGTTGGTGGAGTCAAGCCGCTCCTTGTGGAGGACGACGTTGACGTAGGGATTGACCTCCTCGATGCTCTCCCGAGCGGACTCGGCCTTGGGCTTGCCGATGTCGCTCTGGCCGTGGATGACCTGACGCTGCAGGTTGGACTCGTCCACGACGTCGAAGTCGATGATGCCCAGGGTTCCCACACCGGCGGCGGCCAGGTACAGCAGCGCGGGAGAGCCGAGCCCGCCCGCACCCACGACCAGAACCCTGGCGTTCTTCAGACGCTTCTGACCGTCCATGCCGACGTCGGGGATGATCAGGTGGCGCGAATACCGTTGCACCTCGTCAACGGTCAGCTCGTCGGCTGGCTCGACCAGCGGCGGCAGCGACACAACAGCTCCTCAAACGATCGATGACGCGGCGTGTGCTCGCGGCGGGCGCGGGCCTCGACCGTGTCGCACGCTGCGAGCTTGCTCATTATCCCAACCTACGGGGTGGGGTTTATCATTCCCTCCTGGGGATACGGGAACGGAAGAACTGCCGGGCCGACTGTCTCCCCGCAGCTCAGCACCGGTCCTTCGGCGCTTCCCAGGGTTCGTGGGACGGCGGGCCCGGTGGGAGACCGACACCGACCGACGGGAGTCTTCATGGCAGCCGAGGCGAAGCGCCCATACGTCGCACCGGGCAACACGGAGGACGAGCCCCCTCTGGAGGCTCCCGAGGCCGACGCCGCGGAGCAGGGCGCCGTCAAGGGCGAACGGGCCGCCGGACCCTCCCTGGAGACCGGTCTGGAGGTCCCCGAGGCCGACGCCGCGGAGCAGGGCGCCGCCGATGACGAGCCCCCCGCCCTCACTCTGGAGACCGGTCTGGAGGTCCCCGAGGCCGACGCCGTCGAGCAGGCGCTCGAGGTTCCCGAAGACGAGGACGACTACCGCTGAGCCGGATCCGCCGCGCCGGGTCTGTCGTGGTGTGGCGGGCATCCGACCTGGGCGGATGGGGCCGATGACCTACGGGCGAGTAAGATAGCGCGGTACGTGTCGGTCGCGGCCGGTCCTCCCAGGCCATTTGAGACGACCAGATCAGGACGCGGCGCTCGACGCCGCGAACAGTTCGGAGGGTGTGGCTGTGACGGCTCCTTCAGAAGCCCGCCCACGGGGAACCAGGCTCCCCCGGGTGGCCCGTCGACGGCAACTGCTCGCCGCGGCCCAGCAGGTCTTCGTGGAGCGGGGATACCATGCGGCGGCGATGGACGAGATCGCCGAGCGGGCCGGTGTCTCCAAGCCCGTGCTGTACCAGCATTTCCCCGGAAAGCTGGAGCTCTATCTGGCGCTGCTGGAACAGCACTCCGAGGCCCTGGTCGAAAAGCAGCGGGCCGCGCTGCAGTCCACCGACGACAACCGGCAGCGGGTCGCCGCGAGCTTCAAGGCCTACTTCGACTTCGTCTCCGGCGAGGGTGAGGCGTTCCGTCTGGTCTTCGAGTCCGACCTGCGCAACCTGCCCGCGGTGCGGGAGAAGACCGAGCAGACCACGCTCCGGTGCGCCGAGCTCATCGGCGAGGTCATCCGCCAGGACACCAGCGTCTCCGACGAGGAGGCGCACCTGCTCAGCATCGGCCTGGTCGGCATGGCCGAGACCAGCGCGCGCTACTGGCTGAGCCGGGGGGACATCCCCAAGGACGCCGCCGAGCAGCTCATCGCCCGCCTCGCCTGGCGCGGCATCAGCGGCTGGGACCTCACCCGGATCTGACTGTCCGGTCCGGACGCGCGGTCCGCGTCCTCCTCCCCATGGTTCCCGCCCGTGGTTCGTCCACCGACTCGGGGGTAGTGGCCGAGATGACAGGCATTCTCCCGGTTCGGTCGGTACGCCGCGGCACTCCGGAGGCCCTCCGGCCGCCGTCCGACGGAACCGCCTCTGTGGGGAGGGACGAGATGTTCACACCATTGGCCGTGACCGACGTCGGGCAGGGCCTCGGCAACGTCTGGGACACCGTGGTGGCCTTCATTCCCAGGCTCGTGGTCTTCCTCGTCATCCTGGTCCTGGGCTGGCTGCTCGCCAAACTCATCGGCCGCCTGGTCACCAAGGGGCTGGCCAAGGTCGGCCTCGACCGGGCTCTGGAGCGCGGTGGTCTGGGCAGGTACTTCCAGCGCAGCCGGTTCAGCGCCAGCGACATCGCGGGGAAGTTCGTCTACTACGCGGGTGTGCTGATCGTCCTGCAACTGGCCTTCAGCGCGTTCGGGCCCGACAACCCGGTCACCCAACTGCTCAACGGCGTGATCGCGTGGCTGCCGCAGCTCGCCGTGGCGCTGATCATCGTCGTGGTGGCCGCCCTGATCGCGCGAGCCGTCCGCGACCTCGCCTCTGACGCGCTCGGCGGTCTCAGCTACGGCAGGCTGCTGGCCAACGCCGCGGGAGTGTTCATCCTCGGCCTCGGCGTCATCGCCGCGTTGAACCAGATCGGCGTGGCCGTCTCGGTGACCCTTCCGGTGCTGATCACGGTGCTGGCCACCGCGGCGGGCATTCTGATCGTCGGTGTCGGCGGCGGTCTGGTCCGCCCGATGCAGCAGCGCTGGGCGAACTGGCTGGACACGGCCGAGGACGAGACCAAGCGCTTCCGTGAGGAGGGCGGATACCAGCGGGGTCGCGCCGACGCCATGGGCTCCCGCCCGGGTGGGGCGGCGCGTGCCCCGGAACGGGACACGGCTCCGACCGAGCGGATCGTGGCGCCCCGACACGAGCGCAGGTAGCCCGCGGCCGGCCACCGAGGCGGTTGCGTCCCGCCCGTTGTCCCCGTCCCCTGACGGGGGTTCGGCGGGCGGGCGCGTCCCGTGGCTGTCACGGTCGCCGACCCGATGTGTCGCGCGCCGCGGGGCGGGGCGTCAGAGCAGGTCCTCTCCCGCGAGCTCCTCGCGGGCCAGCCGGTCGATACGTCGGAAGAAGAGGACGACTCCGGCGAACAGCAGCAGGAAGCACAGCCAGAAGGCCAGACTGCCGGGTCCCGTGGCGATCATGATGACCAGCGCGACGACCGCCTGCAGACCGTAGATGGAGAAGTCGACGCGATCCCGGTGGATCAGGACTCCGATCGGTGGACGCGCCGCCCCGTGCCGACCGCTCCCCATTCGCTTTTCCTTTCTCGCGGCACAACGGTTGCCGCATTTCGGTCATAGGGCTGGAGGTGCCCAGCCTGTAGCGGCGGAGTTCACATTCCGGCTCGCGCGGCCCGTTCCCATTCCCTCCCACGGACCGGTGCAGAACGCGCGACCGTACTCCGGACAGGGCTTAGCGTACGCCCACCGCGCGAAGCTTCGTCACCAATTCACAGATCACCACGGTGACGTTTCCCAGAAGGCGCCGCGAACCTAGCAGACGAAGCCTTCTTCTCTGGCCAGCCTGCAGACGGCGAGCAGCCGCAGGGTCTCCCAGTCGTAGTCCGCCCCGTCGGAGTGCCATCCGCGTTCGCGGCACCCGTCGAGGAACCCCTGGAGGTAGTGCGTGAGGCTGCGGCGGGTCAACGGGAGACCGTCGCGGGACAGCGAATCGCGGACACCGGCGACGTGCTGGTCGACCTGGGCGACCAGTCCGGGAGCCGAAGAGTCTTCCCGCAGCCCGAAGCTGTCGAAAGCATGCGTGAGCCGGACCAGCGGGCAGTTGGCGGAGAACCCACTGCGCATGTGGATGAGTACCTCAGGAAACAGCCGTCCTGAGACACCGGACGGCGGGGAAATAATGACAACGCCGACTATATACGCCTACACACCGCAAAAGGGACAGGCGGCTTCGCGGGAGAAGGTGATCCCGGCCGCCCGGTCAGCTCCCCAGGCCCATGGCCTGCAGTCGGGCGTTGTGCGCGTCGGTCAGCCTGGCGAAGACCCGGCTGACCGCGGCGAGATCGCCGGTCCCGCCCTCGGCGTTGCCCGAGGCCAGCAGCGCGGCGAGGTCGGGCCGGTCGACGGCGACCCGCTGCGCCTGGCTGAGGGCCTCGCCGACCAGGCGACGCGCCCACAGCGCGAGCCGTCCGGCCAGCTTCGGATCGTCGGCCACCGCCTGCTTGACCTTGGCGGCGATGAACTCGGCCCGTCCCTCCTCTGAGAGCACCCCCGTGACCAGCTCCCTGGTCTCGTCGTCGGTCAACTCGGCGATCTGCCGGTAGAAGTCCGCGGCGATCCCGTCTCCGACATACGCCTTGACCAGACTCTCCACCCAGTTCTGCGGTGCGGTGCGGGCGTGCCAGGCATCCAGCGGCTCCACGAACGGTCGCATCGCGGCCTCGGGGTCGACCCCCAACTCCACGAGCCTGTTCCGCAGCAGCCGGTGGTGGGTCTGCTCCATCGCCGCGAACGCCGCGAGTTCCCCCTTGTCCCCCAGGGTGGGCGCGAGTTCGGCGTCGGAGGCCAGCCGGAAGAACGAGACCAGTTCGGCATAGGCCAGCAGCCCCAGCAGGTCGATCACACCGCGCTCGACCGGGGTGACGTCATGGGGTTTCGGAGCGGCTGCGGAGCTCATACCCCTCAGCGTAGCGCCCTCCCGGAGAGGACCCTCCACGCCGGGACTATCGGCGGCACCTGGCACGTTGTCCTCCACAGGCGGACAGGGCACGGCGTCGTGCTCTATCCAGCGTTGAACACGCAGGCTAGACTCGAAGCCGCGGCCGGCACCCGTCGGTCGCACGCGAAGCGCCCCGTCGCAGCCGGTCGCGTCGCCCCGACCTGGAGGCCCGCGCAGTGATCCACCGACACGTTCGGCAGCGGCCCTGTGACCCGGTACGGACGTACGAACCCACGACGGGAAACGGGCCGCCGCATCCTACGGCGGCGACCGCCCTGCACGGAGTGGCCACGCGTCATGACAACTGCAAGCGGACGGCCCAGAACCGGTCGCGCGTCCGTGCCCGACGGCCCCGGCCCCGCCCAGGCGTGACAACGCGCCACGCGGATCCCCGGCTCCGATGAGCCGCGCCGGACCGCCGCGACCGCAACGAGCTCGACGACGAGCCCGTCCGCCCACAAGCACCGCCGCGCACGCGGCCCGCCCAGATGGAGGCATGGATCCTGACCACCACCGACAACACCAGCAGTCCGCAGACGACCTTCCGTGATCTCGGCGTCATCGACGACATCGCCGACGCCCTCGAGGCCGAAGGCATCGTCTCTCCCTTTCCCATCCAGACCCTGGCGCTGCCCCTGGCCCTGACCGGCGCCGACATCATCGGTCAGGCCCGTACCGGCACCGGCAAGACCTTCGCCTTCGGACTTCCCCTGCTCCAGAGCGTGCACGCCCGGCCCGGCGGCGCCAGGCGCCCCCGTGCCCTGGTGATCGTGCCGACCCGCGAACTCGCCATCCAGGTGGCCGCCGACCTCACCACCGCCAGCAAACGCACCGGCGCGCGGATCGTCACCGTCTACGGGGGGCGCGCCTACGAACCGCAGATCACCTCACTGCGCAACGGCGTGGACATCGTCGTGGGAACTCCGGGACGCCTGCTCGACCTGGAGAACCAGCGCCACCTCGACCTGTCCGAAGCCTCCTCGCTCGTCCTGGACGAGGCCGACAAGATGCTCGACCTGGGCTTCCTGCCCGATATCGAGCGCATTCTCGCCAAGACCCCCGAACAGCGGCAGACCATGCTGTTCTCGGCGACGATGCCGAGCGAGATCGTGAGCCTGTCCCGCAGGTACCTGCGCCGCCCCACCCACGTGCGGGCCGGCGACGACTCCGAGCGGTCCGGCTCCGGCCAGGTCACCCAGCACGTCTTCCGTACCCACCCGCTGGACAAACTGGAGATGCTCGCCCGCCTGCTCCAGGCGCGCGACCGCGGTCTGACCATGGTGTTCTGCCAGACCAAACGGGTCTGCGACCAGGTCTCGGCCGCACTGCGGGGACGCGGCTTCGCCGCCGCGGCCGTGCACGGGGACCTCGGACAGAGCCAGCGCGAGCGCGCCCTGCGGGCGTTCCGCAACGGCAAGATCGACGTGCTGGTCGCCACCGACGTCGCCGCCCGGGGAATCGACGTGGACGACGTGACACACGTGGTCAACTACGAGTGCCCCGAGGACGAGAAGACCTACACGCACCGGATCGGCCGCACCGGCCGGGCCGGACGTTCGGGCACCGCCGTCACGTTCATCGACTGGCAGGAGGTGGCCCGCTGGAAGCTGATCAACAAGACGCTGGAACTGCCGTTCGGCAACCCGGAGGAGACCTACTCCACCTCCCCGCACTTCTTCGAGGCGCTGGGAATCCCGTCGGGCGCCAAGGGCGTGCTCGCCGAGGAGGAGCGGGAGCGCGCCGGTCTGGAAGCCGAGGACGTCGAGGACATCGGCGAGACCGGCGGCCGGACGAGGCGCGGTGCCGACGACCGTGAGCGTCCCCGTCGGCGGCACTCCCGCAACCGTCGCCGTACCCGGGGCGGAGCGCCCACCGGGCGCGGCGCCGCCACGGCGGACTCCACCGGCGAACCGGCCGCCGCGGACGGCGACTCCCCCGCCCGGACCCGCAAGCGCACCCGCCGCCGTTCCCGGGGCGGCGTCGAGGCCAACAACGACCAGGACTGAGACGCGATGCCGGGTCTGCTCACCCGGAAGACCCGGCGTCCTCGAAAAACCGCCCGCGGAACCGCATCGTCTAGGGTGAGTCCATGTGAGTACTCCTCGGTTTCTGACTCTCCCGCCCGGGGTGGAGCGCGTCGACGTCACCACCCCGTCCGGCCCGGTCGCCGCCCTGGCCGCCAGTCCGGTCGTCGGCGGCTGCGAACTCCACGCGGCGGTCCTGGTTCCGGGGTTCACCGGCAGCAAGGAAGACTTCATCGCGCTGCTGCAGACGCTGGCCCAGGCGGGGCGCCGGGTGTACGCGATCGACCTGCCCGGCCAGTACGAGTCCCCGGGCAGCGACGATCCGGAGGCCTACTCGTGCGCGGCGCTGGGCGGGGTCGTCGCCGACTTCGTCGACGCCGTCGACCAGGGACCGGTGCACCTGCTCGGACACTCCTTCGGCGGTCTGGTCACCCGCGAGACCGTGCTCGCGGCTGAGGTCCCGCTGCTGTCCCTCACCCTGATGAGTTCGGGTCCGGCGGGGGTGGAGGGGGCGTCGCGGGTCAACGACGCCGAGCGGCTGATGGCCGTGCTCGGAGGTTCCCCGACCCGCGAACTGATGAACCAGATCTGGTGGGCGCACTTCGAGGAGCCGCAGCAGGCCCGGGGACTTCCCGAGGAGATCCACGTGTTCCTGCGGGAGCGGATGCTCGCCAACCACCCGCTGGGGCTGCTCCGGATGGCCCAGGAGGTGACCTCCGCGTCGGACCGGACCGCCGAACTCGCCGCGGCCGACCTTCCCAAACTGGTGCTCTACGGCGAGAACGACGACGCCTGGTCACCCCAGACCCAGTCGGACATGGCCAAGCGGTTGGGCGCGCAGCGCGTGGTGATCCCCGACGCCGCCCACTCGCCCAACGTGGAGGCTCCCGAGACCACCGCGAGTGCTCTCACCAGCTTCTGGAACGGCGCGGAGCCCCGCTGACCCTCCGGCCGCGGCATCGGCGGAGGCCGCCCGCGGACGGCTCCGTTCCGCCGATGCCACGGCCGACGGCGGCTCGGGGACTACTCTCCGGCGACCCAGGAGTCGAAGTTCTTCGACTCGGCGCCGATGGTGGTCTCCTCTCCCGTGGAAGGGAGCACCCGGGTCTCCTCGGGCAGGGACAGCAGGACCTCGCCGACGGAGGCGAGCTGGGTGGTGTAGTCCAGGTAACCCTCGCCGACCGTGCCGAGCTGCCCGGCGAGCAGGGTGTCGCCGCTGCACACCACCTTCAGGTGGGGGAAGTAGTAGGACAGCGATCCGGGAGCGGTGCCGGGAGTGGCCAGGATCTCCAGCTCGACGTCGCCGATGGTCAGCCTGCCGCCGCCCTCGGCCTCGATCTCGGGGTTGTGCTCCACTCCGTGGACCTTGCGCCAGCGGCGCAGCTCCCTGGGATGCACGGCGATCGGGGCTTCGTCGCGCTCGGCGACCTCCACCGCGCCCGCGATGTGCGGCTGGTAGCCGTTGGTGCAGGCCACGAGGTAGATCTCGCGGTCGCCCACCGCGTCGAGGACGGCCTTGGCGTCCTGGCCGGGGTTGACGACGACAACACCGTCCTCGTCGACCTGGACGATCCAGGTGTTGGTGACGACCTCGTACTCCTCGCCGTCGACCTCCAGGGTGCCGGGGATCTCGACCCGTTCGACGGGCAGTTCGGACCCGCCGCCCTCGACGTCGGTCTCCGCCTCCTTGCCGTCGGCGTCCTCGTCCGACTCGGCCGCGGCGTCGGTCTCCTCGACGTCACCACTCCTCTCCTCGGCCGCGGCGTCAGCGTCGGCGTCGCTCCCCGCCTCCGCGTCCTCCGTCTCCTCGGTGTCCTTGGCGGTGGTCGAAGCGGCGTCCGCCTCGGCATCGTCCTTCTTCTTGGCTTTCCGCTTCCAGAACACGTGCCGCCCCTTCGGTTGGTCTACGACTCACAAGAACTGGTGCGGGCCTATTGTGACGGCCGGACGCTCCTGATGGGTATCCGACGCTGTCGCGGAGCACCGCCCCGGGGTAGCCCCGGGCCTGCCCGGCGTTCCGCGGCCCGCGTCCATGCAGCTCGCCGACAGTATCGGCCGGAATGGTTAAAAGTACTCAAGAGTCCTGCGGCGCTGCCGTCACCCCACGTGGGGGGCTGCTCCGGTGGCCGGCGCCACCAGTGCGGCGTAGGCGTCCGGGTCCGTGGTCGAGCAGCCCAGCCGGTGCCCGGTCAGTTCGCCGTGGTCGTCGCTGGAACCTGTGACCACCAGCCCCAACTCCTCGGCGCGCCGCCGCCAGTGGGCGCGTTCGGCGTCGTCGTGCGAGGGGTGGTCGGCTTCGATCCCGCCGAGTCCGGCCTCGGCCATGCGTTCGACCAGTTCGTCGGGGACCGCCGTGGTGCCTCCCCCTTCACTGCGCGCCGGGTGCGCGAGCACGCACACCCCTCCCGCCTCCCGGACCAGCCGCACCGCCCGCACCGGATCCAGCGCGTACCGGGCCACGTGGGCGGGCTTGTCCGCCCCGATCCACCGGTCGAAGGCGTCCGGGACGTCCTCGGCCCCGCCGACCTCGACGATGGCGCGGGCGATGTGCGGGCGGCCGACCACGTCCCGGCCCTCCACGTCCCCGGCGATGGCGCGGACCCGCTCCCAGGTGACGGGCAGCCCCTCGGCCCGCAGCCGGTCGACCATGGCCCGGGCGCGCACGACGCGGTCGTCGCGGATCCGGCGCAGCTCGGCGGTCAGCTCGGGATGCTGCGGATCGAACAGGTAGCCGAGCAGGTGCACGGTGGAGCCCTGGTGGGCGCAGGACAGCTCGACGCCGGGGACCAGGGTGAACCCGGACGGCAGGCGCGCGGCGGCCTCGGCGATCCCGGCCACCGTGTCGTGGTCGGTGAGCGCCAGGACGTCGAGTCCGGCCGCGACGGCGCGGTCGACGACGGCGGCGGGGGGTTCGGTGCCGTCCGAGACGGAACTGTGGGAGTGCAGGTCGATGCGCATCGCCCTGATCATAGGCCAGCGCCGACTCATCCGGCCGGTTTGAGCGCCTCGACCAGGAACGGGGAGGGCGCCCCGAACGGCAGGTCCGGGAAGGGACCGACGTCACGGGCGTCGCGCAGGTCTCGCACGGCGTCGATCTCGCACATGAGCACGCCGCCGTCGGCCGAGTCGAAGACGAACCACAGCCACTGGGCCATCGCCTCTCCGACGTAGATCGCGCGCTCCGGTCCGCCGTCGACGCTCCACAGGTGGATCTCGTGGCCGTCGTTGCGGACCCTGGTGTTCGGGGGGTCGTGGTCGAAGCCGTCCCCGGGGTCGGGGCCACCGACCCCGGCGATCCGGGCGGCGAGTCCGACGCCGGGCTCCTCCGCGACCACCACCAGCTCCCCCACTCCGCCCAACGGGGCCGGACCGGACAGGGCGACCGCGGCGGCGAGGATTCCGGTGCGTTCGTCCCCGGCCTCGGCGAATCCGGTGAGGACCCATCCGGACGGCAGCGGCCAGGGAATCCAGACCGGCACCCTCGCCTCGTCGAGCAGGAGCTCCAGGGAGGCGGCGCCGGGGTCGCGCACCGCGCGCAGGGGGACGACCGGTCCGTGCGCGTCACATCGCCACGCGCTCGACCACAGATCGGGTTCGTGGACGACGCGCCCACAGCGAGGACACGAAGGGACAGTCTTCATGGTTGTCCGGGTGCTACCCGGAAGGTCCGGGAGAAAACGTGCCTGTCAGCCGTGGTCGTGACCGGGACCAGCAGTTTCGCCCCCGGGAGGCGGGGGAAGCGCCGCGTGGGGGTCGGGAGTGGTGCGGCGCACCCTCGCGCGGCGCGCCATCCAGACCACCACGAGGCAGAACAGCCCCAACTGGAGGGCGGTCGCGACGACCCCCTGCCAGCTTCCGATGCTGCCCGACGGGTCGGGCAGGCCCTCGTAGGCGGAGAGAACGAACGCCACCACGTTGTGCGCCACGTGCAGCGTGATCGCCGCCTCGAGGCCTCCGGTGTACCAGACGAGCCAGGCCATGGCCAGACCGAACAGCGCGACCTCGGCCGTCGCCCAGCCGGAGTAGTCGTGCATGACGGTGAACACCAGTCCGCTCACCAGGATCGCGGGCACCGGACTGGCGAGGACGCGGTTGACCACGGCGACCGGACCCGGCCGCCGGTCTCCGTACGACGTGCTTCCGTAGGCGCCGACCATCTGCATGAGGAATCCCCGCAGGGCGTACTCCTCGGCGGCGGCCTGGAACGGCACCAGCAGCACGACGACCACCACCGCCAAGGCGAACCGGCGGGCGCCCACGTACTCGCCGAACAGCGGCTCCCCCGGCTCGCTGAGCAGGTACAGGACGCTGAGGATGCCGAAGGAGACCGCGACGCTCACCGTGGCGACCACCGCGCAGCGCAACAGCCACGGCCAGCGCAGCCGTCCCTCGACCGAGGCCAGCGAACCGATCCGGCGTTTCTGGACGACCCGCACGGCGACCATCACCGCCGGGATCATCAGCGCCAGCGCCAGGAGGTTGACCGCGAGGTCGGCAACGGGGTCGCCGAACAGTTCGACGTCTTCGGGGATGCGCTGGATGGCCTTGACCAGTTCGACCACGACCAGTGTGAAAACGGTCATCCCCAGGACCAGCAGCACCGCGAGTCCCAGTGTCAACGGCGGCTTCCACCAGCGGTGCGTCTCGGTTCGGGCCATCCGGTGGTAGGGAACGCCCGGGGGCGGCTCGACCGTCCGCGGTCTGCGTGCCACGGGAGGCGGCCACGCCCAGACCGCGTCCGACCCCTGTCCTCCCGCCCGGCCCGGCGACGCCCAGATCTGGGAATGCTGCGGAGCCGACCGCTCCCGCGGGTCGGGTCCGGACGACCATGGTGGTAGCGCGTTGCCCATCGTTCGTCCGACACTACTAGCGGGTTGTGTATTGCGGGTGTTAAGAGCACGTCACGGCTTTCTCCGGAAGAGCCGCCGAGGCCGCCTGCGCGATTCACACCTGGGCTTTCGTACCATTGATGACATGTCCTCCACACCCACCACCGAGCAGGTGAACGCGGCTCTGGCCACCGTCAAGGACCCAGAGATCCACCGTCCCATCACCGAGCTCGACATGGTCAAGAACGTCGAGATCAACGACGACGGTACGGTCGCGGTCGGCATCTACCTCACGGTGGCCGGCTGCCCCATGCGGGGCCGTATCGAGAAGGACGTCGCCGCCGCGGTCAGCAAGGTGCCCGGTGTCACCGGCGTGAAGGTCACGCTCGACGTCATGAGCGACGAACAGCGCAAGGCGTTGCAGACGAAGCTGCGCGGCGGACAGGCCGAGAAGGAGATCCCGTTCGCCAAGCCGAACTCGCTCACCAAGGTGTTCGCCATCGCCTCCGGCAAGGGCGGTGTCGGCAAGTCCTCGGTCACGGTGAACCTGGCCGCCGCCCTGGCCGCCCAGGGACACAAGGTGGGTGTCGTGGACGCCGACATCTACGGCCACTCCGTGCCCCGGATGCTGGGCGCCGACGACCGTCCCACCAAGGTCGAGGACATGATCCTGCCGCCGACCGCACACGGCGTCAAGGTCATCTCGGTCGGCATGTTCACCCAGGGCAACCAGCCGGTCGTGTGGCGCGGGCCGATGCTGCACCGGGCGCTGCAGCAGTTCCTCGCCGACGTCTTCTGGGGCGACCTGGACGTCCTGCTGATGGATCTGCCCCCGGGCACCGGCGACGTCGCCATCTCCGTCGCCCAACTGCTGCCGGGCGCCGAGATCCTGGTGGTGACCACCCCGCAGCAGGCCGCGGCCGAGGTCGCCGAGCGCGCCGGGGCGATCTCCGCGCAGACCCACCAGCGGGTCGCGGGCGTGATCGAGAACATGTCCTACTACCAGGCTCCCGGCAGCGACGAGCGGGTCTACCTGTTCGGCGAGGGCGGCGGCCAGGCCGTCTGCGACGGACTCACCAAGGCCCTGGGCACCAGGGTTCCGCTGCTGGGGCAGGTGCCGCTGGAGGTGGCGCTGCGCGAGGGCGGCGACCGGGGGATGCCGCTGGTACTCGACGCTCCCGACAGCGAGGCGGGCAAGGTGCTGCGCTCCATTGCCGAGGAGCTCGTCGGCAAGCCGCGCGGCCTGGCCGGGATGATGCTGGGCCTCAGCCCGACCAGCCGCTGATCCGAACCCGCCGCTGGTCGGCGCCGGGGGCCTTTTCGCCCCCGCAGCGCCTCCCCGGTGGGACCACCTCGGGGTCAGTCGTTCGACGATCCCAGGACCATGACCGTGGTGTGCTCCTCGCCGTTCCGTTCGTAGCGGATCTCGACCCGGTCGCCCGGAGCCTTGGTGTGGATCAGGGTGACGAGCTGGTTGCCGTCGCGCACCGGAGTGCCGTCGAACTCCACGATGACGTCGCCGGGGCGCAGTCCCGCCTGGTCGGCGGGGCCGCCCCGCACGATGGTGTCGCCGCCGTTCTCCCGCTCCTCCAGGATCAGCGCGCCCTGTTCCCGGTACTGCAGGTCTATGACCGCGCCGATGACGGCGTGCGGGGCCTCACCGGTCTCGATGAGCTGCTCCACCACACGCGACGCCTGGTTGGACGGGATCGCGAACCCCAGACCGATGCTTCCGGTCTGCTCCCCGCTGAGACTGCCCATGGTGGCGATCGCCGAGTTCACCCCGATCACCATGCCCTGCTCGTTGACGAGCGGTCCGCCCGAGTTGCCGGGGTTGATGGCCGCGTCGGTCTGGATCGCGCTGATGTAGGCCTCCTGGCCGCTCTCGCCGACGGTGACGGGACGGTTGAGGGCGCTGACGATACCGGAGGTGACGGTGCCCTCCAGGCCGAGCGGCGCGCCGATCGCGATGACGGTGTCCCCGACGGTCACCTCGTCGGAGTCGCCGAACTCCAGCGGCTCCACGTCCAGGGGGTCGGCCAGTCGCAGGACCGCCAGGTCGGAGGAGGCCGCCGCGCCCACCACCTCGGCCTTGCTGACGTGGCCGTCGCTGTAGACGACCTCGATGCCGGTCCGCTCCACCGCGTCGACGACGTGGTTGTTGGTGACCACGTAGTCGCCCTCGATGACAAAACCGGAACCGTTCCCGCCGGTCTGCGGGCTGGCGCTGCGGATGGACACCACGCTGGGGCTGACCCGCTGCGCGACCCCCGCGATGGTGTCGGGGGCGCGACTGGGCACGTCGCTGGGGACCTCGTTGTTCAGCGCGTTGGAGCCCTGCGGCTCCGGGGGCTCGTTGCCGACCAGGGAGGCGCTGACCGCACCGCCCACACCGGCCGATGCCATGGCCACGACCGCGACGACGAGCAGCATCGCCCACACCGGGACACCGCGGCGCTTCCGCGCGGGCGCCGCTGCGTGTCCGCCGCCGGGTGCGCCCGCGGGCCACTGCCCAGGGGGGCCCGCGGGGCCGTGCGGGGGCTGGTGCATGCCCGTGCCGCCCGACGGTGCGGGAGCGCCCGGCCACGTCGGGACAGGAGGAGGCGGGGGCGGCTGCTGGCCGCCCGCCCAGGTCTGGGAGGAGGGCGGCGGAGCGGACTGCGGCTGCCCCGGTCCGGTCGGCGTCCACCCGGGGACGGACCACGGCGGTCGGGCGGGATGCCCCTGGGACGGCGGCACGGGCCGCCCCTGCGGGGATCCCCACGGTTCCTGGGGTACTCCGCCCTGCTGTGCCGGGGCGACGGCTCCCTCAGGCGCTGCGGACGGGCCGATGGTCGGTCCGGAGTGGACCGCCGGGTCCGTCACCGGGCTTTCCGCCTCTCCCCCGAAGTCACGGCGTCCGGTTTCGTCGGTCATGTGCTCTCCGTCTATCGCTGCCCGATCCATCCTGGCGCACACAACATAAACGTCGGTTAACAGGGTTCGCGTCCGCCCGAAACCCGTGTCTGTCCGCACCATTCTGGTGGGACGCGCACTACTCCAGCCAGGTTCCCATCCGGTCCAGGCCCCTGCCCACCCGCGCCCAGAAGCCGGTGCCGTCGGGCGGGGGCAGTGTGCGCAACGCGCCGGACACGATGCCTTCGGGGGCGTCGGCGAGCACGGTGTGGACGAACCCGTCCGCCTCCCACATCCGCTGGTGCTGGCCGCCCTCGTCGGCGACGTGGACGAGCGCGCCGTCCTCCTCCACCGCGCGCAGTCCCGAGACCGCGCCCGCGCCCAGGCTCCCGCGCTGGGTGAACACCGAGATCACGCAGATCCCGTCGGAGTAGGTCAGATGCGTCACCCGGTTGCTCCCGCTCCCGGTGGAGCGTGCCTCGACCAGCGTGAACCCCCAGGGAAGCTGCTCGGGCAGCGCCCACCCGTCGGAACGCAGCAGGTCCAGTTCCCGCTCGTCGAGTTCGTCACCCCAGGGACGGCTCACCACCGTGGTGTCGGACTGTGCCGTGTCGTCCGCCGCGGCGACCGCGTCGGCTCCGAACCGGATCGACTCGAAGACACCGGCCTGGGCCAGCTCCCCGTCGGTGTCGTACACCTCGCGGCGCAGCAGCAGACCGGTCGCCTCGTCGACCCAGAACCGGGCCGCGAGCTGCCCGTTGTCGCGCCGTGCGGTCACGCGCAGCGCGGAACGCTCACCGACCTTCTCGGCGCCGTCGGCGTCGACCCAGAAGTTGCTCTCCAGAACCGCGAGGACGGCGCCGTCGGGGTCGCCCCAGGCCCCCGAACCGACCAGGACGTCCGTTCCCCCACCGGTCTCCCGGACCGGTCTGACCAGCGTGCCCACCTCGGGCCGGTGCAGGACGTGCAGCAGGGTCGTCTCGGTGCGGCCCGCGCTGTCGCGCCAGGACAGCGAACGCACCCCCGCGTAGTGGAGTCCGTCGTCGAGCTCCACCGCACGGCGCAGGATCGCCATACCGTCGCCGCCGCGCCGCTCGGCGGGCGGGACGGCCCGGGAGTCCGCGGCCACGGTGACGGCGATCAGGCACAGCAGCACGCACAGCACGGCCGCCGACACCGTCGCGTGCCCCCGACGGTGTGCGGACCCGTTGTGCTCCCCGCTCACCGGGTGCGGGAGTCGCCCGGCCGCTCCGAGCCGCTGGTGTCCGACTCCGCGGTCCGGATCGTCCCGTTCTCCGTGGACCGCGTCGTGACCATCGGAACCGTGACGGGATCGCCCAGCAGCGCCTGACCGGACACGGCCGCGTGCTCGATCGCGTAGTCGACCAGCGCCGGAGAGACCACGGGCTGGTCGGCGGGGGCGGGGTCGCCTCCCGCGACGAAGGCCGTCCCGAGGGTGGCCGCCACGACCGAGACCCCCGCCACCGCGTAGCGGGCCCTTCCCCAGCCGGACCGGAAGCGGGTGAACCCGCGCACGGGATGGTCACGCCGCTCGACGGCGGTGGCGCCCCCGAGCGGACGGCCGGCGCCCAGCGGAGGGGTCGCCGCGAACGGCTCGGCGCCGCCGTGCGGCGGTTCACCCGAGGATGCGTCGTCGGGAAGGGAGAGCAGTCGGCCGAGGAAGTCCGAGGCGGGTTCCGGAGCGTTCAGGGAGCACAGCCGCTGCTTGAGGCTGCGCAGCATCTCGGCTTCGAACCGGCAGGTCTCGCACCCGGCCAGGTGGCTCAGCACGCGGTCCCGGTCGCTGTGTCCCAGTTCGCCGTCGACGAAGGCGGACAGCCGCTCCTCCAGGTGGCTCATGCTTCCTTGACCTCCCCGACTCGTTCGGCGGTCAGACGGCGGTGCTCCAACGCGGCGCGCAGTTGGGCCCTGCCGCGGTGGATGCGGCTGCGCACCGTGCCCAGCTTCACCCCCAGAGTGGCCGCGATCTCCTCGTAGGAGAGCCCTTCGATGTCGCACAGCACGACGGCGGCGCGGAACTCGGGAGGCAGGGCGTCGAGGGCCGCCTGCACGTCGGCGTCGAAGTGACGGTCGTCGTAGGCCTGCGCCGGGGAGGGTTCACGGCCTTCGATACGGTCGTCGGCGCTCTCGGCCAGGCCCTCGAAGCGGATGCGGGCACGGCGGCGCGCCATGTCGAGGAACAGGTTGGTGGTGATGCGGTGCAACCAGCCCTCGAAGGTGCCGGGCGTGTAGTTGGCCAGTGACCGGAACACCCGGATGAAGACCTCCTGGGTGAGGTCCTCGGCGTCGTGCTGGTTGCCGGTCAGGCGGTAGGCGAGACGGTAGACCCGTGCCGAGTGAGTGCGCACGACCTCGTCCCAACTGGGTGGTTCCCAGTGCCCGAAGTCAACGGCAGAGTCAGGACCTGCCACTGGCGCTCCCTTCGTTCGGCGCTCGGTCCACGCGGCGGGGCAAGCGGGGGGGCGTGACCCTGTCTGTTTCTCTAACACCGCGGAGGGCGATTAAGTTCCACATCCCGCGCACCGGCAGCCGTTGGGGCTAGTCTGTGCCAGGAAGCGCGGACTCGGTGTAACAGTCACGATACCCACCGCCACGAGACCGTCTGTCCGCGTGGACCAGGTTCGTATCCGGCGCAGCGGGGGAGGCCGTCATCGCCCACCCAGACGACACCTTGGCCTACATCGAGCGGTACGCGGTGGAGGACGACGCCCTGGCGGCCGCCCGGGAGCAGGGGCGGCACTGGGACGTCCGTCCGGTGAGTCCCACCACGGGGGCGGCGCTGCGCTTCCTGGCCACGGTGATCGGCGCCCGCGCGGTCGTGGAGATCGGTACCGGGTGCGGCAGTTCGGGCCTCTGGCTGCTGCGCGGCATGCGCCCCGACTCGGTGCTGACCACCGTGGACGTCGATCCCGCGAGTCAGCAGTTCGCGCGCGGCGCCTACCGGCGGGCCGGGTTCGCGGCCAATCGGACGCGGCTCATCCACGGCCGCGCCCTGGAGGTGCTGCCCCGGCTGCGCGACGCCGCCTACGACATGGTCTTCCTGGACTCCGACCGGGCCGAGTACCCGGCGTACCTGGCCGAGGCGCTGCGCGTGCTGCGCCCCGGCGGGATCGTGGTCTACCACGGCGCTCTGGACACCGACGGAGTGCGGGACGGGCCGTTGGAGGCCGCCGCCGACCCCGCGGGCGCCGCGGTCCGCGAACTGGGCCGCCTAGTCCACGAGGACGAGACCCTGGTTCCGCTGCTGCTTCCGGTCGGCGCGGGCCTGCTCGCGGCGGTCAGCACCGCCTGACCGCCGGGCCCGTGCGGGAGCGTCGACTACCGCTCGGTCAGCCAGCGCAGCAGCAGGCGGGTGGTGAACGCGGTGCCTCCCTTGCTGAGCACGCCCTCCTCGCTCATCGAACGCCCCGGTCCGGCGATGTCGAGGTGCGCCCAGGGGACGGAGCCGACGAACTCGCGCAGGAACAGCGCGGCCTCGGTGGCCCCGGGATGGCCGTAGTCGGACTTGACGCCGACGTTGGCCAGGTCGGCGACCGGCGAGTCGAGCGTGTCGCGGTACTCCTCCTGCAGCGGCAGCCGCCACAGCGCCTCACCCGACCGTTCGCCCGCGTCGACGAGCGCGGCGGCCAGGTCGTCGTCGGTGGCGAACAGCGCGCCGATCCCGGTGCCCAGCGCCACCTTGGCCGCACCGGTGAGCGTGGCCACGTCCACCAGGACGTCCGGCGCCAGTTCCGCCACGGCGTAGCCCATCGCGTCGGCGAGCACCAGGCGTCCCTCGGCGTCGGTGTTGAGCACCTCGACAGTGCGGCCGCTGTAGGTGGTCAGCACGTCGCCGGGCCGGACGGCGCTGCCGGAGAAGGCGTTCTCGGCGAGCGCCATCAGCCCGGTGACCCTGGTCCGCACCCCGAGGTCGCGCAGCGCCGCGAGGACGGCCAGCACGATTCCGGCGCCGCTCATGTCGGTCTTCATGAGCTTCATGTTGTCGTTGGGCTTCAACGACAGGCCACCGGTGTCGAAGGTGATGCCCTTGCCGACCAGGACCACGTGCCCCGCGGGGTTCTCCGGCGTGTAGGACAGCTCGACCAGTCGCGGCGGACGGACCGCTCCCTGTCCGACGGCCAGGATCGCGCCGAACCCGTCGCGTTTCAGGGCGGTCTCGTCCCAGACCCGCACCGACAGGCCCGCCTCGCCGCCGATCTCCTCGGCCCGGGCCGCGAGCCAGGCGGGGTCCTTCTCCGCCGAGGGGGTGTTGATCAGGTCCCGGGCCGTGGCGGTGGCCCGTGCCAGGACCGTGCCGTGCCGGACCGGGTCGGCCGCCTCCTCTGCCGCCGACCCGAGCAGGTCGAGCCGGGGAGCGGGTACGGCGCTCCTGGGCGTCTCGGCCAGGGTGAACGTGTAGGAGGCGAGGAGCGCCCCCTCCACGAACGCGGTCAGCGCGGCCGGACCGTGCTCCGGTGCGGCGACGTTGACCGCCGCCCGGGAACTCCCCCTGACCGAGCGGGCGAACGCCGCGCCCGCCCTGCGCATCTCCGCGGGGGTGGCGTCGCCGATCCCCAGGAAGGTCAACCGGACCGGTCCCCGGCCGAGATCCACCGGGAACTCGACGGTCTGCCCCGGTTTTCCGCTGAAGTCGTAGGTGTCGAGAAGCCGCGCCACCGAAGCGGGAAACCGGGCGTCGAGATCGGTCGGACTCAGTCCCACCCCGTCCATGACCGGCTGCGGCCCGTCCGCTCCGGTTCGGACGACGAGCGCGACACGGTCAGCCGTGGATTCGGCGAGAACACCTTCGACCGGGTGGATCTCCGTAGCGACAGGCACGGACGCTCACATTCTTCCTTGGTCATCGCGTGCCCGGGGCGAACGCTCTCACTGACTCCTGAGGTGGGGACGAGGTCGAGGTCAGGTCCGAACGCCCGGTGGCACGCTGGGACAATGGTGGGACGGGCCGTTAACCGACGACTTCGTTGAGTGCGTTGGCGAGTTCACCGGCCTCGGCCGGGGTCAGCTCGACCACCAGACGCCCACCGCCCTCCAGCGGAACCCGCATGATGATGCCGCGACCCTCCTTGGTGACCTCCATCGGTCCATCTCCGGTCCTCGGCTTCATCGCCGCCATGCCGTATCCCCTTTCCTAGACGATGGTCGCGCGTGTGAGTCGGTCCATCGGCGTCCCGGATCGCCGCGACGAGTCCGGAGTGCGGAGCGGGCCGAATCCGCGTGACTCAGTGAACGAATCACTGATCTGTCATTATCTCGGTTCCGGGCCCGGGTTGGAAACGACCGGGAGCCTCCGAACCCCACGAAACTCGAAGATCGCAGGACGGTTACAGTTGTAGCCCCGCCGCCCCAGGACTTCTCCACCCCCGTCTGGTCCCCGTGTCCATCAGGCGGGACAGTTCCGTACGCGGACCGCACTTCGCATATTCCGGGCCTACCTGAACAGGGAGCGTTCATGTCCGATAAAGAAAACGTCCGTTACGAGGTCGCCAACGGGGTCGCCACCATCACCCTGGACCGGCCGAAATCGCTGAACTCGCTGACCACGGCGGCCAAGGAGGAACTGCTGGAGGCCCTGGAGCGGGCACGCGCCGACGCCGGGGCGCGCGCGGTGCTGCTCACCGGAGCGGGGAGGGCGTTCTGCGCCGGACAGGACCTCGACGAGCACGGGCAGGCGCTCAGCGACAACGAGGGGCTCAAGGACACCGTGCGCAAGCACTACAACCCCATCGTGCTGACGATGACCCGGATGCCCAAGCCGATCGTCGCCGCGGTCAACGGGGTGGCGGCGGGCGCGGGCGCGGCGCTGGCGTTCGCCTGCGACCTGCGGGTGGCCTCCACCAAGGCGTCCTTCCTGATGGCCTTCGCCAACGTGGGCCTGGGCGCGGACTCGGGCGCGTCGTGGACGCTGCCGCGGCTGGTCGGGCAGGCGCGGGCCATGGAGATGCTGCTGCTGGCCGAGCCGGTCAAGGCGGACCGGGCCCTGGAGATCGGCCTGGTCAACCGGGTGGTGGAGCCCGAGGAACTGGAAGGCGCCGCACGGGAGCTCGCCGAGCGGCTGGCCTCGGGGCCGACCGTGGCCTACTCCGCGATCAAGGCGGAGGTGGCGTTCGGCGCGACGCTGGACCTGCCCAGCGCGCTGGACATCGAGGCCAGGCTCCAGGACCAGTGCGCCGAGACCGCCGACCACCTGAACGCCACCCTGGCGTTCCTGGAGAAGCAGCGGCCGACCTTCCAGGGACGCTGACTCCGCGCCACTCCTGACGACCGGGGCCCGCACGGCCGACCGCCTTCCCGCCGGGACCGACGGGTCAGCCGAGATTGCTGATGGCCGCGATCACGAGCACGAAGACCAGCAGCCCCGCGACGACGACCGCGCCGATGACGCCGATCACGACCCCGGTGCTGGTGCCGTTGGCGGGCTGCTGCCCGTACGGCGGCCGCCCCGGGTACTGCGGCTGCGGCGGCACGGGCTGCCCCGGATGCGGTCCGGTGGGCGGCGTCCAGTGCGGCCGGGCGGGCGGCTGGTAGGGCTGGCCCGGTCCGGAGGGGACCGGCGGGTTCGGGTACGGGGCGCCCGGATACCCGGGGCGCTGCGGACCGGTGGGGTACGGGTACGGCAGACGCTGCTGGCCGCCGGTCGGATACGGAGGCCCGGGAGGCGCCACCGGAGGCGGCTGGACGGGAGGCGGGACGGCCCCCGGTCCCGGCGGCGACGGGTTCACCGGCGGGTAGGAGCGGTAGATCTCGGCTGCCGCGCTCTCCTGGGCTCCGGTGTCCGCCGCGGCGATCGCGCCCGCGACAAGGGTCTGGTGGGCGACGGGCACGGCCGTGTCGGTGGTGGGCTCGTCGGGCGGCGGCGCGTTCTCGACCCCGAGCACCAGCATCAGCGCCTCGGCCGCGGTGGGCCGCCGGCTCGCGTCCTTGTCCAGGCAGCGCTCGGCGATCTCCCGCAGCGGGCCGTTCAGTTCCCCCAGGTCCGGATCGTCGTTGACGACCCGGTTGACCACGGCCTTCAGCGAGTCGTGCCCGAACGGCCCCCTGCCGTTGGCGGCGTAGACGATGGTGGCGCCCCACGCGAACAGGTCCACGGCCGGTCCCAGCGGACCGCCGGTGATCTGCTCGGGGGCCATGTAGGCGGGGGTTCCGGCGATCCTGCTGGTCAGGATCGCGGTGCCCTCCAGTGCCCGCGCGATGCCGAAGTCGATCACCCGGGGACCGCCGGGCGCCATGAGCACGTTGCCGGGCTTGAAGTCGCGGTGCACGATCCCGGCCTGGTGGATGGCGGCCAGGGCGGTGAGGGTGCCCACCGCGAGCCGTTCCAGGACGGCCCCGTCCAGCGCCCCCTGTTGCCGGACCACCGCCTGCAGCGACTGACCCTCCACGTACTCGCTGACGACGTAGGGAGGATCGGACTCCAGGTCGGCGGCCAGCACCTGCGCGGTGCAGAAGCGCGCGACCCGACGGGCCATCTCGACCTCTTCGGCGAGTTGGGCGCGCAGCCCGGGCAGATCGAGCGCGTCGCCGTGCAGTGTCTTGACGGCCACCTGCGCGCCGTCGGGGCCGGTGCCGAGGTACACGACTCCCTGGCCGCCCTGCCCGAGCCGTCCGAGCAGGGTGTACTCACCGATTCGCGTGGGGTCGGCGTCGATCAAGGGGGCCGGATCGGCCATCGGTCCTCCCGGTCGTGTGGGCCCGCCGCCGTGTACCTGGGTGGGCGGCGGGCATGGGACGAACCTACTTGAGAGTACCGGTGGAGGTCATCACGGTTCCCTCGCGGGAGGTCCCCACCCACTCGGCCTCGAGCGTTCCCGGAACCTGCTGGGCCAGGGTCAGGGTGCTCTCGTCGATGCAGCGGTTCTCGGGATCGTAGGTCTCCGCGTACTCGAACACGAGGAAGTCGTCGGTCCTCTCGGTGAGGACGATGCTGCCCCGGCAGTCGAGGGGAAGCAGGTCGGCGCTGCCCCGGTCGGTTCCCTCGTCGAGCTTGAGCCGCACGACCCAGTCGGTGACCAGTTCCCCGGCCTCGTCGTACTGGGCCATCTCGCCGCTCCAACTCCCCGCGTAGCTGTGGGGGATGCCGTCGGTGACCAAGGGCTGCTCCTCGTCGGGCCACAGCGCCCAGGTCACGCCGCCGACCACGGCGGCCAGCGCCAGCGCGGCGGCGCCGAGGACGAACGGGAGCCTGACGCGCCTGCCGCTGTGCCGACTGGACCGCGGCGGAGGCCACAGCGACATCTCCCGGATCGGAGACGCCGCCGTGGAGCGGCTACGTTCCGAACTGGGGGGCGCGGTCACCGCTGTTCCCCGGCGAGAGGCTCGGAGTGAGGACTCTGGCGCGAATCGATCATCGCTCTCCTCCAACGATGCGAACGTGCGTGGAGAGGCCGTTCGCGATACAGCGAATCAGGATAAGCCACGCGAACCGCGCCCACATAGACAAACACAGTGACGAAAGTCACACAAAGGCGGTTCTGTTGGGTTCTGTCACCCTTCCGGGAGAAAGCCGTCCCTCTCCGCCGGGAGGGAGCAGGTCACCGCAGGAGAGAGGAGACCCCCGAAGGGTCGCCCGCCGCGGCGGACACACCCCTGCGATGGCAGTGGGCCAGGTGGTCGTCCACCATCCCCACCGCCTCCATCATCGCGTAGACGGTGGTCGGGCCGACGAACCGGAAACCGCGCCTCTTGAGCTCCCCGGCCAGAGCCGTGCTCTCGGGAGTGGCCGCGGGCAGGTCGGCGACGGTCACCGGAGCGGGAGGCGGACTCGAAGGCGCATGGCGCCACACGAACTCCGCCAGTCCCCCGTCGAGGTCGAGGGCGGCGCGGGCGTTGCCGACCACGGCCTCGATCTTGGCGCGGCTGCGGATGATGCGGGCGTCGGCGAGCAGCCGCTCGACGTCCCTGTCGGTGAAGGCGGCCACGGCCGCGATGTCGAAACCGTGGAAGACCTCGCGCAGGGCGGGACGCCTGCGCAGCACGGTCAGCCACGACAGCCCCGCCTGGAACGCCTCCAGGCTCACGCGTTCGAACAGCCCCCGGTCGTCGCGGACCACCCCGCCCCACTCCAGGTCGTGGTAGCGCAGCAGCTCCTCGGTGCCGAGCGCCCACGGACAGCGGCGCAGACCGTCGGGACCGGGCACCGCCGCCCCCTCGGGGAGGTCCGCCCCGCCAGCCGGGCGGGGCGGACCGCTCGTACTCACCGTCGGCCGCCTCCGACCTCGTCGCGCTGTTCGGTGTAGCCGGTGTCGCGCTCCGCTCCCCCGGCCTCCCAGGCCGGATCGGCGTCGGCGTCATCGGTGTCGGGAACCCGCCGCGCCTCGCTCCCGGTGGACGCCTCCCGGGGCGGACGCGGGTACCACACAGGCGGCTGGTCCGCGGAGGAGGCGCGGTCGCCGAGCCTCGCCTCCAACTGGGCGATCCGCGCATCGCGTTCCTCGATGCCGGCGGTCACCCGGTCCAGCACCTCGTCCACGGCGCGCACGTGGTATCCCCACAGCGCCAGAGGAAGCCGGATCCGCGCCACGTCACGTCCGGTCACGGGCCGGTCCGTGGGCAGGTCGAGGGGAGGGTGATCGGCCTCGAACCGTGCCAACTGCCCACCGTGCCCCATGACCAGCACCGCCACGGTGACGAGCACCGCGAAGGCGGCCAGTGCCGCCAGGATCAGGATGGCTATCACACCCTCGATCGTGCCACATCCGCACTCCCGATGGGATCGCGGCGCGGACCACCGGGCCGGCCGCGCGGCTCAGGTCCGCTCGGCCTCGTGCAGGGCCTCCTCCAGTCCGGCCACGGCTTCCTCCTCCTCGATCGCCTGCTCCAGTTGCGCGTGCGCCCCGCGGATGATCTCGACGGCCTCGTCGGGGTCGTCGGTGAGGTGGAGCAGGTCGGGGTCGTGCGGCGAGATCAGCCCCTCGGTGAGCAGCCGCTCGTGGATCCAGTCCACCAGCCCGGCCCAGAACTCCGTCCCCATCAGGATCACCGGGAACCGGGTGACCTTGCCGGTCTGCACCAGGGTGATCGCCTCGAACAGTTCGTCGAGCGTGCCGAAGCCGCCCGGCAGCACCACGAACGCCTGGGAGTACTTCACGAACATCGTCTTGCGGACGAAGAAGTACCGGAAGGTGACGCCCATGTTGATGTGGTCGTTCAGCGCCTGCTCGAACGGAAGCTCGATGCCCAGACCGATCGACGTGCCGCCGGCCTCGCTGGCGCCCTTGTTGGCGGCCTCCATCAGCCCCGGTCCACCGCCGGTGATGACGGTGTAACCGGCCTGCGCGATCCTCTCGCCGATCGTCTCGCCCAGTTCGTAGTAGGGGTTTCCGGGCTTGATCCGGGCCGAACCGAACACGCACACGGCCCGTCCCACCTCGGAGAGCATGCCGAAACCCTCGACGAACTCCGACTGGATGCGCAGTACCCGCCAGGGGTCGGTGTGCACCCAGTCCGAGGGACCGCGGCGGTCCAGCAGCCGCTGGTCGGTGGTGCCCTTGGGGACGGCCTTGCCCCGGTAGGTGAGGGGACCCGCCTGTCGCTCTTCAGATCGAGAATCCGTCATGTCGCAACGTTACCCACTTCGGGTTCTCACCCACCGAAGTTCAGGTCACGCTACGGTGTCCGGAAGTGGTCCGAACCGCCGCAGGTCAGGCCGCGCCGGTCAGCCAGGCGACCATTCGGCGCTCCGCCGTCACGATCTCCTCCAGCGACACGGACTCGTCCCTGGTGTGCGCCAGTGTGGGCTCGCCCGGACCGTAGTTGACCGCGGGAATCCCCAGTTCGGCCATGCGGGCGACGTCGGTCCAGCCGAGCTTGGCGCGGGCCCGGCCCCCGCCGACCGTCGCCACGAACGCGGCCGCCGCCGGATGGTCCAGGCCGGGGCGGGCGGGGGCGGCGACGTCGGTGACCCGCACGTCGAACCCCTCGAACAGCTCCCTCAGGTGCGCCTCGGCGGATGCCGGCGTGTGGTCGGGGGCGAACCGGTAGTTGACGGTGACCACGCACGTGTCGGGGATGACGTTGCCCGCCACTCCCCCGGTGACGCCGACCGCGTTCAACCCCTCGTGGAACCGCAGCCCGTCGACCTCGGGCCGCCTCGGGGTGTAGGCGCGCAGCACGTCCAGGATCCGCCCGGCCTCGTGGATGGCGTTGTGTCCCATCCACGACCGGGCGCTGTGCGCGCGGACGCCGCGTGCGGTCACCTCCACGCGCATGGTCCCCTGGCAGCCGCCCTCGATCTGGCCGCCGGTGGGTTCCATCAGCACCGCGAAGTCCCCGCGCAGCCAGTCGGGATGACGGGCGGCGAGACGGCGCAGCCCGTTGCGTTCGGCCTCGACCTCCTCGCAGTCGTAGAAGACGAAGGTGAGGTCGTGGACCGGCTCGGTGACGGTCGCGGCCAGCTTGAGCTGCACCGCGACACCGCTCTTCATGTCGGACGTCCCGCAGCCGTAGAGCCTGCCGTCCGCCACGTGGGAGGGGACGTTGTCGGCGGTCGGGACGGTGTCGATGTGTCCGGCGATCACCACGCGCCGCCCCCGGCCCAGGTCGGTGCGGGCCACGACGGCGTCGCCGTCACGCAGCACGGTCAGGTGCGCCAACCCCCGCAACGCCTGTTCGATGGCGTCGGCGAGGGGCTTCTCCTCCCCGCTGACCGACTCGATGTCGACGAGGTGGGCGGTGAGGTCGCGGACGTCCGCGGTGAGGTCCAGCATGGCTGCGCTTCCGGTCTGGTCGGATCTGGGCGGCACGGGGGCGCCGGTCCCGGGCCGCCGTGGGGCGCGGGGACCGGCGCAAGGAACGGGTCAGGCGTTGACGCCGTGCTCGCGGAGCAGGTCGTTGAGCGCGAGCTTGTCGTGCTCCTGGCCCTCCTCCAGGCGCTTGAGCACGAGCAGGCACGGCATGCCGAAGTCGCCGCCGGGGAAGCTCTTCACCCGGTTGGCGGTGACGCACACCGACCACGCGGGGGCCTCGCCGCGCCTGAGCTCCTCACCGGTCTCGGCGTCGAACACGCGTGTCGAGGCGGTGAGGATGGTGCCCGCGCCGAGCTTGGCGCCGCGGCGCACCCGCGCCCCCTCGACGACCATGCTGCGCGAGCCCAGGAACGCGTCGTCCTCGATGACGACCGGGGACGCCTGCGGGGGCTCCAGGACACCGCCGACGCCGACGCCGCCGGACAGGTGCACGTTCTCGCCGACCTGGGCGCAGGAGCCGACCGTGGCCCAGGTGTCGACCATGGTGCCCGACCCGACGTAGGCGCCGATGTTGGTGAAGGACGGCATCAGCACCACACCGGGCGCGAGGTAGGCGCCCCACCGGGCGATCGCGCCGGGCACCACGCGCACCCCGTCGAGGCGGGTCTTCAGCGGGATGCGGTCGTGGTGGCGGAAGCCGCCGACCGTGGACTCCTCCATGCCCAGCACACGGAAGCTCAGCAGGATCGCGCGCTTGGCGCGCTGGTCCACGACAACCTCGTCGGTGGCGGCGTCCACGAAGGCGACGCGGGCCTTGCCGGTGTCGATCTGGTCGACCGCGCCCACGATGACGTCACGGGCGTCGGTGCTGTCGGGTGTGAGTTCTGCGCGGCGCTCCCAGAGCTCGTCGATGCTCTCGGGCAGCGGACTGGTGTACGAGGTGGTCATGGCTGAGGAGCCTACTGGGTTCCGCCCTGACCGGGAAAAACCGGTTGCCACCGGGGCCCGCGCGCCGTGGCGTCGGTCACACCGTTCCGCGGCGGCGCGGCGGACCGGCCGTGGCGCCGAAACCGAGAACTCCTGCGCCGCACCGTGCATCAAAGCGTGTGTCTGCCACAACCGGCCGTCAACGCCCTTATGTCGCGCTATGGGAGTTTCGTCGTTCCATAGCGTGATTTCCTACTGAATCTATATGGTCTGCTCGTGCCCAGAAAGCGTCGAAGGATTTCCGCATTCGTCAAGATCCTGGTCGTCCTGACCCTGGCCTGTGGCCTGCTGGTCGCGGCCGGGATCTACGTCATGCGCTCGATCAAGCCTCTTGACCTGTCACCGCCTCCCCCGGAGGACGGCTGCCGGCTCGCCACCGAGGAGGACACCGACACGTTGGAGGTGGAACAGGCCGCCAACGCCGCGACGGTCGCCGGCGTGGCCTTCTCCCGCGACCTCCCCGCGCACGCCGTTGTCGTCTCCTACGCCACGGTGTGGCAGGAGTCGAAGTTCTACAACATCGAGTACGGGGACCGCGACTCGCTGGGCCTGTTCCAGCAGCGTCCCTCCATGGAGTGGGGCAGCCCCGAGGAGATCATCGACCCCGTCTACGCCAGCAGCAGGTTCTACGAGGAACTGGTGACGGTCGAGGGATACCTGGACCTCCCGGTCTACGAGGCGGCCCAGGCCGTGCAGCGCAGCGCCGACGGATTCGCCTACGACCAGCACGAGGCGCGCTCCCGGAGCATGGCGCAGGCCTTCACCGGAGCCGCGGGAGCGGCTGTGACCTGCTGGTTCCCCGAAGAGGAGGCGGGCACCACCGACGTGGCCGCGGCCGTCGGGGAACTGCGGCGCGTCTTCGGCGTCGGCCCCGAGGAACTGGGCACGGCCCAACGCCAGACCGGCGACCTCGGCTGGGCGATGGCCCAGTGGGCGGTCGCCCACGCCTCCTCCTACGGCCTCACCTCGGTGACCTACCTGGACCGGCGCTGGACCGCCGAGTCCGGTGAGGAGGGCTGGCAGACCACGCAGACGGTGTCGGAGGAACTGGTCCTGCGCTGAGCGGAGCCCGGGGGGCCTGTGCCCGAGGCCGGGGCGGGGCGAGGCCGCCTGGAACTCCCCGCGACAGGGGCTTTTGTGCCCCTGTCCGGTCACAGCTCCGTGAGGCGCTTGGCCGCGGCGGCCACCCGCTCGTCGGTCGCGGTGAAGGCCACCCGGACGTGTCGCGCTCCCGCGGGGCCGTAGAACTCCCCGGGGGCCACCAGGATGCCCCGTTCGGCCAGCAGCCGCACCGATCCCCACCCGTCGTGGTCGGGATGCGCGGCCCACAGGTACAGACCGGCCTCCGAGTGGGTGATGCGCCAGCCCGCGCCCTCCAGCGCGTCGCGCAGCAGGGTGCGGCGGGCCGCGTAGCGCTCCTTCTGCTCGGCGGCGTGCACGTCGTCGTCGAGGGCAGCGCACATGGCCGCCTGCACCGGAGCGGGCACGATCATCCCGGCGTGCTTGCGCACCGCGAGCAGCCGCCGGACCAGCCCGGCGTCGCCCGCCACGAAACCCGCCCGGTATCCGGCGAGGTTGGAGCGCTTGGACAGCGAGTGGACGGCGAGCAGTCCCTCGTGCGAGCCACCGCACACGTCGGGGTGCAGGATCGACAGCGGCCGCGTGCCCTCCCACCCCAGGTCCAGGTAGCACTCGTCGGAGGCGACGACGACCCCGCGCTCCCGCGCCCAGGTCACCACCTTGCGCAGGTGCTCGGTTCCGAGAACCCGCCCGGTGGGGTTGGCCGGGGAGTTGATCCACAGCAGGCCGGGGCGCACGGGTCCCAACTGGGCCAGTCCGTCGGCCGCGACCGGGGTGGCTCCCGCCAGGCGCGCGCCGACGTCGTAGGTGGGGTAGGCCAGTTCCGGGAAGACGACGGTGTCGCCCCGCCCGAGCCCGAGCAGGGTGGGCAGCCAGGCCACCAGCTCCTTGGAGCCGATGGTCGGCAGCGTGGCGTCGGGGTCCACCCGTACCCCGTGGCGGCGCTCCAGCCAGCCGCTGATGGACTCGCGCAACCGCCGGGTGCCGTACGTCTGCGGATAGCCCGGCGAGTCGGAGGCCGCGGCCAGCGCCGCACGCAGACTTTCGGGGACCGGGTCGACCGGGGTGCCCACGGACAGGTCCACGATGCCGTCCGGGTGCTGTGCCGCGGTCTCCTTGCAGGGAGTCAGCCGGTCCCACGGGAAGGTCGGCAGCCGGTCGGCCACCGGACGCCGCTCGGCCATTGTCGCCACGTCCCCTCGTCGTGTTGCTCCCCGTACCGTCCCGGTCGAGAGGAGCGGGCTTGTCGTTCACCGGCGTGCTCGCCCCGTTCAGGGCATGACACGGCGACACCACCGCGGGACGGTCCGGGCCGGAGGCTCCGGGGCGGGCGGCGGCGTGGTCGGTCCTCGGCCGCCGCGTGCGCGGCGGCCGGATCCGCCCTACTCCTCCGACTGGGGCGGAAGAGCCGCGACGATCGGGTGGTCCTTGTTGACCTTGCCGAGCTTGGACGCGCCGCCGGGCGAACCGAGGTCGTCGAAGAACTCGACGTTGGCCTTGTGGAAGTCCGACCACTCACCGGGCAGGTCGTCCTCGTAGTAGATGGCCTCCACAGGGCACACCGGCTCGCAGGCGCCGCAGTCGACGCACTCGTCGGGGTGGATGTAGAGCATGCGCTCGCCCTCGTAGATGCAGTCGACGGGGCACTCTTCAATGCACGCCTTGTCGAGCACATCGACACACGGCTGCGCGATGACGTAGGTCACGTCGTACTCCTCCTCGGTCTCGCCACGTGGACCGCGTATGTGGCTGCTGCGTCGCGGTACTTCTGACCGACCACCACCGAAGTGGGCAACCGGGGTCCGGTGCGTCTCCGGGACGGGCCTGCGCGGAAGAACCGGCAACGCCCCGAAACGGGTCTAACGGCCAGAGGACACGGGTACCGCTCTCCCTAGTATTGCGGTGCAAGCGGCGCGGACCACAATCGGGGGTGGCGACATTGGGATACGTCGCGAGGTTGACGCACTCCGTGACCCCGGACGACACCGGACAGCGCGTCACCGTGCGTTTCCGGCTGCCGGACGGACGATTCCGGGATATCGTCGGTGTACTGGAGTCATGGCACGACGACGTGCTGGTGCTGCGCCGCCGCGACGGTTCCGTCGCACACGTCGACGCGGGCGACGTGGTCGCCAGCCGGGTCGTGCCACGACAGCCGCCCCGGCGCCGCGGCACACCGGATTCCGAGTGACCAGGAGAGGCTGACCGAAGGCGGAACGAGGCAGGAGGTGGGAAACCACGCCATGCAGGAGACCGTGGCCGTCGCTCTCGCCAACCTCGCACGCACCGATCCCGCCGCGGCCCGCACCGCCGAGAGCGCGCTGGACACCCTCATCGCCGGACGGCGTCTGGAGTCGCTGACCCAACGCGCGGTCCAGGAGTTCTGCTGGCACGTGCTTCCGGTGCGGTTCGCCTCGGAGCCCAGCGAGTGGCAGTTCGTCACCGACTCGCTCGGCTCCCTGTTCCGCCTGCTCGACCTGCAGCGCTATGCCGACATCTGCACCTCGGAGCGTACCCGCGAGGTCCTGCGGGCCTACGCGGTCTCGCACGACAACGGGATGGCGGCCTACGAACGCAGCATGCGCTCCTCCGGGGTCACCCCGCCCGACCTTCCCGAGCTCACCTGGGGCACGGCTCTGGGCAGCGCCGAGATCGAGGCCTACCGCGAGACGTCCGCGGCCCTGGAGTTGGCGATCGCGGTGGGCGAGGTGCGTCCGGGAACCCGGGGCTGGCGGGCCGCCCAGGAGGAACGCGCCCGCAGCTTCCTCACCCAGCCCGACCCGCGCGGCCTCAGTCACCTGGACAAGATCCGCCAGGAGCGGGTGAACGAGTGGCTGTCCTCCCGTTCCCACCCGCACCGGGAGCACCTGATTCCGTTGCGCGGCCAGATCGCGGCGGGAGCGGAGGTGCCGCACGACGCGCCCAAGGCGCTCGCTCCGGTGCGGCGGCTGCTCGACTACGCCGCCGACGGCATCAACCTGACCCAGATCGGCTACATGTCGCCGAACGTGGTGCGCGCGCTGTGCGAGGAGTTCGGCTGGGCGACCACGCCGTCGCCGCCGCGCAGCGAGACCGACGTCATGCAGCTCATCGCCCTCCACAAGCTGCTGCGCACCATGCGGGCGGTGCGCCGGTCGGGCCGCCGCCTGGTGCTGACCCGGCACGGGCGGCAGTTACGCGACGACATCGACGAACTGTGGCGGGCGGTCGCCGAGAGCGTGCTGATGACCGACGGTTTCGAGCAGGCCGCCACCGAGACCCTGCTGGGGCTGCTCCTGCTGCGTTCCCCGCGCTCGGTGGTCACCCCGCGCCGGGACGAGGACGTCGACATCGCCGAGGAGGCCTGCAAGCTGCTGATCCGGGCCGGGTGGGAGGACGACGTCACGGGAGGCCGTCCGCGCACCGACCAGGTGCGGTCGGTGCTGATCACCGTGGTCTGGCTGCTGGAGATCCTGGGCTGCGTGGCCGGCCCGGACCTGCTCGGCGAGGGTCGGGCCAAACGGTTGACCAAGGTGGGGCGGGCCTTCGCGCTGACCGCGATCCACCTGTCCGCGACGGCGCCGTCGGCGTCCATCTGAGTCCCGGGAGTCCGCTCCCGGGCCGAGGCGGCCCCGGATCTCTCCCCTGGCGCGGGGTGCTCCCCGGGACCGTCTAGCCTGGCAGTGGTTCCTTTCCCAGTCGGTTCGACTCGTTCGATCCGCTTCGCGACCAGCGGGAGCAGCATGTCCACGTCCGATCCGGCCCCGCAGCGGGCGGCCGGGGAGCCGACGGCCGCCGCCGAGACCGAACCCGCCGCCAGCAGGCTGGACCTCGCGCCCAGTCCGGTGTTCCTCCTGCTGGTGGGGGTGACCGCGCTGGCCGGATGGCTGTCGTGGACCCGCGCCGAGGAGACCACGCTCGGCTGGGACAGCGCCTACGCGCCGTTCCTGTTCATCCTGGGCGGCTGGATCATCTGCCTGACCCTGCAGCAGTACGTGCGTTCGCTGCTGGCCTACCGGTTCGGCGACCGCGCGCTGCGCGGCACCGGCTACCTGCGGCTCAACCCGTTCGCCTTCCGCGAACTCGGCGCCGGGCTGGTGCTGCCGGTCGCCTACATGCTGGTCGGCTCGTTCGGTCTGAACGGTCCCGCCGTGCACCTGGACCGTTCGGCGGTCTCCGGCCGGGGCCGCCGTGCCCTGGTGGCCCTGGGCGGTCTGCTGACCAACGCGGTGCTGGCCGCGGTGCTGGCGGCCGTGGTGATGCTGCTCGTCCCCGAGGGCTCCGTCACGAACAACTGGGCCATCGTGTCCCTGATGTTCCTGTGCTACCTCAACGTCAGCGCGGTGCTGCTCAACCTGCTCCCGGTACCCGGCACCGACACCTTCGACGCGGTCGCGGAGGGGCTGGACCGGTGGCGGCCCGGCCGCAACGCGGCGATCTTCGGCACGGTGGCGATCTTCGCCGTCGTGTGGTGCCCGCCGGTCAACGCCGTCTTCATGGACGGGGTGTTCGCCCTGTTCACCCTGGTCGACGTGAACGAGATCTACCTCAACTGGGGTCAGACGTTCGCCCGCCCCTGGTGACGGGTCTCGGGGCGTCGGGGGTGAGCACGGTCGCCAGGATCACCGCCCCCACTCCGCCGTAGAGAAGCAGGTAGTTGGGGGTGGCGGAGGTCACCATGACGTCGCCTCCGGCGACGTATCCGGTCAGGGCGGAGTTCGCCAGGACCCACCCGACCGCGAACGCCCCCGGTCCCCACCTGGCTCCGGTCCCCCAGCCGATCGCCCGCCCGCCGAGGAAGAGGACGGCCAGGAACAGCAGGATCGTGACCATACCGAGGACCTGGCCGACCGTTCCGGTCAGCCACAGCCACGACAGCCAGCCGGCGCACACGGACAGCACGATCCCGGCGACAAAGCCCAGCACCGTCAGGAACACGCCGTTCAGCACGGCCAGCGCGGTCCCCAGCCGGCGGTCCAGTACACCGGTGTCCGCCGCGGCGGCTGGCTCCGGCAGCGGGTCGGTCTGCTCTGACGAGGAAGTGGCCACGTCTGGCAGCCTAGCCGCTGGTGGACCGCTCCCGGCTCCGCCGGCCGTCCCGCCGAGCCGGGAGGACCGGGGGATCAGTCGAACAGGTCGGTCTCGTAGCCGTCGGGTCCCCGGCGGGGCGCGGGACCGCGCAGCAGGGTGAAGTACTCCACGGCGGAGATCTCCTGGGCGATGTCGTTGGACAGCGCGAACCGCTCCCCCGCCACGGTGATCTGGGTGGCGTGCGCGCGCATGGCCGTCGCCTTGGCCGCCCAGTGGTCGGAGGCGTCGATGCGGGTGGTCACCAGTTCGTCGGGGGTGCCCGGCGCGATGTCCTCGATCGACTCGGGCGCGGTGAAGGGACCGGGGTCGGCCTGCATGCGCGCGACCGACGCGGACAGCAGCGTCCGGGGATGGGCGACGGCGTACAACTTGCGGGTCTGCCAGGGGGTGCCCGGCAGGGTGCGTTCGGCGGCCCTGGCGAACGCGCGCACCGTCACGCGGTGCGCCTGGATGTGGTCGGGATGCCCGTAGCCGCCGTTGTCGTCGTAGGTGACGATGACGTCGGGGCGGACCTCGCGGATGACCATCGCGAGCTCGTGCGCCGCGGCCTCCACGTCGGCGCGCCAGAAGCACGCGGGGTCGTCGTTGCTGGGCGCGCCCATCATCCCCGAGTCGCGGTAGCGGCCCCTTCCACCGAGGAACCGCTGGTCGCGTACGCCCAGCGCGGCGCAGGCCCGGCGCAGCTCCGTGACGCGGTACTCGCCCAGCCCGCCCTCGCGGTCACCGGCCAGGTGCGCCAGCTCCGGCGGGATGATCTCGCCCTCCTCGCCGAGGGTGCAGGTCACCAGGGTCACGTGGACGCCCTCGGCCGCGTATCTGGCCATGGTCGCCCCGGTGACGATGGTCTCGTCGTCGGGATGGGCGTGCACCAGCAGCAGGCGGCGGTCTCTCATGTCGGCGACGATACCCTCACGGGCCGGGGCCGTCGGGAACGCGGCTCCCCGAAACGCCACGAGGGCGCGGGCGTCCCTGCGCCGCCTGCTCCGGCTGCCAGAATTCGGTGCATGAGCTTCCCACGACAATACGCCCGTACCCAGCGTTTCAGCATCGGCGTGCCCCGTTCGTTCCAGATCTCCCCCGACGGTCGGCGGGTGGCGTTCCTGCGGGGCAGGCACGGCACGGACACCGCGACCTGCCTGTGGGTGGCGGAGCCGGACGGCTCGGAGCGCCTGGTCGCCGACCCGCGCACGATCGGCGACACCGGCGAGGACCTGCCGCCGGAGGAGCGGGCCCGGCGGGAGCGGCTGCGCGAGGCGGGCGGCGGGATCGTCTCCTACAGCGTCGACCGGGCGTTCACCCGGGCCGTCTTCACCCTGTCCGGCAGGCTCTACGGCGTGGACCTGGACGGCGCGTCCGCCCCCCGGGAGCTGCCCGCGTCGCCCCCGGTCGTCGACCCGGTGCTCGACCCCACGGGCCGGTCGGTGGCCTACGTCAGCGGCGGCGCCGTCCACGTGCTGGACGTCGACGGCGGCGACCGGGTCGTGGCCGAACCGGACGGGGAGAACGTCACCTGGGGTCTGGCCGAGTTCGTCGCCGCCGAGGAGATGGGGCGCCACCGCGGCATGTGGTGGTCGCCGGACGGCGTCTTCCTGCTCGCGGCGCGGGTCGACGACACCCCGGTGCGGCGCTGGCACATCAGCGACCCCGGCAGTCCCGAGACCGCCGCCCAGACGGTCGCCTACCCGGCGGCGGGAACCGCCAACGCCGAGGTGCGGCTGGCGGTGCTGCGCGCGGACGGCTCGGGAGGGCCGGTGTGGGTGGAGTGGGACCGGACGGAACTGCCCTATCTGGTCACCGCGGGGTGGACGGACCAGCTCGACGGCGCTTCGACGGTGGTCCTCACCGCGCAGGACCGCGCCCAGCGCACGGTGCGGGCCTTCGCCGCCGACCCGCTCACCGGGCATCTCCGGGAGCTGTGGACGGAGACCTCCGAGGTCTGGGTGGAGATCATGCCGGGGGTTCCGGCCTTCGACTCCTCCGGTACGGCGCTGCGTTTCGGCGTGGACGCCGACGGCGAGCGGGTGCTGTACCGGGGCGACCAGGTGGTGAGCGCTCCGGGCCAGTACGTCCGGGCGCTGCTGGACGTGGACGGCTCGCGGGTGCTGTACTCGGCGTCGCCGCCGGACCGGCCCCAGGACGTGCGGCTGTGGTTGTACGACGGCCAGGAGGGCACGCGCGCCGAGGTGCTCTTCCCCGGCGTCGACGACCCCTCGGGGGTGCACTCGGGCCGGCTGGTCGGCGGCACCCTGGTCGTGCAGCGCCGCGACCTGTCCGCTCCGGGCGTGCGCACCGCGATCGTCCGGGGGGCCGGCTCCGAGCGGTCGGTCGTCGCGGTCGAGAGCCTGGCCGAACGCCCGGACCTGCCGGGGGTGAACGTGCGGCTGCGGCGGCTGGGCGAGCGGCGCATTCCCGCCGCTCTGGTGCTGCCGTCCTGGCACACCCCCGACTCCGAGCCGCTTCCGGTGCTGCTGGACCCCTACGGCGGGCCGCACGCCCAGCGGGTGCTCGGCGCGCAGGGCGCCTACCTGACCTCGCAGTGGTTCGCCGAGCAGGGGTTCGCGGTGCTGATCGCCGACGGGCGCGGCACCCCCGGCATCGGCCTGGCCTGGGAGCAGGCCATCCACCGCGACATGGCGGGGACCGTGCTGGACGACCAGGTGGCGGCGCTGGAGACCGCGCCGGACGCGTTCGGGGTGCGCCTGGACCTGACGAGGGTGGGAATCCGCGGCTGGTCCTACGGCGGGTACCTGGCGGCGCTGGCGGTGCTGCGCCGGCCGGACGTGTTCCACGCGGCGGTGGCGGGTGCGCCGGTCACCGACTGGCGGCTGTACGACACCCACTACACCGAGCGCTACCTGGGGCACCCGAACACCGATCCGGAGCGCTACGACCGGGAGTCGCTGCTGGTCGACGCGCCCGGGCTGCGGCGTCCGCTGATGCTGATCCACGGTCTGGCCGACGACAACGTGGTGTTCGCGCACACGCAGCGGCTGTCCTCGGCGCTGCTGGCGGCGGGACGGCCGCACACGGTGCTGCCGCTGTCGGGAGCCACGCACATGGCCAGCGATCCGACGGTCTCGGAGAACCTGCTGCTGTTGCAGGTGGAGTTTCTCCGCGACGCGCTGCGGCTGGGCTGAGGTCCACCGCCGAACCGCCGCCGACGGGGTCTGTCCGCGGACTCGGTCCCGTCGGCGGCAAGGTTAACGGCGCAGACCAGCATGCTTTCAACTACGGAGGGTAAGTAATCGACTACCAATTGTCCGATGGGCGGGTCGGTGTCCCCCCATGCGGAGGATCGCTGCCCGGGAAGCGAACCGACCGGTTCGTCGGCACCGCCCGCGCCACGGACTCCGCACCCCAGAAAGGAACGGTTCGTGAAACAACCCTCCACCCACAGAACCCTCCGCACCCTCCTCACCGCGGGCATGGTGGCCACCGCACTGACCGCCTCGGCCACGCCCGCCTCCGCCGACCGGCACGACGCACTCAAGCGGGACCTCGGCCTGACCGACTCCGAGGTCGCACGGCTGCGCACGGCCGAGACCGAGGCGATGGACCGCGAAGCGGAACTGCGCGACACTCTCGGCTCCGACTTCGGCGGCGTCCACCTCGACGCGGCCAGCGGGGAACTCACCATCGCGGTGACCGACCCCGAAGCCGTGCCCACCGTCGAGCGGGCCGGAGCCAACGCCGAGGTCGTCACCTTCGGCGAGTCCGCCCTCAACGGCTTCGTGGACTCCCTCAACTCGGTCGCCGACCAGGCGGACGAACAGGTCACCGGCTGGTACGCCGACATCGCCGACGACTCGGTGGTCATCACCGTGCGGGAGGGCGGCACCGCCGCGGCCGAGGCCCTGGTGGCCCGGGCCGGAGTCGACGAACGGGCGGTCCGCGTCACCAAGAGCGACGAGCGGCCGCAACTGTTCACCGACATCATCGGCGGCAACCCGTACTACTTCGACGGCTACCGCTGCTCCATCGGCTTCTCGGTCCGCCGCGGTTCGGAGTCCGGTTTCGCCACCGCCGGGCACTGCGGCGAAGAAGGCACCGAGACCAGCGATCCCGAGGGAACCGTCGCCGGGGCGTACTTCCCCGGACGCGACATGGGGTGGGTGCGCATCACCGACGCCGACACCGTCACCCCCCTCGTCAACCGCTACAACGGGGAGAACGTGACCGTCGCCGGATCGCGGGAGGCCGCCACCGGCTCCTCCGTCTGCCGCTCCGGCTCCACCACCGGGTGGCGCTGCGGCACCATCAGGTCCAAGAACCAGACCGTCCGCTACATCGAGGGCACGGTCACCGGTCTGACCCGCACCACCGCCTGCGCGGAGGGCGGCGACTCCGGCGGCCCCTGGCTCACCGGCTCCCAGGGCCAGGGCGTGACGTCGGGCGGCTCCGGCAACTGCACTCTGGGCGGCGTCACCTACTTCCAGCCGCTCAACCCGCTCCTGTCCCACTTCGACCTGGACCTGGTCACCGGTTGAGCACTCCGGCCGGGAGGCGCGACCGCGCTCCCGGACAGGGACCGGCGGCCCCGGACGCCACGGTGTCCCCGGGGCCGTTCCCGCGAGGCCGGGTGGTCCGACCAGCAGCCGAAACGGCCTGCCCCGCGCCCGGCCCCCGGCAGAACGGCGAACCATCCCTGATTAGGCTGGCCTCATGCGTTCTCTTCCGGCCGCTGTTGTCGACGCCGCCGTGGTCGTGCTGTTCGTGCTGATCGGACGGTCCAGTCACGGCGAGGCCAACGCACTGCTCGGCGTCCTCACCACCCTGTGGCCGTTCGCCGCGTCCCTCACGCTGGGCTGGCTGGTGACCCGGGCGTGGCAACTGCCCGCCGCACCGATCCGCACCGGCCTGGGGGTGTGGGCGATCACCGTCGCGGGGGGCATGGCGCTGCGCGCCCTGTCCGGCGGCGGAATCGCCGTGCCGTTCATCGTGGTCGCGTCGCTGTTCCTCGCCACCGGCCTCATCGGCTGGCGAGCCGTGGCCACCTGGCTGCTGTCGCGCCGCACCACCCCCGCCTCTCGGTGATCCCGACGCCGGCGGGCCCCTGACCACGGAACCGGCCCGCCGCCGTCGCGACCACGGGAGCATCCCCAGCGAAGGACCCCCGGTGCCCCGTCCCCCACACGACCCCCGCCCCGCCGCCGGACTCTACGAGAGCCTGCTCACCGACCGGCTCGAACAGTACGTCGAGGAACTGTCCACCCGGGGATGGCGGGTGGTGCGCGGGAAGGTGGGCGAGCAGTCCGCCCCGCACGTCCTGGCCCGCTACGTCGCCGACCGGGTGGAGCGGGCCCTCGACGGCCTGGCCCCGGAGGAGCGCGTGGCCGCCGCCAACCGGATCCTCGACGTGCTCGGCCCACCGGACGGCTCCGGGGCCGGTTCCGAACGGGTGCTGGACGGCCCCCGGCAACTGCTCGCGCTCACCGACCGGGAGGAGATCCCACTCACCCAGCGTCCGGCCACCCCGCTGTCGGAGGCGGCGCTGCTCACCAACGCGCCCGACGACCCCGGCCTCGGCTCGGAACTGCGCCGGGAACTGGCCACCGCCGACCGGATCGACCTGCTGTGCGCCTTCATCAAGTGGCACGGACTGCGCTGGCTGGAGCAGCCGCTCAGGGCCGCCCGCGCCCGCGGAGTACCGATCCGGGTCATCACCACCACCTATCTCGGCGCCACCGAACGCCGCGCCCTGGACCGGCTGGTCACCGAGTTCGGCGCCGAGGTCAAGATCAACTACGAGACCCGTTCCACCCGGCTGCACGCCAAGGCGTGGCTGTTCTGGCGCGACAGCGGATACCACACCGCCTACGTCGGCAGTTCCAACCTGTCGCGGGCGGCCCTGCTGGACGGCCTGGAGTGGAACGTCCGCCTGTCGGCGGTGGCCACCCCGGCGGTGCTGCGGAAGTTCGCGGCCACCTTCGACTCCTACTGGAGCGACCCCGCGTTCGAGGACTACCTTCCGCACCGCGACACCGCGCGGCTCGACGAGGCCCTGGCCGTGGCGGGCGGCCGGACCTCCCCCGGCGGCCACGTCACCCTGTCCGGACTGGAGGTCCGCCCGTTCCCGCACCAGCGGGACATGCTGGAGCAACTGGCGGCCGAACGCCTCGTCCACGACCGCCACCGCAACCTGCTGGTGGCCGCCACCGGAACCGGCAAGACCGTCATGGCGGCCCTGGACTACCGACGGCTGCGCCACGCCCACGGCGACGCCCCGACCCTGCTGTTCGTCGCGCACCGCAGGGAGATCCTGGAGCACGCGCGCCGCACCTACCAGGAGGTCCTCAACGACGCGGACTTCGGAGAACTGCTCTTCGGCGCCGAACGGCCCCGCGCCTGGCGGCACGTGTTCGCCGGAATCCAGGCGCTCAGCGCACGCGGCCTCGCGGACCTCCCCTCCGACCACTTCGACGTCGTGGTGGTCGACGAGTTCCACCACGCCTCGGCCTCGACCTACCGGAGGCTGCTCGACCACGTCCGGCCCCGGGAGCTGCTGGGACTCACCGCCACCCCGGAACGCGCCGACGGGGTCAACGTCCAGGACGAGTTCTTCGGCGGGCGCGTCGCCGCCGAACTGCGGCTGTGGGAAGCGCTCGACAGCGACCTGCTCAGCCCGTTCCACTACTTCGGGATCTCCGACAGCACCGACCTGAGCGCGGTCACCTGGAAACGCGGCGGCTACGACCGGGACGAACTGAGCGCGCTGTTCACCGGCAACGACGCCCGCGCCCGACTGGTGCTCAGGGCGGTCCGGGACAAGGTCGCCGACCCAAACGCCATGCGCGCCCTCGGGTTCTGCGTGTCCGTCGCCCACGCCGAGTACATGGCGGCCTTCTTCCGGAAGGCCGGGCTGAACGCCCGGGCGCTGTCGGGGAGGAGCGGTGAGGACGAACGCCGCGAGGTGCTCGCCGGACTCCGCGGGGGGACCGTGCGGGTGGTGTTCTCCGTCGACCTGTTCAACGAGGGCGTCGACATCCCCGACGTGGACACCCTGCTGCTACTCCGCCCCACCTCCAGCGCGACCGTGTTCCTCCAGCAGCTCGGCCGGGGGCTGCGGCGCGCCGAGGGCAAGGCTGTACTGACCGTGCTCGACCTCATCGGCCAGCACCGCCGCGAGTTCCGGTTCGACCACCAGTTCCGGGCACTCACCAACCTCACCCGCAAACGCCTCGTCGAAGGCGTGGAGCAGGGGTTCCCACGGCTGCCCTCGGGCTGCCAGATCGTTCTGGACCCCAGGGCCCGCGAGACGGTCCTGGCCAACATCAGGCGCCAGATCGACGTCACCGCGCCCCGCCTCGCGGCGGAGATACGCTCCCACGGCACCCCCCGGCTGGCCGAGTACCTGGCAGGGAGCGGGCGGGACGCCGGAGAGGTCTACCGTTCCGGACGGTCCTGGACGGGGCTGCTGCGGCGCGCCGGTCTGCTCCCGGACTCCGCCCCCGACGGGGAGACCGCCCTCCTCAGACGGGTCTCCGCGTTCCTGCACGTGGACGACCCGGTTCGGGCCGACGCCTACACCCGGCTCCTGGCGGACGACGCCCCCGCCTACGCCGATCTGGACGAACGCGACCGGGTGTTCGCCCGGATGCTGTTCTTCTCGCTGTGGCCGGACGGCGGGCGGTTCCCCACCTACCAGCGGGGGTTCGACCGGCTCCGCGACCATCCCCGGGTCCGCGACGAGCTGCGCCAGGTGGTCGCGCACGGCCTGGCGCAGGCCCGGCACGCCCCCGTGCCGCTGCTGCTGGACACCGCGCCCGGGCTGCCGCTGGCGGTGCACGCCTCCTACAGCCGTGAGGAGATCCTGCCCGCGCTCGGGCAGAGCGGACTCGGCGGCGCGCACAGGAGGGTTCCCGCCAACTTCCGCGAGGGAGTGAAGTGGTGCCCGAACATCGCAACCGACGCGCTGCTGGTCACCCTGGAGAAGGACGAGAGGGACTTCTCCCCGCAGACCCGCTACCGGGACTACGCGCTGAACGAACGGCTGTTCCACTGGGAGTCGCAGAACCGGACCTCCGAGACCTCCACCACCGGACTGCGCTACCAGCGCCACCGGGAGGAGGGCAGCCACGTCCTGCTGTTCGTCCGCCACCGCAAGACCACCGACTTCGGCACCGTCCAGCCGTGGATGCTGCTGGGCCCCGCCGACTACGTGGAACACCGGGGCAGCAACCCGATGGGGATCGTCTGGCGGCTGCACCACGAGATGCCGACCGACGTGTGGAGCTACGCGGCGGCCACGGCGAGCTGAACCGTCCTCGGCAATCTTGACGGCAGAGGGCTGCTTTCGCGGTTCGGAGGCCCTGGCGTCAAGGCCATCACTGGTGGGGTCACTCGCGGGGGAGGACGTAGCTTCCCTTGCCCGGGACGGTCCGCACATATCCCTGTGCTTCCAGCAGGGCGACGCTCTTCCGCACGGTCCCCCTTGCCAGACCGAACTCCTGGACGAGTTGAACGATGCTGGGGATCGGGCGTTTCGGCTGGTAGTCCCCTCGGTCGATCCGTGCGATCAGGACAGCCGCGAGTTGCAGCCACACCGGGTCAGGACCCTCGTAGTCCAGTTCGCTGTCTGGCCCGTATCCGTCGGGGATAGGCGTCTGGTCCATAACCAGACAATGCCAGTCCAAGGAAAAGAGACTCAGTTCGTGTCATGGCATGGCAGGGCATGACACGGTCAAGGTAAGGTTACGAACAAAGGACTCCCGCGACCGCTGGCACGGTCCGGGAGCACGGCCAACGCTTCCTGGGAGCGCTGACATGAGAACTCTACTCGGCGTGTGCGCTGTTGCGCTGCGCATGATCCGTCCGTCCCGTGGGTTGCACCGAGCGCCCCGGGGAGAGCGGGTGGAGAGGCCCACTCAAGTCCGGCACTCGGACAACCGTCCGCCCGCCCCGCCTACCGTGCGGGCCACCGCCTCGCGGGTCCGGCCCTACACGACGCGGGTGCTGACCGCCACCGCCGTCCCGCACGGCCCCGACCTCGCCTGGACCCCGCGCGCCGCCTCGGAGGAGCCCCCGCAGGCGACCCTGGTCCGGCCCTACCTCATCGCCCACGAACAGCGGGAACGTGCGCGCGCCAGCGCGGCCCGGTCCGGTCCGGGAACGGACCTGCCGCTGGGGTGGACGGAGGCTTGCTGATGCGGGACTACGAGGTCAACCCGGTTCCGGAACTGTCCGCCGAGACCCCCGACGGCACTCCGGCGCACTACGTCGTCTCCGACTCCCGGGGACGCACACTCGGCTACGTCACCCGCGCCCTGGACAACACCTGGCTGGTCTCCGCCCTCGGCCACGGCCCCGGCCCCGACACCCACGATCTGGCCGAGGGGGCGCGCTGGGTCGCCGCGAACGCACACATCGACGAGGAACCGAACGAGGTGGGGATGTCGGACCGATTCTGGGAGGCCGACCACGCCGACACACTCTACGACGCGCTGTCGGAGGCGTTGCGCGAACGCGCCTGGAACGCCGCAGACCTGGCGTTCACCGCACTGGACGAATGGCTGCGCGGAGGTCGAACACTTCCCCGACCGTGGCGGCGGGCTGCTCTGTAGCTCTCGGAGGGATAGTCGATGGGACCGGTGTGGGTTGTGGGGTGGCCTGCACCGATCCAGCGTCCGCTATGCGGCGACGGCACGGTCTACTGTTCGGCGGCATTGAAAATCGTCTCACTCGGTTCCCTGGAATACCTGGAGCCGCTTTTAGTCAGGAACCCAGACGGCAAGATCTATCGCCATTCTTGAATTAATCTTTTCGGCTTCGTTTTGGAACGCCGAGAGGGGAACCCTCTCTCCAGAACTCCCAGAGTTGATGTCATCAAAAATTATCTGATAGGACGTGCTCTTGACACGCCCAACAAACACGTAACGAGTCACCCTGGGATCATCATCAGCAGCCCCATAGAAATAGTACGACTCGTCAACCCCCTCCCCTTGCCCCTCGCTGATGACTTCACCCAGAAGCGACGGTGAAGACTCCAGGAATTCCAGAAAATCCGCCCTCGAAATCTCTACCCCAGACTCGCCTTCCGGACTCCCCAGAACCATCTTGTAGTTTAGGTAAAAATTCCAAGGAACCGAAACACCATATTCAGGAACCAGCTCCCAGGAGCAACTATCAGAAGAAGACCAAACTCCGTCTTCAGTTGACTCCTCTGGAGGACTATCAGATTCTCCGCTCGGACGCAAGGAGACCCCGGATACGGTCTGTATCGTAAGCTCGCATATATCAAGCCCTTCCGGAGGGATTGATTCGTGAGCTTCTCCAGTCTGTTGCACAAGAACTTGCCCCTGCTCCGCAGAAGCAGCACCTTCCTCTACCGCAAAAAGAATCGTTCGAGCAAAAGAAGTAACAATTGCAACTACCAGAAACCCAGCAATAAGTCCAGAAGAAACGACCACAAAGAATGCCTTCACCCCATGAAGCCCTTGTTTCTCTGTCATCGGTTCTCCAGTTGTGCTTTGGCTTCCGGCGCTTCCAGTGGCCGGGTGAATCCCATGATCGCTGACCTGTTCGGGCTGTCGTACTCGCGTACCGCGATCGGTCCGCAGTTGGTGCACCACGCCTCGACCATCAGCCCGTCGCCGATGACCATGCCCACGTGTCCCGGCCCCGGTGGTTCCCCGGCGCGCTGTACGTCGAAGAAGACCAGGTCCCCCGGCTGTTCCTGGCCCTTCTCGATCCGGGGGCCGAAGTTCCACTGGTCCTGGGAGACGCGGGGAATCGTCACGCCGATGCTCCCGTAGGCCCGCATCATCAGCCCCGAGCAGTCGAAGCCGTTCGGTCCGGTGCCGCCCCACACGTAGGGTTTGCCGCGCTGGGCCAGCGCCCAGTCCACCACCGCCTGGGTGAGGTCGTCCGGTGCGGTCCCGATGATTTCGCCGTCCGCGTCCAGGGTGCAGTTGACCGCCGTGGTGACCGAGGCACCGGCGGTGTAGTCGCCGTCGGCGTACTTCTCCGCCCAGCCCAGGACGTCCTCCACGTACCACCAGGCGTGGTTGTAGGCGTAGATCGCCTGCCGGAGGTCGTCCTCGGCGCCGTGGGCGAGCAGGTAGTCGGCCGCGGCCGGGATGGCGTCCGCCGGGTCGTACACGCTCACGATGCCGTCGCCGTTGCCGTCCTGGCCGTATCCCTCCTCGGGGCGGTCCTCGACCGGCATGATCGGTTCACCGCCCCAACTGTTGCCCGCCGCCGATCCGTCCAGCGCGCCGAACTGCATCGGCCCGGCCGCACCCCAGTCGTTGTGGCCCTCGGTGATACCCGGCCCCTCCCAGCGGCCGTGGTGGCTCTCCACCTGGCCGATTCCGGCAAGAACGTTCCAGGGGACGCCCTTCTCCTCGCCAACCTCCCGGTAGAGCTCCAGGTAGTTCTCCGGAATGGAGTCCTCGGCGTATCCGGAGGCCGCCACCTGCTCGGTCTCGGTGGTGCAGTCCAGTCCACCGGCGGTGAGATTGGCGGCGCTCTGATTGACCGTGGTGGCCAGCGGGATGACGATCACCGCGATACCCACCACACCCGCGACGAGCACTCCGACCCCGATGCCGAGTTGGGTGGCGCAGTTGCCGTCATCGGACGGAGGGACGCGGACGAACATCCTGAGCATCAGCCACCCCCCAGGTTGCCCGCGTCAGCGGGCTGGAAGTCGTAGACCCGCCACTCCCCGCCCTCCCTGACCATGGTGACGGCGAAGTCGCCGAGGTTCTGGGTCTCGCCGTCGTTTCCCTCGGTGATCGACTGCACCCTGAGAACGAAGACGATGGACTCGTCGTCGAAGTCGCGGACCGACCGCACGTCGGCCCGGCCGGTGGACACCGCCTCCTGCTCCGCGCGTTCTCCCCACAGCGCCTCGGCCCCGGAACTCTGTGCGAGGGTCCGAGCGTAGTCCTCGGTGGCGTACCGCCCCAGCCGCTCGTAGTACTCCTCGGGGGATTCGGAATAGTCGACGGTGCCGTAGTCGGTGGCGAAGGCCTGCGCGACGACCGCCGCCGCGACGAACTCCTCCTCGGCGAAGGGGAGCCAGTCGGCGAGCGTCATGTCCTCGGCCGCCGTCGTGGGGATGGGGACGGCGGGTCCGTCGGAGCCGTCCTCCACCATCGTGCCGCCGCCGTTCTCCTCGGCTGTCCGATCCTTCGGTTCCGGATCCGACGTGCCGGGGGTGCTCACGCTCCAGTAGATGCCGAAGGAGACGAGGAGCACGATCAGGACGCCGAAGACAAGACGCTGCGCACCGTCGGAGAGTGGCTTGGGCATGGGGGCTTCCTGCTGGGCTGTGGGATCTGGTCCGGGGGTCGGGGATGGTGGGGCGGGGCCGGGGCGGCCCCGCTGTCCTCACATGTCGGGTCAGTCGTCGTCCAACCAGAAGGGGACGTCCCGCTTGCGATCGCGGCGCGCGGACTCCCCCGCCCAGAATGGACTGACCGGTGCGTCGCTGTTCTTGTTCGATCCGGTCAGCCAGGTCCCGCCGTCTCCCCCACCCCGTTCGCTCGGCGCGGGGGGCGGGGCGGGCCGGGACGGAGGCGGAGTCCGCTTCTTCTCACCCCGGGTGCCGGAGCCAGCCCAGCGGGAGGGCCGGGGCAGCGTGCTGCCCTGCGGCGGGGTCTCCGTCCGTCCGCCGAACAGACCCGTTCCCGAAGCGGCGGAGTCCGGCCTCGGCGGTGCGGCGTCCCCGCCGCTGCGCGGGGGCGCCTCGGCACGTCTGGCGTTGCCGGAGGAACCGGTGCCGAACACCGAGCTCCACCCGGTGTCTCCGACTCCGGTGTATCCGCCGGAGGGACGCGGCGGGATGCTGCCGCTCCGCTCACCACCTCCCGTTCCCTCGAAGAGTCCGCCACCGGCGGCCGCGGAGGCCGTGTTGAGCCGAGGTGCCTGGGAGGAGTCCCGCTGCGGGGCGGCACCGGGCCGGGCCGCGCCGGAGGCACCGTCAAGGTTCAGCGGCGGCGGAGCCGCCCCGCCCTTGGCCCGGCCGTAACCGGCCGTGCCCCGGGCCCGGGCGCGCCCTCCGCTCTCGGCGGCGGTGTCCGCCTCGCCCCCGGTCTCCGTCGCGGCGTCGCCGCGCACCGTGTCGGCGGTCTCGGCCGCACCCGCCGTTGCGGCGGCTCCGGCCGGGATCGCAGCAGCCCCTGCGGCGAGTTGCGGCGCCCGGTTGAGTCCCCACTTCTGCGCCTTCATGTAGGCGACCGGCGGAAGCACGTTGGCGCTGGCCTCCAGCACCCGACTGTTGACCGCGTCGCTGACCATGCGCGAGGTGAAGGTGTTGGCGTTCACCGAGGCGAAGAGGTTCGCAAACGGCCTGCGGTAGATGAACAGGGCCACGGTGAACAGAGCCAGCAGGATCATCTGGAGACCCCAGCCCAGACCGGAAGCCATTACCAGGCCATAGCACATGACCAGCAGCGCAATGAGCAGGACCACGAAAATCTGTTTGAGTAGCAGGCCCAGCAGCATCTCCACCCAACGGATCAGGACTGTGCGTCCATACCCAGGGTGAATGCCGATCAGCAAGAAAACCGGAGACAGCAGAAGCAGAAGCAAGAAGCCGATCTTCAGGACGATTAGTGCCACGGATCCAGCAAGAATCAATCCACCAGCGAATATCGCAGAGAAAAGCGCAAGGGTTGCTACACCCAATCGACTTCCTTGCTGACTACCTTCAAAAAGCGGATAGACGCCGGGATAAGATTCTTCGACGCTTGAAGCAATCTCTTGGTAATTCTCCTGTTTGTCTTGAATTAATTCAACAGGATTTATTTCCCCATCACTTATCTGCTTCTGCTCAATCCTGCTGACACCTTGCGCCTCAAGGAGACTCATACCATGAAACGCGGCAGCACTTTCTGCCACTTCCCCAGATCCGAAGACACCGGCAATCCACGGCCTACAGACTAGCCCCGACCACAGCATTTGAGAATTCCTGCGGACCGCGAAATCATTCTCGCTTTCCCATTCCGCTCTCTCTATCTCAGGTGCGCCAGCCGGGCATGTCCCGGAAGCTCCTGGGACCGAAACTCTTGATATAGAGCTGTTGACTAGGTTCCCGCCAGCGTTGACCACTGTGCTGGCATATCCCATGATCTGCGCCGGGTTGACAAGTATCCAGATTCCCAGAGTGGCGGCGAGCACCATCCACACGGAACTTTCGATGGTCAGGGTGACCCGTTTGCGGATGAGTCCGTACCAGCCGAGCCAGATGGCTCCCAGGATGACGACCGTCGGCAGGAGCGGACGCCAGATCCCTTCGCGGAGCTCTGCGATGACACTGACAACCACGTCGTTGAAGCTGTCGAGCAACCCGTCGGAGGTGGCGGCCTGGTAGACCGTGATGGTGGACTGGTTGATGGTCTTGGACAGGTCCCAGGCGGTGTTGCTCAGCGTGGCGACCGCGCTGGAACTCAGTTTGTCCACGCACGATTCACGAATGGTGTGCCACTGCTGTCCGGCGGTTCCGTACTGACCGTAAATACTCGCGTCGGGTGGAAGGCCGTCCGGCGATCCGACGATGGACGACTGCGACCTCGGCGGCACCAGCAGTCCGTCCGCTCCCGAACCCGCCGCCTCCGGTTGGGGGGCCGGTTCTCCCTCGCACCCCGGAACCGCGGCCTGAACCGATCCGACAGGGACAAGCAGAAAAGCCAGTAGGAACGTGACCAGAAACGCGGTCCGCCGCCAGTCGATTCGCCGCACCCGGCCCAGAAACGTCATGACAGCGGCTCCCGAATGTCCCGCGCGGTGCTGCCCACCAAAGCGCCGTCCTCCTCAACCTGGGGTTTTCGCCGTGTCGGGTTGGTGTCGAGCCACCGAAGCAACTCCTCCGAAACAAGGTCGACGGCGATACGCCCGGCTCGCCCGTCGAGATCCCGGAAGATGCATTCCCCGTTCCCGAGGTTGCGCAACGCGGCAATGTGCTCTTCTGACGGCTCGATTCCGAGCAGTGCCATCACGTCGCGCACCTCGACCCGCTCGGTGGAGCGGAAGGCGAAGACACTGGAAAGGCAGTTGGTCACCTGTTCGTTGAGCAGGTCACCGGCGTTCTGGCTGACCAGGATGAGTGCGGTGTTGCGGGACCGGCCCATGCGCGACACCTCGGGCACCAGTTTGGCGCCCTCCGGCGTGGAGGTGACCGCCCACGCCTCGTCGAGGAAGATCGCCTTCGGCAGTCGCCGGTCCAGGCCGTTCATCAGGCGGCGCGCGAACTGGCTGACCAGGTAGAGCAGCGCCACGCTGAGCCGCTGCTCGTAGCTGTAGTCGTCGCGGTGGATCGCGGAGTCGGGCAGGGTCAGCCCGCCGAGCGTGAACACGGTGGTCCACCCCTCGGTGTCGACCTGGGTGTCGCCCTGCGGGTCGAAGCACAGGCTGGCCAGTCGCATCTCCGACATGGACCGCAGCACCGCGCCGAGGTTGCGCGACGCCGCGTCGTCGGAGGACTCCAGGTGGGTGACGACCTTGCCGAGGCTGGGCTGCGGCTGGTTCGCCACCGCCGCCACCGCCTGGATCATCGCCGACTCGCGTTCCTCGCTCATGCGGGGCAGCAGCAGCCGCAGCGTCTCGGTGGCCATCGTCTTCTTCGTCGGCAGGTCGTCGCCGAACCCGAACGGGTCGAGCAGTCCGGCCTGCGCCGACTCCAGCGACATGATCCGCGCCTTGCGGCCGCGCCGCTGCAGCAGCCGCACCAGGGACTCGGCGTCGCCCTTCGGGTCGATGGCCGCGACCGTGACCCCGCGCAGCGCCAACTGGTAGATGAGCAGCAGCGCCAGCGTGGTCTTGCCGCCGCCGGGCTCGCCGGTGATGGCGATGGCGGTGGGCCGGTTGCGGGCGGCGGCGACCATCGGGTCGAAGTGCACGACGGAGCGCGCCCGCCCCATCGTCTCGCCGATGTAGGGGCCGATCCAGCCCGCGCCGCTGGTGTCGCGGCGGTCGCCCAGGTCCACGGTGGCGGTGGGCATGCCGCCCGCGAGGGTGCGCAGCGGCTGGCGCTGCACGTACGCCTCCAGGCGCAGCCGGTCGCCCGGCAGCGACTCGCAGAACAGTGAGAACTGGTCGCCGGTGGACTGGGTGATGTCGATGCCCATGTCGCGGTAGTGCTCGACCACCGCCTCGACCCGCTGCACCAGCAGGTTCTCGGTGGGCGCGGCCACCATCAGCCGGTACCAGCCGTACACGAACGGCAGCCGCTCCTTGGTGATGCCGTGCTCCAGCATGCGCGCGGCGCTGATCTGCTCGACCAGGGCGATGTCGGGTTCGGCTCCGGCCTCGCTCATGTGGGCCTGCATGTCGCGGGCGTGCGCGAGGCGGCGGGAGACGTCCTTGCTGGCCTTGGCGGGCGGCACCAGTTTCATGCGCAGCGACGCCTCGACGGGGAACGGCAGCGCGTCGGCGTAGTGCAGCCACGGTTCGCCGTCGGGGAACGGCATGAGGTCGGGGAAGCGGGAGAACGACAGGTACGACACGTACGCCTCGCCGCCGGGCTGCTCCAGGCGCAGGTGGGAGCGGCCGTTGTGGATGACCCCGTCGACGAGCGCCTCGATCTCGCCGCGGCCCCAGCGGCGGCGCCCCGCGGCGGACTCCCGGGGTTCTTCGGCGGTGCTGGTGACGGCGTGCCGCAGCAGCCAGGCCAGTTCGGAGGCGTGGGCATGGCGGGCGTGCAGGGAACTGGCCGCCAGTGCCCGGCCCAGGCGCTCGGCGTGGTCGGTCCAGCGGGCGATCTCGCGGTCGTCGATGGCGTGGTCCTCCATGCCGAGGACCTGTTCGGTGCGCTGGTAGACGCCGAACAGCTGCGCGAACACGCCCTGGGAGAGCTGGGCGCGCACTCCGCGCTGCCCCAGGCGCACCCCCAGGTAGACCTCCTTGGTCCAGAAGTCCTTGGCCCACACGTGCCGGTACATCTCGTCGAGGTAGTCGTACCAGCCCGGGCCGGAGTCGGAGGTGGTGTCGAGCCGGGTCGCCCACTCCGCGGCCGGGTAGGTGCGGTGGGCGACGCGCAGGTGCACCTCGGCGTCGTTCATGCGGATCGCGGCGAGCGCGATCGTGATGTTGGTGGCGAGGGCCTCGCGTTCCTCGGGGGTGGAGAACTCGTAGGAGATCGTGGGCAGGCGGAAGTAGGCCCAGGCTTCGGTGTCGCTGAGCAGCACGCGATCGTCGAAGTAGCGGACCGCCAGCCTGCTGGCGCGTCTGCTGACGTTCATCGGCTCTCCTCCTGCGCGGGTGTGGGGCGGGGGAACGGGACGGGGGTCACCGCTTCGCCTCCGACGTGGCGTGGGCGGCGAGGTTCGCGGCCACCACCGCCGACAGTGCGGCGTAGGCGCGGCGCGTGGTCTGGCGCAGCGCCCTGACCTCGATGACGGACTGGGTGGCGGCGATGTGGTCGTCCCAGGGGACGCGGACGATGGCGCGGCAGTTGCCTCGGGCGACCTGTTCGGCCGCGTCCACGTCGGCGAGGCTGCGCCTGCTGACGCCGTTGATGACCACGATCGCCCGGGAGCGCAGGTCGGCGTAGCCGTGGCCGTCGAGCCACTCGAAGGTCAACGCCACCGAGCGGGCCGCGTCAGAGCTGGCGGGCGCCACCAGGACGAGTCCGTCGACCACCGGCAGGGCGCGGGCCACTCCGGTGGCGGCCGGGTCGAGCAGGGTGATCGTGTAGTGCCGTCGCAGTGTCGCGGTGAGGGTGGCGTAGTCGCGGTCGTCGAGGGTCTGCACGTACGGGTCGTCCAGGGTGGCCACGACCTCCAGGCCACTGGGGGTCTGCGAGGTGTAGCCGCGCAGGCTGGAGTAGACGTGCAGGGCGTCGGTGTTGGCCAGCAGCGAGGTGAGGGTCTCGGGGGTCTCGGTGCGGACGCGCCGGGACAGGCTCTCGGGGCCGGGGTTGATGTCGACGGCGACCACGCGGTCGTCGCGGTAGGCGGCCAGGGTGTGGCCGAGCATGAGCGTGGTGACGGTCTGGCCCGCGCCGCCGGTGCAGCCGAGGACGACGAGGCCGCGGGACCCGTCGAGGGGGGTGCGCAGGCGCTCCAGTTCGGCGGGTGGGAGTTGGGGTCTGGAGTTGGCGGAGTTGCCTCCGGTGACCACGCGGGCCAGGCGCCGCCAGCCTCGGGTACCGCCGCTGGGCGAGTCCTCGGTGTGTGCGGCGGTCTCGCGGTCGTCGGGCGCGGTGGCCGGCGGGGTGCTGCCGCGGCCGGGCGTGGTGGAGTCGGAGAACAGTTGCTGTTCGCCGGTGCCGTGGTCGAGTTGCAGGTCGGGTTTGTCGGCGGGGACCTCCCGGTCCGGTCCGTCGTGGCCCCGTTCCCGACCGGTGGTTCCCCGGGCGGGGGTGAGCATCCCGCCGACCCTGCGGGCGTTGTCGACGAACCGGGTGAGCAGGCCGCGTTCGGATTCCGGTTCGGTGGAGCGTTCCGGTTCGGCTGCGGCCGGTCCGCGGTCGGGGCTGTCGGTGCCGTCGGCCGTGTCGGGGGTGCTGCCCGCCGAACGCACTCCTCGGGCGAGTCGGTTCGACGGGCGGGGCGGGTCGGTCCGCTCCGTCCCGGCGGCGGGGCCGTCGTCCGGTTCGGGGGTGTTGGTCCGCTCGCCGTCCAAAGCGCGTCGGCGCAGCGCGGCCTGTTCGATGGCGGCCAGTTCCTCCTCGGTGCGCCGGTGCCGGGTGACGTCGGTGAAGCTGTCGTGCTCGCCGGTGCCGTGGTCCAGTTCCAGCGGCGGTTTGCGCCGGGCCGCGGCGGGAGCGGCCGGTTCCGGCCGTTCCGGTTCCGGTTCGGGGCGCGCCGGTTCGGCGGCCTCCTGTTCGCGGGCGGCGGCGATCTGCTCCCACGCGCCGGTCCCGTGGTCGAGTTCCCAGTGGGGCTTGCGCGGGGTCTCGGCCGGGACGTCCGGCTCCGCGGCCCGTGTGGTCGCGGACTGCTCGGCCTCGGGTGACGCGGAAGCGGAGGACGCGGGGGGCTCCTCCTGCGCGGTTCCCTCGGTGGACCGGTGCCGGGTGACGTCGGTGAAGCTGTCGTGCTCGCCGGTGCCGTGGTCCAGTTCCAGCGGCGGTTTGCCCATCCGGCTCGTCCGGCCCGCGCGGATCCGGTCGGCGAGGGAGGTGATCTCCCGCGGGGCGGGCTCCGCCGGACTCCCGCCGTCCGCGGCCCCTGCGCCCTCCGCCCGGGCGGAGGGCTCCTCCGCGTCACCGGTGTCGGCGGCACCGGTCTCCCGGCTCTCCTCCGGGCTGTCGCCCCCGACGGTTGCGGCCGTGTCGTCGACCGGGGCGGCCGGGACCTCCTCGGTCTCCCGCTCTGCGGTCCCGGCGGTCTCCGTCGCGGCCGGAGGAGCGGCGTCGCGGATCTCGTCCCACGGGGACGACGCGGTGGACGGGCTCGGCTCGGGCACCCCGGTGCCGGTGGTGCGCGCCACCGGAGGCAGGTCCCAGGGGGCGGCGTGCGGTCGGGGGCGCGGTCGGGAGAGTTCGCGTTCCTCGCGCGCCTCCTCCGGGGTGGCGGGCAGGGCCGTGCCGTGGCCGTGCCCGGCCCGGCTGGGGGACTGCGGGGACTGCTCGGTCTCGACCGCGGTCTCGGCGCGGTCCTGCTCCCTCCGCCGGGCGATCGTCCGCCCCTGGGCACGGCCGCGCAGTCGGCGTCCGGCTCGCTGGTGGGCGCGCTCGGCGTCACTGTCCATGAAGTCCTCGGCCCTGGACGGCTGGGTGGGGATGTCGGCGGGGGACGCGGCCCGCGCGGCCTCCGGTTCCTCGGCCGCTGCGGAGGCGGGGGCGGACTCGGCCGGCGCTTCCGGTTCGGGTGCGGACATGATCTCCTCGGCCCGGCGGCGTGCCGCGGCGCGTTCCTCGGCCGCTCTGCGTTGCGACTCCCCGTCGTCCGGCTCCTCCGGTTCGGCGGGACGGTCGGCTCCGGACGTCTTCTCGTCCGGCGGCCACGGCGTCAGGCCCGAGGCCATGCCGAGAGCGGCATACCAGTCCTCGTCCTCGTGTGTCTGCGCTGCGGTGTCTCCCACGTCGCGTCCCGACAGGAAAGAAGGGCTCGGTGCGTCGTCCCGGCTCCTGGTGGGGGCCAGTTCCGTCCGCCGGGTGGCGGGCGTTCTCGGCTCCGGGCGCCGGGGGGTGGGAGGGGAGACTGTCTCCGTGTCGGCGGACCGGTCCGGCTCCAGTCCGAACCCGAAGTAGTTGAGCACGCGCCGGGACAGCGAGGGCCCGGTTCCCCGCTGCTTCCCCGCGGTCCGGACGGTTTCCCGAGGACGTCGCGGCGCGGCCGGTTCGGGGGCGGCCACGTCGGCGGGCGCGACCGCCTCCTCGGCGGCCGTGGACTCGGTGACGGGTTCGGCGGCGGTGTCGGGGCGGGCGTCGCGCTGCCGCTCCCTTCGCCGGGCCGTCCTGCCGCCGGGGGTCGGCAGCGGCCCGGCGGCCGGGTCGCGGCGCCACACCAGCGCCGAGACGACGATCCGCTCCGGCTCGCGTTGGGGGGCGAGCCGGGTGTAGACCCTCGCCTCGGCGCCGTAGACGAGTTGGGAGCGCAGCAGCCCGGTGAGGCTCTTGCCCTCGATGACCGGGCGGGTCGCCAGGAACGTGATCACCCCGGGGGGGACCAGCCACAGCACGTGGCCGACGGGGGGAGCGAAGGGCACTCCCACCAGGCTCATCAGCAGGCACCAGACGACGGTCGTGCCCACGAAGACACCGATGGTGACGAGCGAGACCGGGTACGGCAGCCGGAAGTCGTACAGCTTGTACAACCGCTTCTCGATACGCCAGATCCTGGTGTATGTGGGCAGATCCACGTCCCCGGCCTCCCTACTCGGTGTTCACGCCCATGGCCCGCGCGATGGCGACGGCGAGGACTTCGATGATCCCCGGGACGTAGAACACGATCCCGATGAAGATCGCGAGGATGATGAACTGCGCGAACCGCGTGATCTCCCTCGTGAAGAGGAAGAAGATCGCGACGATCGACACGATCACGAGGAAGAGCGGACCGAAGAACCCGCGGAGCCAGTCGGCGAGCCCGGTGGTGTTGGGGCTGTCGGTCACCTCGGCGGCAAGGTGCAGCACGGGGGACGCCGCGTCGGCGACGAAGCCGGTGAGGAGGGGAAGCATCTAGCCGGCCTCCTCCGTGTTCTGGGTTCTGTCCTGCATGGTCCTTGCCTCTCCTTGACTGGTGGCTGGGCTGGTCGCGACCATTGTGGCGCGCCGGTCACCCGAACGAGTTGAGCGCACCCTGGATGTCGCGCACGTACCAGGACCCGCCGCTTCTGACGACGGTGACGTCGTAGCTCTGGGTGAGTTCGGCGGGCTCGTCGCCCCCGGGGACCCGCCACACCACGGTGACCTGGGCGACGCGCACGTCCTCCTGGGTGCCCTGGGCCGCGGCGGGCACCCTGACCTCGGTGACCGATCCGAACTGCAGGACTCCGTCGGGGAGCGCGGCGATGTCGGCTCCCGACTCGAGGTAGCGGTCGAGGTGCTCGTGGTTCTGCGCGTAGGCCTCGAAGAACCCCCTGAGGATCGGTTCCAGTTCGGCCCGGGCGTCGGAGTCGGTCTCGAAGGAGGTGTCGGGGAGGGTGGCCTTGTCCGGGGCGGCCAGCAGCGCGGGGCGGCCCGACACCACCAGCGCGGTGCCGCCCTGGTCGGCGTAGACGGGGACGTCCAGGGTCATGGGTTCGCCGTTGATGTCGGCGGCCAGTCGCACCAGCGCGTTGTGCTCGTCCTTGACGTCGACGACGAGCACCTCGATGCCGGTGGCGGACAGCTCCGCGCCGGGCAGGTCGAACGCCGTGGCGCGGCCCTCGGGGACGAACTCGGCGAGGGCGTCGGCGCGTTGCTCGGCGTCGGCGGGGTCGGCGTTGAGGTAGACCTCGGCGAACCGCACCGCCAGGGAGGCCGCCGCGGTCTCGGGGAACTCGACGCCCTCGGTCTCGACCGGTTGCTGGACCGTTGGGGGGAAGAAGTTCTCGCGCAGCGTCAGCCAGACGCCGTTGAAGATCACCACGATGATGAACGCCCACAGCACGGCGCGGCCGACCCACACCCACCAGCGCCCGCCCGATCCGGCGCGGGGCCGCCCCCCGCCGCGGGCGGGAGCGGCGTCGAAGGCCTCATCCGCCGCGCCGGGGGCGTCCTCGTCGATGACGCCCCCGCGCCCAACGGCCGACCTGCCAGCCATCGCGCCTCCATCCACACGGGCGTCCCCCACCTGGGGGGCGCCGGTTCTTCCGTCCGTCTGTCTGTCCCATCTTCCATGGTGCGGCATGACTTGGGATCTACGGCCGCATTACCGGATGGTGTTTTCTCCCCAATCCGATATCTCTACCCGAAGCCGCGACGCGAGAAAGCGGCACGACCGGGTCAATGTTTTACCCCATGAGGAGATTAGACGAGGTCACAGCGTTATTTCCGGATAGCCCGGAAAGGGGGAAATGTCGGTGCGGATAGAAAAATGTGGCGTCTGGTCACACTGGGGTTCGGACCGGGCCGGTTCCGCTGGTCACGATGCGCCCCGAAGCGGTCCCGCTCCGTGACGGGGCGTTCCCGGGCCCGGCCCGTGGCCGGGGAGCGCGGGCCGGGGCTCCGCCGCGTCCACGGTCCCCGGACGCCGCGTCCGCGGTGCGCTCCGGGTCCGGGCCCGTGTCAGACGTTGAAGCGGAACTCCACGACGTCGCCGTCGGCCATCACGTAGTCCTTGCCCTCCATGCGGACCTTGCCCGCGGCCCTGGCGGCCTGCATGGATCCCGCCTCGACCAGGTCGTCGTAGGAGACGACCTCGGCCTTGATGAAGCCGCGCTGGAAGTCGGTGTGGATGACCCCGGCCGCCTCGGGGGCGGTGGCGCCCTTCCGGATGGTCCAGGCGCGCGCCTCCTTGGGCCCCGCCGTCAGGTAGGTCTGCAAGCCCAGTGTGTCGAACCCGACACGGGCGAGCTGCGCCAGGCCGGACTCGGTCTGCCCCATCGACTCCAGCAGCTCGGCCGCCTCGGCGTCGTCGAGCTCGATGAGCTCCGCCTCGATCTTGGCGTCCAGGAAGATCGCCTCGGCCGGGGCCACCAGGTCGGCCAGCTTGGCGCGCAGCGTCTCGTCGGCGAACTCCTCCAGGTCCACGTTGAACACGTAGAGGAACGGCTTGACGGTGAGCAGGTTCAGCTCACGCAGCACCGCGACGTCGAGTCCGGCGTCGCGGGCGCCCGCGAACAGGGTCCGCCCCTCGTCGAGGATCTTGCGCGCCCCCTCGGCCGCGGCCAGGACCAGCTGCTTCTCCTTGTCCTTGGCGTTGGTGCGGGCCTCCTTGGCCAGCCGCGGCAGCGCCTTCTCCAGGGTCTGCAGGTCGGCGAGGATCAGCTCGGTGTTGATGGTCTCGATGTCGCGCGCGGCGTCGATGCCCCCCTCGACGTGGGTCACGTCGGGGTCCTCGAACACCCGGATGACCTGGCAGATCGCGTCGCTCTCGCGAATGTTGGCCAGGAACTTGTTGCCCAGGCCCTCCCCCTCGGAGGCGCCCCGGACGATTCCGGCGATGTCCACGAAGGTGACGGTGGCCGGAACGGTCCTGGCCGAACCGAAGATCTCGGCCAGGGTGTCCAGGCGCGGGTCGGGGACACCGACCACACCGATGTTGGGCTCGATGGTGGCGAACGGGTAGTTCGCGGCCAGAGCGTCGTTCTTGGTCAGTGCGTTGAACAGCGTGGACTTGCCGACGTTCGGCAGGCCGACGATCCCGATAGACAGACTCACGACAATCGAGTCTAGATCGTCGCCGAGCACCCCCGTGCTGGTCTGCGGCCCGCCGCGGGCCCCGCGGGCGCCGGACCGCCACCGGTGTCCCGCGTGCGGCAGGGACCCCCTGCCGCGTCGGGCCTGAGAGCATGGCCGACCATGGACGGGTTTTCTGTGATCCTCGCACTACTGGTGGGGGTGGGCGTGGGCACGGCCCTGGGCTGGGCGCTGGCGCGGTCGCGCGACGCCGAGGCACGGGCGCGCGCCCAGGCCGCCGAGGAGCGGGCCGCGCACGCCGACGAGCGACTGGAGGAGCGGTTCCGGTCGCTGTCGGCGCTGGCCCTGGACGGCGCGAACCGGCGTTTCCTGGAACTGGCCGAGGGGCGGCTCAAGGCGGTGCACCTCGCGGCCGAGAACGACCTGGACCGCCGCCGCGAGGCGATCGAGCATCTGGTCGCTCCGCTCAGGGAGACGCTGGCACGGGTCGAGGAGCAGTTGCGGGAGGTGGACGCGGGACGCCGCGCCGCCCACGCCGAACTCGCCCAACAGGTCGAGATGGTGCGGCAGGGCTCCGACCGGCTGCGCGACCAGACCAACGCCCTGGTGACCGCGCTGCGCAGGCCGGAGGCCCGCGGCCGGTGGGGGGAGTTGCAGCTGCGCCGTGTCGCCGAACTGGCCGGGATGGCGGCCTTCTGCGACTTCGAGGAGCAGGCCACGGCCGTGACCGACGACGGCGCGCGCCGTCCCGACATGGTGGTGCGGCTGGCGGGCGGCAAGAACATCGTCGTGGACTCCAAGGTGCCGCTCGCCGCCTACCTGGAGGCGGTGGAGAGCGACTCCCCCGACGTGCGGGCGGCCCGGCTCACCGCGCACGCCCGGCACGTCCGCACGCACGTGGACCGGTTGGCCGCCAAGACGTACTGGGCGGCGTTCGCCCCCGCTCCCGAGTTCGTCGTGCTGTTCATCCCGGGGGAGGCGTTCCTCGCCCCGGCGCTGGAGCACGACCCCGAACTGCTGGAGTACGCCATGTCCCGGCGGGTGCACATCGCCACGCCCACCACGCTCGTGTCGCTGCTGCGCACCGCCCAGTACGCGTGGCAGCAGGAGGCGCTGAGCCGCAACGCACGGCAGGTGTTCGAACTGGGTAAGCAGTTGCACACGCGGCTCGCCACGCTCGGCGGTCACATGGACGGCCTCGGCAGGGCGCTGTCCCGGGCGGTCACGGCCTACAACCAGACCGTGGGCTCGCTGGAGAACCGGGTGCTGGTGACGGCACGCCGGTTCGGGGAACTGGGACTGGTGGACGGCGACCTGGACGCGCCGCAGGGGGTGCGGGAGCAGACCCGGCCCCTGACCGCGGCGGAACTGCTCGACGCCGCCCGTGAGGGCCGGGCCGGTACGCCGCACGCGCCCGGCGGGCTGTACGGTGCGACGCCGGACGGTGGTTCCGCGGCCGGAGTCGGCGACACGGCAGGCGAAGAGGAACGGGACACCTCACCCGAAGTGAGACACTGACTACCAGGGGCGATGCGAGGGGAGTCGCGGTGATGGCTGGACGGGACACGCGCGGCTCCCGTATGCCGCGCCGGTCCGCTTCGGCGCCCCGGCACCGCAACGGCGCGTCCTCCCGCTCGGTCGGACCGCCGCTTCGGCTCACCGCGCGTGGCGCGATCGTGTGCGTCGTGCTGGTCAGCTTCGTCTCGGCGCTGGCGGCCAGCGCCGTCGAACACCACGTGGTGAACGGGGTCGGCTTCGTGACCGCCTGTGCCCTGACCGCCCTGACCGTGCGCCCCAGCGACCTGCTGGCGTTGAGTGTGAGCCCGCCGCTGGCCTACTTCGGCGGCGTGCTGGCCGCCGAATGCCTGCTGACCGCGGGAGGCGACGGTTTCGTGCGCGGGGTGGCGATCGGCGTGGGCGCCCGACTCGCCGACGTCGCCCCCTGGTTGTTCGGCGGAACCGCTCTGCTGCTGGTGATCACCCTGGTCCGCGGTCTGCTGCGCAACGTGCGGGAGTTGGGCGACGAGTTGAACGGCCGCCACCCCCGTCGGCTCCGCCGCGGCCCCTGAGAGGTCAGGCCGGGGAGACCGGAAGCGACCTGCCGACCAGGGAACCGTCGTCCTTGGCCCGCCGGGAGCGCAGTTCCTTGGGGAGGGCGAAGGTGAGCTTCTCCCGTTCGGTCTCGACCTCCTCGACGTCGTCGAAGCCGTGGGAGGCCAACCGGTCGAGCAGTTCGCGCACCAGGATCTCGGGCACCGAGGCGCCGCTGCTGACTCCGACGGTGGTGACGCCCTCCAGCCACTCCTCCTTGAGAAGGGTGGCGTTGTCGACCAGGTAGGAGGCGCGGGCCCCGGCGTCGCGGGCGACCTCGACCAGGCGGACCGAGTTGGAGGAGTTCGCCGAGCCGACCACGACGAACAGGTCGCACCGCGGGGCGATCTCCTTGACCGCGGCCTGGCGGTTGGAGGTGGCGTAGCAGATGTCGTCGCTGGGCGGGTCGATGAGGTTGGGGAACCGCTCGCGCAGCGCCTGGACGGTGGCGTTGGTCTCGTCCACCGACAGCGTCGTCTGCGACAGCCAGGCCACCCGGTCGGGGTTGCGGACCTCGATGTCGGCGACCTCCTCGGGGCCGTCGACGATCCGGATGTGCTCGGGGGCGTGGCCGCTGGTGCCCTCGACCTCCTCGTGGCCGGTGTGCCCGATCAGGATGATGTCGAGGTCCTCGGAGGCGAAGCGCTGCGCCTCCTTGTGCACCTTGGTGACCAGCGGGCAGGCGGCGTCGATGGTCTTGAGGCCGCGTTCGGCCGCCTCCTGGTGCACCTGGGGGGAGACCCCGTGCGCGGAGAAGACGACGGTGGCGCCCTCGGGCACCTCGGAGGTCTCCTCGACGAAGACGACGCCGCGCTCCTCCAGCGTGCGCACCACATGCGTGTTGTGCACGATCTGCTTGCGGACGTAGATGGGCGCCCCGTACTGTTCGAGGGCCTTCTCGACCGTGATGACGGCGCGGTCGACCCCGGCGCAGTAGCCGCGGGGTTTGGCGAGGAGGACACGGCGGCGGTTCGTCGCAGTCATGTCCACCATCCTACGGGCCGCGTCCGCCGCGGGAACCACCCGAGGCACCGGCGATCCGGGGATAACACGGGGAACTCACGCCGGTTCCGACCTGGCGAATTCCCCCTCGCCGTCCTGCTGTGACGAGTGAAACTCCCTTATTCTGGCTATCTGCGCAACCACAACACACCGCCGCCGTCCCGACAGCGTCCTTCAAGGCCCCGTCGGATGTGCCCGCACCGTTTTGACCGTGAACGTTCAGGAGCCTCCGAGTCCCATGTCCAAGCCCTCCCTGGCAAGTAAGATCAGCGACGCTTTCAAGCGCCTCTTCGGCAGGTCCACCCGTCCCGTGGTCTCCAGCAAACCCGAGGACATGGCCGCCGCCGACGCCCCGGCCACGCGCGCCGAGGGTGACGTCACCGAGACGACGCCCGCCGAGACCGCCGACGCCGACGCCGCCGCGGAGTTCGCCACCGAGGCGGTCTCCTCCGGCGAGCAGCGTCCCACCACCCAGCCGCCCGAGCCCGGCAAACCGCTGGAGACGTCCAAGGCGCCCGAGGCCGCCGGGGCTCCCGAGCAGGCCCCCGAAACCGCCAGGGGCGGGGGGGACAGCGCCGCGGAGACCGGGGCCGAACCCGAGTCCGGCGGCGACGAACCGCTGTCCCCGGAGGAGAGGGCGGAGATCGCCGAGACCCTGGATGTCGCCGAGGCCAAGACCGTGGCGGCGCCCACCTCGGCGTTCACCGAGGCGGTCGAGGAGACCAGGGCCGCTGAGCAGCCTGCCGAGAAGGCCCCCGAGGAGTCCGCGGAGGCCCCCGAGGAGGCGCCGCTGCCCAACTACGACTCCCTGACGCTGCCTTCGGTGCGCGCCCGACTGCGCAAGCTCACCATCGACCAGGTCCGGCAGCTGCGCGCCTACGAGGCCGCCCACGCCAACCGCCCCGAGTTCGTGCGCATGTTCGACAACCGGGTGGCGAAGCTGGAGGCGCAGTCCACCGAGTAGCGGTCGTCGACACGGGGTGACGGCAGTGGACCGGGGTCGGACGTCGGGCCGTCCGGTTCCGGTTCCGTCATGTCCACCGGCCGCCGCGGGGCGCGGCCCGCTCCCGGCGGCCCTCCTGCGGGCCGACCCTGTGCTCGTATCGTTGGACCGATGTGAGCGGGACTCTGATCGGAGGGGTGCTCTCCCATGGGCAAGGCGCTCGTGCTGGGTGGCGGCGGCATCGCCGGGCTCGCCTGGGAAATCGGGATCCTCGCGGGTCTGCGGGACATGGGCGTGGACCTGCGGGACGCCGACCTGGTGCTGGGTACCTCGGCGGGCGCCTCGGCGGGGGCGCAGCTCACCTCGGGGATCGAACTCGACGAACTGTACGAGCGGCAGCTCGCGCCGGCGGACGCCGAGATCGCGGCCCGGCCGCGGTGGTCGGCCGCGGTGCGGGTGGCGGGCGCGCTGCTGACGGCGCGCTCCCCGGAGGCGGGGCGGGCCCGCGCCGGACTGGTCGCGGCCTCCTCCGCGCGGTTCTCCCAGGCGGTGCGGGAGCGGGTCATCGCCTCCCGGCTGCCCGCGCACGCCTGGCCCGAGCACAACCTGGTGCTCACGGCGGTGGACGCGCGGTCCGGCACGCTGCGGACGTTCTCCCGGAACGACGGGGTCGACCTGGTGCGGGCGGTTGCGGCGAGCAGCGCGGTCCCCGGGTTGTGGCCGCCGGTGGACATCGACGGCCGGTGGTACATCGACGCGAGCGTGCGGTCCGCGACCAACGCGGACCTGGCCGCCGGACACGAGCGGGTGGTGGTGCTGGCGCCCACCGCGGGCGCCGGTCCGCTGCTTTGCCCCGGACCGGAGCCGGCGGGCCTACCCGAAGGCGCACGCGGCGCGCTGGTCACCCCGAGCACGGAGGCCAGGGCCGCGTTCGGCCGCGATCCGCTGAACCCGGCCGGGCGCGCCCGCGCGGCCCAGGCGGGACGCCTGCAGGCGGTGGAGGTGGCGGTCCGCGTCGCCAAGACGTGGGGGGTCTGAGCCCGCGGTCCCGCGCCGATGTCGGTGGCTGCGTCTAGGCTCGGCACATGGGTATGGAGAGTTCCCCCGAGTCCCCGCAACCGGTACGCGTCGTCCTGCAGGCCGTCGGCGGCTGGATCGGACGGCTCGGCCGCATCTGGGTCGAGGGGCAGATCGCGGAACTGAACCGGCGCGGCGGCATGGCCTACATCACCCTGCGCGATCCGGTGGCGAACGTGTCGGCCCGGGTGACCTGCCCGATCCGGGTACTGCAGGCCGCGGCGCCCGCCCTCGAGCCGGGCGCCCGGGTGGTCGTCCACGCCCGACCCGACTTCTACGTGCCGCGCGGCACCTTCGCGCTGCAGGCCCTGGAGATCCGCCACGTCGGTCTGGGGGAACTGCTGGCCCGGCTGGAACGGCTGCGGCAGACCCTGTCCGCCGAGGGCCTGTTCGCCGAGTCCCGCAAGCGGCGGCTGCCGTTCCTGCCCGGCGTGGTCGGCCTGGTCTGCGGGCGCGACTCCGCCGCGGAGCGCGACGTGCTGGAGAACGCGCGCCGACGCTGGCCCGCGGTGCGGTTCGAGGTGCGCGAGGTCGCGGTGCAGGGCGACCGCGCGGTGGGCGAGGTGCTGGCCGCGCTGGAGGAGTTGGACGCGCGCGCGGAGATCGACGTCATCATCGTCGCGCGCGGCGGCGGCTCCCTGGAGGACCTGCTGCCGTTCTCCGACGAGGCGCTGGTGCGCGCGGTCGCGGCCACGCGCACCCCGGTGGTGAGCGCGATCGGGCACGAGCAGGACACCCCGCTGCTGGACTACGTGGCCGACCTGCGCGCCTCCACCCCCACCGACGCCGCGAAGAAGGTCGTGCCCGACGTGGGCGAGCAGTTGCAGCTCGTCCACCAGTTGCGGGACCGGGCGCGCCGGGTGCTGCGGGGCGGCATCGCCCGCGAGGAGGCGTGGCTGGCGGGAGTGCGGTCCCGGCCGGTGCTGGCCAGTCCCGTGCGGGAGCTGGACCGGCAGGTCGAGCAGGTCCTGGGACTGCGCGACCGGGGCCGCCGCGCCCTGACCGCGGCCCTGGACCGGGCGGGCGACGGCCTGGCGCACACCCGCGCCCGGCTGCACGCGCTGTCCCCGGCCACGACGCTGGCGCGGGGATACGCGATCGTGCGGCGCGCCGACGGCACGGTGGTGCGCTCGGCGGCCGACGTGGCGCCGGGTGAGGAGTTGCGGTTGCGGTTCGCCGAGGACGGACTGACCGCGATCGCCAAGGACAGAAGCGACGACGAGGGGGAATGATGGGTGAGAACACGGCGGCCGAACCGGAGCTGAGCTACGAGGAGGCGCGCGAGGAGCTGAACACGGTGGTGCGCCGCCTGGAGTCGGGCGGGTTGACCCTCAAGGAGTCCCTGGCGCTGTGGGAGCGCGGCGAGGAGCTGGCGAAGACGTGCGAGGCGTGGCTGGAGGGCGCCCGCGCCAAGCTCGCCGCCGCCCTGGCCGAGGACTCCCCGGACGACGGGGACGGCGACGCCCCGTTCTGACCGTTCCCGCCGCTACCGGGGTTCCTCGGTGTCGGGCAGCACCTCCATGACTCCTCGTTCCCGCTGTCCGGTGACGGGGGTCAGGGCCTTGATCACACTGTTGTGGGCGGTCACCAGGAGCGGCACCAGGAGGCTGCCGGGCAGGAAGAACAGGTACAGCGCCGCGGCCACGGCGTGCATGAAGGCGTACTCGCACGCCGGCCGCCACTGGCCGACGGTCACGAGGGAACGCAGCAGGGACAGCGTCGTCACCACGGCCCAGCTCCCCACGGGACCCATTCCGACCACACCGATCAGCAGGGCGAGGAAGATCCCGTAGAACCGCAGGACGGTCTCCGCCTCGTCGGCTGCCGCCGCTGCTGCCACCCACCTGCGTTGGGCGGCGGTCACGGGCATCACGATCCGCAGGAGTCGGCGGGAGGCCTCGGGCAGCTTCGCGGCTTCGGGCGACAGGTGGTAGGGCAGGCCGTCCCTGCGCTGGGTCCGGACCACCGCCACCCTGGCCGACAGGAAGACCACGAGGCCCAGCACTGTGACCAGCAACATCACGAACAGGACGGCATACCCCAGCCAGCTGACGTCCTGCGGTCCTTCAGCGGTCACCGTGACGAGTGACCGGACGCCCCGGACCACGGCCTCGGGTTCGACCAGTGCCAGCCCGACCGCGGCGGTGGGCAGCGACACCGCGGTGGCCAGTACCGCGATGTCCGCCACGAGCAGGACCGCGGACGCGACGAGTGATTCGCGGCTGTAGCGGATGAGCGCGCCGGGGTCGTGGTCCGCGGCCGCGCGCAGCCTCGCGAACGATCGCCGTCCCGCCAGCGGCTCCACCACGATCGTGGCCGCCAGCAGCGCGATGGTCAGCGTGAGCGCGATCGGCCCGAACTCGATCTCGCCGTTGACGGACCACGGCATGGGGGATGCTCCTTGTCGGTCGGAGACGTGTGACCACGAGCCGGGGCCGATTCACGCCGCCGACGCCGCACGGTGTCGGAATGCAGACCCCAGCCCCTCATACCGAGGATTTCACCTCTGCGGGGGTGTCTGCGGCTCCAGTGCCCCCGCGAGCGTCTCCAACTCCTCGTAGGACGCGCCGCCGCTGACCACGAGGGTGGCGTCGTCGGTGCGCAGCACCAGGGAGCGCTCACCCTCGGTCTCGTTGTACCGGCGCTCCCAGACCTGGCCGTCCACCGTGGACTCGCCGTCGGGCTCCCCGTCCATGCTGACCTCGGCGATGAACTCCTCCGGGTCGGCGTCGCTGATGTGGAAGGCCGCGTGCCGGTCCTCGGGGGTGGCGAACCCCAGCGTCCACCGGACCGGCTCGGTCGGTTCCCCACCCGGCAGCGCGCCGCCGGTCTCCAGCCGCGAACTGGTCGGCGTCCACCCCTCGGGCAGTCCCTCGGGCGCGTACGCCCGGTACGGCGCGATCTCGCCGAGCGTGAGCGCGTCGGCGGTGTAGTCGACGGTGGGGATGCGCTCCTCCCTGCGCGCGTCCACCACCAGTGTCATCACCAGCACCACCAGAGCGATCGCGCCCAGCACGATCGCGTAGCCGAGAAAGGTGCTGTCGGTTCGGCGACCACCACTGCTCATGCGGTTCTTCCCACCCCGTCACCGCGTTTCCGGTTCTGTCGCCTCCAGCTTGCCCGATGGTCGCGGCTCACTCCGACCGGGGTGTCAGGCTGTTCAGCCGCTCCACCACCGCGTCGGCGAACCCGCGGGCGTCGTCGAGGTCCTCGCGGTTGATGACCTCGGTCGCCGCGAGCGAGATCGACCCGCTGACGATCAGCAGCAGCGCCTCGTCCACCGGCTCGTCGGCCTTGCGGAACAGGGCGGCGTTGCGGCCGGTCCACTCCCGCAGCTGCTCGCGCATGAGCGCCTCGAATCCGGGAGGGCTGTCACCGCTGTAGAAGAGCCGGGTGGTCTCGCGCTCCTCGATGCACCCCTCCAGGTAGGCGCGTGCGGCGATGTTCATGAGCCGGTGGGGGCTGTTCTCCCCCCGCGCCCGCGCCCGGGCGACCGCCTGGTGCGTCCGGTCCTGCTGGCGCTGCTGGAACTCCTCGTACAGCGCCAGGTAGAGATCCGCCTTACCGGTGAAGTGATGGTACAGACTCCCGACGCTGGCTCCGGCGTAGGCGACGACCTCGCTGACCCCGGCCTTGTCGAAGCCGACCGTGCGGAACACGTGCGATGCGGCCTTCAGCAGCGCGGTGCGTGTGGCTGCTCCCCGGGCCGAGACGCGCACCGGCTTTTCCACCTTCTCCACAGTCAACCCAATCGTCCCCAATCGCGTGCGAAGGGCTCGCCTAGTGTTGAAGAGAGTACGCCAGCGGGTCCCGCACGACCCAGCGGCCGACGAAGCTGAGAGAATCGGCGCGTTCTCCGCACCTTCGGGCGGAAGAACCGATTCGGAAAGGGCCTGTCATGACCACTGCGAATGCTCCGGTACCGATCCCGCACGACGCTCCCGACCGCAACCTGGCCCTGGAACTGGTACGGGTCACCGAGGCCGCGGCGCTGGCCGCCGCGCGCTGGGTGGGCCGTGGCGACAAGAACGGGGCGGACGGCGCCGCCGTCCGAGGAATGCGCCACCTGATCAGCACCGTGTCGATGAAGGGCACGGTGGTCATCGGGGAGGGTGAGAAGGACAACGCCCCCATGCTGTACAACGGCGAACAGGTCGGCGACGGCAACGGCGCCGAGTGCGACGTCGCCGTGGACCCGGTCGACGGCACCCGGCTGACCGCGATGGGAATGCCCAACGCGGTGTCGGTGATCGCGGTGAGCCCGCGCGGCTCCATGTTCGACCCGTCCGCCGTGTTCTACATGGAGAAACTGGTCACCGGTCCGGCCGCGGCGAACGTGGTCGACATCAACGCCCCCGTCGCCGACAACGTCCGCGCGGTGGCCAAGGCCAAGGGCGGCAGCCCGCAGGACATCACGGTGGTCATCCTGGACCGGCCCCGGCACGAGCGACTGGTGCACGAGGTCCGCCGGACCGGCGCCCGCATCAAGTTCATCACCGACGGCGACGTGGCCGGGGCGATCATGGCCGCGCGCGCCGGAACCGGCGTCGACCTGCTGCTGGGCATCGGCGGCACCCCCGAGGGCATCATCGCCGCGTGCGCCATCAAGTGCCTGGGCGGTGTGATCCAGGGGCGTCTGTGGCCGAGCAACGACGAGGAGCGGCGCAGGGTCGAGGCTTCGGGGCACGACCTGGCGCGGGTGCTGACCACCGACGACCTGGTCTCCTCCGAGGACGTCTTCTTCGCCGCGACCGGCATCACCGGAGGGGAGCTGCTCGGCGGGGTCCGCTACGCCGACGGCGGCGCCACCACCGAGTCCCTGGTCATGCGCGGACGCAGCGGCACCATCCGCCGCGTGACCAGTGAGCACCAGCTCAGCAAGCTGGCCACCTACAGCGGCGTCGACTTCTCGGCCGCCAACTGACCGGCGAACCCGCGGACGGCTCTGACCGGATCCGGCCATCATGGCGGGGTCCGGTCACTTTTCGGGCACGAAGCCGTATCGGGAGGAACTGTCACACCCCTCCGGTAGTCATAGACGACCGGAAAAACCGTGAGACTCCCCCCGCTCGTCCGGAGGTCCGATGTCCTACCCCGACCCGCACAACCAACCGCCCCGGTGGGGGCAGCAGCCGCCACCGGGACAGCCCCCCGGTCCGGGATACCACCCCCAGGGACAGCCTCAGGGAGCACCTCCCGGACAGCCGACCGGTCCCGGTTACGCCGCCCCCCAGGGCCCGCCCATGGGCCAGCCCCTGGCTCAGCCGTACGGGCCGGGCGGTCCCGGACAACCGCCGCCGGGACAGCCGATGTACGGCGGGCCACCCGGGCCGCCGCCCGGCAGGAAACCGGTCTGGCTGATCCCCGTCTCCATCGTCGTGGCGATCGCCCTGGTCGGCGGCGGTGTGTGGGCGTCGACGGCACTGGTGAGCAACCTGTTCGGCGGACCGCAGCCCGAGTCGGTGCTGCCCGGCTCCTCCCTGGCGTTCGCCAAGGTGGACCTCAAACCCACCGGCGGCCAGTGGGCGTCCTACGCCCAGTTCTACGAACGGCTTCCCGAGACCGTCAAGGACGACCTCGGCAGCGCCGAGGACGACTTCGGCCAGGAACTGTTCGAGGAGATGTACCCGGACCTCAACCTCGACTACGCGTCGGAGGTCGAGCCCTGGCTGGGTCAGCGCTTCGGGGTCGCCGTGTGGGAGGGCGCCGGGCAGGAGCTCCTGTTCGCCGCCGCCGTCGCCGTGGAGGACGAGGACCTCGCCGAGGAGACGCTGACCCGTATCCAGGCCGAGGACGACACCCTCTTCTTCGAGGTCTCCGACGACTTCGCGCTGCTCAGCGACTCCCAGACCGCGCTCAACGACCTGCACACCCAGGTCGAGCAGCACGGCACGCTGGAGGACGACGAGACCTTCTCCGCCGACATCGCCGACATCGGTGACGGTGTCGCCGCGCTGTGGACCGACTACGGCGCGCTGGCGCGGAGCGAGACGGCCGCGTCGGAGGTCGGCCTCGAGGACCTCTCCGAGATCGGCGAGGTCACCGGCCGGTTCGCCGCGGTCGTGCGGGTGGAGAGCGAGTACCTGGAGTTCGAGACCAAGGTCTTCAACGCGGGTGTCGACGGCACCGTCCTGTTCGCCGACTCCGTTCCCCCGGGCGGCATCACCGCGCTGCACGACCTGCCGGACAACTCCGTCGTCGCCTTCGGCGGCGACGGACTGGACGGCGTGGCCCAGGCGGTCTGGGAGGCCAACCGCGAGAGCATCGAGTCCGTCCCCGACTACGAGGACACCGACGCGCTGCTGCGGGAGCTGGGAATCCGGCTGCCCGCAGACTTCCACAAGATCCTGGGCACCAAGACCGCCATGGGCATCACCGACCTGGAGAGCTCCGACTTCTTCGGCTCCGGCGACGTGTCCTTCGACCTGCGTCTGACCGGTGCGGACAACCAACTGTGGAGCGATCTCATGGCTCCGTCGGGCTACTCCTACGGCCCCACCCCCACGGTCACCGCCGACGGCGACACCACGGTGGTCTCCATGGGGACCGCCGGAACGGGACGGCTCGGTGACGACCCGGTGTTCCGGCAGACGATGACCGGCCTGGAGGAGTCGCACCTGGCGCTCTACATGGACCTGCGGGCCGTGGCCGAGATGGAGGAGGACGCCTACCCCGAGCAGTGGGGCGGCCTGGGCGGCGCCCTGCGGTTCCACGAGGCCGGTTCGGTGTCGGCCGTCCTGCGCTGGGTGCCCAGCCCCGCGTAGGCCGCCCGTGTCCGCCCGGGCGGACACGGAAAGGAGCCCCGGGTCCGGACGCGGCACGTCAGGGCGACGTCGCGCTTCCGGGCTCCGGGGCTCCGCTGTATCTTCCGGTACGGGTCAGTCGATGAGGCGGCGGTGCATGCGGTAGACCGCCAGGCCCCACACGGCCGCGGCGAACACGGCGATCACCGCGAGGTGTCCCAGGGCGGGCAGGACGCCGATGCCGAAGGCGGTGCCGCGGACGAGTTGCACGCAGTGGTAGAGCGGGTTGACCAGGGCCGCCGCCTGCGCCCACTCCGGTAGCTGGTCGATCGGGAAGAACGTCCCGGCGACCAGGAACAGCGGGGTGATGAGTCCGGAGATGACGTAGTCCACCATGCGGATGGACGGGATGACCGCCGACAGCAGGATGCCGAGCAGCGCGAACCCGAATCCGGTGAGCACGCCGACGAACGGGACGAGCAGCATCGCCCAGGTGGGTTCCAGTCCGAACCCGATCGCCACCAGCAGCGGGGCGCAGCCGTAGACGCCCGCCTTCAACGCGATCCACAGCGCCTCGCCGGTGACCAGTTCGCGCACGTCGACCGGTGCAGCCAGCACCCCCTCGTAGGAGTGCTGGAACCGGCGGCGTACGAACGTGTTGATCAGCCCCGGGAACATGGACGAGAACAGCACCGCCATCGCCACGATGCCGGTGCCGAGGAACTCGATGTAGTCGTAGCCGCCGATGCTGCCGACGAGCGCGCCCATCCCCATGCCGAAGGCGAGCAGGTACAGCACCGGCTCGACGATCGCGGAGAAGGTGATGGGCGCCCAGGTGCGCCGGTACAGCGCCCACTCCCGGGCCAGCACCCCGGCGATCGGGGTGAACTCGAAGCCCCCCGGCCGGGTGCGCGGGTCGGCGGTGCGCTGCACCGTCGTGTCCTCGGTCTCCGTCATTCGACTTTCTCCCCCGTCAGTGTCACGAACACGTCCTCCAGGTTGCTGGCGCGGCGCATGCCGCTGCCGAGCCGGTCGCGCAGCGAGTCGGGCAGGTCCTCGGCGCGCAGCACCGACAGCGCCGATCCGGTGCGGCGGGTGGTGAATCCGGCGGCGTGCACGACGTTCTCCAGCTCCTCGACGCCGTCGAGCCCCACCGCGTACTCCTCGACCGTCTTCCCCGCGTACTCGGTGATCAGGTCGGCGGGGACGCCGCGTCTGACGATCCTCCCCCCGGCCATGAGCGCGACCTCGTCGGAGAGCCGTTCGGCCTCCTCGATGTAGTGGGTGGACATCAGGACCGTGACTCCCTCGTCGCGCAGCGCGGTGATCAGTCCCCACAGTTCCTGGCGGACCTGGGGGTCCAGACCGACCGTCGGCTCGTCGAGCAGCACCACGCGGGGCCGGTGCACCAGACCGCGGGCGATGAGCAGGCGGCGGCGCATGCCTCCGGACAGTTTCTCGGTGAACGCGTCGCGCCGGTGCTCCAGATGGGCGATCCGCAGCGCCCGTTCCACCGCGGCGGCGCGCTCCCGGCGCGGCACCCGGTACAGGTAGGTGAAGCTGCGCAGGTTCTCCTCGACGGTGAGTTCCTCGTCGAGGTTGTCGTGCTGGGGCACCACTCCCATGAGGGAGCGCGCCCACTTCGACTCCTTGGGGACGGGGTGGCCCAGGATGCTGATCTCGCCGGCGTCGGCGCGGCTCTGCGCGGTGAGCATGCGCATCGTGGTGGACTTGCCCGCGCCGTTCGGTCCGAGCAGCCCCAGGACGGTGCCTTCGGGAATGTCGAGGTCGAGGCCGTCCACCGCGGTGATGTCGCCGAAGCGCTTGACGACTCCGCGCAGGGAGATCGCCGGCCGCGGAGCGGGTTCCCACGGGTTGAGGGTGGACTGGTCGGGCTGTGGCGACGGAGTCATGGACCTACCGTAGTTCGGCGTTCTCCGGCGCTCCTAATGTTTTTCCGCGGCCGTGGTGGTGTCGGGAAGTACCGTTGACGGTTTGGCATCCTCCCATCCCTGAAGGGAGGGGATTCCCGGCTCAGGCTGCCCCCGGGGGACAGCGTCCCCAGGGGTCTCAGGCCTTCAGCACCAGCCGGGATGAGACCAGCCCGGACCAGCATCACGTGCGCGGAGTTCTTGTCCCTGGGGGACGCGGCTGCGCACGCGCGCAGGTGTAGGTACGTTCTGAAAGGGGGAGTGCGTGCTTGGCTCTCGCTCCGCACCGTGCGCGGTCCATGGTGGTGTGCGCGGGATGCACGAGGTGGATGTTCCGCCCGTGCTCGCGGCCCATTTCGGTCAGGACCGTCCTGGTGGCGCCGGCCGCTCGGCATGCCGTCGTCGTCCTCGCGGGGAACTTCGGTGGGTCTCTCGACTCCGAGACCGTCCACCTGCTTGGGGGGTTCCTCGCCACCGTGGACGGAGACAACGGATCGCCCTCGGGGCGACTCGTCCTTCCCTGCCCTGCTCCGCAGGGTTCCGATTCCTCCCCGGCCTGAAGGCCGGGGCTTCCTCGGAGGGTATTAGGTGATTGAGGGACCTCCCCCGGAGCGGCTGCGCGCCTCCGACGCCGACCGGGAACGTGTGCTGGCGGTGCTGCGCGAGGCGGTCGAGGACGGCCGTCTGGACCTGGAGGAGTTCCAGGAGCGCAGCGACCGTGTCCACGCGGCGCGCAGGCTCGGCGACCTCGTGGGCATCACCGCCGACCTGCTGCCGCCCGACGCCCAGCCGCTGCGGTTGGACGTCACGCCCGTCTCCGCGCTGTTCGGCAACGACCGGCGCACCGGACGCTGGGTGGTGCCCGCGCGCCAGCTCGTGCTCTCGCTCTTCGGCACCGCCGAGGTGGACCTGCGCGACGCGCTCCTGACACGGGACCGGGTGGAGATGACCGCCTCCACCGTTTTCGGGCGGATCGTCATCCGGGTGCCCGAGGGGTTGGAGGTCCGGGTGCGCGGCTGGTCCTTCCTCGGCAGGCGGACCGCCTCCGTCCGCCCCTCCCCGCTGCGTGACGCCCCGGTTCTGGAGGTCGACGGGTTCTCGCTGTTCGGTTCGCTGCGGGTCAGCGCGCCCAGGGGCCGCAGGTGGCTGGGGCGCGGCCGCCGCCGACCGCGTGAGCTGGAATAGCGGGGTGCGGCGGCGCCCCGCCCGTGCTGCGGGAGGGCTGGGCAGGGGGCTCACGTGCGGATCTGGCAGTCTTTGGTCTGAGGATTGTCCTGGAGGTGTCTTTCACGATGACTGAATTCCGCGTCGAGCACGACTCGATGGGCGAGGTCAAGGTTCCCGTCGACGCCAAGTGGCGGGCGCAGACCCAGCGCGCGGTCGAGAACTTCCCCATCTCGGGGCAGGGCCTGGAGGGGGCGCACATCGCCGCGCTGGGCCACATCAAGGCCGCCGCCGCCACGGTCAACGCCGAACTGGGCGTGATCAAGGCCGACATGGCCGAGGCGATCCGCGAGGCCGCCCTGGAGGTCGCCGCGGGGCGGTGGAACGACCACTTCCCGGTGGACGTGTTCCAGACCGGTTCGGGCACGTCCAGCAACATGAACACCAACGAGGTCGTCGCGACGCTGGCCACCGAGCGCCTGGGTGAGCCGGTCCACCCCAACGACCACGTCAACGCGTCGCAGTCGTCCAACGACGTCTTTCCGTCCTCGATCCACATCGCGGCGACCTCCGCGCTGGTCAACGACCTGATTCCGGCGCTGAGGCACCTGGAGGCGGCGCTGTCGGCGAAGGCGTCGGAGTTCGCCACGGTGGTCAAGAGCGGCCGCACCCACCTGATGGACGCCACCCCGGTCACCCTGGGGCAGGAGTTCGGCGGTTACGCCGCGCAGGTGCGCTACGGCGTCGAGCGGCTGGAGGCCGCACTGCCCCGCGTGGCGGAGCTGCCGCTGGGCGGCACGGCCGTGGGCACCGGCATCAACACGCCCGAGGGCTTCTCGGCGAAGGTGATCGCGGAGATCGCGCGGACCACGGGGCTGCCGCTGACCGAGGCGCGCGACCACTTCGAGGCGCAGGGGGCACGCGACGGTCTGGTGGAGCTGTCCGGCCAGCTGCGCACGATCGCGGTGAGCTTCTGCAAGATCGCCAACGACATCCGGTGGATGGGGTCGGGTCCGCGCACGGGGCTGACCGAGGTCTTCCTGCCGGACCTTCAGCCGGGGTCCTCGATCATGCCGGGCAAGGTCAACCCGGTGCTGTGCGAGGCGATGCTGCAGGTGTCCTCGCAGGTGGTGGGCAACGACGCGGCGGTGGCGTTCGGTGGTTCGACCGGTAACTTCGAGCTGAACGTGCAGCTTCCGCTGATCGCCCGCAACGTGCTGGAGTCGATCCGGCTGCTGGCGAACGTCTCCCGGGTGTTCGCCGACCGGTGTGTGTCCGGGATCACGGCCAACGAGGAGCGGTGCCGCGAGTACGCGGAGTCGTCGCCGTCGATCGTCACCCCGCTCAACCGCTACATCGGCTACGAGGAGGCCGCCAAGGTCGCCAAGCAGTCGCTGGCGGAGCGCAAGACGATCCGGCAGGTGGTCATCGAGCGCGGGTACGTCGCCGACGGCAGGCTGACCGAGGCCCAGTTGGACGAGGCACTCGACGTGCTGTCGATGACCAACTCGCAGTAGTCCGGGTGAAGGCGGCGCGGCGGCGGCCCCGCCCTCGGGGCCGCCGCCGCGTTGTCCGTGTCGCGGTGCGGTGATCAGTACCAGCCGACGCTCTGCGAGTGCTCCCAGGCCGCGCACGGGCTGCCGTAGCGGCCCTGGATGTAGCCCAGACCCCACTTGATCTGGGTGGCGGGGTTGGTCTGCCAGTCGTCCCCGGCGCTGGCCATCTTGCTCCCGGGCAGCGCCTGCGGGATGCCGTACGCGCCGGAGCTGGGGTTCTGCGCCAGGTGGTTCCAGTTGCTCTCCTTCTCCCACAGGGAGTCGAGGCAGCCGAACTGGTCGCTGCTCCACCCGTAGTCGGCGAGCATGGCCTGGGCGATGCCCCTGGGGTCGCCGCTGGGGATGGACTGCTGCGGTTCCTCCTCTTCCTCCTTCTCCTCCTCCAGGGTGCCGTCGGCCGTGGCCACGGCCTGGTTCACCGCCTGGTCGCGCTGGCTTCCGGCCTGTTCGAGCTGCCCCGCAGGGATTCCTTCCTCGGTCTCGGGGAAGAAGGAGTCGGTGTCCGCCTCGTTGGGCAGGATGGCGGCCGAGGCGGTCTGGTCCGTCTGGGCGCCGGTGTCGGCGAAGGCGGAGAAGCCGAACGCCGCACTCGCGACGGTGAGCGCCGCTGTCCCCGCCGCGGTGGCGAGTCGCAGCGAAATCCGGTTCTTCAGCAAGGATCGGCCTTTCGACGGTCGCATGCCCGGTGGTCTCGCACGCGCTCGAACATGCCCCGGATCTTCCACGGGTGAGGGGTGGCCGCGACGGGCGGATTGGCGTGCACCACCGGCCGCCGTGTCGCCGAAGATCACCGCGCGCGGCGTGCTGGGGGTCACCGCATACACATGCGGGACGCGCGCTCTCGGGGCGGTAAGGGAACAGGATCAACCTTGCCGCATGATCTCCGGGCCGTGACACCTGAACCGGGGGTGACATAAGTCACATTCCGTCTGCCCGTTTTCCGACAACTCCACCGGTGGGATTCGCGTCCCGACACGGCGAACGCCCGGCCGGACATCCCGGCCGGGCGTTGCGACGCGGGTCCCGGTCAGCCCTCGAGCATCTCGGTGACCAGCGCGGCGATCGGAGAGCGCTCCGAACGGGTCAGCGTGATGTGCGAGAACAGCGGATGCCCCTTGAGCTTCTCGATCACGGCGACCACACCGTCGTAGCGGCCCACCCGGAGGTTGTCGCGCTGCGCGACGTCGTGGGTGAGGACCACCCGGGAGTTCTCGCCGAGCCGCGACAGCACGGTCAGCAGCACGCCGCGCTCCAGCGACTGGGCCTCGTCCACGATCACGAAGGAGTCGTGCAGGGAACGGCCCCGGATGTGGGTGAGCGGCAGCACCTCCAGCATGCCGCGGTCCACCACCTCGTCGATGACGTCCTGGGTGGTCAGCGCCGAGAGGGTGTCGTGCACCGCCTGCGACCAGGGCGTCATCTTCTCGTACTCGGTCCCCGGCAGGTATCCCAGGTCCTGGCCGCCGACCGCGTACAGCGGCCGGAACACCACGACCTTGCGGTGCTGGCGCCGTTCCAGCACCGCGTCCAGACCGGCGCACAGCGCCAGCGCGGACTTGCCGGTGCCCGCCCGGCCGCCCAGCGAGACGATGCCGACGTCGGGGTCGGTGAGCAGGTCCAGGGCGATGCGCTGCTCGGCGCTGCGGCCGTGCAGTCCGAACACCTCGCGGTCGCCGCGCACCACCTTGACCGACTTGTCGGGAAGCACCCGCCCCAGGGCCTTGCCGCGCTCGGAGAGCAGTACCAGACCCGTGTGGCAGGGCAGGTCCCGCGCCTCGTCGATCTCGGCGGTGCCGTCGGCGAAGAGCTCCTCGATCCGGTGCGCCGGGACCTCGAGCTCCGCCATACCGGTCCAGCCGTGCTCGATGGCGAGTTCGGCCCGGTACTCGTCCGCGGCCAGCCCCACCGACGACGCCTTGATCCGCAGCGGCAGGTCCTTGCTGACCAGCACCACGTCGTCGCCCTCGGCGGCGAGGTTGCGCGCCACGGTCAGAATCCGGGTGTCGTTGTCCCCCAGCCGGAACCCGGCCGGAAGGATCTCGGGGTCGCTGTGGTTGAGTTCCACCCGCAGCGTGCCACCCTGGTCGTTGACCGCCACCGGGGAGTCGAGAGCGCCGAAGGCGACCCGCAGGTCGTCGAGCTTACGCAGCGCCTCTCGGGCGAAATAGCCCAACTCCGGGTGGTGCCGCTTGCTTTCGAGTTCGGTGATGACGACGATCGGCAGAACCACCTCGTGTTCGGCGAAGCGGGTGATCGACATCGGGTCCGCGAGAAGGACACTGGTGTCGAGCACGTAGGTGCGCCGGGCGCTCTCCTCGGCGGTGGAGCTGAGGCGGGCAGGGTCACGGCGGACGGTCGAGGAACTAGCCACTCGTTCTCCCCCTGGGCGCGGCGAAGCGCCCTAGACTCACGGGAATCCAAGGACCGGGACCAGCCCCGCGAGGGCCGGGACCGGCCCCCGTCGTGATGGTTTCCTGTGTCGCCAGGAGCATCAATGAGTCGGGGCCTCCCGAGCGGCAGGGATACGCACCCCGCCACCTGCTATCGAAGGTACCCCGCTCATCTGAAAGAGCAAGGCCTTTGTTCAACCTGTTCGTGAACTGTCCGTTATTTTCGTCTCCCGTCCGTGACCGGAAACGGCGCTGTCAGGAGCCGAAACGTCGCTGGCGGACGCTGTAGGAGCGCAGCGCGCGCAGGAAGTCGACCTTGCGGAAGGCGGGCCAGAAGACCTCGCAGAAGTAGAACTCCGAGTGGGCGCTCTGCCACAGCAGGAAACCGGACAGGCGCTGCTCCCCCGACGTCCGGATCAACAGGTCGGGGTCGGGCTGGCCACGGGTGTAGAGGTGCTCGGCGATGTGGTCCATGTCGAGCTGTTCGGCCAGCTCCTCCAGTGTGGTGCCCTTGGCGGCCTCGGCCAGCAGCAGCGAACGGACCGCGTCGGCGATCTCCCGCCGCCCCCCGTAGCCCACGGCCACGTTCACGATCAGTCCCGGGTTGTTCGCCGTGACGGCTCCCGCCTCCTTCATGATCCGGGCCGTGGAGTCGGGCAGCAGGTCGAGGGCACCCATGGGGTTGACCCGCCGCCCCTCGTCCCGGAGCCGCTGGACGGTCTGCTCGATGATGGCCAGCAGCGGCTCCAGCTCCTCCGCGGGCCGGGAGAGGTTGTCGGTGGACAGCAGCCACAGGGTGACCACCTGCACACCGACCTCGTCGCACCAGCCGAGCAGTTCGAAGATCTTCTCGGCTCCGGCCCGGTGTCCCTCCTTCGGGCTGGACAGCCCGCTGACCTTGGCCCACCGGCGGTTCCCGTCGAGGATGACCCCCACGTGTCTGGGCATCTCGACCGTGCTGAGCGCACGCTCGAGACGTCGCTCGTACAACCGGTAGAGAGGGATGCGCAACAGCCCCATGACGGTAATACCTCGCTTGCTCCGTTCGAGGCCGCGGAGACGGCACCGGCTGCACCGCGGGCGTTCCCGGCGCGTCGGCGGGCCGGGAACGCCACCGCGGGCATGATCGTTCGACGGGCTCGAAGCCGACGGTCAGTCCCCAACAGTAGTCAAGAAATCGGGCCGGGGATGACGTCCGGGACCATCCGGTCCTCCGGAGCGGGCGCCGGGGTCTGTTCGGTGGAGGCTTTCGGAACAGGGCCTAGTTCACGGCGAGTGCCTTGCGCACCCGCTTGCGGCCCTCGTGGATCCGGGACTTGACGGTGCCCAGCGCCAGGTCGAGCTGGGCGGCGATCTCCCCGTACTCCATCTGGCACAGGTCCCGCAGCACCAGCGGCGCCACCAGGTTGGGCCGGTCGCGCTCCAACTGGTCGAGGGCCTCCAGCAGGTCGATCCGCGAGCCCGCGATGACACTGGTGGTGCGCGGGTCGCTCTGGTGCGGCATGCGGTCGGCCTCGGTGGGCATCTCGGCGGAGCGCCGCTTCAACGACCGGTAGGTCTGCCGCGCGGAGTTGGAGACCACCGTGTAGAGCCAGGTCGTGAACATCGAGTCGCCGCGGAACCGGTGGATGCTGGAGGCCACCCGCATGAGGGCGTCCTGGCAGGCCTCCTCGGCGTCCTGCCGGTAGGGCAGGAACCGGGCGCAGCGGCGCAGGACGTCGGGCTGGATACGGCGCAGGAGCTCTTCGAGCGCGGACTGGTCGCCTTCCCTGGCGCGCAGCGCCAGGGTTTCGAGGGACTCCTCCTCGCCCGGGGCGGAGGCAGGGCGTATTGATCCGGAAGACTGATCTGCTTGGGTCACGGCGGACACTCCCCACTGACGATGCTCTCGTCCTGGTGTTACACGCATACCTCCCCAAAAAGGTTGACACACTTTTACGGATCGTTGGCCAACCTGTTCACGGAGATCTGCCTGCCGGGTGAGACGGTTCCTCCCGGTTCCGGGTTCCCCTCCGGCGGACTCCCACCGCGGTCCCGGCAGGCGGGGTCGTTCTCCGCGGTCTCGGCCCTCCGTTGCCGGGATCATCGTCGGCTTCACGGGAAACCCGCAACGTGGTAAGCAGTATCTGTGGCACAACCGGAGCGTTTCGGGCGTTATCGCGTCCTACGGCGGCTGGGGTCGGGCTCGTTCGCCACCGTCTGGTTGGGACACGACGACCTGCTCGACACCCCGGTCGCCATCAAGGTGCTCGCCGAGAACTGGGCGCACAACCTCGACATCCACCAGCGGTTCGTCGAGGAGGCGCGCATCCTGCGCCAGGCCGACTCCGAGTGGCTGGTGCGCGTCCACGACATCGGTACCCTGCCCGACGAGCGCCCGTACTTCGTGATGACCTACGCCGACCGGGGCAGCGTCGCCGACCGGGCCTCCGAAGGCCCCCTGCCGATGGACGAGGCGCTGCGCCTGCTCACCGAGATCGGCCAGGGCGTCACGGTGCTGCACCGGCACGGCACCATCCACCGCGACATCAAACCGTCGAACGTGCTGCTGCAGTCCAGCCCGGTCGGTGAACGGGTCCTCGTGGCCGACCTGGGATTCGCCAAGAGCATCGACGAGGCGTCCGGGTTCACCGCGTCCGCGGGCACCCCCGGGTACATGTCCCCCGAGCAGAGCGTCATCGGCGGCGACATCGACGTGCGCGCCGACGTGTACTCACTGGGCGCGGTCGCCTACGAACTGCTGACCGGCAGACGCCCGCCGCGCCCGCCGGTGCGGATACCGCCGAGCCGGCTGCGTCCGGGCCTGCCCTCCGCCCTCGACGAACTGATCATGTCGGCGCTGTCGCCGAACCGCGCCGACCGTCCCCCCGACGCGGCCACCTTCACCGACCGCATCCGGGAGATCCGCATGTCCCCCGACCTGGAGTCGGCGGTGCCGTGGTGGCAGCGGCACCGGACCGCCTGGGCGCGTCTGGGCGCGGCGACCGTGGTGGCCGCCGCCGTGCTGTCGGTGACCACGGCGGCCGCGGCCTCCCCGAGCCTGCCCCTGGTGGACGTCTACGACTCCAGCGGCGAGCTGCACGTCCGCGTCCCGATCCCGTGGGCCCGCCAGATGCAGATCAGCGGATGGTCGCCGCGGGAACTGGGCATGCCCGGCGGCCACGAACCGGGACTGCTGGTCGCCACCGACGTGGCCGCCTGGTCCGACCCCGACGCGCAGGTGTCGGGGCTGTTCGCCGGGCTGCTCGCCTCCGGCACCCGGCAGCCGGACCTGGCGCGGCTGATCTCCTCCGGTCCCTGCGAGGGCGAACCGCAACGGCAGCGGTACGTCAACGCCCGCTGGAACGGCGAGGTGTGGCAGTGGTCCGACTGCTCCTCGGAGGGCGTGTTCACCGTCGCCGCCCTGCACCACCGCGAACGCGACCAGACCCTGTACCTGGAGATCCGCCAGTCCGAGCACCAGCCCCTGGTCGTGGCGGAGATCCTGGACGGCACCCGGCTGACGTCGTGAGCGGCGGCGCCGTCAGGAGATCTGCTTGTAGCGGGACAGGTCCGTGGAGCGGACGATCGCGTCGTAGCCGTCCGCGGCGTCGTCGAGCATGACGGGGACGTCGAACTCGAGGTCGACCTCGGCGACGTACCAGGCGCGGGTGCGGAAGGAACCGCCGCCCGTGCAGGTGACCGTCCACTCGCTGTACTCCGCCTGCTCACCGCTGACCAGAACGAACTCGCCGTGCTCGGTGATCTCGGCGTCCTCGGCCCGGATCTGCTCTCCCACGCCGGGGTCCTGGGGGCAGGACGCCCAGGGGCGCCGCCACCTGTCCGGGTCCTCCAGATCGGCGCCCCCGGAGTCGATGATGCCGTCCGCGGACGCGTCGGGACGGATGCGCAGCGCCGTGGCCGGACAGCCGCCGCCCGGACCGGGGACGACACCGGGCGGGGAGAGACAGTTGTCGGCGATGTCGACGTGCCAACCGGCGGGCAGCACCAGGTTGATCCCGTTGTAGTCGTGCAGGGTGTCCTCGTCCGTGACGTGGAACCCCGAGTCGGCCGAGGCCATCGGATGCGCCAGTCCCGGCAGCACCTGCGAGGGCGCGCCGAACCCGCACGCCGGAACCGCAAGAACCGCCGCGGCCAGCGGGAACGCCGCAGCTCTGACTGTCCGCACGCGCTCCTCCTCTCGTCACCGCCGAACCCCGCGGACCCGCGTGGCGAACGGACGGAATTCACGGTATCCGCCCGTAAACCATTCGGCTGTTTCCTGCATCTCATCAGACAGGGAGCACGCTGGCGAGAGGTTATCCGCGCGGCGCACCCGTGATCGCGCCCTTTCGGAGCCTGCGTGGGGGCTTGCTCCGGAAGGGCGCCCCCTTCCCCTCCTCAGGTTCGGGCCCCGGCGAGTTCGGCGGTCAGGGAGTCGACTGTGGTGACGGGCAGCCGACAGGTGAAGTTGCGGCACACGTAGGCCGCGGGGTGCCCGCCGACCGGCGACCGGTCCCGCAGCAGTCCGATCCCGCCGTCGTCGACACCGTCTCCCCTGGTCACCACGGCCCCCGGAGCGGTGGCCAGCAGCGCGGTGCGGTGGAGTTCCCCGGTCGCGGGGTCCTCCACCGGTCCGACCACCGCGATCTCCAGCGGCCCCGCGAGGAACGCCTCGGCCACCGCCAGTCCCCACCCCGCGAACCGGGGCGCCTTCTCCGCGAGCTTGGCGACCACTCCGAGTGCGGCCTCGGCCGCGTCGCGGTGCCGGCTGGAACCGGTGAGCGCGGCGTAGCTCAGCAGCGCGCCCGCGGCCGCGGTCCACCCCGAGGGGGTGGCGTTGTCGGTGAAGTCCTGGGGCCGGTTGAACAGGGACTCGGCGTCGTCGGCGGTGTCGTAGAACCCACCCGAGCCGTCGGAGAAGCGGGTCAGCACGGTCTCCAGCAGGGCGCCGCAGATCCCCACCCACTCCGGTTCGCCGGTGACGGCGTGCAGGGCGAGCAGCCCTTCGGCGAGGTCGGCGTAGTCCTCCAGCACACCCGCGCTCGGCCCCGCGACCCCGTCACGCGAGGCGCGGACCAACCGCCCGTCCGCGTAGTGGCGGTCCACCAGCAGCCGGGCCGTCTCACGGGCGCGATCCACCAGGTCGGGGCGGTCCAGCAGGGCTCCGGCCTCCGCGAGACCGGCGATCGCCAGCCCGTTCCACGCCGTGACCACCTTGTCGTCGCGGGCGGGCCGGACACGTTCGGCGCGCGCCCGGCGCAGGCTGTCACGGACCCGGGCGTAGCGCCGGGGGTCGTCGGGATCGGCGCGCAACTGCAGCACCGACGTGCCGTGCTCGAAGGTGCCCTCCTCGGTGACGGCGAACAGGTCGGCGGCCCAGTCTCCGTCCTCCTCGCCCAGGACCTCCCGCAGTTGCGGGCGGGTCCACACGTAGTAGCGGCCCTCCTCGCCCTCGCTGTCGGCGTCCAGCGCGCTGGCGAAACCGCCCTCGTCGGTGCGCAGCTCCGCGACCATCCAGTCGGCGGTCTCCAGGGCGATCCGGCGGGCCAGGCCGTCCCCGGTCTGCCGCCACAGGTGGGTGTAGCAGCGCAGCAGCAGGGCGTTGTCGTACAGCATCTTCTCGAAGTGCGGCACCACCCAGGCGGCGTCCACGGAGTAGCGTGCGAATCCCCCGCCGAGCTGGTCGTACATGCCGCCTCGGGCCATCGCCTCGGCGGTGTGGCGGACCATGCGCGCGGCGTCGGCCCCGGCGTCGTCGCCGACGCGGGCGTGGTGGCGCAGCAGGAACTCCATGACCATGGACGGCGGGAACTTGGGTGCGCTGCCGTAGCCGCCGTTGAGCTGGTCGTAGTCGGCCGCCAGCAGCTCGACGGCCCTGGCGAGCGCCGCGTCGTCCGGCGGCGGGCCGCCGGGGAGGGAGCGGGGTGCGCTCAGCGCGTCGACGACGCGTTTGCCCTGGTCGATCACTCCGACGCGGTCGGCGCGCCACGCCTGGGACACGCCCAGCAGCAGCCGCTGGAAGTGCTCCCGGGGAAAGTAGGTGCCGCAGTAGAAGGGCGCGCCGTCGGGCGTGGCGAAGACGGTCATGGGCCAGCCGCCCTGCCCGGTCATCGCCTGGGTGGCCTCCATGTACACCGTGTCCACGTCGGGCCGTTCCTCGCGGTCGACCTTGATGTTGACGAAGTTGGCGTTCATGATGCGCGCGGTCTGCTCGTCCTCGAACGACTCGTGCGCCATGACATGGCACCAGTGGCAGGCGGCGTAGCCGACGGACAGCAGGACGGGCACGTCGCGCCGTCGTGCCTCGGCGAACGCCTCCTCTCCCCAGGGGTACCAGTCCACCGGGTTGTCGGCGTGCTGCAGCAGGTAGGGGCTGGTGGCTTGGGCGAGACGGTTGGGCATGTCTCCTACCCTGCCCACTGCGGGGGCGCGGGACACCACCGGGACCCCCGAGATCGGTCGCGGCCCCGTCCCCTGTCGGGACGGGGCCGCGCACGGCCGGGAGGGCGGCTCACTCCGCCCGCTCGGCGTCCCCACTCTTCTGAGAGTCCTCGCTCTTCGCGGAGTCCCCGGACACGGACGTCTCGGCGGTGTCCGCGCCGAAGTCGTTGGAGCGCGCGGTGTCCAGGTGCCGCCGCATGGAGCGCATGAGCAGGAACAGCGCCCCGCCGATGAGCGCGATGACGACGAATCCGAGAACGCCCGGGGTCGCCAGGTCGTTCACGGAGTCTGCGAGCTGGAACGCCGAAAGGTTCATGACTCCATTCTCACACCGTGTCGCGGATGCCCGCGAAGAGGTCGTCCTCGGGCAGTTCGGTGTCGACCATCGAACGGGCCAGGTGGAAGTCCTCGGTGGGCCACGCCTCACGTTGGACGTCGTTGGGGACGGCGAACCAGAAGCCGTTGGGGTCGATCTGGGTGGCGTGCGCGATGAGGGCGCGGTCGCGGGTCTCGAAGTAGTCGTCGCACCTCACCCGCGTGGTGATCTCCCACTGCGGGTAGTCGCGCTTCTCCATCCGCTCCATCCACTCGGCGAACGGGTTCTCCAGACCACGGTCGGTGAGGATCTTGGCGATGGCCTCGAAGCGCTCGCGCGGGAAGGACACGTGGTAGTAGAGCTTGAGCGTCTGCCACGGCTCTCCGGCGCCGGGGTAGCGCGTCGGGTCGGCGGCGGCGTCGAAGGCCTCGACGGACACCTTGTGGCACATGATGTGGTCGGGGTGCGGGTAGCCGCCCTGCTCGTCGTAGGTGAGCATGACGTGCGGACGGAACTCGCGGACCATGCGCACCAGTGGTTCGGAGGCGACCTCCAGCGGCTGCACGGCGAAGCAGCCCTCGGGCAGCGGCGGCGGGGGGTCGCCCTCGGGCAGCCCGGAGTCGATGAAACCCGCGAACTCCTGGCGGACGCCGAGGATGCGGCGGGCCTCCTCCATCTCCTTGCGGCGGATCTCGCCGATGTTGGCCAGGACCTCGGGGCGGTCCATGGCGGGGTTGAGGATCGAGCCGCGTTCACCACCGGTGAGGGTGACGACCAGCACTTCCGCGCCTTCGTTCACGTAGCGCGCCATGGTGGCTGCGCCCTTGCTCGACTCGTCGTCGGGGTGGGCATGCACGGCCATGAGCCGCAAGCGGTCGGACAATTGGGAAGCCCCTCGGTGATCGTGGTCGGACGGCGTTCGCCGCTCCGCACGGTCCGTGCGGCCGCACTGACCCGACGCGAAACAGCACGGGCGGAGCGTGAGCCTGTGGAGGCAGGGATATCTTAGACAACGTAGGTCCCACTCCCGGAGATTCCCTTATGCCGCCCCAGCCCGAAAACACCACGCCCACCGCCGCCCGGCCGGTTTCGGGCACGCGGCGACGCCTGGGCAACCAGCCGTTCTTCTTCGTACTCGGCGTCATCGCCGCCGTCGTCTTCACGATCGGCTGGGGCATCGCCCTGTTCAGCTACGGCGGCAACTCGCTGGGCCAGGTCCACCACCAGACGGTCGCCTGGAAGATCGTCTCCGACACCGAGGCCCGCATCTCCTTCCAGACCAACAGCCGCGACGGAGCGCTCTGTCTGATCAACGCCTACGACGCCCAGCACGTCGAGATCGGGCACACCGAGGTGACCGTCGAGGGCGGACTCCGCGACGTGGAGGCGACGATCAACACAGTTCGTCGAGCTTCGGCGGTACAAGTCGTCTCCTGCAGGGAACAAGCTTTCAAAAGCGAAACAGCCAACCAGTAGTTCCCGACCGCTCCCGTGAGGGAGCAGCCGCGTCGAGACCCCCCGAGCGGATCATGGCCCTCGGTGCGTGATGTCACGTCCCGCATAGCGGAGACACACGTGCCGAGATGCTGTTTTCCATGGTCATCCCGTTCGGGGAGCTCGGTGCTAATCTCGTAATTTCATCTGCCGCGCCCCCGGGCGCGGTCCCTAGAACCATCGAGGGAGTTCCCGTGACCGAGACCCGTGATGACAACGTCACCTGGCTCACTCAGGAGGCGTACGACCGGCTCAGCCAAGAGCTGGAGTACTTGTCAGGGCCTGGTCGCATCGAGATCGCCGATCGGATCGAAGCCGCTCGGGAAGAAGGCGACCTGAGGGAGAACGGCGGCTACCACGCCGCCAAGGAAGAGCAGGGGAAGATCGAGGCCCGTATCGCACACCTGCAGTCGATCCTGAACAACGCCCGCGTCGGTGAGGCCCCTCACCGCGAGGGCGTGGTCAGCCCCGGAATGACGGTGACGATCAAGTTCGAAGGGGACGACGAGGAGATCACCTTCCTCCTGGCCTCCCGCGAGGAGAGCGGAGCCCCGATCGACGTCTACTCCCCCAAGTCACCGCTGGGCGAGGCCATCAACGGCAAGAAGGCCGGTGACAAGGCCACCTACAAGCTCCCCAACGGCCGGGAGGCGACGGTGGAGATCATCGACGCCGTACCTTACGGAGGCGGAGCCTAACCCCGGAAACGCAACGCGGAAGGGGTGGCCGAGAGCCACCCCTTCCGCGTTGCGGGGGTCCACGTCGTCAGGCCCGACGGGACGGGGGCCGGAAACGGACAACATCCTCCGAGACCGTGGTCGCGCCGCCACCGCGGAACCACAGTCGTCTCCGGCTCTCCCCGTGCCGACCGTGGAATCCCAGGACCGCGCCCCCCACCAGCACCTCCCGCAGCCGTCCCCGGGGACGGTGTGGGGACTGCGCGTGGTCGCGCTCCTGATCGACGTGTTCGTGGCGGACCCGCTGCTCCACGGCCCGGGGCGCTCACCTTCGGCGGCGCCGTGGGACCGGAGGTGCTGTTCAACGCCGACCTGCGGGACCTGCGAGCGGCCGCGCGTGTCGGCGCTGCCGGTGATAATGCTCGGGTGAGCACTTCCCCTTGGCACAACCCGCAACAGCCGTACGGGATCCCCCACCCCTACCCCGGGGTGGCGGGAGGCTACCCGCCGCCCCGGCCGTCCCCCGGCGTCCGCGTCCACCCCGTGCTGGGGCTGCCCCTCGCCGGTTTCGGGCACCGTCTGGGCGCGCGGGTCATCGACTACGTCCTCCTGACCATCCTGGTGTCACTGCTCACCTTCGGCATCCTGCTGTTCCTCTTCGTGGCCTACCCCGAGATGGAGGAGACCTCCAGGGCGTTCGACGGCGTGCTCGGTCTGCTGTTCCTCTTCGGCTGGGGAGTGGCCGCCTTCCTGTACGACTGGTTCTTCGTCGCCGCGGCCAGCCGCACCCCCGGCAAGATGATGACCGGGCTCAAGGTGGTCAGCGTCACCGGCGCGCCCCCGGCGCAGGGGCAGAGCGCCCTGCGCAGCGCGGCGTTCGGACTGCCGCACTCGCTGCCGTGCCTGGGGCACGTCCTCGTCTTCGTGGCCTGCCTGTTCGTGCTCGGCGACGAGAACTCCCAGGCGCTGCACGACAAGATGTCGCGGACGGTTGTCGTGGTCACCCGGTGAGGTCTCCTCCGCGTGAACGCGGAGGCTTCGTGCTCAAGGACGACCACGGGCCTTCTTTCGCTTCGGTTGACGCTTCGCCGCCCCGCCTGACGGCTGGAGGGCCCCGCGTCCTGCCACGCCGCTTCCCGGCGCGGGTTCTCGTGCTGCCTCGAGGGCAGCCAGGTGGATGTTCCTCGCGGCGTCGGTGTCGGCGTTCCCACTCCCGGTGGGTGCCGAACACGATGTGCCGGTCGTTGGTCGTCTTCGCGCGGGCACGGGACCTGAACCGGGGCGCTTCGGCGCGGTCTTCCCAGCGGTTGACCCACGCCCGGTGGTACTGCTTCAGGATCTGCTGTGCTGCCTGCGCGGGGAGGCCGGTGAGCCGGGGAATGTCCTTGCGGGCTCGGCGGATCGCCTGGTCGGCCTGGTTCGGCCCGGGACGCCGGGATCGGCCGCACCCTGCTGTTCGACCAGCAGGCCCTGGTCGATCGGCGCAAAGACCATCCCGCTCGCACCGAACGCGATTCACCCCCGGTCAGGGCCGGGACACTCTCGCGCCATCCCGGTGGGCCGGTTTCGCGTCCGGTCCGCCGGGCGGGCCGTCATCCCCTGAAGGCCAGCATGCAGGCGGTGAAACCGTGCAGGTGGTTGCGTCCGGCCACCGGCCCGATCTCACCCGCGGCGAAGAACCCGCCGACCGCGTCGATCCCGAGGGCCTGCCGCACGCAGCGCACGTCGTGGTCGGGCGAGGGGAACATGGCGCTGCCCCGGCCGTTGCAGGAGAACAGCAGGGCGCCCTCGGCGGTTCCCTCGGTGTCGCGGGCGAACAGGCGCAGCCGTTCCAGCAGGTCGTTTTCGGCGGTGTCGTGGTCGCGGACCTGGAACCGGACCGTCTGACCGACCTCGACGACGTCCCCGATGGTGACCGTCCCCTGCTCGGGGTCGGCTTCGAGCACCCCCCGGATCAGGAAGTCGCCGCTCTCGTGCCGATCGGCGTACTCGTCGATGGCGATGCCGATGTGCAGCCCCTCCGCGGCCAGGTCCTGCTCCTCGGGGGAGATCGTGCTGACGATGTCCTCGAGTTTCTCGTAGGCGGGCGTGCCCGCCAGTTCCAGCAGGACGTTGTCCTCCGCCTTGGTGACGGCCATGGACGGTCCGATGGGGCGGCAGCCCTGGCTGACCACCGTTCCGAGCACCCCGTCCCCGCCGATCAGCAGGCCCACCGCTCCCGCCTGCACGGTCTCGCCCTGCAGGAACAGCCGGACGCTGTCGCCGCCGTACGCGCCGTCGGCCAGTCCGCCCACGATGGGCAGGCCGCCCAGGACGGGCTCGCTGCGGCGCACGAACGAGTGCGCGGGGAAGACGTACGGGTTGGCCAGCAGCAGCACCGCCCGGTCGGCGGGCGTGGGCTGGAACATGCCGACCACCGCGAGATGGTCCCCCTCGGGGACCGCGGCGAGTTCGAAGGGGGTCATGGTGACGCCGGGCAGCATCGCCGCCCACACGCTCACCGCGCCCTGCCCCTCGGCTCCGCGCCCTCCGCCGATGACGCCGTCGGCGCTGCACCCGATGGTGGTCGCCTCCTCGGCCAGGGCCATGACGCGCTCCCCGGCGAGCGTCACCTCCTCCGGGTCGAAACCGCTGACGAACACGCAGACGAGGTCGGCCGGGCCGTCGAGTTGACCGAGCGCCTGCCGAGCGGCGCGCTCGGCCGCGCTCACCAGGTCGACCCCGGTAGCCAGAGCATCGCTGAACCGGGCCACTGTCGCCTCCTCGCCGTCCACCGCGAGCGGGTTCTCACGGGCACCGCCATTGTCTCTGTTGACCGTTCCCCGTGGGACCAGAACATTCCCAATCTCCGCCGAGGATTCGCCGACGTCTGCCCGGCGGAGGCCAAGGCGGGGTCACGGTCCCGGAAGAGAGGGTCGGAATCTTCACACCCGTGACATCCACGACCGGCACCCCGTGAATAGACTCGACCGTGTGCCCGATCACGTCGACCTTCCGCACACCCTGGGCGCGCTGCGCGCTTCGGGGCACCAGTACCGACCAGTCAAGGACGAGATCCGCGAGAACCTCCTGCGGCGGATGCGATCCGGTGAGGAACGCTTCCCCGGCATCGTCGGGTTCGGCGAGACCGTACTGCCGCAACTCGAACGGGCGCTACTCGCCAGGCATGACGTGGTGCTCCTGGGCGAACGTGGCCAGGGGAAGACACGGCTGATCCGCACCCTCACGGGCCTGTTGGACGAGTGGAGTCCGGCCGTGGCGGGATGCGCGCTCAACGACCACCCCTACGCGCCGGTCTCCCCGCAGGCGCGCCGCATGGCCGCCGAGTACGGCGACGACCTGCCCGTCGTGTGGCGGCACCGCGACGAACGCTACGGTGAGAAACTCGCCACACCCGACACCGGCGTCGGCGACCTCATCGGCGACGTCGACCCGGTCAGACTCGCCGAGGGGCGCAGCCTGGGCGATCCCGAGACCGTGCACTACGGGCTGGTGCCGCGCTCCAACCGGGGCGTGTTCTGCCTGAACGAGCTGCCCGACCTCGCCGCGCGCATCCAGGTGGCGCTGTTCAACGTGCTGGAGGAGCGCGACGTGCAGGTCCGCGGCTACCAGTTGCGGCTGCCGCTGGACATGCTGATCGTGGCCAGCGCCAACCCGGAGGACTACACCAACCGGGGCCGGATCGTCACGCCGTTGAAGGACCGGTTCGGCGCGGAGATCCGCACCCACTACCCGCCGGAGCTCGACGACGAGATCGCGCTGATCGAGCAGGAGAGCGACCTGTCCGCGGGAGTGCGCGTCCCGCCGCACCTGGTGGAGGTCGTGGCCCGCTTCACCCGGCTGGTGCGCGAGTCGCCGTCGGTGGACGAGCGCTCCGGCGTGTCGGCGCGGTTCGCGATCGCGGCGCTGGAGACGGTCGCCGCCTCCGCGGAGCGCCGCGCCGCGCTGGCGGGCGAGCAGCGGGCGGTGGCGCGTGTGTGCGACCTGCCGTCGGTGGTGGCCACACTGCGCGGCAAGGTCGAGTTCGACGTGTCCGAGGAGGGCCGCGAGTCCGACGTGCTGGGGCACCTGCTGCGCCGCGCCGTCTACGACGCGTTCCGCCGCGTGCTGGGCGGGGTGGACCTGGGGCCGCTGACCGAGCGTTTCTCCTCCGGCGCGACCGTGGAGTCGGGCGAACTGGTGGGCGCCGAGGAGCTGCTGAAGCGGGTCGGTCCGTTCACCGGCCTGGCGGAGCTGGTCAAGCGGGTCGCACCGGACGGCGACGACGACCCGGCGGCCACCCCGGGGTACGCGGCGGCGGCCGTGGAGTTCGCGCTGGAGGGCCTGTACCTGAACCGGCGGCTGTCCAAGGACACGCTGCCGGACGGGGCGCGCTACCGGACCTGAGTCGAGAGGGGCTGTGACATGGGCGGCTTCCGGTACGGACGCTACGACGACGGTCCCGACCCGCTGCGTCCCCCCTACGACGTGCGCTCCGCGCTGGACGACCTGGGGCGTTCGGTCATGGCGGGCGCCTCGCCCACACGGGCGCTGCGCGACCTGCTGCGGCGCGGCACACGCGGCCTGACCGGGCTGGACGACCTGGCGCGGCGCATCCGGGAGCGCGGACGGGAGCTGCGTTCCCGGGGCAGGTTGGACGGCACGCTGGAGGAGGCGCGGCGGCTGCTGGACCAGGCCGTGGGCCAGGAGCGCGCGGCGCTGTTCCCCGATCCGGGTGACGACGCGCGGCTGCGGGAGAGCGAACTCGACGACCTGCCCGCCGACCCGGCCGCGGCGATCCGCCGACTCTCCGACTACCGGTGGCGCTCCCCGGACGCCCGAGAGACCTTCGACCGGTTGCGCGACCTGCTGCGCCGCGAGGTCCTGGACGCCCAGTTCCGGGGCATGAAGCAGGCCATGGCGCGGGGCACGCCCGAGGACCTGCGGCGGGTGGGCGCGATGCTGGACGCGCTCAACGCGATGCTGGACGCCGACAACCGCGGCGAACACACCCAGGGGGACTTCGACCGCTTCATGGCCGAGTTCGGTGACTTCTTCCCCGACAACCCGCGCGACCTCGACGAACTCGTCGACTCGCTGGCGCGGCAGGCGGCGGCCACGCAGCGCATGCTGGACTCGCTCACCCCGGAGCAGCGCGCCGAACTGCTGGAGCTGAGCCGCCAGGCCATGGAGGACGCGGGGCTGGCCGACGCGATGCAGCGACTCGGCGAACGGCTGCGCGCCCGCCGCCCGGACCTGGCCTGGTCGGGCGGGGTGGACATGGACGGCACGGCGGGGCTGGGCATGGGCGACGCCACCGCGGCGGTCGCGGAACTCGCCGACCTCGCCGAACTGGAGGAGGCGCTGGGCCAGGGATACGCGGGCGCCCGACTGGACGACGTCGACGCCGACGCGGTGCGGCGCGCCCTGGGCCGGTCGGCCGCCGAGGAGTTGGAGCGGCTGCGCGAACTGGAGCGGGAACTGCGCGACCAGGGCTACCTCTCGGGGGCGCGCAACCGGTTGGAGCTGACCCCGAAGGCGGTGCGCAGGCTCGGCGAGACGGCGCTGCGCGACGTGCTGTCGGCCTCGGGCGGACGTGCGGGCTCCCACGAGACCCGGGACGTGGGCGCGGCCGGGGAGCTGACCGGCACCACCCGGCCGTGGCGGTTCGGCGACGAGCAGCCGCTGGACGCGGTGCGCACGCTCGCCAACGCGGCCCGGCGCGGCCCGGACGACGGCGGGCGGCTCCGGTTGCGCGCCGACGACTTCGAGGTCGCCGAGACCGAGCGGCGCGACGCGGCGGCGGTGTGCCTGCTGGTGGACCTGTCGTACTCGATGGTGCAGCGCGACCTGTGGGGGGCGGCGAAGCAGACCGCGATGGCGCTGCACGCGCTGGTGTCCACCCGGTTCCCGCAGGACGCGGTGGAGATCATCGGGTTCAACGACCACGCCCGCGTGCTCGCGCCTCGGGAGTTGGCGGAGTTGTCGCTGGAGCCGGTGCAGGGCACCAACCTGCACCACGCGCTGCTGCTCGCCGGACGGCACCTGGACCGGCACCCGGGGTTCGAGCCGGTGGTGCTGGTGGTCACCGACGGCGAGCCGACCGCGCACCTTGAGGACGGCGGCTTTCCCCTCTTCTCGTATCCTCCGGCGCGCCGCACCACCGAGTTGACGCTGGCGGAGGTCGACCGGATGACCCGTCGCGGCGCCCGCATCACCGTGTTCTCGCTGGCCGACGATCCCCGCCTGGAGGAGTTCGTCACCGCCCTGGTCGCCCGCAACGGCGGCCGCACCGTGCGTCCCGACCCGGACCGGCTGGGTTCGTACGTGGTGAGGGACCTGCTGTCGCGGCGCTCCCGGCGGTGACCTCGCTTCCACCGCCATTCGCCACCGCCGGTCGTGGCCGTGGCGACGGGGCCACGCGGCCGCGACCGGAATTCACCGGCGCGGAAAACGGATTTGCGCTGACTCCGAACCGGTAAACCGCATCCCGCCTCCTGATGCCACTCCTCACCTGCCGATACACCCGGCCGGCTGGAAACGGTATTCACCATCTGGTGGCCATCGGTGAAATCACCGGTCCCTTCGGAACGGTGTTGACTCCCGGATTCCGCTGTCGAATATTTGGCGGAAAGCGGACCCGAAAAAGTACCGCGAACGTCCGCTTTGATCTTCTAGGAGTGGCGATATGAGATCCCGACGTCTGACGCGTCGAATATCGAGCCTGTTTGCCGGTCTGCTGATGGCCGCATTTCTCCTTCCCCTGTCGACGGGGACGGCCGTCGCGGCCACGGGCGGAACGGGTCCCCACCCGGCCGAGTACGTGACCACCTTCCGGCTCCCCGGACACACGATCTACCGGCCCGCCGACCTGCCCGCCGACGAGCGACTGCCGATCGTCGCCTGGGGCAACGGCGGCTGCCTGGCGGACGGGACGATGTTCGAGAACATCCTCACCGAGTTCGCCTCGCACGGGTTCCTGGTCATCGCGAACGGCCGCCCGGGCGGCTTCGGCCGCACCGACTCCGAGATGCTCACCGAGGCCATCGACTGGGCGATCAACGAGAACGACCGCTGGTTCAGCCCGTACCGGGGCAGGCTCGACACCGACAGCATCGCGGTCATGGGCCAGTCCTGCGGCGGCATCGAGGTCTACGAGGTGGCCGACGACCCCCGGATCACCACCACCGTGCTGTGGAACAGCGGCCTGCTCAGCGACCGCGACAACCACCTGCTCACCCGACTGCACGCCCCCATCGCCTACTTCACCGGAGGACCGGACGACATCGCCTACGCCAACGCCCTGGACGACTGGAGCCGCCTGCCCTCGGGCCTGCCCGCGTTCATGGGCCACCTGGACGTCGGCCACTACGGCACCTTCGGCGAGCCCAACGGCGGCGAGTACGGCCGGGTGGGCACCGAATGGCTGAAATGGCAGCTCAAGGGTGACCAGAACGCACGCCAGCAGTTCGTCGGCCCCGACTGCGGCCTCTGCTCGACCGAGTGGGACGTCCAGCAGAGGAACCTCGGCTGAAAGCAGCCCTGATCCCCTCCGGGCGCGGAGCCCTCCGGATCTTTCCGGAGGGCTCCGCCACGCCGTTCCTGGCAGATATCGGCAATTCCTCGGAAACCTGTTCCCTTTTTCGGTGAAGCGGACGCGGTGAAGGGCGAGGAATTCCGGGGCCGCGGTCTGGGAGGTCCGGTTCCGGTTCGTGGCCGCCCTCGGCCTCCTGGAACACCGGTTCGGGCGCACCGCCCGCCACCGGGACCGTGCGGCTTTTCGGCGCCGTTTCCGGGGAGTCGGGGAACGCGATGGTGCTGCGGTCGGGGCCGAGGCTCACGCGGGCCGCTCCGGCGCGCCGTCCGCGCTCGCCGTCACCTGGATCACCGTCTCGGAGTCCAGGTCGAAGGTGTGCAGCTCACCGTCTGACGCCATCCTGCCCAGAAGAGTGGACCCGTCGAGGAAGTGGGTGGGAGCGAAGTCCTCGGTGGCGACCGTCTCGGTGAGGGACCAGGCATCCCCCGAATACTCCATGACCAGGCGGTAGCGCGGTTCGGCGTTGTAGGTGACCAGCACCGAACCGCGCCCGTCGGGCGGCGGGGTCTCCTCGTGCTCGGGGGACTCCGCCTGCGGGCACCAGGCGTCGCGGCCCTCGTGGTCGCCGTCGCCGTGCTCGCAGTCCAGCGGCAGGTAGCGGTCGGCCAGCCAGGTCTCGGCGACCTCGGCCATGGTGGGCGCGGTGATCTCCCACTCGGCGGGGTCGTCCTTGGTGCGCGCCGCCTCCTCCAGCCATTGCGGGCCGGGGGCGTAGGGGTCCTCGATCACGTGGGACTCCGCCAGTTCCCAGTGCGTGCCGTCGGGGGTGGTCAGCCGCAGCGCCTCGACCGGTTCGGAGGCGGGCGGGCCGAGCACGAACACCGTGCTGTCCCGCCAGTCCGCGAACAGCGCCAGGCACACCCCGTTCCGTCGGGCGATGTCGGCCTGCTCCGAGAGGCCCAGCGCCTCGCACCGGCCGGTGTACTCGGCCTCGTGTGCCCAGGTATCCGCGATGTGCGCGCGTACCAGTTCGTGCAGGGTCGGCAGGGTCGGGCTGGACGGGGCCGACGGGCTCGGCGGCTGCGACGGCCTCGGCTCGGCGGGACCGGTGCCGGGCAGCACGCCGCAGGAGGCGGTCAGCAGCAGGACGGCGGGGAGCGCGAGCGGGACCGCTCGGCCGGAGGGAACACGCATGGGATGCCTCACGGGCGCGGGACGGGAACGGCTCCTCCCATGCTCTCGGACACGGCTCCGCCCGACTATCCCCACAATTCGGGATTGATGGGACGTGACGGCGGACGCATTCTTGGTTCTGGCACCACGGGTGAGCAGAACAGCCCCGACACCCCCCTGGCGTCAAGGGTCATCGTGAACTCCGGACGGAAGGGAGCGGTTCCGTGGTGGACTGGCAGCGGATACTTCAGGGCGCGGGGGAGACCGCGCAGGGAATGGCCTACGCCATGACCGTCAACCGCTGGCTGCAACTGGACGACCAGTCGGCGTTTTCCGAGGTGGTCGACTATGTGAACGGCTCCGCGGTCGGCGAGGTCGACACCATGGACGCCGTGCTGCTCCAGGCTACGGCCACCAACTTCGACCTGGACGAGCGGCGCCGCCTGGTGAAGTTCTACGCGCTGTTCAAAACGGCGGAGTACAACCGGTTCGGCCAGTTCCGGGGTTTCCCGGCGTAGTGCCCGTCCCCCGGTGATCTCGACGAGAGAGGGCCATGATCGTTGATCATGGCCCATACTCGCCGAGACCACCGGAGGTGGCGGAGTGCCGTCTACGGCTCCAGCGCCTGGAGCAGGTCATTGACCAGATCATCCGCTGTTTCGATGCCCACCGACAGCCGCACCAGGTCGTTCGGCACCTCCAGGGGGGAGCCCGCCGCCGAGGCGTGCGTCATCTTGCCCGGGTGCTCGATCAACGACTCCACGCCGCCCAGGGACTCGGCGAGCGTGAACACCTTCGTCTTCGCGCACACCCGCAGCGCCGCCTCCTCGCCGCCGCGCAGCCGGAACGACACCATGCCGCCGAAGCCGCGCATCTGGTCGGCCGCCACCTTGTGGCCGGGGTGCTCGGGCAGCCCGGGGTAGAGCACCGAGGCGACCTCCGGGTGGCTGACCAGCGCGTTGACCACACGCTCGGCGTTGGCGTTGTGCCGGTCCATGCGCACTCCGAGCGTCTTGATCCCGCGCAGGGTCAGCCAGGCGTCGAACGGTCCCGCGACCGCGCCCATCGAGTTCTGGTGGAACGCCAGGCGCTCCCCCAGGTCGGCGTCGGCCACCACCAGCGCGCCGCCGACCACGTCGGAGTGGCCGCCCAGGTACTTGGTGGTGGAGTGCACCACCACGTCCGCGCCGAGCGTGATCGGGCGTTGCAGGTAGGGGGAGGCGAAGGTGTTGTCCACCACCAGCAGCGCGCCCGAGGAGTGCGCGACCTCCGCCAGCGCGGCGATGTCGGCGATGTTGAGCAGCGGGTTGGTGGGGGTCTCCGCCCAGATCGCGACCGTGGTGGGGCGCACGGCGGCGCGCACCGCCTCGGTGTCGGACAGGTCGACCGCGTCCCAGCTCAGCCCCCACCGCTCGAAGACCTTCGACACCAGGCGGAAGGTGCCGCCGTAGGCGTCGGTGGGGATGACCAGGTGGTCGCCCGGCTTGGCGATGGTGCGCAGCAGCGTGTCCTCGGCGGCCATGCCCGACGCGAACGCCAGGCCCCGCACGCCCGACTCCAGCGCGGCCAGGCACTCCTCCAGCGCGGTGCGGGTCGGGTTGGCGGTGCGGGAGTACTCGTGTCCGCCGCGCAGGCCGCCCACACCGTCCTGGCGGTAGGTGCTCGTCTGGTAGATCGGGACCACCACCGCCCCGGTCTCGGCGTCCGCCTCCTGACCGGCGTGGATGGCCAGCGTCTCAAACCCCTCGTAGCTCATGGGGCCACAGTAGTACCGGGACGCTACTGGCCCGCGCCGCCGCGCGTCGCCGTGGCCGGTCCCTCACCGGCGCCCGGGCCCGCGTCGGCGCTGCGGTCCGCGACGGAGTCCTCCCGCATCGGCGGGTCCCACCCCGCCTCGGGGTCGTAGCGGCGCACCACCCTGCCGGGCACGCCCGCGACGACGCTGTGGTCGGGGTAGTCGCCGGGGCGCACCACCGCGCCCGCGGCCACCACGCAGTTGCGGCCCAGGGTCACACCGGGCAGGATCACCGCGTTCGCGCCGATCCAGGAGCCCGAGCCGATGCGCACCGGGGCCTCGGTGGGCCACTGGTAGCCGATCGGGGTGTCGGGGTCGGTGTAGCCGTGGTTCTGGTCGGTGATGTAGACGTAGGGCCCGGTGAAGACGTGGTCGCCGAACACGATGGAGCGGTGCGCCACCACGTGCGAGCCGCGGCCGATGGTGCAGCCGTCGCCGATGGTGAGCAGCGGTCTGGGGCCGAGGTCGAGGCCGGGCACGTATCCGGCACTGAGGGTGATGTCGGCGCCGACCAGGGTGTGCGCGCCCAGTTCGATCCAGGGCTCGCCGAAGATGGTGGCGGGCGGGAAGGCGATGGAGGTGCCCTCGCCGTAGGCGGCGAAACGCGCGGCGGCGCGTGAGCCGTGGCGGATGTCCGCCTTGCGTCGGGCCCACGACCAGGCCGTGCGCACCATCCAGGAAAGCAGCCGCGACACCGGGTCTCCGTTTGTACTCGCTGGTAATACCGAGGAGAACACTAGACGACCCGCCCGCGTCCCGGCGTCGGAGGTTACGGAAAACCAGCCGGAGGGCAAGGCGGGACGGCCCCGCGCCCGGCACGCACGCGGGACCGTCCGGAATTCCGCTCAGCCCGCCAGGTGGGCCAGCAGGTCCTGGCGGGTCAGCACGCCCGCGGGTTTGCCGTCGACGAGCACCACCACCGCGCCCGCCCCCTGGAGCAGTTCCACGCAGCGGCTCACCGGCTCGCCGGAGCCCACCACCGGAAGCGGGCGGCTCATGTGGGTCTCCACCGGGTCGCCGAGCTGGGCGCGGCCGTTGAACAGCGCGTCGAGCAGGTCGCGCTCGGCGATGGAACCCACCACCTCGGCGGCCATGACCGGCGGCTCCTCCTTCATGACCGGCAGTTGGGAGACGCCGTACTCGCGCATGATGGCCACCGCCGTGCCGACGGTCTCGTGCGGGTGGGTGTGCACGAACTCGGGCAGGGTGTCGTCCTTGGCCGCCAGAACCTGGCCCGCCGTGGCCTCCTCGGTCTCGGTGTCCAGGAAGCCGTAGTCGGCCATCCACTCGTCGTTGAAGATCTTGCCGAGGTAGCCGCGGCCGCCGTCGGGCAGCAGCACCACGATGACGTCGTCGGGTCCGGCGGTGGCCGCCACCCGCAGCGCGGCGGCGACCGCGAGCCCGCAGGAGCCGCCCACCAGCAGCGCCTCCTCCTTGGCCAGGCGGCGGGTCATGAGGAAGGACTCCTTGTCGCCGATCGCGATGACCTCGTCGCAGACGCTCGTGTCGTAGGTGGCGGGCCAGATGTCCTCGCCGACGCCCTCGACCAGGTAGGGCCGTCCGGTGCCGCCGGAGTAGACCGAGCCCTCGGGGTCGGCGCCGACGACCCTGACCCGGCCGTCGGAGACCTCCTTGAGGTAGCGGCCGACGCCGGTGATCGTGCCGCCGGTGCCGATCCCCGCGACGAAGTGGGTGATCCGGCCCTCGGTCTGCTTCCAGATCTCGGGGCCGGTGCTGTGGTAGTGCGACTCCGGGTTGTTGGGGTTGGCGTACTGGTCGGGTTTCCAGGCGCCGGGGATGGTCGCGGCCAGGCGGTCGGAGACCGAGTAGTAGGACTCGGGGTGGTCGGGGGCGACCGTGGTCGGGCAGACCACCACCTCGGCGCCGTAGGCGCGCAGCACCGCGAGCTTGTCGGCGCCGACCTTGTCGGGGCAGACGAACACGCAGCGGTAGCCCCTCTCGGCGGCGACGATGGCCAGACCCACGCCGGTGTTGCCGGAGGTCGGCTCCACGATGGTGCCGCCCGGCCCGAGCAGGCCCCTCCGCTCGGCGTCCTCGACCATGCGCAGGGCGATGCGGTCCTTGACCGATCCTCCCGGGTTGAAGTACTCCACCTTGGCCAGCACGGTCGGCGCGAGTCCTGCGGCGACCTTCTTCAACCGAACCAACGGGGTGTCGCCGACCAGTTCGATCAAAGAGTTGTAGACCCGCATCAACGTCCCTTCCCTCCCCTTGGGCCGCCGCCCCGCCTCCCGGTGCGGCGGCGGTGCGGGCGGCGGCCGGTGCCGTGCGGTACCGGTCCCCCGGTCTCCGTCCGACCCTAACGTCTCCGTCCCGCCCGGTATTCGCCACGGGCGCGCCTCCTGCCGGTCCGACTGCCGTCCGCTGTCTCCGGGTATTACTTGGGAGTAGGAACGGTTCCCCTCACCGTCAGGAGGCGATGGCATGGCGTTACGCGCGGCGCGGGCCCGCCGGATCGCGGCGGCGACGGCGTTCGGCGGCGGCGGGCTGACCCTGCTGGCCGCCAGCACCGTCGTCCTGCTGTATCTCCAGGCCAGGATGGCGGCCCGGGCGATCGGGGTCACCCCGTGGAAGCGCCCCCGGGTCAACGGGGTCTACGGCGTCGGCGGAGGCGAGCCGATCGCCCTGGTGATGATGGGGGACTCCACCGCCGCGGGTTTCGCGGTGGACGACCCCAGGCAGACCCCGCCGGTGCACCTCGCCTCGGGGCTGTCGGCCGCCGCCGACCGGCCGGTGCGGCTGCGGGACGTGTCGAAGGTGGGCGCCACCTCCAAGGGGCTGGTGGGACAGTGGGAGAGGGTCCGCGGCCGCCGGGTGGACCTGGCGGTGGTCTTCATCGGGGCCAACGACGTCATCAGGCGGGTCCGCCCCGTCGACGCGGTGGCGCACCTGCGGGAGGTGGTGCGCGAGCTGGTGGGCGCGGGCGCGGCGGTGGTGGTGGCGACCTGTCCCGACCTCGGCACGGTGCAGCCGATCCCGCAGCCGCTGCGTGCCGTCGCGCGGCGTGCCTCCCGGCAGATGGCCGCCGCGCAGACGGTGGCGGTGGTGGAGGAGGGCGGCAGCACCGTGGCGTTGGGCGACCTGCTCTCCGACGAGTTCGCGCTCCACGCCGACGAGATGTTCGGTCCCGACCGTTTTCATCCCTCGGCCCGCGGGTATGCGCGGGCTGTCACGGTGGTGCTGCCCGCGGTGTGCGCGGCCATGGACCTGCTGCCCGGACCGGTCGAGCCGCAGCGGAGTGAGGAGGCCGAGGTCCTGCCGGTGGACCGGGCCGCGGCGGAGGCCGTCGAGCAGGTCGGCAGCGAGGTCAGACAGGCCGCGCGGACGGGTGACGGGCAGGGCCCGCGCAGGTTGTGGGCGTGGCTGCTGCGCCGCGAGAACGCCCGCTCCGACACCATCACCAAAACAGAAACCGATTCTCATTCGGTTAAGGCCACCCCGGACACGCCCGTCGAGAGTGGTACCGGCTAGCGTTTCGGGTAACGAGGTCGCCGCCGCCCGTGGTCTGCGGGCGATTCCCGTCAGCGCTTCCTAGAAAGGCCGAGAACATGCCTGAAGCCGTCATCGTCGCCACGGCGCGTTCTCCGATCGGACGGGCCTTCAAGGGCTCACTCAAAGACATCCGACCGGACGACCTGGCCGTGCAGATCATCTCCGCGGCACTGGCCAAGGTCCCCCAACTGGACCCCAAGACCATCGACGACCTGATGCTGGGCTGCGGACTGCCCGGCGGTGAGCAGGGCCACAACCTGGCCCGCGTGATCGCCGTGCAACTGGGCCTGGACTCCGTTCCGGGCACCACCGTCACCCGCTACTGCTCGTCCTCACTCCAGACCACCCGGATGGCCTTCCACGCCATCAAGGCCGGTGAGGGCGACGTCTTCGTCTCCGCCGGCGTGGAGATGGTCAGCCGCTTCACCAAGGGCAACAGCGACACACTGCCCGACACCAAGAACCCGCTGTTCGCCTCCGCCGAGGCGCGCACCGCCAAGCGCGCCGAGGGCGGCGCCGAGCCCTGGCGCGACCCGCGCGAGAACGGCGAGCTTCCCGACGTCTACATCGCCATGGGGCAGACCGCCGAGAACGTGGCACAGATCCGCGGCATCTCCCGGCAGCGCCAGGACGAGTTCGGGGTGCGCTCGCAGAACCTGGCCGAGAAGTCCATCGACAACGGCTTCTGGGAGCGCGAGATCACCCCGGTGACGCTGCCCGACGGCACCGTGGTCTCCACCGACGACGGCCCCCGGCGCGGCACCACCTACGAGAAGGTCGCCGAACTCAAGCCGGTGTTCCGCCCCGACGGCACGGTCACGGCCGCGAACTGCTGCCCGCTCAACGACGGCGCGGCCGCGGTGGTCATCATGAGTGACACCAAGGCCGCCGAACTGGGCATCACACCGCTGGCGCGGATCGTGTCGACCGGAGTGAGCGCGCTGTCCCCCGAGATCATGGGCCTGGGCCCGGTGGAGGCGTCCCGTCAGGCGCTGTCCCGCGCCAACATGTCGATCCGCGACATCGACCTGGTGGAGATCAACGAGGCGTTCGCCGCACAGGTGCTGCCGTCGGCCGACGACCTGGGCATCGACATCGACTCCCAGCTCAACGTCAACGGCGGTGCGATCGCGGTCGGCCACCCGTTCGGCATGACCGGCGCGCGGATCACCACCACCCTGCTCAACGGGCTGCGGTTCCACGACAGGACCTTCGGCCTGGAGACCATGTGCGTGGGCGGTGGACAGGGCATGGCCGCCGTCTTCGAACGGCTGAACTGACCCCGGCGGTGGGCTGACCCACCGGCGGGCCGCACGGGCGGGGCATTCACGGCGAGTGCCCCGCTTTGCCGTTGTTTGGGGACCTTCTCGGCGCTGGCCGGTGGTGCCGCCCCGACCGCCCTCCGAACGCAAAGACTGATCTACGGAGCGGACCGTAAAAGGTTCCACAACTCCCTTGTCCGAACCGCAATCGTATTGCAGTGTCCTTGATAAGTGCCGCTCACTTTGGAGGTGCCCATGCCGGTAACCCACTCTCCGGAGATCCACGCACAACTCCTCGCGCGGATCCCCGACACCACCGGACACGAACTCCACGAGTGGTTCGACATCCTGGGAAAAGGTCCCGCGCTGACCAACTGCGTGGAACGCGCGCACTGGCTGGCCGACGAGTACGGTCTGAGCCACGGGTACGCCACCGCGATCGTCCAGGAGTTCGACCGCCGCCGCCGCAGCCACACCCCGGTCCCGTACCAGAGGAGCTCCGGATCCGCAGCACGGTCCTGACCGCAGAGCGAGAACGCCTCCTCCCAAGCGGGAAGAGGCGTTCCACCTGCGCTACGGCCGCGTCTATTCGCTGAACATCGACTGGATGATCCAGAGCAGACGCAGGATCTCGATGTAGAGCCAGACCAGGGACAGGGTCAGGCCGAACGCGAGCTGCCAGGAGACCTTCTCCGGCAGCCCCAGCGCGAGGGCGTCGTCGACGTCCTTGAAGTCGATGGCCAGCACCAGCGCCGCCAGGACGATGGCGATGGCGCTCACCGCCAGACCCAGCGGTCCCGCCTCGCGCAGGCCCAGCCCGCCCGGGATGAAGAAGCTGAGGACGAGGTTGGCCAGGACCAGCACGGCGAAGGCGATCACCGCCGCGGTCACGACCTTGACGAAGGTGTTGGTGACCCGGATGACCTGGAACTTGTAGAGCGCGAGCATGGTGCCCGCCACGAACAGCGTGCCGAAGACCGCGGGGACCACCAGGCCGCCGGGGGCCACTCCCGCGAGGGACGCCTCCAGCAGGAAGCTGAACCCGCCGACGAACAGACCCTCCAACGCCGCGTAGAGGAGGATCAGGACGGGGTTGGTGGACCTGGTGAAGGCGATGACCAGACCCATGACCAGCGCGCCGATCGCGCCGACGACCAGCAGCCCGAGACCGAGCGCCGGGTTGGACATCGCCAGGAAGTAGGTGAGGACGGCGCCCAGGACGACGGTGCCGAGCGTGAAGCCGGTCCGCATCACGACGTCGTCGATGGTCACCGGGCGGTAGTTGGGGTCCCGGTAGCCGGGGCCGACCGGCGCATGGCCCGGCTGGGTCCCGTACGGGTTGGGACCGTAGCCCGGCTGGGGGTGGGGCTGACCGTAGCCCTGCGGGGGGTAGGGCTGACCGTAGCCGGGCTGCGGGTAGGCGCCCGCGCTTCCCGGAGCGGCAGCCAGGGCCCGCTTGATCACGGGGTTGGAACTGCGCTTCCGCATATTCTTGTTTGCACCTTTCGAAGGCGTGACACTGATGCCATCAACGTAACGGATCTCGGTGCCAAAGAGGTTCCCACATCTGTGTCACACCGCGCTCGGTGGCCACGCCGTCCGGTTCCGGCCACCGGCCAGCGCGCGGGCGAGGAACGCCACGTTCGCCGGGCGCTCGGCGAGTCGGCGCATGAAGTAGCCGTACCACTGGCCGCCGTAGGGCACGTACACCCGCACCCGGTGTCCCCGGGCCGCCAACCCGGCCTGCGCGTCGGCGCGGACGCCGTAGAGCATCTGGTACTCGTAGGAGTCCGCGTCACGCCCGGCCGCACCGGCCAGGTGGGCGGCGATCCGGATCATGCGCGGGTCGTGCGAGGCCACCATCGGATATCCGGGGCCGTCCATGAGGACGCGCAGGCACCGCACGTAGGAGCGGTCCACCTCGCCCCGGTCGCGGTAGGCCACCGAGGCGGGCTCGTCGTAGGCGCCCTTGCACAGCCTCACCCGCGACCCGGGCACGGCCAGGTCCCGGCAGTCGGCTTCGGTACGCCTCAGGTAGGCCTGGAGCACCGCGCCCGTTCCGGGGAAGTCGGCACGCAGTTCCCGCAGGATCTCCAGGGTGGAGTCGGTGGTGGTGTGGTCCTCCATGTCCAGGGTGACCGTGGTGCCGACCGCGTCGGCCGCCGCGCAGACGCGCCGCGCGTTGTCCAACGCGATCCGCTGCCCGTCGACGGGCAGCGCCTGCCCGAGCGCGGACAGCTTCACCGACACCTCGGCCCGCTCGGTGAGGCCGTGCAGGTCGAGCGCCGCCAGCAGTCGGACGTAGGCGTCGACGGTGTCGGCGGCCCGGTCCGCGTCGGTGACGTCCTCCCCCAGGTGGTCCAGGGTGACCAGCCGGTCGGTGGTGAGCCGCCGGACGACGGGCAGCGCCTCCTCCAGGGTCGCCCCGGCGACGAACCGGGTCACCACGCCCCGGGTGAGGGGGGCGCGTTCCACGAACGCGCGGCAGCGGTCGGAGCGCGCGGCCAGCAGCAGCGCGGTGCGGAGCATTCCGCGGTCCTTTCCTCCCACGGCTACCCCTGGTGCGGGTAGCGGTGGTCGGTGGACGGCACGAACGTCTCCTTGATCACCCGGGGGCTGGTCCACCGCATGAGGTTGGCCATGGACCCGGCCTTGTCGTTGGTGCCGCTGGCGCGGGCGCCGCCGAACGGCTGCTGGCCCACGACCGAGCCGGTGGGCTTGTCGTTGACGTAGAAGTTGCCCGCCGCGAACCGCAGTGTCCGTGTCGCCTCGGCGATCGCGGTGCGGTCGGTGGCGATGACCGCGCCGGTCAGTCCGTAGGGGGCGCCGCTGTCGACCGCCGCCAGCACCTTGTCGTAGGCGTCGTCGTCGTAGACGCTGACCGCCAGGACCGGGCCGAAGTACTCGGTGGAGAAGATCTCGTGGCCGGGGTCGCTGCCGAGCAGGACGGTGGGGCGCACGAAGTAGCCGACGCTGTCGTCGGCGGTGCCGCCCACCAGGACCTCGACGGAGGACGCGGTGCGCACGTCGTCGAGCAGGGTCGCCAGCCGGTCGTAGGAGCGGCGGTCGATGACGGCGCCCATGAAGTTGCGGAAGTCGGTGACGTCGCCCATGGGCAGCGCCTCGGCCTCGGAGAGGAAGTCGTCGCGCATCCGCTCCCACACCGAGCGCGCGACGAACGCGCGGGAGGCCGCCGAGCACTTCTGGCCCTGGTACTCGAACGCGCCGCGCAGCAGGGCGGTGCGCAGCACGTCGGGGTCGGCGGAGGAGTGCGCGACGACGAAGTCCTTGCCTCCGGTCTCCCCGACGACGCGCGGGTAGCCGCGGTAGGTGGCGATGTTCTCGCCGACGGTGCGCCACAGGTGCTGGAAGGTGCGGGTGGAGCCGGTGAAGTGGATGCCCGCCAGGTCGGGGTCGGACAGCGCCACGTCCGACAGCGCCAGGCCGTCGCCGGTGACCAGGTTGATGACGCCGGGAGGCAGTCCGGCCTCCTCCAGCAGCCGCATGGTGAGGTACGCGGCGAGGGTCTGGGTGGGCGACGGCTTCCAGACCACGGCGTTGCCCATGAGCGCGGGCCCGGTGGGCAGGTTCCCGGCGATGGCGGTGAAGTTGAACGGGGTGATCGCGTAGACGAACCCCTCCAGTGGGCGGTGGTCGATGCGGTTCCACGTTCCCGGTGCGTTGGCCATGGGCTGTTCGGCCATGATCCGGCGGGCGAAGTGGACGTTGAACCGCCAGAAGTCGATGAGTTCGCACGCCGCGTCGATCTCGGCCTGGACCGCGGTCTTGGACTGGCCGAGCATGGTGGCGGCGTTGATCCGCTGCCGCCACGGGCCCGACAGCAGTTCCGCGGCGCGCAGCAGGACGGCGGCGCGCTCGTCGAAGGGCGTCTCGCGCCAGGCGGGGGCGGCGCGTTTGGCCGCGGCGACGGCGGCGCGGGCGTCGTCGTGGGTGGCGTTGCCGAGGGTGCCCAGGACGGAGGCGTGGTTGTGCGGTTGGACGACGTCGACGCGGGCGCCGCCGCCCATCCGCCGCTCGCCGCCGATGGTCATGGTCAGTTCGGTGGGTTCCGAGGACAGCGCCCTGAGCTGGTTGATGAGTTCGGCGCGCTCGGGGTTGCCGGGCGCGTACGACAGGACGGGTTCGTTCACGGGTGCGGGAACGTTTGTCACGGCGTCCATGGTGGTGACCCCCTGGTGCGTGTCGTGGTCGGACTGGACAGACGCTGGACGGGCCCCTTGTGGGAGCCCGCGGGGGGCGGCGTCTCGGGTCGAACGGATGGTTCGGGATTCGAAAAGGGCTCGGTGCGGTGGCCGCCGATGGGATACCTACCCGCGGACGGGGGTTCCAACAGCGCGGAGATCACGCCGAGGGGCTGGCTGCCCTGCGAAGACGCGGGCCGGGGGCGAGGGGAGCGCTCAGGCCCGCCCGGCCCTGGAGGGCGGGGGCCTCGGCCCTCGGGGAAGATCCGGGCGGTCTCGATTCCGGGGGCGTGGAACATCGGTCCCGGGGCGGGACGGGGTGGAAGGGGCGCTGCGCCGGAAGGAGACGGGCGGGACGGAAGAACGTCCCGCGCACCCCACAGCGCCTGAGTCCCTGGCGCGGAACCGTCCTCACGGTGCGGGAGGGCGGGGGCCCGGCACCCCCGGGGCGCAGCGCCCCTGACGCTTTCTCCCTGCGGGGCCGAGGCGGTCCCGGAGGTACTGGCCTGGTACCCCCGGTCGGATTCGAACCGACACTTGTGACCCTTTTAGGGGGCCTGCCTCTACCATTGGGCTACGAGGGCTTATCTAGCATACCGGTCACACACGGCTTTTTCCGTGGTTCGGCGTTTTACTTCCCCACGCGTCTGTGGGCCGCGCCCCTTCGAGGGTCGCGGCCCACAGACGCGTGAACCTCACGCCGTCGCTCCCCGCAGCGCCCGCGGGCTCCGCCCGGGTGTCGGCGGAGCCCGTTGTGCTAGGAGACGCGGCGCAGCAGGTGGCCGTTCTCGACCTGGGGCCGGGCGGCCTCGGCGAACGCCTGGCGGGGCTGGCTCATCTCCGGGATCGACGCGAAGTCCCGGCGGAGGAAGAAGCCGAGCGTCCAGTCCGACAGGACCCGCAGCTTGCGGTTGAAGGTGGGGACCGCCAGCAGGTGGTAGCCGCGGTGGGCCAGCCAGGCCGGGCGGCCGGTCAGCCTGATCCTGCCGAACAGCTGGGCCGCGCCCTTGTTCATGCCGAGCCCGGCGACCGCGCCCAGGTTCTTGTGCCGGTAGGGCTTGAGCTCCCTGCCGCGCAGGGTCGCGATGACGTTGTCGGCCAGGACCGGCGCCTGCCGGACCGCGTTCTGGGCGTTGGGCGGGTAGTAGCCGCCGTTGCCGTCGGGCACCTGGGCGTTGTCGCCGCCGGCGAAGGCGTTCTCCACACCGTTGACGGTGAGGTACTCGCTGGTGTCCACGTGGCCCTTGGGGCCGAGCGGCAGGTCGGAGGCCTGCACGACCGGGCTCGGCTTGACTCCGGCGGTCCACACCAGGGTGCCCGCCTCGAACTCGGTGCCGTCGCTGAGCTTGATGCGCTCGTCGACCGCCGACTCCAGGAAGGTCGACAGGCGCACGTCGATACCGCGCAGCCGCAACTGGTTGAGCGCCTTGGCGCCGACCTCGGGGCCCACCTCCGGCAGGATGCGGTCGGCCGCCTCGATCAGGTAGAAGTGCAGGTCGTCGATGCCGATCGACGGGTAGATCCGGGTGGCGTCGCGGGCGAGGTCCTCCAGTTCCGCGATGGCCTCGGCGCCCGCGAACCCGCCGCCGACGAACACGAAGTTCAGCGCCTTGCGCCGCACCGCGGGGTCGTCGGTGGAGTCGGCGATGTTGAGCTGCTCCAGCACGTGGTTGCGCAGGTAGGCGGCCTCTTCGACGGTCTTGATGCCGATGCCGTGCTCGGCCAGGCCCGGGATGGGCAGGGTCCGCGAGACGGCTCCGGCGGCCATGACGAGGTGGTCGTAGGCGATGTCGCGGAGCTCGCCCTGGTTCGACTCGAACTCGACCCTGCGCTTGGCGTGCTCGATGCGGACCACCCGGCCGTTGAGCACCCGCGTCCGGCGCAGGACCTTGCGCAGCGGGACGACGACGTTGCGCGGGGAGATGCTTCCGGCGGCCGTTTCGGGCAGGAACGGCTGGTAGGTCATGTAGGAGTTGGGGTCGACGACGGTGATGCGGGCCTCGCCGGGTCCCAACTTCCTCTCCAGCCGCATCGCGGTGTACATGCCCAGGTACCCACCGCCGACGATGAGCACGTGCGGGATCTCCGATTCGTCACCACCGCCGTGGACCAGTCGGTAGTTCCTGCTCTCGGTCATCGCTGTTCCGCCCCTGCTTCCCCGATTCCGCCATCGCCGCGGACGGCGAAGATCGGTAAGTCTTCTTTGACTGTCATGCCTGCCTGTGGTTTTTCACAGAAACCATGCGATTTTTGACACAAGACGAGATCTCGCCTCCCTCGTCCTGCTTGTGCATTCTTTCACAAGCATCCCCCGTCATCCAAGGCGCAGCTTGGAAAGGTTTAGACCAGGATAAAACGCCCAAAGAGCCTGTTTGGCCAGGTCAGAGCACATGTGAACGGATTCACAAGCCTGTGGCGACGTGACCCGGTTCACGTGTCCAGGGTCGAACGGCGGGACGAAAGCCCCTGGTCAGCCCACGGATACGGAGGACAGTACGGCGTTACTCCTCCCGGTACCCCTCCAGGGCCAGGCTCCAGGCGATGCCGTCCAGGATGTCATGCTCGCTCGCCACGAACTCGGCCGCCCCCGTCCGGGTCAGCACCCGCTCCAGGATGAGCGCGCCCGCACCGATCACGTCCACCCGCCCCGGGTGCATGACGCCGATCGCCGCGCGCCGCTCGTGCGGCATGGCCAGCAGTTCGGCGGTGATCTCCCGCAGTCGGCCGACCGGTACCCGGGCGTGGTGGATGCGCTCGGGATCGTAGGCGGGCAGCTCCTCCGCGATCCCCGCCACCGTCGTGGCCGTCCCCGCCACGCACACCACCGTCGCGGCCTCCGCCAGCGGGACGGTCGCCGCGGCCTCGTCCAGTGCCGCCTCGATGTCGGCGGTGGCCGCCGCGATCTGCTCGGCCGTGGGCGGATCGGAGTGGAAGTGCCGTTCGGTCATCCGTACACAGCCGATGTCGACCGAGCGGGCCGCGCGCACCGCGCCGTCGTCGCCGACGTGGCCGAGCACGAACTCGGTGGAGCCGCCGCCGATGTCCACCACCAGGTAGGGGCGGGGCAGCCCGGCCTCCGCCCCCTCGGCCTCCAGTTCGGCGGTCGCGCCCACGAAGGACAGCTCGGCCTCCTGGTCGCCGCTGATCACCTCGGGCTCCACCCCGATGATCCCGCGCACGCCCGCCACGAACTCGTCGCGGTTGGCGGCGTCCCGGGTTGCGCTGGTGGCCACCATGCGCACGGAGTCGGCCCCCAACTCGACCCCGTGGCCGCGCATCAGCTCGGCGTACTCGGTCAGCGCGTCGAAGGTGCGCCTCAGCGCCTCGGGGGCGAACGCTCCGGTGCGGTCCACGCCCTGGCCGAGCCGGACCACCTCCATGCGGCGCTCCACGTCCAGCAGTTGGACGTCGTCGCCGTCCGCGTCGATCACTCCCGCCACGAGCAGACGGATGGAATTGGTTCCGCAGTCGATGGCCGCGACCGTTCTCACTGGCCCCCGCCGTTCCTCTCGGTGTTGTCGGTGCTGTCGTCCACACACACGCACGGCCCCCGGTCCCACCACTCGGGCAGCTTGTCCAGGGCCTCCCGCCCGAGCGGGTTGCTCCCCGGCACGGCCAACTCGTGCGCGACCAGCGCGTGCAGGCACTTGACCCGCCTCGGCATGCCGCCCGCGCTCTGCATGCCCTCGGGCAGCGGCTCCACCCCGATCCTTCGGGCGAGGGCGTCGCGTTCGGCCACGTAGGACTCGTGCGCCTCGGCGTAGGCGGCGCGCAGTTCGGGATCGTCCTCCAGTCGCCCGGTCATCTCGCGCATCAGCCCGCTGCTCTCCAGCGTGCCGACGGCCGAGGCCGCGCGGGGACAGGTCAGGTAGTACAGGGTGGGAAACGGGGTGCCGTCCTCCAGGCGCGGCGCGGTGCGCACCACGTCGGGCAGCCCGCACGGGCACCGGTGCGCCACCTCGTGCACGCCGCGCGGCGGCCGTCCCAACTGGAGCCGGACGGCCGCGACGTCCTCGGCGGCGGCCCGACCGTCGGGATTGTGCTCTGCGGAAGTCATGACGCCTCTCAGCCTACTCCCGCCGGAAAGGCCGCGGCTCCGCTCCGCGCCTCCGGTCCGCCCGGAGCACGGTGTTCACGCGTCCGGCCGGTCCGCCTCGGCGACCGAGTCCCACAGCTCGACGAACCAGGGCTCCCGTGGACCGCTGTCCTCGACCTCCTCCTCCTCGGAGGTCTCGCCGAGGAGGATGTAGGCCTGTTCGTCCGGGTACTGGTAGTGCAGCCGGGAGCGGGCCTCGCGTTCGATGTGGGCGGGATCCTGCAACTCCTCGTAGCGTTCGGCGAGCTCCTGGACCGCCTGCCGGGTGTGCGCGCGCTCCTCCTTGAGCTGGGCGATCTGCGCGCGCTGGGCGATGTACTCGCGCAGCGGGTAGGCCAGGCTGAGCGCGATCACGCAGACCAGCAGCGCCAGGATGGCCGCGCGGCTGGTCAGCGCGGGCCTGCCGGTCGGCTCCGCGCCGGAGCCCCCGCGGTCGCGCGGCGCGGTGGCGTCCGCGGTCCGTCGGGACCGCCGCCGCGGGGAGCCGCCGCTCCCGCTGGGTGGCGACACGGAGGCGCCGGAGACCGGGGCCCCCGTCGTACGCGGACGGCGGCCCTTCGGCGGCTCCGGCGCCTTCGGCACGGGATCAGCCCTGCCGCGCGAAGCGCGGGAACGCGCCCGCTCCGGCGTAGACGGCCGCGTCGTCGAGCTCGTCCTCGATGCGCAGCAGCTGGTTGTACTTGGCGACCCGCTCACTGCGGGCGGGGGCGCCGGTCTTGATCTGCCCGGCGTTGGTGGCCACCGCGATGTCGGCGATGGTGGTGTCCTCGGTCTCGCCGGACCGGTGGCTGATCATCGCGGTGTAGCGGCTGTACTGGGCGAGCGCGACGGCGTCGAAGGTCTCGGTGAGCGTGCCGATCTGGTTCACCTTGACCAGCAGCGAGTTGGCGGCGCCCTCGTCGATACCGCGCCGCAGCCGCTCGGGGTTGGTGACGAACAGGTCGTCGCCGACGAGCTGGACCCGGTCGCCCAGGGCGGCGGTCAGGGACTTCCAGCCCGCCCAGTCCTCCTCGTCCAGCGGGTCCTCGATGGACACCAGCGGGTAGGCGTCGACCAGTTCGGTGTAGTAGGCGGCCATCTCCTCGGCGCTGCGGCTCCTGCCCTCGAACTGGTAGGCGCCGTCGGAGTGGAACTCGGTGGCGGCGACGTCCAGGGCCAGCGCGATGTCGCTGCCGGGGGTGTAGCCCGCCTTGGTGACGGCCTCGGTGATCAGGTCGAGCGCGGCGCGGTTGCTGTCGAGGTTGGGGGCGAACCCGCCCTCGTCGCCGACGCCGGTGGCCAGCCCGTGGGCCTTGAGCACCGCCTTGAGCGCCTGGTAGACCTCGGCGCCCCAGCGCAGCGCCTCACGGAAGCTCGGCGCCCCGATGGGGGCGATCATGAACTCCTGGATGTCGACGTTGGTGTCGGCGTGCGCGCCGCCGTTGAGGATGTTCATCATCGGCACCGGCAGCACGTGGGCGTTGGGGCCGCCCAGGTAGCGGAAGAGCGGAAGGTCGGCGCTCTCCGCGGCCGCCTTGGCCACGGCCAGGGACGCGCCCAGGATGGCGTTGGCGCCCAGGCGGGACTTGTCGGGGGTGCCGTCCAGGGTGATCAGCGCGTTGTCGATGAGCCGCTGCTCCTCGGCGCCGTAGCCCATGATCTCGTCGGAGATCTCCTCGTTCACCGCGGCGACGGCCTTCTCAACGCCCTTGCCGCCGTAGCGGTCGCCGCCGTCACGCAGCTCGACCGCCTCGAACTGGCCGGTGGACGCACCGCTGGGGACAGCCGCCCGGGCGGTCGTCCCGTCGTCGAGCAGAACCTCGACCTCGACCGTCGGGTTACCGCGGGAGTCGAGAATCTCCCGCGCCTGCACTGCCTCGATCGACGCCAACGTAGTACTCCATTTCCTCGCGTCTGTGCGTGGTCCCGGTCGGTCCGCGCACTGCGCTGTCCGAGACCCGGTCGGTGGGGTGACACCTCGTCACGCAACGGCACGGGAAAGTGTTCCTCGGCCACCGCGCGAACCACCCAGAGCCTACCGATCCGGGTACCGCGGCGTCTCCCCCACACCCCGGATTGGTTTAGTCCATTTTTCCCAATCCGCTGATCGACGGGGATATCCGGTTTCGCAACCATGAGACGCACCTCACTCCCGGGGTGCCGTTCCGGCGTGTCGCGAACCCGACGTCTCCTCGATACCCACAAAGGCGGACCGACACACCGCGACCCCTGGGCGACACGCGGGACCTTCGTCTACCATTCCTACCGAACAAGTAGAAAAAATCAGGAAGGCTCCCTCCGCGATGCAGACCCTCATCCTGCTGGGCGTGGTCGGCCTGCTGGCCCAACTCGTCGACGGCAGTCTCGGCATGGGCTACGGCGTCACCTCGACCACCCTGCTGCTGGCGGTCGGCGCGACACCGGCAGGCGCCTCCGCCACCGTCCACCTGGCCCAGATCGGCACCACCCTGTCGTCGGGTCTGTCGCACTGGCGGATGGGCAACGTCGACTGGCGGGTCGTACGACGCATCGCGATCCCCGGCGGAATCGGCGCGTTCGGCGGCGCCACCGTTCTGAGCAGCCTGTCCACCCAGGCCGCGGCCCCCCTGATGTCGGGCATCCTGCTGCTGCTGGGCTGCTACGTCCTCCTCCGCTTCACCGTCCGGGGACTGCCGAGCGGCAACCTCGGCAAGCCCCTGCGCGGTCGCTTCCTCACCCCGCTCGGCCTCGTCGGCGGATTCGTCGACGCCACCGGAGGAGGCGGCTGGGGCCCGGTCGGCACCTCCGCGCTGCTGGCCAGCGGCCGACTCGAACCGCGCAGGGTCGTCGGCTCGGTGGCCACCGGCGAGTTCATCGTGGCCCTCTCCGCCAGCGCGGGCTTCCTCACCGGCCTGGGCCACTCCGGGGTCAACCTGCCCTGGGCCGTCGCCCTCCTGATCGGCGGAGCCGCCGCCGCGCCCTTCGCCGCCTGGATCGTGCGCTACGTCCCCCCGCGCGTCCTGGGCTCCGTGGTCGGCGGCATGATCATCCTCACCAACGCCCACACCGTCATGAACAGCGACTGGCTGCCCGTCGACGGAACCGGACAGACCGCCGTCTACCTGCTGGTCCTCACCCTCTGGGCCGCCGCGACAGCCTGGTCCCTGCGCGCCCACCTGACCGACTCCGCGGCGGCACGCGCCGCCGCCCCGGAACCGGAGGCCGCACGCGGCTGACCCGCGCCCACCCTCCCCACCTGCGGCGACTCGCCACCCCGCCTCACCACCCGGAACCCGCCGTCCGCTTATAGTTCGCTATGTCCGCTGTGCCACCGCACAGACCAACGAGGCGGGACATGACCGACGAGACCACGCCCCGCCACGGGCGGCGGCGCAACACCGAACTGGCCATGCTGACCGTGGCTCTCTCGGTGTTCGCCATCGGTCTCGGCCTCGCCGGACTGCAACTGGACGGACGCGTACCCGACGTGCTGTGGACGTTCACCGCCGTCCTCGGCTCCGGCGCCCTGGCCGTCCACGTCGCACTGCGGTTCCTCGCACCCTGGGCCGATCCGCTGATCCTGCCGCTGACGGTCCTGCTCAACGGGATCGGCCTCATCCTCATCTGGGGCCTGCACGCCGAAGCCGGAGACTCCGACGCCACCGCCCCGCGGCAACTCATGTGGACCGGCCTGGGGCAACTCGCCTGCCTGGCCACGCTGCTCCTGGTACGCCGCCCCCAGCACCTGCAGCGCTACCCCTACCTGATGGCGCTCGCCGGACTCGCCCTGCTCGCCTCGCCCATGCTGCCCGTCGTCGGACTCGACCAGTACGGCGCCCGACGCTGGCTGTCGTTCGGCGACTTCACCGTGCAGCCCTCGGAGTTCGCCAAGATCCCGCTGGTGGTCTTCCTCGCCGCCTACCTCGGCGTGAAACGGGACGCCCTGTCCCTGGCCGCCACCCAGATCACGGTGCGCGGCGTCAAGATCTTCAGCGTGCCCCGGATGCGCGACATGGGACCGATGACGGCGGCGTGGGGAATCGCCATCCTCATCCTGGTCGGCACCAAGGACCTCGGCACCTCGCTGCTGCTGTTCACCCTGTTCCTGGCGATGCTCTACGCCGCCACCCAGCGCAAGTCGTGGGCGGGCATCGGCCTGGCGATGTTCCTCGCCGGAGCCTACGCCGCCCACCTGCTCTTCTGGCACGTCCAACAGCGCGTGACGATCTGGCTGCACGCCTTCTCCCCCGAGGTCTACCACGACCCCCAGGGCAGCCGGCAGGTGGTGGACGGCCTGTTCGCGCTCGCCGACGGCGGGCTGCTCGGCGTCGGCTTCGGCACCGGCCGAGCCTCCACCCTGTTCGCCGCCGACAGCGACCTGATCATGGTGTCGCTGGGCGAGAAGTTCGGCCTGGCCGGACTGGCGGCGGTCCTGGTGGCCACACTGCTGCTGGTGGAACGCGCCTTCCGGGCCGCGCTGGCCGCACGTGAGGTCTTCGTCAAGCTGATGACCACCGGCCTGGCCTTCCTGTGGGCCTTCCAGGTGTTCGTGGTGGTGGGCGGGATCACCCTGCTGATCCCGCTGAGCGGCATGACCTTCCCCCTGCTGGCCGTCGGCGGCTCCTCCCTGGTCACCAGCTGGATCGTCGTCGGACTGTGGCTGCGCGTGGGCGACCAGGCCCGCCGCCCCGCGGCAGCCTCCGAACACGACGGCGGCCCCACCGTGGAACTGCCGTCCACCGTGGTCGGCGAGGTGTGGAACCGGGCTCTCGCCGCCACCAGGAGCGCCGCCGACGGCTCGGCCTCCTGAGCGCCGCACGCCCCGGCTGCCTGCGGGACGGGGAAGGCCGGACGAAGCCGGGGACGGACGAGACGGGCTCCCCCGCCCCGCCACGGCACGAACACCCCGTGGGCCGTGCGGTCGGTCAACCGCTGTCCGGCCCACCAGAGGTGCCGCGCTTCGGCGGGGGCGGGGTCCACGGCCCCGGAGCCCGGCCCTCCGCCCCGAAGAGCGCTGTCCTGCTCGGGGTCGGGCCGACTACTCCGCCCAGTAGGAGCGCCACTGCTCGGGAGTGAGCCCGCGCGGGTCCAGACCGTCGGCGCGGGCCGCCTCCTCGGCGGCGCGCACCCGGGCGTCGAACCGGCGGGCCGCGGCGCGCAGGTCCATCTCCGGGTCGGCCGAACGGCGCCGTTCGGCCTCCACCGCCGCGAACAGCTCCCCGCCGGGACCGCCGTCGTCGCCGATCAGGTCCTCCGGCACGCCGTTGCGCGCGGCGCGCTTCTGCAACTCGTAGGCGAGCAGCGCGGCGGGCTGCGCGAACGGCACCCCGGCCAGGACGGACACGTCGGACCGCTCCCCCCTGGCCGCGCGCTCGGCGGCCTTGATGGCCTCCCAGTTGGCCCTGACCTCGTCGGCGCCCTCCACGGCCGTGTCGGAGAACACGTGCGGATGGCGGCGGACGAGCTTGGCGATGATGGCGTCGGCCACGTCGTCGATGGTGAAGCCGTCCGCCCCGCACTCGGCGGCGACCCGCGCGTGGAACACCACCTGGAGCAGGACGTCGCCCAGCTCCTCGGCGAGGGTGTCCCAGTCGCCGCGCTCGATGGTCTCCAGCGCCTCGTAGGCCTCCTCGATGAGGTACTTGGCGAGCGACCGGTGCGTCTGCTGGGCGTCCCACGGGCACTCGCGCCGCAATGTGTCCATGACCTCCACCAGCGCGACCAGCCGGTGCCCCGGGGGTGTGCCGTTGTGCTCGCTCATACCTCCCATTGTGGCGGACGCGCGGCGGAGGCCGCCGGATCAGCGCGGCAGCCAACCGCCGTCGCGCAGCGCCGCCACGACCCGCGCCACCGACTCCGCCTCGCTCTCCGCGGACGTGTCGATGACAAGATCGGCGTCCTCGGGCGCCTCGTACGGGTCGGAGACCCCGGTGAACTCGGGGATCTCCCCGGCGCGCGCCTTGGCGTACAGGCCCTTGCGGTCCCGTGCCTCGCACACCTCGATCGGGGTGGCCACGTACACCAGGAAGAAGTCGCCGGTGTCCTCGGCCATGCGCCGCACCTCGGCGCGGGTCGCCGCGTACGGCGCGATCGGCGCGCACACCGCCACACCGCCGTGCCGGGCGATCTCGGAGGCCACGTACCCGATCCGGCGGATGTTGAGGTCGCGGTCGGCCCGCGAGAACGTCAGCCCCGACGACAGCATGCGGCGCACCACGTCCCCGTCGAGCAGTGTCACCGTGCGCCCGGCCCGGCGGATCTCCTCGGCGACGCCGCGCGCCACCGTGGACTTGCCCGACCCCGACAGCCCGGTGAAGAAGAGGGTGAGGCCGCGGTCGGCGCGGGAGGGGCGCATCCGGGCCAGCGCGGCGGCCACCGGTTCGGGGGTGAACCACTCGGGCAGCGGCCTGCCGTGGTCCAGTGCCTCCGCCACGTCGGCCTCGGTCAGCTCCCGGCGGGCGTGCCCGGGCGCGGCCTCCTCGGCGGGCCGCCACCGCTGCCGCGCGGTGTCGTAGGCCCACTCCTCGGCGGCCAGCACCTTCACCGGGGCACCCGACGGCGGCTCGACCGCGCGGGCGCTCTCCAGGAGGACGTGGGTGGCCCCGTAGGCGGCGGCGACGTGCGCGGCGAGCAGGCCGTGCCGCTCGGCCGACCACTCGGGGGCGCCGTCGGCCGCCGCGACGGGCAGGGTGACGGCGGCGAACCGGGTGCCCTCCGGCAGCAGCGGACCGGCGGCGAGCACGGCGGGCGCGGCCCCCTCGGCGTCCAACGGGACGTCCACCAGCACCAGCAGGTCGGCGTCACCGAGGCGCTCCAGGGCGGCGCGGATCCGGGCGAGCGCGCGGTGGTGCAGCGGCCGGTCGGCGACCACGGCCAGCAGCGCCCGCCGCTCGTCCCGCGAGGACCGCACCTGCCGGGCGGTCAACCGCAGGGAACGCAGCGAACCGTACACCGGCGGGGCCGCCGGGCGGACCTCCCCGGCCAGGCGGACCGTCCCGTCCCGGTGGGTTTCGGTGACCGCCAGTTCCGCCAGCGGCGCGCCCTCGGGGTCGGTCAGCACCAGCGCGCGGGCGTCGGCGAACTCGTCGGGAACGGACAGCTCGACGGGCACCGGCCACGGCGCCCCCGCCGGGGGCGGCCCGGAGCGGCCGATCCGGGCGGCCTCGGCCCGCGTCATGAACCCCGGCAGCGGACAGCTCCCGGCCAGCAGCAACTCCAGGTGGGCCAGCCCCTGGGGCCCCGGAGTGAAGGCGGCGGGCCCTCCGGCTGGGTGGGTCATCACGGCTCCCTCGTCGATCGGACATCCCCGCCAAGGGTATTGGGAGCCGCGGAGAGGCCCGGGGGAAGGCACGGGCCCGAGGGGAGAGTCCCCGGGGGCCTCGGTCCGGGCTCCCCGAAAACCTCTCCCGGGCCCGGAACGCCCGGAAACTCTTCTCCCCGACGTCCCGGCACCGGTCACACGCCCCCTGGGGCGCGGGCCACCTGGAACCCTCCCCTGGTCGGGCCGCCGGGAGACCGGATTCCGGGAACACGGCGGGGTCCTTCCGTGTTGTTCTCCGAGCGGCCCGGTACGGCGGCCACCACCGTAGGCGACTCCGCCTCCACCGGTCACCCATACCTGATGCGGTCGGCACAGCGCCCCGCGTAGGCTGTATCCCGAGGAGTGCCGACTCCGCCTCCGTTTCGCGCCCGCCACGCGGCGGGCACCAACCATCACACGCCCCACCTGGTGATATGAGCCTTAATGGACTTCTCTCCGTCGTCACCGGCGACCCGGCCCTGAACCGGGCGATCGAGACCGCCCGCGGCGGCCGCGATCCCCACCTCGACATCGTCGCGCCCCCCGCGGCGCGTCCTTTCGTCGTGGCCGGACTCGCCTCCGACGCCCCCGTGGGCGCGGGACGCCCGATCCTGGCCGTCACCGCCACGGAACGTGAGGCCTCCGACCTGAGCAGTGCCCTCGGTTCGCTGCTGCCCGCCGACTCCGTGGCGCTGTTCCCCGCCTGGGAGACCCTGCCGCACGAGCGCCTGTCTCCCCGCTCCGACACCGTGGGGCAGCGCCTGGCGGTGCTGCGCCGCCTGGCCCACCCCGACCCCTCCGACCCGCTCACCGCGCCCCTTCGGGTGGTCGTCGCCCCCGTCCGCGCCGTCCTGCAGCCGCTGGTGGCCGGGCTCGGCGACCTCACACCGGTCCGGGTGCGCACGGGCGACTCCGTCGAACTGGACGAGGTGGTCCAGGCGCTGGTCGACGCGGGATACGCACGCGTCGACCTGGTGGAGAAGCGCGGCGACATCGCCGTGCGCGGCGGCATCCTCGACGTGTTCCCGCCCACCGAGGAACACCCGCTGCGCCTGGAGTTCTGGGGCGACTCCGTCGAGGAGATCCGCTACTTCCAGGTCGCCGACCAGCGTTCCATCACCGGGTCGGACCGCTTCGGCGGCGACGCCGGGGCCGGACTGTTCGCGCCGCCCTGCCGGGAACTGCTGCTCACCGACACCGTGCGGGAACGCGCCCGCGTCCTCGCCGCCGAACATCCGGCGCTCGCCGACGTCCTGGGCAAGCTCGCCGAAGGCGTCACGGTCGAGGGCATGGAGGCGTTCGCCCCGGTGCTCGCCGACCGCATGGAACTGCTGCTGGACCTGCTGCCCGAGGGAACCCACATCGTGGGCTGCGACCCCGAGCGCATCCGCACCCGCGCCCAGGAACTGGTCGCCACCAGCCAGGAGTTCCTCGACGCGTCCTGGATCAACGCGGCCTCCGGCGGTGCGGCCCCCATCGACCTGGGCGGCTCCGCCTACCAGTCGATCGCCGAACTCCGCTCGCGCGCCGACCAGCTCGGCCTGCCGTGGTGGACCGTCACCCCCTTCGACCCGGGTGTCTCCGCCACCGCCGAGGAGGACGACTCCGTACTCGTCGGAGCGTCGGCCGCGGACGCCTACCGGGGCGACACCGAGCGCGCGATCGCCGACGTCAAGTCCTGGCTGCACGACCGGTGGCGGGTCGTGCTGCTCACCCCCGGGCAGGGGCCGGCCGAACGGCTGACGTCCATGCTGCGCGACGCGGGCCTGGGCACGCAGTTGCGCGACTCCCTGCCCGAACCGCCCGACCCCGCCGTGGCGACGGTCACCACCGGACTGATCGAGCACGGCTTCGTGTGGCGCTCGGTGCGCCTGGTGGTGCTCACCGAGACCGACCTCGCCGGGCAGCGCTCCTCCACCCGCGACATGCGCCGGATGCCGAGCCGCCGCCGCGGCGGCGTCGATCCGCTCCAGCTCAAACCCGGCGACTACGTCGTGCACGAGCAGCACGGCATCGGCCGCTACATCGAGATGGTCAGCCGCAGCGTCCAGGGCGCCACCCGCGAGTACCTGGTCATCGAGTACGCGCCCTCCAAACGCGGCCAGCCCGGCGACCGGCTGTTCGTGCCCACCGACCAGTTGGACGAGGTCACCCGCTACGTCGGCGGCGACGCTCCCGCCCTGTCCAAGATGGGCGGCGCCGAGTGGACCAAGACCAAGAACCGGGCGCGCAAGGTCGTCCGGGAGATCGCCGGCGACCTGATCCGGCTGTACTCGGCGCGGCAGGCGTCGCCGGGGCACGCGTTCGCGCCGGACACCCCCTGGCAGCGGGAACTGGAGGACGCCTTCCCCTACGTGGAGACGCCCGACCAGCTCGCCGCGATCGAGGAGGTCAAGCGCGACATGGAGAAGTCGGTGCCCATGGACCGGCTGATCTGCGGCGACGTCGGCTACGGCAAGACCGAGGTGGCGGTGCGCGCGGCCTTCAAGGCGGTGCAGGACGGCAAACAGGTGGCGGTGCTGGTGCCCACCACCCTGCTGGTCCAGCAGCACCTGTCCACGTTCACCGAACGCTACGCGTCCTTCCCGGTCACGGTCCGGCCGATGTCGCGGTTCCAGACCGACGCCGACATCGAACGCACCCGCGAGGGCATGCTCAGCGGCGACGTCGACGTGGTGATCGGCACGCACCGGCTGCTCTCCCCCGAGACCCGGTTCAAGAACCTGGGGCTGGTGATCATCGACGAGGAGCAGCGGTTCGGCGTCGAGCACAAGGAGGCGCTCAAGCGGCTGCGCACCCAGGTGGACGTGCTGGCGATGTCGGCCACTCCCATCCCCCGCACCCTGGAGATGGGGCTCACCGGCATCCGCGAGATGACCACGATCCTCACCCCGCCCGAGGAGCGGCACCCGGTGCTCACCTTCGTCGGCCCCTACGACGAGAAGCAGATCGCGGCGGCCGTCCGGCGCGAGCTGATGCGCGAGGGCCAGGTGTTCTTCGTGCACAACCGGGTGGCCACGATCGACCGGGTCGCCGCCACGCTGAGCCGCCTGGTACCCGAGGCGCGCGTGGCCTACGCCCACGGCCAGATGAACGAGCAGCAGCTCGAACGGGTGATGGTCGACTTCTGGGAGAAGAACTTCGACGTCCTGGTCTCCACCACGATCGTGGAGTCGGGTCTGGACGTGCCCAACGCCAACACCCTGATCGTGGACCGGGCCGACAACTACGGCCTGTCGCAGCTGCACCAGCTGCGCGGCCGGGTGGGGCGCGGACGGGAGCGCGCCTACGCCTACTTCCTGTACCCGCCGGACAAGCCGCTCAGCGAGACCGCCCACGAGCGGCTGGCCACGGTCGCCCAGCACACCGAGACCGGCGCGGGCATGTACGTGGCGATGAAGGACCTGGAGATCCGGGGCGCGGGCAACATCCTGGGCACCGAGCAGTCCGGCAGCATCGCGGGCGTGGGCTTCGACCTGTACGTGCGCATGGTCGGCGAGGCGGTGCGCGAGCTGAAGGGCGGCCAGGACGCGGCCGAGGAGGTCGAGACCAGGGTCGAGCTGCCCATCGACGCGCACATCCCGCACGACTACGTGCCGGGGGAGCGGCTGCGGCTGGAGGCCTACCGCAGGATCTCCGAGGTCGCGGGCGAGGACGACATCGCCGCGGTCCGCGAGGAGCTGGTCGACCGCTACGGCGAGCCGCCGCAGCCGGTCGACAACCTGTTTGCGGTGGCGCGGTTCCGGGTGCTGGCCAGGAGTGCCGGACTCACCGACGTGGTCCTGCAGGGCAGCCAGGTCCGGTTCGCCCCGGTGGAGCTGCGCGAGTCCCAGCAGTTGCGGCTGCGTCGGCTCTACCCCAAGTCGATCCTCAAGAACGCCACCCACACCCTGCTGGTGCCGGTCCCCAAGGCCGGAGGCATCGGCGGGAAGCAGTTGCGCGACCGGGAACTGCTGAGGTGGTGCTCGGAGCTGGTGGAGGCGATCTTCGAGCCCGGCCGGAAGCGACCGCAGGGCTGATTTTCTCGGGTTCTCCACACTTCTACCGGTTTCCGCGGGTCCCCTGCACTCGTCCGGGCGGTGTCCGGCACGGCTCCACCGGGATGAGCGGCCGGGGCCGTCGCTGACGGGTGGAAAGGAGTCCGGATGGACATCCTGCTGGTGGCTCCGGTGGTCTTCGTCGTCCTCTTCGCCGTGGTTCTCCTGCTGCCGATCGGCGGGAAGAAGCGCCGCAGGGGCCGGAACGGACGCGAGGGCGCGGAGATCGGCGACTCCGGGGGCTGGGACTTCGACTGGGGCGGCGGAGACGGCGGCGGCGGGGACTGATTCGACGGCGGCGGCCCGCGCCGGTCAGCCGGCGCGGGCCGCGGCGGAGCGATTCGCCGGGGTGGTCAGCTCTCCGGGAGCCACAGGTCGGGGCCGAACACCTCGTAGTGGACCGCCCTGGCGGAAACACCCGCGGCCAGGATCTGGGCGCGGGCGTCGCGCATGAAGGGCACCGGGCCGCACAGGTAGACCTCGGCGTCGGCGGGGATCTCGACGTCGCCCAGGTCCATCCGGCCGGTCCGGCCGCCGTCGCCCTCCTCGTACCAGACGATCCGCTCTGCCCGCGGCAGCGCGTCGACCAGCTCCGCGGTCTCCTCGCGCAGCGCGTGGGCGTCGCGGGAGCGGTCGGCGTGCAGCGCCAGGACCCGGCGGGTGGCACCGGTGGCGGCGAGGTGGTGCAGCATGCCGACGATGGGGGTGCAGCCGATGCCCGCCGAGACGAGCACGAGCGGCCGGTCGCCGTCGGTGAGGACCACGTCGCCGAAGGGCGCGGAGACGGTGAGGCGGTCGCCCACGCGGGCGTCGGCGTGCAGCAGGGTGGACATCTCCCCGTCGGGGGCTCCCCTGCCGCCGCGGACCCGCTTGACGGTGATCCGCCTGCTCCGCTCGTCTCCGCCGGAGACGGAGTACTGGCGGAGCTGGTGGACTCCGTCGGGCATGCGCATGCGGACGCTGACGTACTGTCCGGGCCGGACCTCGGGGAGGGGTGCGTCGTCGTCGGGCCGCAGGGTGAGCGACACCACGTCGGGGGTCTCCTCGCGGCGGTCCACGATCGTCCACTCCCGCCAGGTGCGGCCGTTGACGGCGCCCTTCTCGGCGTAGATCCGGGCCTCCATCGCGATCAGCGCGCCGCCCATCAGCCAGTACACCTCGTCCCAGGCAGCGGCGACCTCGGGGGTGACGGCCTCGCCCAGGACGTCGGCGATCGCGCCGAACAGGTACTTGTGTACGACGACGTACTGGTCCTCGGTGACCCCGACGGCGGCGTGCTTGTGGGCGATCCGCGCCAGCATGGCGTCGGGGCGCTCGTCGGGACGGTCCAGCAGCGCGGTGGCGAATCCGGCGATGGACCCGGCGAGTGCCCTGCGCTGCTCCCCGTTGGCCTGGTTGGCCCGGTTGAACAGACCGTCGAGCAGTTCGGGACGGTCCGCGAACATCGTCGCGTAGAAACGGGCGGTGATCTGGTCGAGGTGGGCTCCCACGACCGGGAGCGTGGCACGGACGATCTCGGCGGACTGCGGTGACAGCATGCGCCCTCCAGGGGTTGGGGAGTTCGAGGACCCTTTAATTTGCATCTCAGATGCATATTAAAGAGCGCGCCTCCACTCCCCCATCCACCCCCCAGGAATCACCGGGGCACCACCTGTGCAGGTCGGAGCAGGTCTACGGCGTCTGCTCGGGAGGCTGGAGCGCCACCAGAATCTTCCCTGTGGGACTCGCCACAAGCGACTCGACGGTCACCTCGTCCAGTGCCGCGAAGAACGCCTCCTGCGCCCGACGCAGCTCGCCGCGCAGCCGACAGGCCTCCCGCAGCGGACAGGGCGGATCGTCCTCGCACCCCACGACGTCCCCCGCGCCCTCCAACTCCCGGACGATCGAGCCGACGGTCGCCGAGAACCCCGCCCGGGTGAGCCGCAGTCCGCCGCCGCGCCCCCGCCGCGCCTCCACCAGACCCATCTCACTGAGCCGCGCCACGGCCTTGGCCGCGTGCGTGTAGGGAACGGCCATCATCGCGGCCACCGAGCGCGTGGTGAGCGCCTCCTCCTCGGCGACGGCCAATCGCATCACGATACGCAGCGACAGGTCGGTGAAAACGGTCAGACGCATGCCACCACGGTATGCGCCTCCCGAACACACCACGGAAACAAACCGGCCATAACCCCGCAACCAGCGCACTATCACTTCAGGTAATGGCTACATAACCCTGAGTCATGTAATTATTGGGCCATGACCTCTTCACCCGTCCTGCTCGTGGCCGCCAACGGCGGGCACCTCGCCCAACTGTGGCCCCCGCGCCCCTGGTGGCACGGACACGAACGGTTCTGGATCACCCTGCGCACCGCCGACCTGGCCGCCCGGCAACCCCCCGAACCGGACGCCCGGCCGCGCCACCCCCTCCTCCGGCGCGCCACCGCCCTGTTCCGCAACACCCTCACGGCGATCCGCCTGTTCAGCCGGTACCGCCCCGCCGTGGTCGTCTCCACCGGCGCACGCGACACCCTGCCGTTCCTCGTCCTGGCCCGGATACGGGGAGTGCCGACCCTCCCCGTCGAGATCCACGACCGGGTCACCACCCCGACCCGCACCGCACTGCTGTGCCGCCCCTCACCCGGACGGCTCCCGGTCCGCAACCGGCACCGGAGACGGCACGACGCCGCGTCCGGACCACGCCCGGCCCAACCGCGGCGCTGACACGCCACCGGCCACGCCCGGCCCCGGGCGCGTCACCCGGCCCTGAGGATCATGCCTGCGCCCACCGTCGTGTTGGTGCCCTCGTCGATCAGGATGAACCCGCCGGTCAACCGGTTGCGCTGGTACTCGTCGACGAACAGGGGCTGGGTGACCCGCAACGACAGCCGACCGATCTCGTTCAACTCCAGCGCCGCCGCCGACTCGTCGCGGTGCAGCGTGTTGACGTCCAACCGGTACCGCAGGTCGCGAACCATCACCTTGGCGGTACGCGTGGTGTGCTTGATCAGCAACCTCGTCCGCGGCGTGAGCGTACGCCCCTCCGCCATCCAGCACACCATCGCGTCGACGTCCTGGGTGACGCTCGGCCGGTTGTGGGGACGGCAGATCATGTCGCCGCGCGAGATGTCGATGTCGTCCTCCAGCAGCAGCGTCACCGACATCGGGGAGAACGCCTCGGCCACGTCCCCGTCCGCGGTGAGAATCCGCCTGATCCGCGTGGTCAGCCCCGACGGCAGGTGCACCACCTCGTCCCCCGGCTTGAGCACCCCGCCCGCCACCTGGCCGGCGTAGCCCCGGTAGTCGTGCAGGTCCGGGTCGTCGGCCCGGTGCGGCCGGATCACGTACTGCACCGGGAAACGCACGTCGATCAGGTTGCGGTCGGACGCGATGTGCACGTGCTCCAGGTGGTGCAGCAGCGACGGGCCGTCGTACCACGGCATGTTCAGCGACCGCTCCACCACGTTGTCGCCGTGCAGCGCCGAGAGCGGGATGAAGGTCAGGTCGGTGACGTCCAGCTTGGCGGCGAACGTGGAGAACTCCTTCTTGATCTCCTCGAACCGCTCCTCGGAGTAGTCCACCAGGTCCATCTTGTTCACCGCGAGCACCAGGTGCGGCACCTGCAGCAGCGTGGCCAGGAAGGCGTGCCTGCGGCTCTGCTCCTGCAACCCCTTGCGGGCGTCCACCAGGATCACCGCCAGGTCCGCCGTGGAAGCCCCGGTGACCATGTTCCGGGTGTACTGGATGTGGCCCGGCGTGTCGGCGATGATGAAGGTCCGCCGCGGGGTCGCGAAGTACCGGTAGGCCACGTCGATCGTGATGCCCTGCTCGCGTTCGGCGCGCAGACCGTCGGTGAGCAGCGCCAGGTTGGCCTGCTCCTCCCCCCGGGACCGGCTGGTACGCTCCACCGCGTCGAACTGGTCCTCGAAGATCGACTTGGAGTCGTAGAGCAGTCGGCCGATCAGGGTGCTCTTGCCGTCGTCGACGGAACCGGCCGTGGCGAACCGCAGAATGTCAGTACTCATGAGCAAGTGGTCCAAGTGCATAGGCGCGGATGGGTGGAGTGGGAGGAGAGCGGCTAGAAGTAGCCCTCGCGCTTGCGGTCCTCCATGGCGGCCTCGCTGCTGCGGTCGTCGGCGCGGGTCTGGCCGCGCTCGGTGATCCGGGTGGCCGCGATCTCGGCGATCACCTCGTCAAGCTCGGTCGCCGTGGAGAGAACCGCGCCGGTGCACGTCATGTCGCCCACCGTGCGGTACCGGACGGAGGCCTCGAAGACCTCCTCGTCCTCGTCGCGCGTGACGAAGGGACTCTCGGGCAGCAGGATGCCGTCACGCTCGAACACCCGGCGCCGGTGCGCGAAGTAGATGGACGGCAGTTCCAGTTCCTCGCGGCGGATGTAGTTCCACACGTCCAACTCGGTCCAGTTGGACAGCGGGAACACCCGGATGTTCTCGCCCCGGTTGACGCGGGTGTTGTAGATGTTCCACAGCTCGGGACGCTGGTTCTTGGGGTCCCACTGGCCGAACTCGTCCCGGAACGAGAACACCCGCTCCTTGGCGCGCGCCTTCTCCTCGTCGCGCCGCGCCCCGCCGAACGCCGCGTCGAAGCTGTTCTCCTCGATGGCCTCCAGCAGCGCGGCCGTCTGCAACCGGTTGCGGCTGGCCCACCGGCCCGTGGTCTCGACCACCTTGCCCGCGTCGATCTGCTCCTGCACCGAGGCCACGATCAGCCGCACCCCCAGTTCGGCCACCCGCCTGTCGCGGAACTCGATGACCTCGGGGAAGTTGTGCCCGGTGTCGACGTGCATCACGGGGAACGGGATCGGAGCGGGCCAGAACGCCTTCTCCGCGATCCGGAGCATGACCACGGAGTCCTTGCCGCCCGAGAAGAGCAGCACCGGACGCTCGAACTCGGCCGCGACCTCCCGCATGATGAAGATCGCCTCGGCCTCGAGGAAGTCGAGTTGCGAAAGCTGATACCGCCCGACGGCGTCACTGGCCTGACTCATGGAAACCCGCCTCGTGCTCGCTCCGTTCGCCCGAGCCGAGGCGCGGCCTCAGGCTCCGGCGTGTGGACCCGCGTTGTCCAGATCCGCTACGTTACGGATGCTGGCCAACAACATACCCGACAACTCTGGTCGACATACTAGGATATCCGGCAGGTAGGGGTCGGACCGGTTGTAGGTCAACCCGCTCCCGTCGATCCGGGAGACATGCAGGCCGGCGGCCCGAGCCACGGCCACCGGAGCCGCGCTGTCCCACTCGTACTGGCCGCCCGCGTGAATGTAGATGTCGGCGATCCCCAGCATCACCGCGCAGATCTTCGCACCCGCCGACCCCATCGGCACCAGCTCGGCTCCCAGCCGGTTCGCCAACCGCCGCACGAAGTCCGGAGGCCGCGTCCGACTCGTGGTGATCCGCAACCGCTGCTCCGCCGGACGCTCCTCCGGCAGCCACGGCGGGTCCACCGTCGACAGCGTGCTCCCCTGCGCGGGCAGCGACACCGCCCCCGCGGCCAACTCCCCGTTCTCCCACAGCGCCACGTGCACCGCCCAGTCGACCCGGCCGGCCTCACCGAACTCGCGGGTGCCGTCCAGCGGGTCGATGATCCACACCCGGCGCGCGCTCAACCGCCGGGGATCGTCCACCCCCTCCTCCGACAGCACCGCGTCACTGGGCCGCAACCGCCCCAACGCGGAGAACAGAAACTCGTGCGACACCCGGTCCCCCAGGGTCCGCAACACCTCGGGCTCGTCGAATCCGTTGCGCTCCCGCAGCCGCATCAGCTGCTGCCCGGCCTCCACAGCCAGGTCACGCGCCACCTCGTGATCGTCTCTGATGGTGCTCACCAGGTTCAGTATGCTCCCATCCCGGACGCCGAACGCGTCACTCCCGGAATCCGCACATCCGGACCCGCCCACCAGTCTCGCACGGTCCCCGCCCCGAAACGGCGACTCCCACCCGGAAACCGACTCCGGACGGCCCGGAACACCGCCCGCTCAGGCGGCCGTGTGGTAGATCAGCTGGGCCTTCTCCAACCCCGAGGTCAGCACCGTCTCCACCGCGTCGGCCGCACGCGCCACATGCACGTCCAACTCCCTGCGCTCCGTCGCGGAGAAGTCCCGCAGCACGAACGCGGCGACGTCCATCCGCCCCGGCGGACGTCCGATCCCCACCCGGACCCGCACGTAGTCGGGGGACCCCAACGACGCCGTGACCGAACGCAGCCCGTTGTGCCCGGCCGCCCCGCCGCCCCGCTTCAACTTCAACGCGGAGAACGGGATGTCCAGCTCGTCGTGCACCACCACGACCCGCTCGACCGGCACCTTGTAGAAGGCGCACAGGTTCGCCACCGGCCCGCCCGACAGGTTCATGTACGAACGCGGCTTGGCCAGCACCACCGGCACATCGGAGACCCGCGTCTCCACCACCTCGGCGTGCGCCCTGTGCGCCCGCCACCGCTCACCCCGCTGCGCCGCCAGCGAGTCCACCACCATGAAACCCACGTTGTGACGGTTGCCCGCGTACTTGGGCCCCGGATTGCCCAACCCGACAACCAGCCAGCGCTCCCCGCTCACCTCACCACTCCCCACCGCTCGCGCAGCAGACCCCGCGGACACGACCGCGCGGCCTCCCCACAACCGTGTGAGAAGACCGCGCATCACCACAGAAACCGTTCCGGCGTCGCCCTACTCCGCGGCGGCCCCGCCCTCGGCCGCCTCCTCGGCGGCGGCCTCCGCGACGACATCCGCCGACACGGTCAGCACGATCGTGTCGGCGGCCGTGGACAGCTCGGTCCCCGCGGGCAGCTTCAGCTCACCCGCGGTGATGTGCGTACCGGCCTCAAGACCGGTCACGTCCACCTCGACCCCCTCGGGAATGTGGGTGGCCTCCGTCAACACCTCGACCTGCACCAGCTCCTGGTTGACGACCCCACCGGCGGCGACGTCACCGGTCACCGTCACCGGGATCTCAACCGCGACCTTCTCGCCCTTCTCCACCACCAGCAGGTCCACGTGCTCCAGGAACCCCTTGATCGCGTCACGCTGCACGCTCTTGGGAAGCACGAGGTTGTTTCCACCCTCGACGCCCTCCAGGCGCAGCAGCACGTTCGGGGTCTTCAGAGCGAGCATCAGATCGTGGCCCGGCAGATTGATGTGGCGGGGGGCGGTGCCGTGGCCGTAGAGGACGGCCGGCACCTTGCCCGCGCGACGGGCGCGGCGCGCGGCGCCCTTACCGAACTCGGTGCGCGGCTCGGCAGCGATACGTACCTCGGACACGACGAAACTCCTTGGTGGATCATCCCCCGCAACGACGGGGAGACACGGCCTCTACGAAAAACAGCCCCGCTCCATACCAGCGGGAAACCCCACCCACGCGGGGAACACACACGATCTCGCCGTGCCACTGCCAAGCGGCCCGCGCGAGCACGGAGATCGCCCCGCGGACGCGGGGAAGCTCATAGCAGTCTAACGGCTCGCCCGACACCTCGCGCACGGCAGGCCGGTCAGCGAACCCGGCGCCCGCTGACCGGCACCCGCGCGAATCACTCGAACAGGCTCGTCACCGAACCGTCACTGAAGACCTCGTTGACCGCACGGGCCACCATCGGCGCGATCGACAACTGCGTCAGCTTGTCGAACTGGCGGTCCTTGGGGATCGGCAGCGAGTTGGTGATCACCACCTCGGAGATCCGCGAGTCACACAGCCGGTCCACCGCGGGCCCCGACAGCACCCCGTGCGTCGCCGCCGCGATCACCTTCGCCGCGCCCTGCTCGAACAGGGCGTCCGCCGCCTTCACGATGGTGCCCGCCGTGTCGATCATGTCGTCCACCAGGACACAGGTGCGCCCCCGCACCTCACCGACGACCTCGTGCACCCGCACCTCGTTGGCCACGTCCGGGTCGCGCCGCTTGTGGACGATCGCCAGCGGCGTCCCCAGCCGGTCGGCCCACCGGTCGGCCGTACGCACCCGGCCCGAGTCCGGCGACACCACGGTCGCGTTGCTCAGGTCCACGTTCGCCGCCACGTAGTCGGCCAGGAGGGGAAGCGCGAACAGGTGGTCGACCGGACCGTCGAAGAATCCCTGGATCTGGTCGGTGTGCAGGTCCACCGCCATCAACCGGTCCGCGCCCGCGGTCTTGAACAGGTCCGTGATCAGCCGGGCCGAGATCGGCTCCCGACCGCGGTGCTTCTTGTCCTGCCGCGCGTAGCCGAAGAACGGCGTGACCACGGTGATGCGCTTGGCCGAGGCCCGCTTCAGCGCGTCCACCATGATCAGCTGCTCCATGATGGACTTGTTGATCGGATCGGAGTGGCACTGGATGACAAAGGCGTCGCTGCCCCGCACCGACTCCAGGTAGCGGACGAAGATCTCCCCGTTGGCGAAGTCCTGGAACCTGGTGGGAACCACCTGGATACCCAACTCCGCCGCGACCTCCTCCGCGAGATCGGGATGGGTGCGCCCCGAGAAGAGCATGAGTTTTTTCTGACCCGCGGCTTTCATGCCGGTCACGTTAACATCCCCCATAGTTCCGGTTGTTCTCTCTTCGCCTGCCCGGAAGCCCGTCCGGAGCCAGACGCGCCAGCGCCGCGCTCACCGATCCTCCTCCGAGCCGGCCCGGGCCCGCTCCGCGGCCTGCGCCGACGGAGTACCCGGACGTTTGCGCTCCACCCAGCCCTCGATGTTGCGCTGGGAACCCGCCGACACCGCCAGCGCCCCCGGCGGCACGTCCTCGCGCACCACCGTGCCCGCACCCGTGTAGGCTCCGTCGCCCACCCGCACCGGAGCCACGAACATGTTGTCGCTGCCGGTCCGCGCGTGGTCCCCGATCACGGTGCGGTGCTTGTTCACGCCGTCGTAGTTGACGAACACCGACGACGCCCCGATGTTGACCCCCCGGCCGATGTCGGCGTCGCCCACGTAGGTCAGGTGCGGCACCTTGGACCCCTCGCCCACCACCGAGTTCTTCACCTCGACGTAGGTGCCGACCTTGACCCCGCGCTCCAGCCGCGCGCCGGGGCGCAGGTAGGCGTAGGGCCCCACCGTGACCTCCGCGCCGATCACCGCCTCGCGGGCGACCGTGTGCGAGACGGCGGCGCCTTCCCCCACCTCGGTGTCGCACAGCACCGTGGAGGGACCCACCTGGGCGCCCTCCCCGACGACGGTGCGCCCCTGCAACTGGGTCTGCGGCTCGATCACCGCGTCGCGCCCCGCCTCGACGTCGACGTCCACCCACGTGGAGGCCGGGTCGACCACGGTGGCGCCGCCGCGCATGAGCCGCTCCAGCAGGCGGGCGTTGAGCAGGCGGCGCGCCTCGGCGAGCTGCACCCGGTCGTTGACCCCCTCGACCTCGGTCCGGTCGGAGGCGGTGTGGGCGCCCACCCGGTGGCCGTCGCCGCGCAGCAGGGCCACCGCGTCGGTGATGTACTCCTCGCCCTTGGCGTTGTCCGCCGAGAGCCGGTGGACCACCTGCGACAGCAGCGCGCCGTCGAAGGCGTACATGCCGGAGTTGATCTCGTCGACCGCGCGCTGGGCCTCGGTGGCGTCGGCGTGCTCGACGATCGCGGTGAAGACGCCGTCGGCGTCGCGCACCACCCGGCCGTAGCCGGTGGGGTCGGGCACGCGGGCCGACAGGACGGTGACGGCGTTGCCCGCCTCCTCGTGCGCGGTGACCAGGCCGCGCAGTGTCTCTCCGCGCAGCAACGGGGTGTCGCCGCAGGTGAGAACAACCGTGCCGGAGAGTTCGACGCCCTGGGCGCGCAGCGCCTCGACGGCCATGCGCACGGCGTGGCCGGTGCCGTTCTGCTCCTCCTGGACGGCGGTGACGGCGTCCGGGGTGATGGCCTTGAGGTGCTCGGTCACCTGCTCGCGGGCGTGGCCCACGACCACGACGGTGCGTTCGGGTTCGAGTTCGGCGGCGGCGGCGAGGACGTGTCCCAGCAGGCTCCGCCCGCAGATCTCGTGGAGGACCTTGGGACGCCTGGACTTCATGCGGGTGCCCTCGCCCGCCGCAAGGACGATGACAGCAGCTGGACGGCTCGCGCTCACTGGCGGCGACTCCTCATGTCGCTGGCGGATGAACCGGATGGGTGTTGTGCGTTCGATACGCGGCGGTCAGCGGCCCCGTGCTCGACACGCGGTGTCGGCGAAACGGCGAAGAAGGGCCCGTCAGGGCATGCTGAACTCACGTCCTGGGCCGACACAGGCAGCATACATCCGGGCTGAGGGGCGCTCCGGAGCACCTCGGAGGGCGGGTCACGGCCGACAGGACGGCGCCCGCAGGACGGGAACGGGGCCCGAGCCACTGGGACTCGAACCCCGATGTCCGTTTTATGAAGTTTCCCACTGAAGGCGTTTCCGCTGGTCAGTGAAGGGTGCTCCCGGACCAGGACTCGAACCTGGACGACGGGGACCAAAACCCCGCATGCTTCCAATTACATCATCCGGGATGGCAGGCCGCTGGAGGACAGCGTCGCACACTCACACATCCGTGGATGTGGAACCCACCAACTTCTTCTACCGCCACCTTAACGTCTCCCGCTTTCGGAAGCATCTCGGTTGTGTGGCTGTCGGCCGGGGAGCGGGTGCCCTGCCGTTCTCCCCGCCCCCTCAGCAACGCCCCCTCAGCAGCCCGCTACCAGGGCGGCTCCTCGGTGTTCTCGATCTCGGTCACCGCCTCCTCCGTCCCCTGCATGACCGCCCTGGCCCATCCCTCGAACCGGCGGTAGAGCCTCGAACTCTTCTGTGCGTAAAGAACCAGGCTGCCGTGGTAGTGGTCGCCGGTCTTCTTCCGGACGGTCCTGGGATTGTGCTTCTTGAGCGTGGGCCTGCGGAACCGCTCCGGCGGTACGCCGACCACCTCGGACCAGAACCGGGTGGCGTCCTCGACGTCCGCGTTCTCGTGGATGCTCAGCCGAAACGTCACCTCGTCGCGGCTCCACCCGCACAGTTCGAGAAAGCGCAGGAACATCCGGACCAGGTGGGGATCGCTGTTGACGAAGACAACCTCCCCCTGCCGCCGCCACGGCTTACTCTTGGAGCCTTCGCACCAGTAGGCGATCGCCCCCGCGATCAGGAGTTCGCGGTCGGTCAACTCGCCGATCTCCTTGGCTGCCTCGACCACCTGGGCGCGGCGCTCCTCCGCCTTGCGTCGGCGGTAGCGCTCCTGTCGGTGAGCGCAGTGCTCCGCCCACTCCTGCGGAGTCATCCCCGATCCTTCGGGGGGTTCGCCCGGATGGTACGTCTCCGGCTTCGGCAGGTCGCGCAGCCAGACGGACAGGCTGCTCTTGGAGACCCGGAGCCTGCGGGCGGTCGCGTCGTAGCTCCAACCCTGCTCGCGCAGGTCGCGGGCCTGGGCGCGCAGTTCGGTCCTGGCCCGGTTGGCGAGGTTGGCGTGCGCGGGCTCGACGTGGCCCTGGAGGAGCTGGGTGAGCTTCCAGCCGCTCAGCCCCAGTTCGGCGCGGATGTCGGGGTTGCTCCAGCCCCGCTCGCGCAGGTCGAGCACGCGGGCGCGGAGGGAGTCGTCACCGTCGGCGTTCGAACGTCTGTTCTGTGTCATGTGCCCAGCCTGGCGGGGCGCCGCGACCCGTCGCCGGGCTCTCGGGAGTTGTCCACAGGCGGAATCTGTCCGAGTAAGCGACCTCTGCCGCTCCGGTGACACTTTCTGCCGCATCTTCCCTGGTGGCCGGGGTAGGGGGCGCGTATTCGAGAATCACGGGCTCCTCACCCTTGCCAGACCTACGGTGCCGTAGGTTACGGTTACGTAGGCATAGGTTGTCCGACCGCCGGTGGTCGGGTGGCGGTCCTGCGCGTCCGTCCATCCGCCCTTTCGACCAGGATTCGCCTGGTGAGGTGGGGTGCGGCCGGTCCCGCCCACGGGCGGGCCGTCCGTCCGGGGGCTCCCTTCCAATCCGTACGGCCATCCAGAACGAGGTGGGCAATGTCCGCGACATCCGAGAAACTGCTCCAGAAGGCAAGACCGGCTCCCGAGCCGGAGATCCTGGAGGAGAAGCGCAGCAGGACCGAGCGCTACACCGTCTTCGCCTTCGTCCTCATCCCGCTGCTGGCGGTCGCCGCCGCGGTGCCCTTCGCCTGGGGGTGGGGACTGACCTGGACCGACGTCATCATCGGCGTGGCCTTCTACCTCATCAGCGGGCTGGGCGTCACGGTGGGCTACCACCGCCTGTTCACCCACGGCTCGTTCCGGGCCAACCGCCCGCTGAAGATCGCGCTGGCGGTCGCCGGGTCCATGGCGATCGAGGGCGGGGTCATCAAGTGGGTGGCCGACCACCGCCGCCACCACAAGTACTCCGACCACGAGGGCGACCCGCACTCGCCGTGGCGGTTCGGCGACGACTGGCGCTCGGTGGCCAAGGGCATGTTCTACGCGCACATGGGGTGGCTGTTCCTGGACGAGCAGAAGACCTCGCCCAAGCGGTTCGCCCCGGACCTGCTCAAGGACAGGGACCTGGTCCGCATCGACCGGTACTTCTGGGTGTTCGTGCTCGCCTCGCTGCTGATCCCGCCGGTGATCGGCGGCCTGGTGACCATGTCGTGGTGGGGCGCGTTCACCGCGTTCTTCTGGGCGAGCCTGGTGCGCGTCGCGGTGCTGCACCACATCACCTGGTCGGTGAACTCCATCTGCCACACCATCGGCGAGGAGAACTTCTCTGTGCGCGACCGATCCCGCAACGTGTGGTGGCTGGCGATCCCGTCCTTCGGGGAGTCCTGGCACAACCTGCACCACGCCGACCCCACCTGCGCGCGGCACGGGGTGCTCAAGGGGCAGATCGACATCTCGGCCCGGATCATCTGGGCCTTCGAGAAGCTGGGGTGGGCCACCAAGGTGCGCTGGCCCGACCCCGAGCGGCTGGCCGCCAAGCGTGTTGCGGCCTGACCGAATCGGCCATGATGGAAGCCGTGAGCGAACAGAATCCCAAGGCCCGTAAAAAGCAGCGCATGACCGGCAAGGAGCGCCGGGAACAGCTTCTCGCGATCGGCAGGGAACTGTTCGCCGAACGGGGCTTCGACGCCACGTCGGTGGAGGAGATCGCGGCCCGCGCCGGGGTCTCCAAGCCCGTGGTGTACGAGCACTTCGGGGGCAAGGAGGGGGTCTACGCGGTTGTTGTGGACCGCGAGATGCAGTGCCTGCTCGGCCTGGTCAGCGACGCGCTGGTCGAGGGGAGTCCGCGGCAGAAGCTGGAGGGCGCCGCTCTGGCGCTGCTGCGGTACGTGGAGGAGCACAGCGAGGGGTTCCGGATCCTGGCGCGTGACTCCCACGCGGCCTCGGGGACGGGGAGTTTCGCGAGTCTGATCAGTGACATCGCCACCCAGGCGGAGCACGTGCTGGCGGAGGAGTTCCGGTCGCGCGGCTACGACCCGAAGCTGGCTCCGCTGTACGCGCAGGCGCTGGTGGGCATGGTCGCGTTGACCGGTCAGTGGTGGTTGGAGGTGCGCCGCCCGAAGCGTGAGGTGGTGGCGGCGCACCTGGTGAACCTGGCGTGGAACGGGCTGTCGCGACTGGACGCCAAGCCGGGGGTGGACGCGGCGCGGTCGCGCAGGCGGGACTGAGTGTCGGCCGCGTTCCGCCGGTTATCTTGATATCAAGAGATATGCTGGGTGTATGCGTGATGAGGTTGACGGTCTGGTCGAGGCGTGGCGTGCGGAGCGCCCGGATCTCGACGTGGAGCCGCTCCAGGTGCTGAGCCGGGTCTCCCGGCTGGCCCGGCACCTCGACCGCGCGCGCCGCTCGGTGTTCACCGAGCACGATCTGGAGCCGTGGGAGTTCGACGTGCTCGCGGAGTTGCGTCGCTCCGGTGCTCCCTACGAGTTGAGTCCGGGACGCCTGCTGCGCGCCACGCTGGTGACCTCGGGGACCATGACGAACCGGATCGACCGGTTGGCCCAGGCCCAGTTGGTGCGTCGGCTTCCCGATCCGGCGGACCGGCGGGGGGTGCTGGTCCGGCTCACCGACGAGGGTCGGGAGCGGGTGGACGCGGCTCTGGCGGACCTGCTGCGCTGTGAGGAGTCGCTGCTGGGCGCGCTCGGAAGCGCCGAGCGCGCCCGGTTGGCCGCGCTGCTGCGGACGGTTCTCGCGCCGTTGGACGGGCCGGAGTGACCTGTCCGGTCCGTCGGCCGTCTCGGGGTTTCTGGCGCTGCGGCGGGTGGTGCGGCGCCGCACGTCCCCGGTAGCGGACAGAAGTCGTGACCTGTCCATGACTAGCTTTTTGCGGTCTGTTACCGGCATGCTACGCAGGGGGCTCGCTGAACCGATTCACCTGCGAGAGAAGAGACGTGAGACAACATGCGCCGGTTTTCCTGGATCCCCGCCGCCGCGGCCGCGGTGGCGCTGACGGCCTCGGGTTGCGGCTCGGGCGACGCGGAGACGCAGTACTACCTGTCGCTGGGTGACGGCCTGGCGGTCGGTGTGCAGCCCGACGAGTCGGGCGAACCCGTCGAGACCGAGCAGGGCTACACCGACGTGGTGTTCTCGTCCCTGTCCGACGACCCCCCGGGCGTGGAGCACGTGAAGCTGGGGTGCGCCGGTGAGAACACCGCCACCTTCGTCAACGGCGGCGCCGAGGGCTGCGAGTACGAGGAGGGCTCGCAGTTGGCCGCGGCCGAGGCGTTCCTGGAGGAGAACAGGGACCGCGTGCGGCTGGTGACGGTGAACATCGGCGGCAACAACCTCTTCTCGTGCGCCCGGGGCGAGGACGGCGAACTGACGACCGCGATCGACCGCGAGTGCGTGGCGCAGAACCTGGAGCAGGTCGCGCAGGACGCCCCGGTGATCGCCCAGCGGCTGCGTGCCGCCGCCGGTGAGGACGTCGAGATCGTCGGGGTCACCTCCTACAACCCGCTGCTGGCGATGTACCTGGCCGAGGAGGTGACCAGCGCCGTCGCGGCGGAGGACGACGACGACCGGACCTACCAGGACACCGCCAACTACACCAACGGCATGCTCGCCGCGATCAACGGCACGGTCACCGACGCCTACAACGCCGAGGGGATCACCGTGGCGAACGTGGCCACACGGTTCGACATGGAGAACTTCGAGGTTCCCGAGGACGGCGAGGACGGACTGCCGACCAACGTGCGCAACGTGTGCCGGTACACGTGGATGTGCGACACCGAGCGGGGGCCCGCCGTCCAGCTCAACGAGGCGGGGGCGAAGGAGGTCGCCGCGCTCGTCGAGGAGGTGATGCGGGACTGAGCGCGGGAGCGGCGTCCCGCTCCCGCGGGGAGGAGCGTCCCGCCCGCCGCCCGCGCAGGGATGACGCGGGCAGCGCGGCAGGACGGTCAGTCTCCCGTCTTCTCGGCCTCGGCCAGCCAGGCGTCCTCCAGTTCCGCCTTCTCGGCGGTGAGGGTCTTGAGTTCGGCGTCGAGTTCCGCCAGACGGGTGTAGTCGTCGGCGGCCTCGGCCATGAGCGCGTGGAGTTCGGTCTCTCGCGCGCTGATGCGGTCGATGCGGCGTTCGATGCGCTGCATCTCCTTCTGCGCCGCCCGGCGCTCGGCCGCCGACAGCCTGGGAGCGTCCTGCCGGGCCTCGTCGGCGTCGGTCCGGGAGCGGTCCTGGGGGACCTCTCCGCCGTCGGCCGTCTCGGCGCGCCGCCGCAGGTACTCGTCGACGCCGCCGGGCAGGTGGCGCAGGGTGCGGTCGCCGAGCAGGGCGAAGACCCGGTCGCAGATCCGCTCCAGGAAGTAGCGGTCGTGGCTGACCACCACCAGTGACCCGGGCCAGCCGTCGAGCAGGTCCTCCAGCTCGGTCAGCGTCTCGATGTCCAGGTCGTTGGTGGGCTCGTCCAGGAGCAGGACGTTGGGCTCGGTCATGAGCAGCCTGAGCAGCTGCAGCCGCCGCCGCTCACCGCCGGAGAGGTCGCCGATGGGGGTCCACTGGCGTTCTCCTCGGAAGCCGAAGCGCTCCAGCATCTGGCTGGCGGAGTGCTCCTTCCTGCCGATGGTGACGTGCTGGCGGATCTCGGTGACCGCCTGCAGCGGGCGGGCCTCGGGGTCCAGCTCGGTGAGGTTCTGCGAGAGGTGGCCGAGGTTGACGGTCTTGCCGTGGCGCACGTGTCCGGCGTCGGGGCCGCGCTCCTTGGCGAGCAGCCGCAGCAGCGTCGTCTTGCCGGAGCCGTTGACGCCCACCAGGCCGATCCGGTCGCCGGGGCCGAGCTGCCAGGTGAGGTGTTCCAGCAGGGTGGTGTCCCCGGCCCTGAGGGTGACGTCCTTGACGTCGATGACCGTCTTGCCGAGTCGGGAGCTGGCGAAGCGGACCAGTTCCACGGTGTCGCGGACGGGCGGTTCGTCGGCGATGAGCGCGTTCGCGGCGTCGATGCGGAACTTGGGCTTGGAGGTGCGGGCGGGCGGTCCGCGGCGCAGCCAGGCCAGTTCCTTGCGCACGAGGTTCTGGCGGCGCTCCTCGGCGGCCTGGGCGAGGCGCTGCCGTTCGGCCTTGGCGAGCACGTAGGCGGCGTACCCGCCCTCGTAGCGTTCGACCCGGCCGTCCACGACCTCCCAGGTGCGGTGGGTGACCGCGTCGAGGAACCAGCGGTCGTGGGTGACGACGGCGACGGCCTCGCGGCGGCCGTTGACGTGCTCGGCGAGCCAGGCGATGCCCTCGATGTCGAGGTGGTTGGTGGGTTCGTCCAGAACGATCAGGTCGTGGGTGTCGATGAGCATCCTGGCGAGTCCGGCGCGGCGGCGTTCCCCGCCGGACAACCGGGCCATGTGGGTGTTGAGGTCCCAGCCGGACAGCAGGCCGCGCAGCACGTCGCGGACCCGGGCGTCGCCCGCCCATTCGTGTTCGGCCCTCTCACCCAGGACGAACCGGCCGACGGTGGTGTCGGGGAAGCTGTCCTGCTGGTGGAGGAAGCCCACCCGCAGGCCGCGACTGTGGACGACCCGGCCGGAGTCGGGTGGGAGCCGTCCGGCGATGACGGACACGAGTGTGGACTTGCCGCCGCCGTTGCGGCTCACGATGCCGATCCGCTCGCCCTCGTCGATCCCGAGGGAGACGGAGTCGAGGAGCACCAGAGGGCCGTAGGCCAGTGAGACGTCTTGGAGGTTGACGAGGTTCATCGTCTTCCATTGTCGCGGGTGCGGCGGGGTGCGGTGTACGGGCGGGGCGGCGGTGTCCGGGGCGCGGCCGCGCGGCCGGCGGGAGACCTCAAGCTAGGTTAAGGCCGGATGGGAGACACGAGAGCGAGGTCAGGCATGGGACACCTTCCGGTTCGGCTCACCATCGGCCAGCTCGCCGAGCGCAGTGGGATGTCGCACAGCGCGCTGCGGTTCTACGAGGCGCGGGGGCTGATCCGCGCGGAGCGGACGGCGGGCAACCAGCGCCGCTACCACCGCAGCACGCTGCGCCGTCTGGCGTTCGTCTCGGCCGCGCAGCGGGTGGGGCTGACGCTCACGCAGATCCAGGAGGCGCTGGCCACGCTTCCCGACGAGCGCACGCCCACCGCCGAGGACTGGGCGCGGCTGTCGCGGGTGTGGCGGGACGAACTGGACACGAGGATCGACGCGCTGCAGCGGCTGCGGGACCGGCTGACGTCGTGCATCGGCTGCGGGTGCCTGTCGCTGCGTTCGTGCGGACTGCACAACAGCGACGACGCGCTGGCCGCCCTGGGGCCTGGCGCTCCCCTGCTCAAACCGGCCGGGGAGGGCGGGGTCTAGGGGCCGGCGCCCCTCTGGGGCGAAGCGCCCCCCGTGCCCTCCCGGGCGGGGTCACACGACGGTGGCTCCGGGGACGGGGCCGTGGGCGATGACGGCGTCGGCGCACTCCTTGGAGTCGCGCAGGGCCGCGGCGAGTTCGCGGGCGCGGTCCGGGGACCCGACGAGGAAGGCGCAGGTGGGTCCGGAGCCGGACACGATCGCGCCCAGCGCTCCGGCGTCGCGGCCGACGTCGAGGACCGCGCCCAGGCCGGGGCGCAGGGACAGGGCTGCCCGTTGCAGGTCGTTGCCGAGCGCCGCGCCGAGCCGGAGGGCGTCTCCGGCGGCGAGCGCGGCCACGAGCTCCTCGTCGAGCCGGGGCTGGGGGGCGTCCGGCCGCAGCCGGTCGTACTCGGCGAACACCTCGGCCGTGGACAGTCCGCCTTCGGCCAGGGCGAAGACCCAGTGGAACGTTCCGCGCACCGGAACCGGGGCCAGGCGCTCACCCCGCCCGGTGCCGACGGCCGTGCGGCCCAGCAGCGGGAAGGGGACGTCGCTGCCGAGGTCCGCGGCGAGTTCGAGAAGCCGCGTCCGGGAGACTCCCCCGCCCCAGAGTGTGTTGCACGCCACAAGTGCGGCGGCGGCGTCGGCACTGCCCCCGGCCATGCCCCCGGCGACCGGGATGGCCTTGCTCAGGTGGATGCGCACCCCGGTGGCGGTCGGGGTCTCGCGGGCCAGCAGGGCCGCCGCGCGCGCCGCGAGGTTGCCGTCGTCGAGCGGGACGCGGGCGACGTGGTCGGGCCGGTCGCCGTCGACACTCAGGGCCGCCGTCCCCGGCCGCAGGTCGGGGGCTGCGGAGACGGTGACCTCGTCGAAGAGGGAGACGGCGTGGAAGACGTTGACCAGGCCGTGGTAGCCGTCGTCGCGGGCGGGGCCCACCGCGAGTTGCAGATTCACCTTCGCGGGGACACGTACGGTGACGGCCGTCGTAGCGTTCACGAGTCCTAGATCGTACGGGACTCCCCGCCTCTGTGAATCCGGGCGCCCAGTATGGGATTCTTGGGTGGGTCACCCGTCGCGCTCGGGATGGTTGGTCCACCAAACAGCAGCGATTCTCGTTTCACCGGCGTCGCTTGCGTTGCCACTCCGGACCCGACGGTCCGTGTGGGTGGGTATCGGGGCACAATCCCCGCTACCGTTGAGGCCGAGACGGAGTTTGGACACCGTCGGGGAGGATCGCTTGCCGTCGGATGGGCTCCCGAAGAACCTGGAACCGCTGGCCGCCGGAGACCCGGCGACCATCGGTCCTTACGTGCTGGTCGGACGTCTGGGCAGCGGAGGAATGGGGACGGTCTACCTGGGCCGTGCCCCGGAGAAGGGAACCCATGTAGCGATCAAGGTCATCCGCCCCGAGCTGGCCTTCGACGAGGCCACCCGGGCGCGTTTCCGCGACGAGATGGAGAACGCCCGCAGGGTCGCCTCCTTCTGCACGGCCAAGGTGCTCGACCACGGTACGTTCGAGAACCGGCCGTACATGGTCACCGAGTACATCGCCGGGACGGCGCTGGCGGAGCACATCGCCGAGCACGGGCCGCTCGACTCGGGCACGCTGCACGGCTTCGCGCTGGGCGTGGCCGCGGCGCTGGCCGCCATCCACAAGGCGGGCCTGGTGCACCGCGACCTCAAGCCGGCGAACGTGCTGCTGTCGCTGTCGGGGCCGCGGGTGATCGACTTCGGTATCGCCCGGGCGCTGAACACCTCCACCAGTCACACCCAGACCGGGATCGTGATGGGCAGTCCGGGGTGGATGGCGCCGGAGCAGCTGCTGGAGGAGAAGGTCACCACGAAGGCCGACATCTTCGCCTGGGGCTGTCTGGTGGCTTTCGCGGGCAACGGCAGGCACCCGTTCGGCAACGGCGACGCCATGACGCTGGGCAAGCGGATGCTGTTCGCCGAGCCCGACATCGGCGGTCTGGACGCCCCGTTGGACCGGTTGGTCGCCAGGGCGTTGGCGAAGGACCCCGACCAGCGTCCCAGCGCGCAGGAGCTGCTGCTGGAGCTGGCCGGAGGGGCGGCGAACAACGACGCCAACGACATGGTCAGCCATGCGCTGCACCAGTCGTGGCGGCCGAACCTGCCTCCGGTGCCGCCGGGGTATCCGCCGCCGGGCGCCCACCAGGCGCACACCGGGATGCGGCCTCCGCAGACCGCGGTCGTGCCGCAGCCCTACCCGCAGCAGGGGGCTCCCGGGCCGATGCCGTCGCATCCGCCCGCGGGCGCGCAGGGGCCGCCGCAGAACTCCCCGATGCCGCAGCGCCAGGGGCCGCCTGGACCGCACCACACGGGGCAGTTCCCGGCCGTTCCGCCGAACACGGGCGGTGGGGGGCAGCCACCCGGCGCACCACCGCAGCAGTCCGCGACGGGCGGGGTCCAGGCGCGCCCGTACGTGCCGCCGAATCCGCTTCCGCCGCACCGGCCGATGCGCCCGGACGGCCGTCCGGCCCGGCTGGTCGTGGCCCTCGTGGTGGTCGGGGCGGTACTGCTGGCGGTGCTCCTCGGCATGGTCGCGGTGTCGTTCGTGAACGGGTTCCCGTTCGGCGGGAGCGACTCCCAGGGGGAGCAGGGCCAGGACGCGCCCGCCGCTCCCGAGGAGTCCAAGGAGGACCCTCCGGGCAGGTCCGAGTCGGACGGAGGGCTGAAGTCCGACGGTGTCCTGGAGTCCCGGGTTCTCGAAACGGAGTGCTCGGACTCGGCCGGGGGACGCCGGATCATCAACGGCCCCTTCGAGTACTGCGTGTTCCGGATCGAGGTGCGCAACGTCTCGAGCGTGCCGTTGGAGTTCTCCCCCGAACTGCAGACCCTCGATCTGGGGGGCGAGGAGATCGAGGCCGAGCCGCCCCGCAGCGAGGAGCTGCTCGACCCGCTCTGGGACGGTCCCATCGGCCAGGGCGAGACCGTCGAGGGGCGGCTCGTCTTCCTGGTTCCCATCGCCGGCGAACCGCAGTCTCTGACACTGCGCGGTTCGCGGGACAGCCACGGGATGACCTTCGGGTTGGACAACGGCCAGCCGGTGTAGGGTCCCGCGGCCTCAGTCAGGGGCGGTGTTCGGCGATCCGGGCGAAGTCGGTGACCTCCAGTGCCTCCCCGCGGGCCCTGGGGTCCACTCCGGCGGCGCGCAGGGCGGCCTCCGCGGCGGCCGCCGACCCCGCCCAGCCGGCCAGGGCGGCGCGCAGCGTCTTGCGGCGCTGCGCGAAGGCGGCGTCGACGACCGCGAAGACCTCCTCGCGGGTGGCTTCGGTGTCGGGCGCGGGACGGCGGCGCAGCGCGACGAGTCCGGAGTCGACGTTGGGCGCCGGCCAGAACACGGTGCGGCCGATCGCTCCGGCGCGGCGCACCTCGGCGTACCAGGCGGCCTTGACCGACGGCGCGCCGTAGGAGCGTCCACCGGGGGGTGCGGCCAACCGGTCGGCGACCTCGGCCTGCACCATGACCAGCCCCCTGTCGAGTGAGGGCAGCAGGCGCAGCAGGTGCAGCACCACGGGGACGGCCACGTTGTAGGGGAGGTTGGCGACCAGCGCGGTGGGCTGGGGGTCGGGCAGTTCGGTGACGCGCAGGGCGTCGGCGGCGACCACCCGCAGCCGGTGGGCGAGGTCGGGGGCGTGGGCGGCGACGGTCTCGGGCAGCGCCTCGGCGAGGCGGGGGTCGATCTCGACCGCGGTGACGTGGCGCACGTGGGGCAGCAGCGCCAGGGTGAGCGAACCGAGTCCGGGGCCGACCTCGACGACGACGTCGTCGGGGCCGACCTGCGCGGCGCGTACGATCCGTCGTACGGTGCCGGGGTCGATGACGAAGTTCTGGCCGAGGGTCTTGGTGGGGCGCACCCCCAGCCTGTCGGCGAGCCGCCGCACGTCGGCGGGGGTGAGCAGGCGGACGTCGGCGCTGTCGGGTTCGGTCACCCGCCCATTGTGGCAGGCGGGTGCGGGTGGGGTTCACTCCTCCCGGGAGGCCGCCTTCCAGGTGAGCGTCACCTTGAACGCGGCGTTCGCGGTGGACTGGGCGATGAACACGTCGGCGGTGGTGGTGAGTCCGACACCGAGTTCCACGGTCACCTCGTCGGGGCGCTGCGGCAGGTCCCGGATCTTGTCGGCGACGGTCTCGGCGATCTGGCGGACCTGCCCGAAAACCTGCTCCAGGTGTCTGCGCGCCTGCCGGACACCGGGCCGGGCCACATTGACGGGGCCGCTGCGGGTTCCCGCGGGTTCGACGAGGATTTCCGTCTCGTTGTCGACGGTGAGGGCGACGAGTTGGGTCATCTGCGTTCCTTTCCCGGTCGCGGGGGCGGAGAAGACCGGTGGCAACGGGTTTTTCCGGGTCGGAGCCGCCCCGCATTCGAGTGACTGAAGTTTACGGGTTTTGGGGATATAACCCGATAGTCGACAACCGGCTGAATTCTCCGGTGAGGGAGGACCGTGCACCGCAATGGCGCTGTCACGGGTCGAGAACGGTGTCAGAGGACCAGACGACGACGGGTAGCCGAATGGAGTCCAGTGTCAACCGGGACGCGTGTGCCCCGGGGGAGCGCGTCCCGGTTCCCCCCGCCGCTTCCGGTCAGGAGAGAACGTCCTGGCGGAAATCGAGCCACTCCGAGGAAAATAACGGGAACGCATGTGTCGAGGTGCGTTTTCCGCGCTGGAGAGCCGTGGTGATGCGTGATTCGGTCCACCCGGATTCCACGGAGATCCCCGTCCCGGCAGAGGAGTGGGTCTCGTTCATCCACCAGGTGAAATTCCACGGTTTCTGAACCGGCCGCGAGGCCGGTTCGGGTTTCCGTTCCGTTGTCCGTTCCGCCCTGTTCCGTTTCCCCGCCCTCACAGCGGGCCGAGATAGACGTCGGCGTTTCCGCGTATTCCCTGCCGCACCGACAGCGTCGCCGGATGCTGGTCCCCCATGATCTCGACGTACAACTGCTCGACCACGGCGAGTTCCTCGGCGACGTCCTCGCCCGCCCCCCGCCGGTCCAGGACGAGGTTGCGCCGCGCCAGGAGGGTGAGCGGGTGCCGGTCGGTCAGCATCCCGCGGCAGCGTTCCAGCACCTCGGAGTCGCGGCGCAGCGCCCCGGAGACGTCTCCGAGGGCGAAGAGGTCGCTGGCCAGGTTGACCGCGCAGGCGAGCGTACTGGTGTGCTCCTCCCCAAGCCGTTCGGTGAGCACCCGCAGCGCCTGCTCGTCGATCGCGCGGGCCTCGGCAGCCCGGCCCAGGACGCGCAGGGTCACCGCCCGGTTCACGTTGGCCGCCGCGACGTGGGGGTGGTCCTCACCGAGCAGGTCGGCGTACCGGCGGCACGCCTCCTCGGCGAGTTCCAGGGCCTCGCGGTAGCGGTTGACAGTCCGCAGGGACGTCGCGTAGTTGGAGGCGGCGTACAACGCCACGCGGCTCTCGGCGCCGAACCGGTTGCTCGCCTCCCGCCAGACGGTCTCGGAGAGGCTGACCGCCTCGTCCAGGTGACCGGCGCGGCGCAGCATGGCCGAGAGCGAGCCCATGTTGCTGAGCGTGCCCTGGTGCCTGAGTCCGAAGAGCTCCCGCACCCGCTCGGTGTTCTCCCGTTGCAGCCGCAGGGCCTCGGTGTAGTCGCCCGCCTCTATCAGCGCGTCGGCGTAGCCGTCGACCGACGCCAGCGTCGTGGGCTCGTTGGGCCCCAGGATCATCTCCTTGTTCTGGTAGGCCTCCCAGAACAGCTCGGCGGCCCGCCGGTGGTCGCCGCTGAGCAGCAGCGCGTAGGCGTAGCGGTGGGTGGCCTCCAGCGTCTCGGGATCGTCCGGTCCCAGCAGCCGCCGGTACTTGTCGTAGACCGTGCGGGCGAGCTCCGTGGACTCCCGAAACCTTCCCGCGAACCGCAGGTCGCGGATGAACTCGTTGCTGGCCTCCAGCGTCTCTCCCGCGTCGGGGCCGTGCCGCTCGGTGAGGATGTTCAGCACCCGCTCGCACAGCTCGTAGGCCCTGCGGTGCTCGCCGAGGTTCCGCAGGACGCGCACCAGGCGCAGTTCGGCGCGGAGGGTCTCCGGAGCGGTCGCGCCGAGCCGCGTCCGCCACGCCGCCAGCGCGGTCTTCGCGAGCTTCCTGGCGTCGTCGTACTCGCCGCGCAGGTCGGTGACGTAGATCTGCTGGATGACGAGCTCACGCACCCAGGGGTCGTCGCACTCCCACGCCTCGGAGGCCCAGATGTGGGGGAGGAGCTGGGCGTAGCGGCTCCGCGCCTCGGGGGAGGTGTCGTGCGGGTCGCTCTTGGCGAGCAGCATGTGCGCGCAGTGCCGGAGGTACCTCCGTTCCTCCTCCGACAGGGAGAACCGCAGCGCGCGCTGCACCAGCAGGTGCAGTTGGAGGGTGTGTGTACGGTGGTTGATCTGCGCCAGTCCGTAGCGGCTGATCTCGCCGAAGGCGCGCCCCAGCTTGGTGGGGTTGCCCAGCGCCTCGCTGAGCGCGGGGGGCGCGGGGATGTCCCGGGCGTAGGCGAAGAGGTAGCGGGGGATGGGCGCGGTGGAGAAGAACGAGCAGACCTGGAGCAGTTGCAGTGCCGCCGGGTTGGTGGTGGCGAGCTTGTCCAGGGAGACGTTCCACGCGGTGACCACCGTGACGGGGTAGTCGGGATCGGCCGGGCTGAGCGTCGGCAGGACCTCCGACCGCTTCTCCCGGAACTGCGCCAGGTACTCGGAGGCGGGGGTGGCGGTCTCGTTCATCCACGCCGCCGCCTGCCGGAGGGCGATCGGCAGGTCGTCCAGGACATCGGCGAGTTCGTCGGCCTCGCTGTCGGTGAGGTCCTCGGGACCGCACTTGCGGAGCAGGTCGATGCTCTCCTGGCGGCTGAAGACGTCCACGGTCAGCGTGGCGTGGTAGCCGCGCGCCGCCCACACCATGTTGCGGGAGGTGATGACGATGTGCCCGTCGCCGCCGACCGGCAGGTAGGGGGCGACGTCCTCGGGCTTCTGGGCGTCGTCGAAGACCAGCAGCCACCGCGCGTAGGGTTCGCCTCGGCGCAGCGCCTCGCGGACGGTGTGCACCATGCTGCTGATGGAGGAGCCCGGCTGGAACACCCCCAACTCCTGGGCGAGGAGGGCGTAGGCCTCGTGGATCTGGTTGGCCTGGTTGGCACGCACCCACCAGATGAGGTCGTAGTCCTCGCTGTAGCGGTACAGGTACTCCGTCGCCAGTTGCGTCTTGCCGATGCCGGGCATGCCGTTCAGCACGCTCGGCACCATCCGTCCCTGCTCGGAGTTGGCGACCAGCTGTCCCCGCAGGCTCGTGAGCAGTTCGCCGCGGCCGGTGAACATGGGGTTGCGCGGCGGGATGCTCCCCCATGCGGTGGCGGCGCTCCCGAAGCGGCGGGTGCGGCGTGAACCGGTGCTGTCTGACGGGTTTCCTGGCATCGAAGCGGCCCCCTGGGACGTCGTGGTGCTCTCGGCTGTGGGAGTAGGGGAAGTGTTGGACAGGTGCGGCGCCCGGGCGGCTTCTCCGGAACGGCCGCCGACGGCGACGCCCGGTCGCCGCGCCGTCGCCTCCGCGCCGTACGCCCGGTCGAGGTGGACGGAGTGGCGCCCCTGGTAGACGACCTCTCCCCCGGGCAGTGTGCGCCCGCTGACGCTCCGCACCAGTTCGCGGTATCCGCTGGTCAGTCCGATGCATTCGAGGGCGGGCAGGGTGTCGTCGGCGAGCCGCAGCGACGTCTCGTCGAGTTCGGGCAGCCGGACGTCGTCACCGACGAGGATCTGGCCGAGCACCCGGAACCAGGGGTCGGCGTCTGCGAAGGAGGAGGCCAGCAGGGCCAGCACGCTGCGGATGCGGGATCGGCGTCCGCCGAGGGACAGCAGTGTTCTGCGGATGCCGGTCCGGTACTCCCACTCGATCCGCCGGGCCGGGGTGGCGGTTGCGGAGTCGACCGCGCGGACCAGTCCGCTGAAGAGGATCTCGGTGAGTTCGGGGACCGGGGAGCGGCCCGAGCCCCACCGGCACACGGTGTCGATCGCCGGGCCGGTCAGGGGTACCGCGGCCAGGTCCACCGCGAGCTGGAACGCCGCCGCGGAGGAGTTGTGGTGGAAGCGCCGCACCGCTTCGACCGGGGTGTCGGTCCCGGTTCCGCGTTCGGGGGCGACGGCGTTGGCGGCGGCGTCGTCGGGGACCACCCGCAGCGCGCTGACGTTGAGGGTCCGTCCGGCGCGCCGGCCCATGACGAACTCGGCCCATGTCCGGATGGCTTCGGCGCGCAGCGGCAGGACGGGCAGGACCAGCGAGGACTCCGGGGGCGCTGCCCCGGTCTCCGGGAGGGGGAGTTCCTCCGGCCACTGGAACGGGCGCGCCGAGTAGTGCCGGTTGGCGGGGGCGCGCGACGCGGCGGAGGCGGTCACCTCCATCGGTTCGGGGCGGATGCCGGTTCTGCGCCACTGGCGGGGGGCGAGCAGGTGGACGACGCCGACTGGCAGGCGGCGCGCGAGGCCGCCGAGCCAGCTCTGCACGCTTCCCGTGGCCCAGCCCTGTCCGACGCCGTCGCTGAGGACCACGGCGACGCGCAGCGCGCCCTGGTCGGGGGCGGTGTCGTCGTCGGGGCCGTGGACGACGACACGGGCGGGGGTCGCCGTGTCGGACTCGAAGCGCCGCAGCCGCACCGAGCGGAAGGCCCCCGAGGAGCGCAGCAGGCCGACGAGGTCCTTGACCACCTGCTGTTGGAAGAGCATGGAGACGCTCTCGTCGGCGAGGACCGTGAGGCGGACCCCCGGCCGGGTGTCCGGCGTCGACCGGGGCACGAGCGGAACCGGCCCGTGGCCGCGCGTCCCCGGGGTCTCCGCCGCGGTCAGCAGGTTTTGGGCGTGGTCGCGTGCGGTCGTCTCGGGGTCGAACCGCGGCCAGTGGGGGTCGGGGAGGCGCAGGTGGAACGGGCGCAGTGCGCGGACCAGGCCCTGGCGGTCGGGCAGTGCCGGGAAGGCGGTCCCCGGCCTGCCCGGGTCGGCGGAGGCGGACTCCGGCGGCCGTTCCGCCGGGACCGGTGCGGTCGGTGCGGTGTCGGCCGGGTGGACGCCGCCGGGACTCCTCGCCTCCCGCCAGGCCGCGAGGTAGACCGCGTCGGCGAGTTCCCATCCGGCGACCGGCGGAGGCGTGTCGCCGGATCCCCGCGTCGGTCCGGACCGGGGCCGTCGCGCCGCGCGGTCCGGCTCGGGGGCGTGGCGGGGGTCGCTCATCCGAGCGTGTCCGTGAGCCGGTGCCACAGCAGCGCGGAGAGCTCGCGCAGGAGGTCCTCGTCGAGTGCCCCGTCCGCTCCGGGGTCGATGACCGTGGCCAGGTGGACCGCGTTCAGCAGTTGGTCGACGGCCAGCGTCGATCCTTCGGCGCCGCGCCGCAGGAAGTCGGTGATCAGGGAGTTCGCGTGGGCGGGCAGCCCGCCGGAGAAGTGGGCCGCGACGATGTCGGCGAGTTCCGCCCCGGTCGGTGTGGTGTGCTCCACCGGGATGCATCTGCGCAGGAACTCGGGCGGGAAGGGGCGTTCCGTACCGCAGGTGATGACCACGACCGGGAAGGCGGAGCAGCGGACCTCTCCGTCGGTGATGGTCGCCTCGCGCCGCGGGTCGTTGGTGGGGACGGTGATCTCGGGTGCGACCGTGCGCAGCCGGTGCAGTTCGGGGATGGTGTAGCCGCCGCGCTCCAGGAGGGTGAGCAGGTCTGTGGCGAGGTCGTAGTCGCCCCGGTCGAGGCCCTCGATGAGGAGGACCCGGGGCAGCCGGTAGGGCAGGAAGGCGGTGCCGAGGGGCCCCAGGCGCAGGTAGCGCCCGATCCGCTGGGCGCTGCTGCGCAGGTGCGCGGTCTCCTCGTCGGTGGGCGCGTAGCGGCGGTCCGCGGCCGTGCGCGGTCCGCACCGGACGCTCTCCAGGTTCAGGTCGTGGATCTGGGAGATCGGATCGTAGTCATAGACTCCGGAGCGGAGTGTGCTGCGGCTGTCGACGGTCCACCGCAGCACCCGGCCGAGGTTGAGCTCCCGCGCGAGCTGGGCGGCCAGAGCGGACTTGCCGACCCCGGGCGGCCCCTGGACCAGCAGGGGGCGGCGCAGGTACAGGGCGGCGTTGACCTTCGACAGGCGTGCGCGTTCGTTCTCCCCGAGGGGGCGGCGCGGCGCGAGGGCCGTCGGGGCGACGCCGAGCACGCGTCCGGTCTCCTCGTCCTCGTCGACCGGTGGCGGGGGCGGCAGGTGCGGGCCGCCGCCGTAGGTGCGCCACCGGGGCGGGGGCGGGAGTTCCGCGGCGAGGTCGAGGTGGGGCCGCGGACGTCCGGTGCCGTGGAAGATCCACCATTCGGGAACCGCCGTTCCCTCTTCCGTGGAATGGGGTGCTCCGGAACCCGGTGTTTCGGATACGGCCATTGGCGTGCCCCTCGTGCCGGTCTTCGGGTCTACTGGATGTTTCCGGTGGAGAGCATGTCCCCCTGGCCGAGGAATATCTGCTGGCAGTCGTGATGAATCACGGAGAGGGCATAGCTTTCACCGGAACTCTCCCGCTCCTCCGGGGTGCTGTTTCTGGAGCGGGAGACGTACAGGTTCTTCGGTAGGTTCTTGATACCCGCCCTGTACACTCTCTCCCCCTCACACGTGAGAAGCTCGCGGAACCGGGGCCGAAGGTCCCTGCCGTTCTCCGTCCTCTGCCACGCCACCACCGGCACCCCGCAGTACACGGCCGTATGCACCTGGCTTTTCCAGTCGGCGTCGGGGCGTTCGCAGGCGATGAAGGCCACGATACGCTCATCGCCGAGATACTCGGTCATGCTTCTTCCGGGAGGCATGTCGTCCTCCGACGCGCTCTTGGCCAACCCGTGCTCCTCCCCGTCTTCCAGGAGTTGCCAGCGCCGCTCGCAGGAGCCCCGGGCGTACAGGTATTCCTCGTTCTCACCGCGGACGAATTCTCTACTGCGGAGGATTATCTCGTACCGCGAGCCGATCCGCGGCGGATCGACGCCTTCCGGTGCGCTCAGCCGCCAGTGCTGCACGGCGAACCGGAAGAGCAGCGAAAACGGAAATATGAATTCCAGTCGGAATCTCTCATGACTTATCCGTCGCTGCTGCCTCTCCGCTCTGCTGATCAGGGCGGAGACCCGGTGGGGCAGTTCCTGTTCGGTGATCCCGGTCAGCTCCTCGGTGGCGCTGAAGACCGGTTCCGCGCCGACGAGGGGGCGCGTCACCGTCCAGTGGGTGATCCGCAGCCTGTTCGGGTCCGGGTCGGGGACCACCTCGATGAGGAGCCTCGGCGGCGAGTCGTCCGCGACGGACGGCTCCTCCTCCGGTTCCCGCGACGCCTCGCCGAAGAGCGCCTCCCGGTGGGAGAGCCACCGGTGCACGGCCCCGACACCGCCGGCCTCGGACGTCAGCTTCGCGACCCAGTGCAGGAAGACCCCGTCCGGGTTCCTGTTCTGCAGGTCGGGACCGATGTCCCGTAGGTCGAGGTAGGCCTCCCACGCGGTCACGGGTTCGGGGGTCTCGGGTCTCAGCAGCAGGTGCGCCACGGCGCTCTCGTAGGCGTCGTGTATCCGGCCGGTGCAGGGGAGCGCGTGCAGTGCCCGGCGCAGCTCCCGCCATGCCTCCACCCCGTACCGGTCCTCGGGGACCAGGCCGAACAGCTCCCACTCCTCGTCCTCCAGGAGGGGGTCGGCGGCGTCGAACGCGCCCCGCACGGGCAGGGAGTCGTCCTCGAGGTCGCGGATCCAGCGCAGCACCGTCCACAGTCTCCGCTGCCTGACGCACAGGGAGACCAGAATCTCGGCGAAGTCCTTCGCCGCCCCCTCCGTCCTGAGAAGGCCCCTGGTCTGCTCGGGGAGGTACTCCCACAGGATGCTCCGCCGTGTCCCGTCGTACACCGACGGCACGTCGCACAGCGCCTTCACCAGTTTCGCGCGGGCGCGCTTCATTCCCGGTCCAGCAGCGGTCCGGCCGCCTCCCAGACCCGCCGCATCGGCGGACTGCCCTCTTCCAGCAGGTCGAGCGCGGCGACCGCCTCGTGCAGCAGTCCGTGGTCCCGCGCCACCCCGACGAGCCGGGAGGCGAAGAGCCCGGGGGCGAGGTCGACGCGGAGGCTGCGGCGGATCCGGGGGGCGAGGAGGCGGTAGAACTCCCGCCTGGCCTCCGGATCGGCAACCGTGGGCGTCTCGGCCAGGGCGAGGGCGAGGGCGTGCACCGTCCGAGGGCTGTCCCGGAGCGGTTGCGACGGCGGAGCGGAGACGTCGCCGCCCCACACGTTGGGAACGGTCTCGACGGGGATCATCCAGCCGCTCACCCCGAGTCCCCTGTCGTCCTGGTGGGCGTCGCAGACGATGCCGACCAGCGCCCCACCGGGGTCCTCCCGGACACCGCTGCCGCTGAATCCGCCGGTGATCCGGGCGCTCGTCGAGGACCTGATGTCGAACTGGACGTGCTCGTGGTGGCGCCCGCCCCGGCCGATCAGCACCCCGTGGGACCACACCCCGGCGGGCGCCTCGTCGGCGGAGAAGCCCACCATGCTCACCGCGCGCCCCGGCCGGTCGGCGCCGCCGCGGCTCCGGAGCGTGGGCGGGGCGGCCGGGGCCGGGCGGTCGAGCAGCAGCACCGCGGCGTCCCAGGGGGAGCGGTCGACGAACCAGCCGTCGTCGAGGACCGTCGCGGCGGCCTGCCAGGCGCCACCGCCGCGGGGCGCGTCCAGCGCCACCGGTTCCGCGGGGCGCGGCGTACCGGCCTCCTCCCAGGGTCTTCCCAGGGCCGCGCAGACCACGTGGGCGCAGGTGAGGACGTGGCGCGGCGAGACGAGAACCCCGGCGCCCGCCGTATCGCCGTCGAACGTTCGGACGCGCAACTGCCAGTCGGGGGCGGAGGGCACGGTGGAGGGAACGGACACGCCAGCGGATCTCTTTCTGCGTTGCCGCGGGATTGCGGGAGGAAATGGCCGGGAGATTCGCGTTTTTCGGGACCGATGCCGTCACTTGGAGAAATTCTGCTTTCCTGGTAATTCTACCCGCTGTTGTCCTTTCCGAATGGCGTGTCCCACCCGTGGTCCGCGGGAGCACGGCCGCCCCGCCCACGGCCGCTCCCCGCCGGGGAGCACAATGGGAGCGCGTCTTTTTCCAGTTTGGTTCGTCGCACTTCGGAGGCTGCTGCATGGGACCGCTCAACGGGATCCGCGTCGTGGAGTTCGCCGGGATCGGGCCGGGGCCGATGGCGGCCATGCTGCTGTCCGACCTGGGGGCCGATGTCGTCCGGGTGGACCGCCCCGGCTCTCCCGCGCTCGCCCCGGGGGCGCGGCGGCCGCAGATGAGCGCGGGACGCCCGACCCTGGAGGCCGACCTGAAGTCACCGGAGGGGATCGGCTCGGTGCGTGCCGTGGTCGCCGCCGCCGACGTCCTGCTGGAGGGGTTCCGGCCCGGGGTGATGGAACGGCTCGGACTGGGGCCCGAGGAGTGCCTGGCGGCCAACCCGCGGCTGGTGTACGCCCGGATGACCGGCTGGGGCCAGGACGGGCCGCTGGCCCGGCGGGCCGGGCACGACATGAACTACATCTCCCTGAACGGGGCGCTGCACAGCGTGGGCCGCCGGGGGCAGGCCCCCGTTCCGCCGGTCAACCTGCTCGGCGACTTCGGCGGCGGAAGCATGTTCGCGGTCACCGGCATCCTCGCCGCCCTGGTGGAGCGCGGCCGGTCGGGACGGGGCCAGGTGGTGGACGCGGCCATGGTGGACGGCAGCGCCCTGCTGATGTCGATGATGTACGAGGACCGCGCCCAGGGGCTGTGGAGTGACGAGCGCGGCGCCAACTACCTGGACACGGGCGCGCCGTTCTACGACGTCTACGAGTGCGCCGACGGCCGCCACCTGGCGGTGGCCTGTCTGGAGCCGCAGTTCTACGCGGTGTTTCTGGAGCGGACCGGTCTGGACGCGGCCGGACTGCCCGAGCAGTGGAACGCCTCGGGCTGGCCGGTGCTGCGGGAGCGCTTCGCCGCCGTACTGCGCACGCGGACCCGCGACGAGTGGGCGGAGGTCTTCGCCGACACCGACGCGTGCGTGTCGCCCGTACTGAGCATGGCCGAGGCCGCCGACCACCCGCACGTCAGGGCGCGCGGGTCGGTCGTGCGCGACGGCGACGTCGTCTACCCGGGCCCCGCGCCGCGGTTCAGCCGCACCCCCGGCCGGAACACGCGCGCCCCCGGCACGGCGGCGCCCGACCTGGCGGAGACCCTGAAGGAGTGGGGCGTGGACCTCTGAGCCCCGACGTGGTCGTGCTCCCGGAGTTGCCTTCGGCCGTTCCCGGTGGCTCCGGGAGCACGGCCGTGTCCACTTCCGGCGTCGCGGGTCAGGGCAGGTCGAAGGCGCGGCGGGCGTTGGCGGCCACGGCCTCGGCGAGGTCGTCCTCGGCCGTGCCCCTGACCTCGGCCAGGGCGCGCAGGGTGTGCGGGACGAGGTAGGGGGCGTTGGGGCGGCCCCGGTACGGCTTGGGGGTGAGGAACGGCGCGTCGGTCTCGACCAGCAGCAGGTCCGGCGGGGCGACGGCGGCGGCGTCGCGCAGCTGCTGGGCGCTGGCGAAGGTGACGTTGCCCGCGAAGCTCATGTAGTAGCCGCGGTCGGCGCAGACCTTGACCATCTCGGCGTCGCCGGAGAAGCAGTGGAACACCACCCGTTCGGGGGCGCCCTCCTCGGCGAGGACGCGCAGCACGTCGTCGTGGGCGTCGCGGTCGTGGATCATCAGCGCCTTGCCGTGCCTCTTGGCGATGGCGATGTGGGCCCGGAAGGACCGCTCCTGGGCGGCCCGGCCCTCGGGGCCGGTGCGGTAGTGGTCCAGCCCGGTCTCGCCGACGGCGCGCACCCGCTCGTGGGCGGCGAGGGCGTCGATCTCGGCGAGCGCCTCGTCCAGGGCGGCCTCTCCCCCGGCGGGACGCACCGGGTCCCACTCGGTGGCCTCCTCCGCCGTGACGCCGTGCACGATGCGCGGGGCCTCGTTGGGGTGCAGCGCCACGGCCGCCCACACCGTGTCGTGCTCGGTCGCGGCCCGCACCGCCCACCGCGACCCGGGCAGGTCGCAGCCGACCTGCACGAGCGGGGTGATCCCGACCGAGGCGGCCCTGGCCACGATCGCCGCGACGTCGCCGCCCTGCATGTCCATGTGGGTGTGGCAGTCGGGCACCGCCACCCGCAGCGGTTCGGGCAGCGGCGGCGGCTCCGTGCGTGCCCGGTCCCGGTTCTCTCGCTGGCGCTTGCTCTTGCTCACGGAAGGCAAGTCTATGGAGGGTGCGGACTCCCCGCTCTGCGGCGTGGGCCACGGGGCCGGGGCGGAACGCACCTATCCTGGCGGGGTACGGTCCCCCCTCCCCACCCCGTGCTCGGAGCGCTTCTTGTACGTCGCAGAGCTGGCTGTCTCCGGAATCCGCGGGTTCCACGGTGCGCGCAGCGCCGAACTGCGGCTCACCCGCCCCGACGGCGGCCACGCGGGCTGGACGGTGCTGGCGGGACCCAACGGGGCGGGGAAGACGACGCTGCTGCGCGCGCTGGCGTTGGCGCTGGTCGGGCCTACGGTGGGGCGCGGCCTGGTGTCGGACTTCCGGGGCTGGCTGTCGCGGGGGGAGACGGACGGCCGGGTGCGCGCGCTGGTCCGGCCGGACCCGGACTGGGACCGCGGCTCCAGAGGGCGGGATGTGCTGCGGGAGCCGTTCGAGGCCGAACTGTACTGGAGTGACTTCGGCGGCGCCCGGCCGCAGTTCCTCATCGAACCGGACCGGACGGTCCTGCTGGAGAACGGCCCGTGGACGGAGGAGCCCCGGGGCTGGTTCGTCGTCGGCTACGGCCCGTTCCGGCGGCCGGACGGGGGATGGCCGCGGTCGGGGCGGCCGGTGCCCGTGCCGGGGTCGGTGTCCCGGCTCGCCGACCTGTTCGGCGCGGACTCCTCGCTCGCCGAGGGTCTGCGGTGGCTGACCGGCGTCCACCTGGGGTGGCGGGAGGGCTTCGCCGAACTGCCGGGGTTCGTGCTCTCGCTACTCGACGACGGCCTGCTGCCCGACGGGTTCCGGGTGGTGCGGTTGGACGGCGACGGCCTGTGGGTGGCCCGCGGCGGCGAGGAGTTCCCGCTCGGGGAGTTGGGCGACGGCCACCGCGTGGTCGTGGCGCTGGTGGCGGACCTGGTGCGGCACGCCTTCGAGGTGTTCGGCCCCGGGATGGTCGGCGAGCACGGCGGCTCCCCGGCCGTGGTCTGCCCCGGCGTGGTGCTGGTCGACGAGGTCGAGGCGCACCTGCACGCGGGCTGGCAGCGGACCATCGGCGACTGGCTGAAGCGGCACTTCCCCCGCGTCCAGTTCGTCGTGTCCACGCACAGTCCCCACATCTGCCGCAGCGCCGACCCGGGCGGCCTGATCCACCTGCCCGGCGTGGACGAGGACGAACCGCCCCGCGTGGTCTCCGAGGACCTGTACGAGCGGGTGGTCTACGGCAGCGGCGACGACGCGCTACTCACCGAACTGTTCGGGACCGACTCGCCCTACTCGGAACGTGCCGAGGAGAAGCGACGGCGGCTGGCGCGCCTGGAGTCCGCCGTGCTGCGCGGCACTGCCGTTCCCGAAGAGGTGAGCGAGTACGAGCGGTTGAGGAAGACCCTGACGAGTTCGCTCACCGCTCGGGTGGACGAGGTTGCGGGACGGATCAACCGGACCTGACCTGATCCGCATCCGGCGGGTGGGACTGCCCGAACAACTGACCGGGGTTTGATGGCGGGATTCCCGTGGAGGACCGGGTCTGCGGGAACCACGCACGCCCGTCCAGTCCCCCGGCCCACTCCGCACCCCCGCCGGGGGTGTCCCAGCCAGGCCCCGGCCGGGGTATTCCAGTCCAGCCCCCGGTGGCCCGCCACCCCGAACACCCAGGCGGAATACCCCCTCCCCCGACCCTTCCGGAAAGCAACCCGCACCCACCACAGCACCCACCACTCAAACCTCAGTGAGTGACCGGCTGACCATGAGCACAAAAGCGCTACGGAGCGCCGGGGCCACGCCCAAGACGGCGCGGAGCAGGCGGCAGGCGGCGCGGGACGTCCGCAGAGCAGTGCGGGACCTGCTCTCCACGATGGCCACCGGCATCGACCGGTGCATGTACTGCGGCGACAGTCTCGGCACCGACATCGGTCACTCCGAACCCATCGCCGAGACTCCGCCGCGCACCTTCGACTGGTGCGATCACCTGCTCGCCTACTCCCGTTGCAACAGCCACGAGAAGCGCGAACGCTTCCCTCGGGCGGACGGCGGGACCCCACGGCTGGTCGATCCGAGCGTCGAGGACGCTACCTGCTTCTCAGCCTGCTGCTGACCCTCGGGGAGTACGAGGCGCTGTCCGAACGGGGCGAGGCGACCATCGAGGTCTTCGGCCTCAACCGCGCCGCTCTCACGCGGGATCGCGCCGCCGCGTTCGTGTGCATGCGTTCGATCCTGCGCGACCGTCATCTTCCCGGTGCGGCGGCCGTCCTGGGCGATCCCGATGTGGTCGAGGCACTGGCCGACCCGGCCCTGGACTTCTGGGCCTGGTCCCGACGGGCGTGGTCCTGACGGCAGCGGGCACCGGAACGCGGTCGGGCGGCCCACTGTGTCAGGATCAACGAGGTCAGGGCCGGGGTCGGCGGTCGGGTGGCGGTGGTGCTTCGGCCGCGAGGCGCGGCAACCCTGACCGCCGCTCCGGTCCCCGGAGGGACTACCACCGCGGCGCCTCACCTCCCAGCCCCTCCACCACCCAAGCCCCCGGTAAGGCTGCCGGGCCTCCCGGCCGAAGCACACCGGCCGGTTCACCGTCCACCCGAGCCCCGGTCCGTGGCCACCCGCCGCCCCCAACACCGATGATCTTGACGGATGAAGGCTGTGAACTGCGGTTACCGCCCTCTCACGTCAAGGTCACGCCCTCCACACCACCCACCAACTCGCCGCTTGACGTGGCAGCGTCACGTCAATCAGAGGGCTTCGCGCCTGGCGGCGGTGAGGAAGGCGGCCCACTCGGCGATGGGGAACTCCAGATACCCCAGGTGCCGGTGCCGGGTGTCGCGGACGGCCGAGACGTCGGGAGCGGTGGCGACCTCCACACAGGAGCCGCCGGTTCCGCCGCTGTAGGAACTCTTTCGCCATGAGGTGGGAGGGAGAACCGCGTCTTGGAGAGGTCTGGAAGACTCGGCGTTGGTCATGAGAGTTCCTTCATCACCTGCCGGATGAGAGACGAGGTCGCGCTGGGGGCCAAAGCGTCGGCGTGAAGCTGCTCGAACATCCAGGAGTAGCGCTTGAGGTCGTCTTTGCGATCAAGGTAGAGGCTACCGTAGCTGTATTCGATGTAGACGAGGCCGGGTGCGGTGTGCTCGGGGAGCGTGAGCAGCGTGAACCGGCCGACGGCCCGGCCACCACCGACCACATCGCCCACCTGCGCGCCCTGGCCTGCGGCACCCACCGGACCGGCCGGCACTGGCCCGCCCACGCCACCGAGGACTACTACGCCCGCAGACTCCGCACCCCGCTGCGCCGCCGCATCGCCGACGCCCTGTGCGCCGCCGCCCCCGCGCTCGCCTTCGCCGCCGGAAGCCTGCTCACCCTGCTGGCCGCCGGACTCCTGCCCTGACCCCCGAAACGACGCCGCGGCCACTCCCGGCGTTCGGGAGTGGCCGCGGCGTCAGGACCGGACGGAGGGGAGGACCGCTATCCGGCCGCCTCCTCCAGTCGGGCCAGCTCCTCGTCGACCACGGACTGGTCGAGCTTGCGGAACAGCGGCGTCGGCGGCTTCAGCGGGGTGCCGGGCACGATCGGCACCGACTCCCAGCGCGCCTCGTTGTCGGCGTAGTCGCCGGTGATCACCGGATAGGTGGACACGCCCTCCTCGCCGCCGATCGCGTCGGTGACCTCCTCCAGGCGCGGCATGCCCGTCCACGTGCCCTGGCCGCCGAGCATCTCGTGGACCCTGTTCGACGAGGCGGGCAGGAACGGGGTGAGCAGCGTCTTGGCGTCGCTCACCAGTTGGAGGGCGACGTGCAGGACGGTCGCCATCCGCTCCGGGTCGGTCTTCTTCAGCTTCCAGGGCGCCTGGTCGGAGATGTACTTGTTGGCCTCGGCGACCGTGCGCATGGCCTCCTGGAGGGCGGCCTTGAACTGCGACCGGTTCAGCCGCTCGCCCACGGTCGCGAACGCCGCCTTCGAGGTGTCCAGCACCGCGCGGTCGACGTCGGTGAGCTCGCCCGCCTCGGGGATGTGGCCGATGTTCTTGGCCGCCATCGAGATGGACCGGTTGACCAGGTTGCCCCAGGCCGCCACGAGTTCGTCGTTGTTGCGGCGCACGAACTCGGCCCAGGTGAAGTCGGTGTCCTGGGTCTCGGGTCCGGCCGCGATGATGTAGTAGCGCAGCGCGTCGGCGTCGTAGCGCTCCAGGAAGTCGCGCACGTAGATGACGACGCGGCGCGACGAGGAGAACTTGCGGCCCTCCATCGTCAGGAACTCGCTGGAGACCACCTCGGTGGGCAGGTTCAGCGCGCCCAGCGACCCGGGCTCGCCGTCCCTGGCTCCCCTGCCGCTGTAGCCGAGCAGCATGGCGGGCCAGATCTCGGAGTGGAAGACGATGTTGTCCTTGCCCATGAAGTAGAAGGACTCGGCCTCGTCGTTCTGCCACCACCTGCGCCACGCCTCGGGGTCGCCGGTGCGCCTGGCCCACTCGATGGAGGCGGACAGGTATCCGATGACCGCGTCGAACCAGACGTAGAGGCGCTTGTTGGGCTGGTCGCGCCACCCCTCCAGCGGAATCGGCACGCCCCAGTCGAGGTCGCGGGTGATCGCCCTGGGCTGCAGTTCGTCGAGCAGGTTCAGCGAGAACTTCAGGACGTTGGGCCGCCACTGGCCCTGCTTGCTCTTCAGCCACTCGCCGAGGATCTCGGCGAAGGCGGGCAGGTCCAGCATGAAGTGCTCGGTGTCGACGAACTCCGGCGTCTCGCCGTTGATCCTGGACCTCGGGTTGATCAGGTCGATCGGGTCGAGCTGGTTGCCGCAGTTGTCGCACTGGTCCCCGCGCGCGCCGTCGTAGCCGCAGATGGGGCAGGTGCCCTCGACGTAGCGGTCGGGCAGCGTACGGCCCGTGGACGGCGAGATCGCGCCCTTGGTGGTCTTGCCGAAGATGTAGCCGTTGCGGTGCAGACCGGTGAACAGCTCCTGCGCCACCGCGTAGTGGTTGGCGGTCGTGGTGCGGGTGAACAGGTCGTAGGACAGTCCGAGCGCGACGAGGTCCTCGGCGATGATCCGGTTGTAGCGGTCGGCCAGCTCGCGGGCGGTCATGCCCTCCTGGTCGGCCAGCACCTGGATCGGCGTTCCGTGTTCGTCGGTGCCACTGACCATGAGCACGTCGTTGCCGGACATTCGCTGGAAGCGCGCGAAGACGTCGGAGGGGACCCCGAACCCGGAAACATGCCCGATGTGGCGGGGGCCGTTGGCGTAGGGCCAGGCCACCGCAGTCAGAATGTGGCGTTTCGACGACATGCCTCAAGCCTAGAGCCAAGCCGGGCGGTCTTCATCCGCCCACCCGCCGGGAACCGCTCCGCCTGCGGTTCCTCCCGGGTGGGAACGTCCGGAATCGGTGCTCGTCTGCCCGTCTCTTTTCTTCTGTCACACGGATAGGGTGTGTGTCCGTAACTTCACTGTCCGTTCGTCACGCGTTGGAAGAAGGTGGTCACCACGGTCTCCCGTGTTCTGGCCGCTGTTCTGGCCGTGCTGTTGGCGGTCGGGCAGTCTCCGTCGGCGCCGAAGCCGAGGACGGGGAGCGGGTCCGTGCCCGCCACCGCGGTCGCCGTCGCGAAGCCGTGGCCGCACGCGGTGGTCAAACCCGCCAACGACTCCACCGCCGTCTCCCTGGCGCTGGCCAAGTGGCACGGGAAGCAGGCCGCCTCCCCGCGCGACCTGCCCGACGGGTACGCGCCGTCCCCGGTGTCGGTCCCGGTTCCGGGAAGCGCGTGGCGGGTGTCCCCGTCGGCGTCCGCTCCCGTCCCCGTCTCCGGCGCGCTCGTCGGCCTGCCCCCGGTTCGGGCTCCGCCACTCACGACGCTCGTGTGAGCACCCCCGACGGCGCGCGGTTCCCCCCGTGCCGCCGCACTCCCCCTTTCTTTCCCCTTCAGAGTCGTGAGAGGTAGTCCGTCTTGACCAGTTCACCAGGGTCCGGAGCGCGCTGGCTGCGTGCGCTCATATCCCTGCTCATCATGGCCGGCGCGTTCGCCGCCGGCTGGTTCATGAAGCCGACGCTGGGGCTCGACCTCAGCGGCGGCACCCAGATCATCCTGGAGACCCGGGACGCCGACGACGGGACCGAGGCCACCGCCGAGAACACCGACCGGGTCGTCGAGGTGCTGCGCAACCGGATCGACTCCCTCGGTGTCAGCGAGGCGACGCTGTCCCGTTCCGGGGAGAACCGGATCATCGTCGAGCTTCCCGGTGTCCAGGACCCCACCGAGGCCGCCGAGGTGCTCGGCCAGACCGCCCAGTTGACCATCCACCCGGTGCTGGGGATGCAGCAGGACGCCGGCACGGGCGGGATGTTCGGCGACTTCGGCAACGCGCCCGCCGACGAGGCCAACGCCCCCGCCGACGGCACCGAAGAGGCCCCCGCCGAGGACGAGGGCGCCGAGGAGGCCCCCGCCGAGGGTGAGGGCGCCGAGCAGGCTCCCGAGCAGCCGTCCGCCCAGCCCGCCAACCCCGAGGACGTCGCGCTGACGCTCGCCGACGAGTCCGGCGCCATGCTGCAGCTCGGTGAGGCCGCGCTCACCGGCGAGCAGGTCGCCAGCGCCGAGGCCGCGCTCAACGAACTGCAGACCGAGTGGATGGTCAACGTCGAGTTCAGGGGCGACGGCCGCGACGCCTGGCAGGAGCTGACCGGCGACGCCGCCTGCAACCCGTCGGGCGACCCGAAGCGGCGCATCGCGATCGTGCTGGACAACGAGATCATCTCCTCGCCCGAGGTCGACGCGACCGACGTCGCCTGCGACGTGGGCATGTCCGGCGGACGCACCTCCATCACCGGTGGCTTCGACAGCGAGACCGCCAACGAACTGGCCCTGCTGATCGAGGGCGGTTCGCTGCCGCTGCCGGTCGAGGAGGTGCAGCGCCAGACGGTCGGCCCGACCCTGGGCGCCGAGGCCATCCGGGCCAGCTTCATCGCCGGTCTCATCGGTGTCGCGCTGACCGCCGTCTACATCAGCGTCACCTACCGCTTCGCGGGCTTCCTCGCCTCCATCGCGCTGCTGTGCTACACCGTCATCGCCTACGCGGCGCTGGTGGCGCTGGGGGCGACGCTCACCCTGCCCGGTCTGGCCGGTTTCGTGCTGGCCATCGGCATGGCGATCGACGCCAACGTGCTGATCTTCGAGCGGGCGCGTGAGGAGTACCAGCGGCAGGACAAGGTCTACCAGGCCAACAAGTCGGCGGGCATGGCGGACGCCACCGAGAAGGAGCAGGACGAGGCCGCGGCCGGGGTGCTGACCCGGCGTCGGCGGCGCGCGATCCCGCCGAACCTGCTCAAGGCGTTCACGACCGGTTCGCAGAAGGCGTGGAGCGCCGTTCTGGACACCAACGTCACCACGCTCATCGCGGCGGTCCTGCTGTTCTTCTTCGCGTCGGGCACCGTCCAGGGCTTCGGCGTGACGCTGGGGCTGGGCACGATCGCGTCGATGATCTCGGCGCTGCTCATCGCCCGCGTGCTGATGGAGTGGGCGGTCTCCCGGTCCACCCCGGCGCGTCGGCTGTGGCTCGTCGGTGTGGCGGCGCTGGCCGTGGCGCTGGTGGCGGTGCTGTCCGACGGCCTGAGCCTGGACAACCCGCTGCTGCTCGTGTCGGGCGCGCTGGGTGTGCTGGCGGTGTCGGTGGCGGTCGTCCCGCTGATCGTGCGGAAGTTCCCCGCCAGCAGCGGTATCGCCCGGACCAGCATGATCCGCAGGTGGCTGGTGGCGACCAACCCGGACCTGATGAAGCGCAGCTCGCTGTGGCTGGGTGTCACCGCGGCCGTCGCGCTGGTGGCGATCCTCGGCCTGTTCGTGCGTTCGCCGAACTTCGGTGTGGAGTTCACCGGCGGCCGGTCGATGAACTTCTCCGTCACCGAGTCGCTCAGCGCCGACCAGGCGCGGGAGATCGTCGCGGACGCGGGCTACCCCGAGGCGGTGGTCCAGGAGGTCGAGGACGGCGACATCTCGGTGCGCACCGGGCAGATCTCCGACGGCGAGGCCGCCCAGATCGAGGAGGCGCTCGCCGAGGAGGGCGGCACGGTCCAGCGGATCAGTGACGAGAAGATCGGCCCGAGCATGGGCGACGAGCTTCGCAACAAGGCGCTGATCGCGTTGATCGCGGCGCTGGTGCTGCAGATGGCGTATCTGGCGTGGCGGTTCCGCTGGTCCTTCGGCGTGTCCACGATGGCGGCGCTGGCCTTCGACATCGTGCTGGTGGTGGGCCTGTTCGCGTGGCTGGGCAAGCCGATCGACGGCGTGTTCCTCGCCGCGGTGCTGAGCATCATCGGTTTCTCGGTGAACGACTCGGTGGTGGTGTTCGACCGGGTGCGTGACGAGTGGGCGCACAACCCGAAGGGGTCGTTCCGCTCGATCGCGAACACGGCGATCCTGCACACGCTGCCCCGCACGGTGAACTCCGGTATGGGCGGCCTGTTCATCCTGGCCGCTCTGGCGGTGTTCGGCGGGTCCTCGCTCACCGACTTCTCGATCGCGATGCTGGTGGGCCTGGTCTCCGGCATGTTCTCCACGGTCTTCGTGGCGGTGCCGCTGGCGATCTGGTTGCAGCGGTTCGACAGGACGCCGCCGCCGCACGTGGTCAAGGAGCGCAAGACCAAGCAGCGCAAGGAGCTGCGGGTCGCCCGCGAGAAGACCGACGGCGCGGTGGTGTAGTCGGGAGGCGCCGACTCCCGGCGGGGGCGCGATCCGTGGCGGACCGCGCCCCCGTCGCCGTTCCGGGACGGCGCGGGTCAGTCGCCGGGGGTGCGGTGCACCGCGTCGTAGACCTCGCGTTTGGGGAGGCCGCGTTCCCTGGCCACCTGTTGGATGGCCTGCTTGCGGGGACTCCCCTCCTCCTCGTAGGCGGCCACCGCCGCGGCGAGGTCCTCCGGTGCGCGCGCGCCGGCCGTTCTCTGCGCGCCCCGCACGACCAGGGTGATCTCGCCGCGGGCGTGTTCCGCCGCCCATTCGGCGAGTTCGGCGAGTCCGCCGCGGCGGACCTCCTCGTAGGTCTTGGTGAGTTCGCGGCAGAGCGCGGCGGGCCGGTCGGGGCCGAACGCGCGGGCCATGGCGGCGAGGGTGGCGGCCACCCGGTGCGGGGACTCGAAGAAGACCATGGTGCGGCGTTCGTCGGCGAGGTCGGCGAGGTAGGTGGCCAGCCCTTTGCGGGGCGGGAAGCCCTCGAAGCAGAAGCGGTCGGTGGGCAGGCCCGACAGCACCAGGGCGGTGGTGACCGCCGAGGGGCCGGGGATGACGGTGATCGGCACGTCGGCCGCCACGCACGCGGTGACCAGGCGGTATCCGGGGTCGGAGACGCCGGGCATGCCCGCGTCGGTGACGACGAGCACGTCGCGGCCGCCCCTGAGGTCGGTGAGCAGCTCCTCGGCCCGGTCGCGTTCGTTGGCGTCGTAGTAGGAGACGATCCTGGCTCCGGTCTCACCGCCGGGCCGTACGCCCAGCCTGGCGGCGAACTGGCGCAGCCGCCGGGTGTCCTCGGCCGCGATGATCTCGGCGTTCTCCAGGGCCGCGCGCAGCCGTGGTGTGGTGTCGTCGCGGTGTCCGATCGGCAGCCCGGCCAGGGTCAGCGTTCCCGGCCGCACGTCGTTGGGTTGGTCGGCCACTGGCTCTCCGTCCCCGCCGTTCCGTTGGGTGATGGGTAAGAGGATGGTTCGAGGGGTTCCCCGCCCCTGCTGTCCGCCCCTCTTTTCGCTCTAGTATGGCCGGGACCGCGCTGTCGCTTCGACCGGTGACGGGACGCCCGGCCCTCCCACCGTGACGTTCCGGCACTCCGTCGAGACACTGCGCGATCCGACGTGACCGAATGATGTGCGGCTACGTCCACCAGGCGTTGTCCCGGTCGCGTCCGGTCGAACGGGCACGATCCGGTGGACCGGCGGGGACCGTCCCGTCAGCGGGTCAACGGAAAGGAGTCGGCGTCTTTCCCGGACGCGTCGCGCGTCCCGGGGACGTACTCGCCAACCAAGCGCATGAGCACCACAGCCCTACTGGACGAGGTTCCGCCCCCTCCCTCGAAGCGGCCGTCGCTGCGCGAGCGACTGGTACCGGAGATGCCCGCCCCCGCGTGGGCGGGATGGGTCGCCGCGCTGCTGGTCGCCGCGTTCGCCGGAGCGCTGCGGTTCATCCGGCTCGGGGAGCCGGACCAGATCTACTTCGACGAGACGTACTACGCCAAGGACGCCTTCGCGCTGCGCGAGTACGGCTACGAGCACGAGACCGTGGACAACGCCGACGAGTTGCTGAACCACGGCGCGTCCGAGATCTTCAGCGGCGGCGGCGACTTCGTGGTGCACCCGCCGTTCGGCAAGTGGCTGATCGCCCTGGGCGACACCCTGTGGGGTCTGCTGTCGTTCGGGGAGAGCATGACCCCGACGGGGTGGCGGATCGCGGCGGCGCTGTTCGGCGCGCTGTCGGTGCTGCTGCTGGTGCGCATCGCGCTGCGGATGACCCGTTCGGTGCTGCTGGGGGCGTCCGCCGGGGTCATCATGGCGGTGGACGGGCTGCATTTCACCCTGAGCCGGATCGCCATGGTGGACATCTTCCTGACCTTCTGGATCCTGGCGGGGTTCGGCTGCCTGGTCATCGACCGGGACCGCGCCCGGGCCCGGCTGGCCTCGGCCACCGAGGCGGGGCGCGGCACCGTCAGCGCGTTCGCGGTGTTCTGGTGGACGCTGGTCTCCGACGCGGCGCGGGCGCTGGCGCCCGCACCCGTGCCCGCCGCGGCGGTGGAGACGGCGGAGCAGGCGGGACCGCAGCCCCGGCCGGGGCTGCGGCAGCGGTGGGCCGCTGCCGCGGCGGCGCGTCTGGAACGGGCGCGTTCCCCGGAGGGGGTCGCGGTCCGCTGGCTGGGGGTGCGCTGGTGGCGGATCGCCGCGGGAGTGTGCCTGGGACTGGCGTGCGGCACGAAGTGGACGGCGCTGTTCTATCTCGCGGCGTTCGGTCTGCTCACGGTGGCGTGGGACTACGGGGCCCGGCGCAGTGTGGGGCAGCGGCGGGTGTGGGGGCGCTGGCTGTCCTTCGACGCGATCCCCGCGTTCTTCCAGACCGTGGGGGTGGCCGTGGTCGTCTACCTGACGACGTGGACCGGCTGGCTGCTCACCGACGGCGGCTGGGGTCGGCAGTGGGCGAACCAGACCCCCCAGGTCGGCTCCTACACCGGTTTCCTGCCGGACCCGCTGCGTGAGGCGGCGAACGCGCTGATCAGTCTGGGGTACTACCACTGGCGGATCTGGAGCTTCCACAGTGACCTGAACGCCGGTCACGACTACGCCTCCCAGCCGTGGGAGTGGCTGATCATGCGCACTCCGGTGGCGTTCTACTACGACGGCGACGTGACCGGGTGCGGGGCGGCGTCGTGCTCCAGTGCGATTCTGAGCATCGGCACCCCGGCCGTGTGGTGGCTGTCCATCGTGGCCTGTGTGGTGATGCTGGGATGGTGGGTGACGTACCGGGACTGGCGGGCCGGTGCGGCGCTGCTGGGCGTGGCCGCGGGCTGGCTTCCGTGGTTCGCCTTCCCGGAGCGCACGATGTTCCTGTTCTACGCGCTGCCGATGCTGCCCTTCCTGGTGCTGGCCATCGTGCTGATGATGGGGCTGCTGCTGGGGCCGGCCGGGGACCGTCCCGGGTTCTCGCCGTGGTCCCGGGTGGTCGGCGGGGTGGTCTACGGGGTTCTCATGCTGCTGGCCATCGCGAACTTCACCTACCTGTACCCGGTGTTGAGCGCCGAGGTGATCCCGCACCAGGAGTGGGCGGACCGGATGTGGTTCTCCACCTGGATCTACGGCAGCGGCGGGGGCGACTGACCGCTTCGGGGCCTGTCCGGCGGGTCGTTCCGGGTCCTCGGCCGTCGGGGGGCGCCGCGGACGGCCGCTCGCTGGTCCGGACGGCTCCGCCGAACAGGCCCTAGCACAGAATTCGGTGGCGGCAAATGTTAGGAACGCCACTCGGACAAATGCGGACTTTTCTCCGGAAATCACGGCGTTGGAGTCTCTGCATTTCCGGTTTGCTGCTGGTAGGGTCGAACCCGGTTGCGGTTGTAGTTTCCATGGATGCCCCAGGCGCCTCGCGGAACTCACGTGGGCGCTGGTCGGTTGGGTGGTGACTCCCGGGGACGGGCGCTCAGCAACCCGGGACCAGCAGAGTGCGGTCCCGCTGTAGTCCCCAAGGGAGAGCAGATGGCTCAGGGCACCGTGAAGTGGTTCAACTCTGAGAAGGGTTTCGGGTTCATCGCCGTTGACGGCGGCGGCCCGGACGTGTTCGTGCACTACTCGGCGATCGCGGGTACTGGCTTCCGGAACCTGGAAGAGAACCAGGCTGTCGAGTTCGAGATCACCCAGGGCCCCAAGGGCCCCCAGGCGTCTGACGTTCGGGCGCTCTAAGCGTTCAGCGTCGCCTGTTTCTTCTTCTGGCCCTCCGCCTCCTTCCGGCGGGGGGCCGCTTCGTGTTCTGCACGCGTTCGTGTCCGTCCTGCTGGACGCTCGCCTCCTCGACGGCCACGCCGAGCGTTCTCAACTGCGCGGAGAGGATGGCGACCTGTTCGCTCAACTGGTCCAGGCGCAGCATGACCGTTCGGTGCTGCGCCAGTTCCAACTCCTGGTCCTCCTCCCAGCGGTGGGCGTTGACCTCCTCCTCCATCGTGGTCACGATCACACCGATGATCAGGTTGAGCACGATGAAGGCGCTGATCACGATGTAGCTGACGAAGAAGATCCAGGCGTAGGGGGCCTGGTCGATCACCGAGTCGGAGATGTCCGGCCAGTTCTCCGTGGTCAGCAGCATGAACAGGGTGTAGAGGCTGACTCCCAGGTTGCCGAAGTAGCCGGGGGAGATCTCCCCGAACAGCTGCTCGCCCATGACCGCCGCGGTGTACATGACGGCGAACAGCAGCGCGATGACGGTGCCCAGGCCGGGAACGGAGCGGAACAGCGCGTTGACGATGTGCCGCAGGCTGGGGATGACGCTGACCAGGCGGAGCAGGCGCAGCACCCGCACCAGCCGCAGGACCGCGAAGCTTCCCGTCAGGGGGACCAGGGCGATTCCCACCACGACCAGGTCGAACCAGTTCCAGGCGTCCCTGAAGAACGCGGCTCCGCGCGCGAGGATCTTGAGTGCCAGTTCGGTGGCGAAGAAGGCGAGGAAGCAGCCCTCCACCAGCATCCAGTTGTGGTCCAGCAACTCGAAGCGGGCCTCGTAGGTCTCCAGTCCCAGGATGATCCCGTTGACCACGATCATCGCGATGACGGTGTTCTGGAACCACCGGGAGTCGACGAGCCCGGCCACCTGTTCCCGCAGCCCCCAGCCCGCCACCTGTTCCCCCGTTCGTCCCGTGTGTTTTCCGGGTCACCCTAACGTGTCGGTGCGGGGGCAGCGTGAAGCGCCCGAGGCCTCCGGTACGTCCCGTTCCGTCCGCCGGGAGGGCGGCGGTGCCCGGACGGGGAGTCCGGTTGCCCCCTGTCCGGGGGTACGGGATCTAGGCTGAACTCCGCCGAGTCGATCCGTGGAAAGGACGGGCAGTGACGTCGCACCGGACCGCTTCCCCGGACGGGTCCCCTGCCCGGCCGCTGTCCCTGGTGGGCTGGCTGGCCGCGGCGGTGGCGGCGCTGGCGGTGGTGACCTGGCAGGTGCTGGTGCAGGGGCCGCTGACCGCGCTGGACTGGCCGGTCCACGCGTTGGTCGACCCGCGCCAGCCGGAGGGGCCGCTACTGGCGCTGGCGGTGGCCGTGGCGCGGTTGGGGCAGCGCCTGGTGACGGTTCCGCTGCTGGTCGGCCTGGGCCTGTGGGCGGTGCTGCGCGGGAACGGTCCTCGGCCGATCCTGGCGGTGCTGACCGGCCTGGGATCGCTGGCGGTCATGGGCACCCTGCTGAAGGTGGCGGTCGGCCGCACTCCCCCGGTGCTCGGGGTGGACGTCGTCGCACCGGGGTGGGGCAACGTGGTGGACTGGGCGGGCGCCGCGCTCCTCTCCGGTGCGGGGTCGTACGAGGGATACGTCTCCTTTCCCTCGGGGCACTCGGCGAACGCCGCGCTCACCTATCCGCTGGCGGCGTGGCTGCTCTTCGGCGGCAGCGGGCTGTTTCCCCACCCCCGACGGCTGCGGTTCGCCCTGGGTTTCTCGCTTGTTCCCGTGGCCGCGGTAGGCACGATGATGACCGTCCTGGACTACCACTGGCTCAGCGAGTCGCTGGGCGGCTGGCTGCTGGGCGCGGTGGTGCTGCTGACGGCCAGGCTGGTGCTGGGACCGGGGAGCCGAGCGGGGTCACCGGGACGTGGCGGGAACGGTCGGGTGCTGGCGGGTGGGCCCTCCGGGAAGGGTTAATCTGCTAGGAGGCCGGATCGTGTGGGCTCTGTGGAGGAAGGCGCATGTTCAATATCGGGGCGGGCGAGTTCCTCGTCCTGGGGATTCTCGCGCTCCTGGTCCTGGGGCCCGACCAGCTTCCCAAGTTCGCGGCGCAGGCCGGTCGGGCGCTGCGGCAACTGCGCCGTCTGGCCGACAACGCCAAGAAGGACATCCGCGAGGGACTGGGGCCCGAGTACAGGGACTTCGACGTCGAGGACCTCAACCCCAAACGGTTCGTGCAGAAGCACTTCTGGGAGGCCTCGGACGAGGAGGACGCGGCTCCGCTGAGCGTGTCGGCGCGGTTGAACGGCCGGCGTCCGCCCTTCGACGACGAGGCCACCTGACGGCCGGGGCGGTCGCGGCCCGTGCGGGGCGGGTCTCCCGTCCGCCGCGCTGTCATCCCAGCATCAGCAGGATCAGCACGACCACGGACAGCACCACCGCCGAACCGATGATGATCCACAGCGGGCTCACCGCCGCGACGAGCACCTCGACGGCGAGGGTGCCGCAGACGAGCGCGGCGGCCCACGGCCACCGGGGCCCGGGCTCCCATCCGTGTGTCCGTTCCCGGTGGACGGTCGCCAGCAGCGCGGCCCCGAGGGCCAGCCAGAACACGGCGTGCCCGGTGAGACGCACGCCGACCGGGAGGTAGGCGGCGCTTCCCGCCGAGGCCACCACGTACAGCCCGGTTCCGGAGACCAGCCCCCAGTACCCCTTGGGCCGTTCCGGGCGGATGCTCTTGAGCTGTGCCGGAGTCGTGCGTCGGAAGCTGCGTTCCGGTTCCGCGGCGGGCGGCTCCGGTTCCGCGGAGGCCGCCTCGGTCGACGGGTCGGCGACGTTCTCCGACGTGTCGTCGACGAAGTAGTATCCGCCCTCGTCGTGCTGCTCCGACCGGTCTGTCACGTCGCTCCCTCCCGTTCGTGGCCGCGCCGGGCGGGACAGCAACCGGCCGGGGGCCGAGCCCGGCTGTGTGGTGTCCTCGCGCGCCGCGAGGTCGTCCAGAAGCATGACCGGCGGCCGTGTCCGTCAATCCCCCACGGCGGGCGGAGGCGTGGCTGCCGTCGGTTCGGGCAGGCTGTGGCCGTGTGGTGGCCGCGGCCACGGAACCATCCGAAGCACCGGCGGCGGTTACGGTCCTCCGTTTCGGTGGTTCGGTCATCGCCGTTGGAGTGGACACACCCGGGCTGCGGGACGGACGGACGCCCGGCCCGCGGAGCGCGGAACCGGGCGCCGGAGTCACGAGTGCGTCGGGGTCGTGGTCTTTACCACCAGGTCCAGCCGAGGATGGTGAACCCGCCGTCGTCGTCGCTCTCCGCCACGACGGCGTCGGCGATTTCGTCGGCGATTTCGGTGGTCCCGGTCCCCAACCACCAGGTCCAGCCTCTGAACTCGGTACCCGGTGCGTCAGCCGACGCCGCACCGGCCGAGCCGAATATGGCCGCGGTGGTCAAGGCGGCCACTACGCAGATCTTCTTGATCACAATGCACCCTTCGGTTGTCACTCATGTCCATCCCCGTGTCACAAGATGGCCTATAGGGCGGGAAGTGCACAATACCCAGAAGAGCCCAATTTTCACGGTTCAGCCGCAATGAGATTCTTCGCGCTGATAGTCACTATTCGGGAGCTGGGCTTCTGCTCCCGAAGCACGGTGAAAGCCGGAGTTCTCCCGCCCGCCGGAACCCGCGGGACTCCGGCGGGGCGCCTTTCGGTGGTGGTGGGAGCGCCGCGGTCCTCCTGGCGTCCGGGGCATGTGCGTTGCCGGACGGCGCCTGCGGGACCGAAGTGGTGCGGGACGCTCCGGCCACCGGTACGGCTCTCGCCCATTGGGCCCAATGAGTTGCGCGGTCCCCGGTACAAGCCGGGAAAAGCGGAGTTCCGGTGGGCTCGACCGGCGCGGGCCGCTCCGGTCGGCGGGCGGCTATTCACCTCGGGCGGCGCTGTCGGGGATCACCGATTTGCCGTCGGCCCGCGGTCGGAATTCGGTTCTGTTTCCCGTCCTCGGCCGCGGTGCGATAAACCGGTGATGATCTTTGTGGACGCGGTTGGACCGGCCTCGGCGCCCCGAAGTCCCACCGGAAAGAGAATCGGCGCGCGTGTACGGCGAAGGCCCGCCCCAGCGGATGGGACGGGCCTTCTGATGTGGAGCTAAGGGGATTTGAACCCCTGACCCCCTCGATGCGAACGAGGTGCGCTACCGGACTGCGCTATAGCCCCTTGCCTGTCGCCGCGAGACGACGTCTAAGAGGTTACCAGCTTCGCAGCGCTGTTTCGAACGGATCGGGGTCCACCGGGACACGAGGCTCCGCCGGACCCCGGGGGCGCCGGAGCGGCGTCCCCTCAGTCGCCCGCGGCACGGCGCTGGGCGTCGGTGTACTGGTCGTAGACCTGGTTGCGCCGGTCGGTGATCTCGACGATCTCGGCCTGGCGTGCGGCGTCCGCGGCGCGGCGGGCGCGCGTCCTCTCGCGGCGGCGCCGCCTGGCCAGTTCGGCGGCGCGCCGCTCCGCGTCGGCCCTGGCCGCCTCGCGCAGCAGCGCCAGATGCCCCGCCATCAGCACAGCGGGCGGAACGAGCACCCACCACGGCCCCAGGTCCACGGCCACGGCCACCCCGGTGGCGAGCAGCAGCAGCACCAGCCCGCTGGTGCGGCGACGGCGACGCGCGATGATCCTGGCCCGGCTGGCGCGGACCGGCCGGGTGACCACGGGGGGCGGCTCGGACCGTGTGGTGTGCGTGACCGACCGGTGCGAGGAGTGCTCCACGTCCGTCTCCGCCACCGCGTCGTCCTCGGGCACCTCCCCGGTCGCCTCGGCGGCCTCGGATTCTCCGTCGGGCCCGTCCCCGGCCTCGCCGTCCTCGACCGGGTCGCGGCGGAGTCCGTCAGCGGCGGGGTCGGCGGCGTCGCGGCGCAGCAGCATCGGCACGAGGACAAGAATCCACACGGCCACGATCGCCAGATACAGAGGAGAGCTGCTCAACGCCCCTCCTCGCATCGCCGGTCCATGAACGTCGTCCGGCGTCCCTCTCGCGTGTGCTCCGGTGCCGACCTCACGGGCGCGCTCATTCCGCGGAGGGGAGACCCGCAGGCCAGGGCACGGTGAGCCCTGGAGTCACCCTGCCACTCGTCATCCTGCCGTCCCCACGCACCATATGTACACACTGTCCGCATCACTGATGCGCCCATTCGCACCGTACGACCCGGTGTCCAGGAATGCGCGGTATTGGAACCGGAGTGTCGTGAGATCTATTCTTGTCCTTTATCTCCGGCCCCCGTTTTCCCGGAGAAGGCACTGGTCAAGACGGACCGGACAGAAAGCCGCCCAACAGATACGGAGAGTAGCAAACTGGCGCTCCCCATGCCCGGAACTCGACCGAAGCCGTGGCGCGCGTTCCGGATCCGGATCGTCCCGGAAGAGGTCCCCGCGCCGTTTCAGGGGTGCTCGAACCGGCTCCGCACCGCTCCCCGCGCCTTCCCCGCCTCACTCTGGCGCATCCGGGTCCGCCGCCACCGCGCGAGCAGCCCCTCGGGGACGTCCTCGACGGTGAGGGCGTAGCAGAGGTGGTCCCGCCACGCGCCGTCGATGTGCAACTGCCGTTCGCGCAGCCCCTCCTCACGGAACCCGAGCTTCTCGACCACGCGGCGGCTCTTGTGGTTCTCCGGGCGGATACTGGCCTCGATCCGGTGCAGGCCCACGGTGAAGAAGGAGTGGTCGACCGCCAACGCGACGGCCGTGGGCATGATCCCGTGTCCGGCGTAGGCGCTGTCGATCCAGTAGCCGACCTGCGCCGAACGCGCCGCCCCCCAGGTGATCGCGCCGACCGTGAGCTGACCGACGAACCGGTCCGCCCAGGTGATCGCCCACGGCATCGCGACGCCGTGGCGGGCCTCCCTGCGGATCGACTGCACCATGACCAGGTAGGGCAGCAGTCCGTCCTGCTGCAGCGGCGTCTCGGGGTGGGTGGGCTCCCAGGGACGCAGCCACTCGGCGTTGCGGGCACGGGTCTCGCGCAGTGCGGCGGCGTCACGCAGCCTGAGCGGACGCAGCCCGACATCCCCCTCGGCCAGGGACACCGGCCAACCACGCATCCGTCTCACCGTCCTCGTGTCGCCCTCCACGACCCATCATTCTCCTTCACCCGCCGATCGGGAAGACGATCCCGGAAAAGTTCCCGTTCCGGTGGTCACGGGCGGGGGTGGTCGCCGCCCCGGATCTGGTCGACGGCGTGGACCAGGACGGGAGCGAGCACCGCCATGCCGTCGCGTACCCCGCCGGAGGATCCGGGCAGGTTGACCACGAGCATGCGGTGGTCCCCGGCACGGGCCACCCCGGCCAGTCCCCGGGAGAGCACCGCGGCGGGCACTCCCCTGTCGCGGCCCGCCGCGCGCAGCGCCTCGGCGAGTCCGGGAATCTCGTACTCCAGCAGCGGCCGGGTGGCCTCGGGGGTGGCGTCGTGCGGTCCCAGCCCGGTGCCACCGGTGGTCAGCGCCGCGTCGTAGCCCTCGGACAGCGCGCGGCGCAGCGCCTCGGCGACGGGCTCGCCGTCGGGCACCACCCACGGCCCGTCGACCGTGCAGCCCGTCTCGGCGACCAGGTCGGCGAGCAGCCGCCCCGACCGGTCCTCGTACACCCCGGCCGCAGCCCGGTCCGACGCGGTGACGACCACCACCCGGGGGACGGTCGCGCCGCTCATGCGGAGCGCCGCCAGTGGCCGGTCTTGCCTCCGGTCTTCTCCTCCACCCGGACGTCGGTGACGACCGCCTCCGGGTCGAGGGCCTTGACCATGTCGATGAGCCCCAGTGCGGCCGTCATCACGCAGGTCAGCGCCTCCATCTCGACGCCGGTGCGGTCCGCGGTGCGCACGGCGGCCCTGATGTCGACCCCGCTGTCGGTCACCGTCAGGTCGACGTCGACACCGTGCACCGCGATGGGGTGGCACAGCGGGACGAGGTCGGGGGTCCGCTTGGCGCCCTGGATCCCGGCGATACGGGCCACGGCGAGCGCGTCGCCCTTGGGCACCCCGCCTCCGCGCAGGGCCGCGACCGTCTCGGCCGACAGCAGGACCCGGCCGGTCGCGACGGCGGAGCGGGCGGTGGCCTCCTTGGCGGACACGTCGACCATGCGGGCCGCGCCGGAGGGGTCGAGATGCGGAAAACCGGAAGGGTGCGCGTTGGACATGAGTGGTTGTGGGCTCTCCTGGTTCGGGATACGAGCGGGAGCTTACCGGTAGGGGAGCCGGACCGCCTCGACAACACTGCCCGCGGGCAGTTCGGTGACCTGTTCGGGGACCACCACGAGCGCGTTCGTCGCCGCGAGCGCGGACAACTGGTGCGAGCCCTGCCGGGTGGCGGGCAGCGCCGTGTAGGCGATCTCCCCCTCGGAGGCGTCGTAGTCCAGTACCGCGCGCAGGTAGGAGCGCCTGCCCCTGGGGGAGGAGGGCACCGGGGCCAGCAGCCGGGCCCGCACCGACGGTAGCTGCTCCTGGGGCAGACCGCTCATCTTGCGCAGGGCGGGCAGCACGAACAGGTGGAAGGAGACGTAGGCGCTGACCGGGTTGCCGGGGAGCGTGATGATGGGCACGCCGCGGTCCCTGCCCACGGTGCCGTAGCCCTGCGGCATGCCCGGTTGCACGGCCACCTTCTCGAAGCGGACCGTCCCCATGCGCAGGAGCACGTCCTTGACCACGTCGTAGGCGCCCATGCTGACGCCTCCGCTGGTGATGACGATGTCGGCCTGCACCAGCGCGTCCTGGAGGGTGGCGGCCACGGTGGCCGGGTCGTCGCCGACGAAGCCGTACCGGTAGGCCTCACAGCCCGCCTCGATCGCGGCGGCGGTGAGCATGAAGCTGTTGGAGTCCCAGATCTGGCCGGGCCCGAGGGGGCGCCCCGGCTCCACCAGCTCCTCACCGGTGGCGAGGACGACAACCCGGGGACGCGGGTAGACCCGCGCCGAGCGGCGGCCGGCCGAGGCGAGCGCCGCGAGTTCCGCGGGTCCGATCCGGACTCCGGGCGGCAGCAGTTCGGCGCCCTTCTCCACGTCTCCGCCCGCCAGGCGGACCGCGTTGCCCGCCTCGGCCGCGCGGTGGATCGCCACGGTGGCCACGCCGCCGTCGGTCCACTCCACGGGAACCACCGCGTCCGCGCCCACCGGCATCGGCGCACCGGTCATGATGCGCACGCAGCAGCCCTCGGGGATGGCCGAGGTGAAGGAGTCCCCCGCGGGGATGTCCGCCACGACCGGCAACGACACCGGAGCCTCCGCGGTGGCCGCGGCCACGTCGGCGGCGCGGACCGCGTAGCCGTCCATGGCGGAGTTGTCGAACGGGGGAAGCGCGACCTGTGCCGTGACCGGCTCGGCGAGGACCGCTCCGTGCGCCCGGAGCAGGTCCAGTTCGATCGGCTCGGGTGGGGTGACCACCGCCAGGATGTCGTTGACGTGCTGTTCGACGCTCTTCATCGGCTTCCCCCGCCGTGTTCGTTCGTTCGGCCTACTCGGTGGAGTCGGTCCCGTGCTCCGCGAGGAAGTCACGCAGCCATGGAAGGAACTCCTCGGCCAGGTCCGGGCGGTCGCAAGCGAATTCCACCACGGTGCGAAGGTAGTCGATCTTGTTGCCGGTGTCGTAGCGCTGGCCGCGGAACAGCACGCCGTGGACGGGGCCGCCCTGCTCTGGGCCGCTCCGGGCGAGTTCGCGCAGCGCGTCGGTCAACTGGATCTCTCCGCCGCGGCCCGGAGGCGTCTTGCGCAGTACGTCGAAGACCGCCGGGTCGCAGATGTAGCGGCCGATGATCGCCCAGCGGCTCGGCGCCTGGCCGACCGGGGGCTTCTCCACGAGGTCGGTGACGGTCACCACGTCGGACTCGTCGGTGGGCCGGATCGCGGCGCACCCGTACAGCGAGGCCTGTTCGGGGGCGACCTCCATGAGCGCGATGACGCTGCCCCCGTAGGTCTGGCGGACCTCGATCATCCGCTTGAGGAGGGTCTCGCGGGCGCCGATGAGGTCGTCGCCGAGCAGCACCGCGAACGGTTCGTCGCCCACGTGCGCGGCGCCGCACAGCACCGCGTGGCCCAGTCCGCGCGGCTCGCCCTGGCGCACGTAGTGCACCTGGGCGAGTTCGCTGGACTCGCGGACCGCGTTGAGCCGGTCGATGTCGTCCTTGACGCGCAGCGCCTCCTCCAGTTCGTAGGCCCGGTCGAAGTGGTCCTCGATGGAGCGCTTGTTGCGTCCGGTGATCATCAGGACGTCGCCGAGTCCCGCGGAGACGGCCTCCTCGACGACGTACTGGATCGCCGGTTTGTCGACGATCGGCAGCATCTCCTTGGGTGTGGACTTGGTGGCGGGCAGGAATCGGGTGCCCAGTCCGGCGACGGGGATCACCGCTTTGGTGACCTGGGTTACGGTGTGCTGTTCATCTGCCATGATCCGCACCATAAGACACCGTCATGTCAGACACGTATCACGGATGGGCACCGGCGTTTTCCCCGCTGTGATTTCGTGGCCGCGTCACCTCGCGTTCATTCCCTCCGGCGCCGCTGGCAGACTTGCCGACCATGGACGGCGTGTTGAGCAAGCGTGAGCTGCGGCGGCGGGTGCTCGCGGCGCGACGTGAACTGTCCGGACGGGCGCGCGCGGCGGCCGGGGCGGCGATCCGGGACGCCGTGCTGGCGCTGCCGGAGGTGTCCTCGGGCCGCACTGTGGCGGTCTACTACGCGGTGGGCTCGGAGCCGGACACCCGCCCGCTGGTGGCGGCCCTGTCCGAGCGCGGCGGCACCGTGCTGCTGCCGGTGTTCCTGGACGGCGGGGAGTTGGACTGGGCGCCCTACACCGGTCCCGACTCGCTGGCTCCCGCCGGGCACGGCCTGGTGGAGCCGACCGGTCCGCGTCTCGGGGTGGACGCGGTGCGCGGGGTCTCGGCGCTGGTCTGCCCGGCCCTGGCGGTGGACGCCGCGGGGTACCGGCTCGGTCGGGGGGCGGGCTGCTACGACCGGGCGCTGGCCCGGGCGGGCGAGGGGGCGGTGTCGCTGGCCGTGGTCTACGACACCGAACTGGTGGAGTCGGTGCCCACCGAGGAGCACGACCGCCCGGTCCGGGGGGCGGTGACTCCCGGGCGCGGGGTGGTGTGGTTGGGGAACCGCTAGGAGCGCCGGAAGCCGAACTCCAGCGTGTCGGATCTCACCTCCGACACGGGGCACGAACGGTGGACACCGCCGCGTTGCTCCCGGCGAGTAGTTCCCGGTCGAGACGGCGTCACCACCCCGTTGTCGCGATCATGTGGCCCGACGGCGTACTATTTAGCAGTCGTCGGGTGAGAGTGCCAGCTAGGAGGACCCGTGCCTACGTACCAGTACGCTTGCACCGAGTGCGGCGCCGATCTCGAGGTCGTGCAGAGCTTCAGCGACGACCCGCTGACCACCTGCCCCGAGTGCCAGGGCAAGCTGCGCAAGGTGTACTCCGCTGTCGGCATCGTCTTCAAGGGGTCGGGCTTCTACCGCACCGACAGCACGTCCAGCTCCAACAGCTCCGCGCTGACGGGCTCCTCCAAGAGCGACAAGCCCGCCAAGGCCGAGTCCTCGTCCTCCGAGTCCTCCTCGTCCGGCGACTCCGGCGGCACGAAGGCCCCCTCCGCCGCCTGAGATCCGCGCCCTGGCGCACCCCGAACCTGCCCGTGAGGGTCGTTCCCCGTCCGCGGGGGACGGCCCTCACGGTGTGCGCGGCGGGGTCCGCGCCGCCTCCACCGCACCGGGCCTGCGACGAGCACCCGCGGACTGTCCGTCGACGGGGATGACCACCGGTTCGGACGTGCGGACCCGTGGCGCTGCTCGCGGCCTTCGCCGGTACGCCGCCCCGGCGCGCCCGGCAGCGCGGCCGCCGCCCGGAAGTACGGGGCCGGCATGGAACCGCCGTTCAGGCGGGCGAGTAGGTGAGGCAGTCCGCCTGCTCCTGCCGGTAGCCGACGGCGATGCCCGAAGCCTGGCATTCGAACTGGACGTTGTGCTGGCAGTCGGACATCTTGCAGGCGCCGACGTGGCCCGTGGTGGCGGGATCGCCGCCCTTGGCCGGGGCGTCGAAGAAGGTGTCGCAGTAGGCATGGCGGACGTCGCCCACGGTGATGGCCAGCGCGCGGCAGGCGCGGTCGGTGTTGTACACGCAGGCTTCCGCCTCGCACGAGTTCACCACTGGCATGTCCATCGCAATCCCCCAAACATCGACGACATACCCGAGCCTCCCAGGCGGGGCACTCCCCTTCCAGGGGGTGCTCCGTGTCACCGAGAACCCGGTGAAGTCTTGGCACCGGCCTGGTCGAGGCGATACCACCGGGGCGGGTCGGGTGTGCGAGGGCTGCGTCTCTTCCGACGGTGGTCGGTGTCCTTTCTCCCTGTGGTGTGGGATCGCCTTCGCAGTGCGGAGGGCGGGGGCGTGGACGGCTCAGGCGCTTCGCGCGCCGGCCACTCCACCGCCAGCCCTCAGGGGTGCGGGGGCTTTCGCGTGCCGTGTTCCTTTCCCGGTCCTGGTGGTGCGGGATGTCCTCGGACCTTTCCGTCGGTGGGGGCGCGGGCGTCGGGATCGACACCAGGGGTCGGGAAGCGCGGAAAGCAGTCCCCTGGTGCCGGGATCATCGGTCCGCGCACCCCGCGAGACGCCGCGCGGGTCCGTCCTCCGCGGGCCGACCGATCCGGGTCCCGGGCGAGCGGCGGGATTCCCTGTGGACAGCCTTGATCCACGCTGCCTCGGCCCGTCTACCTTCGGTGTCCATGAACGCCACATCCGACTCCTCCCGGCGTCCGCTCCGGTTCCGCTGGCATCGCTGGCGGCGGCTTCTGGGCGCCCTGTCCGCGGCCACGGCCGCGGCCGGGGCGCTGCTGGTGCTGCGCCCTCCCCCGCCGCCCGCGGCCGAGGTCCTGGTGGCCGCCCGCGACCTGTCCGGCCTCGCCCCGTTGACCGGGGCGGACACGGTCGTGCGCGAGGTCCCCGAGGCCCTGCTGCCCGAGGGGGCGCTGCCCGCCGGGCACCGGGTCGAGGGGGTGTCGCTGCGGTCCCCGGTGCGCGCGGGCGAGATCCTCACCGAGGTCCGGTTGGCCGACCCTCCGGCGGCGGGCTACGGCGCCGACCTGGTGGCGGCTCCGGTGCGTCTCGCCGACGCCGACGCGGTCGCGTTGCTTCGGCCGGGCAGCCGGATCGACGTGCTCGCCGCCGTCGGCGACCCGCTGGCCGCCGGATTCGCCGGGGACGGCGCGGTCGCCGCCCGCACGATCGTGGCGGACCGCCCGGTGGTCGCCGTTCCCTCCGCGGACCCGGCGGCGGGGGAGGCGGGGGCGCTGGTCGTGCTCGCGGTCACCGAGGAGGAGGCGCGTTCCCTGGCGGGTCACGCCGGAGCCGGTCGACTGTCGATCGCCATCCGCGGTTGACGGATACGCTGAGCGCCGTGCGCGCCGCCGCACGGCGCGCACCCGTCCCCCCGTATCCCCCTACAGAAAGCGAGCCGTTCGGATGAACGGGTTCAAGAAGTTCCTCTTCCAGGGCAACCTGGTCCAGCTCGCCGTGGCGGTTGTCATCGGAGCGGTCTTCTCCGAGCTGGTCACCGCGTTCACCACCGCCTTCGTCACCCCGCTGCTGGGGATCTTCGGCAGAGTGCCGAAGTTCGCCGACCTGACCTTCACGGTCAACAACAGCGAGTTCCAGTACGGCGCGTTCATCGACGCCCTGATCTCCTTCGTGCTGACCGCCACCATCCTCTACTTCCTCATCGTGCTGCCCATGACCAAGGTGATGGAGCGCTTCGCCAGGGACGAGGAGGCCACCCACCGCGAGTGCCCGTCCTGCTTCAGCCAGATCAGCAGGAAGGCCATCCGGTGCGCGTACTGCACCAGCGAGATCGTGCCCGAGAAGATGGGAGTGTGACGTCGGCGGCGGCCCACCCCGTGCGGGTGGGCCGCCTCGGGCGGCAACGGCCCGGACCGGTCAGGAGGGGTCGTACTCCCAGTGCCAGGGCTCGAAGGGGCTGGAGTAGGCCCACTGCGGGTGGAACCAGCCGTATTCGCGGGAGTGCGCCTCCAGCCAGTTGAACTGCGCTGACCCCTGGTTCTGCACCCCGCCGCACAGGTCGACCGCCATGCCGAGGCCGTGGTTGCTGGTACCGGGCACGGCAGCGTACCCCGGCGGCTGCTGGGCGTAGACGCGGTGCTGGTTCTGCAGGTCCCGGTAGGAGCTGGTCACACACATGTCGGTGCCGAACTCCTGGATGTAGGCCTGGTTCATTCTCAGGAAGTCCGTCGCCGCGTCGGCGCGCAGGTAGTGGCCGTCGACGTGCAGTTCGCACAGGGACTCGGTGGGCAGCAGCCCGTTGGGGTAGCCTGCCGCCTTCGCGCTCGCGCTGGGATCGCACTCCACCCCGGCCATGTAGGCGTCCACGGACAGCCCCCGGTCCTCCAGTTCCTGGGTGAGCGCCTCGGTGCTCTCCTCGGACTGCCTGCGCAGCTCCTCCAGGTCGTCCTCGAGTTCGACCCGCTCCAACTGGGTCTGCGACTGCAACTCCTGGGCCTGCTCGGTCAGCTCGATCTGCTCGTCGCGCAGTGCGTCGGCCTCCTCCAGCAGCTCCTCCTGGTCGTAGGAGAGCTTCAGGACGTGCGCCTCGGCCCGGAGGTCGCCCTCGATCGTGTCGGAGGTCAAGAACCCCAGGATGCCCACGTCGGGCTGCTTGTAGAGGGTGATGGCGAGCTCGACGAGGGGGACGCGCATGTCGGCGATCTTGCCCTCGGTCTGCTGCAGCTCGTGCAGCGTCTTGACCAGCTCGTCCTGGGCCTCCTCCAGCGCCTCCTGACGCTCGGTGTACTCCTCGGTGGCCTGTTCCAGTTCCTCCCTGGCCTGCTCGGCCTGCTGCCTGAGGGACTCCAGTTCGTCGTCCGCCCGGACGGGCAGCGGCGACACTCCGGTGTTCACCAGCACGGTCAGAACGAGGGTGAGCAGCACCGTCACCACGGCTCGCGACCGGGACCGACTGTTCGAGACGGACGGTGTCCCGTTCCTCGCCGCGCGGCAACGACTCCGCCCGACATCGAGAACGAACGGCACGTGGCTCCTCCGCTGCCTTGGCTCTGATGGTTCACGTGGCCGGACCGCAACATACTCCATGACCGCATGCGGACATGGCGACGAAGCGAAAGCCCGTACGACCGGGGCGGCACCTGTTTGCGGGCAGGCCGCCACTCCTGTCGTTTCTGCTGATCATGGGTGGTTCCGGGGATAAGCCTCGACTCTGTGTCCCCGAGTCTGCCGCTTGGGGGGCGCCGCCCACAGCGACGTGTGGCGGACATCACCTGACAGCCGTGACAACCCGATCGCTACGAAGATTACTCAACGATTCGCCCTGCTTGTCCCGTCTTCACGGCTCTGCCACATCCACTCGTCGATTCCGTTACCCTAGAGAGGGTCCGGCCTCATAGCTCAGGGGACAGAGCACCGCTCTCCTAAAGCGGGTGTCGCAGGTTCGAATCCTGCTGGGGCCACCGTTGGCGCCACACTCGGAAGCTTCTCCGGTGTGGCGCATCGCATGTTGTGACCTGATGACGGGACGGTCCAGACCGTCCCGTCCGGCGTTTCCGCCTCCCGGCCCGTTCCGGGCCGACCTGTCGCGTGTCGCACACCGCCTCCGCTCCGGCCGGGCCTCCGGCGCACCCGGACGGGAATTTCGGACTCTTGCCCCGAGGTGTTCGGTCCCTCGCATTCTCGGCACAGCGGCCACAAATACCGAATCCAACAAATGGGTGAATTGCTCGCCGATGCCGCTCAACCTCTTGTTGAGCAGAGGGAAGTTCAGACTTCAACCAGAAATAATCCGTCTCTCCGAACCCGTTTGCTGGCACGGATTCTCGGGCATCTTCCCTGCTCCGGAGGGGTCTGGGAGCGCAGGTTTTCCTTCGTTCCGGCTTCTTCGAAGCTACTTTCTGGGTAGCCTCCAATTACCGGGTTCTTTACAGAACACATGTGAATCCACCTCGGATCCCGGCCGTTTCCCCGGAGGCGGCGTCCGGCTCGGGTGAGCCGCGTTCATCGCCGTCACGGCCCCTTCCCGTGCGCAGGCCCCCACTGTCGAACCCACAACAGTGCGCCATGTCCAGAATCTGCAATTTCGAGAAGGTGATGAGCGCATGTCTGAGAGCCAGCCCGTCGGCCCCTCCCGCCCACGCGGCGGACGCCCCGTTCCACGTCGGCTACGACGAGCCAGAATCGCGCTGTACGCGTACTTCTTCGTCACCGGATCGGTCATCGCGATTTGGGCCTCGCGCATCCCCGCGGTGAAGCGCCAGACAGGGGTCGACGAGGGGGAACTGGGCATCGCCCTGCTCGCCCTGGCACTGGGCGGGGTGCTGACCATCCGCCTGATGGGCGGCCTGCTGGACCGCTTCGACGGCCGGACGGTGGTACCGGCCACCGCCCTGGCCACCAGCGCCGCACTCGTCGCCCCCGGCTACGCCACCAACCTGGAGCAGTTGGTGCTGTCCCTGCTCCTGCTCGGATCGAGCCACGCCCTGCTCAACGTGTCCGCCAACCTGCAGGCGGCACGGCTGCAGCGCGAATGGGGACGTCCGATCATGGTCTCTTTTCACGCCGTCTGTTCGATCGGTGGCGGTCTGGGCGCCATCGCGGGCACGCTCTGCGTGAAGGCGGGCCTGGAGGTCACGACGACCTTCATCGGGGCGGCGTCCCTGCTGGCCTTCCTCTCGCTGGCGGTGCGCAAGTGGCTGACCGACCACCCGCTTCCCCCCGTCCGGAGCGCACGCACCGCGCCGCGGCTCCGCCGCCTCTCCCTTCCCCGGGGCAGAATCATGCTGCTGGGCCTGCTCGCCCTGTGCTGCATGCTCGCCGAGGGCGCCGCCACGGACTGGAGCGCCCTGTACACCCGCGAGGCGGTGGGCGGCTCCGAGACGGCGGCGTCGGCGACCTACGCCGCCTACGCCACCATGATGGCGGCGGGCCGCCTCGTCGGAGACCGCCTCGTCGCCCTGGTCGGTCCGGTCATCGTCGTACGGAGCGGGGCCCTGCTCGCCTCGACCGGACTGTTCCTCGCCCTGGTCCTGCCCCTCCAGATCCCCGTGGTCATCGGCTTCGCACTGGTGGGCGTGGGCCTGTCCGGCATCGTGCCGCAACTGTTCAACGCGGCGGCCAACGACAACCCCGCCCGGTCGGGCCGCGACCTCTCCACGGTCGCGGCGATCGGCTACTTCGGCCCGCTCCTCGGACCGCCCATGATCGGCTTCGCCGCCGACCGTGTCGGACTGGCCTCCGCGCTGGTGATCCCGGCCCTGCTGATCCTGTTCATCTCCCTGGGCGCGGGAACGCTGCGCTCCCCCTCCGCGGGCCGGTCCGACTCCGAGCAGCGCCCCGAGGCCTCCCGGAAGCTGCGCCGCGGCGCCATGCGCCTGTGGATCCCGACGTCGCGGAACCTGCCCGAGGACCTGAACGGCCATCGCGACGGGCGCTCCGAGGAGCCCCTGCCCAACCACAACTCCGACAACGAGAACCGCTGACCGCTCCGGCGACCGTCCGGACGGCCCCGGCGTGGACGCGTCGTACACGGCGCGGTCCCGCGCACGGAGCCGTCCGGACGGAGAACGCACGACCGGACCGCTTCCCGCGTCGATACTGGAGAGGAGCGCCACCCCACGAGCAGGCCGACGCCGAGGAGTGATCTTGACCGCCGTGATTCCGACGCGGGAGCGCGTCCACACCGTCACCGACAGCCCGATCGGTCCGCTGACCCTGGTGGCCGCCGACCGCGCGCTGGTCGGCCTGTACCTGGCCGAACAGCGTCACCGACCGGCCGAGGAGTTCTTCGGCCGTCCCGATCCGACGCCGTTCACCGAGGTCGAGACCCAGCTGGCGGAGTACTTCGCGGGGCGGCGGACCGCGTTCGACGTGCCGTTGGCGCCCGAGGGCACCCCGTTCCAGCGCACGGTGTGGGACGCCCTCCTGGAGATCCCCTACGGCGAGACGCTCTCCTACGGCCAGCTCGCCGAGCGGATCGGCAACCCCTCCGCCTCCCGCGCCGTGGGACTGGCCAACGGACGCAATCCGATCGGCATCATCGTGCCCTGCCACCGGGTGGTGGGCGCCTCGGGCGACCTCACCGGATACGGCGGCGGCCTGGAACGCAAGAAGTGGCTGCTGGCCCTGGAACGCCGCGGGACGGGGCAACTGTCCCTGCTGGACTTCTCGACGGCGCCCTGAACCGGTCCGCGGACGCGGTCGTCGACCGGCCGGTGCGGCGGTCCCGCCCGGAACCCGGGCAGCGCAGTCCCGGAGCACTCCGGCGGAACGTCCCTAAGATCGTCTCCGTGGACAATCTTTCCGCCGACTCCGGGGCACGGCCGCCCCACCCCCACGAGGGAGCCATCCGCGAGGTCCCGACCCTGCGCAACGCCACGGTCCTGGCCTATGCGCCCGAACGCGACGGCCTCGCTGACGCGGGCGAGGTCGTGTGGACCTGGGTTCCCTTCGAGGAGGACCCCGCCCTGGGCAAGGACCGCCCCCTGCTGGTGGTGGGCCGCAGGGGCAGCGCTCTGCACGCGCTGATGCTCTCCAGCCGGGAGCCCGACCACTGGGAGGAGCAGGACTGGCTGCTGCTCGGCTCGGGCGCCTGGGACCGCGCTGGGCGGGTCTCCTACGTGAGACTGGACCGCCTGTTCGAGTTGGAGGAGCACGAGATCCGCCGCGAGGGCGCGATCGTCGACTCCGACACGTTCTGGCGCGTGGCGGCGGTGCTACGGGAACGCTACGGCTGGCGGTGAACGCGCGGAGCGGCGTCCGCGCTTCCTCCTCTCCCCTCCCGGCGCTCCCGCGCCTGACGGGCGCCGCCGCACCCTCCGGAATCCCCTCTTTTGAGCATTTGTGAATTCGTGAGACGGGATTGGAGCGGCTCTGACCCTCTTGGGAGCAGCATGGATGTTCTGTGGGTAGCCGTGCCGACCACGAGTACGGCGTCGGCTTCCGACCGGACCGACCAGTGCCTACCGGAGCCGCCGCGTGATGCCGGACAACGGACAACGCCAGGGGAGGAATGTTGTCCCACCCGTCGTCTTACTCGAAACCGGTACAGCAGACATTCTCCCGCCGAGCCCCGCGGGGGGACAGCGCACAGCCGCCGGAACCCGTTCCGGTCGAGGGCACGTCCGTCTGGAACCTGCGGGCCGCGAACGGCTCGCTCGTCAACTGCGTGGTCATCGAAGGCCCTGACGGCCTCGTCCTCCTGGGCAGCGGGCGGAGTCCCGAACAGGGGCGAGCCATCGCCCGGACCCTCGCCGCCCGTTTCGACAAACCGGTCGAGGCCGTGATCCTGGGAGAACCGGTCAGCTCCCACTGCACGGGCGTCGAAGCGCTCCTCAAGGAACAGCGGAACGAGCACATCCCCGTCATCGCCCACGAGTCCTGGGGCAGGCATCCCGAGGCACCGCTCCGGGAGATCATCTACCTCAAGGTGACCATGGCCACGCTCCAGTACGGCTCCGAACTGTGGGAGACGGACGACCTCCCCCAGATGCTGCGCCGCGCCCTCACCGACAGCCTGCCCCCGGCCCCCCACATCGCGCCCACGGTCACCGTGCGGCACGGCGAGGAGGTCAGCCTGGCCGGGCTGCGCATCCGCTGTTTCAGCACGGGCCTCTTCTTCGACGCCTCGCTCGGGCTCCACCTGCCCCAGTACCGGACGGCGGTCATCGCGAACGACTTCCACGCCACACCGGGCAACTTCATGGCCATCGAGGGGGCGCGGGCGGAGGTCTCCGCAAGCTGGCACGCCCTGCTCACCCACCTGTCCACGATGGACCTGCAACGCCTCGCCAGCACCCGGATGGAGCCCCTGCTGGGCACGCGGCGGATCCGCGACATGCTCTCCACCTACCTGGACGCCATCGACTACCTCCACGACCAGACCGTCCGGCACATCCTGAGCGGGGCACCCGCGGACGAGATCGCCCATCAGATCACCCTCCCCGAGGAGGTGCTGAAAGGGCCGTTCTCCCGACCGCTCCACGGGAACTTCACGGGAAGCGCGCTGCAGCACCACTCCAGGTACGTGGGCTGGTTCTCCGGCAACGCCGTGGACCTGGCGCCCACCCCGCGCGCGGAGCACGCCCGGCGCAGCATCGCGCTGATGGGCGGACAGGAACGCGTACTGGCCGCCTCGGCCGAGGCGTTGGACGGCGGCGACCCGCAGTGGGCGGCGGAACTGGCGCGCCTGGTGGTGGCCGCCGGTCCGGAGGACGAGGCCGGACGCGCGGCGCTGTCCCGCGCACTGCACGCCCTGGGCGACCAGGAGTCCAATCCCCTGCGGCGCAACTGGTACCACTGCGCGGCGATGGACGCATCGGGGGATCTGCGACTCTCCGACGTCCGGGACGCCGTCAAGCGGCTGTTTCCCCTCCCCGCGCACGTGCTCCTCGAGAACCTGCGGTTCCGGGTGATACCGGAACAGGCCGGGGACCGGACGGTGAGCATCGGCGTGGAGATGAGCGACACCGGTGAGCAGTTCGGCCTGCTGCTGCGCAACAGCGTGCTCCGGGTCCACGAGGGGGTGCCACCCGAGTGGCTCGCCGGGATGCGGCTGTCCACCGAGGCTCTGACGAGGCTGGTGCTCGGCGAGGTCTCCCTGACGGAGCTGGTCTCCCAGCACGAGGTCGAGATCCAGGGCGTCCCCGACGCGGTCGAGGAACTGTGGGAGGCCATCGGGCCCCGCCCGGAGCTGTCGTTCCACCGGAGGTGATACGCCGCCCGGATCCACCTCCCCGGACCGCGTCTCCCTCCCGGCTCCCTCCCCGCCCGGCCCCGTTCCGCGTATCGCCATGAGCTACCAGAGACTAACAACGGACGAAGAAGCAGGAAATAGTTTCTTGCAGAAGGCGGCAGAGTAAATCTGGTGTAATAACTTCGGTGCGGCAGAAGCGACTGTCTTTTCCGGACGCGAAGGGGTTCACCTGTGCCGCAGTGCTGCCTTTTCCGTGGAACGGCCTCGATCGGAGGCGGCAGCGGACAATCCGTTTCCTTTCTGGACACCGTCCGTTTCCACAGGGATTCCCTCCGTTCCTCGCGAGCCTGGTAGCCGGCCATGGGTATGGAGTTGCCGGACGAGTTGCGGGACCTGTTCTACGGCCTGACCGGAACCAAATGGCCCAGCGCCGACGAGGACAAACTCCGCGTACTCGGCGACGTCTACTCCGTCACCCGCCACATCCTCGACACCGAACTCCCCGAACTCATCATCGTCCTCCGCCGCAAAGTCAGCGTCACCTTCGACGGCCACGCCACCGAATACTTCGAGAAATCCCTCGAACAATTCACCGCAGGAGAACGCAACTACGTCGGCAAAGCCGCCCAACTCGCCGCCGACATCGAAAAATACGCCCGCAACGCCGCCAACCAGGTCGAATACGCCAAATGGATGATCATCGGCCAACTCATCCAACTGGCCATCGAGATCGCCTGGGCCATCGCCATGGCCCAATGGACCTTCGGCGCCTCCCTCACCTGGATCGCCTTCTTCAAATTCATCCGCCACCAGGCCATCCGCCGCATCCTCAACTGGCTCACCTGGACCCTCCTGGGCAACCTCTTCATCGCCCAGTTCTTCGGCGTCACCATGGACCTGCTCATCCAACGCATCCAGCAGGACCAGGGCAACCGCGACGAGTGGGACAAAGAACTCACCCGCATGGCCGCCGCCGGAGCCCTCATCGAAGGCCTCATCTCCGCCGCCCTCACCACCGGCATCGACGCCTTCATCAGCAAAGAACTCACCGGCATCCTCACCAAGAACCTCAACAACCTCCCCAAACTCGACCCACCCCCCGCCTACAAAGACATCACCGACCCACCCCCGCCCTACCGACCCGACCCCACCCCCACCACCAACCCCACCCCCGACACCGTCCCCAACCCCACACCCACACCCGACACCACACCCACACCCGACGGCGACCCCGACCTCGGCCCCGACTTCCACCAGGACCTGTCCACCCTCCTGAGCAACAACAGCAACGAACTCCTCGCCCCCTGGCGCAACGACACCGGCTGGCTCAACCCCAAAACCGCCCAACAGTTCCGCGACGACCTCGCCAACCTCTTCGAAAAACACCTCGGCACCACCCTCGGCGCCCACCAGGCCCGCACCATCGGCGACACCTACGCCCACACCTTCACCAAGAACTGGGGCACCCCCCACCTCCGCACCAGCCTCGACGACGCCCTCACCACCACCAACCTGCCCCCCGGCCTCCGCAACCACCTCTCCCACAACATCCCCGACGCCCTCACCACCACCCTCGACACCTACGGCACCACCTGGGCCCACCGCTTCCGCGACGCCGGACTCGCCGCCGGCACCGGCGCCATCGAGGGCTACGTCGGCGAAGGACTCACCAACCTCCTCTTCACCGACAAAGGCTGGGAAGCCTCCGGCATGTCCGCCGTCGCCGGAGCCTCCACCGCAGCCCTGCAAAACCTCGCCACCCTCGGCGGCCTCACAACCATCGACACCCTCAAAAACATGGGAGACATCACCCTCCCACCCCCACCCAACACCCCCACCGAAAAAAGCGACCCCGACCAGAACCACGGCGGCTCCAACGACGACCAGAACCGCTCCACGCCTCCTCCGTCCCCCGCTCCGTCCCGGACGGCCTCCGACGGCTCACACACCCCCGACCTCACCGTCACCCCGCCCGACATCCGGACCACCACCCCCGACAGCTCCGGAAACACCGACCCCAAGAACACCACCGGGAACGACAGACCGGCCCGCGACACCTCCCAGGACAACACCCCGGACTCTCAGGAGTCCCACGACGGCGAAACGCACGACCCAGCCCGAAACAGATCGGCCGCCGAAGAGTTCATCAACTCCCTCCGCACCGCCCAGTCCAACGGCCACGGTCCCCTCGCAGGCCTCACCATCCCCACCCCCCCGCCCCTCACCGCCTTCGCCCTGCACGACATCACCCCGGACTCCGCACAGGACAACGGCACCTCCCTGGTTCCCGGCGCCACCTCCCCCCTCCCCGGCACCACCACACCCCCCGGCACCACCCCGCAGCCCGCCCCCACCAACAACGGAAACCACCAGACCACCGCAGGCGCACAACCGCAGAACCGCTCCACCGACACCCCCACCACCGACCCCCGGACGACCCCGTCGACCGGACGGCCCTCGCAGACCCTCTCCTCCCAGAGTGGCCAGTCCCCCACCGACACCCCGCCGGTCCGTGTCGAATCGGAAGACGGGCAGGAAGGCGTCTCCCGGGGCCCGCACCCCTCCACCGCGACCTCCCAACAGAACCCCGCACCCACAGAGACGTCCCTCCCGCCCCAGACCTCCCCGGATGGTTCGGCTTCCGGAAGGTCCGGAGACGACACGTCGATCCACCGCTCCTCGGAATCCCACCCCGAACACACCGCAACGGACACCGTCGACGGAAGCACCCCGGAGGCCGTCTCCGGAGACCCGTCCAGCGCCCCCGACACTCTCGGGGACAGCACCGGCAGAAGCGGACCTCCCTCCACCGGCATCCACGCTGACGCCACTCCCCGCCTCAGCGACGGGACCCCCGGCCCGGCCGCGGACGCTCCCGGTTCCCCCGGCCGGACGGACGGCGTTCCCGGTCCGCGCCCCGCCCCCTCCTCCGTGGAGACCACGGCCCCGGTGGACGGCGCGGGCAGTCCGCGTTCTGGCACCGCACCGCAGGCAGGGTCCCCGACCGGCCCGGTGGCCCGGACCTCCGAAGCGCCGACCACGGCCGAACACCTTCCCGCGCCACCCGCCGGGCCCTCCACCGTCCAGCCCACGGACCAGGCGGCGGGCGATCGGGACCCGGGGGCGGGCCGCCGCGACCGGACAGCTACCCCGACGGGATCTTCCGCGAAGCCCACCAGAGCCGAGACGGACCCGTCCCATGACTCCCGGTCGGCCTCCCCCCAGGACTCCGACTCCTCCGGCGGACAGACACCGCTCACCCCGGAGAACACCCGACCGTCGTCCTCCGACGCGTCCACGTCCGCTGACGTCTCGGCTGTCTCCCCGACCCCGTCGAGCGTTCCGGGAAGCACGCTCGGCGACACGGCCGTCCCTCCGACCGAGTCGACGGGCGACGGTGGCTACTCGGACGTGTTCCGGATGGCCCTCACCCCGGATGCTGGTAGCACTCCTCCCGCCACGGTGTCCACGCCCGACGCCCCAGCACGCGCCGACGACCGGAGTGGCCACAACAGCCCCCCTCCGTCCGGGACCGTCTCCACCGGAGAAGGCCGGAATCCCGACGCGGAGTCCCAGGCCGACATCCCGGCACACCCCGACGACCGGGGCGACCAGAACAGCGACACCCCGGCGCCGCCCAACGTCTTCCGATCCTGGGACACGCTCCGCTTCCTCACCGATCTCGCCCTGGACCGGCTCAACGACGGGGCCGACAGCCTCAAGGACGCCACCCGACTGGAGAACGCGCTCACCAAAGCGGACCACTCCCCGGACGCCGCCCGGCTGGAACAGGAGCTCGCCGACGCCCGTGACCGGGCCGGCAACGCCCTGGACCGGTACCAGGAAATCGTGCTCGCCCAGAAGCAGTGGATGCTTGGCGGCCCCACCGAGCCAGTCCAGCTCACGGCCTTCCCGGTCCGCGCGAACCTGAGGAGAGCCGGACGCCGGCTCAGGGACCTGGTCCTCCCGCGTCGGCATGCTCCCGCGCCCGACACCGCTCCTCCCGCACCTCCTTCCAACGAGCCGCAGGCCGCCACGGACACCCCCGCGCAGCCCCCCGCCGTTCCCGTCGACATTCCCCGGACCCAGTCCTCCTCCGAGGCGCCGGAGAACGCCGCCACCGTTCCCGACAGCGGCCCCACAGGCGACGGCCACCTCGACACCGCCCTCCAGAACGACTCCGGCAGCCTCCCCCCGCCCACCGACGACGGCTCCGTCCCCAACGTCCCCGACAGCGACTCCGTCCCCAGCGACTCCGACAGCCTCCCCCCGCCCACCGACAACGACTTCGTCCCCAGCAGCCCTGACAGCGACTTCGCCCCCAGCGACTCCGACAGCAACGACGACAACATCCCCGTAGCCGCTTCGGACACGGCCTCCTCCACGGAGTCGCGGAGTCTGCTGCATCCGGCCTTCCAGGTCTTCGAGGACGCGGCCAACCTCATCCACACGGCTCTCGCCTCCCCCGGCCGACCGGACACCGACCAGATCCTGTCCGATGTCGACGCCCTCATCGAGCGGGAGTGTCCGGACGACCTCCCCCCCGTTGAGGCCCGCGCCTGGCAGTTGAGTGCGGGGATGCTGCGCGACTACGGGCGTTTTGTCCTCGACCGCCTGCCGGACACGGCCACTCCCGAGGACCGCCGGAACCTCATCTCAGACGCGGTGAGCGAGTTCCGTGGCAACCCGGAATCCCCCGACAGCGGTCACGCCCTGCTGCACGACTACCACGACCGCGCCCGGCAACTGGCCGACCTGTTGAGATACACCGACCCGCTACTGGCCGAGGGCGACCCCGACCTGGCGCCCCCGGCGTCCGCGATGCGGGACGCCTACCTGAACGCCGCCGGACACGCCCGCACCTGGTACGCGCTGGACGCCCAGTTCCAGGCCGCCGAATCCACCCGCACCGACACAACCATCCTCCAGGCGAGCCGCGACCTCGCCCACCAGGACCTGGAGCAGGCACACACGGAGATCAGCGAACTCGTCCAGAACGTCGGCAACCGCTCGGAGGAGCTCTCGTCCACCGTCACCGACCTCCTCAACCTGCGCCGACGGGCCGACGAGACGCTTCGGAACTCGCAGGACCACCACGCCCACTACGAAGAACAGCAACGCCTGCGCGAAGCCCACGAGGAGGAACTCGCCGACCTCGGCAGCGCCCCCGACGTCACCGCCCCGCCGCCCTACCCCGGTCGGGTCGCCCCCACTCCCGACTACTCCGCCCTCATCGAGGACGCCCAGCGCCAGGCCACCGAACTCCGCAACGAGGCCCGCGAGTACGAGAGCGAGGCCAACAGGATTCTCGCCTCCCTCGTCAGCGCCCAGGCGGAACTCGCCCGGACGAGCGACACCGCCGCCCGCAGCGGTCTGCTCCAGACCGTCCGGGACCTGGAGAGCGACTACACCCGACTGCGCGACCAGGCGCGCGCCCAGCGTGCCCGCGCCAACTACCACCGAGCCCGCAGACGGGCCCTGCAACTCCAGTACGACACCACACCCGCTCCCGACGACGGGGCCGACCGCGACCAGCAGCTCACCGATCTGCGCAACCGTGTCGAGACCGCGACCAGGGACGCCGAATTCCACCTCGCCCAGGCACAACAGGGACTGACGGAGTACGAGAACCTGACCACCCAGGTCAGGGAGGCCAGCGAACGGGGCAGGGAGTCCGCCACCGAACTGGCCCGGGTCCTGGGCGTCACCACCGACCTGTCCAGCGCCGAGACCGCCAACCGGCTGCGCGACCTCCACCGCGCCGAGACCGCGGTGGGGCAGAACCTGGAGCAGCAGCTCGAGTACTGGCAGGGACGGCTGTTCGATCTGGGAGACACCCCCTCCTGGGACGACCTCAACTCCTGGAACACCGACGTGGCGCGGGCCAACCTCGAGTTCCTCGGAGGAAGGTCCAACCTGAACGAGCTCATCACCGACGCCTACACCCGGCTGGTGCACTACGTCCTCGCTCCGCTGGTCACCCCCGACGCCGCCGAAGCGTTCCTCACCGACACCGACCTTGATCCCGACCCCGCCCCAGACTCCGATCCCGCCCCCGAATACCGCCCCGACGAGGACGGCTTCGGCGAGCGCTCACCCGAGCCGGTGGCCGTGGAGCGGCGCGGCCGCCACCTGGCCCGTACCCGCCACGCCATCGACCACCTCCGTCGACAGATCGACGAACTCGCCCCCACCGATCACGACCAGCGCGCCGACCTGGCCGCACAGCTCGACACCCTCACCGACCTGTACCAGCGTCTCGCCCGCGAACAGGCCCAGGCCCTGGGAGTCGTCTCCCCCACCACCTCCGACGAGCGGAGAGTGCCCTCCGGACTCCGGGCTCTCCCGGAGAAGCAGCGCTTCCGGATCGTCAACACGTTCTCCGACTCCGCCCGGCTCCGCGACAGCGCCGCCGAGTACGCACTGTGGGCCGCCAACGCGGCCACCACCGGTTTTCCCCACGAGGCCGCCTGGCTCCGCGACGAGGCCAACCGTCTCCGCAACGAGGCCGACCGCCTCTGGGAGGAAGCCGACCGTGCCTTCCGCACCGGCCTCGCCACGGCGCTGGCCGAAGCCCGCGAACGCGCCGCCACCGAAAGCGCGGCCTGGCGCGAGGCCATCGACAACCACGAAGCCGCCCGAGACTCCGGAAGCGACCGGGCCGACCTCGACCGGCACCGGCAGACGGTCGCCCGACTCCGGGACGAGGCCCACCAGGCCGAGGCCGACTACCGCGATCTGGCCCTCGTCCTGGCCGGGTTCCTCGATCTGGCTCCCCGCGAGGACATTTCGTTCACAACGCGGGCGCGGATATTCCGCCCTCTGCATCCGCTCCTCACCACCAGGTACCAGCAGGCGTCGACCGCCGACCGGCAGGCCGCTCTCCTCCAGGCCCTCGCCGACACCGCGGACACCGTGTCCTTCCTCGACCCCGACGAAGTCGCCGCCCTGAACGACCTCGCCGCCCGCTCCACCGCCGAGGCCGAACGGGCGGTCCGGGCCTACGCGGCCGCGGCGCTGGCCGACGCCCGGCAGCGCGCCGAACCCCTGCTCTCCGAGGACAACCCGGACGACGAGGCCCTCCAGACCATCGACGACTACGGCAGAAGCGCGGAGTCGCTCGCCCTCGCCTTCAACCTGGACTTCGAGCGCCTCACCGACAACGACCGGTTCCAGGGTTTGGGCCCCCTCCCCGGCGACGCCCCCGCCGTTCTCGACGCCTACCTGCGATTGTCCCGGCTCGATACCCGGGCCTCTTCCCTCGAAGCCCTCGTCCGCGAGGCGAGCACCGACCCCTCTTTTCTCTCCCCCGACGAGACCCCCGGCCTGGAGCACCTCGCCGGACGGCTCCGCGGCGAGAGCATCCGGGAGTTCCGGAACTACGTGGCCGCGGCGCTGGCCGACGCCCGGCAGCGCGCCGAACCCCTGCTCTCCGAGGACAACCCGGACGACGAGGCCCTCCAGACCATCGACCACTACCGCTACCGCGCGGTGGGCCTCGCCCGCGCCCTCGGCCTGCGCCTCGCGAGGCTCCCCGACAGCCACCCGCTCCGGGTTCTGACCCCCCGGCCCGACGACAGCCCCGCCCTCCACGACGCCCACCGGCGGGCGGAGGAACTCAACGCCCAGGCTGCCTCCCTCGAAATCCTCACCCAACGGGCGAACACCGACCCCTCTTTCCTCTACCCCGACGAGACCCCCGGCCTGAACGACCTCGCCGGCTGGTTCCGCGACAGGGCCGACCGGGAGTTCCGGAACTACGTGGCCGCGGCGCTGGCCGACGTCCGGCAGCGCGCCGAACCCCTGCTCTCCGAGGACAACCCGGACGACGAGGCCCTCCAGACCATCGACGACTACCGCTCCCGCGCGCTGGGACTCGCCCGCACCCTCGGTCTGCGTCCCGCGGCCCTCGGCCCCAACCACCCCTTCCGGACCCAGGCTCCCGGCCCCGACGACAGCCCCGCCCTCCACGACGCCCACCGGCGGGCGCTCCGGGCCACCGAGGACGCGTCTCTCCTCCGGGACCTCGCCCAACGGGCGGACACCGACGCCTTTCCCTTCCCCGACGAGGCCCCCGGCCTGAACCGCCTCGCCGACCTACTCCAGGACGAGGCCCTCCGGGCGAGCCGGGACTTCCTCGCCCTCGTCGCGAGGCGGGACGGCGGACCGCAGGTCTTCATGGCGCTCACGCCTCCCGTCACCTGGAACGGCGCCGCCCCCGCTCCCCGACCTGACACCACCGAGCCCGCTTCCCGCTCCGAGCCGAGCGGCCCGGCGGCCGACGAGGCGCGGGTGCGGGTGGCCCGCGCCCAGACCGACGTGGTCCGCTTCGAGACCGACCTCGAAGACGCCCGCACCAACTTCGCGCTCGCGGACACCGACCCGTACCACCTCGGCGGAAAGGTGGAGGCCGCCCAACTCAGGGTCGACGCCGCCAACGCCGAACTCGACCTCGCCGCCGCCCACCTGGACGCCGCACGCGGCAACCGCACCGCCACCCTCACCGCCCAGGAAGAGTTCACCCGCGCCACCCGCGAACTCGACCGCGCCCTCACCGACCTGGCCCAGGCCCGCCAAACCTTCACCGACCACGGAGGAACCTGGAACCCCGACGGCACCCCCCACCGCCCCCCCCAACCCCCCACCGACACCACACCACCCGCCCCCGGCGAGACCCACACCAGCCAGCAGACCCCGACACCGGCCCCCACCCACACCGCTCCCGCCCCGGAGGTCCAGGCAGCCGCCGACGCCGCCCTCGCCCAGTGGCAGCAGAACCCCACCGTCCAGGTCAACATGCTCCACGTCGACTGGAACACGGGCGGCCCCGTGCACGCGGGCGCGGACGATCCCGGCGACAGCCCCGACCCCATGGACACGTCCAGCGACTCCTCCGTGACCGACCGGAACCCGGCCGGGTCTCCCCGCGCGGACACGGGCAGTCCCGAAGCCGAGGCCGACAGCCGTCCGCTGCTCCCCTCCGACCTGCCCGAGGACATCCGCGACACCATCGCCGAGGAACTCTCCCACCACCGCCTGCCCTTCCTCAACGAACGCTCCGTCCTCCCGCTGTTCATCGCCTACCACAACCACCACGTCACCGGCCTGCCCCTGCCCGAGGTCGTCGCCCGCTACAGCAGCGCCTCCCTCTCCCCCGAGCAGATGGCCGACATCATGCGCGCCCAGTGGCAGCGGTGGCAGAACACCGGGGCCCTCGACAACGCCCTCGCCCACCTCGCCCCCCACGGCGGTCCCGACACCGACGCGGAGACGGACGACGGCTCCCGCAGCGGCGGCGAGGCAGCGGGCCAGCACGGCGGCGAACGGTACGGCGACATCCGCGACCTCCTCCCCCCGGCCCCGCAATGGCCCGGCCACTCGGACGAACCCGGCGGCACCGGCATGCCGCACGCCCTCCGCTTCCACGACGACGACCAGGCCGTCGCCTGGGCCGCCCACTACCTGCCGGTGCCCGACCTGACCGAGGACCAGGCCGCCTCGGTCCACGACTACACCGACGAGGGCTACGACTTCCTCAAGTCCGGCCTGCGCCACGGACGGGTGGACGACCCCGACCGCAGCGAGGAGGAATTCCTCGACCTCGTGACGGAGCTCGACAGCCTCTTCACCCACTCGCACCTGCCCGCGCCCGTCCTCGTCCACCGGGGAGTGAGCACCAACTACATCGCGGGCCTGGGCGCCGACCTCAACGACCCGCTCTCCATGCGCGACCTGGTCGGCACCGTCCACAACGAGCTCAGCTACTCCTCCACCTCCCTGGGCACCCACTCCCCCCTCAACTACGACGCCTACCTCATGCTCCGCATCCCCCAGGGGCACCCGGCGTTCAATGTCATGGCAGTCAGGGACGGCGCGGAGTACCAGGACGAGGAACGCGAGATCCTGCTCCCCCGCAACACCCACTTCGTCATCCACGCCGCCTACCAACGCCCAGCCATCCGCCCCGGCAGCGGCAACACCGAACCACAGGACATCTGGTTCATCGAAGCCGAGATCGTCCCCCACAACTGGGAACCCTCCGAGGACTGGGAACCCACCCCCCTCGGCGACGCCCACACCGGCTACCTCCCCGAGGACGAGCAGTCCGTCACCGCACCACAGCCCACGGCCTCCGCCGACCGCCCCGACCCCATGGACACCTCCGACAGCGACTCCGAGGCCGACTCGGAGGCCGACGACTCCGACGGCGAGGTGCTGCGAGGCGAGGACGACATCCGCCACCAGGTCCCCCCGGCACCCCACTGGCACGGCCACCCAGACGAACCCGGCGGTGTGGGCATGCACCACGCCCTACGCTTCACCAACAACGACCAGGCCACGGCCTGGGCCGACCAACGCCTGCGCGTGGCCGCGGCCCCACCGCACACCCCCGTACCACAGGGAACAGCCGTGCTCACCGGTGCCGAACGCAACGCCGTCGTCGACTACACCGGCGCCGACTACACCCTGGTCAAGAAAGGACTACGTGACGGCGACGTCAGCGCCTACCGACACGACGACTTCCTGTCCCTCGTCAACAACCTGGACCAGGCCGTCGCCAAGTCCGCCCTGCCCGCTCCCCTCATCGTCCACCGCGGCGTGGAGTGGGACTACATCAGACGCATGGCCGAGACCCACAACCCCGGCGGCCGACTCGACACCGACGCCGTCAGGAACCTGGTCGGCACCGTCCACACCGACAACAGCTTCGCCTCGACCAGCATCGGTACCCGCGCCGCCGCCCACCGCGACGCCTACCTCATGATCCGCGTCCCCCAGGGACACCCCGGCCTCAACGTCCGCTCCCTGTCCGAGGCCCCCAGCGAACGCGAGATCCTGCTGCCCCGCGACACCCGCTTCGTCGTCCACGCCGCCTACCAACGCCCCGCACAGCGCACCGAGAACGGCCCCATCGAAAACGTCTGGTTCATCGAGGCCGAGATCGTCCCCCACGGCTGGGAACCCTCCGAGGACTGGGAACCCTCCCCCCTCGGCGACGCCCACACCGGCTACCTCCCCGAGGACGAGCAGTCCGTCACCGCACCGCAGCCCACGGCCTCCGCCGACCGACCCGAGACCGGTCCGGACGGGTGGGAGGACCGCGCCTCCGAGATCGACTGGGACGCGACCGAGTCCCCGCGCCCGGACACGGACACCCCCGACAACGGCAGCCGTCCCCTGCTCCCCTCCGACCTGCCCGAGCACATCCGCCACGCCGTCGTCCAGACTCTCTCCCCCCACCGGCTGCCGTTCCTCAACGAACGCTCGATCCTGCCCCTGTTCACCGCCTACCACAACCACCACATCACCGGCCTGCCGCTGCCCGAGGTCGTCGCCCCCTACACCAGCACCACCCTCACCCCCGACCAGATGGCCCAGATCACACAGACCCAATGGGCCACCTGGCACGACTCGGGCGCACTCCACACCGCCCTCACCCACCTCACCCCCCACGGCAACCCCGGCACCGACACGGAGACGGACAACGGCTCCCACGGTGACCGGGACACCGAGGACGAGGCGTCGAACCCGTACGACTCCGACGTGGAGATGGACGACAGCCCCCGCGATGACGAGGGCGAGTCCCCGCACGACTCCGACGAGCGGTACGGGGACATCCGCGACCAGCTCGCCCCCGCTCCCGAGCAGACGGCACCGTCCGCCCCGCACGGAGCCGAGTCCCAGCCGTCCACGCGGGAGAACTCTCCGTCCACCCAGCGCCCCTCCCTGGACACTGTGCGCCGCCTCAACGAGGTCGTGCTCACCCACCTCCGCGACGCCCGCACCAGTTGGGAGCGGGTCCAGCAGTTGCAGAGCGAACTCGCCACCACCTCCGAGCCCGACCGGGTGAAGCACGAACTCGCCGCGGAACTCTCCCGGGCACTTCGCGCCGAGGCCGCCTTCCGGGCTGCCGACGCCACCCTGACCGCCATGCTCAGGGATTTCGTCAACACCAACCCCCTCGTCTTCTCCGCTCGGAGCGTCTTCCGCACGCTTCGGGGGGCCTTCTCCCCAAGATCCGTTCCTGTCTCCCCGCCTCCGGCCACGACGGGCAACTCCGCTGCCGCCCCTCCGGCGGACACCGCCTCCGCCGGGGAGACCGCCCCGGCAGCGCAGGAGGACACCCCTCCCCTCCTCACCGACCACCCCGCCACCACCAACGAGACCCCCGTCTCCGAAAACACCACCCCTCCAACCCAGACACCCCGCCCCGCCGTCCCCACACCCCCCGCACCTCCCACCGAAGAGACCACCCCGCCCCCCGTCCCGAACACCACCCGGACCACCACGGAGACAGCACGGACAAACGAGAACAGACCACCCGCCACACCCCCCACCGAAGAGACCGCCGCCTCCCGGGGCGACCAGACCTCCGAACAGCAACCGGTGCCACCCGCCGATCTGCAGAGCATCCCCGAAGACGAGGAACTGCGGATCGTCCCGGCTCCGCCTGCCTCCCCGCCGGAGGCCACCGCCTCCTCGACCGAGGACCCGACCCACCAGTTGGACTACCTGATCACGACCATGTGGATCGAGTCGTACGGTGTCCGGGTCAACTCCGACGAGGTCCTCCGTGTGGTCGGGGAGCGGATTCCGAACCGGACCGACGACCAGGTCCTCGAAAGGTTCCGCGATCTGCTCGCCAGGGACCCCCGCCCCTTCTTCCGCCCCGGGGGAGTCACCGTCACGGACTCCGGCGGGCGGACCCACACCCTGAACCTGGCCTCCCGGGACAACGCGTGGCGCCCCGGCAGCATCCCCGGCCGGTCCGACACCCGGAGGGCCCAGTACAAGGGACTGCACGACCTCCAGGAGCAGAACGCGCAGTCCACCGCGACCATGAGCGGCAACCCGAAACGCATCGGGGCGGGGTTCAGCGGACACTTCCTGGCCTCCGGAGCGTTCACGCCGCTGCCGGGATTCCGGTTCAGCGCGGGATACAAATCCAGTACCTGGCAGCAGTCCAGCGAGACCGGTCAGACCGTCTCACGGACGACCGAGATGGTCGGCGACGGCCAGGACTACCGGGCCGACCTCAACGTCACCCTGGCCATAGACGACGCCCCGGGCGTTCCCGAGACCATCCCCGACGGGGTGGAGATCACGCTGATGGGCGGTCTCAAGTCGTCTCGTGGCAGCCTCCCGCAGCGGATCGACTTCACCGACCCGTTCACCGCCAACCCTCCCGACCAGGGGACCCCCCGGTACTACGGCCGCTACCTGGGCAACAGCCACCCGATCTCGGTCGAATCCGTCACACGGGCCGCCGCCCCCGGGACTGGCACGAACGCGAACCGGACCGGTCAGGGCGACGAGAACCTGGGGCAGTGGATCGCGCGGCGTCTCGGCTACGACGAGATCTCCAACACCAGGCCCGGCGACAACAGCGGCCGTCTGAAGAAGATGGTGTGGCGGTGGCGCAGGGGCGACGCCCACGAGCGCGGCGAGGAGATCCGCGAGGGCTTCTCCCACCAGCGGCTGGCCGACTACCTGCCCACGATGACCAACGACCCGGTGACACTCCAACTGCCCAACGCCAAGGGCCGTCCCACAACCGTCACCTTCTGGTCGTACCCCGAGCGGATGGACCTCGTCCCCGACGTCCCCAACAAGTTCAACATCAAGCACACGGACAAGTTCTCCAAGAGCGCCAACCTCTCCGCGGGGCACACCAGCAGCCTGACCGTGCGCCCCGGGTTCGGCCTCCTGGAGCGGATCGCCCACGACACGGCGCGGTTGGAGATCCCGTACTACGAGTACAGCTACACCTGGGAGAGGACCAGGAGTCGCTCGCGCGGCTTCTCCGCCTGGGGCGCACACCTCTTCCACGGCACCGACACCGCCGTCTACAACGTGAACCGCAAGATCGCGGTCTGGGTCGCCGGAGACACCGAGCCGACCTTCTTCGACGCGCAGACCTTCGAGGCGCTCAGCGCCCAGGAGGCCGACGCGCTGCACGGCCCCGCCTCCAACCGGCCGGTTCCGCCCTCTCCGACCGTCTCGCGGGACCCCGCCGCCCCGACCCCCGAAGCGCCCGCCCCCGCCTTCACGCTGCACGACCCGTTCCTGAACCAGAACCGGATCACCCACTTCGGCGACTCGCTGGTCCGGAACGTCACCTACCCCGACAGGGGCGAGGTGCGGCAGGTCGACGGGAAACCGGCCACGGTCTTCCGCGAGTACGCCCACCGGCTGCTGACCGAGATCAACCGCCAGTACCCGGGGCTGGTCATGCCGCACCTGGCGCTGCCCTACGCGGAGCCTCCGCGGTCGGAGCTCAAGGCCGGGTGGAACCACCGGCGCGACTACGACGCCGCGGTGCGCAACACCATCAGGGTCCTGGAGGCCGCGAGCCTCAACAACTTCCGCTTCCAACGCGACGACTGGGTCTCCCACGGCGTGGAGGTCAAGCTGGAGGAGACCAAGAAGTACCCCGGAGCGACGGAAGTGCGCAACCGGCCCTGGATGCCGCTTCCCCCGGACCACATCTCCGTGTGGCTCACCGCCACCGTGGACCGCCCGGTCCCCGGTGAGAAGCTGAAGAACTCCTATACCGGCAGCACCGCCGGAGCCTCGGCGGGGCGGCGGTTCCGGGTCACCAGGGGAAGCGGGCACCGCAACGAGATACGTGCCAGTGCCACCTGGCGGAGAATCCGGAGCCTGGACGCGCGCGAGTACCCCAAGACCACCGCCGGAGGCGGGATCAGGTTCGGCAAGGAGATCAGGAAGGTCAAGAACCGCGACATCAGCCACTCGGTCACCGGCGAGCACAACATCAAGGACAAGGGGACGACCCAGCAGCTCTTCGCGAACGTGGTCTTCGGCGCGCGGATCGGCACCGACAACGACCTGGTTCCGTGGCCCTCCCGCGTCACCCGCAGCGGCTCCGACCGCTCCACCGACCTGTTCCCCGGCGACAGCGGAATCCGCGGGCGGATCGAACTGCACGCCCTGGAGAACCGCAAACCCATCCCGATGGACCCCCGCAACGAGTCCGATCCGTTCACCACACCGACCGAGCGGCGGAACCAGCAGCAGAACGCCCCACAGCAACAGCCCGCCAACGGCCAGCGGTCCCGGGTGAGGCAACTCACCGGGCGTTCCGCCGAAGATCTCTTCCGCAACGGCCCCCGTTCGCGGATCGTCACGCCGGACGGCCAGCACGTCACCCGCCCGGCCGACACCGAACACGCGGTGTCCGATGACCACCTGGAGATCATCCAGACTCCCGGGGCTCGACGGCTCACGCAGACGTTCCACACCGTGCAGGCGTTCAACCCCACGATCTCGCTGGACGGCGGGCAACTGCTCACCGCCCTCTCCCACACCTACGACGAACTCGACCAGGACCACCACTCGTTCATCAACTCCCTGCGGGGACAGCAGGCCATCAGCCAGATCCTCTCCGCCTACATGTCGCCGGAGAACCTGGCGGCCTCCCCCGACCTCCTGGGCAGCCGGGGCGACCGGTTGCGGTTCGAATCCGACGATCCGGTCCTGTCGCCCTTCCGGACCCGGACGACGCTGTCGACCTTCTACGTGCCGACCAGGCTGGTCGCCCTCGTCGCCCGTCCCAAGGCGGTCGTGGAGTCCTCGCACACCAAGGAGGTCAGCCTCGGCAACAGCCGGATCAGGATCTCCAATCTCTCCTTCGGCGTGTACGGGCGTCCCGGTTTCAACCTCAACCCGGTCGTCTCCGACCCTCCTCCGCCCGGAACCACCCCCAACGACGCCCTCCAGCCCATCCTGCGACCCAGGGGAGAGATCCGCTGGGACTTCGACGGCCACGGCACGACGCAGTCGCAGTCGCGGTCGTTCCGGGACAAGACCGAGGTCAAGATCCAGGGGCCGTCCTTCGAGTTCTGGACCGACGGGGTCCTCGGGCAGTCGGTCGAGCGCAAGCACGACTTCAGCTTCCTGCTGACGGTCCCGAGAGCCCCCTCGGGGAGCAACTACTCGGCGTGGTTGGCGCACATCTCCAACGCGCAGAAGGGCATGATCCCGGCGCTGTGGGTCTACCTGGACGGTCTGGTGACGCATGACCGGATCGAGTGGAACCCCGACGGAACGTTCCGGGTCGATTCGCAGAACCCGCCGACCGCGCCGACACCGAACAGGTTCCGGGTGTTCGACGGTCTCGGTGACAAGGGCTACCACTCCCGGGGCATCGACCCGCAGCGGGCCCTGAACCGCCTCGCCGAGGAACTGCGGCGGAACGGCCTCGAACTGACCCATTCGAGCCGGGAGGATCTGGAGAAGCAACTCTCCTCCTACATGAACCGGAATCTGGCCGGTGTTCCGCCCCTGCCGGTGCAGGTCCGTTCGGGTACCAGGAGCCGCTCCGAGCCCGCCTACGTCACTCTGTCCCTGACCTCCCGCAACACTGCGATCCGCCAGTTCGGCGGCCGTACCGAGTTCATCGAGAAGGTGAGCCTCGTCACCGGTTCGTCGGAAGGGCGGGTCGATTTCAACGGACTGTACGTGGGCGCCTCCCTGGAACCCCGTTTCCCTCCCGTGTACGCGGGCTCCGACCAGGAGGGCGCTCCTCCGGACCGGAGGCCGATCGGCATGGGCTTCGATGCCGGGTACCGAGGGCAGAAGACGGACACCAACACGCAGTCCACGAGCGAGTCGAACGAACTCTCGCACGAACGGGTCCTGTTCACTCCGTACGCGGTGGTGGACACCGAGGTGACCCTGGAGTTGACCCTGCACACCAAGGACGCGCGGTACTCGGGGCGGGGAGACGACGAACTGGTGCAGAACGTCTATCCGACCGCCTACCTCACCGTTCCGGACACGGCCGGGACGGACCCGTCCCCGAACCCGGTGCAGCACCTCGACTCACAGGGATACACCCCGAGGCACCGGCCGGCAAGGGTCGAAGCCTGGGTCGCCGACCAGCGAGGAGAGGGGTACGAACCCACCGACCGGGTGGACATCGGCCGCACCCCGCTGCGGGTGCACAACGAAGGCAGGGCCGTCTTCGATGCCGCCTTCATCGCCGCGGCCAGGGCCAACGGGTGGCGTCCCGATCCCTCGCGGGGAGACTGGGCAACGGATTTCTCGCCGGACCAGGTGAACTCGGCGAAGCGGTTCCTGAACGACAGAGCCAAAAACTCCTTGATCAGCCCGCCCAACTTCGTGTCCGGGGAACTGACGCTGCGCGGCATCACCCCCGAGGCCCTGGGCAGCCGCGGGGGAGCCGACCTCGGAACCTTCGACGGCACGAAGCTGAGCATCAGGACGCTCGTCAACACGCGGGGGGCGACTCTCCTGTCGGTGGGGTCGGAGAGCCGGTCACGCGACGCCGAGCAGGGTGGCACGAGCCGGTCCTCGAACCGGTTGGAGGCGATCAGCCACGGTCCCGAGGTCGACGAACGCGGAGTGGTCTCCGGACGCCAGAGGGACCGGATACATGAGAACGCCGGAGGGTCCACCGCGGCGAACACGACGGTCGGTGAGGGGCGGTCGTCGGGGACGAAGGACATCGCCGTGGCCGAAGGCCCCGGAACCAAACGGATCTTCCTCGTCTCCGTGCCGGCTCGCTGGCTCGTCGCGGCTGAGGCGTCGAACGTCACTCTTCCCGGTCTCGGCAGGACGGCCCACTTGTCCCTGGTGGAGGCCGAGGCTCCCGTCACGCTGTGGATCAGCGAGGACGAGGCCCGCGGCTGGGGTCTGGACGTCGACAACCCGAAGTGGAAGACGCTGGGGGACGCCGAGGAGGCGTTCGGCAAGGCGGACCTGAAGTACATGGAGACCCGCCAGAAACTGGCCGAACTGGTGGCCGAGCACGAGACACGCGCCGACGCGCCCGGCTACCGGGCGGAGTACGAGGCCGCGGAACAGGAGTTCCGGGAGGCGGAGGAGAAGCGCACCGAAGCACTGCGGACGTTGGAGGAGGCTCTGGAGGCGGCCCGCAGACTGCCGCAGCCGCGTACGGAGAGCAACCCGCCCCTGCCCCCGACCCCGACCGGCTCCACCCCGCTCCCGGACACCAACCTCCCACCCCTGCCCGACTCCGACTCCGACTCCGAGCACCACCTGCCGCCAGCCACCACACCACCGCAACCCCGCGCGGAGGACAACCCGCCCCTGCCCCCGACCCCGACCGGCTCCACCCCGCTCCCGGACACCAACCTCCCACCCCTTCCCGACCCCCAGACACAGGAAGCCAACAACACCACCCCCACCCCGCAGACGCAGGAGACCGGCAATACCACCACCCCCACCCCCCAACACCCCCTCCCACCAGCCACCACACCCAAGCAACCGCAACCGCAACCGCAACCGCAACCGCAGACCGACGATCCTGCTTCTGCGGACACCGATCACCCACCGCCGCCCTTCGCCGACTTCGACCCCGGCAACGACTTCGAACTCGACGTCCTCCCACCGAAACGCGGTTCCGCACCGGTCTCGGAGACGCTTCCGGAACCCGCCCCCGGTTCTCGACCGGACGGCTCGCCCGCCCCGGCGGCGCCGCGGCGCAACAGCACATCCGTGAACCCCCCGCAGCAACCCGCACCCTCCCCGCCACAGCCAGCCCCCCATTCCGAGAGGCCCTCGCAGCCCGCTGCGGACCCCGCCCCCGCCGAGGCGGCGACCACCGTTTCCCAGGAGACTCCGCGCCCCGAGGCGGTCTCCCCGCCCACCCAACCCACCGTCCCCGCGCCGCCTCCCGTGACCGTGTCGTCCACGACCGTTCCGCCCAGTCGGAGATCCGGCTCCTTCCGTCCGGAGCCGAATCCGGAGGCCGAGAAGCCGACCCCGTCGGAGGAACAGCCGAAGCCACCGGTCGAGCGGCCCGCTCCCCCTCTCCCATCGGATCCGGTCACGACACGCACCAGCGACGACACGGCCGACCCGTTCCTGAGCCGTCAGGAACGGCTCAACCTGGAGTTCCTCCAGGAACTGAACGGACCCGTGCCCTGAGGGCGCCCCGGGGCGGAAGCGCCCGAACCCGTCGGCGCTCCGAGCGCGGTCCGAGGCGTGCCGCGCGGTCTGTGACCCATCGCATCCGCCACCGCCCGTGGGAGCGTGCTCCGGTGGCTAGAGTGTTCGCTGTCCAAGCGGAGACCTGGAAGGGAACCTGCCGATGAGGGACCGGTCGGCGCCGCCGCGCCTCACCTCACGTGGCCGACCTCTGCTGCGGGTCTGGGCCGTCACCGCGTCCCTGGCCCTCATTCCCGTGGCCCCGGCGAACGCCGACGCCACCCCCTCCCCCTCGACCTCCCCGTCCGCCTCCGCCGCGATGCCCACGGCGCTTCCGCAGGTCAATCCGTTGAAATCGGCTGACCACGGCTGTGTGGCAGCCGAGAGCAGCGTCGTGGAGGAGACCCCGTGGACGCACAACACGCTGGGGCTCGCCGAGGTCCACCGGCTGAACCGGGGGAAGGGCGTCACCGTCGCCGTCCTCGCCACGGCGGTGGACGGCGGCACGCCCGCGCTGGACGGGGCCGTCGAGGGTGGCGGGTCCGACTGCCTGGGGTTCGGCACCTTCCTGTCGGGGATCGTCGCCGCCCGTCCGGTCCCCGGCAGCGGATTCGTCGGCGTGGCCCCGGAGGCCGAGGTGGTCGCCGTCGCCACCGGCGCCCCGCAGACCGGTGTCACCACGGCGGCCGACCTGGCCGCCTCCATCAGGTCCGCGACGTCCTCGGGCGCGGACGTGATCCTGGTGGGTACGGCCGCGTGGGAGGGGTCTGAGGACCTGGACGAGGCGGTGTCGGCCGCGGAGGAGGCGGGGGCGCTGGTCGTCGCACCGGCCACCGCGCTGGGTCCGGAGGGAACCCTGCCGGGGCATCCGGCGCAGCACTCCTCGGTGCTGAGCGTGGCCGCGCACCAGACGACCGGCGAGCCCGTGCTGAGCGAACCCGTACCGCTCTCCGGCGACGAGGAGGACGGCGAAGGCGAGAAGGGCGGCTTCGCCCGCGTTGACCTGCACGCCCCTGGTGACCGGGTGCTGAGCGTGGGCCCGGGAGACGACGGGCACTTCGTGAGCGGGGGCGACGGTGTGGCCGCGGCCTTCGTCGCCGGAGCCGCCGCGCTGGTCCGCTCCGGCGAGCCCGAACTCACCCCCGCGCAGGTCCGCGAGCGGCTGCTGACCACCGCCTACCCCTCACCTCTGGGAGCCGACGACCCGCTCCGCGGGCACGGCCGCGTCGATCCGCTGGCCGCCGTGACCGGCAGTCCGGGCGGCTCCGCGAACACCGTGCCGGGTGAGGGGTTCGTGCCCGACCCCTCCTCCCGGGGTTCGGTGGAGACGACGTCGACGGCCGCCGTGGTGGGCGTCGCCGGATTCGTGATCGTGCTGTGCGTCCTGGCCGGGCTGGTCGTCCGCAGGGGGCGGGCGCGCCGGTGGCGTCCGGCCGCCCCGGGCGAGCCGATCACCTCCGACGGCCCCTGAGCGCCGACCGGCGCGTTTCCCGGCCCTCCCGGCGCTGACGGAATCCTTCTCCGTCAGCGCCGGGGCACCGCGCCGACGCCGCGGCTCAGTCCCGCTCCTCGGCGCCTTCGGCGATGGCGAGCTGCACCTCGATGGGGTCGCGGCGCGCGATCCAGATCGCGCGTCCCGGCGGCAGCTTCTGGGCGCGGATGTTGCCGAAGAGCATGCCCTCCGACGGCGGCGTGGACAGCATGATGCTGGGCGTGTTGGAGTCGATGAGCGAGCGGATGACCGGGTCCATCGAGGCCCGCCCGAAGCCGCCCGCGGCGTGCACCACGATCAGGTGCATGCCGATCTCCGCGCCCTGGGAGAGCAGCGGCAGCAGCGGTGCCAGCGGTCCGCCGCCGGGACCGCTGCCCGAGACCAGTTCCAGGTCGTCGACGACGATGAACAGCTCCGGACCGGTCCACCAGTCCCGTCGGCGGATGCGGTCGGGGGTGATGTCCGGTCCGGGCAGCCGGACCTTCATCGCCTCGGCCGCCGCGACCATCATCTCCCGCGCGCTGTCCGCCGACACCGCGTAGCCCAGCTTCATCTGCTCGGGGACGGCGTCGTAGAGCTCGCGGCGCTGGTCCACGAGCACGACCCGCGCGGTGGTCGAGTCGTAGTGCTCGCGGATCGCGTTGGTGATGTGGCGCAGCAGCGTCGTCTTGCCGGTCTCGGTGTCGCCGACGGCGATGAGGTGCGGGGTGGCGGAGAAGTCGTGCCAGAACGGCTGCATCCGCCTGCTCTCCAGTCCCAGCGGAACCCGCAGGGCGCCGTTGTCGGTGAGTTCGGCGGGCGGCAGCTCCGACGCGTACAGCTTCGCGGGCAGCGTGCGCACCGGCGGGGCCTGCGGCCGGTCACCCCAGGCCGCGGTGATCCGGTCGACGAGTTCGTTCATGCCCGCGGACACGGTGACCGGGTCGGCGTCGCCGTCCGCGCGGGGCAGCCCGGTGAGGAAGTGGTACTTGTCCTCGGTGAGACCCCGACCCGCCACCCGGGGCACGGTCTGCGCCTTGCGCATGTTGATCATCGAGTCGACGGGGTCGCCCATCCGCAGCTCGAAGCGGGTGGCCATCAGGTCGCGCACCCCCGAGTGGAAGTCCGCCCAGCGGGGGGAGGCCACGACGACGTGCACGCCGTAGTTGAGGCCCCGCTGCACGAGCTGGAGGATGGGGGCGACCAGGTCCATGAAGTCCTGGCGGATGGTGGCCCAGCCGTCGATGACGAGGAACACGTCGCCGTACCGGTGGTCGGCGAACTCCCCCTCCGCCCGGCGGCGGCGGTAGGTGTTCATCGAGTCGATGCCGTGCTCGGCGAAGAACGTCTCCCGCTGGTCCAGGATCTCGCCGATCTCCATGACGGTGCGGGTGATGCGGCGGGCGTCCATGCGGCCGACGACGCTGCCCACGTGCGGCAGCCTGCTCAGTGCCTGGAGCACGCCGCCGCCGCAGTCGATGCAGTAGAACTGCGCCTGCTGGGGGGTGTTGGTGAGCGCCAGGGACAGGATGAGGGAGGCCAGCAGGGTGCTCTTGCCGCTCTGCGGGCCGCCCGCGATCCCGACGTGGCCGCCCGCCCCGGCGAGGTCGGCCCGCAGCGGCAGCCGCAACTGCTCGAAGGGCCGGTCGACGATTCCCAGCGCGACGGTGAGTCTGCTGTGCTCCGTCCACGCCACCCCGCCCGGGGGCAGGAAGACGCCGGTCATCGCCATGAGCTCGTCCAGCAGCGGCGGCGTGCCCAGCGGCGGCAGCCACACCTCGCGCGCGGGCATGCCCTGGCCGCGCAGCCGGTCGAGGGCCGTCTCCAGCAGGCTCGCGGTGCTCTCGTTCTCCTCCGGCTCCGGCTCGACCTCGGGCTCGGGCGCGCGGCTCGCCACGTACCCGCTCGCGAAGGGCACGACCTCGCCGACCGTGGTGAGCTGCCTCCTGCCGCGGCTCCTGACCCGGTACGGCCCGGAGACGTAGGCGGCCTTGAACCGGGTCAGGGTCTCGGTGTCGCTCTTGAGGTAGCCGTTGCCGGGCGCGGGGGGCAACTGGTGGGCGTCGGGGACGCCGAGGACGCCCCGGCTCTCGATGGCGGAGAAGGTGCGCAGGCCGATCCGGTAGGACAGGTGGCTCTCCAACTGGTGCATGCGGCCCTCGTCCAGGCGCTGGGAGGCCAGCAGCAGGTGCACGCCCAGGCTGCGGCCCAGGCGGCCGATCATGACGAACAGGTCCATGAAGTCGCGGTGCGCGGCGAGCAGTTCGCTGAACTCGTCGACCACCACGAACAGCGTGGGCATCGGTTCCAGGGTGCCCGGCGCCGCGTGGTAGGCCTTCTGGTACTCGTGGATGTTGGTGAAGTTGCCCGCCGTGCGCAGGTGCTCCTGGCGGCGGACGAGTTCGCCGTGCAGCGCGTCCTGCATGCGCTCCACGAGCGTGGCCTCCTCGGCGAGGTTGGTGATCAGCGCCGAGGTGTGCTGGAGCCGGTCCAGGCCGATGAAGGTGGCGCCGCCCTTGAAGTCCACGAGGACGAAGTTGAGCGTCTCCGGGGAGTGGGTGAGCGCGAGCGCGAGGACGAGCGTGCGCAGCAGTTCGCTCTTGCCCGAGCCGGTCGCGCCGATCAGCATGCCGTGCGGGCCCATGCCGCCCAGGGCGGACTCCTTCAGGTCCAGTTCCAGGGGCGCCCCGTTGGCCGTCATCCCGATGGGGACGCGCAGCCGGTTCTCGGGCCGCAGTTCGTCCCAGTACTCGGTGACGCCGTGCTGGTGCAGGTCGGGGATGCCGAGCAGGGTGGTCAGCTCGAAGTCGGTGGTGAGGGGTTCGGTGACCTCGGTGGCCACACTGACGCGGTAGGGCGCGAGCAGGCGGGCCAGGCTCGCGGCGCGTTCCAGGGTCAGCGCGTCGGGGCGGCCCAGCGGGGTGGCGACGTCGCGTCCGCTGTGATCCTCGGAGAGGACCTCCAGCAGGTCGGGGTTGACCCGCAGGGACAGGGTGTAGGGCTCGTGTTCGGGCGGGAGCGGGTCGAACACGTCGATGACGACGGCGTTGCGGTAGCCTCCGCCGGTGAAGCGCGACCCGACGGGGACCTGGCCGCCGTCGACGACGATGACGGTGAACGGCTCCTCCCGGTTCGGGGTGGCCGCCGGGTCGAACCGGGGGCGGTCGGCCAGGTCGTCGCCGATGAGCCGCTCCAGTTCCACCGCGTCCGCCGCCATGAGCCGCACCGGCCCGGCGCCGTCGCGCTCGCTGGGGTGCTGGGTGTGCGGCAGCCACTTGAGCCAGGACCAGTCGGCGTGCCGCTCGTCCGACACGCAGGCCGTGATCCGCAGCTCGTCGTGCGTGTGGAAGACGGCCAACTGGCCGATGATCGCCCGGACCATCGCCCGGCACGCCGCGGCGTCGCCCCGCAGCGAGACGCGCGCGTAGCCGCGCAGGTAGACGGAGATGGGCTGGTCCCCGACCGTGGCGTAGGCCCTGATGAAGCGGCGCAGGGCGTGCGCGCTCAGCGGTTCCAGGTCCTCGACGGGTTTGGTGGACAGCGGGGAGATGGTCATCCCCATGGCCTGCTCGCCGACCGCCAACCGCACCTCGGCGAAGTCGTCGTCGGTGACCCGGCGCTCCCACAACCGGGAGGTCCGCACGATCGACCACAGGGCCTCGGGTGCGGGCGCACGCCACAGCATGGCGTCGCGCTGCTCGGTGATGACCTCACGCAACCGAACTCTGCTCTGTTTGAGATAGCGCAGGTAATCGCGCCTTTCTCCGCTCAGTTTCTGGCTGCGCTCGATAATGGTGCGCAGGTACTGCCCGCAGAGCATGACAACCGCGCCGACGAGCATCATGCCACCGGCGATGTAGGGCATGACCGAGGACGCTCCACCGGTGCCGGGCCGGATGAACAGCATCAACATGGCCATCGACGTCATCGCCATCGGCAGGTACATGAACACCGAGGAGACGCTGGACTGCATCTCGGGCAGTTCCGGCGGCTCCTGGAGACTCAGCTCCCCCGACGGCATGTCGGGGCCCGGCCGTCTCGGGGGTCTGCGTATGAGGATCGTGCTCAAGGGGTGGTCTCCTCCTGCGGCCCCGCCGGGCTGCTGGTCCGGAAAGGAAAGAACATGTGATCTTCATCTAGTGGACGCGCTGAAACAGGCATTCTGTGGAATGTCTCCTGCTACACCAGGATTCCGTACGGATCAATGTAATAAGTGCCCGATAGCCCAACCACCCGCGATGGTGTTAACGTTCAGCGAAACTTCCGACCTGTGGTCTTCCTCCCTGCAATGAGTAGGCGACCGGATGAGCGATTCCACGGCCACTGATCTGTGCCGTCTTCTGATTCGAGCCCCTGAGCGCTCCTTCGAGATCGCGGCTCCCTGTGACGTGCCTCTCTCGGAGCTCATTCCCACCTTCGTGCTGTACGCGGAGGGGGACGAGGGGGGCGACCTCGACGAGAGCGGTCTCGAGCACGACGGCTGGGTGCTCCAGCCGCTCGGCGGCGAGGCCCTCGACGAGGAGGAGACGATCAGCTCGTTGGGCCTGGTGCACGGCGAGACGCTCTACCTGCGTCCCCGCCGCGACCAGTTGCCGCCGATCCACTTCGACGACCTCATCGACGGCGTCGCCACCGGCATGGCCGAGCGCCCGGACCGGTGGCGCCCCACCCACACCCGCCTCCTCCTGCAGGCGCTGGGGCTGGGGGGCCTGCTGGTCGGCCTGGCCGCGCTCGTTCTGAGCGGCACCGGCGGACTCGTCGCCCTGGTCGGGGCCGCGTCGGCGGTGCTGATGCTGCTGGCGGCCTGGTCGTCGTCCCGCGCGATGGGCGACCTGCCCGCGGCGACCGGATTCGCCGGGGCCGCGGCGCTCTACATGGCGGTCGCGGGCGCGGCCGTGCCGGTCGGCGAGCCGGGGGACGCCCTGCTGGCGGCCCGTCTCCTGGCCGGGAGCACGGCGGGCGCCGGAGCGGCGGTCCTGGGACTGGCCGCGGTCGCCGGGGCCGTGCCGTTCTTCACGGGGCTTCTTGTCGTCCAGATCTTCGGCGTGGTCGGCGGTCTGACGCTGCTGCTCCTTCCCGGCGCCACCGTTCCCGCCTGCGCGGGGCTGGTGGGGCTGCTCGCCCTGCTGACGGGGACCTTCACCCCTCAGCTCGCCTTCCGCTTCTCGGGCCTGCGGCTGCCCACGCTGCCCTCCACCCCCGAGCAACTCCAGGAGGACATCGACCCGTACCCGGCGCGCGGTGTCCTCGACCAGGCCGCGCTGGCCGACCGGTACCAGACCGCGCTGTTCGTGTCGACGGGGGCGGTGCTGGCGATCTGCCTGCTCGTGCTGGCCTCCACCGAGGGCTGGGTGCCGGTGACGCTGTGCGTGGTGCTGTCGCTGGTGATGCTGCTGCAGAGCAGGGGCCTGACCAGCGCCTGGCAGCGGGTGGCCATGGTCGCCCCGCCGTGTGTCGGACTGGCCTGGCTGTTCCTCGGCAGCGTCTGGGAGGCCGCCCCGCTGTGGCGGCTGCTCGGCCTGCTGGGCCTGTACGCGCTGACCGCCTGCCTGGCGATCGTGTCGTGGACGCTGCCCGGCAGACGTCCGCTGCCGCACTGGGGCCGCGCGGCGGAGATCACCCAGTCGGTGATCACCGTCGCGGTGGCCTCACTGGTACTGGCGCAGTTCGGGGTCTTCTCCGCGCTACGGGCGATCGGCGGCTGAGCATGCAGTCGCGTCGGGACCGGGTACAGGCGCACACCTTCATGGTGCGCCGGTTGAGCACCGCCATGCTGGAGGGGGACCCGGACGCGGTGGACGCCCCCATGCGGCGCACCCGCACCGGTAACCTCATCGGCCTGGTCATCGCCGCGCTGCTGTGCGTCGGTTTCCTGGTGTTCGGGCTGATCTTCCCCGGTGGGGCCAGCACCTGGCGGCAGGAGGGCAGCCTCATCGTGGAGAAGGAGACCGGGGCGACCTACCTGTACTCCGACGGGATGCTGCGGCCGGTCGCCAACTTCGCGTCGGCCAAGCTCATCCAGGGCGACCAGTTGAGCGTCCGCTCGGTGTCGGCGGCCTCGCTCGAAGGCGTTCCGAAGGGCGGACCGGTCGGCATCACCGGCGCCCCCGACTCCCTGCCGGACGCGGGGAGTCCGGAGTCGCGGGTGTGGCGGCTGTGCGCGGTCCCGCCCACCGACGACCTTCCCGCCCGCACCGCCCTGACCATCACCGACGGGCCGCCTCTGGAGGCTCTGCCGCACGATCTGGCCGTGCTGGCGGCCACCCCCGACGGCGAACACCACCTGCTGTGGCGCGGCGCCCGGATGCGGCTGGACACCGAGAACGGGGCGCTGGAGGCGCTGGGCTACGGAACCACCGCGGCGCTCGAGGTGACGGAGGCGTTCCTGGAGTCGGTTCCGGCCGCTCCGGATCTGGCCGCCCGCGAGGTGGCGGGCAGGGGCGAGGCCGGTCCGACACTGGCGAACCGGCCGACCGCGGTCGGCCAGGTCTTCGTCGTCGCGGGGGACGGGGAGCGGGACAGGCAGCACTACCTGCTGACCCGCGACGGTCTCGTGCCGCTCACCGCCACCGAGTCCCGGCTGCTGCTGGCCCATCCGGACACCAGGGACGCCTACGGGGAGAACTCCCCCGTCGCCGTCGAGATCGCCGCCGGGGACGTCCGGGACCACCTGGCCGACGACGGGCAGACGCGGACCGCCGACGACACCGCCCTGCCCGGGAGTCCCCCCGACCTGTTCCCCACCGATCTCGCGGTCCCGTGCCTGCAGCTCACCGGGGACGGCGGCCTCGCGCTGACCACCCAGGCCGTCGACGCCATCTCGGCCTGGCCGGTCCAGGAGACGCCCTCGGTCGCTCCGGGCTGCCCCACCCCCGACCTGGTGGGCATCCCCTCGGGCGGCGGAGGACTGGTCGCGGCCCGCCCCGCGGGCGGGACCTCCGGTGACCCGACCTACTACCTGGTGACCGACGCGGCGGCGAAGTACCCGGTCCCGAACGCCTCCGTGCTGGGGACCCTCGGCTACGACCCCGCGGCGGCCGCCCCCGTCCCCACCTCACTGCTGAGGCTCCTCCCGACCGGGCCCCTGCTGGATCCCGGGGCGGCGGCCCTTCCGGTCACGCCGTCCACACGGGCGGAGAACACCGAATGCCCAGGCTAGACCGACCGAATCCTCGAAAGGAGCCAGGCGAATGTCGAGCAACATGAGGAATACCGAGCGGGCCAACCAACTCGCCAAAGACGCGATGACGGAGGCTCACGGGACCTGCAGCACGGTCTACACCCAGATCGACTACGCCCGCGACTTCCTCCGGATGAACTGGACGGGCCACGCGTCCAGCACCTACGACGACGCGCTGATCCTGTGGCTGGAGGAGCTGCGGCTCATCACCAACGACATGAACAACATGATCGAACTGTTCGGCGGCACGGAACGCGCCATGATCGCGATGGAGGACGAGAACACCGTCATGGGTTCGAGCTGGCTCAAGGACCTCAACCCGAACCAGGCAGGCTGACCCCCTTCTCCCGCGACGGTCCGGTCCACCGGAGAACCACGCCGCAGTGACCCGCGGAACCCGCCCCCGGAGCAACCGCCCGTTCCCCCTCCCCGAAAGGAAGATCCGTGAGCGACGGCTTTGACGTCAAATACCAGGGGGTCGACGACACGACCCTGACCCTGCGGCAGCAGACCGACAGGGTCGCGAAGGCGATCGAGGACCTGGACATGAAGATCCAGGCGGTCAAGCAGGACTTCATCGGTCAGACCGCCGACCAGTACGAGGCCAAGGTCAAGCAGTGGCGGATGAACGTCGAGGACATGCGCAGGCTCCTCGGCCAGGCGGAGACCACCCTGCAAACGATCCGCAACAACTACGCCTACACCGACAACCGGAAGGCCATGGACTGGTCCGCGATCCAGTAGCGGACCGATCGCCCGCCCGCCGGGGCGGAGCCGTCGACGGCTCCGCCCCGGCCGCGCGGGGGTGAACGACGAGCAGACCCAGCCCGGCAGGCGGCGGCAGGATCCCGTGAGGAGGAGCAGATGCCCGCGCTCCACGAGATCATGAACATCTTCGCGGACAAGGACGGAGGAGGAGCGCATCCTCCCATGCCCTCGGTCGACGAGATCACCGGGAAGCCCTGGCTCACCCACGGGCGCTACCACTTCGCCGAGACCGACCACATCATCAAGGGCTTCGACTTCGAGAACATCGACATCTGGTGGGACTGGAGGGAGACGACCAGCGGCTACACGACCCAGGCCGTCACCGGCGGCCAGATCATCGTCCCCTACACCTCCACGAAGATCGACTACGCCGGGTACAAGATCGAGACGCAGCTCTGGGAGGGCGCGGAGTCACCCGAGTACAAGTTCAACAGCGGGCTCATCGACCTGCGCAACGTCGCCGTGGTGGGAACCTCCGTAGAGTCGACCTCCTACGCGACCAGCACGCACTGGAAGATCGCCGCAGTGATCGCGAAGATGGACGACTTCTTCCTGGAACAGCAGGAACTGCTGCTGAAGAAGGTCCACACACTGTTCGACAAGGACGCCCCCATCCAGGGCAACGCGGCGAACATGTTCGCCAACCACCTGTTCAACCTGGGCAGCCGGCTGGAGAACCTGAGCACCCAACTGGACCGGTTCCACAACGCGGTCAACAACATCCGTCCCAGGATCATCCCCGCGATCGCGGACCTGGCCGACGCGATCGACGCGCGGGCCAACGGCCCCTACACCTCGATCCACAAGATCATCTACGACTGGTACAACCACCAGAGCAACGGCACCCAGCGGTTCAACACGGCCCGGGACCAGTTCGAGATCAACTACGCGGACGGCGCGTGGGGGATCATCGGGGACAGCATCACGGACGCCGGGGTCAACGCCGAACTGCACCGACGCTGGAATCTGGGCCTCCAGCCGGTGATCAACGCCGCGAACCGCCTGTACGACGTGATGTCCGAGGTGTACACGGACATCGCGACGGACATCAGACCGATCACCAATCCCACGGGCAAGAACCTCCCCGGGTTCAGCGGCCCCGGGAACACCGGCCTCAACGGCCCCGGCGGGCCGGGAGCGGGCGACCTCAACCTCGACATCCCCGACCTCAACTTCGAGACACCCGAGTTCAACTTCGAGACCCCCGAGTTCGACACGTCGGACCTGCCGCCGCCCACCACCGTCAGCGGCCCCGGCGGTGGTGGAGGCAGCGGCGACCTGCCGCCGGTGAACATTCCCGGTCCGGGAATCGGCGGGCCGGGCTCCGGAGGCGGACTCGGCGATCTCCCGCCCACCACCACCCTCGGCGGGCCGGGCTCCGGAGGCGGACTCGGTAATCTCCCGCCCACCACCACCCTCGGCGGGCCGGGCTCCGGAGGCGGACTCGGCGATCTCCCGCCCACCACCACCCTCGGTGGACCGGGCTCCGGAGGCGGACTCCTTCCGCCTCCCGGCACCGACGGGCTCGGTACCGGAGGCGGCCTCGACGTACCACCGCCCACCACCGTCGGCGGTCCCGGCACCGGAGGCATCGACGGCGGGTTCCTCCCGCCGCCCACCACCGTCGGCGGTCCCGGCGGCGGTTCCGGGGTTCCGCGCTTCACGGGTTCCAACGGCAGGCCACTCACCCGCGACCCCGCGACGGGTCTGCCCATCGACCCCGACACCGGGCAGCCCTTCCCGGTCGATCCGGTCACCGGGCTGCCCTACGACTCCGACACCGGACTGCCCATCGCCCTGGACCCGGACACGGGCAAGCCGCTGCCGATCGACCCGATCACCGGCCAGCCCATCACCACCAGCGGCCCCGGCACCGGCGGGCTCTCCCTCGACCCCGACACCGGACTGCCCATCGACCCCGACACCGGACAGCCCTTCCCCGTCGACCCGCAGACCGGACTGCCCTACGACCCCGACACCGGACTCCCGGTCCTCGTCGACCCCGATACCGGCACCCCCTTCCCCATCGACCCGCAGACCGGGCTGCCCTACGACTCCGACACCGGACTGCCCATCGCCCTGGACCCGGACACGGGCAAGCCGCTGCCGATCGACCCGATCACCGGCCAGCCCATCACCACCAGCGGCCCCGGCACCGGCGGGCTCTCCCTCGACCCCGACACCGGACTGCCCATCGACCCCGACACCGGACAGCCCTTCCCCGTCGACCCGCAGACCGGACTGCCCTACGACCCCGACACCGGACTCCCGGTCCTCGTCGACCCCGATACCGGCACCCCCTACCCCATCGACCCGCAGACCGGGCTGATCGTCGATCCGGACACGGGCAAGCCGCTGCCGATCGACCCGATCACCGGCCAGCCCATCACCACCGGCAGCCCCGGCACCGGCGGGCTCTCCCTCGACCCCGACACCGGACTGCCCATCGACCCCGACACCGGACAGCCCTTCCCCGTCGACCCGCAGACCGGACTGCCCTACGACCCCGACACCGGACTCCCGGTCCTCGTCGACCCCGACACCGGCACCCCCTACCCCATCGACCCGGTCACCGGCATGCCCTACGACCCCGACACCGGACTGCCGATGGCCCTGGACCCGGATACGGGCAAGCCCTATCCGGTGGATCCGATCACCGGCCTGCCCGTCGATCCCGAGACCGGTCGGCCCATCACCACCGGCGGCCCCGGCACCGGCGGGCTCAACGGGCTGCCCGACTACGACCTTCCTCCACTGGAGACTCCCAACTACGGCGGGAGCGGCGGATCAGGGAGCGGCCTCCCGACCCCGTCGTACTCGACGGTGGGTCCGGGAAGTGGTTCCGGCATCAGTATTCCGAGCGGTGCGGACAGCGGTTCCGGTGCGGGCGACCGCTCGTCGCTGTTCACGACCCCCGAGACGCTGAACCGTGCGGCCGGGTCCGCCGGCAGCGGCGGATTCATGGTCCCTCCGCCCTCCTCGACCGTCGTCCCGGGGGCTCCCGGTGGCGCCGGTGCGGGAGCCCAGCCGGGCATGGGCGGCATGCCGCCGATGATGCCTCCGGTGGCGGGCAACCAGAACAACCAGGAACGCAACCGCTCGACGTGGTTGTCCGAGGACGAACGTGTCTGGGGAACCTCCGGCAGGGACCGGAAGTCCGTTCTCGGCCGCCCGACGCCCGGTGAGGAGAAGAAGGGAAGCATCCGTGAGCACATCGATTCCCGAGCAGGCGGAACAGGCTCTCGCACAACTTCGCAGGAAGATGGAGGAGTTCGAGCGGGCAAGCGCAAGCCTGGAGTCGGCAACAGAAGAGGCCGTGTCCAAGGATCGCCTGGTGGGCGCGAAGGTGAACGTCAGGGGGGAACTGACTGAGCTGAAGTTCCACACTCAGAAGTACCGGCAGATGGCTCCCGCGGAACTCGCGACGGCGATCATGGACGTGGTCGAACGCGCGCGCGACCAGATGGCCGCACGCGTGGCGAAGGTCTACGGGCAGTTCGCCCCCGAGGGGATCGACCTCAACGAGGTCATGAGCGGCCGGTTCAACCCGAGTCAGATGCTCGGCAAGTTCGATCTTCCCTTCCTTCCGGGCATGAACGCGCCCGGTGACAGCGATCACCTGTAGCCCGTAGACAGTCAAGGAGCCGACCATGACCGACAGCCGGATTCCCCCTGTCCCGCAGTCGTCGGACGGCGAGGGGGCGGAAGCCTCCCGCAACGTCCTCCGAACGGTGTCCGGTGTGGGGCCTGTCGCCGCCTCCTCTGTCGACTTCGATCCGGAGACCGGCCTGGCCCGTATCGACCACGGCGGGGGAATCGTCGTGCTGGACACCGGCGGCCGCGAGGTGGCCGTCGACTCGGACACCGGTCTGGTCAGAGCGAACGTGCTGGAGACCGAACCGATCGAGCCCGTCGCGGTGGTCGAGGTCGAGCAGGGCGGCGCCTTCAAGCCGTACCCGAACAAGCAGGTGGTCAGGTCGACCGGCGGCCAGCAGGGCGGAAGCGACACGGCCGGTGGCGGCGGCGGAGGGGGCAACGACTGGGAGCCGGCCCCGGGGACGGTGAAGGAGAACCCGTACAGCCTGGAGCCCAGGCAGTTCTCCTCGTCCCCGACCGTCGAGGGCATGGACACGGCTTCGATCTTCGCCAGAGCCCTGCATCCGGCTCAGGGGACCGTTCCGGCTGGGGAGTACAGAGGCGAGCCCGAATCGTTGATCGCGGCCTCCACCCCCGGTCAGCCAGCGGTTCCGGTGAAATCCGGTGGCGGGGGCGGAGAGACCGAATCTCCGGGAGAACAGGTCCGGGTCGACCCCGAGACCGGCGAGGTCACCGTCGAGCACGACAACGGGACCGTCTCGCTCGACCCCGGACCCGGAACGGTCGACGTCGACTCCGAGACCGGTGAGGTCACCGCCGTTCCCGATGCCTCCGAAGAGGACACGTCGGTGGGGTCGGCCACGGCCGAGTCCGCTCCTCCCGGTCAGATCACGGTCGATCCCGAGACCGGCCTGGTCACCATCGGCTACGAGGGCGGCACGGTCACCCTCGACCCAACCACCGGCGAGATCAACCTCGACCCCGGCGACTCCCCGCTCTCGATCGATCCCGACACCGGCCTGCTCACCGTCGGCTCCTTCGAGGAGCAGCCCTCCGGTTCGGAAGACGGTTCCGGGAGTGAGCGACTCGGCCTCGAACCGGGTGACGCCCTGGTCACCGTTGCCCCGGAGACCGGCCTGATCACCCTCGACCACGCCAACGGCAGGATCGGCATCAATCCCGACAGCGGCGCGGTCAGCGTCGAACTGGGCGACGGCCAGATCAGTTTCGATCCCGAGACCGGTGACATCACCGTCACCTACTCCGGCAACGGGCACGGTGAGGAAGCGGGCGGAGGCACCTCACCGAGCGAACAGCAGGACACCGACACCGGGACCGACGCGGGCACGGGCAACGATCTCTCCCGGCCCCATACTCCCGGCGGCACCGACAACGCCCCGAAGGCCAACACCCCCACCGACACCGACACCGGCACCAACCTCCTCCGCCCCCAGACCGAAAGCGTCCCCCAGACCAACATCCCCGCCAGCACCGCCCCCCTCCGCCCCCAGACCGAAAGCGTCCCCCAGACCGACACCCCCACCAGCACCGCCCCCCTCCGCCCCCAAACCGAAAACGTCCCCCAGACCAACACCCCCACCGAAACCGGCACCGACACCGGCAACACCCCGAAAGCCGACACCCCCACCGAAACCGGCACCAACCTCCTCCGCCCCCAAACCGAAAACGTCCCCCAGACCAACACCCCCATCGAAACCGGCACCGACACCGGCAACGCCCCGAAGGCCGACACCCCCACCGAAACCGGCACCAACCTCCTCCGCCCCCAAACCGAAAACGTCCCCCAGACCAACACCCCCGCCAGCACCACCCCCCTCCGCCCCCAGACCGAAAGCGTCCCCCAGACCGACACCCCCACCGAAACCGGTACTGACACCGGCAACACCCCGAAAGCCGACACCCCCACCGAAACCGGCACCAACCTCCTCCGCCCCCAAACCGAAAGCGTCCCCCAGACCGTGACGGAGGCGGCTCCGGGAACCGGCCGGGTCACCATCGACCCCGAAACCGGCAGAGTCGATCTCGATCACGGTGACGGCAAGGTCTCCCTCGATCCGGGCAACGGGAAGGTCGCGATCGATCCCGAAACCGGGCGGGTCACGATCACTCCCGAGGGCAACGAGCCCGGTGATACAACCGGCCGGATCACCATCGATCCCGACACCGGCAAGATCACCGTCGATCACGCCGACGGTACGGTGTCCATCGATCCGACCACCGGTGAGGTCACCCTCGACTCGGGGGACGGTCCCGTGGCGATCGATCCGGACACCGGCCTGCTCACCATCGGTGACCCCGAAGACCTGAAGACCGGTTCCGAGCCGGGAGACAGCGGGGATGGGGACGTCGACCTGGGGCCCGGCGACGCCCTGGTCACCGTCGACCCCGAAACCGGTATGGTCACGGTCAAACGCCCCGAAGGGACCGTCACCGCCAATCCCACGGAAGGAGCGGTCGGAGTCGAAGCCGGTGACGGACAGGTCGAGGTCGATCCTGAGACCGGTAAGGTCACCGTTTCACCGAACGAGCGGGGGACCCACTCCGGAAGCTCGAACGGCAACTCCGGGACCCCGTTTCCGCACACCCCCGCCACCCAGTTCGTCGCCAACGGCGGAGACGGAACCCAGGGCGAGGAAGAACCGGACAACAAGGCCGGCGAGGGCGACGACAAGGGATCGGGCGGCGGCTCCATCGGAAGAAGCGAAGGAGACAACAAAGAAGGCGAGGAGGACGACAAGGGAGACGACAAGGACGGAAAAGACGGCGAGGAGGACGACAAGGGAGACGACAAGGACGGAAAAGACGGCGAGGGCGACGACAAGGGAGACGACAAGGACGGAAAAGACGGCGAGGGCGACGACAAGGGAGACGACAAGGACGGAAAAGACGGCGAGGGCGACGACAAGGGATCGGGCGACGGCTCCAACGGAAGAAGCGAAGGAGAAGTCGTCAAGATCGACTTCTCCCAGGTCAAGGAGTTCAACGAGACCTTCGTGGCCAACATCAAGAACAAGGTCGGAACGGCCCTTGAGGATATGAGCGAGTACGAGGACACCAAGAAGGACCACATCCTTCTTGGAAACGGCGCGATTCTCGAACCTGCGGCGGACCTCGCTACGAAGGTGAATCTCAGGCTCAGCGAGATCTACGGAATCCTCGTCTCCATCGAGAAGGAGATGATCACGATCTCGGACAACCTCACCGAAACGGCCGTGGAATTCCTCATGCTGGAGGAGGACCAGAAACTCGACGCCCAGCAGCTCGCTATGATCTTCGGCTCCGGAGGCTCGACGAACTCGTACGGGAGTGGGAGTGGGAGCGGATCGGAAGGAAGCTCGGAAGACGACTCCGACAGGGATTCCGACGACGAGTCCTCAGACGAGTCCGACGACTGACAGACTTCGGTGATCCGGTCAGGTCGTGACTCGGGAACTCCTTTCCGTGCCACCGTTCGGGCTCGTCAGGAGAGGGGCCCCGAAAACGAACCCACGGATGACAGCATCCCCGACAGGAGAAGGAATCAGACATGGCAGCGGAGCAGGAGAGACTCAAGGTCTCTCCCGGTGAGATGGCCCGGGTGGCGGCGGCACTGTACGAACCCGCCGACCTCACCCGGAAGACGTTCGCGAACCTCAGGATCCAGCGGGAAGCCCTGGGGAGGCCCTGGGGCGAGGGGGACGAGATAGCACAAGCGGCCGAGAAGGACCTCGTCCCCATGATCGAGATGCTCGACGAACTGGGCGTGACATTGGTGGAGGCGTTCACGCACACGGCCGAGAACACGATCGCGACCGCGAAGTCCTTCCACGCCGCCGAAGAGATCGCGGTCGAGAACAGCAACTCGTTGCGTTCCGGATTCAACGGCTCCGACAGCGGCAGCGGCAGCGGTTCCAGCGGTCGAAGGTGAGGTAGTGGTTCATGGGTATGGAGTTGCCGGACGAGTTGCGGGACCTGTTCTACGGCCTGACCGGAACCAAATGGCCCAGCGCCGACGAGGACAAACTCCGCGTACTCGGCGACGTCTACTCCGTCACCCGCCACATCCTCGACACCGAACTCCCCGAACTCATCATCGTCCTCCGCCGCAAAGTCAGCGTCACCTTCGACGGCCACGCCACCGAATACTTCGAGAAATCCCTCGAACAATTCACCGCAGGAGAACGCAACTACGTCGGCAAAGCCGCCCAACTCGCCGCCGACATCGAAAAATACGCCCGCAACGCCGCCAACCAGGTCGAATACGCCAAATGGATGATCATCGGCCAACTCATCCAACTGGCCATCGAGATCGCCTGGGCCATCGCCATGGCCCAATGGACCTTCGGCGCCTCCCTCACCTGGATCGCCTTCTTCAAATTCATCCGCCACCAGGCCATCCGCCGCATCCTCAACTGGCTCACCTGGACCCTCCTGGGCAACCTCTTCATCGCCCAGTTCTTCGGCGTCACCATGGACCTGCTCATCCAACGCATCCAGCAGGACCAGGGCAACCGCGACGAGTGGGACAAAGAACTCACCCGCATGGCCGCCGCCGGAGCCCTCATCGAAGGCCTCATCTCCGCCGCCCTCACCACCGGCATCGACGCCTTCATCAGCAAAGAACTCACCGGCATCCTCACCAAGAACCTCAACAACCTCCCCAAACTCGACCCACCCCCCGCCTACAAAGACATCACCGACCCACCCCCGCCCTACCGACCCGACCCCACCCCCACCACCAACCCCACCCCCGACACCGTCCCCAACCCCACACCCACACCCGACACCACACCCACACCCGACGGCGACCCCGACCTCGGCCCCGACTTCCACCAGGACCTGTCCACCCTCCTGAGCAACAACAGCAACGAACTCCTCGCCCCCTGGCGCAACGACACCGGCTGGCTCAACCCCAAAACCGCCCAACAGTTCCGCGACGACCTCGCCAACCTCTTCGAAAAACACCTCGGCACCACCCTCGGCGCCCACCAGGCCCGCACCATCGGCGACACCTACGCCCACACCTTCACCAAGAACTGGGGCACCCCCCACCTCCGCACCAGCCTCGACGACGCCCTCACCACCACCAACCTGCCCCCCGGCCTCCGCAACCACCTCTCCCACAACATCCCCGACGCCCTCACCACCACCCTCGACACCTACGGCACCACCTGGGCCCACCGCTTCCGCGACGCCGGACTCGCCGCCGGCACCGGCGCCATCGAGGGCTACGTCGGCGAAGGACTCACCAACCTCCTCTTCACCGACAAAGGCTGGGAAGCCTCCGGCATGTCCGCCGTCGCCGGAGCCTCCACCGCAGCCCTGCAAAACCTCGCCACCCTCGGCGGCCTCACAACCATCGACACCCTCAAAAACATGGGAGACATCACCCTCCCACCCCCACCCAACACCCCCACCGAAAAAAGCGACCCCACCGACAAGCCGGGCACCGCCACACCCCCGGCCACCTCCCCCACCCAGAAAACCGCCACGGGGCCGAACACCGCCGACCTCACCGACACCGGCAGCACCGCCGACCCCACCGTCACCGCACCCGACCTCACCATCACCACCCCCGACATCCGGACCACCACCCCCGACACCACCGAAGACACCGGGACCAGGACCAACAACACCGACAACGCGGCCCGCAACAGAGCAGCCGCCGAAGAGTTCATCAACTCCCTGCGCACCGCCCACTTCAACGGCATCGACTCCTTCGGCAACCTGACCATCCCCACCCCCCCACCCCTCACCGCCTTCGCCGTCTACGACATCACCCTTGACTCCGAACAGAGCACCACCACCCCGACATCCGACACCACCCTGATCCCCGGCGCCTCCTCCCCGATCACCAGCGCACCCACACCAACCACCACCACAGTCGACTCCCGAACCACCGAAGGCACACAGCAGCAGAACCGGTCCGCCGGCACCGCTCCGTCCGCCAACGACAGCACACCCAACCGGACGGCCGCTCCGGCCAACCGGTCCTCGCAGCAGGCTCCGCAGACGGTCTCCTCTCAAGCCGACCGGCCGCCCTCCTCCACCGAAACCCCGGCCCCCACCGGGACGGAGGCCGGACGGACGGTCTCCTCCCAGGCTTCGCAGCCCTCCGCAGCGGTCTCCCAGGAGAGTCCCACGGCAACGGAGCCCGTCGTGGACCGGACCTCCTCCGGTACCTCCGATCTCTCTCCGGCCAACGAAACGGTCGCCGCGGCCTCCGATACTCCGGAGCTGGGGGGAGCCGCCGAACAGACGCCCGAGACCGGGCACGACGCCTCGGCCCCCGTCTCGGAGACGAACACGCCGCCGGAGCCCACCCCCGTGACCACCGATCCGACGTCGGAGGCCCTCCGAAGCCACGAGCGGGCAGTCGCGGAGCAGCAGGGCAGGTTCGACGAGGCGCAGCGACGGAGCCAGGCCGAGCAGGCCCGGTGGGAGGCCGCGCAGACCCGGGAGAACGACTCCAAGACGGCCTACGACAAGTCCAGGGCCGCCTACGACAAGGCTGCGGCCAGTGCTGCCACGACACGGTCGGAGTGGCAGAACAGGGTCGAGCAGGCCGAGCAGCGAGCGCAGAACTCCGACCATCGGGCCGCCCAGTCCCGCCAGCAGGCCGAGGCGTCCAGGAACCGCGCGGAAGCCTCCGAGCGGGCCGTCCAGGAGGCCCAGGCCGCGTTGGACCAGGCGCGGCAGGACGCCCAGACCCTACGGGACCAGGCCGCCGAGATCCGCGCGAACGCTGACCGGACCGGCGCCCCCGAGACGGAAGGCCAGCCCGCTCCCCCGATCGAAACGGGAGAACAGCCCGCTCCCCCGACCGAAACGGAAGGCCAGCCCGCTCCCCCGACCGAAACGGGAGAACAGCCCGCTCCCCCGACCGAAACGGGAGAACAGCCCGCTCCCCCGACCGAAACGGGAGAACAGCCCGCTCCCCCGACCGAAACGGGAGAACAGCCCGCTCCCCCGACCGAAACGGGAGAACAGCCCGCTCCCCCGACCGAAACGGACAGCGAGCGCGCCGCCCGGCTCGAACAGGAGGCGCAGGCCCTGGTCGAGCGGCACACGCAGGCCCTGGACCAGGCCGTTAGGACCCGCGACGAGGACCTGCGGACCCACCAGGCCGACCTGGCCGCAGCGGACCGGGACTCCGCGGCGGCCCGCCGCGACCGGGCAGCCGCCACGGAGACCGCCTCCGCGCGGGAGCGCGCCGTGGCCAGAGCTGAGCAGGAGGCGCGGACCGCGCAGCAGACGATGGAGCGGGACCTGCGCAACTGGACGCGGGACCAACTCGACCGGGCCCGGATCGAGCGGGACTACGGTGCGGCCCTCCAGAACACCGCGACCGTCGGTCACGACCTGCTGGACGCCCGAGGAAACCTGCGGACGGCGCGGCTGGCGCACCTGGAGTCGGTCAGGGACGCGGCCGAGCAGGCCGCCCGCCAGGCACGCGACGCCCGCGACGAAGCCGCCGAGAAGGCGCGGGAGAAGAAGCAGGAGGCCGACGAGCAGCGGAAGCGGCTGCAACTCCTGGAGCAGGAACTCCGAACGCCTCCCGGGGACACCGTCCGGACCGAGACCACGGTCGAACCGGAGGGGGAGACCACCCGCGTCCCCGACGAGCAGGTCCGCGCTCTGGAGGAGGCCGCCACGGCGGCCGAGACCGCGTACGCCGACCGCCTCCGCGCCGTCGAGGAGGCGGAGCGGAACCTGGAGCACGCCCAGAAGGAGGCCCGGGCGGAACTCATCGCGGACGCCGAACGGGCCAACGTCTTCGTCGGTGACGAGCAGAGGGCCGGCGTATTCAAGGAGACCAGCGACAGCGACGTTCCGCGGTTGGAAGCGGACGTCGCGAGGATGGAGCGGGAGTCCGGCAGGAGTCGCGAGGACGACCTCGACACCTACTCGCGGCAACTGGACCACCTGCTCGGCAGCGAACTCCTGGAGACCCAGCGGATCGGGTTGACCGTGCCCGGCTCCGAGGGCGGACGAGGGTTCGACGGCGTACTGGAGGGACTGGCCCAGCACCTGCCCGAGGGGTTCCGCGACGCGTTCGCCGCCGAGTTCGCCAGGAACCCGTACCCCTTCTTCAGCCACGGCGGCCACTCCGTGACGGTGGGAGACCGGACCGCGACCCTGCGTCTCGGCTCGCGGAGCAACGACTGGCGGCGCACGGGAGACCTCCCCAAGGACGACGACTCGACTCCGGGCCTGTCCAACTCCGACTCCGCGGGCAGGCCCCTGATCCACCAGGACACCCGCGGTGAGAACGCGCACCGGGGCTTCGGCGGCACCGTCTACGTCAACCCGCTGTTCCCCATCCCGCTGCCCGCGAGCTTGGGCCCGGCCATCACCTTCACCGCGCTGGGCTCGGTCAACCAGCCCAGCGCCAGCGAGGTCATCGGCCGCGACGCGGCCATGGCGAGCAGCGCCAGTGTCAGCGGCAGGGCCGTGGAGTACTTCACCGACCTGCGCGCCGAACTCACTCTCGGTCCCGACTCCCAGCCGCGCGACCGGGCTTCGGAGCAGGCGGGCGCCGAGGCGCAGGACGTGGAGCTGACCGGCCCCGCGGTGTTCGAGGTGCCCAGGGGCCTGAGTCTGACGGTGGAGTTGGGAGAGCGCTCCTCCGAGGCCCCCGACCACATCCGGCTGCGCGACCCCTTCGACACCACCGAGCCCGCGCCGGACGCGGTCGCGGGCGGCAACGCGGGCATCCGCGTGGGCAACGGTCACCCGGCAGCCGTCAACGGCGTCTACGCCGCCGAAGACACCGGTCAGGCTCAGGAGGACGGACAGGGCACGGGGGGTCGGCGCGGCGGCCGACGGACGATGGCGGAGTGGGTGGTGGACCACCTGAGCGATCCGCGCCCCCGGAACTGGTTCCAACGCGCCAAGGACACGGTGCTGCCGAACTTCCTGCGCCGCAGGAAGACCGCCTGGCCCCACGGGCACGAAGCGGCCGAGATCCGCCACATGCTGTCGGACGACTCGGTGCGCGACAACCTCAAGGCCATGACCAAGGGCCCCATCTACCTTGAGGTCAGGGACAACGCCGGGCACGAGCGCCTGGTCAAGATGTGGTCGGTGCCCACCGAACTCACCCGCATCCCCGACGTGCCCGCCGGTCTGGGCCTGGAGCACACCGTCAGCTCCAGCAAGGAGGTGGAGAACACCTTCCTGCGTTCCGACTCCGTCGCCGGGGGATTCGGCGGCGGATTCGTCCTCCAGGCGTTCAACAGCCAGATGCGCACGGAACTGCCCCTGGCCGACTACCGGCACGACCGCGAACGCGCCATCGGGACCGTGCGGGTCGACAAGGGCGGTGTCGGACGTGTCACGCACACCGAAGACGCCGCCATGTACGCCGTCAACCGCAACTTCTACCTGCAGTTCGACGGCGAGGACACGCCCCACAGGTTCACCGGCCAGAGCATCGAGATCCTCGGCGTCGACGACGCCCGCCTGCTGCGGGACCCCGACCTTGCCACTCCCGACGCCCGGTCCCGGGGCGACCACGCCCCGGTCTACAGCCATCTCGGCGAGGACCGCCCCGACCACTTCGGCGGCACCACGGTCCGCGGAGTCACCTGGGAGGACGGCAGCCAGTACACCACCTGGAGCCCCGCCGCCCCGACCGCACGGGACTCCGCCGCGGCCCCCGACACCGCTCCCCGGGCCGACAGCCCGCCGCGGACGGTCATCGACGCCTACGCCCAGCAGGTGCTCACCGGGATCGCCCGCCAGTACCCCGGTCTGGTCATCCCCGACATCGCCCGCGCCCGCTCCGAGTACGCGAGGCGGCCTCCCGGCCAGGTCGACCACAGCGGCCGGTTCTTCTCCCGCGAGAACCACTTCCGCCGCGACCACGAGATCGCCCTCTACAACACCGCCCGGATCCTGGAGCAGATCTCCGAGACCAACCTCACCGGCCTCGTCGACGAGTGGACCAGCGACGGCATCGACGTGCACCTCATCGAGACCGCCCTCGTCGACCCGGAGAACAGGGAGGGCTGGTTCCGTCCCGACTACATCACCGTCCGCCTGCGCGCCACCCCCAGCGGACGCGAGTTCGGCGGAACCGTCACCAAGAACCACACCGCCACCAGCACCGACGGCAGCGCGAGCCACCGCAGGGCCGAGGAGCACGAGCGCCTCAACCGCATCGGTCTCCGCGTGCGCACCATGTTCCGCGACATGCCCAACGTGGACGCCCGTTGGATGGCTCGCTTCCAGGCGGGGGGCGGCTTCCGCGGCCAGTACCAGCGCATGACCTCGCGTGGTCTGGAGACCGACGCCACCGTCAAGACCTCGGGTTCCTTCACCCACAAGGGCGACACCGACATCTGGCGCTACAAGCTCCGGTTCCACGCCGAGATGGGCAAGTTCCGCAAGACCGACGACCTGCCCGCGGACGTCAGGACCACCGTCACCCAGGACCGTCCCGACTACGACGGCTACCGCGTCAACCTGCTCACCGACGCCGACGGCAACCCCATCCAACTCACCGGCCGCATCGAACTGGAGACCCCCGCCCCGGCCGATCCCGGCCGCACCGGGCCCGACCTCGCCGACGAGGGCTCCGGCGACCGGGGCGCCGCCGAGCGGACCTCCACCCTGCTGTCCGCCGAGCAGGCCCGAGGCATCGTGAACGGCGCCCGACCACCGATCGCGGCACGGCAGCCCGGCGCCCCGCGTGGAGGGAACGACCAGTCACACGAGGCCGCCGTCCTGGACACGCTGCCGACGGCGACCGAGGGCATCAGCGCCCGCGCGGGTGACTCCACGCTGCGCCAGCGCCTCTACGGACTGCTGCGGAACGCCCCCGGCCTGCAGAACTTCCTCAAGCGTCCCGCCGGGCACGACTTCTTCACCACTCTGTTCGGCCGCGAGACACTCGCCGGGCACACCCACGCCCTGGATTCCAACCCCGGCTACCGCACCCGCAACTGGATGCGCGACTTCTTCTTCAGCGGCCGCCACACCACCGTCCTGCACGCCGACCGCACCGACGTCACCTTCCACGACATCCTGCCGGACAGCGACTTCAAGACCAGTCACACGCGCAGCACCGGCATCACCCGCAGCACTGTCAGAGGACACTTCCTCTCCGGTGACGTCGAGGCCCGCGTCGTCGGCAACCCCAATCCCTCCGCACGCGGCCTCAAGGAGGACCCCGACAACCCCACCCCGGGCCGCACCACCAGCAACACCGCCAACGCCCCCTCCTTCTGGTTCGGCTGGAACCCGCTGACCGCCGCGAAGCGCTGGATCTCCGGCATCGCCGACACCGCCGCCTTCAGTCAGAAGACCAGCTTCAAACCCCAGGGCGGGGTCCGCCCCTACACCGCTGACCTTCGCCTGACCGAGACCGCCGAGGTCCGCGACGAGTACGACTTCATGGTCAACGTGCCGCGCTCCCCCCGGGACGAGCACTACAGCGGCACCCAGACCACCGTTCCCCGCGCCGAGTTCGGATTCGCGCCCCTCCACGCCCTCTACGACGCGGGCCTGGTCAACGACCGCATCGATCCCGACACCGGCCACCCCGTCCCCCAGGCCAACCCAGAGCTCGGCCCCGACCGGTTCCGGATCCGCCCCGGTTTCGAGGACCAGGGCCACCACCTCGCCACCGTTCCGCGCACGCCCGCCCCGGGGCAGGACGCCGACGCGCGCACCGCCCGGCAGGCGCAGTCCCAGGACTCGACCGGCGTGCGGCTGGCCGAGCGGCTGCGCGAGGACAACTACGAACTCACCGGCCACAGCCGCGAGTCGGTTCTCAACCAGATCACCGCCCAGCTCGCCCGCAGCACCGACGATCCCAGTACCGTCTCCGTCAAGCTGCGGGCCCGGCACAACCGCTTCTCCCGCCACCCCGAGCAGACCGGACCGAACGGGGAGCGGGCCTCCGGGTCCTTCCGCGGTGAGCTGAAGGGGCAGATCCGCCACGGCACCGTCACCATCGAGGCCGTACGCCAGCCTCCCAGAGTCGTCCAGCTCGGCGGCAGCGGGACCTTCGAACACGACCACTCCGTGTCCACCGAGCACGACGCCATCAGCAGCACCGGCACCACCCTGGGCACCCGCGCCGAGTTCCTCTCGCATATGCCCACCCCGCTGCCCCGAGGAGACGAGCCCCGCGACCTTCCCTCCGAGCTTCCCCGCCCGCGTCTTGTCAACGTCTCCCCCGCTCTCACCGCGGGCATGACCACCGGCACCGCCCACAAGAGCATTACCGCAACCACCGGTGACGCCTCCTGGACCACCGCGATCAACGGTCCCTACGCCGTCACCGAGACTCCCGCCCACATCCGTCTCACCATCACCTACGGTTCGCGCACCTTCACCGTCGAAGGCGATCACTCCACCGTCAAGGAAGCCTTCCCCGCCGCCTACCTCGACCTCGTCGACCAGGTCGACGCGGAGACGGCCGACGCAGAGCGGAACGCCGAAGCCGAACAGGCTCCGGACAGCGCCGAGCAGGCCCCCATGCCGCGGCTGGCGGCCGACCCCGGGCAGTTGGACGGCGCGGTCCGCGACTGGCGTGGCCGTCCCCGGCCCCAGGACCGGGACCAGCGCGGCGCGGACCAGCAGGACGCGGCTCAGCGCGGCGACGCAGAGGGAGGAGCGCGGCGCGACGGCGCCACCGCCCGCCCGCACGTGGACGTCGCGCCGCTGACCGTCCAGGACAAGGGGCACTCCGTCCAGGACGCCGCGTACGTGGCCCTCGCCAGGGCCCACGGCTGGCGGCACACCGGCGACCTCACCGCCGACGACGTGCGGAACGCCAAGTCCTACGCCGTCAGGAAGACCGGGATCGATCCCAACAACGACCCCGTCACCGTCAACCTCAACGATGCGTCCCTGAAGGTCCTGTTCCACGACGCCGCCGACCCCTCCGTCCCCGACGGCGCCGCTCTCCTCGACATCGGCCGCACCCGGTGGCGCCTCGGCGCCATCCCCCACTTCGACCGGGCCGCCATCGTCGACGTCGCCGTCGACGCCACCAACACCAGTTCCCGCGGCAGCGGCAGCCTCCACCTGACCACCGTCGCCGACTCCTCCGGCACCAACGCCAACATCAGCGTCCGTCCCGCCGCCTGGCTCGCCGAGAGCCCCCCCGAAGGCACCGCCGCCGACTCCGCCACCAGCACCTCTCCCGGTGCCGTCTTCGTCGGCGTGCCCGCTGTCGCCACCGCCGGTGGCGACAGCACCGCCCGCACCGACGGCCACGTCGACAGCGACCCCGGCCGTCCCGGCCCCGATCCCACCGGTAAGCGCAGCTACCTCGTCCGGGTCCCCACGAGCTGGATCGTCGCCGCCGAGAACCCGCACACCCACATCCCCGGCATCGGCCGCACCCCCACCCGCGGGTTCGCCGAGACCGACAGCGCCATCACCGCCTGGATCAGCGAGAACCAGGCCCGCACTCTCGGCCTGCTCGACGGCGACCGCGTCGACAGCGGGGCCTGGGACGGCGTCGCCAAGGCGCAGCAGGAACTCGCCGACGCCGAGAAGGACTACTACAGCAAGCGCGCCGCGCTCCTCCCCCTCGTCGACAGCCTCGCCCGCGACCCCGACGACCAGGACGTCCGCGTCGCGTACGAGCGGCAGCAGCAGGAGTACGACAGGGCCAAGGCCGCGTTCGAGGAGAAGTTCACCGCCTGGCGGGACGCCTGGCAGAAGGCCCGTCAGCGCACCGGCGAACCCGGCGCGGCCACCCGCGGCGACCACGACGGCCACGACGACCAGACGCCGCCCGCATCCGAGGGCACACTGACGCCTCGGCCCGCCAGCCCCGGAACACGCGCCACCACCCCGGACACCCCGACCCAGGACCAGCCCGCCACCACCGGGACCAGCGACACCCCGGACACCCCGCCCCAGAACCAACCCACCACACCGCAGCCCACCAACTCCGGAACACGCACCACCCAGAACCGGCCCACCGCGATGCCGTCCCTGTTCGGCCGGATTCTGAACCCCTCCCAGCCGACCACGGCGCTGTCCACCGAGTCCGCCGTTCCCTCACGCCTCCCCGAGGAAGACACCGCTTCCCCGCAGGCCGAGACCGCGGCCGAGACCGCGCTGGAGGACCGGCAGCAGAACTCCTCCGCCCAGGTCATGATGGCGCGGACCGAACCGGCGGCTCCGGACTCCGACCGGGACGGCCGCCCGCGCCCGTCCCTGGACACGGTCCGCCGACTCAACGAGATCTCCCTCGCCCGCCTCCGTGACACCCGCGGCGCCTGGCAGGAGGTCTCCCGGCTGGAGAGCGAACTCAGCACCGCCACCGACCCCGACCGCGGCCGCCTGGAACAGGAACTCGCCGAGGCCCGGGGCGAGGCGCTCAGAGCCGAATTCGTGAGCGACCTCGCCGACGCCCTGGCGACCAGCGCCCTCAGGAACTTCACTCCCACCGATTACGTCGCCTTCCCCGTCCGCGAGTCCCTGAGGAGCTTCGGGCGCAGGTTCAGGGAGCGGGTCCTCCCGGACCGGACCGAGCCCACCGCCGTACCGGTTCCACCGAGCGGTCCCGAGACCGACGCTCCTCCCGTGTGGTCCGCCCCTCTGTCCGCAGCCCGGGGATGGGGCGACGCCGCGGCCCCGACACCGGGTATGGGAGCGGGCCGGAGGTTCACCACCGACGCCGAGGCGCGGGAATGGGCGCGGCAGCATTTCGCCGTCCCCGACCTGGCCGATGACGAACACCACGCCGTCATCGAGTACGCGCTGCACGGCGGCTACATCAACGCGATGATGCGCGGCGAACTCACCGACCTGCCCCCGGAGCGCCTCACCGACACGCAGAGGACGGTCGAGGGCGTGGACCGGGTGCTGCACAGGTCCTCGGCTCCCGAGTCGCTCGTCGTCTACCGCACTCTCAAGGGACTGCCCGAACTGGGCGGCGACCCCAACGACGAGGCCAGCATGAACGCCCTGGTCGGCCGGACCGTCACCGACTCCGCCTACCAGTCGGCGTCGATCTCGGCGGACAGCCTGTTCTTCCCCAACCGGCCGATCACCGTCATGCTCGCGGTGCCCCGGGGATATCCCGCGCTGAACGTGATGGACGTGCGCGACACCCCGTTCCCCGAGCAGCAGGAGATCCTGCTGCCGCGCGAGGCGACCTACGTCATCCACGACGTGCGCAGGCAGCACGGCCGCTGGCTGGTGCAGGCCGAGATCGTGCCCGACGGCTGGCAGCGCCCCGCGGGCTGGACCCCGGCCGCACTGGACGACGTGCCCGTACCGAAGAACACCCCCGCTCCGCAGAGCGCCGCCCCCGCGCGCCTGCCCCGCCTGTCCGACGTCCCTCCCGAGGTGCGCGGCGCCATCACGCGGGAACTCAGCGCGGGCGCCCTCCCCCTCTCCCTCACCTCCGAGGCGGCGCGACACGCTTTCGAGGCCTACTACGACCACAAGATCCTGCGCGATTCACTGGATCAGGTGGTCTCCTCCTTCCCCGCCGACATGGTCGGGGAGGGATACCACCCCGGGGTCTTCCTCAGGACGGTCTGGTACCACTGGGGCGAGTCCGGGGCGCTCGAGTTCGCCCTGACCGAACTCGGCAACCACACCGCGTCCGCCGCGCAGGGTTCGCGACCGGCCGCCGACGCCTCCGGCCCCGGAGCGCCCGAGGATTCCTCCAGCCCCTCGGCGGTCGACGAAGCCCTCGAGCGGTGGCAGAACAACCCGAACCTCATCGTGATGATGGCGCTGACCGAACCCGCGACTCCGGTCGGCGCTTCCCGCTCCGAGCCGAGCGGCCCGGCGGCCGACGAGGCGCGGGTGCGGGTGGCCCGCGCCCAGACCGACGTGGTCCGCTTCGAGACCGACCTCGAAGACGCCCGCACCAACTTCGCGCTCGCGGACACCGACCCGTACCACCTCGGCGGAAAGGTGGAGGCCGCCCAACTCAGGGTCGACGCCGCCAACGCCGAACTCGACCGCGCCGCCGCCCACCTGGACGCCGCACGCGGCAACCGCACCGCCACCCTCACCGCCCAGGAAGAGTTCACCCGCGCCACCCGCGAACTCGACCGCGCCCTCACCGACCTGGCCCAGGCCCGCCAAACCTTCACCGACCACGGAGGAACCTGGAACCCCGACGGCACCCCCCACCGCCCCCTCCCCCAACCCCCCACCGACACCACACCACCCGCCCCCGGCGAGACCCACACCAGCCAGCAGACCCCGACACCGGCCCCCACCCACACCGCTCCCGCCCCGGAGGTCCAGGCAGCCGCCGACGCCGCCCTCGCCCAGTGGCAGCAGAACCCCACCGTCCAGGTCAACATGCTCCACGTCGACTGGAACACGGGCGCCAGCAATCTCGACAGCCCCGACCCCATGGACAACTCCGAAACCGGTTCAGAGACCGACTCGGAGGCCGACGGCGAGGTACTGCAGGGCGAGGATGACATCCGCGACCAGCTCGCCCCCGCTCCCCGCTGGACCGGCACCCCGCAGGAACCCGGCGGCACCGGCATGGCCCGCGCCCTGCGCTTCACCGACGACGACCCAGCCATCACCTGGGCCAACCAAACCCTGACCCCACCCGCACCCCTGACCGGCGACCAGGAAGCCGCAGTCCAGGAATACACCGACGAGGGCTACGACCTGGTCAAAACCGGCCTACGCCACGGACAGGTCGCCCCCGACGAGACCGAAACCTTCCTCCAACTCGTCACCGACCTCGACAGCCTCTTCCCAGGCTCGGCCCTGCCCGTCCCCCTCATCGTCCACCGCGGAGTGAGCAACGACTACATCGCCGGACTGGGAGGCGACGTCAACAGCCCCGCCTCCATGTACAACCTGGTCGGCACCGTCCACAACGAACCCAGCTACTCCTCCACCTCCCTGGGCACCCACTCCCCCCTCAACTACGACGCCTACCTCATGCTCCGCATCCCCCAGGGGCACCCGGCGTTCAATGTCATGGCAGTCAGGGACGGCGCGGAGTACCAGGACGAGGAACGCGAGATCCTGCTCCCCCGCAACACCCGCTTTGTCATCCACGCCGCCTACCAGCGCGAAGCCATCCGCCCCGGCAGCGGCAACACCGAACCGCAGGACATCTGGTTCGTCGAAGCCGAGATCGTCCCCCACGGCTGGGAACCCTCCGAGGACTGGGAACCCTCCCCCCTCGGCGACGCCCACACCGGCTACCTCCCCGAGGACGAGCAGTCCGTCACCGCACCGCAGCCCACGGCCTCCGCCGACCGACCCGAGACCGGTCCGGACGGGTGGGAGGACCGCGCCTCCGAGATCGACTGGGACGCGACCGAGTCCCCGCGCCCGGACACGGACACCCCCGACAACGGCAGCCGTCCCCTGCTCCCCTCCGACCTGCCCGAGCACATCCGCCACGCCATCGTCCAGACTCTCTCCCCCCACCGGCTACCGTCCCTCAACGAACGCTCGATCCTGCCCCTGTTCACCGCCTACCACAACCACCACATCACCGGCCTGCCGCTGCCCGAGGTCGTCGCCCCCTACACCAGCACCACCCTCACCCCCGACCAGATGGCCCAGATCACACAGACCCAATGGGCCACCTGGCACGACTCGGGCGCACTCCACACCGCCCTCACCCACCTCAGCTCTCCGCCCCCCGCAGCGGATGCCTCCCACTCCCACAGGTGGGTCACCGTTCCCGCCGACGTCAACGAGGAACGGGACACCTACTACTACGAGAACGACGTACGCCAGTACCTTCCGCGCCATCCCTGGAACGGCACCCCGGAGGAGCCGGGCGGCGTCGGCATGGACCACCCGGCTGTCCGCTTCGACAACAACTACTCGGCCATCTCCTGGGCGGTCAGCAACCTCGAAACCGGTCCCGACGCCCCGTCCCTGACCCCCGGGCAGAAGGACGCGGTCGAGCAGTACACCGGGGACGACTTCGACATGGTCAACAGCGCACTGCGCTCCGACGGCCGTGTCCCCAGCGACGAGGCCGCGAAGTTCTTCTCGATCGTCGAGGGTCTCGAAGGCGCGGTTCACCACCTTCCGCTCCCCGAGGCCATCATCGTCCACCGCGGAGTCAACACCGACTTCGTCAACCAGCTCGGTGGCGATGTCGACGACCCCGCCGCCATGCAGGCACTCGTGGGCACCGTCCACACCGATCCCGCCTACATGTCCACCGCGCTCGGCACCCACGCCCCCGTCGAACGCGACGTCTACCTCATGTTGCGGGTCCCCAAGGGCTATCCCGCGCTCAGCGCGCTGCCGTACGCCCGACAGGGCGCCGGGGAGATGGAGATCCTGCTCCGCCGCAACACCACGTTCGTCATCCACGCCGCCTACGAGCGCCAGGCCGTGCAGCCCGAGAGCGGCGACCTGAGGGACCTGTGGTTCGTCGAGGCGGAGGTCGTCCCCGACAACTGGGTGAGACCGGACGGCTGGACGCCCCGCCCCCTCGGAGACGCCGACGCCCACTATCCGACGGAGACCAACAACAGCGACGACTCCGACAGCGACAGTGACACCGATCTCCAGGTCTACACGGTCCTGACCGACACCGCTCCGGTCCAGCCGCCGACCGGGCAGTCCACGCGCACCGATTCCCCGACCACGGGACGTCCCTCCCTGACCTCGGCCCGCGTCCTCACCGACCTCGCCCTCACCCAGCTCCGCGCCACCCGCGACAGTTGGGAACACGTCGCCCGCCTGGAGACCGAACTCGCCAGGGCGAACAGCCCGTCCGACACCGCCCACCTGGAAGCCGAACTCGCCGACGCGCACACTCGAGCCGTCCAGGACCTGGACCGCTACGAGACCATCGCCCGCCTCCAGGGCCACGCCCTCGGCGTCACCGGCGACACCAGCCCCATCGCCTTCCCCATAGCCGACGCTCCGGGGAACACCGGAGGCTGGGCGCCGCTGCCGGAGTGGGGAGCCGGACGCGGCGCCCCCGGCATGCGCAGCGGGCGGCCGTGGTTCACGAGCGAGCGGGAAGGCGTCACCTGGCTCAACAGCGACTTCCCCGTTCCTCCGCTGACCCCGGAGCAGCGGGGTCACATCGCCTTCTACCGCGCCGAGGGCAGTGACCCCATCAACACGGCGCTGCAGAGCGGACAGCCTCCGGCCGCGGCGCACCCGACCGTGCGAAAGGCCGTCGAAGTCCTCGACTCGGTCTTCCGGACCGTCCGCACCCCCGAGCCGATCGTTGTCTACCGGGGCGCCAACAGCGACCTCGCCCAACGTCTCGGAGTGTCGGTGAACGACCCGGACGGCATGCGGAGCCTGGTCGGCAGGGTGCACACCGAACCGGGCTACCTGTCGACGTCCGTCAACATCGATCCGGCGTACACCGCCCGCAGGATCTACACCATGTTCCGGATTCCGGAGGGCTATCCGGCGTTCAACGCCGAGAACGCCGTCAGCAACGGACTGGGCAACGAGCACGAGATCCTGGTCAAGCGCGGCGCGACGTTCGTCATCCACGCGGTCAGCGAGCGCCCCGACCCCTACGGGGGACTGTCCTGGTTCCTGGAGGCCGAGTTCGTCCCCGACAACTGGGTGAAACCGGACGACTGGACGCCTTCGCCGTACGGACTGCCCTTCGACGACCTGACCGCGGCGAACGGCTCCCCGAACACCCAACAGGGGCCAGACGTCCAGGTCATGACGGTGCTGGCCGAACCGACGGCTCCGGCCGGCCCCTCCCGCCCCGAGCCGACCGGCCCGGTGGAGCAGGCTCGGACGCGGGTGGCCCGCGCCCAGACCGACGTGGTCCGCTTCGAGACCGACCTCGAAGACGTCCGCACCAACTTCGCCCTGTCCGATACTGACCTGTACCACCTCGGCGGAAGAGTCAAAGCCGCCCAACTGCGCGTCGACGCCGCCAACGCCGAACTCGAACTCGCCGCCGCCCTCCTGGAGGCCGCACGCGGTGACCAGCGGGCCGTACTCGGCGCACGCCACGATTTCACCCACGCCACCCGCGAACTCGACCGCGCCTTCACCGACCTGGACCAGGCCCGCCAGCGCTTCACCGACAACGGAGGAACCTGGAACCCCGACGGCACCCCCGTCCTGCCCCTCCCGCAACCTCCCACCGACACCGCACCCCCGACCCCGGTCAGCAGTCCTCCCCCCTCGGCTGACCGGGGAGACCGCCCCCGCACGGACAGCCCCGACCGGGCACACGCGCCTCGGGCCGCGGCACGGTGGCTCGGCGACCTCGCCCAGAGCGAGGCCGAACGCGCCCTCCACCACTTGCGTGAGGCCGACCGTCTCACCACCCGAGCCGAGGAGGCACGCACCAGCGACCCCGACACCGCCGCCCGGCTCACGGCCGAAGCCCAGGCCGCGCGCGACCTCGCCCGGCAGCACAACGAGACCGCCAACCGCTACTTCCAGGCCCAGGTCACCGCCCTGGGCGGGCCCTCCGGCGCCCGGACCGTCGCCGCCTTCCCCGTGTTCTCCGTGGAGGCGGACGGAAACCAGGACGGGCGGCAACCGGCCCCCGATCAGGCCGCGGCAGAACCCTCGGTGGAGAGCGGCCGGCCCGAGGCTCCCTCTCCCCAGATCCGCGAGCTTTTCACGGACTTGGGGGAGAGACTTCAGGAACTCACCTCGCGGGGCCGGGCGGTCGCCAGAGGACAGGGCGGTGTCGAACACGCCGAAGAGGCGCTCGGCGAACTGGAGGAGTTCGTCCGAACACGCCCGCTGGACGGGGTCACCGAGCCGCAGAGGCGGATCTGGACACTGGGTGCGGACCTGGCCGGCCACTACGGCCGCCACCTGGTGGAGTCGGCACGCGAGGCCGTGGACCGCGGGAGCGACGCCACGCGGTCCGGCACCGACAGACACTCCGTGCTGCGTGGTTACCTGGACCAGGCCCTGCTTCTGGCCGAAGCGCTGGGCTACACCAGACTTGGGTCGGCCGAGGGCGACTCCGATCTGGCACCCCCGACCTCACACAGGGCCCCGGGCCCTCAGGAGTCCGCCTCCCCCGACAGCGGCCAGGACTCACTGCGCGACGCCTATCTGACCGCCGCCGAGCACGCCCGGTCCCGGCACGCGGTGGACACCGGCCTCAGAGCCCTCACGGACCTCGGCCTCGACACGATCGCCAGGGAGATCGGCGCCACACTCTCGGACCGGCAGCTCGCGGTGGCCCGCGGTGATGTCAACGCTCTTGCTCGGAGTGTCAACAGACGCGGAGAGCGCCTCGGTACCCACAACACCGAGACCGCCCGCCTGCGTCAGCGGGCCGACGCGGCGTTGCGGGACTCCCAGGGCTTCCTGGCCCGCGCCGAGGAGCAGCGGCGCCTGGCAGAGGCCTACCAGGAGGAACTCGCCGACCTCGAAAACACCACCGACACCGACGACGACCGCACCACCGCCACCCCCGACTACGACACCCTCATCGACCAGGCCCGCGAACAGGCCACCGAACTGCGCGACCAAGCCCGAAACCACGCGACCGAAGCCGACCACACACTCGCCTCGCTCGCCCGCGTCCAGGCCGAACTCGCCCGGATTCCCGAAACCGACACCGCCGCCCGCACCCCCCTGCTCCAGCAAGCCCAGGACCTGGAGAACACCTACACCCGCCTGCGCGACCAGGCCCGCGCCCACCACGCCCGCGCCGACTACCACCAGACCCGCGAACAGGCCCTCACCCGCCAACGCGACACCACTCCCACCGACACCGGACCCGACCGCGACCAGCAGATCACCATCCTGCGCGACCACATCCGGACCGCCACCGCCGAGGCCGAGCAGCACCTCGCCCGCGCCGAGGAACTCCGAAGCCAGTACGAGACCCTGACCGCCCGGATCCAGACGGCCAGGGACGCAAGCAGGCAGATCGCGATCAACCTGGCCCGGGACCTCGGCGTCACCACCGCCGACCTGTCCAGCACCGACGCCGCCTTCCAGGTGCGCGACCTCCACGCCAGCGAAATCGAACTGCGCCAGAGCCTGACCGACCAGCTCAGGTTCTGGACAGAACGACTGTTCGAACTCCCGCCCAGCGAAGCCCGGGACGACCTCCAGAACTGGCAAGCCGACGTCGCACAGGCCAATGTCCAGTTCCTGGAGGAAAGACTCGACCAGAGCAGTAACATCACCGACGCCTACACCCAGTTGGCGACCTACATCCTCAGCCCGCTCACCACCCCCGACGCGATCACCGCGTTCCTCGACACACCCGATCCCGACAGCACCGCACCGGTGGACGCACCCCCCGCGTACACCTCCGACGAGTCCACCCCGACTCCCGAGCCGATGACCGTGGAGCAGCACGGACGTCGCATGGCCCGCATCCGCCACGAGATCGATCACCTGCGTTCCCAGAGCACCCAGGTTCTTCTCGGACTGCTCGCGGTCGCCCCGGACGACTCCGCCGCCCGCCAGAGCATCCGCTCCCAGCGGACCGCACTGGACGCCCAACTCGACTACTACACCCGCAACTACCGCCACCACGCCCGCGCCCAGGCCCAGGCCCTGGGCACCACCCCGGTCCGCCCCGAACCGCAGACCCCGCCCTTCGACCTGGAGAGCCTGCCCCCGGAACAGCGCCTCCAGGCCATCCACACCCTGCACACCGTCACCCGGCTCCGCGAGGAGGCCGCCGAACACGACCTGTGGGCCCACAACGCGGACACCACCGGCTTCCCCCGCGACGCCGAATGGCTGCGCGCCGAAGCCGAACGGCTCCGCACCACCGCCCAGTCCCTCCACGACCAGAACATCAACAGGGCACGGGCCCACCTGGCCTCGGCGCTGGCCGGAATCCGCGAGCACGCCGCCACCCTGGCCAACAACAACCCGAACGCGGCCCGCGAGCGACTGGCCGACTACCGCCGCACCGCACTGGCCCTCGCCCACACCCTCGGCCTGAACCCCGCCAGCGACAACCCGCTCCTCGGTTGGACCCCCGGACCGCACGAGACCTCCGGCGTCCGCACCGCCCACCAGGAAGCGGTCGACGCCGACCGGGAGGCCGCCCTCCTCGAAGCGCTCGCCGCCACCGCGCGCAGCGCCGACCTCCCCCTTCCCAACGAGGTCTTCCTCCTCGACGGCGTCGCCGAGCAGGCCCGCAACGAAGCGGACCAGGCCACCCGAGGAGTCCGCGCCCACCTGGCCTCGGCGCTGGCCGGAATCCGCGAGCACGCCGCCACCCTGGCCAACAACAACCCGAACGCGGCCCGCGAGCGACTGGCCGACTACCGCCGCACCGCACTGGCCCTCGCCCACACCCTCGGCCTGAACCCCACCGGCGACTCCGTCTCCCGCCTCAGCCCGCCCCCGCCCCCGAGCACGCCCTCCGACGTCCGCACCGCCCACCAGGAAGCGGTCGACGCCGACCGGGAGGCCGCCCTCCTCGAAGCGCTCGCCGCCACCGCGCGCAGCGCCGACCTCCCCCTTCCCAACGAGGTCTTCCTCCTCGACGGCGTCGCCGAGCAGGCCCGCAACGAAGCGGACCGGGCCATCCGGGGATACCTGATCCTCACCGGAAACGCGTTCTCTCCGCAGAGCAGCGGGCCGTGGGTGTTCACCGCGTTCGTGCCTCCCGTCACCCTCGGCGGCACCGCACCCGCCCCCGGCACCACCGACCAGACCCTCGAACAGGCCCGCCAACGCGCCGCCCAGGCCCACGCCGACCTCGTCCGCTTCGAAACCGAACTCGAAACCCAACGCACCCGCAACAACTGGAACGAAACCCACCCCGACTACCAGAACGGCCTCCACCGCGCCGCCCAACTCCGCCAGGAAGCCGCCCGCGCCGACCACGACCTCGACACCCTCCAGGCCCGCACCACCAACACCACCCCACCCACCACCGGCCACGACCTCTTCGCCTTCCCCGTCTTCGACATCCACACCGATGCCGGCGACGCCCAGGCGGTCGTGGCCAGTCCCGAGGAGATGGAGAACCCGCTGTCCCCGGCCTTCCAGGCCCTCCGGGACGCGGCCGGTCTCATCCATATGGCCCTCGCCGCCCCCGAACGGGACGCCGACCAGGTCCTGTCAGAGGTCGACGCCCGCATCGAACAGGCACGCCCCGCCTCGCGGGACCTTCCCGCCGACCAGGCCCGCGCCTGGGAACTGGGCGCGCAGATGCTGCGCGACCACAGCCGCTTCGTCCTGCACCACCTGCCCGCCGCGACCGATCCCGCCGACCACCGGAACCGCCTCGGAAACGCGGTACGCGAGGTCCTGGCCGCACCGGAGTCGGCCTCCCCCGACAACGGCCGGGCCCTGCTGCGCAACTACCTGGACCACGCCCGACAACTCGCCGAACTGCTGGGCTACACCAACCGGGAACCGGCCGAAGGCGAACCCGACCGACCGCGACACACCGACCGGGACCTGGCCGAGGGCGACCGGAACCTGGCACCTCCGGCGTCCCCGCTGCGCGACGCCTACCTGACCGCCGCCGAACACGCCCGTGCCTGGCACACGCTGGACGCCCAACTCCACGCCGCCCAGTCCACCCACACCGACACGACCGGTCTCCGGTCAGGCCGCGACCTCGCCCACCAGGACCTGCGCCAGGCCGGCGCCGAGATCGACGCCCTCATCCAGGGAGTCAACAGCCGCGCCCACACCCTCACCACCAGCAACAACGAGATCGCCGAGGTCCAGCGGGAGGCCGACGCGGCGCTGCGGGACTCCCAGGACTTCCTGACCCGCGCCGAGGAGCAGCGGCGCCTGGCAGAGGCCTACCAGGAGGAACTCGCCGACCTCGAAAACACCACCGACACCGACGACGACCGCACCACCGCCACCCCCGACTACGACACCCTCATCGACCAGGCCCGCGAACAGGCCACCGAACTCCGCGACCAAGCCCGAAACCACGCGACCGAAGCCGACCACACACTCGCCTCGCTCGCCCGCGTCCAGGCCGAACTCGCCCGGATTCCCGAAACCGACACCGCCGCCCGCACCCCCCTGCTCCAGCAAGCCCAGGACCTGGAGAACACCTACACCCGCCTGCGCGACCAGGCCCGCGCCCACCACGCCCGCGCCGACTACCACCAGACCCGCGAACAGGCCCTCACCCGCCAACGCGACACCACTCCCACCGACACCGGACCCGACCGCGACCAGCAGATCACCATCCTGCGCGACCACATCCGGACCGCCACCGCCGAGGCCGAGCAGCACCTCGCCCGCGCCGAGGAACTCCGAAGCCAGTACGAGACCCTGACCGCCCGGATCCAGACGGCCAGGGACGCAAGCAGGCAGATCGCGATCAACCTGGCCCGGGACCTCGGCGTCACCACCGCCGACCTGTCCAGCACCGACGCCGCCTTCCAGGTGCGCGACCTCCACGCCAGCGAAATCGAACTGCGCCAGAGCCTGACCGACCAACTCAGGTTCTGGACAGAACGACTGTTCGAACTGTATAGCGCCCCCTCCCAGGACAGTCTCCACACCTGGGACGTCAACCTCGCTCAGGCCAATCTCCAGTTCCTGGAAGGACGGCTCAACCTGAGCGGCAACATCACCGACGCCTACACCCAGTTGGCGACCCACATCCTCGCCCCGCTCACCACCCCCGACGCGATCACCGCGTTCCTCACCGACCCCTCCCCCGACAGCACCGCACCGGTGGACACTCCCCCACCCGCCTACACCCCCGAGGAGTCCGTCCCGCCCCGCGAGTCGATGACCGTGGAGCAGCGCGGCCGCGACCTGGCCCGCACCCGCCACACCATCGACCACCTGCGCCACCAGATCGCCGCCCTCGACCCCGACACCCCCCACCGCCAACGCACCGAACTGACCTCCCAACTCGAGTACCACATCCGCAACCACCACTACTACGCCCGCGCCCAGGCCGAAGCCCTGGGCACCACCCACACCCCCCACATCCGTCCCGCCCTCCCCGACCTGCGCGCCCTCCTCCCCAAACAGCGCCTCCAAGCAATCGACACACTCACCGACGCCGCCCGACTCCGCGACAGCGCCGCCGAACACGACCTGTGGGCCGACAACGCCGACACCACCGGCTTCCCCCACGAAGCCGCATGGCTGCGCACCGAAGCCGAACAACTCCGCGCCCAAGCCGACACACTCCACACCGAAGGCACCCAAACCCTCCGAACCCACCTCACCCAAGCCCTGACCGAGACCCGCGAACGCGCCACCGCACTGCTCGCCCAGAACAACACCGCCGAGGTCCACCAAGCCGAGGCCGACTACCGCACCCTGGCCCTGGATCTGGCCGAAACCCTCGACCTGCCCCCCGTCGGCGATCCCACCGACCGCCTCGGCCCCGCCCCGGACAACAACCCCGCGGCCCACGCCGCCCACCAGCAGGCGGTCCGCGCCGAACAGGAAGCCGCCCTCCTCCAGGCCCTCGCCGACGCCGTGGCCGCCGGGACCGTCCCCCTGGCCAACGAGGCATCCACCCTGCGCGACCTGGCCCAAATCGCCCGCCGCCAAGCCGACGAAGCAACTCAGCACTACCTGACCGGCGGCCTCCCCGCCCCCAACACCCCCGCCCCCAACACCGGAGACACCCACGCCCACACACTCCACACCGAAGTCACCCAGGCCCTCCGAACCCACCTCACCCAGGCACTGACCGAGACCCGCGAACGCGCCACCGCACTGCTCGCCCAGAACAACACCGCCGAGGTCCACCAAGCCGAGGCCGACTACCGCGCCCTGGCCCTGGATCTGGCCCAAGCCCTCGACCTGCCCCCCGTCGGCGATCCCACCGACCGCCTCGGCCCCGCCCCGGACAACAACCCCGCGGCCCACGCCGCCCACCAGCAGGCGGTCCGCGCCGAACAGGAAGCCGCCCTCCTCCAGGCCCTCGCCGACGCCGTGGCCGCCGGGACCGTCCCCCTGGCCAACGAGGCATCCACCCTGCGCGACCTGGCCCAAATCGCCCGCCGCCAAGCCGACGAAGCAACTCAGCACTACCTGACCGGCGGCCTCCCCGCCCCCAACACCGGGGGTGACCAGGACGTCGAGATGACCGACGTCTCCAACACCGCCACCGGGGACGACCAGGACGTCGAGATGACCGACGTCTCCAACACCGAGGACGGCCAGGGTTCCGCCGGGTGGAACAACCCGCAGATCTTCACCGCGTTCGTGCCTCCCGCCACCCTCAGCGACACCGCACCCGCCCCCGGCACCACCGACCAGACCCTCGAACAGGCCCGCCAACGCGCCGCCCAGGCCCACGCCGACCTCGTCCGCTTCGAAACCGAACTCGAAACCCAACGCACCCGCAACAACTGGAACGAAACCCACCCCGACTACCAGAACGGCCTCCACCGCGCCGCCCAACTCCGCCAGGAAGCCGCCCGCGCCGACCACGACCTCAACACCCTCCAGGCCCGCACCACCAACACCACCCCACCCACCACCACCGGCCACGACCTCTTCGCCTTCCCCGTCTTCGACATCCAGATCCGCACCGTGGCCCAGGAGAACCGCGAACAGGTCTTCGCGATGTTCGAGGAGTACCGCGACCACGCGCGGGAGGCCGAGGAGCGGTACGCGACCGCCCGCGGCCACGCGCGCGGCGCCCTGGAGGCCCTGGGGGCCGTCCCGCACCGCTACGCACCTGCGAACCACCAGGTCCCCCACCCCGACGACCCGCCGAACACACGCCGGGTCTTCGACGAACTCACCGGCGCCCACGAGTCCCTGGCCCTGTTGGAGACACTGCACGGGCTGGTCCGCGACAACGGATACGACACCGCGGAGGCGACCCTCGAGAGGGAGATCGGGGAGGAGCGCCAGCGGATCCGGGAACTGCTGGCCCACTACCGCTCCGTATCCGGCAGGTTCGCCGCCGACCAGCCGTTCTCACGGCAGGACGAGCAGTCCGACTCCGCGTGGCCGGAGTCTCCCGACGCCATAGGCCGGATGGAACAGCACCTCAACGAGATGGTCGCCGCGTTCGAGGAAGCCGGCGAGAGCTGGCTCGCCGCCGAGGTAGCGGTCGGGATGGGCGACAGCCAGATCAGCGACCTACTGTCCGAGCTGAACGTCACCCCGCCCGACGCCGACCCCGGCTTCTCCCCTCCCGGCGACGACGCTGAGGACGGGGAACGCGCGGCCTTCGAGAACCTGTCCAACTCCCGGCAGTCCCTGGCACGCCTGCGGACGCTGCTCACGCTCCTGCGACCGGACGGGCAGGACGCCACCGCCTCCGCGAACGCGCACCCGGACCTGGGCGGGCACGGCACGGACACCGAGATCGCGCTCCTGCGCGCGCGGATCGACCGCGAGGAGCGGAACGAGGCCCACTGGTCCTCCGTCTACCAGAACTTCGGCATGGACGACGACGCCATGTCCGACACCTCCGACGTGTCGACAGTGCCCACGGTCATCCTGGAGCGGCCGAGCGCCCCCCCGGCTCTCACGACTCTCCAGGAGACGGCCGACATCATCCGCGCGAACCTCCCCCCGGCCCAGAACGATCCGGACCGGATCCGCGACGCGCTCGCCGAGATCGACGCCCTCATCGAGCGGGCACGCCCCGCCTCCCAGGATCTTCCTCCTGACCAGGCCCGCGCCTGGGAGCTGGGCGCGGCCATGGTCCGCGACTACAGCCGCTTCGCCCTACAGCACCTGTCCGCCGCGACCGATTCCGCCGACCACCGGAACCGTCTCGGAAACGCGATACGCGAGGTCCTGGCCGCACCGGAGTCGGCCTCCCCCGACAACGGCCGGGCCCTGCTGCGCGACTACCTCGACCACGCCCGACAGCTCGCCGAACTGCTGGGCTACACCAGCCTGGAGCTGGTCGAGGGCAACGCCGATCTGGCGCCGCCGATCTCTCGGATACGGCATGCCTACACCCGCGTGGCCGAAAGCGCCCGCACCTGGCACACGCTGGACGCCCGACTCCGGGCCGCCGGGGCCGTCCGCACCGAGACGACCGGTCTCCACTCGGGCCGCGACCTCGAACACCAGAGGCTGGAGAGGAGGCGCCGCACTCTCAACGAGCGCTTCACCGTGATCAGGAGAAGCGGCGACCGCTTCAAACAGAACAACGACCAGATCGCCGAGGTCCAGGAGCGGGCCGACGCGGCGTGGCGGGAGTCGCAGGACTTCCTGGCCCTCGCCGAGGAGCAGCGGCGCCTGGCAGAGGCCTACCAGGAGGAACTCGCCGACCTCGAAAACACCACCGACACCGACGACGACCGCACCACCGCCACCCCCGACTACGACACCCTCATCGACGAGGCCCGCGAACAGGCCACCGAACTCCGCGACCAAGCCCGAAACCACGCGACCGAAGCCGACCACACACTCGCCTCACTCGCCCGCGCCCAGGCCCAGCTCACGGACACCCCCGAAACCGACACCGCCACCCGCAACGGCCTGCTCTGGGTGGTCCAACGGTTGGAGAGCCACCACGCCCATCTGCGCGGCCAGGCGCGCGCCCTGCACGCCCGCGCCGACTACCACCAGGCCCGCGAACAGGCCCTCACCCGCCAACGCGACACCGCACCCGCCGACACCGTCCCCGACCGCGACCAGCAGACCACCATCCTGCGCGACCGCCTCCAGGCCGCCACCGAAAGAGCTGGGCGGTACTTCACCCGCGCCGAGCAACTGCGCGACGAGTACGACACCCTGACCGCCCAGATCCAGACAGCCAGGGACCGGAGCGAGCAGGCCGCGGCCCACCTGGCCCGGGCCCTCGACGTCACCGCCGCCGACCCCCTCAGCCTCGACGCCGCCACCGAACTGCGCGACCTGCGCAACGTCGAACTCTCCCGGCGCCAGACCGTGCGGGATCTCCTCGAATACTGGCAGTCCCGCGTGTTCGAACTCAGCGACGGCCCTGTCGGGGACCGCCACCGCTCCTGGAGCCTGTCGGTCGCACGGGCCAACGTCGAGTTCCTGGAGAGGCGGCTCGAACAGAGCCGCCACATCACCAACGCCTACACCCAGTTGGTGGCCCACATCCTCAGCCCGATGACCGGCCACGACGCGATCAGTATGTTCCTCAACCCGCCCACCGCCGAACCCCGCAGACGGGTGGACGCACCTCCCGCGTACTCCCCCCCGCCCGCGTACCCCACCGGTGAGTCCGTCCCGACCCGCGAGTCGACGGCCGTGGAGCAGCGCGGCCGGTTCCTCGCCCGTACCCGCCACACCATCGACCTCCTGCGTCAGCGGATCGCCGCCCTCGGCCCCGAGGCCACCCGCCGCCAACGCGTCGAACTGGACGCCCGACTCGACTACTACACCCGCAACTACCACCACCACGCCCGCATCCAGGCCCAGGCCCTGGGAACCGCCCCCACCCGCCCCGAACCGCAGACCCCGCCCTTCGACCTGGAGAGCCTGCCCCCGGAACAGCATCTCCATGCCATCCACACCCTGCACACCGTCACCCGGCTCCGCGAGGAGGCCGCCGAACACGACCTGTGGGCCCACAACGCGGACAGCACCGGCTTCCCCCGCGACGCCGAATGGCTGCGCGCCGAAGCCGAACGGCTCCGCACCACCGCCCGGACACTCCAGGAACAGCCGCTTCCCGACCCGGGTTCCCGCACAACCCGGGACCGCCTCGTGGCGGCGATGGCCGAGGCACGCGAACACGCCGGGTCCCTGCTGCGCAGACGCGAGCAGCACACAACCACCGAGCCGCGTCTCAGGGCCGCGGCCGACCAGCACCTGACTCTCTACCGCGGCCACGCACTGGCTCTCGCCGACGCCCTCGGCCTGCGGCCGGCCGTCGGCAACCCGGTGCTGGCACGGGTTCCCGACCCGGCCGAGGCACCCGACCTCCACGCCGCCCACCAGGAGGCGGTCCGCGCCGAACAGGAGGCCGCCCTCCTCCAGGCCCTCGCCAACGCCGTGGCCGCCGGGACCGTCCCCCTGCCCGACGAAGCGTCCACCCTGCGCGACCTGGCCCGAACCGCCCGCGGCCAGGCCGACGAAGCGGTCCAGCGCTACATGGCCGGTGCCACCTCGGCCATGGTCGACGACTCCACCGGAGACGGCCGGGACGTCGAGATGACCGACGTCTCCGACACGGGGGATGACCGGGACGACGTCGAGATGACCGACGTCTCCGACACGGGGGATGACCGGGACGACGTCGAGATGACCGACGCCTCCGACACGGAGGATGACCAGGACGACGTCGAGATGACCGACGCCTCCGACACCGAGGACGGTCAGGGCTCGCCCGCCGGGTGGAACAACCCGCAGATCTTCACCGCGTTCGTGCCTCCCGTCACCCTCGGTGGCACCGCCCCCGCACCCGGCACCACCGCCGACCCGGTCCTCGAACAGGCCCGTCAACGCGCCGCCCAGGCCCACGCCGACCTCGTCCGCTTCGAAACCGAACTCCGGGAGCGATACGCCCGCAACGACTGGAACGAATCCCCCCTCACCCACCAGGAAGACCTCTGGCAGGCCGCCCGCCTCCGCCGGGAGGCCGCCCGCGCCGACGACGACCTCACCACCACCCAGGCCCGCCACACCGACACCGCCCCGCCCACCACCGGCCACGACCTCACCGCCTTCCCCGTCTTCGACATCCACACCGATGCCGGCGACGCCCAGACGGTCGCGGGCACCCGTGAGGAGGCGGGCACCTCCGCGGGGACGGGGAGCCCGCTGCCCCCGGCCTTCCAGGCTCTCCGGGACGCCACCGACCTGGTTCACACGGCCTTCTTCTCCCCCGAACGGGACGTCGACCAGGTCCTGTCAGAGGTCGACGCCCGCATCGAACAGGCACGCCCCGCCTCGCGGGACCTTCCCGCCGACCAGGCCCGCGCCTGGGAACTGGGCGCGCAGATGCTGCGCGACCACAGCCGCTTCGTCCTGCACCACGTGCCGACCTCGACCGATCCCGATGTTCAGGGGGATCTCTTCGCGGAGTCGACGCTCGGGGCCATGGCCGCACCGGAGTCGGCCTCCCCCGACAACGGCCGGGCCCTGCTGGACAACTACCTGGACCACGCCCGACAACTCGCCGAACTGCTGGGCTACACCAACCGGGAACCGGCCGAAGGCGAACCCGACCGACCGCGACACACCGACCGGGACCTGGCCGAGGGCGACCGGAACCTGGCACCTCCGGCGTCCCCGCTGCGCGACGCCTACCTGACCGCCGCCGAACACGCCCGTGCCTGGCACACGCTGGACGCCCAACTCCACGCCGCCCAGTCCGCCCACACCGAAACGGCCGGCCTCGAGGTGTTCCACAGCCGCCGCGAGGAGAGCCTCGACCAGGCGAGAACCGAGGCCAGGACCCTCACTCTGAGAGTCGAGGACCGCGCCCGCTCCCTCATCACCAGCAACAACGAGATCGCCAACCTCCAGCGGGAGGCCGACGCGGCGTTGCGGGACTCCCAGGGCTTCCTGGCCCGCGCCGAGGAGCAGCGGCGCCTGGCAGAGGCCTACCAGGAGGAACTCGCCGACGTCGAAAACGACACCACCGACGACGACCGCACCGCTCCCACCCCCGACTACACCACCCTCATCGACGAGGCCCGCGAACAGGCCACCGCACTCCGCGACCAGGCCCGCGACCACCAGGACCAGGCCGACACCGCGCTCGCCTCGCTCGCCCGCGTCCACGCCGAACTCGCCCGGATTCCCGAAACCGACACCGCCGCCCGCACCCCCCTGCTCCAGCAAGCCCAGGACCTGGAGAACACCTACACCCGCCTGCGCGACCAGGCCCGCGCCCACCACGCCCGCGCCGACTACCACCAGACCCGCGAACAGGCCCTCACCCGCCAACGCGACACCGAACCCACCGACACCGGACCCGACCGCGACCAGCAGACCACCATCCTGCGCGACCACATCCGGACCGCCACCGAAAGAGCTGGACGGTACTTCACCCGCGCCGAGGAACTCCGCGACGAGTACGAGACCCTGACCGCCCAGATCCAGACAGCCAGGGACCAAAACGGGGAAACCGCCGCCGCGCTGGCCCAAGACCTCGGCGTCACCACCACCGACCTGTCCAGCACCGACGCCGCCTTCCAGGTGCGCGACCTGCACACCGCCGAAGCCGAACTGCGCCAGCACCTGGACCAGCAGCTCGAATACTGGCAGGGCCAACTGTTCGAGCTGTACAGCGCCCCCTCCAGGGACGACCTCCACACCTGGGACGTCAACCTCGCGCAGGCCAATCTCCAGTTCCTGGAGAGACGGCTCAACCTGAGCGCCCTCCTCACCAGCGCCTACACCCAGTTGGCGACCCACATCCTCGCCCCGCTCACCACCCCCGACGCCACCGACGCGTTCCTCAACGCACCCGATCCCGACAGCACCGCACCGGTGAACGCACCCCCCGCGTACACCCCCCCACCCGCGTACACCCCCGGCGGGGCAGTCCCGCCCCGCGAGTCGATGACCGTGGAGCAGCGCGGCCGCGACCTGGCCCGCACCCGCCACACCATCGACCACCTGCGCCACCAGATCGCCGCCCTCGACCCCGACACCCCCCACCGCCAACGCACCGAACTGAACGCCCAACTCGACTACCACACCCGCACCCACCACCACCTCGCCCGCACCCAGGCCGAAGCCCTGGGCACCCCCCACACCCCCCACATCCGTCCCTCCCTCCCCGATCTGCGCGCTCTGCCCACCAAACAGCGCCTCCAAGCAGTCGGAACACTCACCGACGCCGCCCGACTCCGCGACAGCGCCGCCGAACACGACACCTGGGCCCACAACGCCGACACCACCGGCTTCCCCCACGAAGCCGCATGGCTGCGCACCGAAGCCGAACAACTCCGCGCCCAAGCCGACACACTCCACACCGAAGGCACCCAAACCCTCCGAACCCACCTCACCCAAGCCCTGACCCGAATCCGCCAACGCGTCGACGCCGAACACGCGGCTCTTCGGGAAGCCAACACCGCCTACGAAGACGCCCAGCGTTCCGGAAGCGACCAGGCCGTACTCGACGGACACCAGCAAACGGTCATCCGGCACCGGGACGCGATCCGCCAAGCCGGGGCCGACCACCGCGCCCTGGCCCTCGCCCTGGCCGAAACCCTCGACCTAACCCCCGCCAGCAATCCCGCAGCCCGCCTCGGTCCCGTCCCGGACCGCACACTCCGGTCCCTCTTCCGGGCCTATCGGCAGGTCACAAGGTCCGAACGGGAGGCCGCTCTCCTCGAGGCCCTCGCCGACGCCGTACGCACCGGCGACCTTTCCCTCCCCGAGGAGACCGCCGCACTCGACGACCTCGCCGCCCGTGCCCGTACCTGGACCGACGGAAGGGTCCGCGACTACCTCACCGTGGCACTGGCCGAGACCCGCGAGCGCTTCGAGAACCTGCGCTCCCAGAACAACGAGGGCCAAGCGCATCGGCACATGGTCGACTACCGCCACTACGCGGTGGCTCTGGCCCACGCCCTCGGACTGGCCCCCGTCGGCGATCCCGCGACCCGCGTCGGCCCGCCCCCGTCCCCGGAGACGCTCCCGTCTCTTGTCTCCCTCCACCAGCGGGCTGTCGCGGCCGAGCAAGAAGCCGCTCTCCTCCACATGCTCGCCGCCAGCGCGGACACCACCACCGCCGCCTACTCCCGCGAGGCCCCGAGGCTGAACGATCTCGCCGTCCAAGCCCGCGCCCACGCCGACAGAAGGGTCCGCGACTACCTGGCCGCGGCACTGGTCGAAACCCACACCGTGCTCAGCGTCGCGACCTCCCGAGGCGACCAGGACGTGATCCACGAAGCCTGGACCGACTACCGGCACCACGCTCTGGCCCTCGCCCATGCCTTCGGGCTGCGCCCCGTCCCCGACCTCACCTTCCGCATCGGCCCGCCCCCGCCTCCGAGCGCGCCCTCCGACCTCCACGCCGCCCATTACCGGGCGCTCCAGGCGGATTGGGAGGGATCCCTTCTCCACGCCCTCGCCGACATGGCGAACACCGACACCTTCCCCTACCCCGACCTGGCCGCCTCGCTGGACGGTACCGCCCACCACCTCCGCCATCACGCGGACACCGCGGTCCGCGACTACCTGGTCGCGGCGATGGGCGACGCCCGCGCCCGCGTCGACGCCGCTGTCTCCCGGGGCGACCACGTCGCGAGCCGCAGAGCCTGGAGCGACTACCGTCGCCACGCGGTGGCTCTCGCCCACGCCCTCTACCTGACTCCCGACCCTCAGAGTCCGCTCCTCACCCGGATCCCGGACGCGGGGAGAGACACCGAGAACGCACCTGTCGACGTCCGCGTCATCCACCAGCAGGCGGTCGGCGCCAACGCGGAGGCCGCCCTCCTCGAAGTCCTCGCCGACACCGTACGTACCGGCCGCTTCCCCCTCCCGCCCGACGAAGCCGCCGCGCTCAACGACCTCGCCGCCCAGGCCCGCGATCACGCGGACGAGCGCACCCAGGAATACCTGGACCTCGCCGGAGAGAATCCCGCGCAACAGCGGAGCGGCAACGACGGGCCCCAGATCTTCACCGCGTTCGTGCCTCCCGCCACCCTCGGCGGCACCGCACCCGCCCCCGGCACCACCGACCAGACCCTCGAACAGGCCCGCCAACGCGCCGCCCAGGCCCACGCCGACCTCGTCCGCTTCGAAACCGAACTCGAAACCCAACGCACCCGCAACAACTGGAACGAAACCCACCCCGACTACCAGAACGGCCTCCACCGCGCCGCCCAACTCCGCCAGGAAGCCGCCCGCGCCGACCACGACCTCAACACCCTCCAGGCCCGCACCACCAACACCACCCCACCCACCACCACCGGCCACGACCTCTCCGCCTTCCCCGTCTTCGACATCCCCGACATCCAGGTGATCGTGGCCAGCCCCGAGGAGATGGAAAGCCCGCTGCCTCCGGCCCTCCAGGCCCTGCGGGACGCGGCCAGTCTGGTCCGCGTGGCCCTCGCCGCTCCCGAGCGGAACGCCGATCAGGTCCTGTCCGACATCGACACCCTCATCGAACAGGCACGTTCCTCCTCCCAAGACCTCCCCCCAGGCTGGGAACCGGCCGCGGCCATGGTCCGCGACTACAGCCGCTTCGCGCTGGGCCACCTGCCCGCCGCGCCCGACCCCGCCACCCACCGCAGCCACCTCGAAAACGCGGTGCGCGAGGTGCTGACCGACCAGGCCTCCGCCGACAGCGGCCACGCCCCACTGCGCGACTACCTCGACCACGCCCGGCAGCTCGCCGAGCTCCTGGGCTACACCAACCCGGAACCGGCCGGAGGAGACGCCGACACACCGCAACGCGCCGAACGGGAACTGCTCGAAGGCAGCGTCGACCTGGCACCCCCGGCACCGCGTGAGACCACGAGAGCCCCGGAGTCCGCCTCCCCCGGCAACGACCGGATCTCACTGCGCGACGCCTACCTGACCGTCGCCGAACGTGCCCGCGCCTGGCACGCGCTGAACGCCCAACTCCACGCCGCCCAGTCCGTCCACACCGACACGGCCCCCCTCGAAGCGGGCCGCGGTCCCGCCTACCAGGACCTGGAGCGGGTACGCGCGGAGATCAGCGGCCTCGTCCGGAACATCGGCAGGCGTACCCGCACCCTGGCCACCAGCAACGACGGGGTCATCGACCTGCAGCGGCGAGCCGATGCGGCGCTGCGGGACTCCCAGGACTTCCTCACCCGCGCCGACGAGCAGTTGCGGCTGCGCGAGGCCCTGGAAGAAGAACTCGCCGACCTCGAAAACGACACCACCGACGACGCCCCGCCCGCCTACCCCGGCCGCACCGCCGCCACCCCCGACTACGACACCCTCATCGACGAGGCCCGCGCCCAGGCCACCGAACTGCGCGACCAAGCCCGAAACCACGCGACCGAAGCCGACCACACACTCGCCTCGCTCGCCCGCGTCCACGCCGAACTCGCCCGGATTCCCGAAACCGACACCGCCGCCCGCACCCCCCTGCTCCAGCAAGCCCAGGACCTGGAGAACACCTACACCCGCCTGCGCGACCAGGCCCGCGCCCACCACGCCCGCGCCGACTACCACCAGACCCGCGAACAGGCCCTCACCCGCCAACGCGACACCGAACCCACCGACACCGGCCCCGACCGCGACCAGCAGACCACCGAACTACGCGACCGCATCCGCACCGCCACCACCCAAGCCCAGGAGTACTTCGCCCGCGCCGAGGAACTCCGCGGCCAACACGAGACCCTGACCGCCCAGGCCCAGCAGATCAGAAGCCAAAACGGGGAAACCGCCGCCGCGCTGGCCAAGGCCCTGGGCGTCACCACCACCGACCTGTCCAGCACCGACGCCGCCGCCGAAGTGCGCGACCTCCACACCGCCGAGACCACCCTGAACCAGAACCTGACCGACGGACTCAGATTCTGGACGGAACGGGTGTTCCTCCTGAACGCCATCCCCTCCCAGGACGACGCGCTCCACGCCTGGAACGTCAACCTCGCACGCGCCAACATCGTGTTCCTGCAAGGGCGACTCGGCCTGAGCGACCAACTCCTCAATACCTACACCGAGTTGGCGACCCACATCCTCGCCCCTCTGACCACCCCCGACGCCGTCACCGCGTTCCTCGCCGCCGACGACGACATCCCCGCACCGGAGGACACACCCCCCGCCTACACCCCCGACGAGACCGCCCCAACCCCCGAACCGACCACCGCGGAACAGCGCGGACAACTCCTCGCCCGCTACCGCCACACCATCGACGACCTGCGCCAGCGGATCGCCGCCCTCACCCCCGACACCCCCCAGCACACCGAACTGACCACCCGACTCGACCACTACATCCGCAGCCACCACCACCACGCCCGCATCCAGGCCGAAGCCCTCGGCACCCCCCACACCCCCCGCATCCACCCCAACCTGCCCGACCTGCGCGCTCTGCCCACCAAACAGCGCCTCCAAGCAGTCGGAACACTCACCGACGCCGCCCGACTCCGCGACAGCGCCGCCGAACACGACCTGTGGGCCGACAACGCCGACACCACCGGCTTCCCCCACGAAGCCGCATGGCTGCGCGCCGAAGCCGAACAACTCCGCGCCCAAGCCGACACCCTCCACACCGAAGGCACCCAAACCCTCCGAACCCACCTCACCCAGGCACTGACCGAAACCCGCCAACACCTCGACACCGAAAACGCGGCCTGGCGGGAAGCCGATGCCGCCTACCAGACCGCTCTTGCCTCCCGAAGCGACCGGAGCGTACTCAACCAGCACCAGGAGACGGTCCACCGGCACCGGGAAGCGTCCCGCCAAGCCCAGGCCGACTACCGCAGCCTGGCCCTGGCCTTGGCCCACACCCTCGACCTGACCTTTGACGTCGACCCCGCCAACCGCCTCGGCCCCGCCCCGGACCCCGCGCTTCAGCTTCTCTCCCGCAGCCACCGGGAGATCAGGAGAGCCGAGTGGGAGGCGACTCTCCTCGAAGCCCTCGTCGACAACGCGCGCACCGGCGCCCTCTCCCTCCCGCCCGACGAAGCCGCCGCGCTCAACGACCTCGCCGCCCGCTCCCGTAGCCAGACCAACGGAAGGGTCCGCGACTACCTGGCCGCGGCACTGGCCGAAACCCGCGCACTCGCCGACGCCCTGTACTCCCAAAACAACCCGCGCCAGGCCGATCGGCACAGGGCCGCCTACCGCCGCTACGCGGTGGCCCTGGCCCACAGTCTCGGTCTGGTTCCCACCGGCGATCCCGCAGTCCGCATCGGCCCTTCCCCGGCCCCGGGGGCGTCCCCGCATCTTGTCAACTCCTACCGGCGGGCGGTCTCGGCCGAGCGGGAGGCAGCTCTTCTCCACATGCTCGCCGTCAACGCGGACACCACCACCTCCGCCTACTCCCGCGAGGCCCCGGCTCTGGAGGACCTCGCCGCCCAGGCCCGCGATCACGCGGACGAGCGCACCCAGGAATACCTGGACCTCGCCGGAGAGAATCCCGCGCAACAGCGGAGCGGCAACGACGGGCCCCAGATCTTCACCGCGTTCGTTCCTCCCGCCACCCTCAGCGACACCGCACCCGCCCCCGACACCACCGACCAGACCCTCGAACAGGCCCGCCAACGCGCCGCCCAGGCCCACGCCGACCTCGTCCGCTTCGAAACCGAACTCGAAACCCAACGCACCCGCAACAACTGGAACGAAACCCACCCCGACTACCAGAACGGCCTCCACCGCGCCGCCCAACTCCGCCAGGAAGCCGCCCGCGCCGACCACGACCTCGACACCCTCCAGGCCCGCACCACCAACACCACCCCACCCACCACCGGCCACGACCTCTTCGCCTTCCCCGTCTTCGACATCCACCTGGACAACGAAGGCGCGGCCTCGGACGTGGTCTCGTTCGACCTCCAGATCCCCCCGCCCCAGCCGTGGCAGGGCGCCCCCGACGAGCCCGGCGGTGTGGGCATGGACCACGGCGCGGTCCGCTTCGCCAGCGACCACGAGGGTGTCGAATGGGCCTACCAGCACCTGACGCCGCTGCCCGCCTCCGACCGGGGGGCCGGGACTGCGGGGAGCAACCGTCAACTGACGGTGCGGCAGGAACTGGCCGTCCGGAACTACACCTACGGGGGCGACGCTCTGGTGAACCAGGGTCTGCGCGGCGGTTCCGTCTCCGACCCGGCCCACTTCCGCGCGCTCCTGGACGGACTGGACGGGGCGATCGCCGCCTCGCCCGCGCCGGAACCGGTGGTCCTGCACCGCGGCGTGAACAGGGACTACCTCGCCCGTCTCGGCGTGTCGGACCCGGACGACCCCCAGTCCGTGCAGGGGCTCGTCGGCCGCACCTTCAGCGACGGCAACTACCTGTCGACCTCGATCGGCTCCACGGCCGCCGTGGAGCGCGAGGTCTTCATGGCGCTGCGCGTTCCCAAGGGCCATCCCGCGCTGAACGTCATGCCGTTCTCCAGCTTCGGCGACGAGGAACGCGAGGTCCTCCTGCCGCGCGGCACCAGGTTCGTCATCCACGCCGCCTACGAACGCGATGTCGCGCTCTGGGGGGACCCGGCGGCGAGGAGCTGGTTCATCGAGGCCGAGATCGTCCCGGCCGACTGGGAGCCCGACGGTACCTGGACCCCCTCCCCCCTCGGGGACGTCGACGCCGGTTACCGTTCCGACCCGGGGGACGTCGCGCCCGGCACCACCTACGTCAACACCGAGGAGCGGATCGCCCCGGCACAGGCCTGGGAGGGCGACCGGGACGAGTCCGACGGCGCGGACACCGCCGAGTCCCTGCGGTTCACCGACCCGGAGGACGCCTTCCGGTGGCTGTCGGAGAACATGCCGATCACCTCGGTGGGAGCGGGGAGCGGTTCCTGGGATCTGAGGAACCTCCTGCTCGACGACTCCGCCGGGAGGACCCCGGACCTGTCCTCCCTCCAGGAAGTCGCGATCAGGGACTACCTCTCCGAGAACCTGAGCAGCGTCGACGAGGACCTGCGCCGAGGAATGACCAACTCCAGGGATTCCCGTTTCCCGGCGTCCGTGGAGCGGTTGGACGGCGCCATCGGCTCCCGCCGGACTCCCCAACCCCTCGTCGTCCACCACGGCACGGAGACGGACATCCTGTACTGGCTGGGCGCCGACCCCGACGATCCCGCGTCGGTCGAGGCACTTGCGGGCACCGTCCGCTCCGACGCGGGCTACCTCCTGGTCGACGTCGGCCCCGACACGCCCGGTTACCACTCCGTCTACTTCACCGTCCGCGTGCCCCAGGGCTATCCGGCTCTCAACGTCACCCCGCTGACCGGGGAGAACCAACTGCTGCTCAAGCGGGACCGCACGTTTGTCATCCACTCCGTCCGGCGGGTGCCGCTGGAGAGCTGGATGGGCGACGAGGAGTACCAGTGGCTCATCGACATCGAGTTCGTCCCGGACAGTCGGCGCTTCGCCGAGGAGGGGACCGGTGAGGAGCCCGCGCCCGACGCGGCGCCCTCCCCGCCCGAAACCGTCGGCTCCACCGACGCGTCCCCGGCCGACACCGGCCCCCAGAGCCTGACGGACCTGTTCCGGGACGTGCTGCTCGGTGGTTCCGGGTCCACGTCCGCCCCCGCGCCGAACGAGGAGGGACACCGTGCCGAGTGACGCCGCTTCTTCCCCCCGCGCGACCGGCGGTCCACCCCGGCCCTCCCGCCGCGGGCCGCCGAGGGACGCAGGTCCACCGGGACACTCCGAGAGGTGGAACGCGGACGGGGCCGCCGTGACGGTCACGAGCGTGCCCGAGCAGTACGGCCGACGGTACCGGCCGCCCGTCCGGCGGGCTGCCCTGGCCGACGGGGACGGCACCCGCCTGGGCTGGGTGTGGACCGACGACGAGGACGCCGCGGGCTGGGCCGAGGACCCCGGTCCCCTGTCCGGTCCGGGCGAGGGGGCGGCCCGGGTTCGGGCGGGCGCGCACGTGTGGACGGTGCTGCGGGACGCCCGCGCGCGGGGGGAGCCCGCCTCGTCCCTGCTGCGGCCCGAACTCTACGCCCCCTACCTGCTGGGCGCCCCCAAGGAGGCGGACAAACCGGGGCAAATCGGACCAGGGGTGGAGGAAGTGAGGCGAACAACTCAGGACCTATGAGCTTCCCCACAGGGCAAAAGATGGTAAAAAAGGGGCGTCAGAATCAGGATTGGCTGCTGGCTTCCCCAGAATTCTTGACCGCTCGCGATCCGAGGACACGCCGGAGTCGATCAGCGCAAGAACGCCGAATCATCTCAGGCACCGCCGATCCGGACCCCGATTCCTCCCACAGGCTGTGAATTCCGTTCCGATCAGGGCGTTTTCCAGGACGCGGCCCAAAATCGGCCGCGCAAATGGCTGACGAGTTTCGAAAGGATACTCGCCGATGACGGACAATTCCCGGGAAGTGCGCGAGGAGGCGCACTCTCCCACGACGCCTCCGGGCGAGGGGGCGTCGGCCTCACCCCCGACGGCGCCGCCGAGCACCGGGCGGCCCGCCTCGCCGAGGACGTTGCGGCCCCAGCCCTCGGCTGAGGAAGCCGTTCCCCCGCCGACCGTGGACTCCGACGTCGCGGCCGAGTCGACCACGGACACGGCGGTGGCCGAGGAGACCGCCGAGGAAGGGCGCCCCGACATCGACGCCGTGGGGGCGCTCAAGGCGAAACCGCTCGACCCGGTCGCCCCCACCCCCCGCCCGGGACGGCCCACCGCTCCCGTGCTGGCCGGTGCGGCGATCGCCGGCCTGCTGCTCATCGCGACGCCCTTCACGGTCTCGGCCGGAGCCCAGGGCGTCTCCCTCGACATCGTTCCGCTCTCCGGCGGCGGCCTGCTCGGCGACGACCCGCTCAACGGCTCCCAGGACCTGACGGAACTGGAGACCACGCCGCTCGGTTCCTCCCCCACCGCGCCGCCCGTCGGGGGCACGGTGCCCGACTCCGGCGGCGACGGGGGGTCGGGCGGCGGAGGCGGCGGCAACACGTCCGCCGCCTCCGACCCCAACACCGGTTACGTTCCCGAGGCACTCGACGAGGAGCCCGAAGGTTTCCCGGCGGAGACCGACGGCACCGACGCCGAAGGCGGGACCGGGAGCGGAGGCGGCACCGGGGGCCAGGTCACGAGGAACAACCCGCAGCACCGGGTGGAGTACGGGGACGGCACGAACATCGCCTCCGGCCCCAAGCCCTCGTCTCCGAAGAGCGAGGAGACGCCGTCCGCCGACGGCAACCGCGGTGAACGCGACCGTGACGACAAGGCGGGCTCCTCCGACAAACCGGAGACCCCGGAGGACCCCGAGGGCGGTCTCGACCTTCCCCTCCCCCTCGGCAGCGGCGGTGACAAGCCCGCGGACAAGGAGGAGGACGCCGGCAAGGACGAGGACAAGCCCGCGGACGCGGACGCGGACGGCAACGAGGACGGGGCGGACACCGAGTCCCCGACCGAGGGGAACCGCACCACGGCCTCCGACGACCAGAAGCCGACGGAACCCACGGCCGGGCAGGAGACCGAACGCGAGGCCGAGCGGGAGGAGAACCCGGCGGAAGAGGCTCCGGCCGAAGAGGCTCCGGCCGAAGAGGCTCCGGCCGAAGAGGCTCCGGCCGAAGAGGCTCCGGCAGAGGAGACTCCGGCCGAAGAGGCTCCGGCGGAGGAAGCACCCTGGTCGTACACGGTGACCGCCGGTCCCGGATGCGCGTCCGACGCCTCCTACGGCCGGGTGGGCGTGTGGCACAGCGAGGGCGGCACGTCCGGCTGGGCCAACCGCCCGAGCGGGTACACCGAGTCCGGGTGCGACGGAACCTACGACGCGATCCCGGTGTCGGGCAGCGCCGACCACGGCAGCGGCGAGTACGCCTACTGGTCCTTCTCGCCCGGCGTCGCGGGGGCGACGTGCGAACTGTACGTCCACATCCCCAACGACGAGTCGCCGCTGTGGATCGGTGAGCAGGAGGCCAGGTACCAGATCTTCGCCGGTCCCACGGCCGAGGGCGCCCCGGTCGCGGGCTTCGGCATCCACCAGTCCCAGATCAGGGGCGGCTGGGTGCAGGCGACCGGCTTCGTCTCGCCGACCGAGCAGTTCACCATCCAACTCACCAACGTCGGGGAGAACACCCTGGCGGGTCAGGGCGACACGAGCACGCACGTCGCCGCCTCGGTGATCCGCACCGAGTGCTCCTGACATCCCACTCCGCGGGCGGGGTCGCGAAGACGGCCCCGCCCGCCCCCTGACCGCATCCGCACAGGGCCGTCCCGAGCCCGGAAACAAGAGAGGCAACCGCAGATGGCCAGGCAACTCCTCACGGTCGCTCCGGACGGGTCGACCGGACACCCGACGATCGAGTCCGCGGTGCGGGCCGCCGAGAGCGGTGCGCTCATCACCATCGCCCCGGGGCGCTACGAGGAGAGCCTGATGCTGCTCAAGGTCGTCACCCTGGTGGCGCGGGACGGCCGCGGCAGTGTGGAGATCATCGCCGAGTCGGGCAGCGCGGTCGTCTCGGGGGCGGAGGCCGTCAAGCTCTCCGGACTGGTCCTGCGCGGCCACGACGGGGAGCGGCCCGTGGTCGACATCGCCGCCGGACAGGCGGAGATGGCCGACTGCGAGGTGGACGGCGCGGCGTGGACCGCCGTCGTGGTCCGCGACTCCGGTGCTCTGGCGATGCGCGAGAGCCGCGTCACCTGCTCGGCCGGGGCCGGGGTGGTGATCACGACGGCCGAGCCCAGCGTTCTGGAGGACTGCGTCATCGAGGACGTCGAGACCAGCGCCCTGGTCATCAGCGACCGCGGCCGTCCCGTCGTCCGCTCCTGCGTGTTCCGCGACATGCGCGGCAACGGGGTGTTCGCCAGCGGACGGGCCGCCGGGACCATCGAGGACTGCGACATCTCCGGCTGCGCCAAGCCCGCGGTCGCGTTGGAGGACGACGCCAGCACGAGCCTGCGCGGCCTGCGCGTGCACGACACCTCCGAGGACGGACTGGCCCTCTCCAGCCGCGCCAGGGCCGTGGTCGAGGACTGCCGGTTCGAGGACGTCGGTGGTCGCGGCATCGTCGTGTACAACGGCTCCGACCCCCAGGTGAGCCGGGTGACGGTGGCCCGCTCCAAGGGCGTGGGCATCCACGTGTGGGGCAAGGCGCGCGGCCTGTTCACCGACTGCGAGGTGGACGCGTCCGAAAGAGACGGCGTGCGCGCCGATGAGCGCGCCACCACCTCCTTCATCAACCTGACGGTGCGCGGCGGCACCGGGATCAGCATCGGCGGCAACAGCACGGTGGAGTTCGACCGGGGACTGGTCACCGGCAGCGAGGGGCCCGGCTTCGTCGTCGAGGCCAGCAGCCCGTTCCTGCGGGGGGTGGCCGTGGCCGACACCCGCGGCCAGGGAGTGCGGTTCCGCAAGGGCGGCCAGGGGCGGCTGGAGAACGTCACGATCGAGCGGAGCGGCAAGAGCGCGGTGCACGCCGACGAGCGCTCCCGGCCGCTGCTGACCGGGGTGAGCATCCGCGAGAGCCGCGACAACGGCGTCACCGTCGGCGCCGAGACCGAGGCGGACCTGCGCGACTGCGACATCGCCGACTGCGCGGGCGACGGGATCGCGGTCCAGAACAGAGGAAAGGCGTCGGTGCTGCGCTCCAGGGTCTACAACGGCCGCCGCAACGGCGTGCTCGTCGCCGCGGGCGCCGAGGCCACACTGCGCAGGTGCGAGCTCTTCGGCAACGCCGGGGACGGCGTGCTCGTCCACAGCACCGAGGACGTGCTGCTGGAGGACTGCACGGTGCGCGACAACAGCCGCGCCGGACTGCGCCAGACCGTACACAGCGAGCGGGTTCGCACGCAGGAACTGCTGAGCAGCGGAAACGGCGCCCCCGACGCCTACGGGGAAGACGCCGGGACCGGGGACGACTCCGTCGCGCCGCTCCCGGCGGCGCCCGTCCCCGACGGCGGGCAGGAGGCCGACGAGCCGGACGGCCCGCTGGCGGAACTGGACTCCCTCATCGGGTTGGAGAACGTCAAGCGCGAGGTCCGGACCCTCATCAACCGCACCCAGATGGCCCGGCGGCGCGCCGAGATGGGACTGCCCGCCCCGCCGATGAACCGGCACCTGGTGTTCGGCGGCCCGCCCGGCACCGGCAAGACCACCGTGGCCCGGCTCTACGGCCGCATCCTCGCCGAACTCGACGTGCTGCGCTACGGGCACGTGGTCGAGGTGTCGCGGGCCGACCTGGTGTCGCAGTACGTGGGCGGGACCGCCATCAAGACGACCGAGGTGTTCGAGCGCGCCAAGGGCGGGGTGCTGTTCATCGACGAGGCCTACACGCTCTCGGGCAAGACCGGCGGCAGCGGCCCCGACTTCGGCCGCGAGGCCATCGACACCCTGGTGAAGCTCATGGAGGACCACCGCGACGACGTCGTGGTGATCGCCGCCGGGTACACCGAGGAGATGGAGGGCTTCCTCGCCGCGAACCCGGGCATGGCCTCGCGCTTCAACCGCACCATCGAGTTCCCCAACTACGAGACGGACGAACTGGTGCGGATCGTGGAGGGGATGTGCGTCGCCCACCACTACGAACTGGCCGAGGAGACCAGGGAGGCGCTCAGGACGCTGTTCGAGGAGATGCCCCGGGACGCGACGTTCGGCAACGGCCGCACCGCGCGCAAGATCTTCGAGGAGATGGTGGACCGGCAGGCGTTCCGCCTGGGGGACGCGCCGCCGGACAGCCCGGCGGACCTGACCCGGCTGCTGCCCGCGGACCTGGGGGTGAAGGTCCCCGAACCCGGCGCCGACGGCGGGGAGCCGAAGGACGAGCTGACCGAGCTGCGCGCCGAACTCGACGCCATGATCGGTCTGCGGCAGGTCAAGGACACCGTCAACGACCTGGCGAACCTGCTGGTCATGTCCACCCAGCGCAAGGCGCTGGGGCTGCCGGTGCCCTCGATGAGCCACCACCTGGTGTTCACGGGGGCCCCCGGTACCGGTAAGACCACGGTGGCCCGGCTGTACGGGCGGCTGCTGAAGACCCTGGGGGTGCTCACGTCGGGGCAGGTCGTCGAGGCCGCGCGAGCCGACCTGGTGGGCCGCTACGTGGGACACACCGCGCAGTTGACCACCGAGGTGTTCGAGCGTGCCAGGGGCGGCGTGCTGTTCATCGACGAGGCGTACACGCTGACGCCCAGGGGCGGCGGCAACGACTTCGGGCAGGAGGCCGTCGACACCCTCGTCAAGCTGATGGAGGACCACCGCGACGAGGTGGTGGTGATCGTCGCCGGATACACCGCCGACATGCAGCGCTTCCTGGACTCCAACCCCGGTCTGGCCTCCCGGTTCAGCCACCGGGTGGAGTTCGCCGACTACAGCGACGAGGAGTTGGTCACCATCGTCGACCAGATGGCGCGCAAGTCGGGCTACGAGTGCGGGGAGGCGACCCTGGCCGCGCTGGCCACGCACTTCGCGGCCGTGCCGCGCGACGCGTCCTTCGGCAACGCCCGCTACGCCCGGCAGGTCATGGAGCGGATGATCACCCGCCAGGCGGGGCGGCTGGTGGGCATGGCCGGAGCGGCGGACCGGGAGGCGTTCACCACGCTGCTTCCCGAGGACGTCCCGGCCCCGTAGTCCCGGCCCGGCGCGGCCCTGCGGGGCGGGGTCATCTCACGGCGTGCTTTCCGCGGGGCCTGCGCGACCGGAGCAGGGCGAGGGCGACGGTCCCGGCCAGCAGGGCGATGCCGACCGCGATGGCGACCCCGGTGAGGAACGCCCGAACCGGGAACCCGGCGCCGTCCTGGGCGACCACCCGGGTCTCGTCGTCCTGGCAGACGAGGGGTTGGGGGTCGTCCTCGAATCCCGCGCAGACGGTGGTGGTCACGCTGTCCTGGTCGGGAACGGGCTCCTCCAGGGTGGCGGTGACCGTGCGCGTGGCCTCCTGCCCCGGGTCGAGGGAGATCCGCCAGACCACCGTGTCGCCCTCGACCACGCCCCCGCCGTCGGCCTCGTGGAAGTTCAGTTGGGCGGGCGCGGTCTGGGCCACGAGAAGGCCGGTGACGGCCTCGTCACCCTCGTTGCTCAGGGTGGCGGTGTAGGAGGTTTCCTCGCCGACGGTCAACCGGTCGCGGGAGTCGGTGACGGACACGGCGATCCCGCCGTTTCGGGCGGTGTCCTGCGGGGAGGGCGAGGGCGTGGCCTCGGTCGGCAGCAGGACGACCGCGCCGAGCGCACCGAGGAGCGCGGCGGTGGCGCTGTTCCGCACGATCATGCGCACCCCCCGACGTGTCCGGCCAGACAGCACGAGAGTAACGCAGAGTAGGCAAACTGGCCCGGGACGACACCGCAACGCCCCCAACCACCGATGACGCTGCTGTGTCAGGCGTCGGGGTGGCGGGTGGTGTGGCGGGCGGGCCCCGGGGAGGGCCGGTGAACAGGTCGCCGCGAGGTCACCGGTGGCGACAGGGCTTGACTGACTGAGGTGTGGGTGTTCGCTTCTGCGGTGGGCGCGGGGGTCCTCGCGGAGACACCGGGGAAGGCGAGGCATCCCACCTCGACCGTTCGGGGCGGGCCACCACGGGTTGGCGGCGACTGGTCGAGGCGCCCCCCGGCGCCGAGTCCAGGCGCGCCCTGCGGGCGGATCAGCCGAAAGAACACCGGCCACCCCAGGGGGCAGCGCCCTGTGGCACGGGACCGCCGTCGAGGATGCGGGTGGGTGGGGCCGTGTCCGGACTCGGCGCCCGGGGCGCCTCGACCGGCCACCGGCAGCCGGTGGTGTCCCGCTTCCGGAGGGTCCCTGTGGAATGCTTCAACCTCGCCAGGAGTGGCGGCGGAACCGTATCCGCCGCGGAATCCGACCATCAAACCTCGATGAGTCACCCCGGCCCTCCGCCGAAAGCCGCTCCCGTCGAAACAGCTTCCGGCACATCTCCAGCATGAACCAATAGATCTTGACAGAAGCGGCTCATGATCTGCGGTTTCAGGCCCACTCGTGTCAAGATCACGGCCGTTTCACAAGGCCTTGTCGGTGCGCTTTCGGTAGCTGTCCGGTCGCTGTGTCCGGGGCGGGTTGGCATGAGCGCGTGCCCCAGGTCTGGCAGCCTGGTGGTTGGTCTCGATCAGGACCACAAGAAGCCCCCGGCAACCACGTTCCTTGAGTTCTAGTGGTCGTTGCAACACCCCATCTCTGAAGGAGTGCGATGGACGACTTCGAGTTCGAGGTCCGCAAGATCCGATCACCACAGGGACGCAAGAAGCTCCAGAAGGAGCGAGCGGCGTATCTTGCCCTGGTGGCCAAGGGATACAGCACCAGCGAGGCGTGTCGGATCGTCGGGATCAACCGCAAGACCGGTTACCGGTGGCAGTTCGGCGTTGAGAAGACCAGGACCGGGCGCAAGGCCAACCAGCCTCCCGCCCGGCCTGGTCCCCTCCCCTCCGCGTCCGAACGAGGCCGCTACCTGTCCCAGGACGAGCGACTCCACATCGCCGACCTGCACCGCGAGGGCAAGACCCGTGCGGGCGATCGCCGCCGAGCCGGGACGGTCCCCCTCCACCATCAGCAGGGAGATCCGCCGCAACCGCTCCTACTACGCCGCTTCCAGGGTCCACGCCTACCGGCCCTACGCCGCCCAGGCCCGAGCCGAGAATCGTGAAGGCACCGCCCATGCCGGGGTGGAAACCCGCTGAGGTCGGAAGGACCTGGATTGTGATGGTCGGCCGGGCGGCCATGTTCAGTAGGTGCTCGATCTGGTTGTGTGCCAGCTCCCGATCGTGCGCGATCAGCAGTTCCAGCGCATGTTGTCCGATGGTCGCCCAGTACAGCGGAGCGTCCTCGCTGCCGAGGATCTGCTTGCGGAGCATGCGTGCCTGCACTCGTCGGTTGATCTCGTCCAGTCAGGTCTCCGCTGGTGTCAAGAAGCGTCATGGTCAGTTCTGTAGGGCGTGGGCGAGGTCGGTCATGTGGGTGATGACGGCCTGGCAGCCCAGTTCCTCGAACGCGGCCTGTTTGCCTGGTTGGTTGGCGTAGCCGAGCGCGCTCATGTCCAGGGCGTGGGCGGCCTGGATGTCGGTGGTGGAGTCGCCGACCATCAGGCACTCCCGATGAGGTGTGTCCAGTGCCGTGGCCGCCAGGACCAGCAGGTGCGGGTCGGGCTTCAACCGGTCCGGGGTGGTCTTGTCGCGTCCGAAGACCCCGGTGACCAGCTTCTCCAGGCCGTGCTTGGTGAGGAAGGCGCGGATGGCTTCAGGGGAGTTGTTGCTGACGACGGCGACCGGGCGCGCCTGGCGGGCGCAGGCGGTCAGGACCTCCACCGCTCCGGGTGTGGGAGTGGCGCAGGAGGCGGCGCGGATCTCGGCCCCGGCGAGGAACGCCTCGGCCGTGGGGTGGTGCTCGGGAGCGCGGCGGTGGAGTCGGCGCAGCAGCGCCAGCGGATCGTCCAGGTTTCGCAGCTCCGACGGCACGGGGATCGCGTGGGTGTCGAGGTGGTCGCACAGGTCCGCGGCGACCCGGGGTGCGGGGTAGGCGGAGAAGACGTCGCAGACCGGACCGTCGAAGTCGAGCAGCACCACGCGGGTCCGGCGGAGCAGAGCACACAGGTCGATACGGGTCATTCCGGGCGTCCTCTGGCGATCGTGCCCCAGACGCTGTCGAACCACAGCCGTGCCTGCGCCACGTACTGCGAAGCAACAGACTCGGGATCTTCGTCGTGGCTGTGATGGAAGAGGACAGCGTCGCGGCCCATGAGGTCGTAAATGTCGATCTTCTCCTGGTTGATGGTGACGGTGTTCTGGGTGATCGGATAGAAACCGAAGAACACTTCCTTCTGGTTGATGACGTAGAGCTTGAAACCCGGCGAAGTTGGATAGACGCGGGTCTCCACAGTGGCGCTCTCCACCAGTCCCAGTGTCTCCAGCTCACCGACGACATCCTCGATGGCCTGGGTGTAGCGCAGGATGATCCGGTGCATTCGCTTACGAATCTCGGGATCGTCTGCGCTGGTGTCACCCCGTGTGGGGACAGCCATCGGCACCGAGGTGTCGGGAACGAGGATGCGGATTCGGATGCTCTTGGGGGTTAGCCGTCCGTGGCGGACCTTGTCCAGCGGTTCCTGTAACGCGCCGTGGAGCGTTTCGGCGGACAGACCGGCGAAGTCGATGGTGACGGTCTCGCTGGCGAAGGCGCGTTCGATGTGGGGACGCAGACCGACTGGGCGGGAAACGCGCTCGCGTACATATACTCCGCGTCCCTGCTGGGAGATGACCAGACCCTCGTCACGGAGGATGCGGATGGCCTGTTGCACGGTCATCCGCGCCACTCCGTAGGTCTTCGCCAGTTCGGCTCCGGAGGGGAGTTTGTCTCCGGGGTGGAGTTTGCGGGTGAGGATGGCAGCACGCAGTGCGCCGGCGACCTGTTGGAACGGCGGGCGGGGGTCTTCGGGGTCGATGGCCATGAAGCCAGCTTAGAGAGCTTGCCTAGCCAGGCTAGAAAAAGCACGCCGGATTCCATCAGGATGCCTAGCATGGCTAGGCAACCTAGCCTATAGTGAATCCGGAGAGCGAACCCCGCTCACCGCATTGATAGTGCCAGCCCCAAGGCTGCATGTAGCGCTGTTCAGTACACAGAAGCGGCCCTGACCCGGTGCGCCAACACCGGATCAGGGCCTTAGCCCCCAACCTGCCGAAACCAGGTGGTGACTCATGAGTAAGGCTACTGCCCCGCCCGTGCCCGGATTGCGGCGAAGCGCCCGCGTCCGCCCCTACGTCCTCTCTGCCCAGGCCGCGCAGTCCGCTCCGGCCGGAAAGGCGGTGTCCCGGTGAACGCGCCCTCCGCGACCCTCCCCACGGCGATCAAGCGCGCGCCCGCCACGCGACGCTCCCCCTTCGGGGTGACGGGCCTCCTTCTCGGAATCGCCGTGCTGCTGCTGGCAGCCTTCCGCCCCGTTCCCGCCTCCCCCTCGCCTCGGCGGCGGCCGGTGGTCCACCGGCCCCGGCACGCCGCGCCGCCTCCCCGCCAGGCGCGGGCTATCCCGCCCCGTATCCCGGACTATGCGGCGTTCGCGGCGTGCGCCGAGGCGCACTCGGCCCGGTGGGAGACCACCTACGAGTACGGTTCGGCCTCTCCCTATCGGGCGCGCAACCGGGTCACCGGGCACGTGGTGGCCGTCAGCGACCTCGACCTGCTCGACCACATCCTGACCACCTACGAACCCCCGCACCCCGTGCGCGGCTACTACGGCCAACTCCGGGGACCGGTCCGCGCCCACGCGGCGGGAGCGGCGCGATGAGCGTGAGCTTCGCGGCCTTTCCCGGCCTGCCTCACAGTGTGGCCGCCGCCCGCCGGTTCGTCACCGGTGCGATCCGGTTGTGCCCGCACTCCACCGCCCCGGCCGAGGTGGTGGACCGGGCCGAGCTGATCACCTCAGAACTCTGCACGAACGCCCTGCGGCACACCCGCTCCGGCGACCCCGGGCAGACCTTCACCGTGTGGATACGGGTGGACGAACACGGCGTGCGCGGCGAGGTCCACACCGAGCCCGTCCGGCTGCCCCACGCGGTGCCGCACCTCGTGGACGCCCACCCGTTCTGCGAGTCCGGCCGGGGCCTGTTCCTCGTCGACCAGCTCGCCACCAAGTGGGGAACCCTCTCCCCGTGGGAGAACGGCGTGTACTTCCTGCTCGCCTGGCCCCAACCCCGGTGACGCTTCCTGACGCCGGGGGCCGGTTCTCCGCGATCCTCGGCCCCCGGCGTCGATCTCAACACCCGTTGTCCGCACCCCCGGTCGGGGGTGAGGGCCTGCGATCACCCGGCGGGACGTGCTTCGGCCGGGAGACCCGGCAACCCCCACCCAGGACCCGGGTTTCGGAGGGACGGAAAAGGCCATGTGCGCTCGGGGCTCTGCCCCCCGGCCACGGGCACGTCCCCATCCCTCCCCCACCCCCTGGGGAGGAGGCAGGCTGCCGCGCCTCGCGGCCGAAGCGCCACCCGCCACCCGCCACCCGACCGCGACCGTCCGCCCGCACCAACCCTCGGAAAGCCGCCCGTGCCCGCACCGCTGATCACCCGCGCCGCCCTCAAGGCCGCCATCACCGCCCGCGAACTCAACCCGCACCACCCGGTCTTCCCCACCGAGTTCTGGACGCATCCGGTCGTGGTCCGGGCCGTGGCCCGCCTCGACACCACCACCCTCATCCGCCAGGCCCGCACGCTGACCCCCATCACCCAGGAACAACTCGCCCACCTCACCGGACTCACCCAGGCCACCGTCTCGCGCATCGAACACGGCCGCACCCAACTCCGCGACCTCGACCGGATCCACACCCTCCTCACCGGCCTCGGCGCCCCTCAACCTCCAGCTCTGAGAAGAACCGATCCGCTGGACGGCTACACCGTCCGCGCCGTCATCGCCGACAACCCCGACGGCCACACCGTGGTCCTCCACGCCCCCACCCAATCGATCACCGAAGCCCTCACCCACACCCCCAAACCCGTAGCCACACCACTGCCCCCACCCCCCACCCACCCCGAATGGCCCCCACCCCGATAGCGGGGATCACCGCCGGCCTGGTGCGGAAAAGACGAAGCCCCCGCGTGGTCGCTGCCACGCGGGGGCTCCCGGGTCACCTTCCGGTTATCGCTGACCGGAGGCGGTCAACGGTCAGTTGCGCGCCTGGACCGGGCGGCGGGTCGCGAAGACCGTGATCGCGCCGATCCCGGTGATGACCGAGGCGCCCAGCACGAAGCCGCTGAGGTCGATACCGGTCACCGGCAGCTCCTCGTCGGCCTCGTCGTTCTCGCCGTCGTCGTCACCGCTGCCGCCACTGCCGCCGTCGGTGTCACCGTCGGTGTCATCGCCGCCGTTGTCGCCGCCCCCGTTGTTGCCACCGCCGTTGTCGCCACTGTTGCCCGGGTTCTTGTCGTCCGGGTCTTCACCGTTTCCCGGCTCCGGGGTGGGGCTGTTGCCCGGGTTCTCACCGGGCTCGGGCTCGGGCTCGGGCTCCGGTTCGGGCTCCGGCTCGGGCTCCGGCTCCGGTTCGGGCTCCGGCTCCGGTTCGGGCTCGGGCTCCGGCTCCGGTTCGGGCTCCGGCTCCGGCTCGGGGTTCGGTTCGGGCTCGGGCTCCGGCTCCGGTTCGGGCTCCGGCTCGGGGTTCGGCTCCGGCTCCGGCTCGGGCTCCGGCTCGGGGTTCGGCTCCGGCTCCGGGTTCTCGTCGTTGGAGGCGGCGGCGATGCTGGCCTGGAACTCGATCCCGAGGGCCTCCGCGGAGAGGTCGGCCGTCACCTCCTCGGCCGCGGCCGGGGCCGAGGTGAAGCCGAAGGCCAGCAGACCCGCGGCCGTCACGCCGATGGCGCGTGCTGTGTAGGACATGCGTCTCCTCACTGATTTGGGGGGTTAGCCCGGTAGAAGGGCGTAGAGGTTGGCGTCTGCCAGAACCACCGCGTTGCCGTCGAGCAGGCCCCACGGACGGGCGGTGTCCGGCTCCATGTTGGTGGTCTCTCCCGTGGCGTCCACGGCGACCTGGCGGTCGTCCAGTTCCCCGTAGACCACGTCGCCGGTGGCGCTGAGCGGAGCGAACCCGGACAGCACCCGGGTCTGCCCCGACTCCAGGTCGACCAGGATCGGCCCGTAGGCGGCCACCGTCTCTCCTTCGATCCAGGTGGCGTCGGCGAGCTCTCCCGCCGTGATCTCCGTCGCCGCGAAGACCGAACCGTCGCGGGAGTCGTGGACGGCCAGGACGACCAGGTCGTCCGCACCGCTCTGCCACCGCACGATGACGTACCTCTCGGAGGCGGTGATCACCCGGTCCAACCCGTCGGAGCCCTCCGGCTCCTCGATGGGGACCTCCTCGGGCTCCGCTCCGGGAGCGGTCCAGTACCAGGGGCCGTCGGCCGCGGCCAGGAGCACCTCGGACTCGTGGACGAGCATCCCTCCGGAACCGTCGGGCACCTCGACCTCGGCCAGTTCCCCGTCCCGGGGCACCATGGCCTCCCCGTCGTCGGTGGTGACCAGCGGGGCCGTACCGGCGAAGGTGACCAGGCCGTTCCCGGGCAGCGGGTACTCCTCGGGTTCGCCGCCGTCGGCGGGCCAGATCCACAGCGTGGAGGGTCCCGCGACCGCCACCCGGAGTTCCTCGTTCTCCGCGACGAAACGCACCGGTCCCTGGATCTCGGTGGGGTCCAGCGGGAGTTCGGCCTCCCACAGCCGCCCGCCCTCGGGACCGGCCACCGCGAGTTTCCCGTCGGCGCCGATGAACGCGACCCGGGTGCCGTCGTCGGCGACGGCCGGGCGGGTGCCGTCGGTGACCGGAATCCGCCAGACCGCCTCGGCGGAGAACCCGGGAGGGGCGGGCCTGGCCTCGAAGGGAACGGTCTCGACCGTCTCGGCCACCTCGCCCCCGACCATCGGGGAGTCGGCCCCGAGCCGGAAGACGACGACCCCGGCGACCGAGACCAGGACGACCACGAGCAGGACCGCGGCGGCGAGGACGAACACCCCGCGCCCCCTCTTCCACCGCTGTGTCCTGCCGGCGGAGGCCGGGGGCGAGGTCTCGGTGACTCCCCGGATGACGCCGCCCGGCAGCGCCTCCAGTCGGTGGGTACCGAACGCGTCGCGTGCCTCGACGAGCACGGGACGGCCGACGTGGGTGGCGTATCCCGCGACGTAGTCGAGCGCGGCACGGCGGGTGGCCTTGGCGTCGGCGCCGTGGACCACCTGTCGTCCGCCCTGGATGAGGACCTCGGCGCTCATGTCGTCGGGAGCGATGACGATGGTCACGAGTTCCGCTCCGGACCGCGGGATGTCACTGCCGCTCATGACACCTCCGGTCCGGATCGGGCGGCCAGGAACGGCACGCGCGGGAACACACCGCTGTCGGGGGACCGAAACGCTGTGGCCGTCACTGCTGCGAACCTGTCCGCGTACGGTACACGCGCCTCCCCGGATCTCGGGCAGGCGGAGCATGGCCGACCTGGGTCGACACTTCGTTGAGAGGGGCACTGGACGATGGGAGGACGTGCTCACCGACGGTTGAAATCATACCTGTCCGGAATTGCGGATTCCGGTGATTTGCAGAAGTCGGGATCGCCGTTGCGGGCCACGGGGAAAGACCACCGTCCCCTCTCTCCCAACATCCAGTAAACCCTTGTTGAACTGCGCAGACAAAGGGCGCGCAGCCATCGGGCGAGCACGCTGTCAACAAACCGATCCCACCTTTTCCGGCGCTGTGCAGCCTGTCTGTTCGGCACGACTGGCCACAATCGGCCTTTTGCGATCTGTTGTAAACCTGTCCGGAACCCGAGAAGGCGTTCAGGGCCACCGCATGGAAAACGGGAGGGCGGCGCACCGGTGCGCGCCGCCTCGGTCTCCATCGTCGTGCCCCGGTACAGGAACATATCGAACGTGCCGGTCTGGGACCCGTTACACCAACGAAGGAATCCGGTGACCGCGGCAGATGGGCGGGGGCGACACCCTGTGAGACGCCCGCCCCCGCCAAAAGGTTCACCTCATCGAGGTTTGCTGGTCGGATTCCGCAGCGGATGCGGTTCCGCCGCCACTCCCGGCGAGGCCGAGGCATTCCACCGCCCCCCGGACGGCCGGGGTGGAATACCCCACACCCCAGTCAGGACCGGCGCCGCCACAGCAGAATTCCGGCGCCCGCGGCGAGGGCGGCCCCGACCACCGCCGCCGCGATTCCCAGGTAGCGGAAGATGAGGAACGCGCCGGGTTCGGTGCTCTGCGCGGTGACGGGGGCGCCCGGCCGGTCGGGGTGGTAGGCGACCTGGAGCCGTTCGCCCTCGTCGTAGTCGGACGGGTTGAGCCCGCTCAGGGGCGCGTGCTCGATCTGCGTGCCGTCCTCTGTCCGATAGCTGACGTAGACGTCGACGTCGCTACTGCTGCTCCCGGTCGACGTCTTTCTGTGGTCGACGTCACGTTCGACGACGACCGCCTCGGCGCGGCCGGTGTGGTCGGTGTAGTCCGCATTGCCGATGAGCACGAAGATCACGCCGAGGAGGAGCAGGACCGCACCGAACCCGCCCATGACGGCGGGGCCGGTGTGTTCGCCGCTGTGGCGGGTGCCGGTACGGAAGGAGAACTTCATGGGGTTCCTCACACGGGGGCTTGGTCTGTGCCGGTTTCGACGCGGCCTCCCCCGTGGAGGTTCCTCCCGTGATCGGGGGTTGTGGTCTCAGTTTCCACTCTTCAGGCGGGCCCTGGCCCGGCGCATGCCCGAGAGCCAGCGGTCGCGGTCGGAGGCGCGGCGCTGCTCCATGACCGCGGCCTGGGGGTGCGGCAGGATGAGGAAGCGGCCCTCGGTCAGCGCCTCGACCACGGAGTCGGCCACGTCGGAGGGTTCGATGTAGTCGCCGCCCAGGCGGGTGGCGGCGTCGGGTCCGTCTCCGGCGGTCATGTCGGTGTTGACGCCGAGGGGGCACAGGCAGGAGACGTCGATTCCCTCCTCCCCGTGCCGGATCGCGAGCCATTCGGCGAGGGCGACCGCGCCGTGCTTGGTCACCGAGTAGGGGGCCGAGTCGATGTTGGTGAGCAGGCCGGCCGCCGAGGCGGTGATGAGCAGGTGGCCGCCGCCGCGCTCGATCATGCGGGGCAGCAGCAGGCGGGCGACGTGGACGTGCGCCTGGACGTGGACCCGCCAGGTGGTGTCCCACTCGGCGTCCGTGCCGAGCCCGCCGCCGGTGCCGACGCCCGCGTTGGAGCACCACAGGTCGATGGGGCTGTCCTGTTCGACTTCCTTGATCAGGGTGGCCACGGCCTCGGCGTCGGTGACGTCCAGCGCGTGTCCCCGGGCCCGCTCGCCCAGCTCGGCCGCTGCGGCCTCGGCGCGCTCCCCGTCCAGATCGGCGATCACCACACGCGCCGCCCCCTCTGCGAGGAAGCGTTCCGCGAGCGCGTAGCCGATGCCGTTCGCGCCCCCTGTGACGACGATCGTCCGATCGGGGAAGGTGAACGGTCTCCCCATGGGTTGTCCTCTCTTGTGACCCCTGTGGTCCGCCCACAGGTCAGTGCTTCGCGGCCCCGGAACCGGGGCCGCTGGGGAAGTGGCGGCCGGAAGCGGGCCGCCGCGGTTGGGGGAGGGTGGGGAGGAGCGGCTGCCGGTCAGTGGCCCGCGAGAGGCGTGGCCACCAGGCGTCCCACGGTGCTTCCGTCCGCGAGGCGCTGCACCCCGTCGGGCAGCTCCTCCAGGCTGAGGGTCTCGCTGACCGCGGGCTTGATCAGTCCCCGGTCGGCCAGGGCGGTGAGTTCCTCGTGGCACTCGGCCACCAGCGCGGGGTCGCGCTTGTTGTAGAGGCCCCAGTGCAGCCCGAGCAGCGAGTAGTTCTTGATCAGCGCGTGGTTGAGGCCGGGCGTGGGAATGGTGCCGCTGGCGAAGCCGATGATCAGGATGCGTCCCTCGAAGGCCACGCACTTGGTGGAGCGGGTGTAGGAGTCGCCGCCCACGGGGTCGTAGATGACGTCGGCGCCCCGCCCGTCGGTGGCCTCCTTGACCACGGTCACGAAGTCCTCGGTGTGCCGGTCGACGACGATGTCGGCGCCGAGTCTCCGGGCGTACTCGGCCTTGGCCCGCCCGCCGACGACTCCGATCACCCGCGCGCCGGCGGCCTTGGCCAACTGGATCGCGGCGCTGCCGACCCCGCCCGCGGCGGCGTGCACCAGGACGGTCTCGCCCTCGCGCAGCGCGGCCCTGCGGTGCAGCGCGAACCAGCCGGTCTGGTAGCCGATGAACAGCGCCGCGGCCTCCTCGTCGGTGAGCGCGGGCGGCGCCGGGAACACGCGGCCGATGTCCATGGGCGCGTACTCGGCGAAGGACCCCAGGGGCAGCACCGGGGCTCCGATCACGCGGTCGCCCTCGGCCACCGTGGTGACGCCCTCGCCCAGCGCGGCGACCTCGCCGCACAGTTCCACACCGGGGCTGAAGGGCAGCGGCGGCTTCTCCTGGTAGAGGCCGCGGCACAGGAGCGCGTCGGGGAAGTTGACCGCTGTCGCCCGCACCCGGACCACGACCTGTCCGGGGCCGGGCTCGGGGACGGGCACCTCCTCAAGGCGCAGCACGTCCTTGGGTTCGCCCAGTTCATGCACCCGCAGCGCTCTCACCGCTCACTCGCCTCCAACACACCCGGATACCGACTAGTCGGTTGTGAGTGAACCGTCTGCCGGGCTGTTTCGTCAAGGCGTGCTGCTCAGGGCGGGTGAGGTAGCCTCGCTCGGGGAACCGACGGGGAGAAGGATCTGGTGTCTGTCGCAGCGCATACCTCGGCCAGCAGGAACGATGTCACGGGCGAGGCGGGGCGGCGGCGTACGTTCGCGGTGATCTCGCATCCGGACGCGGGCAAGTCGACGTTGACCGAGGCCCTGGCCCTGCACGCGGCGGCGATCACCTCGGCCGGAGCCGTGCACGGCAAGGGCGACCGGCGGGGCGTGACCTCGGACTGGATGGACATGGAACAGGCCCGCGGCATCTCCATCACCTCCGCCGCACTGCGCATCGACTACGACGACCGGGTACTCAACCTGCTGGACACCCCCGGCCACGCCGACTTCTCCGAGGACACCTACCGGGTACTGGCCGCGGTGGACTGCGCGGTGATGCTGCTGGACTCGGCCAAGGGCCTGGAACCCCAGACCCTGAAACTGTTCGACGTGGCCCGCAACCGCAACATCCCGGTCATCACGTTCGTCAACAAATGGGACCGGCCCGGCCGCGAACCCCTGGAACTGCTCGACGAGATCGAGCAGCGCATCGGACTGCGCCCCACCCCCCTGAACTGGCCGGTGGGCATCGCCGGAGACTTCCGCGGCCTGATCGACCGCACCCGCGACAACACCTACACCCGACTGCACCGCACCCCCGGCGGCGCCACCCGCGCCCTGGAGCAGACCCTCGACCACGCCGCGGCCGCCGAACTGGAAGGCCCCGCCTGGCACCAGGCCACCGAGGAACTCGACCTGCTGGACGAGATCGGCGCCGACTTCGACGAGGCGTCGTTCCTGGCGGGCAGGTCCTCGCCCGTGCTGTTCGGCGCCGCCCTGCCCAACTTCGGGGTGTCCCACCTGCTGCGCACCCTCATCGACCTGGCCCCCGCGCCCTCGGCGCGCACCGACACCACCGGCGCGCCCCGCCCGGTGGAGGCGCCGTTCGCCGGATTCGTGTTCAAGATGCAGGCCAACATGGACAAGCAGCACCGCGACCGGATGGCGTTCGTACGCGTCTGCTCCGGCCGCTTCGACCGGGGCATGGTCCTCACCCACGCCGCCACGGGCCGCCCGTTCGCCACCAAGTACACCCAGGCGGTGTTCGGCAGCGAGCGCCACACGGTGGACACCGCCTATCCCGGAGACGTGATCGCGCTGGTCAACGCCCAAGCCCTGCGGGTGGGCGACACCCTCTACGACGGGCCGAAGGTGGAGTTTCCCCCCATTCCCAGCTTCGCGCCCGAGCACTTCGCGGTGGCCCGCGCCCTGGACTCGGGCCGCTACAAGCAGTTCCGCCGCGGCATCGCCCAACTCGACTCCGAAGGCGTGGTCCAGGTGCTGGTCTCCGACGTGCGCGGCGAACAGGCCCCGGTACTGGCCGCGGTCGGCCCACTGCAGTTCGACGTGGTACGCCACCGCATGGAACACGAGTTCCGCGCCCCGGTGGAACTGGCGCACCTGGACTACGGCGTGGCCCGACGCACCGACCCCGACTCCGCCCCCGTCCTGCACGGCCTGTCGGGCGCGGAGGTCCTGACCCGCCGCTCCGACAACGCGCTGCTGGTCCTGGTCCACAACAAGTGGCGCCTCAAGGTCATCCAACGCGACCACCCCACCCTGCTCATGGAACCCCTCCTCGCCGGAGGCATCGAAGAACAGAACTGACCTCGCGCCGGTCCTGACGCCGAAGACCGCCCGGGTGCGTCTCGCGGCCCGTGGCGGCGCGGTCGGCCCGTCGGCGTCAGTCGAACTGGAAGGCGCGCTTGGCCAGGCCGTACCAGAAGCCGTCGATGACGCTGCGGGCGGTCTCGGTGGTCTCGCCGCCCGCGCCCAGGGCGACGAACAGCGGGGCCAGGTGCTCGCTGCGCGGGTGCGCGACGGCGGCGGCCGGCGCCTTGGCCCGCCAGTCCAGCAGGGCGTCGATGTCCCCGGCCTGGGCGGCGCGGTTGGCCCAGTCGTCGAACTCGGCCGACCAGGACGGCGGCTCGCGGTCGGCGCCGAGGCTCATGTCGACGCAGGACAGGTTGTGGGTGAGGAAGCCGCTGCCCATGACGAGCACACCCTCGTCGCGCAGCGGGGCCAGGCGGCGACCCAGGTCGAACAACCGCCGGGGGTCGAGGGTGGGCATGGAGATCTGCAGCACCGGCACGTCGGCGTCGGGGTACATCTCCTTGAGCGGCACGTAGGCGCCGTGGTCGAGGCCGCGGGCGGGCTCGTCGGCGACCGGAACGCCGGAACCTCCGAGCAGTCCACGCACCGACTCGGCGAGCCGGGGCGCTCCGGGGGCGGGGTAGGTGACCCGGTAGTACCGCTCGGGGAAGCCCCAGAAGTCGTGGACCAGGGGGACCGTGGTGGTCGCGCCGATGGTGACCGGGGCGGACTCCCAGTGCGCGGAGACGATGAGGACCGCCCGGGGGCGCGGCAGCTCCGCGGCCCAGGAGGCGAACTGGCCGGTCCACAGCGCGTCGTCGGCCAGCGGAGGCGCCCCGTGGCCGAAGTAGAGCACGGGCAGCCGCTCCTGGACTTCCTCGGTTGCCATGAACCCTCCTTCGGCGGATGCGCACAACACCCGAAATCTATCCTGAAAAAATCTTCCTAGGAAGATTGTATGTGAAGGGCGCTCCTCCGACCATCCCGAGAACTCCCTTGTTTCCTCCCGGGACCTGGGATAGATTTCTTGGCTCGTTCGGGCGGCACACGTCCGCGTTGAGGATCGGCACGAACCGGCACCCCGGGGCGGGACCCGCGCACCGCCGCCTTCCACCGTCCCGCCGAACCAAGGTGCCGCCATGCCCGTTGCCGACCCCGGCCGTGCCCGCGACGCGTCTCCCGACGCCGAACTCCGCGCCGAGCGCGCCCACCTCGCCGCCTCCCGCGACGCACTGCGCCGCATGCGCGAGGACGTCCTGTCCACCGAGACCTCTCTGGGCGACGCCGTCGCCGACAAGGTCACCAACGAGGTGCTGCGCCAAGCCCGCGCCGCACGCGCCGAAGCGCTCGTCGACCTGCCGGACGTGCCGCTCTTCTTCGGCCGCATGGACTACCCGCCCGGAGCGGTCTACGAGGCGGTCCCGGGAGAGGCGCCCACCGCCACCCGCACCCCCGACGCCGACCGGGTCTACGTCGGCCGCCGCCACGTCCACGACCGCGATGGCGACCCGATGGTCCTGGACTGGCGCGCCCCCGTCTCCACCGCCTTCTACCGGGCCACCCCCGACACCCCCATGGGGGCGCGGCTGCGCCGCCGCTACGGCTTCTCCCCCACCGCCGAACTCACCGCCTTCGAGGACGAACCCCTCACCCGGGAGGCGTCCGGCGCCGGCGGCGGCAGCCTCCTCGCCGAGGAGATCGAACGCCCCCGCTCCGGCCCCATGCGCGACATCGTCGCCACCATCCAGCCCGAACAGGACGACCTCGTGCGCGCACCGCTGGAGCGGTCGCTGTGCGTGCAGGGGGCGCCCGGCACCGGCAAGACCGCGGTGGGCCTGCACCGCGTCGCCTACCTGCTGTACGCCGAACGCGAGCGACTGGAGCGCCGCGGCGGAGTCGCCATCGTGGGACCGAACCGCTCGTTCCTCTCCTACATCCGCAACGTGCTTCCCGCGCTCGGTGAGGTCGACGTACGCCAGACGACCGTGGCCGACCTGCTCGGCGCGGTGCCGGTGCGGCGCGCGGAGCCCTCGGAGGCCGCCCTGGTCAAGGGCGACGCCCGGATGGCCGAGGTGATCCGCCGGGACCTGTGGTCGCGACTGCGCGAACCGGTCGAACCGCTGCTGGTGCGGCAGGGATCGCGCCGCTGGCGGCTGTACCCCGACGAGATGGCGGAGATCGTCGCCGAACTGCGTGGTCGCGGCGTCTCCTACGGGGCGGGCCGGGAGCTGCTGGCGCACCGGCTCGCGCACGCCGTGCTCGTCCTCATGGAGGGGGCCGGGCAGGTGTGCGACGACCGCACCCACGACCGGGTGCGCCGCGACCGCGCGGTGCGCGCCGCCGTCCAGCAGATGTGGCCCCGGGTGGAACCGGTCCGCCAGGTGCTGGAACTGCTCACCGACCCCGACCGGATGGCCGAGGCCGCGGACGGGTTGCTGACCCCCGACGAGCAGGCCGCCGTCATGCTGCCCGGACGGCCGCGCGGTCCGGGCTCGGCCCGGTGGTCGCTGTCCGACCTGGCCCTGATCGACGAGACCGCCGGACTGGTGGAGCGCCCCGCCTCGCTGGGCCACGTTGTCGTCGACGAGGCCCAGGACCTCACGCCCATGCAGTGCCGCGCGATCGGGCGGCGCGTGGCGGGCGGCTCGGTGACGGTGCTGGGCGACCTCGCCCAGGGGACCGTCCCGGGGGCGGTCGAGGACTGGGAGACGCTCCTGACCCACCTCGGCACACCCGACGCCCGGCTCAGCGAACTGGTCCGGGGGTACCGGGTCCCGGCGCAGATCATCGACTTCGCGGCCCGGCTGCTGCCGCGGACCGCCCCCGGCCTGGCCAGACCGGTCGCCTTCCGGCAGGCTCCCGGATCGCTCACCCTGCTCCCGACCGAGAGGGCCGACCTCACCGGCACGGTGCTGCGGGCGTGCCGCACCGAACTGGCGCGGGAGGGATCGGTCGGGCTGATCGCGGCCGACGCCGCGGTCGCCGACCTGCACCGGGCCGCGGTCGGGGACGGACTGCCCGCCGCGCTCCTGGGCGAGACCGAGGAGGCGATGGCGGCCGCCCGCCTGGTGTGCGTGCCCGCGAGCCTGGCCAAGGGACTGGAGTTCGACGCGGTGGTCGTGGTCGAGCCGGCCGCCGTCGTCGCGGCCGAACCGCGCGGCCTGCACCGCCTCTACGTGGTGCTCACCCGCGCGGTCTCCCGCATGACCGTGGTCCACGCCGAACCGCTGCCGGAGCCGCTGACCGGCTGAACCGCGCCCCGGCGGGGGCTTCAGGTGATCTCCACCCCAGGGGGTCCTGCGGCCTCAGCCCCGGTGGGGGCTTCGGTCGGCTGGTGCGCGACCGCTCCGTTCCCGGGCCGCGGGGCCGCCTCTGAAACGCCGCCCCTCGGGTAACAGCACTGACGTGGCACGGCGAAAGTGAGGTAAAAGCACATGGAACACAGTGGGCCGGGCTGGGTCGTCGTCGGGGTCGACGGTTCCGACTCCAGTAGGCACGCGCTCGAATGGTCGGCTCGGGAGGCGCGCTCACGCGGTGCGGGGCTGTGGATCGTCACGGCCCTGGAGATCGCCGATCCGCAGGATCCGTTCGCCGGTCCGGTCGCCCCCGCGGACGTCGAGGAGTCGCCGCAGTTCAGGGAGGGCCAGGCACTGCTGGACTACGCCGAGCGGTGGGTCGGGCGGCTCTACCCGGAGTTGGAGGTGCGGTCCCGGCTGGTGCTGCGCAGTCCGGCCGAGGCCCTGCTGGAGGCCGCCGAGGAGCCGGGGGCGGCGGTGGTCGTCGTCGGCTCGCGGGGACGCGGCACCCTCGCGTCGGCCTTCGCCGGATCGGTGGGGGTGGAACTGGCCGCGCACTCGCCGGTGCCGGTGGTGGTGCTGCCCAAGCGGCACGAGGTCGCGGCGGGAACGCGGGAGCGTGTCGTGGTCGGCATCGACGGCTCGTCCGCCAGCGAGAACGCCGTCGAGTTCGCCTTCGCCGAGGCCGCCCGGCGCGGCACCGAACTGGTGGCGGTGTGCGCCTGGCAGCCCATCACGGCCTTCGCCCTGACGATGGGACCGCTGCCCGCCGAGGTCTTCGACGAGGACCCCGTCGCCGAGTCCGCCCGGCAGACCCTGGAGGAGGCCATCGCCGCCCCGCGGGAGCGCTACCCCGGCGTGCTGGTCAACGTCCGCACGGTCCGCTCCCACCCGGCCGCCGCCCTGCTGGAGACCGCCACCCCCACAGACCTGATCGTCGTCGGCTCCCGGGGCAGAGGAGGCTTCACGGGCCTGCTGCTGGGTTCGGTGAGCCAGTCGGTCCTCCACGGCGCCCACGGCCCGGTCGCGGTGGTCCGCTAGCCGCCGGGCACGCTGCTCCGCCACGGAGCGCGGCACGGTCGTCCTCCGGTGCCGGAGGTGACCGCGGCGCCGCATCGGCGCGCGGTAGGGTCGTCGCCCGTGGACACGGACACGAGCGACGAGATGGTCGACCTCCCGGCGGGGCGGGTGACGCTGTCGGACCGCCGGACGCGGCGCAGGTGGTCGGTCGAACTCGCGCCGTACCGGATCGCCGCGTTCCCGGTCACCCAGGAGCGGTACGCGCGGGTCACCGGCGAGTGTCCGAGCACCGCGCGGGGCGACCGGCTGCCCGTCGAAGAGGTCTCCTGGTGGGACGCGGTCCGGTTCTGCAACGCCCTGTCCCGGCACGAGGGGCTGACGCCCGCGTACCGCCCGCGCGCCGACGTCGAGGAGGTCGAGTGGGACGCGTCGGCCGACGGGTACCGGCTGCCGACCGAGGCCGAATGGGAGTACGCCTGCCGCGCCGGCACGACCGGCCCCCGGTACGGGCCGCTCGACGAGATCGCCTGGTACCGCCGCAACTCCGACGAGCGGATCCGCCCGGTGGGCGGCAGGCGGCCCAACGCGTGGGGCCTGTACGACATGCTGGGCAACGTCTGGGAGTGGTGCTGGGACCGCTACGACGCCGAGGTCTACGGCACCTACCGCGTACTGCGCGGCGGCGGATGGTTCGACGAGCACTGGAGCTGCCGGGCCTCGGTGCGCCGCCGCAGCCACCCGACCTTCCGGACCGACGACGTCGGGTTCCGCGTCGCGCGTTCGGAGCACCGGTGAGCGCGACGGGAACGGCCTGTTCCCGCGGACGGTCCCGGTCCCTCCCGCGCCGGGACCGCCGTTGTCCGGGAGGGCCGGGGAGGACCCGCCCGCACCGTGTACTACATTGCGTAGCAGCAGTAGGGCGTACCTGCGGGAAGGTGGACGGGACAATGCGCGGAGCCGGTCGTGGTTGACGCGTGGACCACGGTCGTCCAGACGGCGTCGCTGGCGTTGGCCGCCTGGTGTGGGATCTCGGCCTTCCGGGCGCAGCCGATGCTGGTGCCGCACCTCATCGGCATCGCGGTGCTGGAGGTGCTGCTGCTGGTGCAGCTCGTGCTGTCGATCGTGCTCCTGGTGGAGGGGCCGCGGCCGAACGACACCGTCACCTTCGTCAGCTACCTCGCCGCCCTGGTGCTGATCCCCCCTGCCTGCGCGATGTGGGGACTCATGGAGCGCAGCAGGTGGGGTACCGCGGTCATCGCGTTCGCCTGCCTCATTCTGCCGGTCATGATGGTCCGGCTCGAACAGATCTGGAACCCGCCCGTTGTCTGAGACCCTGCGCGACGCCCCCCGCACCACGCGGACCAGCGGCCCCGGCCGGCTGCTGGTCGCCGTCTACGCCCTGTTCGCGGTGGCCGCGACGGGCCGCTCCACGGTGCAGATCCTCACCCGTTTCGAGGAGGCCCCGCTGGCCTACTCGCTGTCGGCGCTGGCCGCCGCCGTCTACATCGTGGCGACCGTCGGGATCGCCGGCACCGGACGCGCCTCCTACCGGGTGGCGCTCGCCTGCTGCACCACCGAGTTCGTCGGCGTGGTCTCGGTCGGCCTGTTCACCCTGCTGGTGCCCGAGGCGTTCCCCGACGACACGGTCTGGTCGCTGTTCGGCATGGGCTACGGGTTCGTGCCGCTCGTCCTGCCGGTCCTCGGCCTGCTGTGGCTGCGCCGCTCCCGTCCGCGGGCGGGCGAACCCGCCGGAAACCCGGCCAATCCCGGATAGCCTGGGAGCATGGAACGCTCCGAGCCCGCCCCCTCGCCCTTCCCGGTGGTCGTCACCGCCGACTGGCTGCGCGCGCACCGGGACGAGGTCGTGCTCGCCGACGTGCGCTGGTACCTCGACGGACGTTCCGGACGGCGGGCCCACGCCGAGGGGCACCTGCCCGGAGCGGTGTTCGTGGACGTCGACGCCGACCTGGCCGCTCCCGCGAGTCCCACGGGCGGACGGCACCCGCTGCCCGACCCCGTCGACTTCGCCGCGGCGCTGTCCCGGTTGGGCATCGGCGACGACACCACGGTCGTGGCCTACGACGACGCGGGCGGCTCCACGGCGGCGCGCCTGGTCTGGGCGCTGCGCGTGCTGGGCTCGCGGGCCGCGCTGCTGGACGGCGGCATCCAGGCGTGGCGGGGGCCGCTCGAACCGGGAGAGGTGGCGCCGACCCCCCGCACCCGCACCCCCGTCCCGTGGCCCGCGGACCGCGTCGCCGACACCGCGGCGGTCCGGGCGCAACTCGGCGACCCCCGGCACCTGCTGCTGGACGCCCGGATCCACGGCCGGTTCAGCGGCGCGTCGCCCGCCCCGGTCGACCCGCGCCCCGGGCACATCCCCGGCGCGCGCAGCGCCGCATGGCAGGGCAACCTCGACTCCGAGGGCCGCTTCGCCGCGCCCGAGGCGCTACGGGCGCGGTTCCGCGCCCTCGGCGCGGACACCGCCGAGAGCGTCACCGTCTACTGCGGCTCCGGGGTGACCGCCTGCCACGACCTGCTGGCGCTGGAGCACGCCGGTTTCGGCGGGGCCCGACTCTACCCGGGATCGTGGAGCGCGTGGGGGGCCGACGACTCCCTACCTGCGGAGACCGGGGACTGACAGGTGTTTTTCACGCCATTTCGGGCACGCGTCCGTCAGGCGGCCGTTCGCTGATCCGGGGAACGGCCACGGGGGTGGCTCCGGCTCTCGTGGCCGGAGGCGCGGATCGGTGGACGGCCCCACGGAAGACCCGCCGGGGCGAGGGCTCCTCCTGGAAGGACCTCCCCTGCCGGAGCGCGCCGAGAGCGGGCGGACGGTCCGTGTCCGACCTCGGCGAACCGTTCGAAACCGGGCCTTTCCACTGTCTCACCGTGTTCTAACCCTGGGTGCCGATTCTGAAGACACAGCAACAGATGTCCGGAAGGAAACTCGAATGAGCGCGATCGACCGCGGTAGCGGTTCTTCCATGGAAGAACCAGAACGCCCCGTGGGCCCGCAGGCCGACGCCGACGGCCGGGAGAACGTCACGGACACCGGGGCTGGTGAGGCGAGCGGCTCCACCGCCCGGAGCGAGGTCCCGCCCTCCTCCTCGGACGCCGCCCCCGCGGCCGATCCGCACCCGGGACAGCAGCGGGAGACGCCCGAGGTCAGAAGGTCCGAGGTGCCGCTGCGTCCCGCACGCCACCAGGGACCCTTCGCGCCGGGCCACACCGCCCACCAGCCCGGCCCGGGACAGCACGCTCCCGGACAGCCCGGCCCCGACCAGTCCGCTTCCGGCCCGCCCCCTTCGGGACAGCACCCGTCCGGGCCGTTCGGCTCCGGCCAGCACGCCTCCGGTCCCCACTCCTCCGGACCGCACGCGCCCGCCCCGTCCTCCGAGTGGGCCCGCCAACCCGAGTGGTTCGAGCGGGCCACCGCCCACCAGGTCCAGGGGCACCAGCAGCACACCGGAGGCTGGGCCACTCCGTCCCCGCGGGGAGCGTTCTCCTCCCACGGTGGGGGCTTCCCGCCCCCGCCGCACGACGCCCCCGCGATGCCCGGCGCCGCTCCGCCGGAGACGGGTCAGCGGCGCCGCGGCCGGGTCGTCCTGGTCGCCGCCGCGACCGCGCTGCTCACCAGCCTGGTGGTCGGCCCGGCGGCTTCCGTGGCGACCGCCTACCTCGTCGACGGCGAGACGACGAACAGCACCTCCTCGACATCGGCGGCGACGGGCGACGTCAGCAGGGTCGCGGACAAGGCCCTGCCGAGCGTGGTGTCCATCTCCACCGCGGAGGGCGGCGGCAGCGGATTCATCATCAGCTCCGACGGCCTGATCGTCACCAACAACCACGTCGTGTCCGGCACCGGGGAAGTGACCGTGGCGTTCAACGACGGCTCCCAGGCCGAGGCCACGACCGTCGGCACCGACCCGGTGTCCGACCTGGCGGTGATCCAGGCCGAGGGCGTGTCCGGACTGACCCCGGCCACCCTGGGCGACTCCGACCAGGTGGCCGTCGGCGCGAGGGTGGTGGCCATCGGCGCCCCGCTGGGACTGTCGGGGACCGTCACCTCCGGCGTGATCAGCGCCCTGGAACGGCCGGTCAACACGGGAGTCAGCGGACAGCAGCCGGACAGCCCCTTCACGCTGCCCCCCGAGGGGGAGCAGGACGAGCCGCAGGCCACCACCTCGACGGTCATCGACGCGATCCAGACCGACGCGCCGATCAACCCCGGCAACTCCGGCGGCCCGCTGATGAACATGGACGGCGAGGTCATCGGAATCAACACGGCGATCGCGACGACGAGCGGCGGCGGGCTGACGCAGTCGGGCTCCATCGGTCTGGGCTTCGCCATCCCGATCAACCAGGCCAAGCCCACCATCGACGAACTGGTCACGACGGGCGAGGCCACCTACGCGGCGATCGAGGCGGCCGTCACCGTGGCCGAGGACGGCTCGGGCGCGGAACTGGTGGACGTGACCCGTGGCGGCGCGGCCGACCAGGCGGGACTCCAGGCGGGGGACGTCATCGTCGGGGTCGGCAACCGTGCGGTGACCGATCCCAACGTGCTCATCGCCGAGATCCGCTCACACCGGCCCGGAGACACCGTCACCGTCACCTACGAGCGTGACGGAAGGACCGCCGAGGCCCAGGTAACGCTGTCCGCCCAGTCCAGTTCCGACATCGGGAACTGACCACGACCGCGGTGTCCCGTCCGGGGCGCCGTACGTCCTCCCCGGCTGTCCGTTGCCGAGGCCCGCATCCGCCGGCCGGGGAGAGCGCCGCGGGCCGCCGCTCACGGGGGAGAGCGCGGCCCGCGGTTTTCCCGTCTTCGGGGCGTGGCCCGCGGAGGAGCGGGCCAGCGTCACGGTTCCCGCCACGACGCTCACACCGGACAGTGCCATCGCGGCGACGGCGAACCCCCCGGTGGGCAGCGTCTCGCCCAGCAGCGCCACCCCGATCACCATCGCCATGAGGGGGTCGCTGATCAGCATGGTGGCGTAGGCCAGGGCGAAGTGACTGGTGCGGTAGGAGTTCTGCACCAGCAGCGCCCCGCACAGCGCGATGACCAGGGTGACCAGGGTGAGCGGACGGATGGCGGTCAGCGGGTCGTCCACCGCGGCGATCCCGATGATCCTGGTCAGGGCGGAGACCGCGGCGAAGCTGATCCCTCCGGCGAGCGCGAGCGCCCAGGAGCGCAGCGCGCCGGAGGCGAAGCGGGCCACGGCGAGCCCGAGGAGCATGACGGTCCCCGTGGCCGCCGGAAGCACCAGAGTGGTGTGCGCAGGCGGTTCGGCGGGCGGCTCGGGATGCTTCGACAGCACCATCACCAGGACGACGAGGCCGAGGGTCACCGCGAGGCAACCGGTGACCTGCGTTCCGGTGGGGCGGCGCCGGTGCAGCACGGCCGAGGCCACCACGGCGCAGAGCAGGCCGCTGATGCCGATGGGCTGGACCACCGTCAGCGGCGCCTGGCTCAGGGCCCAGGCGTGGGCGATGAGGCCGACGCCGCTGAGTGCGCTCCCCGCCAGCCACACGGGGTTGCGCGCCAGGCGGAGCAGCAGCCGGAGCTGGCCGCCCCCCACCGCCGGAGCGGCCACCAGAATGGCCCGTTCCTGCAGCGCCGCGCCGGCCGCGAAGGCGACCGCCCCGATGGCGGCCGCGATGATGGCCCCCGTCATATACCAGCCCCTTGCCTGTACTCGGTGCACGGCGAACGACGCTCGCGGTGGGACATGCCGATGGTCGCGGCTGTCGGTGCGCGGCGACCCCGGTGATCACTCCCCGTGTCGGGCGAAACCGAACAGACCCGGTAAGGGGGATCAAGGTGGAGAGTACTGGTTTGGGCGACCCGTGCGACACCTCAACTCGGGAACTTCCCGGAAATAGCAGGAACGACCTGCGGAAACCACGGAAAGCGAGCGGGTCACAGCCGACCGGTGAGATCCCGCATGGTGTGGAGGAGTTCGATGAGCACGGGGCGCAGCCGCGGCTCCACCTCCTGGAAGAGGTCGTGCAGCCGGGCGCGGACACGGGCCTGGTGCGCGTCGAGCGCGCGCATGCCCTCCTCGGTGACGGTGACGACGGTGGCGCGCTCGTCCTCCTCGGAGCGGCGGCGCCGCACCATGCCCTTGCGCTCCAACTGCTGGAGCATGCGGGTGGCCGACGGGGAGGAGATTCCGGCCGCGTGGGCGATCTCACCGACCGTGGGATGGCCGACGCCGACAGCGGTCTCCAGCAGCAGGGCCTGGGCGAGGGTGAGACCGGGTTCCGTGGTGGCCTGAGCGCGCCCCCTGGCACGGGCGACCGCCCGCACCAGCTCCCCCCACGCGTGTGAGAACTCCGCGAACTCGGCGTCGCTGCGCTCCACCTCTGACTACCTCACTCGACAGCCACTCCGTGCTTGTGGATAGCCTAGCTACTAAATAGGTAAAACACCTAAAAAGCAGCGGCAAACCGATCGTTGTGAGGGGGCGCATATTGGTATGGCTGCTGGTCGCACACTTCGCCGCCGCGGTGCTGGCCCCGGTCCTGGTCCGGTGGTGGGGGCGTAACGCCTTCCCGGCACTCGCGCTGGTTCCCGCCGCCACCGCCGTGTGGGCACTGGTCCGGGCTCCGGGAGTGGTCGGGGGCGAGTCCGTGCGGGTCCACATCCCCTGGGCGCCCGAGTTCGAGTTGACGCTGGCGTTCCGGATGGACGCCCTGGGCCTGGTCATGACGTTGCTCGCGGCCGGGATCGGCGCGCTGGTCCTCGTCTACTGCTCCCGGTACTTCGACAACGACGAGCCCGGCCTGGGGCGCTTCGCGGGGGTGCTCACCGGTTTCGCGGGCGCGATGGTCGGTCTGGTGCTGGCCGACGACCTGATCCAGCTCTACCTGTACTGGGAACTGACCACGGTCCTGTCCTACCTCCTGATCGGCCACCACACCGAGCGGCGGGACAGTCGGCGCGCCGCGGCGATGGCGATCAACGTGACCACGCTGGGCGGCCTCGCGATGCTGGTCGGCCTGGTCATGCTGGGCGAGACCGCGGGCACCTACCTGATCTCCGAACTGCTCGCGGACCCGCCGAGCGGCACGCCGGTCCCGGTCGCGCTCGTGCTGGTCCTGGTGGGCGCGCTGTCGAAGTCCGCGGTCCTGCCGTTCAGCCTGTGGCTGCCCGCGGCCATGCAGGCGCCCACGCCGGTGAGCGCGTACCTGCACGCCGCCGCCATGGTCAAGGCCGGGGTCTACCTGGTGGCGCGGCTCACCCCGGCGTTCGGGGACGTGGCGGTGTGGCGGTACACGGCGCTCGTCCTCGGCACGGTGACGATGGTCGCCGCGGGCTGGAAGGCGCTGCGCCAGCACGACCTGAAACTGCTGCTGGCCTACGGAACAGTGAGCCAACTGGGCTTCCTCACCGCCGTCTTCGGCGCGGGCACCCGCGACGCGGCGCTGGCCGGGCTGGCCATGCTGTGCGCGCACGCGCTGTTCAAGGCTCCGCTGTTCCTCGTGGTCGGGATCATCGACCACAGCACCGGAACCCGCGACCTGCGGGAACTGTCCGGGTTGCGGACGCGGACGCCGACGGTGTTCTGGACCTCGGTGGTGGCGCTGGCCTCCATGGCGGGGCTGCCGCCGACAGCCGGGTTCGCGGCCAAGGAGGCCGTCTTCGGCGCCTTCGAGCACGCCGACGGTCCCGCTCCGGCTCTCGCCCTGGCGGGCCTGGTGGTCGGATCGGCCTTCACCGTCGGCTACAGCCTGCGGTTCCTGTGGGGCGCGTTCCTCGACAAGCCGAACGTGCCGCCCACGCCGCTGCACGCCCCCGGACCGCTGTTCGTCGCCCCCGCCGCGGCCCTGGCGGCGCTCGGCCTGGCGGGTGGCCTCGCCGCCGCGCTCGCGGACCCGGTGCTGGCCGCCTACGCCGACACGGTCGGCGACAACGCCGGGCACGATCCCGCCCACCTGGCGCTGTGGCACGGCTTCTCCCCGCCGCTGCTGCTGTCGGCGCTGTGCGTGGTGGGCGGTCTGGCGCTGTTCCGCTGGCGGGCGCCCGTGGCGTGGGCGGGCGCCCGGTTCGCGCTGCCCGACTCCGGCAGGGTCTACCGGCGGATCGTGTACCACCTCTCCAGCTTCGCGACCCAGGTCACCGGCGCCACCCAGCGCGGTTCGCTGCCGCTCTACCTCGGCACGATCCTCGTGTCGCTGCTCGTGGTCAGCGCGGTCCCGATCGTGTGGGGCCGGCTGTGGACCCTGGAGGCGCCCCCCGTGCGCTGGCTGGACACCCCCGCCCAACTGATTCCGGCCGCCATCGTGGTGCTCGCGGCGCTGTGGACGCTGATGGTGCGGGGCCGCCTGTTCGCGGTGGTGCTGGTGGGGATGACCGGCTACGGCACCGCGACCCTGTTCGCGCTGCACGGCGCCCCCGACCTCGCGCTCACCCAGTTCCTCGTCGAGACCGTCAGCCTGGTGGTGTTCGTGCTGGTGCTGCGCCGCCTGCCGCCGCGCTTCTCCACCCCGGTGCTGCGCAGCCGCCGCCTGCTGAACCTGGGCATCGGCGCGGCCACCGGGACGCTCGTGGCCGCCATGGCCTACTTCGCGCTGGCGGGGCGGCGGGCCGAGTCGGTCTCCGGCCACCTCCCCGCCGCGGCGGAGGAGGCGGGCGGCCACAACATCGTCAGCGTGCTGCTGGTGGACGTGCGCGCCTGGGACACCATGGGCGAGATCTCGGTGCTGGCCTCGGTCGCCGCGGGCGTGGCGAGTCTGCTGTTCGTGCGCAGGCGCGCCCGGCGGGTCCGTACCCGCGTGGAGACCGGACGGATCGCGGCGCGGCTGCCCGTGCTCCCGGCGCCGCCCACGAGCGAGTGGCGTCCGATCCCCCTGCGGTACGCGGGCGACGTGCTCACCGTGCGCACCGCGGACAAGCCGCTGTGGCTTCCCGGGGTACTGGCGCTGGCCCGGGAGCGCCGGTCGGTCATCTTCGAGGTGGTGGCCCGACTGCTGTTCCCCGTGACCATCGTGCTCTCGGTCTACCTGCTGGTCACCGGCCACAGCGCGGTCGGCGGCGGATTCGCGGGCGGCATCGTGGCGGGGCTCGGCCTGATGGTGCGCTACCTCGCCGGAGGCCGCCACGAACTGTACCTGGCGCTGCGGCTCCCCCCGGGTCTGCTGATCGGCCTGGGGTTGGCGATCACCACCGGAACGGCCCTGGCCGGGGCGGTCCTCGGCACCGAGATCCTCGCCGGGGGCGCCTTCGACCTGCACCTGCCGCTCCTGGAACCGGTGCACCTCACCTCGGGGCTGGCCTTCGACTTCGGCGTCTACCTGCTGGTGGTCGGTCTCATCCAGGACATCCTGTACAGCCTCGGCGCGGGAATCGACGAGCAGGCCGAGAAGGCGAGCCGGACGGGACGGACACCCGAACACGAGAGCGAGGAGGTGGCCGCGTGAACGACACCCCCACGATCCTGCTGATCGCCGTGGTCGGAGTTCTGGTGGCCGCCGGGGTGACGCTGCTGCTGGAGCGCAGCCTCACCCGCATCCTGCTGGGAGTGGTCCTGCTCGGCAACGGGGTCAACCTGATGATCCTGTCCACCGGCGGCGCCGCGGGCGGCCCTCCGCTGCTCGGCCTCACCCCGGCCGGGGAGATGTCCGACCCGCTGCCGCAGGCGATGATCCTCACCGCGATCGTCATCACCCTGGGCGTGACCGCGTTCCTGCTGGCCATGGCCTACCGCAGTTGGCAGTTGCAGGGCCACGACGAGGTCCAGGACGACGCCGAGGACCGGCGTATCGCCACCGGCGGGGAGCGGCGCAGGATGCGCCAGCACATCCGCGCGCAGAAGCGGGCGCTGCGCAGGGCGGTCCGGGCGCAGCGCTCGGCGCTGGAGGCCCAGATCGACGCGCAGGACGAACGGGAGGAGGCCGAGCGCGCCGCGATCCGCGAACAGATCGCCCAGGCCCGCCGGGACCTGGAGGAGCGTCTTGAGGGAGCCGACGACGAGGCCCGCGTGCGGCTGCTCGACACCCAGGCCGCGGACGTGCACGCCACCGTCGAGGAGGCGCGCCGGCGGATGCGCCAGGCGCGGCACGAGCTCGCCGAGCACCTGCGCTGCGACCGGGAGAACGAACGCCGGTTGCGGCGGGAGCTGCGGCAGCGCATCCGTGCGCAGAGACGGCAGTTGCGCGCCGGTATCCGCGCCGAACGGGAACGCCTGGCCCGGGCCGAGGACAGCGACATGCAGGGGGTGGACTAGATGACGGCTCTTCTTCCCTACCTGGTGCCGCTGCCGGTGGTCGTTCCGCTGTTCGCGGCGGGCCTGAAGTTCGCGATCGGGGTCCGCTCCCAGTTGCTCACCCAGTGGATCAGCGTCGTGGCGCTGGCGCTGGTGCTGGCGACGGGCGTCGCGCTGCTGTTCGGGGTGGCCGCCCACGGGCCGCAGGTCGTGCAGGTGGGCGGCTGGGAGTTCCCGATCGGTATCACCCTGGTCGCCGACCGGCTCTCCGCGCTGATGGTGACGGTGTCCTCGGCGATCACGCTGGGCGTGCTGGTGTACTCGATCGGCCAGGGAACGGCCGACCAGGAGGAGGCCACGCCGCTGGCGATCTTCTACCCCACGTTCCTCATCCTGGTGGCGGGCGTGTCCAACGCCTTCCTCACCGGTGACCTGTTCAACCTGTACGTGGGCTTCGAGATCCTGCTGACCTCCAGCTACGTGCTGATGACCCAGGGCGGCACGCTCGCGCGCATCCGCGCTGGCTCCACCTACGTGGTGGTGTCGCTGCTGTCGTCGGTGGTCTTCCTGGTCGCCGTCGGCCTGATCTACGCGGCCACCGGGACCGTGAACATGGCGCACCTGGCCGAGCGCCTGGCGGAACTGCCGGTGCAACTGCAACTGGTCCTCCAGGTGATGCTGCTGATGGCGTTCGCGATCAAGGCCGCGGTGTTCCCGCTGTCGGCGTGGCTGCCCGACTCCTATCCGACGGCGCCCGCGCCGGTCACCGCCGTCTTCGCGGGCCTGCTGACCAAGGTCGGCGTGTACGCGATGATCCGCACGCAGACCCTGCTGTTCCCCGGCAACGACGCGGTGGAGGTCCTGCTGCTGTGGGGCGCGCTGGCCACCATGGTGATCGGCGTCCTCGGCGCGATGTCGCAGAACGACATCAAGCGCATGCTGTCGTTCACCCTGGTCAGCCATATCGGCTACATGGTGTTCGGCATCGGGTTGGGCAGCGTGCACGGCATGGCGGGCGCGGTGTTCTACGTGGCCCACCACATCACCGTGCAGACCACCCTGTTTCTGGTGGCCGGGCTGGTGGAGCGCCGCAGCGGCAGCACGTCCCTGCACGACCTGAGCGGGTTGGCGAAGCTGTCGCCGGTACTGGGCGTGCTGTTCTTCGTCCCGGCGATGAACCTGGCGGGCATTCCGCCGCTGTCGGGGTTCCTCGGCAAGCTCGGCCTGATCCAGGCGGGCGTGCAGGACGGCACGCCGCTGGCGTACCTGCTGGTGGCCGGGTCGGTGGTGACGAGTCTGCTGACGCTGTTCTCGATGGTGCGGCTGTGGAACTACGCGTTCTGGCGCGCTCCCGAGGAGGGCCGCCCGGTGGCTCTGGGCACCCTGCTGGAGAGTTCCGAGGACGAGTCGTCCGTCCCGGAGGCCGCGCCGATGGCCGTGGGCCGCGCGCCCACCGGGATCGGCGGCAGGGCGGTGGTGACCTCCGCCGTGTTCCCCCCGCTGATGCTGGCCGCCACGGTGGCGCTGGTGGCACTGGGGTTGGCGTTCACGGTGTTCGCGGGGCCGTTCGTCGGCTACAGCGCGGACGCCGCGGCCGAACTGCTGGCCCGCGCCCCCTATGTCGAAGCCGTCTTGTCGGGAGGTGTCCGGTGACCTCACCGCCTGTCGTCCCCGACCGCCCGCCGTGGAACCTCCGGATCGGGCGGCGCGTGGTCAACCTGCCCATGCTGGCCCTGCTGACCGCCGTGTGGGTGCTGCTGTTCGGCGACCTGTCGCCGAACACGGTCGCGGGCGGCCTGCTGGTCGGCCTGGTGACCATGCTGGTGTTCCCGCTGCCGCCGGTGGCCTGGGGGGCGCGGCTGCGCCCGGCGGCGTTCGCGGTGTTCCTCGGGCGCTTCGCGGTGGACCTGGTGCTGGCCACCGCCCGGGTGGTCGCGCAGACCCTCGCGTTCGGTCGGCCGCCGCGCAGCTCCGTCATCGCGGTTCCGCTGCGCACCCGCTCGGACCTGCTGTTCACGCTCACCGCCGTGTGCGTCTCGGTGATCCCCGGCAGCGTGATCGTGGAGGTCCGTTCCGGCACCTTCACCCTGTTCGTGCACATGCTGGGCGCGGACGCCGAGGACACCGAGGAGGCGCGGCGCAACGTGCTGGCCCTGGAGGAGCGGGTGGTGCGGGCGTTCGGCACCCGAAGCGAGATCGAGCGGATGGCGGAGGGGGGCCTCTCGTGACCTACCTGTGGATCGTGATCGGGGTGCTGCTGGGGGCGGCCTCGCTGCTGAGCATGGTCCGGCTGGTGCTGGGGCCGACCATCCTGGACCGGGCGCTGTCGGTGGACGTGCTGCTGGCCTCGGCGATCGCGGGCATCGGGGCGTTCGCGGCGTTCCACCGCGATCCCACGGTGCTGCCGCTGCTGCTGGTGCTGTCGCTGCTGGGTTTTGTCGGGTCGGTCAGCGTCTCCCGGTTCGTGGCCCGGCGGCACCGGGAGGCCGAGGAGGAGAGGGAGGCCGCGTCGTGACGGCGGCACAACTGCTGGACTGGACCGCGGTGGTCCTGCTGCTGCTGGGGGCGCTGCTGTCGTTCGCGGCGGGGGTGGGCCTGGTGCGTTTCCCCGATCTGCTGTCGCGGATGCACACCGCCGCCAAGCCGCAGATCATGGGGTTGGTGCTGATCCTGGTGGGGATCGGGCTGCGGCTGTTTCCCGATCCCCGGATCGGGGTGCTGGCGCTGGTGCTGGTGTTCCAGATCCTCACCGTCCCGATCGCCTCGCACATCGCGGGCCGGGTCGCCTACCGGACCGGCCGTATCCGCCGCGACCTGATCGGCGTGGACGAACTGGAGGAGCAGATGGACCGGCGGTCCTGACGCCCCGCGGTTCCGGGCCTCCGCTGTCGGGGTCACCGGTGGTCTGTCACCGCAGGACGGGCAGGCGCAGCCCGATCACCAGTCCGCCGCCCTCGCGGTTGCGGGCGAAGACCGTGCCGCCGTGGGCCGCCGCGATGTCGTGGACCATCGACAGGCCCAGTCCCGATCCGGGCAGGCCGCGGGCTGACGGGGCGCGGTAGAAGCGCTCGAAGATGTGCGCGAGCTCGGACTCCTCGATGCCCGGGCCCCGGTCGCGGATCTCCACCACACCGTCGCGGATGCGGATCTCGATGGGCGCGCTGCCCTCCGGGTCGAACTTCGCGGCGTTCTCCACCGGGTTGGACAGGGCGCGCTCCAACGCCCCCGGCCGTCCCATGACCGCGCTGTCGTCGGCGTCCACGACGACCTCGCGGCCGCTGCGGCGGCGGCCGCGCGCCGCGACCCGCTCGGCGACCTCGCGCAGCACCACCTCCTGCACCGGTTCGTCCTGGTAGGTCTCCGTGGCCAGGCTGACCAGCTCGTCGACCAGGTCGGTGAGCTCCCGGGTCTCTCCCTGCAGGTCGTCGACGAGCCGCCGCTGCGCCTCGGGCGAGAGCCGGTCGAACCGCCTCATGACACTGACGTTGGTGCGCAGACTGGTCAGCGGGGTGCGCAACTCGTGGGAGGCGTTCTGCACCAGCCGCCGCTGCTCCTCCTTCGCCGCGGCGAGCCGCCCCAGCATCTCGTTGAACGCGACACCGAGCCGCTCCACCTCGTCCCGGCCGCCGTTGCCGCCGTCGGAGACGGCCCGGTCGAGGCGGCCCGTGGAGGTGACGTACTCGGCGGCCTCGGTGAGCCGCACCAGACGGCCGGTGACGCGGCGCGCCACCAGCCATCCCGCCACCCCGGCGCCCACCAGCGCCACCACACCGACCACGACCAACTGGGCGGCCAGCGTGTCCAGCATCTGTTCGGTGGGTGCGAGGCGCTGCACGATCTGCACCGCGCCGAGACCCTGCCCGAAGGAGACCGTGGCCACCCGCAGCGGCTCACCGGTGGGCCCCTCGTCCTCCCGGAGGTGCACCAGCCCTCCGGCGTAGTGCCCGGCGACGGCGCGGTCCGCCTCGGTGACCGTGAGCACGTCAGAGGACCGGCCGCCGCCCAGCGGGACCATGATCTCGCCCTCGCCGTTGATCAACTGGAACGAGAAGGTCTCGGAGTGCACCAGGGTGAACTCGTTGAAGCTGTTTCCGCTGTTGGCGGAGCCGCGCAGCGTCTGCGCGACGCTTGAGACGGTGGTGTCGAACTCCTCCCGGGCGCTGTCGCGGATCAGGGTGGCGGCGGCACTGTAGGCGAGCGATCCCACCAGCACGATGACCAGGGCGGCGACCAGGGCGAACGTGACCGCGAAGCGGGTGCCGAGGCTGGCCGCGCCGAGCCCGCGCGGTCGGCCGCCGACCCTCTCCTCCGGGACGGTGGCGGTGCTCATCTCGGTCTGAGGGTGTAACCGACGCCGCGGACCGTCTGGATCAGCGGGGTGGTGCCCTCGGGTTCGAGCTTGCGCCGCAGGTAGCTGATGTAGACGGCCAGGTTCTTGGACTCCGGGCCGAAGTCGTAGCCCCAGATGCGGTCGTAGATGGTGGAGTGGTCCAGCACGATCCCCGCGTTGCGGGCCAGCAGTTCCAGCAGGTCGAACTCGGTCTTGGACAGCTCCACCTCGCGTCCGGCCCGCCAGACGCGCCGCGCCCCCGGATCGATGCGCAGGTCACCGACCTGGATGAGCGGTTCGGCGGCGCCCTCCCCGCTGGTCGGTGCGGCCCGCCGCAGCAGCGCCCGCATCCGGGCCAGCAGTTCGTCCAGGTCGAACGGTTTGGGCAGGTAGTCGTCGGCTCCGGCGTCCAGCCCGGCGACCCGGTCGGGGGTCTCCACCCGTGCGGTGAGCATCAGGATCGGGGTGCGGTCGCCTTCGGCGCGCAGCACCCGGCACACGCCGAGCCCGTCGACACCCGGCATCATCACGTCGAGGATCAGCAGGTCGACCGGGTCGGCGTGCACGGCGGCGAGCGCCTGGACCCCGTCGGCGGCGGTGCGGGTCCGGTACCCCTCCAGTTGCAGCGCCCGTTCCAGGGACTCGCGGATGGCGCGGTCGTCGTCGGCGATCAGCACGGTGCGGGCAGGGCTCATGGCCTCCATCGTCGCCCATCGGGGTTAGTGACCGGTAAGAGGACACGTGGAGCACCGTGAGAACCGGTTCCGGGAAGCTGCCACGAGCAGAAGAGCCCCTGACACCCTCACCCCGAGGAGGCTTTCCAGGCCACCCGGAAAAGGCCGAGGCTCCATGCCCCTCCCCCGGGCCGCTGGCGTTCTCCCCCGAGTCAGGGCTCCTGGACGCCCCTCAACCTCCCGGCATCGGTCGGGCGTTGTGAAGGAGTGCTCCGCCGAAAGGGGTGTGTCGACGGTGAAACGGGTAGTGGGGAGCCGTTTCCAGTCCGTGCGGTTCCGAAGGAGCATCATGGCTTTCCGCATCGCCCACCTGCCGATACGGCTGACCGCTGGCGCGTACATCCTCAACTCCGGTCTCGGCAAGCGCGGCGCCGACCCCGACACCGCCGCCTACCTGCACAACGCGGCCTCCCGGGTGTTTCCCACCCTGAAGGACACGCCTCCCGAGCGGTTCTCCCGCATGCTGAGCAACAGCGAGATCGCGCTGGGCGCGGCCCTGCTGCTGCCGTTCGTTCCCAGCGCCCTGGTGGGCGCGGCCCTGACCGGCTTCGGCGGTGCGCTGGTGGGCCACTACTTCACCGAGCCGGGCACCCGCATGGAGGACGGCATCCGTCCCAGCCCGCAGGGCACCGGCCTGGCCAAGGACGTGTGGCTGGTGGGAATGGGGCTGACGCTGCTCGTCGACGGCATGCGTCCACCCTGCCCGGTGCGCTGACCGGGCGGGCCCGTGCCCCGGGCGGGGGGTTCACTCCTGCTCGGGCACGAACTCCCTGGTGCGCTTCATCCCGGCCGCGCGCCCCTTGGCCGCGACGACCAGCGCCATCTTGCGGGACGCCTCGTCGAGCATCTCGTCGCCGAGCATCACCGCGCCCCTGCGCCGCACCGTGGTCGCGTACTCGTAGGCGTCCAGGACCAGTTCGGCGTGGTCGTAGTCCTCCTGCGTGGGGGCGTAGACCTCGTTGGCGGCGGCGACCTGGGCGGGGTGCAGCACCCACTTGCCGTCGAAGCCGAGGGCGGCGGTGCGCCGGGCCGAGCGGGTGAACGCCTCGACGTCGCGGATCTTCAGGTAGGGGCCGTCGATGGCCTGCAGGTCGTGGGCGCGCGCGGCCATGAGGATGCGCATCAGGACGTAGTGGTAGGCGTCCCCGGGGTCGTAGCCGGGCGGCTGCTCACCCACCACCAGCGTCTTCATGTTGATGCTGGCCATGAAGTCGGCGGGGCCGTAGACCAGGGTCTCCACGCGGGGTGAGGCGGCGGCGATCTCGTTGACGCGGGTGAGGCCGCGGGCGTCCTCGATCTGCGCCTCGATACCGATCCGCCCCACCTCCAGACCGACCGAGCGTTCGATCTGGGTGAGCAGGGTGTCCAGCCAGAGCACGTGCGAGGGGTCGCTGACCTTGGGCAGCACCAGGCAGTCCAGGTTGGCCCCGGCACCCTCCACAACCGTGATGACGTCGCGGTAGGCCCACGCGGTGGTGGCGTCGTTGACGCGGACCGTGCGGACCCTGCCGTCCCAGCCGCCCTCGTTGAGCGCGGCCACCACCGTCTGTCGGGCCGCCTCCTTCTCCAGCGGGGCGACCGCGTCCTCCAGATCGAGGAAGAACGCGTCCGTGTCGAGGCCGCGGGCCTTCTCGATGAACCGTGGGTTGGACGCCGGGACCGCCAGCACCGACCGCCGCGAGCGCGACGCGACCGCATTCATGCCTGACTCCTGACCGAAGATCGACGGTGTTACCGCCCCCCATCCTGGCAAAACCCGGTTTCCGGGGCGTGGTCGCGGTGCCTCTAAGCTGGCGCGGAAGCAGTCGACGCGGAGGGCGTGGAGGCGATGGCGGGCGACACGGGACCGGTGGCGGCGTATCCGACGAGTGCGCACTGGGGCGCCTTCGACGTGCTGGTGCGCGACGGCCGGGTGGTGGGGGTGCGTCCCGACCCGGACGATCCCGCGCCCTCCCCGGTGATCGGCAACGTGCCGGACGCGCAGCACCACGCCACCCGGGTGGACCGTCCCGCCGTGCGCAGGCGCTGGCTGGAGCGCGGCCCCGGCCCCGACCCGCGGCGGGGCGGCGCCGACGACGAGTACGTGGCGGTGGACTGGGACACCGCACTGGACCTGGTGGCCGGGGAGGTGGACCGGGTGCGGCGCGAGCACGGCAACGCGGCGGTCTTCGGCGGCTCCTACGGCTGGGCCAGCGCGGGGCGGTTCCACCACGCGCAGAGTCAACTGCACCGCTTCCTCAACACGGTCGGCGGCTACACCCGGTCGGTGAACACCTACAGCCACGCGGCCGTGGAGGTGCTGCTGCCGCACGTGGTGGGCGCGGCCGGAACCCACGACCTGCTGCACCGCCCGCCCACGTGGGAGGCGATCGCCGAGCACACCGACCTGCTGGTGAGCTTCGGCGGGCTGCGGACCTCCAACACCTGGGTGTCCTCGGGCGGCCGGGCCGCGCACACCGCCGAGCCCGGCATGCGGGAGGCGGCGCGCCGGGGTGTGGAGTTCGTGTCGGTCAGTCCGCTGCGTGACGACACCGCCGCCGAACTCGGCGCCCGGTGGGTGTCGGCGGCGCCGGGGACGGACGCGGCGATCCTGCTGGCCCTGATCCACGTGCTGGTCGTGGAGGACCTGGCCGACACCGCGTTCCTGGAGCGCTGCACCGTCGGCTGGCCGCGGCTGCGCGACTACGTGCTGGGCGGGTCCGGCGGCGTGCCCAGGAGCCCCGAGTGGGCGGCGGAGATCAGCGGGGTGGCCGCCGGTGAACTACGGGACCTGGCGCGGCGGATGGCGCGCGGACGGACCCTGGTCAACGTGGGCTGGTCGGTGCAGCGCGCCCGGTACGGGGAGCAGCCGCTGTGGGCGGGGGTCGCACTGGCCGCGTGCCTGGGGCAGATCGGCCTGCCCGGCGGCGGGTTCGCCACCGGTTACGGATCGATGGGCAACTACGGCGGCGGGTCCACCCCGATCGCGCTGCCCCGGCTGCCGCAGGGCCGCAACCCGGTGGACTCGCTGATCCCGGTGGCGCGGGTGGCGGACATGCTGCTGTGCCCGGGGGAACCGTTCGACTTCGACGGCAGGCGGCTGCGCTATCCGGACGTCCGCCTGGTGTACTGGGCGGGCGGCAACCCCTTCCACCACCACCAGGACCTGGCACGGCTGCGGCGGGCGTTCGCGCGGCCGGACACGGTGGTGGTCAACGAGACACACTGGACGGCCACGGCCCGGCACGCCGACGTGGTGCTTCCGGTGACGACCACGCTGGAGCGAGACGACATCGCGGCCAGCCGGGGGGATCTGCGGCTGCGGGTGATGCGGCGGGCGGTGCCGCCGCACGGCGCGGCACGCGACGAGTACGACATCTTCACCGGTCTGGCGGAACGGCTGGGCGCGGCCGAGGAGTTCACCGGGGGGCGCACCGCCGGGGAGTGGCTGCGGCACCTGTACGAGGAGTGGCGGGACCGCCAGGGGCGGGCCGACGCCGGGTTGCCGGACTTCGCCGCGTTCTGGGCCGACGGCGGGGTGGACGTTCCGCACCGGGTGGCGGACACCGCGCTGTTCGGCGAGTTTCGCGCCGATCCCGAGGCGCATCCGCTGGGCACACCGAGCGGACGGATCGAACTGTACTCAGAGACGGTCGCGGGGTTCGGCTATTCCGACTGTCCCGGGCATCCGGTGTGGCTGGGCACGCCGGAACGGCCGGGATCGGCGGCGCGGCGGTGGCCGCTGACGCTGGTGGCCAACCAGCCGAGCGAGCGGCTGCACAGCCAGCAGGACATGGGCGCGCACAGCCGCGCGGGCAAGGTGGCCGACCGTGCTCCGGTGCGGCTGCACCCGGTGGACGCCGCCGCGCGCGGCATCGCCGGCGGCGACGTGGTGCGGCTGTTCAACGACCGGGGTTCCTGCCTGGCGGGCGCGGTGCTGGACGACGGGGTGCGGCCGGGAGTGGTGCAGTTGTCCACGGGGGCCTGGTTCGATCCGTCCTCCTCGGAGGTGACGTGCGCGCACGGCAACCCGAACGCGGTGACCGCCGACGTGGGGACGTCGCGGTTGAGTCAGGGCTGCACCGGCCAGTTGGCGTCGGTGGAGGTCGAGCGCTTCACCGGTGCGGTGCCTCCGGTGCGCGCGTTCGTTCCACCGCGCGTCGTCGAGAGGGGGGAGAGGTGACCTCGGCCCCGGAAGGAAGACGGGACATCGCCGAGGAGCGCCGCTGGAGGGGGTGGGCCGACGCCGGGGCCCGGCCCCGGCGTCGGCCCACCCCGGACAACCTCCCCGGACAACCCCATCCGTCGCCGCCCCCGGCTTCGGACTTCCCCTCCCCGGCGCTCCCCCCGATCCCCTAAAGTGCGAATCACCATGAAACGTCGATCCTCTTCGCGGTCTTCGCGACCCGCACGGCCCTCGTCGCGGCGCAGGCGCTCCGGCGACGCCAAACGTTCCCTCGGACCGCTGCTGCGCCTGGCGCTGCCGGTGCTCGCCACCGCGCTCACCCTGGGCTCGCTCCTGATCAACGTCATGTCCGGCGGCTCGACCGTGACGTGGACGTTGACCGGGGTCAGCGTGCTGGTGTGCGCGGGTGCGTGGTGGACCTACTTCGCTGCCAAGACCGCGGAGGACGGTCATCGGCGCGCGTCCGGCCGACCGACTCCTCCTCCGGAGGAGGTCCCCGAGTACGACGACGATCCGGAGTACGACGACGGTCCCGGGTACGCGGACGGTCCCGGGTACGACGACGCCCTCGACTACGGCGACGGTCCCGAACACGACCGCGGCCCCGGCCGCGGTTACGGCGACGACGACTACACCGCCGCTCCGGCCCCCGACCACGGCATCGGCGCCACGGCCAGTTTCGAGAGCATCCCGGCTCCCCCCTACGGCTCCGCTCCGGCCCCCGACCACGGCACCGCCCCCACCTCCAGCTTCGACGCCGCCCCCACCTCCGCCTACGACAGCGTCCCGCCCTCCGCCTACGACACCGGCGGCACCCCCGGCTACCGAACCGACCACGGTGGCGGTTACCGCACCGCTCCGGGACCGGGGTACGACACCGGCGGCACCCCCGGCTACCGAACCGACCACAACACCGCCCCCACCTCCGCCTACGACAGCGCTCCGCCCTCCGCCTACGGCACCGGCGGCACCCCCGGCTACCGAACCGACCACGGTGGCGGTTACCGCACCGCTCCGGGACCGGGGTACGACACCGGCGACCTCCTCGGTCACCGCCCCGGTGGTCCGGTCCCGGACCACGACACCGGTGCGGCTCCCGGCTACGGGACCGCCCCGGGCCCCGACCACGGCGGCGGTTACCGCCCCGCCCCGCCCTCCGGGTACCGCACGGGCGGCGCTCCCGGCGGCGGAGCCAGCCACTACCCGGGTTACGGCGACGCTTCCTCCGGCCACGGCACGGACGGCGACCGTGATCCGGGGCGCGGCCCCGGCTACGAGGACGGCCGGGGGGCGTATCCGCCGCCTCCGCCGGACTACCGCTGATCCGGTTCCTCGACGGCACAGGGTGTTCGTCCGCCCTCCTTCCCTTCGGAGGAGATCACACCATAGGTTAGCCTTGTCTAAGTTCTGACGGTGTGTCCACGGAGGACTACGGTGCCCGAGCGGTTGCAGTACGCCCTTTCCCGGGGCGGCGTCCGGTGACCCTGGAACGGCTGACCACGGTCGATGCCGACCGCACCGACCTCGACGACGCCGCCGCCGCGCGGGCCGCCCTCACCCGGCGCACCTCCGCGCGGGCCGCGACCCACGCCCTGCGCGCCGGCGGCCTGCTGCTGGCCCTGGGTGTCCTGGCGCTGGCCGCGCTGCTCAGCATGGCGGTGGGCGCCAAACCCATCCCGCCCGGCGTGGTGTGGGACGCGCTGTGGCACTTCGACGGCTCCTACGACCACAACGTCATCCTGGGGCTGCGCGCCCCCCGCACCCTGCTCGGGATCGCGGTCGGCGCGGCGCTCGGCCTGGCCGGTGCGCTGATGCAGGCGCTGGTGCGCAACCCGCTCGCCGACCCCGGACTGCTCGGCGTCAACATGGGGGCCACCACCGCCGTGGTGGCGGCCATCTTCCTGTTCGGGCTGACCGGCGTCGACGCCTACGTCTGGTTCTCCTTCGTCGGGGCCGCCCTCACCGCCGCCCTCGTCTACTTCCTGGGCACCCGGGGCCGCACCGGCGCGACCCCGGTGCGCCTCGCCCTCGCCGGGACCGCCGTCAGCGCGGTGCTGCTCGGCCTGACCAACGGCATCGTCCTGTTCCACGACTTCGTCTTCGAACAGATCCGGTTCTGGCAGGTGGGCTCCCTGGCCGGTCGCGACCTGGCGGTCCTGACCGAGGTCACGCCGTTCCTGGTGGGCGGCTCGCTGCTCGCGCTGCTGCTGGGCCGGTCGCTGAACACGATCGCGCTGGGTGAGGACCTCGCCGCCGCGCTGGGCGCGCGCATCGGCCGTATCCGACTGCTGACCGCGGCCGCGATCGTCCTGCTGTGCGGGGCGGCCACCGCAGCGGCCGGCCCGATCGCCTTCGTCGGCCTGGCCGTCCCCCACGCGGCCCGCCTGCTCACCGGCCCCGACCAGCGCTGGCTGCTGCCCTACTCCGCGGTGCTGGCCGCGGTCCTGCTGGTGGGCTCGGACACGCTGGGCCGGGTGGTGCTGCCCAACGGTGAACTGGAGGTCGGCATCATCACCGCGCTGGTCGGCGCACCGGTCTTCATCGCCCTGGTCCGTCGCACGAGGATGGCCCAACCGTGACCGCGACTCCCCTCCGTTCCGTCCGCCTGGGCTCGGTGGCGCTCCGGCTGCGCCCGCGCGTGCTGGCCGTCTGCCTGGCGTTGGCGGCCCTGGTGGCCGCGGTGCTGGCGGTCTCCCTCATGGTCGGCGACTACCCGATCGCGCTGCCCGACGTGGTGGCCGCGTTGAGCGGCCGCGGGGAGCGGCTCGACGTGTTCTTCGTGCGGGAGGTCCGGCTGCCCCGGGCGCTGACGGCGACCCTGGTGGGTGCGGCGCTGGGTATGGCGGGCGCGGTGTTTCAGAGCCTGTCCCGCAACCCGCTGGGCAGCCCCGACATCATCGGGTTCACCGCGGGGGCGTCCACCGGGGCGGTGCTGACCATCCTGGTGCTGGGCGGCGGCATGCTGCCCACCGCGCTGGGGGCGATGCTCGGCGGGGTCGGCACGGCCGTGCTCGTCTACCTGCTGGCCGTCCGGCGGGGCGTGCAGGGCTACCGGCTCGTCCTGGTCGGCATCGGGGTCAGCGCGATGCTGAGTTCGGTGACGCACTACCTCATCACCCGCGCCGAACTCACCGACGCGCTCACCGCCCAGGTGTGGATGGTCGGCACGCTCAACTCGCGGGAGTGGTCGCACGTCGCCGCGGTCGGCGTCGGCTCCGCCGTGCTGGTCCCGTTCCTCCTGCGGCTCGGCGCGCGGCTGCGACTCATGGAGATGGGCGACGACATCGCGCGGGCGCTGGGCGTGCCCACCCAGCGCACCCAGTCGTCGGCGCTGGTGGCGGCGAGCGCGCTGACCGGGATCGCGATCGCGGTGTCCGGACCGATCGCGTTCGTCGCCCTGGCCGCCCCGCAACTGGCCCGGCGGCTGACCCGCGCCGACGGCACGACGCTGGTCGCCTCGGCACTCATGGGGGCGGCGCTACTGCTCTGCTCGGACCTGGTGGCGTTGCGGCTGCTGGCGCCCGTGCAGCTTCCGGTGGGCGTGGTCACCACGGTCGTCGGCGGAACCTATCTGGTCTGGCTGCTGTACTCGGAGTGGCGGGGTGGCCGTGCCTGACAAACGAGGTGAGAACATGTCCCAGCCCCGATCCCCCCGGCTGAGGGGGGACGATCTGACGCTGGCCTACGACCGGCGTGTCGTCTCCCGGAACCTGGGAGTCGCCATTCCGGACCGCTCCTTCACCGTCATCGTCGGCCCCAACGCCTGCGGCAAGTCCACACTGCTGCGCGCGCTGTCGCGGATGATCCGGCCGGTGTCGGGGGCGGTGCACCTGGACGGCAGGCTGATCAGCTCCTACCCGTCCAGGGAGGTGGCGCGGCGGCTCGGTCTGCTGCCGCAGACGTCCGTCGCCCCGGACGGCATCACGGTGGCCGACCTGGTGGCGCGGGGGCGCTACCCGCACCAGCGGTTCCTGAAGCAGTGGTCGCGCGCCGACGAGCGGATCGTCGCCGAGGCGATGGCGGCCACCAGGGTCGACGACCTGGCCGACCGCCTGGTGGACGAGCTCTCCGGGGGGCAGCGGCAGCGCGTGTGGCTGGCGATGGTGCTGGCGCAGCAGACTCCGCTGCTGCTGCTGGACGAGCCCACCACGTTCCTGGACATCGCGCACCAGATGGACATGCTCGACCTGTGCGCCGACCTGCACCACGAGCGCGGCTACACGCTGGTGGCGGTGCTGCACGACCTGAACCACGCCTGCCGGTACGCCACCCACCTGATCGCGATGAAGGACGGCGCGGTGGTCGCCCAGGGCGACCCGCACGAGATCGTCACCGCCGAACTGGTGCGGGAGGTCTTCGGTCTGCCCTGCCGGGTCATCCCCGACCCCGAGACCGGCACCCCGCTGGTGGTGCCGAGCGACCGGAGGAGGCGATCCGGTCGACGGTCGGTCGCGCACCGGGTGGACGGGATCACGGCGCCGCTTCCAGCGGACTTGCCGTGAGGTTACCACTTGCATACAGGGGGTAGATGCCCAAACGACCATATAGGTGCCGTATCGGGGGGTAACGGCATGACCGAATATGGACTCGGCGTCGGGGGCGCGCGACGCGTCAACACGGTACGGCTGTGGGCCGGTGGGCTGGCCACGGCCGTGGTGGCGGCACTCGTCATCCTGGCGGGGACGCTGCTCGCCAAGGGAGTTCTCGGCGCGTCGCTGCTGGCCCCCGGGGAGTCCTGGCGCTTCGGGGGCGCGGGGATGGCCGCCTACGCGGCGCTGGCCGCGCTCGGCGCACTGGCCGCCACCGGACTGCTGCAACTCCTGCTGCCGAACACGCCCCGGCCGCTGCACTTCTTCTGCTGGATCGTCGGCCTGACCGTGGTGGTCGCCACGGTCACCCCGTTCACCCAGGGCGGCCCACCGGCCGCCGCGATCGCGACCTCGCTGATCAACCTGGCCGCCGGGACCACCATCCTGTCGCTGCTCAGCAAAGTGGGTTCGGCCGCCCGTCCGGGCGAGCGCCGCGGCGGACACGCGGAGCCCGGAGGCCGCCCCGGAAACTGACCCCTGTCCGGGTGGCGTTCCCGGTCCCGCGGCGGCACCGTGACTTAGGGTTGTCCCACGGCCCGATCGTGTGAGGAGGACTCGGTGTGGCTGTAGGCAGGTGGCTCGCTCATGGGCTGACCACGCTGGCCACACTGGTCGTACTCGTCTCGGCCGCGCCGCCGCCCACGGGAACGGCCTCCGCTCCCGCCGCCGGACCGGAGCGGGGACCGGTGGTCCTGGTCGGGGTGCCGGGCCTGCGGTGGCACGAGATCAGCCCCGAGACCACACCGAACCTGTGGAGCCTGGCGCGCCGCAGCGCCATCGGCAACCTGTCGATCCGCACCGTCACCTCGCGCACCTGCCCGGTCGACGGATGGCTGACCGTTTCGGCGGGCCAGCGTGCCGCGAGCGAACGCCAGACCTACTCCATCTGCGAACTGCCGCGCCTGCCCGAGATCGACGGAGACGGCGCGGTCGTTCCGGACTACTCCGAACACGTCTCCTACAACGCCGAATCCCGGTTCGGCGCGCGGGTGGGTCTGCTCGGTGACACGGTCCGCGCACACGGCGGCACCACGCTGGCGGTCGGTCCGGGCGCCGCGCTGGCCGCCGCGGGCAGCGACGGCCGGGTCGACCGCTACCTGGGCGGGCCCGCCGGGTTGGACCGCGACTCCTGGGACGGCGTCACCCTCGGCGTGGTCGATCTGAAGGACCTCGCCGACCTGTACCTGGATCCCCCGCTGTCGGCCGCCGTCGAGAAGGAGCTGGCCGAGAACGGGGACACCGCGGCGGACGCGGACTCCGCCGACGCCCTGGACGGCCTGGTGGAGGAGGAGGACGAGCCCGAGCCCGACCCCACCGAGTACAGCGAGCTGCGGGAGCGGCGGGAACGGCTGGCCGCGATCGACGAGGACCTGGCGACGGTACGCGCCACCCTGCCTCCGAAATCGACGCTGCTGGTCGCGGGGGTCTCCGTGGAGGCCGGGGCCTCCGGTCTGAACGCCGCGCTGCTGCGCGGCCCCGGTCCGGGCGGGGAGGACTTCGACGGGGGGTACCTGGTCTCCGAATCCACCCGACGCGCCGGACTGGTGGCGTTGACCGACATCACCACCACCCTGCTGCACGCGGCGGGAACGCCGCCCGAGTCGGGGACGGTGGGCCGGGCCTGGCGGGAGGCGCCCCGGCCCGCCGGGCTGACCGACGCCGTCGGCCACCTGGTGCAGTTCACCACCGCCGCCGAGGTGGTGGAGGCGCTGGTGCCCGGCTTCTTCAGCGGCCTGGTGGCGACCCAGTTGCTCATCTACGTCTGCGCCGCCTACGCCCTCAAACGCTACGGCGACCGGGACCTGGCCAAACGGCACCTGGTGCTGTCGGTGACCCGGGTGGTGGCCCTCGCCGGGGCGGCCTTCCCGGTCTCCAGTTACCTGGTCAACCTGGTTCCGTGGTGGTCGACCGGATTCCCCCAGGCGGCGCTGTTGGGCGGTGTGCTGCTGGCAGACGCGGCGGTCGTGGCGGTCGCGCTGGCCGGACCGTGGCGGCGCGACATCCTGATGCCCACCACGATCGTGGCGGCCATCACCACGCTGGTGCTGTTCGTCGACCTGTGCACCGGGTCGGACCTGCAGATGAACTCGCCGACCGGCTACACCCCGATCGTGGCGGGTCGGTTCTACGGGCTGGGCAACATCGCCTTCGCCACCTTCGCCACGGGGATGCTGATGACCGCGGCGGGCGTCGCCCATCTGTTTCTGGCGCGCGGCCGCCGCGGCTGGGCGGTGACGTCGACCCTGGTCCTCGGCGCGGCGACGCTGTTCGCGATCGGCTGGCCGGACCTGGGCACCGACTTCGGCGGGGTGTTGGCGCTGGTCCCGGGCCTGGCGGTGACCGTGCTGATGATCGCCGGACTGAGAGTGACCCTGCTGCGGTTGACGTTGATCAGCGGTACCGCGGTGACGACCATCGCCGCCCTGTCGTTCCTGGACTACCTGCGCCCGCCCAACGAGCGCAGCCATTTCGGGCTGTTCGCCGGGCAGGTTCTGGACGGCACGGCCTGGCCGGTGGTCTCCCGCAAACTCGACGCGATGCTCGGCTCCCTGGGCAACTGGCAGTTGACGCTGCTGGCGGCGGGGGCGCTGCTGTTCCTGTTCGTTGTCCTGAACGACCCGACCAACTGGCGGATGGGGGTACTCCAGCGGGTCTACGAGTACGCGCCGACCCTGCGCGCCGGGCTCACCGGTTCGCTGGTGACCGGCCTGGCGGGGTTCGCGTTCAACGACTCGGGGATCGCCATCCCGGCGTTGGCGCTCACCGTGGCGGTGCCGCTCACCCTCGCCGCCGGCACCTGGGTACTGCAACGGGAGAAACCGTCGCCCTCCTCCTGGACGTTGTCATACTGTGGTCGAACCGCGACGGTGTGAGTAGTACTGACGAGAAAAGCCCGAATTCGCCGACGACCGTGTGGTATCGTCCGGGACGGACGTCCCCGCTGACGTTCGAGAGAGCAACGATCAGGCGCAGTAGTGCCGCGTAGGACCACTTCGAGAGTCCACCACCGCGCCGGGAGCGACCCCGCCCCAGACGACTGATCACCACGGTCCGCGAAAGACTCGTAGACGTTCGGCGACCCCGTATCGTCGAAACGAGGAGTGGCACACGAATGAGACAGACCTCCCGGCCCGTCCGCATGCCTGCCAGCAGGTCCCTCCGTGCTTCGTCCCAGCATTCCGGCCGGTGGAAGGTCCACTTCACGACAGTCCCCGGCCGGGTCACCGCATCGGCGTATCTTTCCGGAGCCAGCATGTCCGCGTTGCAGATCACCGTCCACGAGCATGACGACGACGCCGTCCTCGTGCTCGACGGAGAGGTCGACATCGCCACCGAGAACGACTTCCGCGACGCGATCGCCAACGCCATGGAGAAGCACCCCGGCAACCGCATCGTGTTGGACTGCGCCGGGCTCGCCTTCATCGACTCCAGCGGTCTGCGCGTGCTGGTCCAGAGCTACCGGAACGCCGGGGAGCACGGCTGTGTGCTGCTCATCGCGGCCCCGTCCGAGCGGGTCTCGCGAATCCTGCGGGTCACCGCGATCGACACGCGCGTTCCCGTCCACCCGACGGTCGAGGAGGCGCTGGCGGCCTGCCCGGAGTGACCGGGCGGCGCGGCCGAGGACCGGCCGTCGCTGCCGGGCCGGCGGCGCCGCCCGGTCAGCGGAACATCAGCAGCCAGACCCCCAGCGCCACGACCGCGATGTTGAACAGGCCGAAGAACAGCACCCAGACGGTGCCGGGCACGCCCGTCAACCGGTCCAACTGGTCGGCGTCGGAGCGCGAGGAGGGCTGGCGGCGGCGCTGGGACTGCAGTTCGAACACCGGGCGCACACTCGCGAACAGCATGAACCAGGTGAACAGGTAGGCGAAGAAGCTCTGCACCTCGTCGGGGGTGAACCAGGACACCAGGAAGACCACGGCCCCGGTGCCCACCACCGACACCACGCCGTAGACGTTGCGGATGAGCAGCAGCATCGCCGCCAACAGCAGGATGCTCATCCACAGCAGGCCCGTGATCCGTCCCGCGGTGAGCAGCACGATCCCGACCAGCCCGACCACGGAGGGGGCGGTGTAGCCCGCCAGGATGGTCATGATCATGCCGATACCGTCGGGGCGTCCGCGTGAGACGGTGACTCCGGAGGTGTCGGAGTGCAGTCGGATGCCGGTCAGTTGGCGTCCGCTGAACAGTGCCACGACCGCGTGGCCGCCCTCGTGGGCGATGGTCACGACGTTGCGGGCCACCCGCCACGGTCGTCCCCCCGTCGCCACCACGAGCAGCGCGACCACCCCGGTGGCGATGACGATCCACTGCGGAGGGTCGGGCTGCACGGAGAAGACGTCCTGCCATACCTGGGCGAACGAATTGGCTTCCATCGGCCCTCTTCCGTTTCGGCTGCTACGCACTCTAACCATTTCGTCGCCGATGCGCCGCTTCCGGATCTGTCCGACATGACAGTGTTCGCGGTTGGCAAGTCCTCCCGCCTCCTGTCGGCCGTGGACGGGAGGCGGGAGGACCTCGGTGTCGGTTGGGGCTGGCGGTGTCAGTTGGGGCTGATGGTGATCGACCCGGTGTCGCTCCTGGCCTCGATGACGGAGTCGGCGTCAGGCGACCGGTCCACCTCGACGGTCTCCGTGCCGATGTGGGTCCCGCCGACCACCCGGTAGACCGAGTCGGGGACCCGGAGTTCGACGTTTCCGATGTCGGTCATGGCCGTCAGGCTGCGGAACTCGGTGTCGGTGTCGACGTACACCGAACCGGTGCTGCTGAGGGCCGTGGCGGCCTCGAACCCTCCGCCGATGAGGATGTCGCCGGTGGAGGTCGTCGCTTCGACCTCGGCGGCCTCGAAGAACTCCAGGTTGATCCCGCCCGTGTCGGTGGTCGCCGTCACCGCGGGGCCCGAGCCCTCGGCGGTGATGTCACCGATGTCGGTTTCCAGGGTGACCCTTCCGGTGACGTCCGCCATCCGGATGTTCCCGGTGCCGGTGTCCACGTCCACGTCGGCGGTGATGCCGGTGACCTCGACGTTCCCGGTCTCGGTGGCCACCGAGACCTCGGTGGCCACCGGGACGGTGACCAGGTAGTCGACGGCGCAGTGGCCGAAGGAGAGGATTCCCGTGCAGTCGGCCTCGACCCGCAGCCCGTCGCCCCTGGTCTCCGCGCTGTCGCTGATGTCGGCGGTCAGCGAGGAGTACGTCCGGCTCGCCACGGTGACGCTGTCGCCCTCCCCGGCGATGACGGTGACGTTTCCGGCGGTACGGTTGTCGATCTCCACCCTGACCGGTGCGGGGAACTCCTGCGACTCGGTCGCGGTCGTGGTGAAGACGTTGTTGAGGACACTCAGCACGCCCAGGGCGAGCGCGACCAGACCGACGATCGCGCCGATGAGCAGCCAGCCGTGGCGCCACTGCCGTTTCCGCGGCACCTTGCTCGACGATGCGTAGAGCCCCCGGGCGGTGAATGTCATGGCGGCGCCCTCCTCCTTCTCCTTCGTGTGCGGGATGGTCACGACCGTGCCGAACTGGCGCGCAGGTACTGGAGGACGGCGAGCACCCGACGGTGGTCGTGGGTGTCGGGAAGCAGGTCGAGCTTGGTGAAGATGGACCGGATGTGCTTTTCCACCGCGCGTTCGGTGATGAACAGCCGTGCCGCGATACCCGCGTTGTTGAGCCCTTCGGCCATCGCCGCGAGCACCTCGGTCTCGCGGGGGCTCAGGCGGTCCAGCACGTTGTCGGTGTTTCGGCTGAGCAACTGAGATACCACCTCGGGGTCGATGGCGGTTCCCCCGTCTGCGATCCGGCGCAGGGTCGCCAGGAACTCGTCGATGTCGGCGACCCGGTCCTTGAGCAGGTAGCCGACCTTGTCCGCGCCGCCGCCCAGGAGTTGGGCCGCGTAGGTGCCGACCACGTGCTGCGACAGCAGCAGGACCGCGACACCGGGGTGCTCCTGGCGGATGCGGATCGCCGCGTGCATCCCCTCCTCCGAATAGGTGGGCGGCATGCGGATGTCCACCAGGCACAGGTCCACGTCGTCGTGCTCGTCCACCGCGGCGAGCAGCGCGTCGGCGTCGCCGACCTGGGTGACGATCTCGATTCCGGCGTCCTCCAGCAGTCGGACCATGCCGCCGCGCAGCAGTACCGAGTCCTCAGCGATGATCACGCGCACGGTTACGCCTTCCAGGGAATGTTGGCGGTGAGGGTGGTCCCCCCACCGGGTGGACTGTGCACGGAGAGTTCACCGTCGACCGCGTGCACCCGGTCCCACAGTCCGTACAGCCCGGTGCCCTTGTCGGGGTTCGCGCCGCCCCGGCCGTCGTCGGCGACGGTGATGCGGAGCAGGTCGCCGCGGCGCTGCGGCACGCGTTCGACCCGGACGGTGACGGTGGTGGCCCCGGCGTGCTTGGCGATGTTGGTGAGCGCCTCGCAGGCCACGTAGTAGGCGACGCCTTCGGCGCGCGGCGACGGACGGTCGGCCAGGTCGACCTCGACCCGTACCGGCACCGGGCAGCGGCCGGCGGCGACCGGGAGCGCGGCGTCGAGTCCGTGGTCGGTGAGCACCCTGGGGTGCAGGCCGCGGGCCACCTCGCGCAGGTCGGCCATGACCGCACGGGACTCGCTCTGCGCCTCCTCCAGCAGCGCGCGGGCCTGCTCGGGGTCGCGTTCGAACTTGGCGCGCGCCCGCGTCAGGGTCATGGTGAGGGCCAGCAGGCGCTGCTGGGCGCCGTCGTGCAGGTCGCGTTCGATCCGGCGGCGTTCGGCCTCGGCCGCGTCCACCATGCGGGAGCGGGTGTCGTGCAGTTCGAGCAGCCTGCGGCGGACCCGTACCTGCGGGGAGTCGAACAGCATGCGCTGCATGATGTCGGCGTCGACACGGACCAGCCACGGGGCGACCCACAGCCCGCTCACCGCCAGCAGTGGCCCCGCCAGGGTGTACATGACGACCGTGATCAGGCTGTCCTGCTCGGCGGGCACGCCTCCCAGGGTCACGAGGGCGAGGGCCAGCATGCCTCCGAACGTGCCGCCGACCCCGTAGGCGACCAGCAGCACCGCGAGTCCGCCCGACATCAGGCCGACGAGTCCGGCGGCGGTGCTGTAGAGCACCGCCGTCCAGGCGTCGCGGCCGAGGAGGAAACGCAGGACGCGCACGGCCGGATGGTCCTCGCTGCTCTCCGGCACCGTGGTCTCCACGATCCCGAACAGGTCGCTCATGCGCCTGCGCTGGACGCGCGTGCAGAACCGGGCCAGCAGGGTGGAGACGGGCAGCGCCCACGCCGTCAGGAAGGCCAGTACGGGCAGTTCCCAGTCGGGGGACACCATGCCGAGCAGGATCTCGGCCACGGTCGCCGACAGGGAGCCGACCATCAGGAACAGCAGTGTCGCGGGGATCAGGTAGAGCAGGGACAGCACGAGGGAGGTGAACAGGTGCAGCACCGCGACCAGGCGCTCCCGCCACACCCCGAGTCCGCCACTCGCCATCTGTCCGCCCCGCTCTCCGGTCCGGTTGGTCATCTCCCACGCTAGGCGGGACCCTGGTCCGGCGCATTGGCGACAACACTCCGGATCAGGGTGGTGGCAGCACTACCGGGCACCGGCGGCCGTGGCGGGAGCGGGTTCCCGCCACGGTGCGGCCCCGTGGTCCCAGGATCACCGGACCGTGCGGGCGGTAGGGTCCCTTCCGTGAGGGACTTCCGAATCGCCGCGCCGCTGTGCGCCGCGCTCGCGGTCTGCGCGTGCGCGCCCGTCGGGGACGGCTCCGCCGAGGGCGCCGACCGCACCCTCACCGTGTTCGCCGCGGCCTCGCTCACCGAGACCTTCCAGGAGCTGGCAGCGGTGTTCGAGGCCGAGCGTCCCGGCGTCGCCGTGGAGTTCGTCTTCGCGGGCAGCTCGGCCCTGGCCGAACAGCTCGTCCAGGGCGCGCCCGCCGACGTGTTCGCCTCCGCCGACACCGCCACCATGGACCGGGTGGCGGACGAGGTCGGCGTGGTCGGCGGCCCGGTGGTGTTCGCGCGCAACACGCTGCGGATCGCGGTTCCGCCGGACAACCCCGCCGGGATCGACTCCCTCAGCGACCTCGCCGACGACGACGTCGCCGTGGCGCTGTGCGCCGAACAGGTGCCCTGCGGGGCCGCCGCGCGCACCGCGCTGGACGCCGCCGGAGTCGCGGTCGAGCCGGTGACCTGGGAGGAGGACGTCAAGGCCGCGCTGACCAGGGTGCGACTGGGCGAGGTGGACGCCGCGCTGGTCTACCGCAGCGACGTGGCGGCCGCGGACGGCGCGGTGCTCGGCGTCGACTTCCCCCAGGCCGACACCGCCGTCAACGACTACCCGGTCGCGGTGCTCGCCGACGCCCCCGAACCGGGAGCGGCCGCGGCGTGGGTGGACCTGGTGACCTCCCCCGAGGGGGCGAAGGCGCTGGACGATGCCGGTTTCGACCTCCCCTGACCCGCGCGGACGGGCGGGGCGCCCCGTCCGCCCGTCCGCGGGCCGCGTCCCCTGGCCGCTCGTGGTCCCCGCGCTGCTCGGCCTCGGCTTCCTGGTGCTGCCCATGGCCGGGCTGCTGGTCCGCGCCCCGTGGCCCACCCTCGGCACCCGGCTGGTCTCCCCCGAGGTGCGCGACGCGCTGGGACTGTCGCTGGTCACGGCGACCGCCGCGACCGCCGTGTCGCTGCTGCTGGGAGTGCCGCTGGCCTGGCTGCTGGCCCGTACCGCCTTCCCGGGGCGGCGCGTGGCGCGGGCGCTGGTCACGGTGCCGCTCGTGCTGCCGCCGGTGGTGGGCGGGGTGGCGCTGCTGCTGGTGCTGGGCCGCAACGGCGTGGTCGGCCGCCACCTGTACGAGTGGACCGGGTACTCGCTGCCGTTCACCCCCGCCGGGGTGGTGGTGGCCCAGGTGTTCGTGGCGATGCCGTTCCTGGTGATCAGCGTGGAGGGGGCGCTGCGCGGCGTCGACCGGCGCTACGAGGAGGCGGCGGCCACCCTGGGCGCGACCCGGTGGACGGTGTTCCGGCGGGTGACGCTGCCGACGGTCGCGCCGGGCGTGCTGGCGGGCGCGGTGCTGTGCTGGTCGCGGGCACTGGGCGAGTTCGGCGCGACGATCATGTTCGCGGGCAACTTCCCCGGCCGAACCCAGACCATGCCGTTGGCCGTCTACCTGGCGATGCAGGAGAGCCCGGAGTCGGCGATCGTGCTCAGCCTGGTACTGCTGGCGGTGTCGCTGCTGATCCTGGTGCTGCTGCGGGACCGGTGGGTGGGGACGCTGTGACCTCCGGCGACGTGGTGCTGGACGCGCGGGTGGCGGTGCGCCGCCCCGCCTTCTCCCTGGACGTGGGGCTGCGGGTCGCGTCCGGCCAGGTGCTGGCGCTGCTCGGCCCCAACGGCGCGGGCAAGTCCACGGTGCTGCGCGCGCTCGCCGGACTGCTGCCGCTGTCGGAGGGGCGCGTCCTGCTGGACGGCGTCGACATCACCGCCGAGCCCGCCGAACGGCGCCCGGTGGGCATGGTGTTCCAGGACTACCTGCTGTTCGCGCACCTGAGCGTGGTGGAGAACGTGGCGTTCGGGCCGCGCTGCCGGGGCGTGCCCACGCGGCGGGCTCGCCGTCTCGCCCTCGACCTGCTCGGCGAGGTGGGTCTGGCCGAGTACGCGGCGGCCCGGCCGCGCGCCCTGTCCGGTGGGCAGGCGCAGCGGGTCGCGCTGGCCCGGGCGTTGGCGGTGCGTCCGCGGCTGCTGCTGCTGGACGAGCCGATGGCCGCGCTGGACGCGCACACCCGGGTGTCGGTCCGTTCGCAACTGCGCCGCCGCCTGGCCGCGTTCGACGGCGCGGCCGTGCTGGTCACCCACGACCCGCTGGACGCGATGGTGCTCGCCGACCGGGTGCTGGTGCTGGAGGACGGCTCGGCCGTGCAGGAGGGGCCGCCCGCGGAGGTGGCCCGGCGGCCCCGCACCGGGTACGTGGCGCGCCTGGTGGGGGTGAACCTGTACCGGGGGGAGGCCGAGGGCACGCGGGTGCTGCTCCCCGGCGGCCCCGGCGGACCGGTGGCGCTGACCGCGGCGTCGTCCCACTCGGGGGAGGTGTTCGCCGCGTTCCCGCCGCGCGCCGTCGCCCTGTACCGGGACCGCCCCCACGGCAGTCCCCGCAACGCCTGGCCGCTGACCGTGGACGGCGTGGAGCGCTTCGGCGACCAGGTGCGCGTCCACCTGACCGGCGCGTTGGCGGTGAGCGCCGACATCACCCCGGCCGCGCTCGCCGAGCTGTCGCTCGCCCCGGGCGAACGGGTGTGGGCGAGCGTGAAGGCGACGGAGGTGGAGTGCTATCCGGCGTGAGCGGCGGACAGGCCCTCTCATCACCGATGAACAGCCGAGACAGTACCGCTCTCCTCGTCGCTATACTTGTATAGCAACCTATTTCAGGAGGTCGGCATGCTGGCTCTCAGACTTCCGGAAGAACTCGAACAGCGTCTTGCCGCTCTCGCCCAAGAGACCGGACGATCCAAGAGTTTCTACGCGCGCGAAGCCATCGCGGCTTACATCGATGATCTGGAAGACGTCTACCTGGCCGAGCGTCGGATCGAGGACCTGCGTGCCGGACGCAGCCACACCATCCCTCTGAGCGAAGTCATGGCCGAGTATGACCTGGACGATTGAGTTCGACGAAGTAGCACGCCGTGATCTCGGCAAACTCGACAGGCAGGAAGCCAGACGAGTACTTCGCTTCCTGAACGAACGGATCGCCCCCGCCGAGGACCCCAGGGTCCTCGGCGATGCTTTGAAGGGAGCGCGGCTCGGTGGCCTCTGGCGCTACCGGGTCGGGGACAACCGGATCATCGTGGAGATCCACGACCGGCTCATCCGCGTTCTCGTCGTGAGAATCGGCCACCGGCGGGAGATCTACCGTTCCTGAGCGCTTTCCACCAGCGCCTTCAACCTCGGCAGAGTGGCCTCGATGGCGCGGGCGTTGCGGGCCGGATGTCCCGCGAGCCGGTAGAGGACCGCGAGCGGGCCCGTGGTCGAGTAGTCGAAGGTCTCGGTGACCCGGGTGGTGCCGTCGTCCAGCGGCTCCAGTTCCCAGCGCCAGCGGTGCGCGCCGATGTGCCGCCAGGCGATGCGGCGGTCCTTCTCGTACTCCACCACCCGGTTGGTCATCCGGTAGGGCACGCCGAACATCTTCATGTCCATGCCGAACTCGGAGCCCGCGGTCAACCTGGTCGGCCCGTGCAGGTGGCCGCGCACCGTGGCGGAGCCGTCGAGGTCGGGGTGGCGGCGCGGGTCGGCGATGACGGCGAAGACCTCCTCCGCGGGGGCGTTGACGACGATGCTGCGGGACACCCGGTGCTTGGCCATGCCCGCACCCTACCGAGCGCGCCCGCCGGCGCTTCGCCTCCCCCTCGGTCAGCCGCCGAGGCCCGGTGCGTGCCGCCGCGTCTCGTACAGCATCACGGCGGCGGCGACGGCGAGGTTCAGCGACTCGGCGGTGCCGACCATCGGAATGCGTACCCGCAGGTCGGCGCGGTCCAGCAGGTCGTCCGGCAGCCCGTCGCCCTCGCTGCCGAGCAGGACGGCCAGCGGCGTCCGGTAGGCGGCGTGCCAGTGGTCGCTGTCGGCGTATCCGGACGTGGCCGCCACCTGGACGCCGTTCGCCTCCGCCCAGGCGAAGAACGTGTCCGCGTCGGGGGCGGACGCCACGTCGACGGCGAAGAGGGAGCCCATGCTGGCCTTCACCGCCGCCGGAGCGTACGGGTCGGCGGTCTCCCCCACCAGGACGACGCCCGCGCCGCCGACCGCGTCGACGGTCCGGACGACCGTGCCGAGGTTTCCGGGGTTGCCCACGCGGTGCAGCGCGGCGAAGACCGCGCCGGGCCCGACCGCGAGATCGTCCAGCCGCGTCGTGCGGCACCGGACGATCGCGGCCAGCCCCGAGGGGCCTTCCCGGTCGGACAGCCGCGTGAACAGTTCGGCGCTGAGCCGCGCCACCCGCGTCCCCCGCGCCTCCTGGTCGGCGACCATCCGCGCGGCGGCCGACCCGGCGAGCAGGTCGGGGGCGACCACCAGGGTCTCGATGTCCCACCCGGCCTCGACGGCGCGCCACACCGGCTGCGCGCCCTCCACGAGGAACACGCCCTCCTTCCGGCGGTACCTGCGGGAGGCGAGCTGCCGCATCCGCTTCACCAGCGGGTTGGCGGCGCTGACGATCGTGTCGGTCATCACGTCCCAACTTCACTTCTCTGCGGTCGGTTCCGAGGACCGTCCGCGCCTCGGTGGTCTAGCCGACGCGGGTGTGGCGCTCCACGGCGGCCAGGGAACCGTCCTCGGCGTCGACGTGCATCACCCAGAAGGTGCCCTTGCGCAGGGACAACTGCTGGGGCACGGGGGAGTCGAGCCGGTCGAACGCCTCACGCATGAGGTCGGCCACCAGTTCCCCGTGGGTGCACACCAGTGTGGGGCCGCGCTCGTCGAGCAGGGCGCCGAAGGCCGCGCGGGCGGCGGCGCGGTCGAAGGAGCCGGAGTCCGACGCGAGCGCCCCGACCGTGAACGCGCGCTCGGTGCGGATCTCCGCCGCGTGGGTGACCGTGTACGGCACCACGGTCTCGGTGCAGCGCGCGGCCGCCGAGGAGACCACGCGGAGCGGGCCGAACACGGCGAGCGTCTCGGCCAGTGCCAGGGCGTCGGCGCGTCCGGTCTCGTCCAGCGGGCGCAGCAGGTCGTGGTCGTTCCAGTCGCGCTTGTCGCCCGCCGAGGCGTGCCGCAGCAGGACCAGCGGAACCGTCCGCGCCGGACCGGCGCGGAAGTTGTCGAGAACGTGCACGTCGTGGTCGTAGCTGAGGCGCTCCCGGGCCGCGTCGAGCGGCGTCCACTCCAGCGCGTCCACCTCCTCGTTGGGGGTGAACCGCGAGGCGGCGGGCGAGGGGGTGGCCGCCCACCACTCGACCTGCTTGGGCCAGCCGTCCTTGAGGTAGCGCTGGGGCGGCAGGCGGCGGCCCAGCACCGGGAGCAGGCCGGTCTCCTCGGAGACCTCCCGCACCGCGGCGGTGAGGATGTGCTCGCCGTTCTTGAGCTTGCCCTTGGGCAGGGTCCAGTCGTCGCGGCCCGGCCGGTGGATGAGGGCGACCTCGCGTCCGTGCCCGGTGTCGCGCCACAGCACCGCGCCCGCGGCCCGGATGGGTTCCAGGTACCCGCCGGGTGCGGTGTCGCGCGGCGGGAAGGCGCTGGTGACGGTGATCGTTTCGGTGCCGGGTCTTTCTGGTTCAGCCATCGACGACCCGCAGGTGACGGTCACCGCGCAGGGTGTTCTGCAGATCCAGCAGCGGCGTCCCCTCCTCGTCGTGCGTGAAGCGGGTCCAACTCCCGTCGGGGTTGAGGTGCCACGTCGACGTACTGTCGGCCATCGCCAGGTCCATCAGGCCGGCGAGTCGGGCGCGCTGCCCCGGGTCGGTGACGCGCACCAGCGCCTCGACCCGGCGATCCAGGTTGCGCGGCATGAGATCGGCGCTGCCGATCCAGACCTGCGGTTCCCCTCCATTCTCGAAGACGAAGACTCGGGAGTGTTCCAGGAACCGTCCGAGGATACTGCGCACCCTGATCGTCTCCGACAGCCCCTCCACCCCCGGGCGCAGCACGCAACTGCCGCGCACCCACAGGTCGATGGGGACTCCCGCCCGGGACGCGGAGTAGAGGGCGTCGATGACCTCCTCGTCCACCAGCGAGTTGGTCTTGATCCGGACGCGTGCGGGCAGTCCCTGGGCGTGGTTGTTGACCTCGTGCTGGATCTGGCGCATCAGCCCCTCGCGGAGCGCGTGGGGGGCCACCAGCAGCCGCCGGTAGTGCTTCTTGCGGGAGAAGCCGGTGAGGTGGTTGAACAGGTCGCTGAGGTCCTCGCCCATCTCCAGGTCGGTGCTGAACAGCCCGAAGTCCTCGTAGATGCGGGCGGTGCTCGGGTTGTAGTTGCCGGTGCCGACGTGGCAGTAGCGCAGCAGGCTGCCGTCGTCCTCCTGGCGGACCACGAGCGCGAGTTTGCAGTGCGTCTTGAGGCCGACCACGCCGTAGACCACGTGGCAGCCCGCCTCCTCGAGCTTGCGCGCCCAGCGGATGTTGTTCTGCTCGTCGAAGCGGGCCTTGATCTCGACCAGGGCGACCACCTCCTTGCCCGCCCGGGCCGCCTCGATGAGGGCCTCCACGATCGGGGAGTCGCCGCTGGTGCGGTACAGGGTCTGCTTGATCGCCACGACCTTGGGGTCGGCGGCGGCCAGCGCGATGAACCGTTCGGTGGTGGTCGCGAACGACTCGTAGGGGTGGTGGACGAGCAGTTCGCGGCTGCGCACCACATCGAAGAAGTCGTTCTGGGCGAGGGCGCGCGGCTCCACCGGGACCATCGGCGAGTACTTGAGTTCGGGCCGGTCCAGTCTGTGCAACTGGGAGAGTCCGGCGAGGTCCAGCGGACCGGGGACGCGGTAGATCTCCTCCTCGACCGCGCCCAGCTCCTCGCGGAGGATGTCCAGGATCTCGTCGGAGATGGTCTCCTCGACCTCCAGGCGCACCAGCGGGCCGAAACGGCGGCGCAGCAGCTCCTGCTCCAGGGACTTGACGAGGTCGTCGGTCTCGTCCTCGTCCACTTCGAGGTCGGCGTTGCGGGTGACCCGGAAGGCGTGGTGCTCCTGGATCTCCATGCCCTCGAACAGTTGCGGCAGGTGGGCGGAGATGACGTCCTCGACCGGGACGAACCGCTGCCCGTCGAGCTCGATGAAGCGCGGCAGCACCGAGGGGACCTTGATGCGGGCGAACGTCTGCCGCCCGGTGTGCGGGTCGCGGACGGTCACCGCGAGGTTGAGGGAGCGTCCCGAGATGTAGGGGAAGGGGTGGGAGGGGTCGACCGCGAACGGGGTGAGCACCGGGTAGATGGCGCGGCGGAAGAACCGGTGCATGCGCTGGGCCTCGTCCTTGGTGAGGTCCTTCCAGCGCACGATGCGGATTCCGGCCTCGACCAGCGCGGGCGCGACGGAGGTGTGGAAGCACTCGGCGTGCCGCTCCATCAGCTCGTGGGTGACCTCGCTGATGGTGCGCAACTGCTCGCGGGGGCTCTGGCCGTTCGGCGAGGAGACCGCGACCCCCGTGGCCAGGCGGCGTTTCAGTCCGGCGACGCGGACCATGAAGAACTCGTCGAGGTTGTTGGAGAAGATGGACAGGAACAGCGCGCGTTCCAGGAGCGGCAGTGAGGTGTCCTCAGCCAGTTCCAGCACCCGCTGGTTGAAGCGGAGCCAGCCGACCTCGCGATCCATGAAGCGGTCGGCGGGCAGGGGTTCGTCGTCCCGCACCGCGTGAACCGTTTCCACACCCACAGTCGCAGACCTCATCTCCCCGAAACGGTCGTCCCCCGGACTCACGGCGTCCCCCGGCCGCACACGTCTACCGGCCTGCCGCTGCCTCAGGCAGCATGCCCGGTAACGGTTTACCCCAAAACACGCATCGCACGACGTTCGGTGCACACTGTGTGACGGCCAGGTGAAAGCGGCGGGCCTCACTGGTATCCGCGAATCTCGCGGAACACCTCGGCGAGCGGGGTCTCGCGCGCGTCGAAGACCCGGCCGCCGCCCAGCGCGGAGAGTTCGGTCATCTCCTCCGTGTTGGCCTCACCGAACAGCACAGTGAACACCGGAATGTCACGCTTTTCTTCCGAGAGTCGGGGGTGGAATCCGTCACGGAACTCCGGAAAGTCCATGCCCTCGTTCACCTCGCCGTCGGTGAGCAGGACGATCGAGGTGAACTCGTCCTCGTCGACGTCGTCCAGTTCGCCGTAGGCCGCGGCGAGCGCGTCGTAGACGGCGGTGGCCGAGCCGAGGGACAGGCCGTCGACCGTCGCGCTGATGTCCGCCAGGACGGGATCGGGGTCCTCCGGCGGGACCGTGAACGTCCGCGGCGGGTGCACCGTCCCGTCGAAGGCGATGAGGGTCACCTCCTCACGCCCGTAGAAGCGCAGATAGCGGTCGGCCAGGGAGTCCGTGTCGGTACCGGCGAGGGTGTGCATGGCCGAGCGCAGGCCCTCGATCCGCTCGCCCCGCATCGAGTAGGACACGTCCATCACGTAGACGGTGCGGGCGGGTCTGCGGATTCTGTCGAAGTAGGCGTCGACCAGTTGGTCGACCACCTCCGCGCGCGCGGGGAAGGGCAGTTCGGTGACGGCCGGGAAGTCCTGGGCCGCGGCCTGCCCTCCCGGGGCCAGGGGGCGGCGGTGTGTCCGGACCCTGATCTCCTCCTGGATCTCGGGGGAGGTCAGGTGGTCGACGAGCGTGTGGTAGTCCTCGGCCGCCTCGTCGGCCGCCGTGGCCAGCAGGGACAGCGGATAGTCGGCGGTGACCACCCCGTCCGCCGGGTGGACGATCCGCATGGGTTGCCCGAGCTCACCGGAGTGGTCCAGGGACAGCAGCACCGACTCGTAGTTGATCATCCCGTCGAGTTCGCCCTGCCGCGCCCGGCGCGTGTACTCCTCGGCGAGCCATCCCGACGAGCCCGCGGTGAGCCGCTGACCGGAGAAGAACTCGGTGAGGGCGGGGGTGACCCCGGCGATGTCGTCGCTCTCCAGCGCCGCCCCGGTGTCGGCGAGCGCCGAGGCGACGCCCACGAGGGCCGTGAACCCGGAGTTGGAGGCGGCCGGGCTGGTCATGCCGTAGGCGAGCTCCCCGTCCGCGGCCGCTTCGGCGATGTCGGCCCAGGTGACCTCGTCGTCGGGTCCCCAGCCGAGCCGGTCGGCGGCCTCGGCGCCCACGCCGAGGACGACGGGTGAGGCCATGACGGGGGTTTCGGCGCTCAGGGCCTCCCTGCCGTCGGGATAGAGGTTGAGGTAGCGGTTGGAGGAGAACCAGACCGCGTCGTAGCGGTGCTCCACCTCTCCCGTGCGGATCATGTCCACACCGTCGAGGGTGCCGGTGTAGTCCATGTGGACGGTGACCCCGATCTCCTCGGCGGCCTCCTGGAGCAGGGGTTCCATGTCGACCAGTTCGCTCCCGGCGAGCACCCGCAGTTCTCCGGGTGTACCGGGACCGGCCGGGTCGCTCCCGGAGCAGGCCGCCGTGCTCAGGAGCAGTCCCGCCGCGAGGGCGGCCGGCATCCAGCGGTCGCGGTTCATCGGGTTCCTCGGTCCCTTCGGTCTCGGGGGGAGGCGGTGACGTCGGGCAGCTCGCCGACGTCCGCCGCGGGGGCCGCGGCCCCGTCTGCCGTGTAGCGGTCCTCGATCTCGCTGAGCATCTGCTCCAGGACCCCGTGGGAGGGGGCGTTGACGACGTCGGTCACCTGTGCGGGAACGGGGATTGCGTGCCGGTCGGCGAGTCCGGTGAACTGGGCGGGATCGCTGGGGCGGAAGCCGTTGAGCGCGGCGAGCCGCTGGAGTTCGGGGTCCTCGACGAGGAGCCTGCCGACCTCGTCCCCCTCCTCGGTGAGGGGGACGAGCGTGTGGTGGGAGATCGTGGTGGGCGCCGGGTACAGCATCACGACGTCCTCCGGGAAGGAGGTCAGGTTCACCGCGGCGCTCACGTACTGCGCCTCGTAGGCCCACAGCAGCGGGGTGTGGCCCGCACCGAGCGCGAGGAAGTGGTCGAAGGGCTGCTGGGAGGTCTGCGGCGGGTCGCCCTGGGCGAGGAACAGGCGGGCCGCCTCGTCCAGCGTCTCGGTGTCGGGGTCGGTGACCACCTTCTCGCCGTTGAGGAGGTAGCTGACGACGGCGAGGTACATCGCGGCGGAGTTGGAGCTGCGCGGGTCGGTGGTGCGGACCAGCACCTCGTTGCGGTTGGCGGAGCCGAACCCGCCGCCGCCGGGAAGGTCCCGCCACCGGGTGCGTTCCCCGGTCAACTCCAGGTAGGCGGCCATGTCGAAGGTGTGCACCCCGTCCGGGCCCCGCGTGACCAGTTCGGCGCCGACCAGTGACTCGATCACGGGCTGCCGGGTGAGGATCACCATCGGCGAGTGGAACGGCTGGTGGTCGTGGTCGACGCCGACGGCGGCCTTCAGCTTCTCGGCCGAGGAGGTGCTGCCGGGGAACCCGAAGTCGTATCCGGTCAGGTCGGTGGTTGCGATGGCGCGCGACCCGGCGGTGCGCACCTCGACCGTGTAGCCGAGCTCCGCGAAGCGGGCCCGCACCTCGGGGTTGGCGAAGAACGGTTCCTTCTCCGAACCGATGACTCCGGTGACGACCACCGCGCGCGCTCCGACGAACCGCACGGCGACCACTGCCACGAGGACCGCTGCGAGCAGCGCGGCGATCGCCATCAGCACGATGACCAGGGGGCTCAGAGGGCTTCTGCTCCGTGTGGTCGGTCCAGCCACGTTTCCCCCGAACTGCCGTACACACTGACCGGGCAGCCGATTCTTCACATATCAGGCATCACGTGGGAGACCGCCACGTGTCCTTCCGGTGAGCGGAAGGTGACCGCCGGTCGCCGTCACAGGACGATCCCGGAGGCCACGACAGCCGTGAGGAGTCCGGTCCGCAGCGCGACGTTGAGCCACATGTTGCGGTAGCGGGTCCACAGGTAGCCGTAGAGCAGACCGGCGACCCCGTATCCGGCGATGGCCGCCACGTAGTCGCCGCCGACGGCGTGCGCGTCGAAGCGGAAGAAGTCGGCGTAGGCGCCGAGGGCCGCGTAGGTGACGGCGAACAGCAGCGCCGTCAGCACGATCCCCGCCGCCGTGCCCAGGACCGCCTCCAGTCTGGTCTGCAGCAGACCGCGGAAGAAGACCTCCTCCGGTACCGCGACGACCAGCAGGATCGCCAGCGTTCCGAGCAGGAGCTCCAGCGCTCCCACGGACTGCAGCGCGTCCCACCGGTGGGTGAGGACGGCCGCCAGTGCCGCGGCAACGGGCACCGCCCCCCACCAGCGCCAGGGCTCCCGGACCCGCAGCGAGAGGGTCTGCATGTCCGTGACGCGGCCCACGCGCAACTGTCCGGCCCGGTCGATCAGCAGGACGGGCAGGGCGGCCAGGAACACCGCTCTGGCCACCGGCGTGCCCAGGATGTACAGGGAACCGCCGAAGAGTTCGAACAACCGCGTGAACAGGACCGCGCCCAGCAGGAAGGCGAGCAGGCACAGGAGCAGCCGGGTCAGTTCGCGGCCGATCGGGTGCCCCTTGAGCGCCAACCCGACCCGCTCGTCGAGTTCGGCCCTGCCGCGGCGCGGGGACAGCAGCCAGGCCAGTGCGGCGCCGAGCGCCGCGGGCACCCAGTAGACCCGGGGCAGGGAGACGGGACTGTGGGGGTCGATCCAGCCGACGCCCGTGGCGTAGGCGGTGGCCACGACGAGCAGGCATGCCAGGATCAGGGCTGTCCCCGCCCAGAGCACCCACACGCGCACCCGATCCACCGGTCCCCCTCGACAGCCGGTTTTCCAGTCTGCCCCGGACCACGTCGGACGCCGTAGAACGTCCACGGAATGTCGTTATTCCCGGTCGTGTGCTGTTTCGCTCATCCCCGTGCCCGTTCGGCGGCGGCCAGTGCGGTGACCGCGCCCAGTTCCCAGCACGCCTCCCGGTCGGCGCGGTCGAGGTCGCCGACGACGGTGACCGGGGGCCGGTGGCGCTGCCAGGACAGGCCCCCGGCGATCGACTCGACCGCGCGGACCGCCCCGGCGGTGTCGTTGTTGCCGTGCACGTACAGCGCGTAGGGCAGACCGGCCGTCTCGGACAGGCAGGGGTAGTACACGACGTCGAAGAAGTGTTTGAGGGCGCCGGACATGTAACCGATGTTGGCGGGGGTGCCCAGGATCACCGCGTCGGCGGCGAGCACGTCGACCGCGGTGGCGGCCAGCGCCGCGCGGGTGACCACCTCGACTCCCTCGACCTCGTCGGTGCGCGCCCCCTCCAGCACCGACTCCAGCATCGCCTGGGTGGAGGGGGACGCGGTGTGGTGCACGATCAGCAGTCGAGCCATGTCCCCAGTATCGCGGTCGGAGCGCCCCGGGTCGGCGGTGGAGCGGGACCCGTCTCCTGGTGACGGCCTGACATGAGCGGACCGAAACCGCACCTCACCAGCGGTTTCCGCCAGGAAGCGCCATTGGTGGGAAGCCCACACATCCCCCCGTCTCCCGGTGTGGGTTCCCGACATGGTCCAGGTCACCTCCCCTCGGGAAGAATCAGCACGACACGGGTTCGTGGGAGAACCGGGCCCGGCCGCCGTCCGCAACCGGTGGCCGTGCCGTTCTCGCCACGGTGACAGGAAGGAAAAGCGTTGACCACTCGACTGCTTTCCGGAGTGACCGGCCAACGGGTGCCCACCTCCAGGCTCACCGTGCACACCCTGCACCTGGGGCGCGACGGCGAACCCGTGGTGTTCGTGCACGGCAACGTCTCCTCCAGCCTGTTCTGGCAGGAGACCATGCTCGCGCTGCCCGAACGGTACCGGCCCGTCGCCGTGGACCTGCGCGGGTTCGGCGACAGCGACCCGCTGCCGGTGGACGCGACCCGCGGACTCGACGACTACGCCGACGACGTGCTGGCCTTCCTCGACGCCTACGGCCTGGAGCGGGCGCACCTGGTCGGGTGGAGCATGGGCGGCGGCGTGGTCCTGCGCGTCACGCAGGCCGCGCCCGCGCGGGTGGCGTCGCTGACCCTGGTCAACCCGGTCTCGCCGTACGGTTTCGGGGGCACGCACGGCGTGGACGGCGCGCTCAACCACCCGTCGGGCGCGGGCTCCGGCGGCGGCACCGCCAACCCCGACTTCGTGGCCCGCCTGGCCGCCGGGGACCGTTCGGACGAGGCGCCGACCAGCCCGCTCCAGGTGTTCCTGACCACCTACGTCGCCCCCGGCTTCACCGCCGATCCCGAGACGGTGGACCGCTACCTGGACTCGATGCTGTCCACCCGCACCGGCGACGACCACTACCCGGGCGACTCCACGGCCACGGACGCCTGGCCCGGCACGGCCCCCGGAACCAGGGGCGTGCTCAACACGATGTCGCCGCTGCACCTGCGGATCGAGGGCCTGGAGAAGATCGACCCCAAGCCGCCGGTGCGGTGGGTCCGCGGCGACCGCGACGTGATCGTCTCCGACACCTCACTGCTCGACCTCGCCCACCTCGGCTCGATCGGCGCGGTCGAGGGCTGGCCCGGTCCCGAGCAGGCGCCCCCGCAGCCGATGGTCTCCCAGACCAGGCGCCTGCTGGACCGCTACGCCGAGGCGGGCGGACGGTACACGGAGACGGTGATCGACGGCGCGGGCCACAGCCCGCACCTGGAACGCCCCGAGGAGTTCCTGGACGCCCTGGTGGACGGGCTGGAGCAGGCGTGACACATCCCGCCCCCGGGGCCTTCCCGGGGGCGGGGCGGTGGCTCCGTCCGACACCGCCGTACCGTTCCGGTGCCGCGGTGCTCGGGGAGTTCCGGTGCGAATCCGGCGGCACGGGGTCCGCCACCGTGGTCGGGCGCCCGGACGCCGCGTTCGGGAGGGCGGACCGCCGGTCAGCCGCAGTTGCCCCAGGTCGGGCGGCCTCCGTAGGTCCAGACGCCGGTGAAGGGGGACTGGATCAGCGCCTCGTACCTCACGCACTGGTTGGCGGCGGGACCGCTCGCCGCCGCGTAGTGCGCGTAGTCGCCCCCGTCGCGGTGCCTGACGACGGTGGAGCCCGCCTGGACGGCGAGCAGCGCCTGCGTGTCGCTCGCGACCCCGTGCGCGTCCCCGGTTCGCAGGGCGACCACGCAGTTCTCCCCGTACTGGGCGTTCCACAGCAGGTACACGGTGCCCATCCGCTCGTAGGCGTGGCCGGGGAGGTCCACCTCGATCGCGTCGCTGTGGAGCACGGTGTAGTTGCCGTTGGACCAGCCGCATCCCGCCTCGGAGACAACAGCCGAGTCAAGCGAGTGCGCGGAGGCGGGGGCAGCGGTGCTCATCACCGCGGCCGCCGCCAGGCCGAGAACCAGAGCGGAGCGTCTGACAACACGTGCGAAGCCGGGGAACAAGGCCGCTTCCTTTCCGCGGGTCGGAACCGTCCCGGCAACGTTAGGGGCGCCCCGCCCGAATCGCCCGGGAAGCGGAGGTCGCTGCCCACGGCCGGTCGCGGACGGCCGCCCTCCGGCCGCCGATCCGCCAGCTGACGGCCCCAGGGGAGAGGCGGCGTGCGCTCCGTCGCAGAGGCGGGGAGTCCGCCACGGCACTTCCCGCCCCAGCCGTCTCTGCCGCCCCACCACGCCCCGCTCGGGGACCGGAGGCCCGCTCCCCGGCCGCTTCCGGCCGGGGCGGCGGGAGGCGTCAGGTCGGAGAGCGGCGGCGCAGCAGGTAGATGTCCATCACCCAGCCCCGGGACGCCCTGACGCGGGCGCGGGCGGCGCGGACGGTGTCGACGACCTCGCCGAGCGGCCCGGCGACCAACTCCTCACCGTCGGTGCCGAGGTTGGCGCCCCACCAGATGTCCCAGGCGTCGCCGGGCAGGTCGGCGCAGGCCAGGTTGCCGTCGAGCATCACCACCAGGTTGTCGGCGCCGGAGGCGACGTCGGTGGCCAGCCGCCGACCGGTGGTGACGGTGACCGGGCTGCCGATCCGGTTGAGCACCAGCCGGTACCGGGCGGCGAGCGCCTGGACACTGCTGACCCCGGGAACCACCCGGTAGTCGAGGTCCACCTCACCGGTCTCACGGACCCGCTCCACCACCCGGATCGTGCTGTCGTAGAGGCTCGGGTCGCCCCACACCAGGAAACCGACCGTGTCGTCGGGACCGGTCTGTTCGAGGAGGACGCGCGCGTAGGCGCGGGCCCGGGCGGCGTGCCAGTCCCGGACCTCGTCGCCGTACGCGCGGTCCGTCTTGGGGGCGCGGTCCCGGGGCGGGTCCGGTACCGCGACGATCCGGTAGCCGTCCCCGGTGATGTGGCGGCGGCAGATCTCCTCGCGCAGCGCCACGAGGTCGCCGGTGCCCGCCCGGCCCGCCTCCGCCTCCTTGTCGGCGACCAGGAAGACGTCGACCTCGTTGAGCGCCCGGACCGCCTCGACGGTGAGCTGGTCGGGCCCGCCCGGACCGATGCCGATGAGCAGCGCCCGCCGGGTCATGGGCGCTCCGTCCCCCGGTCCTCCAGGTCCCCCTCGACGTCGAGGTAGACCTGGCGCAGCGCGTCCATCGTCGCGGGATCGGGCGCCTCCCACAGCTTGCGGTCGGCGGCCTCGGTGAGCCGTTCGACGATGCCGCGCAGCGCCCACGGATTGGCCTGGCGCAGGAACTCCTGGTTCTCGGCGTCCAGGACGTAGGTCTGGGCGAGGGTCTCGTACATCCAGTCGGCGACCACACCGGCGGTCGCGTCGTAACCGAACAGGTAGTCGACGGTCGCCGCCAACTCGAACGCGCCCTTGTAGCCGTGGCGGCGCATCGCCGCCAGCCACCGGGGGTTGACGACCCGCGCCCGGAACACGCGGGCGGTCTCCTCCCCCAACGACCGGGTACGCACCTGGTCGGGGGTGGTGGAGTCGCCGATGTAGGCCCTCGGGGCGGCGCCGGTGAGGGCACGCACGGTGGCGACCATACCGCCGTGGTACTGGAAGTAGTCGTCGGAGTCGGCGATGTCGTGCTCGCGGGTGTCGGTGTTCTTCGCCGCCACCGCGATACGCCGGTAGTTGGCGCGCATGTCCTCGGCGGCGGGCTCGCCGTGCAGGCCGCGGCCGTAGGCGAAACCGCCCCACGCGGTGTAGACCTCGGCGAGGTCGGCGTCGGTGCGCCAGTTCCCGGAGTCGATGAGCTGGAGGATGCCCGCGCCGTAGGAGCCGGGCCGGGAGCCGAAGATCCGCCGCACCGCGCGGTCGGCGTCGCCGTGCTCGGCCAGGTCCCTTCGGGCGTGGGCGCGGACGTAGTTGACCTCGTCGGGTTCGTCCAGTTCGGCGACCATCCGGACGGCGTCGTCGAGCATCGCGACGACGTGCGGGAAGGCGTCCCGGAAGAACCCGGAGATGCGGACGGTGACGTCGATGCGGGGCCGTCCCAGCTCCTGCGGCGGGATGACGGTCAGCTTCCGCACGCGCCGGGACTCCTCGTCCCACTCGGGGCGCACCCCGAGGAGGGCCAGCACCTCGGCGATGTCGTCACCGGAGGTGCGCATGGCCGAGGTGCCCCACACCGACAGGCCCACCGAGCGCGGATACTCGCCGGTCTCGGCACGGTAGCGGTCGATCAGGGCGTCGGCCAGCGCGGCGCCCGTCTCGTAGGCGAGCCGACTGGGCACGGCGCGCGGGTCGACGGTGTAGAAGTTGCGGCCGGTGGGCAGCACGTTGACCAGGCCGCGCAGCGGCGACCCGGACGGTCCCGCCGGGACGTAGCCGCCGTCGAGGGCGTGCAGGACGGCGTCGATCTCGTGGCCGGTCCCGGCCAGGCGCGGAACGACCTCCTCGGCGGCGAACCGCAGGACGCGCACCACGTCGGGGTCGGCCTCCCCCAGCCGCTCGGCCGCGGCCTGTGCCGCGCCGGGGTCCCAGTCGGCCTCCTCCATGGCCTCCACCAGGGCGCGGGCGCGCGCCTCGACGGCGTCGACCCGCGCGAGGTCGCCGGTGTCGCCGTCCAGTCCGAGCGCGCGGCGCAGGCCCGGGACCGCGCCCGCCTGCCCGCTCCACACCTGGGAGGCGCGCAGGATCGCCAGCACCAGGTTGACGCGGGCCGGCCCGGTGGGGGCCGCGCCCAGGACGTGCAGTCCGTCGCGGATCTGGGCGTCCTTGACCTCGCACAGCCAGCCGTCGACGTGCAGCAGGAAGTCGTCGAACTCGGCGTCGTGCGGCCGTTCGGACAGCCCCAGGTCGTGGTCGAGTTTCGCGGCCTGGATCAGGGTCCAGATCTGCGCGCGGATCGCGGGCAGTTTCGCCGGGTCCATCGCGGCGATGTTGGCGTGCTCGTCGAGGAGCTGCTCCAGCCGGGCGATGTCGCCGTAGGACTCGGCGCGCGCCATCGGCGGCACGAGGTGGTCGACGATGGTGGCGTGCGCGCGCCGCTTGGCCTGCGCCCCCTCCCCCGGATCGTTGACCAGGAACGGGTAGACCAGCGGCAGCGCGCCGACCGCCGCGTCGGTGGCGCACGCCGCCGACAGCGCGGCGTTCTTGCCGGGCAGCCACTCCATGGAACCGTGCTTGCCCAGGTGGACGATCGCGTGGGCGCCGAAGCCGCGCTCCAGCCACCGGTAGGCGGCCAGGTAGTGGTGCGAGGGCGGCAGGTCGGGGTCGTGGTAGATCGCCACCGGGTTCTCGCCGAACCCGCGCGGCGGCTGGATCATGAGCACCACGTTGCCCGCCTGGAGGGTGGCCAGCACGATGTCGCCGTCGTCGACGAAGAGCGTGCCGGGCGGCTCGCCCCACGCCTCGGCCATCGCGTCGGTGAGTTCGGCGGGCAGCTCGGCGGTCCACTCGCGGTAGCGTTCGGCGGGGATGCGGACCGGGTTGCCCGCCATCTGCTCGGCGGTCAGCCACTCCTCGTCCTGGCCTCCGGCCTCGATGAGCGCGTGGATGAGCGTGTTGCCCGCCTCGGTGTCGTCGGCGAGATCCAGTCCGGGCAGTCCGTCGCCCAGGTCGTATCCCGCGTCGCGCATGGCGCGCAGCAGGCGCACCGCCGAGACCGGGGTGTCCAGGCCCACGGCGTTGCCGACGCGGGAGTGCTTGGTGGGGTAGGCCGACAGCACGACCGCGACGCGGCGCCGCTCGGGAGGGGTGTGCCGCAGGCGGGCGTGGGCGACGGCGATGTCGGCGGCGCGGCGGCACCGCTCCGGGTCGGTGACGTAGCGGGGCAGGCCCTCGTCGTCGAACTCCTTGAAGGAGAACGGCACGGTGATGATGCGGCCGTCGAACTCGGGGACGGCGATCTGGGAGGCGGAGTCCATCGGGGAGACGCCGTCGTCGGAGGCCTCCCACTGGTCGCGTCCCCAGGTCAGGCAGAGGGCCTGCAGGATCGGGACGTCGAGGCGCGCCAGCTCGGCGACGTCCCACGCCTCGTCGTCGCCCCCGGCTCCGGCGGTGGCCGGGCGGGCGCCGCCGGCGGCCAGCACGGTGACCACCAGGGCGTCGAGCGTGCCCAACTCGGCGATCAGGTCCGCGGGCGCGCCGCGCAGCGAGGAGCAGTAGAGGGGGACGGCGACGGCCTCGCCGGTGGCGTCGACGGCGTCGGCCAGGTCGTGCACGAAGCGGGTGTTTCCGCTGACCTGGTGGGCGCGGTAGTAGAGGATGCCGACCCTCGGCAGCGCGGCGTCCGGTTCCGCGCCTTCCGCGCCGGGGCGGGGCGGCCGGTCGAGCAGGCCCCATTCGGGCAGCTCGGTCGGCGGGTCGAAGCCCTCCCCGCCCAGCAGTACGGTGTCGCAGAGGAAGCCGTGCAGCGCGGCGAGGTTGGCCGGGCCGCCGTAGGCCAGGTAGCGGTGGGCCTCCGCGGCGGTGCCGACGGGCACGGTGGAGTGGGCCATCAGCTCCGCGTCGGGGGTCTGCTCCCCGCCGAGCACCACGACCGGAACCCCGCGGGCCAGGACCCGGTCGAGTCCCTGCTGCCAGGAGCGGGCGGAGCCCAGGATGCGCACGACCACCAGGTCGGCGCCGTCGAGGAGCGCGGGAAGCGAGCCGGGGCCGTCACCGGTGACACTGATGCGCGACGGGTTGGCCCAGACGTAGTCCGCGCCGCTGGCGCGGGCCGACAGCAGGTCGGTGTCGGACGTGGAGAGCAGCGCTACGCGGGGCATCGGCGGCCCGCCCGGAGTCCGGCGATCAGGGGGGACGGCGGCGGGAACGCCGGAGGCGGCGCGGGGCGCGGCACGGCACGGGCCATGGTCGATGTCTCCAAACCCTCGTGGACATGACGTGCCGTGGCCGGTCTCCTGGCTGACGAGTCACCGTCGACGGGCCGACCTTCCCGGGTGGTCCCCCAGTGGTCCCCGGGGTGGTTGCCCAACCCGGGTGAGGCCCGACGACTCCTCGATCACAGTGGCGAGGGCCGCGCCGGTTCCGCACCGGCTTCCCGTTCACCACGGCGAGCCCACCATAACCCACCCGGTGAGAGCGTGTGCAACCATGTGCCGGTGTTCAACCCACTGCCTCCCGACCGCTGCCCCGGGGTGCTGCGACCGCACCTCGCGGCCGACGGCGCGCTGCTGCGGATCCGTGTCCCCGGCGGCCGGATCGGCCGCCGGGGACTGGCGGCGCTCAGCCGGATCGCGGCCGACTTCGGCGACGGCGACCTCCACCTGACCTCGCGCGGCAACGTTCAGATCAGGGGGATTTCCACAACCCCCGAAGGGGAGATTCCGAACGATCTGTCGGATTCTGTGGCCGCTGCCGGCTTTCTGCCGTCCTTCGCCCACGAGCGGGTGCGCAACATCGTCGCCTCGCCCCTTTCCGGGATTGTCGGAGGACGAATGGACGTGCGGCCCGTGGTGGCCGCCCTGGACCGCGCCCTGTGCGCCGATCCGCGCCTGGCAGAGCTGCCGGGACGCTTTCTCTTCGGCCTCGACGACGGCCGCGCCGACCTCGCCGAAATGCCCTGCGACCTGGGGGCCCGCGCGGTCGACGGGGAATCGGCGCAGTTGCGTGTCGGCGCCCTGCCCGGTCCCGTGGTGGCGCGGGAGGAAATCGCCTCGGCGCTGACCGCGCTTGCGCTTCGCTTTCTCGACCTGCGCGCGGACCTGTGGAATGTGCGCCGGCTTCCCGGAAAAGGCCGGGAGCTGCTCGACGGGGCCGAATTCCCGGAGTCCTCCGGCGACACCGGCGAGACCGGCGGGCCGGACGCCGAGAAACGGCGGCGGAACGGGCGCCACGGCATTCTTCCCGTGTCGGACTCCGAGGCCGCGGTGGCGGGTTCGGTCCCGCTCGGCATCCTCACCCCGGCCCTCCAGAGGGCGCTTCTCGACTCGGCGGGGCACGGCTCGGAAACGATCGTCCTCACCCCGTGGCGCGGCGCCGTCGTGGCCCCGCTCGGCGCGGACCGCGCCGAGCGGGCCGCCGCCTCGCTCGCCGCGGCCGGCCTGGTCCTGGACCCGGACTCCCCGTGGAGCCGGGTCAGCGCCTGCGTCGGCTCCCCCGGCTGCTCCCGGAGCCGGGGCGACACCCGCTCGCGCGCGGCCGACCTGGTCCGACGCCTCGAGACCACCGACGTCCGCGACGACGGACTCCCCGTCCACGTCGCCGGCTGCGAACGCGCCTGCGGCGCCCCGCACACCCCACACACCCGCATCCTCATCGGGAGCAGCACGTGACACCACATCCACGTCCCGACAGCCACGGCCGACCGGTCCGACCACCCCGCCGCTACGAGTACGAGACCGACGGCGCCGAGATCTACCTCCGCTCCTTCGCCACCATCCGCGCCGAGGCCGACCTGTCCGGACTGCCCGCCGACGCCGAGCGGGTCGCCGTCCGCATGATCCACGCCTGCGGACAGCCGGACCTCAGCCGCGACCTGGTCGTCCATCCCGATCTGGTGGCGGCTGCCCGGACCGCGCTGCGCTCCGGGGCACCGATCCTCACCGACGCCCACATGGTCGCCTCCGGAGTGACGCGCACGCGACTGCCCGCCGACAACGAGGTGCTGTGCCTGCTGCGCGACCCCCGCGTCCCCGCGCTCGCCGAAGAGTGGAGAACCACCCGCTCGGCGGCGGCGGTGTCGCTGTGGGCCGACCGCCTGGAGGGCGCGGTCGTCGCGATCGGCAACGCCCCCACCGCCCTGTTCCACCTGCTGGAGATGGTCGACGCGGGCGCGCCCCGCCCCGCGGCGGTCATCGGCGTCCCGGTCGGGTTCATCGGCGCCGCCGAATCCAAGGAAGCCCTGGTGGCGCACCCGGCGGACATCCCCCACCTGGTGGTGCGCGGCCGACGCGGCGGCTCCGCCATGGCCGCCTCCGCGATCAACGCACTCGCCCAGGAGAAGGAATGAGCAGCACCTCCGGCCGCCTCTACGGCGTCGGCCTGGGTCCCGGAGACCCGGAACTGATCACCCGCAAGGCCGCCCGCCTCATCGCCGAGGCCGACGTCGTCGCCTACTACTCGGGCACCCACGGCCGCTCCATCGCGCGGTCCATCGCCGCCGAGCTGATCCCGGACGGCGTGGTCGAGGAGCGCCTCGTCTACCCGGTCACCACCGGAACCACCGACCACCCCGGCGGGTACGAGGGCGCCATCGCGGAGTTCTACGACGCCTCCGCCGAGCGCCTGGCCGCGCACCTGGAGCGGGGCCGCGCCGTGGTGGTGCTGTGCGAGGGCGACCCGCTGTTCTACGGCTCCTACATGTACCTGCACGACCGGTTGGCGCCCCGGTTCCCGGCCGAGGTGGTGCCCGGGGTGACCTCGGTGTCGGCGGCCTCGGCGGCGGTGGCGCGCCCACTGGTGCGCCGCACCGACGTGTTCACGGTGCTGCCCGGCACCCTGCCCGTGCCCGAACTGGCGCGGCGGCTGGCCGACACCGACGGCGTGGCGATCATGAAGCTGGGCCGGACGTTCGAGGGGGTCCGCGACGCCCTGGCGCAGGCCGGGCGGCTCGACGACGCCGTCTACGTGGAGCGCGCCTCCATGGACGGGCAGCGGGTGCTGCCGGTGGGGGACGTGGACCCGGCGAGCGTGCCCTACTTCTCGATGGTCCTGGCCACCGGCGACGACGCCCCCCGCAACGGAGGGGCGGCCACCCGGTCCCACGCGGTCGGAGAGACCACTGCGGCCGACCGCGCGGCGCCCGCCGAACTGCTCGTGGTCGGGCTCGGTCCGGCCGGGGAGCAGTGGTTGACCCCGGAGGCGGCACGGGCGCTCGCCGAGGTCGACCACGTCGTCGGCTACGGCCCGTACGTGGACCGCGTCCCTGTGCGGCCCGGCCAGCGGCGGCACTCCAGCGGCAACACGGTGGAGGTGGACCGGGCACGGCTCGCCCTCGACCTGGCGTTGGCCGGGGAGCGGGTGGCCGTGGTGTCGGGCGGGGACGCCGGGGTGTTCGGCATGGCCTCCGCGGTGTTCGAGGCGGCGCAGGACCCCCGCTACGCGGATGTTCCGGTGCGGGTGCTGCCCGGGTTGACGGCGGTGCAGGCGGTCGCCGCGCGGGCGGGCGCGCCGGTCGGCGGGGACTTCGCGGTGCTGAGCCTGTCCGACCGGCTCAAACCGTGGGAGGTCGTCGAGGCGCGCCTGGAGGCGGCGGCCCGCGCCGACCTGGTCATCGCGGTCTACAATCCCGCGTCCCGGTCCCGCACGACCCAGGTGGCGCGGGCCCGCGAGGTGCTGCTGCGGCACCGCCCCGGCGACACCCCGGTGGTGGTCGGCCGGAACGTGGGCCGCGACGGCGAGTCGGTGGAGGTCACCACCCTGGAGAAGCTCGACCCGGACGGTATCGACATGCGCTGCCTGCTCATCGTGGGCTCCTCCGGCACCTCGATGACCCCGTCGGGCGCGGTGTGGACCCGGCGGTACGTGCCGGACTAGCAGGCGGAGGGCGCGGCGCCAGAGGCATGAAGGCGCGGGAAAGTGTCCCTGGCGCCACGATCCCCGCTATTGGGGTGGGGGCCATTCGGGGTGGGTGGGGGATGGTGGGAGTGGTGTGGCGGCGGGTTTTCCGGTGTGGGTGAGGGCTTCGGTGATCGATTGGGTGGGGGCGTGGAGGACGACCAGGTGGCCGTCGGTGTTTTCGGCGATGACGGCGCGGACGGTGTAGCCGTCCAGGGGGTCGGTGTTTTTCAGGGCTGGGGGGTGGGGTGCGCCGAGGCCGGTGAGGAGGGTGTGGATCCGGTCGAGGTCGCGCAGTTGGGTGCGGCCGTGTTCGATGCGGGAGATGGTGGCCTGGGTGAGTCCGGTGAGGTGGGCGAGTTGTTCCTGGGTGATGGGGGTGAGTGTGCGGGCCTGGCGGATGAGGGTGGTGGTGTCGAGGCGGGCCACGGCCCGGGCGACGACCGGATGCGTCCAGAACTCGGTGGGGAAGACGGGGTGGTCGGGGTTGAGTTCGCGGGCGGTGATGGCGACCTTGAGGGCGGCGCGGGTGATCAGCGGTGCGGGCACGGGCGGCTTTCCGGGGTTGGTGCGGGCGGACGGTCGCGGTCGGGTGGCGGGTGATCGCAGGCCCTCACCCCCGACCGGGGGCGCGGACAGACAGGCGTTGAGATCGACGCCGGGGGCCGAGGATCGCGGAGAACCGGCCCCCGGCGTCAGGAAGCGTCACCGGGGTTGGGGCCAGGCGAGCAGGAAGTACACGCCGTTCTCCCACGGGGAGAGGGTTCCCCACTTGGTGGCCAACTGGTCCACGAGGAACAGGCCCCGGCCGGACTCGCACCACGGGTGGGATTCCACCACCTGCGGCACGAGGTGGGGCAGCCGGACGGGCTCGGTGTGGACCTCGCCGCGCACGCCGTGTTCGTCCACCCGTATCCACACGGTGAAGGTCTGCCCGGGGTCGCCGGAGCGGGTGTGCCGCAGGGCGTTCGTGCAGAGTTCTGAGGTGATCAGCTCGGCCCGGTCCACCACCTCCTCGGGCGCGGTCGCCTCCGGGCAGGCGCGCAGGATTCCGGCCACGAACCGGCGGGCGGCGGCCACACTGGTAGGCAGGCCGGGAAAGGACGTGAACGCGACGCTCACCGCGACTCCTTCCCACGGCTGTTCCAGGGGTGGGTGCGGCGGTACAGGGCCACGGCCGACAGTGCCGCGCCGAGCAGGCTGTCAAGGTTGGCCAGCGCGGTGACCGTCCGCTCCACGCTGTGGACGGGCAGAATAAGCCGGTCGGAACCCAGGACGACGGCCATTCCTTGCGCGTGGTCTTCCACATAGGCGCGGCCGTCGGCCAGCAGCGCGACCTGGTCGGGGGTGAGGACGTGGTCGGCCATCACTGCTCCCCGCCGTTCAGGTAGGCGCGGACACGCTTGCGCTGCTGTCCGTAGTAGCCGCGCACCGGGTGCGGGGGCTCGTAGGTGGCCAGGATGTGGTCGAGCAGGTCCACATCGTCCACGGCCACCACCCTGCCGGTGACCCGGTTGCGCGCGGTGTAGGGGCAGGGGGAGCCGTATTCGTAGGTGATCTCCCACAGGGCCGAGTACCGCCGGGCGCACCTGACGAACTCGGGGTAGTCAGGGATGCGCGGCGGGATGGCCCGCGCCTGCCGGGGCGGCGGCGCGGCGTGCCGGGGCCGGTGGACCACCGGCCGCCGCCGAGGCGAGGGGGATGCGGGGACGGGCCGGAGGGCCGCCAGCAGCACAACGGTCCCCAGAAAGGAGCAGGAACAGAGAGAGATAGCCTTACGCACGAGTCACCACCTGGTTTGGTCAGGTCGGGGGCTAAGGCCCTGGTCCGGTGCGCCTACACCGAACCAGGGCCGCTTTTATGGGAGACACTTACAAACTCCCGATAGTTATCGTGCCAATCCCGCATCCTCCACCTCCAGATATCCGCGCAACCTGCAATGATTCCACATGAGAACAACTGCAGCCAGATAGCCATCTGGTAAAGTTGGATACATGCCGATAGACCCGGATGAAGCTAGTCGTAAGTTCGGTGCGGAAGTCCGTCGACTGCGCCTTCAGGCTGGGTTTTCGCAGACTCGGCTGGCTGAGACGATCCCGGTATCCCAGTCAGCAATCAGCGACATTGAGCGCGGCAAAACACAGGTCAAAAAGGACCAAGCAGAACGTATCGACCAGGCGCTTACCGCCAAGGGAAGGCTGGTAGCGCTGTGGAAGAGCCAATACGACGGCTACGATCCCCCCGACTGGTACCGCAAGATTCCCGAGATGGAACGCCGAGCGGTCCAGATCCAGGACTATCAGGCTCTTGTGGTCACTGGACTGCTGCAAACAGAACGCTACGCACGCGCCACTATGCGAGCTGGTGACAGGCTTGCCTCAGAAGAACAGGTAGAGGCAAGGGTCCAAGCGCGAATGGCGCAACAGGAGATCCTGAAGAGCACACAGGCTCCTTTTCTGGTTGCGACCATCGACGAGTCAGTGCTGGGCAGACGACTTGGTAGTCCCGAGGTCATGCGGGAGCAGCTTCGCCACCTCTGTGACGCATCAACCTGGGAGCGGGTAGAGGTGCTGATCATCCCCAGCAGTACCTGGGACTCCCCAGGCGTGGACGGCAGCTTTCGGCTTCTCAGGGTGCCTGGAGCAGGAACGATCCTCTACCGCGAAGCTGGCTCCACAGGTGGCGTGATCATCGACCCTGAGATAGTGGAGAGACATACAGCCCTCATGGGCGATTTGCGAGCTTTGGCCTTGCCTCCAGACCAGTCGCGCGCCCTGCTGGAGAGAACCCTGGGAGAATACACGTGAACGTCGAAAGTGCTTGGCGCAAGTCCAGCTACAGCCAGGCTGAAGCCAACTGCGTGGAGGTCGCCGACCTGCCCGCAGGCGCGGCCGTACGCGACTCGAAGCACCCTGACGCGGGACACCTGGCGTTTCCTGCCGCTGAGTGGGCTGGACTGCTCGGAGCCGTGCGGACCGGGCGTCTGTGACACGTGACGCGAAGAAGCCCCCGAGCGTGGTCGCCGGGGGCTTCTTGTGGTCCTGATCGAGACCAACCACCAGGCTGCCAGACCTGGGGGCACGCGCTCATGCCAACCCGCCCCGGACACAGCGACCGGACAGCTACCGAACGCGCACCGACAAGGCCTTGTGAAACGGCCGTGATCTTGACACGAGTGGGCCTGAAACCGCAGATCATGGGCCATTTCCGTCAAGACCATCAAGTTTGTGGGGGTGGGTTCCCACGGGGTCCGGTCAGTTCGCGCCGCTGCGGTCGCGCGCCGGGTCGTACAGGTGGGAGCAGACGATCTCCGCCGTGTCCAGTTCGCGGCTGGCCACGGCCCGGCCCACCAGGATGACGGCGGTGTGGCGCAGCCCGGCCGCCTCCACCTGGTCGGCGATGTCGCTGAGGGTGCCGCGCAGCACCAGCTCGTTCGGCCGGGTCGCGTGGGCGACGACCGCCACGGGGCAGTCGGCCCCGTACTCGCCGACCAGTTCCTCGGCGAGGACGCGGATACGCCGGATCGCCAGGTGCAGCACCAGGGTGCCGCGCACCTTCGCCACGTTCGCCAGCGCCTCCGACTCCGGCATCCTCGTGGACCGGGCCCGCGTGCGGGTGAGGACCACGGTCTGCGCCACCTCGGGGACCGTGAGTTCGGTGCCCAGCAGGGCGGCCGCCGCGGCGTAGGCGGGAACCCCGGGAGTGACGTCCCAGGCCACGCCCGCCTCGTCGAGCCGCCGGGTCTGCTCGGTCAGGGCGCTGTAGACCGACGGGTCGCCCGAGCACAGCCGGACCGCGTCCAGGCCGCGCCGGTCGGCGTCCACCAGGCGGCCGATGATCTGGTCGAGGTCGAGGTGCTGGGTGTCCACCAGCTCGGTGCCCTCCGCGCAGTGCGCCAGGATCTCGGAGTCGATGTAGGTCCCCGCGTACAGGCAGACGGGACTGGTGCGCAGCAGTTCCACCGCGCGCAGGGTCAGCAGGTCGGCGGCGCCGGGTCCGGCTCCGACGAAGTGGACGGTCATGGCTGGTCCTCCTGGTCTGTCTTGGTCGCGGCCCACTGGACGACCGGGCGGGCCGGAGTCCACCCGGTGAAGGTCCCCAGCGGCGCGGCCCGCTCCACCGCCAGGCGGGTCAGGTCGCCGCCGTGGCGCTTCCACCGCTCCACGAGGGCGGCCTCCGTCTCCAACGTCACCGCGTGGACCACCATCCGGCCGCCGGGCCGCAGCGCCGACCAGCACCGGTCCAGCACGGACGGGTCGGACGCCCCGCCGCCGACGAACACCGCGTCCGGCGGCTCCAGTCCGGCCAGGGCGTCGGGCGCGGCACCGTGCACCACGCGCAGGGACGGCACGCCCAGCCGGGAGGCGTTGCGGGCGATGCGGCGCACCCGTTCGGGGTGCTGCTCGACGGCGACGGCCCGGCACCGGGAATCGGCGCGCAGCCACTCCACGGCCACCGACCCCGCCCCGGCCCCCACGTCCCACAGCAGCGCCCCGGGGCGCGGGCCCAGCGCGCACACCGCGGCGATCCGCAGCTCCCGCTTGGTGAGCTGACCGTCGTGGTCGAAGGCGTCGTCGGGCAGACCGGGGGTGACGGGGTGGCCTCCTCCCGCGGCGACCTCCACGCACACCACGTTCAGCGCGGGCGCGCTCCGCCCGTCCCACTCCGCCGCGGTGGCGTCCTGCCGCGTCTCGTGGTCGGAGCCGAGGTCGGCCAGGACGGTCATGCGACTGTCGCCCAGGCCGTCGGCCACCAGCCGCTCGGCGACCCGGGCGGGTGTGGCGCCGTCGGAGGAGAGCACGACCAGCCGCCGCCCGGGGGTGAAGAAACGGCGCACGGAGTCGGCGTCGCGTCCCACGAGCGTGACCGCGTCCACGGTCTCCGCGCTCCACCGCATCCGGGCGCGGGCCAAGGCGACGGAGCTCACGGCGGGCAGGATACGCACCCGTTCCGCGCCGAGCAGGCGCACCAGGGTGGTGCCCACCCCGGACAGCAGGGGATCGCCGGAGGCCAGGACCGCCACCTTCCGGCCGCGGTGCCGCTCCAGTACCGCCGGAAGGCCGCTGAGCAGCGGGGACGGCCAGGGTTCACGGACCGCTCCGGTGTCGGGGACCAGCCCCAGATGCCGGACGCCGCCGATGATCACCTCGGCGTCCCGGATGGCCGCGCGGGAGGGCGGCGGCAGCCCCTCCCAGCCGTCGGCGCCCACGCCGACCACGGTGACCGGTGTTTCCATGGCGGGCCACCCTAGCCGACGCGGATGACCACCCCGGCCTCCGGCCACCCTGATCCCGACCGGTTAGACTCGGCCGCGGCAGGACCGTCGAGGTGCCCCACGGGGATAATCGGGAAGCCGGTGCGAATCCGGCGCAGGCCCGCTGCGGTGACCTGGGAGCCGCCGACCACGCGCGTCGCGCAGCCACTGGACCGGATGTCCGGGAAGGCGGTCGGACGGTGTCGATCAGGGAGTCCGAAGACCGGCCTCGACACGGCTGTCGCTGTTGCCCAGCCCCCAGCGGGAACCTGTGGAGGAGCGCGTGCACGTGTACCCGTTCAGCGCCGTCGTCGGTTCGGACGACCTGGTGCTGGCCCTGATCCTGACCGGTGTCAGCCCCGAGATCGGGGGGGTGCTCGTCCGGGGCGAGAAGGGCACCGCGAAGTCGACGGCGGTGCGCGCGCAGGCCGCCCTGATGCCTCCCGTCACCGTGGTCGCCGACTGCCGGTTCTCCTGTGACCCCGCCGCTTTCGACCCCGGCTGCCCGGACGGTCCGCACCCCGCCTCCGCCGCCGCGGTCAGCCGCCCCGTCCGCCTCGTGGAACTGCCGGTGGGCGCGGGCGAGGACCGGGTGGTCGGTTCCCTGCACCTGGAGAAGGCGCTGTCGGGGGGCGGCGTCGAGTACGAGCCGGGGCTGCTGGCCCGCGCCCACCGCGGCATCCTCTACGTCGACGAGGTCAACCTGCTCCACGACCACCTGGTGGACCTGCTGCTCGACGCGGCGGCCATGGGACGCGCCACCGTGGAGCGCGACGGGGTGTCGCTCTCCCACGCCGCGCGGTTCACCCTGGTGGGGACCATGAACCCCGAGGAGGGTGAGCTGCGTCCGCAACTGCTGGACCGGTTCGGCCTGTCGGTGGAGGTCGCCGCGCCCCGCGATCCGGCGCTGCGTGCGGAGATCGTGCGGCGGCGGCTCGCGTTCGACGCCGACCCGGAGGGGTTCACCGCCGCCTACGCCGCCGCCGAGCGCGAACTGTCCGAGCGTGTCGCCGCCGCCCGCGCCCTGCTGCCCGAGGTGGTGCTCGGCGAGGACGCGCTGCTGGCCATCGCGGAGGTGTGCGCCGCGTTCGACGTGGACGGCATGCGCGCCGACCTGGTGTGCGCCCGCGCGGCCGTGGCCCACGCCGCCTGGTGCGGCCGTACCGGGGTCACCCGCGACGACGTGCGCGCCGCCGCCCGCCTCGCTCTGCCGCACCGGCGCAGACGCGGCCCCTTCGACAGTCCCGGCATGGACGAGGACCTGCTCGACGAGGTGCTCGGCGACGACCCCGATCCCGGTCCGGAGGACCCCGGCGGGGGAGGCGGCCCCGCCCCGCAGGACGGCCCGCAGGACGGTCCCTCCCCGGACAACGCCGAAGCCGACGGTTCGGCGTCCGACGGTCGGTCCGACCCGCCCGCACCGGCCTCCGCCCCGTCCTCCGACGAGCCCCGGCCCGACGCCGCGGCCCCGGTGTCCGTGGCAGCCCCCGAGCAGGCGTACCGCACCCGGCTGTTCTCGGTCGCCGGGACCGGCACGGGCGTGCTGGGCCGCCGCTCGCGTGCGATCACCACGTCGGGGCGCACCGTCGGCGACGTCCCGGCGCACCGGGGAACGGGCCCGGTCCACCTGGCCGCCACGGTGCGCGCCGCCGCGCTGCGCACCGCCGCGTCCCCGGCCGCCCGCACCGCCTCGCGGCTGCCGGTCGTCCCCGCCGACCTGCGGCGGGCCGTGCGCGAGGGCCGGGAGTCCAACCTGGTGCTCCTGTGCGTGGACGCCTCCGGCTCCATGGCCGCCCGGCGGCGCATGACCCAGGTCAAGACGGCCGTGCTCTCCCTGCTGCTGGACGCCTACCGCAGACGCGACCGGGTGGGGCTGGTGACCTTCCGGGACCGGGAGGCCGCCCTGGTGCTGCCGCCCACCGGTTCGGTGGACGTCGCGGCGGCCCGGCTGCGGGACCTGCCCGCCGGGGGCCGCACCCCGCTGGCCGAGGGGCTGGTGGAGGCGGCGGCGACACTGCGGCGGGAGCGGCTGCGCGACCCCGACCGGCGCGCCCTGCTCGTGGTGGTCACCGACGGCCGGGCCACCGCCGGACCCGACGCGCTGGAACGCTCCCTGCGCGCCGCCGACCACGTGGCCCGCGAGGGAGTCTCCGCGCTGGTGGTCGACTCCGAGACGGGCCGTTTCCGGATGGGGCTGGCCGCCGCGCTGGCCCGCCGCATGGGAGCCGAGTACACACACGTCGGCGAGGTCAGTGCCGAGTCCCTGACCTCCGCCGTCGCCGACGCCACCGGGAGGGCCGCCTGATGCCGAAGGGCCAGCCGACAACCGTGCCGAACGACGGGTTGACCACCCGCCAGCGCCGCAACCGGCCGCTGCTCATGGTGCACACCGGGGACGGCAAGGGCAAGTCCACCGCCGCGTTCGGTCTGGCGCTGCGCGGCTGGAACCAGGGCTGGAGCATCGCGGTGTTCCAGTTCGTGAAGTCCGCGAAGTGGCGCATCGGAGAGCAGAGCGCGTTGGAGGCGCTCGCCGAGGCGCACGCCGAGAAGGGTGTCGGCGGCCCCGTCGAGTGGCACAAGATGGGGTCGGGCTGGTCGTGGTCGCGCAAGGCGGGGTCGGAGGCCGACCACGCCGCCGCGGCCGCCGAGGGCTGGGCCGAGGTCAAGCGCCGCCTCGCCGAGCAGCGGCACGACCTGTACGTCCTCGACGAGTTCAGCTATCCGATCAACTGGGGGTGGGTCGACGTCGACGACGTGGTGGCGACGCTGCGAGACCGTCCCGGCCACCAGCACGTGGTGGTCACCGGCCGCCGCGCCCACCCCGCGCTGCTGGAGGCGGCCGACCTGGTCACGGAGATGACGAAGGTGCGGCATCCGATGGACGCGGGCCAGAAGGGGCAGCGCGGCATTGAGTGGTGACCGCACCGGTGGCGGCCCGGTGACGCCCCTGCCCCGGCTGGTCGTCGCCGCCCCCACCTCGGGCAGCGGCAAGACCACCGTGGCCACCGGGCTGATGGCCGCGCTGCGCGCCGCCGGGTACGAGGTGTCGGGGCACAAGGCCGGACCGGACTACATCGACCCCGGTTACCACGCCCTGGCCACGGGGCGTCCGGGGCGCAACCTCGACGTCCACCTGCACGGCGAGGACCTGCTGGCGCCGCTGCTGCTGCACGGGGCCAACGCCCCGCGGCCCGCCGACATCGCCGTGGTCGAGGGGATGATGGGGCTCTACGACGGGCGGATCGGGGGGCGCGGGTTCGCGTCCACCGCGCACGTCGCCACCGTCCTGGACGCGCCCGTGGTGCTGGTGGTGGACGTGTCCCGCACGTCGCGGTCGGCGGCGGCGGTGGTGGCGGGCATGGCGGTGTTCGACCGCCGGGTGCGGATCGCCGGTGCCGTCCTGAACCGGGCGGGCTCCGACCGGCACGCCGCCGAGGTCGCCTCCGCGCTGGAGGAGATCGACGTCCCGGTGCTCGGGGTGCTCCGCCACGACGAGCGGATCGCCGCGCCGTCGCGGCACCTGGGCCTGGTGCCCGCGCAGGAGCGCGGCGAGTCGGCGGCGGCCCTCGACCGGCTGGCCGAGCGGATCTCCGCGCAGGTGGACCTGTCCGCGGTGGTCGACGTCGCGCGGTCCGCTCCTGTGCTGCGCGCGGCGGCGTGGTCCCCGGAGGCGGCGCTCGCCGCGGCGGGGCGCCCGCCCGCGTCCGACCGCGGGGAGGAGCCGGTGGTGGCGGTGGCCGGGGGACGGGCCTTCACCTTCCGCTACGCCGAGACCGAGGAACTGCTGCGCGCCGCCGGGTGCCGCCCGGTGGTGTTCGACCCGACGGCGGACTCCGCCCTGCCGGAGGGCACCGCCGGAATCTACCTGGGCGGCGGTTTTCCCGAGGTGTACGCCGCGGAGCTGTCGGGGAACACGGCGCTGCGCACGGCCCTGCTCGACGCGGTGCGCGGTGGCGTGCCCACGGTCGCCGAGTGCGCGGGCCTGCTGTACCTGTGCCGCGAGGTGGACGGCGCGCCGATGGTCGGCGCGCTGGACGCGGTGGCGCACATGACGCCGAAGCTGGCGCTGGCCTACCACTCGGCGCTCGCGCCGGAGGAGACCCTGCTGGCCGGGGCGGGGGCGCGGGTGTCCGGGCACGAGTTCCACCGGACCGCCGTCACCCCCACCGGAGAGAGGTCCGGTCCGGCCTGGCTGCTCGACGGGCGTCCCGACGGTTTCTCCGCCGATCCGGCGGGCACCGGCCATCCCACGCTGCACGCCTCCTACCTGCACACCCACTGGGCGGGCTGCCCGCAGGCCGCGGCCCGGTTCGCGGAAGCGGTCCGCTCCCGGTGACCCTGTACCTCGAGTAACCGGAAAGAACGGTGGTGTCCTGGGAGCAGGATCACCGCGGCAGCCCGAGCCGTTCCAGGGCGGTCGGCACGTCCTCCACCGTGGGAACGCCGTCCGCGTACCGGGGGCGGCGCACCACCACCACGGCGATCCCCAGTTCGTCGGCGGCGTCCAGTTTGGCGCGGGTGTGGGCGCCGCCGGAGTCCTTGGTGACCAGCGCGTCGACGGCGTGTCCGGCCATGAGCGCGCGTTCGCCCCCGAGGGTGTAGGGGCCGCGGTCGCGCAGCAGCGTCCACGTCGGCGGGAGTTCGACGTCCACGTCCTCCACCACCCGGGCCAGCACCGTGTGCCCGGCGAGCGGTCCGACGAAGCGGTGCAGGCTCTGCCGCCCCGTGGTGAGGAAGACGCGGCGGCCCAGTTCCGCGGCGCGTGCGGCGGCCCGGTCGTGGCCGTCCACCCAGGTCCAGCGGTCCGCGCCGGGCCCGTGCTCCCAGCCGGGGCGGACCAGGCGCAGCAGCGGCACGCCGGTCCGCGCGCACGCCTCGGCGGCGTTGGCGGAGATGCGGGCGGCGAAGGGGTGGGTGGCGTCCACCACCCGGGCGATCCCGTTGTCCCGCAGGAAGCGGACCAGTCCGTCCACCCCGCCGAACCCGCCGATCCGGACCTCGCCGACGGGCAGCCTCGGTCGGCTGACCCGTCCCGCGAGAGAGGACAGCACCGGCGTCCCGGCGTCGACGAGCGCCCGGGCGAGGGCGCGCGCCTCGGCCGTGCCGCCGAGGACGAGCACCGTCACCGCAGCTCCCCCCGCAGGGTCGGCAGGGCCGGGGCGCCGTCGGTGACCAGGCGCAGGACCGCGTCCATGTCGAGGTGCTCCTCCACGAGGTCGGCGAGGAGGTCCAGGCGGGCCTCGCGGGCGGCGGTGAAACCGACCTTCCCGAACCGGCCGCCCTCGGCGCCCGCCGTCTCGGCCGCCGCCTCCAGCCACGCTCCCCGGAACGCGTCGTGTTCCAGGCTGCCGTGCCACATCGTGCCGAACACGGTCCCGTCGCGCAGGCCGCCGGGGAACGGCTCCCCCCGGCCGGCGCGGATGCGGCCGTGGTGGATCTCGTAGCCGCCGACCGGCACGCCCAGCCCCTCACCGGAGGGCAGCCGCAGCACCTTGTCGCGGGTGAAGACCGTCTCCAGGTCGAGCAGGCCCAGACCGTCGGCGCGCCGCCCCGCCGCGCCCTCGACTCCTTCGGGGTCGTGGATCGCGCGGCCCAGCATCTGGCAGCCGCCGCAGACGCCCAGCACCGTCCTCCCCCGGCGGGCGTGCTCGGCGATCGCGGTGTCCAGGCCGCGGGAGCGCAGCCACTCCAGGTCCGACAGCGTGGCCCGGGTTCCGGGGAGGACGACGACGTCGGCGGAGGCCAGCGGCCGGGGGTCGGTGACGAAGTCGACGCGCAGGTCCGGTTCCAGGCACAGGGCGTCGACGTCGGTGAAGTTGCTGATCCGGGGCAACTGCACCACCGCCACACGCAGGACGGGGGTGGCCGCGGGATCGTGTTCCCGGTCGGCCAGGGCCAGCGAGTCCTCGGAGTCCAGCCACAGGTTCCGCTGCCACGGCAGGACGCCCAGCACCGGTCGGCCGGTCATACGCCCCAGCGCGTCCAGCCCCGGTCCCAGCAGGGAGACGTCGCCCCGGAACTTGTTGATGACAAACCCGCTGACCAGCGCCTGGTCGGCGGGGTCGAGCAGGGCGAGGGACCCGTACAGCGACGCGAACACGCCGCCGCGGTCGATGTCGCCGACCACGACGACGGGCAGGTCGGCGGCGCGCGCCAGTCCCATGTTGACGTAGTCGTGGGCGCGCAGGTTGATCTCGGCGACTCCGCCCGCGCCCTCGCAGACCACCACGTCGTAGCGGGAGCGCAGGTCCTCCAGCGCGGTGTGGGCGGCCCGGGCCAGCGCGGCGCGCTCCCCCGCGAACTCGCCCGCCGCCAGGCGGCCGAAGGGGCGGCCCCGCACCACGACGTGGCTGCGCAGGTCGCTGCCGGGTTTCAGCAGCACCGGGTTCATGGCGGTCTCGGGTTCGGCGCGTGCGGCGAGCGCCTGGACCCACTGGGCGCGGCCGATCTCGGCGCCCTGCCCGTCGGGGCCGGGGACCACCATGGAGTTGTTCGACATGTTCTGCGCCTTGAACGGCGCCACCCTGATCCCGCGGCGGGCCATGGCCCGGCACAGGGCGCTGGTGACCACGGATTTTCCCGCGTCGGAGGAGGTCCCGGCCACCAGCAGGCCGCGGGCCCGCCCCGTCACCGCGGGGTCCTCGTGTCCGTTGCGGTTGTGCGCGGTGCTGTCATGGCCGCCTCCCTGGGATAACGCGTCCCGTAGAGATCCGTGTGCGCGTCCGGCGAGTTTTCTGGCTCACGGGCCGGGGCCCGTCCACAGTGGCGCGACCGCTCCGGATTCCGACCGGATTGCCTGCGCCGGGCGCGTCCTCCGCCGGAGGGAGAGTCTAGCGACCGGCCCTTCTGTCCCGGGAGCGAGGTGGGGCGGCACGCGCACACGTCGGCGGCGCCGGGCGCGCTTCCGCTCCCGACGCCGCCGACACCGCCGGTGCCGTGGTCCCGGCTAGTCCAGGACCGCGTGCAGGAAGGCCTTGGTGCGGTCCTCGGTGGGATCGCCGAAGATCTTCTCGGGCGGCCCCTCCTCGACGATGCGCCCCCCGTCGAACATCAGCACCCGGTGCGAGACGTCCCGCGCGAACTGCATCTCGTGCGTGACGCACAGCATCGTGATGTCGGTGGTCTCGGCGATGGTGCGCAGCACGTCGAGGACGCCGGTGACCAGTTCGGGGTCGAGCGCGGAGGTGACCTCGTCCAGCAGCAGGATCTTCGGGCTCATGGCCAGCGCCCGCGCGATGGCGACCCGCTGCTGCTGGCCGCCGGACAACTGCGTGGGGTGGGCGTCGATCTTGTCGGACAGGTCGACCATCTCCAGCAGTTCCTCGGCCCGCCTGTTGGCCTCGGCCTTGGGCACCCCCAGGCTGTGGACGGGTCCCTCGGTGATGTTCTGCCGGACGGTCATGTTCGGGAACAGGTTGAACTGCTGGAACACCATGCCGATCTGCTTGCGCACCTGGCGCTGGTGCCTCTCGCCGGCCCGGACCAGGCGGCCGCCCTTGCGCATGTGGCTGAGCGGTTCGCCGCCGATCCAGATGACGCCGTCGGTAACCTGCTCCAACGTCATCAGCAGGCGCAGGATGGTGGTCTTGCCGGAGCCGCTGGGGCCGATGAGGGTCACCCGCTCGCCCGCGGCGACGGTGAAGTCGAGGTGGTCGAGCACGGTGTTGTCACCGAACCGCTTGACCACCCTGTCGAAGCGGATGAGCGGTTCGCCGACGCCGGACCCGGCGCCGGGAGAGGGGTCAGACTGCGGCATAGCGTCGCTCCAGTCGTCGGATGAGAACGGCCGATGGCACGCTCACCAGGAGGAAGAACAGGCCGACCAGGGTCATCGCCTCCAGGTAGCGGAAGTACACCCCGCCGATCCGGGACGCCTGGTACATCAGTTCGCCGACCGTGATCGCGAACAGCAGGGGGGTGTCCTTGAACATGGCGATCAGGTAGTTGCCGAGTGCGGGGATCACCTTGCGGATGGCCTGCGGCAGCACCACCGCGCCCCAGGTCCGGTACCGGGGCAGGCTCAGCGCCCGGCACGCCTCCCACTGTCCCGGCGGTACACCCTCGATCCCCGAGCGGTACACCTCGGCGGTGTAGGCGGCGTAGTGCACGCCCAGCACCACGACGCCGATCGTGAACGCCGACAGGTAGCTCGGAGCGAGGAAGAACACGAAGACCAGTTGCACCAGCAGCGGGGTGCAGCGGACGAACTCCATGGCCACGAACACCACGGAGCCGATCACCGGGACACGGCGCACCATCGCCACGGCCAGTCCCAGGGCGAGCGCCAGCACGTAGCCCACGAGGGTGGCCTGGACGGTGACGACCAGGCCGTCGAGCAGGTCCGGGATGATCCTCCCGGTGAACTCCCAGTCCCAGGTCACTGGCGGCCACCTCCGATCGCGTTGACGGGCGGGGGCCGCAGCAGGGCCAGGAAGCCGCTCTCGGTGGGCCGTCCCAGCCTCCGGTTGGCCCGGCGTTCCAGCAGCCGCATGCCCAGGATCAGCACCTGGGCGATCACGAAGTAGACGACCAGGGCGCCGCTGAAGGCCAGGATGGTCTCACCGGTGGCGGTCCGCTGCTCCTGGGCGATCCGCGTCAGGTCGGCGACGCCGATCAGCGACACGATGGCGGTCGCCTTCATCAGTTCGATGATCAGGTTGCCGAAGGTGGGCAGCATCTGCGCCCACGCCTGCGGCAGGACCACCGACCGCATGCGCCGCCACCACGACATGCTGAGCGCGACGGTCGCCTCGATCTGCGCCTTGGGCACCGCGTTGATCGCGGCCCGCACCACCTCGGCCCCGTAGGCGCCGATGTTGAGGCCCAGAGCCAGCACCGCGGCGAACATCGGGTCGATCTCGTACGGCGTGATCTGGGGAACCGCGAACGCCATCCAGTACATCAGGATCAGCGCGGCCACTCCGCGGAACGTCTCGGTGTAGAACGTGGCGAAGCCGCGGGCGGCGGGGTTGCGCAGGGTTCCGAGCGTGCCGATGACCATGGCGAGGACGAAGGCGAGCACGGCCCCCAGCAGGGTGATCGTGAGGGTGGTTCCGGCCCCGCTCAGGTAGAGCGGGAGCCGGTCTATGAAGAACTCCACGTCGGGCTGCCGTCCGTCAGGCCTGGCAGAGCTGCTCGGTGGTCAGGTCGCCCGGGAGTTCCTGCTCGGTGAAGCCGAACGGCTCGATGATCTCCAGGAGTCGTCCGCTCTCCTTGAACTCGGCGAGCACCCGGTTGACCTCGTCGAGGAGCTCGGTGTCGCCCTGGCGGAAGGCCAGACCGCCGGCGGGGGTGACCTCCTCGCCGTCCACCACAGGGATGAACCCCTCGGTGACCTCGAAGTCGCCGTCGCGCTGCTCCAGGATCCGGTTGAGCGAGAGGGTGCTCAGCGCGACCGCGTCGACCCGGCCGTTCTGCAGCAGCTCGTAGGCGCTGACCTGGTTGTCGACCGTCTCGATCTGGTCGGCGGGCACGCCCGCGCCCTCGGCGTAGCCCTGCTCGACCGAGGCGTTGAGCACGGCCACCGTGACGTCGGGGTTGGCGGCGATGTCGTCGAAGGTGCTCAGTCCGTCGGGGTTGCCGGAGGGGACGAGGAACGCCTGCAGCACCCGGTAGGTCGGTTCGGCGAACGCGATCTCGGCGCACCGCTCCGGGGTGATGTACATCCCGGCCGCCACCGCGTCGAACCGCTTGGCCTTCAGGCCGGGGATGAGTCCGTCCCAGGCCACCGACTCGGCCCGGACATCCTCGACGCCCAGTTCCGTGAAGATCGCGCGGAGCAGTTCGGGGGAGGAGCCGGTCACCTCTCCGTCGTCGCCGATGTAGCCGAACGGCGCCTCGTTGTTGATCGCGACCCGGATGTAGCCCTGCTCCCGCAGGCTGTCGAGGGTCACGATGTCCTCGGTGCGGGAGCAGGCGGCCAGGGTGGGGCCCAGCGCGACCGCGGCCAGTCCGATCCCTCCGACCCGGAAGAGGCCGCGGCGGTCCAGAGATCTGTGATCCGTCATGGTGTCTTGCTCCTGTTCGTGAACGCCGGAGGGGTGTTGTGGCCGGCGTTCTGATGGGGGGTGTGTATCTTCTGGCGGGACCGCCCTCGTGAGGCCGATCCCGCATCCGACATTTCGGATGAGGGGTGAAATGTCAGAAAATTTTTGGCTGCCATGCCCAGGGGGCGGGGGTGTTAATCCAACGAACCGGGATTCGTAACCGAATCCCGGCTCTCACGTGCCCTGATCGCGGCGTCCCGCCCGGGGAGAGGCGGGACGCCGCCCACGGTCACCTCACGGGCGTGAAGTCACGCGAGCCCAGGAAGTCCGGGCGCGGCCGCGGCGCGGAGAACGGCTCCACGCAGGTGTTCTCGACGCTGTTGAACACGATGAAGATGTTCGACCGGGGGAACGGCGTGATGTTGCCGCCCGACCCGTGCATGCAGTTGCAGTCGAACATGATCGCGCCGCCCGCCGGTCCGGTGAGCACGTCGATGCCGTGCTTCTCCGCCAGGATCGTCAGGCTGTTCTGGTCGGGAACGCCGATCTCCTGCTTCTTCAGCGACTCCCGGTAGTGGTCGGCGGGGGTCTCCCCCACGCACGAGACGAATGTCTTGTGCGCACCGGGCATGATCATCAGCGCCCCGTTGTGGACGTAGTTCTCGGTGAGCGCGATGGAGATGCTGGTGGCACGCGGCTTCGGCATTCCGTCCTCGGCGTGCCAGGTCTCGAAGTCGGAGTGCCAGTAGAAGTCGCCGCCGCCGAAGCCCGGCTTGTAGTTGATCCGGCTCTGGTGCACGTAGACGTCGGAGCCGAGGATCTGGCGGGCCCGACCCACCACGCGCGGGTCGCGCACCAGGTCGGCGAAGAGCCCACTGATCTTGTGCACGTCGAAGATGGAGCGGACCTCCTTGGAGGTGCGCTCGACCACGACACGTTCGTCGCTCTTGAGTTCCTCGTCGGCGCTCAACCGTTCGAGCTCGGCTTTGCAGGCGGCCAGCTCGTCGCCGGTGAGCAACTGCTCGACCTGCAGGTAGCCCTTGGCCTCGTAGCTGTCGAGGGTCTCCTTGTCGATCGGTCCGTCGTTGTCCCCCCAGACGACCGGGTCCCTGCGATAGAGCAGGGCGGGCTCAGGCGTCTTGCGGGTGGGATAGTCGTCGGCGACCGATCGTGCGGTGTCGGTGGTCAGGGCAGTCATCTCGATTCCCCCTAACGGGTTCTCTCCTTGTCTGCGAACGGTTCGATGTGCACGAAGCCCCACGGACTACTCGGCAGTCGCGGGCTCCTCGGTGAGCAACGGGTAGACGCCGTTCTCGTCGTGCACCTCGCGGCCGGTGACCGGCGGGTTGAACACACACAGCACCCGGAAGTCGGTCTTGGGCCGGACCGTGTGGTGCTCATGCCCGTCAAGCAGATAGAGCATGCCGGGCTTGATCAGGAATGTCTCGCCGGTCTCGTCATTGGTGACCTCGGCCTCGCCCTCGATGCAGTGCACCAGCTCGATGTGGTTGGCGTACCACATCGACGTCTCGGTGCCCGCGTACAGAACGGTCTCGTGGAACGAGAAGCCGACACCGTCCCGGGCCAGGACGATGCGGCGGCTGCGCCAGTTCTCCGTGACGACATCGGCGTCGGTGCCGTCGATGTCGTCCAGGCTGCGCACGATCATGCGGTGGTTTCCTTTCGATCCGTGCTGTTGGCGGTGCCTCACCCTCGGAAGGCGGCGGCCCCGGTGGACGCTTCCCGTCTCTCCTGGCAGCGCATATGCAACTGCATATGCAAGGAGACGGGACGCCACGGGACCGCCGCCCTGATCACCCGGTGGTGGACCGCCAGACAGGTCCGCCGGGATTTCCCCGTCGGAAGCGGCAGGTCAGGCAGGTTGCGGCGTCTTGACCGCCGCGCGCACCGACTCGGCCAGAATCTCCAGCCCCTCCTCCAGTTCGGCGACGGAGGTGGTCAGCGGCGGCAGCAGTTTGGCGACCTCGTCCTGGGGTCCGGAGGTCTCCATGAGCAGGCCGCGCTCGAACGCCTCGGCGCACACCTGCTTGGCCTCACCCTCGTTGGGCAGCACCAGGCCGCGCGCCATGCCCCGGCCCCGCGTGCTCACCCCGGCCTCGGCGTGCTCGTCGGCGATCGCGCCGAGGCGCTCGCCGACGAGGTCACCCTTGGCGAGGGTCTCCTTCTGGAAGACCTCGTCGCGCCAGTAGGCGTTGAGCGCCACGGTGCCGGTCACGAAGGCCGGGTTGAAGCCTCGGAAGGTGCCGTTGTGCTCGCCGGGCTCCCACACGTCCAGTTCCCGCTTGAACAGGGTCAGCGCCAGCGGGAGACCGTAGCCGCTGATCGACTTGGACAGGGTGACGATGTCGGGGACGATCCCGGCCTCCTCGAAGCTGAAGAACGGGCCGGTGCGGCCGCACCCCATCTGGATGTCGTCGACGATGAGCAGGATGTCGTACTCCTGGCACAGTTCGGCCAGGCCGCGCAGCCACTTGGTGCTGGCCACGTTGATGCCGCCCTCGCCCTGGACGGTCTCCACGATGACGGCGGCGGGCTTGTCCAGGCCGCTTCCGCTGTCCTCCAGCAGGCTGCGCAGCCAGAGGAAGTCGGGGGTCTTGCCGTCCATGTAGTTGTCGAACGGCATGGTGGCGGCGTGGTTGAGCGGAACGCCCGCACCGCCGCGCTTCATGGAGTTGCCGGTGACGGCGAGCGCCCCCAGGGTCATGCCGTGGAAGCCGTTGGTGAAGCTGACGATGGTCTCACGCCCGGTGATCTTGCGGGCGAGTTTGAGTGCGGCCTCGACGGCGTTGTTGCCCGCGGGGCCGGGGAACTGCACCTTGTAGTCCAACCCCCGGGGTTTGAGGATCACCTCCTCGAAGGTGGTGAGGAAGTCGCGTTTGGCGACGGTGTAGGCGTCCAGGCTGTGGACGACGGAGTCACCGCTCAGGTAGTCGAGCAGTGCGGCCTTGAGGCGCGGGTTGTTGTGACCGTAGTTGAGCGATCCGGCTCCGGCGAAGAAGTCGAGGTAGTCGCGGCCGGAGTCGTCGTAGACGTGGCTGCCGCGCGCCTTGTCGAAGAGGGTGGGCCATCCCCGGCAGTAGCTGCGGACTTCGGACTCGAGGTGGGAGAAGGTTTCCAGCATGGGATTCTCCTTGATCTCCTTGGTGTCAAGGCATGGGTCGGCCGGCGCGGTCAGCGCAGCGGGCCGATGCGGACCAGATCCTCCGGGTCGTGCGGTTCGGGGACGTCCGAGGGAAAGTGCGCGCGCTCGAAGAGCGGTGTCCAGGAGAGTGGGGCCGACCGGTCGCGGGCGAACGAGGCGAACAGCGCCCGCGACGCCGTGTTGTCGGGGGTGACCGTGGCTTCGAGGTAGTGGACGCCGCGCTCGACGAGGCGGGAGCCGATACGGTCGAGCATTCTGCGGGCCAGGCGGCGGCCGCGGAACGCGGAGTCCACCGCGACCTGCCACAGGAAGTAGGTGTCGGGTGCTTCGGGGCGCACGTAGCCGGTGACGAATCCACGCAGCGCACCCGTGTCGTCACGGGCCACCAGCGAGGTGGCGGCGAAGTCGCGGCACCACAGGACGTACGCGTAGGGCGAGTTCACGTCCAGGCCGGAGCCGCGGGCCAACTGCCAGAGATGCCGCCCGTCGTCGAGGGAGGGCGGTTCCAGGGTCACGTCGCTGTCGTCGGATGACACAGCCGAATGCTTACAATCAGTGTCCGTACTATGTCGATCGGTCGCTGGTGTTTTTCGTCCAAGCACGTCGTAGGACCCTAGCGAACGTTTCTGAGCAGGATTTTCGCGCCAAGCGCGACATATGTTTCAGCGATGTTTCCATCGGGTAGGACAGGACTCTTTGCTCGCGGCCGCTACTTTGCGCCACCGGGTCCCCTCGCCGAAGCGACCCCTGCCGCCTTCTCTCTTCGACTGCTCACCAGGGGATACCGGGGAGCATCCCCGACTCCGCGGCCCCCTGCCGTGTGAACCGCCTCTCGTCAGGCTGCGCGTGGCACACGCGAACCTGAGAGAAATCCAAGAGAACTTTAAGGGTGACTTAGGTCACATGAATTCGGTGCAAAGGGCCAATCAATCAGGAACCGGGGTCCCCGCCGCGGCGGACCGCGGACACCGGGCCGCCCGCGGTCCGTCGCCCCGCCACAGGAGACGACGCACATGGTTGCACTTCTGTGACGCTTGGGGGAAATTTTCTCGGACTTTGCGTAGTACGACTATGCGTAGTACTACAATCGGTCGAGAGGCGCTGAGTCGTCTTCACACCTGTCGCCGCACGGACGGGTTCCTCGGTCACGTACGGCGACAACAGCCGCACAACGGCCCGCGGAGTCAGCCGTCCAACGACACACCCGCGACAGGGCCACGGTCCCCGACACTTTCGCCGGGGGGAGTCAGAGCCACGAGCCAGGGATCGGAGGCGCCTGGTGAACCGCCTTTACCACGAGAGCGAAGACTGGGTCCGGCAGGGAGCATGTCGCAACTACGACCCTGAGCTCTTCTTTCCGGTGAGCACGACCGGCCCCGGACGCGAAACCGTGGAACTCGCCAAGGCCATCTGCCGCAGCTGCGCTGTTCGCCAAGAATGCCTGCGGTGGGCGCTGCGAGCCGGTGAGGCGCACGGGGTATGGGGGGCGACCACCCCCGAGGAGCGCCGCTACCTGCGCAGGGAACTGCTGCCAGCGGCGAGCTGAATCCCTCGGAGGTCGCGCGGAAGCCGCCGGGAGTCAGGCCCGGCGGCTTTTGCGCGACCGGTCCCGTACCGGGGTATCACACTGGGTGACCGGGTAGCTTCGAAGGTGACGGACACCACTCGGCGGAGTGCCGCACGGCCCCCACGCGCACTCCGCGTCCCCTCGAGAAGACACCAGGAAGGTCCCGACGATGCCAGCCACATCCGCCCCGTCCTCCCGAAGCCTCCTCGGCGCACTGCTGACGTGTCTCACCCTCACACTGCTGCTGTCGGTCGGACTCGCTCCCGCCGCGCAGGCGCACAACACCCTGATCTCCTCGTCTCCCAAGGACGGAGCCACGCTCGACGCCCTTCCCGAGGAGGTGGTGCTGACCTTCAACGACGACGTCATCGAGGGCGGCAACGGGATCGTGGTGACCGGCCCCGACGGCGTCGACCACGCCGAGGGCGAGATCTCCGTCGACGGTCCGACGGCCTCCGTCGCGCTCGCCCCACTGTCCCAACCCGGCGAGTACACCATCGAGTACCGCATCGTCTCCGCGGACGGCCACCCGCTGTCGGACACCCTGACCTTCACTCTGGACGAGTCCGCTCTCCCCGACCCCGCCGAGGCCCGGCCCACCGCCGAAGCTCAGCCCACCGCAGAGGAAGCGGAGACGGAACCCGCCGACTCCGTCGAGGAGGAGGCCGCCACGGACCTCCGGTCACTCGCCGGGCCCTTCGCGCCGGTTCTGGGCGTCCTCGTGGCCATCGGCGGAATCGCGGTGATCGCCATCATCGTCATCCGGCTGCGTCGCCGCTCCGGCTCAGGGGAGTGATCCCGGGAGACGCCCCCTCCCGTCCCCGTCGGAGGGGGTGTCCTCGGTGCGGCGAGGTGACGGTCAGGAGTGGCGGCGCACCAGCAGGATGCTGATGTTGTCCCGCCCGGAGGCGTTCATCGCCGCTTTCCACAGGTTGTAGACGGCGATGTTGTCGTCGCCGGCCTCGGCGATGATGCGCTCCATCTCCTCCAGCGAGACGAGGTCGGAGAGCCCGTCACTGCACATCAGCCAGGCGCCCGGTCCCGGCTCGGTGTCCTGGCCCACGTGCGGGACCATGGCGGTGTTTCCGCTGCCGCCCAGCGACTGGGTGATGTAGTTCGTCGTGACCGGACGGCCGTCCTCCGAGGGCGGCAGCACCGGGGAGTCGTCCTCCGACAGTTGGATCAGCCGGGAGTCCTGCAGCCGGTAGGTGCGGGAGTCGCCGACGTTGAACCAGTAGTTCGCGTCGGGGGTCAGCAGCACTCCCGCGACCGTGGTGCCCATCCCCGAGAACTCCACGTGCTGGCCGGCGTGCTCCTTGATCTCGTCGTCGATGTGTTTGAGCAGCAGGTCCACCGAGTCGGGACCGGTCAACTGGGGGCCGCTCTCGGCCATTCGATGCACCGCGTGCTCAGAGGCGATCTCTCCCGCGGCGTGCCCTCCCAGGCCGTCGGCGACCGCGATGATGACGGGGTCAGCTATGGGCAGCCAGCAGTGTGCCGGTGCGTTCATCTCGGCGCCCGCGACCGTGAGCGCGCCCATGACCACGGCGTCCTCATTGGCCTGGCGGACAGCGCCTCTGTGCGTGAGGACCGTGACCTCGACTGCCCCACGAGCCACACCCATGCGCCCTACCTCCTGTTCATCGGCATTGACAGCCGAACAGTGCCAAGCGGCGCCTCAACCGGACGGCAGCCGAGGCGCGTTGATCATGTAACCGTACCGATGGACGGTCGGCCGTGGTCAAAATCCGTGTCCATCATGGCGGAAATCGCGTTGGTGCGCAGTCCCCCGACACCGGTTACCTCTGTGGTCTCGTCCCTCCGGTGGTGCTCCACCACTCCCCGGGACATCGCCGTCCTCCTCGCCGCCTCCGGCCGGCGTACTGTCCGGCGGTGCCCCACCCGGAAGAGTGCGGGACCCGCGGGGCCGCTCAGCTCCCTACGGGTGGTGTGATGCCCGACCGGACACGGTGGTTCACCCCTTTGGAGGATGTTTTCCGGTTTCTCGCCGCTTCGGGGCGTCCCATTCCCTCCCGGCGGAGCGTGTCGTCGGCCGCCCGGCGCCTCCGCTACAGCGGACGCCGTGCCTTCGGGACGGCGAGCACCGCTCCGGTGTCCGCCCCCGGAGCCGCGGTCGCCAGGTCGAGGTAGGCCCGGGCCGTCTGGTAGGGGTCCTCCGCCCCGTCGCAGACCAGGCAGTTGATCGCGATGCCACGTTCCCGCATCGGCGCGGCGAGCGAGCGCGCCAGGCTCATCACCCCCGCCGCTCCCGCCGCGTGTCCCACGCGTCCCGCGGAGCCGCGACGCCCCGTGCTGTGGGAGGTCACCACCATCGCCGCCCCCTTCGGCATGTACACCGCGGACGCCTGGACCAGCCAGAACGTCGCCATGACGGAGGTGCGCAGACAGTTCTCCAGCCCCGGCGTGTCGACCTCCGCCACCGTCTCGCTGGGCGGAAGGGAGTCGCCGCAGGTCACCAGCAGGTCGACACCGCCGAACTCCAGCGCCGTGTAGGCCACCGCCCTGCGGCAGGCGTCCTCGTCGTCCAGTTCGCAGCGCAGCGGCAGCGTGTGCGCGCCCAGATCGGCCAGCAGAGCGGCGGTGGCCAGTACCTCGGGTCCGGTGTGCGGCACGGTTGTCCACCCCTCCCGAGCACGGGACCGGTCCGTGCTCTCGGCGGCCGTTCCGGGTCCGGCCACCGCGACCGCCGCGCCCTCCTTGGCCAGGGTCGCGGCGACCACCCTTCCCACTCCTTCTTCGGGGGCGAAACGTCCCACCACCAGAGCCCGTCTGTCCCGTAGTCGCCCCGTGCCCACGTATTCGGGGATCGGGTCGGCGCCTACCGGCTCAGTAGTCACCGTCCGGAACCAGGCCGGAAGCCACCGCTCCATGAACCCTCCTGCCTTCCAATTCCTGCCGTCGTTACCTTCCCAAAGCGCGTGCCCTCCTCTGAACAGGACAAACACGGGCTCCATCGAGCCGCTCCGCCCGGAGGAGCATCGCCAGGGGTTGTCGCTCCCCCTCTCATCTGGCAGAATTACCGGCGTTGGGTGTCTAAGACGCAGACACACCTTCGCCTTTGTGCGCTCGCACCTGGCTGTGGCCAGTGGTTCTGGACGAGCGCTTTTTGTGTTTCTCCCAATGGCCAAAGGTGTGATCCGTATGCGTCTGCCCTCTTCTGTTTTCTCGTTCCACCGCACGAGTCATCGCCCGTCCGGGCTCCTGTCAGCATGCCCTTCCCGTGTTCTGCCCGGCACGGGTCTCTTCGTCATCGCCGCATGGCAGTGAAGACCAGGCATGCCAGGCCGCCATCGATGAGGAGTCGCACGTGAAGATCGCCCTAGTCTCTGAGCACGCCACCCCGATCCCCGCACACAAGGGTGAGCCCACCGACGGTGAGAGCCTGCACCTGTGCCATCTGGCCCGCAACCTGGCCCGGATGGGGCACCGGGTCACCGTCTACACACGGTGTACCGATCCGCGGATCAGTGAACGCACCCGCATGGGACGCGGCGTGGCCGTCGAACCCGTGGTCTCGGGTCCCCAGCGGCCGCTGCGGGAGGAGGAGTACCCGGAGCACACCGGCGCCTTCGCCCGGGGACTGACCGACCTGCTCCGCGCCGACGTCCCCGACGTCGTGCACGCGTTCGGCTGGAGCAGTGGACTGGCGGCGCTGGCCGCCACGCGCGACCGTGAACACAACATCCCCGTCGTACAGACCTTCCACTCGCTGGGCATCAGCGAACAGCGCGTGGGCCTGCCCGCCAGCCCCCAACGGGTCCGACTCGAGGCCGCCCTGGCCCAGCGCGCCGGAGCGGTGCTGGTCAACTCCGCCGACCAGCACTTCGAACTGGCCCGGATGGGAGTGCCGCGCGGCCATGTCAGCGTCGTCCCCTACGGGGTGGACGTCGATCACTTCACCGCCGAGGGGAGCGCCCACGGGCCGTGGCAGCGTCGACGCTCCACCACCGACCAGCAGTTGCGGATCATCGCCGTCACCCGACTGGACCCGCTGGGCGGGGCCGACGCGCTGGTCGACATGATGACGCGGGTGCCCGACGGGGAACTGCTCATCGTCGGCGGCCCCGACACCGAACACCTGGCGATCGACCCGGACGCCAACCGGCTGGAGCGGCGCGCCAAGGAGGCGGGGGTCAACGACCGCGTCACCCTCACCGGAGCGGTCAGCCGCAGGGAACTTCCCCGGCTGCTGCGGTCGGCCGACGTGTTCGTGTCCACCACCGCCTACGATCCCTACGGCGGGGCCGTCCTGGAGGCCATGTCCTGCGGGCTTCCGGTCGTGGCGCGCGCGGTCGGCAGTGTGACCGGCGCCATGGTCGACGGCACCACCGGTGTGCTGCTCCGTTCGTCCCGCCCCGAGGCGCTGGCCCGTGCCCTGCGCCAACTGGCGTCCGACACCACCCAGCGCACCGCCTACGGAATCGCCGGCACCGACCGCGCCGTCTCCCGCTTCAAGTGGCCCCGGGTGGCGGCGGAGACCGAGCGGGTCTACAGTCGGCTGCTGCCGACGGCACCCGGTATGCCCCTCGCCGCCGGGGATGATGCATAGTAGCCCCAGGTACGACACAGAACCACCAGCCGTTCTCGGAAGAGAGGTACCGGCACCGGACAATGGCATGACAGCGCGGATCGAGAAGAAGGAGACCCGGCCTGTGGAGTTCGTCCACACCGGCCTGGTCTCCCATTCCCTCCACGGGCTGACCGCCCTGGTCGTGCCGATGGTCCGGGCCGCGGTGAGCGGAGGGGACCGCGTCCTTGTCGCCCTCGGCGAGGACGAGGAGAAGGCCCTGCGCACGGGCCTGTCCCCTCCGCTGCGGCAGGACGTGGAGTTCCTGTCCCGGTCGTCCTTCTACAGCACACCGGGGCGGACTCTGGCCGCACTGCGCCGACTCGCGAACTCCGCCCCCGGGCGTCGGCTCACCGTCGTGGGCCAGCCGCCCCTGCCGGAGGAGGACCCGCTGGCCCTGCGCGAGTGGCGCCTGCTGGACTCGGTGCTGAACATGGCACTGGCCCGCCACCCGATCCAACTGTTGTGCGTGCACGACGCCCGCCGGTTGTCCGGACCGGTCCGGGACGGAGTGTGGCACACCCACCCCACGGTGATCACCGACAACGGCCGCCGTCCCGGCCTTCGCTACCGCGACCCCGAGGAGTTGGGGGCGGAGGTCGCCGCCCATCCCCTGCCGCCACCCCAGGAGCCGGTGCACCGGGTCAGGATCTCCGCTGACCTTCCCGCGGTACGCGACGAGGTGGCCCGGCTCGCCGATCGGCTGGAGGTTCCCGGCGTGTTGGCGAACGACCTGGTGGTGGCGGTCAACGAACTGGTCGCGAACGTACTGGAGCACGGGGCGGGCAAGGGAGCGGTCACCCTGTGGCGCCAGGACGGGCGGATCGTCTGCGACGTGTTCGACGAGGCCGGACAGTTGACCGACCCGCTCAGCGGCTACCGGACGAGCAACGAGTTGAGCACACGCGGATACGGCCTGTGGATCACCCGTCAGATGTGCGACTTCATGGAGGTGCGCGGCGGCACCGAGGGGTCGCTGGTGCGTATGCACTTCAGGCTGTGAGCCGCGTCTCCCCGGCGGCCGCCCACGGGGCCGGGGACGCGCGCCCCGGGGAGAGGAGGACCGCCTCGCCCCGGCACGCCCATCCGACTCCTAGACCGCGGCCACCGCTTTGACGGCGCGCCCCAGATCCTCCTCGATCGTGATCACCTGGTCGATTCCCGCGATCACGAACAACCGCTGCACCGCTCCCCGGGGAGAGGCCACGGCCATGCCGATGCCCCGGTCCCGGGCCTGCCGGTAGCTGGCGACCAGCACACCGATGCACCGGGAGTCGCAGAACTCCACCTCCGAGAAGTCCACGACGACGCCCTGGCAGGGCTCCACCGTGCCGAGGTAGCCCTCGAGCACGTTGGCCAGCGCAGGGGAGGTGATGGCGTCCAGGTCCCCCTTGGGGGTGACCACGACCACGTCTCCCTCAGTCCTGGTCGTAATGCCGAATTCCGCGCTCACATCTCTCGCTTACTTGACCGCCGCGCTGTCGCGGCACCCGATGGACCTCACAACTCCTGGAATGAGGGCGCAGGAGGCGCCAGTCCGGGCTTCCTGCGGCAACCTTAGCGCCAGAACCTCATGTGAAACAGATTCACAGTTATGCTTTGACCACTCCGATACCGTCAGCACATCCTCATTCTCAGTGATCTCACTTTCGGGAAAATCGGCGGCCGCACGGAGGCCGCCTCTTCCGGGCTACCGGGGTGAACCGGTTCGCTTTCCGCGGCTCTCACCGGCGGTGACCGTTGCTCGTGACCTGCTCCGCCATCAGCCGTCGGGCCACGTCGGCGACCTTCATGCCGTTGCGCTGGGCCACCCGCCGCAACTCGTCGAACGCCTGCTGGGAGGTGAGCCCGCGAGCGTGCATGAGGATCCCCTTGGCCTGGTCGATGACGGTGCGGGCGGACATGGCCCGGCGCATGTGTACCGCCTCCCGCACGGCGGCGGCGTCACGGCCGAGACTGCGCAGAGTGGTCACGGTGTGCTCGGCGAGCATCGCCAGCGGCGGAACCACCTCCTCGGGATCGAACCGACGCGCCCGACAGGAGTGCACCCCGAAAGTCAGGATCTCGCCGTCCAGGTCACACGGGTAGGTGACCGACGACCGATCCCCGCACTGCACGGCCATGCTGGTATAGGCCGGCCACCGGTCGTCGCGGAGACTGTCCTCGACGACGACCGTGCTGCGCTCCCGCACCGCGTGGACGGTCGGTCCCTGGTCGGTGGTGTACTGGTACTCGAACGCCTTGGCGAGGTCGGAATGGGACGCGGCGTAGTCCACGACGACGTGCCGCCCCCACAGTTCGGCGTTGGGATCGTGCTCCTCCGGACGCGTGTCGCGCCAGACCACCACGAGCGCCGCCGAACAGCCCGGGACATGCCGCGACGTCAGGAGACTGACCTGGTCGAGCGCACGGTCGCGGGTTCCCTCCACGCTCTGGGCCAACGCACCGATGTCCCGTGCCAGCCGCTCGACCCACATCGCTCTCCGGCCCCTTTCCCCCACGCGGGAGGCAGCGTTTCCCGCCCGCTGACTCCACAGTAGCTACCGCAGGCACCAGCACGTCATTCCTGTCGTTTTTGGGCAATTAGCTGCTGTTTCAACCGCGTTCCCGGCAAGATGCTCCCAATAGGCGGGACGTTCCGGCGTGCGGCTCCATGGGCTAGCGTCGATTCTGCCGGAACCTCCGGAACCAAGTCAGGAGCTGTCAGCTTGCCGGAACATCTCGCGAAGTTGGAACACGCGATCGCGGACCTGCACGACCGGGTCGCCGCGCTGCGAGCCACGCATGTGATGTATCCAGACGACGCCGCGACGACCGCCGAGGCCGCGCTCGCCGAACTGGGGTTCGCCGAGCGGCTGCTGCGGGAGTGCGAGGAACGGTTGGCCGCCCTGATCGGCCCGGCCACCAGCCGCCGCAGCGATGACGAGCGGACGCTGTTGCGCGCCGTGTTCAACGAACTCAGCATCCCCGTGGTCCTGCTCGACCACGGAGGCTACATCCGCAGGATCAACGCCATAGGCGCGGAACGGCTGGGCAGCACCCCCGGTTATCTGACCGGCAAACCGTTCTCGATCTTCGTGGACCTGCGGTCGCGCGCGGCCATGCGCAGTTGGCAGGCGGCCGTGCTGCAGAGCGGGGAGACCGTGTCGTTCGACTCGCGGTTGGCCCGGCGCGGCTACGTCGAGGACGTCCGGCTGACCGTGAGCCGGCTGACCGTGCCGAGCGAGCCCAATCCGCTGCTGCTGGTGGCGATGTCCCCTCCGCTGCGCACCAGCGAGGACTCCGGTCCCGCACCGCTGGAGACCGAGGTCGAGGACCAGGTGGTGGTGCTCGCCGCGCGCCGGCTGGACGTGCTGACCCGGATGACGAGACTGCTGCTGCGCAGCGCGGGCCCGGGAGGCGACCACCCGCCGCTGGTCCTCGACAAGGCGGCCGAACTGCTCGCCGACTCCTACGCCGACTGGGTGATCATCGACCTGTGCGACGCACCCGGCGGTCCCGACCGGGTCCGGCGCGCCGTCGTGGCCGGTCCGCCGAACTCCGAGTTGAGCGAACTGGTACGCGCCCTCGACGCGGGAGCCGCGGAGATCCCCCGCTCCGTCCTCGCCCAGGGCAAGGCCGTGCTGCGGCAGCTCATCGACGACGAGACGCTGCTCGGCCGCACACCCGGCGGCATACCGGTGCTGAGCGCCCTGAACGCGGGCTCTCTGCTGAGCGTGCCCCTCCACGGCAGCCAGGGGGTGGGCGGCGCCCTCACGCTGATCCGCCGCAGCAACCGCAACTCCTTCCGGCTGGCCGACCAGGGCCTGCTCGAGGAGATCGGGGAGCACATCGGCCTGGCGCTGCCGTCGCACCGCTGCTGAACCGGGACGCTCCGGCCCCGGCATGACGGTCATCATGCCGGGGCCGTGGATTCCTCACGGCCGTCCGGTGACGGCCGCGTCTGCCCCGCCCCGCCGTGTTCTGTGAACCTGAGGACATGACAACGCCACACCATGAGGGCGCCGCCGCGGTCAGTGTCCGGAACCTGCGCCAGTCCTACGGGAACTTCGAAGCCGTCCGGGGCGTCTCGTTCACGGTCGCCCCCGGCGAGCTCTTCGCACTCCTGGGCACCAACGGGGCGGGCAAGACCACCACCGTCGAAACCCTCGAAGGGTTCCGCCGACCCTCCGGAGGGTCGGTCCGGGTCTTCGGGACCGACCCGTTCGGCCAGCCCGCCGCGCTGCGTCCGCGCGTCAACGCGGTGCTCCAGCACAGCGGGGTGTTCGAGGAACTCACCGTCGCCGAGACCGTCGAGCTGGCCCGGGACCTGGCCGCCGACCCGCTGGACACCGCCACGGTGCTGGACATGGTCAGCCTGGCCGACAAGGCCGGGGTCACCGTCCGCAGACTGTCGGGCGGACAGAAGCGCCGCCTCGACCTGGGGCTGGCCGTCCTGACCCGCCCCGAGGTGCTCTTCCTGGACGAGCCCACCACCGGCATGGACCCGGAGATGCGCCGCGAGACCTGGAAGATCATCAACGGCCAGGTGGCCGAGGGGGTCGCGGTGCTGCTCACCACCCACTACCTGGAGGAGGCGGAACGGCTCGCCGACCGGCTCGCCATCATGCACCAGGGCGAGATCCGGGTCGAGGGCACGCCCAGCGAGGTCGTCGCCGGATGGGGCGACCGGATCGGCTTCCGGCTCCCCGCCCACATCCGCTCCGAGGAGCTGCCCCGGCTGCCCGACGCCGAACTCGCCATCGACGTCCGCGAGGGCGACCCGTGGGCGGTCTACACGGTCACCGGGTCCGACGTCGCCTCCCGCGCGCACCGGGCGCTCGCCCCGCTGCTGGCCTGGGCCGAGGAGCGTTCGCTCACCCTGGAGCGGCTGGAGCTGCGCTCGGCCTCCCTGGAGGACGTGTTCCTCTCCGTCGCCAGCGGCGACCTCGCCGACCTGCCCGGCCACTGAACTCCCGAAGGAGACCTCCTGTGACGACCTCGACCCCCCGGTCCGCGGCCCCGACCGCGCGGACACCGCGCGCCCCCGTGAGCGTCCTGCGGCAGACCCTGCGCCTGACCCGCACCGAGTTCACCCTCTTCTACCGGTACCGGATGGCCCTCTACGTCGCGGTGCTCCCCGCGATCTTCCTGCTTCCCCTCGCCGTCGGCGAGCCCACCGAGGTGCTGCCCGGCGTGGACACCGCGGCGCTGTCGCTCACCCGGTTCTTCGCGCTGGCCGCGATGACGGTCGGCGTGGCGCACGTCTCCAACGTCTACGCGGCGCGCCGTGAGCAACTGGTGCTCAAGCGCTTCCGGGTCTCGGGGGTGCCCCCGGTGGCGCTGTTCGGCGCCACGACCCTGTCGGTGCTCGGCGTCGTCGCGGTGCAGTCCGCGGCGGTCGTGGCCTTCCTGGGCGCGACGGAGAGCACACTGCCGACCGCCCCGGTCCTGCTGGTGCTGTCCATCGTGCTGATCACCGTTGTCATGTCGCTGCTGGGCGCGTTCATCACCCGGTTCGCGCGCAACGCCGAGAGCGCGCAGATGATCTCGATGGTGCCGTTCCTGCTCCTGCTCGCGGTCAGCGGCTTCTTCGTCCCGCTGGAGATCCTGCCCGACGGAGTGGCGCTCGCTCTCGGCCTCCTGCCGATGGTCCCGGCCATCGAGGTGGCCCAGTCCGCCTACTTCGGCTACGACCTCTTCGGCGGGGTCGACGGCGCCGAACGGGCCACGGGCCTGGACCTGTGGCTGGCGGCCGCGCCCTCCCTGCTCGTCCTGGCCGCCTGGACCGCGGTCATGGTCGTCCTGCTGCGCTCCTTCCAGTGGGACCCGCGCACCTCCCGGTGACCGGGACGGGCGGTGCGCGCCGGGGAGGACGGACTCCGGCGCGCACCGCCGTTACTCTTCCCGAGAAGGGAGGTTCGATGCCTCGACCACGGAACTCGGACGTGTCGGCCGTACCGTCGGCCGACGACCGGAGCATGCGGCGGCTGCGCTTCTCCCGCAAGGTGGTGGTCAGCTCCTTCTTCCTCGTGTCGGTCATGATCGTGTCGCTGGGCGGTCTGTACGTGGTCTCCTCCGCGGGCGACGACACGTCCCCGGGCGTCCTCGGACCGCTCGGTGTGGGCCCACGCTGGTCCGCCGTCATCGCCCTCATGGTCACGGTGGCGCTGGCGTGGCTGACGCTGCGGCTGGTCGGCTCCCGACTGGACCGGCCCCCGGCCCGCCCCGACGCGGTCCTCTACGGCTCCTTCGGGCTGCTCCTCGCGCTCTTCGCCGTGATGGACGCGACCACGTGGTCGCTGATGATCGCGGCGCTGTGGTGGTCGATCGCGGCCCTGGTGACCACGCGCCGCAGAATCGCGGGCTTCACCCTGGTGCTGGTGGCGCTCCTGGCCGTGCGCCTGGCCTTCCTGCCCGCCCCGGACGCGCTGCTGGTCGCGGTGGTCGCCGGGTACACCTGCTTCCTGGCGGTGCTGTTCCTGGTGTGCAACCTCGCGGTGCTGTGGCTGTGGGAGATCGCGCGCGAGGCCACGCTCGCCCGTGAGGCCCGGGCCAGGCTCGCCGTCAGCGAGGAGCGGCTGCGGTTCGCCCGGGACATGCACGACCTGCTCGGCCACAGCCTGTCCGGTATCGCGGTCAAGAGCGAGCTGGCGGCACGGCTGGCCGAGCGCGACCCCGGGCGCGCCGCCGTGGAGATGGCGGAGGTGCAGCGGATCGCCAGGGAGGCGCTGCGTGAAGTGCGCACCGCCGTCAGCGGCTACCGGAACGTGGATCTGGCCGACGAACTGGCGAGCGTGCGGTCCGTGCTCACCGCGGCGGGCGTCCACACGACCGTGACCGGCGGCCACGCGGCACTGCCCGAGGAGCTGCGGCCCCTGGCCGCGTGGATCGCCCGCGAGGGCGCCACGAACGTGCTGCGGCACAGCAGCGCCCGGCGCTGCGACATCACCCTGGCCGAACAGGACCGCGCCTGCGTGGTGGAGGTGTACAACGACGGGGTGCGTCCGGGGCGGGCCGCGGTGTTCGGCAACGGGCTGACCGGCCTGTCCGAGCGGACCGCGACGGTCGGCGGTACGCTCTCGGCGGCGGGCACCGACGACGGCGGATTCCTGCTGCGCGCCGTGTTTCCGGTGCGCGGCGACGCCTCCCCGCGGCAGGGGGCGGAAGCGAAGGAGGTGGCCACGTGATCCGCGTCGTCCTCGCCGACGACGAGCGGCTGGTCCGGGGAGCCATCGCCGCGCTGCTCGGCCTGGAGGAGGATCTGGAGGTCGTCGCCGAGGTGGGCCGCGGGGACGAGGTCGTGGCCGCCGTGACCGCGCACCGCGCGGACATCGCCGTCCTGGACGTCGAGATGCCCGGGGCCACCGGGCTGGAGGTCGCCGCCGAACTGCGGGACGCGGTTCCCTCCTGCGGCATCCTCGTCCTCACCAGTTTCGGCCGCCCCGGTTACCTGCGTCGCGCGCTGGCGGCCGGGGCCCGTGGCTTCCTCGCCAAGGACGCCCCCGTCGACCAGCTCGCCGGAGCCATCCGCACGGTGCACGCGGGGGGCCGCTCCATCGACTCCGAACTCGCCGCCACCGCGATGACGTCCGGGGAGAACCCGCTGACCGCGAGGGAGACCGACGTGCTCCGCGCCGCCGCCACCGGGGCCTCGGCCGCGGCCATCGCCCGCACCCTGCACCTGAGCGAGGGCACCGTGCGCAACTACCTGTCCAGCGCCATCACCAAGACGGGCGCGGCCAACCGCATCGCGGCGATCCGGAAGGCCGACGAGATGGGCTGGCTGTGAGCCGACCCCGTCGGCGCCCCGGCTGTTTCACCGGTCGCTTCCACGGGTAGGCGCTGCGCTCGGATCTCCTTCCGCCGTTCCCGGCGGGAGCCGTGTCGAGACCGTGGCACCGGAGGGAGCAGGGCTTGGTCCTCGTGTGGACGCTCGTCGCCCTCGGCGGCGCGGCCCTGATCGCCCAACCACTGCAGCACCGGCTGGGACGGACGACCGGATGGCCGCTGGCCGCGCTCTTCCTGGCGCTGCTCGGCGCGTTCGCCAGCCAGGCGCCCACGGTCCTGGCGGGCCGCCCCGTCATCCTGGAGTTCCCGTGGATTGCGACCCTCGACGTGGCGTTCCGGCTGCGGCTCGACGGCCTGTCCCTGATGTTCTGCTTCATCGTCCTGGGTGTGGGCACGCTGATCCTGGCCTACTGCACCCGCTACTTCCCCAAGCACGCGCCCGACCGCGGCCTGTTCGCCCTGCTGTGCCTGTTCGCCATGGCCATGCTGGGACTGGTCCTGGCCGACGACCTGCTGCTGCTGTTCGTGTTCTGGGAGCTGACCACGATCAGCTCGTTCTTCCTCATCGGCGGCGCGGGACCGAGCGCGGTGCTGCCCGCCCGCCAGGCGCTGCTCACCACCGTGTCCGGCGGCCTGGCGCTGCTGGGCGCGGTCGTGCTGGTGTCGGTGACGGCCGGAACCACCCGGATCAGCCTCCTGCTGGAGAACCCGGAACTGCTCCCCGACGGCGGTCCGGGGGTGGCCCTGGTCCTGCTGGTCTTCCTCGCCGCGGTCGCCAAGTCCGCGCAGGTGCCCCTCCACTTCTGGCTGCCCGCGGCCATGGCGGCCAGCACGCCGGTCAGCGCCTACCTGCACGCCGCCACGATGGTCAAGGCCGGGATCTACCTGCTCATGCGCCTGTCCCCGGCCTTCTCCGGCCGGCCGCTGTGGATCGTGCTGCTGCTCACCACCGGACTGGTCACCGCGCTTCTCGGGGCCACCCTGGCCCTGAAGCAGCACGACCTCAAGGCGCTGCTGGCCTACTCGACGGTCAGCCAGCTCGGCTTCCTCGTCGCGCTGATCGGGGTGGGCACCCCCGAGGCGTTCGAGGCGGCCACCGTGCACACCGTCGCCCACGCCCTGTTCAAGGCCACGCTGTTCATGCTGGTGGGCATCATCGACCACGAGGCCGGCAGCCGCGACGTGCGCCGACTCAACGGCCTGCGCAAAACCATGCCGGTCACGGCGGCCCTGACCGCGCTGGCCGCCCTCTCCCTGGCCGGGATACCGCCCGCGCTGGGCTTCGTCAGCAAGGAGAAGATCCTCGCCGCCTTCCTGGAGGTCTCGGGGCCCCCTTGGCTGGGGGAGGCGCTGGCGGGGGTGGCCGTCCTGGCGTCCGCGCTGACCTTCGCCTACGGGTTCCGGCTCTTCCACGGGACCTTCATCGGCCCTCTCACGCAGCCCAGCCTGCACGAACCGACCTGGCAGTTCCTCCTGCCCGCGGCGGTGGCCGCCGTCGCCGGGATCGTGCTGGGTTTCGCCGTGCCCGTGCTGGACCCGCTCGTCGAGGAGGTCATCGCCGCCACGCACGGCATCGTGACCGACCCCCACCTCACCCTGTGGCCGGGGCTGTCCCCCGAACTGCTGCTGTCGGCGCTGACCATCCTGCTGGGCACGGTCCTCTTCCTCGCCCGGCACCCGGTGGACCGGTGGCTGCACCGGTGGGACACCCCGGTGCGGGCGGAGGACCTCTTCGACCGGGGCCACGACTCCGTCGTGCACCTCGGAGCCGGGGTGGGCGCGCCCACGGCCGGGTTCGCCCCCGTCCGCCACCTGCTGCCCGTACTCGCCCTCCTCGTGGCCCTGGGGGTGTCCGCCCTCCTCCTCCGGCCGCCGCTGGGGCCGCGGATCAGCGGCGCGACCGTGGTGGAGGACTGGTTCCTGGCCGCGATCATCACCTCCACGGTGGCCGGCCTGATGGTCGCGCGCTCCCGGGTCGCCGCCGTGAGCCTGATGGGACTCGTGGGCTTCGTCGTCTCCGTCTGGTTCCTGCTGCTCGGCGCTCCCGACCTGGCGCTCACCCAGCTCCTCATCGAGGTCCTCACCGTCGCCGTCGCGGTGCTGGTGCTGCGCCGACTGCCCACCTCCTTCCACCCCGTGCGGCGTACGCGCACCGCGGTGGTCCTGGGTGTGGCGGTGGCCTGCGGCGCGGTGGCCGCCGCGGGCACCTACGCCTTCACCGGCCGACGGGAGCTCTCCCCCGGCGGCCGCTACTTCCTGACCGAGACGGAGGAGCTGACCGGCGGAAGCAACGCCGTCAACACCGTCCTGGTGGACTTCCGCGCCCTGGACACCCTCGGCGAGGTCACGGTGCTGGCCGTGGTGGCCCTCGGCCTCGCCGCGCTGCTGCACGGCACCTCGCCCTCGGGCTGGACCGGTCCGAGGACCGGCGGCGGCCCGATCCACAACGAGGCCGACAACCTCATGGTGATCCGGGTCTGGGTCCGCCTGCTCTCCCCGATCGTGGTGGCCCTGTCGGTCTACCTGCTGTTCCGAGGCCACTACTCCCCCGGCGGGGGCTTCGTCGCCGGTCTCGTGGGCGGCGCGGGGATCGCGCTCGCCCACGTCTCCGCGCCGGGGGCGCCGCTGCTCTCGGAGCGGCGGCTCGGCCCCCCGCTGGTCGGCTTCGGGCTTCTCGTCGCCGCGCTCACCGGCCTGCTGGGGTTCGTCGAGGGGTCCTACCTGCGCTCCCTCCACGGGGAGGTGGCGCTGTTCGACCTCACCGTCGGGGTCAGCACGGCCCTGCTCTTCGACGTCGGCCTGTACCTGGTGGTCATCGGCCTGGTGGTCACGGCGGTGAACCGTATGGACATTCCTTCCGAGGAGAGCGGCGACCCGAGGAGGGAGGAGCGGACATGATCCTCGCCCTGGGGGTCGGCGTCCTCGTCACCGGAGGGGTGTTCCTCGTGCTGCAGCGCGGCGTGGTGCGGGTGGCCTTCGGGTTCGTGCTGCTGGGCCACGCCGTGAACCTGCTGCTGCTGTCATCCGGCGGAACGGACCGGCGCGAGCCCGCCATCGCCGGGTCCGCGCCGCTGGAGCGCCTGACCGACCCGATTCCGCAGGCGTTCGTCCTCACCGCGATCGTCATCACCTTCGGCATCACCATCCTCCTGCTGGCCCTGGCGGCGCGGGGAGGCGGCGACGACGACACCGAGGAGGAGCCGTGACGGACGCGCTGCTCCCCCTGGCCGCCGCGGGCCCGCTGGGCGCGGCGGCGCTCCTGGCGTGGCTTCCGCGGTCGGCGGGCCTGCGCACCGGTGTGCTCTTCGCCGTGCTCACCGCGGCTCTCGGCTGGAGCTGCGCGCTGCTGGCGGCCACGGGCGAGGGTGCGGTGCTGACGCACACGGTCGGCGGATGGCCCGGCGGGCTCGTGATCACCTTCGCCGCCGACGCGTTCAGCTCCCTGATGCTGGTCACCACGTCGCTGCTGATCCTCGCCTGCACCGGCCACGCCGCCGCGTCGGGCCACACGCGCCAGCGGCACTTCGCGTCGCTGGTACTGGTCCTGACCGGCGGGGTCCACGGCGCCCTGCTCACCGCGGACCTGTTCAACCTCTTCGTCTTCCTCGAGGTCATGCTGGTGCCGTCCTACGCGCTCCTCAGCGTGTTCGGCGGCCGGTCCCGGATCGCCGCGGGCCGCCTGTACCTGACGGTCAGCCTTCTGGCGTCGACCCTGCTGCTGGCCGGAGTCGCCGCCGTCTACGCCCTGACCGGGACCGTGAACACGGGCGCCCTCGCGGGCGCGGCCCGGGAGGCGCCCGCGGTGGCGGTCGCGGGCGCGGCGGTGCTGCTCGCGCTGTTCGTCAAGGCGGCCGTGGTCCCCGTACACGGGTGGCTGGCCAACACCTACCCGTACACCTCCCCGGCCGTCTCGGCGCTGTTCTCCGGCGTCCAGACGAAGGTCGCCATCTACGTGGTCTACCGCGTCTACGCGGTGCTCTACGACGGTGACACGCGCTACCTGTGGCTGGGCCTGGTCGTGTTCACGGTGACCATGGTCGTCGGCGTCCTCGGCGCGGTGGGCGAGAAGACGACGCGTTCGATCCTCAGCTTCCACATGATCAGCCAGATCGGCTACATCCTGCTGGGGGTGGCCCTGTTCGGCGCCGCGGGACTGGCCGCGGGGATCTTCTACATGCTGCACAACATGGTGGTGAAGGCCTCGCTGTTCCTGTCCACCGGCGCGGTGGAGACCGTCCACTCCACGGGGCGTCTCGACCGGCTCGGCGGGCTGGGCAGACGCGAGCCCGTACTGGCGTTCCTCTTCATCGCGTCGGCCTTCTCCCTGGCCGGGCTTCCGCCCCTCTCCGGGTTCGTCGCCAAGTTCGTGCTGGTGCAGGCCACTGTCGCGGAGCAGCAGTACGTGGTCGCGACGGTCGCCGTCGTGGTCAGCCTCCTCACCCTCATGTCCATGGCCAAGATCTGGAACGGCGTCTTCTGGGACAGGGCCGAGAGGAGCGGCGACGACTCCGAGGCGCCCCGGGTTCCCGTGTCCCTGCTCCTGGCTCCCGCGCTGCTCACGGCGGTGACCCTGGCCGTGGGCGTCTTCCCCGGGCCGGTGCTGCAGTGGTGCGAGACGGCGGCGGAGGGGCTGGCGAACACCGATTCCTACGCGGCGGAGGTGAGTCGACGATGAGGTCCCTGGTACGCGCGGCCGCGGAGGCGCCCGGGCGGGTGTGGCGCGTCCTGGTGTTCCTGGGGTACTTCCTGGGGCACCTCGTCGAGGCCAACGCCCACATGGCGCGGGAGATCCTCACCCCCCGCAGCGGACTCGCCCCGGGGATCGTGCGCCTCGACCTGCGGGCCCGGACCGAACCGGAGATCAGCGTGCTCGCCAACCTCATCTCACTCACCCCCAAGACCCTCGTCATCGCGGTCCGCCGTGAACCCCCGGCGCTGTGGATCCACGGCACGCACGCGGCCGACCCGGAGGAGTTCCGGACCTCGCTGCGCACCACCGAGACCCGCCTGCTGGCCGCGATGCGCAGGCCCGGGGAGGTCGAGGAGCCTCCGGAGGACGGTCCGCGCCGTTCCTCGCGGAGCGGGGAGGCGCCGTGATCCTCATCGACGTGGGACTGGCCGCGCTGGGGGCGGTCTTCGTGATGGTGGTGGTGCGGGTCGTGCGCGGTCCGACGGCCGCCGACCGACTGGTCGCCTCGGACCTGGGCTTCTTCGTGTTCATCAGCATGACCGCGCTCGTCGGCGCGCGGGTCGGCAGCGAGTGGGTGTTCGACATCGTCCTCGTGGCGGCGCTCGTCGGGTTCATCGCCACGGTCTGGCTGGCCCGGATGGTCGGAAGGTCCCGGACGTCGAGGAGGGAGGAGCCGTGGGAACCGCGATCGGAGTGATCTCCGCCACGGTCGGGGTCGGACTCACCGTGGTGGCCGGGATCGGCCTGCTGCGCCTGCCCGACGCCTACAGCCGGTTGAACGCCGTCACCAAGGCCGCGACCCTCGGTGTCGTGCTGACCCTGATCGGGGTGGCCGCGCTGATGCCGAGCTGGTGGGGTGCGGCCAAGACGCTCGTCGCGGTCGTGCTGCAACTGACCACCTCCGCCCTGGGCGGATTCGCCATCGCCCGGGCGGCCTACCGGTCGCGGGTGCCGCTCAGCCCGGAGACCCGCTACGACCAGCTCGCCGAGGACGCGGGCGTGCCCAGTCCGCGCCCCGGCGGCCCCGGTCCCGGCCCCGAGGACTTCGGTCCGCGGTGATCCCGCCGCCGAAGTCCCCGGAACCGTCCGGCCGGTGGGGGACCGCTGCCGACGGGACCGCGGTCAGACGAACCGCAGGACCAGCATCGCCGTGTCGTCGGTGTGCCCTCCGGACGCGAACGCCTCCAACTCGCGGTCGATCCGGGAGATGACGGCCTGCGCGGTCAGTCCCGAGCAGCCGGAGAAGATCTTGACCAGCCCCTCGTCGCCGAGCATCTCGTCGCCGTTGCGCCGCTCGGTCACCCCGTCGGTCACCGCGAGCACCACGTCGCCGGGCGCCACCTCGACGGTCTCGGTGAAGAAGTCCACGTCCTCGAAGGCCCCCAGCAGCGGCTGCGAGGTCGCCAGGGTCGCGACCTCGCCGTGCCGGTTCAACCGCAGCGGCAGCGGATGCCCGGCCGAGACCAGGCGGATGCGCATGCCCCTGCCCGCGGTCGGTCCGTCGATCGGAGCCATCTCCCCGTACAGCATGGTCAGGAAGCGGGTCGTGATGTTCTCCTCCAGAATGGCCAGGTTCAGCCGGTGCATGATGTGCGCGGGGGAGAACCCCTCCCTGGCCAGGGCGCGCAGGGTGTGGCGGGCCAGTCCGGTGACGGCGGCGGCCTCGGGGCCGGTCCCGCAGACGTCGCCGATCGCGAAACACCAGCGGCCGTCGGTGGCGAACAGGTCGTAGAAGTCCCCGCCGACCACGGTGCGCTCCCCCGCGGGCTGGTAGAACACCGCGTAGTCCACCTTCGGGATCGTCGGCTGCTTCTCCCTGGCGGGCAGCAGGCTGCGCTGCAGCGCCTCACTCATCGACGTCTGGGCCGAGTACAGCCGCGCGTTCTCCATCGCCGAGGACACCCGCTGGGCCAGGTCGGCGGCGAGGTCCACGTCCTCGTGCGGGAACTCCTCGCCCACGCCCCTGCCGATGGTGATCCGGCCGAGAGCGCGGCCGTGCGCGGTCAGCGGCAGGCTGATGCCCGGTCCGTGCGCCAACTCCAGGCTCAGCGCGTCGCCCAGGCCCGCCGCCACGATGTCCTCGATCGGCCACAGCGCCCCGGGTTCCTTCCGTTCCTCGGGTATGAGCGCTCCCACCAGGTCGCGCAGCACGTCGGTGATGTTCTCGTCCCGGTGCATGGCGAACGCCAGACGGTTCGCGCCCAGGTCGTCGGCGATGTGCACCACGCACCAGTGCCCCAGACGCGACGTGCTCAACTGTGCGGCCAGCGCGGCGGTCATCTGCTCGTCCAGGGTGCCCGACAGCAGGTCGTTGGCCTCCGCCAGGAAGCTCAGGGAGGCGCGGCGGTGGATCTCGACCTGGGCCAGGCGGGCGCGCTCCACGGTGAGCGCGATGCGGTCGGCGCCCTCCTGGAGCCGTTGCGCGGCGGTCTGTCCGAAGTGCCGGACCCGTTTGGAGGCCACCCCGATCAGTCCGGTGATCCTGCCGTCCACGCTGAGCGGCGCCGTCACCAGGGAGCGCATTCCCGCGGCGGCGAGCATGCCCCGGTGCGCGCGGGCGATCATCAGGTCGTCGTTGATGACGGGGCGGGCTTCGGGGGTGGAGGCGGGGAAGGTCTCCTCGGTGCGGCTCCGGAAGGGCCGCCACGGCCCCGAGGACAGTCCCACGGCCGCGGCCATCTCCCACTCGGTGTCGCCGGGAGTGGCCAGCGCGATGTAGGCGGCGTCCCCGCCGAGGGCCGCCCTGACGTGTTCCACGACCCGTTCCAGCAGTTCGGGGAGGGTCAGGCGCGCGGAGAGCAGCGTGTCGAGCCGCGCCCACGGCTCGGGTTGCCCCGGTCGGGCGCGTCCGCTGACCGCCAGCGGCGGCGTCAGCGCGGCCTGCGCGCTGTCGTCGGCGTCCTCGCCGACCGCGATCCGGAACCAGACCGCCTTGTCGTTCCTGCTGTAGCTGACTCCCCAGGTGTCGGCGACCGCTCCGGCCAGCGCCAGCCCCAGCCCGCCTCTGTGGACCTCCTCGCCGGGGGACAGGTTGACCCTGAGCGGTCCGGCTTTGGGCAGCGCCCGCTGCGGGACCCGGTCCGCGACGACGATCTCCACATCGTCGCCCAGGAGCCGTACCGTCAACTCCAGTGTGGTTCCGGCGTGCACGACCGCGTTGGTGACGAGCTCGCTGGTCAGCAGGATGACCTCGTCCGCTCCGCGCCGCACGTCCCATTCGAGCAGCGTGTCACGCACGAACACGCGCGCTTCGCCCACCGTCTCGGGGCTGGGCGAGAATTCCCTGTGGGCGACTTTCATAGCATCGTGTGGCATGGCGGAGCCGTGGGTTCCTTCGGCGGGCTGGCAGATCAGACTGTCGAATGCGTCGCCCTTGCCCTACTGGCGGGGGATTGGGCGATGATGTCCGTTTGTGGGCGGCGTCGGGGGCTGGGACGCTTTCGCACCGGTCCGTACCGGTGGAGAAATTCCATCACGCTGCCAAAACGTCATAGTAATAAGCAGGTGTCTGATTAACGTAGTGCACCGTGGTCGTTGGTGAGTTCTAGGGCCGGAGACTCTCTTGGGTGATGCCGCACGTCTCGGACGCACACCGCAACACTTCGGCTGGTGGAGGAGGGGATCGATGCCCAGGATGAAGAGTCGGACCGTGTCGGAGGACGAACTGGACATGCTCCTCGACGCGCTCTACAAGATGCGCGACGGGAATTTCGCGGTCCGCCTCACCCCTCACGGCCGGGGCAGGTACGGAGAGATCGCGCGGGTCCTGAACGAGGTGCTGGACCACTGCGAGCAGTTGAGCGACGAACTGCAGCGGGCCAGCAGGGTGGTCAGCTCCGACGGGCGGCTCTCCGAGCGCATCTCGATCAGTCCGGCCCGGGGCGCCTGGGGCAAGAGCGTGCGCGCGCTCAACCAGATGCTCGACGAGGTCAGCGAACCGGTGACCTCGGTGGCGCGGATTCTGGACTCGGTGGCCAACGGTGACCTCTCCCAGCGGGTCGACCTGTCCAGCCGGCACGGGGAACTCCACGGCGACCTGCTGCGACTGGCGTCCTCGGTGAACCGGATGGCCGACCAGATGTCGGCGTTCACCGACGAGGTGACGCGGGTGGCGCGCGAGGTCGGCACCGAGGGCAAGCTCGGCGGACGCGCCAACGTCAAGGGCGTCTCCGGCATCTGGAAGGACCTCACCGACAACGTCAACTCCATGGCCGACAACCTCACCAACCAGGTGCGGGACATCTCACAGGTCACCACGGCCGTGGTGGCGGGCGACCTCACCAAGAAGGTCACCGTGGACGTCCAGGGCGAGATGCTCCAGCTCAAGGACACCGTCAACACGATGGTCGACCAGCTCTCCACGTTCGCCGACGAGGTGACGCGGGTGGCGCGCGAGGTCGGCACCGAGGGCAAACTCGGCGGACGCGCCAACGTCAAGGGCGTCTCCGGCATCTGGAAGGACCTCACCGACAACGTCAACTCCATGGCCGACAACCTCACCAACCAGGTGCGGGACATCTCACAGGTCACCACGGCCGTGGCGCGCGGCGACCTCACCAAGAAGGTCACCGTGGACGTCCAGGGCGAGATGCTCCAGCTCAAGGACACCGTCAACACGATGGTCGACCAGTTGGACTCCTTCGCCGACGAGGTGACGCGGGTGGCGCGCGAGGTCGGCACCGAGGGCAAGCTCGGCGGACGCGCCAACGTCAAGGGCGTCTCCGGCATCTGGAAGGACCTCACCGACAACGTCAACTCCATGGCCAACAGCCTGACCCACCAGGTGCGCAACATCTCCCAGGTGACGTCGGCGGTGGCGGCGGGCGACCTCACGAAGAAGATCACCGTGGACGCCCAGGGCGAGATGCTGGAGCTGAAGGACACCGTCAACACGATGGTCGACCAGCTCTCCGCGTTCGCCGACGAGGTCACCCGCATGGCGCGCGAGGTCGGCACCGAGGGCAAGCTCGGCGGTCAGGCGCACGTGAGCGGGGTGTCGGGAGTGTGGAAGGACCTCACCGACAACGTCAACTCCATGGCCAACAACCTGACCCACCAGGTGCGGCAGATCTCCGTGGTGACCACGGCGGTGGCGCGCGGCGACCTGACGAAGAAGGTCACGGTGAACGCCAAGGGCGAGATCCTGGAGCTGAAGGACACCATCAACACGATGGTGGACCAACTGGACTCCTTCGCCGACGAGGTGACGCGGGTGGCGCGCGAGGTCGGCACCGAGGGCAAGCTCGGCGGACGCGCCAACGTCAAGGGCGTCTCCGGCATCTGGAAGGACCTCACCGACAACGTCAACTCGATGTCGCACAACCTCACCACGCAGGTGCGCAACATCTCCCAGGTCACCACGGCCGTGGCGCGCGGCGACCTCACCAAGAAGATCACCGTGGACGCCCAGGGCGAGATGCTGGAGCTGAAGGACACCATCAACACGATGGTCGACCAGCTCTCCACGTTCGCGCTGGAGGTCACCCGCGTCGGCTACGAGGTGGGCAGCGAGGGCAAGCTCGGTGTGCAGGCCAAGGTGGCCGGGGTGTCGGGCGTGTGGAAGGAGCTCACCGACACCGTCAACGAACTGGCCAAGAACCTCACCACGCAGGTGCGCGCGATCGCGTCGGTGGCCAGCGCGGTGGCCCGCGGCGACCTGACGCAGTCCATCCAGGTGAGCGCGCGCGGCGAGCTGGCCACGCTGAAGGACAACGTCAACCTGATGGTGTCCAACCTGCGGGAGACCACCGCGGCGCAGCGCGACGAGGACTGGCTGAAGAGCAACCTGGCGCGCCTGTCCGGTCTCATCCAGGGCCACCGCGACCTCAACGACCTGGCCCGCCTCATCATGACCGAGGTGACCCCGCTGGTGGACGCCCAGCACGGCGCCTGCTTCCTGCCCGAGGACGAGAACGACACCGAGACCTTCCGGCTCTACGCGGGGTACGGCTACCAGCCCAGCGAGCAGCGCCGCCGCATCACCGTGGGCCAGGGCCTGGCCGGGGAGTCCATCGCGCAGCGCAAGGAGATGATCGTCCACAACGTTCCCGGCAACTACGTGCGCATCGAGTCGGGGCTGGGCGAGGCTCCGCCGCTGAGCATCGCGGTCTTCCCGATCCTGTCGGAGGACCGGGTGCTCGGCGTGATCGAGCTGGGCTCCTACGGCGAGTTCCGGGAGATCCACCTCAACTTCCTGCGCCAACTGGTCAGTCTCATCAGCGCCACGATCACCACGATCCTCGCCAACTCCAAGACCGAGTACCTGCTGGCCCAGTCCCAGCAGTTGACCACCGCGCTGCAGGAGCGCTCCAACGAGCTGCAGCGGCAACAGGAGGAGCTGCGCCGCAAGAACGCCGAACTGCACAGCAAGGCGGGGCAGCTGGCGAGCCAGAACCGCGCCATCGAGCTGCAGAACCGGCAGATCGAACGGGCCCGGCGGTCGCTGGAGGACCGGGCGCACCAGCTCCAGGTGTCCTCCAAGTACAAGTCGGAGTTCCTGGCGAACATGTCGCACGAGCTGCGCACCCCGCTCAACAGCCTGCTGATCCTGGCGCGGCTGCTGGCCGACAACAGCGAGCAGAACCTCACCCCCAAGCAGGTGGAGTTCGCCCAGACGATCCACAAGGCCGGAAGCGACCTGCTGCAGCTCATCGACGAGATCCTGGACCTGTCGAAGGTCGAGGCGGGACGGATGGAGCTGAGCCCCAGCAACGTGTCCATCAGTCAGCTGGTGGACTACGTCGAGGCGTCGTTCCGTCCGATGGCCAGCGACAAGGGGCTGGCGTTCGCGGTCGAGGTGTCCCCGGACATCCCGGACCACCTGTGGACCGACGAGCAGCGGCTCCAGCAGGTGCTGCGCAACCTGCTGTCCAACGCGGTGAAGTTCACCAGCACCGGTGAGGTGCGGCTGCTGATCGAACCGGCGTGGGCGCTGGAGGACGCCGACCTCGACATGTTCGCCGACACCGACGAGGTCATCGCGTTCTCGGTGACCGACACCGGGATCGGCATCCCCGAGGACAAGCTCCAGTTGATCTTCGAGGCGTTCCACCAGGGCGACGGCGGTACCAGTCGGCGGTTCGGCGGAACCGGTCTGGGGCTGTCCATCAGCCGGAACATGGCCGAGCTGCTCGGCGGTGAGATCCGGGTGAACAGTGTGCTCGGGGAGGGCAGCACGTTCACGCTGCTGCTGCCGGTGCGGCTGCCGGAGGGCACCACGGAGCGGATGTACCAGTCGCTGAACGGCACCGACGTGTTCGCTCCGATCGACTCCCCCTCCGACCTGGTTCCGCTGCCCGACGGGCAGGCGGCGCCGCAGACGGCCCCCGAGAGCGAGCCGCTCTCCCTGGAGGCGCCCGACGAGCCGGAACCGGTGCCGGTGCTCACCGCCGGGAGTTCGGTGGCGTCGCCCTCGGACGACGCGGACGAGGCGCAGCGGGAGACCGCGGCGGACGACGTCCTGGCGGGCAGGCGGGTCCTGATCGTCGACGACGACATCCGCAACGTCTTCGCGCTGGCCAGCGCGTTGGAGGCGCACGGCCTGGAGGTGCTCTACGCCGACAACGGCCACGAGGGCATCGAGAAGCTGGAGGCCAACGAGGACATCGCGCTCGTGCTGATGGACATCATGATGCCGGAACTCGACGGCAACGCCACCACGCGCGCCATCCGGGAGATGCCGCAGTTCGCGGACCTGCCGATCATCTCCCTCACCGCCAAGGCCATGCAGGGCGACCGGGAACGCAGTCTGGAGGCGGGCGCGTCGGACTACGTGACCAAACCGGTGGACCTCGACCACCTGCTGGATGTCATGCGTCAGTGGTTGGATCAGGACAACGACGACACCGAAACGAGCCGGGAGCAGTGACCGTGCCCTACAAGGCCAACATCCTCCTTGTCGACGACCGAGAGGAGAACCTCACCGCCCTTGAGGCCATTCTCACCTCGCTGGACCAGAACCTGGTGCGGGCGAGCTCGGGTGAGGCCGCGCTGAAGGCACTGCTCGAAGGGGACTTCGCGGTGATCCTGCTGGACGTGGTCATGCCGGGGATGGACGGTTTCGAGACCGCCACCCACATCAAGCAGCGGGAGAAGACCAAGGACGTCCCGATCATCTTCCTGACCGCCGAGGGCATCGACCGCCACCGGGTCTTCCGGGGATATGCCAGCCGGTTCGTCGACTACATGACCAAGCCGCTGGATCCGTGGCTGCTGCGCGCCAAGGTCGAGGTGTTCTTGGAACTCGACCGCCTCAAGCGGCAACTGCAGAGCCAGTCCGACTGGCTGCGGCGCGACCTGTCCCAGGACACCGCGGGGGTGGAGACGGTGGTCGCCGAGTTGTCCGCGCTGGTCAACGAGATCAACGACAAACTGGAGGGGGTGCGCGAGCGCACCGTGGACGACGAGCGGGTCATGGGCGTGGTGCGGGAACTGGACGACCCGGTCCACCGCCTGACCAGCCTGGTCCAGGCCCTGCGGGCGCAGCGGTGAGTGCTGTCCGGTCGGACTCGTGTTCTGCCTACTGGACGCGCCACGGCGGTAGGCACGGCGTCTACCGGGTTGGTGACTTCCTGTTCCCCATCGGCCGCCACAGGGACATCCCGGAGATGACCGCAAGATCATCCAGGGGGTGGGGGACCTGCGAACCAGGCGGAGCACCACTACGAGGCTTGGTGTGAACGCGATGGGCGCGCATGGTCAGTCGACGTCCCCCGACTCCGGACACACACTTTCGGCACCACCTTGGCCGACGCCGAGGAGATGGCCCGTGACGCCGTAACCACGCTGTTGGACGTTCCTCAAGTGGCCGAGGCACAGCGGCTCCGCAAACAGGCGGAGGATCGGGTACGGCGCGCCCTGGACAGAGCCGTGTCGGAATTGCTGAGCACCGGTGCCAGCCAGCGCGACGCGGCTCGACTGCTGGGAATGTCCCACCAGAGGGTGTCTCACTGAGGTGTGGGTGTTCGGTTCCGCGGTGGGCGCGGGGGTCTTCGCGGAGACCCCGGGGAGGGATGGGGCATTCCACCCCAGCCGTCCGGGACGAGCCACCACCGGCTGGCCGCGCCTGGTCGAGGCGCCCCCAGCGCCGAGCCCAGGCGCGCCCCCACAGACGAACCAGCCGAAAGAACACCGGCCACCCCAGGAAGGCAGCGCCCTGTGATGCGGGTGGATTGTTCAGGTGCGGGAAGGCGGGGCCGCGTCCGGACTCGGCGCCCAGGGGCGCCTCGACCGGCCACCCGTGGTATCCCACTTCTGAAGAGTTCCGTGGAACACCCCGGCCCCGCCGGAATGCGGCGGAATCGCACCCGCCGCGAACCCGAGACTCGAACCTCGGTCAGATCGCCGGCATGGGCGACCGCAGGGGACCGGGTTTCCGTCAGGAAGGTCAGGGGAAAGAGCGCGTCATCAAGGTTCCCAACGGCTCCGGGGACCAGATGACCCGTTGTGCCGTACAGAGTGACCCGGCTGGAAGCGTCCCGGTTTCCTCCTGCGGGGCTCCGGTCCCCGGAAATCCCTTCCAGGAAGGACGGATCAGCTGTCGAACCCCATGCCCACCGCGTCCAGGGCGCGCAGCCACAGGTTGCGGCGGCCGTTGTTGCGGTCGGCGGCGGCGATGGACCGGCGGGTCAGCTCGATGCCGACGTAGCGGAGGGGTTCGGGCGGGAAGGGGATCGGCCTGCTGCGGACCATCGCGGTGCGGGTGCGTTCGGTCTCGATCCCGGCGAGCCGGTCGAGCATGACCTCGGCCCCGAAGCGGGTGGCCGCCACCCCCAGGCCGGTGAAACCGGCGGCGTAGGCCAGACGGCCGCCGTAGGCGGTGCCGAAGTAGGCGCAGAACCGGCTGCACGTGTCGATCACCCCGCCCCACGTGTGGGTGAACCGCACGTCCTCCAGTTGCGGGAAGGTCGTGAAGAAGTGCTCTGCGAGCGCCCGGAAGGTCTCCGGCCGCTGGTCGAACTCGGGGCGCACCCTGCCGCCGTAGTGGTAGATGACGTCGTAGCCGCCCCACAGGATGCGGTTGTCGGAGGTGAGCCGGTAGTAGTGGAACTGGTTGCCCGCGTCCGACAGGCCCGCGCGGCTCGCCCAGCCGACGGCCTCGCGCTGCTCGGCGGTCAGCGGTTCGGTCATCAGGGCGTAGTCGTACACCGGCACCACGAAGTGCCTGAGCCGCCGGAGCGGGCCGGGGAACGCGCCGGTCCCCCACGCCACCCGGCGGGCCGCCACCGACCCGCCGCGGCTCTCCAGGCGCAGCCGTCCCGGCTCGGAGCGGATCGCGCGCACCGGAGTGTGCTCGAAGATCCGCACTCCCAGCCGCAGGCACGCCTCCCGCAGCCCCCAGGCGAGCTTCGCGGGGTGCAGCATGGCCACCCCGTCGCGGTCGTGGACCCCGCCCAGGTAGGTGGGTGAGTCCACCTCGGCGCGCACCTGGTCGGCGTCCAGGTCGACCACGTCGTAGCCCAACTCCCGCATCCGCCGCGCGTCCTCGGCCAGGTCGGCGACCTGCCACTCCTCGGTGGCGACGGAGATCGCGCCGGTGCGTTCGAACTCGCAGTCGATGCCGTACCGTTCGACGGCCTCGGCGATGCGGTCCAGGTTCTGGTGCCCCAGGCGTTCCAGTTCGGCGATCTCGTCCGGCCAGCGCTCCACGCCGTTGGCGTGTCCGTGGGTGAGGCTGGACTCGCAGAACCCGCCGTTGCGGCCCGACGCCGCCCAGCCGACGGTGCGCGCCTCCAGCAGCACCACGTCGCGGTCGGGGTCGCGCTCCTTGGCGAGCAGCGCCGTCCACAGGCCGCTGAACCCGCCCCCGACCACGGCCAGGTCGGTGGTGATGTGCCCCTTCAGCGCCGGTCGCGCTTCCGGAACCTCGTGGTCCGCGACCCCGGGGTCCTGCCAGAACACCCGGGGCTCGGCGTCGGCCAGCGCGGCGGCGGCCAGGCGTGCGGTTGCGGACACGGGATATCACTCTTCTCGTCGGTACGTGGAACAGACTCGGCCGTGGTCGGGGGGACGGGGTCAGGAACGCCGCCGGGCGAGGACGACGTTGGTGATGGTGAGCAGCACACCCACCACGAAGATCAGCGTGCCCATCACGTTGACCTGCGGGGGGATGCCGACCCGGGTGGCTCCCCAGATCCACAGCGGGAAGGTGCTGAGGTCGCCGCTGACGAAGGTGGTGATGATGAAGTCATCCACCGACAGCGCGAACGACAGCAGCCCGCCCGCCATGATCGCGGGGAACAGCATCGGGAAGGTCACCAGCCGGAACGTGGTCCAACTGTCGGCGCCCAGGTCGCGTGCGGCCTCCTCGATCTTGGGGTCCAGCGTCATGACCCGCGCCCGCACCGTGATCGCCACGAACGAGACGGTGAACATGACGTGCGCGATGATCACCGTGGCCAGACCGGTGGTCAGGTTGACGGTGAGGAACAGCGACAGCAGCGCCGCACCGATGACCACCTCCGGCGCGGAGATCGCCGCGAACATCACCAGGTTGCTGACCTGCTGACCGCGGAACCGGTACCGGCCCATCGCCAGGCCGAGCAGGCTGCCGGCGATGCCGGAGACGAGCATCGTCGAGCACCCGATGACCAGGGTGTTGAGCAGCGCCTGGTTGAGGTCCGGGTAGGCGAACGCCTGGCCGTACCACTTGAGGGTGAACCCCTGCCAGGTGACGTTCTGGCGTCCGGAGATGTCGTTGAAGCTGAACGCGATCATGCCCACGATGGGCACGAACAGCCAGACCAGAACGGCCCAGGTGAACAGCTTGCCCAGACTGATCCGGGGCCGCCACCGGCGCGGCGCGGCCGTCCGCCCGGTGCTCTCTGCGACAGTGGCGCTCATCCGGCCTGCACCTCCATCACGCGTTCGGTGCCCAGAGCCCTGGCGTAGCTGAAGATACCGATCAGCAGGACCGCCATCAGTACGAACGTGATGGCCGCGGCGGTCGGATAGGCGTTGTTGACCAGGTACTGCGAGTGGATGATGTTGCCGATCATGGTGTTGTTCGTGCCGCCCAGGACCGAGGCGCTGACGTAGTCGGCGCTGCTGGGCACGAAGACCAGCAGCACTCCGGCGAAGACCCCCGGAAGTGACAGCGGCAGGATGACGTGGACGAACGCGTGGAACCGGGAGGCGTACAGGTCGTAGGCGGCCTCGACGACCCGGTGGTCCACCTGTTCCAGCACCGCGTAGATCGGCATGATCATGAACGGCAGGAAGTTGTAGGCCAGGCCGAAGACGACCGCGACCGCGGTGCTGAGGACACGGGCGTCCTCGGGCAGCAGCCCGATCGCCTTGAACGGCCCCAGCACCAGCCCGTTGTCGGCGAGCAGGAACTTCCAGGAGATGGTCCGCAGCACCTGCGTGACGAAGAACGGCAGCAGGACGAGCAGCAGGTAGGTGGACTTGTGGGCGCCCCCGTGGAAGGCGATCCAGTAGGCCACCGGGTACCCGACCGCGATGCACAGCAGGGTGGCGGCCAGTCCGTAGCCCAGGGAGCGCAGGATCTGCTCCCAGTAGGTGGTGACCACCTCCGGGTAGACCGCGACGTTGAAGGTGGGCGTGAACCCCGTGATGATGTTGCCGGTCATCAGGGACATCCACAGCAGTCCGATGATCGGCACCACGAAGAAGATACCCAGCCAGAGCCACGCGGGCAGCGCCAGCAGGTACGGGGCGGCCTTACTTCTCAACCGTGTCATGGTCGGCTACGCCTGGGTGATCGCCTGGAAGGTGGAGTTGAACTCCTCGTCCTCACCGGCCTCCACGTCCAGCGGCACGTAGTTGTGCAGCTTGGCGTAGTCGCTCTGGGTGGGGAAGACCAGCGGGCTGTCCGCCAGGTCCTCCAGGGCCTGCTTCTCCTCGCCGCTCAGCTCCTCGGCCTTGTCGCGCAGCACCTCCTGGGCGTGCGGCACCGGGCAGATGTAGTTGATGTACTCGGCGAGGCTCGCGGCGATGTCGGGGTTGTAGAAGAAGTTCATCAGCATGAGAGCGTCCACCGGGTTCTGCGCGGTGATCGGGATCGTCATGTTGTCCGTCCACAGCGTGGCGCCCTCTTCGGGGATGACGAACTTCAGGTTGGTGCCCTCCTCGGCGTTGACCTGGAAGATGTCACCGGACCAGGCCATGGTCATCCAGATGTCGCCGTTGGTGAGCGGCTGGACGTAGTCCTGCTCGTAGTAGGCGCGCACGATGCCGTCGTCGCGCTGCTTCTTCAGGGCGTCGGCGGCGGCCTTCCAGTCCTCGGGGGTGGAGTCGGCCGGGTCGACGCCGTTGTAGAGCAGGCCGAAGTTGGCGATCTCCTGGGGGTCGCGGAACATGCCGACCCGCCCCTCGAACTCGGGGTCCCACAGGTCCTTGAGGGAGGTGATCTCGCGTCCGACGCGCTCGGGGTCGTAGGCGATGCCGGTGATGCCGGAGGCGTAGGGCACGGTGTACCGGTTGCCGTAGTCGTACGCCGACATCTTGTACGTGTCACCGGCGAACTCGGCGAAGTTGAGCAGTTGGTCGTGGTCCAGTGGCGCGAGGTGGCCCAGCGCGATGAGCTTGTTCAGCTCCTGGCCGCTCGTGAGCACCATCAGGTCGGCGCCGATGTCGTCGCCGTTGGCCAGGAGCGGCTGGATCTCGCCGAACCACGACGGCATGTCCTGGATGGACTCGCTGTACTCGACCTCGATGCCGGTCGTCTCGGTGAACTGCTTGAGTTCCGGCTTCTCGGGGTCCATGTAGAGCGGCCAGTTGGCGAAGCGGAGTTGGCCGTTGCTCTTCTTGTCCGCCCAGAAGTTCTCCGAGGCGGGGGCCTGCTGGCCCTGGCCCTCGACGCCGCAACCGGCCAGGGCCAGGGCCGCGGCGGAGAGTCCGGCGAACCTGAGGGTGTCCCGACGGCTGTAGCGGGCCTGGGTGAGGCCGCGAAGCTGGGCTGGGGTGATGGTGGGTCTTCTGGTCTTACGCACGGGGTCGTACTGCTCCTGATGTAGTGGGGACGGATGGCGACCGGCCGATCGCTCAGCCGGGAAGCACATAGGAGTGTTCGGGGCGCCAGGACAGCCACACGGTGTCGCCGCGTTCGGCGAGGTTGCTGGCGTCGGAGGAGTTCTGTTGGAACACCACGATCTCGGTGTCGTCAACGGTCCGCACGGTGTAGTGCGTGGTCGATCCGAGGTAGACGACCTCGCGTACCGTACCGTGAATCCGACTCAGAGTCTCATTCGGCTTCTCGACGCCCAAATGGATCTTCTCGGGACGGACGGTGAGAATCAGGTCCACTCCGGGGGCCGCTCCGTCCGCGTGCGCCAGAACGTGCTGGTCGTCGCCGTAGTCGATCCTGGCGTGGCCGTCGGCGACGCCGTGGACGGCGCCGGTCAGGATGTTGGAGGTGCCGATGAACCCGGCGACGAACCGTGTGGCGGGGGTCTCGTAGATCTGCGCCGGAGTGCCGAGCTGCTCGACCACGCCCTTGTTCATGACGGCGATGCGGTCGGACATCGTCAGCGCCTCACCCTGGTCGTGGGTGACGTAGACGAAGGTGATGCCGACCTCGCGCTGGATGCGTTTGAGTTCCAACTGCATGGCCTGGCGCAGTTTCAGGTCGAGCGCGCCGAGCGGCTCGTCCAGCAGCAGCGCGCTGGGCCGGTTGACGAGCGCGCGGGCCAGGGCCACCCGCTGCTGCTGGCCGCCGGAGAGTTGGGTGGGCTTGTGCCTGGCCCGGTCGCTCAGCTCCACCAGCTCGAGCATCTCGGCGACCCGGGTCCTGATCTCCGCTGCGGGGACCTTCCTGCGCCTCAGGCCGAAGGCCACGTTGTCCGCGACGGTCATGTGCGGAAACAGCGCGTAGCTCTGGAAGACCATGTTGACGTCGCGGCGGTTCGGCGGAACACCGGTGACGTCCCTGCCCGCCAGGCGCACGGTTCCCGAGGTGGGCTCCTCGAATCCCGCGATCATCCGCATGGTGGTGGTCTTGCCGCAGCCGGAGGGCCCCAGCAGGGAGAAGAACTCCCCCTGCTGGATCTCCAGGTCGATCCGCTGCACCGCGGTGATCGTGCCGTGACCGGAACGGTAGACCTTACCGACTCCTTCCAGACTGATGGCGGGGGCCGCTGGGGCGCCCGTTGTGCCCGCGCCGCGCGCGGCCGGTGTCTCTTGCGTGGTGGTCGCCATAGTCGTGGTGGTCCTTTACTCGGAGGGGGTGCGTCTCGACGTGGCCCTCGGGAGGACGTCGATTACTCATACTGGTCCGAGGAGCGGATCAGCTGACGTCTCAGTCTCTACCGATGTAGCTCATGACGTGCTTGACGCGCGTGTACTCCTCCAGACTGTAGAGGGAGAGATCCTTGCCGTAACCGGAGTGCTTGAAGCCGCCGTGCGGCATCTCGGCGACGAGCGGGATGTGGGTGTTGATCCACACACAGCCGAAGTCGAGGCGGCGCGACACCCGCAGGGCACGCGCGTGGTCCCTGGTCCACACGCTGGACGCCAGTCCGTACTCCACCGAGTTGGCCCAGGCCACGGCGGTGTCCTCGTCGTCGAAGCGCTGGACGGTGATGACCGGGCCGAAGATCTCGTCGGTGACCATCTCGTCGCCCTGGCGCAGGTCGGACACGACCGTGGGGGCGAAGAAGTAGCCGGGACGGTCGAGGGCGGAGCCGCCGGCCAGCACGCTGGCGTGGTCGGGGACGCGGTCGAGGAAGCCGCCGACACGGGCGAGCTGGTTGGGGTTGTTCAGCGGCCCGTACAGGGCGTCGGTCTCCTCGGGGCCCGCGGTCTTGGTCTGCTTGGCCTGTTCGGCGAGCGCGGCGGCGAGGTCGTCGTGGATGCCGGGAGCGGCCAGGACCCGGGTGGCCGCGGTGCAGTCCTGTCCGGCGTTGAAGTAGCCCGCCTCGGCGATGCCCTGTGCGGCCTTCTCCACGTCCGCGTCGTCGAACACGATCACCGGGGCCTTGCCGCCCAGTTCCAGGTGGAGCCGCTTGAGGTCGCGGGAGGCGGCCTGGGCGACCTCGTATCCGGCGCGGGTGGAGCCGGTGAGCGAGACGAGCCGGGGGGTGGGGTGGTCCACGAGGGCGCGGCCGGTGTCGCGGTCGCCGGTGACGACGTTGAACACGCCGGGCGGCAGGAACTCCGCGGCGATCTCGGCGAGCAGCAGGGTGGACGCGGGGGTGGTGTCGGACGGCTTGAGCACGATGGTGTTGCCCGCGGCCAGGGCCGGGCCGATCTTCCACGCGGCCATCGCCATGGGGTAGTTCCACGGGGTGATCTGTCCCACCACGCCGAGGGGTTCCCGGCGGATCCAGGAGGTGTGGTCGGCCAGGTACTCTCCGGCGGCCCTGCCCTCCAGGGTGCGCGCGGCGCCCGCGAAGAACCGCAGCGAGTCGGTGACCTGCCAGATCTCCTCGTCCTTGGTGGCCTGGACGGGTTTGCCGCAGTTCTCCACCTCGGCGGCGACGAGTTCGTCGACGCGCTCCTCGACGGCGTCGGCGATCCTGTTCAGCGCGAGCTGCCGTTCGGCGGGGGTGGAGTCGCGCCAGCCGTTCTCGAACGCGTCGGCCGCGGCCCGGAAGGCGCTGTCGACGTCGTGTGCGGTGGAGACCGGAGCTTCGGCGAACACCTCGCCCGTGGCCGGATTGACGATCGGGGCGGTGCGGCCGTCGACGGAGTCGACGAACTCGCCGTTGATGAAGTTGCGCAGGCGTCGCGGGCCTTCGGAGTGGCTGGTCACGTTCTTCTCCCTGGTCATCTGCGGCACGGCACGCACAGGGCCGCTACGGAAACCCTGGCAGACTCCTCATCCTAGAACAAGGGATTCCGTTGTAAACATTGGATTTCACAACCGATACTTGACAGGTTTTCTTTAGATGCGACTATTTCATTGGGGGCACTCCGTGCTCCGACTTGTCTGCGCGGAGGGAGCCGGACCCGGCGCCCTCCGCTGGAACGCAGCTCTGGGGGAACCAAGTGACAGTGCGGTCAGGCAGTGGACTCACGGCGAACGAGCTCCAACAGGCGGCGAAGGACCACCTGTGGATGCACTTCACCGAGATGGCGGCGTACCGGGACGGCGACGTCCCGGTGATCGCGCGGGGTGAAGGACCCTACGTGTACGACGCCGACGGCAGGAGGTACCTGGACGGCCTCGCCGGTCTGTTCGTCTCGCAGATCGGCCACGGCCGCGCCGAGATCGCGGAGGCGATCGCCGAGCAGTCCCGGAAGCTGGCCTACTTCCCGATCTGGACCTACGCCCACCCCACGGCCGTCGAACTGGCCGACCGGCTCGCCGACCTGGCTCCGGGCGATCTGAACCGGGTGTTCTTCACCACGAGCGGCTCCGAGGCGGTGGAGTCCGCCTGGAAGCTGGCCCGCCAGTACTTCAAGCTCATCGGACAGCCCACCCGGCACAAGGTGATCAGCCGCCGCATCGCCTACCACGGCACCAGCATGGGCGCGCTGTCGATCACCGGCCTGCAGGCCATCAAGACCCCGTTCGAGCCGCTGGTCCCGAGCACCATCCAGGTGCCCAACACCAACATCTACCGCGCCCCCGTGCACGGCGACGACCCGGAGGCGTTCGGCCGCTGGGCCGCCGACCAGGTCGAGGCGGCGATCCTGCAGAACGACCCCGAGACCGTGGCGGCCGTCTACGTCGAGCCGGTGCAGAACTCCGGCGGCTGCTTCCCGCCGCCGCCCGGGTACTTCCGGCGGCTGCGGGAGATCTGCGACCGCCACGGAGTGCTTCTGGTGTCGGACGAGGTCATCTGCGCGTTCGGCCGACTGGGCGCGTACTTCGGCGCGCAGCGCTTCGACTACCTGCCGGACATCATCACCTTCGCCAAGGGCGTCACCTCGGGGTACGTGCCGATGGGCGGCCTGATCGCGCGTGAGGCGCTGATGGAGCCGTTCCTGGAGGCGGGCAACTCCTTCCTGCACGGCGTCACCTTCGCCGGACACCCGGTGGCCGCCGCGGCGGCACTGGCCAACCTGGACGTCTTCGAGCGCGAGGGGATCATCGAGCACGTCCAGGCCAACGCCCCGGTCTTCCGGGCGACGCTGGAGAAGCTGCTCGACCTGCCGATCGTGGGGGACGTGCGCGGCGAGGGCTACTTCTACGGCATCGAACTGGTCAAGGACAAGGAGACCAAGGAGACCTTCACCGACGAGGAGTCGCACCGCCTGCTCAAGGGCTTCCTCTCCCCCGCCCTGTTCGAGGCGGGTCTGATCTGCCGCGCCGACGACCGCGGCGACCCCGTCGTCCAGCTCTCCCCGCCGCTGGTCTGCGGCGCGGAGCACTTCACCGAGATCGAGAGCGTCCTGCGCACCGTGCTCACCGAGGCGTGGCAGCGGATCTGACCCCCACCCCCAGGACCGGGAAGCAGCGGGAGGGCTCCCCGGTCCCCCTTCCTCCCGCGGGTCTCCGCCGCGACCGTCCCCGGCGCCGGGCATGACCGCAGGAGCACGATCGACACGCTCCGGGTGGGCGCAACCTCGGTCACTGCCCAGATGACCTTGACACCAGCGTGCCATTTTCCGCGGTTGGATGCCCGCTCCCGTCAAGATCAACACTCCGGGGCATCCCACTCCGAAAGGGTTGCGTGGGATGCCTCGACCTGGTCGAGCCGTGCACAGCGGGTCCGCGCTCCCAGCGGTCGGCGGCGTTCCCCGGTTGCTGATCATGCGGGTAATCGGCCTGCCAAAACCGGGGTGAGGAGGCCAATTGTTGGCCAAGAGTGCGGGCTGCCGGGTTTCAGGGCTCCTCTCCACGGATTGTTGTTCGGATTGCGCACCCAAAAGTCCCGCGGGTGTGGAACCGGCAGCGCTCACTCCTGGGGGGAAGGTTGAGTCTTCTGATGAGGGGAATCGTGGCGGCGGGGTTGTCGGCCGCCCTGGCTTTCTCCGCGATATCACTTCTGGCCTGGCACAACACGGACCGGGCGATACCGCCTCCCGAGGCCGGAACGTCAGCGGTACTGGTCCGGGACGCCTCGAGGGTCACCGGGTGGGAGTGCTTCGCCGAGTCCTCCCCGGGATCGGGTTCCGCGGGCTGCTCCCGGGAGACGACCGACCTTCCGACCGGACTGGACCTGGCCGGGGAGGCCACGGTCCAGGACGACCCCGACGCCTCATGGCCCGACCAGTGGCCGCCCCCGGCGGCGACCCGGCTGGACGGGGTCACGGGGTCGCCGACCCACTCGCCCACCGGACGGCCGACGGACCGGCCCACGGGCAGGCCGACCGACAGGCCGACGGACCGGCCCACCGACAAGCCGACCCGCAAACCGACCGCGTCACCCACCGAACGGCCCACGCACCGGCCCACGGGCAAGCCGACCGACAGGCCGACGGACCGGCCCACCGACAAGCCGACCCGCAAACCGACCGCGTCACCCACCGAACGGCCCACGCACCGGCCCACGGGCAAGCCGACCGACAGGCCGACGGACCGGCCCACCGACAAGCCGACCCGCAAACCGACCGCGTCACCCACCGAACGGCCCACGCACCGGCCCACCGACAAGCCGACTCGCAAACCGACCGCGTCACCGACCGGCAAACCGACCGGCAAGCCCACCGGCTCGCCCACGGCGTCTCCGACGGAGGAGCCCACCGCCTCGCCCACCGAGACGCCGCCCGCGGCGGACGGGGGGTCACTGCCGGTGACCGGTGTGGAGACGATGGTGTTCGCCGTGATCGCCTTCGCCGTGGCGCTCATCGGCGCGGCACTCATCGCGGGGAGCCGTCAGCGTCCGGTCCGGCGGCACCGGCTCAGGTGATCCCACGGCGACGGCCGTGGCGCCGGCGGCTGGTCTGCCCGCCGGTGCCACGGCCGCTGTCGGAGGTGCCGGGTCACTCACCCCTCCAGACCGGCCTGCGCCTCTCCGCGAAGGCCGCGGCGCCCTCGGCCGCGTCGTGACTGGTGAAGACCGGTCCGGTGAGTTCGTCCTGGCGCCGCCACCGCTCCTCGCCCGCCCAGTCGTCGGATTCGACGATGACGCGTTTGGAGACGGCGACCGCCATGGGGGCGTTCTCCGCGATCCGCGCGGCGAGTTCCCGTGCCCCGTCGAGTGCCTGGCCGCTGGGGGTGAGCCGGTTGACCAGGCCGAGTTCGGCGGCGCGCGGGGCCGGGACGAAGTCCCCGGTCAGCGCGAACTCCATGGCGATGTTGCGGGGAATGCGGTGCGGCAACCGGAGCAGTCCGCCCGCCGCCGCGACCAGACCGCGTTTGACCTCGGGAATCCCGAACCTGGCGTCCTCGGCGGCGACCACGAGGTCGCAGGCGAGCACCGCCTCGAACCCTCCGGCCAGCGCGTATCCCTCGACCGCCGCGATCAGCGGCTTCTTCGGCGGGCGCTGGGCGAAGCCGCCGAATCCGCGTCCCTCGACGATCGGCACCTCACCCTGGAGGAACGCCTTGAGGTCCATGCCCGCGCAGAAGGTGCCGCCCGCGCCGGTGATGATCCCGACGGTGAGGTCCCCGCGGGAGTCGAGGTCGTCCAGTGCCGCGGCGATCTGCTCGGCCACGGCCCGGTTCACCGCGTTCCTGGCCCGGGGGCGGTTGATGGTGATGACGGCGACGCCGTCCGCCGCCTCGTAGAGAACCTCGTCGGCCATGGTTGCCCTCCTACTTCGGCTGCATGCGCAGGCCGCCGTCGATGCGCACGACCTCGGCGTTGACGTAGCTGATCTCCAGCAGCGCGCGGACCAGCCTGGCGAACTCCGCCGGGGTGCCCAGCCGCTTGGGGAACGGCACCGGTGCGGCGAGCCGCTCCTTGAACGCCTCGGCGTCGGGCCCCTGGCCGTAGATGGGCGTGTCGAGGATTCCGGGGGCGATGGTGTTGACGCGCACGCCGATCGCGGCCAGGTCGCGCGCGGCCGGGACGGTCATGCCGATGATGCCGCCCTTGGAGGAGGAGTAGGCGATCTGGCCGATCTGTCCCTCGATGCCCGCCAGCGACGCGGTGTTGACGATCGCGCCGCGCTCGCCGTCCTCGTTGACCGGCTCGGTCCGCGCCATCGCGGCGGCGGCCAGGCGCACCAGGTTGAAGGTGCCGATCAGGTTGACGTCGATGACCTTGCGGTAGGAGGCCAGGTCGTGCGGTGTGCCGTCGCGCGCCACGGTGCGGGACGCCCAGCCGATGCCCGCGCAGGACACCGCCGCCCGCAGCGGCCTGCCGGTGTCCACCGCGGCCCGCACCGCCGCCTGCACCTGCTCCTCGTCGGAGACGTCGGTGCGGACGAAGACGCCGCCGACCTCCTCCGCCAGAGCCTCGCCGCGTTCGGCGTTGAGGTCCGCGATGACCACGGTCGCCCCTGCCGACGTCAGTTCCCTGACGGTCGCTTCTCCCAGACCGCTCGCGCCGCCGGACACGACGGCGGCAACTCCGTTCAGTTCCATGGGGCGCACTCTACAGAGCCGGACCCCAAAAAACTAGAACGACATTCGGTTCTTTCGGTCAAGGCATCGCCCGAGGAGTTGACGGCGGCCCCGGCCACCCCCGGCGCCCGCAGGCCCCGTCCCCACGGCGCTCCCTCCCCGGTGGCCGGGAGTGGCCACCGGGGAGGGAGCGCCGTGATCTCGCCCTCTTCCTGGACTCTTCCGGAATCCCGGCGCCTCCCAAGAGGTTCTCAGGACGACACGGGTGTCCGAGAGGATCCGGCGAACGTACACTTGCCTACCTGTCCACCAGGAGTCCGGAGCGGGCGCGCCCCTCCGCTCGGCGGATCCGCAGGTGTGCCGGTTCCTCGTTCTCCGCCGTCCCCCTTTCCTCTCCCCCTGGTTGTCGACTGCGCCCTTCCCGGGCCTAGGAGGCATGCGTGAGCGATTGGTTCACCGTTCACATCGTGGCCACCGGACGGTTGCCGCTGTTCAGCTTCTTTGTCGCGTTCGTGGCCGGGTTCCTGCTGATCCGCCTCAGCGTGCGGATGATCCGCGCCCAGGTCCGGTGGTGGCCCGGCAATGTCACCCCCGGCGGCCTGCACATCCACCACGTCGTCTTCGGAGTGGCGCTCATGCTGGTCGGCGGGGTCGCCGGGCTGCTCATCACCGACCGGAGCGGCTGGACCATCGCCACGGCCGCGGGCCTGTTCGGACTCGGCTCCGCACTGGTGCTGGACGAGTTCGCGCTGATCCTGCACCTGCGCGACGTGTACTGGACCGAGCAGGGACGCACCTCCGTGGACGCGGTGTTCGTGGCGATCGCCCTGAGCGGACTGCTGCTGACCGGTCTGCGCCCGGTGGGCTGGAGCGAGTTCCAGAGCACCGCACCGGGCGCCGCGCTCGCGCAGACCGGAATGGCCTCGCTCATCCTGGTCAACTTCGCGGGCGCGACGGTCAGCCTCCTCAAGGGCAAGATCTGGAGCGGCATCATCGGGGTCTTCGTCCCCGTGATCAGCATCGTCGCCGCGGTGCGACTGGCGGTCCCCGGTTCGCCGTGGGCGCGGTGGCGCTACCCCGAGGACTCGGTCAAGCTCTCCGCCGCGATCCGCCGTGACCAGCGGCTGCGCCGCCCGCTCATCCGCGCCAAGATCCGCTTCCAGGAACTCATCGCCGGACGCCACGACCTCGTCCTCGAAGCCGCCTCCGCCCTCGACCGCGCGGCGCTGCCCGCCGTCCCGGAGCGGCGTGACCATCCGGTCACCCAGGTCGACTAGGGTCACACGGCGTGGTCTTCACACGGGGGACGGGCCGCCGACGGCGCGGGCTCGTCATCGGAATCGACATCGGCGGCACGAAGGTCGCGGGGGGCGTGGTCACCCCGGCGGGCCGGGTCCTGGCACGGCTGCGCACCGAGACGCCGGACCGGAGCAAGAGCCCCAAGGTCGTCGAGGACACCATCGTCGACGTCGTCGAACAACTGAGCCGCGGCCACCGGATCAGGGCGGTCGGTGTGGGCGCCGCCGGATTCGTCGACGAAAGGCGCACCAACGTGCTGTTCGCCCCGCACCTGTCCTGGCGTGACGAACCGCTGCGCGAGGCGCTCCAGGACCGGCTCGGGCTCCCCGTGGTCGTGGAGAACGACGCCAACGCCGCGGCCTGGGCCGAGACCCGCATGGGAGCGGGACGCGGAGTGCGCGACGTCGTCGTGGTGAACCTGGGCACCGGCATCGGCGGCGGCATCATCATCGACGGAGCGCTGCGCCGGGGACGCCACGGTCTGGCCGGAGAGTTCGGTCACATGGTCGTGGTGCCCAACGGACACCGCTGCGAGTGCGGCAACCGGGGCTGCTGGGAGCAGTACGCCAGCGGCAACGCCCTGACCCGCGAGGCCCGGGAACTGGCCGCGTCGCACTCCCCGATGGCCTCCCGGCTCCTCGACGCGGTGAACGGCGACCCGTCCATGATCACCGGCCCGCTGGTGACCGAACTGGCCCGCGAGGGCGACCGCGCCTGCGTCGAACTGCTGGAGGACATGGGCGCCTGGCTGGGCGTGGGTCTGGCGAACCTGGCCTCGGCCTTCGACCCGGAACTGTTCGTCATCGGCGGCGGGGTGTGCGAGGCCGACGAACTGCTGCTCGCTCCGGCGCGCACCCACTTCGGGCGCGCGCTCACCGGACGCGGCCACCGCCCCGAGGCGCGCATTGTCCGGGCGGCGCTGGGCAACGAGGCGGGTCTGATCGGCGCGGCGGACCTGGCCCGCGACGTTCCGTCGTCCCACCACGTCCGGCCGTTCCGGCGTGCGGCGCGGTCCCGACTCCTCCTCCGCGGGGAGCCGGAACCGCGCACTCGGCGATCAGGGGTGGGCGGCGCCGACCAGCCCTGAGGCGTCTCCGGGCGATTCCGCCTCGTAGGGGAAACGGGTGGCGCCCAGCGCCGGCTGCAGGTCGAACAGCCAGGCGGCCTTCTCGTCGTACTTGGCGAAGAACGGCCGGTTGACCAGTTCGGGGTCGCGTGCCTGGATGAAGTGCAGCATGAACACCTTCTCACCGTTGATCTCGGTGACTCCGTCCACGCACACCTTGCCGGGGGTGGCCGACATGGACGGGCCGCGCACGGTCCGCGCCAGCCCCGAGACGCTGGTGTAGGCGTCGCGGAAGATCTCGTAGGCCTCGGCCAGCGGCACCGCGAAGTAGTCCTGCGGCCCGGTGTCGCGCTCCACGAACATGTAGTAGGGGACCATCCCCTGCCGCACGTGGGTGCGCCACATGCTCGCCCAGACCGCGGGGTCGTCGTTGATGGTGCGGATCAGCGGCGCCTGGGTCCGGATCACCGCTCCGGTGCCGCGGATGCGCCGCACCGCCTCCTGCACCATCGCGGGCTCCATCTCCCTGGGGTGGGAGAAGTGCGCCATGAACGCCAGGTTCTTGCCCGACTCCACCACCCGCTCGAACAGCCGGAGCGTGTCGTCGGCGTCGGGGTCGGTGACGAACCGCTGCGGCCAGTAGGCCAGCGACTTGGTGCCGATGCGGATGGACTCCAGGGTCTCCACGCCCAGCAGCGGCTCGACGTAGCGCGACAGCACCGCCTCGCCCATGATCATGGGGTCGCCGCCGGTCAGCAGGACACTGGTGACCTCGGGATGCTGGTGCAGGTAGGCCACCAGGCGGTCGATCTCGTCGGTGGCCATCTTCAGGTCGGGCTCGCCGACGAACTGCGCCCAGCGGAAGCAGTACGTGCAGTAGGAGTGGCAGGTCTGGCCCTGCTTGGGGAAGAACAGCACCGTCTCGTGGTACTTGTGCTGCACGCCCTGCATCGGCTCCTCGCCGACCTTGGGCAGGTTGAGCTCCATCTGCCCGGCCGGGTGCGGATTGAGTCTGGCCCGCACCTCGTTGGCGGCCTGGTTGATCTCCTTGCGGGGGGCGTCGCCGCGCAGCAGGTCGGCGATCCTCGCCACATCCTCGGCGGGGAGCATGTCCGCCTGCGGGAAGGTGAGTCGGTAGATGGGGTCGTCGGGAGCCGCGTCCCAGTCGATCAGCTCGTCGATGACGTAGGAGTTGACTCGGAACGGCAGCACGGTGGCCACCGCGCGGATCGCGAGCCGCTCGTCGTCCCCCAGCCCCGCACGAGCGGTCAGCTCGTCGAGGTGCTTCGACGTGTAGGCACGGAACCGGCGGCCGGCGGACGCCTGCAGTGCCATGTCGTGCGTCAAGCTCACGCGTCTCCTCTCGTGTCACATATCACGCGAGTCGGCGGTCGGTCGACCGAACGTGATATCGCGGTCGCACTGTGTGCGCATATCGGACCCGCTTATGACCTTGTCGGCGCGGTCACGGGGCGACATGGGCTGCGTCGCCCCCCTCTCACTCGCGGGGGTCCGATTCCGGCAGGCTTCTTACACTATTCATCCCCTTCTGAGGTGAGAATTCCGAGTGCGGCAATATCTCGGAAACACAGTGATTTCTCAGGTTCCGCACCGTATAACCGATCTTCTCGTCCAAGGTGTGGCCTCGTCACCACGGCCCCGGCGATGCGCAATACCCTGACCCAGGGGACGCACCGGATCGGCCCGCCGCGTGCCCTCCACCCGCACGAGGAGCCCCATGAGCAGCGCAGTCACCGCCCAGCGGTCTTCTTCCGCCCAACCGCCTCTCATCGCGGTGGACGCGATGGGCGGCGACCACGCCCCCGGCGAGGTGGTCGCGGGAGCGGTGCGGGCGGTACGCGAGCACGGACTGCGCCTGGTCCTGGTGGGACGCACCCCCGAACTGACCCCGCTGGTCGCCGCCGAGGGAGCCGCCCGAGAGCTGCCGATCGTGCACGCCGAGGAGGCGCTGGCGATGCACGAGGGCGCGCTGGCGGCATGGCGGCGGGCGCGGTCCAGTGTCGCGGTGTGCTGCAAACTGATCCGCCAGGGCACCGCCGCCGCACTGGTCTCGGCCGGATCCACCGGCGGCGTGGTGTCGGCGTCCACGGTCCGCCTGCGCACCCTTCCTGGAGTGCTGCGCCCCGCACTGGCCCTGGTGCTGCCCACCCGCCCCAAACCGACGGTCCTGCTGGACGCCGGGGCCAACGCCGACGCCAAACCGGAGATGCTGGTGCAGTTCGCCCACCTGGGGGCGGCCTACGCGCGCATCGGGCACGGCGTCGCGGAACCGCGCGTGGGCATCCTCACCATCGGCTCCGAACCGGGCAAGGGCAACAGGCTGGCCCGTCGGGCGGCCGAACTGCTGTCCGCCCACGCCTCGGAGGAGCCCCGGCTGGACTTCCGCGGCAACATCGAGGGACACGACCTGCTCGCCGGACTCGTGGACGTGGTCGTCACCGACGGTTTCACCGGGAACGTGGCGCTGAAGTCGGTGGAGGGCGCGGTGAGCTTCGCCTTCGAGGAGATCCGCGCGGCGCTCACCTCCAGCCCGCTGGCGCGGTTCGGCGCGCTGTTCCAGCGCCGGGCCCTGCGCGAACTGCGGGCGCGCTTCGACTCCGAGTCCTACGGCGGCGCGGTGCTGCTCGGCCTCAACGGCACCGTGGTCATCGCGCACGGCGCCAGCCGCGCCCAGGGCGTCGCCCAGGCCTGCGTGCTCGCCAACAACCTGGTGCTCGGCCGCATCACCGACCAGGTCCGCCGGGGCGTGGCGGGAGTGAGCCGCGCCCCGTCCTGGCTGCACCGGCTGGGCTCGTCCGAGGAGTGAGGGTCCGGCGCCGCCGTCCCGCGGACCGCGGTTTCGCGCACACCCCCACTCGCGGCATGCTGGGCGGGTGCCCGATCAGTCCGCCCGCCGCTCCCCCGCGCGCACCACCGCGGCGCTGCTGCTGACCCTGACGACCGTCGCGGTCACCGGGGTCGTGACCCTGACGAGTGTCCGCTCCTACACCCCGTCGCCGCTGGAGCGCACCGACGCCGAGGTGGTCGCCGACACGCTGCCCCGCCTGGCGTTCGTCCGGAGCGCGCTGGACGGGGGCGCGGGCGCGGACATGCAGGCGCTGTTTCCCGAGGGCTACTTCTTCACGCACGCGCTGTACGGACTGACCTGGCTGTCGGTCGCCCAGCGCGCCCCGGAGCGGCGGGACGAGGCACTGGCGGAGGCCCGCTGGACGCTGGAGCGGCTGTCCTCACCGGAGGGGACCGCGCCGTTTCCCGCCGACGCCGTGCCCGCCCACGGGGTGTTCCACGCGGGGTGGAGCACCTGGCTGCGCGGACGGCTCGTGGCCGCGGCGGGCGGGGCACGGGCCGCGCCCGAGGAGATGGCCGCACTCGACGCCGCCGCCGAGGAGCTGGCCGCCGCGTTCGAGACGTCCATCGCGGACGGCACCCCGTTCCTGTCCGCCTACCCGGGGCAGGCGTGGCCGGTGGACAGCGTCGTGGCCATGGCCGCGCTGCGGCTGCGCGACCACCTGGCCGGAGAGGACCGCTACGCTCTCCTGTTCCGGACGTGGATGACGCAGGTGCGGACGCGCCTGGACCCCGTGACCGGTCTCATCCCGCACCGGGTGGACGCCGTGGACGGCCGCGTGCTCCAGGGCGCGCGGGCGACCTCCCAGTCGCTGCTGCTGCGTTTCCTGTTCGAGATCGACCCCGAGTGGGCCGCGGCCGACTACACGGTCTTCCGCGAACTGTTCGCCTCCGACACCGCGATGCTGCCGGGTGTGCGCGAACACCCCCGGGGCGACGACTCCCCCGGAGACGTCGACTCCGGTCCGCTGGTCCTCGGGCTGTCCGCGTCGGCCAGCACGGTCGCCATCGCCGACGCGGTGCTCGCCGGGGACGCGCCCACCGCCGCCGCGCTCACCGGTCTCGCCGAGGCCGCCGGCATGGCGGTGGAGTGGGGAGGCGAGCGCCGCTACCTGGGCGGCGTGCTGCCGGTGGGCGACGCTTTCCTGATGTGGGCGCTGGCCACGACGCCCGCCGTGCCCGCGCACGTCCCCGCCGCCCCCGCCGCCACCGTCTCCCCGTGGTGGCGGCTGCCCTGGCACGCGCTGACCCTGTTGCCGACGGCGGCCCTGCTGTGGTGGACGGTCCGCCTGTGGCGTCCGCCCCGCCGTCCGCGCCCCGCTCCGGCGTGAGGCGGTGCGTGCCGGGTTCACGAAGCCGCTCTTTCGGGGCGGAAAGTCACCGCCTGTCCAACCGCCGCCCGCCGTCACCACCACCCCGGCAAACCTGTGCGGCCGGAGCACTAGGGTACGCTCAGAAGCCGAAGCCCTAGAACCGCCTCGAAGGTGCCGATCCACGCAGTGTCTCTTCAGACTGGCTGGGCGGCACGCCGCCGGACGAGTGATTCTCGCCGTCGGCACCGCCGCTGACCCCCGGGTCACCGCCCTTCGTGAAGACAACCGGTACCAGCCGTGTGCGGTCCGTGTCTCCGGCCGGAATTCGGTTCCCGATGCGGCGCAGGCGAGCATCAGGCCACACACTCACCCGATACGACTACTTCCAGGACACTAGAACCGATCCTTATGAACGAGTTGGCCAAGCTGAACGAAACCCGTAGGCACGAGGTGGAAGCGCTCCGCGACTCCGTCAAGGAGCGGTGGCAGGTCTCCACTCCCCCGGCCGCGACGGATTACCCACTGGCCGACCTCAAAGCTCGTATCACCCGTGCGCTGCGGGAACGCTCGGGACGCACCGAGCTGCTCTGGGAACTCGACATCCTCGATCGCGCGAAGATGGGCGCTGACATCGCGATCCGGGTGACCGGCCTGCTCAAGGAAGTCGGTGCCAAGGAGTACATCGCCTCGCACGTCCCATGGATCGTCGAGGCCATGCGCGGCCCCGAGTTGAGCGACGCGGTCGCCGAGGTGACGCACAAGGGCATCTACGTCAACGTCCGTCTGGCCGACTCCTGGTTCCTCAGCAGCGTCCAGGCCGTTGTCGACCTGGACCACCGGTTCGGACTGAACGACAGCCAGGCCGACCGCACCTACGTGGTGGACTACTCCTCGCCCAACGTCGCCAAGACACTGCACGCCGGTCACCTGCGCTCCACCATGATCGGCCACGTACTGGCCAACCTGTACGAGGCATGCGGCGCACTCGTCTACCGGGTCAACCACATCAACGACTTCGGTGGTTTCGGCTTCATGCTGGAGGGCTACCGCCGCTTCCATGACTTGTTCCCCGCCTCCATGGACGACAACGAGCGGCTTCTGGCGATCTACGCCATCCGGCGCTCCCTCGAACGCACTGTCGAGGCAGGCGTCGACCTGGACGCCGCACCGGAAACCGACCGTGAGGTCATCGCCACCTACTTCCCCGGCCTGACCACCGCCGAGGAACTGAAGAACGCCCACGAGGAGTTCGTGGCCGCTTCGGACGCCCGCTTCCAGAAACTGGAGGAGGGCGACGCCGAAGAGGTCGCCCTGTGGGAACGCATGGTCGGCTGGAGCCTGGACGACTTCCGGTCCTTCTATCGGGCGCTGGACATCGACATCGACTTCACCATGGGTGAGAGCTTCTACGCCGACGCCGGCAACCAGGTGGTGGACCAGGCCATCCAGGACGGGCGCGCCTACCGGCTCACCCAGGACATGGTCGACGAGGAGATCGCCAGACTCGACCGGCTGGTCGAGGCTGAGAAGACGACCGCTGAAGCCCGGGATCAGGCAGCTACCCAGCTCGCCAAGGACCTGGGGGCCATCGTGGTGCCTCTTCCGGGAGGGGAGCGCCTGGTCGTGCGGCGCTCCGACGGACGCAGCATCTACGCCACCCGCGACGTGGGTGCGATCCGGATGCGCCGGGACATCTTCGACCCCACCGACATCGTCTACGTCGTCGGCCAGGAACAGCGCGTGCACTTCTCCCGGCTCTTCCAGGCCGCCGAGGTCCTCGGTCTGGTGCGACCCGGGCAGGTGGACTTCCGGCATATCTACTTCGGCTTCTACGTCGACGCGAAGACCGGCAAAAAGCTCTCCAGCCGCGACAGCGTGGCCAGTGTCACCGACTTGTTGGCCGAATCGGTGCGGCACTACCGGGCCAAGACCGCCGACGGCAGTGACATGAGTGCCGCCGAGGTCGAACAGGCGGCACAGCAGCTCGCGGTCGGGGCGGTGTTCTTCAACGACCTGAAGAAGGACATGAAGGGCACTGTGCCCATCCCCCAGGAGGACCTGGCCCCGGTGATCGCCGAGTTCGAGAAGTCCGGCGGTCCCTACGTGGTGTACTCCGCCGTACGCGCCCGGTCGATTCTGCGCCGCTACGGCAGAGCCCTCCCCAAGGCCGCCGATATCACATCCTTCTCTGTCGACGCCCAGGAGGCGCTGCTGCTCCTCAGGCTGTTCGAGTTCCCGGAGAAGGTGGCCAAGGCCGCCGCAGAGGACAACCCGTCCATCCTGGTCCGTCACCTGCTGGGCATAGCGTCTCTCTACAACCCCTACTACACCGTCGCCCCCGTCCTGCAAGGCGGCCGGGCCAACGAGTTCCGGCTGTTGATCACCAAAGCGGTGGAACTCACGCTCACGGACGGCCTGAGCCTGTGCCACGTGGAGTGCCCACCCCAGATCTGACGGTGCTGGGTGGGGCTGGAAGCGGTGTGCCTCGCGGGACCGGGTCCGTGCGCTGGACCGTGTTCTCGACCAAAGGAAGGGAACTGGCCGGACCCTGCCGTGCGCGGAGAAGCCCGTCCGCCTCGGTGCTCCCTCGCACACACGTTTCGACACTTCTCGTACGGTGTGGACGAAGCTAAGCGTTGGCTCCTGACGGGGACCATTCGCGCCAGACCGTCAGGTCCCGGCGGATCAGTGTCTCCAGAGTGTCGAAGTCCGATTCGTACGAATCGCGCAGTTTCAGGGCAGTGGCGGAGTCCAACTCCGGCGGCGTGAGCCCTCGGGCTCTGAAGCGCTCGGGTGAGGCGGAGTTCTCCACCCGGGCGGGTCCGGTCAGTCCGAAGGGCTCCACGCCAAGAAAGTCGGAGATGGCCGCAAGCACATGGTGTCCGCCATCGCGCTTCCAGTCGTCGTACAGAAGGACCAGCAGTTGGTGTGGAGCAAAGGTCTGAAAGTACCGCAGCAGGTGTCTGCCGTAGAAGCCGCGCTCACGGTAACGCCAAACGTAACCCCACCCTGAGGCGCGTCGTTGCGCCTCCAGGTCAAGCGCCCGGCTGAAATCGCTCTCCGGCTCCGTGCCTTCCAGTCGCTCAAGCCGAAAGCTGGAGAACGCCCGCTCGACCGGATGCCGAAGGATCGCGATGATCTGCGCCTCCGGAGCGGTCCGCCGAATGGATTCCGCAGCACACCGCGACGACAGATAGGCCGGTGTGACCTCCACGCCACGCTGATGCGGCGCACACTCCTGGAAGAGGCCCAGGTAGTCGTCGCGTGAAGCGACCATCCCGGCGGCCATCTCCTCGTCCCCCGGGCCGCGGAGTGCCTCACGGGTGTCAACTGCGTGGTAGCGAGGCTCCAGGACTTCGGGCACGAACAGTTGAGGGTGCTCATCGAAGTAGGTGCGCAGGGTGCTCGTACCGGCCCGGGAGGAGCCGATGACGAAGACCTCCGGGGACTTCACCACGGTAGTTCTCCCCTTCCGCTCCCTGGTGCCGCGCGACACGGAACTGATTCGTCGCCGAGCGCCGAGGGGACCAGAACACGGACGCAGGGGAACGGCACCTCGGGTCGCTGGTAGTTGAGAATGAGAGGCGTTCTACCAACTGCCCGCGACAGGTTGGTCACGCGGGTCAGTCCGTCCGTAGCCGGGGGCACTGTGCTTCCCCCGTCATCCGACATGCTGAACGGGGCCGTGGCCTGATCGGCGAGCCATCGCACAGCCGAGTGTGGGACCGAGGCCCACTTCCGCCTTTCGGCTTGCTCGAAGGCGAGTGCCTGACCTACCTCGCGCAGGGCCTTTGCCGCCGCTGTCGTCAACGTGAAGCCCGCCCCCATGCCCAGTAGGGGAAATCCGCGTTGCGACAGGCTGGACACGGCGACAACAGCCTCGATGCCCGGCATCGGCGGCGGCACCCGGAGCGCGAACAGTGATCTCCCACGCTCCCGGTGGTACGACACCATGATTTCCACGAGTTCGTCCGCGACCAGGTCAAGGCGGATCCGATCGGCCCCCGGCCCTTGCCGCCACCACCTGTTGACCGCCTCCCGCTCCAGATATTCCAGGAAGCCCGTGACAACGGCGTCCTCGGGCGTCTCCCCCAGCGCCATTCCAGTGCCTCCGGAGATCGCTGGACGCGCCGCTCGATGGAAACACATCGCCGCCGGAACCGCGACGGCCGACATGCCTTCCAGAGGGGTACACAGAACCCATTCCTGCTCGGCGCAGCACCCGAGGTCCGGGCCGGCTGGCACGACGATGTTCCGCTCCGGACACAGGTGCGCCTGGTCTGCCAGACTTCTCTCACGAAGGAGAAGAGGATCGTGCGCCTGCTGTACGGAGCAGTACCGTTCCAGACCTTCGAGACCAGCGCGAACTCTGGCTTGCTCCGCTGTCAGGCCGCTGCCGAACGCCTCCCTTCGCAGTCTTGAGTCATGAGTGATCGATCCGTCCGGGTGCACCGCTACGGTCGAGCCCTCACCGCTGGCGTCGGCGTAGCGCACAGTGGCCACATGGATCGGCAGATCCAGGTCCGCGACGGTCCGTGCTGGCTCGATCAGTCCGGTGACCGGCCCGGTCAACGGTTCCAACCGCAGGCGCGCCCGCGTCAGTCCCTTGGTCGGGTCGGCACAGCTCCCAGGTCCGGCCGACGACCGCCAACTCCTGTCGTATCGGTGACCGTGCCGACAGGTGGCGTACGGTGAAACGGGGAGGAACGCGGAGGCTTCCTCTCCGACGTCCAGGCGCAGGATGCCAGGACACGCATCGGCGGTGACCGATCGCAGTGCGGATCGGACCAGCCTCATGGTTTCTTCCGATGGCATGCCCCCGGCGGTCAGTCGCACACAGGCACCGCTGGAGAGACGGGGCCAGATCGCACGGAGTAGATCGTCGTGGCCGAGTAGACGGCCGAGCAGGCACTCCCAGCACATGGTGGGTTCGGGTAGTTGGAGCAGCGAGGAGATCTGCACGGTACCGGCCCGAACGCGGCAGACGGCCCACGGTCTGCCGACGGGAACGGCTGACGGATCGAACAGCGCCAGATCGGCCCAGCTCTCCACCACGAAAACGACAGGTTCTGAGGCTTGCGCGTCGCTGCCGCTGATGCGCATCCGCTTGATGCACGCTCGACCGAACCGAGGCGCGCTGTCCTTGGTGTTCTGCGGGGAGTTCGAGACTCCGCTCGGCCTTGGTCCCCATTCGAGCAGGCCCGCCTTGTCGAGTACCGAGGTGACCATCGCCCCTGCCCTCCCACTGCCGCCGGTGGAGCTGATGTCTGGTGCCGGACACGACGGGACACCGCTGAGACGGGCTGCGGCGGTCAGTGCGGATGGCGTCGCGGGGATCCGGACAAACGCGCGGCCTTGGCGGTGCAGGAGCAGCGTCCGGTCCACCATGAAGATGTCCACGTCCGGCGCGAGTCTCACTTCCATCGCGCTATTGGGCCGGACGGCTCGCCCCGGAGGTGGGATACACCTCGATGATCAGATGTATGCGGTCGGTCTCCCCACGGTTGTAGACAGCGTGCCTTCGCAGGTTGTTCAGCTCGTATGCCCGGCCGGGTCGCAGGTGGTACTCGTCGTCCTCCACGGTGAATGCCACGAGAGGAGACGTGATGATCGGAATGTGGACCTTGTGGGGCACCTGCGAGGACGGGTTCAGATCGATGTGCTCGGCGATCACAGCACCGGCCCGGAGCCGGGAGAGAAGTACTTTCGCCGGCTCGTAGGCGCCGAGACGGAGCCGAGCGGCAACGAAGCCGATCAGCGGCGATACGCAGTCTTGCCAGTGACTCCACTGTTCGGTGGGTCGAGAGTCCAGATGTGATGCCGGATAATTCGCTGGGAACAGGAGTGCGATGTTGTCCAGGCCGCTGATGGCCTGCGTGAATTTCGTACCGGTTTGTGGCCACTCGCAGACCGATGAGTTGACTCGATCGCGCAGGTCTTGGAAGAGGCTCGGCGGTACCGCTCCCATGTCTTTGAGGTGACCGTCGAAGCGGCCCCGGTGATCGGGGTTCGGTTTTGTTGTCAAGCGTCGCCTCCGAACCGTTGATCTCTGAAGAGGGCGACCTGCCTCAGGTACTCCAGGTCACCGGTCGCGTTGTATTTCACCAGAGCGTCCAGTGCCCACGGCTCGAAGTCGTCGCGGGCGACGAAGTGCCCGTTCTGGGTGGCCAGACCCTCCTCGGAGACACCGGCGAAGACACGTACCTGGTCCGTTCGGACTGCCCACATCACCTCTGCCACGTCAAAGACCGACGGCGGGTGCCACCCGGCGGCTTCGGCCTCGGAAGCCCACCGCGAACCGGCGGCCATGTACATGGAGTTGACGCGCAGGGTCAGCGGAACCGTGTGTTCCGCACACACCTGTTTGACGTACTCACATGTCTTGATGGTCTCCTGTCGCGCCTGCGTGTCACTGTGGTGCGGATGCGATTTGAGCAGGACGTAGCTTTCCAGCGCATAGCCGAATGTGCCCGCGCGGCGCACGGCGTCCTCGAAATCCAGCAAGGACATGCGCTTTCCCAGGATGCCGTTCCGTAGATGGCCGTCACTGCTTTCCAAGCCGATCTTCAGTGTCACGGAACAGTCGCCCCTGAGCGAGTCGACCGTATCGAGCACCGTGGAGGTGACGAATTCAGGTCTGGTCTCCAGGACGATCTCCCGGACTCCGGGCAGGCTGCGCGCCGCAGCCATCACCATGTGCAACTGGTCCACGGGGAGGGTGCGTTCGTCGAGTATGGAACCCTCATTGCCGAGGGCGACCCGTGTGACGTCGCCTTTCGCCTTCGCCCGGACGAAGTCGTTCACTGCTCCAAACTGGGCCGCTATCTCCTCCGTCTTCACGTCCGTGATCGCCCCGGCTGACGGCAGGGTGCAGAAGGAGCAACTGAAGGCGCACCGCCGAGTGTAGAGGACAACGATCAGCTCCTGGTCACCAAGGAAGTGGCGCAGCACGACGCTAATCGGGCGACCGCCGGGCTTCGGCTTGATACGCAGAGTCCGACGTCCTTCCAAGGGGCGCAGGGCTGCCCGATCGACCGGCGCGGGGCGGACCGTGAAACCTCGGATCAAGGCGGGAATCTCGCCAAACTCTGTCAGCACTGCCGCCTGCGGATCATCGATGAGAAGCTGCCGGAAATCCTTGTCGAGCCATGCTCGGCGAGTGATCCGGTTGATCAGCTTCTGCCGGAGTTGTCCGTCCGAGTCGTGAGATTCGGTGGTCCCCATGTCAGTCCGCTCCTGTCGGGCGCTGCATCTACGCCAGCACGCTGCTCACGTCACTGGCCGTCATTGGGAATGTCCAAGCCATCCGGCCCGTTCACTCCATATCTCCGTCCGGCAACTGCCAGTACGCCGACAGCAGCAGTCGTGTGCCAGCCTTCAGCGGCCGGGCTCTATGCAGACCGAGGTTGTCGAAGATGACCAGGGTGCCCGCCGCGCCCTCGCAGGACATCGATCGCCATTTATAGCGCTCACGAAGGCGCCTCGCCTGTGTCGGAAGTATGCAGCCAGCATACGCGCTCTCCTCATTGGCGTATCGGCCCTGAGCATCCTTGCGGTAGTACTCAAAAAAGTCCTGTTCGAGTCGGGCTCTCCACAGAGCCCCACGGTGACTGCCGACAAGGTATTCCATCGGGGCGTTATCGGAGCCGACGTCCGTCAGGTAAAAGAAGACGGAGAGCAGCGGACGCCACTCGTCGATGTGGTAAAAATCGACAATACTCTGCTCTCCGACTCCCTTCTTGACCTGGACTGCCTCCCTGTCGGGCACCGCTTCGGGCGAAAGGTACGCTCTCGCTAGGTTCCGGATCCGCCCGTCGTCGAATACCCGCACCGAACTGGGGACATGTTTGCGCGGATTGAGAAGCAACCGCCGCGCGTTCCGCTTCACAATGTCTGGGTGTAGGGCATCGGCCAGCAGATCCGTACTGCTGTGCGTCTCTTCTGCGATGGCGCGCACGGTCTCGATATCCAAAAACTGTGGAATGACCACGATGCCATCACGGAGAAGCATCTTGAGGACATGCTTGTCCTCCGTCAGTCCTGGTGATATTCGTCGGCGCCTGGCCTGCTTCGCCTTGGCCAGCACAAAACTTACGTCACCCGCTAATCCCATCGCTCCCCGCATGTCGGGTCGGACCCATTGGCACCGATGAAGCCGGTTCCATGCCTAGGACGGCGTACGACACCTCGCTTTGCGAGGCACCGTCCGCCGCCCTCAGCGATCAGCAGCGACGGAAGTTGGTTCCGAAGTGGCCTTCAGCGAGGGACGCCTGCTGCACTTCGAACTGGACCGACTCGTCCACGGTCTCGTGCCAGGCTTCGGTGGGCAGGGGAATGTCGATAACGGACTCTTGTCCTGCGGCCGTGATTGTCACGGTATCCATGGTTGGCTCCCTGGGGCACGACTGGGCATGAAATATTCTGATCGCCCACCCGGAGTCTTCCAACGCCGACAAGCATTGTCAATACACCACAAAATACGACCAGCACGATTTACCGGATCCGGTGTTGAATTCGCGGCACCAAGTGACACAAGTTGTCTGGAGTGACCGCTGGTGGGCGGAATTGATCCTGAGGAGCCTGGGGCATGGATGCTGAAACTCATCGAGGTTTGATGGTCGGATTCCGCGGCGAATACGGTTGCACCGCCATTCCTGGCGAGGTGAGGTATTCCACAAAAAACCTCCAGAAGCGGGCCACCACCGACTGCCAGTGGCCGGTCGAGGCGCCCCGACGCCGAGTCCGGACACGGCTCGCCCACCCGCACCTTCGACGACAATCCCGCCCCCCAGGGTGCTGCCCCCTGGGGTGGCCGGCGTTCTTTCGGCCGATCCGCCCGCAGGGCGCGCCCGGACTCGGCGCCAGAGCGCCTCGACCAGGCACGGCCAGCCCGTGGTACCCCCCTGGACGGCCGGGGTGGAATGCCTCGCCTTTCTCCGGGTTCTCCGCGAAGACCCCGTGCCCACCGCAGAAGCGAACACTCATACCTCAGTCAGTCGCGTGGTGTTTCCTCCAACGCGTCCCGGACCCGTATCCAGTCGGCGATGATTCCCCTGCTGAGGTTGTCGTCGAGCCCCAACGCCTCGGCCGCCCGGTCGGCCTGGCCGCGCAGCCACCGCTCGGCCTGCTCGTGGTGGCGCGCCGCCGCGAGGATGGCGCCGATGCGCCTGCCGACCTCCAGTGCTTCCCGGTCGTACGGCTGGGCCGCGTAGTGGTCCCGGTAGAGGGTCCGCAGTTCGTCGGCGGCGTCGGTGAACTGCCCGAGCAAAGCGAGGCAGTCCACGATCTGGCGGCGGCAGTCGACGACCGGTTCGCTGCCCTCCCCGAAGTGGTCGACCGCCCGAGGCAGCAGCGCCCGGTAGCGTCGCAGCGCGTCGCGGTGGTCCCGCGCGCTCATCGCCAACCCGGCCCGCCGCCACATCAGCCCCAGCCGCTCGTTCTCGGGGAGGTCGTCCGCGCCGTCGAGCAGCCGGTCGAGGACGTCACCGGCCTGCGTGTAGCGTTCGGCGGCCCGGAGCCGTTCCGCTTCGGCCCGTAGCGCCGCCACGTCGATCCGTTCCCGGGAGTCGCCTCGGGGACGTGAGCGCACGGCGCCGTCGCGCTGGCGGGGTGCGGTTCGCACCGGAGGCGGCGCCATCGGCTCCCGGTAGGGCCGTGTCGGGTCGTACCCTCCGGGTTCGGTCGTACCACTGGGGGCGGGCAGCAGCGGAACCAGCCGTCCGTACACCTCGCGCGCGTCGGCCGGGCGGTCTTCGGGCCGTTTGGCCAGCAGTTCGGCCACCAGGCCGGTGAGTGCTTCGGGAACGTCGTCACGGAGCGCGTCCAGTGGTTCGGGCGCGGTGTGGACGTGCTGGTAGGTGACCGAGGGCAGCGTCCCGGTGAAGGGCGGCTCCCCGGTCAGCAGTTCGTGGAGTAGGCAGCCCAGCGCGTACAGGTCGCTGCGCGGGGTCGCGGGCCGGTCCTCGATCTGTTCGGGGGCCATGTACAGCGGCGTGCCGGGGGTCGCGCCCCGCGTCAGCCGGGTCTTGGCGTCGAGTACGGCGGCGATGCCGAAGTCCAACAGTTTGACCGAGCCGTCGGGACACAGGATGACGTTGGACGGCTTGAGGTCGCGGTGGACGAGTGCGCGCTCGTGCGCGGCGGACAGGATGGACGCGAGCTGCGCCGCGATCGCCGCCGCCCACGACACGGGCAGAGGCGCCTCCTCGGCGATCACGTCGCCCAGCAGGTGCCCCTCGACGAACTGCATCGCCAGGTACAGCGTGTCCTCGTGGGAGCCCACGTCGTAGACGGCGGGCACACCGGGGTGCTCGACCCGGGCCGTGGCCTGGCTCTCGCGGCGGAACCGCTTCTCACCGACCTCGTCGCCGTCTCCGGAGTCGGAGAGGAGGTCACGGTTGAGCAGTTTGACCGCGACCCTGCGGTCGAGGCGGCGGTCGTAGGCCTCCCATACCTGGCCCATGCCGCCTCGGCCGAGGGGCACCGTGAGTTCGTACCTGTCAGCGATGACGCGCCCGTCGGTCACGCGCACGGCTCCGTTTCTGTGCCGGTGTCGTTGGGGATACTGGTCAGGCGGCCGTTCCCCAGTCCTTCTGCGCCCGCCGGGCCGCTTCGGAGTCGATGACGTCGCGCAGGTCCCGGTTGTCGTTGTAGGCGCGGAAGAGTTCGATGTCCTCGGGGTTGCGGACCTTCTTCAGGAAGTCGGGGCGGAACTCCTCGACGAACAGGCGCCGGAACTCCTCGGGGGTGGCCTTGCCCGCCGCCCGTTTCAGATGCGGGCTGCGCTCGCCCACCTCGGCGATGGGGTCGTCGAGGTGTTCGGCGCGCAGGCCGACCCCGAAGCGTTCGTTGATCTCGTCGATGATGTCGGAAAGCCGTCCGGTCTCGACGGTGGCCTCACCGGCAGGGGCGCTCTCACCGACGGTAGTCCCGCCGAGGCGGCTGGACTGGTCTCCGTCGAGTTTCAGTGCGCTCTCGGAGGTCTTGTAGGCGCGGTACTCGGCGACCTCGGTCCCGGACAGGTCCACCCCGCGTTCTTCGGGGCGACGCGGCAGCCGTTTGAGCAGCACCTTGCCGAAACGGTAGAGACCGCGCAACTCCTCGTCCTGTCGCACCCATCGAGCGAGAAGTTGCAGGAACCCGTAGGCGCGCTGGTAGCCGTCGAGGCCGCCGCGGAACGCCTCGGCGTTTTTGGGGTCGGAGTCGAGCAGTTCCTCGTAGCGGTGCAGCGCCGGCCCGGTCAGCCGAATCATGTCCTGGTGCGGGGGCGTGTCCTCGCCGGGCAGGCAGCAGCGGTCGAACTCGGCGATCTCGTCGCGGTCGAGGACACCGAAGCCCAGGAGTTCGGTGTGCTTGTCGTAGAGGGCGTTCGGGTCGGTCTCGTCGGCGAGCGTGGTGGTGTAGTAGTCCTGGAACGCGGCGGTGATCTCGTCGGCGGTGTTGCGGAAGTCCAGGACGAACAGGTCGTTGGCGTCCTTGAGGGGGTGGGTGCGGTTGAGGCGCGACAGCGTCTGCACCGCCTGCACGCCGCCGAGCCGCTTGTCCACGTACATCGCGGTGAGCAACGGCTGGTCGAAGCCGGTCTGGTACTTGTCGGCGACGACGAGGATGCGGTACTCGTCCTGCTGGTTGGTGACGGCGTGGGGGTCGTCGGCCCTGGTGTAGCCGAACCGTGCGGGCAACTGCTTCTCCCCGAACCCGTTGATTCCCGCCTCGGTGAGGTCTTCTCCGTCGAGGTTGAGCGAACCGGAGAACGCGACGAGCGCGCGGCAGTCGTCCCACCCCAGCCGCTTGCGGCGGCGTTCGATGGCGCGGTGCAGCCGCACCGCGTGCTCCCGGCCGCCGGTGACGACCATGGCTTTGGAGCGTCCGCCCATCTGCGGGGCGATGTAGCGGTGGAAGTGTCGGACGATCAGGTCGGCGAGTTCGGTGATGCGGGTGTCGCTGAGGTCTACCATCCGCATCAGCGCGGCCTTGGCCCGCTTCTTGTCGACTTCGGGGTCGTCGTCGAACACGGCTTCGTTGACCAGTCGGAAGCTGCGGTCGTAGGTGATGTAGCGGCCGAGCACGTCGAGGATGAAGCCCTCTTCGATGGCCTGCCGCATCGAGTACAGGTGGAAGGGGCCGCGCGTGCCGTCGTCGCGTCTGACCCCGAACAGGTTGAGGGTTTTGGTCTTGGGGGTGGCGGTGAAGGCGAAGAAGGACAGGTTGGGGTGGTCGCGCTCGCCGAGCTGCTCGGCGGCTTCGGGCACTCCGTCGTCTTCAGCTCGGTCGTCGGCCGCGTTCCGTTCCATGGCGTCCAGCGCCCTGCGCAACTGGTCCGAGGTGTCGCCGCTCTGCGAGGAGTGCGCCTCGTCGGCCAGGATCGCGCACCGCTTCTCGGGCAGATCCTGGAGGAGTTTGAGCGCGTAGGGGAAGGTCTGCACGGTGACGGTGAGGACCCGGGTGGTGGAGTCCTTGAGTGCCGCCGCCAGCTCGGCGGACTTGCTGCCGCCCTCACCGGTGATGGCCCTGAAGGCGCCGGGGGTGCGTACGAAGCCCTCCACGGTCTTCCTGAGCTGGTCGTCCAGGACGGTCCGGTCGGTGACGACGAGGATCTTGTCGAAGACGGGCGTGGCGGGGCCGAGTTCGCGGGCGCGTCCTTCCAGTTTCCGGGGGTCGGCGAGGGTGTGCAGGTCGAGCAGGCGCAGCGCGAGCCAGGCGATGGTGTTGGACTTGCCGGAGCCCGCGGAGTGCTGGACGAGGTACTTCTCGCCGCTGCCGTGGCGTTGGACGTGGTCGGCGAGGGTGCGCACGGCGTGCCACTGGTGGTAGCGGGGGAAGATCAGTTCTGTGCCGCGGTCGGTCTTCTTCTCCGCGAGGAAGCGCTCCAGGATCTCCATGAAGTTGTCCCGCCGCAGCACCTCGCGCCACAGGTAGGCGGTGGGGTAGCCGCCCTCCCGTTTGGGGACGGCCCTGCGGTTGCCCTTGCCTCCGGGCGCGTTGGGGCCGTTGGAGCCCTGGTTGAAGGGCAGGAACACGGTGTCGCGGCGGGCCAGCCGGGTGGTCGTGTACACCTCGTCGGTGTCCACGGCGAAGTGCACGAGCGCGCGGCCCGCGAACAGCGTCTCGCGGGGGTCGCGGTCGTCGCGGTACTGGCGCATGGCGTGGGCGACGGTCTGCCCGGTCGGCGGGTTCTTCAGCTCGGCGGTGGCCACCGGCAGCCCGTTGACGAAGAACACCAGGTCGAGGGAGTTGCGGTTGCGGGTGGAGTAGTGGAGTTGCGGGGTGACGCTGAGGATGTTCTCCTCGTAGTGCGCCAGGGCGTCGACGGCTTCGGCCCCTTCGGGTTTGAAGTGGGCGAGTGCGATCTCCACTCCCTGGTCCCTGACCCCGTTGCGCAGCACGTGCAGGGTGCCGTACCGGTCGAGCTGGTCGGTGAGTCTGCGCAGGAAGCCTCTCTGGAACTCCTCGACTCCGCCGTAGCGGTCGGTGAGCCGCTCGACCTGGTCGCGTTGGGAGGGTCGGCCGAGGAACTCGAAGAGCCGCGTGGTGTCGATGGCGCGCTCGGGGTCGTAGCCGCCGTCCTCGGGCACGGCCCGCCAGCCGCTGTGTTTCACCAGCTCCGCAACGATCGTGTTTTCGAAGGCGGATTCGAAGTAGGCGGGGGCGTGACTCACGGGGCGGCTCCCGGGGGCGTGGCGCTGCTGGGGTCCTCTCCAGTATGGCCAATCGCACGGTCGGGCCGGGCGGGATTTCCCGCAGTCCGAGGACCTTGGGCGGGGAGCTGGCAGTTCGTCCGCGCGAGCCGGGAGCCGGGCCGCCAAAGGTGATCTATAGGCTGTCGGTACGGTTCTCAATTCGAGAAAATTTGAGAAAGCGCGAAAAGGAACAAAAACCATCCGGTCACCGTGACTACGCCGAGTTCCGAATCCTCACGGTCGGATGTCGACGGCGGGAGCGGACTGGGAAGGGGATGCGGCACATGCTGCTGAGTTTCCGGGCCGCCAACCACCGATCCCTGAAGGAGGAGCAGCAACTCCTGCTGGTCCCCGCGCAGGATGCGCCCGAAGGCCCCGACCCGGTGGAGCCCGAGTCACTGCGGGTGGCAGGGATCTTCGGCTCGAACGCCTCCGGCAAGAGCAACGTCCTGAACGCGCTGGGGTTCATGCAGCACATGGTGCGCACGTCGATGGCCGACCACGAGCCGGACGCCGGAATCGAGCGGGACCCCTTCACCCTGGATTCGCGAAGTCTGGCGGAACCGTCCAGCTACGTCGTGGACCTGTGGACCAACGGCCTGCGCTACACCTACGGCTTCGCGATCGACGACGTGCGGGTGGTCGAGGAGTGGCTGTACTGCTATCCCCTGGACGGGAAGCAGGTCGTCTTCGAACGCGACGCGGACGGCTACCGCTTCGGGCCGGATCTTCCCGACTCGGTGACCCAGGTCGAGGAGATCACCGACGACAACACCCTCTTCCTGACGGTGGCGGCCCGTTCCAAACAGCACGTCGTCCGACCGGTGTACGACTGGTTCGCGCAGCGCCTCAGGTTTCGCTCCACCGACCCCGGACTATGGCATGGGGCGCAACTGCTGCTGCGTCGGCTTCGCAGCACGGATGAACGGTGGCTTCCGAAGCTGGAGGAACTGCTGCGTGCGGCCGACACCGGAATCGAGCGCCTGGAACTCAAACGACACCGCCCCACCGAGAGCGAGATCGCCGAGGTGGAGGAGCGGTACGCCGACGCTCCGGAGGTTCTTCGCCGCCATCGAATCCGGACGCTCGACCGGGTGGATCTGCTCTTCCACCACCGTTCGGCGGACAGCAGCGTCCGGCCTCTCGGCATCCGGCAGCAGTCGCAGGGCACGATCGCCCTGTTAAACCTGGGATACCAGGTCATCTCCGCTCTGCGCACGGGGTCCCTCATGGTCGTCGACGTACTGGACGCCAACCTGCATCCCCTGCTGTCGACCAAGATCATTGAGCTTTTCAAAGACCCGGAGACCAACCCCCGGCGCGCGCAACTCCTGTTCTCCAGCCACGACGCCGCACTGCTGGGGTGGATTCGCGGCAGGGACGTGCTCGGGCGCGAGGAGATCTGGTTCACCGAGAAGGACCAGCACGGGGCGACCCAACTCTTCTCCCTGGCCGAGTACGAGGAGGAAGAGGGTAGCGACGAGAACCCGATGCTGTGGTACCTGACCGGGCGCTACGGCGCAGTCCCCGAGGTCGTCGACAGCCAGTTCGACGCGGCGGTGCGTGACGGCGGGGAGGACGACAACCGTGCTAGGAAGCACGGGTCACGGGAGACCACGTTCGACCGCCGCAGGGGGTCCGCCCACCGAGACGCATCCTGACTGCGCAAAACGCGGCGCCGAGGCGGTCAGTTCTCCTCGTCCTCGCGACGCACCTGCTCGGCCAGGTCGGCGAGGGAGCCCTCACCGGGAACGAACCAGCGGGTGGTTCCCTGGAGCGGCCGGTCCTTGCGTTCCCTGCTGGCCAGGTCGAGCATGTGCTGGACCAGTCCGCTGGGTGAGTAGCGTTTCCCGTCGGCCTCCCAGATCAGGGGTTTGGACCGGCTGCCGCTGTTCCAGACCGCTCGGCCGCGCCGGGCGTCCTGTTGCAGCCACGCGGCGAGTGTGCGGCGTTCGGGGCCGGTCTGGGCCTGGAACACCAGGGAGGTTCCCGATGGGATGCGTCCGCTGTCGAGGAGGGTGGCCACGGCTTTCGGCCTGCGTTTGCCGGTTTTCGCGGGCGGCCGGTAGGTGTCGGGGAGTTCGGGGATCTCACCGCCGTCGTGCAGGCTCGCCAGGACGCGTTCGGTGAGGAGGGAGCAGCGTTCGGGGCTGGTGAAGGTGCTCTGGATGAAGCTGTTCTTGGTGAACTCCGCGTCGACGTGGTGGGTCAGCCAGTCGAGCACGGTCGTGACCAGTTTGGGCAGGTCCTCGATGACGGTGTGCCAGTCGTGCTCCCGGTCGGAGTCGGTGGAACGTTCGGAGGCCAGCCACTGGAAGATGACGTGCGCGGTGAGCAGGTCTCCCCGTTCCGCGACGGCCTGTGCCCTGCCCTCGCGCTTCGCCCGTTCTCTGCCGAGCTGCTCCTTGATCGTGCGGAGGAGGAGCACGTCGCTCCACACCCGCATCGCCTGAACCGCTCTCCTGCCCTTGCCGAAGAGCGCGGCGTAGACGCCCTGATGCTCGTCCCAGAGCAGGTCGGGGTTCTTCTTGATCCGGGCGACCAATTCGGCTTTGGGCTGTGCGCAGGCCAGCGCCTGCGCGGCCTCGATCACGGTGCAGCCTTCGCCCGGGGGCGGCGCCATCTCCCCGCGTTTGATGACGTAGGTCTTGTCGAGAAGGGTGTAGAAGTCGTCGCGCAGGCCGCGCTGGAGCGGGTCCAGGGCGACGAAGTCCTGCGGTTTCACCTCGTTCTGCGTGTTCGTGCCCTGCGTGACCAGTTCCGCGAAGTCCGGTGGGCAGCCTTCCAGGGAGATCAGCTTGATCCCGACGTAGGCCCGTGCGGTCTGCTGGGGGTCCTGTTCCATGGCACGGGCGATCGCGGCGACGGTCTGCGCGCCGTTGACGATGCTCACCCCGGTCAGCTCGAAGTCTCCGCTGCCCCCCACCTCCATGGAGCTGCGCACCCCCTTGACGATCCGTTCGCACAGGACGGTGATGCCGTTGTTGAGGTAGAAGAAGTGGCTCGGGTTGGTGAGCAGGGTGTCGGTGATCTCCTGGTTGACCGGGGTGATGCCGAGTGACTGGCGGATGTTGCTCCGGAAGAGCCTCTCGCCCTCCTTCTTGTACCAGTCGGCGATCTCGGCTGCCCGGACGGTGCCGTGGAACGCCTGGTACGGGCTGGCGTGCGGCGCCCACGTCTCCAGGCGGGTATCCAGGTTGACCACCGGTCCCGCGAGTTCTTCGCGGACCATCGCCTCGATGTCTCTCAAGTACAGGACCCTGAGATGGACGGTCTCCTCACCACCGAGGTCCTGGCACAGCTTCTCCAGCTTGCCGAGCACCGTGGGGTCGAGGGGGGCCTCCCGCATCACGGTGACCACCAGAACGATGCGCGCTCCCGGTGTCATGATGGCCCGGTGCACCTGGTTGACGAAGAGTCGGAAGCGGTCGTTGAACTGTTCGTACTCGGTGTTGGTCAGGTACCTGAGTCCGTCGTTCAGGGTACGCGCATCGTTCTGATCGAATGAGCCTCTGCCCTTGTCACTCCATTTGCTCTGCACGAGGAGGAGGCGAGGCTGGTCCTGGGCGTCGCTGTCCACCCGGAGCGCGTCGATCCCCTGGTCCTTGTCCCCGTCGATGACGGCGGCGGCTGCCTGCTCCTTACTACATCCGCTCAGGTGGCGAATGGTGAGGGCGGCCAGTGCCCGAGACAGGAGGTTCTGGTTCCGTTCGTGTTCGGAGCAGCCCTTTCGGAGGTTACTGAGATCGATGAGTTCCTGGTACTCGCGCAGCAGGAAGTTGCGGACTCGCAGCACGGGCAGCGGAGTGATCTCGGGCATGCTCCAACCGTAGTCGCCGGAAATACTGCTTTCATCCTTTTTCGGGAACCTCACCGCAACCCAGTAGCGCACTCCTGAAAAAGAGGGCTGATTTTTCACATTCGGATTTCGCTGGGACTCGGGGCTTCCTCGGCAGGAGAGGCGGTAGGCCCCGGACCGACCAGTTGAATTCCTGTTCGTGAACACTGGAGATGGCCAGGAGGAGATTGAGCGGTCGCAGGACCGGTGGCCCTGTTGGCCATGAGGATTCTCAGAGGAAAAGGATTCCGACGGCACCGAGTTCGCGCGTGTCCGAATACTGTCTGACTGAGTGTGGGTGTTCGCTTCTGCGATGGACGCGGGAGTCTTCGCGGAGCCCCTGGGAAAGGCACGGCATTCCACCCCAGCCGTCCGGGACGAGCCACCACGGGCTGGCCGCGACTGGTCGAGGCGCCCCCAGCGCCGAGCCCAGGCGCGCCCCACAGACAGACCAGCCAAAAGAACACCAGCCACCCCAGTGGGGCAGCGTCCTGAGGCGCGGACGGGTGGGCCGGACTCGGTGTGAGAGCCGCTAACCGGTCACCTCCGCCACGGACTGCTGACCTGCCAGGTCCGTCACCCGGCTGGGCGGGGCCGACTGTCATCACCTGGGCGGGGGCCACACCGGGTGGGTGGGTTGGGGCGGCAGCGGGGCGGTTTCGGTGTCTTCGGTGTAGATGAAGACTTCGGCAACGTCCTGGGCGGAGGCGTGCAGGACGACGGTCTGCCCTTCGGGGGTGTCGGCGATGACGGCGCGGATGGTGTAGTCGGTCAGCCGGTTGGGTCTGCGCCGTTTCGGGAGTTCGGGGGCGCCGAGGGCGGTCAGGACTGTTCTGACGCGGGCGAGGTCGCGCAGTCGGCTGCGGCCGGTCTCGATGCGCGAGATCGTGGACTGGGTGAGGCCGGTCAGCCGGGCAATCTGGTCCTGGGTGATGGGGGTCAGGGCGCGCATCCGGCGGATGAGGGCGGTGACGTCGAGGCGCGCCACGGCGTCGGCCACGTCGGGACGGGTCCAGAACCGCTCGGGCAGCACCGGGTGGGCGGGGTCGAGTTCCCGGGCGGTAATGGCGGCCTCGATCGCGGTGGAGGTGATCAGCGGAGCGGACTGCTGGGACACGGCTGGCTTTCCCGGGGGTCGGAGCGGACGGGGAGCGTCTGGATCGGCACCAGAGGCCGAAAAACGCGGGAAATAGGTCCCTGGTGTCGATCTCGTGGAGGGTTCACAGGGAGCAGGCCGCGGTGAGGGAGACGCAGCCGTGGAGGGCTGCGCCGAGAACCAGCGCCGCGGCGATCAGCACGGCCAAGGCGGTGTGCGGCCGGGAGCCGGTGCGGTGCGGTCGCCGGGGCCGGAGGGACGCGGGACGGTGGTCCCGGCCGGGGCGGGGCTCGGCCGGGTGGATGACCAGGTGCGGGAAGCGGGGTTCCCGGCGGGCGTACATCCAGGCGGGCAGGACGGTTTCGGGCTGGTCGCCGGGCACCCAGGGGCGCGGCGGGCGCATCCGGGGCCGGTGCGGTGCGGTCGCGGTCAAGGCGGGCTTTCCGTGGGTCGAGGGGCTGGGACGGGCCGGGCGGGTGCGGGACGCGCTTCGGCCGCGAGGCGCGGCAGCCTTCACCACCCCACCAGCGCGGGAGGGGCTGGAAAGTGCGGGTGGGCGCGCCCCCGCGCGCCCACCCAGGGTCAGGCTGCGAGGTCGGGCGGGCCGTCGTTCCAGGCGAGGTGGAAGAACACGCCGTCCTCCCACGGGGCCAGGCGACCCCACCGGGTGGCGAGCTGTTCGACCAGCAGCAGGCCGCGACCGTGCTCGCTGAATGGGTCGTCGGACTTGACGACGCGGGGAACGGAGTTCCACAGGCGGGGTTCCCGGGTGCACACCTCGGCCCACACTCCCCGGTCATCCACACGGACCCGAACCATGAAGGACTCGCCGGGGTCGCTGGACCGAGTGTGTCGGATCGCATTCGTGGCCAGCTCGGACACGATCAACTCGGCCCGGCCCACCACCTCGTCGGGGGCGGTGGAGCGGGGGCACAACCGGATCGCGCCGACCACGAACCGACGAGCGGCGGCCACGCTGTCCGGGATTCCGGGAAAGGACGTGAAGGCGACGGTCACCGGGTCACCGCCTGCCCGGACGGGCCGATGTGGTCGGCCAGGGCGAGAAGGACGTAGGGCCGGACGCGGGACGTTCGCCGCGATCCGGGCATGGGCGGGGCAGTAGCCTTGCGCATGAGTCACCACCTGGGTTGATCAGGTTGGGAGCTAAGGCCCTGGTTCGGTGTGCCAGCACCGGGCCAGGGCCGCTTGCGTGTGAGAGACAGAAGCATGGTCAGCTCTATGCTCTCGGTGTACACCCTGCCAACACCCAGTCTTCTTCGCTATTCCTTTGACTTTAATCCACAGAAAAGTCCATTCCTGTGGCAATGGGAGCACATCCTGTGCTCAACTGGGGAACTATGGTGCACACAGTCAAAGGACGTTGGGTCAAGCTCGGCCGTCAGATCAAGGGCTGCCGGGAACGGGCTGGGATCTCACAGCGAGAACTGGCACGGAGGGTGGCACTGTCACCCACCATGTTCAGTGCTATGGAACGCGGAGCACGGGGAATCAAAAGGGAACATCTGGAACGAATCGACAAGGCGCTCGGCACCGGCGGTGTCCTCGCGGATGCCTGGGATCGCTCCTCCGACTCAGGGCTTCCCGAGTGGTACCAGGACGGCGCGGAACGCGAGCGAATGGCCTTCGAGATCCGCGAATACCATCCGCTGGTTGTACCGGGACTGCTCCAGACCGAAGAGTACGCGCGCGCACTACTGCGGGTGGGACTGCCGCACAGCACCCCCGCCGAGATCGAAGACCTGGTGCGCGGTCGAATGGACCGACAGACCCTTCTCACTTCGGATCGACCCCCACGGCTGTTGGTGGTGGTTGACGAAGGCGTGCTCCGCCGCCCACTGGGGGGCCGTGGGATCATGAAGCGGCAGATCGCCCGACTCCTGGAGGCATCGGACGAACAGCACATCTCCATCCAGGTGGTTCCCTACGACACCGAGCACCACCCTGGCCTGTCCAATGCATTCATCCTGTATGAGATCTCCAACCGGGGCAGCGTGCTGTACGTGGAGACGCGAGGTACAGGTATGGCCACGGACGATACCGAGAGGGTGAGCGACCACATGCGGCTGTTCGGGGACCTCCTCGGGGTCGCGCTGCCCCCGGCCGCCTCCCGGAAGCTGATCGAGCAGATCCAAGGAGAATTCTCATGACCGCCCAAGACCTGAACTGGCACAAGTCCAGCTACAGCAATGACACCGGCGGGGCCTGCGTCGAGGTCGCGGAGACCCCGGACAACGTGCTCGTACGCGACACCCAACACCGGGAGTTGGGACACCTAAGGTTCACTCCGGAGGCGTGGGCTGCCTTCCTCACGGACATCAAGTCAGGGCATCTGTAGCAGGCAACACACCGCGGCCCCCGGAACCAGATTCGGGGGTCGCTGCTTTCCCTGGACTCATACCGAAGCCTCAGCCTTCCCGGCCCGCCCAGCCGTGGTCACGTCGAACTGCCCGGTGACCGCGGCCGTGATGAGCGCCTGTCGGCGTTCGGCTAAGAGGTCGATCTGGCGGTCCAACTTGTCTACCAGTTCGTCAATCCGCCTGTTACTGGCACGGATCTTCTCCACGATCTTCCGCTGCTCTTCAACCGGAGGAAGCGGGATGCGAAGGGATTGCAGATCCGGCACATAGATGGTCTTGTGAGTGGACCCCATCGCGAGACGTCCCAAGAGGTCCGGACGCATGGCACGAAGCACCCACAGCAGATAGGCGGGGTCAAGGTCCGGTCCGCAGGTCCACGTAACGAAGTCTTGGCTCGTGGCCATGTTCGTGCCCATGATCGCCGAGTAACCAGCCGAAGCCGTGCGGCACAGCACCACCGTTCCCGCCGGTTTCAACTCAGCGGAACTGTTCGCCAGACCAAGCTTGCTGATCTTCTCCCTGGTCTCGGTGATCACCTCCCGGCGGTCGTCCCGGACCTGGCTGACCTCGCCCGTGGTGATCCACGGAATATCACAGTCAACCCACCAATCGGAACGCAAGCGACTGGGAGTGTGCCCGCTTCCCATCGTGGCTACAAGACCCAGCCTCACCTCAGCCCAATGGCTGGGGATACTCTCCGTCCACGAAAGCGAGGAAGGTTTTTGATCAAGGGCGAACGCTCCGGTAACCAGGGAATGGACAGCCACCCCCCTTCTCTGAAGAGCAAGGATCTTGATATCTGAGTAAGCTGACGAGACCGCATCGATCCGCCCCGTCTCAGCATCGAGGTATTCCGCGATCCTCCGTTGTTCCTCCAGAGGAGGAACATGCACTTTGAAGTCTGACAATGAGCTAGAAGAAAGCTCAACAAAAGTCGTTCCCAAACCTTGTGCCTGCAATGGTTCTGTAAGTGCAGACAACTGATACGCGAAGTACCTTACATCCGCGTCAGCGGTGGGAACGAGGGCGCGGCATCCCTGGTTGAACGCCATAGGAACCTTTGTTAAAGCAAGGTACCCGATCGGCGCACGTGTAGAAATGATAATCGATCCACTAGGAACTATCTGAGATCCGCTATCGACACCTTTCTTGGTAAGTGTGCGTCCGGTTCGGGAGATCTCCCCGTTAGCTTTACCGAGGTCCACTGGCGTCGCCCACGGAATATCTCCACCCCAGTTCTTAGGGTCTGCTGTTGGTGTCCCGCCATTGATCACACGGAATATACGTCGCAGCGGGAGGGAAGACCACCTCACTCCGTCACCTCCGACAGAAGCCGCTGGATCTCCTTCTCAAGTCCCTTCAGCTCCGCGTCGATCTCCTCCAGCGGCCTGGGCGGGACGTACTCGTAGAAGTACCGGGTAAACGGGATCTCGTAGCCGACCTTCGTCTTCTCCTCGTCGATCCAGGCGTCGGGGACGTGCGGCAGCACCTCGCGCTCCAGGTAGGCGTGGATGTCCTCGTCCAGCGGCACGTTCTCGTGGTCGCGCAGGTCCGGGTCGGGCAGTGTCCGGCCCTTCCCGTCCTTCTGCACCTCGCCGTGGGGATCGGGCACGCTCACCGCGTTCCACACCTGCTTGCTCACCGGCGCGGGCACGCTCGCGATTCCCTCGTTCGCGTACATCTTCTTCAGCAGCGCGTCGAAGTCGGCCTTGGCGAACACCGGCTCGCGCCCCAGCAGAGCGCGCAGTGCCGCCAGCAGGCTCGGGCGGAGCTTCTCGTACTTGGCTCCGGCGAGCGTCCTGTTGGCCTCCAGTTCGGCCAGCGCCTCCTCGGTGACCTCGAACCGCAGCTTCAGCGGCCGTTCCACGGTGATGCGCCGGTAGCCGAAGTCCGAGGGCGCGAACACCTTCACCTTCGGGTGTTCCTCGCCCTTCTCCAGCGCGTTCAGGTACAGGTCGGTCAGTTCCCGGATCTGCGCGGGGGTGATGTGCCTGCGCTTCTCGCCCAGACTCTTGCGCATCCGCTCCCAGTGGTCGCGGGCGTCCAGCAGGACCACCCGGTTGCGGTGCGCCTCGTCCTTGCGGTTGGACAGAATCCAGAAGTACGTCGCGATCCCGGTGTTGTAGAAGAGTTGCTCGGGCAGCGCGACGATGCCCTCCAGCAGGTCGTTCTCCAGAATCCAGCGGCGGATGTTCGACTCGCCGGAGTCCGCGCCGCCGGTGAACAGCGGCGAGCCGTTGAAGACGATCGCCATGCGCGCACCGCCCTCCTCGGGCTTGCGCATGTGGTGGACCATGTGCTGGAGGAACAGCAGCGAGCCGTCGCTGACCCGGGGCAGTCCGGCGCCGAACCGGCCGTCGAAGCCCTGCACCTTGTGCTCGGTCTCCACCACGTCCTTGAACTGCTTCCAGTTCACCCCGAACGGCGGGTTGGCGAGCAGGTAGTGGAAGCGCTCCCCGGCGTGCCGGTCCTCGGTGAAGGAGTTGCCGAACTCGATGTGGCCGACGTCCTCGCCCTTGATCAGCAGGTCGGAGCGGCTGATCGCGTAGGACTCGGGGTTGATCTCCTGGCCGAACACGTCGACCTTGGCGTCGCTGCGCTCCTTGATGAACTCCTCGGCGGCGGTGAGCATCCCCCCGGTACCGCACGCCGGGTCCAGGATACGGACCACCAGTTCGTCGCGCAGCCGCTCCTCGTCCGGCCCCAGGAGCAGGTTCACCATCAGCTCCACCACCTCGCGGGGGGTGAAGTGCTCGCCGGCGGTCTCGTTGGACAACTCCGAGAAGCGCCGGATCAGGTTCTCGAACAGGTAGCCCATCTGGTGGTTGCTCACCCGTTCGGGGCTGAGGTCGATCCCGGCGAATGCCGTCACCACCTGGTAGAGCAGGTCGGCCTTGCGCAGCTTCTCGATCTGGTTGTCGAACTCGTAGTACTCGAAGATCTCCCGGGCGTTCTCGGAGAAGGCCGCCAGGTAGGTGCGAAGGTTCGTGGCGACGATCCGCTGGTCGGTGTTGACCGCGATCCGCTTGAGGGTCAGGCCGGTCCTGTTGTAGAAGCCGCAGCCGCTGGCCTGGGTGAGCATGAGGTCCATGTCCTGGATGCCCAGGCGCTGCAACTCCTCCTTCTCGGCCAGCACCGCGTCGCGGGTCGGCTCCAGCACGCACTCCAGGCGGCGCAGCACCGTGAAGGGCAGGATCACCTTCCGGTAGTCGGCCTGGGAGTAGCTGCCCCGCAGCAGGTCGGCCACCTGCCAGATGAACTGTTCGAGTTGTCCCTGATCCGCGGTCAACGGCCGCCCTTCGTCTCTGTTCCCGGCACGTGAAAACCGCCCCCGGTATCTCCACGGCCAGAGGCGGTGCGACGAACGGGCGCGCAGTGCGCCCGTGACCGTCCATTATCGCGGGTACAGGACTGTACTCAAGCCTCTTTCCCGTTTTCGGGACGCAGCGTGCCCACCGCCAGCCCCTCCGTCAGCAGCCACCACAGGCGGTCGCCGACCTCGGTGGTGCGGCGCAGGGTGCGGCGGAACTCCGTCAACCGGCGGTACGCCACACCGTAGGCGCGCTGGTCGGCCAGTGGCAGGCGGGGCACCCGCACCTTGCGCAGTTCCGTGATGCGGGTGACCCCCGGGCGGCTCGTGGAGGCTGCCGCGGCGCAGGCGCCCGAGCCGGTGAGGAACCCGGCCAGGAACCACGGATCGACCACCTCGGGATCGGGGCGCAGCAGGTAGGTGGTGCCGTGCAGGGCCGCCTCCTCGTCGGTGACGACGCGCGCCACCGGACGGCGCGCGATCCGGGGCAGCACGACGTCGCCGGGGCGGAGTCGGACCGTGTGCTCGTCCAGGCGGCCCCGGCCCGACGGCGCGGTCTCGCGCTCGATGTCCTCCCCGGTGAGGGCGGGCAGGGACGGCTCGCCCTCGCCGGGGTCGTCGCCGGAGCGCCGGTACACGATCTCCAGACCGCCCATCCGGTTCAGTTCCCCGAGCGTGGTCATCGCCTGGTGCAGCGTCCCCGTGGCGGGCCGCAGCCCGGGCAGGGAGGCGGCCAGGTCCTCCGACAGCCGCAGCAGATCGCCGCGGGTGTCGGCCAGGCTGTCGAGGTCGAGGCCGGGCCGCCGCACGTGGCGCCCCGGGGAGACGTCCACCGCCTCGTCCAGCAGATCGGCCAGCGACATGACCCGGTAGCGGCCGGGGCTCTCCGCGACCGATTCCGGGGCCTTCGTGAACGCCCGGTAGACGGAGACCACGCTCTCGGCCGTGGCGGGCCACGACCGGGCGGCCTCTCCCCTGGAGTCGTCGGCCCGGCCGTCGGACGCGTCGAACAGCAGCACCCCGTCCGGCGGAGCGCTGCCGTTCTCGGGGCTGCGCAGCACCCACAGCGTCAGCGGCACCCCCATCGGCGGGGTGAGTCCGGCGGGCAGGGCGATCACCGCGCGCAGCGCCCCGCGCCGGATCAGTTCGCGGCGCACCCGTCGGCCGCTGCCGCGTGACGCCACGGTCGGGGGCAGCACCATGACCACCGTGCCGCCCGGCCGCACGCGCGCCAGGGCGTGCTGCACCCACGCGAGTTCGGGCTCCTTGCGGGCCGGGACCCCGTAGCGCCACCGCGGGTCGAGGTTGAGTTCCTCGAAACCCCAGTCGGTCTGGTTGAACGGCGGGTGGGCGACCACCGCGTCGGCGGCGGGACCGCCGAACGTATCCGCACGCAGCGAGTCGCCGCAGCGGATGTCGGGCCGGGCGCCCGCCAGGAGGAGGCGGACCCTGGCCAGTCGGGCGGCTCCCGGGTCGAGTTCCTGTCCGAGGACCGCGACGCCCGGGATGCGGCGGGCCGCCTCGCGCAGCAGTGTCCCGGTACCGCACACCGGGTCGAGGACCGTGGCGGCGGAGTCGTCCACCAGTCGCAGCATCAGTGCGCCGATCTCGGGGGTGTCGGCGAAGAAGTGGCGGGAGACCGAGGTGAGGTAGCGCTGGTGGAGGCGTTCGAAGGCGTCCGGCGCGCCGCCGACCGCGTCCAGCCGGTCGGCCGCGTCGACCAGGACGCGGCGCAGCGGGGCGGCGTCGGGCAGGTCCGGTGGCGGGGCGCCCACGTCGAGGGAGGCCAGCAGTCGGTCGCGTAGTCGCTCCTCGGGCAGCGCCGCCAGGTCCGCGCCCTCCTCGCGCGCCGCCAGAGCCGCGCCCAGCAGTGCGACGGCGTCGACGCCGTCCAGGTGCTCCCGGAGCGGGTCGAGCACGTTCCAGACGGCTTCGACCACCGCGTCCGGGCTCTCGTCGGCGGCGAGTTTGCCCATCCTCCGCAGCCAGGCCCTGACCTCGGCCAGGTCGAAGAGCGGGCTGCCCTCGGCGCCGTCCACGGGGTCGGGGAAGTCCGGATAGCGCCGCCGCCAGTTGCTGACGGCGGCCCGTCCCACGCCCGCCAGGCGGGCGATACCTACCGAGTTCACGGTGGTCCCGAACTGGGTGTTCGACATCGCGGCTCCTGTACTCCGGGGCTTCTCCGTGCACTCTATCGCACATGCGTATGAATGTTGATAATGACAGACAGAAATATCTATGTTGACTATGTACACAGACAGTGTTTACATTAGACCCGCATCAGACATCCACCTGGATGTGAACACACCCCGGGTTGTCCCCAGGAGGCCACTATGCCCTACCGATCCGCAGCACCCAGAGTCCGCGAGGTCACGCTGTACCGGCTCGCCGGTGTTGCCCCAACCGAACAGGAGATGCGCGACGTCTTCGCCATCGACGAGACCGCCCAGCAGAACCTGAACCTCAGGACCACGCGCATCGACGACCGGCCCGCTGTCGTACTCGAAGGAACGCGCTGGGGCGAGCGCCCGCCCGACTGGCTGCGAGACGCACGCACATCGACCGGCCTGCCCCTGGAACTGACCACGAGGAGCCCGGCCGTCGCCGTCCTGGTCGACGTGGACGGCGACGTCTACGCGTTCAGCTACGGAATGGGACACTGGCTGATCCCCTACGACCGCCGTGACCCCGACTTCGGACGCCTGTTCGCCGCGCGTGCACTCAACCCCGAAACGGTGCAGACGGTTCACACCCGCTCCCTCGACTCCCACGGCCGCTATGTGAACACCACCATCATCAAGGGCGGCTCCATGCGTACCTACGCCCTGCGCCACGAGCGAGAACTCGTCGGCCGGATCAGGGCGAGGTGCGGCATCCCGGGCCTGACCGCGTCACGGGACGGCCGCACCCCCAGATTCGCGTACTGCAGCGACGGAATCCGCACTCACCTGGGCGTCGAACCCCGCGACCTGGTCAACGACATCCGCTTCATCGCCGCAGCCATCAAAGAGGGCACGCCCCACGAACTGTTCGGCGACCTGGAGGACCAGAAGGAAGTCCGGGACTCCGCCACCAAGACCAGACTGTGGTCTCTCGTCGGAACCGAATCCGGCGGCCAAAGCGCGGGAGGCGGACCGGAGATCGCACCGCCCTCGGACGTCCTCACCGTTCTCGGCGAGGCGTGTTCGTTCACCCTCCACCTCGGCGAAAAGCTCCCGGCTCCCGACTACGAGACCCTGTCCGACCTGTTCGCGGACCGTCTCCAGAGCATCCAGCCGGAAACGCTGGAGACACGCCTGCGCCGCGCGGAGATCCGGCTGTACGGAGACTCCGACGGCCGCGAGCAGATCGCGGTGTGCCGCGACCTGCGCCCCTGGATCGAGGCCACCGTCCACGACGGGCAGAAGACCTACATTCTGCGCGAGGGGCACTGGTACGAGTACGGGAAGCGCTTCCTGGACAAGGTGCGCACCAAGGTCACGGAACTGCTGGAGAAGGGCTCCTCCATCGAATTTCCCGCTTGGCCGCGCTCAGACGGCAAACCCGCCTCCGAGGGCTTCTACAACGAGAAAACGGTCCCCAAGAGCGATTCCCGCTTCCTCTGCCTGGACACGGACCTGGCCTCCACCCCCATGCACGACGGCAAGGGCATCGAACTGTGCGACCTGCTCGGCCCGAACGACGAACTCGTCCACGTCAAACAGGCAGCGGGCGCGTCGAAGCTGAGCCACCTCTTCATCCAGGTCAGGTCCGCCGTCGAAAGTCTCCAGTACGAACCGGAGGCCCGGGAGTGGTTCCGCGAACAGGTCGCCGCAATCGCTCCCGACCGCACTCCCCCCGTGCTGCCGCCGAAGACGGTCGTCTTCGGCATCCGACTGTCGGCGCACTCCGAAGTCACCGTCGACACCCTCTACCCGATGGCGCGGGTGGAGCTTTACCGCACCGCCGTGGCCCTCGAAAGGTACGGCATCGACGTCCAGGTCGTCGGCATTCGCCACGGCACCTGACCACCGCTTCCCCGCATCCGCGCCCCGGTGGACACCGTCCGCTCCGTCCGCGCTGCCCGGGGAAGTCCGGGCAGCGGCCAACTCCCGTCAACAAAGGAAAAAACCATGACCTACCCCGCACCCCAGGCTCCCCAGCCGCAGCCGAGGAAGAGCCGCGGCTGCCTGTGGGCCGCGCTGATCGCCCTGGGCCTCTTCATGCTCTTCGGGTTCGTCGGCTGCGTCGCGCTCGTCGCCAGCGTCGACACCGGCTCCTCCGACTCCGGTCAGAGCGCCTCCTCCTCCGACGACAGCGAGAACGCGGAGGACGGCGGCGGCGACGAGAGCGCGGAGACCGAAGAGGACTCCGAAGGCGAAGCCGAGGCCGGAGTCGGCGACACCGTCGAGGACGGCGCGTTCGCCTTCACCGTCACCGACGTCGAGACCGGCGTGTCCAGCATCGGCGACAGCTTCCTGGCGGAAGAGGCCCAGGGCCAGTACGTGATCGTGCACGTCACCGTCGAGAACATCGGCGACCAGGCCCAGATGTTCGACGGCTCCAACCAGAAGCTCTTCGACGCCGACGGCAAGGAGTACTCCAACGACTCCTCCGCCGAGATCGCCCTGGACAACTCCGACGCGTTCCTCACCGACATCAACCCCGGCAACAAGGTCGACGCCCAGGTGGTCTTCGACATCCCCGAAGGCGTGGAGCCCGCGTCGATCGAACTGCACGACTCGATGTTCAGCGGCGGCGTCACCGTCTCGCTGTCCTGACCACCGCACAGTCCCGCGGTCACTCCCGTGGAGGGGGCGGGAGTGGCCGCGCTCCCCGGCGGGGACCGGCCTCGCTCAGAACGCGTCGATCTCGGCCCGGGTCGGCATCGACGTGCTCGCCCCGTGCCGCCGCACCGACAGGGCCGCCGCCTTCGCCGCGAACCGCAGCGCCGTCTCCGGGTCGCGGCCCTCGGCCCGGGCGACCGCGAACGCGCCGCAGAAGGTGTCGCCCGCCCCGGTGGTGTCGACCGGCTCCACCCGCACCGCCGGAACCCGGACCGGGTCGGCGCCCCGGCGCCCGTACAGCACCCCGTCGGCGCCGAGCGTGACGACCGCCTCGGGCACCGTCTCCAGCAGCGCGGCCAGCGCCCGCTCGGGATCGTCCTGCCCGGTGATCGCCGCCGCCTCGTGCTGGTTGGGCAGGATCACGTCCACGCACTCCAGCAGCTCCGGCGGCAGCGGCCGGGCCGGAGCGGGCGTCAGCACGGTGGTCGCCCCCAGCGAGCGTCCCGCCCGTGCCGCCGCGACCACACCGGACATCGGCGTCTCCAACTGCAACAGCAGCGCCCGCACGCCGTCGAGCAACTGGATGTCGCCCTCCCGAAGTGCCGTGACCGTGCCGTTGGCGCCCGGGACGACGATGATGGAGTTGGCCCCGTCGCCCTCCACGACGATGTGCGCCACCCCCGAGGTCCCCGCGACCGTGCGCAGGCCCGACACCTCGATCCCGTGGTCGACCAGCGTGGTGCGCAACTGGACCCCGAAGGCGTCGTCGCCCACCGCGCCGAGGAAGGCCACCTCGGCCCCGGCCCTGGCGGCGGCGACCGCCTGGTTGGCTCCCTTGCCTCCGGGGATCTGGCGGAACTCCCGCCCCTGGACGGTCTCCCCGCTGGCGGGCGCGACGTCCACATAGGCCACCAGGTCCATGTTGACACTGCCGAATACCGCGATCCGCGGCGCCGATGCTCGGTTCACGCCCCTCACGCTACCGGGGCGGCGGTCACTGCGGCCGCAGGTCGACGATGACGGGGGCGTGGTCGGAGGCGCCCTTGCCCTTGCGCTCCTCACGGTCGACCAGCGCGCCCGTGACCCGGGCGGACAGCGCGGGCGAGGCGAGCACGAAGTCGATCCGCATGCCCTTGCGTTTGGGGAAGGACAGGCCCTTGTAGTCCCAGTAGGTGTAGACGCCGGGGCCGGGCGCGTGCGGACGCACCACGTCGGCGTAACCGGCGTCGACCATCGCCTGGAAGGCGTCCCGCTCGGACTTGGTGACGTGCGTGCGCCCCTCGAACTCCGCGATGTCCCACACGTCGTCGTCCTGGGGGGCGATGTTCCAGTCACCGCACAGCGCGATCTGCGCCTCGGGCTCCTCGGCCAGCCAGCTCTCCCCGGCCTCGCGGAGCCGGTCCAGCCAGTGCAGCTTGTAGACGTAGTGCGGGTTGTCGATCTCGCGGCCGTTGGGAACGTAGAGGCTCCACACCCGCACCCCGCCGCACACGGCTCCGATCGCGCGGGCCTCGGCCTCCGCGGGGTCGCCCCAGCCCGGCTGCCCGGGGAAACCGACCCGTACGTCGGAAAGTCCCACCCGCGAGGCGATCGCGACCCCGTTCCACTGCGACAGCCCGTGGTGGGCGACCTCGTAGCCGAGTTCGGTGAAGACCTCGACCGGGAACTGGGCGTCCCGGCACTTCGTCTCCTGGAGGGCGACGACGTCCACGTCGCTGCGCCGCAGCCAGGCGGCGACGCGCTCACTGCGCGCCCGCACACTGTTCACATTCCACGTCGCCAATCGCACACCGCAAGGCTAGCGCCTTCCGCCCGACAGCCCGGCGCGCGTCCTCCGCCGACGGGGCCGCCCCGGAGTCAGGACTCAGGGTTTTCCCAGCGTGTACCAGCCAACATCACAGGATCTGCCGGTTGTATGAGGGCTGTCGGGTCGATTCTCCACAAACGACCGGCTCACCTCATCGATCCCGTCTCGTGGGGCAGTAGCGGTGGCGGGACGTCAGCGGGGGCGGTGGACGAGGCGTGCGTCCACCGCCCCCGTGCTCTTTCCGTGCCGTCAGCCGTCCGGAACAGGGATGCCCCGCCCCGGAGCGGCGCGAACTACCATGGCAGCAGCCCCCGATGTCTCCGCTAGGTGGATCGATGACGGAAGCAGAGACCACGACGCGACCCCATGTGCTCGTGATCGACGACGAGCCCAACATACGCGACCTGGTTCAGGCTGCGCTGCGCTTCCACGGCTTCGAGGTGAGCACGGCCGGCTCCGGAGGGGAGGGTCTCTCGCTCGCCCGGACGAAGCGGCCGGACCTGATCCTGCTGGACGTGCTGCTGCCCGACATCAACGGCTTCGACGTGTGCCGCCGACTGCGTGAGGAGGACGACGACGTCCCGGTCATCTACCTCACCGCCAGAGACACCCCCTCCGACACGGTCACCGGTCTGTCCCTGGGCGGCGACGACTACGTCACCAAGCCCTTCTCCGTCGAGGCCCTCATCGCCCGGGTGCGCGCCCTGCTGCGCCGCGTCAAACGCGACCCGGCGGCACCGAACTCCTCCGACGGGGTACTGCGGGTCGCCGACCTGGAACTGGACGAGAAGACCTGGACGGTGCGCCGCGGCGGCGTGCCCATCGACCTGTCCCCCACCGAGTTCCGACTGCTGGCCTACATGATGAGCAACGCCGGACGGGTCCTGACCCGCGCCCAACTCCTGGAGAACGTCTGGGGATGGGACTACGCGGGCCAGTCCCAGATCGTGGAGACCTACGTCAGCTACCTGCGGCGCAAACTGGAGCCCTTCGGTCCCAGCCTGATCCACACCCAGCGCGGGGTGGGCTACGCGCTGCGTGCCAAGGATGACCATTAGCGGCCCCCCGGCTCCCCCCGGAACGCTGCGTTCCCGGCTGCTGGTCGGGCTGCTCGTCGTGACCGGCGTGGGCCTGCTCGTCAGCGCGCTGGTGAGCGTGCTGACCCTGCGCTCCTTCATCACCGAGCGGCTTGAGGCGCAACTGCTGCTCACCACCGAGCGGGCCATGGTCCGGCTGGACAACGACACCCCGCCGGTGGGCGTCGACGCGCCCAGCCCGTCCCCGTACTTCGTGGTGCTGATCAATCCGGACACCGGCGAGGTCAACCAGATCTACGGCGACACCTTCCGCGAGGACGTGGTGCTGAGCCGAATCGCCCGGCTGTCGCTGGCCCAACTGCGCTCCTACGCCTCCTCCCAGGAGATCGTGGAGTTGGACACCCCCGACGAGTCGGTGCCCCCGCACATGGTGACCGTGCGGATGCGCGCCGACTCCATCCTGATCAGCGGGGTGCCCACCGAGGAGCGGGAGGAGTACCCGCGCCAGTTGATCACCGTGCAGCTGCTCACCGCGGTTCTGCTGCTGGGCGGCCTGCTGCTGATCGGCGGACGGCTGATCGTGCGGGCGCTGGCGCCGCTGGACCGGATGGCGACCACCGCCGGACAGATCAGCACCGGCTCCGACCTGGCCGACCGGATGCCCGACGCCGACCCCTACAGCGAGGTGGGACGGCTCGGGATAGCGATCAACACGATGCTGGGCCGCCTGGAGAACGCCTTCAGGGCCAAGGCGGAGTCGGAGCGCCGGGTGCGGGAGTTCGCCGCCGACGCCTCGCACGAACTGCGGACCCCGCTGACCACGATCCTGGGTTACGCCGAACTGTACCGGCAGGGCGCGATCCCGGACGACGAACTGCCCGAGGCCATGCGCCGCGTCGAGGACGAGGCCTCCCGCATGTCGAGGTTGGTGGGGGAACTGCTGGAGCTGGCCCGGCTGGACCGTGCCGGTTCGCTGGAACTGGCCACCTGCGACCTGGCCGCGCTGGTGCGGGAGATGACCGGGGACGCCGCGTCCCTGGAACCGGACCGGGAGTTCACCCTGGACGTGCCGGACCGGCTCCTCTGGGAGGTCGACGAGACCCGGTTCCGGCAGATCCTCGCGAACCTGCTGGCGAACGTGCGTGAGCACACCCCTCCGCAGACGCCGGTGACGGTCCGGCTGCACTCCGACGACGACGGCGAGGTGGTTCTGGAGGTGGCCGACGCCGGACCGGGCATGTCTTCCGAGGACGCCGCCCGGGTGTTCGACCGCTTCTACCGGGGGACCCGGGCACCGGGGGGAGGCAGCGGCCTGGGGCTGCCCATCGTCCAGGCCATCGCCGTCGCCCACGGCGGCACGGTCACCCTCGACTCCCGTCCCGGCGAGGGGACAACGATCACCGTACGTATCCCCGCGGCGGACCGACCCCCGGACTGACCCCGTCGTCCCCGGGACCGTCCCACGTCCCGCCGGTCTGCCAAAAACAGCGGCCAACCTTTAGATTTGGGCCATGGACATCGCGATCGTGTGTCAGGATTGCCACGGCAGTGGTTACCGGGTTCGGGTCTACGGCTTCTTCTCCGCTACTGAGGGTCATGCCGAAGTCCTCGTTCCCCGTGACTGCGCGCCATGCAGCGGCTCGGGGCGCATACTGCTCCCGGGCTGGTCCGCGAAGGACTGACCTTCACCCCCTGGAGCGCTTTGCGGGAACTGTCCGGGAAGCGAACGAGTGCCCTCCCCGTCGCGGACCTCCTCTCACTTCCACAATTTCCGGTGGCTTCCACCACCGTTTTGTTCAGGAGGAGACGTCCCCTCATGCTTCCAGGCCTCTTCCGTCGACAGGGCTACCGGCCGCGGCACGCGCTTCCGTCGCGGATCACACGCGTCACACGCGTCACACGCGTTCCCCTGTCGCCGCGCTGGCTGGTGGCCTCCCTGGTCGTGCTGGCCCTCGGCGGCATGGCGGCCCTGCTGTCGCCGCACCCCGAGCAGCCCGCCGCACAGCCCACGGCCGCCGCCGTGCCCTCGTCCGCAGCCACCTACTTCGCGCCGTCCCGCACCGCGACGCCGGCTTCCGGCGCCGTTCCCGCTGCCCGCCCCCTCACGCGCACCGTGGTCGTGCGGACCGCGGCGCTCTCGGAGGCGGGGGCGCCGTCCCCCTCACCCGCCGCGGCGGCCGACGACTCCCCCGACACCTCCGAGGCGACCGAGCAGTCCAGCCCCGACCGCTGGTCCCCCCAGCGCCCCGCGGAGCAGGAGGGCGTTTCGGACACGCCCTCCGAGGAGGAACGGTGCGACGGTTCCTTCCTCACCCTGTGGCCCGACTGCCCGGAGGAGCGCGGGAACTGAGCGACGGACGCGCTGTCCCCGAAGCCGCCATCCGCTAGGTTGTACGTGTGTACGAATCGGCGACACTTCCCCATCCTCGACGCGATTCCGCCCTCTCCCTCGCCCAGGCCCGGCGGGTGGCGCTGGCCGCCCAGGGCTTCACCGACCGCCGCCCCACCGGCGCGGCCACCATGCGGCACCTGCGGCGGGTGGTCGACCGGGTCGGCGTCATCCAGATCGACAGCGTGAACGTGCTGTGCCGCAGCCAGTACCTGCCGGTGTACGCCCGGCTGGGGCCCTACGACCGGGCGCTGCTGGACCGGGCCACCACCGCACGCGACCGGCCCCTGGTGGAGTACTGGGCGCACGAGGCCAGTCTCGTCCCGCCCACCACGCACCGACTGCTGCGCTGGCGGATGGCGCGGGTCGAGGACGCGTGGGGAGTCGTGCGGCGGATCGCCGACGACCAACCCGACCTGGTCCGGACGGTGCTGGAAGAGGTGACCCGGATCGGTCCGGCCACCGCGCGGCAGGTCGAGGCGGCGCTGGCACACGACGCGCCGCGCACCGAGAAGCAGTGGGGGTGGAACTGGTCCGCGGTGAAGGCGGCGCTGGCGTACCTGTTCTGGTGCGGCGAGATCACCGCGGACGGACGCAACCAGCAGTTCGAGCGCCGCTACGACCTGACCCGCAGGGTGCTGCCCGCGGAGGTGCACCGGGCGCCCGACCCCGATCCGGACGACGCCCGCCGGGACCTGGTGGCCATCGCGGCCCGCGCGCACGGCGTGGCCACCGAGAGGTGCCTGCGCGACTACTTCCGGCTGAGCGCGGCCCAGTGCCGTGCGGCAGTCCGCGACCTGGTGGATTCGGGGGAACTGGTTCCGGTGCGTGTCGAGGGCTGGCGGCAGCCCGCCTACCTGCACCGCGACGCGCGTTTTCCGCGCCGGGTGGCGGCTCGCGCCCTGCTCAGCCCGTTCGACTCGCTGATCTGGGAGCGCGCCCGCACCGAGGCGCTGTTCGGGTTCCGCTACCGCCTGGAGATCTACGTTCCCGCGCCCAAACGGGTTCACGGCTACTACGTGCTGCCGTTCCTGCTGGGCGACCGCCTGGTGGCGCGGGTCGACCTGAAGGCCGACCGCGCGTCGGGCACGTTGCTGGTGCGGCGTACCACGGTCGAACCGGACGCGCCCGCCGAGACCGCGTCCGAACTGGCGGCCGAACTCGCCCGGATGGCGGCGTGGCTGGGCCTGGAGCGGGGCGTGGCGCACTCCGCGGGCTGAGGAGCCCCGGAGGGCTCCTTCCGGGACGGCTCCGGCGGCCGCCCCGGAAGGGACGCGGGGTCAGACCCGCTCGACGATGGTGACGTTGGCCTGTCCGCCGCCCTCACACATGGTCTGCAGTCCGTAGCGTCCGCCGGTGCGGTGCAGTTCGTGGACGAGTTTGGTCATGAGGACGGCTCCGGTGGCACCCAGCGGATGGCCCAGCGCGATGGCGCCGCCGTTGGGGTTGACCTTGGCGGGATCGGCGCCGAGTTCCGCCGTCCAGGCCATCGGGACCGGGGCGAACGCCTCGTTGATCTCGGTGACGTCGACGTCGTCGATGCCCAGTCCGGCCTTCCGCAGCGCGATGCGGGTGGCGGGGATGGGGGCGGTGAGCATGTACACCGGGTCGTCCCCGGTCAGGGCCAGTTGCACGATCCGCGCCAGCGGGGTGAGGTTGTGCTCGGCGACGGCCTGTTCGGAGGCGATGAGCAGCGCGCTCGCACCGACCGAGATCTGGCTGGCCACGGCGGCGGTCAGCGCCCAGCCCTCCCGCAGCGGTGGGAGGGCGGCCATCTTCTCCAGGGAGGTGTCGGGGCGCACGCCCTCGTCCCGGCTGACTCCGGCCAGTGGCGCGATCTCGGCATCGAAGCGGCCCTCCTCGATCGCGGCCGCGGCGCGGCGGTGGCTCTCCAGCGCGTAGCGCTCCAGTTCCCCGCGCGTGTACCCCCACTTCTCGCACATCAGCTGCGCGCCACGGAACTGGGAGATCTCCTGGGTGCCGTACCGCTCGGTCCAGCCCTCCCCGTAGACCGCCAGCCCGTTGTCGACGGCGAACTGCGCGTTGGCCCCCATAGGGACCATGCCCATGTTCTCCACGCCCGCGGCGACGACAAGATCCTGGGTGCCGGACATGACGCCCTGGGCGGCGAAGTGCACGGCCTGCTGCGAGGAGCCGCACTGCCGGTCGATGGTGACGCCCGGCGTGCTCTCCGGCAGCCCCGCGGACAGCCACGCGGTACGGGCCAGATCGAGCGCCTGCGGTCCGACCTGGGTGACGCAGCCCATGATCACGTCCTCGACCGCGGACGGGTCGACTCCGGTGCGTGTGACGAGCTCCCTGAGCACGTGGGCCCCCAGGTCGGCCGGGTGCACCGCCGCGAGCGCCCCCTTCCTGGTTCCAACCGGGGTGCGTACGGCTCCGACGATGTATGCCTCGGCCACGGTTCCTCCTTGTCGGCGCGGTGAGACCTCTGTACCGAACGATATTCGGTTCTGGTGGCGGGGCAAGCCCCGGTGACGTGCCTCTTCACCGGTCGTCGCCGACCGCGTCCGGTGGGTATGAATCCGCGGTGGACCGCCTCCGTGGCAGAAGCCCCAGCGGGACACCGGATACGGTCGTCCCGGGGGTTCTCGCCGAACCGGGAAGGGGACCGCGGGTCACCGTCCGGGTCGGCGAACGCCACACCCCCTACGGAACTCAGCGGAAGGGTCACCTCATGAGCGGCGCGTACGACGGCGCGATCCTCCTCGGGCTGCTGGTCATCTTCGTCGTCCTCGGAGTCCGCTGGCTCCGCAAGCGCGTGCAGATCCCCTGGACCACAAGTGGGATCGCGGTGTTCTTCGTGGTCCTGGTCCTGCTGCTGTGGGCCTACCAGACCACCACCTGACCGGGGGCGCGTCCCCGGGGGTTGTCCCGCCCCCACCTCGTGATTCATCGGTTCCTCCCGGGGCAGTCGTCGCTTACAGGACGAGAGGACAGGGGAGCTGGGATGAGCGAGCGCACCTCCGCAACGAACAAGCCCTCGACCACCTCGGACGGCGCCGCCAAACCTGACTCGTTGGCCAAGCTTCCGGCGACGTCGTGGTGGGCGTCGCTGAAACGCACGGTCGTGGAGTTCAAGGAGGACAACCTGACCGACCTGGCCGCGGGACTGACCTACTACGCGGTGCTGTCGGTCTTCCCCGCGTTGCTGGTCCTGGTGTCGCTGCTGGGCCTGGCCGGGCAGGAGGCCACCAACGCCATCGTGGGCGAGGTGAGCGCGGTGGCGCCCGAGGCGACCGTGGACATCATCACCGGTGTGATGCAGAACCTCCAGGCCAACCAGGCCGCCGCCGGACTGTTCGGTCTGGTCAGCCTCGCCCTGGCGGTGTGGTCGGCCTCCGCCTACATCGCCGCCTTCATGCGGGCCTCCAACGTGGTCTACGACATCCGCGAAGGACGGCCGTTCTGGAAGACCCTGCCCATCCGGGTCGGCGTCACCCTGCTCCTGCTGGTGCTGGTGACCATCAGCGCGCTCGCCGTGATCCTCACCGGCGGAATCGCCGAGTGGGTGGGCGGTCTCCTGGGACTCGGCCCGGTGGCCGTCACCGTCTGGGACATCGCCAAGTGGCCGGTCCTGGTGCTCCTCGTGAGCTTCATGATCTCGGTGCTGTACTGGGCCGCGCCCAACGCCAAACGGCCCTTCCGCTGGATCAGCCCGGGCGGTCTGCTGGCCGTCCTGATCTGGCTGGTGGCGTCGGCGGGGTTCGCCTTCTACGTGGCGAACTTCGGCAACTACAACCGCACCTACGGCAGCCTCGCCGGTGTGGTCATCTTCCTCATCTGGCTGTGGATCTCCAACATCGCGATCCTGCTGGGCAGCGAGTACAACGCGGAGATCGAGCGGAGCCGGGCGCTGGAGACCGGGCAGCCGATCACGGTGGAACCCTACGTCGAGCCGCGTGACGTGCCCAAGCCCCGACCGTTCCACGGCGGTCCCCACGACAGTCCGGGGTGACCTCGACACCGGGAACACCGAACCGCGTCGTGGCGTCAGGGACAGGCGAGCCCCGGGAGGTGACCCGGGGCTCCCCCACTGTCGGAGTCAGTTCTCGGCCGGTCTGACGAGCGGGAGGAGGATGGTCTCCCGGATGCCCCTGCCGGTGAAGGCCATCAGAAGGCGGTCGATCCCGATTCCCACTCCGGCGGTGGGCGGCATCCCGTACTCCAGCGCCCGCAGGAAATCCTCGTCCAACTGCGACGGTACCGCCTGATCCCCGGCCGCGCTGACTGGCTGCAGCGGCCGGGCTCCCAGATCCCGAACCGGTGGAAGGAGCACAGCACCAGGTACCGCGCCGGCTGTTCTGCGGTCGCCGCCGGGGGTGCGAGAGGGATTAGACAGCACCCGTGGCGAGGGAGGTTAAGCGCACGCAGAGCCTTCCAATCCCCCAAGCCCACCTGGAGGGTGCCGGGCCTCCCGGCCAAAGGTCACGTGCCACCTGACAGGTCCCGCCCGCCCGACCTGGTGGACCGGTGTTTCACCGCCGCGGGGCGCAGTGCCTGTCGATCCGTTACAGCGAGCACCTGGAAGAGGGCGGAGTGGCCCGCTCGGTTGGGTCGGTCGCCGACACTTGCGACAACGCGATGGCCCCGGGGCCCGGCGTCACGGAGAACCGGCCCCTGGGGTCGAGATCACCCGCCGTCGTTCTCCGTCCGGTGCATGGGCATCTGGAACCACACCGCCTTGCCGTCGGGGGTGGGCCGGGAGCCCCAGCGTTCGGCCAACTGGTCGACCAGGTAGAGGCCGCGGCCGCCCTCGTCGTCGGCTCCCGCGGTGCGGATGCGCGGCAGTCTCAGGTCGTGGTCGAAGACCTCCACCCACACCGAGGACGCGCCCCTGCGCAGCCGCAGCAGGAACTCGCGGCTGACCGGCGCGGGCTCCTCGGCCTGCTCGGCCTCCTCCAGCAGGTCCGACCAGTCCTCGTCGAACTCGTCGAACCCGTCCAGCGAGAGCTGGTCGTCGGAGTCCTTGACGCCCTCGTCGGTGAACTCGCGGGTCACCGGGTGCGGCGTGGCGTGGATAACCACGTTGGTGACGATCTCCGAGACCAGCAGGCAGGCCAGCTCGGCCTGGTCGCGGTCCATCCCCCACTCCTTGAAGGTGTCCGCGGCCAGGTGCCGCGCCTCGGCCACCGTGGGCGCCTCGGCGGCGAACCACTCCTGCTTCAGCGCCAACTCCTCGGAGTGGGAGCGCACCACCAGCAGGGCGGTGTCGTCGTCGGTCTCACCGGGGACGGCCTTCTCGGCCGCCTCGACGATCTGTTGGACGTCCTTGTCGGCGACCTCGCGGATCCGCGCCTGCAACCGCTGCAGTCCCTCGGTCACGTCCACCACGCCGCCGAGCGGTCGGCGCGCCACCAGACCGTCGGTGTACAGCAGCAGGGTGGCCCCCGGGGGGAGGGTGAGGACGTCCTGCCGGTACACCGAGTCACCCGGCACACCCTTGGGTCTGACTCCCAGCAGTTTGTCCCGGATCGCCAGTTCCAGGTCGTCGACCTTGCCGTCGCAGATCAGCAGCGGAGGCTGGTGGCCCGCGTTGGCATAGGACAGCTCCCGCGACCAGGCGTCGTAGGCCATGTACAGGCAACTGACGCTGGGCACCCAGGTGCCGCCCTCGTCGTCGGGGCGGCCGAGTCGACGCACCCATTCGTCGAGTTCCCGCAGGATCTCGGCGGGCTCCCGGTCGGCCTGCGCGAACGCCCGCAGCGCCGCCCGAAGCTGACTCATGACCGCCGCCGCGTGCGGACCGCGTCCCTCGACGTCGCCGATGACGATCCCGACCCGCCCGGCCGACAGCGGGATCACGTCGTAGAAGTCCCCGCCGACCTGGGTCTGGATGCCCTGGCCGTAGGACTCCAGTGGTTTGGCGGGGAGGTAGTCGTGCGCGATGGACAACCCGTCGAACTGGGGGAAGTCCCTGGGGAGCAGACTGCTCTGGAAGGCCAGCGCGGTGTCGCGCTCCTCCTCGAACAGGCGGGCGTTGTCGATGGCCACGGCCACCCGGGAGGCGATCGCGCCGACCAGGTCACGGTCGAAGCTGTCGTAGTCGGTCTTGTCCCGCGAGGTGAGACCGGACAGGGCGAGGGTGAGCACGCCCAGCGTCTCGCCCCGGGCGCGCAGCGGCGCGGCGATGACCGACGTCACCCCCACCTGTTCGGAGACCCGCACCGAACGCCGGTTGGGAAAGACCCCGCCGGGATTCGAGTAGTCGCTGACGACCACCGTCTCCATGCGGCGCAGTGCCTTGCTGACGAAGTGCCGCTCCGGGTAGTGGACCTCCTCGCCGACGTCGGGCCAACTGCCCGGAGGCGGGGTCCATCCCTCTGCGTGCACCGAGACGCGGCGGATCATCCGCTTGCGGTCGTACAGGTCGACGAAGCAGTGGTCGGCGAACTGGGGGACCAGGATCTCGGCGACGGCCTTCACCGTGGCCTCGAACTCCAACGAACTGGCCAGCCGCCGTCCGATGCGGTCCAGCAGGCCGTACTGCTCCTCGACCCGCCCGCTGCGCAGGGCCTCGTTGGCGAGGATGACCACTCCGTCCACCGCTCCGGAGGGGTGCTTCAGGGGGACCGCGCTGGCTCGGAGGTGCACCCAGGTGGAGTCGCCGCGCAGTACGGCGAAGGCGCCCTCCCAGGTGTCGCCCTTGAGGACCCTGCGCGCGAGTTGGGCCAACTGTTCGTGGTCGGCCTCGTGGATGCCGATGTCCACGAGGGGAACTCCGAGGTGTCGGCTTCCCCCGTCGAGACCGAAGAGCTTGCCGGCGTAGGCGTTCCAGTACCGGAGATTACTGAAGCGGTCCGTCACCACCACGGCGATCTGCACCTGGTCCAGCACCTCGGCCCCGGACAGTGCGTCGTCGTAGAAGGCTTCCCCCCACCGCTTCATCGCGCAGCCACCTCGCCGTCACGGACCGTACTGACAATGACCGACGAGACCCGCATCGTCCTCCGTTGGACAAGCACACCCGGCTTGGTTCTTTCCGGTCCACGCCATGTGGCGAGGGTAGCAACTGCGGGGAAGTATCCGCAGAGCAATGGGCGATCTCGTGGACCGTACGCGGGATCCGCGCTCCGACTAGGACCTGGTGACGAAAATATGAGTGGCGACCTGCCGGGACAGTTCGGTCGACTCGCCATCCTCGCGGCTACCACCAATCACTCGCACACCGTCATCGCTCGCGACGAGCGTCACTTCTCTCTCGGGTTGTACCCCGGCGCGTTTGAGGGCGAGCATGACATCGGTATCACTCTGCACCTGTTCGCTGATGCGGCGGACCGTCACCGTGGCGGGCGCCTCGGACAGCACCTCGGTCATGGGGACGATGGAGTGGCTCGCGAACGGTTCGGGCGAGTAGTCCTCGACCCCCAGTTCGTCCAGGCCGGGAATCGGGTTGCCGTGCGCGCAGGTCCACGGGGCCTTGAGGAGCCCGATCAGGCGCTCCTCCACGGCCTCGGAGATCACGTGCTCCCACCGGCACGCCTCGACGTGGACGTCCTCCCAGGGCAGGCCGATGACGTCCACCAGCAGCCGTTCGGCCAGCCGGTGCTTGCGCATGACATGGGTGGCCAGACGGCGTCCCTTCTCCGTCATGACCAGGTGCCGGTCGTTCTCCACGCGGAGCAGGCCGTCGCGTTCCATGCGCGCGACCGTCTGGCTGACGGTGGGGCCGCTCTGGCGAAGACGCTCCGCGATACGAGCGCGCAGCGGCACGATCCCCTCTTCCTCGAGTTCGAAGATCGTGCGGAGGTACATCTCCGTGGTGTCGATGAGTCCGTGTGCGGTCAAGGCTCCCTCTCCCCTTCTGGGCCCGGTTGAGAGCGGCCAACGGCAGTTGTCTCAACACGGGCCAGTGCGCGCCTGTTCCGGGATCGCACGCTCAAGTGAGGGTGTATGCCAGCCGTGAGCCTGAAACACGCATCTGACCGTGGAAACGGCCACCGTCCACGTCAATCATAGCGTGACAGGCTCCACCACTTTTTCGAAAAACGTGACCTATACCACTTAACAAATTGGTGAATTCCCCGGCAGAGCGGTGTTTGTCAGGGGGAGAGCCGGTCGATCCGCCACTCCCCGTCGGCCGCGGTCCCCGAGGTCAGCAGGTAGCGGAAGCGGTCGTGCATCCGGTCGCTCTGCCCCTGCCAGAACTCCACCTCCTGCGGCACCAGCCGGAACCCGCCCCAGTAGGCGGGCCGGGGCACCGCGCTGCCGGGGGGCCAGACCTCCGCGAACCGCGCGTACAGCCGGTCGAGTTCCTCCCGGCCGGCGACCGGCGACGACTGGTGCTCACTCGCCCACGCGCCGAGCTGCGACCCGTGGGGACGCCGCGCGAAGTACGCGTCGTTCTCCTCGTCGGTGAGCCGTTCGGCACACCCGCCCACGATGACCTGACGCCTGATCGGATGCCACGGGAAGACCACGCAGGCACGCGGCTCCTCGGTGAGCGCCCGCCCCTTGCGCGACCGGTAGTTCGTGAAGAACCGCAGGCCGTGACGGTCGTACCCCTTCATGAGCACGGTCCTGGCGCGCGGCATGCCGGTGGGCTCCACCGTCGACAGCACCATCGCGTTGGGCTCCGCCAGCCCTGACCTGCGCGCCTGTGTGAACCAGGTGTGAAACTGTTCCATGGGGTGCGGAGCGAGGTCACGACGGCGCAACGGGCGGCCACCGTACGATTCGCGCAGCTCAGCGGGGTCAGAATAGTCCACAGTGGTGCATCCTCACACGATCTGTGGGGTAGTTGCCAGCAGTGGGCGGACCGTTAACGGCACCTCGCATGTCAGTAAAGAATCCCGGACCGGTTCAATGGATTACCAATCCGAGGACCGAGGAGACGGAGGAAGCCGGTATGTCGGACTTCAAACCCGGGCTCGAAGGAGTCGTGGCGTTCGAGACCGAGATCGCCGAACCGGACAAGGAGGGCGGTGCTCTCCGCTACCGGGGCGTCGACATCGAGAACCTCGTCGGCCATGTCACCTTCGGGCGCGTGTGGGGGCTGTTGGTCGACAACAGCTTCGCCCCCGGACTTCCCTTCGCGGACCCGATCAACATTCCGGTCTCGACCGGCGACGTGCGCGTCGACGTCCAGAGCACGCTGGCGACCCTGGCACCGCTGTGGGGCTTCAAGCCGCTTCTGGACATCGACGACGCGGAAGCGCGCGACAACGTCGCCCGCGCCGCCTCCGCTGCCCTGTCGGTGATCGCCCAGTCCGCCCGGGGGGACCAGCCCAAGGTTCCCCAGAGCCGTGTCGACGAGGGAAAGACCGTCGTCGAACGGTTCATGATCCAACTCCGTGGCGAGCCCGACCCCCGCCACGTCAAGGCCGTGGACGCCTACTGGACGTCCGCCGCCGAACACGGCATGAACGCGTCCACGTTCACCGCCCGCGTCATCGCCTCCACCGGCGCCGACGTGGCCGCGGCCCTCTCCGGAGCGGTCGGCGCCATGTCGGGTCCGCTGCACGGCGGCGCTCCGGCCCGCGTCCTGCACATGCTGGACGAGACCGAGCGCATCGGCGACGCGCGCAAGTACGTCACCCAGGCTCTCGACAGGGGCGAGCGTCTGATGGGCTTCGGCCACCGCGTCTACCGCGCGGAGGACCCCCGGGCCCGCGTCCTGCGCCGCACCGCGAAGGAACTGAACGCGCCCCGCTTCGAGGTGGCCAGCGCCCTGGAGACGGCCGCGCTGGAGGAGCTGCACGCCCGCAAGCCCGACCGGGTGCTCGCCACCAACGTGGAGTACTGGGCCGCGGTCGTGCTGGACTTCGCCGAGATCCCGGCGTCGATGTTCACCTCCATGTTCACCAGCGCCCGCACCGCGGGATGGTCGGCGCACATCCTGGAGCAGAAGCGCACCGGCCGCCTCGTGCGTCCCAGCGCCAACTACATCGGTCCCGCCCAGCGCGACATCAACACCGTCGAAGGCGCGCAGGAGGCCCTCTCCGCGGGCGTGTAGCCCCGCCGTTCCGCTGGACCCCGTGGCCGCCAGGACACGGGGTTCACTCCGTTTCGGGGGTCTCCAGGCAGTTGGGCCCCCCGCCCCGCCGCTGGTAGGTGATCGACCCGCACGCCGCGACCACGTGCGGTCGCCCCTCGGCGTCCACCTGGACCAACTGCACGAGCTTGTCCTCGTACCAGTACCCGGTGCCGACCTCCCCGAAGTCCAGCGCCCCGCTGATCCCGACCTGCCTGCCGGTCTGCTGGATCGCGGGGAACACCACCGCCGCCGCCTCCCCGGCCCTCCCCGGGTCGCCCCACGGCAGATCGGTGCTGTCGAGGGCGCGCGAGACCACGTCCAGGGTGTCGTGGGCCATCACGGCGTGGGCGATGGAGGGGGTGTCGGCGTCGAGTTCCTCGGTCAGGTCCGCCAGGTTCTCGTAGAAGGCGGGAACCTCGTCGTTCTGCGCCCCGGGGCTGCCCCAGACCCCGTCCGCGGCCAGGGGCGTGTAGTAGACGGAGATCCGGTCGTGGACGCCGCTCAGCCGGTCCGCGTTGTCGGTGACGTACTGGGCGACGTCGTCGCCGCCGAGCACCGTGATCCCGTCGGCGCACCTGTTCTCGTCGTAGAGCCGGTCGAGGAGGACTCCGAAGTTGGCGGAGCGTCCGGCGTAGTAGACGAGGTCGGGCGGGTCGGCGCAGATCCGCTCGACCACGGTGTCCAGGGACTGCCCGCCGTTCCGCTCGTAGGGGATGACGCCGTTGGCCCTGTAGGCCAGTGCGCCGAGGGCCTCCGTCCCGGCCCGGCCTCCCCCGGCGAGGAAGTGGTCCATGAACTTGTTCGCCAGGTCCTCCCCGTAGCTCTCGGTGCTGGTCGTGTCCGCGACCGCGACCGCCGTCCCGGTCGCGGGCAGTTCCCACGTGCCGTCCGCGTCGGTGCTCGACGCTCCCCGCAGCGCCCATTCGGCGGCCTGGCTGCCCAGCCGGGTGTTGGAGGGCGCGATGGGGAAGAAGAAGTCGCTGTAGGAGCCGTGCAGCGCGGCGATGTCGTCGAAGGTCGCGGTGCTGGAGACCATCGGCAGCGCGTACCTGGAGAGCACCTCGATCGTCTCCGTGGTCGTGGTCAGACTCTGCCCGAAGCCGACGGCCGCCACGATGTTCTCCTCGCGCGCCCGGCGGCCGATCCGCTCGGCGACCGCCGTTCCGTGCCGCCATCCGGGGCCGGTGTTGGCGATCAGCAGGCGGATGCGCGGGCTGCCCTTGTCCGGGGCGTCGGCGTTGTGGCGTTTCTGCCGCAGTGCCAGGCCGGTCAGCTCTCCCAGGACCCCGGCGAGTCTGCTGTTGCTCGCCTCGGTGTCGCTCACCGACAGTTGGCCGAGGTAGACCACCGTGACGTAGGGGGTCCTCGCGGTGACGACCCCGTCGTTCTGCTCCTTGATGCGGCCCTGGACCGCTGCGAGGCGCTCGTGGAAGACGAAGGACCCGTCGGTGTAGCCGACGCAGTCCCGGCGGCCGTTCTCGCCCCGGACCTCCCACACTCCGGGATCGGTCAGCAGCGGGCGCCAGCACCTGCCGTTGAACAGGTCCATCAGGGTGGCCGTGCCCGCCAGGAGCAGCAGGACGAGCAGCCCGGCGACCGTGGTGGTCAGGGCCTCCCGCCACCGTTTGCCGGGGGTGGGCTCCCCCTGCACGACCCCCCTGACATTCCGGTGGTGGCGTTCCCGGTCGCCGGCCTCGGGTCCGATGTCGACGGAGACCGTCCGCTCCGGCCCCAGGTGGGTGCACCGACGGCGTCGCTCGACCCAGGTGGTGACCGCTTCCCTGGCGGAACCGGTGTCGCGGTCGGCCAACGGGGTGGGGTCGGGGACGACCGCGACGACGACCAGGGGATCCGGGGCGTACTGCTCGGCGCGGACCCGCTCGATCAGGTGGACGAGGTCGGCCTCCCGGGCGGAGGTGTCCCGCCCGCCCTTCCAGCGGGTGGCGTACCGGTCCGCGATCAGGACCGGACGGTGGAACCTCGTGCGGTAGCGGTGCCGTTCGGGGTAGGCCGCGGTCAGGTCCTCCAGGACCGCGTTGACCAGGAGCAACCGCAGGGCCCGCGCGTCGTCGCGGAGCGTGTCGATCCGGTCCGCTCCGAAGCCGCTCCCCGAGTGCGCGGACCTCAGCCGCCGGTAGGTGAGCCCGATGTGCTGGGCGACGGCGCGGTGGCCCACCAGGAAGTGCGAGTCCCCCTCGTAGCGGAGGTAGGGCTGACGGGTCAGCCACCGGTAGGGCCGCCACGGCCGGCTCAGGCACAGGTGGACCAGAGCACGCAGCAACACCAGGAACAGCAGGATCAGAACGGTGAAGACCTGCTCCAGGGCCTCCAGGTCGGGGATGTTCTGCACCCCGAGCAGCAGGGACAGGCCGAGGAGGAAGTTGATGCACAGGCCCAGCGGTGTCACCACCCACTGGTCGAACCGGTCGAAGCTGATCCCGTTGCCCGCGCCGTTCGCGCCCAGCCGCCGCAGCAGGCCGTTGATCAGGTTGTACAGCCCCGTGTAGCCTCCGCGAGCCAGTCGGACGACACCGTCCAACCCCTTTCCGCCCGGTTCGCCGAACCAGCGCAGAACCGACCGCGGCGACTCCGGGGAACTCCGGTCCGCGCCGACCGGCGTGTGTCTTCGGTCATCGCGTCTTCTCTCGGTTCTCTCCCACAGGGCTTCGGTGATGTCCAGGGGGTTCAGATAGTTGGCGGGCGGTCCGGTGTCCTCCTGCTCCCCTTCCCGGTCCTGTTTCCGCTGCCATCCCCACCTGCCGTCCTCGCGGAACACCTCGAACAGGGTGAGCAGGGACTCGGTGCGGGGAAACTCCAGCGGCCCGGGAGAACGTCGGTGAGGGTCGTCAACCTTCCTGCCGCGGTGCTCCCGCAGCCCGTTGACCAGCTTCGCCACGTCGTCCTCGGTCCGCCGCACTGCGGCGTAGGCGGCGGGGGCCGCGTCCGGTTCCGCGCTCCCCTCCCCGGTCTCGCAGCGGGAGAGCACCGCGACAGGCTGGTTTCCGCTGCGCTCCACCAGCATCGCGGTGACGGTCTCGGCGTCCGCCTCCGACGCCGTCCGCAGTTCGATCACCGGAAGCGGACGCTGCTCCCTGACCGTTTCGCCGGTCGACAGGTGTTTCCAGGGGCGGCGGCGCCGGATCAGTCGGCCGGCCCTTGTCCGGTTGCCGAACAGTCGGCGGCTGTCGAGCGGAGCGCGGAGGTCGTCGTAGAGGTCGAGAAACTCGGGTCTGTATCCCTCGTCTCCCACGGGAGTGTCCGACCGGGACTGGTCCGAGGTCACGAATACGTGCCCTTTCTGGGACGCGCTTTCCGGAAAAGCCAATTCTTCTCGCACGGCGCGTTCCACACCAGACCGGTGACGGAATTGCAACTCTACGTTTTCTCGCAAAACGTCCGGACGGTCACCGCCGCCGAGGGGTCCCTCCCGGTTCGGCCCCTCGCCTGCGCGGAGACGGTCCGGCCGAGTAGGCTGGCCGGGTGACCGAGATCCACATTCCAGAGAACATCCTGCCCGGTGACGGCCGCTTCGGCTGCGGCCCGTCCAAGGTCCGTCCCGAACAGCTCAACGCCCTGGCCTCCTCGGGTGCCGCCTACCTCGGCACCTCGCACCGCCAGAAGCCGGTGAAGTCGCTCGTCGGCCGGGTGCGCTCCGGACTCGCCGACCTGTTCTCCCTGCCCGACGGCTACGAGGTGGTCCTGGGCAACGGCGGCACCACCGCGTTCTGGGACATCGCCGCGCACACCCTGGTGCGGAACAAGGCCCAGCACCTGTCGTTCGGCGAGTTCTCCTCCAAGTTCGCCAAGGTCACCAAGGGCGCTCCGTGGCTCGCCGAGCCCACCGTCATCACCGCCGAGCCGGGCACCTACGCCCCGCCGCGGGCCGAGGCCGGGGTGGACGTCTACGCGCTCACCCACAACGAGACCTCCACCGGCGTGGCCGCGCCGATCAGGCGGGTGGCGGGCGCCGACGACGACGCGCTGGTGCTGGTCGACGCCACCAGCGGCGCCGGCGGCCTGCCCGTGGACATCAGCGAGACGGACGTCTACTACTTCGCGCCGCAGAAGTGCTTCGCGGCCGACGGCGGACTGTGGATCGCGATCATGTCGCCCCGGGCGCTGGAGCGCATGGCGGAGATCGCGGCGGCCGACCGCTACGTCCCGGAGTTCTTCTCCCTGACCACCGCGGTCGACAACTCCCGCAAGGACCAGACCTACAACACCCCGGCCGTCGCCACGCTGCTGCTGTTCGCCGAGCAGATCGAGTGGATCAACGGCCAGGGCGGCCTGGACTGGGCGGTGCGCCGCACCGCGGAGTCCTCGGGCGTCCTCTACGGCTGGGCGGAGAAGTCCGAGTACGCCACCCCGTTCGTCACCGACCCCGAGCACCGCTCCCAGGTCGTGGGCACCGTCGACTTCAGCGACGAGGTCGACGCCGCCAGGGTCGCCGCGGTGCTGCGGGCCAACGGCATCGTCGACACCGAGCCCTACCGCAAGCTCGGCCGCAACCAGTTGCGCATCGGCATGTTCCCGGCGATCGAGCCGGACGACGTGCGCGCGCTGACCGAGTGCGTCGACCACGTGGTCGGCGAACTCGGCTGAGCCGACCCACCACACCGCAGTCCCTGTCAGCCGGTCCGGAAGATGTCCGGGCCGGTCGGCGTTTCCGCAGCACGGATTCAGGAACGGTCTCGGTCATGCGCAGGAACAAGCGGCTTCCGCACATCAAGATCATCTCGCACCGGGGCGCGTCGGGGCACCGCCCCGAGCACACGCTGGCCTCCTACGCGCTGGGAGCGCGCTACGGCGGCGACTTCATCGAGGTGGACCTGGTCGCCACCAAGGACGGACACCTCATCGCCCGGCACGAACCGGAGATCGGGCACTCCACCGACGTGGCGTCCCGCCCCGAGTTCGCCGACCGCCGCCGCACCCTGACCATCGACGGCGAGGAGGTCACCGGGTTCTTCGCCCAGGACTTCACGCTCGCGGAGATCAGGACGCTGCGCGCGGTGGAGCGGCTGCCCGAGGTGCGCCCGTACAGCGCCGAGCACGACGGCGAGTACGGGATCCCGACCCTGGAGGAGATCATCGACCTGGCCGTGGAGCTGACCGCGGAACTGGGTCGGCCGATCGGGATCTACCCGGAGACCAAGCACCCCGCCTACCACGAGTCGGTCGGCCTGGAGTTGGAGCCGCCGCTGGTCCGACTGCTGCGCGAGCGCGGCCTGAGCGGTCCCGAGCCGCGCGTTCCGGTGTTCCTCCAGTCCTTCGAGGCCGACAGCCTGCGCAAGCTGCGGGAACTGGAGGTGCCGCTGGTGTTCCTCATGGGCGCGCGGGAACCGTGGCTGCCCTACACCACCCCCGGGGGCCTGGCCGAGGTCGCGTCCTTCGCCGACGCGATCGGCCCGGTCAAGTCCCTCGTCGTACCGGTCACCGACGAGGGGACGCTGGGCGATCCCACCTCCCTGGTCGCCGACGCCCACGAGGCGGGCCTGCTGGTGCATCCGTACACCTTCCGCAGCGAGAACCACTTCCTGCCTCCGGCGCTGCGCTCCGGCGACGACCCGACCGCCTACGGGTCCTTCGCCGCCGAGTACGAGGCGTTCTTCGCGGCGGGCGTCGACGGGGTGTTCACCGACCACTCCCGGCACGCGTTCCTGGCCCGGGAGGTGTTCCTGGAACAGGGCTGACCTCCGGGAAACGGCCCGTTCCCAAGCGCCGACCTGGTCGCCGGGTCGGCGCTCTCCCGTTCCGCCGAGTTCCCGCCCGGCGCGGACCGGTAGCGGCTAGCCCCTGCGCGCCAGCCAGACGATGGCGAGGATGACCACGCCCGCCACGCCCGCACCGAGGAGAATGAGGCTGCCCGCGCCGCCTGTGCGGGGTTCGGCGGCCTGCTGCGCGACGGTGGGGGTGCTCTCGGGCTCGGTGGAGGAGACCGGTACCGGCATCGCCTCGGGCAGCGGCATCCGCCACACCGGGCTGTGCACGCCTTCGCTGCCGACCAGCAGCGCGTTGCCGTCTCGGGTGAAGGTCAGCGACTCGCCCTGGTCGCTCTCGGGAAGCGTCAGGGTGGCGATGCGCCGCCCGGGCACCCCGCCGGAGGCGTCGTAGACGGTCACGTTCCAGTAGGTGCGGATGGCGTAGCGGGAGCCGTCGGGGGAGAACGCGGCGTCGGTGGCGAACAGCGGGGCCGTGCCGACACGGGTGAGGGTGTTGGCGCCGTCGGGGTCCGGTTGTTCGGGGGCCGCGTACAGGCTGCCCGCGACCTCCTTGGAGACGACGTAGAGCCGGTTGTCGCGCGGGTCGACGAGCAGCCCCTCGGCGTCCCGGCCGCCGTCCTCGTAGGTGAGGGTGAACGTGGTGGCGGTGACGGTCTGGTCGACGAGGTCGCGCGGTTCGGGAATCCGGTAGACGCGCACCTCGGGCCAGCCGCCCTGGAAGTTGTCGCCGATGTCGGCGACGAAGATCGCGGGCTCCCCCTCGTCGTCGGCGCCGATCGCGACGGCCTCCCAGTCGCGGATCGCCACGCCGTCCCCGACGAGTCGGACGGTGGCGACGGTGTCGCCGTCGCTGTCCACGGCGTACAGGACGGGGCCGTAGTCGGGGCCGCTGTCGTTGTGCGTCCAGTACACGTCCTCGTGGCGGTGGGAGGCGGCGAGCCCGCTGGATTCGGCGATCCGCGGGTCGCTGAGGGTGAAGGCGACCCCGGTTCCCGCGGGGACCTGTTCACCCGCCGAGACGTCGGGCGACGCCGGGTCGATCTGCTCGGGGGCGGCGGCCCCGGTGACCACGGGAGCCCCCAGGAGCACGGCTGCCAGCCACACGCGGACGCCTCTTGTCATGGGGCCCATCCTGCCACCCGGTTCCGCGCGGAAGACACCTCCCACAACCCCCCGGAGGGAGCAGGGCGTTCCACGGAACCCCCCAGGGACGAGAAACCCCGGATCGGCCGCGTGCGGTCGAGGCGCCGGAGCGCCGGATCCGCACGCGCCCCCACGGAGGGACGGGGGCGAGGACGCCCCGCGCACCCGCGAGGACCCCGCGCCGCTGTCAGGACTGCAGCAGCGACCCGACAACCACGATCAGCACGATCACCGCGAGCACCGTGGGCAGGAGCCAGCGCTGCTTCCGATTGTTGGTGAGCATGCTCATGGGGCGGCTGCTTTCTGCGAACTCTGGTCCTCGGACCGGCCGGGCCGGTGCCCTTCAGGCTAGTTCCCAGGTGGCGATGGTCTGGTACCGGGGGGTGCCGCCCAGTCGGCTGCGCACCAGGTGCACCTCACCCGCCTCCCAGGGGTCGGTGGCCAGCGCGTCCAGGCGGGCGCGCGGGGCGGTGAGGTTCGTGGTGATCCGGGCGCGGGCCACGGTCACGTGCGGGGTGAAGCGGCGCTTCTCCACCGGGACGCCGAGTTCGGCGGCGGCGTCGCGCAGGTCGGTCGCCAGCGCGGTCAGCTCCTCGGTGTCGCCGCCCAGTCCCGCCCACAGCACGTGGGAGCGGACCGGCTTCGTGGGGAAGGTGCCGCCGCCGGTCAGGCTGAGGGTCATCGCCGGGTGGCGGGCGACCACGCGCGACAGCGCCCCGGCCACCGTGTCGACCTGCTCGTCGGGCACCTCCCCGAGGAACAGCAGGGTCACGTGCCACTGCTCGCGGGGAGTCCAGCGCAGGCTGCGTGCCGTGGGGCGCGCGGACTCCACCGCCGCGCTCAGCTCGTCGAGTGCGGCGGCGGGCGGGACGACAGCGGTGAACAGGCGCATCATGCCTCCTGGTCGGACCGCGGTGACTCGGCGGCGCTCCTCCGGGTCACCTCGACGAAGGGTCGGTGCGCGGTGAGGCGCACCCCGACCCCGAGCCTACGTCCCAGGATGGCGGTGACCGCGGCGGCGACCAGGGCACTCACCGCACCGCCGACGACCATGCTGACCGCGGGGCCGAAGACGTCGGCGAGCACGCCCACGATGGGTGCGCCGATGGGCGAGACCCCGAGGAACACCAGCATGTACATGGCCATGACCCGGCCGCGCATCCCGGGCTCCACGTTGAGCTGGAAATAGGCGTTCATCGAGGTGGTGAAGGTCATGAAGCAGATGCCCATCGGCACCAGCGCCAGGAGGAAGGGCACGTAGCCGGGCATGAACCCGGCGACGATCTGGAGCACCCCGAACAGGAACGCGCCCAGGACCACGGTGCGCAGCCGGGGGGCCTCGCGCCGGGCCGCGAGGAGCGCCCCGCTGAGCGCGCCCACCGCGAGGAAGGTCGCGGCCAGGCCGAACGCCTCCGCGCCCGTCCGGAAGACGTTGTTGACCATGAGCGCGAGCTGGGTCTGGACGTTGGAGCCGAACAACTGCACGAAGGCGATCATGGCGAGCAGCAGCGTCAGGTCGCGGCGGCCGGCGATGTAGCGCAGCCCCTCGCGGACCTGGCCCTTGGACCGGGACGCGGGATCACCGGTGTGGAGTTCCTCGGGCCGCATCATGAGCAGGCCCGTGATGACGGCGACGAAGGAGGCCGCGTTGATCAGGAAGACCGGACCGCTGCCGACGAGGCCGATGAGCAGTCCCGCGACGGCGGGACCGACGACCCGGCCGAGTTGGAAGCCGGCGCTGTTCAACGCGACCGCGTTGGGCAGGTCCTGCCGTCCCACCATTTCGATCACAAAACTCTGGCGGACCGGGTTGTCCACCACGGTGACCAGGCCGAGTCCCAGTGCGAACACGTAGACGTGCCACACCTCGGCGGTGCCGAGCGTGGCGAGCACGCCGAGGCCGAGGGCGAGCAGGCCCATCAGGATCTGGGTGGCGAGGAGCAGGCGACGCTTGGGGAACCGGTCGGCGAGCGCGCCGCCCCACAGGCCGAGAACGAGCATGGGCAGAAACTGCAGGGCGGTGGCGATGCCGAGCGCCACGCCGCTGCCGCCGCTGAGTTGCAGGACCAGCCATTCCTGGGCGATGCGCTGCATCCAGGTGCCGCTGTTGGAGATGACCTGGCCGACCGCGAAGAGGCGGTAGTTGCGGATGCGCAGCGACCGGAACATGCTGTGGCGGCGTCCGGTCTCCTCCGCGCCGCCGGTGTGGGTGTCCTGTTCCGTACGGGTGTCCGAAGCGGGTGTGCTGGTGGTCGTGGCGTGTCCCTCCTCCGCGTCGTCACACGTCCCCTCATCCCCGGTCACGACTGACTCAACCGGTCCATGATCTCCGCCGCCCTGCGCAGGACGTCCTTCTCCTCCGGACTCAGCTCCGTGAGGCGCTGGGTCAGCCACGCCTCCCGGCGCTGGTGGTCGGAGTTCACCAGGCGGGTGCCCTCCTCGGTGATCTCCACCAGTTGCTGGCGGCCGTCCTCGGGGTGCCGCATCCTGCGGACCAGCCCGCGCGCCTCCAGCGCGGCGACGATCCGGGTCATCGACGGCGGCTGCACCTTCTCGTGGTCGGCGAGCGCGCCGGGCGTCATCGGTTGTCCGTGTCGGGCCAGGGTGAACAGCACCGACCCCTGTCCAAGGGACAGGGAGGAGTCGGGCCGCTGCGCGCGCAGCCGCCGGGCCAGTCGCCCCACGGCCATGCGCAGCACCGCGGCCAGACCGGCGTCGGTTCCGGTCTGCGGGGAAGTGTCGGGATGGTTCATTAGCATGGCTCATTACTCTTGCTAACGATATCTCGTGGGGAGTCGTTTCCACGAGGCTCTGTGAGAAACCCGACCCGCTGCCGCGGGGGGTGCGGACACGCGTCCGGCGTTCCGCCTCTCCGGAGAGGCGGAACGCCGGACGTCGGCATGACACCGGGGTCAGCCGATGAGGTCCTGGATCGGGGCCTCGGCGAAGTGGATCAGGAAGATCACGGAGACGAGCAGCATCAGCGGGTGCACGTCGCGCCAGCGGCCCTGCACCAGGCGGATGATCGTGTAGGCGATGAACGCAACGCCGATACCGTTGGCGATCGAGTAGGTGTAGGGCATGACCACGACGGCCAGGAAGGCCGGGATGCCGATCCCCAGGTCGGTGAAGTCCACCCGGACCACCTGGGTCATCATCATGAAACCGACGACGATCAGCACCGGGGTGGCCGCCTCGAAGGGCACCAGGCTGGTCAGCGGCGTGATGAACAGGGTCCCCAGGAACAGCAGACCCGTGACGATCGGCGCGACGCCCGTGCGGGCGCCCTCGCCGACACCGGCCGCGGACTCGGCGTACGTCGTGGCCACCGAGGCCGAGCCGAGACCGCCCGCGACGGTGCCGAGAGCGTCGGCCACGAGCACCCCCTGCGAGTTGGGCACGTTGCCCTCCTCGTCGGTGAGCCCCGCCTGGTTGGCCACCCCGACCATGGTGCCCATGGTGTCGAAGAAGTCCGCGAGCAGGACGGTGAGCAGCAGCATCAGGACCGTGGCGATGCTCACGTTCTGCCAACTGCCGAGCAGGTCGAACTGGCCGACCAGGCTGAGGTCCGGCAGCGACACCAGGTCACCGGCCGAGGTGGGCACCTGGGGAACGGTCAGCGACCAGCCCAGCGGGTTGTTCTCGTCCCGGGGCCCGACATTGGCGAACACCTCGATCACGATGCCCAGAATCGTGGCGAAGACGATGCCCAGAAGCATTGCGCCCTTGACCCGGAGCACCAGCAGGGCGATGGTGATCACCAGTCCGACGATGAACACCAGGATCGGCCAGCCGTCCAGATAGCCCGATCCCACCCCCAGTTGGACCGGGGTGCCGGCGCCGGAGCGCACAAAACCGGCGTTGACGAAGCCGATCAGGGCGAGGAACAGGCCCACCCCGACCGCGATCGCGCTCTTGATCCCCACGGGGACGGCGTTGAAGACCGCGTTGCGGAAGCCGGTGAGCACGAGCACCAGCATGATGACGCCCTCGATGACGATGAGGCCCATCACGTCGGCCCAGGTCATCACGGGCGCCAGGACGTAGGCGACGATCGCGTTGAGGCCCATGCCCGCGGCGATCGCGAAGGGGTAGCGGCTGATGACGCCCATCAGCATGGACGTGACCGCGGCGACCAGCGCGGTCACCGCGGCAACCTGCGGAATGCCCAGGGTGTCGCCGTTGACGTCCGGAGCGTTGCCGATGATCAGGGGATTGAGGACGACGATGTAGACCATCGCGAAGAACGTGGCCATCCCGCCGCGGATCTCACGGGAGAAGTCCGAGCCACGTTCGCTGACGTGGAAGTAGCGGTCGAGGGTTGCGAGAAGACCGGTGCGCTTGGGTGAAGGCACCGTCTGGGAGGCGGTGTCAGAGGTTTCGCTCACTCGCTCTAATCTGACAGGCCCCGGTCACGGTGAAACATCGGATAAGTTCCGAGTCTTCACATGTCAGCGGCCCACGGTCGAGAGGCCGCACGGCCAGCGACGCCCCCTTCGCCGATCGTCTAGCCTGGAAGCGTGCGCAAACCCCGGAAGCCCGATCCCGAGGTCCACGAGTCCGACTACCGCGTTCCCGCGGCGGTGGGGACCGCGGCGTGGACCGTCGCCCTGATCGTGCTCCTCGTCCGGGGCGACCGGCTTCCCGCGGACGACCGCTGGTGGATCTGGGTCTGCGTGACCGGAATCGCTCTGGGCGTGTTCGGTTTCTTCTACATCCCCCGCCTGCTGCGCAGACGCGCCGAAGCCGAGGAGCGCCGTCGCGACCGGCACTCCGCCGGACTCCCCGCCGGTTCCACCGCTCTTCCGGGGCCGGACCGGCAGGAGCCCCGGAAGGAAGCCCGCGGGGAGGTCTCGGAGCAGCCCCGCCACTGACCGGACGGGCTCCCCCGCAGCGGGAATGTCCCCGATAATGAGCAGGTGTCCGAAACGCTCCGCCCTCTGCCACCGCACCTCGCCGACCGGCTCCGCGGCACCCTGCTCGACGCCGACTACACCGTCTCCGGTGTCCGCGACCGGCTCGGGGACACCGCGGCGCGGGCGCTGGCACGGGAACAGTTGATCCCCGCGCTGCGCGCGACCGGCGGCGAGGAGCGCCTCGGAGTGCTGCTGCGCCTGTGGTGGCTGGGCGAGCCGGTGCCGGAGACCGCACTGCGCGCCCTGCCCCTCGCCGAACTCGCCGAGGCCCGCCTGCTGACGGTGCGCGACGGCCGGGTGCGCGCCCTGGTGCATCTGAAACCGTGGGAGCTGTCCGACGGCCGCCCCGGCTACGTCGTCTCCGACCCGACCGTGCGCCCCGGTCGGGGCCGCCCCCGCCCCGACCACGTGGTGGGGGCGGGCGGCGCGTCGACCACCCTGGCCCGGCTCATCGTCGACGGCCCGATGGAACGCGCGCTCGATCTGGGCTCGGGCTGCGGCGTGCAGTCGCTGCACCTGGCCGAGCGGGCGAACCGGGTGTACGCCACCGACGTCAACCCGCGCGCCCTGTGGATGACGCGGGTGAGCTGCGCACTGTCCGGCATGGACAACATCGAGACACGTGAGGGGTCGCTGTACGAACCGGTCGGAGAGGAGCGGTTCGACCTGATCGTCTCCAACCCGCCGTTCGTGATCACCCCCGGTTCGGCCCGCTACACCTACCGGGAGTCGGACCTTCCCGGCGACTCCGTGTGCGCCGAGATCGTCGCGGACGCCCCCGCGCACCTGACCGAAGGCGGCTGGTGCCAACTGCTCGCCAACTGGATGCACGTCGACGGCGAGGACTGGCGCGACCGTGTCGGCGGCTGGGTCGCGGGGACGGGCTGCTCGGGCTGGGTGGTCCAGCGCGACGTGCAGGACCCGGCCGAGTACGTGGAGCTGTGGCTGCGCGACTCCTGCGAGCAGGGCAGCGCCGAGTACACGGCCCGCTACGACGCCTGGCTCGACTACTTCGAGCGCGGGGGCATCAAGGGCATCGGCTTCGGGTGGATCTGCCTGCGCAACGACGCGGCCCAGGACGCCACGGTGCGCGTGGAGGAGTTGCGCCACGAGATCGACCAGCCGGTGGGACCGTACCTGCCGGAGGTGGTGAACGGGGCGATGACCGCGCACCGCCTCACCGACGCGGCCCTGCTGTCGGCGCGGGTGGCGCCCGCTCCGGGGGTCCGCGAGGAGCGGATCAGCGTCCCGGGCGCCCCCGACCCGGAACGGATTCTGCTCCGCCAGACCGAGGGCCTGCGCCGCGCGGCCCAGGTGGGCACGGTCGAGGCCGCGCTGGCGAGCGTGTGCGACGGCACGATCCCGGTCGGGCCGCTGCTGGACGCGATCGCGGAACTGACCGGCCAGGAGTCGGCGGTGCTGCGGGAACGGACCCCCGCCGTGCTGCGCGACCTGATCGCGGAGGGCTTCTTCCGCGTGGCCCGCTGAGCGCCTTCTGGGACAGCGCCGCAGCTCACTGAGGTTTGAGTACTGGGTTCTGCGGTGGGCGCGGGGGTCTTCGCGGAGAAACCGGGGGAAGGCGAGGCATTCCGCACCGGCCCGTCCGAGGACAGGGCTGGAATACCCTGGGCCGATCGGCCGACCCGTCTTCTCCGCACAGCCGGTGTCCGTCGCCGAGGCGGCCGTCGAACCTCAGTCAGGCCCTCCCGGAGGCCCGCACCGCTTCCCCGGGCCCTCGGGGTTTTCACCGAGCGGGGACACGGTAGGGGTCCATCCGTCGGAACCGTCGCATACGGTGGTGCCGCACCGGCTCTGGGAGGTCCGCCTTGACACACACGATGGCCGACCCGTTCGGCGTGACCGAACTGCGCAGGAGGGTCCTGGACGGCTGGGCCGACTCCCCCGCGCGCTTCCGCGAGGACGCCAACGCCGAGGAGGACTACGCGCTCGGCGGCTACCGGGACCGGGTGGTCGTGGAGTTGGCGCAGAACGCGGCGGACGCCGCCCAGCGCGCCGGGGTCCGGGGGCGGCTGCGCCTGGTCCTGCGCGGCCGGGAGTTCACCGCCGCCAACACCGGCGCCCCGCTCACCCCCGAGGGGGTGGAGTCGCTATCCACCCTGCGCGCCTCGGCCAAACGCGACGCCGCGGCCGTGGGCCGCTTCGGGGTCGGGTTCACCTCGGTGGCGTCGATCAGCGACGACGTGGTCATCGCCTCCCGTGGCGGCGCGGTCCGGTGGAGCCGGGAGCTCGCCGCCGCCGCGGTGCGCGGCGAACTGGTGGACGCGGGGCGGGCCCGTCCCGAACTCGCCGAGGAACTCGTGCGGCGCGGCGGGCGGGTGCCGCTGCTGCGGCTGCCGTTCGCCGACGACGCCCGACCGCCCGAGGGCTACGACAGCGCGGTGACGCTGCTGCTGCGCGACGCCGACGCGGGCGCGCGGCTGGCGCTGCAACTCGCCGAGGCCGGTCAGGCGCTGCTGCTGGCCCTGCCGTGGCTGGCGGAGGTGGAGATCGACGCCGACGGCCAGGTCCGCTCACTCCACTCCTCGCCCGGCGCGGACGGCCGGGTGGCCGTCCGCAGCGTGGACGCCGGGGGCGAGCACGTCACCCACTGGCACACCCTGACCCGTTCGGGCCGGTTCACGCCCGAGGAGCTGGCCGACCGCCCCACCGAGGAACGCGACCGCCGGGACTGGTCGCTGACCTGGGCGGTGGCGCTCGATTCGGCCGGAGGGGCGGCCGAGCTGCCCGCGGACGTGCCGCACGTGGTGCACGCGCCCACTCCCAGCGACGAGGAACTGCACGTCCCGGCGCTGCTGATCGGAACGTTCCCGATGACCCCGGACCGCCGACGCATCGCTCCCGGGACCGCCGCCGACACCCTCACCGATGCCGCGGCCGCCGCCTACACCGAACTGCTGTGCCACCTGGACGCTCCCGCCACCTGGGACCTGATCCCGTTGGAACGCCTCGGCGGCGGCGAGTTCGACGCCCGTTTCCGGGCCCGCGTGACCCGGCTGCTGCCGGACACGCCCTTCTTGAGGACCGTCGCGGACGCGCCCATCCGCCCCCGCGACGCGGTGGTCGTCGAAGGCGGCGGCGACCTGCTGGACGTTCTGGGCGACCTGGTGCCCAACGCGCTGCCCGGCGACTGGAACCTGCGCCACCCCGGACTGCGCGCGCTGCGGCTGCGCCGGATCGGCCTCGCCGATCTCGCCGACCTGCTCGGCGACCTGGACCGGGAGCCCGCCTGGTGGGCGCGGCTGTACGCGGCGCTGCGCGAGGCCGGGCGGCACGGCGCGGACCTCGGCGAACTGGGGGCGCTCCCGGTGCCGCTGTGGGACGGACGGCTGGTGCGCGGGCCGCGCGGGCTGCTGCTGCCCACCGGACCGTCGTTCACGGCGGGGACGCTGGACGCGGAGGCGCTGGTGCCGCTGGGACTGCGGATCGCGCATCCCGAGGCGGTCGACCCGCTGCTGGTCCGGCTCGGCGCGATCGAGGCGAACGAACGCGCGGTCCTGACCGACCCGATGACCAGGGCGGCGGTGCAGCACTCGCTGGACTCCGACGATCCCGACGCGATCGCCCAGGCCGTGCTGGAACTGGTCGCCGCGTCGGCCACGACGATCGAGGACGAGCCGTGGCTGGCCGAACTGGCGCTGCGCGACGCCGACGGCGACTACTCGCCCGCCGCCGAACTGCTGCATCCCGACAGCCCGCTGCTGGACATCCTCACCGACGACGCGCCCTTCGGGGTGCTCGCCGACGACCTGGCGGAGTCCTACGACGCCGAGGTCCTGGAGTCGGTGGGCGTGGTCCGGCTGTTCATCGTGCACCGCGCCCACGACGTGACCCTGGGCGCGGCACTGGAGGAGAGCCTCGACGAGGTTCCGCTGGACGGCGTGGCGGAGTGGGCCGCCGAGATCTCGGCGCTGCTGGGCCGCCCCGAACTGCCTCCGGTCGTCCCCGAACTGGTGGGAGTCCGCGACCTGGAGTTCGTCCGCGAGGACCGCTGGCCGCAGGCGTTGGAACTGCTGGCGGCCCCCGGCCCCCGCGCGGCCGTGATCGAGCCGACCCGGGTGCTCACCGGAGACGGCCGCGCGGTGGACGTGCCCTCGTACACGGCGTGGTGGCTGCGCACGGGTGCTCTGCTGGGCGACCACGTCCCCGTGGAGCTGCGCGCCGCGGACGCCGATCCGGCGCTGACCGGTCTCTACGACGAGATTCCCACGGAACTGGACCGGGAGTTCGCCCGCGCGTTGGGGGTCCGCACCGACCTGACCGAACTGCTCGCCGCCCCGGACGGCCCCGACGACCTGCTGGACCGGCTGGGCGACTCCGGGCGGTCGGTGTCCCGCGCGTCGCTGCGCCGACTGTGGGCGGCGCTGGCCGAGGTGCCCGCCGACGGGGTGTCCCCGCCGGAGCGGGTGCGGGCGGTGCAGGACGGCTCGGTGGTGGTCGCCGACGCCGAGGACACCGTGGTGATGGACGCGCCCGACCTGCTCCCGCTGTTCACCGGCCAGCCGGTGGTGCTGGGACCGGTCGACCGCGCCGCCGACCTGGCCGACGTGCTCGACCTGGACCTGGCCTCCGAGACGGTCGAGGGCCGGATCACCTCCTCCGGGGAGGTCCGGCCGGTCCCCGACGAGGTGCGGGTGTTCCTCGGCGGCGCGCCGCTGACCTACCTGCACCACGCGGAGCTGCGGGTGGACGGCGTCGAGGTGGAGTGGCGTTCCGTGGGCGGCCACCTGCACGCCTCGACCACCGACGGTCTGGCCCGCGCCCTGTGCTGGGCCACCGGCCAGTGGTCGCGCCGCCACCTCATCGCCGCCCTGCTGCGCGACCCGCAGACCCTTCCGGTGCTGCGCGCCGAAGTCGACCTGGAGTGACGTCCGCTCACCCCTGCTGCACGGCCGCCCGCACCGGCCCCTCGGAGGCCTGGACCAGGACGAACCCCTGGCCTTCCAGGGCGAGTTGGAACGCCTCGCCGCTGCCGCGGCCGATCAGCGCGCCCGCCTTGACCGTGCTGCGCAGGCTGGTGCGCAGCGAGGTGGACCAGGCGACCGCCGCCTTGGTGTCGACGAAGGTCGGCTGGTCGACGTTGAGCAGGACCGGGGTGCCGTGGCAGGCGACGGCAATCCGTCCCCGGCCGGTGAAGACCGTGTTGAACAGTCCTCCCGCGACCATTCCCACCCCCCTGAGCCGGTGGATGTCCCATTCCAGCCCGGCCTCGAAGGCGAGCACGTTCTCGCCGCTGACGGTGATCGACTCGTCCTCGAGGTCCAGGAGGTGGACCTCCCAGGCGTCCCGGGCGAGGAAGACGTCGCCCTGCCCGGAGACCCGCATGAGCGGCAGGCCCTCGCCGGTGAACGCCTTCTTGAAGAACCGGCCGACGCTGCCCGCGCCCTTGTAGGCGAAGTCGACGTTCCCCTGGTAGGCCACCATCGACCCCTGGCGCGCGTAGAACTCCCCGTCGCAGGCGACCCGCAGCATCCTGGGGTTCTGCAGGGCCATTCCCGGCAGGTCGTTCTCCTGGGCCTGGTGGAACAGTTCGCTGCGCACTGGGTCACTCCTCGCGGTCTCGGATCGCCGTGGAACCTTTCCGGACGCGGCCCGGACCCTCCGGGATCAGTCCGGACGCTGACCGCCCATCATCCCAGGTGCTGCCGGAAGAACTCCACTGCCTCGGCCGCGACCTCGGCGCGCACCGGCCCGCCCGCCCGGACCGCCGCGTGGAACGGCTTGTCCTCCGTGGAGCGGCACAGGAACTCGTAGTGGCCGACGTGCGCGCCGACGGAGCGCCCCTCCGCGCCGGGGACCAGGTCGAGGTACCTGCGGGCGTTCCGGTCGGGAGGCGCGAGGACGTCGGCGTCACCCCAGCGCACCGCGACCGGGCGGCGGATCCGGGTGAGGGAGTCGGTGTCGAGGAGTTCCCCGACCGCCGGGGCGACCAGGAAGGCACAGCGCACCCGCTCGTCGGTGTGGTCGGCGGACGCCAGATCCACCCAGGAGGCGACGGTCTCGGCGGGCAGCGCCGCGATCTCCTCGACCAGGGTCGGGTACTCGGGAGGGGGCGGGATGCGGAGTGCGCCGCTCAGCAGCCCCTCGACCACCTCCTTCGACAGGCGCGCCCCCACGAGGGCGGCGGCGGTGTAGCCGCCCAGCGAGAATCCCGCCACGCCCACCGCGCCGACCTGTTCGTCCGCGGTGATGCGGTCCAGCGCGAAGGCCAGGTCCAAAGGACGGTCCCACCAGCAGGCGAACCCCATCGCGGTGTATCCGTCGCGGTAGTTGTTGCCGTGGTGGTCCACCGCGGCGACCAGGAAACCCGCCTCCGCCAGGGGCTCGGCCAGCCAGGCCATCTGGTCGGCGGCGCTTCCGGTGCCGTGCGACAGCAGCACCAGCGGCGCGGGGCCCGGACGGTCCGGGCGGGTCAGGTGGAGTCGGACCGGGCGCGGCCCGGCATCCGTGTGGTGCGGTCGGCTCGGGTCGACGAGTTCCCGGATCTCACTGGAGGGCATGGGATCGCAGCATAACCAAACCGGTTCAGCGGTAGCAGGGGCCCGACCGTTTCCGGTCAGGCCCGCCGTGTCACTGCTGTGCCGACTGGTCCGAGGAGACCAGTTCCAGTTCGCTGGTGTCGTCGAAGACGATGGTGTCATAGCCCATCTCGTCGACCACCGGGGTGAGCGGTTCGGCCTCGTTCTCGGGCAGCGCCGCCTCCGAGTGCGCCCCGCAGCCGTGGTCGAGGGAGACCACCCGGCCGTCGTCGGGCGCGTACTCGTTGGCGCAGACCCCGAACATCTGCCGCAGCTCACCCGCCAGCGGAACCATGAACCCGCAGGTGGCGCACTTGGCCGGGGCCGCGGTGGCGATCGGGCTGTCGGGGCCGGACTCGCCGGAGTACCAGCGTTCGGCCGCGGCCTCGCGTCCCACCTCCGAGAGCACGCGGGGCCGGCCCAGCCCCAACTCCCACAGCATCTGCTTGTCCTCGCCGTCCTCGGTGATCTCCTCGGAGGCGATCTGGGCATAGCCCGGCATCAGCCGCTCGTCGTCGGCGGAACTGGGCAGCAGGTCGCCCACGCCGAGATCTCCCGGACGCAGCCGCTCCTTCCAGGGCAGCCACTCGGGCGCGGTGAGCGCGTCCGACCCGGGCAGCAGCACCGACTCGTTGACGGTGACGTACTTGGCCCGGGCCGCGCGCACGACCGTGACCGCGTAGTGCCAACCGGGGTAGGCCGGGTCGAGGCACCTGAAGAGATGGGTGACCAGGCGGTCACCCTCAACCTGGGTTCCGAGGTGCTCGCCCACCCACTCGGGACGTCCGATCTCGGCGGCCGCCGCGCGGGCGAGGTCCTGAGCCTCGATGCACGCCTTGTCTGGTACGGGGGATCGACGGGTACGTCTCACAACTCCATTTTCGCTGATTACCAGCACCGGCTTGACCATGACGGCGATCGATAGCCGACCGTTACCCGCTTATCGGCCTTCGAGAAGCACAGATACGCCCTGTGGCGTGTGCCACAGGGCGTGCTGCTGCGAGGAGGTGTTCAGAGTTCCAGGTCGTCGGCGACCACGCGCAGGACCTGAGCGATCTTGGCCGCCTCGCGGCGGTCGGGATGCTTGTTCCTGCGGTAGGTGTTGGACACACCGTCAAGCAGCTTGATCAGGTCTTCGATGATGACAACCATCTCGTCCGGCTTCTTGCGCAGCGCCTTGGCCACCGACCGGGGCGCCTCGAGCAGTCTGACCTGGAGCGCCTGAGCGCCCTTGCGCCCTTCCACGATCCCGAACTCGACCCGCTGCCCGGGACGGAGCGTGGTCGTGCCGGGCGGAAGCGCCGAGGCATGCAGGAAGACCTCGCCGCCGTCGTCTTTGGTGAGGAAACCGAAACCCTTGCCCGCGTCGTACCACTTGACCTTGCCAGTGGGCACGTGTGACCTCTTCGCTTTCGCCGTCGAAACACCGGGAGGACCGCGCTCGTACCGCCCCTCGCCAGGACCGTGCGGTACGGCCGCCCTCTCGCCCGTCCAACATCGGACGGGTCTTTCAGGCTAACCGTGCCCGTCCGGGACAGCCACTGGATAACTGCCCCGAAACAAACAAAAGCAAGCTAATTCGGTTGGTAACCGATTAGGGGACTTGTCTTTCGGTCATGCCGTGCAGATCTGCCGAGAGGCCCGGAAAACCGTTGTGTTCCGGGCCTCTCGCACGCGGCCCCCGCGTACCGCTGGTTGCGGAGTTGTGGGACGGGACCCGGCGGTTCCGGGGTGCCGCCACGGCCGACGACCACTGCGGTGACGGGCTCCACCGACGGCCGTCGCACCGTCGTCCACCGGCGGCGGCGCTTCCCGGGATGGACCTACCGGAGCCACCGCGCGCCAGAGTTGGGACGCATGACCATCATCATCCGCCACGTCGGCGCCCCGCGACCGCGAACCGCGGGCGGACGGGGATATTCCGGATCGTTTGCCCTGGGTTGACCGAGTGCGGCGTCGGAATACCCGTCCGGCGCGCCTCCGCGCGGTGATGGCATAGCGTGAAACCACGATGAGCGACGACACCGAGCCTGTGACGCGCCGGGATTCGGGGCGCGCCCCCACCTACACCTCCTGGCTGCGGAGCCTGTCGGACGCCGAACTGGACGGGCTGCTGGACGCACGCCCCGATCTGGCCTCCCCCGTGCCGACCGGGTTCGTGGCGCTGGCCTCGCGTGCCGCCGCCCGCCCCTCGGTGCTGCGCGCCCTGGACCGCCTGGACCGGTTCGGCCTGCAGGTGCTGGAAGCCCTGCTGGCCCTGGGCGACCCGCTGGGGTCGGGTCCCCCCGTGGGCACAGACCGGACCGCGCTGGCCACGGCCCTGGGCCGGCCGGGCCCGGCCCTGGACACCGCGTTGGAGCGGCTGCGCACCGCCGCCCTGGTCTGGACGGACGGCGAGACGCTGCGGCCGGTCGCGGTACTCCGCGACATCCTGGACCGGCCCGCCGGACTGGGCCCCCCGCTGGCCGCACTGCTCACCGGCTACCCCCTGGACCGGCTCAACCGACTGGCCGCCGACCTCGGCCTGTCCACGGGGTACACCGAAGGCGAACCGGCGGCGCGGATCACCGCCGAAGTCGTCCGCCCGGGACGGCTGGACGAACTCCTCGCCGAGGTGGGGGAGGAGGCCCGCGCCGTACTGGACCGGCTGATGTGGGGACCGCCGCACGGCAGCGTCTCCAACGCCCGACGCGCCGTGTCACTGGCCACGGCCGCCTCCCCCATCGACCGACTGCTGGCGCTGGGACTGGTCGTCGCCACCGACGACACCACGATCACGCTGCCCCGCGAGGTGGCCCTGCACCTGCGCGGCGGACGGGTGTTCGCGAAGGTCGAGTCGGCCGCTCCCGCCCTCTCCACCGCCACACGCGACGCCACGCTGGTGGTCCGCGCGGCCGCGGGCCAGGCGTTCACCGCGGTCCGCGCGGTCGGGGAACTGCTGGAGGCGTGGGCCGACGAGCCGCCGGGGGTGCTGCGCAACGGCGGACTGGGCGTGCGCGACCTCCGCGACGCCGCCCGACTGCTGGACACCGACGAGCGGAGCGCGGCGGTGCTGGTGGAGACCGCGTACGCGGCCGGACTGCTCGGCTGCGGCGGCGACGAGGACGCCGAGTGGCTGCCCACCGCGGACTACGACGCCTGGCAGGCCGACAGGCCCGCCCGCCGCTGGCTGCGACTGGCCGACGCGTGGCTGCGCTCCCCGCGGGTGGCGGGCCGCTGCGCCGAGAGGGACGCGCGCGGCAGGAGCCGCAACGTCCTCGGCGAGGGCCTGGAGCACCGTCTGGCCCCCGAGGTGCGCCGCGACGTGCTGGAGGTGCTCGCCGAGCCTCCCGAGGGCCACGCGCCGTCCCCCGGGTCGGTGGTCGAACGGCTGGCCTGGTTGCGACCGCGCCGCCACGGACCGGTCGTCGCGGAACTGGTGCGCCACACCCTGGACGACGCGGCGGTCCTGGGGGTGACCGGCCGCGACGCGCTCGCCCCCTACGCGCGCGCCCTGCTGGCCGAGCACGGCGTCGACGGCTCGGACGCCTCGCTCGCCCCGCTCGCGGCCGAACTCCCCGAACCGCTCGACCACATCCTGGTGCAGGGCGACCTGACCGCGGTGGCCCCCGGCCCCCTGGTCGCCTCGCTGGCCAGGGAGTTGGCACTGCTCGCCGACGTGGAGTCGACCGGAGGTGCCACCGTCTACCGGTTCAGCGAGGCATCGATCCGCCGCGCCCTGGACGCGGGCCGCGGCGCCGACGAGGTGCTCGCGCTGCTGGAGCGGCACTCCGCCACGCCGCTGCCGCAGCCCCTGCGCTACCTGGTGGCCGACGTGGCCCGCAGGCACGGACGGCTGCGCGTGGGCACCGCCTCCAGCTACCTGCGCTGCGACGATCCGGCCGTGCTGGGCCAACTGCTGAGCGACCGCCGCGCCGCCGACCTGATGCTGTTCCCGCTCGCCCCGACCGTCGTGGCATCCCGCGCGAGTCGGCCGGTCCTGCTGGACCGGCTCGCCGAACTGGGCTACCACCCGGTTCCCGAGGCCACCGACGGGTCGGTGCAGTTGAGTCGGCCGCGGATCCGCCGTGCGGCCGAGCCGCCGAAGGACGCGCACCTGACCGAACCCCGGCCGCTCGAACCCCGGCTGCGGGCGGCGACGGTGCGCGCGATCCGCGCGGGCGACGAGGCCGCGTCCGCGCTGCGGCGGTCCGTCGGCGTTCCCGACGCCCCACCGCCGCGCTCCCCGGCCGCGGCGACACTGGCGGCGCTCTCCTCCGCCGCCGAACGCGGCGAGCGGGTGTGGATCGGCTACCTGGACTCCGACGGTGTCGCCAGCGGCAGCATCGTGGAACCCTCCCGGGTGGACGGCGGCTATCTCACCGCCTACGACGCGACCCGGGCGGCGGTGCGCCGGTTCGCCGTCCACCGCATCACCGGGGTCGCCGCCCTCGCCCCGGAGACGGGGGCCTGACCCCGACACGATCGTGGTGGCTGCCCACTCGGCATCACGCCGTGGATTCTGATGAGATTGGGGAAGCCATGTCCGGTGTACGGAATCGAGGTTTCTCCCCCATGAGCAACCCGTCGCTGCCCCCCGGAGCCTCCGACCCCCGCGACGAGCCGCCGCCACGGGTCCGCCGGGTCGCGGGCGAGCGGGACGAGGACCGCCCCGGTGACGGGACAGGGCCCCGTCCGTCGGGGTCGAGCAGCTCCACGATGGCGCTCATCCTGCACGCGCTCACCTTCCTGTGCTGCGCCAACTGGTTGTTCGGGGTCATCGGCATCGTCTTCGCGGTGCGCGCCGCACACAAACGCGACCAGGGGCTCTACACTCAGGCCGAAACTCTGACCAGGTATTCCTGGTACTGCCTCGGCGCCGGCGCGGTGATGCTCCTGGTCATGGTCATCTCCTTCGGCGTGCTCCTCACCCAGGCCGGCTCCTGGGTGGAGGGAGTGGTCTCGCCGGACCTGAACTACTGACCGACGTCGCGGCCGACGCTCCGCCATGTGGATGACGTGGATTGAAGAGAGGGCGGAACTCATGAACAGCCAGTGGCCCGGCTCGGGCGACTCGTGGGGCGACCGCACCGGGCCCCAGCCCCCGAGCCCGGGCGGTGGCGCCCACGGTGCTTCCGGTGTTCCCTGGCACTCCTTCCCCCCACCCGACCTTCCACCGCCCGCCCACCCCGGCCAGCCGCCGCTCTCCGGCCCTCCGCTGGCCAAGGGCAACGCGGTCCTCGCGCTGATCATCGCGATCATCCTCACCCTGACCTGCGTGGGAGTCACCGACGTCATCGGCATCGCGCTGGCCGCCGTCGCACTCAGCAAGGACCAGGACCCGGAGGAGTTCGACAGGTACACCCGCTGGGCGTGGCTGAGCAACTTCATCCACATCGGCTTCCTGGTGCTGCTGCTCGTGCTGTTCGTGGCACTCGACACGGTTTAGAAGAGGAAGTTTCCAGGGCACCCGGCCTCGGCCCCCTGGAGTCAGGGCCACCCGAAAACCACCCCCGGGGCCGAGGCCACACGGCCCCGGGGTGGCAGCGGGGGGAGGCGCCCCGACGCCGACCCACCCGCACTCCAGCCGCACAGCCCCCACGCGAACCCCGTCATCAGAGTCCGGTGAGGGGCACGGCCCCGGAATCCCCCGGTTCTCCCCAAGAACCGTGGTCCGCGCCCTCCGGACCGAACATAGACTCCGAAGACAACACCCCCTCACCGTCGTCGTCCATCCCCCCGCGTCGGGGCGGTCCCGGTGAGGTGTTCGCGCATCATCGTCTCCGGGACCCGCTGTGAGGTACGTGTGTCCGGTCCGCTCATCGTCCAGTCCGACAGGACCCTGCTGCTGGAGGTCGACCACGAACTGGCCGACGAGTGCCGCAGGGCCATCTCGCCGTTCGCGGAACTGGAGCGCGCCCCCGAGCACGTGCACACCTACCGGGTGACGCCGCTGGCGCTGTGGAACGCGCGGGCCGCCGGGCACGACGCCGAACAGGTCGTAGACGCGTTCCTCACCTACTCGCGCTACCCCGTGCCGCACTCACTGCTGGTGGACGTCGCCGAGACGATGGGCCGCTACGGGCGGCTGCAACTGCTCTCCCACCCGACGCACGGCCTGGTGCTCCAGGCGCTGGACCGGGCGGTGCTGGAGGAGGTGGTGCGCTCCCGCCGGATCAGGCCGATGCTGGGTGCGCGCATCGAGTCCGACACCGTCGCGGTGCACCCCAGCGAACGCGGCAACCTCAAACAGGCCCTGCTCAAACTCGGCTGGCCCGCCGAGGACCTGGCCGGGTACGTCGACGGCGAGGCGCACCGGATCGACCTGGAGGAGAACGGCTGGCGGTTGCGCGACTACCAGCGCGCGGCGGTCGACAGCTTCGACGCGGGCGGCTCGGGCGTGGTCGTGCTGCCGTGCGGGGCGGGCAAGACCGTCGTGGGCGCGGCGGCGATGGCCCGCACCGGGGCCACCACGCTGATCCTGGTCACCAACACCGTCTCGGTGCACCAGTGGCGCTCCGAACTGCTGCGCCGCACCTCGCTCACCGAGGACGAGATCGGCGAGTACTCGGGCGCCCGCAAGGAGATCCGCCCGGTCACCATCGCCACCTACCAGGTCATGGCGTCGCGCCGGAAGGGCGTCCACACCCACCTGGAACTGTTCGAGGCGCGCGACTGGGGGCTGATCGTCTACGACGAGGTGCACCTGCTGCCCGCGCCGATCTTCCGCATGACCGCGGACCTCCAGGCGCGCCGCCGTCTGGGACTGACGGCGACGCTGGTGCGCGAGGACGGCCGCGAGGGCGACGTGTTCTCGCTGATCGGTCCCAAACGCTACGACGCGCCCTGGAAGGAGATGGAGAACCAGGGGTGGATCGCCCCGGCCGACTGCGTGGAGGTACGGGTCACGCTCACCGAGTCCGAGCGGCTGGCCTACGCCACCGCCGAACCGGAGGACCGCTACCGGTTCTGCGCCTCCACCCCCGTCAAGACCTCGGTCGTGCGGGAACTGGTGCAGCGGCACGAGGGCGAGCGGACGCTGGTGATCGGCTCCTACATCGACCAGTTGGACGAGATCGGCGCGGAACTGGACACGCCCGTCATCAAGGGGGAGACCCCGGTGAGGGAGCGGGAGCGGCTGTTCGACGCGTTCCGGTCGGGTGGGCTGCACACCCTGGTGGTGTCCAAGGTCGCCAACTTCTCCGTCGACCTGCCCGAGGCGTCCGTGGCCATCCAGGTCTCGGGGTCCTTCGGCTCCCGCCAGGAGGAGGCGCAGCGCCTGGGCCGGGTGCTGCGTCCCAAGGGCGACCGCCGGGCCGCCCGGTTCTACGCGGTGGTGGCGCGCGACACCCTCGACCAGGACTACGCGGCCCACCGGCAGCGCTTCCTCGCCGAACAGGGCTACGCCTACCGGATCGTGGACGCCGACGACGTGCTGGCGGGCGGCGAGATCTGATCTCGCCGCGCGCCCCGGTGGGAACGGACGGTGGTAGGCTCCCGCCGCCCCCTTCGTTCCGGTCGGGAGTGACATGTCCCCACGTTCGGCCCGGCGCCGCCGCGTCCTGGTCGGTGCCTCGGTCCTGCTCTGCCTCTCTCTCGTCCTGTGGGGCCTGAACACCCTGGTGAACTCGCGCACCTTCCAGCTCGGCGGGACCCTCGTGCACCGGGTGGCGACCGACGCGCGCGTCGTGGCGCTGACCTTCGACGACGGTCCCACCGAGTACACCGAGGAGGTTCTGGCCACGCTGGCGGAACTCGACGTCACGGCCACCTTCTACCTGACCGGTCGGGAACTGGAGGAGAACCCCGGTGCGGGTCGGCTCATCGCCGGGGCCGGGCACGAGCTGGGCAACCACTCCTACTCGCACCGGCGGATGGTGTTCCACTCCCCCGACTTCGTCGCCTCGGAGATCGAGCGCACCGACGAGGCGATCCGCGCGACCGGCTACTCGGGGGAGATCACCTTCCGTCCCCCCAACGGCAAGAAGCTCTACGTGCTCCCGCGGTACCTGGCCGAGCACGGCAGGACCACGGTGACCTGGGACGTCGAACCGGACTCCGACGCGACCGCCGACGCCGACACGATCGTGGCCCAGACGGTGCGGCAGGTGCGGCCCGGGTCGATCGTCCTGCTGCACGTGATGTACGACAGCCGGGAGGCGAGCCGTGCCGCGATCGCTCCCGTCGTCGAGTCGCTGCGGGCCGACGGCTACGAGTTCGTGACCGTGTCCGAACTCCTCCGGTACCGGTGATCTCCCACGATCAACGGTGTGCTCAGATGGCGGGCAGCCAGCCCATCAGCAGGGTGCCGCCCGCGATCACCCACGCCACCAGCGAGTACCCGAGGGTCTGGGCGCGCAGGGCGGGTCTGCTCCGGAGGATGGGAGCGGCGAAGGCGGCCACCATCAAGGCCAGGGCGAGCATCGCGGGGATCAGCGAGGCTCCGGCGAACAACGCCATCTGGTCAACGCATTTCTGGTAGCCCTGCTCCAGCGGATCACCGCAGAACACCTTGTCTCCCGATTCCGTGAAAGCCAACAGCGAGTACGTGGCCGCCGTCGTGACGTCCACGACCGCGAGGATCGTCAGCGCCGCGGCTGCCGCGGGCGCCTCTCCGGTCCGGTTCTGTGAGGACGACACCCCTTTGACGGTACCCCGGAAAGTCCGATTCGTGCCTACAGTTCCCCGCAAAACGGCACGGGGAGGAGGTTCTAGGGTTGGGGCATGGACTTCTCCGACACCGCCGCCCCCGCCCTCGTGGACGCGCTGGCCTGGGTGCACGTTCGCGACGGAAGAGTGCTCAAGGTCCGCTCCACCGGCAAGGACGTCTTCTACCTTCCGGGAGGCAAGCGCGAACCGGGTGAGAGCGACGCCGAGGCGCTGACGCGGGAGGTCGCCGAAGAGGTGTCGGTACGGCTCGACCCGGCGACGCTGGAACTGTTCACGGTGGTCGACGCGGCCGCGCACGGCTATCCGGAGGGCACCCGGGTCAGGCTGGCCTGCTACACCGCCGAGTTCGCCGGGACGCTCGCCCCCAGTTCCGAGATCGCCGAGCTCGCCTGGTTCACCGCGGCCGACGCCGACCGGTGCCCTCCGGCGGGGGTGCGGGTGCTGGAGGAGCTGGCGCGGCGGGGACTGGTGGAGGGCTGACCCCGCGAAGGGCCGCGGCCACGGGTCCGGACAGCACGAAGGGGACGGTCCCGGAAGGGACCGTCCCCTGTGGACGTGTGTGACGCCGCGGTGCGGACTAGAAGTCCATGCCGCCCATGTCACCGGCGCCGGGGGCGGCCGGGGCGGCCTTCTCCGGCTTCTCGGCGATGACGGCCTCGGTGGTCAGGAACAGACCCGCGATGGACGCGGCGTTCTGCAGGGCGGAGCGGGTGACCTTGGTCGGGTCGATGACGCCGTCCTTGAACAGGTCGGTGTACTCACCGGTGGCGGCGTTCAGGCCGACGCCCGTCTCCAGGTTCTTCACCTTCTCCACGACGACGCCGCCCTCGAGACCGGCGTTGATCGCGATCTGCTTCAGCGGCTCCTCGACGGCGCGACGCACGATGTCGGCGCCGATGGCCTCGTCGCCCTCCAGCTCCAGCTTCTCGAAGGCCGTGACGCTGGCCTGCAGCAGCGCGACACCACCACCGGGCAGGATGCCCTCCTCGACCGCGGCCTTGGCGTTGCGGACGGCGTCCTCGATGCGGTGCTTGCGCTCCTTGAGCTCGACCTCGGTGGCGGCGCCGGCCTTGATGACGGCCACGCCACCGGCCAGGCGGGCCAGGCGCTCCTGCAGCTTCTCGCGGTCGTAGTCGGAGTCGGTGCGCTCGATCTCGGCGCGGATCTCGTTGACCCGGCCGGCGATCGCGGTGGCGTCACCGGCGCCGTCGACGATGGTGGTCTCGTCCTTGGTGACGACGACCTTGCGGGCGCGGCCGAGCATCTCCAGCTCGGTGCTCTCCAGCTTCAGGCCGACCTCTTCGGTGATGACCTGGCCGCCGGTCAGCACGGCGATGTCGCCGAGCTGGGCCTTGCGGCGGTCGCCGAAGCCGGGGGCCTTGATGGCGACGGACTTGAAGGTGCCGCGGATCTTGTTGACCACCAGGGTCTGCAGCGCGGTGCCCTCGACGTCCTCGGCGATGACGACCAGCGGACGGCCGGACTGCAGGACCTTCTCGATGACCGGAAGGAACTCGTTGTTGTTGGAGATCTTCTGGTTGGCGATGAGGATGTACGGGTCCTCGAGGACCGTCTCCATGCGCTCCAGGTCGGTGGCGAAGTAGGGCGAGATGTAGCCCTTGTCGAAGCGCATACCCTCGGCGAGCTCCAGCTCCAGCCCGAAGGTCTGGCCCTCCTCGACGGTGATGACGCCTTCCTTGCCGACCTTGTCCATCGCCTCGGCGATGTACTCGCCGATCTGGGTGTCGCCGGCGGAGATGGAGGCGGTGGAGGCGATCTGCTCCTTGGTCTCGATCTCCTTGGAGAGGTTCGCCAGCTCCTCGCTGACACGGGCCACGGCGGCGTCGATACCGCGCTTCAGGCCGATCGGGTTGGCACCGGCGGCCACGTTGCGCAGCCCCTCGCGCACCAGGGCCTGCGCCAGCACGGTGGCGGTGGTGGTGCCGTCACCGGCGACGTCGTCGGTCTTCTTCGCGACCTCCTTGACCAGCTCGGCGCCGATCTTCTCGTAGGGGTCCTCGAGTTCGATCTCCTTGGCGATGGAGACACCGTCGTTGGTGATGGTCGGCGCGCCCCATTTCTTCTCAAGGACGACGTTGCGGCCCTTGGGGCCGAGGGTCACCTTGACGGCGTCAGCGAGCTGGTTCATACCGCGCTCGAGGCCGCGCCGGGCTTCCTCGTCAAACGCGATCAGTTTGGCTGCCATAGAGTTCTAGTCCTCCCGAGACCGGGCTGATACGCGAGGGAACGAGCCGACGCCCGCGACGGATGGCCGCGGCTGCCCGGCACCCGTCTGCCGGAAGTCGCGACCTCATCGTCTCGATCCGCGATTTAGCACTCACGTCCTGAGAGTGCTAACGGTCTCTTTTTAGCACTCTCAGGATGGGAGTGCAAATGTCTCGCGGATTCTTCTTCTGGTCGCTACCCGCAGGTCAGAGCGGCCAAAACCGGCCGTTGCCCAACTTTCCCGCGTTCCTCGGGAAACGGAAACGGCCGGAGCGCACCGCGCTCCGGCCGGATCGGCTCACACCGCCGCGGACCTGTTCAGCAGCCGCCCGCGACCGCCGGGATGATCGACACCTGGACGCCCTGCGGGGTCGGGGTGTCCAGGCCGTCGGCGAACCGGACGTCCTCGTCTCCCACGTAGACGTTGACGAAGCGGCGGATCCTGCCGCTGTCGTCGAGAATGCGGGCCTGGATGCCGGAGTGGTTGGCCTCCAGGTCGGCCAGCACCTCCTTCAGGGTGCTCCCCTCAGCCGTCACCTCGGCCTGCCCCTTGGTGTAGGTGCGCAGAATGGTGGGGACTCGGACACTGACGCTCATCGCTGGGACTCCTTGGTTCTTTTCGACTCGACGGGAACGGACCGACGCCTCAGAGCAGTCCGGCCTCCTTGAAGGCGCCCAGCGACGGCTTGATCGTCGCGGTGACTCCGGTGCCGGACACGGCGTTGAGCGTCTTGAGCCCGTCTCCGGTGTTCAACACCACCGTCTCGGCCTCGGGGTCGAGCACCCCGTCGGCCAGCAGCTTGCGCAGCACACCGGTGGTGACTCCGCCCGCGGTCTCGGCGAAGACGCCCTCGGTGCGCGCCAGCAGCCTGATCGAGTCGACGATCTCGGAGTCGCTCACGTGCTCGACCGCGCCTCCGGTGCGACGGCAGATGTCGAGCACGTACGGCCCGTCCGCCGGGTTGCCGATCGCCAGCGACTTGGCGATGGTGTCGGGCCGGACCGGCTGGATGACGTCGTGGCCGTTCTCCCAGGCGCGGGCCACGGGGGAGCAGCCGGTGGCCTGCGCGCCGAAGACCCGGTACGGCCTGTCCTCGACCAGCCCGAGCTTGATCAGCTCCTGGAACCCCTTGTCGATCTTGGTGAGCTGGGAGCCGGAAGCGATGGGGATGATGATCTGGTCGGGAACGCGCCACCCCAACTGCTCGGCGATCTCGTAGGCGAGCGTCTTGGAGCCCTCGGCGTAGTAGGGGCGCAGGTTGACGTTGACGAACCCCCAGTCCTCACCGGCCGGGTCGCCGATGAGTTCGGAGCAGAACCGGTTGACGTCGTCGTAGGTGCCGTCGATCGCGACCAGTTGGCCGCCGTAGACGGCCGCCATGACGACCTTGCCCTCCTCCAGACCGGCCGGGATGAACACACACGACCGGAACCCGGCCCGGGCGGCGGCGGCACCGACCGCTCCGGCGAGGTTGCCGGTGGAGGAGCAGGACAGGGTGGTAAAGCCGAAGGTACGGGCGGCCTCGACGGCCATCGCCACGACGCGGTCCTTGAAGGAGTGCGTGGGGTTGCCGGAGTCGTCCTTGACGTACAGGGAGCGCAGCCCCAGTTCGGCGGCGAGCCGGTCGGCCCTGACCAGCGGGGTCTGGCCGGGGTTCATGTTCGGCAGGTCCTCGACGTCGGCCGGGACCGGCAGGAGTGCCTTGTAGCGCCAGATGTTGTTCGGCCCCCGGGCGATGGACTCGCGGGTGATCCGGCCGAAGTCGTAGGCCACTTCCAGCGGACCGAAACACTCGATGCAGGCGAAGACGGGACCGAGGTCGTAGCGGGCGCCGCACTCGCGACAGGACAGCGCGACAGCGGAGCCGAAGGAGTCGGTGACGGACGTGGCGGATTCCGTGGCGGTCAGCGCCATGAGGCGTTCTCCCCTCATCTTCCCCGCGCCACCCTGGCGACGGGACGGAGTTGGCACCTGTCTCGGCCGCCTCGCACCTGACGAAACGTGCACCGAGATGGTTGCCGGGGCTTCGCAGGGCCGTGTCCCTCCACCCCTCTGGATGAGCAATCTGAAGTTGTGCGCTCGGTTCCGCACCGAGACCTGTCGGTCACTTTAACGGACAACGTGTCGGTATTTCCATCCGGGGTAGTTCGTCTTCGCCGCTTCCCCGGTCACGTGGACGTGGCCGACAGCAGGTCGCCGGACTGGTTTGCACGGCACTCCGACCGGCGAGACTAACCAGAACGTGTGACACGACCCGCCTCCCCCCGGCTCTTGGGCCGTGTAGTCAAATGGGGCATCGGACTCCAACCGCTGAGAGGTGGACCAACAGGTGGACAAGGCACAGATCCTCGTCGCTTCCAACAGGGGACCAGTGTCCTTCTCGATCGGAGACGACGGCGCCGTCAAGTCCCGGCGCGGCGGTGGCGGCCTGGTCTCCGGGCTGAGTTCGGTGGCCGCCGAGATCGACACGCTGTGGGTGTGCGCGGCACTGTCCGACGCCGACCGCAAGGCCGCCGCGGCCGCGCCCGAGGGCCGACTGGACAAGGCCGGATACGACGTCGGCGGGGCCAGCGTACGCATGCTGGACATTCCCGCCGAAACCTTTGGCAACGCCTACAACTCTGTGGCGAACTCCACACTCTGGTTTGTTCACCACATGCTCTACGACACCCCCAACAAGCCGGCGTTCGGCGCGCGGTTCCGCGCCGAGTGGGCGGACTACCGGGCCTACAACTCCGCCTTCGCCGAAGCGCTGCTGACCGGCGCCGACGAGGGGGCGAAGGTGGCCGTGCAGGACTACCACCTGGCTCTGGTGCCGCAGATGCTGCGGGTGCGCCGTCCGGACCTGCGCATCACGCACTTCTCGCACACCCCGTGGGCCCCGCCGGAGTACTTCCGGATGCTGCCCGCCGGGATCGGCCGGGAACTCCTGGAGGGCATGCTCGGCGCCGACTACCTGGGCTTCCTCAGCGTGCGCTGGGCCGACGCGTTCCTGCGGTGCTGCGAGGTCTTCCTGCGCGCCCCGGTGAACTGGGGCACCCGCACCGTCGACCACGGCGGCCGGATCGTGCGGGTCGGGGTGCACGGCCTGGGCGCGGACGCCGAGGGAATGCGCGAGCGGGCCGCGGCCGACGACGTGGCGCGGTGGCGGACCCGACTGCGCGAGCGCGTCGGCGACCGCAAGCTGGTCGTGCGGGTGGACCGCACCGAGCTGTCCAAGAACATCGTGCGCGGGCTGGAGGCCTTCGGCGAGCTGCTGCGCGAACGGCCCGAGTGGCGCGGACGCGCCACCCACCTGGCGTTCGCCTACCCCAGCCGGGGCGGTGTGGCGGAGTACCGCGCCTACACCGAGTCGGTGCGCGCGACCGCCGAGGCGGTCAACGCCGAGTTCGGCACCGACGACTGGACACCGGTGGTGCTGGAGGTCAACGACGACTACCCGCGCTCCCTGGCGTCCTACCAGATCGCCGACGTGCTGCTGGTCAACCCCATCCGCGACGGCATGAACCTGGTCGCCAAGGAGGGGCCGGTGCTGTCGCTGGACGGGGTGGCGCTGGTGCTGTCCACCGAGGCGGGCGCCGCCGACGAGCTGGGCCGCGACGCGCTGCTGGTCAACCCCTACGACGTGAGTGAGACCGCCGACGCCCTGCACCGGGCGCTGACCATGGACGACACAGAGCGCAGGCGGCGCACCGAGCGCCTGGCGGAGGCCGCCTCGGCGCTGCCCCCGCAGCGCTGGTTCCTGGACCAGTTGCGGGCGCTGGACTGACCGCCTCCCTCCGGCGCCGGGTGCGGCACGGCCCCGGCGCCGGAGGGAAGTTGTCCACAGATTCCGGAAAAGCACCTCCGCCGTCACCCTCCGTCGCCATACTGGCTTCCGTGAGTGATGGGAGGCACGATGACACTCATGAGCGCTGGCGAGACACACACCCCGCACCGGCCGCTGACCGTGGAGGACCTGCGGCGGATGCCCGACGACGGCCGCAGGTACGAACTGGTCGAGGGGCGGCTTGACGTGTCGCCCGCACCGCTCTCCGTTCACACACTCATCGAGTCGCGGCTGATGGTCCACCTGGGCGTGAACGCGCCCGACGATTTCATGGTGCTGACCGGGCCGGGGCTCAACCTCAACGCCGAGGGCACCCACCACCGCATCCCCGACCTCGCGGTGATCCGCGCCGAGGACTTCGAGAAGCCCTACCTCACCCGGCCGCCGCTGCTCGCGGTCGAGGTGGTCTCGCCCGAGAGCGTGTTCCGCGACCACCACACCAGGCTGCGCGAGTACGCCGAGTTCGGCATCGCCTCGTACTGGATCGTCAACCCGTCCGCCGACAAGCCCGGCATCGCCGAGTTCCGGCTCGACGGCGACCGCTACGTCGAGCACGCGCAGGTGTTCGGCGAGAACGTCCTCGCCACGGACGTGCCGTTCCCGGTGCGGACCGTCCCGCACTGGCTGCTGGCCGACGGCCCGTGGCGGCAGCGCATCGGCGGCGCCGGGACCGACGCCGCCGACTGATCCGGGACCCGGTCGGCTCAACCACCCAGGTCCGCCACCAGCTCCTCCAGGAACTCCACCACCCCCGAAGGTCCGGCCACCACCAGGTCGGCGCGCTTGGCGAGTTCGGTGACCTCGGTGGAGCCGCTGCACAGCCTGAACCCGGCCACGCCGCGGTCCCGCAGCCGCTCCACCGCGTCGTAGGCGGCGAGGTCGCCCAGGTCGTCGCCCGCGTACAGCACCGCCCCCGCCCCGGTGGCGGCGGCCAGGTCGGTCAGCGCCGCGCCCTTGTCCATGCCGGGCGGACGCAGTTCGATGACCATGCGGCCCGGCTCCACCGCGAGCCCCGACCGTTCGGCCAGGTCCGCCAGCGGGGCGCGCAGCAGTTCCAGAGCGGCGTCGGGGTCGGCGGTGCGCCGGGTGTGCACGGCCAGCGCGTGGTCCTTGTCCTCGATCCAGGTGCCGTCGGGCGCGCCGACCCGCTTGAGCACCCCGGGCAGCGCCGCGCGCACCGTGGACACGCCGGGCGGCGGGTCGGGCACGGCGAGCCGACCGTCCTCCCAGCGCTCGCGGCCGTAGTGGCCGAGCACGGTGATCCCCGGTACCGTGTCGAGCCCGCCGTACTCGACGGCCACCGCGGCGGGGCGTCCGGTGATGACGGCGACCGCGCGCACCCGTTCGGCCAGGGCGCGCAGCGCCGCGACCGCGCCGGGATGGGCCCTGGAGTCGCGCGGGTCGGGCACGATCGGCGCGAGGGTTCCGTCGAAGTCGAACGCGAGGACGGCGCGGTCGGGCTCGGCGCGGATGCGGTCGAGCGCGGCCCTGCCGCTCTCGGTTGTCGGTTGGAGAAGAGACATGGGCGGCTTTCCACTCGGTGGACTGGACGGTGGGGGGTATGCCCCGAACCGGCCGCGGCGGAACCCCCGCCCGGGGCGCGCCGCGGGTCCGGGCACGTCCGGTGGACGCGCCTAGAGTCGGATGCCGAGTTTCCGGGCGACGCGCTGCCGCCGCCGGTCGGCGCGCCTCCTGCGGAGACGTTTGACGGTCATCGGGTCGAAGACGAGCGCCTCGGGGCGGTCGATGAGGCCGTTGAGGATCTGGTAGTAGCGGGTGGGTGAGAAACCGAACTCGTCGCGGATGGCCTGCTCCTTGGAGCCTTCGAGCTTCCACCACTGGCGTTCGAAGGCGAGGATGCGCTGGTCGCGTTCGTCGAGTCGGGTCTGGTCAGCGGACGCCGATCGCCGGGGGGCGCGATCGGGCGGGTCCTGTTCTCTGGGTCCGGCATCTGACATTGGACGCCTCCTCGTCCGGATCGGGCGATTTATCGTAGCGACTCCAGGTGGGAATCAGGGAGAACCTCCGAATGACTAACCGCGAAGGTCACAGTTGCCTGTCCTTCCTCACCGACTACGGAACACGGGACGGTTTCGTGGCCGCCTGCCGCGGCCAGATGCTGCGGCACGCCCCCGGGGTGCCGGTGATCGACATCACCCACGAGATCCCGCCGGGGGACGTGCGGTGCGGCGCGACCGTGCTGGCCGACACCGCCCCCGAACTGCCGGACGCGGTGCACGTGTGCGTGGTGGACCCCGGGGTGGGCACCGAGCGGCGCAGTGTCGCGCTCGCCGCCGGAGGACACGTGCTGGTCGGTCCGGACAACGGGCTGCTGGTCTGGGCGGCGGAGGCGCTCGGCGGGATCGAGTCGGCCGTGGAGTTGACCAACGGGTCGCTGTGGCGGCATCCGGTGTCGCGCACCTTCCACGGCCGGGACGTCTACGCCCCCGTCGGGGCACGGATCGCCGCCGGGCTGCCGCTGACCGCGGCCGGTCGCGCGGTGGACCCGGCGGGCCTGGTGCGGCTGCCCGAACCGCGCCGGGAGGTCGTCGCGGGAGCGGTCCGGGGCGAGGTGCACGCCGTCGACCGGTTCGGCAACTGCCAACTGTCGCTGTTCCCCGAGGACCTGCGGGCCGCCCTGGGCGGGGCGGAGCCGCCCGACCGGATCACCGTGCTGCTGCCCACCGGTCCGCGGACGCTCGCCGTCGCCCCGACCTTCGGCGCGGTGCCCGGAGGCGAACCGCTGCTGTTGACCGACTCCGCCGGGCGGCTGGCCCTGGCCGTGAACGGCGCGAGCGCGGCCGAACTGCTCGGGCTGCGGGTGGGGGTGCCCGTGGAACTGACACTGACCAGCACAAAGCACGTGAAAGAATGACATGCGCCCACGGCAGTCCCGGCCGGAGCGCGCACGTCAGAGGTCATCGGCCGTCGGGGAGGTTTGAGTCGCCATGCGCACGACACGGACCAGGACGCTCGTCGCTCTGGGCGTCTGCGCGGCGTTGGCCGCCGGCCCGCTGGCCGCCCCGTCGGCGGCGGACGTCGCGGACCTGGGTGTCGACCAGTGGGGACTGGACAGGATCGGCGTGGACGAGGCGTGGGAGGAGTCCCGGGGCTCCGGCGTCACCGTCGCCCTGCTGGACACCGGGGTGGTCACCGACCATCCCGACCTGGATTCGGTCACGGTCGGTCCCGACCTCACCGGCCAGGACCCGGATCCCGGCAGTGACGGCTACGGCGTGCACGGCACGATGATGGCCGGGATCATCGCCGCGAGCGGGCACGGCGTCGAGCACACCGGCGGCGCCATGGGGGTGGCGCCGCAGGCGGAGATCCTGTCGATCCGGATCGCGACCGAGGCGGACGGACCGGAACGCGCCGCGGTCGAACCGGGTGCGCTCGCCGAGGGCATCCGCCGCGCCGTGGACGAGGGCGCGCAGGTCGTCAGCATTCCGCTCGCCGCCGGCGGCTTCTCCGCGCAGGCCGACGACGCCGAGCGGGAGGCGGTCGACTACGCTCTGGACAACGGTGTGGTCGTCATCGTCTCGGGCGGCGCGGACGGCGAGGCCGGCTATCCGGCCGCCTACCCGGGTGTGCTGGCGGTGGGATCGGTGGGCTCCGACGGGACGCTCTCGGACTTCTCCAGTCGCGGGGAGCACATCGCGTTGACCGCTCCGGGGGAGGAGATCACCGTCCTGGACGCGGAGGGCGGCTACACGACCGTCACCGGCAGCGACGCGGCGGCGGCGTTCACCGCCGGGGTGGCCGCGCTGATCCGCGCCGAGTACCCGCAGCTACAGCCGCACCAGGTCGTCGAGGCGCTCACCGAGGGCGCCGAGGCCCCCGCCGAACAGGGACAGCCCGGCTACGGAGCGGGAACACTGAGCGCCTCGGGGGCGATGGCCGCCGCCGGGACGACCGCCGAGAACGTGCCTCCCTTCGACCCGGAGCTCGCCGAGCAGCTCGCCGACGACCCGCTTGTTCCCCGGTGGGTGCTGTGGGCGGGCGGCACCGCGCTTCTGGTCCTGATGGCCGTGGTGGGCCTGGTGGTGCTGTGGCGGCGCTCCGCCAACCCCTATGACCTTCCCCGACGGGAACCGGAGTCGACGGCGGAGTCCGGCAGGCGCCCGGTCCGGGGGCGGCGCCGTCGCGGACGCGGGCGGCGCGGCGTCAGCCGGTGAACGCCGAACGGACGGCCGCCCTGAGGTCGCACAGGCCGGGGCGGCGGCGTCCGTAGTGGATGGCGTTGGTGAGCAGGCCGACGTAGCGTCCGGTGGACGGGTGCAGGAACAGGCTCGTCCCGGTGAGTCCGTTGTGGTAGACGAGGCCGTCGTCGGTGACCTTCCACGCCAGGCCGCGGGCGAACCGGGAGTCGACCGCCCGGTGCGGCAGCCAACTCTGCCGCACGAAGCTGGTGAACGGGGTGACGCCGTGCTCGCCCGCGTGCCACGCCAGCAGGCCTCGGGCGAAGATCCCCAGGTCGGTGGCTGTGCTGAAAACCCCGGCGTGCCCCGCGACACCGCCCATGAGGGCCGCGCTCTCGTCGTGCACCACCCCCCAGGTGGCCGCCACGCCCGGGATGCGGCGCTCGGTGGGGGCCACCGACGCGGTGCGCGGCAGCGGGCCGTAGCGGGTCTCCGTCAGGCCGATGTGCCGCCACAGGTCGTCCGCGAGCTGGTCCAGGGGCTGCCGGTGCAGGTGTTCCAACAGGAGGCCGAGCAGGATGAAGCCTCGGTCGGTGGAGCGGTATCCGGGTTCCTCCAGTTCCTCGGAGAGGATCGCCTCGGCCAGTGGCTGGTCGGTGCCGACGTAGCGTTCCAACCAGGTCACCGGGTTCAGGCGGGAGGTGTGCGTGAGGATCTGCCGGGCGGTCACCGCGCCCCCCGGATAGCTGCCGGGGAAGTAGTGGGACATGGGCGCGTCGAGGTCCAGCATGCCTTCGGCGACCGCCCGCCCGACCAGCGGCCAGGTAGCCATGACCTGGGTGAGCCCGGCCACGTCGTAGTACGTGTCGGGTGCGGTGACCGCCTCCCCGCACTCGATGCCGACGCGGCCGATCGCGATGAACTCCCACAGCCCTCCGGAGCCGACCACCGCCACGCCGCCGGGCAGCCATCCGGCGTCGACCATGACCTTGAGGACCCCTCGCAACTCCGCGCCGGTGCCCGCTACCCACTCCCCGTCACGCACACGTCTCCCCCTTTTCGTCTCCCGGATTCGCGGAAACCCATCCCCCCGGATACCCCGACCGGCGGGGATCTCACTCGGCCGCAATACGGACAGACCCTTTCCGGCGGGTAAAAATTCGGTCTTGCTCGACCGGTCCGCGCTGACCGGGAAGAACTGCCCACTGTCCGAGCGTGACCGCGATAAACACCCCAGATTGGCAGTGTCCGACTCACCGCGCACCGAACGGGAAAACGGGTTTCGGACGGGGCGGTGTGCGGGGGGCGGCGGCAACTCCACGAAGAACTGGGTGTACTGGCCCGGTGCCGCATGATTTTTCCGGGTTCTGGCGGTGGGGTGCTCATGGGGGGTACGGGGGCCGCGAACCGGTCCCGGGCCAGGGGTATTCCAGTTCGGCCCCTGGGGTGGGCGCCACGGGTTGCCCGTGGGAGCCCGCCCCGGACGGCTGGGGTGGACTGCCTCCCCTCCCCGGCCCGAGCCCGCGCCCGCGCCCGCCGCGGAGTCGGACGCTCGAGTCCCGGTGAGGAAAGGACAGAGCTGCCGGACCTCCCGGCCGACGCGCATCCTGGTGCCTGGTTCACCGGCCTCAACCGATGCCGAGGTCCCCTTCGGCCGCGAGGCGCGGCAGCTTCGGAGTCGGTTCGGGGCCGGGGAGGGATCGTCCTTTTCCCTCCGGGCGGGGCGAGGGCTCGCTGGACTTCGGCGGTGGGATTTCTCGTGAGGCGTCGGACGCGCGAGGACCGCAGCCAGCAGCGTGGCGGACATGGCCAGCAGACGCATGGCACTCCTGGGAGACAGGTGCCCTGTGGGAGCAGGACACGGGCGAAATCCGCGACCGTAGGATCTGAAGGTCCACGCCGCCCCCGGAAGAGGACCCGGACCGAATCGGCTGTCAGTCCCGCGCTCCGTCGTCGGCGCACCGCCCGCGTCCTGCTCCGACTGTGCGAGGCCAGAGGTTTGACCGCGGAGCAGGCCGCCACCGAAGCGAAGGAGCGCAGTCCTGAGCGCGCCTGGTCAGAGACGGAGTCACCAGGATCGGGATGCGAAGGATCTTGAGGCTGCGTGACGTCGACGTGCAGGCGCTGCTGGACGTGTACGGGGTGACCGGCCAGGAGACCCGGGAGGCGTACCGGCGCCTGGCTCGGGAGGCACCCCAGACCGGGTGGTGGGTTGGTTACCGGGACGTGCTCGGCTCCGGGCGTATGTCGACCTGGAGACCGAAGCGCCACGGATTCGCACGTCCGAACCGGCGGTCATTCCTGGCGTTCTCCAGACCGCGAACTACGCCAGAGCACTCGTCAGGGGCGGTGGCGTCGCTCCCGACGACCAGGCGGAGCGGCGGGTGGAGGCACCGATGATGCACAAGCAGACCTTGGGCCGTCCGAACTCGCCGCGGGTCTGGGTGATCACCGATGAGATGGACTCCCACATCACCGACTGGCGCAAGTCCGGCCACAGCACGGACACCGGCCAGAACTGCGTGGAGATCGCCGACCTGCCCGGCACCACTGCTGTTCGCGACTCGCAGCACCCGGCGGAAGGGCACCTGGAGTTCCCGGCCGCCGAGTGGGCGGGGCTGCTGGGTTGCGGTGCGCACCGGCGGTCTGTAACCGCTGTGAAGAAAGCCCTCGCTCTCAGAGGGCGAATTCGAGGGGGCGTCGCAACACTGCTGATCGACTGGCCACGGCCAGGCGCTCGGCCGGGGTCTCCCAGCCGAGCGCTTTGCGTGGGCGCGAGTCCAGCTCGGCGGCGACCTCCTCCAGACGCTGCCGGTCGCCCACGGCTGGAGTGTTGATCCTGACGAACACGGGCCGGAACCGCTGGTCACAGCCCACTTCCGGCAAGATCGTCGCTGCTGCCCGAGTGGAGCCGACGAGGGGACTTGAACCCCTAACCTGCCGCTTACAAGGCGGCTGCTCTGCCAATTGAGCTACGCCGGCCGGTGTCGGAACACCCAGGGGGAATGGTACCGGTTTCGGGTTCACTCCGCTGCCGTGCGGCGGCGGGCCACCTCGTAGAGGGCCACTCCGGCGGCCACCGAGGCGTTGAGGGACTCCACGCCTCGGATCGGGATGGAGACCACGACGTCGCAGGTCTCACGCACCAGACGGGACAGCCCCCTGCCCTCGGAGCCCACGACGACCACGAGCGGTTCGGTGGCCAACTCCAACTGGTCGAGACCCGTGTCGCCCTCGGCGTCCAGACCGGCGACGAAGAATCCCGCCTCCTGGTACTGCCTGAGCGTGCGGGTCAGGTTGACAACCTGCGCCACCGGCAGGCGGGCCAGTGTTCCCGCCGACGCCTTCCACGCGGCCGTGGTGACGCCCGCGGCGCGCCGCTCGGGCACCAGCAGTCCGTTCGCGCCGAACGCCGCCGCCGAACGCGCGACCGCACCCAGGTTGTGGGGGTCGGTGACCCCGTCCAGGGCGACCGCCAGCGGGGTCGTCTCGCCCCTGCGCGCCTCGTCGAGCAGGTCCTCGGCCGTCCAGTACTCGTAGGGGCGCACCTGGAGGATCATCCCCTGGTGCGCGGCCTTGGGCAGCCCGTTGCCCTCGCAGCGCCGGTCCAGTTCGGCCCGGGTGACCTCGGAGACCGCGACGCCCTGCTGTCCGGCGAGCCTGGCGGCCTCGGTGATCCGCTCGTCGGGGTCGAGGCTGTTGGCCAGCAGCAGCCGCGTCGCGGGCACCCTGGCGCGCAGCGCCTCCACCACCGGGTTGCGGCCGATCAGCAGCTCCGAGCCGTCCCGGCGGCGCAGCGCGGCCCCGTTGTCGCCCGCGACACGCACCGGTGTCGCGGGCCTGCTGGCGCTCCGGTCGGCCCTGGCCCGCTGCTTGTCGGCGTACCAGTGCCGCTTCTCGGCGGGAAGTGTGCCCTTCTTGCCCTCAAGCGCGCGGCGGCCCTTGCCGCCGCTGCCCTTGGTGGGACCCTTCTTCGTCCTCTTCGACGGCATGTCCTGATTCCTCGATTCGACGTCGGTGGGCAGGCCGGGTGTTCCCGGCCGCACCGACGGGTCGACGTCCTAGTCGCGCTTGAGTTCCCAGCGCGGTCCCTGGGGGGTGTCCTCGACGGCGATCCCCGCCTCGGCGAGTTGGTCGCGGATCTGGTCGGCGGTGGCGTAGTCCTTGCGCCTGCGCGCGGCCTGGCGCTGCTCCAGCACCACCGACACCAGCGCGTCGACCACCCCGCGCAGCCCGGAGTCGTCGGATCCGGCCCACTGCGGCGACAGCGGGTCCAGGCCGAGGACCGCGAGCATCGCCCGGAGCCGTCCCGCGATCTCGGCCGCGCGCTCCTTGGCGCCCTCGGCGAGCGCGGAGTTGCCCTCGCGCACGTGCGTGTGGGCGACCGCCAGCGCCTGGGGCACGCCGAGGTCGTCGTCGAGTGCGGCGGCGAACTCGTCGGGCACCGGCACCCCCTCGGGCACCGGTCCGGCGATCTCGTTCACCCGGACGAGGAAGTTCTCGAAACGCTGGTAGGCGGTGGCCGCCTCGCGCAGCGACTCCTCGGAGTAGTCCAGGTTGGAGCGGTAGTGGGCCTGGCCCAGGTAGTAGCGCAGCTCGACCGGGCGGACCCGCCGGGTCACCTCGGGGATCAGCAGCGAGTTGCCCAGCGACTTGCTCATCTTCTCGCCGCCGGTGGTGAGCATCCCGTTGTGCAGCCAGTAGCGGGCGAACCCGTCCCCGGCCGCGTTGGACTGCGCGGACTCGTTCTCGTGGTGCGGGAAGACGAGGTCGACACCGCCGCCGTGGATGTCGAACGTGGAACCGAGGTACTTGGTGGCCATCGCCGAGCACTCCAGGTGCCAGCCCGGACGCCCCGGTCCCCACGGGGTGGGCCAGGAGGGCTCACCGGGACGGGCGCCCTTCCACAGGGCGAAGTCGCGGGGGTCGCGCTTGGCGCGCGCGTCGCCGTCCTCGGTCGCACGCATCTCGTCGACACGCTGGTTGGACAGCGAACCGTACCTGGGATACGAGGCGACGTCGAAGTAGACGTCGCCGGAGCCGTCCTCGGCCGCGTAGGCGTGACCGCGTTCGACGAGCCGCCGCATCAGTTCGACCATCTCGGGGACGTGCCCGGTGGCGCGCGGCTCCACGGTGGGCGGCAGGCAGCCCAGCACGTCGTAGGCGTGGCTGAAGGCGCGGTGGTTGCGCTCGCTCACCTCCCACCACTGCACGCCCTCGGCGGCGGCGACCCGGAGGATCTTGTCGTCGATGTCGGTGACGTTGCGGCAGAAGACCACCTGGTAGCCGCGGTGGAGCAGCCAGCGGCGGAGGATGTCGAAGCTCACGCCCGAGCGGATGTGCCCGATGTGCGGGGGAGCCTGCACCGTGGCGCCGCACAGGTACAGCGAGACACATCCCTCGCGAAGCGGGACGAAGTCACGGACCTGGCGGGTTCGGGTGTCATAGAAGCGCAGACTCACGCTGCCCAGGGTAGCCGTTTCCCGGCCCTCTCTGCGATCCTCCCGGACCGCTGTACGTCGCGCCCGCGTCCGCCGCGTGGGGGCGGGATGATCCGTGAAGCGGTCGGCACGTAATTGCCCGAGGTTCCTCGACCGAAGCCGTGACGTGGCGCACGGGACCGATCGGCTCTTCGCACACCTCTCTTCCCCGCGGCGCCTGCCAACTGGGAGAACCGGAAGAGCCCCGGGGCGCACGCCGTGGCGTCTCCTACCGTTTTCGGCCGGGAACCTCGTGCTAGCAGCCGGTTCTGGGCTAGCCTGCGCACGATGGCAGCTCAATCCTCCCGACCCTCCCGAGCCGCCCGCCGCACGGCGCCCCCGCCGAACGCGACGGGCGGGTCGCCGCGTTCGGCTGTCATCGTGATGGCCGTTCTCGGTGTCGCCGTGATCGCGTCCTGCGCCGTCCTGCTGTCCTACAACGGCATCTACCAGGTCGCCGTGCGGGGCGGCGCCGACGGGTGGACCGCGCACCTGTACCCGGCGCTGTTCACCCTGCTGCTGCTGATGGCCTTCTGGACCACCTATCTGCTGCGCGAGGCGCCACGGCGCCGCCGGGTCTGGGTGGACCTGCTCGTCCTGGTGATGATCCTGCTCGCGGCGGCGGCCAGCGCGCTGCGCTCGTTCCGCTACGAACTGCTGGAGTGGGTGGCGACGCTCGTCGTCGCGGTGGCGCCCTGGGCCGCGCTGCTGATCTCGTTCCGGCTCATGCTGTGGATCGTGGCGCAGGTCCGCGGCGAACGCTCCTCCGGACACCGGCCGGTTCCGGCCGACGTCGATGACGGGGCCGCGGACGAGGAGGAACCGGACCCGGACCGGACGGCGGCACGCGCTCCGGCCGTCGCGCCTCCCCTGCCACCGGTCGACCGCGCACCGGAGGAGCCGGAACCGGTGCCGACGCCGCCCGGTTCCCCGGCTCCGCTGCCCGATCCGGTGGCGGACACCGGACCGTACGCCTCCGAGCCGCTGTCGGCGGCCGACAACTGGACGGCCGACTCGGCGCCGCCCCTCCCGGACCTGTTCGACGGCCCCCACCGGCCGGAGCCGGACGGCGGGGTGCGCGGCTCCGAGCCGGACTCCGTCTCCGCGTCGGGTTTCCCGCCGGACTCCGGAGGCGACCGACTTCCCCGGCGCGTCCCCGCGTCGGGCAGCAGTGCGATTCGGCAGGCCGCCGCCCCCCGTGACGACACGGAGAAACCGTCCGAGCCCACCGGGTCCGCCGCGGCGCGGCGGGACGCGGACCGGGCGGCCCCCGACACCGCCTGGGCGGACGACGCGGACTGGGAGAGCGTCGACGACCTCGACGACTGGGAGAGCGCCTCCCCGCTCACGGACGACCCGGCCGGCGACGAGGCGCACTCGGCCGTGGGGGCGGTCGACGCGCCGGAACCGTCCTCCGGTGCCGAGCCGGAGGCTTCGGCTTCCGAGGATTCCGAGGCCGACACCGTGCCGCCCGAGGACGCCGAAGCCGAGACGGCGATCCGTCGGCGTCCCATGGTCCTCAAGCCCCGGAGGAGCGGCATACCGCCGCTGCGCCCTCCGTCGAGCGAGGTGCGCAGCACGCCGACACCGCCGGAGGAGTAGTCGGGGCGGGGCCGTGCGGCCCCCGCCCCGACCGTGTCGCCTGGTCGTCTCCTCTAGAACGCGGACTCGGGCAGGTCCATCAGGTCGAGCGTGGTGCGCTCGGCGATCCTGCGCTCGACGGACAGCCGGGGCAGGACCTGGTCGGCGAAGAACCGCGCCGCGGCGATCTTGCCGGTGTAGAAGTCCCTGTCGGCGTCGCCCGCGCCGTCGAGGCGGGACAGCGCGACCTCGGCCTGGCGCAGCAGCAGCCAGCCCAGCACCAGGTCGCCCAGGGCCAGCAGCAGGCGGGTGGTGTTGAGGCCGACCTTGTAGATCTCGCGGGTCTCCTCCATGGAGCGCATCGCGTCGCCGACCATGGTCTCGACCATCGCCTGGACGTCGGCCGCGGCCTCGGCGAGCTGCGCGCGCTCGTTCTTGAGCTGGCCGTTGCCCGCCTCACTCGTGGCGAACGCCTGGATCTCGCCCATGAGCCTGCCCAGCGCCTGGCCGTTGTTCTTCACGATCTTGCGGAAGAACAGGTCCATGCCCTGGATGGCGGTGGTGCCCTCGTAGAGGGTGTCGATCTTGGAGTCCCGGATGTACTGCTCGATCGGGTATTCCTGGAGGTAGCCGGAGCCGCCCAGGGTCTGCAGGGACTCGGCGAGCAGCGCGTAGGAGCGCTCCGAGCCCACGCCCTTGATCAGCGGCAGCAGCAGGTCGTTCAGGGCCTCGTGCTCGGAGGCGTCCTCGCCGTTGGCGGTGGCGATCTGCACCGCGTCCTGCTGGGTGGCGGTGTAGATGACCAGTGCGCGCAGCGCCTCGGCGTAGGCCTTCTGCAGCATCAGGCTGCGGCGCACGTCGGGGTGGTGGGTGATGGTCACCCGGGGCGCGGTCTTGTCGGCCTGCTGGGTGAGGTCGGCGCCCTGGACCCGCTCCTTGGCGTAGGCGAGCGCGTTGAGGTAGCCGGTGGACAGGGTGGCGATGGCCTTGGTGCCGACCATCATCCGGGCGTACTCGATGACGAGGAACATCTGCCGGATGCCGTCGTGCTTGTCGCCGACGAGGTAGCCGACCGCGGGGTGCTTGGCGCCGAAGGTCACCTCGCAGGTGGTGGAGACCTTCAGGCCCATCTTGTGCTCGACGTTGGTGACGTAGACGCCGTTGCGCTCTCCCAGCGATCCGTCCTCGTCGACCAGGTACTTGGGCACCAGGAACAGCGACAGGCCCTTGGTGCCGGGGCCGTGGCCCTCGGGGCGGGCGAGCACGAGGTGGAAGATGTTCTCGGTCATGTCGTGCTCGGCCGAGGTGATGAAGCGCTTGACGCCCTCGATGTGCCAGGTGCCGTCGTCCTGCCTGATCGCCTTGGTGCGTCCGGCGCCCACGTCGGAGCCCGCGTCGGGTTCGGTGAGGACCATGGTGGCGCCCCAGCCGCGCTCGATCGCCAGTTGGGCGAACTTCTTCTGCTCCTCGTTGCCCTCCTGCCAGAGGACGTGGGCGAAACCGGGGCCTGCGGAGTACATGTGCACGGCGGGGTTGGCGCCCAGGATCAGCTCGGCCGCCGCCCACACGAGGGAGCGGGGAGCGCCGGTGCCGCCCAGTTCGGGGGGCAGGTCCAGGCGGTACCACTCGGCGTCCATGTACGCCTTGTAGGACTTCTTGAAGCTCTCGGGGATCTTCACCGAGTTGGTCTCGGGGTCGAACACCGGGGGGTTGCGGTCGGCGTCCTCGAAGGATTCCGCGACAACCCCGGTGGCCAGGCGGTTGACCTCGTCCAGGATGGTACGGGCGGTGTCCTCGTCGAGTTCTCCGAAGGGACCGGAGCCCATCACCTCCTGGCGGTTGAACACCTCGAACAGGTTGAATTCGAGATCCCGAAGGTTGCTCTTGTAGTGCGTCATGGCCCGCGCTCCGCTGTGTCACGGCCGCTGCTTACACACAGCGATCTACTGACTGGTAACAAACCAATGTTACTACTCAGTAGTAGTCGAGTGCCAGAGGGCCCGGGTGACAGCGTCATGACCCGATGGCCATCACCCGGATGATCGCGTCCAGCAGTGCGCCGACCTCCGGCAGCGGCCCCTCCCCGAGGTCGAGGCTGCGCCCGTCCCGGGTCCAGCGGACCAGCCGGGTCCGGCGCTCGGTGCTGTTTCCGCGGAACGTGCGGTCGGCCTCCAGGACGAAGAAGTCCGGGTCGCCCGGGCCGAGGAACGGATCGTCGCCGCGGGCGCCGCACACCAGGTAGGCCTCCCCCGTCCGCATCGGCTGGGGCAGCACCACCACGGCGGCCTCCAGCGCTCCACGGACGGTGAAGACCGTGGTCAACCCGGCGGACGACAGGCGCTGCTCCTCGGGCAGCGTGGCTCCGGCGCGCTGCCACGCGCCGAGCAGGCCCTCGGCGAGCCGCTTCTCGCGGGCCAGGGTGAAGAACCGGGGACCGAGTTGGAACGTGATCGCGCGCAGCACGACGTTGGTGAACTCGTGGTGGTGACGCCGAGGCGTGTCGTCGTCCCGGCGTGGCACATGCCCCGCACGCATGCCTGCTCCTCCCAGCCGAAGCACCTGGCAACCATTGTCCTCTCCCTTCGGAGGAGCAGAAGGAGAACTCCCCGAGGCGGCGCCGTCGGGGAGGACCGGGAGGCTCCGTCGCGGTCAGTGGGACTCGCCCTGGTCCCACCGGAAGGTGCGGACCGCCAGCAGGACGCACACCGCCGCCGTGGCGAGGACCACGAGCACCGAGAGCCAGGCGGGGTGCACGGGGTCCCTGCCGGGCAACCGCGCGGCCATCAGGTCCGCGAAGAAGGCCGTCGGCAGGTGGCCGAGCACCTTCGCGACCGCGTCGGGCAGCAGGTCCAGCGGGACGACGAACCCGCTGAGGAAGAACGCGGCCAACTGCACCAGGGTGCTCACGTTGGCCGCGGCGTCGGGGGTCTCCAGCAGCCCGCCCAGCAGGTAGCCCAGCGCACCGAACATGAGCAGGCCGAGCAGGCTGACGCCGAACAGCGCGGGCAGCGCGGACAGCTTCACCGCGCCGATCGCCACACCGATCGCGAGCAGCAGCGCCACCTGGACCAGCACCAGTCCCAGCCGTGCGGGCATGTGGGTGAGGACCAACCGGGTCCGGCCCACGGGGGTCGTGCCCAGCAGCCGCAGCGTCCCCCTGCTGCGCATGGCGGCCAGCGGAGCCGCGGTCGCCGTGCAGCCGACACCGGTGAGCGCCAGGTAGACCGCCATGGGCACAACCATCTGCCGCAGGTCCGTACCGGAGCCGGGGGCTTCGGGCATGATCCGCTCCAGCCCCAGGAACATCCCCATCATGCCGAGGGGGAAGATCAGCGCGAAGAGGAAGTACTTGCGGTCGCGGACGAACTCGCGGGTCTGCAGCAGGACCAGTTCCCGCATCACGGATGTGCTCACGCGCCCTCCTCGGCGTTCTCGGTGACGTCGGCCCGGGCGAAGGAGCGTCCGGTGACCCGGCGGAACACCTCCTCCAGTCCGGCCTCCCCGGTCTGGATGCGGCGGGCGTCCAACGGTCCGGTCAGCACATCCACGAGGACGCGGTCGGGGTCGAGCGTCCGCAGCCGCACCCGGACGCCGCCTCCGGGCCGCTCGACCGTGGTCGTCTCCAGCACGCCGGCGTGCTCCTCCAGCCAGGTCAGGTCACTTCCGGCCGCGACCGTGAACAGCACCTCCTGTTCGGGGGCGTGCTCGCGGACCAGTTCCTCCGGTGCGCCGCAGGCGACGATCCGGCCGCGGTCGAGGATGGCGACGCGGTCGCAGAGCTCCTCGGCCTCCTCCATGGAGTGGGTGGACAGCAGCACCGTCCCCCCGGTGTCGCGGTGCGCGCGGATCGCCTCCCACAGCTCCTCGCGGGCGTTGGGGTCCATCCCGGTGGACGGCTCGTCCAGGACGAGCAGCCCGGGCCTGGAGATCAGCGCGGCGCCGACCAGCAACCGCTGCCGCTGCCCGCCGGACAGTCTGGCCACCCGCACGTCACGCGACCGGGTCAGGCCCATCCGTTCGATGACCTCGTCGGGGTCAGCGGCGTCGGGGTAGAAGGAGGCCCACGCGCGCAGCAGTTCCGCGACGGTCTGGAACTCGAACACCGCCGCCTGCTGGGGCTGGACGGCCACCGATCTGCGGATCTCGTCACGCTGACGGACCGGGTCGAACCCCAGGACGCGCACCGTGCCCTCGGTGGGCGTGCGCAGTCCCACCAGGGTCTCGATGGTCGTGGTCTTGCCCGCGCCGTTCGGGCCGAGCAGTCCGAAGATCTCCCCGTCCCCGATCGTCAGGTCGATCCCGGCGACGGCGGTGACTCCGCCGCCGGGAGCGGGATAGCGCTTGACCAGTCTCTCGATGACCACCGCGGGGCCGGTCGGGGCCATTGCGACCTCCTTCCCGTCGTCGACCGCACTCTCCGGTTTTCGGAAGTACTTTCCTTGCCGACTGTTTTCACCAAGGTGGCACATACTTTCCATTCTGGCAAGTACTAGCCAACGAAGAAGGCCCGCCCGGCCCGTGGTCGACGGGCGCGGGCGGGCCGCGGACTCCGCGGGTCAGGAGCTCTCGACCACTCCCGACGCGATCTCCCTCAACGCGTTGACGTGGCGTTCGAGCGCGCGCCGCCCCTCCCCGGTGAGAGACAGGTAGGTGCGCGGGCGCTTGCCGACGAACGTCTTGCGCACCCTGACGTAACCGGCCTTCTCCAGGGTGGCGATCTGCTTGGACAGCGCCGAGTCGGTGATCTCCACGGCCTCGCGCACGGTCCTGAAGTCCGCCGTCTCGACCGCCGCCAGGGCGGCCATGACGGAGAACCGCACCGGGGCGTGGATGACCTCGTCAAGCGACTTGCGCGGATGCGTCATGGCCGCGTACTCCCCCCAGAGATCGTGGTGCCCTCGCCGGTGCGGGTCGACGGCAGGAGGACGGGACGGCCGCCCGACGGCGGACCCGGTCGGTATCCACCAGTACAGCACCCCGGGGCCGGAAGCCGCGTCGCGCAGGACAGATCCACTGCCCGGTGACCGCACGCGGCGGCCCGGCCGCCACGTCGGCACGGCACCCGGACTCTCCGAATCGGGATCACCTCGCCCCGCCGCTGCGCCACGGCCACCGCCTCGTAGTCTCTTCGGGGTTTCCTACCATGGCAAGTACCTGCCGCCCTGGCAAGCAAACCGGCCGCGGCGGCCCCGGGGAGCGCCGCCTCCGAGCGTCGCTGTCCGCTCGCGCCGGGGGAGGAGCGCATCCGACCGGTCCTCGGACTCCAGCACTGACCGCCGCGCCCCGCGCCGGAACCGCTGAGGGGCCGCGGCGTTCACACGCCACCGCCCCTCAGCGGTTCCCGGCCTCCGTCACGCGATGCCCGCGGGCACGGTCTTTCCCACCGGTTCCACCACCAGTGAGTCCTTGGACTCGTCCAGGTCCACGAGGACGGTGTCGCCCTCGTTCAGAGCACCCGACAGCAGCTCCCGGGCCAGCGGGTCGCCGATGGCGGTCTGCACCAGCCGCCGCAGCGGACGGGCGCCGTAGACCGGGTCGTAGCCGGTCAGGGCCAGCCAGTCGCGGGCGGCCGGAGTGACGTCCAGCTTCAGCCGCCGGTCGGCCAGCCGCCGGGCCAGCCGGTCGACCTGCAGGTCGACGATCTCGGTCAGCTCGTCGGTGGACAGCGCGTCGAACACGATCACGTCGTCCAACCGGTTCAGGAACTCCGGCTTGAAGGTGGTGCGCACCACCTGCATGACCCTGTCGTGCCGCTGGGCGTCGTCCAGCGCGGGGTCGACCAGGAACTGCGACCCCAGGTTGGAGGTCAGGACCAGGATGGTGTTGCGGAAGTCCACGTGACGGCCCTGGCCGTCGGTGAGCCGACCGTCGTCGAGGACCTGCAGCAGGGTGTCGAAGACCTCGATGTGCGCCTTCTCCACCTCGTCCAGCAGCACCACCGTGTAGGGGCGGCGCCGCACGGCCTCGGTGAGCTGGCCGCCCTCCTCGTAGCCGACGTAGCCGGGAGGCGCGCCGACCAGCCGGGCCACCGAGTGCTTCTCGGAGTACTCGCTCATGTCGAGACGCACGATCGCGCGCTCGTCGTCGAACAGGAACTCCGCCAGCGCCTTCGCCAGTTCCGTCTTGCCCACACCCGTGGGGCCGAGGAACAGGAAGGAACCGGTGGGCCGGTCCGGGTCGGAGATCCCGGCCCGCGCCCGGCGCACCGCGTCGGAGACCGCGGCCACCGCGCGCTTCTGGCCGACCAGGCGCCTGCCCAGCTCCTCCTCCATGCGCAGCAGCTTGGTGGTCTCGCCCTCCATCAGCCGACCGACGGGGATTCCGGTCCACGACGACACGACGTCGGCCACGTCGTCGGCACCGACCTCCTCCTTGACCATGGTGGCCTGCCGCTCGGCCTCCCCCTCCTCGGAGGCGGCCTCCTCGAGCTGCCGCTCCAACTGCGGGATCTCCCCGTACATCAGCCGGGAGGCCTCCTCGAAGTCGCCGTCGCGCTGGGCGCGCTCGGCCTGGCCGCGCAGCTCGTCCAGCCTCTCCTTGAGCTCGCCGACCCGGTTGAGCCCGGCCTTCTCCTGCTCCCAGCGGGCGACCAGCGCGTTGAGCTGCTCCTGCCGGTCGGCGAGGTCGGCGCGCAGCCGCTCCAACCGCTGCCTGGCGGCGGTGTCGGACTCCTTGCTCAGCGCCATCTCCTCCATCTTGAGGCGGTCGACGGCGCGCTGCAGTTCGTCGATCTCCACCGGCCGGGAGTCGATCTCCATGCGCAACCGGGACGCCGCCTCGTCGATCAGGTCGATGGCCTTGTCCGGCAGGAACCGGGCGGTGATGTAGCGGTCGGACAGGGTGGCCGCCGCCACCAGCGCCGAGTCGGCGATCTGCACCTTGTGGTGGGCCTCGTAGCGGCCCTTGAGCCCGCGCAGGATCGCGATGGTGTCGGCCGCCGACGGTTCGCCGACCATCACCTGCTGGAAGCGCCGCTCCAGCGCCGGGTCCTTCTCGATGCGTTCGCGGTACTCGTCCAGGGTGGTCGCGCCCACCATGCGCAGCTCACCGCGGGCCAGCATCGGCTTGAGCATGTTGCCCGCGTCCATCGCGCCCTCGGCCGCGCCCGCGCCGACCACGGTGTGCAGCTCGTCGATGAACGTGATGACCTGGCCGTTGCTCTGCTTGATCTCGTTGAGGACGGCCTTGAGCCGCTCCTCGAACTCGCCCCGGTACTTCGCTCCCGCCACCATCGCGGGCAGGTCGAGCGAGATGAGCCGCTTGTCGCGCAGCGACTCGGGCACGTCGCCGGCGACGATGCGCTGGGCCAGGCCCTCGACGACCGCGGTCTTGCCCACCCCCGGCTCGCCGATGAGCACCGGGTTGTTCTTGGTGCGCCGCGACAGCACCTGGACGACCCGGCGGATCTCGGCGTCGCGGCCGATCACCGGGTCCAGTTCGCCGTCACGGGCGCGCCGGGTGAGGTCCACCCCGTACTTCTCCAGCGCCTGGTAGGTGTCCTCGGGGGTCTCCGAGGTGACCCGGGCGCCGCCGCGCACCCGCTCGAACGCCTCCAGCAGCGTCTCGGGCGTGGCGCCCGCCTCGCGGAGCAGGGTCGCGGCCGTGCCGCCGTCGGCGGCCAGTCCGACCAGCAGGTGCTCGGTGGAGACGAACTCGTCGCCCAACTGCTTGGCACGCTGCGCCGCGGTGTTCAGCGAGACGATGAGCTGCCGGGAGGTCGCCGGTGCGCTGACCGTGGACCCCGCCGCCCTGGGAAGCGCGGAGATCGCCTCCTCCACGCGGGGGACGAGCCTGCCGGGGTCCGCGCCGACCTCCTTGAGCAGGGGACGCACGACCCCCTCGGCCTGACCGACGAGGGCGGAGAGCAGATGTACCGGTTCGACCTGTGGACTTCCGTCCGCGGTGGCTCTCCGGATCGCCGCGGACAGCGCCTCCTGGCTCTTCTTGGTGAGCTTGTAATCCATGGTTTGCCGCCCCTTCAAGGCACAGAACAGGTAGGACGTATGCGCTGACCCGCCCGGAGGCCCGAAGGAGCCCGGGGCCGGGGCGGCCCGGGGCTGCTACTGCGTCTCGGGGGGCTGGGTCGTGGTGTGGTTGAAGATGGTGACGCGGGTGCGGCGGACCGGGATCAGTTCACCGCCGCCCCCGCCGGGCCGTGCGCTGGTGGCCCGGCGGGCCGCGGCGGAGCGCGCCGCGTTCAGTTCGTTGTGCAGGTGGAAGATGTGTTCGCGCAGTTCGGCCACTTCGCGCTGCAACTCCAGGATGCGTTTGATGCCCGCGAGGTTGATGCCCTCCTCCTGGGACAGGCGCTGCACCTCGCGCAGCATCTGGATGTCGCGCATCGAGTAGCGTCGGCCGCGGCCCGCCGTACGCCCGGGACTCACCAGTCCGAGCCGGTCGTACTGGCGCAGTGTCTGCGGGTGGAGTCCCGACAGTTCCGCCGCCACCGAGATGACGTAGACGGGAGTGTCGTCGCCGAACGTGGCATCGTTCATGGTTCTCACGCCCCCTTCGCCCGGGCTTCCAGGTCGGCGCGCGGGTTGTGGTCGGCGGTGGCGGCTCGGAACCGCTCCAGCGCCTCCCGCGCCTCGCTGTTGAGATTCTGCGGCACCGCCACCTCGATGGTCACCAGCAGGTCGCCGGTCGTGCCGTCGCGCCTGGTGGCTCCCTTGCCTCGGACGCGCAGGACACGCCCGTTGCGGGTGCCCGGGGGAATCTTCACGGTGACGGGGAAGCCGCTCAGGGTGGGCACGCGCACGTCCGCTCCCAGTGCGGCCTCGGCGAAGGTGACCGGAACGGTGACGGTGAGGTTGTCGCCGGACCGCCCGAACACGGGGTGCGGTCTGACCCTGACCGTCACCAGCAGGTCGCCGGCGGGTCCGCCGCGTTCCCCCGGTTCGCCCTTGCCCCGGAGCCGGATCTTCTGCCCGTCGGCCACTCCCGCGGGAATGCGGGCCTGCACCGTGCGGGTGCTCTTGACGTTCCCGGAGCCGCCGCAGGTGGCGCACGGGTCGTCGGCGAGGAAGCCGCGTCCCTTGCACAGGCTGCACGGTTCCGACAGGGAGAAGCCGCCGAGGTTGGTGCTCTCGTGTCCGGTGCCCGCGCACTTGGGGCAGACCCGGGGTGTGGTCCCGGGTTTGGCCCCGGTGCCCCGGCAGGTGGGGCACGAGGTCGAGGTGGTCAGGTTGAAGGACGCGGTGGTCCCGTTGACCGCCTCGGTGAAGCTGAGCGTGGTCTCGGTCTCCAGGTCGGCGCCGCGCCGGGACTGGCTGGTGCGGCCGCCGCGCCCGCCGAACAGCCCGCCGAACAGGTCGGTGAGCCGCTCGCCGCCGCTGGACGCGGTCTGACCGAACAGGTCGCCGAGGTGGAAGTCGCCGACACCGCCGCCTCCGCCGGGCCGGTAGGAGCCGCCGAACAGCGACCGGGCCTCGTCGTACTCCTTGCGGCGCTTCTCGTCCGACAGGACGCTGTAGGCCTCGGAGATCTCCTTGAACCTGCCCTCGGCCTCGGTGTCGCCCTTGTTGGCGTCGGGGTGGTACTTGCGCGCGAGCTTGCGGTAGGCAGCCCTGATCTCGTCCGCGGTGGCCGTCTTTGAGACTCCGAGGACCTTGTAGTAGTCCTTCTCCAGGTAGTCCTTGGTGCTCATCGACGTCTGCTTCTCCCGCTCCGTGCTCAGGTGGTTGGTGAGTGGCGTGTCCCGGGCCGCGGCCCGGGACACGTCTGCTGCTCGCTACTGCTCGCCCTGCTTGTTGTCGGTGGTGTTCTCTTCGGGTTCGCCCGACGTTTCGGCCGTCTCGGACGCCTGAGCCGCCCCGGTGGTCCCGGACGCCTCCGCGGAGGCGTCCGCCTCCTCCTCGGCGGGTCCGGCCACGACCACGCGGGCCGGGCGGACCACCCGCTCACCCATGAGGTACCCCGGCTGGAACACCTCGATGACGGTCGGGACGGTCACATCGGGCGAGGGCACCATGGTCAGGGCCTCGTGGACGGTCGGGTCGAACTCGTCGCCCTTCTCCGCGTACTTCTTCAGCCCCAGCCGGGAGACCAGGGCCTCCAGCGCCTCGCCCACCGACTTGAAGCCGCCGACCAGTTCGTCGTGTGCGCGGGCCCGGCCGATGTCGTCCAGGATCGGCAGCAGTTCACCGAGAACCTGGGAGAGCGCCTGCTCGCGCACGGCCACCCGGTCGCGCTCGACCCGCTTGCGGTAGTTGACGTACTCGGCCTGCAACCGCTTGAGGTCGCTGGTGCGCTCCTCGACCTCCTGCCGCAGCCTGGCCAGCTCCGCGTCGTCCACGGTCGCGGTGGTCTCCGCCGCGGCGGACCCGGCCTCCCGCGCCTCGGAGGCCGGAGAGGACGACTCGGCCGTCCCCTCCGGGGCGCGCGGTTCGCCGGTCTCGGGGTCGATGCGCCGGTTGTCGCGGATCACCGGCCCCTCCTGCTCGTTGCCGTGCTCGTTCTCCGGCACCGCCATTAGCTACGCCTCCTCATCCAGCGTCCGGTCTCAGGCGTTGCCTTCGCGCTTGTTCTCCTCGTCGACGATCTCGGCGTCCACGACCTCGCTGTCGTCAGCGCTCTGGCCGTCGGAGGCGCCGGTGTCGGCGGTCGTCTGCTGCCCCTGGCTGTAGATCGCGGAGCCGATCTTCTGGCTGGCCATGGCGACCTTCTCGCTGGCGCTGCGGATGGCCTCGATGTCGGTGCCCTCCAGGGCCTTCTTCAGGTCGCCGACCGCCTCCTGGGTCTCGCTCTTGACGTCGGCGGGGATCTTGTCCTCGTTGTCGGCGATGACCTTCTCGGTCTGGTAGACCAGCGACTCGGCGTTGTTGCGGATCTCGGCTTCCTCGCGGCGCTTGCGGTCCTGCTCGGCGTACTCCTCCGCCTCGCGGACCATCTTCTCGATGTCCTCCTTGGGCAGGGCGGACCCGCCGGAGATGGTCACCGACTGCTCCTTGCCGGTGCCGAGGTCCTTGGCGGTGACGTTGACGATGCCGTTGGCGTCGATGTCGAAGGTGACCTCGATCTGCGGCACGCCGCGCGGCGCCGGGGGCAGGCCGGTGAGGTCGAACACACCCAGCTTCTTGTTGTACTGGGCGATCTCGCGCTCACCCTGGTAGACCTGGATCTGCACCGACGGCTGGTTGTCCTCGGCCGTGGTGAAGATCTCCGAGCGCTTGGTCGGGATGGCCGTGTTGCGCTCGATGAGCTTGGTGAACACGCCGCCCTTGGTCTCGATGCCCAGCGACAGCGGGGTCACGTCGAGCAGCAGCACGTCCTTGACGTCGCCCTTGAGCACCCCCGCCTGCAGCGCCGCGCCGACCGCGACGACCTCGTCGGGGTTGACGCCCTTGTTGGGCTCCTTGCCGCCGGTCAGCTCGCGGACCAGGTCGACCACGGCGGGCATACGGGTCGAGCCGCCCACCAGCACCACGTGGTCGATCTTGCTCACGTCGATTCCGGCGTCCCGGATGACCTGGTGGAACGGCGCCTTGGTGCGCTCCAGCAGGTCGGCGGTCAGCCGCTGGAACTCCGCCCGGGTGAGCTTCTCGTCCAGGTGCAGCGGCCCCTCGGAGGAGGCGGTGATGTAGGGCAGGTTGATCGAGGTCTCGCTGGAGCTGGACAGCTCGATCTTGGCCTTCTCGGCGGCCTCGCGCAGCCGCTGCAGCGCCATCTTGTCCTTGGACAGGTCGACACCGTTGCTGTTCTTGAACCGCTCGACCAGCCAGTTCACGATGGCCTGGTCCCAGTCGTCACCACCGAGGTGGTTGTCGCCGTGGGTGGCCTTGACCTCGACCACGCCGTCGCCGACGTCCAGCAGGGAGACGTCGAAGGTACCGCCACCGAGGTCGAAGACCAGGATGGTGGCCTCGTCCTCCTTCTCCAGGTGGTAGGCGAGCGCGGCGGAGGTGGGCTCGTTGATGATGCGCAGGACGTTGAGGCCGGCGATCCGGCCCGCGTCCTTGGTGGCCTGCCGCTCGGCGTCGCTGAAGTAGGCCGGGACGGTGATGACCGCGTCGGTGACCTCCTCACCGAGGTAGGCCTCGGCGTCCCTCTTCAGCTTCTGCAGCACGAAGGCGCTGATCTGCTGCGGGTTGAAGGTCTTGCCGTCGATCTCGGTCTTCCAGTCGGTGCCCATGTGGCGCTTGACCGAGCGGATGGTCCGCTCGACGTTGGTGACCGCCTGGCGCTTGGCCACCTCACCGACGAGCACCTCGCCGTTCTTCGCGAAGGCCACGACGGACGGGGTGGTCCGGGCGCCCTCGGCGTTGGCGATGACCGTTGGCTCGCCGCCTTCCAGGACCGCGACGACCGAGTTCGTTGTTCCCAGGTCGATGCCGACCGCACGTGCCATGAGTGCTTCCTCCGTCAAGGTTGAGTCTTACCAACGCAATATTGCTTCGAGAGAGACTCACTGTCAAATCAGTTGAGCCGACTCGACTCAAGTTACGCTCGCACTCGGATCAACGCGGAAGCCACCACGGTTGTTCCCGACGGGCGCCGGTCTCCCATCGCGGACTCCCGGATTCAGGGACATCCGGGGGAAAGCCTTGACCCCCCTCCCGGGGAACCCCCGGACGGTACGACCGGGGTCGCGCCCCGCCCCTCGGACCGGCTACCCACCTGAAGAGGCCGCATACCCTCTTCACTAACCTTGACAACCAGCCATCCCGCCCAGTCGGTCAAGGGACGGGGCCGGCGGAGCGTTGACCCGTCGGGCATTACTCGCTAGTAACATTGAGTGGACCCCTGGTGTGCGGCACACCAGGACACGACATCACGTTGGGAGGCCGCGGGCGATGCTCTACCTGATACTGGGGATCATCACGACCGCCTTCGCCGTGGTCGGAGTCGCCGTGTGGGCCTATGGCATACGCCGGATGGTCCGCACCCTGGGCGTCGGCCGTCCGGTGGAAGCCGCTCGGAAGGCAGACTTCGGGCGGCGCATCACGAACACGCTGATCGAGACCCTCGGGCACACACGCATGCTCAAGTGGCGCTGGATCGGCATCGCCCACTGGTTCATCATGGTGTCGTTCCCGGCACTGGTGTTCACGGTGGCCGAGGCGCACGGCGAGGTGTGGAACCCCCACTTCCACCTGCCGATCATCCACGACTGGACGATCTACGGCCTGTTCATCGAGGTCATCGCCGCCGCGAGCCTCGCGGGCATCCTCGGTCTGACGCTCTACCGCCAACTCCGGGGGCCGCGCGCCCTGGGCCGCAGGTCCAAGTTCGCCAACTCCCGGCACTGGACGGCCTACTACGTCGAGGCCTACATCATCGCCCTGCTGGTCTCGATCTTCGTGATCCGCGGCATCAAGGTCGCCATGGACGACTTCCCGTTCCCGGTGTGGGCGACCCCGGTCTCGCACGCGCTCGGCGCGGTGCTTCCGGCCAGCGAGCCCGCCCTGGCGCTCGTCGCGGCCTTCAAGCTGATCATCTCCTGGCTGTTCTTCATCGCCATCGGCGTGTACCTGACCATGGGCGTGGCCTGGCACCGCTTCACCGCGCCGGTCAACATCTACTTCAAGCGCAACGTCGACGGCTCGGTCGCGCTCGGCCCGGCCAAGCAGATGCTCAACAGGGACGGCGAACCGCTGGACTTCGAGGAGGCCGACCCCGACGAGGACCCGTTCGGCGTCGGCAGGGTCGAGGAGTTCACCTGGAAGGGCCTGCTCGACTTCTCCACCTGCACCGAGTGCGGTCGCTGCCAGTCGCAGTGCCCGGCCTGGAACACCGGCAAGCCGCTGTCCCCGAAGAAGCTGGTCATGGACCTGCGGGACCACGCCTACGCCAAGGCCCCGTACCTGATGCAGGGCATCAACGAGGAGACTCCCGACATCCACGACGACGTGCTGGCCCTGCTCAGCCGCCCGCTGGTGGGCACCGAGGAGGAGAACGGCGTCATCCACCCCGACGTCCTGTGGTCGTGCACCAACTGCGGCGCCTGCGTCGAGCAGTGCCCGGTGGACATCGAGCACGTCGACCACATCCTCGACATGCGCCGCTACCAGGTCATGATCGAGTCCAGCTTCCCCTCCGAGGCCAACACCCTCCTCAAGAACCTCGAGAACAAGGGCAACCCGTGGGGCATGAGCGAGTCCAAGCGCACGGACTGGATCTCCGAGGTCGACTTCGAGGTCCCCGTCGTCGAGGACAGGCTGCCCGAGGGCACCGAGTACCTGTTCTGGGTGGGCTGCGCGGGCGCGCTGGAGGACCGCGCGAAGAAGACCACGAAGGCCGTCGCGGAACTGCTGCACATCGCGGGCGTCAAGTACGCGGTGCTGGGCTCCATGGAGGCCTGCACCGGTGACTCGGCGCGCCGCCTGGGCATGGAGTTCGTCTTCCAGATGCTCGCCCAGCAGAACATCGAGACGCTCAACGAGGTCGGCGCGACCAAGATCGTCGTGACCTGCCCGCACTGCTTCAACACCATCGGCAACGAGTACCCGGACCTCGGCGGCGACTACGAGGTGGTGCACCACACCAAGCTGCTCGCCCAACTGGTCAAGGAGGGCCGCCTCGCGCCGATCGAGCGGGTGGACAAGAACGTCACCTACCACGACCCGTGCTTCCTGGGCCGCCACAACAAGGTCTACGAGCCGCCGCGTGAGCTGATCACCGGCGTGCCCGGCGTGAACAAGACCGAGATGCCGCGCAACCGGGAGCGCAGCTTCTGCTGCGGCGCGGGCGGCGCGCGCATGTGGATGGAGGAGCGCATCGGCAAGCGCATCAACACCGAGCGTGTCGAGGAGGCGCTGTCCACCAAGCCGGACCTGATCGCCACCGGCTGCCCGTTCTGCCAGGTCATGGTGAGCGACGCGGTCAACGAGAAGAAGTCCAAGCAGGAGGCGGACGAGTCCGTGGAGGTCATGGACGTCGCCCAACTCCTGCTGAGGTCGGCCAAGCAGGACAACCAGCAGGAGCCGCAGGCCAGGGAGACGGTCTGACCGGCTGACCCGCTGTTCTCCGGCACAACCGGGCGAGGGCCGTGGCGCCCGGGGTCACCCGCCCCGGAGGCCGCGGCCCTCCCCTCTGCCGCGCGGCCCCGCCGCCACGGCGGTCAGGGGTGCTGTCCGTCGGCCGCGCGGCGGAACCACTCCTCCGCGCGCTCCGTGTCCCCGAGTTTCCGGTAGTGGTGGCCGAGATGGGTCATCGCGTCGACGTTGCCCGCCTCGGCGGCCCGCCGCAGCCACCTCTCCGCCTCTCCGGTGTCTCCGGCCCCGTAGAGGAGGAGGCCCAGATTGGCCATGGCGGCGACGTGACCCGCCTCGGCCGCCCTGCGGAACCAGACCCGGGCCTCGGCGATCTGCCCGGTCCGGCCGAAGAGGAAGCCGAGGTTGTTCATCGCCCCGACGTGGCCCCGGTTGACGGCCCTGCGGTACCACGCCTCCGCCCGCCCCGTGTTCCCCGTCTCCTCGTAGAGGAAGCCGAGGTTGTTCATCGCCCCGACATGCCCCGACTCGGCGGCCCTGCGCCACCACGCCGTCGCCTCGACCGTGTCTCCCGCCGAGTAGCGGAGGAAGCCGAGGTTGGCCATCGCCAGGGTCTCCCCTCCACCGGCGGCCCGCCGGTACCAGGTCTCCGCCTGGTCGAGGCGGTTGAGGATCTCCAGCCCCCGGCCGATCACCAACTGCGCACGGGCGGCCAGCGGATGCTCCTCTCCCAGGTGGGCCTCGATGTCGGAGAGCGTCGCGTGGGCCAGCGCCAGTGCCCGCTCCGGTTCCTCGGCGCTGTTGTGCGTGTGGGCCAGCAGCACCCGGGCGTGCAGCACGTCCTCGTGGTGCTCCCCGAACGCCGCCGCCAACTCCGGGATCAACGCCTCGACGGCGCCGACCGCACCGGGGTAGTCCTCGTCGTCGATCAGCTCGTGCGCCCGGGCCAACCGGTCTGCAAACTCCACGTTCCCTCTCCTTCGGGCGCGTCAAGCCACCGTGCTTCCGCTCCCATCGGGCTCCGAACGTCGATTGTGCCCCGGTGACGACACGGTCATCCTCTGCGGTCCGTTCAGATCGACAGCTCGGAGGTTCCACGGCGGGCGGAACGCGTGCAGGACACGCGGAGACGGGGAGGGTTCGCGGGCTCGGGCGGGAGCAGGCCCAGCACCCGGTCGAGCTCTTCGGGGGTGAGCGGGGCGTCGGCGTCGCTCACGGCCGCCAGGACGTCGGTGTACAGGTCGATCTCGGCCAGCGCCACGGCGTCATGAAGGCGTGAACAGGGGTCGGCGTCCACCTGTGCCACCTCCGATCCGCGCCTTGCCCAGGGGAGGCCCCATCGGTCCGGAACACGCCGGGGAGGCCCTCCGCCAGTGTCCCGACCAAGGTTACGCGGCAGTAGCCATCCGGGGCATGACCCATAGGGACCATTTTTCAGCCGCCCGGAGAGCTAGTTCTTCAATGCCACGGATTCCCGTCATTTCAGCGGTCATCCGGACTAGCGCAATCCTCCTTTCATCCCCGTCCGCTACAGAACGAGAAGAAATGAGGAAACCCCAAAAAACAGTTGTGACCTGCGCTTATATCCTGGCGCACCGGACCCCGGACGAGGATTCCTCCGCACCGGGACCCCGTCCCGGCACAACCCTCCCGACCGCAGGAGTGGTTTAGACCACTGCGATGCGGCATGCCGGTTCTCCGGTCCTTTTGTACACCTCTCGGCATACCGCCGAAGAAGCCGCCACCCACCCGGCGTCCGGCACGCCGCTCCGCCCGACGAACGACCGACACCGCAGGACAGGCGGGCACCGCGGAGGGAAACCGCCGCCACGGGCCGCCGGGCCCCGCGGGCGCGGCGCCGACTCCGCGCCGCCCGGAGCACGCCGCCCCCTTCGCCGCCTCCCCTCCCCGATATTAACCGGCGCGGACATTTTCTTTACCATTGTGCCCCCACATGACGGGTAGGATATCCAGGAATAGGAATTATAAATTACGCCCGGAAACCCGACGGACCGACAGGCCCGTGGCGGCGAATGCCCTGAAAAGCGGCCGGCACGCCGCCGGAAACCCGTTGACCGCACGGCCGAGCCGACTCAGTACCCACGTCGCGTACACGCGACCACGGAAGAAGAGGGAGAGCGAAATATGGCGATCACCGTACCTGTCGTCGCTCCCGAGTTCAAAGTCCACAGAATCAGGATCCCCGTCCCCGGCATGCCGAAGGTGAACAAGGAGGAGGTCTCCACGGCCGGGCGCACCGCCGCCGACTACCTGCCGCCGAAGGACCAGTTCGCCTACTACGCGGGACTGGGTGCCCTGGCCGCGTTCGGCGTCATCGAGTGGCCGGTGGCCGCGGCGATCGGCGTCGGCACGGCGATCGCCAGGCGCCCCCAGCAGACCGACGAGCACGGGCCGCCTTTCGGCGGACGCTCCGAGGAGAAAACCGAGGGCAAATCGGAGGTCGAGAAGACCGAGTCCACGGAATCCTCCGACAGGGAAAAGTCGCAGACCGAGGCGGCCCCGGAGGCCCAGGCCGAGAAAGCGGAGAACAGGAAGGGCCGGGGCAGGAAGTCCTGAGATTCGAGCACGGGCTGCGACCGGCGTGTTTTCGGCCGCAGCCTTTTTATGGACAGCCACAGTCACGCTACGGAATGGTTATGTCACTGAAGGACCTGCTCGGGACTGCCGCCCGCCTCGCCAAGTCCCTTCCCGGCATCGCGGACTCCCGCCGCACCCGCCGCGCTCCGGACCACACCGACATCCGGGTCAGGGGCGTCCACCTGCCCGGAACAGAGCGCATGGCGCGCGGCCTGGAGAACCGGCTGTCCCGGATCGGTGGCGTGCACCGCGCGGAGGTCAACGCGGTCCTCGGCCGGGTCAGGGTGTTCCACGAGGAGAAGGTGCCGACCGACGACCTCCTCGACGCCGTCGAGGAGGTGGAACGCAAGCACGGCCACGAGAGGACGGAGTTCGCCCCCGTCCCGCATCCCGGCGACGAGCGGACCGTGCTGCGCGAGGCCGCGCTCGTGGGCGCCGACATCGCGGGCTTCGGAGTCGCCTTCCTCGGCAGGGCGCTGCGCGCCACACCGCTCCCGCCCGCGGTGACCCCCTCACTGGTCCTCAGCGGAATGACCCCCCGCATCCGCGGCGAACTGGAACGGAGGATCGGTCGACGCACCACCGAGTTCCTCTTCTCCACAGGGGTCACCCTCTCCCACGCCCTCACCCAGGAACCCACCGGTCTGGCGATCGACGCGCTGCACCGACTGGGCCGTCTGGCGGAGAGCAGGGCCCACAAACAGGCGTGGGACCGCCACGGCGCCGACTTCCTCTCCGCGCCGGGCGCCTTCCGCGCAGAACCCGTCACGGCCGGAGCACGCCCGGTCCCGCTACCGCCGGGACCGGTCGAACAGGCCGTCCGCCTGGCGCCGTTCACCTTCGCGGCCTTCGGCGCCACCTACGCGATCACGCGGAACCTGCACCGCGCCGAAGGGGTCCTGGTCTCCGGCATCCCGAGGGCGGCGACCCTGGGCCGCGACGCGTTCGCCAGTCGGTTCGGCCGGGCCGCGGCGTCCCGGGGCGTTCTCGTCCGCGACACCGAGGTCCTCCGCCGCCTCGACCGCGTCGACCTGACCGTTCTCGACGCCTCCGTGCTGACCACCGGCGCACTGGCGATCGACGAGGTCGTTCCGGTGTCGGACGCGGTCACCGCCGAGGAGGCCCACCGCCGCGCACACGCACTGATCGACCTGGACCGGATCGACCGACGCCACGAGCGGAACGGCTGGACGGCGGCCAGGACGAGCCTGTCGCAGGTCCCACGGGAGTCCAGGGAGTGGGCGCGGGCGTGCCGAGACCGGGGAGCCCGACTCCTCGCTCTCTCCCGGGGAGAGGAGGTCGTCGCACTGGTCTCGGTGCTGCCGGAACTCGATCCGCTCGCCGAAGCCCTCGTCGACGCCGCACGGAAGACCGGTCCGGTCGTGGTCGCCGGTGTACGCAGCCGCCTCGGCGAACGACTACGGGTCGACCGGACCGTTCCGGGCGGCACGTCCCTGGCGGCGTCGGTGCGCGCGCTCCAGGAGGAGGGGCACGGGGTCGCTCTCGTCAGCGCCCGGGAGCAGGCGGCGCTGGCGGCGGCGGACGTGGGCATCGGGATCACGGGGCGGACCGCCCATCCCGCCTGGGCCGCCCATCTGCTGTGCGGTCCCGGCCTCGACGGAGCCTGTTCGGTCATCGACGCGATGCGGACCGCTCGGCGGATGAGTGAGATCGGTGTGCGTATCGCCGGAATGGGGGCGACGGCCGGCGTGCTGCTCACCGCCGCCGGTCCCGCGGCGGGAGCGGGCCGGAGGGCCTCCATGGCGGTCAACACGGCGGTCCTGTTCGCGATGGCCCGGGGCACCTGGGCCGGACTGGAGGCGGCACGGCGCCCCGACCCGGTGCCGCAGGAGCGCGTCCCCTGGCACGCCTGGCCGGTCGAGGCGGTGCTCTCCCGGCTGAGATCCTCGATGTCGGGGCTGAGCGAGGAGGAGGCCGCTCAGCGCCGCCCCGCCGAGACCGACGACGAACGGGCCGCAAGTCCCGGTTTCGGTCAGCTCATGATGGAGGAACTGGACAACCCGCTGACGCCCGCGCTGGCGGTGGGGGCGGGCCTCTCGGCCGCCGTGGGCTCCGCTGTCGACGCGGCGCTCATCGGCACGGTGCTCGGGGTGAACGCGGTCGTCTCCGGCGCCCAGCGGATCGGCGCGGACCGGGCTCTGCGCAGGCTCGTCGACCTGAGCGCGGTGCGGACCGCGGTACGGCGCCCGGGAAGCTCCGACCCGGTCGCGGAGACCGCCGAACGTCTGGTGCCGGGCGACGTCATCGCGCTCACGGCGGGAGACTCCGTCCCGGCCGACTGCCGCCTGCTGCTGGCCGAGGGGGTGGAGGTCGACGAGTCCAGCCTGACCGGCGAGTCGCAGCCCGTCGCCAAGAGCGCCGCGCCGAGCGCGGCCCGAGCGGTCGCCGACCGGCACTCCATGCTGTACGAGGGCACGGTCATCGCCGCGGGCGACGCCGTCGCGGTCGTGGTCGCCACCGGCGAACGCACCGAGATCGGCCGGGCCATGCGCCCGGAGGCGCAGGAGGCGCCCAGAGGAGGTGTGGAGGCCCGGCTCCGGAAGCTCACCAACATCACCCTGCCCATCTCGCTGGGGGCGGGGGTCGTGCTCATGGCGGCGCAACTGCTGCGCGGGCGGAGCCTGGCGCAGGCGCTGGGCCCCGCGGTGGCGCTCACGGTGGGCGCCGTGCCGGAAGGACTGCCCTTCCTCGCCACAGCGGCCCAACTCGCCACCGCGCGACGGCTCTCCCACCACGGCGCGCTCGTCCGCGATCCGACGACCATCGAACCGCTCGGACGGGTCGACGTGCTCTGCTTCGACAAGACCGGAACCCTGACCGAGGGGCGGCTGCGACTGCGACTGGTCTCCGACGGTGTCGAGTCCGCTCCTGTCGGCAAGCGTGTGAAGCTCTCGGCGAAGATGCGTCCCATCGTCGCCGGGGCGCTGCGGGCCAATCCCGAACACGACGGGGGCGGGCGACTGGCGCACCCCACCGACCGGGCGATCGCGCGCGGCGCGAGGTGGCTGGACATGGACACCGGCGAGGGAGTGGGGGCCTGGGAGCGCGTCGACGAACTGCCCTTCGAACCCGGCCGCGGCTACCACGCGGTGCTCGGCAGAACGCCGGAGGGGCAGATGATCGCCGTGAAGGGCGCTCCGGAGATCGTCCTGGAGCGCTGCGACACCTGGACGGAGTCCGGTACGTCCACGGCCTTCGACAGACGTGCCCGGACCACGGTGGAGCACGAGGTGGAGCGGTTGGCCAGGCAGGGCTACCGGGTGCTGGCCGTGGCGGAGCGCACCGCCTCCGACCGGCGCGACCTGGAGGACGAGCGCATCAGGGGACTGCGCTTCCTCGGCCTGGTCGGGATCGCCGACCCGATCCGCTCCACCGCGGCCGAGGCGGTGGCCAGGCTGGGGTCGGCGGGCGTCAAGGTCGTCATGGTCACGGGCGACCATCCCAGTACCGCGGAGGCCGTCGCGGCGGAGCTCGGCCTGTTGAACGGCAGGACCATGACGGGGTCGGAACTGGCGGAGCTCTCCGACGAGGCGTTGACCGGGCTGGTCTCCGAAGTCTCGGTGTTCGCCAGGGTCAGCCCGGACCAGAAGGCCCGGATCGTCCGGGCGCTGCGGGAGGACGGGCGTGTGGTCGCCGTCACCGGCGACGGTGCGAACGACGCCCCGGCCATCCGGCTGGCCGACGTGGGGATCGCGTTGGGCAGTCGGGCCACGCCCGCGGCACGGGAGGCGGCCGCCGTGGTGGTCACCGACAACCGGATCGAGACCATCGCCCACGCCATCGCCGACAGCCGGGCCATGTGGAAGTCGACGCGCAACGCCCTCGCCGTGCTTCTCGGCGGCAACCTGGGCGAGATCGCCTTCACGGTCGGCGCGGGCCTGCTCGGCGGTGCGAGTCCGCTCAACGTGCGCCAACTGCTCCTGGTGAACCTGCTCACCGACATGCTGCCGTCGATCGCCCTGGCCATGCGGCGACCGCACGGGGTGAGCCAGGAGGAACTACTCAACGAGGGACCGGAGCAGTCGCTGGGGGCGGCGCTCAACCGCGACATCGCCGTGCGCTCGGCCACCACCGCCTCCGCCGCGCTGGCCACCTGGCTGCTGAGCAGGGCCGGCGGCATCGGTGGGCAGGCCAACACGGCCGCGCTCGTCGCTCTGGTGGGCGCCCAACTCGCCCAGACCATCACGGCCGGCGGTCGGGACCCGGTGGTGCTCGCCTCGGGACTCGCCTCCTTCGCCGTGCTCGGCGCCATCGTGCAACTGCCGGGGATCAGTCGCTTCTTCGGCTGCCAGCCGCTGGCGTGGTACGGCTGGCTCGTCGGGCTCGGCGCGTCCGCGGGGTTCGCCGTCGTCGCGGCGCTGTTCACCCGGCGTCTGCGCAGCTCAGAGGAGAAACCTGGTGGTCAGGGATGATTCATCTGGATGACAGCGTCCGTCACACCTACCGGACTTCGCGATCGGTTATAAAAGGTGCGTACTTCCCCAAGTCACCAAAGGATCGTCTGTGTCCGACTTCCTCTCGACACTGCTCGCCAAGACCCTGGCCATGCTCGTCGAAGCGCTCGTCGCCCAGATCGCCACCCTGGCGGTGCGTTTCGTGCGCGACCGGTGGTTCCCGGTCTCCGGCCCGGTCGCGGCCTGACCCTCGCACCCTCGTCGACTTCCCCGTCCACGGGACCGCGGACGCGGTCCCGTGGACGGCGCGTCCGCCGTCCCGGCGGCCGCGATCCCGGAGCGCTCCGCCGGGCGGGCCCTAGCGCCACTCGACTCCGCGGTGCTGGTCGGCGTAGTCCGTGTACCGCTCGGATGTGCCCACCAGGTTCTCCCGCTCGGCGTCGGTCAGTTCCCGGATCACCCTGCCGGGCACTCCCGCCCACAGTGTTCCCGCGGGCACCCGCTTACCCGGCGGCACGAGTGCGCCCGCCGCCACAAGAGCTCCGCTCTCCACCGTCGCGCGCCCCAGCACGACGGCGTTGATACCGACCAGCGCGCCGTCCTCCACCACCGCGCCGTGGACCATCGCCTTGTGGCCGAGACTGACCCCGTCGCCCAGGACCGCGGGTTCGCCGGGGTCCGCGTGCAGGCAGCACAGGTCCTGGATGTTGCAGCGTTCCCCCACGACGACGTCCTCGGTGTCGGCTCTCAGCACCGACCCGTACCAGACACTGCTGCGGGCGCCGATCCGGACCCGCCCCACCACCACCGCTCCTGGCGCGATCCAGGCCTCGGGGTGGATCACCGGCTCACCGAACGCGGCCGAACCGATGCGCGGGACTCCGCCGCTGCCGGACATGCGACCTCCTCGCGAATGGGAACCGCGTGCGGACAGCGGAAATGACCGATACCGTCCATGCACGGGCGCAATCGCCCATACTTTAGTAGGGCGGATCCCGGTCGGCTCTGACAGGGTTGCCGCACGCGCCGCCGTGGAGCCGCCGAGGCCGGCCCGAGTGCGTCGTCGCCGGGGCACACCGCAGTCGGCCACCCGGTCACGGCCCGCACACAATCCGTTTCCTCTCGCACCCAGCATTCCCCTGTTGAAGACTAGGAATCCCACACCTCGCGTTTGAGGTGTTATGGGAACGATAGGCAGAGAGTAAAGACCCGTCCCGCCCGAATCACTGTCGACCCGGTTACCAAGGACATGAACGAACACACCTCAGAAATACTCCCGAACCTGCTGCGCGAAGACGCCTTCCCGACGGTCCGCAAGGGCGGATACGACAAGCGTCAGGTCGACGACTTCGTCGTCCGCAACCACAACCAACTCCGTGACCTGCAGGAGCGTCTGGCTCGCGCCCACGACGAACTGGAGCAGTTGCGCCACGAACTCGCCGACGCCAAGGCCAAGGCCGCGGTCAAGCCGGAGCACGAGCAGATCAGCGAGCGCCTGGCCAACATCCTGCGGATCGCCGAGGAAGAGGCCGCGGACAAGCGCGCCCAGGTCGACAAGGAGGTCGACGACATCCGGGCCAAGGCCGAGGAGGAGGCCAAGGCCAAGGTCAAGAGCGCGCAGGAGCAGGCCGAGCGGATCGTCAACGGCGCCCGCGACGAGGCCAAGGAGCATCTCACCTCCGCCAAGAAGGAGGCCGAGCAGTTGCGCGACCAGGCCGCCAAGGAGGCGGAGCGCAAGCTGAGCGAGGCCGAGACCCGCGCGAACAAGATCCACGACACCGCCGACCGGCGTCTGAAGCGGCTGACCGCGACGCACGGGGAGGCGCTGCGCCGCCTCAACGACATGCGCGACACGCTCGCCGAACTGCTCCAGGCCGAGGCCAAGGCCGGTGTGCTGGACGCCGGGCTCAAGCGGTCCGACTTCGAGGGCAAGTCGGAGGCCAAGTCCACCACCTCGACCGACTCCGCGGACAAACCGCAGCCCGCTGCCGCCGACAAGCCGCAGCCCGCCAAGCCGACCGCCCCCTCCTCAGCCCAGTCCGAGGCCGCCAAGCCCGCTCCGACTCCCAGGCCCGCCGACCGGCAGACCTCGTCCGACAACGAGGCCACCGCCCGGCTGGCTCCGGCCGACAACGAGGCCACGGTGAACCTGAAGCCCGAGGAGCAGCCGAAGCCCGGCCCGGTGTCGCAGCCGGTACGTCCGCTCCCGGGGCGCCCCCACGGTTTCCGCTACTCGGGTCCGGCTCCCGATGACGAGACCACGGCCCCCGTCCCCCCCTCGTCCCCGGACCTCACCGGGGTCTACCGGCACCCCGGAGCCGCGGGTTCCGACAACGGAAGCAAGGACCCCAGCGCTTCGTGACACGCACCGACCGCGGAACGAGGGGGCGGGACCGGCACGGTCCCGCCCCCTCGTCGTCCGGGCTCACAGGTAGCGGCGGAATCCCTCGGCGGACGTGGTGAATCCCATCGCCAGGCAGAACTCCCGGGCGCTGCCCTGGCTCTCGTGGGCGAGCAGTTCGATCTTGTAGCAGCCGGCCAGCACGGCGCGGTTCACCGCGTCGTCCATCAACGCCCGGCCGATCCCGGTCCGCCGGTAGGCCGCGTCCACCACCACGTTGTCGATCACCGCCCACGGTTGGGCGTCGTGGGTGAGGTTGGCGATCACGATCAGGTCGAGAGTCCCGATGATCTGTCCTCGCCGCTCGGCGACCAGCACGGTGCGCTCGGGGTCGTTCTCGATGCGGGTCCAGGCCCGGACGGTGGCCGAGGACATGCGAACGGTGCCGCTCTGCGTGGGGGCAGCCTCCCCGAGGTCGCGCAGGAGCCGCAGGATCGCGCCGAGGTCAGACCGGATGGCCGCACGGATAATCATGGCTTTCGGAATCGTAGCCCACAGCGGTCGCAAGACGGACGATGCCCCACATCAGCCCCATACTCGCGGCGGCGGCGCGCCCCGTCGGCGGCCCAGCCGGGGTTCGCCGCCCGAAGCTCCCCGGGCAGTGCCGTGGAACAGCCACGGAGCCGCCGCAGGTGACCGGACCCGACCGGAGAAATGCGGCAATCTGGTCGAATTCCCGGAGCAACTCTTCGCCATTGTCCCCCGTCGTCCTCTTGGCGTGGTATCCGAATTCCCGGCCAAATCGGTTTTCCACGGGTCAAGGAGGAGCCAATAAATCACAGGAGCCGCTTTTTCCACGGCGACACCATCGACGCTCTCTCCGGTGTTTCGGTAACAGATTCGGATCAGTTCTCCGACACCCCCATTCATGGGACCACCCGATGTCTGAATCCTCCGCGTCGCCCCTCGACGATGTGACCGAAGTCGCAAGCTGGCAGGGCTTTCTCCGATAACGGACGAACCGGTTGCGGACACCTGAAGACGCATGTTCCGGCCACTGCGCCGCACCTCGGCACGCCACTCCCCGGGGTTCCGATTCACTCCCGCCGAAGCACCGCGCAAGAAGGATTCGCAGCGACACGCCGACCCGGTTTTTATATCCGAAACCCCAGCGGCCTTGTGTTTCCGTGGGCAGCGTCATCCCCTTCCGCAAGACGAACGCGTCCTTTGTCCAAAAATCGAGGGAAGACACCATGTTCTGCAGCGAGGGTTTCGGTCGGTCGCAGAGAGACAACACCCCGCGCCTCATCGGCCGGGCCGCCACGACCTTCTCGGCGTTGGCACTGGCCGCCACGGTCAGCGTCGCGACCGCGACTCCGGTCACGGGTGCCGCGCACCGCGCGGACCCGGGAGCGGAGTCCGCCCAGGAGGAGCAGCACGTTCGGGGCAACCGGAACGGAGACAGGGGCAGCAGCACCGCGGAGGAGGCGCTGCGGCACGCCGAGAGCAGGATCGGCGCCCCCTACCGCTGGGGAGCCGCCGGACCGAACGCCTTCGACTGTTCCGGGCTCGTGCAGTGGTCCTACAGACAGGCCGGGGTGACGCTGAAACGCACCACCCGCGGCCAGGTCACCCAGGGCCAGCCGGTGTCCCGCTCCGACCTGCGCCCTGGTGACCTGGTCTTCTTCTACTCCGGCCCGAGTCACGTGGGCATCTACGTCGGGGGCGACAAGATGATCCACTCGCCCAACAGCGGCAAGCGCGTCCAGATCGTGCCCATGGCCCACCACTACGACCGCAACTTCCACTCCGCGCGCAGGGTCGCCTGAGCCGCCACGGAACCCCCGTCGGTCTCCGTCCCGAGCGCGTGCCGAGTCGCCCGGAGCGGATTCCCGACGGGCTCCCCCGCTGCCGCGCCCGCCCCGGCGCCCCCACCCGGAACGGGCCGGGAACGCTAGTGTGGCGGGCGCGGCAGTGCGGAGGGTGGTGGCGCGATGGCCGGAACCGGCTTGTACGACGTGATCTGTATCGGCGAGACCATGGGGCAGCTCTCTCCCGCCTCGGCGGTTCCACTGGTCGAACGGCCCGCGCTCCTGCCGCGGATCGGCGGTGCGGAGTCCAACGTGGCCTGCGGCCTCGCCGGGCTGGGCCACCGGGTCGCCTGGATGAGCCGGATCGGCGACGACCCCTTCGGACGGATCATCCTCCGGACCCTGTCCGGATACGGGGTGGACGTGGCGCTGGTGGAGGTCGACCCGGAGCGGCCCACCGGCCTCTACCTCAAGGACCCCTCTCCCGAGGGCACCTCGGTCTACTACTACCGCAGGGGTTCGGCCGCCTCCGCGATCGGTCCGGAGCTGGCCCGGTCCCCCGAACTGGGCGGCGCGCGGCTGCTGCACCTGTCCGGGATCACACCGGCGCTGTCGTCCGGTTGTGCCGAGTTCACCCGCCGCCTGCTCACCGACCGCGCCCCCGGGCGACCGATCCTCTCCTTCGACGTCAACCACCGCCCCGCGCTGTGGTCCGCGGAGCGGGCGGCGCGTCCTCTGCTGGAGTCGGCCCGCGCGGCCGACCTGGTCTTCGTCGGCCGGGACGAGGCCGAACGGCTGTGGCACACCGCCACCGCCGACGAGGTGCGCGCTCTGCTGCCCGCGGTCGGCCGCCTCGTGGTCAAGGACGCCGACGTCGGCGCGACCTGCTACTCGGGGGACAGCCGGGTGTTCGTGCCCGCTCCCCGGGTGGAGGTGGTCGAACCGGTCGGGGCGGGTGACGCCTTCGCCTCGGGCTTCCTCTCCGGGCTGCTGGACGGCCGCTCCACCGAGCAGTGCCTGCGCCTGGGGCACGTCATGGCCGCCGCCACCCTGCTCAGCGTCGCCGACCTGGCCCCCTTCCCGCCGCGTGCCGCCCGCGAGCGCCTGCTCGCCCTGTCCGACGCGGAGTGGGCGGCCCTGCGCGTTCCCGACGCCTCGCTGTTTCCCCTCGACCCGACCGCCCCTCTCTTCTCCGGAGCGTGACCCGATGTCCGTGGACCTCACCGAGCTCTTCTCCGGTCAGCGGATCATGGCGATCCTGCGCGGCATGTCCGAACACACCACCGTCGAACTGGCCAACCGCGCCTGGGACCTGGGAATGGACCTGGTCGAGGTCCCCATCCAGTCCTCTGCCGCGCTCCCGGCGCTGCGCGCGGCGGTGGCCGCGGGACGCGAACGCGGCCGCCCCGTGGGCGCGGGGACGGTGACGACCCCCGCCCGGGTGGTCCAGGCCGCCGAGGCGGGAGCCGCGTTCACCGTGGCCCCCGGTTTCGACGGCGAGGTCCTGGCCGCCTCCCTCGCAGCGGGTATGCCGCACCTGCCGGGCGTGGCGACCCCCAGCGAGATCCAGCGGGCGCTGCGCCACGGCGTCACGTGGTTGAAGGCGTTCCCCGCCAGCGTGCTGGGCCCCGACTGGTTCACCGCCATGCGCGGCCCCTTTCCCGAGGTGAACCTGGTGGCGACCGGCGGGGTCTCGGCCCACGACGCCGCGGACTACCTGACGGCGGGCGCCCGGGCGGTGGCCGTCGGCTCGGCCCTGGCGGACCCGTCCCAGTGGGAGAAACTCACCGAGATCATCGGTGGTTGACTTTCCCGTGAGCGGAAAACCACCACCCCGGGCAACAAAACGGTCAGCAGGCGGAAGACCGCCTCATTAACCGCGTCCGTGACGAATGGCTCGTTCGGGAGAATGCTCCAGCGCGTCCTCGACCCGGATCGACCCCGCCCGGACCGGGATGTCGAATTCGACTCCGCCGCGGTCCGAGCGCAGGATCAGGATCGGGTGGCAGGCCGCTCCCGCGTACAGGGAGTAGCCGGTGTCCGCGTCGGCCTCCACCGCCACGATTCCGCCCTGGTCGCGCACCAGGCGGTGGGGCGTCGCCGCCTCGATCACCTGACGGTGGCCCGACTCGTAGTGGACCGTCACCGGAGCCCCCGAGCGACGGGCGGCGATGTCCGACGCCCTGGCGATGGTGGCGGCCATGGCGGCGAGATAGTGCGGGCGGATCGGCACGGTCGGTTTTCCACTTCACGGAGGAGCGATTTCCCACTCAATGGTCATCGACCGGGTACCCTGTGTAAACAAAAGACACACGGACGGCGTGTCACCGTTTCCACCTCGGCTCACATTTGCGACACCGGGGAAGCAAGCACACTATTGCCGGAATCTCATGTTTCGAGCTTGTTAAATTCCTGTTGATATGAGCGTAACTTGCTTATCTTTGGGGATGTGCTTCCTGTAGAACAGCAACGGTTACGGATCGGTACCCGCATCTCCCCCACCGCCCGGGTCCACGCCCTCCAAGTGCGTGACCTGCTGGCCAAAGCCCTTCCCGAAGTCTCGATGGAGATCATCCCCGTCGAGACCGCGGCCGAGCGTCGTGTCGGCGGGTTCGCCTCGCTGCACGGGCGCACCGCCGCCAAACGGGAACTCGACCGACGGCTGCTCTCCGGCCAGATCGACCTCGCGGTGCACTGGATGAAGGAGGTCCCCAGCGACTCCACCGTCCCCGAGGGAATCACCTTCGGCGCCTACATCCGCCGCGAGGACATCCACGACGTGGTGGTCTTCCGGGCCGGTTCCCCGTACCGGTCGCTCGCGGAACTCCCCGAAGGCGCCGCCGTGGGCGTTCCTTCGGTCCACCGCTGCGGGCAACTCCTGCGCCACCGCCCCGACCTGCACGTCCTCACCACCCACGGCGACGCCGACAGTCAGATCGACACGCTCGACGCCCAGGACGAGTACGAGGCGGTGGTCGTGGCCCGCTCCGAGATCGCCCGTCCCCACCCGCCGGACGACCGGGCCGTGCAGACCCTCGACCTGGAGGTGATGTGCCCGCCGGTCGGCGCCGCGGCGATCGGGGTGGCCTGCCGGATCGACGACGTCCCCCTCGCCGATCTGCTCTACACGATCGACGACCCGGTCACCCGGTCCCACATCACCGCCGAACGCACCCTGCAACACGGGCTGAAGGCGCACTACGACAGCCCCATCGCCGGTCACTGCCGGTCCCTTCCCGACGGGAAGCTCTCCCTGCGCGGAATGGTGTTCACCCGCGACGGCAAGCACATGATCGAGGTGTGCGAGCAGGACGCCCCCAACCGGCCGACCCGGTTGGGCACCCGCGTCGCCGCCGCGCTGCTCAGCCGCGGCGTGGGCGCGCTCATCGGGAACTGAGCGCACCGCGGTCGGGCCCGCACCCCGACCGCGGGAACCTTTCCTCCGTCCCGCGCGTCTGTTCCGACAGATCCGTCCGGAGGCGAGGGAGGTGCCATGGCGCTCGTCCTCTTCGCCGTCCAGGCGCTCCTGTTCGGGATGGACGGCACCCCGTTCGACGCGGGTCCTCTCACCGTGCTGGCGGTGCTGGCCGTCGGCGCGGCTCTGTTCTGGTTCGTCGTCCCCGGTCACCGCCTCCGGCCGTCCACCGAGACCGAACCCGGGGCTCGACGCGGCGCGATGCGCCTACGGCAGCAGCGCGTCGGCGTCGTCGTCTCCACAGCCCCCAACGTGCCCGGAAAACCCCGGCCACGGGCACCCGGCGCGGCCGTCCCGGCCGCGTGACCGCACGCCCCCTCGTCCCCGCGTTCGGAACGGGGTGCTCGCCGCTGCCTCGCGCGGCCTTTCGCCGATCACCGATCCTCGTGACGAAAGGCCCCCATGTACACGTTCGGTCCGTCCGCCGCGGTCCTCAACGCCGCGCACACCCTCACCATCACCGTCAGTGACGCACTTCTTCCGGTCCTCGGCCCGGCGTCCGCCGCCGCGGCGATCGTCTGCCTCACCCTCGGCGTCCGTCTGCTCCTGCTTCCGCTCAGCTGTCTCCAGATACGCGGGGAGAAGATCCGCGCCCGTCTCGCTCCGCGCCTGACAGCGCTCCGGGAACAGCACGGCCACAACCCCGAACGGCTGCTGACCGAAACCCGGAAGCTCTACGCCGGGGAGGGCACGTCACCGCTTGCCGGATGCCTGCCCGCGCTCGCGCAGATGCCGGTGTTCGTCGTTCTCTACGGCCTGTTCACCGCTCCGGACATCGACGGCACGGCCAACGCGCTGCTGGCCCTTCCGTTGGCGGGGGTGCCGCTGGGCTCGACCCTGCCGCAGGCCCTCACGGGCGGGGCCGCCGCGCCGGTCCTGGTCTTCCTGGCGCTGCTCGCGCTGCTCGCGGCCGTCGCCTGGGCCAGTCGGCGGTGGCTGACCCTGCCCGCCCTCGCCCAGCAGGCCCCTGAAGGACAGCGGGTGCCGGGCATGGGCGTCCTCACCTACCTGCCCTACACGACGGTGCTGGTCGCCGCCGTCGCTCCGCTGGCGGCCGGGATCTACCTGGTCGCGTCCACGTCGTGGACGGTGCTGGAACGCCTCGTCCTGCGCCGGATCGTCCGGGTCGACTGAGCGGGCGGGACGCGGGCACGGGGCTCTCCCGGGGAGCGGATGCGGACAAGGTCATACGGGATCCCCGACCGGGGGAGCGTGCTGTACGTGGAGACACGGGGCGCGGGCATGGCGACCGACGACGCCGAGCGGGTGAGCGACCACACGCGGCTGTCCGGCGACCTGCTCGGGGTCGCGCTGCCTCCGGCGGCCTCCCGGAAGCTGATCGCGCAGATCCGAGGAGAGTTCCCCTGACCGCTCAGCACTTGAACGGGCACAGGTCCAGCTACAGCGATGACACCGACGGCGAATGCGTCGAGGCGGCCGAGACGCCTGGTGCGGTGCTGGTGCGGGAGAGCTCGGGCCACCTGGACTTCGCTCCGGGGGCGTGGTCCGCCTTCCTCGCGGACCTGAAGGCCGAGCGCCTGTAAGCAGTGATGATGACCGTGACGCGAGAGGGCCATAATCGCGGTTCACAGGCCCCGTCCGTCAAGATCACCAGTGTTCGGGGCGGTCGGTTGCCCGCTGACGGTTCTCCGTGTCCAGCAGCCACGGCGGCGGGGACCACGGCCCCGGGACGTCAGAGAACCACAGCCCGGCAACCGCGACCGTCACACGGTCGCGGGCCGGGCCGGGGTGCGGCGTGCGCCGCGAACTCTCCGTCCGTGGAGGCGCGGATGGATCGGCGCCGGGGCGCCTCTCCACTCCGCCGCCGACCCGGGGTGGAGCGCGTCTGGGCATTCTCTGGAATGCCCTGCCCCCTGCTTCCCGGTGTTGTCCTGAGGGTGGTCCGGTAACCACCGATGCTCTTGACGCGAGAAGGCCGAAACCGCAGGCCATGGCCGCATCGGTCAAGACCGTCGGTGTTCGGGGTGGGCGGGGCGCGGAGTCGGTCCGCTCCGTGCCCCTCGGTCAGCCGTTGCGCTTTTGGACCACCCCCCAGATGGCGGTCGCCACAAAAAGCACGGCACCGATGACGAACAGCCAGAACAGTCCTTCGATGACCAGTCCGAGAATGGACAGCACCAGCCAGATCGCCAGCAGGGCCAGAACAAGGTTCAGCATCGCGTCCTCCGAAGGGTGTCACGACGGGGGCGGTTCACTCTGGGGGCCACTACCCTCCGGGGCCGCACTATGCGGCGTCCGCCGCCGCGGGGTCGCCGGGTCGGCCCCGTTCGTTCCCGTCGGCTCCTCCTCTGCCGGGGAGACAACGAACCGGAAGTCACCGTGGTAGGCGCGCGCACCGGTGACCACCGCCTCCGATATCGCCTCCCGGGCCTTGCGCGTGCGCGCGACCAGCGGATCGCGGGCCAGGTCCCGCAGCAGTGCCACGCACAGCAGCAGCGTCACGACCAACCACGGAGCCGACACCAGGATGGTGAGGTTCTGCAGCCCCTGGATGGCGGTGCCGCTCCCCTCGCCGACGAGCAGCATGATCGCGGCGACCGCGGCGATCAGCAGACCCCACAGCAGTGTCATGGGCCGCCGCGGCTCGCTCGCCCCCCGCTGGGAGAGGGTGCCCATGATGATGGACGCCGTGTCCGCGCCGGTGATGAAGAAGATCGCGACCAGCGCCGCGACCAGGATGCTCACCGCGGTACTCCAGGGGAAGTACCCCAGCGTCCCGTACAACTGCTCCTCCAGTCCGCCGGCCTGGGCCAGGCCGGTCCCCGACGCCTGCAGGTCGATGGCGGTGCCGCCGAGGACAACAAACCAGACCAGGCTGACCAGGCTCGGCGCCAGGACGACCCCGGCCACGAACTCCCGGATGGTGCGGCCACGACTGATCTTGGCGATGAACAGGCCGACGAACGGCGCCCAGGAGATCCACCAGGCCCAGTAGAAGACCGTCCACGTCCGGAGCCACTCGGCGGTGCCCGCGGCCCCGACGGTGCCCTCGGTGCGTCCGGCCATGCTGAAGAGGTTCTGGAAGTAGTCGCCCAACGCCCCCGGGACCAGGTTCAGCAGGTAGACGGTCGGCCCCACCACGAGCAGGAAGACCAGCAGCAGCGCCGCCATGACTATGTTGGTGTTGGACAGCCACTTGATGCCCCTGGAGATCCCCGAGACCGCCGACAGCAGGAAACAGGCCATCAACGCCACGATGATGCCGATGAGCAGACCTGTGGTGACCGTCTGCACCCAGCCGAGGATCTGGAAACCGCCCGCGATCTGCAGCGTGCCCAGCCCCAGGGACGTGGCCGTGCCGAACAGGGTGGCGAGGATGGCGACCACGTCGATGACCCTGCCGAGCGGCCCGTTGGCGGCCCTCTCCCCGATCAGCGGGGTGAACGCCGCGCTGATCAACTGGCTGCGTCCCCTGCGGTAGGTGCCGTAGGCGATGGCCAGGCCGATCACCGCGTAGATCGACCACGGGTGCAGCGTCCAGTGGAACAGCGTGGTGGACAGCGCGGTCAGGGCGCGCTCGGTCTCGTCGCCCTCGGTTCCCGGCGGGGGAATGACGTAGTGGGTCAGCGGTTCGGCCACCCCGTAGAACATCATCCCGATGCCCATTCCGCTGGCGAACAGCATCGCGATCCAGGAGAACGTGCCGTACTCGGGGGGTTCGCCCTCCCGCCCCAGGGTGATGCCTCCGTACCTGCTGAGCGCCAGCCACACCGCGAGCACCACGAACGCCGAGGCGGCGAGCACGAACACCCATCCGCCGTAGCGCATCAGGTCGGTGAGCAGGGCGGCGGCGACGGCGCCCAGGGTGTCGCTGGCGACCACGCCCCAGGCGACGAAGACCACGGTGAGCAGTCCCGCGACGGTGAAGACGAACCAGTCGGTCCGCGGTCTGGTCTCGGCTCCGGAGGTCTGCGGCGGTTCCCACAGCAGTTCCCGGGCCGTGGCTGTCGTGGTGTCGGCTGTGCTGCCGGCCGCGGTCGCGGCCGGTCGGGGTTGTCTTTTCACGGCGAACCGGTGCGCGTGCGCACCAGCCTCCTTCGTTGGAGAACACAGGGGCGGAAACTACGCGCCCCTGCTTCCCCCGCTGTCGGCCCCCCATGCACCCACGGTCGGATCCGCCGGGGTCACACCGGGTCCGATGACGGCTCCTCGACCGGGATCAGCGGCCAGGAGCGGTTGATCCGCGCGTCGGCCCGCCCCTTCCTGCGCAGGAACTCCTCGAAGGAGGCGGCCTGTTCGGCCGCCGCGCGCACCTGGAGCACGTGGAGGTCGGCGGGGGTCATGGCGGCCAGACGCGGGACGGTGCGGCCGATGCTGCGGGCCACCGCCGCGGCCGCCGCCGCGTCCGCGCCCGCCTCGTGCGCTCCGCCGTGGCGCACCCGGTAGTGGGCGCACAGCGCCTCCAGGTTGCGCTTGCCCCGGCGGTAGCGGTCGACGTGCTTGTCCAGCACCAGGGGATCGATGACCGGGGCCACCGCGCCGAGCCGCTCCGACAGTGGAACGACGCCGTGGCGGCGGCACTCGCGGTCGAGGATGGTGAGGTCGAAGGGGGCGTTCATGATGACCAGCGGGGTTCCCGCGGTCAGGATGCGTTCCAGGACGTCGGTGATCGCGGCCACCGCGACGGCGGCGGGCTGGCCTTCGGCGACGGCCTTCTCGGTGCTGATGCCGTGGATCGCGGCCGCCGCGGTGGGGATCTCGGTTCCGGGGTCGACCAGCCAGGTCCACCGGGCGCTGAGGATGTCGTCAGCGGCCGTCTCGATGACCGCGGCGGTCACGACGCGGTCGTGTTCGAGGTCGACACCGGTCGTCTCCAGGTCGAAGGCGGCCAGGGGGCACAGGTGCCAACCGGGCGCGGTCGCGCTGTTGTCCGTCATGCCGTGACTCTACTGGTCAGTGGTGACAAAAACGCCTGTTCACAACCCCGGCCCCGAGATGCCGTGCATACCGCGGCGGTGACTCGGGGATATTCCTGGGGCGTATGGGACAACGAGTGTCAGGGAGAGTCATGGACGTCAGTCTCGAAGAAGCATCGCGCCAACTGGAACAGGCCATCCACGACGCCCGGGTGTCGTTCGACTGCATCGCGCTCGGCGACCTGGACCGCGCGCACACCAACGCCATCACCGCCAGGGCCGGGCTGGACGCCGCCGAGAACGCCATCCGCGCGGCCCTCGACGCCCGGACCGCCGAGGAGTCCGCCGAGGAACCGGCCGAGGACGCGGCCCCCTGATCAGGAGCGTCCAGGCGGACGGCCCCGACCTCCCAGCACCGGTTCCAGGCCCTCCTCGGGTCGAAGCCACCCCGGAACGTTCTCCCCGGCCTCCCGGCACCGGCCACCAGGCCGGTGCCGGGAAACCAGGGGGAGAGTCGCCGGGCGGCCCCGGAGCCTCCCGGGATCACCCCCAGGCCAGGGCCAGCTCCTCGGGGTCCTCCAGGACCGCGCCGATGTCGCGCAGGACCTTCGAGCCCAGTTCACCGTCGACCAGGCGGTGGTCGAAGGCCAGCGACAGCGTGGTCACCTTGCGGACCCTGATCCTGCCCCTGTGCACCCACGGCATGTCGCGGATCTGGCCGAACGCCAGGATCGCGGCCTCCCCCGGGTTGAGGATGGGAGTTCCCCCGTCGACACCGAAGACACCGACGTTGGTGATCGTGATGGTGCCGCCGCTCAGGTCCGCCGGTGCGGTCCTGCCCGCCCTCGCGGTCTCGGTGAGGTCGGTCAGCGCCCGCGCCAGTTCCGGCAGCGGCAACCGGTCGGCGTCCTTGATGTTCGGCACGACCAGACCGCGCTCGGTGGCCGCCGCGATCCCCAGGTTCACGTAGCGTTTGACCACGATCTCCTGGTTCGCCTCGTCCCAGGACGCGTTGATCCGCGGGTGGCGGCGCACCGCCATGAGCAGCGCCCGAGCCACCAGCAGCAGCGGGGAGACCTTCACTCCCGCGAACTCCGGGCGCTCCCGCAGCCTGCCCACGGCCTTCACCGTCCTGGTGACGTCCACCTGCAGGAACTCGGTCACGTGCGGCGCGGTGAACGCGCTGTCGACCATCGCCGTCGCCATGTGCCTCAGCACCCCCCTGACGGGGACGCGCTCCTCCCGCGCGGCGCGGTCGACGACGGCCGGGGCCGCCGGCTGTCCGGCGGTCTCCGGGGCGGGACGGGGCTCCGCCGGGGTGCGCGGCAGGCTCTGCTCCGCGTGCCGCCGCACGTCCTCACGGGTGACGATCCCGTCCGGTCCGCTGGGGGCCACGGCGCGCAGGTCCACGCCGAGGTCCTTGGCGAGTTTGCGTACCGGCGGCTTGGCCAGCACCACCGTCCGCGTCCCGGTTCCCCGCCCGGGGGAGGCGGGGCGGGGCGGTGCGGCCGGTCCGGTCCGCCTGCGCGCACGGCGCCGGGTGGCTCCGCCCTTCACGCCGTAGCCGACGAGCACCGGCTCGCGCCTGTCCTCCTCGGACCGGGCGGGAACCCGCGCCTCCCGCGGCTCCTCCGCGGGCGGCTGCGGCGTCCCGTCCGCACCGCCGGTGTCCACCGCGATGATCGGGGAGCCCACCTCGACCGTGGTCCCGACCTCCGCCAGCAGCTCGACCACCCGTCCCGTGAACGGGCTGGGCAGCTCCACCGCGGCCTTGGCCGTCTCGATCTCGCAGATGATCTGGTTGACCCGGATCTCGTCGCCCGGCTGGACGTTCCACGACAGGATCTCGGCCTCGGTCAGGCCCTCCCCGACGTCGGGCAGCGCGAACCGTTGTATCCCCTGTTGAGTCATGCCCCAGCTCCCTCAGAACGCGAACGCGCGGTCGACACCGTCCAGGACCCGGTCCAGGTCCGGCAGGTAGTGCTCCTCCAGCCGCGACGGCGGGTACGGGGTGTCGAACCCGCCGACCCGGACGACCGGGGCCTCCAGGTGGTAGAAGCAGGACTCGGTGACCCGGGCGGCGATCTCCGCCCCCAGTCCGCTGCTGACCGGGGCCTCGTGCGCGACGACGAGGCGTCCGGTGCGGCGGACCGACTCGAAGACGGTGTCGTAGTCCACCGGGGAGAGTGAGCGCAGGTCGACGACCTCGATGGAGCGCTCGGTGTCGGCCTCGGCCGCCTGGAGCGCGATCTTGACCATCGGCCCGTAGGCCACCAGGGTGATGTCGGTGCCGGAGCGGGCCACGCGGGCCGCGCCCATCGGGGTGGCCGTCTCGGGCGTGCCCTCGGTGCGCACCTGTGCCTTGTCCCAGTAGCGGCGTTTGGGTTCGAGGAAGACCACCGGGTCGTCGCAGGCGACGGCCTGCTGGATCATCCAGTAGGCGTCCTCGGGGTTGGCGACGGTGACCGTCCGGAGCCCCGCGGTGTGTGTGAAGTAGGCCTCGGGCGACTCGCTGTGGTGCTCGACCGCGCCGATGCCTCCGCCGTAGGGGATGCGGATGACGACGGGCATCCGCAACTGTCCCCCGGACCTCGCCCGGAACTTGGCGAGCTGGGTGAACGTCTGGTTGGCGGCCGGGAAGAAGAACCCGTCGAACTGGATCTCGCAGACCGGGCGGTAGCCGCGCATCGCCAGTCCGATCGCGGTGCCGATGATGCCGGACTCGGCCAGCGGGGTGTCGATCACCCGGTCCGCTCCGAAGTCCTTGTACAGGCCGTCGGTGATCCGGAAGACCCCGCCGAGCTTGCCGATGTCCTCGCCCATCATCAGGACCTTGGGGTCGTTCTCCATGGCACGGCGCAGTCCCGCGTTGATCGCCCTGCCCAGGGTGAGTTCGGTTCCGCTCATCGGGCCGCTCCTTCCGCGCCCTCGAAGGAGGCCAGGTAGTCCGCGAACTCGGCTCGCTGCCGGTCCAGGTGGCTGTGGGGCTCCGCGTAGACCTCGCGGAAGATGTCCAGGGGTGCGGGATCGGGCAGCGCCCGGCAGTCGGTGCGTACCCGCGCCCCCAGTTCCTCGGCTTCGGCGTCGACCGCGGCGAAGAACCCGTCGTCGGCCATGCCCTCACGGACCAGGTAGGCCCGCACCCGGCTGATCGGGTCCTTGCGCTGCCACTCCTCGGCCTCCGCCGAGAGCCGGTAGCGGGTGGGGTCGTCGGAGGTGGTGTGCGCGCCCATGCGGTAGGTGAACGCCTCGATCAGCGTGGGCCCCTGCCCCTCGCGGGCGTGGCGCAGCGCCTCGCGGGTGACCGCCAGGCAGGCGAACACGTCGTTGCCGTCCACGCGCAGCCCCGGGAAGCCGAATCCGGCGGCCCGCTGGTAGATCGGCGCCCGCGACTGGCGTTCCGAGGGCTCGGAGATGGCCCACTGGTTGTTCTGGCAGAAGAAGACGATCGGCGCGTTGTTGACCGCGGCGTAGTTGAACGCCTCGTTGGTGTCGCCCTGGCTGGTGGCGCCGTCGCCGAAGTAGGTGATGACGGCGATGCCGTCCTCGCCGAGCGCGCCGTCCCGCTGGACGCCCATCGCGTAACCGGTGGCGTGCAGCGTCTGGCTGCCGATGACGATCGTGTAGAGGTAGAAGTTGTACTCGGCCGGATCCCAGCCGCCGTTGGTGACACCTCGGAACAGGCCCAGCAGCTCCTTGGAGCCCAGTCCGCGGCACCAGGCCACACCGTGGTCGCGGTAGGACGGGAAGACCACGTCCTGCCGCCGCAGGGCGCGGCCCGAGCCGATCTGCGCGGCTTCCTGGCCCAGCAGGGAGGCCCACAGGCCGAGTTCGCCCTGTCGCTGCAGCGCGACGGCCTCCGCGTCGAGGCGCCGCACCAGCACGAGGTCGCGGTACAGGCCGCGTACCTCTTCGGCTGTCAGGTCGAGTGGATAGTCGGGGTGAGGGACGGACTCCCCATCAGGGGTCAAGAGCTGGATGAGTTCTTGCTCTTCGTGCGCGGCGCTGTCGGACACCTGTCGCTCCTCGGTCTCGGGGCCGACTGACGGGGTACCGCTGGTCGGCCTGTTGTCCGCCCGATCTGCCCGGGGTAACGGGTGTGATCGGGTAGCCCTACCGCCATCGTGACAGATATCACTATGGGCGGCGCAAGCCCTAAGCGACACCTCGCGTCGATCTGGGCCATGATCCCGCAGAACGCAGAAAACCCCAAATACCAGGGCTTCCTAGCAAATACAAGGGAAACCGAATAAAAATTCGGTCTTCCTAGCATCTGTCCGGTTCCGCGGATCGGCCGCGCCGGATGGCGGACCTCAGGTTGTCGAGGAGCAACGGTCGGGTGGCGGAGCACCGCTCACGCGAGCCCGCGGCCGTGCCGTGAGGAGAGAGCGAGAGCGCGTGGCGCGTCGCGGACCGGATGCCGCACGCCCCGAGAGGTACGGCTCCGGTCAGCCGGCGTGGAGTCCGCGCTCCCTGGCGTAGTCCGCGAGAAGCACGCGCAGTTGCCTGCGGGCGCGGTGCAGCCGCGACATGACGGTGCCCAGAGGGGTGTCCATCCGTTCGGCCACCTCCTTGTAGGAGAAGCCCTCGACGTCGATCAGGTACACGACCAGACGGAACTCCTCCGGCAGCCGGGCCAGCGCCGTGCGCACCGCGGAGTCGGGAAGCCGGTCGAGGACCTCGGCCTCGGCCGAACGCGAACCGGTGGACGCGTGCGTGTCGGCCGCGGCGAGCTGCCAGTCCTTGATCTCGTCGGTGGTCTCCTGGCGGGGCTCCCGCTGCTTCTTGCGGTAGCCGTTGATGAAGGTGTTGGTGAGAATCCGGTAGAGCCAGGCGCGCAGGTTGGTTCCCGCGCGGAACTGGTGGAAGTTGGCGAACGCCTTGGCGAAGGTCTCCTGGACGAGGTCCTCGGCGTCGGCCGAGTTCCTGGTCATCCGCAGGGCCGCCGGGTAGAGCTGGTCCGCGTAGGGCGTGACGGCCTCGGTGAAGTCGGGAACCTCCGCGGTGGCGGTGGCGTCCGCCGAGCGTTCGAGTTCAATGGTCGTCAAAATTTCCCCCTAACGACGACCGTGGATGCTGCCACTTGTTGAGACGCGCTCCGGACCGATCCTTGATGCCTGCACTTCAGGTGATTAAAGTCACGAAATCCCCTTTCCGGGTGTATCCGCGGTAAGAATCCGGTAAGAAGGATTCTTCAAGCCCTCTCCCGTGGGGGGAGACGCACACCGTCGGTACCGGCCGCAGCATCCACGGGTTTTCCGCTCTCCACGTCCGCGCGTCCGGTGCTACCGATCCGCTTCCCGTGACAGAGCGCCACACACATGCCGTCGCGCCGAGCCGCCGGTTTCCCCCGTGCTGACAGTGCCGTACGCTCTGGTTTGTCTGAGCCGAACCGCCGCGACCGGGACCCGCCGGTCCGCCCGCTGGAGGGATCCCCTCCCACGTGAACCGTGCCCGCGGGGGCACAACGCGGCGCTTCCACCACCTGTGCGGCACAACCTGGAGGACCCGTGGCCCGCGTCATCGTCGATGTCATGCTCAAGCCCGAGATCCTGGACCCGCAGGGGCAGGCCATCCTGGGCGCCTGCGGGCGTCTCGGCTTCTCCGGGGTGACCCAGGTCCGGCAGGGCAAGCGCTTCGAGGTCGAGATCGAGGGCGAGGCCGACGAGACCCGTCTCGGCGAGGTCCGCAAACTCGCCGAGACCCTGCTCGCGAACCCGGTCATCGAGGACTTCTCCCTGCGCGTGGAGTAGCCCACGCGGACGCCGTAATCTGTCCGAAATTAAGCGGTTTCACAGGAATAGCCCCGGGAAAGTCTCTAACCGTGCCGACGGGTTTGGGGGGCTGACTCGGATGGATGAGCGATTCCTGGTCGCATTGCCCAGGGCGGCGTACACCGTCCCCGTACTGCGGAATTTCCTGGGAAGTACTCTCAGGGTCCACGGTGTCTGCCCCGAGTGCCGACGCGACATCCTGACGGCGGCCTCCGAAGCGTGCGCCAACGTCGTCGACCACGGGGAACCCGCACCTGACTACCAGGTTTCGGTCCACATCGAACGGACTTTCTGCACGTTGAGGATCACGCATACCGGCCGTCATTTCACTCCGGCGGTCGCGCCGCCCCGTCCCGCTCCGGAATCCGAGTCGGGGCGGGGTGTTTTCCTCATGCACTCCCTCATGGACGAGGTCGTCTTCGATGTGGCCTCCAACGGCCGGACCACGGTCCACATGTCCAAGCGGCTGTGTCTTCTTCCCTCGGCCGGGCGCAGCCTGGCCGCCACGGCCGCCGGGGGATGAACCGCCCGGAAGGCGCCTGCCGGGACCGCCGGCCGGTCACCGGGGCCCGGTGACCGCTTCGGGCCACCGGTCACCCGCTCCGCATCCGGCGCACGGCGGCGATACCATGCGTGACCATGAGCGATCGCCACGCCCATCCCCGTACCGCGCTGGTCACCGGAGCCTCGACCGGGATCGGTGCGGAGTACGCCCGGCAGTTGGCCGAACGCGGCTACTCCCTCGTACTGGTCGCCCGCAGCGCCGACCGGCTCGCCGCCCTCGCCGACGACCTGGCCGACCGCTACGGGGTCGGGGTGCGGCCCCTGCCCGCCGACCTCACCCGGGACGCGGACCTGTCCGCGGTCGAGGAACGGCTGCGCGCGACCGGCGACGCCGCGGACGCCCCGATCGACCTGCTGGTCAACAACGCGGGCCGGGGGCACGGCGGTGAGTTCGCCACGCAGCCGACCGAGACGGTCGACAGCACCCTCGCGCTGAACATCCGCGCGCTCACCCGACTGGCGCGTGCCGTGCTGCCGGTGCAGATCGGACGCGCGGAACGGCTCCGCGGCTCCGGACGCCCCCGACCGATCGGGGTGATCAACGTCGCCTCCGTGGCCGGACTGCTCCCGTCCTCCCCGGGAGGCGCGGTCTACGCCGCCTCCAAGGCCTACGTGCTGTCCTTCACCGACACGCTGGCGGTCGAGACGGCCGGACACGGCGTGCGGGTGTCCGCCGTGCTCCCCGGCTACGTGCGCACCGACATGACCCGCTACGTTCAGGAGATGGGACTGCCCGACATCGCGTTCGTCCCCAAGGAGCGCGTGGTCGCCGACTCGTTGCGCGGCTGGGCCGCGGGCCGCGTCCGGGTGGTGCCCGGCCTCCAGTACCGGGCGGCCAGCGCCCTGCTGCACGCCCTCCCGTCCGGGCTGTTCAACGCGGTGGCCAGACGCGTCTCCCCCTGACCGCTCCCCGCCCGCGCCGAGCGGTCCGCGCAACTGTTCACCGCGGCTTCGCCTCCTCCGATTCCCGCTCCGGAGTCGGCTGCGCCTACCCTAGGAAGGCACGCCGTCGAGGAAAGAGATCATGAAGACCTTCGAAGAGCTGTTCGCCGAGCTGTCCGAGAAGGCACGGACCCGGCCCGCGGGGTCGGGCACGGTCGCCCAACTGGACGCCGGTGTGCACGCGATCGGCAAGAAGGTCGTCGAGGAGGCGGCCGAGGTCTGGATGGCCGCCGAGTACCAGAGCGACGAACAGACCGCCGAAGAGATCTCCCAACTCCTCTACCACCTCCAGGTCCTGATGCTGGCGCGTGGCCTGCGTCTGGAGGACGTCTACCGGCATCTGTAGGTCGGTCTCGCACCTCCCGTCCCCGAGACCGGCCCTGTCCCGACGTCCAGAACCTGAACCCGTGAGTCGAGGAAGCACCTCATGAACGACCTGCTCCGCATCGCCGTGCCCAACAAGGGCCAGCTCTCCGAACCGGCCGTCGCCATGCTGAGCGAGGCCGGATACCGTCAGCGCAAGGACTCGCGCGACCTGGTCATGCTCGATCCCGACAACGGGACCGAGTTCTTCTTCCTGCGCCCCAAGGACATCGCCGTCTACGTCGGCGAGGGCATCCTCAACGTCGGCATCACCGGCCGCGACATGCTGCTCGACTCGGGCGCCCCGGTCGAGGAACTGCTGCCGCTGGGCTTCGGCAACTCCACGTTCCGCTTCGCCGCGCGCAACGGCTCCTCGATGAAGGTCGAGGACCTCGCGGGGAAGCGCATCGCCACGTCCTACGAGGGACTGCTCGCCGCCTACCTGGCCGAGCGCGGCATCGAGGCGCGGGTCATCCACCTGGACGGCGCGGTGGAGAGCTCGATCCAACTGGGCGTGGCCGACGCGGTGGCCGACGTGGTGTCCACCGGTACCACCCTGCGCCAGGCCGGGCTGGAGACGTTCGGCGACCCCATCCTGGAGTCCGAGGCCGTGGTCATCCGCCGCAGGGGGGAGCCGGACGACCCGAAGGTCGAGCAGATGCTGCGGCGACTGCGCGGCGTGCTCGTCGCCCGCGACTACGTGATGATGGACTACGACGTGCACGCCGAGCGCCTGGACGACGCCATCGCGCTCACTCCCGGTATGGAGGGACCCACGGTCTCCCCGCTGCACCGGGAGGGCTGGGTCGCGGTGCGCGCCATGGTGCCGCGCCGGGACGCCCAGCGGATCATGGACGATCTCTGGGAGATCGGGGCGCGCGCCATCCTGGTCACCGACATCTACGCCTGCCGCCTGTAGGCGGCCGGGGAGGTCCGCAGTAGGAATGCCGTTTCCCGCCGAACCGACCGAGCCGGTGGTTGTCGACCGCGCCCGGGGGGTGAGCGGTGGAGAACTGGTGCTGCGGCGGGTCGGCGCCGACTACGAGATCATCAGCAACGGGGTGTTCCTCATGGACACCCGTGACGGCCGGTCCGAACGCGAGATGGTCCGCGCCTGCCTGCGTGCCCTGCCCGGCGGGCGCACCGACCTTCGGGTGCTGGTCGGCGGGCTCGGTGTGGGGTTCTCCGCCGCCGAGGCGCTGGCCCGGTCCGAGGTGGCTCTGGTGCGGGTGGTCGAGGTGGAGCCGCGGGTCATCGCCTGGCACTCCGGTCCCCTGGGAGAGGTCGCCGGGCGCCCGACCGACGATCCGCGATGCCGGATCACCTGCGCCGACCTGGTCGAGTGGCTGGACACCGCGGAGGAGGTCTTCGACGCGGTGTGCCTGGACATCGACAACGGCCCCGACTGGACCGTGGTCGAGGGCAACGAGCGGTTGTACGGGCCGCCCGGGTTGGACCGGTTGGCGCGGATCACCGCTCCCCGCGGAGTGGTGGCGTTCTGGAGCGCGATGCCCGCGCCGGACTTCGCGGCACTGCTGGAACGCCGGTTCGGCGCGGTCGAGGAGGTCAGGGTCCCGGTGCGCCGGGGTGATCCGGACGTGGTGTACCTGGTCCGCCCGGACCGGGAGGGCTGACACACGCGGTGGGCCGCGCCGGACGGGGCACGGCCCACCGCGGAGACGGTGTTCACTCCTGTGCGGAGCCGTCCCCCTGCTGCTGGGCGATCTGCTTGCGGACCTCGTCCATGTCGAGGTCGCGGGCCTGCTGGATCAGGTCCTCCAGCGCGGTCTCGGGCAGGGCGCCGGGCTGGGCGTACAGGACGGTGCGGTCGCGCACGATCATCAGTGTCGGGATCGACTGGATGTTGAAGCTGGCCGCCAGTTCCTGCTGGGCCTCGGTGTCGACCTTGGCGAAGACCAGGTCGTCGTGCTTCTCTGAGGCCCGCTCGTAGACGGGAGCGAACATCTTGCACGGCCCGCACCAGGACGCCCAGAAGTCGATGAGGACGAAGTCGTTGTCCTGAAGCGTCTCGTTGAAGTTGTCCTTGGTCAGTTCGATGGTGGCCACAGGCTCTCCTGATCGTGGCGTCGGCAACGGTCTTCGCTAGCTAGAGCGGTTTTTCCCACTCGATTGTTCCGCATACCCGCATCGGCCTCCGTGTTCCCGGGCAACCCGAGAACCCGACAAAACCCCAGATCAATACCGATTTGGGAGGAAAATTCCTCCGCGCATACATTCGGTGGCGCGGGTGACGACACAGAGGAGGGGAAAAACACGTGGGGTCGAATCCGGACCGGGAGCGAGGACGCGGCGACGGCGGGGAACCCGACTACCGTTTCACCCTCGCCAACGAACGCACCTTCCTGGCATGGATCCGGACCGCGTTGGCGCTGGTGGCCGGGGCGGTGGCGGTACTGCACCTGGTTCCGTTGGAGTGGCACGGCGCGACGCAGTTGTCCGTCGGACTGGCGCTCGCCGTGCTGGCCGTGATCATCACCGGCTACGCCCCGGTGCGCTGGCGGCAGGTACAGCGCGCCATGCGCCACGGCCAACCGCTGCCGACCACTCCGTTGCCGCTGATCACCGCGGTGGGCGTCGCCCTGATCTGTCTGGCTGTCGTCGTGGGGAACTACTGGCCATGAGCGGACCCCGGAAGCGGGACAGCGGTCTGCAGCCCGAACGCACTCTGCTGTCCTGGCAGCGGACCCTGTTCCTGCTGATCGCGGTGGCGCTGCTGTACCTGCGGATTCCGGCGGAGAGCATCCCCGCCGGGGTGTTCGGCCAGATGGCGGTGGTGTTCACCCCCCTCGGCGCGGCCATCGTACTCACCGCGCACCTGCGGCTGCGGTGGCGGCGCACCGACCACGGCCTCCACGACGAGTCCCTGGGCACCCCTCCCGCGCCCCTGGCCCGCCCGTGGACGCTCATACTGCTGAGCGTCGCCGTGATGGGGCTGGGGACGGCGACCATCCTGACCGCCGTCCCGCGCTGATCCTCCTTGTGTCCCGGTGCCGGGGGCCGGTGTTCCGCGGTCCCGACGCCGGGAGCGTTCCTGGTCAGGCGCGCTTGGACTCGACGATGGAGTTGATGATGTCGTCGAGGCGGCGGGTCGGCTCGTAGTCGATGAGCTCCCTGGCGAGCGAGGTGTCGGGCATGCGGCGGCGCATGTCCTCGTAGCCCTCGCCGTAGGCCTTCTCGTACGGGATGTACTCGATCGTGCTCTTCGACCCGGTCAGCTCGATGACCCGCTCGGCGAGGCCGCGGATGGAGACCTCCTCCAGGCCGCCGAGGTTGACCGCGCGGTTGTAGGCGGCGGGCGTGTCCATCAGTTTCACCACGGCCGGAACAACGTCGAAGACCGAGCCGAAACAGCGCCGCTGGGAACCGTCACCGTAGACGGTGATCGGCTCATCCGCCAGCGCCTGACCGACGAACCGCGGCACGACCATGCCGTAGCGGCCGGTCTGGCGCGGCCCCACGATGTTGAAGAACCGGGTGATGACCGTGGGAACGCCGGTCTCCCTGCCGTAGACGTAGGCCACCAGTTCGTCCAGGCCCTTGGCCGCCGCGTAGGACCAGCGGCTCTTCAGCGGCGAACCGAGAACGCGGTCGGCGTCCTCGGTCAGTCCGTCGGCGTCGTTCTTGCCGTACACCTCGCTGGTGGAGGCGACCATGATGCGCGCCCCGTGCCGGGCGGCGGCGTCGACCACGTTCTCGGTGCCGTGCAGGTTGGTGCGCAGCGACTCCAGCGGCTTGTCCACGATGGTGTGCACGCCGACCGCCGCGGCCAGGTGGAACACGGTGTCGGACGAGCCGACCAGGTCGTCGACCAGAGCGGTGTCCAGGATGGATCCCTTGACCAGTTGGAGGTCGGGGGCGTCGGCGAGCTGCCTCAGGTTCTCCTCGGAACCGGTGGACAGGTCGTCGAGCACGGTCACCTGATGCCCGTGGGCGATCAGGTAGTCGCACAGATGGGAGCCGATGAACCCGGCGCCACCGGTGACCAAGGCTTTCACGCTGTTTCTCCTTCAGAAGACACGGCCCGGAAAGGGCGTTGACTGTTCACGGTGTCCGCACGGTGGCGTCGCCGCTCCCCATACGGTCAGGCCAGCCAGCGCATCATGTGGTAGGCCTCCGCGAAGGACACTCCCGCGTGCATTCCGCGCAGCGCGGCCAGACTCCGCAGGGTGAGGTCGGAACGGGTGTGCGGATGCTCGTGGGTCTGGGTCCCGTACAGGTGCATCGCCTTGATCTTGGCGTCCAACTGCGCCTCGGTGAGCTCGACGAAGAAGTTGGGCGGCGGCGTGGCGTCGTACCGCCACTGGTCGGCGGCCTCCTCGTAGGCCAGCACCAGGCGCGGGTGGTGGCGCAACCGGTTGTTGGACGGCCGCAGCGCCGTGTGCACGGCCTCCGCGGTCACCTGGTGGTCCTGGTTGTAGCTGGTGCGGTGGGGCGCGATCACCGTGGTCGGCTGCAACTCGGCGACAGACAGCGGGCTGTTCCGCTCGATCGCGTTGGCCAACTCGAACCGGGACACCGTGTCGAGCTTCAGGTGGTAGCGGTCCCCGGGAAAGGCGAAGTCCCAGCCGTCCCAGCCGAAGAACTCGGCGACCTCCTTGACCTCCCCGCACCGCTCGTCCGCGGTGGACAGGCCCCTGGCGGAGTTGTCCGCGGTGTCCCCGACCGTCATGAACTGGATGTAGACCTCGGCTCCCATGTCCTTGGCCCTGCGCATCAGGCCGCCGCAGCCGAGGGTCTCGTCGTCGGGGTGCGGTGCGAGAATGAGAATCCGCTCTCGGGACCAGTCGATCGTCATTCGGTGTCCTTAAAACACATAGGGCATCGGGCGATAGATGCGGCCCTCGACGGCCGCGTGGACTCGATGGCGGGGAGACGGACAGCGGGGTCAGGCCGCGGTGCGGGCCGCACGCACCAGGTCCATGCCTTCGGGGCCGACGTTGAGCAGCAGGTCCACTGCGGCCATACGGGGCAGGAACTCCTGCCCGCGCCGGTTGTGCTGCGGATACTCCGGATGACGGAACCCCTGCCACTCGACCTCGACGCCGTGACTGCGGAAGACCTCGGAGTCGAGGTAGTCGCGGGCGCCTTCGCCGGAGAGCATCGACGTCGCGCCGACCTTGGCACTGATCTGGGCGAGCAGCTCGCTCTTCTGCACGGTGAACTCACCGAGTTCGCTCGAACGCACCATGGGAGTGGTGATTCCGAACGCGTTGAGGACGAGGTCGGTGGTCGCCATGGAAAGATCGGCCAGATTCTCCCATCGGCGGTCGTAGACAGCCATGATGTCAGCGCCGAAGTCCCCCCAGAAAGGCGCCTTGCGGTAACAGTGCTCCGCGAGTGTCTTACGGTGCTTGTCCCACCACGGCGAGTCATTGTTGACGGACTTTTCCATGATCCGTTCGTCACGGCTGCGCTGCACCACGGGAACGGTGAGCAGGACCGGACCGTTCTTCGACGCCACGTAGTTGCGGTGCTGCCACCCCTTGCGTTCGAACTGGACGTGGTCGAGCACAACGAACAGGTCGCAGCGGTCGATCTTGTCCAGCAGGCCCAGCCATGGCAGGTAGTGCGGCTGGTGCATGGCAACACGCACAGTCATTTCCCCTTCGAGCTGTCGAGATGCTCATGGTCCGTCGTCGAGAGTACGGGACGAGCCGCCGTGCCACCCTCCTCTTGACTCGGAACAAGCTCTTTCATAGCCCAAGTCATATATTCGTGACCTGAGAACGCGGCGCATCCCCAATTACGACGAAATTTTGTGCGGGACAATCCCATAAGGCGGGGTGGCGTTCCTGATTATCGGGGCAGTGGTGCAGGCTCGCGGTGGGTTCGCGCGTGTTTCCGGCGTCCCGGTATCCGGTCGCTCCCGCCGGGCAACTGACCGCCCCGTTGGAACGTCCTTACAACGGTGGTTCACCCCCGCTGTCGCCCCGTCACCCTTCGGAGGTCCCCAGTGCGCACCGCGCGTTTCATCGGAAGCTGGCTCGCGGGTCTACTCTCGTTGTCGACTGCGGCTCTGCTCTTCGTGCTGTGGCTGCGGTTCGTGCTCGGCTCGGCCGAAGACACCCCTGTCCTGCTGTTACTGGTCGTCGGCCTGGGCCTCAACCTCATGGTCTGGTCGCTCATCGGTCTGATCCGGCTGGTGGACGAGTCCGTGCACAAACTCCTGCGGCGCGACAACGCCACGATCCTGCCCCGCAGGGAGGCACCGCTCCCCGCGGGCGCCCGGGTCCGGGACGAGGACAAGCGGGTGACGGTCGCCTCCCGGTCCCGCGGCGACGACCGGTACGCGCCGCGCCACTCCGGTGGCCGCGCGCTGGCCTCGGGGCCCGACACCGGGGAGTTCGAGATGCCCCGGGTCAACACCGACCCCGACACGATCACGCTGGCGGTCATCATCCCGGCGCACAACGAGGAACCGGTCATCGACGGGGCGATCCGGTCGGCGCTGCGGCTGTTCGACCGGTGGGACATCTACGTGGTGTCGGACAGCTCCAAGGACGCCACCGCCGAGATCGCGGCGCAGACCGGTGTCAACGTCCTGGAACTGCTGACCAACCGCGGCAAGGCCGGCGCGATCGAGGCGGTCATCCAGGAGTTCGACCTCATCGAGAACTACGACGGCGTGGTGATCCTGGACGCCGACACCGAACTGCACGAGGACTACGTCAGGGGCGTGCGCGACCAGTTCCGGGACCCCACCGTCGCAGCCGTCGCCGGATTCGTCGTCGCCGAGTGGAAACCGCAGCAGCGCACCGTCGTCGGACGGCTGATCTCGGCCTACCGCGACCGGCTCTACTGGCTGCTGCAGTACATGCTCCGGTTCGGGCAGACCTGGCGCTTCACCAGCGTCTCCTTCATCGTCCCCGGCTTCGCCAGCACCTACCGCACCGGTGTTCTGAAGCACCTGGAGATCAACCCCAAGGGGCTGGTCATCGAGGACTTCAACATGACCTTCGAGGTGCACCACAAGAAGCTGGGGCGCATCTCGATGCGCCCCGACACCAAGGCCTACTCCCAGGACCCCTTCACCCTGCGCGACTACAAGAGCCAGGTGCGGCGGTGGAGCCTGGGCTTCTGGCAGACGGTGCGGCGGCACGGCGTGTGGCCGAGCATGTTCTGGTTCTCGCTGTTCTTCTACATCCTGGAGGTCGTGCTGGTCGCGGCCATGCTGCTCGTCACCGCGCTGATCTTCGTGTTCGTGCTCCCTCCGACGCTGTTCGGCGACGGTGTGCTGGCCTTCGACTGGTACGCCGACGGCTACCGGGCGGTGACGTCGGTGCTGCCGCTGAGCACGGTGGCGGTCGGCCTGTTCGTCCCCGACTACATCCTCACCTGCGTCATCGCGATGGTCCGGCGGCGGCCGAGCTACCTGTTCTACGGGTTCTTCTTCCTGCCGCTGCGACTGCTCGACTCCTACCTGACCCTGCTCACGATCCCGCAGGCGTGGACCGCGAAGTCCGACGGCCGGTGGAAGAGCCCCGAGCGCGTGTCGATCAAGGTCTGACCGCCCCGGCCCGAACCGGCCGCCGACGGTCCACCCGGATCACGGCCGCCTGTCCCAGCGCTTAGGCTCGAAGAGAAGAACAGCACGGACCCGGCCGTTCGGCGCCCACCACCAGGTGGTGGGCGCCGAACGGCCGGGTCCGGTCGCGAGATCCGAGCCGAGGTGCCCCGTTGGACAACAAGCGTCTTCCTCTCACTCTCTACCGCGTGCTGGCCTACGTCACTTCGACGTGGCTGCTGCTGCTGACCTTCGTGGCGATGCCCGCCAAGTACCTCGTCGGGGAGACCGCGCGGTTCTCCCTGGTCGACGCGCCCGCGGGCATGGAGCAGTGGTTCGGCGACGAGACACCGCTGATGATGTACATCGCGGTTCCGCACGGCTACATCTACATGGCGTTCGTGCTGTCCGTGCTGTGGCTGGCACTGAAGCGCCGGTGGAACGCCCCCAGGACCGTCGGAGTGATGCTCTCCGGAACGATTCCCGTGGTGGGGTTCTTCGTCGAGCGTCGGATCGCGGCCCGGGAGAAGGCCGCGATCGAGGCCGAGGAGCAGGCCGCCGGGACCGCTCAGTCCGCGGCCGTGCCCGCCGAGGGGTGAAGCGACCCGGCGTCGGCGGCGGAGTCCCGGCCCCCGTCGCCCCCGTCGTCCTCCCGTGCCGAGCGCCGCTCCTCCAGTTCGCGCCGCACCAGTGAGACCCAGAACACGACGGCGGCCGCCCCGAACACCCACCACTGGGCGGCGTAGCTCAGGTTCGTGAAGTTCCAGACGATCTCCTGCGGCGGATCCGGCGGCGGAATCCTCTCCAGCGCCCCCGTCCCCGCGGAGGCCTGCGGGGTCTGTTCGCCCAGGGTGACATAGCCCGCATAGAGCCGGTAGGGCCACTTGTTGACCAGCAGCGCCGGAGAGATCCGCGGCACCTGCCCCTCGGGGACGATCGCCGAGTAGCCCTTGGTCGCCTCGTCCTGCGGAAGCTGCAGCCACCCCCGGACGGTGACCTCCCCCTCCGGGGCGGGCGGGATCGCACCGTCGGCGTCGACCGCGTCGGCGGGCACCCATCCCCGGTTCACGGCCACCGCGGCATCGTCCTCGGTCACCAGCGGCACCACCACGTAGTACCCCTCCTCGCCGTCCGGAGACAGCGCGGGGGAGAGCAGCTGCTGTCCGGCGTCATAGGTTCCCGTCGCGGTGACAGCCTCGTTGGCGATGTCCTGCGGCATGTACTCGCCGGGTTCGAGCAGTGCGTTGATGTCCTCCGCCGCGGCGAGGTCCTCGACGGGGTTGGTGACCGTCTCACGGTCGGGTCGCTGGGCGCGCTCGTACTGCCAGTAGCCCAGCAGGAAGCAACCGAGTACCGCGATGACCGCCACCAGGTGGATGCCGAGCCATCGGGGCCGTAGAAGTGGGAAACGCACCCTCCCAGGCTATGTGCGACGCGAACGGGCCGTTCGGTGCCCCCACCGCACGGTGGAGTTGACGGTGAGCAGGGAAACGAATAGCAATCACTTTAAGTGTCACACGGTGACGGACGGTTGTTTCGCCAGATGGGCATGGGTAATCTGGGTGTCACCACGGGAGAGGAGCACAACCTCCCGTGACGCGGACCTTTCCGAGGTCGCGGCTTCTGGGGGGAGGAGCCGGCGACCGTTCCCATGCGAAGGCCGCCTCCGTGCTTTGAGGGGGGACACGGGGGCGGCCTTTGCGCTGCGGGCATGGGAGATCGCCCACACCTTCACCATCAATGATGATCATCGCTGCCTTTTGTCCGACAATGCCCCCAACGCGGTTTTCGGACCTTTCGACAGAGCGAACCTTCCTGTGGTTTCGTGCATCTATTCCTGTGAGGTGCGTTGCGCGTCCGGGGAACGGGAATGTGCCCTGGCGGGGTCGCTCGCGGTGTGGTTCGCTGGTGGGGAACGGCCGTTCCAGCTGATCAACAGCCTGATCTGCCCGCTCATTCCCGGACGGTTCCCGGCATGACGCGGTTCGGAGCCGTCCAATGCTCAGGAGTCGAGGGAGAGAGCACGCGAATGACGAGTCCGTTGCGGCCCGAGGATCCCGCTCGGGTCGGAGATTACGAGCTTATCGCCCGAATCGGCAAGGGCGGCCAGGGCGTCGTGTACCTCGGCCAGGGGCCGGACGGTACTCGGGTCGCGGTGAAGGTCATGGAGAGCTCCTGGGCCTCCGACGCCCGAGCGCGCAGCCGGTTCGCCAAGGAGATCGAGACCGCGTCCAAGGTCGCCCCCTTCTGCACGGCGACGCTGCTGGACGCCGACATCGACGCCGAACCGCCCTACATCGTCAGTGAGTACATCGAGGGACCGTCACTGCGCGAGGCCGTGCTGCGGGACGGACCGCGCACCGGAGCCGCCCTGGACCGTCTCGCCATCTCCACGGCCACCGCGCTGGTCGCGATCCACCAGGCGGGAGTCGTGCACCGCGACTTCAAACCGGCCAACGTTCTGCTGGGCCCGGACGGCCCCAGGGTGATCGACTTCGGGATCGCCCGGTCCACCGAGGCCACGGTCACCGCGACCAACTCCATCGTGGGCACCCCCGCCTACATGGCTCCCGAGCAGGTCGAGGGCCGAGAACTCACCCCCGCGGTGGACATCTTCGCCTGGGCCGGAGTCATGGTGTTCGCCGCCACCGGCGAGTCCCCGTTCCACGACGAGACCCTGCCCGCGATCATCCATCGCGTGCTGAACCGTCCGCCCCGACTGGACGGTGTGGACGGACCTCTGCGGCCACTGCTCGAATCCTGCCTGGCCAAGGAGCCCGAGCGCCGTCCCACCGCCGTGCAGGTGCTCGGCGCGCTGGTGGGACACGATCCGGCCGACGTGACCCGGGTACCGGTCACGGAGGTCCTCGAGGAGGGCTACACCGCGGCGATCAGCGAGCAGACACAGATCGCCGCCACGGCGGCACTGCCGATCGCCCCGCCGGAGGAACCGGCGGAGGCCGCTCCCACGGCGGTGCTGCCCGCCGCCGACGACGACCCGCAGGACCCGGGCGGAACACCGAGCAGCGGTCTGGCCGCGCTGGCGGCGGACCGCCCCGCCGACGGCACCCCGTACAGCGGTCCGGGCACCGGACCCACCAGCGGCCCGCTGCGCACCACGAGCGGACTCGCCGCACTGGTCGGCAACACGGAAGCCACCGAGACGGTCAACACGCCCGCGTCCGGCACGGCCGACGGAACCGCGCGCGTCACTCCCCCGGGGGGCGCCGCGGCCCAGCAGGGCGCGGCGTGGGAAGCCGCGGGTGCCGCGGCCGGCGGCGCCGCTCCGGCCGCCTACGGCCCGCCCGGAGACGGCGGCGGCTACGGTCCCCCGCCCGGAACGGGACTTCCGCCGGACAACCGGCAACCACCGCCTCCCCGCTCCGGGGGCGGCCGGGGCACCCGGCGGACGCTGTCCTTGGTCATGGCCGCGGGCATCCTCATCATGGCGTTGGCGGGAGGCTGGTACCTGGTCGACGCTTTCCTCCTGTCCGACGGACGGCCCGAGGCCACCCCCGTGGACGGCTCCACCACCGATGGCTCGGAGGTGGAGGACGACCGGCCCGCCGCCTCACCGCCCGAGGTGGACAACGAGACGGACCCGGGCTTCGACGAGGAGACGTACGCACCCTCCACTCCGCCCAACAGCCACCAGCCGGACCCCTCGCTGACCCCCTACCACCCCACCGACGAGGACACCTGGACCGAGGAGCCCGGTTGGGAGGAAGAAGAGGAGACCACCGAACCGACCGAGGACGCCGACATGGAGGACGACGGGCCGACCGCGTCGACCGGGGGCGGCGGAGGTTGGGGGACCGGAGACTCCGGAAGGGTGGCCGTCTCTCCGACGGGTCAGTGACCGCGACGATCCGTCCAGCGCGGAGCACCGACCGCCCTTTCGGTGTGAGGGAATGTCGGTAGGCTTTTGGCTCGCTGTTCCAGGAGGTCCCAGATGGCCGTTGTTCCCCTTCAGTACCGCTTTGACGGGCCGCGGACCGCACCGGTGGTGGTGCTGGTTCCCACGCTCGGCGTGAAGTGGTCGATGTGGGAGCCGCAGATGCCGGAGTTGACCCGCCGCATGCGGGTGCTTCGGGTCAACCACCGCGGGCACGGCACCTCGCCCGCGCCCCGTGGCCCCTACTCCGTGCCGGAACTCGGAGGCGACCTGCTGTCCCTGCTCGACCAGTGCGAACTGGAGCAGGTCTCCTTCATCGGCGTCGGTCTGGGGGCCATGGTGTCGCTGTGGGCGGCCGCGGCCGAACCCTCACGGATCACCCGGATGGCGCTGGTGTCCACCACCTCGTGGGCGCCCCCGTCACTGCGCTGGCGGAGCATCGGCGAACGGGTGCGCAGCTTCGGCGTCGCATCGGTGGCCGACGAGGTCACCCGTTCGTGGTTCACCCCCGGGTTCTGCGAGCGGCGACCCGACATCGTGTCGCGGTTCACCGAGGAGTTCGAGAAAACCGACCCGGAGGGCTACGCCGGGTGCTGTGACGCCGTCGCGGACGTCGACCACCGTTCCCTGGCCGCACGAGTGCGGGTGCCGACGGTGGTCATCTCGGGCGCGCACGACCCGCAGACTCCTCCCGGGCACGGCCGCCGGCTCGCCAGCGCCCTTCCCGACGCCCACTTCGAGGTGGTCAACGGAGCCGCGCACCTGGCCAACATCGAACGCGCGGACCTGGTCAACGACCTGCTGCTGAGGCATCTGGATCCGATGGCGGTCCGCTGGCCCTGACCTCGGCGACGGGTCGGTGCGGGTCACAGTAGCGGCTGGTTGAACTCCAGCAGGTAGCCGTCGGGGTCGCGGAAGTGCGCCGCGCGGATGCCGAGCGCCGTCCACTCCTTGACCGGGGAGACCAGGGGGACGCCCGTCGCGATGAGTTCGGCGGCTTTGGCGTCCACGTCGTCCACCTCGAAGATCACCGCCACCCGGTCCTGGCGGGGCAGGTACGGGTCCTCCATGTCGGTTTCCAGCGCCTCGGCGACCACCTCGCGCTGGTTCAGTGCGAGCCTGGTGTCGGCGCCCGTCCCGAACTCGGCGTAGCGGGTGTGCTCCGATCCGCGGAGCACCGGAAGTTTCAGCACGTCGGCGTAGAACCGGAAGCACGCCTCGTAGTCGTCTGCCAGGAGTCGGACGTAACTCATTCGCACAGGGCGCCTCCTCCAGAGCCGCCGGACGGTTGATGAACCACATTCTGCCGTTGCCGCGGCCGTACTCCAAGACCCGAACGCGTCCCCCGTGCTCACCGTGGGCATTCCATGGCACTCCACGATGGAGTACGAGATTGTCGGAATGTAGTACATGTGCTATCAATGTATACAGGACGACAACGGTAAGGAGAAGGAGTATGGCGACGGTTCCCCAGCCCGTCACCGCCTCCCAGCCGCCCGGGTCATCGGAGCAGTCCGTGGTCGAGGTCAGCGACCTGCGGATGCGCTACGGATCGACGGACGTGCTCAAAGGGGTGAGTTTTCGGGCCGACCGCGGCGAGGTGCTGGCGCTGCTCGGCCCGAACGGCGCGGGAAAGACCACCACGATCGAGATCCTCGAAGGCTTCCGGATGCGCTCCGCCGGACGGGTGAGCGTGTTGGGAACCGACCCCGCCCACGGCGACGAACGGTGGCGGGCCCGTCTGGGCGTGGTGCTGCAGTCCTGGCGCGACCACGGCAAATGGCGGGTCGCCGAACTGCTGGAGCACTTCGGCCGGTACTACGCCCCCTACTCCACCCCCGAACTCCACCGACCGCGCGACACCGCGGAACTGCTCGACATCGTGGGCCTGACCGAACACGCCGGCAGGCGGATCAAGGAGCTCTCCGGAGGCCAGCGGCGCCGACTCGATGTCGCGGTCGGCATCATCGGCCGTCCCGAACTGCTGTTCCTGGACGAGCCGACCGCCGGTTTCGACCCCGAGGCCCGACGGGACTTCCACGACCTGGTGCACCGACTGGCCGACCTCGAGGACACCACCGTCCTGCTCACCACGCACGACCTGGACGAGGCGGAGAAACTGGCCGACCGCATCCTGATCCTCGCGGGCGGCCGGATCGTCGCCGACGGCAGCGCGGAGCAGCTCTCCCAGCAGGTGAGCCGTGAGACCGAGATCCGCTGGAGCCGCGGCGGACAGCGGTTCGTGCACTCGGCCACCGACGGCACCGCCTTCGTCCGTGAACTGCTCGCGCAGTACGGCGAGGAGATCACCGACCTGGAGGTGCGCCGCGCCACGCTGGAGGACGTCTACCTGACCATGGTGCACCGGCACGAGACCGGCTCCGCGGGCGACGACGACCCCGGCTTCGGGGAGCGGAAGGAGAACCGGTGAACACGACACTCTTCGCCCTGCGCCTGGGGCTGCTCCGTGGGTGGACCGAGTTCCGCCAGACCCTGACCAGCCTCTCCGACCTCGGCTCCTACCTGCTGAACAGCGTGATCTTCCTGGCCATCCTGCTGTTCATGAGCGACAACGGCATGGAGAACACCGAACTGTCGGGGACGGGCGTCACCCAGGCGACGCTGGCGCTGCCCGGGGTGCTGGCCATGACGCTGGTGTTCGGCGGGCTGCTGACCATGGCCCAACTGCTGGCCACCGACCGCGAGGACGGCACCCTGCTGCGGGCCAAGGCCATTCCCAGGGGAACGCACGGCTACCTGGTCGGCAAGGTGGTCTCCGTGTCGCTGATGACCCTGCTGAGCATGCTGGTCATCCTGGTGCCCGCCGTGCTGGCGATCGACGGGTTCCAGTTCACCGCCCGGGGAGCGCTGACCCTGCTGTGGGTGATCGCCCTGGGATTCCTGGCGACCCTGCCGATCGGCGCGATTCTGGGATCGCTGTTCTCCAACCCGCGTACCGTGGTGGGCATCCTGATGCTGCTGCTCATGGGACTGGTCGTGGTCTCCGGTATCTTCTTCCCGATCACCCTGCTCCCCGAGTGGGCCCAGTGGATCGCCCAGGTGTTCCCGATCTACTGGCTGGGCCTGGGCATGCGCTCGGGCATGCTGCCCGACACCGCCACGGTCGAGGAGATCGGCGAGTCCTGGCGGCACCTGGAGACGGTCGGCGTGCTGGGCGCGTGGGCGGTCGTCGGCCTGGCACTGGCTCCCGTCGTGCTGCGCCGGATGGCCCGACGCGAGTCCGGTGCGAGCCTGGAGGAGCGGCGGCACAGGGCGATGCAGCGGGTCGGGTGAATCGCGCGTGAGAGGAGGCAGGGCGATGAGCGGCGAGAACGTCTACAACCGCATCGCGGTGCTGCGCGTCGAGCGGGGCGTGTCCCGCCGTCAACTCGCCGAGGCCCTGGGAGTGCACTACCAGACCATCGGCTACCTGGAGCGCGGCGAGTACAGCCCCAGTCTGCACCTGGCACTGCGGATCGCCGAATACTTCGAGGTCCCCGTGGAGGTGGTCTTCTCCACCACCCCGTTCCCCCGGATCGGCAGCGCGGAGAAGTCCTCCTGACCCCTGCGGGGAGGAGCCCCGGGCGGCCTTCCGAGGCCGCCCGGGGCTCCTCCCCGCGGCGAAACTCCCGAGTCCGCTGGTTCCCGGCCGGTCGGCTGTGGCGCCCCGGTCAACGTTCGTAGCGGCGGCGACGGCTGACCCAGAAGACGTTCAGGCAGGCGGCGAGGAACCCGGCGACCAGGAGGACCGTCAACGGGAGCGAATCCGTCATCGTCATGGCCAGCACCGCGCCCACGAGGAAGGCCACCGCTCCGAAGACGGCGAGAACCAGCCGGAACGTCAGCGCGCTGGCCGGTCGGTCATGGCTGCCGAGCGGTCCCCTCGGCTGTCCCCGTCGCATGCTCCTCCCTGTTCTTGCCGTGCCGTCCCGGACAGGGCGGCCGTCACTGGGCGGTCACGAAGCGGAGCAGAGCGCCGGTCCCCTCCGCCGCCTTCGTCTCGGACAACTCCACGAATTCGGCGTCGGTCTGCGTGGCCGCGCGCAGCATCAGCGCGCTGGCCGGTGCCTGGAACGCGGAGTCGGGGGCGCTGAGTCGGTTCCGGTCCACCGACACCTCCAGGGGGTCGGACCGGGAAGCCCAGATCCGCGGTTCGTCACCGAGGTCGGCGGCCAGTAGCAGGACACGGACCTGGGCGCGGCGCAGCGCCTCGGTCGTCGCCTCCACCCCCTCGACCGCGCCCTCGTTCCGCCCCAGTGCCGAGGTGAACTCGGCCTGCTCCTCCGCCCTGGCCCGGGTCACCGCCCGTTCCAGGGCCTGGTCCACCGAATCGCGCAGACTGGCCAGAGCGGCGTAGTCGTAGCGTCCCCCGCCGGGCTGCTCGACGAGGATGTCGAGGACCGACCTGCTCAGGTGGTCGCGGAGCTTGCCGATGGCGCGCTCGTCGCCACCGACGAACACGACCTCGGCCGCCACATCGGAGACCGCGGCCTCCACGTCCTTGGCCGCCTCCTCCGCGTTGGCGTCCCAGAGGTTCTCCGACCTGCGCTGGTACTGCTTGTGCGCCCAGCCGCCGACGCGCACCTTCTGGATGTGCAGGGTGCTTCCGCTGAAGCTCCGCCTGCTCTCGGGGTCGTGGTGGGCGACGCTGTAGGCGGTGACGTCGGCGCCCTCCCGGTCCGCCGCGACCACCACGTAGGGCACCTGGCGACCGCGGTCGACGGTCAGTCCCAGCGTGTCGGCGACCGGCAGCCAGGCGGCCTGGTCCCGCAGCGGCGGCCTGGACAGCGTGAACGCGCCCAGCAGCCGCCCCTCGGAGGCGAACAGCGCCTCCCCCTGCGGGCCGGGGACGCCCGAGGCTCCTCCGACCTCGGCGTCCAGGGCACTCAGGGTCGCCTCGTCGGCTCCCTGCTCGGCGAGGTGCTCCCGCAGCCCGCGCCAGCGCAGTTCGATCTCCTTGTCAGCGTTCTCCGAAGCCCGGGTGGTGTCCAGGTAGACCGAGGCCACCGGAGCGGTCGTCTCGTACAACGGTCGCAGAAAACCAAGATCCATGCGCCGCGGGCCCGGTCGGCGGCCCGCTCACCCCCTCCGAACTCGGTGTTCGCCTCGTCCGGAGCCGCTGCCCGACCCTTGTGGGGGCATGCGTGAGGTAAGGAACCCCTGTCCGGGAGGTGAGCCCCGTGCGGCGCCCGGCGCCGTGGCCCGCCCTGACGTGCGCGTTTTCCGCCCCCCGGGTCGGGTAGTGCGGGGGTCCAGCCGGTTTCGGTGAGCGGAAGGAGGCGCCCCTCATGGAAGAACGCGGCAGCGACAAGCACGGGCCCCGGATCGACGAGGACCTGAAAGAGGAGATCGACGGTGTGCTGAAGAGCGGGGGCCCCACCCGCGCCGAGGAATGGCGTGAACCCGAACCCGTGGTCGACGACCAGGGAATTCCGGCCACCGACCGCGAGGCGGTCCAGCGGGAGGAGGAGAGCGAGTGAGAGCCCGCCGCGGCGGCGGTCCCTGAACTCCTCGAACACCCTCGGGACAGAGACTCCGGCCCGGCCCCGACTCGGCGGGGGCCGGGCCGGACCGGTCACTCGCCGCCGAAGACGGCGGGCAGCGTCGACTCGTAGGTGGCGCGCAGCTCGGTCAGCTCGATGCTGATCCGGCCGCCGCGGTGGGCCATGGCCAGCGCGGTGCCGCCGACGGAACCGATCCGCGCGACCGGGACTCCGTGCTCGGCGCACAGCTCGGTGAAGGCCGCCTCGTTCTCCGGCCGCACACTCACCACCGCGCGCGCGGCGGACTCGCTGAACAGCGCGGTGAACGGGTCCTCACCGAGGTCGACCGCGCAACCGATCCCGCCGCGCAGGCAGGACTCGGCCAGCGCCACCGCCAGCCCGCCGTCGGAGAGGTCGTGCGCCGACGCCAGCACTCCCGCCCCCGCGCCGTCGACCAGCACGCGGGCCAGCGCCGCCTCGGCGTCCAGGTCGATCCGCGGGGGACGGCCGCCCAGGTGCCCGTGGACGACGTCGGCCCACGCCGAACCACCCAGCTCCGGCCGGGTCTCACCGAGCAGGAAGATCGCCGCACCGTCGGCATCGTTGCTGAAAGCGCTGGTCAGCCGCTTGTTCACGTCGTCGATGACGCCGAGCACACCGATCACCGGGGTCGGGTTGATCGCGGTGCTCCCGGTCTGGTTGTAGAAGCTGACGTTGCCGCCGGTCACCGGGGTGCCCAGGGCGAGGCAGGCGTCCGCCAGGCCGCGCGTGGACTCGGCGAACTGCCACATCACCGCGGGGTCCTCGGGGGAGCCGAAGTTGAGGCAGTTGGTGACCGCGATGGGGCGCGCACCGGTCGCCGCGACGTTGCGGTAGGCCTCGGCGTAGGCCAACTGGGTGCCCGTGTACGGGTCGAGGCGGGTGTAGCGCCCGTTGCCGTCGGTGGCCAGCGCCACTCCGCGGTCGCTGTTGTCGGTGATGCGGATCATGCCGCTGTCGTGCGGCACGGCCAGCACCGTGTTGCCCAGCACGTACCGGTCGTACTGGCTGGTGACCCAGTTCGGGTCGCAGATTCCGGGGGCCGCCAGCACCCGCAGTACCTGCTCGCGCAGCCGGTCGTCGGTGTCGGGACGGGGCAGCGCGGCGGGATCGTCGGCCAGCAGCGCGTCCTGGTCGTCGGGGCGTGCGACGGGGCGCTGGTACACCGGCCCCTCGTCGGCGGCGGTGCGCGGCGGCATGTCCACGACCGTCTCGCCGCGCCAGGTCATGACCAGACGGCCGCCGCGCTCGGCCTCCTCGGGGGTGACGTCGGTGACCTCGCCGATCACGCTGGCCAGGATGTCCCACTTGGCGCAGACCGCCAGGAACTCGTCGAGCTTGGCGGGCTCGACGATCGCCATCATCCGCTCCTGCGACTCGCTCATCAGGATCTCCTCGGGCGTCAGCCGAGGGTCGCGCAGCGGGACGCGGTCGAGGTCGACGCGCATGCCTCCGGTGCCGCCCGCCGCGAGCTCGGTGGTCGCGCACGAGACTCCCGCCGCGCCCAGGTCCTGGATGCCCACGACGAGGTCCCTGGCGAACAGCTCCAGGCTGCACTCGATGAGGAGCTTCTCCATGAACGGGTCGCCCACCTGGACGCTGGGGCGCTTGGCCTGGCTCTCGTCGTCGAAGCTGGCGCTGGCCAGGACGGACGCGCCGCCGATCCCGTCGGGACCGGTGGTCGCGCCGAACAGCACGACGTGGTTGCCCGGGCCGGGGGCCTGGGCGAGCTTGATGTCCTCGTGTTTGAGCACACCCACGCACAAGGCGTTGACCAGCGGGTTGCCGGAGTATCCGGCGTCGAAGCCGATCTCGCCGCCGATGTTGGGCAGGCCCAGGCAGTTGCCGTAGAAGGAGATGCCCGACACCACGCCCGGCAGCACCCGCCGCGTGTCGGGGGCGTCGACCGGACCGAACCGCAGCGCGTCCATGACCGCGACCGGCCGCGCGCCCATGGTGAGGATGTCGCGCACGATGCCGCCCACTCCGGTGGCCGCGCCCTGGTGTGGCTCCACGTAGGAGGGGTGGTTGTGCGACTCGATCTTGAAGGTGACCGCGTAGCCGTCGCCGACGTCCACGACACCCGCGTTCTCGCCCATGCCGACCAGCAGCACGTCGGTCTCGGGGGCTTTCTCCCCGAACTGGCGCAGGTGGACCTTGGAACTCTTGTAGGAGCAGTGCTCGCTCCACATGACCGAGTAGATGGCCAGTTCGGCCGAGGTGGGACGGCGGCCCAGGATCTCGCGGACCCGCGCGTACTCGTCGTCCTTCATGCCGAGTTCGGTGTACGGCTGCGGAAGGTCCGGGGTGGTCGCCGCCCTGGCGACCGTGTCGAACCGGGGTTCTTCAGACATACGGGTTGTTTTCCGTTCGGGAAGCGGAGCGGATCGGAGCTTAGGAGGTGGGGGAGGACGGCGGTACGAGGTAGGCCAGCAGCAGCCCGGCCGTGGTGCCCTCGATATAGGGTTCCAGGCTGCCCTGGACCATGACCGAGCCGTCGCTGAGCGCCGACTCGGCGTAGGGCACCTCCTCGGGGTCGGTCTCCCCCTCGGGCAGCAGACGTCCCCATCCCTGGTCGAGCAGGTGCGTGTAGACGGCCTCGATCGCCTCCTCGGCGCTGAGACCGTCGGTGGTGATCGCGACCGCGCGATAGCACTCGAACTGGGTGCACTGCTCACCGAGGTCGGTGTAGGCCACCCCCTCGGGTGCCGCGCCCAGGACCTCCATGGAGGGCGCGGAGGGAGGCGGGGGCACGGCGCTGTCGGAGGCCCACGGCCGGTACAGCAGCGTGACGCCCATCGTGGCCAGCAGTGCGAGGACCCCCGCAATCGCCAGGCCGACCTGGATCTTCCTGGACCGCAGCAGCGCCATCATCGCGACATCATCCCCCGTGCCCTCCGGCGGGCGCGGTCAACCGGCGACCGCGGGAACCGGCGCGCCGCCGGTCAGGTGGGCCAGGACCGAGGTGAAGAAGCCGAGGCCGTCCGTCGAGGGTCCGGTCAGCGCCTCCACGGCGTGCTCGGGATGCGGCATGAGCCCGACCACGTTGCGGTGCTCGTTGGTGATCCCGGCGATGTCGTCCGTGGAACCGTTGGGCGCGGAGTCGACGTAGCGCACCACCACACGGCCCTCACGCTTCAGTTCGGCGAGGGTCTCGGGGTCGGCCACGTAGTTGCCCTCACCGCTCTTGAGCGGGATGAGGATCTCCTGGCCCGCGGAGTAGCCGTTGGTCCACGCGGTGTCGGCGGTCTCCACCCGCAGCAACTGGTCGCGGCAGACGAAGTGCTGGGAGGAGTTGCGGGTGAGCGCACCGGGCAGCAGGTGGCTCTCGCACAGGATCTGGAACCCGTTGCAGATGCCGAGGACCGGGAGGTTCCCGGAGCGGGCGGCGGGCACGAGTTCGGTCATGATCGGCGCGAACCGGGCGATGGCCCCACAGCGCAGGTAGTCGCCGTAGGAGAAACCGCCGGGCAGCACGACCGCGTCGACGCCCTTGAGATCGGCGTCGCCGTGCCAGAGGGAGACGGGCTCGGCGCCGGCGATGCGCACCGCGCGCGCGGCGTCCCTGTCGTCAAGGGAACCGGGGAAGGTGACGACGCCCACACAAGGGGCAGCCATATGGGCACTCTCCGAAAAAGTCGATGGGAGTAAGGCTGGGCCGAGTCTCGTCCCGAACAGCTCGACCTCCTACGAGACTACCCGCTGTGCGGGGCGGCGGTCGTGGTGCTTCCCCGCGGCGCGTTCCGGACCGTCCGAAACCGCAACCGGGCGGTTATCGTCTGGATGTCCACCCGACGGAAGGTCTGTCCCGTATGTCGCTCAGTCCGGAGACCCGCAGATTCATCGACGAACTCGTCGCCTCCTCGCCCCAGGCGGGCGCGGTGGGGGTGGACGCCGTACTGCTGCGCTCGTCCCGCAGGGAGCGCAGGATCGTGGGCGCCGACGTCGCCCTGGTACGTGATCTCGCCGTTCCCTCTCCCGACGGGGACGTTCCGGTCCGGCTCTACCATCCGGCGCCGGACGGTCCCGCTCCGGGCTGCGCGGTGTTCTTCCACGGCGGCGGCTACGTCATCGGCGATCTCGACACCCACGACCACGTGGCCCGGCTGATCGCCGCGGAGAGCGGGGCCGCCGTGGTCTCGGTGGACTACCGCCTGGCTCCCGAGCACCGTTTCCCCGCCGCCGTCGAGGACGCCTTCACGGCCACCCGCTGGGTCGCCGACCACGCCGCGGAACTGGGGGTGGCCGCCGACCGCCTGGCGGTCGTGGGCGACAGCGCGGGCGGCGGTCTCGCCGCGGTGGTGGCACTGCTGGCCCGCGGCGGCGGACCGGCGCTCGCCGCACAGGTCCTGATCTATCCGGTGACCGATCTCACCGGATACCCGGTGACCGAGGACACCCCGTACCCGTCCCGGATCGTCAACGGCGAGGGCTACTTCCTCACCTCCGAGGGCATGCGCTGGTTCGCCGAGCAGTACCTGGCCGATCCCGCCGACGCCGGGGACTTCCGCGCCTCGCCCATACGCGCGGCCGACCTGTCCGGCGCCGCGCCCGCCCTGGTGGTCACCGCCGACTTCGACCCACTGCGGGACGAGGCCGAGGCCTACGCCCGGGCACTGGCCGCCGCCGGGGTTCCGGCCACCACCGTCCGGGTCAACGGCGGCTTCCACGGGATGTTCGGTCTGGGCTCGCTGCTTCCGCTGGGGCGCCAGGCCGAAATCCCCGTCGTGGCCGTGCTGCGGGACACGATCGGCGCGACACGGCGGTCCGGTTGACTGCCTTCTTAGCCCCGTGGGCAGTAGCGTTCAGCCATGGCAGCCAACCATGACCCCCAGGTCTCCCGCCTGTCCCAGCCCTTCCACGACGCGGGGATCTTCTTCCAGCAGGCGGTCCGGACCTTCCGCGCCACGGGCGCCGTCATTCCCAGCGGAGCGGCGCTGGCCGACGCGCTGACTCGCTACGTCGCCGAACGGGACGACCCGTCAACTCCTCTCAGCATCCTGGAGGCGGGCGCCGGAACCGGTCCCGTCTCCCGTGCCATCGCCTCGCGCATGCGCGGCGGCGACACGTTCGACATGGTCGAACCCAACCCGACGTTCGTGGAGTACCTGAACGGTCTGGTCAAGACCGACCCGGTGTTCCTCGCGGTCGCCGACCGCGTCACCGTGCACCAGGCCCTGGTCACCGATCTGGGCACGGACCGCCGGTTCGACGTCATCGTCTCCGGCCTCCCGTTCGCCAACTTCACCGCCGACGAGGTCCGCACGATCATGGAGTACTACTTCACCGTGCTGCGCCCCGGCGGCCACCTGTCCTTCTTCGGCTACCTGTACACCAAGCAGGTCAAGGCGGTCATCGCGCCGCTCGACGACTACCTGCGCCAGGTCCGGTCCGGCTGGGAGGTGGAGGAGTGGGTGAACCGGTACGGGGTGGGTCGGGAGCGCGTGTTCCGCAACATCCCTCCCGCCTGGATCTACCACCTGCGCAAGCCGCTCTCCTGAGACGGCGGCGGCCCCGGCGTCCGTGGACGCCGGGGCCGCCTTCCGGGCTTCGTTCCCCTTCGGGGAGAGGGAGGGGGTCGGGGACGAGGCCGCGGTGGTGCGGCACCGCCTGGGCGGCGGGGCGCACCGTCACAGAACGCGTCCGACACCGGCCTTCCGCACCTTGGCGGGCACCGCCTGGGTCGGGTGGATCCGGTTGTGGAGTTCGGGCTCCCAGGTCGCCCGGTTCTCGATCAGTGGAGTGTGGACCGCGTTGTACTGCTCCAGGAAGCTGATCCGGTGCCGGCGGGAACGGCCGTTGGCGTAGCTGCCCGACTCGTACATCTGGACGCCCTTCCAGTGGGCGACGACCTGGGAGCGGTCGGTGCCCGGGGCGATGTCGAAGTAGTTGTTCTCCGCGTGGATCTGGGACTCCACGCCCACGCCCCACGAGTACTGGTAGGTCTTCTCCCCCTCCTGCGTGGCGGGGATGACGTAGTGGTTGTTGTAGATGTGCACCTGTCCGTAGCGGACCCGGGGAGCACGCTGCAGCACGTTCTCCCACCGGTTGTGGTGCAGGGTGACCCGCAGTTTGCCGACGTCGTGGGTGGGCGAGTCGGTGCTGCCGATCAGCATCGTCTTGTCGTGGTCGCGCAGGACGTTGTAGGAGACGGTGACCAGGTCGGAGCCGTGGGTGATGTCCAGCAGGCCGTCGTGGACCTGGAACTCGCGGCCGAGGTACTCGGGCAGTTCGCTGTCGAGCACGTCGCCGTCGCTGAACTCGTTGTGGTCGATCCACACGTGGGTGGAGCGGCGCACCGACACCCCGTCGAACTCGGAGTTCCAGTTGCCCGCGGAGCCGTCCGTGGGGTCCCACTGGGGGAAGCAGTCCTGGGCGGTCTCGAAGGAGATGTTGCGGATGATGACGTTGTCGACGCTCTCCACCATCATCTGCGCGCCGACCAGTGCGGCGTCGTCGCCGAGGCCGATGAGGGTGGTGTTGGAGCCGACCTCGAAGACGATCTGGTCGCGCTGGTTCCGGTAGGAGCGTTCCCGGGCCTCCTCCAGGGGGCCGGACGGCTCCTCGTCCCAGCCCCAGACCTCCGGGTCGTAGGCGGCCAGGTAGGCGTCGAGGTCGTATTCGGGGTCGGCGTAGTCGTCGCAGGTGAGCCGGTTGCCCTGCGCGTCGGTGTTGGCGTCGATCCGCCCCTTCAGGAAGATGATCTTGGGGGTGTCGTTGTTGCGTCCGCCGTCCAGCGCCGCACGCAGTTCGGCGTAGTTCTCCACGACGTGGACGTGTTCGTCGTCGGCGGCGGAGCCTCCGGTGGTGCCGGTGCCGAGCGCGGCCCAGCCGTCGTTGGGGCCGAGCACCTCGCGGGCGACCCGTTCGGCCTTGTGCGAGACGCCGGAGTGATGGTGGTGGGGGCGAGCCAGCGCGCTGCCCTGTGCGGTCAACGCGAGCGGCAGGGCGAGGGCGATGCCGAGGGTGACTGCTCTTCGCATGGGACTCTCCTTGCCGCCCGACTCGGGGAACGCCGGAGTGGGGAAGCGGGCGGCGGATGTGGGGGACCAGATTTCTGGAAAGCGCTTGCCGTGACACTAGTCACAGAAAGTCCAGAGTGTCAATGGTCAGTCACCCCGGACATCCGATCGTCGTGCGGTTTTGTCCCAGGCATCCTGCAGCATTGAAGGAAAGCCCTTACCTCAACTTCGTCGGCCGCGGGGACGGAGGTCCCCAGCCGCGGCGGACAGGGCCGCGCCGAGGCCGCCGCGGGGTCAGCCGCCCATCCCCTCCACCGTCGCGTCGAGGTTGCGCGCCAGGGCCTCGGGGTCTCCCGCCGTGGCCTCCCCCTCCAGGTCCCGGCGGCTCGCCACCTGGAGCGCCCCCCGGTACTCGGGGTCCCCGAGCCGGGCGCGCGGCACCACCTCGGCCGCCCCGCCCCGGACCACGAGCACCGCCTCGGCGTCGGCCGACCGCAGCAACTCCTCCACGTGCTCGGCGCGGATGACTCCCATGACCTCTCCTTCCGTGTCCCTTCGCCCACTCGGCGCCCACGCCCACCGGCCCCGACGGCCGTCCCGAACCCCTCAGTGCCGGTACCTCTCCCGGAGACGCTCGTACTCACTCCGGTCGATCTCCCCCTCGGCCAACCGCCGGTCCAGGTCGCGGAGGAGCGAGTCGCTCTCGGCCCACTGCTGCTCCCAGTACTCCGGCGAGCGCACCCTCTGCTCGGCGGACCGCTGCGAGCGCCACAGGATCGCCACGACGATGATGATCACCCCCACCGGAACGACCACGCCCAGCAGCAGCATCAGGAACAGCCCGAACTCCACTCCGCCCATGTCGACCGCACCTCCTCCGGAGCCCGACCGTGTCACCCGCCTGCCGCTACCCACAGGCTCGACGGGGACACCTCGGAGGCCGCCGGATCCGGCGCGTCGGCGGAGAACACGGCCATTGATCATCTGTGCGGACGCCACACCTGACGTCCTCGCCGGCCGGGCACGCTACGGGCGGTCGGCGACGAAGATCGCGGTGCCCGGCAGGATGCGGCCCCGCAGCGGACTCCAGCCGCCCCACGTCCGGGTGTTGCCGTCGGGCCACTCGGGTTCGACGAGGTCGCGCAGCAGGAGTCCGGCGCCGGTGATGGCGCGCACCCAGTCGCCGACCGTGTGGTGGGCCTCCACGTACAGCGCACGCCCCCGCCCGTCCTCCTCAACGTAGGGACGGCGGTCGAAGTAGGAGTCGCGAGCCTGGAGCCCGGCCTCGCCCGGATCGTCGGGGAAGCACCAGCGGACCGGATGGCTGACCGAGAACACCAGCCGTCCGCCCGGACGCAGCACCCGCGCGACCTCTCCCAGCGCGGCGTGGGCGTCCGGGATGAACGGGAAGGCGCCGTAGGCCGAGCAGACCACGTCGAACGCGGCGTCGGCGAACGGCAGTCGCTGGGCGTCGGCCTGCACGGTGGGCAGCACGCACCCGACGGCCTCGTCGATGCGGCGGGAGTGCTGGAGTTGGCGTCCGGACACGTCGATCCCGACCACCTCGGCCACCCCCTGCGCGCGCAGCCACCGGCCGCACTGTCCCGCACCGCAGCCGACCTCCAGAACCCGGCGGTCCGCCAGTTCCGACGGAGAGCCCAGCAGCCGCGCGTCCCCCTCGGTCAGTCCCTCGGGGCCCCACACGAACTCGGCGTCGCCGAGGAAGTCGCCGTGCTCGGCCTGGTAGTCGTCGGCCGCGCGCTCCCACCACACCCGGTTGGCCCGCGCGCTCTCCTCCTCGTCGGTCCTCCGGCGCGCGATCCGCTCCACGGCCGCGCTCCTCAGGTCATCGGTCATGCCCCCATCCTCGCACCGGCCCCGCCCGCGGTGTCCGGGCCGTGCCGCGCCTCCTCACCGGGGCGAGGAGGCGGAGAGGTCGGGGTCAGCGCAGCGCCGGATGGCGCCGCACCAGGCCCGGGCGGGGGGCGGGACGGTCCGGACCGTGTCCCTGTTCTCCAACATCTCACACACTCTTTCGTGGGGGGCCGGTGGTGCTGGTCCCAGTCAACTCCCGGCCCCGGGCGTCCTCCAGGGACTCCGGTACGTGCGGACGGCGCGGAAGGTCACCGGGAGAACGGGACAACGTCTGTGCCCGTCCATCGGCGCGGCACCGTCCACGCAACGGTCGGAACCGTTTCGGTCCGTTCTGACCAGGCCGTTTCGGCGGGGTCCGGAGAATGGCGGAGTTCCGCCGCACCGCGGCCGAAGTCCCGTGCCGCGCCCTCTCGCCTGGCCTTTGTGTCCGTGTCCGGTTCCGGACGAAGGTCCCGCCGCGGAGACGGCGCTCACCGAGGTGTGATGGCCGGGTTCGCGGCGGATGCGGTTTCGCCGCACCCCGGCAAGGCCGAGGCATTCCACAAAACCCCCGGAAACGAGATACCACCGGCTGCCGGTGACCGGTCGAGGCGCCCCGGACGGCCGGGGTGGAATGCCTCACCCACCCCGGGGGTCTCCGCGAAGACCCGCGCCCACCGCAGAACCCAACACCCACACCTCAGTCAGGCCCCGGGGGTGGGGCTGGGCGTGGTGTCGGAGTTCTCCGGGGCCGGGGGCGTGTCCCCGGTCTCCGCCTCCTGGACCTCACGGCGGACCAGGAAGACCCATCCGCCGATCGCGATGGCGGTGAAGGCCCACCACTGGACCGCGTAGGAGAAGTTCATTCCCGTGTTGACCTCGGCCACCTCGACCGGCTCGGGCGCCGCCGCCGGTTCCGGGGCCTCCTCGACCAGTTCCACGTACCCGCCGTAGAGGTCGTAGGGCAGCTCCTCGGCGATGGCGGCCACGTCGATGATCATGATCTGTCCCTCGGGCAGTCCGTCCCGGGGACGGATCCCGGTGTTCTCGGGGGTCTCCGAGATCTGCAGCCGCCCGGTCACCGTGACCCTCCCCTCGGCGGGGGGCGGCACCTCGGGCTGCCCGGCCGCGGTGGGCGGCTGCCGCACCCACCCCCGGTTGACCAGTACCGCCGTGCCGTCCTCGGTCACCAGCGGCGTGAGGACGTGCATGCCGACCCCGCCGGAGCCGCCCCGGTTTCGCACGAGGAGTTCCCGGTCGGAGTCGTAGGTTCCGGTGACGGTGACCTGCCGCCAGCGGTCCTGCCGGGTCACCTCCTCGCCGACCGCGGTCAGCTCGTCGAGAGGAACCGGGTCGCCGGCGAGATTGGTCTCCTGCAACTCGACCACGGCGGCCTTGGCCTGCGCCCGCTCGTACTGCCAGAGGCCCAGGGCGATGAACGAGGGCACCACCACGAGCAGCAGTGCGTGGAACGCCAACATCCGAGGTGAGGTCAGGACACGAAGCACATATCGAGGCTATGGGACCGTCGGCCGCCGCTCGCACCGACCCGGCTCTCCGACGACGGTGGTCAGGTTCCGTACACCGTGGGCCGGTCCAGCCGCAGCACGGCCATGACGGGAAGGTGGTCGGAGTGCGTCACGGGAAGCGCGGCGGCCTGTTCCCGGACGAGCCCCTCGGTGGTGAGGATGTGGTCGATCTCCAGCTCCGGCCTGTCCGCGGGGAAGGTGGGGGCGGGACGGATCCGGAACAGCGCGTCGTAGAGCCCGGCGCGTTCCATCTCCCGCCAGGCGGCGCCGTTCGGCGCGAAGTTGAGGTCGCCGCCCACGACGATCGGCCGCCCGAGTCCGGCACGCTCGATGACGATGTCGGCCAGGTCCGCGGCCTGCATGGTCGGTTCCCTGTCGGCGGGCGGTTGCAGGTGGGTGGAGATCACCTCGATCTCGGTGTCCTCGTGCTCGACCACCACGGACAGCGCCTGCGCGCCGATCGGGGCGCCGTAGGAGCGCAACCGGTGGCCGACGGTCTCCACGATCGGCAGCCGGGTCAGCACGGCGTCCCCCCAGACCTGGTCGGCGGCGGGCGCGAACACGGCCTCCATGTCGAGCGCGTCGGACAGCACGCCCAGCACGTCCTGTCCTCCGTTGAGGAACCACCCGCGGTCCACCTCGCTCAGCAGCACCACGTCGGGGTCGACCCGCTGGATCGCCGTGGCCACTCCCTCGATGTCGTAGGTGCCGGCCGTGTCGTAGCCCATCCGCAGGTTGTAGGCCACCACCCGCAGTTCCTCGTCGGCGCCTCCCGCGGCCGCGGCGGGGAACGGCGTGGCGGCCGCGGGCACCGTCACGAACGGCAGGAGGAACACGGCGGCCGCCGTCCCGGCGGCCGCGACCACCGCGCCCGGCCAGCGGTGGACGGCCGGGTGACGCACCCGGCTGCCCGAGTCGCGGTCCTTGCGGCGGCCGTGCACGGCCGCCGTCGCGGTGATCAGCACCGCCACGGCAACCAGGACGGCATCGGCGCGGTAGCCCAGGTCGTAGCCCGCGTAGTAGCCGAAGAGGCCCCCCAGGAACACCAGGCCGCCGAGAAGCACGGCCGGACCGGCGCGGCCGGGCCGGGGCGCCCGTCCCCGCGATCCGGGCCAGTCGGCCCAGGCCAGGCAGGCGATGAGGGCCAGTGCGCCCACGGCCTGGGCGATGACCGCGAAGAAGGGCGGCAGTCCGGGAACGCCTCCGTCCTCGACGGTGCCGAAGGCGGCCACCGCGACCGCGGCGACCAGTGCCGTTCCGGGAACGATCGGCGTGCGTCCGGGGGTCGCGGACGCGCCCGAGAGGACGTATCCCATCGCGACCGCCACCGCGACGACCACCGCGGCCCAGCCGTCGGGCCAGCCGACGGCGGCCTCGGCGCGCGCGGGCGAGGCCGTGAGCACGCCGGCGATCAGCAGTGCGGGGAGCAACAGGAAGCACAGCACCGGGTCGGCGGCCTGCCCGTCGAAGTCCCGCCGGGTGAGGCGCGGTGTCCTGGTCAGCGTCCACCAGAACAGGGCGACCTGGGCGCCCACGATCCCCCAGCCGAGCATCCCCGGCCGCCACACCGCCGCGTAGGTGCCGAGTGCCGCGTGGGTGAGCGTGGACAGGGCGAGGCCGAGCGCGAATCCGCGCAGCAGGGAGCGCCGGGCCCGTGCCGCGACCGTGGCCAGCCAGGCGAGTCCGATGAGGACCCCGGCGGAGGCCGCGTACAACTGGAGTTGCTCCCCGCCGGCGGCCTGGAGCAGCAGACGCACTCCGCCCAGCGCGATCGCGAACCACACGTCCAGCGGCAGGCGGGGAATCCGGTCCTCCGTGTCCTCGGCCGCGCCGCCCGCGAGCAGGGAGCGCAGGAACAGGACGGGCAGGGGCGCCAGGAACCAGCCGAGCGCGAAGAGTCCGACGGCCTGCGGCGGCGTCGTCCCGGCCTGACCGAAGACCGTGATCAGCGACGGAAGCCACACCCGGAGTACGTCGAGGAGGAGCCAGAGTCCGCCCCCGATCGTCAGCGCGGGGAGAAATCCACGGTCGGTAGGGCCTGTCGGCGCGCTCATATGCGTTCTTCTCCCGGTAAGAAGCCCCCCGACTTTCCCATTCCAGCAGAGGAATTGTGTCCCAGATCACGAAAAAATGCCAGATTTCGGTTTGCTTCTGACTGGTTACTCTCCGCCCTCGCATGAACAACTCCGTGCCCCCGGCCGATCGGCCGGGGGCACGGACACGGATGACGGAGGAGGTCTGCCTCAGTCCTCGGTCGCCTTCTTCCTGCGGGAGAGGTACATGGCCGCGCCGCCGCCGCCGAGGGCCGCGACCGCGGCGGCGACCAGACCGCCGAGAGCGGCGCCGGTCACCGGCAGGGTCTCGTCGGTCGCCACCTCCCTGGTCTCCTGAGCGGGCTTGTCGTCGGCGGGCTCCTCGGCGGTCCCCGACTCCTGGGGAGTCTCGGCGCCTTCTTCGACCCCGGTGGGCTCCTCCGCCTGGGCGGTCTCCTCGCAGTCGGCCTCGGCGGAGCCCAGGACGGCGACCGAGTTGCCGCAGACGTCGACATCGGCGTTCACGGGGGCGTTGACCTCGTTGTCACTGAGGACGTCGTCGTTCCCGGAGGCGTTGGAGCCACCGGTCTCCTCCGCGGCCGTCTCGCCGCTCTCGCCGCTCTCGCCGCCCTCGGAGGCCTCCTGGAGCGCCTCGGCGACCTCCGTGCACTGGGCCCTGGCCTCCCCGACGACCGAGATGGCGTTGCCGCAGACGTCGACGGCGACATCCACCGGAATGTTGATCCGGTTGCCGCTGGCGACGCTGTCACCGCCCTCCGCGGTCGTCTCGCCGCCCTCGCCGTCCTCGGAGGCCTCCTGGAGCGCGTCGACGATCACCGTGCACTGGGCCCTGGCCTCCCCGACGACCGAGATGGCGTTGCCGCAGACGTCGACGGCGACATCCACCGGAATGTTGATCTGGTTGCCGCTGACCGTCTGACCCGCGAAGGCAGGGGAGGCGAACCCGGCCACCAGACCGGCCGTGAGCACGGCGGTTGAGGCGGTGGCGAGCATTGTCTTACGCATGTTCCGGTATGACCTTTCGCTAACTGCACTACCCAGTGAGAATGACTGAGCACAAAGAGTCACCGTGAGCGGGATCGGTGAACCACGGCCCGACATCCAAAGCTTGAATGTTGTCTACAGCGACGGGGGCGATCCAACCGGTTGACGGCGGACCAACCAAAAAGAGCGACGGTCCGCTCCAGATCGCTGACCGACCGTAACGTTAGCAGCTTCTCGGCTTTCCGCGAGACTTTCTGCAAGAGCTTCCACAAAACTCACGGGTCTGTTGGTCAAATTTCCTACCGATCCACCTTCGCAGACACTGCCACAGCGCCGGAAACCCCCCCAAGCAGCACATATCTCTCCGGCGAATTACTAAGCAAATTCGTTGTCGCGGGTCCGGGGAGCGGTGTGCGCGCAATTGTCCGTACCGAATGCGGAAGGCGGCGGACCGCCACTGCCGCGGTCCGCCGCCCGGAGACGGCGAAGCCCCGGCCGGGTACCCGCGAAGGGTCCTCGACCGGGGCTCGTCGCGGCCGGAGCGCGTCACCGCGCTCCGGCGGGGACGGCTAGGCCTGCTGGACTCCCAGTCCCTTGGCGACGCCGCCGCCCAGGTCCGGGTGGATGTTGGTCCAGTACTCGACGACGCGCTTCTTCATGTCGTCGGTGACCTCGGGCGCCGAGGCGTGGCCGACGATGTTGTCCACCATGTTGGCGCGGTCGGTGTCGGAGAGGACCTTCTCCCACAGCGTGCGCGCCTGGCCGAAGTCGTCGTCCTCCTTGTGGAGGGTGTAGGCGGAGCGGACGATCTCACCCGCCACGTGGTACTCCTCGCCCTTGAACAGGTCGGGCTGGGCCTCGGGGCCGCCCGCGGTGTTCGGCGCGTACACCGGGTCGGGGTTGTTGTAGTACGCCATCGGCCCGTCGTAGTTGTAGCTGCGGACCGGCGACTTCGGCCGGTTGACCGGCAACTGCAGGTAGTTGGGACCGATCCGGTAGCGGTGGGTGTCCGGGTAGGAGAACAGCCGCCCCTGCAGCATCTTGTCGGGGCTGCCGGCCACACCCGGAACCAGGTTGGAGGGCTCGAACGCCGCCTGCTCGATCTCGGCGAAGTAGTTCTCCGGGTTCCGGTTGAGGACGAACCGGCCGATGGTGATCTCCGGGTAGTCGCTGTGCGGCCACACCTTGGTGAGGTCGAACGGGTTGAACCGGTAGTCGGCGGCCTCCTCGAAGGGCATGATCTGGACGTTGACCGTCCAGGCGGGGTAGTCACCCCTCTTGATGCTCTCCCACAGGTCACGGCGGTGCGCGTCGGGGTCCTCGGCCTCCATCGCCTTGGCCTCGGCGGCGGTCAGGTTCTCGATGCCCTGCTCGGTCTTGAAGTGGTACTTCACCCAGAACTTCTCACCGTTGGCGTTGTACCACATGAAGGTGTGGCTGCCGAAGCCGTGCATGTGGCGCCAGGTCTTCGGGGTGCCGCGGTCGGTCATCAGGAAGGAGACCTGGTGCGCCGACTCGGGGTTGAGCGTCCAGAAGTCCCACTGCATGTTGTTGTCGCGCAGCTGGTTGTCGGCGCGCCGCTTCTGCGAGTGGATGAAGTCGGAGAACTTCGAGGGATCCCGGATGAAGAAGATCGGCGTGTTGTTGCCGACGATGTCGTAGTTGCCCTGCTCGGTGTAGAACTTCAGGGCGAAGCCGCGCGGGTCGCGAGCGGTGTCGGCGCTGCCCAGCTCGCCGGCGACGGTCGAGAAGCGGAGGAGCAGCGGGGTCTTCCTGCCCTTCTGGAACAGGTCGGCCCGCGTGTACTGGCTGACGTCCTCGGTGATCTCCAGCTCACCGAAGGCTCCGCCGCCCTTGGCGTGCACCACGCGCTCGGGCACGCGCTCACGGTTGAAGTGGGCCATCTTCTGGATCAGGAAGTGGTCCTGGAGCAGCAGGGGGCCGTTGGGGCCGACCGACTGCGAGAGGCCGTCGTGCGGGGCCGGGATACCGGCGTCATCGGTGCTGTAAGCGACCAATGCTCATACCTTTCTGCTAAGGCTCAGCCTCGGAAACGGTGATGTCGGGTCAACCGACGTCCATGGAGAGGCCCCGGGCCGCACACCGTGCGGGACAGGCCCGGAGGGTCAGGTCATCGAGTCCGCTCCCCCGCCTGGCACGTGGGGCAGATCCCCCAGAACACCACCTCTGCCTCGTCGAGGGCGTAGCCGTGCGTCTGCGAGGGCAGCAGACACGGGGCCTCCCCGACCACGCAGTCGATGTCGGTCACCTCACCGCAGTCGCGGCAGACCAGGTGGTGGTGGTTGTCCCCCACGCGGGTCTCGTACCGGGCGGGGGAACCCGCGGGTTCGATGCGACGAAGCAGTCCGGCGGCGGTGAGGGCGTGCAGGCTGTCGTAGACCGCCTGGGTCGACACGTGTCCGACCCGGCCCCGGACAGCACGCGCCACACGGTCGGCGTCCAGGTGGTCTCCCTGACGGACCGCGTCGAGTATCGCCAGGCGGGAGGCGGTCACCCGCAGCCCGGCCGCGCGGAGGGCAGCGACGTCGTCCATGGCTTCACCCTAGGCCACTATCTGGAGTTGTTCAAGAAAATGAGTATGTCCAGTTAAACCCCCCGCCCCCGTTTCCGCGGGACCGCGGACGTAACGTTGTTCCCGCTCCCCCAGTTCCCGATCCCGGACTCCGCGTCACACTACCATCACCCAAGGTAGTGATTCTGGTCTGTTTCGATGACGTCAAATCCGACATTCGTAACAAATCAAGTTCATCGGTCGGCCCGTCCACAACGGGGGACCGCTCTCTCGCGTCCTACCAGTACCGGCCGAATCCGCTTCTCAGGAGATACGTGTGACCCCGCTTTCCCAGACGCCACGCCCCTACGGTCGTCCGCTCCGCCTCGGCTCGCTGCTGCTGGCCACGGCTCTGCTCGCCACAGCCTGCGGTTCGGGCGACGAGGCCCCCGCAGCCGCCGCGGACCCACCCGATGCCGCGGAGCCCACGCCGTCCGCCTCTCCCGAGCCCTCCCAGGAGCCGTACACCGTCGCCATCGGCGGTGACGTCATGTTCGAGGGGATGCTCCGGCAGCGCCTGGACTCCGACCCGGCCACCGCCCTGGGACCGGTCTCCGAGGTCTTCCAGGAGGCTGACGTCAGCGTGGTCAACCTGGAGACCGCCGTCACCGACGGCGGCACCCCCGCACCGGGCAAGCAGTTCGTCTTCCGCGCCCCCGCCACGGCCTTCACCGCACTGGAGTCGGCCGGCGTCGACGTGGCGACCGTGGCCAACAACCACGGCATGGACTACGGCACCGACGGCCTGATCGACACCCTCGACAACGCCGAGGCCGCGGACTTCCCGGTGATCGGGGCGGGACGGGACCTCAGCGAGGCCTACGAACCCGAGTTCTTCGAGGTCAACGGGAACACCCTGGCCATCATCGGCGCCACCGACGTGCTGGACGACCACCTGATCTCCGAGTGGACCGCGGGCGAGGGCAAGCCGGGTCTGGCCTCCACCAAGGGCGAGATGCTCACCCACGCCATCCAGGCCGTCGAGGACGCCGGCTCCCGGGCCGACGCCGTCATCGTGTTCCTGCACTGGGGCCTGGAGGGCGACCACTGCCCGCTGCCGCACGCCCCCGGGCTCGCCCAGCAGCTCATCGACGCGGGAGCCACCGCCGTGGTGGGCGGGCACGCGCACGTGGTCAGCCCCGGTGGCTACATGGGCGACGCCTACGTGCACTACGGACTCGGCAACTTCGTCTTCTACAACTTCAGCGGCCCCACCGCCGAGACGGGTGTGCTGCGGCTCACCCTCCAGGGTGACAAGATCCTCGACGACGAGTGGCTGCCCGGCCAGATCCAGGGCGGCATCCCGATCCTGCACGAGGACGAGTCCGCCGTCTCCCAGGGAGTGGCGAGCTTCGAGGGCTACCGGGAGCAGTGCGGCGGGACCAATCTGACCGCCGAGCCGGGCGAACCGGCCGTCTGACCCGCCCGCACGGCCGACACCGCGGGCCCCGGAAGCGACCGACGCCTCCGGGGCCCGCGCCTTCTCATCTCGGGTCCAGGGCCGCCGCCAGCACCGACTCGATCTCCGCGGTCAACTCGCGCTTGGCCGCGGCGTCGAGGTACGAGGCCGCGACGCCGTTGCCCGCCAGCAGCGCCAGGTCCGCCAGGTCCAGTCCGAGGGCGTGCGCGGTCCGGTACTCGTTCACCAGGTCGGTGCCGAACATGGGCGGGTCGTCGGAGTTCAACGTGACCGTCAACCCCGTCTTCAGCATGCGCGGCAGCGGGTGCTCCACGATGTCGGCGACGGCTCTGGTGCACACGTTGGACGTGGGGGACACGTCCAACGGGATGCGCCTCTCGCACAGGAGGTCGACCAGGCGCGGATCCTTCACGCTGTCGATCCCGTGCCCGATGCGCTCGGCGCCCAGCAGCTCGACCGCGGTCCACACGCTCTGCGGTCCGCCGGTCTCCCCCGCGTGCGGCAGGCTGTGCAGTCCGGCGGCCCGGGCCCGGTCGTAGACGCCCCTGAAGGGCGTCCGGTCCACCTCCATTCCGCCCACGCCGAACCCCACGACACTGGGGGGACCGTCGGCGAGCACCGCGTCCAGCGTCCGCTCTCCCGCCTCCACCCCGTAGTCGCCGGGGAAGTCGGGAATCCACCGCAGCCCGATGCCGTGCGCGCGTTCGGCCTCGCGCCTCCCGTGCTCCACTCCGGCGAAGACCACGGACGCGGGGATGCCGCGGACCAGATGGTTGTAGAGGCTGATGTGCAGCTCGGCGTAGCGGACGTTCTGGGCGGCGAGCCGCTCGGCCACGTCCGCGGTCAGCAGCGCGAAGTCCTCCTCGTCGCGCAGCACCCGGACCGAGGCGATGTAGATCTCGATGAAGTGGGCGAAGTCCCGGAACTCGTAGTAGGCCGCCACCTCCTCGGGTGACCTCGGCAGTCCGGGGACGCCGTGCTTCTCGGCGAGCCGCAGGAAGACGGGGGGACGCATCGAGCCCTCCAGGTGGACGTGGAGTTCCACCTTGGGCAGGTCCTGGATGAACCTCTCGACCGCGGCGCGGGGGACGCTGGGGTTGTCCATGCGTTGACGTTACCGAAAGGGCCGCTGACCGGTCCCGCCGAATTCCCACCGCGCGGTCGGCGGGTGCTCCCACACGTCCCGGAACCGTCGGGCCCCATCTCCGCTCTCCGACGATCGGGACAGCCCCTTTGAGGTATCCGGACTGCGGAGTTCCCGCGGGCTCCGGCGTTCACCCCGGCCACAAGTGGCCAAATCCCATGAAACGGACCGTCCACACCTTGGAGTCTGAATAGTACGGAACCAAACGAATTAAGAAAGGCATCATAGAGGCCGTGACAACCAATTCCCGATCCTCCTCAGCCACTCCGCCCGCACCACGTCACAGTTCCGGCTCCGGCGAGCGGCGGAGAGGCGCCGCGCGCCCTTTCCCGGGAAACCGGACCATTCCCACCTCCCAGTCCCTGGTCAATGCGCCCCTGCGCCGTCTGCCCGCGCAGCAGCGCAGTATGGCGCGGGTGCAGCGGATGCTGGACGCCTGCGCGGAACTCCTCGACGAGGGCGGCTACGCCGAACTGACCACGACCAAGATCGCCGAACGCGCCGGGGTCGCGATCGGCTCGGTCTACCAGTTCTTCCCGGACAAGCGGGCCGTCACCCAGGCGCTGGGGCTGCGTTATCTGGACGTCTTCAGCATGCGGGTCGCCAATCGGATCGCGGAACAGGATTTCGACCACTGGACCGAGACCGTCGACGCGATCATCGACGAGTACATCACCATGCACCGCGACGAACCGGGCTTCCGCAGCCTGCACTTTGGCGACGCGGTCGACACCCGACTCCTCGACTCCACCCGCGAGAACAACAGGGTTATCGCGACACGCCTACGCGACCTGCTGATTTCCGTTGCCGGAGCGGCCGGAGGTGAGAAGCTTGACCTCGCGGCCGTCGTTGCGGTCGAGGCCGCCGACGCGGTACTCAAGTTGGCTTTCCGCGACGACCCCGAAGGTGATCCTCGTCTCGTCTCCTCGACCAAGCTGCTGGTCCGCGGATACCTGGAGCAGCTTTTCCGCGCAGAACGGGGAACTCGTCAGAGTCTGCGACAGAGCGAGGAATCCGACAAAATACCGCTAAAATGACTATTCGCAATCCGGCCGACACCACCGCGAGCCACTGTCCCACCCGACCGTGGTGCGGTCTGCGATCCACAGCGGCAGCGCGCGAGTCGCCACGGGGGACGAAGACGGCGCCTCGCCCGCCTCACGCGGCCGGGTCCACCCAGGACCTTTTCACCCGCTTCCCACCACGAGGTTCGCAACGCGTCGGCACACCCGCCTCACGCGGGCGGCAGCGTGCGTCTGAACAGGGGAGGAACTCTCAGTGGTAGCCAACGGCACACTCACCGAACCATTGACCGGAACCGCCGCAGGGGTTCCCTATCTCGCGGTCCCGCCGCCCGACCCCGACCGGTCCGCGCCGATGGTCATCGGCCTGCACGCCTTCGAGCCGCCGCGCAGCGAGGCGGCCCTCGCCGGAACCCTGCCGCTGCTCGGGCTGCCCGTCTGGCGGTTCTACCTCGGGCTTCCGCTCTTCGGGCACCGGCTTCCCGAAGGCGGCGTCCCCGAGGTGAACCGGTTGGGGCAGACCGACTACCTGATCCAGTTGTACGGCCCCGTCGTGGAGCAGGCCGCGGCCGAACTGCCCCGGGTCGTCGCCGAACTGCGGCGCTCCTTCCCGGTCTCCGAGGCCCCCGCCGGTCTGATGGGCGTCGGCGCGGGCGGAGCCGCGGTGTTCCTCGCGCTCGCCGAGGGCGACCTTCCCGTCGGCGCGGTGGGCGTGGTCAACCCCGTCATCGACCCGGCGCAGGTGCTCGCGGCCCGGGAACGCCACCTCGGCATCACCTACCACTGGAGCGACAAGTCCCGCGAGATCGCCACGTGGCTGGACTTCACCGAACGGGCCGAGGAGCTGGCCTCCCGCGATCCGCAGCCCCCGATGCTCATCGTCAACGGCGAGCACGACGAGATCATCCGCCCCGGCCACGGCCGCCTGCTGCACGACGCCCTGGCCTCCCGTCACCTTCCGCACACCCTGCGGCACATCGTGGTCCCCGACCTCGCCCACGCGTTGGGCCCCGAACCCGGCCTGGACCCGGGGCCGCCCACTCCCGGCACCGTGCTCGCCGACCGCGCCCTCGCCGAGTGGTTCCACGCCCACCTGCTCTCCGGAGCCGAGACCACCGTCCGCCTGTGAACGGCACCGTCCCCGGTCGGGGTCAGTAGGCGCGTTCGGCGAGTCTGCGCGCGGCGATGAGCACCGGGTCCCACGTCGGGGAGAACGGCGGGGCGTAGGAGAGGTCCATTCCGGCGACCTCCTCCACCCCCATCTCGTTCCACAGCGCGGTGGCCAGCACGTCCACCCGTTTGGCGGCGCCCTCGCCGCCGACGATCTGACCGCCCAGCAGGCGACCGGTCCGCCGTTCGGCGAGCAGTCTCACGGTGATCGGACGTGCCCCCGGGAAGTACCCCGCGCGGGTGGTGGAGTCCACGGTCACCGACTCGAACTCGAAACCGGCGGCCCGGGCCTCGGCCTCGTTCAGGCCGGTACGTCCCACCTCCAGGCCGCAGATCCTGGTGACGGCGGTGCCCACGACCCCGCCGAAGCTCGCGTATCCGCCACCGATGTTGGTGCCCGCGACCCGGCCCTGCCTGTTGGCGTGCGTTCCCAGCGCGATCGCCACCGGCTCGCGCGAGACCCGGTGGAAGGTCTCGACGCAGTCCCCGGCCGCCCAGACGTTCTCCTGCGACGTCCGCATACGCCGGTCCACCGCGATCCCGCCGGTCGGCCCGATCCGCAGTCCGGCCGACCGGGCGAGGTCGCTGTTGGGGCGAGCCCCCAGGCCCAGCACCACGACCTCCGCCGGGTAGGAGGAGTCCTCGGTCACCACCGCGCTCACCCGCCCCCGGTCGGTCTCGAAGCCGATCGCCCGCGTCCACGGACGGAAGTCCGCCCCCATGCAGACCATCGTCTCGCGGACCAGTGCGCCCATCTCCTCGTCGAGGGTGCCCATCGGTTCGGGGCCCGCCTCCAGTACGGTGACCTCGATTTTCCTGGTCAGGAATGCCTCGGCCATCTCCAGACCGATGTATCCGGCCCCCACGACCACGGCGTGCCGCGGACGGTGCTCGTCCAGGTAGTCGCGGAGCCTGACCCCGTCCTCGAGGGTCTGCACGCCGAAGATCCCCTCGGCGCGGTCTCCCGGCAGTTCCGGGCGGCGCGGCACACCCCCGGTGGCGATCATGAGGAAATCGTAAGGTTCCTCACGCTCCCGTCCCGAGGCGTCGACCGTGTGGACCCGCTGTCCCTGGAGGTCGATGTCGGTCGCCTCGGTCCGGGTGTGTACCCGGATCGCGAAGTCCTGTTCGAAGGTCTTCGGGTCGCGGACGATCAGGTCCTCCGGACTCGGTACAGTCTTCGCGACCAGATAGGGAAGACCGCACGCCGCATAGGAGGTGACGGGTCCACGCTCCACGGCGAGGATCTCCAACTCCCCGGGGCCGATGCGGCGGGCCTGCGAGGCCGCGCTCATCCCCGCGGCGTCTCCGCCGATGGCAACCAGCCGTGGTCCGCCGTTCACCGACCGCTCCATGGTTCCTCCCCTGCTGGAGTTCTCCCCGTCAGAATGTCCCTCTTGCATGGAGTCACCACTTCCCTCCATGGCGAAGGACCGGACATCCCCCGCTGATCTCCATCATCGTGATGAATAATCACCTGGTGTCCCCCACTCGGCGGTTACTGTCCCCGCTGGGCGTTCGTCCGGGGCGAGCGTCTTCCCGTGGGGCTCGCGTGCGACAAGTTCTAGGAGGGCGACTCACGTGACCGAGCCGGCGCCGGTTTTCACCAGCGGAATCGACCATGAACGGCTCACTTCCCAACTCCGGTTCGTTCTGGAGGTCGACAAACTCAAGCGCGTCCTGCGTCGTTCCCTGCTCGTCGACGGCGCCCGCCGGGAGAACTCCGCCGAGCACTCCTGGCACGTGGCGGTACTCGCGCGGGTGTTCGCCGAGTACGCCCCCGAGGGCACCGACATCGAGCGTGTGGTGAACATGCTGCTGCTGCACGACATCGTCGAGATCGACGCCGGAGACACGTTCGTCTACGACTCCGCCGCGGTCGACTCCCAGGCGGAGCGGGAGAGCGCCGCCGCGGACCGCATCTTCGCCCTGCTGCCCGAGGACCAGGCCGTCTGGGCGCGGAAGCTGTGGGACGAGTTCGAGGAACGCAGGACCCCCGAGTCGCGTTTCGCCAGGGCCGTCGACCGGCTCTCGCCGCTGCTCGCCAACTGGCACACCGAGGGCACCCTGTGGCAGCAGTTCCGGGTCTCCAAGAGCGATGTGCTGAAGAACGTGAAACTCATCGCCGAGGGCTCCGAAGCCCTGGGTGCCTACGCACTGGCGCTGATCGACGACGCGGAACGGCGCGGATACCTCAGTCGGGGCTGACCCGTCCTCACCGCAGCACCAACTGGACCGCTGCGGTGAGGCCGATCAGCACGACCAGGGCGCGCAGCGCGGTCGGCCTGAGTCTGCGTCCGAAACGCGCCCCCAGGTAGCCGCCGATGACCGAGCCACCGGCGATCAGGGCCGCGGCCGGCCAGTACGGCTCCGCGAAGAGGATGTAGAAGGTGGCCACGGAGGCGTTGACGATCGAGGCCAGCACGTTCTTCAGGGCGTTGACGCGCTGGATGTCCTCGTCGAGGGAACTGCCGAGCAGGCTGATCAGGACAACACCCTGCGCCGCGGTGAAGTAGCCGCCGTACACCCCCGCGCCGTAGACCCCGAACGGCAGCAGGGGACCGCCGTTCGGGCGCGCGGCGCGGCGCCCGCGCGCCCACGCGTTGATCCGGGGTTGGAAGACGATGAGCAGGCAGGCCAGCAGGATGAGGACCGGCACGACCGACGTGAACACCTTCTCGGGCAGGTTGAGCAGCAGGGTTCCGCCGGTGATCGCGCCCAGGAAGGACATCACGCCGAAGCGCAGCAGCCGGGTCCGCTGTCCGGCGAGTTCCCTGCGGTAGCCGATGGCACCGGCGACGGCGCCCGGCGTCAGCCCGATGCTGTTGGAGATCGCGGCCGTCACCGGTGGGACGCCGCAGGCCAGCAGGACCGGGAAGGTGAACAGCGTGCCGGAGCCGACCAGCGTGTTGATGGTTCCCGCCCCGGCCCCCGCCGCGAGGACGGCGAGTGCCTGCCACACGTCCATGCGCGCCCCCGCATCGGTTTTCGGTCCCCCGAATCCCGTGCAGTCTACGAACCGCTGTTTCGGCGCCGAGGGCCGGGGCGGCCCCGCCGTGGCCGGTCCTCCGGTGGTGTCCGGGAGGTCAGGCCGCTCGGGCGGTCCAGCGCTCCCCGTCGCGTTCCACCTTGAGTTCGATGTCGAAGGTCCGGCTGAGGTTGTCCGCGGTCATCACCTGCTCCAGCGGCCCCGAGGCCACGACCTTTCCGGCACGCAGCAGCAGGCCGTGGGTGAAGCCCGCGGGGATCTCCTCCACGTGGTGGGTGACGACCACCATCGTGGGCGCGGCGTCGTCCCGGGCCAGGGTGCCGAGCCGACGCACCAGGTCCTCCCGGCCGCCCAGGTCGAGCCCCGCGGCGGGTTCGTCCAGCAGCAGCAGTTCCGGGTCCGCCATCATGGCGCGCGCGATCAGCACCCGCTTGCGCTCCCCCTCCGAGAGCGTGCCGAACGCGCGGTCCTCCAACCGCAGCACCCCCCATCGGCCCAGCAGCGCGCGGGCCCGCGCGTGGTCGGGAGCGCCGTACTCCTCCCTGCCGCTGCCGAGGTAGCCGTAGGCGGCACTGACGATCAGGTCACGGACGATCCAGTCGTCCTCGATCTGCGCGGCCACCGCGGAGCTGGCGAAACCGACCAGCGGACGCAGTTCGAACACGTCGCCGCCGCCCAGCCGCTCCCCCAGGACGTGGACCGCCCCCCTGCTCGGGTGGAGCTGGGTGGCGGCGATCCGCAGCAGCGTGGTCTTGCCCGCCCCGTTGGGCCCCACGACCACCCAGCGTTCGTCCTCCTCGACGGTCCAGTCCACCCCGTCCAGCAGCTCGGTCCGGTCTCGGCGCACTCCGACACCGCTCATCCGCAGCACGTGCCCGTTCATAGCCCTCCTTCGTCACACCCGAGTGCGAACATACTGGACGCGGAATCGTCCTCGGCAGCGGATTCCGTCCAGAGGGCGACCCGCCCCGTGTGGCGCTCCAGAGCCTGTCCGGTGGCGGCTTCCGGATCAGCGGGCGGTCCCGCTGACCGGGGCGGCGCCTGCTGCGGCGACGCGCGAGGAGCGTCCTGGCCGACCGCTCGAGCGACACCGGGCGTCGCTGTGGCGGTCGCGGACCCGGAACGATCCGCCAAGCAGGTCCTAAGCTGGAACCGATGCTTGCAGAACTGTCCTCAGCGGCTCTGGTGGCCTGGGGGAACGCCTGGCTGGCGGGTCAGGTGGGCCTCGACGACACCGTGGACGCGGTGGAGCGGCGCACCGGACCACACCTGATCGACACGGTGGTCGATCCCGCCCTGCCCTTTGAGCCGGGCGTGCCGCTGCGCAGCGCGCTGGCCCGGCTGCGTGGTCTGGGCCTGGCGGAGTTCCGGCTCAGCCTGCCCGTCCCCGGAGACCCCCTGGGGCTGACCGGCGGGAAGGAGCTGGCGGCTGCCGCCATCGAGGCCCGGGAGGCGGTGCTGGTGCGCCTGGCCGACCGGTGGATCGGGCTGGTGCCGCGGACCGACCTGCGCGGCTCCTCCTACCGGGGGGTGGCCTGGACGCCCCGTCCGGCCGCCGACGGCCGCCCCGAGTCGATCCAGTTGTCGGAGGCCGAACACGACCTCAACTCCGCGATCCGGGAGGCCGCCGCCCTGTTCGGACGCGTTGACGACGCGCAGTCGTGGGGCCCCGAGGTGCAGCGGGCGCTGACCGCGCTGCGCGACCCCGACCGCCCGCCCACCACGGGCCTCGCCCCCGGCTATCCGCAGCGGGCCCACCGGGTCGCCGCGCTGGCCGACCGGTTGGCGGTCGTGGTCCGCCTGGCGGACGACGACCGGGGACGAGGGCTGAGCGGCACGCAGACGGAGTCCCGCCGACTCGCGCTGCGCCTACTGGACCGGGCGGTGCGCCGCGCCCGTGTCGCCGCCTACTGCGCCGTCCTGGACTGGCCCGAGGATCGGACTCAGGGTCGGAGGTGAGGAAACTCGGGGAGACCTCAGGGTCGTTTCCCGATCCACCGCGCCGACCGGGGAAGAATACTGTCGACCATGGCGAACATCCTGAACCACTCGCAGTCCGCGGGGCCGGGCCCCCTGCGCGCCTCCGACGCCGACCGCGACCGCGTCGCCCGGGTCCTCGCCGACGCCCTGGCCGACGGCCGACTGACCCAGGAGGAGCACTCCGAGCGTCTGGAGGCCGTCTACGCCGCCAAGACGCTGGGAGAACTCGCGCCGCTCACCCTCGACCTGGAGGCCGCCCCGGTCACCGCGGCCGGGGACTCGACCGTACAGCCGCACCCCTCCGCCGAGGGCGTGGAGAACATCGTCGCGGTGTTCGCCCACGCCGACCGGGGCGGGCGCTGGCTGGTGGAGCCGCGCACCAACACCTCCACCCTGTTCGGCTCCGTGTCGCTGGAGCTGCGCGAGGCGGTGCTGTCCCAGCGCGAGGTCGTCATCCAGTGCGGCCTGCTCTTCGGCTCCCTGGAGCTGACCGTGCCTCCGGGAGTGCGGGTCGTCAACCAGGTCACGCCGGTCTTCGGTGACGTCAGCCTCAAGAGGGCCGACTCGGCGGTCCCCGCGGACGCCCCCACCGTCCGCCTGACGGGAACCGCGATCTTCAGCACGGTCAGCGTCAGGACCCGGGCTCGGAAGGAGAAGAAGTCGAAGAAGTCCGCCTGGTTCTGCTGACCCCACATCCGGAATCGAGGAACCGCACATGGACCCGGAGCACCTGCGCGCGTCGGACTCCGACCGCGAACGCGGCGCCGAGCGACTCCGCGACGCACTCGCCGAAGGCCGACTCGACCACGACGAACTGGAGGAGCGCCTGGACCGGGTGTACCGGGCCAAGACCGTGGGCGAACTGGCCGAGGTCACCCGCGACCTTCCGCCGCCCATCGGCCGGGAGACGGCGGGCGCGGGGCCGGTGGGCCTGTCGGTGTCCTCCGACGAGGCGCGTCGGCTGGCGGCCGAGGGGCGGGGGCGGGAGAACATCTCCGCGGTGTTCGGCGGGGCCGAGCGCGGAGGACGCTGGCTGGTCGAACCGCACACGAGTGTGTCCACGCTGTGCGGCGGGGTGGAACTCGACCTGCGCGAGGCGGTGTTGTCGCAGCGCGAGGTCGTCATCCAGTGCGCGGTGGTCCTCGGCGGCCTGTCGATCACGGTGCCGTACGGGGTGCGCGTGACCAGCGCGGCCAACGCCATCCTGGGCGGGGTCGACCTGAGCGGGGTCGACAGCTCCGCCGAGCCGAACGCTCCCACGATCCGCCTCACCGGTACCTGCCTGCTCGGCGGCATCGAGGTGAGGACCAAGGCGCTCAAGAGGAAGCGCGGACGCTGACGGCTTCCTCCGCTCGGGCCCACCTGGCGGCCCTGTCCCCCGTCGCCGCGGCGCCGACCGAAAGGGTGAGCGGAGAGAACCGCTGGATCCAGGAGGCTTCGGGGAACGGCGACTCCCCCTCACCGGGGAGGTGACATAGGCCACAGATTCACCGCTGTCTGAGGCTTCCCAAGCCGATGAACAGGGCATTGACGGTGCAGAAAGGTTCGGTGGCCTGGTCTACTCCACCACCGCGCGGCGGAGTACCGTAGAGCCGTCATGACTTTTGCGAATTCCGTGCCCGAAACGCTTCTGGTGACGGTTACCGGTAAGGACCGCCCAGGGATCAGCGCTCGGCTGTTGAGCACGCTGTCGGTCTTCCCGGTGACCATCGCCGATCTGGAACAGGTGGTCATCGGCGGCCGCCTGCTCCTGGGCGTTCTTCTGACGGTTGACGAGCGGGTCGCCCCCGGCGTCCGCCGTGAGCGGCTGTTCGAGGAGATCCGCTCCGCCGTCGCCAAGGTCGCGGTCGACCTCGACATGGTCGTCGACTTCACCACGGACGGCGACCGCGTGAGATCCAGCGGGAACAAACTCGACGTCACGATCATGGCCGACCCGCTGCGCCCGGGAGCCCTCGGCGCGATCGCCTCCTGCGTGGCACGGGCAGGAGCCAACATCGACCGCATCGAGCGGCTGGCGAGCTACCCGGTGACCGCGCTCTCGCTGTCTCTCGCGGGGGCCGACATCGACCGGCTGCGCGCCGACCTGGCGCTGGAGGCGGTCACCCAGTCGATCGACGTGGCCGTACAGGTCAGCGGCCTGCACCGGCGCTCCAAGCATCTGGTGGTCATGGACGTCGACTCCACACTCATCCAGTGCGAGGTCATCGAACTGCTGGCCCAGCACGCGGGCTGCGGCGACGAGGTGGCCCGGGTCACCGAAGAGGCCATGCGCGGCGAGATCGACTTCGAGGAGTCGCTGCGCCGCCGTGTCGCCCTGCTGAAGGGACTGGACGCGGGGGTGCTGGAGAACGTGCGCGAGAAGATGGTGCTGACCCCCGGGGCCCGCACCCTGATCCGCACCCTCAAACGGCTGGGCTACGAGTGCGCGATCGTCAGCGGCGGGTTCACCCAGCTCACGGACCACCTGGTGGAAGAGCTCGGCATCCACTACTCGGCGGCCAACACGCTGGAGATCGTCGACGGCAAACTCACCGGTGAGGTGGTGGGGCCGATCATCGACCGCAAGGGCAAGGCCGTTGCTCTGGAGCGGTTCGCCGAGGAGGCCGGGGTGCCGCTCAGCCAGACCGTGGCGATCGGCGACGGCGCCAACGACCTCGACATGCTCCAGGTCGCGGGGTTGGGAGTGGCGTTCAACGCCAAGCCCGTCGTACGCGCCCAGGCCGACACCTCGGTGAGTGTGCCCTACCTCGACACCATCCTGTTCCTGCTCGGCATCTCCCGGGAACACGTGGAGGCCGCCGACCGCGTCGACCTGAAGCAGTGACCCCGGCCGACCGGCGCGCCACGGGGCGACCGCGGCGCGCACCGGCCACGGTCAGTTCAGCAGCCTGAGGCTTCCCGTTCCGGGGGCGGCGTAGAGCCAGTCGACCTCCAGGTCGATCACGGCGGCCGACGCCGGTGGGAAGGACAGGTACCCGGAGTCGCTGTCGAACGCCGCGGCGAGCTGTGCCATCGTCGGGTTGTGGCCGACCAGCAGCAGCGTGCGCACCTCCGGGTCGACCAGGGTGACCAGCCGCAGCGCGGTGTCCACGTCGGCGGTGTACAGCTCCGCCTCGAAGTCCACCTCCGGTTCGCAGGGCAGCTCCTCGGCGACCAGGCCCCAGGTCTGCCGGGTGCGCTGCGCCGTGGAGCAGAGGACGTGCTCGGGGAGGAGTCCCTCGCGGGCCAGCAGCGCACCGACCGCCCTGGCCTGGCCGCGGCCCTCACCGCTGAGCGGACGCTCGATGTCGGACAGGGACGCGGAGTGCTCCGCCTGGGCGTGCCGCAGCACGATCAACCGCCGACTCATGACGAGGCCACCGTTGCCACGACGGTCAGCAGGGCGATGAACGCCAGCATCACGCCGACGATGATGGCGAGCCCTCTCATACCGGTCATGCGGAAAGTCTGCCACGTGTCGGGTGCCGGTCCCAGTTGGACCCGGAGATCACCGTGGTGGGGGAGGAGCGTCGCGCCGGGAAGGGGAGCCGCGTGCTTCCCGGCGCGACGGGTCATCGGGTGGCGGAGGTCAGTCCCCGGTCACTCCTTGGTGTTGCTTCCGCCCTGACCGACCGGCGCCCGTTCCGAGGTGTCCGTCCCCGCCCCGGCCGGAGTGTTCTGTCCGGGGTCCAGGGCTCCCTTCCGCTCCTCGGCCGTCCCCTCGGGGGAGGTGCCGTCCGTGCCGCGCCGCTTGCCCCACACGATGGCGGCGACGACGACGGCCACCGCGACGGCGGTGACACCGATCCGCAGGGCGAGGTTGTCCGCGTAGATGACCACACTCGGCGCGATGAGCAGGGCGACCAGGTTCATCACCTTGAGCAGCGGGTTGATGGCCGGTCCGGCGGTGTCCTTGAAGGGGTCGCCGACGGTGTCGCCGATGATGGTGGCCTCGTGGGCCTCCGACCCCTTGCCGCCGTGGTGGCCCTCCTCGACGAGTTTCTTGGCGTTGTCCCAGGCGCCACCGGAGTTGGCGAGGAACACCGCCATGAGCGCACCCGCGGCGATGGCGCCGCCCAGGAACGCGCCCAGCGGGGCGTAGCCGAGGGCGAAGCCGACCGCGATGGGCGTGAGTACCGCGAGCAGGCCGGGGGTGATGAGCTCCCGCAGCGAGTCGCGGGTGCAGATGTCGACGACCCGGCCGTACTCGGGCTTCTCGGTGCCGTCCATGATTCCCGGACGGGTTCGGAACTGCTCGCGGACCTCGTGGACGACCCGGCCCGCGGCGCGGCCCACCGCCATGATGGCGAGCCCGGAGAACAGGAACACCACGGCCGCGCCGACGATCACGCCGACCAGGACGTCGGGCCGGTCGACGGAGAGACTGAACTCCTCGGCCCCCAGTTCGAGTTCGACGGCGGTGCGGAACGCGCCGAACAGCGCGGTCGCGGCGAGCACCGCGGTGGCGATCGCGATGCCCTTGGTGATCGCCTTGGTGGTGTTTCCGACCGCGTCCAGGCTGGTCAGCACGTCGGCTCCGGTGCCCTGCACGTCTCCCGACATCTCGGCGATGCCCTGGGCGTTGTCCGCGACCGGGCCGAAGGTGTCCATGGCCACGATCACCCCGACCGTGGTGAGCAGTCCGGTTCCGGCCAGCGCCACCGCGAACAGGCTGATGGTGATGTTGCCCGCGCCGAGCAGGAAGGCCGCGTAGACGGCTCCCGCGATGAGCAGCGCGGAGTAGACGGCCGACTCCAGTCCCACCGAGACGCCCGACAGGACGACGGTGGCCGCGCCGGTCCGGGAGCTCTCCCCGATCTCGCGGACCGGGCGGCGGGTGGTCTCGGTGAAGTATCCGGTGAGCAGTTGGATCGCCGCGGCGAGCAGCAGGCCGATCAGGACCGCGCCGATCGCGATGAGCCGGGGGTTGCCGTCCAGTGCGGCGATGTCGGGGGAGACGCCCTCCAGTTCGGCGAAGGTGGCGGGCAGGTACAGCAGGGCCGCGCCCACCACGAGGACGGCGGAGATGACCGACGAGACGAAGAAGCCGCGGTTGATCGCCGCCATGGCGTTCTTGTCGCGGGCGCGGGGGGCCACCACGAAGATGCCGATGATCGCGGTGATGACACCGATCATCGGTACCAGCAGCGGGAAGACCAGTCCTTCGACGCCGAAGGCGACCCGCCCCAGGATGAGGGAGGCGACCAGGACCACCGCGTAGGACTCGAACAGGTCGGCGGCCATTCCGGCGCAGTCCCCGACGTTGTCGCCCACGTTGTCGGCGATGGTCGCGGCGTTGCGGGGGTCGTCCTCGGGGATGTGCTGTTCGACCTTGCCCACCAGGTCGGCACCGACGTCGGCGGCCTTGGTGAAGATTCCGCCGCCGACCCGCATGAACATCGCCAGCAGCGCCGCGCCGAAGCCGAAGCCCTCCAGGACCAGGGGGGCGCTCTCACGGTAGAGCAGGACCACGACCGCCGCTCCGAGCAGACCGAGGCCGACGGTGAACATTCCGGCCACCCCACCGGTGCGGAAGGCGATCCGCATGGCCGTGTGCTCCGCCCCCGCGCGCGCTGCCGCCGCCACCCGCAGGTTGCCGCGCACGGCCAGCCACATGCCCAGGAAGCCGGTCATCGCGGAGAAGAGCGCGCCGACCGCGAAGAAGAGCGAACGCCCCCAGCGGACGGCCTCCGAGTCCGCCGGGAGCAGGAGAAGCAGCAGGGGAATGACGACGACGAAGACACCCAGGGTGCGGAACTGGCGTTTGAGGTAGGCCGCCGCCCCCTCCTGGACGGCTCTTGCGATATTTTGCATTCGCTCTGTGCCCTGGTTCGCGGAGAGGACCTCGCGCACCAGTGCTCCGGCGACGGCCAGCGCGAGCAGCGCCACCGCCAGGACCACAATGACGAGTGTGAGATCCATACCGTGCAGAGCGAGCCCTGTGCCGCTTTCCACGGCGAGGTTGAGCCCGGTCAATCCGTCCTCCTCCAGACGGGCAGGGCCCCGCGTGAGCGTGCTGCCGTCCGGGTCGGTCCGGACGGTTCGCCCGGGAGCGCGTCAGGCGGGGTCTTGCCGGTGCCACCACTGATCAGGAAAAAACGCATCGTTTCCGCCGTGTTAACGGATTCGATGTGCCGGGAGTCTACGCATCGTTACCCGAAAATGTGAGGGCCCAAAGAAGCTTTTCGAGAAATCCCCGGGATATGTGACCCTGCGTCGAGACAAGAAATACGGCACACCCTCCGAAATCAGGAGGAATGCCGTTTTCTTCACATTCTGTGAAAATCAGGGACAAAACGTGATGAAGGGTGCACAAGTCACACGGAAATCAGTTTCCACATCGTGTGACACAGCAGGCGTCCGGATGGCGTCGGCCGAAGCCGGTCAGGAGTCAGACGTCCGCTCCACCCAACCAGGACCGCATCCGCGACAGGATGCCTTTCGCCGCGGTGTGACCCGTCACACAGACTGGGCGCGGGTGAGCCGCAGCCCGGCGGGGTCGACCCGGTCCGCCTGCCCCGCCTCGACCCGGTCGGCCGCGGCCCGTCCGTACGCGGCCACTCCCGCGGCGTCCACCCCGTGTGGAGCGTCGGGGCCGTATCCGGCGACCCGCTCGGCGCCTCTGCGCAGCAACCGGACCGCGCCCACCGCGTTGCCGCGCTGGGCGTGCGTCAGCCCCACGGCGACCTGGGCCAGACCGCGCCACAGTTCCCGTTCGGACGCCTCCGACGCCTTCCACACCGCCTCCAGCACCTCGTGGGCGTGGAAGGCGTACCCCTCCTCCAGCAGCCGCTGGGCCTCGGCCAACCCCTCTGCGGGAGTGAACACCGCGTCGTCGGGCACACGGGGCACCCCCGGCGTCCCGTACGGCAGGGGACGTCCGTAGCGGTCCCGGGGACGCTGGTTCTGGGCTCGACCGTCGGCGCCGCGGTCGCGGGGGTCACGCGTCCGGTTCGTCATAGGAGAACCACTCCACAAGCAGTGAGTTGACCTGGTCGGGACGTTCCTGGTGGGGAAAGTGCCCCGCGCGTTCCACCGTTCGCAGCCGATAGGGCGCCGACACGTACCGCTCCGTGCCGCGCGCCGTCGCGGGCGGGACGAGCGGGTCCGAAGCGCCGTGCACGTACAGCGTGGGAACGGTGCCGGGCACACTCATGCGACGCAGATAACGATAGCCGTCCGGGCGGAAGCGGGAACGGAACAGCCACCGGTAGCACTCCAGTGAGCAGTGCGCCACCAGAGGGATACGGAAGGCCTCACGGAACCGCCACTCGGTCTCCGCGTCCGGCCAGCCGGGACGCGACCAGCGGCGCAGCATGCGCCCCACGGCTTCGGCGCCGTCGGCCACCAGGCGGCGTTCGGGCAGCACCGGCACCTGGAAGCCGAGCAGGTGCCGCACCGCCCACCCCTGGTGCCAGCTCCGCGGCACCGCCGCGGCCAGCCGCACCGGGTGCGGCGCCGACAGCACCGCCAGTCGGCGGACCGTCCGGGGATGGCAGACGCTCATCGTCCATCCGACCAGGCCCCCCACACCGTGACCGGCCACGGCCGCGTCGGGTGCGCCCAGAACCCGGACCAGACCGGCGACGTCGGACGCCATCGTGAACAGGTCGTAGCCCCGGGGCGGCTTGTCGCTGGCGCCGTAGCCGCGCAGATCCACCGCGACCGCACGGTAACCGGCCTCGGCCAGCGCCGTGATCTGCCGTTCCCAGGCCCACCAGAACTGCGGGAAACCGTGCAGCAGCAGAACCAGCGGCCCCTCGCCGGCCTCCACCACGTGCAACCGGATTCCGCCGGCGCTGACCGTCCGGTGGGTCCACGGGCCGTCGATCAGGACCGCCGACTCATCGGGCATCGCCACCGCCTCGACCGGTCACAGTCCGGCGGCGCGTTCGCGGCGCAGCACGGCCTTGGTCCTGGCCCAGGTCTCCTTGGTGCGCGGCAGGCGTTCGATCTTCTTGTAGACGCGGAACCCGAGGAAGCCGAGAAGAACCGCGACAAGCGTGTAGAAGAGGGTGACGATCAGGAAGGCCAGCCACCCGGACAGCCCCATCGCGGCCAGCCCGAGGGCGATCGTGATGGAGGCCAGGATGAGGATCAGGTGCGCGATCAGTGCGGCGACCACGAACATCCCGGTCCCCAGGGCGACCCTGCGGGCATCCGCGGCGAGTTCCGTCCGGGCGAGTTCGAGTTGCAGGCTCACCAGTTGGCTGAGGTTACCGGTCACCTCGGAGGTGAGTTCGCCCAGTGAACGTCCGGAAGCGTCGACGTCCACCGGTTCCCGGCCACCCGTGTTGGTTTCGGACACCGAGGCGGCTCCTTCCATCGGACCTATTTCTGGGCATCCTCGCACAGTTCCTTCCGGACGGTTCCCAGGCGCCGTCGGTGCGACGCGCGTGTGTCCCACGCAATGCCGCCGAGGGGGTCCGGCGGGCCGTCGAGGTCGGGGGCGCCCCCGGTTGTGCACTTGTCCACTACCCAGACGTAGGGTTCGTAACGTGAACGCTGTGCCGACCGATCCCCTGATGCGGATCGCCGAACTTCCCGAGGTCGCCCGAGCCGTCACGGAGGCACGCGACCTCGTCGACATGCTGATCGGACAACGGGTGCTGCGCCGCCGCGGCAGCGACGTCTCGATGGAGGCCGCACTGCGGGGCGCCCGCGCCTCGGCGGTGCTCGAAGGGGCCGACGCCGCCCTGGAACAGGTGCGTTCGGGGGAGAGCGACGATCCCCGGGTCAAGGGGGCGCTGCGGGTCTCGGGGGAGTTGGGGCTCCTCGTGGAGACCTGGTCCAAGGCTCCGCGCCAGGTGCTGGCGCGGCTGCACATGCTGGCGGCGGCCGACGCGGTCGCCGCCGAGGACCTGGGGCGGCCCCGACGCGAGGGGGAGAGCGCGACCGATCCCCTGGGGCTGGGTGCGCCGCCGAACTCGGCCGAGGTCGCCGTCCGCCTGGAGGCGCTCGCCGCTCTTCTGGCCGCTCGGACCGACGCCCCCGCCCTGGTGGTGAGTGCGGTCGTGCACGGTGAACTCCTGGCGCTGCGGCCCTTCGGGTGGGGCGACGGCATCGTCGCGCGGGCCGCGGAACGGCTGACCCTGCTGGAACGGGGGCTGGACCCCAACTCGCTGGTCCCCACCCAGTTGGGCCACGAACAGCGGCGCGAGGAGTACGTCTCCGCGCTGCGCGGCTACCTGACGGGGACCCCCGAGGGGGTGGGCGGCTGGGTGGCGCACTGCGCCCGCGCGGTCATGGACGGGGCGCGCGACTCCCTGGCCACGTGCGAGGCCATCCGGCGCGCATCGTCGCGGTCCTGAACCGCAGCGATCCGTTTCCCTGCCGTTCAGGTGGAATTCTCCCCCAGGACCGGCTGGTGGAAAGGCGACCTCGGACTCCGTTTCCGCCGGGGGATTACGGAGTGGCTCCCGTGGTTCGGGTCACACAGCAGCGGGCGACGCCCGGACTCCCGCGCGGGGACTGTTCAAAGCGTCGCCCAAAACACGTCAGACCGGGTTAACATGCGTGCGATATCTGTAGTCTGACCAGGTTGCGCCTGGCCTAGACGGGCCGCTCGCGGCGTGGTGACGCGTGGGTGCCCGGCTGGCGTGTCCGATGGGTTTCACCATCGACTGCTTCCTTTGTACGCCCCGCCGCGCGCCTTGGAAAGGTCCCGGAAGACCATTTTTTCACCAAGCGAGCAAAGCACCGTGATAACTTTGTGTATATCATCTATTACTCACAGGGCCGGTTCGGCCGGGCGTTGAGGAATCCCTCCCGCCCCCGGTGGCGGCGGACGCCCCGGCCCCGTCCCGAAGCTGACCTCACCGGATACGGCACCGGCTCTTCCCCCCGGAGCCGGACCGTGAGACGGCCCCCGCCTCTCCCCCCTGGCGGGGGCCGTCGCTTTTCCGATTCACGGGCGGTCCCGTCGGATCGGCGGCGGGCGGCCGAGGCACCCCGGCGCGGCATCCGCCCGCGCTTCCGCCTTCGCGCGCTTCCCGGGCGGTCCCGCACCACCGGTTGCCGGGCTCTGTGGTGACGGACGTCCTTCTGTCTTGTCCGTCGGTGGAGGAACATCGAACACCACCGGGGTTCGCGGGCTTCCGCCCGGCGAGGTGGCAGCCGCACCGGCCGCCTGGAGTCCACTCCACCGAGTGGTGCGCCCTGATGGGCAGGGTCCCCGCGTCGACCAACTTCAGGAACCCGCGCAAAAGCCCCGGCGGGGTTTCTCCACCGGGGCTTCGGCGTTCATCCGGTTCCAGGTCCCCCCTGCCCCCAACAGCGGTGGCCCTGACATGGGTGACTGACTGAGGTGTGAGTGTCGGGTTCTGCGGCGGGTGCGGGTTCTTCTCGGAGAACCCGGGGGAAGGCGGGGCATTCCACCCCGGCGCCCGGGGCGGGCTCCCACGGGCTGGCCGTGCCTGGTCGAGGCGCCCTGGGCGCCGGGTCCGGGCACGCCTCCACGGGCGGACCGAGGGCAAGGGCACCGGCCGCCCCGGGCCGGTGCCCCGTGGCGCGGAACCGTCCTCGAAGGCGCGGGAAGACGGGGCCGTGCCCGGACTCGGCGCCGGGGGCGCCTCCACCGGCAACCGGTGGTTGTCCACAGCCCGCGGATTCGGCTTCCCCCATCCTGGACGGCTTTCGCGAGCGTGGAGGTAGCACACCGCCGCCTCCAGGAGGTCCCCATGCCGTCCGCCGATCCGGTCCGTCCGCTGGTCGTCACCGACGACGCCGAACTCCTCGACGATCTGCTGCGGCTGGCCGCGGCAGCGAACGTCGAGGTCACCGTGGTCCCCTCCGCCGCGCGGTGCGGCCGTTACTGGACCGACGCCCCACTGGTCGCCGTGGGCGTCGACCTCGTCGGCGCGCTCGCCCACACGGAGCCGCAACGCCATCCCAACGCGGTGGTGGTCGGCCGCACCTCCGCCGCCCCGACCTCCGACGTCGGGGTCTACGCCGACGCGCTGCGCCTCGGAGCACGCGAGGTCCTCACCCTGCCCGACGACGAGGAGCACGTGGTGGACCTGCTCACCGAATCCACCGAACGCCTCTCGGGCCACGCGCCGCTCGTCGCGGTGGTCGGCGGACGGGGCGGGGCCGGAGCCAGCCTGCTCGCCGTGGCCCTGGCGCTGGCCGGGCGCCGCGCCCGACTCCGCACGGTCCTGGTCGACACCGACCCGCTGGGCGGCGGACTCGACCTGCTGCTCGGAGCCGAACGCGTTCCCGGTTCCCGGTGGGAGGAGTTCAGCGACCGACAGGGCAGGATGGTCTGGTCGGCGCTGCGCGACGCCCTGCCCCACGCGCACGGCATCCCCGTCGTGACCTGGAACGCGCGCCGCCCCTGCGCGCCCATTCCCCCGTCGGCCGTGCGCACGGTCCTCAACGCCGCCGCCAGGGGCTCCGAACTGCTGGTGGCGGACCTTCCCCGCTCACTGGACGCCGCGGCCCGGGAGGTGCTGCGCCGTGCCACCGTCACCCTGCTGGTGCTTCCCGCCGACGTGTACTCGGTGGTGGCCGCCGAACGACTGGTCCCCATGCTGCGCGAACTCGTCCCGGATCTGCGCCTGGTCGTCCGCGGCGCGTCCCCCGACGGCCTGTCCGCCGAGACGGTCACCGCCTCGCTCGGTCTTCCGCTGGCCGGAGAACTCACCGACGAACCGGGACTGTCCCGTCTGCTGGACCGCGGTGACCCTCCCGCCCGACAGTCGCGTTCGCCGCTCGCGGCCTTCGGTGACGCCTTCGTGACGCGGCTCCGCTCCGTCCCGGCCCGGTCGGCATGAGCGGCCGGACTCCGCCCTCCGGGGCACCGGACACGCGACTGCTCGAAGCGGTCCGGACCCGTCTGATCCGCGAAGCCGCCGAACCCACCCTCGCCACGGTGGCCGCCGCCGTGCGCGCCGAAGGTGCGATGCTCGGGGACGCCGAGGTCCTGACCATCTCCCGGACCCTCCGCGCCGACCTCGCCGGGGTCGGGCCGCTCGAACCCCTGATGGCCGCTCCCGAGATCACCGACATCCTGGTCAACGGCCCCCGTGACGTCTGGGTCGACGACGGCGCCGGTCTGCGCCGGGTCGAGGAGGTGCGGTTCGCCGACGAGGAGGCGGTGCGTCGGCTGGCCCAGCGGCTGGCCGCGCAGGCCGGACGGCGGCTCGACACGGCGGCGCCGTGGGCCGACGCGCGGCTGCCCTCCGGGGCGCGGCTGCACGCGGTCCTGCCCCCGGTGTCGCCCGAAGGCACCCGCCTGTCGCTGCGGCTGCCCCGGCACCGGGTGTTCTCCCTCGCCGAACTGGCCGCCTCGGGCGCCCTGCCACCTCCGGGGGTGTTCCTGCTGCGCTCCCTGGTCGAGTCCCGCTTCCCCTTCCTGGTCTCCGGAGGCACCGGCACCGGGAAGACCACCCTGCTGTCCACGCTGCTCTCGCTGGCCGGTCCCCAGGAGCGGCTGCTGCTGGTCGAGGAGTCCGCCGAGCTGCGGCCCGAGCACCCCCACGTGATCCGGTTGCAGGCGCGTCCCGCCAACATCGAGGGCCGCGGCGGCGTGGAGCTGGACCAACTGGTCCGCCAGGCGCTGCGGATGCGCCCGGACCGGCTGGTCGTCGGAGAGGTGCGCGGGCCGGAGGTGGTCTCTCTACTGCACGCCCTCAACACGGGCCATGAAGGCGGCTGCGGGACGCTGCACGCCAACACCGCCACCGACGTTCCCGCCCGGATCGAGGCGTTGGGATGCGCCGCCGGGTTGAGCCGCGAGGCCGTGCACAGCCAGCTCGCCGCCACCCGCGCCCTCGTCGTACACCTGGTCCGGGAGCCCGGCGGGCCGCGTCGGGTGGCGCAACTGTGCGTGCTGCGGCGCGGCAGCGGCGGTCTGGTCACCGCGGTGCCGGCGGTCACCTTTCCCGACGGCGGCGGGCTGCTGCGCGACGCCGCCTTCGAGGAGTTGCGCGACCGGTTCGCCCTGCGGTCGGGGAGGCTGTCGTGACCGCCGTGCTCGGCTGGGCGGCGTTGCTCGTACCGTACGGTGGGGCGCTGTGGTCGGTCGGCTGCCTCGGCTGCGCCGCGGTATGGGCGCTGCCGTCGGCCGCCGAACTCCGACTGCGGTCGCTCACCGCGCCACTCGACCCGCGGCCGACCGTCCACAGCCTGTGGACGGCCCTCCGCCGCCGCCTCGCCCGGAGGCCCGGACGGATGCGTGGTCGCCGCCTGCACGGCTGCGTGGACGTGTGCCGCACCATGGTCGCGGAACTCCGCTGCGGCAGCACCCCCGCCGCCGCACTGGCGACGGCCGTCCGCGACACCGATCCACTACTGGCGGCAGAACTGGCCGATGTGGCGGCGCTCACCGAGGCGGGACACGATCCGGCCCCCGCGCTCCGCTCGGCGGCCCGCCTGCCGGGAGCATCGGGACTGGCCGGTCTCGCGGTGTGCTGGCGGGTCGCCGCCTCCTCCGGCGCCGGTCTCGCAGCGGTGGTCGAGCGCCTCGCCGAAGGACTCACCCAGGAGGAGGCGCTGCTGCGGGAACTCGACGCCCAACTCGCGGGTCCGCGCGCCACCGCCGCGCTGCTCGCGGGGCTGCCGGTGCTCGGCCTGCTGATGGCGGGGGCGCTGGGCGGCGCCCCGCTGTCCTTTCTGCTGACCACTCCCCTGGGCGTGGGCTGCCTGGCCGCCGGGACCGCCCTGGACGCCCTGGGGCTGTGGTGGATCCGGCGCATGGTGGACCGGGTGGCGCGCACGGTGCAGGCATGAACGGAGACCGGAGATGGGATGGCTCGAAGCCGCTGTTGTCGCCCTGGCCGCGTCGGCCGGAGCGCTGCTCCTCGGAGACGGACGCTCGGCCGCGGAGCGGAGACTCTCCGCGCTGGCGCCCCCGTCCCCTCCGCCGCGCCGACCACGCCGGGCGGCGGGCCGGGTGCCGCGCGTCCTCCTGGCGGGTGTCCCGCTGGCCGTCTCCTGGCCGCTGCTGGGAACGGGAGCGGGCGTACCGGTGGGCCTGGCGGTGGGCGCGCTGGTGTGGTGGCGGCTCGGCCGCACGGCCCCGGACGGTCCGCACGACCGCGCCGGCGCGGCCACGGCGGTGCTGCCGCTGGTGGTGGATCTGCTGGTGTCCGGTCTGCGTTCGGGGGCGCACCCCAACGACGTTGTCGAGACGGTCGCCCGTGCGACGGGCGGGCCGATCGGAGCCGAACTGGACGGGGTGGCGCGGCGGCTCCGGCTCGGCGTCGACCCGACGCACGCCTGGCGGAGCGTGCGCGGCCCCGAGGAGTTGGGCGCGCTCGGCCGGGCCGTGGCCCGGGCGAGCCGCACCGGCGCCCCTCTTGCCGACGTCCTGGAGCTGCACGCCGCCGACTGCCGCCGGGCCGCCCGCGCCAGGGCTCTGGCACTGGCCCAGCGGACCGGTGTGGCCGTGGTCATCCCCCTGGGGCTGTGCTTTCTACCCGCCTTCGTCCTCATCGGGGTCGTCCCGTTGGCGGCGGGTCTGCTGTCGGACCTCGTCCTGCCCTGAGCCCGACGCCGGAATGCGGGAGGCGACGAGGTGTTCCAGGGGGCGGTCCGGTGCGGACTGCCCCGGATCGGCAGCAAAACGGGCACCCCCTTGCGACGCAGCGCCCTTTCACAGCGTCCCGTTCTCCCTCGGGCCGGGGCCACAGGGTCCTCGGGGCGAGACGCCCCGAAAGCTCGTCTCCCCTGGCTTCCCGACACCGGCTTCGGGGCCTTCTGGGCTCCGCCCCTCCGGGGCCTTCCGTTTTCCCAGCACCGGCTCCGTGCCGGGGCGCCGGAGCACAGCCGCGGCCGCATCCCGCCCGGTTGTCCACAGACAGAGAAAACCCTCCGGCGCAGCCTGTGTCCACCGCCCATCCTGGAAGCGCACCGGTTCTCCGGTCCGCTTCCGGCCGTCCTTCTTCCAGGGAGGTCTTGTGTCCGTCGTCACCGCACCGCCGTCCCGCCGTCCGCGCCGTCCCGTCGTCCGGGGCCGCGACACCGGGATGGCCACGTCCGAGTACGCGCTCGTCACGGTCGCGGCATGTGCGTTCGCCGCCGTCCTCTACACCGTCGTGACCAGTTCCACGATCCGTGATCTCCTCACCCGCCTGGTCGTCGACGCCCTCGGAATCGGGGGCTGAGGTGGCCCGCCGCTCCCGCGTCCGTCCCGGTGCCTTTCCCCGCCGTCGCGGGAGCGGCCCGCACCGCGACGGCGGAGCGGTCACCGCCGAGACCGCCGTGGCGCTGCCCTGCCTCGTCCTCGTTCTGAGCGTCGCGCTCGCCTGCGTCCACGCCGCCGGTAGCCATCTCGAATGTGTCGACGCCGCCCGGATCGGGGCCCGCGCGCTCGCCCGGGGCGAGGACGAGGCCGCGGTCAGGTCCCTGGCCTCCGGGGCCGGCCCTCCCGGCTCCGTGGTCGAACTCTCCTCCGAGGCCGGATTCGTCCACGTCTCGGTCACCGCCACGGTCCGGATCGTCCCCGGAACACCCCCCGTTCTCCGGGTCGGCGGCTCGGCCGCGGCCCCCGCCGAACCCGACCGCTGAAAGGGGTTCCGATGCGTCTTCTTCCGCTTCGCTCGTGTGAGCGCGGCTCGGGCACCGTCTGGATACTCGCCCTGTGCGCCCTGGTCTGGTTCTGCGCGTCCGCCGTCCTCCTGGCGGCGAGCGTGCGGATCGACCGTCACCGGGCCGCCACCGCCGCCGACCTCGCCGCGCTGGCCGGGGCCGAGGAGGCCGCGCGGGGCGCCGAGCACGCCTGCGCGCTCGCCCGGCGCACCGCCGAGGAGAACCGGGCGAGGCTGATCCACTGCTCGCTCTCCGGGTTCACCCTGACCGTCACCGTCGACGTGCCGACCCGTCTGTGGTCGGCACGGGTGGCGGCCCGCGCCCGCGCCGGTCCCGTGGGCGCCCCGGCCACGTCCCTGGCGGTTCCGGAGGACCGTTCAGGCCGCCGCCAACAAGGCGTCCAGGAGCCGCACCGCCCCCGGCTTGCTGAGCGGGTCGTTTCCGTTTCCGCACTTGGGCGACTGGATGCACGAGGGACATCCGTCGGTGCACTCGCAGGCGGCGATGGCCTCGCGGGTGGCGTGCAGCCAGTCGCGCGCGGCGGCGTAGCCGCGCTCGGCGAACCCCGCGCCTCCCTCGTGGCCGTCGTAGACGAAGACGGTCAGCAACCCGGTGTCGGCGTGCAGGGCGGTGGAGACCCCACCGATGTCCCAGCGGTCGCAGGTGGCGAACAGCGGAAGCAGCCCGATCGAGGCGTGCTCGGCCGCGTGGGCGGCGCCGCGCAGCTCCACCCCCTCGGCCCTCAACCGCTCCTCGGCCTCCCGACCGACCGTCCACCACACCGCGCGCGAGCGCAGCACCCGTTCCGGCAGCTCCAGCGGCTGCTCACCCAGCACCGATCCGGTGCGCAGATCCCGTTTCAGGTAGCCCACCACCTGCCGGGCCACCCGCACCTCCCCGAAACGCACGGCCGCGTCCCCCCAGGCCTCCTCGCGGAGCGTCTTCAGGATCTCGATCTCGGTGACCTCGCGCGCCCACGTGCTGTAGTCGGGGTTCTCTCCCCGGACCAGCGCGACCCCGCCTTCGAGGTCCAGTTCGGAAACCACGTAGGTCAGTCCCTGGTGCAGGTAGACCGCGCCGGTGTGCACGGCCGTGTGGGCGGCGGCCTCGTCGACCGACCCCAGCAGCAGTCCGCTGTCCTCCTCCACGACCTGCACCGGGGGTCCACCCGATCCCCGAATATCGGCCAGGTCGCAGGCACGGTCCCGTCTGGTCCAGAACCATCCGCGGGGACGGCGCCGCAGCATCCTCCGGTCCACCAGGTCGGCCAGCACCTCCGGAGCCGCCGGTCCGAAGACCGCCAGGTCCTCCGGGGTCAACGGGAGTTCCTCGGCCGCCGCGCACAGGTGCGGTGCGAGTACGTAGGGGTTGTCCGGGTCCAGGACGGTGGCCTCGACCGGTTGCCCGAAGATCGCCTCCGGATGGTGCACCAGATAGGTGTCCAGCGGATCGTCGCGTGCAATGAACACCGCCAAGGCGTCGCGGCCGCCGCGTCCCGCCCGCCCGGCCTGCTGCCACAGCGACGCCCGGGTTCCCGGCCAGCCCGCCAGCAGCACCGCGTCCAGTCCGGTGATGTCCACCCCCAACTCCAACGCGTTGGTGCTGGCCAGTCCGACCAACTCCCCCGAGCGCAACTGCCGTTCCAGGCTCCTGCGGTCGCCCGCCAGGTAGCCGCCCCGGTAGGCCGCCACCCGGCGGGCCAGGTCGGACCTTCTGGCCTCGATCAGGGACCGCTGCGCCGACATCGCCACCAGTTCCGCGCCCTGGCGCGAACGCACGAACACCAGGGTGCGCACGTCCTCCGCCGCCAGGTCGGCCAGCAGTTCGGCGGCGAAGGCCGTCGCGGTGCGGCGCACCGGCGCCCCGTTCTCACCCCTCAGTTCGGTCAGTTCCGGCTCCACCAGGGCGAAGTCCAACGGGGCGCGCTGTGAGGCGTCCTCCACCACCTCCACCACGGGCAGACCGGTCAACCGCCGCGCGGTGTCGGCGGGCGCGGCCGAGGTCGCCGAGGCCAGGATGAACCCCGGTTCGGACCGGTAGCGTGCGCACACCCGCCGCAGCCGCCGGAGGATCTGCGCCACGTGCGACCCGAACACCCCCCGGTAGTGGTGTGCCTCGTCGACCACGACGTATCTGAGCCGACGCAGGAGGTCCGCCCAGGCGGAATGGCGTGCCAGAATCGAGCGGTGCAGCATGTCGGGGTTGGTCAGCACGTAGTTGGCGTGCGCCCGCACCCAGGCCCGCTCCTCGGCGACCGTGTCGCCGTCGTAGGTGGCCGCCCGCATCCCGGGCAGCGCCAACTCCGACAGCACCCGACGCTGGTCCGCCGCCAGCGCCTTGGTGGGGGCCAGGTACAGCACGCTTCCGCCCTCGGCGACCGCGGCGGCACACGGGAGCAGAAACCCGACCGATTTTCCGGAGGCGGTACCAGTGGCTATGATCACATTGCTGCCATCGCGAGCCAGGTTCGCCGCCCGCACCTGGTGTGACCAGGGCTCCGGTATGCCTGACTCGACCAGACGCTCCACTACCGCAGGCGACACCCAGTCGGGCCAGTCTTCCCTTACCCCGGGGCTACTTGCCAGGCGCTTCACATGTGTTACCTGCGAAGTGCGGGTATGGTCACGCCACAGCCGTTGGAGGACCGGCTCCCAACGGTTCAAACCCGACACCCTCCTGTTGGATCGCGCGTCTTCGCTCAGGACGGCAGCTGATGATTGACGGTATTCAGTGTTACATCTGGGGTAAGACTCGCGCGGTGGCGTGGTTTTCTTGACATGGCAACCAGATGACAAGGCCAGGCGTGGTTGAATTTCGCCCCGAGGGGGTAACGCCCGGCAGAGATCCCTCGCGAGTTTTCGCGGTTCGGTGCTGGAGGACTAGTGGACTTGAAGCTTGATCACCACACCCAAGACGACACCGAGATCGTCGTCGTCGAAGGTGAAATCGACGTCTATACGGCGCCTCGCCTGCGAGAGCTCCTCATCGACCTGGTGAACAAGGGTAACTACCACCTCGTCGTCAACATGGAGAAGGTGGAGTTCCTCGACTCGACCGGTCTCGGCGTGCTCGTGGGCGGTCTCAAGCGCGTGCGTGCCCACGACGGCACGCTCGACCTGGTCTGCACCCAGGAGCGGATTCTGAAGATCTTCCGCATCACCGGTCTGACCAAGGTCTTCGGCATCTACGAGTCGGTGCAGGAAGCCATCGACAAGCGTAAGTCGAAGCAGTCGTAAGCAAACGATGGCAATCGTCCAGCTCACGATCAGTGCGCTGCCCGCGCATGTACGCACCGCCCGGCTCATGGCCACAGCCGTGGCCCGGCGTGCGGGTGTCGGCGAATCCACTCTCGACGAGATTCGCCTGGCGGTCGGGGAGGCCTGCTCGCGTGCCGTGGAGGCGCACCGCACCCACTGCCCCGAGCAGCCGGTCCAACTGGAGTTGATCGACAGTTCGGAACCCACCGGCCCCGGTGGCCCCGTGGGTCCGGACCGGATCAACGGCAGTGGCTCCGACCGCTTCGAGGTGGTCGTCTCCGACCGTGCCCCGGCCAAGGAGGTCGGCACTCCCGTCTTCAACGGCTTCGACGGCGGTGCACAGGCCTACCTCGGCGACTCCGCCTCTTCGGGTGGGTTCTCGGGTCTTTCACCCGACGTCGGTCTGGCCGTCATCCTGGGCCTGGCCGACGAGGTGAGTATCGAACCCAACGAGGACGGCACGGTGGTCCGCATGAGCTGGCCGCTGACCAGGGGCGAGGCGGGAGCCGCTGGCGCATCGGACTTCGACTGACGCCGACAGGAGCATCGCAGCGCGGGCGTCTCCCCCCGGGGAGGCGCCCGCGGTGCCTGTGCCCGGCCGTCCGCGGGTCGCACCGACCGCTTCCGGCCCGGAACGGCCCACCGGCCGGACCCTAGTCGCACTCCTGGGTGGACACCGGTTCGGTGGCGCGGATTCCGGCCTCGGCGTTGGCCGCGACCTCCTCGGCAGTCAGCACGTAGCCGGTCTCCCCGTCGTTGGTGGCGGCCGCGAAGACCACCCCGTAGACGGTGCCCTGGGGGGACAGCAGCGGCCCACCGGAGTTGCCCGGCTGCACCACCGCACGCACCTGGTAGATTTCGCGGCTCACCTGCTGGGAGTGGTAGAAGTCGGGGCCCCGTGCGGTCTGCTCGGCGCGGATGCGGGCCGGGGCCACGGTGAACCCCTGGCCCCGGGGATAACCCGCGACCACGGCGTCGTCGCCCTTCTCCGCCTCCATCTCGAACTCCAGCGGTGTGCGGTCCAGGCCGGGGACCTCCAGCACCGCCAGGTCCTGCTGCGGGTCGTAGAGCACGACCGTGGCGGGGTACTGCTCCCCGGTGCGGGTGACGATGCGCAACTCCTCCTCGACTCCCGCCACCACGTGCGCGTTGGTCATGACACGTTCGTGTGCGTAGACGAACCCCGTGCCCTCGACCCGGCGCTGACAGGACGGCGCGGTCCCCAACACCTTGACCACACTCTCGCTGGCCTGCCGCAGTTCCTCGGTGTGGAGCACCGACGGGTCGGGTTCGGCCACCTCGGCCGGTTCGCTGGTGCCCAGTCCGCTGAACACCTGCGGGAAGGCACTCTGGTCGACGATCCTGCGGAAGGTGGAGAACCACGTCTGGGTGGCGTCGGGCATGACGCCGTCCACGATCTGGAGGACACGGGAGCTCTGCACCTGGTTGGCGACCATGGGGATCGCCGAGTTGGCGACCGCGCTGCCGATCAACCACGCGACCAGCAGCACCGACAGACCGCTCATCAGCGCGCCGCCCATGGCGTCGATGACCCGCGCCGAGTCCCAGGTGACCCTGTTGCGGATCAGCGCCCCCAGATAGGAGGTGAGGAACTGGCCCAGCGCGGCGGCCAGAAACACCATCGCTATGGCCGCCAGAGCCTGCTGGGTGGGATTGGGCACGAATGCCTGGATCACCGGCGGCGTGCCGAGCGCGGCGAGCACGCCCCCGCCGATGAAGCCCGCGAAACTCAGGACCCCGACGATGAAGCCCTGTCGGTAGCCGGAGACCGCGAAGATCGCGACGAGTGCTATGAGGATCGCGTCCAGCACGCCCTCTCCCATCCCCCTGTTGCCGAGGTTTTCCTAAGGTGTGCCGCCGCTGTCACGGGCGAGGACCTGGAACACGTCGATCACCTCGCTGCCTCCGTCGAGCCACGGACGTTCCCAACCACCCAATACAAGCAATCGGTCCAGTATCCCCGCTGTAAAGCCCCACACCAGCATGTTCCTCACCCGGAAAGCCGGACCGGTGAGGCCGTTGGACAGACGGGTACGCACCCGGTTGGCCGGGTCGGCGAGCTCGGCGACGGGCACGCGGGCGACCGAGGCGACCTCGCCCGTGTCGGCGGCGTGCACGTCGGTCGGCGTGTGCCACCAGGCCAGGACGGGGGTGACCCGGAACCCGGTACGGGAGATGTAGCACTGCGGCATCGTCCCGAGCACGTGGATTCCGTCACGGACCGCCCCGGTCTCCTCCTCCGCCTCGCGCAGTGCGCAGTCCACGGGGCCGTCGTCGTCCGGGTCGATCGAGCCGCCGGGGAACGCCGGCTGCCCCGAGTGCCGCCGCAACCCGGTGTTGCGCTGGATGAGCAGGACGTCGGGACCGGCTTCGCCCTCTCCGAACAGCACCAGGACCGCCGAGTCGCGTCCGCCGCTGGCGGGGGGACGCAACTCCGCCGGGACCGGCATCCGCTGCGCGGCCCGGGACAGCGACAGCAACCATTCGGGAGTTGTCACCTGCGGCCTGGTCACGAGAACGGCCCCGTCCGTACGAGCGCCCGGGCGGTCTTCTCGTCCACCGGTCCCTCGCCGTAGGAGGGGCACAGGTGGTGGACCCCGCAGGCCCCACAGGCCGGGCGGCGCGAGTGGCATATCCGGCGGCCGTGCCAGATGAGCCGATGAGACAGCATCGTCCACTCCTTGGGGGGAAACAGCGCGGCGATCTCGTGTTCGACCTTGACCGGGTCGGTCTGTCCGGTCATACCGAACCTGCGGACCAGTCTTCCGAAGTGGGTGTCCACGGTGAGGCCGGGAACCCCGAAGGCGTTGCCGAGCACCACGTTGGCGGTCTTGCGGCCGACTCCGGGCAGTTTCACCAGGTCCTCCAGGCGTCGGGGCACCTCACCGCCGTGCTCGTCGCACAGTCGCTGCCCCAGGGCGATGATGTTGCGCGCCTTGGACCGGTAGAAGCCGGTGGAGCGGATGATGCCTTCCAGTTCCTCCCGGTCGGCCGCCGCGTAGTCGGCCGCCGACCGGTAGCGGGCGAACAGCGCCGGAGTCACCTGGTTGACCCGCTTGTCGGTGCACTGGGCGGACAGGATGGTGGCCACCAGGAGTTCCAGGGGACCGGTGAAATCAAGCTCACAGTGTGCGTCGGGATACATCCGCGCCAGTTCCCGGTTGATCCGTCGGGAACGTCTCACCAGCGCGAGACGAGTCTCACCCGTGGGTGTGTCGCGTTCCGCTGGGGAGGCGTCACTGCTGGCTGCCGAGGAGGAGGAAGTGGTGTATGCGTCACGGGGCACCGTTCCAGCCTACGGATTCTTCCTTCCCCCTGCCGGAGTGATGTCTGATTTCGCAAGAATCGCCAGATTTGTTCGTGGCTTCTTGTCCGCTTCGGCGAAGTCTGCGGCCACAGACCCCGGAGAACAACTAGGATCGAACTGCTGACGTCGGCTGTGACGGACTGCTCGTACCCCCGGTGCACTCACCAGGGCACACGCTGGTTTCACAGCTGGTGCGATTTGCGTCACACTGTTGACGGTCAGGCTGCGAGGAGGAATGGTGGACGAGACCAACGAGGTGCTGAGCAAGGCTCCCCTGTTCGAGGCGCTTGACGAGGATGGCGCGGCCGCGCTGCGCTCTTCCATCACCGAGGTTCGACTCGGCCGGGGCCAGACGCTGTTCTCCGAGGGAGACGAGGGAGACCGTCTCTACGTGATGCTCAGCGGCAAGGTCAAGCTCACCCGCACCTCCGCCGACGGACGTGAGAACCTGTTGGCGGTACTCGGTCCCAGTGAGATGCTGGGCGAACTCTCCCTGTTCGACCCCGGTCCGCGCACGGCCAGCGCGGTCGCGGTGACCGACGCGGTGCTGGCCGGACTGGGACACGACGACCTGCGTCCGTTCATCATGCGGCAGCCGGAGGTCGCGGTGCACCTGTTGAAGGCGCTGGCCACCCGGCTGCGCCGCACCAACGACGTCGTGGCCGACCTGGTCTTCACCGACGTTCCGGGGCGTGTCGCCAAGGCTCTGCTCGACCTCGCCGAGCGTTTCGGCAAGGAGGGCGAGGACGGTCTGCACGTCCACCACGACCTCACCCAGGAGGAACTGGCCCAGTTCGTGGGTGCCTCCCGCGAGACCGTCAACAAGGCGCTGGCCGAGTTCGCGCTGCGCGGTTGGCTGCGGATCGAGGCCAAGGCCGTGGTACTGCTCGACATCGAGCGGCTGCGCCGCCGCGCGCGCTGACGGACGTCCGGGCCCCGGAGCCGCCAAGCGTCCCGACGGTCCTGGGGCAGCGGCCGCGAGCGGAGGACCGACAGCGGGAGTGGGGGAGGCGCCCCGACGCCGACCCCACCCGCCCCCTCCAGGCCCCGGGCGTACGGGACGTCCTCCTCCCGGCCCGCCTCCCGCGACGCCCACCGGTCCGCGCAGGTCACTCCCGCAGGCTCTCCGGCGGCACGTCCCCGCGTTTGATCAGGTAGCGCAGTTGGGCGCGGACCGACGACTCGGCCGCGAACCGCACCGACTCGTCCACGTCGCCGTAGACCCTGTCCACGACCTCGGCCAGGGAGTCGGCCCCGGCCGCCACGGCGTCGCTGATCTGTCCCAGCCGCTCCTCGCGGTGCTCGATGTAGTAGGTCAGCTTCAGCAGCGGCTCGGTGCAGACGGGACCGTGCGCCGGGAGCAGCGCACGGATGTCCGCGCTGTTCACCAGGTCACGCAGCAGGGTGAGGGACTTCAGGTAGTCGCCGAGGTCGCCGCCGTCGTCGGCGATGACCGCCGTACCCCGGCCCAGGACGGTGTCACCGGTGATGATGACGTCATCGGCGGGAAGGTGGAAGCTCACCGAGTCGGCGGTGTGCCCGGGGGTGTGCAGTACCCGCACCTCCAGCCCGTCCGCCTCGATGGTCTCTCCGTCGGTGAGGCCGTCACCGCTGATCCGGTGCCGGGGATCGACGGCGCGCACCTGCGATCCGGTCAGTTCGGAGAAGTAGCGGGCCCCCGCCGAGTGGTCGGCGTGCCCGTGGGTGAGCAGGGTCTGCGTCACCTGCGATCCCTGCTCCTGCACCATCCGCGCCACCCGTTCCAGGTGCCGTTCGTGGTCGGGTCCGGGGTCCACCACCAGCACGCTGCGCGCTCCGGGTTCCCGCAGCACCCACGTGTTGGTTCCGTCGAGCGTCATCGGGCCGGGATTCGGGCACAGAACGCAACTCGCGCGCAGGGTCCCGGAGCCGTCGATCCTCATCGCACCTCATTTCGCGACATGACTGACAGGGGGGTGGGTCAGAGCGGATAGCCGACACCATCAGGAACGATCAGTGTGATTCCCCCTGCGGCCTCTCGGAACTCGGGTTGGACCGGAACGATCTCGCGTTCGGCCGCCCGCACGTCCTCGGGGGTGGCGCATTCGGTGAGGCCGTTGAGGTTGGCCACCGTGGGTGGCAGCATCGCCAGTTCGCCGTTCCGCCACCGCCGTATCGCCTCGTTCGGGGCCATCCAGGCGACGTGGTCGGCCTCCCCGCCGACGTCCCGGGTCTGCTGCCCCTCGGGCAGCACCGCGGCGAAGAAGCGGGTGTCGTAGCGGTGCGGCTCCACATCGGGGGTGATCCATCGGGACCACGGACGCAACAGGTCCGAACGGAGCACAAGTCCTCGCCGGTCCAGGAGTTCGGCCAGGGACAACGAACGGTCGACGAGCGCCCGGCGGTCGTCCTCCCAGTCGTCACCGCGGGTGTCGGCGACCACCTCGGTCTCGGAGGGGCCCGCCAGCAGGACCCCGGATTCCTCGAAGGTCTCGCGCACGGCGGCGCACACCAGGGCACGGGCCAGCGGCTCGTCGGCCCCGAGCGCGTGCGCCCACTCCCGGGGCGGGGGACCGGCCCAGCGGACACCGCGGTCGGAGTCGCGGGGATCCACCGATCCTCCGGGGAAGACGTACCTGCCGGGAGCGAACCGCATCGAGGAGACCCGCCGCAGCAGGTACACCTCCAGTCCGCAGACCGCCCGCCGCACCAGCAGCACGGTCGCGGCGTCCCGGGGTTCCGCGGGTGCGACGCGCCCGGCCAGGACATCCCGCATCCGGGGAGTGATCTCACCGGCGCCGAGGCGGCGGACGACCCCGCCCGCCGATCCGGCCGGGTCTCCTCCGGCGGGCGGAACCGAACTCCGGGAACGCCCCTCCTCCCCCTGCCGGCATTCCGGACGGTTCGCTGACACGGAGCACATCCTCCCCGGAGGTCGTGGGATTCTCTGGCCGGAGTCGCGTTACTCCACCTCGACGATCATCTCCACCTCGACGGGCGCGTCCAACGGCAGCACCGACACTCCCACCGCGCTGCGCGCGTGCCTTCCGGCCTCGCCGAACACCTCACCCAGCAGTTCGCTGACCCCGTTGACGACCTGGGGCTGTCCGGTGAACGAGGGATCGCTGGCCACGAACCCCACCACCTTGACCACGCGCCTGACCCGGGACAGCTCGCCCACCTCGGCCCTGACCGCGGCGATGGCGTTCAGCGCGCACACCGCGGCCAACTCCCTGGCCCGCTCGGGGGTGACGTCGGCACCCACCTTGCCGGTCTCGCTGAGCACGCCGTTCACCAACGGCACCTGTCCGGAGACGTACACGTAGGGTCCGCTGCGCACGCTCGGCAGGTAGGCGGCCACCGGCCGAGCGACCTCGGGCAGGGTGTGCCCCAGCTCGGCCAGCCGCTCCTCCGGAGTCGCCGCCGTCATTTCTTCTCACGCTTCAGGTAGGCGACCAGTTGCTGGTTGCGCGGGTCGTCCCCGATGGTGGGACCGGGGATCACCGTGACGAGCTCCCAGCCGTCGTCTCCCCAGGTGTCCAGAATCTGCTTGGTTGCGTGCGACAACAGCGGCACGGTCGCGTACTCCCACTTCGTCATGGCGCCCACCTTATAGCGCGAGTCCGTGCAACCCCATGGCAGAGTGCGCCCGGCTGTCCTCCCATGTGCCTTCGTCCCAGGTGACAGGACGGTCGGGGAGCGGTGGCGCTGCATAGACTCCGTTGCGTGAGCTCACGCGATCGCGATTGGGACGGAGTCCGCCTCCACGTCGTCACGGGCAAGGGAGGGACCGGCAAGACGACCGTGGCTGCCTCTCTGGCTCTGGCACTGGCCGCAGAGGGCGGGAAGGTGCTGCTGGTCGAGGTCGAGGGACGCCAGGGCATCGCTCCCCTCTTCGGCTGCCCGCCGCTTCCCTACGAGGAGCGCGGGGTGGCCGTCGCCTCGGGGGGCGGGACGGTCCACGCGCTGGCCGTGGACGCCGAAGCGGCGCTGCTGGAGTATCTGGAGATGTTCTACGGGCTGCGCCGGGCCGGAGAGGCTCTCAGACGATTCGGGGCGGTGGACTTCGCCACGGCGATCGCGCCGGGTGTCCGCGACGTGCTGCTGACCGGCAAGGCCACCGAGGCGGTACGCCGCCGGAGCGGGCCCGGCCGGGGGGCGCGGCGTGGCGGCCGGTCGCCCCTCGTCTACGACGCGGTGGTGCTGGACGCCCCGCCGACCGGCCGCGTCGCGCGGTTCCTGAACGCCACCGCCGAGGTTGCGGGGCTGGCGCGGGTGGGGCCGGTGCGCAACCACGCCGACCAGGTCATGGAGGTCATCCGCTCCCCCGAAACGGTGGTGCACTTCGTGACGCTTCTGGAGGAGATGCCGGTCCAGGAGTGCCTGGACGGGATCGCGGAGGTGCGCGGTGTGGGACTGAACGTGGGAGGCATTCTGGTGAACATGGTGCGTCCCCCGCTGCTGGAACCCGCCGTGCTGGCCGCGGCAGCCGAGGGTGCGGTCGATGTCGGCGCGCTGGCGCGCGGTCTCGAGGCCGCGGGGCTGCCCGGGCACGAGCGGCTCGCCCGGGAACTCTCCGGCGAGGTGGTGGAGCACGCACGCCACATGCGGATGGAGGCCGGGGCACGGGACCGGCTGGCCGGGGCCGGACGGCCGTGCTACGACGTCGCCTTTCTGGACGGCGGCGTGGACCTGGCCGGTCTGCACCGGCTGGCCGGATCGCTGCGGGACCAGGGGGCGGTGTGAACGGCGGCCAGAGCTCAGCCTTCGACGTGGACGCGCTTCTCGACGACGGTGACACCCGAATCGTCGTGTGCTGCGGCTCCGGTGGCGTCGGCAAGACCACGATGGCCGCGGCGCTGGCGCTGCGCGCCGCCGAACGCGGTCGGCACGCCGTGGTGATCACCGTGGACCCGGCACGCCGACTCGCCCAGTCGCTGGGGCTGACCGAGCTGGACAACACGCCGCGACCGGTCCCGACCGCCACGGACGGCGGCGGGTCGCTGCACGCCATGATGCTCGACATGAAGCGCACCTTCGACGAGACGGTGGAGGCGCACGCCGACCCCGAACGGGCCGCGCAGATTCTGGGCAACCCCTTCTACCAGTCCCTGTCCTCCAGCTTCTCGGGCACCCAGGAGTACATGGCGATGGAGAAGCTGGGGCAGTTGCGGCGTTCCGGCGAGTGGGACCTGATCGTCGTGGACACTCCTCCGAGCCGTTCCGCGCTCGACTTCCTGGACGCGCCGAAGCGGCTCGGCAGGTTTCTGGACGGGCGGCTCATCAGGTTCCTGAGCGCTCCGGCCCGAGGCGGGGCACTGCGCCTGCTCGGTGCGGGGATCGGTCTGGTCACCGGTGTGATCACCAAGGTCCTGGGGGCGCAGCTCCTCAGGGACGTGCAGTCTTTCGTGGGCGCGTTCGACGCAGTGTTCGGTGGGTTCCAGGAGCGGGCCGACCAGACCTACCGACTGCTGCAGGCGAGGGGCACAGCGTTCGTCGTGGTGGCCGTGCCGGAGAACGACGCGCTGCGCGAGGCGTCGTACTTCGTGGAACGGCTCTCCGCCGAGCGGATGCCGTTGGCCGGTCTGGTCCTCAACCGCACCCAGCGCGTACTCGCCCCGGGACTCTCGGCCGAGCGCGGGACCGCGGCGGCGGAGACGCTGGAGGAATCCGGTGACCATCCGCTCGCCGCCGCAGCCCTGCGGCTGCACGCCGAACGTGTGCGGCGCCGGCACCGGGAACTGCGCCTGCGGGACTCCTTCGCGGCAGCACACCCCGGGATCGGCATGGTGGAGGTTCCGGCCCGCCCGGAGGACGTCCACGATCTCGCCGCGCTCCGGGAGATCGGGCGGGCGCTCGGCGACGGCCGCGCTCCGGGCTGATGGGGCTGTGTCGGCGCTCTGAGCGGCTGTTCCGACGGGCGCCCCTCCGGTGGTGCGCGAGACGCCGCGTCCCGTCCGCGCGCCCACCGAAAGGGACAAGCCCGCCCAGTGTCCTCCCGATGCCCCAGGCGGGCCTACCCTGCGGGGCCGATCGGCCCCTGCTGCCGGACGGCTCGTCCACGGCCTCCTCCGGTGCCGCCCCGAGAACCGCCCTCCAAGGGTTTCGGGACGGCCGCCGTCGAGGCCGCGAGACGCCCACGGGTTTCCTCCCTACCCGTGGACCTCAACCGGTGACGAGCTCGTCTCTGGTGGTCTCGACGCGCTGGTACCGCTGCCGCGCGTCCTCCAGCAGCGCGCGCCACGACGTCACCTCGGGTCGGCGCCGCAGCAGCGCCCTGCGTTCGCGCTCGGTCATCCCTCCCCAGACTCCGAACTCGATGCGGTTGTCCAACGCGTCAGCCAGGCATTCCGTACGGACAGGACATCCTCGGCAGATGAGTTTGGCCCGGTTCTGCGCGGCTCCCTGAACGAACAGCGAGTCGGGGTCGATCTCCCGACACGCGGCTCGCGCAGCCCAGTCTGTGCTCCACATGTGCCCCACTCCCAAGATCATCATGTGTTGTGCTTTGGCGGATCGAGCCGACGGGCGCGGACGTCGGCGGGCGGAACAACAGGGACGGTGTCTGCGGGCACACCGGATTGGCTCAGGGGGTGACGGGGTGCGGGGCCCGTAGGTGATGTACCGTCTCTTGTGTCTCCGCTGGTAAAGAAATTACGGTTCACTGCCTGCGGCCAACAGTCCCCATTGGGCCCATTTCTGATATAGCCCAGGTGGACCATTAAAGACTTGAAAACTAGTCACCCCCTGACTACAGAGAGTGACAAAACGCTAGTCGACGGTGTTCTCCGCCCAAGTCCCTGATCATGGAAAGATAGGGCACAGGGCTCGCAGTTCGAACATGGCCGAAACAGACGGCCCCGCGAGGCCCACGGCGGTTCACCGCCGTTTTCTCCGCTTCCGCACGTAATCTGGACGGGTGGGTCAAGGGACATTGCTGCAGAAACTCGGTCAGTTGTTCGGGGTCGCGGTCGCGGCCGGTGTGCTGGTGGCCGCGCTTGTCGCCCCCCTGCTCGGCGGCATCGGCATCACCGCTCGCAACGTCGCGACCGGCTTCCTCAACATGCCCAGCGAACTGGAGACCCCACCTCCACCGGAACGCTCGATCATCTACGACGTCGAGGGCGGGGTGATCGCGGAGGTGTACGACCAGAACCGGGAACTGGTCGAACTCGACGAGATCGCGCCGATCATGCAGGAGGCGATCATCGCCATCGAGGACAGCCGGTTCTACGAACACGGCGGCCTCGACGTCATGGGCACCTTCCGGGCCGCGCTGCGCACCATCGCCGGACGCACCCAGGGCGGCTCCTCCATCACCCAGCAGTACGTGAAGAACGTGCTGATCGAGAGTGCCACGAGCCAGGCCGAGCAGGAGGAGGCCCGCGAGACGACCCTGGGCCGCAAGGTCCGCGAACTGCGCTACGCCGTCGCCCTCGAACAGCAGATGACCAAGGACGAGATCCTCGAGGGCTACCTCAACATCGCCTACTTCGGTGACGGCGCCTACGGCGCGGAGTCCGCGGCCCAGCACTTCTTCAGCGTCAGCGCCAGCGAACTGACCCTCGGCCAGGCGGCCACCCTGGCCGGCCTGGTCCGCTACCCCGAGCTCTACAACCCGCGGCTCAACCCCGACCAGGCCCAGGACCGCCGCGACGTGGTGCTCGACCGCATGGTGGACACGGGGGTGATCACCAGGGAGGAGGCCGAGGAGGCCAAGACCGAGGAGCTGGGACTCGACATCACCATGCCCAGCAACGGGTGCGTGCCCAGCAAGCAGCCGTTCTTCTGCGACTACGTGATCCAGGAGATCGAGAAGAACGAGATGTTCGGCGAGACCGAGACCGAACGCGCCCGCTGGCTGCGCACCGCGGGGCTGGAGATCCACACCACGCTCGACCCGGACATGCAGGCGGCCGGGCAGAAGGCCGTGGACAAGTGGGTGCCGCGCGAGAACAAGTCCCGCAAGGTCGCCGCCGAGGTCTTCCTGGAACCGGGCACCGGAGCGATCCGTGTGATGGCGCAGAGCCGCAACTACGGCCCCGACGAGAGCAAGATCGGCGAGACCTCCATCAACTTCACGGCCAACGCCGACCGCGGCGGCAGCACGGGATTCCAGGCCGGATCGACGTTCAAGGCCATCACCCTGGCCGCCGCGCTGGACGAGGGACTGCCCTACAGCACGTCCTTCACCACAGGCAGCACGATCACCGTCACCGGCCAGAAGTCCTGCGACGGCGCTCCCCTCTCCGACTGGACCGTCAGCAACTCCAGCGAGAGCGGCAGCGCCGCGACGCACAACATGGTGTCGGGCACCAAGGGGTCGGTGAACACCTACTTCGCGCGACTGCAGAAGCGCGTCGGGCTGTGCGACGTGATCAGGATGGCCGAGAACCTCGGTGTCACCCGCGCCGACGGCCAGAGCTACGACAACCCCCACACCCAGGGAAACAACTCCTTCACCCTGGGCAGTGAAGAGGTCTCCCCGCTGAACGTGGCCGGAGCGTACGCGACGTTCGCCTCGCGGGGCGTCTACTGCAAGCCCCAGGCGATCACCAGGATCGTGGACCACCAGTCGGGGCGGACCATCGAGATCGAACCGGAGTGCGAGCGCCGCCTCTCCAAGGACGTCGCCGACGGCGTGAACTACCTGCTCCAGCAGACCTTCAGGGGCGGCACCGCCTCGGGTCTGAGCATCGGACGGCCGGTGGCGGGCAAGACCGGCACCACCGACAACTCGGCGAGCGCCTGGTTCGCCGGCTACACCCCGAACCTGGCCGGCGCGGTGTTCGTCGGCGACCCGCGCGGCCCGAACCAGTACCCGCTGCGCAACGTCACGCTCGGCGGACGCTACTACTCGGTGGTCTACGGTGCGACCATCCCGGGACCGATCTGGCGGGACACCATGGTGGAAGCGGTGAAGAAGCTGGACGAGAAGAGCTTCGCGAAGGCTCCCTCGAAGTTCGGCTCCACCAGCGAACCCGCTCCGCCGCAGCGGAACGACGACGCCGACGCGAACCCCGCCGCCCACCAGGGCGGCGTGCCCGACGTCGTCGGGTTGGGCCGGGGCGAGGCGGTGGCCGAGATCCAGGCGGCCGGCTACCAGGCGAACGTGTCCGACCTGAGGCTGCCCTCCGACCAACCGGAGGGCACGGTGGCCGTGGTCGAGCCGGGAGCGGGCTCCCGACTGCCCGAGGGGTCGGTCGTCAACGTCTTCCTGAGCCGCGGCCCCTCCGGCGGGGGCGGAGGCGGCGGTGGATTCCCCGGAGGCGACTGGGGCCTGCCCGGTTTCGACAGCGAATGGGGCATGTTCTAGTCCGTACTTCCCCAGACCGAAACCGCACGGCCCCGGGACAGGCGTCCCGGGGCCGTGCGGTTTCGGTCACAGGGGGCGGCGCTCCCCCGCCACCGTCGCCTCTCCGATCAGGCCAACTGCCTGCGTACCTCGTCGGCCACGCGGCGGCCGTCGGCACGTCCGGAAGTTTTGGGAGTGAGGATCTTCATGACCTTCCCCATGCCCTTGACGTCGCTCACCCCGGCCTCCGCGATCGCCTCACGGACCAGCGCGGCCAACTCCTCGTCGCTCAACTGCGCGGGCAGGTAGGAAGCCAGCACCTCCCCTTCGGCCCGCTCGTCGGCGGCCTTGTCGGAGCGGCCCCCCTGCTCGAACGCCTCGGCGGCCTCGCGGCGCTTCTTCGCCTCCCGGGTGATCACCTTGATGACGTCGTCGTCGCTGAGCTCGCGAGCGGACTCACCCGCCACCTCCTCGTTGGAGATCGCGGTGAGCACCATGCGCAGGGTCCGGGTCCGCACCCGGTCCCGTGCCTTCATGGCGCTGGTGAGATCGGCTTGCAGGCGGGTCTTGAGTTCGGCCATGGAAAGGATCATAGAGTTCTCGCGCCACAAGCCCCGAAGGGTTTTCTCCGGTGTCGCCCACCTCGGCGGTGTGACCGTATCGCCGCCACCGCGACACACCGCTGCGTCTGCTCCCTTGTCCACATTTTTCATGTGACCGGAACCAGGCGTTGCCGGAATCTGACACCATCGTCACATGACAGGTTCGGCAGTGATGAACAGGGCGGGCAGGATACTGCGCGGAGTCGGCAGGGCCGTGGCCGTCACGGGAGCCGTCGGCGTCGCCGGATTCGCGTACGCCTCCGTGGTGGAGCGCAACTGGTTCCGGTTGCGCCGCTACGAGATACCGGTGCTCGCTCCGGGCAGCGACCGCCTGCGGGTGCTCCACCTGTCCGACGCGCACCTGACCCCGGGCCGCCGCATGCTCATCGACTGGATCCGCGGACTGGACGCACACGATCCCGACCTCGTGGTCAACACCGGCGACTCACTGGCCCACCCCGAAGCGGTGGAACCGTTCCTGGAGGCGTTGGGACCACTGCTGGACCGACCGGGCCTGTTCGTCTACGGCTCCAACGACCTGTTCTCCCCGCAACTGAAGAATCCGGTCCGCTACCTGTGGCGCAGCAGCAAAGCCGACTACAACAAGCGCAGGATCCCCGACCTGCCGTGGCGGGAGCTCGGGGCGGCCATGAGCGGGGCGGGCTGGCTGGACCTCAACAACCGCCGGGGAAGCGTCAAAGCCGGAAGCCTGGAGATCGCGGTGGCGGGGGTGCACGACTCCCACATCGGCCTGGACCGCTACGAAAAGGTGGCGGGTACCGCCGACTCCGCAGCCGACCTGCGCATCGGTGTCATGCACTCTCCCGAACCGCGCAACCTCGACCGGTTCACCGCGGACGGATACGAACTGCTGCTCGCCGGGCACACCCATGGCGGCCAGGTCTGTCTGCCCCTCTACGGCACCCTGGTCACCAACTGCGGCATCGACCGCGCCCGCGCCTGGGGGCTGAGCCGCAACGGTGCCTCCTGGCTGCACGTGTCGGGTGGTCTGGGCACCTCCCCCTACGCTCCGGTCCGCTTCTGCTGCCGACCCGAGGCCGCGATCCTGGACCTCGTCCCCCGTTCCTGAGACGCTTCACAGGACAGACACGAATCTGTTCAGGTCGGGCATACAACGAACAGCGAGAGATTTTGTCCAAGGCGGTGTTGGTGCGTGTGGACAAAGCGGCAGAGCAGAATGCGACAGCCGTCGGCGGAGAGGTCCGACTCGGCGGTCTGGCACTGGAGGCGCTGGGCAGGGCGCCGGTAGGGATCGCGGTGGTGCGCGGCCCCGATCACCGTCTGATCTACACCAACGCCGTCTACCAGGAAATATTCGGTCCGCGCCCGCTGGGCAGACCCTTCCCGGCGACCTTCGGCGACCTGGCCCAGTCGGGCTATGCCCTGCTGCTCGACCGCGTCATGACCACGGGCGAGCCAATAGTCCTGTCCGAGTCTCCCGTCACCGTCGACTATCCCGGCTCCGGTCGCCATGAGCGCTACTTCAATCTCAGCCTCTTCCCGGTCTCCCTGGAGGACGGGGAGCACGCCGTCATGGCGATGCTGCTGGAGGTCACCGACCGGATCAACGCCGAACAGCGCGACCTCGCCTTCCAGCGCTACGCCAGCCTGGTGCGGGCCGGAGGACCGATCGAGTGGAGCGCCTCGGCCGTCGACGGCTCCGTGGAACTGAGTCAGGGCTGGGAGAAGGTCACCGGACAGAGACCGGAGGAGTACCGGGGCTACGGGTGGCTGGACGCCGTGGCCCCCGACGACCGGCCCGCACTGGTACTGGCCTGGTCACAGGCCGTCGAGCAGGTGCCCGACCTCTTCGAGCACACCTTCCGGGTCCGGCAGCGCGACGGCACCTACCGGCACTTCCGCACCCGTGCCGTCCCGGTGCGGCAGAACGGCGTCGTGGTCGAGTGGACCGGGACCTGTACCGACGTCGAACAGCAGTGGCGGGAACAGCGCCGCAGGGACCTGTTCGCCCGCGCCTCCGCCGCCACCTCCGAAGCCACCCGGATCGACAAGATGTTCGACGCGCTGGCCCACGCGATCGTCCCGGAACTGGCCGACGCATGCTCCATCTACCTGGTTCCGGACTCCGTGACGCACCCCCTGGGGCCGAGGTTCATCTCCGAACGGATCGCCTGGGCGGTGCGTCCGGACCTCCCGAACCTGCCCTCGCACCGCAGGGAGCGCTTCGCCGCCTACGACGCGTTCGCCCGCTCGGTCCAACAGCGTCGCCCGCTGCACAGGGCGTTTCCCGCGGGACAGCCGCCGTCGGACCTCCTTCCCGCCAACACCGTGCGCTGGCTGCGCGAGACCAGGGCCAACAGCTTCGTCGTCCTGCCCCTGGTCGTCGAGGGCGCGGCAGTCGCCGTGCTGACCGCGGCCGTCTGCGGAGAGCGCGAACCGATCGACCAGGACGACGTCGACCTGCTCACCGACATACTCGACCACATAAGGCCCGCCGTCGACACCGTCGCGGAGTTCCAGCGCACCCAGCGCGTGGCCCTGGCCCTGCAGCACAGTCTCCTCGGCGAACCGCCCACAGTTCCGGGCATGTCCATCGTCGGCCGCTACCAGCCCAGCCCGGCCGCCTCCCACGTGGGAGGCGACTGGTACGACGCCTTCACGGTGGACGACTCCGTCATGCTGGCCATCGGCGACATCGCCGGACACGACCTGACCGCCGCCATCGCCATGAGCCAGTTGCGCAACATGCTCCGCGCCTTCGCCGTCGACCGTCCGCGCTCTCCCGGAGAGGTCCTGTGCCGCCTGGACAGCGCGGTGGAGAAATCCGGAGAGTACGAGGGGACCGCGACCTGCGTCCTCGCCCGCGTCGAACCGACCGGCGACGGCCACTGGCAGGTGAACTACTCCGTCGCCGGACACCCGCCGCCCCTGCTGGTCTCCTCCGACGGCGACGTCCGGTTTCTCGACAGAGCCCACGCCCCTCTCCTCGGGTTGGCCGCCAACCGCCCGAGGAGCAGTGCCGTGGAGTCGCTGCCGCCGGGCAGCACCCTGCTGCTCTACACCGACGGCCTGGTGGAGCAGCCCCGCGAATCCCTCGACCACGGCCTGGAGCGACTGGCCCGCCACTCGGCGCCACTCGCGCGCGAACCCCTCCACGAGTTCTGCGACCGACTGCTCACCCAACTCCCCACCGCCGGAAGCGACGACATCGCACTGATCGCCCTGCGCCTGTCCGCGTAACGCTGCCCCGTCGCCACGCCAGCCCTCCGAACCCGCGCGCTCCCACCTCCGGTGTTGCTCGGAGACCGCGATCCCCTTCGCGTCCGCCGTCCCTGTCCCCACACGCATAGATCTTCTCCACAGAGGCATAAATGCAGGTAGAACCCTCTTTGTCCAAGGTGGGGCAGGTACGTGTGGCTAGAACGACAGAGACCGACACAGCAGCCGTCGGCCACGAGATCCGACTCGGTGACCTGGCGCTGACAGCGTTCGACCAGGCACCGGTCGGGGTGGCGGTCACACGCGGCCCTGGCCACCGACTGGTCTACGCCAACGCCGTCTACCAGGAAATATTCGGTCCGCGCCCGCTGGGCAAACCCTTCCTGGCGACCTTCGGCGACCTGGCCCAGTCGGGCTATGCCCTGCTGCTCGACCGCGTCATGAACACGGGCGAGTCCGCGTTCCTGCCCGATGCGCCCATGACCGCCGACTACCCCGGGGGTGGACCGCGGGAGCGCTACTTCAGTGTCAGCCTCTCCTCGGTCTCCCTGGAGGACGGGGAGTCCGGGGTTCTGGTGCTGGTGTCGGAGGTCACCGACCGGGTCAACGCCGAACAGCGTGACCTCGCCTTCCAGCGCTACGCCAGCCTGGTGCGGGCCGGAGCGGTGGTGGAGTGGAGCGCCTCGGCCACCGACGGCACCGTACAGTTGAGCCGCGGCTGGGAGGAGATCACCGGACAGAAACCGGAGGAGTACCTGGGGTACGGGTGGCTGGACGCCGTGGCCCCCGACGACCGGCCCGCACTGGTACTGGCCTGGTCACAGGCGGTCGACCAGGTGCCCGACCTCTTCGAGCACACCTTCCGGGTCCGGCAGCGCGACGGCACCTACCGGCACTTCTACGCGCGTGCCGTCCCGGTACGCAAGGGCGGCGTCGTGGTCGAGTGGACGGGCTTCTGCGCCGACATCGAACAGCAGTGGCGGGAACAGCGCCGCAGGGACCTGCTCGCCCGCGCCTCCGCCGCCACCTCCGAAGCCACCCGGATCGACAACATGTTCGACGCGCTGGCCCACGCGATCGTCCCGGAACTGGCCGACACATGCACCTTCTACCTGGTTCCGGACTCCGCGCTCCGGACCGCCAGAGCCCCGTTCGTCGTCGAGCGCGTCGCCGTGGTCCAGCGGTCGCACCTCCCGGCCCCGCCGCCGCACCGCAAGGACCGCTTCTCCCCGGACAGCCTGTTCGTCCACGCTGTCCGGGAACGCCGTCCGCTGCACAAGACGTCTCTCCCGGAGGAGATACCGTCGGACTTCCTTCCGGCCGACACCGTGCGCTGGCTGCGCGAGACCAGGGTCAACAGCTTCGTCGTCCTGCCCCTGGTCGTCGAGGGCGCGGTGGCCGCCGTGCTGACCGCGACTGTCTGCGGTGACCGCGAACCGATCAGCCAGGACGACGTCGACCTGCTCACCGACATACTCGACCACGTGCGGCCCGCCGTCGACATCGCCGCGGAGTTCCAACGCACCCAGCGCGTGGCCCTGGCCCTGCAACGCAGCCTTCTCAGTCAACCGCCCACGGTTCCGGGCATGCCCGTCGTCGGCCGCTACCAGCCCAGCCCGAGCGCCGCGGAGGTGGGCGGCGACTGGTACGACGCCTTCACGGTGGACGACTCCGTCATGCTGGCTATCGGCGACGTCGCCGGACACGACCTGTCGGCCGCCATCGCCATGAGCCAGTTGCGCAACATGCTCCGCGCCTTCGCCGTCGACCGTCCGGAGAAACCTCAGGAGGCGCTGCGCCGCCTGGACAGCGCGGTGGAGAAATCCGGGGAGTACCGCGGGACGGCGACCTGCGTCCTCGCCCGCGTCGAACCGACCGGCGACGGCCACTGGCAGGTGAACTACTCCGTGGCCGGACACCTGCCGCCCCTGTTGGTCCTCCCCGACGGGAGCACCCGCTTCCTGGAGGACTCCCACGACCTCCTCCTCGGACTGAACACCGAGTACCCGCGTACCAGTGCCGTGGAGCCGCTGCCGCCGGGCAGCACCCTGCTGCTCTACACCGACGGCCTGGTGGAGCACCCCCACGAGTCCCTCGACATCGGCCTGGAGCGACTGGCCCGCCACTCGGCGCCACTCGCGCGCGAACCCCTCCACGAGTTCTGCGACCGACTGCTCACCGAACTCCCCATCACCGGAAACGACGACATCGCGCTGATCGCCCTGCGCCTGTCCTGAGCAGCGTTCGGCGCTATCCCGCACCGGGAGCGGCTGTGGTTCCCCGACCCTGTGCTCCCGCTTCCGCCGTGTCCGGAGACCACACGCTCCCGTGCGTGGTCCGTCCCCGCCCGGGGCAGGCACGCATAGATCTCCTCAGTCGAGGCATACATGCAGACAGAGCGCTGTTTGTCCCAGGAGATGGGGGGTGCCTGTGGGCAAAAGGCCACGGACAGACACGAGCAGCGGTAGCAACGTCCAACTCAGCGGCCTGACGTTGAAAGCGTTCGACCAGGCGCCGGTCGGGGTGGCGGTCACACGCGGCCCCGACCACCGACTGGTCTACACCAACGCCGTCCACCGATCCGTGTTCGGTGACAGGCCGCTGGACCAGCCCTTCCACACGGCCTTCAGCGATCTGCCCCAGCCGGGGTATGCCGTCCTGCTCGACCGGGTCATGACCACGGGCGAGCCCGCCTTTCTGCCCGACGCCCCGATCACCGCGGACTATCCCGAAACCGGCCGCCGGGAACGCTACTTCGACACCAGTTTCTCCCCGGTCCTCCTGGAGAACGGCGAGAGCGGGGTTCTGGTGCTGGTGTCGGAGGTCACCGACCAGGTCGGCATCGAACAGCGTGACCTCGCCTTCCAGCGCTACGCCAGCCTGGTGCGGGCCGGAGGACCGATCGAGTGGAGCGCCTCGGCCGTCGACGGCGCTGTGGAGTTGAACCGGGGCTGGCAGGAGGCCACCGGACAGAGACCGGAGGAGTACCGGGGCTACGGGTGGCTGGACGCCGTGGCCCCCGACGACCGGCCCGCACTGGTACTGGCCTGGTCACAGGCCGTCGAGCAGGTGCCCGACCTCTTCGAGCACACCTTCCGGGTCCGGCAGCGCGACGGCACCTACCGGCACTTCCGCACCCGTGCCGTCCCGGTGCGGCAGAACGGCGTCGTGGTCGAGTGGACCGGGACCTGTACCGACGTCGAACAGCAGTGGCGGGAACAGCGCCGCAGGGACCTGTTCGCCCGCGCCTCCGCCGCCATCGCCGACGCCACGCAGATGGACGACACACTCACCGCACTGGCCCACGTGATCGTCCCGGATCTGGCCGACGCGTGCTCCATCTACCTGATCCCCGATCCCGCGCTGCGGCCCGCCGGCGCCCCGTTCGCGGCCGAGCGCGTCGCCGTGGCCCACCGGCCGGGTCTTTCCGACCTGCCACCGCGCCGCAAGGAGATCTTCGCCCCCGACAGCGCGTTCGTTCACGCGATCCAGCAGAACCGCCCGTTCCACAGGACGTTCCCGCCGGGACGGCCGCCGCCGGGCTTTCTCCCCGCCGACAGCGTGCGGTGGTTGGCCCGGGTCGGGGCCAACAGCGTGATCGTCCTGCCCCTGGTCGTCGAGGGCGCGGCAGTCGCCGTGCTGACCGCGGCCGCCTGCGGTGACCGCGAACCGATCGACCAGAACGACGTCGACCTGCTCACCGGTCTGTTCGGCCATCTGGAACCCGCCATCGGCACCATCGCGGAGTTCCAGCGCACCCAGCGCGTGGCCCTGGCCCTGCAACGAAGTTTCCTCGGCAACCTGCCGGAGATTCCGGGCATGTCCATCGTCGGCCGCTACCAGCCCAGCCCGACCGCCTCCCACGTGGGAGGCGACTGGTACGACGCCTTCACGGTGGACGACTCCGCCATGCTGGCCATCGGCGACATCGCCGGACACGACCTGACCGCCGCCATCGCCATGAGCCAGTTGCGCAACATGCTCCGCGCCCTCACCATCGACCGTCCGGCCGAACCCCGGGACGTGCTGCGCCGCCTGGACAGCGCGGTGGAGAGATCCGGAGAGTACGAGGGGACCGCGACCTGCATCCTCGCCCGTATCGAGCAGGACGACAGCGGCCGGTGGCAGATGACCTACTCCGTGGCCGGACACCCGCCCCCACTGCTGGTCCTCCCCGACGGGAGCACCCGCTTCCTGGAGGACTCCCACGACCTCCTCCTCGGACTGGACGCCGAACACCCGCGTACCAGTGCCGTGGAGCCGCTGCCGCCGGGCAGCACCCTGCTGCTCTACACCGACGGCCTGGTGGAACACTCCGACGAGCACTTCGACGTCGGCCTGGAGCGACTGGCCCGCCACTGCGCGTCGATGGCGGACGCTCCCCTCGACGAATTCTGCGACCGTCTGCTCGCCGACCTTCCCGTCGCCGGGCACGACGACATCACGATGATCGCACTGCGCCTGAACCCGCATCACCGCCCCTCCGCCCCGGGCGCAGCCCACCAGGGTCATCGGCAGGCGATCACGCCCCCTGACCGTGGCCGCCATCCGCGGCCGGCCAAATGACGCAGACCACAAGAGTTCGGCCGTGTCTTCGGGAGGGACCCATGCGCGCAGTCCGAGTACACCGGTACGGGGAACCGCCGTCGATCGACCAGGTGCCCGGACCCGTCGTGACCGGGCCACTGGACGTGCTGGTCGAGGTGAACGCGGCGGGGGTGTGCCGCACCGACCTGCACATCGTCGAGGGCCAGTGGGCCGAGAAGAGCGGGGTTTCGCTGCCGTACACGATCGGCCACGAGAACGCCGGGACCGTCCGCGAGGTCGGCTCGGCCGTCAGCAACGTCGCCCCCGGCGACACCGTGATCCTGCATCCGCTGGTCACCTGCGGACTGTGCCGCGCGTGCCGGGCCGGCGACGACTCGCACTGCGAGAACTCCGCGTTTCCCGGCATCGACACCGACGGTGGAATGGCCGACCTGCTGCTCAGCAACGCGCGCGCGGTGGTCAAACTCGCCCCGGACCTGGCACCCGCGGATGTGGCCGCGCTCGCCGACGCCGGTCTGACCGCCTACCACGCGGTGCGCAAGGCCGTCCCGCTGCTGTACCCGGGCACGCACGCGGTGGTGATCGGGGCGGGCGGGCTCGGCCACATCGGCCTGCAGTCGCTGAAGGCGCTGACGGCCGCGGAGATCACCGTGGTGGACCGGTCCGTCGCGGCCCTGGAACTGGCGTCCCAGCTCAACGCCGACCACACGGTACGCTCCGACGGCGGCCAGGTGAACGCGGTGCTCGACATCACCTCGGGTAAGGGCGCGCACGTCGTCTTCGACTTCGTGGGCGAGAACGGCACCGAGGCCGACGGCGTGGCGATGACCCGCGACACCGGAAGCTACTTCGTCATCGGCTACGGCGGCCACGTCGACGTGCCCACGATCGACATCATCTCCCGCGAGATCAACATCGTCGGCAACCTGGTGGGCACCTACAACGACCTGGATGAGCTGATGACGCTGGCGGCGCGCGGCAGGGTCACGCTGCGCACCCGCACCTACCCCCTGGACTCGGCGCTCGACGCCCTGGCCGACCTGGACGCGGGCCGGATTCCGGGCGGCCGGGCGATCCTCGTTCCCTGACCGGTTCCGGGGGACACGGTCTCGCCCGTACCGCCATCCTCGGCCACCGTCCCGGGCCGCACGGACAAGCCCGTGTCCCCCGGCGACAACCGTTGTGCGAACACCCCTCAGTGTCCGCTAGACTGACAACGGTGCTTCGGGGTGTAGCGCAGCTTGGCAGCGCGCTTCGTTCGGGACGAAGAGGTCGTGGGTTCAAATCCCGCCACCCCGACCAGCAAGAACGCCGGTCCTTCGGGCCGGCGTTCGGCGTTGTGAGGCCTACCGGAAAGCCAGGAGACAACGCCAACCGCGCGTCCAACGCCGCCTCCTACCGCTCGGTCAACGCCCCCTTCAACTCCTCCCGCGTCCCCGGCGTGACGCGCGTGTGGGCCGCGCCGATCCCGTCCATCCGGTGACCGCGCCGCTCATGCGGCAGCACCTCCGGCGTCCGCACCTCGACCATCAACGTCTTGTGCGAATGCCGCAGCCCGTGCGCCTGTCACCGTCCCTCTGCCGCCTTCCAGAGAAGGACCCTTGGGGAAAGCGTGGCCGGAGAAGCGGAGCAAGAGGCGGACAGGCAGGTCGAACCGTTCCGACAGCCATCCTCTGTCCACAATCTGTGGAAAACACTCGATCGCCACTCCGGGTGCGGTACAACGTCCCCACGCCCAATGAGCGTCTGCGCTCCGCGATGACCGAAGCCGGACACACGGCGCGTTCTCTCGCCGAGGCCCTGGGGATCGATCCGAAGACGGTGGAACGGTGGATCAGCACCGGCCGGGTTCCCCACAGAAGCAACGCCCATACCGCAGCCCTGGTCCTGGGAAAGGATGCTGCCCACCTCTGGCCCTCGTTGAGGACGAAGACCAGGAACGGCTCGGTGACGCACGAGGAACTGGTGGCGGTCTACGCCCGCCGGTCGGACGTCCCTCTTGGGACGTGGCGTTCGATGTTCGAGCGGGCTCAGGAGGCCATCGAGGTCCTGGTCTACGCGGCGCTCTTCCTCCACGAGCAGATACCCGACTGGAACGACCTGTTACGTGCCAGGGCGGCGGCCGGATGCCGAGTCCGCGTTCTCATAGGCGCCCCGGACAGCGAGGCCGTGCGGGTGCGGGGCGGGGAGGAGCGCTTCGGACACGGCATCGAGTCGCGGTGTCGCCTGGCCCGTCTGCACTACGCCCCACTGGTCGGTGCCAAGGGAATCGAGGTGGCCCAGCACTCCACGGTCCTGTACAACTCCGTCTACCGCGCCGACGACGAACTGCTCGCCAACACCCACGTCTACGGGGCGACCGCCTACGCCAATCCCGTCTTCCACCTCCGCAACGGCCACGCCCCGGGGCTCTTCACCACCTATGCGGAGAGCTTCGACGCGGTCTGGAAGACGGCTGCCCCGATCCGGAAGCGACCGCCGTGGCCCGTACCGAGTACTACGACGATCCCGCCGCGCCCGTGCCCAACAGCACGGTCGTGGCCGCCAGTGCCGCCGTGTTCGACGCGGAGGGACGACTGCTGATGCAGCAGCGCGTCGACAACGGTCTGTGGGCACTGCCTGGAGGCGTCATGGAAGTGACCGAGAGCCTGCCCGAGACCGCCGTGCGTGAGACCCGGGAGGAGACCGGGATCGACATCGAGATCACCGGCCTGGTGGGCACCTACACCGACCCGCGGCACATCATCGCCTACGACGACGGCGAGGTCCGACGGCAGTCCAACATCTGCTTCCGGGGGCGGCCGATCGGTGGTGTCCTGACGGTCAGCAGCGAGTCCACCCTTGTGCGCTGGGTTCCGCGTGGCGAGCTCGACGCGCTGTCCATGCACCCCAAGCGTCTACGTGTCCAGCACGCACTCAGCACGGACAGGGGTCCCCCATCTCGGCTGAGGCGAACTGACCCGCTCTTGGGACCTCGTCGGTGAAAGGACGTCTTGGTCCCCTTGAGGACGTCCCGACAGGGATCACACCGGTGCCAGCGTTCCGGTTGCCTTCGGTGTCTGATACCGCGACGCAGAAGTACAGCAGCGAAGTACCGCAACCGCCCCGGGCAACCCCGGTCAACGGCATACCAGGACGGACGCGCCCGCCACACCCACTGCACTGCCCGGGCCGCGCCGCGCTTCGTTCGGGACGAAGAGGCCGCGGGTTCCAGTCCCGCCACCCCGACCAGCGAGAACATCGGTCTTCGAGACCTGCGTTCGGCGTTGTAGGGCCTGCCAGGCGGCCGGGATCCCGGCCGCGGCCGGTGCGGGACACGTGCCCGGTTGTCCGCATCCGTCGCGGTGTCGGTCGGCACGCCACCGGGGCCCGGGGTCGGTCGCTCACGCGCCCAGCGCTTTCTCCACCTCGTCCGCGATCGCCGCCACCCGGGAGTGGTCGGCCATCCGGCGGGTGAGGTACGCCAGGGCGTAGCCGTGGCGGAAGGACCACCACGCGGCGCTCCCGCCGATGCCGCCCATCCCCACCGACTCGTCGTCCCGCTGGAAGCCCAGGGTCCAGACCGTGTCCCTTCCCACGAACCCGTCGACACCACGGGCCTGGGGGGACAGGTACTCGGCGTGCAGGGCCGGTCCCAGCAGACGTGCGACCGGCCCCTCGCCGTCGGTGAGGGAGGCGTAGAACGCCCCGAGCGCGGACGCGCTCGCGTGCAGGCCCACAGCGGGAAACGACGCGCGGCGCCATGCGGTGCTGTTGAGGAAGCCCGTGTGCAGCACTCCGTGCGGCACCGTCAGGGCGCGTGCGGGCAACGAGTCCGGGTCCGCCAGGTAGTCCGCCGTCCAGTGCGGGGTTCCCACCTCCAGATCAGCGACGCGGTGCAGTGACTCCTCCGGCACACCGAACCACAGGCCGGACCCCGGCCGTTCCGGCACGGTCTCGGCGAACACCCCGGCCAACGGGACTCCGACCGCTCCGCGGACCGCGCCGTCGAGCAGGTGTCCGTAGGTGAGGGCGTGCTCGGCGACCCCCGCGCCGGGGCGGTGTTCGGGCGCGGCCGCCGCCAGGGCCGCGCGCAGGCCCGCGTCGTCGAGGGCGCCGACTCCGGCTGCGGAGGCCGGGAACGCCGGTTGGCCTGCCTGGTGGGCCAGCATCTGACGCAGTGTCGTGCGCTCCTTGCCCGCTGCCGCGTAGTCGGGCCACAGCCGCGCCACGGGAGTGTCCAGGTCCACCTTCCGACGGGCGAACGCGACGAGTGCCGCCAGTGCGGCGAGCGGCTTGCCCACGGAGAAGACGTTGACCAGGGTGTCACGGCGCCATGGTCGAGAGCGCGCCGCGTCGGTCCATCCCGCGCTCAGTCCGACCACTTCGCGTCCCCGGTGCCAGACCGACACCCCGGCCCCGGTCTCCTTGCCGGTCTCCACCAGGTCGGCCAGAACGTCGCGGACCGCGGCGAAGCGCGGCTCGACCGATCCGTCGATCGGAACGGACACGTGGACCTCCCGCCCGCTCGCCGCCCCGCGTCCTGCACGAAGGCCACCGGGTGGCCTCCGCCCTCGGGGCGGCCGGGAAGCGGCGGAGGACCGACTGTTACTCCGGACATCGCAGAGGAGTGCCGCGGGCGCGTCTGACCGGGACCACGCTACCCGGTGGAGGGGCCTGGGTCCGCGGTTTCTGGCTCGCCCCGGCTCGGGCCGGGACCGCGGACTCTCCCTCGCCCGCCTGCTCGGCGCCGCGTCCGGCCCGGCGGTCGCGGCCCCGCTCGTGAGCTGAGGCGGCCCGCCCTGACGCGGGGCTGCCCGCTGTCCGGGGCGACGCACCCCACCAGCCGGAGGGGTGGGACCCATCCCGCCCGGCGGCTGTTCCGGGCGCTCCCGGACCGGCGGGCGGCCGGCCCCTTCCACCGGGTGGGACCGGACGCCGGGGCCGCGGCTCGGCCGGGGTGCCGACCGGGGCGGACACGCCGGGCCTCCCGCCGTACTCGCCGTTCCGCGGAAGCCACCGTGGCCTCCGCCCTCGGTTCCGTCGAGAATTGACGCGGGACCGAGGGCCGCTCCGAGCCGCCGGGAAGGGGGAGGTGTCATGGACGCACGTGACTGGGATCGCCGCTACGCGGAGCGAGAACTGGTGTGGAGTGCGGAGCCGAACCGGTTCGTCGTCGAGGTGGTCGCCGGCCTGCCGCCGGGGTGGGCGTTGGACGTCGCCGCGGGTGAGGGGCGCAACGCGGTGTGGCTCGCCGAGCGGGGCTGGCAGGTCACGGCCTGCGACTTCTCCTCGGTGGCGGTGGAGCGGGGCAGGCGCATCGCCCGGGAGCGCGGTGTTCGGGTGGAATGGCTGCGCGCCGACGCCCGCGCCCCCTCGCCCCGCCCCGAGGGCTACGACCTGGTTCTCCTCTCCTACCTGCACCTGCCGCCCGCCGACTGGCGGCGCGCGCTCACCGAGGCCGTACGGTCGCTCGCGCCCGGGGGACGGCTGGTGAGTGTCGGACACGCCCTCGACAACCTCACCCGCGGTGTCGGCGGCCCGCAGATCCCGGAGATCCTGCACGTTGCGCAGGACATCGCCATGGCCGTGACCGAGATCGCCGCCGAGCAACGCGTCGCCGTGCGCGTCGAACGCGCCGAACAGGTGGACCGGGAGGTTGCCGACGAGGGGCCGCGCACCGCGGTCGACTCCCTGGTGGTTGTCCACCGCTCCGAGAGGTGAGTCGCTGGGGTGTTCCGCGGCCTCGTGCCCGGCGCGGAATGTCACCGCCGGATGCCACGATGCCGGGGGACACCGTCACCGCAGACCAGCCGAGGAGATCCCGCCATGACTCCGCAGCAGTTCATCGACGCCGCACTGTGGTTTCCCGAAGCCGTCGAGACCGAACCGTTCGGTCCCGGCACTCTGGTGTACAAGGTGGCGGGCAAGATGTTCGCGCTGCTCGGCGAGCGCAATCGGGAGGGGATTCCGTTCGTGACACTCAAGTGCGACCCCGACCTCGCCCTGGAGTTGCGCGCCGAGTTTCCCGCCGTGATCCCCGGCTACCACACCAACAAGCGGCACTGGAACACCGTCGTCCTCGACGGCACGGTTCCCGACGACGAACTGCTGGAGATGCTCCGGCACTCCTACCAGCAGGTGGTCGCGGGGATGCGCCGAGCCGACCGGGAGCGCCTGCTCGCCGTCCTGGGCGAGGACACGCCTCCGCGTTCCTGATCCCGGTGCTCCGCCACGGTCAGTCCGTGACGGGTTCCAGCGGCCACAGTCGGACCGTACCGTCCTCGCTGCCGCTGGCCAGCACGGTCCCGTCCGGAGCGAACGCCAGGGAGTTCACCAGGTTCGCGTGCCCCTCCAGGACGGTCACGGGCTCGCCGCTTCCGGCGTCCCGCAGCCGCACCGTGCCATCGGGATGACCGCTGGCCAGCACAGAGCTGTCCGGAGCGAACGCCACCGGGAAGACCTGCTGTTCGAGGTCGATGACGAGGGGGTCACCCAGCACGGGGCTGTTCACCGGGGCGTTGGAGGGAGCGGTCAGGTCCACTCCCGAGACGGCCACGACGAGCGGTCTCCAGAGCCAGACGAGCAGGACCGCCACAAGCACGACGACGGGCACCGCCACGGCCGCTCCGAGCAGCCTCTGACGTTTCCCCCTCCGATCGGGTGAGGACCGCCCGGGCGGGTCCGGTTCGGGAAGGGCACCGGCACCGTGCCGGAAGTGGTCCGGCTCTCCCGTCGCCTCGCCCTCGATCAGGTCCCCGATGTGGGGCGGCGGCCAGTCGACGCGGGCCCGATCCGCGTCGAGCCAGGCCAGGAGATCGGTTGTGGTGGGCCGCCGCTCGGGCTGGCGCGTCCAGCAGTTGTGGACCAGCCGTCGCAGGTCGTCGGAGAGTTCCGGCAGTTCTGGAGGGGGACCGATGATGCGCATCACGGTCCCGGCCATCGAGTCGGCCGCGAACGGGCACCTTCCGGTGGCGGCGAACGCCAGTACGGTGCCGAGGGAGAACACGTCACTGGCCGGTACCGCCGGACGCTCCTCCACCTGCTCGGGGGACATGTAGGCCAGGGTGCCCACCGACACGCCGCTTTCGGTGAGGGTGCTGGCGTCCAGCGGCCGGGTGACGCCGAAGTCGATGATGCGCGGCCCGTCCGCGGCCAGGATGATGTTGCCGGGTTTGAGGTCGCGGTGGACCAGGCCGGCCTCCTGGATGGCGGCCAGTCCTTCGACCAGTCCCACGGCGAGGGCGCGCACGGCGTCCCGGTCCACGGCCCCCGCTCCTGCACCGCCCGTTGCGGGGAGGGACCGGGAACGTAGGCGGTGGCCATCCACGGCGGTTCTGCGGTGGGGTCGGCGTCGACGACCTGGGCGGTGTGGAAGCCGCCCACCCGACGGGCGGCGTCGACCTCGCGGGCGAACCGGGCCCGGTACCCGACGTCGGAGGCGTATTCGGGGCGGATGACCTTGACCACCACCGGCCTGCCCCCCCGGCGACCGGGTGAGGAACACCTGCCCCATCCCGCCCGTGCTCAGACGGCCCGCCAACCGGTAGGGGCCGATCCGCTCCGGCTCTCCCGGCTGTAACGGCTCCATCGGCCCCAGCCTTCACCGAGACCGCCCGGACGGGCACTGACTGCGTCTCCGTACGGCATTACGCCAAGAGAACCCGGCTTTTCCGGCATCGGCGGCAGCCGCCGGAGGCTACGCACGACACGTGGTCACGGGGCGTCCTCGTCGAAGCGGGACAGGGCGAACCACAGGCGCATCCGCTGCTCCGGGTCGGACAGGTCGACGCCGAGGTCACGTTCGATACGGCCGATCCGGTAGCGGACGCTGTTGCGGTGCGCTCCCAGGTCGGCGGCGGCGCGATCCCAGCTTCCGTGGCGGGCCAGCCAGGCGCGCAGTGTCGCGCGCAGGGTTCGGGCGGTCTCGCCGGGGCCTGCCAGCGGCCCCAGCAGCGTCCGCGCCGCCGTGCGCGCCGCCTCCCGCTCGAACAGCGTGTCGAACGGATCCGGCGCCTCGTCGGGGAGCAGCGGACGGTCCGTCGCGTGCGCACGCACCAGGAGGGCCGCGGCCTGCCGGTCCGCCGTCGCCAGTCCGGTGCCGGAGACCGGACCGCTCACCGCCGCCAGCCAGCCGGACGCGCGCAACTCGTCCAACAGGGCCAGGTGCTCCTCCCGGCTGCCCTGGTCGGCCAGTACGGCCCGCACCGACGTGCCCGTGTCGTCGACGAGGCGGGTGCGAAACAGTGTCGGTGAGGCGGTCGGCCGCGCTCCTCGGCCCGTCCACCGCGCGTGCAGCACCCGGAACACGTCGGTTCTGTCCCCGCCGGACAGCAGGGCCCGAAGTGGCGGGAACGAGGCCGTGTCGGGCTCGGAACCGGACAACAGCAGCCGGGCCGCGAGGCGTCCAGCGTCGTCGACCACGGCCGACTGCGACCGTGACAGCAGTCCCAGCAGCGCCACGGCGGTGCCCAGAATCGCACGGTCGGTGGCGTCCAGCGGTTCCGGGCGCCCCAACAGCAGCACCGACCGTTCGCGGGTGTGCTCCCCGACCGCGTGCAGCACCACCCGATCCGGAGAGACCTGGATCTTGGCGCTGAGCGGACCGCCCGCGGCGCCCACCTTGCCGACCAGTTCTCCCGTCTCCGCGGAGAGTGTCGGCACCCGACCGGCACGGCCCAGTGGGCGGGCACCGATCAGTGTCGTCCAGCAGCCCAGCACGCTGCTGAGGGTCTCCAGCACCCCCTGCACCGGGGTGTTGCCGACCGCGGCCCTGGTCAGGGCACGACCAGCGGAGACGAACCGGCGCTGGTCCGCCAGACGCCGGTGCTCCAACTCCTCACCCACCGCCTGGCTGACCGCCACGAACGGTGTTTCACGTGGAACCAACAGCAGCGGAAGGCCGTGGACCCGGCAGCGCTCGACGAGAGCGGCGGGGACGGCGTCGTACACGGGGGTCACCCCGAACCCGAGAGCGGTGACCTCCGCTGCGAGCAGTGTCGACACGTACCGGTCGAGCGTGTCGGGATCCTCCGGCAGATTCGTTCCGGCGGTCAGCAGCAGTTCCCCGCCCAGCAGGTAGGGGGTGGGGTCAACGAGTTCGCTGACCGTGGCCCAGCGCACCCCCGCGTCGGGGGAGGCGGGCACGAGCGTGTCCAGCGCGAGATCGCGGCGGGTGAGGATCGCCCGAAGCGGCACGGTCTGGGGGTCCGGTGCGCCATCGTGGCGGAGTGCGGCAGACAAGTGGCTGTTTCGTCCAAGAACTGCGGAATGGCGGGGTGCGGCGCCCACCTGCTCGGCGCTCATCCCGAGTCTATGGTGTTCGTGGCCTTGACCTGCGTTTCCGACAGCGCGCCAAGGACCGCTCCCCAGAGTCGCGCATCCGGTCCGACAGTATGGAAGGCGGTAGCCCGTGAGTGCTCCGACAGGCCCCACCGACTCCAGCCGGGTCCCCCGGTTCGCGGGACCGGCGACCTTCGCCCGCCTGCCCCGCGCCGACGAGGTGGAACGGACCGACATCGCCGTGGTCGGCATCCCCTTCGACACGGGGGTGTCCTACCGCCCGGGGGCCCGGTTCGGCCCGGCCGCCATCAGGGAGGCCAGCAGACTGCTGCGCCCCTACCACCCCGGCCTGGACGTCTCCCCGTTCGCCGAGGTCCAGGTGGCCGACGGCGGCGACATCGCGGTCAACCCGTTCGCGATCGGTGACGCGATCGAGACCGTCGACGACTCGGTCAGCCACCTGCTGTCCCGGGGCACCCGGGTGGTCACCCTCGGCGGAGACCACACGATCGCACTGCCGCTGCTGCGCGCGGTGCACCGCGTCCACGGCCCGGTCGCGCTGCTGCACTTCGACGCGCACCTGGACACCTGGGACACCTACTTCGGCGAACCCTACACGCACGGCACCCCCTTCCGCCGTGCCGTGGAGGAGGGGATCCTGGACACCGAGGCCATCGCGCACGTGGGCACCCGGGGCCCCCTCTACGGCAAGAAGGACCTGGAAGACGACCGCCGCTTCGGGTTCGGCATCCTCACCTCCGCCGACGTGATGCGCCGCGGCGTGGACGAGGTCGTCGACATGCTGCGCCAGCGGATCGGCGACCGGCCGCTGTACGTGTCGGTGGACATCGACGTCCTCGATCCCGCGCACGCGCCCGGCACCGGCACCCCGGAGGCGGGCGGCCTGACCAGCCGGGAACTCCTGGAGATCCTGCGCGGCCTGGCCACCTGCAACCTGGTCGGCGCCGACGTCGTCGAGGTCGCCCCCGCCTACGACCACGCCCAGATCACCGCGACCGCCGCCGCGCACGTCGCCTACGACCTGGTCTCGGTGCTCGCGCTGAACGCGCACCGCTGAGCCCGGCGGCGCCGACGGCCACCCGCCCAAGCCGTTCGTCTCCGACGAGCTCGCCGCCCGGGTGCGGGCTCTGGCGCGCCGCCCGGACCGGCTCGTCCCGCCCGTGCTGGAGCGCTCCGGGGTGCGGTTGGACACGCGGTACCACCGGGTGTCGCGGGACGGACGCGACGTCTCCCTGTCACCCAAGGAGTTCGGGCTGCTCCAGGAGCCGCTGAGCGCGGGGGGCGCGCCGGTGTCCACCGAGCCCCTGCTTGAACGGGTGTGGGACGAGAACACCGACCCGTTCACCACGGTCGTGCGCGTCACCATACGCGGCCTGCGCCGCAGACCGGGCGAACCGCAACTCATCGAGACCATTCCCAGGGTGGGTTACCGGGTGCGGTGAGGGACGGCGGTTTTCCGTCCGTCCCACAGAAACCGCGGGCTTCCCCTGGTGTGCGGCGCACCCTTCCGCCCCACCCGGCCGACCGGACCACCGCATCACTCCTCTTCGCCGTATCAGCACGGCTGACCAGTGCTGACGCCCACGCCGAGCAGCGCCGCCGCCCCCTTCGCCCCGATGCGGAAGTGTCCAATCCCCAACACAGAAAATTGGAAACTCTGACAAAAATTTCCTCCGCAAATTACATAAACAATTACCTGGGGAACCATGGACAAAAGAGTGTTGGCAGCATCGGCGCGGGCTTCTAGTCTTTTTGCAGTTCGGGTCCGAACCAGGGCGGCGGAGACCTCGATCGGGGCCTCACCGTGGACCGGAGTCCCGATGCCTCCGGTCTGACCCGTACCGACCGGGAGGTCCTCATGACCCAACTCAACAACACGGCACTCACCGACACCGCGCTCACCGAGCTCCGCACCGGTTTCGCCGGGCGGATCCTCGAACCCGGCGATCCCGACTACGCGCAGGCCCGCACGGTCTTCAACACGATGATCGACCTCCGTCCGAGAGTCATCGCCCAGTGCGCCAACGTCGACGACGTCGTCAGGGCGGTGCGGTTCGGACGCAGCCACGGCCTGGAGATCGCGGTCCGCGGCGGCGGCCACAGCGTCGCGGGCAAAGCGCTCACCGACGGAGGCATCGTCGTCGACCTGCGGATGATGAACGAGGTCACGGTCGATCCCGAGGCGCGGACCGCCCGGGTCGGCGGTGGCGCGCTCATGAGCGACCTCGACCGCGCCGCCCAGCCCCACGGCCTGGCCACCACCGGCGGCCGGGTGTCCACGACCGGGGTGTGCGGCCTCACCCTGGGCGGCGGCAACGGCTGGCTGGATCGCAGGTTCGGGTTGGCCTGCGACAACCTGATCGACGCCGAACTGGTGACGGCCGACGGCAGCATCGTGCGCGCCTCCGACTCCGAGAACCCGGAACTGTTCTGGGCGCTGCACGGCGGCGGCGGCAACTTCGGTATCGCCACGTCGATCACCCTGCGCCTGCACGAACTGCCGTCGGTGACCGTGTCCCTGCTGCTGTGGGACGCCGAGGCCGGACCCGAGGTGGTGCGCGCCTACCGCGACTTCATCGGGTCCTCGACCGACGACGTGGGCGGCGGCGTCCTCTACCTCACCGCACCGCCCGATGACTTCGTCCCGCAGCGATTGGTCGGCCGTCTGGCGTGCGCGGCCCTGGTCGTCTACACCGGCGGCGAGGAGGAGGGGCTGGCCGCCATCCGGCCGATGACGGAACTGGGCCACGCCGCCGAGATGACCGCCGAGATGGCCTACGCCGATCTGCAGTGCATGCTCGACGACCCGCCCGGCTACCGCAACTACTGGTCGGCCGAGCATCTGACCGCGCTTCCCGACCAGGCGGTGGACCGGTTCTGCGCGGGGGCCGAGCGAATGATCGTCCCGTCGCCGTCGCAGCACGTGCTGGCGCCCCAGGGCGGCACCGTGTCGCGGGGGCCGACCGACTACCCGGTGCCGTGGCGGCACGCCGCGTGGGTGGTGCACCCCTTCGGCCTGTGGGACGACCCGGCCGACGACGAACGGGCCATCCGGTGGGCGCACAGCACCTGCGCCGACATGCAGCCGTGGTCGATCGGCTCGGTCTACCTCAACTTCATCGGCGACGAGGGCGAACAGCGGACCATCGCGGGCTTCGGCCTCGAGAACTACCGGCGGTTGGCCCGGGTGAAGGCCCACTACGACCCCGACAACGTCTTCCACCGCAACCACAACATCAAGCCCGCCTCCTGATTCCGGGCCACGCGGCCCGTCCACGGGAGCGGCCTCGTTGGTCTGCCCCGCGGGCGGGCCGTATGTGCATCTTCGCCTCCGTCGGGCAGTAAGCGTCCTGACCTGGTTCTCTCACCGGAACCAACGCACGACTTCTCCGGAAGCGAAACGTGCCTTCACATTCTGTGCGTGCGATGATCACGGTGTGTATGCGGCGGGGCTTCCGCTGAGAACGGGCCTGCCGGCCGACTCCCCGTCCGAGAACCGGGTTGCCCGGTCACCCGGCCCGAGGAGGCGAAACCAGATGTATCTGCTGCACAAACTGGGATTGCGTACGGACCCCGTCATCTTCTCCGTCTCCGTGGCGTTGACGGTCCTGTTCGTCGGAGCCTCCATCCTCTTCACCGCCCCCGTCGACGTGCTGTTCGGCACGGTGTCCGCCTGGATCATCACCAACCTCGGCTGGTTCTACATCCTGGGTGTGACCACGTTCCTGATCTTCCTGGTCTGGATCGGTTTCAGCCGGTACGGGCGCATCCGACTGGGCGGGGAGGAGGACCGTCCCGACTACAGCAGGCTGACCTGGTTCGCCATGCTGTTCGCGGCGGGCATCGGCACCATCCTGATGTTCTGGGGGGTCGCCGAGCCGATCAGCCACTTCGCCAACCCGCCGCAGAACAACGTCGAACCGCAGAGCGTTCCCGCCGCCAACCAGGCCATGGGCTACACGCTCTACCACTTCGGCCTGCACACCTGGACGATCTTCTGCCTGCCCGCGCTGTGCTTCGCCTACTTCGTCTACCGGCGCGGCCTGCCGTTACGGGTGAGCTCAATCTTCTACCCGTTCCTCGGCGACCGCGTCCGCGGGCCGATCGGCAAGGCCATCGACACGCTCGCCGTCATCGGCACCCTGTTCGGCGTCGCGGTCTCCCTCGGTCTGGGCACACTGCAGATCAACAGCGGACTGGCGGCACTGTTCGGCCTGGAGTTCAGCAAACCGGTGCAGGTCCTGCTGATCTCCGTGATCACCGTCGTCGCGACGATCTCGGTGGCGCTCGGCCTGGACCGGGGCATCAAGCGTCTCTCCGACATCAACATCTCCCTCGCGGTCGGCCTGCTGCTGTTCGTCCTGTTCACCGGCTCGACCCTGTACCTGATCCGGGGAAGCATCGAGATGGTGGGGGTCTACCTGAGCTGGCTGGTCCCGCTGTCGTTCTGGAACGACACCTTCGGCAACACCGGCTGGCAGGGCACGTGGACGGTGTTCTACTGGGCGTGGACGATCACCTGGTCGCCGTTTGTCGGCATCTTCATCGCCCGCATCTCCAAGGGACGCACGGTCCGCGAGTTCATCCTGGGGGTGCTGGGGCTGCCCACGGCGTTCACCATCGTCTGGTTCAGCGTGTTCGGCCTGTCCGCGATCGGCATCGAACTGGACGGCCCAGGCGGACTGGTCCAGGCCGTCGTGGTCCAGGACGACATCCCCGGCGCGCTCTTCGTGTTCCTGGACAACTTCCCGCTGGCCACGGTGACGTCGGCGCTGGCGGTGCTGATCGTGGCCATCTTCTTCACCACGTCGTCGGACTCGGCGTCGCTGGTGATCGACCTGCTGTCCGCGCCGGAGCAGGTGAAGCAGACCCCGGTCCGGCAGCGCGTGTTCTGGGCGGTCACCGAGGGCGTGGTCGCGGCGACGCTGATCGCCGCGACCGGGCAGTCGGGGCTGGACGCGCTGTCGGAGGTGGTCACCGTCATCGGCCTGCCGTTCTTCGTCATGGGTTTTCTGATGATGGCGGCCCTGCTGCGGTCGCTGCGCGAGGAGTCCCTTCCCCCGGCGACCCACCACCAGCCGACACTGCGCGTGCGACTGCCGCACCAGCGGATGCCGCGCCTGCCACGCCGTGTCCGCCGCTTCGGTCCGGACTCCGCGGCACAGCCGGCCCCGCGCTCCGAGGAGCCGTGACCGGGGCGGTCCGGCCGTCCCGGTCACGGGGCGGAGTCACAGCGAGTAGGCGCGCGGCCGGTGCTGCACGCTCACCCACTGGTCGGTGGTGAACTCCTCGATCGCCCACTCTCCGCCGAACCGGCCCAGTCCGGACGCCTTCTCCCCACCGAACGCGGTGTTGGCCTGGTCGTTGACCGGGTGGTCGTTGACGTGCGCCATTCCGGCCTCCACCCGCTGGGCGAAGCGCACCCCGCGTTCCGCGTCGCGGGTGAAGACCGCGCTGGACAGGCCGTGCTCGGTGTCGTTGGCGAGTTTGAGCGCGTGCTCCTCGTCGTGGGCGCGCACCAGCGTGGCGACCGGGCCGAACACCTCCTCGGCGGCGGTGGCCACGCTGTTGTCTCCGAGGACCACGTGCGGCGGCAGCACCAGTCCGGTGGGTCCGGTGGGCTCACCGGACACCGCGACGGTCGCGCCCGCGGCCCGACTGCGCTCCACCTTGTCCCGGACGGCCTCCAGTTGGCTGTGGTTGATGACGGGTCCGACCGCGGTCCGCGGGTCGGCGGGGTCGCCGTACCGCAGTGCGCTGACCCGTTCCACGAAGCGTTCGGTGAACTCGTCGGCCACCGCGTCGTCGACGACGATCCGGTTGGCCCGCATGCAGATCTGCCCCTGGTGGAAGAACGACCCGAACAGCGCCGCGTCGAGTGCGCGGTCCAGGTCGGCGTCGTCGAGCACCACCAGCGGGCCGTTGCCGCCCAACTCCAGCGCGACCCTGCGGATGCCCGCCTTGTGCAGGATGCCCTCACCGACCTCGGTGGATCCGGTGAAGGAGACGAACCGCGAGATCGGGTGCCGCACGACCGGGTCGCCGATCTCGCTGCCGCGCCCGACGAGGACGCTGAGCACTCCCGCGGGCAGCCCCGCCTCGTCCAGGATCCTGGCGAGCAGCAGTCCGCCGGTGACCGGGGTGTCGCTGGCGGGTTTGAGCACCACCGCGTTGCCCACGGCCAGGGCCGGGGCCAGGGACCGGTTCGACAGTTGCAGCGGCCAGTTCCACGGGCTGATCACGCACACCACGCCGTGCGGGTGGCGGTAGACGCGGCTCTCCTTGCCGGGGACGTCGGCGGGCAGGATGCGGCCCTCCACCCGGTAGGGGTAGGAGGCGGCCTCCAGGAAGTCGGCGCGGGCCGCCAGCCACTCGGCCTCGGCCTTGCGTACCGTGCTGCCCGCCTCGCGGATCAGCCAGTCCACGATGAGGTCCTTGCGCCGGTCCATGACCTCGGCGGCGCGGCGCATCACGGCGGCGCGTTCGGAGGGCAACTGTTCGGCCCACCTCCGCTGCGCGACCTGTGCCGTCTGGTAGGCCTCGTCCACGTCGGAGGCGTCGGCGAGCACGGTCTCCACCAGCGTGTCCCCCCGGTAGGGGTCGGTGTCGGCCCGGCTCTCTCCGGAGCTTCCCTCGCGCCAGTGCCCGCCGATCGGCATGCGCGCGAACTCCCGGGTGTCGTAGGAGACGTCAGAAACAGTCATGGCCGTCCTCCGGCGGTCGACTGCGTGCAATGGCTTCTCGGCCGCTACCCGAGGTCACAGCCCCTACGCCGCTGACCTCGGCGGAGAGGGCGGTCACCGGAGGCTCCCTTCCCCTCCGCCGGGGCCGTCCCGCTCGGATGCATGCGGGCGCCCCGAGGATCTTGTCCACCGCGTTGCGCGGGCCGTACACGGCCAACCCCATCAGATCCAGCCGGTCGGTCGGCACCGGCCCGGGCCGTTACGCGTCCTCGTGGAGGCTCGGGCTGACGGACGAACGTCGGTCTGGGTGGGAGACGCCGGAGACACGCTGGGGCGGTCTCCGGCGTCGAGACCGCCGCGGTACTGCCGGGGGCCACCCCGTGACCACGGTGCGCACAGGGCTACGCTGCGGTTCTGTGCCGTGAGGGACGGCGCGGGGACGACGGCCCCGGGGCGCGACACCGTGGAGGAGCTATGGGGGAGTTCATCAGGTTCGAGTCCGACGGGCCGGTGCGGCACATCGTCCTCGACGCGCCGGAGCGGCTCAACGCGCTGGACCGGCCGATGCTGGCGGAGCTCGCCGACGCGGTCCGCGCGGTCGCGGCCGACGAGGCGGCGCGGGCGCTCGTCGTCAGCGGCGCGGGTCGGGCGTTCTGCGCCGGAGCCGACGTCACCAGCCTGTTCGGAGACACCACCCGCCCGCCCACGGTGCTCCGCGACGAGTTGAAGGAGGTCTACGCGAGCTTCCTCGGCATCGCCGACCTGACCGTCCCCACGATCGCCGCGGTGGGCGGAGTGGCGGTCGGCGCGGGCGTGAACATCGCGATGGCCTGCGACATCGTCATCGCGGGGCCGCGCGCCAGGTTCGCGATCACCTTCGCCGACATGGGACTGCACCCCGGCGGCGGATGCAGTTGGTTCCTCACCCGCCGCATGGGCGGACACCGCGCGCTGGCGACCATCCTGGGCGCGGAGCGCATCGACGCCGAGGAGGCGTTCCGCAGCGGCCTGGCCACCCGGCTGGCGGAGGACCCCGTCAAGGACGCTCTCGCACTCGCCCACCGTTACGCCGAGCGCGACCCCGGCCTGGTCAGGGACATGAAACGGGCGGTGCGGATGGCGGAGAGCGCCGACCTCGGCACCGTGCTGGAGTTCGAGTCGTGGGCGCAGGCGTCGTCGGTGAACTCCCCCCGCTTCCAGGAGTTCGTCGCCGAGTTCGTCCGCAGGAAGCAGGAGCGGTGACGCGGCGGCCGGGAACGCGGGCGGGGCGGACGGTCGCCGCCCCGCACTCCGTCCTCGGGGCCCCGCGGGCTAACCGGAGACCGCCACCGTGGTCCCCGGAGCGTTCCGGGCGAGGTGGCGGCCGATCACCAGGCGCTGGATCTGGTTGGTCCCCTCGAAGATCTGCATGACCTTGGCCTCGCGCATGTAGCGCTCGACCGGGAAGTCGCGGGTGTAGCCGTAGCCGCCGAGGACCTGCACGGCGTCGGTGGTCACCCGCATGGCGTTGTCGGTGGCGACCATCTTCGCGATGGACGCCTCCCTGCTGTACGGCAGGCCGTGGTCCTTGAGCCGGGCCGCGCGCAGGGTGGCGGCACGGGCGGTCTCCACGGCGGCGGCCATGTCGGCGAGCAGGAACGCCATCCCCTGGTGCTCGATGACGGGCCTGCCGAAGGTGCTGCGCTCCCCGGCGTAGGCGACGGCGGCGTCCAGCGCGCCCTGGGCCAGTCCGGTGGCCACGGCGGCGATGCCCAGCCGTCCGGAGTCGAGCGCCGACAACGCGATCGGCAGGCCCTGCCCCTCCTCGCCGATCCGCCGCTCGGCGGGGACGCGCACACCGTCGAAGCGCAACATCGTGGTGTGCGAGCCGGTCAGCCCCATCTTCCGTTCGGGCCGGTCGGCCTGGAGGCCCGGTGCGTCGGCGGGCACCAGGAAGCAGGAGACGCCGTGGGACCGGTCGTCGCCGGTACGGGCCATGACGGTGTAGAAGTCGGCCTGTCCGCCGTGGGTGATCCAGGACTTCACGCCGTCGATGACGTAGCCGTCGCCGTCGCGCCGGGCGCGGGTGGTCATCGCGGCGGGGTCGGAGCCCGCGTGCGGCTCCGACAGGCAGTACGCGCCGAGCAGTTCACCGCCGAGCAGGTCGGGCAGCCACCGCCGCCGCTGCTCCCCGCTGCCGTGGACGGCCAGGGCGAAGCAGGACAGCACGTGCACGCTGACGCCCACGCCCACCGACGCCCAGACCGCCGCGACCTCCTCCAGGACCTGGAGGTAGACCTCGTAGGGCTGACCGCCCCCGCCGTGCTCCTCGGGGTAGGGCAGGCCGAGAACCCCCAGTTTGCCGAGCGTCCGGAACGCCTCGCGGGGGAAGCGCCCGGCCTCCTCGACTTCGGCGACGTGCGGAGCGAACTCCCGTTGCGCCACCTCGCGGACGAGCTCGACCAGATCGGCGGCTTCACGGGACGGCACAAGACGTGTTACGGACATGACCACCGTCCTCCCGTACTTTCATCAGTACCAGAGTACTGATTTCAGTACCCAAATGCCAGGATCGGTACCCTTGGGGCCATGCCTGCCCTCCAGAATCTGCCCGAGAAGACCCGTGCGCGCCGTGAGGAGGTGCTCGACGGGCTGCGGCGCCTGTTCCTGGCCGAGGGGTTCTCCGCGTTCAGCGTGGGCGACATGGCCGAACGGCTGCGCTGCTCCAAGAGCACCCTGTACCTGGTGGCGCCGAGCAAGGAGCAGATCGTGGTCGCGGCGGTCCGCTCCTATTTCAAGAAGGCGGCCGAACGCATCGAGGCGCGCGTCGCCGAATCGCGGAACCCGCGGCGGCTGGCGGTCTACCTGGAGGCCGTCGCCTCGGAACTGGAACCGGCCTCGGAGCGGTTCTACGCCGACCTCGCCGCGTTCGCGCCCGCCAACGAGGTCTACCAGGAGAACACCCTCGTGGCGGCCCGACGCGTGCGGGAACTGGTCGCCGAAGGCGTCGCGGCCGGGGTGCTGCGCCCGGTGGACGCCGCCTTCGTGGGCGCGGCGGTGGCCCAGGTCATGACCGGCATCCAGAACGGCACGATCAAGACGGCCACCGGGCTCGACGACGCCGAGGCCTACCGCCACCTCGCCGACCTCGTCATGGCCAGCCTCACCCGGGAGCCGACGGACTCCCGCACCTGAGCGTGCCCCGGTCCCGTGGCCGGGGCACGCTCACCCGCTACTCGTCGTCCGCTCCGGTCAGCCCATGGGCTGCTCGTCCACCAGGATGTCGAAGTTGACATCGGTGCCCTCGACGCTCGTCGCGGTCACCGTCACCCCGTAGACCTCGCCACCGGTGTCCAGTTCGCAGCGGATCTCCGCGCCGACCTCGGCGGGCAGGTTCTCCGGGCAGGTGACGTCGCCGGGGCTCTGCCCCAGTTCCGCCGTCAACTGGGTCTCCACCACCTCGGCGACGGTGCCGCTGTCGACGCTCACCGCACCCAGGCTAAAATCGAAACTGCACGCTCCAGACAGCAGAAGCGCCGCACCCACCGACACCACAGCGACGCTCCGCCGAACCGCAGTCTTCATGCCTCGCATCCTTTCGCGCGGGCTCGTCTTCTGTTCCCGCGCTCGTTTGGATGCACGAAACAAGCGGTTCGTTCCCTCTGTCGCCACGGTTACCGAAGAGATCGGTCCGGATACGTTCCGTTTCCGTGCCGCCGTGGCCGCAGGGCACGGCCACCGCGCGCTTCACCGCAGCCAGGGCAGGCCGCGCAGGGCGTCCAGGGTCACCGCGATCCGCTCCCGTGCCTCGGCGGGAACCGCGCCGCCCACCGGGTCCTCTGCCGCGCCGACCCACCGGTGCAGTGCCTGGAGCGGACGCATCCCCTCACGCCCGCACCGGACGAGCCGTTCCGTCCAGAAACGCTCCACCTGGACGGCGTCGGCGCCCACGGCGACAAAACCCGCCGCGTCATCGGTCTCGGCCGCCCACAGGCACCCCAGGAGCACCCCCTCCCGGAACACGGGGAGGTAGCGCACCGCCGCGTCGGTCAGGGACCGGTACCGGAAGTGCTCCCCACTTCCCTGCGCAGGCAGGGGAGGCACCGGAGCGGAGTCCGCTCCCTCGGTCCGTGCGGGCAGGTCGTTCAGCAGGCCGTCCACCGGTCAGTCTCCTTCGCAGCCGATTCGGCGCGTGGCGGAGCCGGCCGTACCCGAACTGGTTGTCGCGGGACCGGTCCGTCCATCCCGCGTCCTTCGCGCACCCGCCCGGAAAAACCCCTCCACCAGCGCGAGGCTTTCCCGGTACGCCCGATCCACCACGACCGCGTCCCCGTCTCCGACGAAGCGGGGACGAATTCGCTCAATGTCAAAAACCAACTTCCGGGCGGGCTTGTTCTGGGATTCCGAACATTACCATGCTCGGGTAAATATCCATCAAATGGGCACAGAAGTGAACAGACGGGCCTATGGCGCCACTTTCGCCGTCGGGAGCACGGAAAACCGCGTCACACGGCCGACGTCACCGGGAAACGCCCGACCTGGACGGACACCCGAAAAGACAACCCGCACTCCCTGGAGAACCGGTGTCTTCCCAGGCCGGACCGTGTCCGATTCGGTCCCTCCCGGCGGAGCGCCCCGGTGCGCGGCGGTGTTCTCCACCGCGCACCGGAGAAAAGTCCCGTCCGTTATCGCGGTTGCAGTCCTCGCAGCACCAGTGAGGGGACGGAGTCGGCGACCCTGTCCGCCCGTACCTCTCCGTGGGGAGGGCCAGTGGTAGGACCAGCACATTCCGGGAATTCCCGCCGCGACCGGGTCGGGATCGTCCGACACGGTGAACTCGCCTTCCGGATATACGGGAGGCCGCACCCCGCATGTCGCCCCCATGCCGACGCACTCCCGCGTGTCGCGGTTGCCGCCGCCGACGCCGAGCAGCGCCCGGCCCTTGGTGAGCCGGTCGAGCAGGTTCACGCGCTCGGCCGGGAAGGGCGGGTGGTGATGGGGACCACGGTCGGGGCGGAGCCGAGGCGGGCAGGATGCCGTGGAGGCGACCCGAGTGACGACCCCGGCGTCGGACAGCGCCTCGGTACCCGGACTCCGCCGAGTCGGGTCGCCGATGGCGAGATCAGAAACGGGTATGGCGAGGTTCCATCCGGTTGATCGCCCTCCACCCCGCCCGGGATCTGGCGGGCGACGTTCCAGCCGTCCGGAGTCGGGCACCGGAGTGGAGGCGCCCGGTCCCCGGTCGTGCGCAGCGGATCCGGGGAGGAGGGAGGCGTCCCTGACCGCGGACGCGATCCGGTGCGTCGGCTCACCGCCTTCAGCGCGGCCGCGGGGCACACCCGTGCGCCCGTATCCGCCCCGTCCGCTCGGTCGCCTCCGGGGTGATGCCGGTCACCGTGCCGGACTTTCCGAGACGGCGGAAAAACAATCCTCGCCCGAATGGATGACTGCCGTGCCAGCAGCGGCGACAGGAACACCCCCGGCAGCGGACGCGCCGACAATGACTCCGGACACGGCCCTGAATTTGCGTTGGGAATTCTCGGATTCTCACGCCGCGACGGCCGGAGCTACTAAGTCAATTCGTGGATCCGGACGACAGAAAATGGGAATCCTTTTCATTCACGCCGGGTCCGCGGAAGAGACAGAAAGCCACGGGCGGGATCCCGCCTGGTTGGCGAGTCCGCCCGTGGCCTCTCCCCCCTCTATCCCCCCTCGGGATGGCTCCTGGATGGTCTATCTGTCGGACGGGCCCCAGCGGTGCACCGGGGTGTCAGGACAGTCGAGCCACACCACCTGCTCCTCCGGAGTCACCGTCATCCCGAAACGCTCCTGTTCCGGGCTGCCGAGCCGCTGCCACCAGGCATGCGCCTCCTCCACCTCACGCCACAGGCGGCGCGGCCCGTACTCGTGGACCGCGAACTCCTCGGCCGACTGGTCGGGAACCGTCACCGACGCCCACGACTCGGCGTCGTCGTACAGCCACACGGTCCCGCTGCCCGGCTCCTCGCCGTCCTCCCACACCCACTGGCACCGGGGCACCCGTATCCCCACCGCCAGGCAGCTTCCCGAGCCGGGAGTGGCCTGGTACGGACGCAGCAAGGTGCGGCTGACCACCGCCTGCGGCCGCTGCTCGGCCAGGTCGTCCATCGCCCGGAACCGGGGAGGACGGCAGCGGTCCCACGGGAAGGCCGCCGCCGCCAGGAACCGGCCGTCCGCGACCTCGTCGTGCACCGTGAACCGCAGCAGGAAGGCGTTGGCGTACGGCGTTCCCCACGGGGCGACGATCACCCCTCCGTCCACGCACTGCCGCAACCAGGTGTACGGAATCCGCCGCACGGCGTAGGAGGAGAGCACCCGGTCGTAGGGTGCCCTCCTCGCCCACCCCAGGTTGCCGTCCCTGATCGCCACCGCGACGTCCCACCCGGCCCGCCGCAGCGTGGTTCCCGCCCGATACGCCAGCCGCGAGTCGAGCTCGACGGTGACCACGTTCTCCGCGCCCACCCGCTCGGCCAGCAGAGCGGTGGTGTACCCCGTTCCCGTGCCCAACTCCAGCACCTGGGCGTCGGAGGCCACGTCGAGCTGGTCGAGCATCATCGCGACCACCGTCGGCATGATCGCCGCACTCGTGCAGCGCGGCCGTGTGACATCGGGATTCTCGCGTCCGTCGTCGATCTGGACCACGATCGGCCCGTTGGAGTAGACCCGTTGCAACCAGACGCCGGGGTCGACGTTGCGATCCCGTTGGAACCAGTCGTGCTCCCCGCGGTCCCAGAAGCGGTCGGGGATGAACATGTGGCGGGGCACCCTCTCGAAGACCTCGGCCCAGTCGGGAGTCAGATCCCCGTCGGCGACGAGCTGAGCGATCAGGCGGCGATGTTCGGAAATCACCACTCTCGCATCACCTCGTCTCTGTTCCACGGGCACGGCGGTGCCGGTCCGTGATCATCAGCACCCATGCGCCCTCCTTCGCCGGGATTGATTGAAGCCTAAAAAGAAAACACCGCGTTTCGCAGGAAGTTTGCTCAGGTTCTCGATGGTCTCGGCAAAAAAATTCGGGCTTTGAGTGCAAAGTCCCCTAAAAGTCCAGCAAATAGAACGTCGTTCTCCATATTGTCGTCGTCCAAAACTCGGGAGGAGACGGGGAAAGAACTCTGGGACCGCTCCCACGGGAGATCCTGCCGAAACTCCGCCCACCAGGAAAGACGGTGGACCGCACCGGGACGCTCCGGGGCTGCGTCTCCTGACCGAAACAGAGGATCCGCACACGGTTCGGCGCCGACGGCATTCGGAAGAGGCCGGGGCACTGCTCGGGAACGCCCCCGAGGGGAGTGTGCCCGCGGCGGAGGAGGCGCCTCCGGCGTCCGTGTGTGGAGGCGCGGGCGGCGGGGCGCTGCGCATCAGCCTCTTCCCGCCCACCCGCGGTGCTCCGCCCCGGAGGCCACGGCGGCTCTCACGCGGCCCCGGGGCGGCCCGTCCGGGATGCTTCCACGGCCTACGCCTCGGACGGTCGCCCGGACCCCGCCGGTCCGGGTCCGGTGTCCGAGGCAGCCGGGACTACAGGTACGGTCCCGAGCTTCCCGGTATACGCCCCTGCTGGGGCTGCTCTCCCTCACCCTGGTGCTGCTGCAGTCCGGCGGGCAGCGCCCTGCGCATGTTCTCCAACTGGGCGCGGGCCGCCATCTGCTGGGCGAACAGGGTGGTCTGGATTCCGTGGAAGAGGCCCTCCAGCCAGCCCACGAGCTGCGCCTGCGCGATGCGCAGCTCCGCGTCGCTGGGCGTCTCGCCGTCCGCGAACGGGAGGGAGAGCCGCTCCAGCTCCTCCACGAGTTCCGGAGCGAGGCCGTCCTCGAGCTCCTTGATGGAACTGGCGTGGATCTCCCGCAGCCTGACCCGGCTCGCCTCGTCCAGCGGAGCGGCCTTGACCTCCTCCAGCAACTGCCGGATCATGCTGCCGATCCGCATCACCTTGGCGGGCTGCTCGACCATCTCGGTGACCGGCCGCCCTTCCGACTCCTCCTTGTCCTCACCGGACGAAGCGGGGGGCACGGTCGTCGGCCCTCCCGGCCCCAGTACCAGAACCTGGGGCTGTTCCTCCTGACTGGGTCCGTTGTTCATCGCATCTCCCACCTTGCGGCTGTTGACATTCGGAGACACTACGCCGATTCTCACGGTGCGTGCTGTTGACCGGTGACAAGCAGGATTTTCCCGACATGGCCGCCGGCCTCGAGCACACGGTGCGCCTCGGCGGCCTGGCTGAGCGGCAGCACCCGGTCCACGACCGGCCGGATCCTCCCCTTCTCGACCAGCGGCCATACCCGCTCCGCCACCTGTGACACGATCGCGGCCTTCTCCTGGACGGGACGCGACCGCAACGTCGTGGCGTGCACGGACAGCCGCTTGACCAGCATCCGTCCCAGGTCGAGCTCGGCCCTGCGCCCGCCCATCAGGCCGATGACGACCAGCCGCCCGCCCACCGCGAGCGAGCGAATGTTGGCGTCCAGGTAACCGCCGCCCATGATGTCCAGCACCACGTCCACCCCGCGGCCACCGGTCTCCTTCTTCACCCGCGCGGGGAAGTCCTCGGACCGGTAGTCGACGGCGACGTCCGCGCCGAGTCGGCGGCAGCGTTCCACCTTGGCCGGGCCGCCCGCGGTGGTCAGCACACGGGCGCCGAACGCGCGGGCCGCCTGGATCGCGAAGGTGCCGATCCCGCTGGCGCCGCCGTGCACCAGCAGGGTCTCGCCCTCACGCAGGGCGGCGGTCATGAACACGTTGGACCACACCGTGCAGGCGGCCTCGGGGAGCGCGGCGGCCTCGACCAGGTCCGTCCCGGCCGGGACCGGGAGCAACTGCCCGACGGGAACCGCCACCCGCTCCGCGTAGCCGCCGCCGCTGAGCAGCGCGCACACCTCGTCGCCGACCCGGTAGCCGGAACCGGCCGTGTCGGGTCCGAGCGCGACGACGCGGCCCGAACACTCCAGCCCGGGATACTCGGGAGCCCCGGGCGGCGGCGGGTAGTCGCCCCGCCGCTGGTTGACGTCGGCCCGGTTGACGGCCGTGGCCGCGACCTCGACGAGAACCTCGCCCGGCCCCGGCTCGGGATCGGGCACCTCCTGCCAGGTGAGTTTCTCGGGGCCACCAGGGGCGCTGATGACAATCGCTCGCATGGAAACCACGCTACCCATCCGGGGGAGGGGCGGGTCTCGGAGTCCGAACGATCCCGGGATGCGGGCGCCCGGTCTCTTCTCATCTCATGACCGCTAGTTTTATCGTTGTTGACCCAGGTGTCTGGAGGAACGGAGGCGGCGCGCCCGCCGGGAACGCCGTCTCCACCGGTCCGAACAGCCGAACGCATCGTCTGCGGAGTGTCCTTAGGAGTGGCGCGGTGGCCTACGGAGAGCACGACGGTTCCGAACGCTTCGGTGCTCGTTCACCGCGCTCGGAACACGACGGATTCGCCTCCGACGCCGGATACGAGGAGGAGCGGTACGAGGCCGCCGACGAGTGGTTCGGCGACGACGACTTCGACCTGGTCGCGCCTCCACCGCCCTATGCCCAGCCCTCACCCCCCGCGGCCGGTCCGTCCGGCCCCGAGCCGCTGTTCCCCCCGGCCCCGGAGCCTCCTCGGGAGCGGCCGCCCGCCGGGGAGTCGGCTCCCGAGCCCGCTGCCCGACCGGACCCGCCCGGCCCGCCGACGCCTCCTCCCCCCTCCCGCCCCGAGCCGTTCCCGGAGGAGCCCCGAGCCGAGGCGCCGGAACCGCCGGCCGCGCGTCCCGAACCGGTCGCTCGGCAGGAGGGGGAGGAGCAGCCCGCCGAGCAGTCCCCGTCCGCGCGGTCGCTGTTCGGCCGCAACCGGCCGCAGATCCGGCAGTTGCTGGAGGACTCGCAGCAGCGGTCCGCGTCTCCTCCACCGCCCGTTGACGACCTCCCCGAACCCGAGCCGCTGCCTCCTCTGGAGCCTCCGGCCCCCCACCCCGCCCCGCAGTCCCCGCCGCCGGAGCCGCCCGCTCCGGCGGACGCCGGACCGGCACGGCCCGCCACGTCGCCCGGACCGCCCCCGCCCGCCGAACCGCGGCCGCGTCCCGTTCCCCGGGAGGAGCCGCGCCCGGCCGCGCTCCCCGGCGAGCGGCTCCGCGGCCCGGACCACCCCCTCGGGGGGCCTCCTCCGACCGCGTTGCCCACGTGGACCGAAGCGCCCGCCGCCCCGCCGCAGACTCCCCCGAGGCCTGCCGGGGGCACACCCCCGGGAGGCGTCTCCACCGGACCGAGCGCTTTCGCCCCGCCCACCGTGACCCCCGGCCGGGAGTGGACCGGCGGCCGCCGCTCAAGCCAGACCTCCGGGTGGCGCAGGGCCGTACAGTCACTCACGTTCGGGCTGCTCACCCCGGGCGAGTCCCGGGCGGCACGCCGCCGCCAGGAACTGATCGGCCGGGCGTGCACCCACGTGGTGGGCGGACACCACCGGGTCGCGGTGCTCTCCCTCAAGGGCGGGGTCGGCAAGACCACGACGACCGCCGCCCTGGGGTCCACGCTGGCCTCCCTGCGCGGCGACCGCGTGCTCGCCGTGGACGCCAACCCCGACCGGGGCACCCTGTCGGACAAGCTGCACCTGGAGACGTCGGCGACCATCCGGGACCTGCTCAACGAGAAGGAGATGATCGCGCGCTACGCCGACATCCGCGCGTTCACCTCCCAGGCGCCGTCCCGTCTGGAGGTGCTCGCCTCCGACCAGGACCCCGCCGTCTCGGAGGCGCTCAGCGAGTACGACTACCGGGAGGTCTCCCGGCTCGTGGAGCACTTCTACTCGATCACGCTCACCGACTGCGGTACCGGCCTGCTGCACTCGGCGATGCGCGGTGTGCTCGGCATGGCCGACCAGATCATCGTGGTCTCCACCCCGTCGGTGGACGGCGCGCGCAGCGCGTCGGCCACCCTCGACTGGCTGGACGCCCACGAGTACGGCTTCCTGGTGCGCGGCGCGGTGGTGGTGCTGTCGATGGTGCGCCGCGGCGGCAGGTCCAACGTCGACCTGCAGCGCCTGGAGGAGCACTTCGGCTCCCGGTGCCGCGCGGTGGTGCAGATCCCGTGGGACCCCCACCTGGAGGAGGGGGCCGAGATCCACCTGGACCGGTTGCACTCGGCCACCCGTGACGCCTACCTGGAACTGGCCGCCACCGTGGGGGAGGCCTTCGCCTGGCCCCGGTGAACGGACGCCCCGCCGCGCGGCGCCTGTGAGCGGGGGACACGGAGCGTCGGAGGGCTGTGGGCCCCGGCGGCTGTCCCCGCCCGTCCTCCCCGGCGTCCGCCCGGAGCGCGCGGGGTCCACCGTCCGGTGGCGGCGGGTCCCACTGTTTTCCGATGGGGAGCGCACACATCGGTTCGTGGATCAATATGTGCCACGACAACATGTGAAACGGATCACTTCTTTTCTAGCTTCGGTGGCACACCCCCGATCCGCCGTCCCCACCGCCGCCCGCAGGGCGGCGGGGACACCTGGAGGAGACCATGCGCTACCCCCCATTCGCGACCGTCCTGTGCGCGGGCGCCCTCGTCCTGACCGCCTGCGGCAGCCCCGAGAGCGCCGCCACCGGCGACGCGGACGGACCCGTCAGGATCGGTCTCGTCTACTCCGTCAGCGGCCCCCTGGCCACCTACGGCGAGCAGTACTACCAGGGCTTCGAGGCCGGTCTGGAGTACGCCACCGGCGGCACGATGGAGATCGACGGCCGCCCCGTCGAGGTCACCACGCGGGACGACGCCGGAGACCCCACCAAGGCGGTGTCCGCGGCCCGCGAACTCATCGGTGAGGGCTACGACATCATCGCCGGGTCCACCTCCTCGGGAGTGGCGGTCCAGGTCGCGCCGATCGCCGAGCAGAACGAGGTGCTGTTCGTCTCCGGCCCGGCCGCCACCGACGCCATCACCGGCGTCAACGACCACACCTTCCGCTCCGGCCGCCAGACCTACCAGGACATCCTCGCCGCGGGCTCCTTCATGGACGACCCCGACGGCAAGAAGGTGACGGTCTTCGCCCAGCAGAACGCCTTCGGCCAGGACAACGTCGACGCCGTCACCGCCGTCCTGGAGGCCGAGGGCGCCGAGGTGGACAGCGTCCTCGCGCCGCCCGACAGCACCGACCTGACCCCGTTCGCCGAACAGGTCCGCCAGGCCGAACCCGACCTGCTGTTCGTGGCGTGGGCGGGCGAGACCGCCTCCGCCATGTGGCAGTCGCTCAACCAGCAGGGCGTGCTCGACGCCACCGAGGTCGTCACCGGCCTGGACATCAAGGCCTCCTACCCGGTGTTCGGTGAGGCCGAAGGCAAGATCTCCTTCCTGTCCCACTACTTCGACGGGGCGGCGCAGACCGAGGCGGCCCAGGCGATGCAGGAGTTCGTCGAGGGCAACGGCGGTTCGGTCGACCTGTTCACCCCCGACGGCTTCACCGCCGCGCAGATGGTGGTCCACGCCGTCACCGAGGGCGACACCACCGAGGAGCGCATCTCCGCGCTGGAGGGCTGGACCTTCGAGGGCGTCAAGGGCACCCTGACCATCCGCGCCGAGGACCACGCGCTGCTCCAGCCGATGTACCAGGTGCGTCTGGTCGGCTCCGGCGAGGACGCCGCACCCGAACTGATCGCGGAGATCCCCGCCGCCGACGTCGAACCCCCGGTCGCGGAGTAGCCGCCGATGAGTTCCCCCACTCCCTCCGCCGCGCCCCCGCGCGACGGGCGCGGGACGGCGCCGATGCTGGTCCTGGACGACCTCAGCTGGTCGGTCGGCGGCGCCGTCATCGTCGACGGCGTGTCCATGACGGTCGATGACGGCGAGTTCCTCGCCGTCATCGGCCCCAACGGAGCCGGTAAGACCTCACTGTTCAACCTCGTCTCCGGACTGACCCGGCCCACCCGGGGCCGTCTGGAGCTGGCCGGGACCGACATCACCCGGCTGCCGCCGCACCGGAGGGCCCGGCTGGGCCTGGGCCGCACCTTCCAGACCTCCAGCGTCTTCGCCGACCTGTCCGTCGGCGCGAACGTGGGGCTGGCGGTGCAGGCCCGGTCGGGGGAGTCGCGCCGCTTCTGGCGGCGCGCCGCCCCCGTGGGCGGCCCCGAGATCGGCCGGGTGCTGGAACTGGTGCGGCTGTCGCACCGCGTCGACGCGCTCGCCGGTGACCTGGCCCACGGCGACAAGCGCAAACTCGAACTCGCGCTGCTGCTGGCCCGCGAGCCCCGCCTCATCCTGCTCGACGAGCCCATGGCCGGGGTGAGCGCGGGCGAGATCGGTGAACTCGTCGAGGTCATCCGGACCGTGCACCGCGAACAGGGCTGCACGGTCCTCATGGTCGAACACCACATGGAGGTGCTGCTCGATATGGCCGACCGCCTGGCCGTCATGCACCACGGCGCGCTGCTGGCCCTGGCCGACCCCGACACCGCCATGGCCGACCCGCAGGTGCAGGCCGCCTACCTCGGGGACACGCTGTGAGCGCCGCGCCCGCCGCACCGCTGCTGACCGTCGAGGACCTGCACGTGTGGATCGAGGGCTCCCACATTCTCCAGGGCGTGTCGTTCACGGTGGCCGACCACGGCGTCACGTCGATCCTCGGCCGCAACGGCGTCGGCAAGACCACCACCGTCAAGGCGGTGCTGGGGCTGGTCCCCCGCAGCGGCCGGGTCGTCTTCGCGGGCCGCGACATCACCGGCGATCCCACGCACGCCATCACCTCCCGCGGCATCGGCTACGTGCCCGAGGACCGGGGCGTGTTCTCCGGGCTCACCGTCGCCGAGAACCTGCGACTGGCGGAGCGGCGCGGCCAGACCCCCCGCTACACGCTGGTCCACCACCTGTTCCCGGAACTCGCCGAGCGGGCCGCGCAACCCGCCGGAACCCTGTCCGGCGGGCAGCAGCAGATGCTCGCCATCGGCCGGGTGCTGCTCAACGAGAACCGTCTGCTCATCGTGGACGAGCCGACCAAGGGCCTGGCGCCCCGTGTCGTGGCGGAGGTGGCCGACGCGGTCGCCCGCGTCGCCGAGGAGGTTCCGGTGCTGCTGGTGGAGCAGAACCTGGCGCTGGTGCGGCGGGTCGCGGGCCGGGCCGTCGTCGTGGACGCGGGCCGGGTCGTGCACACCGGCCCGGTTCTCGACCTGCTGGACGACGCCGAGCGGACCCGCGAGCTCCTCGGGGTCGCCAAGACCTCCGCCGCACCCGTCCAACGGCAGGGGGGAACCTCGTGAGCACCGTCGTCCTGCTCGTCGTGACCGGCCTGGGTCTCGGCGCGCTCTACTTCCTCATCGCCTCGGGCCTGTCCCTCATCTTCGGCCTGATGGACGTGCTGAACTTCGCGCACGGCGCGTTCCTGTCCATCGGCGCCTACGCCACCTGGTGGGCCAGCGTCCACCTGCCCGGCGCGGGGCCGGACGGACTCGGCTTCCTGGTGTCGGTGGCGTTCGGCGTCGCCGCCGGAACCCTCGCGGCGACCCTGGTGGAACTCGGGGTGATCCGCCCCCTCTACGGACGGCACCGCGAGCAGATCCTGGTCACGGTGGGTCTCAGCCTGGCCGTGCCCGCCCTGGTCCAGGCGGTCTGGGGCGCCGACCCGCTGCAGTTCCCCCGGCCGGCACTGGTCTCGGGCACCGTCCCGCTGCTGGGCGCGGCCATCCCCACGGACCGCTTCCTGCTCATCGCGGTCGCCGCACTCGTCCTGGTCGGACTGCTGCTGTTCGGCTCCCGCACCCGCTACGGCCTCATCGTGCGCGCGGGCGTGGAGGACCGGGCCATGGTCACCGCGCTCGGCATCGACGTGCGCAGGTCCTTCACCCTGGTCTTCGCGATCGGCGGCGCGGCGGCGGCGCTGGCGGGCGCGCTCGGCGGGCTCTACTTCGGCGTGATCACCCCGTTCCAGGGCACGTCGCTGCTGATCTTCGCGTTCATCGTGGTCGTGATCGGCGGCACCACGTCCACCGTCGGATGCGCGGTCGCCTCGGTGGCGGTCGGCCTGATCCAGCAGTTCGCCAACTACTACACCGTCGCCGGGCTCGGCGACATCGCCGTGGTCATCGTGCTCGCCGCCGTGCTGCTGACGCGGCGGGGCGGACTGGCCGGAGTGACCGCCGGGAGGGTGGCATGAACGTCGACACCGACACCAACCGCGCGCCCGGGACGTCCGCGACCGCGGCGGCGACGCCGGTCGCGGACGTGCGCCGACCGCGCCGCGTCCCCGGCTGGGCGGCGCCGGCCGTGGTCGCGGTACTGCTGCTGACCCTGCCGTTCTCCACACTGCCGCTGCCCGGCGTGCTCGAAGGGACGCTGAACAGCCCGGCCACGCTGCACCTGCTCGCGACCTGCCTGGTGTTCGGCGGGCTGGCGACCAGCTACGACCTGTTGTACGGGCGGGTGGGACTGCTGTCCTTCGGGCACGCCCTGTACTTCGCGGCGGGCGCCTACCTCGCGGCGCTGCTGATGGGGACGCTGGAGCTGCCTCTGCTGTGGTCGGCGCTGATCGCGGTCGTGTCGGGAACCGCGCTGTCCCTGGTGCTGGGCGCGGTGTCGCTGCGGGTGTCCGGGATCGCGCTGGCCATGGTGACCCTGGCGTTCGCACAGGCCGGGTCGATCCTGGTGATCCGCGACCCGGGGCGGCTGACCGGCGGCGAGGAGGGACTGTCGCTCAACCCGGACACGGTTCCCGGCGCCTTCATCGGCGTGGTCAACACCGTCAACCTGTACTGGCTGGCGGTGGCGTACGCGGCCGTGGCGGTGGGCGTGGTGTGGTGGTTGGGCGCCACCCCGGTGGGCCGTGTCTGGCGGGGCATCCGCGCCAACGAGCAGCGCGTGTCGGTGCTGGGCGTCAACCCCTACCCCTACAAGCTGGCGGCGTTCACGGTCGCCGGAGGACTGGCGTCCCTGGGCGGGGTGGTGTACCTGCTGGTCGCAGGCGGCGTCACCTCGGCCATCACCACCGCCGAGTTCACGCTGACCCTGCTGGTGATGGTGTCCCTGGGCGGTGCGGGCACCCGGTGGGGACCGCTGCTGGGGGCGGTTGTCTACACCTATGTCGACCACCGACTGCTGCAGTTGGCGGCCTCCGACGTGTTCGACACCCTGCCCTCAGCGGTCCGCGCCCCGCTGAGCCAGCCGCTGTTCATCCTCGGCACGCTGTTCGTGCTGCTGGTGTTCTTCTTTCCCGGCGGGCTGACCGCTCTACCGGGCCGCGTCCGGGCCGCGCTGCGCGACCGCGGGCGCGCGACCACCGCCCCCTGAACCCGGGTTCCGGCCCCGACCGTCAACTCCCTCACCGAAGGCGGGCCGGAACCCGTCCCCGTGGCCGCGCCCCTCCACTCGGGGAGGGGCGCGGAACCGATCCGTTCCGTGCGACCGCCGACCGCTGAGGAGCATCCGTGACCGGAACCGAATTCACCGTCGCCGTGGACGGCGGCGCGCTCGCCGTCACCCGCTGGGGCGCCGCGGACGCGTTGCCCGTGGTGGCCCTGCACGGCATCACCGCCAACGGGCACTCGTTCGCGCGCCTCGCCGCCGAACTGCCCGACGGCCTGGCGCTGCTCGCCCCGGACCTGCGGGGGCGGGCCCGAAGCGCGGATCTGCCCGGTCCCTACGGGTTGGGCGCGCACGTCGCCGACCTGGTGGCGCTGCTCGACGACCGGGGGGTGGACCGCACCGTCGTCGTGGGGCACTCCATGGGAGCGTTCGTGGCCTGCCTGGCCGCGGTGCGCCACCCCGACCGGGTCGCGGGCGTGGTCCTCGTCGACGGCGGGTTCGGGCTGCCCGCACCGCCCGGAACCGACATCGAGGCGGTGATCGGCCCGGCGATGGCCCGGCTGTCCATGACCTTCGCCGACCGGGACGAGTACCGCGCCTTCTGGCGGAAGCACCCCGCCTTCGCGGGGCGGTGGAGTTCCTGGGTCGACGACCACGTGCAGCGTGACCTGGTCGGTGAGCCGCCCGCGATGCGGTCGAGCTGTGTGGTCGAGGCGGTGCGCGTCGACGGCGCCCAGGTACTGGACGACCCCGAGGTGCTGGGCGCGGTCCGGGCGCTGCCGTGCCCGGCGTGGCTGCTGTGGGCGGCGCGCGGCCTCATGGACGAGAGCCCCGGCCTCTACACCCCGGAACGGCTCACCGCCCTGGACGGCAGCGGGGTGCGGTTGGTGGAGCTGCCCGACGACAACCACTACACCCCGCTGTTCTCGTCAACCGCCGCCGTCGTCGCCGCTCAGGTCCACGCCGCCGTCCAGCAGACCGTGCAGGCGTAGCGCGAGCTGGATCTCCAGCGCGCGGGCCGGTTCCTGCCAGTCCGCGCCGAGGAGCTGGGAGATCCGTTCCAGCCGCTGGGAGACGGTGTTGACGTGGACGTGCAGCATGTCCTTGGCGCGTGACAGGTTGCCGCCCGCCGCGAAGTAGGCGCGCAACGTCTCCACCAGCACCGTCTTCCGTTTGGCGTCGTAGTCCAGCAGCGGCCCCAGGGTCGCGGTGACGAAGCCGTCGACGTCGCGGTCGTCGCCCAGCAGCAGCCCGAGGAAGCCAAGGTCCCGGGGGGCGGCGACCTCCCCGTCGCGGCCCAGCGCCCGCAGGGTCTGCAGGCAGCGCAGTGCCTCGGTGAAGACGACGCGGAAACCGGGCAGTTGGTCGGCCGGTCCGGCGACACCCACGGTCACCGGGCCGTTGGCGGCCGTCGCCAGGTCGGCGGCGACCCGGCGGCCCGCCGGGGTGGGCTCGGTTCCGGGCAGCACCAGCACCACCCGGCCGCTGCGGGTTCCGGCGAGCCCGCCGGTGGTCTCGGCGATGTGCATGGCGGCCAGGCGCAGCCGTCCCGGATCGGCGTGGGGCGACTCGGCGACCGCGACCACGTGCGGGACGCCGAGGTCCGCGCCGAGGCGGGCGGCGCGCTGGCGCAGCGACTCGGGGTCGCGGTCGGGGGTGTCCAGCAGTTCGTCGAGCAGGTCGCCGCGCACCCGGTACTCGGCCTCGGTCGCGGAGCGGCGGATCAGCAGCAGCAGCGCCGTCACCACGGCGGCGCGCTCCAGGATGCGCTGGCCGGTGTTGTCCAGCTCCACCCCGTGGAGGACGAGGGTGCCCAGCAGTTCGCTGCCCGCGGCGGCGGCCGCCACCCACGTGTCGCCGGCCCGGGTGGTCCGGCCGCTGCTCAGGGCGGTGCGCACCGCCTCGGACACCTCCGGGTCGTCGCACGGCGGGGACGCTCCGGTCGAGTTCAGGTCGTGGATGCGCACCCGGCCGCCGAGGACGTCGCCGACCGCGGCGGCCACCTCCTCGATTCCGCCGCCGCGCAGCACCAGGTCGGTGAGCCGGTCGTGGGCGGCGACCGCGCGTTCCACCGACGCGGTGTGCTCCTGGAGCCGCTGGTTGACGGTGTTCAGTTCGGTCAGCGCCTGGCGGGTGTCGTCGATCAGGTTGGCGTTGTCGATGGCGATGGCCGCGTGGGTGGCCAGGGAGCTGAGCAGTGCCACCTCGGCGTGGGAGAACGGCCGCTCCCGCCGGTTCGCGGCGAACAGCACCCCGATGACCTGGCCGTTGAGTTGGAGCGGCACGCCGAGGATCGCGACGAGGCCCTCCTCCCGCACTCCGGTGTCGATCTGTTCGGTGTGCTGGAAGCGGGAGTCGGCGAAGTAGTTGGCGGTGACGTAGGGCAGGGCGGTCTGGGCGACCAGTCCGCCCAGGCCCTCGCCGTGGCCCAGCCGCAGCCGCTGGAAGCGGGCCGAGACCGATCCCGACGTCATCCGCATGTAGGTGTCCCCCAGGCGGGGGTCGCTGAGCGTCAGGTAGGCGACGTCGGTGCCGAGCAGGTGACGGGCGCGGTCCACGATGGCGCGCAGCATCTGGTCCAGGCTGCGCATGCCGGTCAGGTCGTTGGCGGTCTCGAACAGGGCGGTCAGTTCGGACTCGCGGCGCTGCAGGTCGCGCAGCACGGTGCGGACCCGCAGCGCCAGCAGTTTGGCGCGCTCCAGGCGGGCCAGGTGTTCGGGGTCGCCGCCGCGGGCGCGGGCCTCCAGCAGCGGGCGCTCGTACTCGACCGAGGGGGCGTCGCGCAGCAGCAGCTCCAGGAAGACCGACTGGGCCTCGGCGGCCCAGGGGTCGTCCTCCGGGGGGACGGCGGGTTCGTTCAGCTCGCGCTCCAGGCTCCGTCGACGGTCAGGGAGGCGCCGTTGACGAAGGACGCCTCGGGACAGCACAGGTAGGCCACCATCTCGGCGACCTCGGCCGGTTCGACGAGCCGCTTGATCGGGCTGCGGGCGAGCAGCACCGTCTCCACCACCTCGTCGGCGGGGACGCCGTGGGTGCGCGCCTGGTCGGCGATCTGCTTCTCCACCAGGGGGGTGCGCACGTACCCGGGGTTGACGCAGTTGGAGGTCACCCCGTGCGGTGCGCCCTCGAGCGCGACCACCTTGGAGAAGCCCTCCAGGCCGTGCTTGGCGGTCACGTAGGCGGACTTGTAGGCGGAGGCCCGCAGCCCGTGCACGGAGGAGATGTTGACGATCCGGCCCCAGCCGCCGGCGTACATGTGCGGCAGCGCGGCCCGCACGATCCGGAACGGCGCCTCGACCATGAGTCTCAGGATGAGGGAGAAGCGTTCGGGAGGAAAGTCCTGGACGGGGCAGACCGTCTGCACTCCGGCGTTGTTGACCACGATGTCGACGCCGCGCGCCACGTCCTCGGCCGCGTCCAGGTCGGTCAGGTCCACGCAGAACGGCTCGCCCACGCCCTGCTCGGCGAGTTCGTCCAGAGCGGCCCGGTTCAGGTCGGCGAGGCGGACGGCGGCCCCGGCGGCGGCCAGCCGGACGGCGCAGGCCCGGCCGATGCCGCTCGCCGCTCCGGTCACCAGGGCGGTCCTGCCCGTGAGGTCCACGTCAACGGACGTCCCGGCCACGGCGGGCGCGGGGGGCGGCGCCGTGTCGGGATGGAAGTCATGCGTCGTCATGGCTTCAATCTAGGTTTCCCGGCTCCGGTCGCTGATATGGCCGACCGCCACAGGAAGGAGCTTTTCTGTGTGGCTTCCACCCATGTGGCGGTGGGCTGTGTGGACTCCCCACGCGCTGCGCGCCGCAGATCCCGCCACCGACCACATGTTATGCGGATCACATGGTTCGTAGCCTTCGGGTACCGGTGTTCGGCCGAACCCGTTTCCCCACAGGGTCTCTCAACCGGAGGCACGCATGCCGTTGCATCTGACCCGACGAACACCCCTCCGCCTACCGGCGGTTCTGGCCGCCGTGCTCGGACTGTGCGCGGCGGTGATCGGCGCCGCCGCCACCCTCGCCCCCCGGGCCGAGGCCGCGACGCTGACGCCGGTGTCCGCGTTCGGCGCCAACCCCGGCGATCTGAACATGTACGCCTACGTGCCCGACACGCTGCCCGACGGCGCCCCCCTGGTGGTGCTGCTGCACGGCTGCTCCCAGGACGCCGCCGCCTACCACCGGCACTCCGGCTGGGCCGAGTACGCCGACCGCCTCGGCTTCGCCCTGGTCTACGCCGAGCAGAGGCGGAGCAACCACTCCTCCACCTGCTTCCACTGGTTCCGGTCCGGTGACACGGCGCGCGACTCGGGGGAGGCGCTGTCCATCCGGAACATGGTCGCCCACGCGGTCCGGATCCACGGCCTGGACGAGGACCGCGTCTACGTGTCCGGACTGTCCGCGGGCGGCGCGATGGCCTCGGAGATGCTGTCGGCCTACCCGGACGTGTTCGCCGCGGGCAGCATCGTCGCCGGGCTGCCCACCGGCTGCGCCACCAGCCTGCTGGACGCCACCACCTGCATGTACGCCGGGAAGAACCGGACCCCCGAGCAGTGGGGCGACCTGGTGCGGGCCAAGAACCCCGGCTGGACGGGGCCGTGGCCGCGCGTGGCCGTCTGGCACGGAACCTCCGACAGCGTGGTGGTTCCCGCCAACGCGGCGTCCTCCCGCGACCAGTGGACCGACGTGTGGGGCATCGGCCGGACCCCCGCGGAGACCGGCTCGCTCGGCTCGAACACCACCGTCGAGATCTACCGGACCGACTCCGGCGTCGACGCGGTGGCGCGCTACACGGTCTCCGGCATGGGACACGGCACCCCCGTGGCCCCGGGGACGGGTGACGACCGGTGCGGCACCGCCGGCGCCTACTTCCTCGACACGATCTGCTCCACGTACCACACGATCCGGTTCTGGGGGCTGGGCGAGCCTCCGGAACCGTCCCCGACGCCGACCGCCACTCCGACGGCGAACCCGTCGCCGACCACCCCTCCGCCGCCCTCGGGGGAGTGCGTGACCGCGGACAACTACCGGCACGTGGCCGAGGGCCGCGCCTACGTCAGCTACGGCCAGGCCTACAGCGAGGGCGGAGACGACCTCCTGGGCCTGTGGAACGTCTACGTCACCACCTCGCTCCGGGAGACCTCCCCCCACCACTGGGAGCGCGTGACCGGCTGTTGAGCCGCACTGCGGCACGCGGCGGGAGAAGACGGGCGGCCGGCGCCACAGGCGTCGGCCGCCCTGTTCCGTCCCGGCACGGGAAGCGGACACGGAAAACACCGGAATGATCGCTGAGCGTTTTCCACGGGGTCCGCACCAACCCGCTTTCAGCAGGGAGGGTAGGCTGTTTTTCCGGGGTGTGGCTCCGCACGGCTCACGGAATTCCCGACTCCGTCGAAAAGACTCCGAGGGACTCCTCCAGCATTCCAAAATGCTGTGACCTATATCTCAATAGATAAGCGTGTATCCCCTGTGACGTGGGAAGTCGTCAGGGAAGACGCACACGGCCAGAGGTGTGGACCAGGCGCGAGAAAGCATTGTCCGACACCCTGAATGGTCTAGTCCAAAAACGCAGCAGAGGTCTAGTCCAAGGTCTATGCCAACTGGTCGAAATAGGGGTTGATCGTTCATCATTCGTTTCAACCCCTGAGGAGGAGGAATCGTGACTACTGCGGTCCACGGAAATGACGTGGCTCCGACCAGCCATCAGGAGTTGGTCGACTGGGTGCGCGAGATCGCGGAACTGACGCAGCCGGACGAGGTGGTCTGGTGCGACGGTTCGGACGCCGAGTGGGAGCGACTCACCTCCCAGCTCGTCGGACAGGGCACCCTGGTCCGACTCAACGAGGAGCTCCGGCCCAACAGCTTCTACTGCCGCTCCGACCCCGGTGACGTCGCCCGGGTGGAGGACCGCACGTTCATCTGCTCGGAACGGGAGGAGGACGCCGGCCCCACGAACAACTGGGTCGCCCCCGACGAGATGCGCGCCACCCTCAACGGGGTCTTCGCCGGCTCCATGCGCGGCCGCACCATGTACGTGGTTCCGTTCTGCATGGGCCCCCTCGGCGGCACCATCTCGCAACTGGGCGTGGAGATCACCGACTCCGCCTACGTCGTGGTGTCTATGCGCATCATGACCCGAATGGGCGCTCCCGCACTGCGCCTGATCGAGGAGCGCGGCTCCTTCGTCAGGGCCGTCCACTCCGTGGGCGCCCCCCTGGCGCCCGGCCAGCAGGACGTGCCGTGGCCGTGCAACCCCACCAAGTACATCACGCACTTCCCCGAGACCCGCGAGATCTGGTCCTACGGCTCCGGCTACGGCGGCAACGCGCTGCTCGGCAAGAAGTGCTACGCGCTGCGCATCGCCTCGGTGATGGCGCGCGACGAGGGCTGGCTGGCCGAGCACATGCTCATCATCAAGGTCACCCCGCCCTCGGGCGAGCCCCGGTACGTCGCCGCGGCCTTCCCCAGCGCCTGCGGCAAGACCAACCTCGCCATGCTCCAGCCGACCGTCCCCGGCTGGAAGGTCGAGACGGTCGGCGACGACATCGCGTGGATGCGCTTCGGCGAGGACGGCCGCCTCTACGCCATCAACCCCGAGGCCGGGTTCTTCGGTGTGGCCCCCGGCACCGGCGAGTCCACCAACGCCAACGCGGTCGAGGCGCTGTGGGGCAACAGCATCTTCACCAACGTGGCGCTGACCGACGACGGCGACGTGTGGTGGGAGGGCCTCACCGACGAGCCGCCCGCGCACCTCACCGACTGGCGCGGCCGCGACTGGACGCCGGACTCCGACGAGCCCGCCGCGCACCCCAACGCACGCTTCACCACCCCCGCCTCCCAGGCGCCCACCATCGCGCCCGAGTGGGAGGATCCGAGGGGCGTGCCGATCTCGGTGATCCTGTTCGGCGGCCGCCGCGCCTCCGCCGTGCCCCTCGTGGTGGAGGCGTTCGACTGGCAGCACGGCGTCTACCTGGGCGCCAACGTGGCCTCCGAGCGCACCGCCGCCGCCGAGGGCCGGGTCGGCGAACTGCGCCGCGACCCCTTCGCGATGCTGCCGTTCTGCGGCTACAACATGGGCGACTACTTCGGCCACTGGCTGGAGATCGGCAGGCGGGCCGACCCCGGGAAGCTGCCCAGGATCTACTACGTGAACTGGTTCCGCAAGAACGAGGAGGGCCGGTTCGTCTGGCCCGGCTTCGGTGAGAACAGCCGCGTGCTGAAGTGGATCATCGAACGCCTGGACGGCACGGCCGAGGCCCGGGAGACCCCCATCGGCAGGCTTCCGGCCCCGGGCTCCCTCGACACCGAGGGCCTGGACCTTCCGGCCGAGGACCTGGACCTGCTGCTGTCGGTGGACCGGGAGGTCTGGAAACAGGAGGCCGACCTGGTCCCCGAGTTCTTCAAGTCCTTCGGCGACCACCTGCCCGGCGAACTGTGGGACGAGTACGAGGCGCTGCGCCGGCGGCTCGGCTGATCCCGCCAGCCGTGACGTCGGCGGCCTCCCCCGTGGTTTCACTCCGCTGACGTCACGGTGAGAAGGCACCGGCCCCCTCCTGCCGAGCGCGGGAGGGGGCCGGTGTCGTCGCGGAGGGTGTGGGATTTGAACCCACGAGGCCGGGGCTACCGACCTAACGCTTTTCAAGAGCGTCGCACTCGGCCGCTATGCGAACCCTCCAGGGGGCTGTGCCCTCCAAGCGATGGTAACCCACACGGGTGGCGGGCGCGCGACCGCATTTCGCGGCGATCGTGACACCGGCGGGCCGCTTCGACCGCCCGGCGCCCGCCGGTCCCACGATCACGGAGCGGGAGACGTCACCGCGCGAAGACCTCGAAGGTGACCGCCGGGCGGCCCCCGAAGGACTCGGCGCTCGCCGAGAGCATCTGGTCGAGGAAGGTGCGCGCGTAGGTCTCGGGGTCCTCGTCGGTGAGGCCCTCGATGTAGGCGCGGTGCTCCAGCAGCGAGCGCACCGCGCGCTCGCGGCCCGCCGCCGCGTCGACGGCGTGGGTGGGCTGCGGGGAGGCGGCGACGGCGACCCACCGCACCCCGTTCCACGGTTGCAGCCCCTGGTCGACGAGCTCGGGAAAGATCCACCGGTTGCCCGCGTCGGCGGCGGCGTCGAGCGTGGCCCGGCCGACCGCCTTGTGGTCGGGGGTGTTCCAGAAGGTGCCGCCGAAGGTGTCGCGGTGGTTGAGGGTGACGACGAGTTCGGGGCGGTGCCGCCGGATGGCCGCGGCGATGTCGCGGCGCAGCGCGGGGCCGTACTCGATGACGCCGTCGCGGTGGTCGAGGAACTCGACGGAGGTGACGCCGACCACGGCGGCGCTGGCGATCTGCTCGCGTTCCCGCAGCGGGGCCGCCTCGTCCGGGCTGATGCCGTCGATGCCCGCCTCGCCCCGGGTGGCCAGCACGTAGGCGACCTCCTTGCCCGCGTCGGTCCAGGCGGCGACGGCCGCGGCGGCCCCGTACTCCAGGTCGTCGGGGTGGGCGACGACGGCGAGGGCGCGCTGCCAGTCCTCGGGCATGGGAGCGAGCTGCTCGGTCACGTACCTCTCCTGTCCGTTGGCTCGGGTGGGTATCCGATGATTCCAGGAAACGCCGACACCCGGGGGTGGGGGAGCCACCCGGAGTTTTACCTGTCAGTAATATCTGCGGTCATGGTCACCACCGACGCTGATTTCGTGAAGTCGTCCATCCTCGCGGCGATACCGTTCGCCCGCGCCCTGCGCCTGGAGTTCGTGGAGTTGGCGGAGGACCGGGCCGTGATGCGCCTGCCCGACAACCCCGACCACCACGACCACGCCCAGGGGCAGCATTCCGGGGCGCTGCTCGCCCTGGCGGAGACGGCCTCGGGCGCGGCCGTCTTCAACGCGCTCGGGGACCGGCTCAGGGTCGCCCTTCCGCTCGCGGTGCGCGCCGGGATCGACCACCGGCAACCGGTCGGGGGCGCGGTCCGCGCCGAGGCCCGCCTGGGCGAGGAGTGGCACGGGGCCGTCGCCGAACTGGAGGCGGGCGGCCGTCCCGAGTTCCCGGTGGAGGTGGAGCTGCGCACCGAGGACGGCGCGGCCACCGCCGCCGCGACCATCGTGTGGACGCTGCGGCCGTACCGCTGACCATCCCGCTGGGCCTCTGGCAGACCGTGGTGACGGCGGCCTCAACCGCCGGAAAGGCCGGAACCGTCCCCGGCGGTGCGTGCTGGTCAGCCCCGGAAACCTCACCCGCCGGAAGAGATCAGGTCTCGTCAAAACCCCGTCAACGTCCAAAAGGTGAGAAACACTCGGATGCGCTGATCGATACCCCAACGAGCAGCGCTTTCCGGTGTTTCCCCCATCGGTGGCTCTGAGCGGGGCGAGCCTGACACGGGACGTTCTGTCAACCGTTGCTGGAATGCTGGTGGGCATGCACGTTTTCGTGGACGAGACCAAGAATCGCGGCTACCTCGTGGCCGCGGCCGTCATTCTTCCTCCCGATGTGACCGCCACACGCCGGACGGTCAACGGCCTGTGTCGCTCCGGCCAACGGCGCATCCACTTCACCAAGGAGAACGACGCCCGCCGACGGCAGATCATCACCGCAATGACCGGTCTCAAGGCGCGCGTGGAGATCTACGACGCCTCTGACCACCACCCTCGGGACGCCCGCACACGCTGCCTGGAAGCCATCACCGAGGACCTGGCGGGGCGCGGCCGAGTGCGTCTGGTGCTGGAACGCGACGACTCGGTCCTGAACCACGACAAGCGTGTGCTGTACGAGCGTGTGCGCAAATTCGGTGCCACCGAACTGGAATACGTGTTCATGCGTGCCCACGAGGAGTGCCTTCTGGCCATCCCCGACGCTGTCGCCTGGTGCTGGGCCAAAGGAGGTTCCTGGCGCTCGGCCGTGGAATCCATGGTCGACCAGACCCACCGACTCTGAAACCGCTCCTGAACGCGCGAAAGGCGGCCCACCAACCGTCCGGATGGCTGCCGCCTTCACTTCACCGGAGCTACTGCTCCGTGCAGGACTTATCGTACGACTCGACACAGGCCAAGCGCAAGTCCTTGGGGTAAGCTGCTTCGAAGCAGCTTACCCCAAGGACTTGTGCTTGATCAAGATGATTGCGCAATCAACCTGTGAAAGTTGATGCCGCCCCTGACCGTGGCGTGGACCCTCCGGCTGTACCGCTGAGGGTCTCGCGCGCCTCCGGCACGGCGTGAGCTGCGGGAACCCCACTGAGAGGTTCGTCCACACGCTGTGGGCGGTCCTGCCTCGGATTGTCGTACCCCCTGGGTAGGGTCTTGGCAACTCCGGAACTCCGGACGCACAGGGAGGCCCTAGTGAGATTCCGAGCCGACCGCGACGCCTTCGCGGACGCCATCACCTGGACGGCGCGGGCGCTGCCCGCACGCCCCGCCGTACCGGTGCTCGCCGGGATGCGCCTCGACATCGCCGACGCCGCCTCCAGCACCCTGCACCTGTCCGGTTTCGACTACGAGGTCTCCGCCCGCGCGTCCGTGGACGTCCAGGTCGAGGAGCCCGGCAGTGTCCTGGTGTCGGGGCGGCTGCTCGCCGAGATCGTCCGCAACCTGCCGCCGCACCCGGTCGAGTTGCGCGTCGAGGGCTCACGCGCCCTCCTCGTCTGCGGCAGCGCCAGGTTCACGCTGCTCACCCTGCCGTTGGAGGACTACCCCACGCTGCCGCCCATGCCGCGGACCACCGGTTCGGCGCCCGCCGACGTGTTCGCGGCGGCGGTGCGCCAGGTCCTGCCGTCGACCAGCCGCGACGACACGCTGCCCATGCTCACCGGCGTCAACCTGACCTTCTCCGCCGACGCCGTCGTCCTCGCGGCCACCGACCGCTACCGCATCGCGGTGCGCGAGATGTGGTGGCAGTCGCAGGTGCCCGACCTCGACACCTCCGCCCTGGTCCCGGCCCGCACCCTCGGCGAGGTCGGCCGGGCGCTGTCCGGCGGCAACGTCGACATCGCGCTGTCCACGGTCGGCGGTCCGGCAACCGGTGAGGGCATGATCGGCTTCGAGCACGCCGGGAAGCGCACCACCACCCGCCTCATCGACAGCGACTTCATCAAGTACGAGCAGCGCTTCCCCGACGACTTCGCCGCCCGCGCCGAGGTCCCGGTGGCCTCCCTGGTCGAGTCGGTCAAGCGGGTCGCCCTGGTCGCCGACCGCAGCACCCCGCTGCGGCTGTCCTTCAGCCAGTCCGAGGTGGTGCTGGAGGCGGGGTCGGGCGACGACGCCCAGGCACTGGAGGCGCTGGACGTCAAGTTCGAGGGCGAGCCGATGCGCATCGCCTTCAACCCGCAGTACTTCCTCGACGGCCTGACCGGGGTGCAGTCGGAGACGGCGCTGCTCAACTTCATCGCCCCCACCAAACCGGCGGTCATCACCGGCACCCCGGCCGAAGAGGGGGAGAAGCCCGACTTCCGCTACCTGGTGATGCCGCTGCGGGTGTCGTAGGGGTCAGCCGCGGTCATGCCCGGCGGTCGGGAACGCGGCCATCCGCCCCTCCTCCTGCCTGGGGCAGGCACGGAAGCGGTCCAGGTGCGGTCGTGCAGGTCGGCGCAGTCCCCGGCGTGGTCCTCGGGGCGCAGGCAGGGGCTCTTGTGACCGGATGCCCGCGCGGGCAGGTCTCACCGAGCCACTGGTCGATGTGGGCCAGCAGGTCGAGGCTGGTCCAGCCAGAAGGTGTGCTGCTGGGTGCCCGAAACCGGGTCGTCGGCCAACTCGCGCAGGATGCGCGCCTCCTCGGGGGACAGTTCCACCACCGCGCTCACACCCCTGCCCCGGTGCGGGCCTGCTCCGCTCGGGTGAGGTAGGCGCGGGCGTAGCCGGGCGGGGTGAACTCGGTCAGCGCGAAGTCCAACGCATCCAGGTCGCTTGAGCCCACGACCAGGTCGGCCAGCACCCGGTGCCGGGCGGTGAACACCACCGTTTGGACGGGGTCGTAGGCCAGCGCCCACAGCGGGGCGTGCCGCTGGGCGACGCGGGCGAAGTCCGCTGCCCGCTCCTGCGTCAGGGTGGCCGCCGGAACCGGCACGTACGGGCGGGGGCGCGGCACCCGAGGCCGGGAACGGGCCGGAGGCGCGGGGGCGGGACCGGTCTCGCCCTCCCGGCAGGCGGTGGGCGACCAGAGACGGGCCAGCAGCAGCGGCAACGCCGCCACCAGCGGAACCAGGGCACGGACAAGCTTCATCAGCACACTCCCGGGGAAGGGGCCGAACATTGGTCACTTCCATGTTCACCGCGTCCACGCTAATTTGCAAGCCGCATTTCCAAAGTAAGCTCCCATCTATCAGTGACAACGCAGAAATATAGTGGAAGATGAGCGAAATGTCTGGTTCCCCGAAGATCGCCGTAGGATCTGGACAGCAGATCCGCTGTGACACGAGGAGCGCACAGGACGTGGCCAGCAGTCCCACTCTTCGACGCCGACGCCTCTCCTCGCTGCTGCGCGAAGCGCGCGAGAAGCGGGGACTCACGGCCAAGTGGGTGGCCGACCAGGCCAAGGAGCGGTCCGGTCGGGAACGCGGCTGGTCGGAGTCCAAACTGAACCGGTTGGAGAGCGGCGTCTGGAAGCGGGTGCGCGCCGAAGACATCAACGTCCTGCTCGACATCTACGGGATCACCGGCCCGGACGAGCGCACCGCCTACCTCACCCTCGTCCGGGAGGCCACGCAGAAGGGCTGGTGGGCCGCCTTCGGCGACGTGCTGGGCTCGGGCGAGTTCGTGGGGCTGGAGGCCGAGGCGTCCCGCATCCGCACCTTCGAGTCGGCGGCGGTGCCCGGCCTGTTGCAGACCGAGGACTACGCCCGCGCCCTCATGAGTGACAACGAGCTGATCAGCGACGCGGCGGACCTCGACCGTCGGGTCCAGGCCCGGATGCTGCGCAAGCAGGTTCTCTCGCAGAGCACCCCACCCGACTACCAGGCCGTCATCGACGAGGCCGCTCTGCTGCGCGTCACTCCCGAACTGTCCGCCCAGCTCGACCACCTACTGGAGATCGGTGCCCGGCCCGCCGTCGACATCCGGGTGCTTCCCCTGACCAGAGGGCCGTACACCGCCATGACCGGGCAGCTCGTCATCATGGACTTCTCACCGCCGAACCAGCCGGTGGTCTACCTGGAAGCGTTGGCGGAGGAGATCTACCTGGACAAGCCCGAGGAGATCAGCCGCTATCGCCGTATCTACGACTATCTGCGGGACCAGGCCCTGTCCGCCGACGCCTCCCGGGAACTCATCCGGAACCTGCTGGCCTCCCTACAGGAAAGACGTCATGCCTGAGACACCTCGTCCGGTCTTTCGCAAGTCCAGCTACAGCGGGTCGATCACGCAGAACTGCGTCGAGGTCGCCGCCGTCCCCGGGTTCACCGCTGTCCGGGACTCCGCGCACCCCGAACTGGGGCACCTCACCTTCCCCGTCGCCGAGTGGCGAGCGTTCCTCACCGGCCTCAAAACCGGGTCCCTGTGACCGGAACCCTCGATGATCCTGACCCCAGGGGCGTCCAAGCACAGAAAACGGGCTGCTCCTGTCGAGATCATCGCGGGTCAGGGCGACACAGGGAACGCAAACAGGGGGTGCTACACAGCCTCCGGGACGCCGGTTGACAGACTGGTCGCAACACGATTCGGGCGGGTTCTCGGCGTTCGGCGCCCACCGGCGTGGCGCCGCTCCCGCACACCTTCTGAGCGACCAGGAGAAGACAAGCCATGGCCAAGGCCCCAGTCAACGTCACCGTCACCGGCGCGGCCGGACAGATCGGCTACGCGCTGCTGTTCCGGATCGCCTCGGGCCAGCTCCTCGGCGCGGACACCCCCGTCAAGCTGCGTCTGCTGGAGATCCCGCAGGCGGTCAAGGCGGCTGAGGGCACCGCGATGGAGCTCGACGACTGCGCGTTCCCGCTGCTGGCCGGGATCGACATCTTCGACGACGCCCGTCAGGCGTTCGACGGCGTCAACGTGGCCCTGCTGGTCGGCGCCCGCCCCCGCACCAAGGGCATGGAGCGCGGCGACCTGCTGGAGGCCAACGGCGGCATCTTCGGCCCGCAGGGTGAGGCCATCAACGCGGGCGCGGCCGACGACGTGCGCGTCCTCGTGGTGGGCAACCCCGCCAACACCAACGCCCTGATCGCCCAGGCGCACGCCCCCGACGTCCCGGCCGAGCGCTTCACCGCGATGACCCGGCTCGACCACAACCGCGCGCTGTCGCAACTCGCGGGCAAGCTCGGCGTCACCGTCAACGACATCAAGAAGCTGACCATCTGGGGCAACCACTCCGCCACCCAGTACCCGGACATCTTCCACGCCGAGGTCGACGGGCGCAACGCCGCCGAGGCCGTCAACGACGAGGCGTGGCTGCGCGACACCTTCATCCCCACCGTCGCCAAGCGCGGCGCCGCGATCATCGAGGCCCGGGGCGCGTCCTCGGCCGCCTCCGCCGCCAACGCCGCGATCGACCACGTCCACGACTGGGTGAACGGCACCCCCGAGGGCGACTGGACCTCGGTGGCGCTGCCCTCCGACGGCTCCTACGGCGTGCCCGAAGGTCTGATCTCCTCGTTCCCGGCCGTCTCCCGCAACGGCTCCTGGGAGATCGTCCAGGGCCTGGAGATCAACGAGTTCTCCCGCGAGCGCATCGACGCCTCGGTGCGTGAACTGGAGGAGGAGCGCGACGCCGTCCGCAAGCTCGGTCTGATCAAGTAGGCCGCGACCCTGCCGGACCGCCCGTTGCGGACGGGTGTCCGAAAAGCGGGGCCGAAAACAGGTACGAGGGCTGGTCAGTCGGGCCAGCCCTCACTGCTTTCCACAGGGTCGTCCACCACCAGCCGCAGTTCGTAGTGGACCGGTTCGTAGCGCAGCATCCGGTAGGACAGCGGCATCGCCCAGCGCTGCACCATGGGGTTGCGGCGGGCCAGCAGCCGCGCGGCCTCGCGGGCCTCGCCGTCCCTGAGTGGTCGGACCCGGCCGCGCACCGGACTGCCGGTGGGCTCCCCGCGAAGTGTGCAGGTACGCAGGTCAACGAGGGGGTATTCGGCCATTCTGGCGGCCGTGCCGGAATTCTTGCCCACCCGGAACAGCAGCCGGTCGCCGTCCAGGGCGATGCTCACCGGGGTGTGCACCGGGGTCATGCCACCGTCCAGATAGGTGGTGAGCAGCGCGATCCGGTGGTTTCGGAATTCCTGGAGAAGCGCGGTTCTGGGCATCCTCTCCCCCCTCCTGAGCAGGCGCGTCATCGGTGCTCCCCTTCCCGGTTTCGGGTTCCGCCACCATCGGCCGCACCGTTGTGGACCAAGTTATCCACAGATTTCCACAGGTTTATCCACAGCTTTTGAGCAACTGGGGATGACCGTTTCCGGTCTCGCGGAAAGGGAAGGAATACGCCACGGGCCCCGAATCCGCCGGGTCAGTCCGCCTCCGCGTGCCCGGGCAGCGGGTTCGCGCCGCCCCCTCCCACAGCGGTCCCCATACCCAGTTCGGCGTTGCGTCCACGCAGGTAGCCCGCGCGGTACCCGGCCCGGTGGTGGGTGCGCTCGGGACGGGTGGGGCGCAGTTTCGGGAAACGGCGCTCGAACTCCTCCTGGACGCGGTCGACGTCGGTGCGCAGCACCAGCTCCGCGCCGGTGGTGGGGGTCTCCTCCTCCGAGCCGTCCCCGTTCACGCCGCCCCCGGCGTTCTCGGCCAGCCTGGCGCGGAACTCGCGGATGCGTTCGGCGACCGCGGCCCCGTAGGCGCGGATGAACGACCGGTAGAACCGGTTGCGCTCGGTGGTCAGTGTCGACCGGTCGTAGTTGCGCAGCTCCCGCAGGTTCGCCACGTGCTCGCGCGCGGAGAACCGGGCCGACGACTCCATCTGCATGCTGATGGACGGCAGCAGCACCCGCAGCGAGTCGAGCGCGGTGACCGTGCCCACGATGATCAGCGTCCGCTCGGTGTTGGCCGAGGTGTTGCCGCGCACCGCCGACTGGCAGCCGTAGGCCGAAGCGATCGCCGCCAGAGCCTTGACCCGGGCCTTGCCGTGCCCGCCGACACCGGAGACCGGGAAGTCCAGTCGGGTGACCTCCTCGACGCCCTCGCCGCGCTGCGCCCGCGCCTCGGCCTCCGCGATCGCGTGGCGGGTCATCAGCTCGGCGGCCTTGGCGGTGAACGCCTGGCTCTCGGCGTCGGTGACCGCGGGGTCCTCCGCCATGCGCAGGAGCCCGCGGACCCGCTCGATCATCTTCTTCCGGGCGTCTCCCCCGGTGCGTCCCCGTGTGTCAGACGCCATAGGCACAAGCTCCGTTCCCCCGTCGGGTGGCGGTCAAAAACCGCTCCGGGGCGTGCGTCCCCCGGAGCGGTGAGTGCGTTCGTGGCCGTCGCCGACCACCTGGATGGTGGGTCAAGCGTTGTTCAGAGACTACTTCCTGCTGCCCACCACCATGCCGACGATCCCCAGGATGACCCAGATGACCGCCGCGCTGGCGGCGCCGCCCAGGATTCCCAGGAACAGCCCGTCGCTGAGCAGGCCGCCCAGCGCCACGCCGGCGCCGCCCAGGAGGGCGGGGGCCGCGGCGAAGCGCCACGGGTACTGGGCCGCGTACCGGCGGGCCCGCGGGTCGCCCTTGCCGCCGAGGAGGCCGACCGCGCCGCCCACCAGGGCGAAGAAGAAGACCGCGGTGCCGAAGCCGCTGCCCAGTGCGGAGAACACTCCCTCACCCAGGCTCATCAGAAGGGAAAGCGCCCCGGTCACGCCGCCCGCGACCACGGAGCTGCGCCACGGCCAGATCAGCGTCGCCGAGGCGACGGGAGTGAATGCGTTGCCGCGCTCCAGCGTCATGTCTGCTCCAAGTCCGTAGTGAGCGGTCCGGACGGTACGGCCCGGACATCCTCTTCTTCCACCATGCCCCGAAAACACCCGGGGTACATCGGGCTCCGTCCCTGACTTCCCCCTGACTTCCGCACCGGGGTCATCCACCCACCTCAACGAACCGGCAGCCGGGAAAGTGCCCGATGCGCCGCCTCGGCCTCACCGCCCCGTCCTGCCGGGCTGGACCGAGTTCCACACCTCCGGTGACGGCCGTTCGGAGGAAGGCCGGGAGCGCCGCCCGTGTGCTCCGGTCGGCGGCCTCGGCTCCGGCGTCTCCCGAGGACGGCCGCCGCGTCCCCCTTACTCTTGGGTCGCATGAACCGTTTCCACGTGGTGGACGCCTTCACCGACCAGCCCTTCCGCGGCAACCCCGCCGCGGTTCTCGTCCTGGACGAGCCCTACGACGACACCTGGGCGCAGCGGGTGGCCGCCGAGTTCAACCTGTCCGAGACCGCCTTCGCCCGTCCCGTGGCCACGGCCGACGCTGACTACGAACTGCGCTGGTTCACCCCGAAGACCGAGGTCGACCTGTGCGGGCACGCCACCCTCGCCACCGCGCACGTGCTCACCGAAACCGGTGCGGCGGGCCCGTTCCGTTTCACCACCCACAGCGGAGTGCTCACCGTCACCGCGCACGACGGCCTGCTGTGGCTGGACTTTCCCGCCAACCCGCCCCACGGGCGGCAGGTCTCCGAGGAGTTGCTGGCGGCGCTCGGCGGCGCCCCGGTGTGGGCGGGTTTCAGTGACGTGGGCGACCACTTCGTGGTCTACCCCGACGAGGCGGCCGTGCGTGCGCTCACCCCCGACCTGGCCGCGGTCGCCCGGCACACCGTGCGCGGGGTGGTCACGACCGCTCCCGCCGCTCCGGGAGGCTCCCACGACTTCGTGTCGCGGTTCTTCGGGCCCGCGGTCGGGGTCCCCGAGGATCCGGTGACGGGCAGCGCCCACACCGCGCTCGCCCCCTACTGGGCGGACCGGCTGGGCCGCACCCGACTGGAGGCGGTGCAGTGCTCGGCGCGCGGCGGCCGCCTCGTCGTGGAACTACCCGCCGACACCCCCGGCCGGGTGCGCATCGGCGGAACCGCGGTCACCGTCAGCGAGGGGACGCTGCGCGTCTGAGCAACTCCGTTCAGCCCGAGAGTTCCATCCGCAGCGCCGCCGCCGCGAGGTCGCGCGCCCAGGAGGCGGGGACCGGGTGGGCGCCCGCGGCCGCCGACCGCGTCCGCGCGTCGGGGTCGTCGGTGGCGACCACCGCGCACGCCCGCGCGGCGTACCGGCGGGCCAGCCGGGTGACCGCGTCGGCGCTGTCCTCGAAGACCGGTACCACTTCCACCCCCGGTGCGGGCATCGGCGCGGTGACGCGGGCACGGGCGTCCACCAGCAGCAGCACGCTGGGGAAACGCTGGTGCAGCGGGGACAGGGACAGCTCCGGCGGCAGCGCGTCGTCGGTGATGCCGGTCCGTGCCAGCTCGGCCAGACCGTCGCGCAGCGGCTCGACCGACTCCGGGCGCCGTACCGGTGCGGTGGCGTCCACGATCAGCAGCAGCCGCTCCGACAGGGCCGCCGCGACCTCGGGCCAGACCCGTCCGAACGCGGGGATGAGCGGCATCGACGGCACCTCGTGCACCGGAACCCAGCGGATGTTCTGGCTCTCGGGGTTTCCGGGGGAGAAGGGACGCCGTTCGGGGATGTTCGCCAGCACGGTGTCGAACGCCCACACCTGGTAGTCCTGGCGGTGGATGCCGAACAGCGACAGCGCGCCCAGTTCGCCCGCGACCTCCTCGGCGAACTCGCGCAGCGCCGCCTCGACCGACGACTCGCCGCTGTTGCGCGCCCCGCCGGGCAGTCCCCAGGTGTCGCCCTGGTGGGTCCACGGAGCGCGATGCTGTAGCAGCACATGGCCGATCCCGGACTCGTCGACGCTGTGCAGCAGCAGTCCCGACGCCCCGTGCAGCCCCCACCGCTGGGAGCCGTCAGCCAACGTCACCCAGCCGTCTCCGTCCCCTGTGAACATCCAGACCTCCAGCGTCGCCCCGTTGGGCACCCCTCGTGGGCCCCACGTCGCATAACCCAGCATGCCTGGTCAAAGCTTCCACAGCCGGAGTTCAACAAAATTCGTGGAACGCGCGGAGCATCCCCGCAGGCGGTCGCCGGGCGGCGCCCCGGCTGCCGACGCTCAGCGGGCCCGGGCCGGTCGCCGGGGCCGCGGTCGGCTTCGGTGGCGGTGCGGGAGAGCGGTCGGTCCGCACCGCGCTTCGGGCGGCACCGGGGCCCCGGGCGGAACTGCTCCAGACCGCCCGGCTGCCGGGATGTGAGCGGCAGGGCCCCGATGATCCCGCCTGTGCCGGGGGCTCACGCCGGTGGACCTTGGGGAAGGAGGTCCGTGGCGCTCGGCCCGTCGGCGCCACCATGGTGGGCCACACCGGAATTTTAGACCTTCCGCCGCGGACCCGTCGGCGTTCCGGAGAACAGGGGCGGCCCGCACCGACCTGCGCCCCCCGCACGGCGGTGCGGGATTCGGACCTCCGGGAAATCCCGGCCCCCGGGGGCTCGAATTTCCCCCGCGCGGGTCGCGGCGGCCGTGCCCAGACGGCACAATGCCACCTGTCTCACCTCAGGGAGAAAGCGGATCAGATTGTGACGACGTCTATTCACCAGCGGATCGCCGAGGAACTCGGGGTACACGAGCGTCAGGTGCGGGCCGCGGTCGAACTGCTCGACGGCGGAGCGACGGTGCCGTTCATCGCGCGGTACCGCAAGGAAGCCACCGAGATGCTCGACGACGCCCAGTTGCGGGCGCTCGAGGAGCGCCTGCGCTATCTGCGGGAGTTGGAGGAGCGCCGCGCGGCCATCCTCGATTCGGTCAAGGCCCAGGGCAAGCTCGACGCCGAACTGGAAGCCAAGATCATGGCCGCCGACTCCAAGGCGCGCCTGGAGGACGTCTACCTGCCCTACAAGCCCAAGCGGCGCACCAAGGCGCAGATCGCGCGCGAGGCCGGACTGGAGCCGCTGGCCGACGCGCTGAGCGGCGACCCGGCCCTGGACCCGCAGGCCGAGGCCGCCTCCTACGTCGACGCGGACAGGGGGGTGGCCGACGCCGCCGCCGCGTTGGAGGGCGCCCGAGCCATCCTGGTGGAGCGCTTCACCGAGGACGCCGACCTGATTGGTGAGCTGCGGGAACGCATGTGGTCGCGAGGCCGCCTGGTGTCGCGGGTGCGCGAGGGCAGGGAGGAGGCGGGCGCGAAGTTCGCCGACTACTTCGAGTTCGCCGAGTCCTTCGCCACGCTGCCCTCCCACCGGGTGCTGGCGCTGTTTCGGGGGGAGAAGGAGGAGATCCTCGACCTCACCCTGGACCCCGGGGAGGCTCCTGAGGACCCGACGGTCCGCAGCGGCTACGAGGTCCGCATCGCCCAGCGCTTCGGGATCGCCGACCGGGGCCGTCCGGGCGACCGCTGGCTGCTGGACACGGTCCGCTGGGCGTGGCGCACCCGAATCCTGGTGCGGCTGGACATCGACCTGCGGACCCGCCTGTGGCAGGCCGCCGAGGACGAGGCGGTGCGGGTCTTCGCCGCCAACCTGCGCGACCTGCTGCTGGCCGCGCCCGCCGGGACCCGCCCCACCATCGGTCTGGACCCGGGGCTGCGCACCGGGGTGAAGGTCGCCGTGGCGGACGGCACCGGCAAGGTCGTGGACACCGCGACGATCTACCCGCACGAGCCGCGCAACCGCTGGGACGAGTCCGTCGCGGTGCTGGCCGCGCTCGCCCGCAGACACGGTGTGCAACTGGTCGCGATCGGCAACGGCACCGCGTCCCGCGAGACCGACAGGCTCGCGGGAGACCTGATCAAACGCCACCCGGAGCTGAAGCTCACCAAGGTGATGGTGTCGGAGGCGGGTGCGTCGGTGTACTCGGCGTCGGCCTACGCCTCCCAGGAGCTGCCCGACCTGGACGTGTCGCTGCGCGGCGCGGTCTCGATCGCCCGACGGCTCCAGGACCCGCTCGCCGAACTGGTCAAGATCGACCCGAAATCGATCGGTGTGGGCCAGTACCAGCACGACGTGTCCGAGGTGAAGCTGTCCCGTTCGCTGGACGCGGTGGTGGAGGACTGCGTCAACGCGGTGGGTGTGGACGTCAACACCGCGTCCGCGCCGCTGCTCAGCCGGGTCTCCGGCATCGGCGCCGGGTTGGCGCAGGGCATCGTGGCGCACCGCGACTCCAACGGCCCGTTCCGTGCCCGCTCCCAGCTCAGGGAGGTGCCGCGGCTGGGTCCGAAGGCGTTCGAGCAGTGCGCGGGCTTCCTGCGCATTCCGGGCGGCGACGACCCGTTGGACTCCTCCAGCGTGCACCCGGAGGCCTATCCGGTGGTACGGCGCATCCTCGACGCGACCGGCCGGGACATCCGGTCGCTGATCGGTGACACCGACACACTGCGGGCGCTGCGTCCGGAGAGCTTCGTGGACGAGCGGTTCGGTCTGCCCACCGTCACCGACATCCTCGCCGAACTGGAGAAGCCGGGCCGCGACCCGCGTCCCGCCTTCCGGACGGCGGCGTTCAGGGAGGGCGTGGAGAAGATCACCGACCTGGAACCGGGGATGCTGCTGGAGGGCGTGGTCACCAACGTGGCGGCGTTCGGCGCGTTCGTGGACGTGGGGGTGCACCAGGACGGTCTGGTGCACGTGTCGGCGATGGCGAAGAGCTTCGTCAAGGACCCGCGTGACGTGGTCAAGCCCGGTGACATCGTGCGGGTCAAGGTGTTGGACGTGGACGTGCGGCGCAGGCGCATCTCGCTCACCCTGCGCCTGGACGACGAGGTCGACGGGCGCGGGGAGCGCGGACGTTCCGGCGGTGAGCGACGTGACCGGGGCGACCGGAGTGACCGGGGCGGGCAGCGGAGCGGGGGCGACCGTCGGCAGCGCGGCGGCCGCGCCGAGCAGCAGCCCTCCGGCGCGATGGCGGAGGCGCTGCGCCGCGCGGGCCTGGCGTAGCGGCGCGGGGCGGGCGGTGTTCGGTGGAGGGCCGCCCGCCCCGCTGGTGTTCGGGGAGTCGCCCCCGTGTGCCCCGGTCAGCCCTGCCGGGCCGCGGTGAGGGCCTCGCGGGCGGCGTGGCGGGCGAGGTAGACCTCCATGAGCAGCAGGTTGGGCAGCCACGCCACCCAGTGGGTGATGGCGTAGGCGGTGTCGAAGAGCCGCTCGAAGTCGCCGTTGTAGCCGGATTCCAGCCAGGGAAGCTGCACCGCGATGAGGACACCGAGCCACAGTCGCAGGGTCACCGCGGAGAAGGTGAGGGCGAAGTTGCGCAGCATCCACTCCCGGTGGGCGGCGAATCGGCGGGTGCGGGCGGCGTGGTAGGCGGCCAGGGCCGTGGTGATCCAGAGGACGTCGAGCATCAGGAACGCGGCCATCGAGGCCGGGCCGCTGGGGGTCAGCAGGGCCGCGACGATTCCGGTGAGGGCCGAGGGCAGCACCCCGGCGAACAGGTAGACGCGGCCGGTCCAGCGGTGCCATGTCCTGTGTCGACGCAGGCGTCTGCTGAACTGCGGGGGTCCGGACAGCAGCGCCACTCCACCGGTCACCGCGTGGACGACCAGGAACGGGAAGTGCAGCGCGGAGTCGGGGCGGATCTCGATCCTGCTGGTGTCGGGATCCAGGGTCAGGTAGGTCGGCACGAAGACCAGAGTGATGAGGACGCAGGAGACGGCGGTGACCGCCACGGTCAGCGAAGCCCGGGGCCAACGGGTGCGTCGCGGCCGTTCGGGATCGCGGGGCGGCGTGAGGGTGTCGGGGGTGGCCATGGCTGTCCTTGCTCCTGTGGTCGGCGACGCGCACGGATTTGGCAATGCCTCTATCGATAGAGCAACTATCGATAATGAGGTTATCGATATGGTGGCAGGGTCGCAAGAACGGAGGAGTCGGGGTGCGCATCGGTGAACTGAGTCGACGCAGCGGCGTGTCCGTGCCGACGATCAAGTACTACGTGCGGGAGAGGATGCTGCCCGAAGGCGAGCGGACCGCCGCCAACCAGGTCAGCTACTCCGAGGAGCACCTGCGCCGCCTCCGACTGATCCGGGGGCTCATCGACGTCGGCGGGCTTCCGGTGTCCACCGTCCGCGAGGTCCTCGCCGAGATCGACCGGCCCGACCCCTCGACGCGGCGGGCCGTCATCACCGCCCACAAGGGACTGGCCGTTCCCACCGGCGGAAGCACCGACCGGTTGCGTGAGGACGCGTGGCACGTGGTCGAGTCGGTGTTCGCCGAGCGCGGTTGGACCCACGACGAGGACAACCCCGGGGTTCCCGCACTGGTCGAGGTGCTGGCGCGACTGCGCCTGCTCGACCAGGACGGCTTCGTCGACCGCATCGGCCGCTACGCGGAGGCCGCCGAGCTGATCGCCGAGGTCGACATCGACTTTCTCTCCTCACGCGCGGACGCGACCGACGCCGTCGAGAGCGCGGTCCTGGGCACGGTGCTCGGCGACGTGGCCATCGCCGCACTGCGCCGCATCGCCCAGCAGGAGATGTTCAACCGCTCCTCTCGGAAGGACTGCTGATCCGCGGCGGCCGTCGCGGCGCGGAAGCGTCGCCACCGCGCGGACCACGTGTGTCCGGGCGGCCGGGGGGTAGCCGGAAGGCGACAGGAACCCACAGGTCGAGAGGGGAACGGCAGTGACCACGCCCGAGGAGAACATGCCCAAGACCCGTGACACCGACCAGGCTCTGCCGGAGTCCGACGACCAGGCGCCGAAGCCTCCGAAGCCCCGTCCCACACTGGGAGCGGAACTGGAGGACGCGATGAAGGAGTCCGGCGTCGCCCGCGAGGACTTCGGCGAAGAACAGCGGTGACCCCGGTCGGCGGGACGTCCCGCCCGGACGCTCCCGCTGACCGGACTGCCGCGGAGGCCCAGCCCTCGGCCGGGGTCGCCACCCCGGCCTCGCGAGGCCGCCCTCCTCCGTCAACAGCCTGTGGACAAGGCGCCGTCCCGCCCGACTCCGGCACCGGCGCGTTGGGACCACAGCCGGGGCCCGCCGTCCCGAAGCGAGGTGAACACCGCCCTCCTGCAGGAAGGAGCGGATCCCCGGCGGCATGGGGGTCCGCTGCCTGCCGCTCCGCCACGGGCCCCACGGCGGCGTTCCGTGGCGGCAACCCGGTCGTCGACCGGATCCGGCACACATGGAAGAGCTTCGGGAACCGCCTTGGGAGCCGCCGAAACCACCGGTTCCGGTCCGTCGAAAACCAGGAAACTCCCTGTTCGAGAGTGTTCAGGAAGATTGTCCGCTTCCCAATATTTACACTCTGTTGACATCCGTCAAACCAAGAGTCACCATCTAATACAACCGCGTTGCGGGCACACCGGGTAATTCACCGTATCTCGTACGACAACACCCATCGTCGCTGCGGATGCGCCCCGCCACCGGGGCGATGGTCGGTCACCTGGTCCCGTCCACATCGGGCCGCCCGTGACAGTGCGGGACAACAACTCGGGAACACCGGCGAAGACGCCTGCCGCCGCGTCCCCACCGGGTCGCGCCGGACAGGAAGTCCGACCGGACGGAGACGGCCGCGTCCGAACCGGCTTTCCCACACGGCAGGGTCGAACGCGACCTCCGATTCTCTGGCCTGTGTCACCTGTCCTCGTCCGAGGATCCTCCCCAAGGAGCAACCGTGCCCCTGCGAAGAACCGTGCCCGCAGCCAGCCCTTTGGCGGTCACTCCAGGTACCTGGAGCGTCACGGCGGGCTTCGCTTCGGTTCTCACACCGTCTCCGCGGCTGAGGAGAGCACCGGCGGCCACAACAGTTCCCGTTGCGCTCCCGAGGAGTCGGGAAAACCACCCGGTCACGGCGATCCACCGCCTCCGGCGCCCCAGTGCGCACGCGCCCCTCCGGTCCTGCCGGCGGACCAGGAGACCGCCCACCGGGAACACGCTCTGCCGCTGTGTGGCAGAGGAGGCGACAGCCCCGCCTCCATCGCCGTGCACGCCCGCAGTGAAGCCCCCGGCCTACCGCCGCGCAGCGGTGGTCCCGGCCGGACCGAACGTGGCGGTGGCCTGCGGACCACAGCCCGCCACGGGCCCCACGGCCGCTCCTCCCAACGGAGCGACGGGGTCACGGTGGGCTGCCGGCGCGGACTGATCCACACGGCCGAGGCGAACCCTCCCACTCGCCCGGACCTCCTCCCCTCCCCCTATCCCTTCGAGGTGATCTCATGAATCTGGACCAATTCCGTGAACCGGTCCTCGCCCTGTTCCGCATGGTCGTGGGACTGATGTTCCTGCTCCACGGCGTGGCCTCCCTGTTCGGGGTACTCGGCGGCAACCGGGGCACCGGCCAGGCCATCGAACTCGCCACCTGGCCCGGCTGGTGGGCCGCACTCATCCAACTCGTCTGCGGCGCCCTCGTCCTCATCGGCCTGTTCACCCGGACCAACGCCACCCTCGCCTCCGGCTCCATGGCCTACGCCTACTTCTTCGTCCACCAACCCCAGGCACTGCTGCCCCTCAACAACGGCGGCGAACTCGCCGCGATGTACAGTTGGGCCTTCCTCCTCATCGCCGTCCTCGGCCCCGGCGCCTGGGCACTGGACCAGTTCACCCGACGCACCCGCACCACCTCCGCGGCGCAGCCTCTGACGTCGAAGGCACCGTCCACGGGATGAGGACCGTCGACGCCGTGACCAACGGCGCCGACCGAGAACACCGCGGCCCCGGAACGCCCCCCATCGTCCCGGGGCCGCTCCGTCTGCCGCAGAGTCCCACGCCGTGACCGCCCTCGTGCGGCACCGGACCGCCACGCAGGCCCGGTCACGGCATCCGGTCGACGTGGCCTGCCGCGTTCTGGGCCAACGCTCCGGCCACCACCCCGACGACCTTGACGAGAGTGGGGTGTTACCAGCGGTTCTGACCCCGACATCGTCAGGATCAGCACTCACTGAGGTTTGAGCGCCGGGCTCTGCGGTGGAAGCGGGTTCCTTCCGGGGAGCCGGGGAAGAGCGAAACATTCCGCCCGAGTCTCCGGGGAGAGCATCCGCGCCTGCGCAGACGGATCGCCTGGAAGAACACCGGTCGCCCCGGGGCCGGTCTGCCCGTGGTGCGGGTTGGTCTTGTGCGCGCGGGAAGGCAGGGCCCGCGTCCACCGCACAGCCAACGCCCGCCGCGAACCCGGTCAACAAACCTCGCTGAGGTGTGACGGTCGCCTTCGCGACGGGCACCGGCCCCGTGCGGAGAAGACAGGTCGGCCGATCGGCCCAGGGGTGTTCCAGCCCAGCCCCCGCGATGGGACACCACCGGCTGCCAGTGTCCGGTCGAGGCGCCCCCTGGCGCCGAGCCCGGACACGGCGCCACCCTCCCGCGCCCTCGGAGACAGTCCCGCACCACAGGACGCTACCCCCTGGGGTGGCCGGTGTTCTTTCGGCTGATCCGCCCGCAGGGCGCGCCCGGACTCGGCGCCCGGGGCGCCTCGACCAGTCGCCGCCAACCCGTGGTGGCCCGCCCCGAACGGCCGGGGTGGAATGCCCCACCCGCCCCCGAGTTCTCCGCGAAAACCCCCGCGCCCACCGCAGAACCGAACCCCCACACCTCAGTCAGTCAGCGTGCCGGGGGCGCCTGCGGTCCGCTGTGGAGCGGCTGCTGCCGCTGGGGAGCCACGGGGGTGCCGCAGGAGGGGTCGGAGGCAGAGGCACGGGAACACGGGGAGACGGCCGCACGGCCACCGCGCCGATCATGAAGGCCACCGAGAGCAGCCCGTATCCGGTGGGTGCGTCGTAGGCCGTTCTCTTCTGGTAGCGGTCCTGTATTCCGTGCTCGGCATCGGTGGTGCATTCCCACGCGGTCTCGCCCTGCCGGAACGAGTCCGCCCACATTCCTCCCCGAACACCGGCGAAGGCGAGGAAGGCGCAGATCAGTCCCGCGCGGACAAAACCGGTGCGCAGTACGTTGCCCATGATTCTCGAAACGTTTTCCATGGCAGAGGACACCAGTCCCTCCCACTTCGGGGAAAACGCGGGAGTCATGACGTCTCAGAACTTCACCCCAGGCCGCGGAAGAGGTTGTCCCGTTACCTCATCCTGCCGTCGGCCGGTGAAGCATCCCCCGTCCCACCTCGGAGGGATCGCAACTCCCCGGAAGAGGAACCGAAGTCGGCCACCAATCCCTAAAGTAAGACACCCAATCATCCCATGACGCTCCTCGCCAGCAGGAATTCCCGGATCTCGAAAAGAAGTGCGACACCGGTGTTAGAGTCTGTCGCAGGCTCTCGAGAAAACCCCACCGCATCTGCGGGCGCGCGTTGAAAGGTGCCGTATGACAGGGAGACTCCCCCTACTGAAATACGTGAACCCAAGCGGCTTCGGCCTTGTGTTCCTCTGCTTCCTTCTCCCTTTCCTCACGGTGTCCTGCTCAGGCGGAGGCGTGTCCTACGAGGTGACCTACTCCGGGTTCGACCTGGCATTCGGTGGAGAACCAAGCGTTCAGGCACCCACCGGTGAAGAGTTCTCAGAACAGGATCTCGACGAAATGCGCTCTGGGGTCCTGGTCCTGGCGGTGTTCTCCGTATTCGCGGTTCTGGGCGGCGGTATCGCGAGCGCGGTCATGAACTTCCGCGGCTCCGGCGCGCTGTGGGGCAGAGTCACCGCTCTGGGCTGCGCGCTCCTGGCCCTGCTCACCCTCGTCGGAAACCAGGTGGCCGTGCACGAGGAAGTGACGCGGAGCCTGGAGACCGAGGGAGACGTACTCTACGGGATCATGTCCGAAATGATCAGCACCCGTGACGAGATCGGTTTCTGGCTGGCCCTCTTCCTGCTGCTCGGAATCGCCGCCTTCAACACCGCCGGACTGCTCGTCCAAAGGAGCGCCCCCTCCTCCGGAGCGGCGCCGTTCCCCGGAGCGGCGCCTCCGCCTCCCAGGGAACCGCTCCCCTCCCACCGGGAGCCACCGAGGCCACAACCTCCCCTCCCGCCGCACCCCCGCCCCCAACACCCCGTCCCGCCCCCTCCGCCGCCGCCCCAGCCCCGCCCGGCCCCACCGCCGGAGCGGCATCCGTGACCCGACGGCCGAGCCGGTCAGCGGCACCGGCCGCATCCCCCCGAACCACGACGGAGACGGCGGGGCCCGGAGCTTTCCGACCTCCGGGCCCCGCCGTCTCCGTCCACGTGGCACGGACGGTGCTACTCCGCCCCGCGCCCCCGCGGATGCAGGTACCTCATCAGCTCGTCGAGTCTGGACCAGGCTTCGGGGTCGGTGCCGTCCCCGAAGCGGTACCACACCGTCGGGGAGTTCACCGGACCGAGGACCTTCCCCGGGGTGGGAGCGGCAAGAGCACGCTCCCGACCGACGTGGGTCACGCCCTCGGCGCCGATCGCCATCCCCACCGGCACGGGCAGGCCCGACCAGCGCGGCGCGTAGGTGAGGTCGGCGCGCCCGGCGAGCCGATGCACCGTCATGGTCTGCAGAATCCGCTGGTCAGCGAAGTGCTGCGCGAGTTCCGCGACCCGGTCGAGGGCGGGCTCCTCGTCCTCGGCGTAGCCCACCGCGAAGGTGATGATCTCCTTCACCCCCTCCATCACCCGTGTCACCCGCTGCGTGCCGACAAAACGCCGCGCCTCCCCGCCGGGTCCGGCAAACACCGACCAGGTCGGTCTGGGCGAACGGCGTCGACACTCCTCGGTCAGCGCGGAGCGGTTCCACTCGGACAGGGCGGGCTCACTGAACCCCCACGCGACCGGTCCGGCTCCACCGAGAGTCCGCGCGAGGGCCTCGACCGCACCGCCGAGGGTCAGGAGCTCGGACGCCGGGTGCCGCACCCGGAGGTCGATGAGCAGCTGGCAGCCCGGCGCGCGGTCGTCCCCGGCGAACTCGGCCACCGGACCGACCGCGGAGCCCTCGGCGGGGGCGGGAACGAACCCCGCCTCGCCGTTCCAGGACAGCGGGATGCCGGAGAAGCCGTCATAGTGACCGCCGGAGGCGTTCTCCACCACCCAGCGGGCCTTCGGGTTGTTCAGCAGGCCGCGCAGCGGGAACGTGATCCTGGAGTCCGCCGGAGTGAGGACCTGCAGGCCCCGGCCTGCCTTCCCGCACGCGGAGAGGGCGTCGGTCAACCAGGAGGACAGCGGCACCACCGGACGGTCCTGCACCACCACCCACGTCTTCTCGGTCGCGACGGCGACCGCCGGGTGGCGTTCGGCGTCCTGACCGATGTGGTCGCGCAGCCGTGGCCGGGAGGACCAGACCGTGCCGCCGAGCCGCTCGGACATCTCGTCCGCGAACCGGTGGGCGATGGCCGTGGACCGCTCGTCGGCGTCCACCGCCCTGGCCTCCACCCACCAGCAGGGATCGGGAATCCGCCGTGCGGTCTCGGCTCCCAGCAGCCGTTCGACCTCGTCGGGGACGTCGACGCGCTGCGCGGCCTCCAGGCCGACCAGGGGACGCCCCCGGTCGTCGCAGAGTTGGATCACGGCTCCCTCACCGGCGCCCCTGACCCGCAGTTCCCGTCCCGCCTCCGCCATTCCCCTGACCAGGGAGCGCAGATCCGGCGCCTGCGCGACCAGTGCCACCACGTCGTATGTCAACGCTTCTCCTCCGTCAGCGTTCCAGCAGTCCGGTCTGGATGAGGCGGGGAGGTTCCCCGCGTCGGATCCAGCGTCCCCGCCCAGGAGGCTGCGCGTTGGCGTACACCCTGGGGAAGAGCTGTCCTTCGCTGCGGTCGCCGGACATGAGCACCGCGCCGGTGCCGGTCTCCCGCATGGCCTGGACGAGCGGGTCGTACAGCCCGCGGCTGGCGCCCGCGACCCTGCGGGCCACCACGAAGTGCAGTCCGATGTCGCGACCGTTGGCGACGAAGGGGACGAAGGGGGTCAGGGGTTTCTGTCCCGCCGTGGTCAACAGGTCGTAGTCGTCCACGAGGACGATGATGCGGGGACCGTCCGGGCCGCCGTTCTCCAGTCTGTCGGGGTCGGCGTCGTCGGGCATGCGGCCCTCCAACTCCTTGGCGACCCCGCCGGAGAGTCCCGCGCACACCCGCGGGTTGCTGGCGTAACCGCCGAGGTAGGGCTCGGGGATCACGTTGCGCAGCGTCCGCCGCGGATCCATGACCGCGAACACGATCTCGCCGGGGGCGTGGCGAGCCATCAGCCCCTCGGCGACCAGCCTGAGCAGGTTCGTCTTGCCGCACTCCCCGTCGCCCAGCACCAGCAGGTTCTGGTCGCGGTCGAACAGGTCGAGCAGCACGGGCTCGAACCTGCGTTCGTCCACACCGATCGGCACCAGGGGGCTCTCCTCGGGGCCGGGCAGGGTCTGGGCGGGCAACCGGTACGGCAGCACCCGCACCGGCGGTGCGGTGGCCCCCCGCCAGGCTCCGCTGATCGCCCGGCACGTCTTGGCCACCACCTCGCCCAACTCCTCGTCGCTGGGCAGCGAGTCGATGCGCGGCAGGGCGATCTGGCCGAAGAGCTTGCTGTCGGTGAGCGCCCGGCCGGGCGTCTCGGCGCTGATCGTCTCGGCGAGTTTGCGGTTGATCGACGAGTCCGACGGATCGTTGAGCCGCAACTCCACCTTCTGACCGAAGTTGGCCTGCATGGCGATGCGCACGTCGTTCCAGCGCAGCATCGCCGCCACCACGTGGATGCCGTATCCGCTGCCGCGCTGCAGCAGGTCGGAGACCATGTCGTCGATCTCCTCGAAGTCGCTGCGGATCGCGCCGAATCCGTCGACGCACAGCACGACGTCGGCGCACGGCAGTTCGGGAACCTCTCCTCTGGCGTGCATCCGCCGCAACTGCTGGATGGAGTCGATGCCGCGTTCGCGGAAGACCTCCTGGCGCTGCTCCAGCATGTCCCGGACCTCTTCGACCGTGCGGCGGACCCGCTCGGCGTCGGTCCGGACCGCGACCCCGCCGACGTGGGGCAGGTCGGACAGCGCCTGGAGGCCGCCGCCGACCAGGTCGAGCGCGTAGATCGCCACCTGGCCGGGCGTGTGGGTCAGCGCGGTGGACAGGATGAGGGTGCGCAGCAGCGTCGTCTTACCGGTCTGCGGGCCGCCGATGACCGCCAGGTGGCCGCCGGAGGCGGTCAGGTCGATGTTCCACAGCCCCTGCCACTGCTTCGCGGGGTCGTCGAGCAGCCCGACCGGGACCCGCAGCGTCCCGTTCCCCGCCGGAAGCCGCATCGCGTCCCCGGTGATCTGCACCGGGCCGGTGACGAGGTCGAGGGTGGTCTTCGACGGCATGGGCGGCAGCCAGATGCCGCGGGTCGGCTCGCCGTGCCGGGCCAGTTGCCCGACCATCACGTCCAGCAGCGTCGGTCCGGAGGAGCGTTCCGGCATCGGCTCGTCGTCGGACGCCGTCGCCGGGGTCTCCCGGTCGGCGTCGCCGACGTTGTAGGCGGGGTATCCGCGCACCGGCAGGGGCCCCCTGCGGTCGCTCTCCTCCTCCGCGACCGGTCCACGGTAGGGGCCCGAGACGTAACCGGCCTTGAACCGCTGGTAGACGCTGGTGTCGACCTTCAGGTAACCGAAGCCGGGCAGTGCCGGCAGGTGGAAGGCGTCGGGGGTGTTGAGGACGGTGCGGCTCTCCTCCTCGGAGAAGGTGCGCAGCCCGAGCCGGTAGGACAGGTAGGTGTCCAGTCCGCGCAGCTTGCCGCCCTCGATCCGCTGACTGGACAGCAGCAGGTGCACGCCGATGCTCCGACCGATCCGGCCGATCGACAGGAACAGTTCGATGAAGTCGGGGCGTGCCGTCAGCAACTCCCCGAACTCGTCGATGATCACCAGCAGGTGCGGCAGCGGCGGCAGCCCCGGGTCCCGGCTGCGCCTGTGGGTGTAGTCGCCGATGTTGGCCACGTTGCCCGCGTCCCGCAGCACCTGCTGGCGGCGCTGCACCTCACCGGACAGGCTGGCGTGGACCCGTTCGATCAGCGCGGCGTCGTCCTCCAGGTTGGTGATGACCCCCGCGACGTGCGGCAGTTTCTCGAACGGAGCGAACGTGGCGCCGCCCTTGTAGTCGACCAGGACCATGCTGACGCGCTCGGGAGGGTGCGCCGCGGCGAGCGCGACGACCAGGGTGCGCAGCATCTCGCTCTTGCCGGAACCGGTGGCGCCCACACACAGCCCGTGCGGCCCCATGCCGAGCTGCGCGGCCTCCTTGAGATCGAGGATGACGGGCTGTCCCATGTCGTCGACCCCGATGGGCACGCGCAGGAACGCGCGTTCGCTGCGTGGGGCCCACAGCCGGTCCACCTCCATGTTCCCCGGGTCGGGAACTCCCATCAGGGTGGTGAAGTCGACGCTTCCGCCCTCCGCCGCCGTCTCCTCGATCGACTCGGCGGACAGCCGCAGGGGGGCGAGCATCCGCGCCAGTCCGTCGAGAGTCGCCGCGGGAACGTCGTCGACGGTCCCGGCCAGCCTCACGGGCTCGGTGGCGCGCAGGTCCTCCACGCGCACCTGGTCGCCGGAGACGGTCAGGCGGATACTGACGTCCCCGGGCTCCTCCACCTGGTCGGCGACCAGGTGGAGGACCGTGGCGCCGAGGGCGGCCGGGGACACCGCCTCGTCGGGGCGCACCAGTTCATGGGCGACCCCGCCGTGGGTGTCGTGCACCACCAGCAGGCGGCGCATCATCCGGTAGGCCTCGCGCTTGCCCATGCCGCGGCGCACCTCGGCGGCGAAGTCGGTGCGGGAACGGAGTTCGTCGGCGAGCAGTGATCCCAGCTTCGCCGGGGTGGGGGCGATGAGCCGCGCGCCGACCCCGCCGTCGCGCCGCTGGGGGTCGAGAACCTGCGGCAGCCACTTCAGCCAGGCCCAGTCGTCGGCCCGGTCCTCGCCGTGCATCACCGCCAGCGCCGCGTCCTCGGGGGCGTGGAACACGCTGAAGTGGGCGATCAGCGCGCGCATGAGGCGCAGCACGTCCTCGCGTTCCCCGACCACGCTGACGTTGCCGACCATGTCGAGCGGGACGGTGAGCGGCATGTCGGGCAGCGTGGTGAAGCGCCGGATCGCGGCCTGGGCCTCCGACAGCATGAAGGGGTCGGTGGGCGCCAGCGCGGTGCCGCGTTCGGCGAGCCGCAGCGGCTGCCCCGGCATGCGTCCGATGCCGATCCGGACGCGGAGGAAGTCGTCGTCCCTGCGGCGGCGCTCCCACAGGCGCGTGGGGTCGCGCACGATGTCGTACAGCGCCTCGGGGGGAGGGTCGAGCAGCCGGGCGTGGGTGTGGATCTCCCGCTCCTGACCGCCGAGCTCCTCCCGCAACTCCTCCAGGTACTCCAGGTACCGCTCCCGTTGGGTGCGGCGCTGCCGGGCCGCCTGGCCGCGGCGGGAGAAGATCATGACCGCGCCGCCGAGCAGCGCGATGACGAGCACCACCGCGCCCAGCGCCATGAACGCCGGGTTGCGCAGCACCATCATGATGGTCAGCGAGGCCATCATGCCGACCATGGGCAGCAGGCTCATCAGCGGATTGCCCTGCGCGTTGCCCTCGGGCAGGGTGGGCGGCGCCTCGACGTCGCGCGTCTCCCGACGCGGGGGCGGATAGACCGTCCGTGCTGGCCGATGCACGATGCGGGTGGTCACCAGCACTCCTCTCGAAATGGACGGCTCGGTGGTTCCGAAGCCTGACCGGCAGGCGCCACACGTACTGTATATAAGGCGATCCGGACCGTGTCTTCTGAATTCGTCCGGCTGTGGAAAACGCGGGCGGCCGCTTTCGGAACCGTGCGTCCACGCCTTTTCCGCACCGTTCCTCCGGGGCGGAACCGGTCGGGAGACGTGGACGGCACACGGCGGACGCGACGCTCACCACTGCTTTGGGAGGCGCGTCGCTCCGGGGTCCCGGTCACGGAGCCTCCGGTCGGCGCTCCAAGGTCAACGCTCCTCGTCGAGGTTGGAGAGTCGGGTTCCGTGGCGGGTACGGTTGTGCCGCCACTCCTGGCGGGGCCGGGGTATTCCACATCGCCCCCTGCGGTGGCCCGCCACCGGCTGCCAGTGGCCGGTCGAGACGCCCCGGCGCCGAGTCCGGACGCGGCCCGCCCACCCGCACTCCTGATGGCGATCCCGCACCACGGGGCACCACTCCTGGGGTGACCGGTGTTCTTTCGGCTGATCCGTCCGTGGGGCGCGCCTGGACTCAGCGCCGGGGGCGCCTCGACCAGTCGCTGCCAGCCCGTGGTGGGCCGCTCCGGATGGTTAGGGTGGAATGCCTCACTGTATCCGGGATCTCCGCGGAGACCCCGTGCCCACCGCAGAACCGAACACTCAAACCTCAATCGGCCTCCTGCCGCATGGAACAGGTGATCCTCTCCCAGTCCTCCGGAGCCCCCTCAAGAACTTTCATTCCGGTCTGCGTGAGGATCTGCTGCTGTCTCGCTTAGATGGCCATGTCTTAGCTTCTTCGAGAGACCCGGGGTAGGTTTCGTCCTTCACCAGGTCTCCCTCGTCATCCCACTCACGCAGGGCCACGATGAACCCTTTCTCGTTGAACTCCCTCTCACTGACCAGATTTCCCTTCGGACCCCATTCCTTCCAGAGCCCGACCGCTCCGGCCCCATAGGAGGTCATCCCCTCAGCCCGCAGGGTTCCGTCTGGAAACCACTCTTTGGCCGGGCCGTCCTCGTAGCCACTCAGATAAGTCGTCAAAGCGACCATTTTCCCATCGGGGTTGTACTCCACCGCCTCACCGGTGAATGGCTCCCCCTCATACATGGCCCTGTCGTAGTCGAAGTCAAGGTCTTCCTCGTCGACCCTGATCACTTCTGGTTCCCCAGCCGGATCCGCCCCGGCCGGAACCGTCCGGTCTCCGCTCTGTCGCGGCTTCCTCGGCGGGGGGTGCTCGGTCAACGCTTCTCAGCCCATTCGTCCAGTACGTCGTACGCCTCGTGGTAGAGCCGCCGCTCCCGCTCCTCCCGGCTCATCTCCTGCCGCTTGGGCGCCCGCCACCACCAGTGCGTCTCCGGAACCCAACCGGGGATGTCCTCTTCTGCGACAGGAGGAGCCTCGTCCGAAACGGTCTCGATCGTCTCGTCGATCTCCCCGAGTTCCTCCAACTCCTCCCGGATGCCCGCACTGGAGGGGCGTTCCCACGCGACACACTCCTCCTTCAGCACCTCCAGGCCCGTACGCATCCAGCAGGCACTCTCGAAGCCGTCGAGACGGCCACGTTGCGCGTAGAGGGAACACTGGTGGAGGTACATCCGCAGACCGGTGAGGTTGGGTTCACGGCCCAGCAGATCGGTGAGGCGGTCCTTGAACTCCCGCAGCTCCCCGTCTTGCGGAGGTGACTCCCGGAGCAGGCGTCCCAGATCGGACATCCATTCCATCGCCCCCTCCGCTTTGGAGGCACCCGCACCGGACACCCCGCCCTCAAGAAGCAGGAGAATGTTCCGCATCACTTCCGCTGCCGATTTCTCCCGCTCGGTCAACTCGCCCTTTTCGCCGCGGGCGTCCGCACGCCCTCCACCTCGGGGTGTCCGGACGTCAGGGCTGGTCGGCCCGTCCATCGGCCTCCTCCCGCAACTTCTCCCGCAGCCAGTCGGGGATGTTCGCCTCCTCGCGCGGGAAGTACCGAAGGTCCATCGTGAAGCCCCGGGAGGTGGGAAACGTGATGCCCGGATCCTCGTCGTAGTCGAAGTCGACGTTGAACTTTCCGGGCCGGCTGATCACGTACCGCATGGAGAACCAGGTGCCCTTGCCCTCCTGGTACATTCCCGCCCGGAGTTCGTCCGTCAGGGAGAGCACCTCCGGAGGAAAAGGCTCCCTGCGGCTCGTCCCGTCCGGGAACTCGACGACCACCTCCGCGCTGGAATGGTCGATGACGGACTGTATGGAGTAGGTGATCCTCTCCCAGTTCTCCGGAACCTCCTCGAGGATTCTCATCCCGATCTGCGTGAGGATCTCCTGCTGCTCGGGAGGGCTCAGATGCCCTCGCTGAAAGCGGGAAACCGCCATTGGTCCTCCTCATCGTCTGTATCTCCGTCTGGTCCCGTGGAGTCAGTTGTCCACGGCGTCCAACTGTTCCCGGTCCATGTGAGTAAAGGGCTCGGAGCTGAGGTATTCGTCCTTGCTCCATTTTGGTATTGCCGTGGTTCCGACCTCCACGTACCCTGTACCTTCCATGCTGAACGAGTTCCCGCGCTCGTACATGAGCAGCAGCGGTTCGAACGGATCCGGCAGGTCGGGGATCTGGATCTCGGCATCCCGCAGGGCTTCGAAGTGCAGTGCCCAGGAACACGTGCGGACGACCATGGGGAAAACCAGGGTGGGGAGGCTTTCCTGCATCTCTTCCACGATCTTCTGGTCGGCTCGTACGTCGAAGTCGATCCGCCGGGCGAAGTCGTCGAAGGGCCACAGCGAACCGGTCTCCTCAGACCACCGGGCAGAGCGACGCAGGTACTCCCGCATGAGGTTCACCTGAGAGGGCCGGTATCCCGGTCTCTCGGTCCAGTCGATGTTCCGTATCCGCTCGGCGAGACGTTCGACCAGTCCGCCCGTCACCGGAATCCCTCCCCGCTCACAGGGCACCCGGGTAGGTCTCGTCCCTGGTCGGGCTTCCGTCCCCGTCCCACTCCCGCCAAGTGCCCGCGGCCCCCAGGCCGTAGACACACGTTCCCCCGACTCTCAGGGGCCGTCCGGGAACCACTCCCATTGCGACCGTCCTCGCAGCCGTTCCGGTAGGTCGTCAGTGCGACGGCCGCCCCATCGGGATTGTGTTCCACGGCTTCCCCTTCTGCGGCGGGAGGAGCCTCGTCCGCAAGAACACCGCAAACCCCAGACCCGGTCCCCAGGGGCGCGGGACCGACTTCAAAGGCACAGGAAGGCGGGCCGTATCCGCCGCGGCCCCGACACCCAGACCTCGATCAGGACCTTCCACGGATCGTTCCGAACGCCTCCCGCAGCAGAACACCCCATCCTCTGCTGTCTGAAGGAAGTTCCACGCGGACAACCTCGCGGTCGGGGCCACTGGAAGAAGCGGACTCGGTGTCCCGCCGGAAGTGCCACGGGGTGACCGTCACCCCTCCGCTTCCGACCGCGACCAGGAAGCTGGCTGCCTGGTCAGTGAACTCCTCGACCGACTTTCCGACTGCTGTGGCGATCACCCCGAGGGGGTCGTCCACTCCTCTGTCCAGTTCCCCTCTCGACAGGTAGTCCACGACCGCCCCTGCCACACTTCCGACAAATTCGGGATCCTCCAGAGAGGACCTGACCTCGATGATCGGGGACAGTGTGGTTCCGCTGCCGTTTCCCTCCAGAGGTTCGAAAATCACCAGGTTCCCAACCGTGCGGACCCTGAAGAACGAATTCACGGCCGTCGGGAGGCGTTCTCCGGAGAAGCGCTGGGTCGGGCGGACGGAAAGCACCGACTCCGTCTTCAGTGATTCGTCAGTGACAGGCACTGGAGGAACGAGGTCCCGCACTCCGGTCTCGGGAGAGAACTCCGCAGCGACCTTCTCCGCGTCCTGCACCGCGTAGGCCATCGGAACGTTGGGGGCGACGAGCCTTTCGAACAACTTCCGCCCGATGCCCTGCCCCGGTCCGGGAGTCTCGGTCTCCGTACGGCGACTGAAGTCCACGGATATCTCGTACCTGCAGGATTCGAGGACCGTACCAGAGAACATCTCCTCGCCCTCGCCTCTCTCGTCCAGCAGTTCTTCGATGGCCACCTCGGCAGCACCGGAAACCCCGGCGAGAGCTTCGAGATCGACGAAGAAACGCGCCTCCTCGAAGCCCATCATGAACGCGGGAGAGCGGAAAGCCCTGGCAGTTTCCACAGAAATCTGAGCCAGCCCGGGAAAATCCTGGACATAGAAGTCCACAGATCCACCCATCTTCCGCCCTCCCACTTCCTGAGCGCGTTTCCGTCCTTGTAGAAGGGCCCTGTCCCTGTGGGTCAGTCAACGCTCCGGTGGCCCGTTCACCGGTCCATCGCGTCCAGTTCGGCCAGGACCATGGGCGCGCGCGGCTCGTCCGTGAGGTGCTCGCTGCGGCTGCCTCTGGGAAAGCTCAGGAAGTCCACCTCGATGAAGCCCGTCCCGTCCAGGGTGAACCCGTTGCCGCGCTCGTACATCAGCAGCAGCGGCTCGAACGGATCCGGCAGGTCGGGCAGTTCCGTCCCCGACCGTCTCAGCTCCGCGAAGTGCAGCGCCCACACGCACGTGTGTCGCACCGTGGGATAGATCCAGTCGGGCAGCTCCGCCTCCAACCGGTCCACTGTCGCCCGGTCCGCCCGGACGGTCGGGTCCACCGCCGCCGCGATGTCGAAGAACGGCCAGCCCTCCGCGTCGAGGTGCTTGGACCAGAGCGCCGACCGGCGCAGGTACTCCCGCATCAGCGCCGCCTGGGAACGCCGCTGGTCGTACCTTCCGGTCCAGTCCACCGCAAGCAGGCGATCCACCACAGCCTCGACCGGATCACTCATCAACGCACTCCTCACGCGGGCGTCCACTGTCTTCTTGCCGGAGGCCCGCAGGTAGGCCGTTCCCGTGCCGAGCAGCCACCGTACAGGCGGCCCCTTCTCCCTCCGGCGGGCCGGATCAGGTGCGGTCCCGCCTTTTCGCCGCGGGCGCCCGCTCCCCTTCCGCGTCGGAGTGTCCAGCCCTCAGGGCTGGTCGGCCCCCTCCCGCAGCTTCTCCCGCAGCCAGTCGGGGATGTTCTCGTCATCACGGGGAAAATTCTGAAGGTCGAGCACATAGCTCGAAGCCGACGGAGGGAACCCGAACTCCGGTTCGTCATCGTAATTGTAGTCGACTCGGTATTTCCCGGAACGCTGGATCGTGTAGCGGGCCGAATACCATGTGCCCTTGCCCGGAAGGTACATTCCCTCTCGGAGCCTCCGCATTCCAACAGAAGCGGATTGGGGAGGAGCGACACGCTGCCTCCTCCCGTTCGACCGCAGTACAGTAAGGTCCACTGCGGCCATGTCGGCCAGGGAACTGTACTCGAAGACTATCTCCTCCCACTCACCGGGGACAGAGTTGAGCAGATTTCCGCCGATTTCGCGGATTACCATTTCCTGTTCGATCGGATTCATGGGAGCCTGCTGGGACATTTCAATTCCTCTCGATACTGAACTTGGAACTCTCCGTCCGGAGAGACCCCACGGAACCCCTGAACCGCCTCTCGACCCGAATATTACTTACGGGGTAGTACCCTACCCGTAAACACGGGAACGGCGAATGGAGGAAACGATGGTGAATAGCCTGGTCAGCACCCCCGGTCCGGAGGAGGTGGCCGCGAGACTGCGCGCGGCGGCGGCCTCCGCCCCGAAAGGGAGCGTGGCCCTGCTGCCCGGACTGACCGACGAAGAACTGGACTCCTGGGAGGCACCGGTTCCCGAGGAGATCCGGATCCTGCTGCGCAGAACCAGCGGCCTGCGGATCACGAGCGGAGTCCGAGAAAAACACTTCGGACCGGCCCACCCCGTGAACAGCGCACCGGAGGACCCCAACCACCTCTGCTCGGGAGATCCCGGAACCTTCCGCGTCGTCCACGTCGACGACGGAACCGGAGACACCTACTACGTGGACGTCGACCCCGCCACGGGAGCGTGGGGACGCGTCTTCTCCTTCCACGTGGAGGTGATCTCCGAGGTCGTGGCGCCCAGCCTGCTCCACTGGCTGGAGGATCTGTCCGACTACGTGTCGCGGGCGTCGTCCGAGACCGCGAAAGGCTACTTCACCAGCTTCCGGGAGGCTTTCAACGCCTGGTTCTTCGGCGACTTCTCCGAGGCGGGCCCCGGCTACCCCCACCAGGACCCGGCGGTCCTGGCACGACAGAGGGAACCCGTCGACGTGGACCCCCTGGACGTCCCCACCGCCCGCGCCCTGCCCGACCCCGACCTCGCCGCGGTCGCCCGGCATCTCCCGGACAAAGCCCTGCTCGCCGACCTGCGCGACGTCCCGGCACCGGCCTGGATCCCCTTCGAGGACCACCCCGACTGGTACCCGCCCGCGGCACGCTACCGCCGCTTCCACGGCAGCGACTTCCTCGCCGCGATCCCATGGCCGGAATAGGCCCCGAGCAGACGAACCACCGCATCGCCGGTGCCGGTGGGACGGCACTGCCCCGTCCGTCTGCCGGCGCTGCCGGCTCGGCGTCCCTGCTTCCGAAGCGGTCCGGAAAGCGGTCCCAGCCTCTCACCAGTGTTCGATCGTCTCACTCCACGCCGAACCCTGATTTCCGTTCCGAAACGGAACATTTCCATAGTCAATGGTCCGCTGCGGCTGTCCATCGATCCAGTGGTGGACCCGGATCACCGTCGGAGTCCTGATACTTCCGTCCTCCGGATAGATGCACTCGACCTTTACTTCGACCGTCTTTCCTTCCCTCTCGATGAGCCGCTGCCACTCCCTCTCCATGTCCCTGAAGTTCACGTTCGGGTTGTTCGGTCCCCTCTGATGCTGGTTCGTGAACTTCAACTGCGGAACAAGGTTGATGAGCTCTCCCGGACCCTTGAACTTCGTCCCGACGAGGTGTCCAGCATTCCAAGGGCCATTCTGGTAAAGGCTGTTGCCGGAGTAGTCGTTGTAGCCGAACTCCATCACCTTGTCTTGGCTGTTTCCGTTTCTCCGAGCCTTCTCCGACTTCTTGTCGACTTCGAGCTCGCCCTCCATGGAAACGGTTCTGGAGTACTGGTCGGTCTGGAATGTGTAGCGATCGTCGACAATGTATTTCATGTTCGGGCGCGGGTTGTTCAGCTCATAGTTCCACCCGTGCCCGACTCTTCCGCCGTTCGTCCGGATCTGCACGATCTCACCAGTGTGGTCAGTCGTGTACTCCCCCCGGTAGTTCCCCTCACTGTCGGTCACCCGGTACGTCGTGTCGGGGTCCAACTTGACGCCCTCCGCGAACAACTCCCGGGCTCCGGGAACCAGGTCGGGCCGTTCGGCGTTCACGTCCACGGAGCGGGTCGATGGACCACCGGACCGGCTGCTGCCCTGGCCGTCACCCCCGTTACCGGAGTCACCGCCGTTACCGTCCAGGTCTCCTCGGTGTTGTCCTGGAGTATGGGTGTCACTACCGCCCCCGGGGAAACCGGAATCACTGTCTCCGTTTGAGAGACTTGGGGAGGAAGTGTCACCACGGCCGCTTGAAGGCTGATCGAGCCTCCCGCCCGGCCCTCCAGACCCGCCGCCCCCACCGGGGCCGTCGGGGCCGCTGTGGTGGGCGCTGGGGGAGAGGTCGGGGGAGCCTCCGGAGTCGTGGCCGCCCGCCTCCATGCGGACCTCGGGGGCCCCGGCGTGAACCAGGGCGGGCTGGCGGTCCTCGGCCAGTCGGTTGGCGATGCCGCCGTCCACCTCGGCCAGGTCCAGGTCGCTGCGGAACTGGTTGACCTGGTTCTCGATCCACTCGGTGGTGGGCAGGTCGGCCGCCGCGTCGGCGTCGGCGGCGTCGCGGTCACCGGTGCGGTCGGCACTGCCGGGACGGTCGGCCCCGGGGGCGTCCGCGTGGACGGTGGCGGGGGTGTCCGTGCCGGGCGAGGCCACGTCGGTGTCGCCCGTGTCGGTGGCCGGGGTGCTGTCCCCACCGCGGGCAGGCGCGGGCACGTCGGCGGTCGTGGTGCTCGGGGCGTCGCCGGTACCGGTCGGCCTGTCAGCGCCGCCGTGGGAGGTCGGGGTGATGGTCGGCCCGCCGTTGCCGCCGGTGGGCGAGCCTCCGCCCCCGGTCGGGCTGGGGGAGGAGTCGGCGTCTGCGAAGGCGTCGGCGTTGGCCAGCGCGTCGTCGAGAGCGCCCAACCGGGAGGTGTCGATGTCCAACCCGTCCACGGCGTCGCCCAGGTCCGCCCGCAGGCGGCCGGAGTCCAGCCCGCCGGACAGGTCGGAGGCGTCCACCCGGCTCATCGTCGGCGCGTCCGCGTTCGGGGCGTCCAGGTCGCCGGCGTCTGGTCCGGCGCGGCGCGCCCCCTGCGCCAGCGCCTTGACCACGCCGGAGCCGCCCAGGAACATGCTGCCGATGTTGAGCACGCTCTGGGTGATCACGTAGCCGGGCCGGTCGCCCCACTCCCGCCACGGCACGATCGCGTGCGCGAACTCCGTCCACCCGCTGGAGAAGTTGCCCCACCACTCCCCGAACGAGCCCACGCCCCAGCCGTTCTCCCCGTACAGGCCGACCAGGCTGCCCAGTCCCTCCAGCGTGCCGCCCCAGTACTCGCCCAGGTTGGAGCCCCACTCGCTCCACGACCCGGCTCCCCAGCCGCCGGTCTCGCTGTACAGGCCGACCATGCCCGCCAGGTCCTGGGCGATGCCCACCCCGAAGTCGGCCACACCGTTCCAGGCGTCCTCCCACCAGGGGGCGTCGTACTCCTGCGGGCTGGCCCACGGCGTCTCCACGCCCTCCGGGGCCTCGGTGAAGCCGTAGACCTGCTCGCCGTCGTCGGCCACGGTGGAGCCGTCGGTGGCCGCGGCGATGAAGCGGGTGCCGCCGAACAGGCCGGTGATCTTGTTGGCGCACTCGCGTTCGGCCGCCATGTAGTCGTTCTGCGCGGCCAGCAGGTCGTCGTTGAGCTGGTTGTGCTCCTCGACGGTGTCCTCGTCCTCGCGCCAGTCGTCGTCGCCCCTGATCTTCTCGGACAGCTCCACGGCGTCGGCCTTCAACGCCTTCCACCGCGACAGGATGGGGCGGATGTCGGCGGCGAAGTCGATGAGCGCCTGGCCCACGGTACGGATGTTGGTCTCCATCTCGTCCCCGGCGTCGGCCACCGGGTTGACCGCGGCCAGCAGCTCCTCGGACTCGGGGGCGATGTAGTTGCCCTCCAGACCCGACCAGGCCGCCTTGATGTCGGCCCCCGCCTGGCCGATGTCGGACCCGTCGCCCTTCAGCGTCTTTCCCGTGGCCTCGATCGTGTCCGGATCCACGTCCGGAATCGCGATCTTGTCCGGGTCGATCACCCCGTCACCGCTCACCGAAAGCCTCCAGAATTCCCGCCAGTCGACCTGCGGACCGCATCAACCGCCCGTTTCGGCTTCAGTTGGGTTGGATTCTCCTCACCGCGTCCGGGTTCCCTTTTTTCGGAAACCCGGCGTCCACACACATGATCAGGAAGAACACGGGAATCAGCGGTCACTGGAGAAATCCGGTGTCAGAGTCCGAGTTCTTCGGGGCTCTGGTTGACTCCGCGCTGCGCCTCCGCGGCCATCTCAAGGTTTCCGTTGACGTAGAACATGGTGGCGTCACTGCATCCGGTGACCGCGCTCACGCTCTTGTCGACCATTCCTTTCAGCTTGTCGGTGTACTCGTCCATGAATTCCCCCAGCGCCATGCCGATGGGGCCGCTGGCGCACGCGGTGCCGGCCTCCTCGACGTGGGTGCCGAAGTCGTCGAGCAGGCCGACCAGGCCGCCGGTGCCGTCCTCTCCGCCGACGTGCTCTCCGACGGCCTGCAGCACCGTGTTGATCTCCGCGGGGTTGAGATCCCATCCGGACATACGCGATCGTCTCCCTTCGTCTCGCCTGTCCGCCGCGTCCGGATCCGAGGCGGGCCGGACGCTCCCGGCCTCACGGGTTGGACGCTCCGAACCTGTCCACTCGGAAACTGGAGGGAAGCCGCCCCTCGCCCCGGTGGCCGGAACCGGCCAGGCCGTGATCGGCCGAGGCGACGTGCGCCCGCAACCGGGCCAGGGCCGGACCGAGCTGCGCCGCACGGGCGGTGACGTGGGTTCGCAATTGCTCTGTCGAGGCTCTGAGCCGCTCCAGCGGGGCCGGTTCGGACTCTTCTCCGCCTTCCTGAATGTCTTCTGCCTGGTCGTCGGCGGGGTCCCCGATCCGTTCCGCGTCGGGGACGTCCGGTTCTTCCCCGGTGCGCCAATCAGCGGGTTCCACCAACTCGAACTTCATTTCGCCGCCCCCTTCCCCCGTTCCTGAACCGGCCCACCGGTTTCCTTTACTCGTATTATGCAGATGCCGGGATCTCCATATGGTTCTGCCTCGTCCAGTAGAATTCGAGGAGGTTTTCCGAGAACCGACCACGCCCCGCGAGCGTCTACCTCTGCAGATGTCCCGCCGCAGGCCAGCGAGGAGTAGGTGAACAGATGTCATCATCACGATGGGACTTCGGCGACCAGACCCTGACCACCCTGACGCAGAACACCTCGGGGTCCCAGGACGACCTGGGCGCTCTGATCAAGCAGTTGATCGACGCCGCCGAACCGCTGGCGGGCAAGTTCAACGGAGCCGGAAAGGCCGCCTTCGACTCGTTCAAGAGCCGCTCCGAGCAGATCACCGCCGACCTCAACGCCGGTCTCGGGTCGATCAACGAGGGCCAGCGCGGGATGCAGACCGCCTTCTCCGAGGGCAGCCAGACCATGGCCGACGAAGCGAACCGCAACATGGGCGCGGCCAACTTCGACGCCGCCAAGTTCCGCACGGCCTGACTCCCGCCCACTCCAGGAGGACTTCGATGAGCGGACGCAACAGCTACGACATCGGTGCGTCGCAGGAGGCGCAGAGCAACATCCACAACGTGATGAGTCGGCTGGAGGCCATCATCGGCGAGCGCGACGCCGACGTCGACAGGGCGCTCGCCGACTTCGAGGCCACCGGCGTCTCGGACGAGTACAGCGCCAAGGAACTGAAGTGGCACAGCGCCGCCAACGAGGTGCGCGACATCATCCAACTGGTGCGCGACACCCTGGAGGCCAATGACGGCACCGCGCAGTCGGCGCTCAGCCGCGCCCAGGCCGCGGTCCAGGGCATCTGAGACCCCGGACTTCCACGACACGTCCTCACTCCTGCGGGGAGGGGCGCCGCGCTACGCCCCTCCCGGACCGTTGCGGGCGTTTCCCCTCCCGGTGCCGTGACGGCCCGCACGACCTCGGAAAGGAGGCCCGGTGGCACGCGACTACGACAGCCAACTGCTGGAGTCGGTCGCGGTCCGCCGTCAGCGGCTCCGCGAGGCCGTACTCTTCGGCGGGCAGCGTATGCGCAGACGCCTGGACGAGGGCATCACCAAGGTCGTCGTGAGCGTGTGCCTGGCGGCGGTGGCGTGCGCGGGCACCGTCGGCTGGTCGTTCGCGAGCAGCCAGTTCCAGAGCCAGCGGGAGGAGCAGGAGCAGATCGCGTCCGGACCGGTCGGCACCGCCACGGCGCCGATCCCCGCCGACTGGGTGGGCGCGCAGGTCACGTTCGGGATGCTGGTGGAGGAGTTCGACCGGGCGGGGGTCCCGGCCGACCTGTACGTTCTGCCGGACGAACCGCGTCCCCCGGCCGACAGCGTCGCGAGCTACTACCTGGTGACCCGGGAACTCGACAGGTACTCCGTCAGCGTCATCGAGTTCCAGCAGGGCCGCACGGGCGTGGAGTTCACCACCGAGGACGAGACGGCCCGCTGGCTGTACCAGGAGCTGGCGCTGGTGGAGTCCGCCCCCGACCGGCTCACCGCCGAGGAGGAGCAGCGGGCCGCCGAGCAGAACACCGAGTTCGTCGCGCGGGTCGAGACGCGGTTGTCGGAGAACCCGGGCGACTCCGCCAAGGTCACGTTGGAGACCGGGCAGATCGTGGACGCGTTCGGTCCGGAGAGCGGCACTCTGCTGTTCCCCGACGGCATGCCGTTCGAGGAGCGGGGGCTGCCCGAGTATGCCCGCACCTCCCCCGCCGAGGAGGGCGGTGCTCCCACCTCGTCGCCGGTCTACCATCGTTACCGCGTCATCTACCCGTTCCTGGTGAACGCCTCGTTCTCCCCCTCAGCCGGGCGGTATCCGGGCGGCGGCGTCCGCTACGTCATCGACCCCAGCGGCTTCACCCAGGCCGCGCCGCTGCCGAGCATCCGCTGGCTGCTGCGCAACGGATACCTGGAGCGGGTCGAGGTGACCGGCGTTCCCGAATAGACCGACATCCGAGGAGTCTCCGGAGCCGAACGGGCCCGGAGGAAGATTGGAAGAGCCCGATGACGTCTTGGAGCCGGGTGACGCTCGTCGGCGAGCGGCGGAGGGTCGACGCCGTCCTGCCCGCCCAGGAACCGATCGGAGCGCTGCTGCCCGAGGTCCTGGAGTTGCTCGGCGACCCGGTGGAGAACCCGCCCCGGCTGCGCCACCTCACGACGTCCTCCGGCGTCATCCTCGACGGCGACACCACCCTCGCGGACAAGGGCGTGCTGGACGGGGCGGTGCTGCGCCTGGTGAGCGCCGACGACCCGCTGCCCGCTCCGGTGGTGCACGAGGTTCCCGAGACGGTGAGTGACGCGCTCGACGGGCACCGCGGCCGGTGGACTCCCGACGCGGCCCGGTGGACCGCCACGGCGGCTGCCACGGTGCTGTCCCTCGCGCTGGGCGGTGTCGTGTGGCGGGGGGTGGGCGGCTCCACGGGCCTGTGGGCGGTCACGGGCGCCGCGGCACCGCTGTTCGTCCTGGGTCCGCTGCTGGGGCGGTTCTGGAAGGAGCCGCTGGGCACCGCGCTGTCCATCGCGGGCGGCGCCCTGGGCGGACTCGCGCTGTGGTTCGCCGTGGAACTGCACGGACTCCCGGACTGGGTGCGGTGGGGCGGAATGGCCGCCATCGCGTCCCTGCTCGTTCTCGGCCTCGGTCTCAGTCGGCTCGGCAGAGCCGGTCTGGTCGGCGGCGGACTGGCGCTGCTGCTGACCGTGCTGTGGTCGGCGAGCGCGGCCCTGGGCCTGGACGCCTCACGTATCGCGGCGGGGGCGGCCATCGCCTGCGTGGTCCTGCTGAGCGTGCTGCTGCGGACCGCGCTGGCGCTGTCGGGGCTGTCGGTGCTCGACGACCGGCGCAGCACGGGAGCGGAGGTGAGCCGAGCCGACGTGATGAGCGCGCTGACCGACGCCCACCGCAGCATGGTGATCGCGACCGCCGCCGTGGCGGTCTTCGCCGCGGCTGCGGGAATGGGGCTGGCCACGGAGTTCACCGGCTGGACGGCGGCGCTCTGCGTCCTGCTCGCGATCGTGGTGGCGAGCCGGTCCCGCATGTTCCCGCTGGTCGTGGAGAAGGCGTCCCTGCTGGCGGCCGCGGTGGTGGTCCTGGTGGCCCCCGCCCTGGCATGGGCCGGTGACGCGCGGTGGGCGGTGTGGCCTGCGGCGGGCGTGCTGGGGATCGCGCTGGTCTTCCCGGTCATGGCGCTCATGACGGACCCGCCCGAGCACGTCCGCGCACGGCTGCGGCGGATCGCCGGCCAGTTCGAGGCTGTGGCCCTGGTGGCGTTGGTTCCGGTGGCCCTCGGAGTGTTCGGCACCTACCAGCGGCTGCTCGACACGTTCTGATCCGCTGTGCCTGAGGAGGGGAGTGAGATGGACCAGGTCCTGGAGTCGCGCGGCAGCGTCGGTGCGTCCGCGGCCACCGTGCACGGGGACCCGCTGCCCCGCCGGGCCGGACGCTGGCTCGTCCGCGCCTTCCTCCCCTCCGACGATGTCCTCGCCGCCGTCGAGGTGGGTGCGGCGGTGCAGCGGCCGATCCTGACCGGCCGCCGGATCGTGGTGGACGGTCCGCGCGGCGGTGTAGAGAGGAGCGCCGTGACGGCGCTGCTCGCCCTGGTGTTCGCGCACTACCGACAGGACCGAGTGCTGGCGCTGGACGTCGATCCGGGGACGGGGTCGCTGGCGCGGCGGTTCGGTGTGCGGACGCGGAGGTCGCTCACCGACGTCGCGGACGCAAACCCACCGGACTCGTTCGAAGCCGTCGAACCCCTGCTGTCCTCTGTCCGGGAACGGCTGTGGACGCTGCCGGGAGCGAGGGAGGAGGACGAGGGGGACCTCGGTGCCCGGATCTACCGGGGCGCACTCCTTCCGCTGTCCCGGTTCTTCGGGATCACGCTCATCCACTCGGGGACCGGCCTTCCCACGGAACTGCACGACGCCGTGTCGGCGGGTGCGCACGCCCACGTGCTGGTGGCGCCCGAGACCGGGGACGGGGTGGTCGGTGTCGGCCGGATGCTCGACACCCTGCTCGCCACCGGCGGCGACTCGCTGACCTCCCGGATCGTGGTCGTCCTCGTGGCTCAGGAGACGAACCCCGACCCGACGTTCGACCTCGTGGGCGCGGTCGACATCCTCACCGAAGGCGGCGTCGGCGTCTTCAGGCTGGGCCGCGACCGGCACCTGGCGGCGACCACGGTGATCGATCCGCGGCGGCTCGCCCAGGCCACGCACACCACCATGGCCCGGGTGGCCGCGGAGGTCCTGCGCCGGTCGCTGTGACCGTTCCGGGGAAGCTTTCGGGAAAGGAGAAGGAGCCCATGCCACGCCCTCCAACGGGTCCGCCGCCGGACCAGCCTCCGCACAGCGGCCGGGGGCCGGTTCCCGAGGATCACCGGCGGCGCGGGCAGGACGACAGGGCGGCTTCGGACACCGGTCCCCGGGTCCCTCCGCGCGCCCACGGGCCGTACCCGCCTCCCGCGGCTCCCCCGGGGCCGCAGACCGGTCCCCGGGGTGTCTCCCAGACCGGTCCGAACCGGCCCCGGTTCACTCCCACACCGCTGCCCCCGCCCTGGGGCAGGCCCGAACCTCCGCCGAGGACCCGCCCGCGCCGCGCGGAGGGGTTCGACGGACCTTCGGGCCCCCAATCCGCGCTGCCCCCCGGTCCCACCGGGTTCAGCTCCGTCTCGGCGATTCCCGCGGACCCCGTGGCCGAGGCGTTCCTCTCCGGGCCGCCCGCACCGCAGCGGCCCGCACCGCCCCCGGCTCCCGAGCCGCACCCGTGGCTCCAGGCCCAGCCGTCCTCCCGGCCCGCGCCGCCTCCGACTCCCCGGCCCGAGGCAGGACCGAGGCCGGTGGTTCCCCCGGCGCCGCATCCGGAACCGCCCCGGGGCCGCGAACCGGTGCCGCCTCCCGCCCCTGTTCCGGCCCCCGAACCCGAAGCGGCGTCCGCCCCGGCTCCGGCCCCGCCGCCCGCACCATCCCCCGATCCGGGACCGGAGCGGTCTGCGGAGCAGCGGACGGATGCGGCACCGGAACCCGAGCCGCCCCCGGTCCAAGCCACCGAACCAGACCCCGAGGCCGCGCACGTCCCGGCCCCCGAGCCGGTTCGGATTCCCGAACCGGAGCCGGTCCGGGCAGCAGACCCGGAACCGGAACCCGCCCAGGAGGCGGTCCGGATCACCGGTCCGCTGCCGGTCCCCGAGCCCACTCCGGAGCCGGCTGCCGCCTCCCCGGTTCCGGACCCCGAACGGAGCCCGGACGGTCCCGGCTACGAGCGGATGCTGCGCGACCTCCCGCCGCTGCCGAGCGCGCGGTGGCGCAGGACCGTCTACCGGGCCACCGGCCGGAGAGTGCGCCTGGGCTGAGCGCCGACCGGCGCCCAGCGGCGGCCCACCGGCCGACCGGACCGCCCCCGTCAGCCCCCGACCAGCGGGGCCGCGAACCGCAACAACCGGGCAGAAACCCCGCGACCTGAGATCACCGGGGTCTGCCGGGGTGGCTTTCCGTGTGTGGGTGACGGCGACCGCCGGATGACCCGGTCGAGATCCTCGTGTCGCTGTCCTCTCGTGGGCAGTCCGTCGAGGACCTGACCCCGGTTCACCTCCGCCCACCCACCAAGCGGCGTCCGGCACGGCCGGAGGCTCTGAAGGCTCGGGGGTGCCTCGACCTGCCTGTCGGCCGGGGTCCGCGTGCCGCGCGGCCGGTTCGCGGTTGTCTTGGCGGATTGTCCGGCCGGGCCGGTAGGCTCCCATGCACGCCGGTCGGCAGCAGGTCGCAGCATGCGTGGAGGACGGACGATGGCGGCAGCGAGCGGAGACTCCTCCCGGTTGAAGCGCATCCCCAGGCCCGCCCCGCCTCGGGTGATCCGCTGGTTCCAGGAGCACCCCTCCCCCTACCCGCACGAGCAGGAGGCGCTCGACCACATCCGCGGGCTCATGCCGCCGGCCGAACCGTTCCGCGCCTGGGCCACCTTCTGCTTCACCGCCGGAAGCGGCCGGGTCAACGAGTGCGACCTGCTGATCCTGGTGCCGCGCGGCCTGTTCCTGCTGGAGTTGAAGGCGCATCCCGGCCGTCTGGTCAACAACGGCGGCACCTGGAACTTCCACGCCTCGGACCGGGTCCGCACCTTCCGCAACCCGCTGCACCTGACCGAGTTGAAGGCCCGGGAGCTGAAGGACCGGTTGCTCTGGGCCGCGAAGGCGACGGGGTCCAACGTCGTCATCCCCCGGATCGAGGCCGCGGTGTTCCTGTCCGCCCGCGACCTGCGTTCGGAGTTGGACGAGCAGCAGCGGCTCAAGGTCTACGGCCGCAACGACCGCGACACCGGCCTGCCCCGGATCTGGGACGACCTGCTCGCGCTGCCGCCGACGGCCTCGTCGGAGAAGGCGCGCCGGGAGCTGTTCCGGTTCGCGCAACTGCTGCCCGGTCTGATGAAGAAGGCCGGGGTGGACGCCTCCACCGCCCACCTCCGGTTCGACGACGACTGGGAGCTGTCGAAAAGCCCCATCGACGGCGGTCCCACCTGGGAGGACCGGTTGGCGGTGCGTCGGCATCCCATCCGCGAGGAGGGGCGGGTCCGCATCTACCTGGTGGGTGAGCGGACCGACGAGGACGCCCGCCGCGAGGTGGAGCGCGCCGCCGAACGCGAGTACCAGGTGCTGCAGGGCATCAACCACCGGGGCATCGTCCAGGCCCTCCAGTTCCGCGACCACCGGGGCAGCCCGGCGATCCTGTTCCGGCACAGCGCCTCCGACCTGCGCCTGGACGCCTACCTGGACACGCACGGCGCCTCGCTGCCGCTGCGGGTCCGCCTGGACCTGGTGCGGCAGCTCGCCGACGCGCTGCGGTACGCCCACGACCGTTCCCTGTACCACCGGGCGCTCGCGGCGCGGTCGGTGTACGTGTCGTGCCGCGACGACGGCTCCGATCCGGTGCTGCGGGTCGTCGACTGGCAGGTGGCGGCCCGCGACTTCGACACCACGCCGCTGTCCTCCGTGGGCGACTCCAGCATCCACAGCGAGCATGTGGCGGACACCGCCGAGGTGTACCTGGCTCCCGAGTTCGACCAGCGTTTCGCCGACCCGGTGGACCTGGACCTGTTCGGTCTGGGCGCGGTCGCCTACCTGGTGCTCACGGGCCGCCCGCCCGCGGTGAGCCGTTCGGAGCTGCTGCAACGGCTGCGGGTGGACGGCGGGCTGCGGCCGCGGGCGGTGGCCGACGAGGTGCCCGAGGAGTTGGACTCCCTGGTTTTCTCGGTGACGCGGGCCGACGTGGCCGACCGCATCGAGTCGGTCGCGGGTTTCGTCGCCGGACTGGACGCTTTCGAGCAGCAGCGGGCCGCCGCGGAGCAGACGGTCGCGGCGGGCGTCGATCCGCTCGAAGCGCTGCCCGGCCAGCAGGTGGACGACGGGTGGACGGTGGAGCGGGTGCTCGGCACCGGCGCGACGTCGCGGGTGCTGCTGGTGCGCGCCGAGGTCGTCACCGCCGAGGGGGTGACGCGCCCGGAGACGCGGGTCCTCAAGGTGGCGTTGGACGAGGGGGAGCGCGCGGCACGGCTGCGCGACGAGGCCGAGGCGTTGGAGAAGGTGGGCGGCGGGCGCGTGGTGCGGCTGCTGGACGGCCCCCGCCAGGTGCACGGCCGCACCGTCCTGGTGCTGGAGTACGCGGGGGAGCGGTCGCTGGGCGAGCGGCTGCGGTCGGAGGGGCGGCTCACCTACCACGAGTTGGCCCGGTTCGGCGACGACCTGTTCGTGGCGCTGGACCAGTTGGCGGGGCACGGGGTGCGGCACCGCGACATCAAACCCGACAACCTGGGGCTGTTCCGCCGCGCGGACCGCTCCTGGGAGTTGAAGCTGTTCGACTTCTCGCTGACCAGGGCGTCGGACAAGAACCTGAGGGCGGGCACCGCCGGTTACGTGGACCCGTTCCTGGGAGCCGATCCGCGCCGCGGCCGGTACGACGACCACGCCGAGTGGTACGCGGCGGCGGTGACGCTGCACGAGATGGCGTCGGGGGAGCGTCCCCGCTGGGGGGACGAGGCGACCAGTCCGGCCATGACGGACGACGAGGTTCCCGCGCTGGCGGCGGAGCTGTTCGACACGGCGTTGCGGCCGGGGCTCGTCGAGTTCTTCGAGCGGGCCCTGCACCGCGACGCGGACCAACGGTTCGAGAGCCTCCAGCAGATGCGGGAGGCGTGGCGGAGGGTGTTCGCCGCCGCTGACGCGGCCACCCCGCCGAGCACTCCCGCGACGGTGGACGCCTCCCCGTCGGTGCCGGTGGACGAGGCGCGGGACCGGGCGGCCGAGGCCGCCGAACTGGACACGCCGCTGGGGGCGGCGGGGCTGTCGCCGGCGGCCGAGTCGGCGGCCCACCAGCTCGGCGCGACCACCGTGGGCGAACTGCTGGGCGTTGCGCCGCATCTGATCTCCCGGGCACGCGGCACGGGCGCGCTGGTCCGCAGGGAGTTGAACCGCCGCCACCGCCAGTGGCGCACCCGGCTGGGGCAGCGCCTGGAACGGCCCGCCCCGGTGGCGGACCCGCACGGGGCCGCCGACGAGGCGGGCGCGGCCGGGGCCGGGCACCGCCTGGGCGTGGAGGAGCTGGCCCGGCTGGTCACTCCCGAGCCGGGCGGGCGCAGCCGCCAACCGGAGGCGGTGCGGCTGCTGCTGGGGCTGCCCGGCGCGGACGGGTCTGCTTCGCCGCTGCCGCCGTGGTGTACGCAGTCCGATGTGGCGCGGCGGCTCGGGGTCAAGCAGCCGACCGTGTCCGTGTACCACCGCGACGCGATCAAGCGGTGGGTGGGGCTGCCGGAGCTGCGGGACGTCCGCGACGAGCTGGTGGGGTATGTGCGGGCGGCCGGCGGGGTGATGGCCGTCGAGGAGTTGGCGGCCGAGCTGCGGGCGCACCGGGGGACCCGTGAGGGGGCCGACGATCCGCGGCGGGTCGCCGCCCTGGCGTCGGCGGTGGTGCGTGCCGCCCTGGACGCGGAGCTGTGGGAGCAGGACAAGGACGAGGAGAACCAGCCTCGGCTGGCGGTACTGCGGCGCGGCAGTCGGGTGCTGGTGGCCGCCGAGTCGCTGCCCGGCACCGACGATCCGGTGCCCGCGGACCTCGCCGACTACGCGCGGGCGCTGGGGGAGGTCGCGGACCGGTTGGCGGCCGCCGAGCCGCTGCCTGGCCGTTCGGCGGTGCTGCGGGACCTGCGGCAGGTGCCGGTCCCGGAGGGGATGGCGCCGCTGGCCGACACGCGCCTGGTGGCGTTGGCGGCGGCGGCGTCCGACGACGCCCGGTACTCGCCGCGGCTGGAGCTGTACCCGCGGAACCTGGGGTTGGCGCGGGCGCTGCGGATCTCGCAGGCCGCGGCGGGGGTGCTCGCCGGGCACGGGGTGAGTGCGGCGGAGCTGCTGGCGCGGGTCCGGTCCCGTTTCCCCGACCTGGAGTTGGCGGAGCCCACCCGGGTGGAGGTGGCGGAGGCGCTGGACGAGGCCGGGTTCTCGCTGGAGTACGACCCGCAGAGCCGCCGGTTCCTGCCGCCCGCGACCGCGCTGACCGGCAGCGGACTGTCCCGCACCACCGGGCGGCACACCGACGCCGCGACCGACCTGGCCGTGGTGGCGGCCGCGGCGGGACGCGACCCGGTGGCGCTGCTGGCGGAGCGGTTGGACGAGTCGGTGCGCCGGGGCGGTTTCCTGGCGTTGACGCTGCGCGGCAGGCGTCTTCCGGGGGTGGCGGACCTGCTGGCCGCCGCCTATCCGCTGACTCCGGTGGACCTGGGCGCGGTGTTCCTCGCGGAACTGCGGGGCATCGCCGACGAGCGCGGCCAGTGGGACGCGGTGCTGCGCAGCGACGCCCGGTTCGCGGCCTCCGGTGAGCTGAGCCGCGGGCTGCGCTCCTATGTGCGGTTCGCCTGGCAGCGGACGGAGGAGCGGCTGGGGGAACGGGTCGCGGAGGCGGGGCCGCGCGCGGTGGTGCTGCTGCACAACGCGGGGCTGACCACCCGCTACGCCGACGCGGGCGGGCACGCGCTGCTGACCGGGTTGCAGAACGCGGCCCGCCGGTCCGGGGCGGACCCGCACGGGCTGTGGCTGCTGTGCCCGACCGACGCCCCGCAGGCCGCGCCGCGCCTGGACGGCCGCATCGTCGAGGTGCTGGGCGACCACGAGCGCGCGGTGCTGCGCGAGGACTTCCTGTCCCGCCTGGCGGGGGACGGTTCCGCGGCAGCCTGACGGAGGGTCTTGGCGCTTCGGCGGCGGTCCCCGGCCCGGCTCGGGACCGGGAACCGCAGGAGGGATGGGGCCGTGCCCCAGCGGCATCCTCCCTGTCGGGGGTCTTCCCCGACCGCTGGGGCACGGCGGCTCGGTGGACGGCGGCTACCGTTCCGGTTGTGCGATCCTGTGCTGGCCCTGGGGCCACTGGTGGCCGAACACGTCGGTGTGGAAGCCGGTGTGGTCGGCGGGGCGCACGCATGCGGTGCGGGTGAGCGGGTGGGACTGGTCGCAGGATTCGCCCAGCCACAGGGCGATCTGGTGCAGCAGCGTCAGGCAGGTGTGCCGCACTCCGGTGAGCCAGTAGGCGCGGTCCCGCGTGCCCGCCACGAGGCTGTCGGCGAGGTCGCGCAGCAGGCGCGCCTCCTCGGGGGTGAGGTCCAGCATGCTCGCCGCCCCTCTCACCGGTGGTGGGCCAGGTAGGCGCGGGCGTACCCGGGCGGCGTGAACTCGGTGAGCGTGAAGTCCAGGGCATCCAGGTCGGTGCAGCCGACCAGCAGGTCTCCCAGCACCCGGTGGCGCGCCAGGTACGGCACGAGGTCGTGCGGTTCGTAGCTCAACTGCCACAGCGGCGCGTGCCGCCGGGCGACCCGGTGGAACTCGGCGGCGTCCACCGCAGGCGGCACGGCGTGCCGGGGCACGTAGGGACGGGGCCGGGGAACGCGGGGCGCGGGCCGGGCCGCCTGCGGTCGCCGGGCACGGGCCGGGGCGGGCCGGTCAGCGACCGGTCGACGCGTCCGCGGCAGGGCGCGGGCCAGCAGCAGCGGAAGCGCCGCCAGCAGGGGAACCAGGGTGTGGACCAGACGCATGGGCGTCCTCCTCACGCATGACTGAGCCGTCTGGAACGGGACGGCAGGGAACGAGTACACCCCCATACTGAATCCTAGAAATCTAGATCTCAAGCTCTATGCTTTAGATCGCTATCCATAGATTGCTAAATGTCCGTTTTCTCGTTGGGGGACTACCATCAGCACGTTCAGGAACCAGCGTGGGAGAGGAAGAAAGCGCATGGCGGCAAGCCCGACGATCCGGCGACGCCAGCTCTCCGCGATCCTCCGACGCCTGCGCAAGGACGCCGGGCTCAGCCTGGAGGAGGCGGCAAAGCGGCTCGAATGGTCGAGGGCCAAACTCGGGCACATCGAGACAGGTGAGCGGAAGAGGCTCAGCGTCGTCGAAGTCAAAGCGCTGATGCAGGAGTACGGCGTGAACCCGAGCGACCCCAGGCACGACGCTGTGCTCTCCCTGGTCCGACAGGCTCAGAAGCGCGGCTGGTGGACGCGCTACGACGACATCCTCACTGGCTCGTACGTCGAGTTGGAGGCGGAAGCGACCCACATTGCCAACTACGAGGCTTCCGGTGTTCCGGGACTGTTGCAGACTCCCGGCTATGCCCGACTCCTCCAACGCGCACGGCTGTGGCGCAACCCCGAGGACATCCAGCGCGCTGTCGAAGCCCGCATGAAGCGTCAGGAGATCCTCACGGGTGAGAACCCGCCGGAACTGTGGGTCGTGATCGAGGAGCACGCACTCCAGCGTCTGGCTGGCGCTCCCGATGTGATGCGGGAGCAGATCGAGCACCTGGTCGATCTCGCCGACTCCTCCAGTCACGTCACGATACAGGTGCTGCCCACCAGTGCCGGAGTCCACGCGGGTGTGGCCGGACCATTCGTGATCATGGAGTTCCTGGAGCCCGCATCCCCGATCGTCTACCTGGAGACGTTCACCGACGGCCTGTACCTGGAGCGCCCCGAGGAGATCGCCCTATACAGGAAGCTGTGGGATCACATACGTAGTTCCGCCCTGGACGAGGAACGAACGATCCCCTACCTGAAGCAGATGATCAGACGATAGAGAGACCACCATGCACGTGTTTCCTGACGGCGCTCGCTGGCGCACTTCGAGCTACACCCAGCAGCAGAACTGCGTCGAGGTCGCCGATGCCCCCGGTGTCACCGCCGTTCGCGACACCAAGAACCGAGAGCAGGGAAGTCTGCTCTTCTCCTCCACCGAGTGGCGTGCCTTCATCGACGCCGTCAAGCGGGACACGTTCTGAACAACGAACGGAAGCCCTCGGCGGTCAGAACCGCCGAGGGCTTCCGTGTACTCGTTCCGCCGTCATGCTATCCCGAATTGTGGCCGTGAAGAAGATCCCCGTGACCTGGCAGGATGAAAGGACGTGTGCCCAGAAGACGTGAACTGAACAGGGAGGCGCCGGTGGCGGGCCGGAAGGCGGAGCAGGGCGGACTGCTGGGTGACCTGCGCAAGCAGGTCGCGCTGCTGGAGGAGGATCTACGCTCCCGCAGCGAGGAACCGGAATTCAGATTCCCCCTTGACAGGGAGTACCGGGAGGCGCGTGAGGCGGGCCGCACCGCCGCCGCCTACGAGTCCTGGCGGGACGAGCGGGTGACCCAGGTGGCGGTGGCCTGGGTGCTGGGAACGCTGTTCGTGCGGTTCTGCGAGGACAACGAACTGATCGAACATCCCTGGATCGCCGGACCGGGCGACCGACTGGAGTTGGCCGAAGCCCGGCACGACGGCTTCTTCCGGGACAACCCCGAACTCAACGACTGCGACTGGCTCATCGCCGCCTTCACCCACCTGGCCGACTGCCACCCCACAGTCGCCGGACTGTTCGACCGGAAGTACAACCCGCTGTGGCAGATCACCCCCGGCTACGAGGCTGCCAGCGCCCTGCTCTCCTTCTGGCGTCGGCGCGGTCCCAACGGTGAACTCGTCCACGTCTTCGAGGACCGGGAGAACCTGGACACCCGCTTCCTCGGCGACCTCTACCAGGACCTGAGCGAGCACGCCCGCAAGACCTACGCCCTGTTGCAGACTCCTGACTTCGTCGAGGAGTTCATCCTTGACCTCACCCTGAATCCCGCCATCGAAGAGTTCGGCCTGGAACCAGAGCTTGAGGTCAAGAACGCTGCCGGTGAGGTGGTTTGGCACCACAGGGGCCTGCGCACCATCGACCCCACCTGCGGCAGTGGCCACTTCCTGATCGGTCTGTTCACCCGTCTGCTGGAGAAGCACCGCGAGGCTGCTGGACCGGAGACTGACGACTGGGAACTGATCCGCAAGGCGCTGAACTCGGTCCACGGCTGCGACAAGAACCCGTTCGCAGCCAGTATCGCCCGGTTTCGCTTACTCATCGCCGTTCTCAAGGAGGCAGGGGTCCGGCACTTGAACCAGGCTCCGGAGTTCCCCATTCACGTCGCAGTGGGCGACTCACTGCTGCACGGTCGAGGATCGGAAAGCGTCACGGGCGATCTTTTCTCCCCTGAGAAAGAGACGTTCGCCTACTCCACCGAGGACGTGTGGGACTACTCCAAACGTGTAGATCTCCTCGGAATTAACAGCTACCACGCGGTTGTGGGAAACCCTCCTTACATCACGGTCAAGGACAAGCAGGAGAACCAGAACTACCGGGATTCATATAAGGACGTCTGCTCCGGCAAATACGCACTCTCGGTTCCATTCGCAAAGCGCTTCTTCCAACTGGCGGTAGGTAGGGATGACCGCCGTACTGCGGGATCTGGATTCGTCGGACAGATCACCGCAAACTCGTTCATGAAACGCGAGTTCGGGAAGAAGCTTATCGAAGACTACTTCCACTCCAAGGTCAACCTCACCCACGTCATCGACACCTCCGGTGCTTACATCCCCGGCCACGGAACTCCGACCGTCATCCTCGTCGGGCGCAACAGCCTCTGGAGCCCCGGAAGTACTGTCCGCGCAGTCCTAGGAATCCGAGGAGAGCCCACCCAACCGGGCAACCCCGCCAAGGGCATGGTCTGGCAAGCCATTGTCAAACAAATTGACCAACCGGGCAGCGAAAGCGAATGGGTAAGCGTTACTGACTTGGATCGAGAGGCCCTGCGCCACCACCCGTGGAGCCTAAGTGGTGGGGGTGCTGCCAACCTCTTCAGTCTTCTGGAAGAAAACCGAAAGAGGAAGCTAGGTCAGACAACGCCTCTCATCGGCGTTTTTGGAATGACCAATGCAGACGATGTCATGCTGGCCCCAAAGGAAAGCTGGCTCCGCAAAACCGGAAAATCTGACTGGGCAAAGAGAATTGTCCTGGGCGACGAAATCCGAGACTGGTCACTAGCCAACGGCCTCGAAAGCTTCTTCCCTTATGACCAAAATGGAAAACTCCTCCCCCTAGAAAAAGTTAACTTCATAAAATGGATGTGGCCAACCCGAACCTTGATCGGAAATCGTGCAACATTCAGCAAGAAAACTTATTTTGAAGAAGGTCGCCCCTGGTACCAGTGGCATCAGGTAACCTGGCGATCTGATGCTCATCATTTCTACATCACTTTTGCCTTTGTGGCCACGCACAACCACTTCGTGCTGGACCGTGGCGGCAAGGTATTCAACCGTTCCGCTCCGGTGATCAAGCTTCCCAAAGATGCCACGGAAGACCAGCACCTGGAACTCCTTGGAGTATTGAACTCATCAACAGCGTGCTTCTGGCTCAAGCAGGTCAGCCACAACAAGGGAAGTACCGTAGATTCCAAAGGGGCACGTCAGACAACCATTCCCTGGGAAGACTTCTACGAGTTCACTGGAACCAAACTCCAAGAGTTCCCCCTCCCCGTCTCCCTCCCCTTGGAGTGTGCCCGCGAACTCGACTCTCTCGCCCAGCGGCTGTCCGTCCTGGAACCCTCCTCCGTCATCGAGTCCGCCACCCCCACCCGTGCTCGCCTGAACGAGGTCCGGGCCGAGTACGCCGCCGTCCGTTCCCGGATGATCGCTCTCCAGGAGGAACTGGACTGGGACGTCTATCACCGCTACGGCCTTCTCAACGACGCCGAGCACGCCGAACTGGTGCTTTCCGACACCGCCGACGTCCCCGACATCAAGCTGGGTGAGCGGGCCTTCGAGATCGTGCTCGCCCGCAGGATCAAGGCGGGTGAGGCGACCAGCGAGTGGTTCAACCGTCACGGCTCCACCCCGATCACCGAGATCCCCTCCCACTGGCCCGACGCCTATAAGAAGATCGTCGCCAGGCGTATCGAGGTCATCGAGTCCCGCAAGGACATCGCGCTCCTTGAGCGTCCCGAGCACAAACGCCGCTGGCAGTCCGAGCCGTGGGAGAAGAAGGAGAAGGCCGCTCTCGAATCCTGGTTGCTGGACCGGTGCGAGGACCGTGCCCTGTGGTTCCGGGACCGGGACGGGCTGGCCGACGTGCCCTGCGCGATGACGCTCGCCGAGCTGGCCGACGCGCTCGTCCGCGGTGCGGGCGGGGCCGAGGTGGCGTCCGTCGCCGAGCTGTACGCCACCGACCACCTCGGCCGACCCGACGCGCGGCTGGTGGAGGTGCTGGAGAAGATCACGGCCGACCAGCACGTGCCCTACCTGGCGGCGCTGCGCTACAAGCCCTCCGGGCTGCGCAAACGCGAGCAGTGGGAGGAGGTCTGGGACCTCCAGCGCGAAGAGGACGCGCTCAACGCCGACCTCGCGGAAGGCGAGAAGGAGAAGCGCCTCGACATCCCCGTGCCGCCCAAGTACACCTCCGCCGACTTCCGCAAGCCGTCGTACTGGGCCAACCGCGGCAAACTCGACGTGCCTAAGGAACGCTTCGTCTCCTACCCGGGTGCCGGTCCCTCCTCGGATCCCACCCTGGTGGTGGGCTGGGCCGGGTGGAACCACCAGCAGCAGGCCGAAGCGCTCATGCGGCTGGTCGAGGACCGGGTGGAACGCGACAACTGGACCGGTGAGCAGCTCACGCCCCTGCTCGCCGGAATCCGGGAACTGCTGCCGTGGGTGCAGCAGTGGCACGGCGACTACGACCCCGACTGGGACGGCAGCCCCGCCGAGCAGATCGCCCAGTGGCTCGCCGACCAGCAGGAACGCCACCGCCTCACCGACGACGACCTCTCCGACTGGCGTCCCTGAGTGACGCTGCCGGGCCGCCGCTCCCCGCGACCGGGCGGGGGCGGCGGTCCCCGTTCCCCTGTCTCCTCCCGGCCGTCGGCGCCCCGCACTAGCATCGGAACCGAGCCGTCCCCCGAACCGCCCCTGGTAGCGACCCGAAGGGAACCGCGACGCGCATGTCCCCCACCACCGACGTCTACCTCCGCGACGTCCTGGACATCCCCGCCCCCGACGACGTCCACGCCGGAGACTTCAAAGTCGAACTGTCCGGCGGATTCCACGAAACCGCCGCCCGCGTCGACGAGTACGTCGTCACCGACCAGTTGCGCACCGCCTTCCAACAGGCCCTCAACCTGGTCCGCGCCGCCGTGCGCGACAACGCCTCACACGCCGCCTACCTGCACGGCTCGTTCGGCTCCGGTAAGAGCCACTTCATGACGGTGCTGCACGCCGTCCTGCACCGGCACCCCGCCGCCCTCGACAAGCCCCGGCTGCGCGAGATCATCCTCGACCACGACGCCTGGCTGCGCGAACGCCGCTTCCTGATGGTGCCCTACCACCTGGTCGGCGCCACCGACCTCGACTCGGCGCTGCTCGGCGGATACGTGGCCGCCGTCCGCAGGCAGCACCCCGAAGCGCCCACCCCCGCCGTCTACCGCGCCGACGCGCTCCTCGACGACGCCCGCGCCAACCGCGCCGTCGAAGGCGACGACCTGTTCATCCGCAAACTCGCCCACAGCGGCGGCCCCGACCCCGACGATGACGACCTGGCGCCCCTCGACGACGACCTCGCCCCGCTGGACGCGGCGGACACCGGGTGGACCAGCGAACTCCTCGACCGCGCCTTCGCCGCACCGCACGGCGACCCGCTGCGGGAACGGCTCGTCTCCGCGCTGCTGTCCGGGCCGATGAAGGCGTACGCGCGCGGCGCCAGCGGCGACGCCGACGCCTTCCTGCCGCTCGACGACGGGCTGTCCGTCATCAGCCGCCACGCCCAACGGCTCGGCTACGACGGCATCATCCTGTTCATCGACGAGCTGATCCTGTGGCTGCAGTCCCACATGTCCGACCAGGACTTCGTGAAACGCGAGGTCAACAAGCTCGTCAAGATCATCGAGTCCGGCAACGCCGACCGGCCCGTGCCCCTCGTCTCCTTCATCTCCCGGCAGCGGAACCTCTCCCAACTCGTCGGCGAGGACGTCACCGGCATCGAGGTGAAGAACCTCGAAGCCCAGGTCGAGTACCTCGCCGAACGGTTCGACGTGATCAACCTGGAGGACCGCAACCTGCCCGCCATCATCAAGGAGCGGATCCTCAAACCCCGGCCCGGCGCCGGCGAGATCATCGACGCCGCGTTCACCGGCGTGGAACGGGCCGGCGCCGAGGTTCGCGACGCGCTGCTCGACGCCCAGGGCGCCACCGGGGCCGACTGGGACGACTTCCGCGCCGTCTACCCGCTCACTCCCGCCCTGCTCAACGTGCTCGTCGCGCTGTCGGGCGCGCTGCAACGAGAACGCACCGGTCTCAAACTCATCCAGGACCTGCTCGGCCGCCGCCGCGACGACCTGAAGATCGGCCAGGTCATCCCGCTCGGCGACCTGTGGGACGTGCTCGCCGCGGGCATGGGCGGCGCGTTCACCGAACGGTTGAAGAAGGAAGGCGAACAGGCCGTCCGCTTCTACGACAGGGTCGAGGCGTACCTGCGGGAGAAGTACGGGGCCGACGACCCGCGCTACGTCAGCGACCTGCGTCTGGTGAAGACCCTGCTGCTCGCCTACCTGGCTCCCGACGTCGCCGCGTTCACCCGGCTCACCGGGCGGCGGCTCGCCGCGCTCAACCACGGTTCCATCAAACGCACCCGCGTCCTCGACGACGCCCGCCTCGCCACCCGGCACCTGCGGGAGCTCCAGGCCGAGTTCGGGGAGCTGCGCGCCGACGGCGACGAGGACCCGGTGTTCAACCTGCACCTGTCCGACCTCGACGTCGAACCTCTGCTTGACCAGGTCGCCGACCATGACACCCCCGGCGCCCGCCTCCGCTGGGTCCGGGAAACCCTGTGGAAGGAGCTCGGCGTCACCGACACCGGCGAGTTCGTGTGCAAACGCGAGGTGGTGTGGCGGGGCAGCCGACGCACCGCCGAGTTCGTGTTCGGCAACGTGCGCGACAGCCAGCGCCTCCCCGACCAGGAGTTCGAGCCGAGTGTCACGGGACACGTCCGGTTCGTCCTCGACTACCCGTTCGACCAGCCCGGCCACTACCCCAGCGACGACGCGCAGCGCGTCCACCGGCTGCGGCAGGACGAACGCAACCACCACCCCACCGTGGTGTGGCTGCCCGTCCACCTGTCGCCGCAGCGCGCCGCCCAGCTCGGCCGCCTCATTCGCATCAACCACCTGCTGGAACGCGACCGCCTCGACGACTACGCCACCCACCTGTCCACCGACGACCGGATGCGGCTGCGCAACCAGCTCAAGGCGCAGCGGGACAGCCTCGAATCGCAGCTCACCACCGTCCTCGCGCAGCTCTACGGCATCGCCCGACTCGACGAGGCCAACACCAGCACGCCCCTGCCCGAGGAGGGGCACGTCATGAGCCTGCTGCCCGACCACCGGCCGCGCCTGGCCGGCGGCGGCGGATTCGAAACCGCCCTGTACGGGCTGGTCGACAACCTGTTCGACCACCTGTACCCCCAACACCCCGACTTCGACCCTCGCACCACCCGCAAAGCCGTCGACGTGCGGGACCTGCGTGCCGTCCACTCCTGGATCAGCCGGGCCATGGAGGACGGGTCGCGCCGCGTCACCGTCGACCGCAACCAACTCTCGCTCGTCAAACGGATCGTGCACCCGCTGGAACTCGGCGAGGTCCACGACGGTCCGCTGGTCCTCAGCACCGAGTGGCGCCGCCGCATCGACCAGATCGCCCACCAGAAGAACGCCGGACGCGACCTGTCCGTGGCGCAGCTTCGCGAGTGGATCGAGGAACTCGGCTGGACCGGGCTCGACACGCCCGTCCAGGATCTGATCATCGCCACCTACGCGCTGCTCTCCGACCGCGCGTGGGTCCACCCGTACCGGGGCGTGGAGTCCGCCCCGCCCGACATCGGCAAGATCAGCTCCGGGTACCTGCTCCGCCAGCAGGAACTGCCCGACGAAGCGGACTTCACCACCGCGCTGAACCGCGCCGGAGCCCTGTTCGGCGTCGGCGGCATCCCGCCGGTGCTGTTCGCGCGCAACGTCACTCGGCTCGCCGCGGCGGTGCGGGAGCAGGCCCGCGCGGCGGAACCCGACGTCAACGGCGTGTACTCCCTCCTCACCCGGGAGCAGAACGCCACCGTGCTCGGCCTGGTCGGCGCGTTCGACTCCCCCCGGCCGCTCGCCGCCCGGCACGCCGTCGACCTCGTCGAACGTGTCCTGCGACACACCGACGACACGCCGCTGGTGCGGGAGCTCGCCGCGGTCGCCTATGACGTCGACGACCAGACGCTCGGCCGGGCCGTCGGATCGGCGGGCCGGATGAAACGCGCCCTGGAAACCACCGACTGGCAACTCCTCGACCAGGTGCGCTCCCTCACCGGACGCGACGACACGGTGGGCGATGGTGCCAGGAAGACCATCAACGCCCTCGCCGAGGCGGCGCGCAGCTTCGACCACCCCGACGACCTCGCCGCCGCGCTGACCAAGGCCCAGCAGGAGGGGCGGAAACTCGTCAACCGGGCGCTGCAACTGGCCAACATCACCGACCCGCAGCCGACCCCCGACCCGCAGCCTCCCGTCGGCACCCCGAACCCGGTGGTCACCGACCCCGAGCAGGTGAGTCTCACCGAGCACGGCGACCCGCCGGTGTCCGCCACCGTCCGCTCCGGCGCCACCCGCCGCATCCCCGCGCGGAGCGCGCCCTCCGCCCTGGAACAGCAGATGGACGGCCTGCTCCAGGAGATCCGCGAATACGCGGAGCAGAACCCGGACGCCGAGATCCAGGTCACCTGGCGGGCCGTCGCCCCGGCCGACGGGGAGGACGCCTGATGGCCGCCCCGCAGGACACGTCCACCGTGCCCCTGCTGGGGCGGCGCATCCTCGAAGCGCTGCTCGCCCACCGGCTGTCCGCCGCGGGCCGCGACGGCGACCACCCGGACGCGCGGCGGCGGCTCGTCCTCGTCCACGGCCGCTACGACCCCGCCGACCCCACCGAGTTCACCGTCCGCGTCGACGGCGCCCCCCGCGACGTCACCGTCGCCCAGCACAGCTCGGTGCTCGGCATCACCGCCGCCTGGCACGACCACCGCGCCGCCGTCCCCGACGGCGACGGTCTGCTGGTGGTCGTCACCGGCGTGCCCGACGCCGCCCTCGGCTGGGACCTGCGCGGCCACGCCGTGCGGGGCCGCGTCCTCAACGCCGACCGCGTCGAGATCGTGCGGCAGCGGTTCGGCGCCACCCGCCTCGATCCGCGCATCCGCGCCGAACGGTGGCTCGTCGACGCCCTGCTCGACGCCGAACCCCGCGACGGGTGGCCGCAGGTCGGCGGAGTCCTCACCCGCGACACCGCGCTGCGCGCGCTCGCCGCCGCCCGCCTCGACCTGCCCGGCGGCGACGACACCGTGCCCGACGCCGACACGCTGCTCGCCTGGTCGCGCACCAGCACCGGACCCGACCGGTTCGCCGCGCTCGACCCCGCCGAGCAGACCGGTATCACCGACTGGCTGGCCGACGTCGCCGGACCCGCCGTCCGCCCGCTGATGGCCCTGGTCGCCGAGGGGCGCGGCCACGACGCCATGCCGCTCGGCGTGGTCGGCTCCGCCGTCCACAACACCGCCGGAGTCGACCTCGCGAAAGCGGGTTTTGCCCTGGGCACCCTGTTCGGCCGCGGCATCCCCACCGCCGACCTCCAGGCGTTCGCCGCTGTCGTGGAAGGCACCCTCGCCCGCTGGCTCGCCGACCACCGGCAGGACCGCTCCGTGCTGCGCGACCGGGCCTTGGAGGTGCTGCGGCGCGCCGACGCGCTCGCCGCCGACGCCGACCTCACCGACGCGCTCGCCGCCAACCCCTACCTGCCGTCGGCGTTCGAGGCCCGGCTGCGCGCCCTCGCCGACGCCCTCACCCGCTCCCCCGAGAACGCCGAGCACGCCCTCGCCCGGCTCAGGGAGCACCGGCTCGCCCCCCTGTGGCGGCGCCGGGTCCGCACCGCCGAGGCCGCCGTGCGCCTGGTGCGTCGCCTCGCCCACCCCGGCGCCGGTCCCACTTCGGTGGCCGACGGCGTCACCCGCCACCTCGCCGACTGGGGCTGGGTCGACGCCGCCCTCACCGTGCTGTGGGCGGGCGACGCGGACGCCGACGCGCACGTCGCCGCCGCCTACACCGCCGTCTGCCACCGGGTCCGGCAGTGGCGGGCCGAACTCGACGCGGAGTTCGCCCGACGGCTCGCCCAGTGGGCGCGCACCGCCGACCAGGCGCACACCACCGGCGGCTGCCTGCTCGTGGAGGACGTGCTCGCCGAGGTCGTCGCACCGCTCTACGGCGACCAGGTCGTGCAGCGGAAAGACGAGCGGGTCGCGCCGCTCGTGGTCGTCCTGGACGGCATGAGCAGCGCCGTCGCCGTGACCCTCGCCGCCGACCTCACGGCGCGCGGCGCCTGGGTGGAGGCCGGACGGCGGCCGGACGTACGCGACGCGGCCGTCGCGATGATCCCCTCCGTCACCCGCACCAGCCGGACCGCCCTGCTCAGCGGCGCCCCCGGCGAAGGCGGACAGGCCGCGGAGAAGGACGGGTTCGCCGCGTTCTGGCGGGCCCGCAGAATCCACGGCGCCGCCCTGTTCCACAAGGCCGACATCGCCGGGCACGCGGGACGGCGGTTCTCCGACGAACTGCAGACCGCGCTCGCCGACGCCTCGGTCGTCGTGGGCGTGGTGCTCAACACCATCGACGAGGCCCTCGACCACTCGCCGCAGGGCGACCGCACCGGGTGGCGGCCACACGACATCACCCACCTCGAAGAACTCCTCGACGCGGCCCGCTCCTACGGACGGCCCGTGGTGCTGGTCTCCGACCACGGGCACGTGCTGGACCGCGGCGACAGCACGCCTACCCGCGCCGCCGACGGCCCGGCGGAAGCGGCCCGCTGGCGCACCGGCACCCCGCAGGAAGGCGAGGTGACACTGTCGGGGCCGCGCGTGCGGGAGGGCGGCGGAACGGTCGTGGTGCCGTGGCGGGAGGACATCCGCTACACGCAGCGCAGGGGCGGCTACCACGGCGGCGCGTCGCTCGCCGAGATGACCGTGCCCGTCCTGGTGCTCCTGCCCTCCACCGAACTGCTGCCGAAGGGGTGGCAGGTGCTGGAACCGGACCGGGTGACCCCCGCCTGGTGGACGGGCGGCCCCGCCGAACGGCCCGCCGCCGCACCGGCGGCACCGGCCGGGCGGACGGCGGCGCCACCCGCGCCGCCGCGCGAGGAGCGGACCGCCGCCGCGCCCGCACCCGTGCCCGAACCCGCGCCGGAGGAGACGCGCTCCACGCTCGGTTGGCGGGTCGTGGAGTCGAAGGTGTACGAGGCGCAGCGCAAGTACGTGCCCGCCAAGCGGTGGACCCAGGCCAGGGTCGCGGCGGTGATCGACGCGCTCGTGGAGTCCGGGGGGACGATGTCCGCCACGGCGGCCGCCGCCCGGGCGGGCTTCCAGCGCACCCAGGCCACCGGGCTGATGACCGTGCTGCAACGCCTGCTCAACGTGGAGGGCTACCCGGTCCTGGAGATCATCGACAACGGCGCCCGCCTGCGGCTCAACACCCCGCTGGCCCGCCAGCAGTTCCACCTGGACCCGTAGTGACCCGTCCGCCCCGCCGGGGCGGGCGGTGACCAGGCGCGCCGCCGCCTCCTCTGCTGTCCGTGTGCCGCTGTCCACAGGTTGTGGACAGCGGCACACGGATGCCGCCTCGGCCGGGCCGGTCACGGCCCGCTCCGGCGTGGCGTATGTTCGGCGGTGGCGACCCAACGACACGGAGGTGAGAAGCAGTGGCCACCCCGGCGGACCCGGTCAGCGCGGCACGCCGCCGCGACGTGATCGACGCACTGCGGCGCGGCACCGTGCCCCAGGCCGGGCTCGACCTGTTCGCCGTCGGCCTGGAACGCTTCGAACGCGCCCTCGACGACGAGATCGCCACCGTCACCCGCGGCGGCGCCGCCTTCCACGCCATCCGCGGCGAGTACGGCTCCGGGAAGACCTTCTTCGCCCGTTGGCTCGCCGAACGCGCCAAACGCGCCGGACTGGCCGCCGCCGAAATCCAGATCTCCGAGACCGAGACCCCGCTGCACCGGCTCGAAACCGTCTACCGGCGGCTCACCGAACGGCTCACCACCGCCACCCACCCGCCCAGCGCGCTGCGCGCCGTCGTCGACTCCTGGTTCTTCACCCTCGAAGAGGAAGTCCTCGAAGCGGGCGAAGCCACCGAGGACGACCCCGAAACCCTCGCCCGCGCCGTGGACGCGCTGCTGGAGACCCGACTCGCCGACGTCGCCGTCACCACCCCCGGCTTCGCGGCGGCGCTGCGCGGCTACCACACCGCCCGCGAGAACGGCGACGCCGCCACCGCCGAAGCACTCCTTGCCTGGCTCGGCGGGCAGAAGTCCGTGGCCGCCTCCGCGCGGCGCGCCGCCGGGGTCCGCGGCGACCTCGACCACTACGGCGCGCTCGGCTTCCTCCAGGGGCTGCTGCGGGTCCTGCGCGACTGCGGCCACCCCGGGCTGCTGCTCGTCCTCGACGAGATCGAAACCCTGCAACGGGTCCGCGGCGACGTCCGCGAGAAGGGCCTCAACGCGCTGCGGCAGCTCCTCGACGAGATCGACGCCGGACGGTTCCCCGGCCTGTTCCTCGTCATCACCGGCACCCCCGCCTTCTACGACGGGCCGCAGGGCGTGCAGCGGCTCACCCCGCTCGCCCAGCGCCTCGCCACCGACTTCACCACCGACCCCAGGTTCGACTCGCCGCGCGCGGTCCAACTGCGGCTGCCCGGCTTCGACCTGCACCGGCTCGGCGAACTCGGCCGCCGGGTCCGTGACCTGTACGCGGGCGGCGCCCGCGACCCCGAACGGATCACCGACGTGGTCGACAACGCCTACGTCGCGGAACTCGCCACCGCCGTCACCGGCGGCCTCGGCGGCAAGGTGGGTGTGGCGCCCCGGCTGTTCCTGCGCAAACTCGTCGCCGACATCCTCGACCGCGTCGACGAGTTCCCCGACTTCGACCCGCGCCGCCACTACACGCTGACCCTCACCGCCACCGAACTCACCGACCCCGAACGCAACGCGGCCACCAGCGCCGACGACATCGACCTGGACCTGTGACCCGGGGGCGGCGCACGCCGCACCCAGACCCCACCGTCCCAGGGCCGGTTCTTCCCGGTGACGGCCACCTCGGACGGCGCCCCGCGACAGCCCTCGAACGCACTACCGAACTGTCACGGCCTGCGAACAGTCCGCTTCAGCGGCATACCGCGACGGCTGCGTACCGCGTACTGACTCACGAGCGGACAACAGCGCCTGGAGATTAACGGCAGCCCTCATTTATCGGACGGAACAAACCGGTCCTGGAAAACAGGCTGATATCGAGAACTTCCGACAGTGCTCTGATGCCCTTCGGGCTTTGACGTCCTTTGGACCTGGCGGCCAGGGACATGACCCAGGCGATGCTCTTCACGTTTCTATGCCCTTCGGGCTTTGACGTCCTTTGGACCGCCGTCCTCGGAGTGGTCTCAGTCCAGCTGGGCTGTTTCTATGCCCTTCGGGCTTTGACGTCCTTTGGACCAGGGGCGCCTTCCGGGGCGTCCCGGCCGCCATCATGGGGGTTTCTATGCCCTTCGGGCTTTGACGTCCTTTGGACCGGACAAACCAGAGCAGGGATAACCATTGAGCAAGAGTTTCTATGCCCTTCGGGCTTTGACGTCCTTTGGACCAGTTCTGCCCAAAATATCCGGGGAACCACCCCTATGTTTCTATGCCCTTCGGGCTTTGACGTCCTTTGGACCCCTGCCTGGTTTTCGGTCGGGCTGACCTGCGCTGACGATGTCCGTTTACGCGTGATCAAGTCCCCGCACTTCCAAGAGCAAGTGATCCAGGTCTCTTTTCTTGATTCTATGGCTGTTACCTGCGGTGATACGGTGCGCAGAAACCAGGGTTCTACGGGCTTTCCTCCAAATCGTGTACACCTCCCCTCAGATGATCCAGAAGTCGTCGCGTTCCTCAAGGCGACGGTTGCCGATGATGGTGATCTTGTCAAGGTCGGTGACTCGCAGCGGGTAGATGCGCACCTGGTCCTCGTCGGGGTCGACGAGGTCGGTGAGTCTCTGCTGAAGCTGGTCGAAGACGTGCGGAGTCTCCACGGCCGCCTCGAACACGCTGTACTGCACGCGCGGCCCGTAGCCGGACAGCAGTTCGGACACGTCGTCGCGGCGTTCGTTGTCGGCGATGTCATAGCAGATCAGGTAGAAGCGGCGGCGATGGGGATGGCGGCCCACGTGCGTTCACCGCCAGACCAGAGGCGTGTAGGCGGATTCGTCTCCCGCGATGACCGAGGCCATGAGACGGGCCTGCGCGACCAGGGCCATCCGGTAGGACACCCGGCGGCCCAAGCCGGGATGTCGGGCCAGAGTGAGCATGCGTTTCTCGTAGGCGGCCAGAAACGTCTTGAGGGTGTCCGGTTTCATTCGGCAGCCCTGCTCGCTGTCACCGGAAACGTCGAAGCCGTCCGGGGTGACCCTGCCGCCGAGCACCAGTCGGGTGACCACCGAGTCCACGATGACAGGCCGGAACTCCTCGATCAGGTCCAAGGCGAGACTGGCCCGACCGCGACGCAGTGCGTGCAGGAACCCCGCCTCGGGGTCGAGACCAGCGATGTGGCAGGCCACCACGGCATCATTGAGCAGAAGGGTGTAGCCGAATGACAGCATCGCGTTGACCTGGTCTGGAGGCGGACGCCGCCTGCGGTGGGTGAATCCCCATTCCGGACCGAACAGACGTCCCAGGCAGGCGAAGTAGTCGCGACTGGCCGCACCCTCGTGTCCCATCAGTTCCGTCAAGCTCCGTGCCCGCAACGCTCCCGTACGTGCCTTCAGCAGACGCGCCGACACTTCGGCGGTGTCCTCGGCCACCCCGTGACGGCGCCAGGCACGCAGCAGCGCGGTACGCAGGTTCGCGATCTTGCCCGCCACAAAAGACCGGGCATGAGCCAGCGCGGTCGCACCGTCGAGTGCGGCCTCGTACTGGGCGGCCCGCACGTGCACGTCACCGCCCAGGGCCCGGGACAGCCGCCCCTGGAACCGGCCGATGTCATCCAGCAGCACCAACTCCACCCCCTGGCGCAGCGCGCGGTGGACAAACGGCGTACTGAATCCGACCCGACCCACGGCGACCACCTGGCGAACCCGTTTGAGGTTCACCGACAGCAGCGTCTCCTCGCCGTGCTCCACCCGGACGCGGTCGCCTCGGCTACGCACCAGCGCCCCCGGAGTGGTGATGTACAAGGTGGCCTCCAACGGACTGGCCCGCTCCTCGGCGCGCACTCCGTCCCGCCCACCGAGCGTGCGCCCCAGAAACTCCACTCCCTCGTTGAACGACACGACTCGGGACTTGGCGTCGTTGAGCGCCAACCCCCACTCGGCCAGCACCTCACCGGCATCGGCCAGCGCCCGCTCAGCCGCACCACGTGACGGTGCCGGGATCGCGAAGTCGTCGGCATAGCGCAGCACCTGGTGGCCGCGTTCCAGCATGGCCCGGTCGAAGGTGTCCAGATACAGGTTGGTCAGCACCGGAGACAGCGCGCTGCCCTGGTGCAGACCCCGGCCGCGTCCGTCACGGACCCGGTGCGCGGCCGGACCCACCGCACGACGGGTGACAAGCTGCTGCACCAGCAGACACAACTCGGCATCGGGAACCAGTTCTCGCACTCGGGTCACCACCGGCCAGCGCGGGATCTCCTCGAAGCAGTCTTCGATGTCGGCGCGCACCACCCACCCGTTGCCCGCCTCCCGCGCCATCGCCAGCGCGTGCACCGCGTCATCCACCCCCAAGCCCTTGCGGTAGGCGAAACTCCACGGCAGCAGTACCGGATCCAGGTACGGTTCGACGACTTCCAGAATCGCACGCTCCACCACCCTGTCGGCCACCGCCGGAATCGCCAGCAGCCGCGACCCGCCAGAGGGTTTGGGCACCTCGATCGCCACCACCGGTTCGGGTTCGTACTCACCGGAACGCAGCCGTTGCCCCAAATCCAGCAGCCGCCGTAACGCGCCCTTCTCGAACTCGCGGACCGGAGGGGACTTCACCCCGTCATCGAGATCGTTCTCCCGTACCTCGTGCCAGGCCGAGGACAACACCTCCTCACTCGCCACCTTCGCCAACAAAGAACCCACCGGTGACCTCCCACGTCAGCGATTTGAGGGGTGCTGCTAGTGGACCATTGATATTCAATGGTCAAACTCTAGAGAGCTATCTAGAAGTGGCTCTGTTCAGGTTTGGAAAGTCCTCGAAACCTCAGAAGAGTGCACCATAATTCTTCTCGGACAGCAGGCTTCTATGCCCTTCGGGCTTGGACGGTCTTCGGAACGGCGAGGTCATCATTCCGGCGCGAGATGCAAATGGTCGCGTTTCTATGCCCTTCGGGCTTGGACGGTCTTCGGAACCCTTCCCGGTTTTTGACCAGGCTGACCTGCGGCGACGGTGTCCGTTTGCACGCGGTCACGGGAAGACCTCGCAGGGAGTGGGTGACCTGGCTCTCATTTTTGAATTCTGTCCCGTTGACCTGTGGTTATACCGTGCGCGCGATCATGGTTTCTCACGGGTTCGCGGAAAACCCTGTACACGTCCCCAGCGACGAAGGTTCCTTCCACCATGGTGGCACGCCAGGCGCCGACCGCACCAGGGATTCCTCCCGCCCGTTCCACTCTCCACGGTTTTCCACCGAGACGCGCCATTCACTGCTACCGTTTCTGCCCCTGCCGGTGTCCGAAATCGCCGGCAGGATTCGGGGAGTTCGAGGAACAGGAGAGGCCATGCCGCTGCTGTGGTCGCTGCGGCCTTCGGGACGGGTCCCGAGTCCGGTTCCCGCGGCCTGGTTGCACGGACTGGCGTGTGCGCTGGTGGAGGCCCCCGAAGGTGCCCACACCGCGCAGGTCAAACCGTTCAGTGCCCGCACTGTGAACAGCGGGGCGGACACACCGGTCGTGGAGATCGGCTGGCTGGACGACACGCGGAACCCGGGACTGGAGGCGCGGATCGCCGCGGGCGGGCTGCGTCTGGGGACAACGCCCATCGGGTTGGAGGTCACCGGCCGTCGCGCGGTGCCGTACGCCGAACTGGCGGCCTCGCCCCCGGCACTGCGGACGCGGGTGGTGTTCGCCTCCCCGACGTACGTCAGCCGCGCGGGCCGCCAGATTCCGCTGCCCGACCCCGAACTGCTGCTGTCCGGTCTGGCGCGCCGGTGGCGGGCGTTCAGTCCCCTGCCGATCGCCGAAGACACGCTGTCCGCGCTGCTGGCGCGGGTGTTCGTGGTCCGCCATGAGATCCGCACGACCACGGTGGACCTCGGTAAGAGCCGCCGCGTCGGGTTCACCGGCGAGGTGGTGTTCGGGGTGCACGGTTCCTCCGACGATCCGACGCGGCGACTGTTCGCGGGACTGTGGCAGTTCGCCGAGTTCGCGGGCGTGGGCGCGCAGACCGCGTACGGGCTCGGGTCAGTCACCGTCGGGCCAGCGGGCCGGTAGCCGCCGGACCGGCGGCCGGTCGTCTGCGAACGCGGAAACCCATTCGCGGACGATGGCGTGCGCGTCGCCGGAGGTGACCGTCACCTCCTTGTCCTGGTTTCCGTTCCGCCAGACGTGGACGGCCGAGCCGTCGTCCTCGGGAAGGAAGGCGGTGAGGAACCCGAACGAGAAGAGCCGCCACTCGTCGCCCTGTCCGACCGGGCGCAGCCACAGCGGGGAGGCGCGGCGGAGTGGTTCCGCGTCGGCTCCGGCACCCCGGTCCGCGTGGACCTCGACCTCCTTGGTGAACACGACGGGAAGCCCGAACGCCCCGAGCGGGAAGTCGGTGCCGTCCCCCTTGACGGTGCCGAACCAGTCGGGCCGTTCGTACTCCTTCCCCGAGTCGTCCTCGGCGTATCGGCGGAAACCCTTGAGTTCCTCACCGGCGTGGGCGAGGACGGCCTGCCACGACGGGTAGCGGTGCCCACTGGCCGCCGCGACGGTGTGCTCTCTGGACAGCACCGGATAGGAGGGATGGCCGCGCCACCTTCCCATGCCGTTCAGGCCGCGTTCCCGGGCGATGCGGAGTACGGCGGGCATGGCGGCGTCCAGGCTCGGGCTCGGCCACAGGAACCGCGTGTGCTGCTCGTAGAAGTCGAGGCCCGGGGTGAGGATGCGGTTCTTCTCCGCCCACGGACCGGGCAGTCCCCCGCCCACGCCCGTGATGCGCAGCCCGCCGAAACCGCGTCGGGTGCGCGCGCCGACCCCGCCGTAGGTGAGGGCCAGCCACAGCGCGGCCAGGGCGGTGACGTGGGCGTCGGTGTCCTTGCCGGTGAAGCGCAGCCACAGTTCGAAGTCCTGGCCGACAGGGATGTGGGCGCGCTCCAGGCGCATCCGGTTGTCGTTGCCGAGACCGGCCAGCCCGAGCCCCAGCAGGTAGCCGATCCACCGGTTGTGGAGGTCGGAGGCGAGGAACTCCGGCCGTTCCGTGTAGCGGCTCTCCGGCTGGCGGGGGATGCGGAGTTTGACGGGGGAGGACGCCGCCGTGGAACCCAGGACGCGGTTCTCGATCCGGTTGAGGGCGCGCAGGTCGTCAGCGGCCGTGATCCCGGCCAGGGCGCGCAGCCAGAACCGCATCGCGCCGCGGATCGACGGCACCCGGACCTCCGCGCGTCGGGGGTCGCCGTCGCCGTTGAAGAGCGGGGTGGTGACGGTCAGGTGCAGTCTCGTCCACGTCATGGGTCACCTGTCCTTGCGCCAGCGGGTGTGGGTGAGCGGTGCGGTGATGGGACGGTCGTCCCACAGGATCTGGGAGAACACGCCCGCGGCCAGGCACCAGGCGGTGGCCTGGGCGAGAGTGACGACGGCCGGGCCGCCGTGGACGGCCCAGCCCTGGGCGAGCTGTGCGCCGTCCTCGCTGAACACGGGGACGACCCAGGCCAGGCCCAGCAGCGACACCATGAGGGCGTGCAGGGCGCCGACCAGCCAGACCACCAGGGCGCGGGCCAGCGCCGCCCACCAGGCGATCCCGTTGTTGCGGGCGGTGGTGATCAGGTAGGCGTAGGCGGCGGCGCCGAGCAGGACCGCCACCCAGGACGGGTCCAGCGGGGGTGAGACGGGCTGGGCGCCGGAGGAGACGGTGGGCAGTGCGTCGCCGAACGCGGCGTGCCACCAGGAGGGGTGCATGGCGGTGAGCATGAACAGCCCGATCGCGGCGGCGGCGGGCATCCGCAGCAGCCACGGCAGCGCCCACATGCGGCCGTGCGCGACGATGCCGACGACCCCCAGCAGGCAGCAGAGTCCCGCCGCCGCGGCGGCCAGGGTGAGGGTGGTGCGGCCCGCCAGTTCGGGCCAGCGCGGTGCGGCGGCCACCAGTAGCGGCATGGCGAGGGCCGCCGCGGCGGTGGCGACCGTGGTGAGGAGTCCGAAGCGGGGGCGCTGGGCGGTGGCCGCCGCGACGCGCAGCGTGTCCCAGAGTCGGAAACGCGGCAGCAGGTGGTGTTCGGCGAGGTCGTGCGCGATCCGCCGGTCGTCCCGTTCCAGGAGTCGGCGTTGTCTTCCGCCGCCGGTGGCCAGGGCGTGCAGGCGGGCGCTGGACACGCCCAGCAGGGGGCCGCGGCGGCCGCCGCCGAACAGCAGCGCCGTGACCTCCCGTTCCAGCGCGGAAGGGTCGGCCCGGCCCAGCGCGATGTGGGACTCGTACTGGTCGAGGAACTCCACCCAGGCGCGGCGGGCCTCGACGCTGCGGGCGACGAACAGGTGGGCGGTTCCGGTGCCGAACACCCGGGGCGCGGTTCCGGCCATCCGGTCCGCCGGGCCGCCGCCGGACGAACGGTACGCCTCGGTGAACGCCACGCAGCGCTGCCGGGCGGCCACGGGAAGCAGGATGTCCAGTTCGGTGGCGGTGAACCCGTCGGGTGCGGTGCCGTCCACGCGGGCCACGCACCACCACACCGCCTCCACCGTCCAGCACCAGGCGATCCACTGCCGGTGCGGTCCCAGGCCGCCGTGCCGCCGGTCCACGGCGGCGACCAGGGCGAGCGGCGAGTACAGGGCCGCCATGAGCAGGGTGCGGTCCGCGGCCAACAGGCCGGTGACAGTGCGGAGGTGTTCCTCGACCGCGGCAGGGGACCGGTCGTGGTCTCCGTCGTTGCGGAGCAGGTGCGGCACCGGGTCGTAGGCGGCGAGCAGCGCGTCGGCCCGTTCGAGGACGGCGGCGTCGGTGTCGCTGTTCCCGCCGACCCGGGCCTGCTGGAGTGCCGCGCCGACACCGTCGCCCTCCCGTTCGAGGAAGGCAGCGGTCACCCTGTCCCGCCAGTCGGGTTCCTCGGTCACTGCGGCACCGGTTCGGTCGGAATGCCGAACAGTTCGCGCATGCCCTCCCCGAACGCGGTCAGACGCGCCCCGCCGTCACCCTCCCGCTCGTAGGCGTAGCCCTCCAGGAAGTCGGTCTCCGGGGCCTTCGCGCGTTTGCCGCCGTGGAAACCCTGGAGTTCCCGTCGGACCCAGTCGGCGTGCAACCGCCGCAGCGGCATCCGGAAAGCCCGCTCGGAGGTTTCGTGCAGCACCCACGCCGACGCCTCCTCGCCCAGGCTGCGCAGCCACTCGGCCAGCGCGACCAGGTAGGGGAGGGTGGCCTTGTAGCCGCCGGACAGGTGGAAGCAGATCTCCTCGCGCTGGCCGACGAGCCGCTTGAGTCGTCCCAGCGCGGACTCGGGAGGGGCGGTGAGCAGGCGGCCCAGGCGTCCCATGGTCCGCATCGGTTCACGGAACGCCCGGTCGGAGTCGGCCGCGTCCAGGCCGGGCATCCGGACGACGTGGACGCGCCCGGCCACCGAGTCGCCCAGACGGGTGTCCTCGTCAACAGCGGGCAGGTAGCGGACCCGGCGGGTGTCGCCGTCGGCCAGCGCGATCGCGGTCCACACGGCGGCGGCGACGCCGTCGTCGGTGTCGCTGGCGATGAGGAACACCGCGTCGTCCGCGGGAAGAGCGCCGCCGACCACCGCGCGCACGGTGTCCAACTCCGCCGACACCCCCCGGTAGCGAATCCACTTTTGAGCGCCGACCCTTCCGGCCAACTCCTGGAACTCCTGCCGTTCCGGGGAGTCGTCGGCGGCGCCGGTCCCGAACGCGGCGTCCAGGCGCCGCCCCACGGGCTCGTGGTCACCGAGGCCGAGCCGTCCCCCACGCCACTCCTCCCCGACCGCCTCGGCTCCCGGAACCGGCTCGGGAACCCGCTCGGATTCGGGGTCTTCGAAGAACTCGACGAGGCTCAGTCCCACGGAGACGACATGGACGGTCACGTTTCCTCCTCCGCGTCGAGGTATCCGTATCCGGCGCCGGTCTTGGCACCCAGCCCGAGTTCGGTGACGGCCTCGGCCAGCCACCAGGCGGCCTGTTCGGTCTCCCGCTCGCCGTCGCCGACGAGCGCGGCGTCGAACCGCCCCGCCGACACCGTCAGGAACTGCACGGGAACGGGCTGGTGGTGTTCGGCGGGCGGCGGCACGTCCCGTGCCGCGCGGGAGTCGGCGGCCGCGTCGTAGTAGGGCTTGACGTGCGGGGTGAGCACGTCCACGGTGACCGTGACGGGGGACGCGGCGGGAAGCGCGTCGAGGAACCGCACCCGGCCCCGCGCCGACTCGGGAAACCGCGGACGGCCGGGACGGTCCCCGTCGTGTTCCCCCACCTTCTCGGCGCGGGGTTCGGGCAGCGGCGTGCCGAAGACCCCGGTGAACCGTCCGAGCGCGGCCGGGTCGTCCAGGTCGGTGTTCTCCCAGGCCCACTGGGCGGCGGCGCCCTTGAGAGTGGAGCCGGGCAGGGCCGGCCAGCCGTAGGTGCCGTGCAGGTGGATGCCGATCTCGTGGGCGTTGGCGCGCTCCCCCAGTCCGGACACGAGCCGCCACTCGGGTTCCAGATGGACGCGGCGCACGGCCAACCCCTGCCGCCGCAACTGTTCCAGGGCGCGGTCGCGGCGGGCCGCGACCCGCGCCATGTCCGCGGCGACCTGGCCGAGCCGGTGCTGCTGCGCCCAGGACAGCAACGCCTGCTTGGCCTTCTCCGGCAGGGTCACCTCGGTTCCGGTCACGTCGGCAAACGCGGTCCGGTGCAGTAGGACCAGCGCGTTGGCGTCCGCGTCGGCGCCGTCCAGGACGGCGGGCGCGGAATCGTCGGCGCGCCAGCGCACCCGCAGGAGCCGCCCCAGCGGACCGGCGGCGGCCACCTCCGTCTCCCCTCGGGACGGCCGGGGACGCCCACCGGGCGGGGGCGGCGGAGTCGCGACGGGTTTCTTCCGGCTCTCCGCAGCCCCACCAGGGAAGGCAGGATTCGACGGCCTGGTCTGCGGCATCATGCCGGGGTGGGGGCGGCGCGGCCGGTCGGTCACGACTCCTCCTCGACGTACACGGCTTCGGCGAGGCGGCGCAGCCACCCGAACAGCAGCGCCACCTCGGCGGTGGCGCGCGCGTACCGGGCGGTGTCCATCTCCCCCAGTTCGCGCAGGACGGTACGGTGCACGGCGGGCGCGGCGGCCGTCCTCACCTCGGCCGGGAGCAGACCGGCGTCGGCGAGGCGGGCCCGCACCTGCTGGGCCACGTCGGCGTAGGACCGCCCGAGCGGGTCGGAGCCGGACGTGCCGGAACGGGCGGCCAGGAACGCGTAGGTGGCGGCCAGCCCGGAGGTGCGCAACTGCACCGGCAGGCGCCGGAACCGGGTGCGCAACTCCTTGGCGCGGGCCGGGTCCCCCTCCGGCAGCAGCAGCGCGGCGTCGCGCGCCATGCCCTGGTCCAGGCGGCGCATCAGCGTCCCCCCGCCCCGGTGGTCCGCCGCTCCGCGAGACGGCACCAGACCAGCCCCTTGCCGAGGGTCTCGTCGCCGCCCAACCGCAGCAGGGTCGCGCCGTCACCGTGCAGCAGCCCGCGCACCAGGTCCCGGTGCCGGCGGGTGGCCGCGTCGTCGACCCCGTTCCCGGAGCGGACGGGACGCAGGGTGAGCGAGGCCGCCAGCACGGTCTCGGTGGGCAGGTACTCGCTGTGGAAGGGGCCGTGAGACACGGTCTTGGCGTCGTCGAGCTGCACCCGCGCCGTGACCTCGGTGCACTCCTCGACGAGGACGCCCATCACCTGGCTGTCGACCAGCAGCAGGTCCCGGGAGAACTTGGCGCGGAACGGTTCGAACGCCGTGTCCGCGTCGAAGGCGTCGGCGCGCACCGCCGCGGCCCACGCGCGGAGCCGCTCGACCTGCTCGGCGGGTTCGGACACGACCCTGGCGACGACCGGCCCCAGCGCCTGCTCCCCCGTCCAGGCGGCGTCGACGGCCACCGCCTCGGCGGAGACGTCCGGGACGGCGGGCGCCGGTTCGCGGCCCAGGGCACGGTACTTGCGGGCCAGGCGGCCCAACGCGACCGCGGAGGTCACCCAGGCGAAGGTGCGGTGCAGGGTCGGCACCGGCAGGGCCACCAGTTGGGCGTCGCCCACTGCCAGCAGTCCCGGTGTGGTCGCCTGCCCCGGGGACACCTCCGAACCGAACACCGCCGCCACGTCGGCGTCGTTCCAGTCGGGGTGCTCCTGCGCGGCCTGGCGCAGCGCGCCCTTGAGGCTCTGCCCCCACACCACCGGGTAGCCGGTGTGCGCCTCCCGCTGGATGGGCAGGTCGATCACGCCGAGACTGTCGGAGGCCCCGGCGTGCAGGGGCGACTCGGTGTAGAAGAACGCCAGCAGTTCGGTCATTGCCACCTTCCGGTCAGGACCACGCCGAACCCGGCCGTGGCCAGCCTCCGCCCGATCGGGTCGGGCTGGTCGGCGCCCAACGCCGTGCCGTGCGTCTTGCGCGCCCATTCCAGGGCCGTCCCGGCGGGGTCGCCGCCGCCGAACTGGACCAGGTAGACCGACCCGGCAGGCACCGCCCAGCGCAGCCACGCCCCGCGCACCCCGCCCGAACCGTCGGGGGAGGCCGACGCGACAGCGTCGGGTCCGGTGATCGCGGCGGCGCGCACCACCGCGTGCCGCGGCAGCGGCGGACGCCACGTGGTGCGCCATCTCCCGTCGGGGGCGCGGACGCGCCAGATCCCCGGTGTGGCCAGGTAGACCAGCACCCTGCCGCCGGGGAAGTCCTCGGGGGGCTCGGGCCACGCGGGGGCCGGGTCCAGCACCTCCACGTCGGCCAGGCGGCCCTCGCCGCCCAACCGGACCGGCCCCTGTGGAGTGCGCGTGTTCTCCCGGGTCAGGACGCACTGGGCGGCGAACACCCACCTCTCGCCGGGGGTTTCACGCAGGCGGAGGAAGTCGCTGCTGTACAGGTGGGCGTCCCTGACAGTCCGCCCCTCGCGGGCGATGCCGGTGCGGCGTTCCAGCGTGAACGGGCTCGCCGCCGCCCCGGCCCGGGCGGCGGGAGCGTCGCCGCGCAGGTAGTCGCGGAGCCGCGCCGCCCCCCACCAGCAGTCCGCGGGGGACGCTCCGGCCCCGGGCGCCGACAGCAGCAGCGTGTCGGTTCCCCCCAGGTCGGTGGCGACGCCGGTCTCCACCGGACGCAGCCGGGTCCACCTGCGGGGGTTCCGCTCCACCGGGACGACGTCGGCGGGCAGCGGAAAGTACGGCAGCCAGCGCTCGGCGACCGGGTCGCGGCGCGTCGGCAGCGCGCCGCGCACCGCCCCCACCTCGCGGCCGAACGCCGCCCCCACCGCTCCCGCGATCGTGCTGGGCCACGGGCGCAGCGTGCGGGCCGCGTCGCCCGCGTCGAACACGCGGCCGTCGCGGACCTGCACCGCGTCGCGCGGACCGAATCCGAGCCACACCGACTCCTCGCCGCTCCGGTTCACCGGCTCTCCCCCCGCAGGAACACCGCGACCCGCGCCGCGTCGACGGGAACGGGCGCGCTCCCGCTGTCGGCGTACTCGGTGAAACCGAACGCCACCAGGGTGTCGGCGTCGGTCCGGGAGCCGCCGTGCCGCAGCACCAGGCGCGTGACCTCCTTGCGGTACACCTCCCGGCTGTCCGACGCGGAGGCGAGTTCCGCCAGTCCGCGCCGGTGCCGCCACAGGTCGGCGACCAGCCGCGGCGACAGCCCCGCCCCCTGCGCCGCGTCGGCGGGCAGGAACATCTGCAGCCGCTCGACCGCGTTGCCGTAGCCGTCGCCCGACCACGGCCGCACCGTGTGGAAAGCCGTTCCCGAACCGGTGGCGAACCCGACCGCGACGGCGTTCTTGCCGGGCACCGACTTGGCGGCCTCCAGCAGTGACCGCGTCCGGTTGACGGCGTGGCGCAGCGCCGACCGGGAGTGGACGAACAGCACGGCCGCGCTGGCCGACGGCAGCGAACCGTCCCCGGGAAGTGCGTCGCGGCACGCCTGGACGGCGTCCAGTGCCGCAGCCGCCGGGAGGAACGCCAGCAGGTCGTCGCCGCCCGCGTAGACGCACACCCCCGACCGTTCCTCGATCACCGTCCGCTGGGCCCGCGCCACGTCCCCCAGCCGCGCGGAGACGGCGCGGTGCCGTCCCGCGTCGACCGGATCACGGGACAGGAAGGCCCCCATGCCGTCCAGGTCCAGGGCCAGCACCGCGTAGTAGGGGGTGGGTTCGGCCCAGCCGACGCTCTCGTGCAGGGCCCGGGCGGCGGCGCGGCCCCGCTCCACGTGCGCGTCGTCGAAGGTGTGGCCGTCGGTCGCGTACTCGCGGCGCAGCGACGCCTCCTGCCACACGGTGGGGTACACCCACCAGCCCGCGCCCCGCGCCAGCCACTCGGCCAGCGTGTTGGCGCGGTCCCAGCGCAGCGCCGGCACCGGCGACTCCACCGCGCGGAACCGTTCGTCGCCCGCGACCGCCCGCACCGCCGCCCGCAACTGTTTGGCGGCGGAGCGCACCTCCGGTTCGCCGAGCCGGTCCAGGACCGCGGCCCGGTAGGGAGCAGAGGCGATCGACGAGGTGGAGGGAAAACCCGAGGAGCGCACGGCGGGAAGTCCCGGAGTGGCGTGCCAGCGCCGCTTCACCCACCCGGCCGCCGACAGCCCCGCGTCGCGTTCGTGCCGGGGCACCCCGCGAGGAGGCTGCGGTTCGGCGGCCCAGCGGGGAGCCAGCGCGCAGGGGCGCCGCCCCGCGTACTCGGGGGCGTCGAATCCGCGCAGCCGTTTGCGGGCGGCCAGCGCCACGTGCGCGTCCTCCCACTGCCGCGCGTAGTTGCCGACGTCGGGACCGGCCACGCTCCAGAACACCTCGGGGAAACCGGGCACCTCGATCGCGCGGCCGAACAGCCGACCCACCCAGGTGTCCCATTCCTCGCGTACCGCCCGCACCGCCGCGCGGGCCAGATCCTGCCCGGTCCCCGCCGGGGTCAGCGCCACGATCCGGTTCGGCATGCCTTCGGGGTCCGCCGACGCGGGCAGCACCAGGTCCTCCGGTGCGAACCGGTGCGCCGCCACCGCCGCCAATCGCGACGCGATGTCGCTGGCGTTGGCCAGGTCGGCGGTGCTCTGGGCCTCGGCGATGAACCGCTGCACCCCTGACAGGCCGATCACGACGAGGTCGTTCCCACTGTTCATCCAGCCGTGCCCTCCGCTGGCCGCTGACAGTCCCAACCTAGACTTATTCGTCGTTTCTGTCTCCCCAATGGCCAGAAATGTCCAGAAGTGCGGTGAGCGACGTCCGAAAAACGAGAGGAATGGATCTCCGGAATTCACCATTCCCTTTCGGGAATGGGCGTCGGCGTCGAATGGGGCTCGGGACGAGACGCCCTCGCCGCCCACCGCTCCGCTCCTCCGAAGCCCACGCCTCCCGTCCATCCGGCCCCTCGTGGCACCGCCAACAGCCCTCCGAACCGGGTGTCGGGAGGGGAACGCAACGGACCAGGTTGCTCATTAGGTTGCTCACTGGCGAACAAGTGAGCCACCCAGTGAGCAACCCCGGAACGGACTCGGGGAAAGACAGGGGCCATACGCGACGACGAACTCGCCGAACTGGTCGCGGAGCTGCGTCGGCTCGGTGGCGACGCACTTACCGACCGCCCGAGCAACTGAGACGGAAGCACGACAAGCCCCCAGGGCACTCCGGGGCCTCGTTCTGCCTGGTCAGACGGCGCGGAGGATAGGGGATTCGAACACTTGGAGGATTGCCCCAACACGCTCGCCAAATGTTCGCCCGGGTGTCCGGTCTGGACCGTACCCGTCCTGACCTGGGGCGCAGCAGCCTGAGCACCTAGATGAGTGATTCCAGGGGATCAGTGGTCGTAGGCGGTCAACGACCGTAGGACCGGCTGACCGGTGTGGTCGTTGTGCCAAACCACGGCGGTCAGAGCCAGAATGCGCTGGAGCACCCGGGCGACCACCCTGTCCGGTGAGCGCCCGCCGTGGCGCTCCAGATCGGGTTGGCCCTTGAGCGTCTGGTTGGTCGACTCGGTGATCTGACGCAGCGGCCGAAACAGCCCCGCTCCGGCCCGCGTGGACTCGCCCCTGCGGGCTGGCCGCGGCAGACGCACGCCCGCCTCGACCAGGACCCGCTCGAAGTCGCGTCTGTAGTAGTTCTTGTCGGCGATCAGGGTCTGTCCGGGGCGGGCGGCAACCAGGTCGGGGGCGGCGGTGAACACCTCCGGCAGGGTCTGGCGCTCGTCGGCCTTGGCTCCGGTGAGGGCGAAGGCGACCGGGAGCCCGGACGGTCCCGGCTACGAGCGGATGCTGCGCGACCTCCCGCCGCTGCCGAGCGCGCGGTGGCGCAGGGCCGTCTACCGGGCCACCGGCCGGAGGGTGCACCTGGGCTGAGCGCCGACCGGCGCCCAGCGGGTCCGCGCCCCGGAGCGGTCTGGCGAGCTCCACACCTCCGTGCGGCTTCGCGTGGTCTCCCCCGACTGTTGGAAGACGACGGCAGGGTTGCTCACCTGTCCGTCAGCGGACGATCCCCGAACGGGCCCGCGGCCTCTTCCGACCGACTGCTATCTTCGCTGTCCATGAGGCCAGGTTCTCGCCCGCACGGCCAGCGCAAGCACACTTTCATCGAGGAGGCCCGGCGCGCGCAGATCGTCTCCGCGGCCATCGACACCATCGCCGAGGTGGGCTTCGCCAACGCCTCGCTGTCGCGCATCGCACAGCGGGCCGGTGTCAGCAAAGGCGTCATCTCCTACCACTTCTCCGGTAAGGACGAGCTGATGGACCAGGTCGTCGAGCAGGTCTACTCGGCGATCGCGGAATTCGTGCTGCCGCGCATAGCGGAGGCTCCCGACGAGTGCGCCGCCCTGCGGGCCCATGTCCTGGCCGTGGCCGACTACATGCGGGGGCACCGTGAGCAGCTGATGGCCCTGGCCGGCATCTTCAACGGCACGCGGACCTCCGAGGGAACTTCCTCGCGCCACCGCCTCATGGTGGCCGAGCCGGTCTACCAGGAGATCGAGAAGCGCCTGCGCGCCGGGCAGGAGCGGGGCGTCCTGCGCGACTTCGACGTGCGCGTCATGGCGGTGACCCTCCAGGCGTCGATCGACGGCATGTTCGCGTACTGGGTGACCCATCCGGACCACGACCTGGAAGCCCACGCCGCCGAACTGGCCGAGATCATCGAGCGCTCCGCGCGCGCCGACCCTCCCGCCTGACTCCGCCCCGCCGAGCCGTGCTTCGGCCGCACCACCGTGCCGCCGCGGACAGCTGTCCCGACCCGTCTCAGGACTGACTCAGGGCCCCGTAGGGGAGATCCCTGATTTACATTCTGGCCGCATGGACAAAAAACTGGCCACATGGACAAAAACAGTCCGAGTCAACAGATCCGGCCACCGGCCCGGCCGACTCCCTCGCGCCACAGCACACCCGACCCGGTTCGGAGAGCCACGGCAACGGACCGGCCCACCGCTCCTCCGCCGAACGTCAGCGCCGCCTCCCCGGCCGAGGCCGCCGCACCGCCCCGCCCGCGACTGCACTACCTCGACCACCTACGCGCCGCGTTGACGGTGCTGGTGGTGCTCCACCACGCCTCCCTCGCCTACAGCAACATCCCGGCCTGGTACTACATCGACCCCGTCGACGACCCCAGCAGCACCCTGCTGGATGTCTTCCTCGTCCTCAACCAGGCATTCTTCATGGGGTTCTTCTTCTTGGTCTCCGGGTTCTTCACGCCTGGCTCCCATGACCGCAAGGGGGCCCGCGGCTTCCTGCGCGGCAGGCTGATACGGCTGGGAGTGCCGCTGCTGCTCTACCTGCTGCTGGTGCGCCCCGTGGTCTACCTGGGGATCTACCTGACCGATCCCGATGGGACGCCCTACTGGCTCTTCTACGTGAAGACGTGGGAGCCGGGTCCGATGTGGTTCGTCGAGGTGCTGCTGGTGTTCGCCCTGGCGTACGCGCTGATCAGGCGGTTCCGGCTCACACGCAGAACCGCGCCCGCGACGGCGGTCCGCCGGGCCGGGCCGACTCCTGCGCCCGGACCGCTGGCTGTCGCCGGCTTCGTGACCGTCCTGGCGCTGACCACCTACCTGTGGCGCACCGTGGTGCCGATGGGCACCACCTGGCCGATCATCGGACTGCCCACCCCCGCCTTCATGCCGCAGTACGTCCTGATGTTCGCCGCGGGTGTGCTGGCCTTCCGCAGGGGCTGGCTGAACGCCGTCCCGCGCTGGGCGGGCTGGGGCGGAGCGGGCGCCGCACTACTCATGGCGCCGGTCTACGTGCTCCTGTTGGGCGCTCTGCGCGACACGGCACTCCCGCCCGGCAGTTGGCAGTCGCTGGTGCTGGCCGTTGCGGAGAACGTCCTGGCCACAGGCGCCGTGCTGGCATTACTGGCCCTGTTCCAGCGGTGGCTCAACCGCCGTTCGGCCGTGTGGACGTTCCTGTCCGAGCAGGCTTACGCGGTCTACTTCCTGCATCCGCTGGTGCTGATCGGACTGAACCACGCCTTCTCCTTGTGGGAGGCTCCGGCAGTCGCCAAGTTCGCCGCAGTGGGCACGCTCGCACTACCGCTGTGCTGGGGCGCGGCCTATCTGCTGCGCTCGCTGCCCCGCGCCGATCGCGTGTTCTAGAAGTACTCCGCCGGCCGGACAGGTCGCAACGGCCGGAAACCCTGACCCGGTAGCGGCACACACGCCGACTGGCTGGGCAACTGAGACGGAAACTGAGACGGAACGCGACGAGGGCTCCCACCGGCGGTCCGGTGGGAGCCCTCGTTCTGCCTGGTCAGGCGGTGCGGAGGATACGAGATTCGAACTCGTGAGGGGTTGCCCCCAACACGCTTTCCAAGCGTGCGCCCTAGGCCTCTAGGCGAATCCTCCGCAGACCACTTTACATGGAACCCGGCACTGCTCCGAACCGATTGACCGACCGCCTGCCGGAGTCCTCTCGTCCCCGCACGTTCCGAGGGGAGGCAGCTGGTTCGCGGAACGCGACGAGGGGCTATAGACTCTGAGGCAGACCCCTCGTGCGGCGTCATCCTACGAACCTCCCCAGGGCCGGAAGGCAGCAAGGATAAGTAGGCTCTGGCGGGTGCGCGGGGGGTCCTTTCGCGTTTCGGGCTCCGGGATCGCGCGAAGCGACCCCTGACTGTCACCGGAACGGGGTTGAATGGATGGCGTGGACGCCACCGAGGAGGCTGTGACCCCACAGCGCCGGTCCGCGGAGGGAGCAGTGAGCGCGCCGTGAGCATCGCCCTGTACCGCAAGTACCGTCCCGCGACCTTCGCCGAGGTGCGCGGTCAGGAGCACGTCACCGAACCGCTGCGCCAGGCGTTGCGCAACGGACGGGTCAACCACGCCTACCTGTTCAGCGGTCCGCGCGGCTGCGGCAAGACCTCCAGCGCGCGTATCCTGGCCCGCTCGCTCAACTGTGAGAAGGGCCCCACCCCCGACCCGTGCGGGGTGTGCGAGTCGTGTGTGTCGCTGGCCCCCGACGGTGGTGGCAGCATCGACGTCATCGAGATCGACGCCGCCTCGCACGGTGGTGTTGACGACGCGCGTGACCTGCGGGAACGTGCGTTCTTCGCACCGGTGAACTCGCGCTACAAGGTCTACATCATCGACGAGGCGCACATGGTGACCCGCGAGGGTTTCAACGCGCTGCTCAAACTCGTCGAGGAGCCGCCGCCGCACCTGAAGTTCGTCTTCGCCACGACCGAGCCCGAGAAGGTCATCGGTACGATCCGCTCGCGCACCCACCACTACCCGTTCCGGCTGATCCCGCCGAGCACACTGCGCGAACTCATGGAGGAGATCCTCACCGAGGAGGGCGTGCCCTACGACCCCGCCGCGCTGCCGCTCGTGGTGCGCGCCGGCGGCGGCTCCGCGCGTGACTCGCTGTCCATCCTCGACCAGCTCCTCGCGGGCTCCGACGAACGCGGAATCACCCGCGAGGGCGCGGTGCAACTGCTCGGCTACACCGACTCCGGCCTGCTCGGCGAGATGGTCGACGCGCTCGGCGCGCGTGACGGGGCGGCGGTGTTCGGGCTGATCGACCGCGTGGTCGAGGGCGGGCACGATCCCCGACGCTTCGCCGCCGACCTGCTGGAACGCACCCGCGACCTGGTGGTGCTCAACGCCGTGCCCGACGCGTTGGACAAGGGGCTGATCAACGTGCCGCCCGACGCGGTCGAGCAGATGCGCGAGCAGGCGGGCCGTCTGGGTGCGGCGCAGTTGACCCGGGCGGCCGAGATCCTCAACCGGGGGCTGACCGAGATGCGCGGGACCACCTCGCCCCGGCTGCTCCTGGAGTTGATGTGCTCCCGCATCCTGCTTCCCGCCGTGTCCGGTCCCGACGACGAACTGGCGCTGGCGGCCCGACTGGAGCGGTTGGAGCGCGGCGGTGTCGCTCCGGCGCCTCCCGCCCCGCACGGCCCGGCGGCTCCCGCTCCGGCCGCGCCCCCGGCCGCCGCCCAGCCCGCACCGGGCCGTCCGAGCGCGCCCGAGCCAGTCGCACGGCCGGAACCACCGGCCCCGGCCCGGCCGCGTCCGGCCCCGGCGGACGACTGGGGGACTCCTCCCCCGAGTACGCCTGCGGCCGCTCCGGCTCCGCAGCGGCCGCAGGCTTCGGCGTCGGACGGGTCGTTCGACGACCGGTGGCCGTACATCCTGGACTACCTGGCGAGCAACCGGAAGCGGGCGGCGCACGCCATCGTCCGCGACGGGGTGCGCGCCACCGTCCTGAACGGGCGCACGCTCGTCCTCTACTTCGAGACCGACGGCCTGATGCGCAGTTTCGTCTCGGCCGGACGGGCCAGGGACATCGCCGAGGCGGTGCAGCAGGTGTGCGGCCTGGAGGTCTCCGTGGAGGCATCCACGGGGAATCCGGGCAGTGCCCCGCGGGTCCCGCAGGCCGCCCCGCCCCGGCGTCCGCAGCCGGTCCGGGAACCGGCCGCGCCGCCTGCCGCGCGACCGCCGGACCGGGGCTCGGCGCCCCCGGACGGGAGCGCCGAGCCCCGGCCGGAGGCCGGGACCGGCTGGGACGACGTTCCGGCGCCTCCGTCGCGCCACGAACCGCCGGCCCGGTCGGCTCCTCCGTCTCCGGCGCCGGAGCCCGATCCCGGACCGGCTCCGGCGGGCGGGTCCGATCCCGCGCCGGTCGACGACTCCCCGCACGCTCCCGAGGACGCGGTCGAGAACGACCTCGACGAGAGCGCCTTCACCGGTTCCGTCCTGATCGAGAACGAACTGGGCGGCAAGCTCATCGAGGAGATCGACCACACCCGCTGACGCCACAGCATCGCTGGTCCCGACGGCAGGGGCCTCCGTAAGCCCTCCACCGTCAGGACCGGAACGGCGTCAGCGGTCCAGTGCCGCCGCGAACCGGGCCGCCAGCAACTCGGCCCAGTCGACGTCCTCGTCGGCGTCGGCGTGGGAGACCCGGAAGGTGTGGCCGGCGTCGTCCAGGGCGCCGATCTGGAGGACGACGAAGGTTCCCTCGTCGTCGGCGACGAAGGACAGCTCGACGTCGCCGACCGTGTCGCCGTAGTGGGGGCTGGCTCCGAACTCGATCTCCTGGTGGAAGGGGAGCCGCTGCTCGGTGCCGATGAGCTTGCCCGGCTCCAGGTCCATCTTGGCGAAGGAGAAGCCCAGGTCGGCGAAGGCCGCCAGGATCTTCTCCTGGACCGGCAGCGCGCGCACGGTGATCGCGTCCAGGTCGCCCTTGTCCAGGGCGCCGTCGACGTGCAGTCTGGTGCGCACCCCGATCTTCGGACCGCCCAGCGGGGTGTCACCGACAACGGTGACGGGGGCCTCGAACGGGATGGGGAGTTCGAACTCGAAGGTCCTCTTCGTCTCGGCGGGCAGTGAGAAGGCGTCGCAGACCTGGAGAGTCCCCCAGCGCGCGGTGCTCGTGTACTCGCCTTCCCCGCTCACCTCCTCGCCTTCGGAGTCCTCGTACTCGTACTCGTACTCGTGCTCGACCTCCGCCTCCAGGAAGAGGGAGATCTTCTCGATCTCGGTGTCGTGGTCGCCGCCGGTGATCTCGACGCGTCCGGTGAGGACTCCGCCGGGGGTCACCTCGGTGGAGTCGAGCACGGTCTCGACGGTGGGGCCGCCGATGCCGAGGGCACGCATGAAGCGTTTGAAGACCATTCGTGTCCTTCCATGGGGTTGGGGGATGGGCAGCCGTGTCCCCCAAGGCTTGCAGAATTTTTGGGGGATTTGGTGGTTTTGGCCAGATCTGTCCCTTGGGGAACGTGCGCTGGACAGGCCACGTCCAAGACTGGATGCGCCTCGTGGGAAAGTCGCGATCGTCGCACCCCCGCACCTGTGGATAGCGCTGCACGGGGCATGGGAGAGTCGTAGGCTCAGGTGCCACACCCGTCCTCCAAGTCGCGTTGGGAGTAGCCGCACCGTGACGAACGACCCCTTCGTCCACCTGCACGTTCACACCGAGTACTCGATGCTGGACGGAGCCGCCAAGCTCAGGCCGCTGTTCGCGGAGGCAGCCCGGCTGGGCATGCCCGCCGTGGCCATGACCGACCACGGCAACATGTTCGGCTCCTACGAGTTCTGGCAGACCTCCCAGGACTCGGGGGTCAAACCGATCATCGGAATCGAGGCCTACGTGGCGCCCGAATCCCGCTTCCACAAGCAGCGGGTGTACTGGGGGCGGGGCAAGAGCGGCGACGACGCGACCGAAGGCGGCAAGGACGTCTCCGGCGGCGGCCGTTACCTGCACATGACCATGTGGGCGCGTAACGCCAAGGGGCTGCGCAACCTGTTCCGGCTGTCGTCCCTGGCCTCCATCGAGGGCTACTACACCAAGCCTCGCATGGACCTGGACCTGATGGCCCAGCACAGCGAGGGCATCATGGTCACCACCGGCTGCCCCTCGGGCGGAGTGCAGACCCGGCTGCGGCTCGGTCAGGAGCGCGAGGCCGTCGAGTACGCGGGCCAACTCCAGGACATCTTCGGCCGCGACTCGGTGTTCCTTGAGCTGATGGACCACGGCATCGACATCGAACACGAGGTCCGCTCCGGTCTACTGTCGGTCGGCAAGAAGCTGGGGCTGCGCCCCCTGGTCACCAACGACTCCCACTACGTCACCGAGGACCAGGCCTCCGCGCACGACGCGCTGCTGGCCGTGGGCGTCGGCAAGAACCTCGACGACCCCACCCGCTTCCGGTTCAACGGCACCGGCTACTACCTCAAGAGCGCCGACGAGATGCGCGCCCTCAACCACTTCGACGAGTGGGCCGAGGGCTGCCGCAACACCCTGTGGATCGCCGAGCAGGTCGAGGACGGTGCCTACGACGAGGTGTTCCAGCACCGCGACCTGATGCCCCGGTTCCCGGTGCCCGAGGGCGAGACCCAGTCGAGCTGGCTACGCAAGGAGATCGAACGCTGCCTGTACGACAGATACCCCAACGGTCCCAGCCGGGAGGTGCGTGAGCGGATCGAGTACGAGCTGAGCGTCATCGAGGAGATGGGCTTTCCCGCCTACTTCCTCGTCGTCGCCGACATCTGCCAGTACGCGCGCCGTTCTGGGATCGCACTGGGACCCGGACGCGGATCAGCGACCGGCTCGATGGTGGCCTACATCCTCGGTATCACCGACCTCGACCCGCTGGAGCACTCCCTGCTGTTCGAGCGGTTCCTCAATCCCGAGCGCGTGTCGATGCCCGACATCGACCTGGACTTCGACGAGCGCAAGCGCGGCGACATGATCCGCTACGTCACCGAGCGCTACGGCGAAGCCAACACCGCCCAGATCCTCACCTTCGGCACCATCAAGGCGAAGGCGGCCATCAAGGATGCCAACCGCATCCTCGGCTACCCCTACGCGCTCGGCGACAAGATCACCAAGGCGTTCCCTCCGGCCGTCATGGGCAAGGAGATCCCGCTGTCCGCCGTCTTCGACGAGGAGCACCCCCGCTACCACGAGGCGGTCGAACTGCGTCAGCTCATCGAATCCGACGCGGAGGTCCGCAAGGTCTACGAGACCGCCAGCGGTCTGGAGGGCCTGACCCGGGGCACCGGCGTGCACGCCGCGGGCGTCATCCTCTCCTCCGAGCCGCTGCTCGACGTCATCCCGCTGCACAAACGCGACACCGATGGCGCCATCATCACCGGCTTCCCGTACCCCCAGTGCGAGGAGATGGGTCTGCTGAAGATGGACTTCCTGGGCCTGCGCAACCTCACCGTCATCGATGACGCCATCCAGAACGTCAAGGCCAACGAGGGCACGGAAATTAATTTGTCCACCCTGCCGCTGGACAACAAGAAAACCTACGAACTGCTGTCACGCGGCGACACCCTCGGCGTGTTCCAACTCGACGGCGGTCCCATGCGCGCGCTGCTCAAGCGGATGGAACCGAAGAAGTTCGGTGACATCGCCGCTGTCCTCGCCCTGTACCGGCCCGGTCCGATGGCCGCCAACGCGCACAACGACTACGCCGACCGCTCCAACGGACGCCAGGAGGTCACCCCGATCCACCCGGAGCTGAAGGACGCTCTGGATCCGATCCTCTCCGAGTCCTTCCACCTGCTCGTCTACCAGGAGCAGGTGATGGCGATCGCCCAGCAGCTCGCCGGGTACACGCTGGGCGGTGCGGACCTGATGCGCCGCGCGATGGGCAAGAAGAAGAAAGAAGCCCTGGAAAAGGAGTACGTCAAGTTCTCCGAAGGCATGCTCGCCCGGGGATTCTCCAAGGAAGCCATGCAGGCCCTGTGGGACGTCATGCTTCCCTTCTCCGGCTACGCCTTCAACAAGTCGCACACCGCCGGGTACGGACTGGTCTCCTACTGGACCGCCTACCTCAAGGCCAACCATCCGGCGTCCTACATGGCGGCGCTGCTCACCTCGGTGGGCGACGACAAGGACAAGATGGCCGTCTACCTGGCCGAGTGCCGCAAGATGGGTATCCGGGTGCTGCCGCCCGACGTCAACGAGTCGGGTCTGCGCTTCACTCCGGTCGGCAGCGACATCCGCTTCGGCATGGGTGCGGTACGCAACGTGGGCGCCAACGTCGTGGCATCCATCGTCAAGACCCGCGAGGAGAAGGGGAAGTTCACCTCCTTCGTGGACTTCCTGTCCAAGATCGAACTCACCGTCTGCAACAAGCGTGTCATCGAGTCGCTGATCAAGGCGGGCGCGTTCGACTCCCTCGGCCATTCGCGCCTGGACCTGTACCGCCACCACGAGGCGGCGGTCGACGCCATGATCGGCTCCAAGAAGCAGGAGGCCAACGGCCAGTTCGACCTCTTCGGCGGGGGCGACGACGAGGAGGAGGAGAACGCGCCGATCGGCTTCAACATCAACTGGACCGGTGAGGAGTGGGACCGCAAGACCAAACTCGCGTTCGAGCGGGAGATGCTGGGGCTGTACGTGTCCAGCCACCCGCTGGCGGGCGCCGAGCGCATCCTGGCGCGGTCCAGCGACGCCACCCTCCTGGAGGTGGTCAACGGCGAGCGGCGCAACAACGACGAGGTGCGCATCGCCGGACTGATCTCCAAGGTCGAGAAGCGGATCAACAAGGCGGGCAACCAGTGGGCGATCGCCACCGTCGAGGACCTCGACGCCTCGATCGAGGCGCTGCTCTTCCCCAAGACCTATCCGCTGTACGTGGACGCCCTGGTCGAGGACACCGCGGTCACCATCAAGGGGCGGCTCAACGACCGCGAGGGCACCTATTCGCTCTTCGTCTCGGAGATGTCCATCCTGGACATCTCGCACATCTCCGAGGGGGAGCCGCCGGTACTGCTCACCATCCCGGAGAAGCGGGTCACCAAGGAGTTGATCAGCGAACTCAAGCAGGCGCTGCGCAGCCATCGGGGCGACACCCCGGTGCGGATCAGGGTGGACAATCCGCTGCGGTCCCGGATCTTCGCGGTCGACGACTACCCGGTGCGCGTCAGCCCCGAGTTCTCCGGTGAGATCAAGGGAATCCTGGGGCCGGAGGCGATCTTCTACTGATCCGCCGTGGCGACCCTGACGGCAGGGGTTCCGAACCAGCGGGAAAGACCCTCCGCCGTCAGGGTCAACGGTGTGATCGGGTGTGGTGGCGACGGGCCCAGGCGTGGAGGGCGTCCTCATGGCCCGCCTCGTCCAGGTTCATCGCCGCCTCGATCAGCGCCAGGTGGGTGAACGCCTGCGGATAGTTGCCGAGCATGGTTCCGTCAGCGCTCATCTCCTCGGCGAACAGGCCCAGGGGACCGGCGTGGGAGCACAGGGCCTCGAAACGCCTCCGGGCCTCCTCCGTCCGGCCCGCCAGCACCAGTGCTGAGACCATCTCGAAGGAACACAGCAGGAACGCGCCCTCGGGGGCGTCGTCGATGCCGTCGCGCGTCGACGCGGTGTCGTAGCGGTGCACCAGGAAACCGGCATCGCCCAGTTCGGCGTCGATCCGGTCGATGGTGGCCAGCACCCGGGGATCATCCCCTTCGAGGAAACCCACCAGCGGGATACGCAGCAGCGACCCGTCGACGTTGGCCGAGCCGTAGGACTGCACGAACCTGCCGAGACCGGGATGGCAGCCCTTGTTCAGCAGATCGACGCGGACCGCGTCGCGCTCCACGCGCCACGTGTCGAGCAGCTCGTCGGAGACCGCACCGGTCTTCTGGAAGAGCCGGACGGCGCGGTCGAAGCACACCCACGCGTACAGCTTGGAGTTGGTCCAGTGCCGGTGGCCGTCGCGGACCTCCCACACCCCGGCGTCGGGTTGGGTCCACGTTGTGCACGCCAACTCCACCACCTTGCGCAACTCGCCGAGATCGGCCTCGGCCAGACCTCCGGTGACCTGCTGGTAGGCCAGCGCCGCGTCGAGGATGTGCCCGTAGACGTCGAGTTGGTGCTGGTCGTAGGCGTTGTTGTGGATACGCACCGGCCGGGAGTTCCGATAGCCGCTGAGGTGGTCCAGCACCTTCTCGTCGGGCACCGGAGTCTGACCGATTCCGACCATCGGAGGGACGCGGCGCTCCTTCTCGACGCAGTAACCGAGCAGGAACCGCAGGTACTGCCCTGCCTCCTCCTTGTGTCCCATGCGCAGCAGCGCGAGCACCACCAGGGCCGCGTCGCGGTGCCACACGTAGCGGTAGTCCCAGTTGCGCTGGCCTCCCACCCGCTCCGGCAGCGAGGTCGTGGGCGCCGCGATGAGCCCTCCCGTATCCTCGAACATCAGTCCGCGCAGGACGACGGCGCTGTGCCGCACCCGGTCGGCCGCCACCCCGTGGTAGTCGGCGTCGGAGGACCAGGTCTGCCAGGTCCGCACGGACTGGTCGAGCAGGTGGTGCGCGGTCTCGGCGGTGATCCGGCGCAGGGTGTCTCCCGTGTAGTCCAGACCGACGGCCAGCGACTCCCCGGCGCGCAGCGTCGTCTCCGTCGTGACGGCCCCGCCCACCCCGGGCATGGTCGTGCCGAATCCGGACAGCAGGATGCCGCTGCCGTCCTCGACCAGTGCGCCGTCGCGCGGGTTCCAGCGTGCGTCACGGGCACCGTAGTCGGGGCGTGCGACGACCCGGGAGCGGACGCGCACCGCTCCCCGTTCGCAGTGGACCAGCCGGACCAGGACACCCGCGGACACGACGCCCTCGGGATCGTGGGGCAGCGTCGCCAGGAAGTCGTAGCCCACCGCGACGCCTTCGGGGGTCTGCCAGTGGGTGCGGAGCACCAACGTCTCCTCGACGTAGCTCCGTTCGACCGCGGTGGCGCCGACCACGGTCATCTCCCAGGCACCGCCGCGTTGCCGGTCCAGCAGCCGCGCGAAGACGCTGGGGCCGTCGAACCGCGGCACGCACAGCCACTCCACCGCGCCGTCCGGGGCGACCAGTGCGGCCGTGCGGCAGTCGGACAGCAGGGCGTACTCGCCGATCGGCGGGAACTCGGCCGCGGTCATGGCCGCGGCCCCGAAAGAGCCTGTCCGGAATGCGGTTCACTGCGGAGGTGTCTTCTGCCGCCCGCATGGTGGACCATCACCGTAGTCCTACCTCCCGTCCACCGCGCCGAGAACGGATTCCCGGTGTCCTACGCCTCTCTCCGCGTTTCGACTGTCCCCGTGGGGCACCTCATAAACCCGTGGTTCCCCGGCACCGGGACGTGCCGGGGAACAGGGCGGGTGGGCGGGCGAGCGGCTAGGCTCGCAGGCACGGACAACCCAGGCAAGGAGCGAAACAGTGAATCCTGGCGGCGGAATGGACATGCAGGCGATCCTGCAGCAGGCGCAGCAGATGCAGCAGCAGCTCATGGCGGCCCAGCAGGAACTGGACGAGGCCAAGCTGCAGGGCACCTCCGGTGGCGGCCTGGTCACCGTCACCATGAACGGACGTGGGCAGGTCGAGGACATCACGATCGATCCCGGGGCGGTCGACCCCGGCGACGCGTCCGACACCGCGCAGACCATCGCCGATCTGGTGCTCGCGGCCATCCGGGACGCCGAGCGCATGGTCGAGGAGCTCCAGCAGCAGAAGATGGGGCCGCTCGCGCAGGGGATGGGCGGCGGCATTCCGGGGCTTCCCGGCTTCTGACCCGGCTCTGACCAGGGAGGACCGAGCTTGGGTGAGGGCGGGGTCCCCGACGGCTCCGCGGCTCCACTACGGTGGTAACCGAGCACTCCACGAGTAGGCGGGCGATGTACGAAGGCGCGGTTCAGAATCTGATCGACGAGTTGGGGCGGCTGCCCGGCGTCGGTCCGAAGAGCGCGCAACGCATCGCCTTCCACCTGCTCTCGGCCGAGACCGCCGATGTCAAGCGCCTGGTCAACGCGCTTGTCGCGGTCAAGGAACGGGTCCGGTTCTGTTCGGTGTGCGGCAACGTCGCCGAGGAGACCCAGTGCCGGATCTGCCGTGACCCGCGCCGCGACGACGCGGTCGTCTGCGTCGTCGAGGAGTCCAAGGACGTCGTGGCCATCGAGCGGACACGGGAGTTCCGTGGCCGCTACCACGTGCTCGGCGGTGCGATCAGTCCCATCGAGGGCGTCGGCCCCGACGACCTGCGCGTCAAGGAGCTGATGGCGCGCCTCTCGGACGGTCGGGTCACCGAGGTGATCCTGGCCACCGACCCGAACCTGGAAGGAGAGGCGACCGCCACCTACCTGGCGCGCCTGCTCAAACCCATGGGGCTGAAGGTCACCCGGCTCGCCAGTGGCCTGCCTGTGGGCGGCGACCTCGAATACGCGGACGAGGTCACCCTGGGCCGGGCCTTCGAGGGCCGACGTTCCCTCGACTTCTGAGAGCCGACCTCAGCCCCCTCGCCCCAGCGGCCGCGACGGATCGCCTGGCCGGGCGAGAGCCGTGTTCGGGTGATCGTGTTCGCGGCACCGATGGATATGCCCGTTTTTCGTGGGTATGCCCCTGCCTTGGTGTCCCGTGCCGAACGGGGCGGGTCCGCGAAAAACCCGATCACTAGACTGGCTGGTCGATTACTGTGAACCCAATTCCTCAGGAGCGCCGACCGTGGCTTTGATCGTGCAGAAGTACGGTGGGTCGTCCGTGTCCGACGCGGACGCCATCAAGCGAGTGGCCCAGCGGATCGTCGCTCAGAAGAAGGCCGGATACGACGTGGTTGTCGTGGTCTCGGCCATGGGCGACACCACTGACGAACTCCTCGACCTCGCGGAGCAGGTGAGTCCTCTGCCGCCGGGGCGGGAGTTGGACATGCTGCTCACCTCCGGGGAGCGCATCTCGATGGCGCTCGTCGCGATGGCCATCGGAAACCTGGGCTACGAAGCCCGTTCCTTCACCGGATCGCAGGCGGGTGTCATCACCACGTCCCTGCACGGTAACGCCAAGATCATCGATGTCACCCCGGGCCGGATCAAGGACGCCCTCTCCGAGGGCGCGATCTGCATCGTCGCCGGTTTCCAGGGAGTGTCGCAGGACAGCAAGGACATCACCACCCTGGGCCGCGGAGGTTCGGACACCACGGCCGTCGCGCTCGCCGCGGCGCTCAACGCCGACGTGTGTGAGATCTACACCGACGTGGACGGGGTCTTCACCGCCGATCCGCGGATCGTGCCCACCGCCCGGCGCATCCCCAAGATCTCCTACGAGGAGATGCTGGAGATGGCCGCCTCCGGCGCCAAGATCCTGCACCTGCGCTGCGTGGAGTACGCCCGGCGGTACGGCATCCCGCTGCATGTGCGTTCGTCCTTCAGTCAGAAGTCCGGCACCTGGGTCGTTTCGGAAGTTGAGGAAACCGAAGGCATGGAACAACCGATCATTTCCGGCGTGGCGCACGACCGGAGCGAGGCCAAGATCACGGTCGTGGGTGTGCCCGACCGCGTCGGAGAGGCGGCGGCGATCTTCAAGGCCCTGGCCGATGCCGAGATCAATGTCGACATGATCGTGCAGAACGTGTCCGCGGCCTCCACCTCGCGCACCGACATCTCCTTCACCCTGCCCGCCAACTCGGGGCAGACCGCGCTCACGGCGTTGAAGAAGATCCAGGACAAGATCGGCTTCGAGTCGCTGCTGTACGACGACCAGATCGGCAAGGTCTCGCTGATCGGCGCGGGAATGCGGTCCTACCCCGGTGTCACCGCCCGGTTCTTCGACACCGTCGCTCAGCAGGGAATCAACATCGACATGATCTCCACCTCGGAGATCCGCATCTCGATCGTGGTGGCCCAGGACGACGTGGACGCGGCCGTGGCCGCCGCGCACAGTGAGTTCCAGTTGGACTCCGATCAGGTAGAGGCTGTCGTTTACGGAGGTACCGGCCGATGAGTTCCCGTCTTCCCACTCTCGCTGTCGTCGGCGCCACGGGGGCCGTGGGCACCGTCATGCTGGACATCCTCTCCACCCGCGAGAACGTGTGGGGAGAGATCCGACTGGTGGCGTCGGCCCGTTCGGCGGGCAAGCGGCTGACCGTGCGTGGTGAGGAGGTCGAGGTCCAGGCGCTCGCCCCCGAGGTTTTCGACGGGGTGGACGTGGCGATGTTCGACGTCCCCGACGAGGTGTCCAAGGAGTGGGCGCCGGTCGCGGCGGCGCGGGGCGCGGTCGCGGTCGACAACTCCGGCGCGTTCCGGATGGACGACGACGTGCCGCTGGTGGTTCCCGAGGTCAACGCCGAGCAGGCCCGCAACCGGCCGCGCGGCATCATCAGCAACCCGAACTGCACCACGCTGTCGATGATCGTGGCGGTCGGTGCGCTGCACCGGGCCTACGGGCTCACCGACCTGGTGGTCAGCTCCTACCAGGCGGCCTCGGGCGCCGGCCAGTCGGGCATCGACACCCTCTACGACCAGATCGCCAAGGTCGCCGCCGACCGCACGCTGGGCTCTCGTGCCGGTGACGTGCGGGCCGCGGTGGGTGAGCTGGGTCCGTTCCCCGCGCCGCTGGCCATGAACGTGGTGCCGTGGGCGGGGTCGCTCAAGGACGACGGCTGGTCGTCGGAGGAGCTGAAGGTCCGTAACGAGTCCCGCAAGATCCTGGGACTGCCGGAGCTGCGGGTGGCCGCCACCTGCGTGCGCGTGCCGGTGGTCACCACCCACGCGCTCGCGGTGCACGCGACCTTCGCCACGGAGGTGGACGCCGACGAGGCCCGCCGTCTGCTGGCCTCCTCCCCCGGCGTGGTCGTGCAGGACGACCCGGCCGCAGGCGAGTTCCCGACCCCGGCCGACGTGGTCGGCACCGACCCGACCTGGGTCGGACGCATCCGTCGGTCGATCGACGACCCGCGCTCGTTGGACCTGTTCCTGTGCGGGGACAACCTGCGTAAGGGCGCCGCGTTGAACACCGCCCAGATCGCCGAACTCATCGCCGAGGAGTTCACCGGCTAGGGCTGCGGCAGCACGTGGGCAGCAGGAGGCCGCGGGTCGTCCCTCTTCCGGGGGCGAAACCGCGGCCTCTGTCATGGGGAGACTGTCCTGCAAAAGCGGTAAAAGGCTGGCAATAACGCCTGGCCAGAGGTTTCTCGGCAGCCGGACCACGGGGATTGCCCCTTTGGGTGACCAATCAAACACGGAGAGTCACCAGCATGGATGGTTGGCGGCGCTCGTGTCGCCGACAGACATCGGTGAAAGGTACGGATGCAATGCGGCGAATCATGAAGCTGGCTGCCGTGGGTGCGATGGCCGCGGGTCTGGTCGGTGCCGGGGCCTCGGCCGCCCTCGCTGGCGACAACTACACCGACATCACCAAGACCTCGGCGGCCCAGTGCATCAGCACCCAGGAGGCCACCGGCGCCGGCCTGCTCGCCGGCGTGGGGCTGAACCTGAACCTGCTCAACTCCGAGTCCTGCTCCGGAAGCGTCAACGTCAACGACAACTAGGAGCGCACCCGGTCCGCACGGACCACATCGCTGCCGCACAACGGCCGCCTCCCGCGTACGACCGCGGGAGGCGGTTTCCGTTTTTCCTGCTCTCTCCCGTCATTTCCTCCCCAAAAGCCCGGCGGTAACGGAATGGCCAGCCGATGCAAAGGAAAGACAAGCAACGTGTCCTCCGCACGGTTCCGCCGCACGCACAAGGCATTGTTGCAGTGCGCGGTCCGGAAGGGTCTCTCCGACCGCCGCGACGATGGATCAGTGACCGTTTTCGGTTGTTGACGACAATTACTGAAAGGTGCGATCAAATGCGGCGAATCATGAAGCTGGCTGCCGTGGGTGCGATGGCCGCGGGTCTGGTCGGCGCCGGGGCCTCGGCCGCCCTCGCCAGCGACAACTACACCGACATCACCAAGACCAAGGCCGCCCAGTGCATCGCCAGTGAGACGGCCACCGGCATCGGTCTGCTGATCGGCCTGGGCGCGAACGTGGACGCCCTCAACTCCACCTCCTGCTCCGGAAGCGTCAACGTCAACGACAACTAGGAGCGCGCCCGGTCCGGACGGATCGAGGGCGTCCCGCTGCCACTCAGCGGAACAGCCGCCTCCCGCATACGACCGCGGGAGGCGGTTTCCGTTTTTCCTGCTCTCTCCCGTCATTTCCTCCGGAAGCACCCGACGGTAACGGGGGCGCCAATCGGTGCAAAGGAAAGACAAGTCACGTGTTTCCTCCCCCACTCCACCGCACGTGTGCAGCATTGTTGCAGTGCGCGTCCGGGGAATTGCCTCGGCCGCACAACTCCGATTGGTGGACGTCTGTGCCACCGCAGTCGTCGTTGAAAGGTATGGATGCAATGCGGCGAATCATGAAGCTGGCTGCCGTGGGTGCGATGGCCGCGGGTCTGGTCGGTGCCGGGGCCTCGGCCGCCCTCGCTGGCGACAACTACACCGACATCACCAAGACCTCGGCGGCCCAGTGCATCAGCACCCAGGAGGCCACCGGCGCCGGCCTGCTCGCCGGCGTGGGGCTGAACCTGAACCTGCTCAACTCCGAGTCCTGCTCCGGAAGCGTCAACGTCAACGACAACTAGGAGCGCACCCGGTCCGCACGCGCGGACCGCACCCCGTCGCTTCTCGTCGGCCGTCTCCCGTGGCACCCGTCCGGGAGGCGGCCCTTTGCGTGCGCCCTGTCCCGTCAGCGCGGACAAGCGGCCTTTTCGGTAAAAGAAAGGTAATCGCGGCGTCTCCACGTGGCCTGGGCTCGAACCATGCGGCATTGTTGCCATAGGTGATCGAGCAGAAGCCCTCGGTCATCATCCCTGTTAGTCGACGGTCGTTCTGGCTGTCGATGGTCACCATCGAAAGGTATGAATCACATGCGTCGGATGATGAAGCTGGCGACGGTGGGCGCGATGAGCATGGCTCTGATCGGTGGCAGCGCCTCCGCGGCTCTGGCCAACGACACCGAGACCGATGTCACCGCCACCGAGGCGGTTCAGTGTGTGTCCACCCAGGAGGCCGTCGGCGCCGGTCTGCTGATCGGCCTGGGCCTGAACCTGAACCTCCTCAACTCCTCCGCCTGCGCCGCGCAGACCGCCGTCAACGACAGCACCGAGCAGTAGCAGCACGCCGGTCCGCACGTGCGGACCGGACCGCGACTTCTCCGCTACGGAGAACGGCCGCCTCCCGTGGGACCACGGGAGGCGGCCTGCTGTCGGGGAGGGATGCTCATCCGTCTCGGCGGGGCGGAGCCAGTCGGTAGCCGAGACGGCAGTGGTCGGCCGAGACGATGAGATCGGAGGTCTCCACCGGGCGCTGCCCGGCGAAGTGGGTGCGCTGGACCACCAGTGTGGACGCGCCCGGCCGCAGAGCGAGCCGACGCGCCTCCGGTTCGCGCAGGCCCCGCACCGACACCTCCTCCTCGATCCGGTCCACGGCGATCCCGGCCTCGGCAAGACGGTCGGCGACACTGAACGCGGGAAGCTCTCCCGGAGCCCGACCCGTGTTGAGGGTGAGCAGGGCGGGCTCCCATGCGATGTGCAGCGCGATCGGCGTGCCCTTCGCGTAGCCCAGACACTCGGTCTGGTACAGCGGTTCACCCGCACGCACCCCCAACCGCTGCGCCATCGCGGCCGACGCGGTCTCGGTACGGGCGCCCAGCCGCTCGGTCCGCAGTGGGTCGAGACCGGGGATGTGGTCGGTGCGGGACAGCAGGAACTCCATCGAGGGTGCGCGCACGTAGTATCCGGAGCCGGCCCGCCCCTCGATCAGCCCCTCGGACACGAGCAGACGCAGCGCACAGCGGGCCACCTGGTCGCTCACCGAATAGCGGCGGGACAACTGGGCCCGGGAGGGCAGCCGCGCCCCCGGGGGAAGTTCGCCGTTGAGGATGGGTTCCCGCAGGCTGTCGGCGACCCGCAGATAACCGGGCTTCTCCATCGCGGCTACCCGTGCGGGCAGACCGCGTTTCCCCGGAGACGACCGGAGCCCCAGATCCAGGCGGCCACTCCAGGACATACGGCATCACCTGCGAAGACATGTCGGTGTTCGCCCATGGCCCCAGTAAAGCAGCAGGTCACCCGCACGCGCAGACAAACCGGAAAGTAGCTTCACGCTCCGCGTGCGACCGGCACGGCCCCGGACGAGCACCCGTCCGGGCCGCGCTCACCTCCGCCGGAAACCTCGGCGCAGCCGCCTCCCCGCGGCGAGCAGAGCCGGGGCCGTCCCGTGCACCGCGGCCACCAGCGGCACGAACAGCAGGGCCGTGGTCGGTCTGACCGATGTGGTGGGAACCCCCGCACGGCGCAGTTCCCGCCGGGCCCACAGCGAGAACGGCGCCGCCACGAGCGGAGCGGTCACCACTCCCGGCGTGTACCCCCTCGTCACGACCGCCGAAGCCACGTGGGAAACGGCGTGCAGCCCGAGGGCGGCGAGTGTGGTCTGGTAGAGGGGGCTGCGGCCGTTCGTGCGGGCGCCGTCGGCGGCTGCCGCGGCGACCACGCACCCGACCAGGCCGACGGAGAGGTTCACGTGCTCCTGGGAGAAGTCCATGCGGTCCCACACCGCCGCGGGCACCCACGGAAGTGCCGCCTCGAGACGGGGCCGGGCGCGCCGGGTCCAGTGCGCCATGGTCGCCAGCTCCTCCGCGTCGTGGATGGCCCAGGCCACGAACAGACCCCAGGTCGCGGCGGCGGGCACCGCGGACTCACCGACCGGACCGTCAGTCATCGAGACTCCCCCGTCACAGAGGTTCCGCCGGGTTCGGCGGAGCACGGATCAACAGTAGCCGGTATCACCGTGCTCACCCCCGAACCCTCCCGAAAGTCCGATGTCCGCATTCGCGGGGAGTTTTACCCGAGGCTGGCCTTGGCCGCGACGTGCGTTGGGTAGCGAGCCCTCATGCTGGAGGTGTCGAATGGAGGGGTCACGTATGGGGGGGTTCGCGGCAGCCGCGACGCAGCCGATGTCGGACAACATCGCCCTGGTCCTGGGAGTGGTCGGAGGCCTGGCCGCGATCGCGCTGCTCACGCTGGTCATCGCGGCACTGGCCTCCGTCCTCTCCGCGCGCACGCTCACCCGGGGCGGCAAGCTCCTGTGGGCGCTCACGGTTCTCCATCTGCCGATCCTCGGCGCCGTGGCCTGGTTCGTCATCGGCCGTCAGGGCCCCCTCAACAGTCTGCTCGGACTGGTCAGGAGTGGACGGCACGAAGGGCTCGGAAGCGGTGAGCACGTCCGCGACAACCTGCTCGAGGACCGGATGGAGCGGGTGTTCGCCGGTTACCAGCCCAACGGGAGGGAGCCGCGCGTGGACGGGCGCCCCAGAGGGTCCCACCCCGTCACCGGGGGGCACGCCCCCACCGGGTACCAGCACCAGCAGCAGGTCAACGGGTACCACCGGGAGACCGCGGTCGGCGCACACGCCAGGCGCGTCTCCCCGGGAGTGAACGGCGACTCCGTTCCGCGGTTCCATGACGAGCGGATACGGATTCCGCGTTCGCGGATTCCCCGGTGAGGAGACGGCGAGCCTCCGAGCACTCCGGGCCGCGGCGCACGACCGGCCGCGGCCGGTGATCCGACGGCGGTCAGGCCACCAGCATCGAATCGTCGTCGAACATCCAGTCCTCGGAGGCCACCCGGTACAGTTCGTGCCGCAGTGCCAACTCCAGGGCGGTGTCCTCGGGGGCCACCTCGTCGAGCCGGTCCAGCGCCGCGCAGATCTCGGCGGCGGTCATCGAGCCGACCGGCTTCATCCCCCAGTTCTGTGTCATGTGTTTCTTCCCCCTTTCCGCTTCGACGCCGACACGGGCGCGAAGCAAAGGCCGGTGTCCCCGGCCGAAGCGAGACCCGTTCCATGAGGAGTCCCGCTGTTCCCCCCTGCCGCAGATCCTCCGTTTCATGCGTCGTGTCCCCGTAACACGTTCATCAACTTCTTGGATGAACCTGGTGCTCGTATCGTTCCAGAAAGGTACGACACTGTGTCCTGAAGCCGTGATACCGGTACCCTGCTCAACGTGATCGACCTTCGAGCTCTACGGGACGACCCTGAACGCCTGCGCGCGTCGCAGCGAGCCCGCGGCGAGGACGAGTCCGTCGTCGACCGGCTGCTGGACCTGGACTCGCGGCACCGCGCCGCCCTGACGCGCTTCGAGTCGCTGCGCGCCGAGCAGAAGAGCGTCGGCAAGTCCGTCTCCCGCGCGTCGGCGGACGAGCGCGAGGCGCTGCTGGCCCAGGCCAAGAGCCTGGCAGCCGACGTCAAGGCGGCCGAGACCGAGGCCGAGGCGCTCTCCGGCGACCTCACCGCGCTGCTGCGTTCCGTGCCGAACCTGGTGGAGCCAGAGACCCCCGCGGGCGGTGTCGACGACTTCCAGGTGGTCGAGGAGATCGGCGCTCCGCGCGAGTTCGACTTCGCCCCGCGCGACCACCTGGAACTGGGTGAACTGCTCGGTGCCATCGACACCGACCGCGGCGCCAAGGTGTCGGGGGCGCGGTTCTACTTCCTCACCGGTGTCGGCACGATGCTGGAACTGGGACTGCTCAACCTGGCCATGCAGCGGGCGGTCGCCAACGGCTTCACCCCGATGATCCCGCCGGTGCTGGTCAAGCCCGAGACGATGGAGGGCACCGGTTTCCTCGGCGAGCACTCCGCCGAGGTCTACCACCTGCCCGCGGACGACCTGTACCTGGTGGGCACCTCCGAGGTTCCCCTGGCCGGGTACCACGCGGGTGAGATCCTGCCCGCCGACGCGCTGCCCACCCGCTACGTGGGCTGGTCCCCGTGCTTCCGCCGCGAGGCCGGCTCCTACGGCAAGGACACGCGCGGCATCATCCGGGTGCACCAGTTCAACAAGGTCGAGATGTTCGTCTACGCCCACCCCGACCAGGCGCACGAGGAGCACCTGCGGCTGCTGGCGTGGGAACGTGAGATGCTCGACCTGCTGGAGGTGCCCTACCGGGTGGTGGACATCGCAGCGGGCGACCTGGGCACGAGCGCGGCACGCAAGTACGACTGCGAGGCGTGGGTGCCCAGCCAGGGCCGCTACCGCGAACTCACGTCCACCTCGAACTGCACGGACTTCCAGGCCCGCCGCCTGAACATCCGCTACCGCGACGCCGACGGAAAGCCGCGCTTCGCCGCCACGCTCAACGGAACGCTCGCCACCACGCGCTGGATCGTCGCGCTCCTGGAGAACCACCAGCGCGAGGACGGCTCCGTGGCGGTCCCCGAGGCGCTGCGCCCGTTCGTCGGCCGCGACGTGCTGGAGCCGGTCGACAAGAAGTGAGCCGGAGCCGGGGCCTCCACGACGGGACCCCGGCGTCCGCCCCTGTCCAGGTCCGGGCCGCCAGTGCGGTCACCCGTACGTGCCGCCACGCCACGTGCGTCTGGTTCTCCGGTTTCGTCAGCGCGCCGCGCGGGGTGCGGGCATGGTCGGCGCCGCCGGTCGCCCCGGGGCCGCGGGTGCGCGACTGCTCCCGGCCGACCCGCACCATGGGAGGGCCGGGGCGTGTCGGCCGTTCCGTTCCCGGACGGGTGGCCGCGGCACGGTCGCGCGGACACCACCCCCGGTTGACGTCCCGCTACGCGGCCAACTCGCCGAACGCCCGGTCCGTGTCGTGGTCCCACTCCACCGAGGTGTCGGCGTGGCACAGCAGCAGGCACACGTCGTCCTCACCCGGATAGTCGTGCAGCATCTCGTCGAGGATCGCGTCGGCCGCGGTCTCCGGGTCGCGCGCCACGAGCGGTCCCAGTCGGGCCAGGATGCCGGACAACTGCTCGATTCCCGGGTCCACTCCGCTGGCGCGGCGCTCCACGAGCCCGTCGGTGTAGAGCAGCAGGGTCGCGCCGGGGGCCAGGGTGAGTTCGTGGTCGGTGACGACCTGGTCGATGGGCATGCCGAGCATGGCGTTCGGTTTCGGCTCCAGCACGTGCACGTGGCCGTCGGGGTCGCGCAGCAGCGGCGGCAGGTGTCCGGCGCTGGCCCAGTGCACCGTGGGGTCGCCGGGGCGGACCTGGGCGGTGATCGCGCTGGCGAACAGGTTCGGCTCCAGGTGGCGCAGGAAGTCGTGCAGGCGGGTGAGCAGCCCTCCGGGGCGGTGCCCCTCGATCGCGTAGGCACGCAGCGCGTTGCGCAACTGCCCCATCATGACGGCGGCCTGGATGCCGTGCCCGGTGACGTCGCCGATGACTCCTATCAGGCTGCCGTCGGGCTGCGGGAAGACGTCGTACCAGTCGCCGCCGACGTTGAGGCCGCTGGTGGCGGGCAGGTAGCGGGCCGCCAGCCGCAGGTGCTTCCGGGTGGGAAGGTCGGTGAGCATGGCCCGTTGCAGGGTCTCGGCGATGTCGCGTTCCCGCTCGTAGCGCAGCGCGTTGTCGGCGGCGATGGCCGCACGGCGGGCCACCTCGGTCAGCATGACCACGTCGTCGTCGCGGAGCCGGGTGACGGCGGCCAGGAGCAGCACCCCCACGATGGCGCCGCGGGCGATCATCGGAATCGCCAGCAGCGGCTCGGACTTCCGGTCCTCCACCTCGTTCTCGGGCGGCATGTCGTCGACGGTGTCCAGCCCGCTGGGGCGTGCGGCGACGTGCTGCACCCTCCTGGTGCGCACGGCCGCGAGCGCCGCCCTCCGGGCTTCGGCCTCGGGAACCGCGTCGCGGTCGCCGATGACCCGGTCCAGGCGCTTGCGGGAGTCCAGCAGCCACACCTGGGCGGCTCGGGCGTGGCCGGGCACCAGCAGTTCGGTGAGGCGGCGCAGCACCTCCTCGTGGTTGAGCGAGTCGGTCAGGGCGGCGCTGGCACTGGACAGGAAGGTCAGTCTGTTGCGGGCGGTCTCGGCGGCGGTGCGGGCCGCCTGCTCGGCCTCCAGCAGGCGGCGCTGCGTCTCGTTGGCGGCATCGAGTTCGGCGTGCAGGGCCAGCACTCCCCGGTTGGTCTCCTCCAGCTCGTCGCGGTGCCACTCCACCCGCTCCCGCTCCTCGCGGAGCAACTCCACCACGGCGGCGATGTCCTCGTCGGCGTCCAGCAGCGCCTCGGCGACCAGTGCCCGCTTCCCGCTCCCCTCGACGGGACGGGGCTGCGCATCCGGTCGCAGGTCCGCGGTGACCTCCCAGACGGTTTCCGTCTCGCCGGCGCCGTGCGGGCGGACCGTGGCACGCAGTCGCGGCACGGGGCCGGGGACCACCTCGACGCCCAGCCGCCATGTTCCCGCCTTGCGCAGCGCCTCGCTCAGGTGACCGGACAGCTTCGCCACGAAGGCCAGGCGTTCGACCCGGTCCAGTCCGACCGCGGTCGCCGCCTGACCGGCCCGGGCGCGGGCCAGAGCGGCGTCCTCGACGGTGTTGAACGTCTGCGAGACCGAAACGTTGTCCATGTTCGTTCCTGTCAGGAGGGGTCCGCGGTCACCGCGACGACGGTGGTGTCGTCGCGGGTCAGGCTGGCCGGACTGCCCGCGTCACGCAGCAGTACCGCGGCGATCGTGGCCGGGTCTCGTCGGGCCAGATCTCCGTCGCCACGGTACTCCCAGCGGCTGGGCAACCCGTCGCTGTGGATGACCAGCAGGCTGTCGGCGTCCCAGGGGTGGTGCTCGACCTGGATGCGGGACGGCCGGTGCACACCGACGATGCCTGGCCGGGACAGCAGGTGGTGCCACCGGTCCCCGGTCCGGAGCCGGGCCGTGACGTTGCCGATCCCCGCGTGGTGGAGCCGACCGGCGCGCGTGTCGATGCGGACGACGGCCGCCGCCGCGCCCCGGGTCCGGCGCAGCGCGGCGTCCAACTCCCGTAGCAGCAGGTCCGGTGGCAGGTCGGGGTTCTCGTGGAACCGGCGGACCGCCGCGTCGCTGGCCTCTGCCGCATCGGGTCCGTGGCCCAGACCGTCGACGACCACCACGTTGAGGACGTCCCGGGAGGCCCAGCAGGTCCAGGCGTCGCCCGACAGCCCGACACCCGCCATCGGCAGGTGCAGTCCCCCCACCCGGGCGGGCGTGCCCGCGCACGCTGCATGTCTCGGCCGGTCGTGGGAGGTGCGGAAGAGCTGGGCCAGAGCCACGGTTCCCCGACCCGGCACGCTGTGGATGTCGAACACGTCCGCGGTGCGCTGGCAGGTTCCCAGTCCGGCGCCGAGGGAGGAGGCGCCGGAGACTCCGTCCCGCACGGCGGCGGCGAGATCACTGATGCCGGGGCCGTGGTCGACAGCCAGGATCTGCACCTCGCTGGGGCGGGCGCCCGCCGCGTGCGGCAGCGTCTCGATGAGCACCTGCCCGCCGCCCCCGTGCCTGAGGAGGTTGGTGGTCATCTCGGTGGCCACCAGGGCCGCCGACGCGCCGCGCAGAATGCCGAACCCCGCCCGCCTGGCGGCCTCCTCGGCCGCCGAGCGCACATCCCTGATCCGTGTCGGGTCGTACACGGGGATGTCCCAGACGTTGGTCATCTCCGCACTACCGGGGAGTCCACTGGCGTCGACGCCCACGCCACGATCGTGACGGTCGTCCCCCGCTGCGGAGCGGTGTCGATGGTGAACTCGTGCACCAGGCGACGCGCACCGCCCAGTCCCATACCCAGACCGTTGCCCGTGGTGTAGCCGTCGGTGAGGGCCTGTTCGACATCGGCGAGCCCCGGTCCGGAGTCGATGAAGCTCAGCCGCAGACCGTGTCTGCCGGTCTGTGTCACCTCGGTCATCTCCATCTCCCCACCCCCGCCGTGGACGAGAGTGTTACGCGCCAGTTCGCTGGCGGCGGTCACCAGCTTGGTCTGCTGCACCAGCCCGAACCCGAGTTCCTGTGCCTTGGCCCTCACGCGCTGCCGGACCAGGGACAGGTCGGCGTCGGAAAGGATCGGCAACCGTGCCGCCGTACCCCCGGCCGCGCTCATGAAACATCCCGTGTTCCGCTACCGCCGTCGATCTCCTCCGGTGGCGCCGTTGACGTGCGCGGTGTCTGGAAGGGCACCCACAGGCCGAGCAGTGCCGCGGCGTCCGCGACCGTGCGTGCCGTGCGCAGCTCCGGCAGGGTCAGGCCGAGTTCCACCAGGGTGATGGCGACGGCCGGGCGCATACCCACCACCACCGTGTCCGCGCCGAGCAGCCGGGAGCAGGCGGCGATCTCGGCCAGGACACGGCCGAGGAAGGAGTCGACCATGTCGACGGCGGAGATGTCGATGATCACCCCGCGAGCACCGTGCTGCTCGATCGCCATGGTGACGTCGTTCTGCAGGCTCAATGCCATCGCGTCGTGCAGCTCGCCCTGGATGCTGACGAGTAGGACGTCTCCGAGAGGGATGACCGGGATCTGGGACACCGACGTCCGTCCTTCCTTAGGGCTGCTCGAGATTGGAGGACCGCACCTGGAGACCGACACGGTGCAGGGCCAGCGCCAGCGCGTCGGCCAGGGTGGCACGGGTGATCACGGACTCCAGGTCGATGCCGAGTTGGACGATGGCCTGCGCGATCGCCGGACGGATGCCGGAGATGATGCACTCGGCGCCCATCAGCCGTGCCGAAGCGACTGTTTTCATCAGATGCTGGGCCACCTGGGTGTCGACCGTGGCCACACCGGTGATGTCGAGCAGCGCCACCTTGGCCTGTTGGGCGACGATCGCTTCCAGCAGGTTCTCCATCACCACCTGGCTGCGTGCGCTGTCGAGCGTACCGATGAGCGGCAGGGCCACCACGCCGTCCCACAGTTTGATCACCGGGGTGGCCACCTCCAGCAGTTGCTGGCGTTGCCGCAGGATGATCTCCTGGCCCTCGTGGAGCATGGTCTCCATCGTCACCAGGCGCAGGGTCGCCAGCAGTTCGGTGACGTAGGCGGTGGCCGCGTACCGCCGTTCCGGTGGCTCCTGTGCGGTGTCGGCCTCCAGGAGTTCCAGGACCACGTCCCTCAGGTCGGCCACCTCGCCGATGACCTGGCTCACCGACTGTCCGGCGCGGGAGCGTGCCGCGGCCATCCGTCCGATCTGGGCTCGCACCGGATCGAAACCCGGGGCTTCGATGTCGTTGGCGCGTCCTGAGGCGGCCACCGCCGTGAGCGCGTCCACCACGGCGCGCGCGGCCTCCACCGCCTCGTCCCGGCTGACCGTGAACACGGTGCGAAACAGCGGCAGTTCCGCCCACCGCTGCGCTGCCTGTTCGCGGCGCCGCCGCAGTAGGTCGGTCACCCGCTGAGCGTGGGACCACTGCGCCGCCGAGTCCGGCTCCGACATTCGCACGCCTCCTCAATGTGTTGCGTTCGTGGGTTCGCGGTGTCGGGTTTCGTCAGGCATGTGACGGAGTGGGGAAAGTCGCCGCGTACCAAATGTTAACGATGGTAACCGTGCAAAACTCCGAAACAGTCGAGATTCCGGCCCCGGTGGGGTCCGACGCCCGGAAATCCGCCCTCTTCCTGGCTGTCCGGAGGGGGACCGCGACAGCCGCATGCCTGTTGTGCCCGTTTCACGGCCGTCAATCCCCCGGGGGCGGAGGTATATGCCACATCGGGAGCCCTTCGGAGGCGTGACCACGCTGTTCTCCGGTTTCCTCGGGTCTTCCGGACCGCCCGGAGAAGAAATTCACCGCCCCCTGTCGGCGTACCGGAAACTCTCTGCGCCCCACGGGTGTCCGGTTCCGGTTCTTCTCTCACCGACTGTCCGTTCCCGCTTACCATTGGTGCATGGTCTTCAAGCGGGTCGGCAACGGCCGTCCTTATCCTGATCACGGCCTCTCCGCGAGTGCGTGGACGCGTATCTCGCCGAGTCAGGTCCGACTGGATGAGCTGGTGACCACCAAGGCCACCCTGGATCTGGAGCATCTGCTCGCCAAGGACTCCACCTTCTTCGGGGACCTGTTCCCCCACGTGGTGCGCTGGAGGGGCGAACTCTACCTGGAGGACGGTCTGCACCGGGCGCTGCGCGCCGCCCTGCAGCAGCGCGACGTGGTGGCCGCCCGCGTCTACGATCCCTCCTGGTTTCCCGAGCTGAGTTGACCCACGGTGGCGGCCAGCTCGTCCACGAGCGCGGCGACCGCGGGCGGTACCGTTCCCGCGGCGATCACCGCGAACAGGCGCCGCCAGCCCAGCTCCGGGGAGTCGACCACCGCGACGTTCTCCCCCCGGTGCAGTGACAGGGCGAGTTGCGGCAGCACCCCGACCGCCATTCCCAGGGAGACCAGGCGCTGCACGGCCAGGTGGTCGTCGGTGGCGTAGGCGACCCTCGGCTCGAACCCCGCCCGACCGCAGACGTGGACCAGGTGCGACCGGCAGCGCTCACAGCCCGCCACCCAGGTCTCGCCGCGCAGGGCCGCCAGTTCGAGCGGGTTCTCGGCGGCGAGCGGATGGTCTCCGGGGAGCAGCAGCCGCACCCGTTCCCGGGAGAGCACGACCTCCCGCGTCCCGGTGTCCACGTCGGGGGGTGTCTCGTCGTAGGCGAAGGCGACCGCCACGTCCACCTCGCCCGTACGCAGCAGGGCGAGCGACTCGGGCGGCTCCGCCTCGACGAGGGTGACCGCGACCCCTGGGGCGCGGTTCCGCAGCGCGGCCAGGGCCTGCGGCACGATTCCGGCCGTGGCCGTGGGGAAGGCGGCCAGGCGCACCCGGCCCGACCGCAGTCCCGCGATGGCGGCGACCTCCTCCTCGGCGGTCGCCAACCGGGCCAGTACGGCGTCGGCGTGGCCGACCAGGATCCGACCGGCCTCGGTGAGCCGCACGCCACGCCCGTGCCGCACCACCAGCGGCGTGCCCGCCTCCGCTTCGAGGCGGGCGATGTGGTGGGAGACGGCGGGCTGGGTGTAGGAGAGGGAGCGCGCGGCGGCGGTCATCGACCCCAGGCGGGCGACCTCACACAGCACCCGCAGTCGGTTCAGGTCCAGCACATCCCCAAGGTATCAACATCGCTTATGGGTCATGCCGAAGATGTCTTCTTGTGCTTTTACCTTCGCTCACCGAAGATCCTGATATGGATACCGCGACGCTGCTTCCCGCTTCGGTCCGTGACCAGTTCACCCGCGATGTCGTCTACCTGAACACCGCGTCCTGCGGCCTGCCGCCCCGCGCCGCACACGAGGCGACGCTGGCCGTCGAACGCGACCGCGCCGCGGGGCGACTGTCCCTGCCCGTCTTCGACGAGGCGGTGGAGCGGTCGCGCGCCGCCTTCGCCCGACTCGTGGGAGTCCCCCGGTCGCGGGTGGCGGCCGGCTCGCAGGCCTCCCAGTTCGTCGGCCTGGTCGCGGCGTCGCTGCCCCCAGGGGCGACCGTCGTGGTGGCCGAGGAGGACTTCACCTCGGTGACCTATCCCTTCGTGGCCGCCGCCGAGCGCGGCGTCAAGGTGCGGCCGGTGCCGGTGCGGCGGATCGTCGACGCGGTGGACTCGGCGGTGGACCTCGTCGCGGTCTCGGCCGCGCAGTCCGCCGACGGGTACGTCGTCGACGTCGGGGGACTGCTGGCCGCCGCCTCCGCGCACGGGGCGCGGGTGCTGCTGGACACCACCCAGTCGTCCGGGTGGCTGCCGATCCCCGCGGACCGGGTGGACTACCTGGTGTGCAGCGCCTACAAGTGGCTGCTGGGGCCGCGGGGCGCGTGCTTCCTCGCCGGGACCGAGGAGGCGCTGGCCGACCTGACCCCGATTGCCGCCAACTGGTTCGCGGCCGAAACCGTGCCGGAGTCGTTCTACGGTACGAGGATGCGCCTGGCCCCCGACGCGCGCCGGTTCAACGTCTCCCCGGTCTGGGCGTCCTGGGTGGGGTTGGCCCCGGCCCTGGAGATGCTCGCCGACCTCGGCGAGGCGGCGATCGGCGCGCACAACGTCGCGCTGGCCAACCGGTTCTGCGCCGGGTTGGGACTTCCTCCGACGGACTCCGCGATCGTGAGCCTGGAGGTCGCCGCGGACGCCGCCGACGCACTGGCCGCGCAGGACGTCATCGCCACCATGCGCGCGGGCCGCCTGCGCTGCGCCTTCCACCTGTCCACCGACGCCGCCGACGTGGACCGCGCGGTCGGGGTGGTCGGCGGGTATCTGCGCGGTTGACGCCTCCCGGGCGCTTGCGGCCACGGCGGACTGTCCTGGGCCGAGGCGCGTCCCCCGGTCGAACGGACCCCGGGCGCTCTCACCGGAGCGGAGATGCGGATCTGGGAACCCCGGTGAGCCCCCGTCCCGGATGCGCGGTCGAGACGGTCGGCGGGCGGCCGGTGCGGTGGTCAGGCGAGCCCGGTGACCGTCACGGCGGCGTTGTCGACGGCGAGGATCGCTCCGGGAGCCGACCGCAACTCGTGGGACGGCCCGATGCCGGGAATCCGTGTCGCCGCTCCCTGGATCTCCGGAGCCACTTCCGTCAGGAACTCGGCACCGCCGGAGAAGTCGAGATCCTGAGGCACCGCACCGGGTTGGAGGATCTCTCCGGTCGCGGCGTCCAGAAAGATGGAACCATAGTAGGGCTTGCCTTCCCAGCCGTCGTGGCGGAGCACGAGTTCGACGGTCCTTCCGTCGGAGGAGACGCCGGCCCACACGGTGACCCCGGCCAGGCGGTACTGCCAGGTCTCCTCGCCCGTGGCGGTGTCCAGCGCGATCACACCGTCCCCGGTCTCCACGACCGCGCCCGCGGCCGTGGAGAGCACGAGTATGTTCAGGTCCCGGACCGTGGAGTGCTCCGGTGACCCCATGTCTTCCGGCGCCTCCCAGGTCCAGGCGATTCCGCTGACCGTCTCGGGAACCGGTTGGGGGGCGACCGCCTCGACTGTCGTGTGCCGCACCGCGCGCTCCGCGCCCGACCACCACGCGGCGGCGGCCACCAGCACCGCTACGGCCACACCGCTCACCATGCCCAGCAGGCCGCCCCTCGGACGCGGTTCCCAGCGGCTGTCCCGCCGCCTCGTCAGGACCGTCCCGACCACCACGGACGCCAGGCCGGCCCAGGTCGCGGCCGCCGACGGACCGTGGTAGTAGTCCGGCTTGAGCAGCACGGGAGAGGTCGCGAGCGCCGCCGCTCCCGCGCCGATCCCGAACCACCTGACCGCTCGGGCCCCCACGAGGCCGCGGTGGTCCTCCCCTCGCCGGAACGCCACGGCCACCCGCACCCACCACACGAGCACGGCCACCACAACCACAAGAAACGGCAGGAAGGCGAAGAGGGCCACGAACGGGTCGCGGACCACGAGGATCGAGTAGGCCGCGACCACCGCCACCAGTGATCCGGCTCCCAGCAGACCAACCCCCGACCAGGGGAGACAACCACGCCGGGACCGCCCCCACTCGAAGACTCGCACAGGCGTGGAGTGACCGTCAGAACCCACGGGTTTCCTCTCTTCCGTTCACTTGGACTCACCGCTGTCAGCAGAACCGGTGGCCAACTCCACTCGCTTCCGGAGGGGCGGGGCCGGCATCGTCGGGGCGGGGAGCAGACACGTGATCAGTGGTCGACGGTTGTGTAGTGCTCCGCCAGGAGCATGCCGGGCCACACCGCCAACAGCCCGACCAGGGCCAGTGCCACGGCCGCTCCGACAGCCGGCCCTCCCAGCGAGAGGACCGGCGGGCGCAGGGTGCGGTACGGCCACAGCCGCTCGACCAGCACCGCCCCGACCACCGCGAGCACCAGACCAGCCCAGGCCGCGAACGCGAGTGGGGCGTAGAAGGAACCCGGCCGCAGCAGGACCAGAACACCCAGCAGTGCCAGCACTCCCGCACCGTTCCGGAACCGCCTGGCCGAAGCGGCGGCACGGTGCCCGTCCTTCGAGGCGAACACCACGGTCAGCTTCACCAGCCCGCCGACCACGAGGAACAGGACGGTCAACAGGGCCACGATGGAGAGCCACCATGGCGAGACGATGAGGACGAACAGCAAAGCCCCCACTGTCCCGTACGTGAGGAGCGCGTAGGGGAGCCCGAAGACAGTCACCGGGGTTCCTGGTGTACAGCATTCCCAGACCGGCCCAGGCGACGAGGTTCCGCAGTCCGTTCCCCGAGACGGAAGGCGCCTGCCCGCCTAGGCGGGCAGCGGGCGGAGGACCAGGTGTCCCGTGCATCGTCACTCCTCGTCTCGCGGTGGGGTTCGACGGTTCGGGGATGCTCATCGGAGACCGACCACCTCCCGGCTTTCGTTGGCGTAGGCGAGGACCGCCCCGGGGACGGACCGCAGCCTGGTCCAACTCCGCCCCGTGTCGGGCAGTGCGATGGTGCGTACGTCGCCGTCCCACTCGGCGACGTACGCCTCGAGGCGGGACTGTCCGTCGGGTGTCTGGTAACCCCAGACCGCCACCCCGGCCCCGGCCAGGGACAGCCAGTCGACCTCGGCTGTGGACAGCGGTTCGGCTCCGAGGGTGTCGAAGCCGAGCCGGGTGGGTATCTCGACACCGGCCACGGCGTCGCCGTCCAGGGTGCGCTTCTCCAGGCGCAGCGTCTGCTCCACTTCGCCGGGGCACAGCACGGCGACCGTCTCCGCGGTGTAGTGGGCGAGCCCTCCGCATCCGGTGGCGTGGTCGGCTCCGTCGGCCAGTACCTCGCCTGTGGCGCTGTCCAGTACCAGGTGACCGCTGTCCCCGTCCCACGCCACGACGACCACCGGACTGTTCGGTCGCTCGCCGTTGCCGCGGCCCGCACCGCGGGGGTGGCCGAAGGGCGCGTGGTGCCCGGCGACCACGAGCCACCGGTATCCCCGCTGCCCCGGCACCGGCTGTTCGTGGACCCAGCGGTGCTCCCCACTGTCCGCGTCGAACGCGGTGATCCGCGCGGTCTCCCCTCCGTTCTCGGAACAGAGCTGCGGGAGCAGCACCGTGTCGGGCAGGGTCCGCAGCCACCAGATCGTTCTTCCCGACGGAATCCGGCAGTCGGGGTCGGTGTCCGCCGTCCAGCGCATCTCGCCGGTGCGCAGGTCCAAGGCTCCGAGAGAACGGAGCTCCTCGGTGCCGGGCCAGGTGATCAGGGCATCCGCGGTCAGCCCTCCGACGTACAGGTCGGGCCACGACTCGGCGTCGGTCCACGACGCCCCCAGCGGCGGCGACTCCGGCGGTACCAGACCGTCACCGAGCACCCGTCCGGTGGCGGCGTCCAGCGCGAGCAGGGCCTCCCGGCGGTTCCCATCACCGAGGAGGCGGTAGTCGGTGATCCGGAAGGTGAGCACAACGGTCTTTCCGTCGGGGGTGACGTTGGCCGCCACGCCGGTGCCGGGCCTGCGGTAGTGCCACCTCTCCTCACCCGTGGCGGTGTCCAGTCCGATCACGCCGTCGTCGAGGACCGCGACCGCGCCGCTCGCCGTGGGCAGCACGTTCCACAACTCGACGCCCCGGGGAGGTTCCCAGGTCCAGGCGACCTCGTGCACCGTCGACGGCACCGGCCCGGGATCGACGGCAGCGGCCGTGGTGTGCCACACCGAACGCCCCACGGCCCACACCCACGACGCCGAGGCCACCACCAGCACCGCGAGCACACCGCTGACAAAGCCGAGGAGTGGACGGCGACCCCGAGGGCGGGCGCCGCGGGTGGGGAAGACGGCGGCCAGGACCGCTCCGACCACCACGGACACCAACCCCACCCAACGCAGCACCAGTTCCGGACGCCCCACGTTCGTGCCGAGGACGGATGGGAGGAGCGTGAAGGACTCCAGGAGCGCCAGGCTCCCGGCGGCGCCCCCGATGCCCAGGACGACCAGGCGTTCACCACGCCCGGTGACCGGGGCGTGCTGCTTGTCGGACAGCCGGAGCAGCACCACCAGAAACCCGCAGAAGCCGACCACCAGCCAGAACAGGAAGCGCAGCGGCAGTGGCGAGGCGGGATCGGCGGAGGTGGACCGCAGGTGGTCGCTGAGGGGCAGTGCCAGCAGTCCCGCACCCAGCAGTCCCCAACCGAACCGGGCGACGAAGTGCGGGGCGGAGTATCCCGGCTTTCCCGATGGGCGGGACGCTGCGGTTTCCTCAGCGGACATGGTGGACGTTCCGTTCTGTGCTTCGGCCTCATCCCCCCTTGGGGCCCACCATACCTAACACTGTTAGGTTAAAGAAGACGCATGCCTCAGAGCCGGTCTTCTTCGCTTCCATGGCAGGGAGGCGCCGGGCTCGGCGCCCTGGAAGGACTACTCCGCCGCGTCGGAGGACGGACTCCCCTCCGCCTCGGGGCTCTCCTCCGCGGCGGACTCCTCCGCTTCCTCCTGCTGTTCGAGCAGGTCCTCAGCGCGCGTCGTGCAGATCACACCGGAGTGGACGATCTGCTCCTCGCTCTCCCCGGCCACCGCCGCGACGGTGAAGCAGTACTCCAGCGCGGGGTCGAGACCGGAGACGATCGCGGTCTCCGCTCCCGGCTCGGCTTCCAGCACGGAGGCGCGGGCCAGCCCCTCCGGCCCGCCGAACACGTGGTGGGGGACGTCGCCCTCGGTGTTGTCGACCCAGAACAGTTGGACGCTGCTGCCGTTGTCGTACATCCAGATGCCGGTGGGTTCGACCGGCACCAGGGGCGGTTCGCTGGGCGACGGTGAGGGGGGCGGGCTCGGCGACGGCTGCGCTGACGGACTCGGCTCCGCCGCTGCTGTCGGGACCAGGTCGCCACTCCACCACGGGCCGGGAGACAGCAGGGACAGCATGCCCGACGTGCCGGAGAAGAACACGATGGACAACACCACCGCCGCGACGTACAGCGGGCGACGCTCGCTCTCCACCGAACCGGCGGGAGAAAGCACCGAATCGTCGTGCCGATCGTCGTCGGTGTCGTCGTCACCGTCACGCGGCAGCGCCGCCGTCTCGGCGGTCCCGGACCACCCCTCCAACCGCGTCCACGCCCATTCGTGCAGGCCACCGTCGAGAATGCGGTCCGGTTCACGGTCCCGCTCCGCGATCGCCGGAACCGGTGGTTCGGGTGCGTGCTGCTCCGGCCGGACCGGGGCCGCATCGGGTGCGGAATCGCTCTGGCGGCCTGCGTGCCCGCCTCGCCGCGGCGGAGCGCTGTCGACCGGGGCGGCGGGCGGCCCGGTGGGCGCGGCGGGGGTCGACGGCTGGACGGCCTCGGGTTGTGCTTCCGATGGGCGGACCGGCTGCGTCGGAGGCTCCGGCGCGGACCTGCGCGGCGCGTTCGGCCCGGTGGGCGCGGACAGAACGGAGGGCGGGGTCGGCGCGGACCAGTCTGGAGCACTCGCGAGGTCGGCTTCACCACGGTTGAGCGGCAGACCGCGTCCGCTCAGCCGAGGCGAAACTCTGCCTGTCGTCTGGGGCTCGGGCTGCTCCGGCAACGGTTCCGGGGGTCGCGGCGGAGCAGCCGGTCGAGCAGGCGCCGAGACACGGGCCTCCTCCAGTGCGGCGGCGAACTCCGCCGGGGTCGCGTACCGGTCCGCCGGGCCCTTGGCCAGCGCGCGGAGCAGCACCTCCTGCACCCGTTCGGGCACGTCCGGGCGGGGCACCGGATGGGCCGGCATCGACAGGGCCCGGTCCCGGTAGCCCTCCGGGCCGGGGGCGCCCTCCCGAACCGCGAACGGCGCCCGCCCGGCGAGCAGGAACCACAGGACGGAGGCGAGTCGGTAGACGTCGGAGGCCACGGACTGCGGTTCGCCGCGCAGCGCCTCGGGCGGAGCGTGCAGCGTGGTCTCCGACCGGAGGTCGCCGGGGACCGGCGGCGCGCCGACCGGACCGACCGACCCGAAGTCGATGAGCACCGCACCCGATCCGGCGCGCAGGATGTTGCCGGGAGTGACGTCGTTGTGCAGCATCCCCCGCGTGTGCACGGCGGTCAGCCCGACCGCGACCGCGCGCCCCACCGCGGCCGACTCCCGGACGGAGAGCGGACCACCGCGGGAGGTGATCGCCGCATAGGAGCCGTCCGGGTAGTAGGCCGTCGCGAGGAACGGCTCTCCCGTGGCCGTGCGGCCGAGGTCGAGCAGGGCCACGGTGCCGGGCTGGCCCGCCACCATGCGCGTGGCGGCGATCTCGCGCTCCGTCCGGTCGTCGGCGCGCATCACCTTGAGCACGGCGTGCGCGCCGGTGCTGGACCGCACCGCCCGGTACAGCAGCGCGGTCCGCCCCCGGTACAACTCCTCCAGGCTGTGGAAGCCCGCCACCCAGTCGGTGCCGTGCTGGTGACCGCTCACCCGTGTTCCCCTCTCACTGCGTCGCCGAAGGGGAGGACGCCGACGGTTCCGCCGGACTGGTCGAGGTGCTCGGCTGTCCGTACTGCTGGAAGCGCTCCTCGTTGATGGCCTGCTGCTTTTCGAAGGCTCCGGCGACCACGATGCCGCCCGACACGACCGCGACGAGGATGGCACCCGCGATCACGGCGGGCCAGACCCGCTGGCGGCGGCGCCAGTAGCGGCTGGACCCGTACAGCAACGCGGCCCGCAACTGCTGGCGGCGCAGCGCGTCGGCCTGGAGAACGTACCGTTCGGCGTTGGGGGTGGCGTGGAACGCCTCGGGAACCGCAGGGCCAGGGGAGCCTTTGGCGGGTGTGTCGGTTCTGGGGGTGTCGGGCATCGCGGGGGACCGGTGGGGCGGGCCGGTACGGCTCCTAGAACAGTCCGTTCAGGTAGTTGGAGAGTTTGGAGTAATTGTTGGCGGCGCCGTCGGTGGCGTCGATGAGCTTGGCGAAGGCGTCGTTCACCGCACTGAAATGGGTATTGTACTCCTCGGCCTTGGCCTGGAATTCGGGGCTGCCCGAGCCCTCCCACTTGCCGACGGTGTCCTTGGCCTGGGAGTCGATCTGCTCCATGATGCCCTGGAAACGGCCCAGATACCCCTGCTGGGTGGCCGCCATGTCCTGGAGCCCGCCGACGTTTCCGTAGACCTCGTACTGGTTGCCCATTGCTGTCCTCCGCTCAGAGGTTGATCGGACGCGCGAGGCCGCCCAGCCCGCTTCCGGCACTGGAGAAGTCCTCGCCGGCGGTGTTGTCGGTCTGGGTCACCTGGGTCTGGGCCTCACCCAGTTTGATGCCGTTGTTGTTGCACCAGGAGATCAGCTCGTCGAAACGCTGGTTCAGTTCGGAGCGCGCCTTGCGGAACTCCGCCAGCGCGCCTCCCTGCAACGACTCGCCGTCGTTCTCCATGTCGGCGATCAGGTTGTTCAACTGGGAGCGCAGCCCTTCGGCCTCGATCCCGAGCTGCTCACCACCCGACCCGAGGGCATCGGCCTGGGTCAGACCGACATAAGCGTTCATGGTCGTCCCTTTCGGACAGAGATCTGTGACAAGAAATTCTGCGAGAAGTGCGCAAGGAGCCTCGAACGCGGGCCAGGCGGACACACCTCCGCGATTCTGGCTCTTCGTGACGCTAGTGACACAGGGACGACCGGTCAATCCGGTGGCCACATGTGGCAACACCCTTCACAAGGGACTTTTCGGAAACTTTCTGGTATTACTCTGCGACTTCGGACCGTGGCCGATTCCTGTGGTCGGATTTCTCGGCACGTCGTCCGCACCGAACCAGGCGAACGGGAGCACAGACGTGGGCAACGAGGCTGGAGCCAATCCCCAGGAGGCCGCTTCCAAGGGGGAGGCGGCCGAGGAGATGGCCAACGCGATGGCCGGACTGGCCGACACCTTCGAGGACCTGATCACCGAGGTCCGCGACGCGGCCAGCATCTACGTCCACAACGGCTACTCCCGTTTCCGCGACGACCACTACGACAGCATCAAGAAGGTCCAGGACCACGGCATGACCCTGGCCAACAACATCCAGGCGGGTGCGGGCGAGGCCGCCCTGACCGACCTGGACGCCTCCGGCGGCTACCAGGGCGCCTGGCCCTCGCTCTCCCGGGACATCAACGGATCGGCGGGCACGCCGTACCGCCCGTACTGACCGCTCTTTCGCCGAAGCACCGAAGCAAGGACACCGAGTAGGCCATGGGAATCGATCTCTCCTTCGACCCTGCGGACATCGACGCCAACGGCGGAACCGTGCGGGGGTGGGCGAGTTCGCTGGACATGTTCTGCGCCCGCATCCTCGGCCGTTCCGAAGATCTGGGCGCGCAGTTCGACGACAGCGCCATGGAGTTCACCGAACTCGTCCAGTGGGACATCGAGGGCGCCTCTGACGAGGATCTCCAGGCCTGGCGCGACGCGTCCGGGGCGGTGCGCTACTGCGCCGCGGTCACCGACCACTGGGCCGACAACATCGACGACTTCAAGCGGGAACGCAACCGGCTCATCGGCCTGTGGGAGGACGACAAGAAGGACGCCGAGGACCGGATCGCGGCCCTTGGAGACGCCAACCTGTTCTCCTCCCTCTTCTGCGATGACAAGGACAACATCATCGCCGAACTCGAGGGGAAACTCGAGGAGTACAACGCCCAGGCCAAGACCAACTGGGACACGTTGATGGACAACGCCGACGACCGGAAACAGGAACTCATCGACGGTCCCACCCCGGCGAACATCCGCAGCCTGATCGACGCCGGATACGTCAACTGGTCGATGTTCAACATCGATCCGGTCCAGTACGCCCCGGAGATCAGTCCGAGCGAGGCGGACGAGTGGGGGGAGAAGCTGTCCGAAGCCTGGAAGACCGGTCAGCGGGGCGAAGAGTACGACGACATGATGATGATGTTGAACATGCTCTCAATGAAGATCATTGAGGCCGGAAACCGGGGAACGGGAGCAGACAGGCAGGACCAGGAGACACTGAAATCGATCTACGACGCCATCGGCACCCATTCCAATGGACTCCTCAACGTTCCTTACTACCTTGACGAGATCGAAAAAAGCAAAGAAGAACAAGAGGAGATCCTGGGAACACTGGCAAACGGAATACTGGTCCTCTCGCGGGAGGACCTCGAAGGCGGGTACGAGAACCTCCCCGAAGACATCCGTGACGCACTGAACTCCGAGCACTGGTACAGCGGAGGAGACGTCTCACAGGGATGGGGAGCCGACATCGAACCGATGGCGGCCATCCTGGAGCACTCCGACGAAGACCTCATGGGTGGAAAGGACTTCTCGGCTCTCCTGACCTCCATCGTCGGAGCCGGAGCGTCTCCGGAGTTCCTCCACCCCGAAGGAGAGGCGTTCTTCAACGACAACGCCGGCATTCTCCTCGACATCTCGACTCGCAACAACGAGGCCAACCACGCGATCCTGACCGACAGCTTCTACCACCCGGAGTACCGGAACGACAGCGAAGACAACAAATCTGATTACAAGATCGACTCCTCAGAGATTATGGAGGGGCTCTTCACTTACGACTGGCCGGATGAGGCGGAGGCCGAAGGGCTCTCTGTACATAACCTCATCAATTGGATCAGCGAGTACGGGGGGAGCTCTGACGAGAGCCAGCGGACCATGGCCGGTGAGGCAGCAGCAGGTCTGATACGGATAACAACATCGAATGATATGTTCGAAAAACTGACCGACACTGTTCACTCGGTTCCACACGATGAGGGAGATGATTCGTACACAAATCAGAAGGTTTCTTTTGGTCAGGTCAATCCGTCGCTCTCGGCCAGCCTCTACGGAGTGTTCTATACTTACCTCGAAGAATTTGCTTCGGAAGACGGAAATAACTTTCCTCTGAATGAGGATGGGGAGACCCTCAGAACTTGGTCGCTCTGGGATTCAGAGGAAGAGGAGCTTCAGGTCGATCCACTGAGTCGCGTACGGTTCCTCCAGTATATTGCCGCAAACGAGGAGTACACAGGTCTCTTGCAGTCTGCGGCCTACACCTACAACAACGACCAACTCACAGAGTACTTGTACACCTCCAGCGGCGAGCGGCCGACAGCTGGCACCGCCGGAATCCTTCAAGGGCTTGTGGACGCAGCCATATACAACGAGAGCATGGACCGTCTCGGAGACTCCGACGAAGCAAGGCAGAACACCTACAAGACAAGGAAGCTCGGCGTCGACATCGGCGCAGGAATCATCTCATCCCTCCCCCCTGGAAGGGAGCTTTCATTCGCTAGTGAAATCCTTTTCAACTCAGGAAAGGTGGGGGCTTCAGAATATCTCAAGATGGCCCTCGATGATTCGATAAAACCCGAAGCAGAGGGCTACGGAGGAGTTTCTCTCGACCATCTTGAAAACAGGGAGATAGTCGAGAACCACGTGAGACTAAAAACCCTGGAGCACATGGTTGCGAACGGAACTGTCTCGACAAGTGAAGTCCCCCAGGGGATCCTGGCGGAGACAGAGAGCGGAGATGTCCGCATCGCCACCGAGAGAGAGATACAAGAGTCTTTTTCAGACCGAGAAAGAGCGGAAATAATCGGCCAGGTCCAAAACCTTATCAAGAGGGAGGAACAGTGGACGGGCGGAGCCTTCTCCACTGGATCGTCTTTCGCGGACGACTATCTCGACGAACACAATCTTTACTATGAGAAAATTGTCAATAACCTGCAGGCAGAGAATTCTGACGAATACGACAACATGAGGGTGGGAGGACCGGCGGACCGCCCCAGGAAAAATCCGTAACCCGGTCAGTCTTCACACCAGCAGGCCACTGTCAGTCGGCCGGGGTCTGCGCTCCGTCAGGGGAGCACCGTATTCGGCAGAGGACGCGCCGGTCTTCGGACGAACGACAGCCAGCCTGCCAGAAAAGCGTTGCGTGGTAAAGTCCGTCCCGGACGGTGACCACTGCATATTCCTCCCGCGATGACGGGAGCGGAAGTCAGGGAATTTCCACCGCAACAGAGCATCTGGTTGAGTGGTTGCCATGAGCAGCAATCCGTCAACCAGGGACTTCCTGGTTTTCAGAGCCCCCGGGAAACCGGTACGAGGTTTCCCCAGGTATCGCGTCAGGATGAAAACTCTCCGCAAAGTGTCAGGGCTCTAAAAAAGGCCTTCCGGGTGGGGAAGACTCAGGAGAGGCCCAGTATCACTCCTCCCTCAGGTTCTTCCTCTTCTTGCTCGCTGCTCCTCGTGTACACGACCAAGCTTCCCGGAGCCGGGCGAATTCCGAAGGGGCCTGTTACACCTCTCTCCTCCAGCCAACTGTGCAGGTCAACCGAGCTCGCCTCTTCCTCCTCGGACCACGGTGTGATGTGGACCGCCCCTCCTTCGGCGCTCAACCATGCCACCGCGCCGGGAAGGAACGCGATCTCCGCTTCTCCTCCGGCCGCTGGTCCGGGAAGTGCGAGGCTCCTCTGGGTATCCCCGTCCAAGGACCTCATCTCCACACCGGAGGACGCACCCTCGCCCCCGACGACAAGTGAATCCCCGCTCGCGTGGAGGATCGGGTTGCCGGAATCGCCGGACGCGTGTCCCAGCTCGTCGACGAGCACCTCCCCGCTCTGCGGATCCAGGATCTTTCCGGACGTCTCCCAGGAGTTTCTGGTCGTGTTCTCAACCACGAGAAGGGATTCCCCGGGGCTCTGGTATCCGGGAAGGCCGACAAGACTCCTCCTGATCCCCGGGAAGAAAACCCTCGGATAGAAGGACCTGGTCTTCCAGGACTGGCGCCACACCTCCTCACCGGTCAGTGCGTCCAGCGCCACCACCCTGGTTTCCGCTTCCGTTAAATCCAGGTGCTCGGTTCTTTCCCTCACACTGTCGGTCTCAAGTCCATCCGCGCACGTAACGGCTTGGAAGAGAAGGTCACCGAGCGCCGATCTGGATTGTTCGACACACTGCGGATCGCTTTCCCGCGCCCAGAGGAGACTGTTGTCCGTCAGGTCGTGAGCCGAGAGACCACCGCGCTCGTCGTCAGAGATGACGCGTACTCTCGAAACCAGGGTCTCCACCCCCTGGACCTGTCGGTAGTCGAGTTCCGGTCCTCCTTGACCGTTGTCTCCGGCTTCCTGGTAGATACCGACTCCTATGTCATAGTTCCCGAGCAGGCGACCGCTCTGCGTATCAAGCACGAACCTGCGGGTCTGGAATCCTCTCTCCTTCTTGAAGTAGGAGAGAACCACGTTCTGCCCGTCCGGGGTGACAGCGAATCGCGCGATCTGCCCAGGCCTTCGGTAACGCCAACGCTCCTCACCCGTGGCGGTGTCCAGTGAGATCACTCCGTCACCGGCATCGACCAGAGCACCGCTGGGCACGGGATGGACGTCGTGGACAGCAACGTCTTCCGGTGCTTCCCAAACCCAGTCGACTCTCTCCGCCGAGGCGGGCACCGCCACGGGGTCCCCGGCGGCTTCGGCGGTGGTGTGCTCCACCTTTTCGTACACCGTTCCCACTGCTCCTCCGGCCGCCGCCACGGCCGTAGCCACGACTCCGGACGCCAGTCCTGTGAGGGACTGCCGCCAAGGCCGGATCTTCTGGGCGCCCGCGACCAAGATCAACAGAAAACCCAGGGTCGCGGCGACCATTCCCATCCAGGTGACCGAGGCGAACAGCGCTTCCGGATCCACAAAACCGAACCGTGTCCACCAGAAACTCTCACTCGGAAACTTCACGAGGCACAGCACGACCGAACTGAGGAACGCAAGAGAGGCCCACCGCCGCACCACTCCCGCCTGAGGGACTGCCTCTCTGCCCTCTCTCTTCCTGGAAAGGGTGTAGGCGCTGATCAGAAGACCGACGACCGCAACACCCAGCACTCCCCAGAGCACGAAGGACCAGACTTCGGGTTCCCTCCTCCTACCAGAGAAGAGACCTGCTGACGCGAGCAGCAGACCGGTTGAGGCCATTCCGGTCCCACACCAGAGGAGGAAGCGGTACCCCGCTCTGTTGTGCTGTTCTGTCATCGCCCTTCTCCAGACTTTTCCGCCCGGCCACAGGGACCGGGCGATGGGAAAGCATCACCTGCCGCACACTGCCTCGCTTCTCCAGCAGAGCGCCGCTCCCCTCGTGGACCTATGGTCGCTTTCGCACCCGAAATCTAGCGCACAGTGACATCGACAGGACAAGCGGACGGAAGAAACTGGACGACGAGTCAGGGTTCCCAGAGCGATTCAGCCGGGGAAATCGGATACCGAGAGGACGGCCAACGCGATGGTCCGGCCAGCAGGCATCCCAAAGCCCCGATAATCGATGCCGACGATACCGCTGGCACCTGTGTCCTGCTGGCTTCCCGTGCCTCCTCGACCACCTCACTGGGGTCTTGCGGTTGGGTGCTGCGGTTGGCGCGGGTCCTTCGCGGATCCCCAGGAGGCAAGGCATTTCTTCTGGAAAGAGGCTTCATTACGACGACACGGGGTACCTCACCTGAGTCCGAAGAGGGCGTTGTCTTCTTCTCCCCCGTCGCTGACAGGTCCTTCGACAATCAGTGCTCCAGGCACCAGGTGCAAATACGTGCGTCCCGGATCCCACACCATGCCCTCCAGGGTGATCCGCCGCTCAGGACGATCGGTGTCCCAGGGGAGAACGAGAAGGTCCTCTGTGTTTCCAGACGGCACGGTGCGTACCAGTGCCTCCTCCAGGAGGAAGATCTCAGGTTCGGTGAGGGTGTCGAACTCGCGTTGCAACTGCGTCCCGTCCAACTCCAGACGGACCTCCGCCGTCGCGGTGCCGTCGAACGACCAACGCCGGTAACTGATCCCTTCCTCCTCCTGCTCCGTCCGCACATAGGAGGAGGAGTCGAAGCCCACCAGTGCGTCATCTCCCACCCCCAGCGTCAGCCCCTCCACGTCGGCGGCCACCACCTCCCCCGTGGCCGGATCCAGCACGTGAACCCCGCTGCGGAGGCTGTCATCCACCACCAGCACACCGTGGTCGGCAGAAACCGCCAGGTCCGCGGGAAGCGCTCTGGTCGAACTGTCGGGCCAGTTCCGCCGCCACAGGACCTGCCCGGTCGCAGCATCCACAGCCACGACTCCGGAAGTCATCGGTTCGCGGTCGTCGACCGTGCTCTCTCCACTCGCGATTCCCTCCGAGCACAACAGCGGCACCACCACCACATCCGGCAGCACCCCCAATCCCGTGACCAGCGGAAGACCGCTGTGCGAAGGCGCGCAGTCCTCTTCCCCGCGGTAGGACCACACAGGCTCGTGGCCGGTCAGCGAATAGGCTCTCAGCACCGGGGCGTCCTCGGACTCCCCGGTGACGATCCGAGAGACTCCGGTCAGACGCCGATACTCCCGAAGCCGGGTGTAGTCCTGGGAGGGAAACCAGACCGGAGCATCAGGGGAAACACGTGTTTCACCGAGCAGTTCTCCGGTGGAACTGTCAACCGCCACCAGGCGGGCTCCCGCCTCCACGGCCTCGGGTTCCTCCACCACCATGACCACCGTCTCCCCGCCGGCCGCGACCTCCGCGCGTATCCCCACTCCCGGATACCGGTAACGCCACCGCTCCTGCCCGCTCTCGGTGTCAAGAGCGACCACCCCGTCCTCAAGCTCCACCAACGCACCGTCAACAGTGGGCCACACCCCCCGCAGCCGCATACCCTCCTCCAGCCTCCAGGTCCAGGCAACCTCCTCCACCGTTGAGGGAACCTGCGGCACACTCCCCATCGGCGCGGCAGTGGTGTGCACCAGACCCGCGGACAAGCGATCCCGCACCACAACCACCACCAGAACCAGAACCGTCACCAGGACCAGTGCTCCCGCACCAAGCCACAGCCAACCTCGTCGAGACACCACGCCCATCTCACTTCTCTCCCGATCTCTCGGGCACCCACCCAGAAAAGGCAAACACACAGGTCAGGCACTTAAGAATCCTGGAAAGCCATTTGGGGACCGACTAACCTCCGGAGTCTGCGACACCAAGATCCGCCACGATCCGGCATCCGTCGGTACCGAGGACACCCGCCACCACAGGCCGGTACCCCGTGGCACGGGGTCGTCTTGGAGGGCACAGGTGGGTGGAGTCGTGTCCGGACTCGGCGCCCCGGGCGCCTCGACCGGCCACCGGCAACCCGTGGCGCCCCACCGCGAAGGCTGGACTGGAATACCCCCGGGCCGATCGGCCAGCCCGCAGCCTCCGTACACCCGACACCTCATGAGAACCCCACCATCACAGACAGGCCCCTTGCCGGAGCAGGGGCGAACAGCCGCCGTACACGGGGGCGCGGGTCACACGAGCCCCACGATGGCTTCCGAGGTGTCAGGAAAGGTGTGGGGAGATCTTTCGCCGACTCCCGTGAGAAGCATCTCCAGGCCGTAGTCGGTCTGGTAGACGACAACCGCTCCTGGAACGGGGACCTGGACGTCGGTCCGACTGGGATTCCAGGGGTCGAGGTGGTCGCCCAAGGGGATGCCCCCCTCCGGGGAACTCCCGTCCCAGGGAAGCATCATGCCCTGGATTCGCACGGCTTCGGGGTCGTCAGCCGTCCTGCATTCTCTGTCGCAGGTGAGGACGGTGATTCCGTCTTCCAGGACCGCCGCTGTTGTCCTGTGGTCGAAGTTGTTCCTGATCGGCCCGTAGAATCCTCGACCCCTCCCAACAGCGTCCTCGGGCAGGACCGCGGTGGCCAGAACGTCACCGTCGAAGGAGAGTTGACCGTACTCGACCGCGGCATCCTCGCCCTGACCTGAGGTGAGTGAGTAGGTCAGCGTCCCCGCCGCCCCGTCAACCTGGAAGACGTCTCTCTTCCCCGCGACCTCCTCCACGGACTCGACCAGCACCTCACCCGTCTCGATGTCGAGGACCCTGCGATCTCCGGACAACGCGTACTCCATATCGTCTGTGAACCGCTCAGCAATGGTGAGAGCGGTTCCGTCAACAGAGGCCCGAAGGTCGGGCGAGGTGTCCCCGGCGTCCCCGGTGTTCTCGTGCCGCCAGACCTCCCGCCCGGTCTCGGCGTCCAAAGCCACCACCAAAGACGCGGTGTCCGGGTCCGTGTTGGGCTCGACCTCGTCGATGTCGTCCACCCCGGGCACACACACCAGCGGAACCACCACCACCTCGGAGTGGAACAACGTGCCCCAACCATCACCGGCAGAGGTGGCCGGGCCGTGGCCGCACTCGGGCGGCGCGGCGAACCGCCACACCTCCTCGTTGCTCTCCAGGGCATAACCCACCAGGTCCGTGCCATCGGGTACCACCCGCACCGACGAAGTGAGCATCCGCACCTCCGGCAGCGCGGCCAACTCTTCCGCCGTACTGCCCCTTTCGCCTCCAGACAGGGAGAACTCGTGTCGGTGTCGAACCTCTCCGGTGGCCGCGTCCAGCACGAGCAACCGGCCCTCAGAACCCGAGGAACCGCCGACACGGAAGGCCACCACGACGCTGCTCCCGTCCGGCGTCACCCCCGAGGCCACCACCCCGTCAGTACGGCGGTACCGCCACAACTCCTCACCGGTCCGCCCGTGCACGGCCACCACCCCGTCGTCCAAGGCCACCACCATCCCGGCCGTCCCCCGATAGACCCGGTAAACCCGGGCATCCTCCGGAGGCCGCCACGTCCACCCCACCTCGCTCACCGAAGCCGGAACAGCCAACTCCTCACCGAGCGGCCCGGCAGTGGTGTGCTCGACATCCCTGCCCAACCACACCACCGCTCCCAGGGCCGTGACCGCCACAGCCGCCACCCCCGCCACCGGCCACACCCACCGCGAACGCCGACCACCAGACATAATCGAAGACTCCTCTCACAGGCGATGACCGGTATCAGTGCTTGAAACGCGGAGCACCGCTCCTGGTGCCGCGGTCGCCACGACGCTCACCCCGCCAGCGTCGCCACCAGGCCGAACAGGCCCATCGCCCAGGCCAGGGCCACGCACAGGCCCATCACCACCGCGATCTCCACGCCGTTGAGGAGGCGGCGCAGGCTGGCGCGGGGCACGTCGGGCAGGTCGATCCAACTGATCGCCGCGACCGCCACCCCGGCCACCAGGGCGATGCCCGAAAGCCACGGCAGCAGCACCGGCAGGCGGTCCGTCACCGCGGCGACACCGACCACCGCCAGCGACAGCACCCCGCCCAGACGCAGCGGCAGCACGTGGCTCACCCGGTCGAAGAACCGCGAACGCATGATCAGCAGCAGTCCGACGAGTGCGGCCACCACCAGGTCGGGCAGCCCGTCGCCCGCGTACGCCAGCAGGGGAACGGTGGCGGCGGCCGCGACCGCCGCGCCGATCACCGCGCCGAGCAGCAGCAGATCGCTGTCGCGCAGGCTCTCCTCGAACCGTTCGGTTCCGGTGGAGCCCGAGTGGCGGACCTCGTAGTCCAGGTTCGACAGTCCTCCCATGGCCAGCGCGATCCTCGGCAGCACGCCCACGCACACCGCCAACAGCAGCGCCAGGCCCCGGACCGCCTGGGTGACGTCGGTGAACAGGCTCACCGCGCACGCGGTCCCGACCGCGACCGTGATCAGCGCCAGTCCCGACAGGTACGGCAGCGCCAGCGGGTTGATCCGCCACCCCCACACCGCCACGACCAGCAGGCCCACGCAGGCGAACACCGCCACCACGGCCGGCGCGGGGTCCTCGGCGACCACCGGCACCGGAAGCGCCGCGCTCAACGCCCCCCAAGCCCCGGCCGTCACCAGCAGGGCGTGCGCGGAGACCCACATGGACCGGCGGCACGCCACCCACATCCCGCCGAGCGAGAACAGCATTCCCGCCGGCGCGACCGCCAAATTCACCATCGACGGACGGACAAAAAGCATCGCTGTCAAGACCAGAAGGGGGCCGATTGCGGCCAACAGCACTCCGAAAGTGAATGTCGTCCGCGGACGCCAGATCCGCGCGGTCTCGTCCACCCGGTCCTCGACGGCTCCGCGCACGTCATCAATACGCGCGGGGCGCTCGCGGCGGAGGTCGCGGCGCAGCAGCAGCACGTCCCCGTCCAGAACACCCGCTCCGGAAAGGGTCTCCTCAGGTGTGACAATGGCACCGTCGACCGTGGTCAGCGCCCATCTGGCGGGTTCGGTCCCCTCCGTTTCGGGAGAGCAGACCCGAAGCACCTGCGGAATCAGGGACGCCACCGGAACCCCACTGGGCAGGGCGAGATCAGCCCACCGCTCAGGTCCCGTGATCGTCACCCGGCAGTATCCGCTCACGACTTTCCACCCATCGTCGAGACAGTGACCGATTAGTCAGCGCCCACCGGCGATAACGCACAGAATTATGCTTTGTGCGGATTGTACGGAACCATCACCGTAGCAACAGCACGCCCCATTCTTCCCCGGCAAGGAAAGGGATTCCCTGTGACGACGACGCCGGTGCAGCGTCCCGCGCGGCACCCGGTTCCCGACCCAGGCGAAGGCCCGCTGGTCATCGCCTCTCCTCCGCAGCTTCCGGAGAACCCTCCGGCGACCAGCTCCACGGCGATGATCATCATGCCGATCATCACCGGCTCGGGGTCACTGCTCATGACGATCACCATGGGCAACCGGCCCCTGTACGCCGCCGCCGGACTGATGATCATGCTGGCCAGCGTCGCGGTGGGCGTCGTCATGTTCGTCACCCAGCAGAACGGCCCCCGCCGACGCATCCGGGAGCAGCGCGAACGCTACCTCGACTACCTCGACCAGCTCCGCGAGACCATCCGGGACGTGGCCGCCACGCAGCGCCGCGCGAACGCGTTCCGCCACCCCGCCCCCGCGTTCCTCCCCGAAACCGCCCGGCTGCCCGCACGGCGGTGGGAGCGGCGCGCCTCCGACTCCGACTTCCTGCACCTGCGCGTCGGCGAGGGGGTTCGCCCCCTGGCCCGGCCGCTGAGTCTGCGCGTGGACGACTCCAACCCGCTGCTCGTCTACGACCCCGTCTGCCGGGGTATCGCCGAGCAGCTCGTGGGCCTCTACGCCGAGGTCCCCGAGGAGCCGCTGGTGCTGCCGCTGCGTGACCTGGGCGTGGTGTCGGTCGTCGGGGACCGCGCCGCGGGGCGCTCCCTCGCCCGTTCCCTCGCCGCCCAGCTCGTCACCTTCTCCGCGCCCGAGGACGTGCGCCTGGGCGTGGTCCGGCACTCCCGGCTGCTCGCCGAGTGGGACTGGGTCAAGTGGCTGCCGCACAACACCGCCGAGAACCTCACCGACGGCCCGCTGCCCGCCCGGCTGGTCGCGAACAACACCGTGGAGTTCGCCGAACTGCTCGAAGCCGAGATCGAGCGGCGCACCGTCGAGTGGCAGCGGCGGCACGGCCGTCCCCCCGGCCCCGGCACCAGCCGACTCGTCATCGTCGTCGACGGCGAGTACCAGTCGACGCTGTCCGGGCTGTCCGCCGAACCACCCGTGACCTCCCTGGCCGACCTGGGCATCCACGTCGTCGTGCTGGTCGGTGACCGGCGCGAGGAGCCCGAGGCGGTCGACCTGCGGCTGCTCGTCGAGGCCGACGGCTCCCTCGACGAAGACCTCGGCCCCTCCCCCGAGACCGGGCACGTGCCGCTGTCGGGCGTCGCGGACCGCTCCAGCGTCGCCCGCCTGACCACGCTGGCCCGCGTCCTGGCGCCGCTGCGGCTGTCCGCCGACGACACCGCCGACGCCCTGCACTCCACGGTCGGCCTCGCCGAGATCCTGGGCGTGCCCGACGTCGCCCGCCTCGACCCCGCGAGGACGTGGCGGCGGCGCAGCCAGAGTGACTTCCTGCGCGTGCCCATCGGCGTGGGCCCCAACGGCACACCCGTGCTGCTGGACCTGAAGGAGTCGGCGTTCGGCGGCATGGGCCCGCACGGCCTCGTCGTCGGCGCCACCGGCTCCGGCAAGTCGGAGATGCTGCGCACCCTGGTGGCGTCCCTGGTGATCAACCACCCGCCCGAACAGCTCGCCCTGCTGCTGGTCGACTTCAAGGGCGGTGCGACGTTCGCCGACACCGATCCGCTGCCGCACAGCGCCGGGCTGATCACCAACCTGGCCGACGACGACACGCTGGTGCTGCGCTTCCGCGAGGCGATGTTCGGGGAGCTCACCCGCCGTCAGCAGGTCCTCAAGGAGTACGGGAACCTGCCGAACGTGCACGCCTACGAGGCGCTGCGCGACTCGGGGCGCACCGACATGCCTCCGCTTCCGCACCTGCTCGTCATCATCGACGAGTTCTCCGAACTGCTCACCGCCCACCCCGACTTCGCCGAACTGTTCATCGCCATCGGACGCATCGGCCGCTCCATCGGCGTGCACCTGCTGCTGGCCACCCAGCGCCTGGAGTCCGGCAAGATCAGGGGCCTGGAGTCGCACCTGTCCTACCGGATCGGGTTGCGCACCTTCTCCGAGGCCGAGAGCCGCGAGGCCATCGGGGTGGTCGACGCCTACCACCTGCCGCCCGACCCGGGATCGGGGTACCTGAAGGTCGACACCTCCGTGTTCGAGCGGTTCAAGGCCGCCATGGTCTCCCAGCCCTACCAGCCGCCCGGCGACGACGAACCCGAGGCCGAGTCGGTGGTCCCGCTGATCTCCTACAACGGCCTGCACACCCTCGACGCGCTGGACTCGCTCGCCACGGCCGTGGCGTCGCGGGTCGCGGAGCAACCGAAGGAGACGGGGGAGAAGCGCAGCACCCTCCAGGTGGCGGTGGAGCGGTTGCGGGCCGCGGACGCGGAGCGGGTGCGGCCGGTGTGGCTGCCGCCGCTGCCGCCCGCGCTTCCGCTGGACGGACTGCTGGCACGGACCACCGCCCCCGAGGACGAGAGCGGTCCGGCCGAACCCGACCCGGCCGAGGCGCTGGCCGTGGTGGGGCTCACCGACACCCCGCGCGAGCAGCGTCAGGAGCCCACGGTTCTGGACTTCACCGGCGGGGAGGGCAACGTCATCGTGCTGGGCGGCCCCCAGTCGGGCAAGTCCACCCTGCTGCGCACGATGATCGCGAGCCTGGCGTGGCGGTACCCGCCCGGGCGGATCGCGGTCTACGGCGTCGACTTCGGCGGCGGCTCGCTGGCCGCGTTGGAGGCACTGCCGCACGTGGCGGGCATCGCCGGACGCTCCGACCCCGAACGGGTGCGGCGGGTGCTGGCGGACGTGCGCCGCCTGCTCGACGAACGCGAGCGCATATTCCGCCGGTTCCGGTTGGACTCACCTGCGGCGCTGCGCCGGGCGCGCGCTGACGGCACGGTGCCCCGCAGCGTCTTCGCCGACGTGTTCCTGCTGATCGACGGCTGGGCGTCGGTGCGCGAGAACGTGGAGGACGCCGACGACGCCGTGGTCGACATCGCCTCGCGCGGTCCGTCCCTGGGCGTGCACACCGTGCTGACGGGTGCGGCCAACTCGCAGATCCGCGCCAAACTCCAGGCGCTGTTCGGCGGACGGCTGGAGTTTCGGCTCAGCGACCCGTTCGACTCCCAGATCGCGCGGAAGAAAGCTGAGGAGCTGCCGAAGGACGTGCCGGGCCGGGCGCTGCTGTCCGACGAGAACATGGCGCAGATCGCGCTTCCCCGCCTGGACGGGCAGGCCGACGCCGAGGACCTGGGCGGCGAGGGAATTCGCGACCTGGTCCGGCGGATCACCGAACGCTGGCCGAGCAGGCGGGTGCCGACAGTCCGGACTCTGCCCGACCGGGTGGAGCTGGCGGAACTGCTGCGCGGCCACCGGGGTTCGGACCTGGTGCTGGGCATGGGCGAACGCGACCTGGCGCCGGTGCGACTGTCCCTCGACGACGAGCCGCACCTGCTGGTCTACGGCGACCCGCAGACCGGGAAGAGCACGCTGCTGCGCGCCCTGCTGCGGCAGGTCGCGTCGCGTCCCCCCGAGGATGTGGGGATCGTGCTGGTCGACTACCGCCGCGCCCACCTGGGGCTGGTGGGGGAGAAGCACCTTCTGGCCTACTGCACCGGGCCGCAGCACACCCAGGCCGCCGCCACCGAGTTGGCGAACTCGATCAGGAAGCGGCTGCCGGGTCCGGACGTCACCCCGAAGCAGTTGCGGGAGCGCAGTTGGTGGAAGGGTCTGGAGATCTTCGTGGTCGTGGACGACCTGGACCTGGTCGGCAACCGCACCGGCAACCCGCTGGCGCCGCTCGTGGAGTTCCTGCCGCAGGGCCGGGACCTGGGTCTGCACCTGGTCGTGGCGCGCCGCACGGGCGGCGCCGCGCGGGCGATGTACGAGCCGCTGCTGCAGACCCTCAGCGACACGGCGACCCCGGCCATGCTGTTCTCCGGAGACCGGATGGAGGGGCGTCTCGCCAACGGGGTGGCGTCGCGCAGGCTTCCTCCGGGTCGGGCTCTGCTGGCGCGCCGGGGCCGCTCTCCTGAGCAGGTGCAGGCTCCGTGGAGTGACCCGGCGGAGTAGGTCAGTGTCGATCGACGGTGGGGGCTTCAGCGATCGTGTGGGTGGGGCCGTGTCCGGACTCGGCGCCAAGGGCGCCTCGACCGGCCACCGGCAGTCGGTGGTGTCCCGCTGTGGGGGTTGGGCTGGAATGCCCTGGACCGGTCGGCCGGTCCGGGACCGGCCCGAAGCCTCCGTACACCCGGCGCCCCACGAGAACCCCACCATCAAAGTTCGGTCAGCAGCTTCTTGGGCGCCTTGAGTGCCTCAGTCTCACTAAGGGCTGAACGCACGAGGGAGGCGAAGACCCTTCGGCAGTCATCAAGCTCCTCCGGCTTCTCCAGGAAGGTTCCTCCGGTGCGTCCTTCCAGGTAGACAAGTGAAGGGTCGAGTTCATCCGCGTAGTCCAGGATGACAAATCCTGATCCCATAGAGGCGTGGAGGCCAGCGCTGAACGGGAGTAGTTGGATGGCGGAGTGGCGCGCTTTCGTCCACAACCGCCAGAACCTCGGGATCGCTCTGGAGAAGTTTCTGGCGCTCCATGCGTGCCGCTTGACGTCACTGGTGAGTGCAAGTGGGTTAGCCGGTGGCCAGAAACTGGTTGGGGCGTTGGGCCGGGGTGTCCCACCCCAGAGTCTGGCGAGGACGGGTGTTGAGTTCACGAGCGACCCGGTCCAGCCCGCCCTGGTCGATGGCGGCGAAGTCGAACACCCCCTTGGGAAAGTACTGACGCAGCAACCGGTTGGTGTTCTCGTTGGAGCCGCGCTGCCAGGGCGAGTGCGGATCGCAGAAGAACACCGGACACCCGGTGGCCACGGTGAAACGGGCATGCTCGGCCATCTCCATCCCCTGGTCCCAGACCAGAGACCGACGCAGATGGCCGGGCAGCCGCTCAGCCACCCCCGTCAACGCCTCAGCGGCCGAGACCGCATCACGCCCGTGGGGCAGCGCGCCCAGCGGCACATACCGGGTGTGACGCTCCACCAGAGTGATGATCGCCGAACGGCCCTGACAGCCGATCAGCAGATCATCCTCCCAGTGCCCCGGAGCCGCCCGGTCAGCGGTCTCGGCCGCCCGCTCCGAAATGCGCAGCCCGCGCGTCCAGGACTTGTTCCCCGCCCCGCGCGCACCTGACGCGACTGCCTGCGACGCTCACCGCGCCCGCCGCGTCCGCTTCTCCACCCGCCGCTGCGCCCATATGGCCCGACCCCCGGCCGGTAACGCCGACGCCGCCGGTCGCCAACAGGGCCGGCAGAGGATTCTTCGTCCCGTGCCGCCCCGAGTGGTTACGGTCCAACTCCCGACACACCGTGGAGGCACTCACCGCCAACACCTCGGCGATCTCGGTGACCGTGCGCCCACCACCCCACAGATTCTCCAGCACCTGCCGGTGCCCCAACGCCGACACACCCGGCCTCGCCACCACGACCCCCTGCCCAGCACAAACACCCACTTGCACCGAACACCAGAAACCACCGCGTTCCGGTTCCCGCTGCTGTCAAGATCATCTGGGCTGGGGCCGCTCGGAATCCTCCCCGTGACACAGAGAAGCCCCAAGCTGCGTCTTCGCAGCTTGGGGCTTCTGCTCGCGGTGGAGGTGGGATTTGAACCCACGGAGGGTCTCCCCTCACGCGCTTTCGAGGCGCGCGCACTCGGCCGCTATGCGACTCCACCGCGGACAACTCTACCGGACACGGCGGTGTGCAAAGAACTCGACAAGCAGCCGGCCGCATTCGTCGGCCAGTCGCGGATCGACCAGGTCCGGGGGGATGACCTCGGGCCGGTGGTTGAGGCGGCGGTCGCGGACCACGTCCCACAGCGACCCCACCGCTCCGGCCTTGGCGTCGCGGGCGCCGTAGACCAGCCGTTCCACCCGGGCCAGCACGGTCGCGCCCGCGCACATCGTGCACGGCTCCAGGGTGACCGCCAGGGTGCAGCCGCTCAGCCGCCACCGCCCCACCCGCCGGGCGGCCGCGCGCAGGGCCAGCACCTCGGCGTGCGCGGTGGGGTCGCCGGTGGCCTCGCGTTCGTTGTGCCCGGCCCCGATGACCGCCCCGTCCGGGTCGAGCACGACGGCGCCCACGGGAACGTCGCCGCTGGAGGCGGTCCTGCGGGCCTCCTCCAGCGCCAGGCGCAGCGCGGCGTCGACCCCCGTCCGTCCCGTGCTCACGCCCGCAGCTCGTCCAGCGGCTCGGCGAACCCCGCACGGTCGGCGACGGTGGTGAGCGCGTCCGCGGGCAGCAGCCCCTCGCGCAGGGTCAACGCGAGCAACTCATCGCCCGGGGTGCCGAGGTCGGCGAGCAGTTCGGTGTCCCCCACGGGATCGGGGTAGGGCGTCTGCCCGGTGCCCTCCGGTTCCTCCTCCGTTTCCGGAACGGGGTCGCTCTCCAGGAACAGTTGGGCGGTGGGGTGGTTGTGCACCACCCGCGTGTCCGACAGGAAGACCCGAGGGTCGTTGTTGTCGTCGATCCGGACGATCCCGAACCACTCGTCATCGGCCTCTGCCAGCAACACCACGGCGGCCTCGTCAGCGTCCATGGCCGCGACGGCGTCGCGCATCAGATCGGCGACGTCGTCGATCCCGTCGAGATCCGCCAAATCGACCTCGGTCCCCGTCCACCCGTCCCACGAACGGGAGAAGACCGCTGCGAAAACCGGCACCCCGGACTCCTGTCTACTGCTCTCCTTCGGACACGTGCGGTCAGGGGCGGTACGCCCACCGCGCTGGCTCTACCCCATCGCATCCAGCGCGCGTTGGAAAGCCGCCTGAAAACCCAGGCGTTCGGAGATACTGGCCAAAACCTCGTCCGGATACAGGTCGAGATCGCCGGCCAGCGCACCCAGCTCCATCTCGTCCAGTCCGAGGTCGGCCAGGATCGACATGTCGCCCGCGGGCAGCACCTGGTCCACGTCCTCCTCGTCAGGAATGTCGATGTCCAGGTACTCCAGGACGTCGCGGGCGACCTTCCAGTCGGCTGAGGCCGTGACGTCGGACAGGAAGAGGCTGACGGTGTCGCGCCCGTAGACACGGGCGAGGATGAAGAAGTCGTCGGCCACCGAGACCAGACCGATCGCACCGCTGATGCTCGGCTGCTGGCGCAGCGCGTGCAGCAGCCCTCTGATGTCGCGGGTCAGCGCGACCGGAAGCAGGTCGACATCCCAGTAGTCTTCTTCGCGGTAGGCGACGGCGGCGAAGTCGCCCGAGCCGTCGTCATCCAGTTCGAGTTCCGTCATCGTCGCTCCACCCGGCTGGCCCTGATCGGACCAGAATCGCAGATCGTCTCTTGCCTCGTCACCGAAACGGGCGCCTTCGTCCACGCCCCGCCCTCCCTCTGGAGAGGTCTGTCCGTTGTAGAAGTCCGCGCTCACGTCTCCTATTAGAACGGACCGCCCATCCGGAGCAGAACGCGATCCTGCCGGTTGGCCGCGCCCTCCCGCGGTGACTCTACGGACCTCCGCCACCACCTTTCGTGAAAGCCCTGGTGAGAAACGCTTCGTCCGGGAGGCGTGTTAGCGGAGGACCGAAACGGTAGTTTGATCTGCCATGGAGATCTTCGTCGCAGACCACCCGCTCGTCGCCCACAAACTCACGACGCTACGGGATGCGCGCACCGATTCCCCCACCTTTCGCCGACTGGCCGAGGAACTGGTCACCCTCCTGGCCTACGAGGCGACCAGGGAGGTCCGCGTCTCCGAGGTCACCGTGCGGACACCACTGACCGAGGCGCCGGGGGTACAGCTCTCCCGCCCGACTCCTCTGGTCGTTCCGATCCTGCGCGCGGGACTGGGCATGCTGGACGGCATGACTCGGCTGCTGCCAACAGCCGAGGTGGGATTCCTGGGGATGGCGCGCGACGAGGAGACCCTGCAGCCCGTCACCTACGCGGACCGCCTGCCCCAAGATCTCGCCGAGCGGCAGTGCTACGTGCTCGACCCGATGCTGGCCACGGGCGGAACCCTGGCGGCGGCCATGAGACTCCTCGTCGACCGGGGCGCCGACCACATCACCGCCATCTGCCTGCTGGCTGCCCCCGAGGGGCTGGAGCACCTGCGCACCGAACTCGGAAAGGTGCTCGACGAGCGCAGCGACCTGCAACTCCGTGTGGTCACGGCGGCCGTCGACCGACAGCTCGACGAACGGGGCTTCATCGTGCCGGGGCTCGGCGACGCGGGTGACCGGCTGTACGGCTCGGTCTGACGTCCGGGCCCCCTACCCCCGTCTCCCGTATCAGTAGTGAAACATCCGGTTTTGTTTCTCCACAAAGTGGGAATGAGGGTTTCTTACCCAAAACCTGAGGTGATTCTGGTGGTGGCGTGGACGGAAGTTTCTTATGTCACTCGAATTCATCTTGAGATACGCGCGTGACACGTTGTGGTGATGCTAGTTCCGAACACCCAATAATCCCCGACTTGACCAACCGAAAAGCAGTGATCTCTCTCACCCACCCACACAGAACCTGACCTGGTGCCCGCGGCCCGGCAACAGCCGCCCGCGCACTGCGCCGACCGACACCACGCCCGCCCCCGAGTCGGCGACCGCCGCTTGGGGCGCGCCAGAGCGCCGCGACCGCTCTTTGTCTTCCCGAGGAGTGACATGTCCCAGACGCACGACGCGACCCCGCGCGACCTCGCCTCCGTCGCCACGCGACTCAGCGCCGAGTTCAAGGACGTGCACCCGGAGTCCACCGTGTCCCGCTGCATCGACGCCGCGCGGCACGGCGCGCAGGACGTGGTCGGCCACGCCAGCCCGGACCTGGTCGAGCGGATCGCGCGTCAGCACCTGAAGGTCCTCGCCCTGGCCCTGTCGGAACAGCGCTGACCAAATCCCCGCGAACAGTCCTGACCGCAACCCCACGACCTGGGACGGCACGCCGGTAACGGACCTCTGTCTTTACGCGGCCGGTCCCCGATGCAACAATCGTGGTGGGTCAGTGGGTCTTCACGCTCTAGTGGGGAGTGCGTTCATGCCGGCAAAGTTGAAAAAATGGCTGGGGTACGCCCTCATTGCCTTCGTCATCTTCTATCTACTGACCCAGCCGGCAACCGTGGGAAACCTGGTTCTGAACGTCTTCGCCGGTCTGGGTGGCGCCGCCAACTCCCTCTCCACTTTCGTGAACACCATCCTGCTGTGAGGGGCGTGAGCCCGGATGAAGCTCGTAACACCGGGTGACTCCGCACCCGCGTCGGTCAACCGCTATCTGCTTCCACACGAGCAGCAGGTCATCACGATCCGTCGGCACCCGGCCGTTCTGCTGGGGCCGGTCGGGATTGTGCTGGGCAGCCTGATCGCCGCAGGAATACTGAGCAACACCGCGATCGTGACGGGTGGAGCCGTACTGGCGGTCATCTGGTGGCTGTGGCTGCTGGTACTGGTGTGGTTCGTGTGGAAGGTCGCGGAGTGGTCGGTCGACTACTTCGTCATCACCTCCGCGCGTCTGCTCGGAACCAGCGGCCTGATCACCCGGCAGGTCAACATGATGCCGCTGGGCAAGGTGACCGACATGCGCTTCGAACGCACGCTCCTGGGGCGCCTCCTGGGCTACGGCACGTTTGTCATGGAGTCCGCCGGTCAGGACCAGGCCCTCAGCAAGATCGAGTTCATCCCCTATCCGGAGCAGCTCTACCTCGAGGTGGTCGGTCTGATCTTCCCCGACAAGTAGTGATCCGGCCACCGCGCGGTCCACATCGACGGAGCGCCCGCCACCGGCGGGCGCTCCGTCGTTTTCCCGGACATTACCCGTCACAGTGGATGCACTACACATCACAGTAGATCCAGCTTGACTTGAAAGTGAACGGAAGGTTAACTTGACTCATCGTCTGATTGAACTAGGGGGTGACGTCATGACTCGACCCGTGAGCAAGGCGCCATCGACCACCCGTCCGTCCCAGACCCGGCGCCGTCGTCGACCGACCCGCGTGGCTGGTACCACGCGTCACACCGCGACGTTCGTGCCGCCGCAGCGTGACGCCGCCGAGGCGGGGGCCCTCTCGCACCAGCCGCGAATGACCTGGGTCCTCCTGCCCGACAGCACCGGACGTATGCGCCCGCAGGCGCGGTGGAGTTGAGCAGCCCGACCGCCTGAGCGTGTGGGGGGCCGACCAGTGTCTGGTCGGCCCCCCACACGCACTCGCTGTGGACCGCGAACGCGGTTCCCGCACCTTTGGCCGCGCGACCGCGGCCGTGTGAGCGTCAGTGCTCGGCGGCGGGTGTTCGGCGGCGCCTCGGCGCTTCTGCCCTCCGCCACTCTGCCGGGGAGGATCCGAACGGTTCACCTCGGTGGGGGCGAGTACGCCGACGCTCCCCGCACGGCGGGGAGCACCGGACTCCCGAGCCGCTCGCGGTTACCCCGGAGCCATGTCGACAAAGCGGCTGTAGTGGCCCTGGAACGCCACCGTGACCGTGGCCGTGGGGCCGTTGCGGTGCTTGGCCACGATCAGGTCGGCCTCACCCGCACGCGGCGACTCCTTCTCGTGCACGTCCTCGCGGTAGAGCAGGATGACCATGTCGGCGTCCTGCTCGATGGAGTTGTGGACGCTGATCCCGTTCGCCACGAAGTTGTGGGTCCCCACCACCGTGGCGTCGTAGACCTCCTGCTCACCGAGCGGCTCGATCTCGGCGATCTCGTCCCAGAAGACGTCGTTGACCGCCAGCATCTCCAGGTCGGCGCCCTCGAGGACCGCGGCGACCCGTCCCAGCCGTCTCCGCCCACGGGTGAGCGTCCCCGCGGTTGCGCCCCCGCCCCGCGGCCGTGCGCCGGGGGACAGCTCGGTCACGGGTTCCCGGAGAGCCTCACGGACCAACTCCCAGACCCCCGAAGAACGCGGATCCGGGACCGGGGCCGCTCCACGCCCGCGCAGCCGGTCCAGGCAGTGACGCACCTGCGTCCGCTGCGCCCCGTCGCCGCCGATCCCCTCCAGGAAACGCCGCTGATCGTCCTCCTCGGCGACGGACAACCGGTATCCACGGTCAGCGACCGGAGCGATCCGGGCCACCACGCCCCACCGCAGCAGCAGCCGCGCCATGCCGTCGAGGAGCCGGCGGTCCGCCGACACATAGTCGATCCGCGCCTGTCCAGTGGTCTCGTCCCAGCACACCGAGCCGCCCTCCGCCCACAGCCGTCGCAGGAAGAGCGCGAGGCGTCCGGTGGGGAGTCCGAACACCCCGTCAGGAACGGCCGCCTCCTGTCGAGCCAGCCGGGCGAGCAGGACAACTTCGTCGTCAGGCCGTTCGTCGGTCCGTTGTGGTCCGGGAACGTGCCGGGGCACCGCGAGTCTGGTGCCGGTCGACAGGTCGGCCAGGGGCCGCCAGCCGTCGTGGGTGAGGAAGGGGTGGTTGGCGGAGGCGGTGACCTCGCGTCCGGATGCCAGGCGCAGCCGGTACGTCTGCTTCCTGCCGCTGGAGAACACGTGGGTCATGGTGCGCGGCACCAGCCTCAGCCGCTCGTCGAGGGACCAGACCGGGATGTTGCGCTCACCGCGGGCGAACAGTTCGCCCATGGTCACCTCGGCGCCGGTGTCCGCGCGCAGCACCCTGGTGTCGGCGGTGAGACAACCCGATTCACGTAGGTCGCTGACCTGGGGTTTTTTGTCGGTTCGCTGTTCGGGACCGCGGTTGAGCTGGGACAGCGCGACCACGGGGACCTCAAGTTCCTTGGCGAGGAGCTTCAACGACCGGGACATCTCGGAGACCTCCTGCTGGCGGCTCTCCACCCGGCCGGTGGAACTCATCAGCTGCAGGTAGTCGACGATGACGAGCTTCAGGTCGTGCTGCTGCTTGAGCCTGCGGCACTTGGCCCGGATCTCCATCATCGACAGGTTCGGCGAGTCGTCGATGAACAGCGGCGCCCCGGCGACCTCGCCCATGCGCCGCGCCAGCCGCGCCCAGTCGTCGTCGGTCATCATGCCCGAACGCATGGTGTGCAGCGGGACCCGCGCCTCGGCCGACAACAGCCGCATGACGATCTCGTTGCGTCCCATCTCCAGGCTGAAGAAGACGGTGGTCAACTGGTGTTTGATCGCTGCGGCCCGGGCGAAGTCGAGAGCCAGGGTGGACTTTCCCACCGCGGGACGGGCCGCGATGATGATCATCTGTCCCGGGTGCAGGCCGTTGGAGAGGGCGTCGAAGTCGGTGAAGCCGGTGGGGACACCGGTCAGGGTGTCGTCGTGGGAGGAGATCGCCTCCAGTTCGTCCAGCGCGCCCGGCATGATGTCGCTGAGCGGCAGGTAGTCCTCACCGGTACGTTTCTCGGCCACCCGGTAGATCTCGGCCTGGGCGCGGTCGACGAGGTCGTCGACCTCCCCGTCACCGGAGTAGCCGATCTGCGCGATACGGGTGCCCGCCTCGACCAGGCGGCGCAGGACCGCGCGGTCGGCGACGATGCGCGCGTAGTATCCGGCGTTGGCCGCGGTGGGGACGGTGTCGGTGAGGGTGTGCAGGTAGGGGGCACCGCCCACCCGGGTGATCTCGCCGCGTTTGGTGAGTTCGGCGTTGACCGAGATCGCGTCGACCGGCTCACCTCGGGAGAACAGGTCGACGATCGTGTCGTAGATGGTCTGGTGGGCCGGGCGGTAGAAGTCCACCGAGCGCACGATCTCGACGACCTGGGTGATGGCCTCCTTGGACAGGAGCATGCCGCCGAGGACGCACTGCTCGGCCATGATGTCGTGGGGCGGGGTCCGGTCGTACCCGCCCTCCTCCGCTGGATGGTCGACGCTCATGGCTTCCCCCCGGCTGACTACATGCCTGAACGTGACATGCCCGAACCAGGATTCTCGCCATTTCCACCGACACTCGCAAAGCAGCCTGTGGATAAACCTGGGGACATCCTGTGGATGACTGGCGTCTACTTGGGGATAACCTGTGCACGCAGCCTGTGGATAACTTTTCCAAGCCCCGTGATCATAGGGCTTGAACTGCAAAAACACCGTCCACTGGCTGTGTACAGAAGAAAGTCCACAGATAGATATCCACAAGTTATCCACAGGCTTGGCCGACACCTGTGGATGATCTTGCTTCCGGACCACGTGTGTGTTCGAGCCCGGCAGCGCGGAACCGTGGCCGTCTCCCGGACCAGGAGTTCCGCAACCGGCGCCGCGGTCGAGGCATCAGTTGCGACACGTGGGTAGGAGCCTCGCGGCGCGCCGTGGGGACAGGGAGGCAATGGATGGACGGTTGGCCGCTACCGCTCAGCGTCGCGGTACTGCTGTCGGCGGTGGTGGTCCTGGTCGTGTCGGGCGGCCCCTTCACCCGCCTCGCCGACCGCCTCGCCGACCGGACCGGCATCGGCGAGACAATGGCCGGAATCGTCCTGATCGGTTCGGTGACCTCGCTGCCCGGTCTGATCACCAGCATCCTCGGCGCGGTCGAGGGCGACGCGGCGTTCGCGATGAACAACGCGCTCGGCGGCATCGCGCTGCAGACGACGTTCATCGCGCTCGCCGACCTGGCCTACCGCAGCGGCAACCTGGAACACGCCGCGGCCTCACTGCCGAACCTGCTGGCGCCCATCAGCCTGTCCATCATGCTCGCCACGGTGCTGGTCGCCGGATCGGGACCGCAGTTCACCGTCGCGGGCACCCATCCGGTCTCCCTGCTGCTGGTCTTCCTCTACTGGTACTGGCTGCGACTGTCCCGCACAGTGCGTGAGAAGCCGCTGTGGAAAGTCACCCAGACCCACCTCACCCGCCCCGATGTCCCCGGCCCCGAGTCGGAGCGCCCCGGCGAGTCACTGCGCCGTATGTGGCTGGTCTTCGCACTCCTGGCCGCGATGGTGTCGGTCACCGGTTACGCCGTGGGCCAGGCGGGACTGGTCGTGGCCGAGCAGACCGGACTCTCCGGCGGTGTGGTGGGCGCGCTCGTCACCGGGACCATCACCTCGCTGCCGGAACTGGTCACCGTGCTCTACGCGGTACGCATCCGCGCACTGCACCTGGCGATCGGCGACATCATCGGCGGCAACGGCTTCGACATGTTGTTCCTGACCGTCTCCGACATCGTCTACCGGGAAGGGACGATCTACTCCGCCATGGGCCCGGAAGTCGTCCTCGTCGTCGGCGTGGGAATCATCCTGAACCTGCTGGTCGCCGCCGGGCTCATCCGGCGGCAGAGCAGGGGCATCGGTTTCGAGGGAATCGCGATCCTCGTGGTCTACCTCGTCGGGGTCGCCATGCTCATCAGGACCTGACCACGGGGCAGCAGCGGGCCGCTTCCACCCCGACGGGCGAGGGAACCGGGCACGGCTCCGAAACGGCCGGACACCGCACACCAACCGCCGCATCACCCCCGAAGTTCGGCAACTCGCCCAAAAATGGGCGGCAGGTTCCCGAGTGGTCGCCGTACTTCTCGGTAGTCAGTCTCCAACGGACGCGTGGGGGTGGTTGACCATGGCATATCCAGCGGAGGGTGGTAGACGGAGACGACGCGGAGAGACCGTGCGCGCGGCACTGTGGACCGCCGGCGCGGTCCTGCTGCCCGGCATCGCCCACCTACGGGCCGGGCGACGTGTCACCGGTGCGGGCATTCTCGGATGCTTCCTGCTGTCCGCGGCCGCCGCGGTGGCCGCGGTACGGACACTGCACGACGACCTGGCCTGGCAGGCCTGGATGGTCACACAGCCGTACTGGGTGGAGGCCGCCTCGGCCGTCGCCATCGCCCTGACCCTGCTGTGGCTGGGAGTTGTCGTGCGCTCCTGGCAGCTCACCCGGCCGCGGCCCGCTGGACGGGAAACGCGGGTCGCGGGCACGGTACTGCTGATCGTCCTGTGCGCGGCGATCGTTCTCCCCTCCGTACTGGTCGTGCGCACGGCCGTCACCGCCCGCGCCACCCTGTCCGAGGTGTTCGCCCCGGCGGAGGCGGCACCACGGGACACGCAGGAGGAGGTTGATCCGTGGCAGGGGCGTACGCGGATCAACGTGCTGCTGCTCGGCGGAGACGCGGGACACAACCGCTACGGAATGCGTACCGACACCATGATCGCGGCCAGTATTGAGATCGACAGCGGCGACACGGTTCTGATCGGGCTGCCCCGCAATCTGGAGAACGTGCCGTTTCCAGAAGGCACCGAACTGGCGGAGCGCTACCCTCCTCCGGGTGGATTCGACGACCTGCTCAACCAGGTCTACCAGACGGTGGCCGAGGCCCCGGAGGAACTGGCCATCGACCCCGAGGCCGCGGACCCGGCCGCGGACACCCTGAAGCGGGTCATCGGCGAGGCGATCGGGTTGCCGATCGACTACTACGCCCTGGTCGACCTCCGCGGATTCGCGGACCTCATCGACGCCATCGGCGGAGTCGTCGTCCCCATCGAGGACCCCATCCGCTACGGCCGCAGAGGCGAGGGCCTGCTGGAGTCGGGGGAGCGGCGCATCAGCGGACAGGAAGCGCTGTGGTACGGCCGAAGCCGTCTGGGCAGCGACGACTACACCCGCATGGGACGCCAGGGCTGCCTGCTGAAGTACGTCGCGGAGCAGGCCGAGCCCATGACCGTGCTGCGGAGCTTCGAGGAGCTCGCCGACGCCGCCCAGCGCACCCTCGACAGCGACGTTCCCCAGTCGCGACTGCCCGCCCTGGTCGACCTGGCCGAGCAGGTCTCCGATGCGCGGATGCGGACCCTGCAACTGTCCCCGCCGCAGGTCACCACCGCCAATCCCGACTGGGCGAGAATCCGGGAACTGGTCGACGAGGCGATACGCGACGTCGACGACGGGGACACCGCCGACTCCGACCGCCCCGAGCCGTCACCCGACAGTCCCGGCCGCCAGGTCGGTGAGGAGCCGGTCTCCCTCGACAGGCTGTGCCCGTGATCCCGGCCTCCCCACCGGCCCTCCGCGACTGGAACTGCCGGACGGGAGGCGGGGGACGGATCAGGGGCGCCCGTACCCGCTCCGGGAGGCTCCCCGAAACGGACGGTCGCCTCCTGGTCAGGCCGTGCCGTGCGGGGACCCGGGAGAGCCGGGCTCGTCGGTCCGGTCCGCCTCGCCGAGCGTGCTGTGGGACAGCCACTCGTCCCAGGAGCGCTGCCAGTAGCCCCAGCCGTTGTCGACCTCCAGTTCACGGTCGGTGCCGGTGATGATCACCGGGTCGCCCATGGAGGAGTTCTCGTAGAACCACCTGGCGTCCTCGGTGCTCATGTTGGTGCAGCCGTGGCTGCGGTTGGCCACACCGAGGTCCGTGTTCCACGGAGCCGCGTGGGTGAACTCGCCGCTGCTGGAGATCTGGACGGCGTAGTCGACGTCCAGGCGGTAGTAGTCGGGGTGCCCCTCGGGGACGCCGACGGTGGCCGAGTCCATGACCATGCTCTCGAACTTGAGCATCGTCAGGTGGACGCCCGTGGTGGTGGTGTAGGCCCGGGTGCTGCCGTCGCCGTTGCTGATGGGAAAGTCCTGGATCTGCTCCCCGTCGCGGGTGACGACCATGCGGTGGGTGTCGTTGTCGATCTCGCTGATCTGGGACCGGCCGACCTCGAAGTTCAACTGGTAGTTCTCGATGCCGTAGACACCCTCGGAGGCCTGCACCCCGGCGAGGCGCATGTTGACGGTCACCTCCTGGTACGGCTCCCAGTACTCCTCGGTGCGAAACACCGCCGTCCGGTCGCCGAACCAGTTCCAGGCCCCCTGGGCGGGCTTGTCCGAGACGACCTCCATCGCCGCCTCGACCGCCGCCTTGTTCTGCACCGGAAGGTCGAAGTTGACGATGATCGGCATGCCCACACCGACCACGTCACCACTGACCGGAAAGTTCGACTCCAACTCCAACCGCCGGCCCTCGACCGCCTCCAGGGTGGAGAAGGAACTGGTCACCTCGGTGGCCTCACCCGCCTGGTCCTCGACGACCGCTCTCACGGTGAAGTCGCCGCCGGGCGGCAGCGTCCAGTCGCTGACCCACTCGGTCCCCTCCTCGTTCAGTGTTCCGGTGACGGCGTCGCTCTCCTCCGGCGGTTCGGCGGACTCGTCGAGGTCGGTGCGTTCCACCTCGACCTCGGTGATCGTGCCACCTGACACCTCGACGGTGACCGGCAGGTCAGGACGTACCTCGGCGGCGCCGTCGTCGGGGGTGACCACCACGTCGACGGGGTCGGCGGTCGGTGTCGCTCCGGAGTTGCCCTCCGGCTCCGAAGAGCAGCCGGCAGCGGTGAGTAGCAGACCGCCTGCCATGAGTACGCTGTACCGGGCGTGAGAGATGGCCGATCGCACAGTTGTGGACACGTGTGCTGTCTCCAGAAGTTCGCCCGTCCGATACGGGAATGGGTTCGGATATGCGTGCGGCTCGGGGGGCGAAATCACCCGCAGACCACACCGGTGGAACGCGAACCTAACCCGCGAGGCCTAAAACCCCTATCAAGCCCCTTGAGGGGACAGAAGTAGCAGACCGGTGCAGATCCTGGCCTACCCTACGAATTCCCTACCAGGGAGTTAAATCTTTCCGGCGCGAGTACGAAATTCGGGGGGAACGCCTCTCTGATCACGGTTTTCCCCCTGCTGTTGGGGTTAGCGTGGCGGCTACCGCGCTCCGGTGGACCGAGTTCGAGGGCGTGCTGTTCCGCCTCACGGAGGGACCTGACCATGTGGCGACTCGCCAACCACGTTCGGCGATACGCGTGGGGATCGACGACCGAGATCCCCCGGCTGCTCGGAACCGAGCCGGACGGGCAGCCCCAGGCCGAACTGTGGCTGGGCGCCCACCCCAGCGCCCCCAGCAGAATCGACGGTGCTTCGGACCCGATCGGACTCGACGCCGCGATCGCCGCCGATCCGGTCGCGGCCCTCGGTGCGAACGTCGCCGAGAGCTTCGGTGCACGGCTGCCCTTCCTGCTCAAGTTCCTCGCGGTGGAACAGCCGCTGTCGTTGCAGGCGCATCCCTGCAAGGAACGCGCCCAGGCCGGGTTCGCAGCCGAGGAGGCCGCGGGAGTACCCGTGGACGCCCCGCACCGCAACTACAAGGACACCAACCACAAACCGGAACTGGTCATGGCGCTGGGGGAGTTCGAGGCGCTGTGCGGATTCCGCGCCCCCGCCGAGGCAGCGGCCGACCTCGCCGAACTCACCACCCCACTCGCCCGGGCGCTCCAGGGCGACCTTGCCGCTCCCGACCCCAGCGAGGCACTGCGCGCGGCGATGACCCGACTGCTGACCCTGCCCGCCGAGGACCGCGCTCCGCTCGTCACCGAGACGACCGAGGAGTTGGCCAAGCGCGTCGAGTCCCCCGCAGGCCACCTTCGGGCAGTGCTCGACCTCGCCGAACGCTACCCCGGGGACCCGGGAGCGGTGGCGGCGCTGCTGCTGAACCACGTGGTGCTCGCCCCGGGTGAGGCGCTGTTCCTGCCCGCCGGGAACGTGCACGCCTACCTGAGCGGGGTCGCGGTGGAGGTGATGGCCACCTCCGACAACGTGCTGCGAGCAGGCCTGACCACCAAGCACGTGGATCCCGAGGAACTGCTCGCCGTGCTCGACTACGCCGTACTCCCGGTCCCCTACGTGGAACCGGTGGTGCGTGGCGGCCTGGCGGAGTACCGGCCCGAGATCGACGACTTCGCGCTCGTCGTGGCCGAGCCCGGTGAGAAGGCGGTCTGGCTCCCCGGAGGACCGGCCATCGCCCTCGTCCTGGACGGCACGGTGGAACTGCACGCCCCCTCCGGCGCCAACCTCGCCCTGGCGCGGGGGGAGTCGGCCTTCCTGTCCGCCGAGACCGGTTCGGCGCTGGTCTCCGGCCGGGGCCGCGTGGTCGTGGCGACGGTGGCGCGCACGTCCGCCACCAAGGCTCGGACGGTGGAACGGCAGGACAGTCGTTGGTCCGACGTTCACCCGATCCTGGATGCCGTTAACCCGCGATGAGTATGCTCCGGTCCATCCTCTCTCCCTCCACCCTGGTGTCGGCATACCGGGACGGCAGGTCGGCATCGTGAAAAGCACGTTGTTCTCCACCTCCTCCCAGGCCCGTACCGATGACCTCGTCACGGCCGCGGCCTGGGTCGAAACCCCGCTGCAACTGCTGTCCGTGCTGGAGGCCCACCACATCGGCGGCTTCGCGCGGCACACCCGGGTACTGCCCCGCGCCGGATCGACCGCACTGGTGGACACGGTCGCCGCTCTCACCCGCATCGGTCTGCCCGACGGCCTCACCGTGCTGCCGCCCGAACCGACCCCGAGCCTGTACCGGACGAACGCCGACATCTGGTTCGTGGGCGACGCGTTCTCCGGGCAGGTGCAGCGGGCCCTGCTGAGCGGCCGGACCCGCGACTACGTCATCGTCGACGACGGCCTGGCCACCATCCACCTGCTGCGGCTCCTCACCCGCAGGACCGCGACCCCCCTGGAACGGGCGAGGGTGCGCTCCTCCCCGCCGCGCCGCGCCCTTGGCCTGGCGGCGGCGGTGAAACTGCGTGCGGCGGCGCGCGCGGGCAGACTCACGGTGTTCACCGTGCTGCCGCTGCCCGACCAACTGCTCCGGGACGCCGCCGCGGTCGGCATCCGCGTCGTCGGACACGACTTTCCGTGGCTGCGTTCGCTGCCGGGCGGGTCCGCCCCCGACGAGGACCGGGTGGTGCTCGGATCGGCGATGGTGCGTGACGGTCTGCTGCACGCCGAGCCCTATCTGGCCTGGGTCGCCGGGCAGGCCCGGGAGGAACCCGTCGTGTACTACCCGCACCGCAGGGAGGATGCCCGTACCCTGGAACCTCTGAACGCCGATCCACGGGTGCGCGTCGTCCCCCAGGGGCTGCCCGCCGAACTCGCACTGCGCGGACTGGGTGAGCGGCACCGGGTGGTGAGTCTGCCGTCGACCGCCGTCACATCCCTGCGGGTGCTGTTGGGACGGCACGGCGTCACCGTCGAGGCGGTGCCGGTTCCCGAGACATGGTGGACCGACCAGGCATCTCCGGGGTTGCGCGCGCACCTGAGCACGTTCGTCGCCGACCAGAAGGACACCCCTTGACCGACCGTGGAACCGTGCATGTCATGGCGATCGCCGACTCCGACTCCTACCTGAAGTGGGCGGCGGGACTGCTGGACGCGCTTCCTGAGGGATGGTCGGGAGAACTCGCGGTGATCCGCACCCCGATCGCGCCCTCGCCGTCGCAGATGCGCGGCGCGGTGCGGGGGACACGCAACGACGTGGCCCTGCCGCCGGTGCTGTCCGCCATGGCGCTGCGCCGGGCCATACGCCGGGTCCGGCCCGACGTCGTCGTGACCGCGTGCACCGGTCCGGTGGTGGACGTCCTGGTCAACGACCTGCTCTCGGGGCTCTCTCCCCGTCCGGTGCTGGTGTCGGGGCTGCCGGGCGTGTCCGTTCCGGCCACGGAGAAGGCGTGGCTGTACCGCGCGCCGGTCGACCTGTTCATCCTGCACAGCCGCCGTGAGGTCGCCGAGTTCCGCGAACTGGGGGAGCGTCTGGGAGTGACCGGAGAGGTCGGGCTGGCGACGCTGCCGTTCCTGGCCGGCGGCCCCGCCCCCGGGTCGGACGCGCCGACCATCGCCGCCCCTGCCGAGGACGCGCCGCGCAACCGCGTGGTGTTCGCGACGCAGGCGAAGGTCCCGGTGGAGCGTGAGGAGCGCGAGTCGATCCTGCGTGCGCTCGCCGACCTCGCGGTCCGCCGCCCCGACCTGGAGGTGGTGGTCAAGCTGCGCGCCCGCGCCCACGAGCAGCAGACCCACCGGGAGCGCCACCACTTCGAGACCCTGTGGCACGACCTGGTGGCCGCCGGGGAGGTGCCCGCCGACGCGGTGTCGTTCGCCGACGGGTCGATGCGGGAGCAGTTGGCGCACGCTGTCGGCTTTGTCACGGTCAGCTCCACGGCGGCGCTGGAGGCGATCGCGCAGGACGTGCCGCTGCTCATCCTGTCGGACTTCGGGGTCTCGGCGGAGATGATCAACCTGGTGTTCGAGGACAGCGGAGCGCTGGGCACCCTCGACGACCTGCGCGCGGCCGACTTCAGGGAGCCGGACAAGGACTGGTGCGCGGAGAACTACTTCCACGACGCCACCGTCAACGACTGGGCGCGACGGCTGTCCGTGCTGGTGGACCGCTCCCGCACCGAGGGGCTCCCGCAGCGTCCGCCCCTGTTGGCCGCTCCGATGGATCTCACCCGCCGTCGCCGTGCCCGCCTGCGCATGGACGTACCGCCGGGCGCGTTGCGCACGATCGGCCGGTTCCGTAAGCGGCTCAGAAGGGTTCGTCGGCGACTGATCCCCCGTTGAGAGGTGGCCGCCGGGGAACCCGCCACGGGGACCGCGGGCGCGGTCCGGGGACCGGAACACTCCCACGCGGCCGTGGAACTTCCCGGCGGGTTCGCCCGGGGAGAAGACCGGTCCGGTGCGACGCCCCGGACAGCGACCGTTCTCAGCACGGCACAGGAACAGGTGACGTGCCGGGAACACCGGTTCCCCCGCTCGACGGAGACGGGGCCCGCGTCCAGAACACTCTCGCGGGTGTCATGCTCGCGGCCTCGGACTCCTCACTCGGGGGTCACGGGCCGTGGAGGAACTCCTCGGCCTGACCGCGCAGGGGCAACGGGCAGGAAGCCGCCTGTTTCTCGCCTCCCCGACAATCGAAGAACGGGAATCCGCCACGATGATGGGCTTCAGCCATGCCGCGACCGGTGCGCTCGCCGGGGTCGCGGTCGCCGCCCCGCTGACTGCCGCCACAGGTGTCCCGCCCACCCCGGTGAGCCTGCTGGCCTGGGCGGCCCTCGGTGCGGGAGCGGCGCTGGTCCCCGACCTGGACCACCCCTCCTCCACCGTCACCCGCTCCCAGGGACCCGTCACCGACCTGCTGTCGCGGGGCGTGCGCGCGCTGTCCCTGGCCGTCTACCGGCGTACCAGGACCCCGGCCGACAACTCCGGCGGCGAGCACCGCCATCTCGTGCACACACCCGCCTTCGCGATCGCCGTCGGCGCCGCGGCGGCCCTGGCCTGTCACCTGTCGTGGTGGGCGAGCGCCGTCACTGTGTGGTTTCTGTCCTTTCTCGCCCTGCGCGCACTGGTCCGCCGGATGACCTGGGGTTGGGTGCGTACCACTCTCGGTTCGTGGGCGGGCGCGGCCGTGGCCGCGTTCGGCGCCACCGCCCTCTTCCTGACCGTCTGGGGGGACGGGTCACCGGGCTGGGGCATCGGTCTGCTCGTCGCGTCGGGCATGGTCGTCCACTCTCTCGGCGACGCGCTCACCTCCTCCGGGGTGCCGTTGGCCTGGCCGGTCAAGATCAACGGCCGCCGTTGGGCGATGCTCGGCGCGCCCCGGTGGATGCGTTTCCGCACCGGGACCTGGCCCGAGTGGGTCGTCCAGGCGGGTTCCCTCGTCGGCACCGTGGCCCTCGGCTACGTCCTCATCACCTGACCGGTGTCACCACCCCGTCACCCGCCGGATCTCGGCCTCCACGATCGGCGCGAGGGTCGCCGAGTAGGTGGCGGTCATGTGGGAGTCGTCGTAGTAGACCATGACGTTGCCGATCACCGCCGGACAGCGGCCGTCCGGGCAGACGTAGTCACTGAGGTCCAGGAACTCCGTGGACTGCGGAACGCCCGCCGCCGTCTCGTACGGAGGCCGTTCGGCGAGCGAGCGGTGGAAGTCGGTGGTGCACCTGTCCAGGTCGTCCAGGTGCCGCGCCACGCAGTCGGAGGTGTCGAACCCCATGCGCGGAGTGTCCCTGATCCCGATCACCGGGATTCCCATCGCGTCGAGTTCCCGCCAGCGCTGCGTGTAGCCGTCGAGGACACTCTCACCGTTGCCCGCGCTCGACCGGGTCGCGGTGGTCACCACCGCATCGGGCCGCAGGTCCGCGATGATCCGCATGGCGCCCTCGTTCCACACCCCGCACTCGGTGTACTCCTCCTCGCCCCGGTAGGAGGGCTCGGTACTGAACTGGCAGGCGTCCTTGGTCATGGTGACCAGCCGCCACCCCTGGCTGAGTGATGCGTCGCGCAGTGCCGTGTACCAGTGGGCGGCGTGCGACTGCCCCACCAGGACGATGGTGTGCTCGGCGTCGGCGGGGCCGTCCTCGCACACCGCCACTTCGGTCGCGTCGAAGGAGAGGTGACAGCCGCCCGCTCCCTGGTTGTCGCCCCGGTCCAGGTCGGCCTCGGTGGGATAGGGCAGCACCGGCACCCCCTCGGGTGCCGTCGCCGGGCCGGAACCGGAGTTCTCGACCAGCACGAGCGCTCCCGGGTAGTTGGCGGGGTCCGCGGCCAACTCCCGGCGGATCTCCTCCTGCCGGTCCAGGTAGGCGCCGCCTCCACCGACCGCGGCGCCCACCGGAGCCAGACACACCGCCGCGACCAGCAGCGCCCACGCCGGAGTCGCCCTGGTCCGCGTGAACCGGCGGGCACCGTCCTCGACCAGCCACTTGGTGGACGCCGCCAGCGCCGCGGAGACCGCGACGACACACAGCCCACCCACCGGTGAGGCCAGTGTGCGCCCACTGATCTCCAGGTACACCACCAGTACCGGCCAGTGCCACAGGTACAGCGCATAGGCGTGGTCGCCGACGGTCATGAGAGGACGCCACGACAGCAGCGCCCCCGTGCCCAGCCGGCCGCCCGCGCCTCCCGCGACGATCACCAGCAGCGCCGCCCCCGTGGGCCACAGCGCGATCCACCCGGGAAACAGCGTCGACACCTGGAGCACGATCCCGCACAGCACCAGCGCGGTGAGTCCGACCCAGCCGAGAACCGCGCGCACCGCCTCGGGCAGGCGCAGTCGGGGCAGCAGCACGGCGGCCACCCCGCCGAACGCCAACTCCCAGAACCGCGCCCCCGAGTCGAAGTAGGCCCACGCCTGGTCGGTCGCGGTGATCCACACCGAGTAGGCGAGTGAGGCCGTGCCCACCACGCCCAACAGCGTCGCGACCAGGACGGACACGTCGCGCCCCGACCGGCGGGCGACCAGTGCCGCCACGGTGACCAGCACCGGAAGCACCAGGTAGCTCTGCCCCTGGATGGCCAGCGACCAGAAGTGCTGCAGCGGACTGGTGGCGTCGTCCCGTGCCAGGTAGTCCACCGCGTTGCGGGCCAGGTGCCAGTTCTCGTAGTAGAGCGCGGAGGCCAGCGTGTCGGCGAGCACGTCCCGCCACCGCGATCGCGGCAGCCACAGCACCGTGGCGACCAGCGTGCCCAGCAGGACCACGGCGGCGGCCGGGGTGAGCCGTCCCAGCAGTCTGCTCCAGAACTCGAGGAAGCGGATCCGGCCGTGCCGCTGCACCGTGCGGACCAGGCTCCCGGTGATCAGGAAACCGGTGAGCAGCAGGAAGACATCCACTCCGCCCGAAACCCGGCCGAACCAGACGTGGTAGGCGACCACCAGGAGCACCGCGACAGCGCGCAGTCCCTGGATCTCCGGGCGGAAAACCGACTTCTTCGCCGTACTCGGCGATGCGGCGCTTTCGGCGCGGTGTACGGCGGCGGTGGAGGGCGCAACTGGAACAGACACGAATCTTCCCCGTTCTGTGGGCCTGTCCGGGCCGGGACGTCACGGAGCCGGACGCGGGAGAAGGCGTCCGCCGGAAGGCCCCGGCGGCGTGCCGCCGGGGCCCGTGTCCGTGCGGGCCCCGGCCTCGAGGGGCGTGGTGTCAGGAGCCGCCGCGCAGCCGACGTGCCCCGGCCGCCAGCCATGTCGGGTAGCGCCGCTTGGAAGCGGTCGCGCCGGGCAGGCGCAGCGCGGTGAGCCGCCGCTTCTTGAAGTAGCGGCGGGTGCTGTCGTTGAGGTTGCCGGCCAGGTAGGCGGTGGCCTCGTCACGCAGGTGCGGGTAGGCGCTGTTCTGCATGCAGTAGCTCACCGCCACCAGCAGCGGCAGCAACTCCTCCTGAACGCGGTCGGCGGGGATGCGCGGCGGGTGGACCGTGCCGTCCTCGGCCAGCCGGGGCATGGTGGCGTCGGCGAGCGTGATGGGAATCCGGTTGCTGTTCTGGTAGGGGGTGATCCGCTCCAGCAGCAGTTCGGTGCCCACCGTCGCGATCGGGATGTCGTAGTAGCACGACGCCGTACTGAGTCCGGTGGAGAACGCCCCCACCACCAGGGAGGGGCGCAGTGCCTCGTACCAGACCTCCACGGGGACCGGGTCGTCGAGCATCACCAGATCCACGCCCAACCGCTCGGCGGTCGCCCGCAGTGCGCTGGAGGTGCGTGTGGTGCTGGACGGGTGCGGTTTGAACAGCACCGTGCGGCTGCCCTGGGCGGCCACTCCACGCAGCATCCGTGCGTGCAGTTCGTCCTCCTCGGCGGCGGTGACGATGTCGAGCGCCGCGAGGTACTGGCCGATGAGCATCGGCTGCCCGGCCAGTTCGGTCCGGTCCGCGACACCGTCGACGGCCTTGGTGACCTCGGTGACCACCGCGCGGAACGCCTCGGTGGCGATCGTGGCCCGCGCGATGTCGTACTCGCTGAGCAGCAGCGGTTCCAGGCCGGACACCAGGTCGAGATAGAGGACCTGGTCGATGCGGGTGGCGATGTCTCTGGGCGGGGACTCCCGGGTGGGACCGTAGCTCATCAACCCGTCGGAGTAGACGGTGATCGTCGCGTCGTCGAAGATCTCGGCGAACGCCCGGGCCGGAGGCACCTGGATGGACTCGACCACCAGGTGGAGCGGTTCGTCCTCCACCAGGCTCCAGTGGCGGCGCAGCAGCCGGTTCAGCAGCGGCCACTCCTGCTCGCGGGGGTGCCACGTCGAGGGGTGGAACGGCCACAGCAGGTCGTTCCAGGAAATGACCTCGTCGAAGCGGGGGCGCAGTGCCGCGAACCCGGGCGCGGCGTCCAGCGGCGGGACCACTTCGGGAGCGGTCGCGTTGTTCGACACCAGGAGGATCCGGCGCTGCTCGGCCGGGCCGAAACGCCCCGAGTCGATCGCGGCGGCCAGCGACATCGCCCCGAAGAAGGTACTGGCGACGAAGAGTTGTGCCATGGTCAGGCCACCACCGTTTCCAGATCGACCAGATCCGCCAGGATCTGCTCGCGTTCGGGGCCGAGTGCGGGGAGTACTCGGGCCAGCAGTCCGCGCGGCATGGCGGCCAGGACCGCGACGGCCCGGGAACGCAACTCCCTGCGGACCCGGGGAGTCAGACGTTCTGCCCGGTCGAGGTGGAAGGCGATCAGCGCGCAGTAGGTGCGGATGAGTTTGGGCAGGTAACGCTCACCGTCGGGCAGGGACTCCAGTTCCGCCCGGATGCGGTCGTGGGCGTCGAAGAACTGGAGTTGGCGTTCGTCGCCGATCTGGGTGAGCGACTGGGCGACCTCGCGCCGGTAGAAGACGCCGACCAGGGGCACGGCCGCGTAGGTGTCGGCGTGCAGGTGCAGCCGCCAGGTCCACAGCCGGTCCTCGGCGGTGTGCAGGTCCTCGTCGAAGGAGAGCAGGCCCCTGTCGTACAGGTTCCGGTCGTAGACGCCGGACCACACGTTGGGGTAGTCGACCATCGTGGTCGCGTTCTCGGGCAGGATGCCCGACCGTGCGGGAAGCGCGACCCTGCGGCGTCCTTCGGGGACGCGGGCTCTGGTCCGTGCCTTTCCGGTGGCTTTGATGTGGTCGGTCTTGATGAAGTCGACACCGAGTTCGGCGATGGCCTCGACCGCGGCGGGCAGGTAGCCGGGTGTCAACCAGTCGTCGCCGTCGAGGAAGGTGAGGTAGCGGCCCTTCGCCGCCGCCATTCCCCGGTTGCGCGCCGCTGACGGACCGGTCGACCGGTCGGAGCGGATCAGGGTCAGCCCCGGCAGCCCCGAGTCGTGGACCAGGTCGGGGGTGGCGTCGGACGAACCGTCGTCGACGACGATGAACTCGAAGTCGGGGCGTGCGTTGCGTCGCAGGCTCTCCAGGGTGTCTGCGATGAACGGTTCGACGTCACGCACCGGAACGATGACCGACAACGTGGTCACTGAGGGGCTCCAAGAGAGGGAACATGAGGTGGTGACGTCCGGGAGGATGCGGCATCCTCCCGGACGTGCGCTGGGGACGCCCTTGGGTTCAGGCGGTCGTGCGACGCAGTCGCTTGCGGGGCTCTTCCTCCCCGGGAAAGACACGCTTGACGCCGTCACCGAGGGCCTTCTCGATCACCCGGATGTCGCGGACCAGGTGCTGGAGCCCGGTGGGCTCCAGGGAGGCGGCGTGGTCGGAGCCCCACATGGCGCGGTCCAGGGTGATGTGGCGTTCGACCGCCACCGCGCCCAGGGTGACCGCGGCCAGGGAGATCTGCAGACCGCGCTCGTGACCGGAGTAGCCCACCGGCACCCCGTAGCGCTCCTGCAGGGTCTGGATGGTGCGCAGGTTCGCCTCCTCCTCCGGCATCGGGTAGGTGGAGGTGGAGTGCATGATGATGAGCTTGTCGCGGTCGAACAGTTCCACCGCGGCGTCGATCTCCTCGATGGTCGACATGCCGGTCGACAGGATGATCGGCTTGCCGGTCGCGGCGAGCGCGCGCAGCAGTTCGTGGTCGGTGATCGAGGCGGACGCGACCTTGTGCGTGACGACGTCGAAGGACTCCAGGAACTCCACCGAGGGCACGTCCCAGGGGGAGGCGAACCAGTGGAGACCGTGGTCGTCGCAGATCTTGGCGATCTCGGTGTACTCGTCCCGCCCGAACTCCACCCGGTGCTTGTACTCCAGGTAGGTCATCTCGCCCCACGGCGTCTGCCGTATCTTGCTCTGCTGCTCCTTGGGGACGCAGATCTCGGGGGTCCGCTTCTGGAACTTGACGGCGTGGCATCCGGCTTCCGCCGCGACCTCGATCAACTGGCGTGCGATGTCCACGTCGCCGTTGTGGTTGATTCCGATCTCACCGATGACGTAGGTGGGCTGGCCGGGTCCGACCAGGAGGTCGCCGATCGCCACGGGAGCCGGAACAGACACGCTGAGGTCGGTCGTTGCATTCTGGGTCATAGCTACCTATCCTTTGCGTGCCGCGAGGACACGTTCACACACCTCGCGGACCGCCCCGGAGCCTCCGGGACGGGTCAGAACAAGCCGGGCCGCGGCCAGGACCTCCGGATGGGAGTCCGGGACCGCGATCGGCCATCCGACCTCGGCCAGGCAACCGAGGTCATTCACGTCGTTTCCGACGTAGGCGACGCGGGCCGGGTCGAGGCCCTCGTCGTCCATCCACTGGCGCAGGGCTGTGCGCTTGTCGCTCAGCCCGTGCGTCACAGGGACACCCAGTTTCCGCGCGCGTGCCCGTACCACCGGGTTGACCTCGGTGGAGAGGATGCACACGCGCACTCCTGCCTCGAGCAGCAGGCGCACGCCCATGCCGTCGCCTCGGGTCACCGCCACCGACTCGCGTCCGTCCTGGTCGACGTAGGCGCGGTCGTCGGTGTGCACTCCGTCGAAGTCGGTGACCACGGCGTCGACGTCCAGCGGTTCTTCGCGGTCGAGAGCTCGGGCGACCGCGCGGACCAGGTCCAGCTCCTCGGCGGAGTCGACCTCGACGGCGTGGGACGGGTCGACCTGCTGCAGCGCGATGCGGCCGAAGAAACGGTGGCGGTGTTCCCGGAAACCGTCGACGCGCATCACGTAGAACGCCCCGGTCTCCCGGTAGTGCGGTTCGCGGTCCTGCCGGCGCGGCCGGTGGGCGTGGTCGTGGTTGACTCCCCGGGCGCCGTCGGGGGTGATGCGCCAGAGGAACTCGTAGGTCTCGACGGCGGAGAACACCGAGTCGGCGAGGCCGTCGCGGACCTGCCGCACCGCGTCGTCGAGGTCGCCGGGGTCGATGAACGGGCTGGTGCACTGCACGAACACCAGGATCTGGGGGTCGGTGCCGTCCTCGGCGAGCCGGTCGAGGGCGTGCAGCAGCGCCGACTCCGAGGACGCGGTGTCGCCGCCCAGTTCGGCGGGGCGTTCCACCACGGCCGCTCCGGCGTCGCGGGCCGCCTTGGCGATGCCGTCGTGGTCGGTGGAGACGACCACCGTGCTGATCAGTTCCGCGCGACGGCAGGCGTCCACCGCTCGTGCCACCAGGGGGCGGCCGCCCACTCTGGCGAGGTTCTTGAGGGGCACCCCCTTGGACCCCCCTCGTGCGGGTATGACGGCGACAACGCTCACGGGCTGGACTCCAGGGTCGGGAGAAGAGAAGAAGAGAGAAGAGAACCCCCGCTCGCGGTCCTGGAGACCGGGCAGAGGCCACCGACATTAGTTGGGCTTCCCAACAAGCCGGTGAACAGCAACCCCGCAAACAGTGAATACGAACTTTTAATCCGGCACAGGGGGCGCACCGGGGCTCTTCCTTGTAAAACTGGGCGCGACACGGGCCTGGGAGGCCGATGTCCCCACCCCCAGGGCACTCCCGGAGATTCACCCGCCGTTCACAGAAGACACGGGGCGAACACGGGCAACTCCGAAAAGTAATCAATCGGTGCGGAGGTCGCCATGTCCGGCGTGTCGCACCGCACAGGAGCGAAGCGGCCCCAACGGCGTTCCGCCGCCCCGGAGGGCCGCTGTCGGCCGCGGTGCCCCGCGACCGCCGACTCCGCCTCCCCCGCACGCCCGGGTACGCAGCCGACCGGGACGGGGGCGACGCCGGTCCCACAAAACGCCCCGAAGGCCCACAAAGTGCAACTCCACTCACAATTGGCCTTCTCTTCCCCCTGGGTCGCGATGCCCAGAAGTTTCCCCCCGGTAAAAGGCTCCCGTTACACCTCCCGCCCTCGGCCGGACCGAAGACCAGACACACCGACAGAATGGTACAGACCACCCAAAGCGTCTTTTATCTCATTGACTACGCATGTCGCCACATTTACCATTTCCAGGGTGATCAAAAACACCGCCACCCGTCGTCCCCCATCCCCCCACCTCGTCGAATTGGGAAATTTCCTGAAAGCCCGCCGGGCCGAGATCACTCCGGCCCAGGTGGGGCTTCCCGGTTCCGGAACCCGGCGCACTCCCGGTCTGCGCCGAGAGGAGGTCGCACTTCTCGCCGGTGTGGGCGTCTCCTGGTACACCTGGATCGAGCAGGGACGGGCCGCGAGCGTCTCCGGGGAGGTGCTGGACGCCATCGCCCGCGCCCTCCGCCTCGGCGAGGCCCAACGGCTCTATCTCAGGCGCCTCGCCGGTGTCAGCGCGGAACCCGAACCCGCGGAAATACGCCCCGATCCGAAGGCGTTCCAGCCGTTCGTCGACAACTGGCTGCCCAACCCGGCCTACGTGGCCGACCGCTACTGGAACCTTGTCGCCGTCAACGAGACGGTCCGCGTCCTGATGGGTCTGGACGCCCCGCAGAACCTCCTCCTGGACTTCTTCACCAACGAGCAGACCCGGAAGCGGTACCCCCTGTGGGAGGACGACGCACCGATCGCCGTGGCGCGGTTCCGCTCCCAGGCCGCCCGCTACAGCAGCGACCCCGGATTCGCCGCCCTGGTCACCCGCCTGTGTGGGGAGAGCCCGGAGTTCGCGGAACTGTGGGGCCGCCACGAAGTCCTGGAGGACTCCTGCGGAACCGAGATCCTGCAGCACCCCACCACCGGGAACCTCTCGTTCACACGGGCCACGCTGGACTTCACCTCGCGGATCGCCCTGCGTCTGACCGTCTTCGTCCCGATCACCGGGACCGGCACCGAGGACGCCCTGGAACCCCTTCTACGGGTTTCCCGCGAAAAGCACACCATTTCCTTTAGAGTGAGAGGACAGCGCCGCCGGTCCGTGCCCTCTTCCAGGGCTGAATACGAGGAAAGGTTCCTCTCCCATGCCTGCTGTACCGGTGAGGCACTTCAACCAGATCTCCCCGACCCGTACCTTCCGCTTGGGCGACCACCGTCTCACGTACATACCTGACGGATCCGTCCAACTCCACCCCCTGGCCTGGTTTCCCGACTCCACTCCCGAGGAGTGGCAGAAGCGTCCGGAATACCTCGACGCCGAAGGATTCCTGGCCGGGTCGATCGGGGGTCTGCTCGTCGAGTACCGGGACCGAGCCCTGCTGATCGACACCGGCTACGGCCCCCAGCACATTCCCGCCGCCCTCACCCACCCGGCTCTCGGTGTCCTGGAGGGCGGACAGCTCCTCGACCGTCTCGCCGCCCAGGGGCGCACTCCCGAGACGATCGACACCGTCGCGTTCACCCACCTGCACGACGACCACGTCGGCTGGGCGTCGGTGTCCTCCTCCGACGGTTCCCCGCTGTTCGCGGACACCCCCCTCGTCACCTCCGGCGCCGAGTGGCGGTCCGGCGGACGCCTCCGCGCCGCCCGGACCGCCCCGCGCGGGGTCTCCGACGGGGACGAGATCTTCCCCGGCGTCACCGCGTGGGTCACTCCCGGCCACTCGCCGGGGCACACCTCGTACGTCATCTCGTCGGCCGGCGCCCGGCTCGTCGTGTTCGGGGACGTCATGCACTCCCCCGCCCAGGTGGGCCGCCCCGACTGGCGGGTCTCCCTCGACCACTCCCCGGAGACCGCCGTCCGAACCCGGTTGAGGGTGCTCAAGGAGCTGTCCCAGCCGGACACCTTCGGATTCGGCGGCCATTTCGCCGACGTCGTGTTCGGCAGAGTTGTCGCGGACCGGTCCGGGGACAGGTGGGTTCCGGTCGACTGACACGTCCCGCGGTGGCCGGAGTCGGTCGGACAGCGTTCAGCCGGGGTTTCGGTGAGCCGACCCCGCGCCACGACCGCGGTTCCGTACGCGGGCACGTCGGCAGGCGTGCCCGCGTACGTCCCGCGCACCGCCACCCGCCCGGCGCCGTCGGCGTGCCCCTGGCGGGCGCGGACGGGGGTCCGCCAAGGACACGCCGGTCAGCACCTGCGAGAACGGCCGCGGCCCCGTCCCGCAATTGTTTCCCGAATAAAGAAAATCAAGAATTCAGCTTCGGGGATCCTGTTGGCGACAGCAATATGACAAATGCACACTGGTTCCCCGTCCCGCTCCCACGAATGCTGGGGGCATGTCCACTACAGCGCCCAATACGGGTACCCCCCGCATGACGGGGAAGCAGAAGGCCACTCTCGTGGTCCTTCTCGGCGCACAATTCATGTTCGCCATCGACTTCTCCATCCTGACCGTCGCGCTTCCGAAGATCGGTGACGACCTCGGTTTCAGCATCGACAACCTGCAGTGGGTCGTCACCTCCTTCGCGCTCATGGCAGCAGGGTTCATGCTGCTCTTCGGCCGGATCGGTGACACCTTCGGACGCAAGAGACTGTTCCTGTTCGGAATGGTCCTGCTCACCGTCTCGTCCGCGGTCGGCGGTTTTGCGGACTCCCCGGAAGTCATGCTCGCCGCCCGTGCCGCCCAGGGACTGGCCACGGCGATCGTCACCCCCTCCGGCCTGGCCCTGATCACCACGTCGTTCGAGGAGGGGCCGCTGCGCAACAAGGCCCTCGGCCTCAACGGCGCCCTCCTGTCACTCGGTTTCGCCTCCGGCTCCATCCTCGGCGGCATCCTCACCGACCTCCTGTCCTGGCGGTGGGACTTCTTCATCAACGTCCCGGTCGGTGTGCTCCTGTTCGTCGGCGGCGTCCTCTTCATCAGGGAGTCCCGGTCGGACATCCGCCCGAAGCTGGACGTTCCGGGCGCCGTCACCGTCACTCTCGGCCTGCTGGCCTTCACCTTCGGCGTCACCGGCGGTGAACGCGACGGCTGGGCCGCCCCGCAGACGTGGGGAGCGCTGCTCCTCGCCGCCGTCCTGTTCGTCGCCTTCTACGTCATCGAACTGAAGACCCCCGAGCCCCTGGCCCCCGTGCGCATCCTGCACGCCAACACCGTCAAATGGGGCAACCTCGGCGGTCTGGCGACCTTCTCCATGGAATCGGCGCTGTCGTTCCTGCTCACCCTCTACATGCAGCAGGTCCTCGGCCTGACGCCCTTCCAGACCGGGCTGATGTTCGGCTTCCTCGGCCTGGGAGCGTTCATCGGGGGAACCGTCGCCCCCAGGATCATCGGCCGCACCGGAGCCAAGGGAGCCCTGGTCCTGGGCCTCCTCATCCAGGCCGTGATGACCGGCGTGCTGTTCTGGCTCGGTGAGGACATGGCCGTGAGCATCACCGCCATCCTGGTCACCACCTTCATCGGCGGATTCGGGCACGTCCTGGCGATCGTCGCCTACACCGTGACCGCGACCTCGGGAGTCCCCGACCACGAACAGGGACTCGTCACCGGACTGGCGACCATGACCCAGCAGATCGGCTTCACCATCGGCATCCCGATCATGTCCGCGGTCGCGGCCACCCAGTACGGCCCCCTCACCAACGGCGTCGCCTCCGTGTCGGGCGTACTGGAAGGCACCACGTTCGGCATGCTCATCGACGGCCTCGTGGTGTTCGCCGTCGCCCTGCTGATCCTGCTCTTCCTGCGTACCGCCGGCGGCGGCGCGAAGTCCGCGTCCGCCGAACCGCGACAGGAGAAGCAACCCGTCGTCAACTGACCCCACCGCGGGGATCGGGCCCGTCTCCGTCCCGACGGGGCCGATCCCCGCCACTCCCCAGGCACTCCCGCGGTAAGGCTAAGGAGAAGCGACCATGATCGTCCCCGTACAGCGGTCCGCGTTGAGCTACGACAACGTCCAGGACTGTCTCGGTCCCGGCGAGCACCGCTTCTTCGGTGAGGGTTACAAGCGCGCCAACCACCGCCTGGACGGCCTGACCGTCGGAGTCGACGACGGCGCCTCGTGGGTCCACGGCGTCGCCGCCGTCTCCTACCCGACGGACTGGTCCCGCAAGGGCACCACCGACCAGTCCCCCCACCTCTCCACCATCGACGTACTGCTGCTCGGCGTCCAACTGTCCGAGATCGTCCTCGCCCGGCACGTCGGCCTCGACACCGAGCAGCGCCGCACCCTCTGGGTACGGCGGGCACGGATCCGGGCCGGTTCCTCCCCTGTCGAGGAGGAACTGACCGGTTTCCCGGTTTCCGCCCGAATCGTCGGGCAGAGCCCGTCGCCCAGTGGTCCCGACCGCGGGACGGCGGCTCTGGAATGCACCGTCGGAACGCTCCGGATCTGGACGGAGATCGACCATCCCGCCCCGCCCGGCCCGGCTGCCGCCGACCCCCTGGACGCCGTCCTCGGCTCCCCCGGGAGGCGTCCGTTCGGCGACGCCCACAAATCCCGCCGGCAGCACGTCGAGAACGTGGTCATCGACGCGGACCGCACCCGGGCCACCGCGCTACTGCGGGTGGACACGTGGGCGGAGGCCGCAGCGCCGGGTGACGGCACGGAAGGGGCGTTCCAGCCCTCAGTCGGTCTGGTCGACGTGTTCGTCGCGGCCCTCCAACTGGGCCAGATCATGCTCTACGAACTCGACGAGGTCGCCCGCGCCGACTCCAACACCCTCTGGATGCGCCGGACCCTGTTCGAGGCGGACCGCCCCCGCAGACCGGCCCGACAGCCGCTTCCGATCACGGCCTCCCTGGTCGACCCCGCCCTACTGCGGACCGGGGGCGGAGAGACGTGGCGGAGCGCCGACATCTCCGCGGCCGCAGCGGGAATCCGGATGACCTGTTCCGTGGCCCACCGACTTCCCTGACCCCACCCCTCCCCATCGCCACCACGAAGGAGACACCGTGAAACTCGCCATCGCCGGAACCTACTCGGTGGGCAAGACCCTCACCACCATGGCCGTGTCCCACCTGACCGGTCTGCCCCGGTCCGCCGCGAAGACCATGCGTGAACTCCTACCGGTCTCCGTTCCCGGCAAGACCCTTGAGGAGTGCACCGCCGCCGAGGTGATCATGCTGATCATGCGGCGCAACCAGGAACGGGCCGTCAACGAGTCCCACCTCCCCGGCGGGTTCGTCTCCGACGGTTCCTCACTGCACGAATGGGCCTACGGAACCGTCCGCGTCCTGGTCGGCATCAACCCGAACGAGTCGGTGGACCTGGAAACGATCGAACTCACCGACGAGATCCGCTTCTACGGGCAGGTCCTCGAACAGATGGGCATCCCCGCCAAACAGCACGCAAAAGCCACCTACGACTCGTTCGTCCACCTTCCGATCGAGTTCCCGCTCGTCCCCGACGGCCACCGGCCCGTCAACGAACGGTTCCGGTCGCTGGCGGACGAACTGATGCTCAGGACCCTCGACGAACTGGAGATCCCGTACCACACGGTGGGGGGAACGGTTCACGAGCGCCTGCAGAAGATCCTCGACATCTACGGGTTCTCCCCCCGCATGAGCATCGACGAGGCGATCGCCCGAGCGGAGGCGGAGTACGCGCTGATCGACACCACCGGCGAACTCGAACGGGTCTCCGCCTGACCCACCCACCGGCCGGGTCGTGGCGGGCGGTTCGGCGCTGTCCGTCCGCCACGCCCCCTCCATCCCCACCCCCGTCCCCGTCCAGTCCCGCATGCGCTATCCCCGAAGGAACTTCACGTATCGGAGAAGACCATGACCACCACAGCCGTCCTGGCGGGCCTCGGTGCCTACCTTCCTCCCCGCCGAGTCTCCAACGAGGAACTCTCCGAACGGTTCGACACCTCCGACACCTGGATCCGCTCCAGGACCGGTATCCGCCAGCGGCGGTGGGCCGACACCGGCATCTCGACCGGTGACCTCGCCTACGAGGCGGGGCACCGAGCACTCAAGTCCGCCGGCCTCGGCCTCGGCGCTCCCATCGACACGGTTGTGCTCGCCACGACCACCCCCGACCACCCGTGTCCCGCGACCGCCCCCGACGTGGCCTCCCGGTTGAGACTGACCTCCGCCGCGGCGTTCGACATCTCCGCGGTCTGCTCGGGATTCGTCTACGGACTGATGGTCGCGGCCAGCACGATCGAGGCCGGGCACGCCGAACGGGTCCTCCTCATCGGCGCGGAGACGTACTCGACGATCCTCAACCCCGAGGACCGCACCACTTCGGTGATCTTCGGCGACGGAGCGGGCGCCGTGCTCCTCCGCAGCGGAACACCGGACGAACCCGGCGCGCTGCTCGGCTTCGAACTCGGCTCCGACGGCTCCCAGAAGGAACTCATCTGCATCCCCGCCGGCGGGTCCAGGCAGCGCTCCACGTACCGGGCCCCCGACCCGGGCGACATGTACTTCACGATGCAGGGCAAGAAGGTGTTCGCCACCGCGGTCCGACGGATGGGGGAGTCCTCCACCGCCCTGCTGAACCGGGTGGGCTGGAGCATCGACTCCGTCGACCACCTCGTGGGGCACCAGGCCAACCTACGGATCCTGCACAGCCTCGCCGAGCAGGTCTGCATCGACAGGCAGCGCGTGGTGACCAACATCGAGCAGGTGGGAAACACCTCCGCCGCCTCCATTCCCCTGGCCCTGGCACACGCCGCGGCCCAGGAGCGGTTCAAGATCGGCGACCGTCTGCTCCTGACCGCGTTCGGTGGCGGCCTCACCTGGGGTTCCACCGTGCTGACGTGGCCTGGCATCACCCCCTCCTGACCCTCCGTCGACACACAGTTGGGATCGTGCCCATGAACCAGACCGAAGCGCTCTCCGCCGAGATCCTCGACATTGTCGCCACGAAGTGCGACGTCTCCGAGGAGATCCACACCGACACCCGGTTCGAGGATCTGGACCTCGACTCGCTGGTCCTCATCGAACTGAGCGTGCAGTTGACGAAGAAGTTCGGTGTCGAGGTCACCGACGACGAACTGTTCACCGCCGGGTCCGTCGCCCGGATCGCCGAACTGCTGGCCGCCAAGGGCGTCCGCTCCTGAGCCGTCCCGGGCGGGGCGGCGCCGAACGCGTCGCCCCGCCCCCGCCCCTCCCGGATTCCGCCATGACAAGCACGACACCCGCGGCGTTCTTCGACGTCGACGGCACCCTGACCACCGCCACCAGCATGTTCCGGTTCCTCGAGTACCGCCTGGCCGCCGAGGGCAACCCTCCCCGGGCCTACCGGGAGGAGCGGCAGCGCCTACGCGCCATGACCGCCGCGGGGGTCCCCCGTCTTGAGACCAACCGCGCCTACTTCGCGGGCTACCGGGGCAGCAGCGTGTCCGCGATCGCCGCTCTGGCCGAGGAGTGGTTCCGGACCGAACTGCGCCTCGGCGGCTTCTTCAACGGGCACGTCCTCTCCGCCCTCCACGAACACCGCGGAGCCGGTCACCTGGTCGTACTGGTGTCGGGTTCCTTCCGCGCCTGCCTCGACCCGATCGCGCGGTACGTCGGCGCGGACGTCGTGCTGTGTTCGGAACCGGAGACCGAATCCGGCAGGTACACGGGACGAGTCCAGCGGCCGATGATCGGGGAGGCGAAGTCCGAAGCGGTCCGCGACCTGGCCGCCCGACGCCGCATCCACCTGCCGTCCTCGACCGGATACGGCGACCACGAATCCGACCTGCCGCTCCTGCGTTCGGTGGGCCGGGCCACCGTCGTCGGCACCGATCCGGTGATGCGGGAACTCGCTGCCCGCAACAACTGGCGGGTGCTTCCCGGGGCTCCCTCCCCGGCTCCGCTCCCTCTTCCGTCCACAACTGAGGGAGTCCGCTCGTGAGACTGGCCGTCGTAGGAGCCTACGGAGCCGGGAAGACCACCCTGATCAGCGAGTTCGCGAAGTCGAGCCGGCTGCCCGCCGTGCACGGGTCCCCGATGCGCGACCCCGCCGGTGTCCGCCCCAAGTCGCTGGAGGAGGTGACACCCGCCGAACTCGTACAGTTGGTCGTGCGCCGCTTCACCGAACGCGCGGTCGAGGAGGCGCTCCACTTCTCCGGGTTCGTGTCCGACGGCTCCCTGCTCCACGAGTGGGTGTATGCCACCGTGCGTCTGGCTGTCGGCCTGCATCCCGCTCCGGGAACCGCCCTGGGCGCCCCCTCCGCCGAGGTCCTCCCGTACGCGGAGATTGTCGAAGCGCTCGGCCGGGAGGTACGGCGGCGGGCCTTCGCCACCTACGACGTCTTCGTCCATCTTCCCGTCGAGTTCCCCCTCACCGATCCGGTGAAGCCGATCAGCGAGCACTTCCGTGTCCTGTCGGACCGACTGCTCCTGGAGGAGCTCAGGACCGCGGGGGTGACCGTGCACACCGTCACCGGCCCGGTGGAGGAGCGGCTTTCGGCACTCGCTCGGCTGGTGGACCGCTGAGTGCCGCGGTGTTCGGGCGGTCCGTCCGGTCGCGGAGCGCGCCGGTGCCCCACGCCCGCTGTCATCGGCGTCCAACGTCCTGGAACCCGTTCGCACCACCGGGGCCGCGTGGCGGGTGACGTGTTTCCGACAGGACTCACCGGGTCACGCGCTCGCAGGTCACCGCATGCGGTGACCTGCGACGACAACCGTTGGGCGACAATCGGCAGGGGACAACACGAGTGGCCCCGCGTCTCCCGGAGCAGCCGAGACGGCCGTTCACGGATTGTGCCCCGTGACGGATGCCCGGGGAAGGAGCCGGGCTGTCGGGAACCGGTTCAGCTGATCCCGAAGAGCCGGGCGGCGTTGTCGTGGCAGACGTCACGCAGCCAGTCGTCCCCCAGGTCCAGGTCGGCCAGTGCCCGCAGCGCCTCCCCGTACGGGTAGGGGATGTTGGGGAAGTCGGTGCCGAGCAGGATGCGGCCCTGAAGGTCCAGCAGGCGGGGAAGTTCCCGGCGCGGGAACGGCGCGGCCTCTTCCGTGAAACGGGTGAACGCCATCGTCGTGTCCAGGCAGACCCGCGGGTACCGTCCCGCCAGGGCGATGAACTCGGCGTACTCGGGGGTGCCCAGGTGCGCGACGACCAGGCGCAGCCGAGGATGCCTGGCGAGCAGGGCGGCGACCGGTTCCGGCCCGGTGTGCGCGCCGGGAACCGGGCCGGAACCGCAGTGCGTCACCACCGGGATGCCGTGGTCCTCCAGCAGCCCCCAGACCCCGTCGAGCCGTGGATCGTTCGGGTCGTAGCCGCCCACCTGAAGGTGGGCCTTGAACACCCGGGCCCCCGACTCGACCGCCTCCGTCACGTACCGCAGAGCGTCGGGTTCGGGAAAGAACGTCGCCGTGTGCAGACAGTCGGGGGTGCGCGCGGCGAAGTCGGCGGCCCACGCGTTCAGCCACTCCGCCATGCCGGGTTTGTACGGGTAGAGCATGGAGGTGAACGCCCGCACCCCGAAGGCCCGCAGGAGTGCGGTCCGCTCCTCTTCCGCGAACCGGTAGGTGATCGGCCAACTCCGGCCGACCAGCGGCCCCGCGGCATCGAAGTACGCCCACACCTTGGCCAGCACCCGCTCCGGCATGAAGTGCGTGTGCACGTCAACCAGTCCGGGCAGCCCCAACTCCCGCCAGAACGCGGTCACCCACCGGATCTCGTCACGGCCGGGACCGCGGCGCCCCCGGTCGTCCGGGCAAAAGCCCGCCCGTCCACACGGCTCGGTCATGGTTCCCCACGCTAGCCGCCCCGGCCTCGCCAGACACCACCGGTCCCCGGGGCGCACCCGTGCTCGGAGTCAGTCCACCGTATGGCTCCCGGGCACTCACTGCTTTTGCGGGCGATGTCCTCGTCGGTAAGGGGCGGTCGCTCCGAGGACCGTCCCGACGGGTCATCCCGGCGGACGCTCGCTCAGGGAACCGGAGCGATAACGGTGCTCCGAGTCGCCGACGTACCGAGGGTCACCTCACGTCGAGCGCACGCCGGGTGCGCCCCAGGAGGACGGCCACGGCCACGGCGGTGACCAGAACCCCGCCGAGCAGGCATCCCCACGGCCCCGGCGCCCCGGCGGCGTACTCGGGAACCGCCAGCACCGGCCAGGCCGGGGGCAGGACCAGGAACGGCAGTCGCCACCAGTCCGGCAGCGCCCACAGCACGACGGGGACGAGAACCAGCACGGCTCCGGCTCCCTTGGCCACGACCAGGGCCGTGACCTTGTCCGCGGCCAGCGCGGTCAGCGACACCACCAGCACCGGTGCCTGAAGTGCGGCCAGAACCACGGCGACCACCAGCCCCGGTGACCATCCCGAGGGCGACAGACCGCTCAGCGGCAGGGCCACCACCAGCCCCAGCAGGGAGGCGGCAGCGGCGACCACCATGCGGTACCCCAGGTAGGCCCACAGTGAGAGTGGGGAGACACGCAACACCAACAGCACACGTTCGTCGGCGTCCTCCACCGCGCGCAGTCCGCCGACGACACCGAACATCATGGGCACGTGCAGCAGGACGAGCGTGGCCATCACCGCGGGGGTGTGCGCGGCCAGATCGATTCCGTAGGAGACGCGGACGATATCCACAGCCTGGGGAAAAGACACTCGGATCGCGGCGGCGAGCAGCACGGGCGCCGCCAGCAGCAGCACCAGCAGCGGGTCGCGCCGAGAACCGACCAGGTCGACGCGGGCGAACCGCGCCACCGGGAAGGAGGTGCGACGCGGGGAGACCGCGCCGCCCGACGCGCGGACGCCCCTCGGAGACGGGGGCGGCACCGGGAGCGACGGTCCCATGGCAACGGCGCGACACGCCGTCACCCCTCCCACCGCCGCCCAGCCCAGCGCATAACCGACAGCGAGCGCGAGCACGACGGGATGCCGGTCCACCGAACCAGGATCGAGGGCCAGACGGACCAGATCGACTCCGACGGTGGTGGGCACCGCGTGCACCACCGGATGGTGCAGGACTCCCCCGGCATACGCCAGCGGCACGAGAATCAGCGGCGCGACCACCGGCGGCATGGCCAGCAGGAAACCCGACAACCCCCGGAACCGCGCCCCCACCGCCAGGCACGCGGTGAGGAACAGCAGCGCGGTGACAGCCACCCCCAGCAGGGCGGGCGCCAGCACCCCGGCGAGTTCCGCGGGCCGGTCACGAGCCGCCGCGACCAGCATGGGGAAGGCGATGAGCACCGACAGCGCGGTCAACAGCAGCAACCGGGCGGTCATCCCCTCAGCGGTGCGCAACGGAGTGACCGCCAAGGCGTCACGTGTTCCCTCGACCCGTTCGAACAGCAGCAGCGCCACAACAAACAACGCCCCGAACCCGGCGGTGTCGACAAAGAGCAGGACACCGGCGAGCGCCCGGGCCTTCTCCACCGGCACGGCGGCCAACACCAGGGTCCACAGCACGCCGAGCCCGACCGCTGTGGGCACGATGCCGAACCGTGCCGCCACACGCGCCTCCAAGGCCCCGGCGGCGAGCAACCGGTTCACAGCGTCTCCCGGGTAACGGCCGCGAAGACGTCGTCCAGCGACGCCTCACGGGTGTGCAGCGTCTCCACCGCGCCCTCCGCGAGCAGCCTGCGCAACTCCGGGTCGTCGACCAGTGCGCCGATCGTGAACTCCCGGCGCCGCGGAGGTCCGCCGTCGACGCGGAACTCGACCACCACTCCGGGACGGCCGTGGCGGAGTTTGAAACCGCGCGGGGTGTCGACGGCGGCGATCCGCCCGCCGACGACGAAGGCGACCCGGTCGCACAGCAGGTCGGCGGTGGCCATGTCGTGTGTGGTGAGGAAGACGGTGCTTCCGGCCTCGGCCGCCGCACGGACGAGACCGCGCAGCCGGGCCGCGCGTACCGGGTCCTGCCCCGAGGTGGGCTCGTCCAGGAACAGCAGCTCCGGTCGGTTGACCATGGCCCGTGCCAGGTTCAGTCGCATGCGCATGCCCTTGGACAGGTCACCGGCCCGACGGTCGGCGGCGTCGGCGAGATCGACCCGGGCCAGCAGTTCGTCGAGGTCGGCGACCGGCCCCCGGTACAGCGACGCAAAAGCCGCCAGGTTCTCCCGAACGGTGAGCCTGCCGAACCCGGCGGGCAGTTCGAAACCGACGCCGACCCGCTGGAAGTAGTCGGCGCCCCACCGCCCCAGCGGACGGCCCAGCACCCGTACCTCGCCCTCGTAGCGGCGCAGCAGTCGGGTGAGCACCCGCTGGGTGGTGGACTTGCCCGCGCCGCTGGGTCCGAGGAAGCCGAACACCTCTCCCCGGGCGACCTCGAAGGACATGCCGTCGACCGCCGGTCGTGCCCCGCCCCTGTAGCGGACGGTGAGGTTCTCGACCGTGATGACCGTCTCGGTCACGGCCGCTTCCCCTGCACCGGCGCGGGAGAGGCACTCAGCGCGTCGAACACCTCGTCGACGAGATCCGGCAACTCGGTGTCTCCGTCGTCCTCGGCCCACCTGACCACCGCGACCGCCAAGGCGGCCGTGCAGGCCGCGGCAACGGCACGCGCCCACAGGGGAGGATCGTCGTACTCCTCCGGCGCGCTGAGTCCACGCTCGAACGCCGTACGGGAGGAGGCCATGCTGTCGGCGATGCGTGCACGCAGCACGGGAACGCCCAGTATCAGCCGACAGCGCCGCAGCAGGGACTCGCGGTCGCGGGCGTAGACCTCACCGAACCCGATCCGGACCGCCGCACGCACCCGGTCCAGCGGAGGAGCGTCGGCGGGTTGAGCGCGGACCAGCTCTTCGAGCATGGGGTCGTACTCGTCCTGGAGAACGACGTCCTCCTTGGTGGGGAAGTGCCGGAAGAAGGTCATGTGCGACACTCCTGCCTCCTCGGCTATCCGGGCGACCGTGGTGCCCTCGTACCCCTGCTCCAGGAACAGCCTGAACGCCGCCTCCTGCAGGGAGCGCCGAGTGCGTGCCTTCTTCTCGGTTCGCCGGTTCACGGACACCACCATACGTTAGTCACTAACATTTCTCCATACCTGCGGAACGGGGACCGGACCGCCCCGGAGACGGCCACCGGATCGACCGCGTGTTTCCGGACGGGGGCCACGGGTAGCGCATCCACGTGTCAGGAATGCGGTGACCTGCGGCAAGGTCACCGCACAATGACGACACGAGGGAGGCGAGATGGCCCAGGAGACCGCCACCAGGACCCGCGACGAGCACTACGACGTGGTGAGCGTGCTCTACCACATGCTTCAGGAGGGCGACACGGTCGACCGCTACATCGCCGACGCCCAGGAGGCGGGAGACGACGAACTGGTCCAGTTCTTCAGGGAGGTCCAGCAGGTGGACCGGGAGCGGGCGCAGCGCGCCAAGCAGTTGCTCAAGGCCCGTCTGTAGCCCTCCACGGCAGTGGTCGGGGCCGTCGGCGCATCGATCGGTCCCGACCATGCGCCCCCTCGGAACGGTGACGGAGCCACCCCTTCCCCCGCGTCGAAAAGTCGAGAAGTCTCCCCGCCGCCTTGTCGACATTTCGGCATCCCCGGTCTCACGGGAACCGCCGCCGCGCGTCTCCGGCGGCCCCCGTAGGACCGGAGGAGGCACCTCCCCGGAAAACCCCGACACCCGTGACCTGTCGTCCCGGAGTGTTACCGTGCTCTCGGCGACCGGGGCTACGACGGCGACCGACATACGCGCCACCCCGCGAGCCACCGCCGGAGAGAGTCCGCGGGTGACCGATGACCATCACCGGGAACCCCGACCACACGTCCTACGGACCCACGATCCGATCGGACCACGACTGATCGGCGCCTCTGGCCCGTCCGCCGGGAGCAGTCCGACCAGACACCGGAAGAACCCACCGACAGTCGCTCCGCTTCCGTCCGGTCACACCGGTCGTGGACGTGGGCGAGCCGATCTCCGCCGCCGCGTATGCCCTGACCCGCGCCACGCTGACGGTCCCGCAGGACTGTGCATTGTCGGTGCCTCCCCGCTCATGGTGGAACCGCTCCGCCCCGCCGGTGGGTCCGACGTGTCGGGAGTGACCATCGAAACGGATGCTGAGGGCCTCTTGTCTGTCAGGGAACACATCGCATGAGCACCACCGCGACCGCCACGGACCATCTCGGGGAAGCCAGTCCCTTCGAGCACATCGGGCTGCTGTACCGCAGCGAGGCGGACTACCTGGCCGGCACCGTGCCGTTCGTACGGACCGCCCTGTCCAGCGGCGGTCCTGTCCTGGTAGCCGTTCCCTCGGACAACCTGGACCTCCTCCGCGCCGCACTGGGCGCCGACGCGCGGCAGGTCGACTTCGCCGACATGGCCACGGCCGGCCGCAACCCCGGCCGTATCCTGCCCGGCGTCCTCCTCGACTTCGCCGACGCCCACCCCGGACGGCGGGTGTCCATCATCGGCGAGCCCGTCTGGCCGGGCCGCACCGGCGTCGAATACCCCGCCTGTGTCACCCACGAGGCGCTCATCAACGCCGCCTTCGCGGGACGCGACGCGACGATCCTGTGCCCCTACGACGCACGCCGCCTCGGCACCGTCACGCTCTCCGACGCCCACCGCACCCATCCCCTCGTGGAGCAGCGGGGGGCACGCCATCCCAGTGACGCCTACACCGACCCGCTGGAACTGGCTGCCGAGTTCAACCGTCCGCTGCCGTTCCCGCCCTCGGACGCGGCCGTCCTCGACTACGCGGGCCAGACCGCGCTCTCCGAGGCGCGCCTCTTCGTCACCAAGCAGGCCGAGGCCGCCGGAGTGCCTGAGGTCCGGATCGCGGAGTTGGCCGTCGCCGTCAACGAACTGGTCGCCAACACCGTCGAACACACCGCCACCGGGGGCAGGGTGGCCGTGTGGACCGAGCCGGATGTCTTCGTCTGCCAGGTCGAGGACACCGGCCACCTCCCGAATCCGCTCACCGGCCGCCTCCGCCCCGACATCACCCAGCCGCGCGGCCGGGGCCTGGTGTTCGTCAACCACCTGTGCGACCTGGTCCGCGTCCACACCCGCCCGGGCCACACCGAGTTCCGGCTGCACTTCCGGCTCTGAGCGCCGTTCCCGTGATCAGATCAGGAACTGCCGGTGCCGCTGGGTACGCCACTCGGCGAGAAGCACCGTGGCGTCGTCCTGGAGACGTCTGTCCTGGTGGTCCAGGATGCTCATCATCAGTCGGCGCAGGGTCTCGGGTGTCGACAGGCCGTCGGCTTCGTGGCGGACGAGGAAATCGGTGAAGCGTTCCAGGCCGAACAGTTCTCCCCCGGGGCTTCGCGCCTCCGTGACACCGTCGGTGTAGAACACCAGCCGGTCCCCGGGTTCGAGCTGGTAGCGGACGGGTTCGGCCGCGATACCCGTTCTGAGGCCCATCGGGGGCACCGGCGAACTCTCCGGAACGGCGACCGGACGGCCGCGGCGCAGCACCAGCGGCGGGTGGTGGCCGCAGTTGACCCAGGTCAGCCACCCCGTTCGGAGGTCCAGTTCGGCGAGGATCCCGGTGACGAACCGCGAGGAGCCGAACTGCTCCCCGACCCTCTCGTCGATCGCCTCACTGGTCGTGAGCAGATCCCTGCCCTGGCGGCGGTGGTTGCGCCAGGTGCCCATGGCGATGCTCGCGGTCAGCCCCGAGGACAGATCGTGGCCCATGGCGTCGAAAGCCGCCAGGTACAGTATGTCGCCGTCGAGAGAGTAGTCGTAGGCGTCGCCGCCGACGTCGTAGGCGGGTTCCAGCGCGGCGCTGACCACGACTTTCCTGTTGGCGAAGGTGGAGGTGGGCATCAGATTCCACAGGACCTCGGCGGAGACCGACATCCTGTCGGCGCGCACCAGGCGCGCGTAGGCGTCACTGGTGGCGCGTTTGCTCACCACGATCAGTGCGACCAGGGAGGCAAGCCATTTCGCCCGCTGCCGGACGTCCTCGTCCACACCGGGCGCGGTGACTCCGAGGAGGCCGATACGCTCCGTGCCGTCGAGCAGCGGCACCCACAGCCGCTGGAGTTCCCCGTCGGTGTGGGGTGTCGCCGGCGCGGTGTCCGACTCCGAGGGGGAGACCGCACTGGTGGCGATGGTCTCCTCGCTCCGGAAGGCCAGTCCCGCCAGGGTGGTGTCGATGCGGATCGGCTTGAGCGGCTCGCCGAACTCGTCGTACTGGCCCGGTAGCGGCAGCAGGGACTGCTGCCGCAGGTCGGACAGGTAGATCATCGTCTGGGAGAACCCCCCCGTGGCGGCATGCTCGGCAGCCAGAGCCGGAATTTCCTCCAACGAGACCAGGTGGCTGGCTCTCAGCAGGCCGCCCAGCATCGAGCCGCTCCGATCGCGCATACTCTCCCCCACGGTTCCTCCGTCCGTCATCACTCCGCTACCCCGGTTCGCCGCACGAAGTACCGTCCTTCCACGGAACTCCTCGGTTGCGGCTCCGCAACCGCTGGCAGCAGGCGTCGGCTGGGCCCCGCCGTACCGCGTTCGGGGCGATCCGGCGGTCGGCGAAGAATCCCGCCGCCACCGGGAGGATCTGAGCACCACAGCACCGGGACGTGACGGTCATTCCGCCATCCGCGGCCCTCCACGGTCCAAAGCGGTGAGGAACTCGGTGACCTCGGCCTCGAAACGCCCAGGAGCCTCCAACTGCGCCCAGTGCCCGCACTCCGGCACCAGGACCAGACGGGCGTCGGGCATCAGTGCGGCGGCGCGGCGGGAGCCTTCCGGCGGTACCAGTGGATCGGATTCCCCGTGGAAGAAGAGGGCAGGAACAGTGATCCGGTCGACCACTGGCAGCAGGTTGTTGCGCATCTCCCTCCGGCCGATGCACGCCTGGTTGTACCGCAGGTAGCCGATGCCCGCGTTCGGACGCAGCGCCTCACGTCCGACCTCGGCGACCACTTCCTCCGGAAGTGTCGCGGGGTCGTGCACGACGGCGCGCAGCGCGATCCGGACGAACCGGTTGGCCAGGTTCACGGCGCCCAGCAGCAGCCTGTCGGGAAGTTGCATGCTCAACCAACTGGCGGTGTGCGCCACCGGGTTGGCGATCGCGGGGATGAGTCCGCCGGGGGCGACAAGCACCAGGGCGCGAACTCGTCGGGGATGGCGCAGCGCCAGGTTGAGCGCCACGTCTCCCCCCATCGACACCCCGATCACCACCGCTTCGGCCAAGCGCAGTCGGTCCATGACCCGGGCGACGAAGTCGGCTTGGTCGGCGGGGCCGCCCACCGGCTCGATCCCCGAGGTGGCGCCGAATCCCGGCAGGTCCGGGGCGGCCACCCGACAGTCCCCGCTGAGCGGGGCGAAGAGCCGGTACCAGGAGACCGCCGCGTTGTCGATGCTGCCTCCGTGCAGCAGAAGCACCGGTCGGCGGTCGGTCTCTCCACCTGTCAGCACACGGACCCGTCCACCGTCCAGGTCGAGGTACTCCTCCGAGGCCTCGGGAGGGACAAGCCGCCTCACAGCCGGTCCCCGAGGTCGCCCGGTCCACCGGCGAGGTGCGGAGGGTTCCCGCCGGAGTCCGGAACGGATGGGGGAGTGCGGGTTGGACCGCGGTCGGACAGCACAAGCCACTCCTCCTCCGGTGAAAGCTTCTCCGCCTGGGTCTACCCGGCCGGTGATCGAAGCATGTGGGACCGCTCCGTCCGTTCACCGCCCAGGTCCCCGGGCCGGTCCGGTACAGGGACATCCTGGAGTACCGGGTTCCGGCCGAGGACCTCGCCGAACCGATCCAGGTTGTCCGCGGGTTCCGGTCCGGAGGCGAGGCCACGCGGACCGGCGGGAAACGCCGAGGTCCGGTGTCGGCGTCCCAGACGGAGCCGCTCCAGCGCAACCGCCGTCGCGCCGAATCAGCGGCCGCTCCCGCCGTCGACCGAGGGGGATTCCGACCTCGGAGAAGGGATACCGCATCCGTCTTCTCCGACGGCGCCCGGGCGTGGGCACGAGTGCCCGCGCCCGGGCGCCGCGGTCATGCGCACCATCCGTCCGCCTCGCGGACGGATGGTGCCCCAAACAATCAAGAGCCCGGTTCCCGCTGTGGAGAACCGGGCTCTGGACTGGGAGAACAAGTGGGCGTACCAGGACTTGAACCTGGGGCCTCATCCTTATCAGCGAAAATAGACACTCCTCGAAGCCCTGTCACATGCTTCGCCTTTCTCCCGTTTCCCCTGGTGACGCAGGGAATCAGGGGCCGCACGCTGCTGCCTGGAACCGCTGAGTACCGGGGGCTGCCACGGTCAGATCACGGTCAGGTGAGTGAGGGCAGACTGAGGTTTGACGGCCGCCTTCGCGACGGACACCGGCCGTGCGGAGAGGAGGGGGCGGCCGATCGGCCCAGGGCATTCCACACCAACCCCCGCGATGGGCCACCACGGGCTGCCGGTGGCCGGTCGAGGCGCCCCGAACGCGGGGGTGGAATGTCTCGTCTTTCTCCGGTTTCTCCGAAAAGAACCCGCGCCCACCGCAGAACCGAACACTCAAACCTCAGTGAGGAGTGGGCTTCTCACGTAAGCGCATCGGCAGGAACGGCGAACTTCGGTACACCGCCTACTACACCGACATCAAGAGAAGAGAGCGCTCCGCCGGGACTTTCTCGACGAAGAAAGAGGCCGACAGAGCGTGGCAGCGCGCCGAGGTCAAGGTGTCAGAGGGGCGTATCACCAGCACACGCCACGGCAAGCAGCGCTTTGTCGACTACGTCACCGGGACCTGGCTCCCCAACCATGTGATGGAGCCGAGCACACGACAGAACGTCACCTAAACGGTCAACCGGTATCTCATCCCCGAGTTCGGGGCGATGAGAATGAATGAGATTCTTCCAGGCCATGTCCAGGAGTGGGTGCGTGCTCGGCAGCAGGACAGCCTCGCGGCTTCGACGATCCAGCGGATCGTCACCGTTCTCAGCGCGATATTCTCTACAGCCCTGTTGAACCAGATCATCTTCATCCACCCGTGCGAAGGCGTCGTCCTGCCGAAGGTCGGCCGCAAGCCCCTGAAGACCATCACCCCAGAGCAGTTCGGCGAGTTCTACTCCCACATCGACGGTGAGGTCTTCCAGCTTCTGGTCGAGGTCGCGATCGAGCCCGGGCTGCGCTGGGGTGAGCCGAGCGAGCTGCGGATGAAAGACCTGGAGCGGCCGAGCGGCATCCTCACCGCCAGCCGCGCCGCGGTCGAGATCGCGCCTCGCCTCCACTCCACCGGCGGCCGGTTCCTCGCCAAGGACTATCCCAAGGACGGCAAGTTCCGCCGCCTGAAGCCACGCCGCCCGCTGGTGACCAGGATCGCAGCGTTCGCCCTGGCCAACGGCATCAGGGACGAGGACCTGCTGTTCCAGTTCCCCGACCACGACGATGCTCCGATCCCCGAACTCCCCGACGGGGTGGACCTGGGGATGACCTCACCCAACGACAAGGGCCGCCGCTACCGGCACGGGACCACAGCGGCCTACACCAACGGCAAGTGCCGCTGCGAACACTGCCGCACGGCGTTCGCCCGCTACCGCGCTCTGCGCCGCGCCGAAGGCAAGGACCAACCACGCAGGCGCCGCCAGGTCAACACCGACGGCCACATCCCCGCCCAGTGTTTCCGCACCAACATCTGGCACCCGGCCCGCGAGGAGGCCGACCTGCCCAAGGACATCACCCCGCACGAACTCCGCCACGCCCACGCATCCTGGCTCCTGGCCGGCGGAGCCGACCTCATGGTCGTCAAGGAGCGCCTCGGCCACGCATCGATCACCACAACCGAGCGCTACCTGCACACGCTCCCGAACGCCGACGACACCGCGCTTGACGCACTCGCCAACATCCGAGGACGAAACCGTCAGAACGCCAACCGATTGCCTATCAGTTGACAGATAGGTGCGAACTCACCAATAGGGAAGTGAAGCAAGCGGTGACGGAGTTTCCAAACCCACGCGCGGAAATCTCTATGCGCGGGGAGCACTTCTCTCGCGTGGATCTACGGCGCACCGGGGAGGGACCATCCCCGCGTGCGCGGGGAGCACTCGTCTTCTTGGAAAACGTCGCAGCCCTCACTGGGACCATCCCCGCGTGCGCGGGGAGCACACTGCCCAGGCGACGCGGGCGGCTGTGCTGAGGGGACCATCCCCGCGTGCGCGGGGAGCACTCACTCACCGGGGGTCTCCTTCCTGGTGCGGCGGGACCATCCCCGCGTGCGCGGGGAGCACTCACTCACCGGGGGTCTCCTTCCTGGTGCGGCGGGACCATCCCCGCGTGCGCGGGGAGCACATGGCGGCGCGCTCTCGCATGTCGGTCTGGCCGGGACCATCCCCGCGTGCGCGGGGAGCACGGCGACAGCACCCGCTCGGGCCGCCCGGACAGGGGACCATCCCCGCGTGCGCGGGGAGCACGCAACGAGTTCATCGACGACCCGAACCTCAGCGGGACCATCCCCGCGTGCGCGGGGAGCACGTCACGCTGGTCGGTTCGGCTTGGGGGTAGTAGGGACCATCCCCGCGTGCGCGGGGAGCACGAGACACCGAAGTCGTAGAAGGCGGCGACGATGGGACCATCCCCGCGTGCGCGGGGAGCACAGCTGGAACAGTTTCGTCCCGGGCGGGTACTCGGGACCATCCCCGCGTGCGCGGGGAGCACACTGAATGACCTGCACCTTTACCTGCCGTCGGAGCGGATTTCATTCACTTCTTGAAAATCGGACAAATCAGCCATTGGCACTCGAACTACTACCGCCTCCCGAATCGGCGGCGTTTCGCTGCCTTGCTCCACCCCTGGGGCTTGACCTGTGAGGTGACAGTCTGCGGTTCGCTGGGCCGACGGATGAGCACCAAGCCTTCGTGGTCTACCGGGATCCACTTGTGGTCGTAGGTTTTGAAGGCGAAGCCCTGCTCGTTGTCGGTGTTGTAGGCCAGCAGGGCGCGCCCGTTGCCTGCGTATTCCTTCACCTCGGCCCAGAGCACCTCTCGGATACGGGTTGAAGGGCCTCCAATGAAGACGCCAGGGGAGATCTCCAGGAGCCAGCGTGTGAGAAAGCCCCGCAGTCCTGCGGGGCAGTTCGTGAGCACGATGACGGTCACCAGATCACTCCGTGTTCGAAGGCGTCGGCGTAGTTGCGGCCGGACTCCATGTCGGCTCCGCGGTCCGCCAGCAGGACGACGCGGTCGAAAGCGGTGTCCTCTGCGGTGTCGGCGTCTCCCCCTTCAGGCAGGAGGAGGGTTTTGATGTCGCGGACGCAGCGGTTGAGGAATCCGGTTCTGCTCACGTGGTCACGGACGGCCCGGCGGGTGCGGGGCCCGACCTCTTCCGGGCTTTCCGCCGCAACCTCGAAAGCGATGGGGATGCCCACCTCGGTCTTGTAGAGGTCCGCGACGTCGAGCACGAACGACAGCTCGTGGCCGGAGTGCACAAATCCCAGTGCGGGAACGCACCCCAAGGCGGCGACAACCGCTTGGGCGATGCCGTAGAGACACTGCGCCGCCGCGGTGATTCCTTGGTTGGGCGGGTCGCCGGAGTTGAAATCCCCGGGTGTGAAGCGTCGACCGTGCCAGGGGACGCCGACCCTGGCGGCTTCCCTGCGGTAGAACTCCCTGATCCGTTTTCCCTCTCTGCCGAGCATCTGCTGGCGGGTGAGGCCTGAGGGGTCCTCACCGGGGAAACGCATCCGGTACATGGCACGGGCTACCTGAAGCCGTGTGGTGCGGTTGGCCCAGGCTTTGGCTTGGGCCTCGGCCAGGGCGGCCGAGCGTGTCAGTGACCGGCCGCCCGCGTAGAAGCGCACTCCGTGTTCTCCCACCCACACCACGCCCGCGCCGCTGTCGCCGAGCACGCTCATCGCCTGGTGGGTGACGCGGGTTCCCGGCCCCAGCAGCAGGGTTCCGATGGTGGCCGAGGGAATGTGTGTGACTCCTTCGCCGTCCTCGGCGGTGATGGCGTTGGCGTCGCGGTGCACGGTGCACCGCTCCAGGTAGACGAAGGACAGCCGGTCCGCCGCCCGGGTGAGTTCGCGCGGGGTGGAGGCGCGTCGTTTCCCGACCGTCGTCATCGGTCGGAGTCCGCCGGGGCCAGGGTCATCAGGCCGCACCCGTAGGCTTTGGCCCTCCCCAGTCCTGTGGTGAGGGTGCGGCGCAGCGCGTCGGGGTCGGTGACTTCCAGTCGGCCGTCGAAGGTCGCGGTGACCAGGGATACCAGGCCGTCTTTCGACGTCTTCTTGGTGAATGCGCGGTTCTGGCGGTTGTGCACGACCAGCTCGTACTCGTCTCCTTGGGGGAGCCGACGCTGCTCCACCGGTTTCTCCACCACCCGGAAGCCCGCGGCGTCCTGGCGACTCAGCAGCCAGCCCATCTGGTGGCGCGGGGTGACGTGCGCGGTGAGCTTGGTCGGCTCTCCGGGCTTGCGGCGGATGCTGTGCACCGGGTTGGCGGTGAGCCGGAACGCCCAGACGTCTCCCCTGGCCAGCCGGGACAGGAACGGGGCGTAGTCGTGGGTCTGCCACTCTGGTTGGGTCGACCATCCGGCCTGTTCCACCAGGTGGGTCAGGTCGGGTTCGGGCGGGCTGACGATGTAGAGGAACACCTCGGCCCTGGAGGTGCGGTCGACTCGCCACAGCACGCGCGGACCGCTGGTGTCGCTGGGCAGCAGGGTCGGGAAGGAACTCATGACGGCGGCGTGCATGGCCTGTGGTGAGGCCAGCAGTTTACGCGCCCCGCTGCGTGCGGTGTTGAGGCGGAAGCGGGTGAGGTACATCATTCGCCTCCCAGCGCGGAGATCGGGTCGTGGTCGGGAGGTGTGGTCCGGCGCGCGCACGGGTTGGGGACGCTGACCGTGTCGGAGCGGACGCCGCGCAGGGCGTAGCGGCGGTGCAGCGGGTCGAAGCTGAGCGGCAGGTCGCGCAGGCTGTCGGCGCCGGGATCTCCTGGAAACGCGTCGATGAGGAGGCCGAGTGTGACCTCGGGTTGGTCGCGCAGGCGGCGCTGGTACCAGCCGGCGGCGTGCCACTTCTCTTCTTTCAGGACCTGTTCGAGTGTCCTGCCGTCGTGGATGCCAAGGTCAAGGGGGCGTGCGGGTGGGCAGGAGCGCCGTCCCAGGTAGGGCAGGTACACCGGATTGCGTACGGCCCGGTGCAGGTCGTTGACGAGTGTGTCGTCGCCTTCGACCGCCGCCACGAACACGGCGTCGGCCAGGTAGAAGCGTTCGGAGACCGGCATGGATCTGCCGGTGTCGAGGTGCTTGGCGGTCTGGTAGTCGCGGATGCGGGTGCCGCGCTGGTCGATACGCACGCCGAAGCGCAGCGCGGCAAGGTCGGACAGGTCATCGGTGCGTTCGCGTCCCTGGGCTGCGGCGAGCAGACCGAGGACGCCGCTTTTGGTGGGGGCGTGTTCGGTGGTGCGCCGTGCGAAGCGGGCCGAGGCCCCCCACGCCTGCAAGGGGCCGGCCAGCAGCAGCGCCAGAACGCTCACTGGTCCGCCGCTCGCTGCGCGACGGCCGCGCCGACCGCGGTGACCAGGTCGGGCAGTGCCACCTCGGTGCCGAGGCCGGAGAGTTTCTCGGTGCTCTGCCCCACGCGGAGCACCCACGTGTCCGTGTCGTCCTCGACACCGTAGGCGCGTTCGATGTCGGGGATGTAGGCGGCCAGGCGCTCACTGGCCTGCCGCAGGTGGCCACTGTCTTCCGTGACCGTGACGGGTTCTTCGAAGGCGCTGGCGAAGCTGACCGGTCGGGAGGTGCGGACTTTGACGATCACCGCGTCAGGGAGCGTGTGGTTGCCGAAGGTGTTGACCTTGCCGGTGGGCAGTGACTCGACGAATCCGCGCACGAACGCCTCAACAGCGCGGCGCAGCGGTTCGGTGACCGACTCGTCCTCGCGCAGCCCTTCGCCGAGGTTCTTGCGCAGCAGGTCGACGTCGAGGGCGGCGTAGCGGTAGAGGGTGGCGGAGTTGAACTCCACGGTGCCGATCATGCCCGCGCCGGTCTCGTCGTCGGGGTTGCGGTCGTCGACGGCGGTGTAGTAGTCGGACTCGTTCTCCACCGCGTGCACGCTGATGGCGTGGGCAACCTGGGCGGCGGCGTCGACGTTGATGTCGGCACCGTCGGCGACCATGCGGCCGAACAGGGCGATGTCGACCGAGTGGCGGGTGTCGGCGATCTCCTTGGCCCGCTTCTTGGTGTCCTTGTCCTTGAGGAACGCCTTGATGTCGGCGCGGCCCTCGACGGCGAGCCCGGCCAGGCCGTCGAGTTGGCGGGTACTCAGGAACATCAGGTAGGAGGATTCGGGGGCGGGGTTGTCCTCGCTCTTCTTCGCCGCGGCGGCCTTGCGCTTGGGCACCTCGATCTTGGATCCGGTGGCGGCCTGGATGGTTTCGGCGGCCAGGGTCCAGGCTTCCTTCTCCTCGATGGAGTTGTCGAGGCGGCGGATCCGCTCGGCCAGCAACTCGGCCACGCGCTTGGTGCGCACGCCCAGGTCCTCGGGGGGCAGCAGGCTGTTGAAGGCCATGCGGGTGGCGCGCTTCCACGCCTGGCTGGAGACCCGGGCGCGGCGCACTCCACCGTAGATCGCGGTCTTGGGGGTGCCGGTGTCGTCGCGGTTGAGGTTGCTGGGCGGGACGGTCTGCAGGATGTGCAGGTCGATGATGGTGCGGCTCATGAGTGGTCCTTGTCGGTCGTGTCGGTGGAGGTGCCGGTGCCCGGTGCGGGGTTTTGGGTGGCCTTGGGCCGGTAGGCGTGGAATCCGCGTCCCCATGCGGCGCGGACCTTCTTCGCCCCCTCTGGGGTTCGGAACTGGTGGATCTGGTCGGCGAGCAGTCCGTAGTCGAGTGGGATGGCGTCGCGGCGCAGCAGTGTGACGATTTCGCGCAGCCGGTAGGCGAGAACGTGGACAGTGGTGGCGCTGCCCGCCTGTACGAAGCGTCGGCGCAGCGGCTCCTCGATCTCGCCGGGAGGCATGAGTCTGCGCACGGCTTCGCCCAGGCCGCGGCCGCGCTGGTGCATGCGGTCGTCGCGGCGTGACTGCTGATGGACCGCATAGAGGGTGAGGGCGATGTGCGCGGCGTTCTCGGCGCGGCTCATCTCCTCCTCACCGATGCGGGGGGCGTTTTCGTAGAACCGGTCGTCCAGGGCGAGTCCCCACAGGTCGGGGGCTTCCTCGATGGTCCTGCCCGCGCCTCGCCGCAGTCGGGCCAAGGCCGCCACGGCATCGGGGCGGTCTTGGCGGTAGCCTTCCTGGATTTCTCGGACGCGCTGATCGACGAACGTCCCCACCCAGGTCAGGGATGTCCGCGTGGTGTCGGTGGTGGTCACGCTGCTGCCTCGCCTGTCTGCTCGGTGCTGGACATGGAGAGCCTCTTCTTCAGTTCGGTACGGAACCGCAGGTCGGCATGGGAGGCGTTGAGCCAGACGGAGTTGCCGCTCTTGATCTCGACAACCCGCCCGGTCCAAGCCGCTTCCCCCGCCTCGTGCACCAACTGCCGGCCGAGGCCGCTGATGATGCGATGGGTCTGCTGCTGCCAGGCGCTACGGCGTTCGGCGGCGTCAACTCCAGGGGTGAGGGTGCTCAACCAGGCGCGGAAGGGGCCGTCGAGTGCGCCGAACCCGAGGTCGCGTGCCGTGGCGCGAGGCGTTTCGGGTTCGGCTCCGGCGGCTTCGGCCAGCGCGGTGGCGAGGTTCCCCAGGACGGTGACCGCGGCTTCGGCATCCTCGACGGCTCTGACTGCGGTGTGTCCGAGTCCGCTGTCGCGTTCGTGCAGCAGCACCACGGCCATGGCCACCTGGTCGTCGACGATCTCGTCGATGACGGACTGCTGGGTGCCGTAGAAGGCGCCGATGAGCCGGGCACGGATGAGGTAGTCCTTGGGGAGGAACTCCTCGTTGACGAGGCGGGCCACCCAGTCGAGGATGCGCGGCCGCACGACGGTGGCGGCCTCACCGCGCTGCTCGGCTCCGTGTACCTGACCCGTTACCAGCGCGCCCAGGCCACGCCAGGCGCTGCGGGCCGGATCGTGCTCGCGTGGCAGGTAGACCTGTGCCAGTCCGAGTTTCTTCTCCTGGGCCGGGCTGCGCCGCCATGAGGTCATCGGTTCGCGGTTGTGCATGTTGCGCGCGGGCAGCGGGTCGCCGTAGGTGAGCAGTGCCCCGTACACGCCGCCGGCGTCGTAGTGCAGCCGGATGCGGCGGCTCTGCCAGGTGTAGAGGTCGCGCAGGCCCTGCGGGCGGCCTGCCAGTTCCTTGGCGTCGGTGGGGGCGGCGGTGGTGGGTGTGTGCCGCCAGGCGGGACGGTCGTCCGGGGTGACTCTGAGGTTGTCGGTGTCGAAGGCGACGAGGTTGAGCAGCAGCGTCTCGTACAGGTTCGTGCCGTCGACCAGGATGCCGCCGAGGTTTCCGGCCCAGCCCACCCCCTGCGGGTAGCCCTTGCCGCCCTTGACGCGGGGGTCGCCCACGGCGCCGGACTTGATGCCGGAGACGTCGTAGGCGTGGGCGTGCACCACCCAGCGTGCGGCCTCGGCGAAACCGATGCGGTCCACACCGCGGGCCCGCATGGTGAAGAACGGCGCCCCGTTGGGGACGTCGGCGACGATCCGGTCCAGCGAGAAGATCTCGTTCTTCGCGGTGTGCAGGTCAGCGACCTGGAAGAACGGGGTGGTGGGGTGCAGCAGGTCGAAGCGGTCGCGGTGCTGCTCCAGGTAGTCCGCGATCCGGTCGACCGGCAGTTCCTGTTCTTCCTCGGCCTCCGTCCACAACTCGGACCACTCGTCGGAGTCCTCGGGCCCGTCGATCGCGTCGTGCAGGACCGCCAGCAGCAGCCGCACCAGCGCGAACTCCTGGGTGGGGACGTCCCCGACGAGACGACGCAGGCGCGGCGCCTGCTCGAAGACCTCCAGCAGCGACAGTTCACTCTGGGAACCGTCCCGGTACTGCACCGGAAGCCACGGCCGCGTGACCAGGTCGAAGGAGAGGTGAGAGGTTTCAGTTGTCACGGTGGACCTCAAGACCGTCGGTGCGGGTGTAGCGGAGGCCGTAGCCTGCCAGGCGGCTACGACAGTTCTCGTCCAGGATCAGGATCAGCTCCCCTGCCAGCCAGTGCGATTCCTTGGTCTGCCACGCCGGGACGCATTCGGCTTCGAGTTCGGCGATGGCTTGATCGAGGACTTTGGGGAAGCCGAACTGGTAGGGCAGGCGCAGGGCCGACGCGGCGACAGTGCGCGCGAGCCAGGCGGGGGGCACCGCGTCGGTGGGCAGTTCCAGGCCGCCGCGGTTCTTGCTCAGCCACGGGAGGGTGGTCAACACACCGTCGACGCGCCGCTGAACGACCAGGACCTCCAGGCTCTCGCGGCTGTCGCGGACCTGCGCCGCGCCCTTGCGCGTGTCGTCGGCGTCGCCCACCCCGGCGTCCACCCACCCGGTCAGGGCTCTGCCGGGCTTCTTCACCTTGTCGAGCAGGAAGTCCTCGGCTTTGACGCGCTGTTCGGACTGGTGAACCTCGTGGTCGTACCGGGCCTTCTCCAAGGCTTCCTGCCATGTGGCGGGGCCGACCGATTCGGAGCCGTAGGCCGCCTGCACCAGCGGGCTGATGGCATCGGGCAGCCGGACCGTGCCTCCTGTCTGAGCGGTTCCCGCGAAGTGGGGTTCCAGCACCGCAAGGGAGCGCAGCAGCGGATAGTCCCGGTAGACCAGACGGGACCCTCGGACCGGTTCGGGGACCTCCGCCGTCCAGTTGACTCCAGTGACCAGGCATCGTGCGGTGCGCAGCCGCGCCGGACGCTCGCTCTGCTCCTCGCCGCGCTGGTGGCGGTGCAGGCGTCCCATTCGCTGCAGCAGCAGGTCGACCGGCGCGAGGTCACTCACCAGCAGGTCGAAGTCGACGTCGAGGGACTGTTCCACCACCTGGCTGGCGACCACGATGTGCTTTCCGGGGCGCTTTCCGCCGGCCTCCGCGACCTTCTCCGGAGGGCCGAACGTGGCCAGCAGTGCAGCGTCGTTCTCCACCCGGTCCAGGTCCACAAAACGGGCGTGGGCGACGGTCACATGGTCACTGCCGAAGCGCTGACGCAGGCGCTGGGCGGCCTGGTGGGCCCGGTCGACCGTGTTGCGCACGACCAGGACACAACCGCCTTCCCCGAGTTCCTCGTCCAGCCGGTCGGCCAGCACGTCCAGGTCGTCGTCCAGGCGCTCCACGCGCACGTCGATGCCACGCCCCGAGGCCGCGGGAAGAGACATACGCGGAGCCGCTTGTGGAGCGGCGCCGGTGAGCAGCGGATAGCCGTCGGCCTTCTCCACCTGAGCGAGATCGGTGTCGGTAACCGTGGAACCGGTGTAGGCCTCGACGAGTTCACGGCGGCGACGGGCGGGCAAGGTCGCCGAGAGCACCGCCACCGGCACGCCGTAGGCACCCAGCCAGGACAGCACCCGGTCGAGGTAGGAGTTCATGTAGGTGTCGTAGGCGTGCGCCTCGTCGATCACCACCACCTTGCCCGCCACGGCGAGGTGGCGCAGCGCCAGGTGGCGGCTCTTCAGTCCAGCGAACAGCAGCTGGTCGATCGTGCCGGCCACGAACGAGGACAGCATGCCTTTCTTCCGGCCGCGCAACCAGTGGTGGGCGACCAGTTCCGCCGAGGCGACCCGTTCGTCCGCTTGATATCGCCACTCGTCTTCCGCACCGTCGCGGTCGACGTCGGCGATCCGGGTGGGGCCCTGGCGTGCCAGCTCGGTGTACTTTTCGTTCAGGGCGGCCTTGGAGTGGGCCAAAAACACCGAGTGCGCTCCTGGCTCGGCCCGTTGGTCGGGGAGACGGCCCAGCCAGTCGAGCATGCGCGGGAACATGGCGTTTCCGGTGGCCATCGTGGGCAGAGCGATGAAGCAGCCCCCAGCGCCGGAGCGGGCGGCGAAAATTTCGGCGACGGCGAGTGCGGCCTCGGTCTTGCCTTCCCCCATCGGCGCCTCGATGATCATCAGCCCTGGGGCGGGCATCTCGCGTGCCAGACGCACGGCTTCTTCCTGGGTCGGGCGGACCGCCGCTCCCGGTGGCAGGTCGAAGCGCGCGGCGAACAGAGCCGCGGGCTCCTCCTCGGGTTCCACCGCCTGCCAGGGGCGGGGCAGGTCCAACCGGCTCCAGGCCGTGTCGATGCGTTCGGGATCGGTGGCGCACCCGTCGGGAAAGTAGGGGAAGAGATCGGGGTTACTGGCGATCCAGTCAGCGACGATGACCAGCGCTGTCAGCACCACCTGCACCGGCTGCGGCAGCCTGGTCTGCCGCCACTCGCCCAACCGCTCCGCCACCCCGCAGACCGCGGCGGCGGTGTCGAGCAGTTCGTCCTGCACACCGCGCCACACGTCCTCGCAGCGGGGCGTGCGCAGCAGATCCGGGTACCGGGTGAGGTTGCTGATGTCGGCCTGGGTTGGCGGCACCCCGTGGTGGCCGCCCGCGACGATCGTGAACGGGAGGGTCTCCCGCTTGGACCAGCCGTGCCGTTCGGTGAGCCACTGCTGGAGCAGCACCTGCCCGGCCAAGCCGTGAGGGGCGTACTTGCGGTCGGGCATCTGCTTGTACAGCGGCATGTCCAGCCCGGCGCGGCGCATGGTGCCGGCGAGTTCCTCCACCTGACAGGCGAACGCGGGGGTGGCTTTCCCGACGTCGTGGGTCGCGGCCAGCCACACCGCCAACCGCCGGGCATCAGCAGCACCGTCCGGGAGCGCGTCGGCGACCAGTCGCCGCACCTGACGGGGTAGCCATTCATCCCACAGCCGCCCCGCCACAGCGGCGCTGTCAGCCATGTGCCGCCACAGCGGCAGCCAACCGCCCATGTCGCGGTCGTGCTTGGCCCATACCGACCGCGCGGCATCAGACAGTCCGCCCGGCCAAGGCGACAGAGAGTCATCGGAAGCCATGAGGAACATTCCACCGCATGAGAGGGGAGAAAGCGCCGCAAACAGAAAATTTCCTCAAATGTGGGGAAACTTGGGGTGAGGGAGTGATCCTGTCATGAGCTCACTCCCTCACCCTGTAGCCCTGCATGCGCAGGGAGCATGTTCGCCCGCATGTGCAACGAGACACTAGATCGGGACCATCCCCGCGTGCGCGGGGAGCACTCTAGAGCAACAGGCATGGCCAGGATTCTTTTCGATGCGCTCCCCTATGGGGATAGCATAAACGATCTCGTGTCACAAAAAACATGAGGGCCACAGGAGGGAACGATCTCGTGACACGTGAAGGAGGTTCGCTTGCGAGTACTCGGAGTGGTACGCTCCTCCGGGAAGCGCGAAGCCTCTGGCCTTCTTGTCGCCTTGGCGAGGGCTAAGGCTCGAATCTCCTTGCCCTCGGACAAGCAAGAAGGGCCCTGCACTTTGCCTAGCCAGGGCCCTTCAGGTCAGTAATCCATCTTGCTGGAAAGGACTACATGAGCCACTCTACGACACCCCCGCCTTCCTGCTCTGCGCCCTCTCCCGACGCTCCTCCCAGCCCCACCCCCATGAGCATGCGATTCGTTCTTCTGGTTCTTCTCAGTGGCCTCTGTTCAGCAGTGGTGGGAGCGCTCACGTGGATTGCAGGCCGCCATCCTGCTGAGGCCCTTCTGGCAGCCCTGTTGGTGCTGGGAGGAAGCTACAAGTTCTTCGACAGCCTCATCTCTCGTTAGCCGAAGCTTTGACCGTCCGCTTGGTCCTGCCTCCTTGAGGCAGGACCGCTTCGGTGCTCTCCTCCTTCAGAATCGATGGACTGGTCCACGGGGCGGCGGTGGCCAGTAGTTGGTCGGGGGAGCGTGCTCGGAAGAAGGCGTGGAGTTGTCGTTGGCGGCCTGGTAGTTCTTCAGTGCGGCCCAGAGCCGCCGGGCAGCACTCCGCTGCGACCGCTGAGTGGGACTTCCGGGCCGTCCTCACGGTCAAATGACGGTCAAACGACCAAGAGCCCGGCCTCCCTCAGGGGAGAACCAGGCTCTGAGCTGGAAAAACAAGTGGGCGTACCAGGACTTGAACCTGGGGCCTCATCCTTATCAGGGATGCGCTCTAACCGACTGAGCTATACGCCCTTGTTCGTGTGGAACTCTACCGCATCCAGGGGAGTGGGGCGAACCGAAAACCCTGGTGGGTGAGAGCGGGAAGACACTGGAGCGGTGTCCTTCCGACTCCGTCATTCTACCCGTTCCCAGGGGGCCTTGGGTCCACGCGGAGCGCGGACCCAAGGCAGAGGAAGCTACTCGGTTTCGCTCAGGGTCACGTCGAGGCCGCCCACGAGATCGGCGGCGAGGTTGTAGAGCATCGCGGTGACGGTGGCCAGAGCCGTGATGAGGATGACGTTCAGGGCCCCGATCAGGGCGGTGTAACCGAGCACCCGGGTGGGCGAGAACCAGCTCTCCGGGTTGAGGTTGAGGTCGTCTCCCCCGTCGTCGCCTTCGGTCAGCGACGAGATCAGTTCGGTCACCGCGTCGAAGACACCCAGGTAGGACAACCCGGTGTAGAGGACGGCAACCGCCACGAACAGCACGATGAAGCAGACCAGGGAGATGACGAAACTGAACTTCATCATCGACCACGGCTCGACCCGGCTCAGTGTCAGGTGCGCCTTGCGGGCCGTCTTGACAGCCTTGCCACCGGTGCCCGGCGCGGAGGCCGCTCCTGCTGCCATACCCGAATCCCCCTGTGCAGCCTCTGGGGTCGGCGTCTCGACAGCGTCCCCGTCGCCCTCGGATTCCTCGGCGCCCGCAGAGTCATCGGAGACGTCTGCCTCGCTCACCGTTTCGGAGTCCGGGGACGTCTCGGACGTCTCGGTCTCGGAAGCGTCGACCTCAGTGGTCGTTGCGGCATCTGTTTCGCTCTGTTCGGAGCCGGTGCCACTCGACTCCAATGCAGCGGATTCTCGTTGCGCGTTGTCGGACATAGCCACGTTACCGCTGAACTCTCCATATAACAGTGGAATCCGGGAGGTCGGGCCAGCAGCGCCGAACCCCACGAGACGAATGTCGCTTATGACAGACAGCCACTCTATTGAGAGCGGCCACCGACCGGCCAGTGTCACGCGCGAGGGGCGGGTAATACCTTCCCCTCGCGCGTGTGGACGTGTTTCACGTGAAACGCAGAGACTACTCGACGTCGAACTCGGTGCCGTTCTCGGCCTCGTCGTCCATACCCTCGGCGTTGCGCGCGATGGCGACCACGTGGTGGCCCTTGCTGAGGTTCATCAGCCGAACCCCCATCGTGGCCCGCTGCGACCGCTTGATCTCCGCACACTTGGTGCGGATCACTCCGCCGTTGGAGGTGATCGCCAGGATCTCGTCCTCCTCGGGATCGACCATCAGCGCACCGACGAGCCTGCCGCGGGTCTCCACGACCTTGGCCGTGAGCACGCCCTTGCCGCCGCGCTTCTGCACCGGATACTGGTCGGACGGGGTGCGCTTGGCGTAGCCGCCGTCGGTGGCCACGAGCACGTCCGTGGCACCCTCGCCCTCACGGATGACATCCATGCTGAGCAGGTAGTCGCCCTCCGTGAAACGCATGCCGATCACGCCGCTGGTCGCCCGTCCCATCGGCCGCAGCGACTCGTCCGACGCGGAGAACCGGATCGCCTGGGCGTTACTGCTGATCAGCAGCAGGTCGTCGGTCGGGAAGACCAGCCTGGCGGCGATCAGTTCGTCGTCCTCGCGCAGGTTGATGGCGATGATGCCCGCCGAACGCGCGGAGTCGAAGTCCTCCAGCTTGGTCTTCTTGACCAGACCGGAACGGGTGGCCAGTACCAGGTAGGGCGCTGCCTCGTAGTCGCGCAGCGCCAGCACCTGGGCGATCTCCTCATCGGGCAGGAACGGCACCAGATTGGCCACGTGCTGCCCTCGGGAGTCCCGGGCCAGCTCGGGAAGCTCGTATGCCTTCGTGCGGTACACCCGGCCCTTGTTCGTGAAGAACAGGATCCAGTTGTGCGTGGTCGTCACGAAGAAGTGCTGGACGATGTCGTCCTGTTTGAGCTGGGCGCCGCGCACCCCCTTGCCGCCGCGCCTCTGTGCCCGGTAGTTGTCGAGGCGGGTGCGCTTGGCGTAACCGCCCCGGGTGATGGTGACGACGATGTCCTCTTCGGCGATGAAGTCCTCCATACGCATGTCGCCCTCGTCGGGGACGATCTGCGTACGGCGATCGTCACCGTACTTCTCGACGATCTCGGCGAGTTCGTCGCGTACGATTCCGCGCTGCCGCTCGGGCGAGGCGAGGATCCCGTTGTAGTCGGTGATCTGCGCCATCAGCTCGTCGTACTCGCTGGTGAGCTGCTGGCGTTCCAACGCCGCGAGTTTGCGTAGCTGCATATCCAGGATCGCCCGCGCCTGGACGTCGTCGATGGCCAGCAGGCTCATGAGGCCGCTCTTGGCGTCGTCCGCGGAGGCGCTGCCCCGGATCAGCGCGATGACCTCGTCGATCCGGTCGATCGCCTTGAGCAGCGCACGCAGGATGTGGGCGCGCTCCTCGGCCTTGCGCAGCAGGTAGCGAGTGCGCCGGACGATGACCTGGATCTGGTGGACCACCCAGTGGCGGATGAGCTGGTCCAGGCGGAGCGTGCGGGGCACTCCGTCGACCAGGGCCAGCATGTTCGCGCCGAACGTCTCCTGCAGCTGGGTGTGCTTGTAGAGGTTGTTCAGCACGACCTTGGCGACCGCGTCGCGCTTGAGGACGATCACCAGTCGCTGCCCGGTGCGGCCGCTGCTCTCGTCCTTGACGTCGGCGATCCCGTTGACCTTGCCGTCCTTGACAAGCTCGGCGATCTTCAGCGCGAGGTTGTCGGGGTTGACCTGGTAGGGCAGCTCGGTGACCACCAGGCACTGGCGGCCTCTCCCGTCCTCCTCCACGTTGACCACGGCGCGCATGGTGATCGAGCCGCGTCCGGTACGGTAGGCGTCCTCGATGCCGCGTCGACCGACGATGAGCCCGCTGGTGGGGAAGTCGGGGCCCTTGATCCGCGCGATGAGCGCGTCGAGCAGTTCCTCGTCGGAGGCCTCGGGGTGCTCCAGGTACCAGGTGACGCCGTTGGCCACCTCGCGCAGGTTGTGCGGCGGAATGTTGGTGGCCATACCGACCGCGATACCGGCCGAACCGTTGACCAGGAGGTTGGGGAACCGCGAGGGGAGAACCACGGGCTCCTGCGAACGGCCGTCGTAGTTGGGCCGGAAGTCGACGGTCTCCTTGTCGATGTCGCGCAGCATCTCCATGGCCAGCGGCGCGAGCTTGCACTCGGTGTAGCGCATGGCCGCTGCCGGGTCATTGCCGGGAGAGCCGAAGTTTCCGTTGCCGTCGACCAGCGGCATCCGCATCGACCAGGGCTGCGCCAACCGCACCAGGGTGTCGTAGATGGCGGAGTCGCCGTGCGGATGGTAGTTACCCATGACGTCGCCGACGACGCGCGCGCACTTGAAGTAACCGCGGTCGGGACGGTACCCGCCGTCGTACATGGCGTAGAGCACGCGCTGGTGGACGGGCTTCAACCCGTCGCGCACGTCGGGCAGGGCGCGGCCGATGATGACCGACATCGCGTAGTCGAGGTAGCTGCGCTGCATCTCGACCTGGATGTCGACCGGTTCGACACGGCTTGTGGAATTCTCGGAGGCCTCGGGAGTCGTGTTCGCATCCGTCACTGGATGTCGATCCTTTTCTGGTGGGTCGTTCGCTGCCGTCGGAACGTCAGGCGCGGGCTAGATGTCCAGGAACCGGACGTCCCGGGCGTTGCGCTGGATGAAGGAGCGCCGCGACTCGACGTCCTCTCCCATGAGCACACTGAACATCTCGTCCGCCTGCGCGGCGTCGTCGAGCGTCACCTGCAGCAGTATCCGGCGCTGGGGGTCCATGGTGGTCTCCCACAGTTCTCCCGGGTTCATCTCGCCCAGTCCCTTGAAGCGCTGGACGAGGTCGCGGGGCCGGGGGTCCCTCTTGCCCGCCGCGACCCCCGCGGTGATCAGTTCGTCGCGCTCACGGTCGGAGTAGGCGTAGTCCACGTCGGTGCCGCGCGTGTCCCACTTGATCTTGTACAGCGGGGGCTGCGCGAGGTAGACGTACCCGGCCTCGATGAGCGGCTTCATGAAGCGGAACAGCAGGGTGAGCAGCAGCGTACGGATGTGCTGGCCGTCGACGTCGGCGTCGGCCATGAGGATGATCTTGTGGTAGCGCAGCTTCTCGATGTCGAAGTCGTCGTGGACACCGGTGCCCAGCGCCGTGATGATCGCCTGGACCTCGTTGTTCTTGAGGATCCGGTCGATGCGGGCCTTCTCGACATTCAGGATCTTGCCACGGATGGGAAGAATGGCCTGGTAGTGAGGGTCGCGTCCGCCCTTCGCGGAGCCGCCCGCGGAGTCGCCCTCGACGATGTAGACCTCGGAGCGCTCCGGATCGGTGGACTGGCAGTCCGCCAGTTTGCCGGGAAGCGAGGTGGACTCCAGCAGCGTCTTGCGCCGGGTGAGGTCGCGCGCCTGGCGGGCGGCGATGCGGGCACGCGCGGCCTGGTTCGCCTTGGTGACGATGTCCTTGGCCTCGCCGGGGTTGCGGTCGAACCAGTCCCGCAGGTGCTCGTGGCACACCTTCTGCACGAACGACTTGGCCTCGGTGTTGCCGAGCTTGGTCTTGGTCTGCCCCTCGAACTGGGGGTCGGTGAGCTTGACCGAGACGATCGCGGTGAGACCCTCCCGGATGTCGTCGCCGGTGAGGTTGTCGTCCTTGTCACGCAGCAGTTTCTGGTCGCGCGCGTACCGGTTGACGATCGAGGTGAGGGCCGCGCGGAACCCCTCCTCGTGGGTGCCTCCCTCGGCCGTGTTGATGGTGTTGGCGAAGGTGTGCACCGAGGAGGTGTACGACTGGTTCCACTGCATGGCGATCTCGGCCGCGATGCCGTCGCCGGAGTCCTCGAACGCGATGACGGTGGAGTGTGCGGGCTCCTTGGTCGCGTTGATGTGGTGGACGAAGTCCGAGAGGCCCCCCTCGTAGTGGTAGGTCTGCGTGACGGGGGAGTCGCCGACGAACTCGGGACGCTCGTCGCGGATGGTGATGGACAGTCCCCTGTTGAGGAAGGCCATCTCCTGGAGCCGCCGGGACAGCGTCTCGAAGTTGTACGTGGTGGTCTCGAAGATGGACCCGTCGGCCCAGAAGGTGATCTGGGTACCGGTCTCGTCGGTGGACTCGCCCCTGGTGAGATCGGTCACCGGCTGGGTCATCTCGTAGCACTGCGTCCACACGTACCCGTCCCTGCGGACCTCCACCTCGAGCCGGGTGGACAGGGCGTTGACCACGGAGACGCCGACTCCGTGCAGCCCTCCGGAGACCGCATAGGACTTGCTGTCGAACTTGCCGCCCGCGTGCAGGGTGGTCAGAACGAGTTCCACCGCGGGCCGCTTCTCCACCGGATGCGGGTCGACCGGGATACCGCGCCCGTTGTCGGCCACCCGTACCCCGCCGTCGGCCAGCAGTGTGACCTCGATGGCGGTCGCGTACCCGGCGAGCGCCTCGTCCACGGAGTTGTCCACAACCTCGTAGACGAGATGGTGCAGCCCGCGCTCCCCCGTGGAGCCGATGTACATGCCGGGGCGTTTGCGTACCGCTTCGAGGCCTTCCAAAACCGTGATTGATCGCGCGTCGTAGGCCAAGTTGGAAACACCCTCCTGCCGGGGACGCCGACCAGCCGCATGACAATCGGCGGACACACGGCGACCCAGGCGAAACGCGCTGCCACGCCCCCGCCAAGACGCTGCTGCGACCCCGATTCCCGGTACCCCGCTCTTGGTGCGGTCCCTGTCGGTGGAGGCGTCCATAGAACTGCCTCCATGATACCGTGCGCACGGCCTGAAAGTCGCATCTGCGGCCCTGTGACGGCCTTCAACGAACGAACGGAGCGGGAGCCGAGTCCCCACACGCGCCCCGCCCTGGCGGGAACTCCGCGACCAAATCAGTGCTGTCCGCCCGGGACAACGCCGTCCGATCGTCGCGGAACGGTTCCGCGGTGGCCGGCCGCCCTCAGCGCACCCGCCACTGACCTCGGTTTCCGCGTCGGCTTCCCGGGGTGGCGACCCTGATGACGCGTACGGTTCCGTGCCCGAGTTCCTCGTTGAGTCGCCGCACCAACTGGGGGGACATGGCGCGCACCTGGGTCGCCCAGGCCGCGGAGTCGACCGCCACCACCAGTTCACCGTCGGCGTAGGTCTGGGGCCGCACGTGTTCGGCCAGGCTCTCACCGACGATCTGGGACCAGCGTCCGAAGACACCGCCGACGGCCACCTGCTCCTGCCAGCCGTGCTCGATCAGCCAGGAGCGCACGGCGTCGCCGAACAACTGCGGTTCGCCGCGCCGTCTCGTGGAACCGCGCCGGGGTCTGCGGGAGTGTGTCTGCGGTGCGGCGGCGCCGCGGGCCCTGGCCTCGGCGCGGGCCTTGGCCAGGGCCTGACGGGCCCGCTCGATACCGCTGGGACCGCTGGGGGACGGATCTCCGTCCACAGGCTGTGGGGAGTCGGGCCGCCGCGGCCGGTGCTCACTGTTCACGTTCCACCACTCCATCCCGGACTCTGAACCGCGCGCCCGACAACTCCTCGGGAACGTCGCCGGGCACCGCCGCGCTCACCAGGACCTGCTCGGCGGTGCGGACGTGCTCGGCCAGCCGCCGTCGGCGCTCGGCGTCGAGTTCGGCGAAGACGTCGTCGAGGACGAGCACCGGATCGTCGCCGTCGGCTCGCAGCAGTTCGAACCCGGCGAGCCGCAGCGCCAGCGCGTAGGACCACGACTCGCCCTGGCTGGCGTAGCCCCTGGCGGGCAGGTCGTTCAGGCGCAACTGCAGGTCGTCGCGGTGCGGCCCCACGAGACTGACCCCGCGCCGCAACTCCTGGGGGCGCGCCTCGGTCAGTGCGCCGCGCAGGGCGTCCACAAGCTGTGGACGGTCCGCGGTCACAGTGCCCCCCTCGGGCACCGCGGAGCAGCGGTAGTGCAGGGTGGGCGGTCCTCCGGACGAGGTGAGCTCACCGTAGGCCTTGGCGACCAGCGGCTGCATTTCGGCCACCAGTGTCAGGCGCGCCGCCAGCAGTTCGGCGCCGGTGTCGGCCAGGTGCTCGTCCCACACGTCCAGGGTCGACAGGTCCGGTTCGCTCCGCTGGTTGAGGTACCGGGCCGAGGCCGATTTGAGCAGGGCGTTGCGCTGCTTGAGCACCCGTTCGTAGTCGGAGCGGACCCCCGCGTACCGGGGCGCCCGGGCGACCAGCAGGTCGTCCAGGAATCGGCGACGCTCCCCCGGGTCTCCCTTGACGAGGGCCAGGTCCTCGGGTGCGAACAGCACGGTCCGCAGAATGCCCAGCACGTCCCTCGGGCGGGTGCCCGCAGAGCGGTTCAACCGGGCGCGGTTGGCCCGCCCCGGGTTGATCTCCAGTTCGATGAGGGTGCGCTGGTCGTGCCGGACCACGGCCGCCCGGATGACCGCCCGTTGTGCTCCCCTGCGGACGAGAGGAGCGTCGTTGGCCACACGGTGGCTGCCGTGCGTGGCGACATAGCCGATCGCCTCGAACAGGTTGGTCTTGCCGTGTCCGTTGGGACCGACGAAGGTGCTGATCCCCGGCTCCAACTCCAGGTACGCGGTCTCGTAGGACCGGTAGTCGGCCAACTGCAGATGGGAGACGTACATCTGGCTGCTCCTACAGAAGCGGACCGGGTCCGCGCGGCCGTGTGCGCGGACCCGGGAGGCGTGGGGCGACCGTGTCGTCCACAGACTGTGGACCGCCGCGGGGCTATTCCTCGGCCTTGGTCACCGCGTGTCCACCGAACTGGTTGCGCAGCGCCGCGATGACCTTCATCGCCGGACTGTCCTCCTGCCGTGAGGCGAACCGGGCGTACAGGGCCGCGGTGATGACCGGGGCGGGAACCGCGTGGTCCACGGCGGCCTGGACGGTCCAGCGTCCCTCGCCGGAGTCCTCGGCGTACCCGCGCAGCCGCTCCAGCCCGGGATCCTCGTCGAGGGCGCGGACCAGAAGGTCCAGCAGCCAGGAGCGCACCACCGTGCCCTCGCGCCAACTGGCGAGGGTTCCGGGGACGTCGTCGACGATCCCGGAGGCGGCCATGAGTTCGTAGCCCTCGGCGAAGGCCTGCATCATGCCGTACTCGATGCCGTTGTGGACCATCTTGACGAAGTGCCCGGCGCCGACCGATCCGGCGTGCACGAACCCTCCGCCATTGTCGGGGGTGAGCGCGTCGAAGACCGGTCTGGCCCGCTCCACGCTCTCGGGGGAGCCGCCGACCATGATGCCGTAGCCGTTCTCCCGTCCCCAGACACCGCCGCTGACACCGGCGTCGAGGTACTCGACACCGCGCCGCGCGAGTTCCGCGGCATGCTCGCGGTCGTCCCGGTAGTGGGAGTTGCCGCCCTCGATGACGAGGTCGCCGGGCGCCAGCAGTTCGCCGAGTTCGCGGATGCTGCTCCGGGTGGGCTCGCCGGCCGGAACCATCAGCCACACGATTCGCGGCGCGGCCAGCCGCTCGACGAGTTCGGTGACCGACCCGACGTCGCGCACCTGGGGATCGAAGTCGAAACCGATGACGTCGTGGCCCTTGTCACGGAGCCGCGCGGCCATGTTGCCGCCCATCTTGCCGAGGCCGATCATGCCGAGTTGCATGCTCGTGTTTCCTTACTCGTGCCCAGTCTGTGGATAGGTGGAGGAACCGGCTCGCGGCTTCGGTCAGCCGGACAGCCGCACGGGCATGATCAGGTACCGGTAGTCCGACGCGGTCGCGTCGTCGGCGGGCTTGCCGGTGATGATGGCCGGTTTGGTGGAGGTGGTGAACTGCAGGTGAGCCACGTCGGACTCGATGGCGTTCAGACCGTCGAGGAGGAAGGTGGAGTTGAAGGCGATCTGGATGTCGTCGCCTTCGAGAGACGCCTCCAGCGTCTCGACCGCCTGGGCCTCCTCACCGGTGCCGGCTTCGAGTACCAGTTGACCGCCGCTGAAGGCCAGCCGCAGCGGCGTGTTGCGTTCGGCGACCAGTGAGACGCGCTTGACCGCCTCGATGAACTCCGCCTTCTGCACCTCGGCGACCGAGTTGAACGACTCCGGCAGCAGCTTGCGGTACTTGGGGAACTCTCCGTCGAGCAGTCGGGTGGTGGTGCGTCGACCGCCGCCCTCGAAGCCGATCATGCCCTCTCCGCCGTTGTCGGCGCTGGACAGGGCGATGGACACCTGGGCGCCGCCGGTCAGGGACTTGGCGGTGTCGGCGAGGGTCTTGGCCGGCACCAGCGCGACCGCGGACACGTCGGGGTTCTCGGGAGTCCAGGTGAGTTCACGCACGGCCAGCCGGTAGCGGTCGGTGGAGGCCAGGGTCACGGTGGAGCCCTCGATCTCCACCCGGACGCCGGTGAGCATCGGCAGCGTGTCGTCGCGTCCGGCGGCGACCGCGACCTGGCTGACGGCGGCGGCGAAGGCGTCGCTGAGCACCGATCCGGTCAACGATGGCATGGCGGGAAGGGTCGGGTAGTCCTCCACGGGGAGGGTGAGGATCGTGAACCTCGCGCTGCCGCAGGAGACGACGACCTTGGCTCCGTCGGTGCCGACCTCCACAGTCTGTGGAGGAAGGTTGCGCACGATCTCGGCGAGGAGCTTGCCCGACACGAGAGTCCTGCCCGGCTCGTCGATGTCGACGTCGACCGACACCTGGGCGGAGACCTCGTAGTCGAAGCTGGACAGCCTGAGCCGCTGCTGTCCGCCGTCGTCCTCGGCGTCCAGCAGCATTCCGGCGAGGACGGGCACCGACGGCCGGACCGGCAGGGTGCGAGCGGTCCAGGCGACGGCGTCCGCGAGCACGTCGCGTTCGACCCGGAACTTCACGATCGGTCTCTCTTTCCTCGACTACCACGAAACCGCCGACCGACGCCCTGGGTCGCACGTGTCGGCGTTCCTGAGGCCGACGGACGGGACCACCCGCGTCGGGATGTCGGTCAGGGCGCTAAGGGGGGTGAGTTCACAACGGTACCCCGATTCGGACCCGAACGTGCGCGTGTCGAGGGGCCTGTCAGAGGTTGCTGCTCTCGTCTGGCGGGGTGGGGAGGGCGGCCGTGTCGGAGCGACGGTCCGGGAGGCGTTGTCCACAGAAACGGGCCGAGCCTGTTTACGAAGCCACGAGATCTCTTTATGTGGCGCAGTAGTAATAGGGCCTGTGGATACTGTGGACAACCCTTGTTTCTGCAGCTCACCACAGAGATTTCTGTCCACAGAACCTGTGGATGTCGGCTGTGGAAAAGTCGTCCGGCTGTGGACGGAGGGTGGTTGTCCCCAGGTCATCCACAGATCGTCCACAGGTTATCCACGACTTTACCCACAGATCCTGTCATCGGGTGACCGGATGTCGTGGCTGGTTATACACAGCGTGTCCACAGGGCGTCCACAGGAAATCGTGGTTTATCCCCAGGGTTATCCACGGCTTATCCACAGCTTGGGATGTGCTAGAGGACATCCGGAACCAGGAGGCGGACAGGTGGGCGCGGACCACGAGCCGCCATGAAGTGACCGGCCTCACAGCGGTGGCTCGCGGTCTTTGTTCTCCCTTTGCCCTTCCCGGAGAAACCCGCGGGACGGCTCGGAGCACGGGCCGCGGAGTGCTCAGATGTTGTGGGACTGCTGCTTGATCCGGTTGGTGAGTTCGGTGACCTGGTTGTAGATGGAACGGCGCTCCGCCATGAGAGAGCGGATCTTACGGTCGGCGTGCATGACCGTGGTGTGGTCCCGCCCCCCGAACTGCTGGCCGATCTTGGGCAGTGACAGGTCGGTGAGCTCCCGGCACAGGTACATCGCGATCTGGCGTGCGGTGACCAGGACCCGGGAACGAGAGGTCCCGCACAGGTCCTCGGGGGTCAGACCGAAGTACGAGGCGGTCTGCGCCATGATCTCCGTCGCCGTGATCTCGGGGACCTCGTCGCTGGGGATCAGGTCCCGCAGCACGATGCCGGTCAGGTGCAGGTCGACCGACTGCCGGTTCAGGCTGGCGAACGCGGTGACCCTGATCAGCGCCCCCTCCAGCTCCCGGATGTTGGTGGAGATCTTGCTGGCGATGAACTCCAGCACTTCCGGGGGAGCGGCAAGCCCCTCCTGCGCGGCCTTCTTGCGCAGGATCGCGATCCGCGTCTCCAGCTCGGGCGGCTGGACGTCGGTGATCAGTCCCCACTCGAACCGGTTGCGCAGCCGGTCCTCGAGGGTGACGAGCTGCTTCGGCGGCCGGTCCGAGGAGATGACGATCTGCTTGTTGGAGTTGTGCAGGGTGTTGAAGGTGTGGAAGAACTCCTCCTGCGTCTGCTCCTTGTTCTCCAGGAACTGGATGTCGTCGACCAGCAGCACGTCGATGTCCCGGTAGCGGCGACGGAAACCGTCGGCCTTGCCGTCCCGGATGGAGTTGATGAACTCGTTGGTGAACTCCTCGGAACTGACGTAGCGCACGCGCGCGCCGTCGTAGAGACGCTGGGTGTAGTGGCCGATCGCGTGCAGCAGGTGGGTCTTGCCCAGGCCGGAACCGCCGTAGACGAACAGCGGGTTGTACGCCTTGGCCGGAGCCTCTGCGACGGCCACCGCCGCGGCGTGCGCGAAACGGTTGCTGGAACCGATGACGAAGGTGTCGAAGGTGTATTTGGGGTTCAGCCGTCCGGGACCGACGGGTTTGTTCGCGGCGGAGGCGTCCCCCGGCTCGGGCGCGCCGGGCGGAGGCGCCACGGAGGGCTGGTCCGCGGCGGGCGCACCGTGTTCCCCCGCCGCGTCCTGCGGGGGGTTTCCGGGATCGGAGCGGTGGGCGTTCTCCCAGGAGCGCGGGGTCTCCCAGCGGTTGGGCGGATCCCAGTGGGCAGCACTGTCCCAGCTTCGGTAGCGGGGGTCGGCCTCCGCGTCGGGAAGGCCGCGGCCGCCCGGGGCGCCGTCCCATCCCGCGGCGAGCAGGTCCTGGCCGTGGGAAGGGGTGGACTGCCGTCCTGGAGCGGGCTCTTCTCGACCGGACTCGTCGAAGCGGGAGGAGTCCGAGGGGTCGGGCAGCAGCGCCGGCTGCTGCGACCAGGCGGATTGGCGGACGGCGTCGTTGCGGGGGGGACCGTCCCAGCCGGGCGGTGGGGCCTGTTCGGAGCCGGGCCGTCGGCTCTCCGGTGTTCCGAAACCCGGGCCGGTGGGCGCCGGCGGGGGGACCGCGGTCGGGTCCACGGTGACGGCGACCCTGATCTCGCGGCCCAGCTCGGCGGAGAGCGCCTGGCTGATGGCCGGCCGCAGTCGGGTCTCCAGGATCTCCTTGGCGAACTCGTTGGGAGCGGCGAGCAGCGCGGTGTCCTCGATGAGCCCCAGGGGCCTGGTCTGTGGCAGCCAGGCCCGCTGCTGGGGAGGAAGGCTGTTGTTGTCGAGGTTCTCCAACACGCTCGACCACACCATCGCGAGGTTGATCTGTCCCTCAGACATGGCGGCCTTCCATGCTTCGCCCCTTCCAACGGTGTCCTACCGGCCGAGTCCCCGTTCCAGGGAGGATCGCACGGGTCACACGACGACCCATTGTCCCGGTAAACACGGCGCCTCCCGTCTGTCCACAGCTTCGGGAAGCGTAGTGATCAAAACGTGACTACGAACGGTGTTCTGTGGGTAACTCGGCAATTTCTGTGGAGCCTGCTGTGTATGGAGCTCCTGTCTCCCTCCTCGGTGCGGACCGTGCCGAGACTCGGCAGTCCACAGCTTCTGCCTGCTGTCCACAAGTTATCCACTGCGTTATCCACAGCCTGCCGTGGAGTTGTCCACAGCCTGTGGTTGTCCACATTTCCCAGTTGAAACCCTGTGGGCAACCTCGATGATCACGGCGTTCCCGGGGGGTAGGGAGGGACGGGACGGCCGTCGCGTGTGGTCGAGGTTATCCACAGCTTAGGTCCCGTTGTGCGTAACTCGCAGCCTGTGGACAGAGGTTTTCCACAGACCGCTCGGTTCGTGGATAACTCCGGCCCGACCGGTTCGGGTGAGCGCGGCCGATTTGACCAGCGCAAGTTCAGCCCGTATCTTCTTTGTGCTTACGTCGGCGTCCGTCTGTGCGTTCGTGCCACGTGATCCGGGAGCCATCCCGTGACTCGCGCCACAGGCTCATGGCGGGACGACCTGGGCGGGCGATGTTCCAGCTGAGCGTCCCCGCGGCAACAGCAGGAACACATGGACCACCGACACCGTCGAGTCGGTCCGCCGTTGTATGTACTTCCGGAACGCCCCTGGAGTTAAGCAGTGAGCAAGCGTACGTACCAGCCGAACAATCGGCGTCGCGCCAAGACCCACGGTTTCCGGCTGCGCATGCGTACCCGTGCCGGTCGCGCGATCATCGCCGCGCGTCGGCGCAAGGGGCGCGAAGCGCTGACCGTCAGCCACTAGGCGTCAGCAGTCAAACGTTCAACGGACCGGTCTGCCCGCTTCGGCAGCCGGTCCGCTTGCTGTGTCCGGGGGTGTTCCGATCCGATGCTGTCCCCGCGCAACCGAATGCGGCGCAGTGCCGACTTCGACCTCACCATGCGCAAGGGGCGCCGAGCCGGTCGAGACGCTCTCACCGTCGTCCTGTTCGTTCCCCGGCAGCACCGCGACGAGCGGGACGAGGCCCAACCGCCCCGGGTCGGGTTCATCGTCAGCAAGGCCGTCGGAGGAGCGGTGGTCCGCAAGCGCGTCCAGCGCCGACTCCGCCATCTGATGCGCGATCGGATCGCCTCTCTGAGCGCGGGTAGCCTGCTAGTGGTACGGGCCAAACCCGCATCCGCGCTTCTCGGATACGACGCGCTGGCAACCCAGCTGGACAGTGCGCTGAGCGCGGTGGCACGTCCTCGCGGACGGTCGGCGGGCCGTAGCCGCACACCGCGCGGAGCCGCGACCGCGAACGTTCCGGCAGCTGGAGAACGGCCGAGCCAATGACACACGACAGACCCACCCACCTGGCCAGGGCGCTGATCCTGCCGATCCGGGGCTACCAGCGGTTCATCAGCCCTCTCCTCCCGCCCGTCTGTCGTTTCTATCCTTCGTGCAGCAACTACGCCGTCGAGGCGCTGCGGGTTCACGGGGCCTGGCGCGGGCTGTGGCTGACCATCCGCAGACTCGGCAGATGCCATCCGTTCCACCCCGGCGGGCTCGATCCGGTCCCGCCGCGCAGGGGCGGGACCGGTACAGAGATCAGTGACACGAAGCCCGGGGATGACGGGGAGCCCTCGCCCGGAGCATCGGGTCTGTGAAGTCAGAGAACCAAGGGAGATAGCCGGTGCTGGACTGGCTCTACAACATCGTCGGCCAGGTGCTGGTCTGGATCCATTCCGGTCTCAGCACCTTCCTCGACCCAGACAGCGGATGGGCGTGGGGACTGTCCATCGTCACCCTGACCGTCCTCGTGCGTGTCCTGATGATCCCGCTGTTCGTGAAGCAGATGCACACGCAGCGGAAGATGCAGGACCTACAGCCCCAACTCCTGAAACTGCGTGAGCGCTACAAGAACGACAAGCAGCGCCTGCAGCAGGAGCAGATGAAGATCTACCAGGAGAGCGGGACCAACCCGCTCATGGGCTGCCTGCCGCTGCTGCTGCAGATGCCGGTCTTCTTCGCGCTCTTCAACGTGCTCCGCACGGTGGCCGAGGGCCAGGCGAAGTACGGCTTCACGCAGGAGTTGGCCGACAGCGCCCAGAGCGCCCTGATCTTCGGCGCGCCGATCGCCGCCCACTTCACCTCCTCGGCCGACGAACTGGCCGCGTTCGGCGCCGATCCGATCATGGCCAAGGTGATCATCGCCCTCGCCTGTGTGATCATGGGCACCACGACCTTCCTGACCATGCGCCAGAGCATGAACCGCACGCTCAAGCAGCCGGGCATGGAAGACAACCCCATGATGCAGTCGCAGAAGATCATGATGTATCTCGCGCCTGCGTTCGGTCTGTTCGGTCTGGCGATGCCGGTCGGTGTCCTGATCTACTGGGTCACCTCCAACGTCTGGACCATGGGACAGCAGCACTTCCTCTACCGCAGGTTCCCGGCCCCCGGAAGCCAGGAAGGCGACAGGGCCGAACCCTCCGTGACGGGCAAGGGCCTCTTCGCGAAGCGCGGACAGCAACAGCCGTCGGCGAAGCCGGAACAGCCTAAGATCGAACGTAAGCAGCCGAAGAGGCAGTCAAGGTCCAAGAGGACCGGCGGTAAGTAGGTCCGGCGGGTCCCTGGAAGATCCTTGTGTGAACCGTCCGCTGTGTGGAGGCGTAGGCGAAAGCCCTTGACACGCATCCCGCAGCGGACCACGCACAGGGCCGCGACATAAGGAGAAGCTTGTCGTGAGCGACAGCAACACCGGAGGCGGGGCGAACTCCGGCGCCGCCGTGGCGGTGGCCGAGGAGCCGGAAGAGACCGCCACCATCGACATTGAGGCACTCGAGCGAGAAGGCGACATCGCAGCCGACTACATCGAGGGTCTTCTTGACATCGCTGACTTCGACGGCGACATCGACATGGACGTCGAAGGCGACCGTGCCCTGGTCTCCGTCGTGGGGGCGACACTCAAAGAACTGATCGGGGAACGGGGAGAGGTTCTGGAGGCTCTCCAGGAACTGACCCGTCTCGCAGTCCATCGCACCACCGGCACCCGCAGCCGGCTCATGCTGGACATCGGTGGTTACCGCGAATCCCGGCGTAGAGCACTGCGGAAGCTGGGAGCCGAGGTCGCCAACGAGGTCAAGCAGGCAGGCAAGGCCAAGGCCCTCAGCCCGATGACCCCGTTCGAGCGCAAGGTTGTGCACGACGCCGTCGCGGCGGCAGGACTGCACAGCGAGTCCGAGGGCGAAGAACCCAACCGTTACGTGGTGGTCTATCCGGTGGACTGAACCACCGCACATCCAGACCGGGTGCCGCATGTTTCACGTGAAACATGCGGCACCCGGTTTTTTGTGGTTCTCCGCCCGCCGGTCTTACCCCGGGGAGCCTTCCGCGTCCCAAGCTGTGGGCTGCGACCCAGAAGAGGAGTGCGGCACACATAAGATCGTGGGGGGTGTGCTGCTGCCGGTCTGTCGATTCGTGGACCTTTTGTTGCTCGCTCCGCTTCATAGCTCCGCTGTAGAGGCCAAGGTGGTGACTGATGACCGGGCATGTCGTCCTGTCCGATGCGGCTCGGGAGTTGTTCGGTGAGACATTGCCGGTGGCACAGCGGTACGCCGAGCTGCTCGCGGACGTAGGCGTGACTCGCGGACTGATCGGCCCACGGGAGGTTCCCCGGCTGTGGGAGCGCCATCTGATGAACTGTGCCGTGGTCGAGGAGTTGATTCCCCGGGGTGCCGAGATCATCGACATCGGTTCCGGCGCAGGGCTTCCCGGCGTGGTGCTGGGGATACTGCGCCCCGACCTGTCGGTGACGCTACTGGAGCCGCTGCTCCGCAGAACGGTGTTCCTCCAGGAGTGTGTGGACCTGCTCGGATTGGACAATGTCACGGTCCACAGGGGGCGCGCTGAAGAGGTCCGGAAGAAACTGAAAGCGGATTTTGTCACAGCACGGGCAGTGGCTCCGCTGCCGAAGCTCATCGGCTGGGCACTGCCTCTCCTGCGTAACGGTGGGAGTTTGCTCGCCCTGAAAGGGGAGCGGGCAGAGGACGAGTTGGCGGCCGCGCGCCAAGATTTGTCCAAACAGCGTCCTAACGTCGCAGACGTTATTCGAGTTGGTGGCGGTAAAGTCGATCCAGCTACCACGGTCGTTCGCGTCACGGTCACGACTGATCTTGAGGCCGGAACCAAGGCGGCCCCGTCCAAGTCCCAACGCACGCCGGGCGGTAGGAAGAAGCGCGGACGGAAGAGGTGAACTCATTCGTGCCCCACAACCACTCCGATGGCACCCACGTTTCACGTGAAACCTTCTACCACGAGAGAAGCGGCGCCATCTCGGCCGAGGTCGACATGTCCGGTGCGCATGTTCCACGTGAAACCGCGCTCGCCAACACTCCCTCGGAGGGAACCGGCGAAGGCTTTGGGTCCGACTTCGACACACCGATAGCCCGTGCCGCCCGTGCCGCGATGAGTGCGCGGGGGCGGGCGGGTGAGACGTGGCCGCGTCCTGAGCGGTGCCGCGTCATGAGCGTGGCCAACCAGAAGGGTGGCGTCGGCAAGACGACCACCACCGTCAACCTCGCGGTGGCGCTCGCCATGCACGGCAACCGGGTTCTTGTCGTCGACCTCGATCCTCAGGGGAACGCATCCACAGCCCTGGGGATGGAGCGGATGCAGGACGCCCGCTCGATCTACCATTGCCTGGTGGAGGACGAGGAACTTCGGGAGTTGGCACAGCCGGTGCCGGAAGTGCCCAACCTGTGGTGTGTGCCCGCCACGATCGACCTGGCTGGCGCGGAGATCGAACTGGTCTCCCTGGTCGCCAGGGAATCCCGTCTGAAGCGGGCCTTCAGCGCCTACGACTCCAGGGATCTCGACTACATCCTGATCGACTGCCCGCCCTCACTGGGACTGCTGACGGTCAACGCCATGGTCGCCTGTGAGGAGGTGCTGATTCCCATCCAGTGCGAGTACTACGCGCTCGAGGGTGTGGGGCAGTTGCTGCGTAACATCGAACTGGTGAAGTCACACCTCAACCCGGAACTCGTCATCTCCACGGTCCTGCTCACCATGTACGACGGTCGGACCCGACTGGCGTCGCAGGTCGCCGAGGAGGTGCGGGGCCACTTCGGCGACCTGGTCCTGAAGACGATGATTCCGCGAAGCGTCCGTGTCTCCGAGGCGCCCAGCTACGGCCAGTCGGTGATGACGTACGATCCGGCGTCGACCGGCGCCATGGCCTACATGGATGCCGCTCGCGAACTGGCCTTCCGGGCACAGAGCCTCGTGGAGAACCGTTGAGCGAATCCGTTATGGGAGCTGAAGGGAGACGGCGTTGAGCCAACAGCGGCGCGGTCTTGGCAAAGGACTGGGCGCGCTCATCCCGCAGGGACCGCCGGCAGCGGTCCCCGCGGGCAACAGCAGAAACGGAGCCCCGGAAGCGCAGCGGCCCTCCGACCCCCGGAGCATCGACGGGGCGTATCTGGAGGAGATTCCGCTCGACGCGGTGTTCCCCAACCCCCGACAGCCACGGCAGCACTTCGACGAGGAGGCTCTCGCCGAACTGACGGCGTCGATCGCCGAAGTCGGACTGCTGCAGCCCGTTGTCGTCCGTAGGGTGAACCGCAGCGTGAGCGGCGCGGTCAAGTACGAACTGATCATGGGTGAGCGGCGGTGGCGAGCGAGCCAACGGGCCGGTCTGGAGCGGATTCCGGCGATCGTCCGGGAGACCTCCGACGACGAGATGCTGCGGGACGCCCTGCTGGAGAACCTGCACCGGCAGCAGCTCAACCCGTTGGAGGAGGCCGCTGCCTACCAGCAGCTCCTGGACGACTTCGGTGTAACCCACGAGGAGCTGGCCAAGCGGATCGGGCGTTCCCGGCCGCACATCAGCAACACGCTCCGGTTGCTCAACCTCTCCCCGGCCGTACAGCGCAGGGTTGCGGCGGGTGTTATCACCGCGGGCCATGCGAGGGCGCTGCTCGCTGTCGAGGACTCCGAACTCCAGGATCACCTCGCGCACCGCATTGTCGCGGAGGGACTCTCCGTGCGCGCGCTGGAGGAGCTCATCGCACTCGGCGATGTCGAGACCCCCGCCAAGCGTCGTAAGCCGACGCGTAAGGAGACCGCCCCGGAACTCGAAGAGGTGGCGAACCGGCTCTCCGACGTCCTCGACACCCGGGTGAAGGTCAACATGGGCCGAAGCAAGGGGAAGATCGTCGTGGAGTTCGCGACCAAGGAGGACCTGGAACGCATTCTCGCGACGATGGCTCCCGGAGTGGCAACGGACAACTGATCGCTCCCCCGGTGGTGGCAGCCGCACCGTGCGGCTGCCACCACCGGGGGAGTTCTGTCTCGGGAGCACTCCTGAAGGTCGGCGACCCGGCCTCCCGCAGAAGTACAAGAGGGCCGCGAGGTGCGTTCGTCCACGGTTGCCGGCAACCGTGGACGAACGCACCTCGCGGCCCAGAAGCACAGTGGTGTTTCACGTGAAACACCACGCCGACCGGCCGAGTGCTACAGGTACTCCTCGAGTTCCTTCTCGATGACGCGCTTGGGCTTGGCGCCGACGAGCTGCTTCACGACCTCGCCGTTCTTGTAGAGGTTGAGGGTGGGCAGCCCCATCACCCCGTACTGGCGCACCGTGTCCGGGTTCTGGTCGGCGTTCAGCTTGACGATGGTCAGCCTGCCCTCCTGCTCCGCGGCGATCTGCTCCAGGACCGGAGCGACCATCTTGCAGGGGCCGCACCAGTCGGCCCAGAAGTCGACCAGTACCGGCAGGTCGCTCTTGAGCACGACCTCTTCGAAAGTGTCGTCGGTGACGTTCTGGATGTTGGCCATTCGGCTGCTCCTCATCTTCGGGGTGGGACAGGACAGCGGTTCGACGGGACGGACGAGAGCCGCGCTCAGTCGGCCAGTTCGGTGAGATAGCGTTCGGCGTCCAGAGCCGCGGCGCATCCGGTTCCCGCAGCGGTGATGGCCTGACGGTAGTTGTGGTCGACCACGTCACCGCAGGCGAACACGCCGGGGATGTTGGTCCTGGTGCTGGGCGACTCAACCTTGAGGTAGCCCTCCTCATCGAGGCCGAGTTGGCCCTTGAAGAGTTCCACCCGGGGATCGTGGCCGATCGCGATGAACAGCCCACTGACGTTGAGGGTGCTCTCCTCACCGGTCACCCGGTTGCGCAGGCGGACCGCGTTGACCTTGGTGTCACCGAGAACCTCGGTCACCTCGCTGTTCCAGACAAACGAGATCCTCTCGTTGGCGAACGCGCGGTCCTGCATGATCTTGCTGGCGCGCAGTTCGTCGCGGCGGTGGATGATCGTCACGGAACGGGCGAACCGGGTCAGGAAGGTCGCCTCCTCCATGGCGGTGTCGCCGCCACCGACAACAGCGATGTCCTGATCGCGGAAGAAGAAGCCGTCGCAGGTGGCGCACCAGGAGGTGCCACGACCGGAGAACTCGTCCTCACCGGGCACGCCGAGCTTGCGGTATCCGGAACCGGTGGCGACGATCACCGTGTGCGCGTAGAAGGTTTGGTCGCCGACCTTGACCACCTTCGGGGTGACGGTGAGGTCGACCTCGGTGACGTCCTCGGGGACGAGTTCGGCACCGAACCGCTCGGCCTGCTTGCGCATGTTGTCCATCAGTTCCGGCCCCATGATCCCGTCGGGGAAGCCGGGAAAGTTCTCCACCTCGGTGGTGTTCATCAGCGCGCCACCCGCTGTGATGGAGCCTTCGAAGACGAGAGGCCTCAGTTCGGCGCGGGCCGCGTACACAGCGGCGGTATAACCCGCAGGCCCCGAGCCAATAATGATCACGTTACGGACGTCACTCACAGCGGTCAGACCCCTTGCGCACTCGTGCTGTTGTCGAGACAGGAAAGACGTTCACTTCAACCGATGGTAGGCGTCCGTGATTCCCCGTGGAGCACGGTGGAGCGAGAAGTCGCGGTGTCGCTCGACCGGACCGTTTCCGCGCGGAGAAACGGCCCGGAACGACCCAGGTCGTCCATATGTTATTGACCAGTCGAAATGACAGCCGTGTCGATGATCGTGGAGGTGGGATCCGCCACGTCGGCGCAGTTCGGTTCGGCCACCCGGAGTTCGTAGCTGTCCGGGGCGTCGCCGGTCGCCACGGGGAAGAACATGATCCACGCCGGTTCGCCCTCGTAGGAGGCGATGTCGACCAGGGTGGGGCCGGTGCCGTAGGCGCCTTCGAGTGCTTCGGCGCACGAGGTAACCTCTGCGGGGATGGCTTCGTCGTCGCTGGGAACGAGAGGCTCGTCCTCCGAGGGTTCGTCGTCGAGGTCGGCCAGGGCGGAACGGTCGAGCACCGAGCCCCCCTGCTCGGCGAGGCCGTCAGAGGTGTAGTCGGTGCCGCTGGACACCACGGCGAGCCGGTACGGAAGAGCCGCCTCGGGAGGCAGCGTCGCCGGTGGTACGAGCATCGTTTCGGAGCCGGGGGAGCCGGAGCCGGGGGAGGAAAGCCCGTTGACCACAGCGGCACCGGCCCCCAGCACGAACACCGCCGCTGCCGCAGCGGCCAGGAACGGCATCCAACGGGCGGGGCCGCCGGAGCGGCGCAACGGCCGCACCTTCGTGCTGTCGTCGGGTGGAGCCGGCGGAGTGGCCACGGGTCCGGAGGAGGCGGGATGCTTCTTCGCCTCGTCCCGCAATGCTTCGTCGATGCGGAGGATGAGTCCGTCAGGCATCGGCGGCACCGGAGCGGAGGCCAGGATCTGCGGCACTTCGCGCAGTGCCGCCAGCTGCGACCGGGCCTCCTCGGACTCGGCGAGACGGGCGCGCACCTCCTGCTCCTCGTCCTCAGCCAGCAGTCCTTCGGCGAATAACGCGAGTGTCTCGGGGTCCACATGAGACGTCACGATCTCCTGCCACCTCCTTTCGGAGATGGGACGTCTGGGGAGCCTCCAGGGTTCCTGAGATGAGAAAGATAGGGGAGAAGTCGCGCGCGACCCCGGGCACACCTGCTCTTCACGGTGCCCGGTGCGACGTCCAGGATCTTGGCGGCCTCGTCCACCCGGTAGCCGAGCATGTCCACGAGGACGAGGGCGAGTCGCTGCTCGGTGGGGAGGTATTCCAGCGCGGCGTGGACGTCGAGAGTGGTGTCGCTTCGGCCGGTGGGGTCGGGTGTCGGCCCGGAACGCTCGTTGGAGAGGACGTCGAGAGCGGTGTCATCGGTGGGGACCGCGGGACGGACCATCCTGCGTCGTAGGCGGTCGTGGCAGGCGTTGACGACGATCCGGTGCAGCCATGTGCTGACCATCGCCTCGCCGCGGAACCGGTGGGCGCCGCGGAAAGCGGACAGGAAAGCGTCCTGGAGCGCGTCGGACGCCTCCTCCTGGTCGCCCAGTACGCGGATCGCCACCGCCCACAGCCGCGCGCGATGCCGTTTCACCAGTTCGTTGAATGCGTGTTCGTCACCCTGGTTGTGTCTGAACAGCAGTTCTTTGTCGGGGAGCTCCTGAACCGCGTCGGTCACCGTGTTCACTGAATTCCGCGTAGTTCGACCTCGTTGACAGTGCCCCGGTATTTGCCGCCGTCCTCGGAAAGGGGGGAGACGAACCAGACCACCACGTACCGCCCGGTAGCGGGTTCGTCCAGCTTAATGGGGACCTCCCCGGTTACTCCAGAGCCTTCCCAGACAGGATCGTCACCCTCGCCCGGAGCGCTGCCGGGCTCGTCGCGCACGTACAGTTCCACGCTGTAGGTGCCACCGCCGAAGGTGATGTCCAGTTCGTGGAGCTCCACCTCGGCGCCCATGTCGAGGAGCAGGCCGACCCCCTGCTTGTAGTTGCCGAACTCGGCGTTGTTGTAGCCCTCGGTGTTCCACTGGGACGAGGGGTCGCCGTCGATGGCGAGGTGGGCCTTGTCGTTGTGCTCGTCGTTGTCGCCGTCGGGAGCGGGATCGAAACCGGTCGCTTCTTCCGGGGTGAGCGGTACCAGCTCGACATCGTCGTTGCCGTCGGGCACCTCGGCGCTCTGCGTTCCAGAGCCGTTGCCGCCCACGGTCGTGCCGAGCATCCACGCGCCCATCACCACGGCGACGAAGACGAGCAGCGCCACGGCTCCGACCAGGATCCTGTTCGTCAGGGAGCCCCCGGAAGGCGGCGGGGTACGGCGGCGGGACGGACGGGGGGCCCGGGGAGGGGGCGGTGCGGCCGCGCCCACGTCGAGCTGTCCCGAGATGCGGGAGGTGCCCGCCGGTGGCGGCGGCGGAGGAGGAGCGGTCTCGGCCATCGGGATCGGAACCACCCGCGGCACGTCGGCGAGAGCGTCGGCGAACTCCTGCGGGGTGCGCAGGGGACCCTCGCGTCCGCTCGCCTGGAAGGCCGCACGGCAGACGATCTCGTTGAGCCGTTCGGGGATGCCCGCGGTGATCTGGCTCGGTTCGCAGGGGCGGCCCGAGACGACCGGAGCGGGCCGCAGACCGGTCTGCTCCGGCCCCGGCCAGTACGCGGTGAGCGCGGCGTACAGCAGCCGACCCAGACCCTGGGCGTCCACAACCTGGGGGTCGTGGACGGTGACGTCGTGCAGTGCGGCGTCGAGACCGAGACCGATCACCTTGACCGCGCCGCCGACGCTCCAGACCAGTTTGTCCGGGGTCAGACACAGGTGGTGGATTCCCGCGAGCGCCGCTGTGGTGAGCGCCTCCGCGGCCTCGGCCACCAGACCCGCCGCACGCTCGGGTTCCAACGGACCGTCACGCAGCAGGTCCGACAGTGTCGTGCCGGAGATCCACTCCTGGACCACGTACGGTGTGGCACCGGAGTCGTCGGCGTCGAACACCTGGGTGACACGGGCGTCGGAGACACGGCTGGCCGCGCGGGCAGCACGAACCGCCTCGCTGGTACGGCCGAAACCGTCGGCGAACGTCCAGACTCCGACAGGGCGCGCGAGAGTCTCGTCGGTCGCCTTCCACAGTGAGGCTCCGCTGGTCTCGCTCACCAATTCTTCGAGTCGATAGCGATTGGCGAGCCTCGCACCGGGCTCAATCATGAAGGTGCTCATACCGGGAGTGACGGACGGGAGGGCCGACGTGAGGCTGTCCTCCCTGCTGCCGGGCCATAGCGCCTGTCCCCGACCTCCCTTCGGGCAGCTGAGAAGAAACCGAACTTTGGGGCAGAGTCACGCCGTTCCATGCTAGGACGCTTGACCGCGCCTTCCGGAGGACATGAGTTGGGAACATTCGGAAACATCTTGTACAAGCTGGACCTTCCAGTGTCCGCACAGTCTTCCGGGTTCCCGGTGATCAGCGGCCAAGCAGGCGGGTACGTACCATCTCCAAAAGTATTGTGACTTCCGTCACTCTGAAGATTCTGGCGGTGAAGACGAACAGGACCGCGCCGACCAGGCCACCGAGCAGGATGGGCAGCAGACTCGCCACCAGGACGTGCTCAGCCGACCCGAAGACCACGTTCATCAGCACACCGAACACTACGCTGGGCAGCGACGCCACGTGCAGCATCGCCAAAGTCCGCAGCGTGGTGCGCCCCTCCAGCCCGTTGAGGCGGCGGCGCAGCAGCAGCCACGCCAGGACCGCTCCGACGATGTAGTAGAGCCCGTAGGCGACCGGCAACCCCACCACGATCCGGTCGGCGGGCAGCAGGAACAGCAGGGCGACCGCGGTCACGGCGTGCGCGAGTTCGGCGGGGAGCGCCAGCAGCGCGGGCGCACGGGTGTCACCCAACGCGAAGAAGACCCGCATCTGCATCTGGAACAGGGTGAACGGGATGATCATCACCGCGAAGATCATCAGGATCACCCCGATGAGTACGGCGTCCTCCCGCTGGGTGCTGCCGTGTGCGTAGACCAGTACGCAGAAGGGAACCGCGAAGACCACCATGGCCAGGGAGAGCGGGACCAGAAGCACCGAGGCCAACCGGAAGCCGCGGGAGAAGTCCGAACGCACCAGGTCCCTGCGTCCCTCGGCGACGTGCCTGCTCATGCGGGGCAGCAGCGCGGTGATCACCGACACCGCGATGATCGCGTAGGGCAGTTGGAACAGCATCGACGCGTACTGGTAGGCGGCGATCCCCGCACCCGCCGCGTCCCCGCCGGCCTCGGCCGCCGCCCTGGCGCCCGCCCGCGTGGCCACGTTGGTGGTCACCAGCAGGCCGGCCTGGGCGATGCCGATGTAGACCATCATCCACGAGGCGGTGCGCAGCGCCTCGCCCAGTCCCGAGCCGCGCAGGTCCAGACGTGGACGCCACCGGAACCCGGCCGCCCACAGCGCCCACAGCAGCACCACGCACTGGAGGACCTGACCCAGCGCGGTGCCCAGGCCCAGCAGCGTCACCTCCCCCGGGGCGATGGTCCCGGGGGTGCGGTTCGGACCCGCCAGGAAGAGGAACATCAGGCCGACGGTGATGATGACGAGGTTGTTGAGCACCGGCGCCCACATCGGCGCGCCGAACCTGTCGCGGGTGTTCAGCATCGCGCTGGCGATCCCGCTCGCGCCGACGAAGAAGATCTGGGTCAGCAGGAAGCGCGCCAGGGCCACCGCGACCTCGTACTGGCGGTCCTCGAACTCGCTTGCGTACAGGGCGATCAACCACTGTGCGCACAGGCAGGCCACGACGGTGACGAGAAGCAGTCCGAGCAGCATCGCGGTGAACAACCGCTGCTCGGTGGCCACCCCGCCGTCGGGGTCCCGCTGTTTGCGTTTGACCAGGAACGGCACGAAGACGCTGGCCAGCAGACCGCCGATGAGCAGGTCGTAGACGGCGTACGGCACCATGTTGGCGGTCTGGTAGGCGTCGCCGAGCAGTTGGGTGCCGATGGCGGCGGCGAGCACGATGGTCCGCACGAAGCCGGTGATCCGAGAGCACACGGTGCCCACGGCCATGATCGCGCTGGAACGCATCAGGTTCGGAGGCGCGGAGTGGGCGGCGCCCCCGATCTCGTCGCCCTCCTCACCGGGGCGGTCCGCGGTGCCGAGGTCGCCGATGTCGCTGGGATCGCGCAGCGGGGTCAGCCCGGACTCGGGGCTGCTCTCCGGTTCGGCGCGCTCGATGGCGTCGAGTACCTCGTCGGGCAGCAGCAGCCGGGTGGCGCGCTGTGAGTGTTCGGTGTTCTCACTGACCAACGTGGAGGGCTTCCTGTTCGGGGGGCCACCCGGCCTGCCGCTGGGGGGCGGAGCTGGTGCGAAGAGGACTGCTCGGAGAGTCGATCGTAGCCAGCGGGCCCCGCCGTAACCAGGAGACGCGGGTCACCCGGGTCCGGGAGACGGACGTAGGAGCACCGGGGGGAGGGGTTCCCGGTCTCCGCGGAGCGTGGGAAACCCTCCCCGGGGGTCAGCCGCGGCGCAGGCGGGACCTGACCAGATCCGTCGCCGACCGCAGTTCCTCCACGCGCAGCAGTCTGGCGAAGAGCAGGAAGACCGGCAGCGCCAGGAGGCAGCCCACCACCGGAGCGCCGATGTTGACAGCCGGGCCCGGTCCGAACCACCCCCGGAACAGTTCCAGGACGCCCCAGCCGACCAGGACGCTGGGCACGGTCGCCAGGTACAGCCGCACCAGCGTGCCCACGATGCGGCGTCCGTCCAGACCGCCCAGCCGACGGCTGAGGACAGAACCTCCGATGAGCAGGCCGACGAGGAAGGAGCACATGAATCCACCGGCCACACCGACAACCACCAGTTGGGACGGCAGCAGCCAGGACGCGGCCAGCGCCAGCGCGCCGTGCACCGCGATGTTGCCGACACCGAGGAACGCGGGGGTACGGGTGTCGCCCAGCGCGTAGAACACCCGGAGCATCAACTGGAAGACGGTGAAGGGCAGCAGCCCCAGGGACATGACCATCAGGACGTTGCCGATGTTCGCGGCGTCGCTGTCACCGGTGTTGCCGTGGGCGAACAGCAGTACCGCGACCTCGGTGGAGTACAGCGAGACCGCCAGTGACAGCGGAACCAGGACCAGCGCGGAGACGCGGAGGGTGCGGGAGAACCCGGCGCGCACCTCGTCCCACCGCTCGTCGACGGCGAACGCGCTCATCTGCGGCAGCAGCACCGTGATCAGGGAGACCGCGATGATCGCGTAGGGCAGTTGGAAGAGCTGGTAGGCGTAGCTGTAGGCGGTGAGCCCGGCGCCCGCGTCCGCTCCGCTCTCCACGCTCGCCACGTTCGCTCCGGTGGCGATCTGGGAGGTGATCACGAAGCCCAACTGGGTGGTGAGGGTGTACAGGAACATCCAACCGGCCGTGCGCAGCGCCTCGCCCAGCCCCGAGCCGCGCAGGTCCAGCCGCGGACGCCACCGGTAGCCCGACCGCCACAGCGACCCCAGCAGGACAACCGTCTGCAGGAGCATGCCGCAGCTGGTGCCCGCTCCCAGGAGGATCTTGTCGGCGGTGGTCACGGTCTCCACCGAGTCGCCGGTTCCCACGAGCAGGAACAGCACGCCGACGGCGATGATCACGAGGTTGTTGAGCACGGGGGCCCAGACCGGCGCGCCGAACTTGTTGCGGGTGTTCAGCATCGCGCTGATCAGGCCGCTCATCCCGACGAAGAAGACCTGCGCCAGCAGGAACCGCGCCAGGTACACCGACACCTCGGCCTGGGCGGGCAGGAAGTCGCTCGCGTACAGCTGGATCAGGGGCCTGGCGAGGAGGATCGCGGCCGCGGTCACCACGAGCAGCAGCACCGCGGCGCCGGTGAACAGCCGGTCCTCGGTGGCCTTGCCGCCGTCGGTGTCCAGCTTGCGCCGCCGTACCAGGAACGGCACGATCACGCTCGCCATCAGACCGCCGATGAGCAGGTCGTTGATGATGAACGGAATGGTGTTGGCGACGTTGTAGGCGTCGCCGAGCAGTTGGGTGCCCAGGGCTGCGGCGAGTACGACGGTGCGGAAGAACCCCGTCACCCGCGACACCATCGTTCCGACCGCCATGACCATGCTGGAGCGCATCATGCCGCCCCGCGCCGAGGACTCCTGGTCCGACGGCGCCGAGGTGGCGGAGTCGGCTGTTGGGGGCCGCCCTGGGTCGTCGGTGTGGTCGTCGCTGTCGTTGGTGATGTCGGTCGCCACCGGCGTGGCTCCTTTCGATGGTGTCGACGGGCGAACCGCCGACGCCGCGGCGTCGTTGCGGGAAGGTCTCGTCGTGGCGGATGTCAGCGCCGGTCTCTGAGGCCGCGTGGCTCAGGAACGGGCGTCCTCGGCGTCTTCCCCGTCCCGTCCGGTACTGGTCTGATCCCTGCCATTGTGGTGCATCGTGTCTTCGTCGCCGTCAACGCTGACCGCGGTCGGTCCGTCCTCGTCGGGAAGCGGACCCGCCCCGGCGACCGCGGCGCTCCGTGCGCGGTCGCGCCGCCACTTGCGTACGGCGCGCGGGGTCAGGGCGGTGACCAGGACCAGCGCGGCGACACCGCTGATGACCAGTGCCCCGCTGCCCAGTCCGGTGGCGTTGACCGGGATCGTTGTCTGCTCGTCGGTGATCGGTTCACCGTCGGCGTTGTGCAGGTTCAGGTGCAGCACGGTGCGGCCGTTGACGGTGGCCGAGAGCGGTACGTAGACGGTGGTCTTGCCGCCGGGACCGATCTCCATGGACTTGGTGTAGTCGCCGATCGACAGGCGTTCGGAGTTCTCCGAGAAGATCGACAGGTGGACGGTCACCGAATGGTCGCTGAGGTCGTTGGCGACCAGTACGCCGAGGGTGCCGTTCTTGCTGGCCAGGGTGATGGGGTCACCGGGGATGACGTGGATCTTGGCCTTGCTCTCCTGCACGGCCCGGTCCACCCGGTCCAGCACGGTCCCGGCGTTCTCGTCGTCGCCGCGCCACCAGGCCGACTCCAGGCGCAGCACCGCGGGGCGGAACGGGTCCTCGTCCTCGGTCAGAACGCTGTTGAACAGCCGTACCTGGCGGCGGATGCTCCGCACCCGCTCCAGGTGGTCGGTGTCGAGTTCGGAGTCGGCGGCCTTCCGGGGGTAGGTGAGACCCTGCCGGTCCTCGGCCGTGTCGGCGTCGGTCCGCACGTCGGTGAGGGAGACCGCGGACAGCCACGGCAGGTTCTCGGTGGCGTCGAGCAGTCCGGTGGCGTAGTCGGCGCTGGGGTTCCAGTCCTGCGGTGGCGCCAGGATGACGGTGCGGTCGGTGCCGGGGGCCTCGGCGGCGATCATCGCGGTCTCCGCGGCGAACCGCTGTTCGGCGAGAACGGAGGAACCGGGGGTGTGGGTGTCGGCGCCCAGGACCCGGGTGAGGTCGCTGTCGACGACGAGGGCGGTTCCCTCCTCGCCGCCGGGGAGTTCCAGGGGGGCCGCGCCGGTGGGGGTGCGACCGAGCCAGTTCTGCGCGGGCATCGCCGACTCGTCGAGGAGGAAGGTGGTGGCGCCGTTGTCGTACAGGAAGTCACGGGTGGCCTCGTCCATGACGCCGTCGGCGGGCCAGGCGAGTTCGGTGTCGGCCTCGCGGCCCAGGAGATCGGCCACGGTGGACCTGCCCAGTCCGACCGACGTCTCGGCGTCGCGGGTGAGATCGGCGCCCAGCAGGGCGGGAAGGTCCGGGTTGGCGTACGGGACGGCCAGCAGGGGGTCCTCGGCCAGCCACAGCCGCGCGTGGGCCAGCCACACCTGCGCGTCGATGCTGGCCTCGTGTTCCTCCAGGGCGGGACCGGATTCGGTGGCGTTCGACAGGGACCAGTAGCTGCTCTCGCCGAGGCGCTGGATGTCGTGGAGGAGCGCGGGGTCGACCGCCCAGGTGATGGGCACCGGGTCGGCGGGGCTGGGGGTCTCCTCCGGGGTGGGACCGGGCTGCGCCTCGGCGTCGGGGGCCTCGGTGGGGGAGGCGGACGGACTGGCCGAGGGGGAGGCGGCGGGGTTCGGACTCTCCGTGGCTTCCTCGTCGTCGGGAACGGAGGTGGGGCCGGTGTAGGTCGAGTCGATCTCGCCGTCCTGGGCGCCGGTGGTGAGCAGGCGGCCCAGGCGCCCGTCCTCGGTCAGTTCCGTGGCGAGGCCGGCATCGAGATAGGTGTCGTCGTCGGCGCGCTGGGGACTGTCCATGAGCGGCCACACCCAGGAGACCCGGAGCTTCTCGGTCTTCTCGGTGCCGGTGTAGGGCAGGAAGGTGTGCACCTTCCCGAGCTCCCCCTCCTGACCGCTGGTCGCGTCGATGGTCAGCGGGTAGACCCCGAATCCACCCTGCAGGTTGAGGTCCTCGGCGTCGGCTTCGAGCTCGAAGGAGATCGCGGAGCCGGGGGGCAGGTCCGTGTCGATGGTGGCCGAGGGGCCTGACTGGTAGGGCTCGGTGGCGGAGCCGTCGGCGTGCCGTTCCAGCGCGTCCCGGTCGGTCAGCGGGTAGGAGTTGTAGCGCATCCGTACCGTGATGTCGCTGAGGGGGGCGTCGGTGGTGTTGGTGACCAGTCCTCTGACCGTGACGGTGTCCTTCTCCCTGACCGCCCTGGGGGCGATCTCGGATATGGCCAGGGCCGGGGGCTCAGCGTCTTCGGTCGGCAGGACCGTCGCGGTTCCGGGCACGGTCGCGGCCTCGGCCGAGGGGGTGGGCTGGAGCGGGGTCAGTGCCGGAAGCACCGCCAGGGCGGTGGCAACGACCGCGCCCAGGTGAGCAATTCGACGCACGCCTCTGGTTCTTCCGAATCGTTGGACGGTCGGCTGGAGTCGCCGCACGGGTGGCTCCACAGAATAGAAGAGTCCCCGAACGGTCGCGATAAACCACGGGACAGAGCCCGATGGGGACGTTCTCCGTCGACCGTCACGGACGGCCGTGGAGGAAGAACAGGCGCGGTCGGAGAACGCGTCCCGTCCGAAACGACGATACCCGTTGAACTTTTCCGGGACGGCGGATGAGAGAAGACGGACAGGACCGGAAGGGGGGCGGCCGCGTTGCTGGGCGGGCCGGTCCACTTCGCGGGCGCCGAAGGTGACGGGGATGCCGTGCCGCCGTCCCCGCAGTGGAAGCGCGGTCGATTCGCCATGGTGGAGTGTGCCACCTAGTCTCTGTGCCTGTGTCGAACAGTGCGCTTCCGGATCGAACCCCTGAGTCCCAGACCGCCGAGGTCACGCTGACGGACGAGCAGCGGTCCGCGGTGGCCTCCCTGTTGCGTTCTGTCGGCTCGGTCGTGGCCGAACTGGGTGAGCGGTTCGCCGCGGCGGGGCACGAACTGGCGATCGTCGGCGGTCCCGTCCGTGACGCGATGCTGGGGCGTGCGGTGCACGACATCGACCTGACCACCGACGCGGTTCCGCAGCGCGTCCTGGAGTTGGTCGACGGCTGGGCCGACGCGGTGTGGACGATCGGGATCGAATTCGGCACGGTGGGGCTGCGCAAGAACGGGCAGCAGGTTGAGATCACCACCTACCGGAGCGAGTCGTACCAGGTCAAGTCGCGTAAACCGGAGGTCAGCTACGGCGACTCGCTGTACGGGGACCTCGTTCGTCGCGACTTCACGGTCAATGCCATGGCGGTGCGGCTGCCCGGCGGCGAGTTCGTGGACCCGTTCGGAGGTCTGGCGGATCTGGCCGACCGCAGGTTGCGCACGCCGGGGAGGCCCGAGGACTCGTTCAACGACGATCCCCTGCGGATCATGCGCGGGGTGCGGTTCGCGGCGCAGTTGGGATTCACCCTGGACGAGGGGGTGCGCGCCGCCGCGGCCGCGATGGCGGAGAGGCTGCGGATCGTCTCGGCCGAACGTGTCCGCGACGAACTCGCCAAGTTGATGCTGAGTCCGAATCCGCGGGTCGGTGTGGCTCTGATGACGGACCTGGGGGTGGCCGAGTACGTGCTCCCCGAGATCCCGAAGCTGAAGCTGACCGTTGACGAGCACCACCGGCACAAGGATGTCTACGAACATTCCCTGACCGTGCTCGACCAGGCCGTCGACCTGGAGCGGGCTCGCGGCATGGAACCCGATCTGGTGTTGCGGCTGGCCGCGCTGCTGCACGACATCGGCAAGCCCAAGACCCGTTCCTTCGAGCCGGGAGGCAAGGTGACCTTCCACCACCACGAGGTGGTGGGCGCGTCGATGAGCAGGAACCGGTTGAGCGCGTTGCGTTTCCCCAAGGACGTCGTCAACGACGTCAGCAAGCTGGTCTCCCTGCACCTCCGGTTCCACGGTTATGGCAGGGGCGAGTGGACCGACTCCGCGGTGCGCCGCTATGCGCGCGACGCCGGTCCGCTGCTGTCGCGGTTGCACATCCTGACCCGTGCCGACTGCACCACGCGCAACCGGCGCAAGGCCGCGGCGTTGGCCCGCGCCTACGACGACATCGAGCGGCGTATCGAGCGGCTGGCGCAGGAGGAGGAGCTGTCCAGGATCCGTCCGGATCTCGACGGCAACGAGATCCAGGAGGTCCTGGAGATCGGTCCGGGACCGCTCGTCGGGCAGGCGTGGCGGTTTCTTCTGGAGTTGCGCCTGGAGAACGGTCCCATGGGCAAGGAGGCCGCGGCCGAGGCGCTGCGCCGCTGGGCGGCCGAGCGGGAGTGAGGGCCCCGCGGGATCGCGGGGTCAGGATCGCGGATGCCCCCCTTGGTCCGCGCCGCGTGTCCGGGATGCGCCTGCGCCGTGGCATGTCGGGACAGGGGTTGGAGTCCCGTGGTCGCGGAGGGGCGAGCCGGTTCTGGGAGCGCTCCTATGAGCGGGCGTGGAGAACCGAGACGAGTTACTGACCAGTGTTCTCCCTATTGTGCCCTTGCGCTCTGTGATCTTCCCAGTAAGAAGTATCGCTGAGGCTGTGAACCTGTGGAGCGGGAGAACCGGGGTGCCGGCTCCTCTTGCTGGAAAGACATTTCCTGAGGATGATCTCCATCACGTGAGGCGAGGGAGTGCGCTGTCCTGGTCGTCCTCCGGGGCTCTCGAAGGAGCGCGGCAGGAGGGCGGGGCGATTCTTGTTACGAAGCGTGACTATTCAAGAAATGGAATATCTTTTCCGTACTGCGGAATAAATTGAAAACATCTCTCTGAACTGGGGTTATCTCGGTTCCTGAGGTGGCGTCTCCGGAGGGCCCGCGTGGTGAAAGCTCCCCGACCAGCTCTCGAAAAAATCCCATCAGTCCTGCTAGGGTCACCCATCATCCTGTTTCCCACGGTAGCCCCGTTTCCGCACAATGGGTCTCCATTGAGAAGCAGAGGATGACCGGAAGGTTGGATGAACCTAAGTGGTGTCACTGAGCGTAAGGGGATGGCGTGACAGGTCAACCCTCCGACGGAGGAGACGCATACCCGCCGGGAACCTCGCCCAGGAGCGCTGAGGAGGGCAGCCGGAACCAGGCACGTCTCAGGTCCTGGTGGCGCAGGCTGACAGGAGCCCGGCCGCACCCCGAAGCTCCCCCGGCAACTCCCGACACACGGGTTTTCCCGGACCCCTCGGCCACGCAGGAGCCCGCTCCGGCCGAACCGCGGAGCGGACCCGGGTCCGCCGCCCAGCAGTCGTCCGGGGAGGATCCCCAGAACCTGCTGCCCACCGCGCTGGCGTCCCTGGCGATGCGCGATCTCACGCTCGTCGACTCGCTGCTGGCCTTCGTCGAACGCCTCGAGCGCCAGGAAGAGGACCCCGAACAGCTCGAAGTGCTGTTCCAGATCGACCACCTCGCCACCCGCATGCGGCGCAACGGTGAGAACCTGCTGATCCTCGCGGGCCACGGAGGACAGAACAAGCACGCCGAACCGGTCATGCTGCTCGACGTCGTCCGCGCCGCGATGTCCGAGGTCAGCGAGTACACCCGGGTCCGCTCCCAGGAACTGCCCCAGGACGTGGCGATCTCTCCCGAAGCCGCCGACGACCTCAGCCACCTCGTCGCCGAACTGCTGGACAACGCCACCGCCTACTCGTCCGCCAACCTTCCCGTTTCCGTCCGGGGGCGAATGAGTGAGGACGGAGCACTCCTGCTCGAGGTCATCGACGACGGAATCGGCATTCCGCAGGACCGCCTGGACCAGCTCAACCAGTGGCTCGCCACCCCGCCACAGCTGAGCGAGGACGTCATCCGGCACATGGGCCTCTACGTCGTCAGCAGACTCGCCGCCCGCCAGGGCGTCAACGTGCAACTGCAGACCCGCCCCTTCAGCGGTACCACCGCCTACGTCCACGTTCCCGCCACGCTGGTCACCACGACGTCGGCCGTTCCCCGACCCGTGCGCCCCCCGGCCGAAGTATCGCCCCTCCCACCCATCGGTCAGCGTGGTCCCCGCCCCAGCCTTCCGTCCACCACACAGAAAGGACCGAACGGACTGCCCCGCCGCGAGTCCAAACGAAACCGCAGGGCGGCCGCCGACACCAGACCGCCCAAGCCCCAGAGGGACAGACCGGAACCATCCACCGCACCCACCGCCAACAGCGGCGAACTGTGGGAACTCCCCCAACGCCGTCGCACCGCGGACCCCCCGCGCCACCGTGGGGACGAAGCGGAGGAGACGGTGCCGGTGCACGGCAGGCATCCCCAGAAAGCCGCCCCCGAACCCTACGCGGGTCAGCCACCAGGTTTCGCCGAACGCATTCGCGCCGATCTGGACGGGCTCCTCAGCGGACAGTCGGAGGCAGCCCAGGAGATCGCCGCCAGGAGTGAGGGGAACCGCACCTCAGGTGCAGAAAGAGCGATGGAGAAATGACCGATTCCCGTTCTGAGGTAGAGAAGTTCAACTGGGTCATCGACAACTTCGTCCGTGACGTTCCCGGCGTGAACCATGCCGCGGTGGTCTCGGCCGACGGGTTGCTGCTGGCGCGCTCCCAACAACTGCCGTTCGAGGAGGCCGAGCAGTTGGCCGCTGTGGCCAGCGGGATGCTCAGCCTCGCCCAGGGCACGTCACGCATGTTCGACCAGGGTGAGTTCGAGCAGACCATCGTCCGCATGCGACGCGGCCACCTCTTCCTGACCTCCATCGGGGACGGATCATGCCTGACCGTCCTGGCCGCCAGCGACTGCGACATGAAGATCGTGGGCTACCAGATGGCGCTGCTCGTGGAGAACACCGGGCACGTGCTCACCCCCAAACTGCGCGGTGAACTCCGCGAAGCGATCCTCAACTGACGGCGGCCGAAGATGACCACCTGGGAAAGGCGCGCAGCATGATCCCCACGCCACCGCCGGGAGCGAGTCGGCGGGTCCGTTCCTACGCCCTGACGCTGGGACGGACCCGACCCTCCCTGCCCCTGCTGCTCGAGACCCTCGTCACCGCGTTGGATCCCGGCCCCGGCGGTCTCGCCGGGATGACGCCGGAGCAGCGGAACATCTACCTGGCCTGCACCGAGTCGCGGTCGGTCACCGAGATCGCCACGTCGGTCCAGTTGCCCATCGGTGTGGTACGGGTGCTCATCAGCGACCTTGCCCAGCAGGGCAGGGTGGAGATCCACCGCACCGTCGGCAGCGGTTCGCAGGCGGACACCGAACTCCTGGAGAGGATTCTTCATGGGCTTCACGCCATCGCCGGGTAGCGCCCCCAAGAAGGTGTCGGCGAAGATCGTCGTGGCCGGCGGCTTCGGGGTCGGCAAGACGACACTGGTCGGCTCGGTCTCCGAGATCCCCCCGGTCAACACCGAGGCGATCATGACCCAGGCCAGCGTGGCCTACGACGATCTCTCCAAGACCCCCGACAAGCAGACAACCACCGTCGCCATGGACTTCGGTCGCATCACCATCGCGCGCGACCTGATCCTCTACCTGTTCGGCACCCCGGGACAGGCCCGGTTCTGGTTCATGTGGGAGGACCTGACCCGCGGGGCGATCGGCGCGGTCATCATCGTCGACACCCGCCGTCTGGAGGACTCCTTCCAGGCCATCGACTACTTCGAGAAGTACACCGATCTGCCGTTCCTGATCGCGGTCAACCACTTCGAGGGCGTGCCCCTGCATCCGGTCGAGGACATCCGCAGCGCCCTCGCCCTCGACGACGACGTGCCCATCGTCGTGTTCGACGCCCGCGACCGGCGGCAGTCGGCGGGAGTTCTGGCGAAACTGGTGGAGTACACCATGAACTTCGACGCCGATCCGGCGCTGAGCCGGTGACGTCTCCGGGAGACGGATGCGCGGGATTCCGATCGTCGGTGCCGGGCAGGGGATGCGGTCGGCCCTGGAGCTGCCGCGACACGACGACGCCACGGTCATGACCGAACGCACCACGGGAGAGGCCGCGTCCGGACACACCGCACCGGTCCGGTTCCCCCTGGGAGGCCAACCGGAGTGGGAGTGCGCCCACGGCCAGGACCCGTGGGAGAACGAGGCGCCCCCGCTCCGGGGGCACCGTCCGCGTGATGACGGCCCCCGAGGCTTCGACGACCCCGCCGACCTGATGAGCTGGTTCGGCGACGAGAAGGTGACCGGGGCCTTCCTCGCCGAGGCCGCCGGAAGCTGAACCGGTGACGAACAAGGGGGACAGGATGCGCAGGATTCTGATTGTCGGTGCCGGGCAGTCGGGGCTGCAACTCGCCCTGTGCCTGCTGCAGCACGACTACGACGTCACGATCATGACCGCGCGCACCGCGGGCGAACTCGCGTCGGGACGCGCGGTGTCGGTGCAGACGCTCACCAGCGACCAACTGGAGTTGGAGCGCGCCTACGGTCTGGACCTGTGGGAGAACGAGGCGCCCCCCATCCGGGGCAGCCGGTTGAGCAGTGACGGAAGCGACGGCGGGCCGGCCTACGAGTGGACGGGCTACTACCGGCGGCCCGCGCAGTCGGTGGACGAGCGGGTGAAGATGTCGGTGTGGCTCGACCTGTTCGAGCGGATGGGTGGCCGGGTGATCGTCCATCCGGTCACCACCTCCGATCTCGACCACCTGGTGTCGATGTACGACCTGACCGTCATCGCGGCGGGCCAGTCCGGCCTGGCCGAGATGTTCCCGGTCACCCACGAGTGGACCAGCCGGGGCATGCCGGGGTTCCTCGCGTCGATCGCCTACGTCACCGCGGTCGAGGACGACCCCTACGCCGACATCCAGACGGGCGGGTGGATTCCCGGGGTCGGACACCTGCTCAGCACGCCCAGCTACTCGCTCAACGGCCCCTGCCGGCTGCTGAGCATCAACGGCCCGGTCGTCGACGGGATGGCCATGCTGTCGTGGCCGACACGGATGCGGCCCCGGCAGCAGTTGGACCTGATGCTGGAGGCGATGCGGGAGCCACTGCCGCACCTGTACGAGGTGTACAAGGACGTCGAACTCGTCGATCCCAAGGCGGTGGCCATGGACCCCGCCGTTCCGCTGGTGCGGGACCCGGTGGCGACGCTGCCGTCGGGCGGCAGGGTGCTGGGTATCGGCGACACCCTCATCGTCTCGTCCCCCGGTTTCGGGCAGGACGCCAACAACGAGTGCCGCAGCGCCGACATCTACCTCAAGGCCATCCTGGAGCACGGCGACCGCCCCTTCGACGAGGACTTCATGCGCGCCACCTTCGCCGAGTTCGACGCCTTCGCCCGCCCCTTCTACAGCGACCTGGTCGTCCTCATCACCACGATCCCGCCACACGTTCGCGAGGTGTACGAGGCGGCCAACACCTGTCAGGCCGTGGCCGACCGGTTCGTCGAGGGCTTCAACGATCCCGCCGACATGATGAGCTGGTTCGGCGACGAGAAGGCGGCCCGTGCCTTCCTCGCCGAGGTCGCCGGAGGCTGACCGGAGCGCGAAACACTGGGTTGGACACGCGGGAAGGAACAGGATGCGCAGGATTCTGATCGTCGGTGCGGGGCAGTCGGGGCTGCAGCTCGGATTGTGCCTGCTGCAGCACGACTACGACGTCACGATCATGACCGCGCGCACCGCCGCGGAGGTCGCCTCCGGTCGTGCGGTGTCGGTGCAGATGCTCACCAGCGACCAACTGGAGTTGGAGCGCGCCTACGGTCTGGACCTGTGGGAGGGCAGGGCTCCCTCCATCCGGGGCAGCCAGATCACCGGCGAGGAGAGCGACTGGTGTCCCGCCCACAACTGGACCGGCTACTTCAGACGGCCCGCGCAGTCGGTGGACGAGCGGGTGAAGATGTCGGTGTGGCTCGACCTGTTCGAGCGGATGGGCGGCCGGGTGATCGTCCATCCGGTCACCGCCTCCGACCTGGACTACCTGGTGTCGATGTACGACCTGACCGTCATCGCGGCGGGCCAGTCCGGCCTGGCCGAGATGTTCCCGGTCACCCACGAGTGGGCGCAGTACGGCATGAGCGGCTTCCTCGCGTCGATCGCCTACGTCACCGCGGTCGAGGACGACCCCTACACCGACATCCAGTCCGGTGGGTGGATTCCGGGGGTCGGCCAGTTGACCAGTCTGCCCAGCTACTCGCTCAACGGCCCCTGCCGGCTGCTGTGCATCGGCGGATCGACCACCGACGCGATGGCCTCGTGGCCGACACGGATGCGGCCCCGGCAGCAGTTGGACCTGATGCTGGAGGCGATGCGGGAGCCACTGCCGCACCTGTACGAGGTGTACAAGGACGTCGAACTCGTCGATCCCAAGGCGGTGGCCATGGACCCCGCCGTTCCGCTGGTGCGGGACCCGGTGGCGACGCTGCCGTCGGGCGGCAGGGTGCTGGGCATCGGCGACACCCTCATCGTCACCGCCCCCAGCTTCGGGCAGGACGCCAACAACGAGTGCCGCAGCGCCGACATCTACCTCAAGGCCATCCTGGAGCACGGCGACCGTCCCTTCGACGAGGACTTCATGCGCGCCACCTTCGCCCGGTTCGAGGAGTTCGCCCGCCCCTTCTACAGCGACCTGATCATGATCCTCAGCATGGGGGAACCACACGTCCGCGAGGTGTACGAGGCGGCCAACACCTGTCAGGCCGTGGCCGACCGGTACATCGAGGGCTTCAACGATCCCGCCGACATGATGAGCTGGCTGGGTGACGAGAAGGCCACCCGTGCCTTCCTCGCCGAGGCCGCCGGAGACTGACCGGAGAGCCCGCCACGCGGTTGCGTGGGAGATTCAGAGCCGGGCGTCGAACCAGGCGGCCAACTCCGTGTCCACGACCTTGGCATACGGCGACTGCGGGGCCACGGCGGCGTCCGACTCCTCGACCAGCGCGTGTGCCAGGTCGGGAACCGTGACGAACGCGGCGTCCAGAGCGTCGCGCAGCAGGGCGGCGTCACGGCGGAACTCGGTGTGGTCGCGGTCGCCACTGACCAGCAGCGTCGCCGAAGGAGAGACGCGGTCGGCGAGCTCGGCGGCCCGGGCCACGAAATCCCACCGGTCGGCGGCCTCCTCGGCCTCGGACGTCCAGGGATAGCCCATCCCGAACTCGCGTTCCGCGACGGCGACCAGGCTCCGCGCGGTGACCGCCGGATTGACCAGCGCCACCGCGGTGACCGGAACCGCCGTCTCGGCCAGCGCGGTCAACGCGACCGCGCCGCCCAGCGAGCCGCCGACCAGCCCGAGCGGTCCCGTGGCGCCCAGTTCCTCGCGCAGCCCCGACACCACCCCGGGAAACTCCCGTACCGCCTGTCGCACGATCGGCACGTGCAGATTCAGCAGCGGATCGGTGAGCGCCTCCCCCATGACGGCCTCGACGTCGTCGGGGGTGCGCGCTCCGTGCAGTGGCAGGTCCACGAACACCCGCCAGGCGCCCGACCCCGTCAACGGCAGCGTGGCGGCCATCTCCTCGGCCGAACGCGGCGCGTCCACCATGTGCCAGACGACGATCAGGGGTGCGGCCCCGGTGCCGCCCTCGGGCGGCAGAGCCACGTAGGGAACACCGGCAACCGTGCCGGTGTGCTGGTTCGGCCGATCGGGAGCGGACATGGGAACTCCTCCTGTGGACTCGCGACACCTGCAATCATCCACACCGAACCTGACAACCTTTGGCGGTTATTCGGCGGGAACCGAGGATTCCTGCTCCGAGGCCGTCCCCCTCCGTTCCGGGACAGTCCAGCACAGAGCCATCCCCCCGTATCCGACGGCCATCGCCAACACCACCGGAACCGACACCCCCGACGGGGGAACCGTCAGCGCGGCGACGGCCGCGGCGGCGACGAACGCGGCGTTGAAGAGCATGTCGTAGACGGAGAAGACCCGGCCCCGGTAGGCGTCGTCGATGTGCCGTTGGACCAGCGTGTCAACCGTGACCTTGACCCCCTGGGAGACCACGCCCAGGGCGAAGCCCGCCACGGGAAACACCGTGGCGTCGAAGGGAAGCCCGAACACCAGCAGCGCCCCCGCTCCGGCGGTCAGCAGCGCGGCGATCCACGTCCGTGCGCGCATCCGCTCCCGTGCCCACGGGGTGGCGACCGCGCCGACCAGGAAACCCACGGCGGAGGCCGCCATCGTCACGCTGAACGAGGCGAATCCGGCCACACCGCCCTCGGTGAAGGTGTTGTTGTACAGCAGCAGCGTCATGATCGTGGAGACGCCGAACAGGAACCGGTGCCCGGCGATCGTGGCCAGGCCGTCCCTGGCGGGACCGCGCCGCCAGATGTGCCGGGCGCCGTCGGCCAGACCTGCCACGACGCCGCTCAGCGCCGCCCGCACCCGGGGAGGTGCGGCGGCCAGGTCCGGGCCCAGTTCGGTGCGGCCGAGCGTCGTGGCGACCAGTCCGGCCAGGGCGAAGCCGACAGCCGCACCGAACAGGATCAGCGCGGTGCCGCCGGAGCCGTCCCCGCCCACCAGGCGCAGTCCCGCGCCCGCACCCGCACCGAGGAACGCGGCCACCGTGCCGCAGGTGGGAGTGACCGCGTTGGCCATGACCAGTCGGTCCCGCGACACCACGTGCGGCAGTGCGGCCGACAGCGCGGCGAGGAAGAACCGGTTGACGCTCAGCAGCAGCAGCGCCGCGAGCAGGAACGGCGCCCCGTCCGACCCGACTGCCACCAGTCCGGCCGTGGCCGCCGCGAAACCCGCTTTGACCAGGGAGGACAACAGGAGGACCTGGCGTCGTGCCCAACGGTCGATGAACACTCCGGCGAACGGTCCCACAATGGAGAACGGCAGGAGCAGAACGGCGAAGGCCGCCGCCACCGCTCCTGCCGTCGTGTGCTGTTCGGGGCTGAAGAAGACGTACCCGGCCAGTCCGGCCTGGTAGACGCCGTCGGAGAACTGCGAGACCAACCGGGTGCCGAAGAGTCTGCGGAACCGGGGGCCGCGCAGCACCTCGCGCAGATCACCGTGGAAGGACACCCGAACAGGGTAGGCCGGTCAGTACCTGGTCAGCACACCGTCCGCAGTGCTGATCATGCCGTTGTCCCATTCGGTGGCCACGCCGACGTACAGGTTGTCGCCGTCCACGATGAAGTGGAGGTAGCCGAACGGGGTGCAGGTGCCGTCGCCGTCGTCCATGGTGAAGTACTCCAGGTCGGCGGTGTCCTCGGTGTTCGAGGTGGTCAGGATGTCCCACCGGCACGTCATGCCGTTGTCCATGTACAGGTCGGCTCCGCCGAGGCTCTCCCCGGCGACCATGTGGACGTCCAGGTTCCAGGTGGACACCACGTAGCCGTCCGGGTCGTACTGCGTCATGGTTCCCGTCCAGCTGCCGTCCATGTCCCCGGGGAACTCACCGGTGGTCAGCTCCTCGTTCGGGGTCTCGGAGACGTCTTCGGGGATCTCCTCGGGAATCCACTCGGAGTCGTCCTGGAGGACGTCCGGGGCCTGCTCGGAGGTGCTCTCCTGGGGACGTGGGGAGTCGGCCACCTGGCCGCCGCCCGAGCGGTTGCCGCCCAGGGCGAACACCATGACGATCGCCACGATCAGGCCGATGATGACGACACCGCCGACGGCGAGCAGGACGATCCCCGCCGAACTCCGGCGCGGTGGCGGAGGAGGAACGGGAGAGTACTGAGGGGGGTAACCGCCGTCCTGCCACTGTGGTCCCTGGCCCGGCGCAAAGGGAGGTTGTTGGGAATAGTTCACGGACGTGCCGTCCCTTCCAAGTGAAAGCCCCGTTGTGGGCAGCGCCTGAAACCAGGAAGGCGCTGGTCACAGTGGGTAGGAAAAGACCCTGCGCTGTTTCTCCGGTTAATCCTCGGATTTCGAGGACATGGCGGAGTGTGACGGTACTGACACCTTGCTGTCTCCTGGTTTCCTGCGCCTGATGAGATGGCACGGGTCCGATTTTGGTTCCGAAGAAGATTTCGGTTTTTCCGGCGAAAAAAACTGACGCCGGGGCGACCACTCACCCCGGCGTCACGCCGTCGCGGACGGTGTCCGACTCAGCGCTCGACCTCACCCGTGATGAACTTCTCCACGGCGGCGTGCGCCTCGGAGTCGGAGTACTGCACCGGCGGGGACTTCATGAAGTAGGAGGACGCGGACAGGATCGGGCCGCCGATGCCGCGGTCCTTGGCGATCTTGGCGGCGCGCACGGCGTCGATGATGATCCCCGCCGAGTTGGGCGAGTCCCACACCTCCAGCTTGTACTCCAGGTTCAGCGGAACGTCACCGAAGGCACGGCCCTCCAGGCGCACGTACGCCCACTTGCGGTCGTCCAGCCACGGCACGTGGTCCGACGGTCCGATGTGCACCGACCGGGCGTTGAGTTCGCGCGGGATCTGGGAGGTGACCGACTGGGTCTTGGAGATCTTCTTCGACTCCAGCCGCTCCCGCTCCAGCATGTTCAGAAAGTCCATGTTGCCGCCGAAGTTGAGCTGGTAGGTGCGGTCCACGATCACTCCGCGGTCCTCGAACAGCTTCGACAGCACCCGGTGCGTGATGGTCGCCCCCACCTGCGACTTGATGTCGTCGCCCACGATGGGAACGCCCGCGTCGGCGAACTTCTTCGCCCACACCGGGTCGGAGGCGATGAACACAGGGAGGGCGTTGACGAACGCCACGCCCGCGTCGATGGCGCACTGGGCGTAGAAGCGGTCCGCCTCCTCCGAACCCACCGGGAGGTAGGACACCAGAACGTCGGCCTGGGCGGCCTTGAGCGCCGCGACCACGTCGACGGCGTCCTCGGTGGACTCCTCGATGGTCTGCCGGTAGTACCTGCCCAGTCCGTCGAAGGTGGGACCGCGCTGCACCATCACCCCGGTCGGCGGGACGTCGCAGATCTTGATCGTGTTGTTCTCACTCGCCGTGATCGCCGCCGCCAGGTCCTGGCCGACCTTCTTGGCGTCCACGTCGAACGCCGCGACGAACTCGATGTCCCGGATGTGGTACGGCCCGAACTCCACGTGCATGAGGCCTGGCACGCGGGACGTCGGATCGGCATCCCGGTAGTAATGGACGCCCTGGACGAGCGAGGCGGCACAGTTGCCCACGCCCACGACGGCTACGCGTACCGAACCCATGGCAGTGGTCTCCTTCTGTCGATTCCGAATCTCTTGGTGCGCGGGGCATGCCCGTTGCGGGGTGCCGCGTGCGGCGGTGGTGGCTGAAGAGGATCACCCGGACCGTTCCGGTTGCGCTGGGGAGACGACGGCGCGGTGCTGCTCCCGTGCGATGAGATCGTCGAGCCAGCGGATCTCCCGTTCCACGGACTCGGCGTCGTGGCGGTGCAGCTCCCGCATGTAGTCGTCGGCGGTTCCGGGAGTGCGCGCCAGGCGGGTGCGCAGGTCCTCCAACCGGGAGCGCAGCCGGTCACGGCGGCCGTGCAGAATGCGCAGTCGGAGCTCTGATCTGGCGTGCCCGAACAGTGCGAAGTACACCCCGAAGCACTCGTCGTCACAGGTCGCCGGCGTGACGTCGGCGAGCATCCCGTGCAGGCGTTCGTGTCCGGCGTCGGTGAGCCGGTAGACGATCCGGGAGCGTCGGCCGTACTCGGCGTCCTCGGGGTGCTGTGAGATATGTCCCCTGCGCAGCATCTCCTTCAGGCACGGATACAGCGATCCGTAGGAGAAGGCGCGGAAGAAGCCGAGTTCGGAGTTGAGTCGCTTGCGCAGCTCGTAACCGTGCAGTGGGGTCTCGTACAGCAGTCCCAGTACCGCGAGTTCCAGCACCCTCGTCCGGCGCGCGCCCATCCCTCACCCCCGCCCTGGCTGTGTGTCAGACATGGTGAAATCCTCTACCCCGAAGGGGAGAGGTACACGCATCAACATGCTTTGGGCAGTTATGAGTGTATCTGGTTGATATATCAGGCTGGCGGACAAGCCCCCAGGCAGTGGTCGAGGGTCTGTTCGGAGGCGGAACCGCCCGACACGGGCGGCCGAGAACCACGCGGCTGACGTGGCGTCCGACAACGGGGGGCGCTCATTCCGGATCACGCTCTGGTTGTGGAAAACGATGCACCACTCGGCGTGGCCGGGTACTCTCACCCGTGGGTTGTGCTATACGGCGTTACCGTCCTAACGTAACGTTCGCCCCAGTAGGACTACCGCATGCCGTTTTCTGCGGTGCCGGTGTCAGCCACACATCGGTGGTGCGGCTGGTCCACCGCTCACACGCGGCAGACGTGAGCGGCCGAAACGAGGAACGACCACGTGGTCGTCGCGGGACCCCCACCCGTGACGGCCGCCGGCTCGTAGCCGGTACGAGCGGTTCACGAGCGCGGTCGTCCTGAAGTCTCCCCCCGATCAGTCAGCGACAGGAGGTCAGGCAGCAGCCGGTTCGATCCCGTCCCGCGAACGCCTTCGGCCACGGGCCGAGTTCACGGGCGACGGCTGGAGGCGGGAGAACGGAGCGCGGTGTCCCCGCGGTCCGGGGGCGGCCACTGCCTCCACCCCAAGAAGTCGCCAGGCCGGTCGGCCTTCAACAGACGAACGAGGACGCGTGAGTACCGAAAGACGACGGAGTGCTGGCGGTCGCCGCCGGGCCGACGGCTCGGCCGGTGGATCGCGCGGCAACGGCGGTAGGCGTAGCCGCGACGGCTACGCCGCGGACGAACGCGCCGCGGCGAGCCGCCGTAGGCCGCGCGAAGACGACGGTTTCTGGGCTGACGAGCGCCCACGCCGCTCCCGTGCGCCGCAGGACGATTTCGACGAGCGGCCGCGTCGGTCGCGGGCCAGGGACGACTACGAGGACCGGCCGCGTCGGTCGAGGGCCGGCGACGACCACGACGAGCGGCCGCGTCGTCGCGCCCGGGGCGACGACCACGGGGACCGGCCGCGGCGGCGTGCCGCCGCGGAGACGGCCGCGCTGGAGAGCGCCGGAGGAACCGGGGGCCGTCGGCGCGCCCGAGGCGACGACCGTCCCGACGACGAGCGCCCGGCACGCCGCCGCCGCGCCGACGACGAGGGCTACAGCGGTCGCCGCCGTGCGAACGCCGCCCGCTCCGGAGCCGCCGGCGGCCGCCGCCGCGCCCGGGACGACGAGGACGAGTACGACGAGCGGGGACCCGTCAAGCGCTTCTTCGCCAAGACGTGGAAGCCCGCGCTCATCACCACGGCCGTGCTGTTCATCCTCGGCGCGGTCGGAATCGGTGTCGCCTACTCGATGGCGCCCTCCCCCGCCGAGCTGGAGGCGAAGGCCGACGCGGAACTCGCGGCGAACGTCGTCTACTTCGAGGACGGGACCACCGAGGCCACCAAGTTCGGCGAGACCAGCCGCGTCCCGGTCACCATCGACCAGGTGCCCCAGACAGTGGTCGACGGTGTGCTGGCCGCCGAGCACCGCAGCTTCTACGAGGACAACGCGATCAACCCCATCGGCATCGCGCGCGGTGTCCTCTTCGGCGGCACCCAGGGCGGCGGCTCGACCATCACCCAGCAGATGGCCCGCAACTACTACGACTCGCTGACCACCAACGAGACGTCCGCCATCGACCGGGCCGTCCGCAAGTTCAACGAGATCCTGATCGCGTTCAAGGTCGAGCAGAACCTGAGCAAGAACCAGATCCTCGAGCAGTACCTCAACACCATCTACTTCGGGCGCGGCATCGGGGTGCAGGCCGCCGCCCAGGGGTACTTCGGCAAGGACGTCAGCGAACTCGACGCCGCCGAAGGCGCCTTCATCGGCACGGTCATCCAGCAGCCCGGCAACTTCGGCACCGCGGTTCCCGGTTCGGAGATGTACGAGATCCTCCAGGAGCGCTGGGAGTACACGGTCAAGGGCCTGGTCGAGATGAACGCGGAGGACCCCGAGCGCGGGCTCACCCAGGAGGAGGCCGACGCGCTGGAGTTCCCCGAGCCGCTGCCGATGGAGAACGACGACAACTACGCGGGCTACCGGGGTTACATCCAGGAGGCGGTCCGCAGCGAGATGGAGGCCCGCTACGGCCTGACCCCCGACCAGATCGCGCGGGGCGGCTACACGGTCACCACCTCCCTCAACGAGCAGTGGATGAAGTACGCCGAAGAGGTCGTCGAGGAGCAGAAGGCGCAGACCCTGAACAGCAGCGGACAGGAGATCCCCGCGGAGACCCAGTTCGGCATCGCCACGGTCGACACCGCCACCGGTGAGATCAAGGCGTTCTACGGCGGGCCGGACCCCACCCAGTACGCCAACCAGTCGCTGGTGCAGCGCCAGCAGGCGGGGTCGGCGTTCAAGCCCTACGTGCTGGCCACGGCTCTGGAGCAGGGGATCAGCCTCAAGAGCACCTACGACGGCGACAGCCCCAAGGAGTTCCCGGGTCTGGCCCAGCCGGTCAACAACGACAGCAACCGCAGCTACGGTCCGGTCGACCTGATCCAGTCCACCAAGGACTCGATCAACACCAGTTACGTGCAGTTGGCCATCGAGGTCGGCCCGCAGGCGGTGATCGACACCGCCCTGGCCGCGGGTATCCCGGAGAAGCAGGCCGAGACCGCCGAAGTCGGCCCCAACATCGCGCTGGGCACCATGTCGGTCGCCGCGGTCGACCAGGCGGGCGGATTCGCGACCTTCGCCAACGGCGGGTACCACATGCCCCAGCACATGATCACCAAGATCGTGGACACCGAGACCGGCGAGGAACTGGTGCCCAAAGACGCCGAGATCCTGGAGGCCGGAGGAAGGCAGGCGTTCGGCGCGGACACCGCGGCCGACGCCACCTACGCGATGCAGCAGGTGATCACCGACAACCACAACGCCCGACTGGACGACGGCCGTCCGATGGCGGGCAAGACCGGTACCTCCAACAACGCCGTGTCCGCGTGGTTCGTGGGCTTCGTGCCGCAGTACTCCACCGCGGTCGGCCTGCACCGCACCGACGGCCAACCGCTGGTGCTTCCCGGCGAGTCCAGTATCTACGGTGGTCAGATGCCCTCCCGGCTGTGGAAGGCGTACATGACCAGGGTGCTGGAGGACGTTCCCGCCGAGGAGTTCCCCCCGCCGGTCTACGGGGGTGAGGTGCGCAACCACGCGCCGACCCCGTCTCCGGAGCCCTCGGCCTCGGAGGAACCGGAGGAGGTCGAGTCCACCCCGAGTACGGAGCCGACCCAGCCCGCCACGCCGTCGTTCACCCCGCCGGGACAGGGCAACGAGCCGGACTGCGACGTCCAGTGGTGGCTGCCGGAGTGTCAGGACGAGGATGAGCCGGGCGGCCAGGAGCCGGGTGACCCGTCGGGCGACGACGATGACGACGACGAGGAGGAGCCCATCAGGACCGGTAACGGCTGGGGCAACAACCAGATCTACTACCGGGACGAGGAGTGACCTCCTCCCCGCAGCGCTCCGGCACGGCCGGAACCGGGGGCGCCGACGGTCGGACCGTCGGCGCCCCCGCCGTGTCCTCTCCCGGTCCCGCCGTCTGGGCGTGGCTCGTCGGGATCGGACTCACCGGGGCTGTGCTGGGCTACCTGGGCAAGGTCCGGTGCCGGTTCGGTGGGGCCTGGCTGGACGGCAGCCAGTACCCGGCGCTGTGCTACAGCGACGTCTTCGCGCTCTACTACCGGGACGAACTGGACGCCGGAACCGTCCCCTATGTGGACAAGCCGGTCGAGTACCCGGTGCTCACCGGTGTCCTCATGCACCTGCTGGCCCGGGCGGTGTCGTGGCTTCCCGACCCGCTGGCCCGCGGCTACGGCTACTTCGACGCCACCGCCGCGGTGATGGGTGTGTGCCTGGTCGTCACCGTCGTGTGCACCGGCTGGCTGGTGGGCCGCGGCGGCGTCGTCCCGGCACGGCGCCCCTTCGACCTCCGGGCCGCGCTGTTCGCCGGGGTCTTCGTGGCACTGGTACCGGCCGCGGTGTTGACCTTCGCCATCAACTGGGATCTGTTGGCGGTGGCGCTCGCCGTCGGCGGACTCGCCTGCTACGCCAGGAACCGGCTGTGGGCGGCGGGCGCGCTGATCGGTCTGGCGGTGGCCGCCAAGTTCTACCCCTTCCTGTTCTTCGGTCCGCTCTTCGTGTTCATGGTCCGCGACCTGGTGCGTGACGGGGCCGGCCGGGACGCGGTCGTCCGGTTCGCGACACCACTGGCGGGGGCGTTGCTGGCCTGGGGGGCGGTGAACCTTCCCGTCTATCTGGCCAGCCCGGAGGGGTGGGTCGAGTTCTTCACCTTCAGCCGGGAACGGGGGGCCGACTGGGGGTCGGTCTACTACGTGCTCGGCGCGTTCGACCTGTTCCCCTACGCCGACCTGGACAGGGTGAACCTGGTGGGCACCGGGACGCTGCTGCTGGCCTGTGTCGGGATCGCCCTGCTCATCCTGTTCGCGCCGGGACGTCCTCCGGTGGAGCAACTGCTCTTCCTGGTCGTGGCGGCTTTCCTGGTCACGAACAAGGTGTGGTCGCCGCAGTTCGTGCTGTGGCTGCTGCCGCTGGCGATGCTGGCCTGGCCGCGCCGCCGGGCACTCCAGCCGGTGGCGGTCGCCCTGGTCGGAATCTGGCAGTTGGCCGAGATCGGGTACATCGTCGGCATCTGGCACTATCTGTGGTTCTACCAGAACCCCGACGCGGGGGTCGGAATCGGACTGACCGCCTACGCGGTTGTCACCTTCGGGAGGCTGGTCTCCCTGCTCGGGGTGTGCGCCGTGGTTGCTGTGGATTCCGCGATGACCGGCGTTTCCGAGCTTGACAACTGATAACCTTGACCTTTGTTCGGCTATCGGAGCCCTCGCGAGCACGGCTCGCGCCGCGGGCTCTCGCCCTCCTGCCATGGAAAGACCATGGCCGCGACAGTCCAGAGGAGAGGTACGCACGCCCATGCGTCGTTACGAAGTCATGATCATCCTCGACCCGAGCCTTGACGAGCGCACGGTCTCCCCGTCGCTCGAACAGTTCCTGTCGGTCGTCCGCGACGAGGGCGGCTCCGTGGAGAAGGTGGACGTCTGGGGCAAGCGTCGGCTCGCCTACGACATCGCCAAGAACTCCGAGGGCATCTACGCCGTCGTCGACCTCACCGCCGAGCCCGCCACGGTCAAGGAACTCGACCGTCAGCTCAACCTGACCGAAGCCATCCTGCGCACCAAGGTTCTGCGTCCCGAGGCCCACTGACCCTCTCCGGCCGCAGCACCACACCCGTCGCCCACGCCTTCTAGGAATCCGGAGCCAAGCAATGGCAGGCGAAACCCAGATCACGCTCGTCGGCAATCTGGTCGACGACCCTGAGCTGCGATTCACCCCGAGCGGGGCCGCGGTCGCGAACTTCCGTGTGGCCTCCACCCCGCGTGTCTTCGATCGTCAGTCGGGCGAGTGGCGGGACGGCGAGTCGCTGTTCCTGACCTGCTCGGTCTGGCGTCAGTACGCGGAGAACGTGGCCGAGAGTCTGCAGCGCGGCATGCGCGTCATCGTGCAGGGGCGACTCAAGCAGCGCTCGTACGAGACCAAGGAAGGCGAGAAGCGCACCGTCTTCGAGGTCGACGTCGAAGAGGTCGGCCCCGCGCTGCGCAACGCCACCGCCAAGGTGACCAAGACGCAGCGCCAGGGCGGTCAGGGCGGCGGTTTCGGCGGCGGTGGCGGCTACGGCGGCGCCCCGCAGGGCGGCGGCTACGGCGGCCAGGGTGGCGGCTACGGCGGCAACCAGGGCGCCCGGTCCGGCCCTCCCGCGGACGACCCGTGGGCCACCGGTGGCGGCGGCGGAGGAGGATTCGGTGGCGGCGGAGGCTACTCCGACGAACCGCCGTTCTAGGTATTTTTCGTTTCAGCGACCATCCCCGCGACCTGCGGGGCTCTTGACAAAGGAGCACCACGATGGCGAAGCCGCCAGTCCGCAAACCCAAGAAGAAGGTTTGCGTGTTCTGCCAGGAGAAGATGACCTACATCGACTACAAGGACACCACTCTCCTGCGCAAGTTCATCTCCGACCGTGGCAAGATCCGCGCCCGCCGGGTCACCGGCAACTGCACGCAGCACCAGCGTGACGTCGCCACGGCGGTGAAGAACGCCCGCGAGATGGCGCTGCTGCCCTACACCAGCACCGCTCGCTGACCGGGGCCGACGAGGAGGTAATGACGTGAAGCTGATTCTGACCCATGAGGTCGACGGCCTCGGCGCCCCCGGTGACGTCGTCGAGGTGAAGGACGGCTACGGCCGCAACTACCTGCTGCCGCGCGGGTTCGCCATCAGGTGGACGCGCGGCGGCCAGAAGCAGATCGACTCGATCCGTCGTGCCCGCGACGTCCGGGAGATCCGCAACCTGGACGAGGCCAAGCAGATCGCCGGCCAGCTCAGCGCCCTCAAGGTGCGGCTGACGCAGCGTTCCGGCGACAACGGACGCCTGTTCGGCTCGGTGACCGCCACGGACGTGGCCGACGCCATCAAGGCCGCGGGCGGCCCCCAGGTCGACAAGCGCCGGATCCAGATCCGCAACCCGATCAAGTCGGTGGGCGACCACACGGTGGAGGTCCGCCTCCACCCCGAGGTCAACGCCCCCGTCTCTCTTGAGATTGTCGGCGCCTGAGCTGACATCCGAATCCGGAGGCCCCGACCCGCTTCGGCGGGTCGGGGCCTCCGCCGTGTGCGACCCGTGGTTTCCGGGCGCGGATCCGGATGTTTGACCGTTCCTTGACGACACGCCATCACTACTTAAAGTGTGAATTTGACTACAGTGAGTCACTTATCTTGACTCCTGGACGGAACAGCCCAGGCGAAAGGTCAGATTCTCGGTGTCGACTCACGAGCGGTGCGCCGGACGGACGGGACTGGACAGGCGGAGCGTGGTCCGTGGGGCCGCGTTCGCCGCAGGAGGGATGCTTCTGGGAGGGGTGTTCGGTCTGGCGACAGCGCGTGACGCTCTGGCGGAGAGCCAGCCCCCCGTGTACACCCGTGCGGACTGGGGCGCCCGAAAACCCTGGAGAACCGGTCGGATACTGGACCGCAGACCGGACCACATCGTGGTGCACCACACGGCCACCCCCAACGTCACCGACTACTCCACGGAACGGGCGTTCGCGCTGTCACGGTCGATCCAGCGCTACCACATGCACCACAACGGCTGGAACGACGCCGGTCAGCAGTTCACCATCAGCCGCGGCGGGGTTGTCATGGAGGGCCGGGACAACACACTGCCCGCCATCCTCGACGGCAGGCACCTGCTGGGGGCGCACGTGGCCAACCACAACTCGCACACCGTCGGCATCGAGAACGAGGGCGACTACATGACGGCCACGCCTCCCGACACGTTACTGGAGGCTCTGGTCAGCGTGTGCGCCTGGCTGTGCCTGTGCTACGACCTGGATCCGCGGAGGGCGATCGTGGGCCACCGCGACTTCAACGCCACCAACTGCCCCGGCGACAGACTGTACGAGGCCCTGCCCCGGCTGCGGGAGGACACGACAGCCCTGCTGGCCGTCCTGAGACGGCGGCTGGCCAGGATCAGCCGTCACGCACCCCGCGTCCCCGACATTCCGGAGGAGAACATCCCGTCGTTTCCGGACGTTCCCACGGGGGAGGTGGCGATGAGGCACTACCACGGACCCGTCCAGGACGGAACGGACCTGATGGCGTCGGCCCGCCTCAGGGACTGACCGGGTCCCGGCACACCAGGGTCAGCGTGGCGCGCCGGCCCCGGTCACCAACCACGCGGTTCCGGCGGCACGCACGCCCAGTGAAACTCCGCGGGCCAGCATCCACACGGCGAAAGCCGACCACAGCAGCACCAGACCGCTCGGGGACCCCGGGGACGCCGCCATCGGAACCAGAGCCGCGAACGGCAGGAAGACCAGCATCGTCCACAGGCTCGCCCAGGCCAGGTACCGCTGGTCACCGGCGCCCATCAGGATGCCGTCGAGAACCATCACGACTCCGCTCACCGGCTGGAGCAGCGCCACGACGAGCAGGGCGGCCACGATCAGGTCGCGCACCTGCGGCGCCTCGGTGAACGGAATCCACGCCCAGGGGCGTACCGCCAGGACGAGCACGGTGAACACCGCGCCCAGCATCACGCCCCACTCCACCATCCGGCGCGTGGTCTCACGGGCGCCGGGAACATCGGATGCGCCCAGGTAGCGTCCGATGATCGACTGCCCCGCGATCGCGATGGCGTCCATCGCGAAGACCAGCAGTGACCACAGTTGGGACACCACCTGGTGCGCGGCGATCTCGGCGTCGCCGAGCCGGGCCGCGACCGCGGTCATGACCACCAGCACGACCCGGAGCGACACCGTCCGCACGAACAGCGCGAAGCCCGAGGCGGCGGCGTCACGTACACCGGAGAGGGTGGGGGCGAGCGAGACGCCGTGCCGCCGTGCCGCCCGGCCCACCACCGCCAGGTACACGGCCGCGCCTCCGCTCTGCGCGATCACCGTGGCCCACGCCGAACCGGCGACACCCCAGCCCAGGACCCACACGAACAGCACGCACAGCACGATGTTGCCGAGGTTCGCGCCGACCGCCACCAGCAGCGGGACACGGGCGTTCTGCAGGCCGCGCAGCACACCGGTGCCCGCCATGACGACCAGCAGACCGGGGAGGCTGAGCAGGCTGATCCGCAGGTAGGTGAGCGCGTACGGGGAGACCGCCGCGGAGGCCCCCAACAAGTCGACCAGCGCGGGAGCCAGCGGCCAGCCCACGACGATGCCGACCGCGGCGATGAGGAGCGCCAGCCACAGTCCGTCGACACCGTGCCTGACGCCCAGGGCGAGCTGTCCCGCACCGAACCGGCGCGAGACGGCGGCGGTGGTGCCGTAGGCAAGAAAGATGCACAGGTTCGCGAAGGTCAGCAGGACCTGCCCGGCCACCCCCAGCCCGCCGAGGGCCTCGGTCCCGAGCCGCCCCACCACCGCCGAGTCGGTGAGCAGGAGCAGCGGTTCCGACACCAGGGCGAAGAAGGTGGGGACAGCGAGCCGGAAGATCTCCCGGTCCCGGGGGTGCCGAAACGGTGCGGCGCTGATCGGACGTGCCATGACCCGGTCACGCTACCTCCTGCGGCGCACCGGTGGACCGGCGGGGCGGGGTGTCACGCCGTCCGGCGCGGTGCGGGCAGCAGGCGGCGGGCCAGGGGAAGCCGTCCACGGGCGGGCACGCTCCACACCGCATGCCCCGGCATCCCCCACCTGCCGAGCAGGGTGTTGGCGGAGAGCAGGCCACTGGTCGCGGCGCGCTCCATGAGCGCCACGGGCAGGTCGACGCGGACATGATCCCCCGCGACCACCAGGAACGGGTCGGGGGTGGCGATCGTGAGCCGCCCGGTGAAGTCGCCCGGCGGAAACAGCGGGCAGTCGGCACGCAGTTCGCGGCGTTCGTCGACCACACGCGCCGCCGCCGTCTCCGGGTAGACCCGCCGCAGTTGCGCGACGAGTCGGTCCCGTTCCACGGACTCCTCGGCGTTCCACGGCAACGCGTAGGCGTGCAGTTCGACGACGGAGCCGCCGGTGCGCGCCGCCCAGGCCGCCGATGTGTCCTCGTAGCGCTCCAGGACGCTGATGTTGTCGAGGGTGGGGTACCCGCTGGTGCCGAGGAAAGCGGGGCGGTCGGCGCGCACCGGACGGTCCAGCCACAGTCGGCAGACCAGGAAGGGCGGTGCGCTGGGGCGCTGTGCCACCCGCTGACGCCAGGCGGGACCGCCGAGCGCGGGTGAGGCGGCGACCAGTGCGCGCAGTCCGGGCAGGTCGGTGGCCAGGACAACCGCGTCGTGCTCGGACGCTCCGTCAGGCGTGTGGACGCGGTGGCGACGTCCGTGTCCCACGTCGACCCGGTCGACCGGTGTTCCGACACGCACGCGGACGCCGAGGGAGCGCAGGTGGGCGGCGAGCGGCTGCCACAGCGCCCGGGGAAACGGCGCGTTCGGCACGTCGAACAGCAGTCCCTCGGAGGAGCCGAGGAAGTAGATGTGGAACATGGTCAGCAGTTCGGCGGCCGACAGCGCGCGCGGGTCGGCGAAGAAACTCCGGGAGAACACCTCCAGTGCCAGGTGCCGCGCCGATTCGGGAAAGCGCAGTCGGTCCAGGAAGTCGAGCGCGTCGACGTGGTCGAACCGCCGGTAGACGTCGGGGACGCGCACGTCCAGCAGGGCCAGGGCCGCGACGAGGTTGACGTCGGCGAGGTCGCGCCAGCGGAAGCTGGGACTGCGCGCGACGAAGGCGAACGCGTTCCACGGCGGGGCGGCGGGAAGCCCGGCGAATCCGTCGACGGCGCCGCCCGCGTGCGTGAGCGGATAGTCCGTCAGGGGGACGAGCGTGTCCAGTCCGGGATCGGCGCGGCGCAGGAGAGCACGCAGGTTGTAGTACTGGCGGAAGAAGGCGTGGAAGCCGCGGCTCATGGTGACGGTGGAGCCGTCGGCGAGGACGGTGTCCCATCCGGAGAGCCGCCCGCCGAGGGTGGTGTCGCGTTCGAAGACGGTGACGGCAGTCCCGCGTTCGGCCAGTGCCGTGGCAGCCGACAGGCCCGCGATGCCACCGCCGACGACGGCGACGTGGGGACGTCTGTCCGGGGGCGTCCCGGTGGGCGGTGGCGGGGCGAGAAACCGGGCACGTGGATCGCGGCCGGGCGGGCGCGGCCTCATGAGACGTCCTCCCCCGCGTGGGCGCGGCGGCCGAGGAAGGTGTGTGTGATCCCGGTCTGCCAGCCGGTCATGGGCAGCACCCGGACCTCCCGCAGTCCGACGGCGCGCATACGCCCGGTGAGGCGTTGCACCCCGTCGAACTCCAGGACCCCGCGCCACAGGTAGCGGTACAGGTCCGCACGGCCCGAGAGCGCCCGGCCCAGCGGGATGACCACCGACCAGCAGACCGCGGTCCACACGGCCGCCGCGGCGGGGGAGTCGGCGACGGAGTACTCGTGGAGGGCCAACCGACCGCCGGGACGCAGCAGGTCGCGCATGACGGAGAGGACACCGTCGCGGTCGGGGCAGTTGCGCAGCAGGTAGGCGGCGAGGATCGCGTCGAAGGAACCGGTGTCGTCCGTGTCGGCGAGCGTCTCGGCGCGGGCGTGTACGAACCGCACGTTGTCCGGCCAGGGCTTGGCGCGGGCGGCGGCGAGCATCCCGGCCGAGGCGTCGACCGCGACGATCTCGGCGCGCGGGGCCGCACGCAGCAGTGCGGCGGTGGACGCTCCGGTTCCGCAGCCCAGGTCCAGCAGACGCAGCCCCGCACCGCCGCCGGGCAGTCGCAGGCGGGCCGCGGAGCGGCGCAACTGCGCGTGGTAGCCGGGGTTGACGGCGACGAGTCGGTCGTAGACGGCCGCCGAGTGGTCGAACTCGGCGGTGATCCGGTGGCGTTTCATGGCCTCCGCTGTCAGCGGCATGCGTTCCCCCCAGAAGTCGCGCAGTGTCATGGAAACGCTACCCGTGGGAATGGTTGGCGTGTCGCCGAGGGAAGGGGTGTCGTGGAGCGGGTGGACGTGGCGATCGTGGGCGCGGGCGCGGCAGGGCTGTCGCTGGCCCACCGCCTGGAGCGGGTCCTGTCGGGACGGTCGGTGGTCGTGGTGGAGACGCCCGACGCCGGACTGCGCCCGCCCGAGCGCACCTGGTGCTTCTGGGAGGCCCCGGAGGGGGAGTGGGACGCGGTGGTGAGCCACCGCTGGCACGCCCTGTCGGTGGTGGGACCGGACGGGACGACGTGGCGGTCGCCCACCGACCCGCTGGTGTACAAGATGGTGCGTTCCAGGGACTTCGAGGCGCTGGTCCGGGACGGACTGAGGAGGGTGCGTACGCTCTGCGGCACGGTCACCGGCATCGCCGACGGACCCGAGGAGGCGGTGCTGCGGTTGCGCGGATCCGACGGCGCGGACACGGAACTGGCCGCGGGCCTGGTGTTCGACTCGCGTCCGCCCCGCGGGTTCCCGGCGGGCGCGGTCACACTGCGCCAGCACTTCCGGGGCTGGTTCGTCCGGACCGACCGGCCGCGTTTCGACCTCTCGGCGGCGGTGCTGATGGATCTGCGCGTGCCGCAACCGGACCGTGGGGTGGCGTTCGGCTACGTGCTCCCCTTCGACTCCCGCACCGCGCTGGTGGAGTACACCGAGTTCACGCGGGACGTCCTCGACGACGCCGGATACGAGGAGGCGCTACGCGACTACACCGGGCGCCTGCTGGAGTTGGGCGTCTTCACGATCATCGGGGTGGAACAGGGCGTGATCCCGATGACCAGCGCCCGACTTCCCACACGGGCGGGGCGCCGTGTGTACCGGATCGGCACGGCCGGGGGCGCCACCCGCCCCGCCACGGGGTACACGTTCGCCGGGGCGCAACGCCAGACCCGACAGATCGCGGCGGCGCTGGCGGAGGGCCGGACACCGGGCCGCTGTCCGGCGCACCGGAGACGCCACCTGCTCATGGACACGGTGCTGCTGCGCGGCCTGGACGACGGCGTGATCGACGGCGCGGAGTTCTTCGCCACGCTGTTCCGCGACAACCCGCTGCCTCGGCTGCTGCGTTTCCTCGACGGGACGACCGGCCCGCTGGAGGAGTTGGCGATCGGCGCACACACACCGGTACCGACGATGCTGACCGCCCTGTGGGCACAGATCCGCCCTGGTCAGCATGGAAGGAGCGGCGATACACAGAGTTAACGGCTCCACAAAGGCGGTGAAATACGCCCTTCCTACCGTCGCAACATGCATACCGCGCTGTATACCGCTGAAGAGTCCAACGGTGGAACAGAGAACACAGCGGCCTCGCCCGGCGGCCGTACCCGCTCCCGCCGGGAGGAGGTGTACGAGCGGCTCCGCCACGAGGTGATGAGCGGCCACTTCGCCCCGTGGACCCGGCTGGCCGAGGAGCGGATGGCGCGTCGACTCGGAGTGTCGCGCACCCCCGTGCGCGAGGCGCTGGCCAGGCTGGAGGTCGAGGGGCTGGTCGAGCGGCGCGACGGCAGCTTCATGGTGACCGTGCCGAACCTCACCGAGCTGCGCGACCTCTACGAACTGCGGGTGGTGCTGGAACTGCGCGGTGTCGCCCGTGCGATCGAGGATCCGTCCATCAGGCACGACAGGGCGGTCCTGGAAGCCGAACTGTGCCGCTGGCACGACTTCCGGAAGAACCCGCCCGCCCCCGACCCGCACTTCGTGGTGGAGGACGAGAAGTTCCACGCCGCGCTGTCCGCCGCGTCGGGCAACCCGGCCCTCACCGACGCCCTGGTGAGCGTCAACCAGAAGATCCGGCGGGTCCGGATGTACGACTTCCTCACCGCGGACCGCATCCAGAGCACCATCGACGAACACATCGAAATCGTGGAGTTCGTCCTCGCCGGAGAACTCGAACAGGGCTACCGCGCCCTGCACGCGCACGTCGGCGAGTCGCTGGAGGTCGTCGTGCGGCGGGCGCAGGAGGCCCTCACCCAGATGACCCTGCACACCGGCCAGTAGCCCCGGTTCCACGGCGGCGGGGACACCCGGAGCGCGCAGGACCGCACCCGCCCGTGCCCCGGCGCCCGGCCGCCGTGTCCCAGACCTCTCTCCTCCCCCAGGGCCCGGTGCCGGCCTCTCCCCCGGCACCGGGCCGACCACGCCACCCCCAGCACGGACACGATCGAGGAATCCTCATGTTCGACACCCTTCTGGTCGCCAACCGGGGCGAGATCGCCTGCCGAATCATTCGCAGCGCCCACCGACTGGGACTGCGTACGGTGGCGGTCTTCTCCGACGCGGACCGCGCCGCAGCCCACGTCCGGATGGCCGACAAGGCGATACGGCTGGGCCCCGCACCGGCAGCGGAGAGTTACCTACGCGTCGACCGCATCCTGGAAGCCGCCGCCGAGACCGGTGCGGGCGCCATCCACCCCGGATACGGATTCCTGTCGGAGAACGCCGCCTTCGCCCGGGCGGTCCAGGACGCGGGAATGGTGTTCGTCGGACCCACCCCCGAACAGATCACCGTGTTCGGCGACAAGCACACCGCGCGCACGGCCGCGCGCGACGCGGGCGTGCCGCTGGTCCCGGGCAGTGGCCTGCTGACCGACGTGGACGCGGCGGTGTCCGCGGCCGAGGAGATCGGTTACCCGGTGATGGTCAAGGCCACCGGCGGTGGCGGCGGAATCGGTATGCGGGTGTGCGCCGACGCCGACGAACTGCGCGCGGTCCTGCCCGGCGTGGTCCGCACCGCCGAGGCCAACTTCGGTGTCGGCGGGGTGTTCCTGGAGCGCTTCGTCCGCCGCGCGCGACACGTGGAGGTGCAGGTCTTCGGCGACGGAAGGGGACGGGTGGTGAGCCTGGGCGACCGGGACTGCACGCTCCAGCGCCGCCACCAGAAGGTCGTCGAGGAGGCGCCCGCCCCCAACCTCCCCGAAGAACTGCGGGAACGCCTGCACAGCGGCGCGCGCGAACTGTGCGCCGCGGTGGACTACCGCTCGGCGGGGACCGTCGAGTTCGTCTACGACGCCGAACGCGGTCAGGCGTCGTTCCTGGAGGTGAACACCCGACTCCAGGTGGAGCACCCGGTGACCGAGGCGGTGACCGGGGTGGACCTGGTGGAGTGGATGCTGCGGCTGGCACGCGGCGAGAACGTGCTCAGCGACGTGGCCGACAGCGGACCGGCGGCGCGCGGCCACGCGGTCGAGGCGCGGCTCTACGCCGAGGATCCGGCCCGCGACTACCGGCCCAGCCCCGGCCTGCTGACCCGGGTGGAGTTTCCCGACGACGTCCGTGTGGACACGTGGGTGGAGGCGGGCGACGAGGTGTCCACCGCCTACGACCCCCTGCTCGCCAAGGTCGTCGCCACCGGCGAGAGCCGCGCCGAGGCGCTGGCCGCCCTGGAACGCGCACTGGAGTCGACGAAGGTGGACGGTGTCGCCACCAACCTGGACCTGCTCCGCACGGTCTGCGGTGACGACACGGTCCTGGCGGCCGAGCACACCACCTCCTCCCTCGCGGACGTCAGCGTGGTCGAACCGCGCATCGACGTGCTGCGGCCGGGCACGTTGACCACGGTGCAGGACTGGCCCGGCCGGGTCGGCTACTGGGAGGTCGGCATTCCGCCGAGCGGCCCGATGGACGACGCCTCGTTCCGGGCGGGAAACACCGCGCTCGGCAACCCCGAGGGAGCACCCGGCCTGGAGTGCACGCTCAACGGCCCCGCCCTGCGGTTCGGTGTGGCGGCGACGGTGTGCGTCACGGGTGCCCCGGCCCCGGTGACCCTGGACGGGGAACCGGTCCCCCGGTGGGAGCCGGTCGAGGTGCCCGCCGGATCGGTGCTGGACGTGGGCCCGGCCGAGGGTCCGGGGGTGCGCACCTACGTGCTTGTCCGCGGCGGCCTGGACGTCCCCCGCTACCTGGGCAGTGCCGCCACGTTCACACAGGGCCGCTTCGGGGGACACGGCGGCCGGGCGCTCGCGGTGGGCGACGTGCTCCGCGTGGCCGGGGCAGCGCCCGAGGCGCCGCGGCCCGAACCGGTGCCGCTGGAGTCCCGGCCGGTGATGAGCGAGGTGTGGCAGGTCGCGGTCGCCGAGGGGCCGCAGCCCGCGCCGGACTTCCTGACCCGCGAGTCGATGGAGCGGTTCTACGCCACCACGTGGAAGGTGCAGCACCATGCCGCGCGCACCGGCGTCCGGCTGAGCGGCCCGAAACCGCAGTGGGCGCGCGCCGACGGCGGCGAGGCCGGACTGCACCCGTCGAACCTGCACGACAACCCGTACTCGGTGGGGGCGGTCAACTTCACCGGGGACACGCCGATCCTGCTCGGCCCGGACGGTCCCAGCCTCGGCGGGTTCGTGTGCCCGGTGACGGTGCTCAGCACCGAACGGTGGAAGATCGGCCAACTGCGTCCCGGAGACTCCGTCCGGTTCGTCCCGGTGACCGAGGCGACCTCGGACGGACTGCGTGCGGGCCGGAGGCCGGTGGCGGGCGGTTTCGTCTCCGGGACCGACGGCGACGACGGAGTGCTCGCGCGCGTCGAGGCCACCGACACCGCGCCGTCGGTGACCTACCGGCGCGGTGGGGACGACAACATCCTCGTCGAGTACGGGCCGATGACCCTGGACCTGGGACTGCGCATGCGGGTGCACGCCCTGATGCGGCGCCTCGCCGAGCAGGGGGTGCGCGGACTCGTGGACACCACGCCGGGAATCCGGTCGCTGCACCTGCACACCGACCCCGACGTGCTGCCGGTGCGCACGCTGCTGGCGGCGCTGCGCGAGGCCGAGGAGTCGCTGCCGCCCACCTCGGAACTGGTGGTGTCCAGCCGAGAGGTGCACCTGCCGCTGTCGTGGGACGACCCCGTGGTCGCCGAGGCGATCGCCCGCTACACCGCCGGGGTGCGCGACGACGCGCCGTGGAACCCCAGCAACATCGAGTTCATGCGCCGCATCAACGGACTGTCCAGCGTCGAGGAGGTGCGCGACACGGTGTTCGCCGCCGAGTACCTGGTGATGGGCCTGGGCGACGTCTACCTGGGGGCGCCCGCCGCCGCACCGCTGGACCCCCGGCACCGGTTGGTGACCACCAAGTACAACCCGGCGCGCACCTGGACGGCCGAGGGAACGGTCGGTATCGGCGGCTCCTACCTGTGCGTCTACGGCATGGACAGTCCCGGCGGCTACCAGTTGGTCGGACGGACCGTCCCGATCTGGAGCGGACTGCGTCAGCGCGGGTCGTTCGAATCCGGCGCACCGTGGCTGCTGCGGTTCTTCGACCGCATCATCTGGCATCCGGTCTCGGCCGAGGAGCTGCTGGACGTGCGTGCGGACTTCGCCGCGGGCCGCACCGAACTGGACATCCGACCGGGCAAGTTCGCCCTGGCCGAACACGAGCGCTTCCTGGCCGACAACGCCGAGTCGATCGCCGCGTTCCGGGAGCGCCAGGCCGCCGCGTTCGCGGCCGAACGCGACGCCTGGGCGGCGGCGGGCGAGTTCGACGACAGACCCGAACCGGAACCGGTCCTGCCGAAGGAGGTGGCCGCGCCTCCGGGGGGCGCCGTCGTGGAGGCGCCGCTCGCGGCCGGAGTGTGGCGGGTGGACGTACGCCCCGGTCAGCGGGTCAGCGCGGGAGACACCCTGCTCTCCCTCGAGGCGATGAAGTTGGAGACCGTGGTGAGCGCGCCCGCCGACGGGGAGGTCGCCGAGATCCTGGTCACCCCGGGACAGCAGGTGAACGCGGGAACGGCACTGGTTGTTCTCGCCGGACAGGAGGCCGCATGAACGTGACCACAGCGACGACCGGCGCCGCGGAGTCGGCGGAGGACCGGGTACGGGCCGCGTACGCGCGCATCGGAGAGGTCGACCGCCCCGAGGTGTGGATCAGCCTGCTCGACGAGGAGGAGGCGCTGGCCGCGGCCCGACGGGTCGACGAGCGGACGGCCTCCGGGGCGGACCTTCCACTGGCGGGCACCGTCTTCGCGGTCAAGGACAACATCGACGTCGCGGGGTTCACGACGACGGCCGGACATCCGGGATACGCCTACGGCCCGAAGGAGAGCGCCCCCGCGGTGGCGCGACTGCTGGACGCGGGCGCGGTGGTCCTGGGCAAGACCAACCTGGACCAGTTCGCGACCGGTCTGGTGGGCACCCGCAGCCCCTACGGCAAGGTCCGCGACGCCCACCGGCCCGACCGGGTGTCGGGCGGCTCCAGCGCCGGGTCGGGTGTGGCCGTGGCGCTGGGAGTCGTGGACTTCGCGCTCGGCACGGACACGGCCGGGTCCGGCCGGGTGCCCGCGGCGTTCGGTGGGATCGTGGGGATCAAGCCCACGGTCGGCCTGGTGCCCACCACCGGAGTGGTCCCCGCCTGCCGGACGCTGGACTGTGTGACGGTGTTCGCCGCCGAACTGGGCCTGGCGCGGCTGGTGGCGGGGTTGATGTCGGGGGTCGACGACAGTGACCTCCGCTCACGTCCCTGGCCGGTGCAGGCGCCGCTGGGCGCGCCGCCGAGACCCCGGGTGGGGGTGCCGGACCCGGCCGAGTTGGTCGGGATGGCTCCGGGCTGGGTGACGGCGTTCGAGGCGGCGGTCAAGCGGTTGGCCGACACCGGGGTCGAGACAGTGCCGTTTCACGTGAAACCCTTTCTCGAAGCGGGGCGGTTGCTGTACGAGGGTGCGTTCGTGGCCGAGCGGTACGCGGCGGTGGGTGCGTTCGTCACCAGCCCGGAGGCGGCCGAAGACCTTGACCCGTCGGTGGCGGCGATCATCGGCAACGCCAGGGGGCTGCCGGCACACCAACTGGCGTCGGACACCGAACGACTGGATCGGCTGCGTGCCGAAGCCCGTGAGGAGATGACGGGACTGGACGCTGTCCTGCTGCCGACGGTGGGCGAGCACCCGACGATCACCGAGGTCGAGAGAGACCCGATCGGGGTGAACACCCGGCTGGGCACCTACACCAACTTCTGCAACCTGTTCGACATGGCGGCGATCGCGGTCCCGGCGGGTGAGACGGCCGACGGCGCGAAGTTCGGGGTGACACTGGCGGCCCCGGCGTTCTCCGACCACGTCATCGCCGACATCGCGGAGCGGTTTCTCCCCGGAGCGCCCGGCGCGGTCGCGTTGCCCCCGTCGGTGGTGCCGCTCGTGGTGGTCGGCGCGCACCTGTCGGGGCAACCGTTGAACGGACAGTTGACCGCGCTGGGAGCGCGCCTGCTGGCTCCGGTGCGCACAGCCGCCACGTACCGGTTGTTCGCGTTGGACACCGAGCCGCCCAAACCGGGACTGGTGCGGGTGACCGAAGGCGGCGCGCGGATCGGGGCCGAACTGTGGGCGCTGCCCCGGGCGGGACTGGGGGCGCTGCTCGCGGAGTTGCCCGCGCCGATGGCCCTGGGGCGGGTGGTACTGGAGGGCGGCGCCGAACACGTGGGTTTCCTGTGCGAGCCGGCGGCGGTCGCGGGCGCCCGCGACATCACTTCCTTCGGAGGTTGGCGGGCCTTTCTCGCCGCAGAGGGATAGTTGCTCCCGATACGGGCAGAACCCGGCTGGCTCATACCGGCCACCGAAAACCGACTGTTCGGTACTAGGGTGACTACATGGTGGTGATGATCCTGCCTCTGAAGGTGGATGCGATCCCCAGCACTGCCGGGGCCGTGTACGGGGCGTGGCCGTACGCGACGGCCGAACCGGCGTTCCCCCGGATCGTGCAGGCCACTCGGGCGCCGTACGTCGGCGCCGTCACGACCAATCCGGACGACGATGACGAGGAGGATGACGGAGGCCCGGAGTGGCTCCGCCCTCCACGGACGCTGTAGGACCACTCGGTGCGAGACACGGTCGGCCGGTGCCCGCGGGCACCGGCCGACTGCCGTTGTCCGGACCCCGACCGGGAGGGAGGCGGCGTACCGGAGCAGCGCCGTCACCGGTCGGGTCAGTCTCGGGCCTCCAGATTGGCGAACACCGCCCCGTACTCCACGGTGACCGCGATCTCGTACAGGTGGGCGCCGGAGGGAACCGGGAAGACCACGTCGACCTCGGTGGACGCGCCCGGAGCGAGGTGGGCCGGAGTCGGGTCGCCGCCGTCGGCCGCGGCTCGCTCGGCCTCGGGGTCGTGGGGGAAGGTGCGACCGTCGACGCTGGCGGCGGTGGAACCGGCGGGGGCGAAGGCGCGCGGTTCGGGGCCGTTGTTGGTGACCTGAAGGGTGAAGACGTGGTACGCCGTTCCCTCGGGCGCGTGGACGCCGCTGCCCGTGTCGCCGGTGACGACACCGTCGCTGTCGACGCGGACCTCGGTGATCCGCAGTCGCCAGTCCCCGGTACTGGCCGTCACCCCCTCGAAGTCGGCGGGTTCGGGCATCTCCTCGAAGCGCGGGGCGGCGGAGTCGGGCGTGGTCGACGGGCTCCGAGTGATGGCGGACGTCGACCGGACCGCGGTCACGTCCTGTCCCGGAAGGGAGTGGAGTCCGGCGGAGAGGAGGGAACCGACGGCAAGAGCGGTCCCCCCGACAACGGCAGCGGCGAAAGTGGTGCGCTCCATGACAACTTCCGCTGCTTCCCGCGTCCGCGCGGTCCAAGGGCCGGTGCCGCTAAAAACCCGGCAAACGCTGAGGGGAACGGACGAGGTCCCCTGTCTCCGGGGCGGCGCGGTCACTCCCCCCGCAGGACGAGGGAGCGGTGGCCGCGGAGGGTCTCGACGACGGCGGGCGGAGCGGTCTCCGGCGAACCCGCTGTGTACGGAGGACGCGGATCGTACTCGATGCCGAGTTGGATCATCTGCGCGGTGGTCTCGTCGGCGACCCGGGCGGCCAGCGTGAGCGCCATGTCGATGCCGGAGGAGACTCCCGCCGAGGTCACGTATTTGCCGTCGGTGACCACGCGTTCGAGCGTCGGCGTCACACCGAACGCGGGAAGCTGGTCCAGCGCCAGCCAGTGCGAGGTGGCGCGCCGCCCGGTGAGCAGTCCGGCGGCGGCCAGGAGCAGCGATCCGGTGCACACCGACGCGGTCCAGGTGCTGGTGCGGTCGACAGCACGCAGCCACTCGTGCACCGGACCGTCGTCCATGAGCGCGGCCTGGCCGTGGCCGCCCGGCACTATCACGATGTCGGGAGCGGTGACCTCGTCGAGCACCGCGTCCACGTGCAGGCCGAGCCGTCCGGTGTCGCTCCGTACCTCGCCGGTGCGTTCGCCGACGAAGACGATCTCCGCTCCGGGGAGCCAGGAGAGGACACTGTAGGGCCCCACGGCGTCAAGCGCGGTGAGCCGGTCGAAGAGCAGGACGGCGATCTGCACGATCGCTCCTTTCCGTTGTTTCTGTTGTCGACGGGTGGAACCGTCGCCGGTACTCGGCGGGTGAGACGTCGAGCGCGCGCAGGAAGGCGCGGCGCATCGCCTCCGGCGTGCCGTAGCCGCAGCGGCGCGCGATCCGCGCGATCCCGTCGGTGCTGTCCTCCAGCAGACGGCGGGCCGCCTCCAGTCGGATCCGGTCCACGTACCGCCCGGGGGTGACCCCGGTCTCGGCGGTGAACACCCGGGCGAACTGGCGCGGGGACAGCCCGGCGCGTTCGGCCAGCGCCTCCACCGACAGGTCCGCGCCGGGGTGGTCGTTGATCCACCCCTGGAGTTCGCGCAGCGGTTCGCGCCGCGCGGTCTGGGCCTGGAGTTGGCTGCTGAACTGGGCCTGTCCGCCGGGTCTGCGCAGGAACACCACCAGGTGGCGGGCGACGGTGAGGGCCGCCTCCCGGCCCAGATCCTCCTCCACCAGCGCCAGCGACAGGTCGATGCCGGCGGTCACCCCCGCGGAGGTGGTCACACGGCCGTCCCGCACGAAGATCGGGTCGGGATCCACCCGGATCCGGGGGAAGCGTGCGGCCAGGCTCGCGCAGTGGTTCCAGTGGGTGGTGGCGCGTCGGCCGTCCAGCAGGCCCGCCTCCGCCAGCAGGAACGCGCCGGTGCACACCGAGACCAGGCGCTCGGCCCGGTGGGCGTGCACGCGGAGCCACGCCACGAGGGCGGAGTGGGGCACACGGGTGCCGTCCCCTCCCGGAACGACGAGTGTGTGCGGGACGGGAACGTGGGCGAGGTCGGCGTCGGGAGCGACCCGCAGCCCGCTGGAGGTGCGAACAGGGGTGCCGCCGAGCGAGGCGGTCACCACCTCGTAGCCCCGGACACCGCTCCGGTTCGCCGCCACGTAGCGGTCGGCGCCGGTGAAGACCTCCAGTGGTCCGGTGACGTCCAGACTCTGCACGCCCTCGAAGAGGACGATGAGTACGCGGCGGTTCGGCATGGCCCCAGTATTCGACCGCCGGGCCATGGCGGCAATGACGAGTTTCCCACCTTTTCTGCCATGCCGACCGGGGTCCCGGGGCGACACCCCCGCCGACTTTGTCGACAAATCGCTTTGTCGACCTTCGGGCGGCGACGGGACCGTGCTGGACGCGGTCCCGTCGCCACCCGGAACGGATCAGACCGTCTGGTGCAGGGCCTCGAAGGCCGCGTAGCCGCCGAGCAGGTCGGAGACGTTCGGCACGCCCTCGGCGCGCAGCAGACTGGCCGCGACGCTGGAGCGGTAGCCGCCCGCGCAGTGCACCACGATCGGACGGCCGATGGGCACCTCACCCAGTCGGGCGGGCAGTTCCGCGAGCGGGATGTGCAGCGACCCGGGAACGGCGCCCTGGTCGCGCTCCCCCTGGTTGCGCACGTCCAGCACGACCGGTGGTTCGTCGCCGCGCAGGTCCTCGGACAGCGCGGCAGCGGTCCTCCGGGAGGCGTTCTCCATCTCCTCGGGAACGGTGACGAAGACGCTCTCCGGTTCCGGCAGGTAGCCCTCGGCGGTGTCGAAGCCCACCCGGGCCAACCGGACGAGGGTCTGTGCCTCCTGCCCTTCGGGGGCGACGACGAGCAGCGGCGTCCCCGGCTTCAGCACGCTTCCCGCGGTCTCGGCGAACCGGCCGTCCACCGGCACGTTGATCGAGCCGCGCAGGTGGCCCGCCGCGTACTCCTGCGGGTCCCGGGAGTCCACGACCACCGCGCCGGAGGCCCGTCGGGCCAGGAAGTCCTCGGCCGACAGGGCGACCACGATCTTCTCGGTGTCCAGGACCCCGCGCTGCTTGCGGTTGAGCACCGCGTCGTAGGCGAAGTAGGAGGGAGCGGCCGGCTGCCCGGCGGTGACCAGCGCGAGGAAGGTCGACTCGTCCATCGGACGGCAGGCGTAGTTGGTGCGCCGCTGCTCGCCGATGGTGGACCAGCGCTCGGTGGACAGGTTCTTGCCGCACGCCGAGCCAGCGCCGTGTGCGGGGAAGACCCGCACGTCGTCGTGGAGTCCCATGAGCTTGTGCTGCACCGAGTCGTAGAGCATCCGACCGAGTTCGTCGGCGGTGGAGCCGAGGGAGGCCAGCAGGTCGGGACGGCCCACGTCACCGATGAACAGCGCGTCGCCGGTGAGGACGCCGTAGGGGACGGTGTCGTCGACGTGCTCGTGGACCACGATGCTGATCGACTCGGGGGTGTGCCCGGGCGTCTCCATGATCTCCAGGACGACGTCACCCAGCGCGATCCGCTCGCCGTCGGCCAGCTTCCGACTGGGGTACTCGGTCTCGGCACGGCTTCCGTAGCCGATCCACGCGCCGGTGCGCTCGGCCAGCTCCAGGTGCCCGGCGACGAAGTCGGCGTGGAAGTGGGTGTTGATGACCGCCTCGATGGTCAACCCCTTCTCCTCGGCGTCCGCGAGGTAGTCGGTGATGTCGCGTTTGGGGTCGACCACGACGGCCCGGCCGGTGCCCTCGTCGGCGATCAGGTAGGACGCGTGGGACAGGCAGTCGAGGTAGTACTGCGTGAACAGCATCGTGGTTTCCTCTCCGTATTCTCCGGGATGGCTCTTCGTGCCCCGGGGGGTATATCGGTTCGATGGTTGTGCTGTGTCGTGGACCGGTGGGGTCCGGTTGTCCGGTAGCGGTTACAGGAGCAGTTCGGGCGCTGCCAGGGCGCCCGCCGCCGCTCCCGCCGCGACGGCGAGGACGAGGACGGCGAAACCGCGTCTCAGCAGTGCGGCGGGCAGACGCGCGGCCAGACCTCCGGCGGCCAGTGCCGCGGCCATCGCGCTCATCGCGAAGACTCCCACGGTCAGGAAGTCGAGTTCGGCCAGGGCCTGGGTGTGTGCGGCGAGCCCGGAGGCGGAGTTGAGGACGATGATCGCCAACGAGGTGGCCACCGCCTCGGCAGCGGTCAGCCCCAGTCCCATGCTCAGCGCCGGAACGATGACAAACCCGCCGCCGACCCCGAACAGCCCGGTCAGGAACCCCACCAGGGCGCCCGCCAGCACGGACCGGGGCAGGCACGCGCGCCAGTTCACCTCGCCGGTCCCGCCGCGGCAGACCCCGTCCGAAGCGGGCCCCGGCCGCAGCATGCGTACGGCCACCACGACCATGAGCGCCGCGAAGCCGAGCATCAGCCAACGGTCGGGGAGTAGACGTCCCACCGCGCTGCCGCCGAACGCGGAGGGCAGCCCGGCCAGTCCGAAGACCAGCGCCACCCGCCAGCGGACCAGACCGGTGCGGGCCCTGGTCAGCAGGCCGGTCGCCGACGACGCGCCCACCACGACCAGGGAGGCCGGAACGGCCGCGGCCAGCGGCAGGCCCACCCCGTAGACCAGTGCGGGCACCGCCAGGATCGAACCACCGCCGCCGAGCAGGCCGAGCAGCAGTCCGATCACCACACCGAAGAGCGCCGCCGTGAGTGCCATGTCAGTGGCGTGCCGCCGGTGCGGCGTCGGTGAGCGCGGTCAGCATCGCCGGAGCGTCACAGGAGTCGGCGCGGTTGTAGGGCAGCCGAGCCAGCAGGCGCGCCATCATGCAGGTGTCGGTGACGGCCGCGAGGGCCAGCCCCGCGCCGATGCCGGCGGCCACCCACTTGAGCGGTCCGAAGACGGCGCTGGCCGCGACCGAGGTGAGCACGACCGATCCGGCGACCAGGCGCACCTGACGTTCCATCGCCCAACGCCCGCCGGTGCCCCGGTTCAGGGGAGCGCCCACGCGCTCCCACTCGTTGATGCCGCCCCGCAGCACGCTGATCCGCTCCAGTCCGCTGCCCGCGACGAGTGCGCGCGCCTGGTCGGCGCGCATTCCCGAACGGCACACCAGCACGACGGGGTCGTCGTGTTCGGCACTCAGTTCGCGCCGGTGCTCCCGCAACAGGTCGAGCGGCACGTTGTAGGAGCCGGGGATGTGCGCCCCGGCGAACTCGCCGGGGGTGCGCACGTCGATCAGCCGCACGCGGGGATTGCGTTCCTGGAGTTCGCGGACCTGCTCGGGGGCGAGGGTCGCGGGATGGGAACCGTTCACGGGAGTCCTCTCTGTTGTCTGGTACGGGCGGGGGTATGTGGAAGAGGTGGGTGGGCGGGGTGGCCGCGGCGGGATCAGCCGGTGGTCACGGCCCGCCCCGAGGCGAGCCGGTCCCGGGTTCCTCCGGCCACCGAGACCGCCTGCGCTCCGGCCCGGTTCAGCGGGGCGGAGTGCAGACTGCGCTGCCCCGACCGGCAGATCACGCAGACCGGGCGCCCGGCGAACCGGTGGGCCTCGGCGGCCACCCGCTCCAGTGGCAGGTTCGCGGCTCCGGGCACGTGCCCGGAGGCGAACTCTCCGGGCTCGCGCACGTCGAGCACCAGGGCGACCTCAGCGCGGGCGGCGTCGAGTCGGTCCACCGTGACCTCCGGAGCTCCTGCGGCTCCCCATCGAAGCACTACACACCCCCTGGGGTATATGGCAGAGGCAGGTGTGCCTCGGCGTGGACGGTGCGGCGTGATCCCCGGTCTCGGGGCGCACGCCTGACGCGCTCAGGCCAGGGCGAGGAAGAGCTTCTCCCACTCCTGCTCGCTCATCGGCGGCTCCTCGCCGCGTTCACGCGCTGCCTCGCAGTGGCGCAGGCCACTGGCCACGATCTTGAACCCGGCCCGGTCCAGTGCGCGGGAGACCGCGGCGAGCTGGGTCAGCACCGCGGTGCAGTCCTCACCGGACTCGATCATCGCGATGACGCCGCCCAGTTGTCCGTGTGCGCGACGCAGCCTGGTCAGAGCGTCACCGACCAGTTCGGGCTTCATCTCCATCGGTCATCACCTCTTCGCTCGCAACAATACCCCCACCCGTATCGGTTCCGCCAACGCGTTTTCCCACCCCCGGCGACCCCCGCCCGGAACCGGTGCGACGATGGAGGCGCTGTGCACGGAACGTCACTCACCAGGCTCACCCGCGCCGGGGTCTTCGCCGCGGTGTGCGTCGGCGTGTCCGCCAACGGACACGCGTTCCAGGCCGGCCACGGCGTCCCCCTCGGCGGCACCCTGCTCGGCCTCGCACTGATGCTGGCCGTGGGATGGGCGATCGCGGGCAGGGAGCGTGGCGGCGGCACCATCCTCGGCTGGATGCTGTGGGGCCAACTCGCCCTGCACCTCGTCTTCGGCGCCACCCAGTCGGATGTCGGCACCCACTCCGTCCACCAGGCGACGACACTCACCACCGCGGCCGCCGGACAGCCATCCTCCTCCGGAATGCTGGCCGCGCACCTGGGCGCGGCACTGGTCTGCGCACTGTGGCTGCGCCGCGGTGAGGCCGCGGCGTTCCGGCTCGCCCGGGAACTGCGCATCCTGCTGTCCGGCGTGCTCCTGCTGCTCGCCCCACCTCCCGCGGTGCCGTGCCCGCCAGAGGAGACTCCCCTCCGCGGGAGCGGACCGGCTCCCGCCGTCGGCACGCTGCTGCGGCACACGGTCGTCCGACGCGGGCCACCCCCTCCTCGATCGAGCTGACCCGTCAACCCTTCAGCCCAGGCCGCGCGCCACCGCGCCGCGGCTGTCCCGCGTGCGCCCGGAATCCGGTTCGGCGCCGCGCGGACCGATCCGAGGAAAACCAGCATGACCAGTGATGCCCGTGAGAATCGCCACAGGCGGCTAGCCGTGGGTCCGCTGCCCGATCCGCTCGCCCTCATCCCGGGCGGAGGCCAGTGTGGTGACGCCGACCAGCCGGTGCAGCCCCCGTGCGGCGGAAAGCCAGACACCGCACTCCGCACACTCACGCAGATGGGCGCGGACCTGCTCGGGAGAGTGGCTCGTCTCCTCCCCGTCGATTTCGGCGGAAAGAGCGGTTCGACAGTCAATACACCTCACGCTTCCATCATCGCCCACAACATCCCGATTTCCCAGAAACCGGGATATCGGCGCGTCCGAAACAGGAGAGGCGGCAGGGCCGCGGCGCTCGCGGCGGTCGGCGTGCTCGTCCTCGCCGGGTGCGGCCCGGCCGACAGCGGGGCCAGCCAGCAGCGCGGCGGATTCGACTACTACCTCGACCTGACCGAAACCCCGATGACCGCGCCGGACCACGAGTTCCGCACCATGGACGGCGAACCGTGGTCGTTCACCGGAGTCGCCGAGGACCGGCTCACCCTTCTCTACTTCGGCTACACCAGTTGCCCCGACGTGTGCCCCACGACGATGGCCGACATCACCGACGCGATGGGCCGCATCGGCCCCGACGCCGAGCGGATCGACGTGGTCATGGTCAGCACCGATCCGGCCCGGGACACCGCCGAACAGATGCGCTCCTGGTTGACCGGCTTCGACCCCGACTTCGAGGGCGTGACCGGCCCCATCGACGAGGTCGTGCAGGCCGCCCAGGCGTACGGCATCCCGGTGGAGGCGCCCCGGGAGAGCGAGGGCAACTACCTCGTCACCCACGGCGAGCGGGTCGCGGTCCTGCGCCCCGGCGGCGACGCCGTCGGATTCTTCGACCCGGGCACCTCGGGCGAACAGATGAGCGCCGTCCTGCCCGACCTGCTCACCGAACAGATCTGAACCCCAGGACTTCCACAGCCATGCGGAGAGACATCCTCGTGAACACATCCACCCCCGCCCTCCTCGCCATCGGCGCCGCCGCCGTGCTCGCCCTGTCCGGCTGCGGTACCCAGAACACCGACCAGCCCAAGGAACACGGCTCCGCCATGGGCAGCGCCGAGGCCGGCGACCTCACCGTCGAAGGGGCGTGGCTGGCCGAACCCGCACAGCCGTCGATGACCGCCGGCTACCTCACCATCACCAACAGCGGTGACGGCGACGTCTCCCTGACCGAGGCGGAGACGTCACTGTCGGACCGGACCGAACTGCACACCGTGGAGACCACCGAAAGCGGTGCGTCGCAGATGACGCCCGTCGACACGATTCCGGTCCCCGCGGGCGAGACTGTCGAACTCGCCTCCGGAGGCCTCCACATCATGGTGCTGGAAATGGAGCGGCCCCCCGAGGTCGGCGACACCGCCACCATCACCCTGACCTTCGACAACGGTGAGACCGTCGAGGTCGAAGCCCCGGTACGGGAGCGTGCCGGAAGCGGCGGGCACCGCCCGGGAGACGAACAGCCATGACCGGACCGGAGCCGACCCGGACGGGGAACGCCTCCCGTCGGAGGTTCCTCGCGGGACTGGGCGCGGCGGCACTGACCGGTGCGGGAGCCGGCATGGCGGCGGGGGAAGCCGTCCGGCCCCTCCTGCCCGACCCCGGCCCCGCCACCGATCCCGCCGCCGAGGAACGGCTGCGCATGGCCGGTCAGCCGGCCGACGCCGCCGCCACACCCCAACCCGGAATCACCGGACGGGCTCCCGCGTTCGTCCACGTCCTCTCGTTCGACCTCGCCGACACGGTCCGGGAGAACACCGGCACCGCCCGCGAGGCCGCGGCCACCGTGCTGCGCTCCTGGGCCGAACTGGCGACCCGGTTGCACGAGGACGGACCCGCCGAGGGCACTGCCGCCACCGGCCTGCTTCCCGCCTCTCTCATGGTCACCGTCGGTCTCGGAGGCTCCCTCCTCCAGGCGATCGGCGCGGCGGACCGACGCCCGGACGCCCTCGCCGACCTGCCCGAGTTCTCCACCGACGAACTGCGTCCCCGGTGGTGCGGAGGAGACCTGCTGCTCCAGATCGGAGCCGAGGACCCCATGGTGCTGGCCGCGGCCGCCGACGAACTGGTGGCGGCGTCCACGCGGACCACGACGGTGCGCTGGGCGCTGCGCGGCTTCCGACACACCGCCGCGGCAGCCCGGAATCCGGACGCCACCCCGCGCAACCTCATGGGCCAGATCGACGGAACCGCCAACCCGGCCCAGGACCACGCCCTGTTCGACCGGACCGTGACCGCGCGGGAAGCCCGGGACCCCGCGCACGCGTGGATGGACGGCGGCAGCTATCTGGTCATACGGCGCATCCGGATGCTGCTGGACGAGTGGCGGGGACTGGACGTGCCCGCACGCGAACGGGTGCTCGGCCGCCGCCTCGACACGGGCGCACCCCTGGGCGGGCGGAAGGAGACCGACCCCGTCGTGCTGACCGCCCGCGACGCGAGCGGACGGCCGGTCATCCCCGAGGACGCGCACGTGCGGCTGGCCAACCCGGAGAGCAACCTGGGGGCGCGCATGTTCCGGCGCGGCTACAGCTACGACGAGGGATGGCGCGACGACGGCGTCCGTGACGCGGGACTGCTCTTCATGGCCTGGCAGGGCGACCCCGCCACCGGGTTCGTCCCGGTGCAGCGCAGCCTCGCCGACCGGGGCGACGCCCTCAACCGCTACACCCGGCACGAGGGCAGCGCCCTGTTCGCGGTCCCCGCCGCCGCGAGGGGCCGCTATCCGGGACAGGACCTGGTCGAGGGATAGCCCCGGCCCGCCATGCGGGACACGCGGCCCGTCCCCGCCACGGGAGAGCGGGAACGGGCCGCGTTCCCGGAGAACGGTCCGGGTCAGGAGGGCCAGCGTCCCGAGGAGCGCAGGGTGTGACGGCGCTCGGCGTAGGCGAGGTCGTCACGCCACAGCCGCCGCGCCGCGAACCGCATCACCGGGCGGACCAGGGGAGCGACCCGACGCGCAACACCGAACCCGGGCCGGTCCGACGTCGCGATCGTCGCCTCGACGACCGCCGTACGCGGCACCCCCTGCCGGTCCACCCCCAACGGGGTGGCGTGCGTCTCCACCACGCTGCCCGCCCCCTCACCCCGGATGATGCGCATGACCACGGTGCGGGGCTCCGGGCAGTGGAACACCGCCCGCACCGGAACCCCGAGCCGACCCGCGACCCTGAACGACACGTCCACCACGAACCGGTCGTCGCTGTCGGACACCCCCTCCTCGGGAGCCTCGACCACCCGCAGTCCCACGAACGAGTACGGGTGGAACCACGACCCGTGCCACGGGTCCAACCGGTTGGCGACCACGTCCTCCGGTTCGCACCGAGCGGCCACCGTCTCCACCGCGGCCAGCGCCCGCGCGGCCTCCGGGCGCTCCGGAAGCACCGGCTTCGCCAGCGGCTCCTCGCCGCCCGCCGCGTCCAACCGCACCCACACCAGCACCCCGTCGTCGTACACGGGAAACGGCGACCACCCCGGAAACCCCTCCGAGCCCAACGACAGGCCGTGCCACCGGCACACCAGCCGGTCACCGCGCACCGCCCCCCGACACAGCGGCGCCCCCAGATGCGGACAGGCCCCCGGAGCCGCGTGCACCGTCCCGTCCGGTGACCGCCACGCCACCACCTCGACGTCCGCCACCATCCGGCCGAAGGGCCGCCCCGGACGGATCTGCGCACTCGCCGCCAGCACGAACCAGTTTCCGGACGGCCGTGCCAACGCCCGCTTCAGCGCTCCCTCGATCAGTCCCGGGCGGGCGCCCCGCCACGACGGTTCCTGCCGCTCCCACACCGTCTTCGGCAGCCTGCGCAGCGGAAGCCGCCGAGATGTCATGTCCTCGGGCAACTCAGTCCCTCCCCGAAATCCGTGCGCCGCCCGCTCGCGGCGCCGTACCGCTGTCCGTCCGTCGTCTTCCCCCGACTCTGAGCAGTACGGCCTGGGCGAAGGCCGGAACCGCCACCCGTACGCGCCGCCGCCGAGGCACCGAGCGGCGGCGGCTCCACACGTCGAAGTCGGCCGCCTCGATCGCGTCGACAATGCCCCGGTAGAGCGTGAACGCGGTGGCCACGCACGGCCGCGAGACCGGGTCGAGCATCGCGATTCCCGGCTCGGCCATCCGGTAGCCGTCCCGGTTCACCGCCACCATGTGCGCCAGCGCGTCCCGCACCCGGGGATCCCCGCGCCGCCGAGCCCGGCACCACGCCAGCAACTCCCGGTCCACGCCGTGGTGCGCCAGCACGTCCGCGGGCAGGTAGACCCGCCCCCGGTCGAGGTCCTCGGCCACGTCGCGCAGGAAGTTGGTGAGTTGGAACGCCTCCCCCAGCGCCGCCGCGTGCGGGGCGGCACGGGGCAGGGGCACCACTGTCCCCAGAACCGGAAGCACCTGCAGACCGATCACCGCGGCCGAGCCGTACATGTAGCCACGCAGGTCGTCGAAGGTCGGATAGTCGGTGACGGACAGGTCCATCCGCATGGACCGCAGGAAGGCCGCGAACAACTCCGCCCCGATCCCGTAGCGCCACGCGGTGTCGGCGACCGCCCTGACCACCGGTTCGGTGCTCTCCCCGCCGGACAGCGCGGTGGTCAGCTCCGCGTCCAGACGGGTGAGCACGGCGGTCCGCTCCTCCACGGGGACGGTGTCGTCCAGGTCGTCGACCACGTCGTCCACCCACCGCGCGAAACCGTAGAGGGCATGGACCGCGGGCCGCCGCTGCGGGGGCAGCGCGAGCGTGGCCAGGTAGTAGGTGCGTCCGTACCGGGCGTGCAGTTCCCGGCAGCGGACGTAGTCCGCGCACAGCCGGGGGTCGGTGATGCCCGCCGCCCGAAGCTCCCGCCTCATCGCCGTCTCCCCGAGGTCGTGACCGTCGTCCGGGAGGAGACGGGGACGTCTCCGGTGATGCGTGCCGCGGCGAGTTTTCCCGAGACCAGGACCGTGGGCAGCCCCACACCGGGGGTGGTCCCGCAGCCGGCCAGCACCGCGTTGGCGGTTCCCGACACCAGGTTGCGCGGCCGGAACGGTCCCGTCTGGGCGAAGGTGTGCGCTGTGGCGAACGGGCTGCCGAACGCGTGCCCCTGGCGTGACCAGTCCTCGGGCGTCACCAACCGCTCGACCAGCACCGAGCAGTCGAAACCCGGCATTCCGCGTGCCTGCAGCGTCGCCGCCAGGTGGTCCCGGTAACGGGGACCGAAGGACGCCCAGTCGATCCGCCCGGTCCGCAGGTTGGGGCAGGGCGCCAACACGGAGAACAGGTGCCGGCCCGGTGGGGCCAGCCCGCTGTCGGTCGCCGTCGGCTGCGTCACCAGCAGTGACGGATCACTCATCGGCGTTCCCGCACGGGTGATCTCGGTGAACGTACGCCGCCACGCCGCACCGAACAGGATGGTGTGGTGGTCGAGTCGCGGCCAGGTCCGGTCGGTTCCCGCGTGCAGTACGACCGCTGACGGCGAGAACCGCAGCGGCACCGGTCGCCACGGGGTCCGTCCCAGCAGTCGGTAGGCCACCGGCAGGTCCACGGTCAGCACCACCGCGTCACAGGGGATGCGGTCCCCGTCGGCCAGGAGCACGGCGCTCACCCGGTCGCCGCGCCGCTCCAGTCGGGTCACCGCCTGTCCGTAACGCAGCCGCCCCCCGGCCTTGGCGGCGGCGTCCGCGAGGGCCCCGCCCAGCACGCGCATGCCGCCGCGCGGGAAGTAGACCCCGGCGACGGTGTCCATGTAGGCGATCACCGCGTAGGCGGCCAACGCCCGGTGAGGTGGTACTCCCGCGTAGAGGGACTGGAACGAGAACACTCGGCGTAGCCGTTCGTCCCTGACGAAGCCGCCGACCGCTGAGGACAGGCGCCGGAACCCGCCGACGGCCGCCAACCGAGCCAGTTGGGGGGAGAGCAGGGCGAACGGGGAGTCGAAGTTCACGTCGATGAACCGGGCCATCTCCAGTTCGTACAGTTCGCGCAGCCACCCGCGCAGCCGCAGGTAGCCGGTGGCCTCGCGGGGGCCGCACACCCGTGCGACCTCCTCGGCCATCGCGGCCGCGTCGGTGTGCACGTCGAGGGTGGAGCCGTCCGGAAACGAGGCCCGGTAGGCCGGGGACAGCGGCACCAGGTCGAGACGGTCGGACACCGACTCGCCCACCGCGGCCAGAGCCTCGTCGAGCAGTTCCGGCATGGTCAGGACGGTCGGTCCGGTGTCGACGTGGAATCCGTCCAGATCCAGTCGCCCGGCGCGGCCTCCGGGGTGAGCCTCCCGCTCGACCACGGTCACCTGTCGTCCCGAACCCAGTAGATGCAGTGCGGCGGCGAGCCCGGACAGCCCCGCACCCACCACCACGACGTGGTCCGTCGGTCCGGTCACGGTTCGCATGGAGCCTCCCTGGCAGGGTGGTGGCCGCCACCCGGTCGCGGCGGAACACCGTCGTCTCGAAAACAGGAGACTTTCTGTGTTCCCTGTAGAACTCTAGGTAGTCAGTGTGATGGTGGCGGGTAACCTCGGGGAGAGAGTCGGGAGAAGCTGATGAGCGGTGTTGCGAGACCGGCCGGGCGGGAGAACGTGGTCCTGCTCGACGAGCTGCGTCGACCGATCGGTGCGGCGGCCAAGAGCGGAGTGCACCACGAGCGGACCCCGCTGCATCTGGCGTTCTCCTGCTACATCTTCGACTCGCGGGGCCGCTTCCTGGTCACTCGGCGCGCGCTGGACAAGCGGACCTGGCCAGGGGTGTGGACCAACTCCTGCTGCGGTCACCCGGCACCGGGAGAGGCGGTCGAGGCGGCGGTACACCGCAGGGTGCAGCAGGAGTTGGGGCTGCGGATCGAGCGGTTGCGCCTGGTCCTGCCGGATTTCCGGTACCGGGCCGTCGACGCGAGCGGTGTGGTGGAGAACGAGGTCTGCCCCGTGTACGTCGCCGCGACGGAGGACGAGCCGCAGCCTGATCCGGCGGAGGTCATGGACTGGCGGTGGGTCGACTGGCAGGCTTTTGTCGACATGGCCGAGACCGCCTCCTGGAGCATCAGCCCGTGGGCGGCGGAGCAGGCGGTCCTCCTGGACAGGGATATGTGATGCAGGTCACAGTGCTTTTGGTTGTCATGGCCGTGGAGGGCGACTAGATTTAGTCGAGTCGCCCTGGAGCCCGTGGCAACGCCCGGGCGTGGTGGCGACCTTCTCTGGGCGAACCGGACACCGCTCTGGTGGACGTGCCCAACACCCAACGGTCTTGAGCGCCTCTTTCTTCTGGCATGATTGCCATGCCGCGAGGAATTGGCGGCAATACCTTGCTCTGTGCCTCCGGAAAGGATCCGGAAACGCCGATTTGGCGGTTTCGGGGAGAGCCGGTAAAGTCCAGAGCGCAACGGAGCGGAACGGCGGAATGGTTTCTGCGGGGAAACTCCGGCCGGTTTCTTCTCCGGTGGTTTTCCGGATCGGCGCGAATTTGCGCCGGGGCGGGGAGCTGCTAGAGTCGGAACCGACAACGAAGCGGGAATGCCGCGGCTGGGGAAGAGCCTGGTGGCTTGTGGACGGTCGGCGGTTGTTTCTTGAGAACTCAACAGCGCGTGTTTGTTTTTACAGCCGAGTTTGTGATTTTGGCTCCTGCCACTCCTTCGGTTTGAGGGGGTGGGGGTTCCTTTGATCGGCACCCTGGTTTGGGTGTCTGGTTGGGATGAGCCTCTGTTTCAGGTTTGCCGCCTTCGGGGTTGCTCGGGGGTTGGTGTTTGGCCTTTGATGGAGAGTTTGATCCTGGCTCAGGACGAACGCTGGCGGCGTGCTTAACACATGCAAGTCGAGCGGTAAGGCCCCTTCGGGGGTACACGAGCGGCGAACGGGTGAGTAACACGTGAGTAACCTGCCCCTGACTCTGGGATAAGCCCGGGAAACCGGGTCTAATACCGGATATGACTCCTGCCTGCATGGGTGGGGGTGGAAAGTTGTTTCGGTTGGGGATGGGCTCGCGGCCTATCAGCTTGTTGGTGGGGTGATGGCCTACCAAGGCGATGACGGGTAGCCGGCCTGAGAGGGCGACCGGCCACACTGGGACTGAGACACGGCCCAGACTCCTGCGGGAGGCAGCAGTGGGGAATATTGCGCAATGGGCGGAAGCCTGACGCAGCGACGCCGCGTGGGGGATGACGGCCTTCGGGTTGTAAACCTCTTTTACCACTGACGTAGGCTTCCAGTGTTCTGGGGGTTGACGGTAGGTGGGGAATAAGGACCGGCTAACTACGTGCCAGCAGCCGCGGTAATACGTAGGGTCCGAGCGTTGTCCGGAATTATTGGGCGTAAAGAGCTCGTAGGCGGCTTGTCGCGTCTGCTGTGAAAGCCCGGGGCTTAACTTCGGGTGTGCAGTGGATACGGGCAGGCTTGAGGTAGGTAGGGGAGACTGGAATTCCTGGTGTAGCGGTGAAATGCGCAGATATCAGGAGGAACACCGGTGGCGAAGGCGGGTCTCTGGGCCTTACCTGACGCTGAGGAGCGAAAGCGTGGGGAGCGAACAGGATTAGATACCCTGGTAGTCCACGCTGTAAACGTTGGGCGCTAGGTGTGGGGACTTTCCACGGTTTCCGTGCCGTAGCTAACGCATTAAGCGCCCCGCCTGGGGAGTACGGCCGCAAGGCTAAAACTCAAAGGAATTGACGGGGGCCCGCACAAGCGGCGGAGCATGTTGCTTAATTCGACGCAACGCGAAGAACCTTACCAAGGTTTGACATCACCGGTAATCCTGCAGAGATGTGGGGTCCTTCGGGGATCGGTGACAGGTGGTGCATGGCTGTCGTCAGCTCGTGTCGTGAGATGTTGGGTTAAGTCCCGCAACGAGCGCAACCCTTGTTCCATGTTGCCAGCACGTGATGGTGGGGACTCATGGGAGACTGCCGGGGTCAACTCGGAGGAAGGTGGGGATGACGTCAAGTCATCATGCCCCTTATGTCTTGGGCTGCAAACATGCTACAATGGCCGGTACAGAGGGCGTGCGATGTCGTGAGGCGGAGCGAATCTCTTAAAGCCGGTCTCAGTTCGGATTGGGGTCTGCAACTCGACCCCATGAAGGTGGAGTCGCTAGTAATCGCGGATCAGCAACGCCGCGGTGAATACGTTCCCGGGCCTTGTACACACCGCCCGTCACGTCACGAAAGTCGGCAACACCCGAAACGCGTGGCCTAACCCTTCGGGGAGGGAGCGTGTGAAGGTGGGGCTGGTGATTGGGACGAAGTCGTAACAAGGTAGCCGTACCGGAAGGTGCGGCTGGATCACCTCCTTTCTAAGGAGCTTTTCGAGCCAACCGTTTTGTCGATGGGTTGGCGGGCTCGTGAGTGGAACCAGCTCTGGTGTCGCCGGTTGTCGGTGGCCGGGGTCTGGTACTCGGTTGTGAGAGCGAACTTCCCCTGCTGGGTCTTTGTGGTCTGGTGGGGGCGCGCTGTTGGGTGTCTGAGGGAGCAACCGTGTTTCCTTGGTGTCCTGCCCGGGTGGGTGGGGTGCTGGGTGGTTGTTTCCGCGGGTGCCATCCCGACGAACTCCGGGTGGGGTTTGGTTGGACGTGGGTCTGGTTGGGTCCTGTCTGGTGGTGGTCGGGTGTGTGGTGTGTGTTTTGATTTGTGGATAGTGTGCGCGAGCATCTTGTTTCTGTGGTGGCCAAGCGAGAGTGGCATACGGTGGATGCCTTGGCACCAGGCGCCGATGAAGGACGTGGGAGGCCGCGATAGTCCACGGGGAGTTGTCAACCGGGCGTTGATCCGTGGGTGTCCGAATGGGGAAACCTGGCGTGCGTTATGGCACGTCGCCGCTGTCTGAATGTATAGGGCAGTTGGTGGTGACGCGGGGAAGTGAAACATCTCAGTACCCGCAGGAAGAGAAAACAACAGTGATTCCCTGAGTAGTGGTGAGCGAAAGGGGATGGTGGCTAAACCGCATGCGTGGTAAAGACGGCAGTCGTTGCGTGTGTGGGGTTGTGGGGCGTGTCTGTCTGGGTCTGCCGGCCTGGAGCGCTTGTGTCGTGGGTAGTCGAAACCGGTGGGAAACGGTACCGGAGTGGGTGAGAGTCCCGTAGGCGAAGCCTGTCGGCATGGTGTTGGATGTGTTCCCGAGTAGCGCGGAGCCCGAGGAATTCCGTGTGAATCTGGCAGGACCACCTGCTAAGCCTGAATACGTCCTGGTGACCGATAGTGGACGAGTACCGTGAGGGAAAGGTGAAAAGTGCCCCGGTGAGGGGTTGTGAAAGAGTACCTGAAACCGTGTGCTGTCAAGCCGTCAGAGCCTGTCTTTTGGGGTGGGTGATGGCGTGCCTTTTGAAGAATGAGCCTGCGAGTCATGGTGTGTGGCGAGGTTAACCCGGGTGGGGGAGCCGTAGCGAAAGCGAGTCTGAAGAGGGCGTTTGAGTCGCATGCTGTGGACCCGAAGCGGGGTGATCTACCCATGTCCAGGGTGAAGCGGGGGTAAGACCTCGTGGAGGCCCGAACCCACCAGGGTTGAAAACCTGGGGGATGAGGTGTGGGTAGGGGTGAAAGGCCAATCAAACTCCGTGATAGCTGGTTCTCCCCGAAATGCATTTAGGTGCAGCGTTGCGTGGTGCTTGCCGGAGGTAGAGCGACTGGTTGGCTGATGGGCCCGACAAGGTTACTGAGGTCAGCTAAACTCCGAATGCCGGTGAAGTTGAGCGTGGCAGTGAGACTGCGGGGGATAAGCTTCGTGGTCGAGAGGGAAACAGCCCAGATCATCGGCTAAGGCCCCTAAGCGTGTGCTAAGTGGGAAAGGTTGTGTAGTTGCTGAGACAGCCAGGAGGTTGGCTTAGAAGCAGCCATCCTTGAAAGAGTGCGTAATAGCTCACTGGTCGAGTGATTGTGCGCCGATAATGTAGCGGGGCTTAAGCACACCGCCGAAGCCGTGGATGCCAGGTTTTCCTGGTGTGGTAGGGGAGCGTCCTGCGTGGGGTGAAGCCGTGGAGTGATCCGGGGTGGACTGCGTGGGAGTGAGAATGCAGGCATGAGTAGCGAAACACGCGTGAGAAACGTGTGCGCCGATTGACTAAGGGTTCCTGGGGCAGGTTAATCCGCCCAGGGTGAGTCGGGGCCTAAGGCGAGGCCGACAGGCGTAGTCGATGGATAACGGGTTGATATTCCCGTACCCGTCCGCATGCGCCCGATACCGAGGCTTCTGATGCTAACCACCACCGGCGCTGCTGTTGTCTTCGGATGATGGTGGGTGTCGGCGTGGGGTCCGAGGAGGTAGTAGGTAAGTGATGGGGTGACGCAGGGGGGTAGCTCTACCGGGCGGTGGTTGTCCCGGGTCAAGCGTGTAGCCCGGAGTGCAGGTAAATCCGTGCTCCGTTACAGGGGTGAGGCGTGATGTCGAGGCGTTGAGCCGAAGTGAGTGATCCCGTACTGTCGAGAAAAGCCTCTAGCGAGTGTGTGGGCGGCCCGTACCCGAAACCGACGCAGGTGGTCTGGTAGAGAATACCGAGGCGTTCGGGTGAACCATGGTTAAGGAACTCGGCAAATTGTCCCCGTAACTTTGGGAGAAGGGGAGCCCTGTCTGGTGATGGACTGTGCGTCCGGAGCTGGGTGGGGTCGCAGAGGCCAGGGGGAAGCGACTGTTTACTAAAAACACAGGTCCGTGCGAAGTCGTAAGACGCGGTATACGGACTGACGCCTGCCCGGTGCCGGAACGTTAAGAGGACCGGTTAGACCTTCGGGTCGAGGCTGGGAATCTAAGCGCCGGTAAACGGCGGTGGTAACTATAACCATCCTAAGGTAGCGAAATTCCTTGTCGGGTAAGTTCCGACCTGCACGAATGGCGTAACGACTTCCCCGCTGTCTCAACCGTGGGCCCGGTGAAATTGCACTACGAGTAAAGATGCTCGTTTCGCGCAGCAGGACGGAAAGACCCCGGGACCTTCACTACAGCTTGACATTGGTGTTTGGGATGGTTTGTGTAGGATAGGTGGGAGCCGGTGAAGCTCGGACGCTAGTTCGGGTGGAGGCGTTGGTGAAATACCACTCTGGCTGTTTCGGGCATCTAACCTGGGGCCGTGATCCGGTTCGGGGACAGTGTCTGGTGGGTAGTTTAACTGGGGCGGTTGCCTCCTAAAGGGTAACGGAGGCGCCCAAAGGTTCCCTCGGCCTGGTTGGCAATCAGGTGGTGAGTGTAAGTGCACAAGGGAGCTTGACTGTGAGACGGACGTGTCGAGCAGGTGCGAAAGCAGGGACTAGTGATCCGGCGTCGGCGTGTGGAAGCGGCGTCGCTCAACGGCTAAAAGGTACCCCGGGGATAACAGGCTGATCTTCCCCAAGAGTCCGTATCGACGGGATGGTTTGGCACCTCGATGTCGGCTCGTCGCATCCTGGGGCTGGAGTTGGTCCCAAGGGTTGGGCTGTTCGCCCATTAAAGCGGCACGCGAGCTGGGTTTAGAACGTCGTGAGACAGTTCGGTCCCTATCCGCTGCGCGCGTTGGAGACTTGAGAAGGGCTGTCCCTAGTACGAGAGGACCGGGATGGACGAACCTCTGGTGTGCCAGTTGTCCCGCCAGGGGCATGGCTGGTTGGCTACGTTCGGGAGAGATAACCGCTGAAAGCATCTAAGCGGGAAGCTTGCTTCGAGATGAGGTCTCCTTCCACTTCGAGTGGGTAAGGCTCCCCAGAGATGATGGGGTTGATAGGCTGGATGTGGAAGCCCTGTGAGGGGTGGAGCTGACCGGTACTAATCGGCCGAGGGCTTGTCCACCGCAGATGCTGGGTGCTCGCGCACGTTGTTCATGTTGAGGTTTCCTGCTTGCATGCTTTTGTTGGGTGTGTGGGTGGGTGTGAGGGTTACGGCGGTCATAGCGGGCGGGGTCCACCCGGTCCCTTTCCGAACCCGGTAGTTAAGCCGTCCAGCGCCGATGGTACTGCCTCTTTGGTGGGGTGGGAGAGTAGGTCGCCGCCGTACACAGTGTTGGAGAGGGGCCGCCCCCGCAAGGGGCGGCCCCTCTCTTTTTTTGCGTTGGGGGATGTTCTGAAGGCGGGACCCTCACCCACTCACTGAGGTGTGAGTGTTCGGTTCTGCGGTGGGCGCGGGGGTCCCGGGGATGGGTGAGGTATTCCACCCCGGCCGTCCGGGGCGGGCCACCACCGGCTGGCCGCGCCTGGTCGAGGCGCCCCCGGCGCCGAGTCCAGGCGCGCCCCCACAGACGGAACAGCCGCAAGAACACCAGCCACCCCAGGAGGGCAGCGCCCTGTGGTGCGGGTGGGTGATCCGAGTGCGGGTGGGTGGGGCCGTGTCCGGACTCGGCGCCGGGGGCGCCTCGACCGGCCACCGGCAACCTGTGGTGTCCCGCTTCTGGAGAGTTCCGTGGAATGCCTCGACCTCGCCGGGGGTGCGGCTGAATCGCATCCGCCGCCAACCCGGCTGTCAAACCTCGGTCAGCAGTTCCCGCACGGCTTCCTCGACCGGTCCCTCCGTGGAGAGGTCACCGAGGTCGGTCTGCTTCCCCAGCTCGGGAAGTCGGTCCCGGACGGTCACGCCCTTCTCGAACAGCGTGAAGACCCGAGGATCGATGTAGGAGGCCCGTGCCACCGCCGGCGTGTTTCGCAGGTAACCGGCGACCTCCTTGCACACCCGTGCCTCCGCGCGTCGGACCGCGGCCTCATCCTCCTCGGAGACCTCGCTGGACACCGCCAGGCCGACCGCGGCCAGCACGGTCGCGTGCCAGGTCCGGAAGTCCTTCACGCTGTACCGGTCCCCGGCGATCTCCTTCAGGTAGGCGTTGAGATCGTCGGAGGTCACCTCGTACCAGGAACCGCGGTCCCGGAACGCCAGCAGCTTCTCGCCCCTGCCGCGGTGCCGGTGCAGCCCTCTGACAACCCGGCACACCCCGGTTTCCCGCAACTCGATCTCGTTGTGCTGGCCGCCCTTCCCGGGAAAGCGGAAAACCACCTTTCTCCTGGAGCACGTCACGTGCTCGCGTAACAGGGTGGACACTCCGTAGCTCTCGTTGTTCTCGGCGTACTCGTCGTTTCCCACACGGAAGAGACCGAGGTCGATCAGCCGCAGGCCAGCGGCCAGCACCCGATCGCGGGTGAAGTCCCGCTGTGCCAGAGCGGCCCGTGTGACCTCGCGGATCTTGGGCAGGAACGTCGAGAACTCCACCACGCGGTCGTACTTCTCACGGTCCTGCCGTCGTCGCCACTCCTCGTGGTAGAGGTACTGCCTGCGACCGGCCGAGTCCACCCCCGTCGCCTGGACATGTCCCAGAGGTGAGGGACAGATCCACACGTCCCGCCAGGCCGGAGGGATTGAGAGAGCCTTGACCCGTGCGAGCTCCCGCCTGTCCAAGGGGGTTCCATCGGGAGCCAGATAACTGAACCCCCGACCACGTCTGCGCCGAGTGATCCCAGGAGACTCCAGGTCACTCTCGTGGATCGGTGCCGACGGGCCGGTGTCCATGTCGAGGCTGGCTACCCCCGAGCTTCCTCGGGAAACCGGCAGTCACGCTCTGGCGAGGCGGCTGTTCACAGGCGTGCGGGAGAAGTGCGCCCACCACTGTGCGGTGACAGCGGACCCACCAGCCGATGACAACGGCTCGCCAGAGGGTGCGGAGTGTTTCGACCAGGAATACGGAGAAGGGGCGTCACTCCTCTTCGGAGTCCGCCCCCACCGGTACTTCGAGCAACTGGCGCACCAGCGCTATGAACTCTTCGTCGCTCATCGCGGCCCAGTCCACATGCTCATTCATGATGACGCGGTTCCCCGGTTGCAAGATCAATAAGCATGCCCCGAGACCAAAACCCGGAAGAAACTGTGTGAAATCCTGGTTTCAGGTGTTTTGCGTATGGGGTTTACCGGTCTGACCTGCGCATATTCAAAGTGCGACGGAATCAGATACGCCGCTGGAGGGCAGCGCGGCAGTCGGGACAGCGGCAGCGCTTGTTGTAACCGGTGACGGTGCCGTGCGGTAGTCCAGGGTCGCGTTCGGCCGTGAGCGTGGCGTCGAGCTGGGCGCCGAACGCACCGAGAACACGCGCGGCCGAGAACACCCGCTGGGGACTCACCCCCAGCTCGCGCGCGGCGTCGTCGATGTGGACCCCCATACGGAGTTTCGCGATCAGTCGTGAGCGTGTGGATGGGGGTAGCTCCTTCTCCACGGCCTCGATCAACTGCTCGGTGTCGTCAACGGGGTAGCTCATCGGTTTCCTAGGCTGCGACCGGAAGGTTTCTGGTTTCCTGGCTCATCGCATCGTACGCGGTCGATAGTCCGGACTCACCGCGTTTGCCCACAAGACCGCTGAAGGCCGGACAGGGCGAGACCGGGAACACCGGTTCGGCGCGGTCGGCGGACCGAGGAGGAACGGGTTCGGGGCGTCCGGGACGCGTCCTGTTGACCGCTCCGGTCCGTTGGGGCATGCCCGTGCGGAAGAAGAACTCCACCGGTGCGTCCGACAGGGCCTCCGCCGCGGCAGCTTCCCCAAGGGGTGGGACGCCCACCCGAGCGTCAAACAATTTCCAGGAACGCATTGCCCGTGGCTGACAGTAGTGATTCTCTGGTTACAGAGCCAGAGGTCGTCAGCGTTCCCGGACTGAAGGTCATGACCAGCCCCATTGTTCGTCGCCGTCGCCTGTCAGCGGAACTACGCCGTTGGCGTGTGCGGGCGGGTATGACACTCAGCGACGCCGCCGAGGAACTCGACTGGTCGCCGGCGAAACTCGGACACATCGAGACGGGTATTCGCAAGAAGCTCTCGATCCCCGAGGTGTCCGCGCTGCTCCAGTTGTACGGCGTGACCGGAGGGCAGCGCGAGGCCATCCTGACGCTGGCTCGGGAGGCGCGGACACGCCCGTGGTGGAGCGACTACGAGAATGTCGTCTCCTCGGCCTACGTCGGCAACGAGGCCGGTGCCGTCGCGATCGACACCTATGGCGGAGCGCTGATTCCCGACCTTCTCCAGGCACCCGAGTACACGGCTCTGCTGGCGCGCAGCAGAGGCTACAACGGCCGCCTGACCGACCGCATGGTCGCCGCCTACCTCAACCGTCAGGAGAACCTGGACCGGGACACCCTCACCCGCTATCACGCCCTGGTCGAGGAGGACGCGCTGCAGCGGGTGACCGATCCGGAAACAAGGCACGCGCAACTGAGCCGGATGATCGAGCTCGCAGAGGAGCACGAACGGGTCACCATCCAGTTGCTCTCCTCCTCGCTCGGTCCGCACGCGGGTTTCGCGGGCCCCTTCACCGTGCTGGGGTTCGACGAGGGGGAGAGTTCGCTGGTGTTCGTGGACAACCCCCACGGCGGCACGATCGTGGAGGCGGAGGCAGATGTGGCGTCCTACCAGGAGGTGTGGCATGACCTGGTCGGGATGGCAGCCGACCGGCAGGACACCGTCACCGTCCTTCGGCGCCTGGACCTGTTGACCTAGTGTGGCCACGTCGCCGGACTCCCACGGCGCGGCAACAGTCACCCACCTGCGCTTTGATCCCGGTAACGCCGAGATCAAGACGGATGGGAGGCACGCCACCGCATGCCATTCAAGGTAACAGTGCCGCGGGGTTGCTAGGCTGCTTGGGGACAAAACCATAAAGCGCTGTAAAGGCGCCTTGGCTCGGTTTGACTGGCCCAGGCGAAACCGGCCAACCAATGTCGGCCACGACTCAGCTCGGCCTGGACCGTGCGTCGAGCCTCGTCTCAAGCATCCCGAAAAGAAAGTAAAGGGGTCCTCACCGTGAAGAAGATCATCATCCTGGTGCTGGTGGCCCTCGGGGCGTTCGCCATCTACCGCAAGATCCAGGCTGACCGCGCCGAGCTGGACCTGTGGACCGAGGCCACCGCCGCCAGCGAGAACTAGTCCGACGCGTCGCCGAACTCCACCAGAGAAACCCTGGTGCCGTCCTCCGGTTGAAGGTCGCCGGTCGCCCCACACATGGCGAGAGAGCGGTATGCTCTTCAATCGTTGTCGTAGGCAATGCGACAATGACCTTGCCGAGGGGCCATAGCTCAGCTGGCAGAGCGCCGGTTTTGCATACCGGAGGTCAGGGGTTCGACTCCCCTTGGCTCCACCAGTGAACACACAGGTCAGCACAGACCACAACGGCCGCCCACTCACCAGAGGGGGCGGCCTTCGCATATCCGGCGAGGCACTTCGTCGGGGGCCATCGGTACGGGGAACCAGGACGGCCGGGCGGTCGTTGGAATCCTTGAGTGACCCCCGTCCGGACGGGCGCGCCCTCTCCTGAGGCGGCGACGGCTGCCGCGCCGGGCACACACTGCGTCGACGAGGAGCGACGGGGGTGGAAATCAGGGGATATTCAGGGGCGTCCCCGGAGTTCCGGACATCCATGATGACCGATCATGGACAGGGAGAGCACAGCTTCCTGAACGGGAAGGCCAGAGCAGAACCAGAGCGCGGCAGGGAGTGATCGTGGCCGTGTACAACCCGACGCCTCCTTCCCCCCGAGGGGGAAGTCCCGTCCCGCCGTCCCAGATGCGGGTGACCCATGCCGAGCGCGACCGTATCACCGAAGTGCTGCGGGAGGCGTACGCGGAGGGACAACTCGACGAGGAGGAGTTCGACGAACGGCTCGGCCAGGCGATGGCGGCCAAGACCAGGGGGGACCTGGAACCACTGGTCGCCGACCTGTCCGCCGTCCCGACCTCGGCGGCTACGTCTGCCATCGGAGCGCGGGGCGAACCGACGCAGACGGAACGCCTCTGGGCAATGGGCGGACACCTGTCGGGCTACTTCGTCTCCCTTCTGGGACCGCTCATCGTCCTGCTCGTCCAGGGAAACTCGCCGTACGTGCGCGCCCAGGCGTTCCAGGCGCTGAACTACCAGTTGAACATCCTCATCGCCATGGCGGTGGCGCCGATCGCCCTGTGGCTGATCGTCACCATCCCCATCTACGTCCTCATGCTGGTGGGCTGGATCGTCCTGCCACTGGTCGCGGGGGCCAGCACCCTCCTGGGAAGCAACTGGCGCTACCCGTTCACCTACCAGATCGTCAAGGACAGACGCACCACCCGGTGACGCAGCCGCACCCGGCGCCGCACAGGACCGACAAACGCCGGTGGCCCCACAGTCGGAACTGTGGGGCCACCGGCGTTCACGGCGAAGAGGCACAAAGGGCTACCGCTTGACCCGACCGTTCAGTTCACTGGAGCCCTCCGTAGCGCCCTGAGTGGTCTTCTCGTCCTCGGGGGACGTCGCGGTGTTGTTCATGAGCCTCTCACGGGTCTCACGGGCCTTGGCCGCCAACTGCTCCCTGGTGTGGCGCACCTGCTCACGAGCGTTTTCGAGGTTGGCCTGCCACTCGGCGTCCTGGGTGGCCTGGCGCAGGCGCAGCACGCCGTACACGGCGGCGAGCCCGACCGCTCCGACCCCGACGTAGACGAGAGTCCTCGGAACCCGGCGACGGCGAACGACGGGAACCGGTTCCACCTTCTGCGCGGCGGTGTTCAGGAGACCGGCCACGCGGGGCGCGACGGTGTCCTCCACCCGCTGGGCCGCGGTCTGCAGGCGGGGAGCGGTCCAGCCGCGAGCCTGCTGGATGCGCAGTGCCGCGGCCTCCCTGGCCTGCGTGGTGTATGGGGTGAGTCGTTCCGCCTGCTCCCTGGCCATTTCCTGGAAGCGGCTCAGAGCTTCTTCGGCTTCTTTCCTGGCCTGTCGACGCTGCAATGCGACTGCCACGTGGTCCTCCTCTGACTCGCGGGCTGCTGGGTGCCCTCTTCCCGAACGCCAAGGGCCTATGCCTTCGACGTCAGACCCGCAGTTCTCGACCGGTCCGTTATCAGGGTGTTATCTCAACATACGTGGTCGATACGGGTCCGATCACGCCTCAAACACCGTGTCCGGTGTCTCTTTTCAGGCTGTTCCGGCAGTCGGAGCGGCCCGGGTGAGCGGTAACGTGTCAGGGGTAAGCATCCGCAACGGAAAGGCACTCGGGTGTCTGACACCAATGGTCAGCTCTTCGCGCGGCTGAACACCACCAGGGGGACGGTCGTCGTCAAGCTCTTCCCCAGCGAGGCGCCAGAGACGGTCGCGAACTTCGTCGGTCTCGCCGAGGGGACCAAGCAGTGGGTGGACCCCCGTACGGGCAAGCCCACCACGGCCAAGCTCTACGACGGCACGGTGTTCCACCGCGTCATCAAGGGGTTCATGATCCAGGGCGGTGACCCGCTCGGAAACGGACGTGGCGGCCCCGGATACAAGTTCAAGGACGAGATCCACCCGTCACTGAAGTTCGACCGTCCCTACCTGCTGGCGATGGCCAACGCGGGACCGAACAGCAACGGATCCCAGTTCTTCGTCACCGTGGGCACCACCGACTGGCTCAACGGCAGGCACACCATCTTCGGTGAGGTCGTCGAGGGCAGCGAGGTCGTCAAGACCATCTCCGAGGTCGCCACCGACCAGATGGACAAGCCGCTGGATCCGGTCGTCCTCCAGACCGTCTCGATCGAACGCAGGTAGGCCCGACACGGTATGAGCGCCTCTCCGAGTTCCGAACCGACATCCCAGGACGCTCCGGTCTGCTACCGGCATCCGGGCCGGGAGACCTACCTCCGATGCCGCCGCTGCGACCGGCCGATCTGTCCTGACTGCATGAGGGAGGACGCGGTCGGCTTCCAGTGTGTGGAATGCGTCGCCGAGGGGAATCGGAGCGTGAGAGAGGCGCGCACCGTTTTTGGAGGAAAGCTCATCGCCAAGCCCTACGTGACCTGGACGCTGCTGGGACTCGTCGCGGTGGTGTTCGTGGCCCAAGTCGTGTCGGCCGGTTCGCTGGGGCTGGTCGCCACCCAGTACGACCCGCTCGTCGGCCAGTTCGGCATGTGGGGCGCGGCGGTGATCATAGGGGACCAGTGGTACCGCCTGATCACCGGAGCCTTCCTGCACGGCGGTGTGATGCACCTGCTGTTCAACGGCTTCGCGCTGTACATCCTGGGACCCCAGTTGGAGAACTGGCTCGGACACCTGCGCTATGCGGCCCTGTGGCTGATCAGTGCGCTCGGTGGGTCGGTGCTGGGTCTTCTGCTGCAGCCCGGGGTGATGTCGGTCGGAGCCTCGGGGGCGATCTTCGGACTGTTCGGCGCGACCTTCGTGCTCGGCAGGCGGCTGAGGCTGGACACCCGTTTCATCCTCGGCCTGCTGGTGGCCAACCTGCTGATCACCTTCCTGGTGCCGGGCATCTCCTGGACCGCGCACATCGGTGGTCTGGTGAGCGGCCTGGTCCTGGGAGTGGTGTACGCCTACCTGCCACCGAGGAGGGACAGCACCCGGCCGTGGGCGCCTGCGGCCTGGCACGTCGGACTCACCGCTGGGTACATGGTGGTTCTCGCGGTCGCGGCCGTGCTCGGGACGGTCCTGCGCTGAGACACAGAAAGAGACCCGGCCTGTTCGGCCGGGAAACCACGTCCTGGTCCTGGAGGGCGGCCTGGCTGCGGCCTTGCGCCGCTGGCGACCGCCCTGTGGATAACCCTGTGGATAACTAGTGGATCATCTGTGGACAGAACCCACAGCACCCCTATGGAGCTGGGAAAACAGCGCCACGTCCACCTTGTGGACAATCAGCGCCAGCGTGTGGAGACGATGAGCGCCAGGATGATCCCGCTGAACCCGATGGCGAGGTTCCAGTTGGGCTGGTTCTCCAGGAACGAGACCGGGACGAAGTTGCCGATGAGGTAGTAGACCCCGATCCACAGGATTCCCAGGACACCGAATGCCACCATGACCGGTGCCACCCAGCGCCCGCCGATCTTCGGCTGGGGAGCCGTCGGGGGTGGCGTGTAAACGGCCTTCTTCTTGCGCACGCTGCGGGACTTGGGCACGGTCGCTGCTCCAAAATACAGGTGGTCCGAAAGGTTATCCGGGACGGTAAGCCAGTCTAAGGCACAACCGGACGTGTGGGCGAATAACTCCCGCGACGGACCGTCATCAACGCTGGTGGGGCCGTCCGATCCACCAGGATCGGACGGCCCCGCGGTCGAGTTCGGTCACTCCTCGTTGCCGCGATAGTTCTCGAACAGATCCTCCCAGTCGTCGGAATCGGTGGGGAAGCCGTCGGGGGGAGACTGGTCGCCGTTGCCGTTACCGTTGCCCTGACCGGGCTGCTCGGTGGGCTGCTGAGGAGCCTCGGCGAAGGTCACCGTGACCGTGCCGCCCCGCTCGATCTCGGCACCCGCCTCCGGGGACTGGGAGATCGCGGTTCCCGGAGCGGCCTGGTCGGTCTCCTGGGTCTGGGCGTCGAGCGTCAGCCCCAGCTCCGCGAGCTGCTCGCTGACCTGGTCCTGGGTCATGCCCGAGAAGTTGGGCACCTGGATCCTGCTGCTGGCCTTGGCGACCACCAGGTTCACCGGAGTCCCCGGCTCGACCTCCTCGCCGGCCGCGGGATCGGTCGACAGCACCGTCCCCTGCGGCTCGTCGGACTCCTGGTGGGTGATCTCCCCGCGTTCCAGCCCCGAACGGTTGATCTCACCGAGCGCGTCGCTCTGCGTCATTCCGGTCAGGTCGGGCATCTCGATCATCTCCGGGCCGCTGGAGACCAGGATGGTGATCTGGGTGTCGGGTGCGACCGTGTCGCCCCTGGCGGGATCGGTTCCGGCGACCAGGCCTTCCTCGACCTCGCTGTCAGGCACTCCCTCCTCGTCCACCTCGGTGTTCTCGAAGCCCGCTCCCCGAAGCCTCTCCTCGGCCTCCTCGACCGTCATCCCCGACACGTCGGGGACGGTGACGTTGTCCGTGCCCGACGAGAGCAGCAGCCAGCCCAGGAAGACCGCGGCGGCCAGCACCGCGCCGCCCAGCACGATCCACAGGGCCTTGCCGCCGCCCCGACGGTCGTCCTCGTCGTCGTAGGGATAGTCGTCGTAGTCGTCGTAGTCGTCGTCACGGCGGCGGTCCCGCACCGGGGGCAGCGCGGTCGTGGCGCCGCCGTTCGCCGCGGCCAGAGCCATCGTGCTCGCCGCGGTCGGCATGCCCTGGAGACCGCGCTGGATGTCGGCGCGCATCTCCTCGGCGCTCTGGTAGCGCTGCTCCCGGTCCTTGGTCATCGCGCGCAGCACGATGGCCTCGATCCACTCCGGGATCTCCGGGTCCAGCTCCGACGGCGGGATGGGGTCCTCCCGCACGTGCTGGTAGGCGATGGACACCGGGGAGTCGCCCGTGAACGGGGGGCGGCTCGTCAGCAGTTCGTACAGCACGCAGCCGGTGGAGTAGATGTCGCTGCGCGCGTCGACCCGCTCACCGCGCGCCTGCTCCGGAGAGAGGTACTGGGCGGTGCCGATGACCTGTGAGGTCTGCGTCATCGTGGCCTGGGAGTCGTCCATGGCCCGCGCGATGCCGAAGTCCATCACCTTGACCTCGGCCTGGCGGGTCAGCATGACGTTGGCAGGCTTGATGTCGCGGTGCACGATGCCTCGGGCGTGTGCGGCCGCCAGGGCCCGCAGGATGCCGTCGGTGATCTCCAGCGTCCGCTCGGGCAGCAGACGCCGGTTGTCGTCGAGCAGCTCCTTGAGCGTGCGTCCGTCCACGTACTCCATGACGATGTACGGGATGGGAAGCCCGTCGATCATGTCCTCGCCGGTGTCGTACACGGCGATGATCGACGGATGGTTCAGCGAGGCCGCGGACTGCGCCTCCCGGCGGAACCGGGCCTGGAAGGTGTGGTCCCGGGCGAGGTCCGAGCGCAGGGTCTTGACGGCCACCAGCCGGTCGAGACGGAGGTCGCGAGCGCGGAAGACCTCGGCCATGCCACCCCGCCCGACGGGGGCCTCAAGTTGGTAGCGGCCACCAAGTAGCCGTGGCTGAGACATGTCGTGAACTGTTCCTCACGGTCGTGAAGGGACCTGAGCGGCCGTCCGCGGGCATCAGGGCAACGTGAAGTCTCTCGACTCGCTGCTGGTGTCCGTGGTCGGACCGCCAGGCGCCGCACCACCGGCGTCCGGGGCGCCCTCGCCCTCGTCGTCACCTGAATCGTCACCGGGGTCGGTCTCGGTCTCGGTGTCGTCGGGCGGGGTGGGTTCCGCGGACGGTGGCGGTGTGGTCTGTAGCTCTGGGTCCGTGGTCGGCGAGTAGCTGGGCTCCGGTTCGGTCTCGACCGGAACGTGCTGGCCGCCAGGCTCATCCGGGGCAAACGTCTCCGGATCGGTCGCTATGTCCTCGGTTTCGTCGGGGGACAGGGAAAGAGAGGGGACGACCGACCGGCTGCTGGCAGGGGTCCCATTGGGTTCAGTTTCCTTCCACGGCTGCCCGACCAGAAAGATTCCCAGCGCGACGGCTCCGACAGTTGCGATCAGAGCGAACACGACGGGCAGGTTCAGGCGGCTGTTCGGTGCTGCGGATCTCTCGGCAACTCTATCCGAGCCGCTGACCTCCGAAGGAGACCACGTCCGCGGTTGTGCTCCGGAGGGATGACCGTGGGCGGTGGCGCCGGGACCGGTCGCGGGACCGGGAAGAGCCGCGACCACCGCTGTCGCGTCGGCCGCGGACGCCAGCCCCAGCGTCTCGGTGGCGTTGCCGCTGCCCAGGACGGACCGCACGTGCTGCGCCAACCGGGCGACCTCGGCCGCGGAGGACGGGCGGTCCTGCGGGTCCTTGGCCAGCATCAGCTCCACCAGTTCACGCACCGGGAGCGGTACGGTCTCGGGCAGCGGCGGAGGCGGTTCCCGGGAGTGCGCCAGGGCCAGCGCCAGCGGGGTGTCCGCCGTGAACGGTGGCCGTCCCGCCAGGCACTCGTAGGTGACGATGCCCAGCGCGTAGATGTCGGACAGCGGGGTGGCGGGCTTTCCCGCCACCTGTTCGGGGGAGATGTACTGGGCGGTACCCATCACCATGCCGGTCTGGGTCAGAGTCACCGACTCGTTGCCGCGGGCGATGCCGAAGTCGGTGAGTTTCACCGCGCCGTCCTCGGTCACCAGCAGGTTGCCCGGCTTGATGTCGCGGTGGATGACCCCTCCGGCGTGCGCGGCGGAGAGCGCCTGCGCGGCCTGGTCCAGCACGTCCAGCGCGATGTCGGGGGAGAGTCCCGGGTTGCGCTTGATGATCGCCGACAGCGACTCGCCCGAGATCAACTCCATGACCAGGAAGGCGTAGCCGTCCTGCTCGCCGTAGTCGTAGACCTGGGCGATGTTCGGGTGGGACAGGGCCGCGGTGATCTGGGCCTCGGTGCGGAACCGCTGCTGGGAGACCGGATCGCTCACCTGGGCCAGGTGCAGCATCTTGACCGCGACGGGGCGGCTGAGCAGGATGTCGGTGGCCCGCCACACCTCGCCCATGCCGCCCACGCCGATCCGCTCGTCGAGGCGGTACCGGTCGATCAGCACCACCCCGGCCCGGGAGCCGAGGCCGCGCTCAGGGTTTCCACTCACTCGTTGATCACTGCTTCCATGATCGCTTTGGCCACGGGAGCCGCCAGGACGCCGCCGCTGGCGTTACCGCGTTCGATGACGACCGCCACCGCGACCTGGGGGTCGTCGGCGGGAGCGAAGGAGATGAACCAGTTGTGGGTGTCGCCGTCACCGACCTCGGCGGTTCCGGTCTTGCCCGCCACCTGGATGCCGGGGATCGCACCGCTCGTGCCGCTGCCCTCGTCGCCTTCGGTGACCAGGATCATGGCCTCGGTGAGCTGCTCGGCGGTGTCGGCGCTGATCGCCTCGCTGAACACCTCGGGGGTGGTGGACTCGATCTCGGACATGTCCGGGCCGAGGATCTCCTGCACCAGGTAGGGCTGCATGACGGTGCCGTCGTTGGCGACCCCGGCCGCGACCATCGCCATCTGCAGGGGGGTGGCCTCGATCTTGCCCTGCCCGATGCCCATCTGGGCGCGCAGGTTGTCGTCGGGTTCCAGGGGGGCCAGGCTCTCCGTCACCGGGAGCGGGATCTCCATCGGGCCGGAGTTGAACCCGAACGCGCTGGCCTGCTCGTGCATGGCATCGGCACCGAGTTCGATGGCCCAGTTGGCCATCGAGGTGTTGCACGAGATCTCGATCGAGTGCGCGATCGAGTCGGGCGCCCCGCCGTTGCAGGGACCGCCGAAGGCGTTGGGCAGCGAACTGCCGCCCAGCGGGATCGAGGCGGGAGCGTCGATGGTGGACTCGATGGTGTGGCCGTTCTCCAGTGCCGCGGCGGCCGTCACGATCTTGAACGTGGAACCCGGGGGGTAGCGCTCGTTGAGGACCCGGTTCAGCAGCGGTTGGTTCTCGTTGTCGGCCAGCGCGTTCCAGTTCTCGACCGAGGTGTTGACGTCGGAGAGGTCGGCCACCGAGTTCGGGTCGTAGGTGGGGATCGAGGCGGCGGCCAGGATCGCGCCGGTCTCGGGGTCGATGGCGACGGCCGCGCCCCGACCGTTGGTGGCGTTGGCCTTCAGCCCGTCCAGGGCCGCCTGCTGGGCCGCGGGGTCCAGGGTGAGCACGACCGAGGCGCCCTGCGGGTCGGTGCCGGTCAGCATGTCCAGGAAGTTGCGGACCATGAGGCTCTCGTCGGAGCCGTTGAGGTAGGAGTTGTGGGTCTGCTCGATACCGAAGTTGCCCATCGGGTTGAACACACCCACCGGGTGCGCGTACAGCTCCCCCTGGGGGTAGTCGCGCTGGTAGTACTCCTCCTCCTCGACAAACGTGGACGTGGCGATCTGCTCGTTGCCCACCACGATGGGGCCGCGTGGCAGGGAGGTCCGCTCGGCGACGTCGCGGCGGTTGAACTCGTGCTCGCGCAGCCACTCGGCCTGGAACGCCTGGATCCAGGTGGTGTTCAGCAGCAGCACCCCGAACAGCGCCAGGGAGAACACCGCGAGTCTGCGAATGGGCTTGTTCATCGGGAGATCACCTGGGTCGCCCCCTCGTCCTGGATGGCCACGGGGGCCGGTTTACGGGCGTTGTTACTCATCCGGACCAGCAGGGCGAGCATGATCCAACTGGACAGCAGCGCGGAACCACCCTTGGCCACGAAGGGGATGGTCGCACCGGTCATCGGGATGACGCGGGTGACGCCGCCGATGACCACGAAGCTCTGGAAGGCGATGAGGAACGAGATTCCCGAGGCGAACATCTTGACGAACAGCTCCCGGGAGGCCAGCGCGATGCGCATGCCCCGTTCGGCGAGCAGGGCCAGCGCGAACAGCATCACCATGAGCCCGGTGAGCCCGAGCTCCTCGCCGAACGCGCTGAAGATGAAGTCGTTCTGCACCTCGGGGACGTGACCGGGCTTGCCGCCGCCCAGTCCGGCACCCAGAATGCCGCCCTCGCCCATCGCGAACAGGCCCTGTACGAGCTGCTGACTGGTCTGTCCGGCCTGCACGCAGAAGGCGTCGGTGTTGTTGGCGATGACCTCGTCGGTGCAGAACACCTCGGGGCTGAAGGCGTCCAGCCAGGTGACCACGCGGGTCCGGAAGTGCGGGACGAACGGGTACAGCAGGGCGCAGGCGCCGAAGAACGCGCTCAGGCCCAGGATGATCCACGAGGAGCGTTGCGTGGCGACGTAGATCATCGCGAGGAAGGTGCCGAACAGCAGCAGTGAGGTGCCCAGGTCGTTCATCAGGATGACCAGGACGATGATGCAGAAGCCCCACATGACGGCCATCGGGGCCAGGTCGCGCATCCGGGGCAGTTCCAGTACCTTGATCGGACCGATCTTGACCGGCTTGCTCACGAGGGAGAGCACGTCGCGCTTGGTGACCATGTATCCGGACAGGAAGACGACCAGCGCGATCTTGGCGAACTCGGACGGCTGGAGGCTGGTGACGCCCAGGTTGATCCACTGCCGGGCACCGTTGATGGTCATGCCCAGGCCGGGGATCAGCGGGAGGAGCAGCAGGAACACCGCGCAGAGCGCCGTGAGGTAGGGGTAGCGCTGCAGGACCCGCGGCTCCTTGAGGAAGTACACGATCGCGGCGAAGACCACCAGGCTGCCCGCGGTCAGGATCAACTGGTCCATCGCGCTGCCGTTGTCGGTGCTGCCGGTGGCCTCGAACAGGCGCCACAGCATGGCGATGCCCAGTCCGTTGAGGAGGGTGGCCAGCGGCAGCAGCAGCGGGTCGGCGTAGGGCGCGAAGAAACGGATGAAGACGTGGGCCAGCAGTGTCAGACCGCCGAACAGCCCCCCGTACAGGAACAGGTTCGGCGGCATCTCACCGTTGCGGGTCAGGCTCGCCTCGATCATCGCGAACAGCGTGATGCCGATCGAGATCAGCAGCATGACCAGTTCGGCGTTACGCCGTTTGACCGGCGGCAGCGCGGTCGACAGTGCGTCGCTCATTGCTCGCCTCCCGTGTCCTGCCCACCCTGGTCCGTCTCATTGGGTTGAGACGCGGGTTCCCGGGCGGAGGTTCCTGGCGTCTGCGCCTCCTCGTCCCCTGTGGGCGCGGAGGTCGGCGCGACGCCGTTGTCGGTGTCGTCGAGGCCGCAGGAGGAGGGCTCCCGCTCACAGGCCTCGAAGGTCTCCCGCAGGGTGGCGACACGCTCCTCCGCCTCGTCGAGGCTGTCGACGGTGATGCTGCGTTCCACCGACTCGCGTTCGGTGTCGGGGAGCCCGTCCAGCGGAATGTCGGTGCGCTGTACCTCGGTCGCCAGGCTGTATCCCGCGACGTCGGTGTTGATGCCCTGGTAGATCGCGACTTCGCCGTCCTCGCTGGCACCCACGAAGTACTGGCTCGCCAGGAACTGGCGGCCGAAGTAGAAGCCGGCCCCCGCCACGATCGCCACCAGGACGAGGAAGGTGAGCACCATCGGCCACCAGCGCTGGGTGCGCGGCGGGTCGGGCTCGTCGTCCTCGGGGTCGTAGGAGGGGATGCGGTCCATCTCGGCGGTGTCGCCGGCGCCGCGCGTCAACTCCTGGGCGCGTCCGGCCGGGGTGTCGGACGTCACGGCCGGTTCCCGACGCTGGCTCGCCGCGCCGACCAGGGTGGGAGTGGCTGTCGGACCGAGCGGATCGACGGCGGTGTCGATCACGTCGGCGACCACGGCGGTGATGTTGTCGGGACCGCCGCCGCGGATGGCCAGTTCGATGAGTCGGGTCGCCGCCGTCTCGGGACTGCGCTCCGTGGCGAGCGTCTCGTGGATGGTCTCCTTGCTGACCACTCCGGACAGGCCGTCGGAGCAGAGCAGGTAACGGTCGCCGATCTGGGCCTCTCGCACGGACAGGTCCGGATCGACGCGTCCCTGGCCCTGGATGGCGCGCAGCAGGAGGGAGCGCTGGGGGTGGGTGGCGACCTCGTCCTCGGTGATCTTCCCCTCGTCCACCAGGGTCTGCACCAGGGTGTGGTCGCTGGTGATCTGCTGGAGTTCGTTGTTGCGCAGCAGGTAGGCGCGTGAGTCGCCGACGTGGACCAGGACCGTCCGCGCGCCCGACCACAGCATGGCGGTCAGCGTGGTGCCCATGTTCTCCAGGTGGGGTTCCTGGATGACCCTGCGGGCCAGCGCGTCGTTCGCCGCCGCGACGGCGTTCTCGAGGGCGCGGACCATTTCGCTGCCGGGCATGTCCTCGTCCAGGGGCATCAACGAGTGCACAGCCAGCGCGCTGGCGATCTCGCCACCCGCGTGTCCGCCCATCCCGTCGGCCACGACGAGCAGATTGGGTCCCGCGTAACCGGAGTCCTCGTTGCCCTCTCGCAGGCAGCCGACGTCGGAGTACGCCGCGTATCGAAGTGCGATGGTCATTTGCGTAGTTCCAGAACGGTCTTGCCGATGCGGATGGGCTGGCCTACGGAGACGGGCTGCGGGCGGGTCAGCCGGGCCGTGCCGAGGTAGGTGCCGTTCGTCGAACCGAGGTCCTCGACGATCCAGCGGCCGTTGTCGGGGAAGAGTCGGGCGTGCCGCCCCGAGGCGTAGTCGTCGTTGATGACGAGGGTGGAGTCCTTGGCGCGGCCGATGGTGATCGGCTGGGCGGTGAGGTCGATGGTTGTCCCCGCCAGGGGACCCTTGGTGACAACCAGGGCGCGGGGTTCGTTGCGCCGCCCGCGTGCGGGGCGGGCGGGTTTGGGGCGTCCGGCCTCTCGGCCGCCGCGGGCGGAGCCGCGTTTCTTGCTGGTGGCAGGGCCGAACAGGTCGGTGCGGATCACTCCCACCGCCATGATGATGAACAGCCACAGCACCGCGAGGAACGCGAGCTTGATCAACATGAGAGTCAACTCGGACATTGCAGTGCTCTTCAGCCCCTGTCGTGCTCCGGCTGGGTCAGCGGTGATGGCTCCGCCAGCGCGTACTGTCGCGTCGAACCGTGCCTACCGCCTCGGAAGCCAGGTGAACCCATTGGACCCGGTTATTGTGCCCGATTGAAGCGGTATTCGGAATAAAGTCCTGCTGGGGGGATGAATAATTGCCTCGGCATGATTGGTGTCGCTATGGGGAAGACCCGCTACGTCACGTAACGTCGCGGGTCTCGTTGCCTGATTCAGTTGTTCAGTCGCGCCGGAACGTCATCGTCGTCCTGCCGAGGCTGATCCGGGTGCCGTCGACGAGACGTGCCCGTTTGACCTGCTGGCCGTTGACGAAGGTTCCGTTGGTGGAGTTCAGGTCCACAAGGACGGCCTCGGCGCCCTCCACCCGGATCTCCGCGTGGTGACGTGAGACACCGTTGTCCACCAGTCTCAGATCGCAGTCGGTGCCCCGCCCCAGGAGCGTCACCTCGGAGGTCAGCTCGTAGGCCTGCTGCGACCCCTGCGCGGTGAAGGTGCCTTCGGCCGCCGCACCGCCGGGGGACAGCAGCAGTCGGGGGCGGCCCGGAACCGCGTTTCCGTGGCGGGGGTGATCGGTGACCGGCTTGATGATCTCGCCGTCTTTGAAGGTGTCTCCACGGATGACAGCGGAACGAACCCGGAACCGGCCGGTCTGGAGGTCGTCGGCCGTCTCGAACCGCACCCGGACCGGACCGACGAACGAGTAGCCCTGTTCGGTGGCGTACTCGCGGGCCAGCTTGGCCAGCTCCTGGCCGAGGTTGTCCGCGTAGACGGCGAGTCGCTCCCTGTCCGAGCCGGAGAGTTCCACGACGAAGTCGTTGGGGACCAGGGTGCGGCCTTGAGCGACGATCGCGGCGCGCTCGTCCATCTCTCGTTGCACGTTGCTGGCGACCTCGACGGGCTGGAGCTCCGACTTGAAGGCTCGCGCGAAGGTGCCTTCGATCATCCCTTCGAGCCGGCGCTCGAAGCGTTGAAGCACTCCCACGAGGTACCTCCCTTGACTCCACGTCCCGATGAGATGATCGTAACCGGGCTACGGCCTCTTTTGCTTCACCAGACGGACTCGTTACCGAACGACCGGTGGAGAAGAGGTGGCACGAGCCCCTCCGCGAGCGTGCTAGCCTTGAACACGTCGAAAGGGAACGACCCGGGGAACTCCCAGGTCGATACTATGTCGACAGACGCGGTGAGTGTCACTCGGGCGGGTGGCGGAACGGTAGACGCGCACGGTTCAGGTCCGTGTGTCCGAAAGGATGTGAGGGTTCAAATCCCTCCTCGCCCACAGAGACCCCGGCCCCATGGCCGGGGTTTTGCTTTTTCGGGGGGCTCCCTTCACGGGTTCAGCAGTGGGGACAGCCGCTCCCAGCGGTCGATCTCGCAGCCGTTGGTGCGGGAGAACTCGGCGTTCACCTCGGTGTCCCCGATGCGTCCGGTGACGGTCGCGGTCTCCGGGCCGCCGTAGATCATGGTGCAGGGCTGGTCCTCGGGAACCGGGGCGAAGACCTCGATCCCCGCCTCCTCCAGCGCCGCGCAGGCGGCCTCGGGGTCGGGGTGGTCGCCACCGACCGGATCGCAGGTCAGTGTCCACACCCCCGGAGAGAATCCGTCGAGCCCCGTGGAGCCGTCGGCCTCGGACGACACGTCCCGCTCGATGGTCAGTTCGATTCGCGGACGCCGGGTGGACGGGGACTCCGCGGAGGTCTGCCCCGGATCGCCCGGGGTGACGGTCGTCTCCCCGCAGCCGGAGAGCAGGACGCCCGTGGCGACGAGCACGGTGAGCGGAATCCGCGAGGTGGTCGGGATGAGGCTGCGCATACCCTTGAGACGTGCGTGAACGGGATGGGGTTCCCGGTGCGCGACGTGTCGGTGACGTGATGTGACGGAAAGGTGTCCCGGTGTCCGCTGCCAGTATTCCGGTGGTCGAGGTCAACGCGGTGCCCGAAGACGGTTACCTGCTCGACGTCCGCGAGGACGACGAATGGCGTGCGGGACACGCTCCCGGTGCCGTGCACATTCCCCTGGGGGAGTTGGCGCGCCGCGCCGGAGAGATTCCGAGGGACGCCCAGGTGTATGTCGTCTGCCGGGTCGGCGGTCGTTCCGCGCAGGCGGTCCAGGTCCTCAACGAGGCCGGATGGCGGACGGCGAACGTCGCCGGGGGCATGAGCGCCTGGGCGCTGGCCGGACGTCCCATGGTCAGTGAGGACGGTCGGTCTCCGGTGGTCGTCTGAGGCCGGGACGGTGAGGAGGGCGGACGGGCTCGGCGACCTCCCCGGGGGCGTCCGGGTGACGGAATTTGGACCGACCTCCGCCAATCCCCCGCCACGGAGGGCTTCCCGAGTGGCACTATGGCGTAGGTGAGATTCGACTCGGCAACCTTCACCGCTGAGGCCGTGGTGGCCGCAGTGGCTGACGCCGTCGTCGTCCTGGACATCGACCAGCGGGTCGTCCAGTGGAACAAGGGAGCAGAGGACCTGTTCGGCTGGACGCTCACCGAGGTCATCGGCCACCCGGTCCCGATGGTGCCCGATGACCGGAAGGCCGAGTACCACGCGGTTCTCGAGCGGGTGCGGGTCGGTCAGCCGATCTCGATCACCACCAGGCGGATTCACCGCGACGGCGATCTGCTCGACGTGCGGGCCAGCTTCAACCGGCTCACCGACGTGCACGGGGCCATGGGCGGGTGGGTGTGCGTCTTCCATCCGCACACCATGACCCCCACGGAGAACGAGCTCGAACTGCTGCACCTGGCCGAGCGCGCGCATCTGGTGCGGCGGCTCACCGACATGATGACCGACATCAGTGCCGACCAGGACATCGAGGAGGTCCTCGACCGGGTCGTGTGCGGCCTCACCGAACTCACCGGCGCGGACGCGGGCGGTTTCGCGCTGATCGAGGGGGACTCCCTCAAGCTGGCCAGTGTCACCCGGCTGTCGCGGAAGTTGCTCGGCTTCGAGACCCCTCTGCGGCAGAGCCTGTTCGGTGAGCTTCTGGCCAGCGGCAAGAAGGTGCTGCTGACAACGGACGAGGTCCGGCCGCTGCAGGAGTTGGTGTGGGCCGACCTGGAGGGGCTGCACACGGTTGCGCTGTGCGTCTGTGACGTGCGGGGACGCCCCTACGGCGCGTTGTACGCGCTGTACCGCAGGCGACGGATCAGCCACGTCGAGATCGAGATGCTGGAGCTGTTGGCGGCGCACGCGGGGATCGCGCTCGGCAACGCCATGGCCTACAAGGAGACGGTGCGTCAGCGCGCCCACGAGCACGCGATCGTGGAGGCCAGCGCCGACGGCATCTCGGTGCTGGACCGCTGGGGGCGGGTGCGCAAGTGGAACCGTGCCGCCGCTGAGCTGACCGGCTACGGGCGGGCGGAGGTCGTCGGCAACCCGCCCCCGTTCCCGCTCCCGACGGAACCGGGAGAACTCGTCAGGTACCAGATGGGTAACGGCCGCTGGCTGGAGATCCTGGTCACCGACATCTCGGGCACCCGGGAACGGGTGGTCGACTTCCGTGACATCACCCCGGCCAAGGAGCTGGAGGAGCAGAAGGACCTCTTCCTGGCCACGGCGGGCCATGAGCTGCGCACGCCGCTCACGGTCGTGCGCGGACTCTCCAGCACGCTGATCGAGCACTGGGAGCAGATCTCCGACCAGGACCGGCGCTGCTACATGGAGTTGATCGCCGATCGCTCCGAGCGGATGGCGCGCCTGGTCGACAACCTGCTGCTGGGAGTCCAGGCCGGAAGCGGCCAGTTGCCGGTGAAGATCCGGGCCTGCGACGTTCGGGAGTCGCTGCGCGGGGTGTTCGCGGCGTTCCGTCCCCTGGTCACCGACCACGAGCTGGAACTGCGGATACCGGAGCGGTTGCCGGAGGTGTTCGCCGATCCCGAGGCCACCGACGTGATCATCAGTCAGTTGCTGGAGAACGCGTTGAAGTACTCCCCGGACGGGGGAGCGGTGACGGTGGCCGCGGCGGAGGAGGACGGCCACGTGGTCATCACCGTCGTCGACGAGGGGGTGGGGATCGACTCGACCGACTCCGGACGGATCTTCGAGCGTTTCGTCCAGGGGGAGACGGGGGATCGACGCAGGTTCGGGGGGTTCGGGCTGGGCTTGTACATCGTGCAGCAGTTGGCGGAGGCGCAGAACGGCCGTATCAGTGCCCATCCCAACAAACCCCGGGGAACCCGGATGAGATTCACGTTACAGTGCGCTTCGGACCATTCGGGTGATTCTGGTGAGAAAGTGGAGGTCTCCGCCCAGAGCGAGAACAGCGGAAGCCCCGGGTGAGGGGGCCGCTTCCACCGAAGTCTCCGGGAGGAGTTTCCCGGGCTGCTGAACCGGGCATTTCGCCCCTGGTGAGATCCGGGACGGCATCGCACGGTGGTCGATCGACAACCGACAGAACCAGTAGGACGAACAGGTCGTCGCCTCCGCGCCGTCGTGTCGACGCGTCGGAGTGCCGGCGGGCATCGGGGAACTGAGGAGTGGGGACGTGTCGCGGGCCGTACTGCTGCCACATGCGCCATCGAGTGTCGCCGTTGCACGCCGGTATCTCTGCGCGGATCTGCGGAGCATGGGAGTGGTCCGGTCACTGGTGGACGACGCCGCGATCGTCCTCACCGAGCTGCTGGTCAACGCGTTGCGTCACGCGGCTCCGCTGCCTCCGCCCCACCCACCGGAACAGGTCCGGGTGGCGTGGTCCCTGGTGCGTGCCTCCGAAGCGCCGGAGCCGTCGGAGGGAAACTGGGTGGAGATCGCGGTGAGCGACGGCGGCGGTGAGACCCTGCCGAGACTGGCGAGCCCGTCGGTCTCGGCGCTGGGCGGTCGGGGGTTGGGGATCGTGCAGCGGCTCGCCAGCAAGTGGGGCACGGAAGTGGACGACAGCACCACGACCGTCTGGGCGGTCATCGACATCCCGGTCATGGCGGTGACCCCGGAGACCGCTCCGGCGTTCCCGCGCGCCTCCTCGGCCTGAGCAACCGACCCACTCCGCGTTTCAGCCGGTCAGAGCGGAGAACGTGGGTGCGGGGGCGGCGCGGCGAAACACCCTCCGCGAGGTGGCCACGGTCGGGCCGGACCGCTACAGTCACGACTGTGGAGTTGAAGATCTCAAAGCAGTCTCGGATTGGTCACACACTGGTTTCCATCTGTGGTGAACTCGACCTTTACACGGCGCCGCTGCTGCGCAGCGGACTCGCTGACGCGGTGGTCCCCAGGACCAGAACCGTCGTCGACATGTCCGGGGTGGAGTTCTGCGATTCCACCGGTCTGAGTGTGCTGCTGTCGGCGCTGAAGCAGGCGCGCAGGAACGGCGGCGAACTCGAACTGGCCGCCCTCCAGTCTCCGGTCCGCAGGATCTTGCAGATCACCGGACTGGACGAGGTCTTCACCATCCACGCGACGGTCGACGCTCCGGCGGCGGCCGCCACAGGCGCCGCCAAATAGCCGACGGGAAGGCGGACATGGCATCTCCGACGGACGGATCGGACCGCGTCGCGGCCGTCATTCCGGCCAGGGACGAACAGGAACGCATCGGCGACACCGTTCGGGCCGCACACGGCCTTCCCGGAGTGGACCTTGTTGTCGTGGTCGACGACGGGTCGGTTGACGACACGGCCGCCGCCGCCCGTCAGGCCGGTGCCCGCGTGTTCCGGCATGCCCGAAACCGCGGGAAAGGGGCTGCCATGGAGACCGGAGCCGAAGGGGTCCGGGGCTTCGAGGAGTACGAACGGCGGTCAGGCGCCGATGTCGTTTCCCGGCACCTGCTGTTCCTGGACGCCGACCTCGGAGTGACCGCCGGCGCCGCCACGCCGCTGATCGAACCGGTGCGCGCGGGAGCCGCGGACATGACGATCGCGCGCTTCCCGCAGACGCGGGCCCGCCTTGGCGGGCACGGTTTCGTGGTCCGACTGGCCCGCGACGGCATCCGGCGCGCCACCGGTTGGGAGGCCGAGCAGCCGCTCAACGGGCAGCGCTGCCTGACCAGACGGGCGTTCGAGGCGGCACGGCCGCTCGCCCCCGGGTTCGGTGTGGAGACCGGCCTGACCATCGACCTGTTGTGCCGCGGGTTCACGGTGCTGGAGGTCGATGTCGCGATGGACCACCGTGCCACCGGCACCGACGTCCGCGCCCAGTTGCACCGTGCCCGCCAGTTCGTCGACGTCGCCCGCACGCTCGCGGTACGCGAGGTGCGCGGTGCCGGAATCCGGAGAGGCCGCGGAGTCCTTCCGGAACGCGGAGCGGTCCACCGCGTCGCGGGAAAGCAACGGGAAAAACACTGACCGCCTCGCCGGGGGAGCGCCCCGCAGCGGTCAGTGTCGCTCCGTGGTTGCCACCGGGCGTTTCGAGACAGGAACCTACGCCGAGGCCGTGGCGGCCGGGGAACCCGCCGGGGCCGCGAGGAGCGCACGAACCGGTTCGCCCAGCCGAGTAGCCTGCTGTACATGTCGAACCGCTATGCCTATCTCGGGCCCGAGGGCACGTTCACCGAGGCCGCGCTGCGGGCGCTCAAACCGGACGCCCCGGCCGCGCAGTTCGTGCCGTGCAACGGCGTGGACATGGTGTTCGCGGCGGTGCGACGCGGAGAGGCCACGGGCGGGGTCGTCCCGCTGGAGAACTCCGTCGAGGGCGGAGTGAGCGCCACCACCGCGGAACTCGTCAACGGCGACCCGCTGCTGATCACCGCGGAGATCGCGGTCGCGGTGGAGTTCACGCTGTTCGCCCGGCGGGGAACCGCGCTGCCCGACGTCAAGCGGGTGGCCACCCACTCGCACGCGCTGGCCCAGTGCAGGGGGTGGCTGGCGGCGAACCTGCCCGACGCGGAGGCCCACATCGTCTCCTCCACGGCCGCGGCGGCCCAGTCCGTCGCCGAGGAGCCCAGCTCGCCGTACGACGCCGCGATCTGCGCCCGTATCGCGGGGGAGCGCTACGGGCTGGTCCCGCTCGCCGAGGGGGTGGGGGACCGCGCCGAGGCCGCCACCCGGTTCATCTACCTGAGCAGGCCGGGGACGCTGCCGGAACCGACGGGAGCCGACCGCACCTCGCTGGTGGCGTTCCTGCCCCACGACCATCCGGGCGCTCTGGTCGAGCTGCTCACCCAGTTCGCGGTCCGCGACGTCAACCTGACCCGTCTGGAGTCCCGCCCCACCGGCGACGGGCTGGGCACGTACTGCTTCTTCATGGACGCCGACGGCCACGTGGCCGAGGCCAGGGTCGGCGAGGCGCTGATGGGGCTGCGGCGTATCTGCAAGGACGTGCGCTTCCTCGGCAGCTACCCGCGCGCCGACGCGGGGCTCGGGCACCTCCGGCCGGCGGCGCGCATCAGCACCACCAACGACGACTTCCACGAGGCCGAGCAGTGGCTGGCCCGCATCCGCGCGGGCCGGGTCGGCTGAGCCGCGCCCGGAGACTTTCGCGCATCCCGCGCTTTCCGGTACGGGTCGTCCCGGAAAGCGCGGAAGGCGGACGCGACGCCGGGGCGCCCTGACCGCCCACCCCGGACGCTCACCTGGAGTGCCGCGTCTCCTGCCTGACTCCCCGGCACTGGGTTTTCATCCGGTCGCCTCCGGGAGGCGGTCGTCGCCGTTCTTGGCGCGCCGGAGCTCGCGGACGCGCACCACGGCGAAGTAGAGGACGGCCACGCCCACTGCGACCACCACGCCCTTGGAGACCAGACCCGCATACCTCTCGACCAGGATCCGGTTCTCCCCCAGCAGGTAGCCGGAGAGGACGAACACGGTGTTCCAGATCAGGCTGCCCGTGGCGGTGAGGGCCACGAACAGGGGCACCGGCATGCGTTCGATTCCCGCGGGGATCGAGACGAAGCTGCGGAAGAGCGGGACCATCCGGCCGAAGAAGACCGCCTTGGTCCCGTGTCGCAGGAACCAGGCCTCGGTGCGTTCGATGTCGGAGACCTTGGCCAGCGGCATGCGCGCCGCGATCCGCCGGACGCGGTCGCGGCCGAGCAGCGCTCCGAGCCAGTACAGGACGAGCGCGCCGACGACCGATCCGGCCGTGGTCCACGCGACCGCCTCGACCAGGCCGAGTTCGCCCCGGCTGGCGGCGAAGCCGGCGAGGGGGAGGACCGCTTCGCTGGGAATGGGCGGGAACACGTTCTCCAGGGCGATGATCAGGCCGGCCCCGGGCCCGCCCAGAGTCCCCATCAGACCGACCACCCAGCTCATGAGACCTTCGTGGGACTGGGCTGGAGCATCCAGAAGACGAGGTGTGGGTTCCGTGTGCTGCTCCGAAGGGAAGGTCGCGGATTCCGTCCGGGGCGGGGCCGAGCGCACACCGGCATCCTGAATGCCGCGAGGATGAAAACCCAGTTCCCCTGGGGTGGTCGCCCGGTTGGCTCCGGGATTCGGCACCCGGGGAATGTGGAGTACCACAGTACTGGAATCAGCGGAGGCGAGCGGCATCCCGGCAGGTCCGGGAGACGGAGACGGCGGGGACGCGGGGGAGCGGGCGGCGGTGTGCGGTCCCCAGCCGTCGGGGACTGGGTGGGGGTGGTGGCCTCACAGCCCCGAGCCGGTGAGCAGGGAGCCCGTGAGCTCGGTGAGGAGGCGTTCCCGCAGGGCGGTGGGGGCGCCGTCCAGGAGGGCGAGCAGCGGGGCCGTCCGGGACGGCAGGCCACCGGCCGACCGGTCCAGGCCCGCCGCGTCCAGCACCGAGGCCAGGTCCTCGGACGAGACCGTGTCGGCGTCCAGGGCGGCCACGGCGGCCGCCAGGTCCGGCGCGGGGTCGGGGGAGGGCAGCGCGGCGGCGGCGCGCACCGAGTCGGCCAGGTCGGACAGCAGTTCGGGAACCCGGGGCGCGGTGGCGGGGGTGACGGTCAGGTGCAGGTTGCGCCGGTGCGCGCCGAACGACAACTGGGTCCGCAGGAACCAGCCGCGCTCGCGCATCTCGTCCGCGACGTGCAGCGGATCGGCGTGCTCCGACGCCACGCACAGCAGTGTCGCCGCGGGCGCGCCGACCACGCGGAGTCCGTCGATCCCGTTGATTCCCGCGACGATCTCCTCGGTCGCGCCGATCGCGGTGGCGGCGAGTTCGGTGTAGCCCTCCTCGTCGAGCCGCCGCAGGACCGCCCAGGCCGCGGCGAGCGGTCCCGCCGACCGGGTGCCCTGCGCCGTCGGGTGCACCACCGGGTGGCCGGGCCAGTCGGTGGAGGAGAAGTACTGGTGGCGGCGCAGTTCGCCGTCGCGGTAGAGCACCACCGAGGCGCCCCCGTGGGCGAAGCCGTACTTGTGCAGGTCCACCGAGAGCGACCGCACGCCCGGCACCGACAGGTCGAAGTCCGGTAGTTCGTGGCCGAGGCGGCGCAGGAAGGGCAGCACCATGCCGCCCACGCACGCGTCCACGTGGCACCACACGCCGCGCTCGGCCGCCGCGTTGGCGGTCTCGGCGACCGGGTCGAGGACTCCGTGCGCGTGGGAGGGCGCCGACACCGCGACCAGGGCCGTCCGCTCGGTGATCGCCGCCGCCATGTCGGCGGGGTCGGGCACGCAGGAGGACGGGTCCGTGGGCACGGTGACCAGCCGCAGGCCCAGGTAGTGCGCGGCCTTGCGGAAGGCGGCGTGTGCGGTGTCGGGGGCCACCAGTTCCGGTTCGGTCACTCCCCGCACGGCTCTGGAGTGCTCCCGTGCGGCCCTGACCGCCAGCAGGATGGATTCGGTGCCGCCGCCGGTGAAGGAACCCCGGGTCGCCGCGTCACCGCCGAGCAGGCGTGCCACGAAGGACACCACCTCGTTCTCCAGACGCACCACGCTGGGGAAGGCTGCCGTGTCCAGTCCGTTGACCGGGGCGAAGGCCGAGTAGGCCGCGGTGGCCAGGCCGTCCAGGCAGGGCAGGCCGGAGTCGTAGACGTGGGCGAGGGTGCGGCCGCCCCGGGTGGGCAGGTCGGTTGTGCGCAGGGCGGCCAACTCGGCCAGGAGCTCCTCGTTGCTGGGCAAGGCGTTCTCCCTTCACGGGACCGTGGGGGCGTGTCAGGGGCTTGGCGGGCGCACCGGAGCACGGAGCGGAGACCGGTGAGGGAAACGGCAGGCAGACGTGGCCCGCGGTCCTCCGGACGCCGCTCAGGGGTGGGAGCCGGGAGGGCCGTACCCCGGAACGGGGTGGGGGAGCGGCGCGGTCACTGCCGCATTAGAACACGGACAGCATTCGTGCCCATCGGGGTGGCCGGATGTGGCCAACACGGCGCGGCGCCGTGCCACAGGAGCGGGCCGAGGCCGCCGTCCGGTCGGGACCTCCGCTCCTCGGGGCCTCCGGAACCCGGCAGGACTGGTCATATCACCGATGTGGAGTCAACAGTGTCCGGTTCAGGCTGGAGGGGAACGGACGCGGGACGGCGAGCCGGTGCCACCGACCACCACGAGGGAGCGCGAACCATGTCCGAGACGGCTGTCCGGATCTTCGACATCATGGCCTGCAACGTCTACTGGGATTTCGACGGCTCGCCCCTGCCCCGGGAACAGCACAAGTTCCTGGTGTCCTTCTATCCCACCAAGGGCGTTCCCACTCCCGAGCTGGTCGAGCGGATCGTGGCCCGCGGCCCCGGCGGCTACGAGGTGGAGTTCACCAACCAGCTGTTCACTCCGTCCAACACCGACGGCTACATCTACGACCGGACGCTGGACTACTACTGGTACATGGTCAACCTCTCCACCGGGTTCATGCCGGAGGGGGAGTACACCATCGAGGTCACCTGCACCAGCGGCGAGGTGCTGACCAGGTCCCGCACCCAGCGGCAGGAGCCCGCCGAGGCCCTGGTGGGGGCCTACAGGGACAACCGGCAGCGGATGCTGGACTCCTTCACGCCCTCGGGGCACGGACGACTGCCCGAGGGCACGGGCCTGACCGGCCTGAGGTGCTCCTGGGCCACCCTCAGGGAGTTGGCGGGGCAGGACGCCTACTACATCTACCGGCTCGCCGAGGGCGGTTCGGCGCGTGAGTTCGACACCCAGAACCTCACCTGGTGGGACAACATCTTCATGCAGCGCATCGGCGGCGGCGACCTGACCGCCGGTCTCAACCGGGACGGCGTCACCGTCGCCGAGGGACTCGAGCCCGACACGACCTACGCCTACTTCGTCGAGGTCACCGACTCCAACGTCCAGGGCGAGACCAACATCTGCGTCTTCCAGCCTCACCAGGTGTTCACGACGCCCCGAACGGCGACCTCGCGGGGTTCGTGACCCTGGTGCGGAAAGCACCCGCCCGCCGGTCCTTCTTGGGGGAGGGGGCCGGCGGGCGGGGACTTTTCAACGGATGCCGGGGAGTCAGCGGGTTCCGGGGACGCTTCGCCCCGGGGGTGCGGGCGGCGGAGTGGGCACCCGCACGCGGCGCCCGCCCCGCGCGTACTCGGCGGGACGGGCGCCTGACAGCGGGACCGGCTACAGGATGATCCGCATCGGGGATTCCAGGACCTCGGCGAGGTCCCTGAGGTAGGCGGCGCCGACCGCGCCGTCCACGGCACGGTGGTCGACCGACAGTTCCAGCGCGATGGTGTGCCGGGCCACGATCTCCCCGTCACGCACCACCGGCTCCTGCCGCATCGCACCCACGGCGAGGATGGCGGCCTCGGGCGGGTTGATCACCGCCGAGAAACTGTCGACGCCGAACATGCCCAGGTTGCTGACACTGAACGTGCCCCCGCTCATCTCCTGGGGGCTCAGCTTGCCGTCGCGGGCCTTCTCGGCCAGCGCGCGGGAGCGCCGGGCGATCTCCGACAGCGGCAGCTTGTCGGTGTCGTGCAGCACCGGAACCACCAGGCCGGTCTCCACCGCCACCGCGATACCGACGTTGATCCGGTTGTGCCTGAGGAGCCTGTCGTCCACCCAGGAGGAGTTCACCGCCGGGTGGTCGCGCAGCACCGTCGCCACGGCCTTGACGATCAGGTCGTTGACGCTGACCTTCACCCCGGTCGGCGCGAGCTGCTCGTTGATCTGGGCGCGAAACGCCCGGAGCTCCTCGGCGTCGACCGTGCGGCGCAGGTAGAAGTGGGGCGCCTCCTGCTTGGCCTGGGTCAGTCGGCGGGCGATCACCTTGCGGATGTTGCCGACCGGGACCTCCTCGGAGTCGCGGAGGTCCTCGAACTCGGGCTGCGGCCGACCCGCGGCGGGCGCCTGGGCCGGAGTCGGCGCGGGCGCCGGAGCGGCGGGAGCCTGCTCCTGCTGCTGCCTGGCCGCTGCCTCCACGTCGGCACGCACCACACGGCCCTTGGGACCCGATCCCTTGATCCGGGTGATGTCGAGTCCGTACTCCCGGGCCAGGCGGCGGGCCAACGGGGAGGAGAGCGGACGCGGCCCCTCCGGCTGCTCGACCGGCTCGACCGGCTCGGTCGGCTGGGCCTGCGCGGGAACGACGGGCGCCTCCTCGACGGTCGGCGCCGGGGCCTTCTCCTCGGCGGCCTGCTCGGCGGCGCCGCCGGTGCCGGAGTCGGACGGAGCGGCGTCGGGGCTGTCGGCGATGACGCCGATCACCGCGCCGATCGGCACGGTATCGCCCTCGCTGACGGACTGTTTGACCAGGTAGCCGTCCTCGTAGGCCTCGTACTCCATGACGGCTTTGTCGGTCTCGATCTCGACCAGCACGTCGCCCGCGGAGACCTTGTCGCCGACCTGCTTCACCCAGGAGCTGATGACGCCTTCCTCCATGGTGTCGGAGAGGCGCGGCATGTAGATATCAGACATCTGTGTTCCTTAACCGACCCTCCGGCCGACGGCGCTCAGGGTTTCGTGGATGACGGTGGTGATCGACTCCGCCGACGGCAGCGCGGCGGTCTCCAGCGGTTTGGCGTACGGCATGGGCACCTCGGCCATCGCCACCCGGCGCACCGGCGCGTCCAGGTAGTCGAACGCGCCCTCCTGGATGGACGCGGCGATCTCGGCGCCGATTCCGTAGGTCAGCCAGTCGTCCTCGGCGATGACCGCGCATCCGGTCTTCCTGACCGAGGCGACGATCGTCTCCCGGTCTAGCGGACGCAGGGAGCGCAGGTCAACGACCTCGACGCTGATGTCCTCCTCGGCGAGTCGGTCGGCGACCTGGTTGGCGACCATGGCCATACGGGAGTATCCGATGAGGGTGATGTCGGAACCCTCGCGGGTCACCGCGGCGCGGCCGATCTCGGCGACGGAGTCGTCGTCGGGCACCTCGCCCTTGGTGTTGTACAGGCCCAGGTTCTCCAGGAAGAGCACCGGGTCGTCGTCGCGGATCGAGGCGCGCAGCATCGACGCGGCGTCGGCGGGGGTGCTGGGCGCCACGACCTTCAGGCCCGGCACGAACGCGTAGTACAGCTCGATGTTCTGCGAGTGGGTGGCGCCGAGCTGCTGGCCGCCGCCGCCCGGGGTGCGGATGACCATCGGCACGCTGTTCTGGCCGCCGAACATGCCGTAGATCTTCGCGGCGTGGTTGACGATCTGGTCCAGCGCCAGCAGGGAGAAGTTGATCGTCATGACCTCGACGACCGGGCGCAGACCGAGCATGGCGGCGCCGACCGCCGCGCCGACGAACCCCTCCTCCGCGATCGGGGTGTCGCGGACCCGGCGTTCCCCGAACTCCTTGAGCAGCCCTTCGGTGATCTTGTAGGAGCCCTCGAAGACACCGATCTCCTCGCCCATGAGGAAGACGTTCTCGTCGCGGTGCATCTCGGCGCGCAGGGTGTCGCGCAGGGCCTGACGGTAGGTGATGACGGGCATGTGGAGTCGCTCCTTGTCTACTCGGCGAACACCGGGTCGGCGGGCATCCGGCGCGACTCGTTGGCCACCGGGGTGGCGTAGGTGTAGTCGAACAGCGTCGACACCTCGGGGTGCGGGCTGTTCTCCGCGAAGTCGGCGGCGTCGGCGACCTCGGCCTTGACCGAGTCGGCGATCTCCTGCTTGGTCTCCTCCGTGAGGATGCCCGCCGCGTCCAGGCGGGCCTCGAAGGCGGCCACCGGGTCGTTGGCGAGGGCCTCCTCGACCTGCTCCCTGGTGCGGTACTTGGCCGGGTCCACCACGGAGTGGCCCTTCATCCGGTAGCTGAGGGTCTCCAGCAGGAACGGCCGCTGCTCGCTGCGGGCGCGCTCGACCAGCGTGGCGGCGGCGTCGCGGACGGCGAGGACGTCCCGGCCGTCGACGCGCACGCCCTCGACCCGGTAGGAGGAGCCGCGTCTGTACAGTTCGGGCTCTGCCGAGGACTTCTCGACCAGGGTGCCCATGCCGGTGTAGTTGTTGATCACCACGAAGACCACCGGCAGGTTCCACAGTCCGGCGATGTTCAGCGACTCGTGGAAGGCGCCGATGTTGGTGGTGCCGTCGCCCATCTGGCACATGACGATCTCGTCGCCGCCCCGGTAGGTGACCGCCAGGGCCGCGCCGACGGCGAGCGGGAGCTGGCCGCCGACGATGCCGTAGCCGCCCAGCAGGCGGGCTTCGGTGTCGAACATGTGCATGGAGCCGCCCCAGCCCTTGGAAACGCCGGTGGAGCGGCCGTACAGCTCGGCCATCACCCGGCGCGGGTGGATGCCCTTGGCGATGGCGTAGCCGTGCTCGCGGTAGTTGGTGAACAGGTAGTCGCGTTCCTGCAGCGCCGTCATGAGGCCGACGACGGTGGCTTCCTCACCGAGGTTCAGGTGACAGTAGCCGCCGATGCGGGCCTGGGTGTAGGCCTGTGCGGTGCGCTCCTCGAAGCGGCGGATCAACAGCATCTGCCGGTAGTAGTCGAGGAGGACCTTGGGTTGCTCGCCGCTGAGGTCGGGACCGGCGTTGTTACGGGCCGCGCGGCGGCGGGTACCGGTCTTGCCGGTCGCCTTCGGCTTGGCCGTGTCAGCCATGTCGATGCCTTTCTGTGTGCGAGAAGGCCCGTGTCGGGTGGATGGACCTCCCACGGGCCTCGGTCCCACCGCGGACAGTGTGCGCGGTATGACCGGTGCGCTACCCACCGGGCTCAACGGTGGTGCGCGGAAGTGGCTGGTTCTCCGTCTTTTCAGTGTGGCTGGTGTGACCTTCGTCGCGCACACTCTATGTACTGATCGATGATCGATCAATATGACTTTACGGGCGCTTCGGCATTTTTCGCGGGCGGGGGAGGGGTCGTCGGGGACGGGGACGGTTCAGCCGACGGTACCGCGCGAGCGCAGGGCCGCCTCGACGTAGTTGAGGACGTGGTCGCTGAGCATCCGGCCCACGTCGGGATCGCGGTCGCGGAACGCCTTGGTGATCGCCCAGTGGTCGGCCGCCTTGGCGTGCAGTTCCATGTCGAGCCAGCGCACCGACAGCGCCGTCCACACCTCCACGCCGAGGGACTCCCAGGTGTGCAGCAGCACACTGTTGCGGGCCGCGCGCACGATCTCCCGGTGGAACTCGACGCTGTGCTTGATCTCCCCGTCCACGTTCCCGGCGGCGGTGGCGCGCCGGAGCGCCTCCACCTCGCGTTCCAGCGGCCGGATGTCCTCGGCCAGGCGGGGGGCGGCCAGGCGGGCCGCCACCAGTTCCAGGCCGGCGCGCACCGGGTAGATCTCGGCCATGTCCGCGACGCCGAAGGCACGGACCCGAGCGCCCTTGTTGGGAACCGACTCGATCAGCCGCAGGGCCTCCAGTTCGCGCAGCGCCTCGCGGACCGGGGCCTGACTGACGTTGAGCTCGGCGGCCACCCGCCGCTCCACGATCCGCTCCCCCGGTTTCCAGCGGCCGGACAGCAGGCCGTCGACCAGGACGCGTCGGATCTGCTCGCGTAGCGGATTGCGGGCCAGTCGGGAGGCGTCCTCCGGATTCTGGGAAAGTTCGACCATCGACGGCCTTTCTCTGCTTTGCTGTGTGGGCGACGGCCGGGCGGGCTGCTCAAGCGTGCCATATCGGGTTTCGGTCACTACCCGTGCGTCCCCGCGGTCCGCCGAATGCGTCGTCAGGACGCCGTTCGTTCACAAAACGCTCACACCTGGGTCTCGCCCCCGTGAACAGCATGCCCCCAGGATCTTGCCCCGGGGCAAAGCACGAGGTAGGACCGATCGTAATCAATGGGTATCAGGGTCTCTTGACAGAGCCGCCGGGTATGCTCATCTGTCGGACATGTTCTGATCACCGACTGCGTCCGGCGGCAGCGACCGCTCGGGGCAGCCGTGCCCGTGTGACATCGACAGCGGTGCCCCCGCATCTGTCGGTGACGGGCCGATCCAGGGCGGTGTCCACCCGAAGCGGCCGGTCCCCCCGACCGGCCCATGCGCGCGTGGTTGAAGGACGCGCGCGCATCCCTGCGACCCCGAGGACCTTCAGCGGCCAGCCATCCCCTTGAGCACAGCCGTGCCGCAGGCCAGCCCACACCTGTGAGACAGCACTGAGCACATGATGCACATATCGCGGATCCGGCCGAGACCGCATCATCCAGCCGGGAGTCCCATCTCTGTCCGTAAGCGACATGACGGCGCCGACCACGACCCCCGAGTGGGTGCGAACATGATCCGCCAGGCAGAACCCGGGCGGCCCGACGTCGTGGAATGGCCCAGTACGAGCGAGATCGCCTGGGGACTTGCGTCGGACAAGATCGCGATCCTGTTGGCTGTGGTTCTGGTCACGCTGACAGTCCTGTCCGCGGGCACGCTGCAGCCGATCGACATCGTCATCAACACACTGCCGCGCCCGTTCGAGGACGAGATCAGGACGTTCCTCATCTTATGGCCAGACACGGTCGCTTCGCGAGCCGTGGCCCTGCCGGTCCTGGCGGTCGTCGCCCTGCACCTGGCGTACTGGCACCGCTCCTGGCGCCCCGTGGTACTCGCCGTCGGCGGCGTGTTCGGGATGATCTGCCTGGTCGCGAGCATGAAACTGACCCTCGGTCGCTCGCATCCGCGCACCGGTGACCCCTCCTTCTTCACCGAAGGCGGTGTTTCGTTTCCGTCCGGTCACGGAGCGAACGCCATTCTCATCTACGGCCTCGTGCTGTTCCTGATCGTGCGCTACCGCGCGGTCCGGCCGCACATCGTGCCGCGGTTGGCCTACTGCATCGCGGGCATCGCGTTCCTCCAGGCCGCGGTCTCGATCTACCTGCACTTCCACTGGTTCAGCGACCTGGCCACCGGCATGATCGCGGGGGCCTTCGCCCTGCGACTGACCATGAAACTGGACGAGATGATCCCCGAGGGGCGTACCGCGAACTGGTGGCCGTTCCACGGCCGGTCGTGGCCGTTCCTCTCCCGCAGGCCCTGATCGGCGCGACCGCCCGACGCTCCTCGCGTGAAGAGGCCAGCGGTGAGTGATCCCCAGAAAAGGGGATGTTCTTTCACGGAGCCGCTGGCCTCCTCTGTTCCGGAAGACCACTCCCCATAAATGGGGATTCTCCGCCCTGCCCGCTGCGTGCTGCCATTTCCGGGAAGCTCGCAGGGATGCGCGGCGGAAAACGGAGCCGGCGCCGGAGGCGGACACGTCGGATTCTCTGCCCTCCCAAGCGCGCGAGCCCGCCCACGGCGCCGAGCCGTGTGGCGTGATCCCCGCTGAGGAGACCGCCCGCACCATCAACTCCGCCCCGTCGACGATCCGTGACCCGGTGGCACCGCCGTCAAGGACGACGGTCGAGCAGAACCGGACGATCCACAATTCCGAACCGAGAGAGCGCCGTTTCGGATATGTGGGGATCAATGGGCGGAGTATGTCCTTTTCCTGTCTCCCCAGAAATGGGGATTTCTTTTTCCGCCGCCCGGTGGTGCGCTCGGCTCGACCGAGGGATTCCGACCGGGGTTTGAGTGTCGGGTTCGCGGCGGATGCGGTTCCGCCGCGCCCCGGCGAGGCCGAGGCATTCCACAGAACCCCTCAGAAGCGGGACACCACCGGCTGCCGGTGGCCGGTCGAGGCGCCCCGGGCGCCGAGTCCGGACACGGCCCCACCCACCCGCGCCTTCCACAACGGCCCCGCACCCCTGGGGTACCGGCCCGGGGGGCCGGTGTTCTTCCGGCTGATCCGCCCGTGGGGCCCGCCCCGGACGGCCGATGCGGAATACCTCACCCCTTCCCGGGGTCTCCGCAAAATCCCCGCGCCCACCGCAGAACCGAACACTCACACCTCAGTGAGAGGGCGCGCGTCCTCCCGGGCCGCTCCCGACCCCGCCGCGCCGGGCCTCGGCGGGACTGTCCGAGAGACGTCCGGTGCGGGGCTGCCAGCCGTCCCCGCCCACCACCGCCAAGGAGACGAGCCCCATGTCCTATCCCCCGGACGACTCCTTCGTCGACTACTACCAACTGCTCGGCGTCGACCCGGAAGCCGACTGGGCGACGGTCGAGAAGGAGATCAAGCAACAGCAGCGCAAGTGGCGCGCCCGCACCACGCTCTCGGATCTGAACCGCCGCCAGGAGGCCGAGCGCATGATGGCGCAGTTGGCCGACGCCCGAAAGACCCTGGGCGACCCGGCCCGGCGGGCCGCCCACGACCGGAAGCGGGCCTCCCGGCCCAGGCAGCCGACCACAGCCGCCCCGGCGGGCGCCGCGGACGCCTACGATCCGCTGGAGCGTGCCGAGGAGGCCCTGCGGACCAACGACTACAACCGGGCCATGCTCTTCGCGGAGGAGGCCAGCCGCGCCACCAACTCCGCGCGCGCCTGGAACCTGCGCGCCCGCGCCTACGCCGGGGAGGGCGACGGCCGCCGCGCGGCCGTCGCGGCCCAGGAGTCGGTCGGTCTGGAACCGGACAACCCGATGTACCACATCGACCTGGGCATCATCCACCAGGTGCTGGACGAGCCGTCCAGCGCGATCGCGGCCTTCGAGAAAGCGTCCCAACTCGCCCCCGAGGAGATCGGTCCGCGCCTGCTGGCCGCCAGCGTCCACCTGGACACCGAGCAGTTCCACGCGGCTGTCGAACTGCTGGACCGACTGCACCGCGAGCACCCCGACGACCGGGAGGTGCGGGACATGCTGGCCGCGGCCCTGGTCACCCAGGCCGAAGCCGTCCCCCAGGACCGGGACGCGGACAGCTACGTGATCACCTCGAAGCAGGAGATCGACGCGATGCGCCCGCTGGTGGAGCGTGCGGCGCGGCTCGGGGCCCGCGACCCCGAGGTGCGGAGCGCGATCAGCGGCGTACGCGAGTACCTCGCCAGGCAGGAGAGGAAGGTCCTCGACATCCGCGCGCTCCGCAGGCTTCCGCTCTCCGCCGACCGGGTCGGCTGCCTCCTTCTCCTCCTGGTCGTGACGGTCTTCCTGAGCCCGCTCCACGCCGCCGTGGGCGCCTTCGCGGCCTTCGGGGCGGGCGACCCCGAAACCGGTGTCCTCCTGCTCGTCGTCGCGGCGCTGCTCGGCTGGGCCTGGTGGGCCTACATGGTCGTCCCGCGCTGGAAGCAGAACCTCAGGGACCGCAGGCACCTGCGGTCCCTGAGTCAGTGACCGCACCGCACGACACTCCCACGACTCCCGGAGAGACAACCGATGAGTGAGAAAGACGCTCCCGTCCTCGGCATCGACCTGGGCACCACCAACTCCGTCGTCGCGGTCCTCGACGGGACCGGCCGCCCCGAGGTGGTGCGCAACGCCCAGGGGCAGAACACCACTCCCTCCGTCGTGTACTTCCGCGGCTCCTCGGTCCTGGTGGGCGCCGCCGCCAAACAGCAGCGCGTGCTGTCCGGCCCCCTCGACGTGGTGGAGAACGTCAAACGCCACATGGGCAACCCCGCGTGGCGGCACGTCACCTCCACCGAGGAGGACCACACCCCCGAACAGATCTCGGCGTTCATCCTGAGGAAACTACGCGAGGACGCCTCCCGGGCCCTCGGCGTCGAGGCGACCCGGGCCGTCATCACCGTCCCCGCCTACTTCGACGACCCGCGCCGCCAGGCCACCCGGGACGCGGGCGAGATCGCCGGCCTGGACGTGGTCAACATCATCAGCGAACCCACCGCCGCGGCCCTCGCCTACGGGCTGAGGGACGCCGACGCGGGCACCGTCCTCGTCTACGACCTGGGCGGCGGCACCTTCGACGTCACCGTGCTGCGCATCGCCGACGGCTCGTTCGACGTCATCGCCACCTCCGGAGACCGGGAACTCGGCGGCGTCAACTTCGACGAGCGCCTCATGAACTGGGTGAACGACCAGGTGGAGGCGGTCGGTGCGGAGGACCTGCACGAAAGCGAGGACCTGCGCGTCCTGGGCCTCCTGCGCGAGCAGTGCGAGGTGGCCAAGCACACCCTCAGCAACCTCGAGGACACCGAGATCTTCATCGACACCTCCGTGGGAGCCAGGGCGTTCACCGTCACCCGGGCGGTCTTCGAGGAACTCACCGAGGACCTGCTCCAGCGCACCGCCGACATCGTCGAGGAGGTGATGGAGGTCGCGAGGGAGAAGGCCGGGATCTCCATGGCCGACCTCGACCACGTGCTGCTGGTGGGCGGCTCCACCCGGATGCCGATGGTCCGGCGGATGCTCACCGGACTCACCGGGATCGAGCCCAGCGAGTCGCTGCACCCCGACGAGGCGGTGGCGCTGGGCGCCGCGGTCCAGGGCGAACTCGTCGACGCGCGGGCCACGGGCCGCACGTCGACGGTGGGCGACCGAGAGGTCAGCGACGTCACCGCGCACGGCCTCGGCGTGATCTCCCTGGACCGCGAGACCGGACGGTTCGTCAACAACGTCATCCTGCCCGCGCAGAGCAAGATCCCCGGCCAGCGCTCCGAGCTGTTCGAGACCGTCGACGACGACCAGACCGTGATCATGGCCCGGGTCACCCTCGGCGACGACACCGACCCCGACTACGTCGAGATCATCACCAGGGACAAGGAGGGCATGCCCATCCGCATCCCGCCCCACCCCAAGGGGTCCCCGATCAGGGTGACCATCTCCTACGACGTCGACGGCATCGTCCAGGTCGAGGTCTTCGACCTGGTCGCCGACAGGTCCCTCGGCATGGTGGAGATCGAACGGGAACTCAACCTCCCCCGGGCGGACGTCGAACTCATGTCCGCGGAACTGGCGCGAAAGCAGGTGCGATGAACCGCGACCCCCAGCCCCCGGACGGGCGGACCGCCGCGGCCGCCGAGACGCCGGTTCCGGGCCTCGCCGAGATCGCCGAGCAGTTGCGGGCGCTCAACGACCGCTTCGACCGCAAGATCCTCGACGACCGGGACAAGCGCCGACTCATCGAACACCTCCACGACCGGATGCGCGCCACCGAACAGGGCCAGGCACTGGAGTACCTGGCCCCCCTGATCCACCGGATCGCCATGGTCGTCGACCGATTCGACCGCTACCTGGGCTACGCCGTGGCCCCGCCGCCCGGCACCGCCCGGGAGCAGGTCGAGTTCGTCGAGTCGGTGCGCGCCGAACTCCTCAGCGCGCTGCGCCAGCACCGGGTCACCACGATCCCGGCGGCCGGGCCGGTGGACCCGCACCTGCACGAGGTCGTCGAGGTGCGCGGCGAGGTCTCCGCCGACCGGCAGCCGGAGATCGTCGCGCTGGTGCGGCGCGGCTACCGCTACGGCGGCGTCGTCCTCCGCCCCGCCCAGGTCGTCGCGGGCTGCCCGGAGGGCGAGGAGCCCACAGTCGTCTAGTGAGAAGGGGCGGGGCCCAGGGTGGTGCGCGCGGCGCGGGTGGGGGACCTGGAACCGGGAGACCCGAAGAAGGTCGGCTCCTACCGGCTGACCGGGCGGATCGGCGCCGGTGGAATGGGCGTGGTCTACGCGGGACACAAACCCGGCACCCCGCAGGACCTGGTCGCGATCAAGGTCATCAGGCAGAAGGAGGGACAGCCGCGCGGCGCCGACCCCGACCGCGCGGCCCGCCTGCGGTTCGCCCAGGAGGCCGCGATCATCCAACTGGTGAACGCGACCTGCACCCCCACGATCTTCGAAACCGGCCTGTACGGCCGCCGGCCGTGGATGGCCATGGAGTACGTGTCCGGCCAGACCCTGTCCCAGCACGTCAGAACGTACGGGACACTGAGCGGCGAGCAGTTGTTCTCCTTCGGCCTGGGCACCGCCGAGGCCCTGGCCGCCATCCACCGGGCCGGGGTGGTCCACCTCGACCTGACGCCCGGCAACATCATCCTCAGCGAGGACGGTCCCCGGGTCCTGGACTTCGGCCTGGCCCGGGCGCTCAACATCGACCCGCTGCACGAGAGCTCCCACCTGTTCGGCACCCCCGGCTACATCAGCCCCGAACGCGTCCACGGCGCCCTGGGCCCGCCCGCGGACGTGTTCGCGTGGGGAGCGGTCATGGCCTTCGCCGCCACCAGGACCAACCCCTTCGGCGCGGTCCTCGGCACCCGCCAGGAGAGGATCAGGGCGTCCGCGGAGCGCGCCCGGCAGGGCGGGGCGGACCTGAGCCAGCTTCCCGAAGCGGTCCGCGACGTCGTCGGACGGGCGCTCTCCCCACGGCCGGAGCAGCGTCCCAGCGCCATGGAACTGTTCACGTTCTTCGCCGAGTCCCTGGACGAGACGACCACGGTGGAGCCGGGCGGCAGCACCCGGGACCTCACCAGCCGCCTCCTCGACGAGAACTGGCGCATCACCGAGGACGGCGGCGTCAGGAAGCAGAGGCGCGGACCGGTCGGGGCGGCTCGGCGCGGCGTCGTCCCGAAACCCGCACGGCGACGGCGGGGCGACGCGGACGCACTGGTGTTCGCCCACCAGTCCTTCACCGATCCGGGGCGGCTCGCCACCGCCATGGCGAGCCGCCCCGCCGAAGCCGAGAGGTGGCTGCGCGACGGCGGCGCGGCTCGCCTGCGGGCCTGGCTGGCCGGGCGGAAGGGCGCCGAGACCGTGGCGGACGAACTGGAGACCGCCGGATCGGGCGGCACGGCGGCGCAACGGACGATCACCGTGTTCGCCGCGGTGTTCCGCCCCGGCGCCACCCCCCGGTACCGGGGGGTGGCGGTGGACGCCGACGGGCTGGCCGAACTCGCCCGGCGGGGGCCGCGCGGCGCCGACCGCGCCGTGCTGACCGAGGTGTTCGACCACGGGGTCGTGGCGGCGCTGGGCCGCTGCGGGCACGCCCGGTTGAAGCAGTTGGCCTCCGGAGTACCGGCGCTCACCGAGGCCGCGGTGAACCGGTTGACGCGCGCGGAAAGAGCGGTGGACGAGGAGCACCGCCGCCGCGCCCGCGAACTCGCGGTGCTGTCGCTTCTGGGAGAGGAGCCGCAGTGGTCCCGACCGGACGGAGAACGCGACCGGGAGTGGTGGCGGCTCCGCGCGGACGCGCGCCGCGACACCGGCGACGGAGGTCGGCCCGCCGCGCTGATCGCGTTGGCCCTCTATCCGTCGACCGCTCCCCGCGCCAGTGCGCCGCCGAGGGCGCGGCCGACGGCGAAACCCCGGCGCGTTCCCGCGCTGTTCGCCCCGCCGCGCCAGGTGTGGGCCACCCTGCGGCCCCGTGCGCTGCTCGCCCTCGTCTGCTACACGGTGTGGCAGGTGCTGGCGCTGGCCGTCGGCATGCTCACCCGCACGATCGGCGAGCCCTACGTGTACGCGACAGCCTCGCGGGTGGGACGGGAATTCGGCGCGGTGGCGGCCGAACGGGCCGCCGACCTCTTCGTGGTGCTGCTGGCGGTCGCGCTCGGCGTGGTGGTGCTGCGCGCGGAGGCGCTGCGCTGGGTGAGCGCGGTGGGCACGGCCGCGGCCGTGCTGCTCGCCCTGCCCCCGGTGCCCTTCCCCGGGGTGTGGGCGCCGGAGTGGCTGCGCTTCCTGCTGCACGAGACCGCCGCGGTGTGGGGATCGATGGTCGCCTGGGGCGGCCTCCTGGGATGCGTGAGCGCGGCGGTGGGCGCGGTGCACCTGTGGCGGGCGATGCCCCGGAAGGTGCGCGAACCGTGACGCGGACTGTCCGAGAGAACCAGGCGGACGGGAAAAGAAAGGAGGCGCACGATGGGAACGTGCCGCAGGTGCGGGCGGCCGCTGCGGATCTGCGCGGCCTGCGACGGAGGGCGCAAGAAGGGCTTCGGGAACACGTTGACCTGCTCGACCTGCAAGAACACCGGTCAGGTGTGTCTGGAGCACGGTGGAGGCTGGAAGTAGCGGCCCTGCCGCGCCGGAGCGGAACGCCACGCGGCCCACTCCGGTGCGGCACCGAATCTGGGAGGATTCCACCATGACCGATGCCGCGGCCTCCCCCACCGCCTCTCGTGCCGAGCGTCCTCTCGCCATCATCACCGCACCGGACGGCGCCACACGCGAACTCGCTCCGGGCATGCGGTTGTGCTTCGGTCGCAGCCAACACAACGACCTGGTGATCCCCGACAGCAAACTGAGCCTCTCCCGGTTCGCCGGAGAGATCGCGGCCGAGGCCGGAGGGGTGCGGGTCACCAACAGAAGTCAGACCCACCTGCTCAGGATCGTCATGGGGACCGGGGTCAACACCCTGCCCCCGGCCAAGGACAAGACGCCCGCGGCGTCCCTCATCGTCAACACGGGAACGGTGCTGGTCGGCTCGCCCGGCATGCACACCGAGAACCGGATGCTGCAGGTCACCGTCGTCTCCACGGCCTCGGGCACGCCTCCGCCGACGCCCCTCCCCGCCCCCGAGGAGGCGTCCACGGTGGGTCCGTGGGAGATGAACACGGCCACCCGGTACTTCGCCGTCGCCCTGGTGCTGTGCCGGAACCGGTTGGAGAACTCGGCTGAGAGCGGCAGGGACCCCAGCGCCAAGCAGATCGCCCACGCGATCCTGGAACTCACCAGCGCCCACCACCTCCTGAACAGGATCGACGCGGGCGACCTCAACGAGTCCAACCGTCTCACCCAGCGGATTCGGGACCACCTGAAGTACCTGATGACCCGGCTCGGGGAGACCGGGCAGGTCCCCGAGAACGTCAGGCTCAACAAACAGAGCCTCGCGCACTACCTGGTCGCCCTCGAGATCCTCAGACGCGACCACCTGAAGCTGCTCACCGACCCCGAGTGGCTGAGCGTCCAGGAGCGGCTGTGGTGGGACGAGTGAGAGCCGACCGGTCACTCCCGGGGCAGCGGCACCTGCCAGCGCAGTAGCGTGCCGCCCTCGGGGCGGCGCACCGCCTCGAAGGAGCCGCCCAACGCCTCGGCGCGTCCGGCGAGATTGCGCAGACCGCTGCGGCGGCCCCGCTCGGGCAGTCCCACCCCGTCGTCGGTCACGGTGAGGGTCACCCCCGAGCCGACGCACACGGTGATGTCGGCGCGGGAGGCCCGGGCGTGCCGCGCGATGTTGGACAGGGCCTCGCGCAGCACGGCGAGCACGTGCTCGGAGACGGAGTCGGGCACCGCGCTGTCGATGGGGCCGTCCAGGCGCAGCCCCGCGGAGAACCCGAGGGACTCGGTGGCGGCGTTGACCACGTCGAGGATCTGGTTGCGCAGCCAGGTGCGCCCGCCGTCGCTGGTGTGCTGCAACGCGAAGATGGTCGACCGGATCTGGCGGATGGTGTCGTCGAGGTCGTCGACGGCCTGCCGCACCCGCTGCGACGCTCCGGGGTCCTCGATGCGGCGGATCGAACTCATCAGCGACATCGCGATGGCGAAGAGCCGCTGGATGACCACGTCGTGCAGGTCCTTGGCGATGCGGTCGCGGTCCTCCAGGACGATGAGCCGCTCGGCGTCGCGGCGCGCCTCCGCCAACTCCAGGGTGACGGCGGCGTGCCCGGCGAAGGCGTGCAGCATGTGCACGGTCGGCACGGTGAACGGCGGACGGCCGGTGCGGTTGCCGAGCAGCAGCACCCCGCGCCGGGAGTCGGGGGCGCCCAGCGGCACCAGCATGACCGGTCCGATGTCGAGCCCCTCCAACAGCAGCGACGGATCGTCGGAGTCGCGGGCCAGATCGGTGATGATCGGGTCGGCGCCGCGGAACGCGCGGCCGGTGAGGGTGCCGTCCAGGGGCGCGGCACGGCCCTGGACGCCGACCGCGTCGGGGCCGTCGGCGACCTGCACGACCAGTTCCTCGCCGCCCTGGTCGGGCACTGCGATGGCCACGAGGTCGGCGTCGGCCATCCGGCGGGCCTTGCGGGCCACCAGGTGCAGCACCTCGCGCGGGGCGGTGCCGGAGAGCAGGCGCGTGGTGATCTCGTCGGAGGCGTCGAGCCAGGTCTCGCGGCGGCGGGTCTCCTCGTACAGGCGGGCGTTCTCGATGGCGATTCCGGCCGCCGTCGCCAGCGCGGTGACGATCGCCTCGTCCTCCTCGTCGAAGACGGAGTCGCCCGCCTTCTCCGTCAGGTAGAGGTTGCCGAACACCTCGTCGCGGACCCGGATCGGGACACCGAGGAAGGTCCGCATCGGTGGGTGCCCCTCGGGAAAGCCCGCGGACTCGGGGTGGTCGCCGATGTGCGCGAGGCGCAGCGCCTGCGGCTCCTTGATCAGCAGGCCCAGGACGCCGCGCCCCTCCGGCCAGTGCTCGATGCGGGCGATCTCGGAGTCGTCCAACCCCAGGGGGATGAACTGCTGCAGATTGCCCTCGGCGCCGATGATGCCCATGGCGCCGTAGCGGGCGTCCACCAGGTCCATGGCGGTCGACACGATGCGGCGCAGCGTGCTCTCCAGGTCCAGGCCGGTGCCGATCGAGACGACGGCGTCGAGCAGGGAACGCACGCGGTCGCGGGTGAGCATGACGGCGTTGATCCGCGTCTGGAGCTCGCTGAGCAGCTCGTCCAGCCGCATGTGCGGGACGAACACGCTGTCACGCTCGCCGCTCGGTGTGCCGTCAGCCATCGCCTGCCCTCGGAATGCCGGATCCGCTCCGTTGCGGTGGACGGTTCCCCACCCTTGAGGCCAGTCTAGGCACGTTGTCGGAGATGTGACGGTGACATCACCATCAGGTGCCTCATTTCGTGAGATGGGGCCCGGACGGGACGGCCGCCCCGTCCGGGCCCCATCTCAGGCGTCGGCTCCCACCCGCGCGGCGGGGACGAGAGCGAGCGGCCTCTTCTCGCCGCCCGCGACGTGCGACACGATCACGACAGGGCAGTGGGCCTCACGCACGCAGGCCGCCGCGGTCGAACTGAGCGTGGGCGTGTCGAGCGACCGGTGTTCGGGCGTGCCCACCACGAGCAGGTCGGCGTCGGAGGCGGCGCGCAGCAGGGCGGGCGCCACCAGGCCGCCGCCGACCACGAAAGGGACGATCCGCGGCCAGATGCGTTCGGCCTCCCGCACCGCCCGGTGCAGGTGACGCACGAGGCGGGAATGGCGGTCGGCCTGCGAGGGAGGGGCGCCGGCGTAACTGGGGCGGGTGGCCGGGCCGTCGTCGAGAACGTGCACCACCCACAGTTCGCTGTCTCGGGCGCGCGCCTCCTCCGCCGCCCAGTCCAGAGCGGCCAGGGATATGGCCGAACCGTCGAAACCGACAACGATCCGGTTCTTCCGTGGTGTCGGGTTCATCGAAGCCCCCTGTCAGCGGATTTCCCCTGCCCACCACCCAGCCAACCGCACGGGGCGGCCCCCGTCCAGGGGCCAAGGAAGTGCCCGGGCGGGACCTCCGTCCCGGTCCCGTCAACGCGGCCCCGGCAGAGGCAGTGCACAGCCGTGGCCTGCTGGAACACGGGCGGAGTGCTGTCGGACCGGTGGCGCGGCGGCCACGGGTTACGAGGAGACCTCCGCCTCGGTGAGTTCGAGTCCCGACAGGTCGGCCACGACCACGTGGGCTCCCCGCGCCCGCAGGTCGGCACGCCGGTGGGCGCGGTCCACCCCGACCACCAGCGCGAAACCGCCGCGCCGTCCCGCCTCGACTCCGGCGGGGGAGTCCTCCACCACCGCCGCGTCGGCGGGGGAGACGTCCAGGCGGCGGGCCGCCTCCAGGAACAGGGCCGGATGGGGCTTGCCCGGAAGTCCCATCCGGACCGCGTCGACGCCGTCGACCCGCACGTCGAACAGGTCGCAGACCCGGGCGGCCCGCAGCACGGCGGCGCAGTTGCGGCTCGTCGAGACCGCGGCGGTCCCGACGCCCCGGCCGCGCAGTCCGTGGACGAGTTCCACCGTGGACGGGTAGGCCGTGGCGCCGTACCGGTCGACGTAGTCCATGAAGTAGCGGTCCTTGCGGTCCCCCAGAGCGGACACGGTGATGACCTCGGGACGGTCGGGGGGCGCGGTCCCGGGCAGGGCGATACCGCGGGAGGCGAGGAACCCGCGCACACCGTCGGCGCGCGTCCTCCCCTCGACGTGTCTTCGGTAGTCCCCGTTGAGGTCGAACGGCCGGAACCGCGGCCCGCCGCCGCGGGACAGGTCGATGAGGAACTCGTCGAAGGTCCGTTTCCAGGCCGCGGCGTGCACCGGCGCGGTGTCGGTGATGACTCCGTCCATGTCGAAGACCACCGCCGAGATCCGGTCGAGGGGAATGGCCCTCCTGCTGCCGCCGGTCACCGTCACCACGCTCCCTTCCGATCGGTCACTCGACCACGGCCCGTGGGGGTGTCTCCGCGTCCGCCGGACCGCGGGGACGCGACCGCCGTGTCGACGGCCGTGGAACGTCGGCACGGTCGTGAGGGGACGGTGAGGACGGCCGCACCGTTCACCCGGTCGGCGCCCCGGGCGGCCATCTCCTCGGCGATGGTCTCCAACACCCACCTCCACCACGGCATCGGGAGCCGGTCGGCGTCACCAGGAACTGCCGCGCCACCGGACGTACTCGGGCACGACGTCGTCGATCCGCCAGTCGAGATCGCTGACGACGTCCACCACGCCCTCCAGGCGGCTGACCCGCCGGATCAGGGTCTGGGCCAGGCTGCGCCGCTCCACGGTCCCCCACAGGGTGACCACGCCGTCGTCGACGGAGAGGGCGGGCGGCTCTCCCCGCACCGGCCGGATGGCCGCCACCAGTTCCGCGTGGACTTCCCTGGCGAGGTCGTTGTCGTCACGCAGGAACACCAGGAGCAGGTCGCGGCGGGTGACCATCCCCGCCAGGCGTTCGTCGTCGGTCACGACCGGGAGTTGCCTCACCCCGTGCCGTTCCATCGTCCGGGCGGCCTGCGCGGCGGAGGTGTCGGGGAAGACCGTGATCGCGGGGTGGGACATCAGTTCGTCGGCGCGGTTGGCCAGGGCCTTGTCCTCACCGCGTTCGGCGTGCGCGTCCGTGCCGCTGAGGCGGGCGCGCAACCGGGCGCGCAGCGGCGGGGAGTAGTCGTCGTCGCCGGTGAACTCCTCCTTGTGGAGCAGGTCCTCCTCCGACACCACGCCGACCACCCGGCCGTCCCGGTCGACCACCGGCAGCGCGCTCACCCGGTGGGTCACCAGTGTCCTGACGACCTCCCTGAAGCCGGCGTCTTCGACGACCGAAGGCGGTGCGGCCGTCATGATGTCACGGACGACGGTGCTGTCCATGCTGCTCACTCCCTTGGACTCCCGGACCGGTCCCCTGCCGGCGGACGGGCGGTCGGTCCCGCTCGTGGCCGGGGCGCATGCCGTTCCCCCGGGCCGGGTAGTGACCGTTCCCACGCCCTCTGCCCACCACTGTGCGACTCGCAACACCCGTTTCGGTAGTGCCTTACGTCCCTTCGGGGCCGGACCCTCGCACCGGGAGGACGAGGACGCGGGACCTCGACGCCGACGGTCGGGACCTGTGGCGGGGGTCGGGCGGGGCGGTGGCGACCACAATCAGGAAGTGAAGACGGAAGCGGGAACCGGAGGTTCGTATGGAGCGAGCGATCCTGGTCGGGATCGACGGGTCGGAGGCGGCGCTGCGTGCCGTCGCGTGGGCGGCCCGCGAGGCCGAACGCAGGGGGTGCCGGTTGTCCCTGGTGAGCGCCTACGTCATACCCGCGGCGGAGGCGGCGTTCGTGTGGCCGCCGGAGGCGATCGAGGAGGACACGGCCAAGGCCGTGGGCGTCGCCCGGGACCGTGCGGCCGAGATCGCGCCCGGCCTGGAGATCTCCGAAGCCGTGATCATGGACTCCCCCGTGTCGGCGCTGCTGGAGCAGGCCCGCGACGCCGCGATGGTGGTGGTCGGCCTCCGCGGCCGGGGCGGTTTCCCGGGGCTGCGGATCGGTTCCGTGGCCTACCGGGTGGCGGCGCACTCGCCGGTGCCGACCGTGGTCGTCGGCGAGGAGGTCCCGTTGGACGACACCGAGGTCGTTGCGGGGGTGGGCGGTTCGCACCGTTCCGACCGCGTGCTGGCGGAGGCGTTCGAGGCGGCCACGCTGGGCGGTAAGCGGGTGCGCGCGGTGCGGGCGTGGTCGGAGCCGATCCTGCCGTCCCCGGGCATGCGGCCGCTGCTGTACGAACCCGAGGCGGTCGAGGCCGCCCAGGCCCGGGAACTGGCCGAGGAGTTGCGCCCGTGGGCGGAGCGCTACCCGGACATCACGGTGGTCCGTGACGTCGTGGAGGCCCCGACGGTGGCCGCGCTCGCCGACGCGGCACGGGACGCCCGCCTCGTCGTGGTGGGCGCGCACAGCAGCCGGGGCATCACCCGACTGGCGCTCGGCCGGGTCGCCCACGGGTTGCTGCACAACGCGGCCCGCCCGGTCATGGTGGTGCCCAACCGGTGAGCGTTTCCTCCCTCGGGCGCCGGACCGACAGCAGAGGCCCGCTCCAGCCCCGGAAGGAAGAGACCGTATGACCGAGCCCGCACTACGGGAGCGGAAGTGGCACGCCGTGGATGTCCCGGAGGCGTTCGCGGCCCTGGACACGGCACCCGAGGGGCTGACCGACGAGGAGGCGCGCCGCCGCCTGGAGCGCCACGGCCCCAACGCGCTGGAGGAGACGCCTCCCACGTCCGCCGCCGTGGTGTTCCTGCGCCAGTTCGCCAGTCCGGTCATCGCCATCCTGCTGTTCGCGTTCGTGCTCACCGCCGTCCTCGGGGAGTGGCTGGACGCGGCGGTGATCGCGGTGGCGCTGCTGGTCAACGCGGTCATCGGGTTCGTCCAGGAACGCAGGGCCGAACAGGCGGTGCGGGCGCTGATGAGCCTGAGCCAGCCGCACGCCCACGTCGTCCGGAACGGCCGCCGCCTCGAGGTGGAGAGCGCCGCCCTGGTGCCGGGCGACGTGGTGCTCGTGGAGTCGGGCAGTCGGATACCGGCCGACATCCGCCTGGTCGAGGCGCACGCCCTGGAGGTGGACGAGTCGCTGTTGACCGGCGAGTCCGAACCGGTCACCAAGTCCACCGAGGCGGTGGCCCCCGAGGTGGGGCTGGGCGACCGGCTCAGCGTGGGGCATTCGGGGACGATGGTCGCCAGCGGACGCGGCACGGGCGTGGTGTACGCCACCGGCGCCCGGACCGAGCTCGGCGCGATCGCCGGACTCATCAAGGGCGCACCGGAGACGGCCACCCCGCTCAAGGAGCGGATGAGCAGGCTGTCGCGGATCATCGCGGTCGCGGCGGTGGCCTCCGCGATCCTGGTCATGGCCATCGGGCTGCTGCGGGGCGGCGACCCGATGGAGTTGCTGCTGGTGGCGGTGGCGCTCGCGGTCGCGGCGGTGCCCGAGGGCCTGCCGATCGTGCTCACCGTGGCGCTGGCGATCGGGGTGACCCGGATGGCCCGCCGCAACGCCGTCGTGCGGCGGATGCTCGCGGTGGAGGCCCTGGGCAGCGCCACCGTGATCGGCTCGGACAAGACGGGAACCCTGACCGAGAACCGGATGACCGTGCGGCGGCTGTGGAGTCCGGTGGACGGGCGGATCGGTCCGGCGGCGGTGCGGCCCCACCGCCGCGACATCACCGCCGAGGACCCCGAACACGTTGACCCCTATCTGCTGTTGCTGCTGTGTGGGGCGCTGACCAACGAGGCCACGGTGCGCGGAGAGGGCGTCCACCGCCAGGCACACGGCGATCCCACCGAGGTGGCGCTGCTGGACGCCGCCCACAACGCGGGGCTGCTGCGCGCGGCACGGGACGTGATGTTCCCGAAGACGGCCGAGGTGCACTTCGAACCGGCCCGCCGTTTCTCGGCCACGGCGCGCCGCTGGGGGGACCGGGAGGTTCTCTTCGTCAAGGGCGCCCCCGAGCGGGTTCTGGCGATGTGCGACGGCCAGGCGGGGGAGTCCGGGGTGGAGTCGGTGCGCCCCGAGGACCTGCACGCGGCGGGGGAGCGGATGGCCGCGGAGGGGCTGCGGCTGCTGGCGTTGGCGATGAGCAGGCCGTACGAGCCGGGGACGGCTCCCGTCGACCCGAAGGACCCGTCCGGCATGGTGCTGCTCGGCCTGGTCGGCATCATGGACCCGCCGCGTGAGGGCGCCCGCGAGTCGGTGCGGGCCTGCCGCGAGGCGGGCATACGCGTGGTCATGATCACCGGCGACCACGGGGTCACCGCCCGCGCGATCGCCGCCGAACTGGGCATCTGCGAGCCGGACGCCCCCGTGCTGACCTACGACCAGATCGTTGACCTGGACGGCGAGCGGTTGCGCGCGGCGGTCGCCGATGTCAACGTCTACGCCCGGATCCCGCCGGAGGGCAAGCTGCGCCTGGTGCGCGCGTTGGAGGCCAACGGCGAGGTCGTCGCGGTGACCGGGGACGGCGTCAACGACGCGCCCGCGTTGAAGGCGGCGTCGGTGGGGGTGTCGATGGGCAGGGGCGGCACCGACGTGGCGCGTGAGGCGTCGGAGATCGTGCTCGCCGACGACAACTTCAGCACGATCGTGCACGCGGTCGAGGAGGGGCGCGTCACCTTCGACAACATTCGGCGCGCCGTGTTCTTCCTGGTGTCCACGGGAGCGGCGATGGTAGTGGCGTTGACCGTCTCCACCCTGCTGGGCTGGCCGCTGCTCATGGTGCCCGCCCAGTTGCTGTGGCTGAACCTGGTCACCAGCGCGCTCCAGGACATCGCGCTGGTGTTCGAGCGCGCCGAACCGGACCTGCTGCGCAGGCCGCCGCGCTCCGCCCGGGAGGGCATCGTCTCGCCGCTGCTGTGGCAGCGGATCGGGGTGACCGGTGTGGTGATGGCGATCGGCACGCTCGCGCTGTTCTGGTGGGAGTGGGACCGCAGCGGATCGCTGACGGCGGCGCAGACGGTGGCGCTGACGACCATGGTGGTGTTCATGGCGTTCCAGGCGGGCAACGCCCGTTCGGCCACCCAGTCGGTGCTGCGGGTGCCGCCGTACCACAACCCGCTCCTGGTGGCGGCCACGATCGGCACGTTCGTGCTGCACGTGGCGGCGCTGTACTTCCCGCCCACCCAGATCCTGCTGCGCGTGGAGCCGTTGGACGCCGACGCGTGGTGGCGGATCGTGGCGGTGGCGTTCAGCGTGCTGGTGGTGGTCGAGATCGAGAAGGCGATCCGCCGGGCGCTGGCCTCGCGACGGTGATCGCGGGTCAGCGGGGGTACCGAGGGCGGTCAGGACGGTCTGGGGGCGGGTGAGGGCGCGGGCGTCGGCTCGCCGCCGGGAGCCGATGCCGTGCGGTTGTCGGCCGGGAGGCCCGGCAGCTTTGGCGTGGGTGCATGGTCGTGGAGGGGTTCGGAGGTGAGGCGCCGCGGGGTGGTGGCAGTCCCTCCGGGACTGGAGCGGCGGTCGGGGCTGCCGCGCCTCGCGGCCGAGACACCACCCGCCACCCGACCGCCTCCCCCGGCCTGACCCCGTTGATCTTGGCGATAGGAACAGGTAACGCCCGTCCGCCGGGTTCTCCCAGTTCAGGGAGCCGCAGCGGACGGGTGTCGCCGTTTGTGCCACCGCACTGGTCCGGAGCGCCCCCCGTCAGTCCGGAACCGAGCACGTCATCCACGGCGAGCGCGGGTCATCGGCTGAGCCCGGCATCAGGTGCCCGCAGCCGTTCGTGGTCACGGACACGCTGGCGTGCCCCATCCGCTTCTGACCGAGGTGTGAGTGTTCGGTTCTGCGGCGGGCGCGGGTTCTTTTCGGAGAGACCGGGGAAAGGCGAGGCATTCCACCCCCGCGTTCGGGGCGGGCCACCACGGGCAACCGGTGGTGTCCCACCGCGGGGGTCGGTGTGGAATGCCCTGGGCCGATCAGCCGCCCCCTCTTCTCCGCACGGCCGGTGTCCGTCGCGAAGGCGACCGTCAAACCTCAGTGAGTCCTGAGAGCGCTCTGACCGCGATCGGCCAGCGGCGAGGTGGGGAAGTGCCGCAGTCCGCGATGGGCGTACGGCGGCAACGGGCGTTTGACCGCACGCGGACCGCGCCGCCCGCCGTCGCGCCCATGCTCGACACCGACCCCACCGAAGCCGTCACCGTTGAGCGCACCGTCTTGGGTGACCCCGTCGGAATCGTCCTCGTCCAGAACAGCACACCTAGACCACGGCGGCACCCCGCATGGTGGTACGCACCGCCTACCGCGCCGACCCCGCCCGACTCGCCGACACCTACCACCCCCACACATGACAACACCCCCGAGGCGAGGACCCCGAGGGTGCAAAGAACCAGCAAGCGGACCAGCTACAGACGCCCCGCCCTGACCTCGGCCAGAAACGCCGTCCACTCACCGGGCGTGAAGTCCAGATGCCCCAGCTCCCGATACTGCGTGTCACGCGCCAGCACCGCACGCGGAGTCTCCGCGACTTCGGCACAGTGTCCACCACTGGGATTGCTGTGGCTGGACTTGTGCCAGTTCAGATCGTGGGTACTCACGAAGACTCCTGCTGAGCTTGTGCGATGAGCTGAAGGGACGCCTCTTGGGGCAGAGCAGCTCCCCGAAGATCTCCGTAGTGTCGAGCGGAATCGGCCGCTATGCCCGGATCATCGGTGGGTGTGCCGGAGTGTCGAGTCTCTGTGTACAGCACTGTTCCTTGGTTGGTCACCATGAACAGGGAAAACGCATGAAACAGGCCAGGGGGGCGCTCAGTCTCAAATGGGATGGCCTGTAGAGAGACGTTCGGACGTTCGCCCAGATCTAGAAGGTGGCCAAGCTGTTCGTGGATGACCCTTCTTCCTCCCACTGGGCGGCTTAGCACTGACCCGTCAAGCACTACCAAGAGGAACGGCGGACGCTCAGACTTCAAGATCGTCTTTCGGTCCATGCGAGCTTGGAGCAGATCATTGATTTTGGCCGGACTCTCGCGAGGGAGGCCCATCGTGAGAAGGCACCTAGCATACGCCTCTGTCTGCAACTGGCCCCCGACCAGCTCCCCACCCTGGTCGACGCACTCGCCAGGGACCTGGAACTCCAGGTCTTCGAGGTCTGACGGCTGGAGGTCCCCGTGGCCGAGAGCGGCACCGGGGCGGAAGAGCACGCGGGGCCGCCCTCCGGTGCCGGGATCACGACTTGGCCGCGTGGACCACCATCACCGGGCAGTGGGAGTGGGACAGCAGGGTCTGGCTGACCGAGCCCAGGAGCATGCCGGTGAAGCCGCCGCGGCCCCGTGAGCCGACCACCACGAGGTCGGCGTACTCCGACTCGTCGATCAGCACCTCGGCGGGGTGGCCGGGCAGGACCTCCTCCTCCACGTACACGCCGGGGTGGCGCTCCCGCTGCCCCGCCAGGGACTCCGACAGGCGGCGGCGGGCCTCCGCCACGGCCGCCTCACGTTCCGGGGAGCCGGGGCCCTCGGGGGTCTCCAGCGCGGCGAAGACCCCGTGGGAGGCGCTGCCCGCCACGGCCACCGCGCGCAGCGTCGCCCTCCGCGCCTCGGCCTCCACGAACGCCCGGTCGGTCGCGGCCAGCGCGGACGGGGAGCCGTCCACGCCCACCACCACACGCCCGGTCTCCGCGCCCGGATCCCGGTCGGGGACGATGACGGCCGGGCACTCCGCCAGGGCGGCCAACTGCACGCCGACCGAACCGAGAACCACCGCGCGAAGCCCCGACAGCCCCCGGGAGCCCGCCACGATCAGGTGCGCGTTCTCCGACTGCTGCAGCAGCGTGGGCCCCACCGTGCCGACGATGTGCAGCGCCTCCGCCTCGACCTCCGGCTCCCGCTCCCGCACCCGGTCCACGGCCTCGTGCACCACCCGCCGGGCGAACTCGTCGATGTCGAACCCGGGCAGGCCGCGCGGCACACGGTAGTGCAGCGGCCAGTCGAACGCGTGCACCACGCGCAGCTTCCGCCCCAGCAGCCGTGCCTCCCGCGCCGCCCAGTCGAGAGCGCGCAGACTGGGCTCCGTGCCGTCGACCGCGGCCACGATCAGCGCGTTGTCGGTTCTGGCCATGCTCTTCTCCTCCGGGAACTGGAAGGGGCGTCACTCGGCGCGGCGCTGGGAGGACTCCGCCTTCAACTGGGCGGCGTAGGCGGCGGCCTGGGTGCGGCGCTGCATGTCCAGTTTCGCCAGGATGCTGGAGACGTAGTTCTTCACCGTCTTCTCCGCGAGGAAGATGCGCTCGCCGATCTGCCGGTTGGTCAGCCCCTCACCGATGAGGTCGAAGATGCGGCGCTCCTGTTCCGACAGGCGGGCCAGCGGATCCTCGCGCTCCGACCGGTCGCGGATGCGCTCCATGATCCGGGCCGTGCTCTGCGGGTCGAGCAGCGAGCCGCCGCCCGCGACGGTGCGCACCGCGCCCACCAGGTCCGCGCCGTGGATCTGCTTGAGCACGTACCCGGCGGCCCCGGCCATGACCGCCTGGTACAGGGCCTCGTCGTCGGAGTAGGAGGTGAGCATCAGGCACGCCAGTCCCGGAAGCCGGGAGCGCACCTCCCGGCACACCTCGACTCCGCTGCCGTCGGGCAGGCGCACGTCGAGCACGGCCACGTCCGGGCGTGCCGCGGGAATCCGGGAGACCGCGTCGGCCGCGGTCGACGCCTCCCCGACCACCCGGATGTCGCCCTCCGACTCCAGGAAGGCCGCCACGCCGCGCCGTACCACATCGTGGTCGTCGACCAGGAAGACCCGAATCGGGTCAGTGGTTTCCGTCATCGAGCCCCGTCCTCCTCATTCGGCGCAGGTTTTCCCCGGTCCCCACCCGGACCGCGCGGCGGCCGGTCATTCGGTGGAGGTGCTCCCCGAGTGCACGGGGACGACCGCCACCGGGCAGCGCGCGTGGCGCAGCACCCCGCGACTGACCGATCCGAGGTCCTTCAGCGACTCCATGATGCCGTGCCCGTGGCCGTGGGACCCCACCACGAGCAGATCCGCCCGGTCGCTCTCGTCGACCAGCACGGGGACCGCCGCGCCCGGCACGATCTCCTTCTCCACCGGCACGTTCGGGTACTCGGCCTCCTTGGCGGCCAGGAAGTTCGCGATGCGGGCGCGGGCCTGCTCCGGGGACGGCTCCTGGTCGACGGGCCACCCCTCGTCCTGGTCCGCAGGCCAGGCGAACGCCGACGACTCCCACGCCACCACGATGCGCAGTGCCGCCTCCCACAGACGGGCCTGTGCGAAAGCCAGGTCGACGGCGGGAAGCGACGCCTTGGACACGTCGGTGCCCGCGACCACCCGGGAGACCGTCGTGGTGGTGGTCTCCTTGGGGACCACCACGATCGGACAGGAGCCGTGGACCGCCAGGTTCAGCGTGGTCGATCCCGTGACCAGCGACTCCACGCCGCCGAGCCCGTGTGCTCCCAGCACCAGCAGATGGGCGGCGCGGCTCTGGTCCTCCAGGCAGCGGTTGCGCGGCCCCTCGATCACCTCTCCGGAGACCGCGAGGTCCGGGGCCGCCTCGCGGACGCGGGCGACGCGGGAGTCGACGAGCTCCCGAGCCGCCCGGACCGCGCGTTCGGCGGAATCCCCCTTCGGCGGGAAACCGAAGTGGGCCAACAGTCCCGGTTCGGGGACGTGCATCACACGCAGTGGTCGGCGCGACCGGGTCGCCTGGGAGACGGCCCAGTCGAGCGCACGGTCGCTGTTGGCCGAGCCGTCCACCCCGGCCACGATGGGGAGCTGTTGGGAATCGGGCATCGCCGGTGTCTCTCCTCACGTCCGCTCGACAGGTCCACCAGGCACCCTAGGCCCACGGCCGGGCCCATGGGGAGGGCCGGGTGCGGATTCCCTGTCTCCACAGGGGATGTCACGGGGGAACGGACGGGCGGCGCCGGACCTCACCCCGGTGTCTCGCGGGCGACGCGGCGTCCGGTGATCTTCTTGGGAACGATGGTGACGAACAGGTCCCGTTCCCCGGCCGCCCACGGTTGGACCGATGCGGTCTCCCGCAGCCGCGACAGGTCCAGCGGGTCGCGGATCGGGCGGGCGCGGCCGATCACGAGTACGCTCCACCCCTCGCTGGTCGCGCCGTCGAACCGGTCCACCTCGAAGGAGATGTACCCGTCGGTCGCGTGTTCGGCGATGACCCCGTGGCCCGTGGTGCGGAAGACGATGCTCTCGTTGTGCACGAGGAAGTTGACCGGCAGCACCGTGGGCGCCGATTCGCCCGGCACGGTGAAGGCGACGCGGCCCACCCCTCCGGCCTTGATCAACTCCAGGCACTCCTGGGAGTCGATCTCACGCAACTGCGGTCGGGGAATGTGGGTGACGCGCGCGCCCTCCGGCTCCTCGAAGCCCGCACCCAGCAGCGTGTCGGGGGTGGTGCGCAGCGCGTCGGCCAGGCGGGTGAGCGCGCCCCGGCTGAGGTTGGGCGGGTTGCGCTCCAGATAGTCGATGTAGCCGGCGGCCATGCCCGCGCGTTCGGCCACCTCCTCCTGGGAGAGGCCGAGTTCGGCGCGGCGGTAGGCCACCCGGCGGCCGAGGTCGCCCTGGGCCCTTTGGTCCCTGACGTTCACGAGTCCTCCCACTGTGTCTCTCACAAGCGCGACTAACCCTTTTCTCCCTGATCATGCTCACTGCGGCCGGGTACGTAGCGGGGCCGTTCGGATCGGGTGTCCGGGGCTGAGGTCCTCCCCGCCGCCTGGCGAAACGCCCTGGATTCGGGGAATTGGAGGACAAACGTCCTGTTCTGTCGCTTCCGATGGGCACTGTCTGCTGAGGAGCGTTCCGGGATAGCACAGGGTGAGGGACAGAAAAGCCGGAGAACGGAGGCTCGGGTGGCGACGGAGAGCGTGGAACGACTGGTGGAGCGGAGCGGCGAGTACACCCGGTTCGGGGTCGTCGTGGGCGTGGACGGATCCGAGGCAAGCCGGGGAGCGCTCGACTGGGCGGCACGCGCCGCTGTGGAGCGCGGCACCGGACTGCGGATCGTGTACGCGATGGTCGACCCCTTCGGCCCGGAGATCGCGGACAGCGGGGAGCGCGTCAGCGCGATGCTGACCGAGGCCGAGACACGGGCGCGCGCCGCCCACCCCGGGTTGCACGTGCGGACCGCGGCGTTCGAGGGGGGAGCGGTCCGCACTCTCGTCACCGTCTCCGAGGCGGCGGAACTGCTGGTCGTGGGGACGCGCGGGCACGGAACGCTCGTCTCGCTGCTGCTGGGGTCGACGAGTGTGGGCGTCAGTGCCGGGGCGGCCTGCCCCGTCGTCGTGGTCCCGCCCGGGGCGGACGCCGCGCGCGTGCACGGCTGTCAGGTCGTGGTGGGCGTGGACGGCTCCGAGGTCTCCGGCGAGGCGCTGCGTTTCGCGCTGCGGGAGACCGCGCGCATGGACGGCTCCCTGACCGTGGTGCACGGCTGGCAGCTTCCGGCGCCCCTCGACCCGATGGCGTTGACCGCCGCCGGATACACCATGAACTTCGACGTGTTCGAGGAACGCACGAAGAAGCACATCGACGAACTGATCGACAGGGTGCGTTCGGAGGAGGGCGTCGACGTCCCGGTGGGGGTCCGTGTCGTCTACGAGCACCCCGTCCAGGCGCTGCTCGACGCCGGGGAGTACGCCGACCTGGTGGTCGTGGGCTCCCACGGCCGGGGAAGCGTCGCCGGGCTGCTCCTCGGCTCGGTGAGCCAGTCGGTGCTGCACCGCTCCTCCGCCCCCGTCGCGGTGGTACGGCACCACCGCGAACCGGGCGGCGAGTAGACCGCCCCTCCGGCCGCCCCGTGTGGGGAGGGGCGGCCGGAGACCGGGTCAGCGCCGCCGCGGCGAACCGACCTGCCCCGCGTAGAAGCCGTAGCGGGCCAGCGGTTCCACCAGTTCCCGCTCCTCGTAGGACAGGTGCGACAGCAGGACGTCGGTCAGCACGTCGACCGCCTCCTGGAGCGGGGCGAAGTCGTCCGACCGGTTGATGAACGCCACCAGGGCGCGGTCCACGTCGTCGAGGACCCGGTGGATCGCGTGGTGCTCCTCGGTGAGCCGGTCGATGACCGGTTCCAGTTCCTTCTCCTGGGCGCGCAGGTGCGGGAAGATCGAGGAGTCCTCCAGTGTGTGGTGCTGGGTGACCACCCGGCAGTACGAGGCGCAGTAGGCGCCCAGGGTCCAGTCGTTCTGCCGCAGGGTCATCTGGTTGATGGCCGAGCGGGCGTCCCCCGCGCTCAGCGCGCCCGCCCGGACCCGGTCGACGAGGTCCCGGAGCCGGGCGAGCTCCTCGCGCAGGTGGTCGTGGACGTCGACGAGGTGCTGGCCCAGGGCGCGGCCGGTGTCGTCGTAGCCGCCCTCGGGGCCGGGACGGTCGGGGAGGGTGGGCCGGGTGCTCTCGTCCCACAGTTCCCCGCTTCTGGGGCTGAGCCGGGTTCCGTCGTCGGGGGTGGGGAAGACGCCCAGCCGCTCGTACCGGTCCTGTGCGGGGGCGGCGGCCGGGACGTGCTCGGCTTCCTCGGCGGCCGCGGGGACGTCCATGACGAGGGCCGCGCCCGGTCCCTCGGGCGGGCGGGGCCGGGACCGTTCCGCGGCGACCAGTTCCCGGACCGCCGGGGCGACCTCCTCGCCGAACCGCTGGATCGTCTCCGGGTGGTCGGCGCCGAGGACGAACACGCTCACCCCGTCATCGAGTGCCAGTTCGGCGAGCTCCTCGACCCACTGCTCGACCGGTCCGTTGAGGAAGCCGTTGTTCGAGCGGGCGAACACGCCGTTGATGTTGAGCAGGCGGCGGATGGCGTCGGGAGAGCGGCCCGCCCCGGCGGCCGCCTCGTCGATGACCGCGTTGCCTCTGGCGAGGTCGCCGAGGTCGGACAGGTAGGACGCCGACGGGAGCCAGCCGTCGGCCATGCGGCCGACCAGGCGGAGCATGCGCGGTTTGTAGGCGCCCAGCCAGATCCCGATGTCGTGGGCGGGCGCGGGGCCGCGCTTGGCGCCCGCCACCCGGTGGTGCCTGCCCTCGACGCGCAGGGCGCGGCGTTCGTCCGCGTCCCAGATGCCCCGGATGATCTCGATGGCTTCGGCGAGCGCCGTCACCCCCTGTCCGGGGGTGAGCCGCCGCCCGCCCATGGCCTCGATGCCGTCCCAGAACGCGCCCGCGCCCAGGCCCAGTTCGATCCGTCCCCCGCTGAGCAGGTCGAGGCTGGCGGCGCTGCGCGCCAGGACGGCGGGCTGGCGCAGCGGCAGGTTGAGCACGTTGCCCGCCAGGCTGATGCGTTCGGTGCGGGCGGCCAGGTAGGACAGCAGGGTCCAGGTGTCCAGGAACGCGGACTGGTAGGGGTGGTCCTGGAAGGTCGCCAGGTCCAGTCCGACCTGCTCGGTGAGCTGGGTGAGCGCGACCACACGCTCGGGAGCCTGGTTGGTCGGGGTGAGGAAGGTGCCGAATCGCAGTTCGTGGCCGTAGTCGGTCAAGGGTGGTCGCCCCCGATGAGGTCGGCCCGGAAGCGGTCCCGCCGCTCTCGGACGTCGGATCTGTTGACGGATCAACCTTATCCGATTTGGATGACGCATCAACTTATGTGCGAAGTCGCCGCGGTCACAGGGCAGGTACCGTACCTGTCGGTACCCGAAACCCGCAGGAGTGAGGAAGCCGACGTGGCAGACCGGGGAGGAACGGAGGCGGCCGACTCCGGTGTTCCCGTCCCGTCCTCCGGAACCGGGGGGAGACTCTGGCCGGCGGTGGCCGCCGTGGCCGCGGGCGGCATGCTGGGCGCGCTGGCGCGCCACGCCGTCCTCGTCGCGCTGCCGCAGGCCCCCGCAACCGTGGACTGGGCGACGTTCCTGGTCAACGTGACCGGTTGCGCGCTGATCGGCGTCCTCATGGAGGTGATCACGCGTCGGCCGGGAACCCACCCGCTGCTCCGCCCCTTCCTGGGCGTGGGCGTGCTGGGCGGCTACACCACCTTCTCCGCCTCCGTCACCGACGCCACGGCCGCCCTCACCGCCGGACACCCGCGGGTCGCACTGCTCTCCCTGGCCGCCAACCTGGCGGGCGCGCTGGTCGCGGTGTGGGCGGCGAGCACCGCCACCGCCGCGCTGCTCGACCGGGTCGCCGCACGAGGGGGCACGTCGTGACGGCGCTGCTGGTCGCCGTGGGAGCGGCCGTCGGTGCGCCGCTGCGCTACCTGCTCGACCGCGTGGTCCAGGCCCGCCACGGCTCGGCGCTCCCCTGGGGGACGTGGTGCGTCAACACCCTCGGCTGCCTGCTCATCGGCGTACTGACCGCCCTGCCGCTGCCCGCGGCGGCCGTGGCGCTGCTCGGCACCGGCCTGTGCGGCGCGCTGACCACCTACTCCACCTTCGGATACGAGACGCTGCGACTGCTGCGCGGCGGCGCCCGGTGGCACGCCCTGCTCAATGCCGGCGCGAACCTCGCCGCCGGTCTGGGCGCGGCGTTCGTCGGCATGACCGTCACCTACTGGCTCCTCGGACAGGGCGGGCAACCGTCCACAACTGGATGACCTGTCAACCTCAACTATCCTGGGGACATGGGCGACGGCTCCCCCCTCGACGCGCGTGAACTCCGTGCCTGGACCGGCTACCAGCGCATGAGCTCCGCGCTGCTGGCACGTCTGCACCAGGGACTCCACCAGGACGCCGGGCTGTCCTGGGCCGACTACGAGGTGCTGTTCGCCCTCCAGGCGAGTCCGGGGGGAAGACTGCGCGCCCTGGACCTGCGCTGCGCGTTGGGCTGGGAGAAGAGCCGCCTGTCCCACCAGATCCGCCGCATGGCGCAACGGGGACTGCTCTGCCGCGAGCCCAACCCCGCCGACGCCCGCAGCGCCGTGGTCTGCCTGCTGGACAAGGGCCGCTGCGCCGTCGAGAGGGCCACTCCCGAGTACACCGCGCGGCTGCGCGCCGAGTTCCTCGACCTGCTCACCCCCCGGCAGCTCGACACGCTCGCCGAGATCAGCGAGACCGTGCTCGCCCACCTGGCGCGCGGCGAGGAGGACCTCGCCGACCTGCCGGACCGGGAGTAGCCGCCGCACACCGGCCGCGCTCGGCCGGGCGGGGCGGTTGCCTTCGGCCGGACCGGGTAGCCGTGCCCTGACCAGGCGGTCCGTGTCCGCCCCGATCGTTGGGCGACCCTCCGGAACGGACGGGGACACGAGAGGACCGCCGCCCCGCCACCCATCCCGCGAGGGAGGCTCCCATGACCGACGTCACGATCATCGGCACCGGCAACATGGGCGCGGCCATCGGCACCCGCGTCCTCGCCGCGGCACGAAGGCTCCAACTCCTCGACCGTGAGGCGGAGAGGGCACGCGAACTCGCCGCCCGGCTCGGCGGGGACATCCTCGCCGGACCCGTCGGCCAGGAACCCGAGGGGGACATCGTCGTGCTCGCGGTGCCCTTCGACGCAGCCAAGGACCTCGTCGCCTCCTACGGCAGGGCCCTGTCCGGCAAGATCGTCGTGGACATCAGCAACCCCGTCGACTTCTCGACCTTCGACTCCCTGGCCGTTCCCCCGGACACCTCCGCCGCCGAGACGATCGCCGGTCTCGCCGCGGAGGGGGCCACCGTGGTCAAGGCGTTCAACACCACCTTCGCCGCCACCCTGGCCGTGGGCGAGGTCGCCGGTCAGCGGCTGGACGTCTTCGTCGCGGGCGACTCCGAGGAGGCCAAGACCGCGATGGCCGAACTGGTGACCGCCGCGGAACTGCGCCCCATCGACGCGGGGCCGCTGCGCCGCGCCCGCGAACTCGAAGGATTCCAGTTCCTGCTGATGACACTCCAGGCCAATCCCGCGCTGGAGGACTTCAACTGGAACACCGCACTCAAGATCCTGGCGCCGTCCTGACGGCCGCGGCCTCCGGTCGGAGGGCCGGACACCGGGAGGACCGCCGGGTCAGCCACCCGGACGGCGCCGCCCCGGTGTCGCCGTGGCCGTCGGGACCGCGCGCATGACCTCGTCCGCCTCGGCGTAGGTGGCGGGCGGCATCGCGCGCAGCGCGCTGAGGATCTCCCGGGACGCGCCCGCGTTCTCGGCGTGGGCGAGGACGTCGTCCCTGCTCGCGGGGAACTCCACAGTGTTGAGGATCTTCCTGAGCGCCTCGGTGTCGTTCAGGACCGCCATGGGTCACTCCCCTCATCGCTGATCGTGTCCTGCGGCTACCCGCTTCCCCGGAGCGAAACCCCGCCCGGCGCTTCGGCCCCCGGGACGCCCAACGCCCTCCGGCCCCACAGGCCACGGCGGCACCGGTCCCGGCGCAGGGACACCCGCCACCGGGACCACGGGGCCCTCGTCACCCCTTCCGCCGTCCCTCCTCGACCGCCCGCTGCAGGTCCTCGTCGGACAGGACCCGCTCGTCGGGATCGGCGGTGTTGCCGTCGGGGCGGAACTGGAGCCTGTCCATGTAGGGTGTGGGCTCCTTGCGCCGATAGTCCAGGAACGCCTTGGCGTAGTAGTTCCGGGCCTGCTCGGCGCTCCTGAGACCCGTGACGATGTCGTGCATGAGGTTGAGGGCCAGGAAGTTCGCCTGTTCGTCGTGGCAGCGGGCCGAGACCTCGCCCGCGGTGCGCTCGACGACGACACTCCCGTCGAACCGGGCGAGATCCGCGCACCTCTCGGGCGGCACCCGGTAGTCCACGGACGACTCCACCGAGTCGATGTGCGGGACCGGGAAGTGGTGCTCGTGGAACGTGCGGGACGCCGTCACCCGCTTCCACGGTCCCACGCCGTACCAGTTGAGCAGCGACGGGGTCGCCTCGTGCGGTTCGCCGTGGGCGTCGATGACCAACTGGGCGGCCTCGCGCGACTCCTCCGGCCAGTCCCTGATGATGTCGGATCCCTTGTGCTCGTCCATTTCCTCCCCTTCCGGAGTCGAAACAGGGCGGGTGCCCCCGCCGCCGTCCCGGGAGTGCCCGCCCCTGTCCACAGCCTGTGGACATCCCTCAGAAAACTGCCGCCGCCGCCTCGGCCACAGCCTGGTCCTGCTCCCCGGTGCCGCCGCTGACGCCGACCGCGCCCACGACCGCGCCGTCCCGCCGCAGCGGAATCCCGCCCGCGAAGATCATCACGCGGCCGCGGTTGGAGGCGTGGATGCCGAAGAACTGTCCGCCGCTCTGCGAGTGCTCGGCCAGATCCTTCGTGGCGATGTCGAACGCCCGCGACGTGTAGGCCTTGTTGATCGAGATGTCGATGCTGCCGATCCACGCGCCGTCCATCCGGGCGTGCGCGACGAGGTTGCCGCCCGCGTCCACGACCGCGATGTTCATCGGCTGCCCGATCTCGGCCGCCTTGGCCTCGCCCGCCTCGATGACGCTTCGGGCCTGTGCCAGTGTCACGCTCACGACGCGCCTCCTCAGTCGCCCTGGCGGGGCTTGAGCAGGACCTTGGTCCAGCCCTCCTCCCGCTTGTCGAAACGCTCGTAGGCCTCGGGGGCCCGCTGGAGCGGGACCCGCTGGGAGACCACGAAGCTCGGCTTGGCCCGCCCGGCGATGATCATGTCGCGCAGTTGCCGGTTGTAGGTCTTGACGTTGGCCTGCCCGGTGCCCATCCGCTGTCCTTTCTCGAACAGCTTGCCCATCGCGAACAGCAGTTCGCCCTTCTTCGCGCTCTCCGACGGGCCGCCCGGGTCCTCGGTGACGTACAGCCCGACCACCCCGAGGATCCCGGTGGGGCGGACCGAGTTGATCAGGGTGTTGAGCACGAGCGCGGGCTGCTCCTCGCCCTCGCGCGCGGTCGCCTGGTAGCCCACCGCGTCGATGCCCTTGTCCGTGCCCTCGCCGTCGGTCTGCTCCCTGATCTGCTCCGCCGGGTCGGCCTTGGAGAAGTCGACCGGGGTCGCGCCGATCCGCTCGGCCAGTTGGAGCCTGTTCGGAACCTTGTCGACCACGAACACCCGGGAGGCGCCGCGCAGCATCGCGGAGTAGGCCGCCATCAGCCCCACCGGGCCCGCACCGAACACGCTCACCGTCTCCCCGGGGCTGACCTGCGCCAGCTCCGTGGCGTGGTAGCCGGTGGGGAAGATGTCGGCGAGCATCGCGAAGTCGTCCTCGTGCTCGTTGCCGGGAGGCAGTTGCAGGCAGTTGAAGTCCGCGAACGGCACCCGCAGGTACTCGGACTGGCCGCCCCGGTAGGGACCCATCGACACGTAGCCGTACGCCCCGCCGGCGAAACCCGGGTTGACGGTCAGGCAGAACCCGGTGTTGCCCGCCATGCAGTTCTTGCAGAATCCGCACGCCACGTTGAACGGCAGCACCACCCGGTCGCCCTTGCGTATGCTCGCGACGCCCGGGCCGACCTCCTCGACGATCCCCATGTTCTCGTGGCCGAACACCATGCCGGAGGTGGCACCGGTGCGTCCCTCGTACATGTGCAGGTCGGAGCCGCAGATCGCCGACGTGGTGATCCGGATGACCGCGTCGGTCGGATCCTCGATGCGCGGATCGTCGACGTCCTCCACAGCCACGTTGTACGGCTCCTTGTAAACGACCGCTTTCACCGTTCCTCCTCGTGCGTCGTTGACGGCATGCGGCCCGGCTACCCGCGACTCCCGCGCCGTATGCCCCGATCAGGCGGTCTGTCCCGGCTGCTCCGTCCGCGCGGGCGCCGCCGGATCGGGGCCGCCCTGGTCGAGGCGGAACGGCGGGTACTCGTCGGTCATCAGCGCCGCGTAGGCGATCACCCGCAGCCTCCAGCGGTGCAGGCCCAGCAGGAAGTCGAAGATGCCGCGCGGGTAGCCGCCGGTGAACAGCAGCGCGACGGCCGCGAACAGCACCAGCAGGCCCAGCAGACCGGGCGCGGTCTGCACCACCCACACGCCGTCCTGCGCCGCCTGGGCGCCCTGGCCGGGGCCGTCCATCCCGGTGGCCCCGGCCAGGGCGCGGGCGCCGCCCGCGGTGAAGGCCGCCACCAGCAGGTAGTGCGGGATCGCCAGCAGCCACCACTTCACCAGGACCAGGCCCCGCGACAGCCGCTGCGGATAGCCCACCTCCAACTGCGCCGGATAGTCGACGTCCGCCGACAGCGAGAACGGCGGGTAGCGGTCGGTGCCCAGCACGCCGTAGGCGTAGAACAGGACCCGCCAACTCCACCGCAGCACCCCGACGTTGAAGGTGAAGATTCCCCGCGGGTAGCGGCCGGTGAACAGGACCGCGAAGAACGCCACCACGGTCAACACGAGGAAGGCGATCCACAAAAAGGCCAGCACGATGTAGTGCGGGATTGCCAGCAGCCATTTGACCAGCCACAACCAGCGGCTCACCCCCGGGTCGAGGGTGCCGCTGACACGGAGTGGATAACGCCGGGTGGGAACCGTCGACTCGGACACCTCAGCCACCTCCTCGGGTTCGTGCCGTCCACGGAAGCGACTGCCCCGTTTCGCCCGAGTGATGGGTGCCGTCGGTCTACGGAGCGCGGGTCCTTCGTCCCGTTGGACCGGCCGCGTACGGGAAACAGCGGAAGCAGGCCCGTTGCCTTCCGGAAAGGAACGGTCGGCATGCACTGGGACTACGGCTACGGGATGGGCGGGTGGGCCGCCGTGTCCATGACGGTCACCATGATCCTGTTCTGGCTGCTGCTCATCGCGGCCATCATCGCCCTGCTCCGTTCGGCCACCAGAGGGGATCGGTCACGGACCGACCGGGGGAGCAGCGGGTCCGGCGCGGCCGGGCAGACCCTGCCGGAGCGGTTCGCCCGCGGGGAGATCGACGAGGACGAGTACCGACACCGCCTGGACGTGCTGCGTGCCGGCGGGGGAGGCGACACCTCCTGAACGGCGGATACGCGGCCCGGGACTGTCCCCCCTTCTGCGGGATGCTCCGGAGAGGTGGTCCGGGGCCTGCGCCGGGTAGTGGGAGCACACGGTCAACGGCTGTCAGGAGGTGCCGGAATGCTGGTGATGATCGGGTACGCGAGCGCACACGGCTCCACGGAGGGGATCGCGCGGCGGGTGGCCGACCGCCTCCGCGAACACGGCCACGACGTCGACGTTCGCCCCTTGGACGAACCCGTGGCCGACCTCGACCGCTACGACGCCTTCGTGCTCGGCAGCGCGGTACACGGCAGTTCCTGGCTCAGGGAGGCCGTCGACTTCACGCGCCGGGAGACGGACACGCTCGCGCAGCGGCCCGTCTGGCTGTTCAGCGTGGGACTGGCGCGGGTCCTCGGCGGAAGGTTCGAGCAGGCGGGCGGGGAGCCCAGGGGCACTCCCGAGCTCCGCCAGGCCGTCGGAGCCCGCGAGCACCGGCTGCTCGCCGGAGCCATCCAGCCGAAACACCTTCCGCTGTTCGCCCGGGGCATCTACAGGATGATGGGCGGACGCTACGGCGACTTCCGCGACTGGGCGGAGGTCGACGACTGGGCGGAGAGCATCGCCGCGCAGCTCACCGTGGTCGCCCACTGACCGAGGTTTGGTGGTCCGGTTCTGTGGTGGGGGCTTCTTCAGGGGGTGGAACGCCTGGCCCGCCTGACTTTGCCGCATCGGTTTCCGGGTGACCTCCACCCCGGGGGGTCTTGCAACCTCAGGGTCTTGCACCCCCAGCCCCGTGGGGGCGGGCGAGACGCGTTGTGAGGACACGTCCGCCGGAGGGGGTGGGCTGGCGCAGGAGTGGGGAGGCGCTCCCGGGCGCCGACCCACCCGCACTCCGGCCACACGGCCTCACGCGGACCCCGTCATCAAAGTTCGGTGAGCAGCCGCCCGGCGGGGCGGCGGAGGGGAGCGGGCGGTGGACGGCCGTTCGGTCCCACCGTGGAGGCCGCCTATTCGGCGGGGAGAAATCGTCCCTGTTCTGACGACCGTATATCGGTCATTTCTGGCCGGAAGCGGACACCGGAGAGATGCGTCAATCTTCTCATAGGTGGCGAATCGGGCATTTGTGTCTTTTTTCGAGAAAGCCCTCGAAGTATCTCCAGGTGGAGACACCGATCTGTGTGTAACATCCATGTTACTAAGAGTAATTTTTGTTTTGTTTTAAACTATTATTCTTTTTTTGTTTCTGGCGTGTAGAATGCGCAACGGCCAGTGTCGGAGTGTGTTCTCTGCTGGGGGGGGAGGGCAGTTCCGAAAGTGCTTTCGTAGCGTGCCGATTTCCCTTGGAGAGCCGTGCCAATCGGATGACGAGTGCCTTTGATGGATCCGTTTCCCCCCGTTCTGCGACCGTTGACGTCTGGTGATATGAAAAAGCTGATCGACGCCCTTCCTCCCATGATCGGGCGCGAAAGGGAGCTGGATGAGCTTTCCCACGGCATCGCTTCAGGGAAGGATCCGACGGTCATCACCGGTCCGGTGGGCTGCGGCAAGAGCCGGTTGGCCTTGGCGGTGGCGTACGGCCTGGAGGAGGTCTTCCCACGGGGAGTCCACCTCTTCGACTGCGCCTCCGCCACCGACTCGGAGGAGAGGCTGAGGGCGTTCGCCGAACTCGCCGACCGGCACCCCGTGCCGCTGTCGGCGGACGGCGCCCCGCGACGCGGGCTCCTCCTGATCGACAACTACGACTCCGCCGACCAGGGGATCACCCGGGTCATGACGGGGCTCCTCGCGCGCGACCCGAACCTCAGCCTGCTGGTGACGAGCCGGGAGGCGGTCAGCCTCTATCAGGGGCGGATCTACGAACTGCAGCCGCTTCCCCTGCCGCCGAAGGGGCCGGGCGCGACCGCCGAAGAGTTCTTCGCCGCCCCCTCGACACGGCTCCTCGCGCAGAGGTCCGGCAGCTTCCGCGTCTCGGGGATGACCGCCGAGTACCGGACGGCGGTCACCGAACTCCTGCACGACCTGGACGGGCTGCCGTTGGCCATCGAGTTCGCGGCCCCGTTGCTGCGGATCCTGGGAGCGGAACCGCTGCACCGGCGCATCCGGAACGGTATCGGGATACTCAGCAGCGGCTCGGGCTCGGTGTCCCTGCGCCACAGCAGTATGCGCGAGGCGCTGGAAGGGCACTACCGTGCGCTCCCGGTCGAGGCGCGAAGAATCCTGGTGCAACTCGGCGGACACGAGGAATTCACCTTCGACGGCGCGCGCGAAATCATCGGCGAGTCCTCGGAGAGGGCCGACCACTTCCTGCGGATGCTGATAGAGCGGAATTTCCTCCGGGCCAGCCACGACTCGCAGAACCGCCCCAGGTTCACGTTTCTCAACACCATGCGTACCTTTGTTCGGGAGAAAGCGGCCGAGAGGAGCGTGCGGGGAGGCGTCGCCCTCCGTCGGGATTCGATGATGCGCGACCACCCCTCCATCCTGACCCCGCGGCAGAGACAGGTGGCCGAACTGGTGGCGGACGGGCTGACCAACCGGGAGATATCGAAACACCTGGGGATCGCCGAGTGGACGGCGATCAACCACGTACGGGAGGTCATGCGCAGGCTGCAGTGCTCGTCCCGTATCCAGATCGCGAACTGGGTGAACAGGAATCCGGAGAAACTCAACGGATGAATTCGAAAGCGCAGGAACTGAGGAGACTCCACAGCGATGGGAGCGGCCCTCTGCTGCTGCCCACCGTGTGGGACGTGACAGGCGCCCGTGCCGCCGAGGCCGCGGGCTTCTCCGCCGTGGCGACCACCAGCGACGGTATCGCGTCCACGCTGGGGTACGGCGGACGGGAGAGCGCGCCCCGGGACGAGATGCTGGCCGCCGCCGCCCGGATCGTCCGTTCGGTGCCGCTGCCCGTCACCGTCGACCTGGAGGGCGGCTACGGACTCGGGGCCGAGGAGATCGTCCGCTGGCTGACCGAGGTCGGCGCCGCCGGCTGCAACATCGAGGACAGCCTGCACGCGAGAGGATCCCTCGCCGACGTGGAGGAGCAGGCCGAGCGCATCGCCGGAATCCGGGCGGCGGCGGGCGACACCCCCCTGGTGGTCAACGCCCGGATCGACACCTTCCTGCGCGACAGGATCAGCGGCGGGGGAACACCGGAGGCGGAACTGGTCGCGGAGACGCTCCAGCGGGCCGAGGCCTACCTCGCGGCCGGGGCCGACTGCGTCTTCCCCATTCTCGCGTCCGGCCGCGAGACCGTCGGCGAACTCGTGGGGAAGATCCCCGGCCCCGTGAACATCCTGTGTCTTCCCGGTGGGCTCTCCGTCCGGGAGTTGGCCGACCTCGGGGTAGCGCGGATCTCCTGGGGGCCCTTCATCCACGACCACGCGAGAGAGCAGCTTCTCGCCCACCTCACGCAGATCCGGCGCGCGGGCGCGGAACCGGGAGGGGGAGTCGGAGATGGCTAGTCTCCGGCCCGCGCCGGCTGGCCGAAGATGCCCCGGCCTCCCCGGAGGAGCCCCACCGCGATGCGGTCTGGACCTGTGCTCCCGACGCGGACCGGTGGAGTTCGCCGATCCGGTCACCAGGCGGCTGGTCGAGCACACCGGCTCCACGACCGAGTTCCTGGAGCAGCGGACCGGGCACCCCCTGGCGGTGCGGGTGCTCCGGCAGGACCGGTGCCCCGCCCCGAGTGTCTGCCGGAGTGTCGCCGACATCCTCCGCCTGGACCGGGACGCGCAGGTCGTCGTCCGCCACTCCGAGCTCGCGGCGCCGGACGGCGCACCGGTCTCGCGGAACATCGTCGTGGCCGGTGCCGCGGCCGACCCCCGGCTGGCCGCGGCCCTGGCGGACCTCTCCCGGCCGCTGGGGCGGACCCTGGCGCCGTACGCGGCGGACTACGAGCGGGAACTCGTGGCGTCCGGCCGCTCCCCGTGGCACCGGGGGACCGAGGCCCAGCGCGCCGGCACGGGGAGGGCGGTCTGGCGCGGCTACGTCATCCGCTCCGGCGGAGCACCGGTGCTCTACGTCGAGGAACGCTTCGATCCCCGTCTGGTCGACGCCTCATGAGCGGGCTCGTCGTCGTCGGAGCGGGGCCTGTCGGGCTCACCGCGGGGCTCGCCGCGGCGAGCCGCGGCATGGCGGTCACCGTGCTGGAGGCGGAGCCCTCGACACGCGTCCGCCCCGGCAGCAGAGCCGTCTTCGTCCACCAGGCCTCCCTGCGGACGTTCGAACGGCTCAGGCCGGGCCTGGGACGGGAACTGGCCGCCGACGGCCTGGTCTGGAGCACCAAGCGGACGCTGTGGGCGGGCAGACAGGTCTACGCCCGCACCTACGGCAGGCGGACGGCCTCCGACCTCCCGCCGTTCACCAGCCTTCCGCAGACGCTGCTGGAGGACCGGCTGCGCCGCGCCTACGAGGAGGCTGGGGGCCGGATCGCCTGGAGCACCCCTGTCACGGGGGTCGACCCGTGGCCGGACGGCGTCCGGGTGCGGGTGGCGGGCGGCGGCGAGACACGCGCCGCCCACGTGATTGCCGCCGACGGCCCTCGGTCGGCGGTGCGCAGGTCCCTCGGCACACCCCTCACCGGCACGACGTCGGGGACCGACTTCGTCGTCGTGGACGTCGCCGACGCGGCGCGCCCGCTGCCTCCCGAGCGGGTGTTCCACTACCGGCACCCGGGCGTCGGCGGACGCAACGTGCTCCTGGTCCCGTTCCGGGGAGGATGGCGCGTCGACCTCCAGTGCGCCGACGAGAAGGAGGCGGCCGACTTCGCGGACGACACCGCCGGATGGGTGGCGGGCGTACTCCCCGGACACGAGGTCACGTGGGTGTCCCGGTACCGCTTCCACCAGCGGGTCGCGGAGAGGTTCGTCGACGACCACCACCGGGTGCTCCTCGCCGGAGAGGCCGCCCACCTGTTTCCCCCCTTCGGAGCCCGGGGGATGAACTCGGGGATCGTCGACGCCGTCGCGGCGGTGGACGCCGTGGCCGACGGCGACGTCGGCTCCTACGACAGGGACCGGCGGGCCGCCGCGTGGCAGAACTGCCGGGCCGCCGGGGCGGCGTGCGCGCACCTGCTGGCCCGTACGCGAGCGGACCGGCTGCGCCAGAGGGGAGCCGCGCTGCTCGCCCCGTTCTGGGAACCGGCGGGGCGGTGGCTCGACTCGGCGCCGTTCGGCCCCCCGCTGCGGAAGGTCCGGTACTGACTGAACCCTGGTGACGGGGTTCACGTGCGGCCGCGTGACCGGGGCGCCTCCCCACCCGCTGCCGACCGGGGCGGGCCGTGCCGGGCGCCTGGCGGGAACGCCTCGTCTTCTCCCCGGTCCTCCAGGGAGAAGCCGCCACCCACCACAGAACCGGACCAGCGGACCCCGGTGAGGGGACGACCGGGGGAGTTCCTCCCGGCCGTCCCCTCCGACCGGGACGAGATCGGGTGCCGCCTCAGCGCTTGGGCGGCTTCATCTCCGTGCTGACCCCGAGACGGTTGTACAGGTTGATCAGCCCGATCGCCATGAGCAACGCGGCGGTCTCCTTCTCGGAGAAGTGCTTGGCGACCTCGGCGTAGACGCCGTCCGACACACCGTGCTCGCCGAGCCTGGTCACCTCGTCGACAAGGGCCAGAGCCGCGCGCTCGGAGTCGGTGAAGTGGTCGCCGGCCTCCCGCCACGCCCCGACGAGGAGAAGGCGCTGCACCGACTCACCCGATTTCATCGCTGTGTGCGCGTGCAGGTCGACGCAGAAAGCGCACCCGTTCAGAAACGAGGCGCGGAGCTTGACCAGTTCGTAGAGCTCCTGGTCGAGGACCCCTTCGAGGATCCCGTTGATTTCGGCGAGTTTCGCGTACGCGTCGGGAAGCTGCTTCGCGGCTTGAACCCGATTGCCGGCCATAAAGCTGTCTCCTCCACACGGCTCCGGTGCCATGACATTCCAAGGAAAAGACGATAACGGCTGGAACGGGAGCAGGGAATGGCAAGGGACTGCTATGTTCCACGCCACTTTCCCAGCCCGTGTTCCGCGCGGGACCCCGGTGACGGACACGGCGTCCGCCAGGCCGGGAGCGGAGGCCGGCGACGTCGGAGCCACGGGGACCGACGGCGCTCCGGCCGTGCTCCCCGCCGCACCGGTGCTCCGGGGGAGGGAGTCGGAGGGCCGCAGGACCACGGGGATGGCAATGTTCAGCCCTTCCCCGGATGGCAGGGACCAGCCAGCGAATTGCCATTTATATCGGGCATTCCGGTGGATACGCTTCCCGTGTTTGCCCGATTGTGAATCCCGAGGCGGAGTGCTGCCTTTCCGGATTCGGTGAGTGGTTGGAGGTGGCCGTCCTGTCGTCCTCCGGAGGCTGACATCCCCGCCGACCCGCGCTTCTGCGGTTCGGAGTAACTCCGCGGTCCCCGCGGAAAAAGGGGATGTTTTCCTTCCGGTGGCCTGCCGGACACCTTTTCCGCTGACGGTACGGGAACTCTTTTGTGAATTGTTCGAAGGACGTCCGACCGGAGGAGAGGAAGGAGCCGGATGCGAACGGGACACCGCCCCGCCACCCCGGTGTGCTCGGCCGATCCCGGGAACGCGGCCGCCGGTGCCGCCGCAACCCGAGGAAGCCCGCGGTGACGCGGCCCCCGACCCTCCCCGGCACCCCTCCGTTTCCGACAACCCAGGCAAAGGGCTAGTTGTGGCTATCGACAGAAGAAGTCTCCTGCGTATCGGTGCCGCCGTCGCCGCAGCCTCCGTGACCGGGGGAGCGGGCGCGTCGGCGGCCGCCCCCGCGTTCGCCCACGGCGGAGGCCGCCGCGGCAAGTGGGACAGGCTGCGCCGCCACGTCCGCGGCGACGTCGTCCTGCCCGGTGACCCCTCCTACGACCAGGCGATCCAGCTCCAGGTCGCCGAGTACGACAGGATCCGCCCCGCCGCCGTCCTCTACTGCGAGAACGAGCACGACGTCCGCACGGGCATCCTGTTCGCCCAGGACCACGGGTTGAGGACGGCGGCCCGGAGCGGCGGGCACAGCAACGCCGGATACTCCACGACCGAGGGCCTCGTCATCGACGTGTCCCGGATGAAGGGGGTGTCGGTGGGTGCGACGTGTTCGAGGATCGAGACGGGCCTGCAGGCCGTCGACGCACTGGACGCGCTGACTCCCCACGGCATCGCGCTGCCCAACGGCACCTGCCCGACCGTGGCCGCCGCGGGCTTCGTCACCGGCGGCGGCACGGGTCCCTTCAGCCGGAAGCACGGGGTCGCCTCGGACAACATCCGGGCCGCGCGGGTGGTCCTCGCCGACGGCCGGACCGTCGTCTGCAACGAGTACCGCCGCCCCGACCTGCTCTGGGCCGTACGCGGTGGCGGCGGGGGCAACTTCGGCATCATCACCCAGTACACCCTCGACCAGGTCCCGATCACCAGGATGTGCCAGTACCGGCTCGTGTGGCACTGGAACGACGCGGTCCACCTGATCACGGGCCTGCAGGAGTGGATCACCGACCTGCCCGAGGAGATCGCCGCCGACCTGCTGGTCATCGCCCCGACCACGCCCGGGGCGGCGCCGCTGGTGCAGCTCGTGGGCACCTCCCTGGGGAGCCTGGACACCCTCGACACCGAACTCGACCGGCTCGTCGGCCTCACGGGCCGGCAGCCGACGGAGCGCTCCGCGGTCGACCTGCCCTACCGCGACGCGATGATGCGCGTGTGGGGATGCTCCGAGATCACGGTCGAGCAGTGCCACCGGACCGGCTCCACCCCGGAGGGGACCCTCCCCAGGGACGCCTTCCGGCTCACCCGCTCCCGGCTCGTCGACGACCCGATTCCCGAGACCGGCGTCGAGGACATCCTGGGAGCGTTCGAGAACGGGCGCGCCGCAGGCCAGATCCGCGTCATGTCGCTGCGCGTCATGGGCGGACAGGTCAACTCCACCGATCCCCGGGACACCGCGTTCTTCCACCGGACCGCCGCGTTCAACATCTCCTTCACCTTCGGCCTCACCAGTACGGACGCCTCCGAGGAGGAGAAGCAGACGGTGCTCGGGCACCTCCACGACGGGTTCGAGGTGTTCGACTCCTACGCGAACGGCCACACGCTCCAGAACTTCACCGACCCCTACCTGGAGAACTGGCGGGAGGCCTACTACGGGGACAACCGCCACCGGCTCCACCGGATCAAGAAGAAGTACGACCCCCACGGCTTCTTCGACTTCGAGCAGTCCGTCTCCTGACCCGGCAGCGGCCCGGAGACAGCCCCGACCTCTCCCCGACCGGTCCGGCGCACGGCCGCCGCGTGCCCGTGCGCCGGACACCCCGCGCCGACCGCCGGGACCTCTCCGAGGAGCGGTCGGCTCCCCGACCCCGGAACCGGGACCCCGCCGGACCGGCGCCGCCGGCCGGGGCCGGAACGCGGGCACACAGCGACGACGCAGTGAATGCGGAGGTGGACATGGAAAACCTGTTGAACGGGATATCCGCGGAGGAGGCCGCCAAGGACCCGGACGGCTACATGCGTGAGGTCCTGAGATGGCACTTCTCCCCCGAGACCGGGTCCCCCTTCTGGCTCGAACGAGCCGCGAAACTGGGATTCGACCCGATCGCCGACGTCGAGCGGATCGGCGACCTGCGCCGCTTCCCCGATCTCAGTGACGACCTGCGCACCGTGGCGGCGGAGGACCTGATCCCGGCGGGCGCCCGAGGCGACACCTTCGAGGTGTTCGAGTCGGGCGGCACGACGGGTGCGCCCAAGCGCGTGGTGGACAGCGCCTCCCGCAGCCAGAACGTCCTCTGGGTCAGCGCGGTGCTGCGGGAGCACGGCTTCCCCGACCGGGGGGACTGGCTGCACGTCGGCCCCACCGGCCCCCACGTCGTCGGCCGCACCGTCAAACACCTGGCCGCGGAGCGCGGCGCCCTGTGCTTCACCGTCGACTTCGACCCGCGCTGGGTCAAGCGGCTGCTCGCCGCGGGCCGGACCGACCTCGCCAACGAGTACCGCGAATACCTCCTCGACCAGGTGGAGTTGATCGTCAGCTCACAGGACATCCGGGTGCTCTTCATCACCCCGCCGGTCCTGGAGGCCCTCTGCACCCGGACGTCGCTGTACGAGCGGGTCGCCGAGCGCCTGCTCGGGCTGCTGTGGGCGGGGACGAGCGTCAGCGCGGAGACCCTGTGGCAGATCGAGAACACCTTCTTCCCCGACGCGGCCGTGGCCGCCATCTACGGAAACACCCTGATGGGGATCGCGCCGCAGCGCCCGCGGGCGGAGGGGGACACCCACCACTGCGTGTTCACGCCCTTCTTCCCCCAGTCCGTCGTGGAGGTCGTCGACCCCGAGACCCGGGACCAGGTCGGCCACGGGGAGCGCGGCAGGGTGCTCATGCACCTGCTCAGCAGGGACATGTTCCTCCCCAACGTCCTGGAGCGCGACATGGCCACCCGGGTCGAGCCCGGCGCGGGAACGGTGGACGGCCTCGCCGACATCGCCCCCTACCAGGACGGGTCCGGAACAAAGGTCATCGAGGGAGTCTACTGATGGCAGAACCGACGGCAGCGGTCCGGATCAACCCCATCGTCTGCGGAGAGACGGTTCCCAGCAGGGACCGGACCCGGCTGGACGGCGTCGACGGCACCCCGCTCGCCGAGATCGGCACGGCGCCCCGACTCCTGGCGCAGGCCGCCGTCAACCGGATGCGCCGCTCCTCCGGCGGCGGGGCACCGGACCCCGACGTCTTCGCCGAGGCCGGTCGGCTCTTCGCGGCGGCGGAACTGGACGGAGAGACCCCCGAGGACTACCGGCGCCGGGTCAGCGCCGCGACGGGCGCACCGATCGGCGTCATCGACCGGGCGAGTGAGGGGATCAGGGACAGCCTCGGCCGGACCGACCGGCTGAACCGCGCGGAACTCCCCCAGCCGTTCGCCGTGCCCGGGTTCGAGACGCGCTGGGTGCCCCGGGGGTCCCTGCTGGCCGCCATCGTGCCCAACAACCACCCCGAACCCAACGTCTCGTGGGTGCGTGCGCTCTCCCTCGGCTACAGCGTGCTCGTCCGGCCGGGCAGCCGCGACCCGTTCACCCCGCGTCGGCTCATGGCGGCGCTGCTCACCGCCGGACTGCCCCCGGAGAAGGCGAGTCTTCTGCCGGGAAGCCACGAGCTGGGGGAGCACCTGCTCACCCAGACCGACCTGGGACTGTTCTACGGCGGGCCGGGCGCGGTGGAGCGTTGGCGGACCCGCGGCGACGTGCTGGTGCGGGGTCCCGGACGCAGCAAGGCACTGGTCGACGCGCCGGTGACCGAGGACCTCGTCGACGACCTCGTGGACTGGATCGCCGACGACGGCGGGGTCCGGTGCAACAACATCTCGGCGGTACTGGTCAACGGCGACCACACCGCGCTCGCCGACCAGTTGGCGGAGAGCCTCGCGAAGCTGCCGCTGCTTGCCCCGACCGACCCGGAGGCGGTGCTTCCCGCGATCAACCGGGACGACGCCGACGCGATGCGCGAGTATCTGCGGAACCTGACGGAGGGCGCGGTCGACCACTCCGGTCACCACTACGCGGACGGGCCGGTGACCGAGACCGCCGACGGCAACGTCCTGATGAGGCCCCTCGTCGTGTCCACCGACGATCCGTCTCATCCCCTGGTCGGCACGGAGCTGCCGTTCCCGTTCGTCGTGGTGGCGCCCTGGAGGGAGGAGGACGGCATCGCTCCGCTGCGTGACTCGCTGGTGGTGAGCGTGCTCAGCGAGCGGGAAGACCTCGCCGAGGCGCTGGTTCTGGAGCCGAGCGTGCGCAAGGTCGTGGTGGGACGCACCCGCCCGTGGACATCCCTGCCCGAACTACCGCACGACGGCAGCCTCGCCGGCTTCCTGATGGAGCCGAAGGCGGTCGTGAACGCCGTGGCCTCCGCCTGAATCCGCCACCGGGAAGGAAGGACGGCCGCTTCGTGGACCGCTCCGCGGTCACCGGTCCCGGGAGCCGGGGCGCCCGGCTCCCGAGACCGTACCGGCGTCCGGAACCGAAGAGCCCTCCTCTGGATAGGAGCACCGATCCATGTACACGGCAGCATCACCGACCGCCGCGATACTCCCCGGTCGGCGCAGCGAGTCCCTCGTCTGGCGCCGGGACGACTGGCGGCGACTTCCGATCAGGCAGCAGCCCTCGTGGCCGGACACCGCGGCCCTGGACGCGGTCCGGAACCGCCTGGCGACCCTGCCCCCGTTGACCTCGGTCGCCGACGTCCGCCGTCTGGAGGTGTCCCTGGCCAAGGCCGCGTCCGGCCGGGCGTTCCTGCTCCAGGCGGGCGACTGCGCCGAACCCATGGACGCCTCGGGAGCCGCCGCGGTCCGGGGCAAGAACCGACTGATCGGGGCCATGGCCGAGGCGATCAGCGACCGTACCGGTCTGCCGACGGTGACCGTCGGCCGGATCGGCGGACAGTTCGCCAAACCCCGCTCCCGGCCGACGGAGACCGTCGACGGTCGCGAACTGGTGGCCTTCCGCGGCGAGATGGTGAACGACCCGCGCGCCGACGAGCGGTTGCGGACCCCCGACCCCAGCCGCCTCCTGGGGGCCTACCGCGCGTCCAAAGCCGTGCTGAACGAGCTGTACATCATCGCCCACGAGACGGCGGTGCGCAGGTTGCCGGACGCGTGGCCGGCCCCGTTCACCACCGGCCACGTCGACGAGGCCGGGCTGGTGCGGTCGTGGGACGGGTCCCTCCGCTCCATCCTCGGCGACTACGGGGAGACCCGCCGCTCTCCGAGCGGCGGATGGGCGCACACGGGGCTGTGGACCAGCCACGAGGCGCTGATCCTCGACTACGAGGAGCCGCTGGTCCGCCGGGACCCCCAGACCGGGGAGTGGTTCCTGCTGTCCACCCACATGCCGTGGATCGGGGACCGCACCCGCCGACTCGGCGAGGCGCACGTGGCGTTCCACGCGGGCATCGCCAACCCCGTCGGCTGCAAGATCGGTCCGAGCACCACTCCCGACGAGGTCGTCGGGCTCTGCGAGGCCCTGAACCCCACCCGGAAACCGGGGCGGCTCACCCTGATCTCACGGATGGGAGCCGACGCGGTCCACGACCGGCTGCCCGGGCTGGTCCGGGCGGTCCGGGCCGCCGAACACCCCGTGGTGTGGGTGTGCGACCCGATGCACGGAAACACCGAGAGGCTGCCCGACGGCCGCAAGACCCGCCGGGTGGCGCGGATCGCCGCCGAGATCAGGGGCTTCTTCGAGGTCCTGCGCGACGTCGGCGAGCGGCCGGGCGGTCTGCACCTGGAGGTGGCGGACGGGGACAGCGCCGAGTGCGTCGGTGAGGGCGGTCCGATGAGCGCGGAGGAGATCGGTGACGGCTACCGGACCCTGTGCGACCCGCGGTTGAACGAGAAGCAGTCGATCATGATCGCCGACCTGACGGGCCGACTGCTCGCCCGGGGAGGAGACGGCGGTTCGGAACAGCCGGTACCGGCAGCGGACGAAGCGGTGTGGACACGGCCGTAGAGAAGAGAGCTTCGCGATGAGAACCCTCCTGATCGACAACTACGACTCCTACACCTACAACCTGTTCCAGATGATCGCCGAGGTCAACGGCGAGGAGCCGACCGTCGTCACCAACGACGCCTCCGACACCGACCTCGACTTCGACAGGTTCGACAGCATCGTCGTCTCACCCGGCCCGGGACACCCCGAGCGCCCCCGGGACTTCGGTGTCTCCGCGGCGGTGATCGCCAGGGCCTCCGTTCCGGTGCTGGGGGTCTGCCTCGGCCACCAGGGCATCGCCGCCAGTGAGGGAGCGGCCGTGCTCCCCGCCAAGGAGGCCCGGCACGGCTACCTGACCCGGGTCACCCACACGGGGGAGGGACTGTTCGAGGGCATCCCCCAGGAGTTCACCGCGGTCCGGTACCACTCGCTCGCCGTCGCCGAACCGCTGCCCGAATCGCTGGAGGCGGTCGCCTGGGCCGAGGACGGCACCCTGATGGCGCTCAGGCACCGGACCCGGCCCCTCTGGGGCGTGCAGTTCCACCCCGAGTCCATCGAGACGGACCACGGCCACCGCCTGCTGGAGAACTTCCGCAGGCTCGCCGCCGCTCACAACACGGTCTCCGGCCGCCGCGGCGGGAGCGGGACGGCCGGGACGGAGCGGCCGGGGAGGACAACGGAGCACACCCAGTTGCACGTCCGGGTGGTCGAGGCGGCCGTCGACACGCAGGCGCTGTTCTCCCGCCTGTACGCCGACTCCCCGGAGCCGTCCTTCTGGCTGGACAGCGCCCGGATCGAACCCGGCTGGTCCAGGTTCTCCTTCCTCGGCGACACCGCCGGACCGTTGGCGGAGACCGTCCGGTACCGCGTCGAGGACCAGGAGGTGGAGGTCACCCGGACCGGGGAGGCGCCTCGCCGGGTCCTCGGGACCGTCTTCGACTACCTCGGGCGGGAGCTCGCACGGCGCCGCGTGGACAACACCGAGCTCCCGTTCGATTTCACCTGCGGGTACGTGGGGTACTTCGGCTACGAGACGAAGGCGGACTGCGGATCCCCGAACCGGCACCGGTCACCGGCGCCGGACGCCGTGTGGCTGTTCGCGGACCGGTTCGTCGCGGTCGACCACCAGGAGGACGCCACCTATCTCGTCGCTATGAGCGACGGGACCGCCGACAGCGTCGCCCAGGCCGTCGACTGGCTGGAGAAGACCGCCTCCGTGGTGCAGTTCCTGATCCGGTCCGCACCGGAGCCGCGGCCCGCCGCGGACGGCGCCGCGGCTCCGGTGGACGTCGAGGCCCATCTCACGGTCGGCCGGGACCGCTACGTCGCGGACATCGGCGTGTGCCAGAGCAAACTCCTGGAGGGGGAGAGCTACGAGATCTGCCTGACCAACTCGGTGTGGCTGCCCGCCGTCGAGGACGGCTACCAGTTCTACACCCGCCTGCGCGCGGTCAACCCGGCGCCCTACGGCGCCTACCTGCGCCTCGGGGAGGAGCTGGAGGTGGCCTGCTCCTCGCCCGAGCGGTTCCTGTCCATCACCCGCGACGGCGGTGTGGAGACCAAGCCCATCAAGGGCACCGCCCCCCGAGGAGCCACCCCGGAGGAGGACGCGCGGCTGAGGGACTCGCTCACGTCGAGCGCCAAGACGCGCGCGGAGAACCTGATGATCGTGGACCTCCTCCGCAACGACCTGGGACGCGTGTGCGAGGTGGGCAGCGTCCACGTCCCCCGCCTCATGGCCACCGAGTCCTACACCACCGTCCACCAGTTGGTCTCGACGATCCGGGGGCGGCTGCGCACGGAGACCGACGCGGTCGACTGCGTCCGCGCCTGCTTCCCCGGCGGGTCCATGACGGGGGCGCCCAAGCTCCGGACCATGGAGATCATCGACGAGCTGGAGACCGAGGCGCGCGGAGTCTACTCCGGCTCCATCGGCTACCTCTCCTGCAACGGGGCGGCCGACCTCAACATCGTCATCCGCACGGCCGTGCGGATCGGGGACCGCTGGCGGATCGGCGCGGGCGGCGCGATCGTCCTCGACTCCGACCCACAGGAGGAGTACGAGGAGATGCTGCTCAAGGCCAACGCCCCCCTGCGGGCCTACCGGACCTCAGAGGCGGTGCGCCGATGAGCCCGCGCGGGAACCGGAGCGGTGCTTCCTCCCTCCGGTGCGCGGTGCCGCACGGCCCGTCCCCGACCGAACCGTCCCCCGCGGCCCACACGAGAGGAGAACCACGGTGAACGTCTCCGCGGACCTGGAGGCCCGTGCGCGCCGTTGGTGGTCGCGTCCGGCCTTCCTGGAGGGAGACCACGTCTGGACCCACGGCGAGGTGCACGACCTGGCGGCCCGAGCGGCCACCGTGCTGGCGGGCCGGGGGGTGGCCGCGGGAACCCGGGTGCTCCTGGCCCTCCCCGACGGGATCGCCTGGGCCGTCGCCTTCCTCGCGACCGCGCGGCTCGGAGCGACCGCGGTCCTGACCAACCCCGCCCTGCCGAAGGGCGACCACGAGTTCATCGTGGCCGACGCGCGGGTCACCCACGTCGTGGCGGGGGAGGAGACCGCCGAGCGGTTCACCGGTGTCACGGTGCTGCGCGGCGCGGAACTGGTCGACGCGGCACGGCGCGACAGTCCCGGCCCCGCACTCGACGTCAGCGGGGACACCCCGCTGTACGTCCAGTACACCTCCGGAACCACGGGGCGGCCGAAGGGCGCGGTCCACCGGCACAGCGACCCCTCCTTCTACCACGCGGCGTTCGGCGAGCCGCGGCTGGGCCTGCGGCCCGAGGACGTCACCCTCTCCATCTCCAAGCTCTTCTTCGCCTACGGGTTCGGCAACGCCTTCGTCTTCCCCCTGTTCTCGGGCGGATCGGCGGTGCTCACCCCCGAACGCCCCAAACCCGCGCTGGTGGCCGAACTGGTGGAGCGGCACGGCGTCTCCGTCCTGTACGGGGTGCCGTCCGCCTACGGAAACCTGGCCGCCGAGACCGACCCGTCCGCCTTCGCGAGCCTCAGAGCGGCCGTCTCGGCGGGTGAGAAGCTCACCCTTCCCTTCCACGAGCGGTTCACCGGGTTCCTGGGCGTCCCCGTCCTCGACCAGTTGGGATCGACCGAGGCCGGACACGCCATGTGCGCCAACGGGATCGACTCCGACACGCCGGGGACGATCGGCAGGCCCGTCCGGGGATTCGAACTCCAGGTGCGCGACAAGGCCGGCAACCGGGTCCGCGACGGCGAGGAGGGCGAACTGTGGGCGCGCGGCCCGAGCGTGATGGCCGAGTACCTGAACCGCCCCGAGGAAACCGCGAAGACCCTGGTCGACGGCTGGCTGGCCACCCGGGACCGGGCGGTGCGCAACCCGGATGGGACCTACACCCACCTGGGGCGTACGGACGACCTGGAGATGGTCGGCGGGATCACCGTCTCCCCGCTGGAGATCGAGCACGTCCTGGGCGCCCACCCAGGCGTGAAGGAGGTGGCCGTCGCCTGCGTCACCGACGGGCGGGGCGCGAGCAGACTCCGCGCGTTCGTCGTCCCCGAACCGTCGTCGCCCTCCCCCGAGACACTCGCCACCGAACTGATCAGCCGGGCCAGAGCCGAACTCGCCGCGTTCAAGGTGCCCCGGAGCGTCGAGGTGGTCGCCGCGCTTCCGCGTACCGCGACCGGGAAGATCCAGCGCTTCCGGGTCCGCCAGGGCACGTGGTGACAGGTACCGGCCCCCGGACTTCCCCTCCCCCTCCCCGACGAGACGACTACCGGACTAGGACCGACATGCTGCAGAGAATCCTCCCCGAACGCGCCTTCTTCCTCGGCCTGCTCTTCGAGAGGGCGGCGGCCCGCCACGGCGGCGTCCCCGTCACCCTGGACAGGCCGCTCGACACCTTCCCCGAGCGCGGGACCGACCTGAACTACGTGGACCTCGCCGACATCATCGACGACCTCGCGGCCCGCCTCTGGGAGGCGGGAGTCCGCCCCACGGAGAGGATCGCGGTCTACAAGGGCGCGAACTTCGACATATCCCTGACCGTGTGCGCCGCCGCCCGGATCGGCGCCGTCCCGGTTCCGCTGTCCCCCGCGCTGGGCGGGGAGATCGTCGACGAACTCCTGCGGCGGCTGGACCGCCCCTGGCTGGTCACCGACGCGGACAAGCTCGACGGGGACCTGCGGGGCGTGGCCGTGTCCGAGCTGACCTCGGGCGTGCTCCTCGCCGGGACGAGGGCACACGCCTCCGGCCGCTCCCTGACCGACCTGGACGCCGCCCCCCGCCGCCCCCCGGTGCGGCTGCACCCGAGCCAGCCGGCGCTCATCACCCACACCTCCGGGACGACCGGCGTCTCCAAGCTCATGGTGCACACCGCGCAGACCCTCTTCCACCGACTGCTGCCCCAGCAGGCCATCGCCTGGCCGGTGCGCGGGCGGGAGCGGGTGGCGCTGTGCATGTCCTTCGTCCACTCCCGCTTCTTCCACTCCCTGGGAGTGTTCGTCAACTACGGCAACCCGATGGACATCCTGGTCGACCCCGAACCCGACTCCGTCGGACCGATCTTCACCCGCACCCGGCCCGGACTGGTCGAGACCCATCCCAACAACTTCATCCAGTGGGAGGACCTGGTCGACGCCCCCGGGGCGCCCCTCGCCAGCGTCCGCTACTACAGCACCACCTTCGACGCCATCCACCCGCGCACCATCCAGCGGCTGCTGGGCGCCTCCCGCCGGAAGAACCCGCTGATGGTGCAGCTCTACGGGCAGAGTGAGACCGGTCCGATCTCGGGATGGTGGTACACGTCCAAGAGCGCGCAGACCACGGACGGCCGCTGCGTCGGAATCCCCCTCCCCGGCTTCATCAGGGTCCGGGTCGTCGGATCGGACGGCAGGCCCGTGCGCAGAGGACGCACCGGCCACCTGGAGGTGCGCAGCCGCGGCCGGGTGCTCACCTACCTCGGGGAGGACGAGCGCTACCGGGGCCAGCTCAACGGTTCCTGGTGGCGCCTGGGCGACATGGGCTACCTCAACCGGTGGGGGATGCTCTTCCTGACCGACCGCGACATCGACCAGATCGACAGCGTCGACAGCAACCTCGAACTGGAGGACGTGCTGCTGTCCCGGCTGGACGAGCTGCTGGAGGTCGTGATCGTCGCCTCCCCCTCCGGTGAGCCCGTCCCCGTCGTGGCCACCCGTCGGGACGCGCCCCTCGACACGGAGCGCTGGAAGGAGGCCGTCCACGGTCTGCCGCCCCTGGCCGAGCCGGTCCAGGTGCGGTTCACCGACCTGCCGCGCACGTCGACGTGGAAGATCCAGCGGGTCCAGATCCGCAGGATGTTCGAGGAGGGGACCCTTCCCGTCATCGACCGGGAGACGGTGGCCGGTTGACCGCGGTCCGGGAGGGAGGGGCCGTCCTCCCTCCCGGACCCCACCGGAGGGCCGCGTGAGAAAGGCAGACATGAACACTGGGTTGGATAGTGCAGGGCGCCGTCCCGTCCTGGTCGTCGGGGCGGGGCCGGTGGGGCTCACGGCGGCGCTGGCGCTGCGGAGCTCGGGACTGCCGGTCACCGTGCTGGAAGCCGAGTCCGAGGACCGGGTCCGTCCCGGGAGCAGAGCGCTCTTCCTCCACCGGGAGTCGTTGCAGCTTCTCGGACGCATCCGCCCGGAGGTGGCGAGGAGCATCGCCGACCACGGGGTGGTCTGGTCGACCAGACGCACCCTGTACCGGGGACGGGAGGTCTTCTGCCGGACCTATCCGCCGCCGCCCGAGGGGAGCGTGCCTCCCTTCACCAGTCTCCGCCAGGTGGAGACCGAGCGGCACCTGATGCGCGAGTGCCGCGCCGCGGGGGTGGAGTTCGCCTGGGACTCCGAGGTCGTGGAGGTCGAGACCACGCCCGAGGAGGTGCGACTGAGGACCGCGGCGGGCGCGGAGTGGCGGGCCGACTACGTGGTCGCCGCCGACGGTGCCCGGTCGGGGGTCCGCCGCTCCCTCGGGATCGAGCTCAGGGGGGAGCGGTCCAACGCCTTCCACGTCGTGGTGGACGTCGAGGAGGACGCGGCGGATCCGCTTCCGCTGGAGCGCGTCTTCCACTACGAGCATCCCGGCCTCGGCGGACGAAGCGTGATGAGGGTGCCGTTCGCGGGCGGCTTCCAACTCGACCTCCAGTGCAAGGACGACGACGATCCCGACGAGTACGCGAGCGAGGACGCGGTCCGCCGGTGGATGGCGCGCGTGGTCCCCGCCAGGTACGCCGACCGCCTGCTGTGGGTGTCCCGGTACCGGTTCCTCAAGGTGGTCGCCGAGGCGTTCACCGACCGGAACCGGCGGGTGCTGCTGGTCGGCGAGTCCTGCCACCTCTTCCCGCCGTTCGGAGCCCGCGGGCTGAACAGCGGGATCGCCGACGCGGTGGCCGCGGCCTCGGCGGTCACCGAGGCACTCGAACAGCCCGGCACCCGGGAGACCGCCGTCGACCGCTTCGCGCACCAGCGCCGTGAGGCGGCGGTCTTCAACAGCAGGGCGGCCGGTGTGGCACTGGACCACCTGCGGCCCAGAAGCCGCACACGCCGACTCGGGCAGTCGGTGGCGGCCCGGCTGGCCCCCCTGGTCCCGGCGTGCGGCGCCTGGCTGGAGTACGCGCCCTACGGCCCCCGCACCGGGGCCGCCACCAACCCGGGCGGACGGTACTGACCATGGCGCCGCACATCGCGCTCTCCCGGCGCCTGTCCTGGTCCCCCGACACGGGCCTGCGGGAGGAGAAGGACCACGGGCTGCCCGTCGTCGCCGCCGACTCCTGGCTCGTGGCGGACGGCGAGGTCCGGGCCATCGAACGGCACCGGTCCCGGTTCGGCCGGGCATGCGCCGAGCGGGGCGGACTCGACCGGCGGACCCTTGACGGGTTCTGGGCGGACATGGTCGCCGCGCTGCCCCGGCAGGGCGACTGGTTTCCCCGGGTCGAGCTGACCGGCGGGGAGCGGCCCCGCCTGGACCTGCTCCTCCGCCCGGCGCCGACCCGCGGCACCCGCGTCCGTGTCCTGTGCTGGGACGGCGCCGACCCGCGCGAGCACCCCCGGGTGAAGGGGCCGGACCTGTCGGCGCTGGCGGAGGTGCGTGAGCAGGCGATCCGGGGCGGAGCCGACGACGCGCTGCTGACCACGGAAAGCGGTGTGCTGACCGAGTCGACGACCAGTGCGCTGCTGTGGTGGGAGGGGGACGACCTCTGTGTCCCGTCCCCCGACCTGGACGTCCTGCCCAGCGTCACCGCCGGGCTGCTCGTCGAGCACGCCCACGACCTCGGGGTCGCGGTCCGCCCCCGGAACGCGACCCCGTCCCGACTGCACGGATGCGAGACCTGGCTGGTGAACGCGCTCCACGGGATCCGCGTGGTGACCGAGTGGGTCGGAAGCCCGGTGCGTCCGGGAGCCGAGCGGCGGGCACAGCGGTGGCGCGCCCATCTGGACGCCCTGCGGAGGCCGCTGCCCTGGTGAACGAGGCCGATCGGGGAGACGCGAGCGGCCGGAGGGCGTCGGGCGGTCGGCCGGGGGAACTCCCCCGGCCGACCGCGCCCGGACCCGCGGGGCGGCTCAGACGTGGTCGCGGGGCAGCCGTTCGTTCCACTGGCGGGAGAACACCCGGTGCTCGCCCTCGTAGCCGTCGAGTGTCGCGTACACCAGGAACTCCGTCTCCGTGCAGCTCAGCGCGGTGTGGGTCACGGTCCGCGTCTTCCAGTCGCCGCGGCGGAACTCCATCGTCCACGTCGTCTCGCCGCGCGCCGACGTGAAGTCGTCGGCCACCGACTCGTAGCACTCCTCGGCGCGGCGGCTCACGTCGAGGTTGACCGCCTCGTAGCGCACCGTTCCGGTGTCCTTGACGATCTCCAGCGCCGACCGGTAGTCGACCAGGTCACGTGAGACCCGCCACCGCTGCTCGGCCGGGCGCAGCCGGGTGGTCGACAACGGCGGCGCGCCCTCGGGCGGGCCGAACGGGTCCTTCACCACCTCGTCGGACTCGCTGGTCGGACGGACCGGAAGCGTCAGCGTGCTGGACCCCGTGTACACGGTCAGCAGCACGGGCCGCGGCGGCGGCCAGGCCAGCGGCCAGTACGAGGTGGACAGCGACAGCCGGATGCGGTGCCCCGGCGGGAACGCCTGCGCCACACCGTTGAGCCGCACCGTGGCCCGGTACCGCCTCCCCGGAACGAACGGCTCCGGGTCGTCGCGGCCGTCCATCCGGGTGAGGTTGAGCAGCCCGTAGCTGACCCGGGTGGCGCTGCCGTCGGGCGCCACGTCCGACAGTCGCGCGGCCACCATCGCGACGGGTTCGCTCACCGACAACTCCAGTTCGACGGTTGGCGCGCCGAGGATCTCCACCCGCTCGGTGAGCACCCCGCTGTCGAACACCAGGGAGCCGCCGTCCTCCTCCCGCTGGTCGTAGGGCAGGTCGGGCGGAGCGCTGTAGGAGGCCCACTTGCCCGCGAACTGGCCCACCGACAGCGGCGAGCGCACGGTCAGCCCGGTCTCGGTCACCGTCTCCCCGGGCGCGGCGAGACGGTTCCCGCCCAGCGGGAAGGTCGTCGGAGTGATGTGCGGGGACGGCCAGGTCGGCTCGCCCACCCAGCGGCCGGGACGCTCCTCGTAGGAGGTGGACGGCGGCACGCTCTCCTGCATCCAGGCGCGCAGTACGGGGCCGTCCATCACCCCGTTGTCGACGTCCTTGAGCCAGTGGTCCCACCAGCGCACCACCTCCTGGAGGTAGCCGATCGCCGGGCCGGGCTGCCCCAGGTGCGGGAACTTGTGCGACCACGGGCCGATCAGCCCCTTGCGCGGCACGTCCAGGTTCTCCAGCAGCCGCGTCACCGCGTTGGAGTAGCCGTCGGCCCAGCCGCTGGAGGCCAGCACCGGGCAGCGCACCGCCGAGTAGTCCTCGCAGACCGAGGCGTGCCGCCAGTAGTCGTCGCGCCGCTGGTGACGCAGCCACTCCAGGACCCAGGGGCGGCTGTGCTCCAGACGCTCCAGCCACATGTCCCGCCAGCGGTCGCCCACCAGTTCGGGGTCGGGCGGACAGGTGGCGTAGGCGAACATGGTGCCCGCCTCGGCCAGGTTGTCCGACAGCAGGCAGCCGCCCATGTAGTGCATGTCGTCGGCGTAGCGGTCGTCGGTGAACGACGCGATGGCGATCGCGCGCAGGCTGGGCGGGCGGCGCGCGGCGACCTGCAACGCGGTGAAGGCGCCCCAGGAGATGCCCATCATCCCGGTCCGCCCCGTGCACCACGGCTGGACGGCGATCCAGGCGAGCACGTCCTCGATGTCGCGCTGCTCCCGTTCCAGGTACTCGTCGACCAGCACGCCCTCCGACTCCCCGGTGCCGCGCAGGTCCACCCGCACGCACGCGTAGCCGTGCCCGGCGATGTAGGGGTGGTGGACGGAGTCGCGCACGGAGGTGAGGTCGCGTTTGCGGTAGGGGATGGCCTCCAGCACCGCCGGGACCGGGTCGTCGTCGGAGGAGGTCGGCCGCCAGATCCGGGCCGACAGGTGGATACCGTCGGACATCGGTATCCGGACGTGCTCCTCCTCCCTGATGTCGTGGGGCAGGGTGGTGACCGTGCGCATGGGCGGGCCTCTCCTCCTCTCCGGGCGGGGAACCGGTCGGTCAGTCGAACTCGTAGGGCAGCGACGCCACACAGCGGTCGTACTTGGCCCGCAGCTCCTCCTCGCTGTCCGCGCCGACGAAGACGTGGGTGAGTTCGTAGCTGTAGCTGTCCTGCCCGACCAGGTCGGACAGCCGCCGCCCCTCCTGGGCGACCGGGTCGACCTTCACCCCGGGGAGGTCCTGCTCCAGTCGCTCGATCTCCTCCCGGGTGGGGGCGCGCCGCACCACGCCGTCGGCGAACCGCCGGTGGTACCACTTGGCGGCCAGACGGTAGGGGCCCCTGCGGTGTGGCAGGTCCGGGTCGCGGCCCAGCCCGAGGCTGACCATGCAGTGGTGGTTGGGCGCGCCGTCGACGTAGTCGAACAGTTCGGCGTGCGACTGCGAGTGCCGCGGGTTGATCTCCAGCAGGTTGACCTCGTCGGTCTCGGGGTCGTAGAAGAACTCGATGCTGAAGGTCGCGTTGTCCAGTCCGACCTGCCCGATCACCCGCTCGGCGATGTCGTCGAACCGCCGCAGCACATGCTCGGGCAGCCGCGAGGGGTACTGGTGGCGCAGGAAGACCGAGGAGTCGGGGTAGTTGACGGAGTCCAGCGCCCCGTACACGGTGATGTCGCCGTTGTACACGTAGCCCTCGACCGCGGCCTGCACTCCCGTGAGCGCCTCCTCGGCCAGACAGGCCCGACCGCCCGCGTCGGCGATCTCCGGGGGCAGGTCGAGTTGGTCGAGGATGTACTCGAAGGGCTCGCCGACGCGGGAGATCCCCTCGCGGATCTCCTCGACCGCGGCGTGGAACTCCTCCTCGTCGGCCACGTGGAAGGCCAGTTCCGAGGAGAACGACTTGACCGGTTTGAGCCACATCGGGAACCGCAGCCCCCCGGGAGGACGCGGGTCGTCGTCGAGGTCGACGAGCGCGAAGTTGGGCAGTTCGTCGATCACCTTCCGCTGTTCCAGACGGCTCCAGTACTTGTGCTCGCATTTGACCACCGACTCCAGGCTCGGGCCGTGCAGCCCGTAGCGGGCGCACAGGATCGGCACGATCGTGCTCACCGGGAAGTCCCAGTAGCCGACGACCGCGTCGACGCTTCCTCCGAAGGAGTCCAGGGTCTTCTGGGCCTTGGCGAGCAGGTCGGCGACGGGGATCGTCGCGCCCTCCTGCAACTCCGCCCTGTCCAGCAGGGGATGGATCCGGTACTCCGCCAGATTCGGCAGGTGCCGGAGTGTGTCCAGGTTGGTCTCGTCCAGCCCGATCACGAAGATGTTTGCCTGACCCACCGCTGTCCCTTCCACTCTCTGCTCCGCTGCCCGTCGTCGCTACCCACGGGTACGCCGGGCAACCGTCACGGGTTCGAGCGGGGCCGCCGGCACTCCCCCGTGAGGGGCCGAACGCCCCGCTCCGAGAGGGGCTGCGACCAGGGGCGGGGCGGGACGGAACCGTCCTGAGCCTCCCCGGTCAGCGCGGGCTGAACGCCACCCGCCCCGCGAGCGCGATCAGCACGGTCCCGGTGACCGCTTCGAGGCGGCGGCGGACCACCGGACGGCGGAACCACGCGCCGACGTGTGCCACACCCGCGGCCAGACCCAGGTAGAGCGCGGTCTCCACGGCGACCTGGAGCAGCGCCAGGAGCGCGGTCGTCCGCAGCAGCGGCTGGTCGGGTGAGACGAACTGCGGATAGAAGGCGAACATGAACACCGCGGCCTTCGGGTTGGCCAGTTGCACGGCCAGGGCCTCGCCGAACGCTCTGGCGGCCGATCCGCGGGGCTGCGGGGAGCCCGGCACGGCGGAGTCGGCCGTACCGCCGTCCTCGCCCCCGGAGCGAAACACCGCGATCCACGAGCGCACCCCCAGGTAGACCAGGAAGGCCGCCCCCGCGACCCGCAGCACCAGGTAGGCGGTCTCCGAGGTCGCCACCAGCGCGGCCAGCCCCGCCCCGGCGGCCAGCGCCCACAGGTAGATGCCCAGTTCCAGTCCCAGCACCGTCGCCACGGTCGGCCGGAACCCCCGGAGCGCGGCCCGCCGGAAGATCAGCGCCATGGCCGGTCCCGGAGACGCCGAGATCAACACGACGGCGAGCAGGAAAGCCGGAAGGACTGCGAGGAGATCCATATGCGGAGCATTCCACGGAAGCTGCTTCCCGCCCAGTGGTTTCCCGACGGCGACAGCGCTCCGGAAAATCGGTCGGCTCGCGGAAGGACCTCCCGTAGGGTCTGCGGCGGACGGTCGTCGACGTGCGCACGACCGTCGTGCCCTCCGTGCTGCCCGACCCGTTTCCGCTCAGCGCCGCGGTGAGCGGGCGGTGGGGTACTGGTCCTCCTTTTTTGGCCCCGGAACCGGGAGCGCTACTCCCACAGCCGACCCAGCAGGGCGCCCTGGCCCGACTGGAGGACGTGCCCGTGCTCCAACGGGATCCAGAAGCACTCCAGTTCGGTGGGCGGGCGCGTACCGTCGTGGTGCTCGCGGCTGCGCCAGCGGCGGGGCGCATCGCCGTCCAGCGCGAGGTGGAAGACGTGGCGGTGCTGGACCTCGAACCGGTACGGGGTGATGTCGTAGGTGGTCTTCCCGAGCCTGCGGACCAGGCGGAACCCGTCGAGTCCGGTCTCCTCCCGCGCCTCACGCAGTGCGGCGTCCTCGGGGGACTCGCCCGCGCGGACGGTACCGGCGGGCACCTGGACACCGACCTCCTCGGGGCTGTGGCCGAGGTGTCGGAACACCAGGAGTTCGCCGCCGCGGACGATGTAGCAGAGGGCCTTGTCCACAGCGGTTCTGACGGTCACGGAAGGTTCTCCTCTGCGCTGCTTCGCGGTGGCGTTGCCACCAGCGGTCGTTCTCCGTGTGCCGGGCCCCGGTGTCAGGGGCGGCACCGGTCCACCGGGCAGGTCCTAGCTCCGCCAGGTGCTCAGCGAGCGCGAGATCTCCGCCGCACCGGCGACCACCTGCTCACGGATGAAGTCGGCGCGTTTCTCGTCGATCCGGAAGTGCGGACCGGCGACCGCCACCGAGGCGATCACCTTGTCGGCGACCGTGATCGGCGCCGCCACCGCCCAGACCCCCTCGTCCACCTCCGACGCGCTGATCGCCCACCCCCGCGAGACGATGTCGGGAATCTCCGCGAGAACCATGTTGCGCTCCGACAGCGGCGGGATCGGTTCGAGACGGTCGAAGTAGCGCGACGCCCAGTCCTCCCCCATGGCCGCCAGCAGGACCTTGGGGCCCGCCCCCCGGTGCAGGCTCATGGCCTGGCCGGGAGCGAACGAGAGGCGGATGGCGTGCTCGGTCTGGCTGATCTCCACACAGGTCGCGTAGTCGCCCACGCGCCGGATCACCAGCGCGGTCTCACCGGTGACCTCCGAGAGCTGCTCGACCAGCGGACGCAGGACCTTCGGAATCCGCAGGGCCTGCTCGACGCTTCGGGACAGCAGGAGGATTCTCGGGGAGAGCGCGTAGGCGCCGCCGCCGTTCTCCTCCACCAGGTCCAGTTCCCGCAGCAGCGCGACGAACCGGCGGGCGGAAGAGACCGGGATGCCGGTGTCGTCGGCGATCTGCTCCACGCTGAGAGTCGGACGCTCCTCGGAGAACAGGAGCAGTATCTCCAGCACCCGTCTGGCGCTGTCCACGTCTGGGGTCGGCCCCCGACCTTCTGTCACGTGCTCCCGTCCTTCCCTCTCACGCGATGCCCGGAGCTGACGTCGGAGCCGGTCCGGAAACGAGTCCGGACCGGCTCCCGACATCAGGTTGGGAACGTTGCGACGAATCTGTTCCGCTCGATGATGTTGCCGCCGTACCCGGCGAGGAATTCTTCCCCCGAAAGTTCACCGGTAACGCGGGTGTCAAGCGCGTACATCCAGGAATGGTAGTGGCGGACGCCGTGCCCGGCAGGCGGTCGCGGCCCGGTGTAGGCACGCTCACCAATGCCGTTCGGCCCCGCCCGGCAGGCGGCCTCCTCCCGAAACCGCCGATCCTTCCGGTGGTCGGGGCGATACCGTGAACGGTCCGGTGGACACGGCCGCGGCCTCGGGTGTCGGGGGCGTGCACGGCCGGGGCGAGTTCCACCGTGCCTCCGGAATTGCGGAGACCTCCGGTTCGGGAACGGCGTTGCCGTGGTCCTCGGTACGGCGGTCCGGAATTCGCTTCTCCGGTCCGAAACGGCGCGCTCTGATGGCCGGGTCCCTGATTTTCGGCGGCATTCTGTCACTCCGGGTGAGAAATCGGAGGCGGTCCGCTGTCAAAGGAGAAGAAGGGAGGGAAAACCCCGACGCGTCTCTTTCCGACCACGGGGTGATCTCCTCCGCGACGTTGTCGGGCCTCTACGGGCACGCGGTGGTCGATGCCCGCCGTCCCGGCGGCGGGGAGGCCCTGCCGGAGCGGGGGAGCGGGCCGTGCGCCCACCACTGGCGCGGTGCGGAACGAGCCCCCAGGCGGAGGGACACCGACTCTCCCGCGAAATCCTCATCAGCCGACCGGATCGGCCTCCTCCGGACCGCCCCGACCGACACCGTGCGCCGGTCTCGTCGCTTCGCTCTCTCAGTCTCCACTCCTCGGTTCCGCCCCATCGAGCCAACCACTCAGAACCGGGTGGGACGCGGGCCGAGGGCACCCGGTCGACGCGTTCGGCCTCCCGGTCCTCATCAGGGTTCCCGATGTACTCGGCGCTTCCGGCACGGAAGAACGGTCAGCGAGGACGGAGCGACGACCTCCTGGAGCGCTGGGCCCTGCCGCGCGGCTACCGGGGCCGGCCTGTCCGAGCGTCGCTGACTCCGCTGGCCAGCGGTCAGATTCGCCGGCTCGCACAGGCGCCCTCGGGGCTCCTGTCAGGCGCGCTTTCCGGAAACCCCCGGAAAAGGCGCGGCGGCCGGGCGCCAATGGGACCGTCGGATCGTGGACACCCGTGGACCGGGGACCCACCACGACCCGCCCAGAGGGTGGACAGCAAGGAGTGAGCGCGTGGCCCGCCGCATCGACCACCTCAACGATCCGAACGCGCCGGAGGCCACGGGCATCGTGCCGCCGGTCAACGTCGCCGTACGCGATGGGGCGGCTGCTGCTGATCCGCCGCAGCGACAACGGTAACCGGGCACCGCCCGGCGGAGCCGTGGACCTCGGGGAGCGCCTGGCCGAGGCGGGGGTGCGAGACACCGGAGGAGACCGGGATCCGCTGCGAGACCACCGGGCTCGCCGGCGTCTACACCGACCCCGGCCACGTCATCCGCTGCACCGGCAACGACGAGGCCCGCCAGGAGTTCTCCACAGTGCTGGCCGCCCGGCCTCTCCGCGGTGAGCCGCCTCGAATGCGGAGTCCACCCGGGGCGCCTGGGTGGAACCGGACGAGACCGACCGGTACCGGATCCACCCGTCCATGCGCCCGCGCATCACCCGCGCGTTGGAGAACCGCGCCACACCCCGCATCGGCTGGAAGTCTCCGAAGGGTGCGGCACCGGTCCTCACAGCGCCTCGGCCTTCGCCCGCAGCACCGCGCGCTCGCGCTCGTTGGCCGCGAGCTCCGCCGCCACGAGCAGTTCGGAGCGTGCCTCCTCGGTGCGTCCCAGGCGGGCGAGCAGCTCACCGCGCACGCTCGGCAGCAGGTGCGAGCCCCGCAGCGCCCCCTTCTCGGTGAGTCGGTCGACGATCCGCAGGGCGTCCCCGGGGCCCGTCGCCATCGACACCGCGACCGCGCGGTTGAGTTCCACGACCGGGCTCGGCGCGATCCGGCCGAGCGCCTCGTAGAGGAGCACGATCCGCTGCCAGTCGGTCTCCTCGACGCTGGGCGCCACCGCGTGGCACTCGGCGATCGCCGCCTGCAGCCCGTACGGGCCCAGGCCCCGCCCCGTGGCGCCGGCCCTCTTCAGTGCCGCCCGGCCGCGGGCGATCTGCGCGTGGTCCCAGCGGGTGCGGTCCTGGTCGGCCAGCAGGACCGGCGAACCGTCGGATGCGATGCGTGCCGCGAACCGGGACGCCTGCAGCTCCATGAGCGCGAGGAGTCCGTGCACCTCGGCTTCCCGGGGGAGGAGGCCGGCGAGGACCCGCCCGAGCCGCAGCGCCTCGTTCGCGAGTTCCGTGCGGATCCAGCGGTCCCCCGACGTCGCCGCGTAGCCTTCGGTGAAGACCAGGTAGACGACGCCGAGGACCGCGCCGAGCCGCTCGCCCCACTCGTTCGGGTCCGGCGTCTCGAACCTCACGCGGGCGGCGGCGAGCGTCTTCTTCGCCCGCGTGACGCGCGCCTGGACCGTCGCGACCGGCACGAGCAGCATCCGGGCGATCTCCCTGGTCGTGAGACCTCCGACGGCCCGGAGCGTCAACGCGACCTGCGACTCCCGGGAGAGCGCCGGGTGGCACGCCGCGAACACCAGCCGCAGCACGTCGTCGTCGATCGGTTGCCACTCGTCCTCGGCCGCCTCGTCGAGGTCGCGCGCGATCGCCCGGTACCGCTCGTCGAGGCGTTCGCGCCGCCGCCACGCGTCGATCGCGCGGCGCTTGGCCACGGCCGTGAGCCAGGCGCCCGCGTTGCGCGGGACGCCCTGCTCCGGCCACGACTCCAGCGCCTCGACGACAGCCTCCTGCGCGAGGTCCTCGGCGAGGCCGACGTCGCCCGTCATCCTGGCGAGCACCGCGACCACGCGCGGGCCCTCGATGCGCCAGACGGCGTCGACCGTGCGCCGAAGATCCGTCGTCTCGGGATTCACCGCTGCCCCGGTCACTCGGTGCCGAGCTCCTTGCGCCATCCGGCTTCCTTCTTGACGTACTCGTTGTCGGCGTAGTCGGCGAAGTCCTCCGTGTCGGTCACGCGACGCACCTCCAGCTTGCTGCCCGGCCCGAGCGGGGCGCGCCTCGCCCACTCGGCCGCCTCTTCCCTGCTGGCGACCTGGATGATCCAGAACCCGTTGAACAGCTCGTGCGTCTCGCCGTACGGGCCGTCGGTGACGATCGGCTCCTCGGCGTCGAAGTCGACGACGAAGCCCTCCTCGGCATCGGACAGGCCCTCGCCCGCCAGCAGCACGCCCGCCTTCATCATCGACTCGTTGTAGGCGCCCATCGCGTTGATGATCTCCTCGAAGTCCACGTTCTTGGAGGCCTCGACCGCCGCGTCGGTGGTGCGCATGATGAGCATGTACTTCATCGCTGTCTCCCTGTTGTCGCCGGGGCCGCTGATCGCCCCTCTACCCTTGCGTCGAACGGGCGCGGGCGGAATCGACACCGGTTCAGGAATTTTGGAGCGGACACCCACCTCCCTGTCCCCGGGGGCGGATTCGGGCACTGAGTGTGGCTGTGGAAGCAAGATCGCGGCGAGCGGCAACCGCGCCCCGCCACCTCATCGGCGAAATCACCGGTTCTCTTCACCGGGTGGTCGGAAAACTACTGGTGGTAAGGAGGGAGGGGTGTCGTCCATTCTTTGGATAGTCACTTTCCGTTGACATTCGACTCACTGACGGTCACTCTTCTTAGAGAACCGCACTGAGGGCATATCAGGGAATCAACCGCGTTCGGCAGGCCCACCCCTGCCGGTCCGAATGCGGAGAACGCGCCGACGAAGGTGTCGACCGACCAGCGCCCCCGTCCGTCCCGGGGCTGCCCTCAACAGTGCGCAAAGAGACCGGGACCGGCGGCGGACACGAGTCCAACCGCATCCACGGCCGTGTCCGGCCGGGCAGAACCCCCTTCCGACCAGTGTCGATCGTTTCCACGCTCGGTGCTTTCCGTGCGCGGGGGAGAGATCCCATCCGGAAATCCCGCCTGCCCCCTGATCTTCTTTCCAGGAGTTCTCCCGAGGAGGAATCGTGTCCCTGCAAAGAATCATGTCAACCGCGGCCGCGGCCGCGTTGGCGCTCGGCACGGCGCTGTTCGCCGTCGGCGCCGCCCAGGCCCCGGCCGCGGCGCAGCCGACCGGCGTCGAACAGACCACAATCGTGGAATACGGCCCCTTCACCCTTCCCGCCGCGCCCCATGACGGAGGGGAAGGCGGCCACGGCGGCTCCGAGACCAGCGGCATCGAACTGAACGTCGAGAGGCCGTGCGAGGACTGCTACATCACCGGCTTCGACCCCACGCTCCTCTACGAGGACGGCTCGGAGGCCAACGTCAACACCGGGGCGATGCTGCACCACTTCGTGATGTTCAACGCCAGCGAGCGGGACACCGTCTGCGGCGGCTCACAGCGGGTCCTCGCCTCCGGAAACGAGCGGGTCGCGAGCGACTTCCCCGACGGGTACGGGCTGCACGTGGGCGGCTCCGAGCGCTGGTACCTCAACTACGACCTGATGAACCACTCGCACGAGGAGAAGACGGTCAAGATCTCCGTCACCTTCACCCACGTGCCCTCCAGCGCCGACCTGGAGCCGCTCACGCCGCTGTGGCTGGACGTCGGCGGCTGCTACGGCAGCGCCTACGACGCCCCCGAGGGCACCAGCGAGGAGTCCGACCTGTGGCGTTCCACCGTCTCCGGCGACCTCGTGCACATGCGCGGCCACCTGCACCACTCCGGGCACTCCCTGTGGACCGTGAACCTGTCCGACCGCGGCCAGACGCTCTGCCACATCACCGCGGAAGAGGGCGGCACCCCCGAGTTCATCGACCTCAACGGGCACGGCCAGATCTCGGACATGCCGCCGTGCAGTGGCGACCTGGGCCGGATCGACCGCGGCGACTACCTGCGCACCACGGCCCGGTATGTGATCCCCGGTCACTCCCATGAGGGCGTGATGGGAATCATGGTCGGCTGGATCGCCGAGGACTGATCCGCGTTCCGTTCGACCGCGTTCCGGCGGCCGGGGTGGTCCCCACGCGCCCCGGCCGCCGCCCGCGCGTCCCCTTCGAGGTGATCTCATGAATCTGGACCAATTCCGTGAACCGGTCCTCGCCCTGTTCCGCATGGTCGTGGGACTGATGTTCCTGCTCCACGGCGTGGCCTCCCTGTTCGGGGTACTCGGCGGCAACCGGGGCACCGGCCAGGCCATCGAACTCGCCACCTGGCCCGGCTGGTGGGCCGCACTCATCCAACTCGTCTGCGGCGCCCTCGTCCTCATCGGCCTGTTCACCCGGACCAACGCCACCCTCGCCTCCGGCTCCATGGCCTACGCCTACTTCTTCGTCCACCAACCCCAGGCACTGCTGCCCCTCAACAACGGCGGCGAACTCGCCGCGATGTACAGTTGGGCCTTCCTCCTCATCGCCGTCCTCGGCCCCGGCGCCTGGGCACTGGACCAGTTCACCCGACGCACCCGCAGCACCTCCGCACCGGATCCGGCGCCGGGCGCGCCCCGCATGTCTGGATGACCTACTCAGCGCCAGAACCGACAGCGCAGGAGCGGGCGGTGTGCGGTCTCGGGACACCGGGTGCTCCGAGACCGCACGTGCCCGACGGGCGGACGGGTCGGGGCCTCCTCCACAGGCTGTGGAAATTCCCGGTCCTCCCACCGAGCGCCGGGCGGACGCCCGCTGCCCGGCCAGGTCCGCGCGGTCGCCGCCGTGCAGCGGTGAGCGGTACAGCGTGACACCGCGTATCCGCGGCGAACCGGAGAGGAACGAGCGGTATCGAACCTCTGTGGGCGGCGCCGTCTCCGGCCGTACAGGCTCATGGGGCGCGGTCGCTCTCCGCTCGTCCGCCACAACAGTCAGGAGAATCACCATGGAGTCTTCTCCGCGCCGCGACGGCACGGCCGACCACCTCTCCAGGCGCCGCTTCGGCCAACTCGCCGCCCTCGGGCTCGCGGCCGGTGCCGGCGTGGTCGGTCTCGCCTCGCCTGCCGCGGCCGCCGGAACCGGCGGGCAGATCCACTACGACCGCGCCCGCAGGCTGGCCGGGGAGGACCCGGTCCTGCTGGCTCTCGTCAGGGCACTCACCCCCGACGTCAGCATTCCCGACTTCCCCGACCCCCCGGCCCCGGTGAAGCTGTTCGACGACCTCGCGATGCTGAGCGTGGGCTTCGTCCACGCCATGGCGGTCCTGACGGACGACGGGATCGTGCTGATCGACGCGCTCAGGTCTGCCGAAGACGCCGAGAACGTGATCGTCCCGGGGCTGCGGGAACTGGGAGCCGACCCGGAGACGGTCAGGTATGTCGTCGTCACCCACGGCCACTACGACCACTTCGGAGGAGCGCGGTATCTCGCCGACCGCTACGGGGCGCGCGTGCTGATGTCACCGGCCGACTGGGACCTCGTCGCCCGCACCCGGCCGGACGACGCCCCCGCCCGGGACCTGGAGATCGCCGACGGGCAGCGGCTCACGCTCGGCGACACCACGATCCACCTGCACCACACCCCCGGCCACACCCCGGGCACCGTCTCGCCCATCTTCCCGGTGCGGGCGGGCTCCGAGCGCCACACGGCCATGCTGTGGGGCGGTACCAACCCGCCCGAGACACTCACGGAACTGCGGACCTACCTGTCGTCCATCCGCTCCTTCCGGAACCGGATGCGCAGGGCGAAGGTGGACGTGGAACTGTCCAACCACCCCGTCGACCACGGACTCGACCGCGTCGAACAGCTCAGGAACCAGCCCGACGGGGAGAACCCGTTCGTGCTCGGCCGGCGGCGGACGGACCGGTTCATGGCGGTGATGAGTCTCATGCTGCGCGGCAGGATCGCCGACGCCGAAGCGGCCGGAGACGGGAACTGAGGTCCCCGGTGAGCGGCGGCGAGATCCGTTGCTCACCGGCTCCCGCCGCCTTCCTTCCTGGAGCAGGACAACGAGACCGCCGGCCCGCGCGGCCCGGCCGGGCTCCCGCCGCCCCGCGCGAACTCTGTCGCGCCCCCGTACACCCCCGACGGCACCCGTATACACGGCAAAGGCGCCCTCCCGAAGGGAGAACGGCCAGGTCAGACACTATCCAGTGTGGCGCGCTCGGAGGGAATGGAATCCCCAACCTTCTGATCCGTAGGGAACTGTATGGAAGGGCTTTTTGGTGCTGTGACCTGCGGGTTTGTCAAGAGTTCGATGTGGCGGCGGGAACTCTGTCGCGCATTTGTCGCGGGGCCGGGAACTCAGAGCAGTCCGGGAACGAGTCGAGGGCGATCCAGTGCCGAGTGATACTGCAGGACATCAAGGTCAGGAGAGTCGGTTGGGAACGCGACACGGACGGAGGCTTCGGGTGTGTTGTCCACATCAATGGACTTGACAGATCCCCGCTCTCCCCTTACTCTCCTTTCTGACGCCTCAGGGGTCAATGGCTACTTCCTCGGAGAGAGATCCTCCCGAGGACAAACTTCATAAGTCGGTCCAAGTGGATTCGACGTGGTCGCGGCAGTCTGTTACAGCCACTATTGGTGGCTGTTTTGTCGTGTAAGGGCAAGTTTCACCTTGCCGCATCTGCGGATTTCTCCTCGCAGAGTGCGAGCCTCGGTGTTAGCGGTTGCCAGACCACGTTGGGTCCTTTTTCTTTTTTCAGGAGAGGTGAGGCGATGGATCTGCGTTGGCTGGGACCCGTGCTCAAGGCGGTTGTACAGGTGGTTGGGGACTCACTGGGCAGTTGGCCCCGGACCACTCGCCTGGCGCTGCTGCTTTTGGTCATCGGGGCTGCGGTCAGTCTGGTTGCTGCTGCCAACGGTATGGCCGTGACCATCAACATGACCTAACCGAAGATCCTGTGAGGATTGGTGGCTGTCTTGACGAGGGCAGCCACCAGCCGGCTCTGTGCATGGAGCCGGCTGAAATCGTTTCATTGTCTGGGGCTGGACAGACACCCGGATTCCGGTCCGGGCGGCTCTCACACTTCTGTGAGACTCATCGACGGTTCTCCACAATCTCCTTCAACTCGCCTGGCGTGAGCCACGGCCGTGTCCTGTGGATCATCCGATGGCAGTTCGAGCAGAGAAGAGCGAGGTCTTCCAGTCGTGTCACGCTCTCTCCGATGTGGTGGAGCGGCACGATGTGGTGACATTCGATGTAGTCGGCTCCGCGCTGCCCGTACGTGCGCCCGAAGTCGAAACCGCACACCTCGCAGGCAACCGGTCTTCCCGCGGTGCGGGTCTGCCTGATCTTGGCCTTCCGTAGCTTGGGGTCACGTTCACGGGTGCGGTGGATCAGGTAGAGAAGGCGCCCCTCCGCGGCACTGACCTCCTCCGGTTCGACCTCGTCAAGCACCGGAAGAAGTTTGTGAAGACGACCGGTGAGTGCGTTCTCCCGGATACGCGCTGCGGTTGCGAGCATCTGCTCGGGAGCCTCCACGAAGGCATTGACCACCTCCTGGTCCTTCTTGCTGCCGCGCGTGGGTTTTCCCCAGTAGCCGGGATAACGGGTGGCCAGGTCGGTCGTCTTACGCGAGACACTTCCGGGACTCCGGAAGACACCGGAGCGGACACTGGGCGGATGGATCGGCAACCGCTGTAGCAGGCGGGACAACTCGACGGTTGCAGGGTCATGCTCCCTGAGTTCCCGACGTCCGTTCTGCTCGACAAGAGCACACGCCAGAACGATTTCCTCCCAGGCCCAGGCGGGGTCCCTCATTCCTGACCAGTCTCCCGTTCGTGGTCGTTGACGAACGCTGTCTGCTTGCTGCCCACCGGAGAAGGAGCGGCCGGCGCTCCACAGGACGACCGGACCGCCCCCTGCCTTCTCGGTACAGCGAGCAGGCAGATTTCTGCCCTTTTTGCTGCGATAGGGACTGATTGGTCCTAGTCTTTCAGGGAACGCGTTGGCTGTGTAGTAGGTCGGTGACCTGGTCTTCCGGGCTTCAGGTCTGTCCTTGACGCTGTGTACGGTCATGTCCTGGGGCTGAGCCCATCTGTGAAGGGCTGCTCTCCTCCGGCCCCAAACCCAGTCAGGACCGGGAGGAACTCTGGTGAGCGAGCGGGACAGTCTGGTCGAAGCGTTGGTCGCAGAGGTGCTGGGACCGCGTGAGGGACCGACCGAACGGATGACGGCCGACACCGAGGACCCTCTCGACGAATACATCGTGGGTGTCCTCGCGCCGGAGAGCACTCTGTCGGTCGAGCTCGACTCGGACGAGGAGCTCGCCGGTGAATCGGAGAGCGCCGCCGAAGACGAAGCAGACCCGGGCACGGTGGTTCCGGGAAGCGGCTCTGGGGTGGCGTCCCTGCCCTCACTGGTTCTGGACCCGATGTCCCGCCCGGCTTCCATGGGGATTTCGCTGGCGGTCGAGAGCCCCTCCGTTCCGACTCTCGACCTCTGCTGCACTTGGGCGAGGTACGGGAAGACCGAGGGCTCCTGGGAGCGTAGGCCGTACGGTGTCGTCTGGAGGTCAGTGGACTGTTCCACCACCCGTTCCCTCACCGACCCCTCGGATCCGGCGGTAAGACTCGAGATCCGGAGCCGTGAGGACGCGAGAAGCGGAGTCTGGAGGGTCTCCCTGTTCCTCGTCAACGGTTCTCTGGCGGAATCCGACAGACCGAAACCCCAGGATCATGTCTTCCAACCCCAGATCCGTGTCCGGTGCCACGGGGACAGTCGACTTGTTCCGGTCGAGCGCAGCAGACCGGCGCACGACCCCGAGGAGGAGGGGCTTGACCTCCTCTACGGGGAACGTCCGGTTCTGGCGCGCGGCCACCTGTGCTCCGCACTGTGGGAGGCTGTGGATCCGGAACGGCCACACTCCGGAGGGCTGAGGGGGACGCGTGCTCCGTTTGTCTGGACTGACGGTCGGCACCTCTTCGACAATAAGACAGCGGCGGAGTTCGAGGCTCCCCACGCCCGTTCCGAATTCGTTCCCGTGGTACCGGTCAACGCCCCGAACAAGAGTTGGCGTGAGGACTGGGGGGAGGCCCCCGAGCTCAACCCCCTGAAACTGGCTGAACTCTCGGACGGGGTCGAGTTGCGGGAGGCGCTCACACCGCTCGCGGACGGATACGGTCGCTGGATCGACGCCCTGGCCGGGGGCGAAGACGATGTACTGGCCGCCAACCCCGCTCTTCAGAGACACGTTGCTGGTTGCCGTGGAGCCCTCGAACGCGTCCGTGACGGAATCGAGGTTCTGGCAACAGACCACGACGCCCGGATGGCTTTCTGCTTCGCCAACCGGGCGATCGCGCTCCAGTCGAGGTGGACGAAGGGGAAGGTCAATCCCTGGTGGCCTTTCCAGTTGGCGTTCCAACTGATCAACATACGTGCCGTGGTGGAGGAGGCCCACCCGGACCGGAACGTCTGTGACCTGCTGTGGTTCCCGACCGGTGGTGGCAAGACCGAGGCGTATCTGGGACTGGCGGCGTTCACCCTCGCCCATCGGAGGCTCCGTGCACTCCGTGAGAGACGGCCTGACGGGGGATCAGGAGTGGCGGTGCTCTCCCGGTACACCCTCCGACTCCTGACGATCCAGCAGTACCGGAGGGCGCTGGCACTGGTCACCGCATGCGAGTTCCTACGGACAACGGGAACCCCCAGAGAGCGTGGATGGCGCCCGACGGGCTGGAAGGACGCGGGTGACCTTCCCTGGGGCACTCACCGGTTCTCGATCGGACTCTGGGTCGGTGGCGGAGTCACCCCGAACAACCTGCACGACTTCGCCTACAGGGACAGTTCGGGGAAGCACATCCCGGTCTTCGGTGCCCTGTCGATCCTGAGTGGCAAGAAAGGCGAGGGCGAGCCAGCCCAGATCCTGAACTGCCCCTCCTGTAGGGCGGTGCTCGCGATCCCATCTGACGGGCTGGCCGCGGGAGAGACCGTCACCCTCCACCTCGTTCTGGGTGAGGTGGAGCCTCCAGTGCCTGCCGAAGCGTCACAGCTCTCCCAGGAGCCGTTCGAGGTCCTCTCTGTTGAGGTCACTCCCCACGCGGCCGAGGAGTTCGCAACGGTGTCCCTCACCTTTCGCGTAGGTGAGGACGTTCCAGCCAACAGAGTTGACACCTGGTTCGGGGACCACGTCCTCCGGAACCTGTTCGCCAACAGGCCCTACCTCGTATCGGCCCGTGCCACCAGGCCCGGCTACTTCGTCCGCAGTGTGATGGCGCGGAAGGAGGAAGACGTCGAGTTCGAGCTCTTCTGCCCCAACCCGCACTGTGATCTCAACACCGACGTGGTCTGGGATGAGCAGACCCATGCGGGGCCCTGGCCGGTACCCGAGGCATTCGACAGGGGAGACGGAACCTCCACCCGCTGTCCGATTCCCGCGTGGACCGTGGACGAGCAGATCTACGCGAGATGCCCGTCCATGATCATCGCAACCGTCGACAAGTTCGCCCGGCTCGCCTACGAGCCCAGAGCAGCGGCGATCTTCGGAAACGTCGACAAGCAGCACGAGTATCTCGGCTACTACCGCACGTGGGTACCGCCGAGTGGCAGATCGGGTTTTCCCGTCAAGCCCCGGGAGAATCCCACCTGGGGAAGGAGTAGTGCGATCGGACGGCTGCGGCCCCCGGAACTGATCCTCCAGGACGAGCTGCATCTGATCGAGGGACCGTTGGGCAGCATGGTTGGGCTCTACGAGACGGGGATCGACCTTCTTGCCACCACCCGCGTCGGGGACACGCTCGTACGCCCCAAGTACATAGCATCCACGGCCACGGTCCGACAGGCCGAAGAACAGGTGCAGTCACTGTTCGCACGGGACCTGCAGGTCTTTCCTCCGCCAGGAGCACGGGTTGACGATTCGTTCTTCTCCTGGGGAGACAGTGGGCACCCGCTGGACTCCGATGGCCCCGGACGTCTCTACGTGGGACTGGTGGCGCCGGGACGAGGTGCCCAGACACCTCTGGTCCGAGCCTGGTCACGGCTTCTCCAGGAACCGCTGGAGAGGCTGGGAGCCGGTGCGTCCGAGAGAAGCCTCGACCCGTTCTGGACCTTGGTGGGCTACTTCAACGCCATCCGGGAGTTGGCGGGGGCCGTGGCACTCGTCCGTCAGGACATCGTCCAACGACTGAACAGCATCGCGGGGGATTCCGAATCCCGGACACTCAGCGAGCATTTGGACCCGATGGAGTTGTCGAGCAGGGCGGACTCCCTCCGGTTGCCCCGGATGCTCGAGGATCTCGGTAAAGGGATTCCGGACGAGGACGAGACCGTGAGCGTGGTCGTCGCGACATCCATGTTCGGGACCGGAGTCGACGTGGACCGACTCGGGCTGATGTTCGTGAACGGCCAACCCAAGACAACCTCCGCCTACATCCAGGCAACCGGTAGGGTCGGCCGGTCGACGGGCGGCCTCGTGGTGACCTTCTACCGGGCCTCACGCCCTCGGGACCTGAGCCACTACGAGTACTTCGCCGGGTACCACCACACCCTCTACCGCCATGTCGAACCCGTGACCGTGAATCCCTTCGCCCCCAGGGCGCGGGATCGGGCGCTGGGGCCGCTCGCGGTGAGTCTGCTGCGGCAGGCCGCCCGACTGGAGGGGCCGGAAGGAACCGTGGCGGTTGACAGCCGCTGGCGTGTCCAGCAACGCATCAAGAACGGTTGGTACTGCCGTGCGGACGAGATGAGTTCCGCCCGCACGGAACCCGACGTCGAACTCGTTCCCGAACTTCTGGAGATCAGGGCGGCAGAACAACCCGTCATGAGACGTCCACAGGAATCGGAAGTCGCCGAACACATGAGAGCCGAACTCGACCGCTGGCGTGACACCGCGGAACAGCACGGCGGAAGTCTGCTCTTCCACGAGAGCACCGTCACACGTCCGGCATCCTCCCCGGTGGTACTCGGCGATCTGGCACACCACGTGGCCGGAACGGACGAAGTGTTCGAGAACGCCCCGAACTCCCTGCGGGAGGTCGAGGCCACGACCTCGGTCAGGGGAAGGGGTTGACCGTGGCCAAGTCCTACCAGGAGATACGTCCGTCCCAGTTCGTCACGACCTTCGGGCCGGGGAGCATTGTCGAGACCCCCTCCGGACCGGTCGTACTCAAGTCGTTGGGGGACCTCTTCACCGCGATCGGCAGGAGCCCCAGAGAGTTCGAGATTCTCGACGAGAGGCTGTCCAGAGGTGCTCTGGACAGCGCCAGGATCGTCCGGATGCCAACCAACGCCGAACTGGGGCTACCGGCGGACAGTGCCATCTATCCCACCGACGGGTTTCCGGCCTGGGCACTCTGCACCCAACACCAGGGCCACCAGGTTCTCTACAGGATGGGTTCGGGGTGTCCCGAGTGTCCCAGAATGGCCAACAGTCTGAGAAGACAGAAAGCCGGCCGGGAGGCGATCCGTTTCGTTACCGCGTGCGAGGCCGGGCATCTGGACGAGGTTCCGTGGCGGAGCCTGGTACACCAGGGCGGATCGCCCTGCCAGACGGACCACTACCGCTGGAACGGGGGAGGACGTGCCCTCAGGAAGGTCGAGATCCAGTGTCCGAAGTGTAAGCACAGAGCCAACTTCGGAAGCGCGTACGGGCGTACGTGGAAGTGCACGGGGCGCCAGGTGGAGACTGGACGACGTCCTGACACCGGAGAGGCGCAGTGCTCACGACCGGCGCGCATAGTGCAGAGAGGAGCGGCCAATCTCCGCACCACCGAGATCCAGACCGCGCTCACCATCCTGAACATGCCAGCCCGGTTGCACGATCTGCTGGGAGACAGTGCTCTCCTCATGGGGATCCGCACCCTGGCCAGCTTCACCCGACTGGAGCGTCAGGGGCTGCTCGACGTGGCGCAGAAGGCCGGACTTTCCGAAGCCGACCTTAACTACCTCGCCCAGATCCCCTGGCGGGAGATCGAAGTCGCGCTCTCCCAGTTGACCGGGGAAACGGAGGAACCACCATCGTCGTCGGTACGGGATGCCGAACTCGAACGTCTCAGCGAGGCCGCAACCCACGGCGCCCCGGTTCGGTCCGGTACGGCTGGCAGGGAGGAAGCCCCCCTCTTCGAGATACACCGGTCGGGCGTTCGGACCTTCCGGGGACCGAACGAGGGACTCACCTTCCGGGTTGCTCCGGTGAGCAGGCTCAGGATGGTGATGGTACAGACCGGCTACCGCCGTCTGGAGCCCACAACCGGTCAGGTTGTGCCCACGGCGTTTGAGCGTCACGGCTTGACCTGGTACCCCGGGGTGGAACTGTTCGGTGAGGGAATCTTCGTCGACCTGGTCGACGGCCCGTTCACCCCCACCGGCGGAAGAGCCACCATCTGGCAGAGCCGTCATGACTCCCAGCAGCCCGGTGAACGGGGAGACAGTGAGGTCCTCCCCCACCCACAGCACGTCTGGTGGCACAGTCTGGCCCATCGGCTGCTCTGGGCTCTGTCGGTTGATTCCGGCTACTCCTCGGCGGCGATTCGTGAACGGATCTACACCCGGATCGAGAACGGGGTGGCGGTCGGCGGGGGAATTCTGCTCTACACGGTCCAACCGGGAGGAGACGGCACTCTCGGAGGCCTCGTCTCTCTGGTCAACCGCTTCGACCGGGTGTTGGCGTACGCGCTACAGGATGTGGACACCTGTTCCAACGATCCTCTATGCGCGGAGACGACGTCGTCGGGCGGGGCGGCCTGCTACTCCTGTCTGTTCGTTTCGGAGACCTCGTGTGAACACCGGAACCAGGGGTTGGACCGTCTCCTGCTCATGGAGAACCTTCCCTGACCGCTCCGCTGGCGGGTGGTGGTCGCGGGCACGCGGCCACCACCTCTGACTAACCGCGTTCCCTGGACCAGTACTGCGCGTACCGGTTGTACGCCAACTCTCCCCGGAAACGGATGTTGTCCTGGACGTCGATGACCGTGCACGTTCGTGTTCCCCCGAAGCGGGGCCCCCGCATACCCCTGCCGATCATCTGCTCGTAGAGCACCCGGCTCAGGGTGGGACGGCCGATGACGACGGTCTCCACCCGTGGGGCGTCGAATCCGGTTGTCAGCACTCCGTAGTTGCACAGGACGGAGATGTTTCCCGCCCGGAACTCCTCGATGAGCGCACGACGTGTTGCACTCCGAGTCTGTCCGGTGATGACCTCCGCCGTGCGCCCAGCACGGCGGAGAAGCACGGACATGGCCTCGGCGTGCTCGACGGTACAGCCGAAGAAGAGCGTCGGGGAATTCTCGGGGATCTGCTTGATCCGCTCGAAGAGAGCCCTGTTCCGCTTCTCCGACTCTCCGATCTCCTGGAGGAAACCCGAGTGGAACTCGTTGAACTGTTCGAAGTGCTCGACGAACTTCCTGTTCCGGTCCATGACGAATTCCGGGGCGTCGTGCCGTAGAAGTTCGTGCTCTGCGTTCGACAGTACGCCCCGGGAACGTAGCGTGCTGATCGGGTCGTTGCCGAGCGGTTCTGACCTCAGCAGTCGGCCGTGGAACATCCTCGCGAGCCGGCGGCTTCCCTCGTCATCGCTGCGGTAGGGCGTTGCGGTCAGGCCGAGTAGGGGAACAGTCGACCGGGATGAGGGGGAGATGTCGACGCCCAGGAAACCGAGTACATCACTGTAACTGGGGGCGTCGATGCGGTGTGCCTCGTCCACAACGACCACACCGAGCTGCTCACCAACGGAGGTAAGGGCGGAACGGTTCTCCGAAGTCTCGTCGCGGACCGTGGCGTGGAGTTTCTGGATGCTCGCCACGATGACGTCGGTCTCTTCGGGGGCCGGTACGGAGGAGCTCCCCCAGAACCTGGCGATGGTCAGGTTGGAGCGTATTCTCTCGGGACGGTGGCCGAGGTCGATCCAGACCTCCCTGAACGACTGTACCGCCTGCTCACACAGTTCCTCGCTCTGGGCGATCCAGAGGATGATAGGACAATCTTTCTGGGAAAGTTTCCAGGAAACCAGGCTTTCGACGGCTGTACGGGTCTTCCCGGCACCGGTGGGAAGGGAGAGAATTCCACGGTTGGTACCCGCTGGGGAGCTGAGGACGTCAAGCGCCTGTTTCCTGAGTTCCTCCTGGAAGGCCTCGAGGGGGGAGAGTGGAACAAAAGGCGCCACCTCAAGGTTCTCCGGCTCTTTCTCGGAGCCGGGAAGACCGGAGAAGGCCAGTGGTAGACCGAGGGTTCGTACGAAGTACCTCGGCCAACTCTTCCCGGAGTGCCAGGGTCTCCTGGCCACAGCTTCTGCCTGGGCTTTCCTCCCCCTGCGGCTCTTCTGCCCGTGCTCGTAACCGTGGAGTTGGTCGAGTTCGTCATCCGAAGCTCGACGGGCGAGGCGGAACCTGAGTTCTCTCCCGGCATCCTTTCCCTCCAGTAGGGAGATCCCACGGAGGTCGACCAGGAACTGGGCGAGTTCTTCGTCGGGAAGGTGGGTCCTGGGACGCCCTCGTGTGGGCCTTCTCTCGGCCTCGAGAACAATGGATTCAACAGTAGCTGTCCTGTTGTTCTTCTTCTCCTTGTCGAGGACTTCCCTGAGGTCACCGGGAGTCAGCCTGTTGTTGAGGACCTCAACGGCTCTGGAACGGTCCTCCTCGGTGAGCTGGCCGAATGAATCCATTCTCTTCTCTCTGGGTGTTCGGCTGATCTCTTTCCGTTGCTGTTGTGGGGATTGTTTACAAAGAGATCGACACTACACCAAGCCTGGAGCTTCTTCTTCCCCAATTATGGGTACATTCCCTTTCGGGCTGCTGGGATCGGTCCGAAGGGCTCCCGACAGTGCCGAAATTCCTGTCGGTAAACTCGGAAGTCGGGAGAGCACGCTTCCCCGCAGGCCCCGTACCCCGCCGCTCCCCGTACGGGGGCGCGGTGACACAGAACAGTTCCTCCGAGCCCTACCGAAGTCCGTCCACAGTTGGTATCTGTGTCTTCTCCCCGCCCCAGACGTCGTCACAGGAGGCTTTGAGCGCGACATGGAGTCACCCGAGCCTGCTGCTGTGGAGCGTCTCGACCCCCGGGCCGAGGATCTCGTCGAGTCGCTGCGGGCCTTCGGGTATGACCTGGCGACCGCACTGGCCGACCTCGTGGACAACAGCATCACGGCAGGGGCGAGGAACGTCCGTATCGCCTACAACTCAGATCCCGGCAAGGCCTGGATTGCGGTCGTGGACGACGGTCGCGGTATGAGTGAACAGGAACTCCGGGAGGCAATGCGGTTTGCGCGTAATCCCAGGCAGGAACGGACAGAAGGCGATCTGGGGCGTTTCGGGCTCGGCCTGAAGACCGCATCTCTGTCCCAGGCCAGGAAGCTGAGCGTGCTGTCCCGGAACGGGGAGGGGCGTCTGGTCGCCCGGACCTGGGATGTCGACCACGTCGCAGAACACGGCCAGTGGCTCGTACTCACCGAAGCAGACGAGGGAGCCCTCAAGATTGTTGACCTGCTCGGTTTCTCGGGACAGGGAACCGTCGTACTCTGGCGGAACCTGGACAGGCTCGGGGAGGGGGAGACACTCCAGCGCAGAATCACCGAGGCGGGGCGCGAACTCTCCCTGCTCTTCCACCGGTTCATGGAGGACGGACGTATCACCCTCCACATGGGACGGAGACAGCTGACCCCCCTGGATCCGTACCTGCGCCGCCACCCAGCCACCCAGGACCGCGGCTTCGAGGAACTGGAGTACGAGGGCTACCGGGTCAGGGTCAATCCCGTGGTTCTTCCCCATCCCTCCCGGCTGAGTTCCCAGGAGGCCAGGAAGGCATCCGGGCCGGGCGGCATGCTCGCCCGGCAGGGCTTCTACGTGTACCGGGGGGACCGACTGGTTGTGGCAGGAAGCTGGCTCGGTCTCGGAGGCATGCACAACTCCGCACACACCAGACTGGCCAGGGTTGCTGTGGAGATTCCGCCGGGAGCCGACCTCGCCTGGGAGGTGGACGTCAGGAAGTCGACCGTGCGGCCCCCCGTGGCCCTGGAGAAAAGGATCATCGAGCTTGCCGAGAGCGTCCGGGCCAGGTCGGAGAAGGTGTTCACCCACAGGGGGACCCCGGTGGCCCGTCCGCGCGACCTCCGTGAGGTGCAACCGGTATGGCAGCAGGTCCGCCGTCTGGGGCAGTCCGAGTACGCGATCAACAGGGAGCATCCGCTCATCGCGGAGATGCTGGACAAGCCGGGTGGGGAGGCGGTTGAGGGAGTGCTGCGCCTCATCGAGGCGACACTTCCGGTGCAGTTGATCGCCCAGGAAGCCGCTGTGGGCTTCTCCGGGGGGTCATCCCACGACCGAACACCCGAGGTTGAGGAGGTCCTGTCGACGTTCCGCACCATGTTGACCGGACTTCCACGGGACCCACTGAAACGGAGGGCACTGGCGGAGGCCTTGGCCGGTGCCGAACCCTTCTGCCGCCATCCCGGGCTCATCAGGGATGTCATCGAGTCTGATTCGCGTGAGGAGATGTGATGCTCGATCTCACGGAGGCCGCGCTGCTCCTGGCCAAGCAGCAGGTCTCGGAGTTGCCGAGACACGAACGTACCCCCGAACGGCTCCGTGAGATTGTTCGGAGAACTCTCGGAATGCTCTCCGACGGCGGCACCGTTTCCGCGGACGTTCTCTTCCGCAGACTCGAGGCCGAGTTCGACGTCTGGGTCCCGAGGGCGACGGTGGTCAGCGATCCCAGCGACCATGTCCCCTGGTTGGAGGAACGCCGTGGTGAAATCGACTTCTCCTACTGGAGACGCTACGCCGACTGGTTCCGGCGTACCCGGAGGGAGAGTGTCGTCGAGGCGCTCGACGAGACAACCGACCAGATCCTCGGACTTCTGGAGGACCCCCGACGCGCTGGTGAGTGGAAGACCTACGGCATGGTCTACGGCCAGGTCCAGTCCGGTAAGACCGCCAACTACACCGGTGTGATCTGTAAGGCGGTGGATGCCGGCTACCGGGTCATCATCGTGCTCACCAGCCAGCACGAGAGTCTCCGGCACCAGACCCAGGCGAGGCTGGATCTGGAGTTCCTGGGCTTCAACAGCAGGTTCAGCCGCGACCGGACCAGTGACAGTTCCATGGACATCGGTGTCGGCAACCTGGGCAGGGTGTCGACCATCTGTATACCGGTGACGACGCAGGACAGTGATTTCACCACGGCACAGTTCCAGGGAACACCGGTCAACATCCACGAGGTGCCGATACTCGTTGTCGCCAAGAAGAACGCGCGGATCCTGGCCAACCTCAGAGACTGGTTGGGGAACTTCGCCTCAGGCCCGCAGGGAGAGCCGAAGCTGGTAGGGGGAGCACCGCTCCTCCTCATCGACGACGAGGCCGACTACGCCTCGGTGGACACGAAACGCCCCACCAGGGGAGGAGACCACAGCGACCCCGAGCACGACCCCACCGCGATCAACAAGGCCATCCGGGGGCTGCTGGAGTTGTTCGAGAAGCGGGCGTACCTGGGATACACGGCGACGCCCTTCGCGAACATCTTCATCCCCCACAGCACAGACCACCCTGAGCACGGCGAGGACCTGTTTCCACGGAGCTTCCTCGTCACACTGGAACCCCCGTCGAACTACTGCGGCCCGGAACTCGTCTTCGGGTTGGAGGATCCCACCGCGGCGGACATCCGTGAGCCACTCCCCATCGTTCACGAGGTCGGTGACCACAGGGACTGGATGCCGGACGGTCACAGGAAGGGCCATGTTCCCGACGTGTCGCTTCCGGGGTCGCTGGTGGAGGCGCTGGACGCCTTCGTGTTGGCCACGGCGATCCGGAAGGCCCGGGAGAGGAACAACGGCGAAGTCGGTGGACACAACACCATGCTCGTCCACGTGACCCGGTTCACGGACGTCCAGGGCGAGGTCGCCCGTCAGATCGAGCACCATCTGCGGCGCATGGCGGACTCCTGGGGGGACTACGGGGACGCCGGGATCGCTCTGCAGGAACGGCTGACCGACCTGTGGAAGAGGGATTTCGTTCCGACCCACGAGGAGATCGCCAACCGCGATGACGTCAGTGCCCAGGTCGGACCCCGGGTGTCCTGGGAGGACATCGAGAGTTTTGTCCCCCACGTGTTGGACGAGGCCGCTGCCAACGTGAAGCGGATCAACGGCAGCGTCGCCGACGTACTCGACTACCAGTCGAGTACCCCGGTCACCGTGGTTGCGGTCGGAGGCGACAAACTCTCCCGGGGGCTGACCCTGGAGGGCCTCACCGTCTCCTACTACCTGCGGGCTTCCAGAACCTACGACACCCTGCTCCAGATGGGACGCTGGTTCGGTTACCGTCCCGGATACCTGGACGTCATCCGGCTGTACACCACCAGAGAGCTGATCAACTACTACGTCCACATCACCCGGGCCAACCGGGAACTGATGGACCTCACCGCCGCCATCTCCAGAGCACAGAAGACTCCCGGAGACGTTGGGCTGCGCATACGGGAGGGGACAGGCAACCTCCAGGTCACGGCGGCAGCCAAGATGCGCTCGTCCACGGCGATGAAGGTGAGCCTGGCCGGGACCAGGGCGGAGACGCTGGTTATGCGGACAGACAGAAAGGCCCAGGAGGACGGTCACGAACGTCTGCAACGGCTCGTCGAGCGGATCCTTCCGCTCGACCCCGTGCCGGAGGAACGGCTACACGGTGCAGGAAGGGGCCTGTTCCGTCGGAACGTCCCACCCGAAGCCGTTGTGGAGTTCCTGGAGGGTTTCCACGTTTCGCCCCGTGTCCTCACCGCCAATCCGGACAACCTTCTCTCCTACATCCGGAAGCAGACAGCCAGGGGAGAACTCGTTCGTTGGGTGGTGGGAATCACGGGAGGCAGTTCCAAGAAACCGTTGCCCGTTCAGGACGTCGACATCCCGCTGATCAAACGCCGGACCATCACCCACGCCCGGGTGCTGGACGGGGAGTGCGAGGTTGGCGTTCTCGTCAGCCCGGCCCACGAGGCGCTGGGACTCGCTCCTTCCGCGAAGAACAGGGCTTTCGAGAGGACGGTTGACGAGTTCCACAGAAGCGGGCGGGGACGGGAGCCCAAACGGGCGAGTGGAGACGCTCTGCGCAGGGTTCGGGATCCCGGGGAGGGGCTTCTGCTGCTCTACCCCATAGACCCAGCCGCCTCGGAGATCGAGGTTGGGGCTCCGGGGCTTCCGGTCATCGGGTACGCGGTTGTCTTCCCCCACTCCGAACAGGCCGAGAGGATCAGTTACCGGGTTAACGAGGTGTTCCTGGAATCGCTCAGGAAGGCCGTCGAGGACTCGGGGGACGGTGAGGAGTGATGGCCTCCGCCACACCCGAGCAGCTTGAGGCGTCCTTCCGTGAGGCCGAGGCGAATGGATGTGTCGGCCCGGGAGCAATCCGCCGTCGACTCATCCCGGATTCCGAACTGGACGTCTTCACGGAGGTCCGCTTTCCCAGCCGGGAGTGGGTGCTCCTGGTCGGCAGTGACGAGCGGACCGAGGACCAGGACATCATTCTGACAACAGGGCTGACCTGTCGGACGAAGAACGGTTCGGTTGAGGTCATAGCGGAGTCGGGAACCGACCGGCTGCTGTTCTGTACCCTCCTCGCCGACATTGTCAAGCAGTTGGAGACATCCACGAGAACACCGGTGAGCGCACTGGCTCACAGGATCAGAGCCTGGCGCCGAATGCTCGGCCGCGGCCTGCACACCGGTCTGACCCCCGAGCAACGCCTCGGTCTGTACGGTGAGCTGGTCGTGCTCCGTGAGGTACTGCTTCCCACACTGGGAGAGGCAGCAGTCAGGGCCTGGGTGGGTCCCTCCGGAGGAGCCAAGGACTTCGTGCTTCCTCCGGTTGCGATCGAGGTCAAAACCGTCTCCAGCAGGGAGCCGGAGCGGTGCCGGATCAGCCACGAGCGCCAGTTGGACTCGACTGGGCTGACCGATCTCTTCCTGGTTCACCAGGTGGTGGGAACGTCGTCGGACGGCGTCCTGCTCGAGGAGTTGGTCGATGACCTCCGTTGCGCTCCGGAAGTACGGGCAGAGCTCCCCCATTTCGAGAACTGCCTGCTCCAGGCGGGATGGCTGGATGTTCACCGCAGCCAGTACGCCGGTGACAGGTATGCGCTGGTCCGAAGACGGTGTTTCTCCGTGACTGACACTTTTCCACGGGTGACCCCCGCAGACCTTCCTCCAGCGGTGTCCGGTGTGTCATACCTTGTCAGTCTGGCAGTATGCGGCTCACACCAGGTGGACGAGGAGACGGTGCGAGCAGTGGTCGCGCGGACGAACCAGGCGAAGGAGTAGTGGGTGCAGGGCGCATCGGTCGAAGAGTTCGCCATCAGCCTCGAGCAGGCCGTGGACGACCGCCTCAACGAGGAGTCGGGTCTGCACAAACGTGACGTCTTCGTTCAGGTGGTCAGTGAGTACCTGATCGAGGACGGAACCCTGGAGGATCTGTACGTCTGCTACTACGTCCATCCGTACGGACGGAGCCGGGTGGAGGTGTCCGGCTATGCGATCAGCGACGACGGGCATGTACTGGACCTCGTGGTTGCGGATTACGGGAACTACGGTCAGACCGTCTCCCGCGACCAGGTGAGAAAGCGGTTCAGGTGGGCGGAGCTGTTCGCAGAAGCCTGCCGCGACGGACACCATCGGGAGATGGACGAATCCACTCCCGAGTTCGACATGGCCCAGAAGATTCACTCCCAGTGGTCAGATTTCGACAAGATCCGGATCTTCCTGCTCACAGATGGCCGTAGCACCTTCGACAACCTTCCCCAGAGCGAACTTGGGGGAATCCCCGTCGTCCAGGACCTGTGGGACATCGAACGGATCCGGCGACTGGCGACATCGGGGAGACACGAGGAGCCCATCTCCGTCGATTTCACCGAGTTGGGCGGGCCGCTGCCCTGTCTTCCTGCATCCACCGGAGAAGACGATTACCAGTGTCTTCTGACGGTCATTCCCGGACAGGTACTCGCCGACATGTACGAGTTGTACGGCGCAAAACTCCTCCAGAGGAACGTCCGCTCCTTCCTGCAGTTGCGGGGCAAGGTCAACAAGGGGATCAACGAGACGATCCGTACAGCCCCCGAACGGTTCCTGGCGTACAACAACGGAATCTCCGCAACGGCCACGGGTGTCGAGTTCGACGGGGAGAAGACCCGTATCGTCCGGCTGGACGACCTCCAGATTGTCAACGGAGGTCAGACGACCGCCTCGCTCCACCACGCTGCCAAACGAAGCCGTGCGGACCTCAGCAGGATCTGGGTAACAGCGAAGATCACGGTCGTCCGTGCGGGGTTGCTCGACGAACTCGTGCCGAACATCTCCAGGTATGCCAACTCCCAGAACACGATCAACGAGGCGGACTTCGAGGCGAACAGCCCTTTCCACGTCGAGTTGGAACGGGCGTCCCGAAGGGTCTGGGCCCCGGCCGTTGCGGGAGGCACACGTCAGAGTCGTTGGTACTACGAGCGTGCCCGGGGGCAGTACGACGTGGACAAGAGCCGTCGCCCCACGGCTGCCCAGAAGAGGGCCTTCGCTGCCGAGTACCCGAGGCAACAGCGCTTCACCAAGACCGACGCTGCCAAGTACGAGATGACGTTCCGACAGGCACCGCACGTGGTCAGCCTTGGGGCACAGAAGTGTTTCCAGCGCTGGACCTCTGAGGTGGTGTCGAATTTCACGGGTGTCCCGGATGACGAGTACTTCCGGAAGTTGGTCGCGAAGAGGATCCTCTTCGAGGGAGCACGGAGCGAAATCAACAGGCTGAACCCGAAAGCGGGCTACCTGGCCAACGTCACCACGTACACACTCGCCAGGCTGGTCGAGGACATCGATCTGGAGAAGGTCTTTGCTCTGACGTGGAAGCAACAGGAAGTACCCGCCGAGGTCATCAGGGCCGTGCAGGAACTGAGCGGCCCTGTACGCAGGGTGCTCCTCGCCGCTCCGGGGGCGGGCAATGTGACGGAGTGGTGCAAGAAGGAGGACTGCTGGAAGAGCGTTCTCGACATCAGGTGGGGAGGTCCGTCGCCCACCATCGCCCGACAGCAGAAAAAGTAGTCCGATCTTGACCTTCGGGCAGTAGTGTTTTCGACTGCTGTGTGGGGCGGTGGGCAACTCACGGGGTGATCCGTACCCCACCTACGGGCACAACCCGGTATGGCCGGACACCTGACGCCCACCCACAGCCTCCCCGGAACCGGAGAGCACTCCCCTGTCCCCAGGTATTCCGGAGAGACTTGTATCCCAGGGGGCTCTGTGTTGTCCTGGTGCTCACTGAACTGATCCCTGACGAGGAGGCCCGGGTGTCGTTCTACGGAGTGAAACTGCACCGCAGTGACGTACTCCAACTCGGCGAGCATCCCGAGGCTTGTACCGAGGAAACCTTTCTCACCTGGTGTGAGGAAAGGATCCGTGCGGGGGCCCCTCTTGCCGTGGACCTCTTCTCGGGGGCAGGAGGGCTGAGCCTCGGCCTCGAGAACGCGGGTTGGACCGTTGCGGCGTCGGTCGACTTCGACCAGCGCGCGCTGGAGACCCACAGGGCGAACTTCCCGGGGCTCGCGCTGAAGGTTGACCTCGGTGAACCGGAGCAGCGGGAACGGCTCATCACCCTGTTCAGGCAGACGTCGATCGATCTGATCGCCGGAGGTCCGCCCTGTCAACCGTTCAGCAGGGCCGGACGTAGCAAGATCAGAAGTCTGGTCGAAGCCGGGGCAAGGGATCCCGAAGACCTGCGTAAAGAGCTGTGGCGTGCCTTCCTCGACGTCGTTGTGCAGGTCGGACCGCGCGCTGTGCTGATGGAGAACGTCCCCGACATGGCGCTCGGTGACGACTTCCGCGTGGTCCGGACCATCACCGAGTCCCTGGAGAACAACGGATACTTCGTCCAGGTGCGGCTGGTCGACGCCTGGAGGTACGGAGTACCCCAGCACCGCAAAAGACTGATCCTCCTGGCACGGCGAGACAGTGAGAACTTCGACTGGCCCGAGCAGACAACCCCGGTGTATCTCAACGAGGCGATCAGCGACCTTCCCGAACTTCCCGAGGACAATCCCGTGGGTGCCAGAGAGTTGCCCTACACACCTCCGGAGGAACCATCACAGTTCGTGCGGTTCATGAGGAAGGAAGTCACGGAGTCCAACGTCGTCCACGACCACATGACGAGGCCGGTCCGACCGGACGACCTCGAGGTCTTCAAACTCATGACCCACGAGACCCTGTACTCGGACATCCCCGAGAATCTGCGCCGCTACAGGGCTGACAGTTTCGACGACAAGTACAAGCGGCTGGACGGGAACAGCTTCAGCAGAGCCATCACGGCCCACATCGCCAAGGACGGATACTGGTACATCCATCCCGAGCAGCACAGGACCCTCACAGTGCGGGAAGCCGCCCGTATCCAGACCTTTCCCGACCACTTCCGCTTCGCGGGGACCCGTAGCGACGCTTTCCGTCAGATCGGCAATGCTGTGCCTCCCCGACTCGGGGAGGCCGCAGCCACGGTCGTCAGACCCTCTCCGGGTGGGAAGCCCGTCAGGAACACCTGGCTGGAGTTGCATCGGGAACTGGTGGATTGGGGGCTTCGGCAACGGAACGTAAGATCGTGGTTTCTCTATCCGGGGCCCGACGTGAAGCAGGCGGTGGCCTTGGTGGTGTCACTTGTCGGCCCTGAACGGACCGAGACACACAACCTCGGATGGCTGCTCGAACGACTCAGGGGAAAGGTCAGGATCACCGCGGAGGAGTTCCGTATCCTCCGTGACACCGTCCGCAACGACCGTACGAAGGAACGTCTCAAGCAGATCGAGAAGGCAACAGCAGAGGAGGGTGTCTGGGGGGACACCGACAAACTCGTTGGCGTGCTCGGTCTCAAACCGGCGGAGAAGGCCCTCTTCCGGTTGCTGATGGGAGAGGATGTCATGCTCGCCGGCCAGGGGCCGCTGAGATCGGCGGCAAGGGTCTTCGGCAGTATGTCGGACCAGATCAACCGGCTCACCGACGGACGTGTCGAGATCGCCCGTCTGATCGGTGGCGGTGAGGATGCTCCGGTGCGCATGGCAGCACTCCGGCATCTCTCATACACGAACTGTCTTCCCAAGAAGCCGCTGTGCAGTGGTTGCCCGCTACAGAACTGGTGTCGATTCGCCGAGAGGAACAGGAGTCCGGAGACGCTCTACTGAGCCCTGGCAGCCGCCTCCACGCGTCTGGCAGCCTCCGTGGGGCTCCGTTTGACCTCACACTCCCACACACGGAGGACCCGCCAGCCGGCCTCCTCCAGCAGGGAGTTGTTCCGGAGGTCACGGACACGGTTGGTGTCGATCTTCTCCCGCCACTTCTCGGCGTTCGGCCCCCTGAACTCGGCGGGTGAGTGTTTCGGGCAGCCGTGCCAGAAGCACCCGTCGACGAAGACCGCAAGCCTCCACCGGGGAAGCACGAAGTCGGGGGTGCAGCGGCCGACAACGCGCTGGTGCAGCCGAAACCTCAGCCCCAGCGCATGCACCGCACGTCGCAGATCAACCTCGGGTTTGGTGTTGCTGGTCCGCCTGCCACGTAGGTGGGCGCCCTTCTCGGTTGGGGTCCATCCGTTGCCTGCCACGGGTGCCATTCTTGCTGATGGGGCCGACAGGGCGTGGGTCGGTTCTTCCGGCAGTCTGGTGGTGAGGCATACCGAAGGGCGGGGTTTTCACCCTGACCTAAGGGCAAGGTCAACGACGATCGCGGCCACGGGTTGAGTGGCTCCGATCACAGGCGTTCCCGGGTGGGCAGGGGATCGGGAGTCGGCGCGGCGGGTCGGCGTCAGGCGGCCGCCCGGTAGGCCCAGTTCTCCCGAAGCTACGGCGAGCCGCAAAGTAGCTCGTGATCCGTCTCTCCCGGGGGTCAGGCGCGACGGGGAGGGGGCGGGCAGGCCACTCCGGCCTCGATGGCGGCGTCGGTGCGCGGGGTCTACGGCGTGATCTGGCGCTGGACGTGGTGTTCGGCGGCCACGGCCGGGTGGGCACAGGAGATCGACCCCTCTTCGTCCAGGACGTGGACCTCCAGATCGTCGGCGCAGAGGGGTTCTGCGGGCGGTACCCAGGCCGCCGTGTCGGATTCCCGGCCGTGCGGCGCGTCGGACAGTAGGGTCCGGGTCTCCCCGGGACGGCGGGCGCGGGGCGGGTGGTGGCCTCCAGGGTGTGCGACAGCGCGCGCACGTGGCGGGGGTCGACGGCGACGGTCTCGCCGGAGTCGCGGACGCAGGCGCGCGGGTTCCGAGACTCCCGGACGGCTTCACCGGGGAACCCGTACGCCAATGCTCGCATCCTGCCGCTTCCACGGCGGGTTCTCCACGGCCCGACCGGCCCCTGTCCTACCTGGAGGAGCAGTTCCTCACGCACGTTGAGAAGGGCAGGTGACCTCCCAGGCCGCCTCGATCATCCGGAAGACGTCGTCCACCGCGGCCTCCGGATCGGCCGCCTCACGGGCCAGCGAATAGGCGTCGACCACGAACCTCGCGATCGCCCGGCAGGCCGTCGTGGTCTGTGACAGGTCGAGATCGGCGGCGATGGCCGTTGCCAGCGACTCCGCGTGGCGCAGCCTCATCGACTCCTCGTACTCCCGCAGGGCAGGTGATTCGTCGACCATGCGCCAGATCGGGGCGGCGCTGTCCACCGTGCAGTGTCGCACCAGGGTCTGGATCTCTCGGCGTAGCGCAGGGATGAGCGGCTCGTGCGGCGTCCGGCCGGTGACCGCCTGCGTGAGGCGTTGCTCGAAGTCTTCGTCCTGCGTCGCGTATCGCGACGTCGTGCAGCGACTCCGCGCCGACGCTCTGCTCGACGAAGAAGAACCCTCCCCGTTCTTCTCCCGTCTCAACGATTCGGGACACCGGGAATCCCCGGTCCGCCAGCATGCGCTGGAAGTCTGCTTCGACGCGCACCTCAGCGCCGCCGGTCCGTTTGAACAGGGTTCCGTCTCCGGTTCCTGTCCTGGTTCCACACCTCGGTGTTCCGCCTGGAAACCCTCGACGCCTATGTGGCCGGCAACGAACGCGAACCCTACCGCCGTTTCCTGGCGGGTCTCCCCCAGGACCTGGGGTGGCGGCGCCCCTGGCAGCGACTGGTCCGCGACATCCGAACCAGCGGACGCGGCATAGGCCGCGTCCACATCGTCCCCGACGAACTGACCGACTACCTGAAGTTCGAACTCACCTGCGCCTACCCCTCCAGCGTCGACGCCGGAGAGGACGTACGCATCCTCAGCAGGGCAACCGCCGACTCGCTGGGCCTGCCCGACGGGGAGGACTACTGGCTGTTCGACGACGAACGCTCGGCACTGCTCCACTACGACGACGACGGCGAGTTCCTCGGCGTCGAGTTCGCCGATCCAGCTCGCGCCGCCCAGCACGCCGACTGGCGGCGCACCGCCCAGACCGCCGCGATCCCCCTGGACGACTACCTCAAAACCGTTGGCCTGTCAGCCGAACGCTGACCAATCCCTGGAGCGCCCATAACCGACCACCTGTTCACCGACGCCGACTTCCGCAAGTCCGACCGCAGCGGCGACTTCGGCTGCGTCGAAGCCGCCATCACCCACCACACCCCCGACACCATCGGCCTGCGCGACTCCGTGCATCCCCGACAGACCGTCCTCGGCTTTCCCCCTGCGGAGTGGACCGCCTTCACCGCAGGACTCGACGAACTCTGACCGACCGCTCGTGGGAGGCCAACGGCTTCCCACGGGTTCCGTCATCTGGCTGGGGGTACTGGTTTTCCCTTAGTGGCTGAGGAGCAGTTCTGGTTTCTCGGTGGCCTGCGTCGCGGTTGCGGGAGTCACGTATCGCCACGGTGCCGGAAACCCCGATCTTCGCGTAGTCGGCGTCGCCGGTGCTGTGGCTGTTCCTGCCTCGCGGCAGGGTTGCCGTCGTATGAGTCTTCTTCCTCCGGGAAGAAGTGCCAGGAAACGTCAGAGCGCCGCGAGGGGGCGAAGTTCGCCGTGGACGGCTCCGGCGGGGCATCATCGCCAACGACTTCGTGAGTTCGGCTCAGAGTGTTCCGTACCGGGTGTGACGGAGGCTCTGGTGTGCCCTGGTCGGCTGCCCCCGCGCGGACGGGCAGAAACCGCCACCACCCCGCGAAGCTTTGTCGCGTATCTGGCGCGGCCCCCGCACACCCCCGACACCGCCCGACGGCACCCGTACACACGACGAAGGCCCTGCCACTGCGTTTCCGCAGTTCAGGGCCTTGGTCTAGCTGGTCTCAGCGAGCGCACTCGGAGGGATTCGAACCCCCAACCTTCTGATCCGTAGTCAGATGCTCTATCCGTTGAGCTACGAGTGCTGGACTGTGTTGTGCTGCGGCGCTGCTCCGCGCGCCGACACGAAAAACTGTAGCACAGCGCGGGGGATGGCTCGGACGGATTAATCCGGGGGTGAGGTCGGACAGCCGTTAGCCGTGGGGGATGGAGGGAAGGGCGTACCGCGAGACCGTGAGCGCGACCGAGAGGAGCCCGGTCATGACCACGACAGAGCGCGAGGCGCGGATCGTCGAGCAGGTACCCAAGCAGCTGTGTGTGGGCGGACACTGGCGGGACGCCCGGTCCGGAGCGACGTTCAAGGTGGAGGACCCCTCGACCGGGGCGGTGCTGTGCGAGGTGGCCGACGCCGGGCAGGCCGACGGGATGGACGCGTTGGAGATGGCGGCCGACGCGCAGTCCTCCTGGGCCGCTCACCCGCCCCGGGAGCGCGGAGAGATCCTGCGGCGCGCCTACGAGTTGCTGATGAACCGCCAGGACGATCTGGCGCTGCTCATGACCCTGGAGATGGGCAAGCCGGTGGCCGAGTCCAGGGCGGAGATCGCCTACGCCGCCGACTTCTTCCGCTGGTTCGCCGAGGAGGCGGTGCGGATCGGGGGCGGCTACTCCGTCTCCCCGAACGGGCAGACCCGTTTCCTCGTCATGCGTCAGGCGGTGGGGCCGTCGCTGCTGATCACGCCGTGGAACTTCCCCATGGCGATGGGCACCCGCAAGATCGGTCCGGCGGTGGCGGCGGGCTGCACCATGATCCTCAAGCCCGCCCAGCAGACCCCGCTGTCGGCTCTGGCGCTCGCCGAGATCCTGCGGGAGGCCGGGCTGCCCGACGGGGTGCTCAGCGTGCTGACCACCACCGACGCGGGCGGGCTGACCGGGCCGCTGCTGGGCGACGGCCGCCTGCGCAAACTGTCGTTCACCGGGTCCACCCAGGTGGGGCGCACTCTCATCAGGCAGAGCGCCGACCAGGTGCTGCGCACCTCCATGGAACTGGGGGGCAACGCCCCGTTCATCGTCTTCGACGACGCCGACCTGGACGCCGCCGTGGACGGGGCGATGCTGGCGAAGATGCGCAACACCGGTGAGGCGTGCACCGCGGCCAACCGGATGTACGTGCAGGCCGGGATGGCCGAGGAGTTCGCGGGCCGCCTCAGCGAACGCATGGCCGCGCTGCGGGTCGGCCGCGGCACCGAGGCCGAGGTGGATGTGGGACCGCTGATCGACGAGAAGACCCGCTCCAAGGTGCAGGGGCTCGTCGACGACGCGGTGGACCGCGGTGCGCGGGTGCTGGTCGGTGGGGAACAGGAGGACGGCGCGGGCTACTTCTACCGGCCCACCGTGCTCGCCGACGTTCCCAAGGACAGTGAGGTGTCACGCACCGAGATCTTCGGCCCGGTCGCGCCGGTCATCCCCTTCGAGACCGAGGAGGAGGTCTTGGCCGAGGCCAACAACACCGAGTTCGGTCTGGTCAGTTACGTGTTCACGCAGAACCTGGGGCGGGCGCTGCGGGTGTCGGAGGCGTTGGAGACCGGAATGGTCGGACTCAACCAGGGGATCGTGTCGAACCCGGCGGCCCCGTTCGGGGGAGTCAAGCAGTCCGGGCTGGGACGCGAGGGCGGAACCGTCGGCATCGACGAGTACCTGGAGACCAAGTACGTCGGCATCGCCGGACTGTGACCGACCGGTGAGACGCGAAGACCCCGCCGGGCGAACCCGGCGGGGTCTTCACTGCTGTGGGTTGGTGCGGCGGTCGCCTCACGGCGGAGTGCGCAACGCGGCTCCGGAGACCGTCCGGGACGCCACCGAGGTGGTGTCCGGACGCGGTATTCCGCGAAGGCTAAGGGTTGGAGCCCGGGGGACACTTGCTACCGCACCGACCCACACCCTGCACAACAGGGTGGCTACTCGCATCATTCCCCAGCCGGAAACTTTTTTCTCCCGCGCCTCCGGTGCGCCCGTGGGCGGGAGGTCGCCGGCGGGGTCTTCACTGCTGTGGGTTGGTGCGGCGGTCGCCTCACGGCGGAGTGCGCAACGCGGCTCCGGAGACCGTCCGGGACGCCACCGAGGTGGTGTCCGGACGCGGTATTCCGCGAAGGCTAAGGGTTGGAGCCCGGGGGACACTTGCTACCGCACCGACCCACACCCTGCACAACAGGGTGGCTACTCGCATCATTCCCCAGCCGGAAACTTTTTTCTCCCGCGCCTCCGGTGCGCCCGAGAGGGCTCCACCGGGTGGCGGGCACCGGGTTCGGGACCTTTGGCAGTGGTAATCGAGTCGTTCGGCGCGGCGCCCCCGCACCGGGGCCGCTACGGTCGAAGGGAGGAGACAGAACCAGGGAGGCAGCCATGCCGCAGGCGAGCACGCCTGACCCGATCAGGGTGTTTCTGGTCGACGACCACGAGGTGGTGCGCAGAGGCGTCGCCTCGCTGCTGGAGGACGAGGGCGACCTGCGGGTGGTCGGCGAGGCCGGTACCGCGGAGCGGGCGCTGCACCGGATTCCCGTGGTCAGGCCGGACGTGGCGGTGCTCGACGTGCGGCTGCCCGACGGTTCCGGGGTCGAGGTGTGCCGCGAGATCCGGTCCGGTCACCCCGAGATCGCCTGCCTGATGCTCACCTCCTTCGCCGACGACGAGGCGCTGTTCGAAGCGGTCATGGCGGGCGCCGCCGGATACGTGCTCAAGCAGATCCACGGATCCGACCTGGTCGGAGCGGTGCGCACGGTCGCGGCGGGCGGTTCGCTGCTCGATCCGCGAAGCACCGGACGCATGCTGGAGCGGCTGCGTGAGAACAGCGGCAGGCCCGACCCGCTCGCCGTGCTCACCCCGCAGGAACGGCAGATCCTCGACCTCATCGGGGAGGGCCTGACCAACCGGCAGATCGGGGAGCGGCTCTTCCTCGCGGAGAAGACCGTGAAGAACTACGTCTCCAGCCTCCTGGGGAAGCTCGACCTCAAGCGTCGCACCCAGGCGGCGGTGCTCGTCGCGCAGTTGCGGGCGAAGAACGAGATCTGACTCTCCCCGGGAGGACAGAGCGCTCAGAAGGGAAAACACGCATGAACGTGGAGGGGCACAACGCGGTCGCCACCGACACGGCCGGGTTGGAGGTGCTCGCACGGGAGGAGTGCCTGCGGCTGCTGTCCCAGGCCCCGATCGGACGCATCGTCTTCACCGACCAGGCGCTCCCCGCCGTCCAGCCGGTCAACTTCGCCATGCTGGGAACGGACATCATCATCCGCACGTCGCCCGGGTCCAAGCTCGCGCAGGCCACCCAGGACACGGTGGTCGCGTTCGAGGTGGACGACTACGACGTGACGGAACGCACCGGCTGGTCGGTCATGGTGATCGGTCTCGGCCGGGCGGTCGACGACCCCGCGGAGCGGGCGGTGCTGGAGGCGCTGCCGCTGAACCCCTGGGCGCCGGGGTCCCGTTCGCACTACATCCGCATCGTGACCGACATCGTCACCGGGCGGCGCATCCCGACGAGGCGCTGACCTCCTCCGCGGCTCCTCCGTCGATCCCCCTTCCCCGGGGCCGGCGGCGACCGCCCGCTCGGCCGGTCCGGCGGCCATCGCGTACCCCTCACTGTCGGACGCGGAGCGGAACGGCTAGAGTGGCGGACGTAACCACGCGGGGTGTCCCATACGGGGACTGAGACGGGCCGCGGGCCCGAACCCGTCGAACCTGATCTCGTTAGCACGAGCGGAGGAACGGTGGGCGTACTTCCTGTTGCCGCCGATGAGACCGGCTTCACCGCCGACCTGGGGCGTCGGCACTCGGACCTGTTCGAAGCCTTCTACCAGCATCCCTTCCTCAAGGGCATGCGCGAGGGAACCCTGGCCAAGGAGCAGGTGCTGCACTACGTCGGTCAGGACCACCAGTACCTGACCGCCTACGTCCGCTGCTACGGCCTGGGACTGGCGCTGTCGCCCGACCGGGAGTGGATGCGGTTCTTCCACGACAGCGCCGCCTTCATCCTCGGTGAGGAGAGCCGGGCACACGAGGCGCTGTGCGAGTACGCGGGCGTCTCCTACGAGGAGGCGCAGGTCGACCGGCTCGCTCCCAGCGCGCAGGCCTACATCAACCACATGACGGCGGCGGGGCACGACACGCTCGGCGTGCTGCTGGCCGCGCTGCTGCCGTGCCCGTGGACCTACCTGTGGGCGGCGAGGCGTTTCACCGAGGAGACTCCTCTCGCCGCCGACCACCCCTTCCACGGCTGGTGGGACTTCTACGTCGAGCGTTCCATGACGGAGAAGCTCCTCACGCTGCGTTCCCGGCTGGACGTGCTGGCCGCCGAGGCCGGTCCCGCCGAGCGGGAGCGGATCGAGCGTGCGTTCGTGGCCAGCTGCCACTACGAGGTGCGGTTCTGGGAGATGGCGTGGTCCCTGGAGGACTGGACTCCTCCGAACGGGACCTGATTCTTCTGGAGGGTGTGCCGGTCCGCGCGGCCGGCACACCCCGGGCCGTCCCGTCGACGGTGGCTACAGCGGCAGGCCCTCACCCAGCAGACCCTTGCCCACCAGGCCCTCCGTGGACAGGCCCAGCGACTTGGCGGGGTCCTCGGCGGCGGGCTGCGCGGGAGCGGCGCCGCGCTGCGGCACGACGCCCGGCGCGGAGCCGGTGACCGAGCCGACGGTGTCGCTGGTGGAGGTCTGCTCGGTGGCCCCGCCGAGGAGCGACTCGACCTCACCCTGGTGGACCATGGACTGGTGCTCGATCTCGTCGAGCATGACCTGGAGGGTGTCCTTACCCTCGGGCAGCACGGCCAGGTCGCCCGACACCATCGGCTCGTCCTCGGACTCCACGACCGGCGCGCTCATGTCGACGATCTCGTTTCCGGCCAGGTCGCCCGGCAGCGAGTCCGTGGGAAGCTGCTCGCCGGGCAGGCTGACGCCCATCCCGTCGAGCGGGTTGGTGAGGTCGTCGGCGGTCGGTGCGGCGGCGGAGGCGACGCCGCCGCCCAGGGCGAGGAGACCGGCGGTTCCCGCGGAGAGGACGAAGGTCTTCACGGCGGAGCGGATGAATTCGGACACGGGGATTCCTCCCTGATCGTTGTGAAGGGAATGACACGAGATGTGCGACCGTGCGCTGGAGTCTGCGTGTGGGTGCGCGATTCCGTTGCGCCGGCGCGTCAGCCGAGGGGTTCGACGGGCCGCCCGGCTGACCTGAACCCCGCGATGGACGGGTGCGCGGAACTCAGGTCAACCCCCAGAGCGGGCTGGGAACGCGGGCCGGATCGGGTGCGGAGGACGTCGCTCGGTTCTGACGGGACCGGTCGGCCACCGGACAGGCGGCGCGGTCACGGCGTGAGCGGGTGCCGGGATCGGCGCGCGACTGCGGGCCCGGGGCCGATGCGGCCTAGTCGGGGGAGAAGAACGGGTCGGCCACGTGCTGCTGCGGCGGCAGCGCGGTGGAGTGTCCGACCGTGGAGGTGAGCGCGTCGCGGCGCGGCGCGGCGGGCGGGTACGTGAGGTAGCCGGCGAGCGCTCCGGAGGACGAGGGGCCCTGCTGCTGTGCCTGGGCGGGCTGGGTGGGAGCGGGCGCCGCGGACACCGACGGCTCCGATGCGGAGTCGTCGGTGTCCGGGGTGGCCTCGACGGCGGATGACCGTTCGGGCTCGTGGGGCGCGGGGTCGGCGTCGTGTTTGGCGGCACCGGTGGCGGCACCGGTCGCGGAGTCGTCGTGGAAGGCCGGGGAGTCCGTGTCCTCGTCGGAGGTACGGGCGGTCTCCGACACGCCCGGGGCGCTTTCGACCGGCGGGACCGGGAGCGCGTCCGTCTCCGTCGTGGCCAGGTCGAGCAACGGGTCGACGTCGATGATCTGCGGGGATTCGACCGCTGGCACCGAAGTGGTGTCGGGGTCGACCGGGGGCGTCACGGTCTCGGTTATGGCGGTGAACTCGACGTTGTGCTGTTCCACGGCTTGGCCGTCCCGGAGCCGGGCGGTTTCGGTGACCGTGTCGAACGTGTCGGCGAGCGCCGGAGCCGCCGAGCCGAGCGCCCAGGCGGTCAGCGTGAGACCTCCGATGGCCAGGGCGCGCCGCACCGGAAGGGAGCGGGCGGCGCGGGCGACGGCGAGGAGACGCGACGTGCGTCCCTCCTGTCTCCTCCACGCCATGGCGTCCTCCGGGTGTGCGACGACACGCGGGCCCCTTGGGTGATGTTTTGCCTACGCAAGGTGACGGCCCGCTGTGGTCAGTGACCGTAGCACGAACGCGGCCCCGTGGGTGGCCGGTTCTGCGGAAAACGCCGTGACCAGTCGCGTCGTGGGACCAAAGCCCCGGGAGAATGCGGTCTTTGTGCCGATGTTGCGCGCTCGTGGGATGGGGTTGACTGATGGTGGCGGTCGGGAGTGCGGTCCTCGACCGCCGCACTGAGAAGGCCCCCCAGGGGGCGGGCGCGGGAACTCCTCTCGGCTGTTCCGGGCAGGCTCCGCAGCCGATACGCGCCGCTCACGAAGTCGGCCGGGAGCGCGGACCCGGCCGACTTCGTCGTTGTCACGCGGTGTGTCGCCTCGCCCGCCTAGGCGCCCGTGTCCTCCGTGCCCAGGCCGAGGCCGTTGACGCACGGGTTCGCGGTCGCGTCGCGTCCCTCGATCGCGTCGGCGGGGGTCGCGGACGGGGTCGGCTCCGGCTCGGTGGAGGGCTCCGCCGGGTAGGACGGGGTGAGACTGGCCGACGGGCTGGAATCGGCCTGCGGCCGTCCGGTCTCCAGCAGGGCGTCGTCCACCCGTTTGTCCTCCTGGATGGCGCGGAACAGCCGCTCGGCCTTCTCCTCGTTCCAGACCACCCGGTTGGGGTCCCAGGGGGCGGGCCAGGACGGCACCGTGTAGAAGGTGATGTCCTTCGGTCTGGCGTCGGACATGGTGAACCCGATCGACAGCATGGTGTCCAGGGTCAGTTCCGAGTCGGTCGCGGTGTACTGGGTGACCGAGGTGAGCAGCGCGTTCAGCCTGCCGGGGTCGCCCAGGACGTCCCTGCTGAGCACCTGTGAGGCCAGTGCGCCGAGGAACATCTGCTGGCGGTCGATACGGCCCAGGTCGCCGCCGTCGCCGATCTCGTAGCGGGCACGCACGAAGGCGAGCGCGTCCTCGCCGTCCAGCAGTTGGTTTCCCGCCTCCAGGTCGAGTTTGGCGCGTTCGTCGTGCATCGGTTCGGGAATGCACATCTCCACGCCGCCGATCGCGTCCACCATCTCCCGGAAACCCACGAAGCTCAGGTGCACGAAGTGGTCGACGCGGATCCCGGTCAGCGACTCGATCGTCCTGACCACGCAGGGCGGTCCGCCGTGGAACAGTGCGGCGTTGATCATGCCGTAGTAGCCGTGGGTTCCCTCGGTCTCTCCGTACGGGTTGCACTGGGGCAGTTGCACCAGCGAGTCGCGGGGGAAGCTGACGACGGTGACCCCGTTGCCGGGGGAGATGTGCGCCAGCAGCAGCGAGTCGGAGCGTTCGCCGACGAAGTCCCGGCCGCCGTAGGCCGCGTTGCCGCCCTCCCGGCCGTCGGAGCCGATGAAGAGGATGTTGACGGCGTCGCCGATCTTGGGCGGCCGCTCCTCCTCGGGGAGGACGGTGGCGAGGTCGTGCTGGACCATGTTCGCGCGCAGTGACCGGTAGTAGGCGTAGGCCGTGCCGAGGCAGGCGGACAGGGCCACGACCACTACCAGGGAGGTCCACAGCACCACCCGCCGCTTGCCGCGGCGGCGCGGGCGCGGCGGGGCGTCTGGGGAGGAGTCTGCGGGCGTGGGGGCGTCGTCGGACATGAGAGCTTTCCGCGAGAGGGGTGGGACTCCGGGGGTCGGTGTGCCTGGCCGGGGCACCAGCTCGAAAGGTGCACAACGGACGATAAGGGATGGTTAGAAGATGATCCCATGAGATCCTCCTCCGAGGCACACGAAGAGGCTTCGATATCGGACAGCCCGGGTTACAGATCGGTACCGCGCGGAAAACAGCGGTTCCGGTGGCTTAGGGTGGACGGGAGTCCGGGCGATCGGTCCTGTTCCCGCACGCCACCGCTCGGATTCGCCGGACGAACGAGCAAGCGGCAACTCAGTGTGTGAAACCGGACTTCTGAATGCCTGTCTCCTCCCTTCCCACCGATGGTGAGCCCCTCCGGTTGTCCGCTGTCTCCGACGGCGAGCGGCAGCCCGATCTGGTCGAGCGGATCGCGGACGGGCTGCGCAGCCATCCGCGTGTCATCCTGGACGCGTTCACCGACCGGGACCAGCAGCGTGCCGTCGCGGCGGGCAGGGTCGCGGGCAAGCACCTGAAGCGTGCGACCCGGGCCACGGCCACCGGCGAGGGGGTGCTGGTCGAGTTCGACGACATCGACGGTCCGTACCAGGAGGAGCCCGAGACGGAGGAGCGCCCCGGACAGTCCTGGGGAGTGCGGCCGTCCTGGGCGACCTACGCCGGTCCGTCCCAGTCCGCGGTCCGCAGCAACCAGAACGCACCGGGCGGCCGGCTTCCCCAGCGGGTGCCCGGAACGGGTCCCAGACCGGGCGCTCCCGTTCCGAAACGGCACTGACCGGGGAGTGTGACAGTGGAGAGAGCGATGCGAGACGTCCTGCCCGGCCCCGTCCGCTGGGCCAGAATCCTGGTCTTCGTACTGGCGGGGCTCGTCTTCGCGTTGAGCGCCGTCGAACTGCTGCGGGTGGGACTGACGTCGGAGGCGGTCGGCTACCTGGTGTTCGCGGGCACGTCGGGCGGATCGCAGTTGATTCTCGGACTGCTGATGCACCAGCGCGGGTGGCCGGTGCTGGCCGCCGTCATCGTCGTGCAGTCGCTGACCGCCTCCGCCACACTGCTGTTTCCCGGACAGGACGGTGTCCTCACCCAGCTCGTCCTGCCGGTGGCGGTGGCCGTGCTGGTGTTGACCCGTCCGGCCAGGGAGCACTACCTGCGTTCCTGATCCTCGCCGCGGTCCGGGGCGAAGTCGTTGTCCGGAGGGCCCTCCAGGCCGGAGCGGGCCTCGGTGTCGCCGTCCTCGGCGGGGACCCGGGTGGGCACCCCCGTGCCGGTCACCTTGTATCCACGGGCACGGGCACGGTCGGAGGCCTGCGGCTCGTCGTCGGCGCGCACCACCGGGGCGAAGAAGCGGTCCCGCTGCCGTTCGGTCTCGCGTTCCGAAGCCTCTGCCATCGCGGTTCCTCCTCCGGTCCGATCACGGGCAAAAGGAAGGCGGGCGGTGGTTCATCCCCCCGGAAACCACCGCCCGCTGCCATCCCCCCGCTAGCAGTCCTGACCGAGAGGGGGTGGCCCAAACATCCGGCCGGAAAAATCTTCCGGGAGACGCCCCACCGGGGAGGACGCGGTGCGAGACGCCTTCCCGGGCCGGTGACGGACCTTTCACTCGCCCAGTGACTTGGCCAGCGCGACCGCCTCAAGCTGCGACTTCACGTTGAGCTTGGCCAGGATCGACCGGATCTGCGAGCGGACCGTGGCGATCGAGACGTACGACTCCTCGGCGATCACCTTGGCGCGTTTGCCCTCGACCAGGGCGGCGAGCACCTGACGCTCCCGCTTGGTCAACTGGTTGAACATCTGCTTGGCGGAGCGCTGCTGCGACTGGAGGGCGCGGTGTTCGGAGAGGAGGCGCTGCCGTTCCCTGGGGTCCATCATCGGGCGGCCCGCGAAACCGTCCAGGATGGCGTAGATCAGCTCGTCGAAGGGCACCGCCTTGGACAGCCAGGCCGCGGCTCCGGCGGCGATCGCCTCGGCGATCCGCGGCCGCTCGGTGCTTCCGGTCACGAGCAGTACCTGCCAGCCGTCGTGGGTCAGGTCCCGGGCCAGCGTCACCCCGTCCATCGGACGCCCGGAGGCGTCGGTTCCCAGGTCAAGGTCGAGCAGGACCAGCGACGGCTGGGTCTCGGTGGCCAGAGCGAGCACTTCCTGCGGCTCCAGGGAAGGGGCGCGCACCGCGTTGATGCCCCGGCTGCGCAGCATCGTCTCGACCGCGGCGCTGAACAGTTCGTGGTCGTCGACGATGAGTACGGCGGGGGAAACCGGGCGGTCAGGGTTCGACATTGCCGCTCCCGATACTCGTGGTGGACGTGGTGGACGGCTCGGAGGAACGTCCGGACCCGCGGGCCGAAGCACCGCGATGGCCGCGTCGACCCGGCTCGGGCTCCTGCGCTGAACGTGACTTTACGGGCAGATCGATAAGGACGACACAGCCAGGGCGGTCCGGGCGGCTGGGGGCCAGGCGCAGCCGTCCCCCGTGCTCGACGACCAGCTCCCGGCACACGGCCAGACCGATGCCCTCCCCGACCGAGCCGCTGCCCTTGACCCCGCGGCGCATCACCTCACGCTCCTGACCGGGAGGAATGCCCGGACCGTCGTCCTGGACCCGCACCCGGACCGTGTCACCGAGCAGGTGGGCCTCCACCCACACGTGCGCCCCGGGGGCGTGCCGTTCGCAGTTCGCGAGGATGTTGGTGACCACCTGCGCGATGACGTCCTGGGGCACGGCGACGACGGGGTCGCTTTCGACCGTGAGGTCGATCCGGGTGCCGTTGCCGCGCCGGATCAGCACCATCTGCTCCAGCAGCGGCCTGAGCCGGGTGCTTTCCCGGCGGGCCTGCTCCGACCGCGGGGACAGCATCGCCCGCATCCGGTTCAGCTCCGCGGACAGCGCGGCGCTCAGCGCGGCACGGTCGATCCTCCCCTCCGGATCGTCCATGGTGAGCAGTTGCGCGGCCCCGTCCACACCGGCCAGGGCGTTGCGGAGCTCGTGCGCCTGCGTCGACAGCCGCTGCCGAGCCTCCACGGCCTCGGCCTCCGCCTCGGCGAGCCGTTCCCGATCGAGCTGGAACCGCTGGTAGGTCCGGTAGGCGATCTGGAGCACGGCCAGCAGGATCAGGGTTGTTCCCAGGGCCCGGACGCCGGGGACCATCAGGGGCGAGTACAGCAGCGGATCGCCGTTCCAGAACCGGGGCGCGTGCCCCATGACGACGGAGAGCTGTCCGAAACCGAGCCACACCAGCACGCGCCGACGCTGCAGGACCCCCGTCACCAGGGTCGCCAGGCCGACGTTCAACCACAGCAGCGCGGTGCCGTAGAGCAGCACGGGCGAGCGGATCATCGAGTAGGCGGTCTCGGGAAACGCCGCGGCGGCGACTCCCGCCGCGAAGGAGCACACCACCGCTATGAGCAGCCCGCGCAGACCGGTCGCCGGGGTGCGCAGCGGCCGCACCGGCCAGGGGCGGGGGCGGTCGAAGGGGGCCACCGCGAGCAGCAGCAGACCGATCGTCAGCAGTGTCGCGGTGTGCCGGATCGTGGCGACCACGATGGTGTCCACGGTCGCCGTGGCCAGGCCCGAGGCCGTGGTCGGGATGACGACCATCCCGTAGAGCATCATGGCGGCCGCGATCCGACGCAGGGAGGGCTGCTCCGACAACCGTGAGACGAGTTCGGCGGCGAAGCCCGCCGCGACCGCGGTGGCCGCCGCGAACATCGCCAGGGTCGCCATCGCTCCCGAGCTCAGGGGGAGCCAGATCTCCAGGGAGGACAGCAGAAGCGCGCCGCCGACCACCAGGGCCAGCAGAACGGCCGATTCCATAACGAGTCTGCGCACGGTGCAACCGTCCTTCGACACAGGGAGAGGGCCGGAACACGACTCGTCATCGGGACGCGTCCCCGTCCTCCGTCGTGTGGTGCGTCGTCGCCCGCCGTTCCTTCTTCTCGGACGACTCGTCGTCGCTGAGGGCCACGCTGAGCAGCCAGACGCCGAAGACGAGGAGCAGACCGGCCAGAACGAACACGAGCGTCGGTCCCTGGACCAGGGCCTGCTGGGCGTAGCCGAAGTAGGGGATGTGGTACCACAGCCTCCCCCGGACGTCGGCGGCGGGCACCGGGGGGTCGTCGGGGACCGTGTTGGCGTCGCCCCGGGTGTGGAAGAGTCGACCGTCGGCGGTCTCCTCGATGCCGATGACCCGGTGGGTCACCAGGGGGACGGACCGGGCGTCGGTGACATCCGTCTGGGCGGGGGCGCTGTGGGTGAACGTGATGACGTCGCCCACCTCGATCTCGGTGGGATCGACAGGACCGGCGATCGCGACCGAACCGACCGGGAGCGCGGGCTCCATGCTTCCGCTGAGCACGATCAGGGCCTGGGCCCCGGTGACGCGCGGCAGCACCGAGACCGAGAAGACGACCGCCAGCGCGGCGAGCACGAGGACCGTCACCACGACCCGGAACAGCGCGGAGAGAACGCGCAGAATCACGGAACGCCTCTTGGGTCGGGGGTCCGGCAGCCCCTCTTCCCGATCGTTCCGGGGGGAGTCACCGGTTGGCGGAGAGCCGCCACCGTGCGGATCGAGGCTGTTGCCCATGCGGTCTCCCCTTCGCGTTCGTGTGCCTCGCGGGCCTGGTCACCGCCTGGGACCGCATCCGGGCGGTGTGGCGGAGAGCCCGTTCCCGCGTGATGCGTCGAACGGACGGAAACAGCGGCACCGGATTGTGTCGCCCGTCAGCAATTTTACGGAGAATTGATATTGAAGGGGGAGGTATCGCACAGTCTTTGGATTTTCCCAGAGGGACCGCACCCGTGGGCGGCAAAGGCCGAAGCGCTCTCAGCGGTCGGCGGCCCGGTCCGTCGGCCGCTTCTCCCGCTCGCGCCCCACCACCAGGAACAGCAGGGTTCCGCCCGCGACCAGTGCCATCGCCAGTCCGACCAGCAGCATGACCCGCGCCCCGGTCAGCGCCAGGTTCGCGGAGTCGCCGCCGCCCACGACTGTCGACCGCAGTTCGACACCGTCCTCGGAGGAGTCCGGCGAAGCGCCGGGGACCGCCTCGGCCCGCCAGACCAGGACGAACTCCACCGAGTCGGTCTGGACCTCGTTTCCGGTGGCGGCGGGCAGTGTCAACCCGAGCACCACCTCGGCCTCGCCCCGCGCGGGAACGGTGACGACCTGGCCGCTGCCCGACGTCGCCTCGTTCAGGGACGCGCTGAACATGCGGACGTTGTCCGGGACGCCGAGGTGCAGCTCCAGGTGGTCGCCCAACTCCCCTCTGCCGTCGCAGGAGTCGTCCACCCGGGACTCGGGGTCGTTGCACCCGTTGTCGTCGTCGGCCAGCCCGTCCACCCGTACCCCGAGCGTCACCGACTCGCTCCGCTCGTTGGCCACGGTGACCAGCCAGGACTCCCGGTAGCCGGGGGCGATGTCGGACACGTTGACGCCGTGCAGACCACTCACGTCCACCTGCTCGCCGACCCGGATCACCCCTCCGGGGCGCGGTTGCTGGTCGGCGAGGGCGGGCGCACCGGAGGAGGAGAGGACGAGGACGGGGCACAGCACGAACGAGGCGGTCCGCACGGCGATCGAACGGGGGCTGGAGGGTTCACGCCGGATCAAGGTCGTCACCTCTCGGCCCTCGTACGGAGGGCGTGTCCGAACCGTACAGGTTCATGCCGCTGTGGGGGCTCTCGGACCCGTGGTGCCCCGGCGAACGGGGGGAGCGGTCCTCGACGTCCGTTCCCGAGGGATCGCTCTGGGGGCTCTGCGGGGACAGCTCCGGGTCGTCGTACTCCTCCTGCTCCTGTGTCGTGGAGGGTGTGGGGGAGGGCGTCGCGGTCGGTGCGGGAGTCGACAGCGTCGACGGGGAGGCCGACGGGCTCGGAGAGGCCGTGGGCGTGGGAGCGACCGCCTCGATGACGGGCGTGGTGGCGCGCACCGTGAAGGCGGCGACCGTGCTCTCCGCGGACGGCAGGGACAGCGCGACCGCGGGGAGCACGGCGGTGAACAGCACGACCAGGCCGATGAGGCGGCCTGCCGCGGCCAACGGGCCCGGCCGTCGCGTCGACTCGTCGACGCCGCGGTCAGCACGGTTCACGTTCATGCTCTCGATCCTCGAAGCGGGGTCGCATCGCCGGGGCGGTGATCTCGTCCACGACCACTACGGGTGTCGCTGACCCAGACTGCACCGGGCGAGGCCGCGACTCATCGCCAAAAAAGAGGGAAACGACTTCGTTCACTTTGGGGATGACCGGGGCCGTCCCCGTCGGCAGAGTTCTACACGGCAGAACCGGAAGGCCCGGTGGCGGAGAACGCGCACCACGGCGGCAACGCCGCTGGATGGGCGTCTCTGGACATGGAGCCGCGTCACATCCCCCTGACGGTCCCGCTCTGTCGACGCGACAGCGACGAAGACGGCAACGGGACGGTTCGGCGTACGGCTTCCGTCACCCGGCGCACCCTCGGGGCCACCGCCTTCCGGCTCGCCCTGCGAACCTCCCCCAGCTTCGCCGACAACGGCGTGAAAGGAAGGGCCGTCGTGGCCACCGGGATGAACAAGAGCAAAAGACTCGTTGCGGGCTTGGGTGCGGCGGCGGTGATCGGCGCCGCGGTGGCGATCACCGGCGGCACCTACGCCTACTTCACCGACAGCGCGCAGACCGCCGAGCAGTCGATCGAGGCCGGTGACCTGGAGGTGCGCGTCGACCAGTCCGGCCACGGTGTGTCGAACAAGCCGGTGGAGGTCACCAACGCCGCCCCGGGCGACGTCTACGTCGAGGACCTGACCTTCCCCTTCATCGGTCAGAAGTGGTACCGCATGAAGGTCACCAACACCGGCAGCATCGACGGCGAGATCAACTCCCTGGAGATCGTCGACCTGGCCGGCAGCGACCCGAACCTGGCCGACCGGTTGCAGATCCGCGCCGTCGTCAGGCAGCTCGACTTCGAGCCCGGCTCGTTCGGCAACCCCGGTTTCGAGCCGCTGGACAGCGGCAGGCTGGACAACCTGCCCGGCATCAAGCTCGTGCCCGCGGGCAGCTCCGTCTACGTCTACTTCCAGATCGAGTGGCCCAACGGCAGTCCCGAAGAGGACAACCCGTACATGAACGCGACCACCTCCTTCAAGTTCCAGGTGAACCTGGACCAGTTCAACCAGGGGAACTAGCCGTGGTGTCTCCCGCACCGGTGGAATCCCGGTGCGGGGCCGTCCACGGTCACCGGAACCCGGGGGAGATGAGGCGCGAGCATGAGGAAGAGGACCGTTCTGGCCCTGGGCGTCGCCACGGCCAGTGCGGCACTGCTGTTGTCCGCCGGCGGGACCTACGCCTACTTCTCCGCGAGCGCGGTCTCCCAGCCCGGCCAGATCACCGCGGGCGACCTCACGGTGGAGGTGGACGAGCACGGTCCGGGCGGGGCCAGCGGGCTGGTCGGTCTCGGCGGGGCCGCTCCGGGGGGACGCTGGCCCGCCTCCTCCACCGAGTCCTACACCCTGGTGATCAGCAACACCGGTTCGCTGCCCGCGTTGATCGACTCCATCGACGTCGTGGTCACCGGTGGCACTCGGCCGAACCTCAGTGAGGCCCTGGAGGCCAGGTACAGTCTCACCGCCGAGGGCCGCGGCCCGAACTGGTCCCGCGGCAGCGGATGGATCGGACTGGACTCGGGACCGGTGCTCGACCATCTGCCCGGGCGGCCCGCCCTGGTCCGGCCGGGCGGGTCCAGCGAACTACACTTCCAACTCCGGTGGCCCGACAGCGACCCCGAGTACGACAATCGCTTCCAGGGCGCCGAAACCGAGTTCGTGTTCGACGTCAGTCTCGGTCAGGCGTGACGGGAGTCCGGATGAAGAGGATGAAGCTCCGCAAGCCGGTGCTGGTGGCGGTCAGCGTCGCCGCCGCGGCGACGGCGGTGTGCGGGGTGCTGGTGACCACGCAGGCCGCGTTCACCGCGCACACCACCGCGGGGTCGCTGCCGATCTCGGCGGGGCGTCTGGACGTGGAGCTGTTCACTTCCTCCGGGGGGCAGGAGCCGATCCTGGTCGACTTCTCCGAGGTCGGCCCGGACCTGATGTGGCCGACGGAGGGCGCGTTCTCGGTGTCGCTGCGCAACACCGGGGACCTTGCCGGAGTGGTCAGCAGCCTGGAGACGGTGGAGGTCGCCGACGACGGCCCCGGCGGCGCCGGGCCGCTGAGCAGGGTGCTGGAGGTCGCGGTCAGCGCCGACCCGGGGCAGGACTGGCACGACCCCGCGCTGGTCTGGCGGCAGGTCGCCACCGATCTCGAACCCGACGGCCGCGTCATCGCCTCGGAACTGGGTGAACTGCCCGTCGAAGCCACCCGGGACCTCTACCTCAAGCTGCGGTTCGTCGGCGTGGACGACACCGGGGCCTACACCGGGACGACCACCGAGTTCCGATTGGTCGCCACCGTGACGCAGGCCCTCTGAACAGGCCGGGGACCGTCGGGTGGACAGGTCCCCGGCTCTTCGTCCGCGGTTGCGCCGCACAGAGATGGCCGGAAGCCGATCATCGGCTTCCGGCCATCTCCAGTTCCGGGTGGAGGGAGAACTCCACCCAGGTGGTCATGGAACCGCTGTGCGGTCCGAGGGCGGCGCCTGACAGGTGGTCGCCGTTGCCGTGGGCGGGGAAGCGTCCCCAGGCGCGTGACAGCACAGAGGCGATGAACAGGCCGCGGCCGCTCTGCGCGTCACTGGGCGGCAGGAGGGCGTGGGCCACCTGTTTGGGGAGGTCCGTTCTCAGGCCCCCGTCGGTGATCTCCAGACGCAGGAGCGTCGGAGGGTCGTCCTCGGTGCTGAGTGTCATCTGGACCAACCCTCCTGGATCTCCTGACCGCGTGTGTCTGATCGCGTTGGTGAAGAGTTCACTGGCGACCAGTTCCACCGAGTCGCGGACGTCTGGGTAGGGAAGGGTCAGGGAGCGGACCCAGGAACGTGCCCTGCCGCAGTTCTCGGCCGTTCCGGGGAAGGTCCGCGTCGCCTGGATAGGGCCTCGGGCGTCATCGCTCATGGGCATCACCAATTCCTGGGCGTCGCACCGGTCACACGTGAAGACGGCTACCCGGTAATCGGGTGATAACGCCCCGGAACGGCAGTCCCGTCCCAGTTTTTTGCTCTTTGTCCAATCCGGTGGTGGTGGCGGGTGAGAGGAAGCGCGCCGGGGGCCCGGCGGTCGCCGGGCCCCCGGTACCGCGCCGTGACGTGGGGTCAGGCGTTCCTGCGGCGGCGGGCCAGGACGAGGGCGGCGGCGCCTCCGAGGACGGCGGTGACGGCGGCGGCGATCAGGCCGACGAGGCTGGCGCCGGTGACCGGGAGGCCGCCGTCGTCCTTGTGGTCGGTGGTGTCACCGGGTTTCGGGCCGTCCGCGACGGGGGTCGGGGAGGGGGTGGAGTCCTGGCCTCCCTCGCCCGGCGGGGGAGTGGTCCCGCCGCCTCCGGTCTCCTGCCCGTCCTGTCCGTCCTGCCCGCCGTCTCCGGAGCCGGTGTCGGGGGCCTCCGTGCCGCACAGTTCCAGTTCGGCGGCGAAGGGGACGTTGTACAGCGTGTTACGGACCCTCTCCACCTCCTCCAACTGCTCCTCCGCTTCCCCCTGAGTCGCTTCTTCCTCGAGGGCCTGGAACTCCTCGACCGTCTCCGTCTCCTCGGTCAGAACCACATCCTCGGGGAAGAAGACCCCGAAGCGCTTGGCGATGGCGTTGCCCCGCAGGCCGCTCTCCAGAAGCGCGACAACGGTGGCCTCGGGCGCGAACACGGTGCCCGGCAGAGCCTCCCCCGCGCTGCCGAGGAGCAGGTTGTGGGCGCCGGAGACGTTGTACAGGATGTAGGGGGCCTCCGCCGCTCCGACCCCGGTCATGGGCGGGACGAACAGGAAGGAGGCGTCCTCCTCGCTCCCCTCGGGGAGCAGCACGTTGATCACCAGGGGGGTGTCGGCGCTGGGCGTGACGTCGCCGAACTCGATGCCCATGAGGCTGGACAGGTCCTCGGCGGAGACGTTCCAGACGTTCTGCCTGCCCTGCTCCAGGACGATCCGGGCGGTGCGCTCGGCCATGGGGAAGTCGCCGAAGGGCTCCCCACCGTCGGTGTCGATCGGTACCACGGTGGATTCGCAGGAGGCCAGGGCGGCCGAGCGGGTGCGGTACTCGGCGAAGGCCGCCGCGAAGTCGATCGGGGAGCCCTGGACCGACTCCTGCGGCTGCTGGGTGGTGAGGGTGATGCGCGCGCTGCCCTCACCGGTGAGGGAGATGGCCGTGTGCGTGTCGATGGTCTCGACCGTGGCGTCGCCGAGGTCGCCGATCTTGACGTAGCCGCCGTTGCGGACCTCGAGGTCGCCTCCGGACAGCGCGGTGCCGACCGTGCCGCCGACCACCAGGGCCGACGGCTGGTCGTCGCCGGGGGCCACGAACGATCCGGCGGTGGCCGTGGCCACGCTGTAGTCCATGAACTCCAGGTCTCCGCCCACCGCGACGGGACCCTCGGAGCGGCCGTTGGCGAGCATGGCCTCGGCTTCGGTCATCACGAGGAAGCCGTGGTTGCCGGAGACGGGGTTGACGGTGATGGGGGCGGCCAGGGCGGCGGGGGCCGCGCAGAAGCCGAAGGCCAGCAGGGCCGCGGTCGAGGCGCTGACGGCGGCGGCCCCGCGGGACCGGGAGAGTCCGTTGCGGCGGCCCGGGGACAGGAAGAGAGACATAGGGGGATTTCCCAAGGTCAGAGAAGGTTGGGGTGCGATGGTGCGGACATGTGGGATACGGTCCCGCACTATCGCTGATTCTTCCGTTGGGTCGGGTCCGGTCCATCACCAAAAACGACGAAAGTTGATTTTCTTCGCATAACGGAAGAGCCCGCGGCCGAAGCCGCGGGCTCGTGGTGTGTCCGGAAACCCACTCCGGGTGCTGGGGGATGTGTCAGACGGGGGTCTGCCGACGCCGCCTGCCGCGCATCATCGAGACGAGGTAGACGCCGGCCGCTGCCAGGAGCACCTGCACGATCAGGATCAGCCAGAAGGAACCGGTGAAGCTCGCCATGATCGCGGTTCCGAGCAGGGCTGCGATGATGCCGATGACAATCGTCAACCAGATGGGCATGTCCTGCTTGCCCGGGACGATGAGCCGTCCGAGCGCACCGACGATCAGGCCGACGACGAGGGCACTGATGATGGTGCCGAAGAATCCACCGCCGATCTCCATGCTTACCTCCCGATTTCTCTGGACACCCGACGACTGCCCGAGAGCGCCCGGAAGATGCGCGCCGGAGGCGGCGGAACGGCGCCGTGTTGCCGGAAACCGGAGGAACCCCGTGCGGCGGATGAACTACTCTCGTCGTCGACGATCAGGCCACCGCCCCCGGGCGATGGCCCCCGCGGCCGCGCGAGCGGCGTATCCGGTGGAAAGACGTGTTTCGATGACCGAGTTCACAGGCGACCCGGCGACGCGTGCGACCGTGGCCGCCTCCCCGGACGGCGCGTCCGCACGGTCGGCCCCCGGTGACAGCTACCCGGTGACCTCGTCGGACGGAACCCCGCTGGGCCACGTGCCCCGAGCGTCGCAGGAGGACGCCCACGAGGCGGTGCGCGCGGCGCGCACCGCCTTCGGCGGTTGGGCGGAGCACGCCGCCGACCGGCGGGCACGGTCCCTGGTCCGGGTGGCCGAGGCGCTGCGGGACCGGCACGCCCGACTCGTCCAGGAGGTCGTCGACGCCGACGGGGTCGCTCCCGACCTGGCCGAACGGCTGGTGACCACGGCCGCCGACCGGTGGACCCACTACGCGGACCGGATCATCGGGGGAGCGTGCGACGGGAAGGCGCCCGTCGGTGTCGTCGCGATCGTCGCGCCGCCGTTCGGGCCGCTGCTGGGACTGGTGTCGCTGCTCGCCCCGGTGGTCGCGGGCGGCAACACGGCGGTGGTGGTGGCCAGCGAACGCGCACCGCTTCCCGCGCTCACCCTCGCCGAGGCGCTCGCCGAGGCGGAACTGCCGGACGGCGTGGTGGGCATCCTGACCGGGCGTACAGCCGAACTCGCCCCGCTGCTGACCGCGCACGCCGACGTCGACGCCGTCGACCTGACCGGCGCGGGCGAGTCGGCCGCCGCACTCGCGTCGGACAGCACCGCGGCGGCCAAGCGGGTGCTGCGTCCCGAGGGCCGCGTCGACTGGTTCGCCGATCCGGGCACCGCCCGCGTCACCGCGTTCCTCCGGGAGGCGGCCTCCTGACCGCGTTCGGGTAAGGCCCCACAGCCCCTTCGCGGGATCGTTGAGGCGGTCGAACACCCCGTTCGGCAAGAAGTCGTTCGAGTTCCAGCACGGTGCCACCGCCGTCCGCGGGCGACAGTCGCAGTTCGACCCCGTGGCCGGTGGGCTCCCCGCAGACCCAGGTGGTCCCGAGCGGGCGGGGCGGCTCGCGGCGCGGGATTCCCCCGCTGGCGTTGCCCTCGGAACGGAACGTGCCGCCGGGGCGGAGGTCGCCGCCGGGGGGACCGACAGCGGTCCGAGGACGTCCGGTCCGCGCGTGGGGCCGCGTCAGTCCAGGGGGTCGGGTTCGGTGGCACCGCTCTTGCGGGAGGCGCGCGGCCGACTGCGCACCTTGCGGGAGGAGACCGCGGGGGTGTCCGACGCGGGGGTCTCCCCGGCGGGGGCGGGATCGCTCGTGACGTCCGGAACCGGGGGCAGGGACGTGGCCGCGGAGGAGGCGGGGGAGCCGCCCGCGCGGATGTTCAGCGCTTCGTTCTCCACGCTGCGCATGCTGCGCACGGTCTCGGGAACCGACGGCAGTCGGTCACCGCGCAGGTGCGCGCCGAGGACGGCCAGGCCGTGGTCGCACAGGATCTGGCGGGCCCGCGCCGCCCGCACCCCGCTGAGCTGTTCGAGTTCCGGCAGTTCGCACTCCCGGAGCAGTCGGATCACCTCCTGCACGGCCTCGCGGGTGCGGCGCGTGGTGATGGTGGCGGCGAGAAGTTCCGCCTCGGCCAGCACGGTGGTCGAGGGAGTGCCCTCGGGGGCGTCGCGCTGGGCGATGAGCAGGCTGGTCAACTGCCGGGTGGCGTCGCGTGCCGCCAGCCGCGTCTCGCTCCTGCGGGCGTAGCGTCCCTGCAACCAGGTGACGGTGGCGCTGGTCACCAGACTGACCGCGCCGCCCGCCAGGACGAGCAGGAATTCGTTCATGGGGGTGTGCTCCGTGACGGGGCCGGTGGACTGCCGTGAGCATTCGGCAGAAAAGGGCGAATTGTCAAGCCCCACCCGATACTCCGGTGCGCGCACCGGGGCTCCGGAAGGGACTCGGTCACTGACCGCTACCGGTTCTGTCCGGGAGCGCTCCGCTCTTCAGGGTGGTGAACCGGGCCGGTGCCTTTGCCCAGGCGGACGCGGCCGCTGTTCGATGGCGCAGCGCGGGTGGGACCCCGGCGGGCACCGGTGGGGAAACACCGGAGGCTGATCCCCGAGCGGGAGAAGACCGGGCGCACCGGTTCCTCGACGAGCGGCCCGACGTCCCGATCGGCTGACCCCGAGACCGTGGTCCGCCCCGCACCGCCGTGGGCGGACCACGCAGGAGATCACCAGGTGAATCCCCCCTCGCTGCTGATGACCTGGCCGGTGATCCACCGCGCCTCGTCGGTGACCAGCCAGGCGATGAGCCGCGCCGGGTCGTCGGGGAAGCCGTAGCGGCCGAACGGCAGCATCGGCAGCAGCAGTTCGACCAGTTCCCGCGTCATGTACCCGGTCTGCACCGGGCCCGGGTTGACCGTGTTCACCGTGATGCCGCGGCGGGCCAACTCCGCGGCGACGCTCGGTGTGATCGCGGCCAGCGCGCCCTTGGCGGCGGCGTAGCAGATCTGGTCCGGCATCGGCCCCCGCACCTGCCCGGAGGTCATGAAGATCACCCGCCCTCCCTCGCGGCCGTCGTGCCGGGCGGCGAACTCCCCGGCCAGCAGCAGCGCGGAACGGGTGTTCACGGCCCAGTGCGCGTCCAGCATCGCCGCGTCCACCTCGGGCAGTCGGCCGTCGCCGCCGCTGCGCGCGTGGTTGGCCACCAGGATGTCCACGTGCCCGAACTCGGCGACCGCCGCGGCCATGACCTGTCGGGGCGCGTCCGGATCGGCCATGTCCGCGGACACGTCGGCCACCCGCGCCCCCGGACCGGCCAGCGCCGCACGCACCCCCGCCAGCACGGAGGCCACGTCGTCGGGGCCCCACGGCTGCTCCTCGTCGTGCGGCCGGTAGTGGTGGCAGAACACGCTCGCCCCGTGGGCGGCCAGCCGCCGCGCCACCGCGAACCCGATGCCCTCCCGCCTGCTCACCCCGGTGACCAGGGCGACCCGTCCGCGCAGCGGCAGCGGGTCACGGGCCAGCTCCTCGGTCGAGGGGTGCGCCACCGGAATCGGATCGTCTCGTTCCATGACCGCACTATCACCCGGCGCGGTCACCGCGCGCACCCCGTTTTTCCTCCGAAACCGGGAGGGAGTACTTACCCGCGGGCGACCAAGGGCCCGCATGGACCGGCGCCGACATCGGTAGTGGAAAGGTGACATCCACCGAACCAGAGGGAAACCGCATGACCGCGACAGAGTCCGTTCCCAGACAGGCGCTCACCGCCACCGAACTCCAGGAGATCGACCGGTACTGGCGAGCCGCGAACTACCTGTCCGTCGGCCAGATCTACCTGATGGACAACCCGCTGCTGCGCGAACCGCTCGCTCCCGAGCACATCAAGCCGCGGCTGCTCGGCCACTGGGGCACCACGCCCGGCCTCAACTTCATCTACGCGCACCTCAACCACCAGGTCCGCCGCCGCGGCACCGAGATGGTGTGGATCATCGGTCCCGGACACGGCGGACCCGCGGCCGTGGCCACGGCGTGGCTGGACGGCGTCTACTCCGAGACCTATCCCGACGTCGGTCTGGACGCCAAGGGCATGCGCAAGCTGTTCCGCCAGTTCTCCTTCCCCGGCGGGGTGCCCAGCCACGCGGCGCCGGAGACGCCCGGCTCCATCCACGAGGGCGGCGAACTCGGCTACGCGCTCTCCCACGCCTTCGGCGCGGCCTTCGACAACCCCGACCTGGTGGTCGCCACCGTCATCGGCGACGGCGAGGCCGAGACCGGGGCGCTCTCCGGAAGCTGGCAGTCGGCCCGCTTCCTCAACCCGGTGCGCGACGGCGCGGTCCTGCCGATCCTGCACCTCAACGGCTACAAGATCGCCGGACCGACCGTGCTGGCCCGCATCCCCGAGGACGACCTGCTGGCCCAGATGCGCGGCCACGGCTACGAACCGCACGTGGTCGCGGGTGACGACCCGGACACCGTCCACCAGCAGATGGCCGGAGTTCTGGACACCTGCCTGGAACGCATCGACGCGATCCGGTTCCGCGCCCGCCACGGCGACGGCACCGCCGAGGACGTGCGCTGGCCGATGATCATCATGCGCACTCCCAAGGGCTGGACCGGCCCCGAGACCGTGGACGGCATGCAGGTGGAGAACACCTGGCGCTCCCACCAGGTGCCGCTCACCGAGACCCGGGACAACCCCGACCACCTGCGGAGCCTGGAGGAGTGGCTGCGCAGCTACCGGCCCGACGAACTGTTCGACGCCGACGGCGCGCCCCGGTCCGAGACGACCGCCGTGGTGCCCAGCAGGGAGCGCCGTATCAGCGGCAGTCCGCACGCCAACGGCGGACTGCTGCTCACCGACCTCATCCTGCCCGACTTCCGCGACTACGCCGTGGAGGTCGAACGGCCCGGCGAGAAGAAGTCCGAGGCGACCCGGGTCCTCGGCGGCTTCCTGCGCGACGTCGTGGCCGCCAACCCGCGCACCTTCCGGATCATGGGCCCCGACGAGACCCAGTCCAACCGGCTCGGCGCGGTCTTCGAGGCCACCGACCGGACCTGGAACACCGGCCGCCTGCCCGTGGACCGGCAGCTCTCCCCCGACGGGCGGGTCATGGAGGTCCTCAGCGAGCAGTTGTGCCAGGGCTGGCTGGAGGGCTACCTGCTGACCGGGCGGCACGGCCTGTTCAACTCCTACGAGGCGTTCATCCACATCGTGGACTCGATGGTCAACCAGCACGCCAAGTGGTTGAAGGCCAGCGGCGCCCTGCCGTGGCGGCGGCCCATCGCCTCGCTGAACTACCTGCTCAGCTCGCACGTGTGGCGGCAGGACCACAACGGGTTCAGCCACCAGGACCCCGGTTTCATCGACCACGTCATCAACAAGAAACCGGAGATCGTCCGGATCTACCTGCCGCCGGACAGCAACACCCTGCTGTCCACCATGGACCACTGCCTGCGCTCCCGCAACTACATCAACGTGATCACGGCGGGCAAGCAGCCGCAGTTGACCTACCTGACCATGGACCAGGCCATCGCCCACTGCACGCGCGGTGCGGGCATCTGGGAGTGGGCGGGCACCGAGGACGGCGAGGAGCCCGACGTGGTACTGGCCTGCGCGGGCGACGTGCCGACCCTGGAGACGCTGGCAGCCGCCGACCTGCTCCGCCGCCACCTGCCGGAGTTGCGGGTGCGCGTGGTCAACGTCGTCGACCTGATGCGGTTGAGCAACGAGGGCGAGCATCCGCACGCCATGCCCGACAGCGAGTACGACATGCTGTTCACCCGCGACAAGCCGGTCATCTTCGCGTTCCACGGCTACCCGTGGCTGATCCACCGGCTCACCTACCGCCGTACCGGGCACGCCAAGCTGCACGTGCGTGGCTACAAGGAGGAGGGCACCACGACCACCCCGTTCGACATGGTGATGCTCAACGACCTGGACCGCTTCCACCTGGTCATGGACGTGATCGACCGGGTGCCGGGGCTGGGCGTGCGCGCGGCGGGGCTGCGCCAGCGCATGCAGGACGAGCGGTTGCGCTGCCGCGAGTACACCCGCAAGTACGGCGAGGACGCCCCCGAGATCCGCGACTGGGTGTGGGAGCACTGATGCGGATCCTTGTTGTCAACACCGGGTCCACCAGCGTCAAACTGCGGCTGCTGGACTCCGACGACACGCTGCTGGAGCGGCGCGACTTCGACGTCGTCGACGGCCGTCTGCCCGCCGACGACGTCGCCGAGGCGCTGCGCGGGTTCGGCGGGGTCGACGCGGTGGGGCACCGGGTGGTGCACGGCGGCACGGCCTACCGGTCGGCGGTGCGTATTGACGACAAGGTGCGCCGGAGGCTGCGGTCCCTGGTGGAGTTGGCGCCGCTGCACCAGCCGCAGGCGCTGTCGGCGATCGACGTGCTCGGTGAGCTGCTGCCGGACGTGCCGCACGTGGCCTGCTTCGACACCACGTTCCACAGCGACCTGCCGGAGGCGGCGGCCACCTACGCGCTGCCCGCCTCGTGGCGTGACCGGTACACGCTGCGCCGCTACGGCTTCCACGGGCTGTCGCACGCCTATGCGGCCCGTCGCTCCGCCGACCTGGTGGGCGGCGACCCGGGCCGGGTGGTGGTCGCCCACCTGGGCGCGGGCGCGTCGCTGTCGGCGGTGCGTGGCGGGCGCTGCGTGGACACCACCATGGGCTTCACGCCGTTGGAGGGCCTGGTGATGGCGACCCGGCCGGGGGATGTGGACCCGGGCCTGGTGCTGTGGCTGCTGCGGGAGGGACGGCTCACCTACGAGGAGTTGGACCTCGGCCTGACGCACCGCAGCGGCCTGGCCGGTCTGGCGGGCACCCCCGACATGCGCGAGGTGGTGGCGCGGGCCGACGCGGGCGACGCGGACGCGCGGTTGGCCGTGGACGTGTACCTGTACCGGCTGCGCGGCAAGGTCGCGGCGATGGCCGCCGCCCTGGACGGGCTGGACACCCTGGTCTTCACCGGGGGAGTGGGCGAACACCAGCCCCTGGTGCGGTCGGGCGCGGTCGGCGGGCTCGGTTTCCTGGGGGTGCGTCTGGACGAGGCGGCCAACGCCGAGGCCGAACCGGACGCGGAGCTGACCGGTCCGGGCTCGCGGGTGCGCGTGTTCGTGATCACCGCACGGGAGGACCTCCAGATCGCGGGGGAGACCCGGGAGGCACTGGCCTGACCCGGAGCGGACACTGACGATCTTGACCGATAGGGCCTGTGAGCTGCGGTTTTGGCTCCCTCGTGTCGAGATCGTCGGTGGTTGAGGGCAGGCTCAGCGCGGGAAACGCATCGGGTATGCATCGAGAAGGCCCCCACCGTCGCTTGGGTTCTGGAGGCCGTTGCAACACCCCATCTGTGAAGGGGTGCAGTGGACGACTTCGAGATCCGCAAGAGCCGGAAACCACGGGGGCGCAGGAAGCTCCTCGCCGAGCGTGAGCGCTACCTTGCCCTGGTGGAACAGGGCTACAGCAACACGCAGGCGAGCCGGATGGTGGGTGTTCACCCGCGCACCGGACGGGAGTGGCGCTACGGGCGCCCCGAGGGCCGAAAGAAACGGCCGAGGTCGCCAGCCAAAGACGCACCGGCGACCTCGGCCGGTTCTGCGGGCTGCAACCGCAGGATCGAGGCCCGTGGCACTGGCCGCTACCTGGGCGAGGACGGACGTATCCACATCGCCGATCGGCTGCGTGAGGAGGCGTCCATCCGCACCGTCGCCGCCGAGTTGGGCCGCGCCCCCTCCACGATCAGCCGGGAGATCCGCCGCAACCGCCACCCCGGCAGTCACCGGTACCGCCCCCACGCCGCGCACGCCCGTGCCAAGGCCCGTCGGCCCCGCCCCAAGGGCGGCAAGATCGCGGCCAACCCGCTCCTGCGCGAGATCATCCAGCACCGCTTGGGCATGAAGTGGAGTCCGGAGCAGATCAGCCACCACCTGAGGCTGAGCTTCCCCGACCAGGCGGAGATGCACGTGTGCCACGAGACGATCTACCAGGCCCTCTACGTCCAGGGCCGCGGGGAGTTGCGCCGCGAGCTGACCAAGGCGCTGCGCACCGGCCGCACCCTGCGACGTCCTCAGCGCCGCCCGGACCAGCGCACACCGCGTTTCCCGCATGATCAGCGAGCGACCGCCCGAGGTCGCTGACCGCGCGGTTTCCGGTCACTGGGAGGGTGGTCTGATCGTGGGCAAGGAGAACGGTTCGGCGATCGGCACGCTGGTCGAGCGGTCCAGCCGCTACGTGATGCTCGTCCATCTGCCTGGAACGCGCGGCACCGCGAGCGTCCGTGACGCCTTGGTCGAGACCATCACGACCCTGCCCGAGCACGGCCGTGAGCGCCTGGAGGAGGTCGCTGCCGAGTTGAACTCCCGCCCACGCGAGACGCTCGGCTGGGAGACCCCGGCCGAGCGTTTGGCCAAGCTCCTGGCCGTGGCCAGTTGATCAGCATGTGTTGCGACGACCCCTCGGATTCGCCCCGGCACCGGAGGGCCTTTTCCGCGAAACACCGCCTCCTGTTGTCGGGATCATCGCGGTTCAGAGGCGGAAGAGAACGCCAGGCGGCCGAGGCGGGGACGCTCGAAGTCCCGGACAACCACCCCCGGGGGCGGGAAGACGAGGCATTCCACCCCACCCCCCGCAACGGCCCCCACGGGTTGGCAGCGCCTGGTCGAGGCGCCCCGGCGCCGAGTCCAGGCGCGCCCCCACAGACAGACGAACCGAAAGAACACCGGCCACCGCAGGCCAGTCCCCAGGGTGCGGGACCGTCTTCACAGTGCGGGCGGGTGGAGCCGCGGCCGGACTCGGTGCCGGGGCGCCTCGACCGGCCACCGGCAACCCGTGGCAACCCACCGCAGGGGCCGGCCTGGAACACCGCACCCTCCCCCACCCCAGACAGCCCTCCGATGACGCTTCCTGACAGATTCGGGCTGTTCCCCGGGATCTCAGCCCGCTGGAGTAAGGACCCCCATGCCGATCCTCACCGCCGACGCCGCCCGCAGGCTGCGCGCCGCCGCCCAACGCCTCCTCGGAGAACGCGACCGCGACCCCCTCCAGGCCCTCGACCGGGTCTTCGCGGTGCAGGCGCAGGACGCCACCGCCGCCGCGCTGGGTCTGCGCGTCCGCACCACCGGCGCCCGCCTCGGCGACGTCGTCCGCGCCGTCGGGACCGACCGCACGATCGTGCGCGGCTGGTTCCTGCGCGGCACCCTGCACATCGTCCCCGCCGCCGACGTGCGGTGGCTGCTCGCCCTGCTCGGACCGGTGTTCCTCGCGGCCAGCCGCCGCCGCTACGCCGAACTCGGTTTCGACGACGCCCTGCTGGCCCGCGCCGACGCCCTCGTCCTCGACGCGGTCAGCGAGGGTCCGCTCACCCGCGCCGAACTGACCGAACGCCTCGCCGCCATCGGGGTGCCCGCCACCGGGCAGGCCGCCTTCCACCTGATCCGGCGCAGCGCGCTGGCCGGGCGGATCTGCTACGGGCCGTCGCGCGGCGGCGAACCCGCGTTCGTCGCCCTGGACGACTGGGTTCCCGGAACCGGACCCGGGTGGAGCCGGGAGGAGTCGGCGGCGCACCTGGCCCGCCGCTACCTCGCGGCCCACGCCCCGGCGACCGCCGCCGACTTCGCGTCCTGGTCGGGGCTGCCCGCCCCCGTCGCCAGGGTCGCGTGGCAGAGCCTCGACACCGTCGAGGTCACCGTCGACGGGCAACCGTACGCGCTGCCCGTCGAACGGGCCGCCGGGACCGCGGCGGCCGAGGACGACGGCCCCGGTGACCTGCGGCTGCTGCCCGCCTACGACAACTACCTGGTCGGCTACCGCGACCGGGCGCTGTCCGTGCCGCCCGAGCACGAGCGGGCCGTGTGGCCCGGCGGAGGGCAGATCCGCCCCACCGTCATCGTGGACGGCCGCGCCGTCGCGACGTGGCGGCGCACCGGAGAAACGGTGGAGATCACCCCCTTCGACGGGCCGCCCGAACCCCTGCGGAAGGCCGCCGAGGCCGAGGCGGCCGACGTCACGCGCTTCCTCGTGGGATGAGCGGGGGCAGGGGGACCGCAGATCCGGCCCGATGCCTCGACGGGGGCTTCGGGGAGCGGACTATCATCGACCGCAACCGAAACCGAATCTGATTCGGAAGCATTCGGTTGTCGTGATCCCTGATCCTCCGCCCGACCGCATCGCCTCCCGATCAAGGACTGCTCCATGAGTGAACCGGCGGAAGCCTTCTACCTGCCCCGCGGCGACGGCCGCTACGAACCGACCCGCGCCACCGAGAGCCCCTGGGACGCGGACTCCCAGCACGGCGGCCCGCCCACGGCACTGCTGGGGCACCTCCTCGACAGCGCCGCCGGTCCGGACATGCGCCTGGCCCGGATCTCCGCGGACTTCCTCGGAGCCATCCCGCGCCGCGGCTTCCGCGTCGAGGTGGCCCCGGTGCGCCCGGGAAGGCGGATCGCCCTGTTCGAGGCGCGGATGGTCTTCGACGGCCGTCCGGCGGTGGTCGCGCGTGCCTGGGCGATCGCGACCGGCCCGACGCCGCCGGCCACCGGCCGGCAGGCCAGGCCGCCCGCCCTGCCCGGTCCCGAACAGGACACGGTGCTCGGCCTGACCGACTGGGGTTACGGCGAGGCCGTCGAGTGGCGCTACACCCGCGGCGGCCACGGGGAGAACTCCGGTGAGGCGGACGTGTGGACGAGGGTGCGCATTCCCCTGATCGAGGGGGAGAAGCTCACCGCCCTGGCTCGCACGCTGGTCGTCGCCGACTCCGCCAACGGCCTGTCCGCCGCCCTGCCCGCGGAGGAGTGGCTGTTCATCCCGCCGTCCATGACCACCACCCTGGCGCGCTTCCCCGAGGCCGACTGGGTGCACATGTCCTGCCGCTCCCACCTGTCCGCCGACGGACTCGGCGTCTCCCACGCCACCCTGTGCGACCCCGACGGCTACCTCGGTGAGGTCAGCCAGCCGCTGCTGGTACGCGGACGCTGAAGCCCCGCGGTGGTCACGGCACCGGGAGCCGGTTCCCTGCGCTTCCCCGGTGCCGTCCCCACCTCTACGGTCAGGAACTGACCGCAATCGGGGGCATGCTGTCAGACATGGGAACCACCGCAGTCCTCACCCGGCGGGCACTGAACCGGGCCGTCCTCGACCGGCAGTCGCTGCTGCGCCGCTCCACCGCGACCGTTCCCCGGGTGCTGGAGCGCCTGGTGGGGTTGCAGGCCCAGACCACCCACACCTGGTACGTCGGACTGTGGAGCCGCCTGGCCGACTACACGCCCGACGACACCGTGCGCCTGCTGACGGACGGGAGGGTGGTGCGCACGGCGCTGATGCGCTCCACCCTCCACCTGGTGACCGCCGACGACTGCCTGTGGCTGCGGCCCCTGGTGCAGCCGATGATCGAACGCGGGTTCCGGAGCGTCTACGGAAGGAACCTGGCCGGAGTGGACCCCGCCGACCTCGCCGCTGCGGGCCGCGCGCTGGTGGAGGAGAGACCCCGGACCTTCAGCGAGTTGGGCCGGGAACTGGCGCGGCGGTGGCCCGACCACGATCCGGCCGCGCTGGCCCAGGCGATCCGTGCGTTCGTGCCGCTGGTGCAGCTCCCGCCGCGCGGGGTGTGGGGACGTAGCGGACGCGCCGTCCACACCTCGGCGGAGGCGTGGACGGGCCGTTCCCCCGGCACCGCGGCCGCACCGGAGCGGCTCGTTCTGCGCTACCTCGCCGCGTTCGGTCCCGCCACCGTCCGCGACGTACAGACCTGGTGCGGACTGACCCGGCTCGGCGAGGTCGTCGACAGGCTGCGGCCCCGGCTCGCGGTGTTCCGCGGCGAGGACGGCGCCGAACTGTTCGACCTTCCCGACGCGCCGCGCCCCGATCCCGACACGCCCGCGCCGGTGCGTTTCCTCTACGACTTCGACAACCTGCTGCGCTCCCATGCGGACCGCCGCCGCGTGCTCACCGTCGACCTCGGCGCGTTCACTCCCCGGAACGGGATCGCACCGCACACGGTCCTCGTCGACGGAGTCGTCACCGCCCTGTGGGCGGCGACGACCGGAGAAAACAGAACGGCGGCTCTGACCGTCCGCCCCCTCCGCGCGCTCAGCGCCGCGGAAGAGGAGGAGGTGGCCGCCGAAGGGGGCCGACTCCTGGCCTTCCTCCACCCGAAGGCGGAGGAACGCCGCGTCGTGGTCGAACCCCCGACGTCAGGCTGAGAACGCTCAGCCGGTTCGGCGCGCGTGCTCACCCCGGGTCGGCTGCGGAACGTGCGCACCGGAGGACGGGACCTCGCGGCTCTCCCGCACCCCCGCCTCGTAGCCCGACCGGTAGGAGGCCTCGTCGGTGCCCCGCTCGGACTCCCGCTCCTCCTCCAGCGCGGAGGCCGAGGACCAACCGGCGGTCAGGGCGTAGATGGCGAACAGGTCGATGGCGACGACGGCCAGCGACCACAGCGGGTTGGCGGCGAAGAACGCCAACTGCGCGACGATGTTGATCGCGAGAAGGACGACGGCCGCGATGCGCGCCCAGCTCTGACGGGTGGTCAGGGCGAAGCCCGCCGCCACCAGGAGCAGACCCCACAGACCCAGCAGGATGCCCCACGGGGTGAGGTTGAAGAAGAACGCCTCGCCTCCGAAGTTGAAGAGGTTGTCGGTCAGGAACAGGGCGGTGATGCCCTGGATGATGTTGATCGCTCCCGTCAGGAACAGCAGGGTCGCGGCGAAGAGCATCCAGCCGCGGGAACGTGTGCGGTTCATTGCCTTCCCTTTCCCTTCACGGGCTTGCTCGGGCGAGGGACGGGGATGGCGATCGACGCCGTCCTTCTCCCGTTCCCGTCCCTCCACACAGACTCCCCCGTATCGGAGCGAAGGTTCACGCGAGCAGGCAATGAGTTCGCAAAGGACGGAGTGTCGCCCCCTGACCAGCGAGGACAGCGGTCATCCGCGCCCGTAACGCTCGGCCAGCGCGTCCAGTCCCACGGTGAACACACCGTCGCCCATCGCGGACTCCAACTCCCGCGCCACCTCCTCGGAGGAGTCGAACGTCGCCGTCCAGACCACCGTGCAGTGGTGCGCGTCCCGTTCGACCACCTCCAGGGTCGCCCGGTGACCGGTGATGGGAAACGGCGGGTCCGGCATCGTGTAGACGAGGCGGCGGGCCGCCCCGTCCCGGTCCACGAGCCGTTCCACCAGTGCGCTGTCGGTTCCCGCGCCGAAGACACGCTCGGCCCCCGGGGTGTTCGGGGAGTCCGCGCCCCGGATCACCGGGTCGGGGGTGGTGGGATGCCAGCGGCCGATCGCGGAGAAGTCGCCGACGAGAGCCCAGACCTCCGCGGCCGGCGAGCCCAGGTCGGCGCTGCGTCGCAGTGTCGTCATGCCCCGAGTATCCGCCACCGCCGCGGCGGCACGCCGCAGGCGCGCCTCGTGCCGCGCCACTGCGACCGCTCCGGGTTTGCCCAGCTCACCCGCAGGTTAGTGAACGTCTGGACTATCCAGCGGCCGACCGTCAGCGGGCACGGCGGTCTCCACGGCATGGCGGTGCGGGTCGCATCCATCCGACGAGGAGTGTGTTCAGTGTTGTTCACGAGTACCCCACTGGAGTCCGTCGCCGAAGCGCAGCGGCGCGCGCGCAAACGCCTTCCGACGGCGGTGTACGCGTCTCTCGTCGCGGGGACGGAGAAGGGCATCACCCTGCACGACAACATCCAGGCGTTCGACGAGATCGGGCTGATCCCGCGGATCGCCGCGGAACTTCCGCCCGCCCGTGAGATGAGCACAACCGTGCTGGGGCAGGAGATCGACTTCCCGGTGATCGTCTCACCCGCCGGAGCCCAGGCCGTCGACCCCGGCGGAGAGGTGGCCGTGGCGCGGGCGGCAGCGGCGGCGGGCACCGCCATCGGGCTCAGTTCGTTCGCCAGCATGCCCCTCGAGGACGTCGCCGCGGCCAACCCCAAGGCGTTCTTCCAGTTGTACTGGGTGGGCACCCGCGACGACATCGCCGAACGGGTGGAACGCGCCCGCAGGGCCGGAGCGAAGGCGCTGATCCTCACCCTGGACTGGTCGTTCGCCAGCCGCCGCGACTGGGGCAGCCCCACCATCCCGGAACGGGTCACCTTCTCCACGCTGCTGGAGTTCGCGCCCATGGGAATCTCGCGTCCCGGCTGGGCGCTGCGCTTCCTGCTCGGCGGCATACCGAACCTGGAGGCGCCCAACCTGCGGACGGAGGCCAAGGGCACGCCGACCTTCAGGGAGGCGTACGTCGAATGGGCGCAGACCCCGCTGCCCACCTGGGAGGACGTGCGGTGGCTGCGGGACCTGTGGGACGGCGAGTTCCTCGTCAAGGGGGTCTACTATCCCGACGACGCCCGGCGGGCTGTCGACTGCGGCGCCAACGCGGTCTCCGTCTCCAACCACGGAGGCAACAACCTCGACGGCATCCCGGGGGCGCTGCGCGCGCTGCCCGGCGTCGTCGAGGCCGTGGGCGACCAGGTCGACGTGCTGATGGACGGCGGAATCCGCCGGGGCAGCGACGTGGTCAAGGCCCTGGCGATGGGCGCCAAGGCCGTGCTCGTGGGCCGGGTGTGGCTGTGGGGACTCGCGGCGGGCGGCGAGGACGGGGTGCGTCAGGTGCTGGAGATCCTGCGCTCCGGCATCGACGAGTCCCTCATCGGCCTCGGCCACAAGTCGATCCACGATCTCAGCCTCGACGACCTGATCATCCCGGCGGGGTTCACCATCCCCAAGATGAGCGCGATGTCGTCCGTGCCCGGCAAGAGGTGACACCGTCCCGGACAGCGGTGCGGCGGCCGGAGCGTTCCGGCCGCCGCGGCCCCGCCGCCGACGGGTTCCGGACCTCCACGCGGCGGCGGGCGGAGGTCAGGAGCGGCGTCCGGTCAGCGCGTCGCGCATCCGGTCGATCATGCCCGCTCCCGGGTCGAGGATCCGGTTCGCGGGCGGGGTGTCGGGAGCGCTGGGATGCGGCCGGGTCGGCGCGTGCTCCTTCGCCCTGAGGACCTTCTGCCCGAGGTCCCGCAGCTCCTCCTGCGAGCAGGCCTCGCGCAGCCTGGGCAGCAGGTCGTTCTCCTCATCCTCGATGTGGTGGCGGATGTCCGACATCAGCGTCCGCAGCAGTTCCTCGAAGCGCGGGTCGGACGGGTCGCGGCCCTCCAGGTCCTTCATCACCCGCTCGGCTTCGGTGTGCTCCTCGAGCTCGTGGTCGGCGATCCGGTCGCCGTCGTCGAGCTTCTCCCGGGCCGCCGGGTACATGTACTGCTCCTCGGCCACCGAGTGACGCACCAGTTCGGTGATCACGTGGTCCACCAGCCTCCTGCGGTGCTCCGGCGAGGACGTCCCCGTCTCCAGTTCGGTGAAGACGCGCTCGACCTCCCGGTGGTCGGTGATGATCACGTCGATGAGGTCCACGCTCTGTGTGGGTGCGGTCATTTCCCCTCCTTGGGTCTCCGTGCTCACGGGACAGCTCATACGACTGCCCGCGAACGCGTGCGGCGAACCCAGGAGGAGCGGACGGGGATGCGGCGCGACCGCCGCACCGGGACGACCAGCATGCCCTCGGCCCCGGCAGGCCGGACTCCCGTACGGGAATCGGATTCCGGGACGGGGGCATGCGCCGCGTCGGTCAGTCCACCGGGGCGGGAACGGACGCGCCGACACTTCTGCCGACCTCGGCGAGGAAGTCGCGCAGCCACAGGTGACCGGGGTCGTGGCGGTGGACGGGATGCCACCAGAACGCCTCCACCAGCGGCGTCACCTCGAAGGGGCAGTCCATGATCCGGAATCCCCCCAGCGGCAGCAGGCGGCGGGCCAACCGCTCCTGGACCAGGGCGATCCGGTCGGTCCCGGCGACGAGCAGCGGCAGGGACAGGAATCCCTCGACCCGGATCTCGATGTGGGGCTCGATGTCGAGCATCCCGAACTGCTCGGCCGCCGGAGCGTAGGAGGTGGGGCGCTGGTAGGTGACGATCCACGGCAGGGTGCGGACGTGCTCGATGGTCAGCCGGTCGCCGACGGCCGTGTTGCTGTCGGAGACCATGCAGACCCACCGGTCCTGGTAGAGGTCCACGGCGGGCAGGTCGCCCAGGATGCCGTGCGGCATCAGAACGCCGTCCACCGAGCGCAGGGTGGTGTCGATGTCCTCCACCGCGCCCCTGCTGACCTGGGGGAGACGCAGGCGGACGCGGGGCGCCCGCTCACGCAGCGCCTCGGTGAGGGCGCTGCCGAGCACCGCCAGCGGATAGTCCGAGGTCACCAGGGTGAACTCGCGTTCGGACGTCATCGGGTCGAAGCCGACCCGGGCGGAGAAGAGCCGCTCCAGGACCTGGCAGGCCAGCCCGGTGTGTCCGGCGAGTTCTCGGCCCAGGGAGCTCAGTTCGAACCGGTTGCCCACCCGGATCAGCAGGTCGTCGCCGAAGTGGCGGCGGAGTCGGCCCAGGGCCGCGCTCATCGCGGGCTGACTCAGGCCGACCCTCTCGGCGGCACGGGTGACGTTGCGCTCCTGGAGCAGCGCGTGCAGCGCGGTCAGCAGGTTCAGGTCCAGGTTGGCGAGGTTGTTCATGCCGCCTCCGAAGAATCCATGTCATGGATTGCTCCCATGTCACTTATCTATTTCTCTTATTGTGACCTATTTGACAGAGTGACACACGTCAACCCCTTCTCGAAGTGGAGGCGATGTGGTGGCCACTCCCGCAGCCGCTGAGCGGTTCGCGCTGGGCACGTTCGAGGCGCCCGACGGCCGCGTGTTCCCCGGCCTGGTGCGCGACCAGCGCGTCCGGGACCTGACCGACGCGATCACCGGTGGGGTGCTGCCCTGCGACGGACCACCCGCACTTCTCGGTCTCCTGCGGGTCTGGGACGACGCCGTGCCCCGGCTCGCCGAACTCGCCGCCGCCGACGACGGCTGGCGGGACGGCGCCGGACTGCGCGTCCGCGCCCCCCTCACTCCCGGCCAGGTCCTGCAGTCGGGCGCCAACTACCGCACCCACGTCATCGACCTGGTGGTGGCCCACCGCGACCCCGACGACCCCCGCGACGAGGAGCAGGTGCGCGCCGAGGCCGCGGCGTTCATGGACCGCCGCGCCGCCGAGGGAGAGCCCTACCTGTTCGTCGGTCTGCCCTCGGCGGTCTGCGGCCCCGACGACGACGTGGTCCTGCCCGCCTACAGCGACCAGCACGACTGGGAACTGGAACTCGCCGCGGTCATCGGCCGCCCCGCGTTCCGCGTCTCCCCCGAACAGGCGCTCGACCACGTCGCCGGATACACCATCGCCAACGACATCACCACCCGCGACCTCGTCTTCCGCCGCGACATGCCCGACATCGGCACCGACTGGCTGCGCGCCAAGAACGCGCCCACCTTCCTTCCCCTCGGCCCCTGGCTGGTCCCCGCCGAGTTCGTGCCCGACCCCATGGACCTGCGCATCCGGCTCACCCTCAACGGCCGTGTCATGCAGGACGAGACCACCAAGGACATGATCTTCGACGTGGCCCGCCTGGTCTCGGCCGCCTCCCAGACCGTGCCGCTGTCCCCCGGAGACCTGGTGCTGACCGGCAGCCCCGCGGGCAACGGCATGCACTGGGGCCGCCTGCTGCGCCCCGGCGACGTCATGGAGAGCACCATCACCGGACTGGGCGTCCAGCGCAACCGCTGCGTCGCGGAGGAGGCGCGGTGAGCGCGATCGACCCCGCCGGGCCGGAGGAGGCCGTCGCCGCGTCCGCCGCCCGCAACCGCAACTGGGGCCGGTGGGGCGACGACGACGTCCTCGGCACCCTCAACTTCATCGACGACGCCAAACGCGCCCACGCCGCGCGCCTCGTCCGCCGCGGCGCGGCCTTCTCCCTGTCCCAGCGCTTCGACATGAACGGCCCGCAGAAGGGCTGGCGCAGACGCACCAACCCCGTCCACACCATGCTCGACACCGGGGTGGACGCCGCACTCGGCAACCAGGGCTTCCCGCACGGCATCGGCGGCGCCGACGACGTCATCGCCATGCCGCTGCAGTGCTCCACCCAGTGGGACGGCCTCGGCCACATCTTCGACCACGGCCGCGCCTGGAACGGCCGCCCCGCCGAGAAGGTCGTCACCAGCGAGGGCGACCAGGTCACCGGGATCGAGACCGCCGCCGCGGCGATCACCGGCCGGGGCGTGCTGCTGGACGTGGGCCGCGCCCTGGGGACCGACGGCGAACTCCCCGACGGCTTCGCCATCACCACCGAACACCTGGCGGCCACCATCGCCCGCCAGGGCGGGACCGCACGGGTGGGGCGCGGCGACATCGTGTGCGTGCGCACCGGCCAGCTCACCCGGGCCCGCCGCGACGGCTGGGGCGACTACGCGGGCGGAGCGGCCCCCGGACTGTCGTTCACCACCGCCGACTGGCTGCACGACACCGAGATCGCCGCCGTCGCCACCGACACCTGGGGCTTCGAGGTGCGCCCCAACGAGTTCGACCACGCCTTCCAGCCCCTGCACCAGGTCGCCATCCCCAACATCGGACTGTTCATCGGCGAGATGTGGGACCTGGACGCGCTGGCCGCCGACTGCGCCTCCGACGGCGTCTACGAGTTCCAGCTCGTGGCCGCGCCGCTGCCGATCACCGGCGCCGTCGGCTCCCCCGTCAACCCCATCGCGCTGAAGTGACTTCCGCCAGCGAAGGAGAATCCCCCATGACGTGCGTCGGATCCGTCCTCATCGTCGGCGCCGGCCCGGTCGGCTGCTCCCTGGCCGCCCTGCTGGCCCGCGCGGGCGTCGGCGTGGACGTCGTGGAGATCAAACCGGAGATCACCGCGCTCGGCTCCGGCATCACCCTCCAGGGCAACGCGCTGCGCGTGCTGCGCGAGGTCGGCGTGTGGGACGAGGTCAGGACCCGCGGATTCGGCTTCGACACCCTCGGCCTGCGCAAACCCGACGGCACGCTGTACTTCGAGCAGCAGGACGCGCGCACCGGCGGACCCGACCTGCCCGCCACCCTGGGAATGGAACGCCCCCGGTTGCAGGCCGTGCTCGCCGGGGCCGCCACCGACGCGGGCGCGCGAATCCGCACCTCCACCACCGTCGAGGAGATCGACCAGGACGCGGCGGGCGTGCGGGTCCGCTTCGACGACGCCACCACCGGGACCTACGACCTGGTGGTGGGCGCCGACGGGGTGCGCTCCACGGTGCGCTCCCTCCTCGGCATCGACGTGCGCCCCCGCCCCGTCGGCATGGGAATCTGGCGGATCCACACCCGCCGCCCCGAGACGGTGACCCGCACCGACCTGGTCTACGGCGGTCCCTGCCACATCGCCGGATACTGCCCCACCGGCCCCGACACCATGTACGCCTACCTGGTCGAGGAGGCCCAGGACCGCTTCCACCTGACCGGCGAGCGGCAGTGCGCCGAGATGCGCCGCCTCGCCGCCGGATACGGAGGGGTGTGGGAGGAGATCCGCGCCGACATGACCGACCCCGAGCGGATCAACTACACCTGGTTCGAGACCCACCTGGTGGAGCGGCCCTGGCACCGGGGCCGGGTCGTGCTGGTCGGCGACGCCGCGCACTCCTGCCCGCCCACCCTCGCCCAGGGCGCGGCCATGGGCCTGGAGGACGCCTCCGTCCTCGCCGAACTCCTCACCACCCGGGACACCCTGGACGAGTCGCTGTTCACCGCGTTCATGGACCGCCGGTTCGACCGGGCCCGCACCGTGGTGGAGGCCTCCGTCCAACTGTGCGAATGGCAGCTCGCCTCCACCCCAGACGCCGACGTCCCCGGCCTCATGGGCCGGATCGCGGCCATGGTCGGTGAGCCCGCGTGACCGCGGCCGACCAGCGCACCCCGCAGACCCCACGCCGCCGACCAGACGGGAGGGCCGGAATGTCGCCGGTCGTCGACGCGCACGCCCACGTTCTGCTGCCGCGGGTGGACGCGCTCGCCCAGGACGCCGACGGGCTGGCCGCGCACCGCGGGAAGGAGGGCCGCCGCAACGGCGCGGAGGCCCTCCGGGTCAACGGCCGGATGATCCGGGACCGCTGGCCCCGGCTGACCGACCCCGGTACCCGACTGGCCGACATGGACGCGGCCGGCGTGGACGTGCAGATCGTCAGCCCCTCCCCGTCGCACTACCACTACTGGGCAGCCCCCGACCTGGCCGAACGGATCTTCCGCACCGCCAACGAGGGGGTCGCCGAACACTGCGCCGCCGCACCGGAGCGGCTGCGCGGCCTCGGCCTGGCCCCGCTGCAGCACCCCGACCTCGCGGTCGCCGCACTGGACCACGCCGTCCTCGAACACGGACTGCTGGGAGTGGAGATCTCCTCGCACGTCGACGACGGCACGGAGATCACCGAACTCTCCGACCGCCGCCTCGACCCGTTCTGGTCCCGGGCCGAGGAACTGGACGCGGTGGTGTTCCTGCACCCGTTCGGCTGCACCCTCGACGAACGGCTCGACCAGTGGTACCTGAGCAACATCGTCGGCCAGCCCGTCGAGAACGCCGTCGCGCTGTCCCACCTGATCTTCGGCGGGGTGCTCGACCGCCACCCCGGCCTGAAGATCCTGGCCGCGCACGGCGGCGGCTACCTGCCCACCTACCTGGGCCGCTCCGAGCACGGCTGGCGGGTCCGCCCCGACGCCCGCGGCTGCGCCGAACCCCCCGGTCACTACCTGCGCCGCATCTGGTTCGACTCGCTCGTCCACGCCCCCGAGACCCTGCGGTCCCTGGTCACGGCGGTCGGGGCCGACCGTGTCGTGCTCGGCTCCGACCACCCCTTCGACATGGGCTCCGACGACCCGCTCGGCACCCTCAGGGCGGCGGGACTCCCCGACGACCAGACCACCGCCGTCCGCGGCGGAAACGCCGTGGACCTCTTCGGCCTCACCGACACCGTTTCCCACGACGCCGGGCACCGTCCGGCCGCATCCTGACAAGGAGGACGACCATGTCTGATCGCCTCATCACCCATCTGCGACACGTCGCGCTCGCGGTCCCCGACTACGACAGGCAGCACGAGTTCTACACCACGATGTGGGGCCTCACCGAGGTCGAGCACGACAGCGGCATCACCTTCCTGGCCGCCGAGGGCTCCCCGGAGCAGTACGTGGTGCGGCTGCGCAGGGCCGAGGAGAAGCGTCTGGACCTGGTGTCCTTCGGTGCGGCGACGGCCGCCGACGTCGACGCGCTCGCCGACCGGCTGATCAAGCAGAACGTGCGGATCATCAGCGAACCCGGCGAGGTGGAGACCCCCGGGGGCGGCTACGGCTTCCGCTTCTTCGACGTCGACGGCCGCACCATCGAGGTCTCCAGCGACGTCGCGGTGCGCGTCCACCGCAGGCTGGAGGAGAAGGAGTCGGTGCCCGTGCGCGTCTCGCACGTGGTGCTCAACTCCACCGACATCAACCGCACCCGCGAGTGGTACGAGAAGCACCTGGACTTCGCGCTGTCGGACACGCTCATCCACCCCAACATGGGCGACATGATGCACTTCATGCGGTGCAACCCCCAGCACCACAGCATGGCCATCGCACGCGGCCCGCACACCTCGCTGCACCACATCTCCTTCGAGATGCGCGGCATCGACGAGTACATGCGCGGCACCGGACGGCTGCTGCGCGGCGGAGTGCGCAAGATCTGGGGACCGGGCCGCCACCTCGCGGGCAACAACACCTTCTCCTACTTCCTCGACCCGCACGGCAACACCCTCGAATACACCACCGAACTGGAACTGCTGGACGAGGACGCCTGGCACCCCCACGTCTACGACTTCACCAGGCCCGAGGTGAGCGACCAGTGGGGCACCGCCAACCCCATGGACGAGTTCGTGGCGGCCGAGTCCTTCAACGACCCCGACCGGGGGGTGTTCGTCGCCCCTCCGGTGTAGGGAGCCGACACGATGAGCGGCGTCGTCACCGTCGGCGGGTCGACCGCCGCGATGAACCGGAGGCGCCGGCGGGTTCGGTGGCGCACGGTGCGCTGCCGCATGCCGGTCGTGAGGCTCAGACGCCGGGGAGCCGGAGCCCCGGTACCGGCACGGACGGAGGAGGACACGTGCGAATAGCCACGGTCGAGTACGAGGGCGGGCCCCGCTGCGGAGTGGTCGTCGACGACGTCCTGCATCCGCTGCCCGCCGGGCAGACCCTGCTCGCCCTGCTCCGGCGGGGGGAGGACGCGCTGCGTGAGGAGGGGGAGCGGGCCGTCCGGGAGGCGTCCCCGATCCCCCTGGCCGGACTGCGCCTGCTGCCGCCGCTGCGGCCGCCGACGGTCCGGGACTTCGTGGCCTTCGAGGAGCACGTGGAGGGGGTGGCGCGCGCGGTCACCGGCGACACGGAGGTGGTCGCGGAGTGGTACGAGGCTCCGACGTTCTACTTCACCAACCCGTACGCTCTGGTGGGCGCGTACGACGACGTCGCCGTCCCGCCCGGTTGCCGGGTGCTCGACTTCGAACTGGAGGTGGCGGCCGTGGTCGGCCGGGAGGGCGGCGACCTCTCCCCGGAGCGGGCCCGCTCGCACATCGCCGGATACACGGTCTTCAACGACTGGTCAGCGCGTGACCTGCAGTCCCGTGAGATGCGGGTCAACCTGGGGCCCGCCAAGGGAAAGGACTTCGCGACGACCCTCGGCCCGTGGTTCGTCACCGCCGACGAACTGGAGCCGCACCGAGACGGCGAGGGTTTCCTGCGGCTGGCCATGACCGTCGAGGTCAACGGCGAGGAGGTCGGCAGGGACCTGCTGTCCAACATGGGATGGCCGTTCGAGGACCTGGTCGCCTACGCGTCACGCGGCACCCTGGTGCGTCCCGGTGACGTGCTCGGCTCGGGCACCTGCGGCAACGGCGGCTGCCTGGCCGAGTTGTGGGGGCGCACCGGGGTCCGCTCCCCCCGCCCTCTCGAACCCGGTGACACCGTCACCATGACCGTGGAGGGAATCGGGACGATCCGCAACACCATCGTCGAGGGCCGCGACCCGGTTCCGATCCCGCCCGCCCGGAAACGGCCGCGCGAGCGTCCCTGACCTGCCCGGGGGCACAGCCGCCCCCGGCGGGAAACCTTCGGCAATGGGCACCCCATATGCGGCTGAACCAGCCGAAAGCGGGAAGAAGCGGCCCCATGACCGTCTGGAACACCGACACAGGGTCAGCCGGGGTGGGCGCCGGAGCGGTGACCATCGTCGAGGGAACCTCCTTCGCCGTCTCGGCGGCGGACGGCGGCATGCTCCCGGACCGTCCGCACGGGGTCTTCTACGACGACATCCGCATCGTGTCGAAGTGGGAGTTCTCCGTGAACGGCAGTGCGCCCGAGCCGCTCACCGCCATCGTCCACGACCACCCCTACCGAGCCGTGTTCCTCGCGCGGGCCAGAAAACGCGGCGGAGGAGCCGAAGCCACCCTCCTCGTCGAACGGGACCGACGCGTGGGCACGGGCATGCGCGAGGACATCACACTGCGCAACCTGGGGCGTGAGCCCGCGGCCTGTACGGTCACCCTCGTGGTCGACGCGGACTTCGCCGACCTCTTCGAGGTCAAGGCGGGCGAGGTCCGGAGGAACGGGCAGTACGTGTTCCACAGTGAGGGCACACGCACGCTCATCGAACGCTGGCGGCGTGGCTCGCGACGCGGCGTCGTCGTGCTCGCGGACGGCGCCACGTCCGTGGTGCACGACCACATCACCTTCCGCGTCGTCGTCCCGGCGCGCGGCAGGTGGTCGACGACCGTACAGGTGCGTCCCGTTGTCGACGACCAGGAACTGCGGACCCGGTTCCCGCAGGACAGGCCGGTCGAGGAGGCCGAACCGGCCCTCCGGTTCCAGGCGTGGCGGAGTGGCAGCCCGGTCGTCTTCACCGACAACGAGACACTCCAGGCGGTGCTGCGCCGCAGCCAGCAGGACCTCGGGGCGCTGCGGATCTCCGATCCCCGGTATCCGGAACGCCCCGTCGTCGCCGCGGGAGCCCCGTGGTTCATGGCCCTGTTCGGACGCGACTCGCTGCTCACCGCCTACATGGCGCTGCCCGTCGACCAGTCGCTCGCACTGGGCACCCTGCAGACGCTGGCCGACCGCCAGGGAACCGAGGAGAACCACTGACCGAGGAGGAGCCGGGCCGCATCCTGCACGAGGCGCGTCTGGGGTCGGAGAGCGGCCTCTGGCTGGGCGACGGCAGCGTCTACTACGGCACCGCCGACGCGACGCCGCTGTTCGTCGTGCTCCTCGGGGAGCTGCGCCGGTGGGGAGCCGATCCCACCGGGGTCGAGAAGCTGCTGCCGCACGCCGACCGGGCGCTGGAATGGATCGAACGCCACGGCGACCGGGACGGCGACGGCTTCGTGGAGTACCGGCGGACCACCGACCACGGCCTGGTCAACCAGGGATGGAAGGATTCCTGGGACGGCGTCAACTTCGCCGACGGGCGGCTCGCCGAGGCGCCGATCGCACTGTGCGAGGTGCAGGGCTACGTTTACGGCGCCTACCTCGCACGGTCCCAGCTCGCCGGAGAGGCCGGGCAGGAGCGGGAGGCCCGGTACTGGGCGGAGCGGGCCGCCGATCTCAGACAGGCGTTCAACGAGAGGTTCTGGCTGCCGGACCGCGGCTACTACGCGGTGGCGCTGGACCGGGAGAAGAAACCGGTCGACGCCTGCGCCTCGAACATGGGGCACTGCCTGTGGAGCGGCATCGTCGACGAGGACAAGGCGCCGTACGTGGCCGAACGCCTGCTGGGGCCGGAGATGTTCTCCGGCTGGGGCGTGCGCACCCTGGCCCGTGACATGGGCGCCTACGATCCCGTGAGCTACCACAACGGCTCGGTGTGGCCGCACGACAACGCGCTCATCGCGGCGGGACTGACGCGGTACGGCTTCACCGAGCACGCGCAGCGCATCGCGTTGTCCCTGTTCGAGGCGGCCGAGCACTTCGACCACCGGTTGCCCGAGCTGTTCTGCGGTTTCGACCGAGGGGACTATCCCGCCCCCGTGCCCTACCCGACCTCGTGCTCTCCGCAGGCATGGGCGGCCGCGGCGCCGATCCACCTGGTGCGGTCCCTGCTCCGGTTCGCCCCGTCGGTCCCGCGCGGCGAGTTGTGCGTGGCACCCGCCCTGCCGTCGGGCTGCGCGCGCCTGCGGATCGAACGTGTCCCGGTCGCGGGTACGCGGCTCTCCGTGGACGTGCGCGGCGACGCGGTTTCGGTCGAGGGCCTGCCGGAGGGCCTGCGCCTCGTCACCGAGCCACGCGGCCGGAACTCCTCGTACGCGCCGAGGGCGGGGGAGCCGGGGCGCGAACAGTCGGCCTGATTCCGTCCGGAGGTTGACCACCATGGAAAACGCCACCGCGTCCGACCGTCCGCGGATGCGTCTCGTCCTGTTGGCGCCGCCCTGGTACGAAGTGCCGCCCGTGGCGTACGGAGGGGTCGAGGAGGTGCTGGGAGAGCTTGCCGACCGGCTCGTCGACCACGGCCACGACGTGACGATCGTAGGGGTGGGCAGGCGCAGGACCAGGGCGAAGCTCCGCACCACCTACGGCCGGCCGCAGGAGGAGCGGATCGGGGAGCACACCGTCGAGATCGCGCACGTCGCGGCGGCACAGCGGCTCATCGCGGAACTGCGGCCGGACCTCGTGCACGACCACACGGTCGCGGGGCCGCTGATGGCCGCGGCGCGCACGGCTCCCACACTGGCGACCGTGCACTCGCTCCTCACCCCGGACCTGGCCCTGTGCTACCGGTCCCTGCGCGGGGACGTCCGGATCGCCGCGGTCTCCGAGGCCCAGCGGCGGTCCGCACCGGACCTGCCGTGGGCGGCGACCGTGCACAACGCGGTGGCCCCGCACCGGTTCCCGTTCCGCGCGGTCAAGGAGGACTACACGCTGGTACTGGGCCGCTGCACCCCCGACAAGGGAATCGACATCGCGATCGAGGCGGCCCGGGAGGCCGGGCGGCGGCTCGTGATCGCGCTCAAGTGCAGCCAGCCCGACGAGCGGGACTACTTCGACGCGGTGGTCCGTCCGCTGCTCGGTTCCGACACGGACTATGTCGGGCAGGCGTCCAGGAAGCAGAAGTCGGAACTGCTCGCCGGGGCATGCTGCCTGCTCTTCCCGGTCCGGTGGGAGGAGCCGTTCGGCATGGTGGCCGTCGAGGCGATGGCGTGCGGCACTCCGGTCGTCGGGTTCCGCCGGGGGGCGCTTCGGGAGACGGTGCGCGACGGCGTCACCGGGGTGCTCGTCTCGCGGCGGACCGAACTGGCCGAGGCGGTCGACGAGGCCGTCCGGTTGGACCCGCGGGCCTGCCGGGAGCATGTGTGCCGCCGCTTCGGCGGGGAGACGATGGCGCGGAACTACGAGGAGGTCTACCGGGCCGTCCTGGGCTCCGCGCCCGTGGCGCAGGCCATCGGCCTGCCTTCCTGACGGCGTGTTCGGAGTGGGAAGGCCGTGGGGGTGTGGCTGACGGAGACGCGGTCAGCGATAGGTCATGGACCTGCTGCATAACGTGCTGCCCGAGCCGCTGCTGCACGAGGTCGTGGACCTGCTGGTGCGCCTGGTGGAGGCGGCGGGAGCACTGGTCATCTTCGTGGGGGCGGTCTGGGCCTTCGTCCAGTTCCTGGTCGTGGGGTTGCGCCGCCGTGCGGGAAGCCGAAACTTCACCGCGGTCCGGCTGCGGTTGGGCCGGTTCCTGGCGTTGGGGTTGGAGTTCCAACTGGCCGGAGACATCCTGCGCACGGCGGTGGCGCCGACGTTCGTCGAGATCGGGCAGTTGGCGGCGATCGCCGCGATCCGCACCGCGCTGAACTTCTTCCTCGCCCGGGAGATCGCCGAGGAGCGCGCCCAACTCGACCAGGAAGGGAAGCAGAAGCAGGGCACACGGGGGTCCTCGGCGCCGTGACCGCTACGGTGCAGATCCTGGTGCCGCTGGTCACCGCGGCGGGGCTGATGGCCGCCGCGGTGTGTCTCGCCCGGACACGCCGGGCCGTTCTGGCTCTGGGGGTGTTGGTCGACTTCCTCATCGCCGCGGGCCTGCTGCGCCTCACCGCCGACCCCTCCTGGAGTGACATCGCGCTGGCCGCCATCGTCATCGCCGTCCGCAAACTGGCCTCCGTCGGACTGCGCGTATCCCAACGCGCGGGTGAGAGTGCCCGGGAGGAGGAAAAACATGGTTCCTTAACCGATTGAGCGCTAATCTGGCGCCGTCCGGGGCAGAAATTGGGGGCGGTCATGGAGAAGGACGGTCTGGTGGAGATCACCTCGGAGGCCCAGCTCGCCGAGCTGCTCGGTGTCCCCGCACCGCAGGCGCTGGCCAAGGAGCGTGCGGCGCTGCACGAACTCGACCGGAAGTGGCTCGCCGCCTCCCCCTTCTGCCTCATCGCGACGTCCGGCGCGGACGGCCGCTGTGACGTCTCTCCCAAGGGCGACCCTCCCGGCTTCACCCTGGTTCTCGACGACACCACGATCGCCATCCCCGACCGCAAGGGCAACCGGCGGTTCGACGGTTTCCGGAACGTGCTGACCAACCCCCACGTCGGTCTGATCTACCTGCTCCCCGGCCGTGGTGACACACTGCGCGTCAACGGCCGCGCCCGGGTGGTGCGGGACGCGCCGTTCTTCGACCGGATGGTCGTCAGGGGCCACCGTCCCGTGCTCGCACTGGTCGTCGAGATCGAGCAGGTGTTCTACCACTGCGCCAAAGCGTTCCTGCGGTCCTCGCTGTGGCGGCCGGAGACCTGGCAGCCCGACGCGGTGCCGTCCCGGGCCCGTCTCGCCAAGGCCATGGAACGCGGGGACGAGGCGCTGGAGGAGATCGAGCGCTACTACACCGAGCAGTACGCCAGGGAACTCTACTGACACGCCACTCCGCCCGGGAGCACCGCCGACCGGAGGCCGGAACGGTGCTCCGGGCGTCGAAAGGCGATTCTTCGGGGGAGAGGACGGCGAGTTCCGTGGCGCTTCCCCGCCATATCCGGTTTCCGACATATCGGGAAGCCCGCCGTTCGTTACGATTTATAGTAGTATCCTCCGGAGGGCACAGGCTTCCCGTGCCGTGTTTCTCCTGGTCCCGACAGCTAAAATGCGTCCTGTTTCTTAAACGGATAGACGGGGCCGGAGTACGATCTATCAGAATCCTATAGAAAAGATAAAGATCCTGAGACGGAGTGCCGGAGGATCCTGAGAAACCTGCCATTCTGTTGGGGTTATCCAGATAGCTTGTCTGGTGTCGAGAGTCTCTCTTAAACCGATGGATGGAGACCGCCCTCATGGCGCAGAAGGTTCAGGTGCTTCTCATTGACGACCTCGACGGTGGAGAGGCCGAGGAGACGGTCTCGTTCGGGATCGACGGCTCCACCTACGAGATCGACCTCAGCGGTGACAACGCGGCGAGACTCCGCGCCGCGCTCGCGCCTTTTGTCGAGGCGGCCCGTAAGGCCCCGGCCAAGCGTGCCGCCGGCCGGGGCAAGCAGCGCACCGCGCCCAACCGGGACAGGAGCGCGGAGATCCGGGCGTGGGCCAAGGCCGCGGGCAAGCAGGTCAGCGACCGGGGCCGGATTCCCCAGGCGATCGTGGACGAGTACCACGCGGTTCGGGGGTGATGCTCGGCGACGGGTCCGCCGACCCGACTGTGCCGAGGGCCGGGTGACATTCCTCAGCGGTCGATCCGCTGACGTCACCCGGCCCTTTCGGCGTCGAGGGCGCCCCGCGCTTTCCGTGGGCCCCGGGGCCGGGAGGCGGGGCGCAGCAGCACGGGGGCGGGCCAGCGGGGCCGGTGAAGACCGTGGGCGCGGGGGAGCCGCACCGGTCGGGGCGATACCGGGAAGCGCCCGAAGAGGGCGGGCAGGGCGGGTCCGCAGCTCCGCCCGGGCCGGTGCGGCTCCCCCGCACGGGTGCGTCCCGTGGCCGAACGCCGGGGACGGGGACCGGTGCGGGTGATGTGAACCCGTCTTCGTATCGCCCATTTGTCCTCGGTCCGCAATTGGGTCCAGCCGTGTTGGCAATTCTGAATGGCCTGTTCAGGGGGCTTTTCTTCGCCTCGTAAATGGAGAAAACCGGCAAAACCCTCAAATGGGGGGTGTCGGCTGTCTCCCCCTCCTCGAGCGGCCGGGGGGACCGCTTCTGGGGCGACCACCGGATGTCCGGTCCTGGCGCCAGGATGCCGAGGACCCGGGAAACTCCCCCCACCGGAGGAGACGCCGCTGTCGAGCGGTACCGGCGCGGTCGGCGGCATCGGGTCGCCGCGACGGACCCTTCCGGAGGAGGCCGGAATCCGAGAAACCTCCCGACACGGACCGGGCGGGTGCAACAGACGGCATTCCAGAACCGCACTTTCCGGAAGCAGGCGACCCGTGGCGGCGGGCCGTCCCCAAATCCGGCATGGGCCGTGCGCGCCGGGAACGCCCGCTTCCGGGACGCCGGGGAGGGAGTTCCCGGACGGCCCTGTCCCGAGGGGGCTGCGGCCCCGGCCTCGGAGGAGAGGCATGGTCCGGGGAAGCTCCCCCGAAGGGTGCGTCGGCGGCGGAACGGTCGAGACGCCCCCGGCGCCGCATCCGCCCGCGACGGACTCCACGAGCATCCCGCACCACCGGGGCGGGGAAAAGCACCGGGCGTGGGCGGATGCGGGGCGATCCGCGCCCGGGAGACGGCCCCGCCGGGCTCCTGACTGGGATGTGGGTGTTCGGCTCTGCGGTGGGCGCGGGGGTCTTCGCGGAGACCCCTGGGGGTGGGGCTTTCCGCACCGGCTGTCCGGGGCGGGCCGCTTCTGGAGGGTTCGGTGGAATGCCTCGACCTCGCCGGGAGTGGCGGCGGAACCGTGTCCGCCGCGGAATCCGGCCATCAAACCTCGACGAGTTCCCGGCACCGGCCACCTGAGACCTGGGGCCCAGCCTCCGCCAGGTTCTTCCCCAAACAAGAGGACCTGGGGCTCTTGGCCGCATGAGCGACACAGAGACCCCAGGTCGTGAGAGCGGAGGATCGGGGATTTGAACCCCGGAAGGGCGTGAACCCTAACCGCATTAGCAGTGCGGCGCCATAGACCGGACTAGGCGAATCCTCCTGGCTGGAACAAGCGTACAGAGAGAAGTGGCCAAGGTGCAAAACAGAAGCGGCGGATGCGGGCGCGTCAGGGGGCTGCGCGCTCGACGGAGAGGTCGGCGTCGCGGCGGAGTTTGGCCACGGCGCGGGAGACGGTGCTCTTGACCGTGCCGACACTCACCCCCAGCACGGAGGCGATCTCGGCCTCGGACATGTCCTCGTAGTAGCGGAGGATGACGGCGAGCCGCTGCCGGTGGGGCAGTCGGTTGACGGCTCGGTTGACGACGTCCGCCAGGTCGGTGCGCCAACTCGGATCGTCGATCCGCTGCTCGGGGATCTCGTCGGTGGGATAGACGTCCAGGCGGCGCCGCCGCCACTCGGAGATCTGCGTGTTGACCATCGCACGGCGCACGTAGCCGTCCCGGGCGTTCGGGCTGGTGATCCGGTCCCAGGCGAAGAAGGTCTTGATCAGCGCGGCCTGCAGCAGGTCCTCGGCGTCGGCGTGGTTGCCGGTCAGTGACTGCGCCATGCGGCGCAGCGCGGGACCACGGTGCCGTACGTACTCGGCGAACTCGTCGTACGTGGTTCGCGTCGCTTCGTTCACACGACCACCGACCCCCGAGGTACGTGTTTTCGATCACACTCCCACGTTCTTCACTCTGACACGGGGAGTGTCATCGTTTGCCCTGTTCAACGCCATCTTCCAATAAATCGATCGAGTATGTGACACGAAGTCCCGTGAATGCGGGCGTTGACGGACATGTCGCGGACGCGGCGGTGCCGCGACGGCGGAACGGCCCCTCCTCGGCCGACGGGGCCACGGGCGGGAGGGGATCCACCGGGGCGGGCGCGCCTCTGGGGGAGAATGGAGGAGTTTCCACAGCGTGTGGACGACGGTGCGGTGCCGCACGACCTGACCCCCGGAGCGAGGGAGTGCTCTTGGCAACGGAGACCCGTGACCGCCGCCGACTGACCGCCGCCCTGCTCGGCCCGGCCGCGGCGCCGGAGCCCGACCGCGCGCCCGCCCACGTCGTCCGGGGCACGCTGACCGACATCAGCCCGCACATGCTCGGCCTGGCCGCCCCCGAAGGGGAACGGCGCTTCATCCTCACCCCGCGGACGACCTTCTGGCACGGCGGCGACCGCGCGGCCCACGAACTGCGTCCCGGGCAGGACGTGCTCCTCCGCTGCGTCCCCGGCGCCGAACTCGTCGTCGAGCGCGTCTGGGCCGACCTCGCCCGGATCACCGGGGTGATCACCGCAGTGGACGGCGACACCCTGCGGGTCGACGCCGGACACGACCGGGGACCGGCCGTCGCGGTCATCCCCTACCGGGCCTCCGGTCGGATGCGGGTACGGCATCCCCGGCTGGAACCGGGATACCTGTTCGACGCCGTCGGAGTGCGCGACGGCGGCACCGTCCACGCCCTCGTCCCCACGACCACCCAGCCGCCCTACCCCGTGGTGGAAGCACCGCGGCGCCCCCCGGTGCACCGGGGAAGCATGCGCGTGACCGGAACGGCGTCCTGGTACGACCCCGCGCCCGGCGGTGCCCACGCCGACCCGTCCGGCACGCTCATGGGCGTGGCCTATCCCGCCCTGGACCGGACCGGCGACTGCGGCCCCGCCTGCGACCGGGCGACCCCGTGCGCCCCGCTGCCGCTGCTCTCCCTCGGCGCGACGGTCCACCTGGTCAACGAGTGCGCCCGGATCGCCGCCGTGCTTCCGGTGGTGGCCTGCGGCGCGGCGGTCAGCCACTTCTGCGACCGCTGCACCGCCTGCGGTTCCCCGGAGCGCGGCCGAGTCGCCCAACTCACCCTCGCCGCCTTCGTGGCGCTGGGCGGACAGCCCGAGGCCGGGTGCTGCACCGCGACCCTGACGGCGGGTGCACCGTGATCGAAGCGCTTCGTGAGGCCCAACTGCCGGTCCTGGCCGCCGTGCTGCTGCTCGGCGCGGTGGCCAAGGCCGTGGACCGCACGGCGCAGGGACCGGCGGTGCTGCTCCCCGTCCCGCTGCGGCGGCCGTTCTCGCTTGCGCACGCGGGCCTGGAGGCGGTCCTCGCGGTGGCGCTGCTGACGCTGACCGGGCCGGCGGCGGAGGCCGCCCGGACCGCCACCGCGGTCGTGTTCGCCGTCGGTCTGGCGGCCCTCGTCCAGATGCGCAGACGCGACCCGGAGATGGGATGCGGCTGCTTCGGCGGGCTGAGCACCGAACCGATCGGATGGCGCAGCCTGACCCGCTGCGGTCTGTTCCTCGCCGCCGCGGCGGCCACGGTCGGGGTGCCCCGTCCCGGGTGGGCGGTGCTGGCTGATCCCACCCTCTGGCACGGGGCCGCGCTGGCCGTGGAGGTCGTCGTCATCGCCGCGCTGTCCCCGGAGATCGGGGAGATCGGAGTGCGGCTGCGCTCCCCCGTACCGTGCGAGCTTCGGGAGGTGTCGCGGAGCCGGTTGCTGCGGCGGCTGCGGGCCAGCGCCGAATGGCGGGAGAGGCGATCCCTGATGACGTCGGGCGAGCCGGTCGACACCTGGCGGCACGGCTGCTGGTGGCTGGCCCGGTTCGCGGGACGTGACGGGGAGCGGACGGTCGACGTGGTGTTCGCGGTCGAGGTGGCCGGGCGGCGCCCCGAGGTGCGCGCCCTGGTCGCCGACACGGCGGCGGGGACTTCGGCCGACGTTTCCGGACCGGGGTGAGAACGGTCCGGACGCCGTCACCCGTGTCGGGGCGGGGGAGGGGACTGTCCCGCCACGCCGGACCGGATCGCCCTACGGGCCGACGTGGACGCTGCCGTGGTCATGTCCCCTCCCCTCTCTGGAGTCGAACGTGCGTTCGAGTCAGTGGAAACTGTAGTGGATCGGCCGGACAGGCGCCACCCGCGGAGTTCGGAAACTCAGCCCAGAACCTCGTTCTGGTAGTCCAGGGCGGCGGTGGCGAAGTCGACGATCCGCTGCTCCGCGTCGGGGCCGCCGAGCATGGAGACCGCGCCCAGGTGCTGGCCGTCGCGGTAGAGGAGGCTGTAGAGCAGCGCCTCCCCCTCTTCGCTCTCCGTCTCCACGACGATGCCCCGGGACTGGTCGCCGATCGTCTCGATGTCGAGTTCGCGCACCGTGTACGAGTGGGAGCTGCCGTCCTCCATCGTCGCCTCGTAGGTGGCGCACTCCTCGGAGGGCACGGTGTCGACCGCCTGGGCGGCCAGGTCCTCGGGCAGCCGCAGCAGGATGTGGGTGATGGCCCCGTTCTCCCCCCTGAAGAGCGCCAGCGAGGCGGGAGCCTCGCGCACCTCGGGCAACTCCCCCCACTGCCTCGTGGGGTCCGCGCACTCCGGTTTGTCCAGGGTGACCGAGTCGCGGTTCTCCGCCGCCTCGCGCACCGCGTCGAGTTCGCCGTAGCGGCCCGCGTGGCTCTCCTCCTCCACCCGCTCGAGGCCCTGGAACCCGCTCAACTGGGCCTCGTGGAGCCGGGACGCCACATCCTCCCGGGAGTCGACGGCCGAGTCGGTCGCGGTGTCCTCCGAGGCCGTCCCGTCGTCGCCTCCACAGCCGACCAGGCCGCCGAGCAGCGCGGCGGCTCCCAGGGGCGCGACAATGGCCGTAAGCAGCTTCTTGGGAAGATTCATGAAACGTGGTTCCTGTTCTCTGTGGTGTCTCGCCCGGAGGCGGTGAAAAGGGGTGGCAGCGCGTCGGTGGCGGTTGTGCGGACTCACCGACCGCGGTGGCACGCCCGTGCGGCTCTCCCGGCGTGCGAAGGGGTGGCCTTCCCGGACGGGGAGAGCCGACTCTGACTCCGAGAAGTAGTCAGATGATTGCACACAGTATCAAGGAAGGACGACGGTGGCGGAGCGGAATACCTCATACTTCCGGGCGGTGCTCGGTTCGATCCCGCCCTACCGGCCGGGACGCAAGGTCGTCGGTCCCGACGGGAGATCGGCGAAGCTCTCCTCCAACGAGAGCCCCTTCGGTCCGCTGCCCTCGGTGCGCGAGGCCGTCGCGGAGGCGGCGGCCGAGCTCAACCGCTACCCCGACCCCGCCGCGACCGCGCTGACCGCCGCGCTGGCCCGCCGCTTCGGGGTTCCCGAAGAGCACGTGGCGCTGGGCGCGGGCTCGGTGGGCATCCTCCAGCAGATTCTGGAGGCGGCGGCCGAACCCGGGGTGGAGGTCGTCTACGCGTGGCGTTCGTTCGAGGCCTACCCGCTGCTGGTCGGCCTGTCGGGGGCCACCCCGGTGCAGGTTCCGCTGCGGGAGGAGGTCCACGACCTGGACGCGCTCGCCGCGGCCGTCACCGACCGCACCCGCCTGCTGTTCGTGTGCAACCCGAACAACCCCACCGGGACGGCCGTACGCGAGACGGAGCTGACCGCCTTCCTCGACGCGGTCCCCGACCACGTACTGGTGATCCTGGACGAGGCCTACCGCGAGTACGTCCGGGACCCGCACGTGCCCGACGGGGTGCGGCTGTACCGGGACCGCCCCAACGTCGCGGTGCTGCGCACCTTCTCCAAGGCCTACGGGCTGGCCGCGCTGCGCGTGGGCTTCCTGGTCGGCCACCCCCACGTCGCGGAGGCCGTGCGCAAGACGATGGTGCCCTTCGCGGTCAACCACCTCGCCCAGGCGGCGGCGGTGGCGTCACTGGACGCCGAACAGGAGCTGCTGGAACGGGTGGAGGCCACCGTCAAGGAGCGGGAACGGGTCCGCGGCGCGCTCGTCGCCGACGGCTGGACCGTTCCCGAGACCGAGGCCAACTTCGTCTGGCTGCGGCTGGGGGAGGACACCCTCGACTTCGCCGCCGCCTGCGAGAACGCCGGAGTCGCGGTGCGCCCCTTCGCGGGCGAGGGAGCCCGGGTCAGCATCGGCTCCCCCGAGGACAACGACGCCTTCCTGGCGGCGGCCCGGGCCCACCCGAAACGGCGCTGACCCCGGCCCCACCGTGATCCCGACGGATGAGGGCCGTTCTCCGCGACCTCGGCCCTCATCCGTCGGGATCGTCCGGCTACTTCTCCGCCTTGTCCTTGTCCAGCTTCTCCACGATGAGGCGGTACAACTGGCGGGGGCGTCCCGGTTGGAGGGTGCGGTTGGGCGGCAGCGGCCAGGCCAGCCCCTCCTCCACCAGGGTGCGCAGCAGCCGCCGGGCCGTACGCGGGGTCACCCCCAGCATCCGGCCCGCGCTCTCGGCGTCCACCACCAGGGGCGCGTCCTCCTCGGCGATCTTCTCCGACAGCCGCAGCAGGGTCTCGCGGCCCTTGGTGCGCAGCGGTTCGCCGGACTGGCGCTGTGGGGCACGCTGAGCGGGCACCAGGGAACGCCCCTCCCGATCCACCGCGAAACTCTGCCGGGTCGCCTGGGCGCGGTTCAGCGCCGCCCTGGCGTGTGTCTCGGCGTCCTGGGTGGTGCGCCCCATGCCGATGCCCACCTCGACGGCGATGCCCAGCTCCGTCTTGGCGCGCTCCACGAACGGCGGCTTGCGGAACCCCTCGGTCGCCGTCACCAGCGACCCCCTGGTGGCGGTCACCATGAAGGTGTGGTCGTCCACCTGGTGGGCCGTCGCGTTGATCCGGTGCGCCTCCTGCATCAGCAGCCGGTACAGCGACAGGCGGAGCTCGTCGCGCCAGTAGCGGGGCGTGGAGCGGCGGCTGGAGTCACGCAGCGTGGGCACGTCCACGATCACCACGCCCAACTGGGCCTCCTCCAACCGGTGGTGGGCGCCCAGCAGACCCGCGGTCTGCAACGCGCTGCGCACCCCCGCCGTGGTGGGGCGCAGCCGCAGGTTCGGCACGCCGATGGCGTCCAGACGCTCGGCGACCCCCCGCACGCAGGTGATGGCCATCCTGGTGATCTTGCGCCGCCACAGCCCCTCGTGGAAGGCGGTGAGCGTGGCCGTCCCGGCGAGCTCCTCGTGCACGTGGAGGCCGTCCACGGGCAGATCGACCTCGGAGTACGCCTCGACCACGTCGGTGCGGCTGAGCACGTCCAGGCTGGCCCTGGTGGGGTCGAAACGCTCGTCCAGGGTGGCGCGCAGCAGCGCCTCGTGCAGACTCGCTCCGCTGAGCGGCACGTAGGTGGCCGGCATCGTCAGCACACCGGCCTTGCGGGCGAACTCATACGGCACGGGACTCGCGAACAGGTACGCGTCGATCGCCGAACCCAGCCGGAGCACCTTGTCGGTGGCTTCCTGCTCGTCCCGATAGGCGGCTGCGATGAGTCTGGCATTGAGCGGTCCGGTCGATCCCGGCCCCATCAACATGACGCGTTCGACAACCTCGTGCGGCCCGATGACACCAATTGTCAAATCGCCAGTACGCTGCGCACTCACCTCGGGTTGCTCCCCGCTACCATTTCACACTCTGCACTCTGTGCGCCCACCGGTTCCGACCCATGCTCTTTCTGTCGCGGCATTGCGGCGATCGTACCCATTGTTGAGTGCCAGTGAAGATCGTTTCCCATAGAACGTCAAAACACGTGGGCGGGAAGGGTGCCTTCCCGCCCACGTGGACTGGGATCTTCGGGTCAGTCGAGTTCTTCCCGGACGATGTCGGCGCCCAGCGCGGACAGGCGGGTGGCGAACTGGGAGTGACCGCGGTCCACCGGGTAGGCGGGGGCCACGATCGTCTCGCCCTCGGCGACCAGGCCGGCGAGGATCGCCGCGGCGCCGCTGCGCAGGTCGTGCGCGATGACCTCGGAACCCCGCAGGGCGGTGGGGCCGTGCACGATGGCGCGCGTGCCGTCGACCTCGATCTTGGCGCCCATCTTGGTGAGCTCGTCGGCGAGCGCGAAACGGCCGTCGTAGATGGCCTCGTGGATGTAGCTCTCCCCGTCGGCCAGCGTCGCCAGCGCCATCAGCGGCGACTGCAGGTCCGTGGCGAAACCGGGGAACGGGGAGGTGACCGCGTTGATCGGACGCAGCGGCACGGAGGGGTCGCGGCGCACCCGCAGAACCGCGCCCTGCTGGCTGAACTGGACGCCCATCTGCTCCAGCTTCCAGCGGGCCACGCCCAGGTGGTCCAGGTTCGCGCCGACGAGGCTGACGTCGCCGCCGGTCGCCGCGGTCATCATCGCGAACACGCCGGCGTCGATCCGGTCCGACATGATGGTGTGCTCGACCGCGGTGAGCTCCGGAACGCCCTCGACGGTGATCAGACCGGTGCCGCCGCCGCTGATCTTGGCGCCCATGCGGCCCAGGAACTCGATGACGTCGAGGACCTCGGGCTCCAGCGCGGCGTGTTCGATGACGGTGGTGCCCGGGGTGAGCACCGCGGCCATGATCAGGTTCTCGGTGCCCGTGTGCGACGGGGTGTCGAGGTAGAGGCGACCGCCCTTGAGGTTGCCCGCGGTCACGTTGATGTGGTTGCGCTCGGCGTCCTCGATGACCTCGGCGCCCAGGCGGGCGAAGCCCCGGTAGTGGAAGTCGAGGTTGCGGCTGCCCAGGTTGCAGCCGCCCACACCCTCGATGCGGACGTGGCCCATGCGGTGCATGAGTGCGGGGACGAACAGCACCGAGCCGCGGAAGCGGGCGGCGATGTCGGCGGGCAGCACCGCGCGCGAGGTGCCGTTCAGGTGGGAGGCGTCGATGACGATGGTCCGCTCCGCCTCGTGGAACTCGACCTTGGCGCCCACGAACTCGGCGAGTTCGACGGCCCGGCGGACGTCTTCGATGATGGGGACGTTCCGCAGAACGGTCCGACCTTTGGACGCGAGCAGGGCCGCGCCGATCATCGGCAAGACAGCGTTCTTCGCACCCTGGATGAACGCGGTTCCGTTCAGGGCATGACCGCCGCGGACGCGGTAGCGAACCTCCTGGCCCATGCTCTTCGGCTCCTTCGTGAGGCGGAAATTCAAAGTTGGTCCCGTCGGTGTGACCTACTGGAGTATCTGATGAGGAAAGTGCGCGGCGGGTTCCGACGAGAAGGGTTCGGTTGCTAGCCGACCGGCGACACCTTTGCGGCAACGCACTTTCCCGGCCGCGAGTGGCGCGGTGATCGCAGGCTTAATGGCATGGTCACACCACCTGTGCCCGGTTTCATGCTTTCTGGGCGATTCTGTGACGTCTTCTGGCACCACTACAGATACTTCACACCTGTTCGGGGTGCTCAGGGCGCCGCCCACCACTTTACGTCGCACCGGTGCGAACCGGGCACACCTTCAGTGGAACGGCGTTGCGCGATCGACCATACAACACATTTTGACCTGGGGAAATGTCGTCAATCACCGACAAAATCAGGCGTACGTCCGGTCAACCGCACGAACACCTCGACATACCTGGCGCGGGTGTGCTCCACCACCTCGTCGGGCAGCGACGGGGGCGGCGTCTCGGAGGCGCGGTCCCACCCCGACGCGGGAGAGGACAGCCAGTCACGGATGATCTGCTTGTCGAACGAGGGCTGGGGCCGCCCCGGACGCCACTCCTCCCGCGGCCAGAACCGCGACGAGTCGGGGGTGAAGACCTCGTCGGCGAGGACGAGGGAGCCGTCGGTGTCGCGCCCGAACTCGAACTTGGTGTCGGCCAGCAGGATGCCGCGCTCCTCGGCGATCGCACGGCCCCGCGTGTACAGGCCCAGGGTCAGCTCACGCAGCCGGGTCGCCAGCGCCGAACCGTGCAGCCGCGCCACCGTGTCGAACGACACGTTCTCGTCGTGCTCGCCCACCTCGGCCTTGATCGCCGGGGTGAAGATCGCCCGGTCCAGCCGCGAACCGTCCACCAGCCCCCCGGGCAGCGGCACACCGCACACCGACCCGGTGGCGCTGTACTCGCTCAGCCCGGAACCCGTCAGGTAGCCGCGCGCCACGCACTCCACCGGGACCATGTCGAGCCTGCGGCAGACGAGGGTGCGCCCCGCCCAGTCGGTCGGAGCGCCCTTCGGCGGCACGTCGGAGATCACGTGGTTGTCCACCAGGTCGGACAGTTGCTCGAACCACCACAGCGACAGCTGCGTGAGCAGCCGCCCCTTGTCGGGGATCTCGGTGGGCAGCACCCAGTCGAAGGCCGACACCCGGTCGCTGGCCACCATGACCAGGTCCCCCGACCCGGTGGCGTACAGGTCGCGCACCTTGCCGGTGTGCAGGTGGGTGAGGCCCGGCACCTCGACGGGCACCGGCTTGTCGACGAAACCGCTCATGGTGGTCTTTTCCGATCTACGAGGGACGCGCCTTCGGCGGCGGGACCGCCGAAGGCGCGGACGACACGGGCCGACGGTCAGTTCAGGTTCTGCAACCGGTCGAAGACGCGGTCGAGGCGGCGCACGAACCGCTCGGGACGGCACACCTCGTCCAGTCGCGCCTCGTCCAGTTCCACGCCGTCCTTCTCGGCCTGCTCGCGCAGGGTCTGCCGGAACGCGACACCGGTCTCCCAGGTGCGCATGGCGGCGGCCTGCACCAGCGCGTAGACGTCCTCACGCGACAGACCGGTCTCGATCAGCTCGGAGACCACCGTCGAGGAGTAGATGAGGCCGTTGGTGGAGTCCAGGTTGTGCCGCATCCGCTCGGCGTCCACGACCAGGCCGCTCACCAGGCGGGTGGTCAGGTGCAGCAGGTAGTCGGTGGCGACGGCCGCGTCCGGCAGCGCGATGCGCTCGGTGGAGGAGTGGGAGATGTCGCGCTCGTGCCACAGCGGGATGCCCTCCATGACCGGCACGATCTGGGCGCGCACGATCCGCGCCATGCCGCAGATGCGCTCCGACAGGATCGGGTTCTTCTTGTGGGGCATGGCGCTGGACCCCTTCTGCCCTTTGCCGAACGGCTCCCACAGCTCCCGCACCTCGGTGCGCTGGCCGTGCCGGACCTCCAGCGCGATCGCCTCGCAGACGGTCGCGACGACCGCCAGCGCGCTCACCCACTCGGAGATGCCGTCGCGCAGCACCACCTGGGTGGACACGTCCGCGGGACGCAGCCCCAGCTTCTCGGCGACGTAGTCCTCGACGGCGGGGTCGATGTTGGAGTAGGTGCCCACCGGTCCGGAGATCGCCATCACGCCCACGGCCTCGCGGGCGCGGCGCAGCCGGTCGCGGGAGCGCGCCATGCCGAACGCGAAGTCGGCGACCCGGTGTCCCCACACGTCGGGCTCGCCGTGGATGCCGTGCGTGCGGCCCACCCGCAGCGTCCGGCGGTGCTCCAGCGCGTGGTCGCGCAGCACCGCCACCAGTGCGTCGGCCTTGGCCAGCAGGATGTCGGTGGCCTCGACCAGTTGCGCGGCCAGCGCGGTGTCCAGCAGGTCGGAGGAGGTCATGCCGAAGTGCACCCACTTGGCGGCCTCGCGCGGCTCGGTGTTGTCGGCCCAGGCGGTCAGGAACGCGATGACGTCGTGCTGGGTCACCGCCTCGATCTCGGCCACCCGCTCGGGCGTGGGCGGAGGCGCCTGGCGGACCGGCTCCACCGAGTCGGCGGGAATGGTCCCGGCCGCCGCGTGGGCCTCCATGACCAGGGTCTCCACCTGGCACCAGAGCTCGTACTTGTGGGCGTCGCTGAAGACGCGCCCCATTTCCGGAAGGGTGTAGCGCTCGATCACGCTCCCATTGTCTCAGGAGCATGGGCAGGCGGGTCAGACGGTGACGAGTTCGGCGAGACCGGGGGCGATCTTCTCCGCGAGCGCGGTGTCCGTGGTGAGCAGCACACCGTCCTCCAACACCTGAGCGGTGGCCGCCACGAAGGCATCCGGAAGACGGATGCTGAGGTCGTCCGTTCGGAGGCGGGCCGCATGGGCAGCGATCTCCTGGTCCACGTCGATCACGTCGTCCAGCGTGTGGAGGAGGCGCTCAGTGTCGGTGACAGCCTCGGGGCCCTTGCGAACCGAGCCGGCCAGGACTTCTGCCCAGGCCGAGGCGGAGACGACGATCGCATCCCCACCAGCTTCCCCGCGCATCACCGCCTGGGACGCCGTGGTGTGGAAGACGTCTGTCGGACTGAGCAGGGCGATGATGACACCGCTGGCAAGGACTGCCGTGGCCATCAGCGTTCCCACTCGTTGCGCAGTTCGTCGATGTCGACGTAGTCCTCAAGGTGGGGGACCGTCCCGATGACGCTCTCGAAGCGGCTCCTGGGGCGTCTGATCTCGATCCGTCCGGGGCTCGTCACGACGAATTCGACCTCGTCGCCCGGAGCCAGGCCCGCTTCCTCCAGTTGGGCGACCGGGATGGTGACCTGGTGCTTGGTGGAGATGCGTCCGGGGCGACGAGCGCGACGCCGCTCAACCTTTACCTTTCCGCTCATAGGTCAAGGGTGTCGGGGCCGTCGCCCCGTGTCAGGAGAACGAGAACTCCGCGCGGAAGCCGCCGTTCAGCCCCGCCCCAGCGCCGCCCGCTCCGCGATGTCGGTGCGGTGGAAGGACCCGCGCAGCTCGATCCGGCCGACCGCCTCGTAGGCGCGCTCGCGGGCCTCGGCGAGGTCGGCGCCCGAGCCCACCACGCTCAGCACCCGCCCGCCGTTGGCCTTGACGTCGTGCGCGCCGCTCCAGGCGGTGCCCGCGTGCAGGACGTAGGCGCCCTCCACCGCGTTGGCCTCGGCCAGACCGCCGACCAGGTCGCCCCTGACCGGGTCGCCCGGGTAGTTCTCGGCGGCCACCACCACGGTGACGGCCGCGCCCGGACGCCACTCCAGCGCCGACACCCCGCCCAGGTTCCCGGTGTCGGCGGCCTGCAGCAGCGCGCCCAGCGGAGTGGCCAACCGGTCCAGCACCACCTGGGTCTCGGGGTCGCCGAAGCGGGCGTTGAACTCCACCACGCGCACCCCGCGCGAGGTCAGCGCCAGCCCCGCGTACAGCAGCCCCTGGTAGGGCGTGCCGCGCCGGTCCATCTCGGCGACGGTGGGACGCACCACGGTCTCCATGACCTCGTCGACCAGCCCCGGCGGAGCCCACGGCAGCGGCGCGTAGGCGCCCATGCCGCCGGTGTTGGGGCCCCGGTCGCCGTCGTAGGCGCGCTTGAAGTCCTGCGCGGGCAGCAGCGGCACCGTGTTGCGGCCGTCGCTGAGCGCGAACAGCGACAGTTCGGGGCCGTCCAGGTACTCCTCGATGACCACCCGGCCGCACTCGTGGGCGTGCCGCTCGGCGAGCGCGCGGTCCTCGGTGACCACGACGCCCTTGCCCGCCGCCAGGCCGTCGTCCTTGACCACGTAGGGCGGGCCGAACAGGTCCAACGCCTCGGACACCTGCGCCGCCGTGCGGCACACCCGGGCCTCGGCGGTGGGCACGCCCGCCGCCGCCATGACCTCCTTGGCGAACGCCTTGGAACCCTCGATCCGGGCCGCCGCCCGGTCGGGGCCGAACACCGGGATGCCGCGCCGCCGCAGTTCGTCGGCGACACCGGCCACCAGCGGGGCCTCCGGACCGACCACCACCAGCTCCGCGCCGATGCGCGCGGCCAGTTCGGTGACGGCCAGGCCGTCGGTGACGTTGATGACGTGGTTCTCCGCCAGCTCCGAGGTCCCCGGGTTGCCGGGGGCGCAGTGCAGGCTGGTCACACCGGGGTCGAGGGACAACGCGCGCACCAGCGCGTGTTCGCGGCCTCCGCCGCCGATCACGAGGGCTTTCACAGCAATGGACCCTATTGGTTTCGAGGGGGGAATGGGGAAACGGCGCGGCGTCCGGAGCGCCTCCGCACACCGCGCCCGTCCCGCGGGGCGGACGCTCCGCCGCCGCGGGCCGCGACTACACGAGAGGACGCAGTTCCAGGGTCTGGTCCCGACCGGGGCCGACGCCGATGGCGGAGATCGGCGCGCCCGACAGCTCCTCCAGCGTCCGCACGTACACCTGCGCGTTCTTCGGCAGGTCCTCGAAGGACCGCGCGCCGGTGATGTCGTCGCCCCAGCCGTCGAGGTACTCGTAGACCGGCCTGGCGTGGTGGAACTCCGTCTGCGTCATGGGGATCTCGTCGTGCCGCACGCCGTCGACGTCGTAGGCGACGCACACCGGGACGCGCTCCAGCCCCGACAGCACGTCGAGCTTGGTGAGGAAGAAGTCGGTGATGCCGTTGACCCGGGTGGCGTAGCGGGCGATCGGCGCGTCGAACCAGCCGCAACGGCGGTTGCGGCCGGTGGTGACGCCGTACTCGTGCCCCTGGGAGCGCAGCCACTCGCCCCACTCGTCCTCCAGTTCGGTGGGGAACGGGCCCGAGCCGACACGGGTGGTGTAGGACTTCAGGATGCCGATGACCTTGGTGATGCGGGTGGGGCCGATGCCCGACCCCGCGCACGCGCCGCCCGCGGTGGGGGAGGAGGAGGTGACGAACGGGTAGGTGCCGTGGTCGATGTCCAGCAGGGTGCCCTGCGACCCCTCCAGGAAGACGGTCCTTCCCTCGTCCAGCGCCCGGTTCAGCACCAGCGAGGTGTCGGCCACGTAGGGGCGCAGCTTCTCCGCGTAGCCCAGGTACTCGTCGAGGATGCGGTCCAGGTCCAGGCCACGGCGGTTGTACACCTTGGTGAGGATCTGGTTCTTGTCGTTGAGCGCCAGCTCCAGCTTCTTGCGCAGGATCTTGGCGTCGAACATGTCCTGTACGCGCACGCCCGCGCGGGAGATCTTGTCGGCGTAGGTGGGGCCGATGCCGCGGCCGGTGGTGCCGATGCGGCCCTTGCCGAGGAAGCGCTCGCTGACCTTGTCCAGTGCCCGGTGGTAGGGCATGATCAGGTGCGCGTTCGCCGAGATCAGCAGGCGCGAGGTGTCGACGCCGCGCTGGACCAGGCCGTCGAGCTCCTCGAACAGCACCGCCGGGTCGATGACGACGCCGTTGGCGATCACCGGAACCACGTCGGGGGAGAGGATGCCCGACGGAAGCAGGTGCAGAGCGTACTTCTGGTCGCCGATGACCACGGTGTGGCCCGCGTTGTTGCCGCCCTGGTACCGGACCACGTAGTCAACGCGGCCGCCGACAAGGTCGGTTGCCTTCCCCTTCCCCTCATCCCCCCACTGGGCCCCAACGAGCGTGATCGCCGGCATCGCCGTCTACCTCTGCATTCCTCGAATCGGACCGAGGCCGTGCCCCGGTGTGCCCCGGACGTGCCGAAGCCCCTGGCGCAAGAAGCGGCAGGGGCTCTTGCACATAGAGGTTACACGACCGATAACCCCCAGTCAGAGGCTGTGGAAACGGAAGCGGACGGTGCGGCCCGCGGTGCCCGTGGGCGGCCCGCGGTCAGCCCTGGAGCGCCTTGGCCGCCGTCTCGCTGCTGTCCCGGAGGAAGGCGGCGCACCGCTCGGCCTCCTCGGTCTCCTCGATCGCCTCGGCGGCCTTGCCGAGGTAGTACAGCGAGAGCAGGAAACCGCGGTTGGGCTCGTGCTCCCACGGGACCGGGCCGTGCCCCTTCCACCCGCTGCGGCGCAACTGGTCCAGCCCCCGGTGGTAGCCGGTGCGCGCGTAGGCGTAGGCGGCGACGTCCTCGCCCCCCTCGTAGGCGCGTTCGGCGAGCGCGGCCCAGGCGGCCGGGTAGGCGGGGAAGCGCGCCGCGACCTCGGCCGGGTCGGTTCCCGAGGCCAGGGCCTCGCGCGCTTCGGGCTGGTCGGGCAGTTCGGTGGGCGGCGGACCGCCCAACAGGTTCTGGTTCGGCTCCATGCCCCCCATCCTGCCAGGCAGCCCTCGGCCGCGACCGGAACGGGCGGTGCGGAAGGGCGCGGAAAGGCCCCCGGAAGCCGTCGCCCGGGGGCCTCGCGCGCGGCGGAGCGCTTCCGCGGCTCCTACTTCATGCGGTTGCCGGCGGACTTGAGCTGCTGCGTGGCCTCGACGACCCGCGCGGCCATGCCCGCCTCGGCGGCCTTGCCGTAGGAGCGCGGGTCGTAGACCTTCTTGTTGCCGACGTCGCCGTCGACCTTCAGCACGCCGTCGTAGTTCTTCATGACGTGGTCGACGATCGGCCGGGTGAACGCGTACTGGGTGTCGGTGTCGATGTTCATCTTCACCACGCCGTAGGAGATCGCCTCGTGGATCTCCTCCAGGCTGGAGCCGGAGCCGCCGTGGAAGACCAGGTCGAACGGCTTCTCCTTGCCGTACTTGGCGCCCACCGCGTCCTGGATGTCCTTGAGGACCTCCGGACGCAGCTTCACGTGGCCCGGCTTGTAGACGCCGTGCACGTTGCCGAAGGTCAGGGCGGCCATGTAGTAGCCCTTCTCACCGAGGCCGAGGACCTCGGCGGTGCGCAGACCGTCGCCGGGCGTGGTGTAGAGCTTCTCGTTGATCTCGCCGACGATGCCGTCCTCCTCGCCGCCGACCACGCCGACCTCGATCTCCAGGATGGTGCGGGCCTCCTTGGAGGCGGCCAGCAGCTCCTCGGCGATCTGCAGGTTCTCCTCGAGCTCCACGGCGGAGCCGTCCCACATGTGGGACTGGAACAGCGGCTCCTGGCCCTTGGCCACGCGCTCCCTGGAGATCTCCAGGAGCGGGCGCACGAAGCCGTCGAGCTTGTTCTTGGGGCAGTGGTCGGTGTGCAGCGCGATGTTGACCGGGTACTTGTCGGCCACGATCCGGGCGTATTCGGCGAACGCGACCGAACCGGTGACCATGTCCTTGACGGTCGCGCCGGACAGGAACTCGGCGCCGCCGGTGGAGATCTGCACGATGCCGTCGCTCTCGGCCTCGGCGAAGCCGCGCAGGGCCGCGTGCAGGGTCTGGCTCGACGTCACGTTGATCGCCGGGTAGGCGAAGCCCTGGGACTTCGCGCGGCCCAGCATCTCGGCGTAGACCTCAGGCGTTGCGATAGGCATGGTGTTGACTCCCCTGATTGGCCTGGAGTGGTGACGGGCCAGCCTCGAAGGTCCGTCACATCGATTTTTTCACGACGGGTTCTCGCCGGATCACCCGCCAAGTATTCCGAACGGCGGGTCTTTCGCGAAAGGTCTAGACCACAATGCCGTGAACGTCACCCGCGCGCAACAGGTGTCCGAAGCGCCGCGGAGCGTGATCCCCGGTGAGGAGCCGGCTCCGCGTGGTCACCGACCCGGTGTGAGAAAAGACGAGAGTCGTGCCACTGTCGATTGTTATGGGTGATTCGCGCTACATTCAGCATCGTGGGACGACATCGCAATGATCCGAGAGGCATCGGCCAGGCGTTGGCGATCGCCGGGGCGATCGTGCTGCTGGTCACCCTCGTCGTGCTGGGCGGGTACTTCTTCTACCGTTCCCTTCCCGGCAACAGCGACGTCCTGGTGCCCAGCGAGTCCGGCGCCCTCTCCGCACCTTCGGAGCCCGACGCCTCCGCCGAGGACACGGAAGTGCTGCGCATCCAGGTGGTGGGGGAGTCCAGCGACGTGCTCGTCCGGATTCCCGGAGGCGAGGTGCTCATCGACACGACCATGACCCAGGGTGAGTACGTCTCCTACGACAAGCCACGCATGGACGTCACCCTGGGCACTCCCTCCGCGGTCGAGGTACGCGTCAACGGCGACCCCAGGGACGTCAGTGAGGAGGACCCCGACTACACCTTCACCGCCGTGGCCGAGTGACCCGCCCCCGGGCGCGGCGGAGCGGAACAGGCGGTCAGACGTCCAGGTCGTCCAACGTGTAGGCCGCCCGGTAGGTCAGCCCCTCACCGGCGATCCTGTCCCGCGCGCCCCGGTCCACGATCACGGCCACGCCGACCACCTCGGCGCCCGCCTCGCGCAGCGCGGTCACGGCCGTCAGCACCGACCCTCCGGTGGTCGAGGTGTCCTCCACCGCGAGCACCCGGCGGCCGCGGACGTCGGGGCCCTCGACACGGCGCTGCAACCCGTGCGCCTTGCCCTCCTTGCGCACCACGAACGCGTCCAGACGGCGCCCCCGCGCCGCCGCCGCGTGCAGCATGGCGGTGGCCACCGGGTCCGCGCCCAGGGTCAGCCCGCCGACCGCCTCGTAGTCCAGGTCGGCGGTCGCGTCCAGCATCACCCGCCCCACCAGCGGCGCGCTCTCCCCGTCCAGGGTGATCCGGCGCAGGTCCACGTAGTAGTCGGCCTCGGCCCCCGAGGAGAGAGTCACCCTGCCGTGCACAACGGCCTTATCGTTGATCTGTCGCAGAAGATCGTCACGGTCGCTCATGGCTGTGAGCCTAGAGCGTGCCGGTCACCGTCGGGCAGTCGAGGGAGCGCGCTTTGACGCACATCGAGGGCGACGTCGGCCACGTGCGGGTCGAGGTCACCGCGGGCGGCCGCGAGGAGGCCCAGACCCTGGCAGAGGAGGCGGTGGACGCCGGCCTGGTCGCATGTGCCCAGGTCAGCGGCCCCATCACCAGCGTGTACCGGTGGGAGGGGCGCGTCCACACCGACGAGGAGTGGCGGATCGTGTTCAAGACGGCCGACGACCGGCTGGCCGAGCTGACCGCGCACCTGGTCGACCGGCACTCCTACGAGGTTCCCGAGATCGTCGCCGTCCCCGTCGAGGGCGGCAACCCCGAGTACCTCGACTGGGTCACCGAGTCCACCCGGCCCCGACCGTGACCGGCCGGGCGGACCTGCCCTGCCTGGTGCTGCTGCACAGCCCGCTGGGTACTGCCGCGGACTGGGGGAGCCTGCCGCACGACCTCGCGGAACGGGGAGCCGAGGTCGTCGTCGCCGAGGTCACCGACGACGACCGTCCGCCCTACGCGTCCCGCTACGTGGCGCGCGCCGCCCTGGAGATCGCCGCCGCCGACCCGGCCGGGCCGCTGCTGCTCGTGGCGTCCGGGGCGGCCGGACCGCTGCTGCCCGCGATCGCCGCCGCGCAGCGCGCGGCCCACCGCGCGGTCGCCGGATACGTCCTGGTCGACGCGCTCGTCCCACAGCCGGGCACGCCCACGCGGGCCGAGCTCTCCGCCGCCCAGCAGCACCTCGACCCGCCCGTGCGGCCGCCCGGGTTCTTCACCGAACCGCTGCCGATGACCGCCGACTGGCCCGACGCGCCCTGCGGCTACCTGCGCACCGGCGACGCCTACGCCCATCCGGCCCGGCTGGCGGAGCTGCGCTCCTGGCCGGTGCGCCACACGGCCGGGCGTCCTCTGGCGGAGGAGCTGCTGGCCCTGGCCGCGGAGCTGTGACCGGAGGATGTAGGACCTTCGCCGGTAGAGTCGCCCCACAAACCGCACAGACTTGGCTAGGCTGTGGCCCGGCCCTAGTCTGGCCGAATCCGACTGCTGGACCAAGCTCGGCCGCACAGCGCGTCCGAGGCCACCAGAACCAAGGAAGGGGCGGTGTCACGTGGATCGCTGCGCGCTGTTCGTCGACGCCGGCTACCTCCTGGCCGAGGGCGCGATGGCGGTGCACGGGACACGCGACCGCGACTCGGTGTCGTGGGACCACGCGGCGCTCGTGCAACTCCTCAACGAGGTCGCCCGCGATCGCACGGGACTGCCCTTGCTGCGCTGCTACTGGTACGAAGCGGTGACCGACGGTCGCCGTTCCCAGGAGCAGGAAGGCATCGCGGACATCCCCGGTGTGAAGTTCCGCGCCGCCCGCATCCGCCCCGGTCGGAGAGAAGGCGTCGAGAACTATGTGCAAAAGGACCTGATCCCGCTGGCCCAGAGCCGCGCGATCTGCGACGCGGTGCTCATCTGCGGCGACGAGGACATGGCTCCGGTCGTCGCCGAGGTCCAGGAGCTCGGCGTCCGGGTCACCGTGGTGAACATCTCGATCGAGGGGAACTGGACCATCTCGCGTGCGCTCCGCCGCGAGTGCGACGACCTCATCGAGATCGGCGCGGGACACCTGCGCCCGCACGTCAACCTCCTGGAGGCGGGAGCGGGACCGGCGGACGACACCATCCCGTCCGGCCAGAGCGGTCCGCTGTCGAACGGCCGGTCGCGTCCCAACACGGGCCCCTCGACCCGCCAGCCCGCCACGGCCCATCCGGGAGCCTCCCGGGTCGAGCCCGCGGCGGCGACGATGGAGGCCATGTTCGCGGCGACGGGTGCCCAGCCGGCCGCCTCGGGCAGCGCGATGGAGCAACTGCGCGCGATGCGCCAGAGCCTCGCCCAGCAGCGCGGCGACCACCTCGCCGCGCAGAACGCCTCCGCCATGGAGCCGCGCACCGGAGGCCAGCCCTCCCTCAACCCGGGGAGCTACCCGCACCAGCACGGCACCGGAGCCCACCCCGGCATGGCGGGCATGGGCGGCAGCGCTCCGACCGGCGCCCAGCCCAGCCACGCCGCGCCCCAGACCGGCGCGCATCCGAGCATGCGCCCCCAGGGCTATCCACCCCAGGGGCAGGGCCAGTCCAACCAGCACCAGGCCCCGCCCCGGGACCCCCGGGACCCGATGGTGGGCGGCTCCTACGAACGGGAGGCCCCACCACCAGCACGGGAGATTCCCCCCGACCCGCGGTACGGCAACACGGGTGAGAACCCGGGGTTTGGGGGTAACACCGGCCCAAACCCTACTTTTGGGGCCAGTACGGGAGCTGACTCCCGGTACCGGAGCGCTCAACGAACCCGGCAGGGGTTCGAATCCGCTGCTGGCCCCCGTCCACAGAACAACCAGACCCACCAGGGCGCCTACACCGATCCCGCACCGCGCCTCGGGTACCACCCCTCCGGCGGCCGCACGATCGAGGAGGCCGTCGCCGTCGCCCACAGGGAGGGCAACGACTTCGCCGAGTCGATCGCTCGGGACGCTCCCGTGCTGTGGCTGGAAGCGGTACTGGCGCGCAAACCCCGGATGCCCTCCGACCTGGAAGCCCGTCTGCTCCAGGGGTCCGCACTGCCCGTGGACTTCCTGCTGAGGGACGAGGTCAGACACGCGCTGCGCCAGGGCTTCTGGGATGCTTTGGAGCGCTCCCGCACGTGACCACCGGGGCCGCGAGGAGCAGGAAGGACCGCGATGACCCGCGTGACGACAGCCGACCTTGACCGGTTGGAGTTCCATGCCGTGCAGTCCGGAGACCATATCGCGGTCGCCGAGGAGCTGATCGACCTCGCCAACCGGGTGGCGGCCGACAGCGAGATCTGCCGGGCCGAGCTCTTCGTGCGCGCGGGTGAGCAGTGGGAGATGGCGCAGGAGGCGGAGCGGGCGGCGATGGCCTACCAGCGGGCGATCGACGACGGCGGTGAGACCATCATCGACGCCCGGGCGCTCCTGGCGGGGGCGCTGCTGGAACTCAACCGCGTCGGCGAGGCCTACGCCCAGCTCGACCGGCTCAGGGCCGTGGGAGCCCGCAACCTCCCCACCTACATCCACGTCGCCGAGACCCTGCTGGCCCACTCCGACCTGGAGAACGCGCACGTCTGGGCCACCAGGGGCGTGGAGTGCTTCCGGCACCAGGACGTCTCCCCGTACATGCACGACTTGCTGATGGAACTGCTGCGCATCCGCTACCGCATCCGCCTCGACCTGGGGCTGGGCGAGGACCACCTCGACGGACTGCTGGACGGGTGAGGTCCGGCCGCCCGGTCAGGCCGACGACCGCGCCGCCCGCTCGGGGGCCACGCCCAGGGCGGGCAGGATCGCCTGGTCCACGACCGCGGCGATCCACTCGTCGTCGGGGAGGCGGCCGTTGTCGGTCATGTACTTGATGAGCAGCGCCTCGCCGATGTCGGCCACGACCGGGGTCACGCGGGCGGGGTCGACGACGCCGCGCTCGGCGTAGTGCCGCATGACGGTGAGGGTGAACCGGCCGCCGCGCGCGTCGAACACCCGCTTGTACAGCGACTCGACCAGTTCGGGGTGGCGGTGCCGTTCGAGCATCACCTCGCCTATGACGCGCCCGGTCGGCTGCCCCATCCAGTCCGCCATCTGCCGCAGGCTGCGGAGCAGGTCGCCGCGCAGGTCGTCGGCCTCGGGGGCGGGAGTCTCCCGGGGGTAGGTCGCGTGGAGCGCGTCCAGGAGGATCTCCTGGGGTGAGGACCAGCGCCGGTAGAGCACGGTCTTGGCGGTGGCCGCGCGCTTGGCGATGCCCTCCATGGTCAGCCCGTTCACACCGGCCTGGAGGGCTTCCTCGATCACCGAGCGGTGGATGGCCGAGACGAGTTCCGCGCCCCGCCGCCGGGAGCGGTCGGAGGCGCGCGTTCCCTGTTCGTCAGTCATGACTCTTCTCCACTGTTGGATACGTGACCGTATCTTTTTCGGCCGCCATTGGATACGCTTGCGTATCCAAGAGGTGCTGCGGAACCACGCGCCCCTCCCCCCATGTGTCCAAGCCTTCCACCAGTCCGGAACGAACGGGAGCACCGATGACCCCTTCCACCGCCCCACCACCCGCCGTGGGCGCCACCGCAGTCACCGAGCGGTCACTCACCCCCGACCTCGCCCGCGGTGCGATGCTGCTGGTCATCGCCGTCGTCCACGCCTACCTCTTCGTCGCCCCCTACCTCGCGGGCGGCGAGCACACCGGCACGCTCACCCCCGTGGACGCCGTCACCACCGCGGTCGTCACCCTGTTCGCCGAGGCCCGCGGCTACCCCATGTTCGCGGCGCTGTTCGGCTACGGACTGGTCATGATCACCGACCGGCAGCGGGCCGCGGGCCTGGACGCGGCGGGAACGCGCAGGGTCGTGCGCAGGCGCGGCCGGTGGCTGCTGCTGTTCGGACTCCTCCACGCCCTGCTGCTGTACTCCGGCGACATCCTGGGCGCCTACGGACTGATCGCGCTGCTCTTCGCGGGCGCGGTGCACACGGCCTCCGAGCGGCTCCGGACGCACGCCGGCGCCTGGCTCGTCCTGGGCTCGCTGGTCTACACGGTGGCGGTCTTCGCCATCACCGGCCTCACCGCGCACCCGGGAGCAGAGGCCGTGGAGGTCGGTCCGCTCACCGACGCCGCCATCCGCGCCACGGTCTGGCCGGTTCTCACCGTACTCCTCGCCATCACCTCGGCCGGACCGTTCCTCGTGGGCGTCTGGGCCGCGCGGAGACGGCTGCTGGAGCGACCCCGACAACACCTGCGACTGCTGCGCCGCGCCGCGCTGTTCGGGATTCCCGTTGCGGCTCTGGGCGGGATACCGCAGATGCTGGTGGCCACCGGCCGGATCGAGGTACCGACGGACGCGGTGGCGTGGGCGTTCTTCCACCTGCACACGCTCACCGGATACGCGGGCGGTCTCGGCTACGCCGCGCTCATCGCCCTGCTCGCCGTGCGTCTGGAGAACCGCCGGGGGCCGTTCGTCACCGCACTGGCCGCCTGCGGCCAGTGGTCGATGACCTGCTATCTGCTGCAGTCGGTGGCCTGGGTGGTGCTGTTCCTGCCCTACACGCTGAACCTGCACCCCCGTCTCGGGGTGACCGGGACCGTTCTGGCGGGTGCCGCCGTGTGGCTCGCTACCGTGGGAGTCGCGGAGTTCGGTCGTAGGGCGGGCCGCCGCGGACCGGCCGAGACGCTGCTGCGCCGCCTCGCCTACGGACCGAGAAGACCTGCGGCGACACCGGGCGGGTAGTCGCCGGACGAACCGGAGACGCGGACGTGTACCAGGAGAGACCGTCGACCGTGGCGGGCGCGGTGCTGTGGCGGTACCGGGCTCCCGAACACCCGGGGGAGCGCCGGGTGCTGCCCGACGGATGCATGGACATCGTCTGGACGCGGGGCGGGCTGCTCGTGGCCGGTCCCGACACCACGGCGCAACTGGTTCGGGAGACCTCCGGCGACGTCCACGCCGGGCTCCGGTTCGCTCCCGGCCGCGGACCGGTGGTCCTGGGAGCGCCCGCCGCCGAGCTGCGCGACGCGCGCGTGCCGCTGGACCAACTGTGGCCCGCTTCCCTGGTCCGGCGGATCACCGAGCGTGTGGCCGCCGCGTCCGACCCCGCCGGGGCGCTGGAGGCGGACATCACCGCGCTGCCGCTGCGCGAGGGGCTGGCCGACCCGGTGGCCGTGGAGGTGCTGGCCCGCCTGCGGGCCGGAGCGGGCGGCTCCTCGGGGGCGCGGGTGCGTGCGGTGGCCGCGGCGGTCGGCCTCAGCGAGCGCCAACTGCGCAGACGCTGCCTGGTCGCGTTCGGCTACGGCCCCAAGACCCTCGACCGCGTCCTGCGGCTGAACCGCGCCCTGGATCTGGTCCGGTCCGGGACGCCGCTGGCCGAGGCCGCGGCTCGAACCGGTTACGCGGACCAGCCCCACCTCACCCGGGAGGTGCGCGCCCTGACCGGTCTGCCGCCGGGCGCGCTGCTGGACGCCTGACTCACCCCTCGGTCAGGGGCGCGTACAGGTCCACGGAGTTGTTGTCGGGGTCGCGCACCACGGCGTACCGCTGCCCCCACTCCGCGTTCCAGGGCTTCAGCAGGCCCGTGTAGCCCGCCCGGGTCAGGTCGGCGTAGACGGCGTCCACCTCGTCCGGGCTGCCGCAGGCGAAGGCCAGCCCGACCCGTCCGGCGGCTCCGTCGCCCCTCCAGTCCGGATCGAAGGCGTGGACCACCTCGTCGGTGTCCCAGGCGAGCTTCATGCCGCCGCCGAGTACCACCTCGACGTGCGGCTGGGAGTCGGCCTCGGCGGGGATGTCGAGGCCGAGCCGCCGGTAGAACGCCAGCGAACGCGCCATGTCCGAGGTGGTGATGCCGATGTAGTTCAACGTGACAGCCATGCGGCCACCGTAGGCGGAGCCCTCCGGCACGGTCTTGAAGGAAACGGACACGCGAGCCTGTGCGGCGACGACGCCGGATATCCCGGTGTCACGTGCGACGTCATCGGTTGCCGGGGTTACCGACGCTGAGAGGCCGCGAGTTTGGCGGCCGGACGTGGAGAGGGGACGTCCGGGGTGGGACGCCAGGCGTGGTCGGTGACCTCCTCCGTCTGGAGGCGCACCTCACGGCTGTGGGGTTGGTGCAGGTAGCGGAAGTCGAAGTGCCAGTGCTCGGGTTCATCCTCGGCCGGGTTGGCGGGGAAGCGGTGGATGTCGATGTCGAGTGGGACCGCGTCGGTTTCCCCCCTCGGGGACCACCCGCTCGGGGCGCAGACCGGTCTCCTCCGCCAGTTCGCGCGGGGACGCGGCCAGCAGGTCGGTGCCCTCGGCCTCCAGGTGACCGCCGGGCAGCAGCCACGTGTCGAGTACCCGGTGGCCTTGGCGGTTCAGCTCGGCGTGGACCTTGCGCACCCCGTAGACGCCGTGGTTGTCGGCGTGCACCTTGGCGACCGCCTCGCTGGTGGCCGCATCAGTGCGCGAGCGCGGCGAGGGCGGCCGGGGCCTGGCCGCGTAGTAGGTGGACGGGGCGACCCGCAGCACTGCGCAGATCGGCTCGACCCCGAACTCGGCGCGGTGAGCGGCGATGAAGGCGACCACTCGATGTGTGGGCGGTCGGGTCCTGCGGCGAAAAAGCCGACGCGGATGTGAGGATCGCGTTGGCCCGCCGCGGCTCACGCACCTCGCGTTCGAGTTCGGTGATCCTTCGAACCTGGTCGGTGGTGGTGCCGGGACGCTGCCCGGCGTCGACCTCGGCCCGGGCCACCCAGGTGCGCGGCGTCTCGCGGTTGACGCCGGGCTGGTCGGCGATGCGGGCGATTCACCCCGGGGCGTGTGGCCGGAACTCGGCCGGGTATCCACGACGTCCCACGATGCCCTCCCTGAGGTCACGTGGCCCCAGAATCCAGGAATCCGACTCCGAAAAACGCGGGACACACCAAAGCCTCCATCACACCCGGTACGGAACAGTACGAGGAGTCACGTACTCCACGGAGTCGTCATTCACACGCGAGGGCGAGAGTCCATATCCGCTCCTGGCCATGTTTGCCGTAGTGGCAGGGGTGGTACGCGCTCCTGCCACCCTGCTGGTGACCTTCTGGACAGGGGCCTTGGGCGGAAGGGGAGACAGGCCCGTATCGGCAGGAACAACAGCACTCTCATCGAGAGTTGCCTCGCGATTTCACATAGTGAAAGTCAAGAACCGACACACCATGATGTTGTGTCTCTTTCCGGTGAGCACCCCTAGATGATGTGTTGTAGAGTCGTGCCCCGCCGGTGGTTCGCCGCGGGACACAGGGCCTCGGCGGCGGGAAGCGGTGTGCTCTCAGGGCTGTTCCACAGTGCTGAACGGGACAGAGGTCGCGGTCAGGCACTGGTTCAGGGTCGGGAACGGCCAGAGGCGGACAGGACGCGGAGAAGCGACGCGTCCGCGACCCCGGAATCCCGCCACCGGCACGCGCTCGCAGCGCACAGACACGGGGGTTCGGTAGAGCCGTCGCGCAACGGGGAGAGTTCACGATCGCACGTCACGTGCTCCTTTGGTGTGCGCGGTTTCCGCCAATCCCCCAACCGGTTGTCACCTACCAGGTTGGAGCCACCTTGACCATCGACACGGACGTCGATTCCGCCCCGATCCCCTCCGCCGTCCCCATGGAGCGGATCAGGCAGGTGGTCGCCGAGGCGTGCCAGGGACTGCCCGGCGCGTCGGCGGAGACGGTCGTCGCGGAGGCCCGGCGGGGCCTGTACCCGGGCATCACCCCCGCCGAACTCGAACTCGCGCTGATCATGGCGGCGCGCACCTTCGTCGAAGTCGACCCCGACTACTCCTACGTCAGCGCCCGACTGCTGCTGGACAAGCTCCGCAGGGAGGCGCTGACCTTCCTCAGCGGACGCCGCGACGAGGCCACCCACGCGGACATGGCCCGCCGCTACCCCGAATACCTGCGCTCCTACGTCGCGCGCGGCATCGAACTGGAACAGCTCACCCCCGAACTCGCCGACTTCGACCTGGACCGGCTCGGCGCGGCGCTGCGCCCCGAACGCGACCTGGGCTTCACCTACCTGGGCCTGCAGACCCTCTACGACCGCTACTTCCTGCACCGCGACGGCACCCGCTACGAGTTGCCGCAGGCGTTCCTCATGCGCGTGGCCATGGGCCTGGCGCTGCGCGAGGACGACCGGAACGCGCGAGCCGTCGAGTTCTACGAGCTGCTGTCCTCGTTCGACTTCATGTGCTCCACCCCCACCCTGTTCAACTCCGGCACCCGCCGCCCCCAGCTCTCCTCCTGCTTCCTCACCACCGTCAGCGACGACCTCGCCCAGATCTTCCACGGCATCAGCAACAACGCCCTGCTGTCCAAGTACTCCGGCGGACTCGGCAACGACTGGACGCCCGTGCGCGGCCTCGGCGCCCACATCAACGGCACCAACGGCAAGAGCCAGGGCATCGTCCCGTTCCTCAAGATCGCCAACGACACCGCGGTGGCGGTCAACCAGGGGGGCAAGCGCAAGGGCGCGGTCTGCGCCTACCTGGAGACCTGGCACATCGACATAGAGGAATTCCTCGACCTGCGCAAGAACACCGGTGACGAGCGCCGCCGCACCCACGACATGAACACCGCCAACTGGGTGCCCGACCTGTTTTTGGAGCGGGTCGAGAGCGACGCCCAGTGGACCCTGTTCTCCCCCGACGAGGTGCCCGACCTGCACGACCGCTACGGCGAGGACTTCGCGCGCGCCTACGTCGGCTACGAGCGCGCCGCCGACCGCGGCGAGATCCGCGTGTTCCGCCGGGTGCGCGCCGTGGACCTGTGGCGGCGCATGCTCACCATGCTGTTCGAGACCGGCCACCCGTGGATCACCTTCAAGGACCCGTGCAACCTGCGCTCCCCGCAGCAGCACGTCGGCGTGGTGCACTCCTCCAACCTGTGCACCGAGATCACCCTGAACACCAGCGTCGACGAGGTCGCCGTGTGCAACCTCGGCTCGGTGAACCTGGCCAACCACGTCGGCCCCGACGGGCTGGACGCCGAGCGGCTGCGCCGGACCGTGCGCACCGCCGTGCGCATGCTCGACAACGTCATCGACGTGAACCTGTACACGATTCCCGAGGCCGAACGCGCCAACCTGCGGCACCGCCCGGTCGGCCTGGGGCTGATGGGCTACCAGGACGCGCTGTTCACGCTGCGGCTGCCCGTGGCCTCCCAGGAGGCCGTGGAGTTCGCCGACGAGAGCATGGAGCTGATCAGCTACCACGCCATCGAGGCCTCCGCGGACCTGGCGGCCGAGCGCGGCGCCTACGCCTCCTTCGACGGGTCGCTGTGGAGCCGGGGAGTCCTGCCGATCGACTCGCTGGAGCTGCTCGCCGACGCGCGCCGCGGCGACCTGGAGGTGGACACCACCCGGCGGCTGGACTGGGACACGCTGCGCGAGAAGGTGCGGACCACCGGGATGCGCAACTCCAACGTGATGGCGATCGCGCCGACCGCGACCATCGCCAACATCACCGGCGTCAGCCAGTCCATCGAGCCGATCTACCGCAACCTGTTCGTCAAGTCGAACATGTCCGGCGACTTCACCGTCGTCAACCCCCACCTGGTGCGCGACCTCAAGGAGCGCGGCCTGTGGGACGCGGAGACGGTGGCGGCGCTGAAGCTGCACGACGGCAGCCTCGGTGCGGTCGACCGGGTGCCCGACGACCTGAAGCGGTTGTACGCCACCGCCTTCGAGATCGACCCGTCCTGGCTGGTGGACGCGGCGTCGCGGCGGCAGAAGTGGCTCGACCAGGCGCAGTCGCTGAACCTGTACATGGCCGAGCCGAGCGGACGCAAGCTCGACGAGCTGTACCGGCGGGCCTGGCGCAGGGGGCTCAAGACCACCTACTACCTGCGGTCGCAGAGCGCCACGCACGTGGAGAAGAGCACGCTCAGGGGCACCGACGGCAGGCTCAACGCGGTCGCGCCCGTGGCGGCCGCGGCGCCTTCCCCGAGTCCGTCGCCCACTCCCTCCCCGAGCCCGTCGCCCCGCCCGACCGCCGTCCCGCCGAACCCGGCCCCCGGAGCGGCGCCGGCCCCCGACCTCGACCCGGACGCAGCGTTCTGCTCGCTGGACGACCCCGACTGCGAAGCCTGCCAGTAGCGGGCGCCGCTCCCCCTCTCTCCCGCGGCCGTGCCCTCCCGGGGCGGGCACGGCCGCGCCCCGAGCGAACCGAAAGGAACCCATGACCACCACCGCCGACAGCACCGGTCTCGGTGAGATCCAGAGCGGCGCCGCCCGCGTCGACGTCACGGACAAGCGGATGATCAACTCCCGCGCCGACGTCAACCAGCTGCTGCCGCTCAAGTACCGCTGGGCGTGGGAGAAGTACCTGGCCGGATGCAACAACCACTGGATGCCGACCGAGGTCGCCATGCAGGCCGACATCGCGCTGTGGAAGTCTCCCGACGGCCTCACCGAGGACGAGCGGCTCATGATCAAGCGCAACCTCGGCTTCTTCGCCACCGCCGAGTCGCTGGTGGCCAACAACATCGTGCTGGCGGTCTACCGGCACCTCACCAACCCCGAGTGCCGCCAGTACCTGCTGCGGCAGGCGTTCGAGGAGGCCGTGCACACGCACACCTTCCAGTACGTCTGCGAGAGCCTCGGCCTGGACGAGGGCGAGCTGTTCAACATGTACCGCGAGGTGCCCTCGATCACCGAGAAGGACGCGTGGGCGCTGCGCTACACCCGCAACCTGGAGAACCCGGACTTCACCACCGGCACACCGGAGGCGGACCAGGCGTTCCTGCGCGACCTCGTCGCCTTCTACGTGGTGTTCGAGGGCATGTGGTTCTACACCGGGTTCGCGCAGATCCTGTCGCTGGGGCGGCGCAACAAGATGGTGGGGGTCGCCGAGCAGTACCAGTACATCCTGCGCGACGAGAGCATCCACCTGAACTTCGGCATCGACGTGATCAACCAGATCAAGATCGAGAATCCGCACCTGTGGACCGAGGAGTTCCAGGACGAGGTGCGCACCATGCTCGTCGAGGCGTGCGCGTTGGAGGTCGCCTACGGCCGGGAGACCATGCCGCGCGGCATTCTGGGCCTCAACGCGGAGTTGTGCGAGCAGTACATGCACTTCGTCACCGACCGCCGCGCCGAGCAGATCGGACTGGCTCCGATCTTCGGCGAGACGGAGAACCCGTTCCCGTGGATGTCGGAGATGATGGACCTGAAGAAGGAGAAGAACTTCTTCGAGACGAGGGTGATCGAGTACCAGACGGGCGGCGGCCTGTCCTGGGACTGACCCGGGACTACACGGTGGCTCTCCCTCTCCCGCGGAGGGGGAGAACCCCCTCTGGGAGAATTCTGCGGCGGGGCCGCGGCCCCGCCGCGTCGCGGGGGATCGGCCGGACGGGGAACCGGGGGGTGTCTTCGGGACTCCGAAGAGAGAAGATGTGAACCCGACCGGTGGCCACGGCCCCACGGCATGTGACACGTCTCGGAGTCGGCCGCGGCCCGGTCCGTCGCCGAGCACACCGGTCCCCGCTCCTCCCCGCCCGGCGCTCCCGGGGGGAGGACGACCGACAGGGAGATGGACGCCCAGTGAAGACCCCCCGTATCGCTGCCGCCCTGACCGTGCTGGGACTCACCGCCTGCTCCGTGTCCACCGGACCCGACCAGGTGGGGTTGGAGTACGATTCCGGAGCGTTCTCCTCCACCACGTTCGACAACTGTGTCGAGCCCGGTGAGCGCGAGTACTACGGCCCCGGTGACCAGACCTTCGTCTACCCGGGCGGCCAGCGCACGTTCACGTTCAGCGGCTCCGAGCACGCCGAGGCGCCCCCGGCCACCGTCGTGTCCAACGACGACCTGGAGTTGACCGTGGAGGGGGTGGTCACGTTCACCCTCAACCCGACCTGCGAGACGTTGCGCGAGTGGCACGAGCGCATCGGGCTGAAGTACGACGCCGACACCGACGCGGGCTGGGTGCGGATGCTGGCCACCTACATCGGGCAGCCGTTGAACCGCGCCCTCGACGACGCCAGCAAGGACTACTCCTGGCGCGACCTGTACACCTCGGCCGAGGCCAAGGCCGAGTGGGAGAAGAAGGTCGGGGAGTTGCTGTCCGCCTACATCGCGGAGCAGGGCGGCGGCGAGTTCTTCTGCTCCCTGGACTACACCGGCGCCGAGGGCCAGGAGTGCGGCGCCCCGCAGTTGACGATCCAGCAGCCGGTTCCGCCGGCGGACGTGCGCGAGGCCCTCACCAAGGCGCAGACGGCCATCGAGGAGACGGCCGCCCAGGAGGAGGAGAACAAGCGCGTCGAGATGGAGTTGGAGGCGATCGAGCAGCTCGTCGAGGTTCTCGGCCCCGAGGGCTACGTCCTCTACGAGGCGTTGAAGAACGGCGACATCGAGGTGATTCCGGTGCCGTCCGGCGGCGGGGTCAACATCACTCCTCGCGGTGACGACTGACCGTTCCGGTGACGGGGCTGCTCCCCGTGGAGCGGCCCCGTCCTGCCGCCGGAGGCGGGGTGGGGGTTGATCGGGGCGTTCTCCGGAAGCACTATGTGGCTTAAGTCACTTTTGCCCGGTTGCGGGTAGTGAGGAGCCCCCCATGACCGACTCCGTACTGGCCTCGGTGCTCACCTTCGCCGCCTATTTCGCGGTGATGGTGGGCATCGGCCTGTGGATGTACCGGCGCACATCATCCCCCTCCGACTTCTTCCTCGGCGGACGCCGACTCAACAGTTGGGTGTCCGGCCTCAGCGCCAACGCCAGTGACTTCAGCGGCTGGCTGCTACTGGGCCTGCCCGGCGCGATCTACCTCTCCGGCCTGGGTGAGGCGTGGATCGCGGTCGGTCTGGCCGTCGGCTTCTACGCGAGCTGGCGCGTCGTCGCGCCCCGGTTGCGGGTCTACACCGAACGCGCCACGGACGCCCGCAGCGGAGGGGAGTCCGACTCCCTGACCCTCTCGTCCTTCCTGGAGAACCGGTTCGGTGAGCGGCGCGGCCTGCTGCGCGGCGTCTCCGCCCTGCTCATCCTGGTGTTCTACCTGTTCTACGTGGCCTCCGGCCTGGTCGCCATGGCCGTGCTGTTCGACCAGGTCTTCGACCTGCCGGGCGCGGTGGCGGTGGTCCTGGGCGCCTCGATCATCGTGCTCTACACCTTCCTCGGCGGTTTCCTCGCGGTCAGCTTCACGGACGTGATCCAGGCGGTCATGATGTGGCTCGCGCTGCTGGCGGTCCTCGTGGCCGCCCTGGTCGCGCTCGGCGGCTTCGGCGGGGTCGTCGACGGGGTGACCGCGCGCGGTGACGCCCTCTTCTCCGCGTTCGGCGGGGTGTCCCTGTCCGACGGCGCGTGGCGGCCCACCGACACCCTCGGCGTTCTGGTGATCATCTCCGGCCTGGCCTGGGGAATCGGCTACTTCGGGCAGCCGCACATCCTGGCCCGGTTCATGGGCATCCGCTCGGTCGCCCACATCGCCAGGGCCAGAGTGGTCAGCGTCGCGTGGGCGGTCACCGCGATGGCCCTGGCCGTCCTCGTCGGGTTCGTCGGCATCGCCTACTTCGACGAGCCGCTGGGCAACCCCGAGAGCGTGTTCCTGTCGCTGATCCAGACGCTCATGAACCCGTGGGTCGCGGGCTTCCTGCTCTCGGCGGTCCTCGCCGCGGTGATGAGCACCGCCGACTCGCAACTGCTGGTCGCCGCCGCGGCGCTGACCGAGGACGGCTACCGCGTTCTCGTCCGCCGCGGCGCCTCGCCCACCGCGCCGGTCTGGCCCAGCAGGTTCGCCGTGGTCGGGGTGGCGGTCGCAGCCGGTGCCCTCGCTCTCACCAGTGAGGAGAGCGTCCTCGAACTCGTGGGTTACGCCTGGGCCGGGTTCGGCGCGGCGTTCGGTCCGGTCATCGTGCTGGCGCTGTACTGGCGCCGGATGAACTGGGTGGGCGCGCTGGCGGGCATGGTCGCGGGCGGCGCGGTCGCGCTGGTCTGGCCGAGCGTCGACCCGGTCGGCCTGTACGCGATGGTCCCGGCGGTGCTCGCCTCCGTGGTCGCGATCCTCGCGCTCAACCCGCTCGGTCCGAAGACGACGGAACAGTTGGCGGCGGACTTCCGGAGGGTCGAGGAGGAGGTCGCGAGCGGCACCTGACCTCCGGCGTCGGCGGAGGGCGGACCACGCCCACCGGAAAGCGCCCTCCGCCGCGTCACGAACCGGACACCGGGTGTGGCATCAAAGCGGGAAATACCGGTAGAACGGTCGACATGAGCCCCAAGAACGAGCTCCCTGTCGCCTGGTCCCGGCTTGACGTCGCCGAGGGGCTCTGCGTCGGCACCCTCGTCACCGAACGGCGCGGGTTCCGCCTGGAAGCCGGTGAGGTCGTCGCCGACCTGCGAGAACGCTATTCGTGCCGGTTCAGCGTGCACACCGACCTGGCGTGGACGACCAGGGAGGCTCGGGTGGACGTCGTCGACGCGCGCGGCACGCACACCCTGGAACTGGTGAACCGGGCGGGGCAGTGGACGGTCAACGGCACGGCGGCCCCCGAGCTGGAGGGGTGCGTGGACGTGGACGTGGCGGCGGCCCCGCTCACCAACACGCTGCCCATCCGCCGCCTGGGACTGGAACCGGGAGAGCACCGGGACATCCACGTCGCCTGGGTGGACGTGCCGGGACTGAAGGTCAAGCGGATGCGGCAGCGCTACACCCGCCTGCCCCCCTCGGAGGGGCTGGACCGCTACGAGTACCGCGACTCCGGATTCGGGGCGTTCGGCCTGACCGTGGACGGTAACGGCATGGTCGTCGACTACGAGCGCCTGGCCCGCCGGATTCCGTGAGCGGCGGTTCCGGTCACCGCGCCAGTCCCCTGGGGGCCACGTCGATGGCGAGGCCGCTCCGGTCGGTCGAGGTCGTCGGCCGCCCAGCCGCCGCTGAGGGCGGGAATCGGCTGGACGGGCAACGTCGGCTCCCGCCGGATCGGCAGGCCGGAGGGACCGCCGCCGACCGGGGCGGCGGTCCGGTGGGAAAAGTATCGGAAAACCTGCCATAACGTGTGTGAATTCCGTGGGGCTCGACGTTTGGGCATGTCCTTTTCCTCCTCGGGTACAGCTGTGATTCATGGGGGAGTCGCGAATTGTTTACGAAAGACGGGGAGGCGGCAGCCCTCTGGTGCTGCTGCACGGACTGGGACACCGTAGGCAGGCGTGGCGGCCGGTGCTGCGGATGCTGGACACCGCGCACGACGTGATCGCGCTGGACCTGCCGGGCTTCGGCGCCTCCAGCGCGCCCGGTGCGGGGGAGCGCTACGACATCGCCTGGCTGGTGGACGCGGTGGAGCGGTTCTGCGCCCGGTTGGGGCTGCGCAGACCGCACCTGGCGGGCAACTCGCTGGGCGGAGCGATCGCACTGGAGTTGGCCGCGCGCGGAACCGCCGCCTCGGCCACCGTGTTCTCGCCCATCGGATTCACCGTCGGGCCCGAGAACGTGGGAAACCGTCTGCTCACCCTGGGGATGGGAGTGGCCGCGCGGGTGCCCGAACACATCCGGGTGGCAGTGGCCGACAGCCCGCTCATGCGGACCGTCGCGCGGCGGGTGCTGCGCGGCGACCCCGACATCCGGCACCACAACGACGTGCGCTTCGACGCCACCGTGCTCTCCGCCGGATCTCCCTTCACCCGGCTGGCTCCCGAGGTCGCCGCCTACTCGTTCACCGCGGACACCGTGGAGTGTCCGGTGACCGTCGGCTGGGGGGACCGCGACCGCATCCTCACCCCGCGTGCGGCGCGCCGGGCCGCCGCGCGCATCGCGCACGCCCGCCTGGTCAGCCTGCCGGGGTGCGGCCACGTGCCCATGGCGGACCGGCCGGCGCTGGTGTCGGCCGCCATCATGGGGACCACCCGGGCCGTCGAGCAGTCCGCGGCCCGGTTCTGAACGATTTCGGTCGATCCGCCGATTCGCGCCTGAACACCGTGTGGTTGCCTTGAGAAGGTATGCCCCCTGGAGGTGAACAACGGTGAGGACGCGACGAGACGACCACGTTCGCTGGTTGCGCGTGGAGGGTGCGCGCATGGCCGACGCCGCCGAGGCCGCCGGACTGGACGCGAAGGTTCCCACCTGCCCCGACTGGCGGGTGCGGGACCTGCTGCGGCACACCGGCGGAGTGCACCGGTTCGCCGCGGCGATCGTGGGCGGGCGGCTGACGAAGCGTCCCCGGGGAGAGGAGCACGCGGCGATCGTGCGCGACTGGCCGGAGGACGACGACGGACTGCTCCCCTGGTTCCGGGACGGCCACGCCCGGCTCGTGGACGTCCTGGGAGCGGCGGACCTGGACACGGAGTGCTGGAGTTTCCAACCGGCGCCGTCCCCGGTGGAGTTCTGGGCGCGCCGCCAGGCCCACGAGACGACCATCCACCGCATCGACGCCGAGGCCGCGGGAAGAGGCGCGACCCCGGTGTCCGCCGGTTTCGCGGCCGACGGCGTCGACGAGATCCTGCGTCACTTCTTCACCTCCCGCAACCCGCAGGTCACCGCCGAGCCGCCGCGCACGCTGGCCGTGCGGGCCGTCGACACCGGCGACGCCTGGCTGGTCACCATCGGACCGGACGGCGTGGACACCGCACGCGGTTACGGGATGGCCGACTGCACGGTCACCGGGAACGCCGGTGACCTGTACACGCTGCTGTGGAACCGACGCGGCGCCACCGGTCTCACCGTGACCGGGGACGCTTCCGTCCTGGAACTGTGGCGTACCAGAGCTCACGTGATCTGGCCCTGGGACTGAGGCGGCACGGACGCCGAACGGCCCCGAACCCGCAGAGACCCCTCTCCGCCGACGTGCCCGGGGGGTCTCCGAAGCGGCACGACCCCCGGAGACGAGGAGAGGTGACGGTGGAACGGGACGAGCATGTCCACTGGTTGCGCGTGGAGGGTGCGCGCATGGCCGACGCCGCCGAGGCCGCTGGACTGGACGCGAAGGTTCCCACCTGCCCCGACTGGCGGGTGCGGGACCTGCTGCGGCACACCGGCGGGGTACACCGCTGGGCGGCGGCGATCGTGGGCGGGCCGCTCGCCCGGCCGCCGGGAGCGGAGGACGCGAAGCGGATCACGGGGACCCGGCCGGACGACGGCGGACTGGTCGACTGGTTCCGTGAGGGGCACACCCGGCTCGTGGAGACCCTGGCGGCGGCGGATCCCGCGGTCGAGTGCTGGAGTTTCCTGCCCGCTCCCTCCCCGGTCGCGTTCTGGGCGCGCCGCCAGGCCCACGAGACCGCGGTGCACCGGATGGACGCCGAGGCGGCGGCGGGCGGCACCGCTGCGGTGTCCGCCGACCTCGCGGTCGACGGCGTCGACGAGCTGCTCTTCGGCTTCTTCGCCCGACGCAACGGGCGGATCACCGCCGACCCGCCCCGCACGCTGGCCGTGCGGGCCGTCGACACCGGCGACGCCTGGCTGGTCACCATCGCGCCGCACGGCGTGGACACCGAACGGGCCGAGGGCGCCGCCGAGTGCACGGTCACCGGGAACGCCGGTGACCTGTACGCGCTGCTGTGGAACCGGCGCGGCGCCACCGGTCTCACCGTGACCGGGGACGCTTCCGTCCTGGAGCTGTGGCGTACCAGGGCCCACGTGGTCTGGTCCTGATCCCGGGGCGGCGGAGCTGTCGGGAAGCCTCCGGAGACGCCCCGCCCGAAGCCGGTGCGGGACGCGCCCGGGGGCAGGACCGGCGGGCCGGTCGGCTGGGGCCATCCCCATCGCGCGGCCCACGTCCGGACCGAGTGCGCAAACCGTCGGGGAGCGCACGACCAGTGCGTCCAGCAGCACTCCGAGAGCGGCCAGGAACGCCGACCGGAGCGGGAACGGCCGCGGCGGCACCGCGACCAGCGGCGAAGGTCGCGGCCGACGCCGCACCGGCCGCGCTGACGCCCCCACCGGTGACGGTGGGCCCGCGCAGCACGCCCTTCACGCTGTGGTCCGGATCACGCCGGTTGGTGGGCGGACTCGCGTACGGCCGCGGCGGCGATGTTGGTGGCCATCGAGTCGAAGACGATCCCGTGGAAGACGGTGACGCCGTGCCAGTACAGGTGGCCGCCGAGGCCGCGCGGGCGGAACAGCGCGCGCTGCCGGTAGCGGGTGGTCCCGTTCTCGGTGTCCGCGCGCAACTCCAGCCAGGCCGATCCGGGCAGCCGCATCTCGGCGCGCAGCCGCAGCAGCGCACCGCGTTCGATCTCCTCGACCCGCCAGAAGTCGAGGGAGTCGCCCACGCGCAGTCGGTCCGGGTCGCGGCGTCCCCGCCGCAGACCCACCCCGCCGCCCAACCGGTCCAGCCAGCCGCGCGCCGCCCACGCCAGCGGCCACGAGTACCAGCCGCGCGCGCCGCCGATTCCCTCGATGACCCGCCACAGCGCCTCGCGGGGCGCCGCGACCGCGCGGACCCGCTCGTCGACGTACAGCGAGCCGCCCGCCCAGTCCGGGTCGGTGGGCAGCGGGTCCGCGGGGGCCGACGGCCAGGCAGCGGACGACCACCGGGTGTCCACCCGCGCCTCCCGGACACGGCGCAGCGCCAGGCGCACCGCCTCGTCGAAGCCCATCCGGTCGTGGTCGTCGAGCAGGTCGGCCAGATCGTTCTCGCGGCAGACCACCTCGTTGCGCAGCGACTCCACCAGGGGGCGCGCGACAGCGGCCGGAACCGGGGTGACCACGCCCACCCACAGGCTCGACAGGCCGGGGGAGAGCACCGGGACGGGAATGATCAGCCTCCGCCGGATTCCGGCGACGCGGGCGAACCGCTGGATCATCTCGGCGTAGGTGAGGACGTCCGGTCCGCCGACGTCGAAGGCGCGGTTGACGTCGGCGGGCAGTTCCGCGCACCGCGCGAGCAGGCGTAGCACGTCCCGTACCGCGACCGGCTGCACGCGGGTGGCCACCCAGCGGGGAGTGGTCATCACCGGAAGCCGCTCGGTGAGGTGGCGCAGCATCTCGAAGGAGGCCGAACCCGAGCCGACGATGACCGCGGCCCGCAGCACCGCTGTCGGCACGGGCGAGGCCAGGAGGATGTCGCCCACCTGGGCCCGGGAACGCAGGTGCGGGGAGAGGCGGCCCCCCTTCGGGGTGAGGCCGCCGAGGTAGACGATGCGGCGGACCCCGGCGGCGTGGGCGGCGGCGGCGAAGTTGCGCGCCCCCCGCTCGTCCCGGCGGGCGAAGTCGGTCCCACCGCCCATCGAGTGCACCAGGTAGTAGGCGGTGTGCACGCCCTCCAGAGCCGGAGCCAGGCTCTCCCGGTCCAGCACGTCCCCCCGCACGACGTCCACGTCCGCGCGCCACGGGTGGTCGCGGAGCTTCTCCGGGGAGCGGGCCAGACAGCGCACCCGGTGACCGGAGCCCAGCAGTTCGGGCACGAGCCGACCGCCGATGTAGCCGCTCGCACCCGTGACCAGCGTCACCACCGTACTCATCCTCGTCCCACGTGGAAGGGACGCAGCCGTCGGGGCGGCTCCTCGACGGCGTGCGGGTGGCGGGAGCGCCAGTACGGGTTGTCGTAGGGCAGACGGCCGCTGAACCGCCCGTACATGCCGGACGTCAGCAGCGCCACGCCGACGACGAAACCGGAGATCACGTTCGGCAGGCGCAGGGCCAGCAGGTTGTACGGGGTGTCCAGCAGCACCAGGGACACCAGGCCGCCCAGGACGAAGACCGCGCCCAGCACGATGCTGAGGCTGGAGGCGAACGTTCCGCCGACGACCGCTCCGCCGACCAGGAGCGACCCGAGTGCCACCGCGAGGAAACCGGTGGCCTCGGCGGTGGAGACCCCCGGGACCACCTCGCCCCCGTCGGTGAGGAACACGGTCCGCCCCGCCGCGTTGAGTAGACCGAAGACGACCAGTGCCGCACCGGTCAGTCCGGCGCCGAAGCGGTAGACGTTGCTGAGCCGACGCTCGGTCGGCCGGTCCCTGTTGAGCTTCATGTTGACCCCCCTGACGGGCCACCCCCTACCCAGTCGGAGGCGAGATACCGGGAAATCACGGATCGTCCGGGGATGTGGCCGCACCGGTGGGAAGTGGACCGGCAGACCACCCGCACCGATCCGGGACGGGGAGCCCCCGGGAACCGGCCGCGGGCGGGGTGACACGCTATGGACAGGACGGACAGGAGGGGCCCGCATGGTTGCCGACAAGTCAGACAAGCCGGAGTTCAAGCGGTCACCGAGCCGCTTCGTCGACCGCATCACCGCGGACGGCGCCGAGGGGTGGCCGGTGGAACCGGGACGGTACCGGCTGGTGGTGAGCCGCGCCTGCCCGTGGGCCAACCGGTCGATGATCGCCCGGCGGCTGCTGGGACTGGAACCGGCGCTCTCGCTGGCCGTGGCCGACCCCGTCCAGGACGAGCGGAGCTGGCGGTTCACCCTCGATCCGGACGACCGCGACCCGGTCCTCGGCATCCGCTACCTGGCCGAGGCCTACCACGCCCGCGACCCCGAGTACACCGGCGGGGTGAGCGTGCCCGCCATCGTGGACGTCCCCAGCGGGAAACTCGTCACCAACGACTACCTGCGGCTGCCCGCCGAGCTGGCCACCGAGTGGCGGGACCTGCACCGCGAGGGCGCGCCGGACCTGTACCCCGAACCGCTGCGCGAGGAGATCGAGGAGATCAGCGACGCGATCTTCCGCGACGTCAACAACGGGGTGTACATGTGCGGGTTCGCCCGGACCCAGCAGACCTACGAGCGTGCCTTCACCGCGCTGTTCGACCGGCTCGACGCGCTGTCCGACCACCTCGCGACGCGGCGCTACCTGGTCGGCGACAGCATCACCGTCGCCGACATCGCGCTGTTCGTCACGCTGGTGCGCTTCGACGCCGTCTACCACGGCCACTTCAAGTGCAACCGGAACAAGCTCACCGAGATGCCGGTGCTGTGGGCCTACGCCCGCGACCTGTTCCAGACCCCGGGAATCGGCGACACCGTGGACTTCGACCACATCAAGCGGCACTACTACGTGGTGCACCGCGAGATCAACCCGTCGGGGATCGTGCCGCTCGGCCCGGACCTGTCGGGCTGGCGCACCCCGCACGGCCGGGAGGTCCTGGGAGGCCGCCCGTTCGGTGACGGCACCCCGCCGGGACCGCCCCCGGAGGAGGAGCGCGTTCCCGCGCGGTTCTGACCCCCTCAGGGGGTCCGGGCGGTGTCGCGCTCGCGGCGGGCGTCGTTCCAGGCGAGCGGGACGGCGGCGGTGATCAGGACCGCGGCGACGGAGTAGGCGCCGGGGATCTCCACCGTCTGGGCGAGCACTCCGGCCGACACCGAGCCCACCCCGGTGCCCGCGTCGAAGGCGATGTTCCACACCGCGCTGGCCGTGCCGTGGCCCCGCGGCCCGGCACGGTGGAACATCACCACCAGGGTGTCGTTCTGCAGGGCGCCGAAGCCGAACCCGTAGAGCGCCGCCGCCGCCACGGCCGGGACCGGCAGTGCGGCGGCCGCGGCCGCGAGACCGCCCATGCCCGCGGCGCACATCACCGTGCCGGGAACCAGCAGGCGCCCCATGCCGGTGCGGTCGCTCCACGCCCCCGCCGCCCAGCGTCCGGCGATCATCGCGGCGGAGAGCGTGAACAGCGCGGCGGGAGCGGCCGCGGCCCCCTCCAGAGCCAGGGGCAGGAACGAGGTGATGCCGCCCAGCGCGCACGCCGAGACGACCATGAGGGTCCCCGGGGCGGCCAGGGGGCGCAGCCGTCCGGCGGCGGAGCGCGGGCCGCCCCGCAGCGGCGTCCCGCCGCCCGCGCGCCGCCGCGGCATCCCCGCGACCACCAGGGGAGCGGCCAGGGCGCTCGACGCGCCCGTGACCAGGAAGACCATGGTGAAACCGAACGACTCGGCGGCCCACACCCCCAGTGGCAGGAACACGACCTGGGGCAGGCCGACGGCGATCCCGTACCATCCCACGGCCCTGCCGCGCTGCGCGGGCGTGGTCAGTTCGGCGACCAGCGCGCTGCCGGCCACGGTGATGATCCCGAAGCCGAGACCGCGCACCGCCGAGACGGACAGCACCCAGGCCAGGTCGGCGGAGAGCGGGTAGCCGAACGTCGGCACGCCGAGCAGCAGCCCTCCGGCCGCCAGGAGCCGGTAGGGACCGAACCGCCGCAGCAGGGGGCCCATGCACAACTGGATGCCCACGGTCGTCGCCATGGTCACACCGGTCGTGGCGCCCACCCCACCGTGTCCCGAGCCTCCCTCGGCGGACCACAGGGGGACGACGGACAGCAGGGGGGCGTGGTTGGCGAACATGCCCAACGTCGTCACCAGCAGCAGCAGGAAGCCCCGTTCGGCGAGCGGGCCGGGAGCGTGGTTGCCGCCGCGGTTCCGGTGCCGCGGGGGAAAGAAGGACATGGTTCCTTGGTACTGGGCGGGCGCCGTCGGCGCCGCACCGGGGAGGCCGACAGGGGGCCGGCGGCCGGTGGATGAGGCGCCGCGGGTCCGGCTGCCCCGCCCGGACCCGCGGCGAACGCGCCGACAGGGACGCGGCCATGGCGGAGACCGGGCCGACTCCGCCGTGCCGGTCACTTTTCCACCGCCGCACCACCGGCCGATCCGCCCTGTCACGTACCGGATCCGGTGCTGTGCGTTCCCGAACGGCCCCGGGGACAGGAATGCCCGCAGGTGCTGTGGGTAGCTGCGAACACCAGCAACCGCACAGAGCCGAGACGAAGAGGTGGCGGTAATGGCATATGAGACCGCGCCCCCCGGATCAGGAGGACGGTCCGGCCAGGCGAAGGAGAAAGCGTCGGAGGCCATGGGTCAGGCCCGCCAGTCCACGGGCGAGGTCGCCACGGCCGCGAAGGAGCAGGCTCGTGGCGTTGTCGACGAGTCCCGTTCCCAGGTCCAGGACGTGACCGCGAGGATGCGTGACCGGATCGGCGAGGAGACACGCACCCAGACCCAGCGTGCCGCGGAGCTGCTACGCGGGTGGTCGGACGACCTGGCGTCCATGGCGGACAGGTCCGAGACCGACTCGCCGGTGCGCGGCGCCGTGCAGCGGATCGCCGACAGCGGACGCAACACCGCGGACTTCCTGGACCGGCGCGGGGTCGAGGGCGTGACCGACGAGTTGCGCACGTTCGCGCGGCGGCGCCCCGGAGCCTTCCTCGCCGGAGCAGCCCTTGCCGGATTCGCGGTCGGGCGGTTGGCGAAGGCGATGTCCAAGGAGACGCGGGAGTCCCAGCAGCCGTCCGGGACGATCGAGAACTCCGCCCCCGGACCGGTCCAGAGCACTCCGCGACCGCGCCAGGAAGAGCCCGCCCGGTACGACGTGCCGCCGCACGACTCTCCGTACGACCGGTCGCGATTCGGAGAGGGAGGTTGACATGGCCACACCGCAGGTTCCCCGCCCCGGCGGCGAGCCGGGAGTGCAGGAACGGACGCGCGACCAGGGTTCGCTGGGTGAGCTGATCAGCGAGGCGACAAGCGATCTGCAGAAGCTGTTCCGCCAGGAGCTCAGCCTGGCCAGGGCCGAGCTCCGTGAGGAGGGCATCAAGGCGGGCAAGGCCGCCGCGATGCTCGCCGGGGCAGCCATAGCGGGACTGCTGTTTTTGAACCTGGTGAGCTTCGCCCTGGTGTACGCGCTGGCGAACTTGATGGACGCAGGCTGGGCGGCGCTGATCGTGGCCGCGCTGTGGGCGATCGCCGCCGCGGTGTTGGCCGCGCTCGGCCGCAACAGGATGCGCAAGGTGTCCCCCAAGCCCGAACAGACCGTCGAGACGCTCAAGGAGGACGCGCAATGGGCCAAACACCCGACGAGATAAGGAACGACATCGAGGTGACCCGGGCGGAGTTGCGCGACGACGTCGACCGGATCGCCGATCGGGCCAGCCCCAAGCGGATGGCGCAGCGCCGCACCGAGCAGGTCCGCGACAAGGCGCGGGGGCTGAAGGAACGGGTGATGGGCAGGGCTCCGGACCGGGACACCTTCCGCGAGGCGGGCCACAGCGTGCAGGACCGCGCCGGAGCGGCCACGGAGAACGTCAGGAGTGGCATGGGACAGGCCACGGAGAATGTCAGAAGCGGCATGGGACAGGCCACGGAGACGGTGAAGTCGATGCCGGGGCAGGCCGCGCAGCGGACCCAGGGCAACCCGCTGGCCGCCGGGCTCATCGCGTTCGGCGCCGGACTGCTGGTGGCCTCCCTGATCTCCGACAGCCAGACCGAACGTCAGGCGGCCCGGCGCATCAGGGAGCAGATGGGCGACGCGGTCGAGCCGGTCCGGCAGTCGCTGACGGAGTCCGCCGAACGGGTCAGGGATGACGCCCGTGAGTCCGCGCAGCAGGCCGCGGGGCAGATCAAGGAGACCGCGACCCAGGCCGGGCAGGAGACACGCGAGGCAGCCCAGCAGGAGACCCAGCGGTCGCGCGAGCAGATGGAGCAGACCGCCAGGTCGGGCAGCGGTCCGGGAAGCCCGTGACCACTGCCACGGCGCCCCGTCCGTGTTGCGCGGACGGGGCGACCGGTGTCGGGGCTCGGCTCACCAGCCGAGGGAGCAGGTGAGGTCCCGGGGGATGTGGTATGCCGGGCCGGTGGCGGTGAAGCCGAAGGTGGCGCTCGAGGGGAGGGGGAGCGGGCGGTCCGGTGACCAGTCCCGGGGCTCCTGAACCCGGACTCGACGTCCGTTCTGCTGGAAGACCCCGTTCCAGCCGTTGACGATCTGCTGCTCGGGGAGCAGGGTCCAGGTGGCGGTCCACCCCGAGACGGGACCGCCGTCGGGATTGCTGACGGTGACTTCGGCGGCGAACCCGCCGGACCATTCCGCGGTGACGGCGTAGGTCGCCTCGCAGTCGGCGGGGGACGCGGCGGCGGGGGCGGCCGTGGCGGCGACCGAGGCCGCGGTCAGGGCGAGCGCCCCGCACACGCCTGCCGCGGTGCGTGCGAAGGTACGGGACATGGATGACTCCTCAAGGTCGTTCCCCCCTCCGGCTTCGGAGCGGTGGGCACCCTGGGTGGAGGCACCCTCACTCACCGCAGATAGTAACTTTCCGTAATTGGTCTGTAAAGATGCGGATTTCTCCGGACCGGGTCAGCGGTCGGGTCTGCGCGAGCCGTGTGGGACACGGCCGCACCGCCGTGCCCCACACGTCCCCTCGGAAGGGGAGGACTCAGTCGAGCACCGGGGTCAGCGCCGACATCCAGTTCTGCGCGATCTTGGCGTCACCCGACCCGCTGGGGTGCACGCCGTCGTAGGTGTCGACGTCGGTGTCGAACCCGGTCCACTGGTCCACGACGACGACCGGGGACTGGGCCGTGCTCTCGCTCGCCGCCCAGCCGGGGATCGCGGCGTTGAGGTCCTGGACGCCCTGTCCGCAGGTGGCGCAGCTACGCGCGGAGTCCATGGGGATGATCTGCGCTACCAGGATCGTCACGGTCGGGTTGTGGGCCCGCATCTGGTCGACCAGGGTGCTGTAGGCGTCGAGGATCGTCTGGGTGGGGCGGGAACTCCAGACGTCGTTGGTGCCGAAGTGCATCAGTACGACGTCGGGATCGGCGGACGACAACCATCCGGAGAGTTGCCCGCTGTCGGCCAGGTTGGTGACCAGCATGCCGCCGTGGCCCTCGTGCTCGCCGTCGTAGGAGAAGCCGCAGCCGTCGCCGGGCAGGGAGCCGACGAAGTCGATGTCGGTGTATCCGGCGTCGGTCAGGTCGCGCCACAGCATGGCCCGCCAGCAGCCGGGGGAGCCGGTGATGGAGTCTCCCAGCGGCATGATCCGGACCGGCTCGCCCTCGCCCGGGTCACCGGGGTCGCCCGAGGAGCCGAAGTAGCACTCGATGTCGGAGGGGACGGAGGAGGCGCCCGAGCCGGTGCCCTGAAGGCCGAACGAGGCGCTGCTGCCCGTGGGGAGAGAACCGTTCCATCCCGCGTCGGTCGCGGTCACCCCGGCGCCGTCCAGGGTCAGCGTGGCGTTCCAGGCGTTGGTGATCCCGTGGTCCGGGGGCAGAGTCCACTCGACGGTCCAACCGGAGGCGGGGCCGCCGCTGTCGTTGGTGACGGTGACGGTGGCGACGAACCCGCTGCCCCAGTCACTGGCGACGGTGTACTCCACGGAACAGCCGTCGGCCGCCGACGCCGCGGGCAGCGCACCGGTGACGATCGAGGTCGCCGTCAGGGCGAGCGCTCCGCACACGCCTGTGGCGGCACGTGCCAAGGTACGGGACATGCATGACTCCTCAAGGTCGCTTTCCCTCCCCCTCAGGACCGGTAGGCACTGTGAGTGGAGAAAAAACCACTCAGTGTGAATGCTAACGGCCTGTAAGTAAGGTGTAAAGAATGGGAAAGCGGACAAGAGGGGTGAGAGCGGACTACGGGGACTCCCCCCGTTCGTCCTCTTGGTGCGGCCGCTGCGCCGGGCGGGGCAGCGGCTTGCGCGGCCTGCGCCGGAACGCCAGGAACAACCAGAGCAGCCCCAGCAGGAGACTCAGCGCGATGTTGGTGTAGCCGGTACCCACCAGCCCCGCCGCGAGCAGCGCGGCCAGCACCAGCGCCGTCCGCGCCCGGTGACGCGGCATCCGCCGAGAGGTCGCCATCCGGTCCCCCGTCTCCTGAAGGTCCGTTCCTGGCTGGCCGTTCCGGTGCGGACCCCTGGCGGTCCGACCGAAACGGCTGCCACATCTGCTGCCCGGACGGGGTGGGCGCAAACGCGGGCACCGGCCCCGTGCCCCGGCGGATTCCGCGTCATGTGCGGTCGATGGTGGTGGCCAGCGGCTTCTCCTTGACGAAGACCAGCAGGAAGGCCGCGATGAGTCCCAGGGGGACCATCAGAAGGAAGAGCGGGACGAGAGCCGCGTTGTAAGAGTCGATGATGGGATGACGCAGGACCTCGGGAAGGCTGTGGACCAGTTCCGGGGTGAGCGACCTGCCGCCTCCGGAGGGAAGCTCGGTGCCCGCCGGAATGCGTCGGCTCAGGGAGTCCATGAGGCGGCTGGTGAAGAGGCTGCCCACGATCGCCAAACCCAGCGAGGCGCCGATCTGGCGGAAGAAGTTGTTGGCCGCGGTGGCCGTGCCCACCTGGGACAGGGGAAAGGAGTTCTGCACGATCAGCACCAGCAGTTGCATGCTCGTACCCAGCCCGGTGCCGATGACGGCGAGGTGGGCGCAGATGAACCAGACCGGGGTGTCCGGGGTGATCGTCGACAGCAGCCCCAGCCCACCCGCGAGGAGCAGGGAGCCGACGACGGGAACCCACTTGTAGCGGCCCGTCCGGCTCACGAACTGGCCCACGGCGATCGAGGTGACCAGCAGGGTGCCCATCATGGGCGCCATGAGCAGCCCGGCCACGGTGGCCTCGGCTCCGGTGACCATCTGCAGGTAGGTGGGCATGTAACCGAGGGTGCCGAACATCGTCACACCGGTGAGCAGGCCCGCGACGGTGGTCAGGTTGAAGTTGCGGTCGCGGAACAGTTGGAGCGGAATGACCGGCTCGGCCGCGCGGCGCTCGACGAACACGAACAGGACCGAGGCGACGAGGGTGCCGCCGATGAGACCGACGATCACCGGAGAGCCCCAGTCGTACTGGCTGCCGCCCCAGGTGCTGGTCAGGATGAGGCAGGTGACCGCGACGGCGAGGAGCGCCATGCCCGCGGCGTCCACGCGCAGTGGCGCGGTCCTTCTCTTCGGCAGGCGCAGCAGGAAGACCGCGGCGACCAGGGCCAACAGTCCGAGGGGGATGTTGATCCAGAAGGCCCACCGCCAGCCGATGCCCTCGGTGAACCAGCCGCCCAGCAGTGGCCCGGCGACGGAGGAGACGGCGAACACCGCGCCGATGGCCCCCATGTACCTGCCGCGCTGCCGTGCGGGAATGACGTCGGCGATGATGGCCTGGGACATGATCATGAGGCCGCCGCCGCCCAGCCCCTGCACCACCCGGCCCGCGATGAGCCAGCCCATGTCGGGGGCGAGGCCGCCGAGCACGGAGCCTGCCATGAACAGTGAGATGGCGGTGAGGAACAGGCCCTTGCGGCCGATGAGGTCGCCGAGCTTGCCGTAGACCGGCATCATGATCGTCGACGCCAGGACGAAGGCCGTCATCACCCACAGCATCTGGTCGACCCCGTTGAGCTCGCCGACCATGGTGGGCAGTGCGGTGCTCAGCACCGTCTGGTTCAGCGATGCCAGCAGCATCGTCAGCATCAGGGCGAGGAAGACAAAAACGATGCTGCGTCTGGAGCCGGCGGCCGAACCCTTCTCGGAAGGCTCCGAAGGGGCAGTGATGGTCATTGGAGTTTCCGTATCACCTTTCTCAGTAACTCCACCGTCTGGTCGAACTGCAGTTCGCTCTCCTCGATGGATCTGGGGCTGTCCTCGTTGGCGGAGCTGTGGACGGCGAAACGCATCGCGCCCGCGCAGACCACGACGATCATGCGGGCCGCGTCGTCGATGTCCACGGAACCGTCGGTGAACCTGCTGTCCGACCTGAGGTGCCTGGCGACGACCCGTCCCAGGTGCTCCTCGATGTGCGAGACGCGTTCGAGCTGGCGGCGGCGGAGCTGCGGGTAGCGGACCATGGCCTCCCGGATCCGCTTGACCGTGCTGCCGCTGAGCGTCGCGGCGAACACCGAGCGCACCAGGTGGGCCACGTCGGTCACCAGGTCTCCGGTGGGCTCGCGGTCCATCAGCGACTCCATCGCCGCGTCGCCGTCGATGCTCTCCCGCACGTCCCGGAGGCCGAGGATCGCGTCCTCCTTGGTCGGGAAGTAGTTGAAGAAGGTCCGCGTGGAGACGTTCGCCTCCGCGCTGACCTCGGCGACGGTCACGTTCTCGATGCCGTGTTCGAGGGCACGGCGCAAGGCTGCCCGGTGGATGGCCTCTCTGGTCTGCCGCTGTTTGCGCGCTCGCAGCGTCTCACCGGTCGGATACGGCGCTCCTGTCATGGGGGTAGTCTTCCAGCAGCAGAAAATTGCACGACTGCAATCTTACGTGAGTGCAAGTGTGCAGTCATGCAAAAATCTGGTTGCGCGGGTGTGAGGTGCCCAATACCGGGGTTCGATGGTCTGGCTCTGCGGTGGAGGCTTCTCCCTGGAAGGCCAGGGGAAGGTGAGGTATTCCGGCCAAGCGCCCGGGGCAACTCCGCACCGCGGCCTCGGTGGGGCCACCGGCCGGTACCCCCGGGAGCCGCAGTCGTTTGCCGCGGGGGGCGGGGGGTAGCGGTGCCGCGATCCAGCAGCACCCGCAGCTACCTGCAGGAGGGCGGTTCTCGTGCGAACCGGGGATTCGGTTGTGGTCGTCACGGGCGCGTCGAGCGGCATCGGGCGCGCCACCGCGCGGATGTTCGCGAAGAAGGGAGCCGCGGTGGTCCTCGCGGCCCGGCGGGGGGAGGCCCTGGAGGCGGCGGCGGAGGAGTGCCGCGCCGCCGGAGCCGAGGCGCTGCCGGTGGTGACCGACGTGACCGACTACGAGTCGGTGCGCGAACTGGCACGGCGGACGGTCGAGCGCCACGGGCGCATCGACGTGTGGGTCAACAACGCCTCGGTCACCGTGTTCGGCCCGTTCACCGACGTGCCGCTGGAGGACTTCCGCCGCGTCATCGACGTCAACCTGATGGGTTACGTCCACGGCGCCCGAGCGGTGCTGCCGTACCTGCGGGAGCAGGGCCGCGGCGTGATCGTCAACGTCTCCTCGATCGTGGGTGTGGTGGCCCAGCCCTACACGCACGCCTACGGCATGGCGAAGTTCGCCATCCGGGCGCTCAGCGCCAGCCTGCGGCAGGAGCTGCGACTGGAGGGCAACAGGAAGATCCACGTCTGCACCGTGCTGCCCGCCACCATCGACACGCCGCTGTTCCAGCACGCCGCCAACTACACCGGCCGCAAGGCGGTGGCGATGCCCCCCGTCTACTCCGCGGAGCGGGTGGCGCACACGATCCTCGACCTGGTGCGCTGGCCGCGCCGCGAGGTCGTGGTGGGACCGGCCGGCCGTAGTTTCGTCACGCAGTCGAAGATCGCTCCGGGGCTGACCGAGCGGCTCATGGGCTTCCAGGTGGAGCGCAGCCACCTGTCGCGCCGCGAACCGGCCGCCGCGAGCAGCGGCAACCTCTTCGAACCGGCCCCGGGGAACGGGGATGTCCACGGAGGCTGGCACGGCAGGCGCCGCACCGCCGCACGCCGCCTCGCCGTGGCCGCCCTGGCCGCCGGTGCCGCGATCGCGTTGGTGAACCGACGGCGGCGGTGAGGAGCCCGGCGGCCGCCCCTCGGTCAGGATGCCGGCGGCGGGCCGCGTCAGCCGCCCGCCGAACGGACACGAGCGGAGGGAAGACCCGTGCACCCGCCGGCTCCCCGCACCGTGATCGACTTCGGCTCCCCGGTGCACATGGTCCGCGCCCTGGACAGCTTCCCGCGCGGCCGGGACCACCGCGGGATGTCCGTGGGACCGGCGTCGAAGCCGCTCGCCGGCGCCGCCGCGGCACTGCCCCACCCGATGCGCCGGTCGGTCCTCAGGACCATGGGGCTGGTGCAGAGCCTGCCCCCTGCCGGAGACAGGGGGACGGGCACGGGCCGGTCCCGGGCGGTTCTCCACCGGTGGAGAACCGCATCCCTCACCCGCAGGCGTCGGCCTCCTCGTCCGACGCCGCGGTGGTGCCGCCCAGCTCCTCGGTGACGGGCTCCTCGGAGCCGTCGCCGCCCGCCACCCCGCCCCAGTCGTCGGTGATGACCAGTTCCAGGTCATCCCCCAGGTCGGGGACCTCTTCGACGGTGGCGGTGGTGAGTGCGGCGGCGAGCGTCCGGGCCGCGTCCTCCCGCCCCGGACCGTGGTAGACCGTGGTCGTCGACGGAAGGCGCGAGAGCGGAGCGCCGACCTCCGGCACGGTGAACCCCAGCGCCCGCAGCTCCTCTGCGGTCCGCGCGGCCAACCCGTCGACCGCCGTGCTGTTGCGCACCCGCACCGAGACGTCGGCGGGATCCACGCCCGGGGGCTCCCCGCCGCCGGACTCCTCCTCCGGCAGCACCTCGCCCGCGCCAACCGCGTCGAACAGCCGGTTCGCCGGTTCCTCCACCAGGACCACCTTGGCCGGGTTCGCCGGATAGTCCCGCACCGGGGGAGTCACGAAGGAGATCCGCTCCAGGTCCACCGTGCGCACCGCGAACGCCAGCTCGGCCATCGCGTCGACGGTCAGCTCGTCGTCGGTCATCATCGCGTCGGCGATCGCGTTGAGGAACGCGTACACGTTGGCGGAACTGGACAGCAGGTCGCCGCCGGTCACCTTGCGCACGATGGCGCCCATCAACCGCTGCTGGGTCTCGATCCGGCCGAGGTCGCTGCCGAACTCCGTGCTGTCCCGGCTGCGTGCCAGCCCCAGGGCCTGCTCACCGTCGAGGACCTGTTCGCCCGCCTCCAGTTGGAGCTTGGCCTTCGGGTCGTCGATCGGCTCCGGAATGCACATCGGGACCCCGCCGACGGCGTCGACGATCTCCCTGAACCCGACGAAGTCCACCAGGACGAAGTGGTCCAGGTGCACGCCGGTGAGCGCTTCGACGGTCTTCCACTGGCACTCCACGCCCCCGTACATCATCGCGTGGTTGAGCTGGTCGAAGGTCCCGGACGTGCCCGGGAACCCGTCACCGGCCGGGTCGCACGCCGGGATGTCGACCATCAGGTCACGGGGCAGGTTGACCAGTGTGACGGCGCCCCGGTCCGCGTCGATGCTGGCGATGATCGTCACGTCGGGGCGGATGCCCTCGACCATCCCGTACTCGGCGTTGTCTCCCGTGCGCACGTCCGCGCCCATCAGCAGGATGTTGTGGACGCCCTCGACGGTCGGCGGCCGGTCCGTCCAGGCGTCGGTGTCGACGTGGGCCGTCGTGATGCTTCCCGAGACGCTGTAGTAGCCGCCGTAGGCGGTCAGGCTCGCCGCGATGACCAGGGCGGTCGTGACGTAGGCGACCCACTGGCCGGCGGACGGCCGCGGGAGCGCGCGGGAACGGCCACGCCTGCCGACGGCGCGGCTGCCCGCGGAACGTTTTCGGGCCAAGGGAGAGAACCTTCGATCCGGTGACGACGATCCGGGCGGCATCCGGTGCCGACGCGCGGACCCCACCGCGTGAATTACGGGAACGGGACCTGCGGAGCGATGGGGAAATCCGGCGGCGGGCAGGGGGAGTCCGATGCGCCAACGGGGAGGAGGCGTCCAGAAGGCTACCTGATATTCACCTGCCGGTGAAGCCGGTCAGGCGCTCTGCGAACCACGGTCCGTTGACCTCGGAAAGTCCTGACCGACACATCCCTGTGGCGGCGGAAGAACCGTGGGAACGATCGGCCGAACGGCGCCGGAAGAAGTGGAAAGTGTCGGATATTCGCAGGTGGAGCAGGGCAGGAGTGGCCACGGAGCCCAGGTCCGAAAGACGGGACCGTTTCCGCTCACGTACGGTTTGTGTCCTGCCCGGGGCGGCTCCACCGGTCATTCATGGATTGTCCGACACAGATATGGAGCTATGCCCTTTGAGAGCCTGGAGCGCCGCGACCCTACCATTTCAGAACAGTGCTGTGAAGTACGTGGCCGTTATCGGCCATCGGTAATTACCATTCCCTGTGGAGAGGTCCTCGGAAAAGAAACGGAGATCCCGCCTCCGGGTGGAATCCGCCGCTGTTTGCCCGGACCCGCCACGGGTAGGGAAGACGCGGTCACGCCGGTACCCCTCCGCCGAAGGACGGGTTCTCGCGCGGACCGGGACTCGGACGTCAGGACAGACCATGGGAGAGCAGCAGAAGCATCGCGGCGCCGACGCCCACGGCCAGCACTTCCGACGTTCCGGCCCGTCGACGGTGACCGGTTCCCGAGGATGGGACGGGCACGAGTTCACGTCCGCGGCCGGGACCCGCGTACACGCCGCGATCCTGGGACCGGTGGGAGCGCCGGAGGTGGTGTGCGTCCACGGTCTGGGCGTCTCGCACCGCTACTTCCTGCCGTTCGCCCAAGCGCTCGCCCCCCGCCACCGGGTGGTCGCCGTGGACCTGCCGGGCTTCGGCCGCACCCCCGGACCGAGGCGGGCACTGGACATTCCCGGCCTGTCGCGCGCGCTGGCCGACTGGTTGCACGCCACCGGCCGTTGGGGCGCCCCCCTGGTCGCCAACTCCGTCGGCTGCCAGATCGCCGTCGACCTGGCGGTCACCGCCTCCGAACCGACCGGCCCCCTGGTGCTCAACGGCCTCACGGTGGAGGCCGGAAACCGCGGCGTCCTGCAGAAGGTGGCGCAACTGCTGCTGACCGCCTGGAGCGAACACCCGAGACTGGTCCCGATCGTCATCGGCGACTACCTGCGCTGCGGTCCCCGTCGGCTCTGGCAGACGCTGCGCCACGCACTCGACGACCCCGTCACGCACAAACTGCCGGGGGTGTCCGCGCCCGCCGTGGTGGTACGCGGCACCCGCGACCGTGTCAGCGAGTACCGATGGGCGACACTGGCCGCGGAACTGCTGCCGCGTGGGCACCTGGTGGAGGTCCCGGGAGAAGGACACGCCCTGAACTACTCGGCTCCCCGCGTCCTGGCCCGCATCACCGAGGACCTGCTCACCGGAGGCCGATGAGGTGCGGCTTCGCGGGGCGGTTCGTCGGGGCCCGGAGCGGCGGCCCGGAAACGACGTGAATCCCGCAACCGGCCAGGTGGGCCGCTGCCCGGCGGCTGCCGGCTGCCGTGGTCGACTGCTCACCCCTTGCGCACCCCGGGCCGATGCTGTGGAAGTCTGCGCATGAGCAACAGGAAAGGCGGCGCTGCCGCCAGCCGATGAGGGGGCGGATCGGGCCGGGCGGCCCGACCTCCGACTCCGTGCTGCTGCATCAGGCCATCGACCTCCGCGAGGAGTGGCTGAGCCGCGCACTGTCCACTCTCCCCGCCGACCGTTCGGCCGCTGAGGTGGCCATCACCGAGCTGTACGCACTCGTCGGCCGCCGACCTCCCCGATTCCTCTGGGTCGAGTCCCCCGCGGCCATGCTGCGCGTCGACCCGGCCGCGCGGCCCGAGTCCCACCCAGCCCGTCCGCGCTTCGCGCATTTCGACCGCCCCGGGGGCATGCCGCTCGCCTCCAGGCTGGCCGCCCACATGGCGGACCTGCGCCACCAACTGGACCGGAGAATCGGCGCGCGCCTGGCCAGGGACGTCCGGGACCACACCGGGCGGGCGACCGCGCAGCGGATGCTCCCCCACGACGCGTTGCGTGAGGAGGTGCCGCTGCGGCTGCTGCTGGAGATCACCGTGGGCGACTCGCTGCGGCACAGCGTCCACGACACGGTGGCCGCGTCGCTGCGCACCGCCCTCAACGCCCGCAACGAAGGTCCGTTCGGGCTGCTGTGGACCGGTCAGCACGAAACGCACTGGATCGCCCGGTACGACGTGTGGCGCCGTCTGGGGCTGATCCCTGTCCCCGCCGACCTCGGTGCCCGGCTGGACCTGTGGGCCACGCTGGAGCCCGTGATGTCGGGACCACCGGTGCCGAGCACCCGAAGGTGATTCATCATGACCATGACCCCCGCCCGACTCACCGAACGCAGCGGACTGGACGTCCTGGACCACCTGGAGCATGAGGCGGCCGTGCTCGTCCTCGACGGCCTCCAGGCCCAGGGCGACCTGGTCGTTGTTCCGCACCGGTCCGTCGGCGACGCGGTCCGACTTCCCGACGCATGGAAGTGGACCGAGGTGCCCCCGGCAGGGAGCGAGCTGCTGCGCAGCGCCGTCGGCGGCAACCCGCACACCCTCGCCGCCGGGCCTGGAACCTGCCGCTGGACCACCGCGTTCCACGGCGGGCCCGGACTCGCTCCGGGAGTGTTCACCGCCACCGCCCCCGTCTACCTGATCCACGCCGAACACGGCGGCACCGGCATCGCGCCGGGCACCTACGCCGTGCGCCGCCAACGCGAGGCACCGGAAGGATCGCCCACCGCGTCAGCCGGAACCGCGTCGTCGGCTCCGGCGGTGTCTGGCTCGTCGCCGACTGACCCGTCCGGCCCCCCGTCGACCTCGACGGCAGGGGCCTTCCGACCGTGGAACCGCGGTCGCTGCCGCCGAGGTCAGCGCAGCCGTTTGAAGTACCTGACGATCGGCAGCGGGGTGAAACCGGCCTTCTCGTAGGTCTGACGCGCGGGGGCGTGTCCGGGATCGCCACCCGTTTCCACCATGGCCAGCGCCATGCCCTGGCCACTCATCCACTCCAGGCAGAATGCGGTCAGCAGCGAGCCGAGGCCGCCGCGCTGGTGGGCGGGATCGACGGCGAGCATGGAGATCTCGCCCATGCCCTCGTCGCGGTCGAGTCGCACCGCGACAAAACCGGCCACGGCCGAGTCGACCTCGGCGACCCACACGTGGTTCTCCTCCGAGCGGCAGACGTCCGCCACCGCCTGCCGCTGGTCTGTCCGCCAGCCCTGGGGATACATCCGCGCGAAGAGCCCGGACGGGCCCAGTACCTCCTCAAGGGAGGCGAACACGGGCGTCCACGCCCGCAGCGACAGGGCGACCACCGCGTCCAGGTCGCGGTCGTCGAATGCGCGAACCACCGGCTCCATGTCGCCATGCTGACACCTCGACCTCGGCCCCGTCGACCGGTTAACGCCCGCCTCACCGTGGTGGTCCCGACACCACAGGACTGAAACCGCCGAGGGTGTCCCGCTTCCGTCGAAACCATCGCCTGGGGAGGTAATCGGGTGGCCAGGCTCGGCGCAGGCGCCGATCATTATCTGGGTGGGCGGTGGCGGGAGTGGGGTGGTGGTGGGTTTCTCGGTGTGGGTGAGGGCGTCGGCGACCGCTGGTGTGGGGGCGCCGAGGCCGGTGAGGAGGGCGCGCACGCGGGCCAGGTCGCGCAGGTGGGTGCGGCCGGACTCGGTGCGCGAGACCGTGGGTTGGGTCAGGCCGGTCAGGCGGGCGATGAGGAACTGGCGCGCGGCTTCGACCTGGCGGTCAGAACGACCACGTCCTGGTCACGGGTGACATCGACTCGAACCGGTCGGACCTGGTGGTGTTGTGCGGGCCTCGGATGGGTGAGGCCGTGCGGCAGGCCTACGACAAGGACCCGGTGTTCAGCTGGGAGGGGCAGGCGGGACAACCGTGGCGCATCCGGGACACTCGGACCGGGACAGTGCACTACGCCGGGTCGGACCTTCCTCCGCACGAGCCGAAAGACATCGCCTACCTCGGACGGCTGCCTCGTCCCGACGGCAAGGGGTCGCTGCTGGCGGTCGCGGGTGTGCACCAGAGGCGGTCACTGGGTGCCGTCCACTGGCTCTCCACCAATGTCGCGATGCTGTGGGATCAGGTAGGCACCGGTTTTTCTCGGCTCTGGTACGCACCGAGTATGACCCGGACACCGGAGAACCGACCAAGACGGAGTTGGGGACACCGCTGTACCCGTCGCGAGAGGGACATAATCGCAGCTCATAGGGCACGTCAAGATCGTTGTTATCTGGGTGGGGGTCAGGTGGCGAGGGACGTGCTCACCGGGACGCCTCCCCATCGGCCGGGTCGGTGGTGCGGTGCTGCCACGGCGCTGCCGCCGACAGGGCCGCGCCAAGCACGCTGCCGAGGTTGGCCGGGGCGGTGACCGTCTGTTCCACGTTGTGGAAGGGCAGGATGAGCCGGTCGGGACCGAGGACGGCGGCCGGACCCGCATCGTGCTTCTCCACGTGGACACGGCCGAAATCGCCGAACGACTCGCGATCAATCCTGGCGACGAGGTGATGCGCACCCGGTATGTGTTCACCGGAGACGACGAACCGGTCATGCCCTCCACGAGTTGGGAGCTACTGGAGTTGACGCGCGGCACCGCGATCGTGCTTCCCGAGGATGGACCGCACGCCGGGCGCGGCGTGGTTGAGCGGATGGCGGTGATCGGCCAGCGCATCGTCCACGCCACCGAGATCGTGACCGCGCGGACCGCCACAGCGGACGAGACCGACCGGTTGGGGCTGGGCCGTGGCGCGGTGGTGATGGTCATCCGCCGGACCTACTCCGCCGGGGAACGCCCCGGGAAGACCGCAGACATCGTGGTTCCACCCGACCGCTACGAGTTGGCCTGCACCATCCTGGTAGAACACTGACGACTTTGGCGCGAGAGGGCTGGAACCGCAGGTTCTCCCGTCGTGTCCGCTGACTGAGGTGTGACGGCCGCCTTCGCGGCGGGCACCGGCCGTGCGGAGAAGACAGGTCGGCCGATCGGCCCAGGGGCGTTCCAGCCTAGCCCCCGCGATGGGACCCCACCGGCTGCCGGTGGCCGGTCGAGGCGCCCCGGGCGCCGGGGTGGAATGCCTCGCCTTCCCTGGGTTCTCCGAGAAGAACCCGCACCCGCCGCAGAACCCAACACTCACACCTCAGTGAGGCGGACGAACCACCGTTGCCCCAAGCCCTTCCTCCGGGTGTCCCGGCGCCGCTCTGAGGCATCTGGCACGAATGTGGCACGAGGTTGCGTGATCGCCCCTGAAACGCCGAAGGCCCAGGTCTGGGGAACTGTCCCTGACCTGGGCCTTCGCTGTGAGAGCGGATGACGGGAATCGAACCCGCGTTATCAGCTTGGGAAGCTGAAGTTCTACCATTGAACTACATCCGCGTGAGCGCCCTGCGCCTCGGCAGACAGGTTACCGCACTCGGCGGGCACATGGGTAAGGATAACCGGGACGGCGCGGTTCGCAAGGCGACAGAGGGCTCGGAGACCGCCGAGTAGCGGGGATCGTGCAGCAGGTAGATTCGTCAGCGTGCTTCTCTCCGATCGTGACATCAGGGCCGCCATCGAGTCGGGGCGGGTCAAACTGGACCCCTACGACCCCGCGCTCATCCAGCCGTCGAGCATCGACGTGCGGCTGGACCGTTACTTTCGGGTGTTCGAGAACCACAGATACCCGCACATCGACCCGGCGGTGGAGCAGCCGGGGCTGACCCGGCTGGTGGAACCCGAGGGAGACGAGGCGTTCGTCCTGCACCCCGGTGAGTTCGTGCTGGCCTCCACCTACGAGACGGTCACGCTGCCCGACGACATCGCCAGCCGCCTGGAGGGCAAGAGTTCCCTGGGGCGGCTCGGGCTGCTCACCCACTCCACGGCCGGGTTCATCGATCCCGGGTTCTCCGGGCACGTCACGCTGGAGCTGTCCAACGTGGCGACCCTGCCGATCAAGCTGTACCCCGGCATGAAGATCGGGCAGTTGTGCATGTTCCAACTGTCCTCGCCCGCCGAGCACCCCTACGGTTCGGAGGCCTGCGGGTCGCGGTACCAGGGGCAGCGCGGGCCCACTCCGTCGCGGTCCTACCGGAACTTCGCGCGCACGCCGGTCCGGCGGGGAGATCAGTAACCCGGGTACCCCTGCGACGGGCCGTAGGGGCCGTAGCCCCGGTTCTCCGGGGGGAGCCGCCGACGGTCGGCGCGCCTGGGCAGGAAGTAGGCGGCCAGCAGGCCGCCCAGGAAGCCGAACAGGTGCGCCTGCCACGAGATCCCCTGCCCCTGCGGGAGCACACCGAAGATCAGTCCGCCGTAGAAGAGCACCACGCAGATCATGATCACGATGTCGATGGTCCTGCGCTCGACGATGCCGCGCAGCACCAGGTAGCCGAAGTAGCCGAAGATCAGTCCGCTCGCTCCGACGGTCAACGCTCCCGGAATGGAGAACAGCCACACCCCGGCGCCGCTGACCACCGCGATGATGATCGACGCCCAGACGAAGCGGCTCAGTCCGCTGAACGCCACCAGTGAGCCCAGCACCAGCAGGGGAACGGTGTTGGCGCCGAGGTGCGCGAGGTTGGCGTGCATGAACGGCGCCGTGAAGACGGACCAGAGGTCGGAGACCACCCACGAGCGGAGGCCGAACAGCAGATCCAGGGTCCCGCCGAGGAGGAAGAAGTCGACGAACTCGAAGATCCACATCGCGGCGGTGAACACCACGACGGTCAGGGCTGCTCTGATCCGGGACTGGGTCACTCTTCGACTCTATGCGAAGGGGGTCGCCGTCAGCGGGCCGTGCCCACGGGGTGCGAGGCAGGATAACCACGGGGAAGAGGACCTGCGCACAAGGTGACCGACCTTGTGCGATCGTGAGCTGCGGCAACGGAAGAATGTGGTAAAGACCACTCTTTGAGAGACAGTGATGTAAATCACAAAATCTTGCTTTCTGTCCTTCCGGACCCCCTCGCAAGAGGGATTTTCTGTTCACGTCTCCTTAAACCTGTTGTTTAGCCGTGATCTTTCTAAGGAAAATCCCAGGTCAGCGTCTATATCGTGACGTATCCACTCAAATCGGGCTGGTGGTGTTCGAGTGTGGGGCTACGGGAGTGCCTGGTGCACCGGGGCTGACACGGGTCCCGCGCACTCCTTCGACGCACGTCGCGGCACCCGAAGGGGAAGGGGCACCACGCCGAAGACGCCGTTCCGGACGACGAGGTCGACCTGAAGAGGAAGCCGTGCCAGCTGTACGCGCGAACCACCTGTACAAGGTGTTCGGCAAACGAGCACCCCAAGCCGTCGAACTGCTGTCAGACGGGCGCCACCGCGACACGATCAGGGAACTGAACGTCACAGCCGCCGTCATCGACGTGTCCTTCGAGGTCCAGCCCGGCGAGATCTTCGTCGTCATGGGGCTCTCGGGGTCCGGCAAGTCCACGTTGATCCGCATGCTCAACGGACTGCTGCCACCCACCTCGGGCTCGGTGGAGATCGACGGAACCGACATCACCACCCTGTCCCGGCGCGCCCTGCGCACCCTGCGCGGCGAGAAGATCAGCATGGTTTTCCAGCACTTCGCGCTCTTCCCGCACCGCACCGTGCTGGAGAACGCCGCCTACGGCCTGGAGGTCCGCGGCGTCCCGCGCGCCGAACGCCACGAACGCGCCGCGCAGGCCCTCGACCTGGTCGGACTGGCCGACTGGAAGGACCACGTGCCCCAGCAGTTGTCCGGCGGCATGCAGCAGCGTGTGGGGCTCGCCCGCGCCCTGACCGCCGACACCGACATCATCCTCATGGACGAGGCGTTCAGCGCCCTCGACCCGCTGATCCGCCGCGACATGCAGACCCAGTTGCTGCAACTCCAGGCCGAACTGGGCAAGACCATCATCTTCATCACCCACGACCTCAACGAGGCGATGCGTCTGGGCGACCGCATCTGCGTGATGCGGGACGGACGTGTCGCCCAGATCGGCACCGCCGAGGAGATCCTCAACCACCCCGCCGACGACTACGTCGCCCGGTTCACCGAGGACGTGGACCGCAGCCGCGTACTGACCGCGGCCTCCGTCATGGAGCCCGCGTCCAGGGCCGAGGCCGCCGACTGGGAGCGGGTGGAGCCGGACGCGCCCGTCGCCGAGCTGTTCCACCGCGTGGCCGCCTGCGACGGCCCGCTCGCCGTGGTCGACGAGAGGGACCGGGTGATCGGCGCGGTCTCCCCGACCACGATCCTGTCCGCGCTCGCGGCGCCCGAGGACGCCGTGCCCGAGCCCGCGAGCGGCGACAGGCGCGAGGAGGCCCGCCGATGAGCGTCGTCCTCGGCTGGCTCTCCTCGGTCATCGACTGGTTCCTCCCGTTCCCGCCGCGCCTGCCCATCGGCGAGGGCTTCGAGGCCCTCAACGAGTGGCTCAAAACCAACTTCGGCGCGGTCTTCGAGGGCATCGGCGCCGTCATCGACTGGTCGGTCACCACGCTCCGGGAGTTCCTCGTCGAACCCCAGGCCGCCCAGTTGACCGCCATCGCGGTCGCCGTCCTGGCCGTGGTCCTGGTGCGCGTCCACCTCATCCCGGTGCTCGTCATCGCAGCCACGACCGTGGCCCTCTACATCGGACAGGCCGCGTTCGAGCTGGGCAACACGATCATCAACCACTCGCCGCCCCAGCTCTTCCTGTGGGCGATGGCCCTGTTCGGCCAGGACGGGGTGGAGGCCAACCTGGTCATCGGGATCGTCGCGCTCGCCGCACTGGTGGGCGTGGCCGCGGTCAACCGCACCCGGCTGGCGACGGTCGGCGTCGTGGCCGGCGGCTGGCTGGCGACGATCCTGTGCGGCTGGCTGCTGTTCGGCGCACTGCCCGAGGTGATCGGCCAGCCCACGGCCACCCTCATGATGCTGCTGCTCAGCGCCCTGGCGTGGGCGGTGGCGGGCTGGAAGCTGGGCGTGTTCTCCCTGGTGGCGCTCACCGTCGTCATCAGCATCGAACAGTGGGACAACGCCATGTCCACGCTGTCCCTGGTGCTGGTGGCCAGCCTCATCGCCGTGGTCGTCGCCATCCCGATCGGAGTCCTGGCCGCCTACAGCACCGTGGTCAGCCGGATCGTCAAACCGGTCCTGGACCTCATGCAGACGATGCCCGCCTTCGTCTACCTGATCCCCGCGATCTTCTTCTTCTCCCTGGGCGCCGTCCCCGGCGTCGTGGCGACCGTCATCTTCGCCATGCCGCCCGGCGTGCGCCTCACCGAACTGGGAATCCGGCAGATCGACAGGGAACTCGTCGAGGCGGGTGAGGCGTTCGGCGCCCCCACCGGCAAGATCCTCACCGGCATCCAACTGCCGCTGGCGCTGTCCACGATCATGGCGGGCGTCAACCAGGTGATCATGCTCGGCCTGTCCATGGTGGTCATCGCCGGAATGGTGGGCGCGGGCGGCCTGGGCAACCAGGTCTACCAGGGCATCTCCCGCAACGACGGCGCGCTCGGCTTCGAGGGCGGCATCGCCGTCGTCATCCTCGCGATCTTCCTGGACCGGCTCACCGCCGCCGTCACCCGCAGGTCCCCGCAGGCCCGGGCCGAACACGCGGCAGCGGCCTGAGCGCGGACAGCAGACCGCGCCGCCGTGCGCCCGAACGCGCGGCGGAACGCGCCTCCCACCCCGCACGGAAACGCGACGCACCGGAAGAGAAGGGAACACCACGTGAAACCCACCAAGCGCACCCGACGCCTGACCTCGGTCACCGCCGGGCTGGCCTCGCTGGTCCTGCTGGCCACCGCCTGCGGCGGAGACGGCGGAAGCGGCCTGGCGGGCGGCGGAGACGAGGACGCGGGCCAGGGCGGCGGCAAGGAGATCGAGATCGCCCTGATCCCGTGGGAGGAGGCCATCGCCACCACCCACATGTGGGAGGTGATCCTGGAGGAGCTCGACTACGAGGTGACCATCACCGAGGTCGACGTGGCCCCCATGTACCAGGGTGTGGCCAACGGCGACATCGACATGTTCCTGGACACCTGGCTGCCCGCCACCCACGCCGACTACTGGGAGGAGTACGGCGACCAGGTCGAGGACCTGGGCGTCTGGTACGACAACGCCGTGCTGACCCTCACCGTCCCCTCCTACGTGGAGGACGTGGACTCCATCGCCGACCTGGCCGACAACGCCGACATGTTCGACGGCCGGATCGTCGGCATCGAGTCCGGGTCGGGCCTGGTGCGCACCACCAAGGAGGAGGCGATCCCCACCTACGGCCTGGACGACTACGAACTGATCGAGTCCTCCACCGCGGCGATGCTCGCCGAGCTGGACTCGGCGATCGCCGAGGAGGAGCCGATCGTGGTCACCCTGTGGCGGCCGCACATCGCCTACGCCCAGTACGACCTGAAGGACCTGGAGGACCCCGAGGGCGCGATGGGCGGCGCCGAGGAGATCCACGCGGTCGGCCGCGCGGGCTTCGGCGAGGACTTCCCCGAGCTGACCGAGTGGCTGGGCAACTTCGAACTCAGCGACGAGGAGCTGAGCGCCCTGGAGCAGGCCGTCCTCGCCGACCACGAGGACGACCCGCAGGCCGGCGCCCGCGAGTGGCTGGCCGCCAACCCCGAGTTCATCGAGCGCACCCTCGGTGACGCGGGAGCCGACCTCCAGTTCTAGCCTTCCGGAAGCCCCGTCCCGCCGGGTGCCGGAGCGGAGAGGACGGTGGGCCGCCCCTGTCCGTCCAGGGGCGGCCCACCGTCGATCTGCTCTGTGCGGCGGGTCAGGAACCCGAGGTGATCGACCGGTCGCGCGGCGGGATACCCGCGGTGCTCATGAACTCGTCCACCTTGGCGGGCGAGGTCAGGCCGGTCAGCGGCAGGTAGGGGCGTCCGGCGCGGCGGCCCTCCACGGACGGGAAGACCCGCGGGCGCCCCGTGGTGTCGCACAGGCCGAGCGAGCGGGTGCGGCCCGGCAGCAGGTAGTAGGAACCGATCTCGGTGAACGGAATGCGAACCACGTAGCGTCCGCGGGCGTAGCAGAACTCCTGGTCGTCGATCTCCAGCACGGGAGCCTTGGCGCGGAGGCCGAGCCACAGCAGGACCAGGCCACCGACGATGACCAGCACACCCAACACCACGTTGGCCCAGTGGGCCGGTTCGAGCGCGATGACGACCCCGCCGAGTGCCGCCAGCGCCGCGCCGCCCCACAGTCCGACGTACTTGCGCCCCAGGGGGCAGGTGAGGCGAACCTTCTGGGTCACGGACATGCCTCTTTCACAGTCGTCCGGATCTCGCGACGAACCGCGGGGGAACCCGCCGTTCTGATGACCGGCGTGGGGTTTCAGCAACCGAAGCCGCCCCATGACGCGCGGGGCGTGTGTCGCGGAGAGAGGCGATGACAATCGCTGGAGAAACCATATCGGTTCTCAGCCGACCAATAGGTGTCGAATCGCCACTTCGGCCGAGTACTGCGGACCGCGTTCCCCCGGTTACCGCGGTGGTTCGTCCAATAGGGTCGGCGGCGGTATTGGGAGGGGTCGTCAGCGGGAATGACCGGCATTACCCGACGTCCCCCGGCATCGAAGGAGATCGACGAACATGGCCCGCCCCAGCATCGACTTCGGCGAACATACGGCTTCCATCGGGGCGGCCGTCAGAGCCCGCCGCGAGGAGTTGGGATGCGGTCAGGCCGAGTTCGCCCAGCAGACCCCGAAGATCCCCCCTCGGCTGTTGCAGGATCTGGAGAGCGGACGGCGCTCCCGGTTCAGCCGGGACCTGTGCGCCAAGCTGGAGTTCAAACTGGGGTGGACGCGCGGGTCGATCGAGCGCATGGCCGCGGGAGGAGTCCCCGAGGAGGTCAACGACCTCATCTCCGTGGTCCGCGACGAGAGTCAGGGGACGGAGACCCGCCGCTACCTCCTCGGCAACGAGGAGTTGTTGCAGCGCATCTACGTCGACCTCCGGGCGGACACCGCCGACATGCCGGAGGAGGAGGCGCGCGCACTCGTGGAGCAGGCCCTGGAGACCGCCCGCGTCCAGGCGCTGCTCGTGGTGCACCGGGAGAAGAGGCGCCGCATGAGCGGCAACGGCGCTTCGTGCTGAGCGGCGGTGTCGGACGGGGGCGTGGGACGCTGTGGACGCCCGGACAGAAAACCGACACTCGGGGCCGACGAAGCTTTTTGTCCCCTCAGCAGCCATGAGATGTAAGAATGGTTACAAAACGCAGTGTGCTGGTCGCTCGGGATCGGGACGGACACGCGGGAAGCCCTGAACCCCTCGGGCGACCGCCGCGCCCCACACCATGACAAAAGGTCTGCAACGTGTCCACTCCTCCCCACGGTCATCCGAGAGCGAGTCCCCGTCCGCCGAGACTGTCCATCACCTACAGCCCGCTTCCACCGTGCGTGCCGTTCCTGCTCACCCGGCACCGGTACGGGATGCTCATCACCGTCCGCGAGTCCCTGACCTATGCCCAGGCCACCGACGCCTGCCTGCGTTGGATGCAGCCGGGACTGGTGGATCTCCTCGTCGACACGCTGGGCGTGGGAGACCCGCGCGTCCCCGGGAGCTTCCACCCCTGGTGGGATCCCGACGCGAAGGTGAGCTGGGAGTTCATCCACCGGCTGGAGCAGGACGGCCGCATCATGCCCTGGCCGCACCGGAGCTGAGCCGGCCCGGTCTGTCACCACCCGCCCCTATGATCCCGGCCATGACCGGCGCGGTGCAGGCCCACAGTTGCCGGCGGCCCCCGGCCCACCGCTTCGGTGACCCGGCCGCCGTCGACGCCGAGCGCGTGCCCGGGTCCGCGTCGCGGGCGCGGCGTGGCCGCGTCTGCCCGTGGTGGGCGAGGTACCGGGGCGGGCGCGGGCCGTGCTCACCCGCCCCGGCCGTGCGCGTCACCCGTGGCAGCGCCGCCGAAAAGGAAGGGAGCAGCCGATGAGCACGATCCCCGCACCGGAGCCGCCGATCGACGATCCGGTGGACCCGCTGCCGCGGTTCACCCGACGCACCGGCGTCTCACCGGACGGAGCCCGGAGACTCCTTCCCGAGGAACGGGAGGTCCTGGACGAGGCGGTGGAGAAGCTCACCCCCGAGGCGATGGGCGTGCTCGTCGCCGTGGCCGAGACCGACCGCGGCGGTCTGCTGGCGCGGCTGGCCGCGCTGTCGGAGCGGGACCGGCACTCCTGCGTGCCCTACCTGAAGCGGTTCCTGCGGCCGCTGCGGGCGTCCGACTGGCCGGAGCGCCCGGGAACACGGGGGGAGCGCGTCCACGACAGACGCCTCAAACTGGCCCTGCTCCTGGCCGGGGCGGTGTGCGAGCGGGAAGCGGCGGCGGCGGCGCGGTGGGTCCGCCACACCAAGCTGCAGCGGGCGGACACGAGCTATCCCGACGCCCTCTGGCTGCTCGGGGTTCTGGCCGACCGCCCCGAGGAGTGGCGGGCCGACTTCGCGGACCGGATCGCCGAAAGACGCAATCCCGGCCTCGAACGCTTCTGGTTCCCCCTGGCCAGGGAGATGATGGTGGAGTCGGGACGCCCCGTACCCACTCATGGCGACTTCGTCCGGGCCTGGATGCGCGGCATCGAGTACCCGCCCCGGTACTGCGCCGAGGGGATCAGCAGCCGGGACTATCCCGACACGCTGCTGGACCGCCTGCGCGAGGACCCCCTCCTCGACGCGCTGCTGCCCTGGATCTTCCAGGACGACGACAGCGTCGCCCTGCTGTGGACCTACGAGGCGGAGGACGCCGACCGGTGGCCCTGGGCGCTGGCCGCGCTCGCCGGGGAGGGGCGCGTCGACCGCGCCCCTCTCCTCGACGCGGTCCTGGCGTGCCTGGTGCGCGGTGGTCGGCCGAGCCGGGCGGGCTACTGCCTCGAAGTGCTCGCCCACCTGGACCCCACAGACGAGGAGTGCGCCGAGCGGGTACCCACACTGCTGCGCCTGCTGCCCGGATCCCACTCCACCGTCGCGGGGTTTGCGCAGCAGAGGCTGCGGGCGCTGGACGACGCGGGCCTCCTCGGCACCGAGCACCTCGTCGAGGCCTCCCGGTCGGCGCTGCTCCGCACCGAGAAGAAGCTGGTACGCGCCCAGTTGACCTGGCTGGACCGGGCGGCCCGGCGCGACCCCTCCCGCGCGGGGGCCGTGGTGCTGGCCGCCGCCGACGTCTTCGGCCACGAGGACACCGCGATCCGGGAGCGTGCCTGGGCCGTGGTCGCCCGCCACCTTCCGCACGCCCCCGACGGCGTCCGTACCGGACTGGCCGCGGCGTCGGCCGCGCTCGGTCCGGCGCCGCGTGCCCGCGCCGCCGAGATCCTCGGCGCGGAACCGTCCGACGACACGGCCCCGGCAACCGGGTGACGTCCTGCCCCGGCGCTGCGCGCCCGTGTCGCCGTGGCCCCCGGCCGACCGGGAAGGCCCAGGGTGCGCGACACGCCGGCCGCCGGGCGAGCCGTGGTGGACAGAACGTATCAACCGTGGTGAATCGGGAGAATCCCGGTGGGGCGGGCGTTACGCTGACGGCATGGAACGCGTGTTGGTGATCAAGGCGACCGCTGGCGAGGATTCCCCCGAACGCTGCAACCAGGCGTTCACGGTCGCGGCGGCGGCGGTGGCGAGCGGGGTGCGGGTGTCGCTCTGGCTGACCGGGGAGGCCAGCTGGCTGGCTGTTCCGGGGCGGGCGGAGCAGTTCGAGCTGCCGCACGCGGCACCGCTCGGCGACCTGCTCGACGTGGTGCTGTCGGGAGGCCGGGTCACCGTCTGCACCCAGTGCGCGGCACGGCGCTCGCTCACCGAGGACGACCTCGTCAAGGGGGTGCGCATCGCGGGCGCCCCCACCTTCGTCGAGGAGGTCATGGCCGACGGCGCTCAGGCACTGGTCTACTGACCTTGTTGCCCCTGCCCTCGGCAGGGGCCGAAGACGCCGGTGGAGGCTCCTGGGACCAGGGCCCCCGGACATGGAGGTGGGGCCGCCGCACCGTTGGTGTGGCGGCCCCGGTCTGTTCATCGGGTCAGGAGCAGGTGGCTCCGTTGACGGTGAACTGGGTGGGTGCGGCGGTGCTGCCGCTCTTGCTGGCGACGAAGCCGAGCTGGGTGCTCTGTCCCGGTTGGATGGTGGGGTTCCAGGACGGGGCGTTCACGGTGATCTGGGAGCCGCTCTGGGACCAGTCGCCGTTCCAGCCGTTGGAGATGGTCACGCCGGAGAGGGTGAACCGCAGGGTCCAGTCGTTGATCGGGGACGATCCGGTGTTGCTGATGGTGATGGAGCCCTGCATGCCGTTGCCCCAGTCGTTGACCACGGTGTAGTCCACGTCGCAGGGGCCGCCGTTACCGGGGGGATCGGTCGGCGGGTCGGTGGGGTCGGTCGGCGGGTCGGTGGGGTCGGTGGGCGGGTCGGTGGGGTCGGTGGTGCCGCCGAGCGCCTCGTAGACCGCGTACCAGGCGGGCTTACGGTTGTACTGGCCGTCGTAGAGCAGCGGGGCGCCCTCGCCGTCGAAGGTGTAGGGAACCCAGGAGCGCTCGTCGTCGATGCCCCAGACCGTCACGCCGATGCAGCGGCTCACCGCCAGGCAGGCGTTGACCACGGCCCGGTAGTCGTTGGCCTGCTGCTGCAGCTTGGAGTCCGTGGCGGGCATCTGCATGCGGATGTCCAGCTCGGTGATCGCCACGTCCAGGCCCAGGTCGGCGAAGCGCTGGATGTTCTGCTGGAACGTGGACGGCACCTGGCCGACGATGAGGTGGCTCTGGATGCCGACGCCGTGGATCGGGACGCCCTGGTCGAGCAGGTCGACCACCAGGTCGTACAGGCCGTTGCTCTTGGAGTTGATGCCCTCGATGTTGTAGTCGTTGATGTACAGCTTGGCGTTGGGGTCGACCTCGTGGGCCTTGCGGAACGCGTGGGCGATGTAGTCGACGCCCATGCCCTGGTACCAGATCGAGTTGCGGAACGAGCCGTCCTCGTTGAACGCCTCGTTGACCACGTCCCAGGCGTAGATGTCACCCCTGTAGCGCCCGGCCACGGTCTCGATGTGGTTGTCCATGATGGACCGGAGTTGGGTGCCGGAGAAGCCTCCGTTGTTCAGCCAGGACGGTAGCTGGCTGTGCCAGACCAGGGTGTGGCCGCGCACGATCTGGTTGTTGGACTTGGCGAAGTCGATGATCGAGTCGGCCTGGCTCCAGTTGTACTGGCCGCGCTGGGGCTCCAGCGACTCCCACTTCATCTCGTTCTCGTGGGTGACCGCGCTGAACTGGGTGGCGGCGATGTCGCGGTACTGCGAGTCGTTGTTGAGCGGGTTGTAGGTGATCGCGGCCCCGAAGTGGCGCCCGCCGTTCTGGGCGGCGAGGTCCCGCAGGGTGTCCTCGGCGTGGGCCGGGGAGGCCGTGGCCCACAGGGTGGCGGCGGCCAGTGCGGAGCTGAGGAGGAGGCCGAGCGAGCGCCTGGCTCGCCCAGGGGGACGGTGACGGACTTCCGTCATCGGTGTTTCCTTTCGCGCGACGGTTGTCTTCCTGTTGCGCGACCGACGTGCCCCCTCAGCCTGTCGGTCCGGTCAGCACGGTCGGGAGCGCTCCCATCGGTGCGACCGGTGATGAATCTAACACGTTCGGTATTGAAGGGGAAGATCGCTTTTACAGGACTGATACGTCCCGTCGTCTCTCAGACCTCCACGAGGACGGTGAACGGACCCTCGTTGGTCAGCGACACCGACATCCGCGCGCCGAACACTCCCGTCTCCACCCGGGCCCCCAGCCCCCGCAGTTCCTTGACCACCTGGTCCACCAGCGGCTCGGCCACCGGACCGGGCGCGGCGGCCTGCCAGGTGGGACGGCGCCCCTTGCGGGCGTCGCCGTACAGCGTGAACTGACTGACCACCAGCAGCGGCGCCGCGACGTCGGAGCACGACCGCTCGTCCTCCAGAATGCGCAGCGTCCACAGCTTGCGGGCCAGTTTGGCGGCCTCCGCCGCCCCGTCGGTGTGGGTCACGCCCACCAGCGCCAGCAGCCCCGGCTCCTCGATCGCTCCGACGACCTCGCCGTCGACCGTCACCGAGGCGTGGCTGACCCGCTGCACCACCGCACGCATGAGACTCCTCCTCCACTCATCCCAGGGCCCGGAACTGCCGGGTGTTGGAGATGACACCCGACAGGGTCAACGTGAACGCCTTGATGGAGTCGGCGAAGTCGTCCAGATCCCAGTCCTGCGGCCCGTGGTACCAGAACAGGCCCCGGCCGTGCGACTCCTCCGCCCCCGCGGCCGCCAGAATCCGCGCCCAGTGCTCGACGTTGTCGAAGATGATCGCGTACGGCAGGTAGCGGGAGAACAGGTGGACCCGGCGGTCGGACGGGATGTCGTTGACCCGCGCGCGCAGCAGATAGGCCCGAAACCCCGCGACGTGCGCGAACACGGCACTGCCCAACTTGGTCTTGGCGGGCACGTACTGCGCTCCCACGGTCACCGCCGCGCCCGCGAGGACCAGCGCGAGCCCGGTGAACGCCGCGTGCGTGAAGACCGCCAGCAGTACGGTGACCACCCCGCCGAGCAGGGTCAACGCGATCCCCACGGTCGTCCACTGGTTGCGCTCCCGGTTGGGGCGGCGCGCGAACCACTTCAGCCGCACCATGTCGCGGTACAGCTCCTCGCGCACCTCGGCCAACCGGTCGGCGAACCCCTCGCCCAGCTCCGACAGCCGGACCCGGTCACCCCTCTGGAAGAGCGCGCCCAGCAGCAGCCGCTCGTAGGGCAACAGCGCGTCCTCGCCGCGCTGACCGGTGCGGGTCAGCAGCCAGTCCACCGAGGCGTGGCGTGCGTGCGGCAGCTCCTCGATGCGCAGGTAGCCGCGTACCGCCAGATCCACCACGGTCGCGGTGATGTCCACCACGTCGGCCTGCTCGTCGATGAGGGTGCCGATCTGCCCGGGGTGCACGTTGTCCGGCGGGTGGAAGCGCAGGTTCCCGCCCACGCCCGGCTCCACCGGGGCGTGGTCGGCCTTCCGCGCCTCCGAGCGCAGCGCCCGCTCGTCCCGGCCGCGTACCCAGATCAGCAGTACCAGCCCGCCGACCAGCACCACCAGCAGCAGTCCGAAGACTCCCGCCGTCGCGGGGGTGATCGCGAACGCCGAGGTCAACGACCAGGTGCGGTCCAGGATCAGGGTGCTGGGCGCGCTGCCCCTCGGATAGCTCACCACGATGTCGAGCGACTGCCCCACGTCCAGGTCGGTCTGTAGGAAACGGGCGACCAGCGCCTGGGGTCCGCCCATGTCCGACGAGGTGCAGTAGATGGAACTGAACGGCTCGCCCGCCGCGCACGACAGCGCCTGCGGGGGAGCCGGGGCGTCCACGACCACCGTCGTCTCCTCGACGAAGTCGCTGTACCCCCCGACCGCCGTCCACTCCAGTTCCAACCGGTTGCCGACCTCGCTGACCGTGCCCTCGACCCGGTAGTCCACGATGACGACCTCGGCTCCGGCCACGTCCAGCCTGGCGTCCATGGTGGCCGCGCCCTCGTCGACGGTGATCTCCACCGGACGGCCGTCTCCGCTCTGGGCGGTCAGGTCGGTGACCTCGTACAGCCGGTCGTGGTCGGTGTCGTAGGGCTCCCTCAGCTCGAAGGTCCGGGTGAACTCCGCGGGACCGCCGCCGCCGAAGGTGATGCGCTCCTGGGCGTGCAGCACACCTCCGTCGTCCAGCCGCAGGGAGATCTCGTTGACGGTCTGCCCGTCGGGGACCGTGCCCTGCTGGATGGTGTGTGTCTGCGGATCGTGGGAAGCGGCGGACGCCGGGAGAGCCGCCAGCAGCACGCCGGAGGACGCGATGGCGGCAACGCCGAGGAGGGCTGTCCCGGCCGTTGTTCCCGTCATCATCTCCCTCGCCTGTCCCGCCCACCGCATCGCACACGGTGAGCCTACCGACCGTTCTGACCTCTTCGGGAGAAGAGGCAGGTGGGGCGGAGGTCATCCCTTTTGTCCAGGCATAATCGAAAAGTCACCCGAGCGGGTCGGCCATGGGAGAAGCGGGTGAGGAGATCGACCAACGTGAGGACACCGAACAGGAGGCGGGGCCACGCCGTCGAGTACACACTGCCCGTCCACAGGGGCAGGCCACGACCGCGCCCTCTGGGGATCGGTGTCTCCGTCGTCCTGGTCATGGGGCTGGCCGCCGTCGCCCTGGCCGGATTCGTGCTGGTGGCCGCGCTCTTCGACACCGGACCCCGCCCCGTGGCGGAGACGGCCCGACCTGCGGCCACGTCCGGGGAGGAGACCGTAACCCTGTCCCGGGAGACCCTGAGCACCAACCCGCTCTACCTGAGCGGTGAACTGCGGTCGGTCACCTGCCCGGCCCCGGAGTTGGACGCCGACGACCCCGAGTCGATGGAGTTCTTCCTGCACGAGGTGACCGACTGCCTCGACGAGGCGTGGGGAACGCACCTCGCGGACGCGGGAGTGTCGTTCGACCCGCCGAACCGGATCTACTGGTACGCGTCGGGGCAGAGTCCGTGCGGCACCTATCCGGTCGAGGGGACCTCGGCGTTCTACTGCTACGCCAACAAGGGCCTGTACCTCGGCGTGGAGGACATCGTGGCCGATTCCGGACACAGCGACCAGGCCGCGGCCTACACTTTCCTGCTCGGTCACGAGTACGGTCACCATGTGCAGGGTGAGGCGGGAATCCTGCCGCAGTACCAGCAGGCGAGGGGAGGCGGCGGCGAGAACCACGACGAGTGGACCCGCCGCAGCGAACTCCAGGCCAACTGCCTCAGCGGGGTGTTCCTGGGGTCGGTGGGAAGTAGCTTTCCCATCGAGGAGTCGGAACGCGAGGAGATCATGCAGGACGCCGCACTGCGCGCGGACCGGGGCGACAGTCGCACGCACGGCAGCGCAGTCAACGGTCAGATGTGGACCAGCCACGGCATGGACCGCAGGGACCCCGCGGCGTGCAACACGTGGGAAGCCGAGGAGGAACTGGTCGACTGACCGGCACGCCGGTGGACGAGCCAGGACGAACGTGGAACGGGCACACGGCCGGACAACGCAGGGCAGGGCGCGCGGCGCCGGACGCCTCGCGGCGATCGGCGTGGCCGTCCTGGCGTTGGCGATCCTGGTGGGACAGAGCGTCGAGGGAATCGGCGCGCCGGTGACCGGAGCCCTGCTGCCGAGCCGGGCGCCCCAGGAGGAGGCGCCCGCCGCGACCGGCGGACCGGAGCAGCGGGGAGCGGTCGGCGGGCTGGGATCGGAGTTCACCGGCGAGGCGGTGCTCGTCCACAACCCGCTCTACTCGACCGGACGACTGGCCCCGCTGCCCTGCCCGGCTCCCGCACTCGACGTCGACGACCCCGAATCCATGAGGCGTTTCCTCGACACCGTCACGGACTGCCTGGACCAGGCCTGGGCCACCCAGTTCGCCAGGGCGGGGCTGGACTTCCAGCCGCCGGAGCGCGTCTTCTGGGAGGAGGCCGGAAGCAGTCCGTGCCGCGACTACCCGTCGGCCGCGGGCGGCTTCTACTGCCGGGCCAGCGAGAGTGTCTACATCGGGGTACGCGACGTGGTCGACAAGTGGCACAGCAGCACCGACAGCGTCGTCTACGCCTCCCTGCTCGCCCACGAGTACGGGCACCACGTGCAGGGCGAGGCGGGAATCCTGGACTACTACCACGAACGCCGCCGCACGGAGAGCGACCCGGCGGAGCAGAGCGCCTGGACCCGCCGCAGCGAACTCCAGGCCAACTGCCTGGCCGGGGTCTTCCTCGGTTCGGTGAGCGTCACCTACCCGATCGGGGACGCCGAGCGCCGGACGCTCCTCGACGACGCGGCGGTCACCGCGGACCGCGAGGGCAGCACCGACGCCGAGCGTACGCACGGCTCGGCGCGGAACAGCGTGCTGTGGCTGGAGCGGGGACTGGACCGCCAGACCCCCGGAGCCTGCAACACCTGGGCGGCCGAGAGCGACCTGCTCCAGTGAGCCGCTACCAGGAGCTGTAGGGGCCGTCGCCGGGGCGGTTGATGCTGCGCACCGCGGGCCGCACGTCGATCAGGAAGATCAGGGCGGCGGCCAGCGCCAGGATCGTCAGGAAAGCGAAGGCACCCATCAGCGCGGCCAACGAGACCACCGTGCCGGCGCCGAGGAGTCCCACCCACAGTCCCTTGGTCTGCTTGTCCATCGCGGGGAACGCCGCCGCGGGGGTGCGGACGGCCTCGATCAGCCCGTACAGCGACGTCACGAAGGTCGCCAGGTAGATGACCTTGAACAGCAGAGCGAAGAAGCCCATGGCGTACACGCGAGCACCCGGCCTTTACCTCGGGAAAGAAACCTGCCTTCAGACTAAACGCACGACCGGCGCGGATCGTGCCCGAGAATCCGTTGTCACATGGGCAGATGCCAGAGGGTGAAGGTCGCGGTCATGAGGGAGGCCGACCCGGCCAGCACGGTCGCGGTGGCCCGACGGGACAGTGCCGCCGGGTTGAGCAGTCGGGAGACGCGGGCGAGCACCTCGGGCTGCTGCTCGTTGGGCACCACCGCCATGGCTCCGGCGGGGATCGCCGCGCCGCCCGCACTGCCGAACCGCACCAGTGCCGTCGCGAGCTCCCGGGGGGAGTGGCGGCGGCGGGCGTGGTCGTCGGCGCACATCTCGATGAGCAACGCCACGGCGTTGTAGCACCGTTCCATGAACCGGAGTCGGGGGAACGCGCGCTTCAGCGAGGAGAACGGCAGGAGGACGAGGTCGTGCCGCTGGCGCAGGTGCGCGTGCTCGTGGGACAGCACCGCGGCGAGTTCCCGGCGGTCCAGGACCTCCAGTGCTCCGGCGCTGATGACGATCTGCGAGTTCAGTACACCGGGCAGGCAGTAGGCCGCCGCCGCGGGGTGGTCGAGCACGCGGGCTCCGGGCACCTCGGGGTGGTCGTGGGCGACCAGTTCGAGGAGTGCCCGGTGGCGGCGGCGGGTGCGTACCACCTGGATGAAGGAGACCGCCAGGCCCCAGAAGAGCATCAGGGTCAGTCCGGCGGCCGCGACGAGGGCGGCCACCCGGGTCGCGGCGAGGCGCCCCTCCAGGAGGGCGTCCAGGCGCAGCCCGTTCGCGGCGGCGTCCCGGATCAGGGCGGTCAGGCCGTACAGCACACCCTGGTCGTAGGGCGCCAGACCGAAGGCCAGCAGGGCGCCGATGACGGAGACTCCCCACGCCAGCCCCAACGCCTGCCAGGCGACAACGGCGACGTGCGGGCCCCGGGCGGGCCACCGGGCGCCCAGCAGGAGGAAGGCGGCGAGAAGGCAGCCGCCTGCGATCGCTGTGAGCAGTGCGGCAACGACCATGCGACTACATCCTTGATCTGTCGCCTTCCTCGTGGCCCTCCGCGAGGAGGCGGCGAAGTACTTCGGCCTCCGGGCCGCTCATGGAACGGACGAAGGCGGCCAGTGCGGCATCGCGGTCCCCGGTCTGGCCGAGCGCGTCGAGCATCAGTTCCGAGACGTAGGCCTCCCGGCTGGCGGCCGGGCGGTATCGCCACGCGCGTCCCTCACGGGTGCGATGCACGACTCCCTTCTTGGCGAGTCGGTCGAGCACCGTCATGACGGTCGTGTGGGCGAGGTCGCGGTCCGCCAGGGCGCGCCCCACTTCCCGAACCGTCATTGGCTCGGTTCTTTCCCACAGTACATCCATCACCGCACGTTCAAGGTCGCCGAGCCTGTTCTTCATGAGGGCCAGTTTACCGGCGGTAGTACTACGCGCTGTAGGAGGGGGGAGTTCCGATGCGCGACCCGGGCAGACCCCGCGGCATCCGCTCCCGACGGTGCGGGGCGGCAGGGTACGTGCGCGGTGCCCCGTGCCTGACGACCGATCCGGGCACAGCGACGTGCCCCGTCCACCGGCACGGTGGGTCGAGGACTCCAGGGGCCCCGGCTGTGTCGGCGCCCCCAAAAGAGGTGGAGCAGCCGCGCCTCGGCGACAGCCCCGGCCCGCCGGCGGACGTGCTGCCCGCACGGTGGACGCACTGGCCGCCACGAGATTCCCGGCGAAGTCCCCCCTGGTCCGTAGCGTGTGAAACGCTGCGGAGAAGTGTCGGTGACACGGTGCGACGGCTGTCCGGGAGTCCCGTGGCGGAACGGCTCAGGCGACGTTGTACTCCGGCCTCCCGCGCAGCCCCAGGCCCAGCAGGACGCGGCCGAAGGCGGGCGAGACGCGCTCCTCCAGAAGGCGGACGGTCGTGTAGTAGACACCCGCGACGAGGACGGTGACGGCCTCGGTGAGCACCGCCTCCGGCAGTTCCACACCGAGGTGGGTGGCGGTGAGGGTGCTGAGCGCGCCGACGACGAGCGGCACGATCGTGCGGACGACGGACGTGAGCATGGTGACCTCCCGGTCTGACGGACATACGGAAACGGGAAGGGGGGCGGATCGGGGAGAGGAACGGGGTGGGAGCCTGGCGCCCCGGGGAGGGAGCGCGGAGGGACGGTCCGCGGGGGTCAGTGCAGCCAGACGTGGCCCTTGAAGGTGGCGCGGCGCAGGGTGAGGGGGCGGGAGCCGACGTTGTAGACGCGCAGGTCCATCGTGCGGCCCTCACCGAGCCGGTTGACCACCGGGAAGGCGGGGAACGTCCGGCCCGCGGTGCCGACTCCCTCGGCGATGGGGTGCAGGTGGTACTTCTTCGCCTTGCGCTCCCAGTCGGCCATGCGCAGCTGGACGTCCTCGCCCTCGGCCAGCCCTTCGAGGTCCAGCCAGAGCGCGCCGTTGAGGTCGCACGGCCTGGAGATGACGGCGAGGCCGTCCTTGTGGGCGATCTCGGCAGTGTCGGTCCACACGGTGTCCCAGCGCAGGGAGGCGTACTTGTGGGGCGGGATGGTGATCTCCTTGGTCTGGGCCATGTTGAGGTAGTGCGGCACCGTGTCCTCCTCTCCGGCGGAGGCGCCCCCCCACCGTGCGGGTTTGCTGAAGACTCCGTCGCGGACCATCCGGTAGAGCTTGTCGCCGGGGCAGGACGTGTCCACGAAGTCCCGGTGGCCCCTGACGGTTCCGCTGATCGACGACCTCGGTTCCATGAGCCACTCGCGCAACTGGCGGACGGCGTTGACCTGGGCGTCGGTGATCTCGTCGGAGGGGCCGCACATGAGCGTCACCGAGTAGTAGGTCGAGTTCCCGCCGGGCTGCGCGGCCTGGGTCCGGTACAGCCCGCGCCCCTCGAACACGTAGCCGTGGGGGCAGACCCCGTAGCTGTTGCCGGTGAAGTAGACGGTTCCCGAGCGACGGGCCAACCAGGTTCCGTTCGGTGTGGTCGGACACCAGATGCGCCCCTCGTAGGGCTCCCGGGTGATGGCGAACGCCGACTCACGGGCTGCGGCCGCCCTGGGGGAGAGGTACGCCTCGGACCGCAGCTCGACCGTCCACGTGTCGCAGCCCGTGGACGCGGTGGGTGGGCAGCGCCGCAGCGAAGCCGCGCGCCCCGCGAGGACCGCGGCGAACTGGAACGCCTCCGCGGCCGCCTTCGACTCCTGAACGAGCGCCCCGCCGTTGCGCGCCGGGACGGTGCGGCCACCCCCGAGAAGAGAGACCTCGATGAACAGTTCGAGCTGGGCGCGGGTGAGGGAACGCAGGAACGCGTGACCGGGGACCCGCCCGGGTGCCTGTTCGAGCAGGATGCGGCCCGCGTCCGCCGAGAGGTGGAACTCCACGAGGCGCCCGTTGTGCGCCTCTCTCCACCGGGGTTCGCCGTCCGAGGCGCCTCCCACGCGGGGGAGGCGTGCGCACGGCGGTCCGAGGAGAGTGTTCAGCGCCCCCCGGATCCGGGTGACGTTCTCGGGGTTCTTCTCCGGCTGGTGGACGACTACTCCCGTACACGGGAGGCGGTTCCCGCTCCGCGGCTCGACGTGTCCTCCGGTCCAGAACCACGCCACCAGTTCGACGAGGGCATCCGACCACTTGGGATCGGTCGGCAGGCTCCCGCAGGGAGCTGACAGCGGGATGCGGTCCCGGTGGGTCAGCGTCTCGGTGGTCGCCCACGTGCGTTCCCGGCCCTGCTGCGTGCGTCTGGCCCGACCGGTGGAGGCCCGTCCGCTCTCGGTGGTCTCCCGGTGCCGGGTGTCCGTGCGTCGGTGGGACCGTTCGACCGGCCAACGGTGCTCGGCGGTGGTCAGGGAGGAGTGGCCGCGGCCTTCCATCCTGATCAGCTCACGGAACGTCGCGGGGAAGACGTTCACCGCCAGGAGGGGCTGCCACCGGGAGAGTCCTGTCTCGTGGTCGAGGGTGAGAACGATGTCGCCCTCGTTGATCTCCCGGAAGTTCTTCCACCCGTCCTCGGTGAGGATCTCCGTCTCCTCGTCCACGCAGTAACCGATGTCCGCCCAGCCCCGGGCCTTCGTGTGGAACCTGCGGGTCTGCTTCCAGTACCTGGCGCACGCCGAGTGCGGTTTCTCGGAGAGTCTCTGGTTGGAGCCGTCGTAGTGGATCACCAGGCCCTTCTTCGGGTCGGCGGAGGAGGCGCCGGACACTCCCCAGCCGAGGTCGGACCTGGACACGTATCTCTCAGGTCTGGGCATACGTCCCTCCGTGCGGGAAAAGGGGCTTTGACCAGGGCTGTTACTGGTTGTTCCGCAGCAAGAGGGGGTTGATAAACACTTTCTGGGAATGGGTCGCTACTTTAGGTAAAAGAGCGTGGCCGAAAGCCTCCTGGGACACTTCGGGCGGCACGCGGCGCATCATGGAGAGATGGGCATCCGACTGGTCCTGGGTGACATCACCGAACAACGGGTGGACGCCGTGGTCAACGCGGCCAACTCCAGCCTGCTCGGCGGCGGAGGGGTGGACGGCGCGATCCACCGCCGCGGCGGCCCCGAGATCCTGGCCGAGTGCCGCGCGCTCCGTGCCGGCCGCTACGGCAACGGACTGCCCACGGGGCGGGCGGTGGCCACCACGGCCGGTCGGCTGCCCGCACGGTGGGTCATCCACACCGTCGGTCCCGTCCACAGCGCCGGGCACGACCGCTCGGCGCTGCTCGCCTCCTGCTACGCCGAGTCGCTGCGCGTCGCGGACGAACTGGGAGCGCGCAGTGTCGCCTTCCCCGCCATCTCCACCGGAATCTACGGTTGGCCGATGGACGACGGCGCGCGCATCGCCCTCACCACGGTCCGAAACACTCCCACTGATGTGCGTGATGTCCGGTTTGTTCTTTTCGACACACGGGCGTACGCGGTCTTCGCCGAGGTGCTCGACGGATTGCCCCGTCAGTCCTGACGTCCCGACGGAGACGCCCGCCGGAGAATCCCCACCCCGCGTTCCCGGCGGCCGCGCCTCCGTGGTCAATATGGGAACACTGCGCCCCGATGCGAATGTTGACCGGTGTGGCGCGCGGTGAGCGCGCGAGGACAGGAAGGGACGGGGAGCCGAGTGGCGTCACAGACTCCGGGCACGGAGTGTCAGATCGGAACGGCGCGGCCCCGCAGGATCGCCGCCATCAGTCTGCACACCTCCCCGCTCGACCAACCCGGGACCGGCGACGCGGGCGGCATGAACGTCTACGTCGTCGAGGTCGCCAAACGGCTGGCCGGACGCGGTGTCGCCGTCGACGTCTTCACCCGCGCCACCTCCTTCGAGCAGCCTCCCGAGGTCGAGATGGCGCCCGGAGTCACCGTCCGCAACATCGCGGCGGGTCCCTACGGCAGGCTCGACAAGACGGCTCTGTCCCGCTACCTGTGCCCGTTCGTGCACGGCGTGCTGCGCGCCGAGGCCGAGAACCTCAGCGGCCACTACGACCTGGTGCACGCCCACTACTGGCTCTCCGGCCAGGCCGGCTGGTCGGCCGCGCGGGAGTGGGGGGTGCCGCTCGTGCACTCCATGCACACCATGGCCAGGGTGAAGAACATGTCGCTGGCCGAAGGCGACACCCCCGAGCCCGAGGAGCGGGTGAAGGGCGAGGACGCTCTCGTCGCGCTCGCCGACCGGCTCGTCGCCAACACCGACGACGAGGCCGCCCAGCTCGTCAACTACTACGGCGCCGACCCGAACCGCATCTCCACCGTCTTCCCCGGCGTGGACCTGGAGACGTTCACCCCCGGGCCGCGCGCACGGGCCCTGCGCCGCCTCGGCCTGCCCGCCGACACCGCGCTGCTGCTGTTCGTCGGCAGGGTGCAGCGGCTCAAGGCTCCCGACGTGCTGCTGCGCGCGTCGGCACGGCTCCTGGAGACCGCTCCCCACCTGCGCGACCGGCTCGTCGTCGCGGTCGTGGGCGGCCAGTCCGGCAGCGGCTGCGCCGAACCCGACCTGCTGTCCGACCTGGCGCGCTCGCTGGGCATCGCCGATGTGGTCCGCCTGGAACCGCCCCGCTCGCGCGCCGAGCTCGCGCACTACTACCGGGCGGCCACCGCCACGGTCGTGCCGTCCTACTCGGAGTCCTTCGGCCTGGTGGCGGTGGAGTCCCAGGCGTGCGGAACCCCCGTTGTCGCGGCCAACGTGGGCGGGCTGCCCACGGCGGTGCACGACGGGGTCTCGGGGGTGCTCATCGACGGCCACGACCCCGACGACTACGCCCGGGTCCTGCACCGGATGGTCACCGAGCCCGCCTGGCGGGACCGCATGGGGGCCGCGGGGGTCCGGCACGCCTCGGGGCTCAGTTGGGAGGCGACCGTCGACGGACTGCTGGACGCCTACCGGGGCGCCCTGGAACGGTGCCGACTGACCGTGCCGTGCCCGTGACCCCCGTACGAGGAGGGCCGCGGGCCGGGAACGTCAGGACCACGGAGTACGACGAGACCGAGGAGGAGCCGCATGCCCACACAGGAACAGGTCGACGCGGCCGGTGCGATCGAGACCGCCCTCGAGGAGGCCGGGCTGGAGTACGAACGGCCCAGGTCCGACGCCTTCCTGGTGACCCTCCCGGGTGAGCGCAAGCTCAAGACGCTGGTGTGGTTGAACATCGGCGAGCACAGCCTGCTGGTCAAGAGCTTCTTCTGCCGGCGTCCGGACGAGAACGAGGGCGGGTTCTACCGCTACCTGATGCGGCGCAGCGCCGACATGTACGGGATGGCCTTCACCGCCGACGACGTGGGCGACGTGTACATCACCGGGCGGCTGCCGCTGGCCGGGATCACGCCGCAGGAGGTGGACCGGCTGCTGGGATGCGTGCTCTCCTACTCCGACGACAACTTCAACCCGGCGCTGGAGCGCGGGTTCGCCACGGCGATCCGCAAGGAGTGGGCGTGGCGCACCAGGCGCGGGGCGAGTCTGCGCAACCTGCGGGCCTTCCGCCACCTGGTGGAGGAGGGGTCGGACGGGGACGGGGAGGAGTGAAACATCGGAGAATTGGCGTAGACCAATCGGTGCCCCCCGCGATGCGTCGGAACACGGGTCGCTAGGCTGAGAGACATGTCGACTCTGGTTCTGCTGCGCCATGGCGAAAGCGTCTGGAACGCCGAAGGTCTGTTCACCGGTTGGGTGGACGTCGACCTGTCCGTGAAGGGCGAGGAAGAGGCCCGCAAGGGCGGAAGGCTGCTGTCCGAGGCGGGAGTGCGTCCCGACGTGGTCCACACGTCCGTGCTCAAGCGGGCGATCCGCACCGCCAACATCGCGCTGGACGAGGCCGGTCTGCACTGGCTTCCGGTCAAGCGCTCGTGGCGGCTCAACGAGCGTCACTACGGCGCCCTCCAGGGCAAGAACAAGGCCCAGACCCGCGCCGAGTTCGGTGACGAGCAGTTCATGGTCTGGCGGCGCTCCTACGACACGCCCCCGCCGCCGCTGGCCGACGACAACGAGTTCTCCCAGCACGGCGACCCCCGCTACGCGGCCCTGCCGCCGGAGCTGATGCCGCGCACCGAGTGCCTGGCCGACGTCGTGGAGCGGATGCTGCCCTACTGGTACGACTCGATCGTCCCCGACCTGGCCGCGGGCCGCACGGTGCTGGTCGCCGCGCACGGCAACTCCCTGCGCGCCCTGGTCAAGCACCTGGACGGCATCGACGACAAGACGATCGCCGGACTCAACATCCCCACGGGCATCCCGCTGCTCTACGAGCTGAACGACGACTACACCCCCCGCAAGACGGGCGGCGAGTACCTGGACCCCGAGGCCGCCAAGGAGGCCATCGAAGCGGTCAGGAACCAGGGCAAGTAGTTTCCGACACGGCGAACGGAAGGCGGCCGGGTCCGTGTGGACCCGGCCGCCTCGGTGTCCGGAGGTGCGGGGGAGCGGACCCCTCCACCCGAGCGCTCGCGCCCCGCGGCGGTGCCGCCCGGGATCAGGTCCCCGGCTCGAACTTGTAGCCCAGACCGCGGACCGTGATGATGTACTGGGGGTTGCTGGGGTCGGTCTCGATCTTGGCGCGCAGCCGCTTGATGTGGACGTCGAGGGTCTTGGTGTCGCCCACGTAGTCGGCGCCCCAGACGCGGTCGATCAACTGGGGGCGGGTCAGGACGCGGCCGGCGTTGCGCAGCAGCACCTCCAGCAGTTCGAACTCCTTGAGGGGAAGCTGCACGTGGCCGCCGCGCACGGTCACCACGTGCCGCTCGACGTCCATGCGGACCGGGCCGGCCTCCAGGGTGGTGGGCAGCAGCGTGTCGTCCTTGCCGCGGCGGCGCAGCACCGCACGGATGCGGGCCACCAGTTCCCGCGAGGAGAAGGGCTTGGTCACGTAGTCGTCGGCGCCCAGTTCCAGTCCGACGACCTTGTCGATCTCGCTGTCCTTGGCGGTCAGCATGATCACCGGGACGTTGGACTTCTGCCGCAGGGTGCGGCAGACCTCGGTACCCGACAGACCCGGCAGCATCAGGTCGAGCAGGACCAGGTCGGCGCCGGTGCGGTCGAAGGTCTCCAGCGCGACCGTGCCGGTCGGGGCGACGGCGACCTCGAAGCCCTCCTTGCGGAGCAGGTACGACAGGGCGTCGCTGTAGGATTCCTCGTCCTCGACGACGAGTACACGCGTCACTGTGCTGCCTCCCGATAGGTGTTGCCGTCGGAGCTCGGCGGCTCCGGGGTCTCGGTCCGGGGCAGACGCAGCGTGAACGTCGACCCCTCGCCCTCCTTGCTCCACACTGTCACTTCCCCCCGGTGGAGGGTCATGACGTGTTTCACAATCGCCAGGCCGAGGCCGGTGCCTCCGGTGGCCCGACTACGAGCCGCGTCCACTCGGTAGAAGCGCTCGAAGATCCGTTCCAGGTCCTGTTGGGGAATGCCGATGCCCTGGTCGGCGACGCTGATCTCCACCGTGGTGGCGGTGGTCTGCACCGACACCGCCACCCGGGTGTTCTCGGGACTGTAGGAGACGGCGTTGGCGACCAGGTTGCGCAGGGCGGTGATCAGCAGGCCCTCGTCGCCCATGGTCAGCACGTCCGTGTCGCCACCGGAGACCAGTTCGATGTTCTTGGTGTCGGCCGCAGTGCGGACCGCGTCCAGCGACTCCTCGACCACGGTGTCCAGCGCGACCTCGACGGGTTCGGCCAGGGGTTCGGCGCCCTGGATGCGGGAGAGGGTGATGAGGTCCTGGATGAGGCTGGTCAGCCGGTCCGCCTCGTGCTTCATGCGCGTGGCGAAGCGGCGCACCGCCTCGGGATCGTCGCTGGCGTCGTTGATCGTCTCGGCGAGCAGCGACAGCGCGCCCACCGGGGTTTTGAGCTCGTGGCTGATGTTGGCCACGAAGTCGCGGCGGACCGCTTCCACCCGCCGCCGTTCGGTCTGGTCCTCGGCCAGCACCAGGATCAGCCCGGTGCCGCCCAGGGGAGCCACCCGGACCGCGAAGGAGGTGGAGTCGGGACCGAACCTGCGGACCGCCACCTCGATCTCGGTCTCGCGGATCACGCCGTCCCGGCGCACCTGGCGGGCCAGGGCGAGCAGTTCCCCGATCAGCAGTTCGTCCCCACTGACGATGCGGTAGGCGCGGGCCGCCGAACTCGCCCGCAGAACGCGGTCGGTCGAGTCCAGGACGACCGCGGACGACGGCAGCGCCGCGAGCACCTCGGCGATCCCCGCCGGCAGCCCTGATTGCGGCGCCGGATCGGGGGTATGGTCACGATCTGACTCGCTGATCCGGAACGCCAGACCGGCCGCGACGCCCGTCACGAGCCCGACGAGTCCCGCGATCGCGGCCAGCAACTCCCCTTCCACAATTCGATCGTAAGCGGACAGAACGCCCCGTTACCCGATTGACGGTCCCGCGCAACCGAGTTTTCTTGAGAGTTCACCGTAGATTTCTCGGTGATTCAGATACCCCTTGGAACGATTGAGACCATGCGCGACACATACCACGAGGAGCTCGACGCTCTCTCCACCCGGCTGGTCGAGATGACCCGGCTGGCCCGACACGCGATCGCACGCGCCACCACCGCGTTGCTGGACGCCGATCTCAACGCGGCCCAGGAGGTCATCTCCGGGGACGAGCGGCTCAACGTACTCAACGAGGAGATCGAGAGCAGCACCTTCGACCTCATGGCGCGGCAGCAGCCCGTCGCGCAGGACCTCCGGACCATCATCACCGCGCTGCACATGTCCGGTGACCTGGAGCGGATGGGTGACCACGCGGTGCACATCGCCAAGATCGCGCGACGGCGGCACCCCGACTCGGCGATTCCGGCGGAGCTGCGGTCGATCGTCCTGGAGATGGGCCACCAGGCCGAACTGCTGGTGGTGAAGGCGGGGGAGGTGGTCGCCAACCGGGACGTCGAGACCGCGCGGGAGTTGGACAAGGACGACGACCGCATGGACCGGCTCCGCCGCAAGCTGCTGGAGCGCATCCTCTCGCCGAACTGGCAGCACGGCGTGGAGCCCACGATGGACGTCACCCTGGCCGGCCGGTTCTACGAGCGGTTCGGCGACCACGCCGTCCACGTGGCCGACCACCTCGTCTACCTGGTGACGGGCGAGCGCCCCAAGGACTCGTACGGGGAGGGCTGACCCCCGTGTGACAGCAGACATCCGAACAGAGGATGACGGGGTCGTGGGTGAGACCACGGCCCCGTTCTGCGTGTAACCGTGGCCGAGCTGAGGGGCCGCGGGTAGAATAGGAGATTCCCACCGCTATCAGGAGAAGCGGCCTGGGGTGTGTTGCGTGTGCTTTCCCGATGCTTCGACAGGCGGCCCAGGCCCGCTTTGTCGAGCCTGCAATTAAGGCATTGACCTGCGCATTCGCAAATCCGACAGGTGCGTTAAGTGGCAGGTTCGTGGTATCCTGGTAGTAGCGGAAGGGGTACTTGTCACATGACTTTCAAGGTCGGCGACACTGTTGTCTACCCCCATCATGGGGCTGCTCGAATCGAAGCTATCGAAACGCGAACCATTAGGGGCGAGGAAAAGATCTACCTCGTTCTGAAGGTCGACAAGGGTGATCTTACGGTACGCGTTCCCGCGGACAATGCCGAGGAGGTCGGTGTTCGCGACGTAGTGGGTCAGGAAGGTCTGGACCGGGTCTTCGAGGTGCTGCGGGCGCCGCACACCGAGGAACCCACGAACTGGTCGCGGCGGTACAAGGCGAACCTGGAGAAGCTCGCCTCCGGCGATGTCAACAAGGTGGCCGAGGTCGTCCGCGACCTCTGGCGGCGCGACAAGGAACGCGGCCTTTCCGCCGGAGAAAAGCGAATGCTGGCGAAGGCACGGCAGATTCTGGTGAGTGAGCTGGCTCTCGCCGAAAAGACCAACGAGGACAAGGCCGAGGCTCTTCTCGACGAGGTTCTCACCAGTTAACCAACCACACCAAGAAATACCGAGTTGATTCGCGATCTGCCGATGGTGGGCGTCGGGACGGACGTTCACCCCTTCAAGTCGGGGCGTCCGCTTTTCCTCGCCGGGCTCGAATGGCCCGGCGAAGTGGGGGTCAGCGGGCATTCCGACGGCGACGTCGCCGCGCACGCGGCCTGCGACGCTCTCTTCTCGGCATGCGCTCTGGGCGACCTCGGCTCGCAGTTCGGCACCTCCGACCCCCGGTGGAAGGGGGCATCCGGGGTGGCGCTGCTGACCGAGGCCGCCCAACGCGTGCGTGCGGCGGGCTACGAGATCGGCAACATCGCCATCCAGGTCATCAGCAACCGGCCCAAGTTCGCCCCGCGCCGCCACGAGGCGGAGAAGGTGCTCACGGCGGCGGCCGGCGCGCCGGTCTCGTGCTCCGCCACCACGACCGACGGACTCGGTCTCACCGGCCGCGGTGAGGGCATCGCGGCGATCGCCACGGCCCTGTGCGTGCGGGTGCGCTGACGCCCACCTCCGGGGAAGTTCCCGGGCGGCCTGGGCCACCCGGCCTCCCGGGGCGGGGCCACGGGAAACTCCCCGGAGTCGATGCTCCCCGGCCTCCTCGGTCGGGGCTTCCGGGTGTGCCCCTCCTGACCGCGCGGCGTCGGTTCCCCGCGAGCCGGGCTCACCGGCGTGGGCGTCGCAGCAACACCGTTATGGTGACCGAGGCCGCCAGGCACAGCAGGACCATGGGCACGAAGGCCAACTGGAAGGACGCGTCGGCGCCCGTGAGGTCCAGCAGGACTCCCGCGCTCACCACGCCGAGCATCACCGACGTGAAGCCGCTCATGTTGACCAGCCCCGAGGCTGTCCCGGTGCGCTGCTCGGGCAGGCCGTCGCGGGCGTAGTCGAAGGAGAGCGACGGAGCCATGACCGTGGCGAAGGCGCTGACCACGATCACCGCCGCGGTGACCGCCAGAGGGGGCAGGCCGCCCGGCCAGGCCACCACGCCCAGCCAGGAGAGGGTGACGGTCCAGGCCAGAGCCAGCACCAGCGGCCTGCGGGCGCTCGGGTGTCTGCCCGGAATCCGGCCCAGGAACGGCACGAGAGCCATCGGTAGGGCCATCGCTCCGGTCAGCAGCAGACCGGCGGTACGCGCGGAGAGCCCGTAACCCTCCTCCAGCAGCGGGTAGCCCCACAGGATCCCCAGCACGGTGAACGGCACCATGATGACCGCGTGCGCGGCCATACCGACGCGCGGCCCGCGGTGCGACAGCGCCTCCACGATGCTCTCCCGCACCGACGGGAGGGCGTGTGAGGGCGCGGGGCGGCCGTCGGGGCGGTCACGGACCAGCAGGAGGACCAGGGCGCCGGTCAGCAGGCTGACCGCGCCGGCGCCGAGGAAGGACACCTCCCAGCCGACTCCGTTCAGCAGCGCCGACAGCGGTACGGCGCTGCTGAGCTGCCCCAGTCCGCCGACGAGTCCGGTGAGCGCGCTGACGAGGCTGTAGTGCCGCCGGGGGAACCACAGGGCACCGGTCCGGATGACGTTGAGGAACACCAGGGAGTCGCCCGCACCGATGAGGAGCCGTCCCGCGACGGCGGTCCGCACGTCCGGAGCGACCGCGAACAGGACCGTGCCCGCCGCCATGACTCCCAGACTGATCACCAGGGACCGGCGCGGTCCCAGACGGTCCGCGAGCAGGCCCGCGGGAATCTGGAAGAGCACGTAGATGACCAGTTGGACCGTGGGCAGGGCCGACAGCAGAGCCGGACCGACGTCGAAGCGCTCCTGGGCGTGCAGGGCGGCCGCGCTCATGCCGTTACGGTGGAACATGGCCAGGAAGTAGACGACGGCCGCGATGCCCCACACCAGCCACGCGCGGGCGCCGCCGGGGGGCTCGCTCGCCACCTGCCGGACAGTAGTAGTCCTGTCATCGGATCTTTCTTGTCCAGAGGTGTGCTGCGACGTCTCCAGACTCATCGTTCCCCCCGTTCCCCGCCGACCGCGCGACAGCGCCGATCGTACTCCCGTGACCACGGTCCGCTCCGGGGGTGCTCCCGCGGAACGCATGGTCCGCGTCCGTCCGGTCCGCTCCCCGTGATGAGGGATCAAACACGTCTGTCGGGAGGGTGCGGGCGCATCGGGGCGGACCGTGTGCTCCGGACCTCCTGCGCACAGGGGGCGACAGGTGTGGAGAAGACGGTGTGAATGGTCCTGACCACTCTCCCGACGGAGAGGGGGCGGAGGGGCTCCGAAGAACCGCAAAACAGGCAATGACCAGGCAAAGCACTCACCATGTCATGGTTGCGAGATGATCACAATGTGACATGGCCTACATTTCGAAGACCCTCCTAACGGCGGGCAGATCCTGCTAGCATCCCGATCTCGAGGATCACTGTGAGGTAACGATGCAATCCGTTCCTCGTAAAGAAGGATGATCCTTCGGTCGTCCGCCGCCCAGTGGGCGGAGCGACCGCGGCGGACACAGCCAGTGGCCGCCGAAGGAGGAGAGGAGCGCCGCGGTCCGCGGCGCCCCGAAGCCACCCGCAGGAGAAGCCTTGAGCCATCCACGACTGAACAATCCACGGACCTATCGGGTGAAGCTGACGGAAGCCGCCCGCGTGCGCCGCGTCCCCAGACACGGGTTCCGCGCTGACCGTTCGGTCGAGGCCCTCTTCTGCGAACTGAGCGACGGCCAGACCAAGCCCTGGTACCAGGCGGGCTCCCCCGACGTCGCCTTCGTCTCCACCAGTTCCGGTCTCAACGTGTGGTGCTGCGACGGCAAGTTCATCTGGAGCGGACCGTTCGGCACGACCGTCACCCACCCCGCCAACGACCCCTCCGGCGCCGCAGCACTGCTCAACTCGATGATCGCCCCGCACCCGCGGGTGTCCACCGCGGCCTGACCGCGTACCGAGAGATCCGAGCCGTCACCGGCTCGACGCCCCGCCCCTCAGCATCCGCACTCGGTGAGGGTGGAGGCGAGAATGTCGACGGCCTGCCATGTCGCACCGGGATGGTTGGCCATGAACGCGAACACCAGGAGCCTGCCCTCCGAGGTGTAGGCGGTGCCCGCGAGTGAGCTCACCTCGTTGAGCGTTCCGGTCTTGGCGCGGACCAGACCGGCGCCCGCGCCGGCGGATCCGTCCGGTGCGTACCGGTTGTCCAGACTGCCGGTGGCGTGTGCGGTGGGCAGCCCCGAAAGCGTCGGATACAGCTCCGGGTGCGCGGGGTCGGCCGAGAGCACCAGCAGCTCCACCAGCGCCTGCGCGGTGATCCGGTTGTCCACCGAAAGACCGCTGCCGTCACTGACCCGCACACCCTCGACGCCGAGTTCGTCCATGACCGCCATGACGGCCCTCGCCGCACCCTCGAAGCTGGGCTCCTCGCCCCTGACGACCGCCACCTGACGGGCCAGGGCCTCGGCGACGTTGTTGTTGCTGTCCAGCAGGATCTTCTCGACCAGGGTCCCCACCGGGGGAGACGACACGCTCGCCAGCGTCTCGGCGTCCGCCGCGGCCCGGGTGGCCTGCGGCGCACCCGTCACGGTGATGCCCACCTCGCCCAGTTGCCGGGCGAAGGCCTCCGCGGCGGCCAGCGGCGGGTCCGTCTCCCGCGGACCGTACTTGTCCTCGATGTCGAGCAGGCCGCACACCTCGGTGGTCTGGATCCGGCCGCAGTCCATCATCAGCGCGTGCACCGTGGCGGTGCTGCCCTCGTCGACGTAGCCCTGCTTCCAGCCGGGGCCCAGGGAGTCCCCCGCGTAGGCGGACTCGTCGTAGCCCAGCCGCACCGTGGTCACGCCCGCCTCGGCCAGCGCGTCCGCGGTCCCGGCGGCCAGTTCCTCGAGGGAAGCCAGACGCGGGTAGCGGTCCGGGTCGTCGGTCTCGGTCAGGGTGGGGTCGCCCCCGCCGACGAGGATGACCTCGTCGGGGGAGGAACCCCGGACGACCCTGGTGTCGATCCGCGCGTCCGGGCCCACGGCGTGCAGGGCGGCCACGGCGGTGACGATCTTGGTGGTGGAGGCCGGGACCCTCTCCTCGTCCGCGTCGTGAGCATAGAGTTCCTGGTGGGTTTCCGCGTCGACGACGTATGCGGAGAGCCCCTCGACGATGCCCGACCGCGACATGGGATCATCGAGCTTATCCGCGAGTCGGGCCGGATCCACGGTCTCGGCATCCGCGGCGGCCGGAAGAGGCACCGTCTCTGCGACCGCGACGGGAACAGGCACGGTCTCCGGTGGGCGCGCAGCGATCGCGTCGCGGGCGACCAGGCTGGTGGCCAGCACGAACAGGGTGAGCAAGGCCAAGGTGAGGAGAGCCCAGAGTCGATCGTTCCGCACTCCCGGTACCTGCCTTCCGTCGACGTCGCAAAAACCTGTGAACTATGGCGACATTAGTCGCTAGGGGAGCCGAGAACAGTATGGAATTCGACGTCACGATCGAAATCCCTAAGGGAGAGCGAAACAAGTACGAGATGGACCATGAGACCGGCCGCATCCGGCTGGACCGCATGCTGTTCACCTCGACCAGTTACCCCGCCGACTACGGCTTCATCGAGGGCACCCTGGGTGACGACGGTGACCCGCTGGACGCTCTCGTGCTGCTCAAACACTCCACCTTCCCCGGATGCATCATCCGTTGCCGCGCCATCGGCATGTTCCGCATGCGCGACGAGGCCGGAGGGGACGACAAGGTGCTGTGCGTGCCCGCCACGGACCCGCGCATGGAGCACCTTCGTGACATTCATCACGTAAATGAGTTCGAGCGGCTGGAGATCCAGCACTTCTTCACCGTCTACAAGGACCTGGAGCCGGGCAAGTCGGTCGAGGGCGCGACCTGGGTGGGCCGCCACGAGGCCGAGCAGGAGATCAGGAACTCCGTCAAGCGCGCCGCCGAGCACGGACACCAGAACGACGCACACATCAGGTTGGACGACTGACCCGCGGACAACAGACGACAACGGTGGCGCGGTCGTGGTGACGAGGCGGCCGGATCGGCCGACAGGTCATGCCCCGGCGCCGGTCCGGACCGAACCGGCGGACCCACGGGAGAAGGAACTCCTCACAGAACCGTGCGGCTGACCAGTTGAAACAGTACGACGACCAGTGCCACCACCGCGCCGACGCCGGCGATCAGCCCGGGAACCAGGTAGGAGCAGGGCCCCGGGGAACGCCTGGCCGAGGCGGGAAGTGGAAAACCCCTCCGGTCGAAGTGATTGCCCCTGGCCGCCACAAGGCTGCGGTACTCGGCCAGTTCCGGGGTGATCACTCCGCTGAGAACCCGCACACGCAGTGCCGCGGGCTGTGTCACGGACGAGACTCCGGTCAGCGCGGCCCGCGGCGGCTTCCCGTCGTGGTCCTGTTCCCTCCACTGCGACGCGGCCGCCTCGTGCCGCGCGCACTCGGCGTCGGCGAGGGCGAGGAGCCAGTCCCGCAGCAGGTCGGGATCGGACAGCCTGCCGATGTGCGCCAGGGCGACGATGACGGTGTCGCGTAGTGCGCTCTGCGCGGCGGCGTCGTCGTCGAGCGTGTTCCGGCAGTGCTCGTAGAGTTCCGCGCCGTAGGCGTCGAAGAGCAGGCCGCAGGTCTGTGCCGTGGTGGAGCCACCCGATCGCAGAGCCTGGAGAAGCTCACGGTCCGTCATGGGCATAAAATTACGGTTTCTCCGGTCGGGGCACGACGTTTTTCCCGACAACGGGGATGAAATTCGTCAGCACGGTCAGGTGCGTGCCCACAACGGCGGAAGTCATGCCCGCGGAGTCCGGCGAGAATCCCGCGGCAGCGTCCCAGCAGCCGCGGAGTCCTCCCGGAGGCGTCAGGACGCGAAGCGCTGCGCGATGTCGTCCACATCCTGGGGGTCGAGGATGGTCGGCTGGGCCAGGATGTGCTCGACCGCCTGGCGGGGGCGGGCGATGACCACGCGACCCGAACGCATCACCGGCTCGGGCAGCCGTCCCACGGACGTGATCACCGGCACCACCCTGACTCCCGGCCAGTTCTCCGCCAGGTGCAGCGAGCGCTCCAGGCGTGCCGCGTGGGCACCGACGCGCTCCACGGCGCGGTCGGCGGGAAGCGCGCCGATCATCCAGGAGTCGCCGTTCCTGGAGACCGCGTGCTGCCAGGTCCGGGTCTCCAGCAGGTAGACACCGCCCGCGCCGACCGCCACGTGCCGGGACCGCCCTCCCGGGACCACGTGGTAGCCGTTCCGGTACAGGGTGCGCAGCAGCCGTCCCCGGCCGAACGGCGCGCGCAGGTGGGGAGCGAGGGTGGCCAGCAGGAGGTAGCTGAGCGCGACCAGCACCGCCACCAGCACCCCCGCCTGCCACCCCAGGAAACCGGCTCCCATGACACCCGACGCCACGACGACCAGGAAGCGGATCGTGAACCGCACGACCTGCGCGCCCAGCGAGTCGGGCACGACGGCGACGGGGCCGAGTCCTTCAGAGGGGGAGTCTCCGCCGTATCCCACGTGTCACCTCCGGTGCGCATCCCGAAAGCCAGGGGCGTGGCCGCCGGTCCCGTGGAACGCCCCGTGCCGTTCGCCCGTCGTCCCATACGCAATCAGAGCTTCGGCGGTTTCGGCAAAGCCCAATGCCATCATTGGTCTCTTCCGAACCACAACCTCCCGTGCTGCCGGTTTCCACGGTTTCTCCGGGTAGGGGAGGGATGAGGGAGACGACACTCCGATCGCCGTCCCGAGCTTGACATCACATCTCGGGGTTGGTCTGCTTGACGACATGCGTCCGCGCACTGTCACGCTCCAGTCAGCCATCGTTCGCAAGGCCCCGGTGGCCTTCCGACGTGTGGCCAGTGCGCTGTGTTCGGCTCCTTCGTGTTGTCGCTGATCGACTGATCCGCGTCGTTCCACGGAACCCACCCGCCCGCGCGGGCGGTTCCGTTCACCGCGCGCCCCCGGGCGCGTCTCTCTCCGGGCCGCCCCGCGGTTCCGGACCGCAGTACTTCCGCCGCTGCCGCACCGTCGTGTGCGGACGGTGCGGCTCACCACGAAGGACCACCGTCGATGCTGTCCGGTCTCTCCACCGTCTCTTCCGCTTCCACCGTCTCCACCGCCGAACCGCTGCCCACGCGGGGGAACGCCGTCACGGCCTCCCCCGAGGGGATCGGCGACATCGTGATGGCCGGGGCGCGCAGCGGTTACGCGCACCTGGCCGCCCGGCCCCTGCCCACCGTCGGCCGACTCGTGCCGGCTGCCCGCGGCGCCGCCGACGCCCTCACCCGGCTCCGCCTGTGGCCGCGGCGGCACGGACACTGGCAGCGTCCGCCGCGCGCCGTCCGACGGTACGCCCCCGGCCGGGCACGGATGGCCGTGGTGGCGCTGGCCCCCAACGAGTTCGTCGCGCTGTCCGACGTGCGGTCGGGGGGTCCTCCCGTCCACGGCGACGTGCTGCTGGTGGCGCGCGGACGCGTCCACGCGGTGGTCACCGGTGAGGGTGGCCACCTGCTCGCGGTGCAGGAACTGGTGGCGGGGCGCACCCGGGTGCTCGGCGGTGTGGACGGGCGGCAACTGGTCAACACCGGCGCCGAGACCGCCGTGGTGGTGCGGGTCACCGCCTGACCGGCCGCTCACCGGACGGCCGATCCGCCGGAGCGGGCGCGCAGCGCCCGGTCCACGGCCTCGACGGCGCGCAGTGTCTCGGCCAGCCGTGTCCCCTCGGTGAGGTAGAGGCGCCGGACCTGCTCGACGGCGGAGGAGGGCAGGTGGTCCCGCAGGTCGTCCGGGGCGGCCCGGTACCCCTCCCGGGCGGCCTCCAGACCGGCCGCCACGTGGCGCAGCGCCAGTCGGGACAGCGCCACCGGATGCCTGCGCAGCACCCCGTGCAACCGGTAGTCGCCGGGAAGCAGTCCGAACAGCCACTCGACCGCGCTCTGCGCGAAGTCGTCGGCCCAGAAGGGATGGACTCCCGCGGGCCACTCCTGGGGCAACCGCCGTTCGACCATGGGGGGAGCATACCTCCTTTTTCGAACTTGTGTTCGCTTCTGTGGGGTGTTTCGGGTGAGGGGGTCGTGAAACCCCAACCCCGTGGGGAGTCTCCAGGTGGCCTTGCCCCCGGGGGTCTTGTGACCTCGGCCCTGGAGGGGGCTTCGGGTGGCCTGGGAACCTCCCCGTGAGGCTGGGGAGCCCGTGGGATGCTGGGGTGGAATGCCCTGCCCGCCTGGCCTCCCGGCATTGGTTTCGGAACACGCGCCGCCGAATCGTCCGCGTCCCCCGAATGACTCCGGTTCACTGGGTACGGTGAAAACGTGACTTTGATCGACTGGGAAGTAGCCGTCAACACCGGTGTCCGCCTCGTGCGGCCCGGGCCGCAGATCAGCCTCACCGAGGCTCGACAGGCAGTGGCCCAGCTGCGCGAACTCTCGGTGACCGCGCAGGCCCACGTGCGCGAGTTCACCGGCATGAACAGTCTCGAACCCGTAGGCCCCGCAGCCGTCGTCGACCGCCCTGGATGGATCCGGGCGAATGTCGACGGTTTCCGGGTGGTTCTGGACCCCATCCTCGACACTCTCGGCCCCTCGGGCCCGAAGGACTCTCCCGTCGGCACCATCACCACGGCGGTCGGCTCCCGGGTCACCGGGGCGCAACTCGGCGCGGTGCTCTCCTACCTCGCCGGGCGGGTGCTCGGCCAGTACGAGCTGTTCCTGCCGCCCGACCCCGAGGGCAGGGCCCCGGCCGGCCGCCTCACCCTCGTGGCGCCCAACATCGTGCACGCCGAACGCGAACTCGACGTCGACCCGCACGACTTCCGCCTGTGGGTGTGCCTGCACGAGGAGACGCACCGCACCCAGTTCACCGCCAACCCGTGGCTGCGCGGCCACGTGCAGCAGTTGATGACCGACTACCTGCGCGCGTCCAACCTCAGCGCCTTCGACTTCCTGGACCGGCTGCGCGCGGTCGGCGAGGCGGTCGCCGAGGTGGTCCGCGGCAACGAGGCCAACCTCATCGACGTCTTCCAGAGCGAGGAGCAGAGCGAGATCCTCGACCGCATCACCGCGGTCATGACCCTGGCCGAAGGGCACGGCGACTACGTGATGGACGCGGTCGGCCCCCAGGTGGTGCCGAGCGTGGCCGAGATCCGCCGCCGCTTCCAGCGCCGCCGCGAAGGCGGCAACCGGCTCGACAAGGTCATCCGCCAACTGCTCGGCCTCGAACTGAAGATGAAGCAGTACGAGGAGGGCTCGGCCTTCGTGCGCGCGGTGGTCGCCCGGGTCGGCATGGCCGACTTCAACCGGGTCTGGGAGTCCCCCGAGACGCTGCCCACCCTGGCCGAGATCCGCGACCCCGACGCCTGGATCGCCCGCGTCGTCCACCCGCCGCTGCCGATCCCGCCGGGTGGGGAATCCGAGTCCGAGTAACCAGGTCTGGAGGGCACGTGAGCGGACCGCCGCCGCCCGTGGCGCTGGTGCGGGCGGCCGTGCGCCGCGCGCTGGACGGCCTGCCCGCCGGTGCGTTGGCGCTGGTGGCGTGCAGTGGCGGCCCCGACTCGCTGGCGCTGGCCGGAGCCGCCGCGTTCGTCGCGCCCCGCTTGGGGCTGCGTGCGGGCGGGGTCACCGTCGACCACGGACTCCAGGAGGGCTCGGCCGAACGCGCCGACGCGGTGGCCGCCGTGCTCGGCGGTCTGGGACTCGACCCGGTCGAGCGGATCGCCGTGGCCGTCGGGACGGTCGGCGGTCCCGAGGGAGCCGCCCGGACCGCCCGCTACGCCGCGCTGGAGAAGGCGGCCGACGCCCACGGCGCCTCCGCCGTCCTGCTCGGCCACACCCGCGACGACCAGGCCGAGACGGTGCTGCTGCGGCTGGCCCGGGGATCGGGCGCCCGTTCGCTGGCCGCCATGTCCCCCCGCTCGGGACGCTACCTGCGGCCCCTGCTGGAACTGGACCGGCGCACCGTGCACGCCGCGGCCGGACTCATGGGCCTCGACCCCTGGTCCGACCCGCACAACGCCGACCCCGCCTACGCCCGCTCACGGGTACGCCACGACGCACTGCCCGCCCTGGAGCGGGTGCTGGGGCCGGGGGTCGCCGAGGCGCTGGCCCGCACCGCCACCCTGCTGCGCGACGACGCCGACGCCCTGGACGAGTGGGCGGACCGGGCCGAGCGGCAGGCCGGGCGCGGGCCGACCGCCCTGGACGCCGCCGAACTGGCCGCCCTGCCCAGGGCGGTCCGCACCCGCCTGCTGCGCCGCGTCGCCCTGGCGGCCGGGTGCCCGGCGGGGGCCCTCACGGCGGGGCACGTCTTCGCGCTGGACCGGCTGGTCACCGACTGGAGGGGACAGGCCCACGTCGACCTCCCCGGGGCCCGCCGGGGCCGCAGGACCGACGGGCGGATCGTCGTCTCCGCCGACAGTTGACGAGGACACGCGTGGGGAGAGGCGGCCACCCGTTTGCCGCGGGCTGCGCGAAACATCGGTGTTCGGTCCGCTTATCCTGGTTGCGCTTGAAGAATCCCTAGCTGAGCAGCGAGGACCTGAAGCGTGGACGCGAAGGACATGGGCTCCGCCCTGGACAAGATCCTGGTCACCGAGGAAGAGATCAGGACCCGGACCCGGGAGATGGCAGCCGAGATCGACGCCGACTACGCGGGCAGGGACCTGCTGCTCGTCGGTGTCCTCAAGGGCGCGGTCATGGTGATGGCAGACCTGGCGCGGGAGCTGCACCACCCCTGCGAGATGGACTGGATGGCGGTCTCCTCCTACGGCGCGGGCACCACGTCCTCGGGGGTGGTCCGCATCCTCAAGGATCTCGACACCGACATCCAGGGCCGCAACGTGCTGGTCGTCGAGGACGTCATCGACTCCGGACTGACCCTGTCGTGGCTGATCGGCAACCTCAGGTCGCGCCGTCCGGAGTCGGTGGAGATCTGCACCATGGTGCGCAAGCCCCTGGCGCTCAACATCGACCTGCACGTCAAGTACGTCGGTTTCGACCTGCCGAACGAGTTCATCGTCGGGTACGGTCTGGACTACGCCGAGAAGTACCGCAACCTGCCGTTCATCGGCACCCTCGCAGCGCACATGTACGACTGAGGAAGCCGCTCGGCGGCGTCGCGGGAGCCGCGCCCCCTGCCCCCGAATCGGGAACAACAGGGGCGTCGCCAAGCGTTGCGCTCATGACGGGGCAACCTCGACCTACCATCGCACCATGCGGGTGGTACGAGAAGGTCAGGGTGTACCGTCGATTATCCCGGCATCATTGTAGGGAGCACATGTCCGATAGGTCCCGCTTCCGGCGGTCGGCACGAGGTGCCGTGGCGGACCGACGGAGTCCGGTGCGACGGCAACCGTCGCCCCGGGTCGTCGGCCCTCGCCGACACCTCTGCGCTACTCGGAGGGACCGCTGTTAGAAGGGACGGGCCCGGCGGGGTTCCGTATAGATGAATCTGAAGCGTTTGTACCGTGGACCGTGGCTGTGGTTCATTGCCATCCTGCTGATGCTGCTGGTGGTCTCCCAGTTCATGGGATGGGGCAGTGGACCCGAGCACGTCAAGACCGACACTTCGAGGGTCTTCACCCTGATCGAGGAGGACCAGGTCAGGGATGCCAAGATCATCGACAAGGATCAGCGGATCGAGCTGACCACCGTCGACGGTGATCTGTACGAGGCCTACTGGGTGGACGGCCAGGGCGAGGATCTCGCCGAGGCCCTCCGCGCCAACCAGGACGGCAACCTGGAGGCCTACGACGTCGAGGTCCCCGGCGACAACGTCTGGCTGTCCCTGCTGTTCAGCTTCCTTCCGCTGCTGCTGATCATCGCCCTCTTCTTCTTCATCATGAGCCAGATGCAGGGCGGCGGCTCCCGGGTCATGAACTTCGGCAAGTCCCGGGCCAAGCTGATCTCCAAGGACACGCCCAAGACCACCTTCTCCGACGTGGCGGGCGCGGACGAGGCCATCGAGGAACTCCACGAGATCAAGGAGTTCCTGCAGAACCCGGCCAAGTTCCAGAACCTGGGCGCCAAGATCCCCAAGGGCGTGCTCCTGTACGGTCCGCCCGGCACCGGCAAGACCCTGCTGGCGCGCGCCGTCGCGGGAGAGGCCGGGGTTCCGTTCTACTCCATCTCCGGCTCGGACTTCGTCGAGATGTTCGTCGGTGTGGGCGCCTCCCGCGTGCGCGACCTGTTCGAGCAGGCCAAGGCCAACGCCCCGGCGATCATCTTCATCGACGAGATCGACGCCGTCGGCCGACACCGCGGCGCGGGCATGGGCGGCGGCCACGACGAGCGCGAGCAGACCCTGAACCAGATGCTCGTGGAGATGGACGGCTTCGACGTCAAGGGCGGGGTCATCCTGATCGCCGCCACGAACCGTCCCGACATCCTCGACCCCGCCCTGCTGCGTCCGGGGCGCTTCGACCGGCAGATCGTCGTGGACCGACCCGACCTGGAGGGCCGCAAGGGCATCCTCAAGGTGCACATCCAGGGCAAGCCGACCACGCCCGACGTCGACCTCGACGTGCTCGCCCGGCGCACCCCCGGCTTCACCGGGGCCGACCTGGCCAACGTCGTCAACGAGGGCGCGCTGCTGGCGGCCCGGCGCGGACAGAACCAGATCGACATGGCCATCTTCGAGGAGGCCATCGACCGGGTCATGGCGGGACCGGAACGCAAGAGCCGGGTCATGTCGGACGCGGAGAAGAAGGTCATCGCCTACCACGAGGGCGGCCACGCCCTGGTGGGGCACGCACTGCCGAACGCCGACCCGGTGCACAAGATCACCATCCTGCCGCGCGGCCGTGCCCTGGGATACACCATGTCCCTGCCGATGGAGGACAAGTTCCTCACCTCGCGCTCGGAGATGATGGACCAGTTGGCCATGATGCTGGGCGGGCGCGCCGCGGAGGAGCTCGTCTTCCACGAGCCCACCACCGGTGCGGCCAACGACATCGACAAGGCCACCGCGCTCGCCCGCAACATGGTCACCGAGTACGGCATGAGCGAGCGGCTGGGCGCCCGCAAGTTCGGCAACGGCAACACCGAGCCGTTCCTGGGCCGTGAGATGGCGCACAGCCGCGAGTACTCCGAGGAGATCGCCTCCCTGATCGACGAGGAGGTGCGCCGCCTCATCGAGGCCGCCCACGACGAGGCCTGGGAGATCCTCGTCGAGTACCGGGACGTCCTCGACGAGCTGGTGCTGCAACTGCTGGACAAGGAGACCCTGTCCAAGGAGCAGGTCCTGGAGATCTTCGCGCCGGTGCGCAAGCGGCCGTCGCGCGGGTCCTACAAGGGCTACGGCAAGCGGATCCCCTCGGACAAGCCTCCGGTGCTCACCCCCAAGGAGCTCGCGCTGACGGGCCCCCAGGACGTCGAGGGCCTGATCGGTGGGACCAACGGCCGGGCGAACGCGACCAGCGATCTCACCTGGGACCAGCGCGGGAACCGTGAGAGCGGTTCGGGCGACACCAACCCGGAGAACCGACCGTGACCGAGTACGAGTACCAGGCCGGTGACATCGACACCGGCCTGGAGCCCACAGGCATCGACCAGCCACGCATCGAGAAGGCGGTCCGCGAGATCCTGTCGGCGATCGGCGAGGACCCGGACCGGGACGGTCTCGTGGAGACCCCCGCCCGGGTCGCCCGGGCCTTCGCCGAGCAGTTCGCGGGGCTGCACCAGCGCCCCGAGGACGTGCTGACCACGGTGTTCGAGGCCAACCACGAGGAGATGGTGCTGGTCAAGGACATCGAGCTGTACTCCACGTGCGAGCACCACCTCGTTCCCTTCTACGGGGCCGCGCACGTGGGCTACATCCCCAACGTCAACGGCCAGATCACCGGGCTGTCCAAGCTGGCCCGGCTGGTGGACGTCTACGCCCGCCGCCCCCAGGTGCAGGAGCGGCTGACCTCGCAGGTGGCCGACGCGCTGATGGAGCATCTCGATCCCCGCGGCGTCATCGTGGTCATCGAGGCCGAGCACCTGTGCATGACCATGCGCGGCGTGCGCAAGCCCGGAGCCAAGACGGTGACCTCCGCCGTGCGCGGCGCCTTCCGGGAGAGCGACAAGACCCGCGCCGAGGCGATGGGGCTCATCATGGGACACCGCTGACCTCAGGCGGCGATTCCTTTCGCAGATCTTGACCCACGGGTGTGCGCGGCCCGGGGGATACCGGGGAGAAGGCCAGAAAACCTGACACCGACGGGGGATCTGTAGGCTGACGACTATGGCGACGACAAAGGAGCTTCCCGGCCTTCCGGTCGAAGAGCGCTGTCTGGTGATGGGTGTCGTCAACGTCACTCCGGACTCGTTCTCCGACGGCGGTCAATGGTTCGACTCCCACCGGGCGATCGAGCACGGGCTGCGGATGGTCGAGGAAGGCGCGGACATCGTCGACGTGGGCGGCGAATCCACCCAGCCGGGCGCGCAGCGGGTTCCCGCGGACGAGGAGCTGCGGCGGGTGCTGCCCGTCGTCACCGAACTGGCCCGCCAGGGGGTGGCCGTGAGCGTCGACACGATGCGGGCCGAGGTCGCCGCGGCATCCGTCGACGCGGGCGCGGTGCTGGTCAACGACGTCAGTGGCGGGCTGGCCGATCCCGAGATGGCCCGGCTGGTGGCGGCCAGTGGCGTCTCGTATGTGTTGATGCACTGGCGTGGGCATAGTCATGACATGCAGAAGCGTGCCGTGTACACCGACGTCGTCCAAGAGGTCCACGACGAACTGAGCCGACGCATGGCCGTGGTGGTCGACCAGGGGGTCGATCCCGGCCAGATCGTCATCGATCCCGGACTGGGGTTCGCCAAGAGTCCCGACCGGGGACACAACTGGGCGTTGCTGGCCCACATGGACCGCCTCGCGGACCTGGGGCGCCCGGTCCTGATCGCCGGGTCCCGCAAACGCTTCCTCGGGCGGCTGCTCAGCGACGCCGAGGGCAGTCCCCGCGCTTTCACCGACTGCGACGACGCCACCGTCGCCATGACCGCTCTGGCCGCGTTCCACGGCGCCTGGGGGGTCCGGGTGCACGACGTGCGCCCCAACGCCGACGCGGTCCGGGTCGCCCGGGCCTGGCGCACCGGAGGAGCCGACCTCGTCCACGGGCGTGCCGACGCCCCACGCGCTCGGGGCGGCCAGTGAGGTCCCGGCAGGAGATCCAGGAGCGGGTGGCCGCCGCCAACGCGGAGTTCTACCAGGCCATCGAGACCGGTGACATCGACCTCATGGGCCGGGTGTGGGCGGAGGAGGACCAGGCGCCCGACCTGGTCTGCGTCAATCCCGGCTGGCCCATGCTGCGGGGGCGCTCCGAGATCATGCGGGCGTGGTCGCTGGTCATGGCGAACGTCCCCTACATCCAGTACGTGCTCACCGAGACCCACGTCGGGGTCAGCGGCGACGTGGCGATGGTCACCTGCGAGGAGAACGTGCTGACCGCCGAGGACGACAACCCCGGCTTCGTGGCGGGCGGCCAGGTGGTCACCACCAACCTGTTCATCGAGACCGACCAGGGGTGGCGGCTGTGGTCGCACCACGCGTCGCCGGTGATGCTCCAAGAAGACGGCGAGGGTGAATGACTGAGACGCTCGAATCGCCGGACCGGATCGCGGTACGCGGGTTACGCGCCAGGGGAAGACACGGGGTGTTCGACTTCGAACGGCGCGAGGGGCAGGAGTTCGTCGTGGACGTGGTGCTCGGGGTGGACACCCGTCCGGCCGCGCGCAGCGACGACGTCTCCGACACCGTCGACTACGGCGAACTCAGCGACCGCCTCGTGGCGGTTGTCGAAGGAGAGCCGGTGAACCTGATCGAGACGCTCGCCGAACGGCTCGCCGACGTCTGCCTGGCCTCGCCCCGGGTGGTCGAGGCGCGGGTGACGGTGCACAAGCCCAACGCCCCCATCCGGCACCCGTTCGACGACGTGACCGTCACCATCTCGCGGAGGCGCGCGTGAGAGCTGACTGGAACGAGGCCAGCAGGGTCGTGCTCGCCTTCGGCAGCAACCTGGGGGACCGGTTGGAGAACCTCCAGGGAGCGGTCGACGCCCTGTTCGACCCGCGCGGGCTGCGCCTGGTGGGGCTGTCCCCCGTGTACGAGACGGCTCCGGTGGGCGGACCGGAGCAGGACGACTACCTCAACGCGGTGGCCGTCGCCGACACCCTCCTCAGCCCGGAGACACTGCTGGAACGCGCGCAGGGAGTGGAGGAGGCGTTCCACCGGCTCCGCGACGTGCGGTGGGGACCCCGAACCCTGGACGTCGACATCATCGCCTACGGGGGGCAGGTCCGCACCGCCCCGGAGTTGACCCTCCCCCATCCGCGGGCGCACGAGCGCGCCTTCGTGCTGCGGCCGTGGGCCGACATCGACCCCGGCGCCGAACTCCCCGGCCGGGGAGCGGTACGGGACCTGCTGGCGGAAGTGGCCGACCAGGAGGTGCGGCGGCGCGACGACCTGGTGCTGCGGGTGCCCGAGTGAGTCCGCCGCACGACGACCGCCGCGACCGGCTGCGTCCCACGGGGTGGCGGGTGCCGCTGCTGGTCACCGTCGTCACCGGTGTGGTGGTGTTCCTGGTGGTGCGCGAGACGTACTCCAGTCTGCTCCTGCTGCCGTGGACGGCCATTCCCACGCTGTCGCTGCTCGCGCTCGGTGAGTTGATCACCGCGGTGCACACGCGCCGCCGTATCCGGGGCGAGCCGGGAACCGAACCGGTCGAGCCGATCAGCGCGGCCCGGCTGGTGGCCTTGGCCAAGGCCAGCATCCTGTTCGGTGCGCTCGCCCTGGGCGGGTTCGGCGGGTTCGCCCTGGCGCTGCTGGACTGGCTGCACAGCCCGCACGCCCGTTCGGACGCCCTCATCGCGGGCGGCACCGCCCTGTCGGGTCTGCTGCTGATCGTCGCGGGGGCTTTTCTGGAGTACGCCTGCCGGGTGCCGAAGGACGACCAGGAGAACGGAGCCGAGGGGTGAGCCGGGCCGTGTCGGCTGCCGGTTGACCGACAGGCGGTGAGTAATTTAGTGCGTAGTGCAGCGGTTCGTCTGTTCGGGGATGGTTGACTGGAATCGTGAACTTCGCCGAATCTCCCAGGACGCCGCGGATGGCGGCCCCCGTCCTCCCGGAGCCGAAGGGTTCTCCGGTCGAGACGGCCTTCGCCGCGCCCCCGGGGACCGAGTGGTGCCGAGTGGATCCGGCGTTCACCCGGTACCGCAGGCTGCTGGCGGTGCTGACCGCGGTGCCGGTCGCCGTGCTGGGGGGAACCGGCACGGGACTGTGGCTGCACTGGTCCGTGGGCGTGGCCGTGGCGGTGATCGCGCTGCTCGCGCTGGCGGTCGCCTGGGTCGCCTCGGAGCGGGCGAGGACGGCCTGGGGGTACGCGGAAGGGGACAGCGACTTCTATCTGACGTTCGGGACGGTGATCCGGCAGTTGCTCGTGATTCCCTACGGCCGGATGCAGGTGGTGGACGTCACCGCCAACCTGCTGGAGCAGGCGCTGGGAATCGCCACGGTGCGGGTGCGTACCGCCGCGAGCACCGCCGACGCGCGCGTTCCGGGACTGCGGTTGGCGGACGCCGCCGCGCTGCGGGACCGCCTGGCGGAGCGCGGCGAGACCTTTCCCACGGGGCTGTGACGAGTGACCGATCCGAAGCGGGAGCCGACTCCACCGCAGCAGCCACGCGACCCCGACGTGGCGGACGACCACGCGCGGGAGAGCCCGCGCTGGCCCCCGGGGGGCGAGGCTCCCGTTCCCGGTGACGGCGACCTGCCGACACCCGAACCGCTTCCCGAGCCCGGGCGGCCGCGGGACGTCCGCAGCGGCCCGGAGGAGAGGGACGGCGAGCACCGGGACGCCGAACCGCTTCCCGAGCCCGAGCCGCTGGGCGGGGGAAGCCACGGTCCGGAGGAGGCCGGCGGCCGGCCGGGCGCGGATCCGCTCCCCGAGCCCGAGCCGCTGGAGGACGTCCACGGCGCCTCCGGGGAGGACGCCGACGACCGCTCCGCGGAGGAGGGGTGGGTCCACTACGGCCGGTGGCGGGACGTCGAGGTTCCGCCGCTGCGTGAGGTGACCGCTCCCAACGACAGGGACCGCGGCGACGACCCGGCCGTCGACCCGCTCGCCGCCTGGTCCTTCACCGATCTGCGCGACGCCGCGGGGCGGGCTTCCTGTGCCGCTCCCGAGCCGGAGCGGCGGGAGGCGCCCGCCCACCGGAGGCAGGGCGGTGAACCGCGGGAGCGGGACACCGCCGCTCCCGACGCGGAGCGGGTCGCTCCTCTCCCGAACCCGGGCGCGGGCCGGGAGGAGGGCCGGTCCGAACCCCCGGCACGGCAGACCGGACACCGGCCCGGTCGCACCCCGTTCTGGGGAATCCCCGCGGAGAGCCGCCGCAGGCCCGCGCCGCACGGCACGGCCGCCGCACCCGACCGGGACCGCCCCGGTCCCGGAGAGCGGCCCCCGGGGGAGCGCGGACCGGGCCAGGCTCCGCTGTGGACAGCCGGCCAACAGCCGGGTCCCGGCGGCGACCGGCGACCCGCGCGGCCCCGGGAGCCCCGGTTCGCGCCCGCCTACCCGTCCTCCCCGATCACCTCGGTCACGCAGGGGCGCCCCTACGTGCCTCCGGTGCCGCTGCCGGGCCATCCCGGAGCGGGCGGCGCCCCGCCGTCTCCTCCCGCGCGGCCGGGGCATCCGCCGCCCGGTGTCCCGACCGGGCACGGCGCTTCGGGGCCCCAGCCTCCCCCGCGGTGGCCCGCATCCCCGCCGACCGGCTCGCACGTGCGGTTCGCACCGCCCCCCTCGGGCTCCTCCTCGTGGCCGCAGCCCAGGTTCACAAGCACGCCCGACGCGGGAAGCGAGGACGACGTCGTCACGGGCACGCACCGCCTGCACGGCGCCACGGTCGCCCTGCGCTCCGCCGTCGTCGTCCTCGTGTTCCTGGCGCTGCCCGGCCCGTTCCTGCTGCAGCTCGGTCTCGGCTGGGCGCTGCTGGCCCTCCTGGGGGTGACTCTGGGAGCGGTCGCGACGTCGCTGGTGTCCTGGTACCACACCCGCTTCGGGCTGCGGGAGGACCGTCTCGTCGTGCAGACCGGTCTGTTCCGGCAGCGGTCGCGCGAGGTCCCGCTGAGCCGCCTCCAGGCCGTTGACCTGGTACGCCCGTTGTTCATGCAGGTCGTCGGGCTTTCCGAGGTGCGCTTGGAGACCGCCGGAGGGGACCGGGCGGAGGTGCGGCTGCGTTATCTGGGGCGGCGGCAGGCCGAGGCGCTGCGCGCGGCCCTGCTGGCGTACGCGGCGGGACTGTCGGGGCGCGCTCCCGAAGCACCCGAGACCCCGCTGTACCAACTGCGGTTCTCGCTGCTGATCGGCGCGCTGGTCTTCCGACTGCCGGTACTGCTGGCCTTCGTCCTGTTCAGCCTGCTGATCGCGGCGGGGATGGCGTTCGACGAACCGGGGGTGCTCGGCGGGGCGGTGCCGCTGCTGCTGGGGCTGCTCCACGGCTTCCTCGGGCCGCTGCTGCGGTACATCGACTTCTACGCCTCGCTCTCACCGGACGGGCTGCGGGTGCGCTACGGGGTCTTCCAGGCGCGGATGCAGACGGTCCCGCCGGGGCGGGTGCAGGCGGTGCGCATCGTCGAGCCGCTGCTGTGGCGGTGGCTGCGGGTGGTGCGCGTCGAGGCGAACATCGCCGGGTACGCGGGGCAGCGGCAGACGGACTCGGCGACGCTGCTGCCGGTGGTGCCCAAGGCGCTCGCCTACGAACTGCTGAAGGAGCTGCTGCCGGGAAGCGACCTCTCCTCGGTCCGCTTCGTCGCGGCCCATCGCGACGGCAGCAGGGAGGAGCTGGGCGTGAACGACTCGCTCTTCGTCACCCGGCGCGGTGTTTTCTGCAGGGTTGTCGAGATCGTGCCGCACGCGCGGATGCAGTCCGTGCGGTTGCGGATGGGGCCGTTGGCGAAGCGGCGCGGCACGGCCGCCGTGGAGGTGGAGACCCCGCCGGGACCGGTTCGCGCCCACGCCCCCGACCGGGAGCTGGGCGAGGCGCGTCAGGTGCTCGACCGGGTCGTGGGGTACGCGAGGCAGGCCCGCGCCGACACCGCGGGCCCCGAACGCTGGGCCATCCGCGGGGCAGCGGACTAGAGCCCGTATCGAAGTCGGCTGTGATGGCCCACTCCGACTGAGCGCTGTTCGGCGTGCGGGCCGCGAACAAGGCCGCGAGCCGCTGTCGGACCGTGCTGGGCGCCGGTCAGCGCGATCGGCAGCCCGCAGTCCGTCCCGGTGCTGCGGGCATCCGTGTGCCGCGGACGGCCGGTGGCCTTCGCCCCCGGGTCTACAAGCAGCGCCACGCTGCGGAGTGCGGCGTCGACCGGGTCGAACGCCACCGGGCGGCGGCCGCCCGCTATGACGGGCTCGCCGTCCGCCACCAGGCCACCGTCCACATCGCCGCGATCGACGAATGGCTGCGGCCCGCCTTGGAACACGACCTGGCCGACGCGCTGTGGGACGCCTACATCGCAGCGCCGGGCGACGCCCCGACTCTCCGGGAGACGACGTTCGGTGGTGACCGGGGGCTGCTGCCGTTCCGGGTCGATGACGACGCCGAGTCGGTCCACGTGTGCGCGATCACCTGGATCGGATAGCGCTTCTCCTGCTGTTGCAGGCCGGGCACGTCGCCCACACACCCTCCACCCGGGTGCGGCCCCCGTGGCCGAGCAGGGCCGTCAGAGCGGGTCGAGGCGGGCCTTGAGCAGGCAGAACTCGTTGCCTTCGGGATCGGCGAGGACGTGCCAGGACTCCTCTCCGGTCTGACCGACGTCGACGAGTTCGGCCCCGGCGGCCAGGAGGCGTTCGAGTTCGGCGTCCTGATCGCGGTCGGTGGCGTTGACGTCGATGTGCAGCCGGAGTTTCCCGTTCTTCGGCTCGTCGTTGCGACTGAGGATGATCGTCGGCTGCGGGCCGCCGAACCCTTCGCGCGGCCCTATCTCGATGCCGCCCTCGTCACGATCGAGCACTGTGAAGTCCAGGACCTCGCACCAGAACCGCGCCAGCACCTCGGGGTCGTGGCAATCGAGCACGAGCTCACTGATACGGCATGCCATTGACGAAACCTACTCTCAGCGTGGGAACTGCCGGGGTGGCCGCGCGAGGATCCCATGGGCTCCCCGCAGGGAGAACACTCTCGCGACCGTACCGGGCGAGGCGAGCGGAGGCGAGGTGATTTCGGGCCCCCGCCAGGCGAGGGCCGTAGGTCGCGCAGTAGGGCGGCCGACTTTGAGGCACGCCCCAGAACCCGTCCGCGCAGGGCGAGGCGGACCCTGGTGGCCGGTCCTCCTCGGGACCGGCCGAGGGCGCGATCGTCTGGTTCGTCCGGCCGGTGTCCCTCCGGCCGGTGCCGGCGGCGTCGGCACCGGCCCGGACCTGCTGCGGGGCCCGGTTGGACACGCCGTCCAGGGCGCGGAGGCGGGGGGACACCGCCTTTCGCGGCCCGCCACACCCTCGGCAACGCGGTGGACAAGTGCGCGCAGCACCCCGGCCCCGCCTCCACCGACGGGTTGGCGGGGGAAACATCCCACACCACGGGGCTGGGAAGCCCGTGGTGCACCGCACCTGCCCAGCGCGGGAAGGCGGAGGCGCGGGCGGACGCGGTGCCGGGGCGCCCTGATCGTCCACCGCCCTCTTGCCAGACCTATCGACTATCGATAGATTCCCATCGTGATTCGATCGAAGGAGAGGCGATGGGAAAACTGACAGTGCTCGCGCTGCGTGCAGTGCTCGCGGTGCTGCTCGCCGGTTCGGTGTTCGTGCAGGCGGTGATGGTGCCGCTGCTGGCCGTCGATCTGGGGGAGCTCGACGCGGATCTCGCCTACCTGCGCGTCCCGTTCCTCGTGATCACGGTCCTGGGCGTCGTGACGGTCCAGGTCGTCCTGGTCTGCGTGTGGCGGCTGGTGACGATGGTGCGGCGCGGAACCGTGTTCTCCCCCGCCGCCTTCCGGTACGTGCACGTCGTGATCGGTGCGATCGTGGCGGCCGCCCTCCTGCTGTTCGCGCTCGCGGTCCTCCTGGCGCCGGGCGACGCCGTCCCCCCGGGCATGATCCTCCTGATGTGCGGGGCCGTCGTGGCGGTCCTGGGGGTCGCGCTCATCGTGCTCGTGCTGCGGATGCTGCTCGCCCAGGCCATCGCGCGCGACGTCGAGGCGGCGCGGATGCGGGCCGAGCTGGAAGAGGTGATCTGATGCCGATCGTCGTCGACATCGACGTGATGCTGGCCAGGCGGAAGATGTCCGTGGGCGAGCTCGCGGAGCGTGTCGGGATCACGCCCGCCAACCTGGCGGTGCTCAAGAACGGCCGTGCCAAGGCGGTGCGCTTCACGACGCTCGCCGCGCTCTGCGAGGCGCTCGAGTGCCAGCCGGGAGACCTGCTGCGCTGGGAGGCCGAGGGCGCCGCGGACGGGTGAGGCCGGCCGTCGGCGGCAGTGGCCGGGGCAGACGCGTCGCAGGTCCCGGAGGCCGTCCGGAGCTTCTCCGCCGGGCTGTGGGACGGCTCGCCCTCTCCTGGGAACCCCGCCGCTACGGGCTTTCCGGTGGGCTGCCGACTTTCCGCCGAGCCGCCATCTGATGTGACTTGAGACACGTTGGGGATGATTTGACGGGAAGTTCTCTGCGGCAAATCATGACATGTCACTTGCAAAGGGTCACTGAATAACTCCCCTGTGTTATTCACTTTCGGAAAAAGCGCCCCCCGTCGTCCGGTGATGTGGCTAGATGGAGCGCGAACACAAAACGTGTTCGGCGAAGTACCCATTGTCGATCCGGGTCGGACCCCCCGATGCTCCGATCCGTTGTGAGGAGAACGACCGTGCTGAAGAAGACCCTCGCCGTCGCCGCCGTCGCCGCCGCCGCGAGCATGACCCTGACGGGCACCGCTCTCGCCCACTCGGGGGACGACGTCATCACCTCCGGCACGGGCTCGGTCCTGAGCGGCAACCAGCTCGTCGCCGACGCCAACGTCCCCGCCAACGTCTGCGGCAACGCGATCGCCGTCCTCGGCCTCGCGGGTGCCGGATGCTGGACCTCCGGCGCCGGCGTCATCGACTAGCCCCCGGCCTCCCCGGCATCGGCACCCCCCGGCCCGCACGGCCACGCCGATGTCAGAACAATCCTGGTGACGTCCGCTGAACGGCCGACGCCGACCTCTCCCGGTCGGCGTCGGCCGTCGCCGTCTCCGCGGTGGCGCGCCCCGCGTACAGTCGGCTACCGACCGGCGAGTAGCCTAGGGCGTGTCCGACGGACCGTTCCGGATTCGGGGCCGCCACACCGCTGTCTTCGGAAAACACCCGGCAAGCATGCCCAGCCGTCGGCAGGTCCGGTACCAGAGTGGACTGGAACGAACTCCATGAACACGGCGCATGACACACGCCAGCGTCCCGCCCGGCTCTCGGTCGGGGTCATCGGCCCGGGCCGGGTCGGATCGGTTCTCGGAGCGGCGCTGGAACGCGCCGGACACCGGGTCGTCGCGGCCACCGCGGTCTCCGAGGCGTCACGCTCCCGAGTCGCGGCACGCCTGCCCGACGCACGGATCGGCGAACCCGCCGAAGTGGTCGGGGCAAGCGACCTCGTCCTGCTGACGGTGCCCGACGACGCTCTCGCACCGTTGGCGAGCGGGCTCGCCACGACCGGCGTCGACGTCGCCGGAAAACTCGTCGCGCACGCCAGCGGAGCACACGGCCACGGCGTGCTCGCCCCCCTCACCAGGGCGGGAGCACTGCCGCTCGCCCTCCACCCGGTGATGACCTTCACTGGCCGGGACGAGGATCTCACCCGCCTGGCCAACTGCTCCTTCGGGGTCACCTCACCCGAACCGCTCCGCCCCATCGCCGAGGCGCTCGTCGTGGAGATGGGAGCCGAACCGGTGTGGATCGCCGAGGAGTACCGGGCGCTCTACCACGCGGCCCTCGCAGGAGGTGCGAACCACCTCGTCACCCTCGTCACCGAAAGCGCGTCACTGCTGGCCCTGGCCGGGGTCGACCATCCGGGCCGGATGCTCTCGCCGCTGCTGGGAGCGGCACTGGACAACGCGCTGCGCCTCGGTATCGACGGCCTCAGCGGGCCGGTACTGAGAGGCGACGCCGACACCGTCGCCACGCACATCGCCCAACTACGCGAGCACGCCCCGGAGAGCGCCGCGAGCTACGTCGCGCTGGCCCGCCTCACCGCGGACCGCGCGCTCGCGGCGGGCCTGCTCAAACCCCAGGACGCCGAGCGGCTGCTCGACGTCCTCACCTGACACGCATACTTCCCGACGACCGACGGAGACCAGCCGTGACCGAATCGACCGACTCCGCACACAGAACCCCGGTCGTGACCCGCACCGCCGAGGAGCTCCGGGCACTGCGCCCGAAACTGGGCCGCCTCGCCCTGGTCCCCACCATGGGAGCCCTGCACGCCGGGCACCGCAGCCTCATCGCCGCGGCCCGCGAGCACGCCGACTCGGTGGCCGTCAGCATCTTCGTCAACCCGTTGCAGTTCGGCCCGAACGAGGACTACGACCGCTACCCCCGCACCTTCGACGCCGACCTCCTCGCCTGCTCGGAGGAGGGGGTGGACGTGGTCTTCGCGCCGCCGGTGGAGGTCATGTACCCCGACGTGGACAGGAGCAGGGAGGACCTGGGGCAGATCGTCACCGTCGACCCCGGTCCCATGGGCCGGGTGCTGGAGGGCGAGTTCCGTCCCGGCTTCTTCCGGGGCGTGCTCACCGTGGTCAACAAGCTGTTCAACCTCGTCCGCCCCGACGTGGCGGTCTTCGGGCAGAAGGACGCCCAGCAGTTGGCCGTGGTGCGCCGCATGGTCCGGGACCTGTGCCTGCCCGTCACCGTCCTGGCCGGACCGACCGTGCGCGACCCCGACGGCCTGGCCACCTCCAGCCGCAACGTCTACCTGAGCGACCAGGAGCGCGCCAGCGCGTTGGCGCTGTCCAGAGCGCTGTTCGCGGGAGCCGACGCCGCCGCCTCGGGGCCCGCCGGAGTACTGGCGGCGGCCCGCGCGGTGCTCGGTGAGGCGGTGCACGTCACACCCCCGGTCAGCGTCGACTACCTGGCGCTCGTGGACCCCGCCACCTTCGTCGAGGTCGACGGCGACTACCGGGGCGAGGCCGTGCTCGCGGTGGCCGCGTGGGTGGGCGAGACCAGGCTGATTGATAACGTTCCGCTGACGCTGTGAACTGTCGTCTTCCCGCCACCGAGGGAGCTTCGTCGTGAGTACGAGCCCTGCCCCGCTGCCGCTTCGGCTGACCGCGCCGGAGCCCGGATGGACCATCGAGGCCGACGTGGTTGTCGTCGGCTCCGGAATCGCCGGGCTCAGCACCGCGCTGCGCTACGTCGAACGGACCCGCTCGGGCCGGGTCGTGCTCGTCACCAAGGACCTGCTCGCCAACGGCTCCACCCGCTGGGCGCAGGGCGGCATCGCCGCGGCCGTGGATCCCGGCGACGACCCGCTGGCGCACCTGGTCGACACCGTCGAGGCGGGGGCGGGACTGTGCGACCCCGAAGCGGTCCGGCTCCTGGTCGACGAGGGCCCCGAGGCGCTGCGCTGGCTCATCGCCCAGGGAACCGCCTTCGACCGGACCGAGAGCGGGGAACTGTCGCTGACCCGCGAGGGCGGCCACCGCGCCGACCGCATCGCGCACGCCGGGGGCGACGCCACCGGCGCGGAGATCGAACGCGCCCTGGTCGACGCGGTCCGCGCCCGGGACCGCATCGAGCTGATCGAGCACGCCTTCGTCCCCGACCTGCTGCTCGGCGCCGACGACCGGGGCGGGTCCCGCGTCCACGGCATCACCGTGCACGTCATGGGGGAGGGGGAGCGCGACGGGGTGGGGGCGGTGCGCGCCGGAGCCGTCGTCCTGGCCACCGGCGGAATGGGGCAGGTGTTCGCCTCCACCACCAATCCCGGGGTGTCCACCGGTGACGGACTGGCACTGGGACTGCGCGCCGGGGCCGAGGTCCAGGACCTGGAGTTCGTCCAGTTCCACCCGACGGTGCTGTGGCTGGGCCCCGACGCCAGAGGCCGCCAGCCCCTCGTGTCGGAGGCGGTGCGCGGCGAGGGCGCGTTCCTCGTGGACGTGCGGGGCCGCCGGTTCATGGCGGGCGCCCACGAGCTCGCGGACCTGGCACCCCGCGACGTCGTGGCGCGCGGTATCGCCCGCGCGATGGCCGAGACCGGTGCCGACCACGTCTACCTGGACGCCCGCCACTTCGGCGCGGCCAGGTGGGAGCGCCGCTTCCCGACCATCCTCGCCTCCTGCCGCGCCCACGGCGTCGACCCGGTCACCGACCTCATCCCGGTCACCCCCGCCGCCCACTACGCCTCCGGGGGAATCCGGGTCGACCACGACGGCCGCACGGCCGTCCCCGGGCTCTACGCGGTCGGCGAGGTCGCCCGCACCGGCGTGCACGGCGCCAACCGGCTCGCCTCCAACTCCCTGCTCGAAGGGGTGGTCTTCGCCGACCGTATCGCCGCCGCGCTGGCGGAGGAGCGCCCGCCCGCCACCGTCCCCGCCCGCCCCGGACGTCCCGGTCCGGCCGGTCTGGCCGACCCGGCAATCCTGCCGGAGCTGCGCGAGATCATGTCCCGGCACGTCGGCGTGCGCCGCGAGGCCGGGGGACTGGCCACGGCGGCGGAGGCACTGGCGGAACTCGCCGCCCGCGACACCGCCGACGTGCCGCCGGGCGTGCCCGCATGGCAGGCCGCCAATCTGCTCACCGTCGCCTGGGCGCTGGTGCGGGCGGCGGCACGCCGGTGTGAGACCCGCGGCTCGCACTGGCGGTCCGACCACGAACAGCCGTCCGCCGAGGCACGCTCCCGGACCTTCGTCCTCGACGGTTCGGGGATCAGGGAGGAGAGGTCGATGCGTCCCTACACGCTTCCCGCGCAACTGGTCGAGGAGCTGGACCGGATCACCGTTCCGGAGGCCATGCGGCGCGGGGCCGCCCCCGGCCGGTCGGGCGAGCGCCCCGCCGCCTGGCACGAGGAGCTGGTGCGCACGGCGCTGGCCGAGGACCGCTCCGGGGAGCAGGTCGACGTCACCACCGTCGCCACCATCCCCGCCGCCCAGACCCGCACCGCCGACGTGGTGGCCCGCCGCGACGGGGTGGTCGCCGGGCTGCCGGTGGCCGAACTGGTGTTCCGGACGGTGTGCGGGGGCGTGCTGGAGGTGGTCCGCCACGCAGCCGACGGTGACCCCGTCAAGAGCGGCGACGTCCTCATGACCGTCACCGCCCGCACCCGCGACCTGCTCACCGCCGAACGCACCGCGCTGAACTTCCTCACCCACCTGTCGGGCATCGCCACCGCCACCCGCGCCTGGGTGGACGCCGTGGCGGGGACCGGCGCGGCGATCCGGGACAGCCGCAAGACCCTCCCCGGGCTGCGTGTCCTGGAGAAGTACGCGGTCCGCTGCGGCGGCGGCGTCAACCACCGCTTCGGGCTGGCCGACGCGGCCCTGGTCAAGGACAACCACGTGGCCGCGGCCGGAGGGGTGTCCGAGGCGGTGCGGGCGGTGCGGGAACGCTTCCCGGACACGCCGCTGGAGGTCGAGGTGGACCGCATCGACCAGATCGAACCGGCGCTGGCGGCCGGGGCCGAGGAGATCCTGCTCGACAACTTCACCGTGCCCCAACTGCGCGAAGCCGTCGCCCTGGTGGCCGGTCGGGCGCGGCTGGAGTCCAGCGGCGGGCTCACCCTCGACCGCGCGGCGGATGTGGCGGCCACCGGAGTGGACTATCTTGCGGTTGGCGCGCTGACCCATTCCAGTCCCGCTCTGGACATCGCGCTCGATCTCCGCGAGACCCCCTGACCGGCACAGCAATCCCCTTTGGTAGGTCCCCATGCTGCTCACGATCGATGTCGGCAACTCCGACACCGTCTTCGGTCTGTTCGAGGGCGAGGATCTGTTGGAACACTGGCGAGTCTCCTCCAAGGGACGACGTACGTCCGACGAGTGGGCGGTGGTCGTGCAGGGACTGGTGCACTCCGGTTCGCTGCTGCGCAACCACATCGACGGCATCGCCATGTGCTGCACCGTGCCCGCGGTGCAGAACGAGATGCGGCAGATGTTCCGCCGGCACTACGGGGACGTGCCCGCCGTCATCGTCGAACCCGGCGTCAAGACGGGGGTGCCGATCCGGATGGACAACCCCAAGGAGGTCGGCAGCGACCGCATCGTCAACGCGCTGGCGGCGGTGCGGCTGTACGGCGGTCCGGCCGTGGTCGTGGACTTCGGCACCGCCACCACCTTCGACGCGGTCAGTGTCAGGGGCGAGTACGTGGGCGGCGCGATCTCCCCGGGCATCGACATCTCGGTGGAGGCGCTGTCCCGGCGCGGCGCGCAACTGCACATGGTCGAGATCGTCAAGCCCCGCTCGGTCATCGCCAAGAACACCACCGAGGCGCTGCGGTCGGGCATCGTCTACGGGTTCGCCGGTCAGGTCGACGGCATCGTGGACCGCATGGCCCAGGAGCTCACCGACGACGTGGACGACGTCACCGTGGTGGCCACCGGCGGTCTGGCGCCCCTGGTGGTCGACGAGTGCGAGACGGTCGACGTCCACGAGCCCTGGCTGACCCTCATCGGCCTGCGCATGGTCTTCGAACGCAACACCTGATCAGCGGTTGTGGCGCTGGGCGCGCAGCCCGGGAAACACCTCGGCCGGGTGGTCGAAGGCCCGGTCGCCGCGGACGGGGACCGAACCGGTGCGCGGGGCGACCGCCTCGCGTTCGGTCCGCGCGTCGAACTTCCGCATGGCCGAGGTGATCAGTTCGTCGTCGATCGTCCTGCCCGTGCACCAGCGGCACACGCCCTCTGCTCATGAATGGCCGCGTTCCCCGGGCCGATAGGATCGGCTGTGTGAGCGAAGTACTGGATGATCTGCCGGAACAGATGCGGGTTCGCCGCGAGAAGCTGGACCGACTGCGCCAGGAGGGCGTCGACCCCTATCCGGTCGCCTTCCCGCGCAGCACGACCGTCGCGGAGGTCCGGGCCAAACACGGCGACCTCGCGCCGGACACCCACACCGGTGAGCGCGTGGCGCTGGCCGGACGGGTCATGCTGTACCGCACCGGGGGCAAACTGTGCTTCGCCACGATCCGGGACGCCTCCGGCGACCTCCAGATCATGCTGTCCCTGGACAGGGTGGGTGCCGACCGCCTGGCGGACTGGAAGGGCGACGTCGACCTCGGCGACCACGTCGGCGTCGAGGGAGAGGTCATCACCTCCCGGCGCGGTGAGCTGTCGATCCTGGTCGACTCCTGGACGCTGACCGCCAAGTGCCTGCGTCCGCTGCCGGAGAAGCACAAGGGCCTCACCGACCCCGAGGCGCGGGTCCGCCAGCGCTACGTGGACCTGATCGTCAACCCCGAGGCACGGGAGATGGTCACCCGCCGCGCCAGGACGGTGCGCGCGCTGCGCGACGGGCTGCACGACCGCGGCTACGTCGAGGTCGAGACCCCGATGCTGCAGCAGGTGCACGGCGGGGCCACGGCGCGTCCCTTCGTCACCCACATCAACGCCTACGACCTTGACCTTTACCTGCGCATCGCGCCCGAGCTGTACCTGAAGCGGATGGTCGTGGGCGGGGTCGAGCGGGTCTTCGAGATCAACCGGAACTTCCGCAACGAGGGTGCGGACTCCACGCACAACCCCGAGTTCACGATGCTGGAGTTCTACCAGGCCTACGCCGACTACAACGTGATGGCCGAGATCACCCGCGACCTCATCCAGGAGGCCGCCACCGCGGTCTTCGGCACCACGGTGGTCCGGCGCGGCGACTCCGAGATCGACCTGGGCGGGGACTGGCCCGAGACCACCCTGTACGGGGCGGTCTCCGAGGCGGTGGGCGAGGAGATCACCCCGCGGACCCCGCTGGAGACCGTGCGCAAGCTGGCCGACGCGCGCGGAGTCGAGTGGAACCCGGAGTGGGGGCAGGGCAAGCTCGTGGAGCACCTGTTCGAGGAGTTGGTGGAGCACACCCTGGTCCAGCCGACCTTCGTGCGCGACTACCCGGTCGAGACCAGCCCGCTCACCCGTCAGCACCGCGAGGACCCGCTGCTCACCGAGAAGTGGGACCTGATCGGGTTCGGCATGGAGCTGGGCACCGGCTACTCGGAACTGGTCGACCCGGTCGAGCAGCGCCGCCGCCTCACCGAGCAGTCGCTGCTGGCCGCCGGGGGCGACCCCGAGGCGATGCAGTTGGACGAGGACTTCCTGCGCGCCCTCGAATACGCCATGCCGCCCACGGGCGGTGTCGGTGTGGGAATCGACCGGCTGCTGATGGCCTTCACCGGAAAGAACATCCGCGAGACGATCCTGTTCCCCCTGGTGCGCCAGGCGGAGAAGTGAGCGGAGCGGCCCGTTCGCGCGTGTCATCCGCGTGTCCGAGCGGGCCGCGTGCGTGGCCGACCCCGGCCAGAATCGCCCCAAAACCCCGAAACACCTGTCCGGAAGACCGCCCTGGGAATATTGTTTGATCTTTTGGGGGCGGTCTTCCGCAATGGTGGCGGATGTTGTTCCCGCAGGTCACGGCTTCTGTGCAGGTTCTTTCCACGCTCTTTTGTAACTGTTTGCGTCTGCCTTGGTACGGTTTGTAGCCAAATGGCCCTTGACGGTCTGTCGTCATCCGCTTAGCGTTTTGCGATGGGTGGAGAAATCCGCTCGTCCGTCGTGGAGGGCCACAACAGATAAGCGAGGGGGCGAGGCGGTCACAGCCGTTTCGATCACTGTCTGGCGAGCACATCCGCGCGCGTTCTGTCCGTCCCAGACCGCCGCGAGTGGGTGCTCGGAGCCCAAACACATCGGTCCCGCCGTTCCGGTGCCAGGGGATGGCGTGCGGCCGAAGTGGCGCAGAGTTTCGAGAAAAGCACCCAAAGTGCGAACCAAAAAGCCTCGTATTTCATCTCAATGTGTGTCTTCGCGGCGATTGAGTCGTTGTTCCGCACTCACCAGGATGGATGAGGAGGACGGAGTGGAACAGGCCACACTCGTACGTCAGGCGACCAGCAAGGAGTCGAACGGGTCAGCTCTGCGAGACTGCTGCCTCGTGCCCGCTCAGGCCCGGGAGCACGACCTGGACGCCGGGATCGTGCACGCTGGTGGACTCAACGAAGCCGACCTCCAGATGCTGGCCGAGATCGCCACCGGTGTCACCACCGACGTGGCGGCGCGCCGCCTGGAGTTGAGCGCACGCACCCTGCGTCGCCGGCTCCGGTCGGTCTGCGACCGGCTCGGGGTCAACACCCCCATCGAGGCGGTCGTGTGGGCCGCCCGCCGACACCTGATCTGATCCCCGCACGCCGAAGCCCGCCCCGTGGTGCGGTGGAGAGCCGCCCGGTCGTCCTGACCGACACGTCCGCTCCTCGTCGCGGAACGCGGTGAGTCCGCGTCAGACGGGGGACGGGCAGCACGGTGCCACGGTCGCGGACCGGATAGGCTGGCTCGGCGATGACAACAGAAGAACCGATCACCGTCCGCCGGGCGCGGACCCGCGACGTCGTCCACATCCGTCGACTCATCGACATCTTCAGCGGGGAGCGTCGTGTGCTCTCCAAGAGCACGGTCACCCTGTACGAGGACGTCCAGGAGTTCTGGGTGGCCGAACTCGGCGACGGGGAGAACGCCAAAGTCGTCGGCTGCGGTGCGCTGCACGTGCTCTGGGAGGACCTGGCCGAGGTGCGCACCGTCGCCGTCGATCCGGTGGTGCAGGGACGCGGCGTGGGCCACCGCATCGTCTCCGCGCTGCTGGACACCGCCCGCGAACTCGGCGTGCGTCGGGTCTTCTGCCTCACCTTCGAGACCGAGTTCTTCGCCAGGCACGGCTTCACCGAGATCAACGGCACACCCGTCTCGGCCCGCGTCTACGAGGAACTGCTGCGCTCCTACGACGAGGGCGTCGCCGAGTTCCTCGGCCTGGAACGGGTCAAACCCAACACCCTCGGCAACGTCCGCATGCTGCTGCACCTGGATCCCTGAACCGTCCGGTCCGGCGGTCCGGGAGGCCCCGGACCGAGCCCTCCCGGACGTGTCCTCGCTAGAGCAGCCGCAGTTGCCGGTCCTTCGGACGTCGCCGGCTGGCCGACTCCGCGTCCACCCGCATGGTCAGCGCCGGGTCGAGCGCGGCCAGGAACGGTGAGGCCGCCGCGTCGTACGCGGTCCCGCGCCGGGTGCGCCTGCGCGCCCGGGACAGGTACAGCCGCCGCTGCGCCCGGGTGAGGCCCACGAAGAACAGGCGGCGCTCCTCGGCCTCGTCACCGCGCTCCTCCCCCGGGAAGCGGAACGGCAGCAGTCCGTCCTCGCAGCCCACCAGGAACACCACCGGGTACTCCAGTCCCTTGGCCGCGTGCAGGGTGAGCAGCGACACCCGGTCGGCGCGCGGGTCCAGGGCGTCCACCTCGGCGCCCAGCGACAGCGCGGAGAGGAACTCGGCCAGGTCCGTCCCGCACCGCTCGGCCAACGGGGTCACCAGTTCGCCCGCGGTCATCAGGTCCGTCACCCGCCGCTCGTTGTCGGCGTAGCGGCGGCACAGCGCCCCCACGGCGGAGCGCACCCGTTCGACCACCGGCCCCTCCGGATGGTGCGGCAGTTCGGCGGTGAGGATCCGCACCTCGGGCCGGGCCAGCAGCCGGTCGTGCGAGCGCTTCTGGAACGGGATTCCCGAGGTGTTGAACGCGCTGATGACCGCCTCGCTCTGGGCGTCGGTGCGGTACAGCACGCAGATGTCGCTGAAGGACAGCGACTCGTCCCCGTCCTCGGTCACCCGGCCGCTGTCCAGCGAGTGCAGGGACGTCCCCCCGAGCAGGCGGTCGATGGCCCGCGCCACGAAGGACGCCTCGGCGTGCTCGTCGGCGGCCACGTGGACGCCGATCCGCGGCGGGTCGCCGAACTCCCCGACCGCGCGCAGCGCCCGTCCCGGCACCAGCGAGGCGGGGGCGATGGCCTGCACCGCCGCGTTCACGATGGTGGAGTTGGACCGGTAGTTGCGGACCAGTTGGACCGTGCGGGCGGTCGGGTAGTCCTCGGTGAATCGCAGGAAGAATCCCACGTCGGCGCCTCGGAAGCCGTAGATGGCCTGGTCGGGGTCGCCGATCGCGGTGAGGTTCGCCTCCGGTGCGGCCAGCAGCCGCAGCAGCGCGTACTGCGTCTCGTCGACGTCCTGGTACTCGTCCACGCTGATGTGCGTCCAGCGCCTGCGGTAGTGCGCGGCGAGTTCCCCGTCGGCGGACAGCAGCCGCACCGGGACACGGATCAGGTCGGTGAAGTCCACCAGGTCCGCCTCGCGCAGCCGGGCCTCGAACCGTGCGATCTCGTCGTCGGTGGTGTCGTGCGGCTCGGTGTCGCGGCGGGCCAGCAGCCGCCGTCCGTCAGCGGAGGAGCCCGCGACCTCGGCGGCGAGCTCCTGGCGCAGGCTCTCGTCGACGACGGTGAAACGCGCGCCCAGCCCGGCGCGTTCGTGCTGCTCCCGCAGGATCAGCGCACCCAGGCCGTGCAGGGTCGTGATCGTCATCGCCGCGGCGCGCTCGGCGAGCAGGGCGCGCAGCCGCTCCCGCAGTTCGTCGGCGGCCCGGCGGGTGAAGGTGATGGCCAGGCACTCCTCCGGGAGCACCCCGCGCTCGGCCACCAGGTGGGCGATCCGGTGCGTCAGGGTGCGGGTCTTGCCGGTGCCGGGACCGGCCACGATGAGCAGCGGACCGGCCGTGTGCTCGGCCGCCGCGCGCTGGTCGGGGTCGAGCCCGTCCAGCAGGCTGTGCGGCCGGGGGCGGGGGGACGTCTCCTCCTCCGGGAAGAGCGCGGGCTCGGCGTCCTCCTCCGGTGGCTTCCCGGGAGCCCCGTCGGCGGGCGGTGCCGGTCGGCGCGGTCCGCGTCGGGGAGGGGTCGGAGCCGGAGGCGGGACGAGTTCGTGCTCGGCGAACAGCGCCATCGTGGCGGCCTCGGCACGCAGTTCGTCGGGGTGGAACATGCGGATGACCCCGTACTCGCCGTCGTATCCGGCCTCCCGGACGACCTCGCCGCGCCGCAGCCGGGCGATCGCCTCACCGAGCAGTTCACCGCCGACCCTGGTCACCTCGTCCAGGGGCACCGAGTTCAGAACGGCGAGTTCCGGACCGAGTTCGGCCACCAGTCGGGTCACCTCGCCCGTGACCCGCTTGCTCTTGGGGCCCACGCCCACGATCTCACTGACGATCTCGGGAAGGGGGACCAGATTGGTGAAGTCCGCCGCTTCCGGCACCCGGTAGCCCTCCGGGCGGTCGGCGAGTTCGCTCACCCGGTGGAACACGCCGACCGTCAACGGTTTCCCGCACACCGGGCAGCGGCCCCTGTGCTCGCGGGTGGCCTCGGGATCGAAGCGGATACCGCACTTGCGGTGCCCGTCGAGGTGGTACTTTCCCTCTTCGGGAAAGAACTCCACCGAACCGCGGAATCCCGCTCCGGTCTCCAGCGCCCGCCGCACCGCGTAGTAGTCCAGATCGGTGTCGAACCGGGTCGCCTCGCGTGCCAGCATCGGCGGTGAGTGCGCGTCGGAATTGCTGACCAGGGTGTAGGAATCCAGCGACGACACCATCCAGTTCATGGCCGGGTCGCTGGACAGTCCGGTTTCCACCGCGAAGATGTGGTCGGCCAGGTCGGCGTAGCAGTCGGCGATGGCGTCGAACCCCGACTTGGACCCCAGTGCGGAGAACCAGGGCGTCCATATGTGCGCGGGGACCAGATAGGAGCCCGGATCGCTGGCGAGGGTGATTTCCAGCAGGTCCCTGGAGTCCAATCCGAGAATGGGACGGCCGTCGGAGGCGAGATTGCCGATCCTGCCCAGATCGGCGGTGATCGCTCCCGCGGCGTCCAGCGACGGTGCGTAGAGCAGGTGGTGCACCTTGCGGGTGCGGTCGTCCCGCTTGTAGATCGTGGAGATCTCCACCGACAGCATGAACCGGGGCAGGGCGTGGCAGTTGGGCGGCAGGGTCCGCAGGATGCGCGACTCGATTTCGGGGCGCAGCCGGAACAGGCCCGGCTCGGCCGGAACCAGATCGCGTTCCAGTTCGGCCCGCCAGGCCGGGTGAGTGAAATCACCGGTTCCCACCAGAGCGATCCCCTTGCGGGCGGCCCACCACGCGAGATGCTCCAGGTCGCAATCCCTGCTGCAGGCCCGCGAGTACTTGGAGTGGATATGCAGATCGGCGTGGAACTCCACGACGGGGTCCTCCCAAAGCCCATGGCGGTGGGCGTCCCGGTGATCGCATGCGTGTCGCGCCGGGGCCCGCCGGTCCGTCCGGTCACCCTGCAACGATCCCACAACTTCCCGGTGGAGCGGTCGTTAAAGCCGTGTTGGACGGCGGAGCCGATAGGGAGCGGTAATCTGTGCAATGAGGACAAGAAGGTGGGCGGGTCTTGTCCGGACAGGCTGTTGCGGAACGCTTTGCAAGCGTCTCCGAGTTTATTGCGGTGTCCACCCGGGGTCGGCCGTTCGAGTTCCATGTCGGCTACACGCCGTTGCCTTTTGGCCCGGTGTGCGGGGTGTTTTAGGCTGAGTGAGATCCCGACGGGCCTTTAGCCGCTTCCTGGACGGGCTAAACAGGACGCGGATCCCCGGTGGAACGTCTCGGTGGCCCGCCCGCGATGACCTGGGCCTGTTGTCGGTCGAAGTCGTCCCGCCGCGGGACCGGCCGGACATCCCCTGCCCGGGGCAATCGCTGTATAAAGGAACGGCCAGGAGAAGGGTGCGTCTGATGTGGGACGTATTGTCAGCACTGATCCCTCCCGCTGTTGTCGCGACAGTGTTCTGCGTTGCCATCTACACCCTGCTGCGTAAGGAGATGGCGCCCAGAACTTCGGACGGGAGACTGGTCGAGGAGGTCGAATCGGCGTCGCCGCAGCGGGCGGACGGCAAAGCCGCCGCCGATGGCGACGCAAAGGAAGCGGAGGACGCTTCCGGCGAAGTCCACGGGAGCAAGGAAGAGACCGACGGCCGCTAAGCGCTGACATCGCGGAATGTCACACTGACGGCTGTGTTATGAACCGCCGGGCGGGTTCTCGCCGCCTGGACCCGACCCATGCCCGAATGTTTTTCCCGCTACCTTGCCAGGCGTCCGAAAGTAACTTTATTCGGGGCAGTGCGAATTGTCTTTCCTATGTGTGCGGTATAGCTTTATATTCAATGATCGTTAACGCCCTTCTCTGCTGAGAAAGGACTCTGGCATGGCACAAAAGGTTCAGGTGCTTCTCGTCGACGACCTCGACGGGGGTGAGGCCGAGGAGACGGTCTCGTTCGGAATCGACGGATCCTCCTACGAGATCGACCTCAGCGGTGACAACGCGGCCAGGCTCCGTGCCGCGCTCGCACCCTTCGTCGAGGCCGCCCGCAAGGCCCCGAGCAAGCGCAACGCCACGCGCGGTAAGCAGCGCAGCACGCCCAGTCGCGAGCGCAGCGCCGAGATCAGGGCCTGGGCCAAGGCCGCGGGCAAGCAGGTCAACGAGCGGGGGCGCATCCCCCAGTCGATCATGGACGAGTACCACGCCGCCCAGCGCTGAGCCGCGGGGGCCGCGGCGGATTCATGCCTCGCCGCTGAGGGCGTGAATCAGGCTCCGCAGGGACCGTCCGCATCCCCCGGCGCCCGGGAGGCGTTGTTCGCTGAGAGCAAATAATCCCGCGAACACGCATCACGGCCCGTGTTCTCTCACGTCGAGGAGAGGCACGGGCCGTTCGCTTGCGGCGTACTCGGAACACATGAGGGGCGATCGGTAGTTGGATGAGGATGAACGCCCTATCGTCGGGGAAAGTCTCTTGGCATAGCACCGTGTGAAGAGATCGGTGGTGGGTGTATTCGTGTGGCCGTCCGGGAAGCCGGTCGGCGCGGTGTAGACGGGTGCGAAAGTGCCCCCGGAGGATCCCTTTCGCCTCAGGGGGCCGATAGGCGGAAAAGTGAGGGTCGGAACTTCCGTCCCTGCCTGACCGCTCTGTGAGGAGCGACGAGACATGTTCGAGAGGTTTACCGACCGCGCACGGCGCGTGGTTGTCCTGGCACAGGAAGAAGCCAGGATGCTCAACCACAACTACATTGGCACGGAGCACATCCTGCTCGGCCTCATCCACGAGGGCGAGGGCGTCGCGGCCAAGGCTCTGGAGAGCCTCGGCATCAGCCTCGAAGCCGTCCGCCAGCAGGTTGAGGAGATCATCGGTCAGGGGCAGCAGGCCCCGTCCGGCCACATTCCCTTCACGCCCCGTGCCAAGAAGGTCCTGGAGCTCTCGCTGCGCGAGGCGCTCCAGCTCGGCCACAACTACATCGGTACCGAGCACATCCTGCTCGGCCTCATCCGCGAGGGCGAGGGCGTCGCGGCCCAGGTGCTGGTGAAGCTGGGCGCCGACCTCAACCGGGTGCGCCAGCAGGTCATCCAGCTACTCCACGGCTACCAGGGCAAGGAGCCGCAGGCCGCGGGAACGGCCTCGGAGTCCGCTCCGTCCACCTCCCTGGTCCTGGACCAGTTCGGCCGGAACCTGACCCAGGCTGCCCGCGAGAGCAAGCTCGACCCGGTCATCGGTCGCGACAAGGAGATCGAGCGGGTCATGCAGGTGCTGTCGCGGCGCACCAAGAACAACCCGGTCCTGGTGGGCGACCCCGGTGTCGGCAAGACCGCGGTCGTCGAGGGCCTGGCCCAGAAGATCGTCAAGGGCGAAATCCCCGAGACCCTCAAGGACAAGCAGCTCTACACGCTCGACCTGGGCGCTCTGGTCGCGGGCAGCCGCTACCGGGGTGACTTCGAGGAGCGGCTGCGCAAGGTCCTCAAGGAGATCCGCTCCCGGGGCGACATCATCCTGTTCATCGACGAGCTGCACACGCTGGTCGGCGCGGGAGCCGCTGAGGGCGCGATCGACGCGGCCTCCATCCTCAAGCCGATGCTGGCCCGCGGTGAGCTCCAGACCATCGGCGCGACCACGCTGGACGAGTACCGCAAGTACCTGGAGAAGGACGCCGCGCTGGAGCGCCGCTTCCAGCCCATCCAGGTCGACGAGCCCACGATCTCGCACACCATCGAGATCCTCAAGGGCCTGCGCGACCGCTACGAGGCGCACCACCGGGTGTCCATCACCGACGGCGCGCTGGTGGCCGCCGCCCAGCTGGCCGACCGCTACATCAGCGACCGCTACCTGCCGGACAAGGCGATCGACCTGATCGACGAGGCCGGTTCGCGCATGCGCATCCGCCGCATGACCGCTCCGCCGGACCTGCGTGAGTTCGACGAGAAGATCGCCAAGGTGCGTCGCGACAAGGAAGCCGCGATCGACGCCCAGGACTTCGAGCGGGCCGCCGCGCTGCGTGACGACGAGAAGCGGCTCCAGGCCAAGCGTGCCCAGAAGGAGAAGGAGTGGAAGGCCGGCGACATGGACAGTGTCGCCGAGGTGGACGAGGAGCTCATCGCCGAGGTCCTGGCCACCGCCACCGGCATCCCGGTCTTCCGGCTCACCGAGGAGGAGTCCTCCCGCCTGCTGCGCATGGAGGAGGAGCTGCACAAGCGCGTCATCGGTCAGGAGGACGCCATCAAGGCGCTCTCCCAGGCCATCCGGCGCACCCGTGCGGGCCTGAAGGACCCCAAGCGTCCCGGCGGCTCCTTCATCTTCGCCGGACCGTCCGGTGTGGGTAAGACCGAGCTGTCCAAGACGCTGGCGGAGTTCCTGTTCGGCGACGAGGAAGCGCTGATCCAGCTCGACATGAGCGAGTTCATGGAGAAGCACACGGTCTCCCGCCTGTTCGGCTCGCCTCCCGGCTACGTCGGCTACGAGGAGGGCGGTCAGCTCACCGAGAAGGTGCGGCGCAAGCCGTTCTCGGTGGTGCTGTTCGACGAGATCGAGAAGGCCCACGGCGACATCTTCAACTCGCTGCTCCAGGTTCTGGAGGAAGGACGTCTCACCGACGCCCAGGGCCGCAACGTCGACTTCAAGAACACGATCATCATCATGACCACCAACCTGGGCACCCGGGACATCTCCAAGGGCCAGCCCATGGGCTTCGCGCGGGTCGACGACACCAAGACCAACTACGACCGCATGAAGGCCAAGGTCAACGAGGAGCTCAAGCAGCACTTCCGCCCCGAGTTCCTCAACCGTGTCGATGACACGATCGTGTTCCACCAGCTGACCGAGAAGGAGATCTTCGCCATCGTCGACCTGATGGTGGCGCGGCTGGACGAGCGGCTCAAGGACCGCGACATGGGCATCGAGGTCCGGACCAACGCCAAGAAGGTCCTCGCCGAGCGGGGCTACGACCCGGTGCTGGGCGCCCGGCCGCTGCGCCGCACGATCCAGCGCGAGGTCGAGGACGCCCTGTCGGAGAAGATCCTCTACGGCGACCTCAAGGCCGGACAGATCGTCATCGTCGACGCCGAGGGCGAGGGCGCCGAGGCCAGGTTCACCTTCCGCGGCGTGCCGAAGCCCCAGGCGGTTCCTGAGACCGCCGAGGTGGGCGCGCAGCAGGGCTGACGGCGGCGCGGCCCGCACCGCGTCGGCGCACAACCGAGAGAGTGACAAGGGGAGAGGGGCGGTCCCAGGGCCGTCCCTCTCCCCTTGCCGTCCGTTCCGGGGCGGGGCGGACAGACCGCGCGACCGGACGGTTACGGATATCGGTCTTTGGCGGACGGGGCCGTGGCGGTAGGGTCTGCGCCTGTGAACCATCCTTCGCAACAGCCCTTCGGCTCCCAGCCTCCCGGAGGCGGGCCGCAGCCCTGGCAGCCCCAGGGGCCTCCGGTGTACCAGGGGGCGCCCGGACCGCACGGGCAGTACCCGCCGGGCCCGTACCACCAGCAGCCGGGGACGCCTCCCCCCACCGGACGGGGCGGCTCCGGAGCGCTCGGCTGGATCATCGGCTGCTCCGCCGGGGCGCTCCTCCTCGCCGTCGCCGCGGTGGTCGTGGTCGTCGTCGTCCTGAACACGGGTGGTGGCAGCGGTGAGGCGGGCTCCGGAACCCGCCCCGAAGCCGCCCAGGGGGCGGAGGAGCCGGGGGACATCCCCGGCGTGCGCACCTTCGAGGTCCCCTCCTACAACCACGTCGAGGGGACGGTTGACTACCCGCAGCACCCGCCCGTCGGCGGTGACCACAACTCCGCGTGGCTGAACTGCGGGATCTACACCGAGCAGATCCTCGCGGAGAACGCCGTGCACTCCCTGGAGCACGGCGCGGTGTGGATCACCCACGACCCCGGCCTCGACGCCGGTCAGGTGGCGGCCCTGCACGCGCTGTACTCGCCGGGGGACTACATCATCATCAGCCCGGCTCCGGACCTGCCCGCCCCGGTGGTGCTCTCCGCCTGGGGCAAGCAGCTCACCGTGGACGACGCCGAGGACGGACGGGTGGTGGACTTCCTCCGCGAGTACGTGCAGGGACCGCAGACCCCGGAGCCGGGAGCGGCCTGTTCGGGAGGTGTGGGCGCACCGAGCGGCTGAGCCGGTGCGGCAGGCGCGGGCGGATCAGCTCGGCAGCGCGTAGTCGCCCGTCTCCAGCGGGTCGACCAGACCGTCGGCGACCAGGCCGTCGAGGGCGCGCTCCCGCTGGGCGGCCTCGTCCCACACCGCGTCCAGCACGGACTTGGGCACCGGCCCCGGAGCCTCCCGCAGTACCGCCAGCAGCCTGCCGCGCACCTGGCGGTCGGTTCCCGCGTAGCGCTGTCCCCGCCGCGGCGGACCGTCGTGCGGGGGTTTTCCGGCCAGCACCCAGGCGCACCGGTCCACCACCGGGCACTCCCCGCACCGGGGGTTGCGCGCGGTGCACACCAGAGCGCCCAACTCCATCACCGCGACCCCCCAGCGTGCCGCGACCGCGGGCTCCTCCGGCAGCAGCGACTCGGCGAGCCGGTACTCGGCCCCGGTGGGGGCCTTGGGCGGATACTCCCGGCCGTTCACCACCCGCTCCAGGACCCGCCGCACGTTGGTGTCCAGTACGGCGTGCCGCTGCCCGAACGCGAAACTGGCCACCGCCGCCGCGGTGTAGGCCCCCACACCGGGCAGGGCCAGCAGGTCGGCGTGCGAGCTCGGCACCTCACCGCCGTGCCGCTGCACGATGGTCGCGGCGCAGGCGTGCAACCGCAGCGCGCGGCGCGGGTAGCCGAGCCGGCCCCACATCCGCACCGCCTCACCGGCGGGCTCGGCCGCCAGGGCGGCGGGGACGGGCCAGCGTTCCAGCCACGCCTCCCAGGCCGGGAGCACGCGGGCCACCGGTGTCTGCTGGAGCATCACCTCGCTCACCAGAACGCCCCACGGGGTCGCGTCGTCGGCCCGCCAGGGAAGGTCCCGGGCGTTGACGTCATACCAGGCGAGAACGGCTGTGCGGTAGGGGTTTGCGGTCATAGGCAATCAGAAGTCCAGCGGCGGGTCGGGTAGGTGTAAAACTCCGGAAGCCGGGATACTTACGCCCATGGCTTCGGGACCGGTGAGCAGAGCGACGTACTGGCGGCGACGTGTCTTCCTGTTGGTGGGGCTACTCGCGGTGCTGACGGTGATCGTGCTCGCGTTCCGGCCCTTCGCCGACGAGGACGACGCGTCCGACCCGACGAGCACCGATTCCACCGCCGAGCCGGACTCCCCCGGCGAGGGGCCGGTGGATCCCAGTATTCCAGCCTCTCCCTCGGCCGACGCCGGTTCCGACGACGAGGACGCTGCCGGGGGTGACGACGAGGACGGCGCCGGCGACGGCGCCGGGGGCGACGGGGACGGCGGGGACGGCGGCTCCGCCGGTGGAGCCGCCGGGGGCGCCGTCGCGGGTGGCTCCGGCGGGGGCGGGAGCGGCTCCGCCGGGGGCGGCGGCTCCCGGCCCACCGCGGCCCCCTGCCGCCCCGGGGACGTGGTCGTGACCGTCGAGTCGGACAGGGACGACTACGCCGCGGGCGTCCATCCCGCCTTCACCCTCACCCTGGTCAACACCGGCACGAAGACCTGTACGGCCGAGGTGGGCACGAAGACCCTGGAGCTGCGCATCACCTCCGGCGACGACCGCATCTGGTCCAGCCTCGACTGTGTGGAGAACCGGACCGCCGAGCCGGTGGAGCTGCGCCGGGGCGTCCCCCACGACGTCGAGATCACCTGGGACCGCACCCGCTCCTGGCGGGACTGCCGCGACGACGTCGTCCACGCCCGCCCCGGCACCTACGTGGCCAAGGTGTACAGCGACTACGAGACCTCCGGGTCCCAGGTGTTCCGGCTCCACTGACGCGGCCCGGCGCTCAGTTGGGGCGTCGCCGCAGCGAGATCTGCGCGTTGGCGCCGGTGTCGGGGCTGACCACCACTTCCTGACCGGCGGCGATGCCGTCCACGACGAACTCGGCGTCCACCGGGACGGTCCGCTTGACCAGTCCCAGGGCGATGGGGCCCAGTTCGAAGTGGCGGGCGGAGGAGCCGACAGTGCCCACGGTGCGGCCGTCGAGTTCGATGGCCGCACCGCGCTCGGGCAGCCGTTCGGCGGTGCCGTCCAGGTGCAGCATCACCAGGCGGCGCGGCGGACGGCCCAGGTTGTGCACCCGCGCCACCGTCTCCTGGCCGGGGTAGCAGCCCTTCTCCAGGTGCACGGCGGAGCCGATCCAGCCCGTCTCGTGCGCGATCGCGCGGTGGTCGGTGTCCAGGCCGAGGCGGGGACGGTGCGCGGCGATCCGGCGCGCCTCGTAGGCCCACAGCCCCGCGGGACGGGCACCGGCGGCGGTCAGCGCCTCGGTGACGGTCTCCAACGCCGTGACGGGAAGGAAGAGGTCGGTCTCGTCCACGGCGGGGCGCAGCGGAGTCCCCGGCGGCAGGGTGTCGCGGACCGCGTCCAGGACGGCGGAGCGCTCGGGACCCGCGACGGTCACGACCGCGCGCTCGTCACTGAGGTCGGCCACCTCCACCCGCAGCATGAACCGCATGGAGTCCAGGAAGGCGGTGAGTCCGGCGGCGGTTCCCGGTTCCACGTGCGCCCACAGCGCGGTGCCGTCGTCCACGACGGACAGGTGGTGCAGCAGACGTCCGTTGGCGTCCATCACCAGGGACTCGGTGGCGGTTCCGGGAGCCAGGTCCCTGAGGAGCTGGCTGGTGAGGTCGTTCAGCCACCCCAGCCGGTCGGGACCGGAGACGCGGACAACACCCCGGTTGCTCCGGTCGATCCAGCCCGAGCCGCGTTCCAGGGCGCGTTGCTCCTGGACGGGCTCCCCGTAGTGGGCGGCGATGTCGGTGTCGGGAGTCTCGGCGGCCACCGCGCCGGGACGCTTGAGCAGCGGCGAAGTCATGTCTGTGAGCCTACGTCCCCCCGGCCGCGGCGGGCCGGACGTCCTCCCCCTCTCCTCGGCGAAGGCAGTCGGAAAAAAGTATTTGCCCTGATCACTCCTGTCCGCGTAACGTCGAAGGCACGCGAGAAAGGAGGTGGTCCGAAAGTGATTTCTTTGCGGACACGCGAGGTGTTCGTCCGCTAGGGCGACCACGATCGGATCGCCCTGGCGAATCCACGGTGGACACCCGGACCCTCGGGTGGCCGGCCTTGTCCGACCGGCCCCGGCGCGAGCCGGACAAGATGCCCGAGGGTCCGCCCATGTCCGGGGACGTCCCGCCTCACGACTTCGGAGCCACCCGCTTGAGTTGAGCGGACATGTACGACTGGAGTTCGTGGCCGTCGGCCGCCAGGTCCCAGGCGTATCCCAGGGTCTCGTGGTTGTCGCCGAACAGCCCGTACAGCCGGTGGCTCGCGGCGACCGGGAGTCCCGTCTCCGTGCGCATCACGACGTCGGTGCGCATCTCCACGCGGTACGCGAAGATCGTGCCGAGGTAGACCTCGCTGAACCCCTCGGGGTGGGAGATCAGCACCTCAAGGTGCACCGGAGGCTGCTCGTCGTCCTTCTGCTCGGCGGAACCCCCCTCCTCCGCCTCGGCGTCGCCGCCCAGACGGACCCGCCAGTACCCCGACTCCGAGGTCACCGGTTCCCCCAGTGAGCCGTCCGCGTTGATCCGCCAGACCCTGCTCCGGTAGTTCAGGTAGGGATGGCCGTCGTGGGTGAACTCGATCTCCTGACCGAACTGGAATCCCTCGACGCCGGGATAGCCCGCGACGCCGACCCCCTCCCACCGGCCCAGGAGGAATGACAGTTTCGCCAGTTCCGGATGAATCTCAGGCTGCATAGTGTCCGAGACTAGCGGCGTCGGAGCACCCTTCCGTACCCGCCGAGGTTCCGAACGGATCCGGACATCACCCTTCCCACCACGGTCTTTGTTGTCTTCTCCGGCAACGTCCATCCGTCATTCGCGCAGGCGTCGTCCGTTTCGGGTATCACTGGAGTCGTTCCCGGGCGACACCGCTGTGGCCCGATCCCGTGACAGACCCTGGTAAAGAAGTAAGGAACGGACGAGGAACACGCGACCATGGGTAGCCTGCGGCGAGTGACAACGGAGAAGAGGCGTCTTCCATGCTGGTGATCGGAATTGCCCTCCTTGTCGGCGCGGCGATTCTGGCACCATTGGGCTTTCTCGCCCTCCGACGCTGGTCGCACCAGCGTGCGCTCGCCGAACTCCGCCCCAGGGCGTTCGCCGCCCTGGCCGGCAGCGAGGTCACCCTGCACGGTCTGGCGGCGGCGGGACCGGGAGGGGTCGTGGAGTCCCGACTGGCCGGAGTCGAGTGCGTCTGGCACGGGCACGAGGTGGTGCGGCACTACGCCACCTGGCGCACCACGGAGGGGACGGGGGAGCGGCAGCAGGTGCTCGGCGACGACTCGATCGCCGACTACGGCTTCCCCGAACCGTTCGCGATCACCGGCTCCCACGGAGGGCGGCCGGGCGAGCCGCCGATTCTGGTGGACCCGGGGGAGGCCGACACCACAGGAATCAACCTGTGCCTCCAGCGTGTGGTCAGCCGCCCGCAGCGCGGCGTTCCCGCTCCGGCCGACGACCTGCTGGGGCGGGTCAAGGGCCGCATCTCGGGGGTCTTCCGGGGCGAGACGATCGAGTTCGAGTACCGGGAGCGCGCCATCCGGGCCGGTGACCCCATCGTCGTGCGCGGCCGGGTGGAGTTGCGGGGCGGCCGTCCTGTGGTGGTCGCCCCCCACGACGGCCGCCTCAGCATCGAGCACGGCGAGGAGGCGCCGCCGCCCGTGTCCGGGCAGCCCGTCGCCCGCGCCCTGCTGCTGGGCGGCGGCGCGCTCGTGTCGGGGGTGGCGGGCCTGCTGCTGACCCTGGGCGGCTGAGCCCCGGGACCTTTGCCGGCGCCCCGGTGGCCCGGTCAGGGGCGCAGCAGGGTGCGCGTCCAGCGGCCGGACCCCTCACGGGTGTAGCGCAGACGGACGTGCTCGCGGTTCCGGGCGGCCTGCCAGAACTCGACGCTTTCGGGTTGCAGCGTGTAGAGCGTCCAGTCGGGCGCCACGGTGCCGGGATCGGCGGCGATCCTGGCCCGCGCCTCGGCCACGGCCACGGCACGCTTCTCGGAGTCCAGCGGCTCGCTCTGCCCGCCCGCGAGGGCCTCGGCGCGCGCGTCCGGGGAGCGGGCCAGGAAGTCCGCGGCGCTGCGCTCCGGCGGTTCGGGAACCACCGGCCCGCGCGCCCGGATCTGGCGTCCCTGCTTCGCCCAGTAGCAGGCGATCGCCGCATTGGGGTTGGCGGCCAGGTCGCGGCCCTTGGGGCTGGCGGAACTGGAGGCGAAGCGCCAGCCCGCCTCGTCGACGTCCTTGAGGATCAGGAACCGCGAGGACGGACGGCCCGCCACGTCGGCGGTGGCCAGGTTCACCACGTGCGGTTCGGGGACCCCTGACCGCAGGGCCAGGTCCAGCCACTCCGTGAACAGCGCCACCGGGCTGTCGGGGGCCTCCGCCGGGTCGAAGCCGGGCAGGTCGGTGTCGAACATCCGGATCGCGCGCAGTCGGTCGCGTAGCGGGACGTGTTCGGTGTGGTCGCTCATGGTCACCGATTCTCACGCCTCCCGCCGTCGGCGCGGGTTCTTTGCGCGGTGGACACGCGGTGGGAGGAGATCCACCACGGCTCTGTGCCCGGAGGGTGACCAGTGGGCAACAGAAAGTATCTTATCTTACTTTGTGTAGTTGTATGGCAATCCAGAGTGAATGGCCGGCGTTTGGGAGGACGTGTGGGGTCATTCGGTTCTGTCCACCGTGGGGGCACACACAGAGGAGAGGTATGTCCACACAGGAACACACCCCGCGTCCTTCCCCGAAACCGACCGCGACCTCCGAGGACGCCGGGAACGCGCCCCACACGTCGACGTGGGTCCCGCTGCGGGCACTGGTCCTGCGCCTGCACTTCTACGCCGGAATCCTGGTCGCACCGTTCGTCGTGGTCGCGGCGGTGACCGGGCTCCTCTACGCCTACACCCCGCAACTGGAGCAGTGGATGTACGCCGACCAGTTGCGCGTCGTGGACCGGGGGCAGCCGATCCCGGTGAGCATGCGGGTCGACGCCGCCGTGGCCGCCCATCCCGAGGGGACGCTCAGCGCGGTCCGCATCGGCGGTCCCGAGGACAGCACCCGGGTCCTGTTCGATGTCGACGGCCTGCCCGAAAGCGTACGCTCCGGCGTCTTCGTCGACCCCTACACCGGCGAGGTGCTCGGCACACTGGAGGTCTACGGCTCCAGCGGCGCGCTTCCGGTGCGCACCTGGATCAGTATGCTCCACCGCCACCTGCACCTGGGCGACGTCGGGCGCCTCTACAGCGAACTGGCCGCCAGTTGGCTGTGGGTGGTGGCGCTGGGCGGGGTCGTCCTGTGGGTGGGGCGCGGCCGCGCCGGAGCCCGGGTGCGCCGCGTCCTGCTCCCCGAGAAGGGCGCCGCCGGGCGGCGCCGGACGATGTCCTGGCACGGGTCCGTTGGCGTGTGGGTGCTGCTGGGGGTGCTCGCGTTCTCGGCCACCGGGCTGACCTGGTCCGCCTACGCCGGACAGCACATCGGCGACATCCGCCGGGCGATGGGCTGGCAGACCCCCTCGTTGAGCGCGGAGATCTTCGAGGAGGGGCACCACGGCGAGAGCGGGGAGGCCGCCGCGGGCGGACACGAACACCACCACCTCGCCGTGGGCGTGGACCAGGTGGTGGGCGAGGCGCGCGAGGCGGGGATCGACGGACCGGTCGAGGTGACCTACCCGGTCTCGGAGACCCAGGCCTACAAGGTCGCCGAGACCGGCCGGGAGTGGCCGGTCCAGCAGGACTCGGCCCTGGTCGACCCCATGACGGGCGAGGTGGTCGAGACCCTGCGCTTCGCCGACTACCCCCTCATGGCCAAGCTCACCACCTGGGGGATCGCCGCGCACATGGGGCTGCTGTTCGGGCTGCCCAACCAGTTGGCGCTGACCGTTCTGGTGCTGGCGCTCCTGACCCTGGTGGCGTGGGGGTACCGCATGTGGTGGCAGCGCCGCCCCACCGCGCGCGAGGGGTTCGCCATGGGGCGGCCGTTCCCCAGGGGAACCTGGCGCCGCCTGCCGCTGTGGGCGAAGATCGCCGTCGTCGCGGCGGCCGTCGGCCTGGGGTGGCTGATGCCGGTCTGGGCGGTCTCCCTGGCGGGCTTCCTCGTCGTCGACCTGTTCGTCGCGAGGAGCACCTGAGCCCGGGAGGGCCCCGGGGTCACAGCCACGGCGGCAGCTCCGGCAGGGCCGGGTCGTCGGAGCGGCCCAGCAGCCAGGCGAGCACCGCGGCGTCGCCGTGCCCCTCGGGCACGGCGACGCCCGGGGCGCGCTGGGGCAGGCGGTCCAGTTCCAGGGGGAGCACGAAGGCCACGAACTCCTCGGGCCAGTCCTCGGGACGGTAGCCGTAGCCCAGATCCACCCGGTGGATCTCGACCTCGCGCCACCGGGCCACCAGCGCCTGGTACGCGGGCCTCGGACCGGAACGGAACAGCAGGTCGTCGTCCCAGCGGTCGGCGGGAAACGCCTCGGCCGCGGTGACCAGTCGCCGCGACGCCGTGGCCACGTCGTCGAGCAGCACCTCCACCGGGCGGTGCGCGCCCCGCTCGATGTCGCCGGAGCGCTGCTCCTCGCCGCCCGGGTACTGGGCGACCAGTTCACCGGCCAGCGCCCGCTCCAGCATGGTCGACACGGCGTCGGCCTGCCGGGCCAGATGGGTCAGGACGTGGCCGCGGCTCCACCCCGGCAGCAGGGAGTCCTTCCGTGCCCACGCGTCGTCGGCGCGGAACCGGGAGAGATCGGTGACGAGCGCGTCCTGGGACGCCCTCACCCGGGGCAGGAACGTCTCGTGTGGCTGTGTCATGTCGTGTCCTCTTCCTGGTGGTGTACTGGGCCCAGGCCCCGGCGGGCCGGGCGCGCCGCCCCGGTCAGGAGGCGGGACGCCGCGGCGGGGTCCGGTCGGGTTCCTCCCCGACTCCCAGTTCCAGTCTGCGCCAGGCGGTGGCCCAGCGGCGGTACTCCGCGTCGTCTCCACCGCACGCGGTGATGAACGCCTCGACGAGGGGGAGCTTGGGCAGCCGCTTCTGACTCAGCGCGGTGTGGAACGAGGTCGCCGAGCACCGACCACCGCAGTTCTGCTGCATCTGGCGGTAGGAGGGACTGCCCGCCCAGCGGCGGAAGAGACGCATGGCCGCCACGAACTCCGCTGGAGTGGTGGCGGCCATGGGGTCGGGCCGGTTGTCGTGGCCGTCCAGGTCGGGCACGGCCCTGAGTCTCGGGGGCCGGTCCGGCTTCCCCTGCTGCCGGCCGTCCCGGTCGTGACGGCCGGTCTCGCCGTCCGTGTCGGGGACCAGCGGCACCTCGCCGTAGAGCACCCCGTCGGGGCCGCGGCGCACCCGCCGCGGGTGGGCGTCGGGAGCGATCCGGTAGACGGTCGGTGGCGCGGGCCTGCGCATCGAGGAGTTCGGACCGCTGGGGTTGAGAATGTCAGAGGTCATGCCCGCACCTCCCGGACTCCGGCGGACTCGCTGGTACTGGGGCAAACGATCACGGAGCCACCACTCCCTCGAAAAGCGAACGTGAACGGGCCGCCTGCCAGGACACGGCCCGGAAAGGACGGGCCGTCGCCGTGGGAGAAAAAAACGGTGAATCCCTTCACAAATCCATGAACCGTGGAAGAGAAGTTACCGGAACGGTCGTACGGTGCAATCCCCAGCACGGGGAATGAGCCCGCTGTGTCCGCTCCGGACGTCCGCCGGAGGACAGGGGGACCTCCCGGTCCAACGGGAGAGCGCCGACGTTTGTGCGCATCGGCGTCCGACCGTGCTCCAGCCGGTCCGGCCGTGTTCCGGAGCGTTCCGTGTCGTTCGCGAACTGTGGGCGGAGGGCGGACCGGCGGATGATGTCCCAGGGCAAGAAGCGGGAAGGCGGAACCTGTTACGGTTCGCCTCTTTGGTGTTTTCCGCATGGCTGTAACAGCCGAAAAAGCCTCCTGGCACCGCGGCGCGGCACCGAGACGGCCCCAGAACTTCGGGCGAGGCCCACGGAGTCTCCGGCGGCGCCACCGGTCGCGGTCCGGGGGACGCCCCGCACCGCGATCCGCCCTGCCGGGAACCGCACCCGAGGCCGGAATCCGTTTCCCCCGCTCCTCCGAAGCCCGAATAGGATTCCGGGAGAACTGCTCGGTTCCCGGACGGGCAACCGCCGACCCGCCAGACGGAGAGCGGACGCCCCAGAGAGGACACAGTCGCGATGGCTCTGATGACCGCGACTCCGGCACGCCTGCGGCGGCTGATGAACCTGTGGCCCACCTTTCGGTGCGCGGGCATCAGGGTGGTCCACATCGCCGACGACTGGAGCAGCGCCACGGTCCGTCTGAAACTGGGGGTGCTCAACCGCAACGCCTTCGGAACCGCGTTCGGCGGCTCGCTGTCGGCGATGACCGATCCGTTCTTCGCGCTCCTGGCACTCCACCAGTTGGGACGCGGTTACATCGTCTGGGACAAGGCCGCCGAGATTGAGTTCGTGTCTCCCGGGCGCGGCACACTCACCTCCACGATGACACTGCCGCCCGAGGAGGCCGAGCAGATCCGCGCCGCGACGAAGAACGGCGACAAGTTCCTGAAGTGGTACGACACGACCATCGTCGACGCCGACGGTCGGTTGGTGGCGAGGGTGCGCCGACAGGTCTACGTCCGCCGCAGGAAGCGGGCGGACGCCTGAGCCGGGCCTGTCGGCCGCTCAGTCGTCGATCGCCTGGTAGGCCGAGGTCCAGAAGTCGGAGAAGACCTTCGGGGAGTGGGGAGAGTCCATGCCCAGTTGGGTCAGCAGGACGCCCACCATGTCCTCCGCGGGGTCGGCGTAGGCGGCCGTGCCCCGACCGCCCTCCCAGCCGAACCGCCCCGGAGTCGCCTCCAGTCGGTCGCGGGTGAGGGTGACGGTGACCCCGAACCCCCACCCGGCGTTGTCGTCCAGGATCTCTCCCGCGCCCGCCCGCTGCTCCGGGGTGAGGTGGTTGGTGGTCATCAACTCCACCGAACGGCGGGACAGCACACGCTCGCCGCCGTGGCGGCCCCCGTTCAGCAGCATCCGCAGGAACGCCAGGTAGTCGCCGGCGGTGGAGAGGAGTCCGGCGCCACCCGACGCGAAGGCGGGCGGGCGGCTCCAGTCGTGGGGACTCCGCGCGACCACGGGCGCGCCGGTGCGCGGATCGGTCAGGTACAGGGGCGGCAGCCGGTCGGACTTCTCCGACGGCAGGTGGAAACCGGTGTCGCGCATGCCCAGTGGCTCGAAGATCCGCTCCCGCAGGAAGGACTCCAGAGGCCGGTCGACGGCACGCTCGACCAGCACCCCCAGAACGTCGAAACCGGTGTGGTACAGCCACCGCTCGCCGGGCTGGCAGACGAGCGGCAACTCTCCCAGCCGCCGCATGAACTCGTCGGGGGAGTGCGGGAAGGGGTCCGGTCCGGCCGCGATCCCGGCCTCGTGCACCGCCCGCTGGATCGGGCAGTCCTGCGGGTCGAGCACCAGCCCGAAACCGCACCGGAAGGTCAGCAGGTCGCGCAGGGTGATCGGCCGCCTCGCGGGAACGGTGTCCTCCAGCGGCCCGTCGACCCGCCGCAGGACCCTGCGGTGGGCCAGTTCGGGCAGGAGGGGGTCCACCGGGTCGTCCAACCGCAGACGGCACTCCTCCACCAGGACCATCGCGGCCACGGCGAGGACCGGCTTGGTCATCGACGCGATGCGGAAGATCGTGTCGCGGCGCATCGGAGTCCCGCCCCCGACCGCCATCGTGCCGATCGCGTCGACGTGCGTCTCACCCCGGCGGTGCACCAGAGTCACCAGACCGGGAAGCTCCCCCCGTGCGACATGGGCGGCCATGGCCTCGTGCATGCGGTCGAGTCGGGAAGGGGAGAATCCACCGGTTCCCACGGGCTGCTCCTCGTCGTGAACGCCAACTGCAGGTCGCCCACGTTACATTCCGCTGAGGACAGGCACCTCTTCGAGGTGTGAGTGTTCGCTTCTGCGGTGGGCGCGGGGGTTCTTTCCGGAGACCCCGGGGAGGGGTGGGGCATTCCCCCCCCGGCCGTCCGGGGCGGGCCGCCACGGGTTGGCGGCGCCTGGGCTCGGCGCCGGGGGCGCCTCGACCGGACACCGGCAGCCGGTGGTGGCCCGCTTCTGGAGGGTTCGGTGGAATGCCTCGACCTCGCCGGGAGTGGCGGCGGAACCGTGTCCGCCGCGGAATCCGGCCATCAAACCTCGATCTGGTTTCCGGACTCCGGATTCTCCGGACGGTCGGCACCTCGGCGCTTTTGTGCCCCGCGCGCCGCTGACCCGCTGTCGGCGGCCGGATATCCGACTGTCCACGCAGACCTCGGCCGTCCCGTTTCCGAAGCACCCGACGCAGGGACGCCGTCCGTGATGGGAGAGGTCAGGGCCGACCCGGGAGTGCCGCGGCCGGGAGGAGCGAACCATCCGAGACCAATTCGCGACATACCCGAAGTTCGTTTTCCGGTTTCCGGGGCAGGCGTTACCGCGGCTCCCCCTTCGGAGCCTTCTCCCCCGGCCGTGACAGGACCAGACGAATACGCCTGGAGCGGCACAGGACCCCGGCAGGTGCGGCAACACCTCCGGGGCGCGGACCCCGACCTGCTCAACCAGGTGGAGACATGGCAGAGAGTACCGATCATCCCCGGCACCGGAAGCCCGAACCGGAAAGATTCCTCGCGAGGGCGTGGCAGTTGTTGGACAACGCGGCGGAACGGACGCGCCAGGTCGTTCTCGAATTCCGACCGCCGCCGTTCCGGACGGGCACGGACACCCGACCGCCGCGTCGGCAGCACACCAAGCCCCTGCGGCGGCCCCCCGCGCCGGAACGTCCCGGGTACGACCGGAAGCGCGACTCGCAGCCTCCCGTTCCCCCCCACCACCGTCCCGGCAAGGTGGGAGGGGACAACGGCGCGCAGGTCACGGCAGCGGTGGAGCGCCAGCTCGCCTCGGCGGTGCGTCAGTGGATCGCGGTCCACGGAGACACCCCCCAGGAGGCCGGGCGCGTTCGTCCGGCGGGGCGACCGGAATCCGACTACCGGGGACGCCACCGCAGATCCGGGTCGCACGCCGTCGCGCGGCCCGACCGGTCGGACGCCCCTCCGGTGGACGACCCCGATCCCTCCCTGCTGGTTCGGCCCTATCTGAAGGTCGTCGAACGCAATTCCTGAGGAAGGCGGGGACGGCGGCGGGACCGCCCGTCCGGCCGCCGTCCCGCCGCGCGAGTCCTGACGCCCGGCGACGGTTGGGGTGCTCCTGACAGGGCAGCGGCCGGATACCGAGGAACCGGGGGAAGCCATGTTCGTTTTCTTCAGCAGCCGACTCGGCTGTCTGCTCTCGCTCGCGGTCTCGATCGGCGGGACGCTTCTGCTGTTGCTGATCCTCAGTTCCTGCGGCTGAGCGGCCCGGCGGCCGTTCCCGCCCGCACCGACGCCCCGGCGGTCCCTCCACCCGCCCGCGGGCCGCCCCGGGGCTGTCCTTCCCCCGGACGACCGGGTGGAGTCCTGGCCGCGGTTCTGATGAGAACGGCATTCGTCGACGTAGCCGGAGCAGCGATTCCGAAGGGCAGGAACATCTCACGATGTTCCGCCGCGCGGCCGACCGCGGTCCACACGGGCGGACCCGCGTCGTCCGTGCGGAGTACGGGACGTTCGCGGACCGCTGGCTTCGACCGGTTCGGCACGGAGCGGAGGGACGGCCCGTCGTCCACCGTCCCAGTGCTACGAGGTCACGGATTCTCCGGCGGCACACCGCGCCTTGGCGGCAGACGCGGCACGCGCCGCTGCACCTGACCGCTCCGTCCACAGAAAGTGGAGCCGAGGGCACACGAGGTTCGTGGCCACCATCGGCGAGGAGCGCCCCGCCCCCAGGAGCGGACCGACCGCGGCCACTGAGCCCGGCGGAGTGCGGTGGCCGGGGCGGGACTCCCGGACCGTTCCGGCCACCGGCCACGGTCGGCAAACGACGTTTCCGTCCGTCAGGCACCTTCGGCGGGTGTGAGCGGGCACGGAAAACAGGCGACAATTATGTTGTTCCAGGTGCTGGAGGGCCGACGATTCTCCTCCCATGTTTGATCCCCACCCCTGGGGGATGAAGGGGGAGTATCGGCCGGTGCGGCCAATTGTTTTCCGGTTCCCTCAGGAGAGATTCATGGCGCAGAAAGTTCAGGTGCTTCTCGTTGACGATCTCGACGGCGGTGAGGCCGAGGAGACGGTCTCGTTCGCACTCGACGGCACTTCCTACGAGATCGACCTCAGCAGTCCCAACGCCAAGCGGTTGCGTGAGGAACTCGCCCCGTTCGTCGAAGCCGCCCGCAGGATTCCGACCAGGCGCGGCGCGTCCCGGGGCAAGCAGCGGACCGTGCTCAGCCGCGAGAGGAGCGCGCAGATCCGGGCGTGGGCGCAGGAACAGGGCAAGTCGATCAGTGAACGCGGTCGTATCCCGAAGTCCATCGTGGAGGAATACGAGGCGGCCCACGGGTGAGCGGTACATCTTACCCGAGGCGAAGGGGGCGGAATACTCCGTCCCCTTTACTGCTGTTTTGTGGTTTATTTCAGGTGGTTCGCACCGGCCGCGGAACCGCTCCGTTTCTTCCGTGACGGGGGGAAGCGTCCTCGGCGCGTGAGGCCGGTGCGCCTGTCCAGCTCTTCCCGAGCGCGGTTCCGGCCATTCCCGACCGGTCTTCCGGGGGGCTGTCGGGGCCGACCGCTCACCGATCCGCCTCGGCGCAACGGCCCGGGCGGATCGGCGAAGTGCGTCCCCACCACCATCAGCGCGCGGCCGGGACACCGGGTGCGCAAGGCGCCCAGGATGCGCGGGGACAGCCCGTTGGCCGCCGAACCGAGGCCGACGCGCAGCACCCCGTCGATTCCGCGGGCACCGTGAGGGCGGTTCCCGGAGGCCCGTTCCGGCGCACACGGTCTCCCCGAGGAGCGGGAGAACGCGGGGACCGCGGCGGGCGGCCTCCCCGCCTGCGGTGGAGGCGGGGAGGCCGGTGGTCGGTCGTGGGGCGGGTAGTGGGGCGTCCGTGAGTACCTCCACCGAACAGGAACAGCAGCGGTCTCTGCGGACGTGGCGCGATTCGGAGGGCGCCGAGGCCCTGGCCCGTCGACTGGACAGGCCGATGGGGGCGCTGGGACTGGTGTTCGTGCTCGTCGTCCTCGGTCAGGCGCTGGCCACCGAACCCCTGATAGTCACCGTGCTGACGTGGCTGGGCTGGCTGCTGTGGCTGGTCTTCGTCGCGGAGTTCGCCCTGCGCGCCTACCTCGCACCTGACCGGCGCCGCTTCTGGGCACGCAACTGGTGGCAGGTCCTCTTCCTCGTCCTGCCGTTCCTGCGGTTCGCCCGCGCCCTCACGCTACTGCGGACGGCACGGCTCGGCGGGGTGGTGTCGGCGGCGGTGCGGGGCTCCCGTTCGGCCGGGCGGCTGCTGTCCGGGCGCATCGCCTGGCTGGCCGCGGTGACCGGAATCGTGCTGCTGAGTTCCAGTCAGCTGCTGTACCTCACGGGCTCCTACACCGACTACGGCACCGCACTGCACGACGCGGCGCTCGCCACCGTCAACGGGGAACCGCTGACCGCCGACGACGGTTTCGCCCAGGTCCTGGAGGTGCTGCTCGCCGTGTACTCGGTGGTCGTCTTCGCCTCCCTCGCCGCGGCGTTCGGCGCCTTCTTCCTCAACCAGGACAATGCGGACGACGCGCCGAGGACCGCCCCGGCAGACTCACCGGCCCGTCCGCCCGGCCCCGGACCGGACTGAACGCCCCGAAGGCATTCCACGCAGAAGCCCCTGCCCGGCAGGGCACCGATCCGGCACCCGGCGGCGTTTCTCCGGAGGAGACGGGTAGGGGCAGCGGCATGCTAGACAGCCTGCTCCTGGTTCCGGGCAGCCAACTGCTGCTCGTGCTCGTGTCCACGATCGGAATCTTCGTCACCGTCATCACCTACACGCGTATCGCCGGGCTGCGCAGCTTCTCCACGATGTCGAGCTTCGACTTCGCCATGACCGTCGCCGTCGGCTCGCTCATGGCGACCGTCGCGGTGGCCCAGGTCTCCCTGGTGGAGGGGATGACCGCGCTGGCCGTGCTGTACCTGACGCAGGTCGCCGTCGCCCTGCTGCGCCGCTTCTCCCCCTTCAAGAGCGCCGTCGACAACACGCCCCTGCTGCTCATGGTCGACGGAACGATGCTCCGGGAGAACATGAGGAAGGCGCGCGTCACCCGGGACGACATCGTGTCGAAGCTGCGCAGCGCCAACGTCAGGGACATGGAGTCGGTCCGCGCGGTCGTGTTGGAGACGACCGGCGACATCAGCGTGCTGCACGGGCCGGGGCAGCCCGACCGCGACCTCTTCGGGGACGTGCGGGACGGGCACCGGATCGGCGGACCCGACGCGTGACCCCGGCCACGGTTCCTCCCCGCCGGGAACGCGCGGGCTACTCGCGGTGCCGCCGCGTACCGACGGACGCCGCGTGGTGTCGGGGAAGTACGGAACCCGGAAGCCACCATGGAGCGGACACGGCCGCCCCGCGGACGGGACGGCCTGGTCCAGCCGCAGGATCACCCCGGATACACCACGTCAACGGACTTGAACACTCCGGTGGGACATGGCACGATCACGCAGGTGACCAGCAGACCCGCCGCGGCGCAGCGCCTGCGCGACCTCGCGCGACTGCGCCGCGTCCGCGATCGGATCGACCGGGAGTACGCGCAGCCGCTGGATGTCGAGGCGCTCGCCCGCGGGGAGCACATGTCGGCCGGGCACCTCAGCCGCCAGTTCCGACTCGCCTACGGCGAGTCGCCGTACGCCTACCTGATGACGCGGCGCATCGAGCGGGCGATGGCGCTGCTGCGCCGCGGCGACCTCAGCGTCACCGAGGTCTGCTTCGCGGTCGGCTGCTCGTCGCTGGGCACCTTCAGCAGCCGCTTCACCGAGCTGGTCGGGGTGCCGCCCAGCGTCTACCGGCGCCAGGCGGCGCACGCGACAGCGGGGATACCGTCCTGCGTGGCGAAACAGGCGACCAGACCGATCAGGAATCGAGAAGCGCCGACCCCCGGGCCGCGCCTAGCGTGACTGCCATGGACATCACCATTCACGCGAGTTTCCTCCCGCACAACGACCCGGACGCCTCCCTGGCCTTCTACCGCGACACCCTCGGCTTCGAGGTCCGCAACGACGTCGGATACGGCGGGATGCGCTGGATCACGGTCGGCCCCGTCGGCCAGCCCGGCACGTCCATCGTCCTGCACCCGCCGTTCGCCGACCCCGGCATCACCGAGGACGAGCGCCGCACCATCACCGAGATGATGGCCAAGGGCACCTACGCCATCATCCTGTTTGCCACCCCCGACCTCGACGGCACCTTCGAGAAGCTGCAGGCCAGCGCCGAGGTCGTCCAGGAGCCGACCGAGCAGCCGTACGGCGTCCGCGACTGCGCCTTCCGCGATCCCGCGGGCAACCTGGTCCGCATCCAGGAGCTGCGCTGAGCCGCCCCGTGGACCGTACAGACGGCACCGTGGAGGAGCCCGCGCGCGACGCCGGCGGCCTGACGGACACCGTCACCGGCCCCGACGGCAATGTCCCCGAGCTGATTCAGGACCGATGAGTGCCGCCCCCCGCTCCCGCGCTCAGCGCCGCCGCGACACCGAGCACCGGCTCACCCGTGACATCGATGTCTGGGTGGCCAGTGCCTCGGCGGACGGTGCGCCGTACCTGGTGCCGCTGTCCTTCGACTGGGACGGCGAGACACTGCTGCTGTCCACGCCGACGGACAGCCCGACCGGCAGGAACCTGGCGGCCCACCGGACTGTTCGGCTGGGGCTGGGCCACACCCGCGACGTGTCCATGATCGAGGGCGAAGTCGAGGTCCTCGAGATCGACGCGCTGCCGCGGGAGCGGGGCGACCGGTTCGCCGCGCGCACCGGCTTCGACCCGCGTGCGCTGGCCACGCCGTACCGCTGGTTCCGCGTCTCCCCGCGCCGCGTCCAGGCGTGGCGCGAGGTGAACGAGATGCCCGGCCGCGAGCTGATGCGCGACGGCCGCTGGCTGGTCTGACGTCTCGGCCGACACCGCCGACCAGGCGGACAACGGACCGTTGCCGCGACCACGCCGACGAGAGCACGGAAGTGTCCCCGGGGACTGGTTGGATCGAGCCAGGCGACACCTGACGGAGACCGCACAGGCGGCCCCGCGCGACAGATGGAGACACGATGAGCATGGCCACGAGGACGGACACGCGGCCGTCTACGCCGCACGTTGCCGACAGCCACGATCTGATCCGCGTGCAGGGCGCGCGCGAGAACAACCTCAAGGGCGTCAGTGTCGAGATCCCGAAGCGCAGGCTGACGGTGTTCACCGGCGTCTCCGGCTCGGGTAAGAGCTCGCTGGTGTTCGGCACGATCGCCGCGGAGTCGCAGCGGCTGATCAACGAGACCTACAGCGCCTTCGTGCAGGGCTTCATGCCCACGCTGGCGCGGCCGGAGGTCGACGTACTGGACGGGCTGACCACCGCGATCATCGTCGACCAGGAGCGGATGGGCGCCAACGTCCGCTCCACGGTCGGCACCGCCACCGACGCCAACGCGATGCTGCGCATCCTCTTCAGCCGACTCGGTCAGCCGCACATCGGCTCGCCCCAGGCGTTCTCCTTCAACGTCGCCTCGGTCCGGGCGAGCGGTGCGATCACCGTCGAGCGCGGCGCCGGCAAGGGCAAGACCAAGAAAGCGACGTACACCCTCCTCGGCGGAATGTGCCCGCGCTGCGAGGGCACGGGCAGCGTGACCGACATCGACCTGACCCAGCTCTACGACGACAGCAAGTCGCTCAACGAGGGGCCGTTCACCATCCCCGGCTACAACGCCGACGGCTGGTATGTGCGTCTCTTCGCGGAGTCGGGCTTCTTCGACCCGGACAAGCCGATCCGGGACTACACCAGGAAGGAGCTGGACGACCTCCTGTACCGCGAGCCGACCAAGGTGAAGATCGACCGCACCAACCTGACCTACGAGGGGCTGATCCCGCGGATCCAGAAGTCGTTCCTGTCCAAGGACAGGGAGGCGCTGCAACCGCACATCCGGGCGTTCGTGGACCGGGCCGTCACCTTCACCGCCTGCCCCGAGTGCGACGGCACCCGGCTCAACGAGGCGGCCCGGTCGTCGAAGATCAAGGGGATCAGCATCGCCGATGCCTGCGCGATGCAGGTCAGCGACCTGGCGGAATGGGTCCGCGACCTCGGCGAGCCGTCGGTGGCGCCGCTGCTCACCACGCTGCGGCAGACCCTCGACTCGTTCGTGGAGATCGGGCTGGGCTACCTCTCGCTCGACCGGCCGGCGGGCACGCTGTCGGGCGGCGAGGCGCAGCGCGTCAAGATGATCCGCCACCTCGGCTCGGCGCTCACCGACGTCACCTACGTCTTCGACGAGCCCACCGCGGGCCTGCACCCCCATGACATCCAGCGGATGAACAACCTGCTGCTGCGGCTGCGGGACAAGGGAAACACGGTGCTCGTGGTGGAGCACAAGCCGGAGACGATCGCGATCGCCGACCACGTCGTCGACCTCGGCCCAGGCGCCGGTACGGCGGGCGGCACCGTCTGCTTCGAGGGCCCCGTCGAGGAGCTGCGGGCCAGCGGCACCCTCACCGGCCGCCATCTCGACGACCGGGCCGCCCTCAAGGACACGGTGCGCAAGCCCACCGGCACGCTGGAGATCCGCGGCGCGAACACGCACAACCTGCGCGACGTCGACGTCGACATCCCGCTCGGGGTGCTTGTCGTCGTCACCGGTGTCGCGGGCTCGGGCAAGAGCTCTCTGGTGCACGGGTCAGTCCCCGCCGGCGCGGGCGTGGTGTCGGTCGACCAGGGTGCGATCAAGGGCTCGCGGCGGAGCAACCCGGCAACGTACACCGGACTGCTCGACCCGATCCGCAAGGCGTTCGCGAAGGCCAACGGCGTGAAACCGGCACTGTTCAGCCCCAACTCCGAGGGCGCCTGCCCCAACTGCAACGGCGCCGGCGTCATCTACACCGACCTGGCGATGATGGCCGGTGTCGCCACCACCTGCGAGGAGTGCGAGGGGAAGCGGTTCCAGGCGGCGGTCCTGGACTACCGCCTCGGCGGCCGCGACATCAGCGAGGTGCTCGCGATGTCGGTGACCGAGGCCGGGGAGTTCTTCGGCGCCGGCGAGGCGCGCACGCCGGCCGCGCACGCCATCCTCAACCGGCTCGCCGACGTCGGGCTCGGCTACCTCAGCCTCGGCCAGCCGCTCACCACGCTGTCCGGCGGCGAGCGGCAGCGGCTCAAGCTGGCCACCCACATGGCAGACAAGGGCGGCGTCTACGTCCTCGACGAGCCGACCACCGGCCTCCACCTCGCCGACGTCGAACAGTTGCTCGGCCTGCTCGACCGGCTCGTCGACTCCGGCAAGTCGGTCATCGTCATCGAGCACCACCAGGCGGTCATGGCGCACGCCGACTGGATCATCGATCTCGGCCCCGGCGCCGGCCACGACGGCGGCCGGATCGTCTTCGAGGGCACCCCCGCCGACCTCGTCGCCGCCCGCTCCACCCTCACCGGCGAGCACCTCGCGGCCTACGTCGGCACCTGACCGAGGCCCTCGCGGACACGGTGGGACGGGTTGTCTCCGCTGTCGCGACCCGTCCCACCCGGACCGCGGTGGACACGTTCGCCGCATCGCGGTGTGTCGCCTGCTTCCGACCCGGTCGCCCGTGCTTGCTCGAGCGGCCTGTCGTATTTCTCGCGGCGGTGCCCGGAACGCCCGCACGGAAGCACCCCCGACGCGGATACCGACCAGATGGTATGTAAGACTGGCGTGGCACGCCCGGGCTTTCCGCCGCCCCGGCACGGCGAGTGCGGCCGCGTCGCGGCGGCCGACCAGGACAAGGAGCCACCATGGCAGTCGACCCCGCAGGAGCCGATCTCGCACGCATGCTGGACGAGGACCCGGGCGGCCCCGTCATCATGCTCAACCTGCTGCGGTTCACCCCGGACGGCCGCTCCTCGTACGCGGAGTACACACGGCGGGCAGGGGAGTTTCTGAAGCGGTACGGAGCCGAGGTGCTCTACGCCGGGGACGGTGCGACACCCCTGGTCGCCGAGGAGGGGCAGGCCTGGGACGCGGTGCTGCTCGTGCGCTACCCAAGCCGGGAGGCGTTCGGCCGCATGGTCGCCGACCCCGGGTACCAGCAGATCACCGGCCTGCGCACCCGTGCCCTGACCGAGGCCGTGCTCCAGCCGACCGTCCCCTGGACCTCCCGCCGCGACTCCTGACACCGGCCGCACCCGCCGCCGCACGGCCGGAACAGAAGACGCAGCAGAGCGGGGTGGACGTCGCGGAGATCCGGCGAACGCGGGGAAGCGGCCCAGCGCCGTCACGGCCACGCCGTGCACCATGCGCTGGGCCAGCAGCACGTCGTCGGGGGTGGGGTAGGCGTCCACGAGTCCGGCCCGGCGGACGCGGCGCAACGGGTCCTCGACCAGCGCCCGCAGTCGCCGGTCGCCGTCGTGGTCGGGGACGCTGCGGCGGGCGTCCATCCCATCTCGACAAACGCGGTCTCCTCGACGGTGGGGTCCGGCAGCCTGCGCCACAGCCGTGCGAAGGCGCCCGGGTCCGGTTCGGCGGCGAGGGCCTCCAGTCCGGCGAAGTTCTCCTCGAACACGGCGAGGGCGAGGTGCGGACGGCTGGGAAAGCACCGGTACAGAGCAGCCCGGTCGCACACCGGCCTCGCGCGACCACGCTGAGCGGCACGTGGTAGCCGCGGTCGGCGAGCAGGTGGCGGTCCGCGCCCAGGATCGCGTTCCGGTCGCGCACCGCGACCCGTGGTCGTACTCCGAGTGGACGGGGTCGAACACCGGATCGGTGATCAGGCGCAGTCCGCCGACCTCCAGCGGGACGGTCGCGGCGCCGACGTGGGTGACGGTGCCCACACCGCTGTGACGACAGCGCGTCGAGCAGCGGCAGGAGTCGGGTGGCGCCGTGCCGGTCAGCGTGGGCGCGAGCGGGATGCCGTGGTGGGCCGGAGAGCCGCGCGGTGAGGCGTCGAGGCCAGTGATCGGGGCCGACGGCCGCCACGCGGCGTGGGACCGTGCTGTGCGGCTGCGACCGAGCCGCCGCACCTCTGCCACCGGCACGAGTCGGAACCGTACTGTAACGGCCTCCGGCGATCGATAACTCGCAGATGTTCCGGATGAAACAGGTCGGAAACGGGCGCCCGGTCCACTGGTCTCCGTCGTCAATGGAGTGCAGGAGGCGATCGTGCCTGAAGTGTTGTTCCGCGTGCGCTGGCCGGACGACTCGGTCCACCGCTGCTACTCCCCCTCGACCGTGGTCGAGGACGTCTTCCGCGCTGGCGGCTCCTACTCCGTGGCCGAGTTCGTCACGTTGAGCAGAAAGGCGCTGACCGCCGCCTCGGAGCGGGTGCGCGAGATCTACGGATTCGGATGCGCGCAGACGGTGGTGCAGATGGCGGACATCGAGAGCAAGGCCGCCGAGTTCGCCGACCAGGAGGCGAGCGTCGTGGTGGAGGGATTCGAGCGGTGAAGACGGACCTGGAGGGGGTGCACCGCTCGGTGGTGGTCGTGGGCGGCGGGCAGGCCGGGCTGTCCACGAGCTACCACCTGTGCCGGGCGGGCATCGACCACGTCGTGCTGGAGCGGGACCGCCCGGGGAGCGAATGGCGGAACCGGCGCTGGGACTCGTTCTGCCTGGTCACCCCGAACTGGCAGTGCCGACTGCCCGGTTTCCCCTACCGGGGCGCCGATCCCGACGGGTTCATGGTCCGCGACGAGATCGTGCGCTACATCGAGGACTACGCGGAGTCCTTCGACGTCCCGCTCGTCCAGGGAGTGACCGCGACCCGGTTGCGGCTCGCCGAGGGAGGCGGGTTCCGGATAGCCACCACGCACGGAGAGCTGACCGCGGACCAGGTCGTGCTGGCGACCGGACCGTACCAGGTGCCGCTCAAGCCGCGGCTCGCCGAGCGGATGCCCGCGGACGTGGTGCAACTGCACTCCTCCGAATACCGCAACGCCGCGGAACTGCCGCCGGGCGAGGTACTCGTCGTCGGCACCGGCCAGTCCGGCTGCCAGATCGCGGAGGACCTCCATCTGGCGGGGCGGCGGGTGCATCTCGCGGTGGGCAGCGCGCCGCGGGTCGCGCGGTTCTACCGGGGGCGTGACGTGGTCGCCTGGCTGGAGGACATGGGGTACTACCGGCGGAGCATCGACGAGTTCGAGGACGCCGACGCGGTGCGGTTCCGGGCCAACCACTATGTCACCGGTCGCGACGGCGGCCGAGACATCGATCTGCGGGCGTTCGCCCGCGGCGGGATGCGGCTGTACGGCAGGCTCACCGACATCCGCGACGGGGTGCTGCGCTTCGCACCCGATCTGAAGCAGAACCTCGATCATGCCGACGCGGTGTCGGAGGGAATCAAGGACGCGATCGACGCCCACATCCGTGCCAGCGGGGTGGACGCCCCCATCGAGGCTCGCTACGTGCCGGTGTGGGAACCGGGCGCGGAACCGTCCGAACTGGACGTCAACACGTCACAGATCACCTCGGTGGTGTGGTGCACCGGGTTCGGCCGGGACTACCGCTGGATCGACGTCCCCGTCTTCGACGGGCGGGGGTATCCCGCACACGAGCGCGGCGTCACCAGCTGCCCGGGCCTGTACTTCATCGGGCTGCCCTGGCAGCACACCTGGGGCTCCGGCCGGTTCTGCGGGGTGGCCGACGACGCCGCGTATCTCGCGTCGTGCATCGCGTCGGCGCGGCGCGACGGGGCCGCCAGCGAGGTGCCGTGGATCGCGGGGACGCCGGAGAGCACCTTTCCCAGCGACGAGTACTGGACGGCGACCCGCACCGTGGCCTGAAGCGGTCCAACCTTCCTGAAGTCATGAAACGCCGCTTTTTTCCTGAGGACATGATTCGGAAATGATCGACCGGTGGAATTGGTGCCATGGCTGACCGAGGCGTTCACGACGCGCACCGGCATATCGGTGTGATGCCCGCGTACCCCTTTTACGGGGGTCCCGCGGTGCGGCCCGACATCAGCGCCCGGGCGACGATCGACGAACTCATCTCGGATCTGGACGCCGAGGGTACCGAGCGGGCGCTCGTCATTCCCAATTACGGTGTTCCTGATCCGGATATCGCCTTCTCCTTCAACGAATTGTGCGTGGAGGCGGCGGGCCGCGACGACCGGATCCGGGCCGGGCTGTGGGTCTCCCCGCTGGCGCGCGACGCGGAGCGGACCGCGGCCGCGCTGGCCCTGGCGGGGGAACCGGGCGTGCGGGCGCTCAAGCTCAGCTTCCTGCTCGGCGGCCGACCGGACGATCCGGCGTGCCGTGCCGGCCTGGACCGGATCTTCGCGGTGGCCCGCGAGCACGGGCTCGTGGTCCATGTGCACACCTCGCCCGGCGCGGCTTCGGATATCGACGAGGTCGGGAACCTCGTCGACACCTACGGCGACGACGTGGCGGTGCACCTGGTGCATTTCGGTGGCGGCATGAGCGGTCACATCAAGCTGGTCTCGCACCGGTTCTTCGACTGGATCGAGGCCGGTAAGCGGGTTTACACCGACCTTTCGTGGTCGATCGGTTTCGCGCCTCGCTGGCTGGCCCAGGAGATCGACCGGCGCGGGATCGGGCACGACCGGATCCTGTTCGCCAGCGACCAGCCCTGGGGAGACCACGAGGGCGAGTACGCGCGGCTGCGCGCCGCCACGGGTGGCGGTGAACTCGCGGACCTCGTTTTCCGCGGCACTTTCGAAAAGCTCTACGGATAGCACCGTGGTGAGAAGAGTATCCACCGAACAAAAGGAGAGCACGTGTCCGAGTTGACCGAAACCGAGAAGCAGAGCCTTGAGGAGATCCCGCACCCTTCGCTGCCGGAAGGGTCCAGCATCTACGGCGGGACGAAGGTCTTTCCCGACTACCAGGCCGAGCCCGGTCAGTCGTACTTCACCCTCGTCCACGGCATCGCGCACGAGTCGTCGGTGAGTTTCGTGGCGATCTTGCAGGCGACCCGCGCGCTGCGCAAGGGGTTCGAGTCCGCGATCTACTTCTACGGACCCGGCGCGATGAACTGCATGGCGACCCGTGGATTCCCGACCACCGGAAATTCCGCGTTTCCCGGTGAGCACAACATCAACGACCAGCTGAAGACCTTCATCAAGGAGGGCGGCAAGGTGTACTGCTGCCGCTTCGGTCTCTCGCTGCACGGACTCCGGGAGGAGGACCTGATCCAGGGTGTCATTCCGACGCACCCGCTCGACGTGCAGGACGCCCTGATCCACTACGCCCGCAAGGGTGCGATCATCAACTCCACCTACATGTGGTAACCGCCGCGGACCAGTCCGTGTCCGTGGGCTGCCGTCCGTCCGGGCGGCTTGCCGACATCGCCGGTTCCGCGCGGGCCGCCATCGTCATCGCCACGGTACCGGGTGCCACGGGAGTTCCCCGTACGGGAACCGTCACGTTCTCCGTGGCACTCGGTCCGACAGGAGGCCCGGTCCCCAACCGATCGGCAACCTCGCTGTCGCGGTGGCGACCGTGCCGCTGTTCTGGTGGGAGTTCCCCGACGGAAGCCGGTGCTGTCGCCGGTCCCGGTCGTCCGGCTGACCGCCTTCCTGTCCGTCGCGGTGACCCCACGTACGACCGGATGCCGGGCAAAGGTGCTCGGTGTGATCTCACCCCCGCCCCGCTGTACGTCTTCCCGACCCCGGCCGTGCCGCCCGCGCTGGGCAAGTCGATCCCACAACGCAGGGAGGCCCGAGTGTCAGTGCGCGGGGTGGGCGCGGCGGCGCGCTCGTCCCGCGCGCCGTTTTCTTCCGAAGTATCCACATAGCACGGCTAATACAGCCGTAGTCCGGATGTCATGGCGAGGAAACGGACCCCGTATTGACTCGATTCCGACGGGGCCGGAGCTTTCAGGGAGTGTCGTGCGCGTTGACGTAGATGAGCAGACGGCGGAGAAGCTCGCGGCGAGGGTCGATCTCGCCGTGCGGGGCGTGCGGGTGGACACGCCGGTGCGACGGAGCAAGGGCGCCGGGCCGAGTGATGACGGACACCTGGTGGTCGACGGTGCCAACGCGGCGCTGCCGTTGAACCCGGAGAGCCCCTACACGGTCCGGGACGGGCGGGTGTTCGACGGCGCCATCGATCTCGGCCTGTCGGTGGAACCCGTCGCGCGGCCACGGTTCTACGATCTGACGACCGCGGACGGCGTGCCGTACCGGAAGATCGCCCTGCTGCACGGCCGGGACGTGCTCGCCACCACGGTGGTGCAGACCTGCGTCCGGTACGGGGAGGACCAGCGCTGCCGGTTCTGCACCATCGAGGAGTCGTTGCGATCCGGCTCGACGGTCGCGGCGAAGACCCCGGCGCAACTGGCCGAGGTCGCCGAGGCCGCGGTGCGGCTGGACGGCGTCCGGCAGATGGTGATGACCACCGGCACCACCGCTGGGCCGGATCGCGGTGCGCGGCACCTCGTGCGGTGTGTGCGGGCGGTGCTGGAGGCGGTACCCGGCCTGCCGGTCCAGGTCCAGATCGAGCCGCCCGGCGACCTCGCGGTGCTGGCCGAGCTACGGGAGGCGGGAGCGACCTCGATCGGCATCCACGTCGAGTCACTGGACGACGAGGTGCGCAGACGGTGGATGCCGGGCAAGTCGACCGTGCCGTTGGGCGAGTACGAGGCCGCGTGGGACGAGGCGGTGCGCGTGTTCGGCCGTAACCGGGTCTCGACCTACCTCCTGATCGGTCTCGGCGAGGATCCCGACGAGCTGGTGGACGGCGCGGCACGGCTGATCGAGCGCGGGGTGTACCCGTTCGTCGTGCCGATGCGGCCGATGCTGGGCACGCTGGCCCGCCGCGACGGTGCCAAGGCCCCCGAGCCGGCGCTGGTCCGCGACGTCACCGAGCGGGTGGCCGCCCTGCTGCGCGGGGCCGGGATGAGGGGTGCCGACCAGGGAGCCGGATGCGCGGCGTGCGGGGCCTGCGGTGCCCTGAGCGCGGCGGGGGCGTGACCATGATGGACGTCCTCGCGGTCTTGGGCGACCAGGCCAGCATCGCGCGGCAGCCGGCCTTCCGCATCGAGCGGGCCGAGGACGCGGCGACGGTCGCGGCCTACCGCGCCCTGCGGACCGAGGTGTTCGTGCACGAGCAGGGCCTGTTCACCGGGCACGACCTCGACGCGCACGACGACGACCCCCGGACGATCGTGCTGGTCGCCCGTGACCGTGAGGGCGCGGTCCTCGGCGGGGTCCGGCTGGGACCCGCCGACGCGGGACCGGACCTGGGCTGGTGGCTCGGCGGGCGGCTGGTGGTCGCCCCGTCGAGCCGCGGGCGGATCGGCCCCGCACTGGTCCGGGCGGCGTGCGCGCATGCCGAGAACGCCGGCGTGCTGCGGTTCGAGGCCACGGTGCAGGCCCGCAACGAGCGCCTGTTCCGCCGGCTCGGCTGGGACGCCGTGCGCCCGGTGACCGTGGCCGACCGCCCGCACGTGCTGATGCGGTGGCCGATCGGCCGGATCGCCGCGCTGGCGAAGACCACCAAGAGCGATCTCGGGCCGCTGCTGACCGGGTTGACCGGTGTCCCGGGCTTCGTGGGTGACGACGGCGTTCCGGTGCCGGGCAGCGATGTGGTGGCGGCGTGCGACGCGATCGTTCCGTCGATGGTGGAGCGCGATCCGGACTGGGCGGGCTGGTGCTCGGTGCTGGTCAACGTCAACGACCTCGCCGCGATGGGCGCCGCCCCGGTGGGCCTGCTCGACGCGCTGGGGGCGAGGGACCGGTCGTTCGCCTCCCGCGTGCTGGCCGGCCTGCGGCGGGCGAGCCAGGCGTACGACGTGCCCGTGCTCGGCGGGCACACGCAGCTCGGGGTACCCGCCGCACTGTCGGTCACCGCGCTCGGCCGCACCGCCCGGCCGGTTCCGGGCGGCGGAGGGAAAGCCGGGCACCGGGTGCGGCTCACCGCCGACCTCGCCGGGCGTTGGCGGCCCGGACACGCGGGCAGGCAGTGGGATTCCACCACCTCGCGGCGGACCCCCGAGTTACGGGCGATGCTGGCCTCCGTCGCGGCGGCCCGGCCCGCCGCCGCCAAGGACGTGTCGATGGCGGGCATCGTCGGCACCCTGGGAATGCTCGCCGAGGCCAGCGGTTGCGGGGCGGTGCTGGACGTCGCCGACGTGCCGCGGCCGGCCGGGGCGACGGTCGGGGACTGGCTCACCTGCTTCCCGGGGTTCGCGATGCTCACCGCGGACGCACCCGGCGGCGAGCCGTTGCCGGCCGGACCAGCGGTGAGCGCCCAGTGCGGGGAGCTGGTGACCGGCAGCGGCGTGATGCTGCGCTGGCCGGATGGAGAGCGGACCCGGGTGATCGAGTCCGGTGTGACGGGATTGGGGATTTCTTGAGTAGCCTGCGCATGGCGGCGGTGGCCGCGCCGTTCGACCGCGATCTGGAGGCCGATTTCGCGCGGATCTCCTCCCTGATCGACCAGGCACGCGCGAGTGGGGTCCGGCTGCTCGCCCTGCCCGAAGCGTGCCTCGGCGGGTACCTGGCGAACCTCGACGGGGGCGCGGCCGGTCCGCCGGCGCTGGCGTTGGACGGTCCCGAGATCCGCCGGCTCGCCGCGCTGGCCGGCGACATGGTGGTGACCGCGGGATACTGCGAGGACGCCGGTGACCGCCTGTACAACAGCGTGGTCTGCGTCCACGGCGACGGCGTGCTCGGCAACCACCGCAAGGTGCACCAGCCGCTGTCCGAGGACGCCACCTACTGGGCGGGCAACGAGTTCGCCGCCTTCGACACGCCGGTCGGCCGACTCGGCATGATGATCTGCTACGACAAGGCCTTCCCCGAGGCGGCGCGGTCCCTGGCACTGGACGGCGCCGAGATCGTGGTGTGTGTGTCGGCCTGGCCCGGTAGCCGGACCAACGCCGCGGCGGACCTCACGCAGGACCGGTGGAAGCGCCGCTTCGACCTGTTCGACCGGGCGCGCGCACTGGAGAACCAGATCGTGTGGCTGTCGGCGAACCAGTCCGGTACCTTCGGCGACCTGCGGTTCGTGGCCAGCGCCAAGGTGGTCGACCCGGGCGGCGAGATCGTCTCCGACACCGGGGTCCGCGAGGGCCTCGCGGTCGCCGAGTTCGACGTGCGGCAGGCGCTGGAGACGGCTCGGCGGTCCATGAGCCACCTGCGGGACCGGCGACCCGAGGCCTACGAAGACCTCGCCGCGACGAGGTGCTGACCGTATGGGTGTGACACGCATCGGGGCGGTGGCCGCGCACTTCGGCCGCGACCTCGATTTCGACCTGCAGCGCATCGCCACGCTCATCGAGCACGCCCGTGGTTCCGGGGTCTCCCTGCTGGTGCTGCCGGACGCCGCGCTCGGCGGCTACCTGGCCGACCTGCGACATCCCGACCCGGAGGTGCTGCCGCCCGCGCTCGAGCGGGACAGCCCCCGCCTCAAGCAGATCGCGGCGCTGGCGGCGGAGATGGTCGTGTGCGTCGGATACTGCGAAGCGGCGGGGGGCGACCGGTACAACGCCGCGGTGTGCGTGACCGGGGACGGGATTCTCGGGCATCACCGGAAGGTGCACCAGCCACCGGGTGAGGTCGCCGCGTACTCCGCGGGGGACACCTTCGCCGCCTTCGACACCCCGGTCGGCCGGGTCGGCATGCTCATCGACTACGACAAGACCTTCCCCGAGTCGGCACGCAGCCTCGCCCTGGACGGCGCGGAGATCGTGGCCTGCCTGTCGGCGTGGCCGACGAGCATCACCAACCGCGCGCCCCGGATGGCGCAGGACCGGCAGTCCCGCCTCTTCGATCTCTACGACCAGGCGCGGGCCGCCGAAAACCAGGTGGTGCTGGCCTCGTCGAACCAGACCGGTGCGATGGGCGGGATGCGCTTCCTCGGCCAGGCCAAGGTGGTCGGGCCGGGCGGGGACATCCTGGCCCGCACCTGGAGCAAGGCCGGAATCGCGGTCGCCGAGGTCGACGTGGCCATGGCGATCGCCAACGCCCGGCGCGTGCATGACCACCTCCGTGAACGCAAGGTGGCCGCCTACCGGAGAACCCTGTGAGGATCGCGCTGCTGAGCTACTCGACCAGGCCACGCGGTGGAGTCGTGCACACCCTCGCGCTCGCCGAGGCGCTGGCCGCGGCTGGCCAGGAGGTCACCGTGTGGGCCCTGGGACGGGGTGGCGACAGCGGTTTCTTCCGGCCGGTCGACCCCAGGGTCCGGCTGCGGATCGTGCCGTTCCCCGACCGCGAGGGCGAAGGCGTCGGCCCGCGCATCCTGCGCTCGATCGAGACGCTGCGCGCCGCGTTCGAACCGGCCGACCACGACATCGTGCACGCCCAGGACTGCATCAGCGCCAACGCGGCGCAACGGTGCGTCCGGACGGTGCACCACGTCGACCACTTCACCACCCCGGAGTTGGCTGCCTGCCACGAGCGGGCCATCGTGCGCCCGTTCGCCCATGTCTGCGTGTCCGCGGCGGTGGCGGAAGAACTCCGGCAGGGCTGGGGAATCGAGGCCGCCGTCATTCCCAACGGCGTCGACGCGCGCCGGTTCGCGCTCGCCGCCGAGGACCGAGCCGCCACGCGGCGGTGGCGCTCGGAGCTGGGCCGCTACGTGCTCACCGTCGGCGGCATCGAGCCGCGCAAGGGCACGCTGGACCTGCTCGAGGCCTACGCTCTCCTGCGCGGGTCCGTGCCCGGTGTGCGGCTCGTGATCGCCGGTGGGGAGACCCTGTTCGACTACCGCGACTACCGCACCCGTTTCGACAAGCGCGCCGCCGAGTTGGGCGTCGAGCCGGTGGTGCTCGGCGCGGTGGACCATGGCGACCTTCCGTCTCTGGTGGCCGCCGCGAGCGTGTTCGCCTTCCCCTCGACGAAGGAGGGATTCGGGCTGGCCGCGATGGAGGCCCTCGCCGCTGGCGTGCCGCTGGTCACCCGTGAACTTCCCGTGCTGCGCGAGGTTTTCGGGGGTGCCGCCCGATTCGCCGCCGATCCCGCCGGGTTCGCGGTCCAGATGCGGGCCGCGCTCGAGGACCCGGAGTCCCTGCGAGCGGCGGGGCGAACCCTCGCGGCCAGCTACAGCTGGGAGAGGGCGGCCGTCAGCCACCTGGACCTCTACCGCCGCCTGATCGACAGGAGCTGAGGCGGCGGATCCAGCGGGCCTGGGTGTGGGGTCTGCGCACCGTCGGCGCCGCCACCCAGCACCGCGTCCGCGCCACCCTGCGCAGCGCACTCAACACCGCACTGCGCCGCCCCGACCTGCCCCTGTCCCTCAACCCCGCCGTCCACGTGCACCTGCCGAGCGCGCCCCGCACCCGGCCCCTGGTCTGGACCCCCGAACGCGTTGCCCAGTGGAAATGGAGCGGTCGGGTGCTCTGCCAGGTCATGGTCTGGACGCCCGAGCAGACCCGCGCCTTCCTGCGCCGCGCCAGAGGCCACCGCCTCTACGCGCTGTTCCACCTGATCGCGATGAAGGGACTGCGCCGCGGCGAGGCCGTGGGCCTGCCCTGGACCGAAACCCACCTGGCCGAAGGCACCATCGACATCCGCATCCAGATCGTGCAACTGGGCTGGGAGACGATCACCACCACTCCCAAGAGCCTGGCCGGGCAGCGCACCGTCACCCTCGACGACGGCACCACCAGAGTCCTGCGCGCCTGGCGCAGACAGCAGGCCGCCGAACGGCTCAGAGCCGGAGCCGACTGGCAGGACTCAGGCCTGGTGTTCACCGACGAACAGGGCCAAGCGCTGCATCCGGCGTGGGTGACCGACCAGTTCCACCGCATCGCCTCCTGGGAGGGCCTGCCCCCGATCGGGCTGCACGGGCTACGCCACGGCGCAGCCTCGATGATGCTCGCCGCCGGAGTCGACGTGAAGGTGGTCTCCGCTGAGCTGGGGCACGCCACCACCCACTTCACCCAGGACACCTACCAGCACGTCTACCCCGACGTCGCCAAAGCCGCCGCAGCAGCCACCGCAGCCCTCCTCGACCCCGCTGAGTGATGGTGTTTTCTGTACCTACGAGTAGGGTGAGAGGCGCGGCCGGGGTCTGGTATTGAGCCGGAATCTGTTGGTTCCTGTGGTGTTACAGGTACATGAGCGATGACGGTGACCTGCGGGTGGACATGCGCAGACTCGCACCCGCCCAACAGGAAGCACTGCGGATGCGGGTGATGGGCGCGGTCAACGACGGCATGGGCCCGGCCGAAGCCGTGCGCGTCTTCGGCGTCAGCCCCGACTCGATCCGCAACTGGCGCCGCCGCCAAGAAGCAGACCGGGCCCAAGGCCTGCGCTCGGGCAGGCCGGGCCGAAAACCCGGTGAGCACACCAAGCTCACCCCTGCCCAGGAACAGGCCCTGGCCCAGGCGCTCCTGGAGTACGAGCCCCAAGAGTTGGGGTTGGGCGGCACCCTGTGGACCGCTGTCAAGGTCGCCGCTTTGGTCCAACAGCTGTTCGGCACCACCTTCACCGACCGGGGCATACGCAAGATCCTGCGCCGTTGGGGCTGACCTTCCAACGCCCGGACCGGCGCGCGTTCGAAACCGACCCCGGGGCCCAGCAGGAGTGGACCGGGCGCACCTGGCCCGCTCTACGCGAGCGGGCCCGCGCCCACGGGGAGCGGGTGGTGTTCGCCGACCAGGTCGGGGTGCGCTCAGACCACCCGGCGGGTCGCACCTGGGGTCTGCGAGGGCACACCCCGACCACGGCCGGGACCGGCAACCGGTTCGGTGTCAACGCGATGAGCGCGATCAGCCCCACCGGCAAGCTGTACTTCACCGTGTTCGAGGACTCCTTCACCGCCCAGGTGTTCCTCGGCTTCCTGGATCGGTTGGTGGGGCACGTCAGCACCAAGGTGCACCTGGTCGTGGACCAGCACTCGGTCCACGGGTCCCGGGCGGTGCGGGAGTGGGTCCACGATCATGCCGAGCGGATCGAGCCGCACTTCCTACCACCGTATTCGCCCCATCTGAACCCTGACGAGCTGGTCAACGCCGATCTGAAGCGGTACCTGGCCGATGAGGTCATGACCGATCGCCACCGTATGCGGGCCCAGGTCCGCTCGTTCTTCCGTAGCATTCAGCGACTCACCGGCCATGTCCGGGGTTACTTCCAGGCCCCGCACACCAGCTACACACCACCAGAACCATCTAGTTCCGGCTCAATAGGGGACCGGGCAGGTCGCGACAGACAAGAGAGCCGTTACACCAACGCCGGGCTCGCCGAGCCCGCGGATCGCTCCCCGGTTGATCGGTGGAAGATCGCCAGGAGGGCGAACCAGACCAGGATGCAGATGCCGGCCGGACTCAGGAACGACTCCGGAAGCACGTCCCCTACGAAAGAGTACGAGGCGAGCCAGAGTCCGGTGATCACACCGACTATGCGGACCGGCCAGACTTTGGAGACCAGGGAGCTCGACACGATCCAGACGCCGGCGAGGACATGCCCGCCGAGCCGGACCGCCCAGGCCGTGTCGTAGGGAATGTCGTTGATCATCAGAATGCCGGCGAGCACGTCCAAGGTCACCCATCCGTAGCCGGCGGCCTTGGCCCACGATGCCGCATCCAGGCGCGAGACGAGGAAGAGGATGGAGAGGTGGAAGAAGACCCCCAGGTATTCGCCCCACACCACTGTCGGGTTGACGAAGAAGGCGACCACGGCTGGGAAGAACAGCACGAGCGGAAGTAGCGCCACGACGCGCAGGCTGAGATAGGGCCGTCGGGGATCGAGCATCGCTGTAATCCTTGCTTGTAGTTTGTCTTGTGGTCTTGGATTCTAAAGAAAGGTGTTGATATGTCAACACCAAGGCCGGGTGAGGCTACTGCGCTGTGGTTGCTGTGGAAGCGTGCCTACGAGACGGTTCGCGCTGCGGTCATCGCCGACATGACTGTGGCGTCGGGTCTCTCGGAGCCCGAGTTGAGCGTCCTGGTGTGCCTGCACGATGCCGGTGGTGTCCTGCGGCAGGCGGCCATTGCCGCGGCCCTGGGCTGGGATCGGACACGGCTTTCGCACCTACTGACCAGAATGGAGCAACGGGACTATGTGGTGCGGGACAAGGTCGCGAACGGTGTCGAAGTGGCGCTGCGACCGGAGGGGCGACGCACGATCGAGGCTTCGGTGCCGGCTCTGGACGCCTCGACCCATCGTCACCTGCTGGACCGACTCGGGCCCGACGATGTGACAGCGCTCAGGGCAATCATCGGCCGATTGCTGTGACCAGCAGTGGGACGAACTCTCTGCAACGGAGATACCTACGACCACACCCCGCATGGGACGCTCGCACGTCCCATGCGGGGTGCTGATCGGCGATAGTGATCCATCACTCAACGGTGTCTCGTTCGTTGTGTAGTTGTGGCTGATGAACTTCTGGTGGACATGCGGAAACTCTCTCCGGCGCAGCAGGAAGCGGTGCGGATGCGGGTGATGGACGCCATCGACCGCGGTCTGGAGGAGGACCAGGCTGCCGAGGTCTTCGGGGTCTCGACCAAGTCGATCGCGCGGTGGAAGGCTCGCAGCGAGGCTGGAGGGGCCGAGGCGCTCCGCTCGGGCAAGCCGGGCCGCAATACCGGAACGGGCCGGTTCCTCACCGAGGGTGAGGAATCCGCGCTCAAGTAGACCATCCTGGAGTTCACTGCGTGGAAGGGCCTATTGAGCCGGAATGAACCGGAACTAGATGGTTCTGGTGGTGTGTAGCTGGTGTGCGGGGCCTGGAAGTAACCCCGGACATGGCCGGTGAGTCGCTGAACGCTACGGAAGAACGAGCGGACCTGGGCCCGCATACGGTGGCGATCGGTCATGACCTCATCGGCCAGGTACCGCTTCAGATCGGCGTTGACCAGCTCGTCAGGGCTCAGATGGGGCGAATACGGCGGTAGGAAGTGCGGCTCGATCCGCTCGGCATGATCGTGGACCCACTCCCGCACCGCCCGGGACCCGTGGACCGAGTGCTGGTCCACGACCAGGTGCACCTTGGTGCTGAAGTGCCCCACCCACCGATCCAGGAAGCCGAGGAACACCTGGGCGGTGAAGGAGTCCTCGAACACGGTGAAGTACAGCTTGCCGGTGGGGCTGATCGCGCTCATCGCGTTGACACCGAACCGGTCGCCGGATGGAGTCAAGGCTGGATACAGCCCAGTTCCTCCTCTTGAGCATTTCGATTGCTTGCCGAACATGTATCAATGCCTGATCGTGGATCCGTTTGCCGAACTGGTAATAGGGTTCAATGCCTGGATTGCCGAACTCGACTTGCAGCTCGAGGAGTTCCTCAAGTCTGTGCCCCCTTGGTTCGTCAAATGGCTCCCCGCAGCTGCCACGGTGTTCTTCGCTATCGCCGGGCTTGTATGCGCTATGTCCACTGTGGGAATATGTGATCCAGCTGCTGTGATATGGCTGTCGGCAATCGGGGCGGTCACCGGTGCAATCATCTATCTCATCAGCAATCCTGACAGGGATTCCAGAAACTGGATAGAGCTCTTGATATTTACTGCAATCGGTGCCATCGGTTCGGGATCGCTGAGTAAACTGGACGAGCTCAAGGACCTGGTGAACTTGTTCTACACGTGGAGACGAGGTCTGGGAATCAGTATGCCCAAGCCTCCTGGGCGCTTCTGAAGTACTGAGCTTCTGAAGCGAAGAGGGGCCTGAAGTCCTCCCCGGTCTTGACCAGCAGTCCGGGGAGGACTTCAGGCCCCGCCGTTCGTAGATTGTCAAGAAATGGAATTCATTGATGGGTGATGTCGCGAACAGAAGAGAAAAAGCCAGGACCTGGTGGGAGATATCGGTTGCCATTGTGCTTATGGTGGCTGGAACTCTTGTTATTCACAAGACTTCCTTCTTTCCGGTCTATGCTGTCTTCGTTGTTCTTGTGTGTTTGGTGCTTGATGTCGGGGGTGTTCTGTTCGCAGGTGGAAGGAGGAAGGCGACTGTCTCCTGGCCACCTTCGGGGCATGAGGTCCTGGAGATCGCGAAAAGGCAGATGGCCGGCGGGTCCGGCTTTCGGGTGGGCTGTGGGATAGTAGCTCTCGTTCTGGTCGGCCTGCTCCCCTTCCAGGGGGGTATCTGGCTGCCCCTGAGCTTTCTTCTTATACCCCTGACTTTCATGCTCGTCTCCGGACAATGGAGGGGCCGCCCTCTCTAACGCACCGGGCGCGGGCGGGCTCGTCGTGGTGCGGCGCAACACCCTTCCTGGGCTGGTGGTGGGTACCGCCATCGCGCTCGCCGACGCATCGCAGGTCGTGAGTCTTTTTCATCCTGGCGGTGCTGGTCACAGCCTCGTACCGGTTGCCCCAGTCTCCTTCTGAACAGCAGGAAGCCCCTGGTAAACGGGTTGTCGACCAAGATCAACCGTTCCGCCAGAGGCTTGGATGCTGTTCCACCGTGCCTGTCTACCGTGGTCACGCCATACCCTGAACCTCCTCGCCCGCACCATCCGCACCCACCGCACCGCCAACCGGTCGCGGTGGCGCAAGCTGGAACCCGCTGCCCAGGCCCTGCTCGTCCTGGCCCACCCGCGTAAAGACGAACCCCTCCACCCAGTTGGCCGCCGGGTTCGGCGTCTCGACCACCACCGCCTGGCGGTACGTACGCACAACCACCCGCCTGCTCGCTGCCCAGGCCCCCACCCTGGAACAGGGGCTACGCCGCGTCCGACGACGCGGCCACGCCTTGCGTGGTGGTCGACGGCACCCTCATTGCCGCTGATCGTCTGGCGGCTGATCGACCGTTCTCCTCGGGCAAACATCGCCGGCACGGCATGAACGTGCAGGTGGTGGCCTGCCCGGTACTCCAGTTGGACTTCCGGTTTGTCATGATTCCTGGACCGTCTGTCTCCGGTAGTGGCAGCGCCGAGCGTGTGCTTGATGGACGCGTCTGAACACCGACCAGGCCAGCACGTGCTCCAGATCGGACTCGGGCGGGAACAGGGCCTCCAGCAGACGGGCGATCTCGTTGCAGGCCAGCTCTACCACCCCGATCGGCACCGGATGGTGGCGCAGTTCCCGGGCCCGGCACAGGGCGAGAAAGGCGTAGGCGGTCATGGCCAGCAAGCTCCACCGATGCCACGACGTCCACGTCCGCACCTGGTGTTCGTCCAGTCCGGCCAGGCCCTTTCCCTGCTGGAAGGACTCCTCCACCCGCCACCGGCGTCCGGCCACCGCCACCAACCTCGCCAACGGCACTGCCTCGGGTGCATAGCAGTGGAAGAACGCCAGATCACCACTGGTGCGGCTACGCCGGATCAGCACCCACCGCACCCCGCGGGTGTCGGCGTGGTCGTCGATGAGCGCCCAGTCGTAGAACCGCTCACCCTTGGCACCGGCCCCAGCCGAGCGCTTCCGCCAGGCCTGCCCGGGAACCAGGACGGCCAGCTCCTTGACCGCCAAAGGCCCGCGCGGGGTCGTGACCGTGTCGGTGGCGGCCATCTCCATCACATACCCCACCCCTCGTTTCTCCAGGTAGGCGCGCAGACCGGGGTTACGGCCGTACACCTCGTCGCCGGCCACCCACGCGTGGGGTGTGTGCTCCAAGGCGGTGGCGATCATCCGGCGGGCCGGCTCCGGCTTGGTGGCGAACTCCACTTGCTCGGGCACCCCCGCCGTGCGGAGTCGGTCGGGATCCTCACACCAGGAAGAGGGGAGGTAGAGGCGGTGGTCGATCAACGCGTGAGCGTCGCCTGTGGTGTAGGCGAGGTAGACCGCGACCTGGCAGTTCTCGATCTGGCCGGTGGTGCCCGTATATTGGCGGGCCACCCCGGCGGTGTGGGTGCCCTTCTTCAGATCGCCGGTCTCGTCCACGACCAGGACCACGTCCTCGGTGCCCAGGTGGCTGATGACGTAGCCGCGCAGGCAGGCGGCCAGGGCCGCTTCGTCCAGTACAGCCCGGTTGAGCAGGTGCTGGATCCGGTAAGGGGCGGGATGTCCGGCGTGCTCGGCCAGGGTCCAGCAGTTCTTGCGGGCCAGCGGAGCGAGCAGGGCTCGGATCACCTCGCGGGCACTGGTGCGGGTCTCGGGCCGGGCCAGGTGGGGGTCGATGATCGTGTTGGTGGTCTCGTTCAGCAGGTGGGGCCAGCGGTTGGCCGCTAGGGTGGTGGCTGCGGCCACCGCCTCGGGATTTGTTGTCTTCACAACCATCGATGATCGGGCGGTGGCCGTTGCTGTGTCCGGGAAACGACCAGATCAGCGCGGTCGAACACCACTAGATCCCTACGAACACGATCATTGTGTTTCAAACCGGAAGTCCAACTGGAGTACTGGAGTTGCCGACCGACGGCGAGTATAAGACCTGGCCGCCCTACATCGACCTCGCCGGGGTGCGGGTGTACCTCGCCACGGTCTGGGCCAAGTGGGTCGTCTCGGCCAGCAGACTAGGAACCGCGCGACCGGTGACCATCAACCGTGACGATCTGGTCAATCCGGACGTCGAGGATTGAGAGGAACCGTCCGCGTGCGGTCAGTGGAGCACCGGGTGGAGCACCCGCTCCAGGGTTGTGGCCTGCGCGGATGCGGGGAGCGCGAACTTAAGAGCCAACACAGAGCCAACACAGCGCGAAACCCCAGGCCCGGGCCTCGGTGAAACCGGCTCTGACCTGGGGTTGTGTGGTGGGCCACCAGGGGATCGAACCCTGAACCCGCGGATTAAAAGACCCCTCGACGGCGAGGGAAGAGGCGTTGCGGGGATGGGGCGGAAACCCCGGTGGAGTAAGGGATGCCGGTCATGCGGCGGGGTAGGCACTTCCGGCACTGCGGTACCGAGGCTGCGGTTCGGGGAGCCACCGAATGCCGGGCCGTGCCGCGCGGTGCCAGCGACGTACGGAACTTAAGAGCCAACACGGAGCGAACATGGTCCGCATTGGTCCGGGGGCTTTGTTTCCTGGGCCTTGAGAGCCGGTCTCAAGATCTGTGACAGAGGGTCGGAGTAGTATCCAGTCCGACACCTTCCCCCATAAGACAGCCTTGTTGATGCTGTAGTTCGGAACCTGAAGTGGTCATGGATCTACAGGGAGGTTCCCAAGGAGGTTCGTGCCTGCTTGGGAACTTTCACTCCTTTCTGAGTCGTGAGCATCGCCAAGCGATGTGGCGTTTGCGCACTTCAGGCGCCGTGGCAGCCGCCCTCCGGGGCGGCTGAGGATCGCAACTACGACGGGGAAACCCCGGCCACCGAGGGGCTGCCGTGGCAACCGCCCTCCGGGGCGGCTGAGGATCGCAACAACAACATCGCCGACTTCCTGCCCATCGAGATCGAGCTGGCAGCCGCTTTCCGGGACGGCTGAGGATCGCAACATGAGCAGAGTGGGTGAGAGCTGGAAAGCGGGTTAGCTCTTGGCTGTCACTGGCGGGATCTGGCACGTTTTCTCAGCTCATACGGTGTGCAGTAGGCTGTCAGTCCCTCTGCCGCGGGCTTCGGCGGTGCCGCTCCTGGCCCCGCTTTCCCTCTCCGGTGCCGACGCTGTGGCAGCGTCCTGATCGCGGTCTGCCTGCGGTGCGGCTGCCCGCTGCCCGTCGGGTGTTCGCGGGGCCGCCTTCCCTGGTGGGCGTCCGTTTCTGGATGTTTGACCAGGGAGGTCTGTGATGGGGTTCGGTACTGCTCCGCTGCGGATGGCCGAGCGGGAGTTCCTGCGGCTGGTGCCCGATGTGCTGTGCGTGGACGGCGGCGGTTTCGACGGGCTGGAGGACCGCGGCTACGGACTGGTGGAAGTCCGCGACGTGCTGATGGCGCGCACCACCGAGCAGAGGCTGCGCGATGAGGTGTGGCGGCGGGTGATCCGCTCGGCCCGGGTCTCGGCCGACTGGATGGTGGGCGCGGTCGGGCTGGGCATGCCGGGGCTGCGGGCGGTGGCCCGCCGGGCGACGCGGGGCCTGGACGCCGAGGGAGTGGCCGAGGTCGAGGCGGCGGCACTGCTGGGGTTCGTGGAGGCGGTGCGCAACATCGACCTGCGGTACGCGCGGCTGGCCTGGTACCTGCGCTGCCGGGCACAGCGGGCCGCGCTGAGCGCCCGCCGGGCCGAGGTGCAGCGGCCCGAGCCGGAGGGGGAGGCCGTGGAGGCGCGGATCGGCGCGCCGGTCGCAGAAGGCCATCCCGACCAGGTGCTGGACGCGGCCGTGGCCGCGGGCGTGGTCACCCGCTTTGAGGCGGAGCTGATCGGCGCCACCCGGTTGGAGGGGCGCAGGCTCGCCGAGGTGGCGGCCGAACTCGGCATCGGCTACAAGGTGTTTCGTGCCGGGTTTTTGGAGGCTGGGAACCAACGCGTCGACGGATACCGAAGCGGGATTGTGCTGGTAGAAGTCGGTCTCGGACTCCGCTGGTGGGACCAGTCCGATCTCGCCGTGCAGGCGGCGGTGGTTGAACCAGTCGATGTACTCGGCGACCGCGAGTTCAAGGTCGTCGATGTTCTTCCACGGGCCGCGGTTGCGGACCGGCTCGGCCTTGAACAGCGAGTGGAGCGCCTCGGCCAGGGCATTGTCGTAGGAGTCGCCGGTGGATTCGACCGAGACCACCGCGCGAGCCTCGGCCAGGCGTTGGGTGGAGCGCACCGCGAGATACCGCACGCCGCGGCCGGAGTGGTGGACCAGGCCGTCGACGCTGCGGCCGATGTGCTGCTCGCGGTTGCCCGCTGCCATCTCCGGGGTGTCCAGGGCCGGGTCGGTGCGCAGCGACTTCGACACCTGCCGGCCCACCACGCGGCGGGAGAACACGTCGATGACGAAGGCGGTGCACCTCACCGCCGCGTGCCTGCATGCTCTGCCGTTGCTGCGGTATGCGGCCGCGCACGAGGGCCTGGTGGTGTTTCGACGGTGGCTACGACGGTGCCGGTGTCGGCGTCCACACGCCGTTTCGGGCCTCCCGGGAGGTCTCCCATGCGCGCATGCACGTGGACAACCGGGCCCGCGGCCGGCTGCTCCGGGTCTTGCGCGCGGTGGGCGAACGGGCCATGGTTGTGCTGGTTGGACGCTGCACCGCCCTGCACCGCCCTGCACCGCATCAGCCTCAGGTCCTCCGCGGTCGGCCGCATCGTCCGGGCCGCCCTGGTCCTCCACCGCTACGAGCACTCAAGTCGTTGAGAAAACCTCAATAAACTTCAGGGAAAACGCAAAGAACATGGGGGTCAATTCGGTGGTCTCTGGTTTGGGATTCTCTGTCAACTACGTACTCTCCCTTCTTCATGGATAGGTGGGAAGAATGGTTGTGCGGAGGCCTCTCTTTCAGATCCTGATGTGGTTCTCTTCTTCTTTCTCGCTTCTTCCTGGAATTGCAATGTGGGCGGAATCTCCGGCTCCGTGGCAGATGTTCTTCGGTTCTGGAGTTTTTGCCTGCCTGCTGGCCTTTCTCTGGCTCATAGGATGGCATTCCCGAGTCCGAGTCGATGATCAGGGTATTACGGTCGTCAATGGATTTTTCTACAGTCGTATCCCCTGGTGTCATGTGGAGTCAGTAGAACAGAATGGTAGTTTTATGATTCGACTTGTCTCGGGGGAAGAGATAGTCTCCGTGCAGTACGGAGGGTCGTTGATCGGAGAGCTGACCGGTTACCTCACACACCGCAGACTGGTGCGGATTGCGAAGAAGCATCTGGAGCGTTCCAGACTGCTTTCTCGATTGGAAGGCGAACCTGATGTCCTCTTGGGACAGCTGAGGATTCCCGTAATGGGAATTTCTGTAGTTATTGGTTCGTATGTCGGGTTCTTCACCCTCCTTGCTTTTCTGGCAACTTTGTGAAAAGTCTTTATGGATTGGGAGTTTCAGTGGGTTTCTCTCAACAAAATGGGCTGGGTGGCGGTGAGGGGGATCCTGGCTTCTGACAGGAGTGAAATCCCTGGCAGGACGGTTCTCGCCACAAGACCACGCCCACTGAAAGAATCTTCCCGATGGTTTCTTGTTCTGCCGTGCTTGACCTTCCACGGCCCCGTGGTTGATCACCCCGCCGCGCCGTCGGTACTCCCCGCCGATCTCAGGCACTGACCCCGTTTCGTCACCAAGTGGTCCTGGTGCTGCGCCGCTTCCGTGACGGCAACCACATCGACGCTCTGGTACGCGACCATTCCATCAGTCTGGCCACTGCCTACCGGTAGGTGCACGAAGGCATCGACGTGCTTGGCCAGGAAGGCCACGCGACTGCGCCAGGTCTTGGACGAGCTGCATGTCCAGGTCAGATCCCTGGTCACGGTGACAGCAAGGTCGTTGCCACAGTGCAGACGTGCAGTTCCTCGCCGACGTCGCGGCCGGGCAGCCCCAGCCGCACACCTTCACCCAGGTCGAGCAGACCGGCCCCACCGGTACCCAGTTGGAGCAGTACGGCTACGACGGTGCGGGCAACATGACCAGCCGCCTCACCCCCAACTACGGCCAGGAACTGGAATGGGACGCCGAAGGCCACCTGGTCCGGGTCGTCGAGAACGGCGGCGAGACAGAGTTCCGCTACGACGCCGACGGCCAGCGCCTGATCCGCGAAACACCCCAGGACGCGACCCTGTACCTGCCCGGCATAGAGGTGCGCCTGGACAAGATCGCGCTGCTGCGTGAGGCCACCCGCTACTACGACCACGGCGGCGAGACGGTCGCGTTCCGCCAGGACGACGAAACCCTTCACTGGCTGTTCGCCGACCACCACGGCACCGGCGGACTCACCATCGACGCGCAGAGTGGGCAGACCGTGCAGCGCCGGTTCACCGCGTTCGGCTCCGTCCGCAGTTCCACCGGACAGTGGGTGGACGAGAAGGGGTTCGTGGGCGGCACCCTCGACGAGTCGACCGGGCTGGTCCAGTTGGGGGCGTGCGCCCACGATTCGGCGATCGGCCGGTTCGTCTCCATCGACCCGGTCATCGACTTCACCGACCCCCAGCAGGTCCACGGCTACGTCTACGCCAACAACAACCCCGTCAGCTTCAGCGACCCCGACGGGCTGAAGGTGAGAAGGTACACGAGACGTGGCGGCATGTTCAAAGCCAAGGCCAGGGCGGCGGCCAAGGCCAGGGCTGCGAGCAGCGCTCCTTCTTCGGGGGCGGTAGGACGGTGGTGGCGCCCGCCGCGCCCGACCTTCCAGCAGACGGTCCGCCACAGCATCCACAGAGCGAACTCGATGGTGAACCGGGTCCCGTTCGCCCCGCAGTTCAGGGATGCCAGCGTCGGTTCCATGATGGCCCTGTACGAGATGTCACCCATGTCGTGGGCCACCGAGCACCTCACCGGAACGACCATGTCCGAGGGCATGCGGGTCTTCGGGGTGAACAAGGACTCCGGCTGGTACAAGGCGGGCTACATCCAGTCCTTCGTCGGCACGCTGATCTCCCCGGGAGGATGGGCCGGCGCCGGAGCCAGGGCGGCGAGCGGGCTGAGGGGACTGGGGGCGGCTGCGGCGAACGGCGCCAGGAGTGCGGGCAGTGCTGTGAGGAGCGGCTGGCAGAAGGTCCGGAACGCCGTTCGAGGATGCAACAGCTTCGTGCCCGGTACCCGGGTGTTGATGGCCGATGGCACGTCCAAGCCGATTGAGAAGGTCAAGGCCGGCGACCAGGTGCTGGCCACCGATCCCGAAACCGGCGAACAGGGTCCCAGAACAGTGCTGGCCACCGATCCCGAAACCGGCGAACAGGGTCCCAGAACAGTGCTGGCCACCATCGTCGGCACGGGGGCCAAGACCCTGGTCGAGATCACCGTGGATGCCACCACCGAGAAACCCGCGGGTGACGAGGGAGACGGCAACGGCGTTCCCGGGCCGACCGCGGCCGGCGACGTCATTCTCGCCACCGACGGCCACCCCTTCTGGGTCCCCGAACTCGGCCAGTGGGTCGATGCCATCGACCTGGTCCCCGGGATGTGGCTGCAGACCTCGGCCGGCACCTGGGTCCAGATCACCGCCATCCAGGCATGGATCCAGGCAGCCACCGTCCACAACCTCACCGTCCAAGACATCCACACCTACCATGTATTCGCGGACAAGACCCCGGTACTCGTTCACAACTGCAACCCCATGGTTTACCGCTCCCCTAGGGCAGGTAACAGGGCAGCTGAGGCCAACAGTCTGAATCCGGAACTGCATCAGGTCGGAGTAAAAGCGCATATGTCGGTGATAAGTCAGTTGTTACCGAGAGCTACGCGGGCCAAGGAGGATATGAGCATGGATACTATGAATACGAAATGCATCCGGATTTCCTGAATGAATTTGTTGGTTTTCCTCATGGCGGAGGTCCAGGGCTTCAGTGGAAGATCCCCTTGGATAAAATTCCTCGATTCAATGAATTGATCATTGGTCAGCGCTGGGTAAACTTCTATGGGGGTTGCACGTGGTAACGAGTGATCTTGAAATGCAGCGGAAAACCGGATTGTATCGAGGAATGCTGGTTCGAGTTCGTGTGACTGCTCACCGCGGCCGCTTTGGGGTGGATGTTGAAATAATCTCCAGAGAGATTAAATTTCCTGCCTTTGTTGACGCTGTTCTTCTTTTTGACGACCGCTCGAGGGCCTATGAGGAATGCTTCCCTGAAGTGGGCTCGGAAATAAGTGCTATTGTGGTCGCTTTTACGCCTGACGGAGAACTCAGGCTGGACGCCCGAGAATCTATAATCAAAGTTTGGAATGAGAAGAGAGACACTTCTCCTTCGGATGACATTTAATCTCTATTGGGGTTTTCTTGATGGGTCTTTTCATCCTGCTTCACGGAAGTTGAAGGACCAGTACCGCTCGGACGAGTTCACCGACCCGGTGGGGGCAGCAGCGCAACCTGCAAAGGACGTGCCGACCCTTGAGTTGAGTGACAGCCTGCTCACCGGGGCCACGGAGCCTGGTGTGGGTGAAGTTGACGTCTTTCTTCCGCTGCAGGCTTTCTCCGCCCCTTGAACGAACGCCATTTTCGGGGTCTGGCTGACACAGTCCCTGTCAGCCAGACCGAGCAGCCCCGTAGCCTCGATCCGCCCGGCGATCCTTGCAGATCCGAGCTGCTCGAGTGCCACGAACCGATTCCGACAGTGAGCTGTTTCGTGCCGGGTGTGATGGAGGCTTTCAATCCTGGGAAGGGTGAGAGACATGCCAGCACCGAGGAAGTACCCCGATGAGCTGCGCGAACGCGCCACCCGCTTGGCAGTGGAGGCCCGCCGGAACGCGGCCACCCGCGACGGCGCCATCGCACGCATCGCCGATCAGCTCGGTGTCAACCGCGAGACTCTGCGCAACTGGGTCACCCAAGCCGAGGTGGATGCCGGTGACCGGCCTGGCACCACCACCGACCAGGCCCAGCGTCTGGCCGAGCTCGAGCGCGAGGTGCGTGAACTGCGCCGGGCCAACGCGATCCCGAAGTCGGCCTCGGCTTTTTTCGCGGCGGAGCTCGACCGCCCACACACCAGGTAGTGGCCTACATCGACACCTACCGTGCCCAGTTCGGGGTCGAGCCGATCTGCACCACTTTGCAGGTCGCCCCATCCACCTACCACGCGGCCAAGACCAGGCCTTCCTCGCTGCGCTCACGTACCGATGAGGCCACCACCGAAAAGATCCGCCCCGTGCACGCCGACAACCACGGCGTGGACGGGGTGCGTAAGGTCCACGCCGAACTCAACCGCCAAGGCCACCGGGTGGCCCGCTGCACCGTCCACCGGCTGATGCGTCGGGCGGGTCTGCGCGGCATCACCCGCGGCAAGAACCCGCGCACCACCGTGCCGGGATCAGTCCCGGACACGCGCCCGGACCTGGTGGAACGCGCGTTCGTCGCTGATGCGCCCAACCGGTTGTGGGTGGCCGACATCACCTACATCCGCACCTTTGCCGGGTGGGTCTACGCGGCGTTCGTGATCGATGTGTTCTCCCGCCGTGTGGTGGGCTGGCAGGTGTCGAAGTCGCTGCGCACTGACCTGGCGTTGGACGCGTTGGAGATGGCGGTGGGCAACCGGGCGCACGTCGGCCGCAGCGTCGACGGCCTGGTCCACCACTCCGACCGGGGCGTGCGGTACCTGGCGGTGCGCTCCACCCAACGCCTGGCCGAGGCGTTCCACTCCTTGTTCAAGGCCGAGTTGATCCGCAACCGCGGGCGCTGGAAGAACCTGGACGAGGTGGAGATCGCGGTGGCCGAGTACGTGGACTGGTTCAACCACCGCCGTCTGCACGGCGAGATCGGCCTGGTCCCGCCAGCGGAGTTCGAAGACGACTTCTACCAGTATGAGTCTGCCTCAGCAGAAGTCGAAGCGTTGGTTCCGAGTCTCTAAAGAACCCGGTACGGAACACCTCTTCGTCTGCGAACCAGCCCCCGTCCGCAGGCTCCGGCCAGAGGGCACCGCGACCGGACCCCGACCGCCCACCCCGGCGCGGGCCCCGCACGACCGCACTCCCGCGCCGAGCGTCCAAAACGTCCCGCCCATCCGGTGGCGGACCGAGAAAGCAGAGCAGGACCCGGCGGACCAGCAACTCGCCGCGCTGATCCGCCAGTGGGCCGCCCTGCGTGGCCACCAGCAAGGTGCTCCCGGTTCCGGGGCGAGCGGGCAGACCTACCGGGGACGCCACCGCGGCAGTGAACCGGTCCTGGTTCCCACCCCCCGCCGGTCCGTGGACGTTGAGGACAACGATCCCGGCCCGTTGGTGCGCCCCTATCTGATCGCGGCGGAACAGGGCACATGGCCGATACCGGCCATCTCTGGTGGCTGGGAGAACCCGCAATCGGAGGTTCGGCCTGCGCGGATGTTGGGAGCGCGAACTTAAGAGCCAACACAGAGCCAACACAGCGCGAAACCCCAGGCCCGGGCCTCGGTGAAACCGGCTCTGACCTGGGGTTGTGTGGTGGGCCACCAGGGGATCGAACCCTGAACCCGCGGATTAAAAGTCCGCTGCTCTGCCAGTTGAGCTAATGGCCCGAGCGTCGCACCGCCTAGGGTGCCATACACGCTCCTGTAAGCGTAACGGTTTTTCGGGCGGAGTGCGGCATCCGGGGGCGTAAGGCCGGGTTGTGCCGCCTCACAGAGGCGAGTCCCGCGTCCGCGAGGCGGGAACGACACGCCGACCGGATGGCCACATACGGCCACTGAAGCGGGACCGTTCGCCCCGGGCGCTCCGTGAGTCGAGAGGCGCCGCTTCGCACGGTCGCGCGGCCCGGCGGTGGGATGCCGCGCACGCCACCGGGCCTCACACCAGCGCTGTCGTCGGAGAACCGAGGCGGCGCTTCGGAAACCGTCTCGGGACCCGTGTGGGCACGCCCGGGTCGGGGCGGTCTTCCGTGACGTCCACGGCCACCGTCGGTGTCGACTTGACTCCGGAGGAGATTCCTCCCACTCTTGACGCGGTCGCCACGACCGGGCGTCCTGTTCGCCGCGGCCTACGGAACCGGTCGGCGCGCTCCGATCGAGTCACACCCGGCGCTATTCCACGCGACGCACGCGGCGAGCCGCCGGCCCGCGGATCTCCCCACGAAAGCGGAACCAGGAGACCCCATGTACCCCCAACAGCCCATGCCGCCACAGCCTCACCAGGGCGGTTATCCCCATCAACCCGTCCCGCAGCGGTTCCCCGCCGGACCCCACCCCTACGTTGCGACGGCGCCGACCTCGCAGGACAGGCTCTACCAGGTGCCGGAGCCGAAGCCGGGGCAGCCGCCGCTGCTGCCGATCGCCGACCCCTTCATGCGCCTGCTCGCCCGGATTCTCGACGGGGCCCTGGTATTCATCTGCAGTCTCGTGGCCGGGCTGACCGTGACCGCCGTACTCCTCGTCATCAACGGCGGTGACCTGGACAACGCGCCCCTGTGGCAGATGTTCTTCCTGCCCGGGGCTCTGGTCAGTGCGGGTTTCTGGTACGAGTGGCTGCTGGTCCGCTCCCTCGGCCAGAGTGCCGGCAAACGCCTGCTCGGCATGCGGATCGTCAACGCCGCCGACGGCGGTCGGGTCTCCTCCGGGCGGGCCGCGCTGCGGGCGCTGTGCTACTCGCCGGGCCTCTACTACCTGGTCAACTGGATTCCCGTGCTCGCGCAGCTCAACGTGCTGTGGATGGTGTGGGACCGGCCGGGGTGGCAGTGCCTGCACGACAAGGTGGCCAGGACGGTGGTCATTGACGAGAAGCGGCTCCGTGAGCTGTATCCGCCGCAGCCCGTCTTCGCCCCGTACGCCCCCCAGCCCTCCCACCCTCCTCAGTACCCCTGGCCTCCCCACGTGGGCTGACCGGCGCGCTCCGGCGTCCGCCGGGGCGGCGGAGAAAACGGCGTGCCGCCGCCCCGCCATCCTGTTACGGTGCCGTCCGTGGGTGCAACAGCAGCGTTCTTCATGATCCGGCTCCGCCGCGCCTAGCGGCGGAGCCGACCACCGTCTCCGGTTCCGCCGCGTCCGGGTCCAGCGCCGGTGCGGCGTTCTGTGCTGCCCGGCTCCACCTGCTACGCGGAGCCCACACCCATGTCCCACTCCCGTCATGGCGGACGCCACGAACTCGGTCAGAACTTCCTCGTCGACCGGGCGGTCATCGCCGACATCCACCATCTCGTCTCCGCGATCCGCGGGCCGATCGTCGAGATCGCGGCGGGCGACGGAGCCCTCACCCTCCCGCTGAGCCGACTGGGCAGGCCGCTCACGGCCGTCGAACTCGACCCCCGGCGCGCGCGGCGGCTGAGGCGGCGGGTCGCCGACGGCGTCACCGTCGTCAACGACGACCTGCTGCGGTTCCGGCTGCCGCGGGTCCCGCACGTCGTTGTCGGAAACATCCCGTTCCACCTCACCACGGCCGCGCTGCGCCGCCTGCTCGCGGTACCGCACTGGCACACCGCGATCCTGGTGACGCAGTGGGAGGCCGCCCGCCGCCGGGCCGGAATCGGAGGCGCGTCGCTGCTGACCGCGTCCTGGTGGCCCTGGTACGAGTTCACCGTGCACGCGCGCATCCCCGCACGGTCATTCCGGCCGGTCCCGTCCGTCGACGGCGGTCTGCTCTCCGTCACCCGCAGACCCGAGCCCCTGGTCGCCGACCGGAGGCGCTACCAGCGGTTCGTCGCCCAGGTGTTCACCGGACCGGGGCGCGGCCTGGCCGAGATCCTCGCCCGGACCGGCCGGATTCCCCGCCCGGCGCTGCGCGACTGGCTGTGCGCCCACCGCGTGGCCCCGCGCGCCCTGCCCAAGGACCTCACCGCGCGGCAGTGGGCCGCGCTGTGGACGCTCGTGGAGACGGGCGGCGGGCCGGGCGCGCCGACGCCGCGGCGCAGAGGTTTGACGGGGCGCGGGAGGCATGGTGATATCAAAGAATGTTGATATCTGCTGACGGGGTCGCAGACGAAGCCGTGGTCAAACTGTTCGGCGATCCGCTGCGCGCACGGATCGTCCGCCTGCTGGCCGGGGAGCAGATGTGCACCTGCCACCTGGTCGAGGAGACCGGGGCGCGGCAGCCCACGATCAGCCACCACCTGAGGATCCTGCGGGAGGCCGGGTTCGTGGAGACCGAACCGAGAGGCCGGTTCACCTACTACCGGCTGCGTCCCGACGCCGTCGCCGAGGTGGCGCGGGCCATCGGGAGCCTGGCGGCCGACGCCGAGCGGGCGCGGGGCTCCTACCGGCCGTGCGACTGATGGCCGAACCCGACCGGATCCACGACGTCGTCGTGGTCGGCGGCGGCCAGGCCGGACTGGCTGCCGGGTACTTCCTGCGCCGCTCGGGGCTTGCGTATGTGATCCTCGACGCGGAGGAGCGCCCCGGCGGCTCCTGGCAGCACTACTGGGACTCGCTGCGGCTGTTCTCCCCCGCCGCGCACAGCCCGCTGCCCGGCTGGTGGATGCCCGAGCAGGAGGGGGAGGAGTACCCGACCGCCGACCACGTCGTGCGCTACCTCACCGCCTACGAGGAGCGCTACGCGCTGCCGGTGCGCCGCCCCGTCCGGGTGGCGGCGGTGCGCCGTGCCGGGCGGCTGTTGGCGGTGGAGTCCGACGCCGGTACGTGGCGGGCGCGCCGCGTGGTCAGCGCCACCGGGACCTGGCGTGCGCCGTACGTGCCGCACTGCCCCGGCCGCGACCGTTTCGCCGGGCGGCAGCTGCACACGGTCGACTACCGCCGTCCCGACGGGTTCGCCGGGCAGCGGGTGCTCGTGGTGGGCGGCGGCAACTCGGCGGCGCAGATCCTCGCCGAGGTGTCCGAGGTCGCCGACACCGTGTGGGCGACACTGCGGCCGCCCCGCTTCCTGCCCGACGACCTGGACGGGCGTGCGCTGTTCGCTGTCGCCACCCGCCACGTCCGCGCGCGTGCCGCGGGAGCGGACGGCGACGGCGGGGTGGCGGGACTGGGGGACATCGTGGTGGTGCCCGCTGTCCGGGCGGCGCGCGAGAGGGGCGCGCTGAAGGCCGACCCGATGTTCGAGCGGCTGACCGAGACCGGGGCGGTGTGGGCCGACGGCACCGCGCGGGACTTCGACGCCGTGCTGTGGTGCACGGGATTCCGTCCGGTACTGGACCACCTGGCGCCGCTGGACCCGCGCGGCCCGGACGGCCGGATCGCCACGGAGGGCACCCGCAGTGTGGCCGAGCCCCGGCTGCACCTGGTCGGCTACGGCGACTGGACCGGTCCGGCGTCGGCCACGATCATCGGCGCGGGTCGGGCCGCCAAGCAGGCGGTCGCCGAGATCACCGCGTCACTGCGACCGGACGCCTGACTCCCCTTCGGCGCTGTCGGCCCGGGTGAGTTCGGCGGTCAGCCGTACCACCCGCACCTCGATCGCGGCGCGGATCGCGCGGACCTCGTCCAGGGGGCGGCCCATGGGGTCGGAGACGTTCCAGTCGAGGTAGCGCTTGCCCGGGTAGACGGGGCAGGCGTCGCCGCAGCCCATGGTCACCACGACGTCGGCCGCCTGGACCACGGCGTCGGTGAGCGGTTTGGGGAAGGCGTCGGCGGTGTCCAGGCCGATCTCGCGCAGTGCCTCGCGCACGTTCGGGTCGACCGAGTCCGCCGGACGCGAACCGGCCGAGCGGATGCCGACCCGGCCGCCCGTGTGTTCGCGCAGCAGCGCCGCGGCGAGCTGGGAGCGCCCGGCGTTGTGGTCGCACACGAACAGCACCTCGGGACGCTCCTTGGGAATCAGGCCCCGGGCCTGGGCCACCGCGGTGAGCTGTTCGGCGGCGAACTTCTCGGTGATCGCGGGCAGGTAGGCGGCGACCGACGCGGTGACGGCGAGCGCCCGATAGGCCTCGTCGACGTGCCGGTGTACGGTCTCGGCGGCGAACACGCCGGTGAAGCGGGCGGCGAGCCGGTCGCTGACCCGTCCGAGCAGGGCTTGGGGGGAGAGCAGGCCGGGCAGCGGCTGGTCGGGCCTCATCGTTGTGGTCTCCGCCTTCCAGGACAACTACGACAACTGTCTAAATAGGGACATGTCTATTTTGATGAGTCTCTATGTGAAAGTCCATGGCTGTGCCGCCCGAGGGCGGCGGAGCCGGGGGTCAGCGCACCGGGGTGACGCCGAGCTCGGCGAGCAGGCCCTCGACGCGGCGGCGGATCTCGTCGCGGACGGGACGCACCTTCTCCAGGGGCTGCCCGGCCGGGTCGTCGAGCTCCCAGTCGAGGTAGCGCCTGCCGGGGAAGTAGGGGCAGGCGTCGCCGCAGCCCATGGTGATGACGACGTCGCTGGCCTGCACCGCGTCGTCGGTGAGCACCTTGGGGTGCTCGGCGGTGATGTCGATGCCGATCTCGCGCATCGCCTCCACCGCGACCGGGTTGATCGACTCGGCGGGGGCGGAGCCCGCGGAGCGGACCTCCACCGCGCCGCCCGACAGGTGGGCGAGCAGGCCGGCGGCCATCTGGGAGCGGCCTGCGTTGTGCACGCAGACGAAGAGCACGCTGGGTTTGTCCGACACCGGGACGACCTCTCTTCGGGAACGGTCCCCTGGTCAGTGGCGGACCAGGGGATATTGTGCGACACCACGACGATACATCAATAGCTGTTGATATCAACGTGAGTCGATGTATGGTGTTCGGGGTGTTTCCCACACTGACACGACGATGACAGAGGAGGTCGCGACGGTGGCTGAATCCACGATGGACAGCCGCGCGCCCGCCGCGCGGGCGACCGGACGGCTGTCCACGCTCGACCGGTTCCTGCCGGTGTGGATCGGCCTGGCGATGGCCGCCGGACTCCTGCTGGGCCGGATGGTGCCCGGGCTCCAGGGAGTGCTGGAGGCCGTCGAGATCGACGGGGTGTCGCTGCCGATCGCCCTGGGCCTGCTGCTGATGATGTACCCGGTGCTGGCCAAGGTCCGCTACGACCGGTTGGACACCGTCACCCGCGACCACCGGCTGCTCATCCCCTCCCTGGTGCTGAACTGGCTGGTCGGCCCGGCGGTGATGTTCGCGCTCGCCTGGCTGTTCCTGCCCGACCTGCCCGAGTACCGCACCGGGCTGATCATCGTCGGCCTGGCCCGCTGCATCGCGATGGTGATCATCTGGAACGACCTGGCCTGCGGCGACCGCGAGGCCGCCGCCGTCCTCGTGGCGCTCAACTCCGTCTTCCAGGTGTTCATGTTCGGCGTGCTGGGCTGGTTCTACCTGGAGGTGCTGCCCGGCTGGCTGGGCCTGCCGCAGTCCGGTATCGACGTGTCGGCCTGGGACATCGCCAAGAGCGTGCTGATCTTCCTCGGCATCCCCCTGGTCGCGGGCTACCTCACCCGCACCCTCGGCGAGCGCGCCAGGGGCCGCGCCTGGTACGAGGAGCGCTTCCTGCCCCGTATCGGCCCGGTCGCCCTGTACGGACTGCTGTTCACCATCGTGCTCCTCTTCGCCCTCCAGGGCGACGCGATCACCTCCCAGCCGCTGGACGTGGCGCGCATCGCCAACCCGCTGCTGCTCTACTTCGCCCTCATGTGGGGCCTGTCGATGCTGCTGGGATGGCTGGTCCGGCTGCGCTACGAGCGGGCGACGACGCTGGCGTTCACCGCCGCGGGCAACAACTTCGAGCTGGCCATCGCCGTGGCGATCGGCGTGTTCGGCGCGGCCTCCGGCCAGGCGCTGGCCGGGGTCGTCGGTCCGCTCATCGAGGTGCCGGTGCTGGTCGGCCTGGTCTACGTGTCGCTGTGGGTGCGGCGCTTCTTCCCGGGCGGCACGGAGCGGCCGACCCCCGTCAAGGCGGCCGATACCGCCTGATCCCCGATCCCTCCCGACGGCGGCGGACGGCGTGGCCCGTCCGCCGCCGCACGCGTTCTAGGGAGCGCCGTGCAGCAGTTCGGGGAGGAGTTCGGTGCGGATGCGCCGCTCGATCTCGTCGCGGATGCCCCGCACGTCCACCGTGGAGCGGTTCGCCGGTTCGGGGATCTCCCAGTCCAGGTAGCGCTTGCCCGGGTAGACGGGGCAGGCGTCGCCGCAGCCCATGGTCACCACGATGTCGGCGGCGTGCACCACGTCGTCGGTGAGCGGTTTGGGGTACTCGGCGGCCAGGTCGATGCCGATCTCCGCCATCGCGGCGCGGACCCCGCTGTCGACGCCCTCGGCGGGGGTGGAGCCGGCCGAGCGGATGACGACCCGCTCGCCCGCCAGGCTGCGCAGCAGGCCGGCGGCCATCTGGGAGCGGCCCGCGTTGTGCACGCACACGAACAGCACCTCGGGCACGGCCTTGTGCAGGAGGCCCTCGCGGCGGGCGATGGAGGCCAGACGGTCGGCGGCGAAGCGCTCGGTCAGCGCGGGCAGGTGGGCGGTGACGGCGGCGCTGGCGGCGAGTCGCTCGTAGGAGTCGCGCAGGTAGCGGCGGACGGTCTCGGCGCTGAAGACCCCGGTGAAGCGGATGACGAGGCGCTCCTGCACACGGTGGAGCAGGTCCTCGGGGTCGAGCAGACCGGGCAGCGGGCGGGGCGAGGGCCGCGGCGGGGAGGAGGGGCGGGGCTCTTCCGCGCCGCCGAGCGCGTCGAGGATGCCGCGCAGGTCGTCGGCCGAGTCGGGAAGCGTTCCGCCGTCTCCGCCGAGCAGTCCGCGCAGGACCGCGAGCAGCCGCCGGGCCGCGGGGGTGGCCCGGTAGAGGAGTTGGTTGCCGTCCCGCTCGCAGGCCACGAGCCCCGCCTCGTTCAGGGCTTTGAGGTGGTGGCTGACGGTCGGCTGGGTCAGGTCGAAGGCGGCCGCGAGCTCACCCGCGCGCACCCCGGAGGCGGGGGCGGCCTCGGCCAGGCTCATCAGGCGCAGGCGCACCGGCTCGCCGAGGAGTTTGAGTTGGGCGGCCAACCGCTGGGCCGTGGCGTCGGCAAGCATGGGAGATATAGACACTCTCCTATTTTTATGGTTGTCTATATGACTGTCCACGGATGAGAGACCTCAACCCAGCAGACCGCGTACCAGAGCGACCCGCTCCTCACGGATGGAGTACCACGACCGCTTGCCGCGTCTGTCCCGGCGCACCAGCCCGGCCGCGGCGAGGATCTTCAGGTGGTGGCTGACCGTGGGCTGCGAGGTCGCCAGCGGCGTGGCCAGGTCCTGCACGCACGCCTCTCCCGAGGGGGCGTTCAGCAGCATGGTCAGCAGCCGCAGCCGCGTGGGATCGGCGAGGGCGCGCAGGGTGTCCGCGATGCGTTCGGCGGTCTCGGCGGACAGGGCGGCCTCGGAGTTGGGCGGCGGACGTCCGTCCCCCGTGCCCGGCTCCGCGGGATGCGTGCTGAAATCCGCCTGGTTCACAGCCGCAGTTTAGTGGGCTCCCCAGGACCTCCGACGTGGCGGCGGCGCCACGGAGCGCGTGGCGGACCGCGCGCGGAGCCGGGAGACGGGCTCCCGGCCGGGGCTCACCCCTCCGGGTCGAGCCGGTAGCCCAGGCCGCGCACGGTGTGGACGAAGCGGGGGTTGATCTCGCTCTCCCCGAGCTTGTTGCGCAGCCGGCGGATGTGGACGGTGATCGTGTTGTTCGCCATGGGCGTGGTCTTGCGCCAGACCTCGCGCCACAACTGGTTCCGGCTGACCACCCGCCCCGCGTGCTCCAGCAGGTGGCGCAGCAGTTCGAACTCGCGCGGGGACAGGTCGACCAGGCGGCCCGCGACCCGCAGGGTGTAGCCCAGCGGGTCGAGTTCGATGACTCCCCGCCGCAGCCGGGCGAACAGGGGGCGCCGGTCCGGGTTGCCCGAGGCCAGCGCGGCGCGGTAGCGGCCGTCGTCGAGCACCGGGGTGGCCCCGGAGCGCGGGAGCCGCATGATCGGGGCGGCGTCCAGACCGCTGCGGACGAGCCACCAGTGCAGGTCGCGGCCGAGCGGGCGCTGGGGGAGGAAGGACAGCGGCGCGCGCGTGGCCAGGCTGACGCGCGCGGTCCCGGCCAGTTCCACGGCGATCTGCACCGCGGAGTTCCCGCCGCCCACCACCACGATCCGCTGGTCCGCGAACGGCTCCGGCGTGCGGTACTCGGCCGAGTGCAGCACCCGTCCGGTGAAGTCGGCCAGACCGGGAAGGTCGGGGCGGTGCGGCCGGGAGAAACCTCCGGTCGCGGCGGTCACGGCGGCGGCCTCCAGGACGAGGGCGCGCACGCCCATCCGGGCGGCGGCGTGCGCGGTGGCCAGACCGGACTGGCCGCCGCCGATGACGATGAGGGGGAAACGTTCCATGACCGCCTTCCGAAGAGAGTGGGGAGAGGGGAGGGGAGGAGGGAGAGGTTCAGGCGCCCTCCGGGCTTCCCGGGCACGCGGACTCCCGCGGGTGTGACCGCCGCGGGGGACACGAACCCGACGCCAGGGCGGTGCCGGTCGCCGCGGTGGCCGCGAGCAGGGCGAAGAGTTCGGGGTAGCTGCCGAGGAACTCGGCGAGGAGGGTGCCCGCTCCGGGGCCCAGGGCGATGGCGACGGTCGCCGGAGTGTGCAGGACACCGCTGAGGGTTCCGTAGTGCGCGGTGCCCCACCGGTCGCTGACCGCGGTGGCCTGGAGCAGGATGAACAGGCCCCGTCCCGTTCCCGCCAGTACGGAGACGGCGAACAGCGCCGCCACGGGTCCGGGCACCGCGGCGAACAGCATGACGGTGAACGCGCAGGTCGCGAGTACGGTGACCGAGCAGGCGCGGACTCCGGTGCGCCGGTGCAGCGGACCGTAGGCGAGTCGGCCGAGCAGTTGGCCGATCCCGCCGGCGCCCAGGACCCACGCCGCGACGTTGGTGTCCAGTCCGCGTTCGACCAGCAGCGGCACCAGGTTCGTCGGTACCGCGTAGGCACCGAACGCGCCCAGGGTCAGTGCCCCGGTCAGCACGAGGAACGCCCTGCTGCACACGACGGAGCGGACGCCGCCGCACTCCCGCGCGGCGTCCTCCGACCGGTCCGCGGAATCCGGCGGCCAGGGCAGGCGCAGCGCGAGGGCGTGCAGCGGTACGGCGACCACCAGCATGACCGCCGCCAGGACCAGGTAGGCCTCCCGCCAGCCCAGCCAGCCGTCGAGGGCGGCGGCCAGCGGGGCGAAGATCGTGCTGGCGAGTCCGGCGACCAGGGTCAACGTCGTCAACGCCCGTATCCGGTCGGGGCCGTACCAGCGGGTGAGCGCCACGAACGCGGGGGAGTAGGAAAGGGCGGCCATCGTCGACCCGGCCACGAGCCACGCCGCGGCGAAGGACCACAGGCCGGGGGCGAACGCGACGGCGACCAGGGCGGGGGCGGCGACGGCGGCGCCGAGGGTCATCACCGTGCGCGGCCCGTACCGGTCCAGCCACCGGCCCACCGGGATTCCGGCCACCGCCGCGACGATCTGGGCGAGGGAGAACGCGGCCGTGGTCGCCACCAGCGGCCACCCGGTGTCGGCGGTGATCGGCAGCGCCAGCACCGGGAAGCTGTAGTACAGCACGCCGCGACTGAGGGTCACGGTGACGCACAGCGTCACCAGTACCGTTGTCGCCCGGTGAGACCTGCTCTGAACTGTATTTATTACATAAGCGTCACCAATTGACTCCATACAGTAAGTGGAGCACGGAGCGGCGTTCCAGTTCGGTGGTTCGCCGAACTCCGCTTCTCCGGCGACACTCCTTTGACCTGCGAAGAAAATGGTCGGGGGCACCCGGTTCCCCGTGCCGGCGCCGTTTCGGCGCGCCGCTGCACGACACCGGTCGAGGTTTGATGGTCGGGTTCGCGGCGGATGCGGTTCCGCCGCGCCCCGACGAGGTCGAGGCATTCCACAGAACCCTCCAGAAGCGGGACACCACCGGCTGCCGATGTCCGGTCGAGGCGCCCCGGGCGCCGAGTCCGGACACGGCCCCACCTTCCCGCACCCTCGGCGACGGTCCCGCCCCACAGGGCGCTGCCCCCGGGGTGGCCGGTGTTCCTTCGGCTGGTCCGCCCGTGGAGGCGTGCCCGGACTCGGCGCCCGGGGCGCCTCGACCAGTCGCCGCCAACCCGTGGGGACCCACTCCGGACGGCCGGGGTGGAATGCCTCGTCCTTTCCTCGTGTGCTCCGCGAAGACCCCCGCGCCCACCGCAGAACCCAACACTCAGACCTCGACGAGACACCCCGGTGCCAACGGGAACCGGCGCGGACGCCACGGAGACTCCTCCTTTCCACGGTCAGGTCGGTGCGGGCGCTCTCCGGCGCGCGGGATCACCCGCGGGAGGGCCGCGAAAGCGGCGCGAGGACAACACCCGCCACCGCGGTGGCCGCGAGCAGCGCGAAGAGCGCGGGATAGCCGCCGAGGAGCCCGGCCAGGAAGGCGCCCGCCGCCGGGGCCACCGCACTGACCAGGGACAGCGGCGCGTGCAGGATGCCGTTGAGGGTGCCGTAGCGGGCGGTGCCCCACCGGTCGCTGACCGCGGTGGCGTGCAGCAGGGTGAAGACACCCCGCCCCACCCCCGCCAGCATCGACACGGCGAGGAGCACCGACACCGGTCCGGGCACCGCGGCGAGCAACGCCGTCGTGAGCGCGCAGACCGCGAGTACGGCCGCCAGGCGGGTGGCGGCACCCGTGTGCCGGTCCAGCGGGGCGTAGAGGAGGCGGCCGAGCACCTGGCCGATGCCCGTGACGCCCAGCACCCACGCCGCGGCACCCGCGGCCACACCACGCTCGTCCAGCAGCGGGACCATGTTGACCGGAACCGCGTACACCCCGAACGCGCCCAGCGTCAGCGCTCCGGTCAGGGCGAGGAACGCCGGACTCAGCACCACGGAGCGGACCGTTCCCGGCTCCCGCGCGTCGTCGTGCGGCGGCGCGTCGGCCGCGGGGGTCCAGGGCGGCCGCAGCGCGAGGGCGTGCAGCGGTACGGCGACCACCAGCATGACCGCCGCCAGTACGAGATAGGCGCCCCGCCAGCCCAGCCAGCCGTCGAGGGCGGCGGTCAGCGGCGCGAAGATCGTGCTGGCGAGTCCGGCGACCAGGGTGAGCGCGGTCAGCGCGCGCACCCGGTCGGGGCCGTACCAGCGGGTGAGCGCCGCGAACGCCGGAGGGTAGAACAGCGCGGCCATCGTCGCCCCGGCCACGAGCCACGCCGCGGCGAAGGACCACAGGTCGGGGGCGAGCGCGATCCCCGCCAGGGCGGGGGCGGCGACGGCGGCGCCGAGGGTCATCACCGTGCGCGGCCCGTACCGGTCCAGCCACCGGCCCACCGGGACGCCGACCAGCGCCCCCACGACCTGGGCGAGGGAGAACGCGGCCGTGGTCGCCACCAGAGGCCACCCGGTGTCGGCGGTGATCGGCAGCGCCAGCACCGGAAAGGCGTAGAAGAGCACCCCGTAGCTCGTGGTCACCGTCACGCACAGGGCGGCCAGGGCCGCCGCCGCCCCGCGCGGCCGGACCCGGACCGGTCCGGCCGCGCGGGAGGTGTCGGTTGTCTCCATACGGTCGGTCAGCTCGACAGGGACGGCTGTCCCAGTTCGACGACCTGGGGCGCCCCTCCGCCGCAGCAGCCGCCCTCGGCCGTGGAGTCCGGGTCGTCGAACAGGCCGGATCCGCCGCACACCCCGGTCTCCGGCAGGGTCAGCTCCACACGTGCCGCCGACTCGTGGTCCCCGGCGATCTCCGCCACCACGCTGCGCGCCTGCTCGAAGCCGGTGAGCGCGAGGAAGGTCGGAGCGCGGCCGTAGCTCTTCATGCCCGCCAGGAAGAAACCGGGTTCGGGATGGGCCAGTTCGGCGGCCCCGTGCGGGTAGACGGTGCCGCACGAGTGCACGTTGGGGTCGATCAGCGGGGCCAGCTTCACCGGGGCCTGGAGGGCGGGGTCCAGGCCGAGCCGGATCTCCGACAGCCACGACAGGTCCGGACGGAACCCGGTCAGCGCCACCACCCCGGCCGCCTCCAGAGCGCGGCCGCTCTCGTCGACCAGCACCACGCCGTCGCCGTCGCGGCGCACCTCGGTGGTGCGGAACCCGGTCACCACCTCGATGGAGCCGGCCTCGACCGCGGCCCTGGCGCGCAGGCCCAGCGCGCCGCGCGCGGCCAACTGGTCGGCCTCCCCGCCGCCGAACGCGTCGCCGATCTCGCCGCGGCGCAGCACCCACACCGCCCGCGTGCCGGGTGCGGTCTCGGCGAGTTCGGCCAGGGCCACCAGCGCGGTCAGCGCCGAGTGGCCGCGGCCCACCACGGCGGTGCGGCGCCCGGCGTACCGCTCACGGGTGGCGGGGTCGGACAGGTCGGGGATGCGGTAGGTGATCCGCTCGGCCGCGGCCGTCTCGCCGATCGCGGGCAGGCCGTCGCCGCCCAGCGGGTTGGGGGCGACCCAGGTGCCGGAGGCGTCGACCACGGCGCGGGCGAGCAGGCGCTCCTCGCCGCCGCCGGTGCGCACCCGGACGGTGAACGGGGACTCGGCGCGTCCGGCGTCCACCAGACGGTCCCGGCCCCGCCTGCTCACGCCCACGACCTCGGCGTCGAACCGCACCCGCTCGCCCAGCGCCGCGGCCAGCGGGGCCAGGTAGTCCTCGACCCACTCGGCGCCGGTGGGGTAGCGGGCGTCGTCGGGGCGCGTCCAGCCGGTCGGCGTGAGCAGTCGCTCGGCGGCCGGGTCGACCAGGTCCCGCCACATCGAGAACAGCCGCACGTGTCCCCACTCGCGCACCGCCGCGCCCGGCCCCGAACCCCTCTCCAGCACTGTGACCGGCAGACCGCGTTCGACCGCGTGCGCGGCGGCGGCCAGGCCGACCGGTCCGGCGCCGATCACCACGACAGGAAGCTGTTCGGACATCGTCCGATCCTTTCATCGACGGAAATCGATCGATGCGAATCTATCGACATTCATCGATGGACGCAACCATCGATCGTGGTCGATAATGAAGTCATGACCGTGTCGCCACCTCCCGCCCCGATCGACGCCGACGCCGCCGCGACCTACGCCTCCTGGTTCGCCACCCTGGCCGAACCCACCCGGGTGCGACTGCTGCACGCGGTCGCCACCGCCCCCGGTGAGGTCACGGTCGGCGAACTGGCCGCCGTCCTGGGCATCAGCCAGGCCACCTGCTCACACCACCTGCGCAAACTCGCCGACGTCAGGTTCGTGCAGTTGCGGAAGGAGGGCACCGCCACCCGCGTGTCGATCAACCTGGCCTGCTGCACCGGCCTGCCGCACGCGGCCGACGTCGTCATGGGCGTGCTCGCGGCCCGCCCCTGCTGCCCGGCCGACCTGCCCGCCGACGTGCACGTCCGGCACATGGAGCACGGCGACTTCCCCGAGGTGCGCCGCATCTACGCCGAGGGGATCGCCACCGGGAACGCCACCTTCGAGACCGACGTGCCCGAGGTGTCGGAGCTGGACGCCAGGTGGCTGCCCGACCACCGCTGGGTCGCCGAGATCGACGGCGCGGTCGTCGGCTGGGCGGCCGCCTCCCCCGTCTCCGCGCGCGAGTGCTACGCGGGCGTCGCCGAGACCTCCGTGTACGTGGGGGAGGGGGCGCGGGGCCGGGGCGTGGGCCGGTCACTGCTGTACCAGCAGGTCACCGCCGCCGACAGGGGTGGTCTGTGGACCCTGCAGACCTCGATCTTCCCCGAGAACAAGGCCAGCCTCGCCCTGCACCGCAGCGCGGGCTTTCGCACCCTGGGCGTACGCGAGCGCATCGGCCGCCTCGACGGCCGCTGGCGCGACACCATCTTCCTGGAACGCCGCCGCGCCGACGACGAACTCCCGGAGGAACACGCTGGACCGTGCTGCTGACCCTCCCGCGACGTCTCCGCACCGAACGGAACACCGAGGGGAAGGCTCCGGGGGTCGACCCGGGGGTTTTGTGGTCTCGACCCCCTCGGGGCGGGGCCGTCCGAAAAGGGGAGACCGCCCCGGAGGGGAGGAAACTCCGGGGCGGTCTCGGGTTGTGGCTGGTCAGTGGGAGACGGCTTTTTCCGCGCCCGCTCCGGTGAGGGAGCGGACCTCCATTTCGGCCTGCTTCTTGGCGTTGTGCTCCGAGGAGAGCACGGTGCCGAGCCAGCCGAGGAAGAAGGCCAGCGGGATGGAGACCAGGCCGGGGTTGGAGAGCGGGAAGAAGGAGAAGTCCGCGTTGGGAATCATCGACGTCTCCGTCCCCGACACCGCAGGGGAGAAGACGATCAGCGTGATCGTGATGACCAGACCGCCGTAGATGCTCCACAGCGCGCCCTGGGTGTTGAACCGCTTCCAGAACAGCGTGTAGAGGATCGTCGGCAGGTTGGCCGAGGCCGCCACCGCGAAGGCCAGCGCCACCAGGAACGCCACGTTCTGCTCCTTGGCGAGGATGCCGCCGACGATGGCCACCGCGCCGATCACCAGGGAGGTGATCCGGGCCACCCGGACCTCGCTGCCCGGGGCGGTGTTGCCCTTCTTGAGCACGCTGGCGTAGACGTCGTGCGCGAACGACGCCGACGCGGTGATCGTCAGGCCCGCGACCACCGCCAGGATGGTGGCGAAGGCCACCGCGGCGATGAATCCGAGCAGCACCGGACCGCCCAGGGCGAGTGCCAGCAGCGGAGCGGCGGAGTTCGCCCCGCCCGGTGCCGCCGCGATCTCCTCGGCACCCACCAGCGCACCCGCTCCGTAGCCCAGGACCAGGGTGAACAGGTAGAACAGGCCGATCAGGGCGATCGCCCACACCACCGAGCGACGCGCCTCCTTGGCGGTGGGCACCGTGTAGAAGCGCATCAGGACGTGCGGCAGGCCCGCGGTGCCCAGCACCAGCGCCAGACCCAGCGACAGGAAGTCCAGCTTGGTGATCTCGTTGATGCCGTACTTGGCGCCCGGCTCCAGAAGCGCCTCGCCCTTGCCGCCCTCCATGGCCACCGCCTCGGCGAGCAGGGTGGAGAGGTTGAACCCGTGCAGGCCCAGCACCCACACGGTCATCGCGGCCGCACCGCTGATGAGCAGCGCGGCCTTGATGATCTGCACCCAGGTGGTGCCGCGCATGCCGCCGATCAGCACGTAGAGGATCATCACGACGCCGACGGTGGCGATGATCGCGTTCTGCGCGGCCTCGCCGTCGATGCCCAGCAGCAGGTTGACCAGCGCGCCGCCGCCGGCCATCTGGGCGAGCAGGTAGAAGAAGGAGACCGCGAGGGTGGAGACGGCCGCCGCCGCGCGGATGGGCCGCTGCCGCATGCGGAAGGCCAGCACGTCGCCCATGGTGTACTTGGCGGTGTTGCGCATCAGTTCGGCGACGAGCAGCAGCGCCACCAGCCAGGCGACCAGGAACCCGATGGAGTACAGGAAGCCGTCGTAGCCGTTGATGGCGATGGCGCCGCAGATGCCGAGGAAGGACGCGGCGGACAGGTAGTCGCCCGAGATCGCCAGACCGTTCTGCGCGCCGCTGAAGGAGCGTCCCGCCGCGTAGTAGTCGGCGGCGGTCTTGGAGTTGCGGCTCGCCCGGAACACGATCACCAGGGTGATCAGAACGAAGGCGGCGAAGACGCTGAAGTTGAGGACCGGGTTGATCGAGTCCAGGACCTGTGCGGAGTGCATCGTTTCGGTCACTTGTCCTCACCTTCGATCTCGTGGCGGATCTTGTCCGCGATGGGGTCGAGGCGGCTGCCGGCGTAACGCACGTACAGACCGGTGATGACGAAGGTCGACACGAACTGCAGCAGCCCGAAGACGATGCCGATGTTGATGTTGCCGACGAGTTTGACCGCCATGAAGTCGGACGCGTAGGCGGCGACCACGACATAGAGCAGGTACCAGGCGAGGAAGAAGGCGGTCATCGGGAACACGAAGACGCGCAGCCGCCTCCGTAGCTCCTGGAACTCGGGACTGGTCTGTACCGCCTCCCAGTCGGGCTCGGGGCCGTGTTGGACGGGTTTTCCGTACTCGGTATGGGTCACTGGTGGACCTCCCCAGCAGTAAGGATGTGCGGGAGAACACATGTGGCTTGCGCCACAGTAGGCATGCGGGGATGGGGGCGATAAGACCCCCGAGATCGAACGACGAGCTGTGCGACGAGGTACGCGACCAACGGTCGACGAACGGCACACGAGCGTGACAGAACCACCCAAAACGGGAGAGTCGTGCGCCCGCGGACCGGGTGGGGCACCGCTCCGGCCGTCGGCCCCGGTCCCCGCCACCGGGAAGCCAGCCCCGAGGCGCGGCCCCTACCGGCCCAGCGGCTCGTCGCGGGGCGGCTCGTCCAGGTGCAGGCGGAGCATCGCGGTACGCGACCACGGCGGAGCCTGGCCGCGCAGGGAGACCAGCACCATCGTCGCGAACGCCAACGGCACCGTCCACGGCGCGGGCTGGGTGATGAGGAGCGCCTGCCACCCCTCCAACGGCGGACCGAACAGCGCCACGGCGATCGCGCCCAGCGTGCTCAGCAGCCCCGCCAGCACCCCGCTGACCGCTCCCGTCCTGGTCAGCCGCGGCCACCAGATGCCCAGCACCAGCAACGGGCAGAACGTCGCCGCGGCCACCGTGAACCCCCACGTCACCAGCACTCCGGCGGCCAGCGGCGCGGACGGCAGCGCCAACAGCACCAGAACGGCCGCCGCTCCCAGCACCGTGATCCGCAGCCTGCGCAGTCCGCCGGGCAGCAGGTCGTGGGCGATCGCCCCGGAGATCACCAGCAGCAGCCCCACCGAGGTCGCCAGGAACGCCGCGAACGCCCCCACGGTCAGCAGCGTGGTCATCAGCGTGCCCGTCCAGCCGTCCGACACCTGGGAGGGCAGCGCCACCACCACGGTGTCGGTGACACCCGACAGGTACAACTCCGGCACCAGCACCCGCCCCAACGCCCCGTAGACGCCGGGGAACAGGTAGAAGACCCCCAGCAGCGCCACCGTGAACGCCGCGGTGCGCCGCGCCGCACGCCCGTCGGGACTGGTGTGGAAACGCATGAGGACGTGCGGCAGCCCCATCGTGCCCAGCGCGGTGGCGGTCAGCACCGCCAGGGTGGCCAGCAGCGGATGCCCGTAGTCGCTCAGGTTGAGCAGCGGCCGGTGCCACCCCTCGCCTCCCGGAGGGCCGCCGCCCCCCACCCCGGGAACGGGGGCTCCCCCGGGGAACTCCAGGGTCTCGCCCGCCTCCACGGTCACCTCGCCGGGGCCGAGCACGACGTCCGTCCCGTCGGAGGAGCGCACCGCCACCGGCTCGGACAGCTCCAGCGTGACGTCCACCTGGAACTCCACGGTGGTGTCCTCGGAGAAGCGGGTGAACTCCACCGGGTGCACGGCGTCGTGGCGCACCTGCGGCCCCACCGCCACGATCAGCCACACCGCCGGAACGATGAACAGCAGCAGTTTCACCAGGAACTGGAACGCCTGCACGTAGGTGGCGGCGCGCATCCCGCCGAGCGCGAGCGTCGCGCTGACCACCACGCCCGCGATCACCACGCCCACCCAGTAGGGCAGACCGCTGACCGCGCCGAGCACCAGTCCGGCGGTGCGCAACTGCGGCACCAGGTAGAGCGTTCCGATCGCCAGCACCACCAGCGCGCTCAGCCGGCGCAGCCCCGGCGAGGCCAGCCGCGCCTCGGCGAAGTCGGGGACGGTCAACGCCCCGGAGCGGCGCATCGGCGCGGCGACCAGGATGAGCATCGCGATGTAGCCCGCGGTGAACCCCACCGGGTACCACAGCGCGCCGATCCCGTCCCGGACCACCAGCCCCGCCACCCCCAGGAACGACGCCGCCGACAGGTACTCGCCCGACACCGCCGCTGAGTTCAGCAGCGGTGAGACCCGCCGGGAGGCCACCAGGAAGTCGGAGGTGGTGCGCATCGCGGCCACCCCGTGCAGCCCGATCAGCAGGGTCACCACCATGACGACGGCCACCGCGACAAGCGCCGCCATCAGCGCCGCTCAAGCCGTTCGGCCCGGCGCAACTGCCAGAAGGCCAGCAGCGCCATCGCCGGGTACGGCAGGACCGCCAGCATCAGCCAGGACAGCGGGATGCCCGCCAGGCGGACCCCGTCCAGGACCGGCCAGGCGGCGAAGGCCATCGGCAGTCCCAGCAGCACCGTGACGGCCGTCGCCAGGGCGATCAGTCCCTGTCTGCGCTGGGCGCGGTAGAGCACGGCCGCGCGTTCGGCGTCCTCGGAGTCCAGGCGCGGCACCCGCCACCGGCCGCGCGCCCTGCCGCGCAGGTGCGCCAGCCGGGTCTGCGGGCTCGTCACCGCCACCCGTCTGGGCCGGTGCGACATCACGCCCCCCGCTCGGAGCTGTCGAACACACCGGTCTGCGCGGCACGGAGCAACTGCTCCCGCAGCTCACGGGCGTGGCGGCGGCTCACCGGAACGTCTCCCAGATCGGTGTGCGCCAGCAGTCCGCCCGCGGAGTCGCTGCGCAACTCGCGGATCGCGCCCAGCGCCACCAGGTAGCCGCGGTGCACCCGCAGGAAACCGGAGTCGGACCAGTACTCCTCCAGCCGGGAGATCGGCATCCGGACCAGGTGCACGCCCTCGGGCGTGTGCAGCCGCACGTAGTCGCCGTTGGCCTCGACGAACCGCACGTCACCGCGGCGCACGTAGCGGGTGCGCCCGGCCGTCTCCACCGGCAGCACCGCCATCGCGTCGGGTCGCCGCACGGCCCCCGTGTTCACGGGAGCGCCGCCGGCCGAGGCCATGCGGACCACCTTCGCCAACGCCATGGCCAGCCGTTCGGCCCGGACCGGTTTGAGCAGGTAGTCGACCGCGCCGATGCCGTAGGCGGTGACCGCGTGCTCCTCGTGCGCGGTCACGAACACGATCACCGGGGGTTCGCTGAGTTTGGCCAGCAGCGAGGCGAGCTCCACCCCGTCGAGTCCGGGCATCGAGATGTCCAGGAAGACCGCGTCGAACCGGTCGCCCTGGATGCTGCGGAGCGCGCTGAGCGGGTCGTCGGCGGCGACCACCTCACCGACCTCGGGCGCCGCGCGCAGCAGGCGGCACAGTTCGGTCAGCGCCAACGGGACGTCGTCGACCGCCAGCACGCGTAGGCCGTTGGGGGAGGGCAGCATCACGGCATCACTCCTGGCTGGAATCTGGGGACGCGCACGACCACGCGGGTGCCCGCGTCCACCGCGGTCTCCACGACGAGTCCGTACCAGGGGCCGTAGACGTGGCGCAGTCGGCGGTCCACGTTCGCCAGCCCCACGCTGTCGGAGCCGCCCCGGCCCGCCAGGATGTCCCGGGCGCGCTCGGGGTCCATGCCCACGCCGTCGTCCTCCACGCTGATCACGCAGTCGTTGCCCTGGGCCTCCCCGGTGACCTGGATCAGTCCGGTGCCCGCCCGCGGTTCGACGCCGTGCCGGACGGCGTTCTCCACCAGCGGCTGCAGCACAAGGTAGGGCACGGCCACACCCAGCACCTCGGGGGCGACCCTGACCTGGACGCGGAGCCGGTCGCCCAGCACCGCCCGCTGCAGGGCCAGGTAGGTCTCGATCGCGTGGAACTCGTCGGACAGTGTCGTGTAGTCGCCGCGCTGGGCGAGGCTGTAGCGGGTGTAGTCGGCGAAGTCGAGCATCAGCTCACTGGCCTGGTCGGGGTCGGAGCGCATCAGGGAGGAGATCACGGTGAGCGCGTTGTAGACGAAGTGCGGGGAGATCTCCGCCCGCAGCGCCCGCAGTTCGGCCTGTTCGGCGCGGTCCGCGGACGCCTCCAGGCGGCCGCGCTCCACCGCGTCGGCGACCCAGGAGGCGGCCTCGCGCGCCGCGGCCCGGCGCACCTGCCCGACGACCACCAGAACCCCGGCGAGCCCGTCGCCCGCGTACACCGGGACGGCCATCAGGGGCGGCCGGTCCTTGGCGACCTCGCCGCGCAGCACCTGGTCGACCAGCGCGGAGACGGCCTCGGTGCCGGCGGTCTGCCCCGACCACACCAGGGCCCCCGACAGGTCGGCCAACCCCAGGCCGGGAACGTCCAGCAGCCGCCGCAGCCGCCGCGCGGCCCTGCGGGCGCCCGGCCCCGAGAGTCCGTCCTTGAGGTCGCTCACGACCGCGCGAGCGGAGCGCAGCACCCTCAGGGGATCGTGGCGCGACCGGGACCGCCGCGCCCTGGACTGCTCCGGGCGGGGCGGTGGACCGGCCGACGAATCCATGTGCGGCCTCAGCATCGATGCGACTGGCGACTCCCGTGAGATGGATACGTGAAGGTAAATAGTAGTTTGCGAACAGCCGCAGGAGGAGGCCTCAGCGACCGTTCGTCCCGTTTTCGGGGCTTTCCGTCGCGGGAGACCCGCACTTCGCCGCACCACCTGTTTCCCATGAAACACCTCACGTCCTACCGTGGGGGCAGTAGCGGGCATCACACCGGTCAGGAGTTGACATGGGCGACGAAGTGCTGGCGAACCTGATGCAGCAGAGTCAGGTCTTCCCCCCCGACGCGCAGTTCGCGGCACAGGCCAACGCCACCGCGGACCTCTACGCCGAGGCGGAGGCCGACCGTGAGGGCTTCTGGGCGAAGCAGGCCGGGCGGCTGCACTGGGAGACCGGGTGGAACCAGGTCCTGGACTGGTCCGACGCGCCGTTCGCCAAGTGGTTCGTGGGCGGCAGGCTCAACGTCGCCTACAACTGCGTGGACCGGCACGTCGAGAGCGGCCACGGCGACCAGGTCGCCATCCACTGGGTGGGCGAGCCGGGCGACACCCGCGACATCACCTACGCCGAACTCAAGGACGAGGTGTGCCGGGCCGCCAACGCGCTCGCCTCGCTGGGCCTGCGCGCGGGCGACCGGGTGGCCATCCAGTTGCCGATGATCCCCGAGGCGATCGTGTCCATGCTGGCCTGCGCCCGGCTGGGCCTGGTGCACAGCGTGGTCTTCGGCGGGTTCTCCCCGGCCGCGCTGCGCTCGCGGGTCGACGACGCCGCCGCCAGGGTCGTCATCACCGCCGACGGTCAGTACCGGCGCGGCAAGGCCGTCCCGATGAAGGCGGGCGTCGACGAGGCGCTGCAGGGCGCCGAGACGGTCGAGCGCGTCGTCGTCGTCAAGCGCACCGACATCGACACGCCGTGGACCGAGGGACGCGACCTGTGGTGGCACGACCTGGTCGACTCCCAGTCCACCGAGCACACCCCCGAGGCGTTCGACTCCGAGCACCCGCTGTTCATCCTCTACACCTCGGGAACCACCGGAAAGCCCAAGGGCATCCTGCACACCTCCGGCGGCTACCTCACCCAGACCTCCTACACCCACCACGTGGTGTTCGACCACAAGCCCGGCGAGGACGTCTACTGGTGCACCGCCGACATCGGCTGGGTCACCGGGCACAGCTACATCGTCTACGGGCCGCTGTCCAACCGCGCCACCCAGGTCGTCTACGAGGGCACGCCCAACACCCCGCACGAGGGCCGCCACTGGGAGATCGTGCAGAACTACAAGGTGACGATCTACTACACCGCGCCCACCCTCATCCGCACCTTCATGAAGTGGGGCGAGCAGATCCCCGAGGGCTACGACCTGTCCTCGCTGCGCGTGCTGGGCAGCGTCGGCGAGCCCATCAACCCCGAGGCGTGGCTGTGGTACCGCAGGCACATCGGCGACGGCTCGCTGCCGATCGTGGACACCTGGTGGCAGACCGAGACCGGGGCGGTCATGATCTCGCCGCTGCCCGGCGTCACCGCGCTCAAGCCGGGCTCCGCCCAGCGTCCGCTGCCGGGCATCAGTGCCAGGGTCATCAACGAGAAGGGCGAGGAGGTCCCGCACGGCTCCGGCGGCTACCTGGTGCTCGACAAGCCGTGGCCGTCGATGCTGCGCGGCATCTGGGGCGACGAGGAGCGCTACCGCGACACCTACTGGTCGCGCTTCGCCGACCTGGGCTTCTACTTCGCCGGTGACGGCGCCAAGTACGACGACGACGGCGACATCTGGCTGCTGGGCCGGGTGGACGACGTCATGAACGTCTCCGGGCACCGCATCTCCACCACCGAGGTGGAGTCGGCGCTGGTGTCGCACCCCACGGTGGCCGAGGCCGCCGTCGTGGGCGCCTCCGACCCCACGACCGGGCAGGGCATCGTGGCGTTCGTGATCCTGCGCGGCGGCGTCGCCCAGGACGAGGCCAGCGGTGAGGAGGCGATCAGGGCGCTGCGCGACCACGTGGCCAAGGAGATCGGTCCGATCGCCAAGCCGCGGCAGATCATGGTGGTGCCGGAGCTGCCCAAGACCCGTTCCGGCAAGATCATGCGCCGCCTGCTGCGCGACGTGGCGGAGAACCGGGAGATCGGCGACGTCACCACGCTGGCGGACTCGTCGGTGATGGACCTCATCTCCTCCGGTCTCAGGGGCGGCGGGTCCGAGGAGTGATCTGACCGACGACCCGACGGGGCGCACCGAGCAGGGGCCGGTGCGCCCCGTCGGCGTTGTCGGGGGCGGTCGGCCGGCCGCCGCGTCCTGTGCGGGGCGGATCCCGGGAAATGACGGCACTGACTTGTGATATAGAACACACGATCCGTCCCACGTTGCCCGTGCGGCGGAACCGCGTTCCGCCGGTCTTCGAAGAACTGCGGTAATTACTTTCTGTAATCAGACAGTATCAGAATCCACTGCCAGTGGGTAATGGCCGGATTATGCCAACCCTTTTTTGTGGGACGGGTCTGTGGTCTCCTGTAGCGAAGGCAAAGCCGCAAGCTTGGAGAGGGTTCCCGGAAGTCCGTCGGCGGGTATCGAGTGACCTGCGGATTTCCCAGGAAGTCCCGGTGGCGTGCGTGCGGCGCCCGCTTCGGGGGAATGTTTCCCCCGAAGATCATCGGTTTCACGTGGTACTGCCACTGTGAGTAGTCTTCTTGGACTTGTCCAACGGGATTCCAGGTGAATGCCAGAAGTGGCGACGCGGATTTCTGGCATGTCTCATTTGGTTTTCCTGTCGGTGTCACCACCGAACGTTCAGTCCGGCATGCCGCGCCGCGTTAGATGTCCATTTTTCAACCGTCGAGTTTTTGATCACTTTGTCGGCGGCGCCCGGTGTACGCATGACCGCCAAGACAGCAGGAGGATGAGGAGAGGAACATGCGCTTCGACATCTTGGGGCCGCTGGAGATCCGAGACGGCTGTGCCAAGAGGGAGCTGTCCGCGCCGATGCCCCGGCGGGTGCTTGCGATGCTCCTGTGCAACCCGAACAGACCGGTGTCGACCGACGCGATCATCGAGGAACTGTGGGAGGACAACCCGCCGAAGCTGGCCAGGAAGACCGTGCAGACGTACGTCTACCAGCTCCGCAAGGAACTCAACAGCCGCGAGACCAGACCGGTGGTCGAGACGTGCCGCCGCGGCTACCTGATCCGCCTGGAGTCCGGTGAGCTGGACCTGTGGGAGTTCGAGGCGAGAGCCGCCGCGGCCAAGGAGGCGCTGCGGCTCGACAACGCCCCCCGGGCCGCCGAGGAGTTCCGCTCCGCGCTCTCCCTGTGGCGCGGACCGGCCCTGTCCGACCTGCTCCCGGGAGCGCGCCTGGCGGCGCGGATCGCCCACCTGGAGGAGACCCGGCTGCGGGTCCTGGAGCAGCGCGTCGAGCTCTCCCTGCACCTGGGCGAGCACCGCGACCTGATCGGCGAGCTCAACACGCTCACCGCCGAGCACCCGCTGCACGAGGGGTTCCACGCCCAGCTCATGGTGGCGCTCTCCCGCTCCGGGGACCGCAACGAGGCGCTGCGGGTCTACCAGCGGCTGCGGCGGAGAATGGTCGAGGAGCTCGGACTCGACCCCTCGGAGCGGCTGCAGCGGCTGCACCAGAGCGTAATGCGCGGCGAGGCCGACGAGCTGGAGCTGCCCTCGACCACCGCGTTCGCCACTCCGCGCCGTCCCGCCTCCAACGTTCCCGCCCAACTGCCGCGGGACATCCGCGACTTCGTGGGCCGTGAGGCGGAACTGAAGGCCATCGACGCGGCGACTCGCGCCAACGGCCCCGACACGGGGACGGCAGCCCCCGTCGTCGTGGTGACCGGACAGCCCGGCGTCGGCAAGACGACCCTGGCCGTGCGAGCCGGGCAGCGGATGCGCGAGCACTTCGTCGACGGCCAGTTGTTCGCGACGCTGCGGAGCCGTGACGGAGCGCCCGTCGCCGCCGAGGAGATCCTCGGCTCCTTCCTCGTCTCCCTCGGCTGCGACCCCGAGCACCTGCCCCGCAACCTGCACGACCGGATGCGGGCGTTCCGCAGTTGGGCGGCGGAGAGACGGGTGCTCGTCGTGCTCGACGACGCCGTGTCCGTGGAGCAGACTGTCCCCCTCCTGCCGGGCGGGGCCGAGTGCGCCGTCCTGATCACCGCCCAGGAGGGGCTCCCCGGCCTGCCCGGTGTGGACATCCTCGAACTCGAACCCTTCACGGACCAGGAGGGACTCCAACTGCTCGTGAACGTGGTCGGTAGGGACCGGGTGGAGCGGGAGACGGAGTCGGCCCTCCAGGTCGTCCGACTGTGCGAACGGCTGCCCCTGGCGGTCCGCGCGGCGGGCGAGAAACTGGCGGCCCGACCGCCGTGGAGCATCAAGGGGTTTGCCATCCGGCTCCTGGACGAGGACCGCCGACTGGACGAACTGCGTACGGGGACACTGGACATCCGCACGTGCTTCGCCCGCGCCTACCGGCGGCTGGCCCCGCACTACCGCTGGGCGCTACGCAGACTGTGCGCCATCGGGTCGGGAAGGTTCAACCTCACGACCGCGGCCGCCGCCCTCGGCACGGACCCGCTCACCGCGGAGTGCCCGACGGCCGAACTGGTCAACGCCCACCTGCTGCGGGTCACCAGCGACGTCGGCGACGGGCGGCTGTGGTTCCGCTTTCCCGAACTGGTCCGCCTGTACGTCGACGAGCTCGGGGACGAACCCGTCCCCGCCGCGCTGGAGGCGCTGCTGAAGGACCGGGGCGCCGCCCCGTCCGGCAGCACCGAGCAGTACGTCGCGTCCTGACCGCCGGTCCGTCCGGGAGGAGGCGCTTCCCGCGCCCTGCGCGATCCTTGGTCGGCTCTTGGCCGCGCCCTGCGATGCTCCCCGTGATCCCATGCCACTCGGGGAAGGAGCAGCACGGATGCGGGCAGTGATACTGGAGGGGTACGGCGGACCCGAGCGGCTGCGGACCGCGCAGCTGCCCGATCCCCGGCCCGGCCCCGGACAGATCCTGGTGCGTGCCGCCGCCTCCGCGGTCAACCCGGTCGACCTGGAGGTCCGCTCGGGCAGCGCCGCGGCCAACGTCTCGGCCTCCTTCCCGATGATCCTCGGCTGGGACCTGTCGGGAGAGGTGGTCGAGACCGGACCGGGCGTGTCCCGCTTCGCCGTCGGCGACCGCGTCATCGCCATGTCGGCCCAGATGGCGACCGGAGTCGGCACCCACGCGGAACTGGTCGCGCTCGACGAGGCGATCGCGGCGCACGCGCCCCGCGGAGTCAGCCTGCGCGGCGCCGCGGCCCTGCCGCTGGCGGGACTCACCGCCGCGCAGGCGCTGGCGGTACTGGACCCGAGCCCCGGTCAGACGCTCCTGGTCACCGGGGCGGTGGGCGCGGTCGGCGGATACGCCGTACAGCTCGCCACGGCCCGCGGGATCGAGGTCGTCGCCTACGTGCGCCCCCAGGACACGGCGCTGGCCCACGAGTTGGGCGCCAAGCAGGTGGCGACGGACGGGGCGAGCCTTCCCACGGCAGCCTGCGACCTGCTTCTGGAGACCGCCGGGGTCCCCGAGGCGATCAGCGCCGTGCGCGACGGCGGTCGGGCCGTGTCCATCGTCCCGTCGGCCAAGCCCGAACCCGAACGGGGGATCGAGGTCCGGATGTCCTTCGTCGAGCAGGACGGAGCCGGACTGGCCGACCTGGCGCGGCTGGTCGAGCAGGGAGTCCTCACGCTGCGGGTCGCGGAGGTCTTCGACTACGAGCGGGCCCCCGAGGCGCACCGCAGAATGGCGGCCGGCGGCACCAGGGGCAAACTGCTCGTCACCCCGTGACGGCCGCCCGCCCCACCGCGCCCACGCGTCCTGCGAACCCCCTTCTCACGGTTGGGAACCCATGTCTCGTCCCGTTCTCGTGCTGATGCTCTGCCTGTTCAGCGTGGGCAGCGCAGAGTTCGTCATCGCCGGGATCCTGCCCGGGATCGCGGCCGACCTCGACGTGTCCCTCCCTGCGGCGGGACTGCTCGTCAGCGGCTACGCGGTCGCCGTCATGATCGGGGGGCCGCTGATCACCCTGGCGACCACCCGCGTCCCCCGCAAGCCCCTGATGGCGACACTCATGGCGGTCTTCACGGCGAGCAACGTCGTGGCGGCGGCCGCTCCCGACTACGGGGTGCTCATGGCGGCCAGGATGCTCGGCGCGCTCACCCACTGCACCTTCTTCGCCCTGTGCATCGTCGTCGCCGTCCGGCTCGTCCCCGAGGACCGGCAGGGAGCGGCCATCGCCCACCTGGCCATCGGCCTCAACCTCGCCAACATCCTCGGCGTGCCGCTGGGCACGCTGGTCGGCAGCGAGTACGGCTGGCGCGCCACGTTCTGGACGGTCGCCCTGTGCGGCGCGGCCGCCACCCTGCTGCTCCTCGTCGCGATCCCGTCGGTCCGCGGTGACGTCCGGGCGGGTGCCCTGGCCGAACTGAAGGTCCTCGGCGTGCGCCGGGTGCAGATGGCGGTCGTGATGAGCGCGCTGGGCTGCGCGGGGGTCTTCACCGCGTACACGTTCATCTCGCCGGTGCTGACCGAGGTCAGCGGATTCTCCCCGGGCGCGGTCACCTGGCTGCTGCTGCTCTTCGGGCTCGGCACGTTCGCGGGCAGCCTGCTCGGGGGACGCCTCACCGACCGCGCGCTGATGCCCTCGCTGTCGGGGCTGCTGGGCGTGCTCACCGTGGTGCTCGCCGCGTTCGCCCTGGCCGTCTCGGTGGGGTGGGCCGCGGTCGGCGGAGTGCTCGTCTTCGGTGCCGCGTTCGGCGCGATCCTGCCCGGACTCCAGGCCCGGATCCTCCAGTCCACCGGATCCGGCGCTCCGACGCTCGCGGTCGCGGTGAACATCTCCGCGATGAACATCGGCATCGCCTTCGGCGCCTGGCTCGGCGGAGCGGTACTGGACGGAGGCCGGGGACTGCGGACCGTCATCGTCGCGGGCGCCGCCGTCGCCCTGCTGGGATTCCTGGTCAGCCTCCGCGAGCTGGCGCGCGACCGGGCCGGGAGCCCCGCCGCCCCACGGGGAGCGGCGCAGACTCCCGCACCGTGACCGGCCCGCCGCGCCACGCTGACGCCCACCCGACCCACAGCCTCCAGCCGCCGGGGAAACAGCAGACCCCGGCGGCTTTCGGCTGTCCGGAATTGTTTTTCCCCGGCTCCGGGAGCTGAACAGTGCGGTCACCCGGCATTCCGATGCCATTTATCGGCTTGGTTTGATCTTGGTCGGTTCTTGATTTCCCGGTGTAAAACTCAGAAGCGGAACAGATGGCGGCCCCCGGCCGCCTCCTCGCGGAACTCTGTTCCCGAAGCACCGAACTGACCTGATTGTTTCCTGGACGTGAACCGGCGCCGGTGCGGCGGGTCCGGCCGTTCCTGACGCAGCACCCGAACGGTGCGAAAAGCTTTCCCGTTCCCACCGGAGGAACGGATCGGATGTCCGTCAGAGAAGAGGAGAACAACGTGCGGGAAGGCGTGGAGCCGATCGCGATAGTAGGCATGGGATGCCGCTTCCCCGGCGGGGTCGACTCGCCGGAGGAACTCTGGAAATTCCTGCTGGACGGCGCCGACGGAATCGTGGAGGTTCCCGACGGGCGCTGGGACTCCTACCTGAGGTCCAACCCGGAGAACGCCGCGGCGATGCGCGACGTCACCCGCTACGGCGGCTTCCTGCCCGACGCGGCCGGATTCGACGCCGCCTTCTTCGGCATCACCCCGAGGGAGGCCGAGCTCATGGACCCCCAGCAGCGACTGCTGCTGGAGGTGAACGGTCCCCGACCTCCGCCAGGCGGTCGACTTCTTCCGGGACGTGCTCGGAGCGGACCTGCTCTACACGCTCGAAGGCGTCTCGGACCCCGACGGCGACTGGATGACGCGGCACCTGGACGTCCATCCCCGCGCCGCGACCGACATCGCGCTGCTGCGGTTCGGGCCGACAGCCAACCTGGAACTGTTCCAGTACACCTCCCCCGACCAGCGGACCGAACCGCCGCGCAACAGCGACGTCGGCGGCCACCGGCTGACCGTGGACACCGAGGACTTCGACCGGGCGCTGGAGTATCTGCGCTCCGTGGACGGGGCGCGGGTGCAGGGTGAGCCGCAGGAAGTCAAGGAGGGCCCGGCGGCGGGGTGCCGGTGGATCTACTTCCAGGCGCCGTGGGGGATGCAGTTGGAACTGCGACAGGTACCCGACGTGCTGCCCTTCGAGGCCGCGGGGGAGGAACGGCTGTACCGCCCCGAACCGGGCTGGTGGGGCCCCGGCAAGCACGGCGTTCCGGGGGCGCGCGGCGTCCTGCAGGCGGGCTACACCGTGGCGGACCTGGCGGAGGCCGTCGCCTTCCACGTCAACGTCCTGGGCGGCGAGGTGCTCTACCGGGAGAGTCTCCGGTTCGACGCCGACTACGCCTCGCGGCAGTTCGCGATCGACCAGGCCGTCGAGGTGGAGACCGCGGTCGTGCGGCTCGGTCCGGTCACCAACGTGGAACTCGCCCAGTACACCGTCTCCGACCAGCGGACCGAACGGCCGCGCAACAGCGACGTCGGTGGCCACCACCTCGCCTTCTTCGTCGACGACGTGGACGCGGCAGTGGCCTGGCTGCGGACGGTCCCCGGGGTCGAGGTCCTCGGCGAGCCCCAGTTGATCCAGGACGGCGGCCCCATCCACGGGGACTACTGGGTCTACTTCAAGGCCCCGTCGGGATTCCAGATGGAGGTGCTGAACATGCCCGACGGAATGCCTTACGAACGGTTCACCGACGCCCGGAGGTTCGGCCCGAGCGATTCCTGGGAAAATCGCTGAGGAAATCACTTTAATTTCTCTGCGTTATCAGATTGCTCCGCCCGGTGATCGAGATTCTGGTTTCCTTGGCTGTCTCTTGACTATTCTTTGGCCGCTTCCTGAGATATTCGATCCGTCGATTCAGAGAAGCGGGCGGCGGTATGTCAGGCGCCCGTTGAATAGTTTCCACAGTGGAGATGAAAAGCAATGGGAGCTGCGACACGTCGGGGATTCTTCACGGGGGCGGCCGTTCTTGGCGGAGCGGCGCTGATCGGCGCGCCCGACTCCGGAACCGGTGTGGCGATCGCGTATACACAGGACGCCTGCCCACCGGAGTTCGGACCGGTGACGGTCAGATCCGGCGACGTCCGGTACGTGGACCTCAGCAGCGGAGCCAACCAGAGATTCATCGGAAAGCCCGACTACATCCAGGTGATCGGCACCACGGAGCAGGTCGTGGCCGCCGTGGACCGGGCGCTGCGGGACGGGAAGCGGATCGCGGTGCGCAGCGGCGGCCACTGCTACGAGAACTTCGTGAGCGATCCCGAGGTCCAGGCCGTGATCGACGTCTCCCAGATGTCGTCGGTCTACTACGACCACCAGCACAGGGCGTTCGCGGTCGAGGCGGGAGCGTCCCTGCTCGACGTCTACGAGTCGCTGTTCAAGCGCTGGGGGGTCACCGTCCCCGGCGGATCGTGTCCCACGGTCGGTGCGGGGGGCCACATCATCGGCGGCGGTTACGGCCCCCTGGCCCGACTGCACGGGCTGACCGTGGACCACCTGCACGGGGTGGAGGTCGTCACGGTCGGCCGCGACGGGAGGGCGAAGGTCACCGTCGCCACCCGCGACTCCAGAGGCAAGAAGCAGGACCTGTGGTGGGCCCACACAGGCGGGGGTGGCGGGAACTTCGGGATCGTCACCCGCTACCTGCTCCGCTCGCCCGAGGCGCGGGGAAACGAGCCCTCCGACCTGCTCCCCCGCCCGCCCTCCGAGGTCCTGGTCAGCTCGATCGTCTGGCCGTGGAGCGAGTTGACCCAGGAGGCGTTCGGCAGGCTGGTGCGCAACTTCGGCGGTTGGCACGAGCGCAACAGCGACCCGGGCTCGCCGTACGCGGGTCTCTTCAGCCAGCTCAAACTGCTCAACCGGGCGGCCGGGGTGGTCGCCATGGCGACGCAGATCGACGCTACCGCCGACAACGCCCAGCAGTTGCTGGAGGACTTCATCGCCGAGGTCAACGACGGGGTGGGCGTCGCCTACCAGGGGGCGCCCCCGCGCCGACTGCCCTGGCACCACGCGCTGCACTGGCAGGGGTTCAACCCCTCCGACCCGACCGTCATGCGGTTCAAGATCAAGTCGGCGCACATGCGCGGGAACTTCCCCGACGACCAGGTGGCGGCCGTCTACCGGAACCTCACCCGATCCGACTACCCGAATTCGAACGCGCTTCTCCTCATCTCCTCCTACGGGGGGAGGATCAACTCGGTCGCCCCGGACGCCACCGCCGTCGCCGCCCGCGACTCCGTCATGAAACTCCAGTACGTCTCCCTGTGGGCTGCGCCGGACGAGGACGACCGCAACATCGCCTGGGTGCGGGAGTTCTATTCGGACGTCTACTCGGCGACGGGCGGCGTGCCCGTGTCCGGCGAGGTGACCGACGGCTGCTACATCGGATACCCGGACGTGGACCTCGGCGACCCCGACTGGAACAGGTCCGACTCCCCCTGGCACGAGCTCTACTACGCGCACAACTACTCCCGCCTGCAAAAGGTCAAGGCCCACTGGGACCCGGGCAACGTGTTCCGGCACGCCCAGTCGGTCCGGCTGCCCTGACGCGGGGCCGGACCGCGTTGGTCGGTCCTTGGTCGGTTCTTGGGTGCGGAGGGCGAGACTCCAGGAGAGAGGCCGCGGACGGGAGCGGGGCGCTTCCCGCTGCCCGGCGGTTCGGAGAAGTCGTTCCACGTTGAGGGCCAGCTGCACTGGCCGGAGGATGGGAGCAGCACATGACCACCCTGGAAGGGAAGAAGGCCGTTGTCACCGCGGGATCGCGCGGTATCGGCCGCGCGATCTCCAAGCGGCTGGCGGCCGACGGGGCCAGCGTCGCCATCAACTGGCACAGCAACGCCGAGGCCGCCGAGGAGCTGGTCCAGGAGATCACCTCAGAGGGCGGGACCGCCGTGGCCGTCCAGGCGGACATGGGTGTCCCGGCCGACATCGAGCGGCTGTTCAAGGAGGCCAAGAACACGTTCGGCGGCATCGACGTGGTTGTCAACAACGTCGGCGTCAACATCATCGGCCCCATCGCCCAGATCGACGAGGACGAGTTTGACCGGGCCGTGGCGGTCAACTTCAAGGGCACCTTCCTCGCCCTCAAGCACGCGGCGAACATGGTCAGCGACGGTGGGCGCATCATCAACATCTCCACCGGCAACACTCGGGTCACGCTCCCGTTCACCGGGGTCTACGCGGGAACCAAGGCCGCCGTCGAGCAGATGGGCTTCTCCCTGGCCAAGGAGTTGGGCCCGCGCCAGGTCACCGTCAACTCGGTCCTGCCCGGACTCACCGACACCGAGGGAGTGCGGCCGGACATCCGCGCCAACGCCGACGGGGTCATCGCCATGACGCCGCTGGGCCGCATGGGCCGTCCGGAGGACATCGCCGACGTCGTGGCCTTCCTCGCCAGCGACGACGCGCGGTGGATCACCGGACAGACCATCGGGGTCTCGGGCGGGTTGGCCTGACCCCTCCCCGCTGACCGCGCCGCACCGCCCGCCTCCAGATCCCAGAGAGGAGCTCCCATGACGGTCCCCGACACCGGTCGCGGCCCCCTCTCCACCGTCGTCCGGGGCGGGGGACCCGGCCTCCTGCTCGCGCACGGGGGCGGGGGCGGCACCGTCGACTTCGCTCCCTTCATCGGTCCGCTGTCGAGGCGGTTCACCGTGGTGCTCCCCCACTACCCGGGCGTGGGCGCGACCCCCAGGCAGACCGAGCCGCTGGACCTGGACGACCTGGCGGACCGCCTGGTGGCGACCGCGGCGGACGCCGGAGTCCACACCTTCTCCGTGGTGGCCTACTCGCTGGGCTGCCCGGTCTCGGTGCGGCTGGCGGTCCGGTATCCGGAGCGCGTCAGATCCCTGGTCCTCATGGCGGGCTTCGCGCGTCCCGACTCCCGGCTGCGACTGCTGGTCGGAGTGTGGCGCGCACTCGCGGCGCTCGGAGACCGGGACCTGCTGGCCCGGTTCGTCACGGCGCTGATCACGGGCGAGGACCGGCTGAACGCCCAGAGTCGGGACGCCGTCCGGGCCAGGACCGAGGAGTTGGCCCGGGCGCTTCCCGAGGCGCTCGACGATCACCTCGACCTGGTCGAGCGCGTGGACGTACGAGACGACCTGGCCAAGGTGGACGTCCCCACCCTGGTCGTGGCGGCCAGGGCAGACCAGTTGGCCACGCCGCGTCACTCCCGCGAGATCGCGGCGGGTATCCCGGGAGCCCGCTACGTCGAGGTGCCCGGCGGCCACAACCTCGCGGAGGAGAGCGCGGACGAGGTGCTCGGCGTCCTGGACGGCTTCCTCCGGCCCGTGTCGGGGAGGGACGACTCCCGGCTCCCCGACACGGGCGCCGATTGACCCCTCCGGCCTGACCGCGCTTCCCGGCAGTACGGTCGAAGCGCCGGGGCAGGCTGCGGAATCCCAGGAGAACCGCATGCCCTCATCCGAAGAAGTCGGCTCCCGGCCCAAGCTGTCCCCGCGTCTCGCTGTCGTCGCCGTCTGCTTCGCGGCGATCGTGTTCGACGGCTACGACCTCATCGTGTACGGCGCGGTCGTGCCGGCCCTGCTGGAGCATCCGGAGTGGACGCTGACCCCCCAGCAGGCCGGGATGATCGGAAGCTACGCGCTGATCGGCATGTTCCTCGGCGCGGTGGCGGTCGGTGCGGTGACCGACCGCATCGGCCGCCGCCGGACGCTCATCGGCTGCCTCGTCTGGTTCTCCGTGGCGACCTTGCTGGTGGCGGTGGCGCCCTCACCGGAGCTGCTCGGAGCGCTGCGCTTCCTCGCCGGCCTCGGCTTCGGCGGGGTCGTACCCACGGCGATCACGCTGACCGTGGAATGGGCGCCGGAGCGGCACCGGAGCTTCTACAACGCCCTCATGCTCACCGGCTTCCCCGTCGGCGGGGTCCTCGCCGCGGTCCTGGCGGTCTGGCTGCTGCCCGAGTACGGTTTCCGCGTCCTCTTCGCCCTGGGAGGCGTCCCCCTGGTGACCGTGGTCCCACTGGCGCTGCGGTTCCTGCCCGAGTCCCCCGGCTTCGCCACGTTGCGGGAGCGGCGGGCCCGGCAGGGCGGTGCGCGTCCCGGCACCCCGCCGCAGGAGGCGCCGCGTGCCCGGATCACCTCGGGAAGAGCGCTTGCGGCGATCGTCCTGTTCGCCCTCGCGAACTTCTGCAGCATGCTCCTCGTCTACGGGCTCAACACCTGGCTGCCGGAGCTGATGAGGGGCGCGGGGTACGCGCTCGGCCCGGCGATGGCGTTCCTGCTGGTGCTCAACTTCGGGGCGGTCGTGGGCGGCCTGGTCGGCTCCTCGGTGGCGGACCGGTTCGGCTCCCGGGCCGCGACTACCGGCGCGTTCGTCGTGGCGGCGGCGTCCATCCTGGCGTTGGGCCTGCCGCTGCCCACCGCCGTGCTCTACCTCCTGGTGGCGATCGCCGGAGCGGCGACCATCGGCACCCAGATGATGCTGTTCGGCTACGTCGCCCTGTCCTTCCCGACGGCGAACCGGGCCACCGCGCTCGGCCACACCACCGGCGTGGGGCGGCTCGGGGGAGTCTGCGGGCCGCTGCTGGGCGGCTACATCGTCGCGCTCCAGCTCGGCCTGGGGTGGAACTTCGGGATCTTCGCCGCCATCGCGGTGGCCGCCGCGATGCTGACACTCGTGGTCCCGGCACCGGACCGGTCCGGCGCGGTGGGCGAGGGGACCGACGAGCCGGGGACGCCCGCGGTCCACGACCACGGCGGCCCGTCCCCCTCCGAATCCGTGCCCTCGTGAAGCGGGGCGGGGCGCCCCGTGACCGAGCCCCGTCGGCGCTGTCGGGCGGAGGAAACCGGTGAAACCCGAATGAAAGAACCGTGAATTGTTCTTGCCCTCGGTGGCGGGCCGTGGACGTTTTGAAGGTTTCTGCCAACACTGGTGGGACCCCCGTCACAAACGAGCGCAGAAGAGAAAACGGATTCCCGGCGCGACAGGATTCTGATTGTCGGTGAACGATCCCCCGTCGGACAGTGCAGCAAGATCCGGTTCGGACCTCACCACTTCGCCCCCTTCCGGTTCCAGCCGAGGCAGGAACCGGCACTGGCGTCGTCTGATGCCCCTGGCCGTGATCGGTGCGGCCGGAGCCCTCGGAGGACTGGGGGAGGTGCTCCCCGAGGGAAGCGGACCGTGGGGTCTCCTCGCTCTCGGCCTCGCTCTCGTGGGCGCGGTCCTTACGGCAGTCTTCGAACTCGCCCTGGTCTTCTGGGAGGACGACGGGGGCGTGCCCCGGCGGTCGAGCCGCACCCCCGGCCGCGTGATGCGCGAGGAACTGCCTCCGCGCAGCGAGCACTTCACCGGTCACACCGAGACCCTCGACGAGATCGTGCGGCTGTTCCGCCGCTTCCCCCGCGGACGCGCGCGCTGGCGCGCCGGGCTGCGGCCCCGAGCCCTGCGCGGAGCCACCGGCCCCCTGGTCGTCGCGGTCACCGGCGAGGGCGGAGTGGGCAAGACCGAACTGGCCAACCAGGTGATCAGCCGGGTCGAGGACCGCTTCCCCGACGGCAAGCTGGAGTTCCAGCTCTACGGCGAGGCGGTCGAACCGCGCGGGCGGCGGCGGGGGCTCGCTCCGGCGCGGTACACCCCCCGGAGCCCGGAGAAGGTCCTCGCGCAACTGCTGGCCAAGATCGGCACGCCTCCCCACCCCGACCTGCCGCTGGACGAGCTGCGGGAGCAGTGGCGTACCCTCACCCGCGACCTCCGCCTGCTCCTCGTGCTGGACAACGCCAAGGACTTCGCGCAGGTGGAGCCGCTGCTGCCCAAGGGGACCGGCAGCGCCGTACTCATCACCAGCCGCAACGCGTTCGCCGGAATCACCGGCTACACCGTGCGGCAGTACCCGCTCGACCGGCTCACCGGGCAGCAGGGCGTGCGACTGCTGCGCCGCCTGGTGGGCGACGCCCCGGAGGCGGAGTCCGTGGACGAGGGGACCCTGGCCGCCATCGTGCGGGAGTGCTACCGGCTGCCGCTCGCCATCTGCTGGTGCGGCAGCCAGCTCAGCGCCCGCAACGCCCCCACCCCCCAGCACCTGCTGCGGTACATGCGCCGGGACAAGGAGCGCGCCCTGCTGGGACCGGCCGGGATCACGACCTCCTTCGGGTTCAGCTTCCAGCAGTGCTCCGCCACCGAACGGCTGCTGCTCGTCAGGGTCGCGCGCACCGGGCTGCCCACCTTCACCCCGTGGGCCGCGGCGGCGCTCATCGGAGCGGCCACCCGCGACGTCCGGTCCTGGTTGACCGACATGGCCGACCGCTACCTCGTGGTCCAACTGCCCGACAGCCACACCGGCCACGTCCGCTTCCAACTGCACGACCACGTTCGCGGCATTCTGCTCGACCACGGTCCCGAGCAACTCGACGTTCCCAGGCACGAGCGCGCGGAGTGGGCGGACAGGCGGTTCGCCGCAGCCGTGGATCGCCTCCTGGGAGCCTACGTCTGGCTCGCCGAGAGCGCCGCCCGCCGACGCGCCCCGCAGGAGAGCGGGTTCCCCCAGCCCGCCGTGTCCCCGCTGACCCCGGCGGACGGACTGGAACTGCGCACTCCCGGCAATCCGGAGGCCTGGTTGGAGGCGGAGCGCCAGTGCCTGCACGCCTGCGTCCAGTTGGCGCGGGAGCGCGGCGACCGGCACATGGAGTGGCGGCTGGCGCGTGCGCTCAGCGCGCTGTGCCAGAACGGCCGGGTCTACTGGGAGGACTGGCGGTCCTCGGCCGAGACCGCGCTGGCCCTCTCCCGGCAACTCGGCGACAACCTCGCCCACGCGATCTCGCTGCTGGACCTCGCCGAGATCGCGGGCAGCCAGGGCGGCTACGACGAGGCGCTGAGCAGGGCCCGCGAGGCCGAGCAGAGGTTGGGCAGGAAGAGGGCGAACGAACTCTGGCGGGCCCGCGCGTCCCGGGTGATCGGCGTCAACCTGCTCCGGCGCGGCGACCTCGACGACGGACGGACCGCACTGGCCGAGGCCGGGCAGATCTTCGCCGCGGCCGGTGAGCACTGGTGGTACGCGCGCACCCTGTGCAACCAGGCCGACCTCTACCGGTTCCAGGGGGATCTGCACCGGGCACGCGACCTGCTGCGCGGCGCCCGCATCCTGCTGCAGGACGAGGCCGACGCCAAACAGCTCCTCAAGGTGCGGTTGCAGACGGGCGAGGTCCTGGGCCGCATGGGCAGGGAACTGGGCGCCTGGATCGCCCTGGACTCGCTGCTCGCCGACGCCGAGCAGACGGAGGGCGCCGTGTGGTACCGCGCCCGCTGCCTGCGGGAACTGGGCCAGCTTGATCCGCGGAGACTGCATCACCAGTTCGAGCGGTGCGACCTGCTGCTCTCCCCGGACCGTGGCAGGGAGCGCGAGGAGGTGCTCAGGGACCACGTGTGGCAGCGGTGCCTGGGGTCCCCAGCGAGGATGCGCGAGCGCGGGCACCGCATCGCCGAGGAGTGGTATGAGAACCGGCTGGCGCAGGTCAGGGAGTGGCTTGACGAGGAGCAGTGGGAGGACTACGTGAGTCTGCCCTCGCCCGCCACACCGCTGCCCCGGTGGCGGGAGCGAGCCGAGCGGGTGCGTCAGGCCAGCGAGCGGTGGACCCTGCGCCACCACATCGAACTGCTGGAGCAGGCGCACGAGCTGTTCTCCGGGATCGGGGACTCCTGGGGCAGGCTGCGGACCCTGCGCGCCCTGGGCGAACAGCGGATGCGGGAGAACCCCGCCCACGGCCGCCGGGAGTTCGAGGAGGCCGCCGAGGGCTTCCGGGAACTCGGCGACGGCTGGTGGGAGGCCCGCACCCTGCGCCGCGCCGCCGAGACCCTGACCGAGATCAGGCGGTTCGCCGAGGCCCGGGAGTTCGCCGAGCGAGCCTGGGACGGATACGCCAAGCTGAACCACCTTTCCGGACAACTGCGCACCCAACTGCTGCTCGGCCGCATCCTGAGCAGGCTGGGCGAGCAACTGGAGGCCCGGCACGTCCTGCGGGCCGCGCAACGCATGGCCGACCACGGTCTGGCACAGGGCAGGGTGCCGCGGGAGCTGCGGGAGACGACCCGCAGAGTGGTCTCCGCCGCCCTCGGAGAGGACCTTCCGGAGCCCGCCGGGACGTGAGCGGTACTCCCCGAACGTGCGGGGGGCGGGGCGGCGCCGCCGAGTCGCTGTCCACGTGCCGTCGACGGAAACCGCCGGGGATTACCCAAGGAGAAGTGATTCATATCATATCCACGCGGGGTTTGTGTGCCGCGTGTGGGCTCCGGGCTGGGAGGCAGTCGGAAACGACCGGAGACGGCCGAGTGAACAACCGCCCTCGCGCCATTGACAGGTCTTCCCGTGCCTCTCATTCTGGTGCGCATGAACCTGTCAGACAGGCAGACAGCCGGACAGCACGGCCCTCCAGGGCGGATGAGCGCCATGGAAGCCGTGCTGGCCGACCTGCGTGAGGCGATCGAGGAGGGCACCTACCCGGTCGGGGAGAAGCTGCCCGCCGAGTCGGCCCTGGCCCAGAAGTACGGGGTCAGCCGCTCCGTGGTACGTGAGGCGCTGCGGACCCTCCAGGCCATCGGGATGACCGTCTCGCGCACCGGCAGGGGGACGTTCGTCCAGAGCGACCGGGCGGTCGACAACCCCACCTTCGGCTCGTACTCGGCTCGCGACCTGATGGAGGTCCGCCAGCACGTGGAGATCCCGGTCTCCGGCTACGCGGCGCTCCGACGCACCGAGGACGACCTCGACACGCTGGCCCGCCTGCTCGACCGGATGGCCGGGGAGACCGACGACCTGGCCTGGACCACCCTGGACACCCTGTTCCACATCACCATCGCCCAGGCGTCCGGAAACCCCGTCTTCCGCAAGGTCATCGAGGAGATCCGGGACGCCCTGGCCCACCAGTCGACCTTCGTCAACCAGATCCACGGCCGCCGCGAACAGTCCGACGACGAGCACCGGCGGATCGTCAGGGCGATCGCCGACGGCGACCGGGAGGAGGCCATGGCGGCCATGCAGGCCCACCTGGCGAAGGTCGAGACGAGCCTGAACATCATCGTGCTCCGCCCGGCGTCCGAGTACCGGATCGCCGAGGAGGACGTGGGCGGAACCGAGGACCGACCGACCTCCTGACACCCCCGGCCCCCAACCGGATTCCGAGCAGCGAAGGACCGAACCGCGATGCGAACGCCTCCTCCCCCCGTGCGTGTCCCCCGCCACGTCCCGCTCGTGCACCTGGTGCGCGACGGCATCGTCGAGAGCGTCCACCACGGATCGGTCGTCGTGCTCGGTCCCGGTGGCGACGTCGAGTTCGCGGCGGGCGACGTCGAGGCGGCCTGCTACCCCCGGTCCGCGTTCAAGCCGGTGCAGGCGGCGGCCATGCTCAGGGCGGGGCTTCCGCTGCGCGGCGGACTCCTCGCCGTCGCCACCGCCAGCCACTCCGGCGAGGAACAGCACATCACCGCGGCACGGGACATCCTCCGTCAGGCGGGACTCACCGAGGACACCCTGCGGACCCCCGCCGACCTGCCTCTGGACCCGTGGGAGCGCTCCGAGTGGATCGCCAGCGGCCGCCGTCCGCGCCCCATCGTCCACAACTGCTCGGGCAAGCACGCGGCGATGCTGCTCACCTCGGTCCGGCGGGGCTGGTCCACCGACGACTACCTCGACCCCCGGCATCCGCTGCAGCAGGCGATCGCCGAGACCGCCGAGGAGCTCACCGGGGAGTCCGTCGCCGGGGTGAGCACCGACGGATGCGGCGCGCCGCTGTTCGCGGTCTCCCTGCTCGGACTGACCCGGGCGATCGGCCGCATCGGAAGCGCTCCGGCCTCGACCGGGGAGGGACTCCTCGCCGAGGCGATGGTCCGCCACCCCGACATGGTCTCGGGCACCCGGAGGGACAACTTCGGCCTCATGCGGGCGGTGCCGGGCCTCATCGCCAAGGACGGGTTCGAAGCCGTACAGGTGGCTGCCCTGCCCGACGGGCGGGCCGTGGGCGTCAAGATCGCCGACGGGAGCGACCGTGCGCGGATGCCCGCGACCGCGGCCGCGCTCGCCGTCTGCGGCGTGGACCCGTCGCTGCTCACGGAGTTCGCCGAGGCACCGGTGCTCGGCGGAGGACGGGTGGTGGGCCGCCTGCGCGCCACCGGAGAACTGGCCGCCGCCGCGGAGACTCCGTCTGGCCACGGGGTCGGACGCGGCGGACGACAGTCGTCAGGAAGGAGGTGAGCGGCAGGAACGCACCAGCGGACTCAGCGCCGCCCAGGAACGCCTGACCGGACCGAAGCCGACAGAGAGCCATCCCCACACCAGATCACGGGGTCTTCCGCCGGACGCAGGACCCCCACTTCCCCCGACACGAAGAAAGCTACCTCATGCAAGCACTGACCGACGCCCTGGGCGTCGTGAACGACCAGCTCTGGACGTTCGTCGCCATCCCGCTCCTCGTGGTCGTCAGCCTCTACTTCACCGTCCGCTCCAAAGCCGTGCAACTCAGGCTGGTACCGGAGATGGCCCGCACCATGTTCGAGCCGTCCGGGACCGCGCCCGACGGCAAGAAGGCCATCTCGTCCTTCCAGGCGTTCTCGGTCTCGGCCGCCGCCCGGGTGGGGACGGGCAACGTCGCGGGAGTGGCGATCGCGATCGCACTCGGCGGCCCCGGAGCCGTCCTGTGGATGTGGGTCATGGGCATCATCGCGGGCTCGGCCGCGTTCGTGGAGTCGACCCTGGCCCAATTGTACAAGGTCCGCGACAGGGCCGGATATCGCGGCGGCCCCGCCTACTACATGCTGTACGGGCTCAGGTCCCGCTGGCTGGGCGCCGTCTTCGCCGTCGTCACCATCTTCACGTTCGGCTTCGTCTTCACCTCGGTCCAGGCCAACAGCATCGTCGCCGCCGTGTCCAACTCGGTGAGCACCGCCACCGGCGCCGAGGCCGCGTCGTGGCTGGCCCCGGCCATCGGCGTCGGACTGGTGGTCCTGATCGGCGCCATCGTCCTCGGCGGCGTGCGCCGCATCGCCCACGTCGCCCAGACGGCGGTGCCGTTCATGGCCCTGATCTACCTGCTCATGGGCATCGCCGTGGTGGCCATGAACATCGACCGGGTCCCCGCGGTGCTCGCCGACATCGTCGCCTCCGCGTTCGGGCTGCGCGAGATCGGCGCGGCCGGCGTCGGCACCGCGATCATGATGGGAATCCGCCGCGGCCTGTTCTCCAACGAGGCGGGCATGGGGTCGGCTCCCAACGCGGGAGCCACCGCCGCGGTGAGCCACCCGGTCAAGCAGGGGCTGACGCAGACCTTCGGGGTCTACTTCGACACCCTCGTCGTCTGCTCCATCACCGCGTTCATCATCCTGGTCTCCAACCCCGTCTACGGCGAGGAGGTCGGCGCGTCCCTCACCCAGAACGCGCTGGAGGCCAACCTGGGCACGTGGTCGCTGCACATGCTCACACTCATCATCTTCCTCCTGGCGTTCACCTCGGCCCTGGGCAACTACTACTACGGCGAGTCCAACCTGTGGTTCCTGACCAGCAAGCCCGCGCTGATGACCGCCTACCGGGCGGTCTTTCTGTTGATGCTGTTCATCGGCTCCGTCGCCTCGCTGAGCCTGGTGTGGACCATGGCCGACGTGACGATGGGGGTCATGGTGGTGCTCAACCTGGCCGCCATCCTGCCGATGGGGGCGCTGGCGGTGCGCCTGCTCAAGGACTACACCGACCAGCGGAAGCAGGGCCTCAACCCGGTGTTCACCCGGGACCGGCTGCCGGGCGTGACCGGAGTGCAGTGCTGGGACGAGCCCGAGACGGCCGACCGTAGCCCCGACGTGGCCGTCGCCGACTGACCCGGAGGCCGGGCCTCCCCGGTGCCGGCCCCGGCCGCGGGCGGATCTCCCCGCGGCCGGGGCCGGCACCGTCCCCGCGTCCACCGGAACGCGCTCAGGGTCGGCTCAGGGGCGGCCCAGGGGACTTCCCGATGGGAGAACCGCTCCACCGCGGGCAGTCTGGAAACATGAGCGAGAACTTCACGAAGAAGACCCTGCGACGCAGTGGCAGCAACCGGATAATCACCGGAGTGTGCGGCGGTATCGGCGAGTTCCTCGGGGTGGACGCCAACCTCATCCGTCTCGCCTTCGCCGTCTTCACCCTGCTGGGCGGCAGCGGCGTCCTGCTCTACATCATCGCCTGGCTGGTGATCCCCGAGGAGGGGGCGGGCTCCTCGGTGCTGGAGCACATCATCCGCACCTTCCAGGGCAAGGAGTCCAAGCTGTGAGCTGGACTCTGCGCGCCCTGTCCGGACGGGTCTCCCGGCTTCCCAGTGACATCTTCCAGCGGGTGGGGGAGCCGGGGGGCGCGCCTGAGGCGCCGCGGCGGCGGGAGACGGCGCCGACGGCCCGCCGAACGGGTCCTACCGCTCCGGGCCGTCCTGCATCATCCTGACCGCGCCGGGGGACAGGCGGGACCAGGGCAGCGCCAGGGCGGCGGCGCCCAGGGCACCCACGGCGCCCGCTGAGGCGATGACGAGGTGGGCGCCGATGTGTTCCACCAGGAAGCTGGCCACCGCGATGCTGATCCCCTGGGCGACCTGGAGTCCCGCCGCCACCAGGCCGAACGCCGCCCCGCGGCCGACCGAGGGCGCGCACAGCACGAACGTGGCGTTGGCCACGAACTGGTAGGACGCGGCCATGCCCGAGACCACCAGGAGCAGCACCATCGCCCACAGCGGGGGTTCGAGCACCCAGGCCACCAGGGGGAGTGACGCGACCACCGCCAGGGGGCCCAGCAGGCGGGTGCGTGTCTCCGGCGAGACCAGGCGGGTCAGCGGGAGACCGCCGAGTATCGCCCCGATCGACGGGGCCGCCATGATGAGACCCGCGGTCGCCGCCCCGCCGCCCATCTCCGCGGCCATCGGGGTGGCGATCCCGTAGGGGATGACGTAGCACCCGGCGAGCCAGGCGAGCAGGGCCAGGGTGCGCAGCCGCGCGTCGGTGAGGACCAGACGCGGTCCGTCCCGCATGACCTGCCACAGGGAGGGGCGGTCGGACTCCCTGGCCGTCGGCGCGGGCCTGGGGCGCACCCACAGCGCGATGATGGCCGCCGAGGCCAGGAACGTCAGTCCGTTGTAGAGCACGGCGGGACGGGCGTCGATCAGGGCGACCACGGCGCCGCCCGCGGCCAGGCCCACCAGGGTGCCCGCCTGGGAGGTGAGGTTGATGAGGGTGGAACCGGCGACGAAGCGCTCGCCCTGGGCGATCTGGGTCAGTAGCGCGGCCCGGGCCGCGCCGAACGGGATGGTGGGCAGCACCGAGCAGAACAGCAACAGCCAGATGGCCCCCACCGGGAGTCCGGGAATGCTGATGCACGCGACCAGCACGGCGCGCACCACGTCGCTGACGATCATGATGCGGCGGCGGGGCAGCAGGTCGGCCAGGCCCGACAGCAGCGGTCCCGCGATGAGCGGGGGCAGGAAGGTCAACGCGAGGGTGAGGCCGGTGGCCAGAGCGGAGTCGGTGCGCTGGTACACCAGCACCGCCACGGCGATGTTCAGCAGGTAGCTGCCGGTCATCGACAGCGCGTGGGCCAACCACAGCGCCCGGAACTCGCCGATGCGGAGCACGTCTCGGTAGCCGCTGCGCCAGTTGGAGGGCGGCGAGGGGGCTGCGGGCGGGTCGGCGTGGCCGGAGTCCTCGAACGCGGGCAGCTGTTCGTGCCGTCCGTCGCTCTGTCGTGGAATACCATGGCCGAAACTGTCCGCACGCGGATTACGCACTCTTCGCCGACCCCTCGCACTCAGTCACTATAAGTCGTCGTCTGATGACATAGCGTCCCTGGAGCTGGCGAGATTGGCAAGCGGTTTACCGAAATCGCGCGGTTTCGTTCGGCATCTCACACCGTTGATCGCGCTTTTGGCGGTTGTCCGTCCGCGGTTTCGGTCGCGTTGTCGGCGATTCCGGTCCGATTCAGGACCAGCCGAGTTCATGCAGGCGTTCGTCGTCGATCCCGAAATGGTGGGCGATCTCGTGGACCACGGTGATCCGCACCTCGTCCACGACGTCCTCCTCGGTGTCGCAGATCGCGAGGATCTCCCGCCAGTAGATGAGGATCCGGTCCGGTAGCACCCCGCTGTAGCTGTCTCCCCGCTCGGTCAGCGGCACGCCCTCGTACAGACCGAGCAGTCCCGGCACCGGGGGGTTCTCGGCGATGGTGATCACCACGTTGTCGATGTAGCTCGTCAGTTCGGGTGGAATGGAGTCCAGGGCGTCCGCGACGAGCTCCTCGAAGTGGCGGCGGGAAGTTTCGATCACGTCTCGTATTGTGCGCCACAGGGGTAGGGAAAGCGAAGGGCCGTGGCAGCGGCGTCCGTGAGCACTGGTGACCTTGGGAGGCGACGCGGTGGAGCGGCGAGCAGTCCTTGCCCGGATCGGTCCGGCCTTCCACCCGGAGGTCTGGGGGAGGCTGCGGAACTGGTTCGGGCGGGTGCGCCGGGGCTGGGTGTGGCGTGTCGCGGCGGTTCTCCTCGCCGGAATCGCCGGCGGATGGGTCGGACTGGCCGTGGGCGGCCAGGTGCTCACCCCGGTCGGCCCGGCCGACGTCAATCTCAGTGTCAGCCCCTCATGGCACGGCGAGACCGTCATCAACATCGCCCCCCTCGGCAAGCTGGCCTTCGACACGCACGCCGCGCCGCTGCGCTTCGAGGCCACGATCGCCGAGATCCGGCTCGCCGCGGCCGAGGAGATGTTCCAGAACCCCGACTCGATCAACCGGCTCGGCGCGAGCATCGTCTCGGACCTGAAGCAGGGGATCGTGGCCCTGGCGTGGCGGGCCGTGCTGTTCTCGGTCGGCACCGCGGCCCTGGGGGCGCTGCTGCTCTTCCGCAGTTGGGCGCGCGCCCTGCTCAGCGCGCTCACCGCGCTGACGATGCTGGTCGCGGGGAGCGGGGCGACGTACCTGACCTTCAACCCGGGAGCGATCGCCGAACCCCGCTACACCGGTCTGCTCGCGGGCGCCCCGCAGGTGGTGGGCAGCGCGGAGGACGTGATCAACCACTTCTCCGAGTACCAGGCCCAGTTGGCGGGCCTGGTCGGCAACGTCTCGCAGTTGTACCAGGTGACGTCGGCGCTGCCCGTCTACGAGCAGGACGCCTCCACCATCCGGGTCCTGCACGTCTCGGACCTGCACCTCAACCCGGCGGCGTGGGAGGTCATCGGCTCCCTGGTGGAGCAGTTCCAGGTGCACGTGGTCGTCGACTCCGGGGACATCAGCGACCGGGGCAGCGCCGCCGAGGACGTCTTCATGGACCAGATCGCCGACCTGGACGTGCCGTACGTGTGGGTGCGCGGCAACCACGACTCGATGGGCACCCAGCGCGCGGTCGCGGCGCAGCCCAACGCGGTGGTGCTGGACGACGACATCGCCGAGGTGGCGGGGCTGCGTTTCTACGGGGCGGGCGACCCCCGCTTCACGCCGGACAAGGCGCTGGACAACCCGACCAACGAGGAGGTCGCCGCGATCGGCGCGGAGCAGGCGCGCGGCATCGAGGACGCCGACCCGCCGGTGGACGTCGCGGTGCTGCACGATCCGCTCCAGGGGGCGGCGTTCAGCGGGGTGGTGCCGCTGGTGCTGTCGGGGCACGGCCACAAGCGCTGGACGGAGGTGCGGGAGACCGGCACCCGGTTCTTCGTGCAGGGTTCCACGGGCGGTGCGGGGCTGCGCGGTCTGGAGCACGACGAGCCCACTCCGTACGAGGCGTCGGTGCTGTACTTCGACGCCGAGACCAAGCGTCTCCACGCGTGGGACGACATCACCCTGGGCGGACTGGGGCTGAGTTCGGCGCAGATCGAACGGCACGTGGAGACCGACCCCGACCGGGAGATCGTCCCGTTGCCGGCCACTCCCGGACCGTCCGTGACGCCGTCGCCCACCTCCACGCCCACGGGGGCGCCGACGCCCACTCCCACCGCCACGGGGTCGCCGCAGTGACGGGGCGGGAAACCACTTTGGCACTTGGTCCCGATGTCCCCTATGCTTAACCCGTCCCCGACGGCAGACGAAACGGGAAATGACGACTCGTTCGTCGTCGAGGCCCCCATCGTCTAGTGGCCTAGGACGCCGCCCTTTCAAGGCGGTAACGCGGGTTCGAATCCCGTTGGGGGTACGGCAACGGTCCGAAGCACTGTCGAAGTCTGACAGAATGAAGACCGCGCGGAGGACGCGAAAGACCTGATAGAATCAGGAAAGACGCGGACAAGGCGGACAAAATAAATAGCAAGGTCCTGTGGAGCAGTTTGGAGTGCTCGCCACCCTGTCAAGGTGGAGGCCGCGGGTTCAAATCCCGTCAGGACCGCTCGGCTCACGGTAGAGTGTGGCTGGGGCCAGGTAGCTCAGTTGGTACGAGCGTCCGCCTGAAAAGCGGAAGGTCGGCGGTTCGACCCCGCCCCTGGCCACTCCGACAGGCAGCGCAGAAGCCCGGAACCCTTGAGGTTCCGGGCTTTCTGGTTTCTCTCAGTCGGGGATGTCCCTGTCCGGACTGGGGGTCAGGACGTGGCCCTTGTGGCCGACCAGCCGTCCGGGGCCGTGCAGGCCGGTCTCCAGGAGGAGCTGGCGGCCGGTGGAGTAGGCCAGGACCGGTGCCGCCAGCGTGCCGAGGAAGAGCAGCGCACCGGGCAGGCGGACCGTGTTGTCCGCTGGCCCCATGAGGAAGTAGTACATCGTCGCCGCGAAGCAGAGGGCGAAGACCGCGAAGAGCACCGCCCACAGGGCGCGCAGCGCGACGGTGGGGCCCGTGCTGAGCAACCGGTACCGCAGGGTCAGCCCGCAGGTTCCGCAGGTGGCCGCGGCCCGCGCGGTGCGGCCGGGAACCCGGGCGATGGGTATGGGCCAGGTCTCGTACCGGGGAAGCACCGCGGTCGGTCCGGGGTCGGAGGTCAGGGTGTGCGCCAGGCGGTAACCGGGGCCTGGGCCGATGGGACGGAGCATCGCGGGTCTCGGCTTCTCGGTGTGTGTCGGGGCGGGTGGGCGGCCGGAGCGCTGACCGGCTCCGGCACGCCGGTGTGACCTTCCTACCCCGGGGTCCGGAACGGCAACCTCGCACAACCGCGTGCCGGGCGCCCCCGGAAGCGGCCCGGTTCAGTCTCCGGACTTCCGCTTCCCGCTGTTGGCGGCCACCCCCATGCCCGAGCCGATCGCGACGCCGATGCCCAGGCCGATTCCGAGGCCCAGCATCAGGTTGTCCAGGGCGATCCCCAGGCTGGCGCCGATCGCGATGCCGATGGCCAGGCCCGCGCCCATGCCCGCGCTCGCGTTGTTCGCTTTGCGGTCCGCCATGCCGTCTCCCCGCCGTGGTCGGTTGCTTCGCTCTCTTTTCCGACGGACGCGGGCGGTGCCCGGTTCCTGGTCGGAGGAGAGGAGGGCGGGTCAGTCGGGAAGTCCCGGAAGCGCTTCCTCGATCCAGGACTGCACCTGGGGCCGGTCGTAGCCGCGCAGCACCACGCGGAAGGTCGCCGTCCTGGCCTCCTCCCGGGTGATGGCCGGGACGGAGCCGTCCCCCGCGACGGTGGCGGAGATCCGGCGGGCCACCGCGTCGACCTGGCCGCGGTCGTAGCCGCGCAACACCACGTCGAACACCGGGATCGAATACGTTCCGGGCAGCCGGACACGTTCCTCGCCCGCCCCCGGCGCGGACTGTGCGACGGCGCCCGCGGTCTCGGCGATCCACCGGTCGACCTGGGCCCGGTCGTAGCCGCGCAGCACCACGTCGAACGCCGGTGGGTAGCTGCCCGCGGGCAGGGACTCCCCATCGCCGTCCGCGCCGAGCACAAGCGCGACGAATCCCTCGACCTGGCCGCGGTCGTAGCCGCGCAACACCACGTCGAACACCGGAGCCGGGACACTGTTCTGGGGGGTTTCTCCCATACGCACCCTTTCTGAGTTCTGCTTATCCAACCACACCGGGTGTCTCGCCTCGTGAGGAGAAACCGACCGCGGTGCGGCCGGGCGGGCTCCTGCTCCGCCCGGCCGCACCACACGGTCACTCGGTCGGGGCCCGTCTGCCACACAGCACGCCGAGAAAGATCCCGGTGCTCGATCCGGCGGCGAACCCGACGCCGATCCCCACGGGGACTCCGCCGAGCAGCAGCCCGACCAGGCTGCCCAGGGCGATGCCCATGCCGGTCCCGATGCCGAGACCGAGCGGAATTGACTGCCTGTGCTCCATCGCACTCCTCCTCCGCGGCCCACCCCCCTCTACCCCCTCCGATGCGCCGATGTTGCGGAGAGTTCCGATTCGGATGCGGAAAGCGGGGGTCGGGGCGTGCTCGCGACGCGGATCTACGCCCACCGCAGGGACTTCTTCGCCGATCCGTGGAGCTGGTTCGACCTGGTCATCGTGGCCGCCGCGCTGCTGCCCACCTCGGGGCCGTTCGCCGTGCTGCGGATGCTGCGGGTACTTCGGCTGCTCTCGGCGGTCCCCAGCCTGCGGCACGTCGTCGCGGGCCTGCTCAAGGCGCTGCCGGGAATGGCCTCCATCGCGCTGCTGGTGACGCTGCTGCTGTACGTGGCGGCGGTGATGGCGACCAAGCTGTTCCGCGACATCTCACCCGAGTACTTCGGGGACCTCTTCGCCTCGCCGTTCACCCTCTTCCAGATCATGACCGGGGACAGTTGGGGGGAGATCGCCAAGACGGTGACCGAGCACGAGCCGCTGTCGTGGATCTTCTTCGTCGGCTACATCCTCGCCTCCACCTTCATCGCGCTGAACCTGTTCATCGCGGTCGCCGTGGAGGCTCTGGAGCACGAGGGCGGCGGCGCGGAGGCGGACGCGCGCTACGAGGAGATCCTCGCCGAACTCCGGGCCCTGCGCTCCGAGATGGCCCGGCTGCGCGAGCGCGCCTAGTCGGCCCCGGGCGGCCGACGCCCGGAACGGACGGACGCGCTCCGGGCGGGTGCGGGAGTCAGGGGACGACGGCGTATTCGGTGTAGGCGCCGCAGGGACGGAAGCCCAGACGCCGGTAGACCGGTTCTCCCTCGGGCGACGCCTGGAGGACCGCTGTCCGGTATCCCCGGCTCCGGGCGGAGCGCAGCGCGGCGAGGGTGATGGCGCCGCCGAAGCCGCGCCGTCGGTACTCGGCCCGCGTGCAGATGTTGTAGACGCCCGCGACCCCCGCGTGGTGGCAGACCTCGGCCGAGCAGACCGGCTGGTCCGCGTGGTAGCCCACCAGGTAGTGGACCGGGCAGTGGGGAGCGAGCGCCGCCGGGGCGGCCTCGGCGAAGAACCGGTGGACGGTCGCCGCCGGAGGGTCCCAGTTCGCGGCGATGACGGCCGCGTAGTCGGCCAACTGCTGGGGGGTGGCGACCGGGTGGATGGCCAGTCCGTCGGGCGGGGGCTGGGCGGGGAGGTCGTCGAGTGGAGCCCACATGGCCGTCTCGCGCTCCGACACGTCCAGACCGGCGGCGGCCAGTCGGGCCGACAGGTCGAGCGGGGTCGATGCGGGGCCGACCCACCAGGAGAAGCGGCGCCCCGTCGCGGTCAGCTCCTCGACCGTCCGGGCGATGCGGGCGTCGGCGGTGTCGGCGGTGAAGCGCGCCAGGGCGACGATGTTGAAGGTGTCGTCGTCGAGGCGGCTGTCGGCGACCACCAGGTCGCCCGTCTCCGCGACGGTCATCGCGGGGGTGTCCCGTTGCAGGCAGGAGGCGTGTTCGGCCAGGTTGCGCTCCATCCTGACCAGAAGGTCGGTCTCGTCCCGGGGAGGTGGGGGCACGACGTCCATGGCCCCCAGTCCACCAGATCGGCGGCGACGGCGGCCAGGGGTTTCCCGGGGACGATTGTCCGTGGAATACCCTATGGGGGTATATTGCTCCTGTGGGAGGAAGACATCGGTTCTGCGGGAAGAGGCAGTCGTGAGTGTTCTGGGCAGACTCGGAATCTACGGGCTGGTGCTCGTGGCCGTGTTCGGAATCGCGTTCTGGGCGGGGACGCTGACCGGTCCGACCGGGACGGAGACCGCGCCCGCGACCATGCAGGAGCAGGAGCACTGATGAGCAGCGAAACCACACAGCGCCGCGACGCCGAGCGGATCGAACTGGCCATCGGCGGCATGACCTGCGCGTCGTGCGCCAACCGGATCGAACGCAAGCTCAACAAGCTCGACGGGGTCAGCGCCAGCGTCAACTACGCCACCGAGAAGGCGTCGGTGGAGTTCGGCGGCGGCGTCACCGCCGACGACCTGATCGCCACGGTCGAGAAGGCCGGATACACCGCCGCCCTGCCCGAGCCGCCGAAGGCGGAGAGGAGCGAGGAGCCGCGCCCCGCCGACCCGGTCGACGCGCTGCGCACCCGACTGGTGGTCAGCGCGGTGCTGTCGATCCCGGTCATCGCCATGGCGATGGTCCCGGCGCTGCAGTTCACCTACTGGCAGTGGGCGTCGCTGACCCTGGCCGCGCCGGTCGTGGTGTGGGGGGCGCTGCCCTTCCACGTCGCGGCGGCCAAGAACCTCCGCCTGGGCGAGGCCACCATGGACACGCTGGTGTCCATGGGCACCCTGGCCGCCTTCGCGTGGTCGCTGTACGCGCTGTTCCTCGGGGACGCGGGCATGCCCGGCATGACCCACCCCTTCGAACTCACCATCACCCGCACCGACGGCTCCACCAACATCTACCTGGAGGTCGCCGCCGGAGTCACCACCTTCATCCTGGCCGGACGCTACTTCGAGGCCCGCTCCAAGCGGCGGGCCGGAGCCGCGCTGCGCGCCCTGCTGGAACTGGGCGCCAAGGACGTCACGCTCCTGCGCGACGGACACGAGACGCGGGTCCCGGTCGAGCGGTTGGCCGTCGGCGACCGGTTCGTGGTGCGCCCCGGAGAGAAGATCGCGACCGACGGCGTCGTCGAGGAGGGCACCTCCGCCGTCGACATGAGCATGCTCACCGGCGAGTCCGTGCCGGTCGAGGTCGGCGCGGGCGACACCGTGGCGGGCGCGACCGTCAACGCGGGCGGCCGCATCGTGGTGCGCGCCACCCGGGTGGGCGCCGACACCCAGCTCGCCCAGATGGCGAAGCTGGTGGAGGAGGCCCAGAGCGGCAAGGCCGAGGTGCAGCGGCTCGCCGACCGGATCTCCGGTGTGTTCGTGCCCGTCGTGATCGCCCTGGCCGTGGCCACGCTCGGGTTCTGGGTGGGCGCCGGAGGGCCGGTGGGAGCGGCGTTCACCGCCGCGGTCGCGGTGCTCATCATCGCCTGCCCGTGCGCGCTGGGCCTGGCCACCCCCACCGCCCTGATGGTGGGTACCGGCCGCGGCGCGCAACTGGGCATCCTCATCAAGGGCCCCGAGGTGCTGGAGAGCACCCGCCGTGTCGACACGATCGTGCTCGACAAGACCGGAACCGTCACCACCGGCACCATGACCCTGGTCGACGCGGTCGTCGCCGACGGCGAGGACGAGACCGAGGTGCTGCGCCTGGCCGGAGCCGTGGAGCACGCCTCCGAGCACCCCATCGCCCGGGCCGTCGCCCGCGGCGCCGCCGACCGTGTCGGCGACCTGCCCCCGGTCACCGACTTCGACAACGAAGCGGGACTGGGCGTGCGGGGCGTCGTCGACGGCCACGCGGTGGTCGTCGGGCGGCCCGCGCTGCTGGCCGAGTGGTCCCTGGCGCTGCCCGAGGAGCTGGAGCGGGCGCGCGCGGCGGCCGAGGCGGAGGGGAAGACCGCGGTGGCGGTCGCCTGGGACGGCCGCGTCCGCGCGGTCCTCGCCGTCGCCGACGCGGTCAAGCCCACCAGCGCCGAGGCGGTGCGCCGCCTGCGCGAGCTGGGGCTGACCCCGATCCTGCTCACCGGCGACAACGAGGCCGTGGCGCGTACCGTGGCCGACCGGGTCGGTATCGACCAGGTCATCGCCGAGGTGCTGCCCGCCGACAAGGTCGACGTGGTCAAGCGGTTGCAGGACGAGGGCCGGACCGTGGCGATGGTCGGCGACGGCGTCAACGACGCCGCGGCCCTGGCCCAGGCCGACCTCGGGCTGGCGATGGGCACCGGCACCGACGCCGCCATCGAGGCCGGCGACCTCACCCTGGTCCGCGGCGACCTTCGGGTGGCCGTCGACGCCATCCGGCTGTCGCGGCGCACCCTGGCCACCATCAAGGGCAACCTGTTCTGGGCCTTCGCCTACAACGTCGCCGCCCTGCCGCTGGCCGCGGCAGGACTGCTCAACCCGATGATCGCGGGCGCGGCCATGGCGTTCTCCAGCGTCTTCGTGGTCAGCAACAGCCTGCGCCTGCGCGGCTTCCGGCCCCACGCCGTGAGCTGAGCGGGAGCCGGCCGGTTGCCCGCCGACGGCCGTCGGCGGGCAACCGGCCGGCGGTGGCGTGCGTGCTCACCGCTGCTGTCGGTCCAGCGGTCGGGGCTCTCCCGTGACCCAGGAGCAGACGGCCTTCGCGGTCTCCTCAACCGGAGCATTGGTGGTGTCCAGTAGCGACATCGGCGGGGACATCGTGGCGGCGTTCGCCCGGATCCACTCCGCGTACTCCAGCATCTCGGCGATGCGCGGCTCGTCCCACTCCCGCCACGCGGGTCGGGCCCGCAGCCGTTCGGCGAGCACGTCGGGGTCGCACATCAGGGACAGGTAGCGGATCTCGGAGAACAGCGCGCGCTCCGGCAGCGGCTCGAACTCCGGGGGGACCACCGTGCCGCACAGCACGACGGGGCGGCCGCTCTGGTGGATCATCGCGATCATCCGCAGCCACGTCGAGCGGAACGTCCGGTGGTCGTGGGAGGCGTCGCGCAGTCCGGCCACCCACAGGACGTCCTGTTCCAGCACCACGTAGCGGTCCGACAGCCACTCGGTCAGCAGCCGTCCGACGGTGGACTTGCCGGTGCCGCTGGGACCGGTCACGGAGAACAGGGGCAGCCGCCGGAACGGCTGCCGGTGCCCGCACTCGACGCAGTGGAGCACCGGCCCGTCCGGGGCGACCACGGGGGTGTCCGTGTACGCGCCGCAGCGCGCACAGATCAGCGGATTCACAGTCGGGGTCTAGTCGAACAGCTCCTCGAGGAAGCTCTTGCGGCGCCGCTTGTGCCCGTAGGGGCGCGGGGAGTCCCCGTAGTAGGGGCGCGGCGAGTCGGCGTAGCCGTAGGGGCGCGGGGAGTCCGGCCGGTGGTGGTAGCCCGGAGGCGGCGCCGCGTGGGGCGGAGCCGCGGGGGGCGGCGGGGGAGCGGGAGCGTAGTGGCGCTGCTCGGCGGCGACGATCTGCTCCAGCTCACCGGCGTCGAGGAAGACCCCCCGGCATCTTTCGCACTGGTCGATGTGGACGCCCATGCGGTCGAAGGTACGCATGCGGCCTTGGCACTTAGGACAAATCACGCTGCCATCGTATGCGGCACCGCCCTTCCTTGGGCAACGCCTCCACTGAACCGTGCGACCGAAATCGGTCGACATCCCCCCGGACCGGAGAAGACCGCAGGTCGTCCCGGTGCGAGGGGCGAAACCCCGACACCGGGAGGAGGAAGCGCCGTCCGGCGCGGGGCTCGGCACGCCCCGATCCTTCTAAAATCCGGATGGGGCGCCGCACCGGTAGGCCGCGCCAGTACCAGACCGAGGAAGCCGCCGATGAGCACTGATTCCCCCCAGCCTCCCGATTTTCTGCTCGCCGGTCGGTACCGGCTGCACCGGCTCATCGGCGAGGGAGGGATGGGGCGTGTCTGGGAGGGGGTCGACGAACTCCTGGACCGGCCGGTGGCCATCAAGGAACTCACCATCAACGAGCACCTTCCGCCGCAGGAGATCGAGGTCCTGCGCGCCCGGATGCTGCGTGAGGCCCGCAGCGCCGCCCAGCTCAGCCATCCGTCGATCATCACCGTGTTCGACGTGGTGGAGAAGGACGGCTTTCCGTGGATCGTCATGGAACTCGTCAAGGGCAGGTCCCTCAGCGAGATCATCAAGGAGGAGGGGACCGTCACCCCCGAGCGGGCCGCCAACATCGGGCTCCAGGTGGCCGCGGCGCTCTCCGTGGCCCACCAGCGCGGGATCGTGCACCGCGACATCAAACCCGGCAACGTACTCGTGGCCCGGGGCGACCGGGCGGTGCTCACCGACTTCGGCATCGCCTACCTGGAGGGCAGCAGCCGGCTGACCCGCACCGGGAACCTGCTGGGCTCGCCCAGCTACCTCGCGCCGGAGCAGGCCCGCGGGGAGCCCGCCAGCCCGGCCGCCGACATGTGGGCGCTGGGCACCACCCTGTACGCGGCCGTCCACGGGGCGCCGCCGTTCCAGCGCTCCACCCCGATGGCGACGCTCACCGCGGTCGTGGTCGACGAGGTGCCCCCGGCGGTGCAGGCGGGGCCGCTGCGGCCGCTGCTGGAGCGGCTGCTCGACAAGGACCCGCAGGGGCGTCCCACGGTCCACGAGGCCGTCGAGGAGCTGCAGCGGGTCGTGATGAGCTCGCCTCCGGCGGTGCCGGCCGCGTCCGATCCGGAACCGGAGGTGAGGCAGGGCGCCACCGCCGCAACGGTCTCCGACGGATCGGTCGAGGACACCAGTTCACTGCCGCTGTCTCCGGTGCCGCGGAGCGGGGACGGAGGCGGCGGGGGCAGGGTGGTCGCGCTGCTGGCCGTGGCACTGGTCGTGGTGGGGGCGGTGATCGCGGCCGTGGTGCTGCTGGTGCCTCCGATGGGCGAGGACCGGTCGGGCGGCGGGCAGGCGGAGGCGACGGGCGCTCCGCAGGAGTCCGAGGAGGCGGAGCCGGGGCAGGCGCGGTCCCCGGAGACCGCCGAGCCGCCCGCGGACGAGGACGGAAACGGGGACGGCGGCGGGGACGGGGAGGACGACTACTCCGGTCCGCCGCTGACCCGGCACGAGGACTCCACCGGCTTCTCCCTCGACGTCCCCGAGGACTGGGCGGTCGACCGGCAGGGCAGCAGTGTCTTCTTCCGCAACCCCGACGGCGGCTACCTCCAGGTGGACCAGACCGACTCCCCCGGCGACGACGCCAAGGAGGACTGGGAGGTCCAGGAGCGGGGAGCGTCGGGGCGGTTCTCCGACTACGAGCTGATCGGGATCGAGAACTCCGACCACCCCTCCATGGAGCGCTACGTCACCGCCTCGGACTGGGAGTTCACCTTCACCAGCGGCGGCCGTCGGATGCACGCGGTCAACCGGGGCTTCCACACCGAGGAGAAGGGCTACGCCCTGTTCCTGGTGTATCCGGAGGACGGCTGGGAGGAGACGGGCGCGCGGTTGCTGGACCGGATGTCGGAGAGCTTCGAGCCCGCGGCGTGAGCGCCACGGGGAGGAAGTCGGGGCCGGGGTGCCCGCACGCACCCCGGCCCCTGGGTGGCTCAAGTCTCGAGGCGAGCTCTTCAGGTGGCGAAGAGCCGGGGTGCCCGCACGCACCCCAACCCTTCCAGGGCTGGCTCAAGCCTCGGAGACGAGCCCTTCGGGGGGTGAAGGGCCGGGGCGCCCGCACGCACCCCGGCCCTTCTGGGAGTGGCTCAAGTGGGGGTGAGCCATCCATGGTGAAGGTTCCGGTGACCGGGTCGGCCCTCCCGGGAAGGGCCGCCGGTTCGGGGCTCAAAGACCTCTTGTTGGAGGATGAACGGTGGCCACCCTGAGGATGGGAGGAGTGGAGGAAGGCAGCCACCGCCCAACAAGGGATCTTCTCCTGACCTTTTGGGAGCGCTCCCAAGCGGTCGATACCCATTATTTGTGGCGCGCTTCATAGATGTCAATGGGTTTGGGGCGGGAAAGTGAGCAAATCATTACATAACGCTTTGACCTCGAAAAATGCCACGGAGTAATCGGCGCTCCTCCGAAGGCCGACCGCGACCACCCGCCACGGGCCCCGCAGGGGGTAGGACGGTAGTCATGACCACTGTCCCAACCCAGGAACACGCCCCGCTCGCCAGGGCGCTCGCCGCGGCCGTGAGCGGAGAGGTGGACTTCTCCCCGCTGGCCCGGGCGCTCTACTCCGCCGACGCCTCCGTCTACCGCCGCGCCCCCCTCGGCGTCGTCCTCCCCCGGAGCGCCGACGACATCGCGGCGGCGCTGGAGATCTGCCGGGAGCGGGGCGTGAGCGTCACCATGCGCGGCGGCGGCACCTCGTGCGGCGGGCAGGCGCTCGGCGCCGGGGTGGTCGTCGACACCTCCCGCCACCTCAACCGCGTGCTGAGCGTGGACCCCGAGGCGCGGCGGGCCGTCGTGGAACCGGGCGTCGTCCTGGGCACCCTGCGCTCCGCCGTCGCCGGGCACGGACTCACCTTCGGCCCCGACCCCTCCACGCACAACCGCTGCACCCTCGGCGGCATGGTCGGCAACAACGCGTGCGGCTCCCACTCGGTGGCCTGGGGCACCACCGCCGACAACGTCACCGCACTGGAGGTCCTCACCGCCGACGGACGCCGCCGCACCGTCACCGCCGACCTGATCAGCGACCCCGACGGACTGCCCGACCGCGCCCTCATGGAGGGGCTGAACGCCGTCGCCGAGGGCAACCTCGCGCCCGTCCGCACCGAACTGGACCGCTTCCGCAGGCAGGTGTCCGGCTACCCGCTCCACCACCTGCTGCCCGAACGCCGCCACTACGCCCGCAGCCTCGTGGGCACCGAGGGCGGCTGCGCCGTCGTCACCTCCGCCACCCTCGCCCTGGTGCCCGCCCCCGCCGAACGGGTCCTCCTCCTCGTCGGATGCGCCGACCGCTACGCCGCCGCCGAACTCGCCCCGGCGTTCCTGGAGTACGGCCCGCTCACCGTCGAGGGCATGGACACCGAACTCCTCGGCCCCCGCGTCACCGACCTGCCCGAGGGCGGCGCCTGGCTGTACGTGGAGTTCGGCGGCGCCACCCGCGCCGAGGCGCTGGACGCGGCCCGCCGCGCCGAACGCGTCTTCGCCCCGCACGCCCGCTCCACCCTGGTGGTCGCCGACCCGGCGGGCCGCGCCCGCCTGTGGCGCATCCGCGAGGACGCCGCCGGACTGGCCACCCGCCCGCCCGGCGGCGACGAGGCCTGGCCCGGCTGGGAGGACGCCTCCGTCCCCGCCGAGAACCTGGCCGCCTATCTCCGCGACTTCGGCGCGCTCTGCCGCGACGAGGGGCTGTCCGGCGCCGTCTACGGGCACTTCGGCGAGGGCTGCCTGCACGTGCGGCTCAACACGGAACTGACCACCCCCGAGGGCGTGGCCCGCTACCGCCGCTTCGCCGAGTCCGCCTGCGACATCGTGGTCAGACACGGCGGCGTGCCGTCGGGCGAGCACGGCGACGGCCAGGCCCGCTCGGAACTGCTGTCCCGGGTCTACTCGCCCGCCCTGCTGAACGCGTTCGCCGACGCCAAACAGGCGTGGGACCCGGACGACACGCTCAACCCCGGCATGGTGGTGCGGCCCCGCCCGCTGGACGAGGACGTGCGTCCGCTCGCCATGGCCGACCCGGTGCGCCCGGTCCTCCACCTCGCCGAGGACCGGGGGGACTTCGCGCGGGCGGTGCGCCGCTGCGTCGGCGTGGGCAGGTGCCGCGCCCACACCGGGGCGATGTGTCCCAGCTACCAGGTGACCCTCGAGGAGAAGGACTCCACGCGCGGCCGGGCGCGGGTGCTGGGGGAGATGCTGGCCGGCGAGGTCGTCACGGACGGCTGGCGCTCCACCGAGGTGCGCGAGGCGCTGGAGCTGTGCCTGTCGTGCCGGGCGTGCGCGAAGGAGTGCCCGGTCGGGGTGGACATGGCCGCCTACAAGTCGGAGTTCCTGCACCGCCACTACGGGCGCGGGCTCCGGCCGCGCGCCCACTACTCGATGGGGTGGCTGCCGGTGTGGCTGAAACCGGCGGGCCTGGTGCCGTGGCTGGTCAACGCCGTGAGCCGGTCCCCGCTGGCGGGACCGCTCAAACGGGTCGCGGGCATCGACCGGCGCAGGGAGCTGCCGGTGTTCGCCTCCCGCGCCCGGCGGCGCGCGGCGAACGCGGGCCGCACCCCGCTGCGGCGCGGGTTCGCCACCGACCGGCCGCGCGCGGTGCTGTGGACCGACAGCTTCAACCCCGCCTTCTCCCCGGACGTGCTCGCCGACGGCCGCGCGGTGCTGCGGGAGGCGGGCTGGGAGGTGCTGGACAGCCCGCAGAGCCTGTGCTGCGGGCTGACGTGGACCTCCACCGGGCAACTGGGGGTGGCGCGGGCCGTGGCGGCGCGGACGGTGCGCGCCCTGCTGCCCGCGGTGCGCGCGGGCGCGGTCGTGGTGGGCCTGGAGCCGAGCTGCGCCGAGCAGTTGCGCCGCGAGCTGCCGCGCCTGCTGGGCACGGACGAGGCCGCCGAGGTGGCGGGCGCGGTGCGCACCCTGGCCCAGGCGCTGGCCGAGTTCACCCCCGACTGGGAGCCGCCGCCGATCCGGGGCCGGGTGGTCGCGCAGGTGCACTGCCACCAGCACGCCGGGTCGGGCTGGCAGGCCGAGCGCGCTCTGCTGGAGCGGGCCGGAGCGGCCGTCGAGGTGCCGCAGACCTCCTGCTGCGGCCTGGCGGGCGACTTCGGGTTCGCCGACGGCCACTACGAGGTGTCGCTGGCCTGCGCGGAGAAGGCCCTGCTGCCCGCGGTGCGCGCGGCGGGCCCCGACGACGCGGTCCTCACCGAGGGCTTCAGCTGCCGCGTACAGGTGACCCAGGCCCACCCGGAGGCGAGACCGCTCCACCTGGCCAACCTGCTGCGCTCCCAGCACCGGTGATCTTGACGCCGGGGGCCACTCCCACCCGGATCTTTGGCCCCTGGCGTCGGTCTCAACGCTCGGTCACCGCCTGCGCCGCCCTCTCGATGGCGGTCTCCACCGCGCCCACCCGGTCGGCGAGCAGCCCCACCGCGCCCACGGCACGGGTCAGCGGGTCGTCCTCGGCGCCGCCGAGCGCCCGGGAGCGCCGGAACGCCGCCTTCACCCCGGACCAGCGCTCCCGCTGCTCCTCGGTCATCCGGCCGCGCAGCTCGGCCAGCTTCAGCAGGTTGGCCTCCGCCCCCGACGCCAGCGTCTGCGCCTCGCCCAGGTAGTGATCGTCGATCACCGCCTCCACCTCGGCGTCGTTCATCACCGGCACGATGCGCTCGGCCATCGCGTTCATGTTCCGGTAGGAGCCCTGGAGCACGAACGGCGGCTCGGTCCGCGCGTCGTCCGCCTGCGCCGCCGAGGCGATGTAGGCGCGGTTGGCGGCCAGCACCACCGCCTGCACCCGCAGCAGCTTGCGCAGCACCGACAGGATCTGCTCCAACTCCACCGACGAGTAGGGGTGGTCGAGCTGGTCGGGACGGACCCCCTCCTCGCCGCGGGCCAGCCGCACCAGCAGCCGCACGTCCCCGCGGTCGCGGGCGGACAGCGGTGCCAGTACCGGGTTGGCGGTCAGCGCGTTCTCGACGTAGCTCAGCGCGAACAGGTCGTCCTTACCGCTGAGCACGTCGCCGAGGTTCCACACGTCGGCGCGGTTGGCGAGCATGTCGGGGATGCGGAACCGCCTGCCCTCCTCGGTGTAGGGATTTCCGGCCATGCACACCGCGAACCGCTTGCCGCGCAGGTCGTAGGTGCGGGTGCGGCCGTTCCACACGCCCTCCATGCGACGCTGGCCGTCGCACAGCGAGACGAACTTCTGCAGCAGCTCCGGCGAGGTGTGCTGGATGTCGTCCAGGTACAGCAGCACGTTGTTCCCGGACTCCAGCGCGAACGAGATCTTCTCGACCTCCTGGCGCGCGGTGGCGTCGGGCGCCGCCTCCGGGTCCAGCGAGGTGACCGCGTGCCCCAGCGACGGGCCGTTCACCTTCACGAACATCAGGCCCAGGCGGCTGGCCACGTACTCCATGAGCGTGGTCTTGCCGTAGCCGGGCGGGGAGATGAGCAGCAGCAGCCCCATCTGGTCGGTGCGCCTGGCGTCGCCGGTCGCGCCCAGTTGCCTGGCGAGGTTGTCGCCGATCAGCGGCAGGTACACCTCGTCCAGCAACTGGTTGCGCACGAACGCGCTCAGTACCGCGGGCCGGTACTCGTCCAGGCGCAGCCGGGCGCGTTCGGCCGCCACCAGTTCGTTGCGCCGCCGCAGGTAGGCGCGGTAGGCGGGGACCCGTTCGGCGCGGAAGCGGCGCAGCCGCTCCAGGGTCTGGTCCAGGCGCAGCTCCAGGCGCCGCTCGCGGACGCGGGGGTGCGCGCCCAGCAGCCCCTCGACCGTCGCCGTCAGCGGCCCGGACGGCTCGTAGCGTTCCAGGTCGGCGGCGAGCAGCAGGGCGACCGCCTCGGGCAGGTCGGCGGCGTCGGCGTCGTCGCGGGTGGCCCGGAACGCCGTCAGCCACGCCGTCGCCAACTGGTGGCGGGCCGCCAGGTCCGGTCCGAGCGCGGCGAGGTCGGCGTCGAACTCGCGGCGCTCGGCCGAGCCGGTGGGCCCCAGGGCGCGCAGGAACCGGTCGACGAGCAGGCGCGCCCCGCCGCTCACGGCGAACCCGCCGGGGTCGGCGGCCAACTCCTCCACCAGGTACCCGCCCGCGTCGGCGGCGTGGTCGCGGTGGTCGGCCAGTCCGGCGCCGTCGAGGAACGCGGCGACGCGCGCCGCCAGTTCCGCGGCCAGCCCGGCGACCGCGTCGGCGACCCCCGTGCCGAACAGCGACCGCGCCCGCACCAGGGAGCGCGCCCGCGTCGTCCACGTCCGCCGGTCCGCCTCCTCGGCGCCGAACGCCCAGAACAGTTGGGCCGCCGCGCGTGCGGCGCCCGGATGGCGCAGCAGCCCCGCCCCGTCGGACAGGCGCAGCAGCACCGCCAGGATCGCGGCGGCGTCATGGTCGTGGACGCCGCGCTCGTAGCACTCGTCGTAGCGGGATTCCGCCTCCCGCCGCACCACGGCCGGCAGCCCGCCCGGGGTCTCGGCGGCCTCGCGCAGCACGGCCGCCGACAGTCCGCCCTGTCCGGCCTCGGCGGCGGCGAGGATCTCGGCGGCCAGGTACTCGGCCCGGTACACCTCCGGCGACTCCGACACCAGGGGCTGGTCCCAGAACGGTTCGGTCTCCTCGAAGCCGGGGTCGTCCACCCGGGACCGGTAGTCGGTGCCGGTGATGGTGAACGCCATGCGCCCCTCGTGCGGCACCATCGTCAGGTCGACGGGCTGGGTGTTGACGGCGAAGCGGTGGTTGCCCAGCCGGATCGCCTCGCCACCGTCGGTGAACAGGTCGAGCCGGTCGCGCAGCGCCCGCCCGGCCTCCTGGCGGGCGGCCTTGACCTGCCCCTCGATCTCCTCGGCGCGCACCTGGTCGCCGAGGCCGCGCAGCTCCCCGGCGGTGGCGCGGAGCTTCGCCACCATCGGGTCGGCGGCGAAGTAGGTGTTGACCTCGTCGAGGGAGTCCAGTGCGGCGGCGCGGCGGCGCACGCTGGTCAGGATGCGCTCGGCGGAGGCGGCGAGCCGGTCGGCGCGGCGGACGCGCTCGTCCAGCAGGGCCTGCTTGCGTGCGCTGAACGCCTCGTAGACGTTCTCGCGTTCGGCCTCCAGTTCGCCGAGGAAGTCGTCGAACTCGGCGAACCGCGACTCCAGGTTCTCGATCCGCAGCAGCAGCCGCCCCAGCTGCTCGTCGCACGCCTCGGGGGTGTCGGCCATCGCCAGCGCGCCGGTCACGGACTGGCCCAGCAGCGCGAACTCGGCGGCGAACGCGGCCCGCCCCTCCACCGACAGCAGCTCCCGGCGGCGCGCGTCCAGGGTGGCCCGCGCCCGGTTGACGGTGCCCAGCACCTCGGCGACGCGCTCCAGGATGCGGGTGCGCACGGCCGCGTCGGCGATGTCGAGGGAGCCGACGACCTCGGTGACGGTCTCCAGGCCCTCGGTCTGCTCGGCCAGCCGCCGCTGGAGCGGTTCGGCGTCCGCGGTGGCCCCGATCGACTCGGCGTCGCCGATCAGCGCGTCCACGGCGGCGTGGTAGCCGGTGAACGCGTCGGCGCCGCCGAGGAAGTCCACGGCTCGCCGCCCGGCGTCGGCGGTGTCCTCCTCCAGGGCGGAGGCCAGGGACTCCAGCCGGTCGGTGTCGATGTGGCGCAGGTCGCGCAGGGTCTCCAGGCGGCCGCGGGCGCGGCGCAGTCCGGCCAGACGGCGCACCCACCCGTCGGCGGAGGCGGGCGACTCCGAGCGGACCCGGCGGACCAGCGCGGTGATGTCGGTCTCCGCCTCGTCCAGCGCCCGCGCGGCCTGCGCGGTCAGCTCCTGGACCTTCTCGAACTCCTCCAGCACCTGTCCGGCGGTGGCCCGCACCCGCGACAGCGGCTCGGCCAGGTTGTGCAGTTCGTCCTCGCCCAGCCAGTGGTACTGGTCGAGGGTGCGCGCACAGGCGGCGATGAGCCCCTCGAACACCGGCCCCGCCGGGGTCATCTCGTGGACCATGCGGGTCACCGACAGCACGTCGGAGATGCCCCGCACCAGGTCGGCGTTGCCGACCCGCTCCAGGGGGCCGGTTCCGGCGGGTTGGCGGGCGGCGTGGGCGTCGGACTGGAACGGTGTCTGCCACACCTGCATCGGGTGGACGCGGGTGGGCTCGTCCGACAGGGCGCGGAACACCACCATGGTGCCGTCGTCGAAGACCGAGTAGCCGTGGCAGGAGATCGGGGTGGCGACCTCCTTGCGGATCACGTTGTAGGGCAGCAGCAGGCTGCGCCCCTCGGCCCGGGAGTGGAAGACGTAGAGCACGTCCTCGCCGTTGGGGGAGCGGACCAGCGACTGGAACTCCAGGTCGGTGACGTCGGTGTCGAAGGTCCTGACCAGCCCGGTGGACAGGTAGTAGCCGCCGGGGAAGATCAGCCCCTGGTCGTCGGGCAGCCGCTGGCAGGCCTGCCCGATGCCGTCGAGGCGGACCACGTCCCTGGTGCGGGTGTTGAACACCAGGTACCGGTACTCGGTCTCCTTGTACGGCAGGACGCGCAGCAGGATGAGCGGCCCCACCCGGGCGTGGCGCACGTCGGCGTCGGCGAGGCTCTGCAGCGGTTCGGCGACCGGTTCGCTGTAGACGCCCTCGCCGGTCTCGGTGTTGTTCTCGATCTTGATGGTCAGGTCGCCGCCGACCGTCTCCACGAACACCTCGTCGTAGACGGAGATGTGCGGGTGGCGGCCCAAAACGTGGTCCTCGCGGGTGGCCTCGACCCAGGCGAAGTCCTGCTGCGGCGGGAAGACGTGGTCCCGTTCGCCCTTGTTGTCCAGGTAGGACAGGCTGCCGTCGGCACCGATCCGCCAGCGCAGCACCCGGATGTCGGAGACGGCCGGGCCGGTCTGGAACACCGCCAGCAGGCGGCCCTCGACGCGCCGCAACTGCAGCAGCCGCGTGTCGCGGAAGTACCGGTACAGTTCGGCGAAGTCCCGCCGGAACCGCTCGTCGGCCAGCAGTTCGGGCAGTTCCTCCGCCGCCGTCTCGGCGAAGGAGAAGGCGCCGCCGTCGAAGGCGAAGCGGTGCAGCGAGAACACGTCGGAGACGTGCGTCTCCGTCTTCATCCCGATGAAGACGTTGTAGCCGAACAGCATCAGGTCGCCGACGGGCACGATGTCGCGCGGTACGCAGTTGTTGGCGGTGCGGATGCGTTCGGTGCCCAGCAGTTCCAGTTCGGCGCCGCCGAAGACCTCCAGCCGTGCGGCGTTGAGGGCCTCGGCGCGGCGCGCCAGTTCGGCGGCCTGCTCGCCCAGCCGGGCCCGGAGCACCTCGTAGGTGCCCATGTCGAGCCCGGCCCGGCCGTCGTCCGGCGTCGTGACGGGGTCGGTCACGGCGTCCTCACAGCTTCGGCGGGTTCGGCGCGGTGGCGGTGGGCTCCGACAGCGGCGTGTCGGCCACGCCCAGCTTCCGGGCCGACCGCAGCAGGGCGGACAGGCCGTCGGCCCTGGGGTCGCCCTCGTTGATCAGCTTGAGCAGCAGGGCCGAGAGGGTGAGGTTCTTGACGTCCGCGGAGTCGACCGACCCCAGCAGTCCGGCCAGGTCCTCGGGCAGGCTCCGGGAGCCGTCCAGCCACGGTTCGACCATGGTGCGGGCGGCGCCGGAGTGCGCCAGGAAGCCGTCCACGGCCCTGCCCGCGCCGACCGCGTTGACGACCCGGTCGAAGAACGCCCCGTCGCCGCCGACGATGTCGATGTCGGCGCTCTCCAGGCCCCTGCCGAGCACGTCGGCCTGGGCCGCGGCGATCTGGCGCTGCGCCTCGATCCCGGCGAGGCGGATCTCCTTGTCGGCCTCCAGACGCAGGCGGTACTCCTCGTGCTCCCGGGTGGCCTCGTCGAGCGCGGCCATCGCCTCGGCCTTGTCGTTGATGCCCTCGGCCTCGGCCTTGAGCTTCTCGCGGACGGCCTCGGCCTGGGCGAGGGCCTTCTGGCGGTCGGCGGCGGCCTGGGCGAGGCCGACCTTCTCGGTCTCCTCGGCCTGGGCGAGCGCCTTCTCGCGGGCGACGGCGGCCTCGGCGCGTCCCATCTTCTCCAGGACCTCGGCCTCGCGCTCGTTCACCTGCACCTGGGCCAGACCCTCGGCGGCGGCCTCGGCCTGCTTGCCCTCGGCCAGGCGGACGCTGGCGGCGGCGTCCAGTTCGGCGGCCTGCTGGCGCGCCTCGGCGAGGGTGAGCCGCTCGCGGGCGGCGTGCTCGGCGGCCTGCGCGGCGGCCTCGGCGGCCTTGATGCTCTTGACCAGTTCCTCCTGGGCCTCGCCCTCGGCGAGGATGACCGCGGTCTGGCGCTGGCGCTCGGCCTCCTCGACCGCGCGCAGCCTCTTGATGTTCTCCTCCTGCTCGGCGACGGTCCTCTCGACGGCGACGCGCTCGCGGACGACCTCGGCGATCTCGCGCCGTTCGGCCTCCAGCTCCTTGTCCTTGGCGTAGCGCGACAGCTCGGTCTCGCGTTCGCGGGAGATGACCTCCAGCAGGCGGTCCTTCTCGATGCGCTCGGTCTCGATGGCGATGACCCGTTCGCGGTTCTTCGCCGCCACCGCGATCTCGCGTTCCCGGTTCTCGCGCTGCACGCCCAGCTCCTGCTCGGCGCGGACGCGCGAGGTCTCGGCGCGCAGCATCTCCTCGGCGCGCACGATCTCGGTCTCGGCCTCGGTCTGCGCGCGCATCGTCTCGACCTCGCGCCTCTGCCTGGCCTCGGCCTCCTCGCGGCGGCGCTCCAGTTCGAGGATGGTCTCGCGCGCCTCGACGTTCTGGCGCTCGATCTCCTTCTCCTCGGTGCGGCGGTGCTCGTTGGTGCTGACGTTCTGCCGCGCGGTCAGCTCGGTGATCTTGCGGATGCCCTGGGCGTCGAGGATGTTGGCCGGGTCGAGCTGGACGAGCGGGGTCTGTTCCAGGTAGTCGATCGCCGCGTCCTCGAGGCTGTAGCCGTTGAGGTCGGTGCCGATCACGCTGATGATCCGGTCGCGGAACTCCTCGCGCTTGGTGTAGAGGTCCTCGAAGTCCAGGTGCTTGCCGACGGTCTTGAGCGCCTCGGAGAACTTGGCGTTGAACAGTTCCTGGAGGGTGGCCTGGTCGCTGGCGCGTTCGGTGCCGATGGCCTGGGCGACCTTGATGACGTCCTCGACGGTCTTGTTGACCCGCACGAAGAAGGTGATGCGGATGTCGGCGCGGATGTTGTCCCGGCAGATGAGGCCGTCCTTACCGGTCCGGGAGATCTCGATGGTCTTGACCGAGATGTCCATGACCTCGGCCTTGTGCAGGACGGGCAGGACGACGGCGCCGGTGAAGGTGACGTCGACCCTGCGGATCTTGGAGACGATCAGCGCCCTGCCCTGTTCGACCTTGCGGAACAGGCGGCTGATGACGATGACGAGTCCGAGCAGGACAAGCAGGAGGACAGCGATGAGTACGCCGACCCCCACAGCGATGGTGTCCATGGGCGGGTCCTAGCGTTCGGTGTTCGGGGGTTCAGGGGGTTGGGCGGTGGGGATCGAGTTCGGCGTCGTAGGCGGTGATCCAGAAGAACGCCCCGTCGGGGTCGTGGTCGACGATCAGCGCGGTACTGCCGGAGGTGAGGGGCTCCTCGCCGGTCTGACGCACCTGGACGAGCGCGGTGGAGCCGTCGGCGGCGGCGACCTCGGCCTGGCCGAAGTCCGTGTCCACCCGTCCGGTGCGGACCACGCACACCCGTCCGACGAAGTCGTGTCTGGAGGGTTCGCCGCCGCCGGGCAGGAAGCGCCGCCACAGCAGCGCGAAGAAACCGGCCGCCGCCCAGGCGCAGACCACGGCGACGGCGAGGACGACGATCCCGAGCGCGACGATCACGGGATCGGACAGGTCGACGCCGTCCAGGAGGGCGGTGCCGCTGAGGCTGGCGAACCACGCCACGGCGATCATGACCGAGAGCGACACGGTGACCGGGACTCCTCCGAGACCGATGGCCGACATGGCACCGGTGAGACCGTCCGTGTCGGCGCCGTCGGCGTCGAGCGCGTCGACCCCCAGAGCGCCGAGGACGACGAGACACCAGTAGCTGACCACCACGACCAGGGCGAAGCTGAACAGGACGGTGGGAAACCCGAGGGCGGCCGTGAAGAAGTCGCTCATGCCGGTCTGCCGCAACCCCTCTCCGCGTGTGAGGTTCCGCGAGCCGCGGTCTCGGTGCGCGGGAACCGCTGTTGCCGAGAACCTAGCGGCCGGGTTTCGGTCCGGCAACGGAATTGTCCACAACCGGTCACCGTCTGGCCCGGGGTGCTCTCCCGGACCAGACGACTGCGCGCCCGCGATCGCCACCGCGTTGGTCGCGGTGGCGGTCTTGCGGTTACTGAGATGCGGGGGAGAAAGTCCCGGTTCCGTACTGATCGCGAAAAGTTTCAGAAAACCTGACCGTCTCCTGCGGCGGGCGGAGGCGGCGGTGTGCGTCCGGGGCCGTCAAGCGCGGGGGCTCGGAGGCACGGCCGGGCGGGCCGTACGCCGTCGGACCGAGGGGCGGTGGAGGGCGCTGACCACCCGGCTGGCTAGGATACGCAGAGGTAAACAGTTGTTTACCCCAGCGCAGTCCCCTCCCTCGGCCCAAGGGAGCCCGCATGCCCGAAGTCTCCGTCCATCCCAGCCGCCACCCCCGCCTCCTCCTCGTCGCGATGGTCTTCGCCGGTGCGGTCACCGCGGTCATGCAGACCCTCGCGGTGCCGCTGCTGCCCACCCTCATCGACGGACTCCGCACCACCCACGGGACGGCGAGCTGGGTGGTCACCGCCGCACTGATCGCCGGAGCCGTGTCCACCCCGGTGCTCGGGCGCCTCGGCGACATGTACGGCAGACGCGAGGTGATGCTGTGCGCACTGGCCTCCCTCGTGGCGGGCTCCGCGCTGGCCGCCCTCAGCACGCACGTCCTGACGCTCGTCATGGGACGCACGCTCCAGGGGATCGCGTTGGCGGTGGTGCCGCTGGGCATCGGCGTCCTGCGTGACGTGCTGCCGCCCGAGAGGGTGGCGTTCTCGGCGGCGCTGATGAGCACCACGCTGGGTTTGGGCGCGGCCCTCGGCGTCCCGTTGACCTCGCTGATCGCGCGCTACGCCGACTGGCACGCGGTGTTCTGGATGAGCGGGGGACTCGGCCTGCTCTGCTTCGCGCTGGTGTTCGCCTTCGTGCCCCGGTCGGCGGCGCGCGGCGGCCGCTTCGACGCCCTCGGCACGCTCGGCCTCACCGCCGTCCTGGTCTGCTTCCTGGTCGCGGTGTCGCGGGGCGCGGAATGGGGATGGACCTCCGCGGCGGTGCTGGGCCTGCTCGCCGCGGCACTGGCCGTGGGCGCGGGCTGGGTGTACTACGAGACGCGCGTCCCCTCGCCCATCGTGGAACTGCGCGGCATGGTCAGTCCCGCCGTGCTGCTGACCAACCTCGCCACCCTGCTGATCGGGTTCTCCTTCTTCGTCAACTCCCTGGTCACCGCCCAACTGGTGCAGGAGCCGTCCGAGACCGGCTACGGTCTGGGCTTCTCCGTCCTCGCCGGAGGGCTGTGCATGCTGCCCTCCTCGATCTCCATGCTGCTGTTCGCGCCGATCGCGGCGCGGGTCGCCGCGGCTCGGGGACCCAAGACCGCCATCGCGGCGGGGATCGCGCTCATGGCCGCCGGCTACGCCCTGCGGCTGTTCACCAGTGAGAGCCTGGTCATGATCATCGTGGGCGCCACGGTGGTCGGCATCGGCACGGCCTTCCCCTACTCGACGCTGCCCGCCCTGCTCATGCGGCACGTCCCCAGGGAGCAGACCGGTGCGGCCAACGGTGTCAACGTCCTCATGCGGGTCGTGGGCCAGGCGATCTGCAGCGCCGTCGTGGCCGCCGTCCTCGGCGGAATGACGATGGAGGTCGGCGACGGGACCGCGCCCGCGTTCGAGGCCTATCTGACCATCTTCTTCGTGGCGGGCTGTGTGGCGGTGGGCGCGCTGGTGACCACCCTGCTGGTGTCCGACCGGAGGCCCGGTTCCGATATACAGAAAGACCACTGAGCAGTCTCGACCGGGAGTCGCGGGTGAACCACAGCAGCGGTCAGCAGGCAGCGCGGACAGCGGAGTCGAGCCGTCCGGCGATCCTGCGGGCCGCGCGCCGCGCCTTCGCGCTGCACCCCTACGCCGACGTGACCATCCGCTCCATCGCGGCCGACGCGGGCGTCAGCGCGGCGCTGGTCATCAAGCACTTCGGCACCAAGGAACGCCTGCTGCGCGCCTCGGCGGACTTCGCGGAGGCCGCCGAGCTGCTGCTCGACGCCCCGGCGGAGCGGCTCGGCGAGCACATGGTCCGCACCCTCGTCGCACTGCGCGAGAGGAACGGGGCCGACCCGCTGCTGCGCGTGGTCTTCTCCAGCGGTGCCCAGGACGAGCGCACGGTGGTGCGGGAGTACTTCCACACCCAGGTCACCGACGCGGTGGCGACCCGCCTGGACCCCCCGGATGTCCGCCTGCGCGCGGAACTGGTCGTCGCCCAGCTGCTCGGTCTGGGCGCGACCCTCAACGTCCACTACCGGGCCACCGGCCGCACGGCCGACACCGAACGGGTGGTGGAACTGTACGCCCCGGGGGTGCAGAGGCTGGTCACTCCCCGTTGAACCCGGCGGGGCCGAGCTGCGGAGGAGCGGTCCGCTGCCTGTCCGCTCCCGCGGTCACTCCGGGAGTCCGGGGTGACCGCGGTGACAGGATCACGGGGAGACGACCAGTACCTCCAGGGTCCGGGGGCCGTGCACGCCCTCCACGCGGTCGAGTTCGATGTCGCTGGTGGCCGACGGGCCGCTGATCCAGGTCAGCGGGCGGGTGGGGGACAGGCGCGCCACCGCGTCGGGCACGTCCGGCACGATCTGGTCGGCGTGCACCACGCACAGGTGGTAGTCGGGCACCAGGGTCAGCGCCCGCCGCCCCTGGGCCGCGCCCCCGTCCAGCACGATCGTGCCGGTCTCGGCCACGGCCACGGCGCACCCGGTGATCACCCCGTCCACCGCGTCGAGCGCGGCCAGGTCGAGACCGCCGTCGGCGACCACGGCCGTCTCGGCCCGCTCCGTCCAGGTTCCGGGCAGGTCGGCGGGCGCCACCACGCGCCCGGCCCCGCGCCGCCGCAGCGCCGCGGCCACCGCCTCGGGCAGGTCGGCGGCGCGCACCCGGTGCGGACGCGCCCGGTAGTGCTCCAACCGGTCCACGAACAGGTCCACCAGGTCGGTCGCGGCCCGTCCGGGCGGCACCGCGACCTCCGCGGGCTCCTCGTCGCGCGGCACGTCCGCCAGCGCCGCCCGCACCCTGGCCAGGATGCGCTCCCGCGATCCGCTCACCGTCCATCCTCCTTCTCACGCCGCGCCCACCAGTCCCGGAACGGTTCGGGCGGGATCTCGGGCAGGTCCCGGGTGTCGGTCCAGGCCACCGCCGGGCCCAGCGGCAGCCGCCGCGGCACCAGCGACCGCGCCCCGCCCGCCGTGCGCTGCGCCCAGCCCAGGCGGCGCTCGTCGCCGAACGCCCAGGAGGCGGCGGCCATCACCGCGCGCTCCCCCGGACGGCCGCCCTGCTCGACGACCCGTTCACGCAGGTGCACCAGCACCTCGGGAATGTCGATCGCCACCGGGCACACCTCGAAGCACGCGCCGCACAGCGACGACGCGTACGGCAGGGACGCGTCCACCTCGGAGGCGGTGCCGCGCAGTTGCGGGGTGAGGATCGCGCCGATCGGCCCGGGGTAGACCGAGCCGTAGGCGTGGCCGCCGGTCCGCTCGTAGACGGGGCACACGTTCAGGCAGGCCGAGCAGCGGATGCAGCGCAGCGCCTGGCGGCCCACCTCGTCGGCGAGCACGTCGGTGCGCCCGTTGTCCAGCAGCACCAGGTGGAACTCCCGGGGCCCGTCGCCGGGGGCGACGCCGGTCCACATCGAGGTGTAGGGGTTCATGCGCTCGCCGGTGGAGGAGCGCGGCAGCAGGCGCAGGAACACCTCCAGGTCCTGCCAGGTGGGCACCAGTTTCTCGATGCCCACCACCGAGATCAGCGTCTCGGGCAGGGTCAGGCACATCCGGCCGTTGCCCTCGGACTCCAGCACCACGAGGGTGCCGGTCTCGGCGACCGCGAAGTTCGCGCCCGACACCGCGACCCTGGTGGTGAGGAACCGGTCGCGCAGGTGCCTGCGGGCGGCCTCGGCGAGCGCGCGCGGGTCGTCGGTGAGGTCGTCGGGTGCGGGCACCCCCCAGTCGGCCATGGTGCGCAGGAAGATCTCGCGGATCTCGGCGCGGTTGCGGTGGATCGCGGGGACCAGGATGTGGGAGGGGCGGTCCTCGCCGAGCTGCACGATGAGTTCGGCCAGGTCGGTCTCGTAGGCGGTGATCCCGGCGGCGGCCAGCGCCTCGTTGAGGCCGATCTCCTGGGTGGCCATCGACTTGACCTTGACCACCTCGCTCTCGCCGGTGGCCCGTACCAGGCCGGTGACGATGGCGTTGGCCTCGTCGGCGTCGGCGGCCCAGTGCACGTGCCCGCCCGCGGCGGTGACCGCCTCCTCCAACCGCTCCAGGTGGCGGTCCAGGTGACGCAGCGTGCGGTCCTTGATCGCCGCGCCCGCCGCGCGCAGTCCGGCCCAGTCGTCGACCTCCCCGACCACCGTGCGGCGGGTGCGGCGAATGGTGCGGGTGGCCTTGCGCAGGTTGTGGCGGAGTTGCGGGTCGGCGACGGCGGACTCGGCGGCTGTCGGGAACGCGGGCATTCCCAGGAAGGTTCCACTCACCGGGCGGGCTCCTTCTCGGTCGAGGCGAGGATCTCGGCGAGGTGCATGACCCGCACTCCGGAGCGCTGCCGCCGCAGGGTGCCGCCGATGTGCATGAGGCAGGAGTTGTCCACGGCGCACAGCACCTCCGCGCCGGTGGCGGCGACGTTGCGGGCCTTGTCCCAGCCCATCGCGGCGGACACGTCCGGGTTCTTCACCGCGAAGGTGCCGCCGAAGCCGCAGCACTCCTCGGCGTCGGCCAGTTCCACCAGTTCCAGGCCGCGCACCGCGCGCAGCAGCCGGGTGGGGCGGTCGCCCAGGCCGAGCAGGCGCATGCCGTGGCAGGTGGGGTGGTAGGCGACCCGGTGCGGGAAGTAGGCGCCCACGTCGGTGACGCCGAGGACGTCCACCAGGAGTTCGGACAGGTCGAGCACGCGGGGGGCGACCTCGGCGGCGGCGCGCTCCAGGCGGCTGCCGGTCCGCCCCAGTCGGGCGTAGTTGTCGCGGATCATGGCCGCGCACGAGCCCGACGGGGCGAGGACCACGTCGTGGTCGGCGAAGGTCCGCACGAAGCGCACCGCCAGTTTCTGGGCGTCGCGGCGGTAGCCGGTGTTGAAGTGCATCTGTCCGCAGCAGGTCTGCTCGGTCGGGAACACCGCCTCGTGGCCCAGCCGCTCCAGCAGCCGTACGACGGCCTGGCCGGTGCGCGGGAACAGGGTGTCGTTCACACAGGTGATGAACAGCGCGATCCGCATGGGTCCTCTCGGTGCCGGGAGTGTGGGGGAACGGCTGGGCGATCCTACGAATTTGATCGTTTCAAAGCTATATCGGACCGCAGGAGGGAGGGAAGAGGCAGCGGGAACCGATCCGTGCCGGAATCGCCCGAGATGTCCCTGGGGACGGTGTTCCCCCTGCTTCCTGGCTTTCCCGGGATTCTGGGGCGGAGAGGCGGAGACCGTCTCTCCGGGCGGCTGGCGGTGGGTCCCGCGTCCGAGGGGCGACCGGCACCGCGAGGGGGAGCGGTGCCGGGCGGATCCAGTGATTTGTTCGTTTCAATAGCACGGTGGGGACACGCGGGGAAAGCGGGAACCGGGCCGTCCGCCCGGTCCGGGGGCGCAGACTCCGGCGGCGGGGCCGGACCGGGGTGATCGGACCACCCGTCGGCGTCCAGGGCGCCCTCGGGGGCCGCGGTGGTGGTGTGCTGTCGGCCTCTCCCCCGCAACGGCAAGGATGGAAAATGTGTGTGGCGCATGTCACATGGAAGTTGCCTACCGCTCCGTTTCGAACGGAGGCCACGCCTGGGCCGAGAGGGTGCCGTTCCTGGTCTTCGACATCGAGATTCGACGCATCGTCTGCACCACCAACGCGATCGAAGTCGATCAACGCCCGTATCCGCCGCGCGGTCAAGGCACGCGGGCACCCCCCCGGCGAGCAGGCCGCGTTCAAGTGCGTCTATCTGGCGTTGACGAGCCTGGATCCCAAGGGCACCGGCCGCAAACGCTGGAGCGCCCGCTGGAAGCGCGCGTTGAACGCCTTCGCCATCACCTTCGACGGCCGCCTCAGCGCGACACGCCACTGACCAGGAAAAACAGTTACACCCCTAACTTGGCACTCCCGCACCCGGCCCGGTAGTGCCGCAGGTACCCGTCGTCGCCGAGCGCCGCGCGCAGCGACGCGGTCAGGGACCGCACCCGCGGACTGCCGTCGTCGCGCCCCCCGCGCAACCGCACCGCCTCGCCGAGCAGCCGCGCGGCCTCCCCGGCGCCTGCTCCACCACCCGCACGAGCGATCTCTCGGCCGGGGAGGACAGCGGGTAGAGCACGTCGTCGGGGGCCAGGTCCGCTCCGGCGCACACCCGCGCGGCCGATTCGGCGGTCGCGTCGCCGACCATGACCGACAGCCGCCGGGCCAGTGTCCGCTCGGCGTCTTCGAGGAGGTGCCAGCTCCAGTCCAGCACCGCGCGCAGGGTGCGGTGCCGTGCGGTCGAGGTGCGGCTGCCGCCGGAGAGCAGCCGGAACCGGTCGTCGAGGCGGTCGGCGATGTGGTGGGCGGTCATCGTGCGCATCCGGGCGGCGGCCAACTCGATGGCCAGCGGCAGCCCGTCCAGCCGACGGCAGATCTCGACGACCGCTCCCGCCGTGTCCACGTCAACGGCGAACCCCGGGCAGCGGCCCGGCAGGCGGTGGACGAACGCGGCGACCTCGTCGACCAGGTACTCGCAGTTGTCCAGGACCAGCAGCGTCCGGTCCGCGGGCAGGGCGGCGGCCAGTCGGTCGAAGCGGTTCCAGCCGAAGGACGGCGGTTCGGTCAGCGGCGGCCAGCCGCCCGAAGGCGACGACGTCCACCTCCCGGGGTCGACGTCGAGCAGGTAGCCGCCCCGCCGCGAGACGATCGCCAGGTCGTCCGCGCCGTGCTCCCGCATCACCCGACGGGCGCGCGACACCGGGCGCTGCACCGCGTTGGCGCCGCCACGGTCGGAGGAGCCGTCCCACAGGGCCGCGACCAGCGTGTCGGTGGACACGAGCGCGCCGGGGGCCGGGGCGAGGCGCGCGACCAGGGCCGCGACCCTGCGTCCGCCCAGGTCGACAGGGTGGCGGTCCCTGTCCCGCAGTTCGAACGGACCCAGCATGGCGACACGCACGACCGCCGTCCGACGCGGCGGGCGCGCGGGGCCACGGCCGGGGCCGACAGGCACCCGCGTCCGGAATGTGAGACTCCTGGACGGAATCCTGAGACTGCGGTTAACCTCGTTGTCATGGTTGAGCTCGTCTCGCGCCGACACGTCGACTACGCACGCGTGAGCAGCATGCTCTGTCGCGGCATGCGCTGATCAGCGACGCCTCTTTCCCGGACGTCTCCCGCAGCCACCGGCGCGCGCCAACCGCACGTCAGCACCGGACCGCCGACCGCACCCGGCCCGGTCCGCCCGTGCCGTCACCCGCCTTCCCGTACCGCCCAGCAGTGCGTTTCGACAGGAGCACCATGACCGCTGAAGACACCACGCCCGAATCCGCCGAGGCCGGAGAGTGGTCGTTCGAGACCAAGCAGATCCACTCCGGAGCCGCACCCGACCCGGCCACGAACGCGCGGGCCACCCCGATCTACCAGACCACCTCGTATGTCTTCCGGGACACCCAGCACGGCGCCGACCTGTTCAGCCTCGCCGAGTCCGGCAACATCTACACCCGGATCATGAACCCCACCCAGGACGTGCTGGAGCAGCGCCTGGCCGCCCTGGAGGGCGGCGCCGCGGCGGTCGCGTTCGCGTCCGGGTCGGCCGCCATCACCGCCGCCGTCCTCAACCTGGCCGGTGCGGGCGACCACATCGTGGCCAGCCCGTCGCTGTACGGCGGTACCTACAACCTGTTCCGCTACACCCTGCCCAAGCTCGGCATCGAGGTGACCTTCCTGGAGAACCAGGACGACCTCGACGCCTGGCGCGCGGCGGCCCGCGACAACACCAGGCTGTTCTTCGCCGAGAGCCTGCCCAACCCGGCCAACAACGTGCTCGACGTGCGCGGCGTGGCCGACGCCGCCCACGAGGTCGGCGTGCCGCTGATGGTGGACAACACCGTGCCCACGCCCTACCTGCTGCGACCCATCGAGCACGGCGCGGACATCGTGGTCCACTCGGCCACCAAGTTCCTCGGCGGCCACGGCACCACCGTCGCGGGCGTCGTCGTCGACGGCGGCACCTTCGACTTCGGCGCGCACGGCGACCGCTTCCCCGGCTTCGTCGAGCCCGACCCCAGCTACCACGGCCTGAAGTACTGGGAGGCCCTCGGCCCGGGCGCCTACGCCGCCAAGCTGCGGGTGCAGCTGCTGCGCGACACCGGCGCGGCCATCGCCCCGCTCAACAGCTTCCTGATCCTGCAGGGCGTCGAGACGCTGTCGCTGCGCATGGACCGGCACGTCGCCAACGCCCAGGCCCTCGCCGAGTGGCTGGAGTCCCGCGACGAGGTCGAGAGGGTCTACTACCCCGGCCTGCCCTCCAGCCCCTACTACGCCGCCGCCCAGAAGTACCTGCCCAGGGGCGCGGGCGCGATCGTCTCCTTCGAGCTGCGCGGCGGTGTCGACGCGGGACGGGCGCTGGTGGACGGCACGGAGCTGTTCAGCCAGCTCGTCAACATCGGTGACGTGCGCAGCCTGATCGTCCACCCGGCCAGCACCACGCACAGCCAGCTCACCCCCGAGGAGCAGCTCGCGGGCGGGGTCACCCCCGGTCTCGTGCGGCTGTCCGTGGGCCTGGAGCACGTCGACGACCTGCGAGCGGACCTGGAGGCCGGTCTGCGCGCGGCCAAGGCGCACCAGTGAGCGAAGGCACCGCCGGTCCCCCTCCCGCCACCGGGGCGTGGCGGGAGGGGGACCCGCCGGGGGACCGGCACTGGGTGGAGCTCGCCGATCCGCTCCCGCTGGAGACCGGCGGCGAGCTGCCCGGCGTCCGCCTGGCCTACGAGACGTGGGGGAGGCTCAACGCGGACCGCTCCAACGCGGTCCTGGTCCTGCACGCCCTGACCGGGGACAGCCACGTGGTGGGCCCCGAGGGCCCCGGCCACCCCAGCCCCGGCTGGTGGGAGGGCATCATCGGCCCCGGCCTGCCGCTGGACACCAACCGGTACTTCGTGGTCGCCCCCAACGCGCTGGGCGGCTGCCAGGGCAGCACCGGCCCGTCGTCGACCGCACCCGACGGCAGGCCCTGGGGCTCCCGGTTTCCCCGCATCACCATCCGCGACACCGTGCACGCCGAACTCGCCCTGCTGCGCGAGTTCGGCATCGACGCGTGGGCCGCGGTTCTCGGCGGCTCCATGGGCGGTATGCGCGCCCTGGAGTGGGCGGCCTCCCACCCCGAGCGGGTGCGCAGGCTGCTGCTGCTGGCCAGCCCCGCGGCCAGCTCCGCACAGCAGATCGCGTGGGCCGCGCCCCAACTGCACGCCATCCGGTCCGACCCGAACTGGCACGGCGGCGACTACTACGACCGGCCCGGCCCCGGACCGGTCGCCGGTATGGGCATCGCCCGGCGCGTCGCGCACATCACCTACCGGGGGGCCACCGAGTTCGACGAGCGTTTCGGGCGCTCCGCCCAGGACGGCGAGGACCCGATGGCGGACGGCCGGTTCGCCGTCGAGTCCTACCTGGACCACCACGCGGCCAAACTGGCCCGCCGCTTCGACGCGGGCAGCTACGTGGTGCTCACCCGGGCCATGAACACCCACGACGTGGGCCGGGGCCGCGGCGGGGTCGCCGAGGCGCTGCGCCGCGTCACCGCGCGCACCATGGTCGGCGGGGTCAGCAGCGACCACCTGTACCCGCTGGCCCAGCAGCGGGAGCTGGCGGCGGGCATCCCCGGAGTCGACGAGGTCCGCGTCATCGAGTCGGCGGCGGGCCACGACGGCTTCCTGGTCGAGACCGACCAGGTGGCGGTCCTGATCAAGGAGCTCCTCACGAGCTGACAGCGGACCGTGCGAGGAGCGCCGAGGGCGGCCCCGGGGAGGGCGGAGCACGGTGAAGGGGCTCGGAGGGAGCGGGCCGGCGCCGGGACGGGCATCCGCGCGCGGCGCCCGCCCCGCCCGCTCCGGGCGCCCCGCCGCCGACTTGGGCGTTGGTTGGCCGGTGGACGCGCGGGAAGAGGGGTCGGGACGCATCGACCTCGACCACGGGGAGACACATGGCACGCCTCACCGGAAAGACCGTGCTGATCAGCGGAGCGGCCCGCGGACTGGGCGCCGCCTGCGCCCGGGCGCTGGCAGACGAGGGCGCGGGCGTCGTCATCGGCGACCTGCTGGAAGCGGAGGGCCGCAGGCTCTCCGAGGAACTCGGGGACTCCGCCCACTACGTGTACCTGGACGTGACCGACGCCGACGCCTGGCGGACCGCCGTGACCGAGGCGCGGCAGACGTTCGGCGGCCTCGACGTCCTGGTCAACAACGCGGGGATCGCGGTGGGCGCGCCCCTGGAGGAGCACACCCTCGACCAGTGGAACGGCGCCCTCGCGGTCAACCTGACCGGAACCTTCCTGGGCATGAGGGCCGCCGTTCCCGCGCTGCGGGAGCGCGGCGGCGGTTCCATCGTCAACGTCTCCTCCGTCGAGGGACTGCGCGGCAGCGCGGGACTGCACGGCTACGTCGCCGCCAAGTTCGGGGTGCGCGGCCTCACCAAGTCGGCGGCCGTGGAACTCGGTCGGCACGGCATCCGGGTCAACTCCGTCCACCCGGGGTTCGTCAGGACGGCCATGACGGAGAACCTCGACCCCGAAGTCCTGCAGATCCCGCTCGGCCGCGCCGCCGAACCGGGCGATGTGGCGCCCCTGGTGGTGTTCCTGGCCGCCGACGACTCGGCGTACTGCACCGGCGCGGAGTTCGTGGTCGACGGCGGTCTGGTCTCGGGGGTCCCGCACAGCGGGTGACCCGGGCGGGTCAGGAGCGGCGCGCCCGGACCACCTTGTGGATGGTGTCGGCGGCCAGCAGCGCCGGGACCACGCACAGAACCGCGGGCCACACGTAGCCGGGCGGCACCGAGGCGCCCAACTGTTCGGGCAGCGGCGGCACGGTGAGGAGCACCCACAGCAGCAGCAGTTGCGCGCCGACCGCGCCCAGCAGCAGCGGGTTGCCCGACCAGGGACCGACGTCGAACGGTTCGGTCTCGCTGCGGCAGGCCAGCGCGGTGGCGGCCTGTCCCAGCGCGACCGTGGCGAAGGCGGCGCCCGACGCCTGGGCCAGCAGGGACGGCGCGGGGGCGGTCCCCCACTCCCAGCCGCCGACCCCCAGCACGACGAGGAACGCGAACATCGCCGTGACGGCCTCCACCGGGCCGAGCACCCCGAGGACCCGGACCGCCAGCCGTCGGTCCACCACCGGCTCCCCGGCCGGAGGGCCCGTGCGCGTCGTGGCGCGGCCCGGCGGTTCCGCGCCGAGCGCGAGCGCCGGAAGCAGGTCGACGCCCACGTCCAGGGCGAGAACCTGGAGGACGCCCAGCGCGAGCGGCACCGCGTCGCCGGTGGCCGCCCACACCAGGAACGGCACGGTCACGGCGACGACGCCGGTCAGTCGGTAGGTGAGGACGCGGCGCAGGTTGACGCGGGCGGCACGGCCCAGTTCCACGGCCGCGGCGATCGCCGCGAGGCGGTTGTCGAGGAGGACGAGGTCGGCGGCGTCCCGGGCGGTGTCGGCGCCTGTCGTGCCCGAGGCCGCTCCCACGTCGGCGCGGCGCAGCGCCGCGGCGTCGTCAGGGCCGTCGCCGGTGGTGACGACGACGTGCTCGCGGTGCTGCAGGGCGACGGTGATGCGCCGCCGGTCCTCGGGGGAGGCCCGGGCGACCACCGCGCCGTCCCGGTCCAGCAGTTCCTCGATGCCGCGCAGGTCCTGGGGCAGGTCCGCGCCGGTGAGCACGGGCGCGTCGTCCGTCTCGGTCAGGCCGACCGCGCGGGCCACGGCACGGGCGGTGCGCGGATCGTCGCCGGTCACCAGCGCCACCCACAGGCCCGCCCGGCGGCAGCGGGCCAGCGCCGCGCGGGCGTCGGGCCGCGGCGGGTCGTCCAGGCCGACCAGTCCGAGCAGGGTGAGGTCCTGCTCGGCGGCGTCGGCCCGCTCCGGTGGGGCGGCGAGGTCGCGGCGGGCCACCGCCAGCACCCGAAGTCCGCGCCCGGCCAGGTCGGCGAGCGCCTCCTCGGCGCCCTCCGGGTTCCGACAGCGCGGCAGCACGGCGTCGGGAGCCCCTTTGACGTGCACCGACCCCTTGGCGAACGCCGAGGCGCGACGGCGGTCCGGGTCGAACGGGTAGCGGCGCTCCACCGCGGAGAGCGGTGTGTCCGCGCCGGTCCGTCCGGCCAGTACGTGCAGGGCGGCCTCCATCGGGTCGCCGACCGGCTGCCAGCGCCCGTCGGTGAACCGGATGCCGCCGCCGGAACACAGCGCGGCCGACATGGCCAGGTCGTGGGCGGCGGCCAAGGCGGGGCCGTCACCGACCAGACTCCCCTCGGGCACGTACCCCTCGCCCGCCACGTGCACGGTGCCCCCGGGGGTCCACACCTCGACCGCGACCGGTTCGCCCCGGGTGAGCAGCCCGGTCTGGTGGACGCACAGGAACGTGGCCGCGCCGAGCCGCTCGGTCGCCTCCGGGCGGCGCGTCAGCGTGTCCGCGCGCGCCATCCGCTGCGCGGTCCAGGCCAGGCAGAGGTTGACGGCGGGCAGCAGACCCAGCGGCACGAGAGCGACCGCCGCGCCGACGGCGGGAAGGAAGCCCGCGGAGGCTGGGACGCCCAACGCGAAGGAGAGCAGGAGCAGCAGCAGGGCGACGCCCGCCGCCGCACCCGAGGCGAACGTGACCAGGTCCCGCAGGTCCCGGGTCAGCGGACCGGAGGGGCGGCGCGCCTGGCGCAGCGGGGAGACGTCCTGGCCGAGCCGGGTCCACGGGCCGGTGGTGACCACAACCCCCTCGGCCTCGCCCGCCACCACGTGGGTTCCGGCGAACACGGTGTCGCCGTCGCCGCGGGGCGCCGCCGTGCGCCGCCCGGTCAGCGGAGCCTCGTCCACGGCCAGCCCGTGCGCCTCGGTGAGGCGCAGGTCGGCGGGGACGCGGTCGCCCGCGCCGAGCAGCACCACGTCGCCGCGGACCAGGTCGGTGGCCTCGACGCGGGTCAACCGGCCGTCGCGGACCACGGTCGCCGCCGCGGGCACACGCGCGAGGACGCGCTGCCTGACCCGGTCGGCCCAGTAGTCCTGGACGAACGCGAATCCGCCGCTGACCGCGATCACGGTGACAACGGCCAGGGCCGCCTCCGGCAGTCCGGCGATGAGCGCCAGCGCCGCAGCGCCCCACAGCAGCACGGCGAAGAAGTGCGTGAACTCGCTGAGGAGCAGCAGAAGGGGAAGGGTCCGCCGGGGCGCGGGCGGGGTGTTGCGGCCGTCGCGGCGCAGCCGTTCGGCGGCTTCCTCGCTGGTGAGGCCGCCACGGACGGGGAGGGGGCGGCTCCGTCCGGGGTCGGGCCCCGTGCCGTGCGCCATCACCGGTGCGAAGCGCCGCCGAGTCGGGATCGGTGCTGCGGAGCCGCCATCTCGAACCTCCCCTGCCGACCGGTGTCCGTGGCGCCGCCTCGCGGTCGAGGCCGCGGGACACCTCCACTACCCGGATCGTCCGTGCCTATCCGGCGGGGGAGTGGCTGCCCCGCCGTCCCGCTCCCGCCGGAACGGGAGCGGGACGGCGGGCCGGGGTCAGTCGTCGGAGCGGTGGACGGTCACCGACTCCAGCACGACGTCCTCGGCGGGCCGGTCGGAGTCGTCGGTGGGAACCAGCGAGATGGCGACGGCCACGTCGAGGCTGGTGCTGTCGGCGACCTCCCCGAAGATGGTGTGTCGGCCGTCCAGCCAGGGAGTCTCGGCCGTGGTGACGAAGAACTGCGACCCGTTGGTGTCGGGGCCGGAGTTGGCCATGGCGAGCTTGCCCGGCTCGTCGAACACGAGGTCGGGGTGGATCTCGTCGGCGAAGGTGTAGCCGGGACCGCCCCGCCCGGTGCCTTCGGGGTCGCCGCCCTGGATCATGAAGTCGGGGATGACCCGGTGGAAGACCGTACCGTCGTAGAACCGGTCGCTTCCGGTGGTCGGGTTGGTGGCCTTGTCGCCCTCGGCCAGTCCCACGAAGTTCGCCACCGTCTCGGGCGCCTCCTCGGGGAACAGCACCACCTCGATGTCGCCGAGGCTGGTGTGCAGGGTCGCCCCCGTGACGTCGGCGACGGAGGGGGCGGCCTCCGGGGAGTCCTCGGACTGGCAGGCCGTGGTGGTCGCCAGGAGCACTGCGCTGAGCAGACCTGCGGTCACGGTCGTGGCGGAACGGTTCATCGCGGATGTGCCTCCGACTGGATGGGATGGCTCGAAGGCACAGCGTAGTGACTCCCCTCGGAAGGGTGACCCGGAGCCCGGAGAACAGGGCGGCCTCAGCCCCGCAGGGGGCTTCGGACGCCCCCGACCCAGAAGGGCTTGGACCTCGGCCCCCCGGAGCCGAGGCCACCCGAAAACCACCCTCGGGCCGAGGCCACAGGACCCCTGGGGTCGGGGGTGTCTGGGAACCTCCCCCCGGTTCCCGGAACTGGCCACCCGCGAGGCGCCCGGGACGCCTTCGCCGCCGGTCCCGGTGGGTCAGCCGCCCGCCACCGACGGCAGTACCCGGATCTCGGTTCCGGCCGGGACCGGGGTGTCCAGACCGGCCAGTGCGCGGCACTCGTCGTCGCCGACGAACACGTTGACGTAGCGCCGCAGCCGACCGCGTTCGTCGCGCAGCCGCCGGTCCAGGCGGGGGTACCGCGCCACCAGGTTGTCGAGGACCCGGCGCAGCGGCACCTCGTCGTCGCCGTCCACCGACACGGTGACGCGGGCGGCTCCGTCCGACTCGGCCCGCAGCGCCTGCGGCAGGAAGACCGTCACATCCATGGCGGTCACACCTCGACGGCGCGCACGCACAGCACGTCCGGCAGGTGCGCGGCGACCCGGTGCCACCGGTCGCCGTCGACGGCCGCGTAGACGTCCCCGGTGCGGGTGCCGAAGTAGAACCCGGGGAGGTCCGAGCTGTCGGTGCACGCCGCGTCGCGCAGCACGATGCCGTAGTACGGCTCCGTCGGGAGGCCGTCGGTCATCGGCCGCCAGGTGGCTCCGCCGTCGTCGGTGCGCTGGACCTGGAGGCGGTGTTCCGGGGGCAGGTGGACCGTCTGGCTGATCACCGGGAAGTTCAGCGCGGTTCCGGGAACGCGCGGGTGGGCGACCACGGCGAAGCCGAAGTCGCTGGGCAGGCCGTCGGCGATGGACGTCCATCCGGCCGCCGGGTCGGCGGTGCGGTAGACGCCGTGGTGGTTCTGCGCGTAGAACACGCCGTCGGAGCCGACCGACACCTTGTGCACGCACTGCCCGTACTCGGGGAACTGGTCGGGCATGAAGACGGCGCTGATGCCCCGGTTGGCGGCGGTCCACGTCGTGCCGCCGTCGCGGGTCTGGTAGACGCCGCCGGTGGACATGGCCACGGTCACGGCCCGCGGGTCGACGCCGTCGGCGCGCACCCGTCCGGGCAGCACGGTGTGGATGGCCGCGCCGCCCGCGCCGGGGTACCAGCCCGACCGGTGCGGGTGGTCCCACAGCGACCGGACCAGCTCGAAGCTGGTGCCGCCGTCGGTGGAGGTGAACAGCGCCGTGGGCTCGACACCCGCGTACACGGTGTCGGGATCGTCGCCGAAGGCGAACTGCCACACGCGGGTGAAGGAGGCGTCGACGTCCTCGGGGAAGGCGATCGGCGCCCGGTCGGGCTCGTTCCAGCTGTCGCCCAGGTCGTCGCTGAACCACACGCTGGGGCCGAAGTGCGTGCTCTCGGCACTGACGAGGACGCGGCGGGTGTGCGGGTTGACGCCGACCGCGTACACTCCCGCGACGTTGATGTGCTCCTCGGCGGCGAGCCGCAGCGGACCGCGCACCTCCCAGGTGCGCCGGTCGTCGCTGATCGCCCGGAAGACGCCCTTGCGTGTGCCGATGAACAGCAGGAAGGCCATGTCCGCTCTCCTGGATAGGGATCAGTGGCGACACTGTGCCACACGGCGGTGACATTTCCGGGACGCCGGGGCCGCCGTGGTCTCCCGGACGGCTCCGGCGGGGCGGGTCGGCCCGCCGGGAACGGGACGGCGGCTCCCGTGACGGCGATGAGCGGTACGGCGACCGCGAGGGTGATCCTGACGGCGCTGCCGGAGAGCCCGTCCCGTGGTTGGGAGAGGACCGCCGGAGAGGTGTCCTCCCTCGAACCGGGCGGTCAGTACGGTTGGGTTGGTAGGGGTGCCGACCGGGATCTTCCTCGCACCAGACGTCTCACCCGCGAAAACGGTGCCATCACGATGCGTGTCCGACGATTGGCTCCGAGTCACGGGCGGTATGGGAGAACAGGGAGACCCATCGGCGGAGCGGGGAGGACTCGGGCGGCCCCGGTCCGCGGTGGTCGGGGCGGGCCGCGACCACGAACGGCGCGCACGGAACGGGAGACGACAGAAGTGGTGCGACGAAAGACCGTCATGACCGTCATCAGGCGGGTCCTGCTCGGTGTGCTCGCGGCCCAGTTGGGGGTCGCCGCCGCGCTCGTCGCCATCGACACCTGGCGCAAGCGGGTCCGTCCGCGCCGGGCGGTGTTCCCGCGGACCGAGCCCGCGGAGGCGGCGGTGGACGGGACCGCGGTCGCGGTCTACACCTACGGTGAGGACGTCTACCGGGACATGCTGGCGGCGATCCGGTCCGCGCGGCACCGCATCCTGTTCGAGTCCTACATTCTCAAGGGCGACGGTGTGGGGGCGGAGTTCAAACAGGCGCTGATCGAGGCCGCCGAGCGGGGCGTCGAGGTCTTCGTCATCTACGACGGGTTCGCCAACCTCGTGGTGCCCAGGCGGTTCTTCGAGTTCCCGGCTACGGTCAACGTCATCCGCTACCCGGCGTTCCGGCCCGGGATGCTGCTGCTGAACGTGCGCAAGTTCGGACGCGACCACCGCAAGATCCTCACCGTGGACGGCCGGACCGGGTTCGTCGGCGGCTACAACGTGGGGGCGGTGTACGCCACCGAGTGGCGGGACACGCACCTGCGCCTGGTCGGCCCGGCGGTGTGGGAGTTGGAGAACGCCTTCTGCGACTTCTGGAACGCCAACCGCAGGAGCGGGCAGCCGCGTCTGGAGGACGTCGGCACCGACCACTGGCACTCGCGCATCCGCGCCCACCGCAACGTTCCCGAGGTGCTCATCTACCCCATCCGCGGGATGTACCTGGAGGCGATCGACCGGGCCAAGGAGCGCATCCTCATCACCCAGGCGTACTTCATTCCCGACCGGGAGATCCTGAGCGCGCTGATCGCCGCTGCCCACCGCGGGGTGGACGTGAACATCCTGGTGCCGGAGCGGTCCAACCACGTCATCGCCGACTGGTTGTCGCGCGGCTGCTACACGGCGCTGCTGCGCGGCGGCGTCCGCCTGTGGCTGTACCGGGACGCCATGGTGCACGCCAAGACCGCCACCATCGACGGCCACTGGAGCACGGTCGGCACCGCCAACGTCGACCGGCTGAGCCTCACCGGCAACTACGAGATCAACGTGGAGATCATCGACGACGGGGTCGCGGCCCGCCTGGAGAAGGTGTTCGCCAACGACCTTGCCAACGCCCGCCCGCTGACACTCGACGAGTGGCAGCGGCGTCCGTTCATGGCCAAGTTCAGCGAGGCCGTCCTGGCGCCGTGGCGGCCCCTGCTGTAGGCCGGAGCGGGCACGCGTGAACCTCCTCCCCTCCTCGGGAGGGGAGGAGGCCGGTCCCGTCCCCGGTGCGGCGAGAGCCGGGGACGGGTGCTTCGCCGGGGCCGTGCGGGGCGTCAACGCGGCGGCATGCCGCGTCCGGCGGCGGAGCTGCCCTGCTGCTCCTTGCTCTTGCGCATGCCGAGCAGCCCCAGGAGCCCCAGGAGTCCGACCAGGCCCCACAGGCCCCAGCCGTCCCAGTCGTCCTGCTGCTGTTGCTGCTGGGGCATCTGCTGCTCGGCCACGGAGACGGCCGCGGCCTGGACCGTCGCCGGAGCCTCCTCCGCGATGGCGGTGCTGGTGGACGGGACGGCCACCAGGGAGAGGGACAGGCCGAGTGCGACAAGAAATCTCTTCATGACTCCCCCGAATCCTTAGGGTCGGTGCCGCGCTCTGTGTGTAGCACGGAGAATCCTTTTTCGGACTCTGTTCTCTGATTTCCGACAGATGTCGCACCAAACATTTATCGCCGCATTTTCCCTGGTGAGACGGTTGTCGCCTTTGGGTGGCAGTGTCAGTAAAAATTCCGTGGAAAGCCTTTGCGTCCTTTCGGAGTGTCTTTGTCGAACCGGGAAATCCGATGCGGAGTTCCCGGGTAGCCGTCCCTGTCTTTTCTCGGCGACGGGAGACGGACCCGGCGGAGCGGTTCGGCGCGGGCCGCCCCGGGCGTGCGCGGTTGTTCCGGGACCGGAGGAACCGGATCGGTCGTGGAGCCACACGGTGGGAACGGAGCGAGCGGAGCGGATCGCCCGGCACGGCTCCGCCAGGACCGGCGTCAGCGACGTCGCGTGTGCCGCCGGGACCGCCAGGGGCGCGACCTACCGGGAGTCCGAGCGAGGAAGCCGTCCCGGGGACGGTCGGCCGGCACGGTCCTCCTCGCGCGGCAGGTCGGGCTCCAGGTAGATCATCCGGGCGATCGGGACCGCCGCGCGGATCCGGGCCTCGGCGCCGTTGACCGCGCGGACGATCTCGCGGGCGTCGTTCCTGACGTCGACGGCGATCTTGGCCGCCACCAGCAACTCGTCCGGTCCCAGGTGCAGGGTGCGCATGTGGATCAGGGCGGGGATGTCGTCGCTGTCCAGCAGCGCTTCCTCGATGCTCCGGACGTGCTCGGGGGTCGCCGACTCCCCGATCAGCAGGCTGTTCATCTCCACCGCGAGCACGACCGCGATCGCCACCAGCAGGAAGCCGATCGCGGCGGTGCCCAGCCCGTCCCACACGCCGTCGCCGGTGAGCAGTGTCAGGCCCACGCCGACCAGCGCGAACACCAGGCCGAGCAGTGCGCCGACGTCCTCCAGCAGGACCACCGGAAGCTCCGGGGACTTGGAGCGGCGGACGAACTGCGCCCACGAGGCCCCGCCGCGTACCGCGTCGGACTCCTTCACCGCGGTCCGCAGCGACCCCGTCTCCATCACGATCGCGGCGACCAGCACGACGACCGGAACCCAGTGCCACGCGGTGATCGGATGCGGGTCGCTGATCTTGTGCCACGCCTCGTACAGCGCGAACAGCCCGCCGAGGCTGAACAGCACGATCGCGACGAGGAACGCGTAGACGTAGCGCGCCCGCCCGTAGCCGAACGGGTGCTCGGGGGTGGCGGTCCGCCGTGCCCTCCTCCCGCCGACCAGCAGCAGCGCCTGGTTGCCGGAGTCGGCGACGGAGTGGATCGACTCGGCCAGCATCGCGGAGGAGTTCGTCAGCAGGTAGGCCACGAACTTGGTGACCGCGATGCCCAGGTTCGCGGCCAGCGCGGCGAAGATGGCCCTCCTGCTTCCCTCTGTGCTCACCCGTCTGCCCTCCTCGCACCGCCGTCACCCGGGGCGGTCCCCGGCGCACCGCCGTTCCTCTTCGGGCTCACAGGTCGATGACGACCTTCACGTCGTCCCCCTCGGCGGTGAACGCCTCGTGCGCGCGCTCCAGGGGCAGTCGCCGGGTGATCATCCCCGCCAGCCAGGACCGGTCGGCCCACGACAGCGCACGCGCGGCCAGTTCGTAGTGGCGGAGGTTGGCGTTGACGGAGCCGAAGAACGCGTCGTTCTCCAGGACGATCTCGCGGTTGAGCGAACCGGCGTCGACGGTGACCTTCGGACCGGCCGACGAGATGCCGGTGAGGCAGACGACCCCGAAGGCCGCGTTGTTGGTGATCGCCTCCATGATGAGCGGCCCCGCCCCGGTGGCCTCGATGATCACGTCCGGCCTGATCTCGGAGGCGACGTCCGAGATGTCGTCGGTGTGGTAGGTCGCGTCGAGGCCCGCCACGAGCTCCGGTTTCGCCCCCTCCTCGATCTGGTCGAGGACGTGCACCTCCAGACCGCGCTGCACGCCGAGCAGGGCGGCCAGCAGACCGATCGGCCCGGCTCCGGTGACGAGCAGGCGCTGCGGTTCGAACCAGGACCGGCCGCCGATCCGCTCGATCTGCTCCCACGCCTTGGCCACGATCGAGGCGGGCTCCAGCAGGACGCCGACCTCCTCCAGGTCCGGATCGAGCCGGACGGCGTAGTCGGCCGCCACCGTCCACTGCTGGGAGCCGTAGCCGTGGAGTTCCTTGATGCCGCGCTCGGTGAACCGGCCGTTGCGGCAGGCGTCGAACTCGCCGTGGGCGCACGCCCCGCACGGTTCGGGGTCCGGGCGGCGGACGACGCCGACCACCAGGTCGCCCGGTGCGAAGCCGCTGCCCTGCGGCGCCTCGCGCACCCGGCCCAGCGACTCGTGGCCGAGGACCAGCCGGTCCGCTCCGGGCGGGGCCGCGCCGTGCTCGCCCCCGACGATGTCGTGGTCGGTGCCGCAGACTCCCAGCGCCACGCCGTCGACGAGCAGCTCCCCCTCGCCCGCGACGGGGGAGTCGACCTCGCTCACCTCGACCGATCCGGCCTTTCCGGGTACCACTGTCAGAGCTCGCATGCCTTCTCCTTCGCTCGGCGCCTCACCGTTGTCGGTCCCTCTCACTGCTCTCCTTCCGACTCTCTTCCCGAGAGACGAAGTCGGAAAGACGGGCGCGCCAGGTTCGCAGCCGGGTGCGCAGGGGAAGCTGCGGACGCCACGACACCCACGGCAGCCACGGGACCGCGGCCGGGCGGGCGACGCGCGGCCGGTCGATGTCCTCCTGGAGCACCCCCTCGACGTCATGGGGGTCGATCCCGGCGAACAGCATGATGTCGGTGGCGACCAGCAGCACGGCCAGGTGCGTCGAGACGGTCAACGGGTCGTCGTCGGTGGGGCGCCCACCGAACGGGCGGGCGGCCTCCAGCGCCCGGTCGACCGCGCGCTGGCGGGTGGCGTGGCCGTTGAGGTCCTTGGCGAGCATGTCGAGCGCCGCCGCGATCTCGCACACCATCGGGGCGAACCGGTGCCGTTCGTCGGGGCTCATGGCCGCGGTGGTGCGGGCCAGAGTCAGACAGCTCTCGCCCAGGTAGATGAGCCGGTCGACGTGCTCGTCCTCGCGCAGGATCGGTGTCAGGTCCCCCCACCGGATGGTGGAGCTGCGCACGGTGCGCCTGCTGCTCTCCCGGGTCTGGGTGAGGTCGGCGATCGGTTGGCTCAGGCCGCCCAGCCGGTCGACCGTCTCCTCGGTGGAGGTGCTGTCGTCGCGGGCCAGCGCGCGTCCGGTGTCGTCGAGCATCCGCGCCATCTCCGCCAGCGCGTCGGCCTCGGCGCGGCGCAGGATGGCGACCACCCGCACCGGGAACAGCAGTTGGCTGATCACGAGAGCCGTTCCGGCGCCGATGAGCGCGTCGGCGAACCGGTGGAGTCCCGCCTCCTCGGCGAAGGTCACGATGAGGATCGCGCTGACGGCGGCCTGACCGATCACCAGGCGGGCGAAGTTGACCACGATGGCCACCGCCATCGCCACGCCGATGGCGACCGCGAGGCCCTGGTAGTTGGCTCCGGCGAGCATCACCGACAGTTCGCCCACGAGGATGCCGATGACCACTCCCAGCAGCAGGCGGACGGCGTTGGCGCCCCGCTCCCCGCCCGCGGCGTTGAGCGCGATGACCGCCGCGATCGGCGCGAAGAACGGTTCGTGGCTGTCGGTGACGTACTTGGCGATCAGCCAGGCCACCGTTCCGGCGACGATGGCGTGCACGACCGACCAGGCGTTGCCGGACAGGCGGTCCCACGCGGCCGGGGCCTCGGCCGTCAGCCGCCGCCGTCCGGCGTGGAGGAGAGCGCGTAGCAGCCGCATGTCGTTTCCATCGAGGCCGGATGAGTGGACGACCGTGCGTTCGCACGGGAATGGTCGCTTCGGCCACCGGTACCCGCGTTGGCGCGAGGAATGTGCTGGGTGGGTGGTTTTTCCGGAGGGGGCGGCGTTCGGCGGGCGGACGGGGTGCGGCGGCTCCGGGACGCCGCCATGTTTCCGGAATCCGCGGGAAGAAGAAGAGTGGTGTGTACACCAGAAACTAGGATGTCCTACTATTTAGTTGGGCATCCTACTATCCAGTTGTCGCCACCCGGGAGGATCCAGATGGGTGACAAGGCCGAGTCCGGCTCACTCCACCGTCCAGCACACCCCGTGCGCTTCGTCACCGCGTCCAGCCTCTTCGACGGCCACGACGCGTCGATCAACATCATGCGCCGCATCCTGCAGTCGCAGGGCGCCGAGGTCATCCACCTGGGACACAACCGGTCGGTGCGCGAGGTGGTGGACGCCGCGCTGGAGGAGGACGTCCAGGGTGTCGCGGTCAGCTCCTACCAGGGCGGCCACGTCGAGTACTTCGAATACCTGGTGGAACTCCTGCGCGAACAGGGCGCCGACCACGTCAGGGTGTACGGCGGCGGGGGCGGCGTCATCGTCCACGAGGAGATCGAACGGCTGCGCGCCCGCGGAGTGCGGATCTTCTCCCCCGAGGACGGACAGCGGCTGGGCCTCGCCGGGATGATCAACGCCCTCGTCCGCGACTGCGACGTCGACCTGTGGGAGCACCGGCAGGTCGACGCCGACGCCGTCCTCTCCGGCGACCGGCTCGCCCTGGCCCGCGCCGTCACCGGCGCCGAGACCGGACGCCTCCCCGACGACCTGCTCGGGAAGCTGCGTTCCGGGGCCGCCGACATCCCCGTCCTGGGCATCACCGGTACCGGCGGCTCCGGCAAGTCCTCCCTCACCGACGAACTGGTGCGTCGCTTCCGCCTGGACCAGCAGGACAAGCTGCGCATCGCGGTCCTCGCGATCGACCCCACCCGCCGCCGCGGCGGCGGCGCGCTGCTGGGCGACCGCATCCGCATGAACTCCCTCGACGGCGACCGGATCTTCTTCCGCTCCATGGCCACCCGCGGCAGCCGCGAACTGCCCGACCACCTCGACGACGTGATCGCCGTGGTCAAGGCCGCCGGATTCGACCTGGTCATCGTGGAGACCCCCGGCATCGGCCAGGGCGACGCGGCGATCGTGCCGTTCGTGGACGTCTCCATGTACGTGATGACCCCCGAGTTCGGCGCCGCCTCCCAGTTGGAGAAGATCGACATGCTCGACTTCGCCGACGTGGTGGCGATCAACAAGTTCGAACGGCGCGGCGCCAAGGACGCCATGCGCGACGTGGGCCGCCAACTGGTGCGCAACCGCGAGGCGTTCGGCGCGCGCCCCGAGGACATGCCGGTGTACGGCACCTCCGCCGCGACCTTCAACGACGACGGCGTCACCGCCCTCTACCAGCACCTGCGCGGCGTCCTCGCCGAACGGGGACTCCGGGTCGCCGAGGGCGTCCTGCCGCGCGTCGACGTCCGCCACTCCAGCGGCATCACCCAGGTCGTCCCCGCCAACCGGATCCGCTACCTCTCCGAGATCACCGAGACCGTGCGCGCCTACCGCGCCGAGACCCGGCGGCTCGCCGAGGCCGCCCGCCGGGTGCAGCGGCTGGAGGAGACCGCCGGGGACCTGGCCGCCGCGGGCCACGACACCACCGCCGTCGAGGAACTGCTCGCCGCGGCGCGCCGGGAGCTGCCGCCCGACATCACCGACCAGATCGCGAACTGGCCCGCCGTCGTGGCGTCCTACTCCGGCGAGGAGCAGGTCGTGAGGGTGCGCGACCGCCAGATCCGCACCGCGCTCACCCGCGAGTCCCTGTCCGGCACCGTGGTCCCCCGGGTCGCCCTGCCGCGCTACACCGACCACGGCGAACTCGTGTCGTTCTGGCGGCGGGAGAACCTGCCCGGCTTCTTCCCGTTCACCGCGGGCGTGTTCCCGTTCAAGCGCGACAACGAGGACCCCGCCCGCATGTTCGCCGGGGAGGGCGACCCGTTCCGCACCAACCGGCGCTTCAAACTCCTGTCGGAGGGCCAGCCCGCCACCCGCCTGTCCACCGCGTTCGACTCCGTCACCCTCTACGGCCGCGACCCCGACCCGCGCCCCGACATCTACGGCAAGGTCGGCACCTCCGGCGTCTCGGTGGCGACCCTGGACGACATGAAGGAGCTGTACTCCGGGTTCGACCTGGCCGCGCCCACCACCTCGGTGTCGATGACCATCAACGGCCCGGCCCCGACCGTGCTGGCGTTCTTCCTCAACACCGTCATCGACCAGCAGTTCGACGCCTTCCGCGCCGAGCACGGCCGCGAACCCGACGAGGAGGAGGCCGCCGGACTGCGCGCCCACGCGCTGCGGTCGGTGCGCGGCACGGTGCAGGCCGACATCCTCAAGGAGGACCAGGGCCAGAACACCTGCCTGTTCTCCACCGAGTTCTCCCTGCGGATGATGGCCGACATCCAGGAGTGGTTCATCGCCAACCAGGTCCGCAACTTCTACTCGGTGTCCATCTCCGGCTACCACATCGCCGAGGCCGGGGCGAACCCGATCAGCCAGCTCGCGTTCACCCTCGCCAACGGCTTCACCTACGTCGAGGCCTACCTCGCCCGCGGCATGCACGTCGACGACTTCGCGCCCAACCTGTCGTTCTTCTTCTCCAACGGCATGGACCCCGAGTACTCGGTGCTCGGCCGGGTGGCCCGCCGCATCTGGGCGGTCGCCATGCGCGACAGGTACGGCGCGGGCGAGCGCTCCCAGAAGCTCAAATACCACGTGCAGACGTCGGGCCGGTCCCTGCACGCCCAGGAGATGCAGTTCAACGACATCCGCACCACGCTGCAGGCGCTGATCGCGATCTACGACAACGCCAACAGCCTGCACACCAACGCCTACGACGAGGCCGTCACCACCCCCACCGAGGAGTCGGTGCGCCGGGCCCTGGCCATCCAGTTGATCATCAACCGCGAGTGGGGCCTGGCCATGAACGAGAACCCGCTCCAGGGCTCCTTCGTCATCGACGAGCTCACCGACCTGGTCGAGGAGGCCGTGCTCGCCGAGTTCGACCGGATCAGCGAGCGCGGCGGCGTGCTCGGCGCGATGGAGACCGGCTACCAGCGCGGCCGCATCCAGGACGAGTCGATGCTCTACGAGCAGCGCAAGCACGACGGCTCGCTGCCCATCGTCGGCGTCAACACCTTCCGCAACCCCTCCGGTGACGACGGCTCGGCCAAGAAGATCGAACTGGCCCGCGCCACCGAGGAGGAGAAGCAGTCGCAACTGCGGCGGGTCAAGGAGTTCCGGGAGGCGCACCGCGACGAGGCCGACCGGGCACTCGAACGGCTGAAGCAGGCCGCCGTCACAGGCGAGAACGTCTTCGCGGTCCTCATGGACGCGGCCCGGGTCTGCACCCTCCAGCAGGTCACCGAAGCGTTCTTCGAGGTCGGCGGCCAGTACCGCAGGAACGTGTGAGCCGGGCGGGTCCGGCCGGCCGCTGGGTCGGACCCGCCCGCTCCCGGCGGCGGAGGAGGGGACGGCCGCCGGGACGACCCTTCCGGAGAGGCGGTGGCAAAGTGGCGGTCCACGACGACATGGGGCATCCGGTGCCCCTGACCGGTCCGGTGCGGCGCGTGGTGTCCCTGGTGCCCTCGCTGACCGAGGCGATCGCGCGCACCCGGCGCGAGGCGCTCGTCGGTGCCACCGACTGGTGCACGCACCCGGCCGACCTCGACGTGCCCCGGGTGCGCGGCACCAAGAACCCCGACCGCGCCGCCGTCGCGGCGCTGCGCCCCGACCTCGTCGTGGCCAACAAGGAGGAGAACCGGGAACTGGACGTCCGCAGGCTGCGCGCGGCCGGCGTCCCGGTGTGGGTGACCGTCATCGAGACGGTCCCGCAGGCGCTGGACTCGATGGAGCGGCTGTTCGCCGAGGCCCTGCGCTGGCCGGTGCCCCGCTGGCTGGTGGAGGCGCGCCGCGCCTGGTCGCGCCCGGTGCCGCCGCCGACGGCGCGCGTCGCGATCCCGGTGTGGCGCGATCCGTGGATGGTGGTGGGCGGCGCGACGTTCACCGGCGACCTGGCCCGCCGTCTCGGGCTGGCCAACGTCTTCGCCGACCACCCCGGCCGCTATCCCAGGGTGGAGCTCGCCGACATCGACCGCGACGACGTCGACCTGGTCCTGCTGCCCGACGAGCCCTACGTCTTCACCGCCGACGACGGCCCCGAGGCGTTCCACCGGACATCCACCGAGCTGGTCAGCGGGCGGCTGCTCACCTGGTACGGCCCGTCGCTGCTGCGGGCGCGCGAGGAGCTGGGCGCCCGGCTCCCGCGGTGACGCGCGCCCCGGGAGCCGGGAAGGCGGCCCCGGAGGGAGGTCCCGGGCGGCCTCGGCCCCGTGGTGCGGAAGTGCCCCGAAGGCGCGGGGAGGCGGAGGCGCGGGCGGGACCACCCGCGCCGACCCCCGCGCATCCCGAGGAGGGGGCTGCCAGAGACCTCCCGCGCCGCGTGGGGGTCAGCGGCCGAGGAGCCCCGTCTCGCGGGCGCGGTGCACCGCCTGGACGCGGTTGGTGGCGTCGAGCTTGCGCATGGCGCTCTTCAGGTACGACTTGACCGTGTTGGGCAGCAGGCCCAGCACCGCGGCGACCTCGTCGTTGGTGCGGCCCACCGCCACCTCCGCCAGTACGTCGACCTCCCGGGGCGACAGCCGGACCGCCGGGGCCCGCGGGGCGGCGCGCCGGTCCGCGGGCGGGCGGCGCGACAGCGACCGCGCGCGGCGGCACACCTCGACCAGGCGGCGCCGCGCGTCCTCGTCCCCGACCGTCTCGGCGATGTCCGACAGCTCCGCCAGCAGCTCGTCGAGCTCGGCGGCGCTCCCGGCGGGCGCGCCGCGGTCGGCGTCCCGCTCGGCGGACAGCGCGGCGGCGAGCCTGCGCTGCACCTCCCCCTCGACCTCGAAGTCCCGCTCGACCCGTTGGACGACGCGCGCCAGGGACGCGAACCCCCGGTCCCCGAAGCCGACGGGCCGCCTGCTCGCCGCGTACAGCACGGCCCGCGTCGACCCGCCGACCCGCACCGGCATCGCGACGATCGAACGCAGCCGCTCGGGGGCGACCGCGTGGTCGTAGACGTGCGTGATCGTGTCGGAGGCGAAGTAGTCGTCGACCACCCACGGGCGGGCCAGTTCCAGGGCCCGGCCGCCCAGCCCCGCGCCCGCGTCGACCCGCAGACTCAGCAGTGACCTCGTCCGGGTGCCGCAGAGCTGGTCGATGACAAAGCCCCGGCCGTCGCGGGTCACCGGGCCGCCGAAGGCGACCGGCAGGCCGGACTCGCGGCGCAGGTCCCGCACGGCGCGGGCGAGCAGCGGGGCGGGGTCGGGCAGAAGCCGACCCGGTGAGGTCGCCACAGGCCGCACCCCCGGAGGTCACGATGGTGGTGCCCGTCACATTACCTCAATTCGGGGGTGGTGACCGAGGTCACCCCCGCGCAGTATGGCTTCCGACACAGGCGCGGCCCCACGCGGGGACGGGAGAGCCCGCGGTGGGGCCGCGCTCTGCCAAGGGAAAAGGGGGGACACGTGACCACCGGTTCTGCCACCGAGGCCTACCGCCGGGCCCGCGACACGCTGCTGCGGCTGTCCGGGGACCACCGGGGCGCGGTCGAGACGTTCCAGTGGCCCGACCTGGGCCCCAGGTTCAACTGGGCGATCGACTGGTTCGACTCCTACGCGCGCGACAACGACGCCACGGCGCTGTGGCTGGTCGAGGAGGACGGCGGCGAGGCCAGGTACAGCTTCGCCGACATGGTCCACCGCTCCGACCAGGTCGCCGCCTGGCTGGCGGACCGGGGCGTGGCGCGCGGGGACCGGGTCATGCTCATGCTCGGCAACCGGGTGGAGCTGTGGGAGTCGATGCTGGCGGTGATGAAGCTCGGCGCGGTGATCATGCCGACCACCACCGCGCTGGGACCGGCCGACCTCGCCGACCGCATCGAACGCGGCGGCGTCCGCCACGTCATCGCCTCCGGCGCGGACGCGCCGAAGTTCGCCGGGATCCCCGGCGACTACGGCAGGATCGCGGTCGACGGCGGGGTGGCGGGCTGGGCCGACTACCGCGACGCCCGCGCGGTCGCCGAGCCGCGCGTCAAGCACCCCGAGACCGCGCCCGACGACCCGCTGCTGCTGTACTTCACCTCCGGCACCACCAGCCGGCCCAAGCTCGTGCAGCACACCCAGGTCTCCTACCCCGTCGGTCACATGACGACGATGTACTGGCTGGGGCTGCGCCCCGGCGACGTCCACCTCAACATCAGCTCGCCGGGGTGGGCCAAGCACGCGTGGAGCTGCTTCTTCGCGCCCTGGATCGCCGAGGCGACGGTCTTCGTCCACAACTACTCCCGGTTCGACGCGGAGGCGCTGCTGGAGCAGATCCGCCGCGCCGGGGTCACCACCTTCTGCGCGCCGCCGACCGTGTGGCGGATGCTCATCAACGCCGACCTGTCGGGCGGCCCCGGCGCGCTGCGGGAGGCCGTCGCCGCCGGGGAGCCGCTCAACCCCGAGGTGATCGAGCAGGTGCGCCGGGCGTGGGGGCTGACGCTGCGCGACGGCTTCGGCCAGACCGAGATGACCGCCGTCGTCGGCAACACCCCCGGCTCCCCGGTCAAGCCCGGATCGATGGGACGCCCCCTGCCCGGCTGCCCGGTGGTGCTCGTCGACCCCCGCAGCGGGCAGCCCGCCGAGGAGGGGGAGATCTGCCTCGACCTGTCCGCGGCGCCGACGATGCTCATGACCGGCTACCAGGGCGACCCGGAGCGCAACGCCGAGGCGATGGAGGGCGGCTGGTACCACACCGGCGACGTCGCCAGCCGGGACGCCGACGGCTACATCACCTACATCGGACGCACCGACGACGTGTTCAAGGCGTCCGACTACAAGATCAGCCCGTTCGAGTTGGAGAGCGTGCTGATCGAGCACCCGGCGGTGGCGGAGGCCGCGGTGGTGCCCGCGCCCGACCCGGTGCGTCTGGCGGTGCCCAAGGCGTACGTGGCGCTGGCTCCCGGACACGAGCCGACGCGGGAGACCGCGCTGTCGATCCTGCGCTACGCGCGCGAGAACCTCGCGCCGTTCCAGCGGGTGCGCCGACTGGAGTTCGCGGAGCTGCCCAAGACGATCTCCGGCAAGATCCGCCGCGTGGAACTGCGGCAGCGCGAGGAGGAGATCGCCGCGGACGGAAGCGGAACGGCTCCGCGGGAGTGGCGCGACGACCAGTTCCCGGAGTTGCGTCCGGGGGACGCGGCCGCGTCCGCCCGCTGACCCGGGGCGGTTCCGGGAAGCGGCGTCGCACGCAATTCGGGATTCGGGGGGCGCTCCGGCGGGGCGTCCCCCGAATGTCTGTGGCACACGGGAGCGGAGGGCACGGGGAAGCGGGAGCGGCAGCCGCCCGGGAGCACGGGGAATTTCCCTGGTCTGACGGGGTTTGAGCGTTCGGTTCTGCGGTGGGTGCGGGTTGTTTTCGGAGAAACCGGGGAAAGGCGTGGTATTCCGCCTCCGTGTTCGGGCGCGCCTCCACGGGGGATGGGCCGCAGGGACGTCGGCCACCCCAGACCGGTACCCCGTGGCGCGGGACCGTTGTCAAAGGTGCGGGTGGGTGGGGCCGTGTCCGGGCTCGGCGCCCAGGGGCGCCTCGACCGGACACCGGCAACCCGTGGTGGCCTGTCGCGGGGGTTGGTGTGGAATGCCGTGGGTTGATCGGCTGATCCCTTCTTCTCCACGTGGCCGGTGTCTGTCGCGGAGGCGGGCGTCGCACCTCGGTGAGGTTTGGGTTCTGTGTCTGTGGTGGGTGCGGGTTCTTCTCGGAGAAACCCGGGAAAGGCGTGGCATTCCATCTCCGCGTTCGGGGCGGGTGACCACCGGCAGCCGGTGGTGGTCCACCGCGGGGGTTGGTGTGGAATGCCGTGGGTTGATCGGCCGCCCTCTCTTCTCCACGCGGCCGGTGCCCGTCGCGGAGGCGGGCGTCAAACCTCAGTGAGTCGAATGCGCTGTTCGTCCACGTTAATTGAGATTTGAACGGAAATGGCCGTTCGGTGGCGGCTTTGGTGGTGTGGAAATGTCGGCTATGCTGCCGCGGTGGCGGTGAGGCGCACCGAGACCGAAAACGTCATGGGTTCAGGGTGGGAAAGATGTGTTCTGTCCCACCCTAATTTCATGACAATCAATTTGTTTTTCTGGTCGGTCGAATGGCCGCGCCGGCCGCCGCCCTTCCCCCACTCAGTGACGTGCCGGAACGCGGACTGCGATGACTGCTCGGAAACCCGCCCGCGCCCCAGCGGGCACGACGCCGCTGAGCGTCCCCCTTCTGCTGGCCTCCGTGGTCCTCGTGGCCGCGGGATGGACGTGGGCCGCCTGGCGCGTCCCCGCGGCCCACCTGCCACCCGTGCTGGTGGCGGGCGGAACCTCCCTCCTGCTGCTGCTCGCCTTCGGAGCGGGTCTGCGCCACCAGGCCGTGCGGGCCGCCCGGGCCGCCTCCCACGCCGACCGGACACGGGCCGACGCCGAACGGCTCACCGGAGAAGCCATCCCCGCCGTGGTCGAACGGGTGCGCGCGGGCGCCTCGGCGGCCACCGCGCTGGACGGCATCGACCGGTCCGTCGGCTCCGTCCACCGCTCCGTGCTGGAGACGGTCGCCACCGAGATCGCGCGCAGCGAACGCCGCCGCGTCGCCGCGATGGCCGCGTGCGCCACCGCCGCGGGCCGGGTCCAGGCCATCACCACCGCGATGCTCGCCGACCTCCGCGACATGCAGCAGCGGCACGGCAACGGACCGCCCACCGCCGACGTCCTCGGCGACCTCATGCACCTCGACCACAGCACCGCCCAGGCCGGACGGGTCGCCGACAGCATCGCGGTGCTCACCGGAGCCCGCAGCGGACGGCGGTGGACCCGCCCCATCCCGATGGAGAGCGTGCTGCGCGGCGCGATGGCGCGCATCGGCGACTACCAGCGGGTGCGCACCCACTCCGCCTCCAGCCTCGCGGTCGCGGGCTACGCGGCCGAAGGCGTCATCCACGCTCTGGCCGAACTCCTCGACAACGCCGCCAGGTTCTCCCCGCCCACCTCCGAGGTCCACGTGTACGTGGAGGAGGTGCAGGCCGGAGCCGCGGTCATCGTCGAGGACGGCGGCCTCGTCATGGGAGAGGAGGCGCTGCGCCGGGCCCGTGAGGCGGTGAGCGGCGACACCGACCTGAGCGCCCTCTCCGGCACCCGGCTCGGCCTGGCCGTGGTCGGCAGCCTCGCCCGCAGGTACGGCCTCTCGGTCTCCTTCCGCCCCTCCTCCCGAGGCGGCACCGCGGCCGTCCTGCTGCTGCCGCAGCGCATCCTCAAACCCGGCGACCCCGTCACCCCCGACCTCCCGTCACCGCCGCCCGCGCCCGGTCGGCACACCCCGCCGCCCGAGACCCCGACCGCCCCGGCCGGACAGCCACCGCGCGAACCCGCCGCGGAGGGCGCCGTCCGCGGCGACAGCGGCCTGCCGATTCGGCGCCGCGGCCAGACCCTCGCCGCGGCACAGCGCGACCGGACCCCACCGCCGCCCACCCGATCCGCACCGGTCACCCCGTCCGAAGGCTTCAAGGCGTTCCGCGCCGCGGTACGCAAGGCACCCCCTCACCGCACCCAGGAGGACAGATCCTGATGGACCTCACCAAACTCGGTTGGCTCCTGGAAGGACTGCTGGAACGCACCCCCGGCGCCCGGCACGCGCTCGTGCTCTCCCGCGACGGCCTGAAACTGTGCCACACCGTCGGACTGGGCACCGACCAGGCCGACCACCTGGCGGCCATCGCGGCGGGCATGCAGAGCCTCGCCCACGGCGCGTCCGTCGAGTTCGGCGACGGAGGCGGCGGAGTCCGCCAGGCCATGGCCGAGTTCTACGGCGGACTGCTGTTCATCGTCGAGGCGGGCGCGGGCGCGCACCTGGCCGTCGTCGCCGGAGAGGACGCCGACCCCGGCCTCACCGGCCACAACATGAACGAACTCGTCGAGCAGATCGGCGAGTACCTCACCGTCGACTCCCGCGACACGGCCGGGCCGGCCCCCGGTGGGGCATGAGCCGCCCCATCGACCGGGAGACCCCCGACCGCCTCTACGTCATCACCTCCGGGCGCAGCCGGGGCGGGGACGACTCCTTCGACTCGGTGACGCTGATCGTCACCGAGTCCGACCCGGTCCCCGGAATGCAGTCCGAACACGTCCGCATCCTGCGGATGTGCCGACGCCCCGTGGCGGTCGTGGAGATCGCCGCCCGGCTGGAGCTCCCGGTCACCGTGGTCCGCATCCTGCTGACCGACCTGCTCGACGCCGGGCACATCACCGCCCGCCATCCCACCGCCGCGAGGTCCGCGGCCCCCGTTCCCCCGGACGTGCTGGAGAAGGTGCTCGTTGCGCTCCACGAACTCTGAGAACCCCGACCCGCCGTCGGCCCTGCCCGCCACCGCCGCACAGGGCCTGAAGCTCGTCGTCGTCGGCGGATTCGGCGTCGGCAAGACCACCCTGGTCCGCTCGGTCAGCGAGATCCGCCCCCTCAACACCGAGGAGACGATGACCCAGGCGGGAGCCGGGGTGGACAGCCTCCGCGGCGTCACCGACAAGACCACCACCACCGTGGCGTTCGACTTCGGCCGCATCACCGTGGACGCCACGTCCGTGCTCTACCTGTTCGGCGCGCCGGGACAGGAGCGCTTCTGGTTCCTGTGGGACCGGCTGTTCACCGGAGCGCTGGGCGCGGTCGTGCTGGTCGACGCCCGGCGGCTGGAGGACTCCTGGTACTCCATCGACCGACTGGAGGCGCAGCGCACGCCCTTCGTCGTCGCCCACAACAACTTCGGCACGTCCTACACCCTCGACCAGATCCGCGCGGCCCTCGACCTCGCGGACTCGGTCCCCCTGGTGTCCTGCGACGCCCGCCGACGCGAATCAGCCAAACAGGTGCTGATCACCCTGGTCCACCACGTGCGATCGACGGTGCGGGAGGTCGTCCGATGAGCACGCCGCACGGCGGGAGCGCCGCCGCGCCCTCCGCCTTCCGCCTGTACGGTCCGCGGTTCCAGACCGCGCCCACCGAGCTGTACCGGCAGATGCGCACCCGGTACGGGCCGGTCGCCCCGGTGCTGCTGGACGGCGACATCCCCGCGTGGCTGGTGATCGGTTACCGGGAACTGCACTACGTGCTCAGCCACCCGGACCTGTTCGCCCGCAGCTCCCGGCGGTGGAACGCCTGGGACCGGGTGCCCGATGACTGGCCGCTGATGCCGATGGTGATGCGCAGCCCCACCGTGCTGTGCTCGGAGGGGGAGGAGCACCGCCGCCTGGCCGGGGCGCTCAACGACGCGCTGGCCGGGGCCGACCAGCACGAGGTGCGGCAGTACGCGGTGCAGGCCGCCGACCGGCTGATCGACGGCTTCTGCACCGGGTCGAAGGCCGACCTGCGCGCCGACTACGCCGCGCGCCTGCCCGCCATGGTGCTGGGACGGCTGTACGGGCTGGACCCGGCGCGCGCCGACGTGCTCGCGGACGCGATGACCACCATGATCGACGGCGGTCCCGAGGCGAGGCGGGCCCAGCAGTTCCTGCTGAAGACGATGGGTGAGCTGGTGGCGGCCCGGCGGCAGCGGCCCGGCCCCGACGTGGTCTCCCGGCTGCTGGCCCACCCCGCGGACCTCGGTGACCAGGAACTCGTCCCCAACCTGGTGGTGCTGCTGGGCGGGGGCCACCAGCCCACCACCGAGTGGCTCGGCAACGCCCTGCGCCTGATGCTCACCGACGACCGGTTCGCCGCGTCGCTGACGGGGGCGCGCAGCAGTGTGCGCGAGGCGCTCACCGAGGTCCTGTGGGAGGACACCCCCACCCAGAACTACCTGGGCCGCTACGCCGCCCAGGACGTCGAACTGGGCGGTCAGCCGCTCCGCGCCGGAGACCTCGTGCTGCTCGGCCTGGCGGGAGCCAACACCGACCCGCGCGTCAGCCCCTGCCCCGGCGCCTCCCCGGGCCGGGGCAACCAGGCCTACCTGTCGTTCTCCCACGGCGAGCACCGCTGTCCCTACCCGGCACAGGAGCTCGCGGAGATCATCGCCGCGGCGGGTGTCGAGGTGCTGCTGGACCGGCTGCCCGACGTGGAGCTCGCCGTCGGAGTCGGCGAACTGCAGTGGCGCCCCTCCCCGTGGATGCGCGGCCTCGTCGCGCTTCCGGTCACCTTCACCCCCGTCACCCCCCTTGGAGGCCAGTGATGACTTCGCCCGCCGACACACCGATCGTCCTCGACCCCTACGTCTCCGACCTGGAGGGGGAGCGCGGACGCCTGCGCGCTGCCGGGCCGATCGCCCGGGTGGAGCTGCCCGGCGGGGTGCGGACCTGGTCGATCACCCACCACCGGGCCGCCCGCGACCTGCTCACCGACGCCCGCCTGTCGAAGAACATGGCGCACTGGGCCGCCTACCACCGCGGCGAGATCTCCCCGACCTGGCCGCTGCTCAGCGTCATCCCGCCGACCCCCACCAGTCTGCTGGGCGCGGACGGCGCCGACCACAGGCGGCTGCGCGCCCTCGTCGCCCAGGCGTTCACCCCGCGGCGGGTGGAGCTGCTGCGACCCCGGGTGCGTCAGATCACCGACGAGCTGCTGGACGCCCTGGAGGAGCGCGCCGACCAGGTCCAGGACCTGAAGTCGGAGTTCTCGTTCAAGCTGCCGATGCGGGTGATCGGCGAGCTGTTCGGGGTGGCGGGGGCCGCGCACGGCCGGTTGCGGGCGCTCTACGACAAGTTCTTCAGCTCCGTCACCGCGCCGGAGGACTTCGTCGCCACCCGCGAGGCGCTGGTGCGGTTCTACACCGACCTGATCGCGGAGAAGAAGGCCGACCCCGGCGACGACCTCACCACCGCGCTGCTCCAGGCCGACGAGAACGGCGACTCGCTGACCGACGAGGAGGTGCTGGGCACGCTCCAGGTCGTGGTGGCGGCCGGACACGAGACCACCGTCAACCTGCTCACCAACACGGTGCGCGCCCTGCTGGCCCACCCCGACCAGCTCGAACTGCTGCGCTCGGGCAGGGCCACCTGGGAGGCGGCGGTGGAGGAGTCGCTGCGCTGGGACCCGCCCACCACCAACTTCATCTTCCGGTTCGCCACCGAGGACATCGAGTACGGCGGCGTCACCATCGCCAAGGGCGACCCGGTGATGGTCTCCTACGGCGCGATCGGCCGCGACCCCGCCCAGCACGGCGAGAACTCCGACGCCTTCGACATCACCCGGTCCGACGGCCGCCACATCTCCTTCGGCTACGGTCCGCACGTGTGCCCGGGCGCGCCGCTGGCCCGTCTGGAGGCGCAGGTCGCGCTGCCCGTGCTGGTCGAGCGCTTCCCCGACATGCGGCTGGCCGTGGCCGACTCCGACCTCGTGGCCAACCCGTCGGTGATCGTCAACAGCCTGAAGGAGTTCCCGGTCGTCCTGCGGCCCTGACCCCCGCGGCGCCCTCTCTGGAGAGGGCCACCGGAGAAGGCGGCCCCTTCCCGCCCCGGGGCCGACGCGGGGAGGAGGTCAGGCCATACGGGCGGTCGGAACCTTCGCCAGGTGCTCCTCCGGGGCCTGCGGCTCGGGCAACCCCGCCTCGGCGCGCACCGACCGCCCCAGCGACTCGACCGACCTGAGCGCGTCCAGGACGTCGTCCGCCGCCACCTGGAACGGCAGGTTGTGGATGGTCTCCTCCGGAACGGTCGCCGCCGCCACCACGGTGCGCAGCACCTCCTCGTCGGCGTCGCCCAGTCCCGCCTCGGTGAGCGTCGTGGGCAGCCCCAGACGCGCGGTGAACTCCACGAACTCGCGGATCTCGGTCGATGACGCCCCCTCCAGCACGAGCTGGGTGATCGACCCGATGTTGACCTTCTCGCCGTGCGCCAGGTGGTGCGTGTGCGGGACGGCGGTCAGTCCGTCGTGGATCGCGTGCGCCCCGGCCAGGCCGCCCGACTCGAAGCCCATCCCGGACAGCAGCGTGTTCGCCTCCACGACCGCCTCCACGGCGGGAGTCACCAGGTTCTGGCGCACCGCCTCGACCGCGGGCAGCGCGTTCTCCCACAGGATGTCCCAGGACACCCGGGCCAGCGCTATACCGGCGTGCGTGGCCAGCCCGCCGGCCATCGTCGGCCCGCTGGCGCGCTGCACCGCGCGGGCCTCGATCCAGGTGGCGAGCGCGTCCCCGATCCCGGCGACCAGGAACCGGACCGGCGCGTTCGCGACGAGCTGGGTGTCGACGAGCACGAGATCGGGGTTGCGCGAGTAGAACCGGTAGGACTCGAACGCGCCGTCCGGGGTGTAGATGACCGACAGCGCCGACGTGGGCGCGTCGGTGGAGGCCACGGTCGGCACGCTCACCCAGCGGACACCCGCCTCGTCCCCGGCGGCCTTGGCGGTGTCGATCGCCGAGCCGCCGCCCAGGCCGATGACCACGTCGCTGCCGTGTTCGCCGATGGCGTCGGCGACCCGCCGCGCCTCGGCCGCGGTGGGAGTCCCGCCGAACTCCTCGAACCGCGTCGGCAGCCCCGCCTGCCGGAACGACTCGTTGATCGTGGACTCGGTCATCTGCCGCACCACGTCGTCGGTCAGGATCAGCGGGGTGGAGCCGATCGCGGCGACGTACCTGCCGAGATCGGCGAGCACCCCCCGCCCCTGGACGTAGCGTGCCGGAGCGATCAGTGAGCGCGTCACCACCAGGGTCGCGGTCGTCTCGGCCATGGTTCCCCCTCAGTCGTCCTCGACGAACCTTCCGGGGGCCGCTAGCCGAACCACCCGTCCCATAAACGATGATCTTGGTGTCGGCGGTCGCGAATCCGCAGGTGGAGACCTCTGGGCGGCGAGACCGTCAGGGCAGGTAGCCGAACTGGCTGAGGCGCTTGCGGGCCACCTCCAGCTCCTTGTCGGTGAACAGCGGGACGAAACGCTCGGCGCACACCACCGCCTCGACGGTCAGGTCGAGACGGCCGCGCTCCCACAGCGCGGAGAACCCGTCGGAGACGGTGGGCGCGTGCAGCAGCCTGCGCGCCGCGCCCAGCGGACCCAGGTCGGCGAGCATGCTCAACAGGTGGGTGGGCGTGTACCCGGCCTCGTCGCGGGAGCGGTCGTAGACCTCGCGCAGGGCGCGGCCGAACTCCCGCAGCAGCGGTCCGGTGTCCCCCGCCGACCGCTCCTGCTCCTCCCGCTCCTCCTCGGGGACCGGGGAGCGCTCCACCCGGTCCCCGGCCACGTCCGCGTTGCGCCGGTTGACGTAGCCGAGCAGCGCGTCCGCCGAGGTGAACACCTCATAACCCAGCTCCTTCAGCCGCGCCAGGTCGGCGGAGTCGGGATCCAACTCCAGTACCACGGGCGCGCCCTGCCCGGTCTGCAACCCGTCCGGCCAGAACGCCTCGGCCACCGCCAGCCCCCGACCGGTCTCGGGGTCGTGGATCTCGGTGTCGACGGACGGTTCGGCGCACCCCAGCCGCCGCAGCTCCTCGACGAGGTCGCGGACCTGGGCGGCGCGCGGGTCGTCGGCCTCCTGCGGCACCACGGTGATCGGCCGCAGCGGCTCCTCGGCGGCGCCCGCCCGCCCGGAGCGCAGCTCCTCCAGGAAGGACTGCGCGGCCTCGGCCAGCAGTTCCCGGCGGGCCGCCAGGAAGTCGCGGTAGCGCTCGGGACGCCACAGCGCGGGATCGGTGGGAATCCACTGCGAGGCCAGCACCCCCGGATGCGCGGCCTCCGCCTCGGCCAGGTACTCCTCCGGCGTCCGCCTGCCGATCGCCGCGTCGCTGTCGGGGGTGAGGAAGCAGAAGTTCGCGATCGCGTCGGCCTTGCCGTGGCCGCGCACCAGAGCGGTCGGGAAGATGTTGTGCCGCTGGATCGCCGTCACCGAACCGAGCGCGTCGGCCCGCAGCTCCCGTCCGGTGCCGAGGTCGCGGGCGCCCCTGACCCTGGTGAGCAGGTACAGCAGCGGGTAGAAGCGGCCGCCCTGCGTGCCCTCGAAGTCGTGCGGACGGACCTCCAGGGAACCGCCGCGGGCGCGCTCCAGGGCGGCGATCAGCCCGTCGACGCCCTTGCCCTCGGCCAGCACGTCGTAGTCTCGCTGCAGGGTGGTCTCGGTCATCGCGGTGTAGCGGGCCCGCAGCGCCGACTGCATGTACCAGTACAGGACCCTGTCGCGGTGGGCGCCGTCGCCCAGCGAGCCCCCGCCGAGTTCCAGCAGCCGCACCGCCACGCTGATGGAGGACCGGCTCTTCAGCACGCGGTCGTGGTCGAGGCCCAGCCGCCCCGACACCGCGGTCAGGAAGGTGTCGGTGTGCGCGACCGCCCTCTCCAGGGCCTCCTGGAACCGCTCGGCGGACACCCTGGACAGCGCGTCGAACTGGGAGCGGCCCGTCGCGACCGCGGTGACGGTGCGCAGCAGCCAGTCGAGGCTGAACTGGAAGCCGGTCCCCCGCCACCGGTCGATGGCCGCGCGCATGGTCCGGCGCGCGTCGGGCCACAGCGCGCACACCTTGGCCAGTGCCAGGTCCCCCTTGGACAGCTTGGTGCCGCCCGAGTTGACCCGGTTGAAGATGTCGACGACCTCGTCGACGTCCTTCTCCGCCCCGGTGATCTTCTCCTGGTGGAAGTCCCGCTCGGTCACCTGGTGCAGCCGGTTCAACCGCTCCAGGTAGAGGGCGGCCTGGTCGGGGACGTCGCCGAACGCCGTGATGTAGTGGACGGGATTGCGCCGGAACAGCTCCGTCACGTCCACCCAGCGCGGGTCGCCCGACATCTTGCTGGGCGAGTGGAACGCGAACTCCTCGTCCGCCACGTTGAAGTACAGCCCGGTGAACGCCTTGGCGTCGCCGTCGAAGAACGCGGGCGGCCTGCCCCGGATGACGCCGTACAGCGAGGTGATGCGCTGCTGGCCGTCCAGCAGCATCAGGTAGGTGCCGACCCCGGCCGCGCCGCCCCGGGCGGACACGCCGACGGCGTCGGTCTCCCACAGCAGCAGACTGCCCACCGGATAGCCCCGATACAGCGAACGCATCAGGCCGCGCACCTGGTCGCGGTTCCACACGTAGCCGCGCTGGAACTCCGGCAGCAGGATCGTGCCCGAGTCGATCTGGTCGAGCAGGGCGGACAGCTTGGCCATGGACGGACCTCTCTTCGCGGGTTCTCTCGGCGGGCTCAGGCGGGGGAGGGCAGGAACGGGCTGGGCTCCCGGCTCCAGGTAACGTGCAGCCGCTCCCGGGCGCGCGTGCACGCCACGAACAGCAGGCAGCGTTCCCGTTGCAGGTCGGCGCGGTGGGCGGCCTCGTCCTCCGCCTCGGGGGTGACCGCGTTCGTCGCGGGTATCTGGCCCTCGCTGACCCCGGCCACCGCCAGGCAGCGAAACTCCAGGCCCTTCATGCGGTGCATGGTGCCCACGGACACCGCGTCCTCGGCGGGGCGGCCCCCGGCCAGGAGCCGCGCCGGAACCGACTCCGCCTCCAGGGCGGCGACCACCTCCCCGGCCAGCCGGTTGAACCGCACGGCCACCCCGATCTCGTCGGGGGCCACTCCCGCGTCCAGCCAGCCGCGCACCGTCTCGGCGAGGTGCCGCAACTCGGCGTCGCGGGCCGCGAACCCCCGCACGGTCGGGGCGGGGCCGCGGACCTCCGAGCGGCAGCCCGCGATCGAGTCGAGGCCGCCGTCCATGTCGTCGATCCGCTCCCCGCGCAGCAGTTCCAGGCTCCACGCGAGGATCTCGGCGGTGGTGCGGTAGTTGACCCGCAGCCGGGCGGAGCGTCCGGTGACGTTCACGCCCACGTCGCGCAGGCTCACCCGGTGCTGGTAGATGCGCTGGTGGGTGTCGGCGGCGAAGAACAGGTCGTCGGGGCCCTCCGGCACGGCCGCGCGCAGCAGCCGCCACTGCTCGGGGCTGAGGTCCTGGGCCTCGTCGACCACGACGTGCCGGTACGGCTTGTCGGCGCGTTCGCCCAGGATGCGGGCGGCCTCGACGCGGACGGTCTCGTGGGTCCACAGTCCCCGTTCCCGCAGCGCCGCCTCGAACTCCCAGATCGCCTGCCACACCTGGGCGCGCTGCCGGGAGCCGAGGGCGCGGCCCCGGCCGGTGCGCTTGGCGGCGAGGTAGTCCTGTGCCGAGCGCACCCGCTGGGCGAGGACTACCTGGCGCCACTCCTCGGCGAGGAACGCGGGAGTGAACGGGACGTCCAGGTCGCGGGTGATGGAGGTCCACAGTTCCCGTTCGCGCCGGTCGTCCAGGAGCGCGGGGGCGCCGTGCGCCTCGCGGAAGACGCGGTGGGCGAGCTGGTCGACGTGGGTGACCTCCACGCGGTCGGCGACGTCGTCGGAGTCCGCCAGCAGCCTCATGCCCGCCCGCAGCGACTCGGCGAGCGTGGAGGTGAACGTGGTGACCAGCACCCGCCCCTCGCCGTGGACGGCCAGGTGGTGGGCGCGGTGCAGGGCGACCACCGTCTTGCCGGTGCCCGGCCCGCCCGTGACCCGGGCCGGTCCCCGGTAGCGGGCCTCGACCACGCCGCGCTGCACCGGGTGCAGGTAGACCCGCCACAGCGCGAAGGGGTGCGCGAACACCGCCATCAGCTCCTCGGGGCCGTCGACCAGCACGATCCGGTCCCGGCTGCGCCGCACCGCCGCGCCGATGTCGTCGGGGTCGACCCGCTCGCCGGCGGTGATGGCGGCGCCGAGTTCCTCCCACACCTCCTCGGGGCTGTATCCGGCGGCCAGCCCGAACAGCACGTCCCACTGGGTGGGCGGCAGGAACGCCTTGGCCGCGTCCAACTGCACCGGGTCGGTGATCGCGCGGGCGAACGCCAGCGTCTGCTCGTCCACCCCCAGCCGCCGCAGGTCGGCGTCGCCGACGTGGTCGAACAGCCGCGCGGGGGCGTCCCGCGCGGTCCGCTCCAGGTGCGGCAGGGAGGCGGCGATGGCCTCGACGTCGCGGATCTCGATGCGTCCGGTGGCGGTGTTGACGGAGGCGGTGCGGCGCTGCGCCCAGTCGTAGGCGTCGTCGTGCGGCAGCACCTTCAGCAGGGTGTAGGTGTCTCCGCTCTCGGGGGCGAGGACCACCCCGCGCCAGAACCGGTCGACGCGGACGGTGCGGAACCGGTCGTCGCGGGCGTGCGTGATCTTCTCCAGGTGTACCCCGGTGTGGTGGGCGTTCTCGAACTTCGAGAACACCTCGGTGACCCGGTCCTGGACGGACTTCTCCAGTTTCGCGAAGTCGCGCAGGAAGTCGCGGTCAATCGCCAGATGCGCCATCGATTGGTTCCCTCCGGTCCGGTCCGACCGTATCGCGGTGTCCGTGGTCCTTTCGGAAAGTTGCGGAGAATCCGGTCACGGCCCGGGATCGCCGGTCAGCAGCGCGCGCACACCCGCCACCTGGGGGTGGCCGGGGCCGTGCAGCCGGACGAGGTCGACGAGCAGGGTGTGCAGGGTCTCCTCGGCGCGGTCGCGCTGCCCCGAGCTCAACTGCAGCACCCCGATCTGGCGGCGCAGCTCCAGGACGCGCGGGTCGTCGGGGCCGTAGACGCGCCGCTCGTCGGCGAGCAGCCGCCGCATGAGCTCCAGCGCCTCCGCGGTGTCGCCGACGAGCGCGCGGCAGGTCGCCTCGCGCAGCCGGTAGCGGAACACCAGATCGCCGTCGGGGCCGTCGCGTTCGGCCAGGTCGGCGGCGAGGGCGGCGAAGGCGGGCGCGGCCTGCCGGTAGTCGCCGCCGTCGAACAATACGTCGGCCAGGTGCCGACGCAGGTCCACCACGTCGGCGTCCAGGGGGCCGAAGGCCCGGTCGGCGGCGGCGAGCGCGGACTCCAGCACGTCGGCGGCCTGGCTGTAGCGGGACTCGGCGACCAGTTGCAGCGCCTCGCCGCGCAGGTACTCCAGGTCGGCGCGGTCGAACGCCCCGCCGTCCCGCTCCGGTTCGGGGTCGGACCGCCGCGCCGCCGGTGCGGGCGGCTCCGGCGCCGCGGCGGGCTCCTCGGGGGGCGCGGTATCGCCGAAGACCCGGCCCACCACCGCCGCGTACATCCGCGCCGGGCCGGGCACGGTCGGCGGGGCGAGCACCCCGGGCAGCGGGTCGAGGCCGGTCGCGAACGGCAGCAGCCGCTCGTAGACCTCCTGCGCGCTGCCGGGCCGGTCCTCCGGTTTCTTCGCCAGCAGCTGCAGGACCAGGTCGGCGAGTTCGTCGGGCGCGTCGGGGCGGTCGGCGCGCACCGACGGCGGCGTCTCGGAGACCTGCTTGCTCATGGTGGTGTAGGCGGTGGAGCCGGTGAACAGCTGCCGACCGGTCAGCATCTGGTGCAGGGTGCAGCCCAGGGCGTACAGGTCGCTCTGCGGGGTGCTCATCCCGGCCTCCACCTGCTCGGGCGCCATGTAGGCGGGGGTGCCGACCAACTGCCCCGACCGGGTGATCTGGGAGAAGTCGTTCAGGTCGAGGGCCACGGCCAGCCCGAAGTCGAGGACCTTGACCGTGCCCTCCGGCTCCAGCATGAGGTTGGCGGGTTTGAGGTCGCGGTGCACCAGGGACACCCGGTGGGCGGCGGCGAGCACCGCGCACACCTGCGCGGCGATGGCGGCGGCCCAGCCGACCGGCAACTCGTCGTGCTCGGCGATCAGGTCGGACACGCCGATGCCGTGGATGCGCTGCATGACCAGGAACGGCCGCCTCTGGTGGGTGCCCACGTCGAACACCGCCGGAACCCCCGGGTGCTGGAGCCGGGCGGTGATGCGGGACTCGCGGACGAACCGGCGCACGAGCTGCTCGTCGTGCACGCCGCTCGGGAAGCGGAGGAACTTGACGGCCACCTCGCGGTCGAGGCGGGTGTCGTGGCCCTCCCACACCTCGCCCATGCCGCCGTGCGCCAGCGGCACCGGCCGCAGTTCGTAGCGGTCGTCGAGCACCATCTTCCGCCGGGGGTCACGGGTCATCGGTGGGCTCCTCGGGGACCGGGGGGTTGCTGTGCGTCCCGGCCGCGGTGCGCGGCCGGGTTCAGGTCGACCCGCTCGTCCAGCAGGTCGACGACGGGGACGGCGACGGCGTGCGCGCCGAGGGCGCCGAGGCGGCCCGTGTCGAAGGCCGTCCACGCGGCGGTGATCTCCTCCCGGTCGGTCGTCCCGCACACGCTGAGCAGGTGGGTGGGCCGGTCGCCGGGGTCGGGGCGGCGCAGCAGCCACAGGTGCGCGCCGGAGTCGCCGTCGGCGTGCGGTTCGACGACGGCCCGCAGCGCGCCCCAGCGCAGCAGGTCGGCGCGGACGCGTCGACCGGTGCGGCGGTGCGCCGCGGCGGCGGGCATGTGGACCACCACGCGCCCGCCGGGCCGGGTTCGGGCCAGGCAGTGCTGCACCCACGCCAGTTCGGGCTCGCCGCGCGGCGGCAGTCCGCAGCGCCAGCGGGCGTCGCCGGCGAGCTCGTCGTGCCCCCAGTGCCGGTCCCGGAACGGCGGGTCGCACAGCACCACGTCCGCGGTCTCGGCGGCGAACCCGTCGTCGCGCAGCGTGTCGCCGACGGCCAGGCGGGCGTCGCGGCCGTCCAGCAGTAGCCGGGCCAGCGCGATGTGGCCGAGCGCGGGGTCGCGTTCCTGGGCGAGCAGGGCGCGGGTGCCCCGTGCGGCGGCGGCCAGCAGCAGCGCGCCGGTGCCGCAGGCCGGGTCGAGCACGCGGGCGGCGGGACCGGCGCCGCCGAGTTCGGCCATGAGGTCGGCCAGTCCGCCGGAGGCCGTCCCGGCGCGCCGTGTGTGGGACGCGGCGTGGCGGTCGCACAGGGCCGCGTACAGTCGTCCGCCGCGCTCCCCGGCCTGTCCGGCCTGTTCGACTTCGGCGAGCAGCGGCTCCCAGCCCGGGTCGGGTGCGGGTAGGGCGTCGGCGGGGCGGTGCAGCAGCCGCATTCCGGCGTGCGCGAGGAACTCGGCCGTGCGCACGCCCTCCACAACCGCCCGGGCGCACTGCCACAGCCGGTCGGCGGGGGAGGCGTGGAACGGTCTGCCGTGCCGGTCGCACCAGGCCTCCACGTCGGCCAGGGAGAACAGCGGGTTGGCGGCCATCCCCGCGACCGGGCGGGGAAAGTCGGCGTGGCGGCGTCGCCAGTTGCTCACCGCCGGACGCCGCACACCGGTCAGCCGCGCGATGTCGGTGGCGCTGACCACCGCCTCGGGGAGGTCGCCGTGTCCGGGGCTCACGCGTCCCGCCCCGCGCGTAGCGGCCGGAGCACGCCCGCGGCCTTCAACTCGTCGATGTGCTCGGCGGCCCGCTGCGGGGCCGGACCGCCGCGCACCAGCAGGCCCGCCTCGATGTTGGCGGCCACTCCCGACTGGGTGAGGTTCGCGCTGGACACCAGCAGCATCCTCCGATCGCAGACAGCGAGTTTCGCGTGCATCCTGCCGTGGCGCACCGTGCGCCGCCCGGTCGGCCAGTGCCACAGCCGCACCCCGTCGATCCCGGCGAACGCGTCCGCGGGTTCCGCGCCGTCCAGTGCGCCGCCCGCGCCGCGCAGCGTCTCCACCACCACGGTGACCGCCACGCCTCGCGCGGCGGCTTCGGCCAGCGCCGCGCGAATGCCGCCGTGCGGCCGGGCCGAGTAGGTCATCACCGCCAGTTCGTCCGACGCCGCACCGATCACGTCGAGGAGGACCTGCGCGGTGGCGCGCACCGGAACGGCGTGGCTGGCGGGGCCGCTCCACACCGTCTCCACGGTCACCGGGGAACGGCCGCCGCGCAATCCGGCGGCGAGCCCGCGCAGGTAGGCCGCTGCCTCGGCGGGCGGCACGCCGTCGTCGAGCGCCGCGAGCACGGGCGCGGCGGCATCGTCGAAGCGCCACCCCCGGTCGCCGAGGATCGCGTGGGCGGGCCATCCGGCGCCGACCCGCTCGGCGAGCGCGTCCAACGCGTCGGCGCCCAGCACGGCCGCCGCGGCGGCGGCCTCCTCGAAGCGGGTCATGGCAGTTCGGGCAGGAGCGCCAGCGACGGGTCGTCGACGGGCACCACGAACCGGCGGTCCAGGAACCGGTTGCCGCGCTCGCACGTGGTCTCCGACACGAACAGGCACACGTGGCAGGCCGCGCCGTGCAGGAAGTCGTCGTGCGACTGCGGCAGCCGCTCCCGGCACAGCGGGTCGGAGGAGCAGCGCGTGGCGTCGTGCAGCGCCCGCCGCACCAGCCGCACCAGCCGGTCGGGTTCGGCCTGTGACACCAGTCCGCCGAGGGTGCCCTCGGCGTCGGGCACCGCCGTGTAGATGAGGATGCCGCCGCGCGGGTCCTCGGGGCCTCCGGCGTAGACGCGCTCCGACAGGCTCGCCGCGTTGTACCCGCAGTCCAGCGCGATGGTGCGGAGCAGCAGGTGCGACAGGGTGTGCAGGGCGATGTAGCGGGCGCCCGGCCAGTGCCGCATCGGGTCGAACGGCCCCTTGATCCGGTCGGAGTAGCGGTTGCGCCGGTACCGGGCGTAGGCGTCGCGGTGGCGGCGCAGCGCTTCGGAGTCGGCGACCCGCCGCTCCCAGTCGCACAGCACGTCCTCGGACACGCGCACGAACACGCCCTCGCCGCGCACCTCGCTGGCGGGCAGCCACTCGGGTGCGCCCCGGGTCAGCGGGGCGCGCGTCACCAGGTCGGGGTCTTCGAAGTCGGGGGCGTCCAGCCGGGTGAAGCCGACGAGGGCACGCACCTCGCGCAGCCGCTCCACCTGCACCACGTCGCAGAACAGCCGGTCGAGCGGGGCGGGCACGCCGCCGGGGTCGCGGCGCAGCGCGAAGTCGTCGCCGGGGTCGGGGGCGGGCCGTGCGGAGAACGCCTCCCATTCGGGGGTGCGCAGGTCGGGGTAGCCGCCCTGGCTGTCGTCGGTGTCCTCCTGCTCGTTCTCCCGGCGGGCGCGCACCCGTTGCACGGCGGCGGCGATGGCGCCGTCGTCCCACCGCCGCAACTCCTGGAACGCCGGGACGTGCTCGCGCGCGTAGCCGTACATCGCCGGGGCCAGCGGGGACACCTGCGCCCAGTAGGTGTTGACCCTGTCGTCCAGTTCGCTCGTGTCGGTCCTGGGCACCGACAGCACCGACAGGGTCTGCGCGAACCACTGGTTGGACGCGCCCACCACCAGCACCCTGACCTCCCCGTCGCAGCCGTGCGGGTCGAACGTGCCGAGGTGGGGGTGGCGGCCCCGGCAGCGCGGCAGGGCGCCCCGCCCGTCGCGGCCCAGCGCCTCGCGCATGTTCCGGCGCTGACCGCAGTTCACGCACCTGATGGTGACGTTGGCGCCCAGGTTGCCGCCCCGGTCCTCCATCTGCAGCCGGGGCTGGGCGGCCTTGGGGCAGGGCTGGCCGCGGTGGACGAACGGCGCGTAGGGGAAGTCGTCGAGGTGGCCCGCGGTGCAGGCGACCACGAACCGGGCGGGCACCGCCAGCGGCCTGCGTCCGCTCCGTTTGCGGCGGCAGTCGCCGTGGAAGAACCGCGCGTCGTGCGGGCGGCTCGGCTTGTCGTTCTCGAACTGGAAGATCCGCTGCGCCAGCGGCGCGAGTTCGTTGCAGGCGGTGCAGCGCAGCCACGCCGGGAACGGAACGGTCGGCACGCCCACCCGCGCGGCCGGGCTGTTGGGGCCGGGGTCGGTGTCCTCCATCCACGGCGCGGGACGCAGTTCCTTGACCTGCTGGCCGCCGGACAGGCGCTGGACGGCCTCCAGCAGGCGGGGCTCGGCGATCGCCGTCTGCTCGGGGACCCTGTCGTAGCGCCACTCGTCGAGGCCGCTCACCAGCACCGAGAAGTTCGGCAGGTCCACCAGCGCACCCACGCCCGAGGTGAACATCAGGTGGCTGGGGCGGACCGTGCCGACCCTGCGGCGGTACTGCTCGCTCACCGTTCCTCCTCGCCGGTCGCCGCGTCGCCGGAGGGGCTGTCCTCGGGTGGCGCGAACGACCACTCGGGCGCCCCGTAGGTCCCCTCGAAGACGTCTCCGCCTCCGGGGACCAGCAGGTTGATCTCGTTCTCGGTCTCCCGCATCGACATGCCGACCGTGGTGTCGTCCCACCGGCCGCTTCCGGCGCGGGTGAGCAGCCCCACCACGCGCTGCTTGCGGACGGTGCCGGTGTCGTAGCCCAGCCGGACCTCCCCGGTCTTGCGCAACTGCCACACGTCCCTGAGCCGCTTGAGACGCTCCTCCAGGTAGTCGCGGCCTCGCGGACCACCGGCCCGTTCGGCGCGGGCCAGCATCCGCTCGGTGACGCGCCGCGCCTCGGGGCCGTCCAGGTCGACGTCCTGGGCGTCGGCCTCACGCGAGTGCTGTTCGGCGACGTGGCGCAGCGCCGCCACGAACGCGCCGGTCGCGCCCCGGTCCAGGGCGCGGCGGGTGAACGGGGTGACGCTGAGCGCCTCCACCTGCCGGTAGAAGGTGGCGTGGTAGTGCTCGAAGTCCTCGTAGTGCGCCAGGTCTCGGGGGCGGGTCCAGTTGTAGAGGGTGACGACCAGGCCGGGGCGGGCGGCGTCGCGGCCCACCCGGGACGACGCCTGGATGTACTCGGCGGTGTTCTTGGGCTGCCCGGTCACCATCATCAGTCCGAACCGGGACACGTCCACGCCGACCTGGAGCATGGAGGTGGCCAGCACCACGTCCACCGGGGCGCGGTCGGCGCGCTGGCGTTCGTAGAGGCGTTCGGCGACCGGGTGCATCGCGGGGCGCTCCCGCGGCTTCGACCCGCGCTGCCGGTCGAACACCTCCTTGACGTGGGCGTTGACCGCCCTGCGGCGTCCGGTGGTGTCGAGTTCGGGGTCGAAGCCCACCTCCAGGTGTCGGAGCACGTCGCTGATGTCGCCGGAGGAGATGCGGGAGGTCAGTTCCTGGACGGTCAGCATCGTCGTGCCGCCGACGAGCCGCGGTGGCAGGCCGCGGCGGCGGTCGTGGCGCACCCGGGTCACCACGTCGTCGTCGAGGTAGCGGCGCATGCCCGCCAGTTCCCGGGTGGCGTTGAAGTAGCCGACCAGCGTCATGTACGGGTCGGCGGCCGAGCCGTGGGTGTCGAACACGGTCTGGCCCGCGACGAGCAGGATCTCGGCGAGCCGGATCTCTGCGGACTTCAGCCGGGTGCCGTGCGCGCACACCCCCAGGTAGCGCCGTCCCGGGGTCTCCTCGGTGAGGGGCGCCCGGCGGGAGAAGAACGTGTCGGCGGCGTCGGTGACCTGCGGCGGAAAGATCTCCAGGCCGCGGGCGAACACACCGCGCACCTGGTCGGCGGCGCGTTTGGTGGTCGCGGTGGAGGCCACGATCTTCGGGCCGGTCTCGGTTCCGTCCGGTGTGGTCCAGGTGCACAGTTCGTCCACGGCCGACTCGAACAGGCCGACGGTGGTGCCCAGCGCGCCGGAGATGAGGTGCAGTTCGTCCTGGATGATCAGGTCCGGTGGGCGCAGCCGCACGACGGGGCGGCTGGCCACGGCGGGCAGAGCGCCCTTTTTGAGGTGCCGGGAGCCGCAGCCGATGGCCTCGTCGAGGTCGTCGTGGCGGTAGCCGTGCCGGGGACAGTGGCGGCTCACCCGCCCGAACAGCATTCCGGCGTAGCCCTTCCACGGCAGTTGCGCCAGCTTGTCGACGGTGGCGATGACCAGACTGGGCAGCAGCCGGTAGATCTCCTCGTCCACGGTGAGGATCGGCAGTCCCTCGGCGGAGTGCTTCCGGGAGAACGGGCAGGCGCCCGCGCCCTCGGCGTTGCCGCAGAACAGCAGCACCCGCCGGGTCTCCTCGACCGGGCGCAGGTCGCGGTGGGCCTCCAGGGCGGTGCCGCACCACGGGCACGACACGGTCTGCAGCACGTTGGCGCGCCTGCCGCTGCCGGAGTCGCGGGCCTCGGCGATCTGGGCGGCGGCCCGGTCGAACCAGTTGGGAGAGACGCCGGTGCCCACCCACAGGCCGATGCGGAACGGTTCGGCGCCCCAGGTGCCGGGGTCCTCGGCGCGCAGCACCTCGGCCGCGCACACCAGCGCGGCGGCGCGCTGGAACTGCTGGGCGGTGAGCAGGCGCAGGGTGTAGCGCATGAGCACGGCGACTCCGGCGGAGCCGTCGCGCGCCTGTTCTGCGGCGCCGACCGTGCCCTGCAGCCGCCGGACGGCGAAGGTGAACGCGGTCAGGCCGAGGTAGGCCTCGGTCTTGCCGCCGCCGGTGGGGAAGAACAGCAGGTCCACGACGCCGTCGGCGAAGGTGCGTTCCGGGTGGTCGACGTCGGTGAGCGACGGCAGGTTCAGCAGCACGAACGCGAGCTGGAAGGGCCGCCACGACGCGACGGCCGGGCCGCGGGCGCGCACGGCGCGTTCGGCGTCGGGGTAGCTGACCGAGGGGTCCTGGCGCAGCCGCGCGATCTCGGTGTGGCGGCGCTGCGCGGCCATGGCCCGGTTGGCGAAGCGGAAGGCGCGCAGCGCGTCGTCGTGGCCGGGCCGGTCGGGGTCGGTGAGCAGGTCGATTCCGGCGCGGATGCGGTCGGCGGCCTGGCGGGCACGGAACACCGCCCCTTCGGCCGCCTGCGCGAGCCGGGCGGGCAGCGCGGGGATCTCGGCGGCGCGCTCGTCCAGCCAGGCGGCGTAGCCGTCGACGAGCGGGGCCAGCCCGGCGCGCAGCGTGTCGACGTCGGCCTCGGCGAGGGAGTCCATGGACAGCAGGGCCGCGGCGAGCGGGGTGCCTTCGAGGGGCGCGATGGTGGCGGGCACGTCGTGGACGGGCAGCCAGGCGGTTTCCAGGGTGCGGGCGCGGCGCAGCTCGGGGTCGGCCGCGGCGTGCACGGCGACGTTGTGCCCCGAGGCGTATTTGAGCTGGTCGCGGTAGAGGAGGCGCAGGTGCAGCTCTTCGGGGTCGTCCGGCGTGGCGGCGTCGTCGGTGAGCGGGTCGTCGGTGGGCAGGAACACGGGGGCGTTTCCGTCCAGCGCGGTGACGGTGAGCTTCGTCTGGAACAGCCACGCCGTGTCCGGGGTGGTGGCGGGTTCGCGCTGGTTGTTGACCAGGGAGATCTCGACGGTGCGCCGGTCGCCGTCGGGGCGCACGGCGACGGCGAGGTAAACGCAGGAGGCGTCGGGGTGGTCGGCGGTCAGGCTGATGCGCTGGTCGGGGTCGCCGTCGAGGCGGATCTCGCGGGTGTGGGAGCGGGGCGCCCGCGCCCACACGGTGCGTTCGCTCCCGTCGGCGGTCTCGGTCTTCTCTCGGGTGTACTCGCCCCAGGAGGCGGTGACCGCGAGCGCGTCGGTGTCGGCGGCCACGCGGCAGGACAGTCCCATCGACGAGGCCCACAGGCGGCCGAGGGGCTGCGAGGGCAGCACTTCGGGCAGTTCTCCGGCGTCTTCGCCGCGTGCCTCGCCCGCGACGCCGGCGGAGGTGTCGAGGGGGGCGGCGGACTCGCCGCGCCGGGGCGCGTGGTGGCGGGGGCCGAGCATGCCCACCAGGTAGCGGTCGCGCGGCGCCTGCGCGTTGGGGTGGAAGCGTTCGTGGTCGCCCTCCCACGGGCCGAGAAGGTCGCGGGCGAGGAGGTCCTGGAACTCGTCGCGGACCCGGAACGAGGGTGCCCCGGTGAAGCGCTGCGGCCGGTCGAGGAGGTCGGCCGGGTCCGGCGGGGGCCGCCCGGTGGAGGTGTCGAGTGCGGTCTGCTCGCCGTGGGGGTGCGGGAAGAGTGCGTCGGACATGCGAAGAGAAGCCTTCCACTCGCGTCCTGGGAAGAGGGAGTGCCGCGGTTCCCAACCTAGGGCCGCGCGGTGTGAAGCGTCGACCACCGAGACCATATTGTTAACCAGGTTCACAGGTTTTACGTTGCCGCTGCTGGCGGGGGTCGGCTTGTCGGCGGGGACTCAAGATGCTTTCCGTGTTGGAAACTCGTGAGTTGACAAGATGGAAAGTCAGTGGTTGACCTTCCGACATGGAAAGAGAGTGGAACGCCTCCCCCCGTCCCACCCCTGAGCAGGCCCGCGCCGCGCTGCGCGACGTCGAGCAGACCCGCTCCTCCTACTACGCCGAACTCAACCCGTGGTGGACCACGCTGATCATCGCCGTGTTCCTCTGCGCCGTACCGCTGGCCCCGGTCTTCGGCCTCGACTGGACGCCCATCGCCCTGCTGGGCGGTCCTTTGGGTCTGGGTGCGCTGCTGTGGGCCTCCCGCCGCAGCCCCAACACCGAACCGCGCTTCGGCGCACTCGAGATCACGCTTCTGGTGGCGGGCACGGCGGTCGTGATCGCCGGACTGATGAGCGGATCCTTCCTCGCCGACACCCACGGCGCGTGGGTGTGGATGCTGGCCGCCGGGGTCAACGTGGCGGTGGTCGTGGGCATCGACCTCATGCTGCGGCGGAGGGCGCGCAAGACGGCATGAGACGCACCGACTCCACCCCCTCCGGATTCAACGACACGATCCACGCGCCCAACCGGCTGCGGATCTGCGCCCTGCTGGACGTGGGAGAAGAGGTCGAGTTCGCCGCCGCCCAGCAGCAGTTGGGCGTCAGCGCCTCGGTGCTCAGCAAGCACGTGGGCGTCCTGGTCAACGCCGGATACGTCCACCAGCACCGCGCGGTGCGCGACACCCGCCAGCGGGTGTGGCTGTCGCTGACCGACGAGGGCCGCGCCGCCTACCGGTCCCACATCGCCGCCCTGCGCGCGATCGTCGAGGGCGGCGCATGACCCGCCGGCTCCACAGTCCGAGGCCCCGACCTGTCGTCGGGGCCTCGGACTGTGGGGCCGGACGCACGTCGCCCACCGGTCACCGCTCCAGGTGCTCCCGCACCAGCCGGACCAGGCGCACCACGTCGCCGTCCAGGGGGCCGACCGGCCGGTCCAGATACGGGGCGAGCACGATCAGCGCCCGGACCCTGCCCCAGTCCCGGACGAGGCCGCCCAGGTCGTCAACGGCCTGGGCGAGCTCCAGGGCGGTCACGAGGAAGCCGCTGTCCGGGGTGGGGGCCAGTTCCGCCAGGAGTTCGGAACCGGCCCCCTCGGTGTCGCGGCCGATGGCGACCGCCCGGGACACGGCGCGGGCGAGCAGTTCGCCGTCCAGGCGGGGCGCCAGTTCGGCCAGGCGCTCGGTATCCGGCGGCTCGGCGGCGAACACCCGGTCGAGGGCGCGGGCGAGCCGGTCGTGGTCGGGGCGGGCGGCGGGCCGCACCCACTCCGGATGCCACGCGGCCGCCGCCGTCCACAGTCCCGGCGGCGGGGCGGGGACGAGGTTGTCGGCGGCGGGCAGCCGCTTTCGCGCGGTGGTGTAGCGCACCTCCCGGCCGAGGCTGGGCGCCAGGAAACCCCGCTCGGCCGCCGCGTCGGTCTCCCGTTCGGCGCGGCGCAGGGCCCGGTCCAGGGCGTCGCGGTAGTGGCACAGGCAACCGTGGTGGTCGTGGGCGGCGACCCACACCCCCTCCCCCGTGGGCGACCCCGGCAGGTACACGGTCAGCAGCCGGTCCAGGTCGGCGCCCCGGCCCGCCTGTTCCAGGTGGAACGCCAGATGCCGCAGCGGGTAGCCGCCGTGGACGCCGCCGAGTCCCGGATCCGCGGCCAGACGCGGCAGGCCGCGGTCGAGCCCGCCGAAGTACGCCAGGTAGTGGTCGCAGATCGCGGCGTGCGTGGTGCGGCGGTCGCGGCGCGGTCCGGTTCCGTCGCAGCACTCAAGGGGGCGGACGGCGCGGGTGAGGACACGGCGGCGCGACTCGGCGTCGAGCCGGGGAAGCAGCGCGGCCAGCGCCCAGGCGCGGAACTCCGCGTCGTCAATGGTCCACACGAGCCGCATCGCCTCAAGGAGCGCTGCTTCGTCCAGGTGTGGGGCGAGATCGACCAGCGCCCGGGCGCGGTCCCCGTCCCCGGTGACGGCGCGGGCGTCCGCCACCGCCTGGGCGAGCGCCCGGCGGCGCTGGTCGGCGTCGAGGTGCGGGGCGAGCGCGGTCAGCGCCGCGATGCGGTTCAGATTGCCGACGCTGTCGATGGAGTCGAGTGCGGTGGCGGCGGCGCGGCGACGCCGGTCACCGTCGAGGTGGGGGAGGAGCCGGGCCAGCGTCCAGGCGCGCCGCCAGGCGTCGGTGAGGGACAGAGCCGATTCCAGAGCGTCGGCCCCGGCCCGGGCGCGCCGGTCGCCGTCCAGGCGGGGAAGCAGCGCGGCCAGCAGCCAGGCGCGGTGCGCGGGGTCGTGGTGGGAGCGGGCCGCGGCGAGGACCCGGGCGTGCTGGTCGGCCTCAAGGTGCGGGGCGAGTGCGGCCAGTGCCTCGGCGCGCTCATCCTCGTCCTCGACGGCCAGCGCGGCATCGACGGCGTGGTGCAGGGCGCGGCGGCGGTGCTCGCCGTCGAGGTGCGGGGCCAGTGCGGTCAGCGCGTGGGCGCGGGCCCCGTTGTCGGAACGGGCACGGGCCGCGCGCAGCGCCCGCTCCGGGGACCACATCCCCGCCGCTACCAGGGGACCCAGCAGCGGGACGGGAACGGAAGCCGAGTAGCCGGTGGTCACAGAGCACCTCCGGGCCGTGGGTTCAGTGCTGTTCGGCGTGGTTGTGGTGGTCGCGCTGGCGGGGCAGCGGCCAGTAGCGGCGGTCGGGGTCGCGGCGGGGCAGGCGCGCCTTGGGCGCGGTGCGGAGTGTGTGGACCAGTTCGGAGACGGTGGCGGCGCACACCAGAACGGCCAGTCCGATCCCCTGGTAGGGGGGTTTGAGGACGGCCGTCACCTCCGGGATTCCGGCGTCGTCGTGGAGCACGCAGATCTCGTAGTGGGGGAACTCCTCGCGGGCGAGCCGCAGCGATTCGGAGGGGATGAGGTGGTACACGGTCACATGCCTTCGACGGGGGACGCCGTAGGGACGGGCGTGCTGGAGACGGCTGGTGGCGGGCGCCCTCCCCGACGGGGGGCCGTCGGATGCCCACCGGGACCGGTGCGCGGCCGGTCCGGCGGACGGGTGGACGGACACAACACGGGCAGAACCGGAGTGGGTTTCGGTCCCGTTTCCGGTCCGCCGGAAGGTTCGTCCGGGTCGCCGGAGCGGGCGCGGCGGAGGGCGGACGCGCGACTCGGACGCGATCGGTGCGGCTTGCCCGATCACCCGCCGGGGATGGTGGTTGACGGCGGGGTCCGGAGTGCTCAGGCGATGAGAAGACACACGGCGGCGACGCCCTCCGGGGTGCCGGGAAGGACGTGGGAGACACGCGCCGGGCCTACCCAAACCCTAGCGTGTGATGTACCGAAAAATGACGTCCAGGGAGGACACAAGATCAAAAACTTGCAACCGAATTCCCGACGCGGGTTCCCGAGCCGCTGGCGGTGGTAGATCTCTGGGAGCACTCCCAAACACCGGTGGCCGTGCGACCGGAGGAGTGGCCGCTTCCGGCCAACGGCGGCCCGGACGGGACCGGCCCGTCCGGGCCGCGGCCACTGCCGGTTGCGCAGCTGCCCCTTGGTGATCAACCCGGCCTGATTCGGCGGTCCACCCGCGATCTGTGGACAACCGGAACGATGGTCTTCACATCAGACTGAGGTCTGAGTGTTGGGGTTTGCGGTGGGTGCGGGTTCTTTTCGGAGGGCCGGAGGAGGGCGGGGTATTCCGCACCAGCCGTTCGGGGTGGGCTTCCACGGGTTGGCGGCGGCTGGTCGAGGCGCCCTGGCGCCGAGTCCGGGCGCGCCCTGCGGGTGGATCGGTCGAGAGAACACCGGTCATCCCTGGGGGGCTCTGTGGTGCGGGATTGCCGTGGAGGGTGCGGGTGGGTGGGGCCGTGTCCGGACTCGGCGCCGGGGGCGCCTCGACCGGCCACTGGCAGCCGGTGGTGTCCCGCTTCTGGAGAGTTCTGTGGAATGCCCCGGGCGGGCGGCCAGTTGGACCGCGCATTCGCAGTCCCGGTTCGTCGGGGGCCGCGTGCACGTAGACGTCGGGGAGGACCCGCCGCCACCGCCGGTTGCGCAACCGGTCCCTGGTGATCATTCCGGCCCGGCGGGCGTCGCCGCCCCAAGCGGCCCGGACGGCAGGACGGGGGAACCTTTCCGGGGTGTGCCATGGGCCAGAGAATGCGGCAGCGCGGGACCGGCTCCGAGTCCTGTCGGCGGCCTGTGGACAACCGCGACGGTGATCCTCACGCCAGCGGGCCGAAAACGCGGAGAACGGCCCTCCCATATCGAGATCATCGGTGGTGGCCGGGAAAACAACACGATTGATCTCGGATGAGTCGAAGAGAAACGCCGGTGTCTTCTTCTTTCCGTAGACTCCGGTGCTAGGGAGGAACCTGATGATGCACCAGCAATTCCAGAGGGGGCACCTCGGCCCTCCTGAGCGGCAGAAGATCCTCGGTGATATCGGCACCCTGGTGGTCGGAGAGGCTCCAGAGGAGTGGACGAGGATTGTCTACACCATGAAGATGGTCGCTGGGCACGGTTCGGACCAGGTTGTCGTCGAGTTCCCGGATGGAGCACGCCAGAGGGAGTTCGCTCCCGTGAGAATCATCCCGATGGTCAAGGAACTCCGGGCCGGAATGTACCTGGAGGGCAAGGGGACCTGGTTCTCGATGGAGTACGTGATCACCCGTCCCGGGAACTACAACGTCCACTTCAACTACGACCAGGATCCCGGGATCACCTTCCCCACCCCCCAGGGGTACACCCAGGACCTGAAGTACTTCCCGCGCGACGAGGAGCACATTCCCGACTGGCTGCGCGAGAGGCTTCGCGCCGAGGCTGAGGGACAGGTGGGAACGCCGCCTGCGGACGGCGACTGAGCCGCACGCCGAGGTGTCTGGTCGCCCAGGAGCGACCGGGTGGTCCCGACCTGCCGCAAAGCGAGTTCCGGGCTTCACACGGTCCTCCCCCGGTCCGAGTTCGCCACCCCGGACGGTACGGAACCGGGACTCCTGGTCTTCGGACGGCACCGGGCCGGATGCGACCGACCTGTCCGGTGAGCGGCAGAGCACGCGGACCACCGGGCGCGGCCCTCGACCCGTCCGCGGCAGGGGCGCCGTTCGGGGTTGCAACCGGTATCCGAGGACGGCCGTGGGCGGACAACGGTTGCGGAATCCGGCCCGCCGGCGTTGCGGTCAGGGGGACTCTTCCCCGGCCACGTCCGTCTCCACGTCCTCCGCGTCCCCGCCCACGGCGACGGATCCGGGGCCGCCGGCGCGGACGTTCTTCTGGGTGTCCTGACCCCAGGCCCGCCACATCTCGATGCCCGCCCATAACACCACCACCAGACCCGCCCCCAGGACCACGACGGTTGGTTGGTCGCCACGTTGGTGACCACCGCAACTCCAGCCCCGGCCAGAACGGATACTCCGGCAGCCAGTACGTGACCTGCTCGACCCGCCATTATCCCCCTCCGCACCCGCGTGCCCCTGACAGGAATGGTCCGCTTCCGAAGTTTTCAGGCCTATTGGCGCCAAAACCATGGTCGGAGATTATCCGGGACCATTTCCGGGAATGGCCTCACAGCGACAACTGTCCCCTGCCGAGGAGAGGCCGGATGGAACTGACGATGCTCTACAAGGACGGGGGATCGGGCGCGGAGGGCTGCCCCAGCGTCTACCTCGCCGACACCGGGGAACTCGTCGTCCAGGGCACGCAGCTCGCCCCGGAGGACCTCGCCAAACTGGAGAACCCGCTGCCCGGGGAGACCGCCGTCCGCATCAGCCCCGAAGTGCTGATCGGGGCGCTCCAGCGGTACCAGGCCAACCGGTGAGCGGCGGGGAAAACCACGGTGGGCACGGTTTTCACGTCGCTGAGCGACCCGGATTTCCAACGGCTGTTCGACGATTTCCACTACACCGCCTACCGGCTGGAAGCACTCCAGGTGTACGGCGTGCCATACGAGATGGCGGAGTTCGCCCGGTTCCAGGCGGGTGAGGCGAGAGGCGAGTTCCCCGGTATCGCCCGCTGGGCCGACCGGGTCGCCCGAGGGGTCCGCGCAGGCAAACGGTTCCACCGGGTCCACGTGGTGACCGAGCCGCTCTCCGACTACGTGCGCTTCGAGTGCGCGTGGGCCTACCGCCACACCGTTCCGGCAGGGGAGGACGTGCGGATCGCCGCCGTACCGGAGGGGCGGTGGCCCGCTGGACTGCCGCGCTTCGACTACTGGCTGTTCGACTCCTCGGTCCTGGTGCGCATGGACTACGCCGACGACGGGACGTTCGTGTCCGCCGAACTCGTCGACGACCCCGAGCAGGTCGTCCAGGCCAACGTCTGGCGCGACCAGGCCGTCCACCTGTCCGTGCCGTTCGCCGAGTACGCGGCCGGGTTCGACGACCTCATGCGGCCGGCACGGGCCGACTCCTGACCGCGCACCCCCACTCCCCCGCCCCGACAGGCTGATGACCAACAACGAGATGACGGGCGACGCCGGAGCGGTCGTCCAGGCCGGGGTGGTCCACGGCGACGTCCGCGTCGGCGTTCCCGGGCGCCCCGGTCTTCCCGTGCCCCGCCAACTGCCGCTCGCCATGCGCGGTTTTGTCAACCGCCAGGCCCAGCTCGCCGCGCTGGACGCGCTCGCCCGGGAGACCGACGACCCGTCCGAGCCGGTCCGGTCGGTGACCGTGTCCACCATCGCCGGGGCTCCCGGGGTCGGCAAGACCGCGCTCGCCGTGTACTGGGCGCACCGGGAGCGGTCCCGGTACCGTGATGGCGACCTGTACGTGGATCTGCGCGGGTACGGTCCCGGCCCCAGGCTCGAGGCCGCGCAGGCGCTGGAGACCCTGCTGCGCTGCCTGGACGTGGCCCCCGACCGGATACCGGCGGACCTCGACGGCCGCGCCGCGATGTACCGGTCGCTGCTGGACGGCAGGCGGATGCTGGTGCTCATCGACAACGCGGCCAGCGCCGACCAGGTCCGTCCGCTGCTGCCCGCCTCACCGCACTGTCTGGTGATCGTGACCAGCCGGAACAGCCTTCCCGGGCTGACCGCGCGGGAGGGGGCGCGGCGGCTGGTGCTCGACGCGCTCACCCCGGAGGAGTCGCTGGTGCTGCTGCGGCGGATCGTGGGCGTCGAACGGGTCGACGCCGAGCACGAGGCGGCGCGGCGGCTGGTGCGGCACTGCGTGTTCCTTCCGCTGGCCCTGCGGATCGTCGCCGAACGCGTCACCGCCCGCCCGGATGTGCCGCTCGCCGAGTTCGTCGCCGAACTGGACGATGAGAGGGAACGCTTGGACGCACTACGCACCGAGGACGACGAATTGAGCGACGTGCGGGCCGTCTTCACGGCCTCCTACAACGGACTCGACGCCGAGGCGGCCCGGTTGTTCCGGCGGTTGGGCCTGCATCCCGGTGCGGAAGCGGGGGTGCACGCCTGCGCGGTGCTGGCGGGGACGACCGTGCCGAGGACGCGGCGGCTGCTGGAGCGGCTGGCCCGCGTCCACCTTGTCACCGAGGTCGGCCGCGACCGCTACCGGCTGCACGACCTGCTGCGGTTGTACGCGGCGGAGCGGGCCGAGCGGGACGAGGAGTCGGACGAGCGCGAACGGGCGCTGCGCCGGGTGCTGCTCTGGTATCTGCGCAGCGTCGCCAACGGGCACCGCGTGGTCCTGCCCGCCTTCCACAGGGTCGCGCTGCCCGAGGCCGACCTGCCGGTCGGTCCCGTGGTGTTCGGCGGGGTGGACGAGGCGATGGACTGGTTCGAGACGGAACGGGAGAACCTGGTCGCGGCGGTCCGTGTCGCGGGGGAGAACGGCGCCGACGACCTGGCGTGGCGGCTGCCCGCCGTCATGTACGGGTTCTTCGAGATGCGCGGCTACTGGTCGCAGTGGCGCGACCTCCACCTGCTGGGGGTGGAGGCCGCCGAGCGGATCGGTGACGAGCACGGGCTGGCCTGCAACCGGCTCGGGCTGGGGGACGCCAACTGGCTGCTGAAACGCACCGACGAGGCGTTCGAGTGCTACCGGGCCGCCGCGGAGGGCGCGGCGCGCTGTGCGGACCGGTGGGTGGAGGGGTTCGCGCTGCGTCAGACCGCGGTCCTGCTGCATGACCGGGGACAGTACGAGGAGGCGAGCGGGGTCGCCGAGCGGGCGCTGGCAGTCTTCGAGAGCGGGGAGGAGTGGCGGGGCGCGGGCATGGCCCTGCTGACCCTGGGGGACTGTCAGCGCGAACGCGGGGTTCCGGAGCAGGCCGTCGGCAGTTGCGAGCGGGCGCTGGAGTTGTTCCGCGCCATCGACGACGGGTGGAGCCTCGCGTGGGGGCGCTGCGCGCTGGGACGCGCCCTGGCCGACCTGGGCCGGTGGTCCGAGGCCCTGGACCGGTACCGCGAGGCGTTGGCCACGTTCCGTTCCTTCGGCAACAAACGCAACGAGTTGCGGGCGCTCATCGGCATGGGGGAGGCATGTGCCGCGCTGGGACGGACCGAAGAAGCCCGGGAACACCTGGGGACCGCCGTGGCGCTGCTTGCCGAGATCGGCAGCGAGCAGGCCGCCGACCTCGCAGAGCGCATCAGGGACCTTGACATCGATGGTTCACCCCCTCGTTCCGGTGGTTCGGGGGAACGGTAAGGCCGGGGGATCGGATAGGGGTCAGTGCCCCTGGGTGACCGTGGCCTTCTCGGTGGAGCCGAGTTCCAGCCGTAGGGGAACGATCTCCTCGCGCCACCGCCGCACCCACTCGTCCGGCAGGCCCTCGCGGACGGTGTAATCGCGGTGTTCGCCGGTACCGGTCGTGGCACGGGTTCCCGCTGTCTCGTGGAAGACGGTCCGAACATGTCGAAGTTGGTGCTGTGGTCGGGTTCTGGCGTCGGTGGTGGCCGCGGTTCCGTGCTCGCCGTGCGCGGGTGGCCGGTTTCGGCCATTCTTCTGGCTCGTTTGCCGGCCTTTCCCGATGTGATCTGCCCGGATCCGTTTCCGCGGTTTCTTGAGTGCTCTCCGCTGTTCTCCGGGTTTCTCTAGGGTTGTGTCGCTTGGCTGACGGACCAAGGGCGCGGAGGCCGACGGGTGAGCGACGAAGAAGACGTGGTGCTGGATCCCGGCAAGATCGTGATTCCGGCCGCGGACCCGGACGCGATCGAGGCCGCGGGCAAGGCCCTCAAAGGCGACGCGGGCGACATCTCCCAGGCCGGCCACGACATCAAAGCCTCCTGGGCCGGCCTGGAGGGCCACTACATCGCCCCCGAGTCGGAGGAGTTGCTGGCCGCGGTCGATCCGGTGGCCGACGACGGCGACGACATGGACGACAGGATCACCACGGTCGGCCAGGCGCTCATCGACTTCGCCGAGGAGATCCGCCCCCTGCTCGCCAAATGGAAGAGCCTGAAATCCGACGCCGAGACCATGGCCGCCGAGATCGCCGAGCTGGGCGAGGAGTGGAACGACGACGAGGACCGGGTCGAGGCCCACCGCGTCCTCAACAACGACCTGGCCGCGGTGCAGACCGACTACCAGGCGGCCGAGCGCGAGTGCGCCAACGCCATCACCGCCCTGGTCGAGGGCGGCACCCGCTTCGTCGCCGCCGAACTCGACGGCTCCACCGTGCCCGACGACGGCGAGATGGTCTACGGCCTGGCCGAAGCCCCCGAAGGCATGGCCACCGAATGGGCCACCCCCCAGGAGCACGACGCGCCCTGGTGGGTGGACGTGGGCGCGGCCATCGGCGACTTCGTGGTGGGCGAGGCCCAGGACCTCGCGGCCCAGTTCGGTTTCTACCACGACGAACGCGGCTGGGGCGCGGACTCGTGGAGCGAGTGGAGGGCCAACCTCAAAGACCACTGGGGCCAGACCCTGACCACCCCGGCCTATCTGCTGGGCCTGTACAACGGCGAGAACGTGGTGGGCTCCGTGGAGGAGTGGAGGACCAACATGGCCTCCACCTGGAGCGGGGTCGTCCACTCCGTGGTGCCCTGGACCGAGTGGGGCGACCGCCCCGGCTACGTGGTCACCACCACCGCCCTCAACCTGGGCAGCATCGCGCTGGACGCCGCCGCGGTGGCCGGAGGCACCGCGCTGAGCGTCACCGGCTACGGCGCGGTGGTGGGCGTGCCCCTGGCCGCCTGGCGCGGCGCCAGCCTGCTGAGCAAGCTCGGCAGATTCAGCGACGCCGTGCCCGACATGTCCTCCTCGTCCACTCCTGGTCTGGACGCGTCCGTCACCGACCGCCCCAACCTGCCCGACGGCTTCAACCTGCCCGACGGCCGCACTCCCGGAGACATCACCACCGACCTGGGCGACGCCCTCGACGACTCCCTGTCGATTCCCTCCTCCCACACCGACGCCCTCAACGACGCCCTGGCCAACGCCGAGAACTTCGGCCACCCACCCAGCGGAAACGGCCACTCACCCGGCGGCAATCCCGCCCCGCCTCCCGCCGACTCCACACCCCACACCCCGCCCCCCGGCAACACCGACCCCGCTCCCAGCCCTTCCACCGACACCGATGCGTCCCCGTCCAGCCCAGCAGAGGACGCCCCCCACAGCGACGGCGAACAGTCCTCCCACCCCGCCGGGGACACCTCCGCTGACGCGGACGGAACTCCCGAGGCAGACGCCCCTGCCTCCACCGCCCCGGACACGGACCGTTCCGGAGCAGGTGAGGAAGCCTCCGCGTCCGGTGGTCCCGCCGACCGCACCGCGGACAGCGACGCGGACATCCACGCCTCCGAGTCCTCGGAGCGTCTGGCCACCACGGGCCAGATGGAGTGGACCCTGAACATGCTCGACTCCTACGTCGACACTCCCGAAGACCTCATCACCCTCATCGACACCGGCCGTGACACCCAGGCCGACGCCGACGTCTCCGAACGCGACCTGGTCACCGCCAACGCCCACCACGACACACCCAACACCCGTCCCAGTGGAGGCATGGGCGACGGTTCAGGGGGGCCCGCCGACCTGCCTGGCTCGGGAGGCGGGGACAGAGGTTCCGGAGTCAACCTTTCCGGAGGCGGTGACGGTGGTTCCGCCGGTGGCAGGGACGGCAGCGGTGGCTTCAACGGTAATGACAACAGGCCTTCCGGGAACGGCCACAGCGGTTCTGGGGGCAACGATGTACCTGATCTGGGACATCGGGAGCCTTGGGACAGCCGTGCGGACAACGGAAACGGCGACGACAGCCACACTGACCGAGACGGTCAGCACGATGCTGACTCAGACGGTCCGGACCTCCGCAATGAGCATGAGGAGTCCGGAGACCAGGGTGGCGGTCAGAACACCGGAGAGGGTTCTCCTGAGGGAGACGGACCTGCTGGTGAGGAGCCCCTGACTCCTGAGCAGGAGAAGCTTCTCAGGAGGGCAGACGGCCTTGAGGAGAAGCTGAGGGAAGGGGGACTGACAGACGAGGAGATCGCTCAACTCCGAGGAAGTTATCCCCGTGACAGCCACCCCTGGCAAAGACTCTTCGGTGCGATGAGGTTGAAGGATACGCCAAACGGAGACATTGTACTCGGAGGAATTAACAAGAAGGCCTTCAATATTCTGCATCCAGAAGCGACAAGGTTCGCCTTCGATCTCGCTTCAGGCCCCAAGGAGTTTTCCTATCTCTACGAGTACTACATTGCAAATTTTGAAGAGAATCGGAGGCTGATCGGCGAAGATGTTGGACTTGCGGAACGGTTTCAGAAGTCGCAGAAATCGAAAGTTCAGTTTGCTGCGGAGAATGTAGTTGCAAGCGATGTGGAATCAAGTCTAAGGTCAGACTTGGAGGTTATAAGAGAAGTTCGGGGAGAAACAACAGCTATCGATCCTGACCTCCCCGCAGACGGGCTCGAGCAAGCTATACGAGAGAATGCGGGGAAAATCGGCATGGGGCATGAGTTTTCAGCCGCCTACCACGCCCTGAAGCACCATCATGAGATTCCGCCGCAAGAAATGGTTGGCAACCGCGTTCGCTACTACCTGGGCAGTGCGGAAAGGACCATCAGAGAAGGAGAGTTGTCTCTGATGGAAACCCAAGAGGATGGGCGGATAAAGCTTGAGTTCACTCGCACAGAGACCTGGCACGATGGCACCCGGGAAAAAGTAAGTCATCTCCGAGCCTTGATCTTTGTGGGGTGGGACGGATCTGTGATCATGGCAACATACGGAGGAATTTCGAGATGAAAGAAGAAGGTTCTTCGAAAGATTTGGTGGCGGAGATTCAAAGAAGTATTCTGATCTATCTTGAAAAAAAATCCTCTTCGGGGCGGGTTAGTGTCTTTGAGATGAGGGGGTTAATGGGTCAGGTGGTTGAATTGAGCCACCTCCTTCAGCGGGATGGCCATGCCCCAGCCGAACTGCAGGACTTCCGAGTGAGGTTCACGGAGCTCATGAGTCGTGAACGCAACCTCGCGGAGATGGATGTTTATCTCTTCGACTGTCTGTGCTATGCCCAGCGCGGTGACCTCAACGGTTTTGAGCCCGCGTGCTGGATGCGGTCTTCGGCGCAGATCCTCCACGACGTGTGTGTGGACTGGAACCATCCTGGTAGTGCAGCGATCCGTGAGCTGTTCGAAGAACATATCGAAGAGATTGATGAAACCATCAGACTGGTTTCCTGGGACGCGCCTCCCGTCCCGGAAGAGAAGATCCCAGACTGGGTGCCGGAGTCGCACTGGTGGTGGCGGGCCCCGATGAGAAAGGACATGAGCCCGGAAGAGCGGGACCGAAGAATCAACTACGAACTCTACGATGCCATAGACGACCTGGAGAGCAAGGAGTCACGTAGGGATGACTGAGCAGCCTTCCGCGGACGAGATTGCCGCAACGCGCCTGGCGGCCGATCCCGGCCGGATCCGGCAGCAGTTGATGGCGGACCTGGCCGAGATGAGTGCGTTGGGCCACGCCGAGGTGCGCGCCGACCCCGCAGGGGATGTTCCAGAGTTGGTCGCCGTAGTACGTGAGCGGGCCGATCGGCTCGGATTCGACTCCCCGGTCCAGACGGCCACCCTGGCCAAGAAGCGGCTGCGTGAACTTCCGGTGGCCGAACGCGGCCCCGGATCGGCGATCGCGGCCTACCACCGGGCCGCCTCCCGCACGCTGCGCGACGGCCACGTCGCCGCCCACCAGAAGTCCCCCGACGGCGACCGTCACCTCCTCTTCTTCCGCACCGTTGAAGAGGCCACGGGTGTCACCGTGACGCTGGAGGCACGGGTGCGCGCGGAATCCGACGGCGTGGTCTGGTTGGACTCCTTCGGTTGGCCCACCACCACCGCCAGCGCGGTGTACGTGTTCACCGGCCCCGAAGGGCAGTACTTCGATCAGGCGGTGGCTGACCTGCGCGACGACACGGTGCCGTTTGACCGGGCGATGCTGATGCTGCTGGCGAGCACACTCGGCACCGCCCCGTCGGCACTGGAAGACGAGCAGCGGATAGCGGCGGCCGGGCAGATCGCCCGGCGGCGCGGCGACCTCGGCGGCTACCTGTACCAGACTCGCAACTACGCCGATGCGGCCTTCGACCGGGACTGGTTCGGAGCGTGCCTGTACCGCTCGGCCTTGGAGGCGGTGTTCGAGAACTTCCTCGGCAGCGCCGCGTTCTCCCTGGTCGACATGACCGAGCTCGACGAGATCGACCAACGGCTGCGTGAACTGCTCCCCGAAGCACCTGCCTCCACTGCCGCCGTGCCGGTGGGAATGCCGGCGCACCACTGGTGGTGGCAGACCGCGGTCCAGCGTTGACCAGGACCTGCAAAGCGCATAAAGGATCTGAAGGTCGCCTTGGCGTTTTTGATGCGTTCTCCCAAGCCGAACGGTTCCTGGGCCTTCGACCTGGACGATGTTGTCGCCCCGGGCTTGAATCCGGGTTGGGGCTGCGGCCCGCACGGCGGAGACACTCGCCAAGCATGACCTGCTTAATCTGCACGCCATCAAGTGCTTCTGGGGATTCGCGGTAGAGGTATCGGCATCACTACCTCTCTGGTTGTGGACGACTTCCCACTCGACGACCCTCGCATGGTCGGATACGTCCTGGAGAGCCGTCCCACGGGATATCCCGAGGCTGAGGTCGCCTGGGTTGACTTGGTCGGCCCCGGTGTGTGGTTCGACGCCGAAGGACAGTGAGGTTTTCTCAATGAAATGGGCTGGGCGGTGAGGTGAGGACGGGATGGTGAGGGGGACCCTGGCTTCTGACAGGCGTGAAGCCCCTGGCAGGACGGTTCTCACCACAAGACCGCGTCTACTGCACCAGAGGCTTCACGGTGGTTCCCTGTTCTGCCATGCTCGACGTTTTCCGCTCCGTGGTCGACTACCTGGCCCGCCTGCTGGCCGCCCACCGCCGCGCCCTCGGCACTCCCCGCCGTTCCCGGGCACTGACTCCGTTTCGCCAGGCACTCCTGGTGCTGCGCCACTTCCGCGACGGCAGCCGCATCACCGCCCTGGCCCGCGACCACGTCGTCAGCCTGGCCACCGCCTACCAGTAGGTGCACGAAGGCATCGACGTCCTGGCCGGCCAAGCCCCGCAGTTGCGCCAAGTGCTGGACGAACTCCGCGAGCAGGGAAAGTTCCTGGCCGTCTTGGACGGCAAGATCGTTGCCGCCACCCGCTGCGTCCAGCAGAGTGAGCGCGGCACGGACGTGTGGTACTCGGCGCACCAACACCACCACGGTGCGGGCGTGCGGTTCCTCGCCGACGCCGCCGGCCATCCACTGTGGGTCTCCGAGGCCGTGCCGGGGTCCACGGTTCGGCCTCACCGCCGCACGCACCCACGCCCTGCCGCTGCTGCGGTATGCGGCCGCACACGAGGGCCTGGTCGTGTTGGCCGACGGCGGCTTCGATGGCGCCGAAGCCAGGCGTCCACACCCCGATCCGGGCCTCCCGGGAGGTGTCGTATGCGCGCATGCACGCCGACAACCGGGCCTACAACCGGTTGCTCCGGGCCGTGCGCGCGGTGGGCGAACGCGCCATGGCCGTGCTGGTCGGACGCTACACAGCCCTGCGTCGCATCAGCCTCAGACCCTCCGCGGTCGGCCGCATCGTCCAGGTCGCCCCGGTCCTCCACCGCTACGAACACTCAATTCATTGAGAAAACCTCAGTGCGGGGGCAACGGAATGCCAGATCCTCCGCGTCTGGTCCTGCTGGACGTAGAGGTGAATTTGGGAATGCTGGGGGTCTCTTTTGCCCGAATAGGAAGCAGGAGAAACCCTCAGGGTTGGATCCAGGGGCACCCGGAGAAAGGTGAAAACAATAATTGACCCAATTCCGGGGACAAGTCCACTGGAGTACTATATTGTAACTTCGTTTCCGGTCTAGAGGGAGACTTGGGTGAATATTGAAAGAAGCTTCAGGGGGAAGTTTGGAAGTCTGGAGTACTTCGTTGAAGCCTATCTCCACCAGGACTGGAGTATTGATGGTGGGAGTGTTGCAGAGATAATGAAAAACAGAAAAGAGCTTGTTTCTATGGCTCCAAAGATTCGAAGGGATGCGGAGGCGCTTTTGGGGGAGGGGCTTGCCGAGGGCGAACTGGAAGATCTCTTCGAGAATACTTGGAAGAGCGGATATGAGCCTGATGTCGACGAGGGGGAGACGTGGGCTGGAGTGCTTCAGGAAATCATTGAGGCAAGTCTGGCGATCGATCCGGAAGAGAAAGGTTGACGGATCTCGTGGAATCTACGGTCTCATAGGCGGTCTGGAGAGCAAGGAATCGGTGATGCCAATTCGTTGAGTTCCCGGATGGAACACGCCAGAGGGAGTTCGCTCCCGTGAGAATCATCCCGATGGCCAAGGAACTCCGGGCCGGAATGTATCTGGAAGGCGAGGGGACCTGATTCTCGATGGAGTATGTGGTCACCCGACCCGGGAACTACACCGTCCACTTCGACTACGACAAGGACCCGGGGATCACGTTTCCCACATCCCAGGGGTTCACCCAGGATCTGAAGTACTTTCCACGTGACGAGGACTACATCCCCGACTGGCTGCGTGAGAAGCTTCGCGCGGAGGCTGAGGGGCGAGTGGGGATGCCGCCTTTGGATGATGGCCACTGAACCGCGCTCCTGGGCGTTCCCGGAGCGCCTCGTGTCCTGATGGTCAAACTTCCGATACGCGAGGGGCAGAACCGCAGTCCGACGGAGCCGAGGTGACCGGGGGCAGCCACCTGGCCACTTGACCCGGGTGCGGCTCACGGCCTGTTTCCACCAGGGGCGCCTTCGGGGTTGCAACCGGTACCCGGGTACGGGTTTACCGTCGACAGCGGAGCCGACCGGACGGACCGGTCGCGTGGCCCGGCCGCTGTCCCCGTCGAGAGGGCGGCGGCCAGTGAAGGAGCCGGTCATGGATGACCCCACACCCGCCTCCGGCGGTGCTGCGCCGCGCGGAGGCATCCGCCGTGTTCCGGTGCTGGGCACTGTTTTCGCGGCGGCGGGGGCGGCGTGCGGCCCGGAGTGCGGGTCCGCCCGAAGCTGTTCCTGCCGCGCCGACGATGCCGCACCGGGCGACGAGGACGAGACCGAAGCCTCGTGGGCACCGCAGGAGTGCGCTCTTCCGGCCGACCAGCGACCGGCCCGGATGGCGGAGTTCGACCTGCTGCTGGCCACGGGGATGCGCGCGGTGGCGCGGCCGGAGCCGTCCCGGCTGCGGTTGGCCCTGGACCCGGCGCACGAGTCCGCCGCCCGCGACCTGGCCGACCGGGAGAGCCGCTGCTGCCCGTTCTTCACCTTCGCCTTCACCCGGTACGGCGGTCGCCTGCTCGTGGAGGTCTCGGTCCCCGACCCGCGGGTGCCGGTGCTGGACGCGCTGGCCGACCGGGCCGTCGCCGTGCTGCGCGGGGCGTCGCGGTGAGCGCGGCGCTGCGCAGCGGGCAGGTCGCACAGGCCGCCGGGGTGAACCTGCAGACCCTGCGCTACTACGAACGGCGCGGCCTGCTGGCCGAGCCGCGCCGCAGCAACGGCGGGCACCGGATGTATCCGCCGGAGGCGGTCACCGTGGTGCGGATGATCAAGGCCGCGCAGCGGTTGGGCTTCAGCCTTGACGAGATCGCCGAACTGCTGGAGGCGGGCACGCACCGGCACGGCCGGCCCCGGCCGGGGCTGCAACAGCGCACCCGGAGCAAACTCGCCGAGATCGAGGCGAAGATCGCCGACCTGACCACGATCCGCGACACCCTGACCGACGCGCTGGAGGCGGGCTGCGACGACTTGTCCACCTGCGCGCACGCCCCCTGCTGTCCACTGCCGTTTCCCGAACTCGCCGAGGAGAACCGCCATGTCGATGACCGGATCTAGGTCCGCCTCCCCCTGGACGCACCGCATCCTGGGGAGCCTGGCCGCGCTGGCGTGCGTGGCCTGCTGCGCGCTGCCCGTCCTGATCGCCGCCGGAACGCTCGGCGGTTTCGCCGCGGCGCTGGCGGGGTGGATGCCCGCGCTGGCGGTCGCCCTCGCTGCGCTCGCGGCCGGGGCGTGGTGGATGTACCGCCGCCGCTCGTGCTCGTGCCGGTCGTCGGCCTCCGGTTCCTGCGGCTGCGGGGGGTAGACCGCCCCGGAACCCGTCCATGGTCTTGACGAGAGAGGGCCAGAATCGCGGTCCACAGGCGCCCTGCTCGTCAGGATCGCCGTTCGTGGGCCGGGTCAGTCCCAGGGGACGGCGGCGAGGATACGGCCGTGGTGGAAGCGGCGAAATCCGGCGTCGATGCCCATGCCGGGGCTGTCGATGGTCTCGATAGAGGTGTGCGCGTTGATTCCGCGCAGGTCGATGACCGAGGCGCAGTCCGGTAGTTGGGCTCCGACCTCGGCCAGGACGGGGTCGGCGGAGGCGCGGGCGGCGGGCGCGTCGATGACCCCCTTCCCCGGGACGAGGCGGACGAATTCCCTTTCCGCCCAGTCGCGGAAGGCTTCGGCGTTCCCGGATTCGGGGGCGGTGGCACGGAACCAGTGGAAGAACGCCTCTTCGAGGCGCCGGTAGCAGCCCGCGCGGACCGCGCCGGCGGAGCGGCGGATGCCGTCGGCCAGGTGGCACAGCCACTGCGGCAGGCTGGGGGCCTCGAAGGTGGCGTCGATGCTGTCCCACAGGGAGAAGACGCCGTGCCATTCGCCGGTTTCCGGATCGACGTCCACGTAGTAAGCCTCGGCCAGGCCGTTGGTGTGCAGGACCCGGAAGGTTCCCGGCGGGCCGCACCGGTGGTCGGGTTCGGCGTTGAACTCGTTCTCGAAGCCGAACGCTTCGAAGAGGTCGGGTTTCCCGTTCCATCCCACGGGGGCGAACCCGCCGATCTCGCGGGCGGTGGCGCGGATGTCCTCGGGTACGGGGGCCTCCCAGGCGTCCATGGCGCTGTCGCTGATCCCCGGCAGCAGGACCACCCCGCCGTCCGAGGCTTCCGCCGCTGAGCGCAGCGCCGCCACGACCTGTTGCGGGGTGGGAGGTTCCCAGGAGAAGGCGTCCATGTGTCCTCCGAACGGTGGGCCGCTGCTGACGGCGACCACCCTGCCACGGGGGAGTGACACATCCATGATCTTGACGGGAGAGGGGCAAAATCGCAGTTCATGGCCCTCTCGCGTCAAGATCATCGGGGTGGGGGCCAGACGGGGTGGGTGGGGGGTGGGGGCAGTGGTGTGGCGGCGGGTTCGGGGGTGTGGGCGAGGGCTTGGGTGATCGACTGGGTGGGGGCGTGGAGGACGACCAGGTGGCCGCCTTCGTTTTCGGCGATGACGGCGCGGACGGTGTAGCCGTCCAGGGGGTCAGTGCCCTTGAGAGACGGGGGGTGGGGTGCGCCGAGGCCGGTGAGGAGGGTGTGGATCCGGTCGAGGTCGCGGAGTTGGGTGCGGCCGTGTTCGATGCGGGAGATGGTGGCCTGGGTGAGTCCGGTGAGGTGGGCGAGTTGTTCCTGGGTGATGGGGGTGAGTGTGCGGGCTTGGCGGATGAGGGTGGTGGTGTCGAGGCGGGCCACGGCCCGGGCGACGACCGGATGGGTCCAGAACTCGGTGGGGAAGACGGGGTGGTCGGGGTTGAGTTCGCGGGTGGTGATGGCGGCCTTGAGGGCGGCGCGGGTGATCAGCGGTGCGGGCACGGGCGGCTTCCCGGGGTCGGTGCGGACAGCGGATTGCGGGCGTTGGGATCGACACCAGGGGCCGGAGATCGCTGAATATTGGCCCCTGGTGCCAAGATCATCGGGGTTGGGGCCAGGTGAGGAGGAAGAACACGCCGTTCTGCCAGGGGGTGAGGGTGCCCCACTTGGTGGCGAGCTGGTCGACGAGGAACAGGCCGCGCCCGGACTCGCACCACGGGTGGGCTTCCACCACCTGCGGTATGAGGTGGGGCAGTCGGGCGGGCGGGGTGTGGACCTCGCCGCGCACGCCGTGTTCGTCCACCCGTATCCACACGGTGAAGCTCTGCCCGGGCTCCCCCGAACGGGTGTGGCGCAGTGCGTTCGTGCAGAGTTCCGAGGTGATCAGCTCGGCCCGATCCACCACCTCGCCGGGGGCGGCGGAGTGCGGGTAGAGCCGGATCGCGCCGGCCACGAACCGGCGGGCGGCGGCCACGCTGGTGGGCAGGCCGGGAAAGGACGTGAACGCGACGCTCACCGGGGCTCCTCCCCGCGGGGCGGGCGGGTGCGGCGGTACAGGGCCACCGCCGACAGGGCCGCGCCGAGGAGGCTGTCGAGGTTGGCCAGCGCGGTGACCGTCCGTTCCACGCTGTGGACGGGCAGGACCAGCCGGTCGGGGCCGAGGACCACGGCCAGGCCGTGCTCGTGGTCCTCGATGTGGGCGCGGCCGTCGGCGAGCAGTGCGACCTGGTCGAAGGTGAGGACGTGGTCGGCCATCAGCGGCCCCCGTCCAGGTAGGTGCGCATGCGCCCGCGCGTCTGCTGGCCGTAGTAGCCGCGCACGGGGTGCGGGGGTTCGTAGGTGGCCAGGATGTGATCAAGCAGGTTGAGGTCGCTGACGGCCACCACGTGCCCGGTCACCCGGTTGCGCGCCCGATAGGGGGAGGAAGAGCTGTACTCGTAGGTGGTCTCCCAGCGGGCCGAGTGCGCCTCGGCGGTCGCGGCGAAGGCCGCGTAGTCCGGGATACGGGGGATTTCCCGGGCCTGGCGGCGCGGCGGCGCGGCATGCCGCGGCCGGTGCACCACCGGCCGTCGGGGCGGCTGGGGCGGGCGCCGGACGGCGAGCGCGCCGAACTCGGCGAGCATAGCTGGTAAGAAGGGCAGCAACAGTAGAACACGCATCATTGGGTGACCTTCGGTTCAGTGCGGCTGGGAAACCGCGTCCACCAGGAATGCGGAACCATGCGGCTCGCGGCCGTGGGTTCCGAAGCGCCGAAGTTCGGAAGTATGCGACAGACTGACGGTGTGAGACCCCCGAACTCCGCCGCACACTCGCACCCCACAGGTTCCCGAGAACCCCTTGTTTATGGGGGCTAAACTTCGGTGCGTACTGTGACGGTAGCCCAACTGTGCGGGCTCTGCAATAGGGGGGCTAAACTTTTTTCGGGCGGACTAGCTACAGAGGACTAACAGCGTGGATGCCAGGACGCTGCACGACATCGCAGCCATACCCGACCCGCTCGACCGGGCGCGTGCCGCGTCGAGCGCCATGACCACCCTTCAGGGGCAGTCCGTCGAACTGTCCCGAATCCGCCGCCAGGCGATCATCGAAGCTCAGGAGTCCGGCGGCCTGCGGCAGGAGGACATCGCCCGGCATCTCGGCGTGACGCCGGGGCGCGTGTCGCAGATGAAGAAGGCGGGCGCGGGACCGGCGCACCAGGCGCCGCCCGGGCCGACCGAGCCCCGGCCGCGCGTTCTGGTGGAGCGTGCTCTGCCGACACCGCCGAGTGTGCGCGGCTCTAAGAGCCTGTACCTGACCGAGGCCGAGCGGCAGGGGCTGACCGCCGAACGGAAGATGCTCTACATCGGCCGCGAACCGGCCAGTGACCATGTCGCCGCCGGACTGCGGACCGAACCGGGCGAGGATGTCATCGCCCGCCGCAAGATGTTCTGGGCCAACGGAGTTCCGGTGCGCATCTCCACCAGCTACTTCCGCACCGACGTCGCGGAGGGGACCCGGCTGGCCGAGGAAGGGTTCGTGCTGCCGACCCTCCAGGCCGCCATCGAGGAGTTGGGACACCGGTTCTCCCACGCCACAGAGACGTTGACCGTGCGTCCGCCGACACCGTACGAGGCCGACCTGTTGGACGTGCCCGGTGAGTGGGTGGTCCAGATCCTGCGGGTCAGCGTGTCCACCGACGAAATGCCGATCCACGCACTGGAGACCGTGTGCGCCGCCTCTCGCCACACCTTCCCCATCGGCCAGGTCGCGGGCTCCGACCAGTTCTGAGGACGCACGAAGGCCCCGGCAGCGCCGGGGCCTTCGCACATTCCTGGCGGAATATCCCAAACCGACTCTACACCGCCCGCCCAGGTACCAATGATCTCGCTGAGAGTGGGCCGTCACCTCAGCCCAGAACCCTCACCAGCCACGATCGTCGGTGTCTGGGGCGGTCAGACACCCGCTGGCGGGTCCCCGTTCAGCGACTACAGCGGCGGGTGACCACGGTTTCCGGTCCGTGGTGCTCGATCGCGCCGGAGCCCTGGACCACAGACAGACAGGGTCGCGCGATCGAGTGCCACGGGAACCGAGGACACCAGCAACCACAACCCGGCACCCACAGCCGTCACCCGCTCGCGGGCCGGACCGAGGTGCTGTGGGCGGTGAACCGGCCGATCCCCTTCAACAGGGAGAGGCCCGGCAGCTTTGCCCGCTCCTCGGGTCTTGGAGGGATTGTTGGCTGCCGGGTCGGGTGGGCGGCGTCAGTCGAACAGGGTTTCCGCTGAGGCGCGCTTGCCCTTCTTCTTGTCGTGCAGGCCCTGGGCGACCTCTTCGGCGTAGCGTTCGTGGTTCAGCTCAAGCAGGCTGTCCAGGATCTCGCGCTGAGCGGCCGGGCCGATGGTGTAGCGGAGTTCCTTACTGCCGACGGGATGGAACCCGTGGTCGAGCCCGCCGACCGCCTCGATGCGGTCCTCCCACTCGTAGGCGCGGACAGTGGCCTCGTCGATGGCCCGGTGAATCCGGCGCAGCTCCTCGATGTCGTCGTCAGTGCAGTCGGGGTCGAAGACCAGGTTGTAGGTCTTGGTGAGTCCGGACTGCCGGGAGAGCATCACGTCCCGGCGGAAGGTGTCCAGGCGGGAGCCGAGTTCGCGGAGTTCTTCGGTGAGTTCTGGGAGCGGGAAGGTCTCGAAGACGTCAGAGGGGGAGTAGTTGATACGGGTCTCAAGCGTCGATCCATGAGCAACGACCCACCAGTAGTGCGGCGCGCTTGACAGCAGTGCCAACATGGCAGTGTCATCGGTAGCGAAGACACCAAGCTTGTGGGCAAAGACCTGGCCAGTCGGCACCATCATCGGCATTACGGTCTTGCTCACGAGAGTAATGACGACGACTTGTTCTAGTCCGTATGCTGCCTTCCTTAGTTTGGGGCGTTGGCGGAAAAACTGCCACCAGTAGCGCTTTCCATGCTCGTCTTTTTGGCGAAGCCTGTCCGGTTTGACTTGCTTAACTACATGGTTAAAGCAATCTGTGTATTCCGAGGCTCTTCCTTCTGGCCAATCGTGGAAATTTATTACCCAGCGACTGGCTGATGAGTCTGGGCGTGAATTAACATCTTGTCCGTTTAGATAAGGAAAAAGAATCTCCGAATTTCGAGCTTCTTTCCTAATTAGTTTCTGGGCTTCTTTGGCTTCAATGGTGAATCCGATTCCCATGATATATTGACCATTGAATGCCAGTCCGGAGTTCTTGGCCAGGCGTTCGGGATGGCCTGAAGTCCGGGACTCCGGGTCAAGCGAAGACGTGATCCCCTTGACCTCGTTACCGTCAAGAACCCGTTTGGCCTTCTCGCCGAGTCCGGCCCGGCTTCCCCACACCGCGCAGTACTCCAACGCAGCACTCTTCGACGGCCACGGCTTGCTCTTCACGGCCTGTCGGATAGTGACCTTGTTGACAGTGAGTTGGTCTAATCCGACTTCCCGGGTATCCCCCTGAGCCAGGGTGTTGGTCGCAACCAACCCGGTCTGGCCACTGTTATTAAGGACGCCATGCGCGCGCAGTGTGAAGTAAGCGACCAGGTCGGCGTGTCCTTTGAGATCTCCTGCAATACAGTTAACCAAATACTCGCGATACACAGACCCCATCGGCCCGCTGATCTTTTTTCCCCCCAAGAACGGCGGATTCCCGATCACCGCATCGAACCCGCCCTTCTCGAACACCTCCGGGAACACCAGCGGCCAGTGCACCGGCACCCTCTTGAATGCCCCCTCCGGCCGGTCCGTCTCCAGCCATTCCCGAATCTTGATCCGGGCCTCCGGTTCGGCGGTGTTGAGACGGCGGGCGAGGTCGGCCGCTGCGAGGGACCCGTCCCGCAGGCCGGTGTCGCCCTTTTTGGCGTTGGCCAGCGCCGCACCCACGCACAGGTCCGCCAGGAGTTTTACCCGACCGGTCCGCAACTCCGCGTCCGCCAGCAGGGACCGCTTGCGGTTCAACGCCGCCACCGATGTTCCCTCAATGTCGGTGAGTGCCCGCCGTTCCTGAGCGACATCCGCGACGAGTTCTCGAATCCCCGCTGTGAAGTCCACCAGCGCCCGCTCGTGGATCTTCCGCCCCTTCTTCGGGTCCATGTGCATGTACTCGACCTGCTCCAGCGACGTCACCCCGAGCAGCGAGTCCCCGGCCGCCAACCGGTCGTCCAAGAAAGTAAACGGCCGTTTCGGGTCCATGGACACCAGCCACAGCGACAGTTTCGCCATCTCCACGGCCATCGGGTTGATGTCCACCCCGTACAGGCAGTGTTCGATGATCTGCCGCCGCGCTTCGACGGTCACCGGGTCCTCGTCGGCGCCCAGTTCGTCACCCGTGGGCGTGTAGTCGCGGACCCGTTCATCGCCTTCGGCGACCCACGCCTCAACCAGCCGATCCCCGAGGTACCGGGCGGCGGCGACGAGGAACGCCGCCGAGCCCATCGCGATGTCGGCGACCTTCAACCCCAGGATCTCGGCGCTCGACTTGAGCTTCCACTCGTCGCGGTCGGCGGTCTGCAACGGCCCCGGTTCGTACACCAGGGGCTCCAGCGCCCCCTCGACGACCTGTTCGGCGAGGAAGCGCGGCGTGTAGTGCGTCCCGGTATTCCGCCGCAGCGGCGACTCGGTCACATACAACTCACCCGGTAGCACCACCACGGGCAGCCCCCGCAGGTCGGTGCGGAGCAGTCCGAAGAACGGCAGCAGCCTCTCCGACAGCGGGTAGTCGCCCCGGGTCACCGCGAGCAGCTTCTTGCGGGCCTCCTCCCGGTCGGTCCCCGACAGCGGGGCCAGCCGCTTGGCCACGGCCCGCGTCGAACCGATCCCCGACTGCTTGTAGGCGTCCGAAAGAGCCTTCGCCAGCGCGTCCAGATCCGAGTGCCCGGCCGCCAATGCCTCCAGGTCGGCGAGGGCCACCTCCTCCTCGCGGCCCTCCTTGCCGACCAGGCCCACGACCACGTCGTCGGCGCGGAAACCGTCGAAGGACAGCAGACCCTCGTACACGTAGCCGATCTGCTCGACGTCCAGCGCGCGGAACGACAGGGCGCGCCGCTCCTTCGACCGGCCCGTCCCGATCTCGACGTACTGCACGGCGCGCAGCATGTGCAGCACGGTGCGGTCGTCGATGTGCAGCGGCAGCCAGCCGAACTGGTCCGGGTTGAACAGCGACCCGTCGTGCGCGGTCATCTTCAGCCGGGGATGCTCCACGCCCCGGTAGACGGCGTTGAACAGGGCGAGCAGCCGGTGCCAGGCGGTGTAGGTGTTCTCCAGTTCCTCCTCGGAGCCCTCCAGCGCCCGCTGCTCCAGTTCGGCGCAGAGCCGCCCCGCCGAGTAGGCGCGGGCGTACAGCTCGTTGTCGGACGGCAGCAGCTTCCGTTCCTCGGCGAACAGCAGGAACACCACGCGCATCATCACCGACACCGCGCCCCGGTACACCTCGTGTGCGGGCACGTGCGCCAGACCGGAGGACCCGCCGTGCTCGCGCGACCAGGTGTCGGCGCGGCCGATCGCGGTGACCAGCAGCTCCACGGCCTGGCGGACCTGCACGCCGAGGGCTTCGGTGATGTCTTCCTGGGAGTCCAGGCTTTTGCGCAGCAGCGGCACGAGCAGTTCGTCGTCGGGCACCGCGAAGAACCGTTCGCGGCCCAGCAGCGAGGAGAACGCGCGCACCACGACCCGTTCGGCGGCCTCCGGCCAGGCGACCGCGTCGAACACGGCGGTGGTGGTGACGCCGCCGCGCGGCGCCCACACCAGCACCCACCAGCGGCCGTCGGTGGCCAGGCCCAGTTCCACGCCGTGGTGGCGGCACAACTGGGCGAGCCGGTCCACGGGCGTGGCCGACCACGCCTCGCCCTTCACGCGGGCCGTGGGGGAGGTGGTGGGCGGGCACATCAGGCCCAGCAGCCGCACCGTGTCCGGTTTGACGTCCTCGCCCGGTTCCACCAGGGCGAACGACGGCGTGACCGTGGTGTCGTGCTCGGGCACCGCCATCGCGAGGGCCGCCAGCTCCTCGGTGCCGGTGCGGTACTCCTCCCGCCAGTCGAGCAGACCGGCGAGCACGAAGTCGATCCAGGGGCGCTGCCCGGCGGCCGGGGCGGCCTGCCAGTCGGCGTGCGCCCGGCGCAGCGCGGCGACCTGGTCCTTGGTCAGCGACTCCAGGTTCGGCCAGGTGGCGCGCAGCACCGGCAGCGACAGGAACGGGCCGCTGACCTCGATCAGCGACAGCCACTCGCGGTGCTGCTGCGCGCTGTCGGAGGCGGAGCGGCGGGGGCGGCGGGAACGGGGGGAACTCATCGGGTGGCCTCCCGGCTCGGAACGACGAACACCACGGCGACGGGGAACAGGTGCGCTTTCTGGTGGCTGTAGCGGGCCTCGATCGCCGCCAGTTCGCGTTCGCGTTCGGCGGCCAGCCCGTCGAGGCGGCGCCGCCAGTTGCGGCGGTCGCGGCGGTACTGCTCCAACTCCTCCTTGGACTTCTCCAGGCCGGTCCGACTGAACAGGGCGTCCTCGGCGTCGTCGGGGTTCTCCGCGAGCGCGGCGCGCAGGGTCGCGGAGAACTGGTCGAACACGGAGGTGACGCGGGCGCGCTCCTCGGTGGCGCGCTGCTCCAACTGGCGGAGCAGCGACTTCTTCCGGGTGTCCCTGCGCCATTTGACCGCTGACATGAGCCCGTCGGAGATCCGCGGCCACCGCTGCGCGACCCGCTGCCACACCACGTCGGAGGCGGGGCGGCCGGTGGACAGCGCGCGGTCCAGGAAACCGCCGAGCGCGCCCAGGTTCTCCAGGCGGCGGAACCGGCCGTGCTCGGGCGCCCACCCGCCCGCGTACAGCACCTCCTCGTGCAGCCGGATGCCGTCGGCGCCCACCAGCACGAACCGCGAATACGCGCCGACCAGCACGTCCTCCAGCGCGGGGTCGTCGCTGACCACGGCCGTCACCCGGCGCAGCCCCACCCGGTCGTTGGACACCGCCGCGCGCAGCAGCCGCGTGGACATCGCCACCAGCGGATGGTTGAGGTGGGCCAGCACCACGTCGTCGCGGCCCCGCGCCACCTCGGCGTCGAAGGTGACCGGCAGCTGCCGGGGCTCGCCGCCGCCCGGCGGCAGCTTCTCGGTCAACCCCTCGGCGGCGCGCGCCCACGAGTCGGTGAGCGTGGGCACGTCGAACAGGCCGTCGGCGAGCTCCCGCTCATCGACGTGCGGGGTGAGGCTCTGCTGGTTGGCGAGGGCCAGCGCGGTGTCCACGACCCGCTTCACCCGGTCGGGGACCAGGCCCAGCTCCTCGACGGTGGCGTCCAGCTTCTCGCGCAGGCGGCGCACCTGGTCGCGGACGTTGGCGTCGGAGGCCAGCCGTTCCTTTCGGGACCCGGCCGACTCCACGTCGACCTTGGCGCCCCTGTCGAGCATGCGCCGCTGCACCGCGTCCGCCAGCACCGCGTTGACCTGGCCCAGGTCCTCTTCCATGCGCGCCACCTTCGTGGCGACCCGGGACAGGAACTCCAGGTCGGCCTCGTAGGAGTCGGCGGCGCCCTGCCAGCCCGACCCCACGAAGTGCCGCACCTCGGGGATGCGGGTCTGGCCGTAGCGGTCGATGCGGCCGATGCGCTGCTCCAGCTTGTTCGGATTGAACGGGATGTCGTAGTTGACCAGGCGGTGGCAGTGGCGTTGCAGGTCGATGCCCTCACCGGCGGCGTCGGTGGCCAGCAGGATCCGCACCGGATGCTCGGACGGGTGCTTCTGGAAGGCCAGGCGCACCCGTTCGCGCTCGTCGGTGTCCATGCCGCCGTGCAGTTCGGCGACGCGGTCGCCGTCCATGCCCTCCTGGCGCAGCAGGTCCTTCAGCCACCGCAGGGTGTCGCGGTACTCGGTGAACACCACGACCCGCTCGTCCGTCCAGTGCCGGTCGGGGCGGCACACCGCCTTCAGGTAGCCGACCAGTTCGCGGGCCTTGGCGTCGGGCTGGGCCTCGTGCCGCTCGGCCCACTCCAGCATCCGGGTGAGCAGCGCCGTCTCGTCGTCGTCGGCGTCGGGCTGCATGGGGCGGGTGCGGTCCAGCGCGTCGTCCTCGGCCTCGGCCAACTGCTCGTCGTCGTAGGTGGCGGTGTCGTCGAAGAAGTCCTCCATCCACTCGGGCACGTCGTCCTCGACCGCGGGGGCCGCGCCGGAGCGCCGCCGGAGCGTGTCGAGGTAGACGGAGACGGTGTGCGCGAACGCCGCCGGGCTGGAGAACAGCCGCTTCTTCAGCAGCAGGGTGACCAGGTCGGTGGCCTTGCGGCCCCGGCGCGACGCGATCTTGGCGCGGCGCAGCTCCGCGAAGCGGGTGAGCAGGCCGTGGATCTCGCGTTCGCTGTCGGGGTAGACCACCGGGATCGCCTTCGCCTCGCGGCGCAGGAAGCGCGGGTTGCCGTCGGCGTCGACGATGTCGGTCTTGAGGCGGCGCACCACCGTGTCGCGCACCGCCGCCCTGTCGGGGGCCACGCCGCGGGCGAAGCGCTGGTCGTCGAGGATCTCCAGCAGCGCGGTGAACGACGCCTGGTAGCCGTTGTGCGGGGTCGCCGACAGGAACAGCCGGTGCGTGAAGTGCGGGGCGAGGCGGCGGATCAGCTTGGTCTGCTGGGAGTCGACCGCGTAGACCTGCTTGGGCGCGGCCGGGGCGACGTGGTGCGCCTCGTCGAGGATGAGCAGGTCGAAGGCGCGCGGATAGCCGGGGCCGCCGGCGGGCAGCACCTCGTCGAGCAGCCGCTGGGCCTTCGCGCCGCGCAGCCACGGCAGGCTGACGATGGTCAGCGGGTAGACGTTGAACGGGTTGGCGGCGCTGCCGAAGTCGCGGCGCACCTCGGCGCAGCGCTCGGAGTCCACGATCGTGAAGTCCAGGCCGAACTTCTCGGCCATCTCGTCCTTCCACTTCACGGTGAGGCCCGCCGGGCAGACGACCATGACGCGCTTGGCGCGGTGGCGCAGCAGCAGCTCCTGGGCGACCAGCCCGGCCTCGACGGTCTTGCCGAGGCCCACGTCGTCGGCGAGCAGCAGGTTCACGCGGGGCGCGGCCACGGCGCGCGACACCGGCTCCAACTGGTAGTCCTCGACAGTCACCCCCGAGCGGAACGGGGCCTGGAGCAGCCGCACGTCGGCGGAGGTGACTGCCGACCAGCGCACCGCGTCGAGGAACGCGGCCAACCGTTCGGGCGGGTCGAAGCCGGTGTGTGCGGAGACCTCGGGCAGCGAACCGGCGGGCAGTACCCGGCGGCCCGGCTCCACCTCCCAGATCACCTCCAGGGTCTCGCCGTAGCGGCCGTCCTCGACGCTCTGCAAGGCCACCAGGGTGGCCTGCTCTCCGGCCGGTTCGACCTGGCTGACCACCCACTTCTGCCCCCGGACCGCCACCAGGGCGCCGGGGGAGAGGGTGGCTTCGGTTGTGCTCGCCATCGGGGTTCCTCGTCGTCGGACGGATGGGCGCGGACGCGGATCTAACTTACGGGTGGGGTTGTGATCTGTCGAGAGGGGAGATTATATTGTTAGCTGAGTTCACACAGACATGGTTGGCGGGTGGATTCCAGGGGATCGTGACACACCTTGGAGTGCGGCGTCCGGAAATCACCACAATTCGGGACGCGGTTCCTCGGAGGGGTTGATAGGAGAAGGAGGTGTGCGCGGAGACGTCCGCACACACGAAAAGCGGCCCGGCGGCCTCGGGCGCACGCAGGGCGAAGGGGAGCCGGTCGGCTTTTCGTCTCCGAGAGCATCGGGTGGTTCGGCCACGGGGACACGCCGCTGGATCCGAGCGCAACCCGGCAGGACAAGGAGCAGGACTTGGCCAAGAAAGTGTCGTCTACCACGGGATCGAGAAAGAACGGTCTCAAGCCACAGAAGAACTGGCAGCAGGAAGGCGACAACCTCTGGTGGCTCCCTGCCGGAACTCCGGTGGTGGTCAAGAACCAGACCATTCCCGACGGGATGATCTATGTCGGGGATGTCCGCGCACCGCGGAGCACCCTCCCCGAACTGTCGGAGATCGACCCCTCCCTGCCCATCGGCTGGGCCGCTGACCTCCGCCCTCCCCTGCCGGCGGGTGTCTCACTGCTCCCCTACTACGAACTTCTCCCCTCGGCCAGGACCGCCTACCTGCGATGGCTTGCCAGCGGCCGAAAAAGACGCGACGTGACCATCAGCTTCGTCTACCTCTTCTTCACCGGCTTGGAGAGCCGGGTGCTGCGGAAGCTGAAGGAGAACAAGCGAGCGGACGACCTCCCGGCCATCCGCAGGGAGACGGACCGGCTGCTGACTGTCTACGGAGATGACCCACTGCTGAAACAGCAGGCGACGAGTCTCCTCAAGTTGCTCGCCTACCTCGAAGGCACCCGGGAACAGGACTGGCAGCTCAGTTGGGAAAAGCAGCCCTCCCCGGGAGAGAAGACCTACCTTCCGGCCAGCCGCAGGCACCAGCCGCTCCACTACCGGGAGCAACAGGGGACCGGCAGCGCTCCGGTGAAGCCCGCCACTCCGCCGGAGCGGCGGGCACGGAAGGAAGAACCGGCCAAGACGATCACCCTCCCGGTCGAACAGCCAGCAGGGAAGACAGCGAGACCGGAACCGGCGGCGCTGCCGAACGATGTCCCCGGCATCAAAAAGCCCACCGTGATTTCGGCCGGGCAGCCGTCGGAGAAACCACAGGAGGAAGCGGCGCGGTCGGAATCGGTCCCCGCGCGAAGCGACTTCCTCGACTTGAACCGACTCGCCACCGTGCAGGACGACGCGCGTCGGGCCGACGCGCTGCTCGCTGATCTGTACAACGACGAAGACGACGAGGAGACCGAGGAGGCGCCTTCGTCATCGGTTGTCGCCCTTGCTGAATCCAAGCCCGTCCCCACCGATGCCGAAGCCGACAACCCGGCGCTCCCCGAGTTGGAACCCACCCGTCGGCTCTTCCTCACGGCCTTGGTGACCGGACAGGAATGGTCCCGCGCCGACGTCACCGCGCTCGCCCGACGGCACGGACTGATGGTCGACGCGGCACTTTCGGAGATCAACGAGTACGCCCTCGACCTCGTCGATATGGAACTCCTCGACGAGGACGGCGACGTGGTCAGAGTGGACCCCGAGGTACTGGCTGAACTCCGGGAGCGGGGAGCGATGCCCGACCCCGCCGAGAGGCGGACACCCGAAGCCGGGAAGCCGCGCCCCGCTGCCTCCGAAAACGTGCTGCCGCCCAGCACCACAACACCCTCCGGGGCGGATCAGAGCCAGAAAACGTCCTGGATCGACGCCGGAGAGACCGTCTATGTCCAGGGACGAAAGATCACGGTTGGACTGGTCTACGTCGGAGCGTCTGACGGCGACAACCGGCGGGCCGCGCTGGTCAACCCGATCCTCCCCGCCGAGGTCACCTTGGCCAAGCCCTTCTCCGGCCACCACGGCAAGGGCTACCACCAGGTCTTCCCTGACACCCGGGGCCGTTACCTGGACTGGCTCGCCGCCGACCGCAGGGGGACGCTCAGCAACGACACACCGCTCTTCCTCTTCCTCTACGGCCTGGAGCAGCGGGTGCTGTGCGACATTCTGCCCGGCCGTGCGCCCACCAGCGGACTGACGGATATCCGCGCGGAACTGGACCGCCTGATCAGCGAGTACCGCGTTATGCGGCGCTTCCGGCAGCGGGCGCGCGCGCTGCGCGCGGTGGTCGGGTACCTCGCTCGGGGGAACAACGATGACCCGGGTGAGCCGCCATCGCCCAAGGACCCCTATGACTCGGTGCCCGACGAACTCCGCTACGGGTTGGGAGCGCTGAAAGCCCAAAACAGGCAGATCCCGGTCGACTGGGCGCTGTCCTGGGCCGTACACCACGAGCAGGTACGCCCGCCCCTGGCGCTGCGGACCTCCGAGGACTTCCACGAGGCGTTCCGGAAGCGCTTCACCGAGAAGTTCCCGGGTGGGCTGCCCGTCCCGTTCAGCGGGGGAAAGACATTCGCCTGGAGCTACCAGCCCGCCAACCCCGACCTCGACACGGTCCGGATTCCCGTTGCCGAGGTCGACGACATCAGCGGACTCACCCTCCCGCTGAACCACCTGGGAAGCGTTGTGCGCGCCGCGCTCGCCGACGTGGAGGACGCCGGGAAGAAGACCCGGGTACCGCAGACTCCGGCCTCGCCCCTGACCCGACCAGTGGCCAAGCCCGCCGGAACGGCCACGGCAAGCCGCTGGTCCACCTGGCACGCACCCGGGACGACCGTGCGGATCGGCAGGTACACCATCCCCGAGGGAATGGTGTACACGGGGTACGCACCGGCGGAGACCGACAACGTGCAGTGGGCCTCGGCGATCGATCTCTCCCAGGAGCGGGACGAAACCGTCACTGATCCGAGCGGCAAGATCGCACAGGAGGTGACCGGGTACGCCGATCTCACTGCCGGGCAACGGGCCCAGTATCTGGTCTGGCTGAGTAACAGGAACGTCAAGGGTCTCATCCCAGGAGTCTTCGCTCGTCTGTTCCGCAACGGCCTGGAACGTCGAATTGTGGAGAGCGTCCGTGCTCCCAGAGAAGGGCTGGCGCAGGTTCCTCCAAAGCTGCGCGAGGAATTGGAAAAGCCATACCTCCTCCACTGGGTGGACGCAAAATTTGCTGCCCAGACACGGAAACTGACCACTCTTGTCGACCTGACGGAAGGAAGACATCCGAGACGGCCGCACGCGCCTTCCCGATATTCTCCCAAGAGCGGAACTCCTCCGTTTAATTTTCGGCTGACCCTCGGGCTCCTGGCTCAGGAAGGTCAGTTCCCCAGTGCGGAATGGGCGCTGGAGTGGGTGCTGTACCACCTGCGTCCCGATGATCCCGAGAGGTACCGGAAGCTGGCACCTTTCTGGAATTACCGGCTGCCGTACCGGTTCGATCCGGACACGGTGGCGAAAGTTCCTGAAATCGAATACGTCTACCAGGCTTCCTGCCCTGGATTGGGCGAGGTGCGGTTTCCGGTGCGGGGAGTACCGGACGTGGCGCAGCTTCCTCCGCCGGAGGATCTCATACGCCGAGTGCGGGAGATCTGCGAGGGGACGGCCCCGCGCCGCCCGGCGGCCGTGGCGGTGACCGGTGGGGAACGGCCCACAGTCGTCGACTGGACGACACCCCGGACCGCCGAAGCCCCCCGGGAACCCGCCGCACCACCGGCCAAGGCCTCCGAACCGGCAGCACAGCACGTGAAGACCGTCCGGGACTTCGCGGACCTCGCCGCTCAGTTGGCGGCGCTGGACGGGCCATTGACCGTGGAACACCGCCTGGCGGTCGCGCGCGCCATCGAAACCCTCGTCGACCTGGCCGAGGAGGAATGGCAGAAGTTGTACCTCCACGAGTACGTGTCCACGGCCAGAAAAGCGCCCATCACTCTTTGCCGCAGTCTTGCTGAACTTCCCTTGCGTGACCGGGAGAAAATCGGCGATTTACTGCTTGGTGTCGCCGAGAGCGGTGGAAAGATCACCGACGACCAGACGTCCTTCCTGCTCGGCGCGCACCGAATACTCGGTCAGGAGGCCGTGTTCCGGCTGCGGTTGAGCTATAGGGGGATTGCCCCACAACCTGAAAAAACCGCCCTGGGGGCGGTTGACGTCGACGTGTTCCTCCTCAACGTGAAACCCCCCGCAGAAACGACTGAATCGGTGAATGGACTCGACCAGCGCCACGCCGCGCTGCTCATCGACCTCGCCACCCGGGAACGATGGAGCCCAGCCGACGTCGCCCGGCTCGCGCGCTGGTACGGGATGGACATGTACGAGGCGATCGACGAGATCAACGAGGCCGCGCTGGACCTGACCGGTACCGCCGTGATCAACGAAAGAGAAGACCACGTCACCGTGCGCACGGTGATCTTCGAGGAGATGACCCAGTGACCGAAGCCCCCGCGACCCCCCTCCCCATCCGCAGTCGGGACAAGGGTCCCCTGCTCGACGCGCTGCGCAACGGCGTCGTCCCGCACCGCGGCGCCCACCTCATCCAGGTTGGACGGGGCAGGGAACTCGAAGCCCTGCACACCAGCATCAAGCAGGTCAGGAGCGGAGCGGGCGCGGTACGGTTCGTCATCGGGGACTACGGCTCCGGAAAGACGTTCTTCCTGCACCTCGTGCGCTCCGTCGCCCACCAGGAGAAACTGGTCACCGTCCACGCCGACCTCACCCCCGACCGCCGCCTCCAGGGCAGCCAGGGGCGGGCCCGCAAGCTGTACTCCACCCTCATGGCGAACATGGCGACCCGCGCCAAGCCCGGTGGCCAGGCGCTCACCACCGTCGTCGAGCAGTTCGTGACCCAGGTGCGGCGCGACGCCGAAGCCACTGGCACCACCGTCGAACAGCAGTTGAGCGAGCGCCTGTGGGGGCTGCGCGAGTTCCCCGGCGGACCGAGCTTCGCCAAGGTCATCGAGGCTTACTGGCGCTCCCACGTCAACCAGGACGAGGAACTGCGCGCGCACACCCTGCGCTGGCTCAGCGCCGAGTACGCGAAGAAGACCGAGGCCGCCCGCGACCTGGGCGTCAGCGAGATCATCGACGACCGCTCCCTGTTCGACCACCTCAAACTCATGGCGGCCTTCACCACCATGGCCGGGTACCGGGGGCTGCTGGTCTGCTTCGACGAACTCGTCAACCTCTACAAGCTCACCCACAAGGGGTCGCGGGTCGCCAACTACGAGCAGATCCTCAACATCGTCAACGACACCCAGCAGGGCCGCGCCGAGCACATCGGCTTCCTGTTCGGCGGCACCCCCGAGTTCCTGGAGGACCCGCTGCGCGGCCTGTACTCCTACGAGGCGCTGCGCTCCCGGCTGGAGGAGAACCCCTACGCCACCGGCGGGCTCGTCGACTACCACGGCCCGGTGCTGCGGCTCAGCCACTTCACCAAGGAGCACTTCTACGAGCTGCTGCGCAAGGTCCGGCACGTCTACGCGGGCGGCGACCCCGAGAAGTACCCGCTGCCCGACGAGGCGATCGAGGCGTTCATGCGGCACTGCGCGGAACGGGTCGGCGACGCCTACTTCCGCACCCCGCGCAGCACCATCAAGCAGTTCATCGGCCTCATGGACGTGCTGGCGCAGAACGAGGGCGCCGACTGGCGCACCCTGCTGCCGAACGTGGAGATCGTCGAGGAGACCAACCCCGACCTGCAGCCGCTGGCCGCCAAGGACGACGTGGACAATGACTCGCCCCTCGCCTCCTTCCGGCTCTGAGACGACGGCACCGGACGCGTTCGCGCTGCTGCACCGGGGGGTCCAGCGCTGGGTCTGGGAACAGCGCTGGACCAGCCTGCGCCCCATCCAGGAGCAGGCCATCCGGCCGATCGTCGGCGGCGACACCGACGTGCTCCTGGCCGCGGCGACCGCCGGAGGCAAAACCGAGGCGGTGTTCCTGCCCGTGTGCTCGGTGCTGGCCCGCGACGCCGAACACGGTGAGACCACCGGTATCCAGGCGGTGTGCCTGAGCCCGCTCAAGGCGCTCATCAACGACCAGCACACGCGCCTCACCGACCTGTGCGCGCGGATCGGGGTGCCGGTCACCGCCTGGCACGGCGACATCGGTGCGGCGCAGAAGGACCGGCTGCGCGAGGAGCCCTCCGGCATCCTGCTGATCACCCCCGAGTCGCTGGAGGCGATGTTCGTCACGCGCGGCTCCACGGTGGCGCGGCTCTTCGCCGACCTGCGCTACATCGTCGTCGACGAACTGCACGCCTTCCTCGGCACCGCGCGCGGCGCGCAACTGCGCTCCCTGATGCACCGGCTGGAACACGCGGCGGGTCATCGGGCCGCCCGGATCGGGCTGTCCGCGACCCTCGCGGACCTGCGGGCCGCCGCCGAGTTCCTCCGCTCCGGAGAGGGCGAGCGGGTCGCGGTCGTGGAGGACCGGGGAGCGGGCAAGGAACTGCTGCTCCAGGTGCGTGGCTACGTGGCGGACCTGCGGGAGGAGACCGGAGGCGGGGCGTGCGACGCGGCCGTTGAGCACCTGTACCAGGTGGTGCGCACCGGGCACAACATGGTGTTCGTCAACTCGCGGGCAGAGGCGGAGAGCTGCGCCGCCGCCCTGTCGGCGCTCGCCGAACAGGATCGGCTGCCCAATCCCTTCACCCCCCACCACGGCTCGCTCTCGGCGGAGCTGCGCGCCCACGCCGAGCAGCGGTTGAAGAACCGGTCGTCACCCGCCACGGTCGTGTGCACCGCCACCCTGGAGCTCGGCATCGACGTGGGTTGGGTGGACACGGTCGTGCAGCTCGGTGCGCCCCCCACCGTGGCGGGGCTGCGGCAGCGGCTCGGCCGCTCCGGGCGGAGCGGCGCGCCCGCGAAGCTGTACGTGTACGTCACCGAGCAGAGCCTGCCCGAGACCCCGGTGGAGCGGCTGCGTCTCGACCTGGTGCAGACCGTGGCCATGGTGGAACTGCTGCTGCGCCGCTGGTGCGAACCCCCCGACCTGGAGACGCCGCACCTGTCCACACTGGTACAGCAGGTCCTGTCGGTGCTCGCCCAGCGCAGTGGAGCGAGCGCGCTGCGGCTGTACCGGGAGCTGTGCGTTGAGGGCGCGTTCCCGGGCATGGACGAGCGGACCTTCGCGGACCTGCTGCGCGCCCTCGGGGAACGCGAACTGGTCACCCAGGAGCGCGGTGGCCTGCTGCTACCCGGGAAAGTGGGGGAGCTGCTGCTCAACCACTACTCGTTCTACTCGGCGTTCGACACGGCCGAGGAGTACGCGATCGCCACCGCCGACGGCGACATGGGCACCATGCCGATCAGCCCGGCCGTGGACGCGGGGGCGCTGCTGGCGTTCGGTGGACGCTCCTGGCAGGTGGTGGAGGTGAAACCCGCGGAACGCCGTGTGCTCGTCGTCCCGGCCCGGGGCGAGGCCGTGCCCCCCGGGTTCGTCGGGTCGCCCGTTCCGGTCGGCGACGGGGTCCGGCAGCGCATGCGGGAGGTGTACCTCGGCGCGGACGTGCCCCGCTATCTCGACGAGGCGGGGGCGATCCTGCTGGAGGAGGGGCGCGCGGCATTCCGGAAGATGGGTCTGGACGACGCGTACGTCCACGAGTACGACGGGGAGTCGCTGCTGTTCCCGTGGCGGGGGGACCGGGTCGCCGAGACCATCTGCCACCTGCTGCGCCGGGTGGGAGTCAGGGCGGCGCACGCCGGGGCGCTCGTAACGGTGCCGGACATGGACCGGAGCCGGCTCCGCGCCGTCGCGCAGCACCTGGTGGCGGCCGGACCTCCCGATCCCGTGGAGCTGGCCCGGATGGTCGCCGACAAGCGCCGCCACAAGTACGACCACTACCTGGGGGAGGACCTGCTGTCCCGCTCCTACGCCGCGCGGGCCCTCGACGTTCCGGGGGCGATGGAGTTCCTGGCCGGGGTCGCGGAAAGCGGGTGACCTTCAGGGAGCACGACCTGTTCCCGGGGCCACCGGGGCTCCGGGGCGGGGGCGCGTGTCGCGTCAGCCGAGGACGCGCCGGGCCAGCAGGCCCAGCGCGCGGGTGATCCGTTCGCGGGACAGGCCCGCGGTGTGGCGCTGGTGGCGGTACAGCTCCGGGTCGAGCGGGCCGAGCAGCACGTCGACGAGCGCGTCCGGGTCCGGGGTGTCCGCCGCCGCGAGCAGGGCGCGCACGTGGGCGCGCCAGAACCCGTAGGCGCCGGTGGCGAACCGCTGCTGCCCCGTCTCCGCGCCCAGCGCCAGCGGAAGGTGGCGTTCCAGCAGGTCGACGGCTGCGGTGTAGAAGGCGGCCAGCCGTTCGGCGGGCGGCGCGCCGGGGCCGAGCGGCGGCGGGCCGTGCAGCATCGCCCCCTGGAGGCGGCGCTCGTGCTCGTCGAGGAGTGCCACCGCGACGGCGGCGGGGGTGGGGAAGCGCCGGTAGAGGGTGGCCCGGCCCACCCCGGCGGCCTCGGCGATCTGGGCCATGGTGACCGTGCGCGGGTCGACCTCGGCGAACAACTGCTCGGCGGCGGCCAGGATCCGCGCGCGGTTGCGCGCCGCGTCGGCCCGCTCCCTGCCGCGTGTCCCGGCGGCGCCCGGTGACCCCCGCGTGCCGTGGCCCCGGCCCGGACCGGTCGGCGCGGCGCCGTCCGGGATCGGACTCGCCTCCAGAAGATCCAGGAAGACCGGTCGGCCGTGCTCGTCGCCGTCGTTCATGAACCTCATCCTACAAACCATCCAACACTAAGTGGACATGTTGACCGCTTACCAGGTGGCAGCTTAGATTAAACGGACACAATGTCCATTTAGTGTGTCCGGGAGAGTCATGTACACCGCTCTTCTCGCTGTGGCGCTGCTGATCGGCTGCCTGCTGGCCGTTCAGGCCTCGGCGAACCTCCAACTCAACAAAGCGGTCGGTACGCCCTACGGCGCGTCGACGATCCAACTGGCGCTCGCGACCGGACTGCTCGCCGTCCTCGCCCTGGCCGTCGGCGCCCTGGGCGCGCTGGGCCGCCTGCCCGAGGCGACGGGCTGGCACCTCCTCGGCGGCCTGGCCAGCCCCTTCTACATCACCTGCGGAATCCTGCTGTTCCCGCGCCTGGGCGCGGTGGCCTCCGTCGGACTGTTCGTCGCGGGGCAGATGTTCGCCTCCCTCGGCCTCGACCTGCTCGGGCTGCTGGGCGTGGAACGCAGACCGCTCGACGCGGGGATGGTGATCGGAGCCGTCGCGGTCCTGGTCGGAATCGTCGTCATCATCCAGGGCCAGAAGCGCGCCGCGGCCACAGCCGTACCCGCGCCCGCGCCCGCGGCCGCGGCGGTCGGCGACCGGGGGGCGGGCGGCTCTCCCGCCCCGCCCCCCGCGCCCGCGCCCGGCGGCGGGGCGCCCTCCGGGGTGGGCCGCGTCGGCTGGATCCTGCTGGGCATCCTGGCGGGCGCGGTGCTGCCGGTGCAGGGAGCGGTCAACGCCCGCCTGCGCGGCGAACTCGGCGAGCCGCTCGCCGTCGCCCTGGTCAGCTTCACCGTGGCCACTGCCACGATCGTGGCCGTGCTGCTGGTGCTGTACACGACCGGACGCACCCCGCGCCCCCGACTGGCGCCGCTGCGGAGCATGCCGTGGTGGGGATGGCTCGGCGCCGCCTGCGCCGCCGGATACGTGACCGGCACGTTCCTGGCGATCCCCGTCATCGGCGCCGCCGTCACGATCGCCCTCACCGTGACCGGCCAGCAGCTCACCTCCGCCGCCATCGACCACTACGGCCTGTTCCGGATGCCCAGGCGCCCGATGAACGTCCCCCGCGTCACCGGTCTGGTCCTGCTGCTCGCGGGCTCCCTGGCGATCCAACTGCTCTGACCCCAACGGAGGAACGATGAGAGAGCCCTACCTGGCGGGCCCGGACATCCACGCCCTGCCCTCGGAACTGCCCATCCCCGACCTCGGCCTGCAACCGGTGAACGCGTTCCTGCTCCGCGGCGGCGAACCGGTGCTGATCGACGCCGGAATGCCCGTCGACCGGGAGGACTTCGAAGCGACGCTGTGGCCGCTGATCGACCCGGAGGACCTGCGCTGGGTGATCGTCACCCACGACGACCGGGATCACACCGGAAGCCTCATGCGGATTCTCGAAGCCGCGCCCCGGGCCACCCTGGTCACCAACGCCATCTCGCTGACCCGGCTGTCGGAGGAGTTCCGGATTCCGCCGGACCGCGTCGTGACGGTGAACCCGGGGGGCCGCCTGCGCGCGGGCGACCGGGAGTTCAGCTTCCTCCGGCCGCCGACCTTCGACTCGCCGGGCACCCTCGCCGTCTTCGAGCACACCGACGCCACTCTCTTCAGCTCCGACAGCTTCGGCACCGTCGTCCCGGGGATCGGAAACCGTCTGGAGGACCTGCCGGAGAAGGAGTTCTTCGAGGGCTTCGCCGTGCTCAACCGGGCCATCGCCCCGTGGACGCGGCTGGTCGACCCCGACCGGTTCCTCCGCGTCCTCGCCGAGGTGCGCGACCTGCGGGCGGCCCGGCTGCTGAGCGCGCACGGCCCCGCGGTGGAGGGCCGTGTGGACGCCCTGGTCGACGCCATGGCGGAGATCCCCTCGCTGCCGCAGTGGCTGCCCGGAGCCGACCTCGACCTCGAAGCCGCACTCGACGCCCACGAGACGAACCGCTGACCCGACACATCCCGACGGAGGATCCCACCATGCCCGCAGCACAGCTCACCCCGCCCCCGGGCGTCATCGTCGTCTTCTCCGACATCTGGTGCTCGTTCGCGCACATCGGCGTCCACCGCCTGCACGAGGCCCGGGCCCGCCTCGGGTTGGAGGAGCGGGTGAGTTTCGACCACCGCGCCTTCCCGCTGGAACTGCTCAACGACGCCCCCAGCCCGCGCCCGGGAACCGACAGCGAGGTCGGTCGGATGGCGGCGCTGGAACCCGAGGCCGGCTGGCAGCTGTGGCAGGCCAAGGACTGGCTCTACCCCTCGACGACGCTGCCCGCCCTGGAGGCCGTCCAGGCGGCCAAGGAACAGGGCACGCGCGCCTCCGAACAGCTCGACCTCGCCCTGCGGCGGGCCTTCTGGGCGGAGTCGCGCTGCATCAGCCACCGCAAGGTCATCCTCGACGCCGCGGAGGCCACCGGGGCGGTCGACGTGGACCGCCTCGCCGAGGCGCTGGACGACGGCAGGGCCCGGCGGGCGCTGTCGGAGCAGGCCGCGATCGCGCGGACCGACCGGGTCGTGTGCAGCCCGCACCTGTTCCTCCCCGACGGTACCGACCACGCCAACCCCGGGATCGACGTCGGCTGGCAGGGGTCCTACGGCATCGGCTGGCCGGTGATCCGCTCCGACAACCCCAAGGCCTACGAGGAACTCGTGCTGCGCGCCGCGGCCTGAGGCGGTCCGGGCGCCTGAGGCGTCCGTGGGGGGAGTCCAGGGGCGCGGGAGGCCGTGCGGCAGCCGGGGCGGTCGGCCCGCCCGCACACGGCCTCCCGGCGGGCGGGCCGTGACAGGACCGTCCGCGTGGGCACCGCCGGGGTCGGGCGGGGCCGGCCCGCACCGCGCGGAAAGGCGGCCGTGGGCCGAACCGCCGCAGCCCCTCCACGCCGCTGACCGGAAAATCCGTTCACCCAAAAAATAACAACTGAACTTCTGAAGGCATTCCGGTGGACCGGAATGCCTATTCGTGCTTCCCTCGGAATTTGGGTGGCCGAATGTGGCCAGCAAATGTTTCCTCTATGCAAAGTCGGTATTGCGGGTTAATCTCTGGCTCGGGCAATATCTGACATGTCCGCCATGTCGAATTGTTCGTAACTGACGCCGAGATGCTCTGTTCCGCCCCTTCTGTCACCTCGCGGAATATGAGTTTCCCCTGTCCAGAAAGGACTTCAAATGCCCGGAGCCCATGCCGAGAACAACCCCGTTCCGTTCACGCCGAACGGCATCGGTGGAAACTCCGACAACGTCGACGTCTCCGCGTTTGCCGACCTGACCCAGCACGAGATCCAGGCGCTGAAGACCCGCTTCAACCTCGCCGACGCGCACACGCACCAGCGTCAGTCCGGCAGCCAGGACAAAATCGTCTCCAGGCTCCCCGAGTTGTGGTACGAATCCGAGAACAACCAGCAGGCGTTCTTCGAGAAGCGCTTTCTCGACGCCTTCTTCCGCCTGCACCGGCAGCCGACCGCGCGCACCATGGACCGGACCCTGCTCTCCTACTCGGCCAGCGTGTCCACCATGGTCGCCGGCATGTACCTCAAGCAGCACGAGATGTCGGTCTCGCTGATCGAGCCGTGCTTCGACAACCTCGTCGACCTGCTACGCAACATGAAGGTCCCGCTGTCCCCGCTGCCGGAGGAGACCCTGGCGGAGCCCGGGCAGATATACCAGCGGCTCAAGGAACAGGTGGAAACCGACGCGATCTACCTCGTCGACCCCAACAACCCGACCGGTTTCACCCTGCTGCCGCACGGCCTGGACGGATTCGCGGAAGTCGTGCGGTTCTGCGTCGACCACGACAAACTCCTCATGATCGACTTCTGCTTCGCCTCTTTCGCGCTGTGCGACAGCAGAATCGGACGTGTCGACGTCTACGAACTCCTGGAGGAGTCCGGCGTCACCTACATGGTGATCGAGGACACCGGAAAAACCTGGCCGATCCAGGACGCCAAATGCGCGATGCTCACCGCGAGCAGGAATATCCACAACGAGGTCTACAACCTGCACACCAGTGTGCTGCTCAACGTCTCGCCATTCGTCCTCAACATGGTCACCCAATATGTCGAGGACTCGATCCAGGACGGTTTCGCCTCGGTGCGCGAAGTCATCACCCAGAACAACGATGAGGCGCGAAGCGCCCTGGACGGCGCCGTCCTGGAATACCAGAAACCGGTGGTGGGGACCAGCGTCGCCTGGTTCCGGATCAAATCGGAGGAACTGACCGCGTCGCAGTTGCAGGAGGACCTCTTCAAGGAGGAGATCTACGTCCTGCCCGGCACCTACTTCTACTGGAACAGCCCGGCCCTGGGGGAGCGGTTCGTCCGACTGGCCCTGGCGCGCGAGCCCCGGACCTTCGCCGCGGCCATGGAACGCATGAGCGGGATGCTGACGCGCTATGAGCGGTGACGTCTTCGTCGACGCCGCGCTGTTCATGGGCATGCACAGCCGCGACGCCGAACTCCGCAACGCCTGCAAGCGCTTCTTCGCCGACCGGATCGACGGCCGCGTGGTGATGAGCCTGGAACAGGTCGGACGCTGCGACGACCTGGTCTGGGGCTACCCGCGGGAGGTGCAGGACGCCTACTACCCGTTCATGGACCGCCTGCACACCGACATGGAGATCCACCGCGTCGGCTACGACGAGAAGGACGTGCGCGCCGCCTGGGACGACCCCCGGCTGCACGGCCTCCCGGCGCACGAGCGGCTGGCGGTGGCCCAGGCGCTCAACCGCGGCGGCAGGCTCCACACCGCCAGCCCCAGGCTCGCCGCGCGCACGGACCTCCCCGTCGAGGCGGTCGGCCCGCTCGCCTGGGAACCCTCCTTCCCCGACCACCTGGAGCGCCACTACCGGGACTCCCTCGTCCTGACCGTGGTCGCCGACCAGTTGTGAGGAGCAGCGAAGTGTACTCCGGAACCATCGTCCCCCTGGTCACCCCCTTCGACCCCACCGGCGCCGTCTCCAAGAGGGACGTCGTCAGCCTCATCGAGTACGTCCACGCCGACGTCACCGCGCTGATGCCGACGCTCAGCTCCGGCGAGGGCTGGAGACTCACCGAGCGGCAGTGGCACGACATGGTGTCCTACACCGTGGCCAACTCCCACGGGCTGCCCGTGCTGGTCGGAATCCAACTCCCCGACACCGAGGGGGTCCTGCGGCGGGCACGCCTCGCCAGGGCCATGGGCGCCGACGCGGTGGTGGTGACCACCCCCTTCCGCATGGACATCACCCAGGAGGAGATCTACCAGCACTACCGGACCCTGCGGGAAGGCGTCGACCTCCCGATCTTCCTCTACAACGAGGAGGCGGTCTCCGGAAACCGCATCGAGTACGAGACCATGCTGCGCCTGTGCGAACTGCCCGGCGTGGTCGGCGTCAAGGAGTCCAGCGGCTCCCCCGAGTTCACCCGGAAGCTCGCCGCCGCCGGAACCGGCGTCCCGGTCTTCGAGGGGTGGGAGAACCTGCTGCTCGCCTCCGCCGGGATCGACGGCTTCGTCGGCCCGCTGGCCAACCTCGAACCGGGACTGTGCAACGCCATGCTGGTCGACCCCACCCCCGATCGCCAGGAGGTGATCAACGCGGTGTGCGAGAACTACGGCGTCTTCGAGGACGACTGGTACGCGCGGGTCAAACAGGAACTCGGTCGGCGCGGGGTCATCACCCCCCAACCCTCCCTGGAGCAGGCATGACCACATCCACCACCCGGGACACCGACGCGCGGCACCGCAGCGCGGACATCGACCAGAAGAAGCTGTACCGGCACTACCGCTCGGTGCCCGACACCGAGGACTACGCGCGGATGCTGGAACTGGAGCGGAACTGGATCATCCCCCGCGTCCAGGAGTTCGAGAGCCGCGCCCCCCACTTCGCCACCCGCGGCGACCTGCTCAAGGCGCTGCGGGAGCGGCACGCCGCGGAGGAGGCGGAGATCGGGGAGTCCGAGAGCCACCGCTTCCTCGCCGAGGAAGCCACCATGGAGCAGTTCAAGAAGGTGGTGGCCGAGTTCGCCGTGGACGGGCTCACCGAGTCGCAGTCGCTGCTGCCGATCGTGCCCCGCCTGCCCTACCGGTCCGGTATGGCCGTGTTCCGGGTGCTCATCGACGAACTCGGCTGCGGCAACGAGCAGCAGGCGCACTCCCAGCTCTACCGGGACCTGCTGACCGAACTCGGCATGTCCACCGACCTGGAGCACTACGTCGAGGAGGCCGGGCCGGAGAGCCTCGCCTACGTCAACCTCTTCTACTGGCTGACCAGTCGGGCGCCCGCGCCCGACTACTTCCTGGGCGCCTACGCCTACTTCGAGGCCAGCGTGCTCTACGGCTTCCGCGGCTTCGCGCGGGCCGCGGAACGCCTGGGCATCCACAAGCACGCCTACTACACCGAGCACCTCTACATCGACAGCTACCACAGCCAGCAGATGCGGATCGCGATCCGCGCGATGGACGAGGAGGTCGGACTGGACACGGCCAAGGTGTGGGCCGGAGTGGAGATCACCAGCGCGATCGTCGACGAGGCCAACGAGGCGGCGATCGCCCGGGCGCGCGGGGTCACGGCCCCATGAGCGGGCAGGCCGACGGCCCCGTGGTGCGGCAGGTCACCGAGGACCTGGTGCTCATCGAGGTGGCCGGGCGCAGGATCCTGGCGGAGGCGCACTGCCCGCACCGCCGCGGACTGCTGAGGTTCGGCCACGTGGACGGCCGGACGCTGCGCATCAGGTGTCCGCTGCACCAGTCCACCTTCGACATCCGGGACGGTCGACGTCTGGCGGGGCCCCGCTGCGATCCGCTGCGGATCGTGGTCGACCTGTCGGAGGCCGACGCGGAGAAGACCGGAGCGGACGCCGCGGTGGTGCCCGTCGGGCAGAAAGGACGACCATGACCACGTCCCAGGACGGGACGCTCGGCTCCGGGGCGCGCACCGCGCCCCGGAGCGGGGTCGACGGGATCGAGACGATCCCCGACCACGAGCGCACCGGACGTCCCTCCGACTTCGCCTGGATCTGGCCCGCCGCCCAGTTCTCCCTGGGCACGGTGGTCCTCGGCGCGCTGCCGATCTCCTTCGGACTGGGCTGGTGGTCGGCTGTCACGTCGATCGTCGTCGGGGTGGCGGTGGGCACCGCGGTCCTCGCCCCCCTCGTCCGGGTCGGTCTGCGCACCGGCATGAACGACCCCATGTCCAGCGGAGCCCACTTCGGGCTGCGCGGCCGGGCGATCAGCAACCTCATCACCGTCGTGGTGGCGCTCGGCTTCTTCGCGATCACCGTCTGGGTCGGCGGCACCGCGGTCATGGTCGCGGGTGAGCGCCTGCTGGGCACCCCCACCGGAAGCGGAGCGCTCACGGCGGCCATGGCCCTCGCCGCCCTGGTGGTGGCGCTGGTCGCGGTCCGAGGCCACGACGCCCTGGTCAACACCTACAAGGTGACCGCGATCCTCGGCGGAGCGGTGCTCGCGGCACTGGTCCTCGTCCTCGCCCCCGGATTCGACCCCGGATACGCGGGCGGGGAGTACGCGCTCGGCGACCACACGCGGACCTGGCTGCTGGCGGCCACGGCGTCGTCGGCCGTGCCGATGTCGTACGCCACCTTCCAGGGCGACTACAGCCGGTACATGTCGGCCCGAGGCGACCTGCGGGCCGTCGTCTGGACCGGCGGCGGCATGTTCCTCAGCTGCCTGGTCGCGCTGCTCGTCGGCGCGTACGTGACCACCTTCTTCCCCGACCCGGTGACCCCGTGGCTCCAGGGGCTCACCGACGCGGTGCCCGGGTGGTTCGCCGCGGTGGTCATCCTGTTCGGGTTCGTCGGCACCCTGCCGCAGGGAGCCCTGTGCCTGTACGCGGCGGGGCTGTCGGCCAACGCGGTGTTCTGGCGGGTTCCCCGGACGCGGGTGACGGCGGTGGTGGCGGTGGCGGCCGCGACACTGCTCTACCTGGGGGCCGTGGTCTACGACGCGATGGACTCGATGGCGGCGTTCGTCACGCTGGTGCTGACGGTGGTGGCCCCCTGGGCCGCCGTCATGCTCGTGGGCTTCGCCGCCCATCGGGGACGGTACGCGGTGCACGAACTGCGCTCCGGCAACGGCGCCGGGGACAGCCGGTACTGGTACCGCAACGGGGTGAACCCGCGCGCGGTCGCCGCCTTCGCGGTCGGCAGCGTCTGCGGGATTCTGTGGGTCAACAACTCGATGTACGTCGGACCGCTCGCCGTGATGACCGGAGGAGTGGACCTCAGCGTGCCGGTGGCCTTCGCGGTCGCCGCGGCGCTGTACGCGGCGCTGTGCCGCCGGTGGCCCGAGACGTACTCGGGGCCTCCGATCGGGTGACGGGCTCCCGGAAGGCGATCCCGTAGCCGGGGCCGCGGGTCCTCGTGCCCGCGGCCCCGGCGTCTGCGCGGGTCGTCCGCCGAACAGGTCGGGGCGGTAGTGGCGGACCCGGGCGAGCAGCGGGTCGGTGGGGGCCTCGGGGCCCACCGCGGCGAAGGGGACGGCGACCAGGCGTTTTCCGGTGTCGGGGGCGTCGGCCGGTTCGGGGCCTCGGGCGGGACGACGCGCTCGCCCCGCCCGGTGCCCCCGGGAGCGCGTGACCGCGGCCCCGCCGGCCGCTCCCGTGCCGCTCGGCGCCCCGGTCACCCGGCCCCCGACCGCCGGAGTCGCCCCCGCCCCGCAGGCGGTGAAACGGATTCCCAACGGCGGCGGTGCGGAGGGATACGATGACTCGGTCGAGGCGACCGCCCTGCCCGCCACGGAAGCGGCGGCCACCAGGAGGGCGTGGCGGCGTTCGGGGAACGACGCGCCCCTTCCGCTTCCGGGCGGGCAGGGCGCCGCCCGTGCCGACCGGCCGGGTGGCACGGCGTCGACGCCGACGCAGGCGGGGCAACGATCCGGATACGGACCATGTGATGGCTAAGGCAACAACAGGCAGGCGGCAGAGCCGCACCCGGGGGCAGACGGGCAACGACCGGCGCGCCCAGATCATCGAGGTCGCCACCGCGCTGTTCCGCGAGAAGGGCTACCACGTCACGTCGCTGGACGACATCGCGGACCGCATCGGGTTCACGAAGCCGGCCATCTACTACTACTTCAAGAGCAAGGAAGACGTACTGTTCGCGATCGTGAACGGGATCGTGGACGAGGCGCTCGAACGGTTCCACGCCATCGCCGAGGGACCGGGCAGCCCCGGGGAACGCGTCCACGCCCTCCTCGTCGAGCACACCCGGACGATCCTGCGGAACCTCGACGCCAACACGGTCTTCTACAACGAGCGCGGCCTGCTCTCGCCCGAGCGGGAGAAGGAGATGCGCAAACGGGAGCGCGAGTACACCGAGGTCATGCAGCGCCTCTACGCCGAGGGCGTGGCCAACGGAGAACTGCTGGACGTCGATCCGGCGGTCGCCACGGCCACCCTGCTGGGCGCCTCGATCTGGTCCTACCGCTGGTTCGATCCGGAGGGCAGGCTGTCGGCCGACGAGGTGGCCGAGCAGATCGCGAAGCTGCTGCTCAACGGCTACCGCAGGTGAGCCGTTCCCCTGGACCGCCCCGCCCACCGGCTGATCATCCGCTTCCGCCCGCACCGGCGCCGGAGGCGGACACCGTCCCGTAGGCTCGGTGCCGGTGCCACAGGAGCGGGCGGAAGCGGATGATCAGGCTCGACCGGCTGGTGAACGTCCTCGGGCGGTTCGGAGTGCGGCTGTACTGCGAACCGGGGGCGCGCGACACGGAACTGCGCAGCGTGGTGACGCACGACCCGACCGACCCCCGCCGGGTCGGCGGCGACGTCTTCCTGGCGGTGGGCGTCGCGACCGAGGCGCGGGCGGTCGACCTGGCGGTGGCCGCGAACGCCGTGGTCGCGCTGGTGCGCGCGGCCCCTCCCCTCGACGCCGACGCCCTCGACCGCGCGCGGCGCGACGGGCTCGCGGTGGCCGCCGTCGACCCCGCGGTGTCGTGGAGCCAGTTGGCCGCGGTCGCCTACGGACTGGTGCTGGAGGGCCGGGAGACGGAGGCGGGGCGCGGCCCCACGGACCTGTTCGCGCTCGCCGACACCATCGCCGGGACGGTCGGCGGCCCGGTGACCGTGGAGGACGTACTGTCGCGGGTGCTGGCCTACTCCAGCCTCCAGGAGCACGCCGACCGGGCGCGGACGCGGACCATCCTGGGACGGCGGGTTCCCGGGCAGGTGCGTGCCGCGCTCGCCGAACGCGGAGTGTTCGCCCACCTGACGGCGTCCGACCGGCCGCTGTTCGTGCCGCCGCTGCGCGAGCACGGACTCAACGGGCGCGTCGTGGTCGCCGTGCGCGCGGGACGCGAACTGCTCGGATCGATCTGGGTCGACGCCGACGCGCCGCTGCCGCCGTCGCGGGCGGCGGCCCTGGAGAGCGGCGCCCGAACGGCGGCGCTGCACCTGCTGCGCGCCCGCGCCAGCGCCGACCTGGAACGCCAGGTCGAGTCCGACGGCGTGATCCGGCTGCTGGAGGGCGGAGCCGACGCGCTGGTGACCGCCCAGCTCGGCCTGCCGTCCGGCCCGTTCAGGGTTGTCGCGCTGCAGGCGCACGTCGGCGACGACCAGCACGCCGCGGCACTGCTCACCTTCGAACACGTCACCACCGGGTTCGGGTGGGCGCGGCCGGGACGCAGCGCGCTGTTCGGCACCACCGTCTACACGGTCCTGCCGGGCGGTGGGACGGCCGACCGGGCCCGCGACTGGGTGGCGGGGGTGGTCGCCGACACCCCGGGCGACGTGGTGGTGCACGCCGGAATCGGTGGCGCCGTCGGACTCGACCGGCTCCCGCAGAGCCGCCAGGAGGCCGACGAGAGCCTGGCCCTGCACGCCGCTCGCCCCCGTTCCGAGCACGCCGTCGTCTACGACGAGTCCTGGGACGAGATCCTGCTGGAACGGCTGCGCAGGGCGGCGGCCTCCGGGCGCGTGCCCGCCGCGAACCCGGTCGCCGCACTCGCCCGCCACGACCGCGAGAACGGAACCCGCTACGTCGAGACGCTGCGCGCCTGGTTCGACGCGCTGGGGGACCACCGGGCCGCCGCCGACCTGCTGGGCGTGCACCCCAACACCGTCCGCTACCGGATGCGGCGCATGGCCGAGGCGGTGCACGTCGACCTGGACAGCCCGCGTACCCGGCTCGCCCTGGCCATCGCGCTGGCGGCGGAGGCGGACGGCTGACCCGTTGTCCGGAGCGAACAGGCCTGACGGGTCGATTTGTCCGGAGCGAACAGACCACCGGGCGCCGTTTTTCGCCATGCTCAAGGGCAGAGGGACTGGAGACCGGCGGCTTTCGGGAGTGGTGATGGGCGAGGCGCGTAGCGGCGGCGCACCGCGCACGGCGGTGGTGGTCGGGGCCGGAGTGGTCGGCCTGTCCACCGCCTGGTTTCTGCAGGAGCGGGGCGTCGAGGTGACCGTGGTGGACCGCGACGACGTGGCGGCGGGGGCGTCGTGGGGCAACGCCGGGTGGATCTCGCCCGGACTGTCGATCCCGCTGCCCGAACCCGCGGTCCTGCGTTACGGGCTGCGGTCGCTGCTGGACCGCGACGCCCCCCTGTACGTTCCGGTGCGCGTCGACGTGGGGCTGTGGTCCTTCCTGCTGCGGTTCGCCGCGCACTGCACCATGCGGTCCTGGCGGCGCGCGATGCGGGGGTTCGTTCCGATCAACTCCCGCTGCCTGGACGCCTACGACCGGCTCACCGAGGGCGGGGTCGCCGCCCCGACGGTCCAGGCCCCGATCACGGCGGCGTTCGAGAGACGCGCGCAGGCCGAGGACCTGCGGCGGGAGTTGGCGCTCATCCGCTCCTCCGGCCAGGACATCGGCTTCGCCGAACTGACCGGTGAGGAGCTGCGGGAGCGGATGCCGCAGGTCTCCCCGCGCGTGGAGTTCGGCATCCGGCTGGACGGGCAGCGCTACGTGGACCCGGGCGGGTTCACGCGGTCGCTGGCGCAGTCGGTGGAGAAGCGGGGCGGAACCGTCCGCGGAGCCTTCACCGCGACCGACGTCCGGCCCGCGGGCGGCGCGGTCGCCGTCCGGTCGAAGGAGGGGGAGACCGTCCGGGCCGACGCCGCGGTGCTGGCGGCCGGGTCCTGGGTGGGCGGGCTCGGCCGGAGACTGGGAGTGCGCACGCGGGTCCAGGCGGGACGCGGGTACTCCTTCACCGTGCCCACCGAGCAACCCGTGCCGGGGCCGCTGTACCTGCCCGCCGTCCGGGTGGCCTGCACCCCCTACCAGGGGAGGCTGCGTGTCGCGGGCACCATGGAGTTCCGCGGCCCCGACGACCCGCTGGACCGGGGCCGGATCGAGGCGATCGTCTCCTCCGCGCGGCCCCTGCTCGACGGGGTCGCCTGGGAGGAGCGCACCGACGAGTGGGTGGGGCCGCGCCCGGTGACCCCCGACGGGCTCCCCCTGATCGGGGCGACGAAGGCGCCGGGCGTCTATGTCGCGGGCGGACACGGCATGTGGGGGCTGACCCTCGGCCCGGTCACCGGGCGCCTGCTCGCCGAGCAGATCACCACCGGAACGCGGCCCGCGGAACTGGCCGCGTTCGACCCGCTGCGCTGAGGCCACGGCTCCCGGCTCGGCCCGGCTCCTTCGGCGGCGGTGTGCCGGAGGGGCTTCCCGGCATGGGCTTTCGGGCGGCCTCCGCCTCAGGGGCTGTGTGGCCTCAGCCCCGTGGGGGTGGGGTTGCAAGACCCCCTGAGGTGGGGGCCACCTGGATTCCCCCTCCTGGGCTGGGGAAGCCTGTGGTGCACGGCATCTCCGCAGTGCGGGGAGGTGGGGCGCGGGTGGGTCGGTGCCGGGGGCGCCTCCCCACTCCTGCGCCAGCCCACCCCCTCCGGCGGGGCGGCCGTCGGCGGTTTCGGTCCGGCAGTTTTCCGGGTCACCGTGGTGACGTTTTCACGGTGCACCCACGGGAACCGGAGACGCACGACACCGATCCGGGAGGAGACCGCGATGCGCAGTTCCGGCGTTGACGGAGCCGCGAGCACGGAGCAGGCCCCCGACCACCGGGCGACACGACTGCTGTCCCTCTCCTTCCGCACGTTCGTGTTCTGGGGGGCCGGGGTCGCCGCGCTCATCCTCGCCGTCGGCTACCAGGTGGGGGCGCTCGTCCGACTGGTCCCGTTCCTCGTCTTCCTTCCCGCGGTCGTCGCGGGCGTGGGCGCGGTCTGGCAGACCGCGGCCGTCTCGGTGTGGATCCTCCTCGTGGCGGCCGTGACGTTCACCCTTCGGGGCGGAATCGACGTGACCGACGCCTACTCACTGCTTCTCGCCGCGGCGTTCGGCGCGCTGAGCACCGCGGCGTGCTGGTACCGCATCCGCCACGGCGAGGAGACGGCCCGGCGGCGCTCCCACGAGGACGAGGTCCGCCGCCTGCGGTCGACCGTCGCGGAACTGCAGCGGCGTATCCTCCGTCCGCTGCCCGCCCGCGCGGGCGGTGTCGTCGTGGACGGTCGCTACCGGCCGGTGGAGGAGGACAGGATGGTCGGCGGCGACGTCTACGAGGTGGTGGACTCCCCGCACGGGGTCCGGGTGCTGATCGCCGACGTCCAGGGCAAGGGCCTGCCCGCCATCGGCACCGCCTTCTCCGTCCTCGGGGCCTTCCGCAGTACCGCCTACCGGACGAAGGACATCCGCGAACTGGTGGACGCCATGGAGGACGCGGTCGTGCAGTACAACTTCCACGCCCAGCAGATCGAGGAACCCGAGCGCTTCGTCACCGCGCTCATCCTCGACATCGACGAGCAGGCCAAGGTGTGTGCCGTCAACTGCGGACACATCCCGCCCTACCTGGTGAGGCCGGGTCGGACCGGTCCGGTCGCCCTGTCCGAGCCCGGCGCGCCCCTGGGGCTCGGCGGGCTCGTCCCGGAACCCCGTGCCCTCGGGGAGTTCGCCCTGCCGCCCGACGGGGCCCTGCTGCTGTGCACCGACGGCGTCACCGAGGCGCGCGACCGCGGCGGCGCCTTCTATCCCCTGGAGGAGCGCCTGCGCGGCTGGGAGGACGTGCCCTCGGAGCGGGTCATCGAGACGCTCGCCGCCGACCTGCGCCGCTTCACCGGTGACCACTTCCGGGACGACGTCACCGCGCTGACCCTGTACAGGGAGGGGGCCACGGCGGTGGGAGGGCGGCAGCCGGTCGGCTGAGGCGCGGGAGCCCGGTCAGCGGTCGTGGGAGGGGTCCACGCCGTGCCGTCGGCTGTGGCGGGCGACGCGGACGCGGGTGCCGCAGGCGGGAGAGCACCAGGCGCGCCTGGGATGGCTGCGCAGGTAGAAGAGGATGCACCCGGGGGCCGGGCAGGCGCGCAGGAGGGCGCGGTCGGGGCCGGTCAGCAACTCCACGGCGGTCCGGGCGACGCGGGCGCGCAGGACGGTGGCCGGGTCGGCGGAGGAGGAGCGGCGCAGCGGCGGCCCGTCGGCGGAGGGCGGCAGTTCGATCCAGTCCACGCAGGCACGGGCGGCGGAGTTCACGGCGGTCACGTCGGCGGCGGTGGGGGACTCGCCGTCGACGGTCGCGCGCAGCAGGCGGCGCAGTGCCTCGCGCAGTTCGAGGAAGGCCGCGAGCGCCGCCGGACCATCCGGACCGTCGAGTGCCGGGTACGGCTCGACCAGGTCCAGCGGGCCGCGGTGGTCGGCGATCCACTCGTCCAGGTCGGCCGGGGTGCGCAGTACGTCGATGAGCTGCCCGCGCAGCCCTCCCCTGATGAAGGTGGTGTTGACCAGGTCCAGCGCGGGATGCTCCCCGCGGACCGGCATGTCCTTCACGGATGCGGAGACGTCCATCTACTAACGGTATCTGCTCTTGCTTGCGGTTAGGAAATCTGGCAGACTCCTCCAAGGCATTTGCTAACGGATGAGGATATATACATCCGTTAGTTCGTCTCTCCGTCGATCGGATCACCTGAGATGACCCACCCCCCGACCGTGTCGAAGCGGCCCGCCACCCCGTTCGCCCGTCTCGCGGGCCGCGCCCCCGCGTCACCGGGGCCGCGCGTCCTGCTCCTGGCCACCGCCACCAGCGTCACCGCGCTGCTCGTCCTGGCGCTCCTCGCGGTACTGCTGGACGTGCCGCTGCTCATCCCGCCGCTCGCGGCGAGCATGGCCCTCGTCGCCGGAGCGCCCGCGCTCCCGCTGGCGCAGCCCCGCAGTGTCGTCGGGGGACAGTTGCTGTCGGCCCTGACCGGTTTCGCCGTGCTCGCCGTACTCGGTCCGGGGCTCTGGAGCGCCGCGGTCGCGGGCGGACTCGCGCTGGGCGTCATGGCGCTGGCCCGCACCCCGCACTCCCCGGCCGCCGCCACCGCCGTCATCGTCGCCGTCGACGCGCCTCCGCTTGTGTCGTTCACCGCGCTGCTGGCCCTGGCCACCACGGTGCTCGTGCTGGTCGGCATGGTCGGCGCCCGACTCTCCGGTCGTCCCTACCCCGTCTACTGGTGGTAGGGACGGCCCGGCCGGGGCCGGGCCGCCGCGGCCTCAGCGGATGCCCGCCGAAGACATCGGGACGACCGGTGGGTTGTGCCTGGAGCGCTCGACACCGCCGCGGGCGACGGGGCCCGCCCCCGGCGTCTCGACGACCTCGGCGACCGTGAACTCCACGGCGCGCCGCGTCTGCGGAACCTCGACGTCCCACAGGAGGCGCGCGGTGCCGGTGAGGTGCAGCAGGTCCCCCGTCTCCCAGTCGGGCACGAGCAGTCCGGCGCCGGGGTTGACCGCCAGGTTGCCCAGGGTCATGAGCATGGCGTTGCCGACGTAGTCGGGCCAGACGAGTCGGTCGGGGGCGAGCGGCCGCAGGAAGCCGGGGTCGCCGCCCCGGTGGCTCGCGTCGGCGTTTCCCGCGTCGTCGGACGTGGCGACGTAGAAGGTGTCGGCCCGGGCGAGGAGGGCGCGCTGGCGCGTGTCGAGGCCGGTGCTGCGCCGCGGTTCGCCCGCGCTTCCGCAGGCGGGCGCCTCGGGGGTGCGCCGCTGGATGTACTTGGGGCAGTTGGCGTAGACCTGGTCGGCCGTGATCCGCAGGCCGCCGTCGACCGGACGCGCGGTGCCGTTGAGCCGCATGCGTCTGCGGGTGGCCGGATCGACGGCCACCGTGCCGACCTTCGTCTCGCCCCCGGTGAGGGTTTCGGCCAGTGGGTCGTCGGCACGCGGCACCGCGGCGACCTCCAGGGTCCGCTCGTCGGGGACCCGCAGGAAGCCGGGCGGTCCGGTCAGCGCCGAGCACCACACGCGGCCGCGCCCGTCGGCCGCGCCCACCACGAGCATCGGCCGGTCGGTCAGGAACCGGGCGGCCACCTCCGGGATCGTCCGGGCGACCGCCCGGGCGGAGTGGTCCGCCCGGGCGGTCAGGCCGGCCCGCTCCTGCACCGCGCGCTCCCCCCGGTGATAGGAGAACATGTCCCGATCGTCCTTTCTGCGGTGGAGGACGGGGCGCCCCGCCGGGGCGCCCCGCGGACGGCTAGAAGAAGCCGCAGGTGGGAGCGGCGGTGACGGGGACCCTGGCGGATTCCGCACCGGTGGGCGCGTAGATCTCCAGCCGGATGCCGTCGGGGTCGTGGAAGAAGACGCCCCCGGAGGAGGCCCCCTCACCGTGCGGGACGACGCCGTCATAGGCGAAGTCGGCGGACAACTCCCGCAGTCGCGCCTCGGCGGCGCGCACCTCCTCCATGGAGTCGACCTGGAACGACAGGTGGTGCAGCCCCGCCGTGCCCCCGTCGAACGGGGTGCCGCCCTGCGGCCACAGGGTCAGGACGAGTCGGCCGTCGCGGCCGAGGAAGGCGAACTCCCGCCCCGGCTCCGTGCTCCTGTCCACCACCTCGAAGCCGAAGACGCGCACGTAGAAGTCGACCGAGCGGCTGATGTCGGTGACGTTCAGCCCCACGTGACCCGTCCGCAGGTTCGACGGCGCCATGGCACACCTCAACTCTCCGGGGCGAAACCCCTTCGATCTAACTGGCAAAAATGACTTTAGAGGTTAGGTGTTCGATTGGCAACCACTAAAATATGTTTGGAGGGTTAGATCAGGGGGGTCGCCGCCCGAGGAGCTGCGCACGGTCGGCGGGATAGGCTGCGAACAGCGATCTCCCGTCCCGGCAAGGAGAGTCGATGGCCGCATCGAGCACGACGCCAGCGCGACCGCTCGTCGGGGAACCGGTCGCCCTCGACCTGCTCAACACCCGGTGGATCGCGGGCTCCGCAGACCGTGACCTGCTCGAGACCCTCGACGGACTGCGGCGGTGGCTCGACGACGTCGACCTGACCGGGCGGTGCCCCGCCGACCTCCCCACGCTCGCCAACCTCGTGCACACCCGCGAGATCCTGGATCGACTGGTCGACACCCCGGGCAACCCCGAGGCGGCCGAGGCGCTCAACGCCGTGCTCGCCCACGGCCTGGTACGCCGGTCGCTGCGCTCGGGCGGACCCGAGGAGACGGTGGAGTTCGACCACCCCTCGTGGGCGGCCGCGTGGACCGCCGCCGACAACTACCTGACCCTCCTGGCGGAGCACCCCGACCGCATCCGACGCTGCGCCAACCCCGCGTGCGTCCTGCGCTTCCTCGACACGTCCAAGAACGGCACCCGGCGCTGGTGCTCCATGGCGACGTGCGGCAACCGCGCCAAGGCCGCCCGGCACCACGCCCGCGCACGGGGCGGCCGAGCGGTCCGAACGGCAGTGCCGGGAGGCCGGGACAGGGGGAACGGCGAGGTACTCCGGGAGACGGGTCGCCCCTGAACCGTCCTCGCGAAAGTCGGTGGCCGAACCGGGGGAGGGGCCGCGGCGCGCAGTTCCGGTGCTGACGGAGTCGCGGGTGCGCAAACAGGCACGCGGCCGGGCCGGAGGGTCAGGTCACGGGCAGCGCGGTGGCGAGGGCGACCACGCCCACCGAGGTCACCAGGCTGGTGACGGCCATGACCCGGGCGAGGACCGGATACCCCCGGGAACTGGCCGCGCCGTGCAGCGCGGCGGCGAGCATCACCACGGCGAACAGCGCCAGCTTGGCGGCCAGGATCCGGCCGTAGCCGGGGACCAGCAGCGACTCCCAGGTCACCCCCCGACGCCAGGCCAGGGCGATGCCGGTGCCGATCTGCACCGGAAGGAAGAACGCCACCGTGAGCAGGCCGAAACGCCTGCCGATCGCGGTCAGCACCGAACCCCGGCGTTCGGCGTCCAGGCCGCGCCGGGCCAGCGGAAGCACCACCAGCGACACGGTGAGCTGCCCGCCCACCCACAGCGCGGCCCCCAGAACGTGCAGGAACCGCACCACCGTCCAGATCGTCAGCATCGTCACTCCGTCACCTCGAACAACCCGTGGGCGCCGTTCTCGCCGTGCCGGAAGTCGTGGTCGACGAAGGGGTAGGTGCCCGGCTCGGGGAAGACGGTCTCCACGAAACCGCCCTGCGCGGGCGCCAGGTCCAGCGCCTGCGCGCCCCCGTCGTCACCGGGGCGCAGGCGGTAGGCGCCCTCCTTGTAGACGGTGTCGAACCGCGCGCCGACCACGTGCAGGGAGGTGCCGCTGGTCGGTCCGGCCGCCACCGCCCAGATCCGCACCCGCTCCCCGGCGGCGGCCTCCAGCGGCGCGTGGTCGTATCCGGCGGCGGTGCCGTTGAACACCCAGGCGTCGGGCTCGCCCGCGTCCATCCGCGCGACCTGCTCGGCGCCGCCCGGCTCGCCCAGGTACAGCTCACCCTGCACCAGCAGGTACTCGCGGTCGACCGGCTCCAGGTCCGGCGGGTCGACGACCACCGCGCCGTACATGCCGTTGCCCAGGTGCTGCAGCATCGGCGCGGTGGAGCAGTGGTAGAGCCAGGCCCCGGCCATCTCGGCGCGGAACCGGTAGGTGAGCCGCTCGCCCGGCCGGATCGTGCGCATGGGCTCGTCGGGGGCGAGGCTTCCGGCGTGGAAGTCGATGCCGTGGCCCATCGTGCCGTCGTTGACGAAGGTCACGGTGAACACGTCGCCGACCCTCCCGCGCAGCACGGGGCCGGGCACGCTGCCGTTGAACGTCCACATGCTCTGGCGCACTCCGGGGGCGACCTCCAGTTCGGTCTCCTCGACCCGGATCTCCACCTCGTGCTCGGTACCGCCCGGCGCGGGCTCCAGCACGGCGTCGTAGGGCCGCCAGTCGGGGCTCATCTCCCCGGACAGGTCCAGGTGGGCGGACTCGGCACCGCTGACGGAACCGTCCGCGGCGCTGTCCGTCCCCGCGTCGGAGCCCTCGCCGGTCTCCACGCGCATGTCCATTCCGGCGGCGCGGTGCCCCATGACGGTGCACCAGCCCTCCATCGGGCCGGTGACCACGCCGACCTCCAGCACGGCGCTCTGCCCCGGATCGAGCATCGGGGTGCGCGCGCCGTTGTCCAGGTACAGGTCGTGCGCCTGGACGTCGTCGTTGCGCACGCGGAGCACCAGTTCCTCGCCGATGTCGACACTGACCACGCCCGGGTCGATCGTCATGTTCCCGAGGCTCACCTCCACGGTGCGCGTCCCGCCGGTGGCCGCGACCGGTTCGGTCTCGGTTGCGGGGCCGAGCCCGCTGCCCGCCACCCCGATCGCGACCGCGCTCAGCGCCGCGCCGAGCGCCGTCCCGACCACCGCGGGGGAGGGGGTGTGCCAGGTGAGGCCGCGCGAGCGCAGGAACGCCGCCGCGAGCAGCGCCACGGACACGGTGAGCCCGGCCAGCAGCAGCGCCCAGGCGGACGTCTCCGCCCACGGCGGCACGGGCAGGACGGTCAGCGGCACCGCCGCGTTGACCGCGATCAGGCGCGGCAGCCACCACCGCTCCACCAGCGCGGTGCCGCGTTTCACCGTGGCCGGTCCGCCGCCCAGCACCACCGGGAGCAGGAACATCAGGGAACCGAGCAGCACCTGGCCGACGAAGCCGACCAGGACCGGCGGCAGCAGCGTCCCGAGGGCGTCGGCGACCGCGTGCGCCGGATGGGTCGCGACAACCGCGACGTCGGCGGCGAGAATGATGGCGAACCAGCCGGTTCCGGCCGCCACCGTCCACGAGGCTCCGCTGTGCGGGCGTCGCTGCCGGGCGGTGCGCAGCAGTGGGACGAGAGCGAGCACGGCCGCCGCCGCGTACAGCGCCAGCCCGACGACGGCCGCCCAGCGTATTCCGGCGGTCAGCGCGCCGACCGCGCCGACCAGTCCGACGGCGGCCAGAGGCAGGGACCGGCGCGCCCACGCGGACGTGCCCTCGACGATCCGGGTGCGCAGCACCGTCGGCCACAGGGTGAACAGCGTGCCGAGGACGGCCAGACCCACCCAGCCCAGCAGGTTGGCGTGGACGTGCGCGGCCAGCAGTCGCTCCTGCCACACCTGCGGCAGTGAGCCGGAGACCAGCACCGCCCCCAGGGCCGCGCCCACCGCCAGCGCCGCCCCCGAGCAGATGTACCAGCGCGCCAGGTAGGAGAAGCGCCCGTGCAGCGCGGAGCGGGAGCGGACGGCGAGCACGGCCGTGTGCCCGACGGCGACGCCGACGACGAGCACCGCGCCGCCCACCGCGACCGCCGGGACGCCGCCCACCGCACCGGCGAGGACGGCCGTCACCCCCGTGTTCAGCACCGCCAGCCGCAGCCCCGACCAGCGCGGGCGGGGCGGGGGCAGGCGCAGCAGCGCGACGGCGAAGTGCTCGCTCCAGGTCACCGCGGCGTTGGTCACCGCGCCGAGCAGGAGCAGGTGCACCGGGAGCCAGCGCGGCAGGGCGAGCGGGTCGCCCAGTGCCGCGGCGGCCAGGGCCAGGGCGAGCCACACCAGCACCACCGCGTTGGCGCGGGCGTGCCAGGAGGAGCGCCGGGGCGGGCCGCCGGGGAGCGGCTGCCGAGGAGGCGGTTCCAGGCGCACGTCCGTGGAGGTCATGACGGCTTCCTCACGGGGGTCGGATCGGAGGGGGAGAAGGCGGCCTCCGCTGACGGGGGCGGAGCGGTCCCCCCGGCGACGCGCAGCTCGGCGACGCAGCGGTCGGGTTCGGCGAACGGGCGCAGCCGCACCGCCTCGACCGGCGCGCCCAGTTCGGCGAGCGCGCCGCGCATCATGCCCAGGTGGACGCCGCAGACGATGTCGGGGGCGTTCTCGGCGAGCTCCCGGAACGGGCAGCGGTGCAGGTCGATGCCCTCGGCGCTGCGCCGGGGCCGGAATCCGGCCCGGTCCAGCAGCGCCGTCACCGAGCGGATCGCGGTGTCGGCGTCCACCCGGTCGGGCGGCCCCGCCTCGCGGACCGCCCGACCGCCCTGCCTCCGTCCGGCGGCGATCGCCGCCGCGGCGTGGTCGGTGTCCAGTTCGGAGAGGTAGGCGACCAGCGTCTCGGCCAGCAGCCGGTAGTTGCGCGAGGAGCCGTCGTCGACGTCGGCCGCGGAGTACAGCAGGCGGGGCCGTCCGGGGCGCCCGCGCTCCTCGGCGGCGCTCACCACGTACCCGCGTTCGGCGAGGATCGCCAGGTGGCCCCGCACGGTGTTGGCGTGCAGGCCGACCCGGTCGGCGATCTCTCGGACGGTGACCGGGCTCCGGGCGGCGCGGACGGTCTCCAGGACGGCCACCCGGCTCACGTCCGCGAACACCCGGTGCTCCCCGGGGTCGATGCCCCGAGACCCGGGGACGTCCCTGCTGTCGGTTGCCACGGCCCCAGTTTAAATACGGTCTCGGCCGTAAAAAATCCGGGGGAGCACGCGGGACCTTGGGCCCACCCCCCGACCGGCGTCCACCGAGCTCAGCGGTCCTGTGTGACCTGGCACGCCGACCGGGCCAGGGACCTTCGTCCCTCCGGCCGTGGACGCTCGGCCTTTCCGTTCCTCGGAGGGGGACTGATGGGGTGGGGGCACCGGCTCCCCGCGGCCGACGGTCCGCGCCGCCGCGGTGACCGGATCGAGACCGGGTCCACGTTTCACCCCGGCGCGACGTGGGCAGACGCGCCCGCCAGGTCTGGCCGCCGACAGGCGGCCACGGGCGACGCAGACCAAGAAAGGTTGTTTCGCGTGACGAACCCCGCAGAGCCCCCCGGCAAGGCACCGCCCAGGCCGGCCCCGGCCCTGGACGGCCCGGTCACCGAGGCCCTGCTGCGCACCCGCCGCTTCCTGCGCCCCCGGGAGGTCTCGGCGGACCTGCGCACCGAGCACCGGGTCGGCGGCCGCGACGCCGACACCTTCTACCGGGACCGGTGGAGCCACGACAAGGTGGTGCGCTCCACCCACGGCGTCAACTGCACCGGGTCCTGCTCGTGGAAGGTCTACGTCAAGGACGGGATCATCACCTGGGAGGGGCAGCAGACCGACTACCCGTCGGTGGGACCGGACCGCCCCGAGTACGAGCCGCGCGGCTGCCCGCGCGGCGCCGCCTTCTCCTGGTACACCTACTCGCCCACCCGGGTGCGCTACCCCTACGTGCGCGGCGTGCTGCTGCGGATGTACCGCGAAGCCAGGCAGCGCACCGGCGACCCCGTCGCCGCCTGGGCCGACATCGTCTCCGACCCCGAGCGCGCCCGCCGCTACAAGGCCGCCCGCGGCAAGGGCGGACTGGTGCGCGCCACCTGGGAGGAGGCCCTGGAACTGGCCGCCGCCGCCCACGTGCACACCGTCAGGGAGTTCGGCCCCGACCGGATCGCCGGATTCTCCCCGATCCCGGCGATGTCGATGGTGTCGCAGGCCGTCGGCTCCCGGTTCTACTCGCTGATCGGCGCGGCGATGCTGTCCTTCTACGACTGGTACGCCGACCTGCCCGTGGCCTCCCCGCAGGTGTTCGGCGACCAGACCGACGTGCCGGAGTCCGGGGACTGGTGGGACGCCGGATACCTCATCATGTGGGGCTCCAACGTGCCGGTGACCCGCACCCCCGACGCGCACTGGATGGTCGAGGCCCGCTACCGCGGCCAGAAGACGGTCGTCGTCTCCCCCGACTACGCCGACAGCACCAAGTTCGCCGACGAGTGGGTGCCCGCCCAGCCCGGCACCGACGGCGCGCTGGCGATGGCGATGGGCCACGTCGTGCTGAGGGAGTTCTTCGTCGACCGCACCACGCCCTACTTCGACGACTACGTCCGCCGCTACACCGACCTGCCGTTCCTCGTCCGCCTCGACGCCCACGGCGACACCCGGCGGCCCGGCAAGTTCCTCACCGCCGCCGACCTCGGCGACGACGGCGAGCACGCCGCGTTCAAGACTGTGCTGCTCGACGAGAACACCGGCGAGCCGACCGTGCCCAACGGCTCCCTCGGCTTCCGCTACTCCCAGGAGGGCGAGGGCCGCTGGAACCTCGACCTCGGCGAGGTCCGGCCGAGCCTCAGCCTGTACGGCCCCGACGCCGACACGGCCACCGTCGAACTGCCGCGCTTCGACACCCCCGACGGCTCGGCGGACACCCTGCTGCGGGGCGTGCCCGTCCGCGAGGTCGGCGGACACCTCGTCACCACCGTCTTCGACCTGCTGCTCGCCCAGTACGGGGTGGCCCGCGACGGACTGCCCGGCACCTGGCCCACCGGCTACGACGACGCCACCCAGCCGGGCACCCCCGCCTGGCAGGAGGCGTTCACGGGCGTGCCCGCGCGCCAGGCCGAACGCATCGGCCGGGAGTTCGCCGCCAACGCCGAGGAGACCCGCGGCCGCTCCATGATCATCATGGGCGCCGGAGCCAACCACTGGTTCCACTCCGACACCATCTACCGGACGTTTCTCACCCTGACCACGCTCACCGGCTGCCAGGGCGTCAACGGCGGCGGCTGGGCGCACTACGTCGGCCAGGAGAAGGTGCGGCCCGTCACCGGCTACACCCAGCTCGCCGGAGCGCTGGACTGGTCGCGCCCGCCCCGCCAGATGGTGCAGACCGCCTACTGGTACCTGCACACCGACCAGTTCCGCTACGACCACTTCGGCGCCGACGCGCTGACCTCCGCCAACGGCCGCGGGCTGTTCGCGGGCAGGACGGTCGCCGACGTCATCGCCCAGTCCGCGCGGATGGGCTGGATGCCCTCCCAGCCCACCTTCGACCGCAACCCGCTCGACCTCGCCGACGAGGCCAAGCGGGCCGATCTTCCGGCGGGCGAGTACGTGGTGCGGGAGCTCAAGGAGGGGCGGCTCCGCTTCGCCTGCGAGGACCCCGACGACCCGCGCAACTTCCCGCGCGTGCTCACCGTGTGGCGCGCCAACCTGCTCGGCAGCTCCGGCAAGGGCAACGAGTACTTCCTCAAGCACCTGCTGGGCACCGACGCCGCCGTACGCGCCGAGGAGGCCCCGCCCGACGCGCGGCCCGCCGACGTGGTCTGGCGCGAGCAGGCCCCCACCGGCAAGCTCGACCTGCTGCTGTCGCTGGACTTCCGGATGACCAGCACCACCCTGTTCTCCGACGTCGTGCTGCCCGCCGCCACCTGGTACGAGAAGCACGACCTCAACACCACCGACATGCACCCCTACGTGCACCCGTTCAACCCGGCCATCGCGCCGCCCTGGCAGACCCGCACCGACTTCGACGCCTTCACCTCGCTCGCCCGCGTCTTCAGCCGCCTGGCCGCCGACCACCTGGGCACGCGCACCGACGTCGTCGCGATGCCGCTCACCCACGACACCCCCGACGAACTGGCCAACCCGCACGGGGTCGTCCGCGACTGGAAGGCGGGGGAGTGCGAGCCGGTGCCGGGCAGGACCATGCCCAAGTTCATGGAGGTGGAGCGCGACTACACCGCGGTCGCCGACAAGATGGGCGCGCTCGGCCCGCTGGTGGACCGGCTCGGCGCCACCACCAAGGGCGTGACCTTCAACGTCGAGCGGGAGGTCGACTACCTGCGGCGCAAGAACGGCACGGTCCGCGGCGGAGTCGCCGACGGCCGCCCGTCCCTGGCCCGCGACGTCCACATGTGCGAGGCGATCCTGGCGCTGTCGGGCACCACCAACGGCCACCTCGCCACCCAGGGCTTTCGCACCATGGAGCGGCGCACCGGAACCCGGCTCGCCGACCTCGCCGCCGAGCACGAGGGCAAGCAGATCACCTTCGCCGACATCCAGGCCGCGCCGGTGCCCGTCATCACCTCGCCCGAGTGGTCGGGCAGCGAGAGCGGCGGACGCCGCTACTCCGCGTTCACCATCAACGTGGAACGCGACAAGCCCTGGCACACCCTCACCGGCCGCCAGCACTTCTTCCTCGACCACGACTGGATCGCCGAGATCGGCGAGAACCTGCCGGTCTACCGGCCGCCGCTGAACATGCAGGCGCTCTTCGCCGAACCCCGCGTCGGCGAGACCGGGGAACTCGGGGTCGCGGTGCGCTACCTCACCCCGCACAACAAGTGGTCGATCCACTCCGAGTACCAGGACAACCTGCTGATGCTCAGCCTGTCGCGGGGCGGACCGACGATCTGGATGAGCGTGGAGGACGCCGCCAGGATCGGCGTGCGCGACAACGAGTGGATCGAGGCGGTCAACCGCAACGGCGTCGTCGTGGCCCGCGCCATCGTCTCCCACCGCATGCCGGAGGGGACCGTGTACATGTACCACGCCCAGGACCGGCTCATCGACGTCCCCCGCTCGGAGACCTCCGGAAAACGCGGCGGCATCCACAACTCGATCACCCGCCTGCTCGTCAAACCCAGCCACCTCATCGGCGGCTACGCCCAGCTCTCCTACGCCCTCAACTACCTCGGACCCACCGGAAACCAGCGCGACGAGGTGACCGTGATCCGCCGACGCTCCCAGGAGGTGCGGTACTGATGCGCGTCATGGCGCAGATGGCAATGGTGATGAACCTGGACAAGTGCATCGGCTGCCACACCTGTTCGGTCACCTGCAAGCAGACCTGGACCAACCGCAGCGGCACCGAGTACATCTGGTTCAACAACGTCGAGACCCGCCCCGGCCAGGGCTACCCCCGCACCTACGAGGACCAGGAGCGCTGGCAGGGCGGCTGGAAGCTGAACAAGCGGGGCCACCTCGTCCTCAAGGCGGGCAGCAGGCTGAAGAACCTGCTCACCGTCTTCGCCAGCCCCAAGATGCCGTCCATCCAGGACTACTACGAACCCTGGACCTACGACTACGAGACCCTCACCAACGCGCCGCTGCAGGAGCACACCCCCGTCGCCCGCCCCAAGTCGCTGATCAGCGGCAAGGACATGGACATCTCCTGGAGCGCCAACTGGGACGACAGCCTCGCCGGCGCCCCCGAACTCGCCCAGGACGACCCGGTGCTGAGCAGGGTGTCCGACAAGATCCGCCTCGAGTTCGAGCGGACCTTCATGTTCTACCTGCCGCGCATCTGCGAGCACTGCCTCAACCCCTCCTGCGCCGCCTCCTGTCCCTCCGGGGCGATCTACAAGCGCAGCGAGGACGGCATCGTCCTGGTCGACCAGGACCGCTGCCGGGGCTGGCGCAAGTGCGTCACCGGCTGCCCGTACAAGAAGGTCTACTTCAACCACCGCACCGGCAAGGCCGAGAAGTGCACCTTCTGCTTCCCCCGCGTCGAGGTCGGCCTGCCCACCGTGTGCGCCGAGACCTGCGTGGGACGGCTCCGCTACATCGGCCTGGTGCTCTACGACGCCGACGCGGTCCTGGAGGCCGCCTCCGTGGAGAACGAGCGCGACCTGCTCGACGCCCAGCGCGGCGTGCTGCTCGACCCCCACGACCCCGAGGTGGCCCGCGAGGCCGAACGCGCCGGAATCCCCCGCGACTGGATCGACGCCGCGCGGCGCTCGCCGATCTGGTCGCTCATCAACCGCTACCGGGTGGCGCTGCCGCTGCACCCCGAGTACCGCACCATGCCGATGGTCTGGTACATCCCGCCGCTGTCTCCCGTGGTCGACGCGGTCGCCGAGACCGGTGAGGACGCCGAGGACCGCGGCAACCTCTTCGCGGCCATCGAGGCCCTGCGCATCCCCGTGGAGTACCTCGCCGAACTGTTCACCGCCGGAGACCCCGCCCCGGTCACCGACGTGCTGCGCCGCATGGCCGCGATGCGCTCCTACATGCGCGACATCAACCTGGGCCGCGACGCCGACGAGTCCGTCCCCGCCTCGGTCGGCATGACCGGCGAGGAGATCTACGACATGTACCGGCTGCTCGCCCTCGCCAAGTACGACGAGCGCTACGTCATCCCCCCGGCCCACGCCGAGCAGGCGCACGGACTGGAGGAGCTCGCCACCGAGTGCAGCCTCGACTACGAGGGCGGCCCCGGCATGGGCGGCTGGGGTCCGTTCGGGGAGAGCTCCGGCGGGACCACGCCCGTCGCCGTGGAGAACTTCCACGCGCTCAAGCAGCGCCAGACCACCGACACCTTCGTCGACCCCGAGAGCCGCGAGGAGCGCGTCAACCTGCTCAACTGGGACGGCAAGGGCGGCGCCGAACGGCTGTTTCCGCCCCGCCCCGGCCAGGAGCGCGCCGCCCCCGAACTCATGGAGGGCACCGACCCCGGTGGAGAAGCGGAGCCGAAGCCGTGAGCCGCCTGCCGCGCGCCCTGCGCCGCCACCGACTCTCCGAGCGCGACCGCGCGCTCACCCACCGGATCGCCGCGTTCGTCCTCGACTACCCCGACGAGCGGCTGCTCGCCGACCTGCCGCTGCTGCGCACGGCGACGGCCGAGCTGCCCGACGCCGTGCGCACCGGACTCGGCGAGATCCTCGACCACCTGGAGCGCACCCCGCCGCAGCGGCTCGCCGAGGACTACGTCGCGATCTTCGACCTGCGCAGGCGCTGCTGCCTGCACCTCACCTACTACGCCTACGGCGACACCCGCAAGCGCGGCACGGCGCTGCTGTCCTTCACCCACGCCTACCGCGCCGCCGGTTTCGACCCGGTCACCGACGAACTCCCCGACCACCTGTGCGTCGTGCTGGAGTTCGCCGCCACCGTCGACCCGGACGCGGGCTCCCGCCTGCTGCTGCAGCACCGCGCCGGACTGGAGCTGCTGCGCCTGGCGCTGCTGGACTCCGGCTCCCCCTACGCGGGCGCGGTGGCGGCGGTCAGCGCCACCCTGCCGCCGCTCACCGGCCGCCTGCGCGACGCCGTCGCCCGCCTCGCCGCCGAGGGGCCTCCCGGCGAGGAGGTCGGCCTGGAACCCTACACAACCGTGGACTACCGGAAGGCGCACGTATGACCAGCACACTCGACCTGGTGCTGTGGGTCGTCATCCCCTACGCCTGCCTGGCCGTGTTCGTCGTCGGCCACTACTGGCGCTACCGCTACGACAAGTTCGGCTGGACCACCCGCTCCTCGCAGCTGTACGAGGACCACCTGCTGCGCTGGGGCAGCCCCATGTTCCACTTCGGCATCCTCGCGGTGTTCCTCGGCCACGTCATGGGCCTGGGCATCCCCAAGAGCTGGACCGAGGCCGTCGGCATCACCGAGGGCGTCTACCACGTCCTGGCCGTCGGCATCGGCGCGGTCGCCGGGTTCTGCACCCTGGTCGGCATGGCCATCCTCATCTACCGCCGCCGCACCGTCGGCCCGGTGTTCAGCGCCACCACCCGCATGGACAAGGTCATGTACCTGGCCCTGGCCGTGGTGATCGTGCTGGGGCTGGCCAACACCGTGGGCGGCAACATCATCGACCACTACGACTACCGCGAGGGCCTGTCGGTGTGGTTCCGCGGCCTCTTCCGCTTCGACCTGCACCCCGAACTCATGGCCGAGGCGCCGCCCACCTTCCAGGCGCACGGGCTCACCGCGTTCCTGCTGTTCGCGCTCTGGCCGTTCACCCGCCTGGTGCACGTCTTCAGCGCGCCCGTCGGCTACCTGTGGCGCCCCTACGTCCCCTACCGCAGCAGGGAACCCCGCCTGGGCGGCCGGGCGCGGCGGCGCGGCTGGGAGCGCGTCGGCGAGGGCGGTCCGCGGTGAGGACGCGACCGGAAGCGGGCACCGTCAGGCGGGGCTCGGCGGGTGTCAACCTCGCCCTGGCCACGGCCGCGTTCACCCTGCTGTTCTGGGCGTGGAACCTGATCGGACCGCTGGCCCCCGCCTACAGCGCGGAACTGGGGCTCGACCCCACCCAGACCTCCGTACTGATCGCCTGCCCCGTGCTGGTCGGCTCCCTGGGGCGCATCCCCGCCGGAGCGCTCACCGACCGCTACGGCGGCCGGGTGATGCTGGCCGGGATCTGCTTCGTCACGGTCGTCCCGGTGGTGCTGCTCGGCGTGTTCGGCACCTCCTACCTCCTGCTGCTGGTCTTCGGGTTCCTGCTGGGCATCGCGGGCGCGTCGTTCGCGGTCGGCGTGCCGTTCGTGAACTCCTGGTACGCGCCCGAACGCCGCGGCTTCGCCACCGGCCTGTTCGGCGCGGGCATGGGCGGCACCGCGCTCTCGGCGTTCCTCACCCCCTACCTCGCCGAGGCGGTCGGGCGGGTCCAGACCCACCTGCTCATGGCGGCCGCGCTGGCGGCGATGGGCGTGCTGGTGCTGGCGGTGTGCCGCACCGCCCCCGACCGGCGGCCGTCCGCCCAGCCGATCCTGCCGCGGATGCGCGAGGCCCTCGGCCTCAGGGCGACCTGGCAGAACATCCTGCTCTACGCGGTGGCGTTCGGCGGGTTCGTGGCGTTCTCCACCTACCTGCCGACGCTGCTCAGCAACGACTACGGTTTCTCCCAGACCGAGGCCGGACTGCGCGCCGCCGGGTTCTCCCTGGTCGCGGTGGTCGCCCGGCCGGTCGGCGGCATCCTGTCGGACCGGGTCGGCCCGGTTCGGGTCTGCCTGACCTCCTTCGTCGGCACCGCGGCCATGGCCGTCGTGATGATGCTGGACCTGCCGCCGGAGATCCCCGCGGGGACCGTGTTCGTGCTGATGGCGGCCTTCCTCGGACTGGGCACCGGAGGCGTTTTCGCGCTGGTCGCCAGGCTGGTGGAGCCGTCCCGCGTGGGCACCGTGACCGGCATGGTCGGCGCGGCGGGCGGACTCGGCGGCTACTTCCCGCCGCTGGTCATGGGGGTCGTCTTCCAGGCCACCGGCGCCTACACGGTCGGTTTCGCCCTGCTGGCGCTGGTCGCCCTGGGCACGGCGGTCTACACGGCCCGGGCCTTCACCGACGTGGAGTGACCGGAGTCGGCGGCGGTCCCGTCCGACCGGACGGGACCGCCGCGGGCGTGCCGGGCCCCTCAGCCCCGCAGGGAGTCTTCCGGGAAGGACCCGTTACCGGCGCGCGCTCCGCGTCTTCCGGTGTCCCACCGTCATTCCGTAGGCGGGCCGCCGGGGGGTCTTGTCATGGGTGAAGAGGTCCACCAGTTCGTGGACCAGGTTGAGGGGGTTCTCCCAGGCCAGGCGGAAACCGCCGGAGGCCGATCGCCCCTGCTGCTGATCCTGCTGCCCCTGGCCTTGGCCGTCCTCCAACTCCAGTTCGTACTTGTTGCCGCGCTGCCCCCGCCTGTCGTCGTCCGGTCTGCGGTTGGAGCCGTTGTTCTCGGGCCCGCGCTCGGTGCCGTTGTCGTTGCCCTTGTCGCCCCTTCTGCCTCCGCCCGGCTTGCCTCCCCTCACCTGGACGATGTCGGGTGGGGAAGCGGACGTGGCCGGGACGGACACGCCGCTGTCCGCGGCCAGGGGCTGGAAGGCGCTGTCGTGCTCGTCCCCGCCCGGACCGAGCCGACCGGACGGGGCGAACTCGACGGAGAGCGGTCTTGCCGCCGCTGCGACCATCGCTGTCCTCTCTGCTGCTGTCGTGGGCTCAGGTGCCCAGCAGGACGCCCTGCTGGAGTTGCGGTGCCTTGTCGTCACCGCTGTAGGCGGAGGCGATCGGGGTGAACCCGGCCATGACGACGCCTCCGCCGGGGGAGTCGCCTCTTGCGTTGTTCCTGTCGTCGCTGCGGCCCTCGTCCCTGCCGTCCCCGGCGGCCGCCAGGCTTTTGATCGCGGCGAGGAGCAGCCCCGCCACGACGCCGATCCCGCCCATCGCGGCCAGGTCACCGAAGAGGTCGCCGGGGTCGGTCCCCCGCCGGTCGTCCGAGTCCCGGCCGCCCGGGCTCTGCGCACGCTCCTCCGACTCCTCGGAGGAGTTCCCGAACACCTCGTCGATGACTCTCCCGCCCGCCTCGACGGGGTCGAACGGGTCGAATCCCAGCTTCTTCTCGGCGAAGTGGCCAGCCGTCGACATGGGGTCGAGCGGGTTGTAGCCGAGTTTCTCCTCGGCGATGATGCCGACGATCCCGGTGGGGTCGAGCGGGTTGGGCAGCAGGCTGCTGACGGCGTCCGACGCGAGATCCGACGCGAAGTCCTTGCCGCTCTGCCGCAGCGAACCCCGGATCCCCTGCCGGACTCCCTGTCGGACCCCGGCCTTGACACCCTGCCGGACGAGCATCCTGGCGCCCACGGAGAGCGCGGCTCTGCCCGCGATGCCGGCGAGCAGTAGCGGAGCAGGCATCTCCCACCTCCTTCTCCTTCTCGGTTTCCGGTTCTCCACCGTCCGGGCCGCACCGCCCGGAACGGCCGCCGCCCTCTCAGCGGAGGAACGAGACGTGCACGTGGTCGTAGTGGTTCTCGGTGTTGCTTCCGCGGTTCTCCATCTGCCTCCAGCAGCTCCGCGCGAACGACTCGGGGGTGGTCTCGTCGACACAGAGCGGATCCTCGAAGCCCGGGTTCGGGTTCCAGATCCGCTGGTGCCAGATGAGGTACTTGACCCCGATCTGCTCGTGGTTGCGCATCAGCCAGCGGGAGAGTTCGAACCCCAGGGCGTTCTGCTCGGCGGTTCCGGCGCTCCTGTCGACGTTGGTCATGAAGTCGCAGGCCTGCCCGGTCCCGTGGTCGGGCGGACCGGGCCGGTAGCAGCCCCGCCACCCGGGGCGGTCGAACTCCGGGTAGTTGGCGAGGACGGTCCGGTAGGCGTTGCAGGTCAGCTCGGTCACCTGGCCCGCGGTGCCGCAACCGACCAGGGAACCCGGCGGGATGTCGTCCGCGTGGTAGGGGATGTCACCGGAACGGAAGCCGCCGCCCGCGGTGCCCACGTTGTAGGTGTCGATCACCTGCACCCCGGTGACCAGGGCGAAGAGCCCGGTGAAGCAGACGGCGGCGCCCGCGCCGAGGCTCATCCTGCCCGTGTCGGCCGACCGCCGCCGGAGGAGACGCCGGAGGAGGCGGGTCACGTCAGAGCACCCCCTCGTTCCGCAGCTCTTCCAGCCGTTCGGTGTCGGTCACGCCGATGACCAGCCACTCGCCTCCGTCCTCGCGCAGCGAGACCTGGACGTCGCCGAGGTCCAGAAAGTCCCGCCCGGCCGAGGCGGTCTCCTCGGCGCGCAGGGACAGTTCGAGGGTGACGAGCGCGGTGGCGATCATCGGGGCTCCGGTCACCTCGGCGACTCCCGACGTCGGACGGCCCCACTCCGCGAGTCGACGCACCGCCGTGCCGGCGGCCGACCCCTCGACAGAGGCGTGCCGCGCGTACTCGGGGGCCGCCGTCTCGCCCAACCGGTCGAAGTAGTCCTCCTCCGGTGCCTCGGGGGCGAACGTGCCCATGGCCCGCCCGTGCTCGACCGCGGTGGCCAGCGCCCGTTGGAACTCCGCCTCGGTCAGCGGAAGGAGGTCGCGCATCGACGTCCCGGCCGTCTCGGCGCCGCCTCCGCCGGTGAGGCGGGTGAGGGCGAAGGCGGCGAGCAGGAGGAGCGCGGCGACGACCGCGCCGGTCGCCACCCGCTCGCGGTGGAACAGGAACAGGTCACGCATACCGTTGCGCCCTTCTGGGGTGGGGGCGGTCGCATGGACCGCGGAGGGCTTCCGGGAGGTCGGGCGGCGGCACGTCACACCTCCTCGGTGGTGTCGCCGGAGGGGAAGAGGTGGCTGAGCCGGATGATCCTGAGAATCGGGTCGCCCTGCGGCCACAGTCCCGAGTTGAACTCGTGCTCGTGGATCTGCGCGTGCAGCGGCACACGGGAGCTGTACGCCTCGATCACGAAGAGCTTTCCGTCCCGCCGCCCGGTCACCATCGACACGTGGGTGGGGGAGCTTCCGCTGCCGGTGAGGATCATGTCGCCGGGCTGGGCCTGGTCCAGGGAGGGAACCGTCCGGGCCTCCTCCATGCGGAACATGGTGTGCGTGGTCCAGCGGTGGTCCAGGTACCGCTTCGGCAGTCCGGCCGCACGGTAGGCCTCCAGGAGCAGCCCCGAGCAGTCGTAGCCGGTGGGGCCGACCCCGCCCCAGATGTAGGGCTTGCCGGTCTGCGCCCGCGCGTACTCGATGACCCTCTCGACGGCGCTGCCGTTCGGCACCTGGGCGCAGTCGGTCCGCACCCCGTTGGGCGGAGCGACGGTGAAGTCGCCGCTGCGGTACTGCGCGGCCTTGCCGCTGACCTCCACCTGGTAGGTTCCGCCGACACCGGAGCCGTGGTAGCGGCCGACGGCCCACTCGATGCTGTGGCCGCGGTCCATCCAGTAGCGCAGGAAGCCCGCGGCCGAGTGCACGGCGTCGGCCGGGTCCCAGACGTTGACCCGACCGTCGCCGTTGCCGTCGATGCCGAACCACTGACCGTTCGTGCCGGGTTCGTGCTCGCGTTCACTCGCGGGCTGGTCCGCCTCACCGCCCCAGGTGTTCGCGGCGTCGCCCATCGGACCGCCGGTCAGTCCGGTGTCCGGGTGCCTGATGCCGAACTGGAGGGGGCCCGCGGCTCCGGCCGGGTTGGCGGTGCCGTACACGATGCCGCTCGGCAGCCGCCCGTAGGCGTTGTAGTCGAGAGTGTCGGCGATACGGCCGTGGTTGGTCTCGCGCCAGGAGAGAGCGGCGACGTACTCCCACGGGACGTCGAAGCGCTTCCCGGCCTCCTTGATGTGCTCGAGGAAGTTCTCGGGAATCGAGTCGGGGTCGGCCTCCCCGGTGAAGCCGCCCAGCGAGGTGGCGCAGCCGCCCGTGCCGCCGGTGAGCCCCAGGTAGCCGAGGATGTGCTCGCCGCCGACCACGAACGTGACCGATCCCAGGAGGAGGGAGGCGGCCAGACCGTAGGAGAGCGTGCTGCGTCCCAGGTCGTTCGGGCGGGCGGGGCGCGGTCGGCGGCGCACGGCACGCCACAGCCCCCGCAGGCGCGACTCCGCTGCCGCAACGCCCATGTCAGCCCGCCCCCGAGTCACCGAGGGCCGCGTCGTAGAAGCCGGTGACCAGCCAGGAGTCGCCGTGCAGGACGAGGGTGGCCGCGTACTCGAACCGCCGCTCGGTGGAGCCGGACACGGTGACGTCGGCGCGTACCAGGTAGGTGACGCTGTCCGTGGAGAGGGCGCGGATGCCGGTGACCTCCGCGGCGACGGCGGTCTCCGCCGTCCCCTCGGGAGGCTCCCCGACCGACGGCGGGAGGATTTCCTGGGCTGTCAGCAGGTCGGCGTACTCGGGCACGGCCAGTTCCGTGATCCGCTGCTCGCGGTCGCCGTCCGCTCCGAAGAAGACCTCGGTGAACTCCGTGGCGACCGCGGCCGCCCGGCGGAGTTCGGATTCGGAGTTGGGCAGCAGGGCGGCCACGTCGGTGCTCTCCGTGGGGGAGTCGGCGCCGTCTGTGGGGGAGGAGGACGGCGCGGCGGAGGGCTCGGCGGGGTCGCCGCCGCCGAGGATGCGCGTCACGGACAGCCCCACGGTCAGCACGACGACCGCGATGGCGGCGACAACGAGGACCGCACGCCGGGAACTGCTGTCGAGGTTGCTCACGATCGCCTTTCGTCGGTCCTGCTCACGACGGCCGACAACCGGTCACGGCGTCGGCCGGGGGAAGAGGTCCGGGCGCGCACCGCGCGCTCCTGTCGTTTCTCGGCCGTTCTCCCTGTCCGTTTCGGTCGCGGCGAGCGGGAAAGCGCGGTTTTCCATCCGGCTGTTCGGGTCGCCACCATCATCGGATTCCGTTTCCCCCGTTTCGGTTCTGTCAGGATTTGGCCGGAAGTGGCCAGGAGGCTTTTCTGAGGAAGTGGAACTTCTGTGTCGCGGTCCGCATCTACGCGGGAGACGCCGGGCGTCCCGAAAAATGTCCGGGGCGTCGGGTAATCCGTTGTGCACGATGAGGAGGTGACCGTCGTGGTGGTGGCACTCGGCCGTCGGCTGGGCCGGGAGTCCGGAAGTCGTGGCGCCCCGGTGAAGGCGGTTCCGGACACGGCCGAATCCGTGGACGCGGTCCTGCTCGGCTGCCACGGCGGTGCGGGGACCAGCACGCTGGCGACTCTCCTGGGCACGCCGTGGGATCTGGGCGGCTACACGCCGCAGACCCAGCGGATCGAGACGTTCGGTCGGCCGCTGCTCCTGGTCACGAGAGACAGCGCGCCGGCCTCGGCTCGGACGGTCGAGGCCGTGACCGGGCTCAGCGGATCCGGGGCGGCCATTTCCTGCCTGGTGGTCATCGCCGACGGTTCCGGCCCCGAACCCCGCGAGGCGGCGGTGCGGTTCCGGCTCGTCGAGGACCGGGTCGGACGGATCGTGCGGTTTCCGTTCGTCGCGGGGCTGCGTTACGCCGACACCGCGGACGCGGACAAGGTCAGGTTGCCGAGAAAGGCCGAACGCGCTCTCGCGGAGATCCGTGAGGTGTGCGCGGCGACGGGTTCGGCAGCGTCGGACACGAAGGGACGAGAAGAGTAAACATGAATCTGCTGCTCTACGGATTCACCAAAATGCAGACGAGTTCCACGACGGCGCCCAGTGTGGACATCAGGAACAGGGACTGGGGAGAAGGAATCGAGCTGCCCACGGACGCGCTCGCGTCCATCGACACCCTCTTCTCCTGGGGCCGCGGTGTCGTCGTGGTCATCGGCATCATCGGCGTGCTGTTCTGCGCCGGAAAGATGGCGGTCGGCAAGTTCGGCCGATCCGACCTGGCCGCCGAAGGCGTGGGCGGCCTGGTGTGGACCATCCTCGGCATCTCGCTGATGCTGATCGCGGTTCCACTGATCACAGCCCTGCTTCCGGCGCTCAGCACCGAAACCTGATCCGTCCCCGACCCCCGTGGCGGATACCGCCGTGCCGTGGCCAGAGGCTCTCCGCGTCGGCCACGGCACCCAGACGACGAGGAAGAGACCGTGCCCATCCTGCTGAATGCGTCGGTGCGCGTGCAGGCCGCGGCGATGAGAGCGACGGAGGCGGGCGGTGTCCCGCTCACGCAGGTCTGGACCCCCGAACCGCAGCTTCCGACCAGTGTCCTGCCACCCCTCGAGCAGATGCTCGCGTGGGGTCGGGGAATCGTCACCGTCATCGCCGTCATCGGCGTCCTCTACTGCGCCGGGAAGATCGTGGTCGGCAGACTCGGCCGCTCCGACGTGGCGGTCGACGGCGTGGGCGGCCTGCTGTGGATCGTCATGGGGATCCTCCTCATGATCGCCGCCACGTCGATCGTCCTGGCGCTGCTCTCGGGGAGCGACCCGGACGCCGTACCGGACGTCGTGTTCGTGTGAGGGAGGAGAAAGTGGACGCCCCGACCGCCCCCGTCCTCGCCGCGCCCCCCTGCGGAGCCGAGGACGCGACATGGCAGACGTGCGGGAACACCATCCTCGGCTGGGTCATGGGCCTGGGAGCCGTCATCGCGATCATCGCGCTCCTGATCATCGCCGGGAAGATGGTGCAGGCGAACCTCACCGGTGACCCCTGGATCGCCGCCCGCGGCATGGGGGAGCTGCCGTGGGTGCTGCTGGGAGTCGTCCTGCTGATGACCGCGGCCCCGCTCGTCACCCTGCTGCTGGGCGCATCCTCGGGCAACGCCTTCGACACCTGGTACTCCTACCTGGAAGTCCACCTGGACTCCAATCCGGTGCCCATGCCCACCCTGGACCCCTCCCCCTCCGGCCCGACGGGCGTCTGACCGAACCGGTCCCCGGCGCACCGGCTCCGAGGCCCCGCCCGGCGGTTCCGTGCCCCGGAAGGCACCACCGAAGCCACGACTAGGAAGTGCAATGGCCAGTCTCGAAGAACTGTCCGAGGACATCGGTAGACTGATCGCGCCCGCCATCGAGACGGTCTTCAAGTTCCTCTGGAACAACCCCATGGTGGACAACACCGGCGGCATCCAGAACAGCGAAGGAATCTCCGCCTTCCAGAACCTGGTCTTTCCGCTGGTGACACTGCTGGCCACGGCGGGGCTGCTGGTCGCGGCGATCCGGCTGCTGTGGTACCGGCGCCTGGACCCGATGATGGACACGGTCAAGGGACTCCTGGTGCTCGTCTTCACCACGTTCGCCGGGGTCTTCGTCATCCAGGGGCTCGTGGACTTCGGTAACGGACTGGCCGAGTACATGCTCAGCCAGGGGGTCGCGGGGGACTTCGGGGCACGGCTCTCCCAGGATCTGACGGGCATCCCCGAAGGGGGGATCATCGCGGGTCCGTTCCGGATGCTGCTCAGCGTCATCATCGGGATCGCGGTCGTCGTCGGCGCCACGATCCAGATCGTGGCGCTCTTCTACACCCAGGGGGTCGTCTACATCTGCGCGGCCGTACTGCCGCTCGCGGCCAGTGCGGCGATGATCCCGGGGCCGGGAACCACCATCTTCTCCAAGATCATGGGATGGCTGCTCGGTTCCATCCTGTACAAGCCGGTCATCGCGCTGATCTACGCCCTCGGCTTCATCTTCTACTACGAGTCGAGCGGAGACGAGGACGGAGTCTTCCAGTACTTCCTCGGCGTCGCGCTGATCCTCATCGCCACCGGCGCGCTGCCGATGCTGTGGAGCCTGCTCGGCACGGTGGCGACCAAGCTGACCGGAGGCGCGGTCGCCTTCGGCGCGGCCGGTGCCGTCGCGGGCGCAGGCGGCGGCGGAGGCGGCGGCTTCGGCGGCACCGGGTTCTCGGGAGCCGGCAACGCCGCGCAGGGCTCCGGCGTCGTGAGCCGGGCCGCGGCAGTCGACCAGGGACTGCCCTCGGCGACGACCGTCGCGGCGACCGGAGGTGCGGGCGCGACGGGAGCGGCGGCGACGGGAACGGCCGCGCTGGGCGGCGCGGGCGCGGCGGTGGGCGGACCGGCCGACGGCGGCGCGGCACAGACCGGTGGCGGAGTCGACGAGAGCGGCTCCGCGGAGGCGCAGAGCGGTGCGGTGCTGCCCGCGGGCGCGGAGAACAGCGACACGGCCGGGGCCTCCGGAAACGGGGGAACCGGTACCGCCACTCCCGGAGGAGCGGCCCGGACCGCAACGCCCGGAGCGGTTCCGGCCTCGACCGGCGGGTGGGGGTCGTCTCCGGTTGCGGCCGGTGCGGGGGGAGGTGGTGTTTCCGCTGATGGGGGCGGGAGTTCCGCTGTCACTCCCACCGGGGTGACCGGCGGCGCCCCCGCTGTCACTCCCACCGGGGCGACCGGTGGTTCGGGAGCGCCCGGTGGGGGTGCGGCGGCCTACGCCTCGGACGGCGGGTCCTCGTCGGGGGGTGCGGCGGTCACCCCGGCGGGTGCGGCCCAGTCGGGCGGGTGGGGGTCGTCTCCGGTTGCGGCCGGTGCGGGGGGAGGTGGTGTTTCCGTCGATGGGGGCGGGAGTTCCGCTGTCACTCCCACCGGGGTGACCGGCGGCGCCCCCGCTGTCACTCCCACCGGGGCGACCGGTGGTTCGGGAGCGCCCGGTGGGGGTGCGGCGGCCTACGCCTCGGACGGCGGGTCCTCGTCGGGGGGTGCGGCGGTCACCCCGGCGGGTGCGGCCCAGTCGGGCGGGTGGGGGTCGTCTCCGGTTGCGGCCGGTGCGGGGGGAGGTGGTGTTTCCGTCGATGGGGGCGGGAGTTCCGCTGTCACTCCCACCGGGGTGACCGGCGGCGCCCCCGCCACCACCCCCACCGGGGCGACCGGGGGATCCGGGGGCGCGGTCAGCGGCGGCCCGGAACCGTCGACGCCCAGTGGAGCGGGCCGGACCGACAGCGGAGGAGGCACCCCCGCGGACGGAGCCCCGGACTCCGGCGGAACAGACCCGCCGCCGAACCCCCCGGCACAGCAGGCCCCGGCACCGGACACCCCGGCGCCGCCCCCTGCCACCGACGGCGCCGTGGACAGCAGCCCCTCCCAGCCCACCGGCGCCCTGGACCACCACTCCTCTCTGCCCACCGGCGCCGGTGACCCCGGTGATCTCCCCGACGGTGCGGTCTAGACCCCAAGGACGGAGAAGATGACACAGCGGACCTACGGCGGGTGGCGCCGCAAACGCAGCATCGGACTGCTCGGTCTGGGCTTCACCTCGACGATGCTCCTCATGGCCAGCCTGATCCTGCTCATGCTGGTCGCGTTCGTCAACCAGCGCTACGCCGGCTACCTCGTGCCCCCCCTCGTGGTGGTCTTCGCCCTGGCCCTCGTCCCGGTGCAGGGTACGTCTCTGCTCGGATTCGTGCTGACCCGCGTCCGCTGGTGGTGGGCGACCGTCCTCGGACGCACCCGCTACCGCGCCGGAGTCATGGTGGAGCACCCCCGCGCGTTCCAACTGCCCGGCGTCCTCGCGCCCGTCACCCTCCTCTCGGTCGAGGACGGCCGCAACGGCAGGTTCGGCATCGCCTGGAACCGCCGCCTCGGCCACATGACAGCGACCCTCCTGGTGTCCTCCAACTCGGTGTGGCTCGCCGAGGAGAGCGACGTCGACACCTGGGTCGCCAACTGGCACAACTGGCTCGCCGGATTCGGCTACATGCCGTGGGTGCCGTGGATCGCGGTGACCGTCGAGTCGAGCCCGGACCCCGGAGCCACCCTGCGCGGCCAGATCTCAGCCGAGGTCGACCCCGACTCCCCCGAACCGGCCCGCCGCATCCTGGGCGAACTGGTGTCCCTGGCCCCCGCGGTGAGCGCCCAGGTCGAAACCAGGGTCTCCATCACCTTCGACCCCCGCCGCTTCCCCACCAACCCGAAAGGCCGGATGGAGGCCGCCGCGGAGGTGAACAACTTCCTCAACCAGATCGAGAACGGACTGGGCGGCTGCGGTGTCAGCGTGGTCGGACGGGCCACCCCCGAACAGCTCGTCGCCACCGTCCGCAGCGCCTACGACCCGGCCGCCCGCGGCGTGATGGCGCAGATGCTCGACGCCGAGAAGGACGGAATCGAGACGGCCAACTGGTCGGAGGCCACACCGGTCGCCGCCGAAACCCTGCACGACCGCTACATCCACGACAGCGGCATGAGCGTGGCCTGGGTCTGGCAGCAGGCGCCGCGAACCCACGTGACCAGCACCGTCCTGTCGCAGTTGCTCACCCCCACCCGGTGGAACAAGCGGACGACGCTGCTCTTCCGCCCCTGGCCCGCCTCCTCCGCGGCGCGCGCCCTGGAAAGCCAGAACACCGCGGCCCAGTACAAGAGCGAACTGTCGGCCCGGGTCCGGCACCGGGTCAGCGCCCGGGACAGCCAGGACCTGGCCTACGCGCGGCAGGCCGCCCGTGAGGAGACCATGGGCGCCGGCCTGGTGCAGATGAGCCTCTACACGTCGGTCACCGTCGAAAGCCCCGAGGAGTTCGACCGCGCCGTCTCCCACACCGAGTCCTCCGCCGAGACGTCGCGGATCCGCCTGCGCCGTGCGTGGGGCGCGCAGGACGTCGCGTTCGCCACCACGCTTCCGCTGGGAGTCTGCCCTCCCTACCTCGCCCAACGGAACTGACCCCACCCCAGGAGATTCCGCATGGTTTCCACCACCGGCGACGGAACCGAGCCCGCGGCCCCGAACACCCCGGCCGCGCGGCCGTCCCGCGCCGAGCGCAAGGAGCGCCGGGCGCGCGCCCGGCGCGAGCGGGCGGCCCAGCGCGCCGCCGCCCGAGGAAAGAAGCGTCCGGGGCGCGAACGAGGCGGGAAGCGGACCGGTGCCGCCCCCCGCGACAGCGGAAAGGAGATGCCGCCCCCGGTCATGGGCTGGGCGCACCGCGACGGCGGCGTCTCGGTCAACATCCCCAACGTCCCCGAGTACCAGGCCACCACCGCCCAGGCGTGCGGCCTCTTCCCGTTCGTCACCAGCAGCAAGCCGCCCGCCGTCGGCACCCCGATCGGCCGGGACCTGCTCTCCGGCGAGGTCGTCTGCCTCGACCCGTTGGCCTGGCTGCGCGCCGGACTCGTCACCAACCCGGGATGCTTCGTGCTCGGCCAACCGGGAACCGGAAAATCGACGCTGGTCAAACGGATGGTGACCGGGGCGATCGCTTTCGGGACGCAGGCGATCATCCTGGGCGACACCAAGCCCGACTACACCAACCTGATCCGCTACCTGGGCGGGCAGGTCGTCACGATCGGCCGGGGCATGGACCGGATCAACCCGCTCGACGCCGGACCGCTCGGCGCGTCCCTGCTCCACCTGAGCGCCGACGAGCGCGAACAACTCCGGTGGGAGGTCCGCTCCCGGCGCATCTCGCTGATGATGGCACTGTGCACGCTGGTCCGCGAGGACCGCATCACCAACGCCGAGGAGGTCGTGCTCGGTGCCGCGATCGACCTGCTCGACGAGCGGCTGGGACCGCAGACCCCGCCCACCGTCGTCGACGTGCTCCGCGTTGTCGAAGAGGGACCCGATGACCTGCGGCGCATGGCCCGCGCCGAGGGCGGGGACCGCTACGACGAACGTGTGGACGACCTGGTGTTCACGCTGCGGCTGCTGTGCACCGGATCGCTGGCCGGGGTGTTCGACGGGCCGACGACCAACCCGATCGACCTGTCGGCCCCGGGGATCAGCGTCGACATCTCCCGGGTGGGAGCGGCCGGAGACAAACTGCTGACCGCCGCGATGCTGTGTACCTGGAGCTACGGGTTCGGCATGGTGGACGCGGCGACGCTGCTCGCCGAACAGGGCGTCATCCGGCCGCGGTCCTACATCGGGGTCATGGACGAGCTGTGGCGCGCCCTGCGCGGCGCTCCCGGCCTGGTCGAGTACGCCGACTCGCTGACCCGGCTGAACCGCAGCAAGGGCATGGCGTCGGTGATGGTCACCCACTCGCTGAGCGACCTGGAGGCGCTGGCCAACGAGGAGGACCGGGCCAAGGCGCGCGGGTTCGTCGACCGGTCCGCCATCACGATCCTCGCCGGACTGCCGCCCCGGGAACTGGCGCGGGTCAACCAGATCACCCCGCTCACCGAACCGGAACGGGACCTGGTGTCGTCGTGGTCCTCCCCGGACTCCTGGCAGCCGGGCACCCTGCACCCCGGACGGGGCCGCTACCTCATCAAGACCGGAGCCGAGCGGTTGGGGATCCCCGTGCAGATGACGCTCACCGGCGACGAGTTCGAACTGTACGACACCGACCAGGCGATCCGGAAGAGGTGAGGGCGGTGGCCAAGGAGACGAACAGGTACCAGCCGCGCGGCGGGGTCATGGCGGCGGGCACGCCGCCGCTGCTCGCCGTGCTCGCACTGTGGGGCGTGGTCTGCCTGGTGTTCCTGGTGTGGCTGGCGGCGTGGCTCGCCGCGCTGGTCACACCGGGCGAGGTCGCGCCCTTCGGCGCGCGGTGGGTGTTCTGGCTCTTCACCGGCGCCACCGACCGCGCGTGGCCGGGCACGCCCACCTTCCTGGTCGTGCTGTTCTGCTGCGCGCAGGCCACCGGTCTGGTCCTGCTCGGCCGTGCGGTCGCGCCCCGGGTGCGCGCCCGAATCGGCGGCGGCTACGACCCGGTCACCGTGCTCAACGTGGACAACTCCGACGTCGCGGAACTGGCGCTCCCCGAGGCCGCCGAGAAGGCGCTGCGGCTGCGCAGGTCCAGCCTGAAGGGCAGGAGACCGAAGGAGCTTCCGGAGGCCGAGGTGGGGCTGGTGCTCGGCGACGTGAAGATGCCCCACGGCAGGAGCGGGAAGCGGCTGTTCGCGTCGTGGGAGGACACCGTCCTCGCCTACATGGCGCCCCGGGCCGGAAAGACCACCGCCCTGGCCATCCCCTACGTGCTCAACGCTCCCGGACCTGCCCTGGCGACCAGCAACAAGGGCGACGTCTGGGCGGCGACCGCGAAACTGCGGGAGCAGCGCACCGGTGAGCGGGTCTGGCTGTTCGACCCCCAGCACGTCACCCACCAGCCGCAGACCTTCTGGTGGAACCCGCTGCGCAACGTCCGCAGCGTCGAGGACGCCTACCGGCTGGCCAGCCACTTCGTGCTCACGATCGACGACGACGACTCCAAGAAGGACATGTGGGGCCCGGCCGCGAAGGCGCTCATCTCGCAGTTGACGCTGGCCGCGGCGCTCGCGGGGGAGAGCATGGAGCGGGTGGGCGAGTGGCTGCACGACGCCAAGCAGCCGCGGCCGATCGACATCCTCTTCGACCACGGGTTCGTCGCCTACGCCGAGGCGCTGCGCGAGACGCAGAACATCGTGAGCGAGACGCGCGACGGCATCTACACCACCGCCCGCACCGCGGCCCGCTGCCTGGACGATCCGGAGATCATGGCCTGGGTGACCCCGCCGGACGATCCCGGCGTCGACGAGTTCGACCCCCGCGAGTTCGTCCGGTCCCGGCAGACGCTGCACCTGCTCAGCAAGTCGCGTTCGGCGGCCGCCCCGCTGATCGCCGCGATGACCGACGCGATCTTCATCGCCGCCGAGGAGGCCGCCGAGGGAATGGGCGGCAGGCTCGACCCGCCGCTGGTGGCGGTGCTCGACGAGGCCGCCAACATCTGCAAGATCGCGGACCTGCCCGACCTCTACTCCCACCTGGGATCTCGCGGCATCGTCCCCGTCACCATCCTGCAGAGCTACCGCCAGGGGGTGCGGGTGTGGACGGAGAACGGGATGGAGGCCATGTGGTCGGCCGCGACCGTCAAGCTGTTCGGCGCCGGACTGGACGACCACAAGATCGTCGAGGCGCTGTCCAAGCTGATCGGCCAGCACGACGTGTCCACCACGTCGTTCAGCTACGGCGACGGGAAGGGCAACCACTCGGTGCAGTTGCGCCGCCAGGAGGTCATGGAGGGCGCCGACATCCGCAGGATCGGCAAGGGCGAGGCGCTGCTCTTCGCCACCGCGGCCCAGGCGACCCTGCTGCGGATGAGCCCCTGGTACACAAGCGCGGAGGCGCCGCTGATCAGTGCGTCGATCCGGGAGGCCGAGCGGTCGGTCACCGAGGGCGCGCAGCGCAGGTACACCGACAACCGGACCGTGTGAGGCCGATGACGGAAGTCGCCCCCAGGCCCCCGGGGTGCACAGACGCAGGACGGAAGAGGAGTAGGTGAACAGATGAGCGACGGACGGCAACCGGTCGGTCGGTCCGGCGCCGCCGACCGGGACAGGCCCTCGGCGGCGCCCGCGGACCCGGCGCCGCGACGCGCGGATCTCGACATCCCCGTCGCCGAACAGGCGCAGCAGAACACGGGCGTGGTGGGCGCGGCCGTGCTGGAGGTGTTGACGGCGTTCCTGCGCGGCGGGGTCCGCCCCGGCCGACGGTCGGGACGGCGCGCGCGGAGCTGGGACGGGATGGCCGTGCTCGCCGCGGGCGCCCTGCTGGCCCGGGCGCTGCGGAACCGGGCCGCGCGCAGCGGCACGGAGGGTGGTCAGGTCGTGCACGTGGCCAACCCGAGGACCGCCAACCCGGTGAACGTCGAGATCGCCCGGGCCGCCCGGGCGGGAACCGGGGACCGCCGACTCACCGAAGCGATCCGGGTCGCGGCCGCGCGCGACCCCGGCATCCCGCCGAGAATCAGGGAGCACGTCGCCGGACCGGACGGCGACCGGACGGTCGACGGGGTGCTGGCCACGATGGACGTACGGAGTGTGGCGATGTCGCTGCGCCACGTCAGGCGTCAGGAAGAGCTGATCACCCGGGTGTCCGAGCAGTGGAACGACGGGCTCGGCTTCGAGGGCGCCTTCGAGGACGCCTGGCGGTACGCGGTGGTCAACCCCGCTGTCGGGGACCCGGACGGTGCGGGCCTGTCCGGACACCCGCAGGGCTCGTGGCGGAGGTTCGCGGAATGGGACCCCGCGACCGCGCCGACCGACGATCTGGTCAACCACCTCAACGCCGCGTGGTTGAGCGCCATCGCGTCACTGGACACCGAGGCCGCGGGCGCGCGGCGGCGCGTCGAGACACTCGTGGCCCGGTGGGAGCCGCAACTCTACGAGGCGTCCACGCGCTGGCTGATGCGGGAGGCGGTGTGGACCGGGTGGAACAGCGTGGACGCGGCGGCGCTCGACCGGGTCAGCGCGGCCGAGAACGCCGCGCTGTACGCCGGCGACGTGGCGGCCTCCGCCGACGGGGCGCCGCTCAGCCTCACCGAGCAGTGGGCCCGCGTCACCACCTCCCCCAACGGACTGCGTGAGATGGAGAAGCGGGAGATCCGCGACCTGCTGGACGCGTGGACCGCGCACGGCGGCCTGGGGGAGACGGCGCCCACCGTGCTCGTGGAACCGGCGCTGCGGTCGCTCGCGGAGTTCGGGGACCGGCTGCTCGAAGCCAACCGCGAGGCCGGCGTCGAGTTCCTGGAGCGGCTCGAGGACACGCGGGAGCCGCTCCGCGCTTTTGTCGAGGTGTCCCGGAACTTTGACGGCCACCCCTTCGACCCCGCCGCCCGGCCCCTCCCGGAGCGGCGGGCGGCCGGATCCGCCCCGGAGGAGCCCCTCGCGGCCGACAGCGCCCGGGGGCTGTCCACCGGAGACGACCTGGCGCTCACCGAGGCCGTCAGGTCGGGAACGGAACCGTCGCCCCGGGCCGTCGCGGAGGCCGACTACGCGCGGGGGGTCGACCTCCACATCGACGAGCGGGCCCTGGAGAGCCTCAGCAGATACCCGTCGGGCCGCACGCCCGACGAGCGCCGCCAGACGCAGAGCACCGAGCGGCACGCCACCCTGTGAGACCGCGAACCGAGGAAAGGACGACAGCAGCGATGACGGCCACCCCCGAGAGCCGGAGCGGCGACACCGCGGCCGCCGCACAGGACGGCGTGCGGCCGGGTCCCGAAGAGGACCTGTACGACCCGGAGGAGGAGGAACTCCAGCAGAACGGCGGGCCGGACGCCAAGCCGGTCTTCAGAAACGTCGAGGAATTCGTCACCTACCGGTTCCTGCCCATGTACACCCGCCCCGAGGGAGGGCAGTTCCGCTGGTGCAAGGAGTGGTGGCGCCACCCCGAGGCGGTCTCCCGCTTCCACGCCCTGTGGCACGCCTGGGAGGTGCTGCGCTGGGAGCCGGGCACCGGAATGGCGGTGTGGTACCGCGACCACCTCGACTACCAGATGTCCTACATCATGGGCGACACCGGTCCGTTCCGCGAGTGCACGTCGCGCCGCCACCAGGACCCCCGCCCCCTCCCGGCCGACCCCGCTCCCGAGGGCTGGTTCGAGGACGAGTGGTAGGGCTGTTGCCGGTGGGGCCCCTCCCGGGTCCGGGAGGGGCCCCACCGCTGTCACAGGCCGGACTCACGCACCGCTGCGCGGGCCGCGCCTGCGGGGGCCGTCCTGGCCTTGGCCGGGTGTCTGACGGGGACCGCGGGAGGGCGTCGACCGCCCCTTCTGTCCGCTGAGGAACGCACCGATGTCGGGGGCGGCCCCGCGGGGGTGGTCGAGGGCGGTCAGGCGGTTCTGCTCCTGCCGCGCCGTGGTGCCCCTGCTGTCCTGGGCGGACCGCTCCACCCACTGCCGACGCTGCGGGTCCCAGTCGGCCTGGGGCGGTTCCGCGGCCAACAGCGGGTCGAGGAACCGCTGCGCGGCGGGAACCGCCTGGTCGAGCGTCTTGTACGGGAGTCCCGGCGTGGACTCCGCGTGCTGGGCGAACCCCTCCCGCCACGCCGGGTTGGGCACCTCGAAGCGGTCGGGGATCGCAAGCCGGTCGTGTTGGGAGTGCTGGTAGGCGATTTCCTTCTGGAGCATGGCGTGGGCCTCGGGGCCGTCCAGGGCGAGCCGGTCCGCGAGGAAGAGGGTGTCGACCAGGTCCTGGCTCCTGACCGGTGCCTCGCCGCGCCAGGTTTTCATGAATATGCCCGTGATCTTGTGCAGAAGCGCATCGTGGGCCGACAGTATCCGCAGATCCGGGTTCTCCTGTTCGGTGCCCGATCCGTGGATCTGCTCGGGGAAGGGAACCTGCTCCAGACCTTTCCACTTCGGACGGCTGTCCGGCGGTACGGCGTCGGTCTGTACCTCCATGAGTCTCATATCGCCGAAGTAGGCGATGTGGCGCATCCGCGCGGCCTTGCCGGTGCCCATGATGCCGCGGTCGATCTCGTCCGGAACGAAGGTGAGATAGTCCCCGTAGTCGCGGCTGAGAGCGTGGTTGTAGCGGTTCACCAGGGTGTCGGAGGTCGTCTCCTCGGCGGAGACCAGGTCGACGTCGCCGGTCGAGCGTGCGTCGGGCCAGCGCGCCAGGAGTGTCTGCCCGCCTTTGACCACCCAGTCGTCAGGTTGGGTGTCGAAGAGTCTGACCATGACCCGTTGCAGGACCCACTGGTGCAGTTCGCTCCGAGGCGAGGTGCCGCGCCGGCGGGCGTGTTCCTGGACCTTCTCGTTCAGTTCTCTCCAGAACGAGGTGTAGGAGTGGGCACCGTTGTCCATTACCCACGCAGCCCCTTCCGGCCGACGACCTCCGCCGCGATCTCACGGGCGAAGTCCGGGTCTTCCGCCAGTACGGCGAAGGCAGAGCCGATGCGGTCGGCTGCCAGCGTTCTCAGGGCGTCCTCCGTCTCCCGCACGTTGTCGGGGAACCGGAGTTCCGCGAGGCCCCGCAGGTTGCGAGGGGACAGTTTCGGGACAGGTGACGCTGTGAGAAGGTCGGCCAGGAAGTGGTCGACGAACCCGGGGCCGTCTGCGGGGAAGGCATATCGGTCAGCGAAGGGAGCGAGGTCGGCATACAGCATCCGGATGTCGACGAGGTCGCGCCGGACGGCGCTGACCATGACTCCGCCGACCTCGTCATGGCTGAGGCCTCCACAGACCAGGTCGACGATGGTGCGGTGTGGAGTGGTGACGGGGACGCCGCCCTCTGTGGTGACCTCGTGCGGAGCGAGGGGGGACACCCGGATCGCCGTGGCGGGCGGCGCCTCCATCTCTGTCGGAGCGGTGAACACGGTGTTCGACGGTGAGGGAGCGCCGAGACGGAACAGTTGGGCCGCGGAGTGATGTGAGAGCACGGCGTCCTCGTGGGGGGTCGCGGCGCGCTCCCAGGCGTAGCGCTCCGGAGAGAGAGCCAGCCAGGCGGCGTAGGGATAGGCGTAGATCGGATCGGCCAGACTGCTCACGAGTTGGAACACCGACGAATCGATTTCCGATATCAGGCCGATCTTGCGGAAATGGTCGAGTGCGTCGGGGGAGACTTCCACGCGCCTGGCCTGGGCAGCGGTGACAAGACCCTGTTGGCGGGCCGCGATGGTCGACAACTCATAGAAAGACGGCTCCCAGTTCATGATCTCACTCTATTGAGCGGTAAAGACAGACGGAACGGATTTCACGGGTCGGCGTGGGGTGGGGCCGAAGGTCGCTTCTGCGGTTCGACACGGACGGAGGTGCGGAACCCTGATCAAGGACTTCTGCCGTGATGCTGCGGAATTTTGAGATTTCAGTGCAAGTCTTCATGTCTCTGGGAGTTGGCACAAGAATTTTCCGGTGCCCGGGAACCGACGGACGCGGAGGGGAGTCCAACGATCCTGGGAGCGGGAAGCGCGTAATGGTCCGTGCCGGCGGCCGGAACCGGCCACCGGCACGGACACACGAGGCGGTGCAGGGAGGGAAACGGTTCCGTCGGACCGCGGAACGGCGGAATCTGGACCGTCCACGCGGCAGGCCGAAGACGAATCCGGGAAAGAAAGGGTGGCATGACCACAGTTTCCGATCTTGCCGAGCGTTATCAGCGGCTCTACTCGGCGGCGGCCCGCATGTTGTGGGCGCAGGGAGGCGTCGCGTGGAGAGGGGACCGCTGGCCTCGGGAACGTGCGTGGAGATGGCGTGAACTGGAGACCCTGCTCTCGGTGGCTCCGACCGGATGCGCCCCGCCTCCGGGGCCGGTCGACCCCGCTTTCCACCTCGTCTCCCGGCGCGCGGACGACGGTCGCGCGCTCTCCTTCGGAGCCGCGGTGCGCGAATGGGAGACCCGCCTCGACGCTGGCCGGGGGCCGACGAGCGCCGGTGACGGCACCTCGGCGGACGGCGGGGCACTGGTCGTCGAGGCCGTGTGGCTGACGGCGGTGCTGGAACTGCTCGACGAACTCGACCAGCGCCTGGCCCCGGGCCGTCCCGCGTGCGTCATCGCGGAGGAGGCCGGAGAACTGGCCGGGGCGGTGCGGGAGATGGCCGCGGCCTTCCGTGGCCCTCTCACGGAGCGACCGGCTCCGGAGGGAGTGGGCACCGCGCCACCGCTCCCGGACGGCTCGGCGGTGACGCGGTCCGTCACTGTTGCTGAGGAGGACTACACCCGGCTGCGCGAGACCGCCCGGTCCGCGGCTCGTGCCGTACCCGGCAGTGTCGCCGTCCAGCGCGGGGCGGACTTCTCGGTGCGGGCCGCCGCCCGCGACGCGGCAGCCGACCTGGTGAGGATCACCGAAGGAGAGGCCGCCCCGGGATGGCGGGAGCGTTATCCCGACATCGAACCGGAACGACATCTGCTCCAGGGGTACCGCTGGGACGAGAAGGCGGGACGGCCGCTCTCATTCGCCGAACGCGCCGCCGAACTGCGCTCCGATCTCGCGGGGGTGACCGCACCCCGCGTCGCCTCGGCGGCCGATCCAGTGCTGGAGACCCCGGAACCCGACGGGGCACGGGTCGCCGTCTCCCGGTCGGCGGCGCTGGTGGCCGCCGAACTCCTGGACGAACTTGCCGCCCGGCTGACCCCCGGCATGCGTACCGGAATGATGCACTTCACCGCCCACCCGCTCCACGTGTTCCTGAAAGGACGGTTCCACCGTGCCCTCACAGCCGGTTGATCCCGGTGCGACCACGGATTCCCCCCTGGAGATCCTGATGGTCTCGGATGTCAGCGGCCGCGGCAGCAAGCTGGGTGGGGTGCCGGTCGCCAGCGGCAAGATCACGGAGAACCTCGCCGCGCTGCCCAACGTCAACGTCACCCTGCTCACCGTCGGTTCCACCGAGGACCACGGTGACGCCCGGATCCTGCTCATCCCCGCGACCGATGACTGGGAATCCGTGCGGTTGCTCGACGTCGCCCGAAACGGAAGACCGTCGGACGTTCCCGGTCTTCCGTCTCCGGAGCAGTGGCGGCCGGACTTTGTCTTCGGACACTCCCGGTATTCCGGGCCAGCCGCGATGGCGATCCAGCAACGGTGGTATCCCGAGGCCCGGCTCGGTCACTTCGTGCACATGCCTGTCAGGCGCTACGCCCAGATCCAGGGAAGGCCGAAGGAGGAACAGGACAGAATCGCCCGCATCGAGCAGGAGGTCATGGCCCGCTCAGACCTGGTGGTCGGTGTGGGGCCCCTGCTCACCGCTGTGGCCCGGGAGATGGCTGCGGACAATCCCCGGCTTCCGGCCTTCCACGAGATGATTCCGGGCGCCGAGATCACCGGTGCGCCAGTCGTCCCAGTCCAGGGGCAGTCCACCACCATTCTGTTCACCGGCCGGGTCAACGACGCCATCAAGGGCTACGATCACCTGCTGCGGACAGTGGGGGAACTGCGCCAGAACGGAGTCGACGTGCGCCTGCGGGTCCGGGGGGTTGCGGAGTCGAACGTCGAGGCCGAGACCAGGCGTGCCGCTACGCTCCTGGGGAGCGCGGAGGCCGTGGACATTCGTCCGTACACTTCCGACGACGCGGAACTCGAAGCCGATTTCGTCGGAGCGCAACTGGCGGTCATGCCGTCGGTGGCCGAGGGATACGGCCTGGTCGCCGCGGAGGCTGCGGCACGCGGACTTCCCGTGCTGGTCAATGCCGAGAGCGGCTTCGGGCAGTTCCTCTCCGACACGAACCGGGTGCCAGAGGCAGTCGGCCGCTCGTTCGTGGTGCCCGACCGGGGGCTGGACGACAGGCCTGACGAGCGAGTGGCGGAGTGGGCGCGGGCGATCAGCAACGTGATCGAGGACTATCCCACACAGGTGGCCAGAGCTGCCGAACTGCGCTCCGTCCTGCAGGAGTACTCCTGGCGTGACGCCTCCACAGCCCTGGTCAACGCGTCATTGCGCTCCGCTGTCGACTCCCACGGGCACACTGTCCAGGGAGCCGGGGGGAGACTTCTGGGGCCGGACGGTCGTGCGGTGGACACGTCCCGGAGCGGACAGATCGCACGGGGCACGGAGTTCGTCGCCCTGGACCATCCGGCGGGGCGCGGTCCATTCGCGTCCGGCCGTCCGGGCCGTGGTGGCGCCAACAGGCCGGCTTCCGCCCGCAGAGGCCCCGAACCCCCGTCGTTCTCCGGTCGGAAACCGCGTTCGAAGTGAGAGGCGACCGACGCGGTCCCCATGACCAGCGGTGAACGCGGTCCTGCCCGGCCGCGTGCACGGGCGGGCGGCGCGGCTCCGACGGGCGTTCCCCGAGGGCCCGCCGTGTCGCCCCGCCGCCCACACCACTCCCGGATTCCCGCGGGATTCGGGAGGTGCACGTGGTCAGGGGGCCGCGGGTGCCCCGTTTCCGGAAACGCGCCACAGAGGGGCGGACGGCCAAGCGGATGTGATCGCGGAGGGGAAGGGCCGCTCAACTCGCCGACGGGGCGATGACCGTGGCCGCCGGTCTCCGAAGGGGGGACCGAACAGGGCGGCAACGCTGTTTCCGAACTGCGGTCACCTCGGAAAACCGGTGCCTTCGGGCGGTGTTTTCCCCGGTGCGGGGAAGGGCGCGGTTCGCGCGGGCGGGACCGTTTTTCCCGGCAGCCCTGTGACCTGCGGAGAAAACCGGTCCACCGGGAAGCGGTGAGGAGGGAGGAGACCCTGTTCTCCGTTGTGGATTCCCGAAGTTGTACGGGAGTCCCGGCGTGGACTCCGCGTACCGGGCGAACCCCTCCCGCCACGCCGGGTTGGATACCTCGAAGTGGTCGAGCACGTCCAGAATCCTCCCGTGCTCGCGCCTCCACTCCATTTCCCCGCCGATGACGGTGTGGATCTCGGGACCGTCCCAGCTGGCCCGATCAGCAATGAAAAGAGCGTCGACCAGGTCTTGGACCCGGTCGGGGGACCGCCCTGCCAATGCCGGGTGTACATTCCCGCGGCCTTGTGGGCCAGGGTGTCGGCGGTGGAGATGAGTGGCAGGTCCGGATTCTCCCGCTCGTCGCCGGACGGGTGGATGTGGGTTGGGAACCCGGTGGTCTCCGGTGGCTTCCGCAGGGGGAGGGGATCGGGCAGCACCACGTCGTTGCCGATCTCCATGAGTTCCTCGCCACCCAGGTACACGGAGTGCTGGATGCGCGCCGTGGTCCCGTTCCCCATGAGCTCGACATCTCTGGGGACGAAGACGAGATGATCCCCGTAGTCGAGTCCGAGCGCGGCGTTGTGATCAGCGACCAACTCCTGGGTCGGCACGGTCTCGGTCCGCATCAGGTCGATGTCGCTCGTCTGCCGGGCATCAGGCCAACGTGTGACGGGCCGCCACGGCCGAAAGCTCGTGGAGATGCGTTTCCCAATCCGTTCATTCATCATATTTGTCCGGAGTTGGGGGCGGGATGGTTTTTCTTGCGGGTTCCGGGAACCGCGCGGTGAGCGCGATCATCCAAGGGCGTTGTCGCTGGGGGAGCGAGGTGAGACCGCCTTCCCGGAGAACGCTGCGGTCGCTTCGATGGCCGGAAGCGGACATCCTTTCAGGGGCGGGAACCGGAAAAGGAACGCGGGACTCCAACACCACGGCCCCGGGATGACCAGGGCCCGTCGCAGCCGTCCGTGACGGCCCGAGGAGACAGGTACCCCCACGATGGCCGGACCCCATGCAGTGCCGTTCGGGTCTTCGGCCCCTGCCCGGTCAGGTGACCGTATGCTTCCACTGCGGTACCGACCCCCGGCCGGACTCCGCGTCTCGATCCCGAACGAGAAGGCCAGCTCATGAACCGACCAGAACTCGTCTCTTCCTTACGTGAACTGTCGGACGTGGCCGCACGGCAGCACGGGATGGTCACCGCGGCCCAAGCGCGCCGAGTCGGAGTGGACGGAGCGGAGTTGGCCCGCCTCACGGAGGCTGGCCTGCTCGTGGAACCGGGGTGGAGCGTCCACCAGATCGCCGGCAGCGGTACCGCCCCCGAGCACGTGTACAGGTACGCGGCGTGGATGGCACTCGACGAGGAACGTTTCGCCTGGGAGCGTCCCACCGCACGCCACGAGGACGCCGTGGTGTCGCACGAGTCGGCCTGCGAGGTCCTCGGAATCAGCGGTCCCCCCGCGCCCGTGGTGGTGTTCACGGTCAACGACGAGCGGACCGCCCTACCGGGAACGGCTCTCAGGAGGGGAACCCTGCGGCCCGACGAGGTGGTCGTGCGGGAGGGCGTCGCGGTGACCACGGCCCATCGCACGATCATCGACCTGGTCCGCGACTGGAATGATCCGGACGGCATTTCCAAGGCCATGGCCAACGCGGTCCGCAAGGACCTGGTGGACCTGCGCGACCTGTACCGCGACTTGGCGCCCCTGGCCGCCGAGTACGGATTCCCCGGCGCCGGGCCGAAGTTCGTGGACTACTTCCTGAGCCGCCTGCCGGTCACCTCGCTGCCGCCGCGCAACCTCCTGGGCTACGCCGCGCTCAAGTTCCCTGACCGGGTGGAGAAGGTGCGCACCGCACTGGCGGCGGCACTGGAGGACATGGCCGGTCCGGACCGGGACCCAGGAGTGGCCGGACCGCTCGCCCATGACGAGGAGTTCGGCGTGGAAATCGCGGCTCGGGTGGTCGGAAGAGCGGTGCTCGATGAGTAGCGGTCCCGTTTCCGGCAGCGACTTCTGGCGGGAGTTGAACAGCAAGGCCAACGCCGCCGCGAAGGCGAACGGCACCGCGCCTTCCCACGAGATCCGCAACCACGTCTCCACGAGGTTGACCGCGCGTGCTCATCGCTGCCCTCCAGGGAGCCGAAACGGAGAGGAGAACTCGTCCGTCGCGGCCCTCCCCCGGTTCCGACCGGAAACCGCCACGGCGGTGAAGACGTAGGAGCGCCCCCGAGGAGCAGAACGGTACGGGGTTTCCTCGGGAAAGGCGGTGGCGGCCTCCCACGCTGTCCGCACGCTCCGCTGACTGAGGTTTGGGTGTGGGGTTCTGCGGTGGACGCGGGGTCTTCTCGGAGAGACCGGGGAGAGGCGCGGTATTCCACCTCCGTGTTCGGGGCGCGCCTCCACGGGGGGATGGGCCGCAGGGACGTCGGTCACCCCGGGTCGGTGTCCCCGGGGGGCGGGACCGTTGTCAAAGGTGCGGGTGGGTGGGGCCGTGTCCGGGCTCGGCGCCGGGGGCGCCTCGACCGGCCACCGGCAGCCCGTGGTGGCCTGTCGCGGGGGTTGGTGCGGAATGCCCTGGGCCGATCAGCCGACCCCTCTTCTCCACGCGGCCGGTTCCCGGCGCGGAGGCGGCCGCCACACCTCACTGAGGCCGGGCGGACAGCGGCGCCGAAAAGGCCGAGGGCACCATTCACGAACTGCGGTCACCTCGAAAAACCGGTGCCTTCGGGCGGTGTTTTCCCCGGTGCGGGGAGGGGCGCGGTTCGCGCGGGCGGGACCGTTTTTCCCGGCAGCCCTGTGACCTGCGGAGAAAACCGGTCCACCGGGAAGCGGTGAGGAGGGAGGTGACCCTGTTCTCCGTTGTGGATTCCCGAATGCGTCGAATGTTTTTTCTCCGTATTATCGGGGCTGATATCCGGCCAGCCGCCATCGCGGTCCTGCGACCCGAGCTGTGGAGGTACTGTGCGACAGCGCATCGCCGCGGCGTACGCAGTGGCACGTCGGGCCGCCTCCACCAGCACGTTTCTCGTGCTCACGATCGCGCTGGCCTGCACGCTGTTCGGCGCGGGGGCGATCGGCCGCGCGGTGGAGCTCTACGACGGCGACGTGTGGCTGTGGAGCAGCCCGGTCGGCCAGTTGGTGCGCACCGACGCGCACGACGGGCGGGTCGACCTGGTCACCGACGTCCCCGAGTCCGCCGGAAACCGCGTCGAGGTCACCCAGACCGACGACCACCTGATCCTGCACGACCTCGACACCGGCCGCATGACCGCCGTCGACCTGGGGGAGATGGCGTTCTCCGGACGGCTCGACCTGGGCGCGGACGGGGACCACGGCGTCTTCCTCCACGGGGGGTACGGGGTCGTGGTCGACCGGAGCGCCGGAGAGGTGCGCGCGATCGACCCCGTCACCCTCACGGCCACCGGTGAGGCGCTGAAACTGCCCGCCCCGCTGGAGGGCGGGGCGTTCGACGCCGACGGCACGCTGTGGGTCGGCGTCCCCAGCCAGGGGACGGTCGCCGGGGTGCGGGTCGCCGACGGCACCGCGAGGGCCGACGGGGCGGTCGGGGTGTCCGACCCCGCGGACGACATCGTGCTCACCGTGCGGGACCGGGGTCCCCTCGTGGTGAACCGCTCCGACGGCACCATCGTCGAGGTGCGCGACGGCGTCGCGGCCGAGACCGAGTCCCCCGTCGACCTGGCGGACGCGGTCGTGCCGCCGCGCACCTCCGGCCCCCTGGCCGCGGTGACCGTCCCCGAGGCCGACGCCATCCTGACCCTGGCCGGTCCGCACGAGGGGGCCGAGATCACGGTGGTCGACGCCGAGAACGTCGGCTCCGCCGCGGCGGTCCCCTACGAGGGCCGCGTCTACCTGCCCGGGCAGGACGGCGCCGTCCGGGTGTTCGACGCCGACGGCGGCGAGGCCGAACCGCTGGAGGTGCCCGGCGCCGAGGGTCCCCTCGACCTGGAGGTGCGCGAGGGATACCTGTTCGTCAACGACCCCGACTCCGGTGCCGCGCTGGTCGTCGGTCCGTCCGGGGAGGACACCGAGGTCGAGAAGTACGACGAGCCCCCCGGCCCGGGCGGCGAGTCCACGGACGGCTCCGAACCCGGGACCGGCCCCGGTCCCGGGCAGCAGACGCCGCAACCGGGGCAGCAGGAGCCCTCCCTCCCGCAGGAGCAGGACGAGGAGGAGCCCGCACGGGCCCCGCTCCCGCCGGACCTGGACCCCGGAACCGAACCGGAGGACGGCGTCGACCCGGTCCTGCCCGAGCCCACCGGACCGGCGCCGACACCGCAGCCCGGAGCCCCCGGGGGCGTGTCGCCGGAAATCCCCGCGTCGGCCCCGGCGGCGGGCGCCGGGGCCGTGGGCACGGTGGGAGGTCCCACCGGGGGGACACCCGTCGGAGGAGAAGTCACCCCGCTCCCGGGAGCGCCCGTCCCGGCCACGGCGTCCTCCGGGGCCGACGGGGTGACCGTCACCTGGCAGCCCGCCCACTCCCCGGCCTCCCCCGTCACCGGCTACGTCGTGAGCTGGGACGGCGGCAGCACAACCGTGGAAGGGTGGCAGCACAGCGTGGTCCTCGACGGCCTGCGCGACGGCGTCCCGTACCGGTTCCAGGTCCAGGCGGTCAACGCCCACGGCCACGGAAGCGCGGCGGTGTCGGCGCCGGTCGTGGTCGGCGAACAGGAGCCCCCGCCCCCCACAGACGTGGAAGTCGAAGTCACCGGCGCCAACTCGGCCATGCTGACCTGGACCGCCGCCCCCGGAGCCCACGACTACGTCGTGTCCGGCGAGACCGCCCACCACGGCGCCGTCGCCGCCCGAACCACCACCGACACCGAGATCGAACTGGCCGGACTGGAACCGGGCGGAACCTACACGTTCACCGTCGCCGCACGCACCGGCGGCGGCGCGCAGAGCACAGCGGTCCCCGCCCCGACCGTGACGCTGCCGCTGCTGGACCCACCGGAGAACGTGTGGTTCGCGTTCAGCGACACCGGACAGGTCTATGTCTACTGGACGCCCGTGGAGGGCGCCGTGGGCTACGAGGTCATCCCGGCGGACGACTCGCTCGACCTCCGCGACGTCGCCGTGGGCGAGTCCGTGGAGGTCAACGGAGAGCAGTACCAGAGCACCATCTACGGGGATCCGGACCCGGGCTGCCACTCCTTCACCGTGCGAGCGGTGGACGCGGCCGGGACCGCCAGCGGCCCCAGCGAGCCCAGCAACACCGAATGCGCCGGTCGACGCGCCCACACTCCGGGTGAGGCCGGACACCAACCCACGGGATGACCAGTGACAACCACGAGCAACAACGACGACACCGGGTGGGCGCGCGCCTCCGCCCTCTCCGGGACGGAAGCCAACGACCACGCCGCCACCGTCGACGGCATCGCCGCCGCCATCGGCTCGGCCGTCGTCGGCGCGACCGAGGCGGCGCGCCTGGCGCTGGTGGCGCTGCTGTGCGGGGGGCACGTCCTCGTCGAGGACGTGCCGGGAGTGGGCAAGACACGACTGGCGCGCTCCCTCGCCGCGAGCTTCGGCGGCAGCCACCGCCGTGTGCAGTTCACCCCCGACCTGCTGCCCTCGGACCTCACCGGAGTGAACGTCTTCAACCAGGAGACCCGGGAGTTCGACTTCCACGCCGGTCCGGTCTTCGCCAACGTCGTGGTCGCCGACGAGATCAACCGCGCGGCCCCCAAGACCCAGGCGGCCCTCCTGGAGGTGATGGAGGAGGGGCTCGTCACCGTCGACGGCGTACGCTACGCCGTCCCCGACCCCTTCATCGTCGTCGCCACCCAGAACCCGGTGGAACTGGACGGAACATACCGGCTGCCGGAGGCGCAACTCGACCGGTTCCTGATGCGGCTGTCCCTCGGTTACCCCGACAGGAACGCCGAGTTCGCGATCATGCGGGGCGGCGGCCTGCCGGAGCCCGAAAGCCTGAAGGGAAGCGCCGACGCGGAGACGCTCGACCGCGTCCGGAAGGCGGCCGCCCGGGTCCACACGGCCGACACCGTCTACGGTTACGTCCGCGACATCGCCGAGGCCACCCGCAGCCACCCCCGGTTGCGGCTGGGACTGTCCCCCCGGGCGACCGCGGCGCTTGTCGGCGCGGCGCGCACGTACGCGCTCACCCGCGGACGCCCCTACGTCATCCCCGAGGACGTGCAGCGCCTCGCCGCCCCGGTGTGGGCGCACCGCCTGGTGCTCACCCCTGAAGCCCTGGTGAGCGGGCAGACGGAGACCGACGTGCTCGGTGAGGTCCTCGCCGGGATCGCGGCGCCGCAACCCGAGCAGGCGGTGAACCGCTGATGCGGGCCGCGTCCGAGCGGTCCCCCGCCGCGGGGAGGCCGTGATGCCGACCGCGAGGGGCCGCCTGGCCGCGGCCGGCGGACTGGTGCTCTGCGTCCTCGGAACCCTCCTCGGGTACCGGGGGGTCGCCCTGTTGGGCGCGCTCGCGCTTCTCGCCGTCGCGGGGGCGGCCCTGTTCGTGCTGGGCAGCCGTCCGACCCGGGTCGCGGTACGCCGGAGGGTTCCGCTGGCGCGCACCGAACCGGGGCGCACCGTCACGGTGCGCCTGACCGTGGAGGGCGCCGGGCGGGCGGGCCCGGTCCGGTTGCGCGAGCGCGTGGCCGGACCGGGGGAGGAGGACGAGATCGTCCTCACCCCGACCGACCTCGACCCGCCGGGGACGGGACGGCTGGGAGCGGCCTACCGCCTGGAGCCGTCCCTGCGGGGCGTCGTGGAACTCGGTCCGCTGCGCGTGGAGCGGACCGACGCCCTGGGGTTGGCGGCCGCGGGCGGGCGGAGCGGAACCGTGGACCGCGTCCTGGTGCACCCGCGCTGGCGGCGGTTGCGCGCGCTGCCGACCGGGCACGCCAGCACCCCCGACAGCGTGCGCGGCGGTGGACACGTCGGCGGCCCCACCTTCCGCGCGCTGCGCGACTACGTTCCGGGCGATGACATCCGCCATGTCCACTGGCGCAGCACGGCGCGCAGCGGCCGACTCCTGGTACGCGAGTACTCCGACACCTCCGACACGCGGCTGACCCTGCTGCTCGACGACCGGGCCGCCGGTGGACGGGAACGGCTCGACGCGACCGCCGAGGCGGCGGCCTGTGTCGCGGCGACCGCGGTCCTGTCCCGGCTGCCCTGCGACCTCGTGCTGGCCAGCGGCCCCGGGGCGGACGGGGGCGCCGGGCTCCCGGCCGTGCTCGACCTGCTGGCCGCGGCCGCCCCCGCGCCGAACGCCGACCTGGCGGCCGCGCTGCGGTCTTTGCGGCCCCGGAGCGGCGGCGGGGCGGTGGTGCTCGTCAGCGACACCCTGCGCGAGGCCGACCTGCGGGAGTTCGCGGCGCTGCGCGACCGCTTCCCGAGACTGGTGGCGGCGGCCGTGGGGCCGGACCCCCGTCCCGGTGAGGTGGCGGGCGTCACCCTGGTGACGGCGCGCGACGCCGCGGAGTTCGACAAGGTGTGGAACGGGGCCCCATGGACACGTTGATCCTGCGGCGCACCGCGACCCCGGCGACCGCGACGGCCTCCCGAACGCCCGTCGCGGTCGCCGAAGTCGCGCTGGCGGCGGCGGCCGCGGCGGGCGGGCTCGCGGTGGCCCCCCTCTACACTTCGCCGTTCGGCGCCGGAGCGGTCCTGGTGCTGTGGGCGGCGGCGGGCGTGGCGCTGACCGCGTTCCTGGCCGGACGGCTGTCCGCGCCCGCCACCCTGCTCGCCGGGCTCCCGGTGGCGTTCGCCGGAGCGATCGGGCTCGCCGCGTGGGCGCCGGGCGGGCACGGCGGCCCGCTGGCCGACGTGCTCGACGTGCTGCCGCGGGCGGGCAGCCGGTTCCTGGACGGTGCCCCACCGGTTCCGTTCATGGTGGACACCCTGCTGTTTCCGGTCCTGGCGGTGTGGCTGGGCGGCACGGCGGGCGTCCTGGCGTGGCGGTCCGGCCGTCCCCTCACCGCCCTGGCCCCCGGAACGGTGCTGCTGGTCTGCGCCGCCGCGGCGGGCGGGGACGCGGCCGTGTGGCCCGCGTGCCTGCTGGCCTGCTCGGCCGCCGTACTGCTCGCCCTGTCCGCCGGGGACCGGACCGCGGGTTGTGCCGCCGTCGCCGGGGCGCGCTTCGAGGAGGCGGACAGCGGAGCCGGGAGGGCGGGAAGCGGGCGCCGCTGGACCGTCCGGCTGCTGGGCTGCGTCGCGGTCTGCGCCGCCGTCGCGGTGGCGGCGCCGGTCGCCCTCGCGGGCTGGCGGGCCGAGCCCGTCGGGCCGCGCGGAGACGGCGGGTCGCAGGTCGCCGCGCAACCGGCGCCCAACCCCCTCGGCTACCTGTCGGCGTGGGCGGCCGATCCCGACACCGTGCTCATGACGGTGCGCAGCAACCGGGCGAACCAGTTCCGGTGGGTGGCCCTGGCGGACTTCACCGGAACCACCTGGCTTCCGGAGGGCCGGTACCGCACCACGGGGCGGCTGCTGCCCGCCCCCGAACCGGAGCCCCCCAACGCCTCCAGACAGGAGGCCACGGTGACGGTCGAGGAACTCCCGGGCCCCTGGCTGCCCGTCATCGGCGCGCCGAGGTCGCTGGACGCCGCCGGAGCGGGCTTCGACGCGGAGTCGGGCACCGCCATCGCCGTCGGCGGCGAGGCCGCGGGGCTGAGCTACACCGTGAGCGGCGACGTGGCGCACTGGCGTCCGGAGGAGTTGGCCGACCTGCGGCCGCCCGCCGACTCCCGGTTCGACCGCTACCGCTTTCTGCCCGAGAGCACGCCGCCGACGGTCGACGTGATCGTCAGCCACGCGACGGCCGAAGGCACCCCCTACGAGCACGCGGTGCGTCTGGCCCGCTACCTGCGGACCAGCTACACCTTCGACCCGTGGGCGCCCGGAGGGCACGGTCTCGCCGACCTCGACCGGTTCCTGGTCGAACCGGGGCGGCAGGGCGGCGGGGGCACTTCCGAGCAGTTCGCCAGCGCGTTCGCGGTGCTCGCCCGGGCCGCCGGGCTGCCGAGCCGGGTCGTCGTCGGGTTCGACTCCGGCACGAGGGGAGAGGACGGCGGCTTCACCGTCACCACCGGCGACGCCATCGCGTGGGGCGAGGTCTACTTCGAGGACGCGGGCTGGGTTCCCTTCGATGTCACCCCCGGTGGGCGGGAACCGGGCGGCGACCCGGAGGAGACGTCCGCGAACGGCGCCCCGGACGCCGACACGGCGGCCGCCGCCGAACGGCCGGACGAGGTGCCGCACGAGATCGCCGCGCCGTCCCCTCCTCAGAAGACCGGGGCGGGCCTGCCGGAGGCGGCGGCCGTGGTCGCGGCGGCCGCCGCGACCACGGCGCTGCTCGTCGCCCTGCTGCGGGCGGCCCGGTCCAGGCGGCGGCTGGCCACGGGACGGTCGGAGACCGACATGGTGCTCGGCGCCTGGCGGGAGATCCGGGAGGCGCTGCGGCTGGCCGGTGCGGGACCGCGCCGCGGTGCCACGGTGACCGACGTGATCAGGACCGCGGCGCAGGCGGACCCGACCGGGGAGGGCCCGCGCCGCCTGCGCTACCTGCACCGGTCGGTCAACGCGCTGGCCTTCGGGGCGCCCGGAAGCGTCACGGCCCAGGGGGCGGAACGCGCCGTGGCGGAGGTCCGCGCCTATGTGCGGGACCTGCGCGGAGGCCGGGGCCGCCTCCGGCGGTGGGGGTGGTGGTTCGATCCGCGTCCGCTGTTCTGGCGGACACCGTAGAACTTCGGAGGGGGACGCGATGACGGCCGGTGGCAGCACCCCGGACGTGCCGGGCTACCAGATCACCGGGCTGCTGTGCTCAGGGGAACGGACGGACCTGTTCCACGCGAGGTCGGAGCGGACCGGGGAGGCGGTGCTGGTGCGGGTGGTGCGCGGCGCCCCGGACTCCGAGGCGCCGTACTCGGTCGTCCGGGAGGAGGCGCCCGACTCCTACGCGGCGCTGCTGGAGCGCGAGGGCCGGTTGGCGGTGGACCACGTCGTGACGGCCGGGCTGGCGGTGGCCGCGGAGCTGGAGCCCTTGCACGAGACCGGCATGGTGCACAACTTCATCAGCCCCCGGACGCTGCTGCTGCGCGGCCCCGGCGCCGAACTCGCCGCCACCCGCGTCCCGCCGCTGGCCACGGGGGAGGCGTTCCCCCCGCTGGTCCTCGACCGGGACACCGTGGCACACCTGCCGCCCGAGGCGTTCGGCGGCGGGCGGGTCTCGCCGCGGTCGGACGTCTACCGTCTGGCGTCGACCCTGTGGACTCTGCTCGCGGGGCACAGCCCCCACGCGGACGGGCCCGGGCAGGACGTCGACTTCGAGACCTACCGGGAGCGGGTGACCGGCGCGGAGAGCCCCGGCGTGCCGCGCGGGGACCTGCCGCTCGGGCTCGACCGGGTGCTCCGCACCGCCATGGCCCCGGCGCCGGAGGACCGCTATCCCGACGCCCGCGCGTTCGCCCGGGCCCTGGCGGAGGTCGGGGACGGAGCGGTGGGGGACGGCGCTTCGGCGCCGCCGGAGCCGGACACCGGCACGCCGCTGTCCGAACCGCGGCGTTCCGTGCCGGAGGAGCCGGAGCGGTCGGCGGAGCCCGTCCTCCCCGAGCCGGAGGTCTTCCCCGAGCCCGAGGAGGCCGCTCCTGCCGTGGAGGGACCGGGGGCCGGGCCGACGGTGTCTTCTCCGGCCGAGGCGGCCCCGGTGGAGCCGACCGCCGGGGAGCCGGTCCGGGACGGCGCTCCGGTCGGCGCGGGGGAGACCGCCGCCGCGCCGGAACCGGTCTTCCCCGCGCCCGAGGAGACGGAGGTCCGTGCCGGAGCTCCGGGCACGCTCCCCGACACGGCGGACGCCCCCGCGAAGGCGGTCGCCGGACCGGAGCGGGAGGACGGGAGCACCGGACGCCCCGCCGAGCCGGAAGCCGTCCCCGCAGACACCGGCCGGGCCGGGCCTCCCGGCGGCGGGACGGCTTCGGCGGTCCCCGAAGAGGGGAAGGCGCCCGCCGGGCACGGCTCCCGGGAGCCGGACGGCGCGGAGACCCCGCGCGCGTCCACGGGCGCGGCCGGTCGCACCGAGTTCGGTCGCATGCTGGTCACCGCGACGTTGGCGGCGAGCATCGTGATCGCCGTGATCGGTGCGGTGGCGCTGGTCATGGCCTGGAGAATGGGGTCGGAAACGGCCGGGCGGCCGACCACCGCGTCTCCTCCGGGAGACGGGGAGCCCCCGGCCGCGTCGCTGCTTCCGGAGGCGGCCCAGAACCCGCGGTGGACGCCCACCGACGTGCGGATCGTCGCCGACACCCGGGACACCGTCACCCTGGCCTGGACCGACAACTCCCAGGGGCGGGCCTCCTACCACGTGGTCGGAGGTCCGGTCGGCACGGCGCCGGGGACCGTGGCCGAGGGGGAGCCGATGACGACCCGGGTGGAGATCACCGGACTGAACTCGGGGTTCGACTACTGCTTCACTGTCGTGGCCGTCGTCAGCGTGGACGAGGTGGCCCCGTCCGAGAACGTCTGCACCGACCGCTTCAGGGACGCCTGAGCCGCCGGTGGCTCAGGGCGGCGTCGACTCCCGGGTGTGGGGCTGTGTTCCGGCCGAGCGGACACCCGGGGTGATGCCGCGTCGGCTCGGCTCTCGGGCGCCGGTCGCCGGGGCGCGGGCGCAGCCGTCCGGGGCGCGGAGCGCCCGCGCCTCACAAACGCCGAGAGCATCCCGGGCCACAGGGGCAGAGCCCGTGGAGCGGGACGCTCTCGGTATTCGTGGAGAGAGGGAAACCGCGGGCGGGACCGTACGCGGGGGAGAGGACCGCCGCGGTCCCGGAGCGGATCAGTGGGCCGTGGCCGGAGCCCCCGGTCTTCGGGGGGAACCGGCGGGGTGCGACTCCGGTCCTACCACGGGGACCACGGACCCCACGGGTTCCGCTCGTGTCGCGCGTCCTTCAGGGTGTCCCGCAGAGCGTGGAAGGCGGGCTTGCGGACGAAGTCCTCGGTCATGACCGTCGCCGAGCCCTCACCCTCGAAGAACACCGGAACCCAGGAGTACTTGTCGGTGAAGCCCCAGATCGTGAAGGAGTCGCAGCCCTCCACGGCCAGGCACGCTTCCAGCGCCTGCTGGTAGTAGTCGGCCTGCTGCTCCAGTTGCGCCTCGGTCGGCTCGCCGCTCTCCGGCAGGTCCATGCGCACGTCCAACTCGGTGACGGCCGTGGCCAGACCGAGCTCGTCGAAGCGCCGCAGGTTGTCCTCCAGGTCGCCGGGGAAGCCGTACCGGGTGCTCAGGTGCCCCTGCGTGGAGAACCCGTGCACCGGCACGCCCTGGGCGAGCAGGTCCTGGATCAGGTCGTAGTAGGCGTCGCTCTTGGCGTTGATCCCCTCGACGTTGTAGTCGTTGAAGAACAGCTCGGCCTCGGGGTCCGCCTCGTGCGCCCAGCGGAAGGCGTCGGCGATGACGTCCGGCCCCAGTTCGCGGATCCAGATGTTGTCCTCGGTGCGCAGGTTGCCCTGGTCGTCGAAGATCTCGTTGGCCACGTCCCACTGCTGGATCCGACCGGCGTAGCGGCCGACGACGGTCGTGATGTGGTCGTGCAGGATCGCGCGCAGCTCCTCCTCGGAGAAGTCGCCCTCCTCCAGCCAGGCCGGGTTCTGGCTGTGCCACAGCAGCGTGTGCCCGCGCACGGCCTGGCCGTTGCGCTCGGCGAAGTCGACGATGGCGTCGGCCATCCCGAAGTCGTAGCGGTCCTGCTCGGGGTGGATGTACTCCCACTTCATCTGGTTCTCGGGGGAGACCGAGCTGAACTGCTGGGCGAGGATCCTGCGGTACTTGCGGTCCGAGGTGAAGGGGTCGGGGTAGTCCTGCTCCAGGTGGTGGCCGCCACCCGCGACGGCGGTACCGATGAGGAAGTCGTCGGGGGCGGCCCAGCGCAGCCGGTCGAACCTGGCGTTGGAGTGGGGCGCGGCCTGGTGGCCGGAATGCGGGCCGGCGGCGGCCGGCGCCGCTGACAGCGGTAGGAGCAGAGCGGCCGTGGTGAGGGCCACGGCGGCGAGGCGTACGGGTTTCATCGGGGGAACTCCCAGTCGATCAGTCGATGTTAATTTCCGGAAACTTCCGGATGACTGTGACGAGGGACACTAGGCGCCAACCGGCCAGGAGGTCAATACCCGCCCAGGATTCGGGGTCGTCGCCCCTCCGCACCCGTAATCTGGGTAAGCATCGAGCAAAGAGGAGGAGGAGTGGCCGACACCCCGATCCGATCCGTGACCATCTCCGCCATCGCCGCGGAGGCGGGCGTGTCCGCGCCGACGGTGTCACGTGTCCTCAACGGGCGGGGCGACGTGGCTCCCGCCACCCGCGAGCGCATCGAGAGCCTGCTGCGGGCCCGCGGCTACCGGCGCCGCGGCAGCCGGACCGGTGAGCGGGTCGGTCTACTGGACCTCGTCTTCAACGACCTGGACAGCCCGTGGGCGGTCGAGATCATCCGCGGTGTCGAGAACGCCGCGCACGCGGCGGGCGGCGGCATCGCGCTGTCGGCCATCCACCGGCAGGCGAGCTCGACCCGGCAGTGGCTGGAGAACGTCCGCTCGCGCGCCAGCGACGGCGCCATCCTGGTGACCACGGACCTGCACTCCACCCTGCGCGCGGAACTGGAGGAGCTGCACCTTCCCGTCGTGGTGATCGACCCGGTGGGCGTACCGGACCTCGCCGTGCCCACGATCGGCTGCACCAACTGGGCCGGGGGGCTCAGCGCGACCAGGCACCTGATCGGACTGGGGCACCGGCGCATCGCCTTCGTCGAGGGGCGTCCCGAACTGTGGTGCAGCCGCGCGCGCCTCGACGGGTACCGCGCCGGACTGGAGACCGCCGGTCTGGACGTCGACAGCGCACTCGTCGTACCGGGCGACTTCGACTACGAGTCCGGCTTCCGCGCGGGCGAGCAGCTGTTCGACCTGGCCGAACCGCCGACGGCCGTGTTCGCGGCCAGCGACCAGATGGCTCTGGGCGTCTACGAGGCCCTGCGCCGACGCGGCCTGCGCGTCCCCGACGACGTCAGCGTGGTCGGCTTCGACGACCTGCCGCAGGCCCGCTGGTCCTCGCCGCCGCTGACGACGGTGCGCCAGCCGTTGGCCGAGATGGGCAGGCTCGCGGTGCGCACCGTGCACCGGCTCGTGCAGAGTGAGACGATCGAGAGTCCGCGGGTCGAGCTGGCGACCGAACTCGTCGTCCGGGACAGCACCATGGTGCCGCCCGCGGCGGCGGGAGGCTGACCGCACTTTCCGTGGCGGTCCGCTGACAGGGCGGTATGGTCCTCTCCGGGGTTCCGCTCCATTCCGCAGGCTCCGGAAAGCTCTGTGCCGTGGCCAACCCGTCCGGCGCCCGGAGGAGGGCGCCGCGCCGGGGGCGGTGGTGCTCCCGCACGGCGGCGGGGCGATCGCGGGTCGAGGCCGTGGACCGGATCCTCCGCGGTGGAGGTCCGGAGGCTGGCGCTGCACCCCGCCCGGCGCTCCGTGGTGATCCATCCCGGCCCGCGTTCCCGGAAGAGGCGGGGAGTCTTCCGCCGCGTCTAGTTCGGGTCGTGGGCGATGTCGACAACCACCTCGCGCACGCCGCGGTCCTCGTTGAGCCAGGTGAAGGCCCGGAACGGCAGCTCCTCCCGCACGCCGAGGGCGAAGGTGACCTGGCCCTCGAACCAACCGGCGTAGCGCACCGAGCGCAGCGCGCCCCAGTCGGCGAGCTCGCTCTCGGGGACGAAGTGCTCCCCCATCGCCGCCAGCGGCTCCTCGCTGCCGCTGCCGGGGGCGCCCTGCGCCGACGAACGCACGATCACCCGCAGCGCGGCGTCCCCGGCGACCGGCATCGGCCTGCCCGAGCCCGGCTGCCGCACCTCAGGCTGGTACTGCACGTCGAATCCGACCTCGTCGGTGCCGTGGATGTCGAAGACCACGCGGTCGAAGCAGTCGTGGCGGCCCGTCCGCACCTCCCGGATCGGATCGCCGGAGCTGCCCGGCTTGACGTCGGGGAGCAGGGTCCAGTCCTCGGTCACCTCGCACGAGGAGGCGTCGGCGCCGTTTCCGCTCCCGTCGGGAGTGCCGTCCGCCGGGACCGTCGTGGTCTGCGTGACGGTGACGGTCGGGGAGGAGTCCGGGGCCGTGTCGGCCGCGTCCGTGCCGTCCGGCGACTCCGGGCCGGTCGTACCGCCGCACGACGTCAGAAGCAGCGTGGCCGCGGCGAGCCAGACGACGGTGGCCTTCCGCATCGGGAGCACCTCTCGCTGTCGGGGGCACGGGCTCTGCCCGGCGGCTACCCGGTAGCCCAGACCACATTCCCGACAAGGCCGGTCCGTCCCGCACACCGCCGACGGGCAAGGGTGGGGAACACTAGCCGAGCGGCCCACGGGAAGTCAAAGCCGACCGTTTCCGGCCGGGCCCGACTCGTTGGGCACCGGGCCCCGACACCTGTTCGGCGAAGACGGGGCCGCCGCCCGATCCGGACGGAGTCCCTCCCGCCCGGTCGTCCCCGCGCTATCCTCACGGACCGTGCGGATGTGTTGACAGAGAAGTACGGCGCTCTTTAGGTTTCCCTTAACTTTCGGAATTTTCCGGAAGTTCTGTGTCGTGCAAAGGAGACCCGTGTGACCACCACCCCCGGACGTCCCCGAATACGGAGTCGCCTCCTCGCAGCCCTGTTCACCATCGGCTTCGTATTCTGTGCCGCGACTCCGGCACAGGCCGACCCCGTCACCGCCGACATCGTCGACTCGACCGGCCGGGACGGCAGGACCGTGGCCCTGACCTTCGACGACGGCCCCGACCCGGAGGACACCCCCGCCCTGCTCTCCGTACTGAGCAGACACCAGGTCAAGGCGGTGTTCTGCCTGTGGGGCGAGCACGTGCGCCAGTACCCCGAGATCGTCCGGCAGATCGTGGCGGAGGGGCACACGCTGTGCAACCACTCGATGCGCCACGACGACCTGGGCGCCTGGTCGGCGGAGGACATCCGCGCGGACCTGCAGGCGACCAGCGCGGCGATCCGCGAGGCGGTGCCGAACGCCCGGATCCCCTACTTCCGGGCGCCCTACGGCTCCTGGGGGCAGACGCCCCAGGTGGCGGCCGAACTGGGCATGCAGCCGCTGGGCTGGAAGATGGACGTCGCGGACTGGGAGCCGCCCGGCACAGAGGAACTCGTCCGGCGTCTGGTGGAGGGCGTCACGCCGGGGGCGGTGGTGCTCCTGCACGACGGCGGGGGCGACCGTAGCCAGACGGTCCAGGCCGTGGACCAGATCATCCCGCGGTGGAAGGCCGAGGGCTGGACCTTCACCCTGCCCGCTGGTCCGGGCGGCACCACCGATCCCACCGACCCGCCCACCGACCCCACCGACCCGCCGACCGATCCCCCCGGTAACGGCGGCCCCTGCGACGTGGACTACACCGTGGTCAACGACTGGGGCAACGGCATGCAGGGCTCCATCACCATCAGCAACACCGGATCGTCCCCGATCAACGACTGGACCCTGCGGTTCACCCTCTCCGGCGTGACCATCTCCAACGGCTGGAACGGCGACTGGTCCCAGAGCGGCTCCCAGATCACCGTGAACGCCCCGTCCTGGAACCCCACCATCCAACCGGGACAGAGCACCCAGCTCGGCTTCGCCGCCAGCAAGAGCGGCAGCACCTCCCCACCCGACCAGTTCATCCTCAACGGGACCGCCTGTTCCTGACCGGTGACCGGAACACCGCCCGATCTCACCGGGGCCGCCGCACCCACCGGCGCGGCGGCCCCGGGAAGCCGCCCGTGCCCGCACCGCTGACCACCCGCGCCGCGATCGAGGCCGCCATCACCGCCCGCGAACTCAACCCGGACTCTCCGGTCTTCCCGAAAGAGTTCTGGACGCATCCGGCCGTGGCCCGCCTCGACACCACCGCCCTCGTCCGCCAGGCCCGCGACCTCACTCCCATCACCCAGGAGCAGATCGCCCTCCTCACCGGACTCGGCGCACCCCACCCCCCACCCACCCCGTCTGGCCCCGCCCCAATAACGGCGATCTTGACGAACAGGGCCTGTGAACCGCCTTGACGCCAACTGGTGAGTGCAAGCGGGTCAACTGATGGCCAGGCTGGTTGAGGCGTTGGGCAGGGGTGTCCCACCCCTGCGTCTGGCGAGGACGGGTGTTGAGTTCACGAGCGGCCCGGTCCGACCCGCCCCGGCCGATGGCGGCGAAGTCGAACACGCCAGGCCTCGCCACCACGGCCCTCTGCCCAGCACAAACACTCACTTGCGCTGAACACCAGAAACCGCCGGCGATTTCGGCCCGATACTGCCGAGACCAACGCTCCCGGCATGCAAAAAGGCCCTGCGAACAGGGCCTTCGCTGGTGTCCGAGGGGGGACTTGAACCCCCATGCCCTTAACGGGCACTAGCACCTCAAGCTAGCGCGTCTACCTATTCCGCCACCCGGACCGGGTTCGTCTCGGCTGCTCACCGCCGCACAAGGACAACCATAGCAAAACTCCGAGGTGACCCGTACCTGAATTTGCCAGAGGGCGAGACCATGGTGGGGAAGACGTGAGACCGAGAGGAGCGGTGTGCGGCACATGGCGGACAACGGCGGGATGAGCGCGGCCGAGGCCGAGGTGGTGGACCTGTGTCGGGAGCTCATCGCGATCGACACGTCCAACTACGGGGACCACTCGGGACCGGGGGAGCGGGTGGCGGCCGAGTACGTCGCCGCCAAGCTCGACGAGGTCGGCCTGGAGACGGAGATCTACGAGCCGCACCCCGGGCGCAGCAGCCTGGTGGCGCGGATCGAGGGCGCCGACCCGTCCCGGCCGCCGCTGCTGGTGCAGGGGCACCTCGACGTGGTCCCCGCCGACGCCGCCGACTGGACCCACCACCCGTTCTCCGGCGAGGTCGCCGACGGGTGCGTGTGGGGTCGCGGCGCGGTCGACATGAAGGACATGGACGCGATGGTGCTGGCGGTGGTGCGCCAGCGGCTGCGTGAGGGACGCAGGCCCCCGCGCGACGTCGTGCTCGCGTTCCTCGCCGACGAGGAGGCCGGGGGCGCGCACGGCGCGCACTGGCTGGTCGACAAGCACCCCGAACTGTTCGCCGACTGCACCGAGGCGATCAGCGAGGTCGGCGGGTTCAGCGTCACCGTCGGCGACAACCGGCGGCTGTACCTCATCGAGACCGCCGAGAAGGGCCTGGCCTGGATGCGGCTCACCGCCCGCGGCACCGCCGGGCACGGCTCGATGGTCAACGACGACAACGCGGTCACCGAACTGGCCGCCGCCGTCGCCCGCCTCGGCCGGCACGAGTTCCCGGTCCAGCTCACCCCGGCCGTGCGCGCCTTCCTGACGGAGGTGTGCGAGGCGTTCGGCGTGGAGTTCCGCGAGGACGACGTCGAGGCCACCGTGGCCCGGCTCGGCCCGGTCGCCAGCATGATCGGCGCCACCCTGCGCAACTCGGTCAACCCCACGGTCCTGGCGGGCGGCTACAAGGCCAACGTCATCCCCGGCGAGGCCACCGCGCAGGTGGACGGACGCTTCCTGCCCGGACTGGAGGAGGAGTTCTTCGCCGAGGTCGACCGGCTGCTGGGGCCGAAGGTCACCCGCGAGTTCATCCGGTACCTGCCCGCCGTGGAGACCGACTTCACCGGCGGCATCGTCACCGCCATGACCGATTCGCTGCTGGCCGAGGATCCGGGCGCCAGGGCCGTGCCGTACTGCATGTCGGGGGGCACCGACGCCAAGGCCTTCGCCGAACTGGGGATCCGCAACTTCGGGTTCGCTCCGCTGCGGCTCCCCGCCGACCTGAACTTCTCCGGCATGTTCCACGGTGTGGACGAGCGCGTCCCCGTGGACGCCCTCCGCTTCGGGGTGCGCGTCCTCGACCGGTTCCTCGACCTGGCCTGAGCGGTGCGGGCCGTCGGCCGCCGCTCCCCGTGTCGCCGCCGACCGGCGGCGACACGGAGGACGGGACACGGCGGACACGCCCGTGCCGTCTGTTGATGCGAAGACCTTACCCAGTGCTACGGTTACTTTGCGTTCGGAGATAATAGCTCTCCGTCGCAGTGGTGGGATCGGCCCTCCTCGGCCGTCGTCACTGAGGGGTTGTCCATGGTGTTCTCGGATCGCGGACGGCGGGATCTTCCCGGTCCTGCGGTTCGGCGCTCCGTCTCTCCCGCTCTCGCTCGTGTCCTGGTCATCGGCGGTCTTGTCACCGCCGGATGGCTGTGTGCCGGAGTCGGCGAGGCGTTCGCCGACGACGCCTTCCCCAACGAGCGGGACGCGGTGGCGACGACGGCCGAGGAGGTCCCGGTGGTCGCCACGGCCACCGCCGCCCTCTCCCGGGACGGCGGTGCGTCCCTCCCCCCGGCCGGCCGCGCCGACCCGCCGGTGGGCGGCGCCCCGGAGATCCTCGGCCGGGTCGCCGAACCGCCCGGGGACGGCCCGCGGTCCGCGACCGTACCGGCTCTCGTGGCGCACGTCCGCGCGGAGGTCGACCGGATCGTCGCGGCGGATGCCGCACCGGCGGACCGCGGCCCCGCCCCGGACGCCGCCGCGGCGCCCCGGCAGGACCGCCCCCCTTCGACGGAGGAGACCGCCCCCGCCGCCACCGAGACCGTCCCTCTCTCCCTCGACGGTCATCCCGGTACGGACGACACCGCCCCGACCCGCGGCACCCCCGTCGCTCCGGTCGGCACCGACGCCCCCGCACCCGCGGAAGCGGAGAACACCCCCGTCACACCGGCCGAGTCGTCGCTCGGCGTTCCGGACCGCGACACGGACGACTCCGCCGCGGGCTCCTCCCCGTCGCAGCCGAACCCGGCCGCCGGATACCTGACGCAGCGGATCGAGTCGCCGAGCCCCGCCGCCGTGCGCACCGGACGGTCCGGCGGTCCGGTGTCGCGGGTCGGCGACGTCGTCGACACCCCGTCGTCGTCGCCCGACTAGCCGGCGCGTGACCGCGGCGCACGTGTCCGTCCGCCGCGCCCCGCACGCGGACGGCGTCCTCCGTCCGCGCACCGCCCGGTCGCCTCCGCGTCCGTCGACCAGTCATCGTTCAGAGGGAGAACACCCATGCGCGCATCCGTACGGAACACCACGTTCGCCGCCCTGGCCACCGCGGGCCTCTTCGCGGTCGCCCTGCCCGCCCACGCCGAGACGGTCTCCGACGACCGTGGACCGGTGGTCGGCAAGAACGAGTGGGAACCCCTGCTGGAGAACCCGTTCCACGTCTGCGGAGACTCGATCGCGGTCCTGCGGCGCTCGACCGTCTGCGCCACCGGCGCCTCGCCCGCCGGGACCGGCGCGGAGCAGCAGCCCGCGCCCACGGCGGAGGGGGAGGAGGCGCCGGACCGGTGCGGGGCCGACGAGCACTGCGCGCTCCAGAAACCCGAGGAGGACACGGCGGCCGAGCAGCCCGACGCTCCGGCGGGCGAGGACGCCCCCGCGCGGTCCGAGCCGCCGCTCGCCGGGGAGCCGGAGCAGGTGGCCGCGGACGACGGTCGGCAGCCGTCGCACGAGGGCGATGCGCGGTCCTTCGAGCAGTGGGGGGCCGCCTCGGGAGTCCCCGACATCGCGCCCCCGCTGGGGCTCGGGACGCCCGGTGAGGAGGAGCCGGCGCGGCCCGAGACGCTGGAGAGCGCCACCTACGCGCTCACGTCCAGCGGTACCGAGGACGCGCCGCTGCTCACCGCCGCGGTCGCCACACTCCTGCTGGGCGGGGTGGCGATCTACGCCGGATACGGCCTCGGCCGCAGCGACCGTCCGAATCTCTTCCGGTGACGCTCTAGACACCCGGGGTCCGCCGCGGCCTCGGGACGCTCTTCGCCATCAGAACCAACCATGCCGTACTGTACGGGGGCGAGCCGGAGCTCGCCCCCGTACAGGTACGGGACACAGAACACACCCCCGGTATTCTGTGAGTGAAATCACACTAATCTTGGTTGTCGGATGATCCGGCGCCGTAAGGTGACACGGCGGCTGCCGTCCAGGTACACCCGTACCCGGGCCAGCTCCCACCGGCCGTACTCGGCGTGCTCGGTGAGGACCTGACGTGCCGCGCTGCGCGAGGTGCCGCGTGGAAAGCGGAGTTCTTGGTATTCGTACTCAAGCATTGCGTTTATTCTGCGACTGCCGACGGGTGTTACGCCATAGCGTTTACCCGCACGGAGCGAGGACAGCGCCTTCCACGGGGAAAACCCGAACCGCGGCCCACCACGCGGACTCGGAGGATACGGGAGGGCACCGGGCGACGTCGGTTACCGTCGAAGTTTGGGCAACCGACATCGCGCGTCGCGGAGTGGACGCGCGGACGCGAGGCGAGACGTAGGGGAAGACGTGCCACCCAAGAAGGGCAGCGCCGGAAACGGCTCGAAGGACACCGCACGGGGCGGAGGAAACAAACTCGTCATCGTCGAGTCGCCGGCCAAGGCCAAGACGATCGCGGGCTACCTCGGCCGCGGCTACGTCGTGGAGTCCAGCATCGGCCACATCCGGGACCTGCCGACCAAGGCCGCGGAGATCCCGGCCCGGTACAAGGAGAAGCCGTGGGCGCGCCTGGGCGTCGACGTCGACCACGGCTTCGAGCCCCTCTATGTCGTCAACACCGACAAGAAGGCGCAGGTCAGAAAGCTCAAGGAGTTGCTGGCCGACGCCGACGAACTGTACCTGGCCACCGATGAGGACCGCGAGGGCGAGGCGATCGCCTGGCACCTGCGCGAGGAGCTCAAACCCAAGATCCCGGTCAGGCGCATGGTGTTCAACGAGATCACCAAGGACGCCATCCGCCGCGCCGCCGAGCACACCCGCGACCTCAACCTGCGACTGGTCGACGCCCAGGAGACCCGCCGCATCCTCGACCGGCTCTACGGCTACGAGGTCTCCCCGGTGCTGTGGAAGAAGGTCATGCCCAAGCTCTCGGCGGGCCGCGTGCAGTCCGTGGCGACCCGCCTGGTGGTGGAGCGCGAACGCGAGCGCATCGCGTTCACCGCGGCCGAGTACTGGGGCCTGAAGGCCGTCTTCGACGTACTCACCGGCGCGGGCGGGGACGAGCCGACCGCCTTCCCGGCGGCCCTGACCGCGGTGGACGGCGCCCGCGTCGCCCAGGGGCGCGACTTCACCTCCCAGGGCGTGCTGCGCTCCGCCCGAGGCGTCCGCCACCTCGACGAGGAGGCCGCCCGAGGACTGGCCGCCCGCCTGGGCGGCGCCGAGTACACGGTGCGTTCGGTGGAGCGCAAGCCCTACCGGCGCTCGCCGTACGCGCCGTTCCGCACCACCACCCTGCAGCAGGAGTCCTCCCGCAAGCTCGGCCTGTCGGCCAAGCAGACCATGCAGGTGGCGCAGCGGCTGTACGAGAACGGCTACATCACCTACATGCGCACCGACAGCACCACCCTGTCGGAGAACGCGGTGGCCGCCGCCCGCGACCAGGTCGCGCGCCTGTACGGTGACGCCTACCTGCCCGCCAAGCCGCGCAGCTACGCCAGCAAGGTCAAGAACGCCCAGGAGGCCCACGAGGCGATCCGCCCGGCGGGCGACACCTTCCGCACCCCCGCCGAGACGGGGCTGGGCGGAGTCGAGTTCCGCCTCTACGAACTCATCTGGAAGCGCACCGTCGCCTCCCAGATGAAGGACGCCGTCGGCGAGTCGGTGAGCGTCCGCATCGACGGCGTCTCCAGCGCGGGCGAGCGGGCGGAGTTCTCCGCCACCGGCAAGATCATCACCTTCCACGGCTTCCTCAAGGCCTACGTCGAGGGCTCCGACGACCCGCAGGCCGAACTCGACGACCGCGAACGGCGGCTGCCCGCCATGGAGGAGGGCGACGCGCTCCGGGCCGAGAGCGTCGAGGCCGAGGGGCACAGCACCCGCCCGCCCGCCCGCTACACCGAGGCCTCGCTGGTCAAGGAGCTGGAGGAGCGCGAGATCGGCCGCCCCTCCACCTACGCGACCATCATCGGCACCATCCTCGACCGCGGCTACGTGTTCAAGAAGGGCTCGGCGCTGGTGCCGTCCTTCCTGGCCTTCGCCGTGGTGCAACTGCTGGAGCGCCACTTCGGCCACCTGGTCGACTACGACTTCACCGCGCGCATGGAGGACATGCTCGACGCCATCGCGCGCGGCGAGGCCGAACGGGTGCCGTGGCTGCGCCGGTTCTACTTCGGCGCCGACGGCGAGGCCGGGCTGAAGGAGCTGGTGGGCGACCACCTCGGGGAGATCGACCCCAGGGAGATCAGCTCCTTCCCGCTGCCCGACACCGACATCGTGCTGCGGGTCGGCCGTTACGGCCCCTACCTGGAGCGGGACGGCCAGCGGGTCAACGTGCCCGAGGACCTCGCCCCCGACGAGCTGACCAGGGAGCGGGCCGAGGAGCTGTTCGCCCAGCCCAGTGGGGACCGCGAACTCGGCAAGGACCCGGAGACGGGGCGCACGATCGTGGCCAAGAGCGGCCGGTTCGGCCCCTACGTCACCGAGGTCATCGAGGAGTCCGAGGCCGCCGAGACCAAGGCGAAGGGACGGAAGAAGACGGCCGCGCCCAAGCCGCGCACCGCGTCGCTGCTGAAGTCCATGTCGCTGGACACGGTCACCCTGGAGGACGCGCTCAGGCTGCTGTCGCTGCCGCGCGTGGTCGGCGAGATCGACGGCGAGCAGGTCACGGCGCACAACGGACGGTTCGGGCCGTACCTGAAGAAGGGCGGCGACAGCCGTTCGCTGGAGACCGAGGAGCAGATGTTCACGGTCACCATCGAGCAGGCCAGGGAGCTGTTCGCGCAGCCGAAGAAGCGGGGCCGCCGCGCCGCCGCGCCGCCGCTGCGCGAACTCGGCGAGGACCCCCAGACCGGCAGGCCCATGGTGATCAAGGAGGGCCGTTTCGGTCCCTACGTCACCGACGGCGAGAGCAACGCCTCCCTGCGCAGGGGGGACGCGGTGGAGTCGATCACGGTGGAGCGCGCCGCCGAGCTGCTGGCCGACCGCCGCGCCAAGGCCCCGGCGAAGAAGCCGGCCACGCGCACGGCCGCCAAGAAGACCACGGGCAAGAAGACGGCAGCAAAGAGGAACACCACCAGGAAGTCCTGAACCGCCGCCGCGTGGGGGAGGGTCCCGGGGTGCCCGGGATCCTCCCCCACGCGCTTTCCGGGAAGAAAAATCGTGGCTGCCGAAGAACTGGAGAGATGTCCGGAATTGCCGGTAATGGGCTGTCCGTAAGCGTTGCATGATTCGTCCCCGTCGCTACGCTGTTCGCCATGAGCCGACCCGCACCCCTCGGAGCGCCCGGCGAGGCGCGCACCGTTCTCGCGATCACGCCGTTCCGGCGGCTGTGGATCTCGCTGTCCCTGTCCAGCCTCGGTGACTGGCTGAGCCTCCTGGCACTCATCTCCCTGGCCGCCATCCTCACCCAGGGCGAGGAAGCGGTCGTGCGGTACTTCGCGGTGAGCGGCGTGGTGGTCCTCAGGGTGCTCCCCTCGGTGCTGCTCGGCCCGATCGCCGGAGCGCTGGCCGACCGCGTCGACCGCCGCCTCACCATGGTCGTCAGCGACATCCTCCGCGGTCTGCTCTACGTCTCGATCCCCATCGTCGGACGCCTGGACTGGCTGCTCATCGCCAACTTCCTCGCCGGGTGCGCGGCGCTGTTCCGGGCGTCCGCCAGGGACGCCACCGTGCCCACCCTGGTGCCCAAGCACCGGCTGGAGCAGGCCGACCAGCTCAACCTGCTCACCACCTACGGCGCGGCGCCGGTGGCCGCGGGACTGTTCGCGCTGCTGGCCGCCCTCAGCACGCTGCTGGGCGGCCTCTTCCCCGCGCTGCGGACGCCCGAGGCGGACTTCGCCCTCTACGCCAACGGCGTCGCCTTCCTCGTCGCCGCCGTCGTCGCCTGGCGGCTGCCGATCCCCGTCACACGCGGCTCCGACAGCCCCACCCGACCGTCGACGTTCCGCGCGATCTGGGAGGGCCTGCGGTTCGCCGGAACCACCAGGCTGGTACGCGGCCTGCTGCTGGGCATGCTCGGCGCGTCCGCCGCGGGCGGCGCGGTCATCGGCGTGGCACGGATCTTCGTGACCAGCCTCGGCGCGGGCAACGCCGGATTCGGTGTGCTGTTCGCGGCGGTCTTCACCGGGATGGCGGTCGGCATGTTCGCCGGTCCCCGGATACTGCGCGACCTCAGCCGCCGCCGCCTGTTCGGCCTGTCCCTGGGCCTGTCCGGGGTGGCGCTGCTGCTGGTCGGACTGGTCAACGACATGGTCCTGGCCGCGGTGCTCACCACGGCCCTGGGCGTCGGCGCGGGAATCGCCTGGGCGATCGGCCTGACGATGCTGGGCCAGGAGGTCGAGGGCGACATCCGCGGCCGCACCCTCGCGTTCCTGCACGCCATGGCCCGGGTCGTGCTGATGGGCTCGGCCGCAGCGGCTCCGCTGGTCGCGGCAGCGATGGGCTCCCGCCGCTTCGAGGCGGGCGAGCTGGCCTACGATTTCCACGGGTCGGCCGGGGTGCTCCTGATCGCCGCGGCGCTGCTGATCCTGGTGGCGCTGGTCACCTACTGGCAGGTGAACGACAACCACGAGGTGTCGCTGCTGGCCGAACTCAGGACCGCGCTGGGAGGCGGGAAGCCCGGGGACGACGCCCCCGAACGGCCCGGCGGACTGTTCGTGGTGCTGGAGGGCGGTGAGGGCTCCGGCAAGTCCACCCAGGTCCGCGAGATCGCGGTGTGGCTGCGCGAGGAGGGCTTCGACGTGCTGACCACCCGCGAACCGGGAGCCACCAAGCTGGGCATGCGGCTGCGCACGATGCTGCTGGACAAGGCGCACGCGGGCATGGCCGCGCGGACCGAGGTGCTGCTGTACGCGGCCGACCGCGCCGAACACGTCGAAACGGTGATCCGGCCCGCCCTGGAGCGGGGCGCGATCGTCATCAGCGACCGCTACGTCGACTCGACCCTCGCCTACCAGGGCGCCGGTCGCGACCTGGACGGGGACGAGGTCGCCCGGCTCAACGACTGGGCCACCGGGCGGCTGGTGCCGGACCTGACCATCGTGCTGGACCTGCCCGTGGAGGAGGGGCTCAGGCGGCACGCCGACCGACCCGCCGACCGGCTGGAGTCGGAGTCCCTGGAGTTCCACGAGCGGGTCCGCCGCGGCTTCTTGCAACTGGCCGACCGTGAGCCCGAACGCTACCTGGTGCTGGACGCCCAGGAGCCGCAGGAGGCCGTCACCCGGGCCATCCGGCGGCACCTGCGGCCGCTGCTGCCCGACCCGGTGCCTGACGACGCCGAGCAGATCACCGGGATGATCCCGATCATCAAGGAGTGACCCGACGGGTCGGCAGGGGCGGCGCCGCGGCACGGCGCCGCCCCTTCTTCGTGTGTCAGGCGATCCTGGCGAGCAGATCCGCCGCGGTGGACGTCTGCGGGAAGAGCGCCCCGCCCGGGTCCAGCGGCGCGGACTCGGCGAGCGAGCCGATGTCGACGGGGGTGAACCCGGTGTCGCGGACCAGGTCGGCGACGGTCCGCTTGGCGTCGGCGTCGTCCCCGGCGATCGTCATCGCCCACAGCAGCGGCTGGGCCAGGCCCCGGGACGCCAGCAGTTCGTACATCACGTGGGTGAAGGCGCGCACCACCCGGGAGCGGGGGAGCAGTGCTGCGGTCGCCTCCCCGGCGGTCCGCCCCTCGGGAAGGGTGGAGACGATGCGTCCGTCGGGGGAGAAGGTCACGGGGTTGGTGGTGTCGACGACCACCTTGCCGTCCAGGGCCGTGCCCACGGCGTCGAGCGTCGCGGCGAGCGCCGTGTGGGGGACGGCCAGCACGACGACGTCGGAGTGCCGGGCGGCCCGCGGCGCGGTGTCGGCCGAGGCCCGCGGTCCCAGTTCCCCGACCAGGTCGGTGAGGCGTTCGGGGGAGCGCGACCCCAGGACCACGGTGTGTCCGGCACGGACCCAGTGGCGGGCCAGCGTCGAGCCGATCCGGCCCGCGCCGAGGATGCCGAGGTGAAGAGGGCGAGTGGAGTGCATGGAGTTCTGTCTCTTGTGTCGGTGTGTGGAGTGGTCGACCACCATGAAGTACTAACTGAAAAGATTATAGCTAGAAGTTTGTCTGGTCTGGCTAAAGTGGGTCCATGGCCAGCGATCCCGCTCCCACCTCCCCGTCCGACGCCGACGCGCAGATCTGCGGCCTGGTCGCCGAACTGGCCCGACGCATCGACGCCCACGTGCGCTCCCGCGGCGACCGACTCGAACTGACCGCCACCCAGGCCGTCGCCCTGCGCGAACTCACCGGCCCGCTGACCATGCGCGAACTCGCGGCGCGGATGTGCTGCGAACCGTCCAACGTCACCTTCGTGGTGGACCGGCTGGAACGCCGCGGTCTCCTGGAACGCCGTCTCGACCCCGCCGACCGGCGGGTCAGGCGGCTGGTCCTCACCGACAGCGGCACGGCCCTGCGGGCGCGGCTGCTCGACCTGCTCACCGAGGACTCCCCGCTGGGCTGCCTGACCGACGCCGAACGCCGGGCCCTGTGCGAACTGCTGGGCACGGCGGTGGGCCGCGGCGACCGTCCCGGGGACACGGCCGAACCCGCCCCCGATGTCGGCGTGTCCTCCTATGCTGAGCGGTGATGAGCGTCTTCGACGACCTGGTGGGCCAGGACACGGTGATCGAGCAGCTGCACTCGGCCGCGCGCGCGGCCGACGACCTGCTCGCGGGCGGTGACGGCGCGGGCATGACGCACGCGTGGCTGTTCACCGGACCGCCCGGATCGGGACGGGCGCAGGCGGCGCGGGCGTTCGCCGCCGCCCTGCAGTGCCCCGACGGCGGCTGCGGCCACTGCCCCTCCTGCCACCAGGTGTTCGCCGGCACCCACCCCGACGTGCTGTACGTGCGCCCCAGTGGGCTCAGCTTCGGCGTGGAGCGGACCCGCGAACTGGTCATGCGCGCCGCCTCCAGCCCCACGGGGGGCCGCTTCCGGGTGGTGCTGTTCGAGGACGCCGACCGTGCCACCGAGGCCGCCTCCAACGCCCTGCTCAAGGCCGTGGAGGAACCCGCCGCGCGCACGGTGTGGCTGCTGTGCACGCCCACCGCCGAAGACCTGCTCGTCACCATCCGCTCCCGCTGCCGCCTGGTGACCCTGCGCACCCCCGCCACCCGGGCGGTCGTCGAGGCGCTGGTCGACCGCGACGGCGTCGACCCGGGGCGCGCGGCCGAGGCGGCGCGCGCCGCGGCCGGGCACTTCGAACGGGCCCGCACCCTGGCCACCGACCAGACCGCCCGCGAACGGCGCCAGGAGATCCTCGCCATTCCCGCCCGCCTCGACAGCCTGGGCGCCTGCGTCCAGGCCGCCGCGCGGCTGTACGAGATCGCCGAGGCCGAGGCCAAGGAGACCACGGCGGCCCTCGACGAGCAGGAGAAGGCCGACCTCAAGGCCGCGTTCGGCGAGGGAGCCACCGGCAGGGGCGTGGCCAGGGCCGTGCGGGGCGCGGCCGGAGCCATCAAGGAACTGGAGGAGCGCCAGAAGCGCCGCGCCACCCGCCTCAAACGCGACGCCTACGACACCTCCCTGATGGACCTGGTCGCCTTCTACCGCGACGTACTCGCCGTCCAACTCGGCGCGTCCGTGGAACTGTCCAGCGGCGACCACGACGCCGACCTGCGCCGCGTCGCCCGCTCCTCGACCCCCGAGGCCACCCTGCGCCGCATCGACGCCATCATGGAGTGCCGCCGCCGCATCGGCGCCAACGTCCACCCCCAGATCGCCATGGAGGCGATGACGGCGTCGCTGTACCTGGGGTGAGACCGACACGGCCGCCCCTGGCACCGCCCGCCCGCCGACGCCTAGGCTGACCCCCATGCCCATGATGATGGCGGTGAGCTTCGAACGGTACGGACAGCTCCACTACCTCGACCCGGGACAGACCAGCCCCCGCGTGGGCGACAAGGTGCTCGTACCCACCGACGAGGGCCCCGAGGTCGCCGAGTGCGTGTGGGCGCCGCAGTGGGTCGGTGAGGACGTCGACGGTCTCCCCGTGTGCCAGGGCATCGCCACCGAGGAGGACCTGGCCCGCGCCGAACACGCCCGCCGCCGCCGGGCCGAGGCGCGCCGGACCGCCAAACGGCTGATCCGCGCACACGGACTGAACATGAGGGTCATCGGCGTCGACCACGCCACCGCGGGCAACACCTTCACCGTCTACTTCACCGCGCCGTCCAGGGTGGACTTTCGCGCCCTGCTGCGGGAACTGGGCCGTACCCTGGACGCACGGGTACGGCTCACCAGGGTCCCCGCACGCGACGGCGCGCGGATCCAGGGCGGCATCGGCCCGTGCGGGCGCGACCTGTGCTGCGCCACCTTCCTCACCGACTTCGAGCCGGTGACCATGCGCATGGCCAGGGCGCAGAACCTGCCCCCCAACCCGATGCGGATCTCCGGCGCCTGCGGCAAACTCATGTGCTGTCTGAGATACGAACACGAGCTGTACCGGGAGTTCAGGGCGGACCTTCCCCGAGGCAGCCGGGTGCGCACCCCCGACGGCGACGGTGTCGTCGTCGGACACGAGGTTCCGGCGGAGAAGGTCGTGGTCCGCCTCAACGCCGGCGGACGGCGCTGCGCGTGCGACCGCGCGGACGTCTGCGGCCCCAGGCAGGCATACGAGAGCGCCCACCGGGGCGGCACACGGAGAGCGGGAGCGAGTGGAAGCGAAGGGCTGGATCGGCGCGGCGCTGGCGGTGGCGCTGCTGGCGACGGGATGCGCTGAGTCGGACCGCGCACAGGAGTCCGGAACGGGAGACGACCCGCTGGCCGCCTTCCACCAGCAGGGCATCGACTGGGAGGACTGCGGCGACGGTTTTTGGTGCGGCACCTTCGAGGTCCCCGTGGACTACGACGATCCCGCGGGGGAGCGCCTGGAGATCGCGGTGAAGCGGCTGCCCGCGTCGGGTGACGACCGGATCGGCTCACTGGTGCTCAACCCCGGCGGACCGGGCGGCTCCGGGCTCGGCTACGTCACCTCCGCCTCCGCGGCCGTCAGCAAACAGCTGCGTGAACGCTTCGACATCGTCGGCTTCGACCCGCGCGGCGTGGGGCAGAGCACCCCGGTGTACTGCCTGAGCAGCGCGGAACTGGACGAATACTTCGGCTTCCAGTTCGACAGCGTCGACGGCGACGGCGACCCCACCGAGGTCACCGACGCGGGAGTCGAGGAGATCGCCGACCTCAACCGCGACTTCGTCGAGGCGTGCCGGGAACGCTCCGGCGACCTGATCCACCACGTGGGCACCGCCGACGTCGCACGGGACATGGACGTGCTCCGGGAACTGCTCGGCGACGACGGCCTCACCTACCTCGGCAAGTCCTACGGCACCTCCATCGGCGCCCACTACGCCGAACTGTTCCCCGGCAACGTGCGCGCCCTGGTGCTGGACGGCGCGGTCCCCCCGCACGGCGGCCAGTTGGAGACCAGCGTCGAACAGGCGGGCGGCTTCACCACGGCGCTGCGCGCCTTCGTCGAGGACTGCCTGAGCCGCCCCGACTGCCCGCTGGCGGACGGAGCCGACACCACCGTGGACGACGGTGTCGCGCGGATCGGGGAGCTGCTGGAGCGCGCCGCGCGGGAGCCGCTGGCCAACCGGATCGACCACCGTGAAGCCAACCGGCCCCGCGTCGAACTGGGCGTGCTCGCCGCGCTGTACAGCGAGTCGTTCTGGCCTCGGGTGCGCACCGGCCTCGACGAGGCGATCAACGGCGGCGACGGCACCGAACTGCTGCGGCTCGGCGACGTCCTGTACAAGCGCGGTGACCGCGAGACCTACCAGAACTCCATGGCCGCGCTGGTCGCGGTGAACTGCGCGGACCGGCCCGCCCCCCGCGACATCGGCGTCTACGAGGAGGCCGCGCGCACCGCCGCGCAGGCGTCGCCGCTGTTCGGGCCGTCACTGGCCTGGGGAGCGCTGCCCTGCGCCTACTGGCCCGAGGAGGCCCGCGAGGACGCGGTCGCCGAGATCGACGGCGACGGCGCGCCGCCCATCCTGGTCGTGGGCACCACCCGGGACTCCGCCACCCCGTATGAATGGTCCGAGGAACTGGCCGAAGCCCTGGACTCGGGGGTGCTGCTCACCTGGGAGGGGGACGGACACACCGCCTACCGGTCCGGTGACGCCTGCGTCGACCGGGCCGTCGACTCCTACCTGCTGGGCACGGAAGTCCCCGAAGACGGAACCGTCTGTGAGCCGCGAGACGACGTGTCGGACACGCGCTCCAGTGGTCAGGCGAGGTGAGAGCGGGCGCTGCCCGAAGCTTCGTCCCGGACGGTCCCCGGACAGGGGCGCCGCGCCTCCGACGCGAAGACGCATGCGATCCCAGCGACTACCCTGAGCTGTTTAAAGTCTGCCCAAAGTTCACCCCGGAGTCGAGACACCGCCTGTGTCGGGGGAATGCCCCTCTGGGGACGGTACAAAGCGGGGGGAACGGTATGAAGCGGATGAGAGACCTCTCGGTTCCGGTCGCCTCCGGGACGGCAACCGGCGGCACCGCGACACATCCGGCGCGGTCGTCGGTGATTCCGGGGCAGACCGCGTTCGTCGACGCCTACCCCGACTACGTCGACACGGCCGTGCTCGACGAACTCCGGGCGACCGAGTACCGCTACCTCGACGACAGAAACCACCTCTACCTGGACTACACCGGCGGCGGACTGCCAGCCGAGGCGCAGGTCAAAGCGCACACCCGACGGGTGGAGGGGCAGTGCTTCGGCAACCCCCACTCGGCCAACCCGACCTCGGAGGCCTCCACCGCGCTCGTGGAGCGGGCCAGGGCCGCGGTGCTGCGCTTCTTCAACGCCTCCCCCGAGGAGTACACGGCCGTCTTCACCCCCAACGCCACGGGGGCGTGCCACCTGGTGGGGGAGGCTTACCCGTTCGAGCCGGGAACGCGGTTCGTGCAGTTGGCCGACAACCACAACTCGGTGAACGGGATCCGCGAGTTCGCGCGGGCCAGGGGAGCGCAGATCGACACCGTCGACCTGGTCCCGCCCGAGTTGCGCGCCGCCGAGGCCGAGGTGCGCGCCTCGCTGGACCGCCCCGCGCCCTCGGCGCTGCGCCCGTTCTCCCCCGACGGCGACGGCGGCGCACGCTTCGGGTTGTTCGCCTACCCGGCGCAGAGCAACTTCACCGGGGTGCAGCATCCGCTGGAGTGGATCGACCTCGCCCACCGCCACGGCTTCGACGTGCTGTTGGACGCGGCCGCCTACGCGCCCGCCAACCGGATCGACCTGAGCCGGACCAAACCCGACTTCATGCCGGTGAGCTGGTACAAGCTCTTCGGGTACCCGACCGGCCTGGGCTGTCTGGTGGCGCGCAGGGAGGCGCTGGCGCGCCTGGAGCGGCCCTGGTTCGCGGGCGGCACGATCCAGGCCGCCAGCGTGCTCGGCGACTGGTACCACCTGGCCGACGGGGCCGCGGCCTTCGAGGACGGCACCGTGAACTACCTGTCGATCCCGGACGTGGAGGTGGGGCTGCGCTGGCTGTCGGCGATCGGGATGGACACCGTGCACACCAGGGTGCGATGTCTCACCGGATGGCTGCTCGACCGGTTGACCGAGGCCCGCCACTCCACCGGGACGCCGCTGGTACGGGTCTACGGGCCCACCTCCACCGAGGCGCGTGGCGGCACGGTCGCCTTCAACTTCCTCGACCCGGCGGGCCGCGTCGTCGACGAGCGTGTGGTCGCCCGCGACGCGGCGGCGGCCAACATCTCCCTGCGCACCGGCTGCTTCTGTAACCCGGGGGCGGGCGAGGCGGCTTTCGAGCTGCACCGCGAGGACCTGCGACTGCCGGGGCTGCGCACCGCCTCCACCCTCGACGAGGTGCTGGCGGCCGTCGGCATGCCCACAGCCGGAGCGATCCGGGTCTCCGTCGGCCTGGCCAGCACGCTGGGGGACGTGTCGCGGTTCCTGGAGTTCGCCCTCTCCACCTACCTCGACCGGTTCCCCGACACCCGCGACCTGCCTTCGCGCCTGGCCTGCTGACCCGGCCGACATCGGTTTCGGCCACGCCTCGGGACACGCTAGACTGGCACCGCCTCACCCCGAGGCGATGCCGCCTTAGCTCAGTCGGCCAGAGCGACGCACTCGTAATGCGTAGGTCGAGGGTTCGATTCCCTCAGGCGGCTCGCAGACCAAAGGGCCTCTCCCAGTGCTGGGAGAGGCCCTTTGCTAACGCCCTTGCTAACACGCGCTCAGCCGTCGACGTCGCCGAGCGCCTGGGCGAAGACGTCGGCCGCCGCCGTCTCGGCGTCGCGCACCACGTGCGCGTAGACCCGCAACGTGATCGCCGGATCGGCGTGGCCCAGCCGAGCCGCCACCACGTGGACCGGAACGCCCGCCATGAGCAGTGTGGTCGCGTGCAGGTGCCGCAGGTCGTGCAGCCGGGCCAGGGGGAGAGGTTCAGCCGGAGCCGGACGGTCGGTCGGAGCGTTGTGCATCCTGATGAAGGTACGGAACAGCCCGGTCACCGTGTCCGGGTAGACCGGCTCACCCCACGCCGTGGTGAACACGTAGCCGTTGGGATCACCGCGCCACTCCTCACCCGCAGTCTCGGCCTCCTCGCACTGCCGAACACGGTGCGCGCGCAGCACCCCCACCGTCCCGGCGTCGATGGTCACCACCCGGGACCGGCCGCTCTTGGTGGTGCCCTCCACCCGGACCCCGCCGACCACCGCAGTGGACCCGGTGATGGTGATGCGCCCGCCGTCGAGGTCGACGTCAGGCCACCGCAGGTGCAGCAGCTCACCCCGACGCGCCCCGGTGTAGGCCGCCAGGTGGAAGAACGCGAACAGGCGATGCCCGCGCGCGACCTCCAGAAAGGCCCGCAGTTGCGCCTTGGTCCAGACGTCGCCCACCTCCCGGTAGACGTCCCGGGGCCGCTTGGCCCGCTCCACCGGGTTGCTGGGTAGGAGTTGGTCGACCTCCACGGCGTCGCGGAACGCCTTGCGCAGTACGGCATGCAGATGGGTCACCGTGCTCACCGCCAGCGGACGCCCGCCCTTGCCGCCGCGAGCCCGCAGGTCCCGGTAGAGCCTGGTGAACGTGGACGGCCGCAGCGCCTGGACCTTCACCGACCCGATGCGCGGCAGCACGTACAGCCGGATGCAGTTGCGGTAGTCGTCGAGCGTGCGCGGTTTGACCTCCATCGCGTGCCCGTCCAGCCACTCGGCGAGGTAGTCCGCCACGGTCAGGTCAGAGCGTTCGATGTACTCGCCGCGCCGGGCCTTGACCCGTGCTTCGTCGCGGGCGGCCTTGGCTTCGTCCTCGGTGGCGAAGCCGCCGACCCACTTGGGTTTGCTCACCCCGGTTTCCGGGTCGGGTACGCGGATGACGTAGGACCAGGTCTTGCCGCGTTTCATCACGCCGTCGCGGAGCTTGCCCATCAGGCCGCCTCCTCCTGGTCGAGGAGCCCGGAGACGTAGTCGTCCAGCGCCGAGACGGGGATACGGCGGGAACCGCCGATGCGCAGCGAGCGCACCGCCCCGGAGGCGAGCAGTTCGTAGAGCTTGCTTCGGGAGATCGCCAGCACGCGCGCGGCTTCGGGAACGGTCAGGAGGAGACGCGGGGGGGTGGTCATGCTGCCCTCTGTTCAGTTGCCGAAAGAGTGGTCTGCTGTGCCGCCTGGAGTGCCGCGCGGCGTTTCAACGTCTCGCCAACCGCCCGCAACAGGCGGTGCTCACGAGGTGGCACGTCCGGGTCGGTGGGTCGGGCCAGTTCCCAGGCGACGTGGTCACCGCCGCCGCCGAGTGCGCGCAGGGGGAAGGCGGCGGGTTGCGCGTCCTCCTGGGCGTGGCCGGGGTTGTCCGGGTCGAGGCCGAGGGTGCGCAGGACCCAGGCGAGGCGGTCGGCCTTGTGGTCAGCGAGGGTCTTGCCGGACCACTTGCGCGAGACCAGCACCCGACGGCCCGCGTAGCCGAGGTGTTCGCGCCGGTGGGCTTTGGAGGTGCAGAAGCCCGGCCGCAGTCCGGCTTTGGCGTCTTTGGGTTGGATGCCGTGGCGCAGCCAGTTCGCGCACCGAGGCGAGCAGGGTTCATAGCGCAGGGCGTCGAGTAGCCGGTCCACGTGCTGTTCCTGCGCGACGGTTTCCACGGCGTGGCATTCGGCGATGTCCTTGGTCAGGTACTTGGCCAGGTAGCGGACGCAGCGGTCGGCGTCCGCAGAGCCCGCGAGCACGCCTTTGGCGTCCACTTGAGGGCCGAACCGACAGACGTGCAGGGGTTGCGCGTTGGGGTCGGCGTCGAGTGCGTCGAGGGCCTCATCCCAAGAAGGCAGGACTTCCCCGGTCGCCGGGTCGAAGTAGGAGCCCGTTTCTTCGTCCCAGACGGGCAGGTGGTCGCCGTCGTAGACAACCCGGTCGGTCGAGGGCCACCACACCTGGTGGTAGGTCGCCGCCGCGATCTGCCGCAACTCAGCGCGCGGAATCGTGCCCCGAATCGCCATGTGCAGATGCGGAGCCAACCGGCGTTGCGGCTCCACCGTGGCGAAGTACTGCACCTCGAAGCCCGCGACGCGGCGGAGGTTCTGCACGAACCGGTCCACCAGCTTGGAGAAGTGCAGGGCGTCGCGTGCGGCCCGCCGATAGTCGTACGTCGCAGGATCAACCGGTGTTCCGTCGGAGCGCACCCGCCCGTAGGTGTCGCAGGTCAGGGTGACGAACAGCGACGGCCGGAACACCTTGCCCGAGTCCGGGTCGGTGAAGGCCCTGCCCACGGTGCGCCGCACCATCGGCCGCTTGGGCAACTCCGGAGCGTCCTGCCGCCGCCGAGTGGACCGCACCCGCCGAGAGCGAGTCGCCGCTGCCGAGGAGGGAGCCGGAGCGGCCTTGCCCCGCAGCCCCGAGGCGGCGATCTCTTCGTCAAGGTCCGCGATCGCCGCATCCAGTTCGGCCAGGGCCTCAGAGTCAGCGCCGCAGGAGGCCAGCCGGTCCCGCTCAGCCGTGACCACGGCCCGCCGCTCCACCCAGGCCCGCTGCACCTCGGAGGGATCATCGGAAACCACGGTCGGTTCCTCGGCCAGGTGCCAGCCCTCCTCACACTGCGAACGCCGCAGGGACCGCTTGCGGCGAGCACACGCCGGACAGCGGGATTCCAGCGTGGACCCGCAGGGGACGTCGATGACCTCGGTGGCCCCGGTGGCGGTGTCGATGCGCCGCAGACTCACCGGGCGGATGCACACCCCGTGGTCTGCGGCGATCTGTTCGGCCACGTCCCGCGCCAACGGCTGAGCCAGACGTTCGGCGCGCGTGGTCTTCCCGGTCGGTGTGGGCATCTACGCGGCCCCTCCCACCGCGCACAGCCCCGACGACGAGGTCGGGGCGTGATTGGCGGTCATGGTGTCGATGTCGTCATCGGACACATACGCCGCCCGCACGCGGACCGGCATGGGCGAGCCCTCCAACCGCACGAAGGCGACCCCGGGAAGGGTGGAGTCGATCAGGTGGGCGTTCGCGCCCCGGTCGCGTGCGCCTTCGCCGAGGACCATGTCCACCTGACTCGCTTCGTCCAGGCGCAGGGCGATCTTGTCGGGGAACAGGTTGCGCAGGTTCATGACTTCCTTGCGCGGGTCCTGGAGGGCGGCAAGGACGCAGAACCCCACCGACCGGCCCTGACTGGTGAGCGTGGCAATCGCGTTCTCGGCGCGGCGGCGCACGTCCCGGTCGGGGTGGTAGGCGGTCAGGAACGCCACCTCGTCGAGGACCACCACCGTGAACGGGTCCTCGGTCGTGGGAGTGTGGGAGCGTTGGCGGCCCGCGTACCGTTCGGCCCGCTCCCGCATCTGGGCCACCGCTTCTTCGAGCAGGGCCACCGCCGCTTCCCCGGTGTCGGCGTAGCGGGCGAACAGCGAGCGCCCGTAGGACAGTTCCATGCGCTTGGGGTCCACCGCCCACACCTGCGCGGTGCCGTCCTCCAGAGCGGGGAGCATGGCGCGGATCGCCGACCACAGCACCGACCCCTTGCCCGAGCCGGTCACCCCCACCACCAGGACGTGAGTCCCATGCAGCCTCAGCCGCCACGGCGTGCCGTCCTCCTGAAGCCCCACGGGCAGTGCGCCGAGGTCAGGGACGGTCGGAACGTCGAGCGCGGCAATCGGTTCGGCGAGGGTGTCCCACCGGGGAAACTCCAGAACCACATCCCGCGGCCCGAGTACGGTCACGCGGCAGGAAGGCGCGCCGAACCCGTGCGCCAACTCGGCAACCCGGTTCTCGAAGTCCGCGGGTGTGGTTCCGGCGACCAGGCGCACGCGGACCCGGTCGGCCCACGCCGAGCAGGTCACCCGCCGAATCCTGGGGAGGTATTGGCGTTCCTGGTAGGTCTCGGCCAGCCCGGCCACCACGAGCACCGGTTGCCACTGCCGCGCATACACCCACCACCACCGCCAGGCCGCGAGCACGCGCAGCCCCACCCAGCGGCGAAACGAGACCGGCCAGCGCCGCCACCACACCAACAACCCGACATCGACCAGCGACCAGGCCACGGCCACGGTGATCCAGCCGAAGGCGCGCCAGACGAGGAACGAGGCGACGGCCGCAGCCACGGCCACGGGGAAGCGGAACGGCAGCTTGACCACCAGGACCACCAGCCGGGCCAGCCAGCGGGCCACGATCAGCGCCACCGGAGTGGGCAACACCGGAGCGGCGAACCGGAACGCCTGCGCCGGAACCGGAGTCGTCGCCTGCACCTGCTGAGACGCCGGACGAGGAGACCACCACATCAGCACCCACCCCCCGTCGAGCGAGCCAGGCGAGCGCGGGCGGCGTCGAGCTGGGCACGCGCGATCGCCGCCACCTCGAAGGCTTCCGGGTCGACGGAGTCAGCGGCGATCCGGGTGAGCAGGTCCGCCTTGCGCTCGAAGAACGCCACGTCTTCCGCCGGAGTCGACGGCGCGCGGTTCTTCGAGCGTTCACGGACCAGGGCCAGGAACTCGGAGATCTCCCGAGGAGAGACGGGAGAGGGCTGGTCAGCCATAATCAGACACACCTCTTCTGTGGTTCATCGGTTGGGAAGCCGAACGGAAATACGGAGGGGTTGAAGGGGCGGCGGATGTTGGCGCATCAGCCGCCCCGCTTACACATCAGGAGGGATTAGGCGGCGTCCTTGGCCGCACGGCGAGCACCAGCACCGGGAGCCTTGAGGCCGCGTGCCCGCAGCGAGTAGGCCACCCGAGGACGGCGCCCGGAGTCATCCACGTAGGGCATGACCGACATGCCCTCGAACTCCACCGGCCGGAACGGCAGCCCCGCCACCTCATCGGGCAGGGTCGGGCAGACCTCGGCCGCCACCTTGACCTTCACCGACTTGGCCTTGCCCCGCGCGTTGGGATCGGCGTCGATCACCTCCACCGCCCACAACGGCAGGCCCGACTCCTTGTCGAGCTGGGGCCGCTTGGTCTCGAAGTCGGTAATCGCCTCCACCCCCAGCGCGAACGCCCCGTGCGGGAACACCGTCCCGAACGCCACCGGCAACGCACCCTGAATCGCCATCAGACCAAATCCCATCTATCAGGAAAGAGAAGAACCACAACCTGACTTATCAGGTTGTGGTTCGAGAGTAGGTGTGCGGACCTGATAGGTCAAGTTCGATTCGGTGGATTTCCTGACAGAACTAGTGGAGCGGGTAGACGTCCCGAAGTTCGTGCCGGTCGCCGGGAAGAACGGCGTCGATCATCTGAAGGGCCGCACCGTCGACGTCGTGCCCGGTCACCACGATGTTGAGCACCGGAGCACCGGCCGCGATCTCCAACACCTGGGCTTCCTCCGGTGTGGCCGCACGGGCGATGGTGCGCTCCACCGCGTAGTCCAAGCGGATCTTCTTGCGCTCGAAGAGGTGACGGCGGATGCTCGGTCCCAGCGGTTCAGGGGAGGCGAACCGGGTGCCGGAGGCTAGTTCCAGCGGAAACCAGGCCGAGACCAGTTCGGTCGGCCCGTCATCGTCGCTGATCACGTACTGACGTAGGAACGCCTTGGCCGGAGCGGGGAGGTCCAGCAGACCGGCCACCCGAGGAGGAGCCACCACGATCCCGGCTTGCAGCAGTTCGGCCGCCTGCTCTTCCTCGGAGCCCTCCAGCAGTTCCAGGCCGGGACGCGCGGACTCCTCGGCGACCTTGGGTTTGGCGGCACGCACGTAGGAACCTGAACCGGTCTGGGTGTAGATCAGCCCCTCATCCCGCAGCACGTTGAGGGCGTTGATCACCGTGGGCCGCGAGACCTCGAACTCCTCGCTCAGCTTCCCCTCTGAGGGAAGGGCGTCGCCCAGCCGGTAGACCCCCGAGGCGATGCGTTCGCGGATGATCCGCGCCACCCGCTCATACTTGCGCTCGCCGCCAGCCATCGTTGTTTCCATCCCAGCTCAACCAACATGAACTATCAAGTGACACTGACAGGAGAACCTGTCACAGTCAACCGCCGTAGAGGCTCCACAGCAGGTCGAGGACCTCCACGGAGCTACTGTTCATCGCCGCCAGTCGGGCGCGCAGCATCACCGCATCCCCCGCCGTCACGGGCGTTCCGCGATAGACCGCCACCCATCCGCCCTCGGGAAGCGGACGCACGATCGCACCGGAGAACTCCCGCTGCAACTCCCGGGCGATCAACCCGCGCAGCCGCGCTATCGACGCTTCCAATTCGGAGCCCGTCACCGGACGACCAACCGCGCCCGGAAGTAACGCACCAGTTGGTAGGCCGCCTCATGGGAGTCCGCGCACAGCGCCCGCCGGTAGAAACCGTCCCGCAGCACGTAGGCCCCGCGTTCGGTGGCCGAGACCCACACCGGCCCCACATAGCCGGGATGCTCCACCCGCAGCTCACCCAGCACCGGAACGAAACGAGCGCCGAGGCCCAGCCAGTCCAGACGGACCCGCAGCGCGTTGAGATGCCCCGCCTGCCGCGTCGAGGCCATCACGCCGCCGTCTCCCCGACCGAGGCAACCGCGATCCGACCCGATCCCGCACAGTCCCAGCAGTCCTGCCGCTGAGGCTCCACCCGCAGCCCGGCCATGGTCGTCCGGTCGAAGCCCCGGCGCAGCCGCACCCACCGCCAGCCACGGCCCCGACAGTTCGTGCACGTCGTGTTCGTGTCACCGTCCATGACCCCAGGTTTCCGCGGTCGAAATCGCAAACCCATTCCCACGAGCTATCCCAAGTAGGGATAATGACGACCCCACCACCGTGAGAGGGGCCGCGATGGCTGGACGAGCACCAGAACCGATCGCCATTCCTGCATGGGCGTGGAAACGTGAAGAAACGCGCCGGATTTTGCAGGAACGCGACGTCGCCGGTCTGCTCAGGTTCGCCCAGCACTACGGCGGTGCCAGTCAGACCAGGATTGCCGCAGCCACCGGAATCGCTCAGGGGCGCATCAGCGAAATCCTCAACGGCCGCAAGCGCGTGACCGCCTTCGAGGTGTTCGAGCGCATCGCCGACGGCTTGGGCATGCCCGACCAGGCACGCATGCTGTTCGGTCTGGCACCCCTGAACCTGGCCATCCTCACCGGGGATAGTGCACCGGCCGCGGCCCCCACGGCCCGACTCTCCCCGCCTAGCGTGGAGGAGAAGGAGGACCGAGTGAAACGACGCCAGTTCATCAGCCTTGCCGGAGCGGGCATCGCCGCCACCACCGGATCACTGACCGGCGCGGACCGCATCGCCGCCGCCCTCACCCGCTACACGACCCCGACCACGGCCCACGCCCCCAACCTCACCGTCGAGGCACTGACCAAGGCCGTACGGGCGGCCAAGATCGGCTACCAGGCATGCCACTACGGCACGGTGGCCCAGCAACTTCCCACACTGCTGGACCGGCTCGCCGCCGCCACGGCCACCTTCACCGGTGACGATCTCCGAACCGCCTACGTCCTCCAGGCCGAGGCGTACCACGTGGCGTCCAGCGTGCTGCTCAAGTCCGAGGAACGCGGATTGGCGTGGCTCGCCGCCGACCGCAGCATGCAGGCCGCCGAGCGCAGCGAGAACCCCACCACCATCGGCGCCAGCGCCCGCATCGTCACCCACGCTCTGATGAAGGACCGCCACTACGGCCCGGCCACCGAGCTCGCCGCCAGCATGGCCGAACGTGTCGACCACGACACCGCCGAACCGTCCCCGGACTCACTTTCGGTCTACGGCGCGTTGCTGCTGAGGGGAGCCGCAGCCGCCGCCAAGAACGAGGACCGCGCCCAGGCCCTCACTCTGCTGGACGAGGCCGAGGAGGCGGGCCGCCGACTCGGCGGAGACCACAACTACCAGTGGACCGCCTTCGGCCCCACCAATGTTCTCCTCCATCGGGTCAACATCGCCGTCGCCCTGGGCGACGCGGGCAGCGCCATCGACTACGCCCGCCAAGTCCGGTTGGACAACATCGACGTCACCGAACGCAAAGCCACCTTGTTCATCGACGCCGCCCGCGCCTACGCCCAGTGGAACAAGTTGGACCGCGCCTACGAAGCGCTGATGACCGCCGAGCGGTTCGCCCCCGAGGAGCTGAGGACCCGCCCGGCCGTCCACCAGGTCATCACCGACATCCACGCCCGTTCCACCGGCCACCTGCGCGCCAACATGACCGAACTCGCCGAGCGTGCCGGAATCGCCGCATGACCCAGCAGACCAAAACCCTCTACATCGTGGTGTGCGCCGCCGGCCCCGCTCCCGACGTCGGAATTCTCGTCGGCATGGCCCAGGAGGAAGGCTGGACCGTCCAGGTCATCGCCACCCCGGCGGCGGTCAGCTTTATCAACGTCGAGGCTCTGGAAAAGCAGACCGGCCGCCCAGTGCGCCACACCCACCGCAAACCCGGCCAACCCCGCTCTCCGAGAGCCGACGCCATTATCGTCGCCCCGGCCACCTTCAACACCATCAACAAACTCGCCAACGGAATCGCCGACAACTACGCCCTCGACGTAGTAAACGAAGCAATAGGACTTAGTATCCCCATTGCCATTCTTCCGTTTATTAATTCCGCCTACTCTGCGCGCCTACCATTTCAAAGAAGCCTGTCGTCACTTGCAAAAGAAAAGGTTTCTATCCTTTTTGGTAGAGGGATTTTTGCTCCACACGAGGCTGGCAAAGGGGGGAGCCTCAGAAAACTATTCCCCTGGAAGGAAGCTTTGAAGTTGATCAACTCGATTGACAAGTGAGGATAATCCAGTGAATCTTACCCCTTTTAAGAGTTTGAAATTCGGCGAAGCTGCGGCGGAGGACGAGGCAGAGAAAAATCCGAAGCTTTTCAAGAAAAGCTTCATGGACCCATGGGGCGTCGTAGACCAGGTCCAAGACGGAGAAGTTTTTCTACTTATTGGCCCCAAGGGGGTGGGAAAGTCTACGGTTGTAGAGTATCTCAAGATTAAAGGACAAGAGGAGCAAGCAGGATTCAGGGTTGATTCCTGCGACCTTGGGTCTTTGCATCAGTCTGTTGCCGCTGAGAAAAAGATAGGTGAAGAAAGCGAGAATGGTCGCACTGAGCTAGCTTGGACAGTGTTCCTCTGGCTGAAGCTCTTTGAGTCTGTGATGAACGACTTGGGGAGTGATATCTCTAGGGACCCTGACTATGTAGACCTCCATAACAAGCTGAAGAGATCTGGATTGGTTGATGGAGAATTTAGGACAGTCATCAGGGAGGTAAGGAAGAGAACGCATAAATTTACGCTCCCAAAAAGGATTTATGAGTTCCAAAGAGAAGACACTGGAAGTATTGAAATTCACGCAAATCAACTGGCTTCAGTTCTCGAAAATGCTGTCATAGAAGCGGAGACAGAGGCCACGCACGTTCTTGCTTTGGACGGCCTAGACAGCGCAATAATCGGCAGCGAGAGCTATTGGAATGTTCTTTCAAACCTTTTGCGAGCAGCTTATTCCATGCACAGAAAGCTAAGGAGGGCTCGCTCTAGAATTCGAATTCTCCTTCTGTGTAGAAGTGATATCTTTATGAAGATAAACCTCCCCGATAGTAATAAAATAAGGCAAGGGTGGGCAATTGAGTTCACTTGGGAGTATGGAAACAATGAAGCCGAATCCAGCTATCTTTGGGACCTGGTGGAAAAGAAAGCCAGGGCCGGAGGAGGGAAGTTCGACAATATACTTCTCGACTATCTTCCGCCCGAGATGATCTACGGCAAAAACGTTCATCGTCCCATGCATTCATACTTGATGAATTTAACGAGGCAAACTCCTCGCGACATACTCATGCTATTTCGCAATATATCTAAATCAGTCCCTTTTCAGGAAAATCATAGAACGCTAAGCGTTAAAGAGGTGCGAGCCGGGGTTAACAACTATTGCAAAAGCTACTTCGCCAACGAAATACTCAATGAGCTGGCTGGACTCACTCCGCATTCAGTGGCGTCCGCAACCTTAGGAATCTTGGGGAGCCTCGATCGAAGGTTTCAGAGAAGCGATTTCGAGAAGGCGTTTTCTGAAATCATAGAGAAAAACAATTTCACCATTGATCAACTTTTGCATCAACTTTTCCTTGCGGGGGCGATTGCAAACATAAAAAGGGGAAGGGAAGAATATATCCAGTTCTACCACCGAAGAAACCTTAATGAACTTAACGCCAGCGGCCCTTTCCTTCTCCATCCGGCTTTGGCTCTGGCAGTTAACGCAAAGTTCTAAGAGAACTTGCCGAATCTAGCTGTATGGGATCAAGGCGACGGCGCTGCGCGCCGTCGCGGCGTCTGGGGGTGGCTCCGGCTGCGGGCTGCCGCCCGGTCCGGAGCCACCCCCAGACGGCTTCTGATTCCGCTTGCCGCAGGCGACCGCCCAACGGCCGCAGTTACCGAGCTGTGGTTCCTGATGTCCTCGGGTCCCGTGGCGCTCGATCGCGCGACCCTGCCTGTCTGTGGCTGAGCGCCCCGGCGCGATCGAGCACCACGGACCGAGGACCGTGGTTGCCCGCCGCTGTGGTTGCCGAAATCTCGGGTGACGCAGGGCGGTCCCCAATCCCTCGGCGCTGTCTCCGTGCTAACACGGCTGCTAACACCGGCCCCGGACAGGGCTGGACAGCTCTGGAATCATCGGCCCCTCGAAAAGGCGTCCACCCAGCTCAGACACCATTCCCGGACGTCCCCGGACATTGCTCGCCAGACTCGTAATGCGTAGGTCGAGGGTTCGATTCCCTCAGGCGGCTCGCAGACCAAAGGGCCTCTCCCACGCCAGGGAGAGGCCCTTTGTCGATGATCTTGACGAATGAGGGCTGTGAACTGCGATTATCGCCCTCTCGTGTCAAGATCATGCCTGGTTTCAGGTGAGTCCGAAGAGGATCTCTTTTGCTTCGGGGCCGTCTTCGGAGTAGCGGAGAAGTACGGAGCCGGGAACGGCGGTGGCGGAGATCGCGGCCTCGGGGTCGTCCAGTCGTTCGTCGTCCACGTCGATCACCACGGGTTCACCGTCGTTCTCCCACTCCCACGACTGGAACCACACCCGTATTCCTGGTTCCAGGGTGCTGCGTCCGTGGCTGACCACACCGTCTTCGACAACCACCGGATACACCGACCGGTCAACTCCGCGGGGGATGGACAGCGCGGTCAGGAGTTCCCCCGACGGGTCCAGCCTGCGGTACTGGTTGTGCTTCGCTGATTCGAGTGCGACCGACCCGTCCTCCAGAACCCCGATCACCTCCTCCTCCCACTCGCCGAGGAGTTCGCCGCTGACCACGTCGAACACCCGGGTGAGGCCGTTCACGGTCCGCATGGCCAGATGCCGGTCGGTGAGGGGATCGTAACGACGGTGGAGCACCCCCAGACCGGGGACGGAGGGGCCGAGGACCTCCTCGAAGCGCCACAGTTCCTCTCCTGTGTACAGGTCGCGGCCGATCAGGCCGGCACCGTCGTCGTCCTCGCCTCCGGTGCAGGAGAAGCCCTCCAGGACCACTTCGCCGAGGACGGCACTCGCGACGGTGTCGGTGTTGGGGCCGTCCACCTTGGTGCACTCGGGGGGATCCTCCCGCACCCACAGGGCCTCGCCGGTCTCCAAGGAGCGTCCCTCCAGCGCGGGATCGTCGAAGGGGTCACGGAGGATCAGCACACCGTCGGACACGTTCCGCCCGAACGCCCCGTTGATTCCGCGCTCGTCGTCGGTCTCCTCGATCGCGGCCTGCTTCAGTACTTCTCCCGTGGACGGGGCGAGTTCGACCAGCATCGCGCCGTCCTCCGGGTCCTCGATCTCCATGGCCAGGTAATCACCTTGGCGTGAGGCGTAGGCCGCGCGGGCGTCCTCTCCGACGCGGTAGTGCCACACCTCCTCGCCGGTGTCGCCCGCCAACGCCACAAAGCCGTCGTCCAGTACCACGACCACGCCGACGGGCACCGCGACCGTGGCGACGATCCGGACCCCTTCCGGGGCTTCCCAGTCCCAGGCGACCTGCTCGATCCGCTCCGGGTGGGAGAGTTCGCGGGGATCGTCGTCCGTGGTGTGCCGGTGTCCGGAGAAGACACCGCAGCCGGCCACCGACACCACCACCGCACCCACCGCAGCCGCCAGCCGCACCCGTCTCCTCGCCCGCATCACGAAGCCACCGTCTCCCACCTGCCCCAGGCGGTTTCCAGGGTGGTCAGGTAGTTGTCGACCGCGCTCTTGGTGGTCCCCTGACCGTCGACCCACGGCAGTTCGTCGATGTAGTCGTACATGTTGGCCCGCGCGGCGCTCCGGCTCTCCCCGTTGATCTCCCACTCCTCGGGATCGAGGGGGATGTAGCGGTCCTCCCCCTCGCCGATGACGGCACCCGAGTGGAGTTCCTCCAGGGCGTCCATGACCTCGGGGTCGTTGGCCGCCAGAGCACTGATGCAGAGGTGCTGCATGTCCTCCACCGCCATCCAACTGCCCGCGGCGTCGACGGTCCTACCGGCGGAGGAGTTGTCCGAGATCGCAAGAGCTTCCTTGGCCAGGAACTTCGCCACTTCGACGGCGACCGCGGGCGCGCCTTGATCCGTGGCGAATCCGGCGATGGTGTCCACAACCGCGCCGCGCACCTTGTTCGCGTGGTTGACGGCCGCCGTGTTGTCGGTCGCCCGGCGCTCGCTCTCCTGCTCCAGGGCCACGTCGACGAGCCCGAGCAGAGAACCGTAGGAGTCGGCGCCGCCGTGGTCGCGCTCCCCGTCGCCCAGGGCGAAGTTCCCCATGCTCTCCGCCCCGTAGTAGACAACCTCGTTGTAGGTCTTCTGCGCGGCGTCGGGGTCGCCCATGATGACCTCCGTGAAGTACCGCCGGCCGTCCGGGCTCAGGTACACGCGGTTCTGCTCGTCGTCCCAGCGTGTGTCGTACTTCTCTTTGCGTTGTTCCTCGTTGACCGCATCGAGTCCTTCCGTGTTGGCGAAGACGTCCATGTAGGCGATGAAGATGTCGGACCAGGAGTCGGCGAGTTCCGGGTTGAGATGGCCGGCGGCGACGTCGCGCCACGTGACGTCGTCGTCGCCCGTGACCTCGTGGCCGGTGGAGAACATGGCGTTCCTGAAGTCCTCGTCCTCCATGCGTTCCACCAGCGCCGCGAGGGCTTCGGCGGACCGCTGCTGGTCAGGCGGGAGTTCCGGTCGGATCTCCGAGTTCTCGTCCAGCGGCACACGGTCCTCGGGATCAGCGGCGTCCTCGGCGATCCAGTCGGTGAGGCCGCGGACCGATTCGCCGCCGTCGTCCCAGTCGACGGTGAACAGCGATGTCAGCGCGTGGTCGAGCATGTCCTCCGCGGATTCGTGCATCGCGTTCGGTAGGAACTCCCCGTCCTCGCCCCGGAGGTTGGGGTGGACGAACTCGCCGGTGAGGATGGCGTGGTTCGCGTCGTTGTTCCGGGTCGAGGTCTCCAGGAGGATTCCCGCGTCCTCCTGACTCAGCCAGGCGTTGAAGTTTCCCTCGGGTCCGCCCGCGTAGAGCCCCATGGAGAGCGTGAGAGTGCTCGAAAATCCCTCGCCGCCTTCCAGGTCGGGATCTGTGTGGCGGAGGAGGTCCGTCAGCGCGCCCGCGTCTTCGGACCATTCGTCGATCCCGTAGATGTCGGTGGAGTCCGGGGGCTGAAGCGCCGGGCCCTCAGCCGCCCTGCGCACGCTCTCCGGCAGATCGCCGTAGCCGCCACCGAGGCGGTGGTCGGACAGGGCGAGGATTCCGTTCCCGAGCACGCCGAGCGCGTGCTCGCGCTCCTCGTCGCTCAGGTGGTCGCCCTCCATCTCGGCGGGGATGCCGAGCACGCCGTCACCGTTCGGATTCTCCTCTTCGAGTCGGTCGTAGAAGGCCCGCAGGAAGTCCATCTCCTCGGTGCGGTAGCTCGTTCCCCCCTGCTGAGCTTGCATCGCATTGGAGTTGATCATGCTCATCATGAGCATGAGCTCGTGGTAGCGGTCGTCGATGGGCCGCTCCCCGGACCAGTAGGCTCCCAGTTCCTCGGCCCACGCCTCGGCGTTCTCCACGGTCAGTTCCCGACCGTCGATCAGCATTGTGTAGTGGTTGGGGTCGAGGTTGTAGAAGGCCCAGGAGTTGATTCCCGCGTCGATGAGCGCCTGGACGTTCTCCTTGGTCGGCCCCTGCCGCAGTCGCTCGGCGACGTCCTCGGCGTTGTCCTCGAAGGCCCGGTAGTTGGCGCGTTCGCGCTCCTTCAGGTCCTCCACCTTCGCCACGACTTCGTCGTAGACGGAACGGCACTTGTTCTCGTCTCCGAACCAGCCGAGACCTTCCCTCGCGGGGTAGCTCGCGGTGATGGTCTGGCCCTGGTACTTGTCGGGGATCTCGGACCGCTTCGTTTTCAGGAACTCCCACCACTCGGACAGTTGGGCCGAGCGCTCCTCTTTGAAGTCCTCCACGTGCTGCGCCCACAACTCGATCATGGAGGACGCGTAGACGATCGCCGTTCCGGCGTCCCGCCACAGTTGGAGTTCCTCGGCGGACTGGTCCCGGATGTTCCAGGCCATGAGATCGGTGAACTGGGTCGCCGTGTGGTTGAAACCGGCGTCGAGATCGTCGGCCCTGCCCAGGAGTCGGGCCTGGAGGACGTCCAGATCTTCTGACTGGGCTCTGATCGTCTCGGGATTCGCGGTTGTGGTGCGGGGCCGGAAGGTGATGTCGAAGTAAGCCATTGCGCTCTGCTGTCAGAGGGGGCTCGGGGGGAGAAACGGTCGGGTCAGGGGGTCAGAAGTTGATCTGCAGGTCCATGCCCAGCTCCCAGGGGGTGCTGTAGTTCTCGGCGGCCTCGTAGTCGTTCAGGGCGATTTCGGAGGCGCCCGCCTTGATGTTCTCCGCGAGTTGCAGACCGTGTTCCTGCACCTCGACGAGGGCTGGACCGTACTCCTCCCGATACACCCGCAGCGCAGCCGAGATCTCGTCTCTGCGGACGACGGTTTCCGCGTCCTCCATGATCAGATCGAACATGTCGGCCAGTCCTGCCATGGATTCGGCCAGGGCCTCGGCCAACTCGGCGCCCTCGTATCCTTCGATGGGATTTCCGCCGGCCTCGTCGGACATGCTGATCCTCTTTCCGTTCGGGGGGTCGAAGAGCATCATAGGGGCGGAAATACCGCGCCCTGGTCGCGGGACCGGTGGAATTGTATCCGCCTCCGGTGACAGAGGTTCCCGTCGCGGACCCGAAAGGACAAAAGCCGCCACGGGATGTGCGTGCGAACACCCGGACTGTTTCACCGAGAAGCCTCCGTGGCGCCGAAGGGTGACCTCCGGCGGATTCTGCTGCTTTCTGCTCTGCTGACCTGGCCGGATTGCAGGGGGAGAAGTGAAGTTGTTCCGCGTGCCACGAGTGGAAAAGAAGATCGCCGGGACGCCCGGGCCGCGCTCGGCGGAAGAAGTGGACTCCTCGGCGGACCCTGACCGGGGAATTCGGTCTCGGTCAAAGATCCGAGATCTGCGTACAGAAGTGACTCCGGTTGCGCTGTGTCCGTTTTTGCGGTCCGGAAGTTCGGGAGTGGCTTCGGGGAAAGGACACGTGCGGAAGAGAGACCGGCAGGACCTCACGGGCTCCGCCGGTCGAACTCTCATCGGACTTCGGTGGTGGGGTTCTCGGGGGCGTCGGGTGCGCGGAGGCCGCGAGCCGGTCCAGGGACGGTCGGCCGCTGACCCGGGGTGTTTCGGGCCCGAGCCCGCGCCCACCGCGGAACCGGACGCCCGGACCCCGGTCAGCCCTCCGGCACCAGCACCGCGCGGCCCTGGATCTTTCCGGCCTCCATGCGCTCGTACACCTGCGGGCCCTCCTCCAGGCCGTAGCGCTCCACGTGGACGTTGAGCGCGCCCTGCTTGGCGAGTTCCACCAGTTCGATCAGGTCAGAGCGGGTCCCCCAGTAGGTGGTCCCCACGAATGTGCCGTACGGGGGCGACCCGAATGACACGGGAAGCGCCCCGCCCCCGATGCCGACCACGTTGATGTCGGCGTCCATGCCCACCATCTGTCCGGCGAGGTCCAGCGTGGCCTGCGCTCCCACGAAGTCGAACACCGCGGTCGCACCGGCGCCGTCGGTCAGTTCGCGTACCGTGTCCACGGAGGCCGGGGCGGAGGGCAACGCGTGGTGCGCGCCGCTGCGCAGCGCCAGCTCCCGGCTCTCCTCGCGGATGTCCAGGGCCACCACGGTGGCCGCCGAGACCGCGCGAAGCAGTTGGATGCCGACGTGGCCGAGTCCGCCCGCGCCGATGACCACCGCGACACTGCCGGGGTAGAGCTTGGGCAGGGAGCGTTTGACCACGTGGTACGGGGTCAGTCCGGCGTCGGTCAGCGGCACCGTCTGTACCGGGTCGAGGTCCCCGATCCCCACCACGTGGCGTTCGGAGTCCACCAGCAGGTACTCCGCCAGCGCGCCGGGCCTTCCCAGCCCCGGAGGCATGATGCCCAGTTCCGTCGCGCGCGGGCAGTAGTTCTCCCGGCCCAGCGAGCACTGCCGACAGGTCCCGCAGCCCCACGGTCCGTAGACCACGACGGAGTCGCCCACCGCGACACTGCCCACGTCCTCGCCCACGGCCTCGACCCGTCCGGCGCCCTCGTGGCCCAGGGTGAGCGGGAGCTGGTAGGGGAAGTTGTCGGCGGACCAGCTCATCACCGTCAGGTCGGAGTGGCACACCCCCGCCGCGGTGACCCTGAGCAGGATCTGTCCCGGTCCGGGTTCGGGCACGTCGACGTCGACCACCCGCGGCGGTTGCCCGACCTCCAGGTATTGCACGGCACGCATGGTTCCTCCTCTGTGGAGCAGCAGTCCCCGAGGGAGCTATCCACTTCGCAGGGCCGCCATGCGCGCCGTTGGTCCTGATGGACAAGGTCGTCCGGCTGGCCGGGGCCTCCCCGCGTCCGACCGGCTCAGGCCGCCGGGTTCTGCTCCTCGATCCCGCGCCGCACCTCGTCCATGTCCAGGTTGCGGGCGTCGGCGATGAGCGCCTCCAGCGCCTGCTCGGGGAGGGCGCCCGCCTGGGAGTGCAGGACCACGCCCTCCCGGATCACCATGAGGGTGGGGATGGAGGAGATCCGGAACGCGGCGGAGAGCTCCGGCTGGGTCTCGGTGTCGACCTTGCCGAAGACGATGCCGTCATGCCGCTGGGAGACCCGCTCGTAGACAGGAGCGAACATCCGGCACGGGCCGCACCATCCGGCCCAGAAGTCGACGAGCACGATGTCGGAGCCGGTCACGGTGTCGTTGAAGTTGTCCTTGGTCAGTTCGACGGTTGCCATCGGCGGCGTCTTCCTTTCCTGTTGTACCCCCGGGGGTATCAGGGGCAACCGGCGCGGTATCCGGTTTGTTCCGACGCCCCGGTGCCAATCCCCGGAGGGCGGTGCGGCGACGCTTAGTGTCGAGGCATGAGCATGCTGCTGATGCTGGCCGCGCTGCTCGGGGCGGTCCTGGTGATGGCGGTCGGGATGGCGGTCGTGCGGTGGGGGGTGGAGTACCAGGGAACCCGGGCGTTCGAGACGGACGGCGTGGACTCCCTCTCCGAGCCCGACGGGGTCGGCGGATACTGGCCGTTCCCCGTCGAGGCCACCGAACAGGAGCCGGTGCTGCCGCCGCACGTCCTGGCCAGGGTGCGCATCCTCCTGGCCGAGGGCCGGGAGACCGAGGCGGTCGAGGCCGTCCGCGAGGCGACCGGAATGGACCTGTACCGGGCACGGGAAGCGGTCGCCCTGGTCAGGCGGAACGGGACCGGCTGAACTGTCAGGGGTGTGGCAGGGTCTTCGCCAGCTCGGGGAAGGCCCGCAGGTATCCGTCGAGCAGTTGCTGGGCGACGGCCACCGAGTCCACCAGGGGGTGGGTGGCGAAGGCGCGCAGCGCCGAGGCGCGGGAGCCGGTGCGCACGGCGTCGAGGACCTCGCGTTCGGCCGCCTTGACCGCCCGCACCAGCGCCGCCTGGTGGGGAGTGAGCGGGTCGACCGCCAGCGGGCGGGCGCCGGAGGCGTCGACCAGGCAGGGCACCTCCACCACCGCGTCGGCGTCCAGGTCGGGCAGGGCGCCCCTGTTGCGGACGTTGACGATCAGCCGGGCGGGCTCGTCCAGCGCGACCGCCCGCATCACCGCCAGCGCCACCCGCTCGTAGCCGCCGCCGTCGAGGTCGGCCTCGTCGCGTTCCACCCCTCCCGCGGCCCGGCGGTTGTCGGCCATGTAGGTCTCCTCGCGCTCCCGCCGGGTGCGCTCCCACAGGTCGTGGGCGTCGGCGGGGCGCCGCGCGGCCAGGCGGTAGAAGTCCCGCTGCTGGTCCGCCAACTGCTCGCCGCGGGTGCGGCCGCCCTCGGCGAGGGTGCGCGTGATCGCCTCCCTCGCCTCACGGGCCAGGTAGTAGTAGTGCAGGTACTCGTTGGGCACCGCACCCAGCGCGCGCAGCCACGCCGCGCCGAACAGGCGGCCCTCCTCGAACGAGGTCAGTGCGGCCTCGTCGGCGAGCAGGTCCGGCAGCCGGTCCCGTCCGCCGACGTGGAGACCGCGCAGCCACCCCAGGTGGTTGAGGCCCGCGTAGTCGAGGTGGACGCGTGCCGGGTCCAGGCCGAGCGCGTGCGCCGCCCGGCGGCCCAGGCCAACCGGGGAGTCGCAGATGCCCACCACGCGGTCGCCCAGCACCCGCGACATCGCCTCGGTGATCAGCCCCGCCGGGTTGGTGAAGTTGATCACCCACGCGTCGGGGGCGAGTCGCTGGACGCTGCGCGCGATCTCGACGGCCACCGGCACCGTGCGCAGCCCGTAGCTGATCCCGCCCGCGCCCACCGTCTCCTGGCCGAGCACCCCGCATTCCAGCGCCACCCGCTCGTCGAGCACCCGCCCCGCGGTCCCGCCCACACGGATCGCGGAGAAGACGATGTCGCAGCCGCGCAGCGCGTCGATCAGATCGGTGGCGACGCGCACGGTCAGTGGGGGCTCGCCGTGCTCGGCCCGGTGCGCGTCGCGCTGGCGGTCCAGCACCGCGCGGACCGCGACCAGCCGTTCGGGGTCGGTGTCGAACAGCACGACCTCGGTGACGGGCGGATTCGGGCCCAGGGAGTCGGCCAGCAGCGCCCGGTGCACCAGCGGCACCCGGAAGCCCCCGCCGCCGAGGATGGTCAGTCGCACGTCGTCTCCTCTCGTGCCCGCACCGGCCGGTGCCGCGGTGCGAAAAACCGGACGAAAGTGTTTCATCACGAGGTGAACAGGGGCGAAGAGGTTACCCTACGGTTTGGACACCGAGCGCGCAGGGAGCCGGCATGGCCACGGACGGAGAAACGAGCCCCCGGGAGCTGACCGCGGAGTACGGAGAACTCGAATCCACTCCCCTGGTCGGGGAGCCGAAGGACGTGCTGGGGAGGGCACGGCAGAGCGGAGGGCCCGCGGTCGACCTGGCGTTGAGCGGGACCGTCTTCTTCGACATCGTGCTGACCGGGCTGGCCGCGCCGCCCGCCAGCGGCACCGAGGTCAGCGCCCAGGGGATGGGCTCCTGCCCCGGCGGCGTGGCCAACATGGCGGTGGCCGCCTCCCGGCTGGGACTGCGCACCGCCGTCGCCGCCGCGTTCGGCGAGGACGTCTACGGCGACTTCTGCTGGGAGACGCTGGAGACCCAGGAGATGGTGGACCTGTCGGCGTCCCGGCGGATTCCCGACTGGCACTCCCCGTTCACGGTCTCGCTGGCCTACCGCGGGGACCGCAGCATGGTCACCCACGAGCACCCCTCGCCCGTACCGCTGCACGACCTGGCCCGCGACCTGCCCCGCGCCAGGGCCGCCTTCGTCGGCCTGGGCAGTGACGGGGAGATGCCGCAGTGGGCGCAGGAGCAGGCCAAGAACGGCACCCTGGTCTTCGCCGACGTGGGCTGGGACGACAGCCAGCGGTGGTCGAGTTCGGTGCTGGAGCAGTTGCGGCACTGCCACGCGTTCATGCCCAACGCGATCGAGGCGATGTCGTACACCCGGACCGGCAGTCCGGCGCTGGCGCTGGCCGCCCTGGCCGAACACGTGCCGGTCGCGGTGGTCACCGACGGCCCGCGGGGAGCGATCGCGATCGACCAGACCACCGGTGAGGAGGCCGAGGTCGAAGGCGTTGTCATCGACGCGGTCGACACCACCGGCGCGGGCGACGTGTTCGGGGCCGGGTTCATCGTGGGAACCCTGGCCGGATGGCCCCTGGAGCGGCGGTTGCGGTTCGCCAACCTGTGCGCCGCGCTGTCGGTGCAGCACACCGGCGGTTCGCTGTCGGCCCCCGGATGGGCCGACATCGCCGCCTGGTGGGGGCAGTTGTGCGCGGCCCGCCACGACGAGACCTGGAAGCGGCTGAACCGGGAGTACCGGTTCTTGGCGGACCTCGTCCCGCTGCCGTGGCTGCCCACCGAGCAGCGCCGCGCCAGCGCCACGATCGGCCTGCGGCACTGACGTCGACAGCGGGACGCCCCCACCGGGTACGGGCCGCGGCGCCCGCGGGGCCGTCACTGGGGGATGGTGACGCAGGCCAGCGGGTCTCCGGCCGTTCCGGCGAGGACGGGGACGGTCTGGGTGCGTTCGGCGTGGATCACCACCGAGTTCGCCTCGCCCTCGCGGGGCTGCCAGGACACCGAGGTCTGGGAGTGGGCGCGCCCCTCGGGATCGGTGTGGAAGTCCAGCCACGCCTCGTTCTGGGGGTTGGCGTAGTCGGGGTCCGGAGTGGAGGGGTCGGGAGCGGGTTCGTTCTGGTAGTGCGGCCCCGCGTCCTCGGGGTTCTCGCCGCAGGGCTCGGTGTGCAGGTGGGCGCCGTAGTCGCGGTCGCCGATCAGGCCGTTGACGGTGATGGCGATGTCGGAGCCGGGGCCGACCGGGGTGATCGTGACCTCGACGGTGGCCCCGGAGGGAACGTTCATCTCGTCGTAGGTCACGGCGGTGGCCCCCTCACTCCAGGTCTCGAAGGTGGCCTCGACCCGGTGTGACGGTTCCGCCTCGGCGTGCTCCTCGGCGGAGGAGCCGCCGCAGCCCGCCAGCAGGGACAGGGACAGGACGACACCGACGGCGGTCGACGGGGTGCGCATGGCTGATGCCTCCCAGGAGGTGACAGAATTCACAGGCTCAGCCGCATAGATTACTCAAAGTACCTGAGTAAGTGCAGTGTGCTGAGGTCTTCTGTGGACAACTCCGTCACGCGGGGGCGGGGAACCGGGTGCGGAAGTCGAAGGCGTGCTCGGTGGGCCCCTTCTCGCGGAGCAGGTCGAGGCGTTCTCCGGCTTCGGCCAGGGTGGGGACGTGGCCCGCGGGAATCCACCACAGGACGAGGAAGCGCCCGGTCATCGGGACCATCCACTCGCGGCGGCGGCGCAGTGCGTCCAGGTGGTCGCTGCGGTAGGTGAACTCCCACAGCGCCTCCACCGACTCCCACACCGAGAGGTTGAGGATCAGGTCGTCGCCGAAGAAGCGTTCGGAGGTGGCGTCGTCGGTCCCCTCGCTGCGGAAGCGCCACACGAATCCCGGGCTGGCGTCGGCCAGGGCGTTGACCGGGTCGAGCAGGGCGACGAAGTCCGCCAGGGCCGGGGAGTCGAGGGGGGCCTTGAGGGTGCCCACGTTCAACTGGGCGAGGTGGTGACCGCTCATGGGGGAGAGTCCACCACGCCGCCGACTTCTAAGTCAAGAATTTTTGTTTTTAGAGATGGCGACGCAGCAGTGCTCTCCCCGGGGCGCCATACGCGCGGTGAAGCCCTCCGCCCGCGCGCCTTCGAGCAGACCGCGCAGCAACTCCAGGTTCATTCCGCAGGCCAGAGGCGGAAAGGCGCGGGCGAGGGTGTGGAACGGGCAGTTGCGCAACCGCAGCGTCCGCGGCTCCTCGGCCTCCGCCGCGGGCTCGTAGCCCAGACCGGCCAGCAGCTCCCCGAGTCGGTCCAGGTCGACCGGCCGCTCGGCGGGCGCGGCCGAACCCCTGCGCGACCCCTCCGCGCGGGCCGCGGCGTAGAGGGCCTCCTCGGCACCCGAGCGCTGCACCGCCTCCGCCAGCAGGTGCGCCGCGGTCTCGTAGTCGCGGGGAGGCAGGTGCACGTCCACCTGGCGGTCGGCACGCCGGTACAGCTTCGCCGGACGCCCCGAGCCCGGACCCCCGCGGCCGGACGGCTTGCGCCGGCTCGTCGCCAGCAGCCCCGCCTCGACCAGCCTGTCCAGGTGGAACGCTGCCAGGGTGCGCTGCACGCCCACCGCCTCGGCGGCCTCGGCACGGCTGGTCTCGCCCTCCCTGCCGACCACGTACTCGTAGAGCCGTCTGCGCAGCGGATCGGCCAGCGCGCCGACCGCGTCGATGTCAGCTTCGTCCACCTCCCCATTGTCGGCCAGGAACCGCTGGCCGCCGCGCGCGGAGTGCACCACCATGGAGGAACCGCGCGCCGCCGCGGCCGGTCCGAGGCGGCCACCGGTCGCGGCGGAGCCTCTCGGGAGGACGGAGGACAGATGGAACCGAACCGGGTGCGCACCCCCGCGGCCGGAGAGCGGACGCTGACCGGTGTGGCGGCCGGCCCGGGAACCGCCACGGGACCGGTCGCGGTGCTGGCGCCGCCGCCCACGCTGCCCGAGCGGCGCCCCCGGATCGGTGACCCCGGGGCCGAGACCGCCCGCGCCGTGGCCGCCCTGGAGCGCGTCGCCGAACTGCTGCGCGGGTGGGCCGCCGAAGCCGGCGGTGCGGCCGGGGAGATCCTGGAGGCCCAGGCCGCCATGGCGGGCGACCCGCAACTGGCCGCCGGAATCGGCGAACGGGTCCGCGAGGGACTCCCGGCGGAGTGGGCGCTCGACGCCGCGGTCACCTCCTACCAGGAACTGTTCCGCTCCATGGGCGGCTACCTCGCCGAGCGCGCCGCCGACCTCGGTGACGTCCGCGACCGGGCCCTGGCGGTGCTGCTGGACGTCCCCATGCCCCGACTCCCCGCCCCCGGACACCCGTTCGTGCTGGTCGCCGAGGACCTTGCCCCCGCCGAGACCGCCCGCCTGGACCCCGGGTCGGTGCTGGCGATCGTCACCCGGCTCGGCGGCCCCACCGGACACACCGCGATCCTCGCCCGCTCGCTCGGTATCCCCGCGGTCGTCGCCTGCGCCGAGGCGCACCGGCTGCGTGACGGCGTGCCGGTCACCGTGGACGGCGACCGGGGTGAGGTGGTCGTACGTCCCGCACCCGAACGGGTCGCGGCCGCGGCCCGCCGCCACCGCCGCCGCGCGGTCCTCGCCGAAAGCGCCGTCGGACCGGGGCGGACCGCGGACGGACACCGTGTGGAGCTGCTGCTCAACCTGGGCGGGGAGGAGCCGGAGAGCGCGGCGGCGCACGACTGCGAAGGAGTGGGGCTGCTGCGCACCGAGTTCCTGTTCCTCGACCGCAGGACCGAGCCGACCGTCGAGGAGCAGCGCACCGTCTACGCGGAGCTGTTCCGGGCCTTCGACGGGCGTGTGGTGACCGTGCGCACCCTGGACGCGGGCACGGACAAGCCGCTGCCCTTCGCCGATCCGGGAACCGAACCCAACCCGGCACTCGGAGTGCGGGGGTTCCGCATCGCGCGCACCGCGCCGGAACTGCTGCGCCGCCAGCTCACTGCGGTCGCGCGGGCGGCCCGGGACACCGGGGCGCACGTCCGGGTGATGGCGCCGATGATCGCCACCCCCGAGGAGGCCGAGGAGTTCGCCGCCCTAGCCCGCGGCGCCGGACTCACCGAGGTCGGTGCGGTGATCGAGGTGCCCTCGGCCGCGCTGCTCGCCGACCGCGTCCTGCAGCGGGTGGACTTCGTGTCCATCGGCACCAACGACCTGTCCCAGTACACCCTGGCGGCCGACCGCACCCTGGACACCCTGCCCGACCTGCTGGACCCGTGGCAGCCCGCGCTGCTGCACCTGGTCGGCCGGATCGGCGCGGCGGGCCGGAGACTGGGCCGACCGGTGGGCGTGTGCGGGGAGGCCGCCGCCGACCCGCTGCTCGCCCTGGTCCTCGTGGGGCTCGGCGTCACCGGGCTGTCCATGGCCGCGCCCGCCCTGCCCGCCGTACGCCACGCCCTGGCCGGCCACAGCCTGCGGGACTGCCGCGACCTGGCCGCCCTGGCACTGGAGGCGGCGACGCCGCGGCGGGCCCGAGCGGCTGTCCGGGACGCGGCCGATCCCGCGGTCACCGACCTGTGACAGGGCGGCGGCCCCCGTCCCCGCGGCAGCGGAGGGCTGCCCTCCGGAGGGGGCCGACACGGCGCGGCGGACGACCGGAAGCGCGGGCCCGGTCACGGAGACGGGGCCCGCGGCGCTCGTAGGGAAACGGAAGCGGCGGTGCGGTCGGCTCAGCCGGCCTGCTTGGCCACCAGGGCCTGCATGGCGGCGACCGCCGCCGCCACGGTACGGTGCACCGGCAGTTGACGGTGCAGACCCACCAGGCGGATCACCTTGGTGACCCGTTCGTTGGGTGCGGCGAGCGCGAGGCTGCCACCACGCTCCCGCACCAGGCGGTAGGCGTTGATGACGGCGTTGAGCCCGCTGGAGTCCATGAAGTCCAGTGCGGAGAAGTCGAGGATCAGCCACGGCCCGTGCGCGTCGATCGCGGACTGGACCGCGGAACGCAGATCACCCGCCGTAGCGATGTCGAGATCGCCCTCCACCGACACGATCACGCTGCGGTTCTCGACCCGGGTGCTCACCCCAAGCCTGTACACGTTGTCACTCCTCCCAGCCTCACGGAGTTATGAGGGATCCCCATCAGCGACCATAGGCCACAAAACAGACCGGTTGCCCTCAGCGCGGTCCCTTTTCGCGCCGATACTCCCGCCATGCGATGTTCATCCGCATCGCGCGACGGGGGCGCCTCTCCCCGATCCCCTGGTCGCTCGTAAGGCTTTGGACACACACGGTATTAGCCAAAACGCCAATCGGGAATGGCTGGGAGCAAGAAATTTTCACGTCACCGAACGTGACCTATCTGAGCACGGTGTACGTCATAGGAGGAAAGCGGAGATCCCCGGCCTCTCAGTCGCTTTCCGGCACCTCCGCGAACGCGGACAGCAGTCGCTGCGCGGCGAGCGTCGCGGTGATCGTGCCCGCCCGGACCTCCTCCTCCAGATCGGGGGCCAGCGCCCGCACCCCGGGATGGGTGCGCAGACTCTGCAGCAGCCGGTCCCGGACCTGGGCCCACATCCAGTCGACCTGCTGACGGCTGCGCCGCTCGGCCAGCTCGCCCGTCTCCTCCAGGGCGGCGCGGTGCGCGAGGATCCGCTCCCACACCGTGTCCAGCCCGGTGCCCTCCAGGCCGCTGCAGGTCAGCACCGGCGGAGTCCACGACCGGGAGACCGGCTGCAACAGGCGCAGCGCGCGGACCAGTTCCCGGGCCGCCCTGCGGGCCTCGGCCTCGTGCGGGCCGTCGGCCTTGTTCACCGCGACCACGTCCACCAGCTCCAGAACGCCCTTCTTGATGCCCTGGAGCTGGTCGCCGGTGCGCGCCAGCGTGAGGAACAGGAAGCAGTCCACCATCTCGGCCACCGCCACCTCGGACTGGCCGACCCCCACCGTCTCCACCAGCACCACGTCGAACCCGGCGGCCTCCATCAGGACCATCGTCTCGCGGGTGGCGCGGGCGACCCCGCCCAGGGTGCCGGACGTGGGGGAGGGGCGGACGAAGGCGTTCGGGTCCGTGGACAGCCGCGCCATGCGGGTCTTGTCCCCCAGGATGCTGCCGCCGGTGCGGGTCGAGGACGGGTCGACCGCGAGCACCGCCACCCGGTGTCCCCGCCCGGTCAGCATGCTGCCCAGCGAGTCGATGAACGTGGACTTGCCCACCCCGGGGACGCCGGTGATGCCCACCCGGTGCGCCCCGCCGCTGTGCGGGAGCAGCCGGACGAGTAGTCGCTGGGCCAGTTCGGCGTGGTCGGCGCGGCGCGACTCCACCAGGGTGATGGCCCGCGCCAGCGTGGGCCGGTGGCCGGCGAGCACACCCTCGGCGTAGGCGTCGATGTCGATGGTTCTGCTCATGGCTCCTCGATGCTCCCAGATCGGTTCCCGGCCCGGCCGGGAAGGGGGAGACACCGCGGGGACCCCGGAGCGGGCCCCCGCGTCCACCCGCCGGGTCCGCTCAGTGCCCCAGGCCCTCGCGGAGCCGGTCGAGGAGCCCCAGTGCGGCCTCGGCGATGACGGTGCCCGGCGGGAAGATCGCCGCGGCGCCCGCCTCGTACAGGGCGTCGAAGTCGGCGGGCGGGATCACGCCGCCCACCACGATCATGATGTCGGGGCGCCCCAGCGCCGCCAGCTCGTCGCGCAGCGCGGGCACCAGCGTCAGGTGCCCCGCGGCCAGCGACGACACGCCGACGATGTGCACGTCGGCCTCCACCGCCTGCGCGGCGACCTCGGCGGGGGTCTGGAACAGCGGACCCACGTCGACGTCGAAGCCGAGGTCGGCGAAGGCGGTGGCGATCACCTTCTGCCCGCGGTCGTGGCCGTCCTGCCCCATCTTGGCGACCAGGATGCGCGGACGGCGCCCCTCCGACTCCTCGAACTCCGCGACCCTCGCGGCCACCTCGTCCATGGACACCCGTGCCGCCTCCGCGCCCCTCGCCTCGTCCCGGTACACACCCTGGATGGTACGGATCTGGCCGGAGTGCCGTCCGAACACCTTCTCCACGGCGTCGGAGATCTCCCCGACCGTGGCCTTGGCGCGGGCCGCCGCCACCGCGTGGGCGAGCAGGTTGTTCTCCAGCGTCGCACCGTCGGACGCGCCCGCCGCCGCGGCGGTGAGCCGGCGCAGCGCGTCGGCGACGGCCTCCTCGTCGCGCTCCGCGCGCAGCCGCCGCAGCTTCTCGATCTGCTCGGCGCGCACCCGGCTGTTGTCGACCTTGAGGACCTCGATCTCGTCGGCCGTGCCGGGCCGGTACTTGTTGACGCCGATCACCGGCTGCCGCCCGGAGTCGATGCGCGCCTGGGTGCGCGCGGCGGCCTCCTCGATGCGCATCTTGGGGATGCCCGCGTCGATCGCCCTGGCCATGCCGCCGGCCTCCTCGACCTCGCGGATGTGCCCCCAGGCGCGCACGGCCAGGTCGTGGGTGAGCCGCTCCACGAAGGAGCTGCCGCCCCACGGGTCGATGACGCGGGTGGTGCCGGACTCCTGCTGCAGCACCAGCTGGGTGTTGCGGGCGATGCGCGCGGAGAAGTCGGTGGGCAGCGCCAGCGCCTCGTCGAGCGCGTTGGTGTGCAGCGACTGGGTGTGGCCCTGGGTGGCGGCCATCGCCTCCACGCAGGTGCGCACCACGTTGTTGAACACGTCCTGCGCGGTCAGCGACCAGCCGGAGGTCTGCGAGTGCGTGCGCAGGCTCAGCGACTTGGGGTTGTGCGGGCCGAACTCCTTGACCAGCTTGGCCCACAGCAGCCGGGCCGCGCGCAGCTTGGCGACCTCCATGAAGAAGTTCATGCCGATCGCCCAGAAGAACGACAGGCGCGGCGCGAAGGCGTCCACCTCCAGGCCGGCGTCCCGCCCGGCGCGGATGTACTCGACGCCGTCGGCCAGGGTGTAGGCCAGCTCCAGGTCGGCGGTGGCCCCGGCCTCCTGCATGTGGTAGCCGGAGATCGAGATGGAGTTGAACCGCGGCATCCGCTGCGAGGTGTAGGCGAAGATGTCGGAGATGATCCGCATCGACGGCTGCGGCGGGTAGATGTAGGTGTTGCGGACCATGAACTCCTTGAGGATGTCGTTCTGGATGGTCCCCGCCAGCTTCGAAGGCTCCACCCCCTGCTCCTCGGCGGCCACGATGTACAGCGCCATCACCGGCAGCACCGCGCCGTTCATGGTCATCGACACGCTCATGCGGTCCAGCGGAATGCCGTCGAACAGTTGCCGCATGTCGTAGATGGAGTCGATCGCCACGCCGGCCATGCCCACGTCGCCCGCCACCCGGGGGTGGTCGGAGTCGTAACCGCGGTGGGTGGCCAGGTCGAACGCCACCGACAGGCCCTTCTGCCCGGCGGCCAGGTTGCGGCGGTAGAAGGCGTTGGACTCCTCGGCCGTGGAGAAGCCCGCGTACTGGCGGATCGTCCACGGCTGGTTGACGTACATCGTCGGGTACGGGCCGCGCAGGAACGGCGCCAGGCCCGGATAGGTGCCGAGGAAGTCCAGGCCGTCGCGGTCGGCGCGGGTGTACAGCGGTTTGACGCCGATTCCCTCGGGGGTCTCCCACACCAGGGCGTCGGGTCCCTTGCCGGTGGCCTCGGCCACCGCCCGGCGCCACCGCTCGGCCTGCTCGGGGCCGAAGGCCGCCGCGGGGGTGCCCGAGGCGACCTCCGCGAAGTTCGGGATGTGCGCGTTCATCGGGCTGCTCCCAGGAGGTCGCTGAGATCGGTCAACAGGGCCAGTGCGTCGCAGCCGGTGAACACGTAGTCGTCCACCCCGGCGGCGGAGAGGGCGTCGGAGGGCCTGCCCGCCAGCAGCACCCGTTCGGCTCCCGCCTCCTTCAGCGCGGCGACGGCGGCGGCGGCCTGCTCGGCGTAGACCCTGTCGCTGGAGCACACGCAGGCGACGCGCGCACCGCTGTCCCGGAACTCCGCGGCGGCCTCCTCGGGTCCGGCACCGCCGCCGGTGATCGGCTCGATGCCGCCCGCCTGGAACAGGTTCGAGGCGAAGGTCGCCCGCGCGGTGTGCACGGCGACCGGTCCCAGCGTGGCCAGGAAGACCCGGGGACGCGCCCCCGTCGCGGCCAGGACCGCGTCGGAGCGGTCCCGCAGGGCCTCGTACTCGGCGGCGTAGCGGCGTGCGGGCAGCGCGTTCGGAGCACTCGGCTCGGGAGCCGCGGGCGCGGGGACGCGCTCCAGGGCCGGTTCGGCCAGGTCGGGGAACTCGCTCACCCCGGTCAGCGGGTCGCGGCGGTGCGCCAGGTTGGCACGGCGCTTCTCCCACACCGCGTTGACCTGCTCGGCGACCAGACCCGAGGCCAGCGCCTCGGCCACGCCCCCGGCGGCCTCCAGCTCCCGCAGGTACGCCCAGCCGCGTTCGTACAGGTCGGCGGTGAGGCGCTCCACGTAGAAGGAACCGCCGGCCGGGTCGATGACCCGGGCCACGTGCGACTCCTCCAGCAGCAGCGACTGGGTGTTGCGGGCGATGCGGCGGGCCAGCGCGTCGGGCAGGCCCAGCGCCGAGTCGAAGGGGCGGACGGTGACCGCGTCCGCGCCGCCCACACCCGCCGCGAAGCAGGCCAGGGTGGTGCGCAGCATGTTCACGTACGGGTCGCGGCGCGTGGCCATCGCCGCGGAGGTGACCGCGTGCTGGCGCATGCCCCGGTGCTCCTCGGGCAGGCCGCACACCTCGGTCACCCGGTTCCACATGGCGCGCGCGGCACGCAGTTTGGCGATGGTGAGGAACTGGTCGGCGTTCGCGGCGAACCGGAACTCGACGCGCGCGGCCGCGTCGGCCAGATCCAGTCCGGCGTCGGTCAGCGCCCGGAGGTAGGCCACTCCCGAGGCGACGGCGGCGCCCAGCTCCTGGGCCTCCGAGCCGCCCGCCTCGTGCACCGGGGTGCCGTCGGCGACCACCAGGCGCAGACCGGGGTGTGCGGCGGCGAACCGCACGGCGAACCGCGCGGCGGCGGCGACGTCGGCGCGCTCACCGGTGCGGGCGGCCAGGCCGAGCGGGTCGATGCCCAGGTTTCCGGAGACCGCGCTGTCCGGCAGGCCCCGGTCGGCGTAGGCGGCGAGCAGCGCCGCGGCGGCGGCCTCGTAGTCGGCTCCCGCGTCGAGGGTGACCGGGGCCAGGTCCAGGTGGACGTCGGCGAGCACCTCGCCGATCCGGTCGACGGGCACTCCGGCCGCGCCCACCCCCAGCCAGACCGAGGTGACGCCGTTCTCCAGGTCCTCCAGCACCGCCCTGCGGGCGGCCGCGGCGTCCGGGTCCGCGTGGCGCTGCCGTACGTCCCAACCGTCGGCCACCGCTCCCTGCGGGCGCGTCCCCCGGGTGAACGGCGCGATGCCGGGGAACCCGGACTCGACGTCGTCGCCCCCGTCGTACAGCGGCTGAATGACGATTCCGTCATAGGTGGTGGTGGCCAACAGGCTCTCGGGAGCCCCGGCCGCCTCGTCGACGGCCATCCCGCTCTTGCGCAGCACTCCGGCGACCAGATCGCGCCACTGCTCCTTCGACACCGGGGGAAAGTCGGCGGCCAAGGTCAGGGCGCCGGACGCCGTGGCTGTGTTCTCCGGCACGCTCATACCTCGAGATGGTAGAGAACGGCATTCGGTTTGGGGCGCACCAGGGTCGGTGAAAGCGCACCTCAGCCACGTTCTGTGGGGGACAGTGACGGAGTGGCGGTCGCCTCCGGCGGTGTTTCGGGCGCGAAGACGAAGCGCTGGCGGTCCTGCACGACGAGGGCGTGGCCGTCGGCGGTGACCGCCTCCACGTAGCCGGGCAGGTCGTCGGCGACCAGGTCCTTGGTCTCGGTCTCGATGACCACCTGGGAGCCTCCGTCGTCGGCGCGGGTGTCGCCGTAGACGTGGCCCGCGAGGGCGAAGCGCGGCGAGACCGACCGCTCCTCGGCGTCCTCGAACGCCCACAGCGTCTCACCGGCGGCCAGGTCCACGGCGATCACCGAGGTGGCGACGTCGGCCTGCGGCACCAGCAGGACGCGGGTGGCGGGGTCCCAGACGACTCCGGTGACCGGTGTGGTGTCGAACACGTCGCCGGGGGGGTTGCTGCCCGGCTCGCGCAGCGACCACAGCATCTCACCGTCGCGCAGGTCGTGCAGGGAGAGCAGGGAGGACTCCTCGGGGCTGCTCCAGCGGACCAGCACGGTCCGGCGCGGCTCGTCCGGCTCCTCCTCCGGGGCGTCCGGGGCCTCCTCGGCGGGCAGCGGGTAGAAGCCGACCAGGCGGGGCCGGGGGGTGGACAGCGTCTGGCCGTCGTCGAACTCCACGGAGTCACCGGAGACGCTCCACAGCAGTGCGCCCCCGTCGGCGAGGTCACGGGCCTGCAGCAGTCCGGCGCCGTCGTGCAGCAGCACCACGTCGTCGCGTGCGGCCACCGGGACGCCCATGTGCGCGGCCTCCTCGGTCCGCTCCTCGCCCTCCTCGTCCTCCTCGTCCCCGTCCGGCTCCCCGCCGGTCTGCTCGTCCTCGTCCTCCGTCTTCTCCGGCTCGGGGGCGGTGAACTCGTACGACCACTCGACGCCGCCCTCCCCGGGCTCCCGGAGCACGAACTCGCCGTACGGGTCGCTCGGCGCCCATTCGGCGGGGGCGCGCACGACCAGCCCGTTGAGGTAGCTCTCGCGGGGGTCGGAGCCGGTCCACACCGACTCGCCGGTCGCGTCCACGACGGTGCGGGTGACCCTGTCGCCGTCGCGCGCGCCCACCTCGAACACGTCCGCTCCGGTCCGGTCCTGGGTGAACCGTTCGATGCCCGACTGCCCCCGCCACAGGACGCTCCCGTCGGCGGCGTCCTGCAACAGATGCCGCTCCTCGCTGTTGGAGCTGATCAGGAAGGCGTCACCAACCGCGTGGACGCGCACACCCCAGGGGTCGTCCAGGATGTCCTGGCCGGGCTCCTCGGGGCCGTGCAGGTACCGCAGCGGCGTCTCCGCCAGTCCGGGCGGGACCTCGCCCTCGTAGACCGTGGGCGTCGGACGCGGCGAGGACGGCGGCGCCTCGGGTTCCGCACCGCCGCCGGTGCAGGCCGCCAGGGCGGACAGCAGGATCACGCCGGTCGCCAGCCGCACAGAGCCTTGCCGCCCGCTGCGCATGTCGTTCGCACTCCCTCGGCCGAATTGCCTGTGCCATGATCCTAGAACCCGTCCCCGGAGCGGCGACGTGAGTCGTCCGTACCGTTACACCGAGTATTCACGGGATTGGATGACCGATGGTCGGGGCGGCGCGGGTTAGGCTCCCGAACATGAAGATCTACCAGAGCGAGTTGCGTTCTTTGGAGGGCGAGCCGTTTCGACTGCCGCAGGACCAACTGCTGCTGATCGTCAACGTCGCCTCCAAGTGCGGCCTCACCCCCCAGTACAGCGGTCTGGAGCGGCTCCAGGAGGCGTACGCCTACCGGGGATTCTCCGTGGTCGGCGTGCCCTGCAACCAGTTCGGGGATCAGGAGCCGGGTGACGCCGGGGAGATCCGGCTCTTCTGCGCCACGACCTACGGGATCAGCTTCCCCATGCTGGAGAAGGCCGAGGTCAACGGCCCCGACCGGCACCCCCTGTACGCCGAGTTGACCAAGGCGCGCGACTCCCGGGGGGTCGCCGGAGACGTCCAGTGGAACTTCGAGAAGTTCCTCGTCGCTCCCGGGGGCAGGGTGCTGGGCCGCTTCCGGCCCAGGGTGGAGCCGGAGGACCCCGAGATCATCAGCGCGATCGAGGAGAACCTGCCGAACTGATCGGAACCGACCCGGCGGGGTCGGTCCGCGGCGGCCGACCCGCCCCGACACGACCGCGGAAGGCCGCGGGCGCGACGCCGCACCGGGGGTCAGGGTTCGCGCCACGGGCCGCCGCGGGGGTCGAACCAGCCGACCGTTCCCGCCAGGGCGTGGTCGATGCGGCGCATGATGCGGCCGGGCATCGCGGGCAGGTCGGCGTAGTCGAACCAGCGCACCTCCAGGGACTCGTCGTCGTTGACACGGGCCTGTCCCGAGACCGGGCGGCAGCGGAAGGCCAGGTCGAGGATCTGGACCCGGTCGCCGTTCGGGTAGGTGTACGGCTCCTCCATGACCGCGCTGACCAGCGCCTCGGGGTGGACGCGCACCCCGGTCTCCTCCTGTAGTTCGCGCACCAGCGTGGCGGCGGGCTGCTCACCGGGCTCCACGAGGCCGCCGGGGGTGCACCAGCGTCCGTCGTCGGCGCGGCGGTGCAGCAGGATGCGCCCGTCCGGGTCGACCACCACCGCCGTCACTCCCACGAGGGACAGCAGTTCGTGGCCCACGTGCTCGCGCAGTCGTAGGACGAAAGAGGGTGTCGGCATGGGCACGACCCTACAGAGCGCCTCGGCGGCGTGCGGAGCGGCGCATACGATCGGGAGCGGCATGAGAACGATCAGACGAGGCGGCGAGCACCGGATCGACGTCAGGAAGTCCCGGTTCATCTGCGCGCTCGCGCGGGTCGCGGACGAGGACGAGGCGCGGGCGTTCATCGCGCGGCGGCGCAGGCAGCACTGGAACGCCACCCACAACTGCACCGCCTACGTGGTGGGCGGGGACGGCGGGGTGCAGCGTTCCAGCGACGACGGGGAGCCCGCCGGGACGGCCGGGATTCCCATGCTGGAGGTGCTGCGCCACCGCGGCCTCACCGACACCGTCGCGGTGGTGACCCGCTACTTCGGCGGGGTCAAACTCGGTGCGGGCGGACTGGTCCGGGCCTACGGCAGCGCGGTGTCGGCGGCGGTCGACGCGGTGGGGGTGCTGGAGCGGCGCTCGCTGCCGGTGATGACGGTGTTGGCCGACTACCAGCAGGCCGGGCGGCTGGAGAGCGACCTGCGGGAGTCGCGGCACCGGGTGTTGGACGTGCGTTACGGGGCCGACGTCCGGTTGGACGTCGCGCTGGACGGGGCCGACCCGGCGGAGTTCGCGGCGTGGGTCGCCGAGATCACCGCCGGGCGGGCCGTCTGCGAGCCGCAGGGAGTGACGACCGTGGAGGTCGAGGTCGGCGCGGACTGATCCGCGCGCCGGCCGTGGTCAGTGCCACAGCCGCCGCATCGTCCAGTGGTTGGTCGCGGTGTCCAGAACGATGTCGGCGATCCCGTGGCCGTGGTCGGACTCCGCCGCCACCCGGACCAGCCGCACCTCGGCGGGAGCGGTGGGGCTCGTGCCGCGCCAGGTGCCGATGACCCGGCGCACGCGGTAGAGGGTGCCGCGCCACGAGAACAGGGCGGGGGCGTCGTCGGTGGTGGAACGGACGTCGATCTGTTCGTTGTAGAGACTCACCCGCGCACCATATCGAACAAGAGTTCGGATTCGGTGCTCTTCGGGGGCGCGTCGGAGTTTCCGTCCCGAGGGGACGGTTCACACCGTCGGCTCCGACGATAGCGGGAATTTGCCTACCGCCGGGTCGCCGTTATCGTCGGGATGCGCTGTCCCGGTGGGATGAGATCCGCAACATACTGGTTGGTATGCCCGGTGGCCTATGCTTGGAACGTTCACATCCGGGGAGCGACGGCGCCGCGGACCACGCGGCGGAACGCGAGAGGCAGGGGAACATGACGCAGCCAGCCGAGCCCAAGACGGTATCCCCCTCGGTGCCGGACCGTCTCCTGGCCGAAGCCACCCGCCTGTTCGCCCAGCACGGCTTCGACCGGGTCTCGGTCCAGGAGCTGGTCGAGGCGGCCGGGGTCACCAAGGGCGCGATGTACCACTACTTCACCTCCAAGGACGACCTGCTCTTCGCGGTCTACCAGCGCGTCCTGGACATGCAGATGAGCCGGCTGGTCCAGATCGTCGAGGGTGGGGGCGGCGTCGCCGAGCGCCTGCACGCCGCCGCTTCCGACGTCGTGCAGACCACGGTGGACAACCTCGACGACACGGTCATCTTCTTCCGCTCGCTGCACATGCTCTCCCCGGGCCGCCAGAGCGAGGTGCGCAAGGAGCGCCGCAGGTACCACGAGCTGTTCCGGTCGCTGATCGAGGAGGGGATGCGCGAAGGCGTCTTCCACGAGAAGGTCCCGGCGGACATCGTGGTCAACTACTTCTTCGGCTCGATCCACCACCTGGGCATGTGGTACCGCGCCGACGGCGAACTGGACGGCGCCCAGTTGGGCGGCTACTACGCCGACCTGCTGCTGGCGAGCCTGCGGGCCGGTTGACGGGAGCCGCTCTCCGGACGCGGCCGGTCAGTGCAGCCCGTAGCGCTCCAGTTCGTCGGCGATCTCGTCGAGGAACGCGTCCACCTCGGTCTCCACGTAACCGGAGCGCAGTCGGGTACTGGAGAACTGCACCTCACGCACCTGTGACGCGGTCAGGGGGGCCTCGGTCGGCTGTCCGTTCACCAGCGCGGCGATGGTGGCCTCGGCGCGGTCGAGGAAGGCGTCCACCTCCTCCTCCGAGTAGCCGACACGCAGTCGGGTGGTGTTGAAGCCCTTGTTGCGGATGTCCTCGGGACGCATCCGGGAGGAGACGGGCGCGCGTGGGCGGGGGGCGGCGGTCCGCCGGAAGTACTCGGCGCTGTGCTTGCCCGCCCGCAACTGCTGCGAGTACAACCCCAGTCCCCGCAGTGTCTCGGCGACCTCGTCGAGGAAGGCGTCCACCTCCTCCTCGTCGTAGCCCGGCCGCATCACGGTGGTCCGGAACTGGGACCGCATCACGTCGGAGGCGGTGATGACCTTCGAGGGGCGGGTGCCCTGTTCGAGCGCTCTGAGGGTCTCCTCCACCCTCCGCAGCAGGGCGTCGACGTCCTCCTGGACGTATCCCAGGCGCAGACGTGAGGTGCTGAACCGCTTGTCGCGCACATCACCGGAAGTCAGTGGCATAGCAATATTGTGCCGACTGAGCGTGAGCGGTACCACACCGTCCGGGTTCGGGAGTGTCCCGCCGTGCGCGCCTCCGTGCCGTGCGCCGCCACGGTCCTCCCGGTCGTCGGGAGCGCGGATCAGTCCAGGAACCGGGTCAGGCCCGCGGCGATGCCGTCGGCGGCGAGTGCGCGCCACTCGGGGTCCCGGAGTCTCTCCGCGTCGTCGGGGTTGCGCATGTTGCCGACCTCCAGGAAGACCTTGGGGACGGTCGACAGGTTCAGCCCGCCCAGGTCGGTGCGCACGTCGATGCCCTCCTCACCCAGGTAGTCGGAGTAGGGGTGGTCGGTCGCGGCGTGGAACTCGTCACGCAGCGCCTCGCCCAACTCGTAGGAGGGCTCCAGGATGGGCTCGGTGAAGCCGGACACCTCGCCGGGGACGATCACGTGGAAGCCCCGGGAGTCCGGAGCGGCCCCGTCGGCGTGAATGGAGACCGCCGCGTCGGCCCCGGCCTCGTTGCCGATCGCGGCGCGCTCGTCGATGCACGGGCCGACGCCGTCGTCGCTGTCGCGGGTCAGGACCACGGTCGCGCCCGCCGCTTCCAGGCGGTCGCGTACGAGCAGGGACAGTTCCCAGTTGAACTCGTGCTCGGGGTAGCCGTCGGCGCTCCGCGCGCCCACCGTGTCGCACTCCTTGGTGTCGGGACCGGCCGGGACCGGTCGGCTGATCTCCTCCGGGGCGTCGGCGTTGCCGCCGTTGTGGCCGGGGTCCACGACCACGGTCCTGCCCTCCAGGGGCAGCGTCGCCGTTGGGGAGGGCGTGGGGACGGCGGACGGGGCCTCGGGCGCGGGGTCGCCGCCCGGCCCGGGCAGCGGCAGTGTCGCGGTCACCTCGGCGTCGGGGCGGGCGCCCGACGGGGGTGACCAGCACGCGGAGACCAGGAGCAGCCCGACCGAGGCCGCGAGCAGCCGAACGGGACGGTGCGGTCCGGGCGGGTGGGGGGCGGGAATGCTTCCTCCGGGACTGGTGGTCTTGGGGGTGGGGCGGTCGCGGTCGGTGGGACCGCAACCAACTTACGCCACATCGGTGGCGGAGTGTGTCCGGTGCGGCGGTGCCGACAGTGTCACTCCCGCACACGCATAGGCCCGCTGACAGCGGGGAACAGAAGAGGGACGCGATGCGTCATATCGCAAGAGGCGCCCGGAGGGGCTCCGGGCGCGTGACCCCGTGTCGAGGTGGAGAATGCGCAAGTCCAACCGCGCCGCTGCCGGCGCCGCCGCCTGGAAGATGATCTACGAGAGCACCCAGAGCGGGAAACCGTCCGTCATGGCCCGCGTCAGGGCGCTCCCGCGCATGCTGGGTGCCCGGATGCGGGGACACTACAAGGAGTTGTCCACCGCGCGGATCGTGCTGTTCGTGGCGGCTCTCGGCTACATCCTCTCCCCCGTCGACTTCGTTCCCGAACTGTTCGTCCCGTTCCTGGGGGTGGCCGACGACGTGGGCGTCGCGGTCTGGCTGGCGGCCGCGCTGCTGGGCGAGACCGAGCGCTTCATCAACTGGGAGCGGATCGGGACCGACCACATCGAGGGCGAAGTGGTGTCCTGAACCCGGAACCGTCGGATCGCGCCTCGAAACACGCTGGGGGGTGGGTACCGGTACCGGTACCCACCCCCCGGGACTTTCGGGTGTCGGGCGTCCCCCCGCCGTCCCGCCGAACTCGTGTGGGGCGAGGGAGGCTACTCGCTGCGCTGGCTGGGAATTCCGGCCAGGAGGGCGCGAACCTCGGTCTCCCGGTAGCGGCGGTGGCCACCGAGGGTGCGGATCGAGGTCAGCTTGCCGGCCTTCGCCCAACGGGTGACGGTCTTGGGGTCCACGCGGAACATGGTGGCAACCTCGGCAGGGGTCAACAGGGGTTCCGCCTCGGGCGTGCGAGTTGACATGTGTACGGCCTCTCCTCCCGGATCTGGTACTGATCCTTGAGACTTTCAATCCTGGCGCTTGGTCCGGATGTCCAATATTGCCCTGAGGTCTATATTGGCATCACCCGAGGTGATTGTGTGACCACTTAACGCGACTTTGTCAAATGGGACCGCAAAGCCGCACATGTAGCGCGTCACGCTGAGTGATTCTAGCGACACGTTTAGTGGCATGTGGCGTATTCGGTCAAAACTTCGTTCTCGGGCCTGGTTTTTCTCGATCCGGCGGACCGAAAGTGCTAGGACGGTGTGGACTTAAACGGGTCGCCCCCTGGCGTGAGGCGCGGTCCCGGCCAGTGGTCCGACCTTCCCTCTCCGTGCGGATCGGGTTGTCAGTGCGCGAGCCGACGGTGACCAGCGGCTCGGCTGGACGGCGCGGAACCCCCTGCATGGCAAGGGTTCCGGGCGTCCGAGGTGCACTCTGTGACGATACCAACACAGTCTATAACGCTACCTATCGGATGTTATGCCCATTTTCGGTAAGGTTGATGCCAACTGAGTGACTCGTCCTGACCTATCCCGCCCCTACCCGCCCAAAAACCGAAAACACATCGGAAGAAACCTGGTAGACCAGGTTCGACGGCGCGAGGGGCGGCGGCGGAAGGCCCGGCCCCGGCGGGATCGCCGCCCGATCGGGCAAACATCCACGGAGCTCAGTTGGCGTGCCGGAGAGCGCGGACCGCGTCCCAGCGCTCCCGCAACCGCATGCGCATCGCCGTGACCAGTTCCGGGCGTTCCTGCTCCAGAGCGGTGAGCGCCGTGTGGATCTCCGCGACCGAGTGGTCCGACCGCAGCGCCGCGTCGTCCAGCAGGTGTACCAGACCGCCGTAGTCGAGCTCCAGGAGCGCGCGGGGGTGCGCCAGGGCGTTCATCCAGTCCTCCAGGCGCTCCAGGCCGTACAGGAACGAGGAGCCGGCCGGGAAGAACCCGCTCACCAGCCGTATGGCCCGGGCCAGGCGGGGGCGCGCCTGGGCCACCTCCGTGACGTAGAGCAGGGTGCGGGGCGGGGCGTGCTCCGGAGCCGTCGGGGCGTGCCCGCACCGCGGGCACGCCCCGACGGCGTGGGGCGGGCGGACGGGCTCCTCCCCGGAGCACGCGTCGTCGGAGCGCCCCAGGGCGAGGCGCCGCCCGCCGGCGTCGAACGGCACGAACCAGGCCGGGGGCACCTCCCAGGCGCTCGTCAGGATCTGCGACTGGGTCCGGCCGGTGCGGTCACGCCAGCGCGCGAAGTCGCGTTCGGTCTCCTGGACGACCAGGTCGGGCAGGAACGCCCGGCGGAGCCGCCGCGGCGTCGCGGTGCGAAACGTCGAGAAGGCGATCCAGGACCGCAGCCGGACCTGCCAGGGGCAGACGAACAGTTCGTCGCCGACCTGGCGCACGTAGGCCTCGCCGCTCTCCGCCAGGGGCGCGGCCAGCGGCGGGTCGGACAGCAGGACGGCCAGGCGCTCGCCGTGTTCGGCCGTCATCGCCTCGGTCCGTCCACGGCGGTGCGGCGAGTTCGCGTACACCTGCCAGTACTCCCGCTCACGGCTGGAGAACGCCACGAGTGGCTGGTAAAGGCGGAGATAGGCGGTATAGGGGAGCACGTTCGCATAGTGGCACACAACAGCCGGGGAACGGGGGATTTTGGTTCCGGGCGGCGGCCGTTTTCGGTCATCGCTCCCCGGGTCGTGGGGAAGCCCCGGAGAGACCAGGGTCACAGGGCCACCGCCCGACCGGAGGGCGGGACCGGACCGCGAGGTCGGCTTCCGGGAGGGGGAGGGGTGGAGCATGCTTCAGGTTTCCGTGAAGCGGATCTCGGGGTTTTTGTGTTCCGAAACCCCGACTCCCACGGGGGTGACGGGAACGGCACACCCGGTTGGGCGCGGGCGGCGTAGGCAGGTCGGCTCTGAACCAGGTACGGTTGTATCCGTACGTAAAGCTGGTGCCTGTCGTCAGTGCGGTGATGGCCGCCAGCCCGGCATTGCGGTTTTGCTAGTGAACTGGGGTTTGCGAGAACCCAATCGTTGAGGGGGTCGAGCCAATGGGGCGCGGCCGAGCCAAGGCCAAGCAGCAGAAGGTCGCCCGGCGGTTGAAGTACAGCACCGGTAATACGGACCTTGATCGGCTTCGGTCAGAGCTGGGTGTCGGTGAGGGTGCGTCGAAGTCTTCGGATTCGCCGGACGACACGTACGGTGACCCTTACGACGACCTGATCGAACGCTACGCGGACTATGCCGAGAAGTACCCGAGCGACGACTCCAACTCGGACCGTCGCTGATCCGCTGTCTCCCACCGTCGACCAGAGGGTGCGGGACGTACAAGATCAGGTTCGTCCGTCGGACACCGTCACGATCGGTTCGGCCCACCCAGGTGGCGCTGACTGACGAGGGCGGATCCGCCGACTCAGAGATCTGAACAGAGTCGAAACCCGGGGCTGTCTCACCGACGAGAAGCCCCGGTTTCGCATGCCTGCTAACGGTGGTCTCCGACGAGGACCGCCCGTCCGGAACCTGGTGTGACCGATCCCACGGCCCAGGACCGCACGTTCCGCTCCGCGAGTACCGACAGCGCGCGCTCGGCGGAGTCCGCGGCGACGACCGCCACCATGCCCACGCCCATGTTGAACGTGGCCTCCATGTCCTCGCGCGAGACCCCGCCCTGCTCGGCGAGGTAGCCGAAGACCGGATCGGGGGTCCAGGTGGCGCGGTCCAGCACGGCGTCCACCGAGTCGGGCAGCGAACGGGCCAGGTTCGCCGCCAGGCCCCCGCCGGTGATGTGCGCGAACGCGTGCACCTCGACGGACTCGACGAGCGCCAGGCAGTCCTTGGCGTAGACCCGGGTCGGCGTGAGCAGGACCTCACCGAGCACCCCGCCCAGTTCGGGGACCTCGGCCCGCAGGTCGAGTCCGGCCTGCGCGACGATGCGCCGGATCAGCGAGTAGCCGTTGGAGTGCGGTCCCGAGGAGGCCATCGCGATGACCACGTCGCCGGCGCGGACCCGGTCGGGACCGAGGACCGCGTCGGCCTCCACGATGCCGGTCCCCGCGCCCGCCAGGTCGTACTCGTCCGGCCCCATGGCGCCGGGGTGCTCGGCGGTCTCCCCACCGATCAGCGTGCACCCCGCCCGGCAGCAGCCCTCGGCGATCCCGCCGACGATCTCGGCGATCCGCTCGGGCACCACCGAGCCGCAGGCGATGTAGTCGGTCAGGAACAGCGGTTCGGCGCCGCTGACCACGAGATCGTCGACGACCATCGCGACCAGGTCGATGCCGATCGTGTCGTGTCGGTCCAGTTCCTGGGCCAGCATGACCTTGGTGCCGACCCCGTCGGTGGAGGTGGCCAGCACCGGCGCGGTGTACTTGGCGGTGTCGAGCCGGAACAGGCCGGAGAAGCCGCTGGCGTCGGGGACGAGTTCGGGCCTGCGGGTGCGCGCCACGTGCTTCTTCATCAGGTCCACCGCGCGCTCACCGGCGGCGATGTCGACCCCGGCGGCGGCGTAGGCGTTGGTGGCGCCCTCTGACACGACAGAAACCTCTTCCGTGGTGGGTGGGTCCGCGACGCGGTGACCGCCGCGCCGCGGGGAGACGGCTGGGAACGGGACGGGGACTAGCTGCGCTTGGGCGCGCCGCAGGACTTCTCCAGCAGGTACTTGCCGCGGGAGTCCTCGTCGACCTCGACCGGGTAGACGCCGTCGAAGCAGGCCCGGCACAGCCGGTCCTTCTCGACCCGGGTGGCCGCGACCAGTTCGTCCAGGTCGATGAAGCCGAGCGAGTCGGCGTCGATGGACCGGCGGATCTCCTCGACGGAGAGGTTGCCCGCGGCCAGTTCGGCCTTGGTGGCGAAGTCGATGCCGTAGTAGCAGGGCCACATGACGGGCGGGCTGGAGATACGCACGTGCACCTCGGCGGCGCCCGCCTCGCGCAGCATGCGCACCAGGGCGCGCTGGGTGTTGCCGCGCACGATCGAGTCGTCCACCACGACCAGCCGTCTGCCCTCGATGACCTCGCGCAGCGGGTTCAGCTTGAGGCGGATACCGAGCTGGCGCAGGGTCTGACTGGGCTGGATGAAGGTGCGACCCACGTAGGAGTTCTTCACCAGCCCCTGGGCGAACGGGATGCCGCTGCCCTCGGCGTAGCCCACGGCGGCCGGGGTGCCCGACTCGGGGACCGGGATGACGATGTCGGCGTCGGCCGGATGCTGCCTGGCCAGCCGGCGGCCCACCTCGACGCGGGAGCTGTTGACGTTGCGCCCGGCGATGGTGGTGTCGGGACGGGCCAGGTAGACGTACTCGAACAGGCAGCCCTTCGGCTCGGCCGGGGCGAACCTCCGGGAGACCACGCCGTCGGCGTTGATGAGCAGCAGCTCCCCGGGTTCGACCTCGCGCACCAGGTGGGCGCCGATGATGTCGAGGGCCGCGGTCTCGCTGGCGACCGCCCAGCCGCTGTTCAGCCGCCCCAGCACCAGCGGGCGGATGCCCTGCGGGTCGCGGGCGGCGTACAGGGTGTGCTCGTCCATGAAGACGAGCGAGAAGGCGCCCCTGACCTTGGGCAGCAGCTCCAGGGCGGCCTCTTCGGTGGTGCGGTCGGGGTTGGCGGCCAGCAGGCTCGTCAGCACCTCGGTGTCCGTGGTCGCCGTCAGGCGGTCGGAGGGCAGCATCGCCGCGAGTTCCGGGGTGTTGATGAGGTTGCCGTTGTGGCCGAGCGCCAGCCCGCCCTCACGCGCGCTGAAGAAGGTGGGTTGCGCGTTCTCCCACACGGGTGAGCCGGTGGTGGAGTAGCGGCAGTGGCCGATCGCCAGGTGCCCCTTGAGGGAGTCGAGGGTCACCTCGTTGAACACCTGGGAGACCAGTCCCATGTCCTTGTAGACGACGATGCGTTCACCGTCGCTGAGGGCGATGCCCGCGGACTCCTGGCCTCGGTGCTGGAGCGCGTAGAGACCGAAGTAGGTCAGCTTGCTTACTTCTTCGCCGGGGGCCCAGACTCCGAACACTCCGCAGGCGTCCTGCGGTGCGCGTTCCAGGGGATCGATGTCCAGGCTGAGACGGCCGTCGGGTTGCGACACGTGTTTCAGCTTAGTCGCTGTTCCCGGGCCCGGAGCCAACCGGGGTCGGGGCGCCGGGGCGGGGCCACAGCGGCAGCATCGGCGCCAGATCGGCGCGCACGCCGCTGGCCGAGACGCGGCGGGAGTCGACAGCCTCGGTCCACGTGAGATCCCCCACGGCCAGAGCGGTCCAGGTCAGCGGATCGGTCTCGACCACGCCGGGCGGCGTGCCGCGGGTGTGGCGGGGACCCTCCAGGCACTGCACCGCCCCGTACGGCGGGACGCGGACCTCCAGCGCCTGGCCCGGATGGCGCGCGGCGAGCTCGGCGAGGGTCGCGCGCACCACGGCCTTGAGCGCGGGGCGGTGGGGTTCCCGACCGCCGCGACGTGCGCGCAGCAGCGCGCGGGCGCAGGCCTCCAGGACCGCCGGGGGAAGGTCGGGGCCGGTGTAGGGCGGCTCGCCGAGCGCGGAGAGCTGCTCGTCGAGGGCGGAGCGCAGTGCGGTGTGGCGGCGCTGGGCCGCGGTGGGTCTGTCAGCCATCGGTGAAGGTCACGATCGGGGAACGATCGCCGCACCGCGGAGCGGCGGGCAGAGATGGGCAAGTCAACAGTTTGGCCGATCAAGGGAACAAGTCGTGCCTCTTGCGTTAATCTTGTGTTTCGTGATGATGTCCTACCGGTGAAGCTCCTGGAGCCTGTGGAGTTCTTTACCGGTTTGTGTCTTGTTCACGAACAATACCTCTGAAGGCAGTCAGCGAGTCGGTTTTCCGTAACACCTCCCCGCCAGAGGTGGGACGGTTAGGATGAATTTGCTCCACTACGTCGGCATTCTGGCGGACGCCGAGGTAGCTGTAAATGAACATCGAGTGACGCACCCCGCGTCGCAGACGGGGGTGTGGTGCGGTCGCGCCCACAGGGGGCTTCCGCGGGACAGGGCCCGACAGCCCAGAGGACCACGAGCCTTACCGCACTCATGGGAGAAAGATGTGCGTCTTCGCCTGACACCGCGCGATGACAGCTACTACGAAATGTTCACGGACTTCGCGAACAACCTGGTCATAGCCTCGCGGCTGCTGGTGGAACTCATCAGCGAAGACGCCGACCGAGAGACCATCGCAGAGAAGATGCGGGAGTGTGAACAGGCGGGGGACGAACGCACCCACGCGATCATGCGCCGGCTCAACGAGAGTTTTGTCACCCCCTTCGACCGTGAGGACATCTATCGCCTGACCTCCAGCCTGGACGACGTCATGGACTCGATGGACGCCGCCGTGGACTTCATCGGGCTCTACCAGTTGGACCGGCTGCCGAAGGGCATCATCGACCAGGTCGGGATCCTGGAGCGCGCCGCCGAACTGACCGCGGAGGCCATGCCGCGGCTGCGCTCCATGCGGAACCTGTCCGGCTACTGGGTCGAGATCAACCGGTTGGAGAACCAGGCCGACCATGTGTACCGGAGGCTGCTGGCGCACCTGTTCAGCGGCAGGTACGACGCGCTGACGGTCCTCAAACTCAAGGACGTCGTCGACCAGTTGGAAGCCGCGGCCGACGCCTTCGAGCACGTGGCCAACACCGTCGAGAGCATCGCGGTCAAGGAATCCTGACCCGCCCCCGCCCCCCTCTCCCCAACCCCAGGAACACCTCCCCCCGTGCTCCTCGAACCCGCGCTGCTCGCGGTGGTCATGGCGGCCCTGGTCTTCGCGTTCACCAACGGTCTCCACGACGCCGCGCACACGATCGTCACCTCCGTCGCCTCCAGGGCGCTCACCCCCCGGATCGCGATCCTGCTGGCCGTGCTGATGAACCTGCTGGGGGCGTTCCTCGGCGAAGGCGTGGCCCGCACCATCGGACAGAACATCATCAGCCCCACCGAGGGAGGCGACGGCCTCGCGGTGCTGTTCGCCGCGCTGTGCGGCGCGGTCGCCTGGAACCTCTTCGCCTGGTACCGGGGCATGCCCTCCTCCGCCTCGCACGCGCTCGTCGGCGGGATGGTCGGCGCGGCGCTGGCCTCGGCGGGGAGCGTCCACTGGGGCGGCGTCGCCACCAGCTTCCTGATCCCCATGCTGGTGGCTCCACTGCTGGGGTGGCTGTTCGGCTACCTCATCATGCTGGCGATCCTGTGGCTCTTCCAGCACACGAGCCCGCGCTCGGTGAACCGGGGCTTCAAGCTCGCCCAGAGCGTGTCGGCGGCGGCCCTGGCGCTGGGCAACGGCCTCCAGGACGCCCAGAAGACGATGGGCATCGTGGTCCTGGCCCTGATCACCGTCGGGCGACAGGACACCTACCACCTCCCGGACTGGGTGGTGGTCTGCTCGGCGGTGGCGATCTCGCTGGGCACCGCCACCGGCGGGTGGCGGATCATGCGCACCCTGGGACGCCGGATGATCCACATCGATCCGGCCCGGGGATTCTCGGTGGAGGCGGCCGTCTCGATCATCATGGGTTTCACCGCGCTGGTCTGGTACGCGCCGATCTCCAGCACCCACACCACCACCTCGGCCATCGTGGGCGCGGGCACCGCCCGGAAGTTGGCGGCGGTGCGCTGGGGGGTGTTCGTCAACATCGTGTGCTTCTGGCTGCTGACCGTCCCCGCGACGGCGGTGCTCTCGGCCTGCGTCTACGGACTGGTGCGGCTGGTCTTCTGAGCGGCAGAGCCCCCGGGCGGCCTCGCCCCGAGTTGAGGCCGCTCACCCCACGGAACCGCAACGACCCAGGACCTCGACCACATGCCCCAGGTGCTCCCTGGGAGAGAAGAGGTGGGGGTCCTTGGCCCGAGACGGGCCGCCACGGATGCCGGGCGTGGTGGGCGAGGGCGTCGGCGACGGCCAGCAGGGAGCGGGCGGTCTCCGGGGCGGGGCCGGGAACGCGGCGGCGGGAGCGGCTACGGCGGGCAGGGGCGGACCGCGTGGGGGCCGCCCCCACCCCCGGGGTGACGTGCTCTGAACCGCGATGGTCTCGACACCAGGGGGCCTTCTTCGCGCAACATCGCCCTCTGGTGTCGAGACCATCGCGGTTGGCGGCCCGCCTGCTCCCAGGCGGGCCGCGGTCGGAGCCGAGGTCCGGGTCAGCCGAAGCGGCCGGTGATGTAGTTCTCGGTCTCCTTCTTCTCCGGCTTGGTGAAGATCTTGTTGGTCTCGTCCATCTCGATGAGCTTTCCGGGCTTGCCGGTGCCCGCCAGGTTGAAGAACGCCGTCACGTCGCTGACCCGGGCGGCCTGCTGCATGTTGTGCGTGACGATGACGATCGTGTAGTTCTCCTTCAACTGGGCGATCAGGTCCTCGATCGCCAGCGTCGAGATCGGGTCCAGCGCCGAGCAGGGCTCGTCCATGAGCAGCACGCTGGGCTCCACCGCGATGGCCCGCGCGATGCACAGCCGCTGCTGCTGACCGCCCGACAGGCCCGCGCCGGGACGGTCCAGGCGGTCCTTGACCTCCTCCCACAGGTTCGCGCCGCGCAGGGACCGCTCCACCAGGTCGTCGGCCTCGGACTTGCGCAGCCGCTGGTTGTTGAGCTTGGCCCCGGCGATGACGTTGTCGTAGATGGACATGGTCGGGAACGGGTTGGGACGCTGGAAGACCATGCCGACCTCGCGGCGCACCGCCACCGGGTCCACGTCGGCGGAGTAGATGTCCTGGTCGTCCAGGAGGACCTTGCCCTCGACCCGGGCGCCCGGGGTGACCTCGTGCATCCGGTTCAGGGTGCGCAGGAAGGTGGACTTGCCGCAGCCCGAGGAGCCGATGAAAGCGGTGACCGACCGGGGTTCGATGGTCATCGAGACGTCCTCGACGGCGAGGAAGTCACCGTAGTAGACGTGCAGTCCGGAGACGTCGATTCGTTTGGCCACTGTGTTTCCTAAAGACCGTGGTTGATGGGGACAGACTGTGGGGAGGGCCCGGACGGGTCAGCGCCCCGTCTTGGGAGCGAGGAAGCGCGAGACCAGGCGTGCGGCGAGGAACAGCAGCATCACGATGATGATCAGCGTCAGCGCACCGGCCCAGGCGCGCTCGTAGTTGATGGCACCGCCCATGCGGACCTGCGAGTAGATGAACACCGGCAGGCTCATCATCTGTCCCTCGAAGAGGTTGGCGTTGATGGCGACGGCCGAGGAGCCCGCGGTGAGGATGAGCGGCGCGGTCTCGCCGATCACGCGGGCCAGTGCCAGCATCACACCGGTGGTGATTCCCGCGACGGCGGTCGGCAGGACCACCTTGACCACGGTCAGCCACTTGGGCACGCCCAGCGCGTAGGAGGCCTCCCGCAGCTCGTTGGGGACCAGGCGCAGCATCTCCTCGCAGGAGCGGACCACGACCGGGATCATCAGCACCGACAGCGCGATCGCACCGGCCGCGCCGTTGGTGTTGCCCGGCCCGAACAGCAGGATCCACAGCGCCACCACGAACAGGCCGGCCACGATGGACGGGATGCCGGTCATGACGTCCACGAAGAACGTAATGGCCTGCTTGAGTCTTCCCCTGCCGTACTCCACCAGGTAGATGGCGGTCATCAGGCCGATGGGGACCGAGATCACCGCGGCCATGAGGGTCATCATCAGGGTGCCGACGATGGCGTGGTAGGCGCCGCCCGCGTCCATGCTCGGGGTGACGCCGTTCATGGAGACGGTCAGGAAGTAGCCGTCCAGCCGGATCAGGCCCTCCGACAGCACCGTCCACAGCAGCGAGACCAGCGGCACCATGGCGATGCCGAAGCAGACGTAGACGACCGAGGTGACCAGCCGGTCCTTGGCCTTGCGGCCGTTCTCCACGACGGTGGAGAACGCGGTGACGACGACCGCGTAGCCCACGGCGGTGGCGATCGCCCACAGCGCGGGGTTCCACAGGTCGAACAGGTACAGGGCTCCCGCGGCGACCAGGGCGGCACCGACGAGCAGTACCGGCGGCAGGAGCTTGGGCAGTGTTCTGCCGCCCAGCGAGGACGTGATCGGTCGGGGCGGCACGGTCTTCTCCGGAGCGGACAGTTTCGTGGCGGACATTTACGCGAACTCCTTGCGGCGGGAGACGACGAAGCGCGCTGCCATGTTCACGATCAGGGTGATGGCGAAGAGGACCAGACCGGCCGCGATCAGCGCGGAGACGCCGTAACCGGTGGCCTCGGGGTACTGCAGGGCGATGTGCGCGGCGATGGTCTGGTTGCCGCTCTGCAGCAGGAACCAGGAGATGACCAGGGAGGGCGACAGGATCATGGCCACGGCCATGGTCTCACCCAGCGCGCGCCCCAGGCCGAGCATCGCACCGCCGATGATGCCGGGGCGGCCGAAGGGCAGCACCGCCATGCGGATCATCTCCCAGCGGGTGGCGCCCAGTGCCAGGGCGGCCTCCCGGTGCGCCTGCGGGACCTGGAGGAACACGTCGCGGGTCATGGCGGTGATGATCGGCAGGATCATGACCGCCAGCACGATGCCCGCGCTCAGCATGGTGCGGCCGGTCGTGGAGACCGGACCGGCGAACAGCGGGATCCAGCCGAAGTAGGTCTCCAGCCAGGCGTAGAACGGCACCAGTTGCACGACGAGCCAGCCGATGCCCCACAGGCCGTAGACGACACTGGGGATCGCCGCGAGCAGGTCCACCAGGTAGCCCAGGACCGCGGCGATGCGGCGGGGCGCGTAGTAGGCGATGAACAGGGCGATGCCGATGGCGACGGGGGTGGCCAGGACGAGGGCGATCGCCGCGGCCAGCACGGTGCCGAACGCCAGGGCGGCCACGCCGAACGCGGGCTCCTCACGGGTGTTGGCGTCCCATTCGGTGCTGGTGAGGAAGTTCGCGGTGTTCGCGGCCAGGGAGTCGAAGGACTGGATGATCAGGAAGGCGGCGACCCCCGCCAGGATCGCCAGGATCAGGATGCCTGACCCCTGCGCTCCCCGGGCGAAGAGGACGTCACCGATCCGACGTCTGCCCTGGGGCGCGCGGGCCGTCGTGGACGGGTCCGTGGTGGTCATGTGAGACTCCGGTCGAGATGGTGCGGGTTCGTCTGGAGAGACGGCGTCTGCACTCGACGCGGTCCTTCCAGACGAGGGCAGGGCCCGTTACATTGTGGAGTTCGCTCCGACCGCGACGGAAGGAACCCGGCCGTCGGTCCGCAAGTACCCGGCGACGCGGTGGTTTCTTCGGTCGGGGCGAGAATCGCGGTTCCGTCGCCGCGCCACCGGCGCGTCCGGGAGGCGGCGACGGACAACGCAGCCAAGGGCGGGGCCCACAGCTGGCTGTGGAACCCCACCCTTGAAGTGGTAGGCGTGGCGCTGATCAGCTCGCGGCCTGGATCTGGTCCAGAACGGACTGGATGTTCTCGCGGGTGCCCTCGGAGATCGGCGCGGAGCCGGCCTCGTCGGCGGCGGCCTGCTGGCCCTCCTCGCTGGTGACGTAGCCGAGGAAGCTCTTCACCAGGTCGACCTCGGACTGCTCGGGGTACTCCATGCACACGATCTCGTAGCTGACCAGCACGATCGGGTAGACCCCGGACTCCTCGGTGGCGTAGTCGAGCTCGACGGCCAGGTCGTTCTCGGTGTTGCCCTCGCGCGGCTCGGCGGAGTCGACGATCGCGGCGGCGGCCTCGGGGCTGTAGGGGACGAACTCGCCACCGACGCCGACGGCCACGGTGCCGAAGTCGGCGGCGTGCGAGGCGTCCACGTAGCCGATGGTGCCGGTGCCGCCCTGGACGGCGGAGACGACGCCGGAGGAACCCTGGGCGGCCTCGACGGGCTCGATCGGCCAGTCGCCGCTGACCTCGTGCGGCCAGGCGTCAGGAGCGGCCTCGGACAGGTAGGCCACGAAGTTCTCGGTGGTCCCGGACTCGTCGGAGCGGTTCACCGGGACGATGGGGGTGTCGGGCAGTTCGACGTCGGGGTTGTCGGCGGCGATCGCCTCGTCGTTCCACTCGGTGATCTCCTGGTTGAAGATCCCGGCGATCACCTCGGGCTTCAGGTTCAGCGAGTCGATGCCCTCGAGGTTGAAGATGACGGCGATCGGGCTGATGTAGGCGGGAAGGTGGACGACCTCGGAGCCGCAACGCTCGGTGGCCTGCTCGGTCTCCTCCTCGTCCATGGCGGCGTCGGAACCGGCGAAGGACACCGCTCCCTCGATGAACTGGGAACGGCCCGCTCCGGAACCCACCGAGTCGTAGTTGACGGTGGTGTCCGCGCAGGCGCCGGTGTAGGCGGCCACCCACGCGGCCATGGCGTTCTCCTGCGAGCTGGCGCCGGCACCGGCCAGGGTGCCACCGCCCTGGACGCAGTCGACGCTGCCCGCAGCCGCGGCACCGTTCTCGGTCGAGTCGACAGCCTGGTCGCTACCGCAGGCGGAGAGCGCAAGGGCGCCGGCGAGGGTCGCGCCCGCGATCTTGCCATACCTAGAGAGCTTCACAGCCCCGGTGTCCTTCCTCTGGCTTACTCACCATTCGTGCGGGGGAACGGTCGGCGCTCCCGCCGAAAGCCAAGGTAGGGAGCCGAAGTGGCCAGTCGTACCAAAGAAGGTGAACGAGTAGTGAACGTCACCATGAATGCCGTCAAAGGCAGTTCGTCTTTCTGGTGGAGATCGAGTGAACGACGCACCTTTTGGGGTAATTGTCCCTAATTAACCTGGGACGACATCATATGGCGGGGTAGGTGAACACCGAGAGTGAACGTGAGCCGGGTCACCGGTCGGTGCGCCCGTACATGACGTCGCTCTCCCACAGTTCGAAGCCGAGCGACCGGTACAGCCGCACCGCGGGACGGTTCTCCTCGTCCACGTACAGCAGTACCCACGGCAGCCCCCGGTCCCGCAGGTGACGCAGCCCGACCAGGGTCAGCACCCGGCCCAGTCCGCTGCCCTGCCAGGCGGGATCCACACCGACCACGTAGACCTCGCCCACCGGTTCGCCGTCGGTCAGTCCCGCCCCGTCGGCGTGCGTCTTGGTCCAGTGGTAGCCCGCGATCCGGCCGTCGCGCGGATCGACCGCGACGAAGAAGCCCTCGGGGTCGAACCACTCCTCCCGCTCGCGCTGCCGCAGATCCTCCAGGGTGATGCCGCCCTGCTCGGGATGGTCGGCGAAGGCGCGGGCGTTGGTGCGCAGCCACTCCCGCTCGTCGGCGCCCACCCGGAAGGTCCGGATCTCCAGGATCTCGGTGATCTTCGGAGCCGGTCGGGGCTCGGGCAGTTCCGGGGCGGCGGCCCGCTCCGTCGCGCGCAGCGGCAGCCGCATCTTCCACAGTCCCCGCATCCGCTCCAGCCCCGCCGAGGCTGCCAGCGCCCGGGCCGCCGCCAGGTCGCCGTGCGCCCACACCCGCAGGCCGCGCGCGCCGGCGCTGGCGAACAGGTCGTCCAGCAGCCGCCGCCCCAGCCCGCGCCGCCGGAACGCGGGCGCGACCGCCAACTCCGCGGAGTCCGGCTCGCCCGGCGCGGCCTCGGCGAACGCGAAACCGCCCAGGACCTGCCCCCGGTCGGTCGACACGTGGGCCAGGTGGAAGCGCGACCGTCCGAGGGCGCCGTGCCGGACCCGCAGCAGGGTCTGCTCCGACAGCGCGTCGACGCCGTCCGTCTCGCGTACGGTCCGGGCCAGCGCGAGCACCGCCTCGACCTGTTCGGCGTCGAGCGCGTCGGTGGTGAGGATGTGGCTCATGCGACGAGCCTACCGATCCGCCCGTGCGCGACGCCGTTCAGTGCCTGCGTCGGCGGCCGACGTAGGCGTGTCTGACGCGCACCCGCCGGACCGGCCCCAGGGGGGTGGCCAACAGCAGCAGGAGCATCAGGACCAGCAGCAGGACGAACGGGGTGACGAGCGGGTCGACCCGCTCGTCCTCCTGGGCGACGGTGGCGGCGGCGTCGTTCCCGCCGTCCTCCTCGCCCGGCGTGACCATGGGGAGTTCGGCGTACTCGTCCGCCGGACCCGCCAGTTCGGGGAGATCGACCGCGTCGGTCGGCAACTGGCCCCGGGACGGGATCGAGGGGTTCGGGGAGGGGGAGTCCGGTGTGCGAGTGGACACCGGACTGTGCGGCGCGGGGGGACGCTGGGGGGTACGCGCGGGCGAGGGGGAACGCGTGGCCGGGGGAGTCCGGTCCGGTGTGGAGGTGCTGGGCGGCGCCGAGGTCTGACCGCCCGGCTCCTGCCCTCTGTCGGGGCTTCTGGTGGGTGTCGACGTGGGCGCCGGTGAGGTGGGCGTCGGGATGGGCGTGTCCACCGTCACCCAGGCGCTGATCTCCGCTGTTCCGGTGCGGATGACCGCGCATTCGCCGCTGCTCGGTGACGCCGTGGGGGAGGGGGAGGTCCCCGGCCGGGGCCGAGCGGACGGATCGGCGGTCGCGGACGGGTCGGCGCTCGCGGACGCGGAGGGCGGACCGGAGGGGCTCGGCGAGGGGGAGGGAGTCGGGGAGGGGGACGGGGAGTGGGAGGGGGACGGCGGGGCGCACGGAGTCTCGTAGGAGTAGCTGACCACGACATCGACCCTGATCTCGGAGCCCGCCGCGTTCTCCGCCGCGGCGCCCACAACCTCGGCCCCGGCGGAGTCCTGGGGACCGAGTGTCTCGGGCAGCCCCGTGACCTCGAGCTCCCGGACCGCCGACGAGTCGGCCGTCGCGGTCGCGTCGGTGATGGTGATCTCGGAGGAGCCGAGGGTGTTCTCGACGGACAGCGGCAGGGAGAACGAGACTCCCGGAGCGACGCTCCGGTTCTCCGTCCTCAGGACGAGGGTGGCGTCGGCGGAGGCGGGCAGCGTGGGCACCAGGACGCAGCCGATGAACATCGCGCCCAGCGGGATTCCGATCCGCCTACGCCGCGAGGAGCGGGACGGGGGCGCCTCCATCCCAGGGGGCATGGGAGGATCCTCCTCGGTTCCAAACCGCGTGCTTTCGACCGTGCGGACCTGTCGCGGTCGGCCGGAGACCTGCGTGCGACCGAGCCGCGGGGCGGCCGGTCGCACGACAACCGGTTTCCAGCATCCTAGGTGTTTCGGCTCCGGAATACGACCCCTGAGTGGTCGTCCGGTGACACGGAGGATGCGCCAGGGGTGCGGGGGAGCACACGCGGGAGGCTCAGACCTTGTGCTTGGCCAGTCGCTCCGCCTCGTCCGCCTGCGGTACCGCCTCGTCGCCCGCGGCCTTGGCCACGGGGTCCATGACGAAGCGGTAGCCGACGTTGCGCACGGTTCCGATCAGGGACTCGTACTCGGTGCCGAGTTTGGCGCGCAGCCGCCGCACGTGCACGTCGATCGTGCGGGTGCCGCCGAAGTAGTCGTAACCCCACACCTCCTGGAGAAGTTGGGCGCGGGTGAACACCCGACCGGGGTGCTGGGCGAGGAACTTCAGGAGTTCGAACTCCTTGAAGGTGAGGTCGAGGATGCGGCCGCGCAGTCGGGCGATGTAGGTGGCCTCGTCGATCACCAGGTCGCCGCGGCGGATCTCGTCGGGGTCGTCGGCCGCGCTGTCGGCCTGGCCGATCGACAGCCGCAGTCGCGCCTCGACCTCGGCGGGGCCGGCGGTGGTGAGCAGGAAGTCGGTCACCTGCCAGTCCGGGGTGAGGGCGGCGACACCGCCCTCGGTGAGAACGGCGAGGAGCGGGCAGTCCAGACCGGTGGTGTTCAGCAGGCGGCACAGGTTCCGCACCGACGCGAGGTCGGTGCGGGCGTCCACCAGGATCGCGTCCACCGGCAGTCCGGCCGCGCGGTCGTGCCCCGGAGACAGCAGCGCGCTCGCCTCGGCCGGCGCGACACGCACCGAGTGGAGAAGCAGCCCCAGAGCGGGCAGGATCTGATCGGACGGTTCGTTGGAGTTGGTCAGTAGCAGAAGGTGGCTCATGCGCCTCTTCCCGTCACCCGCGAACGGTGTGTACGAAGGCCCCATTGCCCCCGACAAGAATGCTCACTGGAAAAATTGCCTCCGAGTAAACACAAGGATAATCCGTTGATGCCGCACGGGACCATCAGGTACTGGGCGGCGGCCAAGGCCGCCGCCGGTCGCGCCGAGGAGACCTTCGCCGCAGGGACTCTGGGCGACCTGTTGGAACAGGTCCGTCGGAAACATGAGGGAAACGCCACATTGCTCGGTGTTTTGGATCGTTCGTCGTTTTTGGTGGACTCCACTCCGGTGGGTACGCGACCGCACGGAGAGGTCGCCCTGGAGCCCGGCTGGACCGTCGAGGTGCTGCCGCCGTTCGCGGGCGGGTGAGTCGTCGGCCGACGACGGGCCGCGGCCCGTCGGAGTCCCGGAGTTGAGGAGAAGAGGAATGGCCCTGTGGCCGAGCCGACCCGAGGACAGTGAGAATCCTCACGTGGTCACGATGCTGGGCAAGCCCGGCTGCCACCTGTGCGACGACGCGCTCGCCGTCATCGCGCGCGTCTGCGCCGACCTCGGGGCGCGCTACGAGGTCCGCGACATCACCGTGGCCGACGACGAGGAGAAGGAGGAGTACTGGGACAAGATCCCGGTCGTCTTCGTCGACGGCGAGCAGCACGACTTCTGGAGGGTGGACGAGCGGCGGCTGCGCGACGCGCTGCGCTGAGCGGGCGGCGGGCCCACGCGCGCGTTCTCCCGTGTGACGTCCGACCCCACTTTGTGCGTGCTTTCACAAGGGCGTAACCTGAGGGCAAATTCCTTCCGGCCGGTCACGTGGCGGCTACCACCCAACTCCGCCGAGACTGACCCCGAACCGGCCAGGAGAAGGCCCATGACGCCGATGTCGCCCAGGAGCGCGCACCTGTGACCAGCCGTCCGTCACGGCCTCGGGATAGGGGGATCCCGGAGGCGACAGTCGCCAGACTCCCCCTCTACCTACGTGCGCTGCAGGGGCTGAGCGAACGGGGAATCCCGACGGTGTCGTCCGGGGAGCTGGCCTCGGCCACGGGGGTCAACTCGGCGAAACTCCGCAAGGACCTCTCCCACCTGGGCTCCTACGGGACCCGCGGGGTGGGCTACGACGTCGAGTACCTCATCTACCAGATCTCCCGTGAACTCGGCCTCACTCAGGACTGGTCCGTGGCCATCATCGGCGTCGGCAACCTGGGACGCGCGCTCGCCAACTACGGGGGGTTCGGCACCCGCGGGTTCCGGATCGCGGCACTGCTGGACGCCGCCCCCGAGGTGGTGGGCTCGGAGGTGGCGGGGCTGACCGTACGGCATATAGACGGTCTGGAAGACGTTGTCACCGGTGAGAACGTCTCGATCGGAGTCATCGCGACCCCGGCGAAGGCCGCACAGGGAGTGTGCGACCGGTTCGTGGCCGCCGGGGTCACCAGCATCCTGAACTTCGCCCCCGTGGTACTCAATGTGCCTGACCACGTGGATGTGCGTAAGGTCGATCTGTCCATCGAACTCCAGATCCTGGCCTTCCACGAGCAGCGCAAGTCCGCGGGGCGCCAGGGGCCGGACTGGATGGACGTCCTGGAGGTCTGACACCGACCGACCGCCGGGGCGGCGGGCGCCCGAACGGACGCGCGCACAGGAAGGGAGCGTTGCGAAGATGCCTGCATTGGAGTGCGGATGAGTGTCCTCGCCCTGGGAATGAGCCACCGAAGCTCACCCGTGGCGCTGCTCGAACGCGTCGCGCTGAACGGTGAGACCCGCCTCAAACTCATGGCGGAGATGGTCAACACCTCCGCCGTGAACGAGGTGATGATGGTCTCCACCTGCAACCGCACCGAGGTCTACGCGGACGTCGACCAGTTCCATCCGGGCGTGGCCGCCGTCTGCGAGCTGCTCTCCCGTCGCACCGGCGTCTCCCGGGACGAACTCGCCCGGCACTGCTACGTGCACTACGAGGAACGCGCCGTCCAGCACCTCTTCTCCGTCGCCTGCGGCCTGGACTCCATGGTCGTCGGGGAGGGGCAGATCCTCGGCCAGGTCCGCAACGCCCTCAAGGACGCCCAGTACGTCGGCACCCTCGGCCGGGTCCTCAACGACCTCGGCCAGCGCGCCCTGCGCGTCGGCAAGCGCGCGCACACCGAGACCCACCTCGACCAGGCCGGCGCCGACATGGTCAGCTTCGGCCTGACCGTCGCCCGACGGCACCTGCCCGCCGCGCCCCTGTCCGGGACGCCGACCGCCTCCGCCGCCTGCCCCGTCGCCGCGGACCTCACCGAGGAGGTCACCGCGGCGCTGCCCACCCCCCAGACCCTCACCGGCCGCCGGGTCATGGTGCTCGGCGCGGGCTCCATGAGCGCGCTGTCGGCCAACACCGTCGCCCGGCAGGGCGCCAGTACGGTGCTCGTCGCCAACCGCACCCTGGAGCGCGCCGAACGCCTGGCCGAGTGCCTCACGGAGGGCTACGAGTCGGTGCGCGGCCGCGCGGTGCCGTTCGAGGAGGCCGCCGCCCACCTCGCCGACGTCGACCTGGTCATCTCCTGCACCGGCGCCCAGGGGGTGGTTCTCACCGCCGCGGAGGTGGCCGCCGCCGTCGGCGACCGCACCGACCGCCCCCTGGTCTTCCTGGACCTCGCGCTGCCGCACGACGTCGACCCCGCGGTGCGCGACCTGCCCGGCGTCCACCTGGTCGACATCGAGGACCTGCGCACGGCCGTGGCCGAGGACGGCGCCAGTGCGGCCGGACGGGTCACCGACCTGGCGGCGGTGCGCGACATCGTCGCCGAGGAGGTGGCCGAGTACCAGGCGGTGCGCAGCGCCGAACGCGTCGCCCCCACCGTGGTCGCGCTGCGCAGCAAGGCCCAACTGGTCGTGGACGGCGAACTGGAGCGGCTCAACGGTCGGCTGCCCGACATCGACGACAGGACGCGCGCCGAGATCACCCGCACCGTGCACCGGGTCGTCGACAAGCTGCTGCACCAGCCCACCGTACGGGTCAAGCAGTTGGCGACCGATCCCGACGGGGTCGCCTACGCGGAGGCCCTGCGGGAACTGTTCGACCTCGACCCCGCGATTCCCGACGCGGTCGTCAAACCCGGCGCCGCGCCCGGCGAGGAGAGATGACATGCCCACCACACCGGCCAGGCTCGGCACCCGCCGCAGCACCATGGCCACGAGCCAGTCCCAGCGGGTCGCCGACACCCTCACCGCGCGCACCGGGGTGCCGGTCGAACTGGTCCTCATCACCAGCTTCGGCGACGTCACCCGCGCCCACCTGACCCAACTGGGCGGCACCGGCGTCTTCGTCAACGCGCTGCGCGACGCCCTGCTGGCCGGAGACATCGAGTTCGCCGTCCACTCCCTCAAGGACCTGCCCACCGCTCCCGCCGACGGCCTCACCCTCGCGGCCGTCACCGAACGCGACGATCCCCGCGACGCCCTGTGCGCCCGCGACGGCCTGAAGTTCGCCGACCTGCCCCCCGGCTCGACCGTCGGCACCGGTTCGCCGCGCCGCGTCGCCCAGCTCGCCGCGCTCCGCCCCGACCTGCGCTACGTGCCGATCCGGGGCAACGCCGAGACCCGCCTGGGCAAGGTCTCCTCCGCGGAACTCGACGCGGTCGTGCTCGCCCGCGCCGGACTGGGCCGGGTGGGCCGCCTCGGCGACGTCACCGACGTGTTCGAGGTCGACCAGGTGCTGCCCGCCCCCGGACAGGGCGCGCTCGCCGTGGAGTGCCGCGAGGCCGACGCCCGGGACACGCTGAGCTGGCTCGCCGCGGTCGACCATCCCCCCACCCGGGCCGCGGTCACCGCCGAACGCGTCGTCCTGGCCGAGCTGGAGGCCGGATGCGCCGCACCGGTCGGCGCCCACGCCGAGTTCACGGCCGACGGCCGCCTCCGCCTGCGCGCCGCCGTGGTCGCCACCGACGGGACACGGGCGGTGCGCGGTGAGCGGGCGGTCGCCGTCGCCGACTTCCCCGACACGGTCCAGGCGGCCGCCGCACTCGGTCGCGGGCTCGCCCACGAGATGATCCAGGGGGGAGCCGACCGGATCGTGGCCGACGCCGCGGAGGGAAAAGAGATCTGACCAGCGTGTCCCAGGCAGCACAGGGACGCGGACAGGTGAGAAGAGGAGCGAAGTGAACCCGCAGACTGAGACCCCGGGCACCGGGGCCGAGGAAGCCGCCAAGCCCGCCGCCGGCCACGTCGCGCTTGTCGGCGCCGGACCGGGCGACGCCGAGCTGCTGACGCTGCGGGGTGCCGCGCTGCTGGAGCAGGCCGACGTCGTCCTCACGTTCCGCGAGCCCGGACCGGCGCTCGCCCGGCACCGGAAGGCGCTGCTGGACCACTGCCGCCCGGACGCCACGGTCGTCGGCCCCGACGAGTACAAGGACAGGGGCGACGCGTTCGCGGTCGCCCAGGCCGCCCGGGGGCTGCGCGTGGTCCGGCTCTACGGCGGCGACCCGCTGCTCGCCGAATCGGGCGCCGGACTCGCCGAAGCGGCCCGGGACGCGGGCATCGAGTTCGAGATCGTGCCCGGACTCCCCGCCGTCACCGCGGTCCCCGCCTACGCGGGAACCGAGCTGATGCCCGAGGGCGTCAACGAGGTCCGGCTGCTCAACGCCGCCGACACCGACGTCGACTGGGTTGGCGCCGCGCAGAGCGGGGCCACCCTCGTCGTGCTGTTCCCCGACGCCCCCAGCGAGGACGACCCGGAGGCGAAGGGGCCCGGTCTCGACCGGATCTGCAAGACCCTCGTCGCGGGCGGACGCGCCGACACCACCCCGGTCTCGGTGACCCGCATGGGCACCACCACCCAGCAGACCACCGTCACCTCCACCCTGGCCCGGTTGGCGGCCGACCTCAAGGCCGCCGACGCCAAGGGTCACACGGTCGCCCGCCCCTCCCTGCTCGTCGTCGGTGAGGGGGTCCGGCGGCAGCAGAAGCTCTCCTGGTTCGAGACCAAGCCGCTGTTCGGCTGGCGGGTCCTGGTGCCGCGCACCCGCGAGCAGGCCGCCGCGCTGTCGGAGCAGTTGCGCGGCTACGGCGCGGTGCCCGAGGAGGTCCCCACCATCTCGGTGGAGCCCCCGCGCACCCCGCAGCAGATGGAGCGGGCGGTCCGCGGCCTGGTCACCGGCCGCTACCAGTGGGTGGCCTTCACCTCCGTGAACGCGGTCAGGGCCATCCGCGAGCGGCTGGAGGACTACGGTCTGGACGCGCGCGCCTTCGCCGGGGTGAAGGTCGCCGCGGTGGGGGAGCAGACCGCCGCCGCGCTGCGGGCGTTCGGCATCAAACCCGACCTGCTGCCGCCCGAGGACAAGCAGTCCGGGGCCGGACTGGTCGAGGTGTGGCCGCCCTACGACGCCGAGATCGACCCGATCGAGCGGGTGCTGCTGCCGCGCGCCGACATCGCCACCGAGACCCTCTCCCAGGGACTGGACAAGCTCGGCTGGGAGGTCGACGACGTCACCGCCTACCGCACCGTGCGCGCCGCGCCGCCGCCCGCGCCCGTCCGCGAGGCCATCAAGGGCGGCGGCTTCGACGCGGTGCTGTTCACCTCGTCCTCCACGGTCCGCAACCTCGTCGGCATCGCGGGCAAGCCGCACGCCACCACGGTCATCGCCGTGATCGGGCCGGAGACCGCCAAGACCGCCGAGGAGTTCGGGCTGCGCGTGGACGTCCAGGCGCCGAAGCCGTCGGTGGCGGTGCTGGCCGAGGCGCTCGCGGAGTTCGGCGCGGCGCAGCGGCGGGCCGCGGTCGAGGCGGGCAAGCCCGTGCTGCGGCCCAGCCAGAAGCGCCGGGGCCGCCGCCGCAAGACCATGATGTGACGCAGGACAGGAGAACCCGAATGACCGCCCGTTTCCCCGTGGCCCGGCCGCGCCGGCTGCGCACCACGCCCGCGATGCGGCGGCTGGTCGCGGAGACGCGCGTCCGGCCCGAAGAGCTCATCCTGCCGATGTTCGTCAAGGAGGGCATCGACGCGCCGCAGGAGATCGCCTCCATGCCGGGGGTCCACCAGCACACCCGTGAGAGCCTGCGCAGGAGCGCCCACGAGGCGGTCGAGGCCGGTGTCGGCGGGATCATGCTGTTCGGCGTGCCCGCGGCCAAGGACGAGCGGGGCTCCTCCGCCGACGACCCCGAGGGGATCGTGCAGCGGGCGCTGCGGGACCTCAACGCCGACCTCGGCGACGACGTCGTACTGATGGCCGATCTGTGTCTGGACGAGTACACTTCGCATGGACACTGCGGACTGCTCACCGACACGGGCGAGGTCGACAACGACGCCACCCTGGAGCGCTACGCCTCGGTCGCGGTGGCCCAGGCCACGGCCGGGGTGGCCGTGGTCGCCCCCAGCGGCATGATGGACGGCCAGGTGGGGGCGATCCGCACCGCGCTCGACGCGGCCGGGCACACCGGCGTCGCGATCCTCTCCTACGCCGCCAAGTACGCTTCGGCGTTCTACGGGCCGTTCCGCGACGCCGCCGAGTGCGCGCCGCGGTTCGGTGACCGCTCCAGCTACCAGCAGGACCCCGCCAACGCGAGGGAGGCGCTGCGCGAGGTCGAACTGGACCTGGCCGAGGGAGCCGACATGGTGATGGTCAAACCGGGACTGGCCTATCTGGACATCGTGGCCAGGGTCGCCGAGGCCGTCTCCGTGCCGGTGTCCGCCTACCAGGTCAGCGGTGAGTACGCGATGGTCGAGGCGGCGGCCCGCAACGGCTGGCTGGAACGCGAACGGGTGATCCTGGAGACCCTCACCTCCTACCGGAGGGCGGGCGCCGGGCAGATCCTCACCTACTGGGCCACCGAGGCGGCGCGACTGCTCCGGTAGCCGGGAACGAGACCGAACTCCCCGGCCGGCCCAGACGGCGTCGGGGAGACGCAGACAGCCCCGACGCCCCGCGGGCCCGGTCCCACGGGCTCCCGCACACCGGGTGTCGGGGGCCGGGACGAGAGTGAGGGGGGATTCATGGTCGGTGTGCTGGGCGGCAGACGCAGACGCCGCCGTCAGAAACCGGCTGCCATGGTCGACGCCGCGCTGGAGTACGCGGCGCTCGGGTGGCCGGTGTGCCGGGGGGCCCACCCCGACCGGGAGGGGCCGCGCGCGTGCACCTGCGACCGGCTGGGTTGTCCGGCGCCGGGCGTGCACCCGACCAGCGCGGCGTGGGCGATGGAGGCCGGCACCGATCCCGACGCCATCAGGCGCTGGTGGAGCTCCGCACCCGAGGCGAACATCATCCTGCCGACGGGGCGGGTCTTCGACGTCTTCGACGTGCCCGCCGGCGCGGGGGTGATGGCCATGGCCCAGATGGACCGGGCGGGACTGCACCCGGGACCGGTCGCGGCGCTGGACGCCCAGCGCTACCTGTTCTTCGTGGCCACCCGCTCCCCCGTCGACGAGGAAGAGTGGTGGTCGTGCCGCCTCGACTGCTTTCCCGAGACGGTCGAGGACACGGCGGGGCTGCGCTGGCACTGCCGGGACAGCTACGTGCCGGCTCCGCCGTCGCTGCTGCCCTCGGGGCGCACCGTCGACTGGATCCGCTCCCCGTTCACCACGGAGGGCCCCGTCCAGTTGCCCGATCCGATCGCGGTGCTGAGCATCCTCGTCGACGTGTGCGGCACCCCCTCCGGCTCCTGAGGGAGGCCCGCGTGCCGACCCGGCCGGTGTGCCGCGGGCTCCGGACGCGGACTCCGGAGCGGAAGCAGCCCCCGGACGGTGGGGCGCCGCGGATCAGGCGGGTCGCCAGGTGGTGAGGTGGTCCTCGCTCAAGTGGTGGCGCTCCTGCTGGTCGGCGAGCCACCGGGTGGTCCGTTCGGCCGTGCCGCCGCCGTGGCCGGGGGAGCCGTGCCACTGGCGCAGCCACGGCAGGAGTTCGTGCACCCCCGCCAGCAGGGGGGTGATCCGCTCGCGGGTCCGGTCCTCGGTGGCGGAGTGGGCCTCGACGAGGTCCATGAGGGCCTCGGCCCGCTGCGCGTGGTCCCATCCGGCCCAGCCGACCACGAGCGCGGGGCCACCGGAGGGCGCGGCGTCGGGATAGGAGACGAACCGCTCCCGCGGCACGTCGAGCCTGCCGCGGAGGGCCCAGTAGGACGGCTGTCGGAAGTCGGCGGAGGTGTACCTGGGCGGCACCGGGATGTCCAACCGCCGCCCGGTGCGGTCCTCCTCGCGCTGTTGGGCCCACACCTGCTCCCACCGGGCGCGTTTGCGCAACCCGGACGGTCTGTAGCGGTGCGCGGCCAGGTAGGGCACGTGCTGGTCGGCGACGAGCCGCTCCAGCACCTCGACCAGGGGCGCGCCGGGGCGGCCCAGGTGGTCGGCGGCGTACCACTCGGCGACCGTGACGACGTCGTCTCCGTCGGATGCGTGGGCGAGGGCGTCGGCCAGTTGGGTCAGGATCATGGCGCGCGGCACGTCGTCGCGCCCGTCCCGGGAGACGAACCACAGGTCACGCCGTTCGCACCGGTTGAGCAGCCAGGACCGCAGCGCGGCGGCCTCCCGTCCCTCCCACGGCTCCTCGGCCCAGCGGCGCTTGCACTCGGGCCGTTCGACCAGCGCCAGGTCGCGGCGCTTCTCGATGAGGTCGATACGGGCCTGCACGACCCTGCGGTACTCCTCGGGCCAGTGCCGGGGGAGTTCGGTGACGGGGGTGGAGCCGTGCCGGGAGAACCAGGCGGTCTCGGAGTCGCCGACCGCGATCTGGCGGGCGAGGACGATCTCGAAGGCGCGCTCCCCCAGGCTGATCTCGGGTGTCTTCGAGGGGTCGGAGGCGACCACGGCCGCGGCCTCGGCGTCGGAGAGCAGCCCGTAGAGGCCGTAGACCTGCCAGTCGAGCTCCTCCTGCAGGGCGATCATCCGACGGCGGACCGACTCGGCGGCGGCCCTGGCCTCGGCCAGCCTCCCGCGGGTGGGCGCCCCCCCGGCCACGGCGGCGGAGGGCTCGTGGGAGGCGGCCTCCCGGGCGAGGGAGTCCAGGGCGCGGCCGAGGTCGAGGGGGAGCAGGGTGGGCAGCGGAAAGCCGTGGAGTTTGGTCGGGGTGAACTGGTAGCGCTCCTCCCACGCCTCCTCCAGGAGCGTGCGCCCCGGCCCGCCGCCGCTTCTGCCCTGGCTCACCTGCTTGAGCCAGAAGCACGCGGTGGAGGAGTTCAGCACCCCGAGCAGCCGCAGGTGGTCCTCCTCGGTGGCCCCCTCCGGGAGCTTGACCACCGGAGCGGTCTGCTTGAAGACCTTCCCGCCCCGGTCCAGCACGAAGTGGTTGTGCGTCGCCGTCTCCCCGTAGGTGATGGACAGCGGGACACGGTAGCGCTCGGCGGGAAACGTCGAGTACTCGTACCAGGTCAGGCCGCGCTCGAGCTGGGTGCTCCCGTAGGCCGACCGGTTGCGCAGCAGGGTGCGGCGGGGCCAGAGGAGGCGTTGCGCCTCGAAGGAGAGGGCGGGTGTGAGCGTCGCGGCGGAGTACGGCCACAGCGAGACGACCGCGTCGGTGATCCGGAAGTCGCGGACGGAGTCGCCCTCCACGACCGGCCGCCGGTGCTCCGCGCCGATCCGGGCGCGCTCCAGCGCGGCCTCGCCCACCATGTAGGCGCAGTCCTCGCGGAGCACCCCGCCGAAGCCGATCTCGGCGACGCGGTCCGAGAGGCGTTCCGGAGCGCTCTCCAGACGACGCCGCAGTTCGTCGGCGCCTCCGCCGCTGAGCGACCAGGGGTGCGTGATACGCAGGTCGCGGTCCCCGTTGCGGACGCTCACCCATGAGGTCTCGATGCCGGGGCGGTGCACGTTCTCGACGATCGAGCGCCACACCAGCCCCTGGGCCGGGTCCTCGGGCGGGCTCGGTTCCCCGCGCACGCCCAGAACCTCCCGGATCGGGTCTGCCCAGCCCTGGATGGTGTTGCGTCCGACGAGGATGACGGTCGGGGCGCCGTGGCCGGGGACGAACGCGCCGGAGGTGTCGATGACGTGGGTCAGTTTCACCTTCCGGCCGAAGAAGTCCTCGATGAGCCTCCTGCCGAACTCGCGTTTCATGAACGAGTTGGCGGTGATCTGCCCGGTGAAGCCCGCGTGCTCACGGGTGGCCAGCCCGAACATCCGCTGGGCGAACGGCACCGACAGCGCGTAGGAGCCCGAGCAGACGTCGTAGGCGGAGCGGTAGTTGGCGTTCTCCTGCTTGTCCCGGACGGTGGTGTAGGGCGGGTCGGCCACCACCACGTGGTAGCTGTTGCTGCCCAGCAGGTCCACCCGCCTGGAGTGCTCCCACACGTCCTCGGTCGTGTAGGCGAACATGCGCCGACCAGCGGGGAGCAGGTCGTCGGCGATGGTCTCCACGCCCCGGCCGTGCAGCAGCGAGTCGCCCACGGCGACGTGGAGGGGAAAGTCGGGCGCCTGGTCCAGTCGCCGGGTCCCGGTCTCCCGCAGCACGGCGACGAGCAGGCGGAACCGGGCGATGCCGACCGCGAACGGGTTCTTGTCGCAGCCGTGCACCGACTCCAGGGTCTTGCGGACCAGTTCCCAGTCGTCGGCCTCCGGCCCCGCGGCCTCGCGGTGCCGGGCGAGGATGCGGGTGAACAGGCCGAGGAGGAACTGGCCGCTGCCGCACGCCGGGTCGATGGTCCGCAGGCCCCTGTGCCGCCAGGCGACCTCGCCGGAGGAGTCGTGCACCTCCAGTTCCGGATCCAGACCGAACTCCTCGATCGCCGGTTCCAGGGTGAGGTCGAGGACGAACTCCTCGACGAACCCGGGGGTCCGCAGCAGGGCGTAGGTCTTGCGCGCGTGTTCGCTGAGGTCCTGGTAGAGGTCCCCGAGGAAACGGGTGTCCAGGTCGGGGTCGGTGAAGACGTGCACCGGTCCGCCGTCGGGGCCGCGGCGGCGCCAGAACCGGAGCAGGGCGCCGGCCGCCTCGTGGCTGGGGGTGATCTGCCACAGCGGGTTGTAGGAGCGGTTGAACAGTCCTTCGGTGGTGCGGTGGCACTTCGCGAGGTGGATGAAGGCGGCGACCAGCCAGTCGCGGTCGCCGAGGTTGGGGGCGGTGGCGGAGAACGCCTGGTGCCGGCTCTCGGCCAGGTCCAGGCGGTCGCCGGGACCGGCGATCCAGGGCTGCTCGATCAGTCCGTTGTCCTCGCAGAACCGCACGAACAGGGTTCCCAGCACCCACGCCGCCGCCACCTGGGTGACCCGCTCGTCCCGCCACGTCCGGTAGGCGGCGGCGGTGCGCTGTGCCTCGAGGGCCTCGCGGTACTCCTCTTCCAGGACGGTCGCGCACTCGTCCTCCCCGCTTCGGGCGCGGAGGTCGTCCTCCAGCAGTGTGACCTGCTGGCGTAGGTCGTCCAGTAGCCCGCCTCGGTCTCTCCGGCCCGCCACCGCGCCTCCCTAAATCCACTTCGGCTTCTCGGGGCACACGCGTTTCTCATCCTGCCAGGCCCCGGGCTTCCCGCAGGGCCGGAACGCGAGATCCGGCCGCGGCGGCGCCGATGGCGGTCAGAGCGTCGGCGACGGCGGGCCGGGCCTCCGGGGCCGGGAACGCCGGGTCCTGCGGGATCCGTCTGGGGAAAATCGCGAATCGACCCACGCTTCCGTCTCATGGGAGTAACATTCTGAAGCAGAGTGCTCACCGAGAGTTTGTACGCGCTGTTTTCCGGCCCCGCCGGGCAGGTGCGGCGTCCGCTTCTCTCGGACGGCGACGGCGACCGTCCCCTGCGGTCGCGGTGGTCGGCGAGCGCGTCCAGGTCCGGGTGGGCGGGCATCCCCGGCATGCTCCGTCCACCCGTCACAGACGGGCCGCGTCCCGGCGTACCAGGGGGAGATGGAAAAAAGGGGGGCACGTCGGGACGCGGCCTCCACCGACGACACCGGCGCCCCCTCGGGGGCGCCGGCTCAGTCCAGCGGCAGTTCCCGCTCGCTGACCACGATCCCGTCCTCGTCGCTGTACAGCCACGCGCCCGGCGCGAACACCACCTGGCCGAAGGCGACCGGACCGTCCACCACGCCGGCGCCCGCCTTGGCGGACTTGCGCGGATTGGACCCCAGTGCCTTGACTCCCAGTGACAGCCCGGCCAGTTCGGCCACGTCGCGCACCGCACCGTTGATCACCACGCCCGCCCAGCCGTTGCGCTCGGCCGCCTCGGCGATCATGTCGCCCATCAGCGCCGACCGCAGCGAGCCGCCGCCGTCCACCACCAGCACCCGTCCCCCTCCGGGCTGGTTGAGGATCTCCTTGACCAGGGCGTTGTCCTCGTGGCACTTGACGGTGCGGATCGGACCGAAGAACGCCCGGACGCCTCCGAACTGGCGGAACTGGGTCTCGCAACTGGCGAGTTCGTCGCCGTGGGCGTCGATCAGGTCGGCGGTGGCGAAGGTCTGGGACATCGCGGTCTCCACGTGGTCGTCGGTGTCGGGAACCGGGAACCCGTGCGGAAGGCCCCGGGAGGCATGGACGCGCCCCCAAAGTTACCCGCCGGTTCGCAGGGGCTCGCGGGCCGGTCCGGACACCGGCGCGGCCCCCCGGAGCCGACCCGGCGGGGCGGCCGAGTCCCGGAAACGGGTGCGGCCGAGGTACTGACAGACTGAAGAGGTGGCTACTCATCAGACATCACGTGAGCTGTTCGAACGCGCCCGCGCCGTGATCCCCGGCGGGGTCAACTCGCCGGTCCGGGCCTTCAAGGCGGTCGGAGGCACCCCGCCGTTCATGGCGTCGGGCAGGGGGGCCCACCTCACCGACGTCGACGGAAACACCTACGTGGACCTCGTCTGCTCGTGGGGTCCGCTGATCCTGGGGCATGCCCACCCGGCCGTCGTCGAGGCCCTGGCCGAGGCCGCGGCGAGGGGAACCTCCTACGGCGCGCCGACCGCCGCCGAGGTGGAGTTGGCCGAGGAGATCGTGGCGCGCACCCCGGTCGAGAAGGTGCGGCTGGTCAACTCCGGCACCGAGGCCACCATGTCCGCGATCCGGCTGGCCCGCGGCGCCACCGGCCGCGCCAAGGTGGTCAAGTTCGCGGGCAACTACCACGGCCACGTGGACGCGTTGCTGGCCGCCGCCGGTTCGGGGGTCGCCACCTTCGCCCTGCCCGACTCGCCCGGGGTCACCGGGGCCAGCGCCGCCGACACCATCGTGCTGCCCTACAACGACGCCGCCGCGGTCGAGGCGGCCTTCGCCGAGTCCGGCGACGAGATCGCCTGCGTCATCGCCGAGGCGTGCCCCGCCAACATGGGTGTGGTCCCGCCCAGGGACGGTTTCAACGCCAGGCTGCGGGAGATCACCGCGCGGCACGGCGCGCTGCTCGTCCTGGACGAGGTCCTCACCGGCTTCCGGGTGAGCCCGTCGGGCTGGTTCGGTCTGGAGGGGGTCACCCCCGACCTCATGACCTTCGGCAAGGTCATGGGGGGCGGGCTGCCCGCCGCCGCGTTCGGCGGCCGGGCCGACCTCATGGACCAGCTCAGCCCCAGCGGCTCCGTCTACCAGGCGGGCACGCTCTCGGGGAACCCGCTGGCCACCGCCGCCGGTCTGGCCACGCTGCGCAACGCCACCCCCGAGGTCTACGCGCGCATCGACGCCGCCGCCGCGCGGGTCTCCGCGGCCGTGGGCGAGGCGCTGACCGCCGAGGGCGTGCCGCACCGCGTCCAGCACGGCGGCAACCTGTTCACGGTGTTCTTCACCGACACCGAGGTGGTCGACTTCGACGGCGCCCGCGCCCAGGACACCGCCCGTTACGCGGCGTTCTTCACCGCGATGCTGGAGCGGGGCGTCTACCTGCCGCCCGCGGCGTTCGAGGCGTGGTTCTTCTCCGCCGCCCACGACGACGCGGCCCTGGACCGGATCGTCTCCGCGCTGCCCGCCGCGGCCAAGGCGGCGGCCCAGGCGGGCTGACCGGGAAGAGCTCCGGGCGGCCCAGGTCCGGGAGGCCGGGGCCGCCCGCGCAGTCGGGCTACGGATTTCGCTGGCCCACTGTTAAAGAGATCTTTACGATGGGGTGATGCTCGATCTCGACCGCCTGAGGGCGCTCCACGCGATCGCCGAGTACGGTTCGGTGAGCGCGGCCGCGGAGGTTCTGGGCATCACCACCTCCGCGGTCTCCCAGCAGATCGCCAAGTTGGAGCGGGAGACCGCCTGCCGGCTTCTGGAACGCAGCGGGCGCGGAGTCCGGCTCACCGACGCCGCGATGCTGCTGGCCGGGCACGCCGAACGCATCCTCGGTCTCGTCGCCGAGGCCGAGGCCGACCTGGAGGCCAAGCGCGGCAGCGTCGTGGGCAAGCTCAAGGTCGCCTCCTTCGCCACCGCCTCGCGCGGGATCATGCCGCGTGCGCTGCGCACGGTGACCGAGGCCCACCCCGAACTCACCGTGGAGCTGCACGAGTGCGACCCCAAGGCCGCGCTGCCGCAGGTGCTGCGCGGCGACTTCGACCTCGCCGTCGTCCACGACTGGCGCGGCTCGCCGCTGTCCTTCCCCGAGGGGATGGACAAGCTCCACCTCATGGACGACCCGGCGGAGATCGCGCTGCCGAGCGCGCACCCGTTGGCCGACCGTGCGACGCTGGCCGTCACCGACCTGGCCACCGAGGACTGGGTGGGCGCCCCGCCCAGCGACATCTGCCACGCCTGGCTGTGCCACACGCTGCGCTCCCACGGGATGGAACCGCGCATCGTGCACTTCTCGCAGGAGTACCCCACCCAGTTGGCCCTGGTCGCGGAAGGCCACTGTGTCGCGTTACTGCCCCGCCTGGGCAGGGGTACTCTTCCTGCGGGGGTTGTCGCGGTCCCGGTCCGTCCCCGCCTGGTACGCCACCTCTACATCGTGTGGCGCTGCGAGTCCAGGCGCCGTCCCGCGGTGCAGGCGATGGTGGAGGCCCTGCGCGAGGCGGTCGATACGGTGGGGACCACGCGGACGGTCCACCTCCGCCCCGGTTCCGTCACCGCGTGAACCGGGCCAGGAACGAACCAGAAGGAAAGCGGTCCGGCGCCATGTCCACGACCACCGTCATCCACCTGCTGCGCCACGGTGAGGTGCACAATCCCGAGGGAATCCTCTACGGGAGGCTTCCCGACTTCCATCTCAGCGAGCGGGGACGCCAGATGGCCGAACTCGCGGCGGAGTGGCTCTCCGACCGTGACGTCGCGGTGCTGTACTCCTCGCCGCTGGAACGGGCGCAGGAGACCGCCGAGCCGATCTCCACCGGGCTCGACCTGCAGGTCCATCTCGACGCGCGGCTGCTGGAGGCCGCCAACCGCTTCGAGGGAAAGCCCTTCACCTCCCGCTCGATCGCCGACCCGCGCATCTGGAGCAGGCTGTACAACCCGTTCCTGCCCTCCTGGGGCGAGCCGTACCGCGCGATCGTGCGGCGCATGAGCGAGGTCGTCCGCCACGTGCGCAAGGAGGCGTGGGGGCGCGAGGCGGTGTGCGTCAGCCACCAGCTCCCCATCTGGGTCATCCGGCGCGCCGCCGAGAAGCAGCGCCTGTGGCACCGTCCGGACCGACGCCAGTGCAACCTGGCCAGTGTCACCTCGCTGACCTTCGAGGAGGAGCGACTGGTCGCCGTCTCCTACGCCGAACCGGCGGCGTCCCTGTACCCCGGCAGTTCCGCCATACCGGGGGCCTGAGCTGCCCGTTCCGGGCCGAGGAGGAAACGGCCGCGTTCGTCCCGCGGACGGAGAGGGTAGGCTAGTTTTTTGGGCGCCGCTTCGGACGAGGCGGCTCACCCGGGTGTCGGGCCGCGTGTCGCGTGCCGCCGCACCCGCCCCGACGGCGGATCGGTCCCCTGTCCCGTGTCACGCCGTCATGCTCTTTCCACCGATTGTGCAACCGAGGTGATCCCATGGGTTCGGTCATCAAGAAGCGTCGCAAGCGCATGGCGAAGAAGAAGCACCGCAAGCTGCTCAAGAAGACCCGTATCGCACGCCGCAACAAGAAGTAGGCCTGTCTCTCCGCGGACGTGTCGCGAGGACCGGTTCCCCTCACGGCGGGTGTGGTGGTTGCGAGCGACGCGGAGACAACCCTCCTCCGCCACCTCCGCCCGTTGAAGGAGTCGTCGATATGGCCCGCGTCGTGCTTGTCACCGGGGTCTCGGGTTATCTGGGGGCCAGAGTCGCAACCGCCCTGCAGGACCACCCCGACGTGGAACGAGTCATCGGCGTCGACTCCGCGGCGCCCGAGCATCCGCTGGGACGGACGGAGTTCGTCCGGGCCGGGTTGCACGGCGGCGGTGTCGCCGCGGCCGTACGGGATTCGGGCGCCGACACCGTCCTTCATCTCCGGTTGGCCGTCGCGCCGCAGACGGCGGGGCGTGCGCGGACGGCGGAGAACAACGTCCTGGGCACGATGCAGTTGCTGGAGGCGTGCCAGCGGTCCAGCAGCGTGCGGCGGCTCGTCGTCCGCTCCACGGCCGCGGTCTACGGCTGTGCGCACGAGCCGCGCCAGGAGGTTCCGGACGCCGAGAGGATCCGCGTCCGGAGGACGGCGCGACCGAGAGAACTCACCGAGGCCGCCGTGTCGGAGCGCTATGTGCGCGGTCTCGGCCGCCGACGGCCCGACCTGTCCATCGCGGTGCTGCGCCTCGCCGATCTCATGGGGCCGTCGGTGGAGTCTCCGCTCACCCAGTACCTGGAGCGGCGTCTGGTGCCGGTGCTGCGGGGCCACGACCCCCGGATGCAGTTCCTGCACGAGGAGGACGGGGTCGAGGTCATCCGCAGGATGGCGCTCACCGACCGCGACGGCGTCTTCGACGTGGCCGCCCCGGACGCGATCCCGCTGTCGCAGTGCCTGCGCCGGGCCGGGCGGTCCATGATGCTGCCGGTGCCCGAACCGGGGCTGCGGGTACTGGGCAGCCTGGCGGGCCGCCGACGGCTCGACTACTCCCCCGAGCGGCTGCGGCAGTTGGACTCCGGCCGCCTCCTGGACTGCAGCGCGGTGCAGCGCGCCCTCGACTGGTCGCCGACCTACACCTCGCAGGAGGCCTTCGACAGTTACGTGGCCGGGTGCGCGGTGTCGCGCACGGTCCCGGCCCGCCGTCGGCGCCGCCCGCTGCGCCGCGCCTGAGCGGCGCGCCTGAGCGGCGCGCCGCGGCCTCCCCGCCTCTCCGGGCGGCGCGCCGTGACCGCCGCTCAGAGGGGTCTGCGGCGGCGTAGCAGGCCCACCAGGACCCCGCCCGCCACCGCTCCCGCCATCGCGGAGGGCAGGCCGACGGTCAGCGCGGTGCGGTGCCTGCGGAAGTCGTGCACGGGCCAGCCGTGCGTGTGGGCGTGCCGTTGCAGGTCGTCGTCGGGGTTGACCGCGTTGGGGTGGCCCACCAGGGACAGCAGCGGAAGGTCGTTGTAGGAGTCGCTGTAGGCGGTGCACCGGGTGAGGTCGAGGTTCTCCAGCTCCGCGAGCGCGCGGACCGCCTCGGCCTTGGCGGGGCCGTGCAGCAGGTCGCCCACCAGGCGGCCCGTGTACACGCCGTCCACGGACTCGGCGACCGTGCCCAGTGCGCCGGTGAGTCCGAGGCGGCGTTTGATGATGTCGGCGAGCTCCACCGGGGTCGCGGTGACCAGCCAGACCCGCTGTCCGGCGTCGAGGTGGCGCCGCACCAGCCGCCGCGCGCCCTCCCAGATGCGGTCGGCCATGGTCTCGTCGTAGATCTCCTCGCACAGCGTGACCAGGTCGTCGACCTTGTGCCCGGCCACGAACGCCAGGGCCGCCTCGCGTGCGGCGTTGATGTGGTTGCGCTGCTCGGAGCCGCTGATCCGGAAGACCATCTGCCCCCAGCCGAACCGGAGGAGGTCACGGGTGGTGAACAGGTCGCGTGCGGCCAGTCCGCGGGCGAAGTGGTAGATGGACGCGCCGCGCATGAGCGTGTTGTCCACGTCGAAGAAGGCGGCGGTTCTGTGGGGATCGGCACGCTCGTCGGAGGCGTGCGCGTCGTCCGTGTGGACGAGGGTGTTGGCGGCTGCCGTGGCGGAGGCCGCTCCGGCGAGCGCGGTGCGGCCGTGGTCACGGTCTCGGAGACGGCTCCACATGGAGACGAGCCTACGGGCAGGGATGGCGGGTGGGTCGCGGTTGGGGAACCCGAAGACATGGGGAGTGAGGTAAGTCACATATCCCTGTCAAAAATGACCGATATGCCAGAATGATCCCACTCCTGGGTTGGATTGCTCCGGAACCGAATGCGCGTTCCGTCCGAAAAGTGCAGCATCATTGTCGGGATGGTCGAGGTAGGACTTGCATTCGTCTGCGCCCTGGTGGCCTGGAGCGCCACCGCGGCGCTCGGCGCGCGTGCTTATCGGTATCCGGGAATCGCCACCGTCGTCTGGGTGACGGCCGCGGTGGCGACCACGGTCGCGCTCAGCGCGGCCTTCCCCGCCGCCCTCCTGGACTTCTCCAACGCCACCTTCCGCATCCTCCAGATCGGTGTGGGCCTGCTGGGACCGCTGTTCCTGGGGTGGGGAGCCGTCGAGTACGCGGTGGAGTCGCCCAGAGGCCGGTTCGGAACGCGTCTGGTGGTCACCACGCTGACCGTCGTCCCGCTGGTGGTCCTCAGCCTGGACCGGCTGCGCGGACGCTTCGACAGCGGCTATCCGGCCGCGTCGGAGCACTACGACGCGATCCCGATGGGCGTCCTCGCGCTCGTGCACCTGTTCGTCCTGGTGGCGCTGCTGACCGCGGCGGTCTCGGCGGCACGGCGCATGCCCGAGGCGCCGGCGCGGGGACGGCACGAACTGGGCGTGCTGGGACTGGTGGCGCTGGCGGCACTGCTGGAGATCCTCGTCAGCCGGTTCGGACTGGGCCCGCTCGGCCAGCTCATGATGCTGGGAGCGGTGAGCGCGCTGTGGGTCGCGGTGCTCAGGGCGAGCGCCCCGCCGCGTCGCGGCGGCCGGCGCAGGGGCAGGGGCCGTGACCGCGACGAGGACGAGTTCTTCGACGACGACCCCGACGAGGAAGACGAGGAGGAGCCGGTGCGACGCAGACGGCGCAGAGCCGACCACGACGACTTCGACGAGGAGCCGGTGCGACGCGGGCGGCGCAGGGCCGAACCCGGCGACTTCGACGCCCCGGAGCCCGAACCGCGCAGAGCCCCCAAGGTCCAGGGGATCATCACCATCTACACGCTGAAAGAGGGCCACGAGGCGGCCTTCGACGACTGCGTGGACGAGGTCGTCGACGAGGTCAGCCGACTGGAGCCCGACACGCTCCTGTACGCCTGCCACACCGTGCCCAGCTCTCCGCAGCAGCGCATCGTCTACGCCATCTACCGCGACCGCCTGGCCTACGAGGAACACGAGCAGCAGCCGCACGTGATCGACTTCGCGCGGCGCTGCGTCCGCCACATCGTGGCCACCAACGTCATCGAGCTGTCCCTGGCGGGGGCGTCGGCGGCCGACAACCTCCCCGACATGCTGATGCCGCACTGATCCCGGCCGGGGCACCCGACGGCAGGCTCCCGAAGCTGGGTGCTTCCTCAAAGTTCACTGGGATACTCCACCGCGGATCCGGACCAACCGGACGACTGAAGTAATCTCCTAGCGATACCCGGGTCCGGTGCGTTCGAAGCGCAGCGTGGCTCGCTGAATCTACGGAGTGTGCTGGAAGCCCGATGCGAAAGTTCCTCGTCTTCCTGATTTTCCTGCTGGTGCTGCTGGTGGCCGCCGACCGCGGGTCCCACTACGCGGCGGAGAGTGAGATCGCCAAGCGGATCGCGCAGCAGTACGACATGGCGGCCGAACCGGAGGTCACCATCGGGGGCTTCCCGTTCCTCAACCAGGCCATCGGCGGGGAATACCAGGAGATCCACGTGGTCACCGGCGCACTGACCGTCGAGGAGGTGCAGGTCGACCGGGTCGACGTGACGCTGACCGACGTCAGGGCCCCCTTCTCCGACCTGCTGTCGCAGCCCAACGTGGTGGCCGGAGGCGTTGAGGGCACGGTGCTGCTGCCCTACAGCGAGCTGCAGAAGCGGCTGCCCCCCGGCGTGGTGATCGAGAGCGAGAACGGGGAGCCCCGCATCTCCGGCGACCTCGCCTACGAGGGCTTCAGCGTCTCCGTCTCCAGCAGGTTCCAGATCGAGGTGGAGGACGACGTCCTCATCGTCACCCCGAGCGACGTCGAACTGGGTGAGGAACTGGTGCCGATGAGCTGGGCGCAGACCATGCTCGCGCCCACGGTGCAGCTTCCCCGCCTGCCCTTCGACCTGAGGGTGACCGAGGTGGAACTGCTGCCGAACGGCATCCAGGCCACCGCTGTGGGCAGCGACGTGCAGATCGTCGGCTCCTCCGACGCCTGACCCGCCGCCGTCCGCCCGCACACCGAGAACATCCCGCACCACTCCCGCACCCGGTGGTGCGGGATGTTCTTTCCCGGCCCCGTCCACGGCGCCGCGGTCGCGGCGGGCGGCACCGGCCTGCCGCGCAAACCCCGCACCACCGGCGTTCGCCGCCGCGGGCGGCGGCGGACGGCTCCGGCCCGCGGCCTGTGAAACAGCCCACCCGTGACATCGGAGTGTCAAGCACGTAACATCGTCTCCGTGACTTTCCTGACAGACGCGCTCTTGACGAAGCGACGCGCCGTCGACTTCTGCCGTGTCGCCACGGCGCTCTGTCACGCTGCCTGTTAGAGCGACCACGCTCACGGCCTCGCGGCCTTCCCGCCGCCGCACCCTCTCCCACGCGCCACTCCGCGCGGAGACGACACCCGTGACACGGGCCGTTCTCCGCTTCCCGACGCGCAACGCACCCGACCCGCCACGACAACGGGGGCACGAGTGCGTCCCGGACGGCGACGTTCCGTTCCGGAAGATTCGCACGCTGTGTCAAGCAGCAGAAACACAACCAAGGAGGTTCCCATGAGCCGCTCCGACGTCCTGGTGGACGCCGACTGGGTGGAGGCTCACCTGAACGACCCGGATGTCGTCATCGTCGAGGTCGACGAGGACACCTCGGCCTACGACAAGGGCCACATCCGCAACGCGGTCAAGATCGACTGGAAGAAGGACCTCCAGGACCCGGTCCGTCGCGACTTCGTCGACAAGGCCGGCTTCGAGGCGCTGCTGTCCGAGCGCGGCATCGCCAACGACCACACCGTCGTGCTCTACGGCGGCAACAACAACTGGTTCGCCGCCTACGCCTACTGGTACTTCAAGCTCTACGGCCACGAGAAGGTGCGCCTGCTCGACGGCGGCCGCAAGAAGTGGGAGCTGGAGTCCCGCGAGCTGGTCGAGGAGGTCCCGCAGCGCGAGAGGACCACCTACACCGCCAAGGAGCAGGACCCCTCCATCCGCGCCTTCCGCGACGAGGTCGTCTCCGCGATCGGCAGCAAGGCCCTGGTCGACGTCCGCTCGCCCGACGAGTTCACCGGCAAGCTGCTGGCTCCCGCGCACCTGCCGCAGGAGACCTCGCAGCGCCCGGGCCACATCCCGACCGCCCGCAACATCCCGTGGGCCAAGACCGCCAACGAGGACGGCACCTTCAAGTCCAACGAGGAACTGAAGGAGCTGTACGAGCAGGCCGGGGTCGACCTGGACAAGGACATCATCGCCTACTGCCGGATCGGCGAGCGCTCCTCGCACACCTGGTTCGCCCTGCACGAGCTGCTGGGGCTGGAGAACGTGAAGAACTACGACGGCTCCTGGACCGAGTACGGCTCCCTGGTGGGCGTCCCGGTGGAGCTGGGGGAGGCCAAGTGAGCACATGCGGAGCCCCGGTCGGGGGAGTGGCCCTCGCCGACGTCGACGCGGGGGACCAGGCGGTCATCCAGGGCACGGTGACCCGGGACGGCCAGCCGCTCGCCAGCGCCTACGTGCGCCTGCTCAGCGCCTCCGACGACTTCGTCGGTGAGGTCGTGACCGGTGAGGAGGGCACCTTCCGCTTCTTCGCCGCCGACGGCGAGTGGAAGATCCGGGTGCTGGCCTCCAAGGGCTTCACCGCCGAGTACGCGGTGGACGCCGAGACCGGCAAGGTCGTCGACCTGCAGGTGCAGGCCTGATCGTCGGACGGCCGTCGCGGCGCGGCCGTCCACCGGTGGCGACGGGAGGGTCTCCCGTCGCCACCGGCGTTTCCGGGGCCGGGAAGATTCTTCCGGGATTCGCGCCGAAAAACCGTTGTCCCCGGCCCCCGGTGTGGCTCTTACCGGTGAACGCGCAGAAACGACGCACACCAAGGAGCCGCGACGATGCCCACCCTCCGTATCCGGCGGATACTGACCGCCGCGATCCTCGCCGTCGGCACGGGGATCGCCTCCCCGGCCACGGCCTCCTCCGCGCTCGCCGACGACGTCGGCCCGGCCTCGGGCGGCCCGCTCGTCGAGGCCGAGCCCACCGTGCCGTTCACCCCGCTGCCGCTCCCGTCCGGCCCCCTCGTGCTGCTGGACGAGCTCGAGGAGTCGCCCGAGGACACTCCCCCGGCGCCCTGCCCCGACGAGGGCTGCGAGAGCGGCGAGGAGGACCCGCCGGTCGACGGGTGCACCGTCGAGGAGCCCTGCGGGCCCGAGGAGGACGGCTGGACCGAGACCGACGGCGGGTGCTTCTTCCACCATGACGACCGCGGCCGGGTGTACTGCCCGGGCGACGAGCACCCCGTCCCCCTCGACGAGGACGGCTGCTTCGTGAAGAACGACCACGTCTACTGCCCCGGGACCCCCGAGCCGCCGGACACCCCCCTGCCGGACTGCCCCCTCACCCACGTCTCCGACAGTTGCCTGCCCGCCGACACCCCCCACGAGCCGGGGAGCGAACCCGGCGACGGGCCCGGGGAGACTCCCGCCGACAGGCCCCACGACGCCCCCGCCGACAGGCCCCGAGCCGACAGCGGGCTGCCGGTGACCGGCCCCGGTCTGGCACTGCTCGCGGGAACGGGCGGGCTGCTCACCGCGGTCGGCGCGGGGGGACTGCTGCTGTACCGGCGCCGCGACCAGCACGGCGACGGCATCGAAGGCTGATTCCGCAGCCACCCGAGACGGCGCGACCGCGGAAGCGGGGAACCGTGACCGCGGTCGCGCCACCACCGTTGGCGGGACTATGCCGGAACCGACAGCGAGGCTAGGCTCTTGGCCATGCGTGACGCAGACATCGTGCACGCGATCGCGAGAGGCGAGCGGGACGGACTGAGCGAGGCGTACCGAGCCTACGCCGATCGCCTCTACGACTACAGTCTGAGGCTGCTCGACGACGCCGAGGCGGCCGCCGACACGGTGCACGACGTCTTCCTCATCGCACGCGAGCGGATCACCCAGTTGCGCGACCCCGACGCGCTGCGCCCCTGGCTGTACGCCATCGCCCGCTCCCGGTGCCACCGCGTCCTCCGCACCCGCGGCCGGTTCACCGCACTCGACGAGGCGACGGACATGAGCGACGAGACCCTGCGCCCTCCCGAGACCGAAGTCCACCGGGAGCAGACACGCGACCTCGTCCACGAGGCGATGAGGGGTCTCAACCCGCGTGAGCACGAGGTCATCCACCTGACCCTGCGCCACCAACTGGACGGTCCCGCACTGGCCGCGGTCCTCGGCGTCGGCGTCAAACAGGCCAACGCGGTGGCCTCCACCGCGCGCGCCCAGCTCGAACGCTCCATAGGCGCGCTGCTGGTGGCACGTACCCGGGGCCGCGACTGCGAAGCGCTGCGCACCCTGCTCCGGGGGTGGGACGGCCGGTTCAGCCCGCTGTGGCGCAAGCGGATCAACCGTCACCTGGCCACGTGTGAGAACTGCGAACGCGAACGCGCCGCACTGGTGGCCCCCGCGTCGCTGCTGGGCGTGCTGCCCATCGCCGCGGCCCCCGCCTTCCTGCGCGAGCAGTTGCTGACCAACGCCTTCGACCCCGAACTGGTCTCCCACCACGCCGAGTTCGCCGCCCAGGCCGGCCCCTACCGCGGCGACGGCTTCCCCGCGCGGGGCGACGGAGCGACCAGGACCCCCGCCGGTCCCGGGCGGCTGTCCGCCGCGCTGACGCTGGCCGCCGGGCTGCTGGTCCTGGCCCTGGCGGGCTGGACCGCGCTGCCGCTGCTGGCCGAGGTGGCGGCGGGCGGCAACGAGGTCGAGGCGGTACCGGTGGTCTCCCTGGAACCGGTCGAACCCCGCCTCTCCGTCCCCTCTCCGGAGACCACGGCCGCGGCCGACCCGACCGCGCGGGAGCCCCGGGCCCCGGAGGCGGACGCGGTCGAGACGGAGGTCCCGGTCTCCGGAGCCCCCGCCTCCCCGGACGCCGGGGAGCCCGAGCCGGGAGACGGCGAGTCCCCGGCCGTCCCGCTGTCCCTCTCCGCCGGTGCGCGGGACGCCACCGAGGAGGAGTGCCCCGCCACCTGGACCCTGGCGGTGTCCGCCCGGACCCGGGGAGAGGCGACCGCGGTGACCCTGACCGTCACCGGTCCCTCCGGCTCCCAGCGGGTCGCCATGGCCCCCGGCGACGCCCCCGGCGACTGGTACGCCAGCGTCGGCGGACTGCCCCTGGACGCCTCGGTGGCCTGGTCGGTCACGGCCAGCGCGGCCGACGGAGCCACCGCGACCACCGAGGGCAAGACCTACCGGGCCGCGTGCCAGGCGGGACCGGACTGACGCGGGCAGCGCCGATCCGGTGGACCGGTTTCCGCAAAGCCGTGACACCATGGCTACGAATTGGCCACAGTCGTGTCCATCGCCTGAGGATTCGCCGGTCTGTCCCCTCGTGGCCGGGTGGGAGGTTGTGAGCGTTGCCCGACGACCGATCGGAGCGCAGACGGTCAGGCAGGCCCTTTCTCGGCTGGCGCTACGAGACGCTGGTCCCTTCGCCGGGGCCGCCGCCGCGTCGCCCCACCCCCGAGGAGCGCGCCGCCGACGCCGACTGGGAGACGGCCAAACGCCGCTCCGAAGCCGAGACCAACCGTCCCCTGCTGGTCGGCCTGTGCCTTCTCGTCCTCATCGGCACGGTCATGCTCCTGCTGACCATGATCGGGGTGATGCCGCTCCTCCTCGCCGTCCTCGGCTGCCTCGCCTGCCTGGCCGTGGCGTTCCCGGTGTTCCTCGTCCTCGCCCAGAGCCGCAGCGACATGGGAGAACTGCTCGCCAGAGAACGGGGCCGACGCGCCTCGGAACAGGAGAGGAAGCGGCGTGAACTCCGGGAGCGGCAGGAGGAGCACGCCGCCCGGTACACCGAGTGGCAGCACCGCAGGCGCGTCTACGAGGCCCAGCCTCGCTGGCACGCCGTCGAGGTCTCCGAGGACACCCACCGGGTCGTCGCCGTGGGCGGAGCCGAGATCGGCTGGTCCGCGCTGCTCACCACGGTCGGCGCGGCCCTGATCAGGGACGGCGGGGACCTCACCGTCGTCGACCTCTCGGGGCGTGCGGTCGCCGGGCAGTTCGTCGCGCTCACCCAACGCTGCGGTCTCATCCCCCGGGTCTGGGTGCTGCCCGCGGACCTGCCCCGGATGAAGCTCGGAGCCAACCTCAACACCCGCCGCCGCGCCGCGATCCTCGCCGCCACGGTCCGGGCCGTCGATCCCGGAGGAGACGTCGACGCCGACCGGGGCGTCCTGGAGCGGATCTTCGCGGTGCTGGGCGGTGACGCCGAGATCGTACGGGTCGTCGCCGCACTCGGGTGGCTCGGACTGCCGGGGGAGGACGACGCCCGCGACGATCCGGCGCTGGCCCTGCTGACCGGCCGGGAACGCGAGGAGCTGCGCGAGGCGTTCGCCGACGACCCCGCGGCCGCGGAACGGGCCTGCGCGCTGCGTCGGGCACTGCTGCCCTTCGAAGGACTGGGCATCCGCGCCGAGCAGGAGCCCTACGCCCAGGTGAAGATCATCGCCACCGACCGCAGCGCCGGGGAGTTCGCCGAGCGTGCCTACGGCACCTACACCGCCGAGTCGCTCAGCACACTGCTGGAGCTGCGGGCCGCCCGGAGCGGACCGGGACGGCCGTGGACGCGCATGATCGTCCTGTGCGGTGCCGACGCGCTGCCCGAGTGGGCGGTGCGCCGCCTGACCGACGCCGCCGCGCGACTGGCCACCGGGGTGGTGCTGCTGTACCGGCGGGCGGGTGAGAACGCCCTGGCCCAACTGCGCGCGGAAGGAGTCCTGCCCGTGGTCATGCGCCAGCCCGACGCGGACTCGGCCGCGGCCGTCGCCGACTTCCTCGGCGCCGACCGCCGGGTGCGGCTGCACCCGCTCACCGAGATCGTCGGAGCCGCGCTGGACGGAACCACCGCCGACGGCTACACCACCGACACCTCCCAGCGGGTCACCGCGGCCTCCCCGGTCCGCCACGCCGCCAAGTCGATCGCTCCGCTCACCCTCGTCCGGCACATCCGCGCGGCCACCGCCTGGGGCAAGGCCACCACGCACGCGGCCGAGCAGGACACGCTGTCGGCCGAGGACAGCACCGACCGGCTCATCACCCAGAAGCTGGACGTCTACGGCCTGCGGCGGCTGCCGCACACCGCCATGGTCCTGCCCGGTCCCTCGGGTGCCCCGGTGGTCGCCGACACCAATCCCGGAATCCTCACCCTGCCCACCGCGACGCTGAGGACCGCGGAGGAGGCCGACGCCGAGGCCGGGACGGACACGGCCGAACCGGCCGGGGAGGAGGCGGAGGCCAACGTCGGCCCGCCCCCCGAACGCCTCGACTGGCGGCGTCCGGTGGGGTGAGCGCCGCCCGCACCGGCCCGGGGACCGGACGGACGTGTTAACCGGGCACTCCGGAAATGTGAAGAAGGCGCAACCCGAGGCGTCGTGACGGTTTGCGCCCTTGACAGGGCAATAGGCTTGGGACGGCCGCCTGTAGCGAAGGCGTCTCTTACTCTCTTCCATCGAACGTTGTGGGGATCAATGAGCGAACTTCCCTTGCGTGCCCAGCTCGCTGCCGCGCTGGGCAGGGGCGCGGCCTCGTTGTCCCGGGCCACCGGGCGCGGCGACGGCTCGGTCATCGGGGGGCGAATCGCGCTCAAGGTCGAACCGAACCTGCTCGCCGAACTCGCCCGCGGACGCCGGATCGCCCTGGTCAGCGCTACCAACGGAAAGACCACCACGACCCGGCTGATCTCCTCGGCCCTGCGTGAGATCGGTGAGATCGCCACCAACGAGCACGGCGCGAACATGCCGACCGGCCACATCACCGCGCTGTCCAACCACCCCAGGGCGCGGGTCGGTGTCCTGGAGACCGACGAGAAGTACCTGCCGCAGGTGCTGCGCGAGACCAACGCCGTCGTGGTCGTGCTGATGAACCTGAGCCGCGACCAGATGGACCGCGCCTCCGAGATCAACCTGCTGGCCAAGAAGTGGCGGGAAGCCCTGTCGGAGAGCCAGGCGCACGTCGTCGCCAACGCCGACGACCCCCTGGTCACCTGGGCCGGACTCGGCGCGCCGCACGCGACCTGGGTCGCGGCCGGGCAGCGGTGGAAGGAGGACTCGTGGTGCTGCCCCGAGTGCGGAGGCCACCTCAAGCGTGAGCCCGACCCGCACTGGGAGTGCCCCGAGTGCGGGCTGAGCAGGCCCGCCACCACGTGGTCGGTGGACAACACCGCCGACACGGTCACCGACCCCGAAGGCCAGAAGCACAAACTCCAGTTGCGGCTGCCGGGGGACGCCAACCGCGCCAACGCGGCGATCGCGCTGGCCACGGCCGCCGCCTACGGAATCCGCCCCGAGCAGGCGCTGCCCCGGCTGCGCGAGATCGAGTCGGTCGCCGGACGCTACACCTCGGTGGTCACCAACGGGGTCGAGGTCAGGCTGCTGCTGGCCAAGAACCCGGCGGGCTGGCTGGAGTCGTTCGCCGTCCTGGACCCGCCGCGGGTGCCGGTCATTCTCTCGGTGAACGCGCAGATCCCCGACGGACGCGACACCTCCTGGCTGTGGGACGTGGACTACACGGTGCTGCGCGGCCGCCGCGTGTTCGTGATGGGGGAGCGCCGCACCGACCTCGCGCTGCGCCTGGAGACCGACGAGGTGCCCTTCGAGGTGGCCGACAGCGTCGAGCAGATCCTCACCGAACTCAAGTCGGAGCAGCCCGACATCACCAAGGTCGACGTGATCGCCAACTACACGGCCTTCCAGCAGATCCGCACGGCCTACGGCCGTATCCAGTAGAGGGGGAGTCCCATGAGCGACACCAGCAGCGCACTGCGGATCGTGTGGATCTACCCCGACCTGCTCAGCACCTACGGCGACCAGGGCAACGTGCTGATCCTGCGGCGCCGCGCCGAACTGCGCGGCATCGCCACCGAGATCGTGCGCGTCCACTCCAGCGATCCGGTTCCGGTGGAGGGCGACATCTACCTGCTCGGCGGCGGCGAGGACCGGCCGCAGATCCTCGCGGCGGAGCGGCTGCGCGCCGACGGCGGGCTCAAGCGGGCGGCCGAGCGGGGCGCGGCGGTCTTCGCGGTCTGCGCCGGATACCAGATCATCGGCGAGACCTACGGCGACGACGCCGCCAACCCGCTGCCCGGCGTCGGCATTCTCGACGTGCGCAGCGGCCGGGGGGAGACCAGGGCGGTCGGGGAGATCGTCGCGGACGTGGACCCGGCCCTGGGCGTGGGGCGGATCACCGGGTTCGAGAACCACCAGGGCCGCACCGCGATCGGTCCGTCGGCCAAGCCCCTGTCGACCACGGTCAGGGGAATCGGCAACGACGACGCCACCGAGGGCGCCTACCAGGGGCAGATCCTCGGCACCTACCTGCACGGTCCGGCGCTGCCGCGCAACCCGGCGCTCGCCGACCTGCTGCTGCGCTGGCGGGTGGGCGAGATCGCGCCGCTGCCGCCGTCGTGGGGTGAGCGCCTGCACGACGAGCGGCTGGCCGCCGTGCTGTAGCCGTACGGGGACCGCGCCGCCGCAGCCGCACAAGGAGTGGCCAGCGGCGGCGCGGTCCTTTCCGCTTCCCGACCGAGCGGACGTGTCAGGCGGGCGGGGCGCCCCAGACCACCGTTCCGCCGATGTGCGCGGTCACCGTCCCGGTGACCGTCCACTCGGTGTCGGCGCTGCGGCTGTAGTCGTCGCTCTCGTCGAAGTTCGCCCAGTTCGACGTGTGGACGCGCCCCTGGACCTCGGTGGAGGCGCCGGGGGCCAGGCTGCCGCTGAGGGTGAGCGCCAGGTAGGAGTCGGCGCCCGGGGCGGACAGCGAGCCGAAGGACGCGCTGACGTTGGAGCAGGACGCCTGTGCCCAGTCGCACGAGTACCGGAGGGCGCCGCCGGACTCGTTGCTGAAGTAGTAGCGGATCTCCACGTCGGCCAGGTCGACCGTGGTGCCTCCGGTGTTGACCAGTCGCAGCCCCGGACCGATCTGGTTGTCGTCGGTGGAGAGGCTGTTGTTGCGGTACTGGACCTGGAGTTCACCCGAAGGGTCCGTGGGCGGGTCGGTGGGGTCCGTGGGCGGGTCGGTCGGGTCGGTGGGCGGGTCGGTCGGGGCGTCGCCGTAGTACTGGTTCAGCGACAGACCGGTGGTGGAGCCGCTGCCGCCCAGCGGGACCTGGTGGTCCAGGCCGACGAACTTGTTGTCGTGCTGCCACAGGGCGGGTTCGAGGAAGGCGTACTTCTGCTCGTCCCAGGTCACCCAGTCGTAGCCGAGCAGACCGCCGGTGTCCCCGGAGTTGGGGTTGAGCGCCCAGAACGTGTGGTGCAGTCGCTCCTCGACGATGAGAGAGCGCAGCGCCTCCATCCACTTCTCGTTGTCGCCGCCGTCGAGGAAGCCGCCCCACTCGCCGATCAGCAGCGGCGCGGTGTCGTCCTCGTGGATGTAGAGCCAGTTGGGGCGCCAGACGTCCTCGGTCAGGGTCTGCTTGTTCCACTCGCCCTCGAACCACTCCTGCTGGAAGACGCTGGGGCCGTAGTCGTGCGGCGAGTAGACCAGTTGGTCCTGGTGCGCGCCCAGGTCGACGGGGTGGTCGGCGACGCCGCGCAGGTTTCCGCCCCACCAGGTGGAGTGGTAGTCCCGGCTGTCGGTGGAGGACCAGTTCTGTCCGTCCTCGGGGTAGACCTCGATGCCCTCGCACAGGATGAGCATGTTCGGGTTGATGGCGAGGATGCGGTTGCCCGCGGTCTCGCAGACGTGCTTGAAGTTGTCGACGTCGGTGGAGCCGTCCCACTTGGCGCGGGGGTCCTCGTCGGCCTTGCCGTGGGGTTCGTTCTTGATGTCGGCGGCGACGATGGTGTCGTTGTTCCTGTAGCGCTCGGTGATCCATTCCCAGGCGACGTAGAGGTCCTCCGTCGTGATGTCGCCCTTGTACCACACCGGGTAGACGTGGCCGGAGTTGTCGGCTTCGGCGCTGTGCACGTCGAGCATGACCTTGAGGCCGTACTTCTCGCAGAGTTGCAGCCAGTAGTCGAAGACCTCGAGGTTGCTCATGCCCGTCAACTCGGGATTGACGTACTCGTTGACCCCGCTCGGCGCGGCCTGGCCGTCCCTCCACTCCAGGAGCAGTTGGGTGCTGACGGGAACGCGCACGATGTTGATGCCGCGTTCGGCCATCGCCCGGGTGACGTCCTCGATGTTGGCGGCCCACAGCCCGTGGAACACGCGTTCGCTGGTGTTGAAGCCGAACCAGTTGGCTCCGGTGAGCCACACCTCGTTGCCCGCGGCGTCCACGATCCGGTTGCCGTCGGTGTGCAGCCAGTCGTCGCCGTCGGCGGCGAGGGCGGGAGAGGGCGCCAGCGGGACGAGCGCGGTCGCTGCGAGGGCGGCCGCGACCGCGCCGACGCGTATTCGTTTCATCAGGAGGGTCGGTGTGCCCACTGCCTGTGTCCTTTCGGGGGAGCACGCCCGGACGGGCGTGGGTGGGACCGGAGGAGGGCTGGGAGCGCTCCCAAACAGGGGAGGGGACTCGGGCTGGCAACAGGAGAAGATCGGGGGTCGCCCGCCCGCCGGCCGCCACTTCTGTGGCGCGGATCACCATAAAGTACCCAAATCAGAAAAGTCAACGTCCGATCACCCAGGGTCACCACCATGGGCTGTGTCACCCGGTGTCGGGATGCCGGGGAGGTGTGCGGAGGCCGCTGGGTGACCGGAAGAGCGAGGTGTTCCAGGAAAGCGTCCGGGGCGGGTGACCACGGGTCGGCCGCGGCCGGACTCGGCGCCCTGGGGCGCTGGTGGGTTCGGGGCCGGGGCGCCTCGACCGGCCGCCGACAGCACCCCCCTCCCGCGGGCGTGTGCCTTCACCCCTGTCCCGCCCGCTCCCACGGGGCCGAGGTGACAACCCTCCTCGGGTTGAGGCCACCTCAGACTTCCCCCTGGGGCTGAGGTCACCTCACATTTTCCCCCTGGGAGTCGGGGCTCACCGGGTCGTCTTCTCGACCTTCCGGCGCTGGTGCACGGCTCCGGGGGCGCCCGTGCGCCGCTGCCGGATCAGCGGCGCAGGTCGGGGAAGGCGGTGAGCAGCGCCTGCCCCAGATCGGTGACGCCCACGGTGGTGATGCCCTCGACCTCGACCGGATCGTCGGCGCTGGCGGGCACGATCGCGGTGGTGAACCCCAGCCGCTGGGCCTCCTGCAGCCGACGCTGGAGGCCGCTGACCACGCGCACGTCACCGGCCAGCCCCACCTCGCCGATGGCGACCATCCCGCGCGGCAGCGCCAGATCGGTGTGCGACCCCGCCAGCGCCAGCGCCAGCGCCAGATCCACCGACGGCTCCACCAGGCGCACCCCGCCGACCGTGGAGGTGTAGACGTCGGCCGTCCCCATCCGCAGGTTGACCCGCTTCTCCAGCACCGCCGACACCATCGCCACCCGCGCGGAGTCCAGACCCGAGGTGGCGCGGCGCGGCTGCGGCAGCGCGGTGGGAGCCACCAGTGCCTGCACCTCGGCGATCAGGGGACGCCGCCCCTCGACGGTGACCGTGACGCAGGTGCCCGGCACCGGTTCGCTGCGGCGGGTGAGGAACAGGCCGCTCGGGTCGGGCAGGCCGACGATGCCGGAGTCGGTGAGCTCGAAGCAGCCGATCTCGTCGGTGGGACCGTACCGGTTCTTCACCGCGCGCAGCAGGCGCAGTTGCGAATGCCGGTCGCCCTCGAACTGCAGCACCACGTCCACCAGGTGCTCCAGCACCCGCGGCCCCGCGATGGAGCCGTCCTTGGTGACGTGCCCGACCAGGACGGTGGCGATCCCGCGCTCCTTGGCCAGCCGGATCAGTCCGGCGGCGACCTCGCGGACCTGGGAGACACCGCCCGGTACCCCGTCGACGTTGGGCGCGCTCATGGTCTGCACCGAGTCGACGATCAGCAGCCGCGGCACCACCTCGTCGACGTGGCCGGCCAGCGTGGCCAGCGAGGTCTCGGCCGCCAGGTAGAGCTTGGGAGCCAGCGCCCCCACCCGCTCGGCGCGCAACCGCACCTGCCCCGCCGACTCCTCGCCGGTGACGTACAGCACCGGACCCAGTTCCGCGTAGCACGCGGCGACCTCCAGCAGCAGGGTGGACTTTCCCACCCCGGGCTCACCGGCGAGCAGCATCACCCCGCCGGGCACGACCCCGCCGCCCAGCACCCGGTCGAGCTCCTCCAGACCGGTCGGGGACGCCTGGGCGGCCTCGACGTCGATCTCGGAGATGGGCCGCGCGGGCGTGCCGACCCTGACCGGGGCCACCCCGCCCGGCACCGGCGACGAGACCTCCTCGACGGTGCCCCACGCCTGGCAGTCGCCGCAGCGACCCACCCACTTCGGAGCGGTCCAGCCGCACTCGGTACACCGGAACGTCCGCTTCGCTGCCCTCGCCATACAAGCACGCTAGCGCCTGCCGGTGACAGCCGCGGCCCGACCGGGGCGGTCCGAGAGGACGGGGGGACGGGTTTTCTCCGCGGTGGTCCGGAACCGGATCGCCGCGCGCGCGATCGGACAGGGCAGGGGAGTGGTAGGGGACGGAAGGGCAGCGGCCCGTACCGCGCCCGTTCGCCGTAGACCGCCGGGAGAGGAGGCGACGTGGACGGTTCAGTACTCCCGCCACCAGAGGTTGACCGCGTAGTCGACCTCGAGCCCCCGGTGGCCGTCGATGATCTCCTGGGCGAGGTCGGGAGGGAACTCGATCCGCACCACCGCCTCGAAGTCCGCGCGGCGCTCGAAGCGCCACCCCATGTCCACGGACCGCCGTGTGAACCCGTGGCCGCTCCAGAACCGCTCGACGGCGAGCGGGTCATAGGACGGCAGCGAACGGCGGAACCAGTCGCCGAAGGTGCCGCGGGTGGCGTCGTTGTCGATGACGAACGCCACACCGCCGCGCCGCACCACCCGCTCCAGTTCGGCAAGGCCCGGCTCGCAGCCGGGACCGAAGAAGTACGCCCACCGCGCGTGCGCCACATCCACCGAGGCGTCGGCGACCGGAAGACGCTGGGCGACCCCGGTGTGTACGGTGATGTTGGGCAGTGCCCGCACACGCGCCCGAGCCGCCTCGGCGAGCCGCCGGTGCGGCTCGACCCCGGTGACCCGCCGCGCCTCAACGGCGAAGCGCGGCAGGTGGAAGCCGGTGCCGCAACCGATGTCCAGAACGTGCGCTCCGGCCCACCCCCGGACCGCGCGCATCGCCTCCTCGATCCGACCGTCGGGATCGGCGGCGCGGTTCTCCGTCTCGTAGGTCCGCGGAGCGTTCCAGATGTTGGGGCTGGGAATCGCCCCGGCGAGCGCTTTGTTCACCTAAGCGACCCTAACGATGACGCGGACCCCCGCCGCGGCCCGGCGACACAGCGCGCCGTCCCTCCTACGGGCCACATGCGCGCAGGCATTCCTGTTACGACAGCACGTATGGTGGTTCAAGTGAACGCTATCCAGGTTCCAGACGCCCCCGTCGTCCTCTCGACGGCGTCGGTGTACCCGGAGAAGACGCCCGCGGCCTTCGAGATCGCCGCCAAGCTCGGTTACGACGGCGTCGAGGTGCTGGTCACCGCCGACCCGGTCAGCCAGGACATCGACATGCTCCGCCGCCTGTCGGACTACCACCAGATCCCCATCACCGCGATCCACTCCCCGTGCCTGATCTTCACCCAGCGGGTGTGGGGCCGCGACCCGTGGGCCAAGCTCCTCAGGTCCAAGGACATGGCCGAGGCGCTGGGAGCCTCCACCGTCGTGGTGCACCCCGCCTTCAAGTGGCAGCGCGAGTACGCCAAGGAGTTCGAGGACGGCGTGCAGCGGATGCAGGAGGAGACCGACGTCGTCTTCGCGGTCGAGAACATGTACCAGGTGCGCATGCGGGGCAGGGAGGTCGTTCCCTACGCGCCCAGTTGGAACCCGCTGGACCGCGACTACCCCGACGTCACCCTGGACCTCTCCCACACCGCCATGTCGCGCTCCGACGCCATGGACATGGCGCGCCAACTCGGCGACCGACTCTCCCACGTGCACCTCGCCGACGGCGTCGGCGGGCAGAACTTCGACGAGCACCTGATCCCCGGCCGGGGCGGCCAGCCCTGCGCCGAACTCCTGGAGCACCTCGCCCACACCGACTACCGGGGCCAGATCGTGCTGGAGGTCAACACCCGCAAGTCCGACCGCGAGGGACGGCTGACGGACCTGGCCGAGGCACTGGCGTTCACCCGGCTGCACTTCGCGCGGAGCGCGCGGCAGACCGCCCAGGACCGCGAGCGGATCGTGGTGCACTCGACGTCCTCCACCGGGGAGCCCCGCGTGTTCTCGGTCGGAGGCGACGGCACGGTCAGCGGCAGGCTCTGAGCGGCCCCGGACGGCGGAACGGACAGGACGGGGCGGGGTGGCTCGGACCGGTCGGCGCCCGGGAACGACCCGGACACGCGAGGCGATCCTGCGGGCGGCGCGTCTCGACTTCGGCGAGAAGGGGTACGACGGAGCCTCGGTGCGCGGCATCGCCCGGAGGGCGGGGGTCGACCCCGCCCTGGTGCACCACTACTTCGGCACCAAGGACCGGGTGTTCATCGCGGCGATGGAGATCCCCTACGACCCGGGCGAGATGCTGGAACGGATCATGCTCGATCCCGAGCACGACCCCGCCGAGACGGTGGTCCGCCTCTTCCTGCGGGTCTGGGGGGACGAGCACGACCGGGCCCCCTTCCTCGCCCTGCTCCGTTCGGCCATGACCAGTGAGCGGGCCGCCGACGTCCTGCGCGGCTTCATGACCGACATCCTCGCCAAGCGGATCGCGCCCAGGATCGGGGTGGAGCCGCTGCGGGCCGGTCTGATCGCCTCCCAGCTGTTCGGGATGGTCCTGGTGCGCTACATCATCCGCGCCGAACCGCTGGCCTCGGCCGATCCGGAGGAGGTCGTGACCCACTACGCCCCGGCGGTCCGCCTGGTCATGGGACTGTCCGAACGGAAGCGGCACTGACAGCGGCGATCCCGTACCCGCGGTCGCGCCCGCTCGCTGAACGCGACCACAGGTACAGGATCACAGGAGCGCCATGTGCGGACGTATCCTTCCTGTGGGCCGGACCGCCCATGCCGTACCGTGGCAGACGTCGGAAGGTGTGACTGCATGATCGCGATCATCGGAGCGGGCCGGATGGGTGAGGCCCTGCTCGCCGGAATTCTGAACACCGGGCACGACCCGGCCGACGTGCTCGTCACCGAGGCGCGTCGGGAACGCGCCGAGGAGCTGCGGGAGCGCTACGGAGTCGCCAGCGTCCCCGCCGCGCGGGCCGCGGCCCGCGCCGACACGCTCGTCCTCGCGATCAAGCCGCAGGACATGGTCGCGGCGTTGAACGAGATCGCGGCGTCGCTTCCGGCGGACCGCCTGGTCATCTCCGTGGCCGCCGGGATCACCACGACCGTGCTGGAAAAGCACCTCGCCGCGGAGACCGCGGTGGTGCGCGCCATGCCCAACACCCCCGCCCTGGTCGGACAGGGCATGACCGCCCTCGCGGCCGGTACGCACGCCTCGGAGGAGCACCTGGCGCGCGCCGAGGCCCTGCTCCGCCCGGTGGGAGAGGTGCTGCGCGTGCCGGAGCGGCACATGGACGCCGTCACCGCGCTGTCCGGCAGCGGACCGGCCTACTTCTACCTCGTCGCCGAGGCGATGATCGAGGCGGGAGTGCTCATGGGGCTGCCGCGTCCGACCGCCGAGCGGCTGGTCGCCCAGACCGCTGTCGGCTCCGCGGCGATGCTGCGCGACTCCGGGGAGCATCCCGCCCTGCTGCGTGAGGCCGTCACCTCGCCCGGCGGGACCACCGCCGCCGCGCTGCGGGAGCTGGAACGGCGCGGTCTGCGCAGCGCCCTCACCGACGCGGTGGAGGCCGCGCGGAGACGCAGCCGCGAGCTCTCCGAGGGCTGACGGTCCGGTTCGGGCGGACAAACGAGCTGATCCCGGCCGGTCGCCGCCCTTTCCGGTCAACTAATGTGGTGAGGAACACCGCTGTTGACGGGGAGAGCGTATGGGCTGTTCGCTGCGTATCGCGTGGAACGACGGGCTGACCGGCTACAACTTCGGCCCGCAGCATCCGCTCGCGCCCATCCGGGTCGAACTGACCATGGACCTCAGCCGTCGGCTCGGTGTCTTCGACGCGCCCGGAATCTCCTTCGCACCGGTCGAACCGGCCGACGACGCCCTGCTGGAACTCGTCCACGACCGCGACTACGTCGCCGCCGTCAAACGGGCCGGGCAGACCCTGCGGCCCGACGAGACCTACTCCCTCGGCACCCTCGACAACCCCGTCTTCGCCAACATGCACGAGGCGTCCGCGCTGATCGCGGGCGCCTCCGTGGCGGCGGCGCGCGCGGTGTGGACCGGAGAGGCCGAACACGGCGCCAACATCGCGGGAGGACTGCACCACGCCATGCCCAGGAAGGCGTGGGGCTTCTGCGTGTACAACGACGCCGCGCTGGCCATCGCCTGGCTGCTGGAGCAGGGCGCCAAGCGGGTCGCCTACGTCGACGTGGACGTCCACCACGGCGACGGCGTGCAGGAGATGTTCTACAACGACCCCCGGGTGCTGACCATCAGCCTGCACGAGTCCCCGCTGACGCTGTTCCCCGGAACCGGGTACCCCGAGGAGATCGGAGGGCCCGACGCCGAGGGGTACGCGGTCAACGTGGCGCTCCCCGCGGGCTCCAACGACGCCATGTGGCTGCGCGCCTTCCACGCGGTCGTCCCACCGCTGCTGCGCGAGTTCCAGCCCGAGGTGCTGGTCACCCAGCAGGGCTGCGACACCCACACGCTCGACCCGCTGGCCAACCTGACGGTCAGTCTGGACGGGCAGCGCCGCACCTACGAGGCCCTGCACGAGTTGGCCAAGGAGACCGCCGCGGGGCGCTGGGTCCTGCTCGGCGGCGGCGGATACGAACTCGTCCAGGTGGTGCCGCGTGCCTGGAGCCACCTGCTGGCCCAGGCGTCGGGGTATCCGATCGACCCCGAGACGCGCACCCCCGACGAGTGGCACGAGTTCGTCAAGGAGCGCACCGGCGAGGTGGCCCCGCTGCACATGACCGACGGCCACAAGGCCGACTACACCCCGTTCGAGGCGGGCTTCGACCCCGGCGACGCGGTGGACCGCGCGATCCGCGCCACCCGCAGGGCGGTGTTCCCCTGCCACGGCATCGATCCGATGCTGTGATCCGCAACGGTGAACCGCAGGAGACGGCACCGGAAAGAAACGCCGAAGTCGGGGAAGAGTTGAACACGGTGCGAACGGGGTAAGACGGTGTCGGGATAATCCGCAATTGTCGGAATCTTGACATGCACGTGAGAAGGGGGTCCCACCTGTGACGCCGCCCTCCCGCGCGGAACTCATCGACCATCTGGTGCGCACCGGGATCGCCGGGCAGGTCGACACCCCGCGGCAGAACAACCTCAAGCACTACCGGCGGCTGGTTCAGGGGGACCCCTACCATCAGTTCGGGCTGACCTTCACCCGGGAGTGGTCGTTCTCCGACGTCCTCGCACTGATGGCCAAGCGCTGCGGTGTCGTCGCGGACGAGGGCTACCTGTGGGGGATCGACACCATCGACCCCGACCGCACCGTGGACGCCCTGGAGTCGGTCGCCGACCGGATGGCCCGGGCCGCACGCGACCGCGAACGCGTCATGTTCGCGACCGGACACCCCAGGAACCTGGCCGAGGTCTACCGGACCTGGAAGGACCTGCTGGTCGACCACGGGTGCACGGTGGTCACCGCCGCGGCCGGATACGCCTACGACGTCTCGGGGGAGTACCCGCCGACCCGCCGCATCCTGGTCTGGCGCGACGACGTGGGAATGGTGGTCGACGGCAGGACCCCCAGGCACAGCCACCACCCCTTCGCGATGCGCGCGGTGCTGTCCCGCCTGGCGGAGGAGGGAACGCCGTGGCCGCAGTTGGTCATCGCCGACCACGGGTTCGCGGGGGCGGCGGGCGAGGCCGGGGTGGAGACCATCGGCTTCGCCGACAGTAACGATCCTGCGCTCTTCCTGGGCGAACACGAAGGAAAACTGCATACCACGGTGCCGTTGGACGACGGATACCTCCCGGACACCTACCGCCCGCTTTCGGACTACGTGATCCACCGAGCGGGACTGGTCTGAAATCCGGACCCGTGGCCGCAAAGGTCCGGAGGCCGGACGGAAACACAGTTCACGCAGGGCTTTCCCGGTGGGGGCAGTGGTCTACCCAGGAGGTAAACCTCGACCGCCGCCTCCGTGCCCCCGGTCCCGTCCGCGGTGCAAAAACGCCCTTTTAATAGCGTGACCCGAGATTTACTCTGAGAATGGACGGGTCGAAAGTTGTCGGGCGACACACGAGCGCGGCCGGGGCGAAGAGTGGGAGCCGGTACGCGCGGCAGACAGGGACGCGGGCGCACGTCCGGGAAAGAGAGCGTCAGGACATGAGCGGGAACAAGGGTTCGCTGGGAGAGGTGAGGTTCCTGACTGTGGCCGAGGTGGCCGCGATCATGCGAGTCTCCAAGATGACGGTCTACCGAATGGTGCACTCCGGGACGCTGCCGGCCATCCGGGTGGGGCGTTCCTACCGGGTGCCGGAGCGTGCCGTACACGACTACCTCCGCGAGGCGTTCGTCGAGGCGGGTTGATCCCGTCGATCCCGGGGGGCGGTGCGGGGCATCGCCCCTGCGGACTCGTCCTCACGGCGGTATCCACAGGCCCCCGCCAGGCTCTCCCGGGCGTCTACTACACTTCGTCGTTGTTGGTGCATTTTCTGCCGCATCCCGCTGACGAGGTCTTTTGCGATGCCCTTCATCAGAACCGGCTTCCGAGCGCGTGCCGCTGTGCTGCGCGGCGTCGCCGCCGCGGCGACACTGGTCGCGCTGGCGGGCTGTGCCGGGGGAGCCGGGGGAGTCGATTCCGGGGCGGCCGGCGAGGACGACCGCTACATCTCGGGTGACGGAACCAGCACCCTGTTCGAGCCGGGGGAGCGCGAGGCGGCCCCGGAGGTCGAGGGCGAGACGCTGGACGGCGACCCCGTCAGCCTCGCCGACTACTCCGGCGACGTCGTCGTGGTGAACTTCTGGGCGAGCTGGTGCGCGCCGTGCCGCGCCGAGACCCCGGTCCTCAACGAGGTCAGCGCCGAGAACGAGGACGAGGGAGTGCGCTTCCTCGGAATCAACATCAAGGACAACCGCACCGCCGCCCAGGCGTTCGAACGCAACCAGGAGGTCGGCTACCCCAGCCTGTACGACCAGCCGGGCGAGGTGCCGCAGGCGTTCCGCGACACCGTCCCGCCGCAGGCCATCCCCAGCACGCTCGTCATCGACCGTCAGGGCCGCATCGCCGCCCGGGTCATCGGCGCCACCACCTACAACGAACTCACCGAACTGGTCGACACGGTCACCGCCGAGGACGCTGATTCCCCGTGATCACCGAGACCATCCTCTCCGGCTCCCTCCTGCTCGCCGTCCCGCTGGCCGTCGCCGCCGGTCTGGTCTCCTTCCTGTCCCCGTGCGTGCTCCCGCTCGTGCCCGGATACCTGTCCTACGTGACCGGCCTGACGGGAGCCGACATCGCCGCGCACCGCCGCGCGGCGGCCGAACGCCCCGCGGGCGACGGCGCCGTGGGGGTCGCCACGGTCGACGACCTCCTGGTCTCCCGGCGGTGGACCATGCTCGCCGGAAGCCTGCTGTTCGTCGCGGGCTTCTCCGCGGTCTTCGTGTCGGTCGGAGTGTTCGTCGGCGGCGTCGGCGGGCTGCTGCTCGACCACTCCGACGTCATCACCCGGGTCCTCGGCGCGCTGACCGTCGTGCTGGGCCTGGCGTTCATGGGGGTCGTCCCCGGGTTCGACCGCGAGTTCCGCGTCCACCGGCTGCCCGGCGCCGGACTGGCCGGGGCGCCGCTGCTGGGCGTGCTGTTCGGCCTGGGCTGGACCCCGTGCATCGGCCCGACACTGGCCGCCGTGCAGTCCCTGGCGTTCATGGAGGGCAGCATAGGCAGGGGCGCGCTGCTGTCCCTGAGCTACTGTCTGGGCCTGGGCCTGCCGTTCGTCCTGGCGTCCCTGCTCTACCGCCGGGCGCTGGGAGCCTTCGACTGGGTCAGGCGCCACTACCGGCTCGTCACCGCCGTCGGCGGCGCGATGCTGGTCGTGGTGGGACTGCTCCTGGTCACCGGCCTCTGGACCGACCTCACCGCCGTCATGCAGGGCTGGACCGCGAACTTCACAACGGTGATCTAGTAGTGACCTCAAGCCAACCGGACACGGCGACCGAACCGGTCCGGAACGAACCCGCCCCCGCCCCCGCGCTCTCGCCCCTGGGCTGGGCGCGCTGGGCCTGGCGCGTCCTGACCTCGATGCGCACCGCGCTCATCCTGCTGTTCCTGCTCGCCCTGGGCGCGATTCCCGGATCGCTGCTGCCCCAGCGCGGGGTCAGCGTCGAGGAGGTCCGCAACTACCACCTGGAGCACCCCGACCTCGCTCCGGTGCTGGACCGGCTCTACCTGTTCGACGTCTACTCCTCGCCCTGGTACTCCGCGATCTACCTGCTGTTGTTCGTCTCCCTGGCGGGATGCGTGCTGCCGCGCGCGGCGGCGCACTACCGGCTGCTGCGCGCGCGCCCGCCCCGCACCCCGCGGCGCCTCGACCGGATGCCGTACTCGGCGACCTTCGCCACCGACGCCGCCCCCGAGCGGGCGCTCGCCGAGGCCCGCAGCCTGCTCGGGGGGCACCGGATCGCCGAGTACGGCGACTCGCTGTCGGCCGAGACCGGCTACCTGCGCGAGACCGGCAACGTCGTCTTCCACCTGTCGCTGCTGGCCCTGCTGGTGTCACTGGCGTGCGGCTCCTTCCTCGGCTACCGGGGCAACATGCTGGTCACCGAGGGGGACGAGTTCGCCAACACGCTGACCTCCTACGACGCCTTCCACCCGGGAACCGCCGTGGACCCGGCCGGCATCCAGCCGTTCTGGATGCGGCTCGACGACTTCGAGGCGTCCTTCGTCGACGAGGGAAGCATGACCGGCCAGGCCGCGAGCTACCGCGCCGACCTCACCTACCGTGAGAGCCCCGACGCGGAGGAGCGGAGCCACGTCCTGGAGGTCAACCACCCGCTCCAGGTGGACGGCGCACAGGTCTACCTGCTCGGCCACGGTTACGCCCCGACCTTCCGGGTCACCGACGCCGACGGTCGGGTGGTCTTCGACCAGGCGGTGCCGTTCCTGGACCGGGGCGACGGCAACTTCACCTCCGACGGCGTGGTGAAGGTCCCCGACATCGCCCCCGAGCAGCTCGGCTTCACCGGGGTGTTCCTGCCGTCGGCGACCACCGACGACAGCGGCGACCTCGTCTCGGACTTCCCGGACGCGCGCAACCCGGTGGTGGTGCTCCGGGGCTTCGTCGGCGACCTGGGACTGGACAGCGGAAACCCCCAGTCGGTGTACCAGTTGTACACCGACCGGATGGAGGAGGTCGGGGACTCCCCGCCGCTGTCTCCCGGTGACAGTTGGGAGCTGCCCAACGGGGCCACCATCGAGTTCACCGGCCACCGCGACTACGTCAGCCTCCAGGTCACCAGCGACCCCGCCCGGCCGTACGCGCTGGCCAGCGCGGTCGCGGCGGTGCTGGGCCTGCTGTGCACCCTGTTCGTGCAGCCCCGGCGGGCGTGGGTTCGCGCCCGCCGGGGAGAGGACGGGCGTACCGTGGTCGAGATCGGTGGGCTCGTCAAGAGCGAGGGGACCGCGCCCCTGCGGCGGTTCCACGAGTTGGCCACCCAGTTGAACCAGCGACTGCGGCGGTCGGACCGCCAGTCGGGCACGGAGAAGGAGTAAGCCGGTGGTGCATGTTCTCGCTGCGGGCGGCGCGGTCGACCCCGCGCTGTCGGATCTCAGCGACAATCTGGTCCTCGGGATGATCGTGGTCTACGCGGTCGCCCTGTTCTTCTTCGTGTTCGAGGCCGCCTACGGGCGCCGCGAGTCCCTGAGGGGCACCCGACTGGTCGCGGTCGGCGCGGGCGAGGGGGAGACCGCCGAGGGGCTGAGGGTGAGCCTGCGCGAGCGGGAGCCCGAGGCCAGGGCGTCCCGCCACTTCCTCGGCAGGGTCGGCATGGCCGTCACCACCGTGGGGCTGCTGCTCAACCTGGCCCAGATCGTCACCCGGGGACTGGCGGCCGACCGCTGGCCGTGGGGCAACATGTTCGAGTTCGTCGTCGCGATCTGCCTGTGCGGGGTGGCGGCGTTCCTGTTCGCGGCCGTCCGCTACAAGGCTCACTACCTCGGCGCGTTCGTGCTGATCCCGGTACTGCTGCTGCTCGGTGTCGCGGTCCGCTGGCTGTACTCCGAGAGCGGACCGGTGGTTCCGGCGCTGGACTCCTACTGGATCGCCATCCACGTCTCGGCGCTGATCCTGGCCACCGGGGCCTTCATGGTCTCGGGGTCGGCCACCATCACCTACCTGGTGGCGCACCGGACCGAGGCCAGGCAGGCCCTGGGGGAGAAGGTCAGCGGCATCGCCGCCAAGCTGCCCAGCGCCGAACTGCTGGACCGACTCGCGCACCGCATGATCGTGCTGGGCTTCCCGCTGTGGACCTTCGGCGTCATCGCCGGAGCCGTCTGGGCGGACGAGGCGTGGGGCCGCTACTGGGGATGGGACCCCAAGGAGGTGTGGTCCTTCATCACCTGGATCGTCTACGCCGCCTACCTGCACGCCCGCGCCACGGCCGGTTGGCAGGGAAAGAAGGCCGCCTGGATCAGCCTGGCGGGCTTCGCCTGTCTGCTGTTCAACTTCTTCGGCGTGAACTACCTGTTCAGCGGTCTGCACAGCTACGCCTGACCCGTCGCGGCAGACCAGCGGTGATCTTCAGCCCAATGCCGGGAAGCCAAGGGAGTGGCTTCGGCGGACCCCAGCCCGAGGTGGCTTTCCATCCCAGCCCCTGGGTGGGCGGGATCTTGTCAAGAAGACGCCCGCTGGAGGAGGTGTGCTGCTGGCGGAGCGGTCGAGGTGCCCCGGGGCCGAGTCCGCCCGGAAACGTGCCCTGGCTTCCCGGCAGTGGTCGATAGTGGCGTGGCTACGCCGAGGTGTCGAAATAGCAGATCACCGGCGCTGGGCCGCAACAAGGTCACTTACCGTTGCCTTGGCGTCATGTGGTGTGGGAACCCGTCGTTCCGTGCGGCGGGCGGGCTGTACCCTGCCTTCGAGGACCAACCGGTCGAGGGTGCTGGGTCGGTCTATCGGCACGGTCTTGGCGACGGGAGTGCCGTGATCGGTGATCGTCACGGTGCGGCCCGCGCGTACCTCGGCGAGACGCCTGCTCAGGCTGTCGCGCACTTCCCTGGTCCCCGTCGCATGATCCCCCTTGAGTGGCTGCTTACCTGACGCCAAAAGCAGCCGTATTTCTTGCGCGAGGCGAGCGCCGAAAGGCGTCGGGACCGGGGCCGGAAACCGCGCGGAACAGGCCGCCGGTGTCGGGATCACGGGACTGGAAGAGTGAGAGGCCGCCCGCTCGCTCAGTGAGCGGGCGGCCTCTCACTCCTCCGGGTTGATGCGCTTGTCGAGCCGACGGAGGAACTCGGGGTCGTCGTCCGGGCCGAGCGGGCGCTGCCGCCCGGACGGCTGGTGGAAGTCCGAGGGGTCCAGATGGTCGGCGGAGGAGGCCGGCACGGAGGAGGAGACCGCCGTGCCGGAGTGCGCGCGGGGACGTCCGAGGAAGAGCCACAGCAACGGTCCCACCACCGCGAACAGGACGATGATGATCAACCACAGCACCTTGGGAAGGTTGCGGACTTCCTCTGAGGGGCTGGTGAGCGCGTCGAAGAACGCGTACACCCAGAGCACGATTGTGAGCAGCGTAATCAGGCCACCGAGCCACAGCATGTCTTCCAGCCTATCCGGGGTGCGACCTGGATGTGCGGGTGTGGAACACCACGGGGTGGGACCGGTGCCGTCGGGTCGTCGGAAGGCTCCGCGCGGACTCCCGTCAGCGCGAGGGCTCAGGGGCCTCCCCGTGCAGCAGTGCGCGGACCTCGGACTCCCGGAAGCGGCGGTGTCCGCCGGGAGTGCGGATGCTGCTGATCCGTCCGGAGGCGGCCCATCGGGTGACCGTTTTGGGGTCGACCCGGAAGAGGGAGGCCACCTCTCCTGGAGTCAGCAAGCGTTCAGTTCCTCTTTCCACCTTCACTATCCCCCTTCACTCCCGCCTCGAACGAGGTACGGGCGTTTGATCCCCTAGTGTGCACGAGTTGGTCCGTTTCCTCCCTAGTTTTCGGAAAGATAGGGGGAAGCGTGGGCGGGGTTGGGCAGATGTGACCGGAACGTGATGTCGGTCTCAACGGTTTCCCGGCGAAACCCCTGGTCGGGGCCTGGGACGGACGGTCCGCGCCGGGTGGCGGGGCCGTGTGTCCCCGCGGGGACCGCCCCTTAGGCTTGAAGAGGGACGACGCCCCGCCCGCAGCGGCCGTACGCAACCCCGGGGCGGAGCACACGCCGACGGCGGCCTCGACCGCGGTACGCGCCGTCGTCCCGAACATCTGTCGGCCCGCCTGTTGTGAGGCAGTCTCATGCGCAACTTCATCGCCTATACCGCGGCCCGTCTGCTGCTCTTCGCGATCGCCTTCGGTGTGGTGTACCTGCTGGGCGCCCGGGGACTGCTCGCGGCTGTCCTCGCGCTGTTGATCAGCGGACTGGTGAGTTTCGTACTGCTGTCCAGGCAGCGCGACGCGATGTCGGCCTCACTGGTGCGGGGAATGGGGCGGCTGCGCGGGATGGGCGAGCGGCTCGACGCGGGCGCGGCCAAGGAGGACCACCTCCAGCAGACCCGGTCCGGCGCCGCCCCCTCCGGGGAGACGGAACGGGACGGTTCCGAACCGCGCGCGTGAGCCACGGCGGCGGGGGCGGGCCCGGCGGCGGGGGACGGCGCACCCTCTAGGCTGTGCACCATGACCCGTGCCGAACTGGACAAGGACCCCCGGGATGTCGCCGCGATGTTCGACACCATCGCGGGCCGCTACGACCTGCTCAACAGTGTGCTCTCGCTGGGACGGGAGCGCCACTGGCGCCGGGCGGTCGTCAACGCGGTCGACGCCTACAGCGGTGAACTGGTGCTCGACCTGGCCGCCGGCACCGGGACCTCCTCGGAGTCCTTCGCCCGCAGGGGCGCGAGGGTCATCGCCTGCGACTTCTCCCTCGGCATGCTCCGGGTCGGTGCGCTGCGGCGGGGCGGAGCCTCGCGGCGGGGAGTCACCGTGGTGGCGGGGGACGCGCTGAACCTGCCGTTCGCGGACGAGACCTTCGACGCCGTCACCGTCTCCTTCGGGTTGCGCAACGTCAACGACGTGGACCGGGCGCTGGCGGAGCTGCTCCGGGTCACCAGGGTCGGTGGGCGACTGGTCATCTGTGAGTTCAGCCACCTTCCGGTGCGCCCGCTGGACCGGTTGCTGGGCCGGGGAATGGAGATCGGCCTGCCCCTCGTGGCGCGCGGTTTCAGCGACAACCCCGACGCCTACGCCTACCTGTCGGAGTCCATCGCGGCCTGGCCCGACCAGCCCACCCTGGCCGGGCGGCTCCAGGAGGTCGGCTGGTCGAGGGTGGCCTGGCGCAACCTCACCTTCGGAGTGGTGGCGCTGCACCGCGCCCACCGCGAGCGCTGAGTCGGGGCGTGCGCACGCCGTGCTCCCGCGTCCCGGGCGGACGCGGGGGTTTCGCTGCCGAGTCCGGAACACGACGGCACAGGTCAGTGACTCTTCGTGCCGGAAGTTCCGCGGCAGACGTCCGGTTCTGGGATCTTTCACGACCCTGTCGGGACTTCAGTCCCGAAACCGGCAAAACGGTCAAATCCTGCTCTGGTTCTCTTAACCCGGTTTTTAAACCCCTAGGTAGCGGGCGTGTACCAAAAGCTCTGCGAAGGAGGGCCTGGGGTCGCTCGCGGGTTCCGAAAGGTCTAGACTTCCACTTGAAGACCTTGTGAAGCACTTCACAAGGGGGCGAGTTCTATCTCCTCTTCCGGACAGCCACAAACCCGATCCCCGTGTGAGACCGCGCCGAGCAGTCAGGACCATCCGTGAGCCAGCCAGCACCGATCCCAGCCACAGACAACACGGCCCCGCAGGACGAGGCGGACGTCATCGTCGTCGGGGCGGGCCCGGCGGGAAGCACGGCCGCCTACTACCTGGCCAGTGCCGGTCTCGACGTCCTGCTGCTGGAGAAGACCGCCTTCCCACGGGAGAAGGTCTGCGGTGACGGACTCACCCCGCGCGCCGTCAAGCAGCTCGTCGCGATGGGCGTCCCGGTGACCGACGAGGGCTGGATCCGCAACCGCGGCCTGCGGATCATCGGCGGCGGTGTCCGACTCGAACTGCCCTGGCCCGACCTCGCCGAGTACCCCGGCTACGGACTGGTCCGCACCCGCTACGACTTCGACCAGATCCTGGCCCGGCAGGCGGTCGGGGCCGGCGCCCGCCTGCTGGAGCGCACCAACGTCACCGCTCCCGTCATCGACGGACGCAGCAACCGCGTCGTCGGGGTCGCCGCCAAGGACGCCGAAGGCCGCACCCGCCACTTCCGCGCCCCCCTCGTCCTGGCCGCCGACGGCAACTCCTCGCGCCTGTCGATCGCGATGGGCATCCGCAAACGCGACGACCGCCCGATGGGCGTCGCGGTGCGCACCTACTTCACCAGCCCCCGGCACGACGACGACTACCTGGAGTCCTGGCTGGAACTGTGGGACAACAGCGACGGCAGGGAGGTCCTGCTCCCCGGCTACGGCTGGATCTTCGGCGTCGGCGACGGCACCAGCAACGTGGGACTGGGCATCCTCAACTCCACCGCCTCCTTCCAGAAGGTCGACTACCGCAAACTGCTGCGGCGCTGGACCCAGAGCATGCCCGAGGAATGGGGCTACACCGAGGACAACCAGCGGGGACCGATCCGCGGCGCCGCGCTGCCCATGGGATTCAACCGCACCCCGCACTACGCCCGCGGCCTGATGCTGGTCGGCGACGCGGGCGGCATGGTCAACCCCTTCAACGGCGAGGGCATCGCCTACGCGATGGAGGCCGGCAGGATCGCCGCGGACGTGGCCGTCCAGGCACTCGGCCGCCCCACCCAGCAGGCGCGCGAACGCACCCTGCTGCGCTACCCGGAGATCCTCCGGGACACCTACGGCGGCTACTACACGCTCGGACGCTACTTCGTGAAGATGATCGGCAATCCGCAGTTCATGAAGTACGCCACCAAACACGGGCTCCCGCGGCCCCTCCTGATGCGCTTCACCCTCAAACTGCTGGCCAACCTCACCGAGCCCAGCCACGGCGACGCGATGGACCGGGTGATCAACGGCCTGTCCAGGATCGCGCCGGCCGCGTGAGACAAGTCAGGAGACCCACTCCGCGAGGACGGTAAGGCATGAACTTCTTCCGCGTACGACCCCAAGGGAGCGGCTAGCCGATGGAGCTGTACACCCCCATCTTCGTGCTCGGCGGCATCGGCGCCGCCTTCGTGATCGTCTCGATGGTCGTCGGAGCGATCGCCGGGCCCAAGCGCTACAACCGCACCAAACTCCAGGCCTACGAGTGCGGCATCGACCCCACTCCGCAGCCTGTGGGCGGCGGCCGGTTCACGGTCAAGTACTACCTGACGGCGATGCTGTTCATCGTCTTCGACATCGAGGTCATCTTCCTGGTGCCCTGGGCGGTGCACCTCGACGCACTCGGGATCTTCGGCCTGGTCGTGATGATCCTGTTCCTCGTCAACGTCTCGATCGCCTACGCCTACGAGTGGCGTCGCGGCGGTCTCGAATGGGACTGATCCATGAACGGTTTGCGCCTGATCCCCAGTCGTCCCACTGAGATCGCAGAACCGGAAAGGGGGTTCGCCTGATGGGTCTCGAAGAGAAACTGCCCAGCGGGGTCCTGCTGACCACGGTCGAACAGGTTGTCGGCTTCGTCCGCAAGACGTCCATGTGGCCCGCGACTTTCGGCCTGGCCTGCTGCGCCATCGAGATGATGTCGGTCGGCGGCCCGCGCTACGACATCGCGCGCTTCGGCATGGAACGCTTCTCGGCCACGCCACGCCAGGCCGACCTGATGATCGTGGCCGGGCGCGTGAGCCAGAAGATGGCGCCCGTCCTGCGCACGATCTACGACCAGATGGCCGCGCCGAAGTGGGTCATCGCCATGGGCGTGTGCGCCTCCAGCGGCGGCATGTTCAACAACTACGCCATCGTCCAGGGCGTCGACCACATCGTTCCGGTGGACATCTACCTCCCCGGCTGTCCGCCCCGCCCCGAGATGCTGCTGGACGCCGTCCTCAAACTGCACGACAAGGTCCAAAACACCAAGCTCGGCGTGCACCGCGAACGTGAGATCGAGGAACTGGAGCAGCGGCGCCTGCGGACACTGCCGCTGATCCAGCAGACGGAGGAAGCGACACGATGACCTCCAACGGGCAGCAAGGTAAGCCTAACCTACCGGAGAAGGACAACCCTCCTGCGGAGCTGGGTCGGCAGCGCCTCGACTCGCCGATCGCCCGCACGGGCATGTTCGGCGCCAAGACCTCGGGGGACACCTCCGGCTACGGCCGGCTCCGGGTCTACCGCCCCGCGCCCACCGCCTCCGAGCGCCCCTACAGCGACCCCGACGACCCGCGCACCGCGTACTTCGACGAGGTCGCCGACACCCTGGAACGCTCCCTCAAGGAGGTCGGAGCCTCCTACCAGGACGCGATCCGGCGCGTCGTCGTGGACCGCGGCGAGATCACCTTCCACGTCCAGCGCGAACACCTGCTGGACGTGGCGACCCGGCTGCGCGACGACCCGGCGCTCCGCTTCGAGCTGTGCCTGGGCGTCAACGGCGTCCACTACCCCGACGACACGGGCAACGAGCTGCACGCCGTCTACGAGATGCGCTCCATCACGCACAACCGCGAGATCCGGCTCGAGGTGACCTGCCCCGACGCCGATCCGCACCTCCCCTCGATCGTGGGCGTCTACCCCACCAACGACTGGCACGAGCGCGAGACCTGGGACTTCTTCGGAATCGTCTTCGACGGCCACCCCGGGCTCACCCGCATCCAGATGCCGGACGACTGGCACGGCCACCCCCAGCGCAAGGACTACCCGCTGGGCGGAATCCCGGTCGAGTACCGCGGGGCCAAGGTTCCCCCGCCGGATGAGCGGAGGTCGTACGCATGAGTACTCCCACCGAGACCTACGTCGACGCCTCCGGCGGCGACTGGGACGAGGTCGTCGCCGCCGCCCAACGCGGCCAGACCGACCGCCTCGTCGTCAACATGGGTCCCCAGCACCCCTCCACGCACGGAGTGCTGCGACTCATCCTCACCCTCGAAGGCGAGACCGTCACCGAGGCGCGGGTCGGCATCGGCTACCTGCACACCGGCATCGAGAAGAACATGGAGTACCGGACGTGGACGCAGGGCACCACGTTCGTGACCCGCATGGACTACCTCACGCCGATGTTCAACGAAGCCGCCTACTGCCTGGCCGTCGAGAAACTGCTCGGCGTCACCGACCGGATCCCCGAGCGCGCCAACGTCATCCGCGTGATGATGATGGAGCTGAACCGGATCTCCTCGCACTTCGTCGCGATGGCCACGTTCGGCATGGAGCTGGGCGCGACGACCATCATGACCAGCGGGTTCCGGGAGCGCGAGCTGGTCCTGGACATCTTCGAGATGGTCACCGGCCTGCGCATGAACCACGCCTACATCCGTCCCGGCGGCGTGGCCCAGGACCTGCCCCCGGGCACGGCCGGCAAGGTGCGCGAACTGCTCACCGAGATGCCCAAGCGGCTCAGGGACATGCGCAAGCTCCTCGACGCCAACCCCATCTACCTGGCACGCACCCGCGACGTCGCCTACCTCGACGTCGCCGGATGCATGGCGCTGGGCGTCACCGGCCCGCTCCTGCGCGCCGCCGGGCTGCCCTGGGACCTGCGCAAGGCCAAGCCCTACTGCGGCTACGAGAACTACGAGTTCGACATCCCGGTCTCCGACGGCGCCGACGTCTACGCCCGCTACCGGGTGCGCATGGCCGAGATCGAGGAGAGCCTCAAGATCATCGAACAGTGCCTGGACCGGCTCGAACCGGGCCCGGTGATGATCGAGGACGCCAAGATCGGCTGGCCCGCCCAGCTCGCGATCGGCCCCGACGGCATGGGCAACGCGCCCTCCCACATCGCCCACATCATGGGCGGCGGCGGGTCCATGGAAGCCCTCATCCACCACTTCAAGCTGGTCACCGAAGGCTTCCGGGTGCCCCCGGGCCAGGCGTACGCGGCGGTGGAGAGCGCCAAGGGCGAACTCGGCTGCCACGCGGTCAGCGACGGCGGCCCCCGCCCCTACCGGGTGCACTTCCGGGACCCCTCGTTCACCCACCTCCAGGCCGTCGCGGCCATGTGCGAAGGCGGCACCGTCGCCGACGTCATCGCCGCCGTGGCCAGCATCGACCCCGTGATGGGAGGCGTCGACCGATGAGCACGCCCGAAACCCCCGACACCCCCGGCGCCTTCACCGGGGAGAACCGCGCCCGCCTCGAACTGGACGCCAAGGAGATCATCTCCCGCTACCCCAAACCGAGGTCGGCGCTGCTGCCGCTGCTGCACCTGGTGCAGGCGGAGGAGGGCTACGTCAGCAACGACGGCATCGCCTTCTGCGCCGACCAGTTGGGCCTCACCACCGCCGAGGTCACCGCGGTGGCCACGTTCTACACGATGTACAAGCGCCGCCCCGTCGGCGACTACCACGTGGGCGTGTGCACCAACCCGCTGTGCGCGGTGATGGGCGGCGACGAGATCTTCGCCACGCTCAAGGAGCACCTCGGCGTCGGCAACGACGAGACCACCGAGGACGGCAGGGTCTCCCTGGAACACGTCGAGTGCAACGCCGCCTGCGACTTCGCGCCGGTGGTCATGGTCAACTGGGAGTTCTTCGACAACCAGACCCCCGAGTCGGCCAAGAAGCTCGTCGACGACCTGCGCCTGGGCAAGGACGTCAAGCCCACCCGCGGTCCCGACCGCCTGTGCACCTGGAAGCAGGCGTCGCGGGTGCTGGCCGGATTCGACGACGGTCGCGCCGCCGAGGGACCCCAGGCCGGGGCCCCGTCGCTGGCCGGACTCGAACTGGCCCGCGAGCGCGGCTGGCAGGCGCCCGACCCGGCGGCCCCGACCGCCCCGTCCGACGAGGAGGGGACCAAGTGACCACGCTGACTCCCGTGCTGTCCCGCAACTGGGACCGCCCCGACTCCTTCACCCTGGCCGCCTACCGGGACAACGGCGGCTACGAGGCCCTGCGCAAGGCCCTGACCATGGAGCCCGACTCCATCGTCGACCTGGTCAAGGCCTCCGGGCTGCGCGGCCGCGGCGGCGCGGGCTTCCCCACCGGCATGAAGTGGGGCTTCCTGCCCAAGGACAACCCCAAGCCGCGCTACCTCGTCGTCAACGCCGACGAGTCCGAGCCGGGCACCTGCAAGGACATGCCGCTGCTGCTGGCCAACCCGCACGCGCTGGTCGAGGGCATCGCGATCGCCTCCTACGCGATCAACAGCCACCACGCCTTCGTCTACGTGCGCGGCGAGGTGCTGCACGTCATCCGGCGGCTGCGGCACGCCGTCGCCGAGGCCTACGAGGCCGGACTGCTCGGCAAGGACATCCTCGGCAGCGGCTTCGACCTCGACGTGATCGTGCACGCCGGCGCGGGAGCCTACATCTGCGGCGAGGAGACCGCCCTGCTGGACTCCCTGGAGGGCTACCGGGGCCAGCCCCGGCTCAAGCCGCCGTTCCCCGCCGTGGCCGGCCTGTACGCCTCGCCGACCGTGGTCAACAACGTCGAGTCCATCGCCAGCGTGCCCGGCATCGTCGCCAACGGCGCCGACTGGTTCACCTCCATGGGCACCGAGAAGTCCGCCGGATTCGGCTTCTTCTCCCTGTCCGGCCACGTCGAGAGGCCCGGACAGTACGAGGCCCCGCTCGGGGTGACGCTGCGTGAGCTCCTCGACATGGCCGGAGGCGTCCGCGACGGGCACCGGCTCAAGTTCTGGACGCCCGGGGGCTCCTCCACCCCGATCTTCACCGAGGAGCACCTGGACACCCCGCTGGACTTCGAGGCCGTCGGCGCGGCGGGGTCCATGCTGGGCACCCGCGCCCTCCAGATCTTCGACGAGACCACCTCGGTGGTCCGGGTCGTGCGCGGCTGGATCGAGTTCTACGCGCACGAGTCCTGCGGAAAGTGCACGCCGTGCCGCGAGGGCAACTTCTGGATGGTCCAGGTGCTGCGCCGCATCGAGGCCGGAAAGGGCACCCAGGAGGACATCGACACGCTGCTCGACATCTGCGACAACCTGCTCGGGCGCTCCTTCTGCGCGCTCGGCGACGGTGCGACCAGCTCGGTGACCTCGGCGATCAAGTACTTCCGGGAGGAGTTCATCGCGGGCACCCACACCCCCGCCTGGGAGCTGTTCCCGTATCAGCGCACCACTCGCTGGGCGAACGAGTCCGTGGAAGAGGACGCCTGATGACAGTCACGACCAACACCTCCGCGGGCGGGGGCCCCGCGGTACCGCCGGAGGACCTCGTCACCGTCACCATCGACGGCTTCGAGATCCAGGTCCCCAAGGGCACCCTGCTGATCCGCGCGGCCGAGCTGCTCGGCATCCAGATCCCGCGGTTCTGCGACCACCCGCTGCTCGACCCGGTCGGCGCGTGCCGCCAGTGCCTGGTGGAGATCCCCGACATGGGCAACGGGCGCGGCATGCCCAAACCGCAGGCCTCCTGCACCATCACCGTCATGGAAGGCATGGTCGTCAAGACCCAGCTGACCTCGCCGGTGGCGGAGAAGGCCCAGCGCGGCATCATGGAGTTCCTGCTCATCAACCACCCGCTGGACTGCCCGGTCTGCGACAAGGGCGGCGAGTGCCCGCTGCAGAACCAGGCGATGTCCAACGGGCAGGGCGAGAGCCGCTTCGTCGACGTCAAGCGGACCTTCCCCAAGCCGATCGCGCTGTCCACCCAGGTCCTGCTGGACCGGGAGCGCTGCATCCAGTGCGCCCGCTGCACCCGCTTCTCCGCGCAGATCGCCGGAGACCCGTTCATCGAGCTGCTGGAGCGCGGCGCCAAGGAGCAGGTGGGCACCGCCGAGGGCCAGCCCTTCCAGTCCTACTTCTCCGGCAACACCGTGCAGATCTGCCCGGTCGGCGCGCTCACCGGCGCGGCCTACCGGTTCCGCTCCCGCCCCTTCGACCTGGTCTCCACGCCCAGCGTCTGCGAGCACTGCGCCGCCGGATGCGCGCAGCGCACCGACCACCGGCGCGGCAAGGTCACCCGGCGGCTGGCCGGAGACGACCCGCAGGTCAACGAGGAGTGGAACTGCGACAAGGGCCGGTGGGCGTTCACCTACGCCACCCAGCCCGACCGGCTCAGGCACCCGCTGGTGCGCGACGAGGACAGCCGCGCGCTGGAGGTCGCCTCCTGGCCCGAGGCGCTGACCGTCGCCGCCCGCGGCCTGGCCGCCGCCCGCGGCCGGGTGGGCGTGCTGACCGGCGGACGGCTCACCCTGGAGGACGCCTACGCCTACGCCAAGTTCGCCCGGGTCGCGCTGCGCACCAACGACATCGACTTCCGCGCCCGGCCCCACTCGGAGGAGGAGGCCGACTTCCTCGCCGCCCGCGTCGCCGGACACGGCATCGAGGTCTCCTACACCGACCTGGAGAAGGCGCCCACGGTCCTGCTCGCCGGGTTCGAGCCCGAGGACGAGTCGCCCATCGTCTTCCTGCGGCTGCGCAAGGCCGTCCGCAAGAACGGCGCCCGGGTGTTCTCCGTGGCCCCCTACGCCAGCCGGGGCCTGGCCAAGACCGACGGAACGCTGATCCCCACCGTCCCCGGCGGCGAGGCGGGGGTCCTGGGCTCCCTCGGCACCGCCTCGCCCGAGGCGCTGGAGGCGCTGCACACCTCGGGCTCGGTCATCCTGGTCGGCGAACGCCTCGCCGAGAGCCCTGGAGCGCTGTCGGCGGCGGCCCGCCTCGCCGACAGCACCGGCGCCCGCCTGGCCTGGGTGCCGCGCCGCGCCGGAGACCGCGGCGCCGTCGAGGTCGGAGCGCTGCCGAACCTGCTGCCGGTCGGCCGACCGGTCGGCGACACCGCGGCCCGCGCCGAGGTCGCTCGCGCCTGGTCGGTCGCGGACCTGCCCGCCGCCGAGGGCCGCGGTACCGCGGACATCCTCGCCGCGGCCGCCGCGGGACAGCTCGACGCCCTGGTCATCGCGGGCGTCGACCTGGACGACCTGCCCGACCCGGCCGCGGCGCGCGCCGCACTGGCCGAGGTGCCGTTCATCGTCAGCCTGGAACTGCGGGCCAGCAACGTCACCGACCGCGCCGACGTGGTGTTCCCGGTGGCCGCCGTCGCCGAGAAGTCCGGGACGTTCGTCGACTGGGAGGGGCGGGGCCGCCCCTTCGGCACCGCGCTGAAGGTGCCCGGAGCCATGTCGGACCTGCGGGTGCTCTCGGCCATCGCCAACGAGATGGACGTCCACCTGGGACTGCCCGACGCCGCCGCGGCCCGCCGCGAACTCGCCGAACTGGGCGCCTGGAAGGGCACCCCGACGCCCACCCCGGTGGCCCGTCCCGCCGAGACCCCGGCCCCGCGGGCCGGACAGGCGGTCCTGGCCACCTGGGACCAACTGCTCGGACGGGGACGCATGCAGGACGGCGAACCCCACCTGGCCGGAACCGCCCGCCCCGCCGCCGCCCGGATCTCGGCCGCCACCGCCGCCGAGATCGGCCTCGCCGACGGGCAGACGCTGCGGGTCGAGGGACCGGCCGGAGCGGTGCGCGTCCCGACCGTCATCACCGAGATGCCGGACCGCGTGGTGTGGCTGCCGACCAACGCCGCGGGCTGCGCCGTCCGGCGCGACCTCGGCGCGAGCACGGGGACCGTGGTGTCCCTGTCCGCCGACAACGGCGCGACCGTCGGAGCCGCGACGAGTGCTGGGAGTGAGAAGTGACACCGACCACCGACACGGCCGCGGCCGTCAGCGCGGCGGCCCTGAACGCCGAACCGGGGTTGGACGCGTTCGGCAACGATCCCTGGTGGATCATCCTGATCAAGGCCCTGGCCGTGTTCGTCTTCCTCATGCTGTGCGTGCTGATGATGATCATGGCCGACCGCAAGGTCATGGGCCGCATGCAGCAGCGCCACGGCCCCAACCGGTTCGGCCCGTGGGGCCTGCTGCAGTCCCTGGCCGACGGCGTGAAGCTGTCGCTCAAGGAAGACCTCATCCCGCGCACCGTCGACCGGGCCGTCTACATCGCGGCCCCCATGGTCGCCGCGATCCCGGCCTTCATCGCCTTCTCGGTGATCCCCGTGGGCCCCGAGGTCACCATGTTCGGCGTGCAGACCCGGCTGCAGCTGACCGACCTGCCGGTCGCGGTCCTGCTGGTGCTGGCCACCGCCTCCATCGGCGTCTACGGCATCGTGCTCGCCGGATGGTCCTCGCGCTCGCCGTACCCGCTGCTGGGCGGTCTGCGCGCGTCGGCCCAGGTGATCAGCTACGAGATCGCGATGGGCCTGTCCTTCGTCGCGGTGTTCATCTACGCGGGGACGCTCAGCACCTCGGGGATCGTCGAGGCCCAGCGGAGCATCTGGTTCGCGATCATCCTGTTCCCGTCCTTCGTGATCTACCTGATCACGATGATCGGTGAGACCAACCGGCTGCCCTTCGACCTCGCCGAGGGCGAGGGCGAACTCGTCGGCGGGTTCATGACCGAGTACTCCTCGATGAAGTTCACCATGTTCTTCCTCGCCGAGTACGTCAACATGGTCACCGTCGCGGCGCTGAGCGTCACCCTGTTCCTCGGCGGCTACCTCGCGCCGCCGCCGATCACCACCTTCTGGCCCGGCGCCAACGAGGGCTGGTGGCCCGCGCTGTGGTGGCTCGTCAAGTTCGCCTGCGTGATGTTCCTGTTCATCTGGGCGCGCGGCTCGCTGCCCCGGGTCCGCTACGACCAGCTCATGCAGCTCGGCTGGAAGGTCCTCATCCCCGTCCAACTGGTCTGGATCACCGCGGTCGCCGTCATCCGGGTGCTCAACAACCAGCAGTACCCCGGCTACGTCACGGCGATCGTCATCGGCGTGTTCGGTCTGCTGGTCTTCGCGGCGCTGTGGGCCTGGAGCCGCGCCGCGGCACAGGCGAAGGCGCGGGAGGCGGCCGAACGCGAGGCCGAGCTGCGGGCCCGCCGCGAGGACCCCATGTACGGGGGCTTCCCCGTGCCCCCCATGACCGCTCCGCACTACGGCAGCAGCGTGGCCGCGGAGGAACCCCGTTTCCAGCCGACCTCGGCCCCCAAGCGTGAGGAGGTTTCCGGTGCTTGAGTGGCTCAATCCCGTCAAGGGGTTCGGCGTCACCTTCCACACGATGTTCAAGAAGGTGCCGACCGTCGAGTACCCCGAGGTCAAGGCGCCCACCATGCCCCGCTTCCACGGTCGTCACCAGCTCAACCGCTGGCCCGACGGACTGGAGAAGTGCATCGGCTGCGAGCTGTGCGCCTGGGCCTGCCCCGCCGACGCCATCTACGTCGAAGGCGGCGACAACACCGAGGAGGAGCGCTACTCCCCGGGCGAGCGCTACGGGCGCGTCTACCAGATCAACTACCTGCGCTGCATCCTGTGCGGGCTGTGCATCGAGGCGTGCCCCACCCGGGCGCTCACCATGACCAACGAGTACGAGCTCGCCGACGACAGCCGCGAGAGCCTCATCTACACCAAGGAGCAGTTGCTCGCCCCGCTGCGGGAGGGGATGGAGGCGCCGCCGCACCCCATGCGGCTCGGTGAGACCGAGGAAGACTACTACCGGCTCGGACGCGACGACACCGCGGCGGCCCGTGCCGACGAGCAGAACAGCGAGGCTGTTCAGTGAACACCGTCCCGCTCCAGACAACGGCCGTCGCCGCCTCCGTCGGAGGCGGCGAGACCGCGACCTTCTACGTCCTGGGCACCGTCGTGGTGCTCGCCGCGCTCGGTGTGGTCTTCAGCCGCAAGGCCGTCTACTCGGCGCTCATGATGGCCGTGGTGATGATCGGCCTCGCGGTCTTCTACGGCGTCAACGAAGCGCCGTTCCTGATGGTCGTGCAGATCGTCGTCTACACCGGCGCCGTGCTGATGCTCTTCCTGTTCGTCCTCATGCTGGTGGGCGTCAGCTCCTCCGACTCCCTGGTGGAGACGATCAGGGGACACCGGCTGCTGACCGCGGTCATCGCGCTGTGCTTCCTCGTCCCGCTGGTCAGCGGGCTGGGCACCATCACGGCGGGCGCACCGGTCGGCCTGGCCGCCGGGGTCGCCGCCGCGGGCGGCAGCATCCCGTGGATCGCCAGCGAGGTCATCTACCGCTACGTCGTCGCCTTCGAGGCCACCGGGGCACTGCTCATCACGGCGGTCCTCGGCGCCCTGGTGCTGGCGCACGCCGCCCGCACCAAGAAGAAGCGCACCCAGCGGCAGATGTCGCAGGACCGCATCCGCGGCGACCACCCGACCCCGCTGCCCGGTCCCGGCACCTACGCCCGGCACAACGCCATCGACATGCCGGCGCTGCTGCCCGACGGCTCGGTCTCCGAGCTCTCGCTCAACCCGGTGCTGGCCGCACGCAACCCCGAGGAGCAGCACGGTGTTCCCGAGGACATGAGGTACACGATCGGCGCGGCCCCCGACAGGGACGAACGGTCGGACGGACCGGCCGCCGACGGCGACGGACAACGGGAGGACGAGGGCTCGTGGACCCGATGAACTACATCGTGCTCGCGGCGATCGTGTTCACCATCGGCGCCGTCGGCGTCCTGGTGCGGCGCAACGCGATCATCGTGTTCATGTGCGTCGAGCTGATGCTCAACGCCTGCAACCTCGCCTTCGTCGCCTTCGCCCGGATGCACGGCGGCATCGAAGGCCAGGTCATCGCATTCTTCGTGATGGTGGTCGCGGCGGCCGAGGTCGTCGTGGGCCTGGCCATCATCATGCAGATCTTCCGGACCCGCAGGTCCGCGTCGGTTGACGACGCCAGCCTGCTCAAGAACTAGGGCGGGGGCACGACGACGATGACGTCCACGCTGGCCGCCGACGTGCACGCGGTCACCACCGCGGCCGACGGCGGCGTACTCTCCTACGCCTGGCTCATGATCGCCCTCCCCCTGCTGGGCGCGGCGGTTCTGCTGCTGGGCGGCAGACGCACCAACGCCTGGGGGCACTGGCTCGCCGTCGCCGCGGCGCTGGCCAGCTTCACCTGGGCGGTGCTGAGCCTGGTGCAGCTCCTCGGGCGCGCCCCCGAGGAGCGCAGTGTCGCGGTCCACGTCTACCAGTGGATCAGGGTCGGCGGCTTCGACATCGACCTCGGTCTGCTCGTCGACCCGCTGTCGATCACCTTCGCGCTGCTCATCACCGGTGTGGGATCGCTGATCCACATCTACTCGGTGGGCTACATGGCGCACGACGAGAACCGTCGGCGCTTCTTCGCCTACCTCAACCTGTTCGTCGCGGCCATGCTCGTGCTGGTCCTCGCCGACAACTACGCGGTGCTGTTCCTCGGCTGGGAGGGCGTCGGTCTGGCCTCCTACCTGCTGATCGGGTTCTGGCAGCACAAGCCGTCGGCGGCGGTCGCGGCCAAGAAGGCGTTCCTGATCAACCGGGTCGGCGACATCGGCCTGCTGGTCTCGATCATGCTGCTGTTCACGACCTTCGGCACGGTCGCCTTCACCCCCCTGTTCGACGCGGTCGACGGAGCGGGCCAGGGCGTCATGACCGCCGTGGGCCTGCTGTTGCTGCTGGGCGCGTGCGGCAAGTCCGCGCAGCTTCCGCTGCAGGCGTGGCTGCTCGACGCGATGGAGGGCCCCACCCCGGTGTCGGCCCTCATCCACGCCGCGACCATGGTCACCGCCGGTGTCTACCTGATCGTGCGCTCGGGGCCGATCTTCGAGGCCGCGCCCACCGCGCAACTGGTGGTCACCGTCGTCGGCGCGGCCACCCTGCTCGCCGGCGCGGTCATCGCCTCCGCCAAGGACGACATCAAGAAGGCGCTGGCGGGCTCCACCATGAGCCAGATCGGCTACATGACGCTGGCCGCCGGGCTCGGCCCGATCGGCTACGCCGCGGCCATCGCCCACCTGGTCACGCACGGCTTCTTCAAGGCCGGGCTGTTCCTGGGCGCCGGATCGGTCATGCACGCCATGAACGACGAGGTGAACATGCGCCGCTACGGCGGACTGCGCAAGGCCATGCCGGTCACCTTCGCCACCTTCGGCGCGGGCTACCTCGCCATCATCGGGGTCCCGTTCCTGTCCGGCTGGTGGACCAAGGAGGGCATCATCCAGGCGGCGTTCGACTCCGGCGGCGTCACCGGCCAGATCCTGGGCTGGGTCACGGTGCTGGGCGCCGGACTCACCGCCTTCTACATGTCCCGGATCATGTTCCTCACCTTCTTCGGTGAGAAGCGCTGGGCCGACGACGCCCACCCGCACGAGTCCCCGTCCGTCATGACGGTCCCGATGGGCATCCTCGCCGCCGGATCGGTGGCGCTGGGCGCGATCCTGGTGGTCAACTACACCTTCGCCCACTTCCTCGCCCCCGTCGTGGGCGCCCCGCACCACGAGTTCGACCTGGTCCACATGCTGACCAGCCCGTACTCGCTGGCCGCGCTGGCGCTCATGGTCGTCGGCGTGGCGTACGCGTGGCTGCGCTACGCCCGCGGCGAGGTGCCGGTCACGGCGCCCAGGGGCAACTTCGTCACCGTCGCGGCCCGCGAGGAGCTGTACGGCAACGCCATCAACGAGGGCCTGCTCATGCGGCCCGGACAGCAGCTCACCAGGGCCACCGTCGCCTTCGACGACCACGCCGTGGACGGCGTCGTCAACGGCGTCGCGCGCTGGGTCCGCGACAGCTCGGAGAACCTGCGCCTGATCCAGACCGGGTTCGCCCGCAGCTACGCACTGACCATGCTCTTCGGCGCGGCCGTCGTCGTGGCCACCACGTTGGGAGTGGGCTTTGCGTAGGCACACCACCTCCCCAGGCCGCACACCAGACCAGCAGGTGAGGATCTGAACCAATGACCATCCCCTGGCTGACACTCGCGATCGCGCTGCCCGCCCTGGGCTCGCTGATCGTGGCACTCATCCCACGCGAGCGGGTGGGACTCGCCAAGCGGGTCACCCTGGCCTGCACGCTGGTCGTGCTCGCCGTCGTCGGCGCGATGGCGCTGAACTTCGACCCCGCGGGCGCCCGCCTCCAGTTCACCGAGGTCCACCCGTGGATCGCGCGTTTCGGCGTGCACTACGCGGTGGGCGTCGACGGCATCGCGCTGACCCTGATCGCACTGTCCGCACTGCTCGTGCCGCTGGTCGTCCTGGCGGCCTGGAAGGAGCAGGACGAGGCCGCGGACCGCGGCAAGGGCTACTTCGCCCTCATCCTGCTCCTCGAGGCGATGATGATCGGGGTCTTCGCCGCCACCGACGTCTTCCTCTTCTACGTCCTCTTCGAGGCCATGCTGATCCCGGTCTACTTCATGATCGGACGGTACGGCCGGGGCGAGGAGCGCCGCCGCGCCGCGGTGAAGTTCCTCCTCTACAGCCTCCTGGGCGGACTCCTCATGCTGGTCTCGGTGATCGGCGTGTACGTCTACAGCGCCCAGGCCGGCAACGGCACGTTCCTGTGGAGCGACCTGGTCGGCTCCGAGGGACTGCTCGCCGGGGTGGACACCACTGCGGCCCGCTGGCTGTTCCTCGGGTTCTTCGCCGCCTTCGCCATCAAGGCCCCGATGTGGCCGGTGCACACCTGGCTGCCCACGGCAGCCGGAAGCTCCCGGCCGGGCACCGCGGTGCTGCTGGTGGGCGTGCTGGACAAGGTCGGCACCTACGGCATGCTGCGGTACTGCCTGGAACTGTTCCCCGAGGCCGCCAGGTGGTTCGTCTGGCCGGTGGTCGCGCTCAGCCTCGTCAGCATCGTCTACGGCGCGATCGCGGCGATCGGGCAGAGCGACATGCTCCGCCTCATCGCCTACACCTCGGTGTCCCACTTCGGCTTCATCACCCTGGGCATCTTCGCGATGACCTCGCAGGGGCAGTCGGGCGCCGCGCTGTACATGGTCAACCACGGCTTCTCCACCGGTGCGCTGTTCCTCATCGTGGGTTTCCTCATCGCCCGCAACAACGGGTCCGCGCTGATCGCCGACTACGGCGGCCTGCAGAAGACGGCTCCGGTGCTCGCCGGAACCTTCCTGGTGGCCGGACTGTCCAGCCTGGCGCTTCCGGGGCTGTCTCCGTTCGTCAGCGAGTTCCTGGTGTTCGTCGGCACCTTCACGGTCCTTCCGGTGCCCGCGGTCATCGCCACCGTCGGCGTGGTGCTGGCCGCGCTCTACATCCTGTGGCTGTACCAGCGCACCATGACCGGGCCGGTCAAGGAGAAGCTGGCGGGCGTCAGGGACCTCTCCGGCCGCGAGCTGTGGGCCGTGTCCCCGCTCATCGCCGTGATCATCCTCTTCGGGGTCTTCCCCCAGCCGCTGCTGGACGTGATCAACCCCGCGGTGGAGCAGACCATGCAGCAGGTCGACGTCAGCGACCCCGCTCCGGCGGTGGGTGTTGACCAGGCCGGCGGCCAGGAAGGAGCAGACGAATGATTCCGCTGAGCCTGTCGGAGGCCGGGACCCCGACAGTCGTCACCCAGGCTCCCGACATCGACTACGGGCTGCTGTCACCGCTGCTGGTGGTGTTCGCGGCCGGTGTCCTCGGCGTGCTCGCCGAGGCGTTCGTGGCCGCGCGGTACCGCCGGATCACCCAGTTGACGCTGGCCCTGCTCGGAATCGGCGCGGCCTTCGTGCTGACCGTCCTCCAGGTGGGCGCGCTGCCGGCGGACGGCGCGGGCGTCACCGTGGCCTTCGCGACCGTCGTGGTGGACCGGCCCGCCCTGTTCTTCCAGGGCGTCATCCTGGTGCTGGCCTTCGCCAGCCTGCTGCTGATCGCCGAGAACCGGGACGGTGAGAGCGCCTTCACCGCGCAGGCCGCCGCGGTTCCCGGCAGCGACGAGGAGCGCTCGCACATCCTCGCCGGAACCCAGCACACCGAGGTCTACCCGCTGGTGATGTTCGCGGTGCTGGGCATGCAACTGTTCACGGCCGCCAACGACTTCCTCACCATGTTCATCGCCCTGGAGGTGATGAGCCTCCCGCTGTACCTGCTGTGCGGGCTGGCCCGCCGCCGTCGCCTGTTCTCCCAGGAGGCCGCGGTCAAGTACTTCCTGCTGGGCTCGTTCTCCTCGGCGTTCTTCCTGTTCGGCATCGCCATGGTGTACGGCTACGCGGGCTCGGTGAACTTCGCCGCCGTCAACCGGGCGACCAGCGAGGGCGGACTGATCGACGGAGGCGAGCCGCTGCTGCTCATCGGCATCGCGCTGATCGGGGTGGGCCTGCTGTTCAAGGTCGGCGCGGTTCCCTTCCACAACTGGAAGCCCGACGTCTACCAGGGCGCCCCCACACCGATCACCGCGCTGATGGCCTCCGGCACCCTGGTCGCCGCGTTCGGCGCCCTGCTGCGGGTGTTCTACGTGGCCTTCGGCGCGTCGGTGGCGCAGTGGCGGCCGATGCTGTGGGTCGTGGCGATCCTCACCATGGTGCTCGCCGCGGTCATCGCGGTCACCCAGCGCGACATCAAGCGGCTGCTGGCCTACTCCTCGGTGGTGCACGCGGGCTTCATGCTGACCGCGGTCGTGGCGGCCAGCGCCGACGGCCTGGCCGGAGCCATGTTCTACCTGGCCGCCTACGGCTTCACCACGGTCGGCGCGTTCGCGGTCGTCACCCTGGTACGCAACGCCGAGGGCGGCGCCGAAGCCGGTGACCTGACGCAGTGGGCGGGACTGGGACGCACCTCGCCGTTCCTGGCCGCCTCCCTCGGCCTGTTCCTGCTCGCCTTCGCCGGTATTCCGCTGACCAGCGGATTCATCGGCAAGTTCGCGGTGTTCGAGGCGGCGGTGGCGGCCGGGGCGACCCCGCTGGTGGTCGTGGGCGTGCTCAGCAGCGCGGTGACCGCGTTCTTCTACGTGCGCATCATCGTGCTGATGTTCTTCGCCGAACCCGCCGAGACCGCGCCCCGGGTACTCAGGGCGGGGGCGCTCACCGGAAGCGTTGTCGGACTCGGGGTCGCGGCGACCCTGGTCCTGGGGGTGTTCCCCGGACCGGTGCTGGACAACCTGGTTCCGCAGCCGTCGGCGGAAGCGGCCGGTGAGACGACGGCGGACGGAACCGTCTCCGAGGCCCTGTTCGTTCGGTAGACGGGAGGAAACCGACACCCGCTTTGGTCGCGGAGTCGGCGTCGGATAACTTCTGAGTCAGTCTGTGTTCGTTGCGAGAGCGCGCGGTACTTCGCTTCGTGAGGTATCGCGCGCCCTGTTGACAGGTGGAGCTTTCAGGTGAGCGGTGCTGTCCCGAGCGGGTTTCTGACGCTGCCGAGTATTGACGAAGCGCTCGCCCGGGAGGTCCAGGCAGAGCTGGAGCAGGTGGAGAAGCTGCTCCGCGAAACGGTGGCGGAGAGCGACCCGCTGCTGAACGAGGCGGCGGCGCATCTGCTGGCCGCCGGAGGCAAGCGCTTCCGCGCCACCCTGGTGCTGCTGGCCGCGCGTTTCGGTGACGCGGGCAACCCCGACCTCGTTCCGGCCGCGGCGGTGGTCGAACTGACCCATGTGGCCACCCTCTACCACGACGACGTCATGGACGAGGCCGAGTTGCGTCGGGGCAGCCCGAGCGCCAACCGGCGCTGGGGCAACGCGATCGCGATCCTGACCGGCGACTACGTGTTCGCGCGCGCTTCGGAGATCCTGGCGGATCTGGGCACCGAGGCGGTGCGGTTGCAGGCGCAGACCTTCGGCCGCCTGGTCCGGGGGCAGATCCTCGAGACCGCGGGGCCGCGCGCGGGAGCCGATCCGATGAAGCACTACCTGGACGTCATCGCCGACAAGACGGCCTCGCTGATCGCCTCCTCCGCCCGGTTCGGCGCGATGTTCGGACGGACCGGTCCCGATGTGGTCGAGACGGTCACGCGGGCCGGTGAGGCGCTGGGGACGGCCTTCCAGCTCTCCGACGACATCCTGGACGTGGCCAGCGAGACCGCCCAGTCCGGCAAGACTCCCGGAACCGACCTGCGGGAGGGGGTGCTGACCCTGCCGATGCTCTATGCGCTGCGGGGGGAGGAGCCCGAGCACGCACGGCTGCGCTCCCTGCTGGGACGTCCGCTGGACGACGCGGAGACCGCCGAGGCCCTGGGCCTGCTGCGGGCCCATCCGGCGATGCGCGAGGCACGGGCCGACCTGGAGTCCTGGGCGGATCGGGCCCGGTCGGAGCTGACCACTCTTCCGGACTGCCCGGCCAGGGACGCGTTCCTGGCACTGTGCGACTACGTCGTGGAGCGCAGCGGCTGATCTGCGAGGAGTCGCCGGGACGGTCACGACATGTCCTTTTCTGGGTATGTGTCGGGTAAGGCCGGGGGTCACCCCATGCCCGATCGGGTAACCGAGTCTCTGAACTGCTGCGATGCCGGTTGGGTAGCGCAGCGAGCAACCGCCTGAGGCGGCAGAGACCAAGGGAGTTGATTCGCATGGCACCTCGGCCCGGAATCCAGGAGCTGGTCGGGCACAGGCTGATCGACCAGGACGGCAACAACGTCGGCAAGATCGGACAGGTCTACCGCGACGACCAGACCCACCAACCGACGTGGGTGACGGTCCAGACCGGCATGTTCGGCAACCAGGAGAGCTTCGTCCCGCTGGCTGGAGCCGAGGTCACCGATCAGGACCTGCGTGTTCCGTTCTCCAAGAGCCTGATCAAGGACTCTCCCCGCTTCGGTGTCGGCGGCCACCTCTCCCCCGAGCAGGAAGCCGAGCTCTACCGGCACTACGGTGTGCAGCCAAACGTTCCGGGACCGCGGGCGACCGAGGAGCAGGACACGGCGGAGCGCGAGCCCCGGGCGCAGGCCGCGGGAACGATGCCCCGGGAGGGGGAGGAGGCGTCCATCACCCGCTCCGAGGAGCAGGCCAGGGTCGGCGTCGAGCGCACGGAGAGCGGTCGGGCGCGGGTACACAAGAGCGTGGAGAACGAGCCCTTCGAGGAGGACGTCCCGGTCCGCCGTGAGAGGCTCCGTGTCGAGCGCGAGCCCGTGACCGGAGAGGCGGGCACCGGCCGGATGGGCGAGCAGGAGGAGGAGATCACCCTCCACGAGGAGCGCCCGGTGGTCGGCAAGGAAGAGGTGCCCGTGGAGCGGGTGCGCGTCTCCAAGGAGGAGGTCAGCGACACCGAGCGGGTCCGCGGGGAGCTGCGCAAGGAACACATCGAGGTCGACGAGGAGGAGGGGGGATCCGGACGCTCCCGTCGCCGTAGGAGCTGAGCGGTGTTCCGAGACGGAACACGGAAGGGCGGTCCACCGCGGTGGACCGCCCTTCCGGCATTGGTCGTGGGACCTCGGCCCCGAGGCCCCTGGGGTGAAGGCTGCCTGCGATCCCCCGGGGTCGGGGGCATCTGGAAACCGATGCCGGAAAGCCGGGGAGAGGGTGCGGCAATCCAGGTGGGCGTCTGTGGTGGGTCGCCTCGGGCGCTGGAGTGGAATGCCCTGCCCGCCTGACTTCCCGGCACCGGTTTCTCAGCCCGGTTCGGCCGTCGGCTCCGGGGCGGCGGCGCGCGGTGGTCGGGACGCGCGGCGGGTGCGGCCGAGCATGTCCACGACGAACACCGCGAGTGCCGCCCACACCACGACGAACCCGAACCACCTGACCGCCGACAGCTCCTCGCCGAAGACCAGCCACGCGATCAGGAAGTGCATCACCGGCGCGATGAACTGGAGCAGGCCGACCATGCTGAGCGGGAGGCGCTGCGCCGCCGCGCCGAAGAGCATCAGCGGAACGGCGGTCAGCACTCCGGTGCCGACCAGCAGCAGCGAGTGAGTGGGGGAGACGGACAGGAAGGTGCCCGATCCGGTGGACTCCAGGTAGACCACGACCGCGGTCCCGGGGAGGAACATGATCGCGGTCTCGGCGGCCAGACTCTGCACCCCGTCCAGCCGCACGGACTTCTTCAGCAGGCCGTAGCCGGCGAAGGCGAGGGCCATGGCGATCGCCAGCCAGGGCGGCGTGTCGTAGTCGAGGGCCAGCACGGCGACGGCGACCACGCCGAGCGCGACGGCGACCCACTGGGCCCGACTCAGCCGCTCCCGGAGGACCAGCATGCCAAGCGCCACGCTCACCAGCGGGTTCATGAAGTAGGCGAGGGAGGACTGAAGGGTGTGGCCGCTGGTCACCGCGATGATGAAGCAGCCCCAGTTGAGGGTGATCAGCAGTGTGGCCGCGGTGAGCAGCAGCAGTTGCCGGGGGCTGCGCAGGAGGCCGTCCAGCCACCGCCAGTCCCGCCGGACCAGCAACACCCCCACCACAACCACCAATGACCAAATCATCCGATGAAAGAGGGCCTCGGTCGGTGTGGCGGGAGGAGTGATCAACGGCCAGTACAGGGGGAGAAACCCCCACAGGAAGTACGCGCTCGCGCCGTAGAGCACGCCCTTGTTCGAATCAGGCACGAGGGTCAGACTATAGAGAAGGGGTACCGGGCGGACCACGGGCATACCGTTCCCGCGCAGGGACCCGCCCGCCGGGAACGTCCGGACACTGGACGGCGCGGATAGCCTGAAAGCATGTTCGGCTTCACGAAGACGACGATGGTCGACCGGGCCGACGCCCTGCCCGGCCGCGACACCCCGATGCCGGTTCCGGACCGCCACGAGGTCCTGGGAACCCCGCTGGCTCCGCCCTACCCCGAAGGCTCCCAGATCGCCGAGTTCGGCATGGGCTGCTTCTGGGGTGTGGAGCGCACCTTCTGGCGGCTGGGCCCCGGCATCATCACCACGGCCGTCGGCTACGCGGGCGGCTACACTTCCAACCCCACCTACGAGGAGGTCTGCTCGGGACGCACCGGCCACACCGAGGCCGTGCGCGTGGTCTTCGACCCCGAGCGCATCTCCTACACCGAACTGCTCAAGGTGTTCTGGGAGGGCCACGACCCCACCCAGGGCATGCGGCAGGGCAACGACGTGGGCACCCAGTACCGCTCGATGATCCTCTACCACGACGAGGCCCAGCGCGCCGCGGCCGAGGCCAGCCGCGACGCCTTCCAACCGGTGCTGACCCGCATGGGCTACGGCCCCATCACCACCGAGATCGTCCCGGCCACCCCGTTCTACTTCGCCGAGCCCTACCACCAGCAGTACCTGTCGGAGGCCAAGAACCCGCACGGCTACTGCGGTGTGGGCGGAACGGGCGCGACCTGCCCGATCGGGGTGGCCAGCACCGAGGGATGACCTCCGGTACCGCAGGTGTCCCGGTCGGGGAACATCCCCGAGAACGGGGAGGGCGCTGCGGACGTCCGCGGTCGGGGAGCCGGGACGCGGGGCGGGGCTTTCCGCCACCGGTTCCCCGGAACCGCGTGGCGGACTACCTCCCGTAGTGGTAACGGCAGGCAGCGATGCGGATCTCGTCTCCGGCGATCTTGCAGACCAGTCGGTGCTCGTCGTTGACACGGCGCGACCAGTAGCCCTGGAAACCGTGCTTGAGCGGCTCGGGCTTGCCGATCCCCTCGTTGCCGTTGCGCATGACGTCCTTGACAAGAGCGCTGATGCGTCTGACTGAGGTTTGAGTGTTCGGTTCCGCGGCGGGCGACCACGGGTTGGCCGTGGCCGGTGGTGTCCCGTCGTGGGGGTTGGTGTGGAACGCCCTGGGCCGATCGGCCGTCCCCTCCTCTCCGCACGGCCGGTGTCCGTCGCGAAGGCGACCGTCAAACCTCAGTGAGGATCTTTCGGCCCTCGGCCTGCCACCAGACGTAGTCGTCCCAGGCTGACTCGTCCCAGACGGGTTTCACTCGACGAGCCCGTGCCGTGCGCCGCCGTCGGACTCCGGTCGCTCGATCGCGGTGACCAGCCGCCGGGCGTTCTCCGGACTGCGGAGCAGATAGGCGGTCTCGGCGTACTTCGCGCGGGACCCGGAGTAGCTCATCACCTTCATCGAAACCCCCTTTGACGTACAGGATCTTGTACGTCAAAGGGGGTGGGGGCCAAGCGTCCTCCCGCCCGGAGGAGACCGGCGGGGCCGCTCAGGCGACGCGCGCCGCACTCCGGCCCAGCGCCGCGCGGACGGCGGTCAGGGCGCTGGTGATCGACACCTCGCCGAGCAGGCCGGGCGCGGCGACCATGTCCCCCGCCAGGTAGACGCCGTCGCCCCGGTCGACGGCCGGGCGGTCGCGCCAGGAGCGGCCGGGCAGGTCCAGGGCGCCGCTGCGGCCCGCCATCATCTGGTCGCGCCGCCAGGTCACCCGGTCCCGCCAGCCGGGCAGCGCGGCGTCGACCAGCCGCTCCAGCCGCGCCCGGACGTCGGAGCGGGACTCACCGGGCCGCACCGGCATCTGCGCCTGGACCAGGTCCTCACCGGCGGGGGCCAGGGAGGGGTCCGGCTGGGAGTACCTGCCGACAAAACCACCCTCGTCCAGGTCGAAGACCAGGTACGGCTCACCCCTGCGGCTCCGCAGCCCCAGGTCGACCAGCAGTGACCGGCCACTCTCCCAGCGCAGCGAGTCGTCGTCCAGCAGGGTCCGGGCCGCGTCCAGGGAGGTGGCCACGATCGTCGGCCCGTCCGACGGCAGTCGGTCGACCCGCGTCCCGGTCTCGACGCGCACACCCAGGGCGCGCGCACGCTCGACCATCCGGTCCACCATCGCCTGCCAGCCCCCCACCACGTACCTGGCGGTCGGGTAGCGCGGAGCGGCGGCCCGGCCGAAGCGCTCCCAGACGAACGCCGCCGACAACCGGCCCGGATCGGCGTCGTAGGTGACCACGCCGAGCAGTCCGGAGACCGCGCGGACCCCCTCGGCGCCGAACAGCTCGGTCCCCCACGACGCGAAGTCGCGGTCCACCGGGGCGGCGGCCCTCCGCCTGGCGGCGGCCCGCAGCAGCCCCGACGGCGGCCTCCCGGTGATCCTCCCCTCGTGGCGGAGCCGTATCCTGGACAACTCCCGCAGGCCCGGCCGGACGAACGGCTGGACCAGCCCGCGTTCGGCGAGCCAGGAGAAGGGCGCGCCGTCGCAGTAGAGGACGTGCGGCCCGTCGTTGGCGACGTGGGGCGCGGCCGTGGAACGCGCCCGGCCGCCCGGGGTTCGGTGCGCCTCGAACAGGGTGACGTCGGCGCCTTGCTCAGCACTTGCGATGGCGGCGGTCAGTCCGGAGATCCCGCCGCCGATGACGGTGATGGTGTTCATGTCACCGGGACGGATCGGGCAGCCGCAGATGTGACATCTTCTCCGGGTTGGTGATGAGGTAGACCGTCTGGATTCGCCCGGCCGCGACCACCGGCGATATCACGGTGATCGGCTGGCCCGCGGCCGTGACCACGACCGCGGGCCAGCCGTTGACCTCGGTGATCGCGACTCCGAGCGCGTCGGGGGCCGCGCCGAGCGGTTCCAGTGCCCGGCGCAGGTTCCGCTCGCTGGTGATCGAGAGGAAGAACCGGGAGACTCTGTCGGCTCCGGTGATCACCCGCAGCGGCGCCTTGCCCCTGCCGCCGCCGTCGCCGACCAGGGTGACGTCGTGGGCGAGCAGTCCGGTCAGACCGTCCAGATCGCCGGTGAGGCACGCGGCGGCGAACCGCTCGGTGAGCTGCCGCCGCCGCGTCCGGTCCGCGTCGAACCGGGGCTTGCGCTCGTGGACGTGGTCGCGGGCCCGGCGGGCGAGCTGCCGGACGGCCGCCTCCGACCGCCCCACCGCCCGCGCGATCTCCGCGTGGGGCAGGTCGAACGCCTCCCTCAGCACGAACACCGCGCGTTCCAGCGGGGAGAGCGTCTCCAGAACCACCAGCAGCGCCAACTCCACCGACTCGACGAGTTCGGCGCGCTCGGCGGCGTCCGGCTCGGTGCTGACCGGCTCGGGAAGCCACGGACCCACGTAGGACTCCCGGCGCGCCGCCGCCTGCCGCAGCCGGTCGATCGCCAGCCGGGAGACCACCCTGATCAGGTAGGCCCTGGGTTCGGCCACGTCCGCGGCGTCCACGGCGGACCAGCGCAGCCACGCCTCCTGGACCACGTCCTCGGCGTCGGCCGCGCTGCCCAGGATCCGGTAGGCCACCCCGGTGAGGAGGCCACGGTGCTGTTCGAAGATCTCAACGCTCACACCTGTCAGGACGCACCGCGCGCCCGCCGGTGTGACACGCCGGGCCACGCCGGTCGGCGCCGTCCGATCCGCGGCCCCCGCCCACCTGACCCGCGGGCGGGGGCCGCTCATCCGGTTCAGGACGCGGAGGAGTCGATCGCCCGCTGGACGTAGGCGATCATGTCGGACGTCGGGCCGCCGTACTGCTCGGCGATCCCGTCGCCGCGCTCCTGGTACATCCGGTGCAGGGAGTCGCGCACGCCCTCGTCGCCGCCGTGGAACATCTCCACCAGTTCCGTCCACCGTGTGGCCAGCGCCCGCACCTTCGGGTCGGCCGGGTCGGTGCCCGCCGCCATCTCGGAGCGCACCTCGGCGATGAGCCGCGGCCACTCGGCCTCGACCGCGGCGACGGCCTCGTCGCCGAGCTCCCGGCGGCGCCGCTCCAGGTAGGCGAGCTGCTCCCCGGTGTAGTGGTTGCGGATGGTCTCTTCCATCGTGGTCACCTCTTCCATCAGACCGAGGAGGTCGTCGGAACGCAGTCCGCGCGCCGAGCGTGCGGCAGCCGCCAGGGCGGTGAGCCTGTCGCGCAGCGACCGGAGCGCGGCCAGTCTCCGGTCGACGTGCGCCAGGTGGTCGCCCAGCAGTTCGGCCAGGTCGACGTCCCCGGCCAGCACGGTGCCGATCGCCTCCAGCGGCAGACCCAGCTCGCGCAGCGCCACCACCTGGTAGAGCCGTCGCACGTCGGCCTCGCCGTAGAGCCGGTGCCCCGCCGGGGTGCGGGCCGACGGCCGCAGCACTCCCACGTGTTCGTAGTGGTGCAGCGTGCGCACGGTCAGCCCGGTCAGCCGGGCCAGTTCGCCGACCTTCCAGAACCGTCCGCCGCGCTCACGCATCTCTTCCTCCTCGCACCGCCCCACCCCGGGGCGGCGGAAACGACGCTAGGACCTGACGCGACGTCAGGTGCAAGCCGGAAAACACCGGGAATCCCGCCCCTCGGTCCCCGCGCCCGCGGACGAGAGGCTAGGCTGCGGAAGGCAGGTCGGTTCCATCACGGAGACGGGCAATGCCGGAAAGCTACGCGGCCAACACCGCCGCGCTGTGGATCGCGCTGGGCCACACCCACACCGAGGTTCTCCACGACAGTCCCGAACTGGTGGTCCTCAGCCAACCGCGGCTCGGTCTCGTCCGCGTCGTCACGCGCCGACCACTGCGCGAACTCCCCGCCGCCGCCCGCGCCTTCCTCGACGCCAAGGCGGGACTGGTCGACGACCCCTTCGGCACGCTCCACCCGCCCGGGAGCACGGGAGTCCGCACGGTCCGGCGGCCGATCATGGCCAGACCGCCGATGCCGGTCCGCCGAGCACCGGAGAAAGCGGACCTGGAGTTCCTCCGGGTCACCGGTCCGGAGGAACTGCGCGAGGCCGAGAACGTCATCGTCCACGGATTCCCCCACCTCGACCTGTGGCCGCCCGTTCCGGGACGGCTGCTGCCCGCCGACGCGCTCGCCGTGCCCGGTCTGCGGGTGTGGCTGGTCCGCAGGCAACGGGTCCCGGCCGCGGCGTGTTGCACCTACGACGACGGCGCCACGGTGGGAGTCCACTGGCTGGTCACCCTCCCCGAACAGCGGGGACGCGGAATCGCGCGGCTTCTGCTGAGCCGTGCGCTCGCCGACCGCCCGGACCGGGGGGCGGTCGCGGCCGCCAGTCCCGAGGGGCTGGCGGTGGGCGCTGACCTCGGTTTCGACAAGGTGTCCGAGGCCCGCTGGCACACGTGGCGGTGAGACCGCGCGGCACCGGCCGGGAGCCGGTCCGGCCGCCCGAACACGGCGGCCTCCGCGCCCACGGGGGCCGGAGGCCGTTCGACTGTCAGGACCTCACCACTGCTGCTGGCCGTAGCCGGGATAGGGCTGCTGGCCGTAACCGGGGTAGGGTTGCTGCCCGTAGCCCTGCTGCTGGCCGTAACCGGGGTAGGGCTGCTGCCCGTAGCCCTGCTGCGGGTCGTACTGCTGCCCCTGCGGGTACTGGTAGTTGTTGGCGTAGGGGTCCTGCTGGTAGGGCTGCTGCTGGCCGGTGTGCGGCTGCGGCTGGGGCTGCTGCTCGGCCTCGGCCTTCTTCTCCTCGGCCCCTTCGGGCTCGCTGCCGGGGGCGGGACGGAAGACGCAGAGTTGGGCGGGTTCACCGTTGGCGTCCTGGGTGTAGGAGATCTGCTCCAGACGCCAACCGGCCTCCTCGATGCCCTCGAGGATGCGGGTCAGGCCCGGCCGGACGCTGCTGGAGGGCTCGTCGTAGGTGTTGACGCGCAGTTGCACCACGAACATCCTGCGTTTCTGCTGAGCTGCGACCTTGGCGTGCTCGACGACGGTGCTGTCCCTGACGACCTGTGTGACGCTCATCTGTAACCGTACCCATCTGCCCTTGACGAGCGCTGTCGAGCGCTGCTGTCATCCGCGCCTGTCGCGGAGAAGACCCGTGGGCCATCTCCACCATGATGCCCTCTTTGCCCCTTTAGAGCCACCGGGGGCCGAGAGAGTTTGCCGTGGGAGGACACGAATCGGCGCACATTCCCCGGCGACTCGGCGCGCCGCCGGGTGCGTGCGGGGCACGCGCCCGGACCCCCGGCTCCGTGGTGGAGCGCGCCGACCGCGCGTCGGCGGGGCGGGGAGGTCCACGGCGCGGCCCCGCGACCGTGTTCGCTAACCGCCGACGGCGGCCACCGCGTCACTGATCGGGGTGTCCCCGCTGACCAGGTCCAGAACGTGGCCGACGGTGGCCGGAGCGTCCAGTAGGGCCACGAGCACCGCGGCGACGTCGTCCCGGGGGACCGGTCCCCTCTCCACCTTGGGCGCGAGCCGGACCCTCCCGGTTCCCGGCTCGTCGGTCAGCCGCCCCGGGCGCAGAATCGTCCAGTCCAGTTGCTCGCCGCGGCTCCGCAGGTCGTCGTCGGCGGCCTTCTTCGCGTTGACATAGGCCGCCCACACCGGGTCGGCGTCGGGCGGGGGCCCCTCGTCCACCCCGATCGCCGACACCATCAGGTAGCGGCGCACCCCCGCCAGCGAGGCCGCGTCGGCCAGCAGGACCGCGGCGGCGTGGTCCACGGTCCCCTTGCGCGCGGCTCCGCTGCCGGGACCGGCTCCGGCGGCGAACACGACCGCGTCCGCGCCCATCACCTTCTCGGTCAACTGGGTGACGGTGGTCGTCTCCAGGTCGACGACCACGGGTTCGGCTCCGGCCGCACGCAGGTCGTCGGCATGGTCGGGGTTGCGGATGAGGCCCACGGGGGAGTCGCCGCGCGCGGCCAGCAGCCGCTCCAGACGCAGGGCGATCTTGCCGTGTCCTCCGGCGATGACGATACGCATAACCGAAGGGTAACGCCTGATGCCCGACAGTCCTGTGAGATCCCCGGACCGTCGCGGACCGGACGGGTTCAGGGACGGACCGGGAGATCCCAGCGGCGCACCGCCGCGGGCAGGAACGTCCAGGCCAGCAGGGTCAACGCGAGCACGCACACGCCCAGGCTCGCCCCGGCGGCGATGTCGCTGAGCCAGTGCACGCCCAGCAGCGGACGGCTCAGCGCGGTGCTCGCCGCGACGGCGACCGCCGCGACCCACGCCACGCCGCGCCAGACCCCCCGCAGCAGCGGCAGAACCGCGAGCAGCAGCACCCCCGCGCCGACGACGGCCATCAGCGCGTGACCGGAGGGGAAGGAGGGGCCCACGCCCACGGAGACCGGATCGGCGAACTCGGGTCGGGGGCGCGCCACGGTGAGCTTGGTGACCAGCCCGGCCAGATTCGCGGTGAACACCGCCGTGCACGCCCACAGGGCGGTGACGAAGAGGCGGCGCACCGCCAGCCAGGCGGCGGTCAGCAGGCAGACGATCCGCATCGACCAGGTGCCGAACGCCTCCGTCCACAACTGGAGTCCGTGCGCCAGTTCCGGGCGGGGGCGCACCCACGTGTACGACCGTTCCGCGACGGCGGAGTCCAGGGACAGCAGCGGACCCCAGCCTCCGACAACCAGCGCGACCAGGGAGAGGAACGGGACCGCGGCCGCGGTCGCCACCACGGCCAGCGTGCCTCTGGCGTCCGGGAGGGGGCGGGCGCCGCCTCCCGGACGGGTCGGTGGAGGAGCGACGGGTGCGGGAACGGAGGAACGGCGGAAGAAGGTGGTCACAAATGACAGAGGTTAACGTTTCCTTCCTTGTCCGGAGGCGAAGAAGGAAACGTTTCATGAATATTTGTCATCGCGTGTGCCCGGAATCCGACCGGTGCCGTGTGGAGGCGGGGCGGGCACCGCAACGGGCGCGCACCCGACTCGGTGCGCGCCCGTGGGGACCGTTTCGGACCCGTTGCTAGCCGACGGTCCAGGTGTCGTTGCCGGCGAGGAGTTCGGCCAGGTCACCGGGGCCCTGTGACTGCTCGGCCAGGGCGACCTGGTCGCTCATGGCCTGGTCGTAGGTGGGCCGGTCCACGTTGCGGAACACACCGACGGGCACGTGCGCGAACGCGGGCTCGTCCAGTCGGGACAGCGCGAAGGCGTAGGCCGGGTCGTCGCGGTGGGCGTCGTGGACCACCAGCCGGTCCTCGCCCACCTCGGCCACGTCGGCGACGGCCAGCTCGCCGTAGTCGCCGAACACCACGCCCCGGTCCTCACCGAGCGTCAGCGGCTGGCCGTGTTCCAGGCGCAGCAGCCGCATGTCCCGCTCGCCCGGCTCCTTGACCGGCGCGAACGCGTCGTCGTTGAAGATCGGGCAGTTCTGGTAGATCTCCACGAAGGACGCGCCCGGGTGGTCGGCGGCGGCGCGCAGCACCCCGGTCAGGTGCTTGCGGTCCGAGTCCACGGTGCGCGCCACGAACGTGGCGCCGGCGCCCAGCGCGAGCGAGACCGGGTTGAAGGGGGTGTCCAGCGAGCCCATGGGCGAGGACTTGGTGACCTTGCCCGTCTCGGAGGTGGGGGAGTACTGGCCCTTGGTCAACCCGTAGATCCGGTTGTTGAACATCAGGATGTTGAGGTTGACGTTGCGGCGCAGCGCGTGGACGAGGTGGTTGCCGCCGATCGACAGCGCGTCCCCGTCCCCGGTGACCACCCACACGCTCAGGTCCGGACGGGAGGCCGCCAGACCCGTGGCGATCGCGGGCGCACGCCCGTGGATCGAGTGCATGCCGTAGGTGGACAGGTAGTACGGGAACCGGGAGGAGCAGCCGATGCCGGAGATGACCACGATGTTCTCGCGCGGCACCCCCAACTCGGGCAGGAAGCCCTGGAAGGCCGAGAGGATGGCGTAGTCCCCGCAGCCGGGGCACCAGCGCACCTCCTGGTCGGACTTGAAGTCCTTCATCTTGTACTGGGTGGTGCTCGCGGGCACCAGGCTCAGGCCGCGGAACGCGGACCCGTTGCTGTTGTTCTCACTCGGCACGGTCGATGACCTCCTGCAACACACCCGCCAGTTCCTCGGACTTGAACGGCAGGCCACGCACCTTGGTGTAGCTGATGACGTCGACCAGGAAGCGGCCGCGCAGCAGCAGGGCCAACTGGCCGAGGTTGATCTCGGGCACCACCACCCGCTCGTAGCGGCGCAGCACCTCCTCCAGGTTGGCCGGGAACGGGTTGAGATGCCGCAGGTGGGCGTGTGCCACTCTGCCGCCCGCCCGGCGGATCTGGCGCACCGCCGTGGCGATCGACCCGTAGGTGCCGCCCCAGCCCAGCGCGAGCACGTCCGCGTCACCGGTCGGGTCGTCCACCTCCAGCGGCTCGATGTCGGCGGCGATGCCGTCGACCTTGGCCTGCCGGGTGCGCACCATCAGGTCGTGGTTGGCCGGGGCGTAGGAGATCTCACCGGTCCGGTTGCTCTTCTCGATGCCGCCGATGCGGTGCTCCAGCCCGGGCGTGCCCGGCACCGCCCACGGGCGCGCCAGCGTCTGCGCGTCCCGCAGGTACGGCAGGAACTCGCCGTCGTCGCCGTTGGGCCGGTGCGCGAACTCCACCTCCAGGTCGGGCAGTTCGGCCACGTCCGGAATCCGCCACGGCTCGGAGCCGTTGGCCAGGTACCCGTCGGACAGGAGGATGACGGGGGTGCGGTACTTGGTGGCGATGCGCGCGGCCTCGACCGCGATGGTGAAGCAGTCCGACGGCGAACGCGGCGCCAGCACCGGCAGCGGCGACTCGCCGTTGCGGCCGAACATCGCCATCAGCAGGTCGGCCTGCTCGGTCTTGGTGGGCAGACCGGTGGAGGGGCCGCCGCGCTGCACGTCGATGACCACCAGCGGCAGCTCGGTCATCACCGCCAGGCCGATGGTCTCGGCCTTGAGCGCCATGCCCGGACCCGAGGTGGTGGTCACGCCCAGCGCCCCTCCGAAGGAGGCGCCCAGCGCGGCTCCCACGCCGGCGATCTCGTCCTCGGCCTGGAACGTGCGCACCCCGAACCGCTTGTGCTTGGACAGCTCGTGCAGGATGTCGGAGGCCGGGGTGATCGGGTAGGAGCCCAGGAACAACGGGAGCCCGGTGAGTCGGGAGGCGGCGATCAGCCCGTAGGACAGGGCGAGGTTGCCGGTGATGTTGCGGTAGCGGCCCGAGGGCAGCGCGGCCGGCTTGACCTCGTAGGAGACCGCGAAGTCCTCGGTGGTCTCGCCGAAGTTCCAGCCCGCCTTGAACGCCGCGATGTTGGCGGCCATGATCTCGGGCTTCTTGGCGAACTTGGTCCGCAGGAAGTCGAGGGTGCCCTCGGTGGGACGGTTGTACATCCACGACAGCAGTCCCAGCGCGAACATGTTCTTGGCGCGCTCGGCGTCCTTCTTGGAGATGTCGAAGGACTCCAGCGCCTTGACCGTCAGCGAGGTCAACGGCACCGGGCTGACCTTGTAGTCGGCCAGCGACCCGTCCTCCAGCGGACTGGCGGCGTAGCCGACCTTGCCCAGGGCGCGCTTGGTGAACTCGTCGGTGTTGACGATGATCGTGGCGCCCTTGGGCATGTCCTCCAGGTTCGCCTTCAGCGCGGCCGGGTTCATCGCCACCAGCACGTTCGGGGCGTCGCCCGGGGTCATGATGTCGTGGTCGGCGAAGTGCAGCTGGAAGCTGGACACGCCGGGCAGCGTCCCGGCGGGGGCACGGATCTCCGCCGGGAAGTTCGGCAGTGTGGACAGGTCGTTGCCGAAGGACGCGGTTTCCTGGGTGAACCGATCACCGGTCAACTGCATGCCGTCGCCGGAGTCCCCGGCGAAGCGGATGATGACACGGTCGAGTTGTTGGATCTCTTTGGGCACTGAGATCGCCGACCTCCTAGTGAAGTCGCCACGCGGAACGCGGCGGCTTGGGGTTTGCCTCAGTCTCGCCGTGGCGAGGGGTGGCTGGTCCGCCACGGCGTCAGTCGCTGTTCCAAGGTGCTCTCACCCTAGTGCGGCGGTCGGCGGCCATGCCGTAGCCGCACTCGCCTTCAGACTTCGTTGAAGAAGCCTACGCGTATCCGAAACAGGAACATGCCGGAAGGGTCGGGGTGGGAGACCGCGGGCCGGGTCGCCGGGAGCGGTCCCGAGAACCGGTCGCGGTCTCAGGGCGGACACAGCCCGCCGTTGATCCGGAGCAGGTCCACATGTCGCCGTCTGACGGGTGTGAACCCTCCGGAGGGGATCCTGGTAGCGGAAATCACAGTCGCACTATAGATGACTATGGTTCGCACAGTTTGGGAGGGGTGGACGTGGGAGACGCGCCGCGCGGAGGTGAGGTTCCTCGCCTCCTCCGGGGAACGCACAGGCCTGGCCCGGACGTTGGTCACGGTGAACTGAGCGGGCAGGTCAAGACCATGCGGGCACGGAGGGGGAGTGATCGTGCGGCACAACGCGTTCCGTGCGGTGGCGCTCGTGGCCGGTCTTTCCATGCTGGTGATCGTCCTGGGGTGGGCGTGCGGCGGGATCATCGGACTCAAGCTGGCCGTGGTCACCGTCATCGTTGTCAACGGCCTCGTCTATCTGTTCGGCGACACCATGACGTTGCGTGCGATGCACGCCCGTCCCGTCAGTGAGATCGAGCGGCCCGGCCTGTACCGGATCGTCCGGGAACTCGCCACCGAGGCGCGCCAGCCCATGCCCCGGCTGTACCTGTCGCCCACGGTCGCGCCCAACGCCTTCACCACCGGGTGGAGCCGCCGACGCGCCACCCTGTGCTGCACCACCGGGCTGCTCGCGCTGCTCGACGAACGCGAACTGCGCGGCGTCATCGCGCACGAACTGACCCACCTGCGCAGGGGCGACACCATCGTGGGCACGGTGGCCGCGATGCTCGCGCTGAGCATCACGTCCCTCACCGCGCTGTCCCTCCTGCTGCCCCTGGCCGACTCCGAGGACGAGGACGGTCAGGGCCTGCTGGAGGGACTGATCTTCCTGGCGGTCGGCCCCCTCGCCGCGATGGTCATCCGCTCCGCCGTCGGCCGGGCGCGCGAGTTCGACGCGGACGAGGCCGCGGCCCGCCTCACCGGGGACCCGACCGGTCTGGCCAACGCCCTGCGCCGGATCGAGGTCACGGCCCGCACCCATCCGCTGCCCGCCCACCGGGGGCTGCTCACCTCGGGGCACCTGATGATCGCCAACCCGTTCGCCGACCAGCGGGCGGGACGGCTCTTCGCCGTCCATCCGCCCACCCGCGAGCGCGTCCGGCGCCTGCAGGCCCTGGCCGAACGGTGGCGCCGCGACTGATCCGGCCTCCCCGGGGCCGGGGAACCGGTGAGAGCCGAGGGCCTGGCGAGAGGAACTCCGGGGCACGGGCCGACGGCGGGGCACTCCTGGACGCCCTCCGCCCGGGGCCGGGACGGCCCGGACCCCTACCGGAAGTTCACGAACTGCAGTGCCACGTCCAGGTCGCTGTTCTTCAGCATGGTGATGACCGCCTGGAGGTCGTCCTTCTTCTTGGAGCTGACCCGCAGTTCGTCGCCCTGGATCTGCGCCTTGACGCCCTTGGGGAACTCGTCCCGGATCATCTTGGAGATCTTCTTGGCGTTCTCGGAGCTGATGCCCTCCTTGAGCGCGATCGGCAGGCGGTACTCCTTGCCCGACACCCTCGGTTCGTCGGGAGCGTCCAGAACCTTCAGGGAGACGCCCCGCTTGACCAGCTTGTCCTTGAACACGTCGAGCGCGGCCTTGGCGCGCTCCTCGGAGGTCGACTTGATCTCCACCGCGTGTTCGCCGGACCAGGAGATGGTCGAGCCCGTCCCCTTGAAGTCGAAGCGCTGGGACAGTTCCCGGCCGGTCTGGTTGACCGCGTTGTCCACCTCCTGCCGGTCGAGTTTGGAGACGATGTCGAAGCTGGATTCGGCAGCCACGTGTGCTCGCACCCCCGAGGTGTGTTGGGCCGGGGCCGCCTGGTGCGGCCCCGGACGGCGATCGGTCGGTGGCCGGGGCGGCGCGCCGCCCCGGCCACAGCAGTGACAGAGCTTAGCCCGCCGGAGGTCCGAACACCGTGGGGCGCGGGGCGTGGGGCGCGGGTATTCGATTTCGTGTCTGCGCCGCTGTCCGCTATCCTCGTTCATGCGCGAGGCGAAAGGCGAGCGCGCCACCAGGCAGGTTGCCCGAGCGGCCAAAGGGAGCAGACTGTAAATCTGCCGGCTCAGCCTACGTAGGTTCGAACCCTACACCTGCCACACCTCACAGAAGCGGCCTCCACCGGGGAAAACCCGGTGGAGGCCGCTTCTTTGCGCTCCGCCGCTCCCGTCCGGGGCCGTTCAGACCCGCACGCCGGTCAGCTCCTCTGAGGCGCGCCACAGCTCGGCCGCGCGCTCCTGGTCGTAGGACTCCGGGGAGCTGGGCTGCTGCCGCCTGAGCACGAAGTAGCCGCCGGTCACCTCGGCCGGTTCGGGGGAGTCCACCAGCCAGGCCAGGGCGGAGGCCGCGTCCTCCACCGAGTACGCGCGGGACAGCAGACGGATCATCACCGGGGCCAGCGCCAGGTAGATCCGCCGCAGCAGCGGCGGATAGTCGCGGGACAGGCCGGTCTGCGGCATCAGCCCCGGGTCGAAGGCGTTGGCGGTGATCCGCCGCTCGCCCAGGCGACGGGCCAGCTCGTAGGTGGTGTAGACGTTGGCGAGCTTGGAGGTGGCGTAGCGCTGCCGACCGCCCTTCGGGGAGCCGTCCACGGGGGAGCGCTCGGGGTCGGCGAGCCGGATCGGATCCGCCCACACCGGCCCGGGGAAGCCGTAGCTGTGCTCCGGGCCGAGGTGGGTGTTGCTGGCGACGAACACCACGCGCCCCGGTTCGGCGATGTGGTCGAGCAGCAGTCGGACCAGCAGGAAATGGCCCAGGTGGTTGGTGGCGAAGGTCAGTTCGTGGCCGTCGGCGGACCTCCGGATGCCGTCGACCACCTGGACCCCCGCGTTGCAGACCACGGCGTGCAGCGGCGGCCGGTCCGCCGACGCGAGTCGCGGCGCCGCCGATCTCACCGAGGCCAGGGAGGCGAGGTCCATCTCGAGGACCTCCAGGCTCGCGTCGGGGTGCCGACCGCGGATCCACGCCGCGGCGTCCGCTCCCCGCTGTACGTCGCGGCAGCCCAGCACCACGTGCCAGCCCGCTTTGGCCAAGTCGGCCGCGGCGTGCCTGCCGAGGCCGGACGACGCGCCGGTGACGAGCACGGATCTGGTCGCGTTCATCTGTCTTCCGCCTTTCCGCGCGGCGTACCGCGCACCAATGTGGAACTCAGTACCAAAAGGTACTAGGTTCCACGAAATAGGGGAAGTGGGCCCGGTTACCCTGGGCACGTGGCAGAAGTGGACGAGCGCAGCGGTCTCTCACTCCGCGCACGAAAACAGCTCCGCACCAGGGACGCGATCGTCGAGGCGGCCATGGGCCTGTTCGCCGAGCGCGGCTTCGAGGCGGTCACGGTGAACGAGATCGCCGAACGCGCCGAGGTCGGACGCACCACCTTCTTCCGGTACTTCACCGACAAGCAGGAGGTTCTCTTCGCCGAGGACGGAGTGCTGCTGGACGCGCTCACCGCGGAGATCGAACGGGCCGCCTCCCCCCTGGCCCCCATCGGTGACTCGCTGGAGGACTCCCTCGCCGTCGCCCACGCGGGCGTGCGGGAGGTCGCGGCGCGCATCGCCCGGTCGGAGTGGAAGAGCGTGCGCGAGCGGCTGATCCGGGACAACCCCGCGCTGACCGCGCGCAACCTGCTGAAGGAACAGCGCTACGTCCAGACCGCCACCGACCTGCTCACCCGGTACGGAGCCACCCCCGAGACCGCGACCCTCGCCGTGGGGACGGCCGTGGCGTGCTACCGCACGGCGCTGGTCGCCGCGGAGAGCGGCCGGACCGGCCTCACAGAGGCCATGGAAGCGGCCTTCCGCCGGATCACCGCCGCGCGCCCCACCGGGTGAGGCCGACCGGAGCGCACCCGAAGACTTCACGCGGAGATGACTCCGGCTTGGGTTACTCCGGGGGCCCGCCGTGTGCAGGCTGACCTATGAGGGGAACCACCGGGACCCCGGTTTGGAGGCAGCCGTGACTCTTCAGGAAGAGATCAGCCGCGCCATTGAAAGCCGCGACGTCGACGCGATACTCGCCAGGTTCGACAACGACGCCGACTACGTGCTCATCGACCAGACCCGGCCGCCGAGCGAACCGCTGGCACTGCACGGCCGCGACGCCATAGGCAGGTCGCTGCGCGACATCTTCGCCCAGGACATGCGCCACGAGGTCCAGCAGTTCGTCGTCCAGGGCGACCACGCCGCCTACGTCGAGAGGTGCACCTACCCCGACGACTCCAAGGTCATGGTCATGTCCATGCTCGACCTGCGCAGCGGCAGGATCGTGCGGCAGTCCAGCGTCCAGGCCTGGGACGAGAGCGGGACCGCCACTCCGCCGCGCACCCAGAAGCGGACCTTCGCCGACGCCGACGAGGTCCGCACCTTCGAGAAGGGCCGCGTGGAACTGCTCCGGATGAACGGAAACGACGTCTCCCGCGCCGTCTTCGAGCCGGGCTGGCGCTGGTCGCAGCACGTGAAGCCGATCGCGGGCACCGACCTGTGCACCTACACCCACTTCTGCTACATCCTCTCCGGCACGCTCGGCATCCGGATGGCCGACGGAAGCGAGTTCGAGGCCGCGCAGGGCGAGACGATCCGGATCGCGCCCGGACACGACGCCTGGGTGGTCGGCGAGCAGACCGTCGTCCTCCTCGACTGGGAGACCTCGGGAGACTACGCCAAGGACCGCGACTGACGGCGCCCGCTCGGTCGCCGCCGCTTCCCGGCGGCGACCGGACCCGGCCCGGTGCGCACCGGTTCCCAAGACTTCCACTCCCGGTGAATCGGCAGCTCACAACCTGGATTTCGGACAGGAGCGAGCCAGATCTCAGCGGATTCGGGACGCAACAGTAGCGGGATGTCTCTAGTCTGCTGAGGTGTGGGTGACTCAGTGATCCGGGAGTCGGAGAGCCGACGTGCGGAGACGCCGCACGGCCGGGCCGCCGTGCTCAGGCTGGCGTCCTGGTTCGAGCAGGCCGACACCGCCACCGCGCACCGGTTGTACACCGCCGCGTTCGCCCTCTACCCGGCCAGGCACCTGGGCGGAAGCACCGAGGACGCCGTCGCGGCGGCGGCCAGTTGGTGGGACACCCCCGCGGCCGACACCTCGACGGCGCGTCCCGGCGGCCACGGCTCGCTCGCCGCGGTGGAGGACCACAGCGCACAGCAGGCGCGGCTGCGCGACACGGCCGAGGCCGCCGCCCACTGGCGGCGCTCCGCCGCCGAGGAGGTGCGCTCCCTGCTGGCCGCACCGACCCCCCGCACCGGCCGTCTCGCCATGGCCGAAGCCGCGCTGGGCGTCCTCATGGAACTCCTCACCCGCGCCCTCGGCTCCGGTGACGCGACCGCCGGCCCGGTCAGCGCGGGAGACCTCGAACTCGACATCCGCCTGCACGTGCGCCATGATCCCGGCGCCGTACTCGTCATCGGAGAGGACGGCGGCGATCTCACCCTCAACGGGCTGCGGCTGCGCGCCACCTCCTACGCCCAGGTCGACCTCGACCGGTCGGAGACCGAGGACCGGGACGGGGCGGAGGAGACCGAGGACCGGGACGGGTCCGAGGACCGGGACGATCGGGACGGGGCGGAGGAGACCGACACGGAGACGGACGGGACGCCGGACACCACCGCCCCCCAGGCGTAGCGGCCCCGCTCCCGACCGTCCGCAAGCCCACCCAACACGCACCAGTCAGGAAGGTGACGCCAGACCGTGGCGGCCAAGGAGGACATCGCTCTCACCATCGAGCGCCAGGCCGCGGCCCGTCGACTGCTGACGGACCCGCTCATCACCGCGCGGAGCCACCCCGAGGACTTCGCGCTCGTCCACGCCCACTCCGACTGGCTCATCCGGCGCTTCCAGCGCGTCCTCGGCTACGAACTGGTCGTCGCCGACGACCACGCCAGGCTCGTCAAGACCGGCCTGGTCCACACGGTCGCCACCCCGCTGCACCGGGACAGCGGCGCACCGTTCACCCCCCGCGCCTACACCTATCTGACCCTGACCCTCGCAGCCCTCGCCGACGCCGACCCCCGCACCACCGTCGCCGAGCTCGCCTCCGGAGTGCGCGCCGCGGCCCGGGACGCCGGACTCGACATCGACCCCCGCAGCCGCCTCGGGGAGCGCCGCGCCTTCGTCGCCGGGCTCACCAGGCTCGTCGCCTGGGGCGCGCTCACCGAGACCAGCGGCAGCCTGGCCGACTACGCCACGGACGGAACCCGCGAGGTCGCCCTGGACGTCGACCACGGGGTCGCCGCGCACGTGCTCGCCCGCGCACCGCACTCCACCACCACCCCGGAGGACTTCATCGACCTCACCCAGAGCGACGCCGTCTCCTCCGACGCCCGCGCGGTCGAACTCACCCTGCGTCGCCTCCTCGCCGAGACCGCCGTCATCTACCGCACGGAACTCGACACCGCCCACCGCGCCCGACTCGCCGGACACCAGTGGCGGGCCGCGGCCGAACTCGCCGAACTGCTCGGCTGCGACACCGAGGTCCGGGCCGAGGGCGTGGCCCTGATCATGCCCGGCGACACCGCGGCCGACGCCCGAGGAGCGGAGCAGCCCGCGACCTTCCCCGGCCCCGGCCCCGTCGGCCAGGCCGCCCTGACCCTGCTGTCCCGCCTCGCCACCATGCTCGCCCCACCGTCCTTCAGCCACGCCGTCCCGATCCCCGCCGAGCTGCTCGACGCCGAACTCGCCTCGGTCGTCGACGACGACACCCGGCAGTGGTCGCGCACCGTCCTCAGCCACGTCCCCGACCCCGACGACCTCGCCGCACGTGTCCTGCAACTGCTCCGCGACAGCCGTCTGCTGGACCGCGTCGCCGTGGACGCGGACCACCCGACGGCGGGCTGGCGGCTCCTCGCCGCCGCCGCGCGCTACCGCGACTCGGCGTTCCCCCGGAGCGGCGCGGAATGAGCGGACAACTCCCCCCGGACGGGCCCAGCGCGTCACTCGTCCACAGCACGGACAAGAGCCTCCCCAACACCTCGCCGATCCGGGACAATGGCACCACCCCCGGCGCACCGACCGTCCGGCGCGGTGGGCACCAGCACGAGCGGTACGGAGCGGAGGACGGCCGATGAACCGACAGGACACGACCCTCCCCAAGCGCTACCGGCTCGAACGCGCCGGAATCCACAACGTCTGGCAGTACGACGACCACGTCTTCGAGTTCGCCGACGGACGCCTGCTGCTGCGCGGACGCAACGGAGCGGGCAAGTCCAAGGCGCTGGAGATGCTGCTGCCCTTCCTCCTCGACGGCGACGCCCGCCGCCTCGACACCACCGGGACCAGCCGCACCAGCCTGCGCTGGCTGATGCTCGAGGGACGCACCGCCACCGAGACCGGCGACACCGCCACCGCCGAGGCGGGCGACACCAGCCTGGGCTACCTGTGGGTCGAGTTCGTCCGACGCGGCGAGGAGGGCCGACCGCAGCGGCGCACCCTCGGCGCCGCCGTCATCGCCGTGCCCGACCATCCCGAGGCGCGCGCGGTGTTCTTCGTCACAGACCGCCGTGTCGGCGACGACCTGGTCCTCGTCGACGGCGACCGCCCCCTGTCGGTGGAACGCCTCCGCGCCGCCGTCGGCCCCGACAACTGCTACGACACCGCGCTCGGCTACCGCACCCGGGTCATGCGCGACCTGTTCGGCCTCAACGACCCCATGCGGTACCGCAACCTCGTCCACCTGCTCTACCGACTGCGCCGTCCCACCGTCGGCGAACGCCTCGAAGCGGGCGAACTCGTGTCCGTGCTCTCCGAGGCGCTGCCGCCCATGGACGACGCCATCCTCGACGAGGTCGCCCGCAACATCACCGACCTGGAGGGCGCCCGCGCCCGGCTGGCCGCCCTGCGCACCGCACAGGAGCACGCCACCGCCTTCCTCGGCGACTACCGCGGCTACCTGCACGGTGTTCTGCGCGAGCAGGCGGAGACCGTGCGTGCCCAGATCACCGCCTTCGAGGAGCGCGACACCGAACTCGCCCGACTCGAGTCCGAACTCGACTCCCTGGTCTCCGCCGAGAGCAGCGCCCAGGAGGAACGCGACCGCCTGCGCCGCAGCCGCGACACCGCCGAGTCCGACGCCGCGACACTGAGCGCGGGCGCGGCGCAGACCGCGGACGGGCCCACCGGAGCCGAACGCGAGGCCCGCCACGCCGCCGTGTCGGCCTACATCCGGGCCGCCGAGGCCGCCTGGGTCGCCGGCGAGTACGCCCGCACCGCCGAGGCCCAGGCCCGCCGCCGCCTCGCCACCGACACCGCGGCCGTCGAACGCGGCATCGGCAGCCTGCGCCGCCTCCACATCGGCCTGCGCGACGCCGCACGCGCCTCCGGAATCGACCCCGCCACCCTGGGCGAGGTCCCGCAGACCGTCCGCGTCACCCTCGCCCCGCGCGAGAGCACCACCCAGGTGAACCTCGAGGGGCTCGAACAGGCCGTCGAGCGCCCGCCCGTGCCCGGGATCGAGGTCACCGCCCTGCGCAGGAGGCTCGCCGAACTGCACGACCGGCTCGGCCGTGCCGACGCCGCCGCGGCCGAACGCGAGGCCACCGTCGCCGACCTCTACCGGCGAGCGCTGGAACTCGAGACGGCCGAACGCCGCGAAGCCGACCTCAACAGCGAGGCGGAGTGGGCCGACAACCACGTCGAACGCGCCCGTGAACGCGAGCACGCCGCCATCGAGAAGGTCCGCGAGGCCAGCACCGACTACGCCGCCGACGTGCGCGAATGGTGCAACGCACTGCGCGCCGCGGCACCCGACGCCGACATCGACGCCGCCCTGGACGCCCTGGAGGAGAGCGTCGAGCCCCCACTCGACGACGACTTCCGGGTCCTGCCCTCGGCCCTGCCCGAAACCGTCGCCCGCGACGCCCACGCCATCGTCGAGCCACTGCTGGACCGGGTACGCGAGGCACGGGACGCGGCCATCGGTGAGGAACGCGACCTCGCCGCCGAACTCGACGAGCTCGCCGAGCGCCGCGCCGACGACGCCGCGCCCGTCACCGCGCCCCGCCCCGCCTGGGCCACCGCGCCGCGCGACCCCGACGCCGGAGTCCCCCTGTACCTCGCGGTCGACTTCACCGACCACCTCTCCTCCGAGGAGCGTGCCGGACTCGAAGCGGCCCTGGAGGCGTCCGGCCTCCTCTCCGGACTCATCACCCCCGACGGCACCGTCGTCGACCACAACACCCGCGACCTGCTGCTCAGCCCCGCCGAACCACTGCGCGGCCGCACCCTCCTGGACGTCCTCGTCCCACTCGAACAGTCCGACGCCCCGAAGATCAGCCGCAGCACCGTCGTCGCCATCCTCTCCTCCGTCCGGCTCCACGCCGACCAGGAGGACGACCAGCAGCCCCAGTCCGAGACCTCCTGGTTCCACAGCACCACCGGCCCCCGCCGCCGCCCGGAGAACTACGTCTCCCTCGACGGACGCTGGCGGCTCGGTGTCGCCCACGGATCCCACCACAAGGCCGCCGCCGAGTACATCGGCGAGGCGGCCCGCGCCCAGGCCCTGGAGCGCCACCGGGCCAAGGCGGAGCGGCGCATCGAGATGGCCGAGGCGCTGCTCGCCGAGGCCCAGGAGCGCCGCGCGGGAATCGACAACCGGCACGAGAGCCTGCTGCGGATCAACCGCTCCGTGCCCTCGGGCGCCGAACTCGTCGCGGCCTGGGCGGTCCTCGACGACGCCCGCGCCTGGCTCGCCGCCGCCGTCCGCGACCACACCGCGGCCCGCGCCGCCGCCGACGCCGCCCGCACCACGGCGCTCGCCCAACGCGCCGCCCTCGTCGAACCCGCGCTGGAACACCGCCTGCCCGCCCACTACGAGGAACTCGCCAAGATCCGCGGCTCCCTGGGCATGCTCCGCGTGCAGATCTCCGCCGCCCACCGCGACCTCGAAATCCTCGCGGGCCGCCTGGAGGACTACCGGCAGCACGTCGCCGACTGGCAACGCGCCCGCGAGGCCCGCGTCGTCGCGGAGGACGCGGCCGGCGCCGCCATCAACGACATGATCACCGTCCGCCGCGAGACCGAGCTCACCGACCGGGCCCGCGTCGCCGACCCGGCCCAGGTCGAGACCGCCGTCGCCCAGGTGCGCGCCCGCGCCCGCGCGGTCGACGAGGCCCTGCCCGCACTCGAACGCGACGCCCAGCGGGCCCGCGACGAGCGGGTCGCGGCGGAGACCCGGCACGGCGCCGCCACCGTCGAACGGGCCGAGCAGGCCCGCCGCGCCCTGGCCGCCGGAGCCCGCCTGCGGGCCGTGCTCGCCGCCCCGTCCGGAGAGGTCGACCGGGGGCTGCTCGCCGCGGCCGGGCTTCTCGACCTCGCCGCGCCCGGAGGACCCGTCGCCGCCTACGACGAGACGGAGAGCGACCCCGAACACGGCGACGAACTGACCAAACGCGTCAGGAACCTCGACGCCCTGGTCACCGCGGTCGAGGCCGGGCTCGACCCCGCCGACTCCGACATCGACGACAGCGGAATCCTGCGCAGCCACGAGGAGCTGCACCGCGGCCTGGCCGCCGCCCCCGCCCTCGGCGCCCGGACCGAGCTCGCCGAGCCCGCGGGCGTCAAGCGGGTCACCATCCACGACGACCACGGCGCGCACGACATCGTCGACTACGCCGAACGGCTGCGCGAGGCCATCGCCGAGGCCGAGGAGACCGCGGCCGTGCGCGAGGAGGAGGCCTACGAACGGCATCTCCTCGGTGAACTCGCCGGGCACCTGTCCCGCCAGATCGACGAGGCGCGGGAACTCATCGCCGCCATGAACAGCGTCCTGGGCGAGGTCACCACCTCCCAGGGGCTGGGGGTCCGCCTGGACTGGACACTCGCCCCCGACGCCGACGAGGACATCCACGCGGTGGTGCCGCTGCTGAGCCGCCCCGCCGAGAAGCGCACCCGGGTCGAGACCACCCGCCTGCGCGACGCCCTGCGCCGCTGCATCGAGGCGATCCGCCGCCTCGATCCCACCGCCACCGGAGGGGCACAGTTGCGTGCCGCCCTGGACTACCGCTCCTGGTTCGCCTTCACCGTCTACGTCACCGACGCCGCGCATCCCGAACGCGAACGCCGTCTCACCCACCGCACCGCCCTCAGCCAGGGGGAGCAGCGGGTCATCGCCTACCTGGTGCTGTTCGCCGCCGCGGCGGCCCAGTTCAGCGCGCTGGCGCTGGACGCGCCGCAGACCCCCCGACTCATCCTGCTCGACGACGCCTTCGCCAAGGTCGACGAACCCACCCACGGTCGGCTCCTCGGCATGCTCGTCGAACTCGACCTCGACTTCGTGCTCACCTCCGAACGCGTCTGGGGATGCTTCCCGAGCGTTCCCCGGCTCAACATCTACGAGTGTCTGCGCGACCCCGCCGAACCCGGGATCGCCACCCTGCACTTCACCTGGGACGGCAACCGACGCCGCCTCAACGGAGTGTGATATCGGCCACGTCTGTTGTCGATCGGGGCAGCGGGAGGGCCGTGGCGGCGGAGCGGAAGCGGTACACCGCGTCCGCCCCGCCGCCGAAAGTCGGCGATCGCTACGTAATTCGCCCCATCTGTCCTAATCTGCAAAGGCGAGGCCACGAACGGAGCAGGTGTTGTGACGACGGTGACGACCTCCCAGCACGGATTCTCCGCGGACCAGCCGGGGCGGCAGACGGCGTCTTCCCAGACCGGAGTCCTGTGGGACCGGCTGTCCCGATCACCACTGGACCCTGTGGCGCGCCAGTGGGTGGTCGCGGCCACCCACGGCGACGACGCCCTGGCCGCCTGCGCCCGCGGGGAGAGCATCGACCTGCCCTACCCGCCCCCCGAACCGGTCACGCCGGCACGGAACTTCCGCCGCTGCTATCTCAACCGGATCCGGGTCCAGGGCTTCCGCGGCATCGGACGCGCCGCCACCCTCGAGTTCCCGCCCGGTCCCGGCCTGACCGTGATCGTCGGCCGCAACGGCTCCGGCAAGTCCAGCTTCGCCGAGGCCGTCGAGGCCGCGCTGACCGGACGCAACCTGCGCTGGGACGGCATGCCCGCGGCCTGGCGCGACGGCTGGCGCAACCTGCACTTCGACGACGTCACCGAGGTCACCGTCGAACTCCAGCGCGCCGGGGAGCCCGGAACCACCCGGGTCACCCGCGTCTGGACCGGCGACAGCGTCCGCTCCGCACGCGGCGAGGTCGTCCTGCCCACGGGCGAGACCGGCAGCCTGGCCAGCCTCGGCTGGGGCGAGGACCTCTCCAGGTACCGGCCGTTCCTCTCCTACGACGAACTGGGACGCACCGTCACCGGGCGGTCGGCCGAACTGTACGACACCCTGACCGCGCTGCTCGGCCTGAACGAACTCGCCGAGACCGAACGCCGCCTGGCCCGGGCCTGCGACAAGCTCGCCAAGACCGAGCAGCGGCCCGCCCGCGACCTGCCCTACCTGCTGGACCAGTTGCGTGCCAGCGCCGATCCCCGGGCGCGCTCCGCCGCCGAACTGCTGACCGCGTCCTCCCTCGACCTCGACCGACTCTCCGCCATCGCCGCCGACGACGGACCCGCCGACCCCGCCCAGCAGGTCGTGCTGCGCCGCCTGCGCCGCCTGGCGGTGCCCGAGCGCTCCCTCATCAACGACGTGGTCAGTGAGTTGCGCGGGGCCGCGATGGAGATCGCCATGGCCGCGGGCACCAAGGGGGACCGGGCGCGCGGCGTGGTCGAACTGCTGCGGCAGGCCCTCGACCACCACGAGCGGCACCCCGCCGAGACCGACTGCCCCACCTGCGGCGCCCACAACGCGCTGGGGCCCGCCTGGGTGAACCGGGCCCGCGCCGAGATCGCCCGGCTGGAGCCGGTCGCCGCGAGCACCGCCGCCGCCTACCAGCGCGCGGAGGACGCCCGAGACCAGGCGCGCTTCCTCATGGCGCCGCCGCCCTCGTGGCTGCCGCCGGACAGCGAACTGGGGCGGATCTGGGCCGACTGGGCGGCCGGGGCCGAGATCACCGACCTGGCGGAACTGGCCGCGCACATCGAGACCCAGGGGCGGCGGTTGCGCTCGGCCGCGATCGCCGCGCGCAAGGCCGCCACCGAGCGCCTCACCGACCCCACCGACGGATGGGCCGGACTCGCCGAGCAGTTGGGCGCCTGGGTCGAGGACGCGCGTGAGGCGCTCACGGCGCACCGGAGGCTGGAACCGGCCCGGCAGGCCCTCGAGTGGTTCACCGCGGTGGCCCGCGAGATGCGCGCCGAGCGGCTGAACCCCCTGGCCGCCCAGGCCGAGAAGGTGTGGGCGCGGCTGCGTCAGGAGCGGCACATCGACCTGGCGTCGCTGCGTCTGGTCGGCAGGGGGGCGCAGCGGCGGGTCGCGGTCGACGTCAGCGTGGACGGCACCGACGGGCCGGACAGCGCGCCCGGGCTGCTCAGCCAGGGCGAGTTCCAGGCCCTCGCGCTGTCCATCTGCCTGCCGCGCACCCTGGTGCCGGGCAACCCGTTCGGCTTCCTGCTGCTGGACGACCCCGTCCAGGCGATGGACACCGAGACCGTGGAAGGGCTGGCCGCGGTGCTGGCCGAGGTGGGACGCCACCGCCAGCTCGTCGTTTTCACCCACGACACCCGCCTGCCCGACGCGCTGCGCAGACTCGGTCTTGCGGCGACCATCCGGACCATCCAGCGCGACGCCATGTCCAACGTCTGGGTGGCGGACTGAGACGGCGGGAGGCCGGCCGCGGGGCCCAGGACGGTTTCGAGTTGGCAGAGCACCCCGGAAGCCATGTATATTCGAGTCAACGCGAAGGGCGGAACCCCGAAAGGGGGGAAGCCGCAGGAGCGTGCCCCTTTAGCTCAGTCGGCAGAGCGTCTCCATGGTAAGGAGAAGGTCTACGGTTCGATTCCGTAAAGGGGCTCCACCACTTGATTGAGATCCGATCCACTCAGGTGGTCGGTCGGCGGACGATTCGGCCGCCGGTCTGATCGGGGTCCGGTATCATCGCAGATGAGTACGGATTCCCGGCTCTAGGCGGAGTAGCTCAGTCGGTAGAGCAAGCGGCTCATAATCGCTGTGTCGTCGGTTCAAGTCCGGCCTCCGCTACTACCTGCGAGATCCCCTGGTACACCGGGGTTCCCGCGGGTTTTTTTCAGTGTCCGTCTGTTGTTCAGTGAGAAAGGCACTCCAACGTGGCTGCCACCGACGTGAGGCCGAAGATCACCCTGGCCTGCCAGGAGTGCAAGCACCGTAACTACATCACGCGCAAGAACCGTCGGAACACCCCCGACCGCCTTGAGCTGAGGAAGTACTGCCCGAACTGCCGCACGCATCGGGAGCACAAGGAAACCCGCTAGGCAGCGCTCCGCCGACCGTCGACACCAGAGGCGGGCGGAGCGGCCCACCCCCAGCGGTCGCGGTGGATTCCCCAGGTTCCGACCGGACACGGTCTGGACTTCCCGGTAGCCCAGTGAGCACTCCCGCTCACTGGGCTACCGGTGTGTTGGCGCTGTTCCGGTCACCGCGCGCGACCCGGCATGATGAGACGCACACGGTGTGGAAAGGACGTCGATGGCGATCAACCGCGACTATCTGGGACGGGTGTACGAACTCCCCGAACCCTACGAGGTGACCCGCGTCAAGATCCGCGAGTTCGCGGACGCGATCTCGGACCCCAACCCGCTCTACCGCGACCCCGCCCGCGCCAAGGAGGCCGGGTACACCGACGTCATCGCGCCGCCCACCTTCCCCGTCATCCTGGGCATGGAGGGCGTCGGACAGGCCGTCGCCGACCCCGAACTCGGACTGGACTTCTCCCGGGTGGTGCACGGGGACCAGCGCTTCCGCTACAGCCGCCCCCTCCAGGCAGGGGACCTGGTGACCTGCCGGACCACGATCACCGGTATCAAGGCGCTGGGCGGCAACGAGATGCTCACGCTGGACAGCGAGATCGCCACCGTGGCCGGGGAGCACGTCGTCACCTCGGTCAACATGCTCGTCGTGCGCAGCGCCGCCCCGGCCGAGAAGTGAGAAGGAGCAGCCCAGATGACCGCTGTCCGGTACGCCGACGTCGAGGTGGGCACCGAGCTGCCCGAACGGACCTACCCGGTACGCCGCCGTGACCTGGTCCGCTACGCCGGGGCCTCCGGCGACTTCAACGAGATCCACTGGAACGAGCGGGTCGCCCGCGAGGTGGGTCTGCCCGGCGTGATCGCCCACGGCATGTTCACCATGGCCCAGGCGGGCCGTCTGGTCACCGACTGGGTGGGCGACCCCGGAGCGATCGTGGAGTACGGGGTCCGCTTCTCCGCTCCCGTGGTCGTTCCCGACGACGACACCGGCGCCGAACTCGTGGTCGGCGGAACCGTCACAAAGAAACTCGACAACAACCAGGTCGTCGTCGCCATCACGGCCCGCTCCGCCGGAGCCAAGGTCCTGGCGCGCTCCACCGCCGTGGTGCGCCTGGCCTGACCGCGCCGGTCCCGTGCCGCCCGCCCGGGGTCGGCCGCGGCACGGGACCGTTTCCACTTCCACTCACCAGAGGTGCCACCGTGTCCACCGCTTCCGCCCGCAACGTGCCGCTCGCCGAGTACACCACGCTGGGTCTCGGCGGCCCCGCCGCTCTCTTCCGGTCCGCAGCCAGCACGGAGGAACTGGTCGACGCCGTCCGCGAGGCCGACCGCGAGGGGGTGCCGCTGCTGGTGCTGGGCGGCGGCAGCAACCTGGTCGTGGCGGACGAGGGCTTCGCGGGCACGGTCGTCTACGTGGACTCCTCCGGCGTCTCCCACACCGACGTCGACGGCGACACGGTGCTGGTGCGCGCGGACGCCGGAGTCGAGTGGGAGCCGTTCGTGGCACGCTGCGTGGCCGAGGGGCTGTCCGGCGTCGAGTGCCTCTCCGGCATTCCCGGCCGGGTCGGCTCCACCCCCATCCAGAACGTCGGAGCCTACGGCCAGGACGTCAGCCAGACCATCGTCGAGGTCACGGTCTACGACCGCGAACAGGGCCGGGTCCGCGTCCTCCCGGCCGCCGAGTGCGGTTTCGCCTACCGCGACAGCGTCTTCAAGGGCCGCGACCGCTACGTGGTGTGCGAGGTCGCCTTCGAGTTGACCCGGTCCAAGCTGAGCCGCCCGGTCAGGTACGCCGAACTCGCCCGCACCCTGGGGGTGGACACGGGCGAGCGCGTTCCGCTGGCCGACGCCCGCGAGGCCGTGCTGACCCTGCGCAGGGGCAAGGGCATGGTCGTCGACCCGAACGACCCCGACAGCCGCAGCGCCGGTTCCTTCTTCACCAACCCGATCCTGTCCGCCGCCGAGTTCGCGGACTTCACCAAACGGGTCGCGGCACTGCTGGGTCCGGAGGCGACCCCGCCCGCCTACCCCGGCGAGGACGGCCGGGTGAAGACCTCCGCGGCCTGGCTGATCGAGCACGCGGGATTCCCCAAGGGGTACGGCACCGGCCCGGCCCGCATCTCCACCAAGCACACCCTCGCGCTGACCAACCGGGGCGGCGCCACCACCGCCGACCTGCTGGCGCTGGCCCGCGAGGTGCGCGCGGGCGTGGCGGAGGTGTTCGGAATCACCCTGGTGAACGAACCCGTGATGGTCGGCGTCACGCTCTGACCGGAGGTGCCGGAGTCCGGGCCCCGACCCCGGGGCCCGGAAATCCCCGGTCCTCTCAACAAAAAAGTCAGGCGTACCGAACTTTCTTATTTGCCTCGGGTTCGGTCGGAAATAGCCATTCCAATGAATTGCCGTTTTCTGTTTCCCTCACTACGGTGGGAGCAGTCGAGGGGGAGTAGTCCTCAATCCGTGTGGTCGACACACTGGTCCGCACCCGGAAGTGGGCCCGGTCACACGAGCCACCGCAGGTACCAGGCGGACGAGACCTTCGATCCGGTCGGTTTTCCCGGGTCGAAGAACGGCGTCCGCTTTTCTTCTGCCCGGCGGTGTGAAACGAAGGGCAGAAATTCCAATGACGTTTCTCGGCGCTCTGGGCATGAGCACCGGAGCCATCCTCGTCGCCGAAATGGGAGACAAGACCCAGTTGGTGGCGATGTCGTTGGCCAGCCGCTACCGGGTGCGGACCGTGCTGCTCGGAATCACCGCGGCCACCGTCGCCGTCCACGGCATCAGCGTCCTGCTGGCCGAGGTCCTGGGGATGGCGCTGCCCGGCGACTGGATCTCCCTCGTCGCGGGCCTGGCCTTTCTCGGTTTCGGCGTGTGGACACTGCGCGGGGACGAACTCACCGACAGGGACGAGGAGCGCGCCGCGACCCGCCGGATGGGACCGGTCCTCCTGACCGTGGCCACGATCTTCTTCCTCGCCGAACTCGGCGACAAGACCATGCTCGCCACCATCGCCGTCGGCGCGGACCACGCCTCGGCCCCCCTGGCCTGGCTCGCGGTGTGGATCGGCTCCACCGTGGGCATGGTCGCGGCCGACGCCCTGGGCATCGCCCTCGGCATGCTGCTGGGCAAGAGACTGCCCGAGCAGGCCATCCGGATCGGTGCGGCCGTCCTCTTCTTCCTCGCCGGCCTCGTGATGACCTGGCAGGGGCTCAGCGCGCTGCTGTTCTGACCGCGCACCGAGGAGCGGCACCGGAGCCGCGGCGGTCGCAGGGGACGGGGAGGGTCACGCCGCCGGTTCCGGGGCCGCCAGCCAGGAGTCCACACCCGACAGCAGTTCCTTCTTCCGGTCCTCCGGCGCCCCCGAGGCGCGGATGGACATCCGGGCCAGTTCGGCCAGTTCGGGGTCGGAGAAACCGAACACCTCGCGGGCGATCCGGTACTGCTCGGCCACGCGGGGGCCGAACAGCAGCGGGTCGTCGGCGCCCAGGGCGATCGGTACCCCCGCGTCGAAGAGGCGGCGCAGCGGAACCTGGTCGACGTCGTCCACCACGCCCAGCCCCACGTTGGAGGTCGGGCACACCTCCAGGGTGACCTCCTGCGCGGCCAGCAGGTCCACCAGGGAGGGGTCCTCGACCGCGCGCACGCCGTGTCCGATCCGGTCGGCCGCCAGCAGGTCCAGGCACTCGCGGACACTGCGCGGCCCGCCCAGCTCCCCGCCGTGCGGCGCCGACAGCAGACCGGCGCGGCGCGCGATCCGGAACGCCCCCTCGAAGTCCAGCGCCCGCCCCCGCCGCTCGTCGTTGTTCAGCCCGAACGACACCACGCCGCGTCCGGCGTACTGCACGGCCAGCCGGGCCAGCGTCTTGGCGTCCAGCGGGTGTTTGGTCCGGTTGGCCGCCACCATCACGCCGACGCCCACCCCGGTGGCCGCCTCGGCCTGCCGGGCGGCGTCCAGCACCAGTTCCAGTGTCGCGGTCAGCCCGCCGAAACGCGACGCGTAGCCGCCGGGGTCCACCTGGATCTCCAACCATCCCGTTCCGGCCGCGCGCTCGTCCTCGGCGGTCTCCAGCAGCAGCCGGTACAGGTCGTCGGGGGCCTGCAGCACCGACCGGGCGATGTCGTAGAGCCGTTGGAACCGGAACCACCCCCGCTCGTCGGTGGCCCGCAGTTTCGGCGGCCACTCCTCGACCAGTGCGTGCGGCAGGTGCACGCCGTGCGCGGCGGCCAGCTCCACGAGGGTGGTGTGCCGCATCGAGCCGGTGAAGTGCAGGTGCAGGTGGGCTTTGGGAAGTCGGTCGATAGGACGTCTCATGACACAAGGGTGCCGCAAAGCGCTCCCCGGCGCTGCCCGATGCGCGGGGACGCCGCCGTCCGCCACCGCGGTGGCGGACGGCGGCGTCCCGGTTCCGACCGTGACGGCGCCGTCGGACGGAGCGGAGGGTCAGCTCGCCTCGTTCAGCAGCTTGGCGATGCGGCCCACGCCCTCGGCCAGGTCGGAGTCGCCCAGCGCGTAGGACAGCCGCAGGTAGCCCGGGGTGCCGAAGGCCTCACCGGGAACGACCGCCACCTCGGCGTGCTCCAGGATCAGCGTGGCCAGCTCGCTGGAGGTCTGCGGCCGCTGGCCCCGGATCTCCCTGCCCAGGAGCTCCTTGACCGACGGGTAGGCGTAGAAGGCGCCCTGCGGCTCGGGGCACAGCACCCCGGGGATCTCGTTGAGCATGCGCACGATGGTCTGCCGGCGGCGGTCGAAGGCCGTCCTCATCTCCTCCACCGCCGACAGGTCGCCCGAGACGGCGGCCAGCGCCGCGGCCTGCGAGACGTTGGCGACGTTGGAGGTGGCGTGCGACTGCAGGTTGCCCGCGGCCTTGACGACGTCCTTGGGGCCGATGACCCACCCGACCCGCCAGCCGGTCATGGCGTAGGTCTTGGCCACGCCGTTGACCACCACGGTGCGGTCGGCCAGTTCGGGCACCTCGACCGGCAGCGAGGAGAACGCCGCGCCGCCGTAGACCAGGTGCTCGTAGATCTCGTCGGTGAGCACCCACAGCCCGTGCTCGGCCGCCCAGCGGCCGATCTCGCGGACCCGCTCGGGCGGGTACACCGCGCCGGTCGGGTTGGAGGGCGAGACGAACACCAGCAGCTTGGTGCGCTCGGTGCGCGCCGCCTCCAACTGCTCGACGTCGGCGAGGTAGCCGGTGGACTCGTCGGTGACCACGTAGACCGGGACCCCGCCGGCGAGCTTGATCGACTCGGGGTAGGTGGTCCAGTACGGCGCGATCACGATGACCTCGTCACCCGGGTCGAGCAGGGTGGCGAACGCCTCGTAGATGGCCTGCTTGCCGCCGTTGGTGACCAGGACCTGGCTCGGTTCCACCCGGTAGCCGGAGTCGCGCAGCGTCTTGGCCGCGATGGCCTCCTTGAGCTCGGGAAGGCCCCCGGCCGGGGTGTAGCGGTGGAAGCGGGGCTCGCGGCAGGCCGCCACCGCGGCCTCCACGATGTAGTCGGGCGTGGGGAAGTCGGGTTCCCCGGCTCCGAACCCGATGACGGGACGTCCGGCGGCCTTCATGGCCTTCGCCTTGGCGTCCACCGCCAGGGTCGCCGATTCGGAGATGCCGCCGATGCGTGCGGAGATACGAGGTCGGTCAGTCATGGTTCCATCGTTCCATGCGCGGGTCGACCGCTCCACGTGTCGGTCGGCTTGTACGGGCGGGGAGAGGTCACGGAGGGTCGCTCTCCGAAACTCCGTGTTCACCAGCGAATACGGATTTCGGGTTGGTTCCCGCCCCGGATTGGCATAGACTCTGGCAACCGATGGCAGGTCCATAACGGACGCTCGTGCTCCGTCATGGTCGTGACGTCCCGGGACCGGCTATCGTGTAACCAGCACGACCAAGGGCAGTGGCTCAATTGGTAGAGCACCGGTCTCCAAAACCGGCGGTTGGGGGTTCGAGTCCCTCCTGCCCTGCAAGTGAGACTCTGAGAGCAGAGTGTTCCCGATCCTAAGGACCTGAGGTGACACAGACTGACACGGACGCCAAGCCCGAGAAGGAGCGCAAGCGTCGTACCGGTCCGGTGACGTTCACCAAGCAGGTCGTCGCCGAACTTCGCAAGGTTCGCTGGCCAACCCAGCGCGAACTCGTCACCTACACCATTGTGGTCATCGTGTTCGTGCTGGTCATGATCGGCTACGTGTCCCTTCTGAACTTCGGCTTCGGTGAAGGCGTCACCTGGCTCTACGGCCTGGTGGGCCCCGCGGCCTGATTCGGCACATCCGAGGTCGGCACGGTCAGAACGGTCTCATCGTCTCCGGTGAGACCATAAGCTGGCAGTGCTGGCCTCTTGTGTTTTCACAAGCCAGCAGTGAGCGCTTATCCGACGAGAGAAAGAGCAGCCGTGTCCGAGTCCCCACTGACCTCTGACGACCTCCCCAACGAGGATCGGGATCAGTCGTCGGCGGAAGAGACCGGTCCGCGTGCCGAGCAGGCGGAAGCTGCTGAGGTTGCCGACGAGGTCGAGGCCCGGGAGAGCGACGCCTCCGAGGCCCAGGCTCCCAAGCTCGACCCGGTCGAGGAATTCAAGGCCGAACTCCGGTTGCTGCCCGGCGATTGGTACGTCGTGCACACCTACGCGGGCTACGAGAACCGGGTGAAGGCCAACCTGGAAAGCCGCACCCAGTCGCTCAACATGGAGGAGTACATCTTCCAGGTCGAGGTGCCCACGCAGGAGGTCACGGAGGTCAAGAGCGGCAAGCGGCAGCAGGTCACCGAGAAGGTGCTGCCCGGCTACGTGCTGGTCCGCATGGATCTCACCGACGAGTCCTGGGCGGCCGTCCGCAACACGCCCGGGGTCACCGGCTTCGTGGGCCTGTCCAACCGTCCCGCCCCGCTGAGTCTCCAGGAGGTCGCGGACCTGCTGGCGCCCGAGCCCGAGGTCGAGGAGGAGCAGGTCGGGAAGAAGGAGGCCGAGCCGCGCAGCGACGTCGACTACGAGGTCGGCGAGTCCGTCACCGTCATGGACGGCCCCTTCGCCACGCTGCCCGCCACGGTCAGCGAGATCAACCCCGACACCCAGAAGCTCAAGGTGCTGGTGTCGATCTTCGGCCGCGAGACCCCGGTGGAACTGGCATTCAACCAGGTCTCCAAGATCTGAGAGACTGGCGGTTCGCTTAGACTTGACGGGCCCGCCTCCGGCGGGTCCGTCGTGCCCCGTTCCCACGGGGCGCCCGCGCGGCCGGCACGGTCCCGGCGGTCGCGCACGCCCCCGTGTGCCCGGGGGCGCTTCCACAGCACCGGCTGCCCTGGTCACGGTGCGGCCGTGCGCCCCGCCGCGCACGCGGGGCCCGGGGCCACGATCACTCGCGAATCAGACAAGGACCCGAAATGCCTCCGAAGAAGAAGCTCGCGGCTCTGGTGAAGGTCCAGCTTCCCGCTGGCCAGGCCACCCCGGCGCCGCCCGTCGGTACCGCGCTCGGTCCGCACGGCGTCAACATCATGGACTTCTGCAAGCAGTACAACGCCGCCACCGAGTCCCAGCGCGGCAGCGTCATCCCCGTAGAGATCTCCATCTACGAGGACCGCACCTTCAGCTTCATCACCAAGACGCCGCCCGCGCCCACGCTCATCCTCAAGGCCGCCGGTGTGGACAAGGGCGCCACCGACCCGAGCCGCAGCACCGCCGGTTCCATCACCCGCGACCAGGTCCGGGAGATCGCGCAGACCAAGCTGCCCGACCTGAACACCGACAACCTGGACGCCGCCGAGAAGATCATCGCCGGCACCGCCCGCTCCATGGGCATCGAGGTCAAGTAGCCGGGCCGCCGTCCGGCGCTCCCTCTTCTTCCCGTTCCTTCCGTGGCAGGGCCAGGCGCTGGCCCACACCACAAACCTCTCAACAGGAGTACTCGTGAAGCGCAGCAAGGTCTACCGCAAAGCGGCCGAGCAGATCGACCGCGACCGGCTCTACACGCCGGTCGAGGCCGTGAGGCTGGCCAAGGAGACCAGCACCGTCAAGTTCGACGCGACCGTCGAGGTCGCCCTGCGTCTGGGCGTCGACCCGCGCAAGGCCGACCAGATGGTGCGCGGCACCGTCAACCTGCCGCACGGCACCGGCAAGACCGCTCGGGTCCTGGTCTTCGCCACCGGTGAGCGTGCCGAGCAGGCGCGGGCCGCGGGCGCCGACTACGTCGGCGACGACGACCTGGTCGAGGAGATCCAGAAGGGCTTCCTCGACTTCGACGCGGTCGTGGCCACCCCGGACCTGATGGGCAAGATCGGTCGCCTGGGCCGCGTGCTCGGTCCGCGCGGTCTCATGCCCAACCCCAAGACCGGCACGGTCACCATGGACGTCGCCAAGGCCGTCTCCGACATCAAGGGCGGCAAGATCGAGTTCCGCGTCGACCGCCACGGCAACCTCCACTTCATCATCGGCAAGATCTCCTTCGACGAGAACAGGCTGGTGGAGAACTACGCCGCCGCCCTCGACGAGGTGCTGCGCCTCAAGCCGTCCGCCGCGAAGGGCCGCTACATCAAGAAGGCCACGCTGACCACCACGATGGGCCCCGGCATCCCGGTGGACCCCAACGTCGTGAAGGTCACCGCCGCGGCCTGACGTTCCACCGCCGAACGCGTCCACGGGCGTCCCTCCCGTCTCCGGGAGGGGCGCCCGTCGGCGTTTTCGGTGGAGACGGGAGCAGCGGTGCAAAAAGTCTCCGATGCCCGAAACGTCGCTGTCCGTGGATAGGGTCGTCTCGGTCTGTGCCGTACAGAAGGCCGGAGAGCGGCCTAGAAGGACAGGACATGGTGCGTAAGTTTGGCGCTGCCCTCGCCGCTGGAGCGGTGGCTGTGGCGATGACGGCCTGCAGTGGTGACACCGAGGAGACCGCGCAGGCGGCGGCCCCGTCGAGTTCCGCCTCCGAATCCGCGGAGGGGGTCTTCGACCGGATCAAGAGCCTCGTCGACGACACCCAGGAGGTGGAGAGCTACCGCGCCAGGGTGACGGGAAGCTCCGAGGGGGAGGACCTCGAAATGGAGATCGCCTACATGGCCTCCCCCGAGCCCACGGTCGAGATGGTGATGGGCACGCCCGAAGGCGAGCTGACCATCCTCGTCCGCGGTAGCGAGATGCTGATGGGCAACGACACCGACGGCTGGCTGCGCATGGACGCGGGCGAGGACGCGTTCCAGCAGCAGGAGGGGATGCAGGACCCCTTCGAGGAGCTGGACAAGCTGCTCGCCAGCGAGGACGTCCAGGAAGAGGGGACCGAGGAGGTCGACGGCGTCCCCACCACCAGGTACGCCGGCAGCTACAGCGTCGATGACGCGCTGGAGGGGCTCGATCCGCAGGCCGGGGAGGAGGCGCGTCGCCTCTACGAGGAAGCGGGGATCACGGAGGTGCCGTTCACCCTGTGGGTCCGCGAGGACGGACTGCCGCACCGGTTCGAGTTCGTCGACTCCGACGCCACGGAGGTCAGGATGGACTTCCTGGAGTTCAACTCCGAGGTCGCCATCGAGTTCCCCGCCGAGGACCAGATCATGGACATGTCGGCCCTCGGTGAGGAACTCGGGAGCATGGGCGGCTGATCCGCCGTGCCGCCGTTCCCGTTCGACGCGGTGTCCGGCATCGCCTAGCATTGGTAGTCGCCGAAGACCGCTGGTCGTCACCCGTCGGGTGACCTAAGGTCCCACACACGTTGGGCGGCCCGCGCAGGTTGCTGTGAGCTTCTGGACCTCCTGTGTGCCCTGTCACGCTCGTGGTCCCGAGCCCCGTGCGCCTGCGCCGGGGCTTTTTCTGTCGCAACCGCGCTGCCCGCCGCACGGGGACCTCGACCGGTGTTCACCGTTGGAAGGAGTCCCATGCCGAGGCCGGATAAGGTAGCCGCGGTCGCCGAACTCAAGGAGGAATTCCAGAGTTCGAGCGGCGCCGTGCTGACCGAATACCGCGGGCTCACTGTCGCGCAGGTCACCCAACTGCGCCGCAGCCTCGGCCAGAACGCGCGTTTCCGCGTGGCGAAGAACACGCTGACCAAGATCGCCGCCCGGGAGGCCGGCCTGGAGAGCAGCGAGGTCCTCGACCTGCTCACGGGCCCCTCCGCCATCGCCTTCGTCAAGGGCGACGTGGTCGAGACGGCCAAGGGGCTGCGTGACTTCGCCAAGGACAACGCGGCGCTGGTGATCAAGGGCGGAGTCATCGACGGCAAGCCGATGACCTCCGAGGAGATCACCAAGCTGGCCGATCTCGAGTCCCGTGAGGTGCTCCTCTCGAAGCTCGCCGGTGCCCTCAAGGCCAAGCAGGGACAGGCCGCCGCCCTGTTCCAGGCGCTGCCCTCCAAGGCTGTGCGCCTTGCCCAGGCTCTGGCGGACAAGCGAGCGGAGTCCCAGTAGAGCCTTCCCCGCATCGGCGAAGGCTCCGTATTTCCCATCCGTGGTCGGCGCGGTACGCGTCGGCGTTGCAGGCTCGGTGTCGCGTCACCGGACGCGGACGCCGGTAGAGAAAGAGAGAGCGCAATCATGGCGAAGCTCAGCAACGAGGAGCTGCTCGGCGCGTTCGAGGAGATGACCCTCCTGGAGCTCTCCGAGTTCGTCAAGCTGTTCGAGGAGAAGTTCGACGTCACCGCCGCCGCCCCGGCCGCGGTTGTCGCGGCCCCGGGCGGCGCCGGTGGCGGCGAGGCCGCCGCCGAGGAGGAGAAGGACGAGTTCGACGTCATCCTCGAGGCCGCCGGCGACAAGAAGATCCAGGTCATCAAGGAGGTCCGTGGCCTCACCAGCCTGGGTCTGAAGGACGCCAAGGACCTGGTGGACGGCGCCCCCAAGCCGGTTCTGGAGGGCGTGAACAAGGAGGCCGCGGAGAAGGCCAAGGCCGCCCTGGAGGGCGCCGGCGCCACCGTGACCCTGAAGTAGTCCGCTCGGACCGCGCGAAGGCGGCCGCCCCGAGGGGTGGCCGCCTTTCTGCTTCCAACGAAGGTCCGGGGGCGGAGAAGACCCGTGTGCGCGGCGGCCTTCCCCGGGATCAGCTCCTGGTATCAGTCTGGTATCGGACTCTTGCGGTGGGAGTCACGGCGATGACGCTGGGACCGAGGCGCTGCGCGGGCTCGGCGAACGAGCGTCCGCTCCATCGCGCTGGAACAGGCTCTGCAGATCGCGGCCATCGCCTGCGGCGCGCCGCCCCGGGTCCGTGATCTCGGCCTGTTCGACTCCGCGTTGTACCGCCCCGGATCGCAGATGTTCGGAGAGGAGGCCTGTCGGGGGCTCTTCGACAGGGCTGCCGCGCCGATCCAGTCGCTGGCGGTCAACCATCCGCTGGTGGACGGCAGCGAGCGGACGGCCTGGCTGGTGACGACAGTCTTCCTGCGGAAGAACGGCGTCCGCCTGGAACCAACCGACGACCAGGCGTACGACTTCGTCATCGCGGTGTGCACCGGAGAACTGTCCGAGGTGAAGGAGATCTCGGAGGTTCTCAGGGGTTGGGTCTGAGGGGCTCCGGACCAGGAGATGCACCGGAGATTGAAGACTCTTTGTCGAAAGCGTGAACTCTGTTTCCTTCCCCGATGTTGGTTGGCTCACACCTGTTGGGCCCTGTGTGTCCTCTCACTCTGCCGGAACTGGCCGGAATGCCCCCTCTGGGCTTGACGGATCGGCCGTCAGCGGCGATGCTGCCAGGTGTCTTGAACAACCATGGGGGACGCTGTTGGACAGCGGTGTAGTATTCGGCTACACTGCCCTTTTGCGCTGCCCTTTGACGTTTCCTCGTCCAGAGTCCGTGCGCAGAGGCTGGTTCTGCGTCGAACAGCCCGGTTCGCACGGTCCTCTCGAAACCGTAGACCCACCCCCGTCTGGTGGTTCTTCGGCTGTTGGAGCGTCCGGCGTGCGCGCGCATCAACCGCCACAAGCCTTCGGAAGGACCCCTGTTGGCAGCCTCGCGCATCGCCTCCGCTAACGCCCTTGGTCCGAACCGCGTTTCCTTCGCTCGCATCAAGGAACCACTTGAGGTCCCCAACCTTCTCGCCCTGCAGACCGAGTCCTTCGACTGGCTGCTCGGCAACGAGAAGTGGCGTGCCCGAGTCGAAGCGGCTCGGAACTCCGGCCGCAAGGATATTCCGGAGCAGTCCGGTCTGGAAGAGATCTTCGAGGAAATCAGTCCGATCGAGGACTTCTCGGGCACGATGTCGCTGTCGTTCCGCGACCATCGGTTCGAGCCGCCCAAGTACTCCGAAGAGGAGTGCAAGGACAAGGACATGACCTACTCCGCCCCGATGTTCGTCACGGCGGAGTTCATCAACAACGACACCGGTGAGATCAAGAGCCAGACGGTGTTCATGGGCGACTTCCCGCTCATGACCGTCAAGGGCACGTTCATCATCAACGGCACCGAGCGCGTCGTCGTCTCCCAGCTTGTCCGTTCTCCCGGCGTGTACTTCGACCGCCAGGTCGACAAGTCCTCCGACAAGGACCTCTACGGGTGCAAGATCATCCCGTCGCGGGGCGCCTGGCTGGAGTTCGAGATCGACAAGCGCGACTTCGTCGGTGTCCGCATCGACCGCAAGCGCAAGCAGGGCGTCACCGTCCTGCTCAAGGCGCTGGGCTGGACCACCGACCAGATCCTGGAGCGCTTCGGCGACTACGAGTCCATCCGCAACACGCTGGAGAAGGACCCCACCGCCGGCACCGATGACGCGCTGCTGGACATCTACCGCAAGCTCCGTCCGGGTGAGCCGCCCACGAAGGAGTCCGCGCAGACCCTGCTGGAGAACCTCTACTTCAACCCCAAGCGCTACGACCTCGCCAAGGTCGGCCGCTACAAGATCAACAAGAAGCTGGGGCTCGACACCGACATCACGCAGGGCACGCTCACCGAAGAGGACATCGTCGCCACGGTCGACTACCTCGTGCGGCTGCACGCCGGCGAGAAGGAGCTGGAGCGCCCCCAGGGCACGTTCCCGGTCGAGACCGACGACATCGACCACTTCGGCAACCGCCGCCTGCGCACCGTCGGCGAACTCATCCAGAACCAGGTCCGACTGGGTCTGGCCCGGATGGAACGCGTCGTGCGTGAGCGCATGACCACCCAGGACGTCGAGGCGATCACGCCGCAGACCCTGATCAACATCCGGCCGGTCGTCGCCTCCATCCGGGAGTTCTTCGGCACCAGCCAGCTCTCCCAGTTCATGGACCAGACCAACCCGCTGGCCGGGCTCACCCACAAGCGCCGCCTGTCGGCGCTGGGACCGGGCGGTCTGTCCCGTGAGCGGGCGGGCTTCGAGGTCCGCGACGTGCACCCGTCGCACTACGGCCGCATGTGCCCGATCGAGACGCCCGAAGGCCCCAACATCGGTCTGATCGGCTCGCTCGCGGCCTACGGCCGGGTCAACTCCTTCGGCTTCGTCGAGACCCCCTACCGCAGGGTGGTCGACGGCAGGCTGACCGACGAGGTCGTCTACCTCACCGCCGACGAGGAGGACCGCTACGTCATCGCCCAGGCGAACACGCCGGTCAACGCCGACGGCACGTTCGCCGAAAGCCGGGTGCTGGCCCGGCGCAAGGGCGGGGAGTTCGAGTCCGTCGCCGCGGGCGAGGTCCAGTACATGGACATCTCGCCGCGCCAGATGGTGTCGGTCGCCACCGCCATGATCCCGTTCCTGGAGCACGACGACGCCAACCGCGCGCTCATGGGCTCCAACATGCAGCGCCAGGCGGTCCCGCTGCTGCGTGCCGAGGCCCCGCTGGTGGGCACCGGCATGGAGTACCGTGCGGCCACCGACGCCGGAGACGTGATCCTGGCCGAGAAGGCCGGTGTCGTCGAGGACGTCACCGCCGACTACGTCACCGTCGCGGCCGACGACGGCACCCGCAAGACCTACCGGGTGCACAAGTTCAAGCGCACCAACCAGGGCACCTGCTTCAACCAGCGGCCCATCGTCGACGAGGGCCAGCGGGTCGAGGAGGGCCAGGTGCTCGCCGACGGCCCGTCCACCGACCACGGTGAGATGTCGCTGGGCAAGAACCTCCTCGTGGCGTACATGTCCTGGGAGGGCCACAACTACGAGGACGCCATCGTGCTGTCCCAGCGCGTCGTCCAGGACGACGTCCTGTCCTCGATCCACATCGAGGAGCACGAGGTCGACGCCCGCGACACCAAGCTGGGGCCCGAGGAGATCACCCGCGAGATCCCCAACGTCAGCGAGGAGGTCCTCGCCGACCTGGACGAGCGCGGCATCATCCGCATCGGTGCCGAGGTCGTCGACGGTGACATCCTGGTCGGTAAGGTCACCCCCAAGGGTGAGACCGAGCTGACCCCCGAGGAGCGCCTGCTGCGCGCGATCTTCGGTGAGAAGGCGCGCGAGGTCCGCGACACCTCCCTGAAGGTGCCGCACGGCGAGTCCGGCAAGGTCATCGGCGTGCGCGTGTTCAGCCGCGAGGAGGGCGACGAGCTTCCTCCCGGCGTGAACGAGCTGGTCCGCGTGTACGTGGCCCAGAAGCGCAAGATCACCGACGGCGACAAGCTCGCCGGCCGGCACGGCAACAAGGGCGTCATCGCCAAGATCCTGCCCCAGGAGGACATGCCGTTCCTGGAGGACGGCACCCCGGTCGACATCGTGCTCAACCCGCTGGGCGTGCCCGGCCGGATGAACGTCGGCCAGATCCTGGAGATCCACCTGGGATGGCTCGCCAAACACGGGTGGAAGGTCGACGGGGACGACACCGAGTGGAAGCGCAGGCTGCACGCCATCGAGGCGCACGAGGCCCAGCCGAACTCCAGGGTCGCCACCCCCGTCTTCGACGGTGTGCGCGAGGACGAGATCGGCGGCCTGCTGGCCTCCGTCCTGCCCGACGAGGACGGCGACGTCCTGGTCAACGAGCACGGCAAGGCCCGGCTGTTCGACGGACGTACCGGTGAGCCCTTCAAGGAGCCGGTCGCGGTCGGCTACACCTACTTCCTGAAGCTGCACCACCTGGTGGACGACAAGATCCACGCCCGTTCCACCGGACCGTACTCGATGATCACCCAGCAGCCGCTGGGTGGTAAGGCGCAGTTCGGCGGTCAGCGCTTCGGCGAGATGGAGGTGTGGGCGCTGGAGGCCTACGGTGCCGCCTACGCCCTCCAGGAACTGCTCACCATCAAGTCCGACGACGTCACCGGCCGAGTCAAGGTCTACGAGGCGATCGTCAAGGGCGAGAACATTCCCGAGCCCGGCATCCCCGAGTCCTTCAAGGTGCTCATCAAGGAGATGCAGTCGCTCTGCCTCAACGTGGAGGTGCTCTCCAGCGACGGTATGTCGATCGAGATGCGCGACAGCGACGAGGACGTTTTCCGTGCGGCGGAAGAACTGGGTATCGACCTTGGTCGGCGTGAGCCGAGCAGTGTCGAAGAGGTCTGATTCCGCAATCCAAGAGCAGGGGACGAATTAAGTGCTCGACGTCAACTTCTTCGACGAGCTCCGGATTGGCCTCGCCACCGCTGACGACATCCGCCAGTGGTCGCACGGCGAGGTCAAGAAGCCGGAGACCATCAACTACCGAACCCTCAAGCCGGAGAAGGACGGACTCTTCTGCGAGAAGATCTTCGGTCCGACCCGGGACTGGGAGTGCTACTGCGGTAAGTACAAGCGCGTCCGCTTCAAGGGCATCATCTGCGAGCGCTGCGGTGTCGAGGTCACCCGGGCGAAGGTCCGGCGTGAACGCATGGGACACATCGAACTCGCCGCGCCCGTGACCCACATCTGGTACTTCAAGGGCGTGCCCAGCCGCCTGGGGTACCTGCTCGACCTGGCCCCGAAGGACCTGGAGAAGGTCATCTACTTCGCGGCCTACATGGTCACCTGGGTGGACACCGAGGCCCGCGAGCGCGACCTGCCGTCCCTGGAGGCCAGGATCTCCGTCGAGCGGCAGCACCTGGAACAGCGCCGCGACTCCGCGGTGGAGGAACGCCACCGCAAGCTCGAGGCCGACCTGGCCGAGCTGGAGGAGCAGGGCGCCAAGGGCGACGCGCGCCGCAAGGTGCGCGAGGCCGCCGAGCGTGAGATGCGGCAGATCCGTGACCGCGCCCAGCGCGAGATCGACCGGCTCGAAGAGGTCTGGAGCCGCTTCAAGAGCCTCAAGGTCCAGGACCTCGAAGGCGACGAGCTGCTCTACCGCGAGATGCGGGACCGCTTCGGCAAGTACTTCCGCGGCGGCATGGGCGCCCAGGCCATCAAGGAGCGTCTGGCCAACTTCGACCTCGACGCCGAGGCCGAGAAGCTCCGCGAGACCATCCGCAGCGGCAAGGGCCAGAAGAAGGCCCGCGCCCTCAAGCGGCTCAAGGTCGTCTCGGCGTTCCTCAACACCCGCAACAGCCCGATGGGCATGGTGCTGGACTGCGTCCCGGTCATCCCGCCGGACCTGCGTCCGATGGTCCAGCTCGACGGTGGCCGCTTCGCCACCTCCGACCTGAACGACCTGTACCGCCGGGTGATCAACCGCAACAACCGGCTCAAGCGGCTCCTCGATCTCGGCGCGCCCGAGATCATCGTCAACAACGAGAAGCGGATGCTCCAGGAGGCCGTCGACGCGCTGTTCGACAACGGCCGCCGCGGCCGTCCCGTCACCGGGCCGGGCAACCGTCCGCTCAAGTCGCTGTCGGACATGCTCAAGGGCAAGCAGGGGCGGTTCCGCCAGAACCTGCTGGGCAAGCGGGTCGACTACTCCGGCCGTTCGGTCATCGTGGTCGGTCCGCAGCTCAAGCTGCACCAGTGCGGACTGCCCAAGCAGATGGCGCTGGAGCTGTTCAAGCCGTTCGTGATGAAGCGCCTGGTCGACCTGAACCACGCGCAGAACATCAAGAGCGCCAAGCGCATGGTCGAGCGCTCCCGCCCGGTGGTGTGGGACGTGCTCGAAGAGGTCATCACCGAACACCCGGTGCTGCTCAACCGTGCGCCCACCCTGCACCGCCTGGGCATCCAGGCGTTCGAGCCGCAACTGGTCGAGGGCAAGGCCATCCAGATCCACCCGCTCGTGTGCACCGCGTTCAACGCGGACTTCGACGGTGACCAGATGGCGGTCCACCTGCCGCTGTCGGCGGAGGCGCAGGCCGAGGCGCGCATTCTGATGCTCGCCACGAACAACATCCTCAAGCCCTCCGACGGCAAGCCGGTCACCATGCCCACCCAGGACATGGTCATCGGTCTGTACTACCTGACCACCCTCAAGGAGGGCGCGAAGGGAGAGGGCCGGGCCTTCAGCACCCCCGGCGAGGCCATCATGGCCTACGACCTGGAGGAACTCGACCTCCAGGCGCGGATCACACTGCGCGTCGAGGGCGACGTCGTGCCGCCGGCGGACTGGCAGGCCCCCGAGGGCCACCAGCCGGGACAGCCGTACCTGCTGGAGACCACCCTCGGCCGGTACCTGTTCAACGAGACCACGCCCGAGGACTACCCGTTCGTCAACCACCAGATGGGCAAGAAGCAACTGTCCGCTCTGGTGACCGAACTCGCCGAGAAGTACCCCAAGGTCCAGGTGGCCACCACGCTGGACGCCCTCAAGGACGCCGGGTACCACTGGGCCACCCGCTCGGGGCTGACCATCAGTATCAGCGACGTGGTCCCGCCGCCGAACAAGCAGCAGATCCTCGACAACTACGAGAAGCGGGCCGAGAAGATCCAGCGCGACTACGACCGCGGTCTGATCAGCGACGACGAGCGCCGTCAGGAGCTGACCGAGATCTGGACCAAGGCCACCAACGAGGTCGCCGAGGACATGGAGGCCAACTCGCCCGCCGACAACACGGTGTGGATGATGGTCAACTCCGGCGCCCGCGGTAACCCCATGCAGGTCCGCCAGATCGCCGGTATCCGCGGCCTGGTCTCCAACACCAAGGGTGAGACGATCCCGCGTCCGATCAAGTCCTCCTACCGGGAGGGCCTGTCGGTGCTGGAGTACTTCATCTCCACCCACGGTCAGCGCAAGGGCCTGGCGGACACGGCGCTGCGCACCGCCGACTCCGGGTACCTCACCCGGCGTCTGGTGGACGTCGCCCAGGACGTCATCGTCCGCGAGATCGACTGCGGCACCGACCGCTCCCTGTGGCAGGAGATCGGCGAGGCGCGTCCCGACGGGACCGTCGTGCGCAAGCACAACGTCGAGAACACCGGTTTCGGCCGGACGCTGGCGGAGGACGTCGTCGTCAACGGCGAGGTCATCGCGCCCAGGCTGAGCGACACGACCGAGGCCCTGATCGACAGGCTGGTCGCGGCGGGCGTCACCCGGGTGCGGGTGCGCAGCTCGCTGGTGTGCGAGGCCAAGGTGGGCGTGTGCAGCACGTGCTACGGCCGCTCCCTGGCCACCGGCAAGTCGGTGGACGTCGGCGAGGCCATCGGCATCATCGCCGCGCAGTCCATCGGTGAGCCCGGCACCCAGCTGACCATGCGGACCTTCCACATGGGCGGTTCGGCGGGTCAGGACATCACCCACGGTCTGCCGCGTGTGCAGGAGCTCTTCGAGGCCCGTATCCCCAAGGGTGTGGCCCCGATCAGCGAGGTGGAGGGCCGTATCCGGATCGAGGAGACCGAGAAGAGCCGTAAGATCATCCTCATCCCGGACGACGGCTCCGACGAGATCGCCTACCCGGTCCCCATGCGGGCTCCGCTGTTGGTCGAGGAGGGGCAGCACGTCGACGTCGGCCAGAAGCTGATCCAGGGTGCCGTCAACCCGCACGAGGTCCTGCGGATCCTCGGCCCGCGCGCGGTGCAGCAGCACCTCGTCTCCGAGGTCCAGGAGGTCTACAAGTCGCAGGGTGTCTCGATCCACGACAAGCACATCGAGATCATCGTGCGGCAGATGCTCAAGCGGGTGAACATCCTGGAGTCGGGCGACACCAAGCTGCTCCCGGGTGAGATGGTCGAGCGCCCCAAGTTCGAGGCGATCAACCGTCAGGTCGTGGCCGAAGGTGGCCAGCCCGCCTCGGCCCGCCCCGTCCTCCTCGGCATCACCAAGGCCTCGCTGGCCACGGAGTCGTGGCTGTCCGCGGCCTCCTTCCAGGAGACCACCCGGGTCCTCACCGAGAACGCCATCCACGGCAAGAGCGACCCGCTGCTCGGTCTCAAGGAGAACGTCATCATCGGTAAGCTCATCCCGGCCGGTACCGGTATGCCGCAGTACCGAAACATCCGGGTCGAGCCCACGGAAGAGGCCAAGGCCTCGATGTACTCGGTGTCCTCCTACGAGGAGCCCAGCGAGTACACGTTCGGTCAGGGGTCGGGTGAGGCCGTCCCGCTGGAGGACTACGATTTCGGGCCCTACAACAGGTGACCCGGAACCGATCGGTGACGACCGGTTGAGCCTGAGTGACGGCGGTAGTGCATCTCGAGAAGGGCGGCACTACCGCCGTCCGTCGTTACCGGTTGACATACTCGTGGGAGAATCTGTTGGGCGCGCAAGTGCGGTCGGGAGATCAAGGACAGTGACCGAAAACGGGGGAGTGCCGGACCGGCCCCACGGCGGGCAGGAGCGGACGCAGGACGCTGCGGGCTCCTGGTTCCAGCCGAGTAACGAGCGGTACCGGACTCAGGCGGAGTACCGAGACCCATACGGGGATCGGCAGGACGACCAGGACGATCCCGCGCGTGGAGAGTCATCGGATCACCACGACGCTCTGTCGAGTCCGAGATACCCGAACAGCGGCGGATACCCGGGTCTCGGCGGGTACGGGGCCGGCACCCCTGGAATGGCCGAGCCGTACCCCGCGGCATTGAGCGACCTGGGGCAGCCCGAAGACACGGCATCCGGGTCCTCGACGAGCGACTACCCCTTCGATCTGCCGCCGCGGGCCCCCTACGGGGGGGAACCGGCGGGCGGGACCGGACGCACCGAGCAGGACGACGCCGTGGAGGCGGGCGGTGATCCGGGCCCCGGGCCCTCCTACGACCTCTCCTCGCGGTCCTACCGGCCCGAGGACTTGTACACGTCCGGGACCGCCCCGGCGTCTCCGTCCGCTTCCGGAGGGGCCGAGAGAACGACCACGTCGTTCGTGCAGGGCGCCACCTACCGGTTGGACACTCCGGTGCCGGAAGAGTCCTCGGCCTCCGGTGATTCGGGGTACGACCTCGGTCTGTCGTCGACGTTCGGCGCGCGGTCGGCCGAGGACACCGCGGGGCCGGAGGCATGGGGAGCCGACACGGGCGCTGAGCGGGGCGCCACCTACCGGTTGGACACTCCGGTGCCGGAAGAGTCCTCGGCCTCCGGTGATTCGGGGTACGACCTCGGTCTGTCGTCGACGTTCGGCGCGCGGTCGGCCGAGGACACCGCGGGGCCGGAAAGCCAGCCGGAATGGTCCACCGACGACTGGTCACCGCGGAGCACGGACGACTCCCTCACCGGTTACTCCGCCGGGGCCGAGCGGTCCCACGCGGCTCCGGCCGACAACAGCGGTGCATCGCCGGCGGAGCGGAGCGCCGAATCGGTCGACGGGCGGACCGACCGGCCGCTCGATCCCACGAGCATCTACCGCATTCCCACCAGGGACAGCGACCAGTCCCCGTCCGACCCGAACCGACTGGTGCCGCCCTACCACCAGCAGCACGGCAGCGACTACCCCGGGTGGGGGACTTCTTCCGGTGTGGGCGGCGGTCTTGGTGAGGGTGCTGCTTCTGCTTCGGATCTCGGGGTGTCTGACTGGGATCGGGGTGAGGAGTGGGAGTCGCGTGGTGCGGCTGATTCCTCGCTTGGTGGGTCGCTGGGTGCTGATACCGGGTGGGGGACTTCTTCCGGTGTGGGCGGCGGTCTTGGTGAGGGTGCTGCTTCTGCTTCGGATCTCGGGGTGTCTGACTGGGATCGGGGTGAGGAGTGGGAGTCGCGTGGTGCGGCTGATTCCTCGCTTGGTGGGTCGCTGGGTGCTGATACCGGGTGGGGGACTTCTTCCGGTGTGGGCGGCGGTCTTGGTGAGGGTGCTGCTTCTGCTTCGGATCTCGGGGTGTCTGACTGGGATCGGGGTGAGGAGTGGGAGTCGCGTGGTGCGGCTGACTCCTCGCTCGGTGGGTCGCTGGGCAGCGGCAGCGGAAACACCTGGGCGTTCAGCCGGGATGATCCGCGGTTGCCCGAAAGCGTGCGCGAGATCGCGGAGCGGGCCGCCGGACGGCCCGCCGACGTCGACACGTCCCTGACGGCCTCCCTCGACACGGAGTTGTCCTGGAGCCCTGGAGAGACCGACCAGAACACCTGGGACACGGCGGATGACGACGGCGACCGCTGGGACCGGTCGGGCGAGACTCTGGACGCGGCGGAGGAGGAGGCCGGAGCGTCCGAGCCCGAGGCACGGCACGAGGAGGCGTCCCCGGAGGCCCCCGCGTCCGCGGACCCGCTGCTGGCCATCGCCGACGAGCAGGCCAGGGCACGCACCAAGGAACTGGCCTCCCAGAACGAGGTCGACAACTGGAACCTGGCGGAAGGGATCGTCAAGGAGAACACCGGCGCGGTTCCTCTGCCGCCCGAACTCGGAGACGACGCCCTGGCCGCCGAACGGTATCTCCGTGGTGAGACGGAGTACGGCGATCACTCCGCGGACCACGGGTCCCGCTACGACGAGTTGGGCTACGACGGACGCCGGGACACCGAGTACTCCCACCGCGGTTCCGACGACTACGACGACTACGACGACTACGACTACGACGCCCCGGACCGCGGTGACCGCCGTCGCGACCACGACGGCTATGACGGCTACGAGGACGACGACCACCGTTTCGACCAGGCGGAGGGTACCCAGACTCTGGCGGCGGTCGACCCGGAGACCGAGCGGTACGGCAGCGGATGGCGCGGGGACGACGCCTCCCACGACGACGACCGGGACCGGCGTGAGGAACCGGACGACGACTACTACGACGACGTCGACGACCGCTACTACCCCGAGCCGGTACGGGAGGGACGCTCCCGTACCCGGAAGAGGGACAAGATCGTCGAGGAGTTCCCCGGCTTCAGCGAGCCGCTCGGCGGAACGGCTTCCGACTACCCCGGTTACGACAACATCGACGTGTGGCCCGAGACGGAGGGTCTGGCCACCGCGACCCTGTGGCTCGGCATCTTCTCCCTGATCCCGGGCGTCGGTCTGCTGCTCGCGGTGATCGCGCTGGTTCTGGGACCCAAGGCGAAGCGGAACATCCGGACCTCGCGCGGCCACCTCGAAGGCGAGCAGTTGGTCAAGGCGGGCACGGTGCTCGCCTGCATCGGGATCGCGGTGAGCGTGCTCGCGGGAGGTGGCGCCCTGCTGCTGTCCTGACCCCGGGAGGCGAGTCGGGACAGGGTGGGAGGGTTTACCGAGAATTCGCCCACGCTATGGGAAAGCGTGTCCGTGCGGCCCGGAAAAACAACGCGACCACTCTTGACAAGCCGTACACTATGAGGAGACCTACGGCAGCATGAGGCTGCGAAGTGCGGACGCCCAACGAGGTCACCTGATTTTGACCGGGTGATCTCTGTTGGGTAGTCTCCAACTTCGTGCCCGTGAGTCTACGGGTCACACGTGTGCGCTTTTTGTGTCTGTCCCTGTTCAGCGGGCGACGGGGAGAGCGGCGCGTGACACCTCCTCCCATGACAATCGGCCACTGGTCGGGCGTTTTCGCTCCACCGTGCGTGGAATCCGGGGCGACACGCCCGAATGCGTGGGTCGGGGGGAACGGGAAATCCAGCAGGTCATAGCGCATCCATCGGCTATGGAACCGGCGTAGGTCAAGAGGGAAGACGGAGACGCGGTGCCCACGATTCAGCAGCTGGTCCGTAAGGGCCGCAAGACCAAGGTTTCGAAGAACAAGACCCCGGCGCTCAAGGGAAGCCCGCAGCGTCGCGGCGTGTGCACACGTGTCTACACGACCACGCCGAAGAAGCCGAACTCTGCGCTGCGGAAGGTGGCCCGTGTCCGGCTGAGCAGCCAGATCGAGGTCACCGCCTACATTCCCGGTGTTGGCCACAACCTCCAGGAGCACTCCATCGTGCTCGTGCGCGGTGGCCGTGTGAAGGACCTGCCGGGCGTGCGCTACCGCATCGTCCGCGGTGCGCTCGACACGCAGGGCGTTCGCAACCGCAAGCAGGCTCGTAGCCGCTACGGCGCCAAGAAGGAGAAGTAAATGCCGCGCAAGGGACCGGCGCCGAAGCGCCAGCTGATCACCGACCCGGTCTATGGATCGCCGCTGGTCACCGCACTCATCAACAAGGTGCTGCTGGACGGCAAGCGTTCCCTGGCCCAGTCGATCGTCTACAACGCTCTTGAGGGTGCCCGGGAGAAGACCGGGCAGGACCCGCTGGTGGTTCTCAAGCGGGCCCTCGACAACGTCAAGCCCACCCTTGAGGTGCGCAGCCGCCGTGTCGGTGGCGCCACCTACCAGGTGCCGGTCGAGGTCCGCGCGTCGCGCAGCACCACGCTGGCGCTGCGCTGGCTGGTCCAGTACGCCCGCCAGCGCCGTGAGAAGACCATGACCGAGCGCCTCATGAACGAGCTGGTCGACGCCAGCAACGGTCTGGGCGCCGCTGTCAAGCGACGTGAGGACACCCACAAGATGGCGGAGTCCAACAAGGCCTTCGCGCACTACCGCTGGTAACCCCCGCGGGTTTTCCACACGAGAGACCGAGAGAAGACGAGCCACATGGCTACCACTGCTCTTGACCTTGCCAAGGTCCGCAACATCGGGATCATGGCGCACATCGACGCGGGCAAGACCACGACGACCGAGCGAATCCTCTTCTACACCGGTGTCAACTACAAACTCGGTGAGGTCCACGATGGCGCGGCCACCATGGACTGGATGAAGGAGGAGCAGGAGCGCGGCATCACGATCACGTCCGCCGCGACGACCTGCCACTGGAACGACACCACGATCAACATCATCGACACGCCCGGCCACGTCGACTTCACCGTCGAGGTCGAGCGTTCGCTGCGTGTCCTTGACGGCGCGGTCGCCGTGTTCGACGGCAAGGAAGGCGTCGAGCCGCAGTCGGAGCAGGTGTGGCGCCAGGCCGACCGGTACAACGTGCCGCGGATCTGCTTCGTCAACAAGATGGACAAGATCGGCGCGGAGTTCCAGCGTTGTGTCGACATGATCCGTGACCGACTCGGCGCCAACCCGCTGCCCGTCCAGCTGCCGATCGGCGCCGAGTCCGACTTCAAGGGCGTCATCGACCTCGTCCGCATGAAGGCATACGTCTGGAGCGACGAGGCCAGCAAGGGCGAGATGTACGACACCGTCGACATCCCGGCGACGCACGTCGACGCCGCGCGCGAAGGACACGAGCAGCTCGTCGAGACCCTCGCCGAGGCCGACGACGAGATCATGGAGCTGTACCTGGAGGGCCAGGAGCCCACCGTGGAGCAGCTCGTTCCGGCCATCCGCCGCGCCACGGTCGCCGGCACCGCGGTTCCGGTGCTGTGCGGCACCGCGTTCAAGAACAAGGGCGTGCAGCCCCTCCTGGACGCGATCGTCACCTACCTGCCGTCGCCGCTGGACGTCGAGGCGATCGAGGGCCACGACCCCAAGGACGAGTCGGAGGAGACCAAACTCCACCGCAAGCCCAGCGAAGAGGAGCCCCTGTCCGCGCTGGCGTTCAAGATCATGAGCGACCCGCACCTGGGCAAGCTGACCTACCTGCGCGTCTACTCCGGTGTGCTGGAGGCCGGCAAGCAGGTCCTCAACAGCATCAAGGGCCGCAAGGAGCGCATCGGCAAGATCTACCGGATGCACGCCAACAAGCGCGAGGAGATCGCGCGTGTGGGTGCCGGTGACATCGTCGCGGTCATGGGTCTGAAGGACACCACCACCGGCGAGACGCTGTGCGACCCCGCGAACCCGATCGTCCTGGAGTCGATGACCTTCCCGGCTCCCGTCATCGAGGTCGCCATCGAGCCCAAGACCAAGAGCGACCAGGAGAAGCTCGGCACCGCGATCCAGCGTCTCGCGGAGGAGGACCCCTCCTTCCGGGTCGCCACCGACGAGGAGACCGGGCAGACCGTCATCTCCGGTATGGGCGAGCTGCACCTCGAGGTCCTCGTCAACCGCATGCGCGACGAGTTCAAGGTCGAGGCCAACATCGGTAAGCCCCAGGTGGCCTACCGTGAGACCATCCGCCGCAAGGTCGAGAAGGTCGACTACACCCACAAGAAGCAGACGGGTGGCTCCGGTCAGTACGGCCGGGTGGTCATCGACCTCGAACCGCTCGCGGTCGACGGTGACGGCGACAGCGCGGGCTACGAGTTCGTCAACAACATCACCGGTGGCCGTATCCCGCGGGAGTACATCCCGTCGGTCGACGCCGGATGCCAGGAGGCCGCCCAGTTCGGTGTCCTCGCCGGATACCCGCTGGTCGGGATTAAGGTGACCCTCCAGGACGGCGCCTACCACGACGTCGACTCCTCCGAGCTTGCCTTCAAGGTCGCCGGTTCCATGGCTTTCAAGGAAGCGGCGAGCAGGGCCAAGCCGGTCATCCTGGAGCCGGTCATGGCGGTCGAGGTCACCACGCCCGAGGATTACATGGGCGACGTGATCGGTGACCTGAACAGCCGGCGCGGTCAGATCCAGTCCATGGAGGAGCGTGCCGGGGCCCGTGTCGTCAAGGCACTCGTTCCGCTGTCGGAGATGTTCGGCTACGTGGGCGACCTGCGCGGCCGTACCCAGGGTCGGGCCAACTACACGATGGTGTTCGACTCCTATGCGGAGGTCCCCTCCAACGTCTCCCAGGAGATCGTTGCGAAGGCCCGCGGCGAATAGCCACGACACCCTTACCAGTCCAGCCAAGCAACCTGTACGTCTAGGAGAAATCCAGTGGCGAAGGCCAAGTTCGAGCGGACCAAGCCGCACGTAAACATCGGCACCATCGGTCACATCGACCACGGCAAGACCACGCTGACCGCGGCGATCACCAAGGTCCTGCACGACGCGTACCCGGACCTGAACCCGTTCACGCCCTTCGAGGACATCGACAAAGCTCCCGAGGAGCGCGAGCGCGGTATCACCATCTCCATCGCGCACGTGGAGTACCAGACCGAGAGCCGCCACTACGCGCACGTGGACTGCCCCGGTCACGCGGACTACGTGAAGAACATGATCACCGGTGCCGCCCAGATGGACGGCGCGATCCTGGTGGTCGCCGCCACCGACGGCCCGATGCCGCAGACCAAGGAGCACGTGCTCCTGGCCCGCCAGGTCGGCGTCCCCTACATCGTCGTGGCCCTGAACAAGGCCGACATGGTGGACGACGAGGAGATCTTCGAGCTGGTCGAGCTCGAGGTCCGCGACCTGCTCAGCGAGTACGAGTTCCCGGGCGACGAGGTCCCCGTGGTCCGCGTCTCCGCTCTGAAGGCCCTCGAAGGCGACTCCGAGTGGGCCCAGAAGATCCTGGAGCTCATGCAGGCCGTCGACGAGACCATCCCCGAGCCGGAGCGTGACATCGAGAAGCCGTTCCTGATGCCGATCGAGGACGTCTTCTCGATCACCGGTCGCGGCACCGTCGTCACCGGCCGCATCGAGCGCGGTGTCATCAACGTCAACGAGACCGTCGACATCGTCGGCATCAAGGAAGAGAAGCTGACCACCACCGTCACCGGTGTGGAGATGTTCCGCAAGCTGCTCGACCAGGGCCAGGCCGGTGACAACGTCGGTCTGCTGCTGCGCGGTATCAAGCGCGAGGAGGTGGAGCGCGGCCAGGTCGTCATCAAGCCGGGCACCACCACCCCGCACACCGAGTTCGAGGCTCAGGTCGTCATCCTGTCCAAGGACGAGGGTGGCCGCCACACGCCCTTCTTCAACAACTACCGCCCGCAGTTCTACTTCCGCACCACGGACGTCACCGGCGTCGTCACGCTGCCCGAGGGCACCGAGATGGTCATGCCGGGTGACAACACCGCGATGAGCGTCCAGCTGATCCAGCCGGTCGCGATGGAAGAGGGTCTGAAGTTCGCCATCCGCGAGGGTGGTCGGACCGTCGGCGCGGGTCGCGTCACCAAGATCGTCAAGTAGCACGACCGTTGTCGGGCGGTCGGGTCCGTCAGTGACTCGGCCGCCCGACACCATGAAGGACGTCATCGGGCTCTTAGCGGTGATGCCACCTCAGGGGACAGCCCTGTAGCAGTTTCTCAGGTGAATAGAGCCTCAACGGGGAGTTCCTCCGGAGCGCACTGGCCCATTACGGCGCCGCGCCTCTAGGACACTGAAGCGAAGGACGAAAAGGCCACCATGGCGGGACAGAAGATCCGCATCCGGCTCAAGGCCTATGACCACGAGGTCATCGACAGCTCGGCACGCAGCATCGTCGAGACTGTGACGAGGACCGGCGCGCAGGTCGCGGGCCCGGTGCCGTTGCCGACGGAGAAGAACGTTTACTGCGTCATCCGATCGCCGCACAAGTACAAGGACTCGCGTGAGCACTTCGAGATGCGCACGCACAAGCGGCTGATCGACATCATCGACCCGACGCCGAAGACCGTCGACTCGCTCATGCGACTCGACCTTCCGGCCGGCGTCGACATCGAGATCAAGCTCTGAGGGACGCTGAAGACATGACGACCAAGCAGATCAAGGGAGTTCTGGGCGAAAAGCTCGGCATGACCCAGGTCTTCGACGAGTCCGGCAAAGTCGTGCCGGTGACGGTGCTGAAGGCCGGTCCGGCTGTCGTGACTCGCGTCCGCACCCCGGAGACCGACGGGTACTCCGCCGTCCAGCTCGGCTACGGCCAGATCAACCCGCGCAAGGTGAAGAAGCCGCTCGGCGACTACCTGCGCAGGCACGACCTCACCCCGCGCCGCCACTACGTCGAGGTGCGCACCTCCGACGCCAGCGAGTACACGCTGGGCCAGGAGATCACCGCGGACGTGTTCGAGGCCGGGCAGAAGGTCGACGTCACCGGCAAGACCAAGGGCAAGGGGTTCGCCGGTGTCATGAAGCGCCACGGCTTCCGCGGCCTCAGCGCCTCTCACGGCACCCAGCGCAAGCACCGCTCGCCCGGTTCCATCGGTGGCTGTGCCACTCCGGGCCGCGTTTTCAAGGGTCTGCGGATGGCCGGTCGCATGGGCAACGTGCGTCGGACCGTTCAGAACCTCACCGTGCACTCGGTCGACACCGAGAAGGGCCTCCTTCTGGTCAAGGGTGCGGTTCCCGGCCCCAACGGCGGCCTGGTCCTCGTCCGCACCGCCGTGAAGGGGGTCAAGTAAGCCATGGCGACCATCGAGGTCAAGGACCGCGACGGCGCGGCCAAGGGAAGCGTCGAGCTTCCCGACGAGATCTTCGCCCAGAAGATCAACATTCCGCTGATGCACCAGGTCGTGATCGCCCAGGAGGCCGCGGGCCGTCAGGGCACGCACTCCACCAAGACCCGGGGCGAGGTCCGCGGCGGCGGCAAGAAGCCGTACCGCCAGAAGGGCACCGGTCGGGCCCGTCAGGGCTCCGTCCGCGCACCGCAGTTCGCCGGCGGTGGCACGGTGCACGGCCCCAAGCCGCGCGACTACAGCCAGCGGACGCCCAAGAAGATGAAGGTCGCCGCCCTGCGCGGAGCCCTCTCCAACCGGGCACAGCACGGACGCGTGCACGTCATCAGCGGCTTCGTCGCCGAGGACGTCACCACCAAGCGCACCCAGACCGCTTTGAAGGCGCTGCGCCAGGTCACCGACTCCGACAAGGTGCTGGTGGTCCTCGCGCGCGACGACGAGCACAACCGGATCGCGCTGCGGAACCTGCCTGAGGTGCACATCCTCGACGCCGACCAGGTCAACACCTACGACGTGCTCTACGCCGACGACATCGTGTTCACCGAAGCCGGTTACGAGGAGTTCCTGGCGCACGCCAGGGGCACCACGACCGCGGCGTCTCAGGAGGACGACCAGTGAAGATCCCCGACCCTCGGGACATCATCGTCAAGCCGGTGATCTCCGAGAAGAGCTACGGACTCCTGGACCAGAACAAGTACACGTTCCTGGTCCGGCCCGAGGCCAACAAGACGCAGATCAAGATGGCGGTGGAGCAGATCTTCGACGTGAAGGTCACCTCCGTCAACACGATCAACCGGAAGGGCAAGCGCAAGCGCACCAGGTTCGGTTACGGCAAGCGCCCCGACACCAAGCGCGCGATCGTGAGCCTCAAGGACGGCGACCGGATCGACATCTTCGGCGTCTGATCCCACCGCCGTGCCGTTTCATCTCGATTAACACGTAAGGAATGCACGAAAAAGATGGGCATTCGCAAGTACAAGCCAACGAGCCCGGGACGCCGCGGGTCGAGCGTGAGCGACTTCGTCGAGATCACGCGTTCGACCCCGGAGAAGTCCCTGGTCCGTCCGCTGCACTCCAAGGGCGGGCGTAACGGCCACGGTCGCATCACCGCCCGCCACCAGGGCGGCGGTCACAAGCGCGCCTACCGGGTGATCGACTTCCGCCGCCACGACAAGGACGGCGTCCCGGCCAAGGTCGCCCACATCGAGTACGACCCGAACCGCACGGCACGGATCGCGCTGCTCCACTACGTGGACGGCGAGAAGCGCTACATCCTGGCTCCTGCCGGACTCAAGCAGGGCGACCGGGTCGAGAACGGTCCCGGAGCCGACATCAAGCCGGGCAACTGCCTGCCGCTGCGCAACATCCCCACGGGTACGTTCGTGCACGCGGTCGAGCTCAAGCCGGGCGGCGGCGCCAAGCTGGGCCGTTCCGCCGGGACGCAGATCCAACTGCTCGCCAAGGAAGGCGCCTACGCGACGCTGCGCATGCCCTCGGGCGAGATGCGCCAGGTCGAGGTCGCCTGCCGGGCGACCGTCGGACAGGTCGGAAACGCCGAGCAGTCCAACATCAACTGGGGTAAGGCCGGCCGCATGCGGTGGAAGGGCAAGCGCCCGACCGTCCGCGGTGTGGCGATGAACCCGATCGACCACCCGCACGGTGGTGGTGAGGGCAAGTCCTCCGGTGGCCGTCACCCGGTCAGCCCGTGGGGCAACCCCGAGGGCCGCACCCGTAAGAAGGGCAAGGCCAGCGACCGGCTCATCGTGCGTCGGCGTAGCAAGAAGAAGCGGTAAGGAGCACGTCTGATGCCACGCAGCCTTAAGAAGGGCCCCTTCGTCGACGACCACCTCATGAAGAAGGTGGAGGAGCAGAACGAGAAGGGCACCAAGAACGTCATCAAGACGTGGTCCCGCCGCTCCATGATCGTCCCCGAGATGATCGGGCACACCATCGCCGTGCACGACGGCCGTAAGCACGTGCCCGTGTTCGTCTCCGAGTCGATGATCGGCCACAAGCTCGGCGAGTTCGCCCCCACGCGCACTTTCCGCAGCCACGTCAAGGAGGACCGCCGCAGCCGCCGCTAGCGGGTGTCCGGTCAGGTAAGAAGCACAGGGCCCCACGGTGGTGGGGGTGATTTCCGTGAGCGAGGGAAAAGCGATGGGAACGAGGGCACAAGCGCGGTTCGTCCGCGTCACGCCCCGAAAGGCCCGCCGAGTGGTGGACCTTATTCGCGGGCTGCCCGCTGACGAGGCTCAGGCGGTGCTCCGGTTCGCACCTCAGGCGGCAAGTGAACCGGTGGGCAAGGTGCTCGCGAGCGCCATCGCCAATGCCGAGCACAACGACAAGTTGGACCGTGAAACGCTGGTCGTCAGCCGTGCGTGGGTGGACGAAGGACCGACTCTGAAGCGCATCCGGCCGCGAGGCTTCGGTCGCGCGTTCCGAGTCACCAAGCGGACGAGCCACATCACCGTGGTGGTCGAGCCGCGTGACACCGCGGGCGCCTCGTCGGCCAGGACGAAGGAAAGGACCCGATAGTGGGACAGAAGGTCAACCCGCACGGGTTCCGCCTCGGAGTGACCACCGACTTCAAGAGCCGGTGGTTCGCCGACAAGCTGTACAAGGACTACGTCAAGGAAGACGTGGCCATCCGCCGGATGCTGACCCGCGGCATGGAGCGCGCCGGGATCTCCAAGGTCGAGATCGAGCGCACCCGTGAGCGTGTCCGCGTCGACGTCCACACCGCCCGGCCCGGCATCGTCATCGGCCGCCGCGGTGCGGAGGCCGACCGCATCCGCGCCAACCTCGAGAAGCTGACCAAGAAGCAGGTTCAGCTGAACATCCTCGAGGTCAAGAACCCCGAGATCGACGCACAGCTCGTCGCCCAGGGGGTCGCGGAGCAGCTGTCGAGCCGAGTCGCGTTCCGCCGTGCCATGCGTAAGGCCATGCAGAGTGCGATGAAGAGCGGGGCCAAGGGCATTCGCATCCAGTGCGGCGGTCGTCTCGGCGGTGCCGAGATGTCGCGCTCGGAGTTCTACCGCGAAGGCCGGGTGCCGCTGCACACGCTGCGCGCCGACATCGACTACGGCTTCTTCGAAGCGCGTACCACCTTCGGCCGTATCGGTGTGAAGGTCTGGATCTACAAGGGCGAGGCGCCCGCCACCCGCGCCGAGCGTGAGGCCGCCCAGGCCGCGCAGCGTGCGGCGAGCGGCCAGCGCCGCGAGCGTCCGGCGCGCCGTCGCCGCGGCGGTGGCGGCGGTGGCGGCGGCCAGCAGGCCGAGAAGGCGACCGCCCAGGCGACTGAGGCCCCCAAGGCCGAGAAGTCCGGGAACGAGGAGAGCTGACAATGCTCATTCCCCGCAAGGTCAAGCACCGCAAGCAGCACCACCCCAGCCTCCGGGGGCGTGCCAAGGGCGGTACCAGTGTCCACTTCGGTGAGTACGGCATCCAGGCTCTGGAGTCCGCATACGTCACCAACCGGCAGATCGAGGCGGCGCGTATCGCGATGACCCGCCACATCCGCCGTGGTGGCAAGGTCTGGATCAACATCTTCCCGGACCGTCCGCTGACCAAGAAGCCCGCCGAGACCCGTATGGGTTCCGGTAAGGGTTCCCCGGAGTGGTGGGTCGCTCCGGTCAAGCCCGGCCGGGTGATGTTCGAGCTGGCGGGTGTGCCCGAGCCTGTCGCGAAGGAGGCTCTTCGCAGGGCGATGCACAAACTGCCGATGAAGTGCAAATTCGTGAAGCGAGAGGCGGGGGAGTGATGGCCAAGTCCCTAACCGCCACCGAGCTGCGCGGCTACTCCGTCGAGGAGCTGGTCGGCAAGCTCAAGGAGGCGAAGGAAGAGCTGTTCAACCTCCGTTTTCAGGCCGCCACCGGGCAGCTGGACAACAACAGCCGGTTGCGCACCGTGAAGCGCGAGATCGCTCGCATCTACACGGTGCTGCGCGAGCACGAGCTGGGCATCATGCCGCTGGCTGCCGAGGAGTCGGCTGACAAGACGAAGGAAGCAGCCGGATGAGTGAGAAGACCACGGCGCAGGAGCGTAACTACCGCAAGACGCGCGAGGGTTACGTCGTCAGCGACAAGATGAACAAGACCGTCGTCGTCGAGGTGGAGGACCGGGTCAAGCACCCGCTGTACGGCAAGATCATCCGCCGGACCACGAAGTACAAGGCCCACGACGAAGCGAACGTCGCCGGTGTCGGTGACCGGGTCCGCCTGATGGAGACCCGTCCGCTGTCCGCGACCAAGCGCTGGCGCGTCGTGGAGATCCTGGAGAAGGCCAAGTAAGGGATCGCAGCGGCGATCTCTGACCCACCGCGGTGGTCGGTTGGTGGAGGCCGACCGCCGCGGTGGGGCGGACCAGCTAGCGAGCGCGGGTGGTGCACCCGCGCGCACATATCAGGAGCAGACGTGATTCAGCAGGAGTCGCGACTCAAGGTCGCCGACAACACGGGTGCGAAGGAGATCCTGACCATTCGTGTCCTTGGCGGCTCGGGCAGGCGCTACGCGGGCATCGGTGACACGATCGTGGCGACCGTCAAGGACGCCCTGCCCGGCGCGGGTGTCAAGAAGGGCGATGTCGTCAAGGCCGTTGTCGTGCGCACCACCAAGGAGCGCCGACGTCCCGACGGCTCCTACATCCGCTTCGATGAGAACGCCGCCGTGCTCATCAAGGACGGTGGGGACCCGCGGGGAACCCGCATCTTCGGCCCGGTCGGCCGCGAGCTGCGGGACAGGAAGTTCATGCGCATCATTTCGCTGGCGCCGGAGGTGCTCTAGGCGATGAAGATCAAGAAGGACGACGAGGTCATCGTCATCGCCGGTAAGGACAAGGGCGCTACGGGGAAGGTCAAGAAGGCCCTTCCCAGGGAGCAGCGCGTCGTCGTCGAGGGCGTCAACCTCATCAAGAAGCACAAGAAGGCGAACCAGGCGGGTGGCCAGCAGGGTGAGGTCGTCACCCTGGAAGCGCCGATCCACGTGAGCAATGTCGCGCTCCTTGAGGACGGCAAGCCCACCCGGGTCGGTTACCGCTTCAAGGAAGACGGCAGCAAGGTTCGGATCTCCCGCCGCACCGGTAAGGAAATCTGATGACGGTCACGAACGAGATCGCCGCTCCGCAGATTCCGCGGCTCAAGCAGAAGTACCGCGAGGAGATCATCTCGGCCCTGCGTGAAGAGTTCGACATCAAGAACATCATGCAGGTCCCCGGTCTCACCAAGATCGTGGTCAACATGGGTGTCGGTGACGCGGCCCGGGACGCCAAGCTCATCCAGGGCGCCATCACCGACCTCGCCGCCATCACCGGTCAGAAGCCCAGGGTCAACCGGGCCAAGAAGTCCATCGCGCAGTTCAAGCTGCGTGAGGGGCAGCCCATCGGCGCCAGCGTGACGCTGCGCGGCGACCGGATGTGGGAGTTCCTGGACCGACTGCTCTCCCTGGCGCTTCCGCGCATCCGTGACTTCCGCGGGCTGTCCCCCAAGCAGTTCGACGGTAACGGGAACTACACCTTCGGCCTGACCGAGCAGGTCATGTTCCACGAGGTGGACCCCGACAAGATCGACCGGCAGCGCGGCATGGACATCACGGTTGTCACCACGGCGACCAACGATGAGGAGGGGCGCAGCCTGCTCAAGCGGCTCGGGTTCCCCTTCAAGGAAGCGTAGGGGAGTAGGGATGGCCAAGAAGGCTCTGATCGCCAAGGCGAACCGGAAGCCGAAGTTCCAGGTTCGTGCGTATACTCGATGCTCGCGGTGCGGGCGCCCGCGTGCCGTTTTCCGGAAGTTCGGCCTGTGCCGCATCTGCTTCCGTGAGATGGCGCACCGGGGCGAGCTGCCGGGCATCACCAAGTCCAGCTGGTAACGAGTGAGCTCGTAGGGTCGGCCGCCCTGGCCGACCCCCGGCAGATAGACGGAGGGGTTCGATGAACCCGCCGTCGGACACGTGTTCTCAACCGACAGGGCATCGCGCCGGGCAGCAGCCCGCCCGATGCCCGTGACCACGCGGCAGGTCCCCGGACGGTCCCCACAGGAGTGGGGGAGCGGACTCCGAGGGAGAGCTCCGTCTCCGGGGAAACCGCAGCGAGGAAGGGCCAATCGGCCATGACGATGACCGACCCGATCGCAGACATGCTCACACGTCTGCGCAACGCGAACGCGGCATACCACGACAGCGTGATCATGCCGTATTCCAAGATCAAGGCGCACATCGCCGAGATCCTCCAGAAGGAGGGCTACGTCCAGAGCTGGCGTACCGAAGACGCGCCGGTGGGCAAGAACCTGGTGGTGGCCCTGAAGTACGGTCCCACCCGTGAGCGCTCCATCGCCGGCATCCGTCGCGTGTCCAAGCCCGGCCTTCGGGTCTACGCGAAGAAGGACAACCTTCCGCGGGTCCTGGGCGGCCTTGGCGTGGCCATCATTTCGACGTCCAGCGGCCTGATGACGGACAAGCAGGCCAAGAAGAACGGCGTGGGCGGCGAAGTCCTCGCCTACGTCTGGTAGAGGAAGAGATTTCAGCATGTCGCGAATTGGCCGACTGCCGATCTCGGTCCCCAAGGGCGTCGAAGTCACCATCGACGGGCAAGACGTCAAAGTCAAGGGACCGAAGGGCGAACTGAAGCACACCGTCGCCCGGCCGATCACGGTCGCTCAGGAAGACGGTCAGATCAAGGTGCTGCGTCCGGACGACAACCCGGAGACGCGCTCCCTGCACGGCCTGACCCGTGCGCTGATCGCCAACCTGATCGAGGGCACGTCCAAGGGGTACACCAAGACCCTGGAGATCTCGGGTGTGGGTTACCGCGTCCAGGCCAGGGGATCGAACCTGGAGTTCTCCCTGGGATACAGCCACCCCGTCGTCGTGGAGCCGCCCGAGGGCATCACCTTCCGGGTGGAGAAGCCGACCCTGCTGCACGTCGAGGGAATCGACAAGCAACTGGTGGGTCAGGTGGCGGCGAACATCCGAGGCCTGCGCAGGCCCGACCCGTACAAGGCCAAGGGCATTCGCTACCAGGGTGAGAGAATCCGCCGCAAGGCCGGAAAGGCTGGTAAGTAAGCATGACGAAGAGGTCGTCGCTTACCCGCAGGGGCACTTCCGCGCGCGCGGCCGCCCGGGCGCGCCGCCACCTGCGGGTCCGCAAGAAGGTTCGGGGCACGCCGGAGCGTCCGCGTCTGGTTGTCACCCGCTCCCTCAAGCACATCGTCGCGCAGCTCGTGGACGACACCAAGGGCATCACCCTGGCGTCCGCCTCCACGCTGGACGTCTCCATCCGCGGCGAAGAGGGCAAGAAGACGGAGAAGTCGCACCTGACGGGCAAGCTGCTCGCCGAGCGTGCGAAGGCCGCCGGGATCACCGCCGTGGTCTTCGACCGTGGCGGCTACCGTTACCACGGCCGTGTCGCGGCGCTGGCGGACGGCGCGCGCGAGGGCGGCCTGGAGTTCTAGTGATGACTCCTGACAACCGCATTTTCATCGACGGGAAGAGGAACCACTGATGGCTGCAGCTCCGCGGCGCGGCGCCGGTGGCGAGCGGCGTTCCGGCCGTGACGATCGCCGCGGCGGTTCCGCTGACAAGGGCGTCTCCTACATCGAGCGCGTTGTGAAGATCAACCGGGTCGCCAAGGTCGTCAAGGGCGGCCGCCGGTTCAGCTTCACCGCTCTGGTCGTCGTCGGCGACGGCAACGGCATGGTCGGCGTCGGATACGGCAAGGCCAAGGAAGTGCCCTCGGCGATCGCCAAGGGTGTCGAGGAAGCCAAGAAGAACTTCTTCAAAGTCCCCCGGATCCAGGGCACCATCGTGCACCAGGTCCAGGGAGAGGACGCCGCCGGCGTGGTCCTGCTCCGCCCGGCCGCCCCCGGTACCGGTGTGATCGCCGGTGGTCCGGTGCGTGCCGTGCTGGAGTGCGCCGGCATTCACGACGTCCTGACCAAGTCGCTCGGGTCGTCCAACCCGATCAACATCGTGCACGCGACGGTGGCCGCTCTCAAGAGCCTCAGCCGTCCCGAGGAGATCGCCGCCCGGCGCGGCCTGCCGCTGGAGGACGTCGTCCCGGCGTCCATGCTGCGTGCCCGCGCGGAAGCCAAGGCGGGGGTGTAGGCCATGGCGAAGCTGAAGATCACGCAGGTCCGGTCCAAGATCGGCGGCAGGCGGAAACAGCGTGACACGCTCGCCTCCCTCGGCCTCGGGCGAATCGGCAAGTCGGTGGTCCGCGAGGACCGCCCCGAGGTCCGCGGACAGATCAACGTCGTCGCGCACCTCATCACTGTCGAGGAGGTCAGCTCATGAGCGAGAGCCACTCCCCGAACGAGTTGCTCAAGATCCACCACCTGCGTCCGGCTCCCGGCGCGAACAAGGCCAAGACCCGCAAGGGTCGCGGCGAGGCGTCCAAGGGCAAGACCGCGGGTCGCGGCACCAAGGGCACCAAGGCACGCAGCACGGTCCCGGTCGGCTTCGAGGGCGGTCAGATGCCGCTCATCCGCCGGGTGCCCAAGCTGAAGGGGTTCAGCAACGCCAGGTTCAAGACCACCTACCAGGTGGTGAACCTGGACAAGCTGGGCGAGCTGTACCCCGAGGGCGGCGAGGTCACCGTTGCGGACCTGGTCGCCAAGGGAGCGGTCCGCAAGAACCAGCCCGTCAAGGTGCTGGGGACCGGAGAGATCTCGGTTCCGGTCCGGGTGAGCGCGAACGCGTTCTCCGGTTCCGCCAAGGAGAAGATCCTTGCGGCTGGTGGTAGCGTCACCGAGGTTTAGGGCATCCCCGGGTGCTGGTGGGGGCGTTCATCGGTCATGCCCATTAGATTGGGAAGACCGGTGGACGCCCCTGTCCGTTTTGGGGGGGTTCCCTGGTACGGTGTGCCACCGAGTGTGTTCTTATTGTGAACTTCGTGGTCCACACCAATTGTTCGATGGCTGCTAATGTGCCATCTGCTTGACCCGACTGGGCTCAGGTCGCTCTGACCGAGCCAACGATTACGACGATCCAGGATCGGCCGCGATGTCTCGAATCGGCTGCGCCGTCGACGCCTGGCAGGAGGAGACGTGCTAGGTGCGTTCGTCCGTGCGTTCCGCACGCCTGAGCTACGTAACAAGCTGCTGTTCACACTGTTCATCCTGACGATCTTCCGGCTCGGCGCCGTCATCCCCTCGCCGGGAATCGACAGCGTCGCCATCAAGCAGTGCGTCCAGCAGACGACCGAGACCGGTGCCTCGAACGTCTATTCGCTGATCAACCTGTTCAGCGGTGGCGCGCTGCTGCAGCTCGCCGTCTTCGCGCTGGGCATCATGCCCTACATCACCGCGAGCATCATCCTGAACCTGCTCACCGTGGTGGTGCCGCGACTCGAAGCGCTGAAGAAGGAGGGGCAGGCCGGTCAGAGCAAGATCACACAATACACGCGTTACCTGACCATCGCCCTGGCCGTCCTGCAGTCCACGAGCATCATCGCGATGGCCCGGACCGGACAGCTCTTCCAGGGGACGACCTGCTACCCCGAGCAGTACATGCCCTTCCTCGGGACCTCTTACGAGCTGCCCATCCTGATCACGATCGTGTTCGTGATGACCGCGGGCACCGGCGTCATCATGTGGTTCGGTGAGCTGATCACCGAGCGGGGTGTCGGCAACGGCATGTCGCTGCTGATCTTCACCCAGATCGTCGCGGAGTTCCCCTCCGGCATGATGCGCATCTGGAGCGAGAACCCCGCGTGGGTCTTCGCCCTGATCTGCGTGGCGGGACTGGTCCTCATCGCCGGTGTGGTCTTCATCGAGCAGGCCCAGCGGCGCATCCCGGTGCAGTACGCCAAGCGGATGGTGGGCCGCCGGATGTACGGGGGCAGCTCCACCTACATTCCGCTGAAGGTCAACCAGGCCGGTGTCATCCCGGTCATCTTCGCCTCGTCCCTGCTGTACCTGCCGACCCTGGTGGTCGGACTGATGGGGGCCGAGTCGGACAGCGGAGTGGTGAGCTTCCTCAACACCTACTTCAACCCGATGGGCAACCACCCGGTCTACCTGAGCACCTTCTTCCTGCTGATCGTGGGCTTCGCCTTCTTCTACGTGGCCATTACCTTCAACCCCGCTGAAGTGGCCGACAACATGAAGAAGTACGGTGGGTTCATCCCGAGTATTCGCCCGGGACGTCCGACGGCCGAGTACCTGGACTACGTCCTCACCCGGTTGACGACGCCTGGCGCGCTGTACCTGGGTGTGATCGCGCTGTTGCCGATGGTGGCTCTGGGGACCTCCGGGGCCGCGGCGAACTTCCCGTTCGGCGGCGTCAGCATTCTGATCATGGTCGGTGTCGGGCTGGACACGGTGAAGCAGATCGAGAGTCACCTCCAGCAGAGAAACTACGAGGGTTTTCTGCGATAGATGCGTGCCGTACTGGTGGGACCTCCGGGGGCTGGAAAAGGCACCCAGGCCCAGATCTTGGCGTCCGAGTTGTCGATTCCGAAGGTGTCCACCGGAGACATCTTCCGTGCCAACGTCAGCGGTGGCACAGAGTTGGGTAAACAGGCCCAGGCCTACATGGACTGCGGTGATCTCGTCCCCGACGAGATCACCAACGCCATGGTCAAGGACCGGTTGGCCGAGGAAGACGCCCGTGCGGGCTTCCTCCTGGACGGCTTCCCGCGCAACCTCGCGCAGGCGGAGACGCTGGACACGATGCTGGACGAGCTGGATGTGCGGCTCGACGCCGTCGTGGAACTCGTCGTCGACGAGGAGGAGGTGGTCCGGAGGCTCGCCGAGCGTGCCCGGATCGACAACCGCAGCGACGACAACGAGGAGACGATCCGGCACCGGCTGGTCGTCTACCGGGAGCAGACCGCCCCACTGGTCTCCTTCTACGAGAAGCGGGGACTGCTGGTGAGGGTGGACGCGGTCGGTCCGATCGAAGAGGTCACCCAGCGGGCCATGGCGGCGTTGAAGAGCAAGGCCTGATGTTGCGCAGAGGCCGAACCAGGATCCAGCTGAAGTCTCCGGCCGAGATCAGGAAGATGCGGGCCGCGGGTCGGGTCGTGGCCCGCACGCTTGATGTGCTGCGCGCGGCGGTGCGTCCGGGGATGAGCACGCTCGAACTGGACGCCATCGCCGAGCGCAGCATCCGGGACGCGGGAGCCGTGCCGTCCTTCAAGGGCTACCACGGCTTCACCGGGTCCATCTGCGCCTCCGTCAACGAGGAGGTGGTGCACGGGATCCCCCGGGAGGACAAGATCCTCGCGGACGGTGACATCATCTCCATCGACTGCGGTGCCATCCTCGACGGTTGGCACGGCGACTCCGCCATCACCGTCGCGGTGGGACCGGTCCGCGAGGAGGACCGCACCGTGATGGAGGTGTGCGAGGAGGCGATGTGGCAGGGCATCGCCCAGATGCGGCCGGGCAACCGACTCGGTGACATCGGGCGGGCCATCGAGGACCACATCGTCTCCCGGGGGCGGTTCGGCAACGTCCAGGAGTACGGCGGGCACGGCATCGGCACCGAGATGCACATGGAGCCGCACGTCCTCAACTACGCGCAGAGCGGCCGGGGCATCCGCCTGGTCGAGGGGATGTGCCTGGCGATCGAGCCGATGGTGAACCTCGGCACGCGACACGTCCACGTTCTGGAGGACGGCTGGACCGTGGTCACCCGGGACGGTCGCCGTTCGGCGCACTTCGAGCACTCGGTGGCCATCACCGCCGGGGGACCGCTGGTGCTCACCGCCAGAGAGGAGAATCGGGAGAAGATCGCCTCTCTCGGGTTCCCCGATCCCGACTCCTGACCCTGCTCCTCCGAGGTCCGCGCGGGCCGTCCGTCGAACGGGCGGCCCGCGGACGTTTTTCCACGCGGGCACGGTTCTTCTGGCCTTTCTCCCGCCGGGACCGTAGCGTGTGAGGAGTCGGGTCCGGTCGGACGGGAAAGGGCGGTGCGGTGTCTGGGTCCAGTCCCCACATCAGGGCCTCCGATGCGGATCGGGAGGGCGTCGCCGAGCGACTGCGGGAGCACTTCGCGCAGGGGCGCCTGGACGACGACGAACTCGCCGAGCGGATGGAAGCGGTCTACCGGGCGCGCACCCGTGGCGAGCTGGCCCTTCTCACCGAGGATCTTCCCGGCAGGGACCTGGCCGACCTGCCCGGACTGGTGGCGAGCGCCCTCCCGCGCACGCGCGGCGACGCGGGTCTTCCCGTACCGTTCGGCTACTGGCTGGTCGGGGGCGGAATGAACACGCTCCTCCTCGTTGTTGAGATGATCGTCTTCGTCGCTCTCGGCGCGGACCTTGCGTGGTACCTCGCGGCGGTCGGACTCTGGGCCGTGATCATGGGAGTCGTCGCCCTGGGGGTCCAGCGGACACGCCGGGGGTAGGCCGACTGCCGGGGCGCGCCCCGCGGGGCGGTCGGGGCGAAGACATCCGCGGAGCGGGTAGACTGGTTCTGCCCACACTCGGGTTGTTGGGTCAGGCTGCCTCCATTAGCGTCTGCGGTTCACGTGGCGTAAAATATTGCAGTTGACCTGAAATTTCAGCGATCAATTCTCATCACCGGGGCGCCGGATCACATTCGAAGCGATCCGCACCCGTAGTCCCCGTGTCCACGGGGCCGATTCCAGAAGCGTGGAGGATATGGCTAAGAAAGACGGCGCCATCGAGATTGAGGGCTCCGTTATCGAGTCCCTACCCAACGCTATGTTCCGAGTGGAGCTCGACAACGGGCACAAGGTGCTGGCCCACATCAGCGGCAAGATGCGGATGCACTACATCCGTATTCTTCCCGACGACCGAGTCGTTGTGGAGCTGAGCCCGTACGACCTCACCCGCGGGCGCATTGTTTACCGCTACAAGTAGCTTCTCCGCTCGCGTCCGCCGCTCCGCGGTCGGCGCAGGCGGACCCAGGACCCGGAGCGACCATGAAGGTTAAGCCGAGCGTCAAGAAGATCTGCGCGAAGTGCCGAGTGATCCGCCGTCACGGCAAGATCATGGTGATCTGCCAGGACCCGCGGCACAAGCAGCGCCAGGGCTGAGTCCCGCGCTTCTCGACGTCGAGAACTCCGTCGGTTGCGGCAGACGCCGTACCGGCGGCGCACTGTGAAGAATCCCGTTCCCATCCCGTCGGGCGTCTCAGCCCCGGGAGCACCCCCGGTCGGAGGCCGGGGCCTCGTCGTTGGGCGGCGAGAGGGAGGCGGGACGGGAAAGACCTCCGCCGAACAGCAAGGAGTACGCCCCGATGGCGCGCATCGCCGGCGTCGACCTCCCCCGCGAGAAGCGGGTGGAGGTCGCTCTCACATACGTCTACGGTATCGGTCGCACCCGCGCGGCCGAAACCCTCGCCAACACCGGTGTCAGCCCCGACACCCGCGTCTACCAGCTCTCCGAGGAGGAGCTGGTCAGGCTGCGCGAGTGGATCGACACCAACTACAAGGTCGAGGGTGACCTGCGCCGCGAGGTCGCGGCCGACATCCGCCGCAAGATCGAGATCGGCAGCTACCAGGGAATCCGGCACCGCCGCAACCTGCCGGTCCGCGGCCAGCGCACCCAGACCAACGCGCGGACCCGTAAGGGCAAGAAGAAGACCGTGGCCGGCAAGAAGAAGGCCGGTAAGAAGTAGTCCGTCCGGGCCCGACCCTTCACAGCCGGGTCCGCACCAGCAACGGATCGATGATCTTGGGAGTAGGGAATGCCGCCTAAGGGCCGTCAGGGCGCCGCGCGCAAGGTGCGTCGCAAAGAGAAGAAGAACGTCGTCCACGGACACGCGCACATCAAGAGCACCTTCAACAACACGATCGTGAGCATCACCGACCCCACCGGCGCGGTGATCTCGTGGGCCAGCTCCGGGCAGGTCGGATTCAAGGGCTCGCGCAAGTCCACCCCGTTCGCCGCGCAGATGGCCGCCGAGGCCGCCGCGCGCCGCGCCCAGGAGCACGGGGTGCGCAAGGTCGACGTCTTCGTCAAGGGTCCGGGCTCGGGCCGTGAGACCGCGATCCGCTCGCTTCAGGCGACCGGCCTCGAGGTCGGCTCGATCCAGGACGTCACGCCGGTTCCGCACAACGGCTGCCGTCCGCCGAAGCGCCGCCGGGTCTGACCCCGGTCGCGCCGACCGGCGCCGCCTCCGCCGCGCGATGCTTGGCGGAGGGGCGGGCCGGGCAGTCCACAGTTGTGGTCCCGCACACCGCGGGGCCGTCCAGTGGCCGTCATATAGCGGGCGGCCGTGGGAAAGGAAGTAACGGACCATGCTGATCGCTCAGCGTCCCACCCTGACCGAAGAGTCGATCTCCGAGTTCCGCTCCAAGTTCGTCATCGAACCCCTGGAGCCGGGCTTCGGGTACACCATCGGCAACTCACTGCGCCGTACCCTGCTGTCGTCCATCCCCGGTGCCGCTGTCACCAGCATCCGCATCGAGGGCGTCGAGCACGAGTTCACCACCGTGCCCGGCGTCAAGGAGGACGTCACCGAGATCATCCTGAACCTCAAGGGCCTCGTCGTGAGCTCCGAGCACGACGAACCGGTGCTGATGTACCTGCGCAAGCAGGGGCCCGGGGTGGTCACCGCCGCTGACATCGCGCCGCCCGCCGGGGTCGAGGTGCACAATCCCGACCTGCACATCGCGACCCTGAACGGCAAGGGCAAGCTGGAGATGGAGATGACGGTCGAGCGCGGCCGCGGCTACGTCTCCGCAGCCCAGAACAAGCAGCCGGGGCAGGAGATCGGTCGGATTCCGATCGACTCCATCTACTCCCCGGTGATGCGGGTCACCTACAAGGTCGAAGCGACCCGTGTCGAGCAGCGCACCGACTTCGACCGCCTCATCCTCGACGTCTGGACCAAGCCGGCCATCCGGCCCCGGGACGCCGTGGCGAGCGCGGGCAAGACCCTGGTGGAGCTGTTCGGGCTGGCCCGCGAACTCAACGTCGACGCCGAGGGCATCGACATGGGTCCCTCTCCCACGGACGCCGCGCTGGCCGCGGACCTGGCACTGCCGATCGAGGACCTCAACCTCACGGTTCGCTCCTACAACTGCCTCAAGCGCGAAGGCATCCACACGGTCGGCGAACTCGTCGCCCGCTCCGAGCAGGACCTCCTGGACATCCGGAACTTCGGCGCGAAGTCCATCGAGGAGGTCAAGCAGAAGCTGACCGACATGGGGCTCTCCCTGAAGGACTCCCCGCCCGGGTTCGACCCGGGGAGCGCGGCCGACTCCTACGGTGACGACGACCAGTCCTACGTCGAGACCGAGCAGTACTAGCCCACAGACCTTGGCCGATCCGGTCGCGAAACGACCGGATCGGCCGCGTACGAGGAGAACGACACATGCCCACGCCAACCAAGGGGCCTCGGCTGGGCGCCGGCCCGGCGCACGAGCGGCTCATGCTGGCGAACCTGGCGACCTCGCTGTTTCGGCACGGTCGCATCAAGACCACGGAGGCCAAGGCCAAGCGCCTGCGTCCGTACGCCGAGAAGCTGATCACCCTCGGCAAGCGCGGTGACCTGCACGCCCGTCGCCAGGTGCTGACCAAGATCAGCGACAAGTCCGTCGTGCACGAGCTGTTCACCGAGATCGGCCCGCGCTACGAGAACCGCAACGGCGGCTACACCCGGATCACCAAGATCGGTCCGCGCAAGGGCGACAACGCTCCCATGGCCGTGATCGAGCTCGTCGAGGCGCTGAGTGCGCCCGCCGCCACGACCCGCAGGAACGACCAGGCCGAGGAGGCCAGGGCCGAGCAGCCCGCGGCCGAGGCCGGCGACCAGCCCGCCGAGGGCGCCACCTCCGAGCAGACCGCCGAGGCCACCGAGACCTCGCAGGCCGAGGGCTCGGCCGAGGAGAAGTAGCTCGACGCCTTCCACAGATGGTTGAGTGCCCGGTCCCTGAGCAGGGACCGGGCACTCGTCGTAGACGGAGACAGCAGAAGTGACGGAAGAGACTCTGGTCCGGCTGCGGTTGGACATCTCCTACGACGGCACCGACTTCTCGGGCTGGGCCGAGCAGCCGGGCAGGCGCACCGTCCAGGGAGAACTCCAGGCGGCGCTGGCCCGGGTGCTGCGGCTTCGCGCGCCCCGGCTGACGGTGGCGGGCCGTACCGACGCGGGGGTGCACGCCCGAGGCCAGGTGGCCCACCTGGACGTTCCGGCAGCGGTGTGGGAGACCGAGGGGGAGCGGCTGCTGCGCCGCCTGGCGGGGGTGCTGCCCCCGGACGTCCGGGTGAACGCGGTGGGGCCGGCGCCTCCGGGCTTCGACGCGCGTTTCTCCCCGCTGTTCCGCCGTTACGTCTACCGGGTGAGCGACGCGCCCGGCGGAGTGGACCCGCTGCGCCGCCGCGACGTCCTGTGGCACCGCCGCCCGCTCGACGTGGCGCGGATGAACGAGGCCGCGGCCGCGCTGCTGGGCGAGCACGACTTCGCGGCCTACTGCCGCAGGCGTGAGGGGGCCTCCACTGTTCGTGAACTCCAGCGCGTGGCGTGGACGCGGGAGAGCGGGCACGTGTACGCGGGCACCGTCCAGGCCGACGCGTTCTGCCACAACATGGTGCGTGCGCTCGTGGGCGCGCTGCTCGCCGTCGGGGACGGTCGGCGCGATCCGGTATGGCCGTCCCGGGTGCTGCGTGCCGGGGTGCGCGACTCCGCCGTGCACGTGGTCGCCGCGCACGGTCTCACCCTGGAGGAGGTGCGCTATCCCCCGGACGAGGAGTTGGCGGCACGCGCCGCGGCCACCCGCAGGTTCCGCGTCCTGGAGCGCCCGGAGGAGCAGGCGGAGGAGTGAGGCCGGGGGCGCCCGGCCTCACCGGGCCTTCGACCCAGGCCCCGAGGGGGAACGTCGAGGGGCGGGTGTCTCCTTGCGCCGCTTCCCCCCGGGGTCGAGACCACAGGAGACCCGATTCGGGCCGGGGCCGCCCGGCAACTCCTCTCCCCCCGACTCCCCCGGTACCGGTAGCCCCTCGGGTCGGGGGTCCTGGGAATCCTCAGGCCGCCGCGCGCTGCCCCAGGGGGGCCAGGGCGACGTCGACGAAGTAGTCGCTGATCTCCGCCAGTTCCGGGTTCTCCTCCTGCGGGGTGCGGCCGTCGGCGTTGGCGGCGAGGGAGAAGACCACGTAGCGGCCCCAGACGGCGCTGGAGGCGTGGCCGCCCGCGATGTCCATCCGCTCGGCCCCGCTGCCCTCCTGTCCGGCCAGTCCGGCGAACCACCGGGTGGCCCCGGGGTCCTGCGCCTCGCCGGCGGCCTTCGCGCCGTCGGAGTCGGACATGGCGGCCACACCGACGGTGACGGCGCGGGTGCCGTCCTCGTTCACGTACGTCGCCCGCACCACCTGACGGCACTCGTTGTCGGTGAGCACCTGGGCGTAGTCGCCGTGCGCGGTGGTCGCGCACTTGTCGGTGTCGTCGGTCAGCAGGAGGGTGAAGGTCTCACCGTTCACCTCCAGGGTCTCCTGGGCGAACAGCTCTCCCGCCTTGAGCGCCTCGGGGTCGGCCGACTCGTCGGCGACCCTGGAGACGTCGTAGTCGCCGGCGGAGCTCGGAGCGGACTCCCCGCCCGTGGAGGCGAGGAGGAACGCGCCGCCTCCGCCGACCAGCAGCAGCGCGGCGAACCCGGCGCCGACGAGCAGGATCCGGGACCTGTCCCTGGACACGCCGCGGCGGCCCCGCCGACCGCGTTCGTAGGCGTCGTACTCGGACATGTCGATCTCGGCGGTGCTGTCCGGGGAGTCCTGCTGGGACGGGACCTCGTCGCGGAACATCGGCAGCCCGCCGAACATGTCGTCGTCCGGGGCCGCCTGGGTGGCCGCGGAGTCCTCACGCAGCGGCGGGATCGCCTGGGTGGCCGCGGAGTCCTCACGTAGCGGCGGGATCGCCTGGGTGGCCGCGTCGTCGCCGACCGGAGGCACGATCTGGGTCGCGTCCTCCATTCCGGAGCCGATTCCTCCGGGAGGAACCACCCTGCCCTGGATCGGCTGGTCCGCAGGTGGCACCGGGGCGGCGGGAGGCTGCTGTCCGGGTGGGTGGGGGTGTTGTGCGCCGCTGGGGGAGTTCCACGCGGTCGGGGGCTGCTGCGGTCCCGAGGGGGCCGGGTGGGTGGGGGGTTGCTGGGGGCCTGAGGGGGCGATGGCGCCGGGTGGGCCCGGAGGAGCGGCGGCGGGGGGTTGGGGGCCCGGGGCCGCGGGGGGAAGGGGGGCTCCGTGCGGCGGCTGTGGCCCGGGGCCGGGGTGGGGCGGGGGTGTGGTGCCGGGCACGGGTTGCTGCGGGCCCGACGGCGGCAGCGGCGGACGCGCGGCCGATCCGGGGAGACCGTGCTGGCCGTGGCGTCCGGGGAGGTGGGGTGGCCCTTGGTGGGGTGGGTGGGGGTGTTGTGCGCCGCTGGGGGAGTTCCACGCGGTCGGGGGCTGCTGCGGTCCCGAGGGGGCCGGGTGGGCGGGGGGTTGCTGGGGGCCTGAGGGGGCGATGGCGCCGGGTGGGCCCGGAGGAGCGGCGGCGGGGGGCTGGGGGCCCGGGGCCGCGGGGGGAAGGGGGGCTCCGTGCGGCGGCTGTGGCCCGAGGCCGGGGTGGGGCGGGGGTGTGGTGCCGGGCACGGGTTGCTGCGGGCCTGACGGCGGCAGCGGCGGACGCGCGGCCGACGGAGGCGGATCCAGCGGAGACCGGGGGCCCGACCGGAGGACGTCTCCGCCCTGGGCGGGGCCGGGGTGGGAAGCGGGGGGCGCTGACCGCGGAGCCTGCGCGGTCTCGTCCGGGCCCTGGTTCACGGGCGCGGGAGGATACGACGGACCGTAGGGGGCACGGCCGTCGGTGGGCTCGTTCGGATGCGGTGCGATGGGAGACTCCGGATGCTGTCCTGGGGCGGGGAACGGGGCCGGAGGCGGCCCGTCCCCACCGCGTGCTGCGTCACGAATTCCGTATTCTCGCCTGTACAGGATCGGTCGCAAAGCCGCGAACCGGACTAGGGGGGCGAAACGGTCCTGTCGGAGCGTCGCACGTTCAGGCGGACACACCGCCAGGGGGTCGGGAGGTGGGAGAGCGGTGACGGGGGGTTTTCGGCCACGCGCTATCCTCGTGTGTCGGAAGGCGGTGGCGACACTGCCGGCACCATCCTAGTCAGGTGCTTTCCGCAGTGGACCGTTCCACCGTCCGGTTCCCTGCGGTCAAGCCGCTGACCTCGAAAGACGCGCGGTGGTGTGATCGACCCGGAGGGTCGGGACCGGTGGCGGTGCAAAAGTACTCGTCGGTCAAGGCATAATGAGAGTGGAGTAATCGCGTACCGCGACACGAGCGCTGGCCGACCCATGGCATGAACAGGATGATCATGGGTCGCTTTGACCTGTGGCCCGTGCGCGGGTTATGATTCTCCGTTGTTGTGCGTTGAGTTGCCGTGGGTTCCCACCAGACCTCGTTGGGCGCCGATCACGCATCACCGTCTGCGCACTCAAACCTACCGAAGGGACTCCCGGGGCACCGGGCGCTTTTCGGGCCAGTAATACGAGTTTCCCGTCTCCGCAGGTGGAGACGGATACCGCCGACTGAGAAGGCAATACGATCGTGCGCACATTCAGCCCCAAGCCCAGCGATGTCCAGCGTCAGTGGCACGTCATCGACGCCTCCGATGTCGTGCTCGGCAGGCTGGCCAGCCACGTCGCCGTGCTGCTTCGCGGTAAGCACAAGCCGTACTACGCGCCTCACATCGACACCGGTGATTACGTGATCGTCGTGAACGCCGACAAGGTGGCGCTGACCGGCAAGAAGCTGGAGCAGAAGCGGGCCTACCGTCACTCCGGCTACCCCGGTGGTCTGCGTTCTGTCCCCTACAGCGACCTGATGGCCAAGAACCCGGCCCGCGCTGTGGAGAAGGCGGTCAAGGGCATGCTGCCGAAGAACTCTCTCGGCCGCCAGATGGCCAAGAAGCTCAAGGTGTACGCCGGGCCGGAGCACCCGCACCAGGCCCAGCAGCCGGTGCCGTTCGAGATCACCAAGATCGAGCAGCCCGCGTAGGCGTTCGCGAGACTAAGGAAGTACGAGGAGAACCGTGGTCGAGCCCACCGGCATCGAAGACGTTCAGGAATTCGACGAGAACTCCGAGGAGTTCCCGGCCGAGTACACAACCGAGAGCCCCGAGACGGTCGGCGAGACGTACATTCCGGCCGCTGCCGGGCCCGCCATGGGGACCGGACGGCGCAAGACCGCTGTCGCGCGCGTCCGTGTCGTTCCGGGCGGCGGCGAGTGGAAGATCAACGGCAAGCCGCTCGAGGTCTACTTCCCGGACAAGGTGCACCAGCAGCTCATCAAGGAGCCCCTGGTCGCGCTGGGCTTCGAGGACGCCTACGACGTCTTCGCCCGTCTGACCGGAGGCGGCACCAGCGGTCAGGCCGGCGCGCTCCGTCACGGCCTCGCCCGCGCGCTCGCCGCCATGGACCCCGAGCACAACCGTTCGACGCTGAAGAAGGCCGGCTACCTCACCCGCGACGCTCGCCAGGTCGAGCGCAAGAAGGCCGGTCTCAAGAAGGCCCGCAAGGCCCCGCAGTACTCCAAGCGGTAGGAGCCTTCCCGGCCGCGTCGTACGACGCGGCCACGACTGGACGTGTCCTCACCGGAGGAACAGGTCCCAGGCCCGCCAGTCACTCGTCGCACCGACGGTGGCCAGTGCGGGCCATAGTCGTTTTTGTCGACGATCCGCGCGGTCGGCCGCCGCATACTGGTTCTCATGGCGGTTCACCAGCGCCATCACTGGGACGAAACGGAGCGATTGGTTCGTGACACGGCTGTTTGGCACTGACGGAGTCCGCGGGCTCGCGGGACGCGACCTCACCGCTGGACTGGCACTGGAGCTCGCGATCGCGGCGGCCGAGGTACTGCCGGAGCGGAACACCACCGCCCGGAGACGCCCCCGCGCGGTGGTCGGGCGTGACCCGCGTGCCTCGGGAGAGTTCCTGGAAGCCGCGATGGTCGCGGGACTGGCCAGCGCGGGGGTGGACGTGGTCCGGCTCGGCGTGCTGCCCACCCCGGCCGTGGCCTTCCTGACGGGGGAGCTGGACGCGGACTTCGGCGTCATGCTCTCGGCCAGTCACAACCCGGCCCCGGACAACGGCATCAAGTTCTTCGCGCGGGGCGGCCACAAACTGCCCGACGAGACCGAGGACGAGATCGAGCGGCGGCTGGGCGACCCGGCGCCGGGCGCGACCGGCGCGGACGTGGGCCGGGTGACCGACACCCCCGACGGCGCCGAACGCTACATCAGGCACCTGGTGGACTCCCTGCCCCACCGGCTGGACGGTCTCAGGGTGGTCGTGGACTGCGCCAACGGCGCCGCGGTCGGAATCGCCCCCGAGGCGCTGCGCCGTGCGGGCGCCGAGGTCATCGCGGTCGGCAACAACCCCGACGGCCTCAACATCAACGACGGCTGCGGGTCCACGCACCTGGACGCGCTGCGCGCGGCGGTGCTGGAGCACGGCGCCGACGCGGGCATCGCGCACGACGGGGACGCGGACCGCTGCCTGGCGGTGGCCGCGGACGGCTCCGACATCGACGGCGACCAGATCATGGCCATCCTGGCGCTGGAGCTGCACGAGGCGGACGAACTCGCCGAGGACACCCTCGTGGTCACCGTCATGTCCAACCTGGGCCTCAAACTCGCCATGAAGGAGGCCGGGATCACCGTGGTCGAGACCCCGGTCGGGGACCGCTACGTCCTGGAGGCGATGCGGGCCGGGTCGTACTCACTCGGCGGCGAGCAGTCCGGACACGTCATCCTGCAGCGGCACGCCACCACCGGCGACGGCCTGCTGACCGGACTGCACCTGCTCTCCGCGGTGAACCGCAGGGGCGTGGCGCTCGCGGAGCTGGCCAAGGTCATGAACCGGCTGCCCCAGGTGCTGGTGAACGTGCGCGGCGTGGACAAGACGCGGGTCGCGACCTCGGCGCGGATCGCCGCGGAGGTCGCCGGGGCCGAGGCGGAACTCGGCGACAACGGGCGGGTGCTGCTGCGTCCCAGCGGCACCGAGCCGATGGTGCGGGTGATGGTCGAGGCCCCCTCCCACGACCGCGCCCAGGCCGTCGCGGAGCGCCTCGCCCAGGTGGTGCGGGCCGAACTCGGTTGACTCCCGGCGGAGCGACTGCTGGAGGAGGCGACCGGAGCCGCTCGTCTCAGCGCCACCGCGAGTCGTCGACTCGTTCGTCTCTCTCAATGAGGAGGCTGAGGCGTTCGAAGAGGCATTGCGTTGTCCCGCCAAGGTGAACGACCGCCTCGCCGAAGCTCTGCTCCGCCCCGGGAGGTTCGACCGGCCTGACCGGCCGAGGTCTGACGGTCTGGTTCTGTGGTGGGTGGAGGCTTCCTCCCGGAAGGCCGGAGGGAGCGGCCCCGGGCCGGCAGCGGGTGGGGGAGGCGCCCCGGCGCCGACTCCGCCCGCGCTTCCACAGGCGGATCCGTTGGCAAGCACATCGGCACCACGAGCCGGTGCCTGTCGGTGCGGGATGGTCCTTCACGCGCGGGGCGGGGTGCCTCGACCGCCCGCTGGCAGCCGGGGCATCCCACTCCGAAGGGTTCCGTGGAATGCCCCTGGCCGGGCTGGGCACAGCGGGTCCGCACTCCCGAGCAACCGGAGGGGCTCTGCGGTCCCCCATGCGGCCGGAGCGCCCCGCGTTCCGGTTGCGCGGCCGCACCCGGACACCGTCACCGGGATTCGGTGAGTACTCCGGGAGGCGGCGAAGGGGCTGGTTCTCCCGGAGAACCAGCCCCTTCGGCGTGGGCGGCGGCGCTACTCCACCGTCACGCTCTTGGCCAGGTTGCGCGGCTGGTCCACGTCGTTGCCCTTGGCCAGGGCCAGTTCGCAGGCGAACACCTGCAACGGGACGGTGGCCACGATCGGCTGGAGCAGGGTGGGCACCGAGGGGATCTCGATGAGCGCGTCGGAGTAGGGGCGCACGCTCTCGTCGCCCTCTTCGGCGATCACGATGGTGCGCGCGCCCCGGGCCCGGATCTCCTGGATGTTGGAGACGATCTTGTCGTGCAGCACGCCGCGGCCCTCCCTGGAGGGGACCACGACGACCACCGGCAGCCCCTCCTCGATGAGCGCGATGGGACCGTGCTTCAGCTCGCCCGCGGCGAACGCCTCCGCGTGCATGTAGGCGAGCTCCTTGAGCTTCAGAGCGCCCTCCATCGCCACCGGGTAGCCCACGTGCCGCCCCAGGAACAGCACGGTCTTCGCGTCGGCGAGGGAGCGGGCCAGCTCCCGGACCGGTTCCACGGTCTCCAGCACCCTGCCGACCTGCTCGGGCATCCGGGCCAGTTGCTCGATGATCGCGTTGATCTCGTCGCCGAACTTCAGCCCGCGCACCTGGGCCAGGTAGAGGCCCACGAGGTAGCAGGCCACCAGTTGGGTCAGGAAGGTCTTGGTGGCGGCCACGCCGACCTCGGGACCCGCGTGCGTGTAGAGCACGCCGTCGGACTCGCGGGGGATCGTGGAGCCGTTGACGTTGCAGATGGCCAGGACCCGGGAGTGCTGCTCACGGGCGTAACGCACCGCCATCAGGGTGTCCATGCTCTCGCCGGACTGGGAGATGGCGATGACCAGGGTCTGGCTGTCCAGGATCGGGTCGCGGTAGCGGAACTCGCTGGCGACCTCGACCTCGCACGGGATGCGGCACCAGTGCTCGATCGCGTACTTGGCGATCAGGCCCGCGTGGTAGGAGGTGCCGCAGGCGATGATGACGACCTTGGAGATCTGGCGGAGTTCGTGGGGGGCGAGCCGCATCTCGTCCAGGGTGAGGGTGCCGTCCACGCCGACGCGGCCCAGGAGGGTGTCGGCCACCGCGTACGGCTGCTCGACGATCTCCTTGAGCATGAAGTAGTCGTAGCCGCCCTTCTCGGCGGCGGAGGCGTCCCAGTCCACGTAGTACTCGCGCACGGGGGCGGGCGCGCCGTCGTAGTCGGTGATCGTGACCGAGTCGGGGCGCAGCTCGACCACCTGGTCCTGGCCGAGTTCGACGGCGTCGCGGGTGTGTGCGATGAACGCGGCGACGTCGCTGGCGAGGAAGTTCTCCCCCTTGCCGCGGCCGACCACGAGCGGGGAGTTGCGGCGCGCGGCCACCACGAGTTCGGGGTCGTCCACCGAGATCGCGACCAGGGTGAAGGCTCCCTCCAGGCGGCGGCAGACCGAACGCATCGCCGCGGCCAGGTCGCTGTCGCCGCGGTCCTTGAGCTCCTCGCTGAGCAGGTGGGCGGCGACCTCGGTGTCGGTCTCGGAGAGGAACTTGCAGCCGCGCTCCTCCAGCTCCAACCGCAACTGCGCGAAGTTCTCGATGATGCCGTTGTGGATGACCGCCACCCGGCTCGTGTTGTCGATGTGGGGGTGGGCGTTGCCGTCGGTGGGGGCGCCGTGTGTGGCCCAGCGGGTGTGGCCGATGCCGATGCCGTCCGCGGAGCGCGGATTGTTCTGCAGCGCGGACCGCAGGTTCGCCAGCTTGCCGGCCCGCTTCTCGGTTTGGAGCTTGCCGTCGCTGAGGACGGCGACTCCGGCGGAGTCGTATCCCCGGTACTCAAGCCTGGCCAGGCCATCAACGACGACTTCCAGCGCCGGTTTCGGCCCGACGTAGCCAACGATTCCACACATGAGCGTCAGAGTAACCAATAAAGGCGTCCGAGGAGAGTTGCCACGGGCTGGTCCAATCGTGATTTTCGCAGGTAACGGTATAGACCAGTGGTTCGTGCCCGGCATTCGACGCAGGTCGGGACCGGTGGGTTCTCTCAGGGTGAGCCTTCGGAAGCGTCCGGCTTCTCACACAAGAATTTTTGGCGGGACCCGTGTCGGCCCATCATCGCAACCAGGGAAGACGGCGCACAAGCGGACTCTGCCGCCACGCCCGGCCGGCTCCCCACAGCTCGCCGGCGTTGCTTACGGCCAGTCCGAAACCCAGCAGGATCAGCATCAGGTGGGTGTTGACGAGCAGGGTCGCGGAGTCGGGGAGCCGGACCAGCGCCGAGAGGCCCAGCACCACCGCGTTGCCGACCGCGGCGGTGCGCAGGGCGACGCCCAGGGTGAAGGCCGCGGCGAGCAGGAAGAGGACGACCATCAGGGACAGGTCGAGCACGGGGTGCCCGGCCAGGGGGTGGGCGAGGTCCGCGAGGGGACCGTCCAGGTTGGCCAGGGACCACCGGATCGGGCTGTTTCCGGTGAGCCAGGCGCGGTCGGCGGGGGCGTGCCAGCCCAGTCCGAACGTCAGGTCCAGGAACGTCCACAGGTAGCCCAGCCCCAGGTTGATCCGGGCCAGGGCCCACACGGTCGAGGAGGCGCTCCTCCGCTCGGGGGGAGGGTGGACCGAGGGACTTCGGGGACGGGTACGGGAGACGGACATGAGGGTTCCCACTCCTCCGGTTGCTCCAGGGGGGGGGCGAACGGACGGGCGAATGTCATTTGGGACCAACTATCCCCAAGTGTCGGGTAGTTCGCTTATGGGGTCTTTTTGCGTCTCATGGGGAAGGGCTTGGTGCCCGCTCCGTCAGGAGTCGGACGGGGAGCGTGACCTCGTGGAATCCGTGGGAAGGGAAGAGTCGGGCCGCGCGCCGGTTCCGAATCCCGTTCGTCTAGGGTGGGCAGACGTGTCTCATGCGACGAAGAACGGCTTCCTGACGCCGTACGTGGAACTCGACCGCCAGTCATGGGCAGAGTTGCGCGCGGCGACCCCGCTGTCGCTGACCGAAGCGGAGTTGGAGGTGCTCCGCGGTACCGCGGACCCCACCTCACTGGACGAGGTCCGCGACGTCTACCTGCCGCTGTCCCGGCTGCTCAACCTGTACGTCAAGGCGACCAGGCAACGCCACGCGGCGGTACGCGGCTTCCTCGGGGAGAGCGACCGCCCCACCCCCTTCGTCATCGGGGTGGCCGGGAGCGTGGCCGTCGGCAAGTCCACCACGGCCAGGCTGCTGCGGGCGCTGCTGGCGCAGTGGCCCGACCATCCCAACGTCGAGCTGGTCAGCACCGACAACTTCCTCTACCCCAACGCGGTGCTGCGGGAACGCGGGATCATGAACCGCAAGGGCTTCCCCGAGAGCTACGACCGGCGCGCGCTGCTGCGGTTCGTCTCGGAGATGAAGGCCGGCGCCGACAAGATGGAGATCCCCATCTACTCGCACCTGGCCTACGACATCCTGCCCGACCAGACGCAGACCGTGCACCGCCCCGACATCCTCATCGTCGAGGGCATCAACGTGCTCCAACCGCCACCGGCGGGACGGCTGGCGCTGGTCGACTTCTTCGACTTCTCCATCTACGTGGACGCCCGGGTGGAGCACATCCGGTCCTGGTACCTGGACCGGTTCCTGGAACTGCGCCGCACCGCGTTCGGGGACCCCCGCTCCTACTTCCACGACATGGCCACCTCCGTGCCCGAGACCGAGGCCCGGGAGTTCGCGATGAGCACGTGGCGCACCATCAACGAGATCAACCTCGTGGAGAACATCATCCCCACCCGGCCGCGCGCCACCCTGGTCCTGTACAAGGGGGAGGACCACCGGGTCCGCCGGGTCCGGCTGCGCAAGACCTGAGCCGCTCAGACGCCCCTGGGGTGGTGGCCGGTGGGCCCCAGGCAGTCGGCGAAGGGACCGTCGGACGCGAACAGCCGGTCCAGGGCGGGATCCAGGTGGTCGCGGTGCCAGACGCCCGGCCCGGACGGCCCGGAGACGGCGGTGTCGGTCAGCTCCAGGTAGGCCAGGCGCACCGCGTGCAGCCGCCCCACCGCCTCGTGGTGCTCCCACCAGGAGGGGCACCAGCGGGTCGCCGGACCCGCGTAGACCGGCATCAGGAAGTCGTTCACCCAGGAGACGAGGGCGGCGAGTTCCCCCCGGTACTCCTCGCGGGACAGGTTGAAGATGAACTGCGACGTGGAGGAGCGCTCCTGCTGCTTCGGCGGAGCCGCGGTCGCGATCTCGGTGAGCTGGGTCTGCAGCCGGATGACGTCCGCGCCGAGCTTGTGCATGGCGTTCTGCAGGAGGGAGACGCGGTCGGTCAAGCCGGATTCGGTGGTGACACGGTCGTCGGTGTAGGTCATGGAAGTGTCCGTGCTGCTGCTCGATGAATGACGACTGATCTTCGCGGTGGAAAAAGTAAACCAGGAGACAACGGTGGCACATGTACGCGGATGGGGTAGCCGGGTGGGGCCGCCACGGCGCGTCCCCATGATGGGGCCGCCCCATCATGATCGCACCGGGAGGCGGGCATAACGTGCGGCGTACCCGAGAACCGACCGGATGGGGGAGAGCATGCGCACCGCACACACCGTGGAAACCGTCCGCGCGGCCGAGAACGCGCTCATGGCGCGGCTTCCGGACGGCGCCCTGATGCGGCGGGCGGCCGCCGGGCTGGCCGCGGTCTGCGTGCGCATCCTGCCCCGGGTGTACGGGGCGCGGGTGGTGCTGCTGGTCGGCAGCGGAGACAACGGCGGGGACGCGCTCTTCGCGGGGGCCGAACTGGCCCGGCGGGGGGCCTCGGTGGCCGCGGTCGCGGCGGGTGGGTCCGCCCACCGGCGCGGGCTGGCCGCGCTGCGCGCCGCCGGCGGTCGGAGCGCTTCGGTGGAGGAGGCCGAGGCGCTCGTCGCCGCCGCCGACCTCGTCGTGGACGGACTCGTGGGGATCGGCGCGCGGGGCGCCCTGCGCGAGCCGTACGCCCACCTGGCCGCGCTGACCGAGTCGACCTACGCCGCCGTGGTCGCGGTGGACCTGCCCAGCGGGATCGACGCCGACACCGGCGCGGTCCCCGGGGCCAGCGTGCGCGCCGACGTCACCGTCACCTTCGGGACCCACAAGCCGGGACTGTTCGTCGACCCCGGAGCGGAGCGCGCCGGGGTGGTCGAGTTCGTGGACATCGGGCTGGCGGGGGAGCTGCCCGAGCCGCGCGTGGTCGCCCCGCAGGCCGCCGACGTCGCCGCACTGCTGCCGCGCTCCGAGGCGGAGACCGACAAGTACCGCCGGGGCGTGCTCGGACTGGCCGCGGGCAGCGACCGCTACCGCGGGGCCGCGGTGCTCGCCGCGGGGGGCGCGCTGCGCACCGGCGTGGGCATGCTGCGCTACACGGGGCAGCAGGGCGTGGCACGCGAGGTGGTGAGCCGCTGGCCGGAGGCGGTGGTGTCGGTCCTGGACCCCATGGACCCGGTCGCCAGCCTGCCGAAGCGGGTGGCGGCATGGGTGATCGGTCCGGGACGGGGACTGCATCCGACGGCCGCGGCGGAGTTGGCGGCGGTGCTGGACACCGACGTGCCGGTGCTGGTGGACGCCGACGCCACCACCCTGCTGGCGCGTTCCCCGGAGCTGGTGCGCGGACGCGGCGCCCCCACGCTGCTCACCCCGCACGCCGGGGAGCTGGCCCGGCTGCTGCCGGGGGCCGAACGCGCCGACATCGAGGCGAACCGGCTGGACCACGTGGTCCGCGCCGCCGAGGAGTACGGCTGCACCGTGCTGCTGAAGGGCTCCACGACACTCGTCGCCGAACCGGGGGCGCCGGTGGCGGCCAACCCGACGGGCACGCCGCTGCTGGCCACCGCGGGAAGCGGGGACGTGCTGGCGGGCATGATCGGGGCGCTGCTGGCGACCGGACTGGCCCCGTGGGAGGCCGCCACGTGCGGCGCCTACCTGCACGGCCTGGCCGCCCGCACCGCCCACGACGGCGCGCCCGTCAGCGCCTCCGACCTGTTCGACGCGATCCCGGGAGCGCTCGCGGCGGTCGACGGAGGACTGTGACACCGGGGGCGCGGACGCGGAGCGCGGCCCCGTGCTGCCAGGATCACCCTTATGGAGATCGCGGAGGGAATCGAGATACCGGAGACCGACGACGGGCGCCGCTGGGTGGTCGGAGCCGTGGTCGTCGACGCGGAGGGGCGCGCCTTCGTCCAGCGGCGCTCGCCGGACCGCGCGCTCTTCCCCAACGCCTGGGACATCGTCGGCGGACACGTCGAGGCCGGGGAGGGCGTCGTCGAGGCGTTGGAGCGGGAGGTCCGCGAGGAGACCGGCTGGCGGCTCACCGGCGTCCTCGCCGAACTGTGCCGCCTCGCCTGGACCCCCGACGACGGGGTCGAACGGTTCGAGGTGGACTACCTGGTGCGGGTCGAGGGCGACCTCGGCGCGCCCGTGCTGGAACCGGACAGGCACACCGGGTTCGCCTGGGTCGACGAGTCCCGCCTGGACATGCTGACCACCCCGGAGGACCCCGGGCACACCTTCGTCGCCGACGTCGTCGGACTCGGCCTGCGGCGCGCCCGCGAACTGCGGAGCTGAGGCACGGGGTCACGGAGCGCGAACCCCGCGCGTCCCGGACGCATCCCATCCCTCGGGCCGTCACGTGCGGCGCCGAGCGCGGAGTGCGACGAGGGGAGAGCCCGTGGACCGCAGCGCCAACGCCACCCCGCCGACGGAGAGGCGGCCGAAGAGCGGCGGGGGCCGCCGGTGGCGGCTGCCGGGCGCGCTCGCGTGGCTGCTCCTGCTGCCCTGGGCGCTGTGGGCGCTCGTCCGCGGACTCGGCCTGGACGGAGGGTACCCCCTGGCCATGGTCGTGGCCCTCACCCCGTACGCGGCGGCCACGGCGGTGCTGCCGCTGGCGGCGGCCCTCCTGACGCGGTGTTGGCAGCCTGTGGCGGCCGCCGTGGCGGTCGCCGTCGCGTTCGCGGCCTTCCTCCTGCCGCGCGCCCTCACCGACGCCCCGCCCGCCCCCGCCCCCGACGGGCCGACCCTGCGGGTGCTCACCCTGAACATGGCGCTGGGCCGGGCGGACGCGCGCACCGTCGTCGAACTGGTCCGGACCACCGGCGCCGACCTGCTCAGCGTCCAGGAGCTCACCCCCGACGCGGCGCGCGCCCTGGCCGAGGCGGGACTCGACGAGCCGCTGCCGCACGCGGTGGTCGACGCCCTGCCCGGAGCCTCCGGCGGCGGCCTGTACTCCCGGTACCCGCTCACCGCGCTGCCCGGGCCGACCCGGTACGAGCCCGCGATGCCGTGGGCGGGCGTCGAGATCCCCGGAGCACCCGCCGTGGAAGTCGTCTCCGTCCACCCGTTCCCGCCCCTGGGGGCGGCCCCGGCCCGGGAGTGGACCGCCTACCTGGAGGACCTGCCGCGGGCCGAGCCCGCCGGGACGGTCCGCATCCTGGCCGGGGACTTCAACGCCACCCACGACCACTCCGCCTTCCGGGACCTGCTCGCCTCCGGTTACACCGACGCGGCCGCCGCCGTCGGCAACGGCCTCACGACCACCTGGCCGGCACGGGGCAGCCCCGGTCTGGTCCTCGACCACGTCCTGGTGGACACGCGCGTCCGGACCGCGCGGACCGGCGTCCACCCCGTCCCCGGCAGCGACCACCTCGCCGTGCTGGCCGACCTCGTCCTCCCCGGAGACTGACTTCCCGGCATCGGTTCCCAGGCGCCCCCGGCGCCGACCCACCCGCGCCCCCGCAGCCGGACCACCCGGAAGAACACCGGACACCACACCCCGACACCCCGGTACGGACCACCCCGGAAAGCGCGGGAAGGCGGAGACGCGGGCGGACGCGGCGCCGGGACGCCCCGACCGCCCGCCGCCACCCCGTGCCTCCCCACCCGGAACACCGCATCCCCTCCCCGGCCTCCCGGCATCGGACTGATGTCCGGTGCGTTCGGCGATTCCGGAAACAGCGGCGCGCGTGCCGTTCGCGGGGTGGGACAGAACCGCCGGACGTCTTGAAAAAGGGTGGATTCGTCGCGATAACGTAGGCACTTCGCCGGACCGCTCCGGCGCGACGTGTTGTGCCACCACACCGGACACGGGAAAACGAGGCCATGGACCAGCAGGCCATGCTCACGCGCGATCTGGTACTGCGGATCTGCGCCACCGCCACCGAGTTCGACCGGGGCTGGATCGAACTCGACCGCAAGGTGGTGGCGCCGTTCACCGCATCGCGCGACACCTCCCTGATCGAGCGGATCACCGCCGCGGCCGCCGCGGTGGGCGTGGAGCACCTGCTGATCTGCCGCACCAGGTCCGAACACGCCTACGATCCGGTGACCCAGGTACGGGCGGCCACCCAGTCCCTGGTCGGGGTCATCCGGAGCTGGGGCGACGAACCCACCGACTTCCTGGTCTGCCTGGAGGACCTCTCCGCCGCGGTCCTGGTCACCGCCGACGAGCTCACCGTGGCGGCCGGACCCGCCGACTACGTGCGCGCACTCGTCGGAGCCGACATCGGCCGGGCGCGTGCCGAGTTCGCCGAGACCGCGCGGACCACCCGCGACCCCGAACTGCTGGACGCCGCCGTCCGCTACGGCTGCCTGGAGCAGGGCGGCCGACACGCGCGCACCTCCCGTCCCCGCCGCGACCCGGCCGAGCGCCTCCTCGGCTGGGCCGAGGCGGTCCGCGAACGGACGCCCCGGATCGCCGCCCTGTCGCGCGCGCTGCGCGGCGTGTGGGGGTGGGCGATGACGGTTGTGCTCGTCCTCGCCCTGCTGTTCGTCCCCGGAACCTCCGGTGTGCTCCCCGCCACCCTGCTGACGGTGTGGTTGCTCGTCCAGCTCGCCTGGCTGGCCCGGTCGCGGACCCTCAGCTTCGCCGCGCTGCTGCGCCTGGCCGTCCTCGGCGCGCTGACCACCTGGCCGGTGCTGCTCGTGGAGGTGAGCGTGGCCGCGGCCGTGGGGCTCGACCCCGCCGACCCGCTCGCCTACGCCTACCTCGCGGTTCCCGTCGAGGAGATCGCCAAGTTCACTCCGCTTCTGCTGTTCTGGCTGGTGGCGCGGCACCGACTGCGGCGCTTCGCCGCCGTGGACTACCTGCTGGCCGCGGCGGCCTGCGGCGCGGGCTTCCAGCTCGCGGAGACGCTCGCGCGCACCCTGCTGTTCGGCGGGCTCCCCGACCCGCTGCTGCCGCAGGGCGGGCTGCTCACCCCGCTTCCCGGCTGGGTGGACCTGCCGGGCACGGGCATCCGCTTCTCCGGGCACGCCGTCACCACCGGTCTGGTCGGCGCCGCACTCGGCCTGGCCGTCGTGGGGCGCGGCCTGTACGGGGCCAGACTGTGGCTGCTGCCGCCGCTCGCCCTCGGCGCGGCCGCGCTGGAGCACCTCAACCACAACGCGGTACTGGCGGGCCTGGAACCCACCGCGCTCACCTCGGCGGTCTTCGCGCTCTACGGCAACGGGGCGGCGACCCGCTGGCTGCTGCTGGTCCTGCTGGTCTGCGCGGTACTGCTGGACCACCGGATGCTCGGGTTCGCCGCGGAGAGCGCGCCGCCCCCGCCGGGAACGGCCCCGCTGCGGCGGCTCACCGCCAGGGCCCACGGCCGCGCGGTGTGGCGACGCTCCCACCTGCCCGGGGACATCGCTCCCCTCTTCCGCAGGGCCGCCCTGGTCTGGGCGCGGTTCCCGGTGACTCTCACCCAGGCGGCGGCGTCCGTCCTGCACGAGTTCGCGGTGCAGCTCGCCGCGGCCAGCCGGGGACCGGTGGCGCTCTGCGCGGCCTGGCGGTTCCTGCGTCGCCGCCGCGAGCACGCCATGGGCGCGGCCCGTGCCGCGGGGCGGCCGTGGCGGCGCGTGCCCGACCGCGCGGAACTGGGCGAGGAAGCGCGCGACCTGGCGGAGCGGCTCGGCCTGGCCGCCTCCGCGGCCCTGGCGACGGCGGCGGTCGCGGCGGCCGTGGTGGCCGCGCCGCTCGACGCGCCGAGCACCGGACCGGGTGGGGCCTACGCGGTCGCCACCGCCACGGCCCTGGGCGACTGGTTCGCCACCCTCGCCACCGCCGACGCCCGCTGGGCGCTGGCCGGAGCGCTGGCCCTGGCGTCGCTGCTGGTGAGCGGCTGGACGGTGCCCCGTGACCATCCGAGCCTGCGCCACTTCCTGCGCACCCCCAGGGCCACCGTCAGCGCGATCCTGGGCGTGGCCGCCCCCGGCCAGCTCCCCGCCGCCGCGGCGGGCCTGCTCGGGCTGCTGCTGCCGAAGAGCACCAGCCGCCTCCTGGAAGACCCCGCCGCCTCCGGGGCCGGGGTTCCGCCAGTGCCGGGAGGCTGAGGGAGGGGTCCCCGGCCCGAGGGGGCTCGGGGCCTCGGCCCTCGGGGAGAACGGTACGGGCAGACACCCGGAAGGCCCCGGACGCTGCCCAGCCTTCCCGGAAGGGGAGGTCCCGGGCCCTCCCGGGGCAGGGCTTCCTCGCCCCTCCCCCCGGGGCCGGGACGTCCCGCAGGTCACAGCGCCGTATCATCCGGTTTCGTGCCAGACTTGCAGGCATGCCACCTTTCGCCGAAGCCAGGGTCGACCTGGACGCCATCAGCGGCAACATCGCCCTGCTCGCCGAGCGGGCCGAGGGCGCGCTGGTCATGGGCGTGGTCAAAGCCGACGGCTACGGGCACGGAATGGTCCCCGCCGCGCGGGCCGCGCTCGCCGGAGGAGCGACCTGGCTGGGCACCGCGTTCATCGCCGAGGCGCTGCGGCTGCGCGCCGCCGGGATCGACGCGCCCGTCCTGGCGTGGCTCGTCCCCCCGGGTGAACCGCTCACCGAGGCGATCGAAGCCGGAATCGACATCGGCGTCGGCTCCTCCTGGGTCGTCGACGAGGTCGTCGACGCGGCCCGGCGCAGCGGACGCGTCGCCCGCGTCCAGCTCAAGGCCGACACTGGACTGAACCGGGGCGGCATCGGCCCCGCCGACTGGCCGGACGCGGTCGCCGCCCTCGCGCGCGCCGAGGCCGAGGGGGTGGCCACCGTCACCGGGGTGTTCTCCCACTTCGCCTGCGCCGACGAGCCCGAACACCCCGCCACCACCGCGCAACTGGAGGCCTTCCACGAGGCGCTGGCCGTCGCCGACAAGGCCGGACTGCGCCCCGAGATCCGGCACATCGCCAACTCCGCGGCCGTCCTGACCCGGCCCGACGCCCGGTTCGACCTGGTGCGCCCCGGCATCGCCTCCTACGGGCTGTCGCCGATCCCCGACCTCGCCGTTCCGGGCCTGCGCCCCGCCATGACCCTGAGCGCCGCGCTCGTCGGCCGCAAGCGGGCCGTCGCCGGAAGCGGCGTCTCCTACGGGTACCGCTACGTCACCGACCGCGAGACCAACCTGGTGCTCGTCCCCCTCGGCTACGGCGACGGCGTGCCCCGCGCGGCCACCAACCGGGGCCCCGTGCTCGTGGCCGGTCGCCGCCGCACCATCGCGGGAACCGTGTGCATGGACCAGTTCGTCGTGGACATCGGCGAGGACACGGTCCGCCCCGGCGACCGCGCGATCCTGTTCGGCCCCGGAGACGACGGCGAACCCACCGCCCAGGACTGGGCCGACGTCCTGGACACCATCTCCTACGAGATCGTCACCCGCATCGGGCGGCGCGTGCCGCGCACCTACACCGGCGCGGTGCGCTGACCGTCCGGCGCGCTCCGCGCAGTGCCTACCCTGGTGGTGTACGGCGACCACACCCCCCGTCTCCTTCCGCCGACCACCGTGAGCCGAACGGACATGACCGACACCGCCTTGACCGACACGACAACCGTCACCGTCGCCACCGACACCGCGATGCGCGCACTGGGCAGCGCGGTCGCGGCCGAGACGCGCGCCGGAGACCTGCTCATCCTCTCCGGGCCGCTGGGCGCGGGCAAGACCACCTTCACCCAGGGACTCGGTGAGGGGCTCGGGGTGCGCGGCCCCGTCACCTCGCCGACCTTCGCGATCGCCCGCACCCACCCCAACCTCGGCGGCGGCCCCGACCTGGTGCACGTCGACGCCTACCGGCTCGGCGGCCCCGACGAACTCGACGACCTCGACCTCGACCTGGGCATGGAGGAGGCGGTGACCGTCGTCGAGTGGGGCGAGGGGATGGCCGAGTGGCTCAGCGACGACCGCCTGGAGATCGCCATCGATCGGCACGCCGACGACACCCGGACGGTGCGGATCCGCCGCGTCGGAGCCCGCTGGAGCACAGCGCTGGCCGCCCTCTCCGCCGACGAACTCGAATAGGCTGGTCGACCGTGCTGCTTCTGGCTTTTGACACCGCCACCCCCGCCGTCACCACGGCACTGTGCGAACCCGGGACCGACGGTGTGCGGGTGCGCGCTGCCCGCTCCTCCGTCGACGCCCGCCGCCACGGCGAACTGCTCGCCCCCCAGATCCGCTCCGTCGTGGCCGCGGCCGACACCGCGCTGACCGACGTCACCCACGTTGCCGTGGGCATCGGCCCGGGACCCTACACGGGGCTGCGCGTGGGCCTGGCCACCGCGCACGCCCTCGCCGAGGCGCTGGGCGTGCCGTGCGTGGGCGTGGCCACCCTGGACGCCCTCGCGTGGGCGTCGGGACGCACCGGACCGTTCGTCGCCGCCACCGACGCCCGCCGCAAAGAGGTGTTCTGGGCGCGCTACGCCGACTCCGCCACCCGGGTCGGTGACATCGCCGTGGACCGGCCCGCCGCCGTCGACCCCGGGGGAGCGCCGGTGATCGGCCACGGGGCGCGGTTGTACGCCGACGTCTTCGGACAGGACCCGGAGGCGGTCGAACCGCTGTACCCGTCGGCCGCCGCGCTCGGTGAACTCGCCGTACGCGCGCTGCTCGACGGCGTCGAACTGCCCGAGCCGCGCCCGCTGTACCTGCGCCGCCCCGACGCCCGGGAGCCGGGCGCGCCCAAGAGGGTGCGCCAGCCCACGGCGGCCGAACTGGAGCGGACCCGATGAGTACCGTGTTGCGCCCGATGACCGCCGACGACGTCGCCGAGGTCATGGCGCTGGAACACGAACTGTTCCCCGACGACGCCTGGACCGAGGGGATGCTGCGCGACGAACTCGCCCAGCCCGACCGCCACTACCTGGTCGCCCGGGACGACGGGGGACGGATCGTCGGATACGCGGGGCTGCGCGCGGTGCCGCCCGAGGGCGATGTGCAGACCATGGCCGTGGCCCCCGACCGGTGGGGGCGCGGCATCGGCCGCACCCTGCTGTCCGCGCTGCTGGACGAGGCGCGCCGCCGCGGGATCAGCGCGGTGTTCCTGGAGGTGCGCTCGGACAACCCGCGCGCCCAGGACCTGTACCGCCGGTTCGGGTTCACCGAGATCGGGGTGCGCCCCGGTTACTACGTCGGCGCCGACGCCGTTGTCATGCGCCGCCTGGAGCCCGTTGAGGAAGAGCGATGACCACTGTCCCTCCCCTGGTCATGGGGATCGAGAGTTCCTGTGACGAGACCGGGGTCGCCTTCGTGCGCGGCTGCGAACTGCTCGCCGACGAGGTGGCCTCCAGCGTCGACCAGCACGCCCGGTTCGGCGGGGTGGTGCCCGAGGTCGCCAGCCGCGCGCACCTGGAGGCGATGACGCCCACCGTGCGCCGGGCCGCCGAACGCGCCGGGGTGCGGCTGTCCGACGTGGACGCGATCGCGGTCACCGCGGGCCCCGGACTGGCCGGGGCGCTGCTCGTGGGCCTGTCGGCGGCCAAGGCCTACGCCCTGGCCCTGGACCGGCCGCTGTACGGGGTCAACCACCTGGTCGGCCACGTCGCCGTGGACCAGTTGGAGCACGGCCCGCTGCCCAAACCGGTGGTGGCCCTGCTGGTCTCCGGCGGGCACACGTCGCTGCTGCTGGTGCGGGACCTGGCCACCGACGTGCACCTGCTCGGCGAGACCGTGGACGACGCCGCGGGCGAGGCCTACGACAAGGTGGCGCGCCTGCTCGACCTGCCCTACCCGGGCGGGCCGCCGATCGACCGCGCGGCCCGCGACGGCGACGGCCGCTCGATCCACTTCCCGCGCGGCAAGTGGGGCGACGGCAGCTACGACTTCTCGTTCTCCGGGTTGAAGACGGCGGTGGCCCGCTGGGTGGAGGACGCCGACCGGGCGGGACGCGCGCTCAGCGTCCCCGACGTGGCCGCGGCCTTCCAGGAGGCGGTCGCCGACGTGCTGACCCGCAAGGCCGTGGACGCCTGCCGGGAGCACGGCGTGGACCACCTGGTGATCAGCGGCGGGGTGGCCGCCAACTCGCGGCTGCGCGCGCTGGCCGAGGAGCGCTGCGCGGCGGCGGGCGTCGAGGTGCGGGTGCCCCGGCCCCGGCTGTGCACCGACAACGGCGCGATGATCGCCGCCCTGGGCGCGGAGGTCGTGGCCGCCGGGCTGCCGCCGTCCCCGCTGGACCTGGCCACCGACACCTCGCTGCCGGTGAGCAGCGTGCTGGCGGGGTGAGGGATTCTCCGGTGTCGCTGTGATCCTCTTCCGTGAGGGAAGGACGAGGCCGATCTCGGCCGTGCGACACGCCGGTTGACCCGTGAGGAGATCGAGCAGGTCCCGTTCAACCCGGATCGGTGGAAGCGCCATCCCGAGATCCACGGTCGTTTCATCGTCTCCTCCTTCACCGACGGAGGAAGGAAGGCGGTGGTGGTGGTCTGCTACGACCAGGAACGGGACAGGGTTCGCCCGATCACGGCGCGGGAGGTGTGATGGCTGAGGGCAAAGACCCGACCGAGGGCATGAGCGAGGCCGAACTCGCGGAGTACCACGACACTCACCGTGGCCTCGCCGACCTCGAAGGGGGCGGGGAAGTCACGGTTGCTCGCAAGCCCAGGCGGAGCGGCCGGTACATCACGTTGTCCATCCGGTTGCCGGACGCGGAAGATGCAGGCGCTGGAAGAGGCCGCGGAGCGGGCCGACATGAGGGTCACCGCTTTTGTGCGGCAGGCCGCTCTGGCGGCCTCGGACGGATCGGGTGCGGTGCTCAACCGCGACCAGCTTCTTCGAGCCATCCGGAACCTGGAGCGGGATCTGGCCGCTGTGCGCAGGGTCGCGGCGGTCTGACACCGCTGCGGTGACAAGGAGCCGGCCTGTGAGCCGGTGAGCAGACGGCAGAGGGGCCGGTCCGCGCGGACCGGCCCCTCGCGCGTGCGTTCCGGCGGGGACTACTCGTCGTCCTCGTCGTCGAACGCGGCGGCGGCGCGCCGCTTCTTGCCGTCGCGGCCGGGGCGCAGCAGGGCCTCGGCCAGGGCGAGCATGGTCTCCTCCAGGGCGGCCAGGCGCTTGGTGATGTCGTCGTGCGACGTCTCCACGGCCTCGCTGATGGTCTCCTCGAACTCGTGCCGGTCGGGACGGGCCCGCAGTTCGCCCAGCAGCGGGTCGAGGCCCTCGTCCAGCTTGCGGCCGAGCGAGTCGAGGCGGTCGCCGTGGTCGATGACCGGGCGCTCCACCAGTTCGCTCAGGCGCCGGTGCAGTTCGCTGACCTCCATGGAGGCGGGGAGCTGGGAGAGGCGCTGGTTGACCGCCTCCAGCCGGTCGTCGATCGCCTCCAGGCGGCCGTCGACCCCCTCGAAGTGGCCGCTGACCCCGTCGAACTTGCCCTCCACACCGGTGACCCGGCCGTCGAGGCCGTCCAGGCGGCCGTTCAGCCCGTCGAGCTTGCCGTCGATGCCCTCGAAGCTGCCGTCGAAGCGGCCCTCGAAGGTGTCGAAGCGGCTGCCGAGGTTGCCCAGCCCGTGCTCGAACCTGCCGCTCAGCGACTCGTGCTGGGTCTCCAGCCTGGTGGTGACGGCGTCCAGGTGGGCGTCGACCCGCTCCGTCAACTCGCGGTCGTGCTGGTCGAGGCGCTCGTGGACGGACGTGCGGTGCTCCTCGAACCGCTCGGCCAGAGCGGTGTGGCGCTCCCCGACGGTCTCGCCGAGGGAACGGACGTGCTCGGCCACGGCGGCGCGCAGTTCCTCGACGCGGGCCGCGACGCGCTCCTCCAGCGCCGCGACGTCCGTCCTGGCCTCGCTCCGCGCCTCCGACAGCGCGGAGGCCAGCTCCGCGACCGCCGCGGTGGTCGCGGAGCGGCCGTCGTCGATCGCCGACCGCAGCGCCTCGGCGGCCTCACCAAGCCGGTTCAGCACCGCCTCGTGCTGCTCGTCGTCGCGCTCGCGCAGCTCCGCGTGCTGGACGCCCAACTGCTCCGACAGCTCCGCGCGGTTCCTGCGCAACTGCTCGCGCATCTCGCCGAGCTGCTCCCCGGTGGCGCCGTCCAGCTTCGCGACCGCGCTGGTGACGTCGGCGATCGCGGCCGTGGCCTCGGCGTGGTTCTCGTCGGCCTGCGTGGTCAGGAACTCCACGCTCTGGGAGAGCGTGCCGCTCAGCGCGGTGTGCTGCTCGTCCAGGCGTGCGGTGAGCGTTTCGCGCTGTTCGTCCAGGGCGGTGGTGAGTGCGGTGTGGCGTTCGGCGGCTTCCCGGTTGAGGGAGGTGGTGGTGTCGGTGATGCGCTGTTCGAGCTGGGTGCGGGTCTCGCCGAGGGCGGTGTGCTGCTCGTCCAGGCGTGCGGTGAGCGTTTCGCGCTGTTCGTCCAGGGCGGTGGTGAGCGCGGTGTGGCGTTCGGCGGCTTCCCGGTTGAGGGAGGTGGTGGTGTCGGTGATGCGCTGTTCGAGCTGGGTGCGGGTCTCGCCGAGGGCGGTGTGCTGCTCGTCCAGGCGTGCGGTGAGGGCTTCGCGCTGTTCGTCCAGGGCGGTGGTGAGCGCGGTGTGGTCGGCCACGGCCAGTTCACGGGCGGTGTCGAAGCGGCGCTCCAGGCGCTCCCCGACGGACTCCACGGCGTTCTCCAGGGTCGCGGCCCGGGTGCTCAGCGACTCGATGGCCTCGTCGATGCGGGACAGGCGCAGGTCGACGGCACCGGCCAGGCTCTCCAGCCGCTCGGTGAGGGCGGTGGTCTGGTCCGCGGTGCGCGCGGCGGTGTCGGAGAGCTCCGCGAGACGGCTCAGCGCGGTCTCCAGAGCGCCGGCGAGCCCGGTGACGTCCGAGCGCAGCGGAGCCATCTCCGACAGCGGCCTGACCCGTACGCCCACCTGCTCGATGTGCTCCGCGAGCGTCTCGGCCCACTCGGGGGGACGGGTGGACAGTTCGTCGACGCTGGACTTGACCGTGGTGATGTTCTCGGACAGTGCGGCCAGTTCCCGTTCACGGAACTCGCGCAGCAGCCACTCCATGCCCTCAAGCCGCTGACGCATCTCCTCGGTGATCGCGCCCTGCGATTTCTGCTCCGAGAGATGCTCCTGGGCAGCCCGGGAGAGCAGCTCCCGCATGCGATCAGAGATCCCGGCCTGACCTCCCCCGTTGAGGAAGTTGTGGTTGGTCTGTTCCACCGAGGTGCTCCTTTGGATATGGCGCTTCCCCGTCCTTTCGGCGACTTCGGACGGGGAGTCCCCGCGCGGTCCGGCGGTCTCCGCGGCGCTGCCGCGGAGACCCACCGACGTGGCGGTACGAAACCGCTCTCCTACGGTGGGTAGGCGACAACACCGTTGCGGGAAGCCCGCACGAACGGGCCGAAAAGCGCCCGCCGTACCGGTCGCGGGTCGAGGGGGGAAACATTCAGCGCGGCCAGTCTAACGACATGGCGGCCGTTGTCCCATGAGACGGCGAAAGAACCGTACGTACCGTTATGCGCGGCGCCGCGGCCTGACGGGAGCGCGGCCGGAGGACCGCGGCGCGCGGCTCACCCCGCCTCCTCGGAGCCGACCTCGGCGCACAGCAGGCAGTAGGGCCGGGAGCCGATGCGGGTGAGCACGACCACCGCCGACTCCGGACCGGCCAGCCTCAGGTCGCGGCGGAGCCGCTGCACGTCGACCGCCGAACCGCGCTTCTTGACCGTCACCGTCCCCACGCCCCGCTCCCGCAGCGCGGCCCGGAGGCGCTTCAGGGAGAAGGGCATGACCTCGCGCACCTCGTAGACCCGGCACAGCGGGGTGCGCACCAGGGAGTCGGAGGTGATGTAGGCGATCGCGGGGTCGAGGAGCGCGCCGTCCACGGCCGCCGCGGCCTCGGCCACCAGGTGCGAGCGGACCACCGCGCCGTCGGGCTCGTACAGGTAGCGCAGCGGTTCGGACACCGGGGGCGCGCCGAGGCCGCGACCGGTCAGCGTGGTGGTCTCCACCTCGCCGGAACCGGTGCGGGTCCGCAGGAGCGTGGCCCGCCGGGACGGCGTTCCGGTCCCGGTGAACGCCCCGAACCACAGCGCGGTCTCCTTGACCTCCCAGTCCACCGAGACCCACTCGGCCGCCACGCCGTCGGGGATCGACTCGTGGGGCAGGCCCGGTGCGGCCTTGACGCATCCGGCGGGAGCGCGCCGGGCCAGTTCCACGACCGTGTCCCAGGAGGGGGAGTAGGCGCGCGGATCGAAGACCCGTCCGCGCCGTCCGCGCCGGGCGGGGTCGCAGAACACCGCCGAGTACTCCGCCGCGCGGATCTCGGTGGCGTCGCCGAGCCGTACCCGGGCCCGCTCCGACAGCCCCGCCGCCCCGATGTTGGCCTCGGCGACGGCGGCGGTGAGCGGGTCCAGGTCCACGCCCTCCACCGCGAGCCCCGCACCGGCCAGCGCGAGCAGGTCGGCGCCGATCCCGCAGCACAGGTCGGCCACCGGCGCGGCGTCCGGGGCGGCCAGTTCGGCGAAGCGGCGCGCCCGGTGGGCCGCGACCGGCGCACGGGTGGCCTGCTCCAGGCCGTCGGGGGTGAAGAAGAGGCGGTCGGCGAGCGGTCCGAACTTCTCCTCGGCCCGCATGCGCAGCCGCGTCTGGGTCAGGACCATGTTGACCAGGTCGGTGGCCGCGTCGCGGCGCATGCCCGACAGCGCCGGATGCCGGCGCAGCCGCTCCGCGGCCTTCAGCGGGTCGGCCGCGGACTCGCCCGGGGAGACGTCTTCGAGCAGGCGGCGCCCCACCGGTGTCAGAAGCGCGTGAAACCCTGCGAGCTGCCTGTTCGTCACCTTCGCGTTCCCCTGTGACCTGTTGTTTGACGACCCGGATGTACCTGACTACTGTTTCGTATTGGCACTCTCAAGGGTAGAGTGCTAACCGCGACGAGGTTGGTCTGGCACCCGCGACGGCAGGCCGCCGTGGTCGTCCCTTTTGTCTGCATGCCATTCATTGTTCAGAAATTCTGAAGGGGGAGGTCACACCGTGTCGACCGCCACCAAGACCGTGCTCAAGCCGCTGGAGGACCGCGTCGTCGTCCAGCCTCTGGAGGCCGAGCAGACCACCGCGTCCGGCCTGGTCATCCCGGACACCGCCAAGGAGAAGCCGCAGGAGGGCAGGGTCCTGGCCGTGGGCCCGGGCCGCTGGGACGACGAGGGCGACAAGCGCATCCCGCTGGACGTCAAGGAGGGCGACGTCGTCCTCTACAGCAAGTACGGCGGCACCGAGGTCAAGTACGACGGTGAGGAGTACCTCGTCCTCTCCGCTCGCGACCTGCTCGCGATCGTCGAGAAGTAAGCCCCGGAACATCCTTCCGAGCAAGGTTTGACTGCGCGCGGGCGGGTACCCCCGCCCGCGCGCTTTCCGTGTCGCCGCGCCGTGTCCGGCGGCACGGCTCGTTCGCCGCAGTCGATCTGTACAACCCGAGGAACCAATGCCCAAGATCCTGGAATTCAAGGACGACGCGCGGCGCTCCCTGGAGCGCGGTGTGGACCACCTGGCCAACGCGGTCAAGGTGACGCTCGGCCCCAAGGGCCGCAACGTGGTCATCGACAAGAAGTTCGGGGCCCCGACCATCACCAACGACGGTGTCACCGTCGCGCGTGAGGTCGAACTGGACGACCCCTACGAGAACCTGGGCGCCCAGCTCGTCAAGGAGGTCGCCACCAAGACCAACGACGCCGCGGGCGACGGCACCACCACCGCCACCGTGCTCGCCCAGGCGCTGGTCCGCGAGGGCCTGCGCAGCGTCGCCGCGGGTGCCTCCCCCACCCTGCTGAAGAAGGGGATCGACGCCGCCGCGCGCGCCGTCGCCGACACCCTGGTCTCCCAGGCCCGCGAGATCGGCGAGCGCGCCGACATCGCCTACGTGGCCACCAACTCCGCCCAGGACCGGCAGATCGGCGAGCTCATCGCCGAGGCGTTCGACAAGGTCGGCAAGGACGGCGTCATCACCGTCGAGGAGTCGCAGACCTTCGGCATGGACCTGGAGTTCACCGAGGGCCTGCAGTTCGACAAGGGCTACATCTCGCCCTACTTCGTCACCGACGGGGACCGCCAGGAGGCGGTGCTGGAGGACGCCCTGGTCCTGATCCACCAGGGCAAGATCAGCAACCTCAACGAACTGCTGCCGCTGCTGGAGAAGGTCCTCCAGGCCAAGAAGCCGCTGCTCATCATCGCCGAGGACATCGAGGGCGACGCGCTGGGCGCGCTCGTGCTCAACAAGATCCGCGGCACGCTCAGCGTCGCCGCGGTCAAGGCGCCCGGCTTCGGCGAGCGCCGCAAGGCCATGCTCCAGGACATCGCGGTCCTCACCGGCGGCCAGGTCATCGCCGAGGAGGTCGGCCTCAGCCTGGAGACCGCCGAGCTCGACGTGCTCGGCAGCGCCCGCCGCATCACCGTCACCAAGGACGCCACCACCATCGTGGACGGCGGCGGCGAGCAGACCGAGGTCAACGACCGCATCACCCAGATCCGCAAGGAGATCGAGGTCAGCGACTCCGACTGGGACCGCGAGAAGCTCCAGGAGCGCCTGGCCAAGCTCGCGGGCGGTGTCTGCGTGCTGCGCGTGGGCGCGGCCACCGAGGTCGAGCTCAAGGAGAAGAAGCACCGCCTCGAGGACGCCATCTCCGCGACCCGCGCGGCCGTGGAGGAGGGCATCATCGCCGGCGGCGGCTCCTCCCTGGTGCACGCCGCCAAGTCCCTGGACGGCGACCTCGGCCTGACCGGTGACGAGGCCACCGGCGTCGGGATCGTGCGCCGCGCCCTGGTGGAGCCCGCGCGCTGGATCGCGGTCAACGCCGGCGCCGAGGGCTACGTCGTCACCGCCAAGATCGCCGAGATGGCGCCCGGCCAGGGCTACAACGCGTCGACCGGCGAGTACGGCGACCTGGCCGCGCAGGGCATCATCGACCCGGTCAAGGTCACCCGGTCGGCCGTGCAGAACGCCGCGTCCATCGCCGGAATGCTGCTGACCACCGAGGCGCTGGTCGTCGACAAGCCCGAGGAGGAGGAAGCCGCCGCGGGCGGTCACGGTCACGGCCACGGCCACTGATTCCGGCGCCCTCCGCTTCGGCGGGGCAGCGGACGCCTACCACGCGTGTCCCGGGTGTAGGCCCGGGACACGCGTGGGGCCACGCGAGAATAGTCCCGAATGTAACCATTCTGTTGCCCGGAATCGTGACGAGTGAGTCTTCGCCAGTGGGCATCATTCGATATGTGAGGGATCTACGCGTCGCGGGGGGCACGCTCGCGCGGAGGTACGCCGCCCGCCCGCGGGCGGACGACGCAGAGCTCAACCACCTGACCTCGCTGGCGGCCCAGGGGGACGACGGCGCGGTGGACTCGCTGATCCGCGAGGTCCGTCCCATGGTGGTGCGCTACTGCCGTGCCCGACTGTCCCGCGTCTCCGGTTACGCCCACTACTCCGACGATGTGGCCCAGGAGGTCTGCATCGCCCTGCTGTCCGCGCTCCCGCGCTACCGGGACATGGGGCGCCCGTTCGCGTCCTTCGTGTTCGGGATCGCGGCGCACAAGGTCGCCGACGCCCTGCGCGGCTGCACCCGCGCGGACGTGCCCACCGACTCGGTGCCCGACTGTCCCGACGAGGCCCCCGGACCCGAGGAGTCGGCCGTGCGCATCGTCGAGGCCGAACAGGCCAGGGAACTGCTCAGCGAACTCCCCGAGCAGCAGCGTCGGCTGCTGTCCATGCGGGTGATCGCGGGACTCTCCGCGGACGAGACCGGGCACGTCCTGGGGATGTCGCCCGGAGCCGTCCGGGTCGCCCAGCACCGCGCCCTGGCCCGGCTGCGGCGGGTCGCCACGGCCAACCGCCTGCGCTGACCGCCCCACCGGACCTGCGGCTGTGAGCGGCCCGACGCCGTCCACCGGCCACGGCGGGTGGTCGACGCACCCTAGGATGAGCAGGGAAGCTGCCGCGCGGTTGGAAGGTGTCATGTCGCTCAACCCAACAGGGGGCCGGGGGGATTTCGAGAAGGTGCTCGCCCCCGGGCTCACCTACGACGATGTCCTGCTGGTGCCTGCCTACTCCGATCTTCAGCCCGGCGAGGCGGACACCACCACCCGACTCACCCGCAACATCACCCTGCGCATCCCGCTGGTCTCCGCGGCGATGGACACCGTGACCGAGTCGCGGATGGCCGTGGCCATCGCGCGCCAGGGCGGGGCCGGAGTCCTGCACCGCAACCTCTCCGTCGAGGACCAGGCCGCCCAGGTCGACCTGGTCAAGCGCTCCGAGGCCGGGATGGTCACCCACCCGGTGACCTGCGCTCCCGACGACACCCTCGCCGACGTCGAACGGCTCAGCGCGCACTACCGGATCTCCGGCGCCCCGGTCGTCGACTCCGGCGGGCGCCTCGTCGGCATCGTCACCAACCGGGACATGCGCTTCGAGGACGACCGCACCCGCCCGGTCCGCGACGTCATGACCCCGATGCCGCTGGTGACCGCACCGGTGGGCGTCTCCAGGGACGAGGCGTTCGCGCTGCTGCGCGACAACAAGATCGAGAAGCTTCCGCTGGTCGACGAGCAGGGACGGCTGCGCGGCCTGATCACGGTCAAGGACTTCACCAAGAGCGAGCAGTTCCCCGAGGCCACCAAGGACTCCGAGGGACGTCTCGTCGTGGGCGCCGCGGTCGGCGTCGGATCCGAGGCCGAACGGCGCGCCCGGGCCCTGGTGGAGGCCGGGGTGGACTTCCTCGTGGTGGACACCGCCCACGGCCACTCCGCCGGTGTGCTGGAGATGATCGCCAAGCTCAAGGCCAACACCCGGGTCGACGTCATCGGCGGCAACATCGCCACCCGCGCGGCGGCCAAGGCCCTCGTCGACGCCGGAGCCGACGCGGTCAAGGTGGGCGTGGGACCGGGATCCATCTGCACCACCCGGGTGGTCGCGGGCGTGGGCGCGCCGCAGGTCACCGCGGTCCTCGAAGCGGCCAAGGCGGCCGGTCCGGCGGGCGTGCCGGTCATCGCCGACGGGGGACTGCAGTACTCCGGCGACATCGCCAAGGCCGTCGTCGCGGGCGCCAGCGCGGTGATGGTCGGCAGCCTGCTGGCCGGTGTCGAGGAGAGCCCCGGAGAGCTCGTCTTCGTCAACGGAAAGCAGTACAAGACCTACCGGGGCATGGGGTCGCTCGGCGCGATGCGCGGCCGCTCCTACTCCAAGGACCGCTACTCCCAGGCCGACGTGGCCACCGAGGACAAGCTCGTTCCCGAGGGCATCGAGGGCCGCGTCCCCTACCGGGGGCCGCTGTCCACGGTGGCCCACCAGCTCGTCGGGGGACTGCGCCAGTCCATGTGGTACGCGGGCGTGCGCACCCTGGACGAGCTGCGCGAACGCGGCCAGTTGATGCAGATCACCTCGGCCGGTCTCAAGGAGAGCCACCCGCACGACATCCAGATGACGGTCGAGGCGCCGAACTACCAGGCGCGCAACTGACCGCCCGCTCCCCGTCCCCGTTCCCGCGCCGGGCGGGCGGCGGGAGACGGGCGGCCCGCCCGCCCGGCGGTAGACTCGCGGCCGGTGGTCATCGCCGGTCGACCGCATCGGTGCTCCGGCCCTGACCGAAACCCCCGCCGCCGTGCGGGGCGGCTCCACGGACTGCAGAGGAGATCACAGCGTTGGCTCAGGTTGAGATCGGGCTGGGCAAGGCCGGACGGCGGGCGTACGAGCTCGACGAGATCGGGATCGTGCCCGCACGACGCACCCGAGACCCCGAAGAGGTCTCCATCGCGTGGCAGATCGACGCCTACCGGTTCGACACGCCGCTGATGGTGAGTCCCATGGACAGCGTGGTCTCGCCGAAGACCGCCGTGGCCGTCGGAGAGCTGGGCGGACTGGGGGTGCTCGATCTCGAGGGGCTGTGGACCCGCTACGAGGACCCCGAACCGCTGCTCGCCGAGATCCGGGAACTCGACGACGACACGGCCACCCGCAGGCTCCAGGAGATCTACGCCGAGCCGATCAGGGAGGAACTGATCGGCCGCCGCATCGAGGAGGTCCGCCGGGCCGGTGTGGTCACCGCCGCGCGCCTGTCCCCGCAGCGCACCGCCCAGTACCACAAGGCCGTGATCGACGCCGGTGTGGACATCTTCGTCATCCGCGGCACGACGGTCTCGGCCGAGCACGTCTCGGGCCGCGCCGAACCGCTCAACCTCAAGCAGTTCATCTACGACCTCGACGTCCCCGTGGTGGTCGGGGGCTGCGCCACCTACACCGCGGCCCTGCACCTGATGCGCACCGGCGCGGCGGGCGTACTCGTCGGCTTCGGCGGCGGCTCGGGACACACCACCCGCAGCGTGCTCGGGGTGGCGGTGCCCATGGCCAGCGCGATCGGCGACGTCGCGGCGGCCCGCCGCGACTACCTGGACGAGTCCGGCGGCCGGTACGTCCACGTCATCGCCGACGGCGGCATGACGCGCAGCGGCGACATCGCCAAGGCGCTGGCGTGCGGCGCGGACGCCGTCATGGTCGGCTCCCCGCTGGCGCGCGCGGCCGAGGCCCCCGGGGGCGGCTACCACTGGGGCAGCGAGGCGCACCACCACGAACTGCCCCGGGGCGAGCGCGTGGACGTCGGCACGATCGGCACCCTGGAGGCGATCCTGCACGGCCCGGCCTCCACCAGCGACGGGTCGATGAACCTCATGGGCGCACTGCGCCGCACCATGGCGACCGCCGGGTACACCGAACTGAAGGAGTTCCAGCGGGTCGAGGTCGTGGTGGCGCCGAACTGAGCGGGCGGTCGAGCCGCGAGGGCCCGTGGTCCGGTGACATCCCGTGACGCCCCCGTCCCCTCCGGGACGGGGGCGTCACGGCGTTCGGAAACTTCGCCGCCGCGAGGCGGATCCTCACGAACCGCCGTATTTTCTCCCCGCGCCCCACTGTCCAGGAGCCGTGTGGTCGAGTAGTTTTCTCCTCTGGTTTTCCGTATGTCTGGCAGAGAGTGGGGGTTCTGGTGACCGAAACGCTCCCCGACGCCCCAGGGGAACCGGATTCCGGCGAGGCGTCCGGCGTCCCGTCCGCGCGGCGTTCGCTGCTCGCCGCGGGAGTCGCGGTGGCCGCGGTGATGGGTGTCAGCGGCGGAATCCTCGGTGTGGTGGTGTTCACCGCCGACTCGGCGGCGCCCCCGGGGCTGCCGCCCGGGCCCGGTGAACCGGGCGGCGCCGTCGAGACCATGGCCGGACCGGACGCCGGGGCCTCCGCGGCCGCCGGGACGCTCGCGGACGCCCGACCGCTGCCGTCCCAGAACCCGGCGGCCGACCCGGGCATCAACCCGGAATGGCTGGACCGGGTCTCGTCCGCCACCGGGATTCCCCACCGCGCGCTCCAGGCGTACGCCACCGCGCAACTGCGGCTCGTGGAGGAGCAGCCGGACTGCCAGGTCTCCTGGCCCACCCTCGCCGCGATCGGCGAGGTGGAGTCCAAGCACGGCACCCACACGGGCGGAGAGATCGCCGCCGACGGCGTCACCACGGTCCGGGTGATCGGCATCCCGCTCAACGGCTCCGGCGGCACCGCGGCCATCCGCGACACCGACGGGGGAGTGCTCGACGGCGACACCGAGTGGGACCGGGCGGTCGGTCCCATGCAGTTCATCCCCACCACGTGGGAGATCTGGGGGACCTCCGCCGACGGCGGGGAGCCCGACCCCCACGACATCGACGACGCCGCCCTCAGCGCGGCCCGCTACCTGTGCGCGGACGGCCGCGTGCTGACCACCTCGCAGGGCTGGTGGGAGGCCATCCTCTCCTACAACCGGTCGCAGCGGTACGGCGAGGAGGTCCTCGGCATCGCCGACGACTACGTCAACGCCGTGGACTGACCGCCTCCGTGTGGGGTACAGGACTGTGGCGAACGTCCGGTATAGCCTGAAGCGCGGGACAGACCGTACGGAAAGCCACCCGCTCCACGTACCGCGCGACGCGCGGCTCCCCGCGAGAGGAGGGAAGCGGCGTCCTCGCGCTCGCCCGCGACCCGGGGACGAGGACACCGCGAACCTGATGACGGCAGCACGGTTGGGACCAGGAGAACGGGACGCCGCCCTCGGCCACATGGCCGACAAAGAACTCGACGTGCTGGTCGTCGGCGGCGGAATCGTCGGCGCGGGCATCGCGCTGGACGCGGTGTCGCGCGGCCTCTCGGTGGGGCTCGTCGAGGCCCGCGACTTCGCGTCGGGAACCTCCAGCAGGTCCAGCAAACTGATCCACGGCGGCCTGCGCTACCTGGAGCGGTTGGACTTCGGACTGGTCCGCGAGGCGCTGACCGAGCGGGGACTGCTCCTCGGCCGCATCGCCCCCCACCTGGTGCGCCCGGTCCCGTTCCTCCTCCCGCTGGGCAGGCACTGGGAGCGGCCCTACATCGGCGCGGGCGTCACCCTCTACGACACGCTCGCCCTGGCCTCCACGCACACCCGCGGACTGCCCGGCCACCGGCACCTCACCCGGGGCGGGGCGCTGCGGATCTTCCCGGCGCTGCGCCGCGACGCGCTGGTGGGAGCCGTCCGCTACTGGGACGCCCAGGTCGACGACGCCCGCTACGTGGTGACGGTGCTGCGCACGGCCGCCACCTACGGCGCGCACGTCGCCTCGCGGGCCCAGGCCGTGGGCTTTCTGCGCGAGGGCGAGCACGTCACCGGTGCGCGGGTGGTCGACCTGGAGACCGGCCGGGAGATCAGGGTCCGCGCCAGGCAGGTGGTCAACGCCGCCGGGGTGTGGACCGACGACATCCAGCAGATGGTGGGCGGACGCGGCCAGATCCACGTGCGCGCCTCCAAGGGCGTGCACCTGGTGGTGCCCCGCGACCGCATCCAGGCGTCGTCGGGGCTGATCCTGCGCACCGAGAAGAGCGTGCTGTTCGTCATCCCGTGGGGACGGCACTGGATCATCGGCACCACCGACACCGCGTGGGACCTGGACAAGGCACACCCCGCGGCCAGCCGGACCGACATCGACTACGTGCTCGACCGCGTCAACGCGGTCCTGAAAACCCCGCTGACCAGGGACGATGTCGAAGGCGTGTACGCGGGGCTGCGTCCGCTGCTGTCGGGGGAGTCCGACGAGACCTCCCAACTGTCCCGTGAGCACACAGTGGCGCACCCGGTGCCCGGACTGGTGCTCATCGCCGGCGGCAAGTACACCACCTACCGCGTCATGGCCAAGGACGCGGTGGACGCCGTCGCGCACGGCCTCGGCGGGGGAGTGCCCGAGTCGGTGACCGACCGGCTGCCGCTGGTCGGCGCCGACGGCTACGCCGCCCTGTGGAACCAGCGCCGCACCCTGGCCCGCCGGGCGGGCGTCCACGTCTCCCGGATCCAGCACCTGCTGCGCCGCTACGGTTCCCTCATCGACGAGGTGCTGGACCTCGTCGCCGGGCAGCCCGACCTGAGGGAGCCGCTGACCGGAGCCGACGACTACCTGCGCGCCGAGGTCGTCCACGCCGTCCGCTACGAGGGCGCCCGCCACCTCGACGACGTGCTGAGCCGCCGCACCCACGTCGCCATCGAGACCTGGGACCGCGGTCTGGCCGCGGCCGAGGAGGCCGCCCGCCTGATGGCCGGCCCGCTCGGCTGGAGCGGTGAGCAGCTCGGCCGCGAGGTCGCCTACTACCGCAAGCGCATCGAGGCCGAGCGCGCCGCCCAGGAGCGGGACAGCGACCACGAGGCCGACGCCGTCCAGCACGGCGCCCCCGACATCGTGCCCCAGGCAGCGGTGGCGCGGCTCTGAGCGCCGCCCGGCCCGACCGACGGAGGGAGGCGGACGTGGCACGACCACGTGTCCTCGACATCCCCGCCCTGTCCCTGGTGCTGCTCGTCGGCGTGTCGGGGGCGGGCAAGTCCAGCTTCGCCGCCCGCCACTTCGCCCCCACCCAGGTGGTCAGCTCCGACCGCTGCCGGGCGATGGTCAGCGACGACGAGAACGACCAGTCCGCCACCGACGACGCCTTCGACCTGCTGCACTCCATCGTCGCCAAGCGGCTGCGGCGCGGCCTGCTCACCGTGGTCGACGCCACCAACCTCCAGCAGTACTCCCGCCAGCGGCTGCGGCGGATCGCCAGGGACCACGACGTGCCGTGCGTCGCGGTCGTCCTGGACGTACCGCACGACCTGGTCCGGGAGCGCACACAGAACCGGGCCGACCGCGTCCTCGGCGGTGACGTCACCACCCGGCAGTTGCGCGACCTGCGGCACACGCTCCGCAACCTGGACCGGGAGGGGTTCCGCCGCGTCCACGTGCTGCGCGACCCGGAGGAGGTCGCCGCCGCGGTGGTGCGGACCGAGCGCCTGCCCAGCGACCGCACCGACCTGCGCGGCCCCTTCGACATCGTCGGTGACGTGCACGGCTGCCGCGCCGAACTGGAGGCGCTGCTCACCGAACTCGGGTACCGGCTGAGCCGCGACGGGCGGGGACGGCCGACCGGCGCCCACCACCCCGGCCGCACCGCGGTGTTCGTCGGTGACCTGGTGGACCGGGGACCCGACTCCCCGGGAGTGCTGCGCCTGGTCATGGGCATGGTCGCGGACGGGGACGCGTTGTGCGTGTCGGGCAACCACGAGAACCGGCTCGTGCGGGCCCTGCGCGGCAGGGCCACGCGGACCGCGCACGGCCTGAAGGAGACCCTGGAGCAGCTCGCCGCCGAACCCGAGGAGTTCCGCGCCCGGGTCCTCGACTTCTGCGCGGGCCTGGAGAGCCACTACGTCCTGGACGGCGGGAACCTCGTCGTGGCGCACGCCGGGCTCAAGGAGGCCTACCAGGGCCGGGACTCCGGCCGGGTGCGCGCCTTCGCGCTGTACGGCGAGACCACCGGAGAGGTCGACGCCTACGGGCTGCCCGTGCGCCTGCCCTGGGCCAGGGACTACCGGGGGCGGGCCACGGTCGTCTACGGACACGTGCCCGGCACCCGCGCCGAGTGGGTCAACAACACCCTCTGCGTGGACACCGGCTGCGTGTTCGGCGGGCGGCTCACCGCGCTGCGCCATCCCGAACGGGAGATCGTCGACGTGCCCGCCGAACGGGTCTGGTACGAGCCGTCGCGGCCGCTGGACGCGCCCCCCTAGCACGGGGGAGCGGGGCCCACCGGTCGGGGTGGTGGTGGCACCACCCCGGTCTTCCTGGTAGCGCTCTCGATCGGTCCGGTCGTCCGGTGGGAGGATCGGCACGGACCCGAACGGGCGACCAGACAGGGGGCATGGGGTGATCCGGACAGCACGGACCGCGTGGGCGGGAGGCGCCGTCGTCGCGGCACTGGCACTCACCGGGTGCGGGATCGACGTGGAGTTCTCGGGGAACCTCACCGAGGAGACCCGCACCGACTCCTACGCGCGGGCCGACGTGCTCGAACTGAGCAACCGGGACGGCTCCACCACGATCGTGGGGGGTGACGTCTCCGAGATCGAGGTGGAGCGCGTCCTGCGCTACTCCGGCGACACGCCGCCCGAGGAGAGGATCACCGAGCAGGACGGGACCCTCACGATCACCGCCGAGGGCTGCGGCGACCGGATCAGCATGGGCATCGCGTGGTGCGACATCGACTACACCGTCACCGTGCCCCGGGGGACGGCCGTCTCGGTGGAGAGCGTCGACGGCGCCGTCGACGTCGACGGCACCGAGGGGGAGGCGACCGTCACCTCCTCCGACGGCGAGGTCACCGTGACCGGAGCGGTGGAGCGGCTCGACGTGACCTCCCGCGACGGGAAGGTGGTCCTCACCGGGGTGGAGGCGGACGCGGTGACCGTCGAGACCTCCGACGGCGGCGTCCGGCTCGACGGCGGAACCGCGGACACGGTCGCCCTCACGGCCCGCGACGGCCGGGTCGAGGTCGCCGGAACGGTGTTCGACGAACTGGACGTCGACGGCAAGGACGGAGCGGTCGACGTCGCCGTCGGCGGCGTGTTCTCCAGCATCGACGTGGTCACCAGGGACGGAGGCGCCACGGTGGTCACACCGCGCGACGGCGGCCCGTACGCGGTGGCCGCCTCCGCCGCCGACGGCTCCGTCGACGTGACGGTCCCGCAGGACGACGACGCCGAGTCCGCCATCACCGTCACCACCACCGACGGGTCGGTCACCGTCGAGGAGGAGGGGTGACCGCACCTATGCTGGTGGGGCCGCACCGTCACTGCGGCCCTCCACGCGAATCCGGGTGTGACCAATGAACGTACTGCTCACCGGCGGAGCCGGCTACATCGGAACGCACATCGCCGTCGAGCTGCTGGACAGCGGCCACGGGGTGGTCGTCGTCGACAACCTGAGCAACAGCAGGGCGGAGGCGATCCGCAGGGTGGAGCGCATCACCGGCCGCCCGGTCCCCCGCTACGTGGGAGACTGCGCCGACCGGGAGCTGCTGGAGCGGGTCTTCGCCGAGCACCGGATCGACGCGGCCGTCCACTGCGCCGGGCTGAAGGCGGTGGGCGAGTCCACGGAGCGTCCGCTGCTGTACTACCGGAACAACCTCGACGCCCTGCTGACCCTGTGCGAGACCATGGACGCCCACGGGGCGCGCTCCCTGGTGTTCAGTTCCTCGGCGACCGTCTACGGCGACCCCGAGCAGGTGCCCATCGGCGAGGACGCGCCGCTGGGCGCCACCAACCCCTACGGGGCCACCAAGCTGTTCGGTGAGCGCGTCCTCGCCGACCTGGCGAAGGCCGCGCCCGACTGGCGGATCATCGCGCTGCGCTACTTCAACCCGGTGGGCGCCCACCCCAGCGGCCTCATCGGGGAGGACCCCAACGGCGTGCCCAACAACCTCTTCCCCTACATCGCGCAGGTCGCGGCGGGACGCCGGGAGAAGGTCCTCGTCTACGGCGACGACTACGACACTCCCGACGGCACCGGTGTGCGCGACTACCTGCACGTGGTGGACCTGGCGCGGGGGCACGTGGCCGCCCTGGAACGGCTGGGCGACGCCTACGGCATGCGGGCCTACAACCTCGGCAGCGGCCACGGCACCTCGGTGCTGGAGGCCATCGCCGCGTTCGAGCGGGCCTGCGGCAGGCAGATCCCGCGCCAGGTGGTGGCCCGCCGCCCGGGTGACATCGCGGTCTGCTACGCCGACCCCTCGGCCGCCAACCGGGAGCTGGGCTGGAAGACCACCCACACCCTGGACGAGGCGTGCGCCGACGTGTGGCGCTGGCAGTCGGCCAACCCGAACGGCTTCGGGGACTGACCACTCCACCGGTGATCCCGGCAGCGGCGGGCCAGGGGCGCGGGCCATGCCCCCGTCTGTCAGGATCGTCCGGCTCTCGCCGGTGCCCGCTCCGGGGTGCGGACGTGTTCCGGGCGCAGGCCGTACATCAGCATCCGGCCGAGTGAGGCGCCCACCACCCGGCCCGCCACCCTGCTCCAGGCCCCGTCGGACAGCAGGCGGGAGACCGCGGGGGGAAGGGCGACCTCGCCGTTCAGCGCCCGCTCGACGAGCTGCCGCTGAACGGTGCGCTGGAAGAGCTGGGTGCCCCGGGTGGGCAGCTCCCGGCGGCGGCGCACCCGATCGAGCAGGGCGGGGTTGAGCGTCCTGGCGAAGCGGTCGGGGTCGGCCTGCGCCCGGTACAGCGGGTCGGCCAACTGGTTGGCGGCGGCCACCGCGTCCTGGAGCGCCAGGTTGATGCCCACTCCGCCGATGGGGCTCATGGTGTGCGCGGCGTCGCCGATGCACAGCAGGCCGGGCACCGACCAGCGCGGCAGCCGGTCCAGGCCGACCTCCAGGAACGCCACCCTGTCCCAGTCCAGTTCGGCGATCCGGTCGCCGAGGAACGGCAGCAGCTCCGCGAGGTCGTCGCGGAGCGGGCCGAGTCCGCGGCGCCGCAGTTCCTCGTGGCCGCCCTTGCGCACGAGGTAGCCGATCTGCCAGTAGTCGCCGCGGTCGATGCCCACGGCCATCCCCGTCCGCCCGATCCGACCGGCGAGCCCCTGGGGGTCGCTCTCGACGCGCGGCAGGCGCAGCCACAGCACGTCCATCGGCGCGCCCAGTTGGACCGGGACCAGTCCGGCGGCCTCGCGCAGGGTCGAGCGGCGGCCGTCGGCGGCCACGGTGAGCACCGCCCGGAGCTCGTGCTCGCCGTCGGCGTCGCGGTAGCGCACGCCGCGCACCGCTCCGTCCTCCCCGATCAGGTCGTAGGCGGGGGAGTTCATCAGCAGCCGGAAGGTCGGGTAGCGGGCGGCCCGTTCGGACAGCAGGGTCAAGAAGTCCCACTGGGGAGCCAGCGCGATGCGCTTGTGCGGGCCGGGGATGTCGGCCAGGCGCACGCCCACGACCTGCTGCCCGGACACCTCCAGGGAGAGCTGTTCCACGTCGCGGTGCGGCAGGTCGTCGAAGGTGTCCAGCAGGCCGAGCTCGTCGAGGAGGGTCAGGGTCGAGGGGTGCACGGTGTCGCCGCGGAAGTCGCGCAGGAAGTCGCCGTGCTTCTCCAGCACGGTGACGTCCACTCCCGCGCGGGCGAGCAGCAGGCCGAGCATGATTCCGGCGGGACCTCCGCCGGCGATCGCGCACGTGGTGGAGGTTGGCGGTCGCGTCATTGCGAACTCCTGGAGCCGAGAGAATTCATCACCTGATGAATTAAACCTCCGCGGCTCCCGGGTGTCCAGTCGGCCCGGAGGTGCCGGTTTTTATTACCGACCAGTAGCAATAGGGGGGGGGAGGTCGCCTAAGCTGCCGATCATGGAGACTGTGACGACCAGCACAGCCGCGCGCCCCACGCGACCGGGCGACGGACTGGTTCGACGACTGACCCGACACGTGGTCAGCACCACCGGCGAGACCACCGTCACCACCGCCCCCTTCACCGGAGAACCCCTCGCCGAACTGCCCCGGTCCTCCGCCCGGGACGTGACCGAGGCGTTCCGCCGCGCCCGCGCCGCCCAGCGCGCGTGGGCGGCCCGACCGCCGCGCCAGCGCGTCGGCCCCTTCCTGCGCTTCCACGACCTCGTCCTCGACCGGCAGGCCGAGATCCTGGACATCGTGCAGTGGGAGACCGGCAAGGCCCGAAGACACGCCTTCGAGGAGGTCTGCGACACCGCCCTGGGAACCCTCCACTACGCCCGCAGCGCCCCCCGCACGCTGCGCCCCAGGCGCGTTCCGGGGGCGATCCCGCTGGCCACCCGCACCACCGTGCACCGCCAGCCCAAGGGGGCCGTCAGCGTCGTCACCCCGTGGAACTACCCGCTGACACTGCCCGTCTCCGACGCCGTGCCCGCGCTCCTGGCGGGCAACGCCGTCGTCGCCAAACCCGACACCCAGACCGCGCTCAGCGCGCTGTGGGCCGTCGACCTGCTCGTCGAGGCCGGACTCCCCGAGGACCTGTGGCTCGTCGTCCTGGGCGAACCCGCCGAGATCGGCGACCCGCTGGTGGACGAGGCCGACTACGTGGCCTTCACCGGCTCCTCCGCGAGCGGCGCCCGCATCGCCCAGCGCGCCGCGTCCCGGCTCGTCGGCTGCTCCGCCGAACTCGGCGGCAAGAATCCGATGATCGTGTGCGAGGACGCCGACCTGGACCGGACCGTCCGGGGAGCGGTGCACGCCTGCTTCAGCAACTCCGGACAGCTGTGCGTCTCCATGGAGCGCCTCTACGTGCACGACGCGGTCCACGACGAGTTCGTCGAGAGGTTCGCCGCGGCAGCACGCGACCTGCGGATGGGAGCGGACCTGGACTACACCGCGGACATGGGCTCGCTCACCCACCGGCGCCAGTTCGACCGGGTCGTGGAGCACGTGGAGGACGCCCGCGCCAAGGGCGCCACCGTCCTGGCCGGGGGACGGCCCCGCCCCGACATCGGACCGCTGTTCTACGAACCCACCGTGCTCACCGGCGTCGACCCGTCCATGACGCTGTGCGCCGAGGAGACCTTCGGACCGGTGGTCTCCGTCTACCGGTTCGCCACCGACGACGAGGCGGTCGAACGCGCCAACGACACCCCCTACGGGCTCAACGCCAGCGTGTGGACCCGGGACACGGCCCGCGGACGCCGCGTCGCCGAACGGCTCAGGGCCGGAACGGTCAACATCAACGAGGGCTACGGCGCCGCGTTCGCCAGCTACGGAGCCCCCATGGGCGGCATGAAGCGCTCCGGCCTGGGACGGCGGCACGGCGAGGAGGGCCTGCTGCGCTACACCGAGGCGCAGACCGTCGCCAGCCAGCACCTCGTCGGCCTCGACGGACCTCCCGGCACTCCCGCCGAGACCCTGGCCAGGGCGATGACCACCGGGGCCCGGCTGATGAAGGCGCTGCGCATCCGCTGACCCCGGCCGTCGACCGTGACCTTGTGCACACCGCGGGCGGTTCCCGCGGCCCGCGGGGACGGCAGCCGGGGCGGGGAACCCGTCCCCGCCCCGCGTCCCCGCCCCGCGCCGCCGCCCCGTCGTCCGGCGGCGCACTAGACTGGCGGTAATCCCGTCCCTGTCTGCTGGAAGGCCGTTACGTGTCCGTTGCCGGTGCTCCCGACAGCACGTTCGACACCGTTCTCGTCGTGGACTTCGGCGCGCAGTACGCGCAGTTGATCGCGCGCCGGGTGCGCGAATGCCACGTCTACAGCGAGATCGTGCCCTCGACCATGCCGGTCGAGCGGATGCTCGCCAAGAACCCCAAGGCCATCATCCTGTCCGGTGGCCCCTCCTCGGTCTACGCCGACGGAGCCCCGCAGGCGCCCGAGGGGCTGTTCGAGACCGGAGTGCCCACCTTCGGAATCTGCTACGGCTTCCAGGTCATGGCGCAGGCCCTCGGCGGCACCGTCGCCAGGACCGGACTGTCGGAGTTCGGACGCACCGAGATCGAACTGTCCACCGACAGCGTCCTGTTCCACACCCTGCCGCGGCAGCAGTCGGTGTGGATGTCGCACGGCGACGCCGTGTCCCGGGCGCCCGACGGGTTCCGGGTCACCGGCAGCACCTCGGGCGCGCCCGTGGCCGCGATGGAGGACCCCGGACGCGCGCTCTTCGGCGTCCAGTTCCACCCCGAGGTCCTGCACACCGAGCACGGCCAGGACGTCCTGCGGCACTTCCTGTACGAGGGCGCGGGCTGCCGTCCCACCTGGACCATGGTCAACATCGTCGAGGAGCAGGTCGAACGCGTCCGCGCCCAGATCGGCGGCAAGCGGGTCGTCTGCGGGCTGAGCGGCGGCGTCGACTCCGCCGTGGCCGGAGCGCTCGTGCAGCGGGCCGTCGGCGACCAACTGACCTGCGTCTTCGTCGACCACGGACTGCTGCGCAAGGGCGAGGCCGAACAGGTCGAGAAGGACTTCGTCGCCGCCACCGGCGCCACCCTGAAGGTCGTCGACGCCCAGCAGCGCTTCCTGACCGCCCTCGCCGGAGTCACCGACCCGGAGGCCAAGCGCAAGATCATCGGCCGCGAGTTCATCCGCGTCTTCGAGCAGGCGGCCCGCGAGGTCGTCGCCGAGGCCGGAGACGGTGACGAGGCGGTCGAGTTCCTGGTCCAGGGCACCCTCTACCCCGACGTGGTGGAGTCCGGCGGCGGCACCGGGACCGCCAACATCAAGTCGCACCACAACGTCGGCGGCCTGCCCGACGACCTGCGGTTCACCCTCGTGGAACCGCTGCGGGAGCTGTTCAAGGACGAGGTCCGCCGGGTCGGCGAGGAGCTGGGCCTGCCCGCCGAGATGGTCTGGCGGCAGCCGTTCCCCGGCCCCGGCCTGGCCATCCGCATCATCGGCGAGGTCACCGCCGAGCGCCTGGCGGTCCTGCGCGAGGCCGACGCCATCGCCCGCGAGGAGCTGACCCGCGCCGGACTCGACCGCGACATCTGGCAGTGCCCCGTGGTGCTGCTGGCGGACGTGCGCTCGGTGGGCGTGCAGGGAGACGGCCGCACCTACGGCCACCCGGTCGTGCTGCGCCCGGTCAGCAGCGAGGACGCCATGACCGCCGACTGGTCGCGCGTCCCCTACGACGTGCTCGCGACGATCTCCAACCGCATCACCAACGAGGTCCGCGAGATCAACCGCGTCACCCTCGACATCACCAGCAAGCCGCCGGGCACCATCGAGTGGGAGTGACCTCTCCGACGCGCGCGGGGGCCGTCCCGGTAGGGACGGCCCCCGCGGTCTGTCCGGACGGTGCTGCGAGCGGGTCAGTCCGCCTTCAGCAGGCTGATACTCCCCTCGCCCGCCACGTGGTGGCACTCGCCGACCAGTTCGCCGGGCGCGGCCCCGGTGACCGCGTCCGGATCTCCCCAGACACACCACCAGCCCTCCGGAGGCGCCACGTCGCCGCCGTCCTCCGAGACGGAGGACTCCAGAATGAGCGCCACCTCCTCGCAGCCCAGGTCCGGGGCGTTCACCTCCGGCCGTGCCACGTAGCCCTCGGGCGTGGTGAACAGGTCGCATGACGGCGGGGCGTCCTGCGAAGCGGGCGCCCCGGAGGGGCCGGGGGGCGAGTCGGCGGTGTCCTGACCGCCGGACGCGCCGCCGGAGAAGCAGCCGCCGAGGGCGAGGACGGCGACCGCCGTGGCCGCCGCGGCCGCCCCGCCGCGGCGGAGGGCTCCCGCCGACCGGGAGCCGGCCGGTCGGGGAAGTCTGAACAGCGTGGGGAGAGGCATGTCGTGCTCCCGAGGCGATCCGTCTGTCCGCTCCTCCGACGGGAGCGGAGCGTTCTTCCGCTGCCGCCGTGTGCGGGACGGGACGCGGCCGAGCGGGGTGCGCCCACCGCAACGGAGGCCGTACAGACGGTACCCGCACCCCGGGGCGACGCCCGCCGGGAGGGGCCCGTGCGGCCACCGCCTCCCGGCGGCGGAGGCGGACTCTCAGCCCGCCGCGTCCTCGTAGTCGGCCCGGGTGTAGGTCTCGTACGCCGCGTCCCCGTCGACCAGGCACGACACCTCGAGGAACGCGTCGCGGCCGCCGAGAACCGCGACGGTGACGAAGTCGGTCCTGGCGCTGGTCGGCGGGGAGAGCAGGTAGGTCATCGACGACTCGGCCCCGGACCGCTCCTGGTCGTGGTTGCGGATCTGGATCGGCTCGGCGGGAAACCCGCGCCAGTCGACCTCCCGGCACGCGCGCTCTACCAGCGCCCGCGTGTTCTCCGAGACCAACGCCTCGGCCGGCGCGTTGCAGTAGTCCCGGGTGCGGGAGCACTCCCCCGCCCGGTGCAGGGTGGGTTCCCGGCCGTTGGTCTCCACCGGCTCGAGGCCGCCGGGGCGCGACCCGAACTCCTCACGCAACTCCCCGGTGGTCATCGACCGCACGAACGGGGCATCGGAATCCCCCACCAGCGACACCGCCGCCTGCTCGAAGGAGCCGGGAACCTCCTCCCAGACGAGTTCGAGCACCCGGTCGGCGTTGCCGCGCAGTTCACCGGCGCCGTGGACCCCGTAGACGTGCATCGAGACGTAGACGGTGTGCCGACCGTCGATCTCGCCGACCCCCAGGAACGGCTCCGTCTCGTACTCCGCCTCGATGGAGTCGTGCAGATCGGCGAGGTCGCTGATACGGGTGGGGCGCGAGTCCAGGATGAGGACAACCGCCACCGCGACCACGACGAGCGCGACACCGCCCGCGACGAGCCCGACGACCAACCCGGTGCGGCGCCGCGGCGGAGGCGGTCCGAACCCGGGGGGACCGGGGAACGGGGGAGGCTGCTGGGGGCCGCCCGGATACGGTCCGCCCCCCTGAAGAGGCTGCCCGGGGACACCGGGGTGGGGGCCTCCCCCTGGACGGGCGGCCCGGGCGGGTACTGCCCGGGCGGGGGACCATACTGCGGACCACCCCCGTGGGGGTTGTGCTGCGGCTCCACGCGGCGACTCCAAGAACAGACGGGAGGACGGGCCACACCAGCCTAGAAGACGGCGTCGCCGACGACGGTTCCCCGCCCGGCGGGGCGGTGCGGTCGGTGGACCGGACCCCACCGGGGCGGAGCCGAGCGGGAGAGCGGAGCGGGTCACACCCCCGCGGCGGCGATCAGCGCCCGGCCGGTCAGCACCCGCGCCAGGCGGCGCCGCTGGCCGGTGTCGCCGTCGAGGCCGCCGGGCGGCCCGGCGCCCGAGTCGGCGGCACGGGCAGCCGCGCGCAGCAGGGCGGCTCGGGCGGGAAGCCCGGCGCACGCCGCCTCCACGGCCGAGGCCCGCAGCGGGACCGGCCCCGTGTTGGCCAACGCCACCCTGGCCGCGACGACGCGCCCGTCCAGCAGACGCACCCCGGCAGCGGCACCCGCGACCGCCCACGACCGCGTCCCCCCGCAGAACCGCTCGTAGCAGAACGACCATCCGGGCCACTTCGGCACGCGCAGCCCGGTCAGCACCTCGTTCGGCCCCATCGCGGTGGCCCCCGGGCCGACGAAGAACGCCGAGGCGGGGACGCCGCGCTCGCCGTCGGGACCCGCGACACGGCACTCCGCGCCCAGCACCAGCGCCACCGCGGGCAGGTCCGCGGCCGGGTCGGCGTGCGACAGCGCCCCGCCCAGGGTGCCGCGGCGGCGCACCGCGGGGTCGGCGACCGCCTCCGCCGCCCGCGCGAGCAGCGGACAGTGCGCGCGCACCAGCGGGTCACGGGCCGTCTCGTGGTGGGTGGTCATCGCACCGATCCACAGCGAGGCGCCCTCGTCGCGCACTCCGCGCAACTCCGCCACACCGTCCAGATCCACCAGGACATCGGGGAGGACCCGACGCGACCGCAGCAGCGGCAGCAGGCTCTGACCGCCCGCCAGCACCCGGCCCTCCACACTGCCGTCGAGGGCCTGGACGGCTTCGGTGACGTCGCGTGCCCGGACGTACTCGAACATCGGAGGGAGTACCGCGCTGTATCCCATCACCCGATCACCCGATCACTGATCGTCTGCCGCGCGGCCCCCCACAGCCGATCCGCCGCCTCGCGCACCGCGAGCACGGCCTCGACGTGACCGCCGCAGCGGCACCGCACCTCCGCCAGCCTTCCGCCGATCTCCTGCTCGGAGGGATCGGGACACTCCCGCAGCAGCTCCACCGCCGCCACGACCAGCGCCGAGGAGCACCGGGCGCACCCCGCGGCGCGGAACCGGCGAAACGCCCGCCGAACGGAACGCGCCACGTCGTCGCGGCGCAGTCCCCCGGCGGTGGTGACGGCGCGCCCGTCGACCTGCACCGCCAGCATCAGGCAGCTCCTGACCGCCGCCCCGTCCACCAGCACGGTGCAGGCCCCGCACTCCCCCGTCTCGCACCCCGGGGGAACGTCGCTCCCGGCCCCCCGGGCACGCAGGTAGTGGGCGAGCGGCAGGCGTGCCTGGACCTCGTCGTCGTAGCGCACGCCGTCAACGGTGACACCGATGTCGGGCAACGGACCCCAACCTCCCCCTCACGCCACCGAGTCCAGGAACAACGCATCTGCCTGCGGTTTCAGGCGTACGGCGGCAGGACTATCGCGGTGCACACGACTCTAGGCAACCGGGCCGCCACGGCGGCCCGGCAACGGAGCGGGCGAAAGATGTCTTTTCCCCCGGACAGGGAAAACTTTGCGCCGACCGACAGCGGACTCAGGAGGAGCGCCGGTCCGACCGGTCGCGGGAGCGTGTCAGCGAACGGACCACGCCGACCAGTCCCAGCCCGACGGCGAGGACCGGCAGCACCCACAGGACGTTGAACTCCCCCGCGGTGGTCCCGCTGAAGACAAAAGCCAAGCCCAGCAGCACGAACAGCAGACCGGCGACCAGCGAGGCCCAGTCGGCGCTACGTCGGGACATGCCATACCTCCAAGTTCCCCGCGTGGGACCGCAGATCGAGGGTCAGCGTCGGAGCGTCCACCGCGGTCCCCTCTTCCCCGTCTTCCCCGGAGACAGACACCGGTTCCAGGACGTCGTTCAGGTCCAGTCGCGTGCCCGTCTGGGACAGGCTGTCGCCGAGCTCGATGCTGCCGAACGCGGCGCGGCCGTGCACCACGACCCGCGCCGTCTCGGGAGCCAGCACCTCCAGCGAGCCGAATCCCACCCGCGCCCGCACCGTCACCTCCTGCCCCGGTTCCAGGGGCAGGGCGGTCAGGTCCAGTCGGGCCTGTCCGACGGTCAGCTCGAACGGCTCCCGGACCTCGGAGGCCGCCGCCGGACGCCAGGCCGTCTCCCCGAACCGCACCTGTGTCAGATCCACCGCCGTCGCGGCCGTGGCCAGCAGCGTCACCAGCGTGGCGGCCCAGGTCACCCCGCGCGGATCGCCCACCCACGTGCCGACGACGAGTGCCGCGCCGAGCAGCGCGACGATCCCGCCCAGATAGAGCGGGGCCGCCTGCGGACCCACCAGGGCGCCCACCGACACCTCGTCGGACAGCGCGAACACCACCGCGGTGAGCGCCAGGACCACCCAGCACACGACACCGAGCAGACTCACCCCCCGGCGCCGGTCCCGCTTCGTCGCCGTGCCGCCGTCGCGGTCCCGGCGGGATGTCTTCCACGGCGGACTCTGCGCACCGCAGTCCCCGCCGCCCTCCGCGGCCTGCCGCCCCACGACCGCCAGGTCGATCGGTCCGCTCGGAGCCGCCGCCCAGGGCTGCGCCGGGTTGTAGTAGGCGGGGCTCGGCTCGGGAGCCGGCGCGCTCGGCGGCGGCTCCCGGCTCTTCAACCACTCCGGCAGCCGCCGGGCGACCCGGGACAGGTCCACCCCGCGGTTGTGCGCCACCAGTCCGCCCAGGATCAGCGGGACCGCCAGCACCAGCGTCGTCCACCCGAACCCGCCGACCAGACTGAACAGCGCCCCCAGCGCCAGCCCCGCGCCGAGCAGCGCCAGCACGGCCTCGCCGCTCAACCGCCGGTCCAGCAGCTGTTCGAGCATGGCGGGACCGCCACGGGCGTCCCGCGTCAGCAGCCACGCGGCGATGTACAGCCACACCCCGGTACCGCCCGCGAGGGCGGTCACCGCGAACGCGGTGCGCCACACCACCGGGTCGGTTCCCGTGTGGCGTCCCAGACCCGCGGCCACACCGGTGATCACGCCGTTGACGTCGTCCCGGCACAGCATCCGCTCCGCCGCGGGGCCGACCGGTGACGCCGTCTCCGGCGCGGGAGGCTCCGGCGGTTCCACCCCACTCCTCGGCTCACCATCCACCATGCGTCCATGGTCGCCGGTCCGCGGCCCCACTTCCCATCGGGGAGCTCCCTGACCCCACCCTGAACTCCGGACCCGGAGGACCGGGGCGCCACCCCGATGCGGAAAGCACCCGACAGGCGGCATGCTGAGAGCGGAAGACCACAGGAATGCGAGGAGACGGTGACCGCAACGCGAGAAGAGACACCGCGGCTGTACCGGGGGCGCGCCGACCGCCTCCTGGGCGGGGTCTGCTCCGGACTGGCCCGCCACCTCGGCATCGACCCGGTCGTGGCGCGTCTGGCGCTGCTCGCGCTGTCCATCGGCGGCGTCGGCATCGCCGTCTACCTCACCCTGATGCTGGTCGTCCCGGTCGAACCGGAGTCCGCGGACGAGACCGCCGCCGGAGGAGCGGAGCGCTCCCGCCGCAGGGGGCGCGACATCAGCCAACTGCTCGCCTACATCGCGCTGGCGGCCGGGCTGGGGGTGCTCTTCCTCCTCTTCGGCGGTGTCTTCGATCCGCTGCTGTGGTTCCTGGTCTTCGGCGCGCTCGGCGGCACCATCCTGTGGCAGCAGGCCAACCCCGCCCAACGCGACGAGTGGGTCGCCTCCACGGTGCTGCGCGACCGCAAGGGCTGGGTCCGCACCGGAGCGGGCATCCTGCTCGTCATCATCGGCGTCATCGGCTTCCTCGCCTTCCAGCAGCAGCTCCACGAGGCGCGGGCGGGGCTCACCTTCGCGCTCACCCTGCTGGCCGGAATCGCGTTGATCGTCGCGCCCTGGATCATCGGCCTGGTACGGGAACGGGACAGGGAACGCCGAGAACGCATCCGCAGCCAGGAACGCGCCGAGCTCGCCGCCCACATCCACGACTCCGTGCTGCACACGCTCACCCTCATCCAGCGCCGCGCCGACGATCCACGGGAGGTCCAGCGGCTGGCCCGGGTCCAGGAGCGGGCCCTGCGTAGCTGGCTCTACCAGCGCCGCACCGACGACGAGACCACCGTCTCGCCCGCGCTGGAACGGGCGGCCGCCGAGGTGGAGGAGACCCACGGGGTGCCCATCGAGGTGGTCTGCGTCGGAGACTGCCCCCTCGACGACGGGCTGCGCGCCACCCTCAAGGCCGCCCGGGAGGCGATGGTGAACGCCGCCAAGTACGCCGGGGTGGACACGATCTCGGTGTTCTGCGAGGTCGAACCGGAGGAGGTGCTCGTCTTCGTCCGCGACCGCGGCGCGGGCTTCGACCTGGACTCCGTGCCCGCCGACCGGATGGGCGTGCGCGGCTCGATCATCGGCCGTATGGAACGCCACGGAGGCGACGCCCGCATCCGCACCGCGCCGGGTGAGGGGACCGAGGTGCAACTGCGTATGCCCCGCGCCCCCGAGACCCGCTAGACGGCCCGGCCCGCCGGCCCGGACGCGGCCGTGACCGATGCCGGACGCCGTGTTCCCCGGCGGGGAGTCGGCGGGTAGAGTCCACGGCGTGGGAGAAGAGAACACCTTCGCGAGCGGCCGTGTCCCGCGTGTCGTGATCGTCGACGACCACCGGCTGTTCCGCAGCGGCGTGCGCGGTGAACTCGGCGACGCCGTCGAGGTGGTCGGCGAGGCCGGAGACGTCGACGGAGCGGTGCACGTCATCAACGAGCAGCGGCCCGACCTCGTCCTGCTCGACGTCCACCTCCCCGGAGGGGGCGGTGTCGAGGTGCTCCGCCGGGTCCTGACCAAGCACCCCGAGATCCGCTTCCTCGCGCTGTCGGTCTCCGACGCCGCCGAGGACGTCATCGGCGTGGTGCGCGGCGGCGCCCGCGGCTACGTCACCAAGACCATCTCCGGCAAGGAACTCGCCGACGCGATCGTGCGGGTGGCCGACGGCGACGCCGTGTTCTCCCCCCGGCTGGCGGGGTTCGTCCTCGACGCCTTCGCGGCCACCGACGCGCCGCCCGTGGACCCCGAACTCGACCGCCTCACCCAGCGGGAGCGCGAGGTCCTGCGGCTGATCGCCCGCGGCTACGCCTACAAGGAAGTCGCCAGGGAGCTGTTCATCTCCGTCAAGACCGTCGAGACCCACGTGTCCTCGGTGCTGCGCAAGCTCCAGTTGTCCAACCGGCACGAGCTGAGCCGCTGGGCCACCGCGCGCAGACTCGTCTGAGGCCGTCAGCGCAGCGCCCGCAGCATGCGGGAGAGGAACTCGGAGACGTCCACCTCGGTGGGCAGGACGACCGGTTCCCGGGAGCCCGCCTCCGGTTTCGGCCGCAGGTCCGCGAGGGTCATGCCGCGGGTGTGGGTGCCGCTCAGTTCCACCCGGACCGGGACGGTCACCGACTCCGTCACCAGTTCGGGGTCGAGCAGCACCGCCGCCGCGAGGGGGTCGTGCATCGCGCACGCCCGCCGGCCCAGCACCGAGGTGTACCAGTCCACGTAGTAGTCGAGGAACCGGCGCGCGTACCCGGCGCGTTCCCCCGCCAGCGCCGCCAACTCCTCCAGCCACGGCTCCGTCGCCAGGGCGCGCATGGTGACGTCCAGCGCGACCAGGGTCAGGTCGAACCCCGCGCCGAGCACGGCCTCGGCCGCCTCCGGGTCGTTGTTGACGTTGGCCTCCGCCCACGGAGTGACGTTGCCCGGCGCCCGCACCGCGCCGCCCATGACCACCACGCGGTCCACCAGTTGCGGCAGCCGCGGCTCCAGGGCCAGCGCCAGCGCCAGGTTGGTCAGCGGGCCGAGCGCCAGGACGCAGATCTCCCCGGGAGCGGAACGGGCCAGCCGCACCAGCAGTTCGGCGGCGGACTCGGAGACCGGAGACGTCTCCACCGCGGGTACCTCGATGCCGCCGAGACCGTTGGCGCCGTGGACGTGCGCGGCCAGACTGGGCTGCTGCACCAGGGGGCGGGCCGCGCCCGCCGCGACCGGAACTTCCGGGCGTTCGTACAGCCGCAGCAGCCGCACCGCGTTGTCCGTGGTGGTCTCCACGGCGGCGTTGCCGTAGACCGTGCCCACCCCGACGAGCTCGACGCCGGGCTCCGCCGCCAGGTAGGCCAGCGCCAGCGCGTCGTCGATCCCGGGATCGCAGTCGATGAAAACACGCATCCGATCCTCCACAACCGTATTCCCAGGGCTCCCCGCGGAACCCGGCCAAGGGTAGCCGCACGAGGGCCCGCGACCTCCCCGCCCACGTCTACCCTTGGTGGGGTGTCCTCCCAAGAGCAGCTTCTCGAAGGTCTCAACGAGCCCCAGCGCGCCGCCGTGCTCCACGAGGGCGGCCCGCTGCTGATCGTCGCGGGAGCGGGGTCGGGCAAGACCCGGGTCCTCACGCACCGCGTCGCCTACCTGCTGGCCGAGCGGGGGGTGCGCCCCGGCGAGGTGCTCGCGATCACCTTCACCAACAAGGCCGCGGCCGAGATGAGGGAGCGGATCGAGGGACTGCTGGGTGAGCGTGTGGCAGGCGCCATGTGGGTCATGACCTTCCACTCGGCGTGCGTGCGCATCCTGCGCCGCGAGGCCGGACGCCTGGGATACCCGAGCAGCTTCACCATCTACGACTCCGCCGACTCCCGGCGGCTGATGCAGCTTGTCTGCCGCGAACTCGACCTGGACCCCAAGCGCTTCCCGCCCAAGTCGTTCTCCGCGCAGGTGTCGAACCTCAAGAACGAACTGGTGGACTACGACACCTTCGCCGACCGTGCGGCCAACGAGCAGGAGCGGACGCTCGCCGAGGCGTACAAGCTCTACCAGCAGCGCCTGTACGAGGCGGGCGCGATGGACTTCGACGACCTGATCATGGTCACCGTCAACCTGCTCCAGATGTTCCCCGAGGTCGCCGAGTACTACCGGCGGCGGTTCCGGCACCTGCTCGTGGACGAGTACCAGGACACCAACCACGCCCAGTACGAACTGGTGCGCGCGCTCGTGGGCCCCGCCGAAACCGACTCGGCGCTCCCGGGACCGGAGCTGTGCGTGGTGGGCGACGCCGACCAGTCCATCTACGCCTTCCGCGGGGCGACGATCCGCAACATCCTGGAGTTCGAGCGCGACTACCCGCAGGCCACGACCATCCTGCTGGAGCAGAACTACCGGTCCAGCCAGAACATCCTGACCGCGGCCAACGCCGTCATCGCGCGCAACGCGGAGCGGCGCCCCAAGGACCTGTGGTCGGCCAGGGGCGAGGGGCCGCCCATCGTCGGTTACGTCGCCGACAACGAGCACGACGAGGCGGCGTTCGTCGTCGGCGAGATCGACACCCTCACCGACGAGGGCGCCTGCACGCCCGGTGACGTCGCGGTCTTCTACCGGACCAACGCCCAGTCCCGGGTGCTGGAGGAGGTGTTCGTCCGTACCGGGCTGCCGTACCGGATCGTCGGCGGAGTGCGGTTCTACGAGCGGAGGGAGATCCGCGACATCCTCGCCTACCTGCGGGTGCTCGCCAACCCGGAGGACACGGTGAGCCTGCGCCGGATCCTGAACGTGCCCAAGCGGGGCATCGGCGACCGCGCGGAGGCGGTGGTCGAGCTGTTCGCCGCCCGGGAGCGGATCACCTTCGCCAGGGCGCTGCGCCGCGCGGACGAGGCGCCGGGGATCGCGACCCGTTCGCTCAAGGCGATCCGGGAGTTCGTCGCCCTGCTGGAGGAGCTGGAGGCGCTGGTCCCCACGAGCAGCCCGGCCGAGATGGTCGAGGCGGTCCTGGAACGCACCGGCTACCTGAGCGAACTCGTCAACTCCAAGGACATCCAGGACGAGAGCCGGGTGGAGAACCTGGAGGAGTTCGTCGGGGTCGCCCGCGAGTTCGAGGCGTCCTTCGGCGGCGTGCCGGGCGAGGAGGCGGACGACGCGGACGGGACCGGCACGGAGGAGGCCGCCGAGCCGACGCTGGTGGACTTCCTGGAGCAGATCTCCCTCATCGCCGACACCGACCAGGTGCCCGACGCCGACGAGCAGGGGGGAGCGGTCACGCTCATGACGCTGCACTCGGCCAAGGGACTGGAGTTTCCCGTGGTCTTCCTCACCGGTCTGGAGGACGGGGTCTTCCCGCACCTGCGTACGCTCGGCGACCGGTCGGCGCTGGAGGAGGAGCGGAGGCTGGCCTACGTGGGGATCACCCGGGCGCAGGAGCGGCTCTACCTCAGCCGGGCCGCGGTGCGCAGCTCCTGGGGGGCGCCCGCCTACAACCCCGCGTCGCGCTTCCTGGACGAGATTCCCGCGGAGCTGGTGACCTGGCGCCGTGCGGAGTCCTCGATGGGCGCGTTCGGACGGTCCGCCTCTCCCGTGCGCGGTTCGGTGGCGACCCGCAGGCCGGAGCGCCGGGTGCCGTCACTGCGCCCGGGGGACAAGGTGAACCACGACTCGTTCGGGCTGGGCACGGTACTCCTGGTCGACGGGACGGGGGACCGTACCAAGGTCCGCGTCGACTTCGGGGCGGACATCGGCGAGAAGGACCTCATGGTCAGGTTCGCGCCGATCGAGAAGCTCTGAGGGACCGCCACGGCGGGGGAACAAACCGGGACCCGTGTCTGTTGGACTGGTTCGGACCCGTCAGCAGGTGGCTGTCTCTCCTTCGGGAGGGGGCCGGGAATAGTCCGGCCCCGGCGTCTGTTGGACTGGTTCGGTCCGCTGGACAGGCGGGAGGGTTCGGGAACAATCCGGGGCCTGCGCCTGTTGTAGCGGGTAGGACCGGCCGGCAGGTGGCTCCTCCTCCCGTAGGAGGGGGTCGGGGAATAACCCCGGACCTGATCCTGTTGGACCGAGTCGGACCCGTCAGCAGGTGGCTGTCTCTCCTTCGGGAGGGGGCCGGGAATAGTCCGGCCCCGGCGTCTGTTGGACTGGTTCGGTCCGCTGGACAGGCGGGAGGGTTCGGGAACAATCCGGGGCCTGCGCCTGTTGTAGCGGGTAGGACCGGCCGGCAGGTGGCTCCTCCTCCCGTAGGAGGGGGTCGGGGAATAACCCCGGACCTGATCCTGTTGGACCGAGTCGGACCCGTCAGCAGGTGGCTGTCTCTCCTTCGGGAGGGGGCCGGGAATAGTCCGGCCCCGGCGTCTGTTGGACTGGTTCGGTCCGCTGGACAGGCGGGAGGGTTCGGGAACAATCCGGGGCCTGCGCCTGTTGTAGCGGGTAGGACCGGCCGGCAGGTGGCTCCTCCTCCCGTAGGAGGGGGTCGGGGAATAACCCCGGACCTGATCCTGTTGGACCGAGTCGGAGCCGTCAGCAGGCGGTACCTCCTTCGGGAGGGGGCCGGGAATAGCCTGGGCCTGATGCCTGTTGTACTGGTTTGCCCGGCCTGGTTCGCCAAATGGGCGGGGGTCGGCTAGAGTCTTTCGGCGTCGCCGATGGCCTGGGGTTTCCCGGGTGTGAGGTGGCGTGTCCAGGGTCCGTTCGGTGGTTGTGCGGAGCACTCTGCGGAGCGGGTAGTCTGGGAAGTGAACTGAGCGGAACGAACGCGGCGAGGGTCGCGGGCGGGCTGGTTCTGGTTCCACTCCGAACCGGGTGGTCCGAGGAGTCTCGGGCAGGGGGTAGAGTGGAAACACCCCGGAAACAAGGACTGACGCGAGTCGGTTGGTTTCTGGGGGGTGTAGCGGGAATGCCGCGGCTGGGGAAGAGCCTGGTGGCTTGTGGACGGTCGGCGGTTGTTTCTTGAGAACTCAACAGCGCGTGTTTGTTTTTACAGCCGAGTTTGTGATTTTGGCTCCTGCCACTTCCTCATGGTTGTGAGGGGGTGGGGGTTCCTTTGATCGGCACCCTGGTTTGGGTGTCTGGTCGGGATGAGCCTCTGTTTCAGGTTTGCTGCCTGCGCCCTGGCGGGTGTGGGTGGTGTTTGGCCTTTGATGGAGAGTTTGATCCTGGCTCAGGACGAACGCTGGCGGCGTGCTTAACACATGCAAGTCGAGCGGTAAGGCCCCTTCGGGGGTACACGAGCGGCGAACGGGTGAGTAACACGTGAGTAACCTGCCCCTGACTCTGGGATAAGCCCGGGAAACCGGGTCTAATACCGGATATGACTCCTGCCTGCATGGGTGGGGGTGGAAAGTTGTTTCGGTTGGGGATGGGCTCGCGGCCTATCAGCTTGTTGGTGGGGTGATGGCCTACCAAGGCGATGACGGGTAGCCGGCCTGAGAGGGCGACCGGCCACACTGGGACTGAGACACGGCCCAGACTCCTGCGGGAGGCAGCAGTGGGGAATATTGCGCAATGGGCGGAAGCCTGACGCAGCGACGCCGCGTGGGGGATGACGGCCTTCGGGTTGTAAACCTCTTTTACCACTGACGTAGGCTTCCAGTGTTCTGGGGGTTGACGGTAGGTGGGGAATAAGGACCGGCTAACTACGTGCCAGCAGCCGCGGTAATACGTAGGGTCCGAGCGTTGTCCGGAATTATTGGGCGTAAAGAGCTCGTAGGCGGCTTGTCGCGTCTGCTGTGAAAGCCCGGGGCTTAACTTCGGGTGTGCAGTGGATACGGGCAGGCTTGAGGTAGGTAGGGGAGACTGGAATTCCTGGTGTAGCGGTGAAATGCGCAGATATCAGGAGGAACACCGGTGGCGAAGGCGGGTCTCTGGGCCTTACCTGACGCTGAGGAGCGAAAGCGTGGGGAGCGAACAGGATTAGATACCCTGGTAGTCCACGCTGTAAACGTTGGGCGCTAGGTGTGGGGACTTTCCACGGTTTCCGTGCCGTAGCTAACGCATTAAGCGCCCCGCCTGGGGAGTACGGCCGCAAGGCTAAAACTCAAAGGAATTGACGGGGGCCCGCACAAGCGGCGGAGCATGTTGCTTAATTCGACGCAACGCGAAGAACCTTACCAAGGTTTGACATCACCGGTAATCCTGCAGAGATGTGGGGTCCTTCGGGGATCGGTGACAGGTGGTGCATGGCTGTCGTCAGCTCGTGTCGTGAGATGTTGGGTTAAGTCCCGCAACGAGCGCAACCCTTGTTCCATGTTGCCAGCACGTGATGGTGGGGACTCATGGGAGACTGCCGGGGTCAACTCGGAGGAAGGTGGGGATGACGTCAAGTCATCATGCCCCTTATGTCTTGGGCTGCAAACATGCTACAATGGCCGGTACAGAGGGCGTGCGATGTCGTGAGGCGGAGCGAATCTCTTAAAGCCGGTCTCAGTTCGGATTGGGGTCTGCAACTCGACCCCATGAAGGTGGAGTCGCTAGTAATCGCGGATCAGCAACGCCGCGGTGAATACGTTCCCGGGCCTTGTACACACCGCCCGTCACGTCACGAAAGTCGGCAACACCCGAAACGCGTGGCCTAACCCTTCGGGGAGGGAGCGTGTGAAGGTGGGGCTGGTGATTGGGACGAAGTCGTAACAAGGTAGCCGTACCGGAAGGTGCGGCTGGATCACCTCCTTTCTAAGGAGCTTTTCGAGCCAACCGTTTTGTCGATGGGTTGGCGGGCTCGTGAGTGGAACCAGCTCTGGTGTCGCCGGTTGTCGGTGGCCGGGGTCTGGTACTCGGTTGTGAGAGCGAACTTCCCCTGCTGGGTCTTTGTGGTCTGGTGGGGGCGCGCTGTTGGGTGTCTGAGGGAGCAACCGTGTTTCCTTGGTGTCCTGCCCGGGTGGGTGGGGTGCTGGGTGGTTGTTTCCGCGGGTGCCATCCCGACGAACTCCGGGTGGGGTTTGGTTGGACGTGGGTCTGGTTGGGTCCTGTCTGGTGGTGGTCGGGTGTGTGGTGTGTGTTTTGATTTGTGGATAGTGTGCGCGAGCATCTTGTTTCTGTGGTGGCCAAGCGAGAGTGGCATACGGTGGATGCCTTGGCACCAGGCGCCGATGAAGGACGTGGGAGGCCGCGATAGTCCACGGGGAGTTGTCAACCGGGCGTTGATCCGTGGGTGTCCGAATGGGGAAACCTGGCGTGCGTTATGGCACGTCGCCGCTGTCTGAATGTATAGGGCAGTTGGTGGTGACGCGGGGAAGTGAAACATCTCAGTACCCGCAGGAAGAGAAAACAACAGTGATTCCCTGAGTAGTGGTGAGCGAAAGGGGATGGTGGCTAAACCGCATGCGTGGTAAAGACGGCAGTCGTTGCGTGTGTGGGGTTGTGGGGCGTGTCTGTCTGGGTCTGCCGGCCTGGAGCGCTTGTGTCGTGGGTAGTCGAAACCGGTGGGAAACGGTACCGGAGTGGGTGAGAGTCCCGTAGGCGAAGCCTGTCGGCATGGTGTTGGATGTGTTCCCGAGTAGCGCGGAGCCCGAGGAATTCCGTGTGAATCTGGCAGGACCACCTGCTAAGCCTGAATACGTCCTGGTGACCGATAGTGGACGAGTACCGTGAGGGAAAGGTGAAAAGTGCCCCGGTGAGGGGTTGTGAAAGAGTACCTGAAACCGTGTGCTGTCAAGCCGTCAGAGCCTGTCTTTTGGGGTGGGTGATGGCGTGCCTTTTGAAGAATGAGCCTGCGAGTCATGGTGTGTGGCGAGGTTAACCCGGGTGGGGGAGCCGTAGCGAAAGCGAGTCTGAAGAGGGCGTTTGAGTCGCATGCTGTGGACCCGAAGCGGGGTGATCTACCCATGTCCAGGGTGAAGCGGGGGTAAGACCTCGTGGAGGCCCGAACCCACCAGGGTTGAAAACCTGGGGGATGAGGTGTGGGTAGGGGTGAAAGGCCAATCAAACTCCGTGATAGCTGGTTCTCCCCGAAATGCATTTAGGTGCAGCGTTGCGTGGTGCTTGCCGGAGGTAGAGCGACTGGTTGGCTGATGGGCCCGACAAGGTTACTGAGGTCAGCTAAACTCCGAATGCCGGTGAAGTTGAGCGTGGCAGTGAGACTGCGGGGGATAAGCTTCGTGGTCGAGAGGGAAACAGCCCAGATCATCGGCTAAGGCCCCTAAGCGTGTGCTAAGTGGGAAAGGTTGTGTAGTTGCTGAGACAGCCAGGAGGTTGGCTTAGAAGCAGCCATCCTTGAAAGAGTGCGTAATAGCTCACTGGTCGAGTGATTGTGCGCCGATAATGTAGCGGGGCTTAAGCACACCGCCGAAGCCGTGGATGCCAGGTTTTCCTGGTGTGGTAGGGGAGCGTCCTGCGTGGGGTGAAGCCGTGGAGTGATCCGGGGTGGACTGCGTGGGAGTGAGAATGCAGGCATGAGTAGCGAAACACGCGTGAGAAACGTGTGCGCCGATTGACTAAGGGTTCCTGGGGCAGGTTAATCCGCCCAGGGTGAGTCGGGGCCTAAGGCGAGGCCGACAGGCGTAGTCGATGGATAACGGGTTGATATTCCCGTACCCGTCCGCATGCGCCCGATACCGAGGCTTCTGATGCTAACCACCACCGGCGCTGCTGTTGTCTTCGGATGATGGTGGGTGTCGGCGTGGGGTCCGAGGAGGTAGTAGGTAAGTGATGGGGTGACGCAGGGGGGTAGCTCTACCGGGCGGTGGTTGTCCCGGGTCAAGCGTGTAGCCCGGAGTGCAGGTAAATCCGTGCTCCGTTACAGGGGTGAGGCGTGATGTCGAGGCGTTGAGCCGAAGTGAGTGATCCCGTACTGTCGAGAAAAGCCTCTAGCGAGTGTGTGGGCGGCCCGTACCCGAAACCGACGCAGGTGGTCTGGTAGAGAATACCGAGGCGTTCGGGTGAACCATGGTTAAGGAACTCGGCAAATTGTCCCCGTAACTTTGGGAGAAGGGGAGCCCTGTCTGGTGATGGACTGTGCGTCCGGAGCTGGGTGGGGTCGCAGAGGCCAGGGGGAAGCGACTGTTTACTAAAAACACAGGTCCGTGCGAAGTCGTAAGACGCGGTATACGGACTGACGCCTGCCCGGTGCCGGAACGTTAAGAGGACCGGTTAGACCTTCGGGTCGAGGCTGGGAATCTAAGCGCCGGTAAACGGCGGTGGTAACTATAACCATCCTAAGGTAGCGAAATTCCTTGTCGGGTAAGTTCCGACCTGCACGAATGGCGTAACGACTTCCCCGCTGTCTCAACCGTGGGCCCGGTGAAATTGCACTACGAGTAAAGATGCTCGTTTCGCGCAGCAGGACGGAAAGACCCCGGGACCTTCACTACAGCTTGACATTGGTGTTTGGGATGGTTTGTGTAGGATAGGTGGGAGCCGGTGAAGCTCGGACGCTAGTTCGGGTGGAGGCGTTGGTGAAATACCACTCTGGCTGTTTCGGGCATCTAACCTGGGGCCGTGATCCGGTTCGGGGACAGTGTCTGGTGGGTAGTTTAACTGGGGCGGTTGCCTCCTAAAGGGTAACGGAGGCGCCCAAAGGTTCCCTCGGCCTGGTTGGCAATCAGGTGGTGAGTGTAAGTGCACAAGGGAGCTTGACTGTGAGACGGACGTGTCGAGCAGGTGCGAAAGCAGGGACTAGTGATCCGGCGTCGGCGTGTGGAAGCGGCGTCGCTCAACGGCTAAAAGGTACCCCGGGGATAACAGGCTGATCTTCCCCAAGAGTCCGTATCGACGGGATGGTTTGGCACCTCGATGTCGGCTCGTCGCATCCTGGGGCTGGAGTTGGTCCCAAGGGTTGGGCTGTTCGCCCATTAAAGCGGCACGCGAGCTGGGTTTAGAACGTCGTGAGACAGTTCGGTCCCTATCCGCTGCGCGCGTTGGAGACTTGAGAAGGGCTGTCCCTAGTACGAGAGGACCGGGATGGACGAACCTCTGGTGTGCCAGTTGTCCCGCCAGGGGCATGGCTGGTTGGCTACGTTCGGGAGAGATAACCGCTGAAAGCATCTAAGCGGGAAGCTTGCTTCGAGATGAGGTCTCCTTCCACTTCGAGTGGGTAAGGCTCCCCAGAGATGATGGGGTTGATAGGCTGGATGTGGAAGCCCTGTGAGGGGTGGAGCTGACCGGTACTAATCGGCCGAGGGCTTGTCCACCGCAGATGCTGGGTGCTCGCGCACGTTGTTCATGTTGAGGTTTCCTGCTTGCATGCCTTTGTTGGGTGTGTGGGTGGGTGTGAGGGTTACGGCGGTCATAGCGGGCGGGGTCCACCCGGTCCCTTTCCGAACCCGGTAGTTAAGCCGTCCAGCGCCGATGGTACTGCCTCTTTGGTGGGGTGGGAGAGTAGGTCGCCGCCGTACACAGTGTTGGAGAGGGGCCGCCCCCGCAAGGGGTGGCCCCTCTCTTTTTTTGCGTTGGGGGATGTTCTGAAGGCGGGACCGTCTCTGTGTTTCTGCCTGCCCGAAAAAGGGGTCACCGTTTGTGGTGGCCCCTTTTTCTGTTCTGTGCCGAAAAGCACATTCACCGGTTCCCGTGCGCGGCCGAAGAGGTCAGGAATCGTTGTGCCTGCGCAGATAGTCCAGATAGAGCGGGCGCAGCGCCTCCCGGAGCTGCTGGTCCCCCTCACGTTCCGCGACCAGTGCGCTGAACAACCCCGACATCTTGGTCACCCCGGCCTCGCCCGCCTCCGGGCGGCCCGCAACCGCCTCGGCTCCCGGGACGTGCTCCACCAACTCCCACAGGTAGCCGACGTCCCAGCGCTTCCGGGCCAGAGCCACCGCGCGTTCCCGCAACTCGTCGGTATCCATACGGTCGAAGTCCTCGCTCATGTCCGCCCACTACCCGCCGGACCGCCACCCGCGCCCACGCGCGGCATCCCGCTGCGGACACAGGGCGCCCACAACGGCGACACGAGGGGGGAATAAGCTCCCACTCCGTGACAACAGGTATCCCCCGCCGGGATCTCCCCGGACATCCCTCCGCCCGCCGGTCCGGTAGCGCATGGACGTAGAGATCATCGCGCTGCTACTGGTCGCCGCGGCAGCCGCTGGATGGATCGACGCGGTCGTGGGCGGCGGCGGACTGCTCATGCTCCCGACCCTCCTCCTGGCCTTCCCGACGGCACCGGTGGCCGCCGTGCTCGGGACCAACAAACTGACCGCGATCTTCGGCACCTGCTCGGCCGCCATCACCTACGCCCGCGGAGTCAAGACCGAAGCCCGGGTCGTGTGGCCGGCGGCCGGACTCGCACTCCTGGGAGCGGGAGGTGGGGCCGCGCTCGCGGGAGCGGTGTCCTCCGCGGCGCTGCGCCCGATCATCATGGTGGTGCTGCTGGGCGTCGCTGCCTTCGTGGTCCTGCGTCCCGCCATGGGCAGGGTCGCCGAGCCGAGACTGCGCACCCCGATCCGCGTGCTCGTCGCGGTGCTGGTCGTCGGGCTGGGAGTCGGCTGCTACGACGGCCTCATCGGGCCGGGCACCGGCACCTTCCTGATCATCGCGTTGACCTCGATCATCGGTCTGGACTTCGTCACCGCCTCGGCCTCGGCCAAGATCGTCAACACGGCCACCAACCTCGGAGCCATCACCGTGTTCGCTCTCAACGGCGACGTGATGTGGCTGATCGGCCTGGGCCTGGCGGTGTGCAACATCGTCGGGGCCCAGGTGGGCGCGCGCATGGCACTGAGCCGGGGCACGGGATTCGTCCGCGGCGTCCTGCTGGTGGTCGTGGTCCTCCTCGTCGTCAGACTCGGAATCGACCAGTTCGCCTGAGGGCCGCCGGGCCGCCTCGGCCGCGGGCGGACACTCCGACCGCGTTCACGGCGGTACAGGCGGACCTGTGAATTCTGTGTGAACCGTCACACGGGTTATCGGCGAAGAGCGGGGAATAACGGACAAGCAGCCAGTTCGGGGAGGTCCCGCCACTGGTCATCGGCAACCCGGTGTCTGTCGCCGCAACGCGGGCTGGATAAGCTTCCCGATGGTGCGGATGGCTCTTACGAGCATATTTCAACGCGGTGCGACCGGAAGAGGTTCCCGCGCTGAGCGAGACGACCTCCGCAGAACACCCAGCCAGCGAGTCACAAGGACGGACCCTCGTGGACCTGTTCGAATACCAGGCGAAGGCACTCTTCGCGGAGTATGGGGTTCCGGTACCCCAGGGAAAGGTGGCGAGCACGCCCGAGGAGGTGCGTGCCATCGCCGAAGAGTTCGCAGCCGCGGGTAAGACCCGTGTCGTGGTGAAAGCCCAGGTCAAGACCGGAGGCCGGGGTAAGGCGGGTGGCGTCAAGGTGGCCGACGGCCCCGATGACGCGGTCGCCAGGGCCGAGCAGATCCTCGGCATGGACATCAAGGGCCACACCGTCCACCGGGTCCTCGTCGAAGAGGCCAGCAACATCGCGGAGGAGTACTACTTCTCCTTCCTGCTGGACCGTGCGAACCGCACCTTCCTCTCCATCTGCTCCGCCGAGGGCGGCGTGGAGATCGAGGAGGTCGCGGCGACCAACCCCGACGCGGTCGCGAAGGTCGCGATCGACCCGCTCAAGGGTGCTCCCGCCGAGGTCGCCGCCGACATCGTCGCCCAGGGCAGACTGCCCGAGGCCGCCGCCGCGGGCGCCGTCGAGGTGATCACCAAGCTCTGGGACGTCTTCGTCGGCAAGGACGCGACCCTCGTCGAGGTCAACCCGCTCATCCTCACCGAGGACGGCCGCGTGGTCGCCCTGGACGGCAAGGTCACGCTGGACGAGAACGCCGAGTTCCGCCAGGACCTGGCGTCGCTGGCCTCCGCCGCGGAAGGCGACCCGCTCGAGGTCAGGGCCAAGGAGAAGGGCCTCAACTACGTCAAGCTCGACGGCGAGGTCGGCATCATCGGCAACGGCGCCGGACTGGTCATGTCCACGCTGGACGTCGTCGCCTACGCCGGTGAGGAGCGCGGCGGCGTCAAGCCCGCGAACTTCCTCGACATCGGCGGCGGCGCGTCCGCCGAGATCATGGCCAACGGCCTGGAGATCATCCTCGGCGACCCGTCCGTCAAGAGCGTCTTCGTGAACGTCTTCGGCGGTATCACCGCGTGCGACGCGGTCGCCAACGGCATCGTGCAGGCGCTGGAGCTGCTCGAGGCCAGGGGCGAGGACGTGACCAAGCCGCTGGTGGTGCGCCTGGACGGCAACAACGCCGAACTCGGCCGCTCGATCCTCAACGACCGCAACCACCCGGCGGTCCGCCAGGTGGACACCATGGACGGCGCCGCCGCACAGGCCGCCGAACTGGCCGCGAAGTAAGCGCGGGGGGACTCAAACGACATGGCTATCTTCCTCACCAAGGACAGCAAGGTCCTCGTCCAGGGCATGACCGGTTCCGAGGGCACCAAGCACACCCGACGCATGCTCGCGTCGGGCACCACCATCGTCGGCGGCGTCAACCCGCGCAAGGCCGGTCAGAGCGTCGACTTCGACGGCACCCAGGTGCCCGTGTTCGGCTCGGTGGCCGAGGGCATCAAGAGCACCGGCGCCGACGTCACCGTGATCTTCGTGCCGCCCAAGTTCGCCAAGGACGCCGTGATCGAGGCGATCGACGCCGAGATCGGCCTCGCGGTGGTCATCACCGAGGGCATCCCGGTGCACGACACCGCCGTCTTCTGGGCCCACGCCAGGAGCAAGGGCAACAAGACCCGCATCATCGGCCCCAACTGCCCCGGCCTCATCTCGCCCGGACAGTCCAACGCGGGCATCATCCCGGCCGACATCACCAAGCCGGGCCGCATCGGCCTGGTGTCCAAGTCCGGCACGCTCACCTACCAGATGATGTACGAGCTGCGGGACATCGGCTTCTCCAGTTGCGTGGGCATCGGCGGCGACCCGATCATCGGCACCACGCACATCGACGCGCTCGCCGCGTTCGAGGCCGACCCCGACACCGACGCGATCGTGATGATCGGTGAGATCGGCGGCGACGCCGAGGAGCGGGCCGCGGAGTACATCAGGGAGCACGTGACCAAGCCCGTCGTGGGCTACGTCGCGGGCTTCACCGCTCCCGAGGGCAAGACGATGGGCCACGCCGGAGCCATCGTCTCCGGTTCCTCCGGAACCGCCGCCGCCAAGAAGGAGGCCCTTGAGGCCGTCGGAGTCAAGGTGGGCAAGACGCCCAGCGAGACCGCGAAGCTGGCGCGCGCGCTGTTCTAGCGCTTCACACGGGAGGACCCGCCGCGGCTGCCGTGCCGCGGCGGGTCCTCCCGTTTCCGGGCGGGGCCGGGAAGCCGAGGGCGGGCGAGGTGTTCCAGGGCGGTCCGGGACGGGCCACCAGCGGTTGCCGGCACATCCCCTTCGGCGTGCGTGTCCCTCACGGTTTCCCGCCCACCCCCACGGGCCGAGCTTGGAAGACCCCCTCGGGCCGAGGCCACCTGGACTTCCTCCGGGACACGCCCTACCACACGGGGCTTTTCCGGCAAGTTCCGACACGCCAGCCGAATAGGCGACCGGGAGCCGGGCGGGCTGGGAGCATGGACGTGTGAGTGCGCCTCCAGGACCGTCCGTGCGCCGGGACCCGCCCGGCCGTAGCAGATCCCGCACCCCCGACCGACGCGGCAGCCGTCCGGCCGGGACGCGGCCGGGCGTCCCCGGCCGTCCGCCCCGCCCGCTGTACGCGTCGGGCGGGATCGGAGCGGCGTCGGCCGCCGCGGTCGGTCTGGCCACACTCACCACCCTCACCCTGGTCGGATGGATCGCCGCCCCGCTCGCCACGTTCGGCGACGACATCGTCGACGCGTTCCGGGTGGCGATCCGCGTGTGGCTGGTCGGCCACCACGTCGAACTCACCACCTCCAACGGCCGGGTGGGAATGTTTCCCATCGGCCTGCTGGTCCTGCCCGGCCTGCTGCTGTACCACTCCGGGCGGCGCCTGGCGCGCGTCTGCGTCCTCCCCAGGCTCAGGGACGCCTTCCGGGGCGCGCTCGCCCTGGCCGGGCCGTACGCGGCCATCGCGGGCACGCTGGCGCTGGTGGGCCGCGACGAGGCGGTCCAGCCCAGCATGGTCCAGGCGCTGCTCACCGGATTCCTGCTCGCGTTCACCGCCGGAGGGCTGGGCGTGCTGCGGCAGCTCCTCAGGGACAGGGGCATTCCGCGGCGCAGGCTCCTGGAACGCATGCCCACCCGCCCCCGACTGCTCCTGACGGGCGTCCTCAACGCGGCGGCGATCCTGCTGCTGGCGGGCACACTGCTGTTCTTCGCCGGACTGGCGGCCGACTTCGGCGAGGCGGTCACCACCACCCGAGAGCTCGGGCCCGGCGTGGTCGGCGGCGTACTGCTGTTCGTCATCCAACTGCTGTACCTGCCCAACGCGATCGTCTTCGGCGTCTCCTACGCGGTGGGTCCGGGCTTCTCGATCGGAACGGACACGGTCGTGGCGCCCACCGGGGTGGCGCTGGGGCCGCTGCCGGAGTTTCCGATGCTGGCGGCGCTGCCCGACAACGGTCCCGCGCCCGCGCTGTCCCTGCTGACGCTCGCGGCGCCCTTCCTCGCCGGCGCGGTCGGCGGAGCGCGCACGCTGCGCGGCGCGCCGGTGCCGGTCAACGAGGCGGCGCCCCTGTGGGGATTCGCGTGCGGTGTGGTCACGGGCGCTCTGTGGGCCGGGCTGGCGTCACTGGCCGGAGGCCCCCTGGGAGCGGACCGACTGGTCGACATCGGTCCCTCGCCCTGGCAGGTCGGCGTGATCACGGCGTTGGAGGTGGGGGTGAGCGCCGCGATCGCCGCGTGGGTGGTGAACTGGCGGCACCTCAGGCGCGTCGCGGCCGACGCCGGGGACGACGGGGAGCCCCGGGACGACGACGCCGGACCGGAGTCCACGCCGCGGCTCGCGGCCCGACGGCCCCGCGTGCGGCTGCCCCGAATCCGCCTGCCGCGTCCGCGGCGGATCGGACGCCGCGGACCCGACCGCGAGGAGGACGACGCGGAGGAGCTGTACGGCGTCACCTACGAGGCCGACCCCGCGCCCCCGGCGTCGGACGGTGCGGAGCCTACGGGCTGACCTGGTTGTTCTCGACCAGCTCCCGCACCCACGGCTGGTCGGGGAAGCGCTCGCTGATCGCCTCGGCGTAGGCGTCGTCGCACTCCTCCTGGGCGCTGACCGTGTTGGCGCGGGCGCTGCACTGGCTGTAGGCGGTGAGCTCGTCGAAGAACACCACCAGGCCCACGGTCACCAGCAGCCCCCACAGGACACCGACGGCGCCGACGACGATGCTCAGCACGGCTCCCGGAGCCTGCCCGCCCCTGGACTTCGCGTTCCTGCGGGCGCGCGCGCCCTGCACGATGCCGATCACGGACAGGACCGCACTGAAGGGAAGCAGCAGCAGACCGGCGATGGAGAGCATGAGCCCCCACAGGCCACCGCGTTCGACAGTGGCCTGCTGTCCTTCGGGCTGCGGCGCCGACGGCTCACCGTTCACAGGGGGCTCCTCAACAGTGGGTGGATGCGGATCTCGTCTCCTTAGACGCTACCGGGTGTCCGCGGCGGTGTTCCGGTGCCGCGGGCGGGCCGGAGGAATACGCCACCGGACCCCGGCTTCCACGGCGACACCGCGTGGCGGGATAGGCTGATTCCCAGCACGGGTGGTTCACCCTGCCGTGCCCTGTCGGCCACAGGGCAGCACACCCCGGGGACCGTGTGGTCCACGCCCGGGGCCGGGGACCCGTTGTCCCCGCACCGTCCGCACACAGGGGAGGAAGCACTGTCGGCGCGAGTAGTCGTCCTCATCTCGGGCACGGGAAGCAACATGGCGGCCCTGCTCGACGCGGCGGCGGATCCGGCCTACGGCGCGACGGTCGTCGCGGTCGGGGCGGACCGCGCAGCCGCCGGGCTGGCCCGCGCCGAGCAGGCGGGGGTGCCCACCTTCGTGGTCCCCTTCTCCGAGTACTCCGACCGGAGTGAGTGGAACCGCGCGCTCGCCGAGCGGATCGCGGAGTTCGCCCCGGACCTGGTGGTCTCCGCCGGGTTCATGCGCATTCTCGGCCACGAGGTGCTCCGGGAGAACACGGTCATCAACATCCATCCGGCGCTGCTGCCCGCGTTCCCCGGGGCGCACGCGGTGCGCGACGCGCTGGACTACGGGGTCAAGGTCACCGGTGCCACCGCGCACTTCGTCGACGAGGGCGTGGACACCGGACCGGTGATCGAGCAGGTCGTGGTGCGGGTCGAGGACGGCGACGACGCCGCCTCGCTGCACGAGCGCATCAAGACGGTGGAGCGCCGCATGCTCGTGGACGTCGTGGGCAGGCTCGCCCGCCACGGCTGGGCCCTGAACGATCGACAGGTGAAGCTGGGCGGTGCGCCCAGTAAGGACGTGACAGAGGAGAACCGGTGACACAGCAGGCCGTTCGGCGTGCGTTGATCAGCGTTTACGACAAGACCGGACTGGAGGCGCTGGGCCTGGGCCTCGCCGAGGCGGGCGTGGAGATCGTCTCCACCGGTTCCACGGCCTCCCGGCTGGCCGAGGCGGGGGTCCCGGTCACCCCGGTCGAGGACGTCACCGGCTTCCCCGAGTGCTTCGAGGGGCGGGTCAAGACCCTGCACCCGAACGTGCACGCGGGTCTGCTCGCCGACCGCACCAAGGCCGACCACCGCGCCCAGCTCGACGAACTCGGCATCGCCCCGTTCGACCTGGTCGTCGTCAACCTCTACCCGTTCGCCGACACGGTGGCCTCGGGCGCATCGCCGGAGGAGTGCATCGAGAAGATCGACATCGGCGGTCCCGCGATGGTGCGCGCCGCGGCCAAGAACCACCCGAGCGTCGCGGTGGTCGTGGACCCCGCGCGCTACGACGAGGCGCTGGAGGCGGTGCGCGCGGGCGGCTTCACGCTGGAGCAGCGCAGGCGGCTGGCCGCGGCGGCCTACGCGCACACCGCGAGCTACGACGCCGCGGTGGCCGGTTGGTTCGCGTCGGTCTACGCCCCCGACGAGGTGGCCGCGGAGTCGGGGTGGCCCGAGTTCACCGCGGTCGCCTACACGCGGCAGGCGACGCTGCGCTACGGCGAGAACCCGCACCAGGGCGCGGCGCTGTACCGGTCCCAGGACCCGGCGGACCGGGGGCTGGCCGGGGCGCGCCAGTTGCACGGCAAGGAGATGTCGTACAACAACTACGTGGACGGCGACGCCGCGCTGCGCGCCGCCTACGACTTCGCCGACCCGTGCGTGGCGATCATCAAGCACGCCAACCCGTGCGGGATCGCGGTGGGCGCGAGCATCGCCGAGGCGCACCGCAAGGCGCACGCCTGCGACCCGGTGTCGGCGTTCGGCGGGGTGATCGCCGCCAACCGCATCGTGGACGAGGCGATGGCCGCGCAGGTCGCCGAGGTGTTCACCGAGGTCGTGGCGGCTCCCGGCTTCACGCCGGAGGCCGTGGAGGTCCTGACCCGCAAGAAGAACATCCGCCTGCTCGAGGTGGCCGAACCGGACCGCTCGGCGCGTCCGGAGACGCGGCAGATCAGCGGTGGACTGCTGCTGCAGTCGGCCGACCTGGTGGACGCGCCCGGTGACGACCCGGCCGCCTGGCAGCTACGGGCCGGGCCGGCCGCCGACGAGGCGACGCTGGCGGACCTGGTGTTCGCCTGGCGCGCGGTGCGTTCGGTGAAGTCCAACGCGATCCTGCTGGCCGCCGACCGCGCCACGGTGGGCGTGGGCATGGGGCAGGTCAACCGGGTGGACTCGGCGCGGCTGGCGGTCTCGCGCGCCGGGGACCGGGTCAAGGGAGCGGTGGCCGCCAGCGACGCCTTCTTCCCGTTCCCCGACGGCCTGGAGGTGCTGACCGACGCGGGGGTGCGCGCGGTCGTGCAGCCGGGCGGGTCGGTGCGCGACGAGGAGGTCGTCGCCGCGGCCGAGCGTGCCGGGGTCACCCTCTACTTCACCGGGACGCGGCACTTCTTCCACTGAACCGGCGGAGCAGGGAACGCGGGGCCGACCCGGCCCCGCCGAGCAGAGAGGCATCACGGTGACAGCACAGGTGCTGGACGGAAAGGCGACCGCCGCGGCGATCCGGGCGGAGCTGAAGGAGCGGGTGGCCGCGCTGCGCGCCAGGGGGGTCGTGCCGGGACTGGGCACGGTCCTCGTGGGTGACGACCCGGGCAGCCACTCCTACGTGCGGGGCAAGCACCGCGACTGCGCGGAGGTGGGCATCGCCAGCATCCGCAGGGACCTTCCGGCGGACGCCACCCAGGCCGACGTGGAGGCCGCGGTGGCCGAACTCAACGCCGACCCCGCGTGCACCGGCTACATCGTGCAGCTTCCGCTGCCCAGAGGGCTGGACGAGAACCGGGTGCTCGGGCTGATCGATCCGGCCAAGGACGCCGACGGGCTCCAGCCGTCCAACCTGGGCAGGCTGGTGCTGATGGAGGAGGCGCCGCTGCCGTGCACGCCGCGCGGCATCGTGGAGCTGCTGAACCGCTACGGTGTGCCGCTCAAGGGCGCCGAGGTGGTCGTGGTGGGCCGCGGGGTGACCGTGGGGCGTCCGCTGGGGCTGCTGCTGACCCGCCGTTCGGAGAACGCGACGGTGACGCTGTGCCACACCGGCACCCGCGACCTGGCCGAGCACACGCGCCGCGCCGACATCGTGGTGGCCGCCGCCGGTGTTCCGGGGCTGATCACCGGGGACATGGTGCGTCCGGGGGCGGCCGTGCTCGACGTGGGCGTCTCGCGGACCGAGAGCGGTCTGGTCGGCGACGTGGCCCCGGACGTGGTCGAGGTGGCCGGGCACGTGTCGCCCAACCCGGGCGGTGTGGGGCCGATGACCCGCGCGATGCTCCTGGTGAACGTGGTCGAGGCGGCCGAGCGGTCGCTGGCCTGAGACGGACCCGGCGAGAGACCCGGGGCGCGGCGTCTCTCGCCGGGCGGTCAGCTCGCCTGGCGTTCCCGTTCGGAGGGCGGCATGGGACGCACCAGGCCCAGGGCCACGACCTCGTTGGCCAACCGGGTGCGGCGGTTGACGCCTTCGGCGATGCGGAACTTCTGGTAGAGGCGGAGCAGGTGCTGTTTGACCGCGGCCTCGGTGACCACGAGGTCCTCGGCGATCTGTCGGGCGGTCGCGGGGGCGACGAACGCGTCGTCGGACAGTGCGGGACGGCACAGTGATGTCAGGACGTCGAGTTCGCGGCGGGTGAGTTCGGGGGCGCCGCCTCGGCGCAGTTCGACCTCGGGGTGGAGATCCTCCCGGGGGAGCCCGCCGATCTTGCAGCGGGCGGCTCCGAAACTGATGATGTCGCCTTCGTTCAGCACCCGCCGGGCGATGGGGCGGCCGTTGACGCGGGTGCCGTTGCGGGACAGTCCGAGGTCAACGACGTAGACGTAGGGGCCGCGGCGGACGAACTCGGCGTGCAGTTGCGAGACACTCGGGTCGGAGAGGACGATGTCGGTGCCCCTGCCTCGTCCGACCGTGGTCACCTCGGCGGTCAGGGGGTGGACGTCGCCGCTCTCCTCGACCCTTATGTAGGGGTCGTCCACGGTTGTTCCTCCCGTTGTGGGGCGCGACCGGTGCGGATGTCTGCGACGGGAGACGGCGGGAGGCGCCGCGCTGATCGCGGCACGGCTGGATGCCGTCGATTGAGTGGGATTCATAGGGATTGTCCTCGCTCGCCCGTGGCACTCATCTCATGTGTGGTTACCCGTGAGGTGGGGCTTCTATGCGCTTACCGGTCAGTAGGGTAGATAACTCGGGAGATTCGTGACATTTCACCGAGAATCAGACTGGTTTTCGGCGATTTGGTGACGGACCGATTCTTCGGGCAAGTCGGCCCGTGGGTGGTCAATAGAATGGGATCACGTGTGGCCAGCGGCGACACGGGGCCGCCGGGGCGGTGGTGTGCGGCACCGCCCGCGGAGAGTTTCCGGTCGCGGGCGCGCATGGTCGCAGGGAGCGTCGCGCCGTGGTGGGCCCCGTCGTCTCGGCCGGTCCCGGGGCAGGTATGCGCTAGCGTGAGGTGTGCGGTGAGCCAGGAAACGGTGGAGGCGGCGACAGCGGGCCGAGCGGACATGTCACAGTCCACAGGGGAGGGCGGACCGGCCGGAGCCGAAGAGGCGGAGCGGGTCTCCGACGCCGAAGGCCCGGGTTGGCTGAACCAGGTGCCCTACCTTCTGGTGCTCGCCATGATGGGCGCGGGGACGGTCGTGGTCGCAGCGGCCCACTTCAAACGCGGTCCGGCCATCATCGCCGGTTCGCTGCTGCTGGGCGCGGTCCTGCGCGCGGTCCTGCCCGCCGAGCGGGTCGGAATGCTGGCGGTACGCCGCCGCTGGGTGGATGTGGCCACACTCGTCACGCTCGCGGTGCTTCTCATCGTCCTGGCGTGGGTGGCCCCGCAGCTGTGAGCCACGCCTCCGACTAATAAGCTTGATATCGAGATACCGCAGCGTCGATACAGACGGAGTGCCCTCCACGCCGGCGCGGTGGCCCGGTGCGACCGGGAGCGGACCGGGGGAGGGACTCCTGCGGCGAACACATGAGCCACGGACAGGGAAGCCGTCACACCACGGCGCCGTGCCCGCGGTCCGGCCACACGCCATACGAAGGGACAGCCACGAGCCATGGCCAAGATCAAGGTTGAGAACCCCGTAGTAGAGCTCGACGGCGACGAGATGACCCGGATCATCTGGTCCTTCATCAAGGAGCGGCTGATCCTGCCGTACCTGGACGTCGACCTCAAGTACTACGACCTGGGCATCGAGGAGCGCGACCGCACCGACGACCAGGTGACGGTCGACGCGGCCCACGCCATCAAGGAGCACGGCGTCGGGGTCAAGTGCGCGACCATCACCCCCGACGAGGCCCGGGTCGAGGAGTTCGGCCTCAAGAAGATGTGGCGTTCGCCCAACGGCACCATCCGCAACATCCTCGGCGGTGTGGTCTTCCGCGAGCCGATCATCTGCTCCAACGTGCCGCGCCTGGTCCCCGGATGGACCAAGCCGATCATCATCGGCCGCCACGCCCACGGCGACCAGTACAAGGCCTCCGACTTCAAGGTCCCGGGCCCCGGCACGGTCACCATCACCTACACCCCGGAGGACGGCGGCGAGCCCGTCGAGATGGAGGTCGCCCGCTTCCCCGAGGGCGGCGGCGTCGCCATGGGCATGTACAACTACCGCAGGTCCATCGAGGACTTCGCGCGGGCCAGCTTCAACTACGGCCTCGACCGCAACTACCCGGTGTACATGTCCACCAAGAACACCATCCTCAAGGCCTACGACGGCATGTTCAAGGACGTGTTCGCCGAGATCTACGAGAGCGAGTTCAAGGAGAGGTTCGAGAAGGCCGGGCTGACCTACGAGCACCGGCTGATCGACGACATGGTCGCCGCCGCGCTCAAGTGGGAGGGCGGCTACGTCTGGGCCTGCAAGAACTACGACGGTGACGTGCAGTCCGACACCGTCGCGCAGGGCTTCGGCTCGCTGGGCCTGATGACCTCGGTGCTGCGCACCGCCGACGGCCGGACCGTCGAGGCCGAGGCCGCGCACGGCACGGTCACCCGCCACTACCGCCAGCACCAGCAGGGCAAGCCCACCTCCACCAACCCGATCGCGTCCATCTTCGCCTGGACCCGCGGCCTGGAGCACCGGGGCAAGCTCGACAACACCCCGGCGGTCGTCGAGTTCGCCAACACCCTCGAGGACGTCGTCATCAAGACCGTCGAGGGCGGCCAGATGACCAAGGACCTGGCGCTCCTGGTCGGCGGCGACCAGGAGTGGCTGACCACCGAGCAGTTCCTCGCCGCGCTCGACGAGAACCTGCAGAAGCGCCTGGGCTGATCGAGCGCTGGCGGGGACCGGCGGTCCGAGGACCGCGGCCCCGGGAGGGCGCTCCACGGGGTCGGTGGTCTTCGGACCGCCGACCCCTTCGCCGTCGGGGGTTCTCCTCGCCGTCGGAGCGGCGTCGCGGCCGCGGCCGACCCTCGGTCACGACCGCGAAAACAAGATCACCGAGAATGTCCATATCTGCGCGGTGAGGGTTTGCTTACTCTTGACATGAGGCCACCGGTGCTCTTTACCCGCGGGCCCCTAGTGTTGAAGACACAGAGGGAACAACACAGAGACTTTCTCCGAAAGACGACGTGACCCGTTGTGCAGCCGCTGGGGGGTAGGCGCACGACGCGGAGCGTCACCAGGGAGGCCCCGCAGCTGAACAAGCGCGGGGCCTCTTTCTGGTTTTCGGGGCCGGGATCAGTCCTGCATCGCCGAGTCGGGGATCGGTTCGCCCTCGCGCATGGCGGTGAACATCTCCTCCGAGCGGGCCTCGTCCCACAGCACCACCGAACCGACCTCCAGGGTGGGGGTGGAGCCGACCGGGATCGCGGTCGTGGCGGGGGACTCCCGCATGGCCAGCGCCATCCAGGCCAGGTCCGACAGGTGGTCGCCCTCGTCCACGCTGAACGTCGCGGTGCCGTTGAGCACCAGCGGAACGGAGCGGAAGGGGTTGAGCAGGGTGCCGGGGGCGGTCGCCTGCTCGACCAGGGCGCTGAAGAACTCGCGCTGCCGCTGGATGCGGTCCAGGTCGGCGCGCGGCGTCGCCCGGGTGCGCACGTAGCCCAGCGCGGTCGCGCCGTCCATCACCTGGCAGCCCGCCTCGATGTCCAGTCCGGCCTTGGGGTCCTGCATCGGCTCCTCCGGGCACAGTTCGACGCCGCCCACGGCGTCGACGATGTCGACGAACCCGGCGAACCCGATCTCCACGTAGTGGTCGATGTGCACCCCGCTGGCCTGCTCGAACGTCTGCACCAGGGTGGCGGGTCCGCCGCCCAGCGCCTCGGCGAAGGCCGCGTTGATCTTGTTGGAGCCGATGCCGGGGATGTCCACGTAGGAGTCGCGGGGCACGCTGATAATGGCGGACCTGCCGTCCTCGGGCACGTACAGGACCATGATCGTGTCGGTGCGCTTGCCCTCGGCGCTGCCGGTGCGCAGCTCGTCCATGTCCTCTTCGCTGAGCCCCTCGCGGCTGTCGGAGCCGACGATCAGGTAGGTGGTGCCGGGCTGGTCCTCGGGGCGGCCCTCGTAGTCGGCCAGCGCCTCCACCCGCTGCAACCGCGAGTCGGCCCAGAAGTAGAAGACCGTCGGAAGCAGCACGAGCAGTACCAGCACGGTGACCGCGATGTTCCTGCGGCGCCTGGCACGGCGTTCCCGCTCCCGGCGCTCCCGTCCCGTGCCGTCGTAGACCCGGCCGCGGGAGGGACCGCGCGAGGAGGAGCGGCGCGGCGTGTCGCCGCCGACCTGCGACATGCGGCGGGTCGCGGTGGCGTCCGGCCCGGGACGCGCGGACGGCTCGGGCCGGTAGAGGCTGTCGATCTTGTCGGGGATGCCGCCACCGGGGGCGCGCCGGAACACCCCGGTCCGGTCCTGGCCTTCCGACGAGCCGCCGGGGACGCGGTCGTTCCTGTTCGGTCTGTCAGCCATCGTGTCGATCGCCTCTTCGTTCGCGGCGGTCCGCCTGGTTTTACGTCCTCTTTGGACGTGCCACATGCTATGTGGGTTCGGACTGTCGCCGACGTTTCCCCGCCCCGGTCAGCGGAGTCTGCGAGCGCCCCCGGCGGGGGCGGCGGCCCCCGAGCGCGGGGCGGGCCAGCGACGTGCCGCGAAAGCCGCGTCGATGCCCGCGCGCACCGCCGCCACGCGCCCGTCGGGAACGAGGGCGACGGCGCGGCGACCGGAGCCGGTCATCCGGGCGCCCCGGGCGCCCCGGCGCACGGCCGTGTCGGCCGCGGTGTCGAGCCGGGGGCACACGGTGGCGAAGGCGTCCCGCAGGGACAGGTGCGAGGCGCTGAGGGCCGGCCCGATCTCCTCGGCCGCTCCCGAGTGCAGCAGCCCGGCCACCGCGTTCACCCGGTGCGTCTCGGCGACGGCGTGCCGCACCCGCAGCCGCAGCGTCGCGTCGTCCAGCGCGGCCAGCGCCCCGGCCAGATCGGCCACGTCACGCAGGGCGGACACGCCCAGCGCCGCGGCGGCGCGGGCGCACTCGGCGCGCCGTTCGGCCGCCAGACGCCCCGGAACCGCGGTCCCGGCGTCGACGACGAGCAGCCGCAGTCCCGCCTCCCCCAGCGGCAGCGGCAGCGGACGGCCCCGTCCGGTGCGCCGGTCCAGCAGGAACGCGTGGTCGGCCGTTGCGCGCAGCGCGGTCTCGGGGACCGCGTCGGCGGTGTCGGAGGCGATGTGGTCGGCCAGGACCTTCCGCGCGGTGCGGGCCAGGACCGCGCGGTCCGCGGCGGCGTCCGCGCCCCGGTGGATCTCGGTGGCGGCCAGCAGCACCGCGCAGGCGACCGTGGCGTGCGGCGCGGCGTCGAAGGGACCGAGGTCGACCATGACGCGCAGACCCGGGACCGCGCCGCCCGACACGGCCAGAGCCGCCAGGACGGCGGCGGCCCACCCGGGCACGCGGCGCGGGTGGCGGCCGGGGAGGCGCACCGGGCGGGAGGGGGAGCGGGTGGAGCGGACCTCCACGGCCGTGTCGTCGGCGGGAGCGAGCGCCACCCCGGCCCCCCAGGGCAGGGCCACCGACAGAACCCGCGTGTCGCCGCCGCCGAAGTGGTCGCCGCACAGCGCAAGCGTGGCGGGCGCCCACCACACCCCGGTCGGCGCCGTGCCGTAGGCGGAGCGGAAGGCCGCCTCCGCGCGGTCCGCGGCCCGTGACGCCGCGACGGCCCCGTCGTCGACCGTCGGCTCCCTGCGGCCGAACCCGAACAGCCTCACGATGTCCTTCCTTTCGGGGAACCCGGCGCCGGGACCGCGCCGAGGCGGCCGTGGGAACGCAGGTCGCCGCGGAGGCCGCGGGCGGTGCCGTGCCGCTCCCACTGTACGGGCGGACGCGCGACCCTCCTCGGTGGGGGGATATGCGCCATTCGCTGGGTAGGGACGCAATGACGCGTGTGGCGGAACTCCGCTGGAGTGTGACGGAGGCATTACGTGTTGGTCACTTCGGGGCCGTTTCCGTGTTCCTTCGGTAGCGTGGTAGGTGGCGACGCGTTGCGGTTCTCGGAATCGACCGGCCGCACCCGACGTCCGTCACCGCAGCCCGCGTCCCGACCGGACCGGCCCGGAGACGGCGACCCGAACAGACGGGGCGGCACGGCCGGAGAACACGTTTCGCCGCTTTACCGCGAGTCCGGTGAGATCTCTGCGTTCCTCGACAGGAGGGATCGGTGCTTCGCCGATCCCGTCATCCGGTGTCTCGCGGTCCGCCGCCACGTGCGTCGAAGATCAACAGGGAGCGGAACGGCCATGCGGTGCACCCACGACACCGGTCCCGGTGTCCGGCGTGCGCGGCGGCCGGGGCGCTCCCCGGTCGGAGAGCGCGGAGGGCGGACATGACCATCCAATTCAACTCCTCGAAGCGGGCCACCCTCGGGGTTGAGTGGGAACTGCAACTGGTGGACCGGGACAGCCGGCACCTGCGCCAGGAGGCGCAGCAGGTGCTCGGGGAGCTGCCCGACCTGAGCGAGACCGGGGACAACCCCCCGCTGCGGCACGAGCTCATGCAGAGCACGGTCGAGGTGGTCACGGGCATCTGCGAGACCGTGGAGGAGGCGCGGGAGGACCTCTCCGGCACCGTCGCGCGGCTCGCCGAGGCCGCGGACCGGCGGTCGATGGATCTGGCCTGCGCGGGCACCCACCCGCTGGACGACTGGCGCGACCAGGCGTTCGCGCCGCTGCAGCGCTACGGCGAACTCGTCGAGCAGATGCAGTGGCTGGCGCGGCGCATCCTCACCTTCGGCGTCCACGTCCACGTCGGGGTGACCGACCAGGACAAGGTCATCCCGATCGTGAACGCGCTCTCCAACTACCTGCCGCACTTCCTCGCGCTGACCGCCTCCAGCCCCTTCTGGAGCGGCCACGACACGGGCCTGGCCTCCAGCCGCTCCATCGTCTTCGGTGCGCTGCCCACGTCGGGGCCGCCCCCGCGGCTGGCGCACTGGGGCGCCTTCGAGGAGTACATGGACACCCTGCTGCGCGCGGGCACCATCTCCAGCATCAAGGAGGTGTGGTGGGACATCCGCCCGCACCCGGAGTTCGGCACGGTCGAGATCCGGATGTTCGACGGGATTCCCACCGTGCGCGAGGTCGGGATGGCCGCGGCGCTGTCGCAGAGCCTGGTGCAACTGTTCGAGCAGCAACTCGACCGGGGCTACCGGCTGCCGAGCCCGTCGAGCTGGGTGGTCAGCGACAACAAGTGGCGGGCCACCCGCTACGGGCTGGACACCCACATCATCACCGATGAGCGCGGGAGCACCGTCTCCCTGCGCGACGACCTGTACGAACTGCTGCACGAACTGCGGCCGGTGGCGGAGCGCCTCGGCTGCGCGGAGGACCTCGACGTCGTCGCCGAGATCCTCCACCACGGAGCCTCCTACGAGCGGCAGCGGGCCATCGTCAGGCAGGGAGGCACACTCAACGACGTGGTCGACGCGCTGGCCGTGGAGTTCCGGGCCGGAGCGCCCGCGGTCGGAGCGGACCATGGTCGAACAGATCCGTCGAGAAATGGGGGTCCCTCGCATGCAGGGGCGTGACCTGCGGGAGCAGTTGGCCGTATTCCTGGCGCGCCGGGAGCGGGAGTTCATCGAGTTCCGCCGTGACCTTCACCGGCACCCCGAACTCGCCTTCGCCGAGCACCGGACGACGCAGCGCGTCGAGGAGCGGCTGACCGAAGCCGGACTCAAACCGCTGCGTCTGCCCCAGGGAACCGGGCTGATCTGCGACATCGGCGCGGGCGACGGCCCCGTGGTGGCGTTGCGCGCCGACATCGACGCGCTGCCCCTCAACGACGAGAAGAACGTTCCCTACTGCTCCACGGTGCCGGGCGTCGCGCACGCCTGCGGGCACGACGTGCACACCACCGTCGTGCTGGCCGTGGGCCTGTTCCTGGCCCAGCAGGAACGGGCCGGCGCGCTGCCCGGTCGGGTCCGGCTGGTCTTCCAGCCCGCCGAGGAGATGCCGGGCGGGGCGCGCGAGGTCATCAACGCGGGCGGGGTCGACGGCGTGGACCGCATCTTCGCCCTGCACTGCGACCCGCGGCTGCCCGTGGGGCAGGTGGGGCTGCGGTCCGGGCCGATCACCGCGGCCTGCGACCAGCTACTGGTGCGTCTGTCGGGGCCCGGAGGCCACACCGCCCGTCCGCACCTGACCGCCGACCTGGTGTACGCGCTGGGCAAGATCGTCACCGAGCTGCCCGCCGCGCTGTCGCGGCGGGTGGACCCGCGCGCCGGGCTCAGCCTGGTGTGGGGGCGGATCAGCGCGGGGTCGGCCCCCAACGCCATCCCCGACGACGGGGTCCTGGAGGGGACGGTGCGCTGCCTGGACGACGAGGCCTGGCACTCCGCTCCCGACCTGGTCAAGGAGTTGATGGAGTCGGTCGCCGCGGCCTACGGGGTGCGGGCCGAGCTGAACTACCGCCGGGGCGTGCCGCCGACCGTGAACGAACCGGGAAGCGTCGAGATCCTCCGGGAGGCCTGCGTCCAGGTGCTGGGGGCGCAGGCGGTGGCGGCCACCCCGCAGAGCCTCGGCGGCGAGGACTTCGCCTGGTACCTGGAGAGCACTCCGGGCGCGTACGCGCGTCTGGGCACGCACTGGTCCTCCGGGGCCGACCGGCCCATGCTCGACCTGCACCGCGGCACCTTCGACGTCGACGAGAGCGCGATCGGCGTGGGCGTGCGGCTCCTGGCCGCCGCCGCGCTGGCCTCGCTGCGGGTGGACCGCCGTCCCGGCCTCGACGGTCAGGTGGAGGAGTCGGTCTGAGCGGCGGCGCCTCACCGCGCCCGCGCGTCGGCGGGCGGGGCCGGGTGGCATGCTGGCTGCATGAGCCGTAAACCGACCCCGGAGCAGATCCGCCGCGCGCCGAAGGTACTGCTGCACGACCACCTCGACGGCGGGCTGCGGCCGGAGACGATCATCGAACTCGCCGACACCGTCGGCTACACCGGGCTGCCCGCCGCCGACCCGGCGACGTTGGGCGCCTGGTTCACCTCCGCGGCCGACTCCGGTTCGCTCGACCGCTACCTGGAGACGTTCCGGCACACGGTCGGGGTCATGCAGACCCGTGGGGCGCTGGAGCGGGTCGCCGCCGAGTGCGCCGAGGACCTGGCCGCCGACGGCGTCGTCTACGCGGAGGTCCGCTACGCCCCGGAGCAGCACCTGACGGAGGGGCTGCGCCTGGAGGAGGTCGTCGAGGCGGTCCAGGCCGGTTTCGCGGCGGGATGCCGCCGGGCCGCCGAACGCGGCACGCCGATCCGGGTGGGCACGCTGCTGACCGCGATGCGGCACGCGGCGCGGTCCCGGGAGATCGCCGAACTCGCCGTGCGCTACCGGGACGAGGGAGTGGTCGGCTTCGACATCGCCGGAGCCGAGGCGGGGTATCCGCCGACCCGGCACCTGGACGCCTTCGAGTACCTGCGGCGGGAGAACGCGCACTTCACGATTCACGCGGGGGAGGCGTTCGGCCTGCCGTCGATCTGGGAGGCGCTGCAGTGGTGCGGCGCGGACCGGCTCGGCCACGGCGTGCGCATCGTGGACGACATCACGGTGGACGACGCACGGGACGCGGACGGGGCGAGGCTGGGAAGGCTCGCCGCCTACGTGCGGGACAAGCGCATCCCGCTGGAGATGTGCCCCAGTTCGAACGTGCAGACGGGGGCGGCCGACTCCATCGCGACGCACCCGATCGGACTGCTGCGCCGGCTGCGGTTCCGGGTGACGGTCAACACCGACAACCGGTTGTTGGGTGGCGTTACGCTGTCTGACGAGTTGGCCGCGCTGGTGGACGCGTTCGGCTACGACTGGGACGATCTGGAGTGGTTCACCGTGAACGCGATGAAATCGGCTTTCCTGCCGTTCGACGAGAGGCTGGCGCTCATCAACGGCCGGATCAAGCCCGGGTTCGCCCAGCTCAAGTGGGCCGTGCGGTGACGACCTTCCGGCGACCCGTCTCCCACGTCATGGGGTGGGCCTGGATGGCGGTCTCGGTGCTGCTGCTCGTCGACCTGGTGGTGCGGGGCACCGACATGCGGGCCGTGGTCTCCGGCGCGGTGCTGCTGATCACGGTGGGAGCCGCGTACGTGCTGGCGGTGCGCCCCAAGGTCGTGGCGACCGAGGAGGGGGTGCGTCTGGTCAACCCGCTGCGCGAGGTCTTCGTGCCCTGGACCGCTTTCACCTGGGCCGATGTGACCGACGTGCTGCGGGTGCACGCCGGTGACCAGGTGTTTCGGTCCTGGCCGCTGCGGGAGGGCAAGCGGTCCGAGGTGCGGGAGAACCTGCGGCGGGCCGGCGGGTTCGGGGAGGACCGGGACGATCCGCGCGAGATGCGCCCCACGGAGCGGGTGGCCTGGATCCTGCGCGGCGAGGCGGAGCGGCGCAGGGCGCGCTCCGCGGGCGGGGCGCGGGAGGGCGCCGCGGGGCCGACGGTGGTGTGGGCCCCCGACGCGGTGGCGGCGCTGGCCGTTCCGGTGGTGCTGTTCGCGGGAGCGCTGCTGCTGATATGACCTCTGTCTCCTTGACCCCGACCCGCCCCACAGATTAGGTTAGGCATGCCTAAAGGGAAACGGGTTGTGGAGCGCGGACCACGGCCCGACGCCCCCGGGTGAAACGCGGGTCACCCGAAAGCGGTGAGCACGGCCCGGCGCGGATCGCGCGGATCAGCGCCGGGCGTGCACAGCGTCACGAACCGTCAGCGACGGCACCGGCGCGGTCCGTCCCAGGCCCCTGGGATGGTGTTCGCCACGCCGCGTCCGGTGCCGGTACGGCGGGTTCGGGCCCCACGCCTGTCGGAGGAGAGGCCCGCGTCCGCGCGCTTGCGCGCCGGACGCGGGCCTCTCCTCCGGGGGAGCTCCCTTCGGCCCGGTGCGGATCACCCCGGATCGCAGGGGCGGGAACGCAGGTCGACCACGTAGTCGGCGGGGGCTCCGGCCTTCTCCGCCGCGGAGGCGAGCATCTCCAGGTACCGCGCGGTGGGCAGTCCGCCCTCGTAGTCGTTGAGGACGTGGGTCCACGCGGTGACCTCCCCGTCCAGCAGGGTGGTGACCCGGACCTTGATCCGGGAGTAGACGCCGATGTCACCGCCCTCCCAGCCGTCCAGGGTCGGCAGGTCCCAGTCGGCCACGTCGTAGAGGGCCACGAACACACTGGATTCGGGATCCTCCACCACGGTGGCCAGCGCGCCGTCGCCCTGGGCGCTGCCACCGCCGAAGGTCAGCCGCCAGCCCTGCAGCCAACCGGTGTTCCACAGCGGTGAGTGCGGCGCGCACTCGGCCATCTGGTCCGGATCGAGATTGTTGGCGTATGCGGCGTATAGGGGCACGCGGGCCATGCTACGGCCTCCGCGGCTCCCGCGCCGCCCAAACCGCCGCCCTCCGGTATGCGCGACAATGGAGACACCGAACAGTAGGCAACACCGGCGCCCGCGGCCCACCCGGCCGGGGTGTGTCCACCACAGCGGACCTCGCGGCCGAAGGACGAAGGAGTGGATGGAACGTGACGAAGGTCGTCATCATCGGAGGTGGACCCGGAGGATACGAAGCGGCCCTCGTCGCTGCCCAACTGGGCGCCGATGTCACGGTCGTGGAGCGGGACGGCATCGGCGGCGCGTGCGTGCTCACCGACTGCGTGCCCTCCAAAACACTGATCGCCACCTCGGTGCGCACCTCCTACGTCAAGGAGGCCGCGAACCTGGGCATCATCGTCGGCAACGAACCAGAGGACAAGGACCTCGTCCGGGTCGAGCTCAAAACCGTCAACGCCCGGGTCAAGCGGCTGGCGCAGGCCCAGTCCGTCGACACCGCCACCCGGCTGCGGACCGAGGGCGTCGAGATCGTCACCGGTGAGGCCCGGCTGGTCGACCCGCACATCGTCGCCGTCGGCGACCAGCGCATCCGCGCCGACGTGGTGCTCGTCGCCACCGGGGCGCACCCGCGCGAACTGCCCACCGCCCGCCCCGACGGCGAGCGCATCCTCACCTGGCGGCATCTGTACGACCTCAACGAGCTTCCGGAGAGGCTCGTCGTGGTCGGCTCGGGCGTGACCGGCGCCGAGTTCGCCAACGCCTACCAGGCGCTCGGCTCCGACGTGACCCTGGTCTCCTCCCGCGACCGCGTCATGCCCACCCAGGACGCCGACGCCGCCCACGTGCTCGAGGAGGTCTTCGCCCGCCGCGGCATGACGGTGCTGGGCAACTCCCGGGCCGAGTCGGTGACCCGCACCGACGGCGGCGTGCTCGTGAAGCTCGCCGACGGCCGCGAGGTCGAGGGCAGCCACTGCCTCATGACGGTCGGCATGATCCCCAACACCGCCAACCTCGGCCTGGAGGAGGCCGGGGTGCGGTTGGACGGGCGCGGGTTCGTCCAGGTGGACCGGGTGTCGCGGACCTCCACTCCCGGGGTGTACGCGGCCGGGGACTGCACCGGCGTCAACATGCTCGCCTCGGTGGCGGCCATGCAGGGCCGCATCGCGATGTGGCACGCTCTCGGCGAGGCGGTCGCCCCGCTGAAGCTGTCCACCGTCGCCTCCACCGTGTTCACCCACCCCGAACTGGCGGCGGTCGGTGTCACCGAGGACGACGTGGTGTCCGGCCGGGTCGACGGCCGGATCGTGAAGCTGCCGCTGGACACCAATCCGCGCGCCAAGATGCACAGCACCCGCGACGGCTTCGTCAAGCTGATCTGCCGCCAGCACACCGGCATCGTGCTGGGCGGCGTCATCGTCGGGCCGCGCGCCAGCGAACTGATCCTGGGTGTCTCCCTGGCGGTGCAGCAGCGGCTCACCGTCGACGATGTCGCGCACACCTTCGCGGTCTACCCGTCGCTGTCGGGCAGCGTCACCGAGGCGGCCCGCTCCCTCATGCAGGGCTCGCCCGAGTAGTCCGGCATGCCCGGCACACGAAGCAGAGGGGGGTTCCGGCCGCGGCCGGAACCCCCCTCTCGTGCTGCCTGTCGCGTCCGGGGACCTCAGAAGTCGCCGAATCCGCCGAAGTCGCCTCCGTCGAACCCGCCGCCGCCGAAGTCGCCGAAGCCGCCTCCGTCGCCTCCGAAGCCGCCGAAGCCGTCACCGCCGCCCGCGTCGCCGCCGTAGTCGCCCGCCATTCCGGCACCCATCATTCCGGCGCCCATCATCGAGCCCATCATGTTGCCGATCATCATGCCGGTGAACATGCCCATCATCATGTCCATGCCGAAGTAGCCGCCCGCGTAGGGGGCGTAGGCGGGACCGGCGTCGTAGTAGGGCACCCGGCGTCCGCCGGTCTCGACCATGCGCACGTCGGGGTGGGCACCGGACAGGACGTCACTGGCACACATGCGGCAGACCGGGACCGACCGGACCGAACCGCCCGGAGGAGCCCAGTCGACGTCCCGGACGGACGGACCGTGCTGCGGGTTGAAGAAGCAGGGGGCGCGGCGCTCCGGCACCGGGTCGCCCGCCAGCCGCGCACGGGTCGCGATCATGTGGTAGCGGCCGTCCTCCAGCGCGTTGGTGACCCGCTGGATCTGGTCGGCCCGCCGGATGGTCTCCAGTTCGGTCTTGGCCCGGTCGTAGGAGTCCATCGCGTGTGTGTAGTCGGTGCGGGTGGCCTCGTCGGCCTTGCCCAGGTCGAGGTCCAGACGCGCGATGTCCTCGCCGAGCCGGACGACGTCCTCGTTGACCGCCTTCTTGACCTCCTCCAGCTCCCGGGCCTCCCTGGCCTCGCGCTGCTTCTTCGAGCGGTAGAGGAAGAAGCCGCCGCCGAGGACCGCGGCGACGAGCAGGCCCAGCAGGACCATGCCGAACACTCCGGAGGCCGCCGCGGAGTCGGCCTGGGACTCGGCCTCGTTGGCGAAGGCGACGGCCGCGTCGGGCACGGTGCTCATGCGCTGGGCGGCCTGCTCGGCCGCCGCCACGTCGGAGGGGGAGAGCACGGTGGAGTCGGCCGCGGTGGTGTCGCCGACGAAGACCAGGTAGGAGCCGTCGCCGACATCCTGCTGCACGTCGGCCATGAACGAGCCGAGTTCGGCCTGCGAGGAGAACTCCCCCTCGGGGACCACAACGAAGTAGACGGGTGTGTCGACGTTCTCCGCGGCCTGGCTCATGAGGTCCGCGTCACTGGGGGAGACGTCGGTCGCGTCGGGGTCGACGTAGACGTTGGAGCTGTTCAGCGCGTCGGCTACCTCGTCCGCACTGGGTTCCGCGCTCGCGGGCGCGGCGGCCACGACGACGGTGGCCGTCGCGGCGAGCACTGTGATTGCCAATCGGCGCAGCATATCCGTTCCTCTCGCCTCTCTCACCTGTGTAGACGAACGGGGCGGGGGGATCGGTTCCCGTACGGGCGGGTCGTGGCCGACCGTACCGCGGTGGGTGAGCGGCGTCACCGCGCCGCGTCGGGGTCCCCGCGCAGTATCCGTGCCACCAGGTCGTCGCGGAGGGTTCCCTACCCCGTGGCGGCCCGCACACCGCGTTCGGGCGGAAGGTTGTGGCGGGGAATCCGGTTCCCGTCGTCGAGGACGGTGTCTGCGGGTGCGTGGCGGCGCCGTACAGGAGCGGGGCCGGTGCGGTGCGCCCCGCACGCTCCAGGAACACCGGGGGTCTGGTTCCCCGCTCACGGCCCGGCCGGGTGGGACGCCCGCGTGGCCGGACCGGACCGCGAGCAGGAATGGACGGAACCAGATTCGCCAGGTTTATTCACGATGTGGTCGAAGCGTCACTAATATGGGCCTGGTCCTCCGGCGGTGCCGGGAGTGGGATTCCACAAAAACGCCGAGGTCGGGGTACCGGATTTGGCGTGGTGCCCGGGACACGTGCTTGGACGGGAAAGCGAAGGGTGAAACGGTGGCGTTTCATTCATACTGGGCGGAGGTGCGTGGTACCACCGGTGTCGTGCGGCCGCCGAGTACGGGGCGTTTTCCGGTTCGGGGGTGCCGGTGGCGACTCGGGTCGGTAGGGCGGAGCCTCTTGGGAGCATGCCCGCGTCAGTAGGGAGTCGGCGCACTTCCCCCCGGTCGCTTCCCGTGGAGGAGGCCGCTCTTTCCCCCGACGGCGGACGGCTCGGGATACGCGGTGGCCCCACGCGTCGGCGGATTTCGGTACCGAACGGCCGGAAGGACTGAGGATGCCCCCCATCGGACCTCTGCTCAACGCCCTGAACCTCTCCGGAAGCGTGGTCGCTATGGCGGTGGCCACAGCGGGCTGGAAGGTCCACATCAAGAAGCGGGTCAACAAACTGAGAAAATACCTCAGAACGGGGAAAAAATCGAGCGGAGGAGCCTGCTTCTCCCTTGGAAGAAGAAAAAAGTCACCTCCCTTCCGGGGATTTCTGGAAAACTTCCTAGGCCCCTCACTAAAAAGGACTTAAGAAAGGGGGGCGTCAGTCCGTACTCATTCATTCCAAAAGATTTGAAAAAAGAATTCCATGTGCTCCTCTCCTTGGAGAGCAGGCGGATCGAGAGACTGAACAGCAGGCTTCAGGACCTCAAAGAGTCGTTGGCGGAGCTGAAAAGCCGGAAGGCGGAACTCGATAACAATATCGAGCAGTACGCGAAGAGCAAGGAGAGGGCTGGTCGGCTCTCCAAGGAGGCCTCCGCCCTAGAATCGAGGTTTCGGAGCCTCGAGAGCGCATTCAAGGCGATAGCGGTCATTGTCGAAAAGGTCAGAGACGCGGACCCGAAGGTGCGGGAGATCATGGAAAAGCGACAGGAGGACGGGAAGAAGAAGGTGAAGGGGGACGAAACGAAGATCCCGGTCTCCACTGCCTTGAAGTCCTTCCTCCGGGGGGCAGGGCGCAGGACCGGAGGTTCCAGGAGTTCTCCGCGGGCCCGAGAATCGCAGCAGGGCCAGGGGCGGAGGCGGTGACAGGAGGTGGAGCAGTGCTGGCGTCCGGATTCTCCTTCGGTCTGGGGTGGTTGAAATCTACTCGGTAGCTCTCCTGGTCTCAGGAGCCTTCCTCGTGCACTTCGTGCTCCGTTTTCTCCTCTACCGGTCGGGGATCTACTGGGATCCCTGGAAGCCCGGTTCACCGTTCGACGTGTCAGATATCGTCACGGACGCTGGACTGAACGTGTACCGGGTCCGACTGGAGATGGAGGGGAAGGAGGATGACCTCCGACAGGGGCGAGCCGTGCGTGAAGGCGCTCAGGAAAGATCCTCCAGGCTGGCGGACGCGCGAACCGTACTCTCCCGTGTCGTCCTCGGGGGACGTAGGGCCATCCCCCGAGGGGAGACGGAGAAAGCCGGGGTGTTCTCCCACCTTGCGTTCTCGGACCTGCTGGTCCTCGTGTGTCTTGGTATCGGGATCGCGATGACCGCCGGTGCTGAATGAAACGGTTCACGGCTTGCGTTGAGGGGCCCTCTTGGATGTTGTACTGAATACTTTGCAGTCCTACCTCTCCGTTTCACGGGATGGGGTGGTGCGGCCTTCGCTGTTTCGACCGGCCTCGCGGGAGTCCTGACCTGGTTCAATATCAAGAGAGTGAACCAGGAGTGGGTGGAGGAGGCGGAGAAATTGATACAGGAGGCAGATAGAATAACGAATAGCTTGGTCACCAGAATTAACGAGGCGGGCAGATCCCTGACAGAAGAGCCCAGTTCCAGGGAGAAGGATATCGGGAACCAGTCCCGGGCTGTTAAGTCTGAAACAGAATCCGTGAGTAGGGAAATCAATGGTTTCGGTTCCGAGGTTGAGGAGGTTGCTGAGGAGAGAAAAGTGCATCTGTTTCAGGGGACGGTGTCACTCGAAAACTCAAAGGTGTTGTATGGTCTCGCCGATATGCAGCGCCGCGCGATCGAAGAGGTTTTGGGACTCCTTCGCGAGGCCGGTCGGCTCGACGAGAACGACAACCTCGTCGACGTGGACGGACTCGATCCGGAACTGGTGGGGAAGCTGGAGCGCAGCCTTGCCGAGTTCAAGAACCTGAAATCGAGCCAGTTCATGACGGACGGGAGCGAGATCATCGAGGGGCTGAAAGGACGTATCGAGGGGATCAGAAAGGAGACGGAGGGGATTACCGATAGTGAGTCCCCGGCATCCGGTCGGACAGGGGAATCGTCCACGGGAGCACTGCCGGCGGCGGGGAGCACGGACATCCCCGGCCAACTCCAGCTCCCCCTCGGTAACCGGAGCCCCGATTCCCGGCAGCCCGTGAGACCGGCGCAGCAGACGCGGTCGCAGCAGCCGCAGCAGAGGGGACGTGGCAGGACATGACGGGCGACAGGACACCGTCGTCCTCGACGGCAGAGGAGAAACCGGCATGTGGGTGATCGTCTTCACCGTGATCCTGCTCGGAGCGGCGTGGACCGCCGTCCGCGTCTACGACGGGTTGACGCAGGTAACCAATGGCAGCGACAAAGTGGTGGCGAGCAACCGCGTCGAACTGCGCGAGTCGTACGCGCTCATCGACCTCCTGGAGAGAAAGGAGGCGCTGCTCGCGGAAGGGGCCGCCGCCGTGGAGCGCGGGGACGAGGCCGCGCGTGCCCGGGTCCTGACAGAAATGGACGGGGTGAACCAGGAGATCGACCGACTGGAGTCGGAGCGTCCAGCGCTCCTGGCCGCGGAGGAGGCCAGGGAGAACAGGCTGATGAAGCTGCTGCACGTGGTCGAACTGGGCTTCGGGGCCCTCAGCCTGGCCGGGGTCGGCTACGCCCTGTGGCTCCTCGTCGTCCACGCTTTCTGATGCTCCCCGCCCCCACGGGTCACCGCGCCGCGTCGGGATCCCCGCGCAGCACCCGGGCCACCAGGTCGTCGCGGAGGGCCCCATACCCCGTGGCGGCCCACACACTGAGCTCGGGCGGAAGATCGTAGTAGGGGACCCGGCGCCCGTCGTCGAGGACGGCGCCCAGCGCCTCGGCTGCCGGTGCTTCCGGAGCGCGGTGGCGCAGTCGCCGCAGGCCCACAGGGTGGCCCTGCGGCGGGTGCCGAGCCCGCGCCACGGCGTGGCGGAGGTGCGGGTGCCGTGCAGCGGGTCGAAGAAGCAGTGCCGCACCGGGCGGGGCTTCGACCGCTCGGCGACCGCCTGGTCGGCGTGGGCGTCGCACAGGTCGAGCAGGACCTTTCCCGCGGCCAGGTGCGCGTCCAGGGCCTGCTGGAGGGCGGTCCGCGCCGCCTCGGAGTCGGGCACGGTGAGCGTGGCCAGCCGCTCCCCGGTCGCGGCGAGCCGCGTGCCGAGGTCCCGGCGCATCCGGTCCTGCCCCGCGGCGTCGATGGAGTCGAAGACGGCGTCCGCGGCGGGCGCGTCGACCCCGTAGGCGGCCGCGGTGACACCGGGGCCCCGGTGCTCCGCGAGCAGGTACACCCCGTCCTCCCCGAGTCGGTCGTGGACGGCGGCGAGGAAGCCCTCGTCCAGCACGTCGCCTCCCACCACGGTGGGCAGCACCACCACGTAGACGGGGTGGTCGAGGCGGGAGACCGAGTCGCGGATGTGGGCGCGGGTCTTCGCCGGGTCCAGGGCGCCCGCGTAGTGGTCGCTGACGTAGACCGGGTCCTCGGCGAGCTGTGCGGCCACGTGGGCCGCGTAGCTGGCGGGCCGCTCCGCCGCGGAGGCGGAGGGAGGGGAGAGGGCCGCGAGGAGGGTCGCCCCCACGGCCAGGCAACGCCAGAAGAGCATGGGGACAGCCTAGATGTGCTGGTCAGGGAGAATTCTCCCGGAGCTGCGGTTGCTCCTCCCGGGGTGCGGACCGGTTGCCCGGGAACGCGGCGGGGCGGGCCGCCCCGAGTGGACGGCCCGCTCCGGCCAGTACGTCGCACCGCTTCCGGCGCCGCGCCCTAGGAACCCTTGATCTCGCAGATCACCGCGCCGTTGCCGACGGTCTCGCCCGCGCCCACCGACAGGCCGGTGACGGTGCCCGCCTTGTGCGCGGTGAGCGGCTGCTCCATCTTCATGGCCTCGATGACGACGACGGTGTCGCCCTCGGCGACCTCCTGGCCGTCGGCGGCCACAACCTTGACGACGGTGCCCTGCATCGGGCTGACCAGGGCGTCACCGCTGACCGCCGCCGCGGACTTCTTCCGGGAGCCGCCGCGCTTGCCGGACTTCTTCGCGGCCGGGGCCGCCGCCGGGTCCGCGCCCAGTCCGGCGGGCAGGACGACCTCGACCCGCCTGCCGCCGACCTCGACGGTGACCTTCTCCCGCTCGGCGGCCTCGGCCTGCTCAACCTCGCCCGCGAACGGCTCGATGGCGCCGTCGAACTCGGTCTCGATCCACCGGGTGTGCACGCTGAACGGCTGCTCGGGGTCGGCCGGGGCGAACGCCGGGTGCTCGACCACCGCCCGGTGGAACGGGATGACGGTGGGCATGCCGCCCACCTCGAACTCGGCGAGGGCGCGTCGGGACCGCTCCAGGGCCTCGGTGCGGGTCCGCCCGGTCACGATGAGCTTGGCCACCATCGAGTCGAACGCCTGCGGCACGGTGAAGCCGGTCTCGCAGCCGGTGTCCACGCGCACGCCCGGGCCGCTGGGCAGCCGCATCGAGGTGATGGTGCCGGGGGCGGGCATGAAGTTGCGTCCGGCGTCCTCGGCGTTGATGCGGAACTCCAAGGAGTGGCCGCGCAGCACCGGGTCGTCGTAGCCCAGCTCCGCGCCGTCGGCGATGCGGAACATCTCCCGCACCAGGTCGATCCCGGCGACCTCCTCGGTGACCGGGTGCTCCACCTGGAGCCGGGTGTTGACCTCCAGGAACGAGACGGTGCCGTCGGCGCCGACCAGGAACTCGCAGGTGCCCGCGCCCACGTAGCCGGCCTCGCGCAGGATCGCCTTGGACGAGGAATACAGCAGTTCCAGTTGCTCGGCGCTGAGGAACGGCGCGGGGGCCTCCTCCACGAGCTTCTGGTGGCGGCGCTGCAGCGAGCAGTCGCGGGTGGAGACCACCACGACGTTGCCGTGGGTGTCGGCCAGGCACTGGGTCTCCACGTGTCGGGGGCGGTCGAGGTAGCGCTCCACGAAGCACTCGCCGCGGCCGAACGCGGTGACGGCCTCGCGCACCGCCGACTCGTAGGCGTCGGCGACCTCGTCCAGGGAGCGGGCGACCTTCAGGCCGCGGCCGCCGCCGCCGAACGCGGCCTTGATCGCGATGGGCAGGCCGTGCCGCTCGGCGAAGGCGACCACCTCGTCGGCGCCCGACACCGGGTCGGCGGTGCCCGCCACCAGCGGGGCGCCCACCTTCTGCGCGATGTGGCGGGCCTGGACCTTGTCGCCCAGCGCGGTGATCGCCGAGGGCGGCGGGCCGATCCAGGTCAGTCCGGCGTCGATGACCGCCTGGGCGAAGTCGGCGTTCTCGGCGAGGAACCCGTATCCGGGGTGGACGGCGTCCGCGCCGGACTCGGCCGCGACGGCCAGGATCTTGTCGATGCTCAGGTAGCTGTCGGCGGGGGTCTGCCCGCCCAGGGCGTAGGCCTCGTCGGCGACCTTGACGTGCAGCGCGTCGAGGTCGGGCTCGGCGTAGATCGCGACGCTGCCCAGGCCCGCGTCGCGGCAGGCGCGTGCCACCCGGACGGCGATCTCGCCCCGGTTGGCGATGAGAACTTTACGCACGGTCGAACATTCCTCCTGGAGGGGCATCGGCCGTTCGTCGCCGATGCCGTTGGCGGGTCTGAGGACGGCGGATCCGCCGTGGCTCGGCGGACGGACCCGGGGACGGGCGGATCATCCCGGATGGAAGCTGCGGCGCCAGGAGTCGGGGCCCGGACGCGGCACCCCCAGCAGCCGGGCGCGGTCGCTCCAGCCCGAGCGGCTTCCGGTGGCGGCGGCCCGTTCGCGGGCGGCCTGAACGGCCCGCGCGCGGGCGGTCAGGACCGCGACGAGCGCCGCGGTCTCCTCGTGGCTGAGGTCGCCCCGCACGACCTGAAGGAAGGGGGCGGACTGGGTTCGGTCGCCGGCCATCAGAGCGGGATGTTCCCGTGCTTCTTGGGCGGCAGCTGCTTGCGCTTGCCGCGCAGCGCGCGCAGCGCCTTGACGACGGAGGTGCGGGTCTCGGAGGGCATGATGACGCCGTCCACGTAGCCGCGTTCGGCGGCGCTGTAGGGGTTGAGCAGTGTGTCCTCGTACTCGCTGATGAGCTGCGCGCGGGTCGCCTCGACGTCCTCGGCGGCGGCCAGGGTGCGCCGGTGCAGGATGTTGACCGCTCCCTGGGCACCCATCACCGCGATCTGCGCGGTCGGCCAGGCCAGGTTGATGTCGGCGCCCAGGTGCTTGGAGCCCATGACGTCGTAGGCGCCGCCGAACGCCTTGCGGGTGATGACCGTCACCAGCGGGACGGTCGCCTCGGCGTAGGCGTAGAGCAGCTTGGCCCCGCGGCGGATGATGCCGTTGAACTCCTGGTCGGTGCCGGGCAGGAAGCCGGGGACGTCCACCAGGGTCAGCACGGGGACGTTGAAGGCGTCGCAGGTGCGCACGAACCGCGCGGCCTTCTCGGAGGCGTCGATGTCCAGGCAGCCCGCGAAGTTCATGGGCTGGTTGGCCACGACGCCGACCGGGTGGCCCTCCACCCGCCCGTAGCCCACGATGACGTTCTGGGCGAACAGCTCGTGGACCTCCAGGAACTCGCCGTCGTCGACGATGTGCTCGATGACCCGGTGCATGTCGTAGGGCTGGTTGGCCGAGTCGGGGATGAAGGTGTCCAGCTCCAGGTCGGTCCCGGTGATCTCCAGCTCCGCCTCGGTCGGCTCGGCCGGGGGGTCCTCCAGGTTGTTGGAGGGCAGGTAGGACAGCAGCGTCCTGACGTACTCCAGGGCGTCGGTCTCGTCGGAGGCCATGTAGTGGGCCACGCCCGACCTGGTGTTGTGGGTGCGCGCGCCGCCCAGCTCCTCCATGGTGACGTCCTCGCCGGTGACGGTCTTGATGACGTCGGGGCCGGTGATGAACATCTGGGAGGTCTGGTCGACCATCACGGTGAAGTCGGTGAGGGCGGGCGAGTAGACGTGGCCGCCCGCCGCCGCACCCATGACCAGCGAGATCTGCGGGATGACACCGGAGGCGTGGGTGTTGCGCTTGAAGATCTCGGCGTAGAGGCCCAGGGCCACCACGCCCTCCTGGATGCGCGCGCCGCCGCCCTCGTTGATGCCGATCACCGGGCAGCCGGTCTTGAGCGCGTGGTCGAGGACCTTGGTGATCTTCTCGCCGTAGACCTCGCCGAGGGAGCCGCCGAAGACCGTGACGTCCTGGCTGAACACCGCGACGGGGCGGCCGTCCACCGTGCCGTAGCCGGTGACGACGCCGTCGCCGTAGGGACGGTTCCTCTCCAGGCCGAAGTTGTTGGACCGGTGTCGGGCGAAGGCGTCGAACTCCACGAAGGAACCCGGGTCGAGAAGGGCGTCGATGCGCTCGCGGGCGGTCATCTTGCCCTTGGCGTGCTGTCTTTCCACGGCTCGTTCGGAGCCCGCGTGCACCGCCTCGTGGCGGCGGCGCTGCAGGTCCGCGAGCTTGCCCGCGGTGGTGTGGATGTCGATCTGTGCCGCGGGCAGCGGTTCAGGGGCTTGGGTCGCCATAAGCCATCAGAGTATAGGTGCGGGTCGTTGTTTCGATCAGGAGATAGGGGTTACTTGTAGGTAGGACCTCGAAGCGAGGCTCTGACCAGGGGATATGTGTCCGAATCCTGTTCTGTTAATGATAACAGTCCGCATGTTTCTCCTTGAAGCGTCGTTCCGGAGCCACCAACGGGACACCCCACCTTCCAAGTGGAGTAGACCAATCTGGGTATGGTCTGTGCCATGACACGCGACAGCGCCCGCCAGGAGATGCCCGACCAGCTTCGAGGCGACGTCCGCCTGCTCGGCGAGATGCTCGGAACCGTGCTCGCCGAGAGCGGCGGCCAGGATCTGCTCGACGACGTGGAGCGACTCCGACGCGCCGTCATCGGCGCCCGTGAGGGGTCGGTCGACGGCAAGGAGATCACCGACCTCGTCGCCTCGTGGCCGCTGGAGCGCGCCAAGCAGGTGGCGCGCGCCTTCACCGTCTACTTCCACCTGGTCAATCTGGCCGAGGAACACCACCGCATCCGCTCGTTGCGGGAACGCGACGACGCGGCCAACCCCCCGCGCGAGTCACTGGCCGCCGCGGTCCGCTCCATCCGCGACGACGCCGGTGAGGAACGCCTGCGGGAACTCGTCGACGGCATGGAGTTCCGCCCGGTCCTCACCGCGCACCCCACCGAGGCGCGCCGCCGCGCCGTCTCCACCGCCATCCAGCGGATCAGCGGACAGTTGGAGCGGCTGCGCGCGGCCCACCCCGGAAGCGGCGCCGCCGCCGAGGCGCGCCGCAGACTTCTGGAGGAGATCGACCTTCTGTGGCGAACCTCACAGCTTCGCTACACCAAGATGGACCCGCTCGACGAGGTGCGCACCGCCATGGCCGCCTTCGACGAGACCATCTTCCGGGTCATCCCCGAGGTCTACCGCAGCCTCGACCGGGCCATCGACCCCGAGGGCAGCGGACGCCGCCCCTCCCCGGCCAAGGCCTTCGTCCGCTACGGAAGCTGGATCGGCGGCGACCGCGACGGCAACCCCTTCGTCACCCACGATGTGACCCGCGAGGCCATCGCCGTCCAGTCCGAGCACGTGCTGCTCGCCCTGGAGGCCGCCTGCGAACGCATCGGACGCATCCACACCGAGTACACCGGCCTCACCCGGCCCAGCGCCGACCTGCGCGCCACCCTGGCCAGCGCCCAGGCGGCCCACCCGCGCCTGATGCAGGAGATCGTCAAGCGCTCGCCCAACGAACCCCACCGCCAGCTCCTCCTGCTGGCCGCGGAGCGGCTGCGCGCCACCCGGCGGCGCGACGCCGACCTCGGCTACCGCAACCCCGAGGAGTTCCTCGCCGACCTGCGCGTGGTCCAGGAGTCGCTGGCCGCCGCGGGCGCGCTCCGCCAGGCCTACGGAGAACTGCAGAACCTCGTCTGGCAGGCCGAGACCTTCGGCTTCCACCTGGCGGAACTGGAGATCCGCCAGCACAGCGCCGTGCACGCGGCCGCGCTCGCGGAGCTGCGCGCGGGCGGCCCGCTGTCGGAGAAGACCGAGGAGGTCCTGGCCACCCTGCGGGTCGTCGCCTGGATCCAGGAGCGCTTCGGCGTCGAGGCGTGCTGCCGCTACATCGTCAGCTTCACCCGCTCCGCCGAGGACGTCGCCGCCGTCCACGAACTCGCCGAGCACGCCCTGCCCGAGGGCAAGGCCCCCGTCCTGGACGTGATCCCGCTGTTCGAGACCGGAGCGGACCTCGACGCGTCCCCGCACGTGCTCGACGGCATGCTCGCGCTGCCCGGCGTCCGGCGCCGCCTGGAGCAGACCGGCCGCCGCATGGAGGTCATGCTCGGATACAGCGACTCGGCCAAGGACGTCGGACCGGTCAGCGCCACCCTGCGGCTGTACGACGCGCAGGCGCGGCTGACCGAGTGGGCCCGCGCCAACGACATCAAGCTCACCCTCTTCCACGGCCGCGGCGGCGCGCTCGGCCGCGGCGGCGGCCCCGCCAACCGCGCCGTGCTGGCGCAGGCGCCGGGATCGGTGGACGGCCGCTTCAAGGTCACCGAACAGGGAGAGGTCATCTTCGCCCGCTACGGTCAGCGGGCGATCGCCCACCGGCACATCGAGCAGGTGGGGCACGCGGTGCTGATGGCCTCCACCGACAGCGTGCAGCGGCGCGCCACCGAGGCCGCCGCCCGCTTCCGCGCGCTGGCCGACCGGATCGCCGAGGCCGCGCACACCGCCTACCGCTCGCTGGTCGACACCGAGGGCTTCGCCGAGTGGTTCTCCAGGGTGAGCCCGCTGGAGGAGCTGGGCGAGCTGCGCCTGGGATCGCGCCCGGCCCGCCGCTCGGCCGCCACCGGACTGGACGACCTGCGCGCGATCCCCTGGGTGTTCGCCTGGACCCAGACCCGCGTCAACCTGCCCGGCTGGTACGGGCTGGGCAGCGGCCTGGCGGCCGTCGACGACCTCGACGCGCTGCGCACCGCCTACGTCGAGTGGCCGCTGTTCGCGTCGCTGCTGGACAACGCGGAGATGAGCCTGGCCAAGACCGACCGGGTGATCGCCGAGCGCTACCTGGCCCTGGGGGAGCGGCCCGAACTCACCGAGCAGGTGCTCGCCGAGTACGACCGCACCCGCGAACTGGTCCTCAAGGTGACCCGGCACACCCGCCTGCTGGAGAACCGCAGGGTGCTCTCCCGCGCGGTGGACCTGCGCAACCCGTACGTGGACGCGCTGTCGCACCTGCAGTTGCGCGCGCTGGAGGCGCTGCGCGGCGACGAGGCCGCCCAGCTCTCCGAGGAGGACCGCAGCCACCTGGAGCGGCTGCTGCTGCTGTCGGTCAACGGCGTGGCCGCCGGACTCCAGAACACCGGCTGACCGCCCGACCGGGGGTTCCGGGGCCTTTCGGGTCCCGGAACCCCCCGAGTGGAGCGGTCCGCGGCGGAGCGTTGGTTGAATGGGGGCATGCCTTCCTCGCTGTACTCGGACCTCAGCCGACCGCCCCTGGACCAGCGGGCGCTGGAACGGGCGCTGGTGCGTCCGGAGACGCTGTGGACCGGGATCGACGTCGTGCCGTCGCTGGGCTCCACCAACACCGAACTGGCCGCCCGGGCACGCGACGGGGCGGCCGAGGGCTCGGTACTGGTCACCGAGCACCAGACCGCCGGGCGCGGGCGGATGGACCGCACGTTCCAGACCCCGGCGCGGGCCGCGCTGACCTTCTCGGTGCTGCTGCGTCCCACCGCGCCGCCCCGCGGCTACGGATGGCTGCCGCTGCTCATGGGAGTCGCGGCGGTGCGCGCCGTACGCCGGATCGCCGCGGTCGAAGCGGTCCTCAAGTGGCCCAACGACGTCCTGGTGGACGGCCGCAAGCTCGCCGGGATCCTCTCCGAGGCGGTCTTCGACCCCGAGGGCGCCGCGGTCGTGCTCGGCATGGGGCTCAACGTCTCCCAGAGCGAGGAGGAGCTCCCGGTGGACACGGCCACGTCGCTCGTCCTGTCCGGCGCCGTGTGCGCCGACCGGGACCCCCTGCTCCGCGCGGTCCTGCGGGCCTTCGCCGAGCGCTACACGGTCTGGGCCGACCACGGCGGCGACGCCGAGGCCGGCGGACTCGCCGAGGAGTACCGGTCCTGCTGCGCCACCCTCGGCCGGCGGGTGCGGGTGCACCTGCCGGAGGACCGCCTGCTGGAGGGCACGGCCGCCGGAGTCGACGAGGAGGGGCACCTCCTCGTGCGCACGGACGGCGGCCGGACCACGGCCCTCAGCGCGGGCGACGTCGTCCACGTCCGTCCCGGGGCTCCGTGACCTCCTCCGCGCAGGTCCTCCGGAGCGGGTGTTTCTTGACGGAGACGCCCCGGAGGTACTAAACCGACAGTCATGCGCGCCTCACCGCTGTGGAGGGGTGCCGGCTGAATTTCATGTCCGGCGGGCGTCACCCCCACCGCCCCGACCTCGAATACGAGAGAACCCATGTCGTCTCGTCCCGACCCCAAGGAGATCGAAGCCGTCCTGTTGGGAGGCGAGGCGCGGTATACCCGTGAAGAGGTGGTGCGGCTCGCGGGGACCTCGCCCGAGCTCGCCTCCCGCATCTGGCGGGCCCTGGGGTTCGCCACACGCGGGGAGGACACGCCCGCCTACACCGACAGCGACGTCGAGGCCATGCGGGTCACCGCCGAACTGCTGCGCAGCGGCACACTCACCGAGGAGGCCGCGGTCCGCCTGGCCCGGGCCATGGGGCAGACCATGACCAGGCTCGCCGAATGGCAGACCAGCATCCTGACCACCCTGTCCTACGAGCCCGAGGTCGACCTCGACGGACACCTGGGACCGCTGGTGGGGCTGGCCAAGGAGCTGCTTCCCGACGTCGAGACACTGCTGCTGCACATCTGGCGGCGCCAGCTCGCCGCGTCGGTCTCGCGCAGCCTGGCGGTCCAGGAGCAGCGGGAGGACGCCTCCCCCCACTACTTCCCGCTGGTCGTCGGCTTCGCGGACCTGGTGTCCTTCACCGCGCTCAGCCGGGAGCTGAACGAGGTCGGCCTGGCCGACGTGGTGGAGGGGTTCGAGGCGACCTCGGCCGACATCGTCGCCTCCTGCGGGGGCCGGATCGTCAAGACCCTGGGCGACGAGATCCTCTACGTCGCGGACAACGCCCGGCAGGCCGCCGACATCGCCCTGCAGCTCGCCGCCGGAGTCAAGACCCACGTCGAGGTTCCCGACGTGCGGGTCGGCCTGGCCTACGGCCCGGTGCTGGCGCTGCTCGGCGACGTGTTCGGCATCACCGTCAACCGGGCCAGCCGCCTGACCTCCTTCGCGCGGCCGGGGACCGTCCTCATCGACGAGGCCCTGGCGGACCAGCTCAAGGGCGAGGACGGCTTCCAGGTGGTGGCCGTGCGCGCCCGCCACGCCCACGGTCTCGGACAGCTCCAGCCCTACGCGCTGCGCCGGAGTTTCGGCGCGAACGTGTCGCTGCGCGGGTGAGCGGCGTCACCGCGCGTTAGGTCCCTCCCCGGAGGGGAAGACCAGCCCTGTGGAGGACCGCCTCCGGGCGGTGCGTGCGGACAGGACGCACAGCGGTGGTCCGCTCATCGACTTCCTCCCCTTCCCGAAGGGCGGGGTTTCCTCGAAAGGACTCAGATGACCGAAGACACCGGCGCGGCCTCTGTCACCGTCGACGGGGTCGTCACCTCGGGGCCCTTCTGGGACGGCGCGGCGGAGCAGGAGGCCGACGCCAACGTCTGGATCGTCGGGGACGACCGCGGCGCGATCGTGGTCGACCCCGCCCACGACGCCACCGCGATCTCCCGCGGGCTGGGCGACCGCGAGCTGATGGCGATCGTGTGCACCCACGCCCACGAGACCCACATCAACGCGGCGGAGGCCCTGGCCGACCTCGCCGACGCGCCGATCCTGCTGCATCCCGCCGACGAGCGCCTGTGGAGCCTGCACTACCCCGACCGAGCCCCCGACGCGCCCCTGCTGCACGGCGAGCGCCTCCAGGTCGGCGGGGTCGAGTTGGAGGTGCGGCACACCCCCGGCCACACCCCGGGCGCGGTCTGCCTGTACGCGCCCGCCCTCGCGACGGTGTTCACCGGCGACACCCTGCTCGCGAACGGTCCGGGGAGCACGGACCGCCCGCACTCGGACCCCGCGGCGATCCTCGTGTCGATCGGCGACCACCTGCTCACCCTTCCTCCCGAGACCACGGTCCGCCCCGGCCACGGCGGCTCCACCACGGTCGCCGCCCAGGCGGCGCGCCTCACCGGCTGACCCCGGCGCCCGCGCGCGGGATCACGCCGGTCCGGTGGTGCGGGCCAGGCTGCCCCGGTAGGGCGGCAGGAAGAGGGCGAACGTGGTCGGCCTGGAATGGATGAACTCCACCCGGGCGCCCTCGGACTCGGCGATGTGCCGGGCCAGCGCCAGACCGAGTCCGGTTCCGTTGCCGCTGGTGACCTCGCGTTCGAAGATGCGGGGAGCCAGCTCCTCGGGGATTCCCTCGCCCTCGTCGCTGACCTCGACGCGCACCGACTGGCCGGTCTCCACGCGGCGGACGGTCACCGTACCGGCGCCGTGCTTGAACGCGTTCTCCACGAGGGTCGCCAGGATCTGGGCCAGGTCGGTGGGCACCGTCATGACCGTCAGGCCCGCCTGCCCGGTCAACTGCAGCTTCCGCCCGGCCTGGGTGAAGACCGGCCGCCACTCCTCCATGAACTGCTCGATCACGTCGTCGATGGCGACCGGCTCCAGCTTGGGGTTCTGGGTCCGGCGCGCCCGCCCCAGCAGGCTCTCCACGATGTCCACGAGCCGTTCGGTCTGGGCCAGCGCGGCCTCGCCCTCCTCGCGGACCACGTCGGGCTTGTCCGCCTCGGCGACGATCTCCTCCAGCCGCATCGACAGCGCGGTCAGCGGGGTGCGCAACTGGTGGGAGGCGTCGGTGGCGAAGTGCCGCTCGGTCGAGATCAGACTGGAGATGCGCTCGGCGCTGCGGTCCAGAACCTCGGCCACCGCGTCGGCTTCGGGAATGCCGTAGCGGTGCCCCCACGGGCTGATCACTCCCGACCCCAGCCGCTCGGCGGTCGCGGCGAGGTCGACCAGGGGCAGGGTGAGCCTTCTGGCCTGGAGGATGGCCAGTCCGACCGCGACGCCGATGGCCAGCAGGGACAGCGAGGCGATGCCCAGCCACGCGCTGATGATCTCCTCCCGCACCCCGCGGGTGTCGCGCCACACCACGACCGAGGCGCCGCTCGCGGAGGTGGCCGACGCGCTCAGCGCCGCGGCCGCGTCCGGATCACGCGGGTTGTACTCCCAGCCGCCGGTGGCCACGGTGGGCGAGCCGCTGGGGGTGATCTCGATGTAGCGCCGGGGATAGACCGTCGCGAAGTGCTCGGTGTCGATCTCGCCCTCGCGCAGCAGTTGCGCGTCCACCTCGGTCCCGATGAGTTCGGCCTCGCGTTGCAGTTGGGCGATGTTCGCGCTGTTCACCTGCTGGTAGGTCAGGGCGCCCAGGGGCAGCCCGAGCAGCAGCACCGCGATGATGGCCACCACGAGGGTGGAGAACAGCATTCTCCTGCGCATGTCGCCTCGTCATCGCCGCGTGTGTCAGTCCCGCTCGAACCGGAAGCCGACTCCTCGGACGGTGGTGATGTAGGAGGGCTGGTTGGCGTCGTCCCCGAGTTTGCGGCGCAGCCAGGAAATGTGCATGTCCAGCGTCTTCGTGGACCCCCACCAGTTGGTGTCCCACACCTCCCGCATGATCTGCTCCCGGGTGACCACCTTGCCCGCGTCGCGGACGAGTACACGCAGCAGGTCGAATTCCTTGGTGGTGAGCTGAAGCTCCCGGTCGCCCAGCCAGGCGCGGCGCGAGTCGTTGTCGATCCGCACCCCGTGCACGACGGGGACCTCGCCGCCGCCGCGGCGCAGCAGCGCCCGGACCCGGGCCAGGAGTTCGGCCAGGCGGAAGGGCTTGGTGACGTAGTCGTCGGCTCCCGCGTCCAGTCCCACGACGGTGTCGACCTCGTCGGCGCGGGCGGTGAGGATCAGGATGGGAGTTCCGTGCCCTTCCGAGCGCAGCCGCCTGGCCACTTCGAGCCCGTCCAGTTCGGGCAGCCCCAGATCCAGAACCAGCAGGTCGATATCGCCGGTGCGGGCGCGGTCGAGTGTCTCCATGCCGTCGACGGTGACGTCGACCGAGTACCCCTCCCGGCGGAGCGCGCGGGCCAGCGGTTCAGAGATCGAAGCATCGTCTTCGGCCAGCAAAACGCAGGTCATAGCACCGATCGTAAGACTCCCGCCGCGATTTTCGGATTACGCGCGCCGACGGTCCAGCGGTTGACCAAAAATGCGCAAGCCCTGTCTCCGACATACTGCTCTTACCTCACATAACACCCCACCGGGGGACGCTCCTCCGGGGGACGCGCCCTTGGGGTGGAAAGAGAAGTGCCGGGGGAGTTGTCCGTTTTGTGAATGGTGGTGCTGGAGGGAGACAAAGACCCTCCCGGGACCGCCACGCCGACGTCGGCCCACGTCACCGGGGTCAGGCCGGTCCGGGGTCCCGGGAGATCACCTGCCGCGGCGCGCGGAACACCCACTTCTTGTAGCTCCAGAACCGGAACAGCGACCCCAGGCCCACGCCGACCACGTTGCCCGCGATGTTGCGCGCCAGCGGACCGTCCAGGCCCAGCACCGCGGCGGTGAACCACAGACAGGCGAGCTGGATCAGCAGCCCCACCCCGTTCAACCCGAAGAACAGCGCGTACGACAGCAGCAGCCCGCTGTGCGAGCGGTGCCGGAACGTCCAGAACCGGTTGCCGAGGAACGCCACGACGGTGGCGCAGACCGTCCCCAGGGCCTGCCCGGCCAGTTCCGGCAGTCCCAGCCCGTACCAGAACAGGTTGGTGGTCGCCAGTTGCGTCACGTAGGCGAGGGCGCCCACGGTGCCGAACTTGGCCACCTCGTGGATGAGCCGGGAGAAGCGCCGGTACAACGTCGAGAGCAATCGCACGAGCCGTTCCGATCCGGACCAGGAGATTCAATAGACTTTCTCGGGTTCCCGCGTCGGTCGCGGGGCCGCACCCCAACGTCGCGAACCGAGAGTTGAGGAAGCTGTGAGCGAGACTAGCCGGACCGTTCCCGCGGTCGGAATGGTGGGCGGTGGCCAGCTCGCCCGGATGACGCACCAGGCGGGGATCGCGTTGGGCGTGGACTTCCGGGTGTTGGCGGCCGGTCCGGACGACAGCGCGGCGCGCGTGTGCGCCGACGCGCGCTTCGGCGACGACCGGGGCCTCGACGACCTCCTCGCCTTCGCCGAGGACTGCGACGTGCTGACCTTCGACCACGAGCACGTGCCCCAGCCGGTCCTGCGCGAGCTGGAGCGTACCGGAACGGTCCTGCGCCCCGGCCCCGACGCGCTGCGCCACGCCCAGGACAAGCTGGTGATGCGCGCCCGCCTGCGGGAACTGGGCGCCCCCTGCCCGCGCTGGCGGGAGGTCTCCGAGATCGGGCACGTCACCGACTTCGCCGCCGGGACCGGCTGGCCGGTCGTGCTCAAGGCCGCCCGCGGCGGCTACGACGGCAAGGGCGTCTGGGTGGTCGGCGACGCCGAGGAGGCCGCGGCCGTGCTCGACCGCGCCGCCCGGGAGCGGGTTCCGCTGCTGGTCGAGGAGCGGGTCGCGTTCCGCCGGGAGTTGGCCGTGCAGGTCGCCCGCTCCCCCTACGGCCAGGTCGCGGCCTACCCGGTGGTCGAGACGGTGCAGCGCGACGGGATCTGCCACGAGGTCGTCGCCCCCGCGCCCGGCCTGGCCGAGGACCGGGCCGTGGCCGCCCAGGAACTCGCGATCGAACTGGCCACCTCCCTGGACGTGGTGGGCATGCTCGCCGTCGAACTGTTCGAGACCGACACCGGCGTCGTCGTCAACGAGCTGGCGATGCGCCCGCACAACTCCGGCCACTGGACCATCGACGGCGCCCGCACCTCGCAGTTCGAACAGCACCTGCGCGCCGTGCTCGACCTGCCCCTGGGGTCGCCGCGCACCGTGGCCCCGTACGCGGTGATGGCCAACCTGCTCGGCGGGCGCGACCCCGACGTGTACAGTCGCTACATCCACGTCATGGCCAAGGACCCCGAGCTGAAGGTGCACCTCTACGGCAAGCAGGTCCGCCCCGGCCGCAAGATCGGGCATGTCACCGTGGTCGGCGACGACCCCGCCGACCTGCTGGAACGAGCACGAACCGCCGCAGCGTACCTCAAGGGAGACCCGCAGTGAGCCAGACCCCGCCGACCGTCGGCATCGTGATGGGAAGCGACTCCGACTGGCCGTTCATGCAGGACGCGGCCCAGGCCCTGGACGAGTTCGGCGTCCCCTACGAGGCCGACGTGGTCTCGGCGCACCGGATGCCGCACGAGATGATCGCCTACGGCTCCGAGGCGGCCGAGCGCGGGCTGAAGGTCGTCATCGCCGGTGCGGGCGGCGCGGCGCACCTGCCGGGCATGCTCGCCTCGGTCACCCCGCTGCCGGTCATCGGGGTGCCGGTGCCGCTGAAGTACCTCGACGGGCTCGACTCGCTGCTGTCCATCGTGCAGATGCCCGCCGGGGTGCCGGTGGCCACGGTCGCGGTGGGCGCGGCCCGCAACGCGGGACTGCTGGCGGTGCGCATGCTCGCCGCCCACGACGCCGAACTGCGCGCGAGGATGACCGACTTCCAGGCCGACCTGAGACAGCAGGCCCAGGACAAGGGGGAGCGGCTGCGCCGCAAGCTCTCGGAGGGCTCGTCGTTCGGCTTCGGAGCCCGCTGAACCGGGGGTTTCGGGCCGGGGTGCCGACGGGTTCCCTCCGGCGCTCACCCCAGGAGGCGGGGCCACTCGATCGCCGGGCAGCGGTCCATCACCATGGCGCGGCCCGCAGCCAGCACCCGCTCGGCCGCGGCGTCGTCGACCACGCCCAACTGGAACCACACCGCCCTGACCTCGGGGCGCTCCAGTGCCGCGTCGGCGACGGCGCCCGCCGCCGAGGAGCGGCGGAACACGTCCACCACGTCCACGTCGAAGGGGATGTCGGCGAGTGAGGCGTAGCCCCGCTCGCCGTGCACCGTCGCCGCGCTCGGATGCACCGGCACGATCCGCTTGCCCCGCTCCTGGAGGAACCGGGCCACCCCGTGGGCGGGGCGGCCCGGGTTGTCGCCCAGACCGACCACCGCCCACACCTCGGTCTGCGCCAGCAGGCGGCGGATCACCTCGGGATCGTTGAGTCGTTCCATGTCGTCCGTCCTCCTCTCGGGGGAGGGACCCCGGTTCAGGGGCGGCCCAGCGCCCGGTAGGTCCAGCCGCGGGAGCGCCAGTGGTCGGGGTCCAGCGCGTTGCGTCCGTCCACGATCCGCTGCTCGGCCACCACCTTGCCCAGCTCGTCGGGGTCGGCGTCACGGAACTCGGCCCACTCGGTGAGCAGCAGCACCACCTCGGCGTCGCGCACCGCCTCCACCATGGTGTGCGCGAAGTTCAGTTGCGGGTAGGCCCGCTCGGCGTTCTCCAGCGCCTCGGGGTCGTAGACGGTGACGCGCGCGCCCAGCGAGCCGATGGTGGCCGCCACGTCCAGGGCGGGGGAGTCGCGGATGTCGTCGGAGTTGGGCTTGAACGCCGCGCCCAGCACGCCGACGGTGCGTCCGGCGAAGCTGCCGCCGATGAGGCCGCGCGCGATGTCGATGGTGCGCGCCCGGCGGCGCTGGTTGATGGCGTCCACCTCGCGCAGGAACGACAGCGCGGGCTCCACGCCCAGTTCGTCGGCGCGCGCCATGAACGCGCGGATGTCCTTGGGCAGGCAGCCGCCCCCGAAGCCCAGGCCGGGGCCGAGGAACTTGCCGCCGATGCGGTCGTCGTGGGAGAGCGCCTCGGCCAGTCGGATCACGTCCGCGCCGACGGCCTCGCACACCTCGGCCATCGCGTTGATGAAGGAGATCTTGGTGGCGAGGAAGGCGTTGGCGGAGACCTTGACCAGTTCGGCGGTCTGCAGGTCGGTGACGAGGAAGGGGATGCCCCGCTCGATCTGGTCGGCCGACAGCTCCCGCATCACCTGCTCCACCCGCGGCGAGTCGGTGCCGATCACGATCCGGTTCGGGTTGAGCGTGTCCTCCACGCCGTGGCTCTCCCGCAGGAACTCCGGGCTCCAGCCGACCTCGACGGCCTCGCCCGCCGGGGCGGTGGCGTGGAACTGGGCGGCGATCCGGGCGGCGGTGCCCACCGGCACGGTCGACTTGCCGATCACGACGGTGGGGCGGGTCAGCAGGGGCGCCAGCGACTCCACCACGGCGTCCACGTACCGCAGGTCGGCGGCGTTGGACGTGCTCTGCTGCGGGGTGCCCACGCAGATGAAGTGCACGTCGGCGAACTCGGCGGCCTCGGCGTAGTCGGTGGTGAAGCGCAGCCGACCGGCGGCGAGGTTGCGGGTGAGCACCTCCTCCAGTCCCGGCTCGTAGAACGGGACCCGACCGGAGGACAGACTGGCGATCTTGGCCCGGTCCGTGTCGAGACCGAGGACGTCGAAACCCAGCTCCGCCATGCAGGCGGCGTGGGTCGCTCCGAGGTATCCGGTGCCGAGCACCGCGATTCTGAGGCGCTGTTTGTCCACCAATGGATCAGTCCTTCCTCACGACCGGCCTAGGAATGCTACCTGCGGGTCGCTCCAGTGCCACAGGGCCGTCCGGCCGTGCGGGCCGAACACCGTTCTCCCCATCCTTCCGGAGGGACGGTTACCGCGTCACCGTGGTTGGTTGAGACCCTGTCGAACTCCCGCACAACACACCGGACCATCAAACACCGGACAGGGCCGCGGCGGGGCGGGAACACGTCTCAGCGGCCGTCGCCGAGGAGCCGTGTGCGGTCGTCGTCCTCTCGGCCGAGCGGACGGACGCCGTCCTCGCCGCGGCGGAACGGCGTCGTGGTCTTGGCGGACGGGTCGTCGACCCATCCCGCGTCGGGCGCGACGGGCCGCCCAGCGGGAGGCGGAGAGGCGGGTTCGGGTGCCCGCCTCCGGGAGGGAGCGTGCTCGGCGGCGGGCGGGTACGCCTCCTCGGTCCGGTCGCGGCGGGGCGGACGCCACCGGGACAGCACGAGCGAGGAGATGAACAGCAGTGTGCCCAGCGCGAGGAAGAGCGGCAGCCCCGGCCCCAGCGGGCGCAGGAACGACTCGGGGTCGACGAGCCAGCCCGGGACGGTCGCGTCCATCGACGCCGGGTCCAGCAGCGCCCACAGGGGAACACCCAGCAGCACCCCGCCCGAGACGAACGCGGCCAGCGGCGAGACCCGGGTCGCGGCCAGGACCCCGCCGACCAGGCCGACCCCGATCATGGCCGCGCAGGCGGTCAGCAGCGGGTCGCCGAACCGCTGCGCCTGGACGTGCCCGACGATCTCGGCGGTCGACCACGCCGCGCCGACCCACAGCAGCGGGGTCAGGACGATCCCGGCCAGCAGGCCGAGTGAGTGGCGCAACACAGAAGCCTCCTTGTGCCGATGTTCCCTCCCAGTACCACCGGAAGCGGCGGAACTAACACGGTCCGGGCCCACCGGGACAACGGACGGCGGCGGCCTCCCGTTTCCCGGGGCCGGGGATGGCCGGATGCGGTCACCGCGCCCCGGCGCCCCGGAGTGCGGCGCGCCGGGGCGCGGAGGTCACCGGCAGACGTCGTCCGCGGCGGTGTGGGTCCGCACCGTGTCCCGGCCCTCCACGTCCACGGGCTGCTGCCCGGTCGGGGCCGCCGCGTGCGCCGGGACGGCCACCCCGGTGTGACCGGCCCCCGCGACCACCTGGACGCGGTCGTCCAGCGCCGGGTCCTCCTCCGGCCGCGACCCCGGAATGCTCTCCAGCAGCAGGTGGGCGGCGTCCTCCTGGCCGGGCGCGTAGCGGACCAGCGTCTCGGCGAGGTCCTGGCGCGTCCAGTTGCCCGCCTCCTCGGGGACCCGGAAGCCCGCCTCGACCAGCTGGGAACGCAGTCGGGCCCCCAGCCCGGGGATCGTGGTGCCGTTGTGGACCTCCACCGCCACCTCCTCCGGGGCGGGCAGGTCCGGGTCCGCCGCGGCGTCCTCCGTCGAGATCGGCTCGTCCCGGGCGACCGCGCCGAACAGCTCCGCGGCGCGCTGCTCGTGCCAGGTGACCGCCACCTCCCCGCTCGGTGTCCAGAAGTCGATCCGGTCGACCGGAACCTGGGTGAACGTCACGTCCTTCAGGCGGATGGAGCGCAGTTGCGCGCCGAGCTGGTTGAGGGCGGCGGTGTCCAGCGCCTCGTCGACCGTGACCGAGCCGAGCGCGGTCTCCAGGAAGCGGGCGAACCTGGACGGGTCGCTCAGGGTCTGCGAACTGAGCGCCTTGTCCAGCAGCGCGGCCAGCACCTGCTGCTGGCGGTCGATGCGGTCCAGGTCGCCGTGGGCGCTCTTGCGGGTGCGGGCGAAGGCCAGCGCCTGGGGGCCGTCGACCTCGTGGGTGCCCGCCTCCAGGGACAGGTTGGCCTTGTCGTCGTGGATGGCCTCGGGAAGGCACACGGTGATCCCGCCGAGCGCGTCCACGACGTCGACGAAGCCGCTGAAGTCGACCTCGACGTAGTGGTCGATGCGCACCCCCGTGGTCGACTCCACCGTCCGCACGGCCAGGCTCGGCCCGCCCAGGGAGTAGGCGGCGTTGATCTTGTGCGGTCCGTGGCCGGGGATCTGCACCCAGGAGTCCCGGGGGATGCCCACCACGGTGATGTGGTCCCGCTCGTTGTTCAGGTGCACCAGCATCATCGTGTCCGAGCGCCGCCCCCCGACGTTGCCCACGCCGAGCGCGGACCGCTCCTCCGGGTCGATGCCGCTGCGGTCGTCGGAGCCGATCACCAGGAAGTTCAGCGCGCCCTGCGGGCCGGAGGCCGGGCGGTCCTCCTCCAGCAGGCCCGCGAACACGTCGTGGCGCTGCAGTTGCCCGGAGAGCCACCCGGTGACGGCCCACGCCGTTCCCGAGGTCAGCAGGACCACGGCGGAGAGGAAGCCGGACAGCAGCAGCACGGCGCGGCGGCGGCGCGCCGCGGCGCTCGGCAGCCACGCGGACGCCCTCCCGCCGCGCCGCCGCCGTGGCGGGCCGGTCCCGGGGGGCGTGGGCCCCGAGTGGACACGGCGGAACTCCGGGACGTCTCCGGACGGTCGGGGTGTGTCGCTGTCGTCCTCGTTCATCGGCTGTCCTCCCGAACCATCGACCCGTCGCCCCCGCGGGAGCGCTACGTGTCGTCGCACCCCCAAGGGTGGCAGGAACACCGTGCCGGGACGGGAAAATCCGACCACGGCGTGTTGCCGGGAATCCGGCGGCTTCTCCCGGAATCGGAGTCCGAACCCGCGGCGGCTCCCGGCCGCGCCCGCCGTGCAGTACCGTTGCGACAGCGGATTCCCGCACCCCCAGTACCCAGATTCTTTTCCGGATCGTGTGGAACTCTTGTGGATATGCCCGTGAGCTGGCCTGCCGTGTCGGTTGTCATGCCCGTCCTGAACGAGGAACGCCACCTCGCCTCCGCCGTGCGCCACGTCCTGAGCCAGGACTACCCCGGTGAGCTGGAAGTCGTGCTCGCCGTGGGGCCGTCCGGCGACCGGACCCAGGAGGTCGCCGACGGACTCGCCGCCGCCGACCCCCGGGTCAAGGTGGTGCCCAACCCGTCGGGGCGCACCCCGTCGGGGCTCAACGCGGCGATCGCCGCCTCCTCCCACGACATCGTCGCGCGCATCGACGGCCACGCCATGATGCCCGCCGACTACCTGCGCGTCGCCGTGGAGACGCTGGAGGAGACCGGCGCCGACAACGTGGGCGGCATCATGGCCGCGGAGGGGGAGACCCCCTGGGAGAAGGCGGTGGCCGCCGCCATGACCTCGAAGGTGGGCGTGGGCAACGCGCGGTTCCACACCGGCGGTGCGGGCGGTCCGGCCGACACCGTCTACCTGGGCGTGTTCCGGCGTTCGGCGCTGGAGCGGGTCCAGGGCTACGACGAGGCGTTCCTGCGCGCCCAGGACTGGGAGATGAACCACCGCATCCGCATGACCGGCGGCACCGTGTGGTTCCAGCCGCGCATGCGGGTCTCCTACCGGCCCAGGCCCAACGTCAGGGCACTGGCCAGGCAGTACTTCCACTACGGCAGGTGGCGCCGGGTGGTGGCCCGCCAGCACAGGGGCACCCTCAACCTGCGCTACCTCGCGCCCCCGGTCGCGCTGGCCGGGATCGTCCTGGGACTGGTCGTCGGGTTCTTCTTCTGGCCCGCCTGGCTGGTGCCCGGCGGATACCTCGCCGCGATCCTGGTCGCCTCGGTCCCGCTCGGCTCGGGGCTGCCCGCGGCCTCCCGCCTCGCCGTCCCCGTGGCGCTGGCCACCATGCACATGGCGTGGGGCGCGGGGTTCATCACCAGTCCGCCGGGGCTGGGCGCGGACTCGCGCACCGCCAGGGCGCAGCGCCAGAACGCCTAGCGGCCCCGCGCCGCCGGGGGCGGGCGGCGGCGTACGGGCCGCGTCGGGGTCAGCCCGCCGCCACGGCGGCGAGCGCCCGCACGGTGCCGGGGACGTCGTCGACCACGACGGCGTCCATTCCGGCCGCGGCGAAGCGGGCCGAGTCCACCGGGTCGGGACACCACGACACCACCTGCAGCCCCGCCCGGTGCGCCAGTTCCACGGTGTCCTCCACCGAGCGGCGGCCCGGGCGCTCCGGTTCGCCCGCCAGGCCGAAGGAGCGGGCGTCGATCGCGACCACCTCGCAGCCCATGCCCGCGGCACCGGCCACCGCCTGGTCCAGCGGGTTGCGGACGAACGGCATCCACGCGGTGGCCACCCCGGGCGCCTCCTCGCGCACCGCCAGGATCACCGACGGGTCGAAGGAGCACACGAAGAGCCGCCGGGACCGCGCCTGCCGCTTCAGGTACGGCGTCAACAGCGCCATGGTGCGCCGCCCGGGGGCGTCCACGGCGTCCTCCAGCACCGTCTTGACGTCGATGTCCAGGCCGATGTGCGGGGGGACGACCTCGAGCACCTCGTCCAGGGTCGCCACTCCGGCGGCCCGGGACTCCTCGGCGGGCAGGTCCACGACGAACCGCCCGTCGGGCAGGGCGGCGTTGTGGTACACCATGAGCACGTCGTCGGCGCTGCGCCGCACGTCGACCTCCACCCACGTGGCTCCGGCCGCCACGGCCGCGGCGAACGACCCGGGGGTGTTCTCCGCCAGGCCGTCGACCGTGCCGCGTCCGGACCCCCGGTGCCCGATCACCTCGGTCGGTGTGAAGATCACCGTTCCTCCTCCAGGGTGCGCAGCAGGACCTCGGCCACCGCGACGTCGCCCGGGTGGGTCACCTTGATGTTGCCCTCCTCGCCGGGGATGATCCGGACCGGCTCCTCGGGCAGGTAGCGCAGCACCACGCCGCAGTCGTCGGTGGCCACGAAGCCGGGGTCGGCCAGCGCCCGCTCGTGGGCGCGGCGGATCACGTCGAGCCGGAAGCCCTGCGGGGTCTGCATCCGGCGCAGGACCGCACGGTCGGGGACCGACCTGATCACCTCGTGCCCCCGCGTGTCGGCGGCGACCTCCACCACCGTGTCGCTGGACGGCACGGCCACGCCGACCGCTCCGGCCTCGGCGAGCGCGGCCACGCAGGAGGCGATGATCCGCCCGCTGACCAGGGGGCGCGCCGCGTCGTGCAGCAGGACCAGGTCGCCGCCGCCGCGGTGCGCGACCGCGCGCAGCGCGGCGCGGGAGCTGTCGGAACGGCTCGCGCCGCCGGGGACGATCCGGGACACCTTGCCGTGCCCGCCCTCGGCGACGATCTTCTCGGCTTCGGCGACGAGGTCGGGGACCATGACCACGACCACCTCGTCCACCTGCGGTGCGGCGCAGAACGCCGCGACGGAGCGCTCCAGGATGGTCCGTCCGGCCAGTGGCAGCAACTGCTTGGGGCGCGGACCGCCCATGCGGGCGCCCACCCCGCCGGCGAGCACGGCGGCCGTCACGTGGGGTCGCCCGGGTGCGGGCCGGTCGATCGGCATGGCACCCCCTCCATGAGATGAGATGGGACACGGCAGCAAAACAGAGGAGAGGTTAGCCCACGGTGCCGGAGGAACCCCGACCGCAACTCAACAATGAAGGAACAATTCATCTCGAATGGGACACTCGGTTCGTCCGGCCGGTAACCTTAGGACGCCTGGAAGCACGAGGTCGCTCCGTCGAGCATGCGAGGATGGGGTCCGGCCCCGGCGCTCCCCCGGAGGCGCGGCGGTCGTGTATCGGCCGGTCCTGTGCGGCCCAGCCGAACCCCCGAGCATCTGAACGTCGCCGTACACGTCCGCGGCGGTCGGACACGCCACCACGGCGTACCGGCGCCCCTGTCGGCGACTCCGGATGCCGCAGGCACAACCCCTGATCCCACGGCGATACGCGTCGCGCGATCGATCCCATACGACTGCACCCCGAGGAGGTGGCGGTGGCGTCGAGGACGCTGGCCGTCTGGCGGAACCGGAAAGTCGTCGGACACCTGGTCCGCCGTGATCTGAAGGTCAAATACCAGAACTCGATCCTCGGCTACGCCTGGTCGATGTTGGAGCCGCTGGCGATGGCCTGCGTCTACTACTTCGTCTTCGGCGTGCTGTTCGCGGCGACCGGTGGGGCGCGCGAGGCCCCGGGCGGGCCCGACGCCCCCGGCGGCTACGCGCTGTTCCTGCTGTCGGGACTGCTGCCGTGGATGTGGTTCAGCACCGCGCTGAGCGACGCGCCCAAGGCGCTCATCACCCACGCCAAGCTCATCACCACGATGAAGGTGCCCCGGGAGATCTTCCCGCTGGCCATCGTGCAGACCAAGTTCGTGGAGTACCTGCTCACCTGGCCGATCCTGCTGCTGTTCGTGTTCTTCCTGGGCGGGCAGACCGGGTGGCACTTCTTCTGGATCATCCCGGCGATCGCGGTGCAGTTCGTCCTGTCGCTGGGCGTCACCCTGCTGCTGTCCTCCATCAACGTGCTGCTGCGCGATGTGGAGCGGATCGTCCGTATCCTGAACCGGGTGCTGTTCTACGGCACTCCCGTCATCTACCCGATGTTTCGGGTCATGAGCGTCGACGCGCTGCCCGGGTGGTTCAAGACGCTCTACGCGCACAACCCGCTGGCCGGTATCTTCCAACTGCACCACGCGGTGTGGTATCCCAGCGAGGTGCCGCCGGTGTCCGTCCTGTGCAGCACGTTCCTGGGGTCCGTCCTCGTGCTGCTGATCGGGTATGTCACGTTCCGACGACTCGAAAGCGCCGTTCTTAAGGAGTTGTAATGGCGGAGCCGGTCATCGAGGCCAAAGGGCTCGGCATCAAGTTCGCGACGAACCGCCGACGCAAGCGCAGCCTGCGGGAGATGTTCATCCACGGGACCAAACGCGATCCCAACCGCGGCTCGACCGACTTCTGGGCGCTGCGCGACGTCTCCTTCGAGGTGGCCAAGGGCGAGTGCGTGGGCATCGTCGGCAAGAACGGCACCGGAAAGTCCACCCTGCTCAAGCTGATCGCCGGGGTGCTCATCCCCGACGAGGGCACCGTCACCGTCCGGGGCAGGGTCGCCCCGCTGCTGGAGTTGCGCGCGGGCTTCAACGACCAGCTCACCGGTCGCGAGAACGTGTACCTGGTGGGCTCCCTGCACGGCATGAGCCCCCAGATGCTGCAGGACAGGTTCGACGAGATCGTCGACTTCGCCGAGATCGAGTCCCGGTTCATCGACACCCCGGTGCGCCACTACTCCAGCGGCATGAAGGTGCGGCTGGGCTTCGCGCTGATCTCCCAGTTGGAGCACCCCATCATGCTCGTGGACGAGGTGCTCGCGGTCGGCGACAAGTCCTTCCGCAACAAGTGCTACGACGCCATCGAGCGGATGCTGCAGAACCAGCGCACCATGGTCCTGGTCTCCCACAACGAGGGCGACCTCAAGCGCTTCTGCGACCGCGGCCTCTACATCAAGAAGGGCGAGCTGGTGCTGGACACCGACATCAAGGCCGCGCTGGACGCCTACAACGCCGACACCAAGGCCGAGATCGCCAAACGCAAGCAGAAGAAGGAAGACAAGGCCGCCTGACCGAGGTGTGACGGCCGCCTCCGCGACGGACACCGGCCGTGTGGAGAAGAGGGGGCGGCCGGTCGGCCCGGGGCGTTCCACACCGACCCCCGTGGTGGCCAGCCGAACACTCAAACCTCGGTGAGTCGCGGACGCCGCGTCGTCCGTGTGGCCGCTTGCCAAGCGGTCCCCGCATGGGTAACGGTTACACCACAACACACGTGTGGGAAAGGCGCGGCGCGTGACGGAGACCGGAGTGCTCACCGCCCGCGGGTTCCGGCCGCTGGCCGGACCCGCCGTGCGATGGGCCGCACGCAGGGGGACCACCCCGGCCGCGACGGCCCGGGCGGGAGGCGTCCTCACCGTCGTGGCGGCGGTGTGGTTCACCGACACGACCCTGCTGGGCGACCTGGTCGGAGCGCTGCTGCTGGCGCTGGTGCTGTACAGCGACGCGGTCGGCGACCGGCTGGGCGGACAGGCGCGCGACCGTCTCACCGAGTGGACGGTCGCGGTCATGGTCCACCTGCGCGAGTTCGCCCTCTACGCCGGTCTGGCGCTCGGGGCGGGTCTGGCCGGGCGCGCCGACGCCTGGCTGTGGGCGTCGGGGGCGCTCATCGCCTACGCGCTGCGCGAGTCCGTGGTGACGGCGCGCGGGGTGGGCCCCTCCCCGTCTCCCGGCGGCGGTGACGGCGCGCACCCCTCCCCGATCGATGTGGTGGACCCCAGCCGGAGCAGCCGGGAGCCCGCCGACCCCGAGTTCACCGCGGAACTGCTCGGAGTCCCCGCGGCCGACGGCGACGACGCCGAACCGGGGGGCCTCGTCCGCATCCGCACCGCCCCGCCGCGCCGAGGCGGGGGACTGCGGCCCCTCGAACGCGGCGGTGTCCGTCCCGGCCCCGCGCCCCAGCGGCGCCCGCGGGCGCCGCTGGGGCGCGGGAGCGACACGCTGCGCGCCCTGACCGCTTTCGCTCCGTCCGAACGTCTTCTCGTGATCGCCGTCTCGGTAACGATTTGGGACGCATTGGCGGCCTTCGCGGCGCTGATCGCCGGTTCCGCCGTCGCGGTGGCCGCCGCGGTGACGACTCCCCGACGCGACGCCCACTGAGAGCCGCCCATGACCCCGAACCCGCAGAACCCCCACGTCGACCTGCGTTTCCTGCGCGACGACGGTCACCTGAGCACGGGAATCGGCGCCCTCGTCCAGGGGGCGCTGCCGCCGGTCCTGCCCGCGTTCGCGGGGATTCTGGTGATGGGTGTGCTGCTGTCCACCGGACTCGGTGACCTGAGCGGGGTTACCCTGTTCGCACCGGCGGCGGCGCTCCTGCTGTCAGGGGTCGCCTCCGCCCATCCGCACAACGGACGGTACGACTGGGTCGTGCCGCCGCTGCTGCACGGAGCCGAATACCTGTACCTGTTCGCGCTCGGCTACGGTTCAGGCGTACCGGGTCCCCTGGTGTTCGCGCTCATCGCGGTGGTCGTCCTCCACCACGGTTCCGCCGTACGCCGGGCACACCACGGTGTGCCGCCGCCCGAGTGGGCCGTGCGGGCCATGCTGGGCTGGGACGGTCGGATGCTCCTGATCGCGGCCGGAGGGGTGATGGGGTGGTTCCCCTTCGCCTACGGTCTGCTCCTGGGCTATCTGGCGGTCCTGCTCGTGTGGGAGACCGCCGCGGGCTGGCTCGCGGCACCGGTGGCCGCAGCGGCGGTGGACGAGCCGCGTAACGCACGAGGAGGCGTCGAAGCCTCCGACAGTTGAGAGAGGGAGGCGCCGACATGCTCGGTATGGTTCTCGCCGCGGGGGCGGGCCGCCGACTGCGCCCGTACACCGACACCCTGCCCAAGGCCCTTGTGCCGGTGGACGGTGACACCACCATCATGGACATCTCACTGCGCAACCTGGCCGCCGTGGGACTCACCGACGTGGTCGTCGTCGTGGGCTACCGCTCCGAGGCGGTCGAGGAGCGCAGGGAGACGCTGGAGCGCCGCCACGGGGTGAAGATCACCACGGTCTTCAACGACAGGGCCGAGGAGTGGAACAACGCCTACTCGCTGTGGACCGCGCGTGACTACTTCGCCGAGGGGGTGCTCCTGGTCAACGGCGACACCGTGCACCCGGTCGGTGTCGAGAAGACACTACTCGGCAACAGGGGACCGGAGATCCTCCTCGCGGTGGACAATGTGAAAACACTCGCCGACGAGGAGATGAAGGTGACCCTGGACGAGTCGGGCCACCTCAGGCGGATCACCAAGCTGATGGACCCCGCGACGGCCGCGGGCGAGTACATCGGGGCCACCCTCATCGAGGGCGGCGTCGCCGGACGGCTGGCCGACGCGCTCAAGGCCACCTGGGAGCGCGACCCCCAGCTCTACTACGAGGACGGCTACCAGGAACTGGTCGACCGGGGCGGCAGGATCGCCGTGGCGCCGATCGGCGAGGTCGACTGGGTCGAGGTGGACAACCACGACGACCTGGCCCGCGCACGGGAGATCGCATGCCGCTACTAGCCCGGATGCTCGCCTCGCCGCTCTCGATCGACGTGCGGCGGGGGGCGATCAGCGACCTCGGCCTGCTGCTCGTCGACCGGCGTATCGCCAACGAGGGGCGGATCGCGGTGGCGGTCGGCCCCGGCCAGGGCGCCCAGATCGCCACCGACCTCGACCTGCCCAACTGCGAGGTCTTCCGGGTCGAGGACTGCACCGTGGACACCGCCAACGAGCTCGGCAAGAAGCTGCGGGCGGGGGCCTACGAGGCGGTCGCCGGCATCGGCGGCGGCAAGACCATCGACGTCACCAAGTTCGCCGCCACCATGGCGGGGATCCCGATGGTCGCGGTCGCCACCAACCTGTCCCACGACGGCATCGCCTCCCCGGTCAGCTCGCTGGAGCACGAGAGCGGCAAGGGCTCCTACGGGGTGAACATGCCGATCGCGGTCGTGGTGGACGTGGACTACGTGCGCGCGGCGCCGTCCCGCCTGGTCCGCTCGGGGATCGGCGACGCGCTCAGCAACCTGTCCGCGATCGCCGACTGGGAGCTGGCCGGAGCCGAGATGGGCGAACCGGTGGACGGCATGGCCGTCACCTTCGCCCGCGTCGCGGCCGAGGCGGTCCTGCACCGCGGCGACTCCGTCGAGTCCCAGGACTTCCTGACCGCGCTGGCCGAGGCGCTGGTGCTGTCGGGGATGGCGATGTCGGTGGCCGGGTCCAGCCGCCCCGCCAGCGGCTCCGACCACGAGATCCTGCACGCCGTCGACCAGCTCTACCCGGGGACCAGCAACCACGGTGAGCTGGCCGGGCTGGGCACGCTGTACGCCTACTTCCTGCGCGTGCGGCACCTGGACGAGGGCCGGCAGCAGTTCGAGGACGTCCGCGCCTGCCTGCTGCGCCACGGGCTGCCGACCGTGCCCGCCGACGTGGGGCTGGACGAGGAGCGGTTCGCCCGCGCCGTGGCCTTCGCGCCGTCCACGCGCCCGGGACGCTACACGGTCCTGGAGCACCTCAACCTTTCCGAAGACGAGATCAGGCGGAGCGTTCGCGACTATGTCCAAGCCCTCGGTCGCTGAGGTCCGGGCGGGCGGCCAGCCCGAAGGCATCAAGGAGCGGGTCAACGAGGAGCACTGGGCGGGGCGCCTCTACATGCGTGACCTCTCGCCCTACGTCAGCACGTTCTTCGTCCGCCTGGGCGTGCCGCCGAACCCGATCACCTACCTGATGATGGGGTGCGGCGTGCTCGCCGGGGTCGTGCTGGCCTTCGGCGGGCTGTGGTCGGCACTGCTGGCCGCCGTGCTCGTCCAGGTCTACCTGCTGCTGGACTGCTCCGACGGCGAGGTCGCCCGGTTCACCGGCCGGACCAGCGTGGCCGGCGTCTACCTGGACCGCATCGGCCACTACCTGTCCGAGATCGCGCTGCTGGCCGGGCTGGGCGTGCGCGCCCAGGGCGACTTCGCGGCCGGGGGCTGGGTGGTCGCGGGGCTGGCGGCGGCGCTGGGCGCGGCGCTGATCAAGGCGGAGACCGACAACGTGGTGGTGGCCCGCGCCAAGGCGGGGCTGGGGGAGCAGGTGTCCGCGCAGGCCCTGCGTCCCCGCTCCGCGGGACTGAGTCTGGCCCGGACGGTCGCCTCCGCGCTGCGCTTCCACCGGATCATCCAGGCGGTGGAGCTGTCGCTGCTGGTGGTCGTGGCCGCGGTCGTGGACGCGGTGCGCGGCGATCTGCTCGCCACCCAGGTGCTGGTCGTCGCGTGCGTCGCGGTGGCGGCCCTGCAGACGGTCCTGCACCTGGTGAGCATCCTGGCGTCCAACCGGCTGTCCGAGGTGTGAGTGCCGGGTTCTGCGGCGGACGCGGGTTCTTCTCGGAAGAGCCCGGGGGAAGGCGGGGCATTCCGCCCCGGCCCCCGGGGCGGGCGACCACCGGCTGGCCGTGACCGGTCGAGGCGCCCTGGGCGCCGGGTCCGGGCACGCCTCCACGGGCGGACCGAGGGCGCCGCGAAGGCGGCCGTCACACCTCAGCGAGGTGAGCGCGATCGCTCCCGTCTTTCGTCCCGGTGTTGATACGGTCGTTATTCAGTTCATGTGATCGTTGGATTCCATTGGTCTGTCATACATCTTGATGAACGGTTGTCGATGAGCAGTTCCGTCTCTCCGCGCGCGTCGAAGCAGAGCGCGACGTCCCCTGAGGCTGTCGCGTCCCCTCAGGACAAACACCCCTACGACGGACTTGCGCCGACCGTGGACGGGCGGGGCGGATCCGTGCCGGAACGCGGAGGTACGCAGCGGTTGAAGCTCTCCTGTGTGCTGCTGACGATGGGCAACCGCCCGGCCGAGCTGCGCCGGGCCATCGCCAGCGTGTTCGAGCAGGAGGGGGTCGACATCGAGGTGGTCGTCGTCGGCAACGGGGCCGACCTTCCGGAGCTGGACGAGCGGGTGGTCACGGTGCGGCTGCCCGAGAACGTCGGCATTCCGGCCGGCCGCAACGAGGGCGTCCGGGCCAGCAGCGGCGACGTCATCCTGTTCCTCGACGACGACGGCTGGTACCGCTCCCCGGACCTGGCCCGGCACGTGCACGACCGGTTCGCCGAGGAGCCCGGACTGGGGGCGCTCTCCTTCCGGATCGCCGACCCCGACGGCGGCCCCGACCAGCGCAGGCACGTCCCCCGGCTGAGGGTGGGCGATCCGGGGCGCTCCAGCAGGGTGACCACCTTCCTCGGCGGCGCCTCGGCGGTCCGGCGCACCGCGTTCGAGCGGGGCGGCGGACTGCCCGGCGAGTTCTTCTACGCGCACGAGGAGACCGACCTGGCCTGGCGCATCCTGGACGCGGGCTTCTCCATCGAGTACGACGCCGAGGCGGTCATGTACCACCCGGCGGTCGCCCCGACCAGGCACGCGGACTTCTACCGGCTCAACGCGCGCAACCGGGTCTGGTTGGCCCGGCGGAACCTGCCGTGGCCGCTGGCAGTGGTCTACCTGGGGGTCTGGGTGGTGCTGACGGTGCTGCGCGAGCGCTCCCGCGACGCGCTGCGCGCCTGGTTCGCGGGTTTCCGCGAGGGCTGGCGCGAGGACCCGGGGGAGCGCAGGCCGATCAGGTGGTCCACCGCCTGGCGGATGACCCTGGACGGCCGCCCGCCGGTCATCTGAGGCCCGGCAGGAGGCCCGGAGCACACGCGGCCCGCACCGCTCGGCGGTGTGGGCCGTCTCCGCGTCCGGCGCCGGGCGCGTGGTCCCGTCCGAGGAGGTCCCCGCGTCCCTCCGGTCCCGTCTCCGAGCACTCCGCCGGGCACACGGCGCAGCGCTCGGGGACGCAACCGGAGGAACCGGGGACGGACGCGCGGTCGGACGCCGCCGCTCAGAGCACCTGGACGCCGTCACGGGCCACCGGGGCGGTGATCCGCCCCTCGGGGCCCTCGGGGGTGGCGCGGCGCAGCACTCCCCGGGTGTCCAGCAGGCGCCGACTCCGCTCCAGGAGCAGTTCCGGCGTGTACTCGCGGTGGTCGGTGAGCAGGATCGTCAGGTCGGCCTCGGCCAGCGCCCTGTCCAGGTCGTCCACGCGCGGCACCGGACGGCCGTCCACCTGCCACTCGCTGACGCGCGGGTCGTGGTAGACCAGCGTCGCGCCCTTGTCCGCGAGCTTCGCGGCCACCGGCCGCGCCGGGGACTCGCGCTGGTCGGCGATGTCCGCCTTGTAGGTGACGCCCAGCAGCAGGACCGTGGAGCGCGACAGCGCCAACCCCGCCTCGTTGAGCATGTCCTGGGCGCGCCGCAGCACGTGGTCGGGCATCCGCGCGTTGATCTCCTGCGCCAGTTCCACGAACCGGAACGGGTAGCCCAGCGTCTTGACCTTGTACGACAGGTAGTTCGGGTCGATGGGGATGCAGTGCCCGCCCACCCCCGGCCCCGGGTAGAAGGCCTGGAAGCCGAACGGCTTGGTGGCGGCGCAGGCGATGGAGTCCCACAGGTCCACCCCCAGCTCCCGGCAGAAGACCGCCATCTCGTTGACCAGGGCGATGTTGATGTGCCGGTAGGTGTTCTCCAGCAGCTTGGCCATCTCGGCCTCACGGGTGCCGCGCGCCCGCACCACCGTGCGCACGAACTTGCCGTAGAAGGCCGCGGCCAGCTCGCCGCAGAGCTCGGTGTGGCCGCCCACGACCTTCGGGGTGTTGGCCACCCCGAAGACCGGGTTGCCGGGGTCGATGCGTTCGGGGGAGAACGCCAGGTGGAAGTCCCGCCCCGCCGTCAGACCCGACTTCTCCAGGATCGGGCGGAGCACCTCGTCGGTGGTGCCGGGGAAGGTCGTCGACTCCAGGACGACCAGGGTGCCCGGGGACAGGTGCGCCGCGATCGACTCGGCCGCGGCGGTGACCGCGCCGAGGTCCGGGGAGCCCTCGGCGGTCAGGGGGGTCGGAACGCAGATCACGATGGTCTGGGCGCCCCGCAGCACGCTCGGGTCCGAGGTCGCGGTGAACCCGGCCACGCGCATGTCGGCGATGTCGGATTCGGAGAGGTCGTCGATGTGCGACCTTCCGGCGTTCAGCCCGTCGACCACGTGCCGACTCACATCGAGTCCGGTGACCCTCAGCCCGGACCGGGAGGCCTCGTGCGCCAACGGAAGCCCGACGTATCCCAGTCCGACGACCACCAGGTCAGAAGTGTAGGTCGAGACGCCCACAGTTGATCTCCCTCGTATGGAAAACATGCTCGCGGGATGTTCGTTTTCCCGGTAGCTAGACGTCCGAGATTGGGACCGCGTTGCCTTCCGATGTCTCGCTGGCCTTATCAGGACGTTCTCGCCCCTGGAGACATAGGACTCGCGATATCTGGGTATGCGGCTGCGGGCTGCTCCCGGCGCGCGCATGATGATAGCGCCCTCGCAGGCCAAAGACCCCGTGAGAGCGGTGTGAGAAACAGGTTTTCATACAGATTGATGAATTGCTTGATCGGCAAAGAAATAGTGTTGTTGTCATCAACAAATTTAATGATCTTGTCGGGGCGGCGGGTCACTGCTTGCATTCGGCGATTAACTCAGGGAGTCGGGCGGGGGCGATTTCCCGGCCGCGGGCGGGGCGGGCACTACGATGGCGGTGTTCCGGGCGCGGATCGCCGGAACGACCGTCGGGCGTGGAGCCCAGTTCATCACCCGTTCATCCGCGTTCGTCAACGTGGGAGGGAGTGGCGGAGGCGGTGTCCGCACCGGGACGCAGGCGGGTGCGAGCACGCCGGGAGGACGGACTATGAAGCGGCGTGAGCAGAGCCAGACCGAACAGCTCCGCAGGGCGCTGGCCGAGCGGGAGGCCCAACTCCAGGAGGCTCAGGCGCGCCTGGCGGCCCTGGAGGGGTCGACCTCGCTCCAGGTGGGCCGGGCCCTGGCCGGAGCCGCCAGACAGCCCGCCCGGGGGCTGGTGCGCCTGCCCCGGGAACTCTACCGGCTGTGGCGGGGCAGCGGCCGGTCCGCCGACCCGGCGGCCGGGCCCCGCGGGCGCGCGCCCGAACCGGTCCGCTCCTACGAGGCCGAACGCCAGGAGGCCAGGCTGCTGGCGGGCCAGCCCGCCTTCGGCGACGACCGGATCGTCGTCGCGGGAGTGCTCTCGGCCGAGGCCCGTGCCGCCCTGGAGCCCTACGCCCGGGTCATCCCGCTGCGCCCGCACGACGTCCAGGTCGTCTTCGACTCCGCCGACGTGGACCTGGTGCTGGTCACCGCCTCGGCGACCCGCCCGGGCACCCCGTGGGCGCACCTGGGCGACCCGGCCGCGGTGGACCGCACCAGGGCACTGCGCTGGGTGCTGGAGGCGGCCTCCGCGCGCGGGGTGGCCTCCATCCTCGTCCGCGACGCCCCCGCTCCTCCGGCCCTGGCCGGACTCGGATTCGACCACGTCCACGACGGCGACCTCGGCGTCCCCCTGCACCGCTACCACCCGATCGCCGCCGAACCGGAGCGCGCGAGCGGCCCGGTGCGCGTCTGCGGCACCGGGCGGCCTCCCCACCCCCTGGTCGCGGGCGGCGGGGACGTGCTGCACGCCGACGTGCGCTGGGAGGACCTGCCCGACGTGCTGCGCACCGCCGCGGTCGCGGTCGTGGACACCCCGGCCCTGGCCGACCGGGCGCTGGCCTGCGGCGCCCGCGTCCTGCTCGCCGACGGCTCCCCCGGACCCGGACTGCCGGCCACGGCCGCGCGCGCCGCCACCGGCGACACCGACCTCGCCCGGGCCGTCGCCGAAGGCCCCCTCACCCCCGGCGAACTGCGGCTGGCCCTGCGCTCCCTCTTCCTGACCAGGGCCACCCCCGTCCTGCTCACCGAACTCCTGGGACGGGTGCGGCTGCTCCCGGGCGGCGGCTCCCGCACCCAGCCGCTGGCCGGGCGGGACGTCGCGGTCCTGGCCTGCCCGCTCGACGACACCGAGTCGCTGGCCCTGGCCGACGACATGCTCCGCCAGCGGCACCAGCCCGCCGAGATCGTCGTGCCCGCCTCACGCGCCGACTTCGCCGGGGTCGAACGGCTGCGGGCCCACGGCCTCACGGTCCGCGCGGTGGCCGCCGCGGACCCCGCGCAGCGCTGGTCGCCCGCCGAGTGGGCCCGGCTCGCCGCCGCCGCCACCACGCCGTGGACGGCGCTGTGGGACCGCCCCTCGGGCGCGGCCTTCCTGGTCGACGCCCTGTGCGCCGCCGAGTGCTCCGGAGCCGACGCCGTCGGCGCCGCCGTGGCCACCGCCGGAGGCGCCGAGGACGGCTCCGACCGCGACTCCGACCTGGGCTGGGCCGCCGCCGGGCAGGAGTACGTGTTCGTCAACGAGGTGCGGCCGGTCCTCGCCCGCCGCGCCCTGGTGCGCAGGGGCCTGCACCCGGGGGTGTGGAGCCGCCACGGCGCCCGCCTCCTCGCCCTCGGCGACCTGCGCCCCACCGGCCACGACACCGCACCGGACCACGCACACGTCGGCTGACGGCACACTGGGAGGAGTACGTGCGCCGACCGGCCGCCGCCTCCCGGCCCCACCGGCCGGCGCACCACCGCGAGGCGCAGAAGGGAAGCACGTGGGCATCCGCGCACTCGTCTACGGCGACGGCGACCCCGACTCCATGGACGCGACCGCCGTGTGGGCGCAGTCCATGGCGCGGGCACTGGCCGCGGCCGGATGCTCGACCATGCTGCTGCTCAAGGCACGGCCCGCCACCGAGCGGCTGACGGCGTCCCTGGAGGAGACGGCGGACGTCACGGTGCGCCACCCCCAGCAGGGCAGGCACCGCGTCGACCCCGGACCCCGGGGGCTCACCCCGGAGCAGGCCGTGGAGCTGATCACCCGGATCGACGGGGAGCGGCACTTCCACCTCGTCGTGCTCCGGGGACGGCGTACGGCCGCGGTCGCCGCGCACTCCGAGGCACTCGCCGGACGGCTGTGGACCTGCCTGGACGACATCCCGCACACCCTGGCGGGGATGACGCCCGGCGTCGTCGCGGAACTCACCGACGTCGCGCTGGCCTCCCGGTTCCTGCTGTGCCCCAGCGAGGAGCTGCGCTGCTTCCTCGAATCGACCGTTCCGGCCGCCTGCGGGCGCGCCGTGCTGCTGCCCCCCGTGCTCGCCGAGCCCCGAAGGCCCGCCGACGGCGGGCCGGGGGGTCGGCTGCGGATCGGCTACGCGGGGTCGCTCGCCGCGTCGCGCAACGTCCTGGAGATGACGGAGCTGCCCGCGGCGCTCGCCGCGCGCGGCGTCCCCGCCGAACTGCACGTGGTCGGCGACCCGGCCCGCGGGGAGCCGCCCGAGTGGAGCAGGCGCGCCACCAGGGCCCTGGAGGACACCCCCGACGTGGTCTGGCACGGCGGACGCTCCCGGGAGGAGGCGCTGGACCTGCTCGCCTCCTGCGACGTCGCCCTGTCCTGGCACCGCGGCGACCTCGACACCGCGCTGGTCCCGGCGCTGACGGTACTGGAGCCGGGGCTGCTCGGGATTCCCGTGGTGGTCAACCGCACCCCCCTGCACGAGGCGCTGTTCGGCCCCGACTACCCCCTCTACGCCGACCCCGGCCCGGACTCGGCGGTCGACGCGCTGGCGCGGGCGGCCGACCCGGACGTCCGCCGGGCGGCGGGCGCGCGCTGCGCGGCCGTCTCGGCGCCGTTCACCCCGGAGCGGGCGGTGCGGACGCTGCGCTCCCTGCTGCGCGCGGCCCTGCCCGCCGCCCCCCGGGGGACCAATCCGAACCTGCCGCTGAAGGTGGCGGTCGCCGGTCCCGACCTCAGCGGCCTCGCCCGGCTCGTCGAGCACCTGGACACCCTGCCCGGCGTGGAGCTGCGCGTCGACGAGTGGGAGGGGCCGCACACGCACGACCGGTACCGCAGCCGGGAGCTGGCGGCCTGGGCCGACGTGGTGATCTGCGAGTGGTGCGGCCCGCACGCGCTGTTCTACGCCCGCTACAAGCGGTCCGGGCAGCGGCTGCTGGTGCGGCTGCACCGGTTCGAGCTGTCCACCGAGTGGCCGCGCCGCCTCGACATCGAGAAGGTGGACGCCGTCGTCTGCGTCAGCCCGCACTACGCGGAGCGCGCCCGTCAGCACGCGGGCTGGCCCGCGGACCGGGTGGCGGTGCTGCCCGAGGGGATCGACGTGGCGCTGCTGTCGCGCCCCAAGCTGCCCGGCGCGCGCTACACGCTGGGGATGCTCGGCGTCACGCCGTCGCGCAAGCGCCTCGACCGGGCCCTGGACGTGCTCGCCGAACTGCGGCGGCGCGACCCCCGCTACACCCTGGCGGTCAAGACCCGGCAGCCGTGGGACTACTGGTGGGTGTGGAACCGCCCGGAGGAGCGCGCCCACTACGAACGCGCCTACCGGCGCATCCAGCGTTCGGGGAGCCTGGCGGAGGCGGTGGTGTTCGACCCCTACGGCCCCGATGTCGCGGTGTGGCTGCGCAGGGTCGGTTTCGTGCTGTCCACCAGCGACGACGAGAGCTTCCACCGGGCCGCGGCCGAGGGCGCGGCGTCGGGGAGCGTACCCGTGGTGTGGGACTGGCCCGGCGCGGACACCGTCTACTCGTCCCGGTGGATCCACCGCAGCACCGCGGAGATGGCCGACGCCGTGCACACCGTCGTCACCGAGGACCGCTTCGACCCGGTACGCGCCGAGGCCCGCGCCGAGATCACCGAGAACTACGACCTGCCGAGAGTGCTGGAGGAGTGGGTCCGCCTGATCGTGGCGGGCGAGCGCCCCGAACCGCGCCACGACTGAGGCAGGCCCCGGGGCGGGGGCCTGGGGCCTCGGTCCGGGGGCGGGTGGGATCACTCCGGGGGTTGTTTTCCGGTGAGGTGGGGTTGGATGCGGTTGCGCACGGCGGTCTTGCTGAGGCCGACCGATTCGGCGATGGAGGCGAGGGTTTCGCCCGCGAGGTAGCGGCGGGCGAGTTCGGTGTCGGGGATGCCGATGTCCTTTCTGCGGTGGCGGGGGTGGGGGACGGGTGCGCCGCGTCGGGCTTTCTTGCGTTCGCGCAGTCGCAGGACGGTGCCGGTGACGGTGCGGCGGCCGTGGGTGTGTTTGCCGCGCACGTCGTGGCCCCAGGGGCGGGACGGAATCTCGTGTTGGTGCCACAGGGCGAGGAAGGCTCGGCGGGCCTGGGAGAGGGCGGAGACGAAGCTGTGGTACTTCAGGCCCAGCGCTTCGGCGGCTCGGGTGTGGTCGTCGCAGGCGGCCAGGGCGAGCAGGACCCGGCGGTGGCGGGGGCGCAGGGCGGGCCAGATCTGGGCGAGGGCGAGGCGTTCGACCACGCCGGGTTCGGGGCTGGGGTGGGGGTTGGCGGCGAGGGCCCAGTAGCGCTCGAAGCCGGGGCGGGTGACGGTGTCGTAGCCGGGGTGCCAGCCGCGGAAGGAGCAGTCGGCGCGGGCGGCGTCTCTGATGGCGTTCCAGGCGACGCGCAGGAGTTCGTGGCGCTGCGGCGGGGTGTCGGTGGCGTAGAGGTGGGTGGTGATGGCCTCCCACGCGGTTTCGGTGCGCACCTGCCGGTTGAGGTGGCTGCGGTGGTAGGCGGTGGCGGCGGCGGTCGCGGCGATGTCGTCGAGTTCGGCGAGGGTGTAGCCGAAGCGCAGGGGTTCGCGGCGGGCGTCGAAGGTGTCGGGTGCGGGCATGGGCGGGCTTTCACGGGAGGGGTGGGTGCGGGCTTGACGCGGTCGAGGTGAGTGGGCCGTTGAGGGGCGGAAACGGCCCACTGCCGTCGAGATCAGCGGGTGCGGGGTGGGCGAGCGGTGCGGACGGCTTGTGCGGTGCGGCTGCGTGGAGGCTCGCCCGGGGCCTTGGCGGTGGGGAAGCCGGGGGGTCAGGACAGGTGGGCGAAGGCGGGGAGCGGGGGTTCGAAGACGGCCCACACGGCGTGGCCGCCGTCCTCGGCTCTCCAGTGGCCCCAGTCGGTGGTCAGGGCCGCGACCAGGCGCAGGCCCAGCCCGCCGGGGGTGAGCGGATCGGCCGGAGCCGGGCGCGGAGTTCGGGGGCGGCCGGTGTGCGGGTCGGGCCGGGGTCCCTGGTCGGTCACGGTCACCAGGACCAGGCCGGTGCGCAGCGCCGAGAGGCTGACCGACACCTTGCCGCCCTGGCCGCTGACGCTGTGGCGGCAGGCGTTGGCGAACAGTTCGGCGGCCACGAGTTCGGCGTCCTCGACCACCCGGGGAAAGCCCGAGAGGCGGTCGCGGACGCGGCGGCGCAGCTCGGGGCAGACGGAGGGGTCGCCGGGCAGTTCCCAGAACTCCGAGACGGCGGTCAGGCCACCGGAGGAGGCCCCGCCCATCACGCCGCTCCCCTCAGCGTGGCGCGGCGCTCGGCCACCAGGTTCCGGCGAGGAGCAGACCCGGTGTGCTCGGCGCACAGCGCGGCGGCGGCCCCTGCCACGTGGGTGGTGGGCGCCTGCCCGGTGCGGCCCCAGATGAACCACCAGCCCCCGGTGACGCCGTGGACGACCACCACCGGCACCAGACGGCCGGAGGTGCGGACGTAGAGCACGGGGTGGGAGGTGGCGGACAGGGCGAGCAGGGCGGTCCCGCCCTGCCTGTGGATCTCCTCTTGCAGTTGAGCGAGCAAGGACCGGCGTACGTCACCGGCCGAGGATGCGGACATGGCTCTCCCCAATGGATGGCGTGACTGGCTTCCGGTCACCAGCGGGTACGGGTCCGTGACCGGATAGCTCTAAGCTAGAAAGAGGGCCTGTAATTTACAAGCCCTGCAAAAAAACCGGTCTGCATTGTGTAGCAATGTCTGGTTTGGTGCGATGGGATGATGGCCACGTCACCCACAAAGCGGAGTCGGCCAAGTGAAGGAGACCGTCGTGGCCCAGGGCTCACCGGTGCGTAGGCACTATCTGGTCAGCCAACTCAAGCGGTTGCGCGCAGAGGCGAAGCTGTCCCAGGAGCAGGTCGCCGATGAGATGGGCTGGGACGTCAGCAAGCTGTACCGAATCGAGAACGGCAGGTTCATCCGGCTCAGCACCGAGGCGGTTGCCGCGCTGTGTCGGCTGTACAAGGCCAACGACGCCCTGCGCGAGGAACTTGTCGGCATCGCCAAAGCCGCGCGTAAGCACAGGCCCTGGTGGTTCCAGTACGAGGAGGTCGCCGGGAACGCCTTCTACGGCTTGGAGAACGAGGCGACCAAGATCCAGGAGTACGCCGTCGGCCTCATTCCCGGCTTGCTCCAGCACCCTGACTACATCCACGCGCTGATGGGACGCGGGTTGCTGGGCGATCCGGAAGAACGCAAACAGCGAATCGATGCACGCATTCAGCGACAGGCCAACATCCTGGACCGCGACAACTCGCCTCAGATGTGGTCGATCATCGACGAGTCAGCCCTGCGCTGTCTCATCGGCGGCCCGAAGGTCATGCGCACCCAACTGGAACACCTCATCGAACTGGCGGACCGGCCCAACCTGGACATCCAGGTGCTTCCCCTGTCGAACGGCATGACCCAGCCCTACAACTTCACGCTTCTGAGCCTCGGGGAGACTGAACGGGTGGGATACATCGATGTTCCGCCCAACGGACACTTCTTTGAGGGGGCAGACGAGGTCGCCAACCACACTCGGAGTTTTGAGTACATCCAGGCGGCAGCACTGCCCCTGGGTGAGACCACCGCTTTCCTTCGCCGAGTGATCACCGATCTGGAAGGTACTGATGCCTGAGAACAGTCCCATCTCCCGACCGCTCCCCACGGCTCGTCAGTGGCACACAGCCAGCTACACGCATGAACAGTCAGCCTGCGTCGAGGTCTCCGAAGGCCCGGTGACGGGTGTCCGGGACAGCAAGAACCGTGACCTCGGCGCGCTGTTCTTCCCCGCAGTCGAGTGGGCCGCCTTCGTGCGGGCGGCTCAGCAGGAGCAGGTCTAGCGTTTCTGTGGATGTTGACGCTGTTGTCACTCTTTTCGGCCACAATGGGGAAGTCTGAGTCATCCCCCGTCCCCGTTGTGGCCAGGAGTGCCAGTGGTCAACCACGCTTCGCTGCTCGAAGACCTGAAGAAGCAAGTCCGTGTCCTCGAAGACGACCTCCGCGAACGGAGTGAGGACCCGGAGGCGGTCAACGAACACACCGGTGAGCCCTTCCGGGACGAACTGAAGCGCGAGTACCACCGCGCCTTCGAGGCCGAACGCACCGCCGCCACCTACGGAGCCTGGCGCGACGAGCGGGTGACCCAGGCGGCGGTGGCCTGGGTGCTGGCCACGGTGTTCGTGCGGTTCTGCGAGGACAACCGCCTGCTGGAGCACCCCTTCATCGCCGGGCCACGGGATGAGACCGGACGCTACGACATCGCCCAGGAACTCAAAGAGGCGTGGGTCGCCGAGGACCGCTCCCGCACCGACCGGGACTGGCTCGTCCACTCCTTCGAGGCGATGAGCGTGTCGCCGGTCATGGCCGGACTGTTCGACCGCGCCCACAATCCGATGTGGACGATCACGCCCTCCCACCAGGCGGCCAAAAACCTCATCGGCTTCTGGCGCGAGGTGGGCGATGACGGGCACCTAGTGCACGACTTCGCCGACCCGGAGTGGAATACCCGATTCCTCGGTGACCTCTACCAGGACCTCTCCGAGAACATCCGGAAGAACTACGCACTCCTTCAAACGCCGGAGTTCGTGGAGGAGTTCATCCTCGACTACACCCTGGAACCGGCGGTCGAGGAGTTCGGCCTCGACGGCAGCAAGATCTACCAAGCCGAGTCCACGGGCTTCCGGCTGATCGATCCCACCTGCGGGTCCGGGCACTTCCTGCTCGGCGCGTTCCACCGTCTGCTGAACAAGTGGCGCGAGGCCGAACCCGGAGCCTCGGACTGGGACCTCATCGCCCGCACCCTGCGCAGCGTCCACGGCGTGGACAAGAACCCCTACGCGGTGGCCATCGCCCGATTCCGGCTGTTTATCGCCGCGGTGAAAGAAGCAGGCATCACCACACTGTCGGAGGGCAACCCCGACTGGCCCATCGTGGTGGCCACCGGCGACTCTCTGATCCACGGCCGAGGTGCGCCGGGGCGCAAGCAGATGCTGTTCGACGACGGTGAAGACGTCTACCGCTACTCGGTCGAAGACGTCTACGACTACGTCGACACATACGACCTGCTCGGCGTCCACAGCTACCACGCGGTGGTCGGAAACCCGCCCTACATCACCGTCAGGGACAAGCAGGAGAACCAGAACTACCGGGACCGCTACGCCACCTGCGCGGGAACCTACGCACTGTCGGTACCCTTCGCGGAACGGTTCTTCAATCTGGCCAAGCGGGCCGGTGGCGACCGGACGAGTGCTGGATTCGTCGGGCAGATCACCGCGAACTCCTTCATGAAACGCGAGTTCGGCAAGAAACTCATCAGCGAGTTCTTCAACAGCGAAGTGCAACTCACCCACATCATTGACACCTCCGGCGCCTATATTCCCGGCCACGGCACCCCGACGGTCATCCTCATCGGCCGCAACACGAAGAACCTCCACAAGGAAACCGTGCGGGCGGTTCTGGGAATCAGGGGGGAGCCGTCGCAGCCGCAGAACCCCGCCGAAGGACTGGTCTGGTCCGCAATCGTCAACCAGATCGAGAACCCGGGAAGTGAAAGCGATTGGGTTAGCTCCGTTGATTTCCCGTGGGAGGTTTTCAAGAGCCACCCATGGAGCCTGAGTGGTGGTGGGGCAGGGTTTCTGGTTCAAGCTATCCAAAAGAGAACTGTCCCGATGGCAGACCGAATTGAGAAGCCTACTGGGCGCGCAATTCGGGCTGGCGCTGACGAAGCCTACATCAGGCCGCTGCGTCCGACTTACTACACAATCGCAGACCGCGCTGCCCTCAAGCCGTTGGTGATTGGAGAGATTGTTCGAGACTGGGGGGAGTCGCCAGAGGAAGCAATTTGGTACCCGTACTCCAAAGGGCTCGAAACTTCGGAGTTCGAGCGTGAGCTTTGGCGATTCCGGACGTTCCTCGCTGAGCGTCGAACTTTCCAAGGAAATATGTCAGACGCCGGTTTGGAGTGGTGGGAGTATATGCAACACACCGCTTCGGCGTACCACACCCCCTTTTCTGTCGCCTTTGCTTTCGTGGCCACCCACAACCACTTCGTCCTTGACCGTGGCGGGAAGGTCTTCAAGCAGTCCGCCCCAGTGATCAAGCTCCCCAAGGACGCCACGGAGGACCAGCACCTGGAACTCCTCGGGGTGTTGAACTCCTCGACGGCGTGCTTCTGGCTGAAGCAGGTCTGCCACGACAAGGGCAGCCAGTCGGGAACTGGCGGATTTATGCATGATGAGTGGGAACGGTTCTACGAGTTCACCGGCACCAAACTCCAGGAGTTCCCCCTCCCTCCTACCCTCCCCCTGGACCGTGCCCGCGAACTCGACTCCCTCGCCCAGCGTCTGTCCTCCCTCGAACCCTCCTCCGTGATGGAGTCCGCCACCCCCACCCGCGCCGCCCTGAACGAGGCCCGCGCCGAGTACGCCGCCGTCCGATCCCGGATGATCGCGCTCCAGGAGGAGCTGGACTGGGACGTCTACCACCGCTACGGCCTCATCACCGACGCCGAACACGCCGGGCTGGTCCTGCCCGACACCGCCGAGGTGCCCGGCATCAACCTGGGGGAGCGCGCCTTCGAGATCGTGCTCGCCCGCAGGGTTAAGGCGGGCGAGACGGGAACTGTCTGGTTCTCCCGGCACGGCTCCACCCCGATCACCGAGATCCCCGTCCACTGGCCCGACGCCTACAAGCGCGTGGTGGAAAAGCGCATCGAGTTCATCGAGAACCGTCGGGACCTCGCGCTCATCGAGCGCCCCGAGTGCAAGCGGCGCTGGCAGTCCGAGCCGTGGGAGAAGAAGGAGAAGGCCGCCCTCAAGTCCTGGCTGCTCGACCGCTGCGAGGCACGGGAGATCTGGTTCGCCCCCGACGACACCGGCCAGGAGGTCCCCCGGACCCGCTCCGTGCTGGAGTTGGCCAACCGGCTGCGCGACGTGTGCCCCGACGCCGTGACCGTCGCCGCGCTGTACGCCCCCGACGCCGACTTCGCGCAGGTGGTCGCCGAGATCGTGGCCACCGAGCACGTCCCCTACCTGGCCGCGCTGCGCTACAAGGACTCCGGCCTGCGCAAGCGCCAGCAGTGGGAGGAGGTCTGGGACAAGCAGCGCCAGGAGGACGCCCTCAACGCGGACCGGGCCGAGGGCGAGCCGGAGCACCGCCTGCCCATCCCCGTGCCCCCGAAGTACACCTCCGCCGACTTCCGCAAGCCGTCCTACTGGGCCAACCGCGGCAAGCTCGACGTCCCCAAGGAACGCTTCGTCTCCTACCCCGGCGCGGAGGCGGGCCAGGACTCCTCACCGGTGCTGGGCTGGGCGGGCTGGAACCACGCCGAGCAGGCCGACGCGCTCACCCGGCTGGCGTTCGACCGGATCGAGGAGCACGGCTGGGCAGAGGACCGGGACAGGATGACCCCGCTGCTCGCCGGACTGGCGGAACTGCGCCCGTGGGTGCGCCAGTGGCACTCCGATCCGGACGCCTACGGGCAGAGCCCCGCCGACTACCTGGAGGAGGACCTCGCCGACCTGAAGGACCGCACCGGCGTCACCGACTCCGACATGGCCGCCTGGCGTCCCCCGGCGCGACAGCGGGGCCGGGGCAGGAAGTAGCCCCCGGCGGTCGTGCCCCCAGGGTCACGGAGCCCTGCGGGGGTGACTCCGGGGGCACGACCGTGACGACGGGGGCGGCGACGGCTCCTAGCAGGCCGACTCGGACTCCTCGGCGGTCTTGGCGTCGATGTTCTCGGGGATGTCGCTGGCCCCGGAGGACGATCCGCCCTTGAGGCCGTCCCAGTCGGCGGAGATCACCAGTTGCACCGTCGAGCCCAGGGCCGGGTTCTCCTCCACGACCGCCTGCTCCAGTTCGGCGGCCACGGCCCTGGCGTGCTCCTCCATGCCGGGGCCGTGGTAGACGGTGGTCCGCTCCGGGACCAGGCCCTGCGGGTTGCCGGTGCCCGCCAGCACGAAGCCCTTCTCCTGGAGGGCGGAGCCCACCTCGCCGGCCAGCCCCGAGATGTCGGTGCCGTTGATGACCTCCACGGAGACCTCGGAGGGGGAGACCGTGACGGGCTCCTCCGCGCTCTCCTGCGACTCCTCCTCCTTGGGCTTGTCCGACTCCTCCTCGGCGATCTCGGTGTCGTTGGCGATGGCCTGGAACAGCTGGTCGGCGTCGGGCTGGGTCCAGGCGACCCGGTTCGGGTCGTCGGGGTGCGCCCCGTTGGGCACGGTCACGAACCGGATGTTCTCCATGTCGACCTCGCGCATCTGGATGGCGATGTCGGTCATCTTGTCGACGGTGAACTGGTCGTCGACGGTGATGGAGTCGGTGACCGAGCCGAGGAAGGAGTAGATGCTGGTGGGGCTGGACATGATCTCGCCGCTCATGATCTTGCGCAGCATGGCGCCGAGGAAGACCTGCTGGCGTTCGATCCGGCTCAGGTCGCTGCCGTCGCCCTGCCCGTAGCGGGAGCGCATGTAGCCCAGCGCCTGCTCGCCGTTGAGCGTCTGCTGCCCCGCCTCCAGGGTCAGCTTGGCCTTGGGGTCGTCGACCGGTGCGGGGATGCACATCTCCACGCCCCCGATGGCGTCGACCATTTCCTTGAACCCGGTGAAGTCCACGCTGACGAAGTGGTCGATGTGGATGCCGGTGAGCTGCTCGACGACCTTCCACTGGCACTGCACCCCGCCGTAGTTCATCGCGGAGTTGATCATGCCGCGCTGCGCCTGCATGCCCGGCCGGTCGCCGTTGGGCTCGCAGGCGGGCATGTCCACCATGGAGTCGCGGGGCAGGTTGACCAGGATCGCGCCGTCGTAGCTGGGGGAGATGTGCGCGATGAGCAGGGTGTCGGGACGCTCCCCCTCGACCTCGCCGCCGTACTCGGCGTTGTCGCCGCTGCGCACGTCCGAGCCGATGACCATGATGTTGAGCGCGCCCTCGATCTTGGTCGGCCGGTCCCAGGCGTCGGTGTCGACGGTCTCCTGGTTGATGTTGCCGTAGATGTCGTAGTAGGCGCCGTAGGCGGTGAGACTGCTGCCGATGACGAGCGCCGTCGTCCCGACGGCGACCCAGCCGCCGAGGCTGAGTCCGCGTCGCACGGCGCGTGATCCTGCGGACCTGCGGGAGGAGGATCTCTTGGGCATCGAACACCAGAGGGGGGATAGGCGTCAGGGAAGCGACCTTACGGCGGTCCGGGACAGGAGACGATCGGGAAGATCACCGACGGCTGCCGTGACGTGCTCCGTGCCGAGTCGCGATTGCAGCGTAGTGGAGTCCGGACCCGGAACGAGCACCATCGCGGCGGCAGCCGACAACACACCCAAGAATTGGGACAGATCATCCCCAAGCACCGCAAGAGGGGTGGGGTCGGAAGTGATGATAGCCACTCGGTCGCCGGCTGTCAGCTTCCCGACCCGCGCCGTTCGCCCGCCGTTCGCCACCAGTTCGGCTCCCGTGCGAACGATGTCGCCGTTCACCAGGGCGACCGCCCCCGGATCGACCGGACCGGCGGGGAACCGGTCGCCGTAGCCGCGCACCTCCGCCGTGTAGTCCGTGGCCACGGGCGGACAGTCGCCCAGCGGCAGGCCCAGGGGGTGCAGCGAGGCGCCGACGACCTCGCGCGCGCCCGAGTCGAGGGCGGCGTCCAGGCGGTCCCGGTCGGCGACGACGACGTCCGCCTCGGGAATCCGGTCCCGGTCGGCGAGCACCACGGCCGTCCCCGCCGACCAGCACGCCACCACCCAGGCCAGGCTCTGCCAGTGCAGCGGGAGCGCCAGCGCCACCCGCTCCCCGGGCAGCGCGCCCAGCCCGTCCACGAGCATGTTGGCGGTCTTGGCCACCCAGTTGTCGAAGGTGGCGAAGGACATCTCCACCCGCGCGTCGGTGGCGGCGTCGTAGGAGGTGAGGAAGGGGCGGGTGGCGTCCACGGCACTGGCCGCCCGCCACAGCTCCCCCGGTGTTCGCGCTGACACGGCGGTCCTCTTCCCGGTCTCGGCTGCGGATCGCGCACATGCTATCCACGGACGGCCCCCTCGGCGGCCACCCGCCGGTGTCCGGGCCCGCCGCACCGGCGCCGCGCGGCCGACCGCCGGCGGCTTTTCGCAGGACCCTGCTGCCGGAACGGGGCGGAGCTGGCATCGTTGCTGTCATGCGTCTGTCCCCCGGGTCCCTGCTCGCGCGAATGACCCTCGCCCCGGTCGTGGCCGTCGCGGCCTGGTCGCTGGTCGCCTTCCCCCTGCTGTGCCTGGGGGTCCTCACCCCGCTGACCGGACTGCTGCTGGGCGCGCCCGCGGTCGTGGCGGCGCTCGCCCTGGTCCCCCGGCTGGCGCCCCCGGTCGACGACACGCCGTGGTGGCCGACGGCCCTGGTCGTGCTGGTCGCCGTCGCCTTCGCCGCGGTCCAGCTCGCCTACCACTCCGAGCAGCTCGTCATCAGACGCGACGCGGCCTCCTACGCCCAGTACACCGCCTGGATCGCGGACAACGGGTTCCTGCCGATCCCGCAGCGGCGGGAGCTCATCGCGGGCGACGACCCCGCGCTGACCTACGACAGCCTCGCCTACTACCAGGTGGACGAGGTCGTCTGGCCGCAGTTCCTGGCCGGCGCGCCCCTGGTGTACGCCGTCGGCTTCTGGATCGCGGGACTGGACGGAATGGTCCTGGTGCCGCCGGTCGTGGGCGCGCTCGGCGTGCTGACCTTCGCGGGACTGACCGCCCGGCTCGTCGGCGCCCGCTGGGCCCCGCTGGCCGCGCTCGTCCTCGCGGTGTGCCTGCCCCAGCAGTGGGTCAGCCGCTCCACCTACAGCGAGCCGGTCGCCCAGGTCCTGCTGCTCGGCGGGCTCGTGCTCGCCTACGACGCCCTCACCCGGCAGGAGCGGGGCCGCTCCTCGGCGGGCCGCGTCCTCGCCGCGGCGGCCGGGCTGGCCCTCGGCCTGGGCCTGCTGGTGCGCATCGACGTCCTGCGCGACCTGCTGCCGGTCGTGGGATTCGTGGGACTGCTGCTGCTCGCCCGGCGGCGGGAGGCCGTGCCGATGGCCGCCGGGCTGGCCGTCGGCGTCGGCTACGGGCTCGTCGCCGGGTTCGGCCTCTCCCGGCCCTACCTGGACTACCTGTCGGACTCGCTGAACCCGCTGCTGATCCTCAGCGCCGCCGTCGTCGCGGCCACGGCGGCGGCCGTGCTCGCCCTGTGGCGGCGCGGGGTCCCCAGGCTGGACCGTCCCTCCTGGCTGCCCGCGGCCTTCGCGGTCCTCGTCGTCGTGGCCACGGCGGGACTCGCGCTGCGACCGCTGCTGATCACCCAGCGCGGCCACGGCAACGCGATCACCGCCAACTACATCGGCCAGGTCCAGCAGATCGAGGGACTGGCCGTGGACCCCGACCGCACCTACGAGGAGATGAGCCTGAACTGGGTCGGCTGGTACGTCGGACCGGCCGCCGTGCTGCTGGCCACGCTCGGCGTCGCCCTGCTGGCCCGCCGCACCGCGCTGCTGCGCGACCCGAAGTGGGCGCTGCCGCTGATGGTGCTGGTCTGGACGGTCGCGACCACCCTGCTGCGCCCCGCCATCACCCCCGACCACCCGTGGGCCAGCCGCCGCCTCGTCACCCTGGTGCTTCCGGCGTTCGTCCTGTTCGCGGTCTACTTCCTGGCCTGGGCCGACCGCCGCCTGCGGGACCGTTCGGCGCGGTGGCCGACGTGGCTGCGCCCCGCCGCCGCCGCGCTCGGAGCCGTGGCGCTGCTGGCGCCCACCGCCGCCACCGCGACGGGGATCATGACCTACCGGATGGACGTCGGGTCGATCGCGGCCACCGAGCGGACCTGCGCCGAGATCCCCGACAACGCCAGCGTCCTCATCGTCGAACCCAACACGGCCAGCAAGTTCATGCAGCTCGTCCGGGGCATGTGCGGGGTGCCGACGGCGTACGTGGACCCGCCCGACCCCCCGACCGTGCGCCGACTGGTCGCCGAGGTCCACGCGCGGGGCCGCGACGCGGTCCTGGCCGCCGACCGGGCCGAGGCGCTGGAGCCGTACCTGCCGCCCGGCGTCGACCCCACCCACCCGTTCGACGTGCACACCGAGCAGGACCCCAGCACCCTGATGGAGCCGCCCTCGGGCGCGTGGCGGTTCAACGGGGACCTGTGGATCGCCGTCATCCCCGAACGGTGACGGCGCTCCGCTGTATGCTGAGCACACCGTGAGAGAGACCAGCCCCGGTCCCCAGACCGCCGCCCCCCGCGTCACGATCGTGCTCCCCTGCTACAACGAGCAGGACCACGTGGTCGCCGAGGTCGAGCGGATCTGCGCGGCGATGGACGCCAGCGGCCACTCCTACGAACTGCTGGCCTTCGACGACGCCTCCACCGACAACACCCTCGTCCGCCTGCGCGCCGCCGCCCCCCGCTTCCCGCACCTGAGGGTCACCGCCTTCGCCACCAACGGCGGATCGGGCACGGTGCGCCGGATCGGCACCCAGCGGGCGCGCGGCGAGATCGTGGTGTGGACCGACGCGGACATGTCCTACCCCAACGAGCGCATCCCCGAACTGGTGGCGATCCTGCTCAAGGACGACAGCATCGACCAGGTGGTGGGCGCGCGCGACCAGGAGAGGGGCAGCCACCGGTTCCTGCGCGTGCCCACCAAGTGGCTGATCCGCAAACTCGCCGAACGGCTCACCAACACGCGCATCCCCGACCTGAACTCGGGAATGCGCGCGTTCCGCCGCGAGGTGGCACTGCCCTACCTGCGGCTGCTGCCGCCCGGCTTCTCCTGCGTCACCACGATCACCCTGGCCTTCCTGTCCAACCAGCACGCCGTCCACTACGAGCCGATCAGCTACGCCAGGCGGGCCGGACACTCCAAGTTCCACCTCGTGCGCGACGTCTACCGCTACATCCTCCAGGTGCTGCGCATGGTCATGTACTTCAACCCGCTCAAGGTGCTCATGCCGCCCGCGCTGTGGCTGCTCGGCATCGGCGTGCTCAAGGTGGTCTACGACGTCGTCACCGATCCGGTCTACATCCGCAACAACACGATCATGCTGCTCATGACGGGGCTCATGATCGCGTCGATGGCGCTGCTGGCCGACCTGATCGTGCGTTCGCGCGGCGGCTCCTGACCGGGAGCGGAAGGCGGGACATGCGGATCACGCTGGTCGGCCCGGCCCACCCGTACAAGGGCGGGGGCGCCAGGCACACCACCGAGCTCGCCCACCGGCTCGCCGCCGCCGGGCACCGCGTGGCCGTCGAGTCGTGGCGGGCCCAGTACCCGGCCGCGCTGTACCCGGGGCGGCAGACCGTCGACGAGCCCGAGGGGCCGCTCTACCCGCACACCCGCCGCGACCTCGCCTGGTACCGGCCCGACGGCTGGTACCGGACCGGCCGCCGCGCGGGCCGCGAGGCCGACCTGGTGGTGCTGGCCGTCCTCTCGCCCGTGCAGGTGCCGCCCTATCTGGTGCTGCGCGCCGGATGCGGGCGGCACGCGCGCGTGGTGGCGCTGTGCCACAACGTGCTGCCGCACGAGCGGGGGCGGGCCGACACCGCACTCATGCGGCTGCTGCTCGACCGGGTCGACACGGTCCTGACCCACTCCCCGCAGCAGCGCGCGCTCGCCGAGCGGCTGACGCGGGGCCGACACCCGGACGTGCGGACGGCCGAGATGCCCCCGCACCTGCCCGAGACCGGCCCCCGCCGCGCCCGGAGCGCGGGAGTGCGCCACCGGCTGCTGTTCTTCGGGATCGTCCGCCCCTACAAGGGGGTGGACGTGCTGCTGCGCGCCCTGGCGGCCGGACCGCCCGACGTCTCCCTGACCGTCGCGGGGGAGTTCTGGGGCGGCTCGCGGGAGCTGCGGGCGCTGGCGGAGCGGCTGGGCGTGGCCCACCGGGTGCGCTGGCGCGAGGGCTACGTGCCCGCCGAGGAGCTGCCCGACCTGTTCGCCGACTGCGACGCGGTGGTGCTGCCCTACCGGTCGGCCACCGCCACCCAGAACGTGTGGCTGGCCCACGAACACGGCCTGCCGGTGCTCGCCACCCGCGTGGGCACCCTGCCCGACCACGTGCGCGACGGCGTCGACGGGCTGCTGTGCGCCCCCGACGACCCCGGCGACCTGGCGCGGGCCATCGCCGACTGCTACGCGCCCGGCCGCCTCGACGAGCTGCGCGCCGGGGTGCGGCCGGTGGACGCCGAGGCGTACTGGGACCGCTACCTGGCGGCCCTGGCGGGCTGAGGCCGCCCCGGGGAGCCTCAGCGGACACGGGTCCGGTCAGCGGAGGAGCCGCTGGAGGCCGTCCAGGATGAGGTCCAGTCCGAACTCGAACTCGTCGCCGTAGTCGTAGCCGGGCCGGAGCGCGTGCTCGGTGACCATCTCGGCGAGGTGGGGGTAGCGCTCGGAGGGGAACCGCGCCAGGAGGGCCCGTCCCGTGTCGGCGGCGGTCTCGGGCGCGAACGGCAGCGCGGCCTCCTGGAGGGCGAAGCCGTAGACGTAGCTGTCGAGCAGCGAGTAGGCGTGCGCCGCCGTCGGGACGGAGAAACCGGCGCGTCTCAGCGTGCCGAGGACCGCGTCGTGCTGGCGCAGGGTGGCGGCGCCGGGGGCGGTGCGCGACTCCATGAGCGGCGCCGCCCAGGGGTGGCGCCGCAGCACGCGGCGGGCGGAGAGCGCGCGGCGGCGCAGCGCCGTCCGCCAGTCGGTCCCGGGTGGGGGGAGCTCGATCTCGGCGAAGACGGCGTCGATGATGCCGTCGAGGATCTCCTGCTTGTTCGCCACGTGGTGGTACAGCGCCATGGGTTTGACGCCCAGCTCGTCGGCGAGTGAGCGCATGGTCAGCGCGTCGATGCCGGACCCGTCCGCGACGGCGATGGCGCCGCGCAGCACCCGTTCCCTGGTCAGTGGCGTCCGCCTGCCCGGACCGGCGTCGGTTTCTGGCATTGCACCTCCTCTGACGTCGGACCACCCTAGCCGGTGGCCCGACACGGTCCGGCTTGTCGGGCCGGTGGCCGCCTGTTATCGTACTTAGTACGCGTACTAAGTACGGTTGCTTGGTGCGTTCCGTGGGGAGCGGGCGGCGAGCACGTCGACGCCCCCGCCCCGTCGAGAGAGGAAACGATCATGGGAACCACCGAGCGGACGACGGAGCACGCCGCCCCGGCGACCGGCACACCCCCGCGAGACGGGACCGGAGCGGACACGAACCGGTCGATCCGGCGCGCGGGCGTCGTCGCCGGTATCGCGCTGCTGCTGATGGCTCCGCTGGCCGGATACGTCAACTTCGCCGCCCTGGAAGCGCTGGTGGTACCGGGCGACCCGGCGGGCACCGCCGCGGGGATCGCGGCGTCGGAGGGGCTGTTCCGGTTCGGCGTCTTCGGCCTGTACGTGGTGATCGTGCTCGACGTCATCGTCGCCGCGGCCCTGTACCGCGTGTTCAGCCCGGTCAGCGAGCGCGTCTCACTGCTCGCCGCCGTGCTCAGGATCGCCTTCACGGCGGCCTTCCTGGTCGCGATCAGCGAACTCGTCAGCGTGCCCCGCCTGCTCGACGAGCAGTACCTCGCGATCCTCGGCGCCGACCAGGCGCACGCCCAGGCGCTGCTGCGCATCGACGCGTTCGGTGACGCCTGGGACGCCGCCCTCATCCTGTGCGGGCTGCACCTGATGGTCGTCGGCTACCTCGCCTACCGGTCGGACTTCGTCTCCTCGGGGCCCGTCACCAGAGTCCTGGGCGTCCTGCTCGTCGTCGCGGGCGTCGGCTACGTGGCCGACAGCCTGGCGGCCGTGCTCTCCGGAGGCTCCGCCTTCGAGGTCACCACGGTCACCTTCCTCGGCGAACTCCTCCTGGCGTTCTGGCTCGTGATCCGCGGCCCCCGGCTCGCCGTCCGGGAACACCCGCGCGCGCGGTAGCCCGACCGGTGCGCCCGGGGCCGGTCGGGCGGCCCGGCGCTCAGCGGGAGCCCGGCACGGCGGGGGAGCGCACGGCGGCCAGGCACAGCAGCGCCCACACGAGGTCGGCGACGGTCATCACCAGGCGGGACAGGCCCGCCACGACCAGCGCCGAACCGGGGTCGAGCACCGGAGCCAGCGCGGCCACCAGCACGACCTCGCGCACCCCCAGCCCGGCGGGCGCGAACACCGCCACCACACCCAGGGTCCAGGCCAGCGCGTAGCCGCCGGTGGACACCGGCCACGACCCCCACCCGCCGCCCACCCCGGCGACCAGCAGCCACACGTGCACACCCAGCGGAACCCAGGCGGCCAGGGACCAGCCCACGGCCGCGGCCACGCCTCTTGCGCCGACGCGGTCCAGTTCCGCGTCGGCCTGCGCGCGCAGGCGGCCGGTCAGGCGCAGCGCCCGGTGCAGCAGCCACGTCACCGCGCGCGGATGCAGCGCGGCCAGCAGGAAGGGGACGGCGGCCAGCACCCACCACCAGCGCCGCGCCGCCTCCGGCGACGACAACGGCAGCAGGACCGCCGCGACCAGCAGGTTCACCGTCAACGTCACCGCGACCGCCAGCACCGTCGCGGCGGCCCCTCGGCGGCGCGGCACCTGGCGGTCCCAGGCCAGCTCCACCTGCGCGACGAACGCCCACACCGACCCGGGCAGGTACTTGCCGAGCTGGCCGACGAACATGACCCGGGCGGCCACCGGCGGCGGCAGCGGGGAACCCAGGTCGGCCAGCAGCGCCCGCCACGCCAGCATCTGCGCGCCGAGCCCGGCCAGCGCGGCGGCCAGCGCCCCCGCGACCGTCCACGGGGACAGGGCGGCCAGCGCGGCGCCCGCCTCCTCCCACCGGGCGCGCAGCGCCACGGCGGCGCAGCCCAGGACGGCCACCACGACGGCGGCGCGCACCCACCGGCTGGCACGGAGACGGCTGATCACCCGGCCAGCCTAAGCCGTCCCGGAGAGGGAACCGGGCGCCGATACCGACGGGCTGGAAGGAGGTGAGGGGGCACGGTCCCCTCCGGGGTTCGGGGGAGGGCGGGGTGTTCCACCCCGGCCGTCCGGGATGGGCGGCCACCGGCAGCCGGTGGTGTCCCGTCGTGGGGGTTGGGGTGGAATGTCTCCGGCCCGGGACCGGCACGCGGCCTCCGTACATCCGGTGCCGCACGAAACTCCACCTGGCGGGTGTTATGTCCGATTTTCGGGAAGTGAAGGAAACCGGCCCGTGTCCCTGGTAAAGTCCCAGGTCGTTAAGTGTGCTCCCCGCGCATGCGGGGATGGTCCCAGGAATGGTCGAGAACACGACTACGGTCCGCTGTGCTCCCCGCGCATGCGGGGATGGTCCCGGGTCGGACTGGTCGGACGTGGACTCTACGCAGTGCTCCCCGCGCATGCGGGGATGGTCCCACGACCAGTTCCATCCAGTCGTGGCCGGTGAGGTGCTCCCCGCGCATGCGGGGATGGTCCCTTCCGCGGCTGGGCCAGCGCCATGAACGGATTGTGCTCCCCGCGCATGCGGGGATGGTCCCGGCATGCGGAGCTTCTTGTCGAGCCAGTGCGCGTGCTCCCCGCGCATGCGGGGATGGTCCCGTCAACGCGCGCGGCGGCGCCGTGGTCTACCTGTGCTCCCCGCGCATGCGGGGATGGTCCCCGAGAATCCGGGGTCCACAACAACCCCCCAGCGTGCTCCCCGCGCATGCGGGGATGGTCCCCAGTAGCGCATGAGCACCTACTTCCTGGGGTAGTGCTCCCCGCGCATGCGGGGATGGTCCCGGCGCGCCCTCGACGAACCCGAACGCCGCCTGGTGCTCCCCGCGCATGCGGGGATGGTCCCAGGCGGCGAGAACACGGAAACACTGTTCCCGGGTGCTCCCCGCGCATGCGGGGATGGTCCCGACCTGGACCCGATCCTCAACCCCGACTCGGTGTGCTCCCCGCGCATGCGGGGATGGTCCCGTGTTCCTCTCGTCAGGCCGCGATGACAGCCTGTGCTCCCCGCGCATGCGGGGATGGTCCCCCCCCGCTGCCCATCAACCCGGCCGCCACCGACGTGCTCCCCGCGCATGCGGGGATGGTCCCGCAGGGACCAGGCCCGCGCCGCCGCCGGAGCCGTGCTCCCCGCGTATGCGGGGATGGTCCCGCCACAGGGCATCACCCCCTGTCGCGCTGGTCGTGCTCCCCGCGCATGCGGGGATGGTCCCACGATCACACCCGGCTCCTCTTCAGCAGCATCGTGCTCCCCGCGCATGCGGGGATGGTCCCCGACGTCGACGACTTTCATCTTCGCGTAGACGGTGCTCCCCGCGCATGCGGGGATGGTCCCCGGCCCTCCTTCGCCGACAGCAGGCGGCCCAGGCCGCGGGTGTGCTCCCCGCGCATGCGGGGATGGTCCCGCGACCCCGCCAGCAGCCAGCCCCCAGACGCCGTGCTCCCCGCGCATGCGGGGATGGTCCCCAACCCCCAGAGAGGACCACGCCATGTGCGAGAGTGCTCCCCGCGCATGCGGGGATGGTCCCCAACCCCCAGAGAGGACCACGCCATGTGCGAGAGTGCTCCCCGCGCATGCGGGGATGGTCCCCAACCCCCAGAGAGGACCACGCCATGTGCGAGAGTGCTCCCCGCGCATGCGGGGATGGTCCCCAACCCCCAGAGAGGACCACGCCATGTGCGAGAGTGCTCCCCGCGCATGCGGGGATGGTCCCCAACCCCCAGAGAGGACCACGCCATGTGCGAGAGTGCTCCCCGCGCATGCGGGGATGGTCCCTTCCCGGTTTCCTCATTCATCCGCGTCGCGTAGTGCTCCCCGCGCATGCGGGGATGGTCCCGCAGCGATGACCAACTCCAGGAGGCGCGGGTCGTGCTCCCCGCGCATGCGGGGATGGTCCCCGCCACCTGGACCACGTCGCCCCGCCCCCGCCCGTGCTCCCCGCGCATGCGGGGATGGTTTCGCGGCGCTGAGGCGGTGCGGGTTCTTCTTGGAAGTGTTAGTGGCCAGTTGAGATTCCCCGGAGGCGGCCAGTTGCTGGGGAGCTATCTGGCCATCCGACACCACATCGGGTAGCCAAGCGTGTGGAGCAGGTCGGACTGATTCGTGTGGTGGTGGCGAGGGCGGTCCGACGCACAGCGATCGGCCACTGGAAGGCGACGACACAGGTCCGCGGGGGTAAGCGAGAGCGCCGACGCGGGAGCTGTCCTGGCGCGTTCTGAGGCCGCCGTCAGTGCGATGCGTTCTCGACGGCCCGTTGTCGTCACCCAATGTCGTGATGGCCGCCAGTGGGGACCACAAGTGGCCGCCCACGGGGAGCGACAACCGGCCGTACTCGCAGAATTCCTGGTGGCCGCTGACATTGGAGGTTCGGGGGAGGGCGGGGTATTCCACCCCACCACGGGGGGGCTGGGGTGGAATGCCTCCGGCCCGGGACCGGTACGCGGCCTCCGTACATCCGGCGCCTCACGAGACCCCCACCTGGCGGGTGTTATGTCCGATTTTCGGGAAGTGAAGGAAACCGGCCCGTGTCCCTGATAAAGTCCCAGGTCGTTAAGCGTGCTCCCCGCGTATGCGGGGATGGTCCCCCCAGGTAGTGGGGCGGCAGCCCGGTCAACCCGTGCTCCCCGCGTATGCGGGGATGGTCCCCCCAACTCCGGCAAGCCGCCGTGGAGCAAGGCGTGCTCCCCGCGTATGCGGGGATGGTCCCATTCACTGCCGCTCGTCAGGCAGATCCTGGAAGTGCTCCCCGCGTATGCGGGGATGGTCCCCCGATCATCCCGATCGAGGACCGCACGGTCGAGTGCTCCCCGCGTATGCGGGGATGGTCCGGCGGGGTACGGTCCGAAGCCGGACGTGACCGTGTGCTCCCCGCGCATGCGGGGATGGTCCCTACGACAACGCGCACACCCCACCCACCGGGTGGTGCTCCCCGCGTATGCGGGGATGGTCCCCCGAGAGGCTCGCGGACTCCGATCGAGGAGGCGTGCTCCCCGCGCATGCGGGGATGGTTCGAGACGCGGCCCCTGACGCTTCTCTGTCGAGCGGTGGACTGTGGTGGTCGGCTCCGGGGCATCCTTCCACGCGCGCTTTCCGGTCCCTCTCCAGCCCGAGGAGAGGACAGGGCTGCCGGGCCTCCCGGCCACTACCCGTTGATTTTTTCCACCCCCAGACGAACAGTCTGAGCAGGGCGGACGCAAAACCGGGCTAGTGGCTCCCAAGGGGAAGGCTCACCGCCCATGCCTACCGCCGTTCTGTACCTTCGCTTGTCCCAAGAGACCGAAGTGTCCGACGGGCTCGACCGTCAAGACCGTGACTGTCGCGAGCGCGCCAAGCAGCTCGGCGCGACAGACGTTGTCGTGTTCCGCGAGACCGTGAGCGGATACAAGCGGACCGCGAAGCGTAAAGCGTTCGACGCCATGACCTCCTACGTTCGGGAGCACCGCCCGGAATTCCTTATCGCGTGGAAATTCGACCGCTATAGCCGTAAGGGCATTCGCGACGTTGCTGCGGTGTCCGAGCTGGTCGAGGAAACCGGAGTGCGTTTTATCTGTCTGAAAGACAATCTCGACTCCGCCAATGCGGAATGGGAGTTGCTCGCCGCGTTCGCCGCACACCAGGCGCGCGGCGAGTCGCGCAACACCGCGCTTCGGATGACCTCGCGCAAGGCCAAAGAACGCCGCGAGGGCAAATGGACGGCGCAAACCCCGTACGGGTACGTCAAGACCCGCGACATGCGGCTCATCCAGCACGCCGAGCGCGCGAAGGTGGTCCGTCGCATCGCGGACGCCTACCTTGACGGAGCGTCCATGTCCGCCATTGCCCGCGCCTTGACCGCGGACGGAATCGACGCTCCCGGCTATCTGGTGTACCTCGAGCGTGTCGCACGGTTGCGAGAGCGCGGCAAGCGCGAGGAAGCGGAAGCGCGCGCGAAGAAGCGGCCCGCGAACGTGTGGACCACCACCAGTGTGAAGAACATCCTTGTCAACCCCGTGACCGCGGGAATGATGGCGTACAAAGATCAGCCGGTTTACGACGAACACGGCGAGCCGGTCATGGTCACCGACTCGCCGATTATCAGCGTGGCGGAACGTCGCCGAATCCTCGCGCGACGCACCTCGCAAACCTCCGTTGTTCGCAAACCCGGCAAGCGGACCGGCGGCAAGGCGTCGCCGGGGAGACCTCCCGCCTACCTGCTCACCGGATTCGTGGTCTGCGAGTGCGGACACGCGATTTGTGGGAGCCGTAGCAGACCTCCGAAGTTGCCGCGCTACCGGTGTGCGGGACGTTCCGACGCAACCCCGTGCAAGCTGAAATCGATTGCGGTTCCCGACTTGGAACGCGCGGTGATCGACGCGGTGTTAGGTCATCTCGCCGCGCTCGAGCCGGAAGACCCGCGGCTCGCCGCTATCGCACGCAAGTGGATTGCCCGCCACGCTCCCGAGCATGACGCGCAACGCCGCGAGTTCGCCGAACGCGCCGACACGCTCCGCGCGCGATTGGAAGACCTCGAATCCGCGAAGTGGGAGCGCGGCGAGTTTGATGACGCGGAAGGACCCGCACGCTATGCGCGGTTTCGTACCCGTATCGCCGAACAACTCGCCGCGGTAGAAAGCGCGCTCGCGCAACTCCCAGAACCAACCGTGGACATCTCTGCGCTGCTTGATCCCGCCGAAACCGCGGAGACCTTCGCCAACACCAGCCCCGCGACACTCGCCGAACGCCGCGAGGTGCTCGCCCTGGTGCTCGAGCGCGTGACCGTTCGCTCCGGCGGACGTATCGAACCCGTATGGGTTGGCAGCAACGCCGAACACCTCCCGATAGCGGAACCGCTCGCCGCATAACCGAACCCCACCAAGCCCCGGTAACCGTACCCGCGGTTGCCGGGGCTTTTCTGTTGTACGGCTCCCAGATCGACACAGACGACACAACCCTGCACGCATAGGGAATTCCACGCGAAGAACGCTAAACGCGCGTCTGTGGCGATTTGAGAGCGTCGATTGCGAACGCGGGAGCCCCGCGGAGAACGCGGGAACGCGGCGAGCGGCTCGGCGAACGCGAGCACCTCGCGGAGAGCCCGCGGGAAGCGGTGAGCCCCGCGGCGAGCAGCTCAAGCGGAAACGTCAACCCAACACTGACACTCTCGGCGACGTCGCGAGAGCGTGAGCCGCTCGGCGACACCTCGAGGGAACGGAAAGCGCGGGAAGCGGGAGCACCTCGCGGACCGCTCCGCGGCTCGGCGACACCTCGAGCGGGAGCACCTCGCGGCTCGGCGAGCGGCGAGCGGACGCGGGAAGCGCGGCGAGCGGACGCGGAGCGGGGAGCGGACCGGAGAACGCGGGGAGCCGGAGCGGGAACGGACGCGGGGAGCCGGAGCGGGAACGGACGCGGGGAGCCGGAGCGGGAACGGACGCGGAGCACCGCGGACCGCGAGCCCTTCGCGGCGAGCCCTTCGCGGAGCCCCGCGGCGAGCGGCTCGGCGAACGCACCTCGCGCGAGCGGCTCGGCGACACCTCGAGCGGAAGCACCTCGCGGACCGCTCCGCGCGAAGCAGCTCGAGCACGCGGGAGAGCCCCGCTCGAGCCCCGCGGGAGAGCCCCGCTCGAGCCCCGCGGCAACCATTCGCGCGAGCGCATGACGCGACATGACGAACCGTGACGCGAGGTGCGCGGACGCGGGATGCGCTGACCTGTGCTTATGCCGTTTTCCATGACGGTATGACGAAATTACGTACATTCTGACATTCCATAAGAAAATCCCTATAGCAAACCGAGATCGGCGTCAGATTCGTCATGTCGTCATGGGAAACGGCATACCCGCAGGTCAGACACCTAGTGCGGGATGCGGAGCGGCACGTGGGACGTCATGCGGTACGTCATCGACACCGTGCCCGCACCTCGAGCGGTTCCGCGCGCTCGGCGAATTGACCAGTACTGAACAATTCCCGCCTTATCGACAACCCACCGCGCACGTGCCTAATCTGACCTTTCCAACGTCAACGGAGACGCGGGAGGGAAAACAGAATGAACATGCGCGAAGCGCGCGAAGCCATCACGCACGCTGACGTGTGCCCCGCCGCACGGGCAGTCCTCCTCGAATTCTGGGACTGCCTTGCGGAGCTGGTCGACGAACACCGCACAACCGAGCACGCCGCGGCATGCTGGCTCGCTTCCACACTCGCCATCACCACAGACAACCCCGCCTACCTCCCCACGGCGTAGCGGCACCTCGAGCGGCGAGCGGGAAGCGCGGGAACGGCTCGGCGAACCGGAGAGCGGGAGGGAACGGAGCCGCTCGGCGAGCAGCTCAAGCCCCGCGAAGGAACGCGCGAAGCGGCGAGCGAACGGGAGCATGCCGCGGCATGACGAACCATGACGGACGCCGGAGCGGTTCGCCATGCCCTGCAACTCTCTGACCAGCGCATATGATGAACTGCATGCTGATATGACGGTTCTGATCAATTTTCCGGTATCCCTACGCACATATAGGGAGAAATACCGAACTGACCTCCAAACCGTCATCTCATCATGAACCGCAGATCAGAGCACATGACGCACCATGACGTGCGTCATGCAACCATCATGGTGCACCTCGCGGGGAGCGGAAAACGTCCCCGTTGCGTCACGCACACTGACGAAAAGCGTCCCGTTGCGTCACGTGCTGACGAAAAAGCGCCCTGTTGCGTCATGCACCGGAAAACCCACGCTCGCCGCGAACACCTCCCGCACACGGGACGCATAACTAGTGTGGTGAGATACGCGAGCGAACACGCGGATGCATAACCACTGTGAGCCCTTAGAAGGGCTCACGGCGCACTGCCCGCGCGTTCGTTCTTTCCCTGGGGAAGCCCGGTCGGACCATAGCGGTATTGGGCAGGTGCCGCTATTGGTTCGACCGGGCTTTTTTTTGTTTGGAAGCTGCCATGTCTCACCGAAAGACTTCGTTTGCCCACACGCTCGGCGACGCCTACCGGCGCGCACTCGAATTCATCGCCGAGAGCCGCAGACAACCCGCGGAGAATGTGCACATCTGCGACGAATTCGCGCGCGAGGTGTTCACCGAGATGCTCGAATCGCTCAAGCACCGCCCCAATCTCGCCGCCGCGTTTGCGGAAGCGTTCGGACCTAACGCGGGCAATCTCACATGCGCCCAGTGCGACAACCCAATCGAATACTCCGGCCGCGGACGCTCGCCGCGCTGGTGTTCAGCGGCATGCAAACAGCGCGCGTACGTCGCGCGGAAACGCGCGGCAATGAACGGGAGGAATGACCAGTGAACGACCGTGACAACGAAGCTCCGGCGTGGCTCGCCGAGCACCTCGAGGAACTCACCGCGGAAGACACCGAACGCGCTATCCGAGCGCTCAAGGCGCACCGAGAACAGCAACTCGCGTCCGACCCTGCCACGCTCGCGAAGGCAATTCGCGCGCGCATGCCGTACTGAACCGGAGGTTCCACGTGAACGACATTTTGCCCGTTCCACACGGCGCGTACCTCGCGGTATTCCGCGACCTTGAGCAGGAAAACGGCTTTGTGGCATACCCGGTAGTTGGCTTTCGCGAAGTATCGGGTGGAAGCGCGGTGGTATTCGGCGGACCGGTTAACGAGCACGTTCCGAGCAATCCGCACGCTCCCGCGACCACTGGCGCGGTCGCTGTGCCCGTGGTACTGACTCGCCGCGGGGAACTCAAGCCGGTGAGAACCAACTTTGCGGCTCGTGGCACAGAAGACCCCCAAATGGACGCTCCGGCGACAATCGGGCTTGAGCGCGGCAAGTACCCGCAGACAGAGTTTCTCGGTGTTGTGCGTTCGTCTGAAGACCCTTCGGAGGTGTTCGCCGAACACATCGCCGCCGCACGTGCGCACGCCGAGCAGCTCACCGCCGAACGGGAGCGCGAGGAGTTGCCGCCGCGGGAGGTGTCCGCGGAGGTGCGGACCGCGGAACCGCTCCCGCCGCTTCCGCTCGCCGAACTGCTTGCACGCGCGACCGCGCTCACCGAACGGGAGGACAGCAATGGCTGAAACCGACCGCCGCGGAATACCCAACGGACATGTGACCGCGGCGGGGAAGTATTCCGTAGGCGACGAATACCGCGGCACAGCGCTCGAGCGCTACGAATCTGCGTCCTACACGACGATTCCGAATCCTCCCAAGCAGGTGGCGGACGCGCGCAAGCGGATGAACGAAGCCGCCGCGCTAATCGGCGAGCTGGACAAGACCGCGCTCGCGCTTTTCCGCGAGTACCGCGACGCGCCGAAGGAATTTGAGCGGCGAGCGCGGGAAGCCGTAGCGAACGGCGAAACTCCGGAGAGCACCGCGGTGCTTGACGAGCACCTCGAGCAGCTCGCACGTGATTATCGCGACACGGTGGCGCACCGCGAAGCCGTAGAAGCGCATTTGAAGCGGCTGGTGGACGAATACCACGCGACCGCTGAAAAGCATTACCCGACGTGGCGCGACCGGCTTGCTAGGCAGCTCGAGGAGCGCGCCGAGCCCGCGCGCGTCGCGCTCGCGAAAGCGCTTGAGCAGTGTCGTGAGGTCTATCGGTTGGCCGCGAGCGTGAACGAAATGGACAATCCGCGGATCGCTCCCGGCGAGCGTCCGCGAGTCTCTGCTCTCAAGGGCAAGGACCTCCCAGAGGCGTTCAAGCACCAGCAGCCGCGGAGCATCATGGGCAACCATGACCGGCACACGTTCGACAAGGACGCGGAAGCGGCGGCAAGGATTGCAGCGCACTGGCTTCGGATCGAAGGACGGGAGCCCTTCGGCACCGGTCCTATTCCGGACTCGCTTACCGTGCCGCTTGCCAGCATTCCCGACGAGACCGAAGAGCAGCGCGCCGAGCGGGAGCACCGCGCCGAGCAGGCCCAAAAGGCGCGCCAAATTCTCAAGCAGCACAATCTGATTTAAGCCGTTCCTTGCGGGAGCCCCGCGACTAGCAGGGCTCCCGTTTCCCGTTTGGAGTTCTGCCATGACCGTTCTGACCGCTACCCCTCCCCCGGCGAGTCCCTCCCGCGGTAGGTGTGCTCGCCCTGGTTGCCGTAGGCGAACTACGCGACTCCCGTACTGTCGCGCAATGTGCCACAAGGTCCACACGGTCGCGCTCGCGATTGCTGCTCGAGAGAAAGCCCCGCGAGGTAGGAACCTCGCTGCGGACGCTCACGAAATCATGCGGTTGATGGACATGCTCGGCGATTACCCCAAAGGTCGCATGCTCGGCGACGAAGACATGAGAAGTCTTACCTCGCTTCGCGTCGCGTACAGCGTGCGCAACACGTGAACGCGGGAATGGTGTATGGCAATGCGTTTGGCGACGTTGCGCACCTAGCGAAGGGGAGGGGGGATGACCCCCCTAAGGAGGGTTCCCGTTCGCGGGCGGATAGCGACTTTGTCGCTCTGCGCATGCCGAAACTGTCTGAATTTGGGAGGTGAGCGGGAGTGAACGACGAACCGGCCGCGCGAGCCGCGGCGAGCAAACGGCTGCTAGCGCAGTACGAAGCGGAATTCGACCTTGACGAGACTCAGCGTGCCGCGCTCGCGCTCGCCGGTGAGCACCTGGACAACGCCGAACGGCTGGACGGCGCGGTCCGCGAGCACGGAACCATGATCCGCGGAAGCGCGGGACAACTTGTGGTCAACCCCGCGGTTGCGGAAGCGCGTCACCAGCGGTCCGCGGCGTGGAACATTCTTCGCGCGTTGACCGCGGAGGACGCGGGAGCCGTGACCGACGCGGCGAGCATGGGGCAAGCGTCCGCGGGGGGTGCCGCGAGGTCTCCGGCGAGCGTGCGCGCGTCCGAAGCCGCACGGAAACGGTGGGAGCGTGCACGCGCTCTCGCCGCGGCTGACGCGGACGGTGTTGCGTGAGAGCGCTGCGACGTCGCCGAGCACCGCGGACCGCCGCACCTCCGGTAGCGGTTCCGGAAGTGCTCGCGTTGTACGCGTGGGAGGTGGGAGCGAGCGGCGTTTCCGGCGACTCGCCGAGCGTGCTCGAGCACCTCGCAGATTGCCGAGCCGCGGTGTCCTATGTGTGCTCGCTTTGGCCGCCTAAAGCATGTACCTGCTCCGCGGACAGCGGGTTTCCGCGGGTAGTGGCGACGGTGTCTGAAGGGTGGGAGCCGCTCGCCGCGGCTGACGCGGAGCGTCCGCGAGGTGAGCGCGTAGGGGAGGTTCGTGCGTGAGAGCGCGCGGACCTCCCCTTTTTTCGTTTTGGGGCTCGCGCGTGCGGGAGCTGCTTGCCGCGGGGCTGTTCGGCGAGCGGGAGCGGTTCGCCGAGCGGGAACGGTTCGGCGACGTCGCGAGCCGTGCCGCGTTCGGCTCGCGTCCCGCGCACCGTTTGAGCAGGGAAAACACGCGCGTCTGTGACTCTGTGTTAGGCCGACTATCGACGGAGAGTAACCACGGGAGCGGTTCGCCGGTCCGCTCGCCGGTCCGCTCGCCGGTCCGCTCGCCGGTCCGCTCGCCGGTCCGCGAGCCGGTCCGCGAGCCGGGAGCTGTTCGGCGACGTCGCGCGGTGCTCACCGCGGAGCACCTCGCGAGGTGTTCGCCGTTCGCGGGAGCTGTTCGCCGGGAGTTGCTTGCCGCGGGAGCTGTTCGGCGACGTCGCGAGCCGTGCCGCGAGGTGCTCGCCGCGGGAGCTGCTCGGTGAGCCCCGCGAGGTTCCCGCGTTCGCCGGGAGCTGCTCGCCGAGCCGGTGAGCCCCGCCGAGCCGTTCGCCGCGGGAGCGGTACCGGACACCTCCCGCGTTCGCCGCGCGTGTGGGAGCTGCTCGGCGACGTCGCGCGGTGCTCGCCGGTCCGCGTTCGCCGGGAGCCGTTCGGCGAGTCGGGAGCTGCTCGCCGAGCCCGTGACGTCGCCGGAGCCGCTACCGGACACCTCCCGCGTTCCGGTCCGCGTTCCCGCGTTCCGGTCCGCGTTCCCGCGTTCCGGTCCGCGTTCCCGCGTTCCGGTCCGCGTTCCCGCGTTCCGGTCCGCGTTCCCGCGTTCCGGTCCGCGTTCCCGCGTTCCGGTCCGCGTTCCCGCGTTCCGGTCCGCGTTCCGCGCGTGCGGGAGCTGCTCGCCGCGGGAGCTGTTCGGCGAGCCGGTCGCGTGCGGGAGCTGCTCGCCGGTCCGCGAAGGGCTCGCGCTCCCCGCGCTTGGGAACCTCGCGCGTGCGGGAGCTGCTCGGCGAACCGCGAGGTGTCAGCGCGACGCTGACAAGAATTCCCGCGTTCCGCGCGTGCGGGAGCTGCTCGGCGAACCGGTGAGCCCCGCCGAGCCGTTCGCCGCGGGAGCGCGTTGCCGTTCGTGTGCCGCTCGAGGTTCCCGCGGTTTCCGCGTTGCCGCGTTCGGCGAGCCGTGCCGCTCACTGCTTGCCGCGCGTTGCCGTTCGTGTCGCCCAGGACGCGAAGCACCTCGCGCAACCGCGCGGACGGTCCGCGGCGAGCGGCAAGCGTGTTTGTCCGCGTTGACGTGCGGTTTGCCGCGGTTGCCGGGAGGTGTGCCGCGAGCGTTGCCGCTTGCCGCCGAGCGGCACGCGTTGCCGGGAGGTTCCGCCGAGCGGCACGCGTTGCCGGGAGCCTTGCCGCGGAGCGGTACAGCTTGCCGCTCGCCTTGCCGCTCGGTTCGGCGAGCGTTGCCGCGGAATGCTCGGCGAGCGTGCGCGCGCGTGCACCTCGAGCGGTCCGCGTTGCCGCGCGTTGCCGGGAGGTGTGGGTCTAGCTTTCCGCGTCCGTGTTCGGGAGCCGCTCGGCGACGTAGGTACCGCGCTGGGGCAACGTGATTACCCACCCTTCGTCGCGGAGTAGCGCGACCGCACGCCGCGCCGTTTCCCGCGCTACTCCGTGCACCGATACGAGTTCCGATTCCGACGGGATGGCGTCGCGCGGTTTCAGTTCTCCTGCCTTGATTCGGTCGCGGAGAGCGCGCGCTACCTGTTGGTAGAGCGGCATGGGGTCGAAGCGGTCAACGTGCATACGGGGGACGCTAACCACGTCAGCCACGGCGAAGATATGGCGGACGTCGTAGACGTCCTAGACAAGGCAGATGTATTGTCAGAGCTTGATCCACAACAGAAGAGACCCCCGCGAGTGCGCCAACACTCCGGGGGCGTGGCCAACGCTTCCAAGGAGCGCTGACAGTGAGAACTCTACTTGCCTTGTGCGCGCTGGTCTTGCGCGCGGTCCGTCCCTCCCGCGGCTCGCATGCCGTTCGCCGCGGCGAGCAGCTCGAGCCCCTCGAGCGGTCCGCGGGGAGCCCGCGGACGGTTCGCCGGAACGTCGCCGAGCGGGAGCACCTCGAGCGCGTGCCGCTCGCCGAGCGGACCGCGGACGCGCTTCGCGGCGAGCAGCTCGAGCCGGAGCCGCGGACCGGTCACCGCGGAGAGCCCGTGAACGTCGCCGAGCGGACCGCGGAGAGCCCGCGAGAGCCCCGCGAGCCGGAGACCGGTACCGCGAGCGCACCTCGAGCCGCTCGCGGACGCCCCTATGCCGAACTGGTTCCGGCGGCTATGCCCGTCAACCCCTACGCCGCTCCCGTTCCGGTGACGCTTCCCGCGAAGCCGCACACGGTGGCCACCGAAGCGGCGTTGATCCGCCCGTATCTGGTCGCGTGGGAGCGCGAGCAGGAACGGGAGCGCACCGACCGTTCGCGGCTCGGTATTGCCGTTCTGCTGGATATCGCACGCGCGGAGGGAACTTCACAGTGACTCGTGGGCACGAGCCGGAACCGGAGCCCGTGGACGCTCCCGCGTTCTGGGATGCGGCGGAGCATGCGGACTGGCTGTATGACGCGCTCTCGGAAGCGCTCCGCGATCGTGCGGACGTTTTCCCGGACATGTACGCCGCGTTTGCCGCGCTAGACGATTGGCTCCGCGGCGGTGGCGTTCTGCCCGGCCCGTGGCGCAACGCCGAGCGTCCGCCGAGCACCGACGCCTAGCAACACCTCGCAAGCCCCGCGGACACCTCCCGCGGGGCTCTCACAGCACCGAAGCAGCGTAAAAAATCAAACTGTTGGCCGAAGCGGCCCCGGCGTATGGCAGCGGCCCCGGCCCCGCCACCACGGGGCGTGACCGTGTCCCCAGGGCCACGCTCACGCGCTGAGCGTGACCCTGGGGACACGGTCGTCGCGCTGTAGGGTGGGGCCGTGCTGTCCGACGCCGTGGCCTTCGCCGGTCACCAGATCCACGTGTGCCGCTACCGGGAGGCGGGCACCCTGCTGCGCTGGCTCGGCCGCGACCTGACCGGGCAGGTGGTCGTCGACGTCGCGGGCGGCGACGGCTACTGGGCGGCGCAGGCGCGCAGGCGCGGCGCGCGGGCCGTCTCCGTCGACCTGGCCCGGCACAAGATGCTGCGCGGGCGGCGGCTCAGCAACGCCCCGGCGCTCGTCGAGGGCGACGCGCTGCGGCTGCCGTTCCGCGACGCCTCCGCCGACAGGGTCATGTCGATCTGCGCCGTCGAGCACTTCGACGACGGGCCCGCCGCGCTGCGCGAGATGGCCCGGATACTCAGGCCCGGCGGCGACCTCGTCCTGTCCGCCGACTGCCTGTCCCGGCGCGGCGAGTGGCCGCACCTGTTCGACGCGCACCGCCGCCGCTACCACGTCCAGCGCACCTACACCCACGCGACGCTGCGCGCCCTGCTCGACGAGTGCGGCCTCGACGTGCTGGAGCACACCTACCAGTTCCGCTCCCGCGCGGCCGAGCGCGCCTACCTGACGCTGTCGGCCCACGGGGGCCGGATCGGCTTCAACGCCGCCGCCCCGCTGATCCCCCTGGTGGCGCTGAGCGACCGCCGCCACCCCAACACCCGGGGCAGCATCGTGCTGCTGCGCGCCCGCAGGCGGTGACACCGCCCGCCGGACCGACAACCATGATCACAAATGTGGCAGGATCGGCGACGCCGAGCAAGACAGAGCGGGACACACCCCGACCAGTCCCCTGAGGCGGGAGGTCTGGGGCGTATTGTGCGCCCATGAGTGGTTCTGGAAACGGGAAGAGTGTCCCCACCGCTTCGGCCATGCGGCGCGCGCTGGCCCGCGTCAGGGACGGCAAACCGCTGGACCCGACCGAGGCCGAGATCCTGCTGCACGCCCGGGGCGACGACCTGGAGGCCCTGCTCGACCACGCCTCCCGCATCCGCGACGCCGGACTGGCCGCGGCCGGACGTCCCGGCGTCATCACCTACAGCCGCAAGGTCTTCATCCCGCTGACCCGACTGTGCCGGGACCGCTGTCACTACTGCACCTTCGCCACGGCCCCCGCGAAGCTGCCCGCCCCCTACCTGTCCCCGGACGAGGTCCTCGCGATCGCCCGGGAGGGAGCCGCCCTGGGCTGCAAGGAGGCGCTGTTCACCCTCGGCGACCGCCCCGAGGACCGCTGGCCGCAGGCCCGCCGGTGGCTCGACGAGCAGGGCTACGACGACACCCTCTCCTACGTGCGCGCCATGGCCATCATGGTCCTGGAGGAGACGGGCCTGCTGCCGCACCTCAACCCCGGCGTGCTGACCTGGGGCGACCTCCAGCGCCTCAAGCCCGTCGCCCCGTCCATGGGCATGATGCTGGAGACCACCTCCACGCGGCTGTTCACCGAACGCGGCCAGGTCCACCACGGCAGCCCCGACAAGGACCCCGCGGTGCGGCTGCGCGTCCTGGAGGACGCCGGACGCTCCAGTGTTCCCTTCACCACCGGAATCCTCATCGGCATCGGCGAGACCCCCGCCGAGCGCGCCGACTCGATCTTCGCCATCCGCAGGACGGCCCGCGAGTACGGCGCGATCCAGGAGGTCATCGTGCAGAACTTCCGGGCCAAGCCCGACACCGCGATGCGCGACCGGCCCGACGCCGAACTGGAGGACCTGGCCGCCACCATCGCCGTCACCCGCGTCGTGCTGGGACCGAAGGCCCGCATCCAGGCCCCGCCCAACCTCATCACCGAGGGGCGCGACCCCGGAGACGGCGCGGGCGGCGAGTTCGCGCTGATGCTGCGCGCCGGGATCGACGACTGGGGCGGCGTCTCGCCGCTCACCCCCGACCACGTCAACCCCGAACGCCCCTGGCCGCAGATCGACGCGCTCGCCGAACGCACCGCCGAGGCGGGCTTCACGCTCCGCGAGCGCCTCACCGTCTACCCCGAGTACGTGCGGCAGGGCGAACCGTGGATCGACCCCCGGCTGCTGGGCCACGTGGCCGCGCTCGCCGACCCCGCCACCGGCCTGGCGCGCGCCGACGCCGTCGTCACCGGACGCCCCTGGCAGGAGCCCGAGGCGGGCATGGCCGCGGCGGGCCGCACCGAACTGCACGTGGAGGTGGACACCGAGGGCCGCAGCAGCGACCGGCGCGGCGACTTCGACGCCGTCTACGGCGACTGGGCGCGGCTGCGCGAGCGCGTCGCCCGGCCCGCGCTCGGCACCGGCGCGCCCCGCCGCTTCGACCCCGAGATCCGCGCCGCGCTGCGCCGCGCCGAGCACGACCCCGCCGCGCTCACCGACGACGAGGCGCTGGCCCTGCTGTACGCGCACGGCCCGGAACTGGAGGAGCTGGCGGCGCTGGCCGACCGGGTCCGCCGCGACGCCGTCGGCGACGACGTCACCTTCGTCGTCACCCGCAACATCAACTTCACCAACGTCTGCTACACCGGCTGCCGGTTCTGCGCCTTCGCCCAGCGGCGCACCGACGCCGACGCCTACACCCTCTCCCTGGACCAGGTCGCCGACCGGGCGGCCGAGGCGTGGGAGGCGGGCGCCACCGAGGTGTGCATGCAGGGCGGCATCCACCCCGACCTGCCGGGCACCGCCTACTTCGACATCGCCCGCGCGGTCAAGGAGCGGGTGCCCGGCGTGCACGTCCACGCCTTCAGCCCCATGGAGGTCATGAACGGGGCCGCCCGCACCGATCTCCCGGTGCGCGAGTGGCTGCTGCGGGCGCGCGAGGCCGGACTCGACTCCGTCCCCGGCACCGCCGCCGAGATCCTCGACGACGACGTGCGCTGGGTGCTCACCAAGGGCAAACTGCCCGCCGCGCAGTGGGTGGACGTCATCACCACGGCGCACGACCTGGGCATTCCCACCACGTCCACCATGATGTACGGGCACGTGGACACCCCCGAGCACTGGGTGGCGCACATCAGGCTGATCCGCTCCCTCCAGGAGCGCTCCCTGGAGCGCAACGGCCGCCCCGGCTTCACCGAGTTCGTGCTGCTGCCGTTCGTGCACACCAACGCGCCCATCTACCTGGCCGGACTGGCCCGGACCGGCCCCACCACGCGGGAGAACCGGGCGGTGCACGCCCTGGCCCGGCTGCTGCTGCACGGCGCGGTCGACAACATCCAGTGCTCGTGGGTCAAGCTCTCCGAGGAGCAGTGCCGCCAACTGCTCGACGGCGGCGTCAACGACGTCGGCGGCACCCTGATGGAGGAGACCATCAGCCGCATGGCGGGCTCCGACAACGGCTCGTTCAAGACCATCAGCGACATCCGCGCCCTGGTCGAGCCGACGGGGCGACCGCTGCGGCAGCGCGACACCCTCTACCGGGAGGTGCCCGCCGAACGCCGGGCCGTGGCCGAGGCCAACGACGGCGTGGCCGCGAGCCTGCGCCGCCCCCGGCTGCCGGTGGTGTGACGGACGGGCGCGCCCCGGCCCCGCCGGGGCGCGCCGAAGGGCTCAGCGCACCTCGATGAACGCCTCCGGGTCGCGGGGCGGGCGCTCTTTGGGCGGGGCCGCGGCGTGGCCGACCGCCACCGCGCCCATCGGCTGCCACTCGTCGGGCAGGGCCAGTACCCGCCGCACCACGTCGGGGCAGAACAGCGTGGAGGACACCCAGGCCGACCCCAGTCCCTCCACCGCCAGGCCGACCAGCAGGTTCTGCACGCCCGCGCCCATCGCGACCAGGAACATGGCGCGTTCCGCCGCGGAGCGCCGCTCGTCGGGGTAGGCGTGCGCGCCGTCGGCCACCAGGCAGGGGACCACCAGGTAGGGGGCGCGGCGCAGCACGTCGCCGCGCCGGGTCCGCTTCGCGATGCTCTCCTCCGAGAAGCCGTCCGCGCGCAGGTCCGCCACCCAGGCGTCCAGCATCGCGTCCAGCAGCCGTCCGCGCTCGGTCGCGGACTCCACCAGCACGAACCGCCACGGGGTCGTGTGGTGCGGGGCGGGCGCGGTGATCGCGGCGGCCACCGCGCGGCGCACCGCCTCGGGGTCCACCGCCTCGTCGGTGAACTCGCGGACCGTGCGGCGCGCGTGGACCACGTCCCGGGAGCCGTAGCGGAACAGGTCCTTCTCGACGGGGCGCACCAGGGCGCGCGCCCCCTCGCCGTCGTCGTCGGTGACCAGGTGGCCCAGGCCGCGCACGACCGCCACCGGAACACCCGACGTCTTGCCCTTGACCAGCTCACCGGCGGAGGCGATCTCGTCGGCCACCGCGTTGAGCGTCACCTCCAGCACGTTGCCGTGGGAGTCGCGCCGACCCCGCAGGTCCTCCAGCACGGTGATCCCGGCGGCGCCGATCGCGATGTCGGTCTGCCCGACGCGCCACGGGCGGCCGAAGGTGTCGGAGACGACGACCGCGACCCGCACCCCCAGGCGCTCCCGCAGCCCCGCGCGCAGCCGCCGCGCCGAGGCGTCGGGGTCCTCGGGCAGCAGCAGCACGTGCCCGGGCGCCACGTTGGAGGAGTCCACCCCGGCCGCCGCCATGACCAGGCCGTGCCGGGTCTGCACGATGCGGGTGGCGCCCCGGCGGGCCACCACGCGCACGGTCTCGGCGTCGACGGCCGTCTCTCGGTCCGCCTTCAGGAGGCGTCCCTCGGCCTTGCTGACGATCTTGGAGGTGACGACGAGCACGTCGCCGTCGGCCAGCTCCGTGTGCGCCGCGAGGAGTTCGGCGAGGTCGTCACCGGGGCGCACCTCGGGCAGCCCCTCGACCCCCCGGATCGTGATCATGACCGTCCTCCCAGTTCGACCGCCAGGTCCACGGCGGCGCGCGCGATGGCCTCGGTGCGCTCGGGGTCGCTCATGTAGAGCGGCATGGCGCGCACCGTCACCCCGTCCACCGCCGCGTCGGCGTCGGTGTCGTCCACCAGCCAGCCGTCCAGCAGTTCGGGGCCGTAGTGCTCGGCCACGGCCCGGGCGCTGGTCTCCACGCCGATGGCGCTGAGGCAGGCGTCGGCCATGCCCCGGACCGGGGCCCCGCCGATGATGGGGGAGACCCCGACCACGGTCTTGGCGGCCACCGCCTCCCGGATGCCGGGGACGCCGAGGATCGAACCGACGCTGACCACGGGGTTGGAGGGCGGCAGCAGGACGAGGTCGGCCTCCTCGACGGCGGCCAGCACCCCGGGTGCGGGCTCGGCCGAGTCGGCGCCCACGCTCACGAACGCCTGCGCGGGTGTCTGGGCACGGTAGCGCACCCACCACTCCTGGAAGTGAATGGCACGCCGACCGGAGCCGTCCTCGACGAGAACATGCGTCTCCACCTGGTCGTCGGTCATCGGCAGCAGGCGCACCCCCGGTCGCCAGCGGTCGCAGAGCGCCTCGGTGACCGCCGAGAGCGGGTATCCTGCCGCCAGCATCTGCGACCGCACGATGTGGGTGGCCACGTCGCGGTCGCCGAGGCCGAACCACTGCGGTTGCATGCCGTAGGCTATGAGTTCCTCACGTACCGTGAAGGTCTCGTCGGCGCGTCCCCATCCCTGTTCCTCGTTGATTCCACCGCCCAGGGTGTACATCACCGTGTCCAGATCCGGACAGACCCGCAGTCCGAAGAGGGTGATGTCGTCCCCGGTGTTTCCGATCACCGTGATCTCGGGCTGGGAATCGGCCTGGTCGGCACGGTTGTGAAGGGCGTCCTTGAGGCCCCGGAGGAACCGTGCGCCACCGATGCCGCCAGCCAGTACGACTATCCGCATGGGATCAAGTCTGGCAGTCTGGGAACGTGCGCCGCGCCCCCTGTGGTGTCGCGTGCTCGCGCGGCCACCGACGGGCACACGGACGTGTGCGGTACCGGGCGGCGATCGGGTCGCGGCCTCCCGCGACGCCTCCACGTCTGGATTCCGCTGCCCGACCAGCGATGTGCAAAGCTTCCACCGACGCGACAAGAAGCAGCCAGCGGAGGGGAACCTCTCTTGAACAACGAAGCAATCCAACGGTTGCGCGAGCCGGCCGCCTGGGCGCTCCTCGGCGCCGTGGCGGCCGTCATGCTCGGCGCACTGATCTACGTATTCGGCGGAGAACCGGATACAGGCAGCGGTGGGTCCGCTAGAGCGTTCGTGGATATCGGCGGCCACGTCGTCGGCCCCGGCACGGTCGCGCTGATCCTGGCCGCCGTGGCGCTCGTGCTGACCGGGCCGAACCGCTCGCCGCGCACCTTCGGCATCGTGCTGATGGCGATGATCGAACTGGGCGTCGGGGCGCTGCTCGGCGTGATCTCGCTCATCATGGGGTTCGTCGCCTACAGCGACACCCTCGCCAACGCCTTCCAGCACTTCTTCGTCACCGGCGCCAACCTCGCCGTCGTGGTCTTTGCGGGACTGTTCCTGATCCGGGTCTTCGGCGACCCCAACCTGGTGCCCCGCAGCGCCCCGAACGCCTACCCCGCGACCGGCGCGCAGCAGGCGTTCGGCCAGCAGCAGCCCGGGTACGTCACCGGCGCCCAGCCCGGCGCGGCCCAGACCGGAAGCTGGCCGCAGCAGCCTCAGGCGGGCGCGGCCCAGACCGGAAGCTGGCCGCAGCAGGGCGACGCCTACGCCCAGGCCGGGACCGCGCAGGGCGACGCCCAGCAGGGCTATGACCAGGCGGCCTACGGTCAGCAGTACCAGCAGGGCTATGACCAGCAGGCTTCCTACTCCCAGACCGGTGGGCAGCAGGCTGCGGCGGGCTATGACCAGGCGGCCTACGGTCAGCAGTACCAGCAGGGTTACGACCAGCAGGCTTCCTACTCCCAGACCGGTGGGCAGCAGGCTGCGGCGGGCTATGACCAGGCGGCCTACGGTCAGCAGTACCAGCAGGGCTATGACCAGCAGGCTTCCTACTCCCAGACCGGTGGGCAGCAGGCTGCGGCGGGCTATGACCAGGCGGCCTACGGTCAGCAGTACCAGCAGGGTTACGACCAGCAGGCTTCCTACTCCCAGACCGGTGGGCAGCAGGCTGCGGCGGGCTATGACCAGGCGGCCTACGGTCAGCAGTACCAGCAGGGCTATGACCAGCAGGCTTCCTACTCCCAGACCGGTGGGCAGCAGGCTGCGGCGGGCTATGACCAGGCGGCCTACGGTCAGCAGTACCAGCAGGGCTCCTACCCCGCCGCCGACTCCGAGTCGACCCTGGTGCAGCCCGCGGTCTCCGACCCGTCGCCCGGCTCCTACCCGGCCGGAGACGACGTCCTCTCCGGAGAGCGCGCGGCCCAGGACGCGATCCAGCACGGCTGGTCGCAGCCCTCGTCCGACTCCGCGGACAGCCAGAGCGGCAAGAACCCGGCCTACACCGACCCGGCGCAGGGCGGACAGTACGGCTCCGGCGGCTACGCGGCCCCCTCCTACGAGACTTCCGGCGGCTACCCCTCCGAGCAGCAGCGGCACTCCGGTTCGGAGACCGACGGCTCGTGGTCGGGGCAGTACCGGGACGACAACCGGCCCTGACCCGGTCCCCCCGAACACCGACGAAAAGGACGAGGTAATCCCCTGGATCCGTGCGAGCGGCTTCGGAAGCTTGTTTGTTACATGATATTCAGGGGATTACCAGCTAACGCGGTTGACGCATAGCGGAGGCCGCACGTGTAATTTCAAGGTGTGATTCCACCTCCCCGGGGGTCGTAATGGGGAGGTACATCCAGGGGGGCAATAGGAGGTGCGCATGAGCGAGGTTATCCCGCTGGCGCACGGCCCGGACGAGGATCTGGGCTGGCAGGAGCGCGCACTGTGTGCGCAGACCGATCCCGAGGCGTTCTTCCCCGAGAAGGGCGGCTCGACCAGGGAAGCCAAGAAGGTCTGCCACTCGTGCGAGGTGCGGGTGGAATGTCTGGAATACGCGCTGGAGCACGACGAGCGCTTCGGTATCTGGGGAGGACTCTCCGAACGGGAGCGGCGTCGCCTCAAGAAGGCCGCGGGCCAGGATTTCGATTTCTCACCCGGCGCGATGTAGGCCACAACGCATCACGGCGTGCGTCCCGGCTTTTTTGTCCGGGGCGCACGCTTTTTTTGTCAGTTCTTTACCCGGCGGGATTTGCGGGGGCCGGACGCGGGCGCCGCGGGCGCGGACCGGGGCCGCGACCAGCGCCTGTGGACGGCGGCACCCCGGTGGGCGCGCGAGTGGCGTATCGTGATCCTCCGGCAGCGACCTGACCGCAATAGCCTTTTTATCCGTTTCATGAACTTCTGAGGCGACCACCAGCAGTGTTACCCCTGGACTCCGCCCGGCACATCGTCACCGCCGTCGTGGTCACCCACGACGGCGCCCGTTGGCTGCCCGAGACGCTGGAAGCGGTCCGCTCCCAGACCCGACCGGTGCAGCGGATCATCGGAGTGGACACCGGAAGCCGCGACCGCAGCGGCGCCATCCTCGCCGAGTACATCAACCCCGAGGCGATCCTGACCCTGCCCCGGAACACCAGCTACGGCGGCGCCGTCCAGGAGGCCCTGGACCATCCGAGGTCCCGTTCCCGGCTCTCCGAGTCGGAGGGAACCGTCGAGTGGATCTGGCTGGTCCACGACGACTGCACCCCCGAACCGGACGCCCTCGAACAGCTCCTGGCCGCGGCCGACGACGACCCGCGCGCCGCGGTCCTGGGACCCAAGCTGCGCGACTGGTTCGACCGCAGGCTCCTGCTCGAGGTCGGCGTCACCATCGACGGTGCGGGACGCCGCGAGACCGGCCTGGAGACCTCCGAGTACGACCACGGGCAGCACGACGGCACCCGCCAGGTCCTGGCGGTCTCCAGCGCCGGGATGCTCGTCCGCCGGGACGTGTGGGAGGCCCTCGGCGGATTCGACCGCTCCCTGCGGCTGTTCCGCGACGACATCGACTTCTGCTGGCGCGTGGGCGGCGCGGGCCACCGGGTCCTCGTCGTCACCGAGGCCGTCGCCTACCACGCCGAAGCCGCCGCGCGCAGACGGCGGCGCATCCACGCCACCGGCGACCACCCCCGACGGGTCGACCGGCGCAACGCCCTCTACGTCCTGCTCGCCAACCTGCCCGCCGGGGCGATGCTGGGCGCGCTGCTGCGCAACTCCTTCGCCTCGGCCCTGCGCGTGCTGACCTACCTGGTCGCCAAACAGCCCGCCAACGCCCTCGACGAGGCCGCCGCCATCACGTCGGTGTTCTTCGTGATGCCGTTCCGCCTGATCAGAGCCAGGATCAGACGGCGCAGGGGGCGCCGCCGCACCTACAGCGCGATCCGGCCGTTCATGGCCCGGGGGGTGGCGCTGCGCCAGTTCACCGAGGTCGTCGCCAACCTCCTCAGCGGAGACCCGCCCTCCCTGGACACGGCGGGACGGCACCAGGCGGTCACCGTCACTCCCCAGGTCGACGACGACGACCCCCTGCGCGACGACTCGGGCCTGCTGCGCCGGGCGATCACCAACCCCGCCGCCCTGCTGGTCGTCGGACTGACCGTGGTCGCCCTCGTCGCCGAACGCTCCCTCCTGCTCGGCGACCGGCTCGCCGGAGGCGCCCTGCCGCCCGTGTGGGGCGGCGCCTCCGACCTGTGGGGGATGTACCTGGCGAGCTGGCACGACGTCGGCGTCGGCACCGACGCCACGGCCCCGCCCTACGTCGCCGTGCTCGCCCTGCTGTCCACCCTGGCCCTGGGCAAGCCGTGGCTGGCGGTCACCGTCGTCCTGGTCGGCTCCGTGCCGCTGGCCGGATTCACCGCCTACCTGCTGGCCCGCAGGGTCCTGCACTACCGCCCCGCCCAACTGTGGATGGCGGCCTCCTACGCGCTGCTGCCCGTGGCCACCGGGGCGATCTCCCAGGGACGCATCGGCACCGCCCTGGTCCACGCGCTCTTCCCGGTGCTGGGACTGCTGGCCACGAGCGTCCTCACCCTCAACCCGCGCCGCTCCCGCCGGGCCGCCTGGGCGCTCGGACTGGTGCTGGCCCTCCTCATGGCGTTCGTGCCGCTGGTGTGGGTGCTGGCCCTGCTCAGCGGCGTCCTCATCGCGGTCGCCTTCGGGCACGTCGGCCGCCGCCTCCACGTCAGCCTGGCCGTCAGCCTGGTCACACCGCTGGTACTGCTGCTGCCGTGGACGCTGGAGCTGTTCCTGCACCCGTCGCTGTGGCTGCTGGAGGCGGGGATCAACCGCTCCGACACCGTCGACGCCCGACTGCCCGCCGAGGCCCTGCTGCTGCTCTCCCCGGGCGGCCCCGGAACCCCGCCGATCTGGGTGACCGCCGGGTTCGTCGCCGCGGCGCTGTGCGCCCTGCTGCTGCGCCGCAACCGGATGCTGGTGGCCGTCGGCTGGTGCGTCGCCCTGATCGGCGTCCTCATCGCCATCGCGGTCAGCCGGCTGCCGCTGAACCTGGCCTCCGGCGAGGACGCCACCGCCTGGCCCGGGGTGGCGCTGGCCTTCGCGTCCACCGCCATGCTGCTGTCGGCGGCCACCGCCGCGCAGTCCTTCAGCGACCTGTGGCGGCTGGGCTGGCACCGCAGGCTGTTCGCGGCGACGGTCGCGCTGCTGGCGCTGACCACGCCGGTGACGGCGGCCGGACTGTGGATGTGGCACGGCGTGCAGGGGCCCCTCACCGGCGACGCGCCGCCCTCCCTGCCCCCCTTCCTGGAGTCGGTGAGCGCCGACGGCACCCAGCCCCGCACGCTGGTGGTCTCCCCCCGAGACGACGGCACGGTCAGCTACGCCGTGCTGCGCGGACGCCCGCCCCGCCTCGGCGAACCCCAGATCACCCCGGACCCCGACGTCGACGCCCGGCTGGGCGAGGTCGTGGCCGCGATGGTCGCGGGCCGCGGCGGCGACGAGGCGGACGCGCTGGCCGACTTCGGCATCCGCTACCTGCTGGTCCCGGCCCCCGAGGTCGGAGACACCGTGGACCGCACGCTCGTGGACACCGTCGACGCCCTGCCCGGCCTGGAACGCCTCCAGCTCACCGAGGAGTTCGCGCTGTGGCGGCTGCTGGAGGAGACCGGGCGGCTGCGCATCGCCTCCTCCGGCGAGGAGGAGCCGACCGTGCTCCAGTCCGGTCCGGTGGACGCCGAGGTCGAGATCCCCCCGGGAACCGGGGGACGCCGCCTGCTGCTGGCCGAACCCGCCGGGAGCGGCTGGCAGGCCACCCTGAACGGCGTCGCGCTCACCGGCTCCCGCACGGAGTGGGGCATGCAGGAGTTCGAGCTTCCCGCCCAGGGCGGCCGACTGGTGCTCACCCACACCGAACCGGCCCGCCAGATCTGGCTCGGCGTCCAGGCGGTGCTGGTGCTCGTGGTGGTGGCCCTGGCCCTGCCCGGCGCCCGGACCGAGGAGGACCTGCGGGAGCAGGCCACGCAGCCGACCCTGAGACCCCGGCGGCCGGGCGGCCGCAGAGCGGCCGAGGGGACCCGCCGCGCGGGCCGCGGTCGCCGAGGTCGGCGGCGCACCCGACAGCGAGGAGGATCGTCCAGGTGAAGCTGCTCGTCGAAAACCGCTTCGCGCTGCTGGTCCTGGTGGTGGCGGCCCTGGCCGCGCTGTTCGGAGCGGCCCGGCTGTCCTCGGCCGCGCTGCCGCCGCCCGCCGAGGAGGCCGAGCTCGTGCTGGCCCCCGTGGAGTCGACCACGCGGGTCTGCCCGACCCCCCAGGGCGAGGACCGCCGGACCCTGGTGGGGGGATTCGCCCCCGGAACGGAGAACGGCGCCGGGGAGGGGAGCCTGGCGGTCGCCCCCAACCTCGCCGACACCGTGCCCGCGGAGCCGACCCAGACGGTCGGGCAGCCGTGGCGGCACGAACCGGAGGAGACCGGGAACGGCACCGTCGCGCACGCCGAGGGCGTGTTCGCCGCCGGAGCCGAGATCTCCCAGACGACCGCGGGGGACGCGTCGGTGACCGAGATCCGCTGCACCGAACCCTCGTCGAGCACGTGGTTCGCGGCGCCGGGCGGAGCGGAGCTGGAGGACCTGCGGCTGCACCTGGCCAACATCGACGACACCCCGGCCACCGTCAACGTCGACCTCTACGCGCCCGACGGCCCCACCTTCTCCCTGGAGACCCGGGGCGTCACGGTCGACCCCCACACGGAGCTGGAGCTCGCGGTGACGTCCCTGGTGGAGGCCGCCGAGGCGGTCGTGGTGCACGTACGCACCAACGCGGGCCGGGTCGCCGCCGCGCTGTACGCGGAGCGCTCCGCGGACGGCGCCGACTGGGTCCCGGTCTCCACGGCCCCCGCGACCAGCCACGTCATCCCGGGAGTTCCCGGCGGGGAGGGCAACAAGCGCCTCGTCGTCGCGACCACCTCGGACGAACCCACCACGGCGCAGGTCCGCCTGCTCACCCCCGACGGCGAGGTCGAGACGGAGGCGCTGGCCGAGGTGGAGATCCCCCCGGCGGCGTCGGCCCGCGTGAGCCTGGAGGGGCCGCTGGAGCAGAGGCCCGCGACCGTGGTCGTCACGGCCGACCAGCCGGTCGTGGTGGGGGTGTCCGTCAGACGCTCCGACGACGACACCGCCCACACCGCGGCCACCGAACCCCTGACCCCCGGCCCGAACGCCCGCACCGTCGCCCCTCCCGCTCCGGAGGAGGCGGACACCGCCCTGCTGCTGGGCGCCCCGGAGGCGGCGGCCACGGTCGCTCTGACCCCGGTGGCCGCCGACGGCGACCGCGGCGAGACGCACGAGGTCACGGTCGAGGCGGGCACCACGCTCGTCCCCGAGCTCGACCCCGCCGACGCGGCCTCATGGATCGTCGAGGTCACCGACGGCGGCCCGCTGTACGCGGCCCGCACCCTCACCGTCGACGGCACGCTCAGCGTCCTGCCCCTGAACCCGGCGCCGACCGAGGTGCCGCTGCCCCGCGTGGTCGACAGCCTGACCGCCGTGGTGCCCTGACCCGGCCGGGGCGCACACGGAAAAAAGGGGCCGCCGCGTTCCCCGCGGCGGCCCCTCGGACACTTCGGACGTTATGCCTCGGGATCGACCGTCTCCGGTTCCAGCCCCAGCAGGTTGGCGACCTCCTCGACCACGGTGTCGTAGACGAGCAGGGCCATCTCCTCCGGGTCCTTGGTGCGGATCTCCACGGGGCGTCGGTAGACGATGATGCGTGCCCGGCCGGGTCTGGCGGCCTCGAGTCTGGAGAAGGGAATGCCGTCCTCGGCGGTCACCCCGCGCGGAACACGGGGGACGTCCTCGACGAGGAACTCCACGTTGGCGAGTTCCCGGGCCCAGACCCGTTCGAGGCGCTCGACCGCGTCGAGGACCAGATCGTCGAACACCTGCGCTCTGCTGCGCGTGACCGGCAGCTCCGGAGGCGTCAGCGGGCCCCGGATTCCACGACCTCGGCGGTCCCTGCGTCGTATCCGTCCGGCCTGGGATTGGTTAAGGTGCAATCTTCGCACAACTTCGAGCCTAAGCCATGACAGCCTCGCCGCGCAGCCCCGGGGACACCCCGACGTGTCCGATTTCCCTCCGGCAGATGGGGACACCGTGCGGCGAAGGTGGCGCAGCGGGCAGGAAAGGGATACCGTCTGTCCCCGTGAGCGTTAGCAGACGCTGTTCGCGCACCGCGTGCAGGCAGCCGGCAGTCTTCACGCTCACCTATGTCTACGCGGACTCCACCGCGGTGCTCGGCCCGCTGGCCGCCTACGTCGAACCGCACTGCTACGACCTGTGCGCGATGCACGCCGACCGCCTGACCGCTCCGCTCGGCTGGGAGGTCGTGCGACTGCCCGCCGACACCTCCACCGGCGGCCCCGGAAGCGACGACCTCGAAGCCCTCGCCAACGCGGTGCGCGAGGCGGGCCGCAAGCCCACCGCGCGGCAGCCTCCCCCCACCGGGCAGGGGGTCGAGACCGCCCGCCGCGGCCATCTGCGCGTGGTCCGGTCCGAACCGGTCCGTCCCGACGAGCGGAACCAGCCCCGCTCCGCGCGTCGGCCCTCCCGGGACGTTTGAGCCCACTCCGGCTGGAGATCCGGAACACATGAGGCCAACAGGGAATCATACGGCAGGCCCGTGTCCGCGGCGCCGCTTCGCCCCGCCACCGCGAAACGGGGGTCTTGTACGTTTGACCCTGCGGACCCCCGCGGTCCGCGCCATTGACCATCGGCCGCATATCGACACCTCCGGAGCTGCTGTGGGTGACCTCGGTCAGATCTTCAAGGCATACGACATCCGGGGCGTCATCCCCGACACGCTCGACGCGTCCGTCGCGCGGGCAGTGGGGGCGGCGTTCGCGCACGTCGTCGACGGCGACGAGATCGTCGTCGCGCACGACATGCGCCCCTCGTCCCCCGAACTGGCCGCGGCGTTCGCCGAGGGCGCCAGCCGCCAGGGACGCAACGTGATCATGGCGGGCCTCGGCTCGACCGACCTGCTCTACTTCGCCTCGGGCAAGCTGGGCGTCCCCGGGGCCATGTTCACCGCCAGCCACAACCCCGCCCAGTACAACGGGATCAAACTGTGCCGCGCGGGGGCCGCGCCGATCGGCGCCGACAGCGGACTGGCGGAGATCCGCGCCCTCGCGGAGAAGGGGATGCCCGAGCACGACGGCCCCGCCGGAACCGTCACCGAACGCGACCTGCTCGCCGACTACGCCGCGCACCTGCGCTCGCTGGTCGACCTGTCGGGCATCCGCAGGCTCAGGGTCGTGGTGGACGCGGGCAACGGGATGGGCGGCCACACCGTGCCCGCCGTCCTGGGAGACCAACTGCTGGACCCCCTGCCGCTGGACATCGTCCCCCTCTACTTCGACCTCGACGGCACCTTCCCCAACCACCCGGCCAACCCGATGGACGCCGCCAACCTCGTCGACCTGCAGGCCAAGGTCCGCGAGACCGGGGCCGACATGGGGCTGGCCTTCGACGGCGACGCCGACCGCTGCTTCGTCGTGGACGAGCGCGGCGAACCCGTCCCGCCGTCGGCCGTCACCGCGCTGGTGGCGGCGCAGGAGCTCGCCAAGGAGCCCGGCGCGACCATCATCCACAACCTGATCACCTCCAAGGCGGTCCCCGAGATCGTGGCGGAGCGCGGGGGCGTCCCGGTGCGCACCCGCGTCGGCCACTCGTTCATCAAGGCCACCATGGCCGAGACGGGAGCCGTCTTCGGCGGTGAGCACTCGGCGCACTACTACTTCCGGGACTTCTGGAAGGCCGACACCGGGATGCTCGCCGCGATGCACGTGCTGCGGGTCCTGGGCTCCGACCCCCGGACGCTGTCGGAGATCACCGCCGAGTACACGCGCTACGCATCCTCGGGCGAGATCAACTCCGAGGTCGCCGACCAGGCCGAGCGCACCGCCGCGGTCGAGGCGGCCTTCGCGGGGCGCGAGGATGTGGAGAGCGTGGACCACCTCGACGGACTGACGGTGAACCTCTCCTCGGGGAGCTGGTTCAACCTGCGGGCCTCCAACACCGAGCCGCTGCTGCGCCTCAACGTGGAGGCCCCCGACGCCGAGTCCATGGCCGAACTGCGTGACGAGGTCCTGGCGATCATCAGGGCCTGACCGCCGCGCACGGCTGTCCGACCACAGAAAGAGACGCGAGCTATGAGCACCAAGATCGACGAGTGGCTGCTGGAGATCCTGGCCTGCCCCAAGAGCAGGGCCCCGCTGCGGCTGGACGAGGAGGCCGGTGAGCTCGTCTGCGACGAGAGCGGCCTGGCCTACCCGATCCGCGACGGGATTCCCGTGCTGCTGGTCGACGAGGCACGCAGGATCGGATAACGCCGAAGCGGTGCGGTCAGGACCGGCCCGGGGCGATGGAGCCCCGGGCCGGTCCCGCTGACCGAGAGGGGAGCGGGTCATGGCTTTTGTGTTCGAGGAGTACCGGCTCGACGACGTGGGAACCGATCCCGCTCTCGACCGGGGAGGCCTGCTGCGGCAGACCGCCACGGCCGCGGCCCAGGTGCGCCAGGCCAGGACCGCCGCGCTGGAGTCCGGCATCGCGGTGCTCGCCGACGACGGTCGGCCGCGCTCCGTGGTGGTCGTGGGCACCGGCGTCGCGGCGTTCGCCGGCACCGCGCTGGGCGTGCTGCTCGGCAGCGGCTGCCCGGTCCCGGTGCACACCGCGGCGGGATACCGGCTGCCCGGGTGGGTGGGCGCCCACGACCTCGTCGTCGCCGTGGCGGCCGCATCAGGCCAGGAGGCCGATCCCGCCGTGCGGATGGCGGTCGAGGCCGTACGCCGCGGCAGCCGCCTCGTGGCCGTGGGACCGCGCGGCGGGCCGCTGGCCGGGGTCGCCGAACAGGCCCGGGCCCCCCACGTCGCGCTGCCCGTGCCGGGGGAGCCCCGCACCCTGGTGTGGTCCCTGCTCGTCCCGCTGCTCGTCACGATGGAGCAGCTCGGCGTGCGGGTGGCGACCGAGGCGGACTTCGAGGCGACCGCCGCGCTTCTGGAGGAGACCGCGCACCGCTGCCGTCCCGCCGCCGACACCTACGCCAACCCCGCCAAGGAGTTGGCGTTGGCCCTGGCGGACTCGCTTCCCGTGGTCTGGGGCGCCACCCCGGTGGCGGCGCTGGCCGCCCGGTGGGCGGCGGCCCAGTTCACCGCCAACGTCCGCTGCCCCGCGCTGGCGGCCGGTTCGCCCGAGACCGCCTGGGCGCAGGCGGCCGCGATGACCGGGCCGTTGGGCCCCAGCGGACCGCGCAGTATCTTTGACGACCCGGAGGATGACAGCGGAATCCGCATGCGGGTCCTGCTGCTCCGCGACGACCAGGCCTCGCCCGAGGAGGCCGCGGACCTCGCGGCGGCCGAACGCGCCGCCGAGGAAGCGGGAGTCCGGGTGAGCGAGGTCGCCGCACAGGGCACAAGTCCGATGGAACGTTTGGCCGGTTTGATCGCTCTAACCGATTACGCCACTCTGTATCTCGCAGTGGCTTATGCCGTGGAACCCCTAACAAATACTCTGGTCGTGCGATAGCGACGCTCACGACCGCTCTGGAGGAGATCGATGCCCGGTCCCGAATCGCTGCAGCCGAACGACCCCACCTCGTTCGGTGAGTACAGCGTGATTGGACGCCTGGGGCGCGGGGGCCAGGGAATCGTCTACCTCGCTCGCGACTCCGAGGGACAGAAGTACGCGGTCAAGGTGCTCAACGAACAGTGGTCGCAAGACACCGACCTGCGTAAACGATTCGAGAAGGAGGTCCGGGCCGCACAGAAGGTGGCCTCCTTCTGCACCGCCGCGATCCATGAGGCCAACCTCGACGCCGAGCCGCCCTACGTGGTCAGCGAGTACGTGGAGGGACCGGACCTGCAGGAGGCGGTGGCCAAGGAGGGGCCGCGCAAGGGAGCGGCCCTGCAGCGCCTGGCCGTGTCCACCGCGACCGCGCTGGTGGCCATCCACCAGGCCGGGATCGTGCACCGCGACTTCAAACCCGGCAACGTGCTCCTGGGCCGCGACGGCCCGCGGGTGATCGACTTCGGTATCGCCCGGGTCACCGACAGCACCGCGACGATGACCAACTCGATCGTCGGCACCCCGTCCTACATGGCGCCGGAGCAGATCGCGGGCAAGAACATCACCGACAAGGTGGACGTGTTCGCCTGGGGCTGTGTCATGGCGTTCGCCTCCACCGGCAACGCGCCCTTCGGCGCGGACAGCGTTCCGGCGGTGGTGCACCGGGTGGTCAGCGCGCCCCCGGACATCAGCGAGGTGCCCGAGCAGTTGCGGCAGATCGTCGCCGACTGCCTCGACAAGGACCCCGACAACCGGCCCACCGCCAAGCAGCTGCTGATGCGGCTGCTCGGCCACGGCACCGAGGACGAGGGGCGGGTGCCCACCTCCGAGGCGGTCGCCGAGGGCGAGAAGCGGGCGGTCGGACCGGTGGCCGCGAGCGGTCCGCAGACCCCTCCTCCCCACTCCCCGCCCCATCCGACGGCCAGCGGCCCGCAGACCCCCTTCCCCCACCAGATGCACTCCGGTCCTCCCGCGCCGCCGCACACCGGGCCGCAGCAGTCCCCCGGCTACCACCGGCCCGCACCGCCGATGCACAACCCCACCGTGACCGGAGGGGTGCATCCGAACATGACGGGCGGGCTGCCCCCCACCATGTCGCAGCGCCCGCCGCTGACCGGCCCCAACCAGGGATACACGGGCGGCCACCCGGGACAGCGGAGCCGGCCGGTGGAGGACCCGGTGCTGTCACAGGGGTGGGTGCTGCCCGCCGTGATCGTCACCATCATCGTCCTGCTGCTCGTCCTGCTGCTCACGGCGATCGCGCAGTAGGCCGCGCCGGCGGTCCGGGGGGCCGGGGCTTCTCCTGTCTTCCGGTGGTGGCCGGTGTTCTTCTCTCCGGTCTGTCGGTGGGGGCGCCCCCGGGCGCCTCCCCACCCGCGCCCCCACCCGCGGACTCGTTGGAGGGACGTCGGGCGCCACCGGGGCGGAGGTCCCTTCGGGACCGTCGGCTTCTCCGCTCAGGCCATCACCGAGGTCAGGCGGTCGACCGCGCGCGAGACCGTCTCGTCGGCCAGCGCCGCCACCTCGGGCCACCGTTCGTCGACGCTGTCGGTTGAGAGAAGAGTCACACAGTCGGTCGGAGCCAGGTCGAGTGCGTCCTCAGACCCCCCGGGAGAGTCCACGAGGGCGTCGGCGGTCACCGCGAGCACGCCGGTCGCGGGTGTGCCGACCTCCTGCACGCTCAACAGCAGCCGCAGCGTGGTGTCGGTGCAGTCGGCCTCCAGGCAGACCCACCAGGAGGGGCCGCCGCGGGCCAGCAGGGCGCGGTCGGCGGCGAGGTCCATCCGGGCGCGGTGGCCCCCCGCGTCGGCGGGATCTCCGAAGGTCACCCGCACCCTGCTGTCCGGGTCGAGCTCCCGCAGCACCATCGACAACGCGGGGGCGCGCTGCCGCAGGTGCTCCAGCAGCCGCCGGTAGGTGGCGCGGGCCAGGGTCTGGCAGTGCTCCCCGGACTCGCCGTCGTCGACCGCGGTCCAGCTCAACTCGCCGCGCATGACGGCGATCTGCAACTCGGCGAAGAGCCGGACGAGTGCGACGAGCCGGTCCTGCGGCAGCGGGGCGCGCTGCCGGGGCAGCCGCACCGAGACCGGCCGGTGGTCGGCGATCAGCGGAGGGTGGTTGGCGCGCATCAGCACCAGCGAGGCCATGGCCCACGGCAGCGGTCCGGTGCCCGGCGGGAGCGGAGCGGCGCCCTCGGCCGCGAGCAGTGCCTGCTCCGCGCACAGGTAGACCAGGGCGGCACGGATGACGGGGTGGGTCCACACCGCCGTGGCCTCGGCCAGGCAGCCCGTCAGGCGGTCGCCCAGGCCGGGGACGGACCGGCCGGTGAGGGAGTGCACGATGTCGTCGAGGTAGGCCGGGGTCATCTCGCGCCCGGTCCGGGACGCCTCGGTCAGGGAGGCGAGCGCCCGTTCCTCGGCGTGCAGCCGTTCGCGTTCCTCGGGGGACAGGAAGCCGCCGCTGTCGAAACCGTCGTTCACCAGTCGCTCGGCGGCCTCGGAGGCGGCCGGTGGGTGTCCTGCCAGGGTGCGCAGTTCCAGGATGTGTCGGCGGAGCAGGCGGGCCCGGTTGCCGGACCACTGGTGGCTGGGGCGTCGTCTCTGGTGGCCGGTCCACACCTCACGCAGCCGGTCCAGTTCGACGAGCCGGACTCGGAGGTCGTGCGGAAGGCGGTCCGGGGCCGGTTCAAAGCCGCGTAGCGAACTCACACAACACACCGTTACCCGCAGGCAATCGGCGAAACCTCCCCGATGCCGACCGATCACCCGGAGGCGGGAGAAAAGCCGGGGAACCGGTGGAACACTCCTGTTCGGGAGTTCGCCCCAGAAACGGGAATGTTTCCCGCATCAGACAAACCGGACAAAGTCCCATCGGGCTGGGGCGTCGAACCGCCGCTTCGCCCGTCCCGCTCATAGACTGCAGAGCGCATCCTCAGGACTGGAGTAAGACGCATGGCATTCGACTTCAAGGTCGCCGACCTCTCGCTGGCCGAATTCGGACGCAAGGAGATCCGCCTCGCCGAACACGAGATGCCCGGACTCATGGCCACCCGGGCGGAGTTCGGCTCCGCGAAACCGCTCAGAGGCGCCAGAATCATGGGCTCGCTGCACATGACCGTCCAGACCGCGGTCCTGATCGAGACCCTGGTCGAGCTGGGCGCCGAGGTGCGCTGGGTCAGCTGCAACATCTTCTCCACCCAGGACCACGCCGCCGCGGCCGTCGTCGTCGGACCCGACGGAACGCCCGACGACCCCCGCGGGGTGCCCGTCTTCGCCTGGAAGGGCGAGACGCTCGAAGAGTACTGGTGGTGCACCGACCAGGCGCTGACCTGGCCCGACGGCGAGGGCCCGAACATGATCCTGGACGACGGCGGCGACGCCACGATGCTCGTCCACAAGGGTGCCCAGTACGAGAAGGCCGGGACCGTCCCCGATCCCGCCACCGCCGACAGCGAGGAGTTCCGCGTCTTCCTGGAACTGCTCCACAAGAACTTCGCCGAGGACTCCGGCAAGTGGACGAGGATCGCCGCCCGGATCAAGGGGGTCACCGAGGAGACCACCACCGGCGTGCACCGCCTCTACGAGATGGACCGCGAGGGCACGCTGCTCTTCCCGGCGATCAACGTCAACGACTCCGTCACCAAGAGCAAGTTCGACAACAGGTACGGCTGCCGCCACTCGCTGGTCGACGGCATCAACCGCGCCACCGACGTGCTCATCGGCGGCAAGGTCGCGGTCGTGGCCGGATACGGCGACGTCGGCAAGGGCTGCGCGGACTCGCTGCGCGGCCAGGGCGCCCGCGTCATCGTCACCGAGATCGACCCCATCTGCGCGCTCCAGGCCGCGATGGACGGCTACCAGGTCACCACCCTCGACGACGTCGTCGAGACCGCCGACATCTTCGTCACCGCGACCGGCAACCGCGACGTCATCACGGCCGACCACATGGCCCGCATGAAGCACCAGGCCATCGTGGGCAACATCGGCCACTTCGACAACGAGATCGACATGGCGGGGCTCGCCGCGATCCCGGGCGTCGAGAAGATCGAGATCAAGCCGCAGGTGCACGAGTGGCGGTTCCCCGACGGGCACTCCGTCATCGTGCTGTCGGAGGGCCGTCTGCTGAACCTGGGCAACGCCACCGGCCACCCCAGCTTCGTGATGTCCAACAGCTTCACCAACCAGGTGATCGCCCAGATCGAGCTGTTCACCAAGACCGACGAGTACCCGACCGGCGTGCACGTGCTGCCCAAGCACCTCGACGAGAAGGTCGCCCGGCTGCACCTGGACGCGCTCGGCGTGAAGCTGACCCAGCTCACCAAGAAACAGGCCGACTACATCGGCGTCGACGCCGCCGGCCCCTACAAGCCCGACCACTACCGGTACTGACCGGCGCCCGTGAGCCGCGGGCCGTCCCCGACCGGTCGGGAACGGCCCGCGGCGGCGCGGAGGAGGCGTTCCCGACCGCCGCCCGGTAGCCGGACGCCTCCTCCGGAGCGGTTCAGGACCGGCCCCCCCGGAGGTGGGCGAGCCGCTCCTCCTCGCGGCGGCGGCGCTCGGCCAGCACGGCGGCCAGGTACTCGGGCGGGCTGGCCTGCGGGGGAGGCGGCGGAGCCACGTACCGCGAGACGGTGTTGGCCAGGCCGACGCCCATCTCGTAGCGGGTCTGGTCGGTGAACTCGGTGTAGCGCGTCAGGTACTGGTGGGCCGTCGCGGCGACGTCGGCGGGCAGCCGGGACAGCTCGGCCACCCGCGCCCACCCGGACATGGGGGGCGGCATCTCGATGACCGGTCCGGGACGGCGGCCGGTGCGCTCCTGCACGACGACGGTCCCGGCCAGGAAGTCGCCGACCCTGCGCCCCTGCCGGTTCAGCAGCGAACTGATCAGCGCGACCGCTCCGCTGGTCATCCAGAACTCCACCACCGTGGCCAGGGCCCGGGCGAGGGCCTGGCGGAACCGCACCGGCGATCCGTCGCCGCTGACCACCCGCAGTCCCAGCGCGAGCTTGCCGAGGCTGCGGCCGCGGCTGAGGGTCTCGAACGCCACCGGGTAGCCGATGAGGGTCAGCACGATGAGCGCCAGCTCGATGGCGGCGGGCAGCGCCTGGTCCAGCGCCCCGTCGGCCAGGAGCACGACGACCAGCGTCGCCGCCAACAGGAAGAAGAACTGCACGGACAGGTCGATGAAGACGGCCACCGCGCGACTGGCGAATCCGGCGGGCCGCAGGTCCAGAACGACCGCGTCCCCCGTCACCAGATGGGACTGTCCGCCGTGCCCTGCGCTGTGCGACACCGTCGTCTCCTCCTAGGCCGTGGGTCCGGGGCGGGCCGCCGGGAGGGGACGCGTCGGCGGCCCGCCCCGGGGTCTGCTCCCAGTCTCTCAGGTGCGGGCGGCGGCCGGACGCGACGGCTGACTCCCGGCCGCGGACGGCCACCCGGTGAGTAGAGTCGAGACGTGGATCTTGACCTCTTCACCGCCGAGCGCCGCCCCTCCTGGCAACGACTGCAGAGGCTGGTACGCCGCCACCGCCGTCTCACCGGCGAGGAGATCGACGAACTGGTCGAGCTGTACCAGCGGGTCTCCACCGACCTGTCCGTGCTGCGCTCGACGGGGCACGACCCGGCCCTGGCCGGGTGGCTGTCCGGCCTCGTGGCGCGGGCCCGCGCCGTCATCACCGGCGCCCACGCGGGCTCCTGGCGCGACTTCGGCCGGTTCTTCACCCGCTCCTTCCCCGCCGCCCTGTACCGGCTGCGCTGGTGGTGGCTGGTGGCCATGGCGGCCAACCTGCTGGTGGCCTTCGGGGTGGGCGCCTGGGTCGCCACCACCCCCGAGGCGCAGGCGGCCCTGGGCACCCCCGAGGAGATCAGCGCCTACGTCGAGCACGACTTCGCCAACTACTACGTGGAGCACCCGGGCGCGTCGTTCGCCGCCCAGGTGTGGACCAACAACGCCTGGGTCGCGGCGCAGTCGATCGTCTTCGGCGCGTTCCTGTGCCTGCCCGCGGTCTACGTCCTGCTGCTCAACTCCGCCAACCTGGGGGTGGCGGGCGGACTGATGGCCGCCCACGGCAAGGCCGACGTCTTCTTCGGGCTGATCCTGCCGCACGGCCTGCTGGAGTTGACCGCCGTGTTCGTCGCGGGCGGCGTCGGCATCCGGATCGGCTGGGCCTTCCTGGTCCCCGGCCACCGCACCCGCGCCCAGGCGCTGGGCCAGGAGGCCCGGGCCGCCATGGGGGTGGCGCTGGGACTCGTGGTGGTGCTGTTCGTCTCCGGCCTCATCGAGGGCTTCGTGACCGGCTGGGTGCACATCACCTGGCTGCGCATCGGCATCGGCGTGGTCGCCGAGGCCCTGTTCCTGCTCTACGTGTTCACCCTGGGCCGCCGCGCCGTCCACGAGGGCGAGACCGGCGACATCGCCGACGCCCCGCAGACGGTCGCGGTGGCGGGGTGAAAACCCCCGCGGACCGCAGTCCGGTCTGCTGCCTTGGGCGGCATGAACGCTGGTGCGGGAGTCGGAAAGAGGCAGTGATCGGAAGCGCCGTGCCGGCCGGGAACGCACCGTGGAGAAGTGCGGCGTCTCTATGCCTGAGATGCCCGCCGAGACGGTCGGTGCACCATCGACGCCACGGTCGCGGCCACAGCGTTGGAACAGCCCGGAGTCCGGCCAGTGCTCGCCAGCGCCCCCCGGAGGCGCCCCCGGCCCCGCGACGGCCGAGTCAGGATCGTCGCCGTGGACCGAGGCGTGCCGCTCAGAGCCTGCCCTGGGCCTTCAGCGTGATGTAGGCGTCGGCCAGGGCCGGGGCCAGCTCCTCCGGGACGGCCTCCACGACCTCGACGCCGCGGCGGCGCAACTCGGCGGTGACCCGGCGGCGCTCCACGATCGTCCGCTGCGCGGCGGCGGCGTTGTAGACGGCCCGGGTGTCCCCCCGCTCAGCGGCCATCTCCGTGACGCGGGGGTCGGCCACGGCCGCCACGAGCACCAGGTGGCGGGCGGTCAGCGCGGCGAGCCGGGGCAGCAGCCCCTCCTCCAGCGCGGCGGCGTTGAGATCGGTGAGCAGCACCACCAGCTGGCGGCTGCGGCGCTGGCCGCCCAGGACCGCGGCGACCATCCCCGCCGCGTCCACCTCCACCAGCTCCGGCTCCAGCGGGGCCATCGCCGAGACGATCGCCTGCAGCGTGCTGCCGCGCCCGTGCGCGCGCACCCGGGCGCGCACCCGGCGGTCGTAGGCGAGGAAGTCCACCCGGTCCCCGGCCCTGGCGGCCAGCGCGGTCAGCAGCAGCGCCGCGTCCATCGAGTGCTCCAGCCGGGGCAGGTCGCCCACCCGCCCGGCCGAGGTGCGGCTGGTGTCCAGCACCAGCAGGATGCGGCGGTCCCGCTCCGGCCGCCAGGTGCGCACCACGACCGTCTCGCGGCGCGCGGTGGCCCGCCAGTCGATGGAGCGGACGTCGTCGCCGGGCACGTACTCGCGCAGCGAGTCGAACTCGCTGCCCTGGCCGCGGATCATCGCGCGGTGCTGGCCGTCCAGCTCCCGCAGCCTCGACAGCTTGCCGGGAAGGTGGCGTCGGCTGCGGAAGGGGGGAAGCACCCGGACGGTCCACGGCGCCGAGTGCGAGGACTGGCGCGCCGCCAGCCGCAGCGGCCCGTGACTGCGCACCGTGACGTGCGCGCAGGACTGGTCGCCGCGCCTGCTCGGGGTCAGCGCCGTGCGGACCAGACGCCGCCCTCCGGGAGGCACCACCAGGCTGTGGGAGCGCGGCGCGGCCCCGGCGGAGGGCCGCCAGGCGTCGCGCACGGTGGCGCGCAGGGTGCGCCGCCCCGTATTGGTGACGACCAGCCACACCTCGGCGCTGTCGCCCAGCCGCGCCGAGGTGTCGCCCCCGTGTTCCAGGCGCACCGCGCGGGAGCTCGGGGCCAGCGCGAGATCCGCCAGCAGGGCCACCAGCAGTGACCCCAGGACCACCCACGGCACCCAGGCGCCCGCGGGCGCGGCGACGAACGCCGCCGCCACCCCGACGAACGCCAGGAACACCGCACGACCGGTGACAGCCATCAGTGACCAAACCCTCTCCTGGTTGTGCCCGCCGACACCGCCGGGCGGTCCGTCAGCGGGGAACCGGCACCGAGGCCAGCACGCCGTCGAGGACACCGTCGGTGGTCGCGCCCTCCAGCTCCGCCTCGGGGCGCAGCGCGACACGGTGCCGCAGGGTCGCCTTCGCCAGAGCCTTGACGTCGTCGGGCGTCACGTAGTCGCGACCCGACAGCCACGCCCACGCCCGGCTGGTGCGCAGCAGCGCGGTCGCACCGCGCGGGGAGGCCCCCAGCAGCAGCGAGGGCGACGTCCGCGTGGCCCGGCAGACGTCCACGATGTAGCCGAGCACCTGCGGGGCGACGTGCACCGCGTTCACCGCGTCGCGGGCGGCCTTGAGCTCGGCCGCCCCCGCCACCGCGCGCACCCCCGCCGCGGTCAGGTCGCCGGGGTCGAAACCGGCGGCGTGCCGACCGAGCATCTCGACCTCGTGGGCGCGTTCGGGCAGTGGAACGATCAGCTTCAGCAGGAAGCGGTCGAGCTGGGCCTCGGGCAGCGGGTAGGTGCCCTCGTACTCCACCGGGTTCTGCGTGGCCGTCACCACGAACGGGTCGGGCAGCGCCATCGGGCGCCCGTCGGTGGTGACCTGCCGCTCCTCCATCGCCTCCAGCAGCGCGGCCTGCGTCTTGGGAGGCGTGCGGTTGATCTCGTCGGCCAGCAGCAGGTTGGTGAAGACCGGCCCCTCGCGGAACTCGAACTTCGCGGTCCGCGCGTCGTAGACCATCGACCCGGTCACGTCGCCGGGCATGAGGTCCGGAGTGAACTGGACGCGCCTGTGGTCCAGCGACAGCGCGGCGGAGACCGTCCGCACCAGCAGGGTCTTGGCCACGCCCGGCACCCCCTCCAGCAGCACGTGCCCGCGGCACAGCAGCGCGATGACCAGCCCGGTCACCGTCTCCTCCTGGCCCACCACGGCTTTGGCCACCTCGGAGCGCAGCGTGATCAGGGCGTGTCGGGCCGAGTCGGCGGACGGCTCGGAGCCCGGGTGGACGTCGCTCACGACTGCCTTACCTCTCTTTCGAGTCGATCGAGTTCGTCGGCGAGTCGGACCAGTCCCGCGTCGTCGTGCGTGAAGGGATCGGAGCCGGCCGGTTCGCCGTACAGCAGGACGCGCACCTCCTGGGGGGAGCGTGCGCAGCGCGCGGAGACAGCCGCCACGACCGTCTCGGGGGTGGCGTCGGGACCGAGCCCCAGTCCCGGACGGAGGCGGCCGACCAGCCCCGAGCGCAGCGCGGCGGCGGCGCGGTCCCGGGCCCGGCGGGACGCGTACAGCCGCGCCCGGCCCTCCGTGGTCTCCGAGGCGCGCACCACGACCGGAAGGCGCTCGGCCACCAGCGGCCCCAGCCGCCGGCCGCGCCACAGCGCCAGCAGCGCGAACGCGGCCAGCAGCACGGGCAGGGACAGGAAGAAGCCCGGGTGCACCAGGCTCTCGGGCTCGGGCGCCTCGGACTCGGGGAAGTCGGGAACGAACCACACCACGTCGTGCCCGGCCAGCAGGTTCAGCAGCAGCGCCGCGTTGCCCTCGTGGCCCAGGCGCTCGTTGGACAGCGGGGTGGCCGAGCCCAGCACCGTGACCGTGCGTCCCCCGTCGGAGGTCTGGACCAGCCCGTGGCCCCCGTCCCCCGGATAGCAGGCGACGGAGCCGCCGACGTACAGTCTGTGGTCGAGTTCGACGGCTCCGGCCAGGACCGCGGCCCGCAGACCGCACCGGGGGGCGGGCGTGCCGGTCTCGGAGAGGCCGTCCATCTCGACCCCGGGGGCCAGCGCGTCGAGCATCTCGGCGGTCGGGTCCACCAGCACCAGTTCGCCGGGCAGTCCGGCGATCCGCTCGACGTCCTCGGGGAGCAGTCGGTCGCCCAGCACCACCAGCAGGACCGAGTCCGGTGCGACCGCGGACGCCGCCTCCTCGGCCGTGCGCGCGACGGTGACCTCGGAGCCGCGGTCCTCGAGGATCTGCGCCAGGGCGCGGGACCCCTCGGGGGTGGGCGCCTCGGGGTCGAGGGGGCCCTCGGGCAGCGGCTGGGCACCCCACGCCAGGACGGTGGCGATCCCCACGGCGACGAGGAGGAACGCCAGTGGGCCGCGGAGCCGCCGCCACAGTCCGGCGAGGCCGGGGGAGAGCGCGGAGGAGGCCGTGGCGGCGGGGGGCGGGGGGGAGGGGGGCGGCGTCATCGGGGCGGCTCCGCGGGGGTCGAGGGCACGGCGGAGCGCAGCGCGTCGTCGAGTGCGCACAGCAGACCGTACCCCTCGGAGGTCGCCTCGCGGTCGCCGTACCAGACGTCGTTGAACAGTGCCGCGGCCCGGTGCAGTTCGGCGCGCCGCTCCGGGAGCACGGCGGAGGCCTCGGCCGCCAGTTCGGTGGCGGTGCGTCCCAGCCTGGGGGAGATCACGGCGCGGTCCTCGAGGTCGCGGACGACCGCGCGCAGCCGCTCCCGGATCGCCTCGGCGTAGGCGCCCCGCGCGGCGTGCCGCTCGGCCAGCCCGCGGTGGTCGTCCGCGGTCATCTCGGCGGAGGAGTCGAGGGGGGCCGCGCGCCGGGAGACCCGGCCCGGGCGCAGGTACCAGATGAGCGCCGCGACCAGGAGCGCGAGGACCACCAGCAGCGCGCCCAGGGTCCACCAGCCGCCCGGAAGAGCCGCCTCCGCCCGCCCCAACAGGTCCTCCAGTCGGTCGTCGAACCACTGGAGCAGGCGTTCGAGCAGGGACGGCTGGGCTTCGCCGTAGACCGGGTCGGACAGCTCGTCCCAGGCGATCCGGGCTCCCTCGTCGCGGCTCACCATCTCGCTCAAGCCATCGCTCCCAGGGGACGGGCGAGCAGGTAGGCCTCGGGGCCGGGCGTCGCACCGGAGCGCACCGCCTCACGCAGCCGCAGGTCCAGCGCCTCCCGGCGCATCCGCACGTCCAGATAGAGCAGCGCGGTGACGCCCGCGGTGAACGGTTCGCTGACGCAGCCGCTCAGCAGTATGCCGAGGAAGGAGAGCACGCCGCTGACCACGGCGATGACGGACAGGTCGGTCAGGGAGGCGCTGACGATCAGCGCGCCCAGGGAGAACGGGACGGTCAGCACGTTGGTGAGGACGTAGGCGAGCAGGTGGGAGAGGACCAGCACGGCCGCTATCCGCCAGAAGTTGCCCGTGCTCAACCGCCACGAGCGCACCAGCGCCTGCCCCGGCCCCGCCCGTTCCAGGATCGCGGCGGGGATGGCCAGCGAGGTCTTGACGGCCAGCCAGCCGAACAGCGCGACGCACCCGGCGAGTCCCAGGAAGAGCACCGGCAGACCGGCGAGGGGCAGCAGGAGTGTCAGGCCCAGGGAGAGCGCGAGCACCACGCCCAGCACGACGAGCGCCGCGCCGGAGAGCAGCAGGTAGAAGCCGGCCAGGGCGGCCAGGCTCCCCCAACTGCCGCGCACGTGCGCGAACGCCTCGCGCAGGGACGGCCGACGGCCCAGCACGGTCATGCCCACGACGCCGCTGAGCAGTCCCAGGAGCACTCCGCTGCCCACGGACTGCACCAGCGCGCCGGCGTAGAAGCCCGCCGTGCCGAGTCCCGACAGCCCCGGGGCGGTGGAGGGGAGGGTCTCGGAGCGGATCAGTTCCGCGTAGCCGGTGAACAGGTCGGTCAGGCCCAGAGCGGGCAGCACGCTGGTGAACGCGACGACCACGAAGGCCAGGCCGAAGACGGTCCGCGGGTTGTCGCGCAGGTAGCCGAAGCCGCCGTTGAGCAGGTCGCCCAGGGCGTAGGGGCGCAGTGCGGCCGGTTCCGGCCGCTCGGAGCCGCCCGGGGCGGCTTCCCCGGGACCGGACGGCGGCGTCCGTCCCGGTGCGGCCGGGCCTGGGGGAGGCGCGGGCGCACCTCCGGGGGACGCCCCCGGCGCGGACCAGGGGAACACCGGCGGCGGCGCCCAGTCCGGCGGAGCACCCGTCCCGGGGGCCGCGGGAGGCGGCGCACCCGGCGCTCCCCGGGGCGGAGCAGGAGGCTGCCCGGGAGCGGGAGCGAATGTGCGATTTTCTCCGCCGGGGATGTGATCTGCGGTAATGTCCTGCTTGGGGGGCTGGCTGGGAGAAGGCGGCCCGCCGGGGGCACGCCACTCCTGACCGTCCTCCTCGGGCATGGGACCTCCTGTCGACCGTACGGGTGTTCCGTGACGCGGCACTCCCAACGTTATGCGAGTTCGACCCACGGTCAGGATGTCGGAGAAGGGGGCGGGTCGGTCGTATATCGCCCAACCTGCGGCCATCTCCGGGTTTTGTATGCTTTTGTTATCTGACGTCCTGGTTTCTGGAAAGAACGCCGCCGTCCGCACTGGACGGAAGGGCGGACAGGCGGCAGGGTGGGGCGGAGGAGCCCGCAACCGACCGCCCAGCGGCGACGGTCCGGTGCGACCGGAGAGCGCCGCCACGGCGTTGCGCCGCCACAACCGGGGTCTGCGGTCGAGCCGACGGGGACCCGGCTGAAAGATTTTCGAAGTTTCTGCCCCTTGAGAGTGTCCGGAAAGGAGAAGGCGGACCGGAGTCGTCCCTGAGGGGGATGTCGACCGACGCCGGAGAACTGATGAAGGGACGCGTACTGGTCGTCGACGACGACCTCGCTCTCGCCGAAATGCTGGGCATCGTGCTCAGAGGCGAAGGCTTCGAGCCGTCGTTCGTCCACGACGGGGACAAGGCCCTGGAGGCCTTCCGCGAGACCAAGCCCGACCTGGTGCTGCTGGACCTCATGCTGCCCGGCGCGGACGGCATCGACGTGTGCCGTCAGATCCGCGCCGAGTCCGGTGTCCCCATCGTGATGCTCACCGCCAAGAGCGACACGGTGGACATCGTTCTCGGGTTGGAGTCCGGCGCCGACGACTACATCGTCAAACCGTTCAAGCCCAAGGAGCTGGTGGCCCGCATCCGGGTCCGACTGCGCCGCACCGAGGAGCCCGCTCCCGAGGTGCTGCAGATCGGTGACATCACCATCGACGTCGCCGGGCACTCCGTCCGCCGCGGCGACCAGCCGATCAGCCTCACCCCGCTGGAGTTCGACCTGCTCGTCGCGCTCGCGCGCAAGCCCCGCCAGGTCTTCACCCGCGAGGTGCTGCTGGAGCAGGTGTGGGGATACCGGCACGCCGCCGACACCCGGCTGGTCAACGTGCACGTCCAGCGGCTGCGGGCCAAGATCGAAAAAGACCCCGAGCACCCGGAGATCGTGGTCACGGTGCGGGGCGTCGGATACAAGGCCGGTGTCGCCTGAGGCGGACGAGGACGGAAGCGGTGTCGGACATCGTCCCCGGTGCGAACGCGGCTGTCCCCGCCACGGACGGGGAGGCCGCGTCCACGCGATGGCAGCGGACGGGGAACGCGCTGCGCGCCGGGTACCTGGTCACCCAGCGCCTGGCCCGCACCCTCGTCACCGCCGTGCACTCGCGGTGGCGGCGCTCCCTGCAGCTGCGCGTGGTCACCACCACCCTGGTGGCGTCGGTGCTGGTCACCGCGGTCCTGGGGTTCTTCATGGTGCAGCAGGTCCGCTCCGACCTGCTCAAGGCCAAGGAGCAGGCCGCGTTCAGCGACCACCACATCGGTCTGACCACCGCCCTGGGCATCCTCCAGGACAGCGGCCAGCAGGACCCCGAACGCCAACTCGACGAGATCGTCGAGGAACTCAGCGCGCGCAGCGGGTCCACCGGCCTGTACGACGTGGTGATCCTGCCCTCGGTGGGCGGCATGACCGGCCGGGCCAGCGGCGGGGTCGGAGAGGGCAGCGTGCCCGCGCAGTTGCGGGAGGAGGTGCAGGACAGCGCCGGCGACACCCAGCACGGTCGCTACACCGAGATCGTCCGCGGCGCCGAGCGTGAGCCCGGACTCGCCGTGGGAGCCCAACTGTCCAGCGCCTACGAGCTCTACTACCTCTTCCCCCTGGACAACGAGCAGCAGATGCTCGACCTGGTGCAGCGCACTCTGGTCCTGGTCGCCTCCGTGATGGTCCTGCTGCTGGCGGCCATCGCCTACGTGGTCACCCGGCAGGTGGTCACGCCGGTGCGCCAGGCCGCGAGTTCGGCCGAGAGGCTGTCCTCCGGGGACCTGTCGGAGCGGATGCGGGTGCGCGGCGAGGACGACCTCGCGCGCCTGGCGGTGTCCTTCAACGACATGGCGGGCAGCCTCCAGGAGAAGATCCAGGAGTTGGAGGAGCTGTCCAAGGTCCAGCGCCAGTTCGTCTCCGACGTCTCGCACGAGCTGCGCACCCCGTTGACGACCATCCGCATGGCGGGGGACCTGCTGTTCGAGGAGCGCGACGGCTTCGACCCCACGATGCGGCGCTCCGTGGAGCTGCTGCAGAGCCAACTGGAGCGCTTCGAGGAGCTGCTCGCCGACCTGCTGGAGATCAGCAGGCACGACGCCGGGGCCGCCACGCTGGCCGTCGAGCGCACCGACATCCGCGACTCGGTCCTCAAGGCCGTCAGCGAGGCCGAGCAGATCGCGGAGAAGCGCGGGATCAAGGTGGTGCTGCGGCTGCCCGCGGAACCGTGCGCCGCCGAGTTCGACGCCCGCCGCATCAACCGCATCCTGCGCAACCTCATCGTCAACGCGATCGAGCACAGCGAGGGCAAGGACGTCGTCGTGACGGCGGCCGGGGACCGGGACGCCGTGGCGGTGGCGGTCCGCGACTTCGGGGTCGGCCTCAAGGAGGGAGAGGAGCACCTGTGCTTCGACCGCTTCTGGCGGGCCGATCCGGCCCGGGCGCGCACCACGGGCGGAACCGGTCTGGGGCTGTCCATCGCCAAGGAGGACGCGCAACTGCACGGGGGCTGGCTCCAGGCGTGGGGCAGGCCCGGCGAGGGGTCGCAGTTCCGGCTGTCGCTGCCGCGGGTGTCCGGTACCGAGCTGCGGGGCTCCCCGCTGCCGCTGGTGCCGCCGGAGGTCGCGCTGGGAGGAACGCTGTCGGTGTTCAGCGGCCAGCAGGTGGGTCTGGAGACCGTGCGCGGAGCGGGCGCGGGGGAGGAAACGTGATCGGACGGCGAGGCCGGATCGACGCCGCTGTCTGGGCGTTCTGTCTCGTGGCGGCGCTGTCGGGGTGCGCCAGCGTGCCCACCGGGGGGCCCACCTTCGAGGGCAGGGGCGACAGGTTCGGCAACCAGGTCGACACCTTCACCCGGCTGCTGCCCGCCGGACCGCAGCCGGGATGGGGCGAGAACACCCTGGTCCGCGGCTTCCTCAAGGACATGGGCAGTTTCGAGGAGAACCACGAGGCGGCCCGGCTGTACATGACCGAGGAGCAGAGCAGGGTCTGGGAACCCAGCGACCAGGTGCTCGTCTACGAGGAGATGGACGCCGTCCGCTTCGACGTGGAGACGGTGGAGGAGGGGCGGACCGCCCAGGTGCGCGTGCGCACCCCGCTGTACGCGACCATCCGCTCCGACGGGCAGTACGTGGCGGCCGAGCAGGGCCAGACCATCGACGTCGTCTTCCACCTGACCAAGGAGGACGACGAGTGGCGGATCGACGACCTGCCCGACGACATCCTGCTGAGCCGCCAGGACGTGAACCGGGTGTACCGCCCCCTCAACCTGTACTACTTCAACCAGGACCTGAGCACCCTCGTGCCGGACCCGGTCTTCCTGCCGGTGCACTCCGCGGTGGGCATCACCGAGCAGCTCGCCCAGCGCCTGGTCGGGATGCTGGTGGAGGGGGCCACCGACTGGCTGACCCCCGCGGTGCGCACGTCCTTCCCCGAGGGGACCACGGCGTCGGTGGCCTACTCCTCGGGAAACGTCACCGTGAACCTCGACTCCCCCCGGGCCTCGGCGGCCGACTCCGAACGGCTCTTCGGGATGGGCGCCCAGCTCGTGTGGACCCTCAAGCAGCTCCCCGAGATCCAGGAGTTCACGCTGCTGATCAACGGCGAGGAGGTGGAGCTCCCCGGCGTCGAGGACGGCATTCTCCAGGCCAGCAGCCAGGAGTGGAACTCGGTGAACCCGGCGGGGATGACCGGATCGCCGCGCGCCTACTTCGTGCGGGACGGCCAGTTGTGGTCGCTCGACGTCGACGGGCAGGAGGCCCTCGCCCCGGGAGCGGCGGGGCAGGGGCACGTGCTGCTGGAGGAGCACGCGGTCTCCCTCGACGAGGAGAGGGTGGCGGGCATCTCACCGGACGACGGCTCGGTGCGCGTCGCCCGGCTCGCCGCGGGAAGCGAGTACGCGACCGTCCTCGAGGGAGGCGACTACGTCGCGCTGTCCTGGGACGGCTACGGCAACCTGTGGGTCCTGGAGGCCCTCTCCGCCGAGGTGGAGGAGGTCCAGCAGGAGGAGGCCCTCGACGACGACACCGAACCGGGGGACACCGGTGCGGAGCAGTCCGGCCGGTCCGCGGAGGCCGAGGAGACCGGGCGCAGCCGGCTGTGGCTGCTGCCCGACGGAGCCGACCCGGTCGAGGTCCACGCGCCGGAACTGTCGGAGGTCCCGGCCGTCGGGCTGCAGGTCTCCAGGGACGGCACCCGCGTCGCGGTCCTGACCGGGACCTCCGACACCGGCAGGGTGCTGGTCGGCCGTGTCGTCCACGACGAGTCGGAGGTGTCCCTCCGGGGCTTCCTGCCCCTGGCCACCGACCTGGCCACCGTCACCGACCTGTCCTGGCGCGGCGCCGACCAGTTGGCGGTCCTGGGGCAGAAGGACCGCGGCGCGATACAGGCCTACCTGGTTCCGCTCAACGGGAGCGGGGAGTCCACCAGCGCGGGCGCGGTGACGGGCGTCGACATGAAGACCATCACCGCGGCTCCCGGCATGCCCCTGCTGTCGGGCACCGAGGAGGACACCGTCTCCTCCTCCAGCGACCGCCTCATGTGGAGCCGCGCGGTCGAGGGCACCAACCCGGTCTACCCGGGCTGACGCCGAAGGGAGCGGGGACCCCGGAGGGTTTTCCACAGGCGGAAGGTCCGTGTGGCGACGTTCCGCGGCGCGGGCGCACCGTGGAGGCATGGCGATTCTCTCGGTCCTCTCCGGATGGACGGCGGCGCTGGGCGACCTGGTGCTGGAGCAGCGGTGCGCCGGATGCGGCCTCGGCGGAGCGGTGGTGTGCGCGGCGTGCGCGGAGGCGCTCGACCAGGGGCCGTGGCGCTGTCGGTCCCGGCGGGGCTGCCCGCCGGTCTGGGCGGTGGGCCCCCACGCCGGACGAGGCCGCGCGGTCCTGCTGGCCTTCAAGAACGGTGGACGCAGGGCACTCGGGGAGCGGCTGGCCCGCGGACTGGCCGGCGCGGTGCGGGCGGCGGCGCCCACGGCGCGGCGGATCAGGCTGGTCCCCGTTCCCGGACGGGCCGCGGCCACCCGGCAGCGGGGCTACGACCCGGTGCGGACACTGAGCACGATCGCGGCGGCCCGGTTGCGCGGACAGGGGGTCGACGCCCGGGCGGTGTCCGCGCTGCGCTACGTCCACGCCACCCGCGACCAGGTGGGACTCGACTCGGCGGCGCGGTGGTCGAACCTGGCCGGTGCGATGCGGGCGCGCTCCCACGGCGGCCTCCCGCCGGAGGAGGGGGCGGCCGTCGTCGTCGACGACGTGCTCACGACCGGCGCCACCCTGGCCGAGGCGGTCCGGGCGCTCGGCGCGACGGGGGTCCGGGTCAGCGGCGCCGCCGTGGTGACCGAGCGCGGGCCCGGGACCGGGCGGTTCGGAGGTGAGTACGGCCACACCGGGCGGAGGGGGAGCGGTTCCGACACCGGCCCGTTCCCCGATTTGTTGTCGGGTTTGTGAAGTTCTCGGGGCGTGCCGGCGAAGTCGTTGGGAAACAGCACCTGACAACTGGCCGATCTCGGGCTAGCGTTCCAGGTATGGCACCCGTCCGGGTCCGTGGTTGCGTCGAACGCGGCGCCCTCCCAGTGGAGGCGCCGGGTCGGCAAGCCGATGCCAGCCGCAGGCGAAACGGCCCACGTAAGGCGACTTTTCGTCGACTGATCACGGTGCGGCTTAGAGGTAAGTCCTGCCCCTTCGGAGGGTCCGATGCCCTCCTGACCAGGGAGAAGAGCAGTAGTGGCGCACAAGCGCCGCGAGCCTCTCAGCAGGCGGATGTGGGGACGAAGACCAGGTCGGCCGGACGGGTGGCACTTCCTGTCCACACGGGGCGCGCCCGGAGGGGCGCCCCCCCTGTGGATTCGGCACCGGTGGGCGGGAGCCCACGTGTTCGGACGGCCCCGACGCCTCTTCTTCCTCCCGCGGACGTGATCCGCGTCCCGCCCCGACAGACCGCCGCCTCACGGCAGGCCGCGGCGTGCCGCCTCCGGTCGAACACGGGACCAGTGGCCGGTGAGGACCGTGAGACGCAGGGGTATACGCCCATCAGGAAGGCCTGTGGCCGCTGTGGCGAGAGAGGAGGAAGAGACGAGCAACCCGGCGCGTACAGCGAACGGGGCACACACCACTCGGCTGGCCGCCGCACACGGGCGGCCACGCGATGAAGGGGGTCTTGTGGACATCATCGTCAAGGGTCGACGCACAGGAGTCAGCGACAAGTTCCGGCGCCACGTCGAGCACAAGCTGGCCAAGCTCCACAAGTGGGACCACAAGGACATGATGAGCGTCGATGTGGAGGTGTCCAAGGAGCGCAACCCGAAGCTCGCCGACCACCGCGAGCGGGTTGAGCTGACCATCCGCTCCGGTGGCCCGGTGATCAGGGGGGAAGCCGCCGCGGACGACCGCTACACCGCCCTGGACCTCGCCCTCGACCGAATCGAGTCCCGGCTGCGCAAGGTCGCCGACCGCCGCAAGGTGCACAAGGGAAGCCGCAGCCTGGTCTCCGTCGCCGCCGCCACCGCGCAACTGCCCACCGAGTCCCCGCTCGACACGGTGACCCAGACGCGGACCACCGTGGAGCGCCGTGAGGAGACGGTGGAGACCGAGGAGGAGTTCGACGGAGCCGCCGTGGACGACGCGTTCGCCGACGAGTTCGTCGAACTCGACACGCAGGGCGGCGCCCCCGTGGTCGTCCGCGAGAAATTCCACCACGCCGAACCCATGACCATTGACCAGGCCCTAATGGAAATGGAGCTGGTGGGACACGATTTCTACCTCTTCCGCGACAAGGAGCAGGGCTCGCCCAGCGTGGTCTACCGCCGCAAGGGGTTCAACTATGGCGTGTTGCGCCTCATGGAATAAAGTTTCCTACATCTGAATAGCGTCCCGGTGCGCCGCGTCCGGCCCGCGGTCGGGCGCGGCGCACCATGGGGTACGGCGCTTCGGTGGATTCCTCCGGGAATTCCCGGTACGCCGGAAACCGGGCATGGCCACGCCTTCCGGAAGCGAAGAAACGGCTCCGGGGGCCGCAATGCCCGCACCCGTGTGACGCCACCGCGCGGGAGGAAGGAAACACAGGCAGTGAGCGGGACTCCCCCCACCCGACTGGGATCCATCAAGGTGCTCGTCGTCGACGACCACGCGTTCTTCCGGAGAGGGCTGGTCTCCGTTCTCGCGGAGGAACCGGACATCGACGTGGTGGGGGAGGCCGGAGACGGGGAGGAGGCGGTGGCCCGGGCCGCGGCGCTCCGCCCCGACGTCGTGCTCCTGGACGTGCGCATGCCCAGGGCCGGGGGGATCACCGCCTGCTCGGGAATCAAGAGCGCCGTCCCCGACGCCAAGATCGTGATGCTCACGATGAGTGACGAGGAGGAGGACCTCTTCGAGGCGCTCAAGGCCGGCGCGACGGGCTACCTCCTCAAGGAGATCTCGGTGGTCGAACTCCCCGAGGCCGTGCGGGCGGTCTCCAACGGCCAGTCCTTCATCAACCCCTCCATGGCCACCAAGCTCATCGGCGAGTTCGCGGCACTGGCGCGCAAGGACGGGGAGCGGGGGCGCAGCCAGCCGGCCTCGGTCCCCCGGTTGACCGGACGCGAGACCGAGGTGCTGCGTCTGGTCGCGCGGGGGCTGAACAACCGCGACATCGCCGACCGGCTCTACATCTCGGACAACACGGTGAAGAACCACGTCCGCAACATCCTGGAGAAACTCCAGTTGCACTCGCGGACCGAGGCGGCCGTCTACGCCATCCGGGAGAAGTTCCTCGATGCCGACGACGCCGACGGGGACGGGACTTCTTCCCGCTCCAGATGATCACTCCCCGTATTTCCGACTTCGCGGTACGCAGATATGCCTGGGGAGGCAATAGGCTCTCCTACGATGGAAGCTGTGGGGGATGGATGCGTCCCGTCTCCGGATGCGGGCCACGATCGCGAGGAGCGCATTAGAAGTGCCAGGCATACTCGACAGGGTCCTGCGCGCAGGCGAGGGCAAAATCCTGCGCAGGCTGAAGAAGCTCAAGGACCAGATCAACTCCATCGAGGATGATTTCGTCGATCTCAGCGACGCCGAACTGCGAGAGCTCACCGACGAGTACAAACAGCGACTCGAAGACGGTGAGGAGCTGGACGACCTGCTGCCCGAGGCGTTCGCCACCGTCCGGGAGGCGGCCAAGCGGACTCTGGGACAGCGACACTTCGATGTGCAGCTCATGGGCGGCGCGGCCCTTCACTTCGGCAACATCGCCGAGATGAAGACCGGTGAGGGCAAGACGCTCACCGCGACGCTCGCCGTCTACCTCAACGCGCTCACCGGCAAGGGCGTCCACGTGGTCACCGTCAACGACTACCTGGCGCGTCGCGACGCCGAGAACATGGGGCGCATCTACCGGTTCCTCGGGCTCGAGGTCGGCGTCGTCTCCCCGGAGATGTCCCAGGCCGCCCGCCGCAAGGCCTACCAGGCGGACATCACCTACGGGACCAACAACGAGTTCGGCTTCGACTACCTGCGCGACAACATGGCGCGGTCGATCAACGACTGCGTGCAGCGCGGACACCACTTCGCGATCGTCGACGAGGTCGACTCCATCCTGATCGACGAGGCGCGCACCCCGCTGATCATCAGCGGTCCCGCCGAGCAGAACTCGCGCTGGTACACCGAGTTCGCCAAGATCGCCCCGCGGCTGCGCAGGGACGTCGACTACGAGGTCGACGAGAAGAAGCGCACCGTGGGCATCACCGAGTCCGGCGTGGCCAAGGTCGAGGACTGGCTGGGCATCGAGAACCTGTACGAGGCGGTCAACACCCCGCTGATCAGCTTCCTCAACAACGCCATCAAGGCCAAGGAGCTCTACCGCAAGGACAAGGAGTACATCGTCAAGGACGGCGAGGTGCTCATCGTCGACGAGTTCACCGGCCGTGTCCTGCGGGGGCGCCGCTACAACGAGGGCATGCACCAGGCCATCGAGGCCAAGGAGAAGGTGAAGATCAAGGACGAGAACCAGACGCTCGCCAAGATCACCCTCCAGAACTACTTCCGCCTCTACGACAAGCTGGCCGGCATGACCGGTACGGCGGCCACCGAGGCGGCGGAGTTCCAGCAGACCTACAAGCTCGGCGTCGTGCCCATCCCCACCAACAAGCCGATGGTCCGCGAGGACCTGCGCGACGTCGTCTACAAGACCGAAGAGGCCAAGTTCGAGGCCGTCGTCGAGGACATCGCCGAGTGCCACGAGAAGGGCCAGCCGGTGCTCGTGGGCACCACCAGCGTCGAGAAGTCCGAGCTGCTGTCCAAGATGCTCAAGCGGCGCGGTATCCCGCACGAGGTGCTCAACGCCAAGAACCACGCGCGTGAGGCGTCCATCGTGGCGCGGGCGGGCAAGCTCGGAGCGGTCACCGTGGCCACCAACATGGCCGGTCGCGGTACCGACATCATGCTGGGCGGCAACCCCGACTTCATCGCGGACGAGGAGCTGCAGCAGCGCGGCCTGTCCCCGCTGGAGACCCCCGAGGAGTACGAGGCGGCGTGGCCGGAGGCGCTGGAGAAGGCCAAGAAGGAGGTCGAGGCCGAGCACGAGCAGGTCGTCGAGGCCGGTGGGCTGTACGTGCTCGGCACCGAGCGCCACGAGTCCCGGCGGATCGACAACCAGTTGCGCGGCCGTTCGGGCCGCCAGGGCGACCCCGGCAAGTCCCGCTTCTACCTGTCGCTCAGGGACGACCTGATGCGGCTGTTCAACAGCGACCGGGTTCAGATGATCATGGAGCGTCTGAACCTCCCCGAGGACCAGCCGATCGAGTCGGGCATGGTCACCAAGGCCATCCAGAGCGCCCAGGGCCAGGTCGAGCAGCAGAACTTCGAGATCCGCAAGAACGTCCTCAAGTACGACGAGGTCCTCAACCGGCAGCGCAAGGTGGTCTACGCCGAGCGCCGCAAGGTGCTGGAAGGCGCTGACCTGCGCGAGCAGGTCGAGGGCATGATCGATGACGTCCTCGAAGGCTACGTCCGCTCCGCCACCGTCGAGGGCGAGCCGGAGGACTGGGACCTCGACCGCCTGTGGACCGCCTTCTCCCAGGTCTTCCCGGTGAGCTTCACCGCCGACCGGTTGATCGAGGAGAACGGCGGCGACATCTCTTCGCTGACCCCGGAGATCATCAGCCAACGGGTCCGCGAGGACGCCCACGAGGTCTACGAGCGCCGCGAGTCCGAGCTCGGCGAGAAGACCATGCGCGAGGTCGAGCGCCAGATCATCCTGCAGGTCATGGACCGCAAGTGGCGTGAGCACCTCTACGAGATGGACTACCTCCAGGAGGGCATCGGCCTGCGTGCCATGGCGCAGCGCAACCCGCTGATCGAGTACCAGCGGGAGGGCTACGACATGTTCCAGGAGATGCTCGAAGGCATCAAGGAGGAGTCGGTCCGCTTCCTGTTCAACGTCGAGGTCCGGGTGAACCGGCCGCAGGAGAACGGGATCACCGCCGCGTCGGCGGCCACCACCGCCTCCGCGGTCCCCGTGGTGACCCCGGACTCCGAGAAGGCCGAGGAGCCCGAGAAGGCCGAGGCGGCGGGGAGGGACTCCGCCGAGGAACCTGAGAAGGCCGAGAAGGTGGGGGCCGCGAAGGCCGAGAAGGTGGGGGCCGCCGACGGAACGAAGGAGTCGGAGGTGGTGGTTCCCGGGCTGAGCAGGGCCGCCAAGCCCGCGAAACTGCAGTACACCGGTCCGAGCGAGGGCGGCGGTGTGGAGAAGCACACCGAGAACGGTGAGGCGGAGTACGCCAACACTCCGCGCAACGCGCCCTGCCCGTGCGGCTCCGGCAAGAAGTACAAGAAGTGCCACGGCGCTCCCAAGACGCGCGTGTGACACCACCGGACGGCGACGGCCCCGGGGCCCCGAGCCCCGGGGCCGTCGCCGTCCACGCTGCCGGCCCCGCCATCGGGAGGGGCTCCCCTCCCGATGGCAGGGAGCGGCCACGCGTTTTTCCGCCCACCGGCTAGGTTTCCGGAACGCTCCGGCCTAAGCTCTGCTGTGACCCACGGCACCTCGCGAGTCCGGGTGGCTGCTGCCGTCCGACGACGCCCCGGTCGGTGAAGGAGGTAGGAGCGTGCTTGCGGTACTCGCCCCCGTGACGGGTGCGGCTGTGGGGCTCGCCAGGGTCCCCGAACCGACGTTCGCGCAGGGCCTGGTCGGTCCGGGAACCGCTATCGACCCCCGACAGGAACCCCAGGAGGCGATCGCGCCGATCACCGGCCGGATCGTCAGCTTCCATCCGCACGCGTTCGTGGTGCGCAGCGCCCGCGGCAAGGGAATCCTGGTGCATCTGGGGATCAACACGGTCCGCCTCCCCCTGATCCGGGGGTTCGAACTCCTGGTCGCCGAAGGCCAGGAGGTCACGGCGGGCCAGCCGCTGATCCGATGGAATCCCGCCGCGGTCGTGGCCAGCGGGATCTCCCCGATCGTGCCGATCGTCGCGCTGGACGCCGACGGCGACGTCATCTCCCGGCCGGTCAGCGGAGAAGTCAAACGAGGGGAACTGCTGTTTCGATGGGCCTGAGGGAAACCGACACCGAGTTCGTGCCGCCGCGCGCGGCCCTGTTCGACCTCGACGGAACTCTGATCAACAGCGAACCCCGCAGCGCGGCCGTGTGGGCCAGACTGCTGCGGGCACGCGGCATCACCCCCGACGAGGCGCTGCTGCGCCGGTTCATGGGGCGGCGCGGCGGGGACGTCGTGGCCGAGCTCCCCCACCTGTTTCCCGGGGAGAGCCTGGAGCAGATCTTCGACGAGCTGTGGCGCCACGGCCAGGACCCCGACCTGCCGCAGGTGGCGCCGTTGCCCGAGTCGGTGGCGTTCCTGCACCACCTGCACTCCCAAGGGGTGCCGTTCGCGCTGGTCACCTCCGCCGGACGGGAGTGGGCCGAAAGCGCCCTCGAATGGCTGGGGGTTCGCGGGATGTTCCGGGGACTGGTCACCGCGGGCGACGTCACCGTGGGCAAGCCGCATCCCCAGGGGTATCTCGGCGGAGCCGAGATCCTCGGCCACGAGCCCGAGCACATCGTGGTCTTCGAGGACACCCCGGCGGGGATCATGGCGGGCCGCGGCGCGGGGATGCGGGTCGTCGGCATCACGACCACCCATCCGCCCGAGGCGCTGACCCAGGCCGACCTCGTCGTGGAGCACCTGACCCAGGTGGCCTGGCCGCGGCTCTCGCTGCGCGACCCGGAGCCGCCCCGGTCCTCGTTCGCGGGGCGGGGATGAGCCGTGGCCGAACGTCGGGTCACGGTGGCCTCCCCGGTCGGACTGCACGCCCGTCCCGCGGCGCGGTTCGTCGCGGCGGCTGCCGCGTTCGACGGTGAGGTGCGGGTCGCCCGCCCCGGCGGCGCGGGTGTGCCGGCCACGAGCATGCTGGCGGTGCTGACACTGGGAGTGCGCAGCGGCGAGGAGATCGTGGTCACCGCCGAGGGCGAGGGCGCCGAGGAGCTGCTGGACCGCCTCGCCGAGATCGCGGCCGCCGACGAGGACTGACGTCCGCCGCGGCGGCCCCACGGGCCCCGCGGTCGCGGACGGGGCTCTCGGCGTCGGCTATCTCAGGGCGTGGGTCAGCCACTCGCCCGCCCGCATGGCCTCTCGCACCCGTTCGTCGCGGGCCTCGCGGGCCGCCCGGAGTTGGGTGGTGTCGGCGGCCAGCGCTTCGGTGTCGAGTGTGCCGGAGGTCGAGGAGGCGACGAGGTCGGCGTAGGAGTCGTTGCTCCGGGTGATCTCCTCGCACTGCTCCCACTCGCGGTGGGCGACCACGGCGTCGTGCACGCTCCTGCCGTAGTCGATGACCGCGTCCGCCCGCTCGGTGATGGCCCCCCAGGAGGCCCGTACGGCCTCCTCCTGGGGGCGCAGTGCCTCGCGGACCCGCTCGGAGACGGCCTCACGGCGGCGCTCCTCCAGTTCCAGCCGGTGCCTGCGGTGCCGTACCAGGTCCTGGGCGATGCGCCACTCCTGTTCGCGCAGCAGGGTCAGGGCGGCCCGCCTGTCGAAGGAGTCGCCGAGCACCTCGGCCCCCTCCCGGACGCGGTCGACGGCCTGCTGGACGGCCGCCATCGTCCTGGCCTCCACCGTGGGCGGCCAGCCGCCGAAGTCCCGCTCGACGAGATAGCGCCCGCGGTGGGTGGCCGCGAGCACGGCGGACCTGGTGGCGTGGAGAATCCCCCAGGGCGCGACGGTTCCGACGAGGACGAGCAGGACCGCGACCGAGACGCGCATCGAGGAGAGGAGACCGTCCTCCGCGCCGAGGCCGCCGTCGGGCGGGATGCCGACCGCGACCAGACCGGACTCGATGATCCGGGCGAGGAGGAACAGGGGGACGGCGGTCAGCGGAGACAGCAGCAGCGCGGTGACGAAGTCGTGGAGGTCGACGTCCTCGGCGACGGTGATGCCGATGGCGCAGTTGACCAACAGTGCCAGCAGGAAGAACAGCGCGAGGAGCGCGGAGCCGGAGTACAGCGACAGCGGGAGCAGCCCGGCGGCGGCCAGCGGCGGGGCGGCCGCGACGGCGAGCCGCGCGGAGCGGGAGGCGAGCCAGCGCGGCGGGGGCCCGCCGCCCCGGGGCAGCCGCTCCAGGTCGCGGCGCAGTCGCGCGGCGGCCTCGGACGGAAGATCGGGGTCGAAGACCGGACGCGGTCCGTTGGTGTGGGGCACGGCCTCTGCTCTCCTTTCCCGTGGGGAGGGCGCGACGTCCCTCGGAGGGAGAAGACGGGAGGCACCGCTGCGGGGTTGGCCGCGGACACGGTGTGCGGCGGTTCTCCCGCCGTGTCATGGGGCTGGTACCCCCACGTCCGCCGTGAAACGTGTGTTCCACCGAGAAGCAGGTCGGACGCGGTGTCGCGGGGCCGGGGAAGGCCGCGTCGGTCCGCGCGCGGCCGCCGGACGTTCTAGGCTGGCCCCGTCCCGTCGAACGTCCGCTGAAGGTGTCCATGTCCTTTCGACGTCTCCCCGTGCTGGCCGGCGCCGCAGTCCTGCTCCTCACGACCGCGTGCGGCGGAGGAGGGACCGACCCGCATCCGGGGGACCGCCCGGCGCAGACCCTCACCTCGACCGACCCGGAGGCCGCGGCGGCGGAACTGCTGGCGGAGATGAGCCTCGAGGAGAAGGTCGGCCAGTTGTTCGTCCCCGTCCTCGTCGGCACCACCGCAGAGGAGAACGCCGACGTGGTCGGGCGGTACCACCCGGGCGGGTTCATCTACTTCCCCGACAACCTGCAGGACCCGGCGCAGGTCGCGACCATGTCCAACGGACTGCAGGAACTCGCCGCGGCCAGCGGCGCGGGCATCCCGCTGTTCCTCGGGGTGGACGAGGAGCAGGGAATGGTCTCCCGGCTGCCGTTCGGCGCGCGCTTCCCCGACGCGATGGCGGTGGGCGCCACCCGCGACCCCGACAAGGCGGCCGAACTGGCCTCGACCACCGCCGAGCAGCTCTCGGCGGTCGGCATCAACCTCGACTACGCGCCGGTGGCCGACGTCAACGTCAACGCGGACAACCCGGTCATCGGCATCCGCTCCTTCGGCTCCGACCCCGACCTGGTCGGCGAACTCGCGGCGGCCGAGGCCGAGGCGTTCCAGGCGGGCGGGGTGGTGGCGGTCGCCAAGCACTTCCCCGGCCACGGCGACACCGACGTGGACAGCCACACCGGCCTGCCCGTCATCGACAAGACCCGCGAGGACTGGGAGCGGATCGACCTGCCGCCGTTCCGGCGGCTGGTCGAGGCCGACATCGACATGATCATGACCGCGCACGTGCTCATGCCGCGGCTCGACAGCTCGGAGGAGCCCGCGACCCTCTCCCCCGACCTCATCACCGGCGTGCTGCGCGAGGAGCTCGGCTACGACGGCGTGGTCACCACCGACGCGCTCAACATGGAGGGGGTGCGCCAGAGCCACGACGACGGCGAGGTCGCGGTGCGCGCGGTGCTCGCCGGAGCCGACCAGTTGCTGATGCCGCCCGACCTGGACCTCGCCTACTCCGCGGTCCTGGCGGCCGTGGAGGAGGGGCGGATCGGCGAGGAGCGGCTGGACGAGTCGGTGCTGCGGATCCTGCGGCTCAAGCTGCGGCGCGGCCTCCTCGACGCCGAGCCGGTCGACCCCGAGGCCGCGGCCGGGGTGGCCGACCACACCGGGCACCGCGAGGCGGCCCAGCGGACGGCCGACGCCTCGGTGACCCTGCTGCGCAACAACGGCGTGCTGCCGCTGGCGGAAGGCGCGTCGGTGCGGGTGCTGGGGCCGGGAGGCGAGCGGATCGGCGCGGCGCTGGAGGACCTCGGGCACCCCCTCGCCGCCTCCGCCTCCGACGCCGACGTGGTCGTGGTGGGCACCGACGGGGCGCGCGGCGACGCCGAGCAGCGGGACCTGGTGGCGCAGGCGCGGGCGTCCGGCGCCCCGGTCGTCGTGGTGGCGCAGGGAACCCCCTACGACATCAGCGCCCTGCCCGAGCTGGACGCCTACCTGGCCGTCTACTCGTCGATGGAGGTGTCCCGCACCGCCGCCGCCCGGGTGATCGCCGGGACGGTGTCCCCGTCGGGGCGGCTGCCGGTGGACATCCCCGGAACCGACCTGGTGTTCGGCGACGGTCTGGGCTACTGACCGGCCACTCGGTGCTGACCGCCCCGGCACCGGGGAGCCCTCCCCCGGCGGCCCTCCTCCGGGGCGTCCACGGTCGGTCCGAGGGCGGGTCGGTTCCGGGCCGCCGACGCCGCGCGGAAGGTGCCGCGGGCCCCGCGGAGGACGACCTCGGGGCCCGCGGCGAGGGGGTCAGGAATACCGCTTGATCTCGCGGCGGGCCAGCGAGCGCAGGTGCACCTCGTCGGGGCCGTCGAAGATCCGCATGGCGCGCGCTCCCGCGTACATCTCCGCCAGCGGTACGACGTCGCTGACCCCGGCTCCGCCGTGGACCTGGATGGCGCGGTCGATGACGGCCACCGCGGCGCGGGGCGCGGCCACCTTGATGGCGGCGATCTCGTTGCGCGCGGCCTTCGCGCCGTACCTGTCGATCATCCAGGCGGTCTTGAGCACCAGTAGCCGGGCCTGCTCGATGGCCAGCCGCGACTCGGCGATCTGCTCCTGGACGACACCCTGGTCGGCCAGGGGCCTGCCGAAGGCGACCCGGCCGGTGGCGCGGCGCACCATCAGCTCCAGGGCGCGCTCGGCCTTGCCCAGGACCCGCATGCAGTGGTGGACCCGTCCGGGGCCGAGGCGGGCCTGGGAGATCATGAAGCCGTCGCCCTCGTTCGCGACCAGGTTCTCCGCGGGTACCCGGACGTCGGTGAACTCGATCTCGCAGTGGCCCTCCTGGTCCTGGTAGCCGAAGACCGGCAGGGAGCGCAGCACCTTCACGCCGGGGGTGTCGCGCGGGACCAGGACCATCGACTGCTGGCGGTGGATCTCGGCGCCGGGGTCGGTCTTGCCCATCACGATGAAGATCTCGCAGCGCGGGTCCGCCGCGCCGCTGATCCACCACTTGCGCCCGTTGATGACGTACTCGTCGCCGTCCCGGACGATCGAGGTGCGGATGTTGGTGGCGTCGGAGGAGGCGACGTCGGGTTCGGTCATCGCGAAGGCCGACCTGATCCTGCCGTCCAGCAGCGGCTCCAGCCACCGCTTCTTCTGCTCGGGGGTGCCGAACATGTGCAGCACCTCCATGTTCCCGGTGTCCGGGGCGGAGCAGTTGAGCGCCTGCGGGGCCAGGCTGGAGCGGCCGGTGAGTTCGGCGAGCGGGGCGTAGTCGAGGACGCTGAGCCCGCCCACGTCCGGCAGGAACAGGTTCCACAGCCCGCGCCGGCGCGCCTCGGCCTTGAGGTCCTCCATCACCGGGGGAAGCTCGTGGTTGCCGGGGCCCGCCTCGCGGCGCCAGGTGTGGTAGACGGGCTCGGCCGGGTAGACGCGCTCGTCCATGAACTCCTGAAGGTTGGCCAGGTAGTCCTTGGCCTTGGGGCTGAGTTCGAAATCCATGGGACGAGTATCGCACCGAACCGACCAGTCGGTACCTCGGGGGGCGTATCCTACCGGGGCACGAGGATTCAGCGGGCGTCGCGCGGGGAAATATCATCGCCCGGTAGATCGGGAGGCTGGAGGCGAAATGGTCCAGAGTCGCAGGGGAATCATCACCGACTGGGGCGGAGTGCTGACCACGCCGCTGCCCGAGACGATCTCCGCCTGGCTGGAGCAGGAGCGCATCGACCGCGCCGCCTACCGCGACGTCATGCGCACCTGGGTCCAGGAGGCCTACAGCGGCGGTACGCGCAACCCGGTCCACGCGCTGGAACGGGGCGAGGTCGAGATTCCCGAGTTCGAGCGGATGCTCGCCGACAGACTGCGGCTGGTCGACGGAGGCCCGGTGCCCGCCGAAGGGCTCATCGCGCGCATGTTCGCGGGCTTCGAGCCGATCGAGGAGATGTACGCGGCGCTGCGCGCGGCGCGCGACCAGGGGGTGCGTACCTGCCTGCTCTCCAACTCCTGGGGCAACGGCTACCCGCGCGAGCTGTTCGCCGAGACCTTCGACGGCGTGGTGATCTCGGGCGAGGTGGGCATGCGCAAACCCGAACCGGAGATCTTCCGGCACGCGCTGGAGCTGGTGGGCCTGGAACCGCAGGACTGCGTCTTCGTCGACGACGTCGAGAGCAACGTCGCCGCCGCCGTCGAGCTGGGCATGACCGGCATCGTGCACCGCGACCCCGGCGAGACGCGGGTGCGCCTGGAGGAGATCTGCGGGATCAGCCTGACCTCTCTGCTGTGAGATGAATCACGTCACGGAACACGGGTGGCCGGAGCCCCGCCCGTCCGGGAGGTCCCCGCGCGTCCGGCGACAATGGTCCACATGCGCATCTATCTGCCCGCCACTCTCGGCGCCCTCACCAAGGCCCTGGCCGAAGGGGGGTTCCGCGGCGCTCCGTACACCGCCTACGCCGTCACCCCGGCCCTCCGCGCCCGCCACGGCACGGACGACGAGGAGGAACTGGAGTACGCCGCCATGGAGGCGGCCGCCGAGGAGTCGCTGCGGCTGCTGGGGGCGGCGCCCGACGAGCCCGCCCGCAGGGTGGTGGTCGCGGCCGAGGTTCCCGACGCCGTCGTCCGCGCCGCCGACAGCGCCGACTCGCCCGCGGCGGTCCTGGTGGAGGCGGAGGTCCCGCTCAAGCGCGTGGCCTCCGCCCACGTCGACGACGAGACCGCGGCCCCCGACATCGCCGCCGGGCGCGCCGAGGACCACGAACTGCTGTGGTACGCCACCCAGGAACTGCGCTACCTGTGACCCGCCCGGGGGCCGACCCGGGCGGGTCGGACCCCGGGGGAGAGGCCGGGCAGCGGGTCGGGCTGGAAGCGCTCGGCGAGGGGGCGTGCGCTCCGGATCGGGGGAGTTCCCGGCGGTCGCCGCCGGCCAGGAGAGGGCGGACCCGGTGCCGTGCCCGGGCGTGGGCGGTGAAGAGGCCCGGGAGCGCCGACCGCTGAGGTTCGACGGAGGCGTCGAAGCCCGCCGACAGCCGGTTCAGCCGCTGCTCCGGGGGACCGCCGAGCCTGCCCGGCTCGGAGCGGAGCCGCCGCCGCGCGGACGCGGAGGAGCGGACCCGGGCGACGGCGTCCCCGAGCCCACCGAGTCCGTGGTTCCGGTGGAACTCGCCGCCCACCAGCCAGGCTGTCGGGTCCGTACCCACTGACCGGTGCTCCTGCCGTCTCGGTGCGTGTGCTCTCTCACCGTTGACCGCGCGGAGCGCGCCGGGGTTCCCAGGCGAAACGATCCGACGGGAATCGGGGGGTGCGGCAGAATAGGCACCGGTATGTGGCGTCAACGACGTCTCCCACCCCCGAGCGAAGGAGCTCCCCATCAGCCGCCTGGTGTTGTGGAACATCGACCTCACCCTCGTCGACGTCGCCCGGGTGACGCGCGCGGCCTACGCCGAGGCCTTCGAGAAGGTGACCGGCGTTCCGCTGGTGTACCTGGCGCCCGCGGCGGGGCGGACCGACTCCGAGCTCTTCTTCGACTTCCTGGCCCGCAACGACGTCGACGACGTCGACGAGGCGCTGCTGCCGCGCTTCACCGAGGAGCTGGGCGCGGCCTTCGCGCGGCGGCGCGACCAGCTCGCGGCCGGGGGGCGGATGATGCCGGGCGCCGCCGAGGCGCTCGACGCGCTCATGCGGCTTCCCGACACCGTGCAGACGGTCGTCACCGGGACGATCATGGCCAACGCGAAGGTCAAGCTCGCCGCGTTCGGCCTGGACAGTCGGCTCGACCTGAGTATCGGCGGCTTCGGGTCGGAGCACTACCCCAAGGCCAGCCTCATCCAGTTCACCCGGATGCGGGCGGAGGAGGCCTACGGGCGCGCGTTTCCGGAGAACCGGACCGTCTACATCACCGAGTCCGCGCGCGACGTCGAGGCCGCCCGCATCGGCCGGGTCCGGCCGATCGCCGTGGTCAGCGGCTCCTCGACCGAGACCCAGCTTCGTGCGGCGGGCGCCGAGCACATCCTGGCCGACCTCACCGACCCGGCCGCGGTGGTGGCCGCGGTCCGGGCGGCCACGGGCGGGGACTGAGCCGGGGCGTCGCCCGCCCGCCGGGTGGGAACTTCCCGAGTCCGCCCCACGGCCGCGACCACGGCGGTAACCTCGGAAAGCAGGGATGTGGCGACCGCCGGACCGTGCGGGGGCGGTCGGGGTGTGATTTGTTGTGCGATGTGTGGATAGTAGGGTTTTGGCCTGAAACCCACTCTTAACGAGTGAAACACACTGTTGACCGAGTCGCTCACGATTGCTCTCTGTGAACCCCAGTAGCCTGGAACCGCGACGCGGACCGGACAACGAGGTCCGGGCCACCAGCGTCTTCGCCTGTGCGCACGGGGTCTCGCACCGACGGTTCCGGCTGGACAGACGGCTGTGAATGTGATCCGTCTCTGTCACACAACTTCACATAGGACGCGTGGCGTCGCGAGCGCCACGGCCTGTGACCCCCTACGACTCACAAAGGAGTGAGATCGCAGATGTCAGGGCAACCCGACGCCGTCAAGGACCAACTGCTTGACGACGCCGTCAGTCAGTGGTCCGAATCGGCCGGACCGCTTCCGGTGGACATCGACCGGTTCGGACGGTTCCTGCGGTTGTACTACCGGCACGTCGACCTCGAAGAACTCAAGGAACGGCCGTCCGCCCAGATCGTACGGCACGCCCTCTCCCACTGGGAGCTGGGCGCGCAGCGGACGCAGGGACGGGCCAAGGTGCGGGTGCGCAGCCCCGAAGACGACGGGGACACCGAGCACAGCGTCGTGGAGATCGTCACCGACGACGCACCGTTCCTGGTCAGCTCGGTCGCCATGCGCCTGGCCGAACAGGGCGTCAGCGTGCGGCTGATCATCCACCCCCAACTGCGGGTGGAACGCGACCCCCTGGGCGACATCGTCGAGATCGACCCCGACGACTACACCCTGCAGCCGCTGCACGAGTCGTGGATCCACCTGGAGATCGACCGCCAGGCCGGTGAGGCCGCGCTCAAGGAGTTGGCGGGCGACCTGAACGACGTGCTCACCGACGTGCGCCTCGTCGACGAGGACCACGCCAGGATGCGGCACACCGCGCTGCGGCTGGCCGACCGCGTCGTCGCCGACGCCGACACCCTCGTCTCGGGAGGCGTCGACGAGACCGAGATCGGGGAGAGCGCGGAGTTCCTGCGCTGGGCGGCCGACCGGCACTTCACCTTCATGGGCTACCGGGAGTACCGGCTGGACACCGACGACAACGGCGTCGAGGGGCTGCGCGCCGTCCTCGGCACCGGACTGGGACTGCTGCGGATGGACTCCTCCGACGCCCAGGCGGTCCGGCCCCTGCCGCCCGAAGGACGCCGCAGGGCCCGCGAACCGCACGTGCTGGTGCTCACCAAGGCCAACTCCCGCTCCACCGTCCACCGCCCCAAGCACCTCGACTACATCGGGGTCAAGAAGTTCGACGAGCACGGCCGGGTCGTCGGTGAGCACCGCTTCCTCGGCCTGTACACGCACGAGGCCGAGACCAGCGCCAACAGCCAGATCCCGATCCTGCAACGCAAACAGGACGAGACCCTGCGGCGCTCCGGATTCGCCCCCGACAGCTACGACGGCCGCGAGGCCATCGAGCTCCTGGCGGGATTCCCCCGCGAGGAGCTGCTCCAGATGTCGGTGGACGAGATCCAGGAGATCGTGCTGGGCGTCCTGAGACTGCGCGAACGGCGCGGCACCCGGCTCTTCCTGCGCCGCGACATCTACGGACGGTACATGTCGTGCCTGGTCTACATGCCGCGCGACCGCTACACCACCAAGGTGCGGCTGGCCGTGCAGGACGTGCTGGCCAGGGCCTTCAGGGGCGCCACCATGGACCACAGCGTCATGGTGGGCTCCTCGTCGCTGGCGCGGCTGCACATCGTGGTGCGCGCGGGAAAGGGCGCCTCGCTCGCGGGAGTCGACCGGGCCGAACTCGAAGCCGAGGTCGCCAGGGCCACCCGCTCCTGGAACGACGACTTCGCGGCGGAGCTGACCGCACGCTTCGGCGCGACCCGCGCCCGCGAACTGCTGGACGCCTACCTCGACACGATCCGCGAGAGCTACAAGGTCGACGTGCCCGCCTCCGTCGCGGTCGACGACATCGCCCGCATCGACCGGCTCGGCCCCGACGACCTCTCGGTCCGGCTCTACCCCTCCGAGGGGCGGTTACCGGGGGAGTGGCGCTGCAAGGTGTACCGGACCGGTCGGCCCATCTCGCTGTCCCAGGTGCTTCCGCTGCTGGAGCACATGGGCCTGGAGATCATCGACGAGTGGCCCTACGCCTTCGACCGCGCGGCGGAGGACGGCCAGCGCCGTGAGTGGGCGTGGATCTACGACTTCGGCCTCGCCGACCCGCCGGAGGGCGGGGACGCCATGCACCAGGCGAGAAGCCTGTTCGAGGAGGCGTTCGTCGCGCTGTGGCGCGGACAGGTCGAATCCGACGACTTCAACGCCCTGGTCGTGCGCGGCGGACTCGACTGGCGCCAGGTCACCGTCCTGCGCGCCTACGCCAAGTACCTGCGCCAGACCGCCAGCACCTTCACCCCCGCCTACATCGCCGACGTCCTGGTCTCGCACACGCACATCGCCCGACTCCTGGTCCGGCTGTTCGAGTCGCGGTTCGACCCGAGGCTGGGCACGGGCCGGGAGGAGCGGTGCGAGGGGATCACCGAGGAGATCCGCGGGGAACTCGACCAGGTCGACAACCTCGACTCCGACCGCATCCTGCGGTTCTTCCTCGCCGCGGTCGAGGCGACCCTGCGCACCAACTACTTCCAGGACGGCGGAGCAAAGCCCTACCTGGTCTACAAACTCGACCCGCGGCGCATCCCCGATCTGCCCCAGCCCCTGCCCAGGCTGGAGATGTTCGTCTACTCCCCCCGCGTCGAAGGCGTCCACCTGCGCTTCGGCGCGGTGGCGCGCGGCGGGCTGCGCTGGTCGGACCGGCTCGAGGACTTCCGCACCGAGATCCTGGGCCTGGTCAAGGCGCAGACCGTCAAGAACGCCGTCATCGTGCCCACCGGGGCCAAGGGCGGATTCGTCTGCAAGCGGCTGCCCAGGGGGGACCGCGACACCGTCATGGCCGAGGTGGTGTCCTGCTACAAGCAGTTCATCAGCGGCCTGCTGGACGTCACCGACAACCTGGTCAACGGCCACGTCAGCCATCCCGAGGACGTGGTCCGCTACGACGGCGACGACTCCTACCTGGTGGTCGCGGCCGACAAGGGGACAGCCACCTTCTCCGACATCGCCAACTCCATCGCCGCCGAACGCGGCTTCTGGCTCGGCGACGCCTTCGCCTCCGGAGGATCGGTCGGCTACGACCACAAGGCGATGGGCATCACCGCCCGCGGCGCCTGGGAGTCGGTCAGGTACCACTTCCGCGAGTTGGGCGTGGACGTCCAGAACGAGGACTTCACGGTCGTGGGCATCGGCGACATGTCCGGGGACGTGTTCGGCAACGGCATGCTCCTGTCGGAGCACATCCGCCTGGTCGCGGCCTTCGACCACCGGCACATCTTCCTCGACCCCGACCCCGACCCGGCGGTGAGCCACGCCGAACGCCGACGGCTGTTCGGACTGCCGCGCAGCTCCTGGGCCGACTACGACACGGCGCTGATCTCCGAGGGCGGCGGCGTCTACTCGCGCACCGCCAAGTCCGTGCCGGTCACCCCGCAGGTCCGCGAGGCCCTCGGGATCGCCTCGGGCGTCACCTCGCTCACCCCGCACGAACTCATCAGGCACGTCCTGACCGCCCCGGTGGACCTGCTGTGGAACGGGGGCATCGGAACCTACGTCAAGGCGTCCACCGAGACGCACGCCGCGGTCGGCGACAAGGCCAACGACCCGGTCCGCGTCGACGCCGCCCAGTTGCGCTGCAAGGTGGTCGGCGAAGGCGGCAACCTGGGGCTGACCCAGGCGGCCCGGATCGAGTTCGCCCTCGCGGGCGGCCGGGTCAACACCGACTTCATCGACAACTCCGCCGGTGTGGACACCTCCGACCACGAGGTGAACATCAAGATCATGCTGGACCGGGAGATCCGGGCCGGACGGCTGGGCAGGGCCGAGCGCGACGAACTGTTCGTCGGCATGACCGACGAGGTCGCCCGCCTGGTGCTGCGCAACAACTACCACCAGAACGTGGTGCTGGCCGCGGCCCGCAAGCAGAGCCCCAGCATGCTGCACGTCCACACCCGCTACATGCGCCGACTGGAACGCGACGGCCACCTCAGGCGCAGACTGGAGTTCCTCCCCGACGACAAGGCCGTCGCGGCGCGCCGCTCCGCGGGCCAGGGCCTGACCGGGCCGGAGTTCGCCACCCTGATCTCCTACACCAAGATCGCGCTGGCCGAGGAGATCCTCGCCTCCGACCTGCCCGACGACCCCTACCTGCGGTCCGTGCTCGTGGAGTACTTCCCGACACCGCTGCGTGAGCGCTTCGGCGACGCCATGACCCGGCATCCGCTGCGGCGGGAGATCATCACCACCATGGTGGTCAACGACATGGTCAACCGGTGCGGCTCCACCTTCGCCTTCCGCTTCAACGAGGAGACGGGAGCGGACGCCCCCGAGATCGCCCGCGCCTACCTGCTGGTCAGGGAGGTCTTCGGGCTCAGGGACTTCTGGGCGGAGGTGGAGGACCTCGACCACCGACTCGACGTCGACACGCAGTTGAAGATGCTGCTGGAGGCCCGCAAACTCGTCGAGCGCTCGGCCCGCTGGCTGATGCGCCACCGCTCCTTCGGCTCCGACCTCAACGCCGAGATCGCCCGCTTCCGCGAGGGGGTCAGGGAGATCGTCCCGCAACTGCCCGAAATGCTGCAGGGGCGCGACCTGCACTCCTTCGACGAGCGGCGCAGTTCCCTCGCCGCCCGGGGAGTCCCCCCGGCGCTGGCCGAGCGGGTCGCCGGCATGGTCCCCGCCTACTCGACCTTCGACCTGGTGCGGGTGGCCGAGGAGACCGGCCGGTCGCTGCGCGAGGTCGCCGAGGTCTACTTCGACCTCGCCGACCAGTTGCAGCTCAGCCGGCTGCGCGAGCGCGTCATCGCGCTGCCGCGGGACGACCGCTGGAGCACGATGGCGCGCGGTGCCGTGCGCGACGACCTGTACGCCGCGCAGGCCGACCTGTGTGCGATCATCCTGCGATCGGGCCACCCCGGGGAGCGGCCGGACGAACTGCGCGCCCACTGGACCGAACAGAACCGCAACGCGGTCCGGCGGGCCGCCGAACTGCTCTCCGAGATCTGGGAGACCGAGCGCTTCGACCTGCCCACCCTCTCGGTGGCGGTGCGCTCGATCCGGTCGCTGGTGGACTCCAGTAGCTGAGCCGCGACCCCGCGACGGTGAGGGGGGTGTGTCCGCGCCGCGGGCACACCCCCCGCGGGCGTCCGGAGACGGGGGCGGGGTGGCGCCGCCCGCCCGGAGTTGGTGTCATGGCGGTGTGGAGCCGAACAGGGAGCAGCCGAGCGTCGACGCGCTGCTGGAGGCGGTGGACGACGCCTGGGACGACGCCGACCGGCTGCGTGCGCTGGTCCGGGGCGCGCTCGACGCGGGGTTCGGTCCGGAGATCCTGCCCGCGGCCGAGCGGGTGCGCCGCCTCGACCCCGACCTCGACCGGGGCGCCGTGCTGCACGCGCTGGCGCTGCGCGGCTGCGGCCGGCACGAACAGGCCGAACGGGAACTCGTCGCGCACATCAGGGCCCGCGGCGGCCACGCCGACACCTGGTTCGCGCTCGTCCCGCTGGCAGAGCGCAGAGGAAGCGCCGCCGACATCGCCACCGCCCTGGCCAACGCGCTGCGCTGCGACCCGAACCACGCGGGCGCGCTGGTGTGGGGCTGGCGGTACCACACCCGCCAGGACGGGCTGGCGCGGGCCGACCGGTGGCTCGCCGAGTACGCCCCGGACAGTTGGCGCGCCACGGTGATGCTGGGCGAACGCGCCCTGTACCAGGAAGAGGTGGAGCGGGCGGTGGAGCTGTTCGACGCCGCCTGCGAGCGCGGGCCGCGCCGCGGCGAACCCCTGCTGCGGGGCGCTCGGGCACTGGCCCGCGGCGGCCACGACGCGGAGTGCGTCGAGCTGGTGCTGAGCCGGTGGAGCGGCTCCCGCGGGGCCGAGCCGCTCATGGAGGCCATCGAGGCGCAGCTGCGCCTGGGACGGGTCGCCGACGCGGTCTTCGCCCTGGCCAGGCTGCGCGGGCTGCGCGACGTCGAACGCGACCATCCGGAGGCGGCCGACCTGTACCGCCGGGTGGCCCGGGCCCGCGCCGAGGCGGGGCTGTGACCTCGGACGGAACGGTCGCGGGCCCGGCGGAGGCGACGCCGCGTTGGCGAGCCGACGGTTCCGGCCGTCTAGACTGGCGGTGTGGCAGAACTAGACCCCGCAGAGCAGATCAAGGAACTCTCGTCCACGCTGGAGAGCATCGAGGCCGTGCTGGACCTCGACGCCAAGCGCACGGAGATCGAGCAGCTGCGGGAGCAGTCAGCCGATCCCGAGCTGTGGAACGACCAGGAGAACGCGCAGAAGGTCACCCGTCGGCTGTCCTTCCTGGAGTCCGAGATCACCAGGGTCGAGGGCATCCGCGGTCGGCTCGACGACATCGGGGTGCTCTTCGAGCTCGCGGCGGCCGAGGACGACGCAGACACCCTCGCCGAGGCGCGGACCGAACTGGAGTCGCTGCGCCGGGACATCGGCGAACTCGAGGTGCGCACGCTGCTGTCGGGCCCCTACGACGAGCGTGAGGCCCTGGTCAGCATCAACGCCCAGGCGGGCGGAGTGGACGCGGCCGACTGGACGCAGATGCTGCAGCGCATGTACCTGCGCTGGGCCGAGCGCCACGGCTACCCCACCGAGATCTACGAGACCTCCTACGCCGAGGAGGCCGGCATCAAGTCCACGACCTTCGTGGTCAGGGCCCCCTTCGCCTACGGCATGCTGCGCGGCGAGCACGGCACCCACCGGCTGGTGCGCATCTCGCCCTTCGACAACCAGAGCCGCCGCCAGACCTCGTTCGCCGGGGTCGACGTGGTTCCGGTCGTGGAGCAGAGCGACCACATCGACATCGACGAGAGCGAACTGCGGATCGACGTGTACCGCTCCTCGGGCCCGGGCGGCCAGGGCGTCAACACCACCGACTCGGCGGTGCGCATCACCCACCTGCCGACCGGGATCGTGGTGGCCTGCCAGAACGAGCGCTCCCAGTTGCAGAACCGCGCCACCGCGATGTCGGTCCTGCAGGCCAAGCTGCTGGAGCGCAAGCGCCAGGAGGAGGAGGCCGTGCTCGCCGAACTGCGCGGCGAGGCCACCAGCAGTTGGGGCACCCAGATGCGCAACTACGTGCTCCACCCGTACCAGAGCGTCAAGGACGTGCGCACCGGGATGGAGAGCGGCAACACCGGTGCCGTCCTGGACGGCCAGATCGACGAGTTCATCGACGCCGAGATCAGGTGGATGCGCAGCCAGGAGCGGGACCAGCAGGCTACGGGATGATCACGGCGGTGGCACCGTCGCCGCCGTCGGTGGACGCCGGTCGGCGACAGGATCTACGGTGGTGGCGTACACCCCGAAGAGCCATGTATATGTGAACGTTACCACCGCTTGACGTTTCCTCTATGCTCTTGGTTGCTGATTGGTGTTGCCTCCGAGACCACGGTGAGGCGGGGGGCGGAAGACACCTCGGCGCTGGGGAGCGGACAGCGGTGCCGTGCGTTCCGTGGTTCGCTGTGGACCCGGACATTCCGGGTCGCTTTCCCCCCTACACTGTCGATTGGCCCTGTGGCCGCGGTACTGCTTCGAGCGGACCCACCGCTTGTGGGCCCCAACCTTCGAGATCCTTGTGATGCGCCCGTGATCCAGTTTGAAAACGTCACCAAGGTCTACCCGACCCAGAAACGTCCCGCACTGAACGGCGTTTCCGTCGACGTCGACAAGGGAGAGTTCGTCTTCCTCGTCGGCCCCTCGGGATCGGGTAAGTCAACGTTCCTCCGTCTCATCCTCAAAGAGGAGAAACCGACCAAGGGCCGAGTCCACGTCGCGGGCAAGGACCTCGCGCGACTGTCCAACTGGAAGGTTCCGCACCTGCGCCGCCGGATCGGGTGCGTGTTCCAGGACTTCCGGCTGCTGCCGAACAAGAACGTCTTCGAGAACGTCGCGTTCGCGCTGGAGGTCATCGGAAAGCCCCGCCGGTTCATCCGCAAGGTCGTCCCCGAGGTCGTCGAGCTCGTCGGGCTTGAGGGCAAGGCCGACCGCATGCCCGACGAACTCTCCGGTGGTGAGCAGCAGCGCGTGGCGATCGCGCGGGCGTTCGTCAACCGGCCGCAGATCCTGCTGGCCGACGAGCCCACCGGAAACATCGACCCCGCAACCTCGATCGGCATCATGAAGGTGCTCGACCGAATCAACCGCACCGGAACGACCGTCGTCATGGCGACGCACGACGCCGCCATCGTCGACTCGATGCGCAAGCGCGTGATCGAGCTCGAGGACGGCGAGGTCATCCGGGACCAGTCGCGTGGCGTCTACGGCCAGGCGTACTAGGTCCCGCTTTTCGTGAATCCCGGGCTCGCAGAGCCTGTAGCGGAACACCGCCCAGCGGCTCTGTTCGCACGCCCCGATCGAGTGGCGCGGAGCCCCACAAGGATGGACCTTTGACACATCATGCGCGCACAGTTCGTACTCTCTGAGATCTGGATCGGCCTGCGGCGAAATCTGACGATGACCATCGCGGTCATCACCACGGTCGCCATCTCGCTGGCCCTCTTCGGCGCCGGCATGCTGATCAACCAGCAGGTCAGCGCGATGCGGGGGTACTGGGACGAGCGGATCTCGATCACGATCTACCTGTGCACCGAGAGCTCGCCCAGCCAGCACTGCATCGAGAACGGGCCGGCGACCGACGAGGACCGCGCCTCCATCCAGGCGGACCTGGAGGGCATGCCCGAGGTGGCCAGTGTCGAGTACGTCGACCAGGCCGAGGCGTGGCAGGACTTCCAGAACCGCTTCTCCAACCGGCAGGCTCTTGTCGAGGCCACCCAGGAAGGCGACATCCCCGACAACTTCCGCGTCCAGTTGGCCGACCCCTCGCAGTACGAGAAGGTCCAGGAGAGCGTCCAGAACCGGGCCGGCGTCGACATGGTCTCCAACGACAAGGACGTGCTCGACCGGTTCTTCGAACTGTTCGACGGCCTCAAGTGGGCGGCGCTGATCGTCTCCGTCGTCCAGTTGGCCGCCGCCGCGCTGCTGATCGGCAACACGATCCGCCTGTCGGCCTACAGCAGGCGCCGGGAGACCGGCATCATGCGGCTGGTGGGCGCCTCCAACTTCTACATCCAGCTCCCGTTCCTCCTCGAGGGCGCGATCTGCGGACTCATCGGCGGCATCATCGCCTCGGGCTTCATCGTCGCGACGAGGTTCTTCCTGCTGGACAAGATCCAGGACTGGTTCTACTCCGGCGTCCAGCTCGGCACGGGAGCGCTGCTCTCCGTCATCGGAATGTCCGTCATCCTGGGTGTGCTGCTCTGTACGATCGCCTCCTTCCTGACGCTGCGGCGGTACCTGCGCGTCTGAGGTGGGCAAGCCGAGAGGAGCAGGCAGACATGGCACGGGAAAAAGGGCAGAAGACCATCGCGCAGAACCGGCGCGCGCGGCACGACTACCACATCGAGGACACCTACGAGGCCGGTCTGGTCCTCACCGGGACCGAGGTCAAGTCGCTGCGCGCCGGACGCGCCTCGCTGGTGGACGGCTTCGCCCAGATCCGGGACGGCGAGGCCTGGCTGCACAACGTGCACATTCCCGAGTACACGCTGGGAACCTGGACGAACCACGCGGCGCGCCGTCCGCGTAAGCTCCTGCTGCACCGGGAGCAGATCGCCAAACTGAACGCCAAGACCCAGGAGTCGGGGCGCACCCTGGTGCCGCTGTCGCTCTACTTCCGCGACGGGCGCGCCAAGGTCGAGATCGCTCTGGCCCGAGGCAAGCGCGAGTACGACAAACGCCGCGACATCGCCGAACGCGAGGCGAAGCGCGACATCGAGAGAGCTCTGCGTCGCAGGCGTTGAAAGGAAGAACAGGTTGCCCCCCCGAAACAACCTCCGTCGATTCCTTGCCGCGGCCACGGGACTCCTCGTGGCCGCGGGCGCCGCGGCCTGCGCCGCGGAGCCGAGCCCCGAGGTGGCCGTCCGGAACTTCCTGCTGAACTGGCAGGAGGGCGACTACGAGGCCGCAGCCCGGCACACCAACGGTGACAGCGCCGAGGTCGCCGAGGCGCTCCGGCAGGCCCACGACCAGCTCGACCTGGCGGCCCTGCGGTTGACCCTCAGGCCCATCGAGATGGTCGGGGACACGGCGACGGCCGAGTTCGCGGCGGAGGCCGACCTCGGTATCGGTGACCCGGTGTGGCGCTACACGGGTGCCATCCCGCTGGCCCGCACCTCCGGCGGGTGGGCCATCGACTGGTCGCCCTCGGTCATCCATCCGGAACTGGGGGACGGTGAGCGGCTCGCCGTCACCTACGACGTGCCCGACCGCGGTCAGATCTACGACCGCGACGGCGCCCCGCTGGTCGGCGAGACCGAGGTCACCGCGTTCGGGGTGCGCCCCGCCGACATGCGGGACATGACCGAGGGAGTCAGCAGCCTCGCCGAACTGCTCGAGGAGGACCCCGAGCCGCTGCTCAACCGGGTCCGCTCGGCGCCGCCCGAGGAGTTCCAGCCGCTGGTCCTCAAACGCACGGAGGACGTCTCCGACGCGCTCCTGGACGAGGTCGCCGAGATCCCCGGGGCGCAGACCGAGCAGCGCAGGATGCCGCTCACCCCGGGCATGGCCGCCGCGGTCGTCGGCGAGGTCGCCGGAACCGCCGAGCACAAGGTCTCCAACCGCGTCTCGGGCCCCTACCAGGCGGGTGACACCGTGGGGTTGAGCGGACTGCAGAGCAGCTTCCAGCAGCGGCTCGCGGGTACCGCCACCACCAGGATCGTCACGCTCGACGCCGGTGGCGAGGAGACCGGGGTCCTGGAGACCTGGACGGGGGTCGAGAGCGGCTCGCTGACCACCACCATCGACAGCACGGTACAGGAGGTCGCGGAGCAGTCCCTGGCCACGATCAACGGCACCGCCTACCTGGTGGCGGTGGACGCGCGCTCCGGTGAGATCCTCGCCTCGGCCGAGCAGCCCCGCGGGACCGCCAACGACGGCGCGTTCACCAAGCAGTACCGGCCGGGTGAGGCGTTCACGATCGTCTCGGCGGCGGCGATGCTGGGCGGGGGCGACATCACCGCCGACACCACCGCCACGTGCGCGCAGGAGGCGACGGTCGGCGACCGGACCTTCACCAACCCCAACGGCAGCATGCTGCTGGGGGCCCCGGACCTGCGGACGAACTTCGCCTACAGTTGCACCACGGCGTTCGCCGAACTGGCGGGCAGGGTGAGCGTCGGCGCTCTGGCCGAGACCGCGGAGAAGTTCGGCATCGGCCAGCCCTGGCAACTGCCGGTCGCGGCCTTCCCCGGTGAGTTCACCGCGTCGGGGGACGAGGCGTCCATCGCCGCCGCGGTCGTGGGCGCCGACGGGGTCACGGTCAGCCCGCTGGGCATGGCCCTGGTGGCCGGGGCGGTGGCCGACGGTGAGTGGCACGCGCCCCGACTGGTCCGCCAGGAGGAGGACCAGGACGACGAGGCCGCCAGCGTCGCCGTGGACCCCGAGGTGCTGGAGCCGCTGCGCGACATGATGCTCGCCTCGGTACAGGAGGGCAGCGCCGCCCCGCTCAACATCAACTACACCAACCCGGTGCACGGCCAGACCGGGGTGGCCCGGCAGGAGATCGGTGGCTCGGAGAGGACCGTCCAGTGGTTCGTCGGCTACCAGGGGCACGTGGCCTTCGCGGTGGTCGTGGAGACCGACCCCTCGCACACCTACCAGTTCGCGGTGAACTCCGCACTGTCGTTCGTGCAGTTGCTGCCCGCCGACTACACCCAGCCCGCCGAGGGGAGCCAGGGGAACGCCTGACCGCCGCCCCGACGCCGGAGGGCCGTCCCCGCGGAGCCGCGGAGGGCGGCCCTCCGGCGTCGGGGATTTTCTCCCGGACGAGCAACCTTACCCGCCCCCACCTGCGTCTTCTACAGTGACTGGTCCGTGATGGGGGGTCGCGGATTGCAGTCCGAGACAGGACCTCGTCTCGGGGGAGGCCCTGTCGTCCGAGGCCGGCCCGACCCTGCCGGCCGCCCTCGCGGGCAGCGTTGATGGATCTCGTCCGCGCCCGCGGGGGCTTTTTCGGGCCGGAGGAATCCGGCCGGGAGATCCCGGACGGCGGGAATCATGTTGGCTCCCGGACTGTTGAACCAGTAGCCTGGGAAACAGCGGGGATCATCACGCTGGTCCCACTCGCGGGCTCACGGGCCCGTTGACAACTGCACAGGGGGTGATCGGTTTCGACTTCGGTGGTTGTTGTAGGGGAAGCGGGCCGAGGATGGCGGACGCAACCTCGTTAAACCGCGACCGCAAAACAATAAGTGCCAATTCCAAGCGCACTGAGCTCGCTCTCGCTGCCTAAGCGATAGCGACTCTGTCGGCCTGGGGGAGTCTCCGCCCCAGTGTCCGGCATCGTTGAGGAGACTCACCGGTCAGATCAGGCCACAGGGTCTGATCGGGACATTCATGTGGCTGGGCCTGTCGGCGACTTGTCTGCGTGAGCGCCGGGGCCGAGTAGAACGCTGAGCAGACTGCGCCCGGAGAAGCCCTGCTGCAGCACTGAAGGACGCGGGTTCGATTCCCGCCACCTCCACTCTCGACCGCGACGGTCGGTGCGTTCCGCACCGGCCGTCGCGTCGTTCTTCCAGGTGCCGGGGCCCGCCCCCGGACAGTTCTCCCCCGACCGGCCCCGGGAAGTCCCGGGGCGACTCGGCGGCCCGTCCGCCCCCGATCTCCCGGCGTCGGACCCTAGACTGGAGACATGATCGTCGCGTTCTCTGTGACTCCGATAGGTGTCGGTGATTCGGTGGCGCCCGCTGTCGCCCGTGCCGTGAAGGTGGTCCGCGACAGCGGACTGCCCAACCGCACCGACGCGATGTTCACCAGCGTCGAGGGTGACTGGGAGGAGGTCATGGACGTGGTCAGGCGCGCGGTCGAAGCCGCTGGCGAGGGCGCGTCGCGGATCAGCCTGGTGCTCAAGGCCGACATCCGCGAGGGTGTCACCGACGGCCTGACCCGCAAGGTCGAGGCTGTCGAGGCCGAACTGCGCGAACAGTGACCTGACCCGGCTCCGCCGGTCAGACCGGGGTCACGCCGAGCAGGCGGGCGGTCCGTTCGACGCTTCGGTCGAGATCGTCGCAGTCGCCCAGGTACATGCCGAACGACGTCACGAAGACGTGGCCGTTCTCGCGCCGCTCACAGGTGACGTCCTCGACGGCGAACTCGGACTCGGGATTGCTCACCCGCAGGAAGGGGCGGCCGTCCTCGAACACCCGCGCCCAGATCCCGTGCGGGGCGAGTGCCTCGGCCAGGCGGGCGAGGTGCCGTCGCTGGCTGGAACGGGCGAGCACCATCGCGGGGACTACGGTACGGGCGCTGCGTCGGGTGTAGACCATCGTGTTTCTGTCCTCACGGGCGGACCGGACTGATTCCTCTCCGCATTGTTGCCTCTGACGCCCGTGATGTCGCGGAAAGTAATCGCGACACGCCGTTGGGTAACCGACGGGGGTCGTGCGGTGCCGTCTCACGGAGGAAGGGGGCGCCCGCGGTGGTAGACGGTCCGGACGGACAGGTCCTCCTCCAGCACCAGGAGGTCGGCGCGGCACCCCGGCGCGAGAACGCCCACGTCGGTGAGGCGGAGTGCGGCGGCGGGGACCGCGCCGGCCGCGCGGACCGCCTCGACCGGAGGGACCCGCAGTTCGCGGACCGCCCGGCGGACCGCGTCGGTGAGCGTGATGGTGCTGCCGGCGATCGCTCCGGTGGTGGCCAGGCGGGCCGTGCCGCCCACGACGCGGACCCGCAGGCGGCCCAGGGTGTACTCGCCGTCCCCGAGCCCGGTCGCCGACATGGCGTCGGTGACGAGGGCCACCCGGGAGGCTCCGGCGGCGTTCCAGGCCATCCGGGCGGCCCCCGGGTGGACGTGCACGCCGTCGTTGACCAACTCCACCACCACCCGGTCGTCGGTGAGCGCCGCCACCACCGGCCCGGGGTCCCGGTGGTGGACCGGGCGCATCTGGTTGAACAGGTGCGTGGCCACGGTGGCTCCGGCGTCGAAGGCGGCGCGGGTCCGGTCGTAGTCGGCGTCGGTGTGGCCCACGGCCGCGACCACGCCTTCGGCCACGGCCGCGCGGACCAGGTCGAGCGCGCCCGGGAGTTCGGGCGCGAGCGTGATCATCGCGACGTGTCCCCGGCCGGCCGCGAGGATCCGCCGGAACTCGGCCGGGTCCGGGCGGCGCAGGAGCGCCGGGTCGTGCGCCCCGCACCTGCCGGGAGCCAGGTACGGGCCCTCCAGGTGGATTCCGGCCAGATCACCGGATTCGCACAGTTCGGCCAGTGCCGCCACCTGGCGCAGCGTCTCCTCGGGGGCGGCGGTCACCAGGCTGCCCACCAGGGTCGTCACGCCGTGCCTCCGGTGGGACTCGACGACGGCCAGCGCCCGTTCGGGGTCGCCGTCACCGAAGGACGCTCCGGCGCCGCCGTGGACGTGGATGTCGACGTAGCCGGGGGCGAGCAGGCGGCCGCCCAGGTCGACGGTCTCCGCCGCGCCGTGCGGCGCGGGACCCGAACCGATCTCGGCGATCCGCCCGTCCTCGACGCGCAGCCAGCCGTCGAGAATCCCGTCAGCGGTCACCATCTGCGCGTTTGTCAATGTGCTCATCAGACGGGGAATCTCCTGTGTCCTTCGTCACCTGATAACCCTGACAAAACCGTCGATCACGCATTGACGCGATCCCCGTGTCCACTCATCATGGTGTACATGTCCGCCGGTGAGCTGCTCGTCCAGCGCCTGCACGTCGATCTGCGACAGCAGGCGAGCGCGCTCTGTCGTAGTTAGCGCCAGTGGCGGGGCCGTCGCCCCCGCCGTCGTCGCGGTTTCCCTGCGCGCGCCAGAGCCCCCGGCCCACGCCCACGTCGATCCCCGGTGATCAGGAACGTGCGTGTCCCGCCGTGTCTGGGAGAACCGCCTTCCGCTGCTGTTTTTCCGACGATTCCTTCGCGCTACGTCCCCCGCGGCCCCGCGGCCGCATCCACCTGGAGATCACCATGACCCGCTTCACCGTGCTCGTCGCCGCCCCCCGGACCCGTTCCGCCCTGCGCGCCGCGGCCGTCCACACCGCCGACGCCATCGCCGCGCACACCGCTGTCACCGCGCACATCGACGTCATCGACCTCGCCGAACTGGGGCCGGCACTGCTCGCCGACACGGTCGAGGACGGCGTCGCGGACGCGCTCGCCGCGATCGCCGGCAGCGACGTGCTGATCGTGGCCACCCCGCAGGTGCACGGCAGCTACACCGGACTGCTCAAGGTCTTCCTGGACCGCCTTCCGGAGCTGGGGCTCTCCCACGTCATCGCGCTGCCGTTCGCGGTGGTGGACGACCTGCGCAACGGGCACAACATCGAGGGCGACCTGCGGGTGCTGCTGTCGGACCTGGGCGCGTGGGTGGCCGAGCCGGGACTGCTGCTGTCCGGCGCCGAACTCGCCCAGCCGCTGAGCGTCATCGACGCGTGGGCCGAGGTCGCCGCCCCCGCTCTGCGCCAGGCCCTCGCGGTGGCCGTCTGAGGGTACGGGCGGGCGCGCCCTTTCGGAAAAACCACCAGAATCCGGGATGTTTGCCGCAGTGGACCACGGGGGTATCACCAGTCCGGCACGCGAGTCGTGACCGTTCTGTGACTCAACCCGGAAAGGCATCCGTACGTGGGCACACTCTCCTGGATCACCCCCCATGCCCCGACCACCCCGGCGCAGGCGGTCGCCGCGCTGCACGACCACCTCTCGGCAGCCGGGCTGAACCGCCTCTACCGGGCCAGCCACCGCGGCGTCGCGGTGCTGTCGATCCGCAGGGGACTGACCGTCTGGTGCGTGAACGGACTCTTCCGCTGGACGGACGAGCGGGGAGCCAGGCTGACCCACCCGGCAGGGGACCCCGAGGGCGCGTCCCGCCGGATCTGCGACGCTGTCCGGGGCGGCCGGGGACTGCGCAGCGCGGCCTGAACCCGCGGGCGGACCGGCTGTCCCCCACGGGCGGTAGTGTCCCCCCATGACAGACTCGGAGACCCTGATCGTCGTCGGCGCCGCGATCATTCGGGGCGGCGCGGTCCTGGCCGCCCAGCGGGCCGAGCCCGCACACATGCGCGGGCGCTGGGAGTTTCCCGGAGGCAAGGTCGATCCCGGTGAGACCGAGGAGATCGCCCTGGTCCGCGAGTGCCGGGAGGAACTCGGCGTCGACGTCCGACCCCTGGGGCGCTTCGACCGCGAGGTCGACTTCCCCGCGCGCCCCGGCGCCCCGCGGGCCGTGCTGCGGCTGTGGACCGCCGAACTGCACGACGGCGAGCCCCGGCCGCTGGAGCACATGGCGCTGCGCTGGCTCACCGCCGACACCCTCACCGAGGTCGACTGGCTCCCCGCCGACCTGCCGTTCCTCGACGACGTCCGGATCGCCCTGAAACCGGACGGTGTTGCCGGCCCGCTCGGCAACAGATGAGAAGAGACCCGGTACACATCACTTGACCTGTGCGTTTTCCCGTCCGGGGGCGATCGCCGCATAAAATGGTGGATGGCCGCGGAAGTCGCGGTGTTTCCCCAACAGAAAAGATCGAGACTTTCGCATGCCCACCGTCACCCCCGCCGAAGGCACGGTTCGCCGCAGCGACCTGCGTAACGTCGCCATCGTGGCGCACGTCGACCACGGCAAGACCACGCTCGTGGACGCCATGCTCTGGCAGTCCGGGGCCTTCCGCGCCAACCAGGACGTCGACGAGCGCGTCATGGACTCCGGCGACCTCGAACGCGAGAAGGGCATCACCATTCTCGCCAAGAACACCGCGGTCCACTACACGACGCCCGAGGGCGAGGACGTCGTCATCAACATCATCGACACCCCCGGCCACGCCGACTTCGGCGGCGAGGTCGAACGCGGCCTGTCCATGGTGGACGGCGTGGTGCTGCTGGTGGACGCCAGCGAGGGGCCGCTGCCGCAGACCCGCTTCGTGCTGCGCAAGGCGCTGGCCGCCAAACTCCCGGTGATCCTGGTCATCAACAAGGTCGACCGTCCCGACAGCCGTATCGCCGAGGTCGTGGACGACACCTACGAACTCTTCATGGATCTCGACGCGACCGAGGAGCAGATCGACTTCCCGATCGTGTACGCGTGCGCGCGGGACGGCAGGGCGTCCCTGGAGCGTCCCGCCGACGGCAGCATCCCGGACAACGACAACCTCCAGCCGCTGTTCCGCACCATCCTCGACACCATCCCGGCGCCCGAGTACACCCCCGGCGCCCCTCTGCAGGCGCACGTGACCAACCTCGACGCCTCCCCCTTCCTGGGGCGTCTGGCGCTGTGCCGCATCCACCAGGGGGAGATCCGCAAGGGCCAGCAGGCGGCCTGGATCAGAAACGACGGCAGCGTCCAGCAGGTCAGGATCACCGAGCTGCTCATGACCGAGGCCCTGGAGCGCAAGCCCGCCGAACAGGCCGGTCCCGGCGACATCATCGCCATCGCGGGCATCCCCGAGATCATGATCGGCGAGACCCTCGCCGACCCCGAGGACCCGCGTCCGCTGCCGCCGATCACGGTGGACGAGCCCGCGATCTCCATGACCATCGGGACCAACACCTCTCCGCTGGTCGGCCGGGTCAAGGGCGCCAAGGTCACCGCACGGCTGGTCAAGGACCGCCTCGACCGCGAACTCGTCGGCAACGTGAGTCTGCGCGTCCTGCCCACCGACCGCCCCGACGCCTGGGAGGTGCAGGGGCGCGGCGAGCTGGCGCTGGCGATCCTGGTCGAGCAGATGCGCCGTGAGGGCTACGAGCTGACCGTCGGCAAGCCGCAGGTGGTCACCAAGGTCATCGACGGGGTGCTGCACGAACCCGTCGAGCGCCTCACCGTGGACGCCCCGGAGGAGTACCTGGGCGCCATCACCCAGCTGCTCAACGTCCGCAAGGGCCGCATGGAGAACATGACCAACCACGGCACCGGCTGGGTCCGGATGGACTGGGTCGTGCCCTCGCGCGGTCTGATCGGCTTCCGCACCGAGTTCCTCACCGAGACGCGGGGGACCGGAATCGCCCACCACGTCTTCGACGGTTTCGCGCCGTGGTCCGGTGAGCTGCGCACCCGCCCCACCGGGTCGCTGGTCGCCGACCGCAGCGGTCAGGCGACGGCCTACGCGATGTTCAACCTGCAGGAACGCGGAAGCCTGTTCGTGGAGCCGAGCACCGAGGTCTACGAGGGCATGGTCGTCGGCGAGAACTCGCGCGGCGACGACATGGACGTCAACATCACCAAGGAGCGCAAGCTCACCAACATGCGTTCCTCCACGGGCGAGGAGCTGGAGCGGCTGGTGCCGCCGCGTCGGCTCTCCCTGGAGCAGGCGCTGGAGTTCTGCCGCGAGGACGAGTGCGTGGAGGTCACGCCCGAGGCGGTGCGCATCCGCAAGGTCGTCCTCGACCAGAAGGAGCGCGCCCGCGCCCTCGCCCACCGCAAGCGCGCCAGGTGACGGGAGCCTGAGACGCCCCCACTCCAGGGGTCGTGGAACCTCGATCCCCGGGGTGGGGGGAAGCGTTGCGGGAGACCTCCGCCCGAGGGGGTGGGTCGGCGCTGGAGTGGGGAGGCGCCCCGGCGCCGACCCACCCGCGCCCCCACGTCCGACACCGGTCCTGCGACCGCATTCCGGACGGACGGGACGGACAAAACGGAAGAACACCAAATCCCCCACGGCGCATGGCTTTCTCACGGCCGCGGCCGTAGCCTGGTGGGTCGACACTCCCTTCCCGCCACCAGCCTGCGGGACACCACTTCGACGTGGCCGAGTATTAAGGACATCCCATGGCGCAGCCTCACGCGGTCATCATCGGTGGCGGCGTCGGCGGGCTCACCTCTGCCGCGGCTCTGCACGACAGGGGGTGGACCGTGACCGTCTGCGAGCGGGCGCCGTCGTTCGCCGCGGTCGACGTGGGCCTGGCGATCGCCCCCAACGGACTGCGCGCACTCGACTCGGTCGGTCTGGGCGACCTCCTGCGCGCGAGGGCCGTGCCGCAGGGCCGGACCGAGCTGCGCCGCGTCGACGGCCGCAGGCTCCTCCGCTTCGACGAGGCCGACCTGCGCAGGCGGTTCGGCGCGGAGGGGATGGTGGTCTCCCGCGCGGCGCTGGTCGAGGCGCTGCTCGGCAGGCTGCCCGCCACCACGGTCCACACCGGTGTCACCGTCACCGATGTGGAGGCGGGCGACATCCACGGACTCGCCAGGGTCCGCACGAACGCGGGGGAGCTCGCCGCCGACCTCGTGGTCGCCGCGGACGGCCTGCGGTCCGCGGTCCGCGACGCGCTCTTCCCCGACCACCCCGGTCCCGTCTACGCGGGGTTCACCACCTGGCGCTTCGTCGCCCCCGCCCCCGACCGGCCGTTCTCCCACGGGGAGACGTGGGGACGCGGCGCGGCGTTCGGGGTACTGCCGCTGCCGGGCGGCAGGGTGTACTGCTACGCCACCGCCAACGCCCCGGCCGGGCGGCGCGGCGCGGACGAGCGGGCCGAGCTGCTGCGCCTCATGGGCGAGTGGCACGATCCCGTCCCCTCGCTGCTGCGCTCGGTGGCGCCGCGGGCGCTGGTGCGCGCCGACGCCTGGCTCCTCGACACCCCGCTGCCCGCCTACCACCGGGGACGGATCGCGCTGGTGGGCGACGCCGCGCACGCCATGCCCCCCAACCTGGACCAGGGCGTCTGCCAGGCGATGGAGGACGCCGCGGTGCTGGCCCACCGCGCCAGCAGTTCCGCCGCCTACCTGCCGACCGCGCTGGCCTCCTACACCGACGCCCGGCTGGCCCGGACCAGCCATGTCGTACAGCGGATCGCGCAGCTCGCCGAACTCGTGCAGGCGGAGTCGCCGACGATGAGCCGGATGCGTGACATCGGCGTCAGGACCATGAGCCTGCTGGCCCCCCGCAGGTCGGTGTCGCGCTACCTGGGCTCGATCCTGGACTGGCAGCCGCCGGCGCGGACCGCGCTGCTGTGACCGCCCGCCTCACACCTCGTCCAGCTCCTCGGTCGGGGCGATGACCTCCAGGTCCTCGCCCAGTTCGGCCCTGGTGAGGGTGCCGAGATAGGCCATCAGCACCCGCCAGAAGGCCAGGGCGGTGCGCGAGGGGGAGACGTCCTTGCGGTGCGCCAGCGCGATGGTGCGCAGCAGCCGCGGCCTGGCCAGCGGGGTGCCGCGCAGGCCGGGGCGGTTGCGCAGCACCATGCTGGGCACCACCGCCACACCCAGGCCCGCCTCGACGAACCGCAGGACGGCGTCCATCTCCCCGCCCTCCACCGCCAGGCGGGGCTCGAAGCCCGCGGCGCGGCAGGCGTTCAGGGTCGCCTCGCGCACGTCGTAGCCCCGCCGGAACATCACGAGCGGCCGGTCGCGCAGGTCGGTGATGCGCATCGAGGCGCGGTCGGTGGGGGAGGGGCGGGCCTTCGAGCTGACCACGACCAGGCTCTCCCGCAGGATCGGCAGGGTCACGAACTCGGGGTCGCTGCTGTGCAGGGGCAGGATGATCAGGGCCAGGTCCAACTCCCCCCGGCCCAGGGCGCGGATGAGGTCGCGCGATCCCCCCTCCTCGACGTGCAGTTCGATTCCGGGGAAGCGGTCGTGGAACCGGGCCAGCGCGTCGGCGAGCAGTCCGGCGCACAGCGACGGGGTCGCGCCCAGCCGCACCCGGCCGCGACGCATCCCGGCGAGTTCCTGGACCTCGCGTCGGGCCGTCTCCAGGTCGGCGAGCATCCGTTGCGCAAGGGGGAGCAGCGCCTCACCGGCCGGAGTGAGTGTGATATTTCCCCGGGCTCGAATGAATAACGGCGCACCGAGTTCCTCCTCCAGGGCCCTGATCTGCTTGCTCAGACTGGGCTGGGCGACCCGGGAGATCTCGGCTGCGCGGGTGAAATGCCGGGTTTCGGCGACCGCGACGAAGTAGGCGAGTTGCTGGAACTGCACGCTCCATAGCCTACGGCTATGGTCACCAGCATTCCCATGACTTAGACGAACCTGTTAAGAAAGATCTAAAGTTCACATTGTGGCGAACAGTACCCTGACCAAGCAGCGATCGACGGCATTCAGGTCGACGGTGGCAGCCAAGGCCGCGATGGCGGTCACCGGCGCGATCCTGGTGTTGTTCCTGATCGCCCACATGTACGGCAACCTGATGATCTTCGGAGGCCAGGAGGTCTTCGACAACTACTCGCACCACCTGAGAGTGCTCGGCGAGCCGATGCTCCCGACCAACGGCTTCCTGTGGATCATGCGCGTCGCCCTGCTGGCGAGCGTCATCATCCACATGGTCGCGGCCTTCGCCCTGTGGCGGCGGGCGGGCCGGGCGACCGGCGGCAAGGGGTCGCGGCGCTACCACAGCAGCAAGAACCTGACGGGCGTGCAGCGCACCTACGCCTCCTTCACCCTGCGTTGGGGCGGCGTGGTCATCGCGCTCTTCGTGATCTACCACGTGCTCCACCTGACCACCAACCACATCGCACCGGGCGGGGCCTCCGAGAGCCCCTACGAGCGCGTCGTGAACGGCTTCGAGATCTGGTGGGTCGTCCTCCTCTACCTGATCGCCATGCTCGCGGTCGGCTTCCACCTGCGCCACGGACTGTGGAGCGCGATGCAGACCCTCGGCCGGAACAGGGCGCGGCGGCAGCAGACCATCAACTACGTGGTGTTGATCATCGCGACGGTCATCACGGTCGGGTTCCTCATTCCCCCGTTCTCCGTTCTCTTTGGGCTGGTGGGTTAGATGACCGAGCTTTACACCGAGGGCGCTCCGATCCGCGACGAGAAGGCCCCCGAGGGGCCGATCGCGGAGCGCTGGGACAAGCGGCGCTTCTCCGCGCGACTGGTCAACCCCGCGAACCGGCGCAAGCTGTCGGTCATCATCGTGGGCACCGGCCTGGCGGGCGCGTCCGCGGCGGCCACGCTGGGCGAGGCCGGATACAACATCAAGTCGTTCTGCTACCAGGACAGCCCGCGGCGCGCGCACAGCATCGCGGCCCAGGGCGGCATCAACGCGGCGAAGAACTACCGCAACGACGGCGACAGCATCTACCGGCTGTTCTACGACACCGTCAAGGGCGGCGACTACCGCTCCCGCGAGTCCAACGTCTACCGGCTGGCGCAGGTCAGCGTCGAGATCATCGACCAGTGCGTCGCCCAGGGCGTGCCCTTCGCCCGCGAGTACGGCGGTCTGCTCGACAACCGCTCCTTCGGCGGCGTGCAGGTCTCCCGCACCTTCTACGCCCGCGGCCAGACGGGGCAGCAGCTCCTGATCGGCGCCTACCAGGCGCTGGAGCGGCAGGTCGCGGCGGGCACGGTCGAGATGTACACCCGGCACGAGATGCTGGAGCTCATCGTCGCCGACGGCCGGGCGCGCGGCATCATCGTGCGCGACATGGTCACCGGTGAGATCGAGACGCACTTCGCCGACGCGGTGGTGCTCGCCACCGGCGGCTACGGCAACGTGTTCTTCCTGTCCACCAACGCGATGGGCAGCAACGTCACGGCCACCTGGCGGGCCCACCGCAAGGGCGCGCTCTTCGCCAACCCCTGCTACACGCAGATCCACCCGACCTGCATCCCGGTCAGCGGCTCCTACCAGTCCAAGCTGACCCTGATGAGTGAGTCTCTGCGCAACGACGGCCGGATCTGGGTGCCCAAGAAGATCGGGGACAAGCGCGACCCGCGCCAGATCCCCGAGGACGAGCGCGACTACTACCTGGAGCGCATGTACCCGGCCTTCGGCAACCTGGTGCCGCGCGACATCGCCTCGCGCGCCGCCAAGAAGGTCTGCGACGAGGAACGCGGCGTCGGCCCCGGCGGTCTGGGCGTCTACCTGGACTTCGCCGACGCCATCAAGCGACTGGGACGCCCGGCCGTCGAGGCCAAGTACGGCAACCTGTTCGACATGTACCAGCGCATCACCGGGGAGAACCCCTACGAGGTTCCGATGCGCATCTACCCGGCGGTGCACTACACCATGGGCGGCCTGTGGGTCGACTACGACCTGCAGAGCACCATCCCCGGCCTGTTCGTGACCGGTGAGGCCAACTTCTCCGACCACGGCGCCAACCGCCTGGGCGCGAGCGCGCTGATGCAGGGCCTGGCCGACGGCTACTTCGTGCTGCCCAACACCATCAACGACTACCTGGCCGACGGCCCCTTCGAGAAGCTCGACGAGAGCCACCCGGCGGCCAAGGAGGCGGCCGAGTCGGTGCGTTCGCGCGTCGACAAGCTGCTGTCCATCAACGGCAGCCGCACCGTCGACTCCTTCCACCGCGAACTCGGCCAGATCATGTGGGACTACTGCGGCATGGAGCGCACCGAGGAGGGCCTCAACAAGGCCATCGCGCGCATCCGCGAGCTGCGGGAGGAGTTCTGGCGCGACGTCAGGGTCACCGGCGTCAACGAGGAGCTCAACCAGACCCTGGAGCGGGCCAACCGGGTCGCCGACTTCTTCGAGCTGGCCGAGCTGATGTGCATCGACGCGCTGCACCGCCGCGAGTCCTGCGGCGGCCACTTCCGCGCCGAGAGCCAGACCGAGGACGGCGAAGCGCTGCGCCAAGACGACGAGTTCGCCTATGTCGCGGCGTGGGAGTTCACCGGAGTCGGTGAGCCCCCCGTGCTGCACAAGGAATCTCTGGAATACGAGTACGTCGAGATGAAGCAGCGGAGCTACAAGTGAACATCACCCTGCGCGTTTGGCGTCAGAAGAGCAGGGACGACGAGGGCCGGATGGTCACCTACGAGGTCAGGGACGTCAACCAGGACATGTCCTTCCTCGAGATGCTCGACGTCCTCAACGAGAAGCTCACACTCGAGGGTGAGGAGCCGATCGCGTTCGACCACGACTGCCGTGAGGGCATCTGCGGTGCCTGCGGCGTGGTGATCAACGGTGTCGCCCACGGCCCGGAGGTCACCACCACCTGCCAGCTGCACATGCGCAGCTTCTCCGACGGCGACGTCATCGACGTCGAGCCGTGGCGGGCCAAGGCGTTCCCGGTCATCAAGGACCTCGTGGTCGACCGCAGCGCCTTCGACCGCATCATCCAGGCGGGCGGCTACATCAGCGCGCCCACGGGAACCGCGCCGGACGCGCACGCCACCCCGGTGCCCAAGGCCGACGCGGACCGCGCGTTCGACGCCGCCACCTGCATCAGTTGCGGCGCGTGCGTGGCGGCCTGCCCGAACGCCTCGGCGATGCTGTTCACCGCGGCCAAGGTCACCCACCTGGGCATGCTCCCGCAGGGGCAGCCCGAGCGGGCCTCCCGCGTGGTGAAGATGGTCAACCAGCACGACGAGGAGGACTTCGGCGGCTGCACCAACATCGGTGAGTGCGCCGCGGTCTGCCCCAAGGGCATCCCGCTGGACACCATCTCCCAGCTCAACAACGACCTGCTGGGCGCCCTGGCGTCCGGCAGGCTGTAGGCGGCCGGGAAGTCCCGGACCGGGCCCGTCCCTCCCCGGAGGGGCGGGCCTTCGTCTTGGCCCGAGAGTCCCCGGCCCCGTGGGCGGGGGGATTCCGGAGACTCCGCTCCCCGGCCTCCCGGCGTTGGCCCCGGGCCGCCCCCGGCGTCACAGCCAGGTCAGCCGGGACTCCGTCTCCGACGGGTAGGGGTCGGTGGCGTAGTAGGTGTACAGCAGGCGCGAGCCCGCCGGACTGGCGGTGTAGACCGGTTCCCCCGCCGAGACCCACCGGTTCCACGCCCGCGCGAACGCCTCGGCACCCCTGCGGCTGCGGCCCAGCAGGGTGGGAACGGCGTGGAAGACCACGGGGTTCTCCGGGGCCCTGCCCCGCAGCCAGTCCAGCCCCATACGGCGGGCCTGGACCGGGTCGGCGGGCCGGTCGATCCGGTAGCGGTTCACGATGTAGCGGGGGTTGCCCACCAGCGGGGAGATCACCTCGTCCAGGGCGACACTGAACGCCTCGGCCTCCCGGGGACCGGCACCGGCGAACGTCAGCCGGAAGGTGCCGTCGGTGTCGATGTCCAGCCGCAGTCCCTCGGCACCCACCGGGGAGTGCCCGGCCTCGTGCAGCGCGTCGGCGACGGCGTAGCCGAACCGGAGGATGTCGGGGTCTCCCGCCGCGTTCTCGATCAACTGGGCGGCGCGCTGGATGCGCGGACCTCGGGAGAGCAGTTGCCGCACGCCGACCGCCCCGGCGGCGCCCAGCGCCGCGGTGCCGCCCACCGGCAGGGGGAGGCCGACCAGCGCCGTGGCCACCAGCAGCACGGCCGCCGCGACCGTGGGCACGGAGACCGCCGTCCGCCACAGCGGGGGCAGGGACAACTGCTCGGAGGTGTCGACGCCCACCCTGGCGGGGACCGCGGACGGCGGTCTGGGGCGCTGCCCCACCGGGCGGGGGGCCAGCACGCTCCGGTGCCGCTGGGGGCGGACCCGCACCGTCGCCAGGAGTTCGTCGCTGTAGGAGGAGCCGATCCGCCACCGCTCACGGGTGTCGGCGCGGTCCTCGGCGCGCAGCAGCATCCGGGTGTTGATCGCGTGGAACTGGTCCACCGGCGGCGCTTCGTAGGGGGACAGGGCCGGGTCCACGTGCGCGACGCCGCTCATCACCTCGCCGTCGGCGGCGACCCCCAGGTAGCCCTCGTGCTTGCGGACGAACCGGTCCCAGTCGGCCCCGCCCTTGGGGTGGGCGTCGCTGACGCAGACCACGGTCCAGGTGTGCGCGGTCTTGTCGGGCCAGGACGGGTCCAGCCGCAGCGCGCGTCCGCGCCCCTGGGCCACGGCGGTCGGGGTGGTGGCGGTGGTCAGGTCGACGACGGTGTTGACCCGCTGGGCGTTCCACCCCTCACCGAGCAGGCCGCGGGTCCCCACCAGGACACGGCAGTCGCCGCTCTCGAAGTACTCGGTGGCCAGCCGGACCCAGGTGCGCGAGGTCCAGCGCCCCTCGACGCGGACCAGGGAGCCGATGGAGCCCACCTCGACGAGGGTCAGCTCCAGTGAGGGGCGGCGCCGCGCGGCGAAGGCGATGAACGCCTCGGCGGTCTCGGGGGCCGCCGCCACCGTACGGCCGGTGATCAGCATCGGGGACAGTCGCCGGGTGCGCTCGTCGGCCACCAGCAACTCCAGTTGCAGCCACGCCGAGCCCGCCTGGTCGCCCAGGACCTCGCGCAGCCGAGCCGAAGGGCGCGCGCTGGCCCGTTCGTGGTCGCACAGGACCAGTGCGCGCAGGCGCGGCCCCAGGAACGTCGACTCGGCGGCGACGATCTCCACCGTGCTCCGGGACTTCGCGGCGCTGCGCGCCAGCACCCGGTCCACCGGGGAGCGGCCGCCGCGGATGCCGTAACGGGTGAGCGTGTAGCCGATCGCGGGCAGCGCGGTGCGGATGCGCTCCAACGCCTCGGCGTCGCGGCCGTCGACGCGGCCGGCGGTCGCGGTCGGCACGCCGACGTCCTCCTTCGCCCCGCCCCGCAGGCAGTTGAGGACGTAGTCGCTGAGCAGCGCCATCCAGTCGTCGGCGGTCGGGGCGCCGCGGTGCCGCTCCAGGACGCGCGCGTCCGTCGGCAGCGGGCAGAGTCCCGCGTGGTGCAGGCGCAGCACCGCGTCGGTGAGCCCGGGTTCCCGCGCGGCCAGTTGCGTCCAGCCCAGGCGCTGCCCGTCCCGGGTGAGGCGCTCGTCGAAACGGTGGCGCAGCCAGTCCAGGAAGTCGGTCCGGGCGAATCCGGGAGACAGCAGGTCGGTGCACAGCTCGGTGAAGCGCAGTCCCTGCTCGACGATGTAGTCCTGCTCGTCGGGGGTGGGTTCGGTGATCCAGACCAGCTCGGCGAACGGGGCGAGGTAGCCGTCGCGGACCAGGGCCGGAATGGAGGCGCCGCGGATGGGCGCGCCGAACAGGGTGTCGACGAGTTCGGCCTCGCTGCTCGTCAGACTCTCGGCCGGGGTGCCGGTCAGCCCGAGGACGTGGGCGTCCGGCAGGTCCCTCAGGACCTCCGCCAGCAGCCGCCCCCACATCTGCAGCAGGTGGTGGCACTCGTCCAGGATGACGGTGATCGGCCCCGCCGAGTGCAGTGTCTCCACCAGGGCGCTGCCGTTGCCGTGCAGTCGGCCCAGGGGGGACAGTTCGTTGCCCTCCTCGTCGGTTTCGGCGTCGGGGTCGAACACCGCGAGCGACTGGTAGGTGAGGACGGTGACGTCGTGCTCCAGGGAGCGCTGGCTTCCCGCGGTGCAGCCCCCGGGGCGCTCGAACTCGCGCCACTGGGCGATCCACTGGCTCTGGATCGCGGTGTTGGGGACGAAGACGACGGTGCGGCGACCGATCCGCCGTGCGGCCTCCAGGCCGATGAGCGTCTTTCCCGCTCCGGGAGGCAGCACCACCCAGGCGCGCCGGTCCCCCGACGCCCAGCGCGCCTCCAGCGCCTCCAGCGCCTGGCGCTGGTAGGGCCGCAGTTCACCTGGCCAGTAGGCCGATTCGACTCTGTTCATCATGGTGTGCGTGGTGTGGCGACCCTGGCCGTCAAGCCGGGGAGGAAACGCGGCCTCCCTTCCTCTTCCGGAAGACTCCGCGAACGGCGGCCGGAGTCGGCGCCGTTCGCGGGCACGGGACATCAGACGGTCTGGTGGAACACATGGGCGCGGACCCAGGCGTGCATGGCCACCGCGGCGGCGGCTCCCGCGTTGATGGACCGGGTGGAACCGAACTGGGCGATGGACAGCACCGAGACGCAGGCTTCGCGGACCTCCTCGGACAGGCCGGGGCCCTCCTGACCGAACACCAGGACGCAGTCGCGCGGCAGCGGACAGGTCTCCAGGGGGACCGAGCCGGGGAGGTTGTCGATCCCGATCACGGGCAGGTCGTGGGCGTCGGCCCAGGCCACGAGGTCGGCGGCGGTGGAGTGGTGGTGGATGTGCTGGTAGCGGTCGGTCACCATCGCGCCGCGCCGGTTCCACCGGCGGCGTCCCACGATGTGTACGGCCCGGGCTCCGAAGGCGTTGGCCGTGCGGACCACCGAGCCGATGTTGAAGTCGTGTTCCCAGTTCTCCACGGCCACGTGGAAGGGGTGCCGCCGGGTGTCCAGGTCGGCGACGATCGCCTCGCGTCGCCAGTAGCGGTAGCGGTCCACGACGTTGCGGCGGTCGCCGTTGGCCAGCAGTTCGGGGTCGTAGTGAGCACCTTCGGGCCAGGGGCCCTCCCAGGGGCCCACACCCACCTCCGACCGGTCGGTGAGGGGGGCGGAGTCGGGGGACGAGGAGGGGACGACCTGTTCGCTCACGCGACTCAGCTTAGGCACCACGGTGACCGTCACGCCATCGAGGGGCGGCGCTCGACGGGTGGATCGCCCGAACCGGGGGAGCGCCGCTGACCGGGGCGCCGGTGCGGCCCGCGGCGGCGCCGCGGGTCCGCGCGCCCACCGGTCGCCCGGGACGGCGGACGAGCGGTTTCCCGAGCGGCCGGACCGGAGGCCGTCCTGACACGTCGGTCAGGTCCGTGGTGGTCCTGCCCGCGGTGGCGGCCGCGACGGCGATCTCGTCCATACGCTCTCCCCAAACCTCGGGTGCTTGGTCCAGAGTCGCACAGAACGGCGGTCCGACTCCAGACCGGTTCCGGCCACCGGACCTCAGGAGCGCGCGGTGTGCTCCTCGGGAGCGAGTTCCTGGCCCGGTGCGGGAACACGGGCGCCGGTCTCGGGGATCTCGACGGTGACCATGTCGTGCGGTACGGGGCAGCCCTTGGGGAAGGTTCCGATCCGGCTGGGGTCGTAGCCGTGCGGGTAGCTCCTGATGTTCGGGTTCTTCTCCTGGCGGTAGGGCTCCACGCGCGGGGGCATGAACCGCACGATCCTGGCGCGGGTGCGCAGCGCCAGGCGGGACGCGGCCCGCCAGAACCGCGACGGGGGGTCGTACCGGAACGCCTCGACCAACCGGTCGTCCAGCAGGCCCATGGTGAACGGCCGGATGAGGGGCTGCTGCCACTTCGGGTAGAAGCTGACCATCAGGTCCAGGGTGGCGTCGGAGACGGCCCGGCCGCCCTCGCTGTAGTCGAAGTGGGCGGTCTCGTAGGAGTCGAACAGCTCGTGGAACTCGGCGTAGGTCTCGGGGATCTCCTTGATGCCCATGTGCCGACCGAGCATCCGGTAGTAGTTGGTGCTGGCGGTGATCTCGTGCTCGGTGAGCCTGCGCCAGCCGTAGCCGAGGTCGTTGAGCCAGCGCACCGGCATGACCACGAAGGTGCTCAGCACGTAGAGGTAGTCGTCGTTGCTGATGTCGTAGGAGCGGTGCATCTGGTTCATCCGGCGCAGCGCGTCCCGTCCCCGGCCCGGTTCGAAGCCGTGCCGCATGATCTCGCTCAGGATCAGCGCGGTGTCGTCGTAGCGGTACTGCGTGCGCTCGGTGAACTCGCGGGTGTCCCCGAGGAGCCGTCCGATGCTCGGCACCGCATAGGTCCGGTACAGGGCCAGCCCCAACGCCTGCTCGATGTCCCAGGGGAACTCGTGCGTGCTGAGGATCTCCGTGATCCGACGGCAGTCCGCCTCGGCGTCGAGTCGGTGGATCTCGTCATACCAGTCGAAGCGTTTCACGGGGGGATGTCTCCAGCCGGTCGCCTTGCCGTGTCCAACACCGCCTCCGCTCCTGTCGCGGGAGGCGCCGAATCCCATTCGTACACCAAAGAAATCTCGCGGGGAAGCGGTTGAGATGTGAATTTCCACCGGGGGATTCGTTCCCGGTGGCCCGCGGTGGTCCGCGGACCACCCAAGGTCACACTCCGCTCACGATCCTGCCCTGGATGTGCTGGATCAACGCGATCAGCACCTCCTTGCTCGACTCGCGACGACGCACGTCACACAGCAGGATCGGGATGTCGGCACCCAGGCCGAGCGCGTCGCGCACCTCCTCCGGTTCGTACACGTCGGCCCCGTCGAAGCAGTTCACCGCCACCACGAAGGGGATGCCGCGGCGTTCGAAGAAGTCCACCGACGGAAAGCAGGACTCCAGGCGGCGGGTGTCGGCGATCACCACCGCCCCCAGCGCGCCCGAGGCCAGTTCGTTCCACATGAACCAGAACCGCTCCTGGCCGGGGGTGCCGAACAGGTAGAGCACCAGTTCGGAGCTGACGGTGATCCGCCCGAAGTCCAGCGCGACGGTGGTGGTGGTCTTGCTCTCCACCCCCGACAGGTCGTCCACGCCGAGACTGGCCTCGGTCATCACCTCCTCGGTGCTGAGCGGGGTGATCTCGCTGACCGAGCCGACCATGGTGGTCTTGCCCGCGCCGAATCCACCCGCGACGAGGATCTTGAGCGCCGCCGGCAGCGGGGCCGGACCGCGTTCAGAGTCGTTGGATGCCATCGAGAACCGCCTGAAGTACGTCCCGGCCAACCACCGGGTGCTGGATCGTGTACGGGGCGCGGGCGAGCATGTGGCCACGCGCTATCAGGTCTCCCATCAGCACTTTGACCACGGCCACCGGGATGTCGAGACGGGCGGAGACCTCCGCCACCGACAGCGGACGGTGGCAGAGGTCGAGGATCGCGAGTTGTTCGGGCTCCAGGGAGAACTCGTCCACCTCGCCGCGGACCGCGATGACCACGCTGATCATGTCCAGTTGGACCGTGTCCGCCCCCTCACGCCCCTCTGTCATGACGTAGGGCCTGACCGGGGAACCGGGACTGTCAGGAGCCGAGCCCGGCGTGTGCCGATCGGACATGGCTGCTCTCCGCTATCGCGTCGGGGTGGTGGGCGCCTGACCGTTGGCCGTTGACCGGGCGTTGCGCCGGGGAGAGGACTCCAGGAACCGTCCGACCTGCTCCACCAGTACGTTCATCTCGTAGGCGATGAGACCCACATCGGACTCCTCTCCGGCGATGACCGCCAGGCAGGCACCGTTGCCCGCACCGGTGACGAACAGGTAGGCGTTCTCCATCTCGACCACGGTCTGCAGCACCCGGCCGCCTCTGAACTGGCGTCCGGTGCCCTGGGCGAGACTCTGGAAGGCCGAGGCGATCGCGGACAGGTGCTCGGCGTCCTCGGCGGTCATCTCCCTGGACTTGCCGATGGGCAGACCGTCGGAGGACAGCACGATCGCGTACTGGGCGCCGACTGCGCGTTCGACCAGTTCGTCGAGCAACCAATCCAGATCTCGGGGGGCGTTGTCGGTCACTGTGAATCCTTCTTGGTGTCGTTCAACCGCTTCCTACCGTCCTCGCGGCCCCTGCGGGTGCCCTGCTGGAACGCTGACAGGGTCTGACGCAGTCGCGACGGACGCTCCGGATCGTCGACGGGCGGCCTCGCCTGGTCGGAGGGGTCCGCTCCGTTGGCGAGGTCATCACACAACTGGGGGGCCAGGTTCACCTGGGGAACACGGCGGGGCAGCGGGGGACGCCCGTCGCGGGAGGGCCTGGGCTGCCGTGCCGTGTCGGGAGGAGACTGCTCGGCCGACGCGTGGACGGCACCACCGGACGCACCGTTGTTGCCGTTGCCGTTGCCGTTGCCGTCGCCTGGAGGTGTGAAGGCGCTCACCCCGGGGATCCGGCGCGGCAGCCCGGCCACCGGCGGAGCGGGCGGCTCGGAATCGGTGGACGGGGCGAGCACGTCCCGGTCGTCCCGCGGAGGGAGGGCCGGCACCGGACCGCTGGGCGGCGCGGAGTCCTCGGCGGCCGGGAAGGGGCGCGCCGCACGCACCGGGTGCGGACGGGACGCCGTCTCCTCCGCGTCGAGGTCGCCCTCCTCGCCCGCGGGCGAGGAGGCGGCGTCGGAGATCAGGCTCGTCGGCAGCAGCACGATGGCCAGCACCCCGCCGTAGGGGGAGGTCCGCAACTGCACCTTGATGCTGTGGCGGCGAGCCAGGTGGGAGACCACGAAGAGACCGAGCCGCGTCTTCTCGTTCAACCGCATCACGTCGAACTCGGGCGGGTTGGCCAGCATCGCGTTGGCCGCGGCGAGCTCGTCCTCCTTCATGCCCAGGCCGCGGTCCTCGATCTCGATCGTCACCCCGTTGGGCACCCGGTCACCGCGCAGGTGGACCTTGGTGTGCGGGGGAGAGAACGAGGTCGCGTTGTCGACCAGCTCGGCGACGAGGTGGATGACGTCGGCGACCGCTCCTCCCTGCACCGAGACGGGAGCGATCCGCTGGCGCTTGACCCTGGAGTAGTCACCGGACTCCGAGATGGCGCCCCGCAGCACGTCGATCAGCGGCAGCGGCTGGTGCCAGGTCCGACCGGGGCTCTGGCCGCCCAGGATGAGCAGGTTCTCGGCGTTGCGCCGGGCCCGGGTGGCGAGGTGGTCCAGTTTGAACAGGTCGGTCAGCTGGTCGGGGTCCTCCTGCTCGCGCTCCAGCTTGTCCAGCAGGCGCAGTTGCCGGTGCACCAGGGTCTGGCTGCGGTGCGCGATGTTGAGGAACACCCGGTTGATGCCCTGGCGCAACTGCGCCTGCTGCACCGCGGCCTCGACCGCGGTGCGCTGGGCGGCGTTGAAGGAGCGGCTCACCTGGCCGATCTCGTCGTCGGAGTCGCTCAGCGAGAGGATCTCGGCCTCGACGTCGACCGCCTCGTTGTCCTTCAGCCTGCGCACCAGTTCGGGCAGCCGCCGGTCGGCCAGTTCCTGGGTCTGGTCGCGCAGCCGGTGCAGCCGTTCGACCAGGTGCCGGGAGGAGCGGGCCGCGAACAGCAGGGCCAGCGCGGTGACCGCGGCGACGCCGAGGCTGCCCAGGACCGCTGTCAGGATCGCCTGGTTGGCGACCTCCGCCTGCAGTTGCGCCGCCAGCATGGCCTGGCTGGCGCCGATCTCGGTGAGGGAGTCCTTGACGGGCAGGTACACCGCCTGCCACTCCTCCTCGCTCACCGGCATGCTCAGGTCCTCGACGAGTCCACCGGTGAACGGGTCGGTCTCCATCTCGACCTCCCGACCGGCGATCCGGTCGATGAGCTCCGACAGCTCGGCGTACTCCTCGCTCTCCCGGAGCGAGACCAGCATGTCCCCCTGCTCGGGGCCGAGGTAGTCGTCGGTCGCCTCCAGCATGCCCCGGTAGGCGCCGATCCTCTGGACGAACACGTGCTGGGCGTCCATGGAGAACTCGTCGGTGGCGAAGCCGTGGGTCAGCGCGGCGTCGGCCTGGGCGAGCAGGTCGACGATGCGGAACACGTAGGTGGCGCTGATCGCCGGGCCGACGACCTCCGAGGCCGGGATGACCCGGGACTGCTCGTCGAACAGGTCCGCCCCGGCCATGATCAGCGCGCCGTAGTACTCCTCGATCTCCGCGTGGCCGACCTGTCCGCTGTCCACCCGGGCGCGGAACTCGTCGATCTCGTCGAACTGCTCGTCCAGGGCGGCGATGCGCTCCTGGACCGGTTCGGGGGACAGCGGCGCCAGTTCGCGGAAGTCGCCGAGGATGCTGTTCATGCGCTGCTCGACGTCCTCGCGGGCGAGGACGAGCTGCTCCTGGTTCTCCTCCGGGGAGTCCACATAGGCGGAGGACACCGAGCGCTCGTCCATGACCGAGACCAGCGCCAGGGCGGAGGGAAGCAGCAGCCTCTCGTTGGCCTGGACGTAGCCGTAGTGCACCACCGCGCCGTAGGCCAGGTAGCCGCTGATGATCAGCCACAGGACGATCAGCGCCGACGTGGGGGCGAGGACGATTCTGCGGAGACGGGTCCTGATCAGGGGGTCCCGCTTTTTCTTGGCTGCCTGCACTGCTCTCCTAGAGGACCGGGGGGGTCGCTGAGCACACGAGGAGACGTCCGGCGAACACTGCGCCGAGGATGACGGCCAGACCCGGAGTAGCCCCTGTGCGAGAAGGGGGGCACCGGGGTGTGCTGTAGCACTGAAGCGGTCAAAAGGTAAGGAAACCAGCAAGGATCGTATCGTGTCCAACTTCGTACAGCGTGTCGAGACGGACATGGAGCATCCGGAAAACACCGCAGCGACAGTGAAATCCGTGGTCACGGCCCTGAGCGGCGGATCTCAGAACCAGGCGAGAAAACCCAGAAGACAGCCGATGAGCAGAATGCCCGCCGCCAACGACAGGAACAGCGCGCGCGGCCACAGGCTCAGCCACGACGCGGCGACGACACGGGCCCGCCGCGGGTTGCGCGGATCGTAGGAGACGGTGACGGGGTCACCGTGGCGTGCGGCCGACCAGGAGGAGTTGTCGTGGACGGCGAGCACCTCCTCACCGTCCTCGGTGTGGAACCGCACGACCATCTTCGAGGTGCGGTTGGTCTCCTCGTAGCCGACGATCCTGCCTTCGGCGTGGTCGCCGCGCAGCCGCAGCAGCCACGTCGCGACGATGTCGTGCACCAGCCACAGCAGGGACACCAGACCGATGCCGATGGGCAGGAGGGGGTAGTAGAGCTCCACGGACCATCCCGGATGTGTCGGACGGACAGGACCGGTTCCCGGGGCGCCGGTTCCTCGAAGGAGGTCGCGACCCCGTGCGCGCGGTCGCGCACGGGGCTCCGGGAAGCGGGGGCGGGTGCGCCCCGGCCGCGGCGGAGCGGGCCGCCGGAGGCGGCGGGCGAAGCGCGGTCGGTCACCAACCGCTCGGCGTCGGTTTCCCCTCGTTGTATCCGGCGGAACTCTGCACACCGACGACCGCGCGCCCGTGGAACTCCTCCAGGGTGGCGGCCCCGGCGTAGGTCATGGCGCTGCGCAGCCCCGCGACGATCAGGTCGAGCAGGTCCTCGACCCCGGGGCGCTCGGGGTCCAGATACATCCGCCCCGAGGAGATGCCCTCCTCGAACAGCGCCTTGCGCGCCCGGTCGAACGGCGAGTCCTCGGCCGTGCGCAGCCGGACGGCGCGGGCCGAGGCCATGCCGAAGCTCTCCTTGTAGAGCCTGCCCTCGGCGTCGCGCAGCACGTCCCCCGGGGACTCGTAGGTCCCGGCGAACCAGGAGCCGATCATCACGTTGCTCGCTCCGGCGGCCAGCGCCAGCGCCACGTCGCGCGGATGCCGGACCCCACCGTCGGCCCAGACCGACCTGCCGAGTTCGCGGGCCGCGGCGGCGCACTCCAGCACGGCGGAGAACTGGGGGCGGCCCACACCCGTCATCATGCGGGTGGTGCACATCGCGCCGGGCCCCACCCCGACCTTGACGATGTCGGCGCCCGCCGCGACGAGGTCGCGGACCCCCTCGGCGGTGACGACGTTGCCCGCCACGATCGGCACGCCGGGGTCCAGGGCGCGCACCTGCCGCAGCGTGTCGAGCATCTTCTCCTGGTGGCCGTGCGCGGTGTCGACCACCAGGGTGTCGACGCCCGCCTCGACCAGCCGCGCCGCCCGGGCGGCCACGTCGCCGTTGATGCCGACGGCGGCGGCCACGCGCAGCCGCCCCCGGGCGTCGACCGCCGGCTGGTAGAGGGTGGCGCGCAGCGCCCCGGTGCGGGTCAGCACACCCACGAGCGAACCGTCGCCGTCCACCACCGGGGCCAGGCGGTGCCGGAAGTCGTGCAGGGTGCCGAACGCCTCCCGGGGGTCGGTGCCCGCCGCGACGGTCAGCAGGTCCGTCGACATGACCTCGCGCAACTGGGTGAAGCGGTCCACCCCCGCGCAGTCGGCCTCGGTGACCACACCGACGGGGCGGCGCCTGTCGTCGACGACGATGACGGCGTTGTGCGCCCGCTTGGGCAGCAGGTTCAGCGCGTGGCCGACGGTCGCCTCGGGGCCGAGGGTGATGGGCGTGTCGTGCACCAGGTGGCGGCTCTTCGTCCACCGGACCACGTCCGTCACCACGTCGGTGGGGATGTCCTGGGGAATGACGACCAGGCCGCCGCGCCGCGCGACGGTCTCGGCCATCCGGCGACCGGCGACCGCTGTCATGTTCGCCACTACGATGGGGATCGTGGTCCCGGTACCATCATGCGATGCCAGGTCGGCGTTCATCCGGGAACCAACAGATGAACGTTGGGGAACCATGAACACGTCGCCGTAGGTCAGGTCGTGGGTGGGCACCTGGTCGTTGAGAAAGCGCACGTGTCTCCCTCGGTCGTCGCTGCTGGTGCGGTACTCGGAAGACGTGACACGGACCGGACCCCGCACCCCCTGGTCGTCACCAATTATGACCGGACCGGTCGTGCGTGCCTTTTGCCGACGCCATACCCGCCGGCCGTGGTCCCGTTCTCCGGGAATCGCCCGTTTCCGTCCCTCCCCTCCGGGAAGGCGGAGGACCCGTCGCAGTCGTTCTCCCAGCCCCAGGAAGTCCAGAGTCCGCACAGGAGCACAGAAGACGATGACATCATTCACACTCGCCGACGTCCAGGAACGCACGTACAAGAAACGTGACGCCTGGTGGACGGTATTTCTGGTCGACCCGCTCGCCGGGCGACTGGTCGTGTGGACCGCCAATCACACCTCGATCACCCCCAACCAGTTGACCCTCGGGGCGGGACTGCTCGGCCTCGCCTCGGCCGCCTGCTTCGCGATGGCGGAGTGGCAGTGGCTGGTCGCGGGGGCGTTGCTGTTCCATCTCAGCTTCGTGCTGGACTGCATGGACGGCAAGATCGCGCGGCTCAAGGGCACGGGCTCGGTGTTCGGCGCCTGGGTGGACTTCGTCTTCGACCGCATCCGCTTCTTCGTCTGCATGATGGCCCTCCTCATCGGCCAGTGGATGTACACCGGTGAGCTCGTCTACCTGCTGCTCGCCCCCCTGCTGACCTTCTTCGACCTGCTGCGCTACCTCAACGGCCCCCAGATGGGCAAGATCCGCAGGAGCATGCGGCGCCAGCTGCGCGCCGCGGTCGCGGGTGAGACGGAGCGCCCCGAGGTGGAGGACGCCGAGAGCACCGAGGTGAACCCGCCCGCGGAGACCGAGGCGGAGGCCGCCGAGGGGGAGACGGACTCCGAGGACGAGGAGAACAGCGGCTACCGCGACTCCGGACTCCAGCCGGCCGCCGCCCGCCAGGTGGTCTTCGTCGAGGAGATCCTGCGGGAGAACCCGCAGTTGACCGCGACCGAGGTGCGCGGGATGGTCGCCGGGAACAACGGGAACGGCGACGGTGAGACCCACGTGATCGACATCCACGGCGGGTTCTTCCAGAAGTTCAGTTGGTACGCCAGGGTGCGCCTGTTCCTGCTGCGCCACCGGGTCCGGCCCCACCTGTTCAGCGGCATCGAGTTCGAGATGTTCGTCTGCGTGGTCGCGCCGCTCACCGCGGTCGTCTCGCTGTTCACCCCCTGGAACAGCCTCATCGTCCCGGTGGCGGTCTTCTCCAGCGCCGCGCTGATGCTCTTCGAGACGATCCTGGTCTACAAGCTGTGGCTCGCCACCCGCAGCTTCAACGAGGAGATGCGGATCCTCACCGGAGAGTGACCCCGCCGCACGGGTCCGGTCCCGACCGGACCCGTGCGCGAGGGGCCGGCGGACGACCTCCGTGGGGCCCCGGCCACCGGAACCGTGTTGAGATTCTGGACCCGGGTCGGGACAATCATTGCGGGTCACGTGGATTCCGACGGGGCCCGAGCACGGTCCGTCCCATCGAACCGAAGTCACGAAGGCGGTGGCAGCAGTGCCGCAGGCGGTCGATCCACGACGTGTCGCAGAACACGGCAGCGAGGTCATGCGTCTCGTCGACGAGATCTTCCCCCTCGTCGAGGGGTTCTACGTCGACCTGCACCGAAACCCCGAGTTGTCGTACCAGGAGCACCGCACCTCCCGGGCCGTGGCCGAATGGCTCTCCCGCGCGGGCTACGAGGTCACCACGGGCGTGGGCGGCACCGGCGTCGTCGGCGTCCTCCGCAACGGGGAGGGGCCGACCGTGCTGCTGCGCTGCGACATGGACGCCCTCCCCCTGGAGGAGCAGACCGGCCTGCCCTACGCCAGCACGGCGCGCGGCACCGCGGCCGACGGCCAGGAGGTGCCGATCATGCACGCCTGCGGCCACGACGCGCACACCGCCTGCCTGGTCGGCGCCGCCGACCTGCTGGCCGGTTCCCGGGACCGTTGGAGCGGCACCCTGATGGTGGTCGCCCAACCGGGCCAGGAGACCCTCGACGGCGCCGAGGCCATGCTCGCCGACGGACTCTACGAACGCTTCGGACGGCCCGACATCGCCCTCGCCCAGCGGGTCGGACCGCAGCCCGCGGGCATGATCGCGCACCGCGCCGGGGTCATTCTGGGCATGTCCAGCACCGTGCGGGTGCGGGTCTTCGGCAGCACCGGCCACGGCGGGTTCCAGCCGCAGACGGGTGTCGACCCGGTGGTCATCGCGGCCTCCATCGTCACCCGGTTGCAGACCATCGTCGCGCGCGAGGTCAACCCCAGCGAGATGGCCGTGCTCACCGTCGGTGTGCTGCGGGCCGGAGTCAGGTCCGACCTCGTGCCGAGCGAGGCGTACCTGGAGATCAACACGCGCTGCCTCAACGAACGGGTGGCCGACCGGCTGCACGCCGCCATCGAGCGCGTCGTCAGGGCGGAGGCCGCGGCCTCCGCGGCGCCCCGCGACCCCGAGGTCACCGTCGTACGGGCCTCCGGGCTGACCCGGAACGACGCCGAGCAGACCCGCGCGCTGACCGCCGCGCACCGCGCCTACTTCGGCGACGCCTACGTGATCGACCTGCCCGAGCCCTTCACCGTCGGAGAGGACTTCGGCGTGTTCGGGCTGCCCGGCGATCCGGACCCGGTGCCGTACGTCCTGTGGCTCATCGGCTCCACCCCGCACGAGGTGTGGGCCGCCGCCCCCGGCACCACCCCGTTCGACAAGCTCGCCTCGGTGCCCGGCTCCCACTCCTCCCACTTCGCCCCCGACCGTGAGCCCACGCTGCGCGCCGGACTCGCCGCCCTCACCATCGCCGCCCTGACCTATCTGGGACGCAGCGCGGGACCGGGACGCGCGACCTCCGGTCTGGCGAGGAACGGCCGCTCCTTCACCCTCGACGAGGGGGAGTCGACGCAGAACACGGACATGCGGGCGCTGCTCGACGACGACGAGGGGGAGTCGACGCAGAACACGGACATGCGGGCGCTGCTCGACGACGACGAGGGGGAGTCGACGCAGAACACGGACATGCGGGCGCTGCTCGACGACGACGAGGGGGAGTCGACGCAGAACACGGACATGCGGGCGCTGCTCGACGACGACGAGGGGGAGTCGACGCAGAACACGGACATGCGGGCGCTGCTCGACGACGACGAGGGGGAGTCGACGCAGAACACGGACATGCGGGCGCTGCTCGACGACGACGAGGACGAGTCCACACAGCACACGGACATGGCCGAACTCCTGCGCGACCCCCCGCCGCCCCCGCGGGGACCGACCCAGGGCACCGAGACCGGACCGTCGAGTTCGTTCCGTCCGCCCTCCGGTCCCGCGTTCTCCGCACCACCGCCCTCGGGGCCGCCGGTCGACGCGCCGCCCCCTCCCCCCGGCACCCAGCCCCACCAGGACGAGCCGCCCCACCACTACTAGGCGCGACCACGCGGCCATACCGCCTCCCGCGGGGGACAGCCGTCGAACACACCGGTCGAGCACCGGAGCCGCCCGCAGGAACCGAACGGAACGGCCGCATGATCCGGGGTTGGGGAGACCGTCGGCAGCGCCGGTCGCTGCGCCATCCGCAGGAGAACCGGCTGCTGTGGACCTGCGTGGCCGTCACCGCCCTCACCGTGTTCGGTACGCTCGACCGGGCGATCTCCGAGCACAGCAGCCAGCCGCTGCTGGTCCTGCTCGTGCCGACCCTGGTGTTCTTCGCGCGCGGCCAGTTGTACGCGCGCCAGCGGGTCAACGGCGTGCGCATCACCGAGCGGCAGTTCCCCGAGGCGTACCGGATGGTGGTCGACGCCGCCCACGCCTTCGGCCTGCCGAAGACACCGGACGCCTACGTGGTCCTGGGCAACGGGCGGGTCAACGCGTTCGCCTCCGGGCACGGCTTCCGCCGCTACGTCGCGATCACCAGCGACCTGTTCGAGATCGGGGCCCTGCGCGGCGACCCCGACGCGCTCCGGTTCGTCATCGGCCACGAGGTGGGGCACATCGCCGCCGGACACGCGTCCTTCTGGCGGCAGGTCGGCGTCTCCATCGCCAACCTCATCCCCGGCCTCGGCAGCTCCCTCAGCCGGGCGCAGGAGTACACCGCCGACAACCACGCCCACCGCTTCTGCCCCGAGGGTGTGCACGCCCTGCGCGTCCTGGCGGCGGGCAAGTACCTGTACGACCGGGTGGACTTCGACGACATCGCCGACCGGGCCCACACCGACCAGGGTTTCTTCGTGATGCTGGTGAACGTGCTGGCCACCCACCCGGTCAACACCTGGCGGTTCGCCGCGCTCAAAGACCGTGACCGCCCCGGCCGGATCTTCTGACCGAGGCCGGGGACCCGGGGGAGGAGAGCCCCCGGGCGGCCCCGGCTCACGGCGCGGCGGTCGCGTACTCCTTCGCCAGTTGCGGCGGCAACGGTTCGTGACGCAGATACCTGCGGGTGAACGTGCCGGTCCCGTGCGACAGCGAACGCAGTTCCACGGCGTAGCGGACGATCTCCAACTGGGGGACCTCCGCCCTGACCAGAATCCGTCCGCCAGGCGCCGGGTCGCTGCCCACGACACGGCCCCGACGTGCCGACAGGTCGCTCATCACCGCGCCCATGTACTCCTCGGGGACCAGCACCGCCACCAGGTCCACGGGCTCCAGCATCGCGACCCGGGTCCTGTCCGCCGCGTCCTTCAGGGCGAGTCTGCCCGCCTTCTGGAAGGCCATGTCGGAGGAGTCCACCGAGTGCGCCTTGCCGTCGTACAGCGTCACGCGGAGGTCCACCATCGGATACCCCGAGCGCACCCCCTGCTCCATCTGGGCGCGCACCCCCTTCTCCACCGAGGGGACGTACTGGCGCGGCACCACTCCGCCGACGGTCTCGTCCACGAACTCCAGACCGGAACCGGACGGCAGCGGCTCCACCCTGATCCGGCAGATGCCGTACTCGCCGTGTCCGCCGCTCTGCTTGACGTTGCGCCCCAGCCCCTGCGCGGGAACGGCGAAGGTCTCCCGCAGCGGGACGACGACCTCCTCGGTCCGCACCGCGACGCCGTAGCGGTTGGCGAGCCGGTCCAGCACCAGGTCCAGATGGGCCTCGCCCATGCACCACAGCACCATCTGGTGGGTCTCGGAGTTGACCTCGACCCGCACCGTCGGGTCCTCGGCGGTCAGCCGGGAGACCGCCTGGGAGAGCTTGTCCTCGTCGGCCGTGTGCTCGGCGCGCACCGCGGTGGGCAGCAGCGGCTCGGGGAAGGTCCACGGCGGCATCCGCAGCGGCCGGTCCGCACCGGAGAGGGTGTCGCCGGTCTCCGCCCCGGACAGCTTCGCCACCGTGCAGATGTCACCGGCGACGACCCGCCCGACCGGGCTGCTCCGCCGACCCAGCGGGACGCCCAGCGGACCGACCCGCTCGTTGCTCTCGTGGTCCTGGTGGCCCCGGTCGGCCAGACCGCGGCCGCACACGTGCACCGCCCGGTCGGGACGCAGCGTTCCGGAGAACACCCGGACCAGGCTCACCCGGCCCACGTACGGGTCGCCGACCGTCTTGACCACCTCGGCCAGCAGCGGCCCCTCGGGATCGCAGCGCAGGCCGGTGACCTCCTCCCCGGAGGGGGTGGCCACGGGCGGCAGCGGCCGTTCGACCGGGCTCGGGCAGGCCAGCGGCAGTTCCCGCAGCAGTTCGGGCACGCCCACCCCGTTCAGTGCCGACAGCGCCACCACCGGGTGGAAGCCGCCGCGCGCCACCGCCGCCTCCAGGTCGGCGACGAGCATCGCGTTGTCCAGACGCTCACCGGCCATGTAGCGGTCCATGAGCGTCTCGTCCTCGCTCTCCTGGATCACCCCCTCGATCAGCGCGGCGCGCATCGGCTCGGTGTCGAGGAGCAGTTCCGGGTCGGGGTCGGTCTCCACCGGGGTGTCGCCGGAGTAGTCGTAGTAGCGCTGGGAGAGCAGTCCCAGCAGCCCCCGCACCATGCGCGTCCCGCCTTCGCCGCCGAACACGGGGACGTAGGCGGGCATGACGCCCTCCCCGAACTCGGCCTGGCACTGGGCGACCACCTCGAAGAAGTCGGCGCGGTGGTGGTCGAGCTTGGTGACGGCGACGGCCCGCGGCATGCCCAGCGCGGCGCACTCCTCCCACAGCATCCGCGTGGTCCCGTCGACCCCGTCCACCGCCGAGACCACGAACAGGGCGGCGTCGGCCGCGCGCAGCCCCGCGCGCAGCTCGCCCACGAAGTCGGCGTATCCCGGGGTGTCCAGCAGGTTGACCTTGGTTCCGTCCACCCACAGCGGCGCCACGGAGAGGTTCACCGAACGCTGCTGCCGCACCTCGACCTCGTCGTGGTCGCTGACGGTCGTGCCGTCCTCGATCCGACCGGCCCGGCTGAGCACTCCCGACGCGGCCAGCAGCGATTCGACCAGGGTGGTCTTTCCGGCACCGGAATGGCCGACCAGGACCACGTTGCGGATGTCGTGGGGCCGGTCGACCGTGGGCGCCCTGCCGGCGGTCGCGGAACCGGATCTGTCCGCCATGCTCACCACTCCCCCCAGAGGTGACGTCACCGCGTTCCCCCATGTGACGCGGAACACCTCTACCGTCACCCGTGTGGTCGGATATAACAAGACCGTTGTGCCGGGAAACCGGTGATCTTTGCCTTTTTCCGTGACACGGGTGCCGTGGGGCGACATGCCGGGGACGGTGACGCGGAATTCGGTAGAGGCAGCCTCCCCCGCGCCGAGGCGCGTGCTGCGGCACGGTGGGCCGCATGCCCCTGTGCGCGGCCACGGGGCGCGCCCCCGGCGGGTCCGGCGATGGCTGCGGCCCCCGGGCGGGGTGCGGATCGACTCGGTGCCGCTCAGGCGAGCCCGCCCCCGCACCGGGGGGTGTCGGGGTGGGTGTCCGGTGTTCTCCCCGGTGACCTGTCTGCGGGGGCGCGGGTGGGGCGGCGCCGGGGCGCCTCCCCACTCCAGCGCCAACCCGTGGTGGTCCGCCCCGGGTCCCGCGGCGGATCAGTACGACGAGATGTGCACGTGGTCGTAGTGGTTCTGGGTGACGCTGCCGCGGTCCGACATCGGCTTCCAGCCCGCGCCCGGATTGCGGGAGTCCCAGATCTTCTGCTCCCAGATCACGTACATGACGCCGAGACGTCCGGCGTTGGCCTTGGCGTACTCGGCGATCTGCCAGCCCAGATCCCGGTTGGCCGCACTGGGCATCGCACCGCCCGCGCTCATCATGAAGTCGCAGGCCCGACCCGAGCCGTGCTCTCCCGAATCGCCCGGACGCAGGCAGCCGACCGGGTAGGGGGCGCCGAACGTGCTGATGATCTCGTCGCGGATGGCCGCCATGCGCGGGGTGGCGCCGTCGAAGCCCCAGCCGCGCGCGCTGTCGGGGACGCTACCGGTGCCGGTGGTGACGGGAACCTGCTCGGCCTCGTACTCCTCGATCTTGGCGAGAACCTCGTCGCGCTGCTCCTCCAGGTCCTCGACCAGTTCCTCGGCGTCGGCCAGCGCGGCGTCGGCCTCCTCCTTGGCCTCCTCGGCCTCGGACTTGAGCTCCATCAGGTTGGCCACCCGTGAGCCGCTGATGTGGGAGACCTGGCCGAGCAGGGCCGCGTCGGAGAGCATCTGCTCCGGGGAGCTGCTCATCACGATCTCGACGACGGGGTCCATGCCGCCGCCCTTGTACTGGCTGGCCGCGATCACCGCCACGTCACCGCGCGCCTCGTCCAGTTCCTTCTGGAGTTCCTCGACCCTGTCGGAGGCCTTCTCGGCCTCCTCCTTGGCGCTGGTGTACTGGACGAGTTCGGCGTCGTACTCCTCCTCGAGGGCTTCGGCCCGTTCGTTCAGCTCCTCCAGGGTCGGCTCCTCGTCGTCGGGGTCCGCGTGACCGGGGGAGGTGAACACCAGGAGGAGTCCCACCAGCGCGGCGGAGACGACTGCGCCGCGGCGGCGGACCGGTGAAGGGGAAGGATTGACGGATCTGCTCACTTGATTCGCTCCGTGGGAGGGACCTGTGGCCGGACAGAGGTGGGGCGGGGGTTTCCCAGGGGCCACGTGATGCTGAGCAGACCTTATGAGATCTTCTCGTGATATGCCTAGTCAATGTCTCCTTTTTACCGACAGGAGTCCGCGGGCTAGGGCTTTCCTCCGAAAGCGGACGGAAGGGGCGCCGCGGACTCGGAGGGCTCCTGGGAGCGCAGGAACCAGGAGGAGCGGCGGATCTCGCGCATGGCGGCACGGCGGGTGTCCCGGTCCAGTCGGTCCAGGTAGAGCAGGCCGTCGAGGTGATCCGTCTCATGCTGCAGGCAGCGGGCCAGCAGTCCGGTCCCCTCGACGGTGACCGGTTCGTTGCGCAGGTCGACCCCCTTGACCACCGCGCGCTGGGCGCGCCTGGTCGGGTACCACAGCCCGGGTACGGACAGGCAGCCCTCGTTGCCGTCGTCCTGGGTCTCCTCCGACAACTCGACGATCTCGGGGTTGATGACGTAGCCGATCGCGCCCTCGACGTTGTAGCTGAACGCACGTAGCCCGACCCCGATCTGGGTGGCGGCGACCCCCGCCCGGCCGGGGGCGTCCACGGTGTCCAGCAGGTCGCGTACGAGGGCCTTGGTGTGCCGGTCGAACGTGGTGACCGGCGTCGTCGGCGCGGTCAGTACCGGGTCGCCGAACAGGACGATGGCGCGCTTGCTCATGGGTCAAAGAGTAGCCTCGCCCGGCGGCCCGCCGCCCCGAGCCGCGGTGGGACCGGCCGTCCCGGCGCGGGTCAGGCCGGGTTCGGCGCCAACGCGTCGTCCAGCACCATCTCGATGTAGTCCAGCGCCGCGCGGCGCCGCTCCAACGCGTTGCGGTACAGCGAGGGCAGCGCCGAGTCGCGTCGGATGCGCAGGCACTCGTTGACGATGCGCTCCCAGTGTTCGGGGAAGGCGTGCAGGGCGTAGAACCCCGCGCCCGACTTGGAGGTGATCTCCCCGGTGCGCAGGGTGAAGTGCAGTCGGCTGACGCTGAGCACGCTCCAGGAGGGCGCCAGCGAACCCAGGACCGCCAGACCGCGCGGGGTGACCAGGCGGCCCGCCTTGGCGCGCCAGCGCCGCCAGTGCTCCTCCAGGTTGCCCAGCGACCACGCGCGCAGCGTGCCGGGTTCGTCCCAGATGTCGACCTCCACCGGCAGTGGACCGCGGACCGTCACCCCGCGTTCGGCCAGCACCCGCCAGGTGACGGGGTTGACGTCGGCGCTGGCCCGGGCGCGGAACCGGCCGCCCAGCACGGAGGCCACCGGACCGCAGTGCTGCGGGTCGACGGCGAGGTCGTCCCAGGTGACGTAGATGCCGTTGAAGTGGGGACGGGGGAAGCGGGCGCAGACACGGGAGTGCACCCGGCGCATCGCGGCGCGCTGGGCGTCGTCGAGTCGGGCGGTGGTGACCACCACGAAGTCGATGTCGCTGGTGTGCGGCCGGAAGTCGCCCAGAGCCACCGATCCGGTGAGGTACAGACCCTCCACAAGACCGGGGGCCTCCTCGTCGGCGCCGCCCAGGAACGCCTCGGCCACGGTTCGCACCAGTGGATGGACAGCCATCAGTCACTTCTCCAGTCCAGTTGTTCGGGGACGGGCCGCGGTCCTTCCCCGGCGGGTGTGCACCGCGGCGTGTGTCCGGCCGTCCGGGGCGCAGACGGTCTGAGTGCCTGCACTTCCCAGTTTGGGAGCCGATATTCGCTTGGACAAGGGGATCGTACCGAAGAACCCCGCTGCCGCCGTGACGGCGCTTCCCGGTCAGCGGGCCGCGAGCGCGGTCTCGGCGGCGGCGACGAGGTCGGTGACGCGCGCGTCCCAGTCGGCGGCGCCGAGCCGGAAGGGGACGGTCGCCCGGCGGAGCAGGGCCGCGGCCGAGTGCGCGCCCAGGCCGCGGCGTGTCCGCTCCGCCGCGGCGGGGGAGCCGAGTCCGTCCAGGTAGCCGTCGAGCAGCGCTTCGGGCACGGAGGGCGGGGCTCCGCCGGCCGGTCGGCGCGCGTACTCGGCCGCGGCCAGGTCGGCCAGGTCGGTCGCCGGGTGGGCGACGTGCGCCTCCTCCAGACAGGTCAGCGCGGGACCGCCGTCGCCCACCAGCACCCGTCCGGCGTGCAGGCCGCCGTGGACCAGCGCCCGCGGCGCGTCCGAGACGTCGTCCAGCGCCGCGGCGCACTCCCGTGCCGCCGCCCGGACCCGGCCGGCCAGGCCGGGAAGGAGCGCGGCGACCTCCTCGGCGGCCCGGGCGACCCGTGGGGCCGGATCGGCCGGGGGAAGCTCCCGGGGCGGCGGAACCGAGTGCAGTCGGGCCAGCAGGCGGCCCGTCTCCGCCAGTGCGGCCCGCCCGGCGGCCCCGTCGCGGGCGGCCAGTCGGTCGAGGGGTTCTCCGGGCAGCCACCGGGTCACCAGGAGGCCGTAGCGGCTCACCCTGACCAGGTCGGGAACCGGGAGTCCGGCGACGGCGGGAGCCAGGTGGGAGGCCGCGTTCACCCCTCCCGAACGGGCGTGGACCACGAGGCGGGGGTGTCCGGCCGCGTCGTCGATCCGGCCGACCCAGCGGTGTCCCGCCAGGTAGGAGAGGGTGTGTGCCGAGGCGTCGGCGGTGTCGACGAATCTCTGCGGCACGGCGGCGAAGCGCCGCACGGAGGGGAGCGCGCGGTCGTCCACGGGGGGTCCCAGGACCAGGCCGAGGTCCGCGGCGCACAGCGGTCCGCGCAGGCGCGGCTCCTCCAGCGCGCCGAGGTCGACGGTGCGTCCGTCCGGTCGCCCGGTCCACTGCCGGGCGTAGCGGACCTCCTCGGCGGTCCCGGCCGCGTCGGGGGGAAGCGCCCGGGCGAAGGCGTGCCGCGGGCCGTCCGCGTAGTGCAGGGTCAGCGTCGCGGCGAGGCCGGTCCCCCGCAGGTAGCGTCCGCGCTCCACCTCGACGCGCCGCGGCCGTTCGACGCCGGTCGGCAGCAGGGAGTCGAGCAGGTCCAGGACGGATCGGGAAGAGAGCAGCACGCCCAGTCCCGGAAGACGGGGGTCCGCCCGTGTCAGTTCCTCGTCGGCGCTGTGGTGCACCGCTCCTCCTTCGGGTCGCCTGTTCCATTGTGACCGCGGGGAGCGGCGGGCGGCAGGGGGCGCACGACCGTGTCAGCGGCCCGCGGGGCCGCGCGGCCGGTGGGGCGCCGGTCGGGAGCGGTGCCGACCGGCAATTCACATCACCTGATGTCGGATTTTTTCGATTTCTACCATTCTGGGCTGGGGATTCGCGCCCCCGGTGTGGGAAATTATGTTAAACCGTGTTCGATTCTGGGTATTTCCTGAGTACCACGCCGACCGGAATAGCTCGGTCGCTCCGGTGAAACTCCTGGAAGGCTGCCCCTTGACCGCCACACGCCACCCCAGTCCCGCTGCGGGGCCGCATCCCCCGCGTTCCGCGGAACGACATCGCGAGTGATGGGCGCAACATTGTTGCGATATGGAAAAAGGAATTCCCATCGATTATTCTGTTTGGCGTGTGGCTACCAGTGCTGGTCGCCGGAGGTCTGTTCCTGCGGCGCACCACCGGAGCCAACCGACTCGGTCTTTACCCCGTCTTTGGACGGGCGGGGCGGCACCATTGGTCGCTGTTAGCGCACGCGTAACACGGCTTCATTTGTGTGAAACCCATGCTCATTAGGCTTCCGGGTTAACGGGCAGGGTTACCTCGGGTCTTTTTGGAGGCAGTGGTTATGGTCCCGACTATGGTCCTCGTAGCGGACGGAACACGCGACACCCGGCGGAAGGAGGCCCTGCACGATCTGGCGGAGGCGGTGGCCGACCGCAGGGAGGCGCCGGTACAGGCGGCCTTCGGTTCACCGACGGAACTCCGCGCCGCGGTGGAGTCCATCGAGGGGCCGCTCGTGGTGGTCCCGGCCTTCCTCGCGGGAAGCGACGCCGCCAGCACCGAACTTCTGGCCGGACTCGACCTCGACAGCCGGTTCGACGCCTGCGCCACGGCCCCGCTGGGAGCCGTGCCCTCGATCGTCGCCCAGCTCGTCACCCGACTGCACGCCGAGGGGTGGCGTCCCGGCGACGGCGTCGTCCTCGCCGCCGACGGCGGCCCCGAACTCCCCGGCAACAGCGAACGCCGCCAGGTGATCGACGTGGCCCGCATGCTGAGCCGCCGCGTCCAGACCCCCGTCCAGGTCGGCTACCTGCACGCGTGGGCTCCCTCGGTCTCCGACGCCGTGGCACGTCTGCGCCGCAACGGCCACGACCGGGTCGCGGTGGCCACCTGGCAGCTCGTGGACGGCGCGGACCTGCACCGGCTGCGGGAGATCGGCGCGACGGCGGTCACCGCGCCGTTCGGTCCCTCCCCCGTCGTCATCGACACCCTGCTGGCCCAGCACCGGGCCGCCACCGCCCGCCTGGCGGCGTGAACCGGGACTTCGGTCGGTTGTGGGGACATCGACCGAAGGCGGACCGCGGGAATGCCCTGCCCGGAATGGCCCGCGGCGCTCCGCCCGGGAGACCGGCCTCCGCCCGGAGGCCGGTCTCCCGGGCGTTGCCCTTTTCACCGGCCAAAATCCCCGAGTTCTGAAAAACCGGTCCCGATTTTCGGAATCGGAGGCTCTCCCGAACCCGCTCCGGGGCGGACAGGAGCCGTCCGCACGCCCCTCCGGTTCACGGAACACCGGTGGGGCAGGAGTGACAGGAGCCGACGGGGGAAGCACGGATAGAGGAAACACGATCTCCATAGGGTGGTTCTCATGAACGACGTCACAGCGAAACCGATCGATGACAAACAGCGAGACCGATTGGTCCGGCGTTTCGGTACCGGAGCGCTGCACTGGCTCGACGGACTCCCCAGCCTCGTCTCAGATCTCGCCGCCGACTGGAATCTCACCGTCGAGGGAATCGGCCCGCACGGCCAGACGTCGGTGGTCCTGCGCTGCCGCCGCGCAGACGGGACGGCGGCCGTGCTGAAGGTGAGCCCCGACCCCGCCCTCATCGGCGCCGAGGGGCGCGTCCTGAACATATGGGCGTCCACCAGTCGGGTCCCGCGGGTCTACGAGGTGGACGCGCGGCGCGGCGGCATCCTGATGGAGGCCGTCGAACCGGGGTTCACCATCGCCGAGATCGGCGTGGTCCCGCCGATGGAGCGGATCAGCGCCCTCATCAACGAGTTGCACGAGATCAGGATCGGCGCTTCGACGCGCTGGGAGCTGCACCCGCTGGGCAGCCGGATCAACTTCCTGTTCGACCTGTGGGAACGCGCGCGGGCCGAGGGACCCGCCGCCGAACTCGTACCGGCTCCCCTCATGCACCACGGGCACTCCCTGGCCCGCGGTCTGGCCTGGGAGGGCGACAACGCCGTGCCGCTCCACGGAGACCTGCATCCGGGCAACATCCTCGAGGGCGGGGCCGGGCGCGGCCTGGTCGCCATCGACCCGCGCGGCTGCCTGGGCGACGCCGCCTACGACGCGGTCGACTGGGCGGTGTGGAAGGCCACGTCGCTCAACGAGATCGAGGAGCGGTGCATGGTCCTGGCCGCCGGGATCGGCGTGCCCAGCCAGCGCCTGTTCAGATGGTGCGTCGCCTTCGCCCCCGTCTTCGCCACCGCACTGGCCAACCGGGGACGTGCCGACACCCAGGCGTTCAAGGTGGCGATGGAGCTGTCCAGCGCCTGACCGCCTCCCCCGGTCGGCCGGGTCGCGCCGACACCGATCCGCACTGCTCTTGGCCGCCCGAACCCGATGAACGGTCGGGACGAGGAAAAGAGGAACCACACGTGAGCGGACCCCGGACGGACACCGTCCTCTCCCGGAGAACACCGGTGCTCCGGACCGCGCCGTTCGACCGTGCTCTCCGCGGACGCGACCAGCCACATCCCCGCGTCGGCGGCCACCGATTCCGGGCGGGCAGCCGTCGTCTCCTCCCGCGCTCCTGACCGAGGCGCCGTGTCCCGCGACGGCGGACCCGCGGCCCGAAGGCGGCGGGGGAAGCGTCGAACCGCTCCCCGAACCCCGGCCGCGGCCGCCGTCGCGGGACACGGACCGGGCGCGCGGCCCGGCGCCCGGTCAGTGGGCGGTCCTGGCCAGCCTCCTGGTCTGGTCGGGGGCGAACATCGCGTGCAGCACCGTGGCGTCGTCGTGCAGCTTGCCCAGCGTGACGCCGTTGCGCTCCTCCTCGGCGCGGACCCAGTCGACCAGCGAGTGCGGTCCGTGCACGCGCAGGTGGTTCCAGACCTTCTCCCAACTGTGCCCGTAGTAGTCCACCAGACGGGTGCAGCCGTCCGACATCAACGCGAACTCGCTGGTCCGCACGGTCCCCACCAGTGCCTCGTAGGCGGCCTCGGGAGCCGTGCTGGCCACCCAGAACCCCCCGGGGGCGTTGCGCGACTCCCGCACCAGTTGTCTGCTGTAGGGGCGTCCGCCCGGCAGTCGGTCCACCCGGTCGTCGCTGACCGCACGCACGGTCCCGTCCTCCTGGGTGAACACCACCGCGGTGTCGGCCAGGACCAGGTAGTCGAAGCCGCCCGCGCAGCGCCGGGCCAGCGCCACCGTCGCCGACGGGCTGTCGGGATTGTCCAGGTCGCAGATCCCGCCGTGCGCGTAGCGGACCCGCTCGATCGCGACGGCGAGCGCGTCGGGCAGCGGCATCGGCGTGCCCAGGGTGACGCGCAGAGCCTCGGCCAGCCGGTCCACCAGCCAGCTCACGTCGTGGACGCAGCCGCTGGCCACACCGGACGGAGCGGTGGCCCCGTCCAGGACGAACGCCCAGTCCGCTCCGGCGCCGAGCCGGTCCTCGTTGCTCGCTCCGACACCGCGACGGCTTGCCTGCCTGATGCGCATGAGCCCCTCGTTTCACAGTCCGTGGCAGGGGCACCGCGGATCGGCGCCCGCTTACGCCGGTTACGTTGGGAATGAGCTTTCCGGGGGCCGGAGTCGACGGAGGCGGCGGCCCGCGGGACGGAAGCGCCGCGACGGCTACGGTGAAGTGCGGCGACGCGTCTGCCGGACAGATGTGTGCGATGTGCGCGACGCTGTCGCCGCGCGGACGTGGTGCGCTGCTCGACCGGTCGACGTCAGACGGTGGCATTCGACCAGTTGGCGGCGGTTTCCAGGCTGTGGGGGAATTTCGCCGACAGTAGCCTGTCATGTGCTTCTGAACGGGAGAAAGGCTTGCGCGGGAGCGGAATCTCACCGATGCCCCTTGACACCACATGCCTCCCCTCATTAGGAAAAGACCGACTGGTCGGTAAAGAGAGGGGCAAATCAGTGGAGATCGTGGTTGGAACAGAAAACGGTGAGGTCAGGGGGCGCAGGGAGAACGGGGTCGCGGTTTTTCGCGGAATTCCCTACGCCGCGCCCCCGGCCGGTCCGGACCGTTTCGCGGCGCCCCGGCCGCCCGAGCCGTGGAGCGGGGTGCGCGACGCCCTCGAATTCGGTCCCACCGCGCCCCGCCCGCCCTACCCCGAAGCCATCGACCGCCTGCTCGTCGAGCGGTTCATCCCGGGGGAGGACTGCCTCAACCTCAACGTCTGGACCCCCGACCCGAACGCGGTCGCGCTCCCGGTGATGGTGTGGATCCACGGGGGCGCGTTCACCAACGGCTCCGGTTCCGAACCGGTCTACGACGGTGCGGCCTTCGCCCGGGACGGCGTGGTCATGGTCAGCTTCAACTACCGGCTCGGGGTCATCGGCTTCGGCAGCCTGCCCGACGCCCCGGCCAACCGGGGCCTGCTCGACCAGATCGCCGCACTGGAGTGGGTGCGCGACAACATCGCCCGCTTCGGCGGCGACCCCGGCAACGTCACCGTCTTCGGGGAGTCCGCGGGCGCCATGAGCGTGTGCACCCTGATGGCGACGCCCCGCGCCCGAGGGCTGTTCCGCCGCGCCGTCGCCCAGTCGGGGGCGGGCAACGTGGCCGTGGCCGCGGACGACGCCGCCACCATCACCCGGGTGCTCGCCGAACGGCTGGGCGTCGAACCGACCGCGGCGGCGCTGGGCGAGGTGCCCACGGAACGGCTGATCGAGGCGCAGCGGCAGATCACCCAGGAACTCCAGGGCAGCCCCGACCCGGCGGTGTGGGGCGAGCGGATCGCGGGCGGCAGCGTGCTGCTGCCCTTCGCCCCGGTCGTCGACGGCGGCCTGCTGGCGCAGCGTCCCGCCGAGGCCATCGCGGCGGGCGCGGGAGGCGACGTCGACCTGCTGTTCGGCACCACCGCCGACGAGTACCGGCTGTTCCTGGTCCCCACCGGGGTGCTGCCGTTCGTCACCGGGGACTACCTGGCCGCGCACCTGGTCAAGTCGGGGATGGACGCCGCGGCCGCCGAGGCCTACACCGCCGAGGGGCGCGGCGAGGAGCCCGGTGACGTCCTCGCCGCGGTCATCACCGACCAGGTGTTCCGCATCCCCGCCCACCGCGTCGCCGAGTCCCGCGTCGGCGCGTCCGGCCGCACCTTCGGCTACGAGTTCGCCTGGCGCACCCCGCAACTCGACGGAGGCCTGGGCGCCTGCCACGCCGTGGAGATCCCCTTCGTCTTCGCCACCCTGGACCGCGCAGCCCCGCTGGTCGGGCAGGACCCGCCGGGGGAGCTGGCCGAGACCGTGCACGCCGCCTGGGTGCGCTTCGCCACCACCGGAGACCCCGGCTGGCCCGAGTGGAACCCGCGGACCCGCCCGACCATGCGCTTCGACCACCCCGAGTCGGCGGTCGTGGAGCAGCCGGGGGAGAAGACCCGCGCCCTGTGGGACGGCGTACCGCTGTGACCCGGAGCCGGAAGACCGGGAAGAGGACTCCCGGTCGACCCCGGCCGGGACCGCCGTGGGGCCGTGCCGGGAAGCCGAGGGGGAGGGGGTTTCGGATGGCCTCGACCCGGGAGGTGTGAGACCTCAGCCCCGTGGGGGTGGGCGAGACGCGTTGCAGGAGAGGCCCGCCGGAGGGGGGGTGGGCTGGCGCAGGAGCGGGGAGAAGCCCCGGGCGCCGACCCGCCCGCGCCTCCACCTGCCTGTACTGGGGAGGTGCCGTGCACCACGGGCTTCCCGGCCCCGTGGTGCCGGATGCTCCTCCGATCGCCCCGTAGGCGGAGGCGCGGGCGGCCGGGGTGCTTCGCGCCTGCCCACCCCGCCGCCCCGTGGCGGACCGCGCGCACAACAAAACCCCGGGACCACTGGTCACCGGGGTTCTCGTTGTTCGATCGGGTGCCCCCTGCAGGATTCGAACCTGCGCACACGGCTCCGGAGGCCGTTGCTCTATCCCCTGAGCTAAGGGGGCGCGCTGCGTTCCCAACTGTAGCAGGGCCGGTGAGTGGGTTGCGCGATCTTAATCATCGGGCTTGCCGATCTCCCCGCGGGAAACGGGGGCGGGGCGCTAGTGTCGCGCCCGTGACACAAGAGATGGGACGCGTGCTGGTGGTTGACGACGATGAGGTGATCAGACAGCTCATCGCCCTGAACCTGAGATTGGAGGGATTCGAGGTGCACACCGCCGTGGACGGGCAGGACTGCCTGGACCGCGTGCGGCAGGTGGCGCCCCACGTGATCACCCTGGACGTCATGATGCCCCGACTGGACGGCTGGATCACCGCCGAACGGCTCAAGGGGGACGCCGCGACGCGGGAGATGAAGGTGGTGCTCATCACAGCCCGCGCCCAGGAGTCGGACCGGCGTCGGGGCAGCAGCATCGGGGTGGACGCGTTTGTCACCAAGCCCTTCGACCCGGCCGAGCTCATCGACGTCGTCCGCGGCCTGGCCTCCGCCGACCCCGTCTGACCGTGGCCGCACCCGCACCGGCCGCGGCCGCCCCCCGGGAACTCGACGGCCTCCTCCGCCGGGCCTGCGCGGCCGCGACCGGAATCCCGTCGGGGGAACTGCCCGACGCGCCCACCCGGCGCTCGGCGAACACACCGGGGGAGTACACCTCCGCCCTGCCGCTGCGCCTGGCCGGACCGACCGGGCGCGACGCCCGCGACCTCGCCGCCGACGTCGCCGCGCGCCTGCGGCACTGCCCGCAGGTCGTCGACGCCCGCGTCGACGGCCCCGGATTCGTCACCGTCGCACTCCGCCCGGCCGCGCGCGCCGCGCTCGCCCCGGCCGTGGCCGGCGACCCCGGCGGCCACCTGCTGGGCCTGCCCCCGCGGCACCGGAGGAGCGGACGCGCCGACCTCCCGCCCGGATGGGCGCTGTCCTCGCTGGAACGCGCCCCCGACCCGGCCGGGGCCCGCGCCTGGGCCCGCGCCGACGCGCGCCGCCGCCTCGCGCTGGCCGTCGGCACCGCCACGGCCGCCGACGTCGCCGCGGCACTCGCCGAACCGACCGAGACCGGCTGGCGCGACGTGCCGCAGGACGCCTCCGTGGGCGAGACCGCCCGACTGCTCGCCCTGACCGGCACCGCCGGAGCCCGCGTCGCCTTCTGCCGCAGCGCCGCCGACCAGGTGAGGCCCGGCGAGACCACCGGACCGGACCTGCCCGCCCTGCCCACGCCGGAACACCCCGGCGCCTGGGCGCGCGCCACCCACGCCAACCCCGCCTTCGCCGTCCGCTACGCCCACGCCCACGCCCGCACCGCCTGCGAACGGTGGGCGGCGGCGCTCGGCCGGACCCGCGCCCCCGCGCACCGGACCCTCACCGAGGCGGAGACGGCCGCCCTCACCGACCCGGCCGCCGAGAGACTGCTGGGAGCACTCTTCGACGCCCCCGCCGCGCTCCAGGCCGCCACGCGACGTAACCAGCCCCATATCCTGGTGCGTTACCTGGAGGGCCTCGCCGCTGCCTACCATGATTGGTGGGAGTCCCACGACGTCCTCTCGGGACGCGCCGCCGACACCCACGGCCCCCGCGCCGAGACCACGGCGGCCCGACTCGACGCCTGCGCCGCCGTCGCCGGTGTGCTGCACGCGGGACTCGCCCTCGTCGGAGTGTCCGCGCCCACAAGGCTGTAGACGCCACGATCGCGCAGCGCCCGGCCCAGGCCGGCGCGTCGACCCTGCCCTGTCACCACCCAGCCGAGAGTTCCGCCCATGAGCCGCTACGCCCACCCCGCCGGACCGCGCCACGCGGACGTGCTGCCCGAGGAGCACCCGCCCAACCCGCCGGCGAACCTGCTCGACCTCAACCCCCGCGTGTGGCCGCGCACCGCCACACGGGTCGGCGGCGAGATCACCATCGGCGGCGTCGGAGTCACCGAACTCGCCCGCGAACACGGCACCCCCCTCTACGTCATCGACGAGGCGGACTTCCGCGCCCGCGCCCGCGACTACCGGCTCGCCTTCAACGACGCCGACGTCTACTACGCGGGCAAGGCCCTGCTCACCAAGGCCGTGGCCCGCTGGGTGGCCGAGGAGGGGCTCAAGCTCGACGTGTGCAGCGGCGGCGAACTCGCCGTCGCCCTGGCCGCGGACTTCCCTCCCGAGCGGATCGGCATGCACGGCAACAACAAGTCCGAGGCCGAACTGGCCCGCGCCGTCGAGGCGGGCGTGGGACGGATCATCGTCGACTCCTTCGACGAGATCGACCGCCTGGAGCGGGTGGCCGCCGAACGGGGCCGCGTCCCCGAGGTCCTGGTCCGGGTCACCACGGGCGTGGAGGCGCACACCCACGAGTTCGTCGCCACCGCGCACGACGACCAGAAGTTCGGGCTGGCCATGAGCAACGGGGCCGCCTCCGAGGCGGTGCGGCGCCTGCTCGCCTCCGAGCACGTCCGTCTGGTCGGCCTGCACTCCCACATCGGATCGCAGATCTTCGACACCGCGGGCTTCGAGGTCGCCGCGCGCCGCCTCAGCACCTTCCTCACCAAGATCCACGCCGAGCACGGCGTCTTCCTGCCGGAACTGGACCTCGGCGGCGGACTGGGCATCGCCTACCTGGCCGAGGACGACCCGCTGGAGCCCAAGACCATCGCCGAGAGCCTGACGTCGATCGTCGCCCACGAGTGCGCCGCCCAGAACCTGCCGATGCCGCGCATCGCCGTGGAACCGGGCCGCGCCGTCGCCGGGCCGGCGGGCGTCACCCTGTACGAGGTCGGCACCGTCAAGGACGTGGAGGGCATCCGCACCTACGTCAGCGTCGACGGCGGCATGAGCGACAACATCCGCACCGCGCTGTACGGTGCGGAGTACACCTGCGTGCTGGCCTCCCGCCACAGCGACGCCGAACCCATGCTGTCCCGCCTGGTCGGCAAGCACTGCGAGAGCGGCGACATCGTGGTGCGCGACCTGTACCTGCCCTCCGACCTGCGCCCCGGCGACCTGGTGGCGGTCGCCGCGACCGGCGCCTACTGCCACTCCATGGCCAGCAACTACAACCACCTGCCGCGCCCCGCGGTGGTCGCGGTCCGCGAAGGCGCCTCGCGCACGCTGGTGCGGCGGGAGACCGAGGAGGACCTGCTGCGGCTGGACGTAGGCTGAACCCGGCCGCCAACGGACCGGTCGCTGCGCGGACGGGTCCGGACACGGACAACGGACGAAGAAACGGGAGTCACCCCCTCATGGCACTGAAGGTGGCGCTGCTGGGTTGCGGCGTTGTGGGTTCTGAAGTGGTCCGGCTGCTCGACGAGCAGTCGCGCGAACTCGCGGACCGCATCGGGACGCCTCTGGAGATCGGAGGCATCGCGGTGCGCCGCCCGGACCGCGTGCGCGACACGGGCGTGGCCCCCGAACTGCTCACCACCGACGCCATAGGCCTGGTGACCAGGGACGACATCGACCTGGTGGTCGAGGTCATCGGCGGCATCGAACCCGCCCGGTCGCTCATCCTCGCCGCGATCAAGACGGGCAAGTCCGTGGTGACCGCCAACAAGGCGCTGCTCGCCGAGGACGGCGCGACCATCCACGCCGCCGCGCGCGCGGCCGAGGTCGACGTCTACTACGAGGCCAGCGTGGCCGGCGCGATCCCGCTGCTGCGCCCGCTGCGCGACTCCCTCGCCGGGGACCGCGTCCACCGGGTGCTGGGCATCGTCAACGGCACCACCAACTACATCCTGGACCGGATGGACTCCCTCGGAGCCGGATTCACCGAGTCCCTGGAGGAGGCCCAGGCGCTGGGATACGCCGAGGCCGACCCGACCGCCGACGTGGAGGGCTTCGACGCCGCCGCCAAGGCCGCGATCCTGGCCCGCCTGGCCTTCCACACCTCCGTGACCGCCGCCGACGTGCACCGCGAGGGCATCACCGAGGTCTCCGCCGCCGACATCGCCAGCGCCAGGGCGATGGGCTGCGTGGTCAAACTGCTGGCGATCTGTCAGCGCTCCGCCGACGGCTCCTCCGTCGGGGTGCGGGCGCACCCGGTGATGCTGCCGCGCGAGCACCCGCTGGCCAGCGTCAAGGGGGCCTACAACGCGGTGTTCGTCGAGGCCGAGTCCGCCGGACGGCTGATGTTCTACGGAGCGGGCGCCGGGGGTGTCCCCACCGCCAGCGCGGTCCTGGGCGACCTGGTCGCGGTGGCCCGCAACCGGCTGGCGCGCACCTTCGTGGCCGACGGGCAGGCCGACGCCGGACTGCCCGTGCACCCCATGGGCGAGACCGTCACCAGCTACCACGTCTCGCTCGACGTCGCCGACCGGCCCGGCGTGCTCGCCAACGTCGCCGAGGTGTTCGCCGCCAACGGGGTGTCCATCAAGAACGTCCGCCAGGAGGGCTTCGGCGACGACGCCCAGCTCGTCCTCGTCAGCCACCCCGCGCCCGACGCCGCGCTCGCCCGGACCGTGGAGCAGTTGCGCGGCCACGGCGAGGTCCGCGCGGTGGCCAGCGTCATGCGGGTCGAGACCTTCAGCGACACGCGATGAGCGGCCGACAGCGACGCCCCCGCCCGCGGACGACGGCCGCCGCCGGTGCGAGCAGCGAGGACGCCCGGCTCCCGATACGCGCCACGGGGCGGGGGGCCCTAAAATCGGGGGCGGACCACGAGATCGTGCGTGACCGCCCGACGGGCGTTCACCCCGGCCGGAGGCGTCGGCGGCGTCCGGCCGTCCACTCTGTCACACCACTCGAAAGGGCCCTGTCATGAGCATGGCACGGGCGTGGCGAGGAATCGTCGAGGAATATCGCGATCGCCTTCCCGTCACGGCGAACACCCCGGTCGTCACCCTGCTTGAGGGCGGCACGCCGCTGGTACCCGCCACGCGGGTCTCGGAGCTGACCGGATGCGAGGTCTACCTCAAGGTCGAGGGCCTCAACCCCACGGGCTCCTTCAAGGACCGCGGGATGACCATGGCCATCTCCAAGGCGGCCGAGGACGGGGCCAAGGCGGTCATCTGCGCCTCGACCGGCAACACCAGCGCCAGCGCCGCCGCCTACGCGGTGCGCGCCGGAATGACCTGCGCGGTCCTGGTCCCCCAGGGCAAGATCGCCATGGGCAAGCTCGCCCAGGCGCTCGTCCACGGCGCCCGGCTCCTCCAGGTCGACGGCAACTTCGACGACTGCCTGGAACTGGCCCGCAAGCTCTCCATCGACTACCCGGTGGCGCTGGTCAACTCGGTCAACCCGTTCCGGCTCCAGGGGCAGAAGACCGCGTCGTTCGAGATCGTGGACGCGCTGGGCGACGCCCCCGACGTCCACTGCCTGCCGGTGGGCAACGCGGGCAACATCACCGCCTACTGGATGGGCTACCAGGAGTACCACTCCGACGGCTCCGCCACCCGGCTGCCGCGCATGTTCGGGTTCCAGGCCAGCGGCGCGGCGCCGATCGTCAACGGCGCCCCGGTCGCCCAGCCGCGCACCATCGCCACCGCCATCCGGATCGGCAACCCGGCCTCCTGGCGGTTCGCGGAGAAGGCCCGCGACGACTCCGACGGCAGGATCGACTCGGTCACCGACCGGCAGATCCTCGCCGCCTACCGGATGCTCGCGGGCGAGGAGGGGGTCTTCGTCGAACTCGCCTCCGCGGCCAGCGTCGCGGGCCTGCTCCAGTCGGTCGAGGCCGGGCAGATCGAGCGGGGCAGCCGCGTCGTCTGCACGGTCACCGGAAACGGACTCAAGGACCCGGACTGGGCGCTGGCCGGAGCCTCCTCGGCCGTCACGGTCCCCGTCGACGCCCGGGCCGCGGCAGCCGCGCTCGGCCTGACCTGATCCCTCCCCCCCCGTTCGGAGTCACTGAATGCCTCAGCCGCATCCCGCCGCGGTGACCGTGCGCACCCCCGCCACCAGCGCGAACCTCGGCCCCGGGTTCGACGCCCTGGGACTCGCCCTGGAGCTGGCCGACGAGATCGAGGTCCGTGTCCGCGACGACCGCGGCGTCACGGTGGCGGTCGAGGGGCAGGGCGCCGACTCCCTGCCGCTCGACGACTCGCACCTGGTGGTACGCGCCATGCGCGCCGCGTTCGAGGCCGTCGGCCAGACCATGCCGGGAGTCGACCTGCGCTGCCGCAACGCGATCCCGCACGGCCGCGGGCTCGGCTCCTCGGCGTCGGCGATCGTCGCGGGCGTGACGGCGGCGGCGGTCCTGGCCGGGCACGGCGGCGACGGAACCGGCCGTCTCGACCGGGACTGGATCTTCCAGACCGCGGCCGACATCGAGGGACACCCCGACAACGTGGCCCCGTGCGTCTACGGCGGGTTCACCATCGCCTGGCGCGGTGCCAAGGCGTGGCGGGCGCTGACGACGCCTCCCTCGCCGCGGGTGCGGCCGGTCGTGTGCGTGCCGCACCAGAGCCTGTCCACCGAACGGGCGCGGGGGCTGCTCCCCGGGACCGTGCCGCACGCCGACGCCGCGTTCTCGGCGGGGCGCGCCGCGCTGCTGGTCGCGGCCGTCCACGAGCACCCCGAGCTGCTGTTCGAGGCGACCGAGGACCGGCTGCACCAGTCGTACCGCTCCGAGGCCATGCCCGCCAGCGCCGCGCTCGTGGAGTCCCTGCGCGGCGACGGCCTGGCCGCGGTGATCTCCGGAGCGGGACCGACCGTGCTGGTGCTGGGGCACGACGCGGGGGAGGGGCTTCCCGGCGCCGAGGGCGGCCGCCACGGCGATCCCTCGCAAATCGAGACCGTGATGGTTGATTCAATCCGGCGACGAGCGGGTACTGAATGGCACATACGCCCCTTAGCAATCAATCTGGTAGGGGTGCGTGCCACTTCTCCCCGTTCATAGACTTGTGTCGAGGAATAGCTGTGGGCTCCGGTGATGTTAGGCTAGGTGAAGCACCAGATGCCCCACCACGGGGCCTGTGCTCATCCGCCGCAGTGTTTTCCGCGTCTTGCGCGCGAGTGGTCTCTGTTCCGCGAGCGCTTCGCACGGTTGCCACTGTGTCGAATCCGCGGCGTGTCCGTGGCTCTGCCCAACCCACTGAAGTCCCGGCTTCCTGGCGCAGGAACGACAGGATGGCCCGAGGGCAGCATCATCCAGCCCATCGTCCCAGTGTCTGGCTGTGTCCAGAGCCTGCCGCGATCGGGTGAAAAACTCGTTGTTCAGCAGCGGTTCCGGCATCCACGTTGGGCACGCCCGACCCGGCCCCAGCCGGTTCGCACCACCGGGCTGGCCGATCAGTTCATCATGACGGCACCAGCCCGCTCCTTGGGAAGGACCCTTAGTGAGCGACACCACCGAACTCCACCAGGACGCGGCGGTCGGTACGCAGAACACGACCGCGTCCAAAGTGGACGTCGGCGACGCCGCGCCCCCCGCCGGCAAGAGCGCGTCAACGCGGTCCCGTAGCCGCTCCGGAGGTACCGGGCTGGCCGCGCTGAGGCTCACGGAGCTGCAGCGTCTGGCGTCCGACCTCGGAATCACGGGCACCGGCCGGATGCGCAAGAGCGACATCATCGCAGCGATCGAAGCCAAGCAGGGCGGGCCGGTCAGCGCCCCCAAGACCAAGACGGCGAAGAGCGCCGACACGGGCGCCAAAGCGCCGAAGGGGAGCGCCGAGACCGAGGCTCCGGCGGCAGCCGAGTCCGCTGCGAACGCGGGGGACAAGACCGAACAAGCCGAACGTCCCGAACGTGCCACCCGCAGCCGCCGCTCCCGCAGACGGGGCGACGACTCCGCGGAGCCGCAGGCGACGGAGGGCGGCGACACCGCCGAGGCCGCCAGGAGCGCGCCCCCGGCGTCGCCCGCCGACACCGAGCAGGGCACGACCACACAGCCCGCCCAGAACGGCCAGAACGGCCAGGGCGGGGGGCGCCAGCGCCGCCGCAACCGCAACCGGGACGGCGGCGGGGACCAGCAGCCCCAGCAGCAGAACAACCACAAGGGCGACGGCGGCGAGGACGACGAGTACGGCGGCGGGGGCGGCGGACGCCGCCGGGGCCGCCGACGCGACCGCCGTGACCGCCGCAACCGCGACCGTCAGGACCAGGAGCCGGTGATCAACGAGGACGACGTCCTGCTGCCGGTCGCGGGCATCCTCGACATCCTCGACAACTACGCGTTCGTGCGGACCACCGGCTACCTGCCGGGCTCCAACGACGTGTACGTCTCACTCGCCCAGGTCCGCAAGCACGGCCTGCGCAAGGGCGACGCCATCACCGGCGCGGTGCGCCAGCCGCGCGAGGGCGAGCGGCGCGAGAAGTTCAACGCGCTGGTCCGTCTGGACAGCGTCAACGGGATGCCGCCCGAGCGGGCGCGCAACCGGCCCGAGTTCTCCAAGCTGGTGCCGCTGTACCCGCAGGAGCGGCTGCGCCTGGAGAGCGAGCCGAACATCCTGACCACGCGCATCATCGACCTCATCTCGCCCATCGGCAAGGGGCAGCGCGGCCTCATCGTCTCCCCGCCCAAGGCCGGTAAGACGATGGTGCTGCAGGCGATCGCCAACGCGATCACCCAGAACAACCCCGAGTGCCACCTCATGGTCGTCCTCGTCGACGAGCGGCCCGAAGAGGTCACCGACATGCAGCGCACGGTCAAGGGCGAGGTCATCCACTCGACCTTCGACCGTCCCGCCGAGGACCACACGACCGTCGCCGAACTCGCCATCGAACGGGCCAAGCGACTGGTCGAGATGGGGCTCGACGTCGTGGTGCTGCTCGACTCCATCACCCGTCTGGGACGCGCCTACAACCTCTCCGCACCGGCGAGCGGGCGCATCCTGTCCGGTGGTGTCGACTCCACGGCGCTGTACCCGCCGAAGCGGTTCTTCGGCGCGGCCCGCAACATCGAGAACGGCGGCTCGCTGACGATCCTGGCCACCGCGCTGGTCGAGACCGGCTCGCGGATGGACGAGGTCATCTTCGAGGAGTTCAAGGGCACCGGCAACATGGAGCTCAAGCTCAGCCGGGGCCTCGCCGACAAGCGCATCTTCCCCGCGGTGGACGTCGAGGCGTCCAGCACCCGCAAGGAGGAGATCCTGATGTCGGCCGAGGAGCTCAACATCATCTGGAAGCTCCGTCGGGTGCTGCACGCCCTGGAGACCCAGCAGGCGTTGGAGCTCGTCCTGGACAAGCTGAAGAAGACCAAGAGCAACGCCGAGTTCCTGCTGCAGGTCCAGAAGACCGCGGTCGGACCCAACGACTGACGTCTCCGCCGGTGCGGCGCCCGCACCGGCGGAGCGGCAGCCCGGCGACCCATCGCGCGACGCGGGGGTCGCCGCGCTCTCTCACCCCGCGCGCCGTCGGCGACGCACCGTCCGCCCAGGAATACGCGCTGGACGATTGCGGTTCCACGGTCTGGCAGACTTGGTACAGCGACCGCCGCGGTACCGGTTCGCGCACGCCCGCCCCACTTCCGAGGCGAACGCCGCGTGCGTCCGGCGACCGCCACTAGCGAGGAGAACACATGAAACCCGGCATCCACCCCGAATACCACGTCACGCAGGTGACCTGCACCTGCGGAAACACCTTCGTCACTCGGAGCACCGCCCCCAGCGGCACCATCCGGGCCGAGATCTGCTCCTCCTGCCACCCGTTCTACACGGGCAAGCAGAAGATTCTGGACACCGGCGGCCGGGTCGCCCGCTTCGAGAAGCGCTTCGGCAAGCGCAGGTAGACGCGTCGGCGGTGGCGCGCCCGCAACCACGGGGCGCGCCACCGGCACCACCGCTCCCGTCCGATCCGACGCCGTGTGGAGATGTAAGAAGAAGTGAAGCTGGACGACCTTCTCGGCGAGTACTACGAGCTGGAGCAGCAGCTCGCCGACCCAGCCGTGCACGCCGACCAGGCGCAGGCGCGCAACCTGGCCAAACGCTATTCCCAGCTCACCCCCATCATCGCCGCCTACCGCGAACTGACCCAGGTCGAGAGCGACATCGAGGCCGCCCAGGAGTTGGCGGCCGAGGACCCGGCCTTCGCCGACGAGGCCAAGCAGCTCACCGCCCAACGCGAGGAACTGGTCGAGCGACTGCGCACCCTGCTCGTCCCGCGCGACCCCAACGACGACAAGGACGTCATCCTGGAGGTCAAGGCCGGGGAGGGCGGTGAGGAGTCCGCGCTGTTCGCCAGCGACCTGGTGCGCATGTACCTGCGCTACTCCGAACGCCAGGGCTGGAAGACCGAGGTCATCAGCGCCACCCACTCCGACCTGGGCGGCTACAAGGACATCACCGTCGCGGTCAAGAGCAGGGGCGCCGAGCCCGGCCAGGGCGTGTGGCAGCGGTTGAAGTTCGAGGGCGGGGTGCACCGCGTGCAGCGCGTCCCGGTCACCGAGTCCCAGGGGCGCATCCACACCTCGGCCGTCGGCGTGCTGGTGGCGCCCGAGGCCGAGGAGATCGAGGTGGAGATCAACGAGAACGAGCTGCGCATCGACGTCTACCGCTCCTCGGGGCCCGGCGGCCAGAGCGTCAACACCACCGACTCGGCGGTGCGCATCACCCACCTGCCGACCGGCATCGTGGTCTCCTGCCAGAACGAGAAGAGCCAGTTGCAGAACAGGGAGCAGGCCCTGCGCGTGCTGCGGGCCCGCCTGCTGGCCGAGGCGCAGGCCGCGGCCGACGCCGAGGCCCAGGCCGAACGCAAGAGCCAGGTCCGCACCGTGGACCGCTCCGAACGGGTGCGCACCTACAACTTCCCCGAGAACCGCATCTCCGACCACCGGGTCGGCTACAAGGCCTACAACCTCGACCAGGTGCTCGACGGAGACCTGAGCGGGGTGATCCAGGCCCTCATGGACGCCGACACCAAGGAGCGGCTGGAGGCCGCCCAGCAGTGAACCTCCTGCTCGACGAGGTCGCACGGGCCACACTCCGGCTCGCCGAGGCCGGAGTCGCCTCGCCCCGCACCGACGCCGAAGAACTCGCGGCGTTCGTGCACGGCGTCCGTCGAGGGGAACTGCACACCGTCGCCGACAGCGACTTCGACGCCCGCTACTGGGAGTGCGTCGCCCGCCGCGCGGCACGCGAGCCGCTGCAGCACATCACCGGCCGCGCCTACTTCCGTTACCTGGAACTGCGGGTGGGGCCGGGCGTCTTCGTCCCGCGCCCCGAGACCGAGATGATGGTGTCCTGGGCGATCGACGTCCTGCGCGCCATGGACGTCGCCGACCCCCTGGTGGTGGACCTGGGAACCGGATCGGGCGCCATCGCCATCTCCGTGGCCCAGGAGGTGCCCCGCTCCCGCGTCCACGCCGTCGAACTGGACGAGACCGCGCTGTCGTGGGCGCGGCGCAACATCGCGGACAGCGGCCTGGCCGGACGGATCACCGCCCACCACGCCGACATGAGAACCTGCCTGCCCGACTACGACGGCCAGGTGGACCTGGTCATCACCAACCCCCCCTACGTGCCCCTCGACGGCGCCGACGACATCCCGCCGGAGGTCCGCGACCACGATCCCGCTCCCGCGCTGTGGGCGGGACCCGACGGCCTCGACATGATCCGCGCGCTGGAGTCGGTCGGACGCCGACTGCTGCGCCCGGGCGGGTTCATGGCCATCGAGCACGGCGACGGACAGGGAATCGACATTCCGCCGCTCTTTCCCGAATCGCTCGGCTGGCGTGACGTGCTCAACCGCAAGGACCTCGCGCACCGGGACCGGTTCGTGGTGGCCCGGCGCGCCGTGGACTGAGCGGGCCGCGTGGCACGCCCGACGACCCCTGAGTAGACCGAGGTGAGGTTGTGAGCCGCAGGTACGACTGTGCGGACGAGGAACAACACAAGACCGGGATCGCGGACGCGGCCTCCACCGTGCGCCGCGGCGAACTGGTGGTCCTGCCCACCGACACCGTCTACGGGGTCGGTGCGGACGCCTTCAGCCCCGGCGCGGTGGCGGCTCTGCGCAGGGCCCGGGGCCGCGGACGCGAGGCGCCGCCGTCGGTGCTGGTCGGCACGGTCCGTGCCGCCCAGGCGCTCGTCGACGACCTCGGCAGGCACGGCCAGGACCTGATCGAGGAGTTCTGGCCCGGCCCGCTCACCCTCGTGTGCGCGGCCACCCCCAGCCTCTCCTGGGACCTGGGCGACACCAAGGGCACCGTCGCGGTGCGCATGCCGATGCATCCGGTGGCGCTGGAACTGCTCAAGGAGGTCGGACCGATGGCGGTCAGCGGGGCCCACGTCACCGGGAACCCGGTCGCCACCACGGTCGAGCAGGCCGTGGAGCAGTTGGGCGACAGCGTCGGCGTCTACCTCGACGCCGGTCCCTGCGTCGACACGCCGCCGTCGACCATCATCGACCTGACCTACGCCGTGCCGCGCGTCCTGCGCTCGGGAGCGATCGGCATCGAGCGGCTGCGGGCCGTGTGCGGCACCGTCGTCAACGAGCTCAAGCGTCCCGGCCGCAGGGTGGGAGCCGTCGCGTCGAGCGCCCCGGAACCCGTTGAGAAGGCCGGGGAGGCGGCGGAGGAGAAGACGGAGGAGGACGGACCCGCCCCCTCCGGGCAGAACGGGTCGAGCGCGGTCTGACCGAACGGCGACGCCGGCAGGGGCGCCGCGAGTCGCGGTCTCCGGCGCCGCCGCGCAGTGCTAGCGTCGATGTCACCTCTCAGCCCAGAACACGCGCCGCGCCGCCGAGACGGCGCGGCCGGTCCACGGAAGGCTCCGCAACGCCGTGCGTGAGTACGCGCTCACCTTTGTCATCGCCGTGGCGGTCACCCACCTGCTGACCCCGCTGGTCCGCAACGCCGCGATCGCCTTCGGCGCGGTCCCCCCGGTCCGCGACCGGGACGTGCACACCGAGCCCATCCCCCGGATGGGCGGGATCGCCATGTACGGCGGGTTCGCCGCGGCGCTGCTCATCTCGGCGCAGCTACCGCACCTGCGCGAGGTGTTCTTCGACCAGACCTGGTGGCGGGGACTGCTGGTGGCGGGCGCCCTGATCGTGGTGATCGGGGTCATCGACGACCGGTGGGGCATGGCGCCCGTCCCCAAGCTGGCCGGGCAGATCGTCGCCGCGGGCATCCTGGTGTCGCAGGGCGTGCAGTTGCTGTGGCTGCCGCTGCCGGGCACCACGCTCGTCCTCGGCCCCGAACTCGGCACCCTGCTGTCGGTGCTGCTGATCGTGGTCACCATCAACGCGGTCAACTTCGCCGACGGACTGGACGGCCTGGCGTCGGGAATCGTCGCGATCGCGGCGGCGGCCTTCTTCACCTACTACTACGTGGTCGCCGTCGACCAGGGATTCGACCGGCAGTCCTACCCCGCCATGATCGCGATCATCCTGGTCGGGGTCTGCGCGGGCTTCCTCATCCACAACTTCAACCCGGCGCGGGTGTTCATGGGGGACACCGGTTCGATGCTGATCGGCCTGCTCCTGGCCTCCATCACCATCACCGTGACCGGTGAGTTCCAGGCCAACGCGGTCGCCCACTTCGACTCCAGCGGCCTGGTCGCCTTCCTGCCGATCCTGCTTCCGCTGCTGGCGCTCGCCCTTCCGCTGGCCGACCTGGTGCTCGCGGTGGCGCGGCGGACGCTGGCGGGCAAGTCGCCGTTCGCGCCCGACAAGAAGCACCTGCACCACCGACTGCTGGAACTCGGCCACTCCCACGCGCGGGCGGTGCTGCTGATGTACCTGTGGGCGGCGATCATCTCGTTCGCGGCGGTGTCACTGTCGATCTTCGACGCGCCGATGATCGTCCTGAGCGTTACCACATTGGTAGCGATCTGCGCGGTCGGTCTGATCACGCTGCCGCGGCTGCGGCGCCGCGCGCGGCTGAGGGCGCGAACGGCTGACACCGCCGTCACGGACGGCCACGGAGCGTTCGGGGAAAAGTGATTCAGCGCACTTGATCAGCGGACAGAGCCGGGTAAAGACCCGTGAACCAGGCCTTAACGCTCGAAAAAGCAGCAGGGTGACCTAACAGACAACCCGGAGGGAGGCACGACCACGGCGGCGATCCCGGGACCGATAAGGGGGACGTAAAGCTGCCCGTGGGAAACGGTGTCGAAACCTTGTGATAGCTTTCACGAGCAAGCACCTCACAGCACAACACCGGAGTTCACGCATGCAGGAACACGACGCCAAGGTTCTCCGCGGCGCCGCGATTCCCACACTGGTGGTCGGAGGCGGCAGTACCGCCGTCTTCTTCCTGATCTCGGGCACGGCCGGTGCTCTCGGCGCGCTGTCCGCACTGCTGCTGGTTCTTGCCTTCTTCGGTGTCTCCGGGTGGGTGGTGGCCCAGGTCAGCAAACGCAACCCGGAACTGTTCATGCCGGCCACGCTGGGCGCCTTCTTCGTCAAGGCGGTGATCCTGGCGGTCGCGCTGCTCGTGCTCCGCAACGTCGACCCCGCATGGCTGGACACGACCGCGTTCGCGGTCACCTCGCTGCTGTGCGTGGTCTCCTGGCTGGGCGGCCACGTGCGCGTGCTGGCGACCTCCAAGACCCCGCACGTCGATCCGGAGCCGAGCGCCGCCTCCGGTCTGGAGACCCGGCGTGAGAACACGTGATGTGCGCGGTGCGGCACGACGTCCGGTATCCGCCCCCCGCTGTACGGACAATCGCGACAACCTGCTATGTTCCGGAGCGACGAGATGAGCGAGCCGCGGAAACCGGACGAGACCTCCCAGGAACCCGCCGAGACCGCGGTCGACGGAGTCGGCATCGTCTCCCTGCTCGTGTCCGGAATGGTCGTGTGGGGCGGTGCGGGTTGGCTGCTCGACCGATTAACGGACCACCAGGCGCTGTTCCTGCCCATCGGCATCCTGCTCGGGCTGGGATTGGCGCTGTACATGGTCTTCGCCAGGCTCCACGCCCGGTCCCGGTAACCGCCTCCTCCAACTCCACCCGCCGACGGCGCGAGCCGGGACGGCCGGGGGAGCCCACGCTGACCGCCGTTGCCGGTCCGCTCAAGACTGACCAGATCTTCTTGATTCACGACGGAAGGGTTCGCCGTGAGTGCTGACACGCTCAACCTCGCTGCCGAGGGCGGTGGTGGTCTGTTCACGCCGGGAGGCCCCGGCTTCGAGGCCCCCTCCGTCGACATCTTCTTCCCGTCCCCGTGGTCCTGGGGCGACTACAGCGAGGCGCTTCCCTACACCAGCGGCATCACCAAGTACGCGGTGCTGCTCCTGGTGGCCACCGCGCTGGTGGCGCTGTTCCTGTGGTGGACGACGCGCAGGCTGTCGGTCGTCCCGAACCGCGGGCAGAGCATCATCGAGACCGTCGTCCTCTTCGTCCGCGAGCAGATCTCGCGGCCGATGATGGGGAAGAAGGGCGACAAGTACCTGCCGCTGCTGGTCTCGCTGTTCCTGTTCATCTTCGCGATGAACATCATGGGGATCATCCCCTTCCTGCAGCTGCCGGTGCCCAGCAACCTGTCCTACCCGGTCGGCCTCGCGCTGATCGTCTACATCACCTTCATCGTGGTGGGCATCCGCGCGCACGGCGGGGTCGTCCCCTCCGGGGCGCCGGTCTGGATCCTGCCGCTGCTGGTGCCGATCGAGGTGCTCTCGAACTTCGTCATCCGCCCCGCGACGCACGCCATCCGTCTGTTCGCGACCATGTTCGCCGGACACCTGCTGCTCGCCACGTTCGCCGCGGGCGGCTGGTACATGTTCAACCCCAGCGCGGGACCGCTCTTCGGCACCATCTCGGTGCTGTTCTCCGGCTCGGCCCTGCTGGCGTTCATCGTGTTCACCGCCTTCGAGCTGGTGATCATGTTCCTGCAGGCCTTCGTGTTCACCCTGCTCGCCGCCCTGTACATCGGGCAGGCCCAGGAAGCGCACTAGGCCGCGCAGAACCGACCCCGTTCTCCGTGCCTCCCGCCCGGAAGGCGCGACAACCCATCTGGCCCTGTGGTCACGATCCTCAAGGAGAGACAATGGAAGGCAGCCTGAACGTCATCGGTTACGGCATCAGCGTCATCGGTGCCGGTATCGGTGTGGGCATCGTGTTCGGCCTGGGCATGCAGGCCATCGCCCGCCAGCCCGAGGCCCGCGGGCCGCTGCAGACCAACATCTACATCGGCTTCGCCCTGATCGAGGCGCTCGCCCTGCTGGGCTTCGTCCTCGCGTTCGCCATCTAGGGCGGATCGGCGAAGGAAGTAGGCAACCAACCGTGAAGGGGCGCTGACCATGTTGGGCCTGGCCGCCGAAGAGAACGTTCTACGGATTCACATCGACGAACTCGTCTTCGGCCTCATCGCCTTCGCCGTGATCTTCGCACTGGTGTACCGCTACGCCGTGCCGAGGGTCATGAAGATGCTCGACGAGCGCGCCGACTCCATCGAAGGTGGTATCGAGCGGGCGAAGAAGGCAGAGGCACAAGCCGAGGAACTGCGCCAGCAGTTCAGGGAGAAGCTGGAGGAGGCGCACCGGTCCTACGCGGCCGAGCTGCAGAAGGCCAGCGAGCAGAGCGCGGCCATCATCGCTGAGGCGCGCGAGGAGGCCCAGGCCGAGGCGCGCCGCATCATCGAGGCGGCGCACGCCCAGATCGAGGCCGACCGCCAGCAGGCCATGGAGCAGCTGCGGACCGAGATCGGGACCCTCTCCGCCGACCTGGCGGCTCGGATCGTCGGGGAGACCCTCGCCGACAGTGACGCGCAGAGCCGGGTCATCGACCGGTTCCTCGCCGAACTGGAGAGCGGGAATAGCCAGCAGGCAGAGGTGCGTTGATGCAGGGTGTCAGCCGAACCTCACTGGACGAGGTGATCCGACGCCTCGACGACATCCTGCCGTCCGCCAACACGGCCACGTTGGGCCACGAGCTCTTCGAGGTCGTGGCCCTGCTGGAGCAGGAGCACTCCCTGCGCCGGTGGCTGGCGGACCCGGCCGGTTCCCCGGACAGCAAGTCCGCCCTCGTCAGTGACCTTCTGGAAGCGAAGGTGTCGCCGGCCACCCTCCTCGTGGCCAACGACGTCGTCCGGGCCAGGTGGTCCGCGTCGCGCGACCTGGTCGACGCCGCCGAGCAGGCCGCCGTGTTCGCGACGATCGCCGAGCACGGCAGCGCCCAGCAGCTCGAGGGAGTCGAGGACGAACTGTTCCGGTTCGGTCGGATCGTCGCGGGTCAGCCCGAGCTCCGCGTCGCGCTGACCGCGGACGGCGTCCCCATCGAACACAAGCGGACCCTGGTGGAGAACCTGCTCTCGGGCAAGGTCGGCGCCGCGACGCTGGCCCTGATCACCGAGGCCGCGACCCGGCCGCGGGGACGTACTCTGGAGCAGGGTCTTGACCATTTCAGTCAGCTGGTGGCCGAGCGGGCCAAGCACTACATCGCGGTGGTACGGACCGCGGTTCCGATGAGCGAGGCGCAGCAGTCCAGACTGCAGGCCGCGCTCACCCGGACGTACGGGCGGGACATCCACCTGAACATCGAGATCGCGCCGGAGGTCGTGGGTGGACTCTCCATCCGCGTGGGCGACGAGGTCATCGACGGCACCATCGCGGGGCGCATCGCCGAGATTCGGCGACGCCTGGCCGGCTGACGCGACGACGCACCGAACGCAAGACGCACGGCGCCGCACCGCGGCGCCAATGAGAGCAAGGACATACGTGAGATGGCGGAGCTGACGATCCGACCGGAGGAGATCCGGGACGCGCTGCAGCGCTTCGTCCAGTCGTACGAGCCTGACGCCGCCGCACGCGAGGAGATCGGAACCGTCACCTACTCCGGTGACGGCATCGCCCGCGTCAGTGGCCTTCCCTCTGCGATGGCGAACGAGCTGCTGGAATTCGAGGACGGCACCCAGGGCATCGCCCAGAACCTGGAGATCGGCGAGGTCGGTGTCGTCGTTCTCGGTGACTTCACCAACATCGCGGAAGGCCAGACGGTGCGGCGGACCGGCCAGGTCCTCTCGGTGCCGGTGGGCGACGCCTACCTGGGCCGGGTGGTCGACCCCCTCGGCCGGCCGATCGACGGCAAGGGCGAGATCGAGACGACCCAGCGTCGCGAGCTCGAACTCCAGGCGGCCACGGTCATGCAGCGCAAGCCGGTCCACGAGCCGATGCAGACCGGCATCAAGGCGATCGACTCGATGACCCCGATCGGCCGCGGTCAGCGCCAGCTGATCATCGGCGACCGGCAGACCGGCAAGACCGCGGTCTGCATCGACACGATCATCAACCAGAAGTCCAACTGGGAGTCCGGCGACCCGAACAAGCAGGTGCGCTGCATCTACGTCGCGGTCGGTCAGAAGGGCTCCACCATCGCCGGTGTGCGCGGCGCTCTCGAAGAGGCCGGAGCGATGGAGTACACCACCATCGTGGCGGCTCCCGCCTCCGACCCCGCGGGCTTCAAGTACATCGCCCCCTACACCGGTTCGGCCATCGGCCAGCACTGGATGTACCAGGGCAAGCACGTCCTCATCGTCTTCGACGACCTGACCAAGCAGGCCGAGGCCTACCGCGCGGTCTCGCTGCTGCTGCGTCGCCCGCCGGGCCGCGAGGCCTACCCCGGTGACGTCTTCTACCTGCACTCCCGTCTGCTGGAGCGCTGCGCGAAGCTCTCCGACGAGCTGGGCGCGGGTTCGATGACCGGCCTGCCGATCATCGAGACCAAGGCCAACGACGTGTCGGCCTACATCCCGACCAACGTCATCTCCATCACCGACGGCCAGGTCTTCCTGGAGTCCGACCTGTTCAACCAGGGTCAGCGTCCGGCGATCAACGTCGGTATCTCGGTCTCCCGTGTCGGTGGCGCCGCGCAGACCAAGGCCATGAAGAAGGTCTCGGGCACCCTGCGCCTGGGGCTGGCCCAGTACCGCGACCTGGAGGCGTTCGCCGCCTTCGGTTCGGACCTGGACGCGGCCTCCAAGGCGCAGCTGGAGCGGGGCGCCCGCCTCATGGAGCTGCTCAAGCAGGGCCAGTACTCCCCCTTCCCGGTGGAGGAGGAGGTCGTCTCCATCTGGGCCGGCACCACCGGCAAGCTGGACGACGTCCCGGTCGAGGACATCCGCCGCTTCGAGTCGGAGTTCCTCGGCTACCTGCGCCGCGAGCAGGGCAAGATCCTCGACAGCATCCGTGAGAGCGGCAAGTTCGAGGACGAGACCGCCGAGGCGCTCACCGACGCGATCGGCGAGTTCAAGAAGACCTTCCAGACCAGCGCCGGCACCATCCTCAGCACCGAGGCCCAGGCCGAGGCGCTGGACGAGTCCGAGGTCGGCCAAGAGACCATCAAGGTCGCCAAGACCGGCGGGAAGTAACCCATGGGTGCACAGCTTCGCGTCTATCGCCGGAGGATCCGCTCGACCAAGTCGATGGCGAAGATCACCCGCGCGATGGAACTCATCGCCGCCACGCGCATCACCAAGGCGCAGCGGGCGGCCGAGGCGGCTGGCCCCTACGCCCGGGAGATCACCAGGGCGGTGTCCGCGGTGGCCGCTCGGGTCAGCGAGCATCCGCTGCTGACCGAGGCGGAGAACCCCACCCGGGCCGCCGTCCTGGTCATCACCAGCGACAAGGGACTCGCGGGCGCCTACACCGCCAACGCGATCAAGGAGGCCGAGAGCCTCTCCCGGCTCCTCACCGAGCAGGGCAAGGAAGTCCTGACCTACATGGTGGGCCGCAAGGGCATCGGCTTCTTCAACTTCCGCGAGCGTCCCCTGGCGGACTCCTGGGAGGGCTTCACCGAACGCCCCTCCTACATGCACGCCAAGGAGATCTCCGCGGTCCTGATGGAGAAGTTCGTCCAGGACACCGCGGAGGGCGGCGTCGACGAGATCCACATCGTCTCGACCGAGTTCGTCTCCATGATCACCCAGCAGGCCCGGGCCTCCCGGATCCTGCCGCTGGAGGTCCAGGAGGTCGAACCCAGGGTGCTCGAAGCGGAGCAGGGGCCCCTGCCGCTGTACGAGTTCGAGCCCGCGGTCGAGGAGGTACTGGACCAACTGCTTCCCCAGTACGTGACCAACCGGATCTACTTCGCGCTCCTCGAGTCGGCCGCGTCCCAGCACGCGTCGCGCCGCGCCGCGATGAAGGCGGCCACCGACAACGCCGAGGAGCTTGTCAAGACCCTGACCCGCCAGGCCAACCAGGCCCGCCAGGCGGAGATCACCAACGAGATCAGCGAGATCGTCGGCGGCGCCGACGCCCTCGCTGCTGCCAGCGCGGGGAGTGAGTAAGAGAAGTGACTGCGACTGTTGAAGGGACGGCCGCGCCCGCGACGGCGACCGGCCGCATCGCCCGGGTCACCGGCCCGGTCGTCGACGTGGAGTTTCCCGTCGGCTCCCTGCCTCCGATCTACAACGCCCTGAAGACCGACGTCACCCTCAGCGGCGAGACCAAGACCATCACGCTCGAGGTCGCCCAGCACCTCGGTGACAACCTGGTCCGCACCATCAGCCTCGCCCCGCAGGACGGTCTGGTCCGCGGCGCCGAGGTGCGCGACACCGGCGTGCCGATCAGCGTCCCGGTGGGCGACGGCATCAAGGGCCACGTGTTCAACACCCTGGGCGAGCCCCAGGACGTTCCCGCCTCCGAACTGCAGGTCACCGAGCGCTGGCCGATCCACCGCCAGGCTCCGGCCTTCGACCAGTTGGAGTCGAAGACCGAGATGATGGTGACCGGCATCAAGGTCATCGACCTGCTCACCCCGTACGTGCGCGGTGGCAAGATCGGTCTGTTCGGCGGCGCGGGTGTCGGCAAGACCGTGCTCATCCAGGAGATGATCACCCGTATCGCCCGCAACTTCGGCGGTGTGTCCGTCTTCGCGGGCGTGGGCGAGCGCACCCGTGAGGGCACCGACCTGTTCCTGGAGATGGAGGAGATGGGTGTCCTCCAGGACACCGCTCTCGTCTTCGGGCAGATGGACGAGCCTCCGGGCACCCGTCTGCGGGTCGCGCTGTCGGCGCTGACCATGGCGGAGTACTTCCGCGATGTGCAGAAGCAGGACGTGCTGCTGTTCATCGACAACATCTTCCGCTTCACCCAGGCGGGCTCGGAGGTCTCCACCCTGCTGGGCCGCATGCCCTCCGCGGTGGGTTACCAGCCGAACCTGGCCGACGAGATGGGTCTGCTGCAGGAGCGGATCACCTCGACCCGCGGCCACTCGATCACCTCGATGCAGGCGATCTACGTGCCCGCGGACGACTACACCGACCCGGCTCCGGCGACCACCTTCGCCCACCTGGACGCGACGACCGAGCTCTCCCGCCCGATCTCGCAGAAGGGCATCTACCCGGCGGTGGACCCGCTGACCTCCACCTCCCGCATCCTCGACCCGCAGTACGTGGGCCAGGAGCACTACGAGGTGGCCCAGCGGGTCAAGGAGATCCTGCAGCGCAACAACGACCTGCAGGACCAGATCGCCATCCTCGGTATCGACGAGCTGTCCGAAGAGGACAAGGTCATCGTGCACCGGGCGCGGCGTCTGGAGCGCTTCCTGTCGCAGAACATGTTCGTGGCCGAGAAGTTCACCGGCACCCCGGGCGTGTTCGTGCCGCTGGAGGAGACCATCGCGTCCTTCAAGGCGGTCTGCGAGGGCGAGTACGACCACCTGCCCGAGCAGGCGTTCCTGGACGTCGGCAACATCGAGATGGCCGTCGAGAAGGCGAAGACGCTGCAGGGCTAGCGGCCGTGGGGAGGGCGGCGGCGCGATCCCGCCGTCGCCCCCGCCCCGGCGAAGCGGCCCTCGATCTGAGGAGTGGTGGCAGTGTCGAAGAAACTCTTTGTCGAACTCGTCACGCCCGAACGGGAGCTCTGGGCGGGCGAGGGCGACATGGTGATCGCCAAGACGGTCGAAGGCGAGATCGGTATCCAGCCGGGGCACGTCCCGGTGCTGGCGATGCTCGCGCCCGGCTCGGTGGTGCGGATCCTGGGCGCCCGGGAGACCGGCGAGGTCCGCGCCGCGGTACACGGCGGCTTCATCGCCGCGACTCTGGGAGACCGGATCTCGATCCTCGCGGAGATCGCCGAACTGGCCGAGGAGATCGACGTGGAGCGGGCCCGGACCGCGCTGACCAGGTCCGAGAGCTCGGTGCTCGGCGACGAGGAGGCACAGGCGCGCGTCGCCCGTGCGCGCAGCCGTCTGCGGGCGGCCGGAGAAGCCGCTTGACCGTCCCGGCAGCGGGTGACGGCGCGGACGTTGGAAGGCGTCCCACGTAGGCGGGGGTGACTCTTGGGGGAGCAGCTGAACATCGGAACGTGGTTCGAGATCGCCGAATGGTCGTTCTTCTCGCTGCTCGCCCTCGCCCTGCTGGCGCTCGTCGCGGTGATCCTGCGGCGCTACGCCCTGGAACGCGGTGGCGGAGCGGTCGAGTGTTATCTGCGTCCCGTGGAGGGCCGACGCCGCCCCTGGCGGATCGGATGCGGTCGCTACGGGATCGAGGAGTTGCGCTGGTACCGCATTTTCTCCCTGTGGCCGCGGCCGGCAGTCGAGCTGCCGCGCCGCGGTCTTGTCGTTGTGGGGCGTCGCGCCCCCGAGGGGGAGGAGTTGCGGGAGCTGACCGACGACCTGGTGGTCGTCGAGGTGGGCTGGACCGCCTCCGACGGCTCCGACCCGAAGGAGCCGGTCTACGAGCTGGCGATGAGCGACGCCGCCCTGACCGGCTTCCTGTCCTGGCTGGAGTCGGTACCGCCGGGCACCATCTGGCGGGACGACGACGAGTGAGCACCGGTGCTCCTGACGTGAGGGGGCGGCCACCCGCGGGTGGCCGCCCCCTCACGTCAGGACCACACCCGGGCGGCTAGTCCCGGTCGCCGCCCGGTTTCCACAGGACGTCGGCGCCCCCGTTCACCACCCGGCACAGGATGAACAGCAGGTCCGACAGCCGGTTCAGGTAGGAGGCGGTCAGCGGGTTGACCGAGTCGCCGTGCGCCTCGACCGCCGCCCAGGCGGAGCGCTCCGCGCGGCGGGTGACGACGCGCGCGGTGTGCAGCAGCGCGGCGGCGGGGGAGCCGCCCGGCAGGATGAAGCTGCGCAGGGTGGGCAGGTCGGCGTTGTAGCGGTCGCAGTCGGCCTCCAACCGTTCGATGTAGGCGGCCTCGACCCGCAGCGGGGGGTACTCCGGATCGGGTGTCACCGGGTTGGCCAGATCCGCGCCCAGGTCGAACAGCTCGTTCTGCACCCGTCCCAGCACCGCGCGCACGTCGTCGGGGATCTCACCGAGGGCCAGCGCCACCCCGATCGCCGCGTTGGCCTCCTCCACGTCGGCGTAGGCGGCCAGCCGCAGGTCGGTCTTGGCGGTGCGGCTCATGTCCCCCAGCGCCGTCGAACCGTCGTCCCCGGTGCGGGTGTAGATCTTCGACAGCACGACGGGCTTGTCGATGTCGCGTTCCTTCATGGCCACACCCTAGCCAGCGCCGATACGCGCTCTTCGAGGCGGGACCCGGCCGCGGAACGGGCACTGCGGGAAACCCCGATGAATCCGCGCCTCTCGGGTAGGGGCCTGTCATGACCAGTAGACCGTTCGAACCCAATCCGCAGCTCGACCGCGAGGAGATCGCCGCCGCCGACCCCGGGCCGGGAGCGCCGCCGCAGGCGCCCGGCTTCGGCGTCGAGAACGAGGAACCCGACCGTCCGGAGACGGAGGAGGAGACCGAGGCCGGGGAGGACCCGCCCGCGAACCGGTGACCGTGCCTAGCCGGACCCTGGCGGCAGTCCCAGGTTGCGGTAGCGGGCGTGGCGGGCGGCGAGGCGCTCGTCCCGGTCGCGGTGGAGCAGGACGGTGAGCTCGTAGTCCAGGGCACTTCCCAGGCGGCGGCAGAACTCCTCGGGCTCGTCGGCGGCGTCGTCGTGTTCGGCGACGACGCGGTCCACGACGCCGCTCGCGCGCAGCTCCACCGAGCGCACGCCCTGGGCGGCGGCGAGTTCCGGGGCGCGCTCGGTGGTGCGGTACACGATGGCGCTCGCGCCCTCCGGCGGCAGCGGGGACAGCCAGGCGTGCTGGGCGCAGATCACCCGGTCGGCGGGGGCCAGGGCCAGCGCCCCGCCCCCCGTGCCCTGACCGAGCAGCACCGACACGGTCGGGGCCTCCAGGGTCACCAGTTCGGCCAGGCAGCGGGCGATCTGCCCGGCCATGCCGTGTTCCTCGGCGTCCCTGGACAGCGCCGCGCCGGGGGTGTCGATCACGGTGACCAGCGGCAGCCGCAGCTCCCGGGCCAGATGCATGCCGCGGCGGGCCTCCCGCAGCGCCGCCGGCCCCAGGGGGTGCTCGATGCTCTGCCGGTTGCGGTCCTGCCCCAGCAGCACGCAGGGGGAGTCGCCGAACCGGGCCAGCGCCAGCAGCAGCCCCGGGTCGGACTCGCCCTCCCCGGTGCCGTTGAGGGGGACCACGTCGTCGGCGGCGTGGCGCAGCAGCCGCCGCACCCCGGGGCGCTCCGGGCGGCGCGACCGCACGATGGAGTCCCAGGCGGGGAGGTCGGGGATCTCCTCCTGGCCGGGGTCGGCGACCTCGTCCAGCGGGCGGGGCCGGGCCAGCAGCACGTTGAGCGCCCGGTCGGCGATCACGGGCAGGTGGTCGGCGTCCACTACCGCGTCGACGAGCCCCCGGCGGTACAGGTTCTCGGCGGTCTGCACCCCCTCGGGAAACTCCCCGCCGTAGAGGGCCTGGTACACGCGCGGCCCCAAGAAGCCGATCAGCGCGCCGGGTTCGGCGACCGTCACGTGCCCCTGCGACCCCCAGGAGGCCAGTACCCCGCCGGTGGTGGGATGCCGCAGGTACACCAGGTACGGCAGGCCCGCCGCCTTGTGCGCGGCGATCGCCGCGGAGATCTTCGTCATCGCCAGGAAGGCGAGCGTGCCCTCCTGCATGCGGGTGCCGCCCGACGCGGGGGAGGCCAGCAGCGGGAGCCGTTCGGCGGTGGCGCGCTCCACGGCCCGCACCAGCCGTTCGGCCGCGGCCACCCCGACCGAACCGGCCAGGAACGCGAACTCGCTGGCCACGATCGCGACGCGGCGGCCGCGCAGCCTGCCCTCACCGGTGAGGACCGCCTCGTCGCAGCCGCTGCGCTCGGCGGCGCGGACGATTTCGGCCGCGTACTCGGGGCCGGGGCGCACATTGACGGGAGGTTCGTCCCAGGAGACGAACGATCCGGCGTCCAGAGTCCGTTCGATCAGCGCACGCGCGCTCCGCCTGCCACCCATGCGGTCCCCTCCCACTGGCTCGGTGCCCGGCCGTCGTCCTCCCGGGACACACCGTCCGCACCGGGTGTCCCGGGAGGACGACACGAAGCGGCACGGGGCCGCCGGCAGGCCGGCGGCCCCGGTCAGCTTCCCCACCGAAGACTCCACGAACCCCGTGTGCCGCGCGGTTCGCCGGTCTCCGGTGCGGCCGGGCGGGACGGGATCAGCGCACCCAGAGTTCCCCGACGCGGTCGAAGGAGGCGGAGGACAGCGCCCGGGCGGAGAAGGGCGCCACCCCGTTCACCGGAAGGGTGCTGGTGGCGAAGGCCTCCACGGCGTAGGCGGCCCCTCCGGAGAGTTCGTCGACGCTGTCCCAGTTGATGTTGTCGAAGGTGTCGTCGGCGGTGTGGTAGAAGGGGTCGTACTGTTCTCCGGCGACTCCTCCGTAGTACTCGACCTGCTGCTCGGTCTTGACGCCGTCGGCGCCGCTGAACAGACCGCCCGACGGGATCCCGGCCAGCATGAACGCCCGGTAGTCGGAGCGCCCGCTGAACTCCGTGGGCTCGGTCACCAGGCCCTCGGCGGCGAAGTAGTCCTCGAAGGTCTTCTGGATCGCTCCCGACCCCGACGGGGCGGGAACCGAGCCGGGGAGTTCGTTGCGGCCGTCGTAGACCAGGCGCGCGTAGTTGTTCGACCCGAGCATGTCGAAGTTCAGGTAGAGGGCGATCCTCTCCAGTTCCCTGTCGTCGAGGCTCTCGACGTACCTGGTGGAGCCGACGAGCCCCACCTCCTCACTGCCCCAGAAGGCGAACCGCACCTTGTTCTCGGGCCTGCCGAGCCTGGGGAGCTGCTCGGCCACCGCCAGGACCGTGGCGACACCGCTGCCGTTGTCGTTGATCCCCGGGCCGTCGGGAACGCCGTCGAGGTGGGCGCCGACGACCACCACGTTGTCCCGGTCGCCGCCCCTGGTCTCGGCGATGACGTTGTAGGAGCGGGAGGTCTCGACGGCCGCGTCGACCCTGAGGCGCAGGCGCAGGTCCTCGCCCGCCGCGAGCAGTACCTCCCCGACCTCGACGGACGCGCCCACGGCCGGAATCGCCGCGGGGTTGCTCAGGGTTCCGTTGATCGGTCCGGTGTCCGCGGGGCTGTCTCCGTGGTTGAAGATCACCGCGCCCGCGGCCCCGGCCTCGGCGGCGTTGGCCACCTTGGTCTCGAAGGTGCAGGTGCCGCGTTTGAGCACGGCGATCGCCCCGGAGGGGAAGTCGGCGAAGTCGTCCGCCTCGCAGCCGCTGTCGGTACCGGCGGCGTCCACCGGCACCGCGGGGGCGGTGACGTCTCCGGCGCCCGAGTAGCTCATGCTCGAGAAGTCCTCACCGACGGCGAACTCCCGGGTCTCGGGCGCGGTCTGGGCCAGCACCGCGTCGCTGTGCTCCACCCACTCGTCGAACGAGTAGTGGTCCCTGGTGACCCTGTATCCGGCGCGCCGGAGTTCGTTGATGACGTACTTGGCGGCCACGTCGTAACCGGGGGTTCCCGTGGCTCGGTTGCCGCCGTTGTACTCGGCGATGGTGCTCAGGTTCCGCATGTGCTCCCTGATGGCCTCGGTGGTGACCAGGTCGGGCAGCACCGCCTCGCCCACGGGAAGGGGGGACGCGTGGGCCGCGGGGGAGAGGCCGACGCCCAGCAGCACGGCCGTGGCGGCGACGACGGGAAGTCGCGATCTGATGCGCGCGGTCAGTGGGGGGTGTCCGGGTGGTGTGCGCACGCTCATCCTCCTGACGGGTGTCCGCTTCCCAGGGTGACGAAACGGACACAAAGGTGTGAAGATGAGTGCAGCTTGTCACCGAACGGTGGCTCTGGGCAAGAGCGGCGGAGGGTGATTCCCGGCGGGGGACCGGGAGCGGGAGGAGGCGGCGGAGCCGACCGCGGTGCGGGGAGGAGGCCCCTCAGTCGTCGTCCTCTTCGAGCTCCTTCCTGCGCTTCTGGTGCTTGCGGGGTTTGCGGACGACCTCGACCGCGCCCATCAGCGCGGCTCCCACCACGCGCACGACCGGGGTGCCGGGCTCCACGACGCTGCTGGGAGCGCCGCCCTTGACCTCGTAGGCGCCCATGACGCCCACGCCGTTGACCCGCACCTCGATGTCGTCGGGAACGATGATCTCGACCGCGCCCATCAGGGCGTTGGCGACGATGGTGGTCTCGCGGGAGACGAACCTGGCCTCCCGCAGGTCCAGTTCGACCCCGCCCATGACGGCCAGCGCCTGGTAGGTCCTGGAGACCGTCCAGTGGCCGCTGCGTTCGGCCGCGCCCATGAGCGCCAGTGAGAAGTAGCCGTCGGGCGCGGTGTCGACGACGCGTTCCCTGCCGTAGACCGGGCGGGGCGAGTCGAAGGGGAGGTCCGCGACTCCCGCGGCGGACTCCGGCGCATCAGGCAGGTCGCGGACGAGCGGGGCGAGTTCGCCCAGCGTCTTGGAGCTGTAGACCGCGTCCAGACGCTCGGAGTGCTCGTCCGGTGTGAGTCGTCCCTCGGCCAACGCCTCACGCAGCCGCGCGGCCACCCGGTCGCGGTCGGCGTCGGAGGCGCGCATCTCGCTCCGGTCGGGGAGGGAAGAGTCGCTCATGGTATTGACCATAGTTCCGAGTCTGGCAGTACGCACCTCCTCCACGCATCAGGGACGCCCCCGTCTTCTCCCTGAGAATCGGGGCCTGTTCGGGGCAGGGGTGGGGGAGGGGTTCGCGCGCCGACGACGTCTCGCACGGGAAGGCCGCCGGCGCACGAGCCCCGCACGGCGGGGACCGAGCACGGTCGTGCGGGGGCACGCGCCCGCGTCCGGTGCCCGGTTCCGCGCCGGTCGCTGTGGAGTGCGTCGAGACGGGGAGCGGCATGCGAAGAGCTGACGGCCTGGGGGACTTCCTGACGGGGGTCGAGGGCGGACTGGAGATCGACTGGGCCGAGATGCCCACCTACAACACCGTGATGTCGCTCGCGGCGGGCGCCGGACTGATCCTGGTCGTCGCGCTCGGCCGGAGGCTGCTGCGCGGGGACGCCGTCGAACCCGAGGGATGGGCCCTGGCGTTCGGCGTGCTGGGCGTACTGCTGTCCACCACCGGGCTGCACATGACTCTCACCTGGCCGCTGGCTCCGGGAGGGTTCGCGTTCGACAACATCATCTTCGGGGAGCCGAGCCTGGTCTTCGGTGTGCTGATGCTCGCGGCGGCCTACTACCTGTGGCGCCGCGGCGACCGGCTCACCGCCGCGGCGGACCCGGGCGCGCTCGCCGCCCGGCTCGCGGGTCCCGTCTCGGTGCTCGTCTTCGGCATGGGGCTGGGATCGTTCGCGATCGCCGCGTCGGGGTGGGCCTTCACCCTCTTCGTGGCGCCGCCCCAGGAGCCGATCTCCGGCGCGTTCGCCGACACGCCGCTCCTGGAGGCCTCGTTCATCTCCGGCCTCTACGTGCTCGTGGGGATCGGGGCGGTCCTGTTCCCGTTCGCCCTGCGCACGCGTGCCACGGCGCTGACGACGGCGGTGGGTGTGGCCTGGGCGGTGTCCGGAGTCGTGTTCCTGCTGTTCGGCGCGCTGAACTACTACACGCACATCGGGCTGATCGTCAACACGATGTGACGCCGTGCCCGTTCTCCGCCCGGGCCGCCTCCACGGCGCGGGCGGAGGGGTCAGAACAGCCGCATCACGTCGGGTTCGATGCCGCGGAGCGCGTCGTAGTCCAGGGTGACGCAGGAGATGCCGCGGTCGGTCGCCAGCACGCGCGCCTGCGGTCTGATCTCCTGGGCGGCGAAGACGCCGCGCACCGGCCGCAGCGTGGGATCGCGGTTGAGCAGTTCCAGGTAGCGGGTCAACTGCTCGACGCCGTCGATCTCGCCGCGCCGCTTGATCTCCACCGCCACGGTCGCGCCGTCGCCGTCGCGGCACAGGATGTCGACCGGTCCGATCGCGGTGGGGTACTCGCGGCGGATCAGGGTGTAGCCCTCCCCGAGGGTGGTGATGTGCTCGGCGAGCAGCTCCTGGAGGTGGGCCTCGACGCCGTCCTTGCGCAGTCCCGGGTCCACGCCGAGTTCGTGCCTGCTGTCGTGCAGGACCTCCTCGATCGTCAGCACGAGCTTCTCCCCGGACTTGCTGTGCGTGACGGTCCACACGGTGGCGCCGCCGTCTTCTCCGCCGGGGCTCTCGCGGACCGTGCACGGGGGGTTCATCCAGTTCAGGGGTTTGTAGGCGCGGTCGTCGGCGTGGATCGACACCGAGCCGTCCGCCTTCATCAGGATCAGGCGGGGGGCCATGGGCAGGTGGGCGGTCAGTCGGCCCACGTAGTCAACACTGCAACGGGCGATAACGAGACGCACGGGAAGCCACGGTACCGGTTCCGGCGCGCCGCTTCGCGCGGTTCCGGACGAACCGGGGGCCGCTCCGAAGCGGTGGCGGGGGTGGGGGCGCGTGGGCGCGGAGCCCCGGCCGCGGTGGACGGACCCGAGCTGACCAGGGAGTTCGGGAAGCTCTCGAACATTGGAGAAAACGAAAATCATTTTCATGTACTATGGGTAAGCCAGGTGTTACTTCTCCGTCCCGTGACGGCCGTGGAACGGGGACCTAACGTCGCACTAGGTGCGCGGAGCGTCACCCGGCCGAAGCGCTTCGACCACCGAGCCACCGCTACACCCGACACGAAGGAACATCATGTCGCTGACGGTCTCGCCCGAACTCCTCGACAAGGCCCGCCGTGGCCCGGTCACCGACGAGGAGTTCGTCTCCTGCATCCGCGAGTCGCTCCCCTACGCCTGGAGCGTCATCACCCGACTGGCCGAGCAGGTCGCCACCACCGACGACGACCACGCCGCCAACGAGGTGCCGCCCCCCGGCGAGAAGGAACGCGGCCAGTTGCTGCGCCTGCTCGCCAGCGACGCCATGCGCGGCGCGGTGCAGCGGCACTTCGGACTGCGACTGGCCTTCCAGAACTGCCACAAGGTGGCCCTGTTCCGGCCGGAGGCCGACGCCGCCTACAAGGAGTTCGTCACGCCCCGCGCCCAACTGCTGAACCAGTCCCCCGAACTGGTGGACTGCTGAGGCCGCGCCCGGCGCCGAAAGCCCCCGTCGGCGACCGGGCACGCCCGCCCCGGTCCCTGCGACCCGGTCGGCGGCGGCCACCGGAGCACCGTTTAGGGTGGGGGCCATGGTGGAGGAATTCAGCAAGGTCGGAGTGGTCGGGCTCGGAACCATGGGCGCCGGCATCGTCGAGGTGTTCGCCGGAGCGGGTTTCGCCGTCACCGGGGTCGAGGTCAACGACGCCGCTCTCGAGCGGGGACGCGGACACCTGGAGAAGTCGCTGGCCAAGGCCGTGGCCAAGGGCAAGCTTACCGAGGACGAACGGCGGGACATCCTGGGCCGTGTCACGTTCACCACGTCCCGGGAGGACCTGGCCGACGCGGACTTCGCGGTCGAGGCGGTGCCCGAGCGCATGGACGTCAAGCGGTCCGTCTTCACCGACCTGGACCGCATCCTGCCCTCCGGATCGATCCTGGCGACCAACACCTCCTCGCTGTCGGTGACCGAGATCGCCGCGCTCACCAACCGCCCCGGCAAGGTCATCGGCCTGCACTTCTTCAACCCCGCCCCGGTGATGAAGCTCGTCGAGATCGTCGGCACGGTCGTCACCGACCCGGGGGTGCTGGACGTGGCGACCGAGGTCGTCAAGCGGCTGGGCAAGACCCCGGTCGCCGTCACCGACCGGGCCGGATTCGTCGCCAACGCGCTGCTGGTGCCCTACCTCAACGACGCCGTCACCGTCTACGAGCGCGGCCTGGCCACCCGCGAGCAGATCGACGCCGCCGTCACCGAGGCGGCCGGGTTCCCCATGGGGCCGCTCACCCTGATGGACCTCGTCGGCCTCGACGTGCTCCTCGACGTCATGGACGTGCTGTGGGAGGAGTTCCGCCGCCCGCGCTACGCCGCCGCCCCCCTGCTGCGCCGCATGGTCGCCGCGGGACTGCTCGGCCGCAAGAGCGGACGCGGATTCTACGACTACTCCGTCAGCACCCCCGCCGAGCAGGAGCCGACCGGCCCGCTCGCCGCCCTGGTCGGCGACGGGGCCGGACAGGTCGACCTGGCCGGACTGCTGCTGGCCCCGCACATCAACGACGCGGCGCACATGATCGGCGACGGCTACGCCACCGCCGACGACGTGGACACCGCGATGCGGCTGGGCTGCGGGTACCCCAGGGGCCTCGCCGAGATGCTGGACGAGCGCGGCGTCAAGAACGTCACCGGGACCCTGGCGGACCTGGCGGGACTGGGACTGTTCACCGACGACGTCGCTCCGCTGCTGACCCTGCTGGCCGCGCGGGGACGCGACACGCTGCGCGACTGACCCGGCCACCGGACGCTCCCGGGGCCGCCGCACCGCGCAGGACCCGAGATCCCGTCCGAGCCGGTTCTCTCCTAGGCTGGAAGGGTGAGTCCGCGCCGCAACATTCCCCGCCGCAGAAAGGGAGCCAACCGGCCCCGCGACGACGAGTCCGCGTTGGTCAACCGCATCACCGGCGGGGAACAGTACGAGAACGGACCGGACGGGCAGTGGGCGATCCGCCGGATCAGCGGGGCCGCGGCGGTCAAGACCTACCGCTGTCCCGGCTGCTACCAGGAGATCCCTCCGGGCATGCCGCACGTGGTGGCCTGGTCCGCCTACGGCGACGGCGACGACCGCCGCCACTGGCACAGCTCCTGCTGGAACAGGCGCGCCCACCGCTCGGTCCGCTACCCCCGGCGCTGACTCCGCCCCACCCCACCAGATCCGCGACCCCTGAGGAACCATGGAGATCCGCGCGAGTACCGTGCTGCCCGCCCGGCGGCGCCCCATCACCCTGCACACCGCGGACGGCCTGGCGCTGGTCGGAGAACTCGCGCTGCCGCAGGACAACGACCCGGTGGCCACGATCGTCTGCCTGCACCCGCTGCCCACCGCGGAGGGGATGATGGACAGCCACGTGCTGCGCAAGGCGTCCTTCCGGCTGCCCGCACTGGCCGACGTCGCGGTGCTGCGGTTCAACACGCGCGGCACCTCCTCCCGGCACGGCACCAGCGAGGGGGAGTTCGGCGGCGGCGAGACCGAACGCCACGACGTCGCCGCGGCCATCGAGTTCACCGAGTTCGAGGACCTGCCCGAACCGTGGCTGGTGGGCTGGTCCTTCGGCACCGAACTGGCGCTGAAGTGGGGGCACGACCCCGCCGTCCGGGGCGCGATCCTGCTGTCGCCGCCACTGCACCGCGCCACCGACGCCGACCTGGACGCCTGGGCCGAGTTCGGCAGGCCCCTGGTCGCGCTCGTCCCCGAACACGACGACTACCTGCGTCCCGAGGAGGCCAGGCGGCGCTTCTCCCGCGTCCCGCAGGCCGAGGTGATCGGTGTGGACAACGCCAAACACCTGTGGGTGGGCGAACCCTACGTGCGCATCGTGCTGAACGAGATCGTCAGACGGGTCGCCCCCGGCGCCCATCCCCTGCCCACCGAGTGGGACGGCCCCCACGAGAAGGACACGCTCCTCTGACCCTCCGGCCCCGGAGAAGAGCCCGGGAGCCTCGGCTCCGGGGGCGGGCGGGACAGCGCCGAGCAGGCTCCGCCGGAGCCGGCGCGTCCCCGACCCGCTCAGCGCCTCCACGGAGGGAAGAGACGAACGCCCCGCACCACCGGGGCGCGGGAGCCGGTGGTGCGGGATCGCCGAGGCACGGGCCTGCCCAGCCCGCGGCGCGGGTGGCTCGGGCGCTCCGCGCGCCTGCCCCTCCGCCGCCGACCCGTGACGGCCCCGGAACGCCTCGCCGCGCCCCTGACTCCCGGCGCCGGCCTCAGGCCCTCCCCGGACAGAGGCCCCCGAACCCGCTCGGGGAGCGGAACGGAACAGAGAAGCGGGGGCCCGGTCCGGGCCCCCGCTCAGTGGAGTACCGCCACGATGACGTGGTCTACTCCTGCCACCAGTCCTCGTCGTCGGCACCGCTGCTCTTGTTACCGGACGGAGCGGCCACCGGCTGCTTCTGGCCGTTGCTCGGGGCACCGCCGGACGGCGCGGACGGGGTCGACTCGATCGCCGCGGGCTCCGCGGACGCGGCCACCGGAGGGGCGGGGAAGGAACCGGCCCCGCCACCCAGCAGCTGACGCAGCTGCTGCAGGTGGGACTGGATGCTGTCGCGCTGGCGGGTGAGCTCGTCGACCTCCTGCTGGGCCTTGGTCAGAATCCGGTCGGCCTCGGTCTTGGCGTCGCTGACCAGGTGCTGGGCCTTGGCCTTGGCCTCGGAGGTGATCTGCTCGGCGTGCTTCTTGGCGTTGGCCACGACCTGCTTGGCGTGCTGCTCGGCCTCGCGGCGGGTCTGCTCGGCCTGCGAGCTGGCCTTGGTGGCCCGCTGCTCGGCGCTGGCGGCCCGCTCCTCGGCCTCGGCGACCAGCTTCTGCGTCGCGGCCTGCGCGGCGGCCAGCCGCTCGGCGTCCTGGCGCTCGGCCTCCTCACGGCGGCTGGCGAGCTGGATCTCGAAGTCGGCCTCCTCCTGGGCCCGCCGAGCCTCGCTCTCCTCCAGGGCGCGCTGGGCCTGCGACCGCATCTCGTCGGCCTGGCGCTTGGCGGCCTGGATCATCTCGTCCCGCTCGCGCTTGGCCGAGGCACGCGCCTGGGCGCACTCGCGCTCGGTGGTGGTGCGCAGCTTGGCGATCTCACCCTCGAAGGTGGCGCGCTTCTCCGCGATCTCGTGGTCGACCGCGGAACGCTTCTTCTGCACCTCGCGCTCGGTGGTGGAGGTCAGCTCGTCGGCCTCGCGCCGCGCGGAGGTGCGGATCTCGTCCGCCTCCATCTCGGCGGACTGACGCATCTCGTCGGCCTCGCGCTGCGCGGTCGAACGCAGCTCGGTGGCCTCGTTCTCGGCGGCGGCGCGCATCTCGGCGGCCTCGACCTTGGCGGCGACCTTGATGTCGTTGGCCTTGGCGCGGGCGTCGTGCACGAGTTCGGTGGCCTGCTCCTCGGCCAGGCGCAGCAGCTGCTCGATACGGGCGCCCAGACCGGAGTAGGTGGGACGCTCCTGTTCCTGCAACTGGCGCTTGGCCTCGGTCAGGTCCTTGCGGTACTTCTCGGCCTCTTCGCGGGCCTGGCGGCCTTCTTGCCGGAGCTGGGCGAGGTACTCGTTGACCTGGGTGCGGTCGTAGCCGCGCAGGACAACGTCGAACTCCGTCGCCTGGTTGTTTTCGTCGAAGAAATTACTGAGCTGGGCGTCAATATCGGACGACATGTGGCGGAATCCTGAACAGGTGACGAGACGGCTACTTTACGGACGGATGTCTTCGTTTCGGTGCGGCGGACGCCGCGGCGTCCGGTCGAGACCGTGTCTGCACTGCCTTGGCACGAAGACCGCGTCTCTGTGCGCGAGCCTACTCCGCGGTGGTGGACCCTGCGGTGGGTTCACCACATTGCTATGGGATTGTGCCAATTGCCCGACGAACTGGTGTTTTGCGTCCGCCTGGAAACGAGGACGTGAACCGCTGGGGTTGGAAGTAGAAGCCGCCGAAGGAGAAACGGCAGCCAGAAGACTTTATCAAGCCATGACGCCAACGGAAGGTGGTTTGGGGGAGAACCTGGGTTTTCGGTCGCTCCGTACGGGCTTGGGGACGCTTCGACACGGACGGCCACGCGGCCCGCGCCGAAGCCCGCGTCCCCCGGTCACCCCTCTCCTGCGGGACTCAGTGCCCGGGGCCGTCCTCACGCGCCTGGACCAGTTCGGTGAGCACTCCACCGCAGTCCTTGGGGTGCAGGAACGTGATCAGGGACCCCATCGAACCGCTGCGCGGCGCCGCGTCGAGCACCCGGACCCCGCGTCCGCCGACCGCCGCGGCGGCCCCGGCCACGTCCGCGGTCCCGAACGCGATGTGGTGCACCCCCTCGCCGTTCCTGGCGAGGAACCTGGCCACCGGGGAGTCCTCACGGATCGGCTCCAGCAGTTGCAGGTAACTCGCCCCGCCGTCGTCGGTCCCGTTGATCCGCAGCATCGCCTCCCGCACCCCCTGCTCCTCGTTGACCTCCTCGTGGGTCACCTCGAAGCCGTAGGTCTCCCGGTAGAAGCGCACGGTCTCGTCCAGGTTCCGGCAGGCTATGCCGATGTGGTCGATACGGGTGAGCAAAACGTCCTCCCTGCCTCCAAGCCGCTGATCCGGCTGTCTGTATGGTGACAGACCAGGTGAGGGACGACTTAGGAGGGCTGTTCAATGCCTGGATCGGTCATCGTCGGCGGCGCGCGCACCCCCATAGGAAAGCTCCTCGGAGCCCTTGCCGGTTTCGAGGCCGTGGACCTGGGCGCCACGGCCATCAGGGCGGCGCTGGAGCGGGCCGCGATCCCCGGGGACCGGGTCGACTACGTCATCATGGGGCAGGTCCTGCAGGCCGGCCAGGGGCAGATCCCCTCGCGCCAGGCCTCGGTCAGGGCGGGCATCCCCATGAGCGTCCCCTCGGTCACCGTCAACAAGGTCTGCCTGTCGGGCCTCGACGCGATCGCCCTGGCCGACCAGTTGATCTCCGCCGGAGAGTTCGACGTGGTCGTCGCGGGCGGCATGGAGTCCATGACCAACGCCCCGCACGTGCTGCCCAGGGCGCGCCACGGCTACAAGTACGGCTCCATCGAGGTGCTCGACGCCACCGCCCACGACGCCCTCACCGACGCCTTCGACAACGTGTCCATGGGGCTGTCCACCGAGCGCCACAACGCCAGGCACGGCCTCACCCGCGAGCAGCAGGACGCCTTCGCCGCGCGGTCGCACCAGCGCGCCGCCGCCGCGATCGAGGCGGGACTGTTCAAGGACGAGATCGTCCCGGTGGAGATCCCGCAGCGCAGGGGCGAGCCGCGCGTCTTCGACACCGACGAGGGCGTCCGCCCCGACACCACGGTCGAGAGCCTGGCCCGGCTGCGCCCCTCCTTCGACGCCGGGGGCACCATCACCGCCGGCTCCTCCTCCCAGATCTCCGACGGCGCGTGCGCGGTCGTGGTGATGAGCCGGACCAGGGCCGAGGAGCTGGGCTGCGAGATCCTCGCCGAGATCGGCGCGCACGGCAACGTCGCCGGTCCGGACAACTCCCTGCACTCCCAGCCGTCCAACGCGATCCGGCACGCGCTCACCAAGGCGGGCAGGGAGGTCTCCGACCTCGACCTGGTCGAGATCAACGAGGCGTTCGCCAGCGTGGCGCTGCAGTCCGTGCGCGACCTGGGCGTCTCCGAGGACATCGTCAACGTCAACGGGGGCGCGATCGCGCTGGGCCACCCCGTCGGCATGTCGGGTGCCCGTATCGTCCTGCACCTGGTGCACGAGCTGCGCCGCCGCGGCGGCGGGCTGGGCGCCGCGGGCCTGTGCGGCGGCGGAGGCCAGGGCGACGCGCTGCTGCTGTCGGTGCCCGCGGCCTGATCCGGGCGGCGCCGACAGGAGAGCCCCTGTCCCTCCGGCGCGTGGCCCCGGCGCTCTGGCCCGGGGCCACGCCGCCTCTCACCCCCCGCAGGCCCCCGCGGCGGGATCGCTAGAGTGTCCGGTGTGGGAAACCCGCTGAACCTCGCGTTCGACCCGATCGAGCGCGCACACGACAACTGGACCGACCGCTGGGGCAGGTCCCCGGCGATGGCCGCGGTGACCTCGGTCATGCGGGCGCAGCAGCTCCTCATCGCACAGTTGGACGCCACGCTCAAGCCGTACGCGCTGACCTTCGCCCGCTACGAGGCGTTGGTCCTGCTCAGCTTCAGCTCCAGTGGCGCGCTTCCGCTGGGCAAGATCGGCGAACGGCTGATGGTACATCCCACCAGCGTGACCAACACCATCGACCGCCTGGAGCGCCAGGGGTTCGTGCGCCGCAGGCCCAACCCCAGCGACGGGCGCGGCACCCTCGCCGAGATCACCGACTCCGGACGCGAGGTGATGGAGCGGGCCACCCGTGACCTGCTGGACATGAAGTTCGGCCTGAGCTGCTACACCGACGAGGAGCTGTGGCAGATCCACAGCCTGTTCAAGAAGCTCCGGGTGGACTACGGGGACTTCCCCGCCGAGAGCTGAGCCCGACGCGCGGCCTTCGAGGGGACGAAGGTTCACCGCGGCCGTGACGGATACGGCAGGATGGAGACATGCAGCCTTCGGAACTCTCCATGCACGGCGCGGTCGATCTCGGCGCGCGCAAAGCGGCTCTGGAACGCGAGGCCAAGCGGCAGGCCGAGGCGGCGTCGGGAACCGCCAACCCCTACGCCGTGGACGTCACCGAGGAGAACTTCCAAAGAGACGTCCTGGAACGGTCCCTGCAGATCCCGGTCCTCCTGATCCTCCTGGCGAGCTGGTCGGGCGAGTCCAGGCAGGCCGAGCAGGCGCTGGACAGACTGGCGACCGAGGCCGGGGGGCAGTGGCTGCTGGCCAAGGTCGACGCCGAGGCCAGCCCGCAGCTCGCCCAGGCCCTGCGCGCCCAGGGGGTGCCCGCCCTCTACCTCACCCTCGGCGGCCAGATCCAGCCGCTCGCGGCCGGGCCGATGGACGAGGACCAGGTGCGGAGCCTGCTCACCCAGGTCTTCGACGCGCTGCGGCAGCAGGGGGTGCTGCCCGAGGACTACACCGGCCTCGGCCCGGCCCAGCCCGCCGAGCAGGAGCAGCCCCAGCAGCGCGACCCCGTCCAGGCCGAGGCCGCCGAGGCGGTCCAGCGCGGCGACTTCGCCGCGGCCGAGGCCGCCTACACCGCGGCGCTGGAGAGGGAACCCGGCAACGCCGACCACAGGATGGGGCTGGCGCAGGTGCGCCTCATGGCCCGGGTGCGCGACCTCGACGCCAACGCGGTCCGCAAGGCCGCCGCCGACGACCCCGCCGACGTCGACGCCCAGTGCGCGGTCGCCGACCTCGACATGTACGGCGGCAAGGTCGACGACGCGTTCCAACGGCTGGTGACGACCGTGCGCCGCACCGGTGAGGACGACCGCGACAGGGCGCGCAAGCACCTGCTCGGCCTCTTCGAGGTGCTGCCCTCCGGCGACCCGCGTGTCGCCAAGGCCCGCCGCAACCTCACCTCCGCGCTCTTCTGAACCGGACCCCGCCCGTCCCCGGGGACCCGCCGCGGTCCCCGGCTGAGCGGTGTCCACCCGGGTAGAGCCCCGGGAGGTCCGGCGGAGGGGCGGTGTCCGATGGCTCCCGTGGTGACGATCTCCGCGACCTACGGCGCGGCGGGCCGCGGGACCGGCGCCTGCGGCAGGCGTGGCGCTGAGCGGGGCCGGGCGGTCCGGGGCCCTTCCGCGCGGCGCCGCCGCGGCGGGCGGGCGGCGTCCGCCCACCCCGCGCGACCCCGACGCCCACGGCCGGGCGCGCAGCGCCCACGTGCGGCGGTTCCACCGCGCCGACCCCGCCCATCCCGAGCACCACCGGGTGGTCCTCGACACAGCACTGACCGCGCGCACCACATGTGTCGATATCATCGGACGCCTGGCACGGGAACGCGCGGGAGAACGCCGACCCGAGCGGACCGCCGCGCGGATGCGGCGGTTCCCACCGCGTTCTCGCCCCCGGGACCGCCCGCAACCCCGGCCGATCCCGCACCCCCGCCCCGTGCCCGCCTTCTCCCGTCGGACGGCGCTCGTCCCGACCGACGCGGACGGTGGCACCATGAATGACAGCGACCCGTCCGCACACGGTCGACAGGTGAAAACGAGGAGCTTCCCGTGGCCAGCCTTCCCAGCGTTTCCTACTCGATCACGGTCCGGTTGGAGATCGACGGACGCGCCAGCGCCGTGAGCAGCCTCACCAACGCCGTCGAACGGGTGGGAGGCATCGTCACCGCACTCGACGTGAACTCCTCCGGACACGAACGGCTGCGCATCGACGTCACCTGCGCCGCCCGCGACACCAACCACGCGCAGGCGATCGTCGACTCCCTGGACGCCGTCGAGGGCGTCACCGTCCACAAGGTCAGCGACCGCACCTTCCTCATGCACCTGGGCGGCAAGATCGAGATGCGCTCCAAGGTGCCGCTGCGCAACCGCGACGAACTCTCCATGGCCTACACCCCCGGGGTGGCCCGCGTCTCCTCCGCGATCGCGGCCAACCCCTACGACGCCCGCCGCCTGACCGTCAAACGCAACAGCGTCGCCGTGGTCACCGACGGCTCGGCCGTGCTCGGCCTGGGCAACATCGGCCCCGAGGCGTCCCTGCCGGTCATGGAGGGCAAGGCGGCCCTGTTCAAGCGGTTCGCCGACATCGACGCCTGGCCCATCGCCCTGGACACCCAGGACACCGACGAGATCGTGCGCACGGTGCAGATCATCGCCCCCGGCTTCGGCGGCATCAACCTGGAGGACATCTCCGCCCCCCGCTGCTTCGAGGTGGAGGCCCGGCTGCGGGAGCTGCTGGACATCCCGGTCTTCCACGACGACCAGCACGGCACCGCGATCGTGGTGCTGGCCGCGCTCAAGAACGCGCTGCGCGTGGTCGGCAAGGAGCTCGGCGGGGTCCGCATCGCCATGTCCGGCGCGGGCGCGGCCGGCACCGCCATCCTCAAACTGCTGCTCCACGCCGGAGCCAAGGACGTCGTCGTCTGCGACGTCCGCGGAGCCGTGCACCCGGGCCGCGACGACCTCGACGCCAACCTGGAGTGGATCGCCGCCAACACCAACCAGACCGGCTACTCCGGAAACCTGAGGGGAGCGGTGCGCGGCGCCGACGTGTTCGTCGGCGTCTCGGCACCCAACGTGCTCTCCGGCGAGGACATCGCCGAGATGAACGACGACTCGATCATCTTCGCCTTGGCCAACCCCGACCCGGAGGTCGACCCGGAGATCGCCTCCCTGCACGCCGCGGTCGTGGCCACCGGACGCAGCGACTACCCCAACCAGATCAACAACGTGCTGGTCTTCCCCGGCTTCTTCCGCGGCCTGCTGGACGCCCAGAGCCACCGGGTGACCTCCGACATGATGCTGGCCGCCGCCGACGCGCTGGCCTCGGTCGTCACCGCCGACGAGCTGAGCCCGCACTACATCATCCCCAGCGTCTTCCACCAGGGGCTGTCCCAGCGGGTGGCGGAGGCGGTGCGCCAGGCGGCGCTCCGCGACACGGAGGCCGGGAGGTAGTCCGCGTGCGGGACCCCGTCGTCCCCCCGTTTCCGGACAAGCGGTGACCAAAGGTGCGTGAGGCGGACAGCGGGTCCGGGTATGGAGGCAGTCATGGACCGGCTGAGTCTGACCGGAGCGCTGCTCGTGGCCACTCCGCTGCTGGAGGATCCGAACTTCTACCGCTCCGTGGTCTTCGTGATCGACGACGACCCGGCCGAGGGCACGCTGGGAGTCGTCATCAACCGGCCCTCGGAACTGGAGGTCGGTGACGTCCTGGCGGACTGGGGCCGCCACGCCACCCGCCCGGCGGTGATGTTCGCCGGAGGGCCGGTCGGAGAGGACACGGGCCTGGCCCTGGCGGTGCCCGACGACGGGCAGAAGCCGCTGGGCTGGCGTTCACTGGACGCGATGGACACCGGCGTGTGGCCGAACGGTCTGGGCACGGTGGACCTGGACGCCCCTCCGGAGATCGTCGCCGCAGCGCTGCGGCGGCTGCGGGTCTTCGCCGGGTACGCGGGATGGAGCGCCGGTCAGTTGCGGACCGAGATCGACGAGGGCGCCTGGTATGTTCTCCCCGCGACTGCCGACGACGTGTTCTGCGCCGATCCGCACGGACTGTGGTCGCGGGTGCTGCGTCGCCAGGGCGGGGAGCTCGCCCTCGTGTCGACCTTCCCCGACGATCCGACGCTGAACTGATCGGCTTCGCGCCCGATACCGTGGACAGTGACCGAGGAGGTGTGAGGGCACGATGACAATGGACGTTATCAACAAGGTGGTTCCGGAGAGCGAGACCCGTCCGGACGTCTCCCACGACGGTGGCGACCGCGAACGGTTCGCCCACTACGTGCAGAAGGACAAGATCACCGAGAGCGCGGTCACGGGCATGCCGGTGATCGCGCTGTGCGGCAAGGTGTGGGTGCCCAACCGCGACCCGAAGAAGTTTCCGGTCTGCCCCGAGTGCCAGAAGATCTACGACGAACTGATGGCCTGACCGGTGGCGGCGGGGGAACGGGGAGGCGCGTCCCCCGCCCGCCGGACGGACGACGCCGCCACGTCCCCTCCGTCGGGGCCGCGCGGTCTCCCGAGAACCCCCTCCGCCCCGGACCCCGCGTCGAACCCGCCCGTTCCCACCCGCCGGTGACAACGCGGCCACGGCCGCCCCGCATGTTTCGGCGCCGACTGCCGCCCGCACCGACCAAGTCGCGATACCCTCCGAGGGACGAATCGCGCGCGGGCCGCCCGCTGAGGTTCCTCACTGTGAACGCAGGCCGCTCAGCGACGTCACTCTCATACGAGGTCGAGCTCGTGTCGCACCCGCGCACCGGGGCCCGCCGGTTCTGCCGGTACGGTGACCACCGCCGCACGGGGCGACCCCGACGGGTTAGGACACATGGTTTCCACTTCCCGACGCCCCCCCGGCGATCGACGCCGCAACTCGGGCAGGGGCCGCAGGAGAGCCCCTGCGTCGCACAACCGCCTCACCTTCGGCGAGGTCGTGCGCGTGACCTTCCGCACCATCGGTGAGCTGCTGTTCACCGCGGGCGTGGTCATGCTGCTCTTCGCCGCGTTCCAGATCTGGGGCAAGCAGTTCCAGACCGATGCCGAACAGGAGCGCCTGGACCAGGCCATGGCCGAGCAGTGGGCGGCCCAGGAGGAGCAGGGGCCCGACTCCGAACCGCTGCCCGGAACGGCCAACAGCAGGCTCTACATCCCCGCGACCGACCAGGAGTGGGTCGTGGTCAGCGGGGTCGACCCCGAGGACATCAGGTACGGGCCGGGCTGGTACCCCGAGTCGTGGACCCCCGACGGCATGGTGCCCGCGGCCCGGGCGGGGCAGCCCGGCAACTACGCGGTCGCCGGGCACCGCGTGGCCGCGGTCTTCTGGGACCTCGACCGGTTGGCGGAGGGCGACGAACTCGTCCTGGAGGACAAGGACAGCTTCTACACCTACCGGGTGGTCGAGAGCAAGGTCGTGCTGCCCGACGCGATCGAGGTGACCGCGCCCGACCCGTTCGACCCCGAGTCCACGGAAGCCCCCGAGACGGCCTACCTCACCCTCACCACCTGCCACCCCAAGTTGCAGAACTCACACCGGCTGATCATCCACGCCGAACTCGCCGACACCCGGCCCAAGGACCAGGGCATGCCCGAGAACATCGCGCACATGGCGCCCGACACCGAGGAGGAGTGAGCCACGTGTACGGTCTGATCTGGCGGCTCATCCCCGGCCCCTGGTTCGTCAAACTCCTGGTGTCCCTCGCGCTGGCCACGGGCGCGGCGGCGCTGCTGTGGTACGTCGTCTTCCCGTGGGCCGATCCGTACCTGCCGTTCAACGACGTGACCGTCGACGGCGGTGACCCGCTGCCCGGAGCACCGGCCGAGGAGACGCCCGTACTCGACGCGGACGGGTAGGGCACCGTCCGGTCACGCGGAACACCGCGGGTGGAGGCCGAGCGACTCGCTCGGCCTCCACCGTGCTGTCGGGGAGACCACCGATACCCTCGACCCGTGAACACCTGGGGATGCGCACGATGACTCTGGTTCAGACGAACAGCACCGGTGACCGGCTGCGCGGTCTGCGCGACTGGCAGCGGGCGGCGTTCGAGGAGTACTTCCGGCGTGAGCCGCGGGACTTCCTGGCCGTGGCCACTCCCGGAGCGGGCAAGACCACGTTCGCGCTGACCCTGGCCAGCGAACTGCTGGCCCGGCACGTGGTCCGCTCCATCACCGTGGTGTGCCCCACCGAACACCTGAAGAAGCAGTGGGCCGAGGCCGCGGCACGGTTCAACATCCCCCTCGACCCGGACTTCAAGAACGGCCAGGGGGCGCTCGGCAAGCACTTCCTCGGCGCGGCCGTCACCTACGCCCAGGTCGCCGCGCACCCCATGCTGCACCGCAACCGCACCGAGGCCCGCCGCACCCTGGTGATCTTCGACGAGGTCCACCACGCGGGCGACGCCCTGTCGTGGGGCGACGCCGTACGCGAGGCGTTCGACCCGGCGGCGCGTCGGCTCTGCCTGACCGGAACGCCGTTCCGCTCCGACACCAACCCGATCCCGTTCGTCGACTACGTCCAGGACCACACCGGCGTGCGCCGCTGCTCCTGGGACTACAGCTACGGGTACGCGCCCGCGCTGGCGGACGGCGTGGTGCGGCCGGTCATCTTCCTGGCCTACTCGGGTGAGATGCGCTGGCGCACCAAGGCGGGCGACGAACTGGCCGCCCGACTGGGCGAGCCGCTCACCCCCGACGCCCTCTCCCAGGCGTGGCGGGCCGCCCTGGACCCCAAGGGCGACTGGATCAAGCGGGTGCTGACCGCGGCCGACCGGCGACTGTCGGAGGTGCGCAAGCACACCCCCGACGCGGGCGGACTGGTCATCGCCTCCGACCACGAGAACGCCCGCGCCTACGCGCGCATCCTGCGCCGGATCACCGGCCGGGGCGCCACCGTGGTGCTGTCGGACGACCCCACCGCGAGCAGGAAGATCAAGCAGTTCGCCGAGTCCGACGACCGGTGGATGGTGGCGGTCAGGATGGTCTCGGAGGGGGTGGACGTGCCCCGGCTGATGGTCGGCGTCTACGCCACCTCCACCAGCACCCCGCTGTTCTTCGCCCAGGCGGTGGGCCGGTTCGTCCGGGTGCGCCGCCGCGGCGAGATGGCCTCGGTGTTCCTGCCCTCCATCCCGGTCCTGCTGGAGTACGCCAGCGAGATGGAGCGCGAACGCGACCACGTGCTGGACAAGCCCGTCAGGGAGGACGACGGCTTCGACCCGGAGCAGGAGCTCGTCAACGAGGCCCGCAAGAAGCGCGACACGCCCGACGCGGGCGACGAACTGCCCTTCGAGACGATGGAGTCGGCGGCCGAGTTCGACCGGGCCCTCTACGACGGCGGCGAACTCGGCGGGGGAGAGCCGGACGAGGAGGAGTTCCTGGGCCTGCCCGGACTCCTGGAGCCCGACCAGGTGGCCGCTCTGCTGCGCAAGCGCAGGCAGGAGCAGGCCACGCAGCGCCCCCGGCGGGTCGAGCCCCAGGAGCGGCAGCGCCCCGAGCACGAGGTGGTGGCCGACCTGCGCCGCGAACTCAACGGCCTGGTGGGCGCCTGGCACCACCGCACCGGCCAGCCGCACGCCACGATCCACACCCAGTTGCGCCGCGCCTGCGGCGGCCCGCCCGTCGCGCAGGCCACCGCCGAGCAACTGCGTCAGCGCATCGCCAAGCTGCGGGCGTGGGCCGTGGGGGAGGACTGAGGCCACCGCCCTCCCGCACAGCCGTGCGGGGAAACCGGACGCCCGTTCCCGGAAGCGAGGGTGACCGGCGCAACGTCCCGGTGCCACCGGTCCGGGACGGACACACGCCCCCCGTCCGCACGGTCGGTCCACCGTCGCGGCTCCCGCCTTCCGCCGTCCCCGGAGGGTTCATGCCCTCCGAACCGCGTCCCACGCGGCCGGAGCCTCCCCGAGCCGTGGCGGCCGCGGCCGGGGTCGCCGCCGTGGCGGTGATCGCCGCAGGCCGGACCGCCGGGCGCGTGGCCACCGGCCAGCCGGGCGTCCCGGCAGCCGGCCCGGGGTCGGAGGGCGCGGCCGCGGAACGCGTGGCCGGGAGCGGCCACCCCCCTGCGGAGGACGGTGGAGACGGAGTAGGAAAGTACCGCGACCGCCGTCCCACACACCCGGAGGGTGCCGTGCCCGCCGCCCGCCCCCCTCAGCACCCTTCGCCGTGGTCCCGGCCCGGCGCCGCCCCGTCCACCGCGCGGAGGGTCGGGGCCACCGCCCTGACAGCGGTCGGGATCGCCGCGGTCGTGCTGGCGGTGGCCGGGGGCTGGGCCGCGGGCCGTGCCTCCGCCGGCCTGCCGGTCCTGCCGTTCACCGGAGCCGCCGAGCAGAGCACCTCCCCCGACGCGGAGCCGGACCCGACCGAGGCGGCATCTTCCGAGGCCGCTCCGGCGGAACCGGCGCCCGCCGCGTCGGCGTCGGCCGAACCGGAGGGGCAGCGGGTCCGGTTCCGGAACCTGACACTGACGTTTCCCGCCGACTGGACCGTCACGACGTTCGAGGACGTGGAGTTCAGCAACGGATCAGACCCCGACCAGGGATCGGTCACCGATGACTGGATGCTCGCCCACCCGCCCGGACAGCCCGGATGCGCCGACTGGGACCGGCAGACGTACTGGGGCGGAGGGGAGGAGATCCACTGCGTGCACGTCAAGATCTTCGGCCCCGGAGGCATCCGGTACGGAGGGGAGGGGTGGGAGCCGATCACCGAGGAACCCGAGTGGGGAGCATACGTTCCGAGAAGCGGCCTCGGGATGTGTCCTCCGGCAGCCGCCCCCGCTTCCGTCCCCGCCGACCACCACCGGCCGAACGTCTCCGAACTCGCCCCGGTCGGCGACCGCCAGGCGCTCCGCCGGGAGTACGGAATCTCCTGCGCCGCCTGGGGAACCGGCGAACCGGGAGTCTACGAGCAGCGGACCTGGCTGCTGCCCGAGTCGCAGATCCTCGTCGTGGACGAGTACGGCATCACCGAACTCGACGCGATCCTCGCCGACGGCGAGTTCGCCGGCGCCGAGGACGAGAAGGGCTGACCGACCGGACGCGCCGATAAGCTTTTCCCATGGCAGCGACCAAGACCTATCTCACAGGTGTCAAACCCACCGGTGAACCCCACCTGGGCAACTACCTCGGCGCGCTCAAACCCGCCCTGGAGGCCGCGCGCGAGTACGACGCGTACTACTTCATCGCCGACTACCACGCGCTCACCACGGTCCGCGACCCCGAGGTGCTGCGGCACAACATCAGGTCGGTCGCCGCCACCTGGCTGGCCTGCGGGCTCGACCCCGAACGCACCGTCGTCTACCGCCAGTCCGACATCCCCGAGACGTTCGAGCTGACCTGGATCCTGTCCTGCGTCACCGGCAAGGGCCTGATGAACCGCGCCCACGCCTACAAGGCCGCGCGCGACCGCAACGCCGCCGCCGGACTCGCCGACCTGGACGCCGGGGTCAACATGGGGCTGTTCAACTACCCCATCCTCATGGCCGTCGACATCCTCATCATGGAGACCGACCTGGTCCCGGTCGGCCGCGACCAGGCCCAGCACGTGGAGTACGCCGCCGACATCGCCGGTTCCTTCAACCACCTGTTCGGCGACGGCTACACCTTCCGCATCCCGCAGGGGGTCTTCCCCGACGGCGACGCCAGCGTGCTCCCGGGCGTCGACGGGCGCAAGATGAGCAAGTCCTACGACAACCACATCCCGCTGTTCCTGCCCGAGAACAAGCTGAAGAAGCTGGTCCGGCGCATCCCCACCGACAGCACCCCGGTCGAGGACCCCAAGGACCCCGACTCCTCCGTCGTCTTCCAACTCCTCACCCACTTCGCCGACGCCGAGCGGGTCTCCGAGACCCGCAAGCGCCTGGAGGCGGGCGGCATGGGCTGGGGTGAGCTGAAGAACGAACTGTTCGAGGCCATCAACACCGAGGTCGCCCCCAAGCGGGAGCGCTACGAGCAGCTCATGGCCCCCGACAGCGAACTCGACGACATCCTCGCCGAGGGCGCCCGCCACGCCCGCGAGCGCGCCCGCCGCGTCCTGTCCCGGGTGCGCGCCGCCGTCGGCATCGACTGACCCGCGGCCGCCCCGGCCGCGAGGGGGCCTCCCGACCGGGAGGCCCCCTCGCGGCGTTCCACCGTCAGGCCACCACCGGCTCGCCCTCCAGGACCACGTCGGCTCGGTCCAGTTCCGTCAGCGCCCTGTCCACCGTCGGGCGGGACACCCCGGCGGTCATCCCCAGCAGCACCCGCACCCCGAACCCGGCGCGGGCCGCGTCCAGGGCGGTGGCCCGCACGCAGTGGTCGGTGGCGATGCCCACCACGTCCACGTCGGTGACGCCGTGCTCGCGCAGCCAGTCGGCCAGGGGCACACCGCCCTCGGTCGCCCCCTCGAACCCGCTGTAGGCGGCCTCGTAGGCGCCCTTGTCGAAGACCGCCTCGACCGGCCCGGTCGTCAGGTTCGGGTGGAACTCCGCTCCGGGAGTGCCCACCACGCAGTGCGGCGGCCAGGAGTCCACGAAGTCGGGGGTGTCGGAGAAGTGCGGCCCCGGGTCCACGTGGCGGTCGCGGGTGGCCACGACGTGGTCGTAGTCGCCCCCGTGGGACGCCAGGTACCCGGAGATGGCGGAGGCCACGTCGGCGCCGCCGGACACCGCCAGGCTCCCGCCCTCGCAGAAGTCGTTCTGCACGTCGACGACGATCAGTGCCTTCTTCATGTCGCAACCTTCCTTCGCCTGCGTCGGACCGGACCGTCCGCCCCGACCGCGCGGGTCACAGCGATGCCCGCTGCTCGAAGACGGTGGGGATCGCGGGCTCGCCCCGGGACATCTGGTGCGCGGTCACCGGGAGTTCGGCGACCGCGCGGACGTGTCGCTCCCGGGCCGCCTCCAGCGGCTCCCGCCCCACGATCTCGCCCTTGCGGACCAGCGGAACCAGCAGCGGCCGCTCCCACCGCGTCAGCTCCGGCTCGTGGGCGAAGACACGCTCGGACACGGCCGTTCCGCGGTCGTCCAACCGCCGTGCCGCCCACTTGCGGCCTCCCTTGCTGGGCTTACCCACCGAACGCTTGGCCACCGGCGACAACGGGCCCTCCGGACCGTCGCCCAGCGCCCGCGCCACCAGCTTGTACACCAGCGACGCGGTCGGCGCGCCGGAACCGGTGACCAGCGCGGTGCCCACCCCGTAGCCGTCCACCGGGGCGATCGCCAGCGCCTGGATGGAGTGCTCGTCGAGATCGCCGGTGACGATGATGCGGGTCCCGGTGGCGCCCTTCTCGTCCAGGAACCGGCGCACCTGTACCGCCAGCTCCTCCAGGTCCCCCGAGTCCAGCCGCACCGCGCCCAGCTCCGGCCCGGCCAGCTCCACGGCGGTGCCCACGGCGCGCATCACGTCGTAGGTGTCCACCAGCAGTGTGGTCCCCTCGCCCAGCGACGCCAGCTGTGCGGCGAACGCGCTGCGCTCGTTGTCGTGCAGCAGGGTGAAGGAGTGCGCGCTGGTGCCCGTGGTGGGAATCCCGTGGCGGCGCCCGGCCTCGAGGTTGGAGGTGGCGGCGAATCCGGCGAGGTATGCGGCGCGGGCCGACGCCACCGCGGCCTCCTCGTGGGTGCGCCGCGACCCCATCTCGATCAGCGGGCGTCCGTGGGCGGCGCGCACCATCCGCGACGCCGCGGAGGCGATCGCGCAGTCGTGGTTGTAGACCGACAGCGCCAGGGTCTCCAGCACCACGCACTCGGCGAAGGAGCCCTCCACCACCAGGATGGGCGAGCCGGGGAAGAAGCAGTCGCCTTCGGCGTAACCCCAGATATCACCGGAAAACCGGTAGTCGGCGAGGAAGGAGAGGGTAAGGTCGTCCACGACGCCGTTCTGGGCGAGGAAGTCCAGAGTCCCGGAGTCGAAGCGGAAGTGCTCCAGCGCGTCCAGAAACCGTCCGGTCCCGGCGACGACACCGTAGCGGCGCGTCTCCGGCAGTCGGCGGGCGAACATCTCGAAGACCGTCCGCCGGTGTGCCGCGCCGCTGCGCAGGGCGGCCTGCACCATGGTCAACTCGTAGTGGTCGGTGAGAAGCGCACTGCTCCAGCGTTCGGTCATGGCCCCAACCCTAGTTTGTGTCTCTGAGGAAGAAAATCGGTCCGGTGTTTCGACACGCGCGGGTGGGGCTTCCCAGAATGGACAGTGAGCGGCAGGACACGCCGTCGGCCCCGCCCCGGAGTCAGAACAGCGAAGAAGGTGATGGAACCATGACCGCCACGCCGGTCGAACTCGACGAGCCGCGGATCGAGGAGCACCACCGGCCGGACGTGCCATGGGTCACGATCGTCTGGAACGACCCAGTCAACCTGATGAGCTATGTCACCTACGTCTTCCAGACGGTCTTCGGATACTCCCGGGCCAAGGCCCACAAGCTCATGGAGGACGTCCACTACCAGGGCAGGGCGGTCGTCTCCAGCGGCACCCGCGAGGAGATGGAGCGCCACGTCGCGACCCTGCACGAGTACGGGCTGTGGGCGACCCTGCAACAGGACAAGTGAACGCGGACGAGGACGTGTACCCGACAGCAGAGGCCAGCCGACCATGACCACCGGATTCCACGCCGCGCCGCACGGCGGTGCGCGCATCGAGATCGACCGCGACGAGGCCAGACTGCTGCGCTCCATGGCCGAACTGGTCCTGCGCATCGTCGAGGAGCCCGAACAGCAGGACGGACTCGCCGCCCTCGTCGGCATCAGCGAGTCCGCGGCCAGGCCCAAGGACCCGGTGCTGTCCCGGCTCCTCCCCGACGCCTACACCGACGACCCCGCCTCGGCGGGAGACTTCCGGCGCTACACCGAGAACGGACTGCGTCGGCACAAGCGCGAGAACGCCCAACGGGTGGTCGCCGCGATCCCCGCCGAGGGCGGTGCGGTCACGCTGGACGCGGACGACGCCCAGACGTGGCTCAAGCTCCTCACCGACGTACGACTCTCCCTCGGCACCCGCATGGGCGTCGAGACCGAGGAGGACGTCTACGCGATGCGCGCCGCCGCCTCACGGGACGACTCGCTGGCCGCCGCGGCGCACATCTACGAGTGGCTGACCCACCTCCAGGAGACCCTGGTCCAGGCGGTCTGGCAGCACCGGGAGTGACACGCCGGGGCGCCGCCGGGCCGGCGACCGGCCCGACCCCCGGCGCACCGGGCGGGTCCGCGGCCGCGGAGCCCCCGCGGCCAGGGCACACCAAGTCATACCTAGTGGGTGGGTAGGGATTCCGACTCGGCTAGTCTGAGAGTCATGCTGAGGATTGATCGCTCGATCTACGACAAGATCGTCGCCCACGCCCGCCGGGACCACCCCGACGAGGCGTGCGGCATCGTGGCCGGGCCCGAGGGCAGCGACCGGCCCGAACGCTTCGTCGAGATGATCAACGCCGAACGTTCGCCCACGTTCTACCGCTTCGACTCGCTCGAACAGCTCAGGGTGTGGCGCGAGATGGACGACCGGGACGAGGAGCCCGTCGTCATCTACCACTCCCACACCGCCACCGAGGCGTACCCGTCGCGGACCGACGTCAGCTACGCTTCCGAGCCGAACGCCCACTACGTCCTCGTCTCCACCAGGGATCCCGACACCGTCGAGTTCCGCTCCTACCGGATCGTCGACGGGGCCGTCACCGAGGAGCCGGTCGAGATCGTCGACGCGGGCTGAGAAAAACCGCGCGTTCGGAATCACCCGTGCGCCACGCATGTTGAACCTATCCGGCGGAGCGCCGCGCCTCCGCCGTCAGCACCCACAGACTTCTAACGGAGACACATCCATGGCGATCGAGGTCCGCATCCCGACCATCCTGCGCAACCTCACCGGTGGAGCCAAAGCGGTCGACGGCGAAGGCGCCACTCTCGCCGAGCTCATCACCAACCTGGACAAGAACCACCCGGGCATCGGTGAGCGGCTCGTCGAGGACGGACGGCTGCGCCGCTTCATCAACGTCTACCTCAACGACGAGGACGTCCGCTTCCTCGGCGGCCTCGACACCCCCGTCTCCGACGGCGACACGGTCACGGTCCTGCCGGCCGTCGCCGGTGGCATGCGCTGACCGCCATGAGGTTCGACTCCCTGCTCGACTCACTCGGCCGCACCCCGCTGGTGGGACTGCCGAACCTGTCGCCCTCGCCCGAGGTCCGGCTCTGGGCCAAACTGGAGGACCGCAACCCGACCGGGTCCATCAAGGACCGGACGGCGTTCTTCATGATCGAGCAGGCCGAGAAGGAGGGCCTGCTCACCCCGGGATGCACCATCCTGGAGCCGACCTCCGGCAACACCGGGATCTCCCTGGCGATGGTCGCCAGGCTGCGCGGTTACCGGATGGTCTGCGTCATGCCCGAGAACACCTCGGCCGAACGCAGCCAGCTCCTCGCCATGTGGGGCGCCGAGATCCACTACTCACCGGCCGAAGGCGGGTCGAACGAGGCGGTCCGCGTCGCCAAGCGCATGGCCGCCGAGCACCCCGACTGGGTGATGCTCTACCAGTACGGCAACCCGGCCAACGCCCAGGCCCACTACGAGACGACCGGGCCCGAACTCCTGGCCGACCTGCCGGAGATCACCCACTTCGTCGCCGGGCTGGGCACGACCGGCACCCTCATGGGCGTCGGCCGCTACCTGCGTGAACAGAGGCCGGACATCCAGATCGTGGCCGCCGAGCCCCGCTACGGTGAACTCGTCTACGGTCTGCGCAACCTCGACGAGGGCTTCGTCCCCGAGCTGTACGACGAGAAGGTCCTCAGCACCCGTTTCTCCGTCCCCTCCGACGCGGCGCTGCGCCGCACCCGGGAACTGCTCGACCAGGAGGGGATCTTCGCCGGTGTCTCCACCGGCGGAGTGCTGCACGCCGCCCTCGGCGTCGCGGCCAAGGCCGTCAAGGCCGGACAGCGCGCCGACATCGCGTTCGTCGTCGCCGACGCCGGATGGAAGTACCTGTCCACCGGGGCCTACGAGGGCACCCTGGAAGAGGCGGAGGAACGCCTCGAAGGCCAGCTCTGGGCCTGAAGCGTCACCGCCGCGGCCCTCGCGCCGAGGGCCGCGGCACCGGACCGGGCAACCCGCCCCCTGCCCGCCCGCGGGGGGACGCGGTTCGCTTCAATGGTCCCCATGACTCGATTCGACTCCGCGACCACCGTCGTCCGCGTCGGTGAGAATCGATACGCCGCCGAGCTCGACCCCGGGTACCTCATCGGGAGCGCGCTCAACGGCGGCTACCTCATGTCGGTGCTGCAGCGGGCCGCGCTCGCCGAATCCGACCACCCCCACGCGGTGTCCTCCTCCTACCACTTCCTCCGTCCCGGCAGCGGCGGACCCGCCGAGATCGGGACCGAGGTGGTCAAGCGAGGCCGTACCGTCACCACCGTCCTCGTCACCCTGCGCCAGCGGGGCGCGACCGTCATCACCGGCACCGTCGCGACGGCCGCGCTCGCCTCGCAGGCGGAGCCCCTCTACGAGACGCCCCCGGTCGAGATCCCCCCGGTCGACCGGTGCAGGAACTTCGACCCGCGGGAGAGCCGGTTGGCCGAGGACAGCTTCGTCAGCCGGGTCGACGTGGGCTTCGCCCCCGACAGCTATGCCGCCCTCGCCGGCGAGCGCGCCGCCGACTCTCCCGAACTGTACGGATATGTCGACCTCAGCGCGCGTGACGGCGGTTCGGCCGAGAACCCCGAGGCGTTCCTGCCGCTCGCCGTCGACGCCCTGCCGCCCGTCGTCAGCCTCCTGACCGACTGGAGTTGGGCGCCCACCGTCGAACTCACCTGGCACCTGCGGGCCGTCCCCGAACCCGGGCCGCTCGCCTTCCGGGCGCACACCAGCCTGGTCAGCGACGGGTGGTTCGACGAGAACGTCGACCTGTGGGACGCCAAAGGACGCCTCGTCGCGCAGAGTCGCCAACTCGCCAGGGTCGGCCGCTGAGCGTGTCCCCGCTCCGCGGACGGCCGCGCCCCCGCCCGCTGTTCCCGGAACGGCGCGCACACGGGTTTCCCGTGGTTGTCGCCCCGTCCCGGGAGTCACACGGGGAGATCTGTGACGCCTTCACTGTGACTCACATCGCCTGAGGAACGGCCCACATTCCATACCTACTCGCCGGTACGTGGGGTACACCCGTAACCACTTGGAAAACCCGGAGAAACTCTCCGCGGCGCAGCGACGTCCCCGCGAAAGACACCTCATCGAAAAGGCTGTACGACGTGCGACTCACCATCATCGGCTCCTCGGGGAGCTTTCCCGGCCCAGCCGGACCCGCGTCCTGTTACCTCGTGGAGGCCGACGGGTTCCGGCTGCTGCTCGACCTGGGCAACGGGGCACTGGGAGCACTCCAGCGCCACGCCGACATCTATGCCATCGATGCCGTCTACCTCTCCCACCTGCACGCCGACCACTGCATGGACCTGTGCTCCTACTGGGTGGCGCGCACCTTCCACCCCGATGGCGGTCCCAAACCCCCCATCCCCGTCTACGGCCCTCCCGGGGTGGCCGACCGGATGGCGCGGGCCTACGGGCTCGACCCCGAACCCGGAATGCACGAGACCTTCGACTTTCGCGAGCTGGCCCCCGGCACCCGTGGGATCGGCCCCTTCACGGCCACGCTGGACCACGTCAACCACCCCGTCGAGGCGTTCGGCATCCGACTCGAGCACGAGGGCGCGGTGCTCACCTACTCCGGCGACACCGGGGTCTGTGAAGAACTCGTCGAGCTCGCGCGCGACGCCGACCTGTTCCTGTGCGAGGCGTCCTTCCACGACCACAAGGACAACCCCAAGGACATGCACCTGACCGGAAGCGAGGCGGGGGAGCAGGCCAGCCGGGCCAACGTCCGCAGACTGGTCCTCACCCACCTGGTGCCCTGGAACGACAACAACCGCACCCTGACCGAGGCGCGGAGCACCTACGGCGGTCCGATCGAACTCGCCGAGTCGGGAAGGGTCCACGAGATCACCGCCGGCGGGTGACCCCGCCCACCGGCGTTCTTCGACGCACCGGGGACCGGCGCACGCGGTCGGGTTCGACTCTGTTCGCTCAAGTGGCCGTGGGCTCCCGCCCGCGCCGATAGGCTCGACCCATGCCTCGACCTGACGGACGAACCCCGAACCAGCTACGCCCGGTGCGTATCACGCGCAACTGGCTGCGGCACGCCGAAGGATCCGCGCTCATCGAGTTCGGCGAGACCCGCGTCCTGTGCGCCGCGACCGTGGAGGAAGGCGTCCCCCGGTGGCGCCGCGGCACGGGAGAGGGGTGGGTCACCGCCGAGTACGCCATGCTTCCCCGTGCCACCGACACCCGCGGCACGCGCGAGTCCGTCAAGGGCAAGATCGGTGGCCGCACCCACGAGATCTCCCGACTCGTCGGGCGTTCGCTGCGCGCGGTCATCGACTTCAGGGCGATGGGTGAGCACACCATCACCCTCGACTGCGACGTCCTCCAGGCCGACGGCGGCACCCGCACCGCCGCCATCACCGGCGCGTACGTGGCCCTCGTCGACGCCGTCAAGCACCTGCGCAGGCAGCGCAACCTCAAGAACAACCCGCTGACCGGATCGGTCGCCGCGGTCAGCGTCGGCATCATCCAGGGGCAGCCCCGGCTCGACCTGAACTATCTCGAGGACTCGGTGGCGCAGACCGACATGAACGTCGTCGTCACCGGAGCCGGGGAGTTCATCGAGGTCCAGGGCACGGCCGAAAGCGCTCCCTTCGACCGGAAGCTCCTGGACTCCCTCCTCGACCTGGCCGTCGCCGGGTGCGCCGAACTCACCGAGATCCAGAAGAAGGCACTGGCAGATTGAGCCGTATCGACACTCTCGTACTCGCCACCCGAAACCCCAAGAAGGTCCCCGAGCTGCGCGCGATCCTGGCCGACGCCGGACTCGACGTCGAGGTCCGCGGTCTCGACGGGTATCCGGACGCGCCCGAGGTGGCCGAGACCGAACCGACCTTCACCGGCAACGCCCTGCTCAAGGCCAGGGCGATCACCGCGCACACCGGTCTCCCGGCCGTCGCGGACGACTCCGGGCTACGCGTCGACGAGCTGAACGGCATGCCCGGTGTCCTGTCCGCCCGGTGGTCGGGCAGGTTCGGGACGGAGAGCGGCGACCGGGATTCCGCCAATCTCGTGCTCGTCCTCGACCAGCTCGCCGACACTCCGCCGCAGCGGCGCGGCGCCGAGTTCGTCTGCGCCGCCGCACTGGTGCTGCCCACCGGGGAGGAGCACGTCGTCGAGGGGGTGCTCCGCGGCAGTCTGATCGCCGAGCCCCGGGGCGCGAACGGCTTCGGCTACGACCCGATCTTCGTGCCCGAGGGGGAGACGCGGACGACCGCGGAGATGACTCCGGAGGAGAAGAACGCGGTCAGCCACCGCGGTACCGCGTTCCGGGCCCTCGCCAGGAAGGTGCGCGACCTCGGCTGACCGGGTGGGCGACACGTCGGGTGCGGGCAATCTTTGGGTCATGGGCCGGCAAGCCCGTCGGGACGGTGGGGACGCCGACGGCGGGGTGAGGTCAACCACGCCCCACGTCGGTCAAAGACCGGGTAACCGCGCGGAACGGGGAGGGTCAACAGCCGTCCGCTCCGTTCCGACGGGCCGGTTTGCGTCTCCCCGGGCATGGGGTAGTGTTCTTTGAGCCGGGACGGAAAAGGCACACAGCCTGATCCGCAACGGCACCGACCGGGAGGCGGGGCGGTCAGAGCACCGAACTCGGGCGGGTAGAATCAGCAGGCACGGATGACCGGGAACTGAACTCCTCGGGTTTCGAGTGGAGGGCAGCCGGGTCCGAAGCCTCGCGGAGTGAGGCTGACGCGATGCGTTCAGCCCCCCGTAGTCCCTCTCGGTGGCAGAACTCGACTCGTTCGACAACGCCACGACCGTCTCCTGAGATGTCGTCGCTTCGGCTTCGGCGTCCCCGGGAGTGGGAGGAGTTCGGGACCTCATTCCGCGGTCGCGGGACCGAGGCACCGATTTGGTGCGGTGGTCGAAGAGCGATAAAGTGAAGGAGCAACGGAGCGGAACGGCGGAATGGTTTCCGCGGGGAAACTCCGGCCGGTTTCTTCTCCGGTGGTTTTCCGGATCGGCGCGAATTTGCGCCGGGGCGGGGAGCTGCTAGAGTCGGAACCGACAACGAAGCGGGAATGCCGCGGCTGGGGAAGAGCCTGGTGGCTTGTGGACGGTCGGCGGTTGTTTCTTGAGAACTCAACAGCGCGTGTTTGTTTTTACAGCCGAGTTTGTGATTTTGGCTCCTGCCACTCCTTCGGTTTGAGGGGGTGGGGGTTCCTTTGATCGGCACCCTGGTTTGGGTGTCTGGTCGGGATGAGCCTCTGTTTCAGGTTTGCCGCCTCCGGGGTTGCTCGGGGGTTGGTGTTTGGCCTTTGATGGAGAGTTTGATCCTGGCTCAGGACGAACGCTGGCGGCGTGCTTAACACATGCAAGTCGAGCGGTAAGGCCCCTTCGGGGGTACACGAGCGGCGAACGGGTGAGTAACACGTGAGTAACCTGCCCCTGACTCTGGGATAAGCCCGGGAAACCGGGTCTAATACCGGATATGACTCCTGCCTGCATGGGTGGGGGTGGAAAGTTGTTTCGGTTGGGGATGGGCTCGCGGCCTATCAGCTTGTTGGTGGGGTGATGGCCTACCAAGGCGATGACGGGTAGCCGGCCTGAGAGGGCGACCGGCCACACTGGGACTGAGACACGGCCCAGACTCCTGCGGGAGGCAGCAGTGGGGAATATTGCGCAATGGGCGGAAGCCTGACGCAGCGACGCCGCGTGGGGGATGACGGCCTTCGGGTTGTAAACCTCTTTTACCACTGACGTAGGCTTCCAGTGTTCTGGGGGTTGACGGTAGGTGGGGAATAAGGACCGGCTAACTACGTGCCAGCAGCCGCGGTAATACGTAGGGTCCGAGCGTTGTCCGGAATTATTGGGCGTAAAGAGCTCGTAGGCGGCTTGTCGCGTCTGCTGTGAAAGCCCGGGGCTTAACTTCGGGTGTGCAGTGGATACGGGCAGGCTTGAGGTAGGTAGGGGAGACTGGAATTCCTGGTGTAGCGGTGAAATGCGCAGATATCAGGAGGAACACCGGTGGCGAAGGCGGGTCTCTGGGCCTTACCTGACGCTGAGGAGCGAAAGCGTGGGGAGCGAACAGGATTAGATACCCTGGTAGTCCACGCTGTAAACGTTGGGCGCTAGGTGTGGGGACTTTCCACGGTTTCCGTGCCGTAGCTAACGCATTAAGCGCCCCGCCTGGGGAGTACGGCCGCAAGGCTAAAACTCAAAGGAATTGACGGGGGCCCGCACAAGCGGCGGAGCATGTTGCTTAATTCGACGCAACGCGAAGAACCTTACCAAGGTTTGACATCACCGGTAATCCTGCAGAGATGTGGGGTCCTTCGGGGATCGGTGACAGGTGGTGCATGGCTGTCGTCAGCTCGTGTCGTGAGATGTTGGGTTAAGTCCCGCAACGAGCGCAACCCTTGTTCCATGTTGCCAGCACGTGATGGTGGGGACTCATGGGAGACTGCCGGGGTCAACTCGGAGGAAGGTGGGGATGACGTCAAGTCATCATGCCCCTTATGTCTTGGGCTGCAAACATGCTACAATGGCCGGTACAGAGGGCGTGCGATGTCGTGAGGCGGAGCGAATCTCTTAAAGCCGGTCTCAGTTCGGATTGGGGTCTGCAACTCGACCCCATGAAGGTGGAGTCGCTAGTAATCGCGGATCAGCAACGCCGCGGTGAATACGTTCCCGGGCCTTGTACACACCGCCCGTCACGTCACGAAAGTCGGCAACACCCGAAACGCGTGGCCTAACCCTTCGGGGAGGGAGCGTGTGAAGGTGGGGCTGGTGATTGGGACGAAGTCGTAACAAGGTAGCCGTACCGGAAGGTGCGGCTGGATCACCTCCTTTCTAAGGAGCTTTTCGAGCCAACCGTTTTGTCGATGGGTTGGCGGGCTCGTGAGTGGAACCAGCTCTGGTGTCGCCGGTTGTCGGTGGCCGGGGTCTGGTACTCGGTTGTGAGAGCGAACTTCCCCTGCTGGGTCTTTGTGGTCTGGTGGGGGCGCGCTGTTGGGTGTCTGAGGGAGCAACCGTGTTTCCTTGGTGTCCTGCCCGGGTGGGTGGGGTGCTGGGTGGTTGTTTCCGCGGGTGCCATCCCGACGAACTCCGGGTGGGGTTTGGTTGGACGTGGGTCTGGTTGGGTCCTGTCTGGTGGTGGTCGGGTGTGTGGTGTGTGTTTTGATTTGTGGATAGTGTGCGCGAGCATCTTGTTTCTGTGGTGGCCAAGCGAGAGTGGCATACGGTGGATGCCTTGGCACCAGGCGCCGATGAAGGACGTGGGAGGCCGCGATAGTCCACGGGGAGTTGTCAACCGGGCGTTGATCCGTGGGTGTCCGAATGGGGAAACCTGGCGTGCGTTATGGCACGTCGCCGCTGTCTGAATGTATAGGGCAGTTGGTGGTGACGCGGGGAAGTGAAACATCTCAGTACCCGCAGGAAGAGAAAACAACAGTGATTCCCTGAGTAGTGGTGAGCGAAAGGGGATGGTGGCTAAACCGCATGCGTGGTAAAGACGGCAGTCGTTGCGTGTGTGGGGTTGTGGGGCGTGTCTGTCTGGGTCTGCCGGCCTGGAGCGCTTGTGTCGTGGGTAGTCGAAACCGGTGGGAAACGGTACCGGAGTGGGTGAGAGTCCCGTAGGCGAAGCCTGTCGGCATGGTGTTGGATGTGTTCCCGAGTAGCGCGGAGCCCGAGGAATTCCGTGTGAATCTGGCAGGACCACCTGCTAAGCCTGAATACGTCCTGGTGACCGATAGTGGACGAGTACCGTGAGGGAAAGGTGAAAAGTGCCCCGGTGAGGGGTTGTGAAAGAGTACCTGAAACCGTGTGCTGTCAAGCCGTCAGAGCCTGTCTTTTGGGGTGGGTGATGGCGTGCCTTTTGAAGAATGAGCCTGCGAGTCATGGTGTGTGGCGAGGTTAACCCGGGTGGGGGAGCCGTAGCGAAAGCGAGTCTGAAGAGGGCGTTTGAGTCGCATGCTGTGGACCCGAAGCGGGGTGATCTACCCATGTCCAGGGTGAAGCGGGGGTAAGACCTCGTGGAGGCCCGAACCCACCAGGGTTGAAAACCTGGGGGATGAGGTGTGGGTAGGGGTGAAAGGCCAATCAAACTCCGTGATAGCTGGTTCTCCCCGAAATGCATTTAGGTGCAGCGTTGCGTGGTGCTTGCCGGAGGTAGAGCGACTGGTTGGCTGATGGGCCCGACAAGGTTACTGAGGTCAGCTAAACTCCGAATGCCGGTGAAGTTGAGCGTGGCAGTGAGACTGCGGGGGATAAGCTTCGTGGTCGAGAGGGAAACAGCCCAGATCATCGGCTAAGGCCCCTAAGCGTGTGCTAAGTGGGAAAGGTTGTGTAGTTGCTGAGACAGCCAGGAGGTTGGCTTAGAAGCAGCCATCCTTGAAAGAGTGCGTAATAGCTCACTGGTCGAGTGATTGTGCGCCGATAATGTAGCGGGGCTTAAGCACACCGCCGAAGCCGTGGATGCCAGGTTTTCCTGGTGTGGTAGGGGAGCGTCCTGCGTGGGGTGAAGCCGTGGAGTGATCCGGGGTGGACTGCGTGGGAGTGAGAATGCAGGCATGAGTAGCGAAACACGCGTGAGAAACGTGTGCGCCGATTGACTAAGGGTTCCTGGGGCAGGTTAATCCGCCCAGGGTGAGTCGGGGCCTAAGGCGAGGCCGACAGGCGTAGTCGATGGATAACGGGTTGATATTCCCGTACCCGTCCGCATGCGCCCGATACCGAGGCTTCTGATGCTAACCACCACCGGCGCTGCTGTTGTCTTCGGATGATGGTGGGTGTCGGCGTGGGGTCCGAGGAGGTAGTAGGTAAGTGATGGGGTGACGCAGGGGGGTAGCTCTACCGGGCGGTGGTTGTCCCGGGTCAAGCGTGTAGCCCGGAGTGCAGGTAAATCCGTGCTCCGTTACAGGGGTGAGGCGTGATGTCGAGGCGTTGAGCCGAAGTGAGTGATCCCGTACTGTCGAGAAAAGCCTCTAGCGAGTGTGTGGGCGGCCCGTACCCGAAACCGACGCAGGTGGTCTGGTAGAGAATACCGAGGCGTTCGGGTGAACCATGGTTAAGGAACTCGGCAAATTGTCCCCGTAACTTTGGGAGAAGGGGAGCCCTGTCTGGTGATGGACTGTGCGTCCGGAGCTGGGTGGGGTCGCAGAGGCCAGGGGGAAGCGACTGTTTACTAAAAACACAGGTCCGTGCGAAGTCGTAAGACGCGGTATACGGACTGACGCCTGCCCGGTGCCGGAACGTTAAGAGGACCGGTTAGACCTTCGGGTCGAGGCTGGGAATCTAAGCGCCGGTAAACGGCGGTGGTAACTATAACCATCCTAAGGTAGCGAAATTCCTTGTCGGGTAAGTTCCGACCTGCACGAATGGCGTAACGACTTCCCCGCTGTCTCAACCGTGGGCCCGGTGAAATTGCACTACGAGTAAAGATGCTCGTTTCGCGCAGCAGGACGGAAAGACCCCGGGACCTTCACTACAGCTTGACATTGGTGTTTGGGATGGTTTGTGTAGGATAGGTGGGAGCCGGTGAAGCTCGGACGCTAGTTCGGGTGGAGGCGTTGGTGAAATACCACTCTGGCTGTTTCGGGCATCTAACCTGGGGCCGTGATCCGGTTCGGGGACAGTGTCTGGTGGGTAGTTTAACTGGGGCGGTTGCCTCCTAAAGGGTAACGGAGGCGCCCAAAGGTTCCCTCGGCCTGGTTGGCAATCAGGTGGTGAGTGTAAGTGCACAAGGGAGCTTGACTGTGAGACGGACGTGTCGAGCAGGTGCGAAAGCAGGGACTAGTGATCCGGCGTCGGCGTGTGGAAGCGGCGTCGCTCAACGGCTAAAAGGTACCCCGGGGATAACAGGCTGATCTTCCCCAAGAGTCCGTATCGACGGGATGGTTTGGCACCTCGATGTCGGCTCGTCGCATCCTGGGGCTGGAGTTGGTCCCAAGGGTTGGGCTGTTCGCCCATTAAAGCGGCACGCGAGCTGGGTTTAGAACGTCGTGAGACAGTTCGGTCCCTATCCGCTGCGCGCGTTGGAGACTTGAGAAGGGCTGTCCCTAGTACGAGAGGACCGGGATGGACGAACCTCTGGTGTGCCAGTTGTCCCGCCAGGGGCATGGCTGGTTGGCTACGTTCGGGAGAGATAACCGCTGAAAGCATCTAAGCGGGAAGCTTGCTTCGAGATGAGGTCTCCTTCCACTTCGAGTGGGTAAGGCTCCCCAGAGATGATGGGGTTGATAGGCTGGATGTGGAAGCCCTGTGAGGGGTGGAGCTGACCGGTACTAATCGGCCGAGGGCTTGTCCACCGCAGATGCTGGGTGCTCGCGCACGTTGTTCATGTTGAGGTTTCCTGCTTGCATGCCTTTGTTGGGTGTGTGGGTGGGTGTGAGGGTTACGGCGGTCATAGCGGGCGGGGTCCACCCGGTCCCTTTCCGAACCCGGTAGTTAAGCCGTCCAGCGCCGATGGTACTGCCTCTTTGGTGGGGTGGGAGAGTAGGTCGCCGCCGTACACAGTGTTGGAGAGGGGCCGCCCCCGCAAGGGGCGGCCCCTCTCTTTTTTGCGTTGGGGGTAGTCCCCTGTTGGTGTTGGTTCGGGAAGAACGGAAAGAGAACCGAGCGGGCCCGTCCCGAGAAGGCCTCGGGCGCCCTGGACCGGGCGGAGTCGGACAGCACCGCTCCAGAGCCGCCTCGGGGATTCCCGGCAGCCCGCGAACAGCGGGAAGCATGTCCGGGACGGCCCGGGGCAGGCTGACAGTACCCGTCCGCTGCTCCAAGGGCTATAGGCTCAATGATCAACACGACATCCGCTGAGCAGGGGGTGCAGGGATTGGTGACGAGCAACGGTGCAGCCAGGCAGATCAGCCAGTACAGACTGGACAACGGGCTTCGGCTGATCACCGCCCCGGCGGCCACGGGCCAGGTGGCCGCGGTCAACCTGTGGTACGGGGTCGGCTCCAGGCACGAGGTCCCCGGGCGGACCGGGTTCGCCCACCTCTTCGAGCACCTCATGTTCGAGGGCAGCGGCAACGTGCCCAAGGGTGAGCACTTCAAGGTGATCGAGGCACTCGGAGGGGAGCTCAACGCCTCCACCTCCAGCGACCGCACCAACTACTACGAGACGGTCCCCGAGCCGGCGCTCGACCTCGCCCTGTGGCTGGAGGCGGACCGGCTCGCCACCCTGCGCGACGGCGTGACCCAGGAAGTCCTGGACAACCAGCGTGACGTGGTCAAGAACGAGCGCCGCCAGCGCTACGACAACCAGCCCTACGGAACGGCCTTCGAGCGCATCCTCGCGCACGCCTACCCCGAGGGGCACCCCTACCACCACCCCACCATCGGCTCCATGGCGGACCTGGACGCCGCGGACCTGGACTACGTGCTCTCCTTCCACAAGGCGCACTACGGTCCGGACAACCTCGTCCTCACCGTGGTCAGCTCCCTGGAGCCGGAGGACGTGCGGGAGCGCGTCGCACGCTACTTCGGCGGCATTCCCGCCCGGGAGACCGTGGCCACCGCACCCGACGCCTCCCTCGAGGGCCCCATCGGTTCCAAGAGCCTGGTCGTCGAGGAGCAGGTGCCCGCCCCCGCCGTCTTCGTGGTCCACCGGGTCCCCCCGTACGGCACACGCGAGTTCGACGTCATGAACCTCGCCTCCGCGGTGCTCGGCCAGGGCCAGGGCAGCCGCCTCTACCGCAGGCTCGTCGTCGAACGCGGACTCGCCAACGACGACGGCGGCGCCTCCTCGGATCTGTTCGACTTCCGCTACACCCAGTCCCTCTTCTTCATCAGCATGATCGCCCGCGACGGGGTGAGCGGGGAGGAACTCGAAACCGCCGTCTTCGAGGAGACCGCGGCGCTGGCCGACGGGATCGGCGAGGACGAGCTGGAGCGGGCGCGCGCGGTCCTGGAACGCGACCACTTCCAGAGCATCTCCACCCCCGCCGGCCTCGCCAACACGCTCAGCAGCTACACCCAGCTCTTCGACGACCCCGAACTCGTCTACACCTGGCCGGAGCGCTGGGCCTCCATCACCGCCGACGAGGTCGTGGACTACGCCAAACGGCTGCTCACTCCGGAGAACCGGTTCTCGCTCCGCTACGAGGTCGCCACGTCCGAGGCAGCCGAGAAAGCCGAAGCCTGATCCCGCCGCATCCGATCCACGCCCACTCTGACGCAGCCAGAGAAGTCGAGGGAGAGTCCTCTTGAGCAGCCTCCAGCCACGCCCCGCACTCGGTGAGCCGGTCCGCTACACCTTCCCCAAGCCCACCCGGATCAAGGTCGGCAGCGGGACCGTCGTCGCCGTCGACCTTCCCGGCCAGCCCTACGCCGCCGTGCGGCTGATCCACCCCGCGGGCGCGATCAACGAAGCCCACGAGCACATGGGCGTCGCCATACTCGTCGGCGAGTCGCTCGAGGACGGTGTTGACGGCAACAGCTCGCTCGCCCCCGCCCTGGAGCGCTACGGAGCCGAATGGGTGGGCCGTGTCGGCTGGGACAGCTTCATCACCGGTGTGGACGCGCCCGCCAGGCGGCTCAAGGACGCGGTGTCGCTGCTGGCCGAGGCCGTCCGCACGCCGGCCCTGCGCTCCGACGACATCGTGCGCCGCCGCGACCAACTGGTGGAGCGGTTCCGGCTGGAGAACTCCGTCGCCTCCACCCTCGCCAGCCGAGCCGTCGGCAGTCAGCTCTTCACCGGCCGCTACGCGGTCCCGCCCAGCGGAGGCGACGTCTACCAGCAGCGGCTCACCCCCGAGATCGCGCGGAGCTTCCACGCCGACAACATCGCCTCGGTGGCCGGAACGCTGGTCATCGTCGGGGACCTGACGGGAGTGAACCTGGAGGAGCTCGGCGCGGCCGTCTTCGGCGACGCCGCTCCCACCCCGCAGCGGCACACCGCCGCCCCCGGGGCCGCCCCCGGGGAGCGGCCCCGCATCGTCATCCTGGACCGTCCCGGCTCGGTGCAGTCCGCGTTCGTGCTGGCGCACCGGGCACCGGCGCGCTCCGAGGTCGACCTCCCCCGCGTCGAGGGCATGAGCGACGTGCTGGGCGGCATGTTCACCTCGCGTCTCAACCTGGAACTGCGGGAGAAGCACGGCTACACCTACGGTGTCGGAAGCCGGTTCGATCTGCGTCGCGACAGCGGTGTCTTCGTGATCAGCACCCAGGTGAACGCGCCCACCACCGCCCACTCGATCACCGTGACCCTGGAGCAGATCGCCGAACTCCAGCGGAAGGGAGTCACCGAGAGCGAGCTCCAGGCGGTCCGCGAATCCCACACGCTGGGACTGCCCGTCGCCTATGCCAGCGCCGGCCGCATGGCCTGGGCGCTGATCGAGATGGTCGTGTACGACCTGCCCGAGGACCACGTGGACCGGATGCGGGCCGGATACGAGCAGTTGACCGCCGAGGACCTGAACCGGTCCGCCCGCGAGCACCTGCACCCCGACGACGCGGTGGTGGTCGTCGCGGGCGACGCCGCATCGCTGCGGGGACCGCTGGAGGAGATCGGTTTCGGCCCGGTGAGCGTCCAGGACCCCGACACACTTTGGGGCTGATCCGGTTTCAAACCGTTTTGGCTGGCAAAACCCCCCAAGAGGCGGAAAGTGTGGCGTGTGACGCAGCCCATAGGAGATAACAAAAGTGAACCTAAGTGGCTGTAATGTGGCAACTACCTGCTCTGACGTCTGTTGGCGTTGGTATAACCGAAAGACGCGCTCCTCGTCCGTCTCGACCACCGTAAACAGTCCACAGGAGGCCGCCATGGCCCACGATCTGATGTTCTGAAGCCGTGTCCATCGAACAGCCTCCAACAGAGCGGCCGAAAACCGAATCCGCCGATTCCTCACCCCCTGTCGCGGTCGATGACCAGTCCGGGGACGAACGCGTACTCGCGGGCCGCTACAGCCTGCGTGAGCCCGTCGGCCGCGGCGGTGTCGGCACGGTGTGGCGGGCCACCGATCTCGTCCTCGGCCGGGAGGTCGCGGTCAAGGAGCTGCGTCTCCCCGACGACCTGACCGAGGACGAACGCAACTCGCTGCTGCGCCGCACCACGCGCGAAGCGCGGGTGGCGGGTCGGCTCAACCATCCCAACCTGGTCACCGTCCTGGACGTGGTCAACGAGGACGGGCGTCCCTGGATCGTGATGGAGCTGGTCGTGGCGCGCACGCTCGCCGAGATCATCGACATCGCGGGGCCGCTGCCCTACCCCAGGGTCGCCGAGATCGGCCTCCAGTTGATCAGCGCGCTCAAGGCCGCCCACGACGAGGGCATCGTGCACCGGGACGTCAAGCCCGAGAACGTCATGATCAGCGAGGACGGTCGGGTCGTGCTGACCGACTTCGGGCTGGCCGCGTGGACCGGGGAGTCCGCGCTGAGCAGTTCGGGGCGCATCATCGGCTCCCCGTCGTACCTGCCGCCCGAGCGCGCCAAGGCCGGTCCCGTGGGACCGCCCTCGGACCTGTGGTCCCTGGGCGCCACCCTGTACGCGGCGGTCGAAGGGCACCCGCCGTACGACCGCAAGGGCTACATCGCGATCCTGCGCGGGGACGACCTGGAGGAGCCCGCGCCCGCGGCCAACGCGGGACCGCTGGCGCCGGTGCTGGCGGGCCTGCTCAAGGTCGCCCCCGATGCGCGGTTGACCGCCGAGAACGCCACCGCGATGCTGCGTATCGCCTCTCTGGCGCCGTGGGCCCCGGAGACCAGCCCGGAGACCGCGGCACGCAGCGCCGAGGCCGTTCGGCAGGAGACCGAGGAGAAACTGTCCGCGGTCGACCACTTCCGGGCGGGCGCCGAGGTGATCCGCAACAACCTGCACGAACAGGTCAGCCACGTCTCCGACGCGCTGCACCGGCACCGCCCGGAGTCGGTGAGCACCCTGCTCACCTCCATCCGCGAGTCGACCGACGCCCTGGGACTGACCAGTTCCGGCAGGCACCGCAGCGACAGGAGCCGAAAGAAGCAGGTGGCGGTGGTGGCCTGCGTGGCGGTCTTCGTCCTGGTCCTGCTCTCCGTGGTCCTGTGGGCGCTGGTGTTTCGCGCCTAGACCCAGTCGTGCGGAAGAGAAGGGGGCGCGGGTTGCTGATCCCGCGCCCCCTTCGCGCTGCCGCCCGTCCGTTCCACGGCGGAACCGGGGACGACGGGCACACGCCCGGTGTGCGCAGGGGTGCGGAAGGGTTCCCTTTCCGCACCCCGTGGTGTCGGTTGTTCTCGTAGGGCCGGCGGGATTCGAACCCGCACTGTACGGCACCTAAAGCCGCCGCCTCCTGCCGTTGGGCTACGGCCCCGTGGCTCGGTCCTCCCGTGGCTGGGGGAGAACACGAAGGTTGTCTTTCTGAGAGTGGCAGTTCACACGTGAAGAACGCAAGTCGTGCGGAGGACCCACGCGGTCGTGCCCTCGGATGTGCGGGGAGGGCGGGCGGAGGTGCGGCGGAGCCGGTCTGTTGCGGTGCGGCGGAGCCCTACAGTCCCAGGTCGCGCTTGATCCGGTCGACGTGGCCGGTGGCCCGCACGTTGTAGTAGGCCTTCTCCACCGTGCGGCCCGCGGAGATGACGAAGGTGGAACGGATGACGCCCTGCACGGTACGGCCGTAGTTCTTCTTCTCGCCGAAGGCTCCGTAGGAGGTGAGGACCGCACGGTCGGGATCGCTGAGCAGGGGGAAGGTCAGACCCTCCTGCTCCACGAACTTGGCGAGGCGGGCGGGGGAGTCGGGGGACACGCCCAGGACGGTCAGCCCCGCGCCGTCGAAGGCGTGCAGGTTGTCCCGGAAGTCGCAGGCTTCGGTGGTGCAGCCGGGAGTCATGGCGGCCGGATAGAAGTACAGCACCACACGGTCGTGCTCCTTGAGCACCTCGCTGAGGGTGACGGAGGCGCCGTCAGCGCTGTCCAGAGTGAAGTCGGGGGCGATGTCACCGGGTTGCAGACGGATGGCGGTCTCGCTCAACGTGGACTCCTCGAGGTTCGGGGACTCTTCGCCAATCACTTGTTTTCCACCCTAGTGCGCGAACCGGATGCCAGAGTGGGGAAGCATGGAGGCGACCGGCCGAAATGCCGGAGCGGAGGAGGGGGTCCGGATTGTGCGGCGGAGTCGAAACGCTTCGGACTCGACGGCCTCCGGCAGGACTTCTTCGCCTTAAGGTTGACCAAGCCCACCTCTTGTCAAGCCGGACACCACAGACCCGCGGATCGGTCGCACAGGGCTTCGCGGTTCGGACGGTCGCCGGTGGGGCGGGCCGAAGCATCCCCCCAGCTTCGTGTTCGAGGAGTTGACCAACGATGCCCAGTTACACCCTGGACGAGGTCCGCAGCCGCGTGTGCCGGGAACGCGATTCCTGGTGGACGGTGTGGGCGGTCGATCCGATCGCGCTTCGTCTGGTCCGCCTGGTCGCCAACCGGACGTCGATCACGCCCAACCAGTTGACGGTGACGGTCCTGCTGCTGGGGCTGGGAGCGGCGGCCTGCTTCGCACTGGGCCAGTGGCCGTTCCTGATCGTCGGCGCGGTCCTGTACCACCTGTGCTTCCTCGTGGACTGCATGGACGGCAAACTGGCGCGGTTGACCGACCAGGAGTCGCTGTTCGGCTCCTGGATGGACTACGTCTTCGACCGGTTCCGGGTGCTGGTGTGCGCGATCGCGCTCATGGGGGGCCAGTACGTCCTGACCGGCCGGGTCGTCTTCGTCTGGCTGGCGTTGGCTGTGGTGTTCTGCGACATGCTGCGCTACCTGAACGCGCTGCAGGTGTACAAGGTGCGCCGGGAGATGCGGTCGCGCCTGGCCGGGGTGCTGGAGTGGGCGCGGGCGACGCTGTCGATGCTGGAGCCCGACGACCCCGCCCGGGTGGGGCGGCCGATGAGCGACACGGGCGAACAGGCGGTCCTCAGGCACGGAATCTCGGTGCTGGAACAGCTACTGCGGTCGCAGGCGGAGCGGGAGAACCGCGCCGACCGGGACACGGGCAAACAGCCGGACGTGAGATTGCCGAGAGTGGACCTGCACGAGGGGTTCCGGAACCGGTTCCCCTGGTACCAGAGGTTCTGGGACTTCCTCAGGGCACGACGTATCCGCACCCACCTGGTGAGCGGGATCGAATTCCAGATCGCGGTGTTCGTGCTGGCTCCGCTGGCAGCGGTGTTCTCGGCCGCGGCGGTCGTCTGGATCACCGTGGCCGCGGGTGTTTTGCTTCTCGCTTTCGAGATCTTGATCGTCTATAAACTGTGGTTGTCCACGCTGGACTTCTTTCGGGTGGTGGACGGGATCGAGAGCGCGCTGCGGCTCACGCGCACGCCTGGCGAAGAAGTCATCAACCAGACCCCGGATGAGAGTCCGTCGCAGGCCACCCTGCGGTAGCGGAAGGAGGCGGCTGTATGCAAGGACGCGACCCCGCGAGTCCGCAACGCGACCCGGCGGCCGTGCAGGCGGAGATCGAGCAGGTGCAGCAGCGACTGGCGGCGTCGATCGACGCGCTCGCCGATCGGGCCAACCCCAAGAACGCCGCCAGACGCGGACTGGACAGGGTGCGTCAGGCCGGTGGCCACTTGGCCGAGGAGGCGCGCGCGCTGCTGGCCGGAGACCCGGTGCGCCGCGGCAGCAGCCGACTGGTCCCGCCCGATGAGGGCGCCGTCCTCGTCAGCGGTGAGGACGAGGTGGTGACCGAGTACGAGCTGCGTCAGCCGCCCTCTCCCGTGCTGCTGATCGGAGTGGGCGTCGGAGTCGCTGTCGCCGTGGGCGTGCTGGTCGCGCTCCGTCGGCGACGCAGGCGCTGACCCCACGGTGTGTGGCGGCGGGGTCCGCCGGGGCAGCCCCCGGCGGACCCCGCCGTCGTGTCACGGGTCAGAGGAACGTCTTCGCCTCGCCCCGGTAGGTGGGGACGCTGGCGGTGACGTGGTCCCCGTCCACGAGGTGCAGCCGGTCGAAGTGCTCGCACAGTTCTCCGGCCTTGGCGTGCCGCATCCAGACGAGGTCGCCGATGGCGAGGGAGTCGGCGGCGGCCCCGAGCAGCGGGGTCTGGACCTCCCCCGCCCCCTCGGAGGTGCTGAGGCGCAGCCCGGGGGGCAGGTGGGGCTGCGGGAGCCGCGCCGGGTCGGCGGTGCCCGACGCGATATAGCCGCCGCCCAGGGCCGTGGCCACGCCGGGAGCGGGGCGGCGGACGACGGGGAGGGCGAAGAGGGCCGCGGGCTGCCGGGCGACCGACCGATAGTGGTCGAAGAGCCGGGGTTGGTACAGACCGGAGCCCGCGGCGACCTCGGTGACGGCGCGTTCCCGGCTGGTGCTGTGCAGGCTTCCGGTTCCTCCGCCGTTGACGAAGCGCAGGTCGGCGACCTCGCGGACGGCCCGGACGACGGCGGCGCGGCGGCGGGCGAGCTCCCGGCGGGAGCGGTGCTGGACCCAGCGCAGGGCGGTGCCGTAGAGGGGGCGGCCGGGAGGGGCGTCGCCCACGCCGGCGATCTGGGCCTCGTAGGCCATGACGCCGTCGAGACGCAGTCCCGGACGGCGGACGACGGCGCGGGCCAGCTCCGCGGCCTGTCGGGGGGTGCGGATCGGGGAGCGGTGGGCGCCGACGCGGACGCGGGGACCGAGCGGCTGCCAACTGGTGTCGATGTCGATGCACACCTTCACCGGGGCGGCCGGGGCGGGCGCGGCGGCGGTGATGAGGTCGAGGTGGCCCACGGAGTCGATCATGAGGGTGATCCTGGCCGCGGCCTCGGGGTCGGCGGCGAGTCGGGCGACGGCGTGGAGGTCGGCGGTGGGGTAGGCGACGAGGACGTCGGAGGCGAAGTCGGCGCTGCCGGGGTCGGTGGCCAGCCAGAGCGCCTCGTCGAGGGTGTAGGCCATGATCCCGGAGAAACCGGGCATGGCGAGGATCTCGCGGAGCAGGTGGCGGCAGCGGACGGACTTGCTGGCGACGCGGACGGGCGTTCCGTCCGCACGGCGGACCAGGTCGGCCGCGTTGGCGCGCAGGGCGGCCAGGTCGACGATGGCGAAGGGGGCGCGCAGGTGGGAGGTGGCCGTCTCGTACCGTTCGCGGACGCTGCTCATGGCACGAGCATCCCACAGCCATCCGAAACTTTTTCATGTTTCGGGGGGCGGGAAGAGCCGTCCCCGGCGGGGACCGGCGGGTTCATCCCCGCCGAACGGGACGGACACGGTTACCCTGGAAGCCCATGAGACCGGATGGATGCAGCCGTTCCCTTGTCGAAAGTCCCCTGAACCATGAGTGATCGCGAGTTCGTGCTGACGCTGTCGTGCCCCGACAGCCGTGGAATCGTCGCGGCGGTGGCGAATCTGCTCACCGCCCACAGGTGCAACATCGAGGAGAGCCAGCAGTACGGCGACCACTACACGGGTCGGTTCTTCATGCGCGTGCAGCTCACGGCCGAAGACCCCGCGGTGAGCGAGGACGTGCTGCGGGGAGCCCTGGCGGCGCTGGCGGCCGAGTACGGGATGGACTGGAACCTGTGGCGGCGCGAGGCGCGCACGCGGGTGCTGGTGATGGTCTCCAGGTTCGGGCACTGCCTGAACGATCTGCTGTACCGCCAGCGCAGCGGTCTGCTGAACGCCGAGATCACGGCCGTGGTGTCCAACCATCCGGATCTGGAGTTCCTCGCCGACTCCTACGGGGTGGACTTCCACCATCTGCCGGTGACCCCGGAGACCAAGCCGGAGCAGGAGGCGCGGCTGCTGGAGCTGGTCCAGGGCTACGACGTCGACCTGGTGGTGCTGGCCCGGTACATGCAGGTGCTCTCCGAGGACCTGTGCCAGAAGATGTCGGGGCGGATCATCAACATCCACCACTCCTTCCTGCCGAGTTTCAAGGGCGCCCGCCCCTACCACCAGGCGCACGCCCGCGGGGTGAAGCTGATCGGAGCGACGGCGCACTACGTGACGGCCGACCTCGACGAGGGGCCGATCATCGAGCAGGAGGTCGTGCGGGTCGACCACACCTTCAGTCCGGAGCGGCTCACCGCGGTGGGACGCGACCTGGAGTCGGTGGCGCTGGCGCGCGCGGTGAACTGGCACGCCGAGCACCGGATTCTGCTGAACGGCGGCAAGACGGTGGTGTTCCGCTGACGGTGGCCTGACCCCTCCCGGTCGGCGCCCGAAGGCGCCCCCGGACGGGGAGCGGCAGGACACCCGGCGGGGCGGTGCTTCTCGCGGTCCCGCCCGGCCTCGGCGGCGATACGCCTCCCGGACGCGGCTCTCCCGGGGAGCCGCTCTGCCCTGCGATAAGTTGGTCACTCTGCGTGTTTGAGCAGGTGTTTCGGGTGGCAGTGGAGGGGCTGGCGCGCACCAAGTGGCGAAAGTCACAAAAATCACCGTGTGTTGACAGGCGTAAGCGGTGTCCTCGCAGGTGAGAGGTGTTCGAGAACGGTTCGGACATTGCGCCACAAATCTGGTGCGCGATTGCGGTGTGTCCGGGTGCTGACATCGGCCTGGTCGGGGGTAGGCGCACTGGAACTGCTCCCCGCCGCACCGATCAAAAGGTGGGGAAACGGGTAAAGCACACAGACTTCACGAAGGTATCGGGGTGGAAGAGCGAGTCGGGGCGTCGACACGCGGTCGGCGTCCAGAGATTGGGGGACAGGCATGACGACGGTGGAAGAGGTGTTGGGCCGTTCGGAGACGAGCAGCACCGGACGGGCCGATCGCGTGGCCGTGCGTACGTTCCGGCCGTATCGCTCGTGGGCGGCCCTGGTCGCCGGAGGGCTGCTCGTGACGGTGACCGGACTGGCCGCGGCGGAGGTCATCTCCGCGCTCGTGGGAAGCCCGCTCAGCCTGCTGCCGGTGGACCGGACGGCCGAGTACACCTCCGGCGCGCGGTGGAGCGATCCCGCGGTGCAGGTGGCCTCGGCCGTCCTGGTGCTGGTCAGTCTGCTGCTGATCGCGCTGGCCCTGGTGCCGGGGTGGGGGCGCGGGATGGCGTGGCACCCCCATGACCCGGCGTTTGTCGCCGGGGTCTCCAGGGCGACGCTGCGCCGCACCCTGGCCGCCGCGGCGCGGGAGGTGGACGGTGTGCGGGACGCGCGCGTCACACTGACCCGCCGTCGCGTGAAGGTGCGTGTCGACACCGAAACGCACCGCGCAGCGGAACTGTCCTCGGCGATCCAGCAGGCCGTGGAGCACAAGATCGTCGAACTGTCTTTGGTCAGGGAGCCGAGGGTGCGGGTGCAGGTACACCACACCAGGGGATGAAGGCGACAGCGTCGGGCCCCGGACCCGCAACCGCGGCGGTACGGCGCCCACGGAGGCGGGCGACGGGAGCGGGCGCCGCGGGCCGACCCCGGCCGCGACCGTGCCCCGCACGCGGGAGGAGGCGGCGCCGGAGCCGCGGAAGCGTCCCGGCGCCGGAGGCAGAACCCCCGGGAGCCGCTCAGGCGAGCAGCGCCTCCATGACCGCCTCGGTGTCGGACAGGTCGTCCAGGACGGTGGTGGCGCCCGCGGCGCGCAGGGTGTCCGCGTCGCAGTAGCCGGTGGCGACCGCGACGACGCGAGCACCGCCCTCCAGGGCCGCGCGGACGTCGTTGGGGGTGTCACCGACAAGGACGGTGGTGGCGGGGGTGAACTCCAGACCGGTCGCCTCGTGCACCCGCCGTCGGGCGATGCCGACCAGCTCGGAGCGGTTCCAGTGGTCGTCGCCGTAGCCGCCCAGTCGGGTCTCCACCAGAGACTCCAGGCCGAACGCCTGGAGTTTGTGGTGGGCGTTGCCAACCGCGTTCCCGGTGAGCAGGGAGGAGAGGACGTCGGGAGAGGCGGCGCAGCGCTCCAGGGCCTCGCGGGCACCGGGCAGGACCCGGCCGCGGGCGCGCAGTTCGGTCGCCCGGCGGCGGAACTCGACGTCCTGCAGCCGCAGGAAGCGGGGGAACCCCTCGGCGAGGTGCGTCAGGTTGTTGACCGCGAGGGTGTCGAGGAACCACTGCCATTCGGTGCGCCCGGGCCCCCGTGAGGGAACGTAGTCGTCGAGGCCGCTGAAGGCGGTGAACGCGGCGGAGAACACCGACCCTCCCACAGACTCCACATCCACCAGGGTCTTGTCGATGTCCCACAGGACCAGCCGTTCGCCCATTCACCCTCTCCTCGAAACGTCGGGACAACGGTAACCGAGATCTCCGGCCGCGGTCACCGTGTTTGGTCCCGGAAGATCCGGGGGCCGGCCACGGACCTGCGTTCGGGAGGCTCTGCCGGCGGAGCGCGCAACGGGCCGCGCCACGGGACCGGCGAAGATCCGTGGTCGGCCGTGGAGGCGCACCGGGGAACCGGAGGAAAATGTCACCACTCCCCGTTACGTTTCTGCCATGAACAGAAACCTCTTCGTCAATCTGCCGGTCGGAGACCTCAAGAGGTCGATGGACTTCTTCACCGAACTCGGCTTCGACTTCGACACCCGGTTCACCGATGCCAACGCCGCCTGCATGGTCGTCAACGGCAACAGCTTCGTCATGCTGCTGGCCGAGGACTTCTTCACGCAGTTCACCGGAAAGAGGATTGTCGACGCCGCCACGCACACCGAGGTCATCGTCACGCTGTCCGCCGACAGCAGGCAGCAGGTGGACGACCTGGTCAACAAGGCGTTCGAGGCCGGGGCCCGGCCGTCCGCCGACCCCGTCGAGCACGAGGGCATGTACGCGTGGAGCTTCCAGGACCTCGACGGACACCTGTGGGAGGTGCTCCACATGGACCCGAAGACGCTGACGGAGTAGCCGGGGACGGCGGAGAGCCGGTGCCCTCCGAGGGGCATCCGGTCCCCGACGGTCCCGGTTTCCCCGTCGAAACACCGCCGGTGCGGACGGCCGGGTGTCCGCACCGAAGAATCCGCTGGTCGCTCACTGAAGGAGTCGGCGCGGTTGTTCCCTCCGGCCGGAACAGAACGCGGAGGAGGGAGAGAACCGAGACGGAAACGCCGGTGGAAATCAGAAAGGGGTCTGGCCACGCCAGACCCCTGCGGATTGTGGTGTCGGACACCGAGGAGCGCCCGCTACAGCCCCGGGTAGAGGGGGTGCTTGGCGGTGAGCGCCCGAACCCGGGCGCGCAGCGCCCCGGCGTCGAACCCGGGCTTGAGCGCCTCGGCGATGATGTCGGCGACCTCGGTGAAGTCGGCGTCGTCGAAACCGCGGGTGGCCAGCGCCGGAGTGCCGATGCGCAGTCCCGAGGTGACCATGGGCGGCCTCGGGTCGTTGGGAACCGCGTTGCGGTTGACCGTGATGCCGATCTCGTGCAGCCGGTCCTCGGCCTCCTGGCCGTTCAGCGGGGAGTTGACCAGGTCCACCAGGACCAGGTGCACGTCGGTGCCGCCGCTCAGGACACGCACCCCCGCCTCCGCGACGTCGGACCGGGTGAGCCGCTCGGCGAGAATCCTCGCGCCCGCGAGGGTGCGGCGCTGCCGGTCGGCGAACTCCTCGCCCGCCGCGACCTTCAACGCCACCGCCTTGGCGGCGATCACGTGCTCCAGCGGACCGCCCTGCATGCCCGGGAACACCGCCGAGTTGATCTTCTTGCCCAGATCGGCCCTGGACAGGATGAGTCCGCCGCGCGGACCGCCCAGCGTCTTGTGCGTGGTGGTGGTCACCACGTCGGCGTGGGGCACCGGGTTGGGGTGCAGCCCCGCCGCGACCAGGCCGGCGAAGTGCGCCATGTCCACCATGAGCAGGGCGCCCACCTGGTCGGCGATCTGCCGGAACCGGGCGAAGTCCAGTTGGCGCGGGTAGGCCGACCAGCCCGCGATGACCAGCTTGGGCTGGTGCTCCTTGGCCAGCGCCTCGACCTCGTCGTAGTCGACCAGGCCGTCGGACTCGCGTACGTGGTAGGCCACGGCGTTGAGGACCTTGCCGGAGTAGTTGATCCGCATGCCGTGGGTCAGGTGCCCGCCGTGCGCCAGGTCCAGACCGAGAATGGTGTCGCCCGGCTGCAGCAGCGCGAAGTACACGGCGGTGTTGGCCTGCGCTCCCGAGTGCGGCTGCACGTTGGCGTGCTCGGCACCGAACAGCGCCTTGGCGCGGTCGATGGCGAGCTGCTCGACGACGTCGACGTGCTCACACCCGCCGTAGTAGCGGCGACCCGGGTAGCCCTCGGCGTACTTGTTGGTCAGGACCGTGCCCTGCGCCTCCAGGACCGCCCGGGGAGCGAAGTTCTCGGAGGCGATCATCTCCAGGGTGTCGCGTTGGCGGGCGAGCTCGGCGTCCACGGCGGCCGCGACCTCCGGGTCGAGCTGCGCCAGCGACTGGTTGAGCGGATTACTCTCGGCGGTCATGGATTCCTTAACCTTCGCCTTCGGTGAGCTGCGTGTACTGCTCCGGGCTGAGCAAATCGGCGGGGTCTTCCGCGAGCTCCACCTTGAACAGCCAGCCCCGGCCGTAGGGGTCGGAGCCGATCAGTTCGGGATCGTCCACCGCTGCCTGGTTGACGTCGACGACCTCTCCGTTGACCGGTGAGTAGAGTTCGCTGACCGACTTGTGGGACTCGATCTCGCCACAACTGTCACCCGCGGTGACGGTCGATCCGACCTCCGGGGGCTCGACGTAGACGATATCCCCCAGCGCCTCGGCGGCGAAGGCGGTGATACCGACGGTGGCGATGTCCTCGTTGACGGCCACCCACTCGTGCTCCTTGGTGTAACCCAGCTCTGCGGGAACGCTCAATTCAACTCTCCAGGAGTGTTGTCCATTATCCAGCAGTGCACACTGCGTGTGCCGCCCCGACGGGTCCCGCCGACCTCGGCAGGACAGACAGTACCCACCCAGGCGGGAGTCTCTACGCCTCCCGCCTGTAGAAGGGCAGATCCACCACATCCACGGCCTCGGCCCGACCGCGCACGTCCACGGTGAACTCGCCGCCGGACAGGTCGGTTCCCGCGTCGACGGCCGCGATCGCGATGGGCTTTCCCAGTGTGGGGGAGGGCGCCCCGCTGGTGACGACGCCGACGGGAACACCGTCGCGCAGCACCCCGTATCCCTTGCGGGGCACGCGGCGGCCCCGACCGACGAGACCGACGAGCGTCTGGGTGGGACCCGAGGCGGCGCGGGCGGTGAGCGCCGCGCGTCCGACGAAGTCTCCCGGCTTGTCGAGTCGGACCACGCGGCCCAGTCCCGCCTCGTAGGGGGTGAGGCTGGTGTTGAGTTCGTTGCCGTACAGCGGCATCCCCGCCTCCAGACGCAGGGTGTCGCGGGCCGCCAGACCGGCGGGCAGCAGCCCGAGCGGCTGTCCGGCCTTGGCCAGCGACTCCCACACCCCCGGGGCCTCGTTGCCGGGGGTGACGAAGATCTCGAAGCCGTCCTCGCCGGTGTAGCCGGTCCGCGCCACAAGCGCCGGAACCCCCGCGACGGTGCACCGCCGGGCGGCGTAGTAGCCGATCCCGGACAGCTCGGCGTCGGTGAGCGGGGCGAGGATCTCCGCGGCCCGGGGACCCTGGACCGCGATCAGCGCGTACCCGGCGGACTCGTCGGTGACGGTCGCGTCGAAGCCCTCGGCGCGCTCGGTCAGCGCGGCGACGACGGTGTCGGTGTTGGCCGCGTTGGCGACGACGAGGTACTCGTCGTCGGCCAGCCGATAGACGATGAGGTCGTCGAGCACGCCCCCGTGCTCGGCGACGACCATGGTGTAGCGCGCGCGTTCCACGGCGAGTGTGGACAGCCGTCCCACCAGCGCGTAGTCGAGGAACTCGGCGGCCTGCGGGCCGCGGACCCGGATCTCCCCCATGTGGGAGAGGTCGAACAGGCCCGCCGCCTCGCGGACCGCCCGGTGCTCGGCGCCCTCACTGCCGTAGCGCAGCGGCATCAGCCATCCGGCGAAGTCGACCAGGGTGGCGCCGAGCGCCGTGTGGACCTCGTGCAGAGGGGTGGTGCGGACACCGCCGATCGGAGCCTGACTCATGGACACTCCTGGAAGAGGGTGGGTGTGAACGAAGGCTGTTGACTGCCATCCTCCCCCGCTGTCGTCGTCACCGAGGAGTCGCGCCGCGCGAACGGTCCGCGCCTTCGGCGAGGGACACGTCACACCGCGCGGCTCCACCGGCCGGAGCGCCCGTGCGCCCGAGACGTCCTTTCCGGGGAGGAGGCGTTCCTCCGGCTGTCCGAGCCGACCGTCCGGGCGCTCTCCCGCACCGGCGTCCGGTGTCTTCAGCGTAGCAGCGCGCCGTCCGCGGGCAAGGAGCACCGGTGTCCCGGCGGGTGGCCTCCCGGGGCCGCCCGCCGGGCGTCCGCGGACGGTCAGCCCGCGGTCTTGCGGCGGGTGCGCACGGCGTCGGCCAGACCCGCGAGAACCTCCTCGGTGGTCTCCCAGCCCATGCACTTGTCGGTGATGCTCTGGCCGTAGGTGAGCGAGGACGGGTCGCCGAGCTTCTGCGCTCCGGGAACCAGGAAGCTCTCCAGCATCACGCCGATGATCCCGGTCTGCCCCTCGGCGACCTGGGCGGCGATGTCCTGGGCCACGCCCGGCTGGCGGAGGTGGTCCTTGTTGCTGTTGGCGTGGCTGGCGTCGATCATGAGGCGGCGCGGCAGGCCGGCGGCCTCCACGACGTCGAGCGCGGCGGAGACGCTGACCGCGTCGTAGTTGGGGCCGGAGCGCCCTCCGCGCAGGATGACGTGGCAGTCCGGGTTGCCCGACGTGCTCACCACCGCGGCGGAGCCGTTGGGGTCGACGCCGAAGAAGGTGTGCGAACCGGCGGCGGCCCGGCAGGCGTCCACGGCGACCTGGACGTCGCCGTCGGTTCCGTTCTTGAACCCCACCGGCATGCTCAGGCCGCTGCTGAGCTGGCGGTGCACCTGGCTCTCGGTGGTGCGCGCACCGATGGCGCCCCACGTCACGGCGTCCGCGATGTACTGGGGGGTGATGGGGTCGAGGAACTCGGTGCCCGCGGGGATGCCCAGCGAGCCGATGTCGAGCAGCAGCCTGCGCGCGGTGCGCAGTCCCCGGTGCACGTCGAAGCTCTCGTCCAGGCCGGGGTCGTTGATCAGCCCCTTCCAGCCCAGCGTGGTGCGCGGCTTCTCGAAGTAGACCCGCATGACCACGCACAGGTCGGAGGCGACGGTCGGGATCAGCGCCTTGAGGCGGCGCGCGTAGTCCAGGGCGGAGGCGGGGTCGTGCACCGAGCACGGCCCCACGACGACGAGCAACCGGTCGTCCTCGCCGTCGAGTACCCGTTTGACCTCTGCTCTGGCGTCCTCGACCAGTGCCGTGCGCTCGGGGCCCATCGGAAGTTCCGCCAGGATGTCGTGGGGGGCGACGAGCGGCTGGTAACTGACGACACGTGTGTCGTTGGTACTCGGCATGGGTTCCTTGTCCATTCTCCTGACTCGCAGGCTCGGTGGCTGGCGCGAGGGCGTGCGAAGAGGGCCCCGGCACGGTGGTCGTGAGCCCTTGTGGAGCTCTGGGCGGACACGTCGTGGGACTCGTGCACCGGCCTCCGGCGTCCGGCGGTCACCACGCCCGGTGTCCGCACCGTCCGCGGCCGGGCTGGAAAGCATGTTCGGCAGGCGCCCAAAAGACCCTAACGTGCCCGTAACGCAGCCTATTGCGGCGACCCTCCGTCCGTGGCAGGTGCCGTGGAGTGAAGAACACCCGCTCGGTACCGGTCTCCGGTCTAGGATGAGAGTCGATGGACGAGTTGTGCGGCGCAGGGAGAACGCGACGGTCGGACCGCGTGGCCCCGGATCGGAACCGCACCGGCGGGCACGCTGCCCCGTCGCCCGCCGAAGAACCGGGTCGGCACGCGGTCGCCACCCGGCCGTCGCCCACCGTCCGGTCCGCCGTTCCCGCCGGTCGCTGCTTCGACCGCGGCCACGGCACCGCTCCGCCGGACGTCCCGGAAGGTCGCGGACGGCTGCGATCCCGTCCACACCAGAGCCGCCCGTGACCGCCCGCACCGCACTCGCCGCCCCGTGCGTCGCGGCGGCGGACGGCGCCGCACGGTTCCGACACGGGTGGATCGGGCCCCGGTTTCCCGACGCTCCCGTGCCACGAGCCCCGGCGCCGCCCTCCGAGCGACGCCCGGCCCCTGGTACGACAACCCAGCCTCGTTGAAAGAAGGGCGCTTTCCATGCGCACGCTGTATCCGCCCATCGAACCGTATGACAGCGGGATGCTCGATGTGGGCGACGGCAACCGGATCTACTGGGAACTGGTGGGCAACCCGAACGGAAAACCGGTGGTCTTCCTCCACGGGGGGCCCGGGGCAGGCTGCTCCCCCGACCACCGCCGCCTGTTCGACCCCGACCGGTACCGCATCATGCTGTTCGACCAGCGCAACTGCGGGCGCAGCACCCCGCACGCCAGCCGGATGGACACCGACCTGCACACCAACACCACCTGGACGCTGGTCGAGGACATCGAGCGGCTGCGGCTGATGACCGGGGTGGAGCGGTGGCAGGTGTTCGGCGGCTCATGGGGCAGCGCGCTCGCGCTGGCCTACGCCGAACAGCACCCCGAACGGGTCACCGAACTGGTCCTGCGCGGCATCTTCACCCTGCGCAACGAGGAACTGCGCTGGTTCTACCAGAGCGGGGCGTCCTTCCTCTTCCCCGACGCCTGGGAGCACTACCTCGCTCCCATCCCCGAGGCCGAGCGCGACGACCTGATCGGCGCCTACGCCAGGCGGCTCAACTCCCCCGACCCGCAGGTGCGGCTGGAGGCCGCCAAGGCGTGGAGCGTGTGGGAGGGCACCACCATCACGCTGTACCCGAACGAGAAGGTGCGCGCCGCGCACGCCGAACCCGACTACGCCGTGGCCTTCGCCCGTATCGAGAACCACTTCTTCGTGCACGGCGGGTTCTTCGCCCCCGGGCAGCTCATCGAGAACGCGGGCAAGCTCGCCGGTATCCCCGGCGTGATCGTGCAGGGCCGCTACGACGTGTGCACCCCGGCCAAGACCGCGTTCGACCTGCACCGGGCCTGGCCGCAGGCGGAGTTCCACCTGGTCGACGACGCCGGGCACGCCTTCAGCGAACCGGGAATCCTGCACCGGCTGATCGAGGCCACCGACCGCTTCGCCGACCGGTGAGGCGTCGGGCGGTCGCCGACGGAGCAGACCGTGTCGGCGACCGCCCGGTGGCGTGCCCATCGGGCGGTCAGCGTCCCGCCGCCGCCAGGGCGTCGGTCCAGGAGGTGGATTCGGCCAGCAGCGGACGGTGGCGCATCACCCTGGGGGTGGAGCGCAGCCCCAGAACTCCCACGAGTCGGCCCGCCCGCCCGAAGAAGGCGACGAACTTGCGGCTCTCGACGGAGCCGTGCACGATCTCCACGGTGTCGGCGGGCGCGGCCTGCCCGAGGAGTTGGATCTTCATGCCGTACTGGTCCGACCAGAAGTAGGGAACCGGGGTGTAGCGCTCCCGGGCGCCGTCGCCCGCGAGCAGGTTGTGCGCCGCCACACGCGCCTGCTCCTCGGCGTTGGTCCAGTGCTCCAGGCGGAGCCGGCCGCCGTAGCGCGGGTGGGGCCAGCTCGCGAGGTCGCCGACGGCGTAGACGCCGGGCAGCGAGGTCGCCGAGTACTCGTCGCAGCGCACCCCGCCCAGCTCGGTGTCCGGCGCCACGCCGGACCCCGCCAGCCACTCGGTGTTCAGCCGCACCCCCAGGCCCGCCACCACCAGGGGAGTCTCCAGCGCGGTCCCGTCGGCCAGCCGGACCCGCTCCACCCCTCCGTCCCCCTCGATCCCGGTCACCGGGACCCCCAGACGCAGGTCGACGCCGTTGTCGCGGTGCAGTTCGGCGAGGACCGAGCCGATCCTGGGGTCCACCACCCGGGTCAGGGGAGTGGGTGCGGCCTCCACCAGGGTGACGTCGACGCCCAGCGCGCGGGCGCTGGCGGCGACCTCGGCCCCGACGAAGCCCGCTCCGACCACCACGGCGCGCCGGTGGCGCAGGAGGTCGGCGCGGATCGCCTCGGCGTCGTCGATGGTCCGCAGGACGTGCAGCCCCGGCAGGTCGGCCTCGGGGCGCCGGGCCCGGGCCCCGGTGGCGATGACCACTCCGTCGGCCGGGAGGGCGGTTCCGTCGGACAGTCGCACCGCCCGTTCGGCGGGGCGCAGCGCCGCGGCCCGCACCCCCAGGCGCAGGTCCAGGTCCAGCGCGGCCAGTTCGGTGTCCGAGCGCAGCGCCACGCCCCTGCCGGAGCCCCTACCGGTGAGGACCTCCTTGGACAGCGGCGGGCGTTCGTAGGGAGGGTGGGGTTCCGCGCCGACGAGGGTGATCGTCCCGTCGAACCCCGCCTCCCGCAGTGACTCGGCGGTGGTGAGACCGGCCATTCCGGCGCCGGCGATAACGATGGTCTGCAACGGTCGCTCCGCGGTTCGGTGACGTCGTGCGCGGCGTCGAACCTACCAAGCGGGGTCCGGCGCCGCGGGCCCCGGCCGCGTCGGCGGAGGGCCCCTGGATCGGCAACGCCGACGGGGGCCGGACTGTTTCCGCGACGTGCCCGGGAGGTGTCCGCCCACGGCGGGAGGGGTGGACGGTCCTGCTCGGGAGGAGGACCGTCACCGGTGGCGGGTAAGGTCGGGGCTTGACCCGCCGCTCACGACGCGGTACGGGCCGCAGGACGAGGCGAGGAGACGGATACGTGCCGCACGAGAAGCGCGCGGGCCACGAGGCCGTGCGGATGGGGGCGCTGACCCGGCGCCGGAGCGGACGTTGCGCGCGTGACCTGGAGTACGCGGTGGTCGACGTCGAGACCACCGGGCTGTGTCCGGAGCAGGGCGCCAGGGTCTGCGAGATCGCCGTCATACGCATGCGCGGGGACGGCACGGTGACGCGCGAGTTCACCACGCTCGTCGACCCGCGGACCGCGGTCACCGGCCAGGAGTTCCACGGAATCGCCGACGGAGACGTGGTGGGGGCGCCGCGGGCCGCCGAACTCGTCGCGGAACTGCGGTCGCTGTTCTCCGGCGCGGTCCTGGTCGGCCACAACCTCGACTTCGAGAACGCCTTTCTCACCGGTGAGTTCGTTCCCGCCGGGCTGCCGACCGGACTTCCGGGGCTGTGTACCCTGCGGACGCTGCGCTCCCAGGTCAGTCTGGAACGCTACTCGCTGGCGCGGGCCAGCCACGCACTCGGCGGGGACTGGCCCACCGGCCAGCACACCGCTCTGGGGGACGCGCGGGCCTGCGCCCAACTGCTGGCCGAACTGCTGCACAACGCTCCGGGGCGGCTGAACTACGTGGGCCCCGAGCCGGTGCCCCTGGCCGCGGAGCCGGACGGGGTGCGGACCAAGCCGCGGCGGTCGTCGGCGGGAACGGCGCGGATGGCCGATCCGGCGTCCCGTCCCGTTCCGGTGCGGGAGCTGCGGTCCTGGCCCGGGGTGTGGCGGAGACTGGAGCTCGATCCCCGGTTGTGCGCCGGCCGGTTCGGTGCGGAGGAACGTGAGCGGGCCGTCGCCCGGGCCCGGGCGGTGTCGCGGCGGCGCCGTGCGCTGCTGGCGGGCGCCGCGTTCACCGCGGCGGCGGTGGCCACGGCGGTGGCGGCGGTCCTGGCCCGGCCGAGAGGCGGCGTGCGCTTCGCCGCGGGGCTCAGCGGCCCTCACTGACCCGACAGGGCGAGGAAGAACGCCACGATCAGCATGCTGCCGCCCAGGGTGGTCAGTGTGGCGCGGCCCTTCTCGGTGAGCCGGGCGGAGACGGTGAGTCGGCGGCGTGGCGGGTGTCCGCGCGTGCGGGAGGCGGCGAGGGGGCGGCGGTTCCACCGCGGGAGGCGGTTGGTGATCGCGATCGTCACCAGGACGGCTCCGAGTACGGTCAGGATGAGCGACACCGTCGGTGGTCCCTTCGGGGGGAGGGGAACGGGCACCAGCGCTCGTCGATTCTCAGTCACCCGGCCGCGCGGGAACAATCCGGGACGGTCGGCAACCCCGCATTCGGGGCGGTCCCAAACGGCGGCGCGGGGCGGGACGCCGCCGACCGCTTCCGGTCATTCGGGTCGCGCCACCGCCGCGGCGTCCTTCCGTTCCACTCCCAGCGCCCGGAGCGCGAACTCGGTCACCAGGGAACGCGCCTCGTCCAGGGAGACCTCGCCGCGCAGCAGCGGGACGCGCTGGGAGCCGATGAGGGCCAGCAGCAGTCTGGCGGTGTGCTCCACGGGGACCGGCTCGAACTCGCCGGTCGCCGTCCCCTCGTGCAGGATCTCCACCAGCAGCCGCTGCATCGGCGCGACGTGGTCGGCGAGCTTCTGGTAGGCCTGCGGGCCCAGACTCGCGCCGAGTTCGGCCGCCGCCGGGTGCGGATGCTCGACGATGGCCTCCAGTTGGAAGCCGACGAATCCGGCCAGCCGCTGCGCCGCCGAGGCGTTCCTGGGAAGCTCCTCCTGGCAGCGCCGCACGAAGTTGGCGGTCACCCGCTCGGTGAAGGCCAGCAGCAGCGCGGGCTTGTCGGGGAAGTAGTTGTACAGGGCGGTGCGGGTGATCCCGGACACCGTCGCCACGTCGGTCATGGAGATCTCGTCGATCCCCTGGTCGCGGGTGAGCACGGCCACCGCGTCCAGGATGCGGTCGAGGACCTGTGCGCGGTGTGCGGCGATGGTCGGGGCCGAGATCTTGGGCATGTCCCTATCGTGACACGTCTCACCGGCACCGGCAGCCCGCAGACCCCGTCGCGCGGGATCAGGGGGTGCGGGAGGAGGTGTGGGAGCGGTCGAGGTCGGCCAGCATCTCGCTGTTGAACCGGTAGGCCAGCCGCGCCTCCTCCACGGCCCGGTGCTGTTCGTCCTCGTCCAGGTCCAGGGCGTCGAGGGCGGCGCGGTAGCCGTTCTTGAACCGGGGCAGGCTCCCGATCCGGTCGAACACGTAGAACTCGAGGCCCGAACCGTCGTCGAGGCCGTAGGCCCGCTGGACGACCCTCCTGATGAACTGCCCGCCGGACAGGTCGCCGAGGTAGCGGGTGTAGTGGTGGGCGACGAAGCCCGCGGGCCACTCGGCGGTCCACCGGATGCGTTCGGCGTAGGCGCGGGTGGCCGGAAGGGGGACGACGGCGTCGCGCCAGTCGGGACCGAGGAGGAAGGCCAGGTCGCGTTCGAGTGCGGGCACTCGCCGGAGTTCGGGGAAGTGCACGGCGCCGCCGACGGGGTGGTCGGCCAGCGCCTGGGCGACCTCTTCGAGCGCGACGTAGACGAAGTGGTGCTGGGCGACCAGGTCGACGTAGCCCTCGCGCGGTAGCGAACCCGAGAGCAGGGCCTGGGAGAAGCCGTGGGCCTCGGCGGCGCCGTGCGCCTGCCAGGTGCCGGTCTTGAGCCGTTCGGAGAACGTGGGGGATTCGGGGTGCTCCTGTGCCGTGCTCATGGGGCCACTCTTTCCGGTGCTCGAAGGGGTGGTCGGGGAGCGAGCCATTCGATATGACATCATGTCGTTTAAAACCGGGAAGCGCAATGCCTTTATGACGGCGCGTCACCAAAAATGCGCCGTCCCACGCGCGGCCAGAGCCGCGGACACCGCCGCCAGCACGGGTGGAGCGCGGCGAGTATCCTGGTCGTGACAGACGACGCGATGTCTCATGAGCTCGGAGCCCGGTGGCCCCCGAACCGGGTGTCGGACGTCTTCCGGCCTGCACTGCTGGCGGTGTGCGGAGCCGGGCCATTATCGTTTGACTGGCACGGACTACCTGCGAACCAGCCTGGAGGGAGAGAGCCGGGCTGGACGACCGCGCCCCCGGTGCGCTCGCCCTGTCAGGCGCCCAGCACGCCGGTGCCGGACGGAGGGGAGTCATGACACCGAACCCCGCACGATCCGTCCCCGGGTGCTGAAGAATCAGTCGACGTAGAGGCGATATGTGGACAACAGGAAGACCAAGCACGAGTCGCCGAACGTGCCCCCACCCCCAGGCACGAGAAGCGCACCCCTCCGAGGCGCCGTGGAATCAGTAGACATCCTCCTGATCGAGGACGACCCCGCGGACAAGCTCCTCGTCGAGGAATTCCTCGCAGACACCGCACTGAACGCGAAGATCACCTGGGTCACCACGCTCGCCGAGGCCAGGTCGCACCTGGCGGCGTTCCGCGGTTGCGTGCTGCTGGACCTCAACCTGCCCGACGCGCGCGGCATGGACCTGCTGCGCGAGGTGCTCACCTCCGCGGACTCGGCGGCGGTCGTCGTCCTGACCGGCCTGGACGACGAGCACGAGGGCATCGCAGCGGTGGCCGCCGGCGCCCAGGACTACCTCGTCAAGGGGCAGGTCGACGGCTCCCTGCTGGCCCGCAGCCTGCGCTACTCGGTGGAGCGCCAACGCGCCGACGAGAACGCGCGCCAACTGCGCGAGGCCGAGCTGCACGCCCGGGAGAACATGCGGCTGGAACGCGGGCTCCTGCCGCAGTTGCTGCTCGACGACTCCCTCATGGTGCCCCGCTCCTTCTACCGGCCCGGCCGCAAGCGCGCCCTGGTCGGAGGCGACTTCTTCGACGCGGTGGACCAGGACGGCACCACCCACCTCATCGTGGGCGACGTCAGCGGACACGGCCCCGACGAGGCCGCGCTGGGCGTGAACCTGCGGATCGCCTGGCGCGCCCTGGTCATGGGCGGGGTCGCGGAGGAGCGGCTGCTTCCCGCGCTGGAGAAGATCCTGATCTCCGAACGCGCCCAGGACGAGATGTACGCCACGCTGTGCCAGGTCAGCATCGACAAGGGGACGGAGGAGTCGCGCATCCGGCTGTTCGGCCACCCGCCTCCACTGGTCCTCAGCTCCGACCGGCAGGTCACCGAGGTCAACGCCGTCCCCCGCCCGCCGCTGGGCATGTTCCCCGGCGTCGAGGTGGAGGTCGAGAGCTTCTCCTTCCCCCGGGGAGCGACCCTCATGCTCTACACCGACGGCCTGGTCGACGCCTACGACGGCAACGGCTCCGACCGGCTCGGTGTCACCGGGCTGGCCCGCATCGTCGAAGGCGTCCTCACCTCGGGGACCCCGATCGCCGAGCTGCCCGAGCGTCTCGTGGACGAAGCCGAACAGCACAACGGCGGGCCGCTCCAGGACGACGTCGCGATGCTGCTCGTCACTCATGGGGAATAACCACGTGAACCTCGACTCCGAACCGCGGAACGGGCCCCTCCCGGCCGCGGGGGGACTCCTCGCCCGGCCCTGGCCGCTGCGGCGGCGCGTCACCGTCCTGCTGATCTCGGTGGGCGTCGTCCTCATCGCCTCGGTGGCCACCATCGTGATCACCGCGCTGGAGGCGCGTGAGGCGGTGGTCCGCCAGGTCGAGCAGCTCACCCCGGCCCAGAGCGCGCTCCACCAGACCATGGCCGCCTACTACAACCAGGACAACGGGATCCGCAGCTACGCGGCCACCGGAACGATCGACTCCCTGGAACCGTACGAACAGGGGCGCCGCACCCTGGAGGCGAGCCTGCCCCAACTGGAGAAGGCGGCCGAGGACAACCCCGCCATCGACTCCGACATCGAGGCGCTGCTGGCCGCGGGGGAGTCCTGGAGCAACGAGTTCGCCGAACCGGTCCTGGACAAGGTCCGCAACGGGGAGGAACTCACCCACGCCGACGCCCAACTCGGCGAGGAGCGCTTCAACTACCTGCGCGAGGCGTCCAGCAGCGCGCAGGGCCGCATCAGCGTCGAACTGGCCGAGGCCCAGCAGGAGCTGGCGTCGGCCACCCAGCAGTTGGCGGCGCTGCTGATGCTGGTCGGCGTGGTCATCGTGGTGCTGTGCGGCTTCCTGTGGGTGATGTTGCAGCACTGGGTGCTGCGCCCGCTCGACGAGCTGGGACGCCACCTCCAGCAGGTCTCGGACGGCTACTACACCCACCGCATCGAACTGGAGGCGCCGCCCGAGATCGAACGGGTCGCCCGCAACGTGGACGCCATGCGCGAACGCATCGTGCACGAACTCGACGAGGTCGGCACCGCCCGGCGCACCCTCCAGGAGCAGTCGGAGCTGCTGGAGCGCCAGACCGAGGAACTGCGCCGCTCCAACCTCGAACTGGAGCAGTTCGCCTACGTCGCCTCACACGACCTCCAGGAGCCGCTGCGCAAGGTCGCCAGCTTCTGCCAGCTACTCAAGCGCCGCTACCACGGCCAGCTGGACGAGCGCGCCGACTCCTACATCGACTTCGCGGTCGAGGGCGCCAAGCGCATGCAGACCCTGATCAACGACCTGCTGGCCTTCTCCAGGGTGGGGCGGACCAAGAACTTCGCCACCGTGAACCTCGACGACGCGCTCGACGACGCGCTCAACAGCCTGGGATCGGCGCTCGAGGAGGCCGGGGCGGTGGTCACCGGAGACCCGCTGCCCGCCGTCCAGGGCGACCGGACGCTGCTCACCCAGGTCTTCTTCAACCTCATCGGCAACGCGGTGAAGTTCCGCGGCGAGGAACCGGCCCGCGTGCACATCAGTGTCCGCCAGGAGGGGACCGAGTGGGTGTTCTGCTGCGCCGATAATGGAATCGGCATCGAGCCGCAGTACGCCGAGCGGATCTTCGTGATCTTCCAACGACTGCATACGCGCGACAAGTACGGCGGCACGGGGATCGGTCTGGCCATGTGCAAGAAGATCGTGGAGTTCCACGGCGGACGCATCTGGTTGGACGCGGACGACCCCGACGAGCCGGGAACCCGGATCTGCTGGTCGCTGCCGGTAGACACGGACAAGGAGGACGACCCCTCCGAGGAGGAGCCGTCGCCGCTGACCGCGACGCCCGGACAGGACTCCGTTGGCGCCGACAGATGAGAAGGTTTGGGGATTGAACGAGGTCCGCATGGTGCAACCTATCGAGGTGCTGCTGGTCGAGGACGACCCCGGTGACGCCCTCATGACCCGTGAGGCGTTCGCGGAGCACAAGGTCGGCAACCACCTGCACGTGGTCTCCGACGGGGTCGAGGCGCTGCGCTTCCTGCGCAGGGAGGGCGAGTACACCCAGGCGCCCAGGCCGCACCTCGTGCTGCTCGACCTCAACCTGCCGCGCAAGGACGGACGCGAGGTCCTCCAGGAGATCAAGCAGGACGAGGACCTGGCCCACATCCCGGTCGTCGTGCTGACCACCTCCGAGGCCGAGGAGGACATCGTCCGCAGCTACCAGTTGCACGCCAACGCCTACGTGACCAAACCCGTCGACTTCGACCAGTTCATCAAGGTGGTCCGCCAGATCGACGACTTCTTCGTCACCGTGGTGCGCCTGCCGCAGCGGTGAGGCCCCGGCGGGCGCGCGTCGCGCGAGAGGGACGGTTCCGCCGACGGCGCCGGAACGGTCCTCCTGCGCACGGCCGGGTTGTGGACTACCGTTGGTCCCATGAGCCTGCCCGAACCCCGTGACCCCTCCGGGCCCTACCGCGTCTGCGTGGTGTGCCTCGGCAACATCTGCCGTTCCCCGATGGCGGAGAAGATCCTGACCACCGATCTCGGACGCGCCGGACTCGCCGACCGGGTCCGGGTGGACAGCGCCGGGACGGGGAACTGGCACGTCGGTGCGGACATGGACACACGAGCCGCGGCCACCCTGCGCAAGTACGGCTACCCGACCGGGCACGCCGCACGCCAGTTCTCCCCGGACTGGTTCGCCGAGCGCGACCTGGTCCTGGCCATGGACACCGACAACCTCGCCGACCTGCTCCGTCTGGCTCCCGATCCGGAGACCGAGGCGCGCGTCCGCCTGTTCCGCTCCTTCGCGCCCGACGCGGGCCCCAACCCCGAGGTGCCCGACCCCTACTACGGGGGCGACGACGGCTTCATCACCGTGCTGAACATGATCGAGGCCGCGGCCAAGGGGCTCACCGGCGAACTCGCCGTGCTGCTCGGTTCGCGCTGAGAAGGAGGACGTGTGGGGTCCGTCGCCGCCAGGGTGGCCGAACTGACCGGCCGTGAGGTCTCCGCCGTCGCCTCGCTGGGCGCCAGCCACGAGTGGCGGCTGTACCGCGCCGAGCTGGCCGACGGAACCCCGCTGTTCGTCAAGGCGCTGCCCGAGGAGGCCCGGGGCATGGACGGACTGTTCCGCGCCGAGGCGCTGGGCCTGGACTGGCTGGGCCGGTCGTTCGGCTCCCCGGTGCCCGAGGTGGCCGGGTGGGACGACCGCACCCTGGCGTTGACCTGGGTGGAGGAGCGCCCACCCGGTCCCGAGGCGGCCGAGCGGTTCGGACACCAGCTCGCCGCCATGCACCTGGCGGGCGCCGACGCCTTCGGGGCGAGCTGGGACGGCTACATCGGCCCGCTGCCCCTGGACAACACGCCGCGGTCCGCGTGGCCGGAGTTCTACGCCGAGCAGCGGATCCTGCCCTACCTGCGCCGCGCCGCCGACAGGGGAGCGCTCACCCCGGCCGACGTCCGACTGGTGGAGAAGGTCGTCGACGCGCTCGACCACCTGGCGGGCGACCCCGAGCCTCCGGCCCGCATCCACGGCGACCTGTGGAGCGGCAACGTGATGTGGCAGGACGACGGTGCGACGGTGGTCGACCCGGCGGCGCACGGCGGCCACCGGGAGGCGGACCTGGCGATGCTGGCGCTGTTCGGTCTGCCGTACCTGGACCGGGTCCGCGACGCCTACAACGACACCGCGCCGCTGGGGGCGGGCTGGCGGGCGCGGGTGCCCCTGCACCAGTTGCATCCGTTGCTGGTGCACGTGTGCCTGTTCGGCGCCGCCTACCGCACCATGGTGCTGGAGACGGCGCGGGCCGCGCTGCGCGTCTGACCGCTGCGGGGGAAGCGGTCCGCGTTGGCGGCGCGCCGCCACGGGCGGCTGGGAAGCCGTCCACGAGATCCCCGGCGGGGGACCGGCGACGCCACCGGCCACCCCGTGCGGCGCCGACCACCGGGTCCGGGCGCCTCCCGCCAGAGGCTGGCGTGGAGCGGCCCCGGCCGGCGGTGGCCGACCGGGGCCGTCCGGGGGCGGTCTCAGCCCTTCACACTGCCCGCGAGCAGGCCGCGGACGAAGTACCGCTGCAGGGTGAAGAACACGATCAGCGGCACCACCATGGACACGAACGCACCGGCGGTGAGCCGCTGCCACTCGTTGCCCCGGGTGCCCGCCAACTCGGCCAGGCGGACCGTCAACGGCGCGGTGTTGACGTCGCCGCCCGCGAAGATCAGCGCCACCAGCAGGTCGTTCCACACCCACAGGAACTGGAAGATCGCCAGCGACACCAGGGCGGGAACGATCAGGGGCAGCACCACCCGGCGGAACAGCACGCCGTGCCCGGCGCCGTCCACCCGCGCGGCCTCGAAGAGGCTGTGCGGTAGTTGCGACACGAAGTTGTGCAGCAGGAAGATGCCCAGCGGCAGACCGAAGATCGTGTGCGCCACCCACACGTTGGTGAACGCGAACGCGCCCGGCAGGTCCCAGGCGGGCAGCACCTGGACCCCGCCGACGCTCACCCCCTGGGAGAAGAACCGCAGCAGCGGCACCAGGGACATCTGCAGGGGCACGATCTGCAGGGCGAACACGCCCAGGAACAGCCAGTCGCGGCCCGGGAAGTTCACCCACGCCAGGGCGTAGGCGGCCAGCGCCGCTATGACCACCACGAACACCGTGGAGGGGACCGTGATGGCGAACGAGTTCACGAAGTAGCTGGCGAGCTGCCCCTCCCTGGAGGAGAACAGCACGTCGCGGTAGTTGGCGAGGGTCAACTGCGGATCGCTGAACATCGTCCACCAGCCGGTGGTCGTCAACTCCCGTTCCGGGCGGAACGAGGAGAGGAACAGACCGGCCGTGGGCAGGGTCCACAGGGCGGCGATGATGATCGCGATGACGCTCGCCGAGGTGCTGGACAGGCGCTTGCGCACCCGGGCCGCGGCCGACTCGCGGGAGTCGGCCCCGCGGCCCGCGGTCCGGTAGCGCCGACCGGGCCTGTCGGAGCGTGCCCCGAGCGGGACGGCCGGAGTCCTGCGCGACCTCCCGCTCTCCTCTTCCTCGGCCGCAGGGGACTGCGGAGTCGTGCTCATCGCTGCTCCTCCCTCAGACGTCGGTTGGTGCGCATCTGCACGATGACCAGCGGGATGACCAGGACAAACAGGAACACCGCGAGCGCCGACCCCATGCCCAACTCGTTGTAGCGGAACGCCTGGGCGTACATCTCGTTGGCGATGACGCTGGTCTCGTACTGGCCGCCGGTCATCGTGCGCACGATGTCGAACACCTTCAGGGTCTGCACCGAGATGGTGATCAGCACGACTGTCAGCGTCGGCCACACCGAGGGCAGCGTGATGTTCCAGAAGTGCGACCACAGGCCGGTGCCGTCGATCCGGGCCGCCTCGATGATGTCGTCGGGGATCGCCTTGATGGCCGCGGAGAGCACCACCATCGCGAACCCGGCCTGCACCCAGATCAGCACCACGATCAGCAGCAGCGTGTTGAGCGGCGTCTCCAGCAGCCACAGCCGTGGTTCGCCGCCGAACCACACGATGATCTGGTTGAGCAGGCCGATCTGCTCGGCTTCGGCGGGGCGGTAGGCGTAGATGAACTTCCAGATGATGCTGGCGCCGACGAACGAGATCGCCATCGGCATGAAGACCAGCGACTTGGCCACCGACTCGAACCGCCGGCGGTCGACCAGGAGCGCGTAGAGCAGTCCGACGGCGGTGGCCAGCACCGGCCCGAACAGCACCCACAGCAGGGTGTTGCGCAGTACGGTCAGAAGTTCGGGCTGCGTGAACATCCGCACGTAGTTGTCCAGGCCCACCCAGTTGCCGCCCTGGCCGTCCATGAAGGACAGCAGGGTGGTGCGGAACACCGGGTAGACCAGACCCAGGAACAGCAGGATCAGTGCGGGGGCGAGGAAGAGCGTGGCCTGCCACCACTCGACCCTGCTCTTCCTGGCACCGGCGTCCACGAGGAACAGCAGAGCACCGATGACGGCGAGGAAGGCCGCGACACCGATCACCATCCACAGGAGCTTGGGAAGCTCTTCGACAAGGGAGAAACCCATTCCCGTCCTCCTTTGATCGGGGCGGTCCGGGTCCGGTCGGAACCGGACCCGGACCAGCGGACTGTGTCAGGAAGACCAGGAGTTCTCGATGTAGTCGAGGATGGCGTCGGTTTCTTCGCCGTTGATCCAGTTGACCATGCCTCGCCAGAACGTTCCGGCCCCCACCTCGGCGGGCATCAGGTCGCTTCCGTCGAAACGGAACACGGTGTCGGGGTCGCGCAGGATCTCCGCGCCCAGACGGTCGGTCGGTACCTCCAGAGTCTCCAGGTCGAGCCCCTGGTGTGCGGAGAACCAGGCGCCTTCGGCCGCACGGTTGTTAGCGTACTCCGCGGTGGCCAGATATTCGCGGACCGCGACGACCTCGGGCCGGTCGGCGAACGCGCCGACGAACTCACCGCCGCCCATGACGGGGGTTCCCTGGTCGGGGTCGATCGGCGGCAGGTTGAACGCGTAGACGTCGCCGGTCTCCGACACCTCGGTTCCCTCGGGCCACTGCGCGGCGTAGAAGGAACCCATCAGGTACATGCCGCAGTCGCCGTCCAGGATGGGCAGGCCCGCCTCCTGGAACGAGGTGATGGCGATGCTCTGCACGTTGCCGAACCCGCCGTTGACGTAGTCCGGGTTGCGCAGGATCTCGTCGGCACGGCCGAACGCGTCGGCGATCCGGGGGTCGTTGAACGGGATCTCGTGGTTGACCCACTGGTCGTAGATCTCGGGGCCGTTCTCACGCAGGATGACGTTCTCGATCCAGTCGGTGGCGGGCCATCCGGTGGCGTCACCGGACTCCAGACCGGCGCACCAGGGCTTGGTGCCGTCGGCGGCGATGGTGTCGCTCAGCGCGATCAGTTCGTCCCAGGTCTGCGGGACCTCGTAGCCGTTGTCGGAGAAGAACGTCGGCGAGTACCAGACGAACGACTTGAAGTTGGCGCCCAGCGGGGTGGCGTACAGTTCGCCGTCGATGGTGGCGTAGTCCAGCCAGTCCTGGCTCCATCCCTCCTCGGCCAACTGCTGGACGCCTTCGGGAGCGGGGACCAGGTCGCCGGAGTCGGCGAAGCGCTCGAGAAGACCGGGCTGGGGGAAGAAGGCGATGTCGGGCGCGTTGCCGCCGTCCACCTTCACCTGGACCTGGGCCTCGAACTCGCCGCTGCCCTCGTACTGGATGTCGATCCCGGTGCACTCGGCGAACATCTGCCAGGAGCGCTCCATGCGCTCGGCCTCCTCGTCGCGGATCGAGGCGTAGACCGAGACGGTGCCCCCGATGTCCTGCCACTGTGCGTAGGGCTCACACTCCGGAGAGTCCGGGTCGGCTCCCGCGGTTCCTCCTTCCCCAGACAGGTAGGCGCATCCCCCGGTCAGCAGGACCAGGGAGAGCGCCGTGGCGATTGTGGTGCGCGGGTTAGGGAACATGGGCATTCACGTACCTCCAGTACCGCCCGGTCGTTGTGTGACCTGCTCCATAGACATCCGATGCAAGTAGCTCTGTCAGTGATTGTCCATACATTTGGCTTATGCCTGCCGTAACGGTTTTGTCACATGGGAAGTGTCCCAGTTAAGAGGGGATTGCCGAGGTAACCGCCGCTTAGTGATGTGATCGCTATGAGTGAACAAGATTTGGGGAACAAAGAGGGACTCTTCTTTATTGAGTCCTAGTGACTCAAGAAGGAGGGTCTGATGACAGACGCGCAGACCAGCGTGACGTTGCCCGTCCTGCCCCTCGATGACGACGTTGTCCTGCCCGGCATGGTCGTGCCGGTGGACATCTCCGACTCCGAGATCCGCGCCGCGGTCGAGTCCGCGCAGAGCGTCGAGTCGACGAAGAACGCCCGGCTGCCGGGTGTGCGTTCGACCGGCAGGCCGCGCGTGCTGATCGTGCCGCGCGTCGACGGCTCCTACTCCGCGGTGGGCACGGTGGCCCTCGTGGAGCAGATCGGACGCACCCCCGACGGCGAGCCCGCCGCCGCGCTGCGCGGTGTGGCGCGGGCCCGCGTCGGCAGCGGCACCACCGGGGTCGGCGCGGCCCTGTGGGTCACCGCCGAGGTCCACCGGGACGCGGCCCCCGAGGGCGGATATCCCGGCAGGGTGCGGGAACTGGCGCGCGACTACAAGACACTGCTCGGCACCTACCTGCAAAAACGCGGTGCCTGGGAGATTCTCGACAGCATCCGGCAACTCGACGACCCCGGCCGGCTCGCCGACCGCGGCGGCTACTCCCCGTTTCTGGACACCGGGCAGAAGCTGCGGCTGCTGGAGACCTACGACGCCGCCGAGCGGCTCGCCCTGCTGATCGGGTGGACGCGCGACCACCTCGCCGAACTCGACGTCACCGAGAGCATCAACAAGGACGTCCAGGAGGGCGTGGACCGGCAGCAGCGTGAGTTCCTGCTGCGCCGCCAGATGGAGGCCATCCGCAAGGAGCTCAACGAGCTGTCCGGCACGCCGGACAGCGAGGAGGAGGACTACCGCAGACGGGTCGAGGAGGCCGACCTGCCCGACCACGTCCGCGCGGCCGCACTGGCCGAGGTCGACAAGCTGGAGCGCGCGGGCGACTCCTCGCCCGAGGCCGGATGGATCCGGACCTGGTTGGACACCGTTCTCGACATGCCGTGGAACGAGCGGACCACCGACTCCTACGACATCGCCGGAGCCCGCGGTGTCCTCGACGCCGACCACGCCGGTCTGGACGACGTCAAGGAGCGCGTCCTGGAGTACCTGGCGGTGCGCAAGCGCCGCGAGGACCGGGGACTGGGCGTCGTCGGGGGCCGGCGCAGCGGCGCGGTGCTCGCCCTGGTCGGCCCGCCCGGCGTGGGCAAGACCTCGCTGGGCGAGAGCGTGGCGCGCGCCATGGGCCGCGCCTTCACCCGGGTCGCGCTGGGCGGGGTCCGCGACGAGGCCGAGATCCGCGGCCACCGGCGCACCTACGTGGGCGCCCTGCCCGGCCGGATCGTGCGTGCCGTCAAGGAGGCCGGGACCATGAACCCGGTCGTCCTGCTGGACGAGATCGACAAGGTCGGCAGCGACTTCCGCGGCGACCCCACGGCCGCGCTGCTGGAGGTGCTCGACCCCGCGCAGAACCACACGTTCCGCGACCACTACCTGGAGGTCGACCTCGACCTGTCCGACGTGGTCTTCCTGGCCACCGCCAACAGCCTGGACACCGTCCCCGGCCCGCTGCTGGACCGGATGGAACTGGTGGAGCTGGACGGCTACACGGAGGACGAGAAGGTGGTCATCGCCCGCGACCACCTGCTCCCGCGCCAGCTGGAGCGGGCGGGCATGGACGCCGACGAGGTGACCCTCACCGACGCCGCGCTGCGCCGCATGGCCCGCGAGTACACCCGCGAGGCGGGGGTGCGCTCCCTGGAGCGCTCCATCGCCCGCGTGCTGCGCAGGACGGCGACCGCCGTGGCGCTGGGGGAGCGGGCGCTGCCGGTCGTGGTCGGCCCCGACGACCTGACCGGCTACCTCGGCCGCCCGCGCCACACCCCCGAGACCGCCGAACGCACCGCGCTGCCCGGCGTCGCCACGGGACTGGCGGTCACCGGAGCCGGAGGCGACGTGCTCTTCGTCGAGGCGTCGCTGGCCGACCCCGAGTCGGGCGCGAGCGGGCTGACCCTGACCGGCCAGCTCGGCGACGTGATGAAGGAGTCCGCGCAGATCGCGCTCTCCTACCTGCGCTCACGCGGGGCCGAACTGGAACTGCCGGTCGGCGACCTCAGGGAGCGCGGCGTGCACCTCCACGTCCCCGCCGGGGCCGTCCCCAAGGACGGACCCAGCGCGGGCGTGACCATGACCACGGCGCTGGCGTCGCTGCTGTCGGGCCGACCGGTCCGCGCGGACGTGGCCATGACCGGTGAGGTCTCCCTCACCGGACGGGTGCTGCCCGTCGGGGGTGTGAAGCAGAAGCTCCTGGCGGCGCACCGCGCCGGGATCACCACGGTGCTGATCCCCGCGCGCAACGAGCCGGACCTGGACGACGTGCCCGCCGAGGTGCTCGACGAACTGACCGTGCACCCCGTCAGCGACGTCCGCGAGGTGCTGGACGCGGCGCTGGAACCGGCGGCGCGGGTCCCGCACGCCGCGGCGGCCTGACCGGCTGGGCGGCCCGCCGCGGCGGGCCGCCCAGCGGCCGGCGTCAGGGACTGCGGTGGACCGGGTGGTCGCCGATCCGCCGCCGCACCAGCAGGGACTGCCCGCCTCGTCCTTTGCACGTGGAAGGTGGCTCTCCCGTCGGGTGGCGGGAAGCTCCACGTCAGGGAGTAGACGTCGTGGCCGCTGAGTTCGTGGGGACGGAGGCGCGTCGGCCGGGGAGGAGTTCCGGAGAAAGCACCGGCGGCCACGGCCGGGAGAAAGTCCCGGCGGAGGGTCGCCGGGAGCATTCGCTGGTGCTTGGGGAGGCGGCGAAAGTCACGGTCGAACAGGCTGAGGGCGGTGGACTCCACCGGTTTCGCCTGCGGTGTCGTCGCCCACCTTCTCCAGGTGTGCGAGAGGCTCCTCACCGGTCAGGGGCGGAGAAGCCCCGCCACGCCGGTGCGGGAGCGGCCGGAGGGACAGACAGTCCACAAGACGGGGTAAACGTGCCCTTCGGCCTTTTCGGTGTGCGGAGAGTATCTCCGATAATCGGACCATGACGACCGACCACGGCACCGGACCGGACCTGCACGTCGCCCTCATCGGATACGGCAAGGGCGGTGAGGTCTTCCACGCCCCGCTCATCGACGCCACCCCCGGGCTGCGCCTGGCGGCGGTGGTCACCGCCAACCCCGAACGCGGCGCGGCGGTGCGCGCCCGCTACCCGCACACCGAGGTCATCACCTCCACCGACGAGCTGTGGCGGCGCGCCGGCGAGTTCGAGATCGCCGTCGTCACCACGCCCAACGAGACCCACGCCCCGCTGGCCCGGGCCGGCCTGGAGGCGGGACTGGCGGTCGTCGTCGACAAGCCGTTCACCGTCACCGCCGCCGACGCCCGCGCCCTGCGGGCCGAGGCCGAACGGCGCGGCCAGGTGCTCACCGTGTTCCACAACCGACGCTGGGACAGCGACTTCCTCACTCTGTGGCAACTGATCGAGGACGGCGAACTGGGCCGCGTGCACCGGTTCGAGTCCCGGTTCGAGCGGTGGCGGCCGCGGCCCAGGGGCACCTGGCGGGAGAGCGGCGCCGTCGAGGACGGCGCGGGCCTCCTCTACGACCTGGGATCGCACCTCATCGACCAGGCCGTCAACCTCTTCGGCCCGGTGCGCGCCGTCTACGCCGAACTGGAGTCGCTGCGCGGCGGCGCCGACGACGACACCTTCGTGGCCCTCACCCACGCGGGCGGGGTGCGCTCACACCTGTGGATGAGCGCCATGGCCGCCCAGCCCGGCCCGCGCTTCCGGGTCCTGGGCGACCGGGCCGCCTACACCGTGGACGGCCTCGACGGCCAGGAAGCGCGCCTGGGCGCGGGGGAGCGGCCCGGCGGAGCCGACTGGGGAGTCGAACCGGAGTCGGCGTGGGGACGGCTCGGCGTGGCCGACGACACCAAGGCCGTACCGGGTCAGCGCGGCGACTACCCCGCCTTCTACGCGCAGGTGCGCGACGCGGTCGGCGAGGGGGACCCGGTGCCCGTCGACGTGCACGAGATCATCCACGGACTCGACGTCATCGAGGCCGCCCTGCGCAGCGCCCGCACCGGGCAGGTGGTCGAACCGCCGCGGACCTGAGCGGCCGGACCGGCCCCGGCCGCCCGGGGCCGGGCGCGCCATCCCCGATGGTGCACTAGAAATGGACAGGTGGCACAGGTACTCGTCATCGCAGACGATCTCATCGGCGCGGCCGCGACCGCCGCGCGCTTCGCCCGGTCCGGGCAGCGCGTCACGACGGTCGCCCCCGAACACGTCACCCGCGCGGCCGAGGACTACGACGTCGTCGTCGCCAACCTGGACAGTCGGCACATGCCGCCGCACCAGGCCAAGGACCTCGTCACCGACGTGGTCGAGGCGGTGTGGCCGGTCGGGCTGGTGGTCAAGCGGATCGACACCACGCTGCGCGGCAACCTCGGCGCGGAGGTGGAGGCCGCCTGGCAGGCGGTGCGGGAACGCGGCACGCCGCAGGCCCGTCCGCGCGTGCTGCTGGCCCCGGCCTTCCCCGCGACGGGCCGCACCACCGCCGACGGCGTGCAACTGCTGGACGGAACACCCCTGGAGCACACCGAGGCGACACTCGACCCGCTCAGCCCTCCGGCCGGCGGGGACGTCGCCGAGCTGTTCGCCCGGCAGAGCGGGTTGGCGGTGCGTCGCGTCCCCGTCCGCCGGGTCACCGGTGAGCTGCTGGCCGCCGAACTCGCCGCCGGGGACGAACCGGTGGTGCTGTGCGACGCCCACGCCGAGTCGTACCTGACCGAGTTGGCCGAGGCCGCGGCCCGCGCCCACCGGGAGCACGGTGTCGTGTGGCTGACCGCCGATCCCGGACCGCTCGGGGCGCTGCTGGCCGAGGCACTGCACCTGCGCGGCCGGGGGCACGTGGCGGGACCGCTGCTGGCCGCCGTCGGCAGCACCACCGGACTCACCCGCCGCCAGCTCGACGCGGTCACCCGCACCGGACCGGTGAGCTTCGTCGACGCCGCCCCCGACGCCCTCGTCAACGGGCGGGAGAAGCTCTCCCGGGCCCTGACCGACGCACTCACCAGCCACGTCTTCCCCGACGTGGTGGTGGTGCGGCTCAACGCCTCCGCGGCCGAGGTCGCCGCGCTGCCGCTCCGGCAGCGCCGTGTCCTCCCGGACCGGCTCGCCGAGGTGGTCGCCGCGGCCGTCGTGAACGCCCAGCAGGAGGGCGGAGCCGCGGGCGGTCCCAGCGGTCTGTTCACCACCGGCGGCGACCTCACCTCGGCCGTGCTGGACGTGCTGGGCGTACGGGCCTTCGACGTCGGCGGGGAGGTGCTGCCGCTCACCGTGCACGGCGTCCTCGTCGGCGGACCGCTGGACGGCGTGCCGCTGATCGCCAAGGGCGGCCTGGTCGGCGACAGCGTCGCCATCGCCGAGTGCCTGGGCCGGTTGCGCCGCGCCGTGCAGACCCGGCTGCGCACGGTGCGCGCCGAGGTGTTCGAGCACTTCCCGTTCACGGCGGGGGAGTAGGTCGGCGGCCGAGGAGCCGTTGCGGCCCGGCAGCCTCCGGTGGGCTCCCGGCCGCCCACCGCGCCGCCCCGACGCCGCGCCGGGGCGCGGCGTCGGGGCGTGGGAGGAGCGGGACCGCCGGCGTGTTCCACCGCAGGCCCCGCGCTCCTGCTTCCGAAAGGTCCGGCGCTCAGAGCTCGTCGGCGCGCAACTCTGGCACCGCGAACGGGGGGCGGCCGCTGCCGCGGACCCGGTGGCCGCCCCACAGGTCGGCTTCGAGGAGTTCGCCGCGGCCCTCGTGGCCGTCGGGGGTGCGCAGCAGCACCGCGCGCCGCCCCGCCGCGAAGCGGGCGCTCACCTCCGGGGCGGGCGCGAGCCGCCCCACCCACCGGTAGGTGCCGGTCAGCGGGTCGAAGTGACCGGCCAGGTGCGCGTCCACGAAGACCTCGGCGCCGTCGACGACCACCGTGACGGGGCCGCGGTACTCCTCCTCGCCGTCGCCCGTGCCGCTCACGTGGCGGCCTCCGCGGCGGAGGCGCGCGCCTCGTCCTCCAGCACTCCGGCCCGGCGCCACAGCCCCCTGCCGGGTCCCCGGATCACGCCCGCCTCCCGGAAGGTCGCCACGGCCTTGCGGGCCATCCAGGTCAGGCTGTTGCGCCAGTGCGGGTTGCGGCGCGCCGCCCTGCGGGCGGCGCGGGGGTCGAGTCCCACCGCGGCGTAGCAGTCGGGGTGGACCAGTCGGGTGGTGGCGAAGTAGACCACCAGCGCCAGGACCAGCCGGCTGTAGGCCCTGGACAGCGCGCCGCGCCGGGCCCAGACGCGCAGGAACTCCTCGCGCGCGTAGCGCATGTGCCGGGCCTCCTCCACGACGTGGATGCGGGAGACGGCGCGGACCAGCGGCTCCAGCTCCTCGTCCACCATGGTCTCGCGCTGCAGTTGGTCGAGGATCTCCTCGACGTACAGCGCGGCGCTGAAGGTGAGGGGGCTGTTCGACAGTGTCTTGAAGACCCGGCCGAGGAACTGGGTGAGGGGGTCGACCCGGTAGTAGGGGGCGCCGAGCCTGCCCACCATCTTGGCGAACATCACCGAGTGGCGGCACTCGTCGCCGATCTCGGTGTAGGCGTACTGGATGTGGTTGCTGGTGGGGTCGCGGTCGTAGGCGTGGCGGATGAGCATCTGCATCAGGATTGTCTCGAACCAGATGCCGATGCTGGCGACGCTGGCCGTCTCGTGCCTGCTCAGCTCCCTGCGCTGGGCTTCGCTGAGCCGCTCCCACAGTTCGGTTCCGTACAGCGAGACCCGCTCGGGACGGATGGCGTAGCGGCCGGGGTCGACGGGGGCGTCCCAGTCGATCTCGACCAGCGGGTCGAAGGACGCCTTGGCCGAGGAGCGCAGCAGCCGTCTGGCGATGTCCTCACGGTCCGTGGCGGCCTTGGCGGGAGTGGTCATCGCGGTCCTCCTCCGGGAGCGGGGGTGGCGGAGCCGGTCGGATGGCTTGGAGACGGTGGGGACCCGTCTCCAGGAGGTCGCACGGGGCGGAGCGCGGACGCCCCATGCTTCCTATGGTGAACGTTACAATGGCTATTGTCACAACGCAATGGCCCAAGAAACGCCGCCGGTCGGAGCCGCGGTGGCGGGGAGGAACACGGTGTCCGGGCCGATCGCGCGGATTCCCCCGGCCGTCGGGCCCCGCGGAATCCATAGAGTGGACACATGGCCGAATACCGCATCGACGAGCTGGCCCGGCTGGCGAACACCACCGTCCGCAACGTCCGCGTCTACCAGGACCGCGGACTGCTCTCGCCTCCGCGCCGGCAGGGGCGGGTCGGCATCTACACCGAGGTCCACCTCGCGCGTCTGCGGCTGATCGGCCAGCTCCTCAAGCGCGGCTACACCTTCGCCAACATCGCCGAACTGGTCACGGTGTGGGAACGGGGCGGCGACCTCTCCGAGATCCTCGGCTTCGAGGCCGCGGTGGGCGACCCCTGGTCCGACGAGATCCCCGGCTACGTGACCCCGGACGAACTGGGCGAGCTCTTCGCGGACCAGGTGACCCCCGAGACCGTGGAGCGGGCGGTCGCCCTCGGCCTCATCGAACCGGAGGGGCAGCGCTTCCGGGTGCCCAGTCCGCGGCTGCTGCACGCCGGAGCCGAACTGGTCGCCATCGGCATGTCCCTGGACACGGTCCTGGACATCGCCCAGGGACTGCGCGACCGGATCGACGCCGCCGCGGGCGAACTCAACCGTCGGGTCTCGGAGCACATCGTCAACACCTACGCCCCCGACGGCATCATCCACAGCGAGGACCTGAGCGAGGTCGCCGACGTGATCCGCAGGGTGCGTCCCCTGGCGCAGATCGCGGTCGACGCCGTCCTCGCCCAGGCCATGTCCCGGCACATGCACGAGGTACTGGGCAACCACTTCGCGGCGGTCATCGACCACCTCAGGGAGCGGGGGGAGCGTCGGAGCGCGTGAGTCCGGAGGCCGACCGCGGCGCATCCTCCCCCGCCGCCGGGACGACGTCCAGCGACAGTGAACGCCGCCCGCCGAACCGCAGTTCGGCGAAGGCCCCGGCCGGGACCGCGGGGTTGTTCGGGTACACCGGTTCCACCCGCCGGTAGGCGGAGCCGGGAGCGGGCCGGGGATCGGCCCCGCCCCGGTTGGGCCACATCGCCATGGCGCGCTCGGCCTGGGCGGTGATCGTCAGCGACGGGTTGACGCCCAGGTTGGCGGTGACGGCCGAACCGTCCACCACGTGGATGCCGGGGTGCCCGTAGAGCCGGTGGTAGGGATCGATGACCCCCTCGGCGGCGGTGGCGCCGATGGGGCAGCCGCCGAGGAAGTGCGCGGTCAGCGGGATGTCGAGGATCTCGCCGACGCTGCCGCCGGGGAAGCCGTCGATCTGCCCGGCCACCCGGGAGGCGAACTCCTGGGCCGCGGGGATCCAGGTCGGGTTGGGCGCGCCGTGCCCCTGCCGGGAGGTGAGCACGCGCCCGCCCAGCAGTCCGCGTCTGGTGTAGGTGGTCAGGGAGTTGTCCAGCGACTGCATGACCAGGCCGATGATGGTCCGCTCGGACCAGTTGCGCACCGACAGGCTGCGCAGGAACACGTACGGGTGTGCCGCGACCGCGCCGAGGAAGCGCAGCCAGCGCGGTACGCGCCCGCCTCCGGGGACCTGCACGGTGGTCAGCAGTCCCATCGCGTTGGAGCCCCTGCCGTAGCGGACCGGTTCGATGTGGGTGTGCTCGTCGGGGTGCATCGAGGAGGTGATGGCCACGCCCCGAGTGAAGTCCTCGGGGGGACGCACGGCCTTGGTCATGGCGCCGACCAGGGCCTCGGAGTTGGTGCGGGTGAGGGTGCCGAGCCGGGAGGAGAGGCGGGGCAGCAGTCCGGAGTCGCGCATGGAGTGCAGCAGGCGCTGGGTGCCGTAGGTCCCGGCGGCGAGCACCACCTGTCGGGCGGTGAAGGTGCGGGCGTTGCGCCGGGTCCGCCGCGCGCCGGTGGCCAGGGTGTCCACCGCGTATCCGCCGCCGAGGGAGGCGGCGCGCTCGCGCAGGCGCACCACGGTGGTCATGGGGTGGATCTCGGCTCCGCCGCGTTCGGCGAAGTACAGGTAGTTCTCGGTGAGCATGTTCTTGGCGCCGTGCCGGCAGCCGGTCATGCACTCGCCGCACTCCAGGCAGGCCCGCCGCGCGGGTCCGGCGCCGCCGAAGTAGGGGTCGCCGCCGACCTCGCCCGGTGCGGCGGTCCCCGCCCCCGAGCCGTCCCCGCCGTCGCCGAAGTAGACGCCCACCGGGGCCATGCGGAAGGTCGAGCCGACGCCCATGGCCTCGGCGGCCTGCCGCAGGTGGACGTCGGCGGGGGTGACGGTGGGGTTGGCGCGCACTCCCAGCATGCGCTTGGCCTGGTCGTAGAAGGGAGCGAGCTCGTCGCGCCAGTCGGTGATGGCGCGCCACTGCGGATCGGCGTAGAAGTCGTCCAGCGGTTCGTACAGGGTGTTGGCGTAGTTGAGGGAGCCGCCGCCCACGCCCGCTCCGGCCAGCACCATGACGTCGCGCAGCAGGTGGATGCGCTGGATGCCGAACATGCCCAGTCCGGGAGCCCACAGGAAGTTGCGCAGGTCCCAGGAGTTCCTGGGGAGGGTCTCGGGGGTGAAGCGGCGTCCGGCCTCCAGGACGCCGACCCGGTAGCCCTTCTCGGTCAGGCGCAGCGCGCTGACCGAGCCGCCGAATCCCGAGCCGATGACGATCACGTCGTAGTCGAACCGGTCGTCGTCGCCGGTGGGAGCGGCGGGGTTGTGGTCATGGGTCATCAGATGCCCCCGGTAGATCAGGACAAAAGGGTGAAAGTTCGCAGATGCTCGTGTGGAAGTGTGAAATGGGCCACTTGGAAATGTGACATTGGCTATTGTAATGTTCGATTCCTACTGGCCGGTAGATGTGGTCCATGTAACACACCCATCGGAGGGCGGCGCAAGGCCCGGCCCTCCTCCCCCCACTCACTCCGCCGACCCCGCGTCGAGCACGGGACCAGGAGGAAACCCATGGCCGACGAGACGATCACCGCATCCCCCGACGGCGGCACCGCGTGGCGCAGGTTCGCCCTCGTCGCCCTGCCCGGACTGGCCGCGGCGGGCATCCTCGGGGCGATGACCACGCAGGGGCTGCTCGCCGCCTCCTTCGCGGTGTCCGGAGACCACTTCAAGATCTCCGCGGCGAAGCTGGACGGCACGGGGTTCGCCCAGTACGGGGACGTCGCGACCTCGGTCGACGACACCTCCCGCCCCGTCGGGCTGTCCGTCATCGAAGAGGCCGAACTCACCGACATGTGCATGTCGGCCCTGGTCGACCTGCCCATCGGAACCGCGACGGTGCTCATCAACGCGGGAGAGGAGACCCCCGTCACCGCGACCAACATGGTCGTCGACGTCGAACAGCTCGAAGGCAACGCCAGCTTCTCCGCCATCGAGATCGGCCGCGACGCCAGCACCCTGAACAAGGTCTCCGGCCCCCAGGGCGAGCCCGGAGGGTTCGCCCTGCAGTCCGACACCGTCGTCATCGACGACCTCACCATGGTCGCCTGGGCGGTCAACTCCGGAACCCTGCGGCTGTCCGGACTGAAACTCAACGTCAAGCCCGGCACCCACGAATGCTTCTGATTCCATGACCGAGCACGCACGAGCGCCCCGCCGCCCGGCGGGGCCGTTCGCGAGATGGCGACGCTCCCGGCCGTTCTGGGGCGGACTGCTGACCGTCCTCGCCGGAGCGGAGATCGTGGCCGCGCCGCTGGCACCCCTGCCCTTCCTCATCTACCAGGGGATCGCCGGGGTCTCCGGATACCTGATCGGCGCCGTGCTGATCGCCTTGGGCCCGCTGGCCTGGCTGCACCCGAGCCAACGCGCCTTCTACGGCATCGTCACGGTCCTGCTGGCGCTGACCTCCTTCCTCACCTCCAACTTCGGCGGGTTCGTCGTCGGAATGCTGCTCGGCATCATCGGCGGCGCGCTCGTCTTCGCCTGGTCGCCCCGGCGCCCCCCGAGACACGGCGGCCGAGCGGCCGCCGACGAGGACCACGAGGACGAGGGGGCAGGCGAGTGGGACGCTGCCGCGTTCGACGGCGGGGAGGACGCCGACCGCGCCGCGTCCGCCGACGACGGGGACGGGCACGCCGCGGTGCACGCGCTGGTCGCCGTTCCCCTGGCGCTGAGCCTGCTTCTCGCCGCGGCTCCCGCCGACTGGAGTTGGCCCTGGGACGACTGGTTCGACCGGGACGACGAGCAGGGCGAAAAGCCCCCGTCCGAGACGCCCTCGCCCGCCCCCTCCGTCTCGCCCGCCCCTTCTGTCTCGCCCGCCCCCTCGTCCCCGCCCGACTCCGGGGAGGAACCGCGGGAGGACGGCGAGGAGGACGCCGGGAACGACGAAGAGGAGGACGAGGAGACCGACGCCGAGTGCGAGATCCGGACCGGTCCCTCCGAGGAGGAGGTCACCGAGGAGGAGTTCCTCGACGCGGTCGAGGCCTGCGAGCGGGCCGCCGAGGACGGCGAGGCGCCCGAGGTGGAGGTCCCGCGGGCCGACGACCGCTTCACCGCCAGCCCCGTGACCAGCGGTCTGACCGCGGACAGCATCGTCATGAGCGGCTCCTACTTCGCCGGGGTCGTCGAGTACCCCACCTCCGACGGCACGGACCGCTACCTCAAGCTCAACATGAGCCGCGCGGATTTCGACAACGCCGTGCTGTGGTGGATGGACGGCGAGGAGAGGATCTCCATCGACCTCCCCGACATGACGATGTCGGGTGACGTGCAGATGCACATCACCCGCATGGAGGTGCGGCTGCTGGGCATCAGACTGGTCTTCACGCCCGACTTCCCGCCCCCGCTGCTGCTGCCCCACATGATCGTCACCGACGTCGACGTGGCCCACCCGGCCGCGCAGAGCCAGGTCCTCACCGTCGAGGGCATCAGGGTGCGCCCCGGAAGCTGATCCCCGGCTGACGCGCCGGAGCCCGCCGTCCGGACGGCGGGCTCCGTGCCTGTCACCGGGGGCTCCTAGGGTCCCCCTGACACCGACAACTCACGGAAGGGGAGCCGATGGCCCGCGCTTTCTTTCGCGACGAGTCCCCCATGGGGGACCGGCTCGACACGTTCGCACTGGATGACCTGCCCGACCGGACCACCGTGCGGGAACTGGTCCGGCTGCGCGTGCGCGAGGAGGTCGAGCGCCACAACGCCCGGCGGCCCGCGGTCTTCCGGGGCCTGGTCCAGCCGGGCCCGGTCGAGGCCGAACTGAACGGCACGTCCCGCCGCAGGCGACACGTCGACTGCGGACGCCAGGTCGAGGCCGCCGAGCGCGCCTTCCAACGCAACGGCTTCGTCCTCATCGTGGGCGACCGCCAGGTCGAGGACCTCGACGAGACCGTCGACCTGACAGCAGACCCCGAGATCACCTTCATCAAGCTCGTCCCGCTGGTCGGAGGATGACGATGGACCGGAACAGACCGCTTCCCTCCGAGACCGCCGACCCCGGGGAGTGGGCCGAGCGGATGCGGGCCGACGGGTTCGTCAAGGAGCAGTCGATCCCCTTCCTGGTGGAGATCCACACCCCCGAACTGCCCGGCCTCGTCGACGAGTACGAGGCGGCCGTGCTCGACGCCTTCGGCCCCCGGTACTCCACGTACCAGTTCCCCGACATCAGGGGGACCCGGCTCGACGGCTTCCTCCGCGACCTGGACGCCGACCGGGCCCGCCCGCTGGCGCTGTGGGTGCTGCTGTGCCAGATGGCCAACGCCTACGACGTCCCCCGGCAGATGACGCTCACCCGGCTGACCCGGCGCAGGATCGACTGGACCGCACGCGACCTGTCCCTCATGCTGCGCTGCCTGCTCCAGCACAGCTTCTCTCGGGCCGTCGCGCCCTACCGGCTGGCGCTGACGGCCTGCGAGCGGGCCGACGACGCGGTCCTGCGGGAGTGCGCGGAGCAGATCCGCGCCCTGCACCGTTCCTACGGAGGCGCCGACCTGCCCGGATACGCCGACCAACGCCAGATCGGGGCACGCCTGGACCGGATCGTGGAACGCCTGGGCGGCGCGCCGGTCAGCGCCCGGGAGCGCTTCGGCGGCGACGTCGGCCCGCTGCTGGCCGCCGAGATCCCCGACACGCTGGACTCCCCCGACCTCGCCGACCTGCTCACGCTCTGCGCGGCGATGCGGACGATCCGCCCCAACCGGCGGTGGCGCGGGGAGGTCGCCGCCCTGCTGGCGGAGCGGACGCACCTGCCCGGCGAGGTCCGGACGGTGCTCGAACAGGTTCCGCGCCTGGCCGACGTCCTCCACGAGCGCTTCCACGACCACTCCTTCGCCTCGGAGACCGCCGTTCTGCTGCTGCGCGGCCTGCTGTGGAGCGCCGCCGAGATGCCGCCGGAGCAGGCGGAGTGGGTGGCCCCGCTGCTCGGCGACATCGCCTGCCACGTCGGGACGGGGCCCGGCGGCTCCAAGGTCGTGCGCGTCGAACGGCTGGCCACCACGGCGATCGAGGCCCTGGCGGCGCGCGGTGACGCCGCCGCGGCCGCCGCACTGGCCCGGGTGCTGACCACGGTCAGGAAGAAGACGGTGCTGAACACCGCCAGGCGCGCGCTCGACGGCGCGGCCGCACGAACCGGCCTCACCCCCGACGAACTCATGGACCGCACCGTCCCCGACCACGGACTCGGCCCCGACGGGGCGCGGGAGGAGGCCCTCGGCGAGCACACCGCGGTGTTGGGCATCGGAGCCGACGGCTCGCCCGCCCTCACCTTCCGCACGCCCACCGGCCGCAGGGTCAAGTCACCACCGAAGGCGGTGCGCGAGCGGCACGGCGCACGGCTCAAGGAGCTGCGCGCCGAACTCGGGGAACTGAAGACGCTGCTGCCGGTGCAGCAGCGGCGGCTGGAGACCGCGCTGGGAGAGGGGCGGATCTGGGACCTCGCCTCCTGGCCGCGCCACGTCATGGACCACCCGGTCACCGGCCACCACGCGCGGCGGCTGCTCTGGGAGGTCTCCACCGACGGCGGGAGGACCTGGCGCGGGGGGCTGCCCGACCGCGACGGCGCGCGGTGGCTGCTGCGCGACGCGGTCGGAGCGGAGGTGTTCGACTCCGCCGGGGCGGAGACGGCGCTGCTGCGGCTGTGGCACCCGATCCGCGCCACGCCGGAGGCGGTGCGCGCCTGGCGCGACCACCTGGTGGCGGCCGAACTCGTCCAGCCGTTCAAGCAGGCGTTCCGCGAGGTCTACCTGCTCACCCCGGCAGAGGAGGCCACCCGCGTCCACTCCAACCGCTACGCCGCCCACATCCTGAAGTACGGCCAGACCAAGGCGCTGCTGGGCAGCCGCGGCTGGCAGGGGCCGCAACTGGGGTACTGGGACGGCGGGGAGAGCGGGGAGGCTCATCGGGTCTACCGGGACGCCGCGACCGGGCAGGAGTGGCGGGCCGCCTTCTTCCTGGACCTGGTGGAGCACGAGGAGGACAACCACGCCCTCGCGTCCTGCTGCTCCTCCGACCAGGTGCGGTTCACCCGGGTGGGGGAGGACGCCCCGGCCCCGCTGAAGCAGGTGCCGCCCCTGGTGTTCTCCGAGGCGATGCGCGACGTGGACCTGGCGGTCGGAGTGGCCTCCGTCGCCGCCGACCCCGAGTGGGGCAACCGCGGGAGGCGGCGCCACAACGCCTACTGGCGGCGCACCGCGTTCGGCGACCTCACCGAGTCCGCCGAGATGCGCCGCGCCGCGCTGCGGCGTCTGGTGCCCAGACTGCGGATCGCCGACCGTCTGGAGGTGACCGACCGCTTCCTGCGGGTCCGCGGCGACCTGCGCACCTACAGGATCCACCTGGGGTCGGCGAACATCCTCATGGAACCCGACGACTCCTACCTGTGCATCGTGGACGCGCGCGGCGCCGACACGCTGTACCTGCCCTTCGAGGGCGGCGGCGGACGGCTGTCGCTGATCCTGTCCAAGGCGTTCCTGCTGGCCGCCGACACCGAGATCACCGACCCCACCATCACCCGCCAGATCCGGCGGAAGTAGGGCATCGACGGAACGGGTTGCCCGCCTCGAGGGGGCCGGGGAACCTCAACTCCACGGGAACGCCCGAGGCGGCCTCGGCTGGGGCCGAGGCCGCCTCGGACTCCTTCCGGCACCGGGTCGGGCCGACCGCTTGCGTGCGGGATCAGCGGGCCAGGTGCACCGACTCGGGCAGCAGTTGGCTGGGCGCGCCCACGTAGGAGACGTACAGGGCGTCGCGGGCGCGGGTGCAGGCGGTGAAGAGCAGGTTGCGCTCCTCCTGGTAGACCTGCTCCAGCGCCACCGGGTCGCCCTCGGCGCCGCTGATCGCGGCCTTGGGCGGCAGCAGCGGCTCGCTCAGGCCCACCAGGGCCACGTGGCGGAACTCCTGGCCCTTCAGGCCGTGCAGGGTGCCCAACCGCACCGCGTCCACGTCCGTGGAGGCGTCCAACGGCGCGGTCGCGATGCCACTGACGTGCAGCTCCTTGGCGACGTTGCGCACCACCCACTGGTTGCGCCCGGCCACCACGATCGACGAGGGCCGCGCGCCCACCTCCAGTTGCGCCTGGAGCCACTCACTCAACGCGGCCCACTCCTCGGCGCGGCTGACGCAGCCGCGCACCACCGGCTGGGGGCCGTGCAGCACCGAGGAGTAGCCGTCCGGGCCGACCGCCGCCGGTCGGCCGAGAATCGGCAGCGCCCAGTCGAGGATCTCCTGGCTGACCCGGTAGCCGGTGCGCAGCCGGTGGCCGCGGCCGCGGACGTTGATGCCCAGCGACGCCAGCGAGACCCGCGTGTCGACGAGCCGCTGCGCGGGGTCGCCCACGATGAACAGGTCGTCGGGACCCTCGGGCACGGCGGCGCGCAGCAGCCGCCAGTGCGCGGGGTGCAGGTCCTGGGCCTCGTCGACGACGATGTGCCGGTAGCGCGGCCCGGAGGCGTGCAGCAGCCGCGCCGCCTCCTGCGCCACCTGCGGATAGGACCACTCGCCCGCGGCGCGCATGGCGGCGGTGTAGCGCCGGATCGCCTCCCACACGTGGGGGCGGAACTCGGGGGCCAGGTGCAGCATCCGGCCGCTGCGCTCGCACCGGACGTAGTCGGGCAGGGAGGCGAGGTCCTGGGCCAGGACCACCTGCTGCCACTCGTCGACGAGGAAGCGCCCCGAGAACGGCAGGCCGTCGGCGCGGGCGGCCGAGCGCCACCGTTCGGCGAGCGTCTCGTCGCCGAGGGTCTCCGGCGGCGTTCCGGTGCGTTCGTGCACGATGCCGCGTGCCAGGCTGTCGACGGTGACGACCTCGATGCGGGCGCGCACGTCGGGATCGGAGACCAGCCGGTCGAGCTGGGCGCCGAGGGTCTGGGTGAGCAGCCGGCTGCCGGTGGTGAGCAGCACGCTGGGGCGGGCCGCGGGACCGAAGTGGGCGGCGTCCAGTTCGGCCAGGTAGGCGGCGCGGTGCAGCGCGAGCACGGTCTTGCCGGTTCCCGGGCCTCCGGTGACCTGGGCCGACCCCGCGAAGCTCGCGGTGGCCAGTCCCCGGTGGTCGGGGTGCGGGGTGATGCGCCACTCGGAGAAGGGGAGCGCGAGGGCGCCCGCCAGTTCCGCGGGGCCGCTCACCGGAGGCAGCGCCTCGGCCGGGGCGGGCGGCTCGGGCATCTCCACGAGGTCGAGTTCGGGTCCGGTTCCCGCCCGGTAGACACGGGCGTAGGAGACGGCCTCGTCGTGCCGTCGGACCCCGACCAGGCAGTAGGCGCCCTCGTGCGAGGGGGCGACGATGCCGGACCACTCCGGGTTGATCTGCAGGACCCGGACCCGCGGGTCGGACGCGTCCGAGACGGCCTCCAGGTGGTCGCCGTCACCGGCGAGGTAGGACCGCATCGCGGTCAGGACCGTGTGCTGGACTCCGGTGTCCAGACGGGAGAAGTCGTTGAGGAAGGTCGGAGCGATCGCGAGTTGCGGCACGGACTGGTTCCCTCCGGTCATCGGCCTGACGTGGGACATCGCGTGAGGAAGAAGGCGTGGCGGCCACCGCGTCTACTCATAGGGATGCGCTTCCGGGAATTCCGGCAAACCCCTCTCTGGGGGGGAGGAACCGGAAGCCGAGGCGAGGGCTTCCACCACAGTAAAACGCCAGCTCAGAGCGGTTAATTCCGGTGTTTTCGAAGGTATGTCCGAAGGTTTTTCCGAGGGGTGCCGTGACCTGGGGGTTTGCTTGGCGCTCCGGTGGCCTTAATTGGAATTGGTGACCGTCCGAAACCGGTGCGGTGGGCGGGGGCGTGTCCGGGGCACGGTGCGCGGCGGAGTGCGCCGGGGGAGGGCCGTTCGGGCGGCACCACCCCCGACCGCAGGCGGTCAAGCCGGTCCGACCGTGTTCCGGCCGGCCGCCGCCGAGGCCGCCCCGGACCGGGGTGCTCCTCACCCGCGTCGAGGTCTTCGACAGGACCGGTGCGCGGATTTTCGGTCGGTCGCACGGGGCCGTGTTCGCGGCCCACCGCGCCGCGGCCCCGGCCGGGCGCGCCGGGCGCGGTGCCCGTCCGGCCTCAGTGAGGTGGGCGTCGGTCGTGTGGGGAAGGCGGGTCGGCCGATCGGTCCGGGGGTGTTCCAGTCCAGCCCCCGCGGTGGTGGCCCGCTTCGGGGGCCGGGGTGGAATACCTCACCCACCCCCGGGCTCTCCGCGAAGACCCCCGCGCCCACCGCAGAACCGAACACTCACACCCCAGTCAGTCATCGTCGTCGATCAGGTAGGGGTGCGTCGGCGCGTCCTTCGCCTCCGGATACGGCGCGAACCAGGAGTGGGCGTCACGGGAGAGGAACCCCAGCGGATCGGCGGAGGAGTCGTCCGGGTCGGCGGAGTCGAGGTCCTCCAGGTAGAGCCACTCGTGGTCGTGGTGGGAGTGGGCGTTGCTCTCGAAGACGGCGAACATCGCGGTGACGTCGTCGGGGTCCACGGCCGCGAACGAGACCAGCAGGTCCTTGGCGTTCTCGATCAGGATGTGCAGGGCCAGGGACTCGGCGGTGGAGGCGGGCGGCAGCCACGGCGAGCCGGTCAGGCGGGCGTAGACGACCGCCGAGGCGACCAGGAACTTCTTGGCGAAGATGACGTCGTAGTGGTGCCGGTAGCGGACCGGCAGATCGTGCAGGACGAACAGGCCCTGGGAGTCGTCGGCCGTCCAGTTGGCCTCGTCCTTGTCCAGCGACTCGGCCTCCTCGTCCAACGTCATGATGTCCATGATCAACTCCTCGGTCAGCACCGAGGCCCGGTCGACGAGCGCACCGGCCGCCAGGAACCGGGCGTCGGGATCCGCCAGGGGCGGACCGAAGGAGTCGAGTTCGAACGCGCGGAGCCGGGAACTGAGCGCCAGCAGGCGGCGGCGCTGCGCGGTGACGTCCTCGACCGGCAGCCCGATCCCGGCCGAGACCACGCCCTCGTCCGCCCCGCCTTCGAGCGCCTCGGCGAGTTCGGCGTCGCTGACCGTCACCTCGCACTTGCCGACCCGCCACTCCGCCAGCAGTTCGGTGCGCTCCAGGATCTCCTGGAGCAGGGCCTCGGCGCCGTTCTCGGCGAAGCTCAACGCGGGCGCGTCCACCAGCAGTTCGACCACCGCGCCGGTGGAGCGGACCTCCAGGCGGTGGTCGTAGGGGGTGATCTCCACTCCCTCGGGACCCTCCACCGTCGCCACCCGGTCAAGCCACTCGGAGAGCAGCGCGGCGGCACCCTGCTGCTGTAACCCGTCGAGTTCGGCCATCCCGGCGGGAAGAGTCAGCTCGGCGGTGATGCGGTATTCCAAGGAAGGCTCCCAAAGCGGCTCGATAGATGGAATTAGAGCATGACGGCGGACCCGCCGCGTACGGTCCCCGAGTCCCTCCCCGCACCACCTCTCCGCACCGTCGGTGACCTGCGCTCCCACAGAGCCGCTGACCGGGACGGAGCGCATGCGACCGCACGCGGGCAAAGACTCGGCAACGGCGGGTCAACAACCTCCCCGGGGCGGGGGTGCGAAGGCGCGTCCCGGGTAGGCGGGAGGATTCGAGCCAGCCAGCGGCATGCCAAGCCGACCGCACGCAGTGAGGAGCACCCGGCATGACGGACGTATCCAGTCAGGGTTCCCGACCCGGTGACGACCGTCGCCTGCTGACCGACCGGCAGGGACATCCTGTCTACGACAACCAGAACCAGCGCACGGTCGGCGCCCGCGGCCCCGCGACCCTGGAGAACTACCACTTCCTGGAGAAGATCAGCCACTTCGACCGGGAACGGATTCCCGAACGTGTGGTGCACGCCAGGGGCACGACCTCCTTCGGCTACTTCGAGTCCTACGGCATGTGGGGGGACGAGCCCATCGACCGCTACACCCGCGCCAAGCTCTTCCAGGGCAGAGGCAAGCGCACCGACGTGGCGGTCCGCTTCTCCACCGTGATCGGGGGACGGGACTCCTCGGAGACGGCGCGCGACCCGCGGGGCTTCGCCGTCAAGTTCTACACCGAGGACGGCAACTGGGACCTCGTCGGCAACGACCTGGCGGTGTTCTTCATCCGCGACGCCGTCAAGTTCCCCGACGTCATCCACGCGCTCAAACCCGACCCGGTGACCTTCCGCCAGGACCCCAACCGGATCTTCGACTTCATGTCGCAGACACCGGAGTCCATGCACATGCTGGTGAACCTGTTCAGCCCGCGCGGCATCCCCGCCGACTACCGGCACATGCAGGGGTTCGGCGTGAACACCTACAAGTGGGTGAACGCCGAGGGCCGGACACACCTGGTCAAGTACACCTGGATGCCCAGACAGGGCGTGCGCAGCATGACGGAGGAGGACGCGGCCAACATCCAGGCCACCGACCTGGGACACGCCACCCGCGACCTGCGCGAGGCCATCGACCGCGAGGAGTACCCGGAATGGGAGCTCCTGGTGCAGATGATGAGCGACGACGAGCACCCGGAGTTGGACTTCGACCCGCTCGACGACACCAAGACCTGGCCCGAGCAGGACTTCCCGCCCAAACCGGTCGGCCGCATGGTGCTCAACCGCAACGTCTCCAACCAGTTCCTGGAGAACGAGCAGATCGCCTTCGGCACCGGGGTGCTCGTCGACGGGCTGGACTTCTCCGACGACAAGATGCTCGTGGGGCGCACCTTCTCCTACAGCGACACCCAGCGCTACCGGGTGGGGCCCAACTACCTGCAACTCCCGGTGAACCAGGCCAAGAACGCCGCGGTGCGTACCAACCAGCAGGGCGGCATGATGGCCTACGCGGTGGACGACACCGGCGACAACCCGCACGTCAACTACGAGCCGTCGATCACCGGTGGGCTGCGCGAGGCGCAGTACCCCACCCCCGACGAGCAGGGACCGGTGATCACGGGAAGGGTGACCCGCAAGCGGATTCCGCGCACCAACGACTACAAGCAGGCGGGGCAGCGCTTCCGGCTCATGGAGGACTGGGAGCGCGACGACCTGGTCAAGAACTTCGTCGCCAACCTCTCCCAGTGCGACCGCGCCATCCAGGAGCGCATGGTGTGGCACTGCCTGCTCGCCGAGGACGAACTGGGACTGCGCGTGGGCGAGGGGCTGGGCATCACCCCGCAGGACGTGGCACACCTGGAGCCGCTGCAGAGCCAGACCCTCACCGACGAGGACCGCGCCCGCCTGGCCAACCTCGGCAACAACGGCCCCCGGGACGTCTCGGGACTGACCATGACCCACTGCGTCCCCGACGAGCGGTACGTGGTGAAGCACTGACCCCGTCCGCGCAAGACGCGCGCCTTGCGCGGACCCGGGTGTCCGGCGCCCCGCGGGACGCCGGACACCCGCCCCACTAGCGCACGGCCTCCGGAACGGGGAGCACGCCGCCGCGCCGCAGCAGTGCCGCCGCGTGCCGCCCCAACGGGGTGAGCACGCAGCACTCCCCGAGGTCGAGGTCGTAGCGGAAGCACACCAGCCCCAGCGACTCCAGCAGCCGGGTGGCGAGAGAGCACCCGAAGTCTCCCAGCCCTCCGTCCAGCCCTTCCAGAACGCGCACGGCAACCGTGCCGCCGTCGGCCGCGCACAGGAGTTCCAGCCACCGCGCCGGAACCGGGTCCCCGGCCTGCTCACCGGGGACGCGATGCGCCCACAGCACCGCCAGCAGCTCCACCCCCGCACGCCACACCCGCGCGGCCTCCGCGGGCAGTGACGGATACTCCGGACCGGGCAGCACCCATCCGTGCTCCCGGCCCACCGCCCCGGGAACGCGGTCGCACCGCTCCACCACCACCTCGAGCATCCGCGCGAGCAGCAGGAAATCCAGCAGTTCGCTCTCCTCGGGACACTCGGAGCGCGGTCGCGGGGAGTCGGCGCGGGGCTCCGCCCACGAGTCGAGACTCAGATAGTCGTAGCAGCGGACGACCGATCCGGACGCGGGTTCCCGGGACACCTGCCGTCGGGCGCCCACCCAGCTCAAGAACCCCTGGACCCGAAGCACCAACGGCACCGTACGGGCCGCCCACACCAGTTCCCGAACACCCATGCACGCCTCCCGGACAGGTCGAGGACCTGCCGCGTGGGGCGACGAGAACCACCCGGGGCGGGTGACGCGGCTGTGGACTCCACACTAGGCCGCCGCGCCGTTCTCCGACAGCCCCGCCGTGCGTCCTGTGGACAGACCAGGTCCCGACCGGTGCGGGGCCGCGCCCCCGACGGGACGCGGCCCACCCGGCCTCAGTCCCCGGGGCGTCGGCGCGTGGGCACCCCGATCCGGTTGTAGGCGTTGATCAGCGCCACCTGCGCGACCAGCGCGCCGATCTCCTCGGTGGTGAAGTGCTCGGCCAGCGCATCCCACGTGGGGTCGTCCACACCGTCGACCAGACGGGTGGCCTGGTCGGTGTAGGCCAGCGCCGCCCGTTCGGCGTCGGTGAACAGCTCCGACTCCGGCCAGACCACCAACTGCAGCAGCCGGTCCTCACGCTCCCCGTTGCTGCGCGCCTCGGCCGCGTGCATGTCCAGGCAGTACACGCAGCCGTTGAGCTGGGAGGCGCGGATCTTCACCAGTTCCCGCAGCACCGGGTCGAGCGGGCCCTCGCGCAGCGAGCGGTCCACCGCGGCGAAGGCGGCGGAGGGGCCGGGGGCGGTCTGGGCGAGTTTCATCCGAGTGGCGGTCACGTCGCTCCTTCCTTGTCGTCCCGGTCATCCCGGGTCGCCAGGAAGACGACGCAGCCACCCCAGGTGTGACAGCTTGTGCGGGTTGAGCACCCGGCGGATCGCGGCGATGCGGTCGCCCTCCCAGCCGAAGGTGTCCACCGAGGCGAGTTCGCCCCGCCAGTAGCACAGCGCGCCGATCTCCCCGTTGACCTCGAACGGAAGCAGCAGTGCCGGACCGCGCCTGCGGGCCACCCGCAGCATGGTCCCGCCCACCCGCGTCGCGCCCACGATGGGAATCCGGGCCGCGAACACCTGGCCTCCGCCGTCGGTGGTGTAGACGACGTCCGGGTGGAGCAGCCGCACCAGGGCGTCGAGGTCGCCGTCGCGGTAGGCGGCGCGGAACGCGGCCAGCACCCGTTCGCGCTCGCCGCGCGAGGGTTCGGGCGGGGCGGTGGCGGCACGGACCCTGCGCCGCGCCCGCGAGGCGAGCTGGCGGCAGGCGGCGGGGGAGACCCGCAGCATCTCCGCGATCTCGGCGTGCGGCACGTCGAAGACGTCGTGCAGCACGAACGCCACCCGCTCGTCGGGCTTCAGCTCGGCCATCACGATCAGCGCCGCGGTGGTGACCGACTCCTCCACCAGCACCGGCTGTGCGGCGTCGGCGCCGGTGGGCAGCGGCTCGGGCAGCCACGGCCCCGGATAGACCTCGTACCTGCGGCGCGCGGAGCCCAGCAGGTCCAGGCAGCGCCGCCCGGTGACCCTGACCAGCCACGCCCGCAGGTCGCGCACCCCGGACAGGTCGGCCCGGGCCGCGCGCAGCCACACGTCCTGTACCGCGTCCTCGGCCGCGCCCACCTCACCCAGCAGCCGGTAGGCCACCCCGAACACCACGGGCCGGTGCGACTCCCACTCGGCGTCGAGCCTGCCGCGCGTCGCGGAACCCCTCGCCTCGTCCCGGGACTCCCGCACACCTCCGCTGCCGCGCACCACACCTCCCCGTTCGGTCCGGCGAACCAGGGTAGGCGACGGCGGGCCGCGCGCGGCCCACGCGGTTCAGGAGCGCCGGGTCGCGTCGCTGGTGAACCGGTGCAGGGTCGTGCGGGCCTCCTTGCGCACCTTGGGGTCGGGGTGGTTGTCCCCGAACCAGGTGAGCAGGAACCGGGTCTCGGGGTGGCGCAGCGACAGCGCCATGTCGAACAGGGAGGCGCCGCCCGCCCGGACCGGCATCTCCTCCCACTGCTCGGAACCGAGCAGGTCCATGCGGGCCAGGGCGGCGATGCTGTCGAGCATCACCCAGGGCAGGTCGCCGGACTGCAGGTCGCTCTCCTTGAGGAAACCGGCGTCGAAGAGCCAGCTACGGGCCTGGGTGCCGAAACCGGGGTCGTCGCGCAGCTCCTCGTAGGCGGGACGGGCGGCGGGGGCGTGCTCGGCGGTGACGGCGCGCACCGCGGCACGGTGGGTGCAGTCGTCGGTGCGGCGCGCCACCGCGACCAGCTCCCGCATGGCGGTCCCGGCTCCGCGCGCCGAGATCCAGGCGTCCAGGTCGGTCTCGCCGAACGTCTTCCCGGCCGCCGCGCGCTCCAGCAGCACCTCGGCGTCCTCGGCCATCAGCTCGTCGAACTCGCGGATCAGGTAGCCCTCGTAGCTCAACTCGCCGAACGCCTCGGTCGTGCCGAGCGGGGTCAGCCGGTAGACCGGCTCGTCGAGCGGGTCGGCGTCCGCGTCCGGCTCCTCGCGTTCCACGGCGCCGAGCTTCTCCAGCTCGCCGAGGACCAGTCCCACGGCCGTGGTGAAGCGGGCCTGCTCGGCGTCGGGCAGCGCGCCGCCGAGGTCGATCCACTCGCCCAGCACGGCCACCGTCTCCACCAGCAGCGACACGGGCAGCGCCGTGTCCTCGATGAACAGCGAGGTCAGGATCGCCACGGCGAACTCGTCGGGGTCGAGCCCGAAGGCGTCGACGAAGGAGTCCTCGTCCAGGTCCATCGTCTCGGCGACCGCGTCACCGACCGCGGCGAAGGCCACCCCCCACGCCTCGGCCGAGTCCTTGGGCAGTTCGTCGGGCGCCTGCGCGCGCAGGCGGGCGATGGTGGGGGCGGCCTCGATCGCCGCGTCCATCTCGCTGTCGGAGAGCAGGCGGGGAGCCTGCCAGGTGTATCCCGCCCGCCCCGGACCGGCGACGAGCGGCTTGAGGCCGACCGCCTCGCCCTCGGCGACGGCCGCCAGGAGTTCCTCGTCGACGGGGATCTCGCCGTCGGCGACCCGGTCCTCGAACTCCGCGACCTGCTCGGGGTCGTCCACGTCGTAGCCCAGGTCGTCCATCAGGCGGTGGAGGTAGGCGCCGACCCGGTGTTCGGCGGGGTTGGCGATCGCCTCGCGGTAGGGATCGGCGAGCGAGGCGGCCACGGCGAGCAGTTCCTCCGGCGAGTCGGAGCGCTCGTCGAGCAGGCCGCGGTCGTCGAGGAACCGCAGCCAGGCGTCCAGGGCGGCGCGTACGTCGGCGGCCTGGAGCGGGGGCCGGCCGCCGCGGTTGGGCAGCCAGTGCAGCATCAGGGCGGCCACGTCGGCGACGTGCCAGCGGGCCAGCAGGCCGTCGCCGCCCTCGTTGAGCCCGCCGTACTTGAAGTCCAGCAGTTCCTCCAGGGCGCGCCGGGGCACCCTGAGGTCCTGTTCGCGTCCGTGGTCGAGCACCCGGCGGACGAACCGGCCCCGGTACTCGTCGAACGTGTCCGGATCGGCGTTGGTGAAGACCAGGCGCATGAGAGAAGACCAACCTGAGACGTAGGAACAGCGTGCGGAGAACGCCCGGAACCCCCGGCGAACACGGCGGCGAGGACCGGGCGACGGTCTGTGACCAGACACCTCGCACTCTACCGCCGCCCGCTTCTGTCCGGGGGGTCTCTCCACGGGGGCGGCTGGGCGACGGCCTCGCTTCCCGCCCCTCCGGGCAGTGGGAGGTGGGGGAATCTTCCCGAACGTCTGTTCCGGCATGTTGCGGTGCGGAGGGGAACGTGTCGTGCTCCGTCGGTCGACGGGTTTCCCGGAGGCCGGGGTCTTTACGGCGGTGCGGCGGCCGGGCCGCGCCTCTCGCTCTCCTGATGGGCGCACACTCCAGCCGTGTGGAGATCATCGGGCCGGTGTCCGGACCGCTCCTCGACGCCGGTGACGGGACCGCCTCGGCGCTCACCGGAGCGCGGGAACTGCCGTACCGGTGCGAGCCCGAAGGCGCTGACGCCTCCGCGTTCTGGGAGCCGGGACATCCGCCCGCGCCCCACGCGGCGCCCCCGGTCGTCTTCACGGACGACCGCCGAGCCGCCGCGGTGGCCGCAATCGGCCTGCCGTGGCCTCTGGCCGGAGGCGCGGCCGGGATGGCACCGTGGACGGATGAGACGGATCTTCGGGTACGCGGGCGCTTCCGCGTTGGTGGTGCTGCTCGCCGGGTGCGGGCAGGCAGTCGAGGGCTCCGGTGGGGCCGCCAGCCAGGAGGAGGGGGCGGGAGGCGCCCCGGAACTGCCCGCCGGGGTGCGCGAGGGGGCCGCGGCGCAGGGCGCCGCACCCGAACTGATCTACAGCGTCCAGTTGCCCGGACATGCTCTGGCCGAGCAGTCCGCGGGGGTCTACGGCGAGGACGGCTACCAGGCCGCCTACACCTCCGGCGGCGACATCGTGTGGCTGACCGTCACCCGTGGCACGGTCACGGGTGAGGAGGACTGCGTCCGGCTGCCGACCGTCAACGGCGGCGTCGCGGCGGCGGACTCCGCGGTCACCTGCGAGCAGGACGCCAACGGCTGGTACCGGACCAGCGGCGACCGGCACGAGTACGTCGTCGTCCACGGCGACCACGTCGTCCGGCTCGACGCCGACCGCGACAGCGTCGACCGCGACGCCCTCGCCTCGGCCGCGGCCGGAGCCGCCCCGGCACAGCCGACGGACGGGGAGGAACCCACCGGCGGAGCCGTCGAGGCCCCGGGAGGCCCCGAGAGCCCGGTGGAACGCGGAGACCTGCCCGAACACGGCGACGGCGCGCCGGACAACAGCGTCGGCGTGGGCGGCTGAGCCCGCACCCTCGCGCGGCCGCCTCAGTCCGGCGGCAGGAACGGACTGGGCTCGCCGTGCCAGCTCACGTACAGCGCCTCCCTCGCCCGGGTGCACGCCACGTACAGCAGACTGCGCTGCGCGGCCAGGTCCGAACGGTGCTGGTTCTCGTCCAGATCGGGACTGGTGACGCCCTCCATCAGCGGCAGGGCGGTGGCGGTCACCCCGGACACGGCGACGGCGCGGAACTCCAACCCCTTGACCCCGTGCATGGTGGTGACCCGGACCGTGTCCGCCGAGTCGTCCACGGTGTGCTGCTGCGGGTTGAAGCGGGAGGCGGGCAGTCCGTGGGCGCGCAGCGCGCTGACGACCTCGGTGACGCCCCGGCGGGTGCGCGCCGTCACGCAGATGTCGCCCGGCGCGATCCCGCCGGACAGCCAGGAACGGACCTGCTCGGCCAGGGCCGCCAGTTCGGCGGCGGCGTCGGGCGCCCCGTACAGCACCGGCGGGTTGCCGCGCAGCAGGGACCGGGTGGAGCCGGGCGGCTCCGGGGTGCCCGCGCCCGGTTCGGCGGTCCGCTGGCCGCGCATGATCTGCTCGGCCCAGGTCAGGATCTCGGTGGTGGTGCGGTAGTTCACCCGCAGCGGATGCGACCGGCCCACGACGTTGATGCCCAACTGCCTGAAGGAGACGGTGTTGTCGTAGATGCGCTGCCGGTTGTCGCCCGCGATGAACATGTCGTTGGGGCCGGGCGCCACCGCCGCGCGCAGCGTCCGCCACTGTGCCGGATGCAGGTCCTGGGCCTCGTCGACGACGATGTTGGTGTACGGCCTGTCCGACCGGCCGTCGAGGATGCGGGTGGCCGCCGCGTGCAACTCCAGCGTCGGCAACTGCTTGGTGCGCCGCATCCAGGCGCGCGCCACGGAGATGGCGTTCCAGATCTCGCGCCGCTGCTCCACGGTGAGCGGCGTGGAGCGGCCGCGCCGCGCGTCGGGGTCGAGGTAGCCGTCGACGGTGGTGATGCCCTGCGCCATCACCACGTGCCGGTACTCGTGGAACACGAAGTCGGCGGACCAGGGCAGTCCGTGCTTGCGGACGACGTTGGCGAACATGCCGCGCGCGTCGGAGTCGCGGCGCAGCCCCACGTCGGGCCACTCCTCGCGCACCACGGTCAACGCGAGCTTGTCGGCGGTGATCACGTCCACGTCGGCGCGCAGCTCCTCGTCGAGCAGCAGCGCCAGGTCCCGTCGGACCGACTCCACCAGGGCGTTGGTGAAACTGGTCAGCAGCACCCGGCCCCCTAGCGGCAGGTTCTCCGCCAGGTGCTTGACCCGGTGCAGCGCCACCACGGTCTTGCCGGTGCCCGGGCCGCCGTACACCAGCGCCGGACCGTTGAACACCGGCCGGTAGGCCAGTGCGCGCTGGGTGGGGTGCAGGAACACCCGCCAGGCGTCGAACCCGCGGCTGAGCACCTCCTCGATGTCATCGTCGTCGTCGACCAGCATGACCCGGTGCCGGGTGTTGCGGATGGCGGTGTCGTAGTCGTCGGGAGCGACCGGGCCGCCCGACACCGCGCGGCGCGGCTGCACGACCTCGCGCATCACCTGGTCCACGGGCGTGCCCTCGGCCAGGTGGAGCAGCACCTCGAACTGGTCCTGCGGGATGGCCGGTCCCCAGTCGGCGAGTTCGGCGCGGGTGGTCAGGGTGCGGCTGAACCGGACGATCTCGTCGTCCACGCCGAGTTGGCGCAGCGCCTCGTCGCCGACGTCGGAGAACAGGGAGGGGTCGGCGGCCGGAGCGGGGACGGACGCGGGTTCGGGTTCGGGTTCGGGGGCGGGAAGCGGGTCGGCGCGGCCGGTGCGCTCCTCCAGAGCGCTGGCGTCGCGCCGCTCCAGGGTGCCCATCACCGTGTTGACGTCGTGGCGCTGGTCGGCCGCCCACTTCTCGGCGTTCTCCCGCGGCAGCAGGTGCACCAGCAGGAACGTCTCGCCGGACTCGGGCGCCAGCATCACCCCCGTCCAGGAGTCGCTGATGCGGAACGTGCGGACGCGCGGGTCCTGGCCCTCGGGAAGCGCCCGGATGCGCAGGTCGGGGTGGGCCAGCAGCGCGGGCAGCGGCAGCTCCCGGAACTTGCGGGTGATCGCGGCCAACCGCTCCCGGGTGGGCCGGTCCAGCTTGTCGTACTGCGGAAGGCACGTCGCGTCGATGGCAAGCCGCGGCATGAGCCTCCTTCACCCGGTGTGCGCGTTCGCGGGAGGGACCCGCATGGTCATCGTTCCCACCTGCGTGCGCTTTTGATCATTAGCAGCGGGTGATGACAGACAGAGCCGGTTGCGGCCGCTTCGGGCGGAATGCGGGTGCGAAGGCGCCGATCGCGGGTAGCGGCGGCGCGAGGAGCGGTGACCTGCGAGAGGGGAGCGAGAATGAGGGCCGTCGTCTACGACTCCTACGGGGGACCCGAACTGCTGAGGACCGCCGACGTCCCCGAGCCCAAGGTGGGACCCGACTCGGTGCTGGTCCGGGTCAGGGCCGCCGCGGTCAACCCGGTGGACTGGAAGATCCGGGAGGGGTACATGGACGAGCTCGTGGACGTCTTCTTCCCGGTGATCCCCGGGTGGGACGTCGCGGGGGTCGTGGAGCGGCCAGGGGTCGCGGTTCCGGAGTTCTCCGTGGGCGACGAGGTCATCGGCTACGTCCGCGAGGACGTGGTGCGGCGCGGCACGTTCGCCCAGCAGGTGGCCGCGCCGGTGCGCACGCTCGCCCGCAAGCCCGCCAACCTGTCGTGGACGCAGGCCGCGGGACTGCCGCTGGCGGGGCTCACCGCCTACCAGTCGCTGGTGCGTGTCCTGCGGGTGGGCGAGGGCGACACGGTGCTGGTCCACGCCGCCTCCGGAGGAGTGGGATCGCTGGCGACGCAGGTCGCGGTGGCGCACGGCGCCCGCGTCATCGGCACCGCCTCACCGCCCAACCACGACTACCTGCGCTCTTTGGGAGCCGAACCCGTGGCCTACGGGGACGGGCTGGCCGAGCGGGTGCGCGGGATCGCCCCCGGCGGGGTGAGCGTGATCCTCGACCTGGTGGGCGGCGAGGCGCTCGCGGTGACGCCCGAGGTGTCCGCTCCCGGCGTGCGACTGGTGTCCGTCGTGGACCCCGGGGTCACCGAGTACGGCGGCCGGTACCTCTTCGTCCGCCCCGACCCGGAGGACCTGGCCGCGCTGGTGGGACTGGTCGAGGAGGGAAAGGTCACCGTCGAGGTCGCCGAGGTGTTCCCGCTGGAGCAGGCCGCCGACGCCTACCGGCTCGCCGAGCAGGGCCACACCCGGGGCAAGATCGTGGTCGAGGCGGAGTGAGCGCCGTGCCCGCCGGGTCGGGAGGGGCCGCGCGGCCGGAGGGAGCGGGCCGCCGCGCGAACGCGACATAATCGCGGGTATGAACGGCAACCGCGGAGCTGACCCGCTGCACGGCCTGGACGACGTCGACTGGGGTGCGCTCGCCCCCGAACGCGGGAAGGAGATTCCCGGTCTGCTGCGCGGGGTGCGCGGCGTGGAGCAGGAGGCGTCCCTGGTGGCGCTGCACGAGATCCTCGCCTACCCCGGACCGGGCTACGCGGCGGCTCCCCGGGCGGTGGAGTTCCTGCTGAACCTGGTCGAGCAGGGAGTGCCCGGTCGGCACCAGGTGCTCAACCTGGTACAGGAGCTGGCCGTACCCGCCATGGCAGACCACCTGCCGGACCGGCGGGATCTCGCGCTGTGGCGCGACGAGGTCGCGTGGGTGTCGGGAGCCGACGCGGGGACGGCGCGCGACCAGTACGCCGGATGGCTGGCCGAGGCCCCCGACGAACAGGAGCGCCGCCGCATCACCGGTCGGCTCCGGGCGCTCGGACACGACAACGGCACGGCCGTCGTGGCCGCCGAGCTCGCCGCCTACGAGGCGGTCCGCGACCGGCTGGACGTCCTGCTGGGCGTGCTGGAGGGCAGGGCCAACCGGGGCGGGGAGTCGGTGGCCGAGTGGGCCGCCTACATCCTCGCCTGGTATCCGGAGGAGGCCGAGCGGATCGTGCCCGCCCTGCTGAACGCGGGCGACCCCCGCCAGGCCGACCCCGACCTGCGTCCGCTGCCCGCGGAGGTGTGGGCGCTGGGGATGCTCGCCGATCCGGCCGACGCCACCGTGACCGTGCACCTGGGACAGCTCCTCAACGACGCCGACGACGACCTGGTGTTCGCCGCGGCCCTGGCGCTGGGCCTCGTCCACGGCCCGGCCGTCCCGGAGCAGGCGGTGGCCCGCCTCCTCGACGTCGAGTACTGGGAGGACCACTTCGCCACGTGCCTGCCGCAGTCGGGGGCGGTCGAACCGGCGCATCTGGGCATGCTGGCGGTCGGCGCGGTCGACGACGAGGAGCTCCGCGCGGCCAGGACCGAGCGGCTGCGGCGGGTCCTCGCCTACACGGGGCCGGACGGCTGGGGGATCGTCGTCGCCGACGCCCTGGAATCGGTCTTCGGCCCCCGGCCGACCGGGGAGCGGCCCGCCGGGCCGGTCGACTTCGGCGGCTGCGACCAGGAGCAGCGCAACGTGCTGACCGCCGTCGCGGAGGTCGACGGCGGGGGCTGGGACGGCAGCGGACTCGCCGAGGTGCTGACCGCCTGGGGACTCCCCGGGAAGCGGGCGGCGCTGCGCTCCCTCGTGGGACTGCCGGACGAGGCTCCGCGCGCCACGCCGTCGCCGCAGCTTCCGGAGGCGGGGGGCGCGGGACTGCTCGGCCGGCTGTTCGGCGGGAACCGGTAGGCGCGGCCCGTGTCCGGAACACCGCGGCCGGTCGGTTCGTCTGACCGGGTGTGACGACTTCGACTTCGGACGGGAAACAGGGCGGATCCGGCCGCCGGGGACGGACCGGGCGGCGGTGGCGGCGGGCGGGGCTCGCCGCGGGGCTGCTGGCGGTGGCGGCGTTCGCCCCGGTCGGCTGGCTGTACGCGGCGACGGCGGAGCACCGGCACCCGTTGGCGCGGATCCCCGAGCGGCCGGTCGCGCTGGTGCTGGGGGCCGGGGTCACCCCCGAGGGGGAGCCCACCCGGCTGCTGGAGCGCCGCCTGGAGTTGGCCGTCGAGCTGTACCGCTCGGGGCGGGTCGAGGCGCTGCTGGTCAGCGGGGACAACAGCCGGGAGCACTACAACGAGACCGACACGATGTACGGCTACCTCGTCGCCGCGGGGGTGCCCGAGGTGAAGATCGCGCGCGACTACGCGGGGTTCAGCACATGGGAGTCGTGTGTACGGGCCCGCGAGGTCTTCGGGGTGGAGGCGGCCACCGTCGTCACCCAGACCTTCCACCTGCCCCGGGCGGTGGCGCTGTGCCGGACGGCCGGGCTGGACGCGGTCGGCGTCGGCGACCCGGCGTGGGACGACCGCGCTCCGGCCATGCTGTACGGGCACGTGCGCGAGGTGCCCGCCGCGGTCAAGGCGCTCTTCGACATGCTGCTGCGTCCGGAGCCGACCTTCCTCGGCCCCTACGAGACGGGCGTGGACGAGGCGCTGGCGGCCGAGCGTCCCGAGTGACGCGGCCGCCCCGCGGGGGCGGGCCATCCCGCCCCCGCGACGGCGGCGCGGACTCACGGCCGCGTGAGCTGCCGCAGGGCCGCGCGCACCGATCCGTGCGCGGCGTGCAGCGCGTCGGCCGCGGTCGGCACCTCCGCGCCGGTGAGGAGGCAGACCAGGGCGATGCGGGTGTCGCCGTCGGCGCGGCCCAGGGCCTCGGCGCAGACCTCCTCGGACAGCCCGGTGGCCTCGGTGAGGATGGTGACCATGCGTCCGCGCAGTTTGGCGTTGGTGGCCACCACGCCGACCATCAGGTTGGAGTAGGTGTAGCCCAGGCGCACCATGACCGCGGTGGAGAAGGCGTTCAGCACGAGCTTCTGCGCGGTTCCCGCCTTCATCCGGGTGGACCCCGCGATCACCTCGGCGCCGGTGTCCACGCCCACGTGCACGTCCACGTCGGCGGCGAGCGCGGAACGGGGGTCGGCGCTGACCAGCACACTGCGCGCGCCCACCTCGCGGGCGCGCTGCAGGGCGCCGGCCACGTAGGGGGTGCGTCCGCTCGCGGTCAGGCCCATGACCAGGTCGGCTGCGGTGACGGTGGCCGCGTCGGCGCGCCCTCCGGCGAAGTCGTCCTCGACCCCCTCACGGGCGTGCACGAGTGCGGTGGGACCGCCCGCGTGGTGGGCGACCACCCGGTCGCTGGCGACGCCGAAGGTCGGCGGCAGCTCGGCGGCGTCCATCGTGGCGAGGCGGCCGGAGGTGCCCGCTCCGAAGTAGTGCACCCGGCCGCCGCCGCGCAGCGCCTCCACACCGAGGTCGACGGCCTTGGCGAGCTGGGGGAGGACCGCCGCCACGGCGTGCGGCACGGTCACGTCCTCGGCGTTGATCAGACGCAGTATGTCCACGGTGGGCAGCAGGTCGATGTCGTTGGTGCCGCTGTTGCGCGCCTCGGTGGGCACACGCACGATCTCTGTCGGTGCGGTTCGCATCTCGTCTCCTTCGCCGGTGGCGACCGTGCTCCGGTCACCGCCTACCGCTGTCTCGTGTCCGTGCTGCTCTGGCCTTCCCCGGCGGGGCACGTCGGACCTCCTAGGATCTGCGCCGGTCCTCGCGCGAGACGCGCAGTCCACGCACCGCCTCGTAGGTGGACTCCAGCGCCGCGCGAGTGTCGGTGTAGCGCAGTTGGGCGAGTCCGACGAACACGCAGTCGATGACCGTCAACTGGGCCAGACGGCTGGCGGTCGCGCCGGAACGGAAGGTGGTCTCGCGGGCCGCGGTGGTGAGGATGTGGTCGCTGGCCTCGCTGATGGCCGAGCGGGGGAAGTTGGTGATCGCCACGGTGGAGGCGCCCTTGCGGCGCGCCTCGGCGAGTGCGTTGACGGTGTCGCTGGTGGAACCGCTGTGGGAGATCCCCACGGCCACGTCGCCGGAGCGGAGTACCGCCGCGCTGGTCAGCATGGAGTGGGCGTCGGTCCATGCGTGGGAGATCATGCCGATGCGGTGCAGCTTCTGCTGGAAGTCCGCGGCGACGAAGGCGCTCGCGCCGACGCCGTAGACGTCGATGCGGCGTGCTCCGGCGAGGATCTCGATGACGTGCTGGAGGGTGTCCACGTCGAGTTGGGAGCCGGTGTCCTCCACCGCGCGGGCGTCGGCGAAGGCGATCTTCTGGACGACGGTCACCAGGGTGTCGTCGGGGTTGATGTCGCCGGTCATCTCCTGGGTGCCGCCGCGCGCGCCCCGGGCCTGGCCCGCCTCGGCGGCCAGCCTCAGCCGCAGGTCCCGGTAGCCGGCGAAGTCGATGGTGCGGCAGAACCGGATGACGGTGGCCTCTGAGGTGTCGCAGTCCCTCGCCAGTTGGGTGATGGAGGAGGCCGCCACCCGTTCGGGGTCGTCGATGATCCGCTGGGCGACACGTTGCTCAGCGGGCGCCAGCGAAGGCAGCAGTGAGCGGATCTTCAGCACCGTGCTGGGCGTGGACCCGTCTCCGTGGGAGGAGTGCCCGTTGCTGTCGCTTCTCTTCGCTGTCTGGTCCATGTTGGAAAGTTTCTTTCTTCCGAGAGCTCCCGTCAATGGGTGTAAGGGAGCAAAGGTCGGTTTTGGTCGCTACATAAGTGTGATCGGGCGGTCGCCCTGATCGTGCACAGGACGGCGGGCGCCTCAAGGTCGCCCCTACCCCCGGTTGCCCGTCTCAGCAGGGAAAGAATCGGACAACAGTGACTGGGGAGAAGAAGGGTACGTGTTCGGTGACAAAATGTCCCGCTCCGCACCGGTCCGGTCCGGCGGAAGAACGCGGTCGGCGGGCGCCGCGGAGCGTCGCGGGGGTGGGAGGGCGGCCGTCTGTAAGGTTGCGGGGCATGGAAGAGGAAGTCGTCCTCGGAGTGGACGCGGGCGGCACGCACACCCGCTGCCTCGTGGTCGGCCTCGACGGCAGTGTCCGCGGCCACGGACGTGCGGGCGGGGCCAACCAGCGTTCCAGCGCCGACCCCGCCGCGTCCTTCGTGGACGTGGTGGCCACGTCGCTGCGCGCGGCGGGACCGGTCAGCGTCGTGGGCGCGGTGTTCGGGGTGGCCGGAGCGGGCGCGGCGGGACTGGCGCGCACCGAGGAGACCGTGCGACGGGCCTGGCGCGGTCTGGGGCTCCCCGGCCTGCCCGAGGTCGGTGACGACATCGTGGTGGCGTTCGCGTCCGGTACCGCGCAGACGAGCGGCGCGGTTCTCATCGCGGGCACCGGCGCGGTGGCCGCGGCGGTGCGCGACGGCCGGATCGAGCGCCGCTGCGACGGATACGGCTGGCTGCTGGGCGACGAGGGCTCGGCCGTGTGGATCGGGATCGCCGGGTTGCGGGCCGCGCTGGCCGCTCTGGACGGACGCGGATGTGACACGGTTCTCACCGAGAGTCTGGCGGTCGCTCTCGGAGTTCCGGCGGGCAACCAGCAGGCGCTCATCGGCGCGGCCTACACCGTGGCCCCGGCCGAACTCGGCTCCCTGGCGCCCCGGGTGTGCGACGCGGCGGAGGGCGGCGACAGGGCCGCCACGGAGATCGTGGCCGACGCGGCGGCGCGACTGCTGGGGAGTCTGGCCGCGGTGGTCGCCGAACCGGTCCGGCCGCCGCTGGTACTGGCGGGGGCGGTGCTGCGGGGCGGGCCCGTGGCCGAACGGGTGCGCGAGGCGCTCGTCGCCCGCTACGGGGTGCGTCCGGTTGTCGCCGTCTCCGGCGAGTACGGGGCCGCCGCCCTGGCGCTGCGCCGGGCCGGACGCCCGAGCCGGGTGCACGAGGAGCTGATCAGCCGGGCCCGCGGCGGCTGAGGCGGCCCCGTACTCGCCGGGAAAACCACGCCTCTGACGGTGGGAAACGTCCGAAAACCCACGCCGGACGCGCCAAGCACCCGTCAGGAGTCGCTATGGTCTGACTCATGTCACACAACGAGGAACAGCAGACCGACCCGGCTGGCTCGACCCAGAGCTTCCAGCGGTTCGTCGTCGAGAACAGGGAGACCGAGGCCGAGCCCCGGCGCCCCGTCCTGCCCTACGTCCTTGTCGGCGTCGGCGTGGTCGTGGCGATCGCCATCATCCTCACCGTGGTCCTGACATGGTCATGACCGCCGCCCCCCGTGGGTCCTGCCGGGTGCCCGTCTTCCGAGGCGGGCACCCGACGGCGGACGGGGCGAATCCGTTCGCGGGCAGGCCTGGGGCCTGCTAGAGTTACCGGAGTCGGAGCGGTTCGGCCGCCGCTCCGAGACAGCCCACGCGGCAGGCGCCATTAGCTCAATTGGCAGAGCAGCTGACTCTTAATCAGCGGGTTCGGGGTTCGAGTCCCTGATGGCGCACCCGATCCACTCCCCCCGGTGTGCAGGCTCACCACGAGCCTCGGCACCGGGGTTTTTGTTGTTCCGAGACGCCTCTGCCGTGGGAGAGGAGCGGATGACGGACGGTGTTGGTCTGCTCTTCGCCACCGGTACACCTGAACGCCATCCCGCCCTGGATCAATGGTCCTTCCCCCTCGGCCGCGAATCCCCGCGGAGGCCCGGGAGCGCACGCCGGCAGTCGCGCGCGGCACCGCCGAGACCGGGAGAGCCGGGAACGCCGCCCCGCGGCCCAGTTGCCCCGTGGAGAGCGCCGCGGTCCGCGCGGGGCCGCGGCTGTCTCCGGCACAAGGACACGTCTGCTCGGGAGGACCATGTTCAAGCACCGCACCGGCTGGCTCAGACAGATCGCGGGCCGTCCCGGCGCAGCACGCCAGGAGGGCCCGGGCGGGCAGGACGCGTCCGCGGCGCTGGAGGCGCTGCTGGGCTGCGTGCACCGGTTCGTCGACCACAGCCGCAGGGTCGAGAGCGGGCGGGATCCCGCCCTGCTCCGGCTGCGGGAGGCGACCAGTGCCCTGGTGGAGCGGGTCACCGCGATGCTGGCCGACCCGGAACGGGCACGCGCGCTGTACGAGGAGCGGCAGCCGTGGACCGAGGTCGACCCGAAGCTGCTGGACGCCGTCCTGCGCGCCGGGGACCAGGCGCTCAGGGCCGGACTGCCGGAGCTCGGCATGTGCGCCTGCGACGCGGTCCTGGTCGCCAGATCCAGGTCCCGCGCCGGGTGGCGGCTGCGCGCCCGCATCCTGGAGGCCCGGGGGGACGTCGAGGGCGCGGTCGAGGCGCACCAGGAGTACCTGAACCTCGTCACCAGCGACGACCAAGGAGTCGGAGCGCACGTGGCGGCGCTGCGCGGCCGGGGGGAGCTGCTGCGGCGCTGCGCCGACCTGCTGCGCGAACAGGCGGGGGACACCGACACCGACGTCCCGGTCGAGGAGGAGTGGGCCGCCGGACTCGACCTGCGGGACCGGGGCCGGTGGTCCGAGGCCCGGCCGAGACTGGCCCGCGCCCTGCTGCGGCTGATCGACCAGGGGCGCCCGGAGGCCGACACGCGCGCCGCCCTGAGCGACTACGTCGGCGTCCTCGCCGCCGCGGAGCCCGACCGGTTGGCGGGGTCGAGGGCGCTGGTGGAGGCGGTCACCGACTACCTGCGCGCCACCCGCACCCCGCCGATGCCCGACCCCGAGCTGGGCGGCACCCGGGTCATCGGGGTCAGCGACTTCCGGAACCTCATCGAGGGCAGGAGCGTCTGCCTGGTCGCCAACTCCGCCCGGCTGCGCCAGTGCCCGATGGGCGCCGAGATCGACTCCTACGACCTCGTCGTGCGGTTCAACTCCTACGTCATCGACGAACCGGTCACGGGCGCCCGCACCGACATCCACGCCTCCATCCACAAGCACGCCTTCAACTGGGGCGAGCCCGTCACGGTCCGGCTCGTCTTCGGCGGCCTGCAGCACACCTGGCAGCAGTCGATCCGGAAACTGGTGCCGGGCGCGCAGCGGTACGTGGGGGACCGCAGCCTGCGCTGGCCGGTCGTCGACCGCGCGCTGGTCGCGGACCCCGAGGCCCCGAACATCCCGACCACCGGCTTCAACATGCTCCGTCTCCTCGACTTCCTCGACGTCAGTCCGAAGATCGACCTGATCGGGTTCGACTTCTACGAGACGGGCGCCTACCGGCTGCCGGCGGCCATGAAACTGCCGATCACCCCGGTGCACGCCTACCGGTACGAGAAGGAGTGGGTCATGGCCCACGCCAGGAGGACGACCGACATGAGGATCTCGCTGCGATGAGCGCCCCGACGACCACGGCGACCGGCCCCACGACGGCCACGGGAAAGCGGCGCGTCGCCTTCGCCTCCTACGTGGACGACAACTACCTGCCCGGCTTCCTGACCCTGCTGCGCAGCCTGGTGCTGAACAACCCGCGGACCTGCCCGGACTTCGTGGTCCTCTACGACGACCTCGGTCCCGCGGCGGTCTCGGCGATCCGGCGGCTGTACCCCCGGATCGTGCTGCGGCGGGTCGACCCCGCCCGCTACGACGACTACGTCAAGGGCGACCAAGGCAGCTACCTGGTACGCAAGGCCTACTTCGTCCTGGACGTCTTCCGGATGTCCGACTACGACACCGTCATCGCCCTCGACACCGACATGGTGGTCCTGGGCGACCTGGGGGAGTTGCTGGAGCTGCGCGAGGGCATCGGCGCGGTCGAGCAGTTCTTCCCCGAGGGCGGGGCCGGTCGGCTCAACAGCGGCCTGCTGGTCGTCAACCGCGAGTACCTGACCGGGGAGTTCGCCGCCCGCCTCGACGAGGTCGGCCGCTCGGGCGACTACGACGTGGAAAAGCACGACCAGGGTGTGCTCAACGCCGTGCTCGACGGCGACTTCGTCCGCCTCGACAGCCGCTTCAACTTCGTCAAGCGGCGCCTGGAGGGCGACCTGCCCGTCCCCGACGACGTCGTCGTCCTCCACTTCACCGGACGGCACAAGCCCTGGAACGGCGGCGAGGTCGGCTACGAGCGGGCCGAGGAGGTGTGGCGGCGCTACGACCTGGACGACCGGGAGCTGTACCGGGCCTTCTGCGCGCTGCCCGGAGACAAGCACCCCGAACTGGTGGTGCACTACGGGACGCGGCTGGTGGAGGAGTGCGGCGCCGATTCCGCGACGCTGCTCGCCACGGGGACCGCGCTGCACTCCATGGGCCGCTACGACGAGGCCGTGGACGTCCTGCTGCGGGTCCGCGACCCGAAGGGGGTGCTCGACCCGCGTCACAACCTGGCCCTGGGCCGCGCCCTGATGGCGGTGTCGCGCTACGACGAGGCCGAGGCCCGGCTGCTGCTGGCCACCCAGGACCCCGCGGTCGCCGCGAGCGCCTTCGGGCTGCTCGCCGAGTGCGCCTGGATCAGGGGGGACCGGCAGCACCAGGTCGCCTACGCCCGCGCGGGTCTGGACGCCGATCCCACCGACCGCAAGAGCGGACTGCTGCTGCGGCGGGCCCGGGCCGAGGAGCGCCGGACCGCACCCGGGGCGGACCCCGCCGAACAGCTCGCGCACGTGGCGTTCTACATGGACGACCAGGGCAACGCGGGCGACAAGGTGCTGCCCGAGTCGGTGCGGCTGGTCTTCGACGCCGACGCCTCCCCCCGGCGCTGGCACTCGGTGCACGCCCACCGGCTCTTCGACGAGCCGCTGCTGGAGGAGGTCAACGCCCGCCGGGGACTGGTGATCGGGGGCGGGGGCCTGTTCATCCCCGACACCTCGCCCAACGGCAACAGCCGCTGGCAGTGGAACGTGCCCGACGAGACGCTGGAGCGGATCACCGTCCCCGTCGTGGTGTTCGCCGTGGGCTACAACGTCTTCGACGGGCAGAGCTACGCCCACCGGCGCTTCGTGGAGAGCCTGCGCCTGCTGGTGCGCGGGTCGGTCTTCTTCGGGCTGCGCAACCACGGGTCGATCGAACGGGTCCGGGCGCTGCTCCCGGCCGACCTGGCCGAGCGGGTGGTCTACCAGCCCTGCCCGACCACGGTCGCCCGCAACCTGGTCGCCGGATGGCAGGAGCCCGTCGAACGCGCCGAGACCGTCCTCCTCAACTGCGCCTACGACCGCTCCGGGCTGCGCTTCGGGCACGACTACGGCCACTTCCTGAAGGAGATGGCCGACGCCGTCACCGCGCTGCGCGAGCGCGCCGACGTGCGCTACGCCGCGCACATCGCCAGCGACGAGAAGTTCGTGTTCGACCTGCGGCGCGAGCACGGGATCTCGCTGCCCGTGGTGCCGATGTACGACATGTCCAACGCCGAGATCTGGGCCGCCTACACCGACTGCCGCCTGGTCGTCGGCATGCGCGGGCACGCGGGGATGATCCCCTTCGGCTGCGGCACCCCCATCATCAGCCTGATCTCGCATCCCAAGCTCGCCTACTTCCTCGACGACATCGGGCGTCCCGACTGGGGGGTGTCGATCCACGACCGCCGTCTGGGCGCGGTGCTGACCGAGCGCGCGACGGCCGTGCTCGACGACCACCGGGCGATGGTCGACGACGTGGCCAAGTGCCAGCAGAAGCTCTGGACGATCACCCAGAACAACCTGGAGCGCCTGCGGGAGCCGCTGGGCCTCGCACTCTGAGCGGACGTGCGGTTTCCCGTGCCCGTGAGCACGGGAAACCGCACACCCGGGCGACCGCGGGGAAAGGCGGACCCTATATCGTCCTGTGATTGGATGTCTGAGTTCTGGCTTACCAGTCAGTAGGAGAGATGTATGGCGCGACCGTCCGGAGAGTCCCCCGTCCCACCGGTCCGGGTCATCGCGCCGCTGGTCCTCGCCGCGTTCGCCTACGCCACCGCGCAGACCACGATCGTTCCGGTCGTGCCGTACGTCCAGGAGACCACGGCAAGCAGCCCCAGCCAGGTCGCCTGGCTGGTCACCGGGTTCTTCGTCTCCTCGGCCGGGCTCACGGTGCTCGCGGGGCGACTGGGCGACCTGTTCGGCCGCAAGAGGGTGCTCTGCGCGGTGCTGGTGGTCTTCGTGGTCGGCGCCGTGCTCGCGGCGCTGGGGGAGTCCCTGGCGCCGATCGTCGCGGGCCGGGTGGTCATGGGCGCCGCGGGAGGGGTGTTCCCGTTGGCCTACGCCATCCTGGGCGCCCACCTGCCGCGCGACCGCGCCGCACTGGGCACGGGGATGATCAGCTCCATGTTCGGCGTCGGCGGGGCGCTGGGCCTGCCCCTGGGCGGCCTGGTCGCCGGAAGCTTCGGCCACCGGGGCCTGTTCGGGGCCACCGCCGCGGTGGCGCTGCTGTCGCTGCTCGCCGTCGTGCTCCTGGTCCCCTCCGACCGGGGCGGGCGGGCAGGAGGCGTCGACTGGCTGGGCGCGGTCCTGCTCAGCGCGGCCCTGGGCGGGCCGCTCGTCGCGGTCAGCAGGGCCGAGGAGTGGGGCTGGACCGGACCGTGGACACTCGGTCTGCTCGCCGCCGGAGCGGCGGCGTTCACACTGCTGCTCGCGGTGGAGAGCCGGGTCGCCCAGCCGCTCGTCAACCTGGGGGTGATGCGGCAGCGCGACGTCTGGGCGGCGAACCTGGTCACCTTCCTGGTGTCCGCCGGGCAGGGCACCCTGTTCTTCCTCATCCCGCAGGCGGTGCAGTTGCCGGAGGCCAGCGGGGTGGGACTGGGCGTCGGCGTGGACCGGGCGGGACTGTTCCTCATGCCGGGAGCGGTGCTGGTCATCGTCGCGGGACCGGTGACCGGCCGCATCGTCGCCCGGTTCGGGACCCGGCTGCCGCTGGCCCTCAGCGCGGTGGCCGGCGCGTTCGGGCTGGGGCTGCTCGCCGTGGGCGGAGGCACCCCCGCGCTGCTGGTGGTCGGCGGGGCGGTGGTCGGCCTGGCGGGCGGCGTGACCTACTCGGCGCTGCCCGTGCTCATCGCCGACGCCGTCTCCCTCGACCAGCTCGGCGGCGCCAACGGGGTCAACACCATCGTGCGGCACGTGTCCATGGCGGTCGTCGCCCAGATCGCCGCGGCCGTGCTGGTCCTCGGCACGCCGACCGGCGTCCCGTACCCGCAGGAGTGGGCCTTCACCCTGAGCTACGGAGCGGCCGCCGCCCTGACGGCCGCGGCCCTGATCCCGCTCTGGCTGCTGCGCCTCCGCCGAAGCCGCGGGTCCGACGGGAGCCTCCGGGAGCGGCCCACCGCCGTCGGCGAACCGGCCGCATCGCCCACTCCGTAGATCGGGTAGAGTTTTCCCCGTCGCCACGAGGACGTCAGGTCCTCGGGCCTGCGCCATTAGCTCAATTGGCAGAGCAGCTGACTCTTAATCAGCGGGTTTGGGGTTCGAGTCCCTGATGGCGCACCGCACAGACCCCGGTCGGACGCCGCCTCCGCGGCACGCCGCCGGGGTCTTTCCCGTTCAGCTCCCGGCCCCCAGCCATTCCCGCAGGGGCCTGCGCGGCGGCTTCGGCAGACGGACCGACACCCCCGTCCACTCACGCTCCAGCAGCTCCCGCACCCGTTGCCGCTCACCCGCCCCCGGCGCGGACACGGGTCCGGCCAGCGACAGGACCTCGCGGAGCAGCTCACCGGGGGTCGGGCGGTCGGCCGGGTTCTTGGCCATGGCGGCCAGTACCAGCCGCTCCAGGCCCGGGGGCAGCCCGTCCAGATCCGGCTCCTCGTGCACCACCCGGTGGGCGAGCTCCTGCGGGGAGCCGTGGCCGAACGGGTCGTGCCGCGCCGCCGCGAACGCCACGAGGGCGCCCCACAGGAACACGTCGGAACGCTCGGTGACGGGCTGCCCCCGGTACTGCTCGGGGCTGATCCAGCCGGGAGTGCCCGCCAGGGAGCGCCGCAGCGCGGCGGCGGGCGAGCGGCCCGGGCGCATCGGCCGCGGCGGCGGGGTGACCCCCCGCGCCCGCGCCTGCTGGTGCATCCGACGCAGCCGCAGGTACAGGGTGGGGTCCTCCTCGGCCTGGGCGATGCCGAAGTCCAGCACCTTGGGGCCGGTCGTGGACAGGATGACGTTGCTCGGCTTGAGGTCGCGGTGCACGATGCCCGCGAAGTGGATGGCGCGCAGCGCCTCCACCGTTCCCGCCGCCAGCCCCAGCAGCATGCCGCCGCGCAGGGGAGCGAACCGTTCCACGTGGTGGCGCAGTGTCGGCCCGGCGACGAACTCGGTGACCAGCCACGGCCGCTCGGCCTCCACGTCGGCGTGGATGAACCGGGGCACGCACAGGCTGTCCACCCGCACCATCAGCCTGGCCTCACGGGCGAACTTGCGGCGGAACTCCGGGTTCGCCGCGTGTTCGCCGTGGATCACCTTGACCGCCAGGTAGCCGTCGATGCCGTCGGCCACGCCCGCGTACACGGTGCCCATCCCGCCCGAGCCGATCCGTCCGATCAACCGGTACGGCCCCATCGACGGGGGGTCCTCGGGCAGCAGCCGCCGCAGGCGGCGCGGGCCGCGCGCTCTCACCGCGCGCTCCGGAGGGCGCACGGACGGCGGGGGAGGGGGGAAACAGCGGTCACGCGGCGGGCTGTCGGTGTCACGGTGCGGTCCCTGGGGTGTGCCGGGGCGGTGGAGACAGAGCTTAGAGCGTCGGCGGCGCTCCGCGCACCTGTGCGCGGACTTCGCGATCCGCATGAACCACACACAGGTGGCAAGCGGTCAAAGGGGTGGTAAAGATAAGGGGCCGGTCGCCGCCACGGGGCCGATCGGCGGAGAACTGAGAGGGGCCGCGATGGTCAGCGCTCGCACCACGGACGAGACCCGGACCAGGGCGTTGCAGGCACTGGTCACACGGGGGACCCTCTCCCCCGAACAGGCCCGCGCGGTCGAGGACGCGCTGCGGGAGGCCGAGGGGGACGGCTCGTCGGCACGGTGGACCGAGATCGTCGGCTTCGTCGGAGGCGGACTGGTGTTCGCCGGGGCGGTGGCACTGGTCGCGGCCTCCTGGGAGGACCTGGACCGGCTGCTGCGGGCCGGACTGCTGCTGGTGGTGGCCGTACTGTCGGGCCTCGGCGGAATCGCGGCGGTGAGCGGGCGGCTGCTGCGCCGCGAGCCCGTTCCCGACACCCGCCGCCGCGTCGGCGGCACCCTGTTCGTCCTGACCGCGGTCACCGCGGCGATGGCGCTGGGCGTGGCCCTCGAACCCGACACCCTGACCGCGCCGGCCCTGCTCGGACTGGTGCTCGCCGCCGCCGGATACGTGGCGGCACCCACCGCCGTCGGGCTGCTGTCCTGCGGGGCCTTCAGCGTGTGGGCGCTGTGGTCGGCCATGGAGGCCGTGGGGCTGATCGAGAACGAGATGCTGCCCTACGGTCTGGCCACGCTGGCCCTCGGACTGGTGTGGGGGGCGCTGGCGCTGTGGCGGCGGCTGCCCAACCAGCGCACCGGGCTCACCGTCAGCGCGGCGTTCACGCTGTTCGGCGCACAGGCCCCGCTGTTCGACGGGGACCGCTACGCGCTGCTCGCCTACGCGCTGACCACGGCGGTCGCCGTGCTGTACCTGGCGGTCTACCGCTGGTGGCGGGTCTGGGTGCTCATCGTCGCCGGGGTCGTCGGCATCACCATCGCGGTGCCCGAGGCGATCTGGGACTGGACCGACGGCGCCATCGGCGGCGCGCTGCTGCTCCTGGTCGTGGGGCTGGTGCTGCTGGCCGCGAGCGGTCTCGGCATCCTGCTGCACCGGGGCGGACCGGCCGCGGACGCCTCCCGGGGCCCGACCGGCCCGACCGGCGGTGGCCTCCCCGCGGCCTGAACGGGCGGGGAGGCGCGCTGCGCGGGCCGTGCGCCTACTGCTTGGTGGTGTGCTCGGGCCGCACGTAGACGATCACGCGCTCCTCGTCCGGCTCGCCCCAGGGGTAGGTGTCCTGGCCGATGTACTTCTTGGACATCTTGTTGATGAAGGACTTGTCCGGGTCCGGTTCGAACCTCTCGACGCGGCCGCGGATCTCGACGTAGCGGTGCGGCTCGTCGGGGTCGTGCACCGACAGCGCGATCCGGTTGTCCCGCTTCAGGTTGCGGTACTTCTGCCGGGTCGTGGTCTGGCTGAACTTCACGAACTCCCCGTCCCACTCGAACCACACCGGGTTCGACTGCGGCTCCCCGTGCGGTCCCAACGTCGCCACGTGCGCGAAGGAGCGCTTGGTGAGGATGTCCATCCGGTCCTCGGGCACCACGGCCATGCTGGTCATGCTTCCTCCCCTGCTCGTGCCGCCCGGTCAAAAACCGGTTGGCACGGTGCCTATCCTTGGCTGTGCGATGAAAACGCCGTCCGTGAAATCCCCGCTCGCCGACCTGCGGCGTCGTCTGCCCGGACTGATGCCGCGCGACCGCCACCGACTGCGCCGCCGGATCGAGGGGGCCGAGAAGATCCGCGACCCCGACCGGCGCCGCTCCGTCGCCGCGGAGATCACCGCCGACATCGACGCCTGCGAGGCCAGGGTCGAACGGCGTCGATCAGCGTCTCCCGTGGTCGACTACCCCCCCGAGCTGCCGATCAGTCAGAAGAAGGACGACATTCTGGCCGCCGTGCGCGACCACCAGGTCGTGATCGTGGCGGGGGAGACCGGTTCGGGCAAGACCACCCAGCTGCCCAAGATCTGTCTGGAGCTGGGCCGGGGCGTCCTCGGCCAGATCGGCCACACCCAGCCGCGGCGACTGGCCGCGCGCACCGTCGCCGAACGCGTCGCCGAGGAGCTGGGCAGCCCGCTGGGCGAGACCGTGGGCTACAAGGTCCGCTTCACCGACGCCTCCAGCGACGACACCCTCGTCAAGCTCATGACCGACGGCATCCTGCTGGCCGAGATCCAGCGGGACCGGATGCTGCGCGGCTACGACACCCTCATCATCGACGAGGCCCACGAGCGCAGCCTCAACATCGACTTCATCCTCGGCTACCTCAGGCAGTTGCTGCCCCGCCGCCCCGACCTGAAGGTGATCATCACCTCCGCCACCATCGACCCCGAGCGCTTCTCCCGGCACTTCGACGACGCCCCCGTCATCGAGGTCTCGGGCCGCACCTACCCGGTCGAGGTGCGCTACCGGCCGCTGGAGGCGGAGGCGCTGGCGGACGACGACGATGACGCCAACGCCGTCACCGACGACCGCGACCAGATCCAGGGCATCTGCGACGCGGTGGACGAGCTGTGCGCCGAGGGCCCCGGCGACATCCTGGTCTTCCTCAGCGGGGAGCGCGAGATCCGCGACACCGCCGAGGCGCTGGGCAAGCACCTGGGCCGCAGGTACCCCGAGCACAGTCCGCACGCCGTCGACATCCTGCCGCTGTACGCGCGGCTGTCCGCGGCCGAGCAGCACCGCGTGTTCCGGCCGCACTCCCGGCGGCGCGTGGTGCTGGCGACCAACGTCGCCGAGACCTCGCTGACGGTTCCGGGGATCAGGTACGTCGTGGACCCCGGCACCGCGCGCATCTCCCGCTACAGCCACCGCACCAAGGTGCAGCGCCTGCCCATCGAACGCGTCTCGCAGGCGTCGGCCAACCAGCGCAAGGGCCGTTGCGGCCGGGTCGCGGAGGGCGTCTGCATCCGGCTGTACTCCGAGGAGGACTTCCTCTCCCGCCCGGAGTTCACCGACCCCGAGATCCTGCGCACCAACCTGGCCTCGGTCATCCTGCAGATGGCCGCGCTGGGGCTCGGCGACGTCGCGGAGTTCCCGTTCGTCGACGGCCCGGACCGCCGCCAGGTCAAGGACGGCGTCGCGCTGCTCACCGAACTGGGCGCGCTGCAGACCGCGGAGGGCGGACGCACCCGGCTCACCCCGCTGGGCCGCAAGCTCGCCCAGCTCCCCGTGGACCCGCGGCTGGGCCGGATGGTCCTGGAGGCCGACCGCCACGGCTGCGTGCACGAGGTCATGGTCATCGCCGCGGCGCTGTCCATCCAGGACCCCCGGGAGCGCCCGGTGGACCAGCAGCAGGCCGCCGCGCAGAGCCACGCCCGGTTCGCGGAGCCGGAGTCGGACTTCCTGGCCTACCTGAACCTGTGGAACCACCTGCGCGAACAGCAGCGGGAACTGTCGGGCAACCAGTTCCGCAAGATGTGCCGCAGCGAGTTTCTGAACTACCTGAGGGTACGGGAGTGGCAGGACGTCTACTCCCAGCTCAGGCAGATCGCGCGCACGCTGGGCATCGACGTCAACACCGCGCCCGCCGACCCGAAGCGGATCCACCTGTCCCTGCTGTCGGGACTGCTGTCGCACATCGGGCTGAAGGACCCCGAGAAGCACGAGTACGTGGGCGCGCGGGGCGCCCGTTTCGCGATCTTCCCCGGATCGGCGCTGTTCAAGAAGCAGCCGCGCTGGGTGATGTCCGCCGAACTGGTGGAGACCTCGCGGCTGTGGGCCCGCGTCAACGCCCGGATCGAACCCGAGTGGGTGGAGGAGCTCGCCGGACACCTGGTCAAGCGCACCTACAGCGAGCCGCACTGGGAGAAGAACCGGGGCGCGGTCATGGCCCACGAGCGGGTGACGCTCTACGGGGTGCCGATCGTCACGCAGCGCAGGGTCGACTACGGCCGTATCGATCCGCGGGTGGCGCGCGAACTGTTCATCCGGCACGCCCTGGTACAGGGGGAGTGGGACACCCGCCACGCGTTCTTCCACGCCAACCGGCGGCTGCTGGAGGAGGTCGAGGACCTCGAGCACCGCGCCCGCCGCCGCGACATCCTGGTGGACGACGAGACCCTGTTCGACTTCTACGACCAGCGGGTGGGCGCCGACGTGGTCTCGGCCCGGCACTTCGACAGTTGGTGGAAGCGGACCCGCCGGGAACACCCCCACCTGCTGGACTTCGACCGGTCCATGCTGGTCAGCCCCGCGGCCGGGGACGTCACCGAGGAGGACTACCCGGACTTCTGGCAGCAGGGGGAGCACCGTTTCCGGCTCACCTACCAGTTCGAGCCGGGGGACGCGGCCGACGGGGTGACCGCGCACATACCGCTGAAGGTGCTCAACCAGGTCACCGCCGAGGGGTTCGAGTGGCAGATCCCCGGGCTGCGCGAGGAACTGGTGACGGCGCTGATGCGGTCGCTGCCCAAGGCCGTCCGGCGCAGTTTCGTGCCGGTGCCCGACCACGCCCGCTCGGTGCTGAAGCGGCTCCGGCCCCGCTCCGAGCCGCTGCTGGAGGCGCTGTCCCGCGAGCTCACCGCGATGGGCGGCCCGCGGGTGACGGTCGACGACTGGCAGTGGGAGCGGGTGCCCGACCACCTGCGCATGACCTTCCGCGCCGTCGACGACCGGGGGCGCGCGCTCGCCGAGGCCAAGGACCTGGAGGAGCTGCGCCGCCGCCTGCAGCCCCGTCTGCGCGAGGCGATCTCGGCGGAGGCCGCGGGGATCGAACGCACCGGCCTGACCTCGTGGGACTTCGGTCCGCTGCCCCGGACCTTCGAACGCCGCACCGCCGGACACGTGGTCAAGGGCTACCCGGCGCTGGTGGACGAGGGAACGAGCGTGGGCGTGCGCATCTTCGACAACGAGGCCGCCCAGCGCCGCGCCATGACCGAGGGGACCCGGCGGCTGCTCATGCTCACCGTGCCCTCACCCGCCAAGTTTCTCCAGGGGCACCTGAGCAACCAGGGCAAGCTGGTGTTCAGCCGCAGCCCGCACGGTTCGGTCGCCGCGCTCTTCGACGACTGCGTGGCCTGCGGAGTGGACTCGCTGGTCGCCGAGTCGGGCGGTCCGGTGTGGGACCCGGAGTCCTTCGCGAAACTGCGGGAGCACGTCCGGGTGAACCTGGTGGAGCGGGTCATGGCGATCGTCGCGGCGGTGGAGAGGATCCTGGCCATGGCGCAGCGGCTGGAGAAGCGGCTCAGGAGCACCACGAGCCTGGCCGTCCTGCCGTCGATCGCCGACATCCAGGGCCAGCTCGCCGAGCTCGTCGGCCCCGGCTTCGTCACGGCCGCCGGCTACCGGAGGCTGGGGGACCTGCCGCGCTACCTCAGGGCGATCGAGGTCCGGCTGGACAGGCTCCCGGACAACCCGCGCCGCGACCAGGTGAACACGGCCAAGGTCGAGCAGATGCGCCAGGCCTATCAGCGACTGCTGGACCGGCTGCCCCCGGGAGTGCCGCCCGGTCCGGAGCACGAGAACATTCGCTGGATGCTGGAGGAGTTGCGCATCAGCTATTTCGCGCAGGAGGTGGGCACCGCCTACACCGTCTCCGACAAGCGCATCCTCAGGGCGATCGACGAGGTGCGGCAGGGCTGAACCCGGTCGGCCCCCGCATCGGCGGGCGGGGAGGAGCGGACGTGGCGCCTCCGGAAGCGGGGCCTGCGATTTGCGGAGAAAACCGGAATACCGCAGTCCCCTCTTTGATTTGCGGGGGTGCGGGTTTTACCTCTAGGAAAAAGAAGAGCACACGGTTTGTTCGCAATTCCTGCCCGGAGTGAGCGAAGCACACGAACGTCCGAACTGTCCGGAGAATCGCCCAAGAGTGACGAGGGTCACTACGGGGGCGGGGGCGGGAAAGTTCCCCGCACACGTGGGGGGACCTGCGGTCCCGCTCCGGGGCCCCGGAGCGGGACGGAGCGGGGCCCCGGAGCGGGGCCGGGCGAATGGGATGGCGCCGGATCTGGCCGCTCATCTCGCAAAACGTCTACTTTGCCGGATGGGTAAGGATTTCTGTGCTAGTGTGACCGCCGATTCACTTGTTTTCAGTGTTTAGGCGGCACGCCGTCAGGAATGGCGGCCGTGTCCGTAGCGGTCGACGCCGCCGTACTCTCGTGCGGTGCCTCCCCACGTGACCGACTTCCGTCGGAAGACTCCGTGATCAGGGCGGTCGTCCGTGCCGGAACCGCGCCGCCGACGTCAACAGCCCCCCGTAACGTTGAGGAGATGTGCCGTGGCACAGGTGCCGTCACCAGGTGAGCACACGGGGCACCCCCTGTCGCACATGATGCAGGCGGAGGCCGACTCCTCCCGCGGTGGAAGATCCGGGACCCGCCGACTGTTCTCCCGGATCCTCGCCCGGCTCGGCAAGGCCCCGAAGGCTTCAGCTCCCCCCGCGGCGGCCCCGTACGGCTATCCACCGGCGCCGCAACAGGGATACCACTACCCGCCGGAGTACCACCCCCGGGCCGCCCCGCCCTCGTACGGCTACGCGCCGCCGTCCGTGCCGCACGGCTACCCCCAGCCGCCCTACGGACAGCCGCCCGCCCCCGCCCCCCAGGCCCCCGGCGCCGTCCTTCCGGCGCCCGCGGACCAGCAGGCGCCGCAGTCCGACGCGCCTCCCGCGCCCGCCGCTCCACCGGCGAGCGACCCCGCCGCGCCGGAGGCCGCACTCCCCGCCCCGTCGGTGGGCGAGCCCGCCACCCCGGACGACACGGCCGAGCCCGTTGCGGCGCACCCCGTGGTCGTCGAGGAGTCGGTGCGTCCGGACGACGTCACCACCGCTCTGGCCAGCCTGGCGATGCGCGACCTCACCCTGGTCGAGTCGCTGCTGGACATCGTCGAGGAACTGGAGGACACCACCGAGGACTCCGACCTCCTCGGCAAACTGTTCAAGATCGACAACCTCGCCACCCGGATGCGCCGCAACGGCGAGAACCTGCTCATCCTCGCCGGCCAGGACACCGGCGACCCGCACCTGGAACCGGTTCCGCTGCTGGACGTCTGCCGCGCGGCGATCTCCGAGATCGGCGACTACGAGCGGGTCCGCCTGGGGCGCATGCCCACGCTCTTCGTCGCGGGCCGCGTCTCCGACGACCTGAGCCACCTGCTGGCCGAGCTGCTGGACAACGCCACCGCCAAGTCCCCCGACTACGCCCAGGTCGTCATCAGCGCGCAGGCCATGAGCGGGGAGCGCCTGCTGATCACCGTCGAGGACGAGGGCATCGGTATCCCCGACGACCAGCTCGCGGAGATCAACCGGCGACTGGAGGGGCCTCCCGTCCTGGAAGAGGACGTCATCCGGCACATGGGCATGTTCGTGGTGGGCCGCATCGCGCACCGGCACGGATTCGAGGTCCAGTTGCAGGCACGTGCCTTCCGCGGCATCAGCGCGCACGTGGTCGTGCCGACCGAACTGGTCAGCACGACCGGGCCCGAACCCGAACCCGAGCCCGTCATCGACACAACGAGTACCGCTCCAGTAACGGTGAGCCCGTCACCCATGACTTCGCCGACCTCACGCGCCCCGCAGAACAGAGACGACAGCGGTCCCGCCTTCACCGCCGCGGGCCTGCCCCGACGCGGGGCGCACCGCACGAACCAGCCGGCCCTCCCCATGACGGGCGCCGAGTCCGCGGACGGAGCGGCCGAGCCGGAAGACGCCGAGAGCAGAGCCGCGAGCATCCGTGCTGATCTCGAGGAGTTCCTCGAAGGTGAGCGCGCCGCCACCGAGGATGAGTGACGGATGCACCGCGCAGCCACATCACCCGCCACAACAGAAGCAGGACGGACATGGATAACCGCTTGAGTGAGAGCGCTGAAAATTTCACCTGGCTCGTCTCCAACTTCGTCGCTGAGGTGCCAGGCGTCGAACATGCGATCGTCGTCTCTTCCGATGGCCTGCTGCTGACCGCCTCCCAGGGCTTCCCCGACGAACACGCCGAGCAGCTCGCAGCGATCGCCAGCGGCCTGCAGAGCCTGGCCGAGGGCACCGCCCGGATGTTCGCCAAGGGCGACTCCGAGCAGCTGATTCTGCGTATGAAACGCGGCTTCCTGTTTGTCATGTCCATCAGCGACGGGTCCTCGCTCGCTGTGCTGACCTCCAGGGACGCCGACATGAAGATCGTCGCCTACCAGATGACCCTGCTCGTGGAGAACGCCGGCCACGTGCTCACCCCGCAACTGCGTTCCGAACTGCGCGAGGTCGTTCGCTGACCGGCGCATCGGCACGGACTCTGAAACGATGAAGAGGATGCCACCCCTATGAGGAGTCATCGCAGACGACGGGGAGCACGGATCCGCCCGTACACCTTCACCGGCGGCCGCACCCGGTCGCGCCATCCGCTGATGGTGCAGACGCTGGTCTCGATCGCGGATGAGCGGGCCGAACCTCCGCGCAACCTGATGCCGGAGTCGGAGCGCATCTACCGTCTGTGCGCCCAGGTGCGTTCGGTGGCCGAGATCTCGGCGGAACTGAAGATGCCGTTGGGTGTCACTCAGGTACTCATCAGCGACCTGGCCGACCAGGGACTCGTCTACATCCACCCCACGATCACCGGGCACAGCCCGTCCGAGAACCAAGTGCTGGAAAGGGCGCTCCGTGGACTCGAACGTCTCTTCCAATAAACGCCCGTCCGTGGCGTCGACCAAGATCGTCATCGCGGGAGGCTTCGGCGCCGGCAAGACGACTCTGGTCAGTTCGGTGTCAGAGATCCCGCCGGTCACCACCGAGGCGGTGATGACCGAGGCGAGCATCGCCCATGACGACGTCTCCGCCACGCCGGACAAGGTGACCACCACCGTGGCGATGGACTTCGGCCGCCTCACCCTGGACGACGAGCTGATCATGTACATGTTCGGCACACCGGGGCAGACGCGGTTCTGGTTCATGTGGGACGACCTGGTGCGCGGGGCGATCGGCGCGGTCGTCGTGGTGGACGCCCGCCGCCTGGCCGACTGCTTCGACGCGATCGACTACTTCGAGAAGAAGCAGGACGTCCCCTACATCATCGCGTTGAACAAGTTCGACGGGCAGTTGGACTACACGGTCGAGCAGATCCGCGAGGCCGTCGAGGTCGGCCCCGAGGTCCCGATCGTCGAGTTCGACGCGAGGGACCGGCTGGCCAGCGGCAACGTGCTGAAGCGGCTGCTGCGGTACACGCTGTCGCGTTCGGAGCGTGAACCGGTCGGCTGAGCGCTCCCGGCGTTCCGGCGGCGCCGAGACGCAACCCACCCCTCCTCGGAGTGTCCTCCAAAGGGGGAATGGGTAGGTTTTGGGGCGTTGTGTCCATGGACGGAAGTGAGACCGAACCCATGAGCCAGGCACGGACCACCCCATCGACGCGCTCCGGCGTGCACCGCTTCGCCGGGCCACCGGCCGAGGCGGACCTCGTCTGCTTCATGCACGCCGGAGGACTGCCCACCGTGTACCAGCCCTGGGTCGCCGACGTGGGCGACCGGTACACCGTGTGGGTCGCCACGGTGCGCCACCGCGACCTCCCGGGAGCGGGGCGGGACCTGTGGGCCGAATACGCCCGACGTCAGGCCGACGCGCTGGGCGGGATCGAGGGGCCGCTCACCCTCTACGGGCACAGCATGGGCGCGGTCTCGGCCTACGAGACCGCGCGGGAGCTGTTGGGGCGTGGGCGCGAGGTCGTCCACCTGGTGGTCAGCGGCAGGGACGCCCCGCACCTGCCCACAACCGTGGAACTGCCCGAGGACACGGCCGAACTGGTCCGTGCCGTGGCCGACCGCTACGGCGGCGTCCCCGAGATCCTCCTGGAGGACCCGGAGTTGGCCCGTGTGTTCGGCGAGGACATGCGGGCCGACTTCGAGGCGCTCGCCGCCTACGTGTGGCCCTCCGGCCCCCCGCTGGACATCCCGATCACCGTCGCCGCCGGGGTCGACGACCCGGTGGTCACCGACGAGGGGCTGCGCGCCTGGGCGGAGCACACCACCGGACCGTTCCGGCTGGAGCGGCTGCCCGGCGGCCACTTCTTCGACGACGCCGAGCGTTCGGCACTCCTGGCGCTCCTGGACTGAGCCGCCCCCTCCCTCCCCGGTCGGCCACAGGCGGTGATTCCCCACAGTCCGGCCGGCGGCATAGAGTGTCGCTGGCCCCGAGAGCCGGGGCGTGCGACAACCGGAAGGAACACGATGACACGACGTCGGCTGCTGTGGATCGGCTCCTACACACCCGACTCCGGCATCGTGGGAAGCGCCGCGGGAGTGCAGAGCGTCTGGCTGGACACCGACAGCGGCACCCTGTCCGATGCGGGACTGGCGGCGCCGAGCAGCGGTCCCTCGTTCGTCGTCCGCTCCGCCGACGGCGGAATGGTCTACGCGGTCAACGAGCTCGACACCGGCCGGGTCAGCGGGTTCTCGATCACCGGAGAACGGGAGCTGACGCACCGGGGCGACGCCCCGACCGGCGGCTCCTCCCCGTGCCACCTGCTGGCCCATCCGGCGGGGCGGCACCTGGTCGTCGCCAACTACGGCGACGGAAGCCTCAGCGTGCACCCGATCGGCGCGAACGGCGTTCCACAGGAACCGGTCCAGCGCCTCACCCACACCGGTTCGGGCCCCAACGCCGACCGGCAGGAGGGACCGCACGCCCACAGCGTCTACCTCGCACCGGGCGGCGGCCACCTCCTGGCCGTGGACCTCGGCACCGACGAACTGCGCTGCCTGCCCTTCGACCCCGCCGCCGACCGCCCCGCGGGACCGCAGCACGTCGCGGCCCGGCTCGCCCCGGGAAGCGGTCCGCGCCACCTGGCCGCGCACTCCTCCGGCCACCTGTACGTGGCCGGGGAGCTGGACTCGCGGGTGCACGTCCTGCGGTTCGACGCCGACACCGCCAGGGCCGAGACCGTCGACACCCTGCCCGCGACCAAGGAGCCGGCGGACAACTTCCCGGCGGAGATCGCGCTCTCCCCCGACGAGCGCCGCCTCTACGTCGCCAACCGGGGAGCCGACACCATCGCCACCTTCGAGGTGTCGTCCGACGGCACACGACTGCGCCACCTGGCCGACACGCCGACCGGAGGCGCCTGGCCCCGCCACTTCGCGCAGGTCGGCCGGTACCTCGTGGTCGCCAACCAGAACTCCGCGACACTGACCACGCTTCCGCTGGACCCCGCCGACGGAATCCCCGGCCCGGCCCGCCACACCCTCGACGTCCCCACCCCGGTGTGCGTGCTGCCCGCCTCCGTCGACTGATTCCCCACCCCTCGCACAGAGGGGCGCCACCGTGAGCCACGCCAGGATGTGGCGCGGCTCACCCCTTGGGGGAGGGGGCGGGAGCTTTGGAAGGTCTCCACAAGCTTTGACGGGAGAAAGCTGTTCCAGTCCGCATCTCTGCTGTTCATGGCATAGAGGTCACAATTGGTCTGGAGATTTCCTCCAAAATCCGACAAACGACCGAGGACTGGAACATGACCGTCTCCCAGCCGTCCCCTCCCCGCCACCGCGGACTGAACACGCGCGACCTCGCGCTCATCGCCCTGTTCGCCGCGCTGCTCGCCGCGATGAGCATCGTGCCCGGCATTCCTGTCGGCAGCGCGCCGATCACCCTGCAGACCCTGGTGGTCATGCTGGCCCCCAGCATCCTCGGCTGGAAACGCGGTGTCCTGGCGGTCGTGACCTTCCTCGCACTGGCGGCTGCGGGACTGCCGATCCTGTCCGGCGGCCAGGGGGGACTGGCCGCCTTCGCCGGGGCCACGGGCGGCTTCCTGATCAGCTGGATCTTCGTCGCGCTGTTCATCGGCGCCCTGACCGGGCGCATGCTGCCGAAGTACCGGTTCTGGCCGGGCCTGGCGATCAACCTCACCGGCGGGATCGTGGTGTGCTACCTGATCGGCGGACCCTGGATGGGAGCGGCCGCCGGACTGAGCGTCACGTCCACCCTGTACACCCTGGCCGCCTTCGTGCCCGGCGACGTCGCCAAGGCGGTCCTGGCCACCCTGGTTGCCGCCGGCGTGCACCGGTCCTACCCCGTCCCGCCCGCCGGGAACCGGGTCTCCTGAGCGAGGTCGGAACACATGATCCGGTTGGTGGACGTGACGCACGCCTACGGCGAGCGGGTGGTCGTCGACCACGTCTCACTGGAGTTGGAGGAGCACCGTATCGGGCTGATCGGCGCCAACGGGTCGGGCAAGTCAACCCTGGCCCGGATGCTCAACGGCCTGGTCGTTCCCGATGCGGGCCGGGTGCTCGTGGACGGTCTGGACACCCGCGGACACGCCAGGGAGATCCGGCGGCGGGTCGGATTCGTGTTCTCCGACGCCGACACCCAGATCATCATGCCCACGGTCGCCGAGGACGTGCGGATCGGACTGCGCGGCAGCGGGCTCAGCCGGGCCGAGACCGACGCACGGGTGGACGCGATCCTCGACCGCCACGGTCTGGCCGACCACCGCGACCACCCCGCCCACCTGCTGTCCGGAGGGCAGAAGCAGATGCTGGCGCTGGCCTCGGTCATGGTCACCGAGCCGCGGGTCCTCGTCTGCGACGAGCCCACCACCCTGCTGGACCTGCGCAACGTGCGGGTCATCACCGAGACCCTGCGCGGCCTGGAACAGCAGGTCATCCTGCTGACCCACCACCTCGACACGCTCGTGGGGTTCGACCGGGTACTGGTCATGGACGAGGGAAGGATCGTGTTCGACGGCGAACCGGATGCCGCCGTCAAGTACTACGTCGAGTCGATGGAGCGGCGCCCGTGAACACGGCCGGACTGTACGTCCCGGGGACGTCGTTGCCGTACCGGATGACGGCGGGCGGCAAGCTGCTCGTCCTGCTGGCCGTGATCACCGTGCTGCTGGTGCTGGGCAACCCGTGGGTGTCCCTGGGCGCCGCGGTCGCGGTCGTGCTGCTGTACGCGGTGTTCGGCCTGGCCGGACACCTGTGGCACGCCTTCCGGCCGGTGCTGCTCTTCCTCGCGGCCGTCGGGGTCTTCCACGTCCTCTTCAACGACGTGGAGACGGCGGTCCGGGTGTGCGCCCAACTCGCCGCGGCCGTGCTGCTGGCCGGGCTGGTCACCCGCACCACACGGGTCAGCGAGATGCTCGACCTGTTCGAGCGGCTGGCCCGGCCGCTGCGGGTCGTGGGCGTGCGTTCGGAGCGGGTGGCGCTGGTACTGGCGCTGACCATCCGCTGCGTCCCGCTGGTGGCCGAGTCGTGGCGCTCCTCGCGCGAGGCGTACATGGCCCGCGGGTTGAGGGGAGGAGCCCACCGCATGGTCGTGCCGGTCATCGTGAACCTGATCCGCTCCTCCGAGGCGCTCGGCGCGGCGATGAACGCCCGGGGCGTCGACTAGCCCCTCCAGCGGGAGAGCCCGCCGGCAACCGGTCGGGACCCGGGGGAGCCTGTGGTCGGCAAGATCAAGAAGATGTTTCCGCGCGTGATCATCCGGCTCCGGTGTGGCATGGTTGGGAGCACCAGTCCGCGATCAGCGGCACCCGGTTTTCTTGCGCGAAGGCATTCGGCATGCAGAAGCGTTCGATGACGCCCGCCCACCCGCCCGCGCCGCTGCGCACGGCGTTCCTGGCGGCGTTGGTCTTCCTGCTCACCTCGACGGTGCTCGCGGTGTTCTCGCCCGAGGAGCCCCGCACCCGGGGGAGCGCCGCCCCCGCGGCGCCGCGCCCGGAGAGACCACCGGCGACGCCGGAGCCCGAACAGCGGCTTCCGCCGCTGTCCGACGCCGACCGCGAACGGCTCGACCGCTCCCTGGACGAATACCTCGAAGAACAGGAGTGCCGACTCTCGATCGCACTGCACGACCTGCGCCGCGGCGCCATCTACTCCTACGCGCCGCAGGAGACCTACATCACCGCGAGCCTGGTCAAACTCAACATCCTCGTGCTGCTCCTGCTCCAGGCGGACGACGGGGGACGCGAACTCTCCGCGTCCGAACACGCGCTGGCCTCCTCGATGATCCGCTACAGCGACAACGACGCCACCGACGAACTGTACGCGCGCATCGGCTTCGACCAGGGATTCGCCGAGGGCAACAGACGGCTCGGACTGCGCGGCACCGAAGCCGGAGGAGGGGGTGTCTGGGGCGCCACCCGGACCACCACCACCGACCAGATCCGGCTGCTGCGCGTCGTCTTCACCGACGTGAGCCCGCTGTCCGAGCGCAGCCGCCGGTACGCGCGGGAACTGCTGGGTGCTGTCGCTCCGGAGCAGGCGTGGGGGGTGTCGGTCGCCGCGGCCGAGGGCGACACGGTGGAGTTGAAGAACGGCTGGGTGCCGCGGAGCACCGACGGGAACCGGTGGGCCGTCACCAGCGCGGGCCGCGTCGCGGGCGCCGACCACGAGTACCTCATCGCGGTGCTGTCCGACCACCACCGCGACTACTTCAGTGGAATCGAGTGCGTCGAACACGTCGTCACCGAGGTCGTCACCGCACTGGAGGGCGGGGACTGGGTCTGAGGGAGGAGTTCCCGGACAGCCCCGGGCCGGGCTCTTCGGAACCTCCCCCTCAACTCCCCGGCACCGGAGGTCCCGGGGCCCTTCCGGTCAGGGGGCGGGAGGCAGGTCCACCAGTTCGGCGATCCTGCCGCGGTGGCGGTCGGCCGTGCCCAGGGCGATGGAGGCGCTCTTGGCCCGCTTCAGGTACAGGTGGACCGGATGCTCCCAGGTGAAGCCGATGCCTCCGTGCATCTGCACCGCCTCCTCCGCCGCGGTGACCGCCACCCCGGACACGAACGCCTGGGCCAGGGCCGCGGCCAGCGGCGCGTCCGGACTTCCGGAGGCCACCGCGCCGGCCGCGTTGCGGACCACCGCCCGGGCCTGGGAGATCGAGACCCACAGGTCGGCGAGTCGGTGCTTGAGTGCCTGGAAGGAACCGAGGGGACGGCCGAACTGGGTGCGCTCCTTGAGGTGGTCGACCGTTGTCCGCAACGCCCACTCGGCCACGCCGAGCTGCTCGGCCGACAGCAGTGCCGCGCCCGCGACAAGAGCGGACTCCACAGCGCCGACCGCCCGGTCCCCCGACGCCACCGCGACCGCCGGAGCCCCGGCCAGCCGCACCTCGGTCAACGGCCGGGTCAGGTCCAGGCTCACCACCGGGGTGCGCACCGTCTCCTCGGCCGCCACCAGGTGCAGGCCGGGGCCGTCCGCGCCGACGGCCGGGACCACCAGGACGTCGGCGTTGAGCGCGTCGACCACGCCGGGGACGGTCCCGGTCAGCGTCCGGTCCCCGGCGCGTACCAGGGCGGGGAAGGCCGAACCGGGGGCGGTGGACAACGGCACCGCCAGGGTGGCCGTGCGCCTGCCCTCGGCCAGGTCGCTCACCAGCGATCGGACCTCCTCGTCCGCGTCCACCGCGGTCAGGGCGGAGGCGGCCAGCACGGCGCTGCCCAGGAACGGCACCGGTGCCACGGCGCGTCCCAGCTCCTCGGCGACCATCGAGCTCTCGCGCCATGTCGCTCCGGCGCCGCCCAGCTCCTCCGCGATCGGCAGCCCGGCGACGCCCATGGCCGCGAGCTCCCGCCACAGCGCGAGGTCGGTGACCTCGGCCGCGTCGTTCTCCACCCGTCCCAGCACCGACTGCCACGGGCACCTGGCGGCCAGCAGCTCCCGCACGCCGGCGCGCAGCTCCTGCTCGATGTCGCTGTACAGCAGGTTCGGCTCGGATTCGCTCACCTGGGTAGGTCCTTCCACGCGACGTTCTTGTCGACCCGGGGCTCGGCGGGCAGCCCCAGGACGCGTTCGGCGATGATGGTGCGCAGGATCTCCGAGGTGCCGCCCTCGATCGAGTTGCCCCTGGTACGCAGGTAGTGGAAACCCGCGCCGCGACGCAGCGGGTCCTGCCCCTCGGGACGGCGGAACGTCCAGTCGTCGTAGGCGAGCCCCTCGGTACCCAGGAGTTCCAGTTCCAGACCGGAGATGCGCTGGTTGAGCTCGGCGAAGGAGAGCTTGGCGGCCGATCCCTCCGGGCCGGGCTGGCCGACCGCCATCTGCTGACGCAGCCGCTCCTTGGTGAGCCGGGCCGCCTCCGCGGCCACCCACAGCTTCAGCAGCTCCTCGTGCAGTCCGCGGGTGCGCAGTTCGGGGCGGGTGCGCCACAGTTCGCTGACGACCCCGACCAGTCCGCCCTCACGGGGCTCCGGGCGGCCGCCGATGGAGACCCGTTCGTTCATCAGGGTCGTCTGCGCGACCTTCCAGCCCGCACCGACCTCACCGAGCCGCAGGCTGTCGGGCAGCCGCACGCCGTCGAGGTAGACCTCGTTGAACTCGGCCTCCCCGGTGAGCTGGCGCAACGGGCGCACGTCCACGCCGGGGGCGGTCATGTCGCAGACGAAGTAGGTCAGTCCGCGGTGCTTGGGCACGTCCGGGTCGGTGCGGGCCAGCAGGATGGCCCAGCGCGCCCGGTGCGCCATCGAGGTCCACACCTTCTGACCGTCGACCACCCAGGAGTCGCCGTCCCTGACCGCGCGGGTTCCCACGGCGGCCAGGTCCGATCCGGCCCCGGGTTCGCTGAACAGCTGGCACCAGACCTCCTCACCGGTGTAGAGGGGTTTGAGGAACCGCCTCCGCTGCTGCTCGGTGCCGAAGGCCACGATGGTGGGGGCGGCCATGCCCAGCCCGATGGACAGGCCGTCGCGGTGGGTGGGGACGGAGCCGAGGCGTTCGAACTCCGCGTCGACGACGGTCTGCAGGGCGCGGGGCGCACCCAGGCCGCCCGCTCCCGGCGGGAAGTGCACCCAGGCCAGGCCCGCGTCGAAACGGGCGGCGAGGAACTCGGTCTGCTCGGTGGTGGCGGGATCGTGTGCCGCGACGAGGTCGGCGACCCGCTTGCGCAGGTCCGCGGCGTCCGGCGGTGCGCCGTTGGTCGTTGTCACGACAGAACCTTCCTGGAGGCTGCTGGCGGTGTGCGGATCGTCGTGGACGGGACGGCCCGCCGTCCCGTCCACGACGGCGGCTCAGTCCAGCGGGCCGCCGGCGACGTAGATGACCTGGCCGGACACGTATCCGGCCTCCTCGCTGGCGAGGAAGGCGACGGTGGCGGCGATGTCCTCGGGGACACCCACCCGGCGCACCGGGACCTGGGCGGCGCGGGCGGCCTTGAACTCCTCGAAGTCCATGCCGACCCGTTCGGCGGTGGCCCGGGTCATCTCGGTGGCGATGAAGCCGGGGGCGACGGCGTTGGCGGTGATCCCGAACTTGCCGAGTTCGATCGCCAGGGTCTTGGTGAAGCCCTGCATGCCCGCCTTGGCCGCGGAGTAGTTGGCCTGGCCGCGGTTGCCCAGCGCGGAGCTGCTGGAGAGGTTGACGATGCGGCCCCAGCCCTGCTCGGTCATGTACGCCTGGGCCGCCCGCGACATCAGAAACGCGCCGCGCAGGTGGACCCGCAGCACGGTGTCCCAGTCGTCGTCGGTCATCTTGAACAGCAGGTTGTCGCGGATCACGCCGGCGTTGTTCACCAGGATGGCCGGCGGGCCGAGCCGTTCGGCGGTCGTCCTGACCGCGGCGTCCACCTGCTCGGTGTCGCTCACGTCCGCGCCGAGCGCGATCGCCCTGCCTCCTGCCTCGGTGATCGCGTCCACGGTGGCCTTGGCACTGTCCTCGGTGAGGTCGAGCACCGCGACGGAGTGCCCTTCGGCGGCCAGCCGCTGTGCGGTGGCGGCGCCGATTCCACGGGCCGCTCCCGTGACGATCGCGACGCGAGGGGTCTGGGACATGGTGTCTCCTCCAAGTGACAATCGGTGAACCGGTCCGGGCCCGGGCCGTCCAGTGCGCGGTCGAGGCGATCCTAACCATTCTTACCGACTAGGTGGTATGCCGGGGTCTGTCGTCAGTGTCCGGGACTGTCCGGGGGTGCGGCCCGGTGGAGCGCCGGGATGTCCGGTGACCGACCGGTGGCCGCGAGTGTCGCGTTGAGGTTGCCCGCCGTCTCCACGGTATGAAGATGGGTGGGGTTTTCCCAGGTCACACTGGCGCGGCCGAGAATTCTCCCGGACCTCTCCGGGAGTGGGGCAGAATCGCGGTCTTTTTTGTCCGCACTTCAACTGATAGAAGGGCGTGAATGTTCTAGGATGCCTCTCAAGAGGCTCGTGCACGTGCATTCGGCCCTTGCATTTGCATAGTCCTCAGACCTGTGGCGATCGAGACGACGGCAAGGGGATCGCGGTGACCGGACATTCTGCCCAGGAGTCTGTCAGGGGGGCGCCGGGACGGGAGTCGGCGTCATCGCCGACTCTCGACGTGGCGGCGCGCGCCTGGTGGCTTCCCGCGCTGCGCAACGGCATGCCCTGCTGGAGTTCCTGTTCGGGAACGGCCAGCCACGACAGTCTGCTGTGGAGCCTGGATCCCGACTACGGCGCGGTGAAGATCGCGCGCGATCTCACCATGGCCACGTTGCGCGACTGGGGAATGGCCCGCTACGCCGGCGACGTGGAACTCGTCGTCTCCGAACTCGTCACCAACGCGCTGCGGCACGCCGGGGTCCGCCTCGACGGGGCGGGGGAGAGCGTGATCCAGCTCAGCGCGATGCGGCGGGGCATGGAGTTGATCTGCGCGGTCCGTGACGGCAGCGACCGACTGCCGATACGCAGGGAGCCCGACTTCATGGCCGAGACCGGGCGGGGACTGCACCTGGTCTCCTGCTTCAGCCGCGGTTGGGGAGCGGTGCCGACCGCTGTGGGCGGCAAATTCGTGTGGGCGCTTTTCAGCTGATCCGCAAAGCTTCGACGCCGCTCGGGGAAAAGCGGTCTGTCCGTTATGTGGGACTATCGGATGATCCGCAGGCTGGAAGGCCACGAAACCCGGTTCTCTCCGGCGATATCGTGTAACCATTGGAAACGGCACGACGGAACGGCTGTCCAGGAGACACCGGTTGCGACGAGGCACAGAGGGTGGGGAGGCAGGAGCGGTGAGCGTGGCTCAACCAGAGCCGGGAAGCGGCCCGACTGTCCGTCGAATACTGCTCGGGTACCAGCTCCGCCAGTTGCGTGAGTCCAAGGGGATCTCCCGAGCGGACGCCGCCTACAAGATCCGCGGTTCCGAGTCCAAGATCAGCCGTGTCGAGCTGGGGCGTGTCGGTTTCAAGATCCGCGACGTCGAGGACCTGTTGACCTTCTACGGGGTCGAGGACCCCGCGGTTCGTTCCTCGTTTCTCACCCTGGCCCGTGAGGCCAACGAGCCCGGTTGGTGGCAGAAGTACGGGGAGTCCCTGCCCGTCTGGTTCCAGTCCTACGTGGGCATGGAGGAGGCCGCCACCCAGCTGCGCGTCTATGAGACCCAGTTCGTTCCGGGACTGCTGCAGACCGAGGACTACGCCCGCGAGGTCATCACCCGGGGCGGCAAGCGGAAGCTGGACGAGACCGCCAAGAACCGGATCGCCACGCGGATGCGCCGCCAGGAGCGCATCCGCACCAACCGGAACGTGAAGCTCTGGGTGATCATCGACGAGCCCGCTGTGCGGCGTCCCGTGGGCAATGCTGCAATCATGCGGGCGCAATTGCAGCATTTGCGGCAACTCAGTGATGAACCCAACATCACGTTGCAGATCGTCCCGTTCCACCAGGGCGTGTTCGCGGCCGAGACCGGGTCGTTCACGATCCTGCGCTATCCGGAGTACGACCTGCCCGACGTCGTCTACGTGGAGCAGCTCACCGGTGGCATCTTCCAGGAGAAGCGCTCCGACGTCGAGCAGTACACGATGGCCCTCGAGTGGCTGGCGGTCGTCGCCGAACGCCCCGAGCAGACCCGGCATCTTCTGCAGCAGATGATCGGGGAACTGGGCGGCTGAGCCCGCTCCACCGCGGTGCGCCCACGCAAGAAGGCCCCTGTGCGCGTCTCGCACGGGGCCCCGGTGGCGGCTGACTAGCCGAGCAGGTTGTCGAAGTCGCCGTCCTTGGCGCCCAGGATCAGGGCGTTGATCTCGGCCTGGGTGTAGACCAGGGCCGGCCCGTCGGGGAAGCGCGAATTGCGCACGGCGATGGAACCGTCCGAGAGCCTGGCCATCTCCACGCAGTTGCCGATCGAGTTGCTGCGGCGGCTCTTCTGCCAGGTGAGGTCGCCCAGGTCGGCGGCGGAGATGCCGTTGTAAGCGTTCACGTACATGCTCCCTCTGTCATCTTTGGTGCGGGATTACTGCGATGCGCATGCCATTGCACCTTCAAATGCACGTGCATCCGCACCGGATTTTGCTCAGGATATCGCATGAGCATGTGAGTTCCCCGTGAAACACCTGGGACGCCGACACGATTCGGCGGCCCCTGCCGTGGAGTGCGGGGCCGCCGTTGCGGATATTCAATGACAGAAGCTGACAAAACTGACAGAGGGGTGGTCGCGGAGCGACCCGATTGTTACCCGGGGCGGTGCGGCGCCCAGGGGCTCGGAGGTGCTCCGGGCAGGTCGAGAAGGTTCAGGAGCACTCCAGTGCGGTGGTGAGAGCGTCCAGATTCGCCCGCATGACGGACGGATAGTCGGTTCCCGGAGACTCCTCCGTGAGACTTTCCAGGGGGTCCAGGACCGCGATCCCGATCCCGGCCTCGTCCGCGACGGTCTCGGCGAGGGACGGGCTCTCCAGGGGAGAGGTGAAGATCGTCGTGGCGCCGTGCTCCTCGACGGCGTGCACCACCTCGGCGATCTGCGCGGGAGAGGGCTCCGCGTGGGAGTCGGCGCCGGTGACGCTGATCTGTTCCAGGCCGTGGGCCTCCGCCAGATACCCGAAGGCGGCGTGGGTGACCACCAGCTCGCGCCGCTCGCACCCGGCCAGCCCGTCGCCGTAGGCGCTCCCCAGTTCGGCCAGCTCCGCGACGACCGCGTCGTGGTTGTCCCGGTAGGTCGCCGCGCTGTCGGGGTCTGCCTCGCTCAGCCGGTCGGTCAGCTCCCCGGCGACGGCGGTCATACGGTCGGTGTCCAGCCACAGATGCGGGTCCGTGCCGCCGTGCTCCTCTTCCGCGTGGCCTTCCTCCGCGTGTTCCTCCTCGGAGTGGCCTTCCTCCGAGTGCTCCTCGTGGCCGTCCTCGGGGATCTGCAGCAGATCGACCACCTCGGCCGCGTCGAGGGCGCTGTCTTCGGCGTGCTGGGCGACCGCCTCGTCGACGGCGGGTTGCATCCCCCCGATGTGGACGACCAGGTCGGCGTCGCCGATCGTGCCGATCTGGCGGGGACTCAGCTCCGCTTCGTGCGGGTCCGTGCCGGCCTCCGTGAGATTGGTGACCGTGACCCCCTCGCCTCCGATTCGGGAGGCCAGCCATTCCAGCGGGTAGACGCTGGTGACCACCTGGACCCCGGAGTCCTCACCGGCGGTGTCGCCCGCGCATCCGCCCAGGGCGGCCAACAGCACTCCTGCGGCACCGACCGCGGTCACTTTTGTTGAGATTCCAGCTCGCATGGAACCATCATCACGAAAGTGAAAACCATTGTCAATTTGGAGTTATGTCCACTTTGGGGCTACTTCAGCTCGGCGAACCTCTCCACGTCGTTGGTCTTGCCCGCGACGATGATGATGTCGCCCTTCTGGGGCACGGTGTCCGCGGTGGCGTAGGTGAACGACTCGCCGTGCCGCTTGATGGACACCACGGTGATGCCGTGGGCCGAACGCACGCCGGTCTCACCGAGCTTGCGGCCGAGGATCTCCTTGGGAGCGCGGGTCGTGCCGAGGGCGAAGTTCTCCTCGATCTCGACGTAGTCCAGCATCCGCCCCGACAACAGGTGGGCCACGCGCTCCCCCATGTCGTGCTCGGGCAGCACCACGTGGTGGGCGCCGATCTGCTGGAGGATGCGGCCGTGGCGCCGGTTGATCGCCTTGGCCCAGATGTTCGGCACCCCCATGTCCACCAGCAGGGACGTGGTGAGGATGCTCTCCTCCAGGTGGCTGCCGATGGCCACGACCGCGCGGGAGAACTCGTGCGCGCCGATCTGGCGCAGCGCCTCGTCGTCGGTGGTGTCGGCGACCACGGTGTGGGTGAGGGTGTCGGCGTAGGACTGGACCCGTCGCGGGTTGCTGTCCACGCCCAGCACCTCCCACCCGTGGGCGACCAGCTCCTCGGAGAGCGAGCCGCCGAACCGGCCAAGGCCGATGACGAGTACCCGTCTGTCGTTCGTCGTGCTGCGGGGCACTGCTTCTCCTCGTGGTGTCAGCCGATGACGGGGCGGCCTTCGGGCAGATCGTAACGCCGGGTGCGCTCGCGCAGCGCCAGAGCGGAGGCGAAGGTGATCGGGCCGATGCGTCCCGCGAACATCAGTATGGTCAACAGAACCTGGGCGTGCGGTGGCAGGTCGGGGGTGATCCCGGTGGACAGGCCCACCACCGCGGAGGCCGAGACCACCTCGAACAGGATCTCCTGGAGCGTGTGGGCGGTGGTGGCGGTCAGGTAGATCGTCGCGAAGGCGACCACCGTCATCGACAGGAAGGTCAGGCTGAGCGCCTGGCGGATCGTTCCGTAGGAGAGCCTGCGGCCGAAGGCGTGCACATGCGGGTGGCCCCGGACCTCGGCCCACACCACGAACCAGATCACCGCGAACGTGCTGGTCTTGATGCCTCCGGCGGTTCCGGCGCTGCCGCCGCCCACGAACATCAGCATGATGATGACGAACAGGGTGTGCGACTCCATGGCGCCCACGTCCACCACGTTGAACCCGCCGCTGCGCGGCATAATTCCGTGGAAGGCTCCGTCGAGCAGCTTCTGCGGCCAGGGCATCGGGCCCAGGGTCGCGGGGTTGCCCCACTCCAGCACGGTCACCGCGACCATGCCGCCTCCGAACAGCAGGAGCGAGGTCCACACGGTCATCTTGGAGTGCAGACTCCACCGCCGGGGGGTGCGCAGGTGCCTGCGCAGCTCCAGCAGGACCGGGAAGCCCAGACCGCCCAGGATCGTGGCCAACGCGACCGGCAGCAGGATCAGCGGGTCGCCGGAGAAGCGGGTGAGGCTGTCGCTGTAGATGGACAGCCCGGCGTTGTTGAAGGCCGACACCGAGTGGAAGACGCCGCTGTAGAGCGCCGCGCCAGGTGTCATCCCGTGCGCCAGCCACATCCGGGGAACCAGGATGGCCGCGAGCACGGCCTCGCAGGTGAGGCTCGTCGCCACGATGCGCAGCACGATCCCGCGGGCGTCACCCACGTTGAGGGTGCGCTGCTCGCTGTGCACCGACAGTTGCAGGCGCATACCGAAGCGCCGGATGACCACGATGCCCAGCACCGAGGCCATCGTCATGATGCCGATGCCGCCGATCTGGATCAGGGACAGGATGACGACCTCGCCGAAGGTGGACCAGTGCGCGCCTATGTCGACCACGCTCAGTCCCGCCACACACAGCGAGGTCGTCGCGGTGAACAGCGCCTCGACCAGGGTGACGTCCGGAACCTGGTGGGAGACGGGCAGTGCCAGCAGGCCGGTGCCGAGAACGATCACCGAGGCGAACAGCAGCACCAGCAGCCGGGCGGGCCTGCGCCAGAGCATCCGGGACACGTTGGCGCCGCGCTCGACGACACCGGACGGGACACGACGAAACAGCCGCAGACTCCAACTGCGCAGACCCCGTAATCTCTCCCACATCGTCAGTTCGCCGTCCTAACCAGCGATCGCCGGACGCGATCGGCACGTGAAGACCGAAGTTAGCGTCGTAGCTCCGAGGCGTCGAGCCGACCTACGATTCCTATGACGACGGTAGAGGGGGCGGGGTTTCCGCTGTCTTCCGGGCTCCGGGGCCGACCCCGGAGCCCGGTCGCTTCGTGCGGGGGCCGTGACGGGCGGTTCGGGTCAGCGGGCGGCCCGGGCCTCCCGAAGGGAGCGGTAGTGGGCGTTGCGCGCCGCCAGCACGGCGGCGGCCAGCAGCGTCGCGAGGAGCGAGGCGAGCAGCACCCCGGCCTTGGCGTGCGCCAGAACCCCCGGCTGGCCGGGGAAGGACAGTTCGGTGATCAGCAGCGAGACGGTGAACCCGATTCCCGCCAGCATGGACATGCCGGCGATGTCGATCCAACGCAGGGAGGGGCTCAGTTCGGCGGAGGTGATCTTGGTGGTCAACCAGGAGCCGCCGGTGATGCCGACCGTCTTGCCGACCACGAGCCCGGCCATGATGCCGAGCGCGGCCGTGTCGCCGAACACCGCGCCCAGTCCGCCCTCGAAGGCCACACCCGCGGACATCAGCGCGAACACCGGCAGCACCAGCCCCGAGGACCACGGGCTCAGCAGGTGCTCGACGCGGTGGCTGGACGACTCCTCCTCACCGGCCAGCGGCACGGTGCGCATGAGCAGTCCCATGGCGACCCCGGCGATGGTGGCGTGCACCCCGCTGGCGTGCACCAGAGCCCAGATGGCAAACGCCAACGGCAGGTAGACCACCCAGTTGGGCAGCGCCGAGGCGTTCAGTCGGGCGGCCGGTCCCTGGCCGCGCTGGAGGTAGCCGAACACCGCGAGCAGCGCGGCCGCGGCGAACATCGGAGGGAAGGACAGGTGGTCGGTGTAGAAGATCGCAATGACCACGATCGCGCCGAGGTCGTCGACGATCGCCAGGGTGAGCAGGAAGGTGCGCAGGGCCGGGGGCAGGTAGCGTCCGACGACCGCCAGGATCGCCACGGCGAAGGCGATGTCGGTGGCCATCGGAATGCCCCAGCCGGACACGCGGTCGGGATCGGTGGCGTTGAGGCCCACATAGATCAGTGCGGGCACGACCATGCCGCAGACCGCGGCGACGATGGGCAGCATCGCCCGGCGCGGGTTGCGCAGCTCGCCGTGGACGAACTCCTGTTTGAGCTCGTTGCCGACGACGAAGAAGAAGACGGCGAGCAGGCCGTCGGCGACCCATGCCTCGACCGACAGGTGCAGGTGGAGGGCCTCCGGGCCGAAGGAGAACTCGCGCAGGGCCTCGTAGGAGTGCCCGAACGGGGAGTTCGCCCAGATCAGGGCGGCGACCGCGCCGCCGATGAGCAGGAGGCCGCCCACGATGTCGGAACGGAACAGATCAGCGATCGCGTGCAGTCTGCCGCCTGCCGTGTGCGTGGTCATAGCCGCCCCTCGAGAATCGTTCGCCGAACACGTCGCCGACCAGACTTCCCGGCACACCATGACCCGCCGCGGAGTGCGCCTGGGTACGGACTCCGCGGGCCCCGGGCGACTATGCCAGGGCCGCGGCCCCATGTCCAGGGGTGCGCGGGTCGGCGGAGCGATCCGGGGATCCTCCCCACCGGCCGATCGACACAGATCTAAATATTAGGACGGCAAAAATCATTCGTGTCTGGCGCCTTCGTGTTGCACGTGCCCCACGGGCTCCACCTGGAGGGTGGAGTGCTCGATGGCGAAGTGTCCGGAGAGGCACTCGTGCAGTCGGTCCAGGAGGCGTCCGGTGTCGGCCAGGGCGGCGTCCTCGACCACCACGTGCGCCGACAGCACCGGCATGCCCGAGGTGATGGTCCAGGCGTGCAGGTCGTGTACGTCCACCACGCCGGGCTGGGTGCGCAGGTGCCGACGGACCTCACCGAGGTCGATGTCGCGCGGGGCCGCCTCCAGCAGGATATGCAGGGCCTCGTTGAGCAGGTGCCAGGCGCGCGGCGCGATGAACAGCGCGATGGCGATCGACACCACCGAGTCCACGCGGTCCCATCCGGTGGCCCAGATGATCAGGGAGGCCGCCACGACCCCCACCGAGGACAGCAGGTCGCCCAGTACCTCCAGGTAGGCGCCGCGCAGGTTGAGGCTCTCGGCCTGTCCGCGGTGCAGCAGCGCCAGGCCGACCAGGTTGGCGACGAGGCCGGCGGCGGAGAAGGCCAGCATGGCGGGGCCGGCGACGGGTTCGGGATCCAGCAGTCGGTGGACGGCCTCGTAGCCGACGAACGCGCACAGCAGGAACAGCAGCAGGGCGTTGGCCGCGGCGGCCAGGATCTCCGCCCGTTGCAGGCCGAAGGTGCGCCCCGGACCGGACGGCCGGTTCGCGATCCAGATCGCGAGGAGGGCCAGCGCGATTCCGAAGGAGTCGACCGCCATGTGCCCGGCGTCGGCGAGCAGGGCGAGGCTGCCCGTCGCCAGGCCGCCGACGACCTGGAGTGCCATGACGCCGAGGGTCAGACACAGCACGAGGAGCAGACGCCCGCGGTGCGCTCCCGCGGCGGTCCGGTGGTCGTGGCCCATGCTCTCTCCCGTCTCCGGTGGGCAATCCGGTGAAGCACCGACAGTTCAGCTATCACTGTTTATACAGTGATGGCTGTCTATACAGCAAAAAGTGTAAAATGGCTGCCGTGTTGACCCCCGAGCAACGTCTCTCCGCCGTCCAGCGCCTGGGGCGGGCCCTGGCCGATCCCACGCGGTGCCGCCTGCTCCTGGCCCTGCTGGACGGCCCCGCCTACCCCGCGAGACTCGCCGAACAACTGGGACTGACCCGGCAGAACGTCTCCAACCACCTGTCCTGCCTGCGCGAGTGCGGCCTGGTGCGCACCGTCGCGCAGGGCAGGCAGATCCGCTACTCCCTGGTGGACGAGTCGCTGCGGCACGCACTGGAGGACCTGCTGCACGTGGTCTGGGGCGTGGCCGTGGAACACACCCCGCCGGGGGAGTCCCTCCCCGTGGCCGCGGACTGAGCGGACCGAACCCCGGATCAGACAGCCGGGTCGGCCATGGCCGACCGCCACCGACGCGCCCGGGTCCCGGAGTCCAGCAGGGCGCAGTCCCCGCACTTGCCGCCCTCCGGTGCCCGGTAGTACAGGCAGCAGGAGCGGCGCACGAAGAACCGGTGCGGCCGGTCGGCGTCGGGCCGCACCAGGTGGCCGAGCCCCGCCAGCGGAGCGCGCTCGACCAGCGCGGTGGCGATCGCCGCGGCGCGGTCGGCCCACTCCGGACGCTTGAGGGAGATCATCTGCACCGCGCCTCCGACCGCCGCGGCGGCATTGCCCCACAGCAGCCGCTCCGAGACGCGCACCCGGGAGCGCACCGCCGCGCCGAGCGGCCGCAGGTGGCGCTCCACCAGAGACTGCCGCAACAGCTCGGCGGCGCCGTCCGCGCCGTCCGGCACGGCCGCGGCGCCGTACGGACCGGCCAGCCACGACGTGACCCGCTCGGATCCCTCCCGCCACAGCAGCGACGCCGCGGGCACGTCCAGTACCGTCCCCGCGCAGGCCGCGGCCAGGGCCGGGGAGACCAGCCGGGCCGCGAACCCCAGGTGGGCGACCGAGGCGGACACCCGCGGCTCGACCGGGCCGTACCTGTGCGCCACCCACGCGATCCGGGCGTCCAGCAGCTCCGGCGTTCCGTACAGCTCCGCGAAGGAGTGCAGCCCCCCGGAAGCGGCGCTGTCGAGGGGAACCAGTTCGAAATAGCCGCCCAGTCCGGCGAGGGCGTCGAACACGCGGCGGTCGGGGAGGCCGGAGGAGCCCTCCGTCGCAGTGGTCAAGGTCACTTCCTCCTCATGTCGGTCGGCGTCGCTCCGGCGCTCCCGGCCAACGCCTGGTACAGCGCCTCCGCGCCCTGGACCAGGCCGCGCAGCGTCTCCACGTCCAGCGAACGCAGCGCCGCCTCGGTGCGCTGCCTGCTCGTGCCCCACATGTCGTCGATGAGGCCGCGGCCCTCCTCGGTCAGGTCGACGCGGCGCACCCGCCGGTCCGCGGGGTCCTCGCGACGGAGCACCAGGGAGCGGGCGGCCAACCGGTCCACGATCCCGGTGAGTGTGGCCATACTCACCCCGATCCGCTCGGCCAGCTCATGGGTGGGGGTATTGCCGTCGATGGCCAGCGCCACCAACACCTTGAGCTGCTGAATCGTCAGGGTGGTGCTCAACAGGGGCAGCGAGCGGTCCCGTACGAACAACCTGAGCTGACGCGCCTCCAGCTCCTGGAGACGCTCGATCAACTGGGATTTGGCATCAGACGCGCCACTGTCCATTCCGGTTCCCGCTCTCAGCCCTGATCCGCTGTGGATGGATTCCCTGACATATCCCTGATTTGTATCACTCTGGCATGATCTTCAATGTCACGCGAAGTACCGTGGAGGCGCGTGCCCGGCTGACGAACCCGCGTGGCCTCTCCCACCGGCGGGCGCGGGCAGATCAAGCGCGACCGCTCACCATGCGGTGTCCGAATTTGACGTGAATCATCCTGGTTGAGGAGCCCCATACCCATGTCCAAACTGGCCAAGCTCAGCCTTGGCAACCGGGCGTTGATCCTGCTGATCACACTCAGCGCGCTCGTTTTCGGCGTGATCGCCGCGGGATCGATGAAGCGCGAGCTCATTCCCTCGTTCGAAGTGCCCATGGCCGTGGTCGGCGCCCAGTACCAGGGGGCCTCGCCGCAGGTCGTGGAGACCGAGGTCACCCAGCCCCTGGAGCAGGCGGTCAAGGGCGTTCCCGGAGTGATCGGCTACACCGCCACCTCCAGCACCGGCTCGGTCCAGATCGTCGCCGAGTTCGACTACGGCGACTCCACCGACGACGCCGTCCGCGCCCTCCAGCAGGCGGTCGACCAGGTCGAGCCGATGCTGCCCGAGGACGTCGACCCCTACGTCATGGCGTTCAGCGTGGACGACCTCCCCGTCATCGCACTGGCCGCCGGAGCGGGCGACGGCGACGCCCAGGCGCTCGCCGAACCGGTCCAGGAGCTGCTGGTCCCCGAACTGGAGTCCGTCGACGGCGTCCGCGCCGTCCAGGTCACCGGTGTGCGGGAGTCCACCGTCGTCATCACCCCCGACGAGGACGAACTGGAGGACGCCGGCTACACCGTCAACGACCTCACCAACGCGCTGCAGGCCAGCGGCAGGCTGCTGCCCGGCGGCCAGATCACCGAGGAGGACCGCACCCTCACCGTCACCACCGGCGGCCGACTGGAGTCGGTCGAGGACGTCGAGAACATCTGGTTGACCCCCGGCGGAGCGCCCGTGGCGGCGATGCCCGGCGTTCCCCAGGCCCCGACCCCCGAGCCGGTCCGGTTGTCCGAGGTCGCCGACGTCGAACTGGTCCTCGACGACGCCACCAGCATCACCCGGACCAACGGTGAGCCGAGCCTCGGCATCTCGATCACCAAGACCCCCGACGGCAACACCGTCGAGATCTCCGAGGAGGTGCGGGAGCGGGTCGCCGACCTCGAGGACCAACTGGGCGTGGACACCAACATCACCGTGGTCTACGACCAGGCGCCCTACATCAACGACTCCATCGTCGCCATGGCCGAGGAGGGCCTGCTGGGCCTGGCCTTCGCCGTCATCGTCATCCTGGTCTTCCTGCTGTCGGTCCGCTCCACCCTCGTCACCGCGGTCTCCATCCCGGTCTCGCTGCTCATCGCGGTCCTGGGCATGTGGGCCTTCGACTACACCCTCAACCTGTTCACACTGGGCGCGCTGACCGTGGCGGTGGGCCGTGTGGTCGACGACTCCATCGTGGTGCTGGAGAACATCAAGCGCCACCTGGGCTACGGAGAGGACAAGTACACGGCCGTGTTCACGGGGGTGCGCGAGGTGGCGCTGGCCATCACCTCGGCCACCCTGACCACCATCGCCGTGTTCCTGCCGGTCGGATTCGTCGGCGGCCAGATCGGTGAGCTGTTCCGGCCCTTCGCGGTGACCGTCAGCATCGCGCTCGCCGCCTCCCTGCTGGTGTCCCTCACGATCATCCCGGTGCTGGCCTACTGGTTCATGCGGCCCAAGATCGTGCCCCCGGAGGAACTGGAGCGGATCAGGGCCGAGGAGCACGAGCGCGAACTGCGCTCCCCGCTGCAGCGCGGCTACCTGCCGGTGATCCGCTGGGCCACCAGGCACTGGCTGGTCACCCTCCTGGCCGCCGTCGTGGTCTTCGTCGGCACGGGGGCCATGTCCCTGTTCATCAAGACCAGCTACCTCGACGACCAGGGGCAGAACACCGTCAACGTCACCCAGGACCTGCCCGTGGGCACCTCCCTGGAAGCGGCCGACGCCGAAGCGGCCAAGGTCGAGGAGAAGCTGGCGGAGCTGCCCTGGATCGAGTCCTACCAGGCGACCTTCGGCGGCAACGACACGATGAGCGTCATGTTCGGCGGCGGAGCCGACTCCATCACCTACGCCATCACCACCGACCCCGACGGCGACCAGGCCGCCTACCAGGAGGAACTGCGTCAGGCCCTCGACGAGGTGGACACCGAGGGCGAGACGCGCGTCAGCAGTGCCGGAGCCTTCGGCACCTCGCTGTCCGTGGAGATCAGGGCCGACAGCCGGGAGACCCTGGAGGAGGCGACCGCGCTCGTCGAGGAGGCGGTCCGCGACATCCCCGGCGCGGCCGACGTGGAGAGCAGCATCGCCGCCACCCAGCCCGCGTTCGAGATCCGCGTCGACGGGGAGGACGCCGCCGAGGAGGGACTCACCGAAGGCCAGATCGGCCAGGCCGTGACCGCCGCGTTCCGCGGCACCGACGTCGGAACCGTGACCGTCGACGACGTCCAGCACGACATGGTGCTGCGCGTGGACGACAGCCCCGCCAGCGTCGAGGACCTGGAGGACCTGGAGATCACCACCCCCACCGGCGACGAGGTGAGGCTGTCCGAGGTCGCCGAGGTCGAAGAGGTGCTCCAGGCGCCCGAGCTGAGCCGCAGCGACGGATTCCGCGCCGCGACCGTCACCGCCACCCCCACCGCCGACGACCTCGGCCGGGTCAGCGTCGACCTGGACAGGGCCCTGCAGGAACTCGACCTGCCCCAGGGAGCCACCGCCACCATCGGCGGGGTCAGCGAGGACCAGAACGAGGCGCTCGTCCAGATGGGCGTGGCCATGCTGGTCGCCATCGTGATCGTCTACCTCATCATGGTGGCCACCTTCAAGAGCCTGCGCCAGCCCCTGGTGCTGCTGGTCTCCATCCCGTTCGCCGCCACCGGCGCTCTGGGCCTGCTGCTGGTCACCGGAACGACGCTGAGCCTGCCCGGACTGATCGGCATGCTGATGCTCATCGGCATCGTGGTCACCAACGCGATCGTGCTGATCGACCTGATCAACCAGTACCGCGAGGAGGGCATGGAACTGCGGGAGGCCGTCGTCGAGGGCTCCCGGCACCGCCTGCGGCCGATCCTCATGACCGCACTGGCCACCATCGGCGCGCTCACCCCGATGTCCCTCGGCCTCACCGGAGGCGGAGCGTTCATCTCCCAACCGCTGGCGATCGTGGTCATCGGCGGCCTGGTCAGCTCCACGCTGCTCACCCTCATCCTGGTCCCGGTGCTCTACACCATGACCGAGGGAGCCAAGGAGCGCAGGCTCGCGCGCCGCGCCGCCAGGCGTGAGGCCGCGCTCGCCGCGGCCCGCGCCGAGGCCGAGAAGGCCGCGCGGGAGAAGGCGAAGGAGGACGCCGCGAACTGACCGGACGCGGTCGCCACGAGGCCGTGACCACGGGCGGGCCGCCGCGTCCACGCGGCGGCCCGCCCGCGCCGCGCACTCCGCGACAGGGAGTGCGCCCCTCCGTCCGGCCGCCGCGCAGCGGCGCCCCACCGCGCGGAGCGGGCGGGCCGATTTGTAAAACGCAGGTTACGGCAGGCAAGCTTTCGCCTTATGGGAACCACCACGAACAACGATCTCGACGAACTCGTCCGCGAAGAACTCGGAGCGGAGCCCTCGCAGGAGGCCAAGGACTACGCACGTCGCCTGTACGAGAAGTACCGTCTGCCCGACACCCCCCCAACCCCCACCGAGTCCGGGGCGGACGCCTGAACCGATCGGAGCGCACGTCGACCGCACAGCACACCGGCAACAGACGGGGGTCTTCCCGAGGGAGGACCCCTCAGTCGTCCGAGGAGCCGCAACTCCGCGCGGAGTCACCGTCCCAGACCAGTTCGAACCAGACGGTCCGCCCCAGACCGTCCGCACGGGCCTCCACACCCCACTTGGCCGCCAGGGCCTCGACCAGGTCCAGCCCCCGTCCGTGCTCGCTGACGTCGTAGGGGTCGCGGTGCTGGGGACGCGGAAGCTCGGAACCCCCCAGGTCCCGGACCTCCACCCGGACCCAGCTCGCGGCGGTGTAGACCGTCACCTCGAACTTGCCGCCCGGAGCGCCCGACGCGCTGTGCGTCACCGCGTTCGTGGCGATCTCGCTGGTCAGCAGGGTCACGGTGGAGATTTCGGGACAGTCGTGGAGCTGGCGCGCCACAAAACGGCGGGCGTGCCTGATCTGGCTGGCCAGCCCGGGGAAGCGGCGTCGGACGGGAAGGCCGCGCGCATCGGAGTGGGGAAGGGAATGCTCGTGCATAGGCTTCGCCGGTGCTTGGGGGGACGGGTGGGCAACGGGACCGGTGCGTTGGCGTGGGACCAAGGCGGGCGGCCAGGTCGAGGACTGCGCTGTCGAGCTGTCGGTCATGTGATCACTCCCCAAGGGCACGGGAGGGCCCGCGCCATTGAACAGGGCCGCGTGGACGGGTGCTGTCCGGCCGGCACCACAAGTGGGTCGGTCCATGCCCGGCAGGGTCACGGCGCGAGCGTGGTCAGCCCGGGAAAGCGGTCCCCGCGGTGCTACGGGTGAGCGTCGTGGCTTTGTGGACTTTTCTCCACGAAAAAGAATACGGGCGTTGTCTCCCGGTGAGCGAGGCGGGGGCGTACTAAAAGAAATCTGTGGACAACCAACCGTGACCGTCGATCGGGGTGAGGACCACGGCGTGTCCCACCCGCTCAGCCCCTCCTTCCCCTACCGTGATCGGTGACGCCGAATTGCGGTGTCGTTCATGACACATTCACGGTCTCGACCAGCAATTCCGAGACGGTTGTGGCGGTTTGACGGTCTCTCACCCCGCGCCGACAGTCCGTCGCCCCGCACGAGGTCCTGCGTCGGTGCGGTGGAGCGGGACACCTCGCACACGACTCAGGAGGACCACGTGACCGAAACCGCCCCCCGTCGATCGCTGCCGATCATCGGCTCCCTCGGTGGGCGCTCCCGGGCGACCTGCCGTTTCCGCTGCGGTGACGCCTGCTACCACGAGGCGCCCAACACCAGCGACAACCCCTACTTCGGTGACATCTACACCGGGGTGCTGTCCCGCCGCGGCGTCCTGCGCGCGGGCGCGGTCGGTGCGGGCGTCTCCGCCCTGGCGGTGGGCGGCGCGGCCCCGGCGCTCGCCGGAAACGGCGGCCGCGGCAGGAACTCCCGGCTCGACTTCTCCTCGGTCCAGCCCAACGTCGACGACCAGGTCACCGTCCCCTCCGGCTACAAGCACAACGTCGTCGTCCGGTGGGGCGACCCGGTCATCCCCGGCGCGCCCGAGTTCGACTTCGCCAACCAGACCGCCGAGGCGCAGGAGAAGCAGTTCGGGTACAACTGCGACTACGTCAGCTTCTTCAAGATCGACTCGCGGCGCGCCCTGCTCTGGGTGAACCACGAGTACACCAACGAAGCCCTCATGTTCGCCGGCTACACCGACGGCTCCGCCGCCGATCCCGAGCAGATCAGGATCGCCATGGCCGCGCACGGCGCATCGGTCGTCGAGGTCGAGCGCGTCGGCCGCACCGGGGAGTGGCGCCTGGTCACCAGGGGACGGCGCTACTACAACCGCCGCATCACCGCGACCACCCCGATGAAACTCACCGGACCCGCCGCGGGACACGAACTGCTGCGCACCGAGGCCGACCCCACCGGCACCAAGGTGCTGGGCATGCTCAACAACTGCGGCGGCGGCACCACCCCGTGGGGAACCGTGCTGACCGCCGAGGAGAACTTCCACCAGTACTTCGTGGGTGGAGAGGGCGCCCCCGAGGAGGCCAAGCCCGCCCTGCGGCGCTACGGCATCGCCACCTCCGGCGACACCCGCCGGGGCAACCGCCGGTTCGACCGCGTCGACGAGCGCTTCGACCTGTCCAAGCACCCCAACGAGGCCAACCGGTTCGGCTACATCGTCGAGGTCGACCCGTTCGACCCCCACTACAAGCCGCGCAAGCGCACCATGCTCGGCCGGTTCAAGCACGAGGCCGCCACCGTCCGACTCACCAAGGACCGGCGGGCCGCCGTCTACATGGGCGACGACGAGCGCTTCGACTACATCTACAAGTTCGTCAGCGACAAGAAGTACCGCGGCGGCTCGCGCCGCCACAACGACGGCCTGCTCGACGCGGGCACCCTCTACGTCGCCAGACTCACCGGCAACAGCCCCGCCGAACAGATCGACGGCTCCGGCACGCTGCCCGAGGACGGAGCGTTCGACGGAACCGGCGAGTGGATCCCGCTGTGCGACGCCACCCGCAGCTACGTCGACGGCTTCAGCGTCGAGGAGGTGCTGGTCCACACCCGGCTCGCGGCCGACAGGGTCGGCGCCACCAAGATGGACCGCCCCGAGGACATCGAGGCCAGCCCCACCAGCGGCAAGGTGTACTGCGCGCTCACCAACAACTCCGCCCGCGAACCCGGCCAGGTCGACGAGGCCAACCCGCGCGCCGCCAACCGGTACGGCCATGTCCTGGAGATCAGCGAGCACCGGAACGACTCCGGCGCCACCACCTTCACCTGGACCGTGGTCGTGGTCTGCGGCGACCCCGAGGACCCCAGCACCTACTTCGCCGGATACGACAAGTCCCGGGTCGCGGCGGTCTCCTCCCCCGACAACCTGACCTTCGACAAGTCCGGCAACCTGTGGATCTCCACCGACGGACAGCCCGGCAGCCTGGGCGTCAACGACGCCCTGCACGTGATGCCGGTCGAGGGGCGGTACCGGGGCGAACTCAAGACCTTCGCCACCGTCCCGGTCGACGCCGAGTGCTGCGGCCCCTGCATCACCCCCGACGAGAAGACCGTCTTCATCGCCCCCCAGCACCCGGGCGAGGACGGCACCGTGGACAACCCCACCAGCGTCTGGCCCGACGGAGACTTCCCCCGGCCCTCGGTGGTCTCCATCTGGCACGCCAACGGCAAGAAGGTGGGCTCCGCCTGACCCGCGCCCACCGGTGCCCGCACCACGGAACCCCGTGGTGCGGGCACCCCGCCCGGCGACGTCCCGCCCCGGACGGCTCCCGCCACCGGTCCGTTCGGGGAACGGCGGGTCGCGCCTCCACCGGAGCGGGACATGGCAGGATCACCCCATGGCGCACAGAGGCGACGTTCCCCCCGCCGGAATCCACACGGCGGACCCCGGACGCTACGACGGCCGCATGCCGTACCGCAGAACCGGACGCAGCGGGCTCGACCTTCCCGCGATCTCACTCGGCCTGTGGCACAACTTCGGTGACGACCGCCCCCTGGACACCCAGCGCGCGATCCTGCGGCGCGCCTTCGACCTGGGAATCACCCACTTCGACCTGGCCAACAACTACGGGCCGCCGCCCGGCTCCGCCGAACTCAACTTCGGACGCGTCCTGCGTGAGGACTTCCGCGCCTACCGCGACGAACTGGTGATCTCCACCAAGGCCGGATGGGAGATGTGGCCCGGCCCCTACGGCAACGGCGGCTCCCGCAAGTACCTGCTGGCCAGCCTGGACCAGTCCCTGGCACGCATGGGACTGGACCACGTCGACATCTTCTACAGCCACCGCCACGATCCCTCCACCCCGCTGGAGGAGACCATGTCGGCCCTGGACACCGCGGTGAGGTCGGGCAGGGCTCGGTACGCGGGCATCTCCTCCTACTCGCCGCAGCACACCGCCGAGGCGGCGACGATCCTGCGGCAGGCGGGCACCCCGCTGCTCGTCCACCAGCCCTCCTACTCCATGCTCAACCGCTGGATCGAGGAGGACGGCCTGCTCGACACCCTGGAGAACGAGGGCGTCGGCTGCATCGTCTTCTCCCCGCTGGCCCAGGGCATGCTCACCGACAGGTACCTCGGCGGCATCCCCACCGAATCCCGTGCCGCGGCGGGCAAGTCGCTGTCACCCGACTGGCTGACCGAGGACAACCTGGCCCGCATCCGCGCCCTCAACGAGATCGCGGCACAGCGCGGCCAGAGCCTCGCCCAGATGGCGATCGCCTGGACCCTGCGCGACCCCAGGATCACCTCGGCGCTCATCGGGGCCAGCAGCGTCCGGCAACTGGAGGACAACGCCGCGGCGGTGCGGTCCGCGGAGTTCACCGACACCGAACTCGCCGAGATCGACCAGCACGCCTCGGACATCGGTATCGACATCTGGCGCGTGTCCAGCCGACCCTGAACCCGCCGCCCCGCCCGGCGGCACACCCCGCCGGGCGGGGCGTTCCCCCGGAGAGGAGCCCACCATGTCCAGGCCGGGACAGCACACCGGACCCCGCGCCGAGCGGGGCGGCGGCGACCCGCGCCTCCCCGGCCGCTGGTCCCCGGCACTGCACGCGGCCCTGCGCCGCCCCGGAGTCCTCGTCGGAGCGGGCCTCCTCGGCCTGCTGGCGCTTCTCGCCTGGCTCGGCCCGCTGGCCGCGCCGTGGGACCTCACCGAACACGACCACACCAGCTTCCTGCAGCCGCCCTCGCCCCGCCACTGGTTCGGCACCGACAGCACCGGCCGGGACCTGTACGTCGCCACCCTGGTGGGGCTGCGCAGGTCGCTGGTCATCGGACTGCTCGCCGCGGTGCTCACCACCGCGGTCGCCGTCGCCGTGGGCACGGTCGCCGGATACTTCCCCGGCCGCACCGACCGGCTCCTGACCTGGCTCACCGACCTGGCCATGGTGGTGCCGCCGCTCCTCGTCCTGGCCGTCCTGCTCCCCGTGGCCGAGAAGGGCGGCTGGATCGCCTTCGTGCTGCTGCTGGCCGCGTTCGGCTGGATGGTGACCGCCCGGATGGTCCGAAGCGCCACGATCTCGCTGCGGGAGCACGAGTACGTCCGCGCCGCCCGCTACATGGGGGCCTCCCCCGCCGCGGTCATCGCCCGCCACATCCTTCCGAACCTCTCCTCGCTGGTCATCGCGGACGTCACCGTCAACGTGAGCGCGGCGATCATCGCGGAGACGAGCCTGTCCTACTTCGGACTGGGCGTGCAACCGCCCGACGTCTCCCTCGGCACCCTCATCGCCGACGGCACCCGCCACGCGGTCACCCACCCCTGGGTGTTCGGCTTCTGCACCGGGCTGCTCGTCACCCTGGTGCTGGCCGTCAACCTCCTCGGCGAGGGCCTGCGCGACGCCCTGGCCCCCGACAGCGCGGCCCACCGCGCCTGACCGCCGCGTGACGCGCCCGGAACGCACCGCCGCGCAGGCCCTAGGATGCACACCGTGACCGGAACCGAGACGCACCCCGATCCCGCGTCTCCCCCCGAGACGACCGGAGCGCACCCGCCGGACGAGCCCGTGCTGTGCGTCGAGGACCTCCACGTCACCTTTCCCGGAACCGGAGAGGGCGGCGACGTCCGGGCGGTACGGGGGCTCAGCTACCGGCTCCGCCGCGGCGAGATCCTGGGAATCGTCGGAGAGTCCGGCGCGGGGAAGTCGGCGTCCGCCCTGGCCGTGATGGGACTGCTGCCCGACCGCGCCCGCGTGTCCGGTTCGGTGCGGCTCAACGGACGGGAACTGCTCGGCCTCGACGAACGGCGGCTCGCCGCGATCCGCGGCAGGGCCGTCTCCATGGTCTTCCAGGACCCGATGGCGGCGCTCACCCCCGTCCACACGGTCGGCGACCAACTGGCCGAAGCCGTCCGCGTCCACCATCCCGGAACCGGAAGGGCCCGGGCGCGGGAGCGCGCGGTCGAACTCCTGCGCCTGGTCGGCATCCCCGACGCGGACCGCCGCGTCGACGCCTTCCCCCACGAGTTCTCCGGCGGCATGCGCCAGCGCGTCATGATCGCCATGGCGATGGCCAACAACCCCGACGTCATCCTCTGCGACGAGCCCACCACCGCCCTGGACGCCACGGTCCAGGCCCAGATCCTCGACCTGCTCGCCACCGTCCGCCGCGAGACCGGCACCGCGATCGTCGTGATCACCCACGATCTGGGGGTCGTGGCGGCACTCGCCGACCGGGTCCTGGTCATGTACGCCGGACGCCCGGTGGAGACGGGCACCGTGGCCGAGGTGTACCACCGGCCCCGCATGCCCTACACGATGGGGCTGCTGGGCACGGTCCCGCGCGTGGACACCACCGGACGCGGGCCGCTGCCCCCCATCGGAGGCACCCCGCCGACACCGACCGACCCCCCTCCCGGCTGCCCGTTCGCGCCGCGCTGCCCCGTCGCGCTGCCGCAGTGCGACACCGAGTCCCCGCGGCCGCTGCCGGTCGGCTCCGCCCCCGACTCCACCCACCGCGTGGCCTGCCTCCGCGCCGACGAGATCACGGCCAACCACTGGAGCGCCGCCGACCTCTACCCGAGGCCCGACGCCCCACCGGCCGCCGCGCGCACCCCCCGCGCCAGGCGCCCCACCGTGCTGCGCGTCGACAACCTCGTCAAACACCACCCGCTGTACCGGGGAACGATCCTGCGGCGCCGCGTCGGCGCCGTGCGAGCGGTCGACGGAGTCAGCTTCGACCTGCGAGAACACGAAACCCTCGCCCTGGTGGGAGAGTCCGGGGCGGGCAAGTCCACCACGCTGACCGCGATCCTCGACCTGACCCGGCCCGACCACGGCGGCATCACGGTACTGGGCAGGGACACGGGCACACTGTCCCCGAAGGAGCGGTTCGCCCTGCGGCGCGACCTCCAGGTGGTCTTCCAGGACGCCGCATCGGCCCTGGACCCGCGTATGCCGGTCGCCGAACTCGTCGCCGAACCGCTGCGCGTCCACCGCCATCCCCGACAGCGCATCCCGCACCGGGTCCGGGAACTGCTGGCCCTGGTCGGATTGGACGACTCCCACGCGCAACGCCACCCGGCCCAGTTGTCCGGAGGACAACGCCAACGCGTCGGCATCGCCCGGGCGATCGCCCTGGAACCCCGGCTGCTGCTGCTGGACGAACCGGTGTCGGCCCTGGACGTGTCCATCCGGGCGGGCGTGCTCGCCCTCCTGACGGACCTCCAGACCCGGCTGGGCATGTCCTACCTGTTCGTCGCCCACGACCTGGCGGTGGTGCGGCACGTCGCGGACCGGGTGGCCGTCATGCACCTGGGCGTGGTCGTGGAGATCGGCGACACCGCCTCGGTCTACACCGACCCGCGACACCCCTACACCCGGGCCCTGCTGTCGGCGCTGCCCGTCCCGGACCCCGTGAGGGAACGCGGCCGGACCCGGATCGTGCTGGACGGCGACCCGCCAGACCCGTCCGACCCCCCGTCGGGGTGCCGGTTCCGGACCCGCTGCCCGAAGTTCCGCACCCTGCCCGAACCGGACCGGCGGCGCTGTGTCACACAGCCGCCCGAACTTCGGCCGGTCCACGACGCAGACCACGCGGTCGCCTGCCACCACGCGTGACGGCGCACCGGCCGCGGCCCGCGAGGACCGTCACCGTCGGCGCGACGTGGGAACCGCGGCCCCACGCCGCTCCTCGGGACGGGAACGCAGCGCACGGACCAGCAGCCATCCGGCCACCGCGCCGACCAGGGACAGCGCCGCCGGGGCCAGGAAGACGCCCCAGGCGGGGGACGGCTCCGCGGCCACGAGCACGGAGTTGACGGCGACCGACGCCACCGGCGCGCCCAGGGCCGCCGCTGCGTCGCGGCCCACCCGGTCGCACCGGGGCGCGCGGTGCGCCAGAGCGGCCGACGCGGCGGCGACCAGGGTGCACACCAGGGAGGCGCTGCCGTACCACAGCACCACCCCCTCGAAGGCGGCCAACTGCTCGGGAGGCGCCGCCCGCACCACCACGCCCGTCCCCGCGGCGTTGCAGACGAACCACGCCACCAGACCGACCAGCCAGCAGACGACCAGATCCATCCGGCTCCTCCTCAGGCACAGGTCTCGTAGGGGACGTAGGGGCGGATGCCACCCACCGGCGCGCCCAGATACTCGGCGTCGGTCACCGTCAGCGACTCGTCCCCCCAGGTACCGCCCAGCCCCAGCCCCACCCCGAGCCTGATGTTGCCCCCCAGTTCGTGGACGTTGTCGCTGCCGGAGTAGTGCACCCGTGAGGTGCGTCCCCTCTCGAAGACCCACCGCTCGAACGGACCCGGATCCTCACCCAGCCCGGTGGGCGCCATCGAGTCCCACGTCAGCGGGAGCACCTGGTCGTCGGCGACCAGACCGAGCCAGTCCTCCGCCGTCGCGCGCTCCTCGGCGGTCTCCACCGCCAGTTCGGTGGTGGTCACCGTGGTCCCCGAGTCGGACGCGGCGACCTGGGTGAGGCGCACACCGGTGACCCGGCCGTCGGCGTCGCGCGTGACGGTCATCGTCCCGGTGCGCTCCCCGCCCGGCCTCCAGGCGCCGACGACCCAGTCCGCGCCGATGCTCGCGGTCCCGCCCAGCGAGTACGTGGTGGCCACGCCGCCGTCACGCGAGTCGACGGACTCGCTGAGCACCGCCGTCACCCCGACCGCGCCCTCCGCCTGCAGCGCGGGGCTGACCGACCACTCCTCGACCCCGCCCTCCCGCTGTCCGCCGCGTTCGTCGCCGACAGAGAGTCCGGCGTTCGCCTGGACGCCCACCTCGGTCTCCACCCCGGTCCGGGTGATGTGCGGGGCGGGGACCTCGGGCCCCCAGACCAGGTCGATCCCCCGGCCGACGAGCGGATTGACGCTCGCGGCGATGTCGATGCGCTGCCGCAGCCGCAGGTCGGCCATGAGCCGCTCGGCCTCCTCGGGACCGGCGAAGACCCAGGTGCTGCCGTTGGGAAAGCTCAGGCCGCCGCCGACTCCGACCTCAGCCCCGAGCCGGAACGCCTTGGTGGCGTTGAGGCCCGCGCCCGCCCCGAGGGAGGCCTCCAGCCTGGCGGTGTCCACGAGGGTCACGTGGGTCCGGCCGTCGGAGAAGGACTCGGTGACGAACGAGAACTCCCCGCCGAACGTGACAGCCACCTCGACCTGGTAGCCCGACACGTCCGTCACGCGGGTCTGCAGACAGCGCTCGGGCTCGTAGGCGGCGTCGGCGACCTCGGCGGGGGACGGGCCGCAGTCGTCGAGTCGCAGCGCCAGGCACACGGCGCGCGCGATGCCGTCGGCGACGGAGCGGGGCAGGGCGAGCAGGACGGCGGCCGCCGCGACGGCGCAGACGAGAAGGACGAGGGCGGCGTACTCGACGAGACCGCCTCCGCTGTCGTTCCGGTGCCAACAACGCATGCCGGGACTGTACGGAGCGACTCACACGGGCGGACAGCAGCCCTGGACCCCATTGTCGGCTGGGTCCGAGGGCCCAGCCGAGGCGACCCTCAACGGAAGACGGAGGCGATCTCGGCGGCCAGTTCCAGGTAGGCCAGATGGGTGGCGGGACGCAGCCGGGCCAGGTCGACCGGGCCGCCCTCGGCCAGGTGCGGGTCGTCGGGGACGCGCAGGACCCGGCGGCACCGGTCGGAGAAGTGGCGCTGCAGCTGGTCGAGATCGACCCCGGTGTTCCCGCCGGTGCGGGAGATGACCGCGACACAGGAGCGGGCGAGGGCGGCGTGCCCGTTGGCCTCCAGCCAGTCCAGGGTGGCGGAGGCGCCGCGCGCGCCGTCCACGGAGGGCGGGCAGACCACCACGACCTGGTCGACCGACGCCAGGATCGCCGACATCGCGGGGTGCAGCATGCCGGTTCCGCAGTCGGTGACGCAGACGGAGTAGAAGCGCTCGATGATCCGGGCCAGGTGGCGGTAGTCGCCGTCGCTGAGGACCCGGTGCGTTTCGGGGTCGGTGCCCGAGTCCAGGAACTCCAGGCGGGACGGGGCCTGGCTGGTGTAGCCGCGCACGTCGGAGTAGCGCCTGAGGGTCTCCCGGTGGGCGACCAGGTCGCGGGCGGTGCGTGCGGTGCGCAGCCCGGCGGGCAGCCGGTCGGTGAGGGCGCCTCCGTGCGGGGTGGCGTCCACCGCGATCACCCGGTCGCCGCGCTCCTCGGCCAGCACCGAACCCAGGCCGACGGCGGTGGTGGTCTTGCCGACGCCGCCCTTCATGCTGAGCACGGCGATCCGGTGGTGCCCGCTCACCGCGGGGCCGCGCACCTGTTCCCGCAGTTCCCGGCGGAGGCGTTCGGTTCTGGACTCGCCCGGGTTGATCAGGCCGCGGCTGGCCGCGAACACCGCGCGCCGCCATCCCTCACCCGGCGGGCGCTTCGCCGGGCGCAGCAGCGACTCGGAGGTCAGGTCCGCGGCCGTTCCCGGCCGCGGCGCATCCGGCGGAGACCGGCGGGCGTCGGGGTGCCGCCGGCCGCCGGCCGGTTCCGGTCGAGAGGAAGAGGCTGAGGACACCGTTGTGCTTTCTGCCACCGCGGCCCGTGGTCCGCGACCGTAAGGGGATGCGCCCGCATCCTACGCATTCCGCACACCGGGAACCAGGGGAGGCGGGCAACCGGACGCTCCGGCGCCGGGCGGTGGCCTACTCGCCCTCGTGCCAGGGCAGGGGGCCGTTGCCGAACTCGTAGCAGGGCGCCTCGTACATGGTCACCGGGTCGGGGTAGGAAACTCCGCCGTCGTCGCTCTCGGCGCACCGCCACGGCAGGTAGTCCAGGCTCTCGGGGTGGAACCGGTGGAGGAACCGCACGTCCCGGTCGGCCCACTCCGGCGTCTCGTCGCCGAGGTAGCTCACGAGTTCGTGACTGCCGTCGCGGTCCGTGTCGACCGTCTCGATCCCGGACTGTCCCGTGGTGGCCACGCCCCGCTGGGTGAAGGTGCGGACCGTGGCCAGGTCGTCCTGGTTGAGCCAGGCGAGGAGCTGCCGTTCGGGCTGCCCCTGGTCCTGGGTGAGCAGGACGAAGTTGCCGTTGCCACGGTCGAACGCCGTGGTGGTGTCGGGGTCGCCGTCCGGCAGCGGCACGAAGCCGGTGGCGGCCAGGTCCAGGTTGTCGGCGAGCACCCGGTCGTCGCTGTTGCGGACCAGGAAGACCGCGGCCATGCGGTCCGCTCCGGTCAGGGAGTTCGCCGCCATCTCGGCCTCGGTGAGGACCAGCCGCGCCGGTTCCCCCTCGTGGACCAGTCCCGTGATCACCTGGACCTCGTCCGCGCACCCGGGGCACCGCTCCGCGACCCGCTGGGCGTCGGCCCGCGGATCGGGGGTGTGGCTGTCGGAGGCGGCCTGGGCCGCGGAGTCGGGGGTGGCGCCGCCGTCGGTGGAGACGCAGGACGTGGCCGTGAGTACCAGGGCGGCCACCAGAAGCAGGGAGCGAGAGGGCATGGGCACGGGGTCCGGGTCGGCGGTGCGGAGGGAGGGAGGCACGGGGCACGGCGGAAATGGAGGCTGCGGCGCACCGGGCGGCTATTCCTGCGGCGGGCGTCCGGCGCCCGCGTAGGCGCTGAGATAGTAGCCGGACAGCGAGTCGACCACGACGCCGCGCCGAGAGTTGGCCGCGTGCACGAAACTGCCGTCGCCGATGTACATGCCCACGTGGGTGGGCGGCGGGCCGGGGGCGTTGGTGTTGAAGAAGACCAGGTCGCCGGGTTGGAGTTGGTCGATGCTCGGCACAGCGGGCAGGGCGGGCTGCTGCTGGTAGGTGACACGGGGCAGGGACACCCCCGCCTGCCGCCACGCCCACTGGACAAAGCTGGAGCAGTCGAAGGCGTTCGGCCCGTTGGCTCCCCACACGTAGGGGGTGTTCATACTGGCGTGCTGCAGTGCCCACTCGATGGCGGCCACCGCCTTCCCGGTACCGGTGACCTCGCCCGTCCACTCCAGTCCGGTGAGGTTGAACCGGTACTCCTCGGGAGGCTCCGGCCGTTCGACCTCGGTCCAGGTCTCACCCCCGCATTCGGGGCCGTCGACCACGCACACCATCTCGCGGACACTGTCGTGGAAGTAGTCCCCGACCGGGGACTGGACCACAGCGATGACGATCCCCGCGGCGAGGATCGTCACGACCGAGGTCTCCAGTACGGAAGTCCCGCGGTCGCCCTTCGAACGACGGGGGGAGCGGGCACGTGATCTCGCCATCGGAGAACTCCTCGTTCTGATGTCGGGGGATCAACTGACGGGAACGTCCTTGATCGGCAGGAAACCGGGGATCTCGATCGTCACTTCCTCGGTGTCCTCGGAAAGCTGGTAGGAGGCCCAGTAGGTGGTGTGGGAGCCGGGTTCAGTTATCAATTGAAATGCCCCAGGCGAAGCGTCGACTCCGGCGCAGAGACAGTCGTTTTCTCCGTCGATGTAGGTATTAAATCTTAGGCCGTGACTCTCGTCAATTAATACCACTCCGTCTCCAGATTTTCCTGAAGGGTATAGATATACCTTATTGTCAAAGTAGCTAAGGGATATATTGCTGCTGGTCTCATTGTGTAGTGTCCATGTTAATGATGTATATCGCCCCGTGGATGAACGTTTAAGTTCATTGATCTCTATGTACGCACCTTTCCATGTGGTATTGCTGGCTGTGGTGGAGCCTATGGAGGGTAGGGATTCCGAAGGGGGGGTAGTTAATTCTTCATTTTTGGTGTCCTGTGCGTGTGCGGTTGGTGAAGTTAGTAGGGCGGCAAGTGAACTTGCAATGAGGAAAAACGTGGTAAATGGCCGAGGCTTCCACATATCTGGATCCCTTTTATTTGGTGAAGGTAACGGTAACGCGACGGTTCTTTGCTCGGCCCTCTTCGGTTGAGTTGTCGCCCACCGGGTCAGCGGATCCGTGCCCGGATACTTCGAATGTAATTCCATCCCGGGTGACAAGTTCTTCGAGCCTAGATGCCACAGCCTCGGCGCGCTTCTGGGAGAGCGGGTTATTGATTGAGTCGCTGCCGGTGTCGTCGGTGTAGCCGTTAACTTGAATTGTGGTGCCGGAGGAGGAATTGATCTCCTCGGCTACGTTCCGAAGCGCCTCCTCAGCTGCCTCGGTGAGAGTCGCCTCATTTAAGCCAAAAAGCACATCAGAGGAGAGCATGATGCTGGTCTCCTCAGCTGACTCGGTACGAGAACTATTTCCGTCCATGTCATCTTGGAATGCCCGCAGATCCAAGACCCGAGGTTCGGATGTCGGTGTGTCCACAATAGCCGAATCGGGCGAGGTCGCCTCGGTAATTGGTATATCAAGAAAGTCAGGGGTGGCTGGGGTAGTCACTGCTACGAGTTCAACGGACTCAGGCGGGGAAGGGAAGGCTGCCCAGATGTCAATATTTCCACCAGGGGCGAGTTTTTCTTGACCTCTCCAGTTGGAGCAGTGGCAGGTTTCTCCGTCAGTCAAGGTGAACGGCATGTATCGCTTATTGTTTTGCATATCGACTAGGGAGACACCGTCAGGAGTTGCCATTTCTCCTTCAGGGTCTGCGAGAGTCCGAAAGACATGTGCGGTTTCCTGTCCTGTGTTGGTAATCCGCATTTTCAATACAAGAAGGTCTGCTGAGTGGCGCTCCAGGGAGAAGATGTCGAATTTGAGACGGTCTCCTTCGGGGGTTGCGCTCGAAATAGAAGAGGAAATGGAGGATTCGGTCTCCTCGGTGTTGAAGGAACCGCTGGCTTCGTCGTTCCCAGTGCTGCCTGTAGTGGTGACAGAAGGCTCTGAACCGTCCGGAACAGAGACGCAGGAAGATAGCAGTGCCGTGCCCAACATGACCGGTAGAAGCAGTCGAAGAATATAGGGAAAACCAGACTTGGGTCTCAGTCGGTCCACGGACAGCCTTCCAATCGAGAACAGACAACTCATCAGCCTAGCCAACGGAACTGGATTCGACTAGGGACAGGAGAAAAGACTTGATAACAAGGTTCCGGCGATGAGAGGGTATCTGGATGAATAGGTGCAATCTTAGGGGGACGGGGTGGGAGTACTCTCCTCTTCTTCATTATCGGCTACGTCAAGAGGTTTGTAGAGGTAGCGTCCCTCCGCCGATACCAGGCGGATGTTGATGAGGGTGCGGGCGTGCTGCTCGCTCTGGACCAGTTGTCCGTCGCATTCGACCCCGAAGATCTGGGACTCGGCGAAGACGTAGTGGCAGTCGGGCATGACCATCTGGGCGATGGCCGAGGCGTTGCCGATCCGCGCGAAGCCGCCGTTTCCATCCGCGTCCGCGCAGACCGTGTCCGACCAGCCGCGGCTGCGGTCCTCCTCGAGTTCTTTGCGGCAGTTGGCGCCGCGGACCTCCACCCGGACGAAATTGCCGAGTTGCCCCATGCTGTTGTCGCTGACCCGAATTTCCTCCAGGATCGCTCCGTTCTGCTGGGCGTACTTCTCCGCTTGGGCGCGGCCCCGTGCGGGGTCGTAGAGCCGGGAATACGGGATCTGGTTGTCGGCCAGCATCTCGGCGGCCTGGTCCCGGGAGACCGTGACCGCAGCCAGAGCAGCGGCGTCCGCAGCGGTCTGCGCCTGACTGCGCAACTGGTTGGCGTCCCCCAACCGTATGAAGAGCAGACTCAGCGCGAGTAGAGCCAGCGTCAGACCGACGAGTAGGAACAAGTTGGCCTGTCCGCTGTCGTCGGATGGCGAAGAACCCGGCGAGATTTTCCTGCGGATTTCTGAGAACAGTGTCATTAATAGTTTAGGGCTGCTGGGTGAGGCTGAAGATCTCGTAGACCTTGGTTGTAATTCCGTTCGTAATATCGCTGATGAGGCCACTGGCGAACAGTGCCCCCGCGATCGCGGCCACCAGTACGATGATGGCCGCGTATTCCACGAAACCGGCGCCCCGGTCGCGGTGGGCACGCGAAGCGTGTAGGCGACCGGTGAGTGCGGTCTGCGTTTTGACGCAGAGGGAGGTGATCGGGTTCGGCATGGGGGGATTCCTCCTGCGGATGCTGTGGTTTCCCGCTGTTCTGACGACGGTGAACAGTCTAGAAAACGACTGGTCAGGTGACTAGGGTCCGTAGAACCAAACCGGGACCTCAAGTGGGCCCGGACGAGGGCTTCGGATCGGGGAGCGCGTGTCCGTTCCACCGGGCTATCGCGGCTGCCCGGGTGCCCACGCCGAGCTTCCGGAAAATTCGGTTGATGTGGTTCTTCACGGTTTTCTCCGAAAGGAACAGTTCACGGGCGGTCTCCGCGTTGGACAGGCCGCGCGCCGCCGCCCCGAGTACCTCGGCCTCCCGGCCGGTCAGGCCCAGGGCAGCGGGGTCGGCCGGGCCGGGAGCGGTCGAGGCGGAGCGGAGTGAGGTGACCAGGGCGGTCGCTGCCACGGGCGAGAGCGGACTGCCGGTGCCGCGCGCCACCTCCCGCAGGGCGTGCCCCAGTTCCTCCAGGGTGAAGTGGCCGTGCACCAGATAGCCGGAGGCTCCCCGGCGCAGGGCCGTCCGAACGACCTCCGGATCCTCGGTGTGGGTGAGCATGACCACCTTGGCCAGCTCGGCGAGTTCCTCGACCACGCTGACTCCGTCGCGCACCGGCATGCGGACGTCGAGCAGCACGATGTCGGGGCGGAGCTGCCGGGCCCTCTCCACGGCCTGGACGCCGTTTCCCGCCTCGCCGGCGATCCGGATGTCGTCGGAGGTCTCCAGCAGGGCGAGCAGGCCCGCGCGGACGACGATGTTGTCGTCCACGACGAGAACGGTGATCGGGGACATGGGGGGAGGAGTCTCCTTCGGGATCACGGGGACGGCTCGCGGTCTTCGGAGGGCGTGTCCGCCATCGGGACACGCAGGGTCACGGTGGTTCCCGATCCGGTGGCCGAGGTGAGGGTCAGGGAGCCTCCGGCGCGGGCCGCGCGTTCGCGCATGCCCACCAGGCCGTAGCGGCCGGGGAGGGGGAGGACGGGATCGAACCCCCGGCCGTTGTCACGGACCGTCATGACCAGGTGTTCCGCCTCGGCGGCGAGTTCCACGGTGACGGTCTCCGCCGCGGAGTGCCGGTCGATGTTGGTGAGGGCCTCGCGCAGCACTGCGACGGTCTCGTGCCGGGCGACGACCGGCAGCGGCAGCGGAGTGCCACGGACGCACAGTCCGGCCGCCACCCCGGTCTGGGCGGACCACTCGCGTAGCACCGCGGCGACGCCGTCCGCGACGGACGGACCAGCGGGGCTCTCCCGCAGGTCCGTGATGAGCTCCCGGATCTCCCGCACCGCGGTCCCGGCGGCGGCCACCACCTGCGCGGCGGTGGCCGCCGCACGTTCGGGGTCCCGTTCCAGCCAGAGCGGCAGGGCCTGGGCGGCCAGGGCGATGCCCCGCAGGGTCTTGGCCACCGAGTCGTGCATGTCCCGGGCCAGTCGGGTGCGCTCCTCGGCCGCCGCCGCCGCACGCTCCGCGACACGCCGCCGTTCCTGCTCCGACGTCAACTCCTCGAACAGGCCGCGCAGCCGCAGCCCGATGTGCCCGGCGACCGGGTAGAGCAGCGGATGGACCACGACGACCTGCACCCCCGTCCAGACCGTGGCTCCGGCCTCCACCGGACCGCCCGAGGGCACGAACACCGCCGCCAGGTAGCCGAGAACCTGGAGGGTGGAGACTCCGGCCACGCCCCTGACCCCGTACCGCACCCCCGCGGCGGTGCTGGTGAACAGCGTGGCCAGGAAGAAGGCTCCCGACGGGCCGCCCACTCCCAGGATCGCCGAGGCGACGAAGGTGTCGGCGACGATCAGCGGGAGACAGCGCGACGCGTGGGGCGAGAGCCGCTCCCAGTAGCGGGACAGCAGCCAGGAGAACACCGCGTAGCCGGTCAGCATCACGACGATTCCCACGGAGACCCGTTCGGGAGGCAGCAGGAGCAGCGCGATACCGGTGAGCAGGAAGCGCAACCGGACGAGCAGCCGAACCGGTCCGGTCGACCGGACCGGCGCGGGAGTCCCCTTCTCGTCCACGGCTCATCCGAAGAAGGCGGCCAGGTTGATCCCGGAGCCGAGGAACAGACCGCCTCCGATGAGGAGGAGCAGGCCCGGGAGCATCGTGGCGGCGGTGATCACGGTCACCCGGGGATTGAGACGCACCGCCTTGCGGCGCTGGTACTGGGCGTCCTCGCGGCGCATGTCCAGGCTGATGTTCAGCAGGGTCTGCGCCAGCGGCGCCCCGAGGTCCTCGGCCTGCTGGAAGGCCGAGACGAACCGACCCAGCGACTCGTTGGGGTTGCGTCGGCGCAGCGTCTCGAACGCCTCGCGTCTGCTGCTGCCCAGTTCCATCTGGCGTAGCGCGAGCCGGAACTCCGACGCCAGCAGCCCCGGCATGGCGTCGGCCACCCGGGCCAGGGCCTGCCGGAAGGACAGGCCCGCGCTCACCGTCACCGCCAGGACGTCCAGGAAGTCGGGCAGCTGCTTTTGGATCTCGTCCATGCGCTGCTGCTTGGCGGTGTACAGGACGATGTCGCTGAGCAGGGTGAAGGCCAGGACCACCAGGGCGATCATGGGGCTGTCGTTGAGGAGGAACAGGATCCCGAGCGTGCCGTACAGCAGGACCTCTCCCGTCTTGCGCCGGACGTAGCGCAGCACGGTGATCCCGCCGGGACGTCCCGCCTCGTCGATACGTTTCTGGATCCGGGCCTGGCCCTCGGGGCCCAGCAGGTCCATCAGGGTGGCGCCGAAGGGGTGCCCCAGCAGTTCGGTGATGCGGTGCAGGAGGAACGTGCCCTCTCGCTTCTTCTTCGGGAGGGCGGGAACGAAGTCCTCGGCGACCGCGGTTGGACGGGTCACCAGGTGGGCGCCCCAGAGGAAGCAGGCCACGGACAGCGCGCCGACCAGCCCCGCCACCAGGGCGAGGGGGAGACCAAGGGTCATGGGAGAGCTCCGATCGAGGGGGTGGGCCCGAGCGGCGGGACGGGGGCTCAGGAGTCCATGCGGGCCAGGCGACGGATCGCCACGAACCCGACACCGAACAGGGAGAGGGAGACGGCGAGGACGGCCAGTCCGGCGGGGGTCTCCGTCATCCGCTGCACCGACCCCGGCATGAGCGCGTTCAGCAGGAACAGCGACCCGATGCCCATGATCAGCAGCGCCCACGCCGTGCTGGTGGTCTCGCTCAGGATCGTGTGGACCTCACGCCGGTTCTCCTTGCGGTTCTCCAGCGTCTCGGAGATGGTGCGCAGCGCGGTGACCAGGGCGCCGCCGGAACGGGACGAGACCAGCAGGGTGGACACCAGCACCCCGATCTCCCGTGAGGGCATCCGCTCCCGCAGGTCGACGAGGGCGCTCTCCAGGGGCTGGCCGACCTTGAGCAGTTCGGCGACACGGCGCAGCTCCGTTCCCGCCGGATCGTCCAGCTCGTCGGCGGCCATGTCGATCGCGGTGGGCAGCGCCAGCCCCGCCTGGGTGGCGTTGGACAGCACACGGGCCAGCTCCGGCAGTTGCGCGGTGAACAGCTCACGGCGTTTCTCCTCCTGCTGGCGCAGGTAGGCCAGGAACAGGAAACCCACCAGACCGGCCGCGAGCACGCCCAGCAGCGGGGCGAGGACCTGCCAGACCAGGACGACCGCGGCCACCGCCGTGCCCGTCAGCAGCAGCACGAAGGTGGCGACCCTCGTCTTGACTCCCGCGCGGGCCAGCCGGATCTCGACCTGGTGGCCCGGGCCGGTGCGGCGCAGCCACACGTCCAGACGCGCCAGCGGGGTGTTGGCCCGCCGCTCCACCTCGTCCAGCACGCTGCGTGCGGCCAGCAGCCGGCGCTGCGCCACGCCGTCCATGTAGACGAGGAAGCCCCACACGGCCACGGCCAGGACGGCGATCGTGACCAGCATGATGACCAGCGGGTAGATCACAGCGAACCTCCGGGGGAGGACAGACCGTTGGGGAACGGGGCGGAGTGCGCGGACCGGACGCCGAACGCCGCCGGAACCGTCTCGCCCGAGCTGTGGAGGCGCGAGGCGATGTTCCGGGGCAGCGGAAAACGGCGGAAGTCGCCGGTGACCCTGCGGCCCGTCTCGTAGCGGTGCGCCTCGAAGCGCAGCAGCGGTTCGAGGCGGAACTCCTCGTGGCGGGTGGAGGCCACCATCGACACCTCGGCCACCCGGCGGGATCCGTCCGGGTACCGGGACAGGTGCACGATGACGTCGATCGCCGCGTTGATCTGGTCGCGTAGTGCCTCGAAGGGGACCTTGACCTCGCTCATGGAGGCCAGAGTCAGCAGACGGTGCACGGCGTCGTGGGAGGAGTTGGCGTGCACGGTGGTCAGGGAGCCGTCGTGGCCGGTGTTCATCGCCTGGAGCATGTCGAGGGTCTCGGGGCCGCGGACCTCACCGACGATGATGCGGTCGGGACGCATGCGCAGCGAGTTGCGCACCAGGTCGCGGATGGTGATGGCGCCCTCGCCCTCGATGTTGGGCGGGCGCGACTCCAACCGCAGTACGTGCTCCTGCTGCAGTTGCAGTTCGGCGGAGTCCTCGATGGTGATGATGCGTTCGTGGGAGGGCACGAACGCCGACAGCGCGTTCAGGAAGGTGGTCTTGCCGGTGCCGGTGCCGCCCGAGACGACCACGTTGAGACGGGCGCGGATCAGCGAGGACAGCAGCACCCCGGTGGCCTGGTCGATGCTGCCCATGGAGACCAGCTGCTCGAAGGTGAAGGGTTTGGGGAAACGGCGGATCGTGATGACCGGCCCCGACAGCGACAGCGGCGGAATGATCACGTTGACCCGCTCACCGGTGGGCAGCCGGGCGTCCACCATCGGACTGGACTCGTCGACCCGGCGGTTCACCGCGGAGACGATCCGGTCGATGGTCTGGTAGAGCTGCTCCTCGCTGGCGAAGGTGGTCTCGAGGCGCTCGACCCGGCCGCGGCGTTCCACGAAGATGTTGTCGGGGCCGTTGACCATGATCTCGGTGACGCTCTCGTCGGCCAGCAGCGGTTCGAGCACTCCCAGGCCCAGCGCCTCGTCCACGACCCGGCGGATCATGTTGCTGCGTTCCCGGTCGGACAGCACCGGCCCCTCGCGGGACAGGATGTGGCCGACGACCTTCTCCAGGCGGATGCGGCGCTGCTCGAGGCTGAGCATGGCCAGGTCGTCGAGGTTGATCTCACTCAGCAGACGCTGGCGCCAGTGGGCGACGCTGCCGCGGTCGGCGTGCTGGTCGGCGATGCGGTCCTCGTTGAGACGGTCCTTGAGTGCCATGAGCCCTACCCGGTGAAGCGGAGAAGTGTTCGAAAGGAGATCATGCGGCCATGTCCACGCGACGGACCACGGTGTAGTCGAGGTCGGCCACCTCGAAGAAGAGGGGGAGGGCGATCTCGACCTCGGCGTAGGCGGTGCGGTCGGCGGTGACCCCCGCGCGGACCTGGGCGTCGTCCAGCCAGTCCGGGAGCGCGTCCCGGATCACCCCGACCGCGCCGAGGGGGCCGTCCCGCTGCACCGTGCGGGCACCGACGCGGGCGGCGTTCTCGGCGTGCTCCACGGCGACGAACGCGAGGAACACCTCGAACGCGACCGCCGCCATCAGAAGGAACAGCGGAAAATAGACGGCGAACTCCAGGATCTGGGAGCCGCGGTCGTCACGGCGGCCGGGTCTGCGGCGACCGGAGCGGGAGGGGCTACGCGGCATCGGTTCCCCCCTCCGGGAAGACCAGTGACCGGCTGCTGATGTCCCAGGGGCTGTCCACGCCCGGCAGCACCGCCGGCATCGCGATCGTCACCTCGACGTAGGTGTTGCCGTCCACCGCGACCTGCTCCAGCCGGAAGGTTCCCTCCTCGTCCCAGGGGGGAAGCACCCGTTTGGTGGCCGCCTCCAGGATCGCCTCGGAGTCGTCGGGGGTGATGGACGCCTGCCGGGCGCCTTCGCCGGCCGCGTGCGAGGCGTACAGACCGGTCACTCCGAGAAGGACGATCTGCCAGGCCAGTAACAGGGCCAGCCCCAGGAACGGCACGAGTGAGGCGAACTCCACGATCGAGGCGCCGGAATCCCCCCTGCCGCGCAGGCGGCGCGCCGACACCCCCTCGGCGGCCTCCCCCAGGGGGGCGGCGGGACCGCCGTCGTGGGCCGGGGTGAGCATTCCCAGTTCTGCGGCGAGCCGACCGAACGCCTTGAGCAGTCCCTCGTCGGTGAGCCGGTCGGGGGTTCCGGTGTTGGACGCCTCCTCCAGCGCGCGGTAGGCGGCGGGGACGGTGGTGCGCAGCATCTCGGTGCCCAGCAGTTTGCGGGCGAAGTCGGGTTGGATCTCGTTCCTCCGGCTGTGGCGGGTCAGCAGGGCCGTGACGTTCTTGGTGTCGCGGATCTGCAGGCGCCCCCACATCGCGATGAGCCGCTGGGCTCCGCGCAGCGCCGGAAGGTCGGGGGTGACCAGTACCACCGAGGTGTCGGACAGTTCCACCGCCATCGCGGTCGCGTCGTTGACGGAGGAACCGCAGTCGATGATCACCAGGTCGTAGCGTGAGCGCAGCGCCCCCAGGATCTGGCGGGCCGCGCGCGCGGTGACGTCCTCGCCGTGTTCGCCGTGCACGGGAGCCAGCAGGATGTGCGGCCCGTCGTGGTGGACGTGGAGGGTCTCGGCGAGCATGGCGGCGCTGATGTCGTCGGCGGCCTCGACCAGGTCCACGATGCTGCGGCGGTGCTTGAGGTCGTAGTAGCCGGGGATGTCGCCGGACTGCAGGTCGAGGTCGACCAGGCAGACCATCCGGCCCGCCTTGGCCGCGACCCTGGCCAGGTGGATCGCGGTGGTGGTGGTGCCCACCCCGCCCTTGGCGCCGGTCAGCGTGACGATCTGGCCGCGGCGCCCCGGCAGTGGAAGGTCCAGGGAGGCGGCCTCCAGATGGCGGCGCAGGGTCCGTGACCACTCGGCCGCGTGGGCGACCCGGGCTCTGAGCTCGTCGACCGTGGCGTCGCTCTGGAGGAGGCCGCGCGCGCCCGCCTCCATGGCGTTGGTGAAGGTGTCGGGCGCCGCCTCGTCCACGATCAGGATGACCGCGAGCTGGGGGTGGCTGCGGGAGATGTCCCGGATGAGGTCGAACACCGGTATCGGGCCGAGATCCCCGTGGACCAGTACCACGTCGAGACCGGGGATGCCGGCCACACTCTCGACGAGTTCCCGGGACGAGCGGTGCACGCCCACGACGCCGGCGTCGGGGATCTCCTCGAACCTGGCCGTGAGGACGTCCTCCAGTTCGTCGGTGGGAACGCCGATCAGGACCTGGTATGTGCTCATCCGTCATCGCCCCGCAGAGACTCGGAAGGGGTGGTCGCCATCAGTTGCCGCCGGTGGTGCCGCTCGGGTCGCTGTCCGTTCCGTCCTCGTCGCCCTGCTGTCCGATGGCGGCCAACTGGTCCTCGGCGCAGAAGTCGAGGTCGCCCGGGGCGCCCGAGCCCTGCGCGCTGACCAGTGCCAGGCGGAGTTTGGAGGCGAACGCCTCGGCGTAGGTGAGTTGGAGCGCCTGTTCGGGGGTGAGCCGGAAGGTGACCGGGACGACCGCGTTGGTGCCGCCGGTCTGCGCGTCGATCTGCGACCCGATGTCTCCCACGTCGAGCACCTCCACGTCGGTGAGGATGCGGACCGCGCAGGCGTTGGACTGGTCGTTGGGCTGGAAGGTGGCGTAGACGTCCACTCTGGACTGGCGGGACACCTTCCCCGCCACACCGGTCTCGGCGTTGATCATGATCGCGATCTCGCGCTCTCCGCTCTCCAGCGCGGGGGCGGGGATGACCATGCTCTTCTGCAGCAGTGTGCCCTCCTGCAGGAAGGTCGAGGAGACCGCCTCACTGCCCGGTTGGGTCAGGGACTCGTCGGCCTCGGCCAGGTTCGTCAGGAAGACCTCCTCGTCGAAGAACTTGGCGGGGACCTCGTAGGGCTCGACCATGTCCTCGGTGATCGGCTGGTAGGGGTCGACATCCTGGGTGAGCCGCAGAACCGTCCGGTAGGTGCCCAGTTCGCTGCTGAGCGTGTTGACGTACGAGACGACGGTGAAGAACACGAGGACCGCGCCGAGGGCGGCGACGATCATGAGCAGAACGCCGCGTCGTTGACGGGGGTTCATGGCGCTCCATTTCTAGTTCTGACCAGGCGGTGCTGGGACGGGAGGACAGGGCGGCGACCGCCGGGTTCACCGTGCCGGACGGTATTCCGGCACGGGCCCGGTCTCGGTGCGTGGGACGGGGGACGGGGGGAGCGGTTGTGGGCGGGGGCGGCCGTTCGCTTCCGGAGGGCTCGGGGGGCCTGCGGGAGAGGACGGGTGGGGAGGCGGTCCGGGGACGCGCGGACCGGACGGGGGCGGAGGGCCGGAGGGGGAAGGGGGCGTTCCCCGCGGAGGCGCTGCGGCGGGGGGCGCGGAAGGGGAGGACAGCGGTGGGGCCGCCCCGCGGTGGGCGGGCGGCCGTCCCGCCGGGGTCTGGTTGGCGGCTCCGCAGAACCGGCAGCGGGGACCGACGACTCGTTCGCCGCACCACGCGCAGGTGGTGGAGCGCAGGGCGCGCACGGGGTGGGCCAGCGCGTCCTGGTGTGCGCTGAACACCACGAACTCGACGTACCTGGGGGAGCCCCAGTAGGTGGCACCGAGCGGCTGTTCGGGGAGTTCGCGCATGGCCGTGGCGCCGACCACGGGGAGGAACTGCGTGTCGAAGGCGGTGCGGTCGGCGTCCCCGCCCGCGGAGACCAGGATCTGCACCGGGTTCACGGGGAGGAACGGGATGTTCGCCGCGGGGTCGGTCTTCTTCACCCGGCCCACTCGCTTGACCGGGGCGCAGAAGGCGAGGAAGGCCACACCCGGTGCGAAGGAGCCCATGTGCTGTTTGACCGTGATGGGAATGGTGGAGAGGTTGGCGACGCTCCTGAGCCAGCCGCCGGCCAGGACGTGGGAGGCGAGTTCGTCGGCGAGTTCGGCGACCAGACCGGCCGGTAGGTAGGGGGCCAGATAGGCGACCTGGTCGGCCAGGAGCGAGAGCGCCAGTGGCGACACGTCCACGGGGACGGCGGCGATGTGGTCGGTGCGCAGCGCGCCGCGGGCGAACCGGACGGCGCGTTCGGCCCGACCGCCCTGCCACCGGGGGTAGAGGGCGACGACCTTCCTGCCGTGGGTGACGTGGTGGGCGGCGAAGTCGATGAACTCGCCGGTCTGGGCGGCGAGGTCGTCGCCGCCCAGCGGGAAGCGCCGTGCCCGGGCATCGCCGAGGTGGCCCGTGCTCGGTACGTCTGCGAGCAGGGCCACGACGCTCGTGGACCTCGAACGGCCGCTGGACAAGGTACAAGCTCCCAGGGGGTGAGGCGCTTGGGACGTTGCTGGTCGGTGTGGAGGGTTACCTCGAACGATCCTGCGGGGTTCATCGTAACGAGAAGGCGGTGGCTCCCCGGATGTGAATTCGACGAAAGGACCGTTGCCGACATCACGCTCTACGGTGCGTTATCAGAACAGGAAAAAGCAAGCCCGCACAATGACGCTGTGGACAGGGATCGCTTCCTTCGGGAACACGGAGTGCCGTGTGACGTTCCCGGAAATACCGCGCGCCGGGGCGGGAGCCCGACTCGTACGGCGTGGCGTGGACACCTGGCGGGGGAGACCGGAGAAGAACGGAGTGGGACGGCCCGCGTCGGCCCCACCCCGTCCCGGAGAGGGGACACGGTGGCGAATGGGAGTGGAAACAGAAGAGCCCCGGTCCTCAGACCGGGGCTGCTGGGGTGAGTGACGGGATTTGAACCCGCGACAACCTGGACCACAACCAGGTGCTCTGCCAACTGAGCTACACCCACCATGAGCGCGGAGCCGGACCGCGGTCGGCGTCTGCGTTCAGCAGAATACTACCGGGTTCTGGGAGTGGTCCGCTCACCCTTTTTCGGTGGGGGCGCCCACACCGGTGCCGGCTCTCCCCGCGACGATGTCGGCGGCGATGGCCTTGGCAGTGGCGCTGTCCGGGCCGGGCGGGGGAACGAAGGCGGCGGCGCGGAAGTAGCGCAGTTCCTGGATGCTCTCGGTGATGTCGGCGAGTGCCCGGTGGCCGCCGTGCTTCTCGGGACTGGCGAAGTACACCCGCGGGTACCAGCGGCGCAGTAGTTCCTTGATGCTGGACACGTCCACCATCCGGTAGTGCAGGTGCTCGTCGATGAGGGGCATGTCACGTGCGAGGAAGGCCCGGTCGGTCGCGATGGAGTTCCCGCACAGCGGAACCTTCTTCGGTTCCGGGACGTGGTGCCGGATGTGCTCCAGGACCAACTGCTCGGCCTCGGTCAGGGTCACCCCGTTGTCGAGTTCGGCCAGCAGTCCCGACGTGGTGTGCATCCGGGTGACGAACTCGCCCATCTGGTCCAGCGCCGCCTGCGGCGGCTTGATGACCACGTCGATGCCCTCGTCGAGCTGGTTGAGTTCGCCGTCCGTGATGAGACAGGCCACTTCGATCAGCGCGTCCTTCTTCAGATCGAGCCCTGTCATCTCACAGTCGATCCACACCAGGCTGTCGTTCATGGGGGATAGCTTAGAACTTTTCCCCTACGTCCAGTCCCCCGCCGACGGCGTCTGCCTGCGCTCCCGCCCGCCGCGGGGCGCAGGCAGACCGGTGTCACAGGCCCACGAGGCTCGGGTGTCCGAAGATCGCGACCAGCAGTCCGTTCTCCTCAAGCCACAGGTAGGTGCCGAGCCCGAAGGCCACCAGCACAACCACGAGGATGATGAGCATGGAGGCGCAGCCGCAGCCGCAGCAGCCGCCCTTCTTCTTCCGGGGGGCGGGAGGCTGTGTCGGGTACGGGCTTCCGCCCTGACCGGGGCCCCACTGGGGCCGTCCGGGAACCTGGGGCTGTCCGGGCACTCCCCGCGGGGGCTGACCGCCGCGGTTGTACGGCACGGGCATCTGACCCTGCGGCGGGCGGCCGGGGGGAACCGCGGGGTAGCCCCCGGACGGGGACGGTGCCGCGCCGTGCCCGCGCACCGGCTGGTGTGGCGGGGACGCCGGATTCGGACGGGAGGGTGGGTACTGCTGCGCCGGGTAGGCCGGTACGGAGCCCTGCTGCGGTCCTGTCTGCGGCGGATACGGGTACGGCCGCTGGGGGGCGCCGGGGTGGGGGGTCTGCTTGGGAGGGGAGACCGGCGGATAACCGGCGTTGGGGCCGGAGGGGGCGTGGCCAGGGGTGGGCCCCGAGGGGGCGGTTGCCGGACGTGCGCGGTCCGCGGGGGGCTCTCCGGTGCCGGAGTCACCCGGCCGGTGGGGGGAGGAGCCCTCCGGAGCGGACGCGCGGGCGGCCTGGGCCTCCTGCTCGCGCCGCTGCTCCTCCTCGGCGCGCCTGCGACGCTCCTCCGCCTCCTTCTCGGCCCTGCGGTGCTGCTCCTCCTGGCGCTTCTTCCGTTCCTCGGCCAGTTCGGCCCGGTAGTCCTGGATTCCCTCCCTGAGGTTGCCGAGGAACTTGTTGAACTTGCCGCCGTCCTTGTCCTCCTCGGCGCTCCCGCCCTCGGCCGCCTGCGTGAACATCGGATCGCCGGGGTTGAACACCGCGGTCCGGGGCGCGTCGTCGGGGGTGAACACCGCGGTCTTCGGAGCGTCGTCGGCTCCCGCGTCACCGGGGAGGCGGGAGCCGGGGGCATCCGGGGAGAGGTCGGCGGTGGGTTCGTCGTCGTGGTCGGGGGTGGGGGCGGCCGGGGGGTCGATGCGCATGGTGGCGTCGACGGGGGAGGGGCCGCCGCTGAGATCGACGGTCGCCTGGTCGGCGTGGTCCGTCGGGGGAGCCTGCGGGGAGAGGTCGGCGGTGGGTTCGTCGTCGTGGTCGGGGGTGGGGGCCGCCGGGGGGTCGATGCGCATGGTGGCGTCGACGGGGGAGGGGCCGCCGCTGAGATCGACGGTCGCCTGGTCGGCGTGGTCCGTCGGGGGAGCCTGCGGGGAGAGGTCGGCGGTGGGTTCGTCGTCGTGGTCGGGGGTGGGGGCCGCCGGGGGGTCGATGCGCATGGTGGCGTCGACGGGGGAGGGGCCGCCGCTGAGATCGACGGTCGCCTGGTCAGGGCCGGTCCCGTCGCCCGAGTCGGTCAGGTTCTCGGTTGCCGCCGAGCCTTCGGCGGCGTGCTGATCTGAGGTGAACTCGGACAGCGTGCGGACGTGCTGCGTCCACTCGCTGCCGTTCCACCAACGGAGCTGGTCCGGAGTTCCTTCGGGATCCGCGTACCAGCCTGGCTCGATCGATCCACCCATGGGCGACAGACTAGAGGGTTTTCGGACTCGGCAGGACCACAAGGGTGTTTGCGCCCGTCACCGCCGCAATGCGGACGGTTCAATCGTGTCGGGGCACGGGGCGGGACCGCGTCCCGTTGGAGGGGGACGGGGCCGTTGACGCGACGGGACGCTCCTGCCGGGGACGGGGCAGCCGGCCGTCGCGCATCCGTTCGACGTCGATCGCTCCGGGGCCGTCGGCCGCGGAACCGGGAACCTGGGAGTGGCCGAAGTGTCCTCCCTGCGCCCACAGGCGTTCCCGGTCGGCGTCGTCCCGGTGCGGGGGCAGCGGCCCGGGAGGTCCTGCGGGCCAGGACCGGGGGATCTCCCAGGAGTCCAGCCAGTCGAGGATGGCGGTGAGCCCGTTGAGCGGGCTGTCGGTGAAGGGAGCCGGGGAGCGGCCGACGACCTGGACGAGGATGCAGACACGGCCCTCCAGCGCCCGGTCGACGCTCCCGGCGGGGGTGAGTTGGCCTGCGGCGGCCGCGGTGGCCGGGAGGAGCTGCGCGATGTCGCCGGTCACCGGGTTCCACACCAGATGGGCGGTGCGCCCCGTGCGGTCGAGCTGCCGCGCGGCCGCACGCGCGGACCACCGGTCGGGATCGGACTCGCTCACACACCAGACCGCGCGCGGCGCTCCGCCGCGGCTGCGTCCCGCGGGCACTGTGCCGGTCACCCTTCTGGCGCCGGGCATCCAGGCGTTGGCCATGTCGGCCACCTCTCAGTGGGTCCACATACTCCGCAAACCACTGCGTATGCGAATACGTGCGGCAAGTCCATAGACGGCATCCCCCGGCAAGGAGGGTCTATCCGTCCGGTCACCCCCGGAGGGCTGGCGGCCTCGGCTCCGGGAGATCCCAGGGCAGCCGGGACCGAGGTCCCCCGGACCTTCCCGCGCCCGACCTCCCGGCCGCGTGGCAGCGGCCCTACCCCTCCTGGTCGGAGATGCGCAGGGCGAAGACGCTCAGGAAGATCTCGCCGATCTCGGTGGGGTCCTCCGTGGCGTAGGCCGCGCCGTTGGTGGCCTCGGCGATCCGTTCCAGCGGCTCGGGGTCCACGTCGGGCCCGAAGGAGATGGCGATGATGCTCACCGGGCGGTCGGGGAGGTACGTCTCCTCCAACCGGACCAGCAGATCCTCCAGGGAGATGCTGTCGTCGTCGTCGTTGTTGCCGTCGGTGAGCACCAGGAGGGTGTTCACCCGGTCCGCCCGGTAGGTCTCGGTCATCTCCTGGTAGGCGGCCAGGATCGTGTCGTACAGGCCGGTGTCGCCGTCCGGCTTGGGTTGCAGGCCGGTCAGCGCCGCGGTCAGCACCTCGTGCTGGGTGCCGCCGTCGACCTCGGTGTCCAGTGGACGGATCGGAACTGTCTCGCGGTGGTCCAGGTCGCCGTCGAGCCGGACCGAGAACTCCCAGAGCCCCATCTCGGCGTCGGGCGGGAACAGGGTGAGGCCCTGGGTGGCGGCCGCGCTGGTGACCTGCATGCGGGTGAGTCCGGTGCCGGGGACGAATTCGGCCATGGAGCCGGAGATGTCCACCACGGTGAGCAGTCGGGTGCCGAGTTTGAGCTGGTTCCAGGCCTGGATCAGCGACCTGGTCGCCTGGTCGCTGGGCACGGGCAGTTCTCCCGGGTGCTCGGAGCGGAAGCCGAGGTCCTCGGTGAGCACGGTCGGGTCGATCGTGTCGTCGGTGGAGCGGAACCCGTCGGCGCGGATGGCCTGCTGCGCCTCCTGGCCGGTGAGGAAAGCGCGGAACCTCTCGGCGGCGAGTTGGACCTCCGGGTCGTCGGTGCGCAGGACGTAGGGGTAGTCCAGCGTGTAGGTGCCGCCCTCGGGATAGACGACGCTTGTCCCGGGACCGGAGCCCTCGGTGCTGTGCCGCCAGGCGGCCTGCTCGCTCAGCACCAGCAGCGGTGCCTTCTCCTCGCTGTCCGCGGTCTCGCCGAGCACGGTGAGGGCGGCCTCCTCGTCGGCGGCGACCGACTTCTGGAGCCCCTGCAGGGCGGCGATGAACCGGGTCTGGGCCGCTTCCTCGTCTCCGATGGCGTTGCTGACGAGCGCGAGTGTGGCGAGCCCGGAGGAGCTGTTGACCGGGTCGACCACGTGCACCTGGTAGGGGAGCGACTCCTGGCCGGCCAGCGCCTCGGTCTGCACCAGGTTGTCCCAGGACAGCGGGGTTTCGGCGTCGGCGGCGTTCCCCGCGGTCGTCACCAGCACCAGGGGGGAGCGGGCCACGGACGTGCCGGTGCTGACGACGGCGTTGTCGTCCGCGTCGCGCTGGACGACCTTGACCCACAGGGTGGAGTCGGGGATCCACACCTGGGAGTCCGCCCCGCCCGTGGTCGGTCCGGCGCCGGTCATGCTGTAGGCGACGTCGGCCGAGTCCACGCCGCGCACCTCCACGGTCGCGCACCGGCCGCCGGTGTGCTCGCCGCTGTTGAAGTCGGCGGCCAGGTGGGTGAGCACGGGGGCGATCTCCGGTGCCGCGGCGACCTGCAGCGGGGTGTCCTCGCAGCCGCTCCTGCCGTCCAGGACGAAGTAGCCGGTGACTCCGAGGCCGACGAGGATGGCGAGCGCGGCGGCGAACGCGGCGAGGGCACGTCCGGTGCCGCGGCGCCGCCGCCGGCTCGCCCGGCGGCGTGGCTCGGAGACGTGGTCGTCTGCGCTGGTTCCGCGATGGCGTCCCAAGATGACCTCACGGGAGTTGTTACCGATGGGTTTGAGGAGGAACGGTACTCAAGTCGGCGATTCGGACAAAGGGCAGCCAGCGGGGGCGGGCGGAGGGGAGCGACGGCGGCCGGGGGCGGGAAGATGTGTGATTTGTGCCCTACAGGGGGGTATGGGAGATCGTTCGCCGCTTGTCGGAGTGTCCGGTGGGGTCCGCGGTGAGTTATCGAAACGTGATGACCGGTGGGGCGGCGGGGGTGCCCGCGGCCGGAGTCCGCCCTCCTGGCGGCATCGGCTCCGGCGGGGACTGTGCGTGCTGTGACCTTCGTCTCGCTGCTGGGGGGCGGGGGGCGTGGTCGCAGCCCTGTCCCCCAGGATGGGAACCCCCCCATCCCCGTGCTGACAGCGTGTCGGCCGCCGTGGCGACGAAGGCGGGATGCCGCCGTGGGAAAACCGGGGCTAGGATGACGAATCGCTCGCGCCAGTCGATTTCTGGGATTCGCGTGCTGGATGCGCACGGTTGTGGCGTTTGTGCCGGGGGCGTTGGTGGCACACCCGACCGGTCCGGCGGCGAGGTGGGGGTCGCGGGATGAGGCGGCCGTGGTGGAGACCTCCGCCGTGGCCATTCGGAATCGCTCGACTTCTTAGAGGATGGCCATGTCCAAGCTGGGCGCTCGTCGGGAATTCCGTGGCACGGTCGGCAGTGCCGTGCTCGGTTCGCTCTGCCTGGGCGGAGCGGTTGTCTACACCGCCGTGGTGGGCGCCTCCTTCGTGACCGTGCCCGACATCCGGGCCGAGGCCGCGGCCCAGACCATGAGCGGGCTCTCCGGACTGCCGGACTCGCCCGTGGCGAGCCTCGAGGTGCGGGTGGACGACGGCGAGGAGTCCTACGAACAGCGTCTCGACTGCACCGGTGACCCCCTCTCCGACCCCTCCGTCTGCACCCAACTGGCCGCCAGCACCGAAGAGGAGGACGAGGCCGGTCCCTTCGAGGAGGTCGCCCCGGGCGCCATCTGCACCGACGACGTGTACGGTCCGGAGACCGCCGTCGTCACCGGAACCTGGAACGACGTGCGGATCGACACCGAGGTCACCCGGGTCGGCTCCTGCGAGGAGGCCCGCTGGCAGCGCCTCAGGCCACTGGTCGAACTGCGCGACTAGCCCGCCTCGGCGACAATGGGGCCGTGAGCGTCATCGAGGTGGCCGATGCGGCCGACGACCGGTTGGCCGACTACGTGCGGTTGCGCGACAGCAACCTCCGCAGGAGCCTGGAGGCCGAACACGGGCTGTTCCTGGCAGAGGGGGAGAAGGTGGTGCGCCGCGCGCTGCGTGCCGGGTACCGTCCGCGGTCGCTGCTGCTCACCCGCCGCCGCCGAGCGGCGCTGGACGACGTCATCGGCGCCCTCGGGGCCCCGGTGTACGTGGTCGACGACGCGGTCGCCGAGCAACTGGTCGGCTTCCACCTGCACCGCGGCGTCCTGGCCTCCTTCCACCGCGAGCCGCTGCCCGGCGTGGACGAGGTGGTCGCGGACGCGCGCCGCGTCGTGGTCCTGGAGGACATCGTCGACCACACCAACGTGGGCGCGATCTTCCGCAGCGCCGCCGGCCTGGGCGTCGACGCGGCCGTGCTGGCCCCCCGCTGCGCCGACCCGCTGTACCGGCGCGCGATCAAGGTGTCCATGGGAGCGGTCTTCACTCTTCCCTACGCCCGGCTCGACGACTGGTACGGCGGACTCGACGACCTGCGTCGACGTGGCTTCACCCTGCTGGCGCTGACTCCCGCGCCGGACGCGGTGACGCTGGCCGAGGCGGTCGGGGAGGGAGAAGGCAGGTACGCGCTGCTGCTGGGGGCGGAGGGGGACGGGCTGTCCACCCGGTGGCTGGGGCAGGCCGACGTCCGGGCCCGCATCCCCATGGCCGCGCGCGACGTCGACTCCCTCAACGTCACCGCCGCGGCGGCCATCGCCTGCTACGAACTGACCCGCTGACGGCTTTCCGGTCAGGCTCGCGGCCCCTGCCCCGGAGGCACCACGAAGCGCCATGCCCCGGGCAGCACCCGCCAGGTGCGCTCGGTGATCCCTTCGGTGAGTTCGCCGTCGCTGCTCGCCGTCACCGGTTCGCTGACAACCGTGACGGTGCGTGCCAGACGGCGGTGGACGTCCAGTTCCATCGGGTGGGTGCCCCGGTGCAGGCGCACGGCGTGCGCGGCGCGCCGCCAGAGGCCGCGCGAGCGGGAGACCACCAGGTTGATCATGCCGTTGTCGGGGCGCGCGTCCGGATCGAGGGTGCCCGCGCCGCCGCCGATGTAGCGGCCGTTGGCCAGACCGGTCATGAGGGTCTTGCGCCGGGGCGTGATCACCTCCTCGCCGTCGGCCTTCACCAGCATGCGGTATCCCTGGGCCGCCCAGCCCGCGATCAGCCCGCCGACCGGAAAGCTCGCGGGGCCGAGCATCTTCTTCCACCTGGCGGCCTCGCGGGTGGAGTCGGCGCCGATCCCCAGGTGCACGGCGTTGACCGTCACCTCCCCGGTGTCGTCGACGAACAGGTCCAGCGGCCGGGCGCTGCCCGCCAGGAACGCGCGGGCGGCGGCCTCCGGGGCGAGGGGGATGTCCAGGCTCCGGGCGAAGTCGTTGCCGGTGCCCAGGGGAAGCAGGCCGATCACGTGGTCGTCGAGTTCCCCGCGGCGGTGCAGCGCGTTGGCCACGGCGTGCAGGGAGCCGTCCCCGCCCGCCACCACCAGTGTCCTGTGGCCGAGGTCCAGGGCCGCGTCCAGTTCCGCGGAGTCGCCGCACGAGACGACCTCCACCGCCTCGGTGCCCGAGACGGTCAGTTCGCCCACCGCGGCCCGCAACTGTCGGTCCTCGTTGCCCCCGGCCCGGGAGTTGCTGATCACAAGCACGGCAGGACCTCCGAAGGGGGCGTGGGACCACGGCGCGAAGCTGGGCGGTGGAGTTCTCTCTTCCCGCGCACGGTCCGGTTACGCGCGATCGGTCGGGAAGGGGACGGCTGATAGCGTCAGGGAACCGTGGGCGTGCGAGAACAGGAAAGTCAGAGGAGTGGAGGAGTCGGAGTGGACGGGCGGGTGCTGGTGCCCTGGGAGCAGAACAGGGAGAACGCTCCTGCCGCACTGACCGTGGAGGTCTACGACGGTCAGGGCGAACCGCCTGCCGACGTCCTTGACGACGTCGTCTTCTACGTCGTTCCCTACGGCCGGGTCCAGCGGGTCGGACTGATGCGGCGGATGCCCCGGCTGCGGGCGGTCCAACTGCTCACCGCGGGCTACGAGCACGTCCTGGCGGACCTGCCGAGGGGCGTCAGACTGTACAACGGACGCGGACTGCACGACGCGAGCACCGCGGAGCACGCCGTCGCGCTCATCCTCGCCGCGCAGCGGGACCTCCCCCGATGGGCAGCCGACCAGCAGAAGCACGTGTGGAATCCGCACTACACCCGTTCTCTCGCCGACTGCCGGGTGCTCATCGTGGGCTACGGCAGCATCGGTGCGGCCATCGAGGCGCGGCTGCTGCCCTTCGAGGCCACCGTGCTGCGCCTGGCCCGCCGCGCCCGTCCGGCCTCGGGCGTGTACGGGATCGAGCACCTGCACCAACTGCTGCCCGACACCGACGTCGTCGTGGTCGCCACCCCGCACACCCCTGAGACCGAGGGGCTCATCGGCGGAACCGAACTCGCGGCGCTGCCGGACGGCGCTCTCGTGGTGAACGTGGGCCGGGGGCCGGTGGTCGACACCGCGGCACTGCTCGCCGAGAAGGGGCGGGTGCGCGCCGCGCTGGACGTCACCGATCCCGAACCGCTGCCTCCCGGACATCCGTTGTGGGGCGCCCCCGGTGTCTACCTCACTCCGCATGTGGCCGGGGGGGCCGCTGCCTTCTATCCCCGGGCCAGGCGGTTCGTCGACGAGCAGTTGCGTCGTTGGGCCGCGGGCGAGCCGCTGGCCAACCGGATCAGTCTCGACGAGAGCTAGCGGCCGCGGCGGCGCCTCCCCGGGCGGGGCCGGCATCGGTGCTGGTGAAGCGGGGGATCGTCACGGTGCGTCCCCGGGGACCGTCCGGTGTGTTATGTGTCGTTTACGGAGTGTTTGTTGTTATGGCTTGAAACAATTTGTTTCTCCCTCCATTCTTGTATGAGACAACAGTCACACCCTGGATATCCGAAAGGCACAAGTGTGTCGGTACGGCGACGGCTGACGGTCGGTACGGGTACCACGATGGTGTTCGTCGTGGCCTTCAGCGCTTTCGGCTCGCCCGCCTGGGCCGAGCCCCACCCCGGTGCGGAGGATCGACGATCCGCCACCTCCTCCACCCTCCCCTCGGGAGGGGGCGCTTCCACCGACGCCGGTGATTCCCCCTCGCCTCCCGTTGCCGGAAAGGAGCGGCTCGGACGCGGCAGTCAGGTCGCTCCGTTCGACGAGTCGCGTTCGCGGGAGTACTTCGCGGTCTCCGCCACGTCCTTGGACTCCGATCTCGTCGACAGGGTCCGCGACATCGACGGCGTGCGCTCGGTCGAGGTGGTGGACGCGGCCCGGATCCGGATCGACGGCGTGACCATGTCCGTTCTGGGGGTGGACCCCTCCACCTTCCGGAACTACGCCCCGACCCCCTCCGCGAAGGCCGACGAGATCTGGCAGGGCATCGCCGAGGGGCGGATCGCGCTGTCCAACGACGCGGGCAAGCAGCGGGACCTCGACCTGGGCAGCACGGTGGCCATGGCCGGTGCCAGAGGAACGGTCGACAAGGAGGTGTGGACCCACGCCACTTCGGGAGTGGCGGGGATCGACGCGCTGATCTCCCGGGAGTCCGCCGGGGAGTTGGGCTTCCCCAGCGGCAACGGGCTGGTCGTCTCGGCTCCCGACACCGACCTGTGGCAGCTCAGGGAGGACCTGCTGGAGGTCCTCGGCTCCGACGTCAGTCTGCAGTTGCTGGCCGAGGAGTCCGGGACGGACTCCCCCGACGCCGACGGCGAACCGGTCGGCGGTGCGGTGATCGAGCGGATGATCGCCGCGGCCGAGAGCCAACTCGGGGTGCCCTACGTGTGGGGCGGGACCACCCCGGGGGAGGGGTTCGACTGCTCCGGTCTGGTGCAGTGGGCCTTCCGCCAGGCGGGCGTGGAGATTCCCAGGGTCACCCACGACCAGTGGTGGGCCGGCGAGCACGTTGACTACGCCGACGCCCGGCGGGGCGACCTGATCTTCTGGCGTAGCGACCCGACAGCTCCGGACTACATCTCCCATGTGGCGATCTACCTCGGTGACGGCAGGATGCTGGAGGCGCCGCGGACCGGCGACGTGGTGAAGGTGACCGACGTCCGCACGCACAAGATGGCCGGAGTGGTCCGGGTACACGTGGCCGACTGAGCCGCGCCGCGGACCTCCGCGGCCGGAAGACGGAGAAGGGGACCACGCCGCGCCGGCGTGGTCCCCTTCGACCTCCTGGCGATGAGACCAACCGGGAGGGGAGGGCTGGCTCGGCAGGAGGGGGGAGGCAGGAACCCTCACGGAGGGAGGGGGAGTCCGGTGAGGGCGTCCCTGCGTAAGGTATTCGGTTGTCCGACCACGCACGCCCGCTGTGGCGCGGTGGCTGACACTCATGCGCAAACATAAAGTGCTGCCGGTTTTTTGGCAAGAGCGGCCCACACCGCTGCCATCAACCCCAAAATAGCGGAAATCATGGGAGTTCGCGGCTGTTGCCTGACCGTTTCCGGGGTCGCAGCCGTGCTTCGGTGTTGCTTCCGTTGTGGTCGGACGATTCCGGACTTCGCGAGAAAAACGGGATCTGGTTGGCGGACCGCCGGGAAGCCGCAGGGATGGGGTGTTGTGCACCCGGAATCCCAATAATGGATTTTGTGGAGGAGTGTCGGATCTTCTGGTGTGGGGAGGGTGGGGTGCCCGGTGGAGGACGGGGAAGAGCACTGGAAGACGCCGCTGCGTCCGGTGCGGCGGAGGGGCGCGGCCCGCGTGCCCGCTGCTTCCGGAGAGGTCCGGCGCCGGCCGCCGGGGCGGTACGTGCGGCCGCCCGTGCCCGGGAGGGGAGCGGCCCCGGCGTGGACGGGGGCGTGTCGCACCGTGACCGTGATCCGCGGATCGGCCGCCCCAGGGTGCGGAGGAAGGGGGACGGCGCCGTCCGCTCCGGTCGGGGACCGGGGCGACCGCGCCGCGCAGACCATGAGTGAGACCGTTGCGATCCTGCTGCGCGACCTGGTCGACGACGCCGGACTGTTTCCGCCGACCGCGCTGCCGATGCGGCAGGCGCTGGCGCGTCACCGGGCGGACCGGACCGTCGGCCATCCCATGCACACCGGGCGTCTGCTGTGCCCGGTGGGCGCGCTGCCCGAACTGTGCTCCCGGCTCGACGACGGCGAGCGGGTCGATGTCGGCGTGGTCTTCGACACCGAGCGGGAGCTGCTCGGTGACGGAGGGGCGGCCGACCCGAGGACGCGGATCACCCACTACGAGATCCGGGCGTCCGGTCCCGACGTCGGCAAGGCCGCCCGCTACCTCCGGACGGCGGCCCGCCCCGTGCGCGGAAGGCGGTTCCTCTCCCGGAGGCTGCGGACCCCCGCGGCACCGCCGCCGATCTACGTCGAGTTCGACCGGGGCCGCGAGGGGCGTGAGAACATCGCCCAACTCTCCGGAGTGCCCGGCCTGGGGGCCCGGATCAGCTGCGGCGGAGCCAGCGAGGAGGCGTTCCCCGACCCCGACGAGGTGGCCGCGTTCATCGTGGCCTGCGCCGACCACGGGGTTCCGTTCCGGGTCGCCGCCGGACCGCACCACGCGGTCCGGCACACCGACCCCCTCACCGGGTTCGTCCCCCTCGGCTATCTCAACCTGCTCGCCGCCACCGCGGGGGCGTTGGCGGGGGACGGCCCCAACAGGGTGGCCAGGGTGCTGGCCGTCACCGACCCCGACCGCCTGCTCGCCCGGGTCCGCGGGATCGACGGGGCGACGGCGGTCGGGGTCCGGGAGCTGTTCGTCGGTTACGGTTCGTGCAGCACCCGGGACCCGGTGGTCGACGCCGAACGTCTCGGTCTGCTCGACCCCGCCCTCCCGTGGCCGACGTGAGGAGCACCGTGCGGGCGGATGGTCGGCCTTCCGGAGCGGACGACCCGCCGTACGGTGCTTCCGGCGGGGACGTGCGGGGACCGGACGCGGAAAGCCGATCCGCTGCCGGGCGGATCGGCTTCCCGGGTGCCGGAACGGTGCGGCGCTGAGGCGGCACGGCGGGATCGAGCACGTCACTTCCCGCCCGCTTCCCCGGAGTCCGGTGTCCGGGCGAGGGTTCGCCCGGCCGGTGCCGCTCGTGCGGGACCCGGCCACTCACCGGAGGACCGGGCGGCGTGGCCCGGAAGCCCCTCCCGCTCCGTGGAGGGGGAGGGTCACAGCCAGGGAAGCAGGTCCCACGGGCTCTTCTGCTGGCTGTCCTCGGACTGCTCGACGGACTCGGAGTCCTGGGAGGAGCGGTCGGTGTCCTCCTCCGAGGAGTCGCTGTCGGAGGCGGACCGCTCGGAGCCGAGCGAGTCGGCCACCTCCTGGACCTCGGCCTGCTCCAGACCGGTCCGGCGGGCGCACTCCACGACGGCGGCCTCGCGGGTCGGCAGCGGAACCAGTTCCCACAGCCCGGAGTTCCAGTTCGCTCCGCCCCACGGGGTGGTGACGCCGCCCTCGGTGGGGACCTCCTCGCGGGGCATGTCGGCCTCCTCGGTGAGGCAGACCATGACCTCGGTGGCCTGTTCGTCTGTCGGTCCGCCCGTCTCGCCGTCCTCGGTGCTGTCCGAGGACGGCGAGGAGGGCGCGTCGGCGGGCGCGGGCAGCAGGCGGGGCTGCTCCTCGTCCTGCTGCGCGCTCTCCGCGGAATCGGTCTGCTCCGTTGCGGGGTCGCCGAAGGGGGCCATGAGCCATGAGCGTTCGCCGCCCTCGCCGACCAGGTTCCGCATGAGGCCGAGTGCGGACCCGTCGCCCTCGTGGGTGACGGAGAAGGACGAGGCCGACTCCGCGTGCGGTGTGACGCCCTCGGCCATCTTCATCAGCTCGGTCGGGGACCACCGGCTGGGCTCCAGGAACACGGAGAGGGCCGCGCCCTCCCGGTCCACCCAGAACACCTCGCCGGCGGTCCTGGAGAGGTAGCCGGGGCTGCCGTTGACGGTGACCCTGCGCAGCGTCCGGGAGTCCAGGTGCCCGTGGTGCTGGTCGCGGACCTCGTCCAGGGTGAAGGCCGCGGCCCGGCGGCGCACGCCCACCTTCCCGTGGACCGTCTCGCCCCGGGACCACATCACGTACGAGGTGCGGTTGCCCTCGCCGTCGGTGGAGGTCTCCGTGCTGGAGCCGTAGTTGCTCAGGCCGGGCGGAAGGTAACCGACCCGGTATCCGTCGACCAGGTACGTCGACTTCTGGTGGACGGTCTGCGAGGCCGGGGCCGCGTCCCCGTCGGCTGCGGCCAGGGCGGGAAACCCGAACGCTGCCAGAGAGACGGCGGCCGCGCCCGCCAGCACGGTCCACCGATTATGGGGTTTGCGCATCGTGAACCTCTCGGTTGGCTGTTGCGAAAGAAAGCGGTGGGTGGCGTCTGCGCTGAAAGGGGACGCCGCCAGCTCCTAAATTCTCACAGGCGGTAATGGATTGCTTGCAAAAAGTGCCCGTGTCGTTCGGAGGCGGGTACCGAATCGACGGGTTCCGGTGGGTGAACCGGACGGATCCGCCGTCGCGAACGGCGCGTCCGCGGGGATCGGGGGCATCCGGTCGTTCCGGGCGGAGAAAAAGCAACCTGGTGACCGGGTCGGCCGGGCGGTGCTCTTCCCGTGGCTTTTCGGGGTGGAGAAGGGGGATGCGGACCGACCTGTCGAAACAAACAAAAAGTTACATGTCGATCGCGTAAAGGAGTGTGACGCAGATCACAATTTCACTTCCGAGAGTCGGAATCCCCTGTCATGGGAGCGCTTCCAAACGCGAGGCGTCCTGAGCTTCAGAGGGGCGCACTGGTTTCGCCGGGCGGCAAAAGGTACTTTTTTGGACTGTTATCGCTGTTTGGTCGTGCCGTCCACTGGAGGTGGCCATGACTGCTCCGTACGTGGTCATCACGGATACCGGCACCTGTGATCCGGCTCCCGCGCTCCGTCTGCTCACCGAAGCCGGTTTCCGGACCCGGGTGCTGCAGACCTGCGATCCCGCACGCATCGCGGTCGAGGCCGCCGGGGCGGTGGCCCTCATCGTCCACGACGCCCGGGTGGACGCCGCACTCCTGGACGCGCTGCCGACACTGCGTCTGGTCATGACCGCCCGCCAGGACTGTTCCGGGGTCGACGTCGCCGAGGCCGAACGGCGCGGACTGTGGGTCTCCCGGCCGCCCCGACGCGAGAACGTCGACCAGGCGGCCGGCCGTGCGCTCACCCTGACGCTGGCCCAGTTGCGCAGAATCGCCAACAACAGCCTCGCGCGGCTCCAACCAGCCCCCCGCGTGAGCGATCTCACTCTCGGGCTGGTGGGGATGGGGCAGGTGGCCACCGGGTTCGCCAATCTCGCCATGCCCCTGTTCCGGCGGGTCGTCGGTACCGGGTCGCGGCTGCGGAGCTGGCCCCGCGGGGTCGCCCGGATGGAACTGCCCCAACTGCTCGGCACGGCCGACGTGGTCTCCCTGCACGTGCCCGTGACCGTCGGCACCCGGGGACTCATCGGGACGCGGGCACTGGCCCGGATGCGTCCGGGCGCGGTCCTGATCAACCTGTCCAGTCCCGGCCTGGTCGACCGCGACGCGCTGCTCACCGCGCTGGACACCGGAGCGCTCGCCGGCTACTCCGCGGGATACCCACTGGCCGGAACCGGCCACCTGGACGAGACCTGCGCGCTGCGCAACCACCCCTCGGTGCTGTTCTCCCCGGAGAAGGCCGTCCGGGCGCAGGACCGGCTCGCGACGCTGGCAGGCCACGTCATCGCCTGGCGCGACCGGGGGTTCCCGGTCGCCACGGTGGCCAGCCCGCTCTCCCGGCCCCTGCAGGAGTCCGTTCAGACCTCCTGACGCCGCTCCCGCGGGCGGCCCCTCCCGAGGGAGACGGGACCCGACGGCAGGCTCCCCTCCTCGGAGGAGCGCTCCCGGCAGGCCAGTCGGTGCTGGAGCCGGTTGAGACGCCGACGCAGCCGACGGGCGACGTGCAGCGCCCTGTCGCGGGCCTCACGGGTCTCCCACCACCGGGAGTACGCCTCGATGCGCGCCTCGCGCAGCTCGGCGAGCTCGGCTTCCAACCGCCGCACGCGCGACTCCAGGTCGGTGTGTTCGCGCTCGCACACACCGAGCGCGCGGTTGCACGTCTCAACCTGGAGTTCGGCGCGGTTGACCTCGGCGAGCAGCGCGTTCAGCGCGTCCGCTCCCCGAATCCGACGCTTTCTGGCGAACCACACGCCCCTTCGGCTATCCCGTCTCCTCGACATTCAACAGCCGAAGGGGCAAAGAGCGCGGAAAGGTGCGACACGCGGGCAAAACCTCCCGCAGCGTCACGCCGCGGCCGTGCGCTCCCAGGAGGCGGAGGCGACCCGCGGAACACGGCGCCGCGAGAGCCGGGACGCGGGACGTACCTCGGCGTAGATCTGCTCGAACCGGTCCAGGGAGCGCCGGTGGTCGTGGGTCTGCGCGATCTCCCGGCTGGCGGTGCCCATGGCGGCACGGCGCTCGGGCGACTCCAGAACCGCGAGCAGGTGCCGGGTCAGCGCCGCCACGTCCCCCGGCGGGTACAGGTAGCCGTTGCGCTCCGGCCGCACCAGGTGCGGCAGGGCCAGCGCGTCGGCCGCCACCACGGGAAGCCCGGTGGACATGGCCTCCAGCGTGGCGATGCTCTGCAGCTCGGCCACGCTCCCGATCGCGAACAGGTCCGCGGCGACGTAGACCAGCGGCAGGTCCTCGTCGGGCACGAAACCGAGGAAGTGGACCCGCTCGGCCACCCCGAGCGACCGGGCCAGCTGCTCCAGCTCCGCCCTGCGCTGCCCGGTCCCCGCCAGCGCAAGCTGGACGTCGCGGCGGCGCAGCAGTTCGGGCAGCGACCGGACCAGCTCGTCGATGCGCTTCTCCTCGTCCAGACGGCCGACGAAGACCATGGTCTCGCGGTCGGGCAGCCCGAGGCGGACGCGCGCCGCGGCGCGCTCGTGCGGGCGCGGCCGGAACCGCTCCAGGTCGATGCCGCACGACACCGCCTCGACCGGGCGCCGGAATCCCTTGCCGGCCAGCAGTTCGGCGGCGCGCTGGGTGGGCGTGGTGACGTAGTCGGCCGTCTCCGCCACCCTGATCATGTCCTGCCAGGCCAGCGACCCCACGACCCCGTGCAGCCGCTCGGGGATGTGCGCGTGCGCGAACAGGTTGTCCGGCATGAAGTGGTTGGTCATCACCACCGGGACACCGGCCAGGCGACCGCACCGGATGGCCGCGCGGCTGACGGTGAAGTGGCTCTGCGAGTGCACGACGTGCGGCGCGAGCTGGTCGACGAGTCGGGCGACGTGCCCGCTCACCCCGAGGGGGAGCGCGGTGCGCATCGTGGGGTGGACCAGGACCGGGACCGAGCGCAGCCGGTGCAGCATCACGCCGTCGCGGACCTCCACGCGGGGCGGTCCCGACGCCGACGCGCACACCACGTGCACGTCGTGGCCCCGCTCCGCCAGTCCGGTGGCCAGGCGGTAGGTGAAGTATCCGGCCCCGTTGACGTCCGGCGGATAGGTGTCGGTGGCGATGAGAACGCGCCGCCGCGCCTCGCTGTCGCGCATGTTCCGACGGGTGCGCGCACGCTGGTTCGTGGAGGTCATCTGGGGTCTCCCGGTGTGGTGTGGACGAGGTCGGTTACGGAGGGGGTGGGGAAGTGTCGGGCCACTTCGGGGTTGCGGTTCTCGGCCCGGGCCAGCACGGTGGTTCCGGCGACCGCCAGCAGCACCGCGCCCGCTGCCAGCAGTTGGGCGAGCGGGGTGGTCGGCACCGCCTCTCCGAGCACCAGCACGCCGATGCCCGCGCCCACGACGGGGTCGACGACCAGGAGCGTGGCGTAGGCGGCGGCGAAGTGCCCGGTCCGGTAGGCGTTCTGCTGCAGCAGCCCGCCGAACACCGCGATGGCCACGGCCAGCAGGGTGAGCCAACTGAACACCGCGGTCAGGTCGGTGGCGGCGCCCACGGCCACGACACGGGTCAGCGCCGACGTGGTGCCCAGCGCGGCCCCGCCGAAGACGGCCAGTAGCACGGCCCGGGGACCCGCGGGAATCCAGTGGGCCACCAGGTAGCCCGCCGTTCCCACGGCTGCGACCCCTCCGGTCAGCGCCAGAGCGACCGGGACCGGCAGGACCGGCGGGTCCGCGCTGTGTGGGAAGAGGGTGAGCAGACCGACCAGGCCGACCATCACGGCCGCACCGGCCAGTAGTTGTCCCAACCGGATCCGCTGCCGATTGAACAGCGCCGACAGTACGATCGCGAACAGCAGTCCGGTGACTCCGAGGGGCTGGACGATGGTCAGCGGGGCCGCGCTCAACGCCACCAGGTGGAGGCAGACTCCCGTCGCGGCGGCCAGGGAACCCAACAGCCACCGGGGGCGGCGCGCCAGGTGCAGCAGGAAGCCGAGACGGGCCACGCTGGCGCCCGGGGCGCGGATCGCGTCACGCTCCTGGAGGGCCGAGCCCAGCGCCAGACAGAACGCCCCTGTCAGCGCGATCGCGATCGCCCAGGTCAAAGGGCTTTCCCATCACGGTGTGCAACTGTGTTCCGGTGCACGCGTTCCTCCCCGAATCCTGCCGGACGGCTGCGTCCTCGCTGTCACAAGGCTATAAACCGGCCGATGTCCCGATCTATGAGGAGAACACCCCCGATCGGGGTGGTGGTAGCCCCACCCCGATCGGGGTGGACCCGCCTCTTCGCACAGGAATATCCCCTGTGGGTTTGCGGGCGCCGAAGAGTCGGGAAGCCGGAGCGGAAATTCTGGCCAAAATTCGCGAATCTGCTGGCAGGGGTACCTAGGGAGTTTCCGGTCCGCCGCGGCCCCAGGCGAGCGGGTGGACCCGGTTCCAGGGTTTCGGGTGGCCCGGCCCCGAGGGGCCTGTCGCCTCGGGGAGGAGGGCATGCGACCCCCTCGGCCGAGGCCCCCGGAGACTCCTCCGCTCCTGGCTTCCCGGCGTCGGCCTCAGGACAGGTAGGGCGTCAGCAACTGGTCCACGGGGGCGTGGTCGTCGGTGAGGACCAGTCCCTCGGAGCGCCACCGGGCGAGCAGTTCACCGTCGGCGAGGGCGCCCGCCTCCGGGGCGGCCGCCACCGCTTCGGCCAGGGCTGCGGTGTCCAGGGGCGCGTCGGAGGCGACGACCACGTGGTTGCCCCCGGCGGGGGAGTCGAGGCTGCCGCGCTCCGCGACCACCGCCACGTGCGTGAAGACCTCGCCGAGCGTCGCGGTCTGGGCGGCGAGGAACGCGCGGGGGCCGCGGTCGATGACGTTGGCGACGTACAGCCCCTCCGGGCGCAGGACCCGCCGGATCTGGGCGGCGAACTCCCGGGTTGTCAGGTGCCAGGGAACGCTCAGCCCTCCGAACGCGTCCCCCACCACCAGGTCGCGACTGTCGGAGGCGAGGTCCACGACCGAGGTGCGGGCGTCGCCCGGCACCACGGTGAGGCCGGGACCGGTGCGCAGGTCCAGCTCCTGCCGGGCCAGTTCGGTGACGGCCGGGTCGACTTCGAGGACCGTGCTGGTCGACCCCGGGCGGGAGGCCGCCAGCCAGCGCGGCACCGTGTAGGCGCCGCCGCCCACGTGCAGGCTCTCCACCGGCCCCTCGGGGAGCTGGGAGTCCACGGCGGCGCCCAGCCACTGCGTGTAGGCGAACTCCAGGTGGGTGGGGTCGGCCAGGTCCACGTAGCCGTGCCGCAGGTCGTCGAGGTACAGCACCCGACCGCTGGGGCGCTCGGGGTCCGCCTCCACCCGGGCGCAGTAGTAGGCGGTCTCGGCGTCGCAGGGGGACTCCACCCCGACCAGCAGCGTGCCGCCGACCAGGCAGACGCCGAGCATCGCGAACGTGGCGCGCGGGCCGTGCGGCAGTCCGCCGCGCAGCGCGAACAGCAGGCCCAGCAGGACCACCGCGCCGCCGCTGACCAGCAGCACCGTGGAGACCGGGAGCATGGCGACGAGCACGTAGCCGGTCAGGACGGTTCCCGCGAGACCCCCCGCGGTGCCCCACGCGCTGAAGCGGCCGACGACGCTTCCGCCGTGCTCCAGGTCCGCCAGTTGGGTCTTGACCACCACGGGGGCGACCGCGGACAGCAGGGCGACCGGGAGCGCGATGCTGAAGGCGACCAGCAGCAGCGCGGTGATCGGTCCGGCGCCCGCGAGCTGCGGACCCAGGAGGAGCACGACGGGACGGGCCAGCAGGGTGCCGCCGCCGCCGAGGATCAGCAGTGCCGCCAGCAGCGGCGCGGCCCGCCAGCGGTCCGCGCCGTCGCCTCCGGCCTTGGCGCCCAGCGCGATCGCCGCCAGGGCGACCCCGATCGCCGCGGTGTAGGTCTCCAGGGTGTCCCCGGAGTAGGGCGCGACCAGGCGGATGACCGAGACCTCCAGGACCAGCACGACCGCGGAGGAGAGGAACACCACCGCCGTGGCGAGCATCCGGTTCATGGCAGCGAGGGTAGCGGAGGGGCGGACCGGCGAAGACCGCTCAGGTGGGCGGCGGTCCGCCCAGTTCGGCGGCCAGGGACCGGTTGACCTCCTCGGCCGCTTCGTGCAGGGCCCGGAGGGTGACCTCGATGGCGGGGCACCGCACGCTCGTGGCGCGCACGACGGCGTAGACCTCGCGGGCGGGGGCGCCGGGGATGCCGCGGTGGACCAGGCCGGGGGTGGGCGAGACGAAGGACAGCGAGGGGACCGCGGCGATGCCCAGGCCGCGGGCGACCAGGCTCATGATGGTGCCGATGCCCTCGAACTCCCAGACCGCTCCGGGGGCTCCGCCGACGTCGCTGAGCAGGCGGTCGATGGCGGCGCGGGAGGGTTCGCTCGAAGGGGCGGTCACCCAGGACTCGTCGAGGAGGCCGGTCAGGTCGACGGGGACGGACGGATCGGCCAGGCGGTGCCCCTCGGGCACCGCGAGCACCAGGGGGTCGCGCAGCAGCGGGTAGTGCCGCAGGGTGCCCGCCGCGCTGTCGGGGGCGCGCCCCGACCAGTCGTCGATGAGGGAGATGTCGGCCTCCGCGGTGCGGACCTGGCGGGTCCCGCTGCCCTCGGAGGTCTGGCGCAGCACCAGTTGCATCCCGTCGTGGGCCCGCAGGCGGTGCGCGAGGGTCGGGGCGAAGGCGACGGCCGCGGTGGGGAACGCGGTGATGGTGACCCGTCCGCGGGGCGCGCCGGTCTGCGCGGCCAGCACCGATTCGGCGGCCTCGACCATGGCCAGGATCTGTTCGGCGTGGCCCAGCAGCAGCCGTCCGGCGTCGGTCAGTTCCGCGCTGCGCGCGGTGCGGTCCAGCAGTTGCGTGCCCACCTCGCGTTCCAGCGCCGACAGTTGCTGGGAGACGGCGGAGGGGGTGTAGCCGAGGGCGGCGGCGGTCGCCGCGATCGTGCCCCGGACCGCGAATTCGTGCAGCACCTGGAGTCGTCTCAGATCGAGCATAAGGCCAACTTACGCTATCCATCGGAAAGATTAGCTTGTGCTAACGGATGGACACCGGCAGGGTGGGAAGTGGGCAACCGGTCGGCCCTTATCGGGCCAGTCCTCGTGATCTTTGATCAATTGGAGTTGAGCTCCATGCCGATAACCGTTTCCGCGACCCTCGCCGTCAACGAGGCGCTGACGCTCCGGCGCCGCCAGGGACTCCCCGTGCTACCGATGGGGTTCGGCGAGGCCGGACTCCCGGTCCACCCGGTGATGCGCGACGCACTGTCGACAGGGGGTGACCAGAACGGTTACGGGCCGGTCGCCGGTCTGCGGGAACTCCGCGAGGCCGCCGCGGGCTACTGGGAGCGCCGGAGCCTGCCGACCGATCCCGACCTGGTGGTCGCCGGTCCGGGAAGCAAGCCCCTGCTGTACGCGCTGCTGCTGGCGATCGGCGGAGACGTCGCCGTCGCCGCGCCGAGCTGGGTGAGCTACGCGGCCCAGACCCAGTTGGTGGGACACCACCCCGTCTTCGTGCCGACGCCTCCCGCCCAGGGCGGCGTCCCCGACCCGGAGCTGCTGGCCGAGGCCGTCACCGGGGCCCGCGCGGAGGGACGCGACGTGCGCGCGGTCATCGTCACCTCGCCGGACAACCCCACCGGGACCGTCGCGTCGCGCGGCACGGTCCGCCGCCTCGCCCAGGTCGCCCGCGAACTCGACCTGCTGGTCGTCTCCGACGAGATCTACCGCGACCTGGTGCACGCCCCCACCACGGTGGTGCACAGCCCCGCCGAGTTCGCCCCGGAGCGCACCGTCATCACCACCGGACTGAGCAAGAACCTCGCTCTGGGCGGCTGGCGGATCGGCGTGGCCCGGCTACCGCACAGCGAGACGGGACGGCGGCTGCACGCCGACCTGCTGGGCATCGCCAGCGAGATCTGGTCCAGTCCCGCCGGTCCGGTCCAGCGGGCCGCGGCCTACGCCTTCGGCGAGCCCTCCGAGATCGCCGACATGGTCAACCGCAGCCGCCGGTTGCACGGGATCGTCGCCCGGGCCGTCGCCGACCGGTTCCTCGCCGCGGGGGTGACGGTCATCGCCCCCCAGGCCGCCTTCTACCTCTATCCGGACTTCGGGGCCTGGCGGGAGTGGCTGGCCGCCGAGCACGACGTGACCACGGGACCGGAGCTCGCCCGGATGCTGCTGGAGCGCTACGGGATGGGGGTGCTGCCCGCGGCGGAGTTCGGGGAGGGCGCCGAGGCGCTGCGGATGCGGGCTGCCACCAGCCTGCTGTACGGGGAGACCGAGGCGCAGCGCTACAGCGCCCTGGCGGCCGAGGACCCCACGGCACTGCCGTGGATCCGCGCCCACCTGGACCGGCTCAGCGAGGTGCTCGACGAGGTGTGCAGCGAGGAGAACACGGCGCTGAGCGCTATGGCGAGCTGAAACGGGGTAGGACAGGTCCGTGGTGCGGGGCGGCCCGACCGGAGCGGAAGGGGACCGGGTCGCCCCGCACCATCGGGGCCAGCGTAGCGCCAAGCCGTGCCGCCGCGTCCGCGGCGGGGAGGCAGGCGTGCCTTCCGGACGGGGTCAGGCGGCGCGGCTGCCGGGGCGGTCGACGAGGCTGGCGCTGGGTGCGGTGACCTCCCGGTAGTGCGCGACCAGCAGTTCGTTGACGGTCTCCCAGGAGCGTCCCCGCACGCTGGGGCGGGCCGCGGCGGCCAACCGTGACCGCAGTTCGGGGTTGTGCACCAGGCGTCCGGCGGCCACGCGCAGCTCCCGGACCGAGTCGGGTGCGTACAGCAGCCCGTTCTCTCCGTCGCCGACCAGGTCCAGCGGCCCTCCGGCGGCCGGGGCCACCACGGGCACCCCCGAGGACAGCGCCTCCTGCACCGCCTGGCAGAAGGTCTCGTCGGCGCCGGTGTGCACGAAGACGTCCAGGCTCGCATACACCCGGGACAGGTCCGCGCCGGTGAGCTGACCGGTGAACACCGCGTCGGGGAGTCTGCGGCGCAGCCGGGCCCGGTCGGGGCCGTCGCCGACCACCACCAGCCGCACCCCCCGTAGTTTCTGCACGTGGCTGAGCAGGTCGACGCGCTTGTCGCGCGCCAGGCGCCCCACGTAGCCGACGATGACCTGGCCGTCGGGAGCGATCCGCCGCCGCAGTTCCTCGTCGCGGTGCGCGGGGTTGAAGCGTTCGCCGTCCACGCCGCGCGGCCACAGGTTCAGCCGGGGAAACCCCTGGGCCGAGAGCATCCGCAGGGTCGGGGTGGAGGGGACGAGGGTGCGGTCCACCGCCGAGTGGATCTGGCGCAGGTAGGGCCAGAGCGTGCGGGAGGCGGGGATGCCGTAGCGCCGGGCGAATCCCACCAGGTCGGTCTGGAAGACCGCGACGGTGGGCAGCGCCCAGCTGCGGGCGGCCTCGACTGCGGCGTGGCCCAGCAGCACGGGCGAGGCCAGGTGCACCACGTCGGGGGCGAAGGCGCGCAGGGCCGCCGTCATCAGTCGGCGCGTGGGCAGTCCGGCGGAGAAGGAGCGGTAACCGGGCAGCGACATTCCGGGCAGGCGGATCACCGGGAAGCCCGCGTAGTGGGTGGGGCCCCGGCCGGGGGCGATGATCACCGCCTGGTGCCCGGTGGCGGCGAGGTGTTCGGCGACGCGGCAGACCGAGTTGGTCACGCCGTTGACCTGTGGCAGGAACGATTCGGTGACGATGGCCACCCGGAGCGGCGCGTCACCGGTCGGGGGGACGGAGGGCATCGGCTTCTCCTCACGGACGAGGATGGGCTGCCTTACCGAACCGACGGTAGGCAGCGTGTGTGAACCGGTTCCGCTCGCGGAGTGAACGCCCGGTGGAGGTCGATGGACGGGACGTTTCGCGGCGTCCTCGGGGCCCGCGCCGCCAAAGGACGCGGAGGGGTCCGTGTCATGGCGGATGCGCCCCCGAGCCGGTTCACGGCACGATGTGACGGGCGGTGCGCGGAAGGCGCCGCCGGAACGAAGGAGGAGAGACGGTGACACTCGTGGAATGGGCGCGACTGGTCTGCGCCGAACTGGAGCTTTCCGAGGAGGTCGACCGGAAGGACGTGGATCGCGTCCTCGACCTGGCCCGGGACGCCGCACACTCGGTGGCCCGGCCGGCGGCTCCGCTCACCACCTACCTGCTGGGGATCGCGGTGGGTCGGGGCGCCGACCCGGAGACGGCGGCACGTGCGCTGAGCCGCCTGGCCCAAACCTGGTCAGAGGGAACAGATAAATAAAGAATTCATAAGTGGTGCATGACATAATGGCGGAAAACGGGTGAATGGGTGGCCTCGGCGCTACAGTTGCGCAAAACCAAATGACCGTCCATGATCCCCACATTCCTCGCGATTATTGACACGTTCGGTCACTTTGGGTGACAGGGATACTGCGGAAAATCTGTGACCTGGTAGAGGGCGGGTAGCGGCGATGGAAGAAGTCCAGTCAATTCTCTCCGAGGTGAACAGCGTCATATGGGGGCCATTCGTCCTCATTCCGCTGCTGCTCCTCACGGGAGTCTTCCTGACGGTCCGTCTCGGCGGACTGCAGTTCCGGATCCTCGGACACGCGCTGTGGCTCGCGCTGGTCCGCCGCAAGGAGCAGCACGGCGAGGGCGACATCTCCCACTACCAGGCGCTCAGCACGGCGCTGGCGGCCACGGTCGGCGTCGGCAACATCGCCGGTGCGGCCCTGGCCATCGGGGTGGGCGGTCCCGGAGCGCTGTTCTGGATGTGGGTGACCGGCCTGCTGGGCATGGCCACCAAGTACAGCGAGGCGCTGCTCGGCGTGAAGTACCGCCGCAAGGACGCCAGGGGCGAGCAGAGCGGCGGTCCGATGTTCTACCTGCGCCACGGGATCGGCGGCGGGTTCGGCATGGTCCTCGGCTCCCTCTTCGCCCTGTTCGGCGCGGTCGCGGCGTTCGGCATCGGCAACATGACGCAGGCCAACACCGTGGCGGCCCAGTTGGGCAGCGTGTGGTCGGTCCCCACCTGGGTCACCGGGGCCGTGATGGTCGTCGTCGTGGGCGCGGTCGTGCTGGGCGGTATCAGGAGCATCGGCCGGTTCGCCGCGGGCGTCGTGCCGATCATGATCGTCGCCTACATCCTCATCGCGGTGGTCGTGCTCATCGTGCACGTCCCGGAGATCCCGGCGGCGCTCGTCCTGGTCTTCACCGACGCCTTCAGCGGTGCGGCGGCCACGGGTGGCCTGCTCGGCTCGGCGCTGCTGTTCGCGATCCAGCAGGGCGTGGCGCGCGGCATCTTCTCCAACGAGTCCGGTCTGGGCACCGGCGGTATCGCCGCGGCCGCGGCGAAGACCGACCAGCCCGTCCGCCAGGCCATGGTCTCCATGACCCAGACCTTCATCGACACCATCGTCGTGGTGACCATGACCTGCCTGGTCATCATCGTCACCGGGGCCTGGGAACAGGGCAGCAGGGACGACGGCTCGCTGATGACCTCCCTGGGCATGGCCGAGGGACTGAGCCGCATCTCCCCGGCGCTGGCGCCGCTCGGTGAGTACACCGTCGCGATCGCCGTGGTGTTCTTCGCCTTCACCACGCTCGTCGGCTGGTGCTACTACGGCGAGCGCTGCATGGACTACCTCTTCGGCCGGGTCGCGGTGGTGCCGTTCCGCCTGGTGTTCGTGGCCGTGGTGTTCGTCGGCGCGACCACCGAGCTCAACCTGGTCTGGACGTTCAGCGACATGGCCAACGGGCTGATGGCGCTGCCCAACCTGCTCGGTCTGCTGCTGCTGTCGCCGATCGTCGTCGCCGAGACCAAGAAGTACTTCGCCAACCCCAACTGGCGCGACCCCGACCTGGTGGACGTCAAGTCCTAGGCCGCGGCCGGGCCCGGAGGGACCAGCCCTGCGGGGGTGAGTCGGTGCGGGCGGGTGGGAACCCCGGGGTTCCCACCCGCCCGCACCGCTGTGTGCGGTGTCCGGACCGGGGCGCCCCGGGTGCGCCGACGAACCGGAGCGGTCCCTGGCCCAGCGGGCCGGGGGCGAGAAGACCTACCTGCCCCACCAGGCGTGGAAGTGGTGGACCGGCCCCTTGCCCTTGCCGACCTCGAGTTCGTCGGCGTGGCGCAGTGCCTCGGTGAGGTAGTCCTTGGCCTCGCGCACCGCCTGCGACCAGGTGGGCCGCTGCGGGCGCAGCGCCGCGACCGCCGAGGACAGCGTGCACCCGGTCCCGTGCGTGTTGGTGGTGGACACCCGTTCGGCGGTCAGGACCTCCGCGGGGGCGTCGGCCGACAGCAGCAGGTCGGTGCTGGTGGCGCCGGACAGGTGGCCACCCTTGAGCAGCACCCGCCGGGGGCCGAGGGCGAGCAGCCGCTCGGCCTGGGAGCGCATCTGCGCCTCGTCGGCGGCCTCGGCCTCGCCCAGCAGGTCGGCGGCCTCGGGCAGGTTGGGGGTGATCAGGTCGGCGCGGGGAAGCAGTTCGGTGCGCAGCGCCTCCACGGCGTCGGCGGCCAGCAGGCGGTCGCCGCTCTTGGCCACCATCACCGGGTCGACGACCACGTTGGGCAGGTCGTAGGCGTCGATCGCCGCGGCCACCACCTCGATGACCTCGGTGTTGGACAGCATGCCGATCTTGACCGCGTCCACCCGCACGTCGGTCAGCAGGGTGTCGAGCTGGCTGCGCACGAACGCGGCCGGAACGTCGTGCACCTCGCTGACACCGGTGGTGGTCTGCGCGACCAGTGCCGTCACCACCGTCATGCCGTAGCCGCCGAGCGCCGAGAACGCCTTCAGGTCGGCCTGGATGCCCGCTCCGCCGCTGGGGTCGGTGCCCGCGATGGACAGGATGTTGTGACTCACCGGGACGTCCCTCCGCTAGTACTACCTAGTTCAGGTTCAGCGGGTGTTCTCTCAGCCGACCGGGAGGGTCGGCACCCCGCGCCCACAGGGCAAGGCTAGCAACGCGACGCCGCCCCTCCGACGGCGCGGAGGGGCGGCGCGAGCGGTGCGGGAGGCCGGGAGAGGGCCTTCAGGGCGCCCCGGCCCGAGGGGGCCGGCGGCCTCGGCTCCCCGACGCCGGTACGGGCGGCGGGATCAGTGCAGGACCTCGTCGCTGTCCCCGGACCGGACGGAGGGAGAGGCGGGCCCGGACGGTTGCCCACCGCGGGCGGTCAGCCGGTACTCGACCAGGATGATGCCGATGACCAGGGCCGCGCCCACCAGGGCCAGCACGGCGCACAGCACGAGGTTGTCCTGGGGGGCCAGCAGGCCGCGGCCCTCGTCCTGCCACGGCCACAGCGCCCGCAGCGATCCGGCCAGCAGTCCCGTCATCACCACCAGGGTGAGGTGGTGGAACCGGTCCAGCAGCCACTGCAGCAGTTTGACGAACAGGGCCAGGCCGATGATCGCGCCCGCGGCGAAGGTGGCGATGTAGCCGAGGTCGCGGTTGTTGATCGCGTCCATCGTCGTGGTGTACAGGCCGAAGGTGAGCAGGAAGAACGAGCCCGAGACCCCCGGCAGCACCAGCGCGCAGATCGCGACCGAGGCGGCGCCCATGACGATGAGGGGGTTGGGCTCCACCTCGGAGGGGGGCAGGCCGGTCAGGAAGAACGCGGCCGCCGCCACCGCGAGCGCGATCAGGTAGTCGCCGATCCTCCAGTGCCGCCCGGACGCCGAGTAGGGCACCCACAGGGAGGCCAGCACCAGCCCGAAGAACAGGGCGTAGGACTCCTGGGGGTTGTGCTCGACCAGGGGGGCGAGCAGTCTCGCCGCGACCAGCACGGTCAGGGCCATGCCCACCAGCAGGGCGAGGATGGTCCCCCAGTCGGCCCTGCCGAACTCCTCGCGGGCGCGGGCCAGGCCCCTGCCGCGGACGAGGTCGGCGGCCAGCAGTCTGACCCCGCTGACCACGTGGCCCGCCGAGCCGATGAGCGTCTCGTAGACGCCGGTGATCAGCGCGACGGTTCCGCCGCTGATACCGGGGACGACTTCGGCGGTTCCGATGAGGCCGCCGCGCACGCCGTTGAGCAGATGGGTGCCGATTGACTTCGCCATGTCCTACTTCTCGTCGTGAAAGGGGAGTCGGGCACGTCCCGCACCGTGCCGGGGCGGGTGCGGGGTGTCGACGCCCAGCGGAAACGGAAGGGCTGCCTGGCGCGGTGCGCTCGCGGGGAGGTCGATGTGGTCCGGCAGGCAGGCACCAAGTGTAGGGCGGAGCGGGCTGACACGGCGACAGAGCCGCACCGCCGCCGTCGGCGCGGGTACAGCGGCGCGGTGCTCAGCCGGACAGCGCGTGCTGCGGTTCGCGGGCCACCCTGGAGGCCCACCGGTAGTCCTGCTTGCCCACGGCGGTCCGCCTGACCTCGTCCACCACGCGGATCGTGCGCGGCACCTTGAATCCGGCGAGTTGGACGCGGCAGTGGGAGCGCAGTTCCGCGTCGCTGGGCCGCCGCCCGGGAACCAGGGAGACCACGGCGCTGACCCGCTGGCCCAGCCGCTCGTCGGGGGCGGCGACCACGATGGCGTCGGCCACCCCCGGATGCGACTTCAGGACCGCCTCGACCTCCTCGGGGTAGACCTTCTCGCCGCCGGTGTTGATCACCGTGGACCCGCGGCCCAGCAGTTCGACGGACCCGTCCGCCGCGACGGTGCCGTAGTCGCCGGAGATCGCCCAGCGGCGGCCGTCGGCGTCCACGGGGAAGGTCTGCGCGGTCTTCACCGGGTCGTTGTAGTAGCCCAGCGGGATGCGTCCGGTGCGGGCGATGCGGCCGATCTGCTCGGAGCCGGGCGGCAGCGGGCGCAGCCGGTCGTCGAGGACGGCCACGCTCGCTCCCATGGAGAAGTAGCGCGTCTTTCCGTTGCCCGTCGCCGACGCCGCTCCGCACACGCCGGTCTCGCTGCCGCCGTAGCTGTCGTTGACGGTGATGTCGCGGCGCCAGGACCGCCACAGACGCCGCGCGGTGGGGGTGAGCGGGGTGCCGCCGGAGCTGACTGTGGTCAGCTCCGCGCACCGGCCGGGGCTGCGCAGCAGTTCCTGGGCGAGGGGGCGGGCCATCGCGTCGCCGACGCACTGCACGATCTGCGCGTTCTCGCGGTCGGCGAGTTCCACGATGCGGGTGGGGGAGAAGACGCGGTCGGTGTTGAGCACCGTCGTCGCCCCCCGGAACAGCATGCTCAGGGCGTTCCACTGGCCGGCGGCGTGCATCAGCGGTCCCAGCACCAGCATGCGCAGGGGGGTGGCGCGTGCGGCCCGTTCGGCGACGGCCACGGCGTCGGCGGCGCGCGGTGTGCCGGGGCGGCGCTGTTCCAGGGCCACGCGGAAGATGTCCTCCTGGCGCCACATGACGCCCTTGGGGTAGCCGGTGGTGCCGCCGGTGTAGAGCAGGTACAGGTCGTCGCCGCCGGTCGCGGGCAGCGGTGTGGCCGAGCGCGCGGCGGCGGCCAGCGCGTCCTCGTAGTCGACGCCGTCCACCTCGGCCGGGGAGTCGTCGTCGATGAGGACCACGTGGCGCAGCAGCGGCAGGTCGCGGCTGATCCCGGCGACCGTGGCGGCCAGGGAGCGTTCGGCGACGAGGGCGACCGCGTCGGCGTCGTCCAGCAGGTAGCGCAGCTCGGCCGCGACGTAGCGGTAGTTGACGTTGACGGGCACGGCTCCGGCGCGCCAGGCGCCGAACGCGGCCTCCAGCCATTCCGCGCGGTTGAAGCACAGGATCGCCACGTGCTCGCCGGGGCGGATGCCCGCGTCGAGCAGGTGCCGGGCGACGAGGGTGGCGCGGGCGTCGAGGTCGGCGTAGGTGAGGCGGCGCGCCCCCGCGACGACGGCGAGCCGCCGGGGTGCCGCGGCGGCGACGGCGGTCAACAGTCCGGACAACGAGAGGTCCGCTCCACCGTGGGAGCCGGCCCCGGATCCCAGAACTCGCATTTCGGTCATTGTGCCCCTGTCGCTGTTGTGCCCGTGAGCGGGTGTGAGGATCGATCCTGCATCTATGACGTGGGTCACACTCAGTTGGGGTCGGTTATTGGAAAAGGTGGAAAGGTGCGAAGAAATGCCTGGTCAGAAGGGGTGTGAAAAAACGGCGGAGGCGTTTCCCCAGTGTCGGCGGGTCACATCGTCACCGGACGTGTGCCCAAGGTCACTGTCGGGTGGGGGTGACTTCGGCGCGGTGGAGTGCGTGGAGTTGCTCACGGACGTCCATCAGCGCGAAGCCGAGCAGGTTCTGCCCGCGCCACCGGGAGACGTCCCCGGCCCGCTCGTCGTCGGCGGCCAGACCGATGCCCCAGATCCGGTCGACCGGACTGGCCTCGACCAGGACGCGCTCCCCGGTGCCCAGCAGGAAGTCCCCCAGGTCCCGGTGCTGTCCGAACTTGGCGAGGTTGCCGCGGACGACGACGGCGCGGCGGTGCCCGACCCACGTCGTCTCGTCGAATCCCCGCACCGTGCGCCCCAGCTTCTTGGCCTCGCCCGGGTGGGCGGCGGCCAGCACCGCCTCCCGGGCCTCCCCGTCGCCGAACAGCCGCGCCTTCTCCGCCATCATGAAGTGCTCGGCGGTCCGGTAGACGGTCTCCTCCAGTGTGAAGGGCGCCTCCCACCACTGGCTCAGGCAGCCGGGGCCGACCCCTCCGCCGCGCGGCGGCCGGTGCCCCCAGAAGAACAGGAACCTGAGCCGCTCGCCCCGCTCCTGCGCCCGGGCGAGTTCGGCGGCGTCACGAGCGTGCATCCGGACCTCCTCTCCGCTCCCGTCCCCGGCGCGGGCACCGGGGGCACCGGCACGGGCCGCACCGGGACCGGGTGTCGCCGATGACATCCCCCGATCGTCCGAGCGGGCGCGTCACCGTCCGATGACGCGGGTATCCCGAACAGACAACGATCAACGGCGATCGGAGCGACCCATGAACAGGACCCGTCCGCCCACCCCGGCGGAGACCGACGGAGCGGGAGGCAACCTCCCCGCCGACCGCCACATCGCCCTGGCCGAGAGGTACTCGGCGCACAACTACCACCCGCTGCCCGTGGTGCTCGCCGAGGGCGACGGCGCCTGGGTGACCGACGTCGAGGGCCGCCGCTACCTCGACTGCCTGGCCGGGTACTCGGCGATGAACTTCGGGCACCGCAACCCCGAACTGCTCGCCGCGGCCCACCGCCAACTGGACCGCCTGACCCTCACCAGCCGGGCCTTCCACCACGACCGGTTCGCGCCCTTCGTCACCGCGCTGGCCGGACTCGTCGGCAAGGACCGGGTCCTGCCGGTCAACACCGGCGCCGAGGCCGTGGAGACCGCGATCAAGGTCGCCCGCAAATGGGGATACGAGGTCAAGGGCGTTCCCGACGGGCGGGCCCGCATCGTGGTGGCGGGCGGGAACTTCCACGGCCGCACCACCACGATCGTCTCCTTCTCCACCGACCCCGACGCCTACGGCGGGTTCGGCCCCTACACACCGGGCTTTTGCGTCGTCCCCTACGGCGACGCCGGGGCCGTCGCCGACGCGGTCGACGCCGACACGGTCGCGGTGCTGGTCGAACCGGTGCAGGGCGAGGCGGGGGTGATCGTGCCGCCGCCCGACTACCTGCCGCGCGTGCGCGAGATCTGCACCCGGGAGAACGTGCTGCTCGTCGCCGACGAGGTGCAGTCGGGGCTGGGCCGCACCGGAACCGTGCGGGCCTGCGAGCACAGCGGAGTGGACGCCGACGTCTACCTGTTCGGCAAGGCGCTGGGCGGCGGGCTGCTCCCGGTCTCGGCGGTCGTGGCCGACGCCGCGGTGCTCGACGTGATCCGACCGGGACAGCACGGCAGCACCTTCGGCGGCAACGCCCTGGCCTGCGCCGTGGGGGAGACCGTGGTGCGCCTGCTCCGCGAGGGCCCCTACCTGGACAACGTGCGCCGTCTCGCCCCGGTGCTGCGCGCCCGGGTCGAGGAGTTCGTCGGCGGCGGGGTGGTCGCCGCGCGCTGCGTCGGCCTGTGGGCGGGCCTCGACGTCGATCCGGCGCTGGCCACCGGCCGACAGTTGTGCGAACGGCTGCTCGCCAGGGGCGTGCTGGTCAAGGACACGCACGGCTCCACCATCCGGCTCTCGCCGCCGCTGGTCATCGGCGAGGAGGACCTGCACCGGGCGCTGGACCGCCTCGCCGAGGTGCTGGCGGACCTGCGCGCCGGCCGGTGACGCGGCGCGGGGTCACGCCGTCTCGGAGGCCAGCACCTCCGGAGTGGCGCCCGCCACCACGTCCCGGGTCGCGTAGAGGGGGCGGTCCGGACCGGTCTCGATCTGGTCGACCACCAGTTCGCCGACGGCCCGGTGCCCGTCGGCGTCGGGGTGGAAGGTGCTGCGGTCCAGGGTGACGCCCGTGGCGAGGTCGCGCAGCAGCACCCCGTTGACCCAGGGATCCTCCGCGCCGATCTCGTGGCCGTCCAGCGCGTGGTAGACGTCCACGAACTCCACGCTGCCCACCATGTCGGCCTCGACGATCGCGGAGTCCTGCACCCGGACCGCCTCCTCCAGTTGCCCGTTGAACTCCTGGACCGTCTCGTTCAGCCACGCCTGGCTGCTGGCGGTCAGCGTGTAGTACGACCCGGTCGGCTCCTCGGGAAACAGCCGGGGGTAGCCCACGACCAGGACGCGGGCGTCGGGGGCGCGTTCGCGCACCCGCGCGATCAGTTCCTCGAAGGTCTTCTCGAACTTCTCCATCCGGTTGAAGATGTCGTCCTCCTGGCCGGTGCACGCCCCGCTGTCCAGCAGCGGGACCCGCACCATGCACGTCTTGAGGACCGTGGAGAAGCCGAGGTCGTTGCCGCCGATCCCGATGGTGACCAGTGAGGTGTGGGGAGCCTCCCAGGACAGCTGGGCGCCGTCCTCGCCGACCGTGTCCAGCATGGCGTGGCCCCGCTGCCCGCTGCACGCCAGGAACGACAGCTGCCCGGCGAAGTCGTGGGCGGCGGCGACCAGCTCCGGGTAGGCGTTGGCCGAGCGCCAGCATCCGCCGCTGACCGCGGTCTCGGGGTGGTAGTCGTGGGCGCCGTCGCCCGAGGAGTAGGAGTCGCCCAGCGCGTAGTAGTTGCCCCAGGTGGCGGCCTCGACGGGGGAGAGTTCGAGGTACTCGCCGTCGCTGTCGGGCCGTCCCCCGGAGTCGACCGGGACGCCCGTGCACCAGCTCTGGGTGGCCTCGCACCACATCCGCCACATCGTGTCGCGGCTGCCGGGCACCGCCAGGAGGACCACCAGTGTGACAACCAGCAGAGCGGCGGGCACGCCCAGGAGCAGCCGCCGCGTCACGGTCGCCGACGCACGTTCTCCCCTGCCCAAGAACCTCTCCCCGTGGACCGTCGCGGCCTGCCAATCCGAACCAAGGGTACCCGCCGGAGAAGCGGCCGTTCCGGGACGGACCGGGACGGACTCAGCGCGGCGGCGGCACCGGGCTGCGCAGGGTGAAGGCGTGCGGTCCGGGGCCGTCCGCGCGCAGCCGGGCCAGGCGGGAGCGGGCCTCGGCCGGGTCGGGCGTGCCCTGGCGGCACGTCCACCACAGCGCGCGCTCCGAGACCGGGGTCAGGCCGGTGCGCGCCCGCCAGGAGCGCGTGTCGGCTCCGCTGTCCAGCACGAACGCGCGCAGGTCGGCGATGGACTCCCACAGGGTGACCAACAGCACCGCGCCGCCGGCGACCGTGACCGCGTCCGCGGCGCGCACCAGTCCGGGGTGGTCGGCGGCCCGCCGCGACAGCGCGTCGACCAGGCCGTCCAGCGCTTCGGAAGGTCCATCCGGCAGAGAAATGGACTGGACTGCGGCGAGTACGGGGGGCAGGTCGGCGTCGGAGCGGAGGCCCTCGACGGAGAAGGGAGTATCCGTGTCACGCGGAGGACCGTGGAGCAGCGGAGTGGACATGGTCGGCCCTTTCAGACGGGAGGAGAAGAAATCCAATCGGGTCTGGTGTGAATGCCAATTGAATGCCAATATGGACGCAGACGGAGATGATTGGTAGTGCCAATGGGGTGGGGAATGGACTCTTCTGTGGGTGGTGCCCACGACGTGGCGGCCCTCCTGGGCGGATGGTCCGGCGGCGACGGCCCCCTCTACCGCAAACTGGCCGCCGCGCTGCGCCGGGCGGTCGAGGACGGAGCCCTGGCCGCGGGCGACCGCCTGCCCTCCGAACGCGCCCTCGCCGCGGCGCTGGCGGTCAGCCGCACCACCGTGGTCGCCGCCTACGACGAACTGCGCGGCGCCGGACTGCTCGACAGCCGCCAGGGCAGCGGCACCCGCATCAGCGCCCGCACGCGCCCCGCGCCCTCCAACGGCTACGTGCGGGGCGGCAGCGGGCTGTCGCTGTACCAGCGGCTCATCGACGGACCGGGCGACCTCATCTCGCTGGCCTGTGTCACCACCGAGGCCCTCCCCCCGGTACCCGACATCATCCGCGAGGTCGCCGACCGCCACCTGTCCGACCTGCTCACCGAGACCGGCTACCACCCGCGCGGCCTGCCCGAACTGCGCGAGGCCGTCGCCGACCACTACACGGCCCTGGGGCTGCCCACCCACCCCGACCAGATCGTCGTCACCACCGGGGTCCAGCAGGCGGTCACCTTCGTCTGCGACCTGTACCTGTACCGGGGATCGGCCGCGCTCATCGAGTCGCCGAGCTTCGCGGGCTGCCTGGACTCCCTGCGGGCGGCCGGAGCCGACCTGCTCACCGTGCCCGTGGACGACGAGGGCGTCGACATCGCGCGCATGCGCCGCGTGCTGCGCGAACGCCGCCCGGACCTGATGTACCTCATGCCCAACTACCAGAACCCCACAGGCGTGCTGATGTCGGCCGCCCGCCGCCGCCAGGTCGCCGAACTCGCCGCCGAGCACGGCGTCCCCGTCTTCGAGGACGGCGCCTACACCGGACTGCGCGCCCCCGACGAACCGCCGCCCGTGGCCGCCTTCGCCCCGCCCGGCGCGGAGGTCATCACCGCCGCCTCGGTCAGCAAGACCGCCTGGGCCGGGCTGCGCATCGGCTGGCTGCGCGCCTCGGCCGCCGTCGCCGAACGCATCAGCCGCCGCAAGGTGATCACCGACCTGGGCAGCCCGCTGCTCGACCAGGCCGTCGCGGCGCGTATCGTGCGGCGGCTGCCGGAGGTCGCCGCCGCCCGCTCCGCGCACCTGGCCGAACGGATGCTGTTCCTGGAGGAGCGCCTGCGCGAGAGGCTGCCGTCGTGGAGCTGGCGCCGCCCCGACGGCGGCGCGGCCCTGTGGGTGCGACTGCCCGACGGGACGGACGCCCGGGTGTTCGCCCAGGTGGCGCTACGCCACGGCGTGGAGGTGGTGCCCGGTTCGGTGATGGCCCCGTGCGGCGACTACGACTCCTACTTCCGGCTGACCTTCAGCCACTCCTTCGACAGGCTCACGGCGCTCGCGGACCGGCTCGCCCGCGCCTGGGAGGACCTGTGCAGGTACGGACCGGTGGAGAGCTACGCACCCCGGGTTGTGGTCTGACCACAGGGGTTCGGCCCGGTTTGTGGGGCGATTCACCACTCTGTTTCCGGGCCCCGCCGTGCTAGATGTGGTGGGGAACACTCCTTACCGGGGGAGCGCTGTGGCCGAACCCGGCGCTCCCCGCGCTGACGAAGAGGCCGCACACATGACACAACAGCCACAGCCGCCCGTACTCTGGGTGCCCGACGAGACGCGCCGCGAACGCGCCAACCTCACCGCCTTCACCCACTGGGTGGAAGAGCACCGCGGCGTCGACGTCCCCGACTACGACGCGTTGTGGCGCTGGTCGGTCACCGACCTCGACGGGTTCTGGTCCGGAATCTGGGAGTACTACCGGGTGCGCTCGGCCACCCCGTACACCGCCGTCCTCGCCGACGACACCATGCCGGGGGCCGTCTGGTTCCCCGGTGCGACGCTGAACTACGCCGAGCACGTCTTCCGCGACCGCGACGACACCGCCGTCGCCATCCGCCACGCCTCCGAACTGCGCCCCCCGGGCGAGGTGACCTGGGGCGAACTGAAGCGCCGCACCGCCGCGACCGCCGCCGCGCTGCGCCGCCTCGGCGTGGGCCCCGGCGACCGGGTCGTGGCCTACCTGCCCAACGTCGTCGAGGCGGCGGCCGCCTTCTTCGCCTGCGCCGCCATCGGCGCGACCTGGTCGTCCTGCTCGCCCGACTTCGGCGTGCGCAGCGTCATCGACCGCTTCGCCCAGATCGAGCCGAAGGTGCTGCTCGCCGTCGACGGCTACCGCTACGGGGGCCGGGACTTCGACCGCCGCGACGTCCTCAGGGCACTGCGCGACGGGCTGCCGAGTCTGGAGCACACCGTCGTGCTGCCCTACCTGAGCGACGAGCCGGTCGCCGACACCCTGGCCTGGGACGAGTTCGAGGCCGCGGGGGAGGGGGCCGACCTGGACTTCACCCCGCTGCCCTTCGACCACCCGCTGTGGGTGCTGTACTCCTCCGGCACCACAGGCCTGCCCAAGGCCATCGTGCACGGCCACGGCGGCATCCTGCTGGAGCAGTTGAAGAACCTGCACCTGCACCTGGACGCCCAGGCCGACGACCGGGTCTTCTGGTTCACCACCACCGGCTGGATGATGTGGAACTTCCTGGTCAGCGTGCTGCTGACGGACGCCTCCATCGTCCTGTACGACGGCAGCCCCGCCCACCCCGACCTCGGCGCGCTGTGGGACCTGGCCGAGCGGACCGGCACCACCATCTTCGGCACCAGCGCCGGATACCTGTCGACCTGCATGAAGGCCGGAATCCACCCGACCGGGGGCCGTGACCTGTCGGCGCTGCGCGCCATCGGCTCCACCGGGTCGCCGCTGTCCCCGGAGGGTTTCGCCTGGTGCTACCGGGAGTTCGGCTCCGACCTGTGGCTGTTCTCCACCAGCGGCGGCACCGACATCTGTAGCTGCCTGGTCGGCGGCGTGCCCACCCTGCCCGTCCACCAGGGCGAGATCCAGGCCCGGTCGCTGGGCATGGCCGTGGCGTCCTGGGACCCCGAGGGCAACGAGCTCGTCGGTGAGGTCGGAGAGCTGGTGGTCACCCGGCCCGCGCCGTCCATGCCGATCTACTTCTGGGGCGATGCCGACGGCACGCGGCTGCGCGACAGCTACTTCTCCATGTACCCGGGCGTGTGGCGGCACGGCGACTGGATCGAGATCACCGAGCGCGGCACCGCGATCATCTACGGCCGCTCCGACTCCACCATCAACCGCGGCGGCGTGCGCATGGGCACCAGCGAGATCTACCGGTCGGTGCTGGCCCTGGAGGAGGTCCTCGACGCCCTGGTCGTCGACGTCCCCCAGCCCGACGGCGGCTCCCGCATCGAGCTGTTCGTGGTGCTGCGCGAGGGCGCGGAACTCGACGACGACCTGGTCGGGCGGATCGCCCGCGGCATCCGCGAGGACTGCTCGCCCCGGCACGTGCCCGACGGGGTCCGCGCCGTCACGGCGGTTCCGCGCACCCTGTCCGGCAAGGTCATGGAGGTGCCGGTCAAGCGCATCCTCATGGGCGAGGCCCCCGAGCGGGTGGCCAGCCGCGACTCGCTGGCCAACCCCGAGGCTCTGGACTACTTCGCCCGCTTGGCCGCGAACAGGAGGAACGAGTAGGAAAATCCTGGTTCCTTAGGAGGAACCGACCCGGAACGTCCTAGTCTGGACCACGTGTCACGACTGGAGCCCGCGACGGGTACTCGACGGTTCTCCTGGCCGGAGCCCGGGCGACTGGTCGGAGTGGACGTGGCCCGGGCCCTGGCGGTGTTCGGCATGTTCACCGTCCACCTGGGCGTCACGTCGATCGGCCTGGCCGACGGCCCGGCCGCCGACGCCTTCCACGAACTGACCAGGGGGCGCTCCTCCGCGCTGTTCGCGTTCCTGGCGGGCGTCTCACTGGCGCTGCTGTCGGGACGGCGGAACCCGCTGGGCGGCGAGCCGCTGCGGCGCGCGACCTCCAAGATCCTGGTGCGCGCCGCGGTCCTCGCCCTGTTCGGGGTGTTCCTGGACCTGCTGGGCACGTCGATCGCGGTCATCCTGGTCTACTACGCGGGCTACTTCCTGCTGGCCCTGCCGCTGCTGCGGCTGCGCGCGACCGCCCTGGCCGCGACCGCCGCGGCGATCGCGCTGCTCGGCCCGCAACTGTCGTACCTGCTGCGCGCGGCCCTCGGGAACCCCGGGGCCCCGCCCGCCTCCATCACCGGCATCGGCGACTTCCTCCTCCACGGCTACTACCCGGCGTTCACCTTCATGGCGTTCGTGGTCGCGGGGATGGCGGTGGGCCGCCTCGACCTGCACGCCGCGCCGATCCGCGCCGCGCTCGCGGGAACCGGGGGAGCGCTGGCGCTCCTCGGCTACGGCGGGTCGTGGCTGCTGCTGTACCCGCTGGGCGGCATCCGGCGGATCGCCGAGACCTACATCCCCTACTACTACGGCACCTCGACCGGCACGGTCTCCCCCGAGGGATGGCAGATGCTGCGGACGGTCGCCGAGGAGGAGATCGCCTCCCTGCACGGCACGGTCCCCACCGACTCCCCGGCCTGGCTGCTGGTGGCCTCGCCGCACAGCGGAACGACCTTCGAGATCGCCGGGGCGGTCGGCACCGCCCTGCTGGTGCTGGCCGGCTGCCTGGTCCTGGCCGACCTGCTGCGCTGGGGCGTCTATCCCCTGGCGGCGGCCGGGTCGATGGCGCTGACCTGCTACGTCGGGCACGTCATGGTGATCGCGGTCCTGGGCGACGCCGCCCACGACACCACGCCGTGGCTGCTGGAGACGTTCGTCGCGGGCGCACTGCTGTTCGCCACCCTGTGGAAACTGCTGCTCGGCCGCGGACCGCTGGAACGCCTGCTCGGCTGGGCGGCCGGCCTCGCCGTCCGCCCGGACCCCCCGCGGACCCCGGACGGAGGGGCGTCTCCGCACCGCCCCTGAACCGCGGGACGGGCACCGAGAAGCCAAGAGTGGGGAAGTTCCGGAGAACCTCGACCCCGGGAGAGGGTTTCAGACGGCCTTGGCCGAGGGGGTTGTGGAACCTCAGCCCGAAGGAGACCTGAAAGTCCCCCGGGGCCGGGGTTTCCCGGAAGCTCTTCCCCACCTCTTGGCACCGGCCGTAAAACCATTCCCGTTCTGTCGGTCCGGTGCCGTAATCTTCCGACGTTTGGCCGGAAAACCGACACACGGGGGACCCCTTGACCGCCACCGCCACCCCATCCCACGCCGCGGCGCGCAGCCTGCGCGGCAGTCCCTGGGCCACCCTGGTGGCCATCTCCTTCGGCGTCATGATGGTGGCGCTGGACGGCACCATCGTCGCGGTGGCCAATCCCGCCATCGGCCGTGACCTCCAGGCGTCGCTGGCCGAACTCCAGTGGGTCACCCACGGCTACCTGCTGGGCCTGGCCGTGTTCCTGATCACAGCGGGCAAGCTCGGCGACCGGTTCGGATACCGCCGCATGTACCTGGTCGGCGTCGTCGGCTTCGTCGTGGCCTCGGTGGCGATCGCCCTGTCGTCCGGCGTCGTCCTCCTGGTGGCCTTCCGCATCCTCCAGGGCATCTTCGGCGCGGTGCTCAGCCCCGCCGCCATGGGCCTGCTGCGCACGAGTTTCCCGCCCGAGCGGCTCGGCCGCGCCTTCGGACTCTTCGGCAGCCTGCTCAGCGCCGCCAACGCCGCCGGGCCGATCGCCGGAGGGCTGCTGGTCAGCGCGTTCGGCTGGCAGGCGGCGTTCCTCATCAACGTGCCGGTCGGCGCGGTCGCGCTGGGACTGGGCCTGTGGCTGCTGGCCACCGACCGCCCCGACACCACGCGGGCACGCTTCGACCTGACCGGCGTCGCCCTGCTCACCGTCGCGATCTTCTCCCTGGTGTGGGCGCTGGTGGAGGCCCCCGGCGCGGGCTGGACCGCCGCGGTCACCCTCGCCCCGCTCGCCGTCTTCGCCGTCTTCGGCGCCGCCTTCGTGCTGTGGGAGCGCCGCCCCGCCGATCCGCTGCTTCCGCTGGCGATCTTCCGCAACCCCTCGGTGTCGATCGGCGTCGTGCTGATGCTGCTCATGGCGCTGAGCCTGATAGGCTCCCTGTTCTTCGTCACCTTCTACCTGCAGGGCGTGCTGGGCCTGAGTCCCACCCGGGCAGGTATGTTCCTGCTGCCGCTGATGGCGATGATGGGCATCGCCTCGCCGCTGGCGGGCCGCCTGCTCGACCGGGTCGGCGCCAAGATCCCCACCATAGCCGGACTGCTGTCGAGCGCGTTCGGCCTGTTCCTGCTGTCCCGGTTGGACACCGACACCGCGTTCGCCTTCGTCGCGGTGGCGTTCCTGCTGCTCGGCGCGGGCCTGAGCCTGGTGATGACCGGTGCGACGGCCGCGATCGTCGGCAACGTGCCGGTGCGGCTCGCCGGGGTCGCCTCCGGAATGCAGCAGTCGGCGATGCAGTTGGGCGGCTCGCTGGGCACGGCGGTGCTGGGCGCGGTGATGTCCATGACGATCATCGCCACACTGCCCGGCCACTACCGGGCGGCGGACCTGGCGGCTCCCGGGGCCGGGGAGTTGGCGGCCATGCAGAGCACGGTCGCGCAGGGCGGGGCGGTCGTGCCGGAGGGCGCCGACGCCGCGCTCACCCAGGCGGTCACCGCCGCCAGCCACGCGGCGTTCCTGGACGGCATGCACCTCGCCTTCGGAATCGCCGCGGCGGTGATGGCGCTGGCGGCGGCGCTGGCGCTGCTCATGCGTCCCGGGACGGCGGGGGCGGGCCAGGCCGAACCGGTCGCGCACGTGTGAGACCGGCTCACACCGCCATCTCGTAGGCGCCGACCAGGGCGCGCACCCGCTCCGGGGTGGCGGCGGACAGCGCGGCCAGCCGTTCCGGGGAGTCCAGCAGTGCGGCCAGCGACGCGAGCAGGGCGCAGTGCTCGTCGCGGGTGGCTCCGGCCAGGCCCACCACCACGCGCACCGGGTCGTGGGCGGGGTGGCCGAAGGCGACGGGCGCGGCCAGCCCCGCCCACGACCACCCGGTGCGCAGCACCGAGGAGTCGGGGCGGGCATGGGCCAGCGCCAGGCCGGGAGAGACCACGATGTACGGACCGTAGGTCCGCACGGTCCGACACATCCGTTCGACGTAGTCGACGGTCACCGCTCCGGTCGACACGAGCAGGTCTCCGGCGGCGCGGACCGCGGCGGGCCAGTCCGGAGCCGGGACACCGGTCGCCACCGCGTCGGGCGGCAGCAGCCGGGACAGTGCCGCACCGTCCATCTGACCCCCTCTCGCCAACCGGAAGCGGTGTTGTCCACAGTAGGCGCAGGGGGCGCCCACAACCGGGCGCAGCCGCTTGTGGCACCTTCTCGACCTGGTGAAACCTCGGTCAAACGGGGTCGGTCGGCGGGGTTCGGCGGTCCCCGCGCGGCATGCGGGCGGCCGTGCGGTCGCGGTGCACGAGGGAGTCGCTGGTGGTGCGGGTGTGGGCGCGCAGCAACCGCCGGGCGTCGTCGATCGCCGCGCGGGCGACCTCGGGCCGCGCCGTCGCCCCGGCACGGGGTTCGTCGTGCGGCAGCCCCAGGTCCCGGGGGAGTCCGGCCCGGCCCACGACCCGCAGTTGCGCGCTCTCCTGGGCGGCCGACGGCCGGATGTCCCCGGTGGGGGTCTTCCAGTGCCGCAGCCGGTGTTCGAGCCATTCGGTGCCCTGGTAGCCCTCGCCGTGCGGCCAGGGCAGCCCGTCGGGGCGCGTGGTCAGCGCGTGCAGCAGGTCGGCGACGGACCATCCGGCCGCGAAGAACCGGGCGGCCTCGGTGCGGAACGCGGCGAAGTCCACCCCCGTCAGGGACGGGTCGCGGCGGCGCAGCAGTTCGCACGCCTGGTGCACCTCACGGGGCGTGTGCACCGGCTGGTTCAGCGGGTTCGGAGGAGGCGGGTGCAGCACCGCGTCGTCCACGGTCACCACGACCTCGCCGTCGCGGTTGTCCCACACGCTCACCCGCTCACGCGGCCACCCCTGGGACTCCACCAGGGACGCGGCGAGTTTTCGCAGGTCAACGTTATCGTTGCTGGAGATCCGAAACTCGGCCAAGGCGTGTCTCCTCTCCCTCGGAGCCCCAGCGTAGGGCAGCGTTGGGTCAGCGGACACGGTTCGGTCACCCGAAAGGGGAGGCAGGGCGTATTCCGGCGAAGTAGGGTGATCGTTCCCGCGACCGATGCGGGTGGGAGGACGGAGGAGAGACAACGGTGAGCATCCAGGCACACGCACGCGCCCGAGCAGCGGCCGACCGGCTGCGGTCCCGTACCGGGGTGGACGCCTACACCGCCGCGGTGGTCCTGGGGTCGGGTTGGGGCCCGGCGGCCGACGCGCTGGGAACCTCCGGAGTGGAGGTCGACGTCACCGAGCTTCCCGGTTTCGCCGAGCCCACCGCGCAGGGGCACCGCGGCGTCGTGCGCAGCGTGTCCGGCCACAGCGGCGAGATGCTGGTGTTCCTCGGCCGCAGCCACCTGTACGAGGGACACGAGGTCGACACGGTGGTGCACAACGTGCGCACCGCGGTCGCGGCGGGCGCGTCCACGATCGTGCTCACCAACGCCTCCGGCGCGCTGGACCCGGCGCTGGAACCCGGCCGTCCGGTGCTCATCAGCGACCACGTCAACCTCACCGCGCGTTCCCCGATCGTCGGCGCGAAGTTCGTCGACCTCACCGACGCCTACAGCCCCGCCCTGCGCGCGCTCGCCCGGGAGGTGGACCCGTCGCTGCCGGAGGCCGTCTACGCGGCCGTGCCGGGACCGCAGTTCGAGACCCCCGCCGAGGTCCGGATGCTGCGCGCCCTGGGCGCGGACCTGGTCGGCATGTCCACGGTCCTGGAGACCATCGCCGCGCGCGAGGTGGGCGCCGACGTGCTGGGCGTGTCGCTGGTCACCAACCCGGCGGCGGGCCTGAACCCCGGCCCGATCGACCACCGCCAGGTGCTGGCGACCGGCCGCGCCGTGGCGGCGGACGTGGGCGTGCTGCTGGCGGACGTGCTGAAGAAGCTCTGACTCCCGCCCCCTGCGTTCCGGCTTGCAGCCTCGCGGAGTTGGACGACATCGCCGCCACGGGCCCACCGGGGCCCCGTGGCGGCCGACGTTCCTTCCACCGATCCCTCTGCGGAGGCGCGGGTGGGTCGGCGCCGGGGCGCCTCCCTGCTCCTGCGCCAACCCACTCCGGGCCTCTCCTTACAACGCTTCTCGCCCACCCCAAGGGAAGGGTTGGGGTCACAGATCCCCTTGGGCGGAGGTGGCCTGGAAACCCTTCCCCGGGGCAGGGGCCACCCGAGGCTTCCCCGGGCTCCGCTCCCCGGCCGGCGCCGGGTCACTCCAGGTCGCGCAGTGGGTCGGGGGGCAGGGTGTTGGGGGCGAGTTCCGCGTCGGCGGCGTTGAGCACCGGGATGTACTCCTCGTCCACCACGAACTCGCGGCCGCCCAACTCGAACGTCGGCGCCAGGTGGGTGTCCACCGGGCCGATGCGGACGTCGCGGGGGAACGTGCGCCAGATCGTCTTGGGATGGGTCCGGCTGAACCGCCGGTTCGCCACGACGGTGATGGCGTTGTTGGTGACCACCACGTAGAAGGACGCCGAATCGTTCCGGAACGCGGGAAAGACGTAGCGGATCTCGGCGTCGACCGGGAGGAACCCCCGAAGACGGGCGCGCACTTCGGCGGAAACGGGCATCGGACCTCTCCTGTACCGCTGGACGGACTCCTCAACTTCTCCGGAACGCGACCACAGCCCGGGCGGTTCTCCCCACTTTTGAGGAAACTCGCCGGTAGACCGCGCCTCCGGTTCCGATTCGTGAGAAACCTGTTGGACGGGACCTTTCCTCCCCTGGTACTCCATCAGTCGGGACAACCGAGCAGGCGGGAGCAAGCCGATGGCCAGTGACGAGCGGCGGCGGCCCAGGAGGCTGCCCGACAGGGTCGACCAGGTGATCATCAACGCCCTCGCCGAGGACGCGCGCACCGGCGTCACCGAACTCGCCGAACTCGCCAACGTCTCCCGGGCCACCGCCTACAACCGCATCAAACGGCTCACCGACGACGGCGTGATCCGCGGCTACTCGGCCGTCGTCGACCACGCCAAGATGGGCCTCGGCATCACCGCCCTCATCCTCGTCTCCGGCAGCCAGCCCGACTGGCGGGCCAACCGCGAGATCATCTCCGCCTACCCGGAGGTCGAATACTGCTGGTATGTGGCCGGATCGGCCGACATCGTGCTGCTGGTGCGGCTCACCGACACCGACCAGCTACGCGACCTCGTCCTCACCCGGCTGCAGTCGCTGCCCGGCGTCAACGCCACCCAGACCCTCACCGTCATCGACGAGGTCGTGCACCGGCCGGTGGTCAGACCCGCGGAGTGACCGGCGCTCAGATCTCGGCCCCGACCGGCACCCGCGCCCGCGCCTGCGCGTCCTGGCGGGCCTCCTCCGCGCCCAGCGCGATCGGTGCGCCCAGCCACTCGTCGGGCAGCCCGAAACCGTCCACCAGGGCGCGGGCGTGCGGCCGCAGCCTCCGGCACAGCGAGTTCACCGCGGAGGTGACCGCCTTGGCGCGGGCGGGCGTGAACCGCTCGTGCTCCAGGAACCAGGCGCGCTCCTCCTCGGCCAGTGACAGCACGAACAGGTCGCACAGCCGTTCCAGCACCCGGCGCGTCCCCTCGTCGCGGACCCGTCCGATCCCCTCCGTGAACGCCTCGAACACCAGCCGGTCCACGTGGGCGCGCGCCGCCAGCAGCACGTGGTCCAGCACGCCGTTGAACGCGGCGAAGGCGTCGGAGGACGACGTGCCGCGCAGCCGCCGCGCCAGCCCCTCCAGCACGTGCGCCTCCCGGTCCTCCAGCAGTTCGCGCTGCCATTCCCGGTCGAACAGGTCGGCGTTCCCGTCGCGGCCGGGCGCGGCCTGCCGCAGCCGGTCCAGGAAGGAGCGGGCCGCGGTGCGCTCGATGACCGTGCCCAGGAACTGCCCGGCCACGAACTTCGCCGTGCCCAGGGTGTCCAGGCTGCCGAACTCCTGCCGGTAGTTGGTGAGCAGGCTCTTGCCCACCAGTTGCAGCAGCACCGTGTTGTCGCCCTCGAAGGTGGTGAACACGTCGGTGTCCGCCCGAAGCTGCGGCAGCCGGTTCTCCGACAGGTAGCCCGCGCCGCCGCACGCCTCCCGGCACTCCTGGATGGTGCGGGTGGCGTGCCAGGTCGCGACCGCCTTCAACCCGGCGGCGCGCGCCTCCAGTTCCCGCTGGCCGCGCTCGTCCAGCGGTTTGGTCGTCAGATTGTCGTGCAGCCGCGACACGAGTTCCTCCTGCGCGAAGTGCAGCGCGTAGGTTCGGGCCACGGCGGGCAGCAGGCGGCGCTGGTGGGTGAGGTAGTCCAGCAGCACCACCTCTCCGCCGCCGTCGGGGCGGGCGAACTGGCGGCGGGCCTCGCCGTAGCGGACGGCGATCGCCAGCGCCGCCTTCGCCGCCGTGCCCGCGCCGCCCGCCACACTGACCCGGCCCTGCACCAGGGTGCCCAGCATCGTGAAGAACCGCCGGTTGGGGTTGTCGATGGGGCTGGAGTAGGAGCCGTCCGCGGCCACGTCACCGTACCGGTTGAGCAGCGCGGTGCGCGGCACCCGGACGTGGTCGAACCACAGGCGGCCGTTGTCCACGCCGTTCAGCCCCGCCTTGGGGCCGCAGTCCTCGATGCGCACCCCCGGTATCGGCCGCCCCGACCCGTCGCGGACCGGTACCAGCAGCGCGTGCACGCCGTGCCGCTCCCCACCCGTGACGAGCTGCGCGAACACCACCGCCAACTGGCCGTCGCGGGCGGCGTTGCCGATGTAGTCCTTGCGGGCGGCCTCGTCGGGGGTGTGCACCACGAACTCGTCGGTGTCCGGGTCGAACGTCGCGGTGGTGCGCAGCCCCTGCACGTCCGAGCCGTGCCCCGTCTCGGTCATCGCGAAGCACCCGGGGATCTCCAGCGACATCACCCCCGGCAGGTAGGCGGCGTGGTGCCGTTCGGTGCCCAGCGCCTGGATCGCCCCGCCGAACAGGCCCCACTGCACACCCATCTTCACCATCAGCGACAGGTCGCAGACCAGCATCTCGAAGGCGACCACGGAACCGCCGACGTTACCGGCGCCGCCGTAGGCGGGCGCGAACCCGTAGCGGGCGAAGTCCGTCTCGGCGAGCCTGCGCATCTGCTCACTCACCCGGGCGCGGTGCTCCTCCATCCCCAGTCCGTACCGGGGCGCGAACTCGGGGCCGCGCAGCAGTTCCCGGGCGCTTCGGCGCACCTCGGCCCACCGGCCGTCCAGCAGTTCGCGCAGGGCCTCGGTATCGACCGTCGCCGCATCGTCACGCTGTGACATCGGGGCCTCCCGTCGGTGTCGTGTCAGCCGTCCCCTTCACTTCTGCTCCGGACGGGGACGAACTAACCCGCCCACACGCGCCGGAACGGAACGGAACCGTCGACAGCCGCAGAAGTCGGACCACCGTCCCGGAGAAGAGGCCGGTGCCCCGGACGCGGGTTCCGTAACAAAAACGTATCGGCGTGAACGGAAATGTCCGCTCCGCCGTCTGAATGCAAGATTGTCGCTTCGGGTCCGGAATGGACGTTCTCCGCACCGGCATGCGACCATCGGCACAGTTGAGAGGCAGGAGAACACAGGCGTGCTCACAACGACCCTGTTCGCAGTCGCCGCACTCGTCGTGTTCGTGGTGATCGTGGTGGTCTACCTGGTGGTCCGGGGCCGTACGGCGAGTGCGCCGCCCCCGCCCGCGCCCAGGGCCCCGCAGGATCCCTTCGCAGAGCAGGGCACCCAGGGCGACCCGCGCACCCTCAAGGTCGGCGACATGCTCGACTTCGGCGTCGAACGCGTCTGGGTGCGCGGCACGCTGCGGCTCTCCGAGGGCGGCTGGGAGTGGGCCGAGCACTTCGTCAACGACGGAGGAGGCGGGGAGCGCCGCTGGCTGTCGGTCGAGGAGGACCCCGACGTGCAGGTCGTCCTGTGGACCGCCCGGCCCGACCTGGAAATGGTTCCCGGCCCCAGGGAACTCGACGTCGAAGGAGTGCGGTACCGCCTCGTGGAGCGCGGCACCGCCTCCTACCGCTCCGAGGGCACCACGGGACTGCGCGCCAGCGGCGGCATGGACTACGCCGACTACGAGGGCCCCGGCGGAAAGCACCTGTCGTTCGAACGGTTCGACCACGGCGCCTGGGAGGCCAGCCTCGGAGTCGACGTCGCACCGGGCGGCTTCACCATCTACCCGAGTAGCTGACCATGCACACCACCGTCGACGTCCCCTTCAGTGACACCCGCGCCGCCGACCTCGCGTGGAGCATCACCCACCCGCCCGTCGCACCGCTGGCGACCAGGACCGTGCGCCTGGCGGGCGCCCGCGTGGAACTGCGTGTACTGGGCGCCTCCCACCAGGTGGTCCTCGACCACGGCACGGCACGGCTGGTCGAGACCGTCGCCTGCCTGCCCGGGGCGGTCGGCGGCCTGCCCGGCGAGAGGGCGCCGCGCGTTCCGGGAGTGGCCCGCCACCACTTCGCCAGCTCCGTGCGCTGTCTGGACCCCGCCGAGTTCACCGCGCGTACCACCGCGGTGCGCGACCGGTTGGCCGACCGCCCCGACGCGCTGCTGGCCACCTTCCCCGGTGACCCCCTCGCCGTCACCGCGCTGCTCGCCACCGCCGCGGGACCGGTGCTGCACTGGCGCAGTTGGCACGCCTACCCGCAGACCGGCGAACTCGTCACCACGATGTCCACCACCGTCCTGAGCCCCCCGCCCCCCGGAAGGGAGACCCCCGGCCATGGCCGCTGACTCCGACAACTCCGCGACCGCCAAGAAAACCGTGCTGATCAGTCTCGGCGCCATGGCGCTCCTCGTCATCTTCGTGGTCTCGTGCGGCTCCAACACCTACGCCTGCGGCGACTACGACTACGAGAACGGCCGCTACGAGTACGACCCGGGCGACGGCGACTACGACCTGCGCAACGGTGAGTACGTCTACGTCGGCTGCGACGACGACCACCGCAGCGGTTCCGGCTCCTCCGGAGGAGTCTGGTACTCCGGGGGCGGCAGCGGCAGTTCCAACAGAGGCGGCGGCCCCGGCTGGGGCAAGTAGCCCGCCACCCACCTTCCCCCTGCAACGCCAACCAGTCGAGGAATGCCATGTATCCGCTGCTCATCGACATCATCGCCTGCCTGGCCTACGGTGTGGTCGGAATCGCGCTGATGGCCCTGGGTTACCTGATCGTCGACCTGCTCACCCCCGGCAAACTGCACGAACTGATCTGGGAGCACCGCAACCGCAACGCCACCCTCATCGTGGCCTCCAACATCCTGGGCGTGGCCGTCGTGGTCGCCACGGCCATCGCCACCAGCGCGGAGGGCCTGGCCGCCGGACTGGTCACCACCGCGGTCTACGGGATCGTGGGCCTGGCCATCATGGCCCTGGCCTTCCTCCTCATCGACCTGCTCACCCCCGGCAAGCTCGGCTCGATCGTCGCCGACACCGAACTGCACCCCGCGGCCTGGGTCAACGCCTCCGCGCACGTCGCGGTCGCGCTGATCGTGGCCACCGCCATCTACTGATGGGCGATACCACCGGGGCCGCGGAGGCGGCGGGCACGGCCGAAAGGCTTCCCCTGCCACCGCGGCCCGCCCGGTTCGCGGTGCTGTTCGCGGTGTTCGTCTGCGCCGCGTGCGGCCTCGTCTACGAGCTCGCCCTGGTCGCCCTGGGCAGCTACCTGCTCGGCGACACCATCACCCAGGCGTCCGTGGTGCTGGCGGTGATGGTGTTCGCCATGGGCATCGGCTCCCTGGCGTCGAAGCGGCTCACCGCGCACCCGGCGCTCTGGTTCGCCGTGGTCGAGGGAGCGCTGTCGCTGGTCGGCGGCCTGTCGGTGCTGATGCTGTACGCGGCGTTCGCCTGGTTCTCCCTCTACCAGCCCGCCCTGGTCGGCCTCTCCTTCCTCATCGGCGCGCTCATCGGCGCGGAGATCCCGCTGCTGATGACGCTCATCCAGCGCATCCGCAGACAGGAGGCGGCCAGCGCCGTCGCCGACCTGTTCGCCGCCGACTACGTGGGCGGCCTGATCGGCGGACTCGCCTTCCCCTTCCTGCTGCTGCCCGTGTTCGGCCTGCTCGAAGGGGTGCTGCTGGTCGGCATGGTCAACGCGGTCACCGGCATGGCCGTCGTGCTGTGGCTGTTCCGCCGCTCGCTGAGCAGAGCGGGCGTCGTCGGACTGGCGTCCGGACTGGCCCTGGTCATGGCCGTGTCGTCGAGCGCGCTGGCGCTGTCGGACCGCTTCGAGGTCGACGCGCGCCAGGCCCTGTACCGCGACCCCGTCGTCTACGCGACGCGCACCGACTACCAGGAGATCGTCCTCACCGAGAACCTGCCCCGCACCGATTTGCGCCTGTTCCTCAACGGCGACCTGCAGTTCTCCTCCCGGGACGAGTACCGCTACCACGAGTCGCTGGTCCACCCCGTGCTGGACGGCCCGCGCGGCGACGTCCTGGTGCTGGGCGGCGGCGACGGCCTGGCGCTGCGCGAGATCCTCGAATACGGCGACGTGGCACGCGTGGTGCTGGTCGACCTGGACCCGGCCGTGGTGGAACTGGCCCGCAGCCACCCCGCGATCAGCGCGCTCAACCACCGCGCGTTCGACGACGAGCGGGTCACGGTCGTCAGCGACGACGCCTTCACGTGGCTGCGCGGCAACACCGACCGCTTCGACGCGGTGGTCGTGGATCTGCCCGACCCCGACGACGTCAGCACCGCCAAGCTGTACTCGGTGGAGTTCTACGGCCTGGTCCGCCAGGCCATGGCCGAGGACGCGCGGGCCGTGGTGCAGGCGGGATCGCCGTACTTCGCGTCCCGCGCCTACTGGAGCGTGGGGGAGAGCCTGCGCGAGGCCGGGCTGCACACCACGCCCTACAACGTGGACGTGCCCAGCTTCGGCAACTGGGGGTTCTTCCTGGCCCGCACCGACCGGGCGCCGGAGCTGGGCCTCGCCGCCGACGCCCCCGAGACCGGGTTCCTGGACGAGGCGGTCCTGGCCGCCGCCCAGGTCTTCCCCAAGGACCGCCGGCCCGGCGCGGAAGGCGAGGCCCAGCCCTCCACCCTGCTCAACCCGCGCATCATCGACTACCACCAGGACGCCTGGAAGGGGTACTGACCGGGGCGGCGCCCGTCACTCCCCGCCGTCGAGCAGGCCCGCGTCGTGGACCAGCAGCGCCACCTGCACCCGGTTGGTGCAGTCGAGCTTGGCCAGGACGCTGGAGACGTGCGTCTTGACCGTGGGCACGCTCAGGTGCAGCGCGGCGCCGATCTGGGCGTTGGACATGCCGTGGCCGACCGCGACGGCGACCTCGTGTTCGCGGGCGTTGAGCACCGACAGGCGCTCGGCGGCGCGGGCGCGCCGCCGGTCCCGGCCGGACTCCGCGACCCGCGCGATGAGCCTGCGGGTCACCTCCGGCGACAGCACCGGATACCCCCGTGCCACCTGCCGCACCGCCGCCACGATCTCCTCGGGAGGGGTGTCCTTGAGCAGGAACCCGGCGGCCCCGGCGCGCAGGGCGCGCAGTACGTGGCGGTCGGCGTCGAACGTGGTCAGCACGATGACCTCCGGCGCGCGCGGGCGGGCGCGCAGCCGCTCGGTGGCGGCCAGCCCGTCCACCGACGGCATGCGGATGTCCATCAGCACCACGTCGGGGGAGTGCTCGTCAACCAGGGAGAGGGCTTGGCCGCCGTCGCCCGCCTCGCCGACCACGCGCAGGTCCGGCGCGCCGCCCAGCATCATCGTCAGCCCGGCGCGCACCAGCGGGTCGTCGTCGACGAGCAGCACCCTGATCGGTGGATCGGCGGGCATGGTCACGACAGCCAGGGTAGCCGGGCGGCGACCCGCCAACCGCCGTCGGCAGTCGGTCCGTGCTCCAGGCTCCCCCCTGCCAGGGACACCCGTTCGGCCAGGCCGACCAGGCCCCGCCCGGCCCCGGCCGCGCCCGCCGCCCCCGGGACGCCATCGTCTCCGGACACGGGCGCGGCATTGACCACCTCCACCTCCAGTCCCGAGCCCGGCGCCCCGGTCACGCGCACGTCCACCTCGCCGCCCGGCGCGTGCTTGCGGGCGTTGGTCAGCGCCTCCTGCACCACCCGATAGGCGGTGCGGCCCGGCGGATCGGGCACGTCTTTCGCCACCTCGTCACGTAGCCGCACCCGTGTTCCGGCCCGCTCGGCGTCGTCGACCAGTTGCCGGATGTCGGCGAAGGCGGGCTGCGGCAGCTCCCCGACGGGGGCGCGCAGCACCCCGATGACCTCCCGCAGGTCCTGCAGCGCCCGGTGGGAGCTTTCCCGGATGACGCGGGCCGCGCGGGCGACGTCCTCGGCGGGCGCGTCGGGGCGGTACTCCAGCGCCCCGGCGTGCACGCTCAGCAGCGACAGCCGGTGCCCGAGCACGTCGTGGATCTCCCGCGCGATCTCCTCACGGACCTCCCGCTGGGTCTGCTCGACGCGCAGGCGCGCCTCCACCTCGGCGCGCTCGGCCCGCTCCCGCAGGGACGCCACGAGGCGGCGGCGGTGGTGGACAAAAAGCCCCCAGCCGGTCGCGGCGCCCTGGAACGCCGCACCCAGCAGGAACAGCAGGATGCCGGGCACGCCGGGTTCGGGACGCAGCAGCACGTAGCCGAACGCGGTGAGCAGACTCAGCGCGAAGACGGCCGAACCGGTGCGCGGAGGCCGGTGCACGGCGACCGTGAACAGCGCCGCCAGCATCGCCCCGGCCACCATCTCGAAGTAGGCCGACAACAGCACCAGCGTCACGGCCAGCCCGGTCGGCCACCGGCGGCGCAGCCACAGCGCCGCGCAGCCCAGCACACCCACCAGTTGGTCGAGGTTGAACAGCCACACCGGGACCACGCCGGGGACCGCGCCCTCCTCGATGCGGACCGCGGACGTCAGGAAGCCCCAGGCCACCGCGGACGCGAACAGGCAGAAGTCGACCAGCCAGTCGCGGAGGCTGCGGCGGCGCGCGGATCCGTTCATCGTGGGCAGAGCCTACGGCCGTCCGGTACCGGTCGTCTCGCCCCGAACGCGCCGACGATACCGAAGTCGCCGAAGTCGATACCTTCGTCGCGGTCGGACGTGCCAACCGGCGACCCCGGTCGCCTCGCTCCCTCCCGAAGACCGATCCGCGCAGCCACCTGGCTCCCCCAGCATCGAGGCATGCGCAAAACCCTTCAGACAGCGGGCTTCCTGCTGACCCTCATGGGCGTCAGCGGAGCCGTCGACCATCTCTACGTCCAACCGGTCATGGGGATCTTCCTCAACGCGTTCAACCGGTTCGTCCTCCCCCGCGTCGGCTTCCTCACCGGTTATGAGCTGTACGCGAACCTCAGCCTGGCCGTGCTGGGCGTCGCCGTGATGGTCGCCGCGGAACGGATCAGGGAATGACGGCCGCCTCCGTCCCCGCGGCGCCCCGCCGCGTCCGCCGGGGCCTCGCCCCGGCCCCGCTGGTGCTCGCCCCGGTCTGCGCCGAGTACCTCACCGGCTACGACACCCACGCCGGCGACCCCGAACCCGCCGTCTCAGTCCCCGTAGTCGGGGGCGATCCGGTCGAGCAGCCGCAGCAGGGCCCGCCAGGCCAGTTCCGAGCCGTTGTCGTCGGTCAGGTCGCTGGCGGCCTCGCCGGAGAACTGCCGGGCCGTGTAGGCGCAGACCTCCTCCGACGGCAGGCGCAGCCGTCCGGCGGCCTGCGCGGTCACCTGGATCTGGCAGGCGCGCTCCAGGTAGTACATGCGCAGGAACGCCTCGGCCGGGGTCCGCCCCACCGTGAGCAGGCCGTGGTTGCGCAGGACCAGCGCCGGGTGGTCGCCCAGGTCGGCGACCAGGCGCCGCTGCTCGTCGAGGTTGAGCGCGATCCCCTCGTAGTCGTGGTAGCCGACCCGCCCGTGGAACTCCAGCGACATCTGGTTGACCGGCAGCAGGCCCTCCTCCAGGGCGGCGACCGCGCACCCGGCGCGGGTGTGGGTGTGCAGGACGCAGTGGGCGTCCGCGCGCGCGGCGTGCACGGCGCTGTGGATGACGAAGCCCGCCGGGTTCACCGGGTGCGGGGTGGGCTCCACCGGCCGCCCCTCCAGGTCGATCCTGACCAGCGAGGAGGCGGTGATCTCCTCGAACAGCAGACCGTAGGGGTTGATCAGGAAGTGGTGGTCGGGGCCGGGCAGCCGCACCGAGATGTGTGTGAAGACCAGGTCGGTCATCCGGAAGTGGGCGACGAGCCGGTAGACGGCGGCGAGTTCGCGGCGCAGCCGCGACTCCTCGTCGCGCGGGGACGTCGACTCGGTGGGGGAAGGGGCGGACGGAAGCGTGGACACGGAGACTCCTTCGGTCGGTTCGGTCGCGGTCGAACGGGCGCGCGGCGTCCCGCGGGAGATGAGCGCCGCCCCCAGGACACCGGCCAGGGCCAGGTGGAGGGCGGGAGCCAGGAACGCGATGCGGTCGGCGGTGGTCAGGGGTGCCAGAGCGCTGGCGGCGAGGTAGCCGAGGGAGCCTCCGGCCGTGGCGGCGGCCCCGAAGTAGGAGAAGCCCTCGGCGCGGCGGCGCAGGCCCAGTTCCGCCTCGACCCGGGTGACCAGGATCCCGTTGAGCGGCACCAGCAGCAGCGCCGAGGCGAACAGCGCGGCCGCGTAGCCGCCCACCGTCTGGGCCAGCCCGGCGGGCAGACTGATCGCGGCGGAGGCCAGCAACAGCAGAGGCGTGCCCGCCGCGGCCCGGTCCGCGGACAGCGGGCGCAGGCTCGCCAGGACGCCGCCGAGGCAGGCGCCGGTGGAGAAGACCGCGGTGACCCAGGTCGCGTGGGTGGAGGTGAGCCCGTAGTCGGCCATGCGCTGCGGGATGTTGGCCGTGAGCACGCCGTACCCGGTGCTCACGCACAGCACCAGCAGTGAGATCCGCAGCACGGGCACGGCGGGCAGCAGAGGAGTCGCGGCCGCGGCGGGCGCCGGAGGCAGCGCGGGGGCCGAACGCATCGCCCACCCCGCGGCGGCGCACAGCAGAGCCGTTCCGGCCAGGGCCGCGTCCGCCCCGCCCAGCAGCGCGAGCGCGCCCACCAGGAGCGGCCCCAGGACGGCGGAGAGCTCCACCATCAGCGACTCCGCGAAGTGGGCGCGGCGCAGGTTCCCCGGCGGGGCGACCACCAGCAGCAGCGCGCGCATCCCGCCCAGCAGGCCCGCCATGCTCAGCCCCTGGAGCGCGCACAGCAGGACGTACAGCCACAGCGGGGCGCCGAGGGCTGCCGTGGCGAGCAGCAGGATGGTCGACCCCGCGGCCGCCACCAGGCTCCACAGCAGCCCCCGCCGCATCTCGAAGCGGTCCAGCAGCCGCCCGACGAACGGCCCGGGAGCTCCGCTGAACAGCGAGAACACTCCGGCCAGGAACACTCCGGAGGTCAGTGAGCCGGTGGCGTGCTCGCCCAGGAGCAGCACCGCCAGCGGGGCCATCGCCATCGGGACGCGGCTGAGCGCCGAGGTGGGGACCCACCGCCGCCAGGGACGGTGGGCCAGCAGGGCGGCGGCGCCGGCCGCCGCGGTGCCGTCCGCGGCGGGGACGGCCGGAGGGGGCGTCACCGCGCCCTCCACCGCTGAGGGGACGTGAAAGTGACGTCAACAGGGGTTCCTACGAGCGGAATCATGCTCTTTCCAGGTGGTCGGGCGGGAAAACTCCGAAGGGCCGGGGGGATGTGCGACAATTGCGCGGGGCCGCCACCGCGGCCCGGCCCGGCGCGTACGGGTACCCCGCAAGACGGAAACCGATCACGTTGCCTCAGCGCTACCGCCTCGACGACCACGACCGCAGCATCATCGAGGTGCTGAAGGAGGACGGCCGGGCGCCCCTCGCCCACGTCGGGGAACGGGTGGGCCTGTCCCCCGACGCCGTGCGCGGCCGGATGAACCGACTCGCCGACGACGGCGTGGTGCGCATCCTCGGTCTGGTCGACCCCGCCAGTCTCGGCTACCGGTGCCTGGCCACCGTGGGGATGCGCTACCACGGCTCTCCCGAGGCGCTGACCGAGGCGCTGCACAGCCACCCGCGGGTGACCTACCTGCAGCAGGTGGTCGGCGAGTACAACGTCCTCTGCGAGATCACCGCCTACGACGACGCCGACCTCGCCGACGTGATCAGCCAGTCGCTGCTGACCGTCGAGGGGGTCCGCGACTTCGAGGTGTGGCGCAACCTCACGGTCCTCAAGTGGGAGAGCCGGGCCCGCCCCCGCCCGCCCGTCGGCGAGCGGGCCCCCGCCGTGCGGCCCGTGCTCGACCAGGGCGACATCGAGCTGCTGCGGCACCTCGTGGAGAACCCCCGGGCCTCCTACCGGGAACTGGCGGCCCGGGCCGACCTCCCCTACTGGGCGGTGCGCAAGCGCACCCAGGCCCTGTTCGACACCGGGACCATCCAGGCCACCGCGGTCGTGGACCGCATCAAGGTGCAGCCCACGACCCTGGCCATGATGGGTCTCAAACTGGGCGGGACCGTCCGGGACGACCTCGCGCAACTCGCCTCCTTCCCGGAGATCGCGATACTCACCACCACGGTCGGCCGCTACCAGGCCGTCGCCGAGGTGTCCTGCGACTCGTCTGTGGCACTGTCCGACCTCGTCGAACGGGTGCTCGCGCTGAACGCGGTCCGGGACCTGTCGGTGCTGATCTACGGCGCCACACTGGTGCTCCCGCGGCCCTGGCGGTTCGACCCCGCCTGAGTCCCGCCGCCCAGCGCCAGCACCCCGGCCACCAGCGCCGCGCACACCAGCGCCCCGAGGACGAACACGCTGGACGCGCCCGCCAGGTCGAAGGAGAGGCCCAGCAGCACCGGCACCGCCACCGAGCCGACGCCGTTGAGGTAGTTGGTGGCGGCCAGACGCAGACCGGTGCCGCCCTCGCGGGCCGAGGTCGCCAGGATGTTGGTGGCGCCGATCCCGGTGCTGATGGCCACGCCCTGCAGCAGCGCTCCGACCACCACCCCCGCGATGCCGCCGCCCAGACCGACGGCCAGCAGACCGGCGACCGAGCAGCCGCCCGTGAGCAGCAGCACGCCGCGCATTCCCACCCGGCCGACGACCGTGCCGAACAGCGGCCCCGAGGCCACCGCGGCCAGGTCGCGGCAGAGCAGCAGCGCCAGCAGCCATCCGGCGAGTTCGCCGGCGGGAACGTCCAACACGAACGGGTAGAAGGAGTTGCCGATCAGGGTCAGACAGGCCAGGTTCAGGTTGACCAGGGAGGACGCCTGGAGGGCGCGGTCGCCGCGCAGCATGCCCAGCGAGACCGGATAGCTGCGCGCCACCGCGACCCCGGCGCCGGGGTCGCCGCCGGGACCGGCGACGCGCAGGCTCAGCAGCGCGAACGCGATCCCGAAGGCCGCCGTGAGCCAGAAGGCCCACACCCACCGGCCGTCGGTGAGGACGGTGGCGGCGAGCACCGCGGCGAGCGCGGCGGCCAGTCGCTGCGTCGCGCCGTTGTAGCCCTGGGTCCGGTAGGGGTCTCCGGTGCGCGCCACCACGGCCAGCGTCGTGACCACGGTCGCGCCCCGGCCCAGGCCGTAGCCGAGGACCACCACGACCCACACCCAGGCGCCGCGGCCGACGGCGAGGACCACCCCGACCGCGCACGCCGCGATGAGCAGTCCGCCGACGGCCAGCACGCCCCGCCTGCCCCTCCGGTCGGCGTGGGCGTTGACCGGAGGGGCGATCAGCAGGCCCAGTCCCTGGGCGAGCGCCAGGAAGACGCCGACGAGGAGTCCCGAGCCGAGGCCGTTCGCCGCCAGGGCGACCGGCAGCACGGTCTGCACCACGGCATCGACCGTGAACAGGATCAACACCATGAGCATGACCGGGGCGACCGCGCTTCCCGCGGGGAACGGGCGGGAACGCGCGACGGCCCCGTCACCCGGTGCCATCGCTCGTCCGCATCAGCGCCCCAAGTAATCGGTTCATCGGATGGATGACAGCGCGGTCAGGCGACCGGCTCGCCGAAGTCGGCGGTCGTGGGAAGCTGCCACTCGAACCCGCGCGCGGTCTCGACGTACTCGGGCCACGGCAGGTCGACCGGCGGCGCGAAGTCGCGCGGCAGCAGCGGAGCGTGGTACGCCTCCGGCGCGGCCTCGCGGTTGACCTCGAACTCCTCCCGGGCGCTCTTCAGCAGGTCCGGATCGTCGATGAGGCACAGCGCGGTCGCCGCGATGACCGACCCCGCGTACGACCACACCGGGTCGATCGCGGCGGGCAGGCCGTTCATGGCGTTGTTGGCCCAGTGCGTCACATCCCCGTTGACCGCCTTGAGCAGCGGCTTGGCGGTGAAGAAGCGTACCGTGGGAGCGTGCCAGGAGTACTCGGTGTAGTCGTCGGCGCCGGTGCAGTCCTGCCACGGCGGCAGCGTGCGCCGGGTCTCGGCGTCCTGCTCCTGGGGGGTGACGACCCGGTGGATCTCCGGCAGGAACGGGTCCTCGCTCGGCTCGTGTCCCAGCACCCGCTCCAGTTCCCGGCCGAACTCGAACACCTCCGGGGCGAAGGCCGCCGGTCCCAACTCCGCCAGGTGGGAGAAGAGGGTCTTCGCCATCACGTGGTTCTTCAGGCCGGGCCGGGTCTTGGTCACCCAGCGCATGCTCACCTCGCAGTTGGCGAGCCCGGCCACGTGCCGGGCACTGCGCCGCAGCACCTCCAGGATCTGCTCCTGGATGCCGATCAGCGGGGAGCGCCAGCTGAACTGGATCTGGGAGATCCGCGGCGGCAGGTTGTCGGCGGTGGCGTTGGCGGCGCCCAGTACCGCCTCGTTGAGCGACCACAGCCCGGTACGCGGGAACATGTTCTCCTTCGCGTACTTGGTGGCGGTCAGCATCAGCCCCAGCGCGTCCACGGCCCCGGGGGAGCGGACGGAGTTGTGCGCCCCGGCGCCGAACACCTCGCTGGACACCCATGCCGGAGCGTCGGTGCTCTGCCCCTCGGCGCACTGGAAGGTGAACACCACGCTCCAGTACAGGCAGTTGTGGATGTCCCACAGCGCGGTGTTCTGCACCAGCGGGTGGTAGCTGATGGCCGCGTCCAACTCGTCGTAGTAGCCCTTGGCCGCGTGGACGGCCTTGGAGCCGCAGACCTTCTCGGCGGGCTCGCCGAACAGGTGGATGCGGCCCCGGCCGCCGGTCCGCTCGATGGCGCGCTTGGCGGCCAGCGCCCCGGCCAGCGCCCCCACGCCCAGCGCGCTGTGCGCGTCGGTGAATCCGGGCGCCCACGGGTGCAGCCCCTCGCGCGGCTTGCGGTAGGGCACCGTGTCCTGGGAGTGGCCGGGGGAGGCGTCGTACTCGGCGTACAGTCCGATGTCGGGCCCGTCGTCGCCCCACACGGCGTGGAAGGCCGTGGGCATCCCGCCGGAGCCCGTCTCCACCTCGAAGCCCTCCGCCCTGAGCAGGTCGACGTAGGCGGCGGCCGAACGGTACTCCCGCCAGGCGGGCTCGGCGAACGACCAGATCCGGCGGTGGAAGTCGGACAGTTCGGAGCGGAGCGCCTCCGACTCGGTGACGGCTGCCTGCTGGCGGTCGGTCAGTGACACGTTGTTCCTTTCTCGCCCGGCGGCCGCGACCGCCGGGCACGGGTGGGTGCTGTCTCCGCGCCGCCGCGGGCGGGCGGAGGCGGGTCAGGCGGTGGGGACGATGACGGTGCTGTCCGCGGCGTCCCACTCCAGGACGACCGCGTCGCCGACGGAGCAGGGGGGAGCGCCCTCGGCGCGGTGCCGCAGCACCAGTTCCCGGCCGTCGGCGTCGCGGACCAGCAGTTTGCGGGAGTCCCCGGCGTAGATGCTGGCGGTCACGGTTCCCGGCAGGTGGCAGGCCGCGGCGGAGCCGTTGGGGGAGGAGTCGGCCCGGCGCACCCGCATCGCCCAGGGGCGGACCACGACGATCCGCTCGCTGCCCGGGGCGGGGACCGATCCGTTGACGGGAACGACGACCCGCCCGTGGGGCAGGTCCAGCACCGCCTGTCCGCGGTCGGCGCGCACCGAGGCGCGGAACAGGTTGGACTCGCCCAGGAAGTTCGCGGAGACGTCGCTGGTGGGACGGGAGTACAGGTCCTCGGGAGAGCCGTACTGCACGAGCCGGCCGTGGGACAGCAGCGCGATCCGGTCGCTCATGGTCAGCGCCTCCTCCTGGTCGTGCGTCACGTTGACGACGGTCAGGCCCAGGTCCTGGCTGAGGCGGCGGATCTCCACCTGGAGCGCCTCGCGCAGCCTGCGGTCCAGCGCGCCCAGCGGTTCGTCCATCAGCAGCAGCCGGGGACGCGAGACGATGGCGCGGGCCAGCGCCACGCGCTGCTGCTGGCCGCCCGACAGTTCCCGGGGCATGCGGTGGCCCAGTCCCTCCAGCCGCACCGCCGCCAGCGCCTCACGGACCATCGCGGGCCGCCGGGACCGCGGCACCCTGCGCATCTGCAGCGGGAAGGCGACGTTCTTCTCCACCGACATGTGCGGGAACAGCGCGTAGTTCTGGAACACCATGCCGATGTGCCGCCTGTGCACCGGCACCCCGGAGATGTCCGCGCCGTCCATCACCACCCGGCCCGCGGTGGCGTCCACGAACCCGGCGATGATGCGCAGCAGGGTGGTCTTGCCCGACCCCGAGGCGCCCAGCAGCGTCACGAACTGCCCGGGTTCGATGTCCAGGGAGACGTCGTCGACGGCGGCGAAGTCCCCGTACTCCTTGCGGATGCCGGTGAGTTGCAGTCGGGCGCCCGCCGTGGCGGGTTCCGGTGGGCCGGGGACGGTCGCGGTCGGACTGACAGCGGTCTTCATCATGACTTTCCCATCCTGAGAAGGCGAGTGACGCGGAGTCTGGGGGCCAGCAGGACCAGGCCGGCCAGCACGAGGGACACCAGGGTGAGCAGGGCCGCGACCGCCGAGATGGAGGGTTCGACGCCCGAGCGCACCTGGCTCCACATCTCGACGGGGATGGTGCGGAACTGGGGGGTGTTGAGGAACAGCGCCACCACGACCTCGTCCCAGGAGCTGACGAAGGCGAGGACACCGCCGACGAGCGCCGCGGGCGCGACCAGGGGCAGGGTGATCCGGAGCATGGTGACGGTCTGGTTCGCGCCGCTGATGCGGGCCGCCTCCTCCACGGACCGGTCCACGTTGGTCAGTGCCGCCAGGACGTTGACGAACACGAACGGCAGGCCGATCACGGCGTGGGCCACGCCCAGGCTCAGGGCGCCGCCGGTGAACCCGATCCGCGCGTAGACCAGGTAGAAGGCCAGCCCCGCCACCACCAGCGGAACCGTCATGGGGAGCACGGCCAGCACGCTGGCCAGGTGCGCCAGCGGGCCGCGGCCGCGCGAGGCCAGCAGGGCCAGGGAGGTGCCGGCGACCATGGCGATCACGGCGGCGACCAGTCCCACCTGGAGGCTGTTGGCGAACGCGGTGCTCCACGAGCGGTCCTCCAGGACCTCCTGGAACCAGCGCAGCGAGAAACCCCCGGGCGGGAACACGATCATGCTCGTCGGGTTGAACGCGGTGGCGATGACGATGACGGTGGGGGTGACCAGGAACACCGCCATCAGCACGGCGGCGATCCGCACGCCCGGTCCGGTCCTCACGACCGTCCACCTCCCTGTCCCAGGCCGAGGACGCGGCCGACGCCGACGAACCGGGCGACGATTCCCAGCACGGCGAGAACCGCGACGAACAGCATCACGGCCATGGCCGACCCCACTCCCGTGTCGAGGAACTGCTCGATCTGCATGACGATCGCCTGGCCGAGGTAGACGTCCTGGGCGCCGCCGAGCAATTGCGGGGTCACGTAGAAGCCGAGGGCCAGCACGAAGACCAGCACCGAGCCCGCGGCCACCCCGGGCAGCGACAGGGGCAGCGTCACCCGCCAGAACACCTTCCAGGGGGGTGCGCCCAACCCCTGCGCGGCACGCTCCAGGTCGGGGTCGAGCGAGCGCAGTTGGGCGTAGACGGCCAGGATCAGATAGGGCACGAGGATGTGCACCATGCCGACGTAGACCGCCAGCGGGGTGCGGATCAGCGTCAGGGGCTCCTCGGCCAGGCCGAGGTCGAGGAGCAGGGTGTTGACGACGCCCGTGTCGTTGAGGATGACCTGCCAGGCGTAGCTGCGCACCAGCAGACTGGTCCAGAACGACAGCATGAGCGACACGAACAGCAGGGAGCGCATGGTGCGGCCCACACGCGCCAGCACGTAGGCGAACGGGTAGCCCGCCAGCGCGCACAGCACGGTCACGACCACCGCCATGCGCAGGGTGGTCCAGACGGAGCCGCGGAAGATCTGGCTGCCGAGAGCCTCCGTGTAGTTGGCGGGGGAGGGGTCGGTGAGGCTCTTGACGACGACGGCGGCGAGCGGGACGGCGAAGGCCAGCACGACGAACACGAGGCCGGGGGCTCCGGCGAGACTCCAGTAGCTCGGTGCGCGTCGCGTGGCGCCGTCCCCGGGCGGATCCGGTCTCGGTGCGGCGGGGCCGGAGCGGACGGGTTCGGTCAGTGTGGTCATGAGGCCCCCTGGATCAACGGGCGTGTGGCGTTCGGGGGTCCGGGGGCGGGAGTCCGGGCGGACCCCCGCCCCCGGAGGTCGGCCGCCGAGGGCGGCGGGGAGACGCCCCTCCTAGGAGGCCAGCCATTCCGAGACGGTCTCCATGACCTCCTCGCGGTTCTCCAGCCACCAGGGGTCGTCGGGGACGATCGGGGCGTCCTCACCCTCCAGTTGGTTGGAGGTGGGGGAGTTGGCCAGGGACTCCTCGGAGACCTCCGCTCCGGGGTTGGCCGGGCCGTAGGAGATGTGGTCGGCGATCCGGCCGTTGTTCTCCGCGGAGGTGATGTGGGCGATGAGCTCCATCGCCTCGTCCTTGTTGGGCGCGCCCTTGGGGACGAACAGGTAGTCGCAGTAGTAGATCTGCTGTCCCCAGGCCAGGTCGATGGGCTGGCCCTCCTCCTGGGCCTTGGTGACGCGGCCGTTGTAGCAGTTGCCCATGACGGCCTCGCCGGAGGAGACCAGGTTGATGCACTCGGTGGCGTCCTCGAAGGCGATCAGGTCGTCCTTGAGGGGCTCCATGTAGCCGAGGGCGCGGTCCACGTCGAGCGGGTACAGGTCCTCCCGGGCCACGCCGTCGGCCAGCAGCGCGGCCTCCAGCATGCCGCGGAACCCCACGGAGCTGTCGATGGCGCGCTTGCCGGGGTGGGTCTCGGTGTCGAAGAAGTCCGCCCAGTTGGTGGGGGTGCCGGACACCTTCTCGGTGTTGTAGGCCAGCACGACGGAGAAGATGAACACCGGGACGCCCTGCTGCTCGGCGGGGAACGGGCCGTCCGCGAACTCCTCGCACGCCACGACCTCGCAGTCGATGTCCTCCAGGATCGGGTTGCCGGTGAGACCGATGTCGCTGCCGCCCTGGGCGACGTCCCAGATGACGTTGCCGGTCTCGACCATCTGCTCGATCTTGGCGTAGGTGACGGGGTCGTCCTGGACCACCTCGATGCCGGTCTCCTCGGAGAACGGGTCGAGCCAGGCGTCGGTCTCGGCCTGCTGGCCGTCGCCTCCGTAGGCGGCGAAGGTGACGGTGCGGCCGTCCGAACCGCCGCTGCCGCCGCAGGCGGTGGAGGCGAGGGCCACAGTGGCGGCCAGGGCCGCCGCTTTGATGATGGGGTGTCTCACGTCGGGTCTCCGTTTCGACTGGGGGGAGTGGTGGGGGCGCCGGCAGCGTGCGGTCGCCGGGGAGGCGGGCCGCGGCCGGTCCGCCAAGGGGTCGCGACGCGGCCACCGGCCGGTACGGCTCGGCCGGTGGGCGGTTCGGGTCACGGGCCCGCCTCCAGCCAGACGAGGGTGGGCCGGTCGCGGTCGAGCGCCTCGACCGCCTCCCGCGCCGCCGCGGCCTCGTCGGCCGCCCGCACCCCCGCGCAGCCCAGGGAGCGGGCCAGGGCGGGGAAGTCGGGGCGGGCGAGGTCGACGGCCATGGGGGCGATCGCGCGGTCGAGCATGTTCTGCCGGATCTCCCCGAAGCCGTGGTTGTCCACGACGACCACGGGCAGACCCAGGCGGAGTTCGGCGGCGGTGAGCAGTTCCTGCGGGCTGAACATGAACGCGCCGTCGCCCAGCAGGGCCACCACCGGGCGGCGCGGGTCGGCGAGTTTGGCGCCCATCGCGGCCGGAAGCCCGTAGCCGAGCGTGGAGAAGCCGGTCGGCAGCAGGAACCGGCGCGGTTCGGCGAACCGCCAGAACGGAGCGGTGCCCAGGTAGGACACCTGGGAGCTGTCGCCCACCACGACCGTGTCGGCGGGCAGCCGGGAGCGCAGCGCGTGCTGGATCGCCTCCCAGCGTCCCCCGTGCTCGCGCGCCCCGGCCAGGCAGCGCTGCCGAGCCGCCGCGGCGCGGCTCTTCCCCGAGCCTCCGCGGTCCTCGGAGCGGCCTGCGGCCAGTCCCCGCAGCAGTGCCTCGCAGGCGGGACGGGCGGCGGAGTGGAGCCGCACGTCGGCGCGCAGGTTCTTGTCGAGCTGGCCGATCTCGACGTCCACCCGGACCACCCGGCCCGAGGGCGCGAGCCGGTCGGGGACCTCGGCGTCCCCCAGTTCGCTGCCGACGACCAGCAGCACGTCGGCGGACTCCAGCAGGTCCCGGGCCCCCGCGGCGCCGACGAAGGCCCCCACCGACAGGGGGTGGTCCTCGTCGAAGACCCCCTTGCCCGCGGTGGTGGTGACCACGGGCGCGTCGAGGAGTTCGGCGACGGCGCGCAGCGGGACGGCCGCGTCCAGCGCGCCTCCCCCGGTCACCACGACCGGGGAGCGCGCCCGCCCCAGCAGGTCCAGCGCCTCGGCGAGCGGCCCGGGCGAGGGGGTCGGGGGAGGGCACGGCTGCACGGCGGGGACGGGACCGTCCTCCCACGCGGCCTCCAGCACGTCCAGCGGAATCTCGATGTGCACCGGCCGGGGGCGTTCCACGGCCCAGCGCGCGAAGGTCTCGCAGACCGCGGCCACCGCGGCCTGCGGGGTGCCGCAGCGCACACTGCGGGCCACGACGGCGTCGGCGGCGGCCCGCTGGTCCTTGACCTCGTGGAGCCAGCCGTAGTCGGCCCGTTCCCGGCCGGTGGGCGCCCCGGGGGACAGCACCAGGAGCGGGACCGAGTCGGCGTGGGCCGTGCCCAGCGCGGTGAAGGCGTTGAGCAGGCCGGGACCGCTGGTGGTGATGACCACGCCGGGGCGGCCGGTGGCGCGGGCGTAGCCGTCCGCGGCGTACCCCGCCCCCTGCTCGTGCCGGGGCGCCACGTGGGTGATCGGCGATCGCGACAGTCCCCGGTACAGCTCCAGGTTGTGGGTGCCCGGAATACCGAAGACCAGGTCGACGCCGTTGGCCTCCAGGGCCGCGATCACGGCGGTCCCGGTGGTGGTCGGGGGTGCGGGTCGGCTCATCGTCACCGTCTTTCGGGGGGTGGCGGGTCAGGCCGCCAGGCGGCGGAACCTGCTGCCGTGGAACACCAGTGGGGCGACCGCCGGTGCGGCCTGGATCGCCTGTACGGAGAGCAGGGCGATGACGTGGTCGCCCGCGGTGATCTCCTCCTCCACCCCGCAGTCCAGCCAGGCGGCGGCGTCGTTGAGGACGACCGAACCGTTCGGCAGGGCGGTCCAGTCCACCCCGGCGAAGCGGTCGACGTCGCGGGCGGAGAGTTGCCGGCAGATCGCGCCGTGCTCGGAGTTGAGCACGCTGACGCCGATGCGGGTGGAGCGGCGCAGGGCGGGCCAGGTGGTGGAGGTGCGCGCCACGCACACCGACACCAGCGGTGGGTCCAGCGAGACGGAGGTGAAGGTGCTGGCGGCCATGCCGACGGGGCCTCCGTCGACCAGTGCGCACACGGCGGTCACCCCGCTGGGAAAGCAGCCGAAGGCGCGGCGCAGTTCGACCGGGTCGAACGTGTTCGATGTCGTGGTCACGGGGTCACCGCCTCGGGGCGCGCGGGCAGGTGGGCGCGGGCCGACTCCAGCCACGGCCCCAGCGCCTCGGGGGAGCGGTAGTCGCTGTCGAGCAGGTAGAGACCCCGTGCCGGGCAGGTCGCCCCCAGCTCCACCAGGACCGGTCTGAGGAGCAGTTCCGGCGCCAGGGCGTGGTGCGGTCCGGCGCCCAGCATCAGGGGGAAGGCCGTCGTCGCGGCGAGCCCTCCCGGGGGGAACTGGTCGAGGAACAGCTTGAGCAGTCCCGTGTAGGCGGCCTTGAAGGTGGGACTGGCCACCACGAGCACGTCGGCGGCGCACGCCGCCTCCACGGCCCGCCGCACGTCCGGGTCCTTCCAGCCGAGCAGCCCGGCGCCCAGGTCGACCACGTCGACGACGGTCTCGGGCGGGGAGCCGGTCAGTTCCGCGGCGACGTTGACCGCCGCCTCCAGGGTGCGGGACCGGGGTTTGGGGTTGCCCACCACGACGGTGGTTCGCACGTCGTACCTCCTTGACGATCGAGGGGTGTCATCCCGTGATCGGATGACAGTGCGGAAAGGTGTGCGGCTGCTCAGAACTCCAGGAGGTTGTCGCGCAGGTGCGCGTGGCTGTAGGCGCTCCGGGTCAGGCCGCGCCGCTGGAGGGCGGGCACCAGGCCGTCGGCGACCTCGGTGACGGTCCGCCAGTTGAGGTTGGGGCTGACGAACAGGAACCCGTCCCCGCCGACCTCCTCCATGACCTCGCCCATCTGCGCGGCGACGTCGTCGGGGGTGCCGACCAGGGGGACGGACTCGTTGCCGCTCCTGGTGGCGATCGCCTCGCGCAGCGTCCTGTCCCGGCCGGCCTTGAGGAAGTCGGCCAGCGTGCTCTGGTGTCCGTTGGTGCTCAGTTCGACGTCGCCCAGCGGCTGGTCGATGTCGAAGACCGAGAAGTCGATGTTGGTCACCTTGGACAGGTGGGCGAGGCTGATCTCGGCGCGTTCCAGCGCGGCCAGGTCCCGTTGGCGCTTCAGTTCGGCGGCCTCCTCCCGGGTCTGCCCGATGACCGGGGAGACCAGGAAGAGGACCTTGCAGTCGTCGGGCTTGCGGCCGTGCTCCTCCATCAGGGAGCGGACGTCGTCGCGGTAGGCCTTCATCGCCGCCACTCCGGGGACGGAGGCGATGATGGTCTCGGCGTAGCGGGACGCGAACCGGCGACCGCGCGGCGACCCTCCGGCCTGGGCGATGACGGCACGGCCCTGCGGCAGCGGTCCGGAGTTGAGGGGGCCCCGCGAGGAGTAGTGCTCGCCCCTGAAGTCGATGGGGCGCACCTTCGCCGGATCGGCGAAGACCCCGCTCCCCCGGTCGGCCAGGATCGCGTCGGGCTCCCAGGAGTCCCACAGGCCGAAGACGACCTCCATGAACTCGTCGGCCATGTCGTAGCGCAGGTCGTGCTCGGGCATCCCGGGCATGCCGAAGTTCTGCGCCGCGCGGTCGGAGCTGCCGGTGACCATGTTCCAGCCGATGCGCCCGTCGGAGACCTGGTCGAGGGTGCCGATGAGGCGGGCCAGCTGGTACGGGTGGTACTGGAAGGTGCCCAGGGTGGGCACGATCCCGATCCGGGAGGTGGCCTGGACGAGCAGGCTCGCCACCACCACCGGATCCTGGCGCGGTGTGGCTATCGCGTTCTTGAGGTAGATCTCCATCGAGCCGCCGTAGCTGTCGGCGACGTAGGAGGAGTCCTCCAGCAGGATGTAGTCGAAGCAGGCGCGTTCCAGCGCGCGGGCCATGTCCACGAACAGGTCCTGTCTGGCCCAGTTCGCGCCGCTGCTTCCGGTCCACGGCTGGCCCCACGCCTGCGCGTTGGAGCCTTCGAGGAACCATCCCAGGTGGAAACGTCCGGCTGACATCGCTCTCCTTTGCCGATGGTGCCGCTCCGGTGTCCCACCGGGGCGCACGACTAGGACAGCTCTGGAACGTTTCGTTTGACGACTTACCGTGTTTCTTGTCGATTAATTGATTGATCTGGCCGATTTGGTGAGTGTTTTTTTGGATCTTTCGAGACGGATGAGCGATTTTTCGTTGAGGGCGGTGTGCGGCGGCCGACGCGGGGCGTCCGGGGCGCTCCGGCGTCTCCGGGGCCCGGAGGTGTCGACAGGTGTCGAAGCGTCGACAGAGGAGGCGGCGACACCGGAGACCGCGTCTGGGATGGAGCGATGTTGCCGGTGTCGACGGGGTTCTGTGTGTGGACGGTTGCGTGTACGTGGTTGGGGAGAGCCCCGGAGAGTGGTTCCCACGGGAACAGGGTTCGGCGGACTGCAGCGAACGTCCGCGGTTGCTGTACGGGTTGCCGCACCTGGGTGCGGCAACAGCGAGGGCGTACACCCGGTGGGATGTACGCCCTGGTCGCCGTGTGCGCGCCCGGCAGGATTCGAACCTGCGACCATCGGATTAGAAGTCCGGTGCTCTATCCACTGAGCTACGGGCGCTCGGATTCAGTTGTGCCGACGCGCTCCCGCGACGGCCGTGCCGTCCGGGCGGACGGCGCCGACGTGCCGGAAGGCGATCCGGAGTCGGAGCGACATTCTAGGGGATAACGCCGATCTCGCTCATGATCGCACGAAATCGTAGCAACCAGAGCCATACGTCGTCATGGTTCTTTATCGCACGCTCCTCGCCGAACCTTCCGGTACGGCACCATCGACCACGTTACCCTCCGGCTGTGTCGGTGACGGTGCGCGACAATGGTGTTTCGTGGTGCCGGAGGCGCCGCGCGACAGCGCCTCCCACCGGCTCACCAGGCCCAGTACTGGCCGTACCAGTCGAGGAGCAGGACGAGGCAGACGACATCCACTGCGGCCCCCTTTTCCGTTCCGACGCGGGACAGGCGGGGGGTGCGAAGCGTGACTTTGGCATTACTATAAGTGGTGACCTGCTGTTTTGTCCTCCCATCCCGCCATCCGGTCGAGTTCCGGTCCGCCCGTGGGCGCCGTGGCGTGTCCACCGCGGACGCCGGGACCCGCGCCGCGTCCGCCGCCCCGGACGGAACGGTCCGGCGGCGGCGCTCTAGGGTCGGGGCATGCGCAAGAAGCGGCGGACGGCCCGGGGGCGGGCGCGGGCACTGGGCATACTGGCGGGGGTCGCGCTGGACCGCGTGGTCGCCGACCCCCGGCGGGGGCACCCGGTCGCGCTGTTCGGAAGCGCGGCGGCACGGCTGGAACGCCTGCTGTACGCCCCCAGCCGACCGCGCGGAGCGGTGTTCACCGCCGCGGCCGTGGCCCCGGTCACGGCCGCGGGGGCGCTCGCCTGCGCACGCGCGGGCCACGGGCGTGCCTTCGCGGTCACCGCCGCGGCCACCTGGGCCGTCGTCGGCGGGGCCATGCTGGAGCGGGAGGCCGAGGCCATGGCCGACGCGCTGGAGGCGGGCGACGTGGCCGCGGCGCGGCGGCGGCTGCCGCACCTGTGCGGACGCGACCCCAGCGGACTCGACGCGGACGCGCTGGCCCGCGCCACCGTCGAGTCGGTGGCCGAGAACACCTCCGACGCCGTCGTCGCGCCCCTGGTGTGGGGCGCCCTGCTGGGCCCCGCCGGACTGCTCGGCTACCGCGCGGTCAACACCCTGGACGCCATGGTCGGCCACCGGTCCCGGCGCTACGAGCGGTTCGGCTGGGCGGCGGCGCGGCTGGACGACGTCGCCAACTGGGCTCCGGCCCGGCTGACCGCGTTGCTGGCGGTGGCCGCCGCCCCCGTGGTCGGCGGCGACCCGCGCCGGGCCTGGCGCACCTGCCTCCGCTACGGCGACCGCCACCCCAGCCCCAACGCGGGCCCGTGCGAGTCGGCGTTCGCCGGAGCGCTCGGCGTCCGGCTCGGCGGACGCAACGTCTACGGGGAAAGGGTCGAGGAGCGCCCCCGGCTCGGCGACGGCCGTCCCCCCGAGGTCGGCGACATCCGCCGCGCGGTGCGCCTGACCCGCGCCGTCACCACGGGAGCGGCCCTGCTCAGCGCGGTCGCGGCCGGAATCCTCGCGGGTTCGTCCACACGGCGCGGAAAACGGGGGTGAACTGATCGCCGTGGCGGGTAGCTTTAGAGATACCCGCCACAGAAGCAGGAGCTGATATGTCGGTGTGGGTTGTCTGGTTGGTCGTGGCCGTCGCTCTGGGAATCGCCGAACTGTTCACCCTCACTCTCGCTCTGGGGCTCCTCGCGGCGGCGGCACTGATCGCGGGTGTGGTGGGAGCCGTCGGAGTCGGCCTGGCCGGACAGGTCGTGGCGTTCCTGGCGGCCTCGGCGGCCGGACTGCTCGTCGTCCGTCCGATCGCCCGCCGCCACATGGCCCAGCCCCCGCTGCTGCGTTCGGGCGCCGACGCACTGGTGGGAAAGAGCGCGCTCGTCATAGAGGAGGTCACCGGCGACGGCGGCAGGATCAGGCTCTCCGGTGAGGAGTGGTCGGCCCGCTGCCTCGACGAGACGCTCACCATCCCCGCCGGAGTCCACGTCGACGTCATGGAGATCGAAGGCGCCACCGCGGTGGTCTACCCCCGGGAGGCTCTGCCGTGACACCGGGCCCGTGAAGGACCCGCCCCCGAGCCTTCACGGACGTCCACCCCTTCAGACCCGGGGAAGACACCGAAGGAGGAATGACAACCGCCATGGGTACGGAAATCGTCCTCATCACTCTCGCGGTCCTCGTGGTTCTGGGCGTGATGTCCACCGTGCGGATCGTCCCCCAGGCCCGCGCCTACAACATCGAACGCTTCGGACGCTACCTGCGCACCCTGCAACCGGGGCTGAACTTCATCATCCCGGTCGTCGACCGGGTCAACACCAAGTTCGACCTCCGCGAGCAGGTGTTCTCCTCCCGGCCCCAGCCGGTGATCACCGAGGACAACCTGGTGGTCAACATCGACACCGTCCTCTACTACCAGATCACCGACCCCCGGGCCGCCGCCTACGAGGTGGCCAACTACCTCCAGGCCATCGACCAGCTCACCATCACCACACTGCGCAACGTCATCGGCGGCATGGACCTGGAGCGCACCCTCACCTCGCGCGAGGAGATCAACTCGCGGCTGCGCGGCGTGCTCGACGACGCCACCGGCAAGTGGGGGATCCGGGTCAACCGCGTCGAGATCAAGGCCATCGACCCGCCGCCCACCATCAAGGAGGCGATGGAGAAGCAGATGCGGGCCGAACGCGACAAGCGAGCCGTCATCCTGCACGCCGAGGGAGAGCGCCAGTCCCGCATCCTCACCGCCGAAGGCGCCCGCCAGCAGGCCATCCTGGAGGCGCAGGGCGAGCAGCAGGCCGCCATCCTGCGCGCCGACGGCGAGGCCAAGGCCATCGAGCGGGTGTTCCGGGCGGTGCACGCCAACAACGCCGACTCCAAGCTGCTGGCCTACAAGTACCTGGAGACGCTGCCGACGCTCGCCCAGGGCGAGGGCAACACCTTCTGGGTCATCCCCGGCGAGCTCACCCAGGCCGTCCAGAACCTCAGCAGGGCGTTCGCTCCCTCCGCCGACGGCGACCGCGCCGAGTCCGCCCCCGAGGAGACGGAGCGCGAGGACGAGGAGGCGGGGGCGACCCCGGAGCTCACCTCGGGCCAGGAGGGCGGCGCCGACGCGCTGCGCGCCGTCGACCAGGCCGCCGACAGCGCGGCCGAGGCGGTGGCCGAGGCCAAGGCCGAGGCGCAGGCGGCGGCGGGACCGGCGGGCCTGCCCGAACGGGGGCGCGGCGAACGGTGAGTCGACGGCCGTGCCGGCCGCGGGCCGCCGGCTCACCGCCGGGCAGGTCCTAGACCAGCAGCAGCTTGCCAGTGGTCGCCCGGGAGGCGAGGTCGGTGTGCGCGCGGTGCGCCTCGGCCAGCGGGTAGTGCCCGCCCACGTGCACGGCGAGCCCGCCGGTCGAGACCAGACCGAGCACGTCGGAGGAGCGTTCCAGCAACTCCTCCCGGGTCCTGGTGTAGTGGCCCAGGGACGGCCGGGTCAGGTAGACCGATCCGGCCGCGTTCAACCGCTGCGGGTCGAACGGCGGGACGACGCCGCTGGACTGCCCGAACAGCACGAGCACCCCGCGGGGACGCAGGCAGGCCAGGCTCGCGTCGAAGGTGGCGGCGCCCACACCGTCGTAGACCACGGGCACGCCCTCGCCGTCGGTCAGCCGCCGGACCTCCTCGACCACGTCGAACTCGGTGTAGCGGACGATCTCGTCGGCTCCCGCCTCGCGGGCCTGACGCTCCTTGGCCTCGGTGGACACCGTGCCGATCACCCGGGCGCCGCGCATCTTGGCGAGCTGGGTGATGAGCTGGCCCGTCCCACCGGCCGCCGCGTGCACCAGCACGGTGTCGCCGCTCTGCACGGGATAGGTCGAGTGGGTCAGGTAGTGGGCGGTGAGCCCCTGGAGCAGGACCGCGGCGGCCTGGTCGGTGGAGACGCCGTCGGGGACCGGGACGAGGTTGTCGGCGTCGACGACGGCGCGCTCGGCGTAGGAGCCCCGGAACGCCACCGACGCCACCCGCGAGCCGACGGTCACCCCGCTGACGCCCTCACCGACGGCGCTGACGACGCCCGCGCCCTCGCTGCCGGGAATCCACGGGGTGGGCACCGGGTAGACGCCGGAGCGCTGGTAGATCTCGATGAAGTTGACCCCGCGGGCCGCCAGGTCGACGACGACCTGGCCGGGACCGGGCACCGGGTCGGGCGCCTCGGCGGGACGCAGGACCTCGGGGCCGCCGGTCTCCTCGACAACGATGGCGCGCATGCGTGGCCTCCTCGAAACTCACGGGATCCGTCAGGACTCGACGGGGCAGACGTTACCCTTCCGGGTCCCCGGTTTCTCCGTCACCCAGTCGGTACACCGCGAAGTCGTCGAAAACCACCACGATGTCGCCGCCCCCTCCGACGCCCCGGGCCGCAGTGATGCCGGTCTGCGGGGCGCCCTCGCCGTCGTGGGGCAGCGGGTTGCCGTCGACAGCCTCCAGCACGTGTTCGCCGTTGATCCACAGGTTGAGGCCGATCGTGTCGGTCTCGGCGTCCAGTTCGCAGGTGAAGTCGAGCGTGTTGACGGCCGGTTCCTCCGCGTCCCCGGGGGTTCCGGCGAACCCGGGGAGGGGGTCTCCGGTGACGCGCTCCAGGTGGGTGGAGCCCTGCGGTCCCCCGTCGCGCCGGATCTCCGCCTCGGTGCCGTCCACCCGCACGCTGGCGGTGTAGGCGGTGGTGTTGTCGTCGCCGTCGTCGTTGCGGAAGCAGTACAGCCCGAACGTCCCGTAGGCCGGTCCGGACAGCACCCGGGCGGTGGCGCTGATCCGCACCTGCTCGGGCAGGTCGTCGACGGGCGCCGGGTAGCCGGTGGCGGGCTGGGAGTCCCCGTCGGCGCTGAGCGCGTAGCCGCCCTGGTGGTAGCCCCACCGGTAGAAGGTGTTCTCGGGGTCGAAGTCGCGGTCGTCCCAGCCGTCGCGCGTGGTGAAGTCGTCGGCGTAGATCTGGATGCCCTGGGGGACGCCCGGGCCGCCGAACAGCCACACGCCGCCGAGGACCGCCGCGGCCACCAGGGCGAGCGCCGTCGCGCCCGCGCCCACCGCCTTTCCCGGGTGGAGCCTCCTGCGGCGGCGGAGCCGAGGAGTGTCCTGCCCGGGGCCGCCCCAGGGGGCCGGGGACTCGGGAAGGGCGTTGTCGCCCGGACGCCGCTGCCCCCCGGGTGGTGTGCCGGGAACGTGTGCGGCTGTTCCGGTCCCGCCCGGGACCGGAGGCGCGGCGGCGGGCTGCCCGGTCGGGGGAGTGCCCGGGGGACCGGGGAGCTGACCGGGCGGAGGCGCGGCGGCGGCGGGCTGTCCGGTCGGGGGAGTGCCCGCGGGCGGGGCGGCGACGGCGTGCGCGGCCGGGTTCGGCCCCGAAGGCGTGCTCTCGGGGGCGGGGCGCGCGACCGACGGCGGGGTCCAGGAGCGCGCCACGGTCTCGTGGACGGCGTCCGGGCTCGGCGCCTCCTGCCCGATCAGCCGGTTGAGCAGCTCCTGGGCGGTGGGACGGTTGTCGGGGAACTTGCCCAGGGCGCTCTCGACCAGTTCCCGCATGGCCGGGTCGAGCCCCGACAGGTTGGGCGGCTCGGAGATGATCTGGTGCAGCACCGCCGGAACGGTGGGCCCGTCGAAGGGCGCCCGCCCGGTTCCGGCGTAGGCGACCAGGCAGCCCCAGGAGAAGATGTCGGACGGCGTCGCCGGAGGCTCCCCCGCGATGAGTTCGGGAGCGAGGTAGGCGGGGGTGCCCATGAGCTGGCTGGAGCGGGTGACGGCGCTGTCGTCGTCCATCGCCCGGGCGATGCCGAAGTCGATCACCTTCGGTCCCACCGAGGACAGCAGGACGTTGGCGGGTTTGAGGTCGCGGTGGACCACGCCCGCGCCGTGGATCGCGGTGAGTGCCGCGGCCACCCCCATGGCCAGGCTCTCCAGGGTGCCGCCGTGCATGGGACCACCGGTCTTGACCGCCTCGGCCAGGTTGGGGCCCGCGACGTACTCGGAGACGATGAACAGCGGGTCGCCGTCCAGCCGCGCGTCGATCACCGCGGCGGTGGAGAACCGGGCGACCCGCCGGGCCGCCGCCACCTCGCGTGCGAAGCGCCGCCGGAACGCGGTGTCGTCGCTGAGGTCGGGGTGGATCAGCTTGATCGCGACAGTGCGTCCCTCCGCGCTCCTGCCGAGGTAGACCGTTCCCATGCCGCCCCGCCCCAGACGGCCGACGATGCGGTACCCACCCAGTTCGGTCGGGTCGCCGGTGCGGAGGGGCCTGGCGCGCTCGTGCCCGTTTGGCGTCACAGTGGGGGTTCCTTTGTGAATGCTGCGGTCCGCCTTCCACAGCGTAGCGAGCCCCGGTGTGGGCGGATGCGGTGTGAGGTGTGGGAGGCGGCACCGGTCCGAAGGGGTGACGCCAGCAGTGAACCACGGGCGGGCGACAGGGCGCGACCGGTGGGGGGAGGAGTGGCCGGGGCCGGACAGCGCCGGAGCATCGGGCGTTTCGCTCCTGCCCGGCGGTGTTCTCCACTATCATTGGAACATGTGTTCGAATCCGGATCGTGATCCGAACGCCGGTGGGGGCGCGCACGCTTTGGGGGGTTCATGGGAGCGGTGATGACGGGACGGGTCTACGGCGTGCCGGTGCAGGTGTGGGAGCACGACGGAAGGCCGACGCGGTTCGTCTGGCAGGGGCGGCTCCACGTGGTCCGGCAGATCCTCGACCACTGGGTCACGGTGCGCTCGGACATCTCCTCCGGAGACGGAAGGCGGCCTCCCGAGCGGACCTTCTGGCGGGTGCGCGCCGGGGCGGGGGCGGATTCCGGCCTCTACGAACTGCGCCACGACTCCACCACCGGGACCTGGCTGCTGGCCAGGGTGACCATGTGACGGGACGGCGGCCGCGACTCAGTCGCCCCCGCCGTCGTCCGCGCTCCGGGCGTCGTGCCGCCGCAGGACCGTGGGGGACGGCAGGCGGATGAGGCGGACGAAGAGCACGAGGAGCGGGACGAGAACCACGGCCAGGACACCGGCGAGTAAGAGCCAGACCACAGGGCACTCCGGGGGAGGGACGACAGGGGCATTCGCCTAACACCCTGCCAAATCGCCGGGGCGCTCGAGAAGCAGGGGCGTCGGTTGCCGCACCGCTCTCACCACCCGTTCCGGCGGGGCGCTGTTGGCGGGAGGCGGCCGTCTTGGCACACTGACGGACGGCCGTCACCCGGTGCGGGCACGCGGATCCGCGGTACGAGAAGGCGGTCACCACGCCGTTGCCGAAGACCCGGTTCCGCGGGCTCCGAGGGCGGCCGCCCGAGAAGGAGCGATGTGCCCACCGACCCGATCATGCCCAGCGTCATCCTGGAGACGGACCGCATGCTCCTGCGTGCCTTCACCGAAGGAGACGTCGACGACGTGCTGCGGGCCGCCCGCGACCCGCTCACCCAGCGCTGGCTGCCGATTCCCGCGCCCGGACAGCCCTACACCCGCTCCGACGCCGTCACCTGGTGCGTCGAGACCGCCCCGGCCATACGGGCGACCGGCGACGGCCAGCAGTGGGCGGCCGTGTGCAGGGAGACCGGGCGCTACGTCGGGTCCTTCGGGCTGGTTCGCACCAACTGGGCGGCGCGCGTCACCGAGATCGGCTACCTGCTGGCTCCGGACCTGCGCGGCAGGGGACTGGCCCCCGAGGCGGTGGTCGCCGTCACCCGCTGGGCGCTGCTCGACCAGGGGTTCGAGCGCGTCGCGCTCAAGGCGGCCACGGCCAACACCGCCTCGCGCCGCGTCGCGGAGAAGGCCGGATACGTCTACGAGGGAATCGAACGCAACTCCATGCCGCTGCACCGCGGCCGCACCGACCTGGCCGTCTACAGCGCCATCCGCCCGGACCTGGCGGGCTGAGGAACCCCGACGGGAAGCCGGGGAAGGAGAGCGCCCAGGTGCCCTCGGGGCGGGGCGGCCGGAACCGGTGGCGCCGCGTGCCCGGTGGAGCGCGCACGGTCGCCGCGCGGGCGCGGCAACGGAGGGGAGGAGCGGGTCCGGACACGGCGGGGAGGTAGGTTCGGTCGTCGAGGACGTCCAGCGTATCGGGGGAACGCGAGGTCACATGGTCGATCTGCGCCACCACGGCGATTCCGAGGTCGGGCACGGTCTGCTCGACTTCGCGGTCAACGTGCGCGACCGGACCCCGCCGCGATGGCTGGCCGAACGCATCGCCGCCTCCGTCGCGGACCTGGCCGCCTACCCCGATCCCGCGCCCGCCCGCCGGGCGGTGGCCAGCCGCCACCGCCGCACCCCCGGGGAGGTGCTGCTCACCGCGGGTGCCGCCGAGGCGTTCGTCCTGGTGGCGCGCGCCCTCACCCCGCGCCGCGCGGTCGTGGTGCACCCCCAGTTCACCGAACCCGAGGCGGCGCTGCGCGCAGCCGGGCACCCGGTCGAGCGGACCATCCTGGACGGCGACTTCGCCCTCGACCCCGACGCCATCCCCGAGGACGCCGACCTCGTCGTGGTCGGCAACCCCACCAATCCCACGTCGGTGCTGCATTCCGCCGGAACCCTGGCCAAGCTCGCCCGCCCGGGACGGACACTCGTCGTGGACGAGGCGTTCGCCGACTGCGTCCCGGGGGAGCCCGAGTCGCTGGCCACCCGCGCCGACCTGCCCGGACTGGTGGTCGTGCGCAGCCTCACCAAGACCTGGGGACTGGCCGGACTGCGCGTCGGCTACCTGCTGGCCGAACCGGCGCTGGTCCGTCGGCTGGCGGAGGTCCAGCCGCTGTGGTCGGTCTCCACACCGGCGCTGGTGGCGGCGTGCGAGTGCAGTTCCCCGCGAGCGGTCGCCGAGGCCGACGCCTGGGCGGCGGAACTGGCGGGGCGGCGCGCCCGACTGGCCGCCGACCTCACCGCCCTGGGCCTGGCCGTCACCCCCGGGGCCCGCGCCTCGTTCCTGCTCGTGCGCACCCCCGGCGCGGACCGGCTGCGCGAGGCGCTGCGCACGCGCGGCGTCGCGGTGCGCCGCGGCGACACGTTCCCGGGGCTGGGAGGGGACTATCTGCGCATCGCGGTCCGAGACGACGAGACCAACGCGCGGCTCGTGGGACTTCTGGCAGAGTTGCTCTGAGTGGGGGAGCGACCGATGACCCGTGATCCGTCGAGTCGGCGCCCCGACCGCGGCGCGGCGGCGACGGCGGGGAGCGGCATGCCGTTGACCGGAGACCGAGACCGACCAGTGACCACGGAGGAAACCCTTGAGCGGTGACCGCACAGACAGCGTTCCCGGGGAGGAACGGGGGAGCGACCACGGGCGTGCGCGCAGAAGACCCGGTTGGGGCCCCTACTCCACGTCCGGGCAGTCCTCCGCCGGCGGTGGCCGCTGGGCCGCGATGCCCCCCCACGACGACCCCGCGTCACCGGGCGGTCTGCTGGACGGCCTGCCGGAGGCCGGGCGGGGAACCGGGAACGCGCCTCCTCCCACGCCCGGTGGCGCGCGGCCTCCCCGGCACGCCGCCCCCGAATCCGGCCACGGGGGCCACCGCGCCGCACCGCCCCAGCCGCCCGCGGCACAGTCGGCGCCCGCCGAGCCCGCGCGTCCGGAGGCGCAGGCGGTTCCCGCGGACCCGCCGCAGGAGCGGACGGCGCCCGCGCGACCGGCCCCGCCCGACGACAGCGGCCCCACCGCGGAGCGCACGGCGCGCAACGTCATCCCGCTCCGGGCGGCGGCCGCCGAACGCTCCGGGCAGCGGAGCCCGGAGGAGCAGCCCCCCGCGCCGCCCCGCAGGCCCCCGGACGAGACCTCCCGCAGCGCTGCGCCGCCCGCCCCGCACGACCGCAGAACCACACAACCCGAAAGCCGGAACGCTCCAGTGAACGCACCGTCCGCGGCACCCGAACCCGAACCCCGGCCCGTCGAGGAGGCCGAGGCCTCCGAGACCGAACCGGTCGATCCGGCGACCGCCCCGGCCGACGACGAACCGGTCGACTACGGCGCCGAGGTCGTCGCCGAACCCGCCGGTCTGTCGGCGGAGCCGGACGCGGTGCACGACGCCTCCGGCGGACCGGCGGGTGAGCCGGTCGGTCACGGCTACAGCGACGTGGAACGCGAGGCCGTCCACCGGGTCATTCGGGAACGCCGCGACGTCAGGGTGGGGTTCCGCCCGGACCCCGTCCCCGACGACGTCCTGGTGCGCGTCCTGGAAGCCGCCCACCACGCCCCCTCGGTCGGGTTCTCCCAGCCCTGGGACTTCGTGGTGATCCACGACCGCGGCACCCGCGCCCGGGTGCGCGACGTCGTGCAGCGCCAGCGCGAGGCCTACGCCCGGGCCCTGCCCGGGGCGCGGGCGCGCGCCTTCTCCGGCCTCAAGGTCGAGGCGATCCTGGACACCCCGCTCAACATCGTGGTCACGGTCGACCCCACCCGGGGCGGGCGGCACACGCTGGGGCGGCACGCCCAGCCGCAGACCGCGGCCTACTCCACCGCGCTGGCCGTGGAGAACCTGTGGCTGGCCGCGCGCGCCGAGGGGCTCGGCGTGGGCTGGGTGAGTTTCTTCTCCGAACGCGAGCTCGCCCGCGAACTGGACCTGCCACCGCACCTGGAAATCATCGCCTACCTGTGCGTCGGCTACGTGGAGGAGTTCCCGCCCGAACCCGAACTCTCCCTGGGGGGCTGGGCACAGCGCCGCCCGCTGGCCTGGGCGGTGCACCACGAGCAGTACGGGCAGCGCGGTCTGCCCGGACAGGAGTCCACCAGCCTGCTGGAGGAGACCGTCGCGGGAACCGGCCCGCTGAACCAGCGCGCCGTGGAGGAGGCCCGGGAGCGCCAGTCCCGCATGACCAAGCCCCCCGGCTCCCTGGGCGTGCTGGAGGACGTCTCCGTCCAGTTGGCCGGACTGGCGGGGGAGTGCCCGCCGCCGGTCCCCGAACCCGCGGCCGTCGCGGTGTTCGCCGCCGACCACGGCGTCCACGCCCAGGGGGTCACGGCCTGGCCGCAGGAGGTCACCACGCAGATGGTGCACAACTTCCTCAACGGCGGCGCGGTGGTCAACGCCTTCGCCGCGCAGGTCGGCGCCGAGGTCACCGTCGTGGACGTGGGCGTGGTCGACGACCTTCCCGCCGTCCCGGGGCTGCTGCCCCGCAAGATCGCCCGCGGCACCGCGGACATGACGCGGGGACCGGCGATGAGCCGCCTGCAGGCCGAGTACGCGATCGAGGCGGGGATCGAGGTCGCCCGGGACCTGGTCGCCGCCGGGAACCGCTGCCTGCTCACCGGCGACATGGGAATCGCCAACACCACCGCGTCGGCCGCGCTGGTCGCCGCGTTCACCGGGCGGGACGCCGCCGAGGTCACCGGCCGGGGCACCGGGGTCGACGACGCCGTGCACGAGCACAAGATCGAGGTCGTCCGCACCGCCCTGCACGTCAACCGGGTCGACCCGGACGACCCCGTGGGAACGCTGGCCGCCGTGGGCGGACTGGAGCACGCCGCCCTGGCCGGGTTCGTCCTGGGCGCGGCGTCCCTGCGGGTCCCGGTCCTGCTCGACGGGGTCATCGCCGGGGCCGCGGCCCTGGCGGCGGTGGCGCTGGCCCCCGAGGCGCGGTCGGCGTGCGTCGCCGGGCACCGCTCCAGCGAACCGGGGCACTCCGTGGCGCTGGAGCACCTGGGACTGCGGCCCCTGGTCGACCTGGAGCTGCGGCTGGGCGAGGGATCGGGGGCGCTGCTGGCGCTGCCGCTCGTCCAGAGCGCCGTGCGCGCCCTGCGCGACGTGGCGACCTTCGACTCCGCCGGGGTGACCCGGCGCGACTAGGGTCCGCGCGGCGGACCGCTCCGCTCCGCGGGACCTCCGCCAGGAAGCTCCCGGCCGCCTCCGCCGTCGGCGTCCCCGGACGCTCGGGAGCCGACGACGGAGGCGGCCGCCACCGGAGCGGGTGCGCCGTCCCACAGCGGAGGGGCCGGGGCTCCGCCGTTAGCAAGACGGATCACTGTCGTTAGGAAGTAGTAGCGGGAGGGGACTGTCAGCACGGTATTTTGGGACCGTGTCTGGAATAGGGGCTTTGCGTCTTGCCCTGATCCGTCCGCACGGCCGGAGTCCGGTGCCGAACCGCTCCTGAGCAGACCACGAGACGTCCGTCCGCCGTCTCGGCGGCCGGCGGGGACGGACCGGACAGGACAGGCGTCCACCCGGACCTGGCACACGAACGCATCGGAGCCCTCGGACGTTCGGGGCTGGAAGAGCGGGATCTGGAGGCTGCCTCGGTGACGTATCTCCTCGGTTTGCGACTGGAGGGGCGGGACGTGCTCGTGGTGGGCGGCGGCCACGTCGCCCAACGGCGGGTCCCCGTGCTCCTGGAGGCGGGCGCGCGGGTCACGGTGGTCTCCCCCCACGTCACCACGATGCTCGAAGGTCTCGCCGAGGCCGGGAAGGTGCGCTGGGAGCGGCGCGCCTACCGCACCGGCGACGTCACCGACTCCGCGCTCGGCGACTTCTGGCTGGTACACGCGGCGACCGACTCCGCCGAGGTCAACGCGGCGGTGACAGCCGAGGCCGAGGCCGCGCGCATCTGGTCGGTCCGCGCCGACGACCGGCACGCCTCCAGCGCCTGGACCCCGGCCACCGGAGGCGCCGCGGGGATCACCGTCGGAGTGATCGCGGGCGGCGACCCCCAGCGCGCGGCGGGACTGCGCGACGCCATCGTCGACGAACTGGCCGAGGGCGCCCTGGACGCCCGCAGGGGACGCGAACCGCTGCGGGGCGTGGCCCTGGTCGGCGGCGGTCCGGGCGACCCCGGGCTGATCACGGTGCGTGGCCGGCAGTTGCTGGCGCAGGCCGACGTGGTCGTGGTGGACCGGCTCGCCCCCACCAGCCTGCTCGACCAGTTGTCCGGCGAGGTGGAGGTCATCGACGCCGCAAAGATCCCCTATGGTCGTTCGATGGCCCAGGAGAGCATCAACGACGTTCTCGTCGACCGCGCCAGGAAGGGCAAGTTCGTGGTCCGGCTCAAGGGAGGGGACTCCTTCCTGTTCGGACGCGGCGGTGAGGAGGCCGCCGCGTGCGCGGCCGCCGGGATCCCGGTCACCGTGGTCCCCGGGGTGACCAGCGCGCTCGCCGCCCCCGCCAGCGCGGGCATCCCCGTCACGCACCGCGGCGTCGCCCAGGACCTGCACGTCGTCTCCGCCCACGTGGCCCCCGGGGACGAGCGCTCCACCGTCGACTGGGCCGCGCTCGCCCGAAGCGGCGGCACGATCGTCGTGCTGATGGGGGTCGAACGCATCGGACAGATCGCGGCCGCGCTCGTCGAGCACGGCCGGGCGCCCGAAACGCCGGTCGCCGTCGTGCAGGAGGCCACCCTGCCGACCCAGACCACCCTGGTGGCCACCCTGGAGACGGTCGAGGAGGCCGCCGCGGAGGCGGGGGTGCGCCATCCGGCGGTACTCGTCATCGGCGAAGTGGTGAACGCGGCCCGAGAGCTTGACATACTGCATGGAGGCCAATACGCCGCGGGATCACCGGCCTGGCCCGGCAGGCCGAACGGTCAGGGGTGACGGGGCCGCGGGGAATCGGGTGTTGTGACCACGAATACCGACAAGAAGGGCGGAACCGCCATGACCCGGCCGCCTGCTGTGCCGGAAGCGACAGGACCAGGCGAACCCGTGCCGGACGCGCCCGTGAGGGGCACGGGCGGGGGAGACAGCGCGGCTCAGGGCAGAGACGCCCCGGGCGGTGTGCCCGCCGCGGCGCGTTCCCGCAGAGGAAGCAGGTCGGGGGGAGCGCACCGCGGAGCCACGGCCCGCGACACCCGCCTGGAGCAGAACCTCGAAGCGCTGCGGGACAGGATCCGGAGCATCGAGTTCGTCGAGGGGCTTCCCGGAGCGGAGGAGGGCCGCACCGCACGCAGCGACGTCCTCGACCAACTCAACGACTACGTGCTCCCGCGGGTGCGCAGGACGGACGTCCCCCTGCTGATCGCCGTCGCGGGTTCCACCGGAGCCGGAAAGTCGACCCTGGTCAACAGTCTGGTGGGCGCCCAGGTGACCACCACCGGGGTGCGCCGCCCCACCACCAACAGCCCCGTGCTGGCCTGCAACCCCGCCGACGTGGACTGGTTCAGCGAGGCGTCGTTCCTGCCGTCGCTGCCCCGTGTCCGCCAGCAGGGCCTGGCCATGCCCGGAAAAGACGGAATGCTGGTGCTCGCCGCCACCGAGCACATGCCCGAGGGAGTGGCGCTGCTGGACACCCCCGACGTCGACTCCGCCGTCGCCGCCCATCACGAGTTCGCCGCGAAGTTCCTGGACGCCGCCGACCTGTGGGTGTTCGTCACCACCAGCCGGCGCTACGCCGACGCCCGGGTCTGGCAGTTCCTCCAGGTCGCCCGGGACCGCGACACCTCCCTGGCGGTCGTCCTCTCCCGGGTGCCCCGGCGCGGCCGAAGACAGCTCGTCGCCCACTTCGGGGCGATGCTGGAGGCCAACGGCCTCGGAACGGCTCCCCGCTTCGTCATCCCCGAGACCGACCAGATCGCCGGAGGGCGCTTCACCGGCAACACCGCGGACCAGATCCGCGACTATCTGGCCGATGTCGCCGGGGACGAGGTCGAACGGGAACGGATCGCCCGCCGCACCCTCCTCGGCGTGCTCGACAGCTTCCGCACCCGTATCCCCGAACTCGCCAAGCACGTCGAGACGCAGGCCGAGGTGGGACGCACGCTGGCCACGTCCGCGAGCGCCGCGTTCGCCGACGCCCTGGCCGAGGTCGAACGCGGTACCTCCGACGCGTCCCTGCTGCGCGGCAACGTGCTCGCCCGCTGGCAGGACATCGCCGCCAGCGGGGAGCTCGCGCGCTCGCTGCGGATACGCAGCAAACGCGGGACCAGGGCGCAGGCCGAGGACCGCTCCCGGGTGCGCGCCCTGGAGCAGGCGATCCGCGACGCGGTCGAGGCGCTCGTGGTCTCCGCCGCGGAACGCGCGATCGAGACGACCATGAAGCAGTGGCGGCAGATCCCCGGGGCGCGCGCCATCGCCGAACGCCACTCGGTCGACGAGGTGCCCGCGGACTTCGCCTACCGGGTCAGGACGGCCGTCGCCGACTGGCAGACCCGGATCACCGAACTCATCTCCTCCGACGGAGTGGCCAAGCGCTCGGTGTCGCGTTTCTTCACCTACGATGTCGAGGCGTTCGGTCTCGTCCTGATCGTCGGACTGCTCGGTTTCGGTATCTCCGACCACGACAGCGCTGTCGCCCCGCCGCCGGGCGCCGCGCCGAACCGGTTGCTCAAGGCCCTGTTCGGAGCGGAACCCCTGCGTACCATCAGGATTCAGGCACGCGACGACCTGCGCACGCGGGTCAGCGCGCTCTTCGAGGCGGAGAAGCTCCGCTTCGCGGAGGCGCTGGCCGCGACAGACCTGCCTGACCCCTCCGACTCCGCACAGCTCTACCAGGCCACGGACCATCTTGAGATTGCACGATGACGACATCTCCCAACTCCGCTCGCACCGAGCAGGAGCCTGACATGGCGGACTTCGAAACCGGCCCCCCGAGGAGCGAGCACCCGTCCCCGAGCGGAGCCGAACCGGCGGCGGACCACTCCGAGCAGGGAGGTGAATCCGAGCGGACACCGCCTCCCGCCGACTCCGACAGCGGCCCCCGTCCGGCCTTCCGGTACCGGGTGCCCGAAGCCCCCGCCGCCAGGCGCCCCGAGCCCGCCGAGCCGGAGGACGGAACGGACCCCGCCGTCCAGGACGAACACACCGCGCCACGTCGGGGCGCGCCCATCGTGGCGGTGGACGCCGCCGACGTCGAGGAGGGCGGCCGTCCCGACCCCGACGACCCGGACAACCTCGCGGGCTGGGTCGGCAGTCTCGCCGGAGCGGTCGACGAGGACGACACGATCGCCGGGCGGCGCACCGGCCCCGTGCCCACGGTCCCCGACCGGACGCAGGCACCGGCCCCGCAGCCCGACTGGGAGCCCTCCGCCGACGACGCGGAGGAGGAAGAGGAGTACCGGCCCGCCCGCCGCGAGATCTGGCAGCCGATGCCGGCCACCACCCGCGCGGAGCTGATCTCCCGGCTCGACGCCCTGGCCGTCCTCGTCGAGCTGGGGCGCGGCCACTTCGACCCCGGACTCGTCGAACGCGCCCGGGGGCTGCTCCAGCACGCCGGGGCGCGGCTGCGGCTGTCCGCCGACCACACCGTGATCGCGCTGGCCGGTGGCACCGGAAGCGGAAAGTCCTCGCTGTTCAACGCGCTGTGCGGGCTGGAGCTGTCGCGGGTGGGCATCACCCGGCCGACCACCACCGCCGCGCACGCCTGCGTGTGGGGCCTCGAGGGCGCCGACAACCTGCTCGGCTGGCTGGGGGTGCCGCCCCGCTACCGGCACGCCCGGGTCAGCGAACTCGACAGGGGCGACTCCGACCTCACCGGGCTCATCCTGCTGGACCTGCCCGACCACGACTCCGTGCGAGCCGCGCAGACCGCGGAGTCCGACCATCTCATCAGGACCGCCGACCTGCTGATCTGGGTCCTGGACCCGCAGAAGTACGCCGACGCCGCCGTGCACCACCGCTACCTGGCCGAGATGGCCGGGCACGGAGCGGTGATGGTGGCGGTGCTCAACCAGATCGACCGGATCGACCCCGACGAGGTCGAGGAACTCCTGACCGACCTGCGGCGGCTGCTGGAGACCGAGTCGGGGGTCCAGCCGCGGGTGCTGACCACCTCGGTGGTCACCGGGGAGGGGCTGCGCGAGCTGCGCCAACTGCTCGTGGAGACCGTCGCCGAGCGCCGCGCCGCCATCGACCGGCTCGTCGCCGACCTGGAGCAGGTCGTCGGGGACTTCGAGACCTACGGGGTCGCGGGCGCCACCGCGGAACTGCCCCCACCGGCCCGGGCCGCGCTGGTGGACCGGCTGGCCGAGGCCAGCGGGGTCGAGGCGATCGCGGACGCGGTCGAGAGCGTGCACGAGCGTCGCGGCGCCCGCGCTGTGGGATGGCCGCTGGTCCGGTGGGCGAGACGGCTGCGCCGCGATCCGCTGCGCGCGGCCCAGTTGGGGTTCCTCACCTCGGACGACGTGCAGGCGAGCACCGGACCGGTGGGAGCGCAGCGGGCCGAGATCGACACCGCGATCGCCGCGGCGGCGTCCGCCGCGGCGGATTCCCTGCCGGATCCGTGGCCGCAGCGGGTGCGCGAGGCGGGGCGGACGAACCTGGAGACGCTGCCCGACGAGTTGGGCGCGGCCATCGCGAGCACGGTGCCGGACGAGAGCGTCTCCCCCTCCTGGTGGCAGGCGGTGCGGGTCGTGCAGTACCTGCTGGTGGCGCTCGCCGGAGGGGGACTGGTGTGGCTCGGGGCGCTGCTGGTCGGCTGGATCGGCGGCGGACTCACCGAACCGGCGCTGCTGGTCCTGGCCGCCGCGGTGACCATCGGGGCCCTGCTGCTGGGATGGCTGACCGGGGTGGGCTGCCGCAACCTCGTCACGGTCGAGGCGGCCCGTCGCCGTGAGCGTGTCGAGACGCACGGAACCGAGCAGGTCAAGCGGATCGCGGTCGAGCGGGTCGTGGCGCCGATCGAGGCCGAGATCAGCAACTACGAACGGTACTGCCAGGCGCTGCACGAGGTGCGGCCCGCAGGACGGAGTTGACCGCCGCCGAGCGGCGACACGACGGCGCCGGACGGGAGACCTCCTCCCGGCCGGCGCCGTCGCGTGTACGGCGGCAGGGGCGTGAGGGAGTCGTGGACCGCCGGCCCTCCGGGGGAGGGACGTTTCGGGGGTGCCGCGCCGGAGGGGGCTGGCGGGGTCGGGCGGCGCGCGCGGCACCCGACCCCGCCCGCACCTCCACCCTCCCGCGCTGCGCAGATGGTCCCCAACCGCGGGGCCGGGGCGCTGTGGTGGCCGGTGCCCCCCTGGCTTCTCCGTCGGCGGGGGCGCGGGTGGGTCGGTGCCGGGGGCGCCTCACCACTCCGTCGCCAGCCCCCTTCGGCGGGCCTCTCCCGCACCGCTTCCCGCCCTTCCCCCGAGGGCGGGGCCACAAGACTCCCGGGGCGGGGGCTCCGGCGTTCTCCGGGTGACTCGCCCCACATGCCGGGGGGGCGCCTTCCAATGTGCTTGTTTTCCAGCGGCTCTCACGATTGGCAATTAGAATATTACCTAAAGTAGTCTTCCGTTGGTGCTCCGTTTCCGAGGGGGAGACGGAGGCCAGGACCGGGCGGCGGCGGAGCCGGTGGGCCCGCCGTATCGGGTCGACCGACAGCGAGGGGGCCCCAATGACACTCACCCGGCATCCGATGACCGACCGCCACCGCCGAGTGCTGCTCCGCCCCGGGGAGTGGGCGCTCTTCGCCCAGCCGCGCGCCGTGGTGGGGTTCGTGGTGGGGCTCGTCGTCGTCGACGTGCTGCTGGCCGTGGTCGGGTTGTACACCACCGTCCCACGCGCGGAGGAGGCGCTCACGGCCGCGGCCCTCGTCCTCTCGGGAGCGGTCTGCGTCGAGGCCATGCGCCGCCTGGGCATGCCCCAGGGGATGGTCCGCGACCTGCTGGGCGCCTGGTGGATTCCGGTCCTGCTGCTCCTGCCGCCCCTGTACTCCCTCATCACGCCGATACCGCTCTACGTGCTGATGCAGTACCGGATCCAGCGCGCCGTCATGTTCCGACGCGTGTTCAGCGCGGCCGTGGTCGCGCTCGCCGGTTTCTCCGCCTCGTCGGTGTTCCACGCCCTCGTCCCCGGGCCGGTGGTCCTGCTCGGCGGGGTCTCGGGCTCGGCCGAGGGCAGCGCGCTGGTCACCGGTGAGGGAATCGGGGCCGCCGTGCTGTGCGCCGTGCTGTTCACCCTCTGCAACACCGTCCTCATCGCCGGAGCGATCCGGCTCAGCGTTCCCGAGGAGCCCCGCCGCACCACGGTGTGGGATTCGGAGTCGCTGCTGCTGGACGCGGTCGAGGTGTGCGTGGGACTGATCGTGGCCGTCCTGTGCGCGCTGTCACTCCTCCTCCTGCTGGTCGTGCTGCCTCCGGTACTGCTGCTCCAGCGCAGCCTGCTCTTCCAGCAACTGCAGACCGCGGCGCGCACCGACCCCAAGACCGGGCTGCTCAACGCGGTCGCCTGGGAACGGGTGGCCAAGACCGAACTGGCGCGGGCCCTGCGCACCGGGTGCCCCCTGGCGGTCCTGATCGTCGACATCGACCACTTCAAGAAGGTCAACGACACCCACGGGCACCTGTTCGGCGACCAGGTGCTACTCGGCGTCGCCACCACGCTCAGCCACCAACTCCGCCAGTACGACGTGATCGGCCGCTTCGGCGGGGAGGAGTTCGTGGTCCTGCTGCCCGGGGCGGACATGGCCGAGGCCTGCCGGGCCGCCGAGCGGCTACGCACCCGGGTGAGCCGTATGGCGCTGCCGGTCAACGACACCACGGTGACCGTCACCGTCTCCATCGGGGTGGCCCTGCTCCGGGTGCACGGACGCGACCTGCTGGAACTCATGGCAGCCGCCGACCTCGCGCTCTACCGGGCCAAGGACTCCGGGCGCGACCGCGTGTGCCTGCCGGTGGCCAAGTCGGTGGGCGCCACCGTCCGGTCCGCCGGCGATCCGCCCGCCGACACCCGCGGCGGCTGACCGCCGTCCACAGGCCGCCGACTCGGCTTGCGGCGGCGTGTGAGCGGCGGCGGAGAGTGGGGGCATGGATACAGAAGAGATCTTCCGGTTCCCCGTCCGGCTCTCCGTCAAGACCCCCGTCGACCTCATCGCGGCAGTGCCCTACCTGGTCGGCTTCCACCCGGAGAACTGCGTCATCGCGCTGGGAACCGACGGCCACGAGGGCTCCGTCGACTTCGCATCCGGATGCGGGCCGCTCACCGGAGCCGTCGACGACCCCTCCGGCCTCGCCGGACGCCTGTGCGTCCCCTTCACCACCCGGAGCTGCCGGAGCGCGATCCTCATCGCCTACGGCGCCGACGAACTCGTCACCCCCTGCCTCCTGGCCGCCCGGACCCGCCTGAGGAGCCTCGGCGTCACCGTCGCGGAAGCGCTCCGTGTGACGAAGGACCGCTACTGGTCCTACGAGTGCGCCGGCACCGACCGCTGCGACCCCGAAGGGGTCCCCTATGACATCCACCACTCCACCATTCCCGCCACGGCGGTCGCGGCGGGAGTGCGCGTCCGCGCCGACCGCGCCGAAATCCTCTCCCTCACCGACCCCGTCACCGGCGCCGAACGCGAGACGATGGACCGGGCCACCCGCGACGCCGAGCAGCGCTGCGCCCGGTTGTGGGGGGAGTCCGGCCCCACCGGGCGGGCCTCCCTCACCGCCGAGGGAATCCGCACGGTGCGGACCGTGGTGGCCGCCGCGCTGAACGGCGAGCCGCCGCCCGCCCCCGCAACCGTGGCCTGGCTGGGGGTGCTGCTCGTCGACCTGCGCACCCGGGACGAGGCGTGGGCGCACATCGACCGGTCCCGCATCGCCGCGCACATCAGCCTGTGGTCGCACGTGCTGCGCCGGGTGGACACCGCCTACGCCGCGGCGCCCGCCTCGCTGCTCGCGTTCGCCGCGTGGCAGAACGACGACCCGGTCCTGGCCGACGCGGCACTGGACCGGGCCGTGGCGGCCGAGCCGGACTACTCCATGGCCGGACTCGTCCGCAGGGCGGTGCACTCCGGCCTCTCCCCGCGCGACTGGGACGGGTTCACCCCCGAGTGGCTCGCCGAACAGGCCCCCGTCGCCGACGGCACCGAGGCCGGATAGCCGGCCGGTGCGGAGTTGGCCGGTGCAGGGGACCGAACACCCTAGGCTGGAAGACATGGCGGAGTACATCTACACGATGCGAAACGTGCGTAAAGCGCACGGTGACAAGGTTGTCCTGGACGACGTCTCGGGCTCCTTCCTTCCCGGTGCCAAGATCGGCGTCGTGGGACCCAACGGCGCGGGCAAGTCCACGCTGCTGAAGCTGATGGCCGGCATCGAGCAGCCGTCCAACGGCGAGGCGCGTCTCATGCCCGGCTACACCGTCGGTCTGCTCGCCCAGGAGCCGCACCTCGACCCCGCCAAGACGGTCCTGGAGAACGTCCAGGACGGTGTCGCGGAGACCAAGGCGATGCTCGACCGCTTCAACGAGATCGCCGAGAAGATGGCCACGGACTACTCCGACGAACTCCTCGAAGAGATGGGCAAGCTGCAGGACGCCCTCGACCACCGCAACGCCTGGGACCTGGACAGCCAGCTCGCCCAGGCGATGGACGCGCTGCGCTGCCCGCCCGCCGACGCCGAGATCTCGCTGCTCTCCGGCGGTGAGAAGCGCCGCGTCGCGCTGTGCAAGCTGCTGCTGGAGCAGCCCGACCTGCTGCTGCTGGACGAGCCCACCAACCACCTGGACGCCGAGAGCGTCCAGTGGCTGGAGCAGCACCTGGAGAAGTACTCGGGGACGGTCATCGCGATCACCCACGACCGCTACTTCCTGGACAACGTCGCCACCTGGATTCTGGAGATCGACCGCGGTCGGCTCTACCCCTACGAGGGCAACTACACCACCTACCTGCAGACCAAGGCCGACCGGCTCAAAGTCGAGGGAGCCAAGGACGCCAAGCGCAAGAAGCGCCTCCAGGAGGAGTTGGAGTGGGTCCGCTCCAACCCCAAGGCCCGGCAGTCCAAGAGCAAGGCCCGTCTGCAGCGCTACGAGGAGATGGCCACAGAGGCCGCCAAGACCCGCAAGCTCGACTTCGAGGAGATCCAGATCCCGCCGGGGCCGCGCCTGGGCAGCACCGTGGTCGAGGTGAAGAACCTCACCAAGGGCTTCGGCGACCGTCTGCTGATCGAGGACCTCACCTTCTCGCTGCCTCCCAACGGCATCGTCGGTGTCATCGGCCCCAACGGTGTCGGCAAGACCACCCTGTTCAAGATGATCGTGGGGGAGGAGCAGCCCGACAGCGGCTCGATCTCCATCGGAGAGACCGTCCAGATCTCCTACGTCGACCAGTACCGCGGCCGTATCGCCGACAACAGGAACGTCTGGGAGGTCATCTCCGACGGCGAGAGCTTCATCCGGGTCGGCAACGTCGAGATCCCCAGCCGCGCCTACGTGGCCGCGTTCGGATTCAAGGGATCCGACCAGCAGAAGATGGCCGGGGTGCTCTCCGGCGGCGAGCGCAACCGGGTCAACCTGGCCCTCACCCTCAAGCAGGGCGGCAACCTGCTGCTGCTGGACGAGCCCACCAACGACCTGGACGTCGAGACCCTCGCGTCGCTGGAGAACGCGCTGCTGGACTTCCCCGGCTGCGCCGTGATCACCAGCCACGACCGCTGGTTCCTGGACCGCGTCGCCACACACATCCTGGCCTGGGAGGGCGGGTCCAACTGGTTCTGGTTCGAGGGCAACTTCGAACTGTACGAGAAGAACAAGACCGAACGCCTCGGCCCCGAGGCGGCCCGCCCGCACGCCGTCACGCACCGCAAGCTCACCCGCAACTGACCGGGGCACACCCCGGGGCGGCACGCCGCCCCGGGGACCCGCGCCGACCGGTCCGCCCCCGACAGCCGCGGGGCGCGGACGGGCCGACAGCACATACCCTGTAGGCGCTATGACTTCCCAGCACGATGACCAAGTGACCTTCTTCGAGGCGGTCGGGGGCGAGGAGACGTTCACCCGCCTGGTCCGCCGCTTCTACGAGGGGGTCGCGGCCGATCCCGTCCTGCGTCCGATGTATCCCGAGGCCGACCTGGGGCCCGCCGAGGAGCGGCTGCGACTGTTCCTCATGCAGTACTGGGGCGGCCCCCACACCTACAGTGAGCGGCGCGGCCACCCGAGACTGCGCATGCGGCACTTCCCGTACCGCATCGGAGCCGAGGAGCGCGACCGCTGGCTGGCGCACATGCGCGCGGCCGTCGACGATCTCGCCCTGCCGCCCCGCCTGGAGCAGCCGCTGTGGGAGTACCTGGTCCACGCCGCCCACAGCATGGTGAACGTGCCCCAGGACGCCCGGCCGCCGGCCGTCAACCGCGTGGTCACCGTCACCGACCGGTCCCGGGGGGACGACGACGAGGGCGAGACGATCAGCATCTCCCTGAGCTGACGGTACGGCGTCGCCCGCGGCGGCCTGGACGGTGGTCCGGGCGCGGCGACGCCTCCGGCACCGTCACGGCTGCCGCGCCGCACGGGCGCCGACCCGTCGCGTGCGGGGAATCACAGCGATCGCGGCGGCCCCGAACACCGCTGCGGCGACAAAGGCCGCACGGTAGTCGAACCAGTCGATCAGCACCCCCATCAGGACGGGAGTCAGTGTCGAACTGACCGCCTGCAGCGAGTTCTGCGCCGCCATCGCCCGGCCCGCCCACACCATTCCCGCGGTCTCCGCCACCGCGGTGAAGGTCAGCCCGTTGTGGCTCATGGTCAGCACCGCGCCGACGACCAGCAGCACCACGGCCGCCTCCGACAGCGACGACGCCGCGGCGAGCAGCACCAGCGTCACCGCCCCGCATCCGGAGACGACCCGCACCGGTCCCAGGCGGCTGCCCGCCCGGTCCGACCACACCCCCGCCCCCATCCTGGCCAGCGCACCGGGGATCTGCACGGCCGCCATCAGCGCCCCCGCCGTCGGCGCACTCCACCCGTGCTGCTCCACCAGGTACACCAGCGCGTACGTCACCACGGTGAACTGCGGAACACCCAGCAGCATGCTCACCGCGTGCACCCGCCAGATCGCGGCGTGCCGGTAGGGAGAGGAGGTGGCCGGAGAGCGCCCCGCCCCGGCGGAACCCGACGCGGCGGAGTCCGGAGGAGGAACCGCGAAGAGCACCACCAGCGGAAGCACGGCCACCGCGAGAACCCCCGGCAGCAGCATCGCCGCCGCGAAACCGTGGTGGTGGGCCAGGATCGGCATCAACGCCGCAGACAGGCCCATGCCCAGGGGCTGGGCGGTCTGGCGCAGCCCCATCGCCAACCCGCGTTCCCGCACCGCGAACCAGCCCATGACCAGTCGGCCGCCCGCCGCGTTCACCGGACCACCGGCGGCTCCCACCAGGAACAGCAGGCTCCCCACGCCCACCGGCCCCTCCACCGTCGGAAACAGGGCGAGAAGGAGCGCGGTGAGGGCCAGACTCGCCGTCATGGTGAAACGCTCACCGTAACGGTCGATGACCACGCCCCAGCCCAGCAGGGTCAGCAGCAGTCCGAGACTGGGCAGTCCGGCGAGGGTGCCCGCCTGGGTGATGGTGATCCCGTACGTCTGCCGCAGTTCCGGGAGCACGAACGCCACCCCGAACAGCGCCGACAGGCTCGCCATCTGCGCGACGACCGCAAGACACAGGACCAACCAACGTCTACCCACGGCGAAAGGCTAGACGGGGCGGCGCGCCGCCCCGGCGGCGAGGTCTCATTCGGCGAGGTACCGCCGCAGGTGGGCGCGCTCCTGCGCACTCAGGCGGCGCGGACGCTGCTCGGCGAGGTCGTAGGCGACCAGCACCGACAGCGCCCGCAGGTACACCGCGTCGTCGTCGAGGACCTCGTAGCGCAGGGTGAAGCTGGCGTTCCTGATCTCGGTCACCCAGGTCTCCACCCGGAAGGGGGCGCGGCGCAGCGTCAGCGGACGCAGGTAGTCGGCCTCGTGCCGGGCCACCACCAGATTCCCGAAGACACTCGGGCCGTCCTCGTTGTCCCAGCGCAGGAAGGAGATGCGGGCGTCCTCCAGGTAGGTCAGCATCCGCACGTTGTTGACGTGGTTCAGCGGGTCCAGGTCGGCGAAGCGGACGCGTCCCAGATGGACGTGTCGAAGCCCGGCCGCCGTCTGGTCGGTCACCTTGTCGCGCACGGCTGTCCTGCCCCCATCGGTCGCGGTTCCCCACCGATTGTGGCAAGCCCCGTCACGGCCACCGCGCCCAGGGGTGCCCGTCCCGTTCCCCGCACATCACGGAACACGCAGACCGGTGTGGTGGGCGAGGAAGGCCAACTGGTCCGCGCCGAGTCGGACGCTGCGGCTCACCGAACGGGAGCCGTGCCCGACCTCGGCCTCGCGGCGCAGCAGGATCGGGGCCTGCGCCACGGGAGCGGACGTGGCGTGCTGCAACGCCGCGCACATCTTGCGGGCGTGCAGCGGGTCCACCCGGGTGTCGTTGTCGAAGACCGTGAACAGGGTCGCCGGATAGCGCACCCCCTCGCGCACGTTGTGGTACGGCGAGTAGGCCAGCAGCCACTCCAGTGCCTCGGGATCGTCGGCGCTGCCGTACTCCACGCTCCACAGCCGCCCCAGGCCGAACCGTTCGTAGCGGACCATGTCCAGCAGCGGTGCCGAGCACACCGCCGCGGCGTACAGCTCCGGGCGCTGGGTGATCGCCGCGCCGACCAGCAGCCCCCCGTTGCTGCCGCCCATCACGGCGAGCGTCTGCGGTGTGGTCACCCCCGTGGCGACCAGGTGCTCGGCGGCGGCGTGGCAGTCGTCGAACACGTTCTGCTTGCTGCCGAGCATCCCGGCCCGGTGCCACTCCTCGCCTTCCTCCAGTCCGCCCCGCAGGGAGGCGACCGCGTAGACGCCGCCCGCCTCCACCCACGCCAGGACCGACGCCGAGTAGCCGGGGGTCAGCGAGATGGCGAAACCGCCGTAGCCGTACAGGACGGTGGGGCGGGGGCCGTCGGCGTCGGGCGGGGAGATCACCAGCATCCGCACCGGTGTCCCGTCCCGGGAGGTGTAGGTGACCTGCTCGGTGCGGACCCGCGGGGCGCGGGGCGCCCCGGGCGGCCCCTCCCACAGAGACACCTCGCCGGTACGCGCGTCGTAGCGGTACACCGCCGTCGGCGAGGTGTGGTCGGTGTAGTGGAACCAGGCCTCGGCACCGCCCTCGGGCCGGGCGGTCATGTCGCCCACCGAACCCAGACCGGGCAGCGGGAGAGTGCGCACCCGCTGCCCGGTTTCCAGGTCGTGCACGCTGATCTCGCTGATCGCGTGCCGCTTCCAGAGCGCGAGCAGCACCGGCGCGTCCAGTTCCGCGCCGTCCAGGATCACGTAACCGCCGAGCACCGCCTCGGGGTCGGCGGCGACCAGCGTGCGCCAGTCCGGGTACCCGGGGCGGGACGGGTCCGCCACACACAGCCGTCCGCGCGGCGCGTCCCGGTCGGTGAACAGGTACAGCCGCCCGTCCCGTCCCGCGTACGGGAACACCTCGGCGTCCACGCCCGTCTGGATCTCGGTGAACCGGGGCGCCTCGGGGGGCGCCGCGGTCAGGTCCGCGATCCAGGCGTCGTTGCGCGGAGCGGTGCCCGGAGAGGCGGTCAGCGTCAGCCAGCGTCCGTCCCGGCTGACCGACACCCCGAAGTACTCGGTCTTGTCCCGCCCCTCCCCGAAGATCAGCGTGTCGGAGTCGGGGGAGGAACCCACCCGGTGCAGGTAGACCCGCCGGTGGTACTGCTCCTCACCTTCCGGGACCTGCTCGGGGGGCAGCCTGCGCACGTAGTAGAAAGCCTCCTGGCCGGGCAGCCAGGCGATGGGGGAGTAGGAGCAGCGGTCGATCGGACCGTCCACGGTCTCGCCGGTGGCGATGTCCATGACCCACAGCCGGGACTGCTCGTCGCCGCTCTCGGACAACTGGTAGGCCAGCAGGCGCCCCTCGTGGTCGGCAACCCAGGAGTCCAGGGTGGTGGTGCCCTCCGGGTCGAGTTCGGTGGGGTCGACGAGCACCCGCTCGGAGTCGGAGGCGTCGCGGACGTGGAGGACACCGTGCTCCTGGCCGGCGGCGCGCCGGACGAACAGGCGGCGCTCCCCGCGCCAGACGGGCGAGCCCACGTATCCGGCGCCCATCAGCTCACGCAGCCGGTCGCGGAACCAGTCACCGCCGGACCAGGCGCGGGAGGCCGTGGCGTACAGGGAGTCCTGCTCCCGCGACCACTCCTTGGCGGCGGCGGAGTCGGCCTCCTCGAGCCACCGGTAGGGGTCGGCGACGGGACGTCCGTGCAGGACCTCGGTGAGACTCTGGCGTTCGGCGGGCGGGTAGGAGGGGAAGTCGAGCATGCCAGGAACTCTATCCGCGGCATGGCGGCGTCCGCCGCGGGCGTCCGTTCCCCCCGGGTACGCCGTCCCGAGGGTTTTTCGTGACGCTGTGGCGAAATGGGGTGGCGATGATCAGCCTCGACCAAGCAAACTGAATGAGGGACATCACTCGGCGGGAACCACCCACGGGAGGTCCGTGTGGCAACGCGAAGGGTGCCGGTCGTCTGGCCGGTCCACAGGGAGGTCTCCTGGCTGGCCGACAGGCTGGCCGGGGAAGAGACACGGGCGGCCGACACGTCGGCGGCCCGGAGGCGCTCATGAACGCCTCACGCGGTACGGAGGGCGGTCCAGTCCGCCGTCACGTACTGCTGCTCAACGCCAGCTACGAACCACTGACAACGGTACCGCTGCGCCGCGCGATCCTGCTGGTGCTGCGGGACAAGGCCGAGGTCGTGCACGGTGACTCCACCGGCGCCGTGCTGCACTCGACCACCACGGTGCTGTCGGTGCCCTCGGTCATCCGGCTGCGCCGCTACATCCGGGTGCCCTACCGGCGCAGGGTCCCCCTGACCCGGGTGGCGCTCATGCGGCGCGACGGTTACCACTGCGCCTACTGCGACAAGCGGGCCGAGACCATCGACCACGTCATTCCCCGCAGCCGCGGTGGCCAGCACGTCTGGGAGAACGTGGTGGCGTCCTGCAAGACGTGCAACCACCGCAAGGCCGACCGGCTCCTCGACGAACTCGGCTGGAAGCTGAACGTCACACCCACGGTTCCGCGGGGCGTCCACTGGCGCCTCATCAACAGCGAGAACCACAACGATCCTCTCTGGGCGCCCTACATGGCCAAAGCAGTGGTCTGAGCGTTGAGACACCGGGACCGGGTCCGGTCCCAGCCCGGTCCCGGGTGTCCCGGCGCCCCGTCCACGGCTTCGGGTAGCCGACCGGGACGTCGCCCGACGGAGTGCGACGTCCCCGGACGTGTCTCCTGCGGCGCCGAGGAGCGCCGGAACAGTCGTTCCCTTCGGTCGTATCCTGGTGCCATGCCTCGATACGAGTTCCGCTGCCGCGCCTGCGGCGAGACCTTCGAGTTGTCCCGGCCCATGGCCGAGGCCAACGACCCGGCCGAATGCCCGCACGGGCACGACGACACGGTCAAACTGCTGTCCACCGTCGGGGTGGGCGGTGTCGCCCAGGCACCGCGCCCGGCCGGGGGTGGCTGCTGCGGGGGCGGCTGCTGCGGCTGACCCGCACCCGGTGCGTGGGGGAGGGCCCGGCCGCCGGGCCCTCCCTTTCGCTGTCCGCTACGGGCGGACCCGCTCGACCTGGCTGACGTCGCGGGCCGCGCCGGTGGAGGCCGAGGTGGCCATCGCGGCGTAGGCGCGCAGCGCCGCGCTCACCGGACGCTGCCGGTTGCGCGGCCGGAAGCCGCCCAGCTCCTTGAGGAGACGCTCCCGGCGGGTGTTCAGCTCGTCCTCGGGGACGTCGAGGGTGATCGACCGGTTGGGGATGTCGATGCTGACGGTGTCGCCGTCCTCGACCAGGGCGATGTCGCCCCCGGCCGCGGCCTCGGGGGAGGCGTGCCCGATGGACAGCCCCGAGGTGCCGCCGGAGAAGCGGCCGTCGGTGATCAGCGCGCACGCCTTGCCCAGACCGCGGCCCTTGAGGAAGCTCGTCGGGTACAGCATCTCCTGCATACCCGGACCGCCCTTGGGGCCCTCGTAGCGGATGACGACCACGTCACCGGGTTCGACCTGCTTGTTGAGGATGCCGTCCACGGCGTCCTCCTGGCTCTCGAACACCTTGGCCGGGCCGCTGAAGGTCCACAGCTCCTCCTCCACGCCCGCGGTCTTGACGATCGCGCCGTCGGGAGCGAGGTTGCCCCTGAGCACGGCCAGGCCGCCGTCCCTGGTGTAGGCGTGCTCGACCGAGCGGATGCAGCCGGACTCACGGTCGTGGTCCAGGGACTCCCACCGGGCCTCCTGCGAGAACGCCTCGGCGCTGCGCCTGCCGCCGGGGGCGGCGTGGAACAGCTCCACCGCCTCGGAGCGCACGTCCGGCGAGGCGATGTCCCAGGCGTCCAGGTACTCGCCGACCGTCATGCCGTGCACCATGGGCAGCGACGTGTCCAGCAGGCCGCCGCGCGCCAGTTCGCCCATGATGGCGGGGATGCCGCCCGCCCGGTGGACGTCCTCGATGTGGTACCTGTCGGTGTTGGGCGCGACCTTGCACAGGCAGGGCACCCGGCGCGACAGCGCGTCGATCTCGTCCAGCCCGAAGTCCACGCCCGCCTCGGTGGCCGCGGCCAGCAGGTGCAGGATCGTGTTGGTGGAGCCGCCCATGGCCACGTCCAGCGCCATCGCGTTGCCGAACGCGGCCGGGGTGGCGATGGACAGCGGCAGCACCGAGGCGTCGTCGTCCTCGTAGTAGCGCCGGGCCGCCTCCACGACGAGCCGTCCCGCGTCCTGGTAGAGCCGCCTGCGCGCGGTGTGCGTGGCGAGCACGGTGCCGTTGCCGGGCAGCGCCAGGCCGATGGCCTCGGTCAGGCAGTTCATCGAGTTGGCGGTGAACATGCCGGAGCAGGAGCCGCAGGTGGGGCAGGCCGCCTCCTCCATGGCGTCCAGCTCGCTCTGGGAGACGCTCTCGTCGGCGGCGGCGATCATCGGGTTGATCAGGTCGAGCTTGCGCACCGTGGTGGCGGAGCCGTTGACGACGGTGACCTTCCCGGCCTCCATCGGCCCGCCCGAGACGAACACGGTGGGGATGTTCAGCCGCAGCGCGGCCAGCAGCATGCCGGGGGTGATCTTGTCGCAGTTGGACACGCACACCAGCGCGTCGGCGCAGTGCGCGTTGACCATGTACTCGACGGCGTCGGCGATCAGCTCCCGGCTGGGCAGGGAGTACAGCATGCCGCCGTGCCCCATGGCGATGCCGTCGTCGACCGCGATGGTGTTGAACTCGCGCGGTACGCCGCCCGCCTCGCGCACCGCGTCGGCCACGACGTCGGCGACCTCGCGCAGGTGCACGTGTCCGGGCACGAACTGGGTGAAGCTGTTGGCCACCGCCACGATGGGTTTGCCGAAGTCCTCACGTGCCACGCCGGTGGCGCGCAGCAGCGCGCGGGCACCGGCCATGTTCCTGCCGTGGGTGACCGTCCGTGAACGAAGCGCGGGCATGGAAGTCTGCTCCCGTCGAGAAGAACCGGGACCGGCGGCGAGACGGAGACGGTGGGGTACCCGCCGGCGATCCGCGCGGCGTGCCCTGTCCGGGGTGCCGCCCTGAGTCGAAACTGGCGTCGTTCTCCCGATGGTAGTCCCCCCGGCCAACCGTCGGGGTCGCGGACACCCGCCTCCGGGGAACACGGCGGGGTGGCGCGTGCCGCCCCGCGGGCGCGGAGGAGCGGTTCAGTACAGGGGAGGCAGGACCTTCTTGGCGGCCTGGTAGATCTCCTTGATCTCCTCCTCCGACAGCCGGTCCTTGCCGCTGCGCAGCCACTTGCGGACCTTGGTGCCGACGATGATGTCGACCCCGCGCAGCCGGTGGCTGTCCCAGGGCATGCTGGGGCCGTAGATCGCCAGCGCGGCGCGCACCCTGATCTCGCGGCCCAGCTCCTGGCTGATCAGCCGCTCGGCGTTGCGCGCCTCGGCCAGCGCCTCGTCGATGCGCTCGTTCTTGGAGAACCGGCCGTGGTAGAGCTTCTCCAGCTTGTTGCGCAGCGGCAGGCGCTTGTCCCAGGTCTCGGAGTCGATGGCGAAGGCGCCGCGCCGTCCCACGATGAAGTGGTCGATCTGGCCGTTGCCGTCCTGGATGCGCCGGGCGTGCAGCACCCGGTAGCCGAAGCGCTGCATGACCTTCAGTTGCGCCTCGGTGCGCCGCCGCGCGGAGGAGGGCCTGCGCCACTGCGGGATCTCGGACCGGCGCTGGGAGGTGTGGACGATGAAGCCGATGAGCACCGCGGCTCCGGCCGTCACACCGATCCGCCAGCTCCCGGACAGGAGTCCCACGGCCACGGCCGCGACCAGACAGGCGAGTGCTCTGGGCAGCCAGCGGCGTGCCGTGTCCGGTTTCAGCAGTGAGCGGTAGGTCCGCAGCAGCGCGTCCGTCCGGGGCGCCGCCGGCCTGCTGGTGGGCCGGGAGAAGGATGAGGGGGACCCGTTCCCACGCCGGCTCTCGTTGTCGGCGGTCGAGGGCTCGTCCGGTTTGGTGCTGGTTGCCGATTCCACGTCTGAGTAGGGTAGTTCGCTTCCGTGTCAGGTCCTAGTCCACTGGGACGTACACTTTTGTTCCCCCGATGGCGCTTTCCTACACGTGTCGCCAGCGGCCGACCTGGGAAGAATGATCCCTCACGCGCGGGCGCGCGCAGCGCAGGACACTTTCCGCCGCCGGAACCTCCGCCGCCACCCGTCTAACCTCGATGTTCGTGAGCGAGATCCACGACTTCACCGCGGTGCGGCAGGCGGAGCTGGTCAGGCGCCGGGAACTGTCCCCCGTCGAGATCACCGACCACTACCTGGACCGGATCGAACGGCTCGGTGACGAGGTGGGGGCCTTCGTTACGGTCACCCCGGAACTGGCGCGGCGGCAGGCGCGGATCGCGGAGAGGCGGGTGCTGTCCGAGGCTCCGGAACGGCTGCCCCCTCTGCTGGGCCTGAGCGTTCCGATCAAGGACCTGGACATGGTCGCCGGAGTGCGCTGCACCCTGGGGTCGGGCGTGTTCGGCGGACACGTCGCCGACGCCGACGAGGGCTACGTCGCCGCGCTGCGGCGCGCCGGAGCCGTCATCCCCGGCAAGACCAACACCCCCGAGTTCGGCCTGCCCTGCTACACCGAGAACGAGGTCGCCCCTCCCGCGCGCACCCCGTGGGACACCACCCGCTCGGCGGGCGGCTCCAGCGGCGGGGCGGCGGCCGCGGTGGCCGCCGGGCTGGCCCCCCTCGCCCAGGGCAGCGACGGCGGCGGTTCGATCCGCATCCCCGCCAGCGTGTGCGGGATCTACGGGATCAAACCCACCCGGGGCCGCGTCACCACGGCACCGCTGCGCACCGACCTGCTCGGCCTGGCCGTCACCGGGCCGCTGGCCCGCACGGTCGCCGACGCGGCCCTGCTGCTCGACGCCATCGCCGTCAACGGCCTCGGCGACCCCTACCCGGCGCCGCCGCCCGCCGGGGGAGAGACGTTCCTGGCCCACGCCGGACGTGATCCGGGGCGGCTGCGGGTGGCGTGCTTCGCCGTTCCGCCGCTGCCCGAGGTGCGGGTGCATCCCGACGTCCTGGCGGCCTACCACAAGACCGTCCGGCTGCTGGCGGAACTGGGGCACGACGTCGAGGAGATCGAACCGCCCTTCGACGGCTCCCACATGCGCCACTTCGCGACCGTGTGGGCGGTGACGGCCGCCCGGTCCCCGGTCCCGCCCGAGGACGAGCACCGGCTGCGTCCGCTGACCCGCTGGCTGCGCGGACGGGGACGGGCCACGTCGGCGTCCGCCTACCTGGACGCCGCCGCGGGGCTGCGGCGCTTCGCCCGCCGCGCGCTGACCGTGTTCGCCCCCTACGACGCGGTCCTCACCCCCACACTGGCCATGCCGCCGGTTCCCGTGGGGTACTTCGACGCCACCGGCGACCCCGCCGAGGAGTTCGCCCGCATGAACGTCTTCACCCCCTTCGGCAACGTCTACAACATCACCGGGCAGCCGGCGGTGAGCGTCCCGCTGCACACCACCGCCGACGGGCTGCCCGTGGGGGTGATGCTCGCCGGACGGCTCGGCGCGGAGGGCACGCTCATCTCCCTGTCGGCACAGTTGGAGGCGGCCCTGCCGTGGCACGGCCGCGTTCCGGAGATCTGGCGCCGGTAGGGCCGGTCCGGCGGACTGGTCAGGCGGCGGGCACCGGATCGGAGCACCGCCGGGGAGTCCGCCCGACCCCCAGTGTCAGCACGGCGGCCCCCAGCACCATGGCCGCGCCGCCCACCACGCCCAGAGCGGGGCCGCCCCCGTCCACCAGCCACCCGGTCAGCGGCGCGGAGGCCGCCACTCCGGTGGTGATGCCGGTGTTCATCCAGCCGAACGCCTCGGCGCGCCGGTCGTTGGGGGCCACGTCGCTGATCCGCTCGGTGGCCGCCGCCAGCGTCGGGGCGATCGCCAGGCCCGCGACGAACAGCACCGGGGCCAGCAGCCACGGCGTGGGCAGCACCAGCACCGGAGGCAGCAGCGGGACCAGCAGCACGGTGCCCGCGGCGGCGGCGAACGCGCGGCGGCTGATCCGCGGCGGACCGGCCAGTCCGCCCGCGACCAGTCCGCCGACCAGCGACCCGACGGACCAGATGGCAGCGAGCGCCCCGGCGATGCCGGGACGGCCCAACTCCCGCGCCCAGGCCACGATGACGAGGTCCACGGCGGCCAGTCCGGCGATCAGCAGCATGCACACGGCGACCAGGAGACCGAGTTCCGGTTGCAGCAGCAGCGACCGGCGCCTCCCCGTGAGGGGGGCGGCGCCGGTCGCGGGCCGCGGCGGGGTGGCCAGACCGGCCCGGCGGATCGCGAGGGCGAACCCCGCGGAGCCCGCCACCGTCACCACCGCGATCAGCAGCACGGCGCCGCGGCCGCCGCCCACGCCCACGGCCGCGGCCGCCACGAGCGGTCCCACGACGAACACGAGTTCCTGGAAGGTGGATTCGGCCGCGTACATGGCCGTGCGCGTCCGCCCCGAGGTCAGGTGCGGCCACAGCGCCCGGCCCACCTGGGAGGCCGGAGGGGTGAACAGGCCGGTGGCCAGGGCCAGGGGGAAGGACAGCCACCACAGCGGGGCGGGCAGCAGGGCCAGCACCACCAGACCGGTCCCGTAGCACAGTCCGCACACGGCCATGAGCCGGTCGGTGCGCCCCCGGTCGGCGCTGCGGCCGCGCAGCGGCCCCGCCACCGCGGCGCCCACGGTCAGGGTGGTGCTGACCGCCCCGGCCAGGGCGTAGGAGCCGGTCCAGTCGGCCACCAGGAAGGTGATCCCGATCGGCAGGCCCGCGATGTTCAACCGGGCGGCCAGCGACCAGAGGAAGAGCCCGGGCAGGTGGGGAACCGACAGCAGCGGACGGTAGGACTTGAGCACCAGACAAGTATGGCCGCATTCATGGGATGATTTCTCTCGTATTTTTGGAGAACGGAGCGTGAAGATCCGATAACGCGGAGAAATCTTGTCCGTGTTCACGACTGGCGGTCACAGATACCGCCGATTCGGGGCCCTCTGCGGCATCATCGGGTGGTGTGAGCGATGCTGAGCTGGTCCGACTGGCCGAGGAACACGGCGTCTCGACAAGTTACGTGGACTGGCGGGGCGACCGGACCACGGTCCCCCCGCCCACCCTGCGCCACGTACTCACCGCCCTGGGAGTCGACGTGAGCGACCCCCGCGCCGCCCTCGAGGAGCACCGGGAGCGCCGGGCCGCACGCCTGCTGCCCCCGGCCGTCGTCGCCCGCCGGGGCCGCGCCCCACGGCTCGCGCTTCCCGAGGGGGCCCGCGCCCGGGTGGAACTCGCCGACGGAGGACGCGCCGATCCCGGAGACGGGCTGCCGCTGGGAGCGCACCGGTTGCACGTGGAGCACGACCGCGGCCACGAACAGGCGCCCCTGCTGGTGGTGCCCGACCGGCTGCCGGAACTCGCGGGGCGCCGGATGTGGGGCCTGATGGCGCAGTTGTACTCGGTCCGCTCCCGTGTCTCCTGGGCGATGGGCGACCTGCACGACCTCGCCGAACTGTCCGCCTGGGCGGCACGCGACCTGGGCGCCTCCTTCACCCTCGTCAACCCGCTCCACGCCACCGAGCCGCTGCCGCCCCTCGAAGCCTCCCCCTACCTGCCGGTCAGCCGCCGCTACGCCAGCCCTCTCTACGTCCGAGTCGAGGACATCCCCGAGTACGCGCGCCTGAACTCCATGCAGCGCGAGACGGTCCAGCGCCTCGCCCGCCCGCTGCGCGAACAGGGCCGCACCGCCGACCTGCTGGACCGCGACGCGGTCTGGCACGCCAAGCGCAGCGCGCTGGAGATCCTCTTCCACGTGCGGCGCTCCGCCGACCGGGAGCAGGAGCTGCGCGCCTACCTGGCCCGTGAGGGCGAGGCGCTGGAGTCCTACGCCACCTGGTGCGCGATCGCCGAGGAGCACGGGTTCGACTACCGCCGCTGGCCCGAGCCGCTGCGGACCGCCGACTCCGCCGCGGTCCGAGCCGAGGCGCAGCGCCGCCGACAGACCGTCGACTTCCACCGCTGGGCGCAGTGGATCCTCGACGGGCAGCTCGCCGCGGCCCAGTCCGGCGCCCGCCGGGCCGGAATGGACATCGGGATCGTGCACGACCTCGCGGTCGGCGCGCAGAGCGGCGGCGCGGACGCGTGGATGTACCGCGACACGCTCGTCCCGGGAATCCACGTCGGGGCCCCGCCGGACGAGTTCAACCAGCAGGGCCAGGACTGGGGCCAGCCCCCGTGGCATCCGGTCCGCCTCGCCGAACAGGGCTACCGGCCGTTCCTGGAGCAGTTGCGGCAGGTGATGCGGCACGCGGGCGGCGTCCGGATGGACCACGTCATGGGGCTGTTCCGGCTGTGGTGGGTGCCCGAGGGCGCCTCCCCGGCCGACGGCGCCTACGTGCGCTACGACCACGAGGGGACGGTCGGCGCGCTGCTGCTGGCCGCCCACGAGTCCGACACGCTGGTGGTGGGCGAGGACCTGGGCACCGTCGAACCGTGGGTCCGCGAGCACCTGGACGAGCGCGGGGTGCTGGGCACCTCGGTGCTGTGGTTCGAGCACGACGAGAACGGCCGCCCGCGCCGCCCGGAGACCTGGCGCACCGACTGCCTGGCCACCGTCGCCACCCACGACCTGCCGCCGGTCGCCTCCTACGTCACGGCCGAGCACGTCGAACTGCGCGCCCACCTCGACCTGCTGACCCGCCCGGTGGAGGAGGAGCGCGCCGACGCCGAGGAGCGGGTCGCCGCCTGGCGCGCGCTCCTGGTGGACTTGGGGCTGCTCGACCCCTCGGTCGACCCGGTGGCCGACCCCGCCGCGGTGGTCACCGCCCTGCACGGGTACCTGAGGCGCACCCCCTCGAAGCTGGTCGGCGTCGCCCTGACCGACCTGGTCGGCGACCACCGCATGCAGAACCAGCCGGGGACCAGCGGCGGATATCCGAACTGGCGCATCCCGCTGACCAACGGCGAGGGCGAACCGGTGTTCCTGGAGGACCTGGCGACCCACCCGGAGCGGGGCGCGGCGGTGCGCGCCGCTCTCGGTGACCTGGCCGACCTGGCTCCGCGCCCGGAGGCGGGAGGAGAACTGCCCGCGCCCCGCCGCCCGATGCTCGGTCCGCGGCCGACTCATCAGTAGTGGCGGAACCCGGAGGTGCCGGTCTCGGTTCCCGCCAGCGGGTCTGTTCCCGGAAACAACGGAGCGTGATCCCGTGGCCACATGAAATGCCTTTGGGGTCGCGCGCCCGGTTCTGCCCACTCACCACGGCCGCCCGCCGGGGCGGCCCCGGCCGGCGTGGAACCAATGCCGGGAGGTGGAGAGAGACGACGGGGCGTTCCGGAGATGTGGTCCGGGGGGCGGCCACGGGCTGCCGGCGCGCCCCCCGGGGCGAGCGCCTCCTCGACAATTGCCCGCCCACCCCCACGGGCTGAGGTGAAAGACCCTCTCGGGTCGGGGTGACCCTGATACTTCTCCGGTGGCCGCCGCTTCGCGCGGCGGCCACCGTTCACGGCGGTCGGACCGGGGCTCAGCCCGCGGCCTCGGCGTCCCTTGCCTGGGCGTGCAGGGCGCGCTCCACGCCCGCGCGGCCCTCCAGCAGCAGGCGGCGCAGGGCCGGGGGCGGGTTCTCCGACTCGATGTAGGAGTCGGTGCGGCGCAGCGTCTCCTCCTCGACCAGGTACCCCGGGTAGGCGAACTCCGCGAAGGTCTGGGCGAACTCGCCGGTCCACTTGGCCCACGCCTCGCCGAGCAGGCCGAAGTAGCGGTCGACGTATTCGCGCAGCAGCTCGCTGTGCGCGGGCTCGGTGAAGCCGCCGAGGGTCGCGCGGAACTCCGCGTTGGCCAGGTCGCCGCCGGTGAGCCGCTCCCAGGCCGCCGCCTTGGCCTCGGCGGTGGGGATGGCGGCCCGGCAGCCCGCGGCGGCCCGCTCGCCCGCGGCCGTGGGGTCGCGCTCCAGTTCGGCGGCGATCTCGGCCTCACCGGCAGCCCCGGCCGCGACCAGGCGGCGCAGCAGCGTCCAGCGCAGGTCGGTGTCGACCTTCAGCCCGTCGACCTCGATCGCGCCGTCGTAGATGCCGCGCAGCAGCGACAGGTGCTCCGGGGAGCGCGCGGCGTCGGCGAACCCGTGCGCGTAGACCAGTTGCAGGTCGCTGCCCGGCTCCGCGGAGCTGAGCAGCTCGCGCAGCCGGGTGGCCAGCAGGTCGAAGCCCTCCGCCCGCCAGGCCGGGGCGACGTAGTTGACCAGCGTGGAGACGGCCTGGCGCTGCAGCGTCTGGGCCACCGCGACGTCGCCGACCCCGCTCAGGTTGGCACTGACCAGGCGCACGTAGTCGCGTGCGGGCATCTCGCCGTCGCGGGTCATGTCCCAGGCCGCGGCGAAGGCCAGCGTCCGGGGCAGCGACTCGGCGATCTCGCCGACGTGCTCGACCACCGTGCGCAGGCTCCGCTCGTCCAGGCGCAGCTTGATGAAGGTGAGGTCGTCGTCGTTGATCAGCACCAGGTCGGGCTGGGCCGTGCCGACCAGTTCGGGCACCTCGGTGCGCTCGCCGCTGACGTCCAGCTCCACCCGCCCGCGGCGCACGATGCCCTTGTCGGTCCGGTCGTACAGGCCGATGGCCAGCCGGTGCGAGCGCAGCGTCGGGTGGTTCGCCGGGGCCTCCTGGAGCACCGCGAAGGAGGTGAAGTTGCCGTCGGCGTCCACCTCGAAGTCCGGGCGCATGGTGTTGACGCCCGCGGTCTCCAGCCACTCCCGCGACCAGTGCGACAGGTCGCGGCCCGACGCCTCCTCCAACTTGACCAGCAGGTCCGACAGTTCGGTGTTGCCCCAGGCGTGCTCGGCGAAGTAGGCGCGCACCCCGGCGAAGAACGCGTCCACGCCCACGTAGGCCACCAGTTGCTTGAGCACGGAGGCGCCCTTGGCGTAGGTGATGCCGTCGAAGTTGACCTCGACCGCCTGCATGTCGGGGATGTCGGCGGCGATCGGGTGGGTGGAGGGCAGTTGGTCCTGGCGCAGCGCCCACGCCTTCTCCACGTTGGCGAAGGTGGTCCAGGCGTCCGTCCACCGGGTGGCCTCGGCCTGGCAGTACACGCTGGCGAAGGTGGCGAACGACTCGTTGAGCCACAGGTCGTCCCACCAGCGCATGGTGACCAGGTCACCGAACCACATGTGGGCCATCTCGTGCAGGATCGTCTCGGCGCGGCGCTCGTAGCGGGCGTCGGTGACCCGCGAGCGGAAGACGTAGTCCTCCAGGAAGGTGACCGCTCCGGCGTTCTCCATCGCCCCGGCGTTGAACTCCGGGACGAACAGCTGGTCGTACTTGCCGAAGGGGTAGCGGATGCCGAAGAGGCGGTGGTAGAAGTCGAAGCCCTGCTTGGTGACCTCGAGAATCGCGTCGGCGTCGAGGTGCTGGGCGAGCGAGGCCCGGCAGTACACGCCCAGCGGGATGCCGTCGTGCTCGTCGCGCACCACGTGGTAGGGGCCGGCCACCAGAGCGGTGATGTAGGTCGACATCCGCTCGGTCGGCGGGAAGTGCCAGCGCACCGCGGTGCCGTTTCCGGCCGGCTCGCGCACGACGTCGGGCGCGGTGTTGGAGACGACCTCGAAGTCCGCCGGGGCCAGGACGCCCAGCTCGAACGTCGCCTTGAGGTCGGGCTGGTCGAAGCACGCGTACATCCGGTGCGCGTCGGCGGTCTCGAACTGGGTGTAGAGGTAGACGTTGCCGTCGACGGGGTCGACGAACCGGTGCAGCCCCTCGCCGGTGCGCATGTAGGCCGCGTCGGCGACGATGCGCAGCTCGTTGTCGGCCCGCAGCGAGGGCAGGGTGATCCGCTCCCCGTCGAACACCTCGGCCGGGTCGAGCGCGCTCCCGTTCAGGTGGACCTCGTGTACGGTCGGGGCCGTCAGGTCCACGAAGCTCGCCGCGCCCGGTTCGGAGCAGCGGAACCGGATCGCGGTGGTGGAGGTGAAGGTCTGGTCGCTCGAGGTGAGATCGAGTTCCACGGCGTAGGAGTCGACGTCGAGAATCCGCGCCCGCTCCCGTGCCTCCTCACGTGTCAGGTTGCCTGCCACGACCCGCTCCCTTCACAGCTGTCGTCGGTGTCGACCGCCTCGGTCGGCCGTCGCCGTGCCCACGGAACGCGGACGGGCGGCCACCGTCTGATGATCCGGTTCGATCCTGCCACGCCAAGGGCTGGAATGCGGAACTGATACCCGTGGTTTTCGCAGGAAGAACTGGGCACTTTAAGGTTTTTGTCCAGTTTCTTGGTGAGATGTGAGGAGGCAAACGGTGACCGAGCAACGCGTTCGCGCGGACTTCTGGTTCGACCCCCTGTGCCCGTGGGCGTGGATGGCGTCGCGCTGGCTGCTGGAGGTCGAGAGGGTCCGCCCGGTGCGCCCGCGCTGGCACGTCATGAGCCTGGCCGTGCTCAACGAGGACAAGGATGTGTCCGAGGACTACCGCAGAATGCTCCGCGAGCAGTCCTGGTGGGGGGTGCGCGTGGCCGTCGCGGTCGAACAGCGCCTGGGCAACGAGGAACTGGGGCGCTTCTACACCGCCCTGGGCACCCGCCTGCACAACCGCGCCCAGCCCCGCTCCCTGGAGACCGTCGCGGCGGCGCTGGCCGACGCCGGTCAACCGGCGGACCTCATCGAAGCCGCGCGGAGCACTGACTACGATGAGGCCCTGCGCAAGTCGCATCATGACGGCATGGACAGGGTCGGCCAGGAGGTCGGCACCCCCGTGATCTCGGTCGGGAACGTCGCCTTCTTCGGTCCCGTCGTGTCCCCCGCCCCCAGGGGCGAGGCCGCCGGCCGGCTGTGGGACGGCGTCCTGCTGGTCGCGGGAACCGACGGGTTCTTCGAACTCAAGCGGAGCCGGACCCGCCAACCCATCTTCGACTAGCCGCGACGGCGTGAAGGAGCGAACATGAGCGAACCGGACGAAGAGCGCCTGGTCGTCTTCGACGACGACCTGGAGATCCTGCCCGACACCACGTCCGACGAGTACGGACCGGGCTGGGGCGAGGCGACCGACCGGGACGGGACGTCCCGCATCGAGGAGCTGCTGAACGACGTTCCGCCGCACTGGGCCTGACCGGCTTTACCCTCCCCATACCAGCTGGTGGGGAGCGCTAGCATCGTCTTTGGTGAGTGTTTTGTCCGTTCCCGTCGAGGTGGTGTGAGTTGAGCAAGAAGACGGAGTCCAAAGCGGTTCCGCTGAGCAAGGACATCAAGCTCCTGGTGCTGATCAACCTGGTCTTCCTCGTGTCCGCCGCCGTTTTCGGCCTGCTGGGCGCGGCGGTCACCTTCGCCGCCGGCTGAGCGGTCCGCGGACGGGCTCCGCGCCGCCCGGCGGTCCGCGACCGCCGGGCGGCGCTCCCGGACACACGTCCGCCCGGGCGGCCTGCGAAACTGGGGCCGTGCGTATCTACATCGGATCTGACCACGCCGGCTACGAACTGAAACAGCACCTCGTCTCCTGGCTCCGGGAGCAGGGACACGAGGTGGTCGACGCCGGCCCGGCCGTCTACGACGCGGTCGACGACTACCCCCCGTTCGTGCTGCGCGCCGCCGAGGGGGTCGCCAAGGACCCCGGGGCGCTCGGCATCGTCCTGGGCGGTTCGGGAAACGGCGAGCAGATCGCCGCGAACAAGGTGAAGGGCGTGCGTGCCGCCCTGGCGTGGAGCGCGGAGACGGCCCGCCTGGCCCGCGAGCACAACAACGCCAACGTGATCAGCATCGGCGCCCGGATGCACTCGCCCGACGAGGCCACCGGGTTCGTCGAGGTCTTCCTCACCACGCCCTACAGCGGTGAGGAACGTCACAGTCGCCGTATCGGCATGCTCTCCGACTACGAGGCCACCGGCCAGTTGCCGCCGCTTCCGTAGGCGGAAAGCCGGTACGCATCCGCACTCGGCCGACACCGGGGAGCCGTACGGGGAATCCGCTGCGCTGCCGTGTCTGGGACACGGACTCCCCCTCGCCTCCCCGGGCGGCCGGGCCGTGCTCCGCGCGCACGGGGGGTCGCGCTCCGAAGCGGGGAGCCCGGCCGGATCGTGCGCCTCACACGTCCGCATCGCGGCGGACGGGCTGCCGGGGGGTACGGCATTCGGCGCGGTGCGACACCGACGCTAGCGCGTCACACGCCGACCGCACAGTCCCCCGACGGCGACAAGTCCCTCACCCCGCCCGGAACCGTTCGGCGTCAGAAGATGACCGAGCAGTGCGGCAGTGTCGGCGTGGTCAGCGCCGCGGACAGCGCCAGGACCGCTTCCGGACGCGACTGGCGCACCAGACCCGCGGCCGCGTAGCCGGTGAGCGGCTCGCCGCCCAGGTACGCCGAACTCAGCACCTCCACGTCGAGGGAGAGGTCGGCGGGACGGTCGGTGCGCTCGCAGTGCGCGGAGTCCCCGTCGGCGTGCAACCGCCACAGCCCCCGGTTCCACGGACACACCGCGTCGGTGACCTCGACGACCACGTCCACCGGCGCCGCGTAGGAGCGCTCCGACAGCGCCCTGGGCACGTCCACCAGTCGCCCCCAGAACCCGGTGTTGGGGGTCCACCGCGCCCGGTGGCGGTCGGCCAGCAGGTACAGCAGCGGGTCGTCGGCCGGGCGCAGCCTCGCGGTGACGCTGCCCACCAGGTCGCGGTTGAGCAGGAACTCCCACAGCCGGACGAGGGCCGCGGGTCGGACGGCGTGCACCTCCACCACCTCCAGGGCGGAGTCGGCGTTGCCGAAGGCGTCGAAGCCCTGCCGCGTCCGGTACAGCGCGTATCCCGCCGCCCCGGAGTCGTTCTCCACCACGACGCACTTGGCCGGGCCGAAACCGTCCTGCCCGCCGGGGGAGCGCAGCACCCGGTTCCACCACCACCCGTTCCGGCGGAACTCGCCGACACGGTCGAGACGGGCGGTCTCGTGCACCCGGGCCGCCTCCTCGCGTGCCTCGGCGGGAGTGACCATACGCGTCCGCAGCGCGGGATCACGCGGGGCGTCCGCGCGCAGCACCCCCTCGCCGCGGTGGACGGTGACGGTGCCCAGCATCGAGCCCAGACCGTAGCCGAACCGCCCGTAGATGCCCCCCTCGGAGGCGAACAGCGTGGCCACCGCCTCCTCACCGCGTTCGTGGACGTCGTGCAGTTGGCGGCGCATCAGCGCGGTGAGCACACCCCGGCGGCGGTGTGTGGGCAGGACGCCGACAGCGGAGACACCCGCGACCGGACGGACCCCGCCCGGCAGAGTCGCCTCGAAGGAGAGCAGCATCGCGGTGCCGACGACCCGGTCGCCGTCGAAGGCGGCGAGCGTGCGGTCGAGGTCGACGTAGGCGCGCAGCGACTCGACCTCCTCCTCGGGGGAGGGGAAGAGCAGGGCCTCGCCGAAGGTCCGGCAGAACTCGGCGAACTCGGAATCGGCCACGGGACGGACCGGCAGCGCGTCCGACGCGGATGAGTGGTGTGGAGTGGACATGGCCTCCTGCCTACCGCCGACAAGCCGTTCCCGCCACCGGTTTTTCCGTCCGAATCCCCGCGTCAGAGCGGCTTTGGGGCGGGAGGGGAACGCTGTGGCGGAAAGTGGCGGAAGAGACGCGGCGGGTGGGGTCGGCGGGAGACGTGAGAGATTTACCGCGCGGTTTCGCGAGTGGGAATCGGGCCGTGGACCTGACGGATGGGGTTGGGGATGCGCATACTTAATCATGGGCTGTTCTGTGAGTTTCCCCGTGTGTGCGCTGGGCGGATATCGGTTGGTCCGTTATGTGAAGTCTCGTGGTGAGTGGACGCGGGGCAACGTGCTTGGGTGGGTTTCGCGCGCTACAGTTCGGCAGCGATGAGCACCTCTCCGCCCGCCAGGCTCCTCCGCTCCACCCGCTCGCTGGTGCAGCGCGCCGTTGCGCTGCTCCGGCGCAAAGTGCTCTTCCGCTACCGGCTCGTCCTCATCACCCTGGTCATGCTGGCCGTCGGAATCGGCGTCGGCGCGGTGTGGGGCCCGCAGGGCTGGTTCCCGCCCAGCGCCGTCATCCTCACCGTCCTGGCGGGCGGGCTGCTGCTCAAACGCAGGAGCCTGGCCTTCCTGCTCGGGGTCGTGGCCGTGGTCCTCGCCTTCACCGCCTACGCGCTGGACCTCAGCCAGGTGGGACCGGGACTGGCCGTCACCATCGGCGTCACCGCGGTCGTGGCCTACCTGCTGTCGGGGGTGCGGGAGCGGCTCGGAGTGCACGGGCTCGACGGCGAGAAGATGCTCCTCGAACTGCGCGACCGCATCCGCGCCCAGGGGCGGCTGCCCGACCTGCCCGCGGGATGGCACTCCGCCAAGGTGCTGCGGCAGGCGGGCGGGTCCTCCTTCGGAGGCGACTTCGTGGTCTCCATGCTCCGCGACGACCAACTCGACATCGCGGTGGTGGACGTCTCGGGCAAGGGCGTCGACGCGGGGACCCGCGCGCTGCTGCTCTCGGGCGCCTTCGGCGGCCTGATCGGCGCGGTTCCGCGCGGCGAGTTCCTGGAGCACTGCAACGACTACCTGATGCGCACCGCCGTGGGTGAGGGCTTCGTCACCGCGGTGCACCTGAGCGTCGACCTGGCGACCGGGGAGTACCTCCTCAGCTCGGCCGGGCACCCGCCCGCCGTGCAGTTCGACCACACGACCGGCGAGTGGGGCACCGCCGACGCCAAGGGCGTCGTGCTCGGCGTCATACCGTCGATGAGCTACACGCCGGTGCGCGGCCGGCTGCGTCCGGGCGACGCCATCATGCTCTACACCGACGGCCTCGTCGAAACTCCGGGGGAGGATCTCGACGCCGGTGTGGACCGGCTTCTGGGAGCGGCCGAGAGCCTGGTCGCGGTGGGGTTCGGCCCCGGCACCGAACGCCTGGTCGACACGTTGAGCAAGGACAAGAACGACGACCGCGCCCTCGTGGTGCTCTGGCGGACCCGCTGATCCCCGTGCCCTCCGCGCGGCGTACGGTTTTCTGGGGCACGGCCACACCCGCCGTTGCGTCGCTGACCGCCCGTTGGGAAGACTCTCCTTGAGGTCCGCCCCGCCCGTGCGGGCGCGCCACCTCTCCGCAGTCCCGGCGACGCCGCCGCGGTCGCGCGCCGTGCCGTCCGCGCACTCCCGACGGCGGCGACACCCGTACCAGTCGCTGTGCCACGGTTCACACCCGCCGCTGACCGCTGTGAGGAGGTGCGGTGTCCCCGGCCCGCGCGGGCACGGGATCCCACACCGCGAATCAGATGACCGACGCCGAGAAGCCGATCGAGTTGGCCGACCTGCTCGACACCGATGATCTGATCGGGATGCGGCTGTGGCTGGCCGAGCATCCCCCCTACGAGATCGCCGACGCGTTGGCCCGCATGCCCCCGGAACGGGCCATCATCCCCTTCCGCCTGCTGGACAAGAACCGGGAACTGGAGGTCTTCGAGGAGCTCGACCCCGGCCAGCAGCAGGCGATCCTCGCGGGGCTGCGCGACACGGCCTTCCGGGAGCTGGTGGAGAAGATGGACCCCGACGACCGGGCCCGGCTCATCGAGGAGGCCCCGGCCAAGATCGCCACACGGGCGCTGGCCGGTCTCAGCCCCGCCGAGCGCCGTATGACCGCGGCCCTGCTGGGCTATCCCGAGGGCTCCGTCGGCCGCTACATGACACCCGACACGGTGGTCCTGCACCGCGACCTCACGGTCGCGCGGGCGCTCGAGGTGGTGCGCGCCAAGGGCGCCGAGGCCGAGACCGTCTACGTGCTGCCCGTGGTCGACAACGGGCGCCGGCTCTCCGGGATGGTGCAGTTGAGCGATCTGGTGACCAGTGCCCCCGACAGCCTCCTCAAGGACCTGGTGGACGTGTTCACGCCCCGCGCCCACGCCACCGGTTCCGCCGAGGACGCCGCCCGCCTCATGCAGGAGGCCAACCTCGTCGCACTGCCCGTGGTCGACTCCGAGGACCGCTTCGTGGGCCTGCTCACCTTCGACGACGCCCTGGAACTGATCGAGGCGGCCGACTCCGAGGACATCGCCCGCCAGTCCGCCTCCCAGCCGGTCCACGGGCACTACGTCGCGGTCGGCGTGCTGCGGCTGGCCCGCGCCCGCTCGGTCTGGCTGCTGCTGCTCATCGTCGCCTCCACGCTGACCGTCAACGTGATGCAGGGCTTCGAGGCGACCCTGGAGCAGGTGACCGCGCTGGCCCTGTTCGTTCCGATGCTCACCGGGACGGGGGGCAACGTCGGGTCCCAGTCGGCCACCGCCGTCGTGCGCGCTCTGGCAGTGGGCGACGTGCGCCTGCGCGACCTGCACCGGGTCATCTGGAAGGAGTCCCGGGTCGGCCTGCTGCTGGGGTTCATGCTCGCCGGAATCGCGCTGGTCATCGGCTCCCTGCTGGTGGGGGCGGGGATCGCGACCGCCGTCGCGCTGTCGGTGGTGGCGATCTGCACGTGGGCGGCGATCATCGGCAGCACCATGCCGCTGCTGGCCCGCAGGGTCGGGGTCGACCCCGCGGTGGTGTCCGCGCCGCTGGTCTCGACACTGGTGGACGCCACCGGCCTGCTCATCTACTTCTCCGTGGCGCGCGCCGTACTGGGGGTGTGAGATTCCTGAAACGGACATAACCCCTGATCGGCGGGGTAGGGGGAGCGGTCGGACGCGAAGTGGGGACTTCGCCTCTTCCCACGGGGGGATGAGCATGGGACTGAAGGACGCCTTCAACAGGGCCAGGAAACTCGCCGGAAAGCACAGCGACAAGGTGGACCGGGGGCTCGACAGGGGAGCCGAGTACGCCAAGCGGCGGACCGGCGGCAAGTACGACGAGCACATCGACAAGGCGAGCGAGCGCGCCAGCGACTACGTCAGGGACCGGAGCAGCGGCCGGGACCCGGAACGCTGACGCGGAGCGTCGTCCGGCGGCGGCCGGTTTGACCGGGGAAATTACTGTGATGCCATGGCATCTGGGGAGCAGCCGTGTCGGCTCGTGGTCTGTCGGGGCTGCTGTTGCGGGACGAGGAAGAAACGGCCGGGGGTCGACCACAAGGGGCAGTTGGCGCGGCTCGGCGCGCTGCGCGACCACGAGGACCGCGCCGTTCCGGTCCGGGTCAGCACGTGCCTCGGGATCTGTTTCAGGGCCAACGTGGTGGTCGTCCAGCCGTCCGCCCGGGGCAGGGCCGCCGGAGGGCGGCCGGTCTGGCTCGGTGACTTCACCGAGGACCGGTTGATCGGGGAGCTGGACGACTGGATCTTTGCCGGAGGACCGGGCCTGGCTGCCCTGCCTCCGGCGCTTCGCCCCCATCTGACCGGCAAGGACGCGAAGAAGCCGAAGAAAGACGGGAAGCGGAAGGCGAAGAAGTCGAAGAAGAACGGGAAGCGGAAGGCGGAGGAGACGCGGTCGCGCGCGACCGAGAAGCCGGAGAAGGGCAAGAAGCGCAAGAAGGGCAAGAAGGGCAAGAGGGCCGGGAAGACGGCTGCCTGAGGCCGGGACGGCGCCCGGGGCACCCCGCCCCGCTGCCGACCCACCCCCCACGGGGCTGGGGTTCCAAGCCCCGTGGAGCCGGTGCCGCACCGGGAGCCCGCCCCGGGGTCAGTTCGCCGCGCTGCGCCGTGACCGGTCCTGCGAGGCGAACTGGGTCCGGTACAGGGCGGTGTACAGGCCGCCGCGCGCCAGCAGTTCCTCGTGGGTGCCGCGCTCCAGGACGCGGCCGTCCTCCAGCACCAGAATCAGGTCGGCCTCGCGCACGGTGGCCAACCGGTGGGCGATGACCAGCGACGTCCGTCCCCGCAGCGCCTTGGCCAGCGCCTCCTGCACCGCCGCCTCGGACTCGGAGTCCAGGTGCGCGGTGGCCTCGTCCAGTACCACCACCGCCGGAGCCTTCAACAGCAGGCGGGCGATGGCCAGACGCTGCTTCTCCCCGCCCGACAGGCGGTAGCCGCGGTCCCCGACCATCGTGTCCAGCCCGTTGGGCAGCGCCTCCAGCAGCGCCCCCAGTTGGGCGGCGCGCATCGCCTCGACGAGCTCGTCGTCCGTGGCGTCCGGACGGGCGTAGCGCAGGTTCGCCCCGATGGTGTCGTGGAACAGCTGGGTGTCCTGGGTGACCACCCCGACCGCGTCCCGCAGCGACCGGCCGCGCGCCCGGCGCAGGTCCACGCCGCCGATGCGGACCGTCCCCGCGGTGGGGTCGTACAGCCGCGACACCAGGTGGGTCAGCGTCGTCTTGCCCGCTCCGGACGGGCCGACCAGGGCCACCAGTTGCCCGGGGCGCGCGGTGAACGAGACGTCGCTGAGCACCTGGGTGTCCTCGGAGAGCTCCGGTTGGGGCACCAGTTCCAGGGATTCCAGTGAGGACTCGGCGCCCGGATAGCGGAAGGAGACCCGGTCGAACTCCACCGAGAGTCCGCCCCCCGGCAGGTCAACGGGGGCGTCCGGTTCGGCGACCGACGGCTTCAGGTCCAGGATCTCGAAGACCCGATCGAAGCTGACCAGGGCCGTCATGACGTCCACCTGGACGTTGGACAGCGCGGTGACCGGACCGTACAGCCGGGTCAGCAGGGTCGCCAGCGCCACCAGGGTGCCCAGTTCGAGCGTGCCGCCCAGCACCAGGTTGCCGCCCACGCCGTAGACCATCGCGGTGGCCAGGGCGGTGATCAGACCGAGCATGGAGAACAGCAGGCCGCCGTAGATGCTCTGGGTGACCCCGATGTCGCGCACCCGACTGGCCCGGTCGGCGAACTCCGCGCTCTCCTCCTCGGGGCGGCCGTACAGCTTGACCAGCATCGCGCCGCCGACGTTGAAGCGCTCGGTCATGAGCGAGCTCATGTCCGCGTTCAGGTCCATGCTCTCGCGGTGCACCCCGGCCAGGCGGCGGCCCAGGTACTTGGCGGGAACCAGGAACAGCGGGATCGCCACCAGAGCGGCCAGGGTGATCTGCCACGACAGCGCGAACATCGCGGTGAGCACCGCCACGACGCTCACCACGTTGGAGACCAGCGACTGCAGCACCGAGGTGATGGCCTTCTGCGCCCCCACGACGTCGGTGTTGAGCCTGCTGATCAGCGATCCGGTCTGGGTTCGGGTGAAGAAGGCCAGCGGCATGCGCTGCACGTGCGTGAACGCCCGGGTGCGCAGCAGGTAGATGACGCCCTCGCCGATGCTCGCCGACAGCCACCGTCCGGTCAGGTTGAGCGCGGTCTCCACCAGCGCCAGGGCCGCCACGGCCAGCGCCAGCCAGGTCACCAGCGAGGGGTCGCCGCCGCCGATCCCGTGGTCGATGATCGCCTTGAGCAGCAGCGGATTGGCCACGACGATGCCCGCGCCGGCCGACGTCACCAGGACGAACGCCAGGATGCGGCGCCAGTGCGGGCTGGCGTATCCCAGAACCCGCCGCAGGGTGTCCGGGCGGATGGACGCGTTCTTGGCCGAACCGTCGTTGACCAGTGTCCGGACTGTGGGCGGGCCGCCCATCATCATCGCTGTGCCCCCCTTCATGCGGCGTACGGCGGGAGAGACCGACCGCGCTGCCCGGAGTCAACGTCCGCCGCGCCGGTCGCCATTCCGCCTCCTCCCCCCGGAGAACGCGTCGACGCGGCCCCGAGGCGGCGGAGAGCTCGGGAGCCCGCCAGTCCCTGACGTGCGGGGATCACAGGGAGCGGGCCAGTTGGCCCAGAGTCGCGGTGGTGGAGCGCCCCAGGGTCAACGGCAGTTCCCAGGCGACCGCGCCCAACTCCTCCGCGCCACGCCGTTTGGCCTCGGCGTAGCGGTCGCCCTCGGTGTAGGCCAGCGCCGCGGGACGCAGCGGAGCGAGCAGGTCGGTGTAGTGCCGCCAGCTGGCGGCCTCCGGCGGCCCCGAGACGATGAACACCCCGTCCACGCAGGCCAGCGCGGAGAGGACCTCGGCGCGTTCCTCGGCGGGGTTGACCGGCCGCCCCGGCCCCTTCCAGGCGCGCACCCGCTCGTCGGACTCCACCCCGACCACCAGCGGGAAGCCCCGGGCCCGCACGCTTTTGAGGTAGCGGACATGTCCCACGTGCAGGATGTCGAAAGCCCCGGTGACGACCGCGGGACGCTCCGTGCCGGCCGGCTGGGAGACCCAGTCCAGCGTCAGTGAGGGCGCGGCCTCCCGCGTCGGATCGGTTCCCGTCATTTCCCACCCATCGAAAGCCCTGGCACACCACCGTGCACGTTGAGGGGCGCCCGAGAATCCCGGAGGTTCCGTGACGGGCGCTGACATACGGTCCTGACCACTGACGATACCTCTGCCCCCGTGCCGTGCCGTCAGCCTGGCCGCCGGTGTGCCGTGCCGGTGGGCGGGGCGGGACGGGAAAGCGCTGGAAAGGGTGGGGAGGTGCCGGAGCGGGGCGGGAGCGCGGCGCCTCCCCCGAGGCCGGCGCCGGTCGACACAGAAAAGTGATGCAGAACACATCTGTGGTGCGCCGGTGTGCGGAGGGACCGACGGGGGATCCGTGACGGAACGAAACCGGGGCGAACCGGTCGGGTCAGGGTGCCGCGCGGTCCGCTGCCGGGGCGGGGGCGCGGTCGGCGCCGCGGTCTCCCCGGGGGACCGGTCGAGAGAGAACAAAGGGCCAGGCCGCGTGGGAAACCACTGCTGACCTGGCCCTTCGGGCTTGGAGCGGGTGACGGGAATCGAACCCGCACGACCAGCTTGGAAGGCTGGAGTTCTACCATTGAACTACACCCGCATGGCGCGGCAACCGCCGAGTTTCCTCTAGACTCGTGGAGCCGACGGAGACAACATTACCGCCTCCGCGGTGCGGGTCGCGCACTTTTCGACGGACCCGCGTGGTTCACGGGGAGTGGCGCAGCTTGGTTAGCGCGCATGCTTTGGGAGCATGAGGCCGCGGGTTCGAATCCCGCCTCCCCGACGAGACTCGACGGTCCGCGTGGAGCTCCGGCCCGACGGGACCGTCGTCCCCTTCGTGTCTGCCCTAGACTGAGCGTGATCGCAGACCGCAGAACCACGCTGGAGACCACAGCAGTCTCTCGTGACGCCCCGCCGGTCGGCGCCCGTCGGCCACCGCCGTGTCGCGGTCGGGCACCGTTCCGCATGCCGGGCGCAATCGCCGGAAACCTAGGAGTACCGCCCCGTGAAGACCGATGTCGAGGAGCTGAGCCCGACCCGGGTCAAGCTGACCATCGAGGTTCCGTTCGAGGAACTGGACCACGCCTTCGACGTGACCTACAAGTCGCTCGCCAAGCAGGTCCGGATCAAGGGTTTCCGGCCCGGAAAGGCTCCGGCGCGGCTCATCGACCGCTACGTCGGCCGGGGAGCGGTGATCACCGAGGCCGTCAACCACGCGGTTCCCGAGCTCTACAACGAGGCCGTCCAGAAGGAGGAGGTCTTCGCCCTCGGCCAGCCCGAGGTCGAGATCACCAAGCTGGAGGACGGCCAGGAACTGGCCTTCACCGCCGAGGTCGACGTCCGCCCCAAGTTCGAGGTCACCGACTACGAGGGCATCGAGGTCACCGTCGACGACGCCGAGGTCACCGACGAGCAGGTCGACGAGCGGCTCGACACCCTGCGGCAGCGCTTCGCCACCCTCACCGGTGTCGACCGGCCCGCCCAGGAGGGCGACCACGTCTCCATCGACCTGTCCGCCGCGATCGACGGCGAGAAGCTCGACGACGTCCAGGCCAACGGGATCTCCTACGAGGTCGGCACCAACACCATGCTGGAGGGCCTCGACGACGCGATCACCGGTCTGAGCGCGGGCGAGTCCGCCACCTTCGCCACCAAGCTGGTGGGCGGCGAGTACGAGGGCCGCGACGCCGACGTCACGGTCACCGTGCACAGCGTCAAGGTCAAGGAGCTGCCCGAGCTGGACGACGAGTTCGCCCAGATGGCCAGCGAGTTCGACACCATCGCGGAGCTGCGCGCCAGCGAGGCCGAGCGGCTCGGCGAGACGCGCCGCCGCCAGCAGCTCTCCCAGGCCCGCGACCGCGTCCTCGACAAGCTCGTGGAGTCCGTGGACGTCCCGCTGCCGGAGAGCGTGGTCGCCCAGGAGGCCGACCGCCGCCGCGAGAGCCTGGAGCGGCAGCTCGCCCAGAGCGGGCTGACCAAGGAGTCCTACCTGGAGGCCCAGGAGCAGACCGAGGAGGAGTTCGAGACCGAGCTCTCCGAGAACGCCGCCAAGGCCGTCAAGGTCGGTTTCATCCTCGACCAGCTCGCCTCCCAGGAGGAGCTGGCCGCGGGCAACGAGGAGCTGACCCAGTACATCGTCGAGCAGGCCCAGCTCATGGGGATCTCGCCCGACCAGTTCTTCCAGAGCCTGATGCAGGCCAACCAGCTGCAGCTGGTCTACGTCGAGGTCGTGCGCGCCAAGGCGCTGGACCTGGTGGTCTCCAGGGCCAGGATCACCGACGAGTCCGGCAACACCATCGAGCCGCCGGCGGTCCCCGCCGCCCAGACCGAGACCGTCACGGTCTCCTCAGGTGAGGAGGACGCGGAGGAGACCGCCGCCGACTCCGCCGACACCGACTCCGCGGACGGGGACGGCGAGACCAGGGCCTGACCGCCGGAGCCGACCACGGGTGGGCCTCGCACCTCGACGGGTGCGGGGCCCACCGGCGTTTCGCCAGGCGCGAAACTCCCTGGTCACCGGCGGGGGTACCTGCGCTGAAAGCGAACAGGGCCGTGAACTGGTGCGAGCCGGTCGGGCAACAGCGTTAGTGTCGCAAGCGTCGCAACCGTTTCGATTTCCGGAGCAGGTGACGAGAGTGCCGCCGACCCATAATGAGTCCATGCAAACCGAAGCCCGTACTGCCGAAGCACCTATGCAGCCGATGTTCGACCAGACGTCGCAGCGCCTGCTCAGGCAGCGCATCGTCGTCCTCGGCCAGCAGGTCGACGACGACATCGCCAACCGCATCGTCGGGGAGCTGCTGCTGCTGTCCGCCGAGGACCGGCACCGGGACATCACGCTGTACATCAACTCGCCCGGCGGTTCGGTGACCGCCGGAATGGCGATCTACGACGTCATGCAGTACATCCCCAACGACGTCCGCACCGTCGGCATGGGTCTGGCCGCCTCCATGGGCCAGATGCTGCTGTGCGCCGGTGCGCCGGGCAAGCGCTACGCGCTGCCGCACACCCGAATCATGATGCACCAGCCGTCGGGTGGCATCGGGGGAACCGCCTCCGACATCCGTATCCTGGCCGACCAGCTGCTCTACGTGAAGAAGATGTTCCTGGAGCGCATCTCGCTGCACACGGGACAGACGGTCGAGCAGATCGAGAAGGACGCCGACCGGGACCGGTGGTTCACCGCCGAGGAGGCTCTCGAGTACGGCTTCATCGACGAGGTGCTGTCGAACACCCCCGACGTCACGGGCGGTCGGTCCTGAACGACCCCCGAACCAACAGTCCTGTGGACCGGCGCAGTGTGGAAGGCCAGGAAATGAGCGAGTACAACCTCAGCCCCTACTACCGCCACGGCGGTGGGATGGCGCCGGCGGCTCCGCAGAGCCGCTACGTCCTCCCCTCCTACGTCGAGCGCACGACGTACGGCGTCAAGGAGATGAACCCCTACAACAAGCTCTTCGAGGAGCGGATCATCTTCGTGGGGGTGCAGATCGACGACACGTCGGCCAACGACATCATCGCCCAGATGATGACGCTGGAGCACATCGACAGCGACCGCGACATCACGCTGTACATCAACTCGCCCGGCGGTTCCTTCACCTCGCTGATGGCGATCTACGACACGATGCAGTTCGTGCGGCCCGACATCCAGACCGTCTGCGTGGGCCAGGCCGCCTCGGCCGCGGCCGTCCTGCTCGCGGGCGGCACCAAGGGCAAGCGCACGGCGCTGCCCAACGCGCGGATCCTGATCCACCAGCCCGCCACCGAGGGAACGCACGGGCAGGCCAGTGACGTCGAGATCATGGCCAACGAGATCATGCGCATCCGCAACCAGTTGGAGACCACCCTCGCGCGGCACACCGACCGCACCGTCGAGGAGATCTCCCGTGACATCGAGCGGGACAAGATCCTCACCGCGGAGGAGGCCAAGGAGTACGGCATCGTCGACGACGTGCTCCCCTACCGCAAGGCGTCGGCCAAGTAGGACCCCGGGTGGAGGCGGCGAGAAGGCGGGGCCGGTCGGACCCGACCGCACACCGTGAGCGGTGAGGCCGGCCCGCTTCTTCCCCCGGGCCCGACACGACGACACACAGACCGTTCCGTCAGCGACTCCGTGCCGACAGGGCGGCAACCGGTGGCCGCCGGGTGGACCGGAGCCGTGCGACGGGACCCGATGTCCGAAGGAGCGACCGGATGCCGCGTACCGGCGCCCCGGGGACGCCCGTTGTGCGGCACGGGCCGTAAGCGGGGGCTCGTCCCAAAGGCCGGGACGGGTGTCCGCGACGCATGCGTCGGCCCCCGTCCCAGGATCACCGAGGAGGAGACCGGAGCCGACCGGACGGCGTGGACGGCGAAGTCGGTCCGCTCCGTCGCTTAGGCTCGAAGGAACGACGCACAGACTGTCCCGTTAATGGTTCCACGGGGAAGGCATATCCTGGAAATCGGTGGTCGTCCGGTGAGCCGGGATCGCCCCGCCTTCCGCGGATCGCGTCGGACGCCTTGGGTGTGTTCGGACCCCCGCGGTAGTGGGGAGGAGGCGTGTGACGGGACGGCCGACGTTTTAAGGAGTGGCTGGGTGGCACGCATCGGCGACGGTGGAGACCTGCTGAAGTGCTCGTTCTGCGGCAAGAGCCAGAAGCAGGTGAAGAAGCTCATCGCGGGCCCCGGTGTGTATATCTGCGATGAATGCATCGACCTCTGCAACGAGATCATCGAGGAAGAATTCGCGGATGCGACCGAGTTGAAATGGGACAGTCTTCCCAAGCCCCGTGAGATCTACGAATTCCTCGACTCCTACGTCATCGGGCAGGAGCAGGCGAAGAAGGCCCTGTCCGTGGCGGTCTACAACCACTACAAGCGGGTGCAGTCCGAGGGGGACCGACCCCGTGACGAGGACGTCGAGATCGCCAAGTCCAACATCCTGCTGCTCGGCCCCACCGGTTCGGGCAAGACCCTGCTGGCCCAGACACTGGCCAAGATCCTCAACGTCCCCTTCGCCATCGCCGACGCCACCGCGCTGACCGAGGCCGGATACGTGGGCGAGGACGTCGAGAACATCCTGCTCAAGCTCATACAGGCCGCCGACTACGACGTCAAGAAGGCCGAGACCGGCATCATCTACATCGACGAGGTCGACAAGGTCGCGCGCAAGAGCGAGAACCCCTCGATCACCCGCGACGTCTCCGGCGAGGGCGTCCAGCAGGCGCTGCTGAAGATCCTGGAGGGCACCACCGCGAGCGTCCCCCCGCAGGGCGGCCGCAAGCACCCGCACCAGGAGTTCATCCAGATCGACACCACCAACGTGCTCTTCATCTGCGGTGGGGCGTTCTCCGGTCTGGAGAAGATCATCGAGGCCCGCACCGGCAAGCAGGGAATGGGCTTCAACGCGGTGCTGCGCTCCAAGAAGGAGTCGGACGGCACCGACCTGTTCCGCGAGGTCATGCCCGAGGACCTGCTGAAGTTCGGGATGATCCCCGAGTTCGTGGGGCGGCTGCCGGTCATCACCAGCGTGCACAACCTCGACCGGGCCGCGCTCATCCGGATCCTCACCGAGCCGCGCAACGCCCTGGTCAAGCAGTACCAGCGGTTGTTCGAACTGGACAACGTGGAACTGGAGTTCACCCCCGACGCACTCGACGCCATCGCCGAACAGGCGATCATCCGCGGCACCGGCGCCCGGGGGCTGCGCGCCATCATCGAGGAGGTGCTGCTGTCGGTGATGTACGAGGTGCCCAGCCGAGAGGACGTCGCGCAGGTGATCATCACCCGCGAGGCGGTTCTCGAGCACGTCTACCCGACGATCGTGCCGCGCACCTCGCTGCCGCCCGAACGCGAGGAGAAGAGCGCCTGATCCCCCTCCGACGGGTGCGCGGCCCGTGCCGCCGGGCCGCAAACACCCGTCGGAGGAAAGCCGGTCAGGAGCCGGTCGTCCTGATCTCCCCGGTCTCGGCGTCGACACCGAACGTCTGCTCGTCGTCGATCTCGATCTCCCAGATCCGTCGGCCGCCCTCCTCCGTCAGCTCGGCTTCGGTGGCCTGGTCGCCGCCGCTCTCCTCCAGGGCGGCCTCCACCGCGGTGACGAGACTGTCCTCGGGCAGGCCGGACAGGTCCACGTCCGGCTCGTCCAGTATCTGCTCCTCGGCCTCGACGATCTCACCGCTCTGCGCGTCGATCTCAAGCTCCAGCTCGTCTTCCTCGTGGACGAGTTCCACGCTCCACTGCTGGTTGAACTCCTCCAGTTCGACGTCGTAGACCGTGCCTCCGGGGTACTCCCGGAGCGCCGCGTCCCGGGCGCCCAGCAGGTCGACGTCTCCCTCCGTGGCCTGCGGTGAGGGGGAGCCCTGCGTGGTCTCCTCCTGTTCCAGCGCCCCGGTGGGACGCGGATTGGCGCCGCCCTCCTCCTGGGTGGCATCCTGGCCGCACCCGCTCGTCACGGCCAGCGCGATCGCCAGCGTTCCCGCCAGTCGGAGACGCCTCCGGTCGGTGATCCCCTCGCGACGCATACGACACTCCCCTCGTCGAAGTGGTTCGCTGGCCCACTGTCCGGCCGGGAGGAGACAGAGCGCCGGCAAAGGCAAAGAAGCACAAAGGCTCGCTCCGTGCGGACGGCGGCCGCGAGGGCGGGTCGGGGCGGCGCCGACCCGGGCGGTCGCCTCAGTCGTCCAGGACCGACTCCAGACGGCCGATCTCGACACGCTGGTCGGTGATGAGGTCGTTGGCCATGCCGAGCACCTGCGGATGGTTGCCGTCGGCCAGAACGTCCTCGGCCATGCTGATCCCGCCCTCGTGGTGGGTCACCATGAGTTCCACGAAGAGTGCGTCGAACTCCTCACCCGAGGCGTCCTCCAGGGCCGCCATCTGCTCGGGGGTGGCCATGCCCGGCATGTCGGAGTGGCCGTGGCCCGCACAGTCGTCACCGCCGTCGCCGTGGTGGTGGGAGCCGCCCTCGTGGCCACCGCAGTGGCGCTGGAGTTCGGTGTCGTCGACGTAGGTCTCCAGCCACCCCTCCATCAGTTCGATCTCCGGCCGCTGGGCGGCCTCGATCCGTTCGGCCAGGGAGCGCACGCCCTCGTCGCGGGCCCGGTCGGGGACCAGCTCCGTCATCTCCAGCGCCTGTTCGTGGTGGGTGATCATCGCCAGGACGTACTCGACGTCCGCGTCGTTGTGTCCGGCGTCCTCGACGGCCGCGGCGAGCTGCTCCTCGCTGGCCGGGGAGGCCGGGTCGCCCGGCGCGCCGGGGGCGAGCACCGGGGCGCCGCCGACCGGATCCGGTCCGTTGCCGGCGCAGCCCGCGCCGCCCAGAACGAGCAGCACCGCGCCCGCCACGACCATGAGGTTCTGCCGCACAGAGGCCGTCCTTTCGCTTGCCGGTCACGTCACACCGATGCGGACTGTCTACGCAAGACACGGGACTTTGTCCAGAGTGTCCAGGAGTGACAGAAAAATATCGGACCGGTATGGGTGGATTGAGCTGCGGATACTACAAAACGTCACATTCACCAATTTTCAACCATCTGTTCAACACGTGGGATGACCGGTTACCTTTGCGGTAATTTCGGCGTGCACTGAACAGGAGCCCCCCATGCCGATGATCCCCCCTGTATCCCCGAAGCGGCCCCTGAGACGCATTGGCGCTCTGGCCGCGGTCGCCGCGTTCGTGTTCACCACCGCTCCGGCCGCCCCGGCCGCAGCCGACGAGATCCCCGGTGTCGGTGAGATCGTGACCAGCGGCAACGTCGAGCATGTCGCGAACATCCCCAAGAGCGGCCCGTTCGCCGGCCAGGCCTCCTACAACAGCGACTTGGCCTTCACCGGCGACTACGCCATCGGCGGCAACTACGACGGGTTCGTCATCTACGACATCAGCGACCCCGAGAACCCCTCCGTCGTCAGCCAGGTGCTGTGTCCCGGCGGGCAGGGAGACGTCTCGGTCAGCGGTGACCTGCTCTACTTCTCCGTCGACTACCCGCGGGTCGACGAGAACTGCGGCAGCCCCTCCGCCAGCGCCACCAACCCCGACGCCTTCGAGGGCGTGCGGGTCTTCGACATCTCCGACAAGGCCAACCCCCGGTACGTGGCCGCGGTGCGCACCGACTGCGGTTCACACACCCACACCCTGCTCAAGGACGAGGAGAACGGGGTCGACTACCTCTACGTCTCCTCCTACTCGCCCTCGTCCCGCTTCCCCAACTGCCAACCCCCGCACGACAAGATCTCGGTCATCGAGGTCCCGGTCGACAACCCTGCCGCGGCGGCGGTCGTCAACGAGCCGGTGCTCTTCCCCGACGGCGGCAACCCCGGCGGCACCCACGGCGGCAACCGGGTCTCCGCCACCACCGGCTGCCACGACATCACCGTCTTCCCCGAGAAGAACATTGCGGCGGGCGCCTGCATGGGTGACGGTGTGATCTTCGACATCTCCGATCCGGCCGACCCGACCGTGGTCGAGACGGTCCGCGACGACGAGAACTTCGCCTTCTGGCACTCGGCGACCTTCAGCAACGACGGCAAGAGGGTGATCTTCACCGACGAACTGGGCGGCGGAGGCGGCGCCACCTGCATGCCGAGCATCGGCGAGACGCACGGCGCCAACGGCGTCTACACGATCAAGGGCAAGATCAAGTCCAACGGCAAGCACAACGTCAAGCTCACCTTCGACAGCTACTACAAGATCCCCCGGACGCAGGCCGCCACCGAGAACTGCGTGGCCCACAACGGCTCGCTCATCCCGGTCAAGGGCAAGGACTACTTCGTGCAGGCCTGGTACCAGGGCGGCGTGTCCGTCATCGACTTCAACGACCCCGACAGCCCCGAGGAGATCGGTTACTTCGACCGCGGTCCGCTCTCCGACCAGCGGCTCGTGCTGGGCGGAAGCTGGTCGGCCTACTACTACAACGGCTACATCTACTCCAGCGACATCCAGATGGGCCTCGACGTCCTCAAGGTGACCGACCGGCGGCTCAAGAACGCCGAGAAGGTCACCATGGACGAGTTCAACCCGCAGAACCAGTACTCCTACTGATCCGGGCGCCGAGCGTCCCCGACCGAAGTACCGGGCGGCCCGCCGACGGCGGGCCGCCCGGCCGTGTGCGCGGTGCGCGTGGCGACGGACCTGTTCGGTCACTCCCGGAGCGGCTACCGGGTCCTCCACGTGACCGGGGCCGGCGGCAGGCCCCCGGCCCCGCGGATGACCGACGGGCTGCTCCCGGAGCGGCAGGCCCGGTCGGCAGGGCACGGAACAGGTGGCCCCTGCCCGTGTGAGGTGGTCCCGGACGCCTCCTCGGTGACCGCCCGCACACCTCCCGGTCTCCTCTTCGCCTGCGGCCGCGGAGGACGCGGACTCCTACTCGTTCTCCTCCACGCCGGTGTCGTCCACGCCGGTCTCGCAGCCGCTCAACGCGGCCAGCGCCAGTGCCACGGCGGCCACGAATCCTGTGGTGTTCCTCTTCCAGTGCATGGGGACCTCCGATCCGTGTCGGCGGTGGTGTCGCTGTGCCCGCTGTCTGGGCGCGTTCACTCCATGCGTCCGTGTCGGCAAAGAAACACCAAGGCCACCGCATACGTCCGCGCGCGGAGGCCGCCCGACTCCGGTCGGCCCTGCGGGCGAGGGGCCGACCGGAGTCGGGCCACTGGCCTCGGGCTGGGTCCGGCCCGGGAGAGGAACTGCGCGGGCAGGTCGGAGCGTTGCCGGATGCGGTGCGGCACGGGCGACAGCGGCGGGTTCGGCAAGACCCGACGCGGCGAGGTCGGCCGACGCAGTGCGTTTGAGACCTGCTCACACGTCCTCCACCGGATTCAGCGCCGGTGCGTGGGCGGACGGACAGGCTGCCTGAGCCAGGAGCGGGTCGCGACGGCGCGGCGTATCCAGCGGCTGCGTCGGGTTGCCCTCCGCGGCACCGGTGCTCGGGGCCGCGCGTCCTCGCCGAGGAGGCACCGCTGTCGGTGATGTGCGGCGGTCCCGCTCAGGGGGGCACGGCACTGGTGGCCGCCGTCGTGAGGTGGTCCCGCGGCGCCTTCCCCGGCGGCCGCGTCCCGCACCCGGTTGCCGTCCGCATGCGGAGAGAGGAGGGGCCGGCACGCGCGACCCGATGACCGCCTGCACACCTCCGGCTCCTCGGTCTCCGCGCCGCGCCGCCGCAGCGTCAGGTCAACCGGCCGCTCCACCGGTACGGCGCCGTACTCGACCGGTGCCACGGCCACGGCAGCGTCGAGTTCGGCTGCGGCCGTGGGGACGGAGGCTCCTACTGCTCCTCCTCCGTCATCTCCTCCTGGGGAGCCGTCTCCTCGACCACGCCGTTCTCCTCCACGCCGTTGTCGTCCACGCCGTTGTCGTCCACGCCGTTCTCCTCCACGCCGTTCTCCTCCACGCCGGTGTCGTCCACGCCGGTCTCGCAGCCGCTCAACGCGGCCAGCGCCAGTGCCACGGCGGCCACGAACCCGGTGGTGCTCCTCTTCCGTTGCATGGGGATCTCCTCCCGTGTCGGCGGTGGTGCCGCTGTGCCCGCTGTCCGGGAGCGGTCCGCCCCACGCGTCCGTGTCGGCAAAGAAACACCAAGGCCACCGTGTACGGGTCCCGCGCGGGGGCCGCCCGACCCCGGTCGGTCCCGCGGGTGAGTAGGCTGAGACGGTGGACAAGTCGACGGGACCGACGCTGTGAACAGGGAACAGGTGCATTCGCGCTATCGGGAGGCGCAGGCCGGGATCCTCGCGCGCGCGGGGGAGTCGGTCATCCATCCCACGCTGGACCGCATGCGCGCGGCGATGGACCTGCTCGGCCACCCCCAGAGCAACTACCGCGTCATCCACGTGACCGGGACCAACGGCAAGACCTCGACCGCGCGGATGATCGACGGCCTGCTCCGGGAGCGGCAGTTGCGGGTCGGACGCTACACCAGTCCGCACCTGACGAGCATGCGCGAGCGCATCGTGATCGACGGTGAGCCGATCTCCGAGGAGGCGTTCGTCGACCTCTACGCCGACGTCCTGCCGTACGTGCGGATGGTGGACGAGGGAAGCGACGTGCCCATGTCGTTCTTCGAGGTGCTCACCGTCATGGCGTACGCGGCCTTCGCCGACGCGCCCGTGGACGTGGCCGTGGTCGAGGTGGGCATGGGCGGCACGTGGGACGCCACCAACGTGGTCGAGGCCGACGTCGCCGTCGTCACCCCCGTCTCCGTCGACCACACCCGCTACCTCTCCGACACGGTCGAGGGCATCGCCGAGGAGAAGGCGGGCATCATCAAACCCGGCAGCGTCGCGGTGCTCGCCCAGCAGACACTGCCCGCCGCGCAGACGCTGCTGCGCCGGGCCGCCGAGGTGGGAGCCGAGGTCGCCCGTGAGGGGCTGGAGTTCGGCGTCCTCCACAGGGACCTCGCCGTGGGGGGACAGCAGATCGCCGTCAAGGGGCTGCGCTCCGGCTACGACGGGATCTTCCTGCCGATGTTCGGCGCCCACCAGGCGTCCAACGCCGCCGTGGCCCTGGCCGCCGTCGAGGCGTTCGCCGTTCCCTCCGACCGGGAGGAGGGACTCGACCCCGACCTGGTGCGCACCGCCATGGCCAAGGCCTCCTCTCCGGGACGGCTGGAGATCGTGCGGACCAGTCCGACGGTCCTCGTCGACTCCGCGCACAATCCCGCGGGGATGACCGCGACCGTGGAGGCGGTCCGCGAGTCCTTCACCTTCGACCGGCTGGTGGGGGTGGTGGCGGTCCTGGCGGACAAGGACGTCGAGGGCATCCTGGAACCGTTGGAGCCGCTGCTCGGCGAGGTGGTGGTCACCGCCAACTCCTCGCCGCGCGCGATGCCGCCGCGGGAGCTCCGCGAGATCGCCGAGGAGGTCTTCGGCGCCGACCGCGTCCACCTGGCCGCCCGGTTGGACGACGCCATCGACCAGGCCGTCACCCTGGCCGAGCGGGACGCGCAGTTCGGTGGCGCCGGGGTGCTCGTGACCGGTTCGGTCGTCACCGCCGGAGACGCCACCCACCTGATGAAGAGGGAGTGACCGTGCGGACCGTCTGCGCCGTTGTCCTGGCTTTCGAAGCGGTGGTGCTGGGCCTGGCCATCCCCGTCGCCATCCAGCTCGGCGGACACTCGCCGGGCCTGGCCGGAGGGGTCTGGGGCGGTCTCGCCCTGGCCGCGCTGGTTCTGGCCGGGACGCAGCGCTTCGCCTGGGGCTTCTACGCCGCGTGCGCGCTCCAGGTGGCGTTCGTGGCCAGCAGCCTGCTCGTACCGGGGCTGACCTACCTGGGGATCGTCTTCGCCGGGCTGTGGATCGCCGGAGTGGTCCTCGGACGGCGGGTCGAGGCGGTGCGGACCGCGTCCGGGGACGCGGGCGGAGCCTGAGGCGGCACCCGCAGGGCCCGGCGGGCCACGGTCGCGGAAGGCGGGCCCGGGGCCGCGGAACCGGTAGGGTACGCACCACCGGAGGCGGTGCGTACCGCGGCAGTGGCGGTCCCCGCACCGGTGACACCGTGGCCCAGTGAACGATCCGTCGAGGAGAGAACAACCGTGGAGCGCACCCTTGTCCTGATCAAGCCCGACGGCGTGCGTCGCAACATCATCGGCGACGTCATCTCCCGCATCGAGCGCAAGGGGCTCAAGATCGCCGCCCTCGAACTGCGCACCCTGGACGAGGAGACCGCCAAGACCCACTACGAGGAGCACACCGACAAGCCGTTCTTTCCCTCGCTGGTCGAGTTCATCACCGGCGGCCCGCTGGTGGCCATGGTCGTGGAGGGCAACCGCGCGGTCGAGGCGTTTCGCTCCCTGGCCGGCACCACCGACCCGATCGCCGCCGCTCCGGGCACCATCCGCGGTGACTACGGCCTGGACGTCCAGGCCAACATCGTGCACGGCTCGGACTCCACCTACTCGGCCGAGCGCGAGATCAAGCTGTTCTTCCCCGACCTGGCCTGAGGCGGGGCGCCCGCCGACGCGGGAGGGGCCCTCGACGGCGTCTCGCGGGGGCTGCCCGCCGCCCGGTCCGGCCCGACCGGCGGCGACCAGGGCACCGGTACCGCGCTTCACCGACCGCGGCCGGACGGATTCCTCCGTCCGGCCGCGGTCGCGTTTTTCGGCGCCTCGCGACAAACCGGCGCGTTTGTGTAACTAGTCGGATGCGCGGAGTTATTCTTGCGGGTGACGGAGGCACGAAGCGCACCGCACCCGCCCCTGACGAGCCGCATCCCGTTCGACGCCGCTGAGGACGCCGCATGACCACCAGACCCGCTTTTCTCAGCCGTGACATGGCGGTCGACCTGGGAACCGCGAACACCCTCGTCTACCTGCGCGGCCGGGGAATCGTCCTGAACGAGCCCTCGGTGGTGGCCCTCAACACCTCGACCGGGAGGATCGTGGCGGTCGGCACCGAGGCCAAGCAGATCATCGGCCGCACCCCCGAAGGCATCACCGCCGTACGTCCGCTCAAGGACGGCGTCATCGCCGACTTCGAGACCACCGAGCGGATGCTGCGGTACTTCGTCCACAAGACCCACCGGCGCCGCCATCTTGCCAGACCGCGTCTGGTCGTCGCGGTGCCCAGCGGAGTCGCCCCGGTGGAGCACCGCGCGGTCAAGGAAGCCGGCCACCGGGCCGGGGCGCGCCGCGTCTTCGTCATCGAAGAACCCATGGCCGCGGCGATCGGAGCGGGACTGCCCGTGCACGAGCCGACCGGCACCATGGTCGTGGACATCGGCGGCGGAACCACCCAGGTGGCCGTCATCTCCATGGGCGGCATCGTCATCTCCCGGTCCGTCCGGGTCGGCGGGGACGAACTCGACGAGGCCATCATCGCCTTCGTCAAGAAGGAGCACTCCCTGACGGTGGGGGAGCGCACCGCCGAGGAGCTCAAGAAGGCCGTCGCCTCGGTCCATCCCGCGGCGACCGAGGAGCTGCGCGCCGAGGTGCGCGGCCGGGACCTGGTCAGCGGCCTGCCCAAGACCGTGCTCCTGTCGGCGGCGCAGGTCCGCGAGGCCGTCGAGGAACCCGTCTGCGCCATCATCGACGCGGTGCGCGCCACCCTGGACCGCTGCCCCCCGGAGTTGGCGGGCGACATCATGGACCGCGGCATCGCCCTCACCGGCGGCGGAGCGCTGCTGCGCGGCCTGGACGAGCGGCTGCGCCACGAGACCGGGATGCCGGTCCACGTGGCCGAGAACGCGCCGGACTCGGTGGCCGTGGGCGCGGGCACCTGCGCGGAGAACTACGAGCGGCTCGACCGGGTCCTGGTTCCCGAGCGGCGGCGCTGACATGACCCGCGACACCGTCCGACCTCGGAGAGCAACGGCGTTGCCGCCGACCACCGCAGCCCCGGCCGTGCGGTACGCGGCGGTGCGGGTGCCGCGCACTCCCCCCGACGGCGACCTCGCAGCGATCGACGGTGCCCAGCGGCCAGGAAGGGGGAGAGCCTGATGGGTGTTCTGGCGGATGGTCCCGACAGCCGGACCGGTCCCCGCTCCGGCGGGGGCGGCCCGGTGGTCGCCGCCCAGGTGCTGGTCGTGTGCCTGCTGGCGGTCCTGGTGGGAAGACTGTGGTACCTCCAGGTGCCGATGGGCGAGCACTACCGGACGCTGGCGGAGGGAAACCGCGTCCAGGCGGTGGCCGCTCCGGCCACGCGGGGGCAGACCCTGGACGTGCGCACCGGCGGCGAGTCGTCCACCCAGGCGTCCACGGTCCGTCCCGGCGGAACCGTCCGCCTCCTCGACGAGTGACCCCGGGAGGATCGCATGTCGCTTCGCTCCGAGACGTCCGTGCGGCCGGCCTCCCCGGGGGTGCGCCTCAGGCGGCTCGCCGTGTGGGCCGCGCCCCACCGTGTGGACTGGGTGCTGCTGGCAGCGGTGCTCGCCCTCGGTGTGCTGGGGGTCCTGGTGGTGTGGTCGGCCACCCTGTCGCCCGACGGGTCGACGGGGCTCACCGAGTACGCCTGGCGGCACCTGGGGCACCTGGTGCTCGCTCTGCTGGTCTGTCTCGCCGTCGCCTCGTTGGGCCACCGGGTGGTGCGCGCCTGCGTGCCCGTCGTGTTCGCGGTCGCCACGGTCGGGCTGCTCCTGGTGCTCACCCCGCTGGGTGAGGTCATCAACGGCGCCCGTTCGTGGATCGTGATCGGCGGTCTGCAGGCCCAGCCGGGGGAGGTCGCCAAGATCGCGCTGATCCTGGGGGTGGCCGTGCTGCTGGGCGAACCCCGGGACGGGGAGCCCGCCCCCACCACCCGGGACGTGCTGTTCAGCCTGGCGGTTCTGGCGGTGCCGATGGGACTGATCCTGCTGCAACCCGATCTGGGTACCGCGATGGTGCTGGGAGCGGTCTACCTGGCCATGCTCGCCTCCTCGGGCGCGTCGCCGCGCTGGGTGCTGCTCCTTCTCGGCTGCGGACTGCTGGGCGCTCTCGCGGTGTGGCGGTTCGACCTGCTGAAGGACTACCAGGTGGCACGTTTCGCCTCCTTCATCGACCCGGGGGCCGACCCGCTGGGCGCCGGGTACAACGTCAACCAGGCGCTCATCGCCGTCGGCTCGGGTGGTCTGGGGGGCTCCGGACTGTTCCGGGGTGAGCAGACGAGCGGGAAGTTCGTCCCCGAACAGCACACCGACTTCATCTTCACCGTCGTGGCCGAGGAGCTCGGTTTCGTCGGGGGGAGTGCCGCCATCGTCCTGCTGGGCGTGGTGCTGCTGCGCGTCCTGCGGGTCGCCGCCCGCTGCGGCCACCCCTACGGCCGGCTGGTCTGCGTCGGGGTCGCCGCCTGGATCTGCTTCCAGGCGTTCGTCAACATCGGCATGACCCTGGGGCTCACGCCGGTCACCGGACTGCCCCTGCCGTTCGTCTCCTACGGGGGGTCCGCCGCCGTCGCCAACCTCACCGGGATCGGCCTGGTGCTGGCCGTCCGCGCGCATGACAGGGAAGCGGAGTAGTAGTGAATGATTCCCCCTGGGTTCCTTCTGGTAGGATTCGGATATGGCAACAGAGAAGATCTCCGTCACTTTTCCGGAGGCGGTTGTCAGCGAGGCACGCCGCATCGCCCGCGAGCAGGGAGTCTCCCTTTCCGCCTATCTCGCCCAGGCGACGCAGGAGGCCAACCGTCGGGCCGAGACCCTCGCGATTCTGGCGGAGATCCGGGCGGAGATCGGCGAGCTGACACCCGCCGAGGCCGCGCAGATCGACGCCGAGATCGCCGCAGACGAGGCGCGTTTCCTGAACGCGGAGCGGATGGCCTCCTGAATGAGCACCACCCTTCCCGTCGTCTACGACACGGGAGCCCTCCTCGCGGCCGAACGCAACGACAAGCACTTCCTGGATCGCCACGAGCGGCTCTGCAGACAGGGGCGGTCGCTGCTCGTCATCACGCCGGTCCTCGCGCAGGCATGGCGGAACGGAGCGCGTCAGGAGCGACTGGCGCGCTTCCTGAAGACCTGCTCGATTCTCGCGCCGACCGAGAGGCTCGCATATCGTGCAGGAGAGCTCATCGGACGCAGTGGACTGAGCGACGCGGTGGACGCGATGGTGGTGGCCGCCGCCTTCGACCGAGCCGCCATCCGGATCGTGACCAGTGATCCGGGGGACATCGCCAAGCTGTGCGAGGCGTCGGGCCGCAGCATGGTTCCGGCGATCCACACTCCCTAACACGACAATTCCCGTCAAAGGTTCTGGACCAATGCCTGTCGAATCCGTCTTCCCGCAGTTGGAATCGCTGCTGCCGCAGGTGCAAAAGCCGATCCAGTACGTGGGGGGTGAGCTGAACTCCGTTGTCAAGGAGTGGGACGACACGGAGGTGCGGTGGGCGCTGATGTACCCCGACGCCTACGAGGTCGGGGTCCCCAACCAGGGCATCCAGATCCTCTACGAGATCCTCAACGAGCGCGAGGGCGTGCTCGCCGAACGCACCTACGCGGTCTGGCCCGACCTGGAGAAGCTCATGCGCGAGCACGGGGTGCCGCACTTCACCGTGGACGCGCACCGGCCGCTGGCCGCCTTCGACGTGCTGGGCGTCAGCTTCGCCAGCGAGATGGGCTACACCAACCTGCTCACCGCGCTGGACCTGGCGGGCATCCCGCTGCACGCGGTCGACCGGGGTGACGAGCACCCGATCGTGCTGGCCGGGGGCCACGCGGCGTTCAACCCCGAACCCATCGCCGACTTCCTCGACGCCGTCATCCTCGGCGACGGCGAGGAGATCGCGCTGGCCGTCACCGAACTCGTCCGCGAGTTCAGGCGGGAGGGCTCCCCGGGCGGACGTGACGCCCTGCTGACCCGCCTGGCCGCCACCGGCGGGGTGTACGTGCCCAAGTTCTACGACGTCTCCTACCTGCCCGACGGCCGGATCGAGCGGTACACGCCCAACCGGGAGGGGGTGCCCTGGCGGGTGCACAAGCACACCGTCATGGACCTCGACAGGTGGCCCTACCCCAAGAACCCGATCGTCCCGATCGCCGAGTCCGTCCACGAGCGCTACAGCGTCGAGATCTTCCGCGGCTGCACCCGCGGCTGCCGCTTCTGCCAGGCCGGGATGATCACCCGCCCGGTGCGCGAGCGCAGCGAGCAGGCCGTCGCCGGGATGGTCGAGCAGGGAGTGCGCTCCTCCGGCTTCCAGGAGGTCGGCCTGCTGTCGCTGTCCAGCGCCGACCACAGCCAGATCGCCGACATCACCAAGAACCTCGCCGACCGCTACGAGGGCACCCACACCGGACTGTCCCTGCCCTCCACCCGGGTGGACGCCTTCAACATCGACCTGGCCAACGAGCTCACCCGCAACGGCCGCCGCTCCGGGCTCACCTTCGCGCCCGAGGGCGGCAGCGAGCGGATGCGCCGGGTCATCAACAAGATGGTCACCGAGGAGGACCTGATCCGCACCGTCACCGCCGCCTACGCCGCGGGGTGGCGCCAGGTCAAGCTCTACTTCATGTGCGGGCTGCCCACCGAGGAGGACGCCGACGTCCTGGCCATCGCCGATCTGGCCCGCGAGGTCATCAGGGCCGGCCGCGAGGTCACCGGACGCAGGGACATCCGCTGCACGGTCTCCATCGGCGGGTTCGTGCCCAAGCCGCACACCCCCTTCCAGTGGGCGGGCCAGACCCCGCACGAGGTCGTCGACGCCCGGCTGCGCGGGCTCAGGGACGCCCTGCGCTCGGACAGGGCCTACGGCAAGTCGATCGGGCTGCGCTACCACGAGGGACGCCCCTCCATCATCGAGGGACTGCTCTCCCGCGGCGACCGCCGACTGGGCCGGGTCGTGGAGCGGGTGTGGCGCGACGGGGGCCGCTTCGACGGTTGGAGCGAGTACTTCTCCTACGACCGCTGGATCGAGGCCGCCGAGGCGGTCCTGGCCGACGAGCCGGTGGACGTGGACTGGTACACGGTGCGCGAGCGCGACGCCGACGAGGTGCTGCCCTGGGACCACCTCGACGCGGGACTGGACCGCGGGTGGCTGTGGCAGGACTGGCAGGACGCCCTGCACGGCGAGGAGTCGGTGGAGGTCGACGACTGCCGGTGGAGCCCCTGCTACGACTGCGGGGTCTGCCCGAGCATGGGCACCGAGATCCAGACCCACGACACGGCGGGACGCAAACTGCTGCCGCTGAGCGTGGTGTGAGGGCGACCGGTCCGCGCGGGAGCCGGGGCGGCCGGCCCCGAAGGAGGAGGTACGGCCCGGCACCCCGCTCGCGCCGGGCCGTACACGTACTTGGACGTACCGGGTCCGGGGTTGGTTGGCAAAGGTTTCGGATTTTTTCGAGAAAGCCCCGCGCGGCCCCGGATCGGGCCCCGGGCGGGCGGTGGAGCGCTCCGATCCGTCGCCGAGCGCCGCAAACAGCGCTTTTCAACTCCGGTCGCAGTGGGAACAGCATTGACAGTGCCGGAACACGCGTCCGCCGGAGCAGGTTGTACATCAACAGGGCGGTGGCGCGAAGTCGCCGGTACGCCCCGTAGGCTGAAAAGAAGACGAACTCTCCCAGGGGAGAGGCACGGGCCGCCGTGCCGGTCCCCGAGGGAGTCCGAGGAAAGGAGCAGAGCTGCCCCCCGCACTTGAGGGCGCCGATTCGCTCTCCAACGGAAACCAGGGCCGACGGTTGCGCGTACGGTACGCCAAACGCCACCGGATGAGATTCGCGAGCCATCGCGACATCGCCCGCGCACTCGAGCGTGCGCTGCGCAGGGCCCAGGTGCCCGTGGCCTTCTCGGCGGGGTTCTCGCCTCACCCCAAGATCTCCTACACGGGTGCCGCACCCACGGGAGTGGCGAGTGAGGCGGAGTATTGCGAACTCACTCTGGCCGAGCCGATGGACCCGGAACAGTTGCGCGCGCGACTCGACGAGGCGATGCCCGAGGGCATCGACATCCTCACCGTGGTCCCGGCGACGGCGGGCGGTCTGGCGGACCGTCTGGAGGCGTCGGAGTGGCGCATCGAACTTCCGGGTGTCGACCCTGACGACGCCGCGGCAGCCGTGGCCGCGTTCCTCGCGGCCGAACGGATCGAGGTGGAGCGGCTCACCAAGAAGGGGCGCCGCCGCTTCGACGCACGCTCACCGGTCCTTCGACTGGATGTCGACAGGCGCGCCGCAACGGAACAACAAGAGACATATGCCATACTTCGCTTGATCGTGCGGCATACCATCCCTGTCGTACGACCCGACGACGTGGTGACCGGCCTCCGTCAGATCGCCGAACTCGCGCCGCAGTCATCGACGAGGATGACCCGACTGGCGCAGGGGCCGCTCGACGAGGACTCCGGAACCATCGCGGACCCGCTCGCCGCGGACGACGCGGCCTCGGAGACAGGCGCCACCGTCGTCAGCGCACACGCCGGGCACGCCCCCGCGCGGCCCGGATCGGGGAACGTGAGCGCACCTCAAGGACTTTGACCGGTGCCGCCCAGTGCGGCGTCGGTGCGGATATTGACAACGACAGTTCTTGCGAGCCGCGGCCGGGCACCTTGTGCGGGCCGCGCCCGAGAACTTGACGGGAGACCGCCCGGATGCTCGAGAACGAGCCCAGCAACGGTGCCGGAGGCACCGAGGGGACAACTGAAACAGAGACAACCGCCAGGCCGAACGGATCGGCCCCCGCAGGCATGTCCAGCACCGTGCGCCCGGCCGCGCCGGTGCGCCGTGGCCGTGCCGCGAGCCGACCCGCCGGACCGCCGCCCGAACCAGAGCCGGCACCGGCGTCGACACCCACGACCGTGGCCGCCTCCTCCGTGGAACTGGTGCCCGCAGACCCGGTCCCGCAGGGAGCGGAACCGGCCTCCGAGGAGGCCGCGGAGGAGCCGAAGCGGCGCAGCCGCAAGACCGCGACCCGGAGCCCGCGGACGCGCACCCGCAGGACCGGCACGGCCGGGGCCGACGGCGCCGAGCCGGACCACCGGGACGCGCCGAGCGAGCCCGAGACGGCCGAGGTAGGCGCTTCGCAGGACACCGGCGCGGCGGAACCGGCCGAACCCCCCGCCGTGGCCGCGGTCACCTTCCAGCCGCCCATGGTGCTCTTCCAACCCCCCGTGGTGGAGGAGAACCAGACGGCCGACGACTCCGGCGCCGCGACGGAGGATGCCGAGGAGACACCCGAATCCGACGCCGAGGACTCCGCGGAGGATCGGTCCACCCGCCGCCGCCGTCGCAGGGGCGGACGGCGCAGCAGGCGCAACGGCGACGACACCGAGACCGCGGAGGCCACGGCCGCCGACGCCTCCACCACCTCCGACGACGCCGACGACCGCGCCGGGACCACCACCGAGACCGCGACCGCCGAGCAGGCCGAGACCGGCGGTGCCGACAGCTCCGAGCAGGACGACTCCGCCGAGGAGGCCGAGGCCACGGGCACCAGCCGTCGCCGCCGCCGTCGCCGCCGCCGCTCGGGAACGGAGGTCGCGGCCGAACCCGAACCCGACGACCCGCCCAACACGGTGGTCCGGGTGCGTCCCGCCCGCACCGAACGCCCGATCGAGAACGAGGTGCAGGCCGTCCGCGGCTCCACCCGCCTGGAGGCCAAGCGGCAGCGCCGCCGCGAGGGCCGCGAGCAGGGACGCCGCCGCCCCCCGATCATCACCGAGAGCGAGTTCCTGGCCCGCCGCGAGTCCGTCAAGCGCGACCTGGTGGTCCGCCGCACCGGTGAGCGCACCCAGATCGCCGTGCTCGAGGACAACGTGCTCGTCGAGCACTACGTCGACCGCGCCGACCACAAGTCCTACGTCGGCAACGTCTACCTGGGGCGGGTGCAGAACGTCCTGCCCTCGATGGAGGCGGCCTTCGTCGACATCGGCAAGGGACGCAACGCCGTCCTGTACGCGGGCGAGGTCAACTGGGACGCCACCGGACTGGAGGGCCAGCCCCGCCGGATCGAGTCGGTGCTCAAGTCCGGCCAGTCCGTCCTGGTCCAGGTCACCAAGGATCCGCTCGGCCACAAGGGCGCCCGCCTGACCAGCCAGATCAGCCTCCCCGGCCGCTACCTGGTGTACGTGCCCGACGGCTCCATGACCGGGATCAGCCGCAAGCTCCCCGACAAGGAGCGGGCCCGCCTCAAGCAGATCCTCAAGAAGGTCATGCCCACCGGCGCCGGGGTGATCGTGCGCACCGCGGCCGAGGGGGCCAGCGAGGAGGAGTTGGAGCGCGACATCTCCCGCCTGGCCAAGCAGTGGGAGGCCATCAAGCGCAAGGCGAAGTCGGCCACCGCCCCGGCACTGCTCAACAGCGAGCCCGACCTCACCACCCGCGTGGTCCGCGACATCTTCAACGAGGACTTCTCCAGCCTCGTCGTCTCCGGCGGCGACGCCTGGGAGACCATACGCGACTACGTCGACCACGTCGCCCCCCACCTGGCCGACCGCCTGTCGCACTGGACCGAGGACCGCGACGTCTTCGAGGCCTACCGGATCGACGAGCAGATCGCCAAGGCGCTGGAACGCAAGGTGTGGCTGCCCAGCGGCGGCTCCCTGATCATCGACCGCACCGAGGCGATGACCGTCATCGACGTCAACACCGGCAAGTTCACCGGTCAGGGCGGAAACCTCGAGGAGACGGTCACCAAGAACAACCTCGAGGCGGCCGAGGAGATCGTGCGGCAGCTGCGGCTGCGCGACATCGGCGGCATCATCGTGATCGACTTCATCGACATGGTGCTGGAGAGCAACCGGGACCTGGTCCTGCGCCGCATGCTGGAGTGCCTGTCCCGGGACCGCACCAAGCACCAGGTGGCCGAGGTCACCTCGCTGGGACTGGTGCAGATGACCCGCAAGCGGGTCGGCCAGGGGCTGCTGGAGGCCTTCTCGCACACCTGCGAGCAGTGCAGCGGCCGCGGCCTGGTCCTGCACACCGACCTCGTCGAGACCAGGTCCAACGGCAACGGCGGACGCAAGAAGAAGAACAAGAACGGCTCGGACAAGGCTTCGGACAAGTCCTCGGACAGGGCGGCTGCGGCGGAGAAGGCGCAGTCCGCACCGGAGGTCGAGGCCGCTCCGCAGACCGAGCCCGCCGCGCAGGAGCCCAAGAAGTCGAGCCGCACCACCCGGCGGGCCAAGCGCGCCGCGGGACCACCGCCGGAGGCGGAGGGGCAGGGCCCCGACGAGACGGGACCCGAAGCGCCCGCCGCCGTGCAGGTGGCGTCCGTTCCGGCGGCCGAGGCCGACGACGGCCAGGCGGCCGACTCCGACGCCGTCACCGAACGGCCCCGCCGCCGCCGGACCCGGCGCAAGGCGAGCGTGGCCGCCCCCGAGACGGCGGTGGCCGAGGCCGGATGATTCGGACTGCCGGGCGGGTCCGCGCCCGCCCGGCCCCGACCGCGTCGTGCTCACCCCCGGCGGGCGAGTGGTAGTCTGAACTATGGTGCGTCGGCGCGCCCCACATGTTCGCGCGCCCGAGACCTCCTTTCGAATCCCACGCCACCACGTTTGGGGGGCGAGCGGGTTGACGACTGCGGTCGATTTTGAGCGCATTCTTTTCTGAAGCGAGCAGGAAGTGAGTTTCCCGGTGTACGCGATCGTGCGAGCGGGCGGCCGACAGGAGAAGGTCTCCGTCGATGACGTCTTGACCATCGACAGGGTGGCCGAAGAGGCCGGTGCCACGCTCAACCTGCAGCCGCTGCTTGTCGTCGACGACGGCAAGGTCATCAGCGACACTGCCGAGCTGGGCGGATACGAGGTCACCGCCGAGGTCCTCGGCGAGACCGCGGGCCCCAAGATCAATATCCTGAAGTACAAGAACAAGACCGGTTACAAGAGGCGCCTGGGGCACCGCCAGAAGTACACCCAGGTCCGGGTCACCGGCATCGCCGCGAAGTAGCGGGAGGAGCGCGAGATGGCACACAAGAAGGGCGCGTCGTCCAGCCGTAACGGACGCGACTCCAACGCCAAGCGGCTCGGTGTCAAGCGTTTCGGCGGGCAGGCCGTCAACGCCGGCGAGATTCTCGTCCGTCAGCGCGGCACCCGCTTCCACCCCGGCGACAACGTCGGCCGCGGTGGCGACGACACCCTGTTCGCGCTGGTCGCGGGCACGGTCCAGTTCGGAAACCTGCGCGGCCGCAAGGCCGTGAGCATCGTCCCGACCCCGGCCGCCAGCGAGTAGGTCCGGGGAACGGCGCAGTACCAGAACGTGAGGCGGGCCAGTGCCACTGGCCCGCCTCACGTGCATTCGTCCAGCGGCATCGAGGAGCCAGCGACATGTCCGATTTCGTCGACGAGGCGGTCTTGCACATCAAGGCCGGGGACGGCGGGCACGGCTGTGCCTCCGTCCACCGGGAGAAGTTCAAGCCGCTGGGCGGTCCCGACGGCGGCAACGGCGGCCGGGGCGGCGACGTCATCCTGGAGGTCGACCGCAACACCGCCACCCTGCTGGACTACCAGCGGCGTCCCCACCGCAGGGCGGGCAACGGAACCCCCGGCCAGGGCGGCCACCGCGCCGGAGCCAACGGTGCCGACCTGGTGCTGCCGGTCCCCGAGGGGACCGTGGTGACCACCCTGGACGGCGAGGTCATCGCCGACCTGGTCGGGCAGGGGACCCGACTGGTGGCCGCCCGCGGCGGCAGCGGCGGACTCGGCAACGCCGCACTCGCCTCCCCCAGGCGCAAGGCCCCCGGCTTCGCACTCAAGGGCGAGCCGGGCGAGGCGCTGGACGTCCGCCTGGAGATCAAGACCATCGCCGACGTCGGCCTGGTCGGCTTCCCCAGCGCGGGCAAGTCCTCACTGATCGCGGCCCTCTCCGCGGCCCGCCCCAAGATCGCCGACTACCCGTTCACCACGCTGGTGCCCAACCTCGGCGTCGTCGAGGCCGGACAGACCCAGTACGTGATCGCCGACGTGCCCGGGCTCATCCCCGGCGCCAGCGAGGGTAGAGGACTGGGTCTGGAGTTCCTGCGCCACATCGAGCGGTGCTCCACTCTGCTGCACGTGCTGGACTGCGCCACCTACGAGCCGGGCCGCGACCCCGTCACCGACCTGGACGTCCTTGAGCGGGAACTGGCCGTCTACGGCGAGCGGACCGGGGTGGACCTGTCCGACCGCCCGCGCATCGTGGCGCTGAACAAGGTCGACGTGCCCGAGGCCCGGGAACTCGCCGAACTCGTCGAACCCATGCTGCGGGAGCGCGGCTACCGCGTCCTGCAGGTGTCGGCGGCCACCCGCGAGGGGTTGCGGGAACTGTCCTTCGCCCTCGGCGAGCAGGTGGCCGCGGCCCGCGCCGCCCGCCCCGTCGAGGAGCCCACCCGCCTGGTGCTGCGCCCGCGCGAACTCGGCGAGACGCCGTTCCAGGTCGTCCCGCTGGGCAACAACGTCTTCCGCGTGCTGGGTGACAAGCCCGCGCGCTGGGTCCGCCAGACCGACTTCAGCAACGACGAGGCCGTCGGCTACCTCGCCGACCGGCTCAACCGGCTCGGCATCGAGGAGGCCCTCGCCAGGGCCGGTGCCACCGAGGGCGCCGAGGTCCACATCGGGGACGAGGACAACGCGGTGGTCTTCGACTGGGCCCCGACCGTCGGCGCGGAGGAGACCGTCCTCGGACCGCGCGGTACCGACTCCCGACTGAACTGATCCCCTCCCTCCGCAGGCTGAAAGGACAGATGACGTGGGTAGCGAAGGCGCCGGTCAGGCGCGTTCGGCGATCACCCGGGCCCGGCGCGTGGTGGTCAAGGTGGGATCGTCCTCCCTGACGACCCCCGAGGGGCACATCGACCACGACCGGATCCGCGACCTGACCGGTGTGCTGGCGGCGCGCCGCAGGGCCGGAGCCGAGGTGGTGCTGGTGTCCTCCGGGGCGGTCGCCGCCGGGATGGCCCCACTGGGCCTCGTCCAGCGCCCCCGCGACCTGGCGACCCAGCAGGCCGCGGCCAGTGTCGGGCAGGGCCTGCTGCTGGCCCGCTACACCGCCGAGTTCGCCCGCCACTCGTTGACCGCCGCGCAGATCCTGCTGACCGCCGACGACCTGATGCGCCGCGCGCAGTACCGCAACGCGCAACGCGCCCTGAGCCGCCTGCTGGAGATCGGCGCGGTGCCGATCGTGAACGAGAACGACACCGTCGCCACCCACGAGATCCGCTTCGGCGACAACGACCGGCTGGCCGCGCTGGTCGCCCACCTGCTCCGGGCGGACCTGCTGGTGCTGCTGACCGACGTCGACGCACTCTACGACGGCAACCCGTCCCTGCCCACGAGCAGCCGCATCGGCCAGGTGAACGGCCCCGAGGACCTGGTGGGGGTGGACATCGGCAGCGCGGGCAGGCGCGGGGTCGGCACCGGAGGCATGGTCACCAAGGTCGAGTCCGCGCGGATCGCCACGGAGGCGGGCGTGGCCACCGTGCTGACCTCGGCGGTCAACGCGCGTGCCGCACTGGACGGCGGACCGGTCGGCACCTTCTTCGTCCCCGCCGAACGCAGACGCCCCTCCAGCCGCCAGCTCTGGCTGGCCCACGCCACCGCCGGACGCGGCAGTGTCGTCCTGGACCCCGGGGCGGTGCGGGCGGTGGTCACCGAGAAGGCGTCCCTGCTGCCCGCCGGGGTGGTCAAGGTGGAGGGCGACTTCAGCGCGGGCGACCCGGTGGACCTGCGCGACGAGGACGGGCGCATCGTGGCCCGCGGCCTGGTCAACTACGACGCCGCCGAGATCCCCGACCTCATGGGCCGCTCCACGAGGTGGCTGGCCCGCGAACTCGGCTCCGAGTACAGCCGGGAGATCGTGCACCGCGACGACCTGGTGGTGCTGTAGTACACGCGCCCGCCCCGCCGGACCGGGGGAGGACACCCGGCTGCCGGGCGTCCCCCGGGGCGGGCCTGTCCGCCGCATGACGGGGCCGGACACGGCGCCGCGGCCGTCCGCCGGGGAGCGGACGGCCGCGACGGGGGAGGGGGTCAGGCGGTGTCGCAGCTCTCGCCGTTGAGGACGAACTCGGTGGGAGCGGAGTTGGAACCGGTCCAGGAGCCGTTGAAGCCCACCTCGACGGTGGCTCCGGGCGCCAGGCCGCTGTTCCAGGACATCGGGGTGACGGTGACGTCGGCCCCGCTCTGGCTCCAGGTGGCGTTCCAGCCGTGGGTGAGTTGCTGCCCCGCGGGGAAGGCGAAGGACAGCCGCCAGTCGGAAAGCGCGGTGTCACCGGTGTTGGTGATCCGGACCGAGCCGGTGAAGCCGCCGTTCCAGTCGTTGGTGCGGTACTCCACCAGGCAGGAGGCCCCGCCGCCGTCCTCCGCCAGGGTGGTGAAGGAGACGGCGCTGTGGGCGGAGCTGTTGCCGTTGTTGTCGCGGGCCTCGACCCAGTAGGTGTAGGCGGTGCTGGGCCGCAGGCCGGTCAGCGGGTAGCTGGTCTGCGTGGTCGAGCCGACCGGGACCACCCGGTCGCCGCCCACCTCGTAGATGTCGTATCCGGCCAGGCCGCTGCCGCTGTTGTCGGTGGACGGGCTCCACGACAGGACCGCGCCGGTGGCGGTGATGTCGAGGGCCGCGAGGTCGCCGGGGGCGCTCGGCGCGTCGGGGGCGGTGTCGGTGCCGAAGACGGCGTAGCAGCTCCGCTCGGAGACGTTGCCCGCGTGGTCCCGGGCCACGACGTAGGCGGTGTAGGTGGTGCCGGGCTCCAGGCCGGTCAGCGGGTGGCTGGTCTGCGTGGTCGAGCCGACCAGTCGGGCGCCGTCGTCCAGCAGGTAGACGTCGTATCCGGCCAGGCCGCTGCCGCCGGTGTCGGTGGCGGCGGGCCAGGTCAGCACGGCGCTGGTGGAGGTGACGTCCCGGACCGTCGGGAATCCGGGAGCGCTCGGCGGGGTCCGGTCCTCGTCGGGGTCGCCGGGGTCCTCCCCGCCTTCGGGAGCGCTGCCCCACACCGGTTCGCCCGCGTCGTAGAGCACGATGTTCGCGGCGGGGGCGGGCTCGTCGGTGACGCCCTGGAAGGACCAGTCGTTGGAGGGGTCCCAGCCCTCGCCGCCGGCGATCCGGAACTGCACCTCGCGCCGGTGCTGGGACTGGCCGCCGGGGAAGATCTCCTCGCCGGTGCAGTCGATCTCCACGTAGTAGAGGTCGCCCTCGACCCGGTGGACGCCCTCGGGAGCGGCGCACTGGTTGTAGGCGGAGGTAACCGTGATCTCGTCGGCGCTCACCCCCTCGTCCAGGGTGAACCAGTAGCGGAGCGTGCCCTCGTCCAGCATCCGGGCGGGCCAGGCCGACCGGTTGCGGATCATCGCCTTGATCTCGGTGAACGTGGTGCCCGGGGTGTTGATCTCGGCCTCGACGAACATCTCGGGACCGTCGGGCTCCTCCTCGGGCGGGAAGTCCGCCAGCGGGGTGCCGCCGTACTCGGCGACCAGCACGGCCAGCGCGCTGGAGAATCCGGCGTTGTAGTCGGTGGCGACCTCGTTGGCGACGTAGTCCTGCCGGTCGTCGGTGTAGGCGTCGTCGGCGGAGCCGGGGCCGCCCACCAGCGCGCCGTAGAGCACGTGCCGGTTGTCGGCGGGGGAGGCGATGCTGTCGGTCCACGACCCGTGCGCGGTGCGGTGGTGGGGGTTGCGCGGCGGATTGTCGCCGAAGCCCACCACGTAGCTGGAGTTGCGCGGGTTGTCGCCGAGGGCGTAGTTGATCTGCCGGACGCCGAAGTCGTGGTAGCGCTGCTTCAGCGCCGGGTCGTCGACCGTCTCGGCGTGCACCAGCGCGGCGAAGGCGGTGTTGGCGGCGTAGCGCAGCGACCCCCAGGTGTCGAGCACGGCCTGGCCGCCCGGGGAGTAGGGCACCCGGTCGCCGTCCACGCCGACCGTCCAGTAGTCGAGCCACCGGTTGGCGTCGTCGATGTACTTCTGCTCGCCGGTCTCCCGGGCCAGCAGCACGTAGGCGCCGTAGGACTTGTCGTCCCAGGCGATGGTCCACCGGTAGCTGCGGACGTCGGTCTGCTGCTCGGTGGACAGGAAGTCGTACTCGTACTCGGCCTTGTCCAGGTAGGAGGGGTCACCGGTGGCCTTGTACAGCCAGTAGGCGCCCCACACCAGTTCGTCCTGGTAGCCGGACCAGGAGTTGTAGAAGGAGCCGACCGGGACGCAGTCGGAGTAGACGCCCCGGTGGGTGTCGGCGAACTCGTAGAGCTGCTCGGCGTGCTGGACGAGGGTGGCGGAGTAGGCGGGGTCGTCGTCGGCGAGGACGATCGACGACGCCGCCATCGCCGCGGCGGTCTCGGCGGCCACGTCGCTGCCCGGGCACGAGGGGTCGACCTTGTGGCTGGGGCGCTCCATCGGCATGACCTCGGCCGGCCCCCACCACTTGTGGTCGGCGTCGCCGTCGCCGACCTGGACGTACAGCTCGTCGGGGGAGGGATGGGCCTTGATGAAGTAGTCGTTGACCCAGCGCAGGTTGTCCTTGAGGTGGGGCATCTGGCCGGAGGCGGTGTAGCCTTCGGGGCTCTCGATCGCGCCCCAGGCGAGCATGGTCGTGGTGAAGGCCATGGGGAAGCCGAACTTGACGTGGTCGCCCGCGTCGTACCAGCCCCCGGTCAGGTCCAGTCCGACGTCCGCGCCGTCGGTGAGTCCGGAGTCGCCGCGCCAGGAGACCCGGTTGTCGTCGGGGAGTGCGCCGGAACGCTGGGCCTCGTAGAAGAACATCGACTTCTGGAGGGCCTCGGCGTAGTTGAAGGCCGGTTCGGCGCGGGCGGTACCGGTGGTCAGCGGAACAGCCAGGAAGCCCGCGGTCAGGGCCGCGGTGGCGGTCAGCGCGGTGAGGACACGGCGGGCCGGTCGCCGGTGGCCGCGCGGACGGGACGGGGGATCAGAGGCTGGCATGGGGGTCTCCGGAAGGGGGATGGGGACTGCTGCTGGTTGGGAGCGCTCCCACTTCCTGTGGCAGGGGTTCCACGGAAATGACGTCCCAAGAATGGTGCGACGCCGTGACCCTCCGCGTCAATGGTTCAACCGCAAGTAGTTGCCGCCTTCCTGGTCGGGGAGGGGGCGGCCCAGAGGCGGAGGCCAAGAAAACGGAAAGCCCCGGAAGAGGAGGCGAGGCGCAACGGCGGAAGAAGGGACCGCGCAATATTGTGGAAAAGAAAAAAGTGTGTGACCCCGGAGCACAGGGGGACTCCGGTGGCCCCCGTTCACGCACCCGTCGCGTCGGTCTTGAGGAGAGGATCAGTGGACGCCATCGACGACACCTGGCGTACGAGCAGCTACAGCAGCTCCCGGGGCGGCAGTTGCGTCGAGGTCGCCGATACCGTTATGCATGGTGCGGCGGTACGTGACGCCCAGAACCGCCATCTGGCGCAACTGGACTTCTCCTCACCCGAATGGACCGCCTTCACCCACGCCGTCCGCAGCGGCGTGTTCGACAACTGACTCCAGAAAGCGAAGACACCATGACTGACATCGAGCGGGACATCCGCGAGGTCGCCGAGCGCGCTCGGGATGCCGCCGCAGACCTCGCCCCGCTCAGCCGGGCCGCCAAGGACGAGGCGCTCCTCGCCGTCGCCGACGCACTCAGCGAGCGGACCGAGGAGATCGTCGCCGCCAACGCCGAGGACGTCTCCCGCGCCAGGGAGAACGGCATCAGCGAGGCCATGATCGACCGCCTCACCCTCACCCCCGCCCGCGTCGCCGCGGTCTCGGGCGCGGTCCGCGAGGTCGTCGAGCTTCCCGACCCGGTCGGTGAGGTCGTCCGCGGCAGGACCCTGCCCAACGGGCTGGAACTGCGCCAGATCCGGGTCCCGCTCGGTGTCGTCGGCATCATCTACGAGGGCCGCCCCAACGTCACCGTCGACGCCGCCGCGCTGTGCCTCAAGAGCGGCAACGCCGCCCTGCTGCGCGGCTCCTCCTCGGCCTACTCCTCCAACAGGGTCCTCACCGACGTGATCCGGGACGCGCTGGCCGCGACGCAGGTCCCGGCAGACGCCGTACAGATGGTGCCCGGGATGAGCCGCGACTCGGTCAAGCACCTGATGCGGGCGCGCGGCCTGGTGGACGTGCTGATCCCGCGCGGCGGCGCCTCGCTCATCCAGACCGTGGTGAACGAGTCCACCGTCCCCGTCATCGAGACCGGCACCGGCAACTGCCACGTCTACATCGACGAGGCGGCCGACCTCGACCGCGCGCTGGCCATCGCGCTCAACAGCAAGGTCCAGCGCTGCTCGGTCTGCAACGCGGCCGAGACCCTCCTGGTCCACGCGGGAATCGCCGACGCCTTCCTGCCGAAGGCCCTGGCGGCGCTGCGCGAGGCCGGGGTCACCGTGCACGGCGACGAGCGGGTCCGCGCCCACGACGACAGCGTCGTCCCCGCCACCGAGGAGGACTGGACCACCGAGTACCTCTCCCTCGACCTGGCCGCCCGCGTCGTCGACTCCCTGGACGAGGCCGTGGCGCACATCCGCGCCTACTCCTCGGCGCACACCGAGGCCATCGTCACCGACTCCCAGTCGGCGGCGCGCCGCTTCGTGTCCCTGGTGGACTCCGCTGCCGTCATGGTCAACGCCTCCACCCGCTTCACCGACGGCGGCGAGTTCGGTTTCGGCGCGGAGATCGGCATCTCCACCCAGAAACTGCACGCCCGCGGCCCCATGGGCCTGCCGGAGATGACCTCCACCAAGTACGTGGTCACCGGCGACGGACACCTCCGCTGACCGGCGCCTTGACAACACGGCGACCCCGCCCTTCCGGAAACCGCTCAGGGGGGCGGGGCCGCAGCGTTCTGGGCCGACAGCGGGTCGGAGCAGCCGCTCGATCGTGCCTCGACATCGGCCGGCCGCCGATCCGCGCGAGGGTGTCGGGTGAGGGCCGGGTGAAGGGCGACGCGCCGCCGTGGCGTTCCACCACGATGAGGCCGCCCAGTTCGAACTGGTCCATCAGCTGGCTCGCGATGGAGGCGCGGGGCTCCGAGGACTTCTTGTCGAGCCGGGTTTCCCGGTGTCCCGCCCCCAGGGACTCGGTGTGGGGACGGTCGTAGCCCTCGGCCTGGAACCAGACGGTCTCCTCGGCGAAGAACAGTTCGCCGCTGTGGGTGGGGGAGGGTACTGCCTCGTGGCCGTCCGGGGTGAAGTCCAGGCGGAGTCTGACGGTCGCGTCGCCCTTCGCACTGTCGTGCATGAGCACTCCGGCACCGCCCGCCTGTCCCACGAACAGGTTGGGTTCGCCGTCCACGGTCCTGCCGAGCATCGCCAGGGCGGTGATGGAGTTGCTCCTGCCCGCACCGCTGGCCCCGACAGGGACGTTGAGGTCTCCGAGTCCGACGGTCGCCGAGCGGATCGAGGCGAACCCCTCGACCGTGATCGTTCGGGTTCTGTGGCGAGTCATGGCACAACCCCGGTGGGGTACCGCCGGGTTCCGGGTGAGCCCGGCGGAGTGGGGACGGCTGGACACGGGGGTGCGGGTGGCAGTCGGGACGGGGCAGGAGAGCTGGTAGGAGACCGTGCGGGAGACGAGGACAGCCGAGTCGGGCGGCAGAGGAGCGCACTCTTCAGGGGCGGCGGTGCGCGCCCGCAGGTCGGTGCCGGAGGGTAGAACCTGACCATGGTCTTGACGGGAGGGGGCCATTGCCTGTGGTCTGGGCCCTCTCGCATCGAGACCACCACTGAGGAACCCCATGAGCGAACCGGTCCGACTTCCCGCCGTCCCCGCGCCGTTGACCTGGTGGAACACCCCCGCTTACCACGTGGTCGAGGGACCCGACCGTCTCGTCGTCGGCGCGGGGCCGAACACCGACGTGTTCGGCGACCCCGGCGGTCCGACCCGGACGGCGAACGCGCCCGCGCTGCTGGCCGCGCTCGACGGGGAGTTCACCCTCGGCGCGCGGGTGGAGCCGGACTTCCGCGCCACCTACGACGCCGGGGTGCTGTTCCTGTACGTCGACGAGGACAACCACGCGAAGCTGTGCCTGGAGCTGTCGCCGCAGGGCCGACCGACGATCGTGTCGGTGGTGACCCGCGGTGGTGTCTCCGACGACTGCAACTCCTTCACCGTCGACGGCGGCGGCGTCCGGCTGCGGATCACCCGCACCGGCGGCGCGTACGCCTTCCACGCCGACACCGGCGACGGCTTCTGGCACCTGGTCCGCTACTTCGCCCTGGACGGCTCCCCGAGGGCCGGCTTCCTCGCCCAGTCACCCCTGGGCGAGGGCCAGACCGTGCGCTTCTCGGAGATCACCCACACCACCACGCCGCCCGAGGACCTGCGCGGCGGGAAGTGAGCCTTCCGGGGAAAGGGGCCTACCGGAGTCCGACAGAGCGCGCCACCCGGCCCGCGCGGCGGCGCAGCGCCCGGTAGGCGCGGACCGCGAACCTGCGCAGGCGGGGTGGCTGCTGCACTGTGACGGACCAGCGACCCAGGTTCCGGGAGAGCGTGATGCCCAGGGGAACGGGCTGCTGTCCGGACTCCATGGCGACCTGCCACCGGCCCTGGCTCGGGATGGTGGGCATCTCGGCGGCCAGGACCGCGCGCGGGGAGTCGACGGCGGCCGACTCGGTCAGCACGCTTCCCGTCGCCTCGACGCTCTCCCCCGTGCCCAGCAGCCGCAGCGGCAGTGTGATCCGCGCGTCGTTGGTGTGCAGGGCCAGGGGGATGTGCAACCGCAGACTTCCGTTGTCGTTCGCCAGCACGGGCCGCTGGCTTCCCCGGACCAGTGCGGCCAGCTTCTGGCAGGCCGGGTCGACCGTGACGGTCAGGTGCCCCTTCCCGTTGTAGGAGGGAGTCACCAGGGCCGACAGGTCATCGGACAGCTTCACGAACGCGGGCACGCGGCTCGCCTCCGCGTCCGGGGCGCGCAGCGGGCCGACCTTGTGGTCGCTGCTGGTGCCGCCCAGGTCCACACGGGTGAGGAACCACCACCTGCCCAGCAGGGGCGAGCCCAGGTTGCCGCGTGCGACGTCGATCTCGGCGGTTCCGGTCAGGCGCACCGTGAAACGCCCCGCTCCGGTGGGCTCCTCGACGCGGGTGAACGACGTCGGCACCGTCACGTCCGCGCCGCTCGCCCTGTTGCGCGCGAACGTCCGCAGCTTGAGCCGCTTCATCGGGGAGCTGATCTCCGCTGCGGCCCGCACCGAGGGCTCCTCGGCGAGTTCGGACGGCAGGTCCCAGTAGACCGACTCGCCCTCGCGCACGAACTCCAGCGGCCGCCGGTCGCTCTTGCGCACCAGGGTGCTCTCGACGTCCACGTGCAGCGTCGTGCCCTCCCAGCGGAAGCCGGTCACCGTGGTCCGGTGCGCCAGGTCGACCTCGAACTCGGCGACCCCGCGGACGAGTTCGTGCCGTCCGGTCCGCAGCGCGGCGGCGCGCAGTCGGGTGAAGGCGTTGAGCTTGGCGTCCAGGCGCTCCGGGATGCGGCGCTCCACCAGCGACCGGGCGACGGTGTGCAGCTTGTGCGCGGACTCCTCCGGCTGGTTCAGGTACTTGGGGCCCTGCATCCGCCCCAGCAGCTTGGACCGGTACCAGTGCGCGATCAGGGTGTCCCGGAACTCGCCCGGCTCGACCTCGGCCTCGATGATGTCGATGATCTTCTCGACGCTGCCGAGGTAGTCGGCGGGCTCGGGCGGCTTGAACGAGATGTTGCCGAAGTTCTTGTGCCGCACCCAGTAGTAGCAGGTGTAGTCGTGCACGACCGAGACCGCTTCGGTGCGCAGGTAGGCGTGGAGCATGAACATGTGGTCCTCGAGTCGGACCCGGCCCTCGGCGAAGCGCAGCCCGTTGGACCGCAGGAACTCGGCGCGGAAGAGCTTGTGCACCGTGAGCGTGGTCAGCAGGATGCGGTTCCTGCGCAGACTCCCGCCCGACATGGGCCTCTGGAAGATCTCGCGGGGCGCCTTGCGTCCGATGCCGGTCATCCGCCCGATGACGATGTCGGCGGAGTCCTCGCGGGCCTTGGCGACCATGCGTTCCAGGGCCTCGACACCGAGGTGGTCGTCGTCGTCCATGAACAGGACGAACTCCCCCCGGGCGCGGTCCATGCCGATGTTGCGGGGACGCCCCGGCCATCCGGAGTTCTCGATGTGCACCACCGAGAAGTTCTCCTCGTCGGCCAGTTCGGCGTCGAGCAGTTCCCCGGTCTCGTCGGTCGAGCCGTCGTCGACGTAGACGACCTCGAACCGGGAGCGGGGCAGGGTCTGGGAGCGCAGCGACTCCAGGCCTTCCAGCACTCCCCGGCCGGTGTTGTGGACCGGGACGATGACGGTCACGTCTATGGGCATGTTCCCCCCGTGGTGATGATCCAGCAGGACCGGTCGGCCGAGGACGAACTCCGGAACGGACGCCGAGGGGCGGATCGGTTCCTGCGCACTTACATCACTCGTGTAGGCGGCGAACGGTTGACGGAATCACGGACATTTCCGGAATTCCGGAGAAACCGGCCGCGTGGACTTCTTCGGACTGTGGCTGCCCGGGGCGGGTGTCCTGGAGTGCGGGGGATGGGAGGATGCCCAGGTGAGCGCCCCGAGGTGAGCGGCGGAGTGACCGAAACTCTAGCGGTGTTCCGGGTTGTCCAGAACCACTTGCGCCCCATTCTGTGATGGTTTTCACATACTAGTGGGAAGAGAATGCTGCTCTAGATTTTCTTACCTCGATTTTACATTTCTAGTATTTGTAGGAATGACATAAAAAAGCCGGGTTTGCGGCGCTCCGCTACCCGGCTTCGAGTCTGGGAAACCTCCACGGCCTGACGGTCGGGCGGGGCGCGCCCGAGACGGCGGTGGGAGGCCGGTGGATCAGGTGGAGTCGCGGCGGCCCGACGGACCGTTCTTCCACCGGTCCGCCACCGTGTCGAAGATCCTGCCCCCGGTGTTCGCCGCACTGCCCACGACGTCGCGCAGCGTTCCCACCAGGGGGTCGGAGGTGCGCTCCCACGCCTCCCGGTAGGACCGGGCGGCGTTGCGGGCCTCCTCGCCGATCCGGGCGTCGGCGTCGGTGCCGCGGCGCGGGTAGTCCCCGTTGAGGATGCGCTGGTAGTCGCCGTCCTTGATCCACCGGTCCAGCTCGGCCAGCCGGATCACCGCGAACGGGTGGGTGTGCCCCTGGGTGATGAGGAGTTTGAGGAAGCCGTCGCGCACGTCCTCGGCCGCGTCGTACTCCCTGGCCTGCTCGAGGAACGCGTCCACGTTCATCTCGGCCAGCCGGGAGCCCCCCGCCATCTTCATCAGCGCCCGTTTGGCCGCGTCGGGATCCTGGGCGGCGAGCAGCCCGGCGCGGTCGCAGGACAGCTCCGACTTGCGGTACCACTCCTCCAGGGCCGCGACGATCGCGCGCAGACCGACATAGCCCAGCGGGATCCAGGCGACCCGCGCGGCCAGCCGGACCAGCGCCAGCAGCATCGTGCGGTACACCGCGTGCCCGGACAGGATGTGCCCCACCTCGTGGCCCACGACGAAGCGCTGCTCCTGGGCGTCGAGCAGGTCGAACAACCCGGTGGTCATGACGATGAACGGCCGGCTGCTGCCGATCGCCATGGCGTTGGGCTGCGGGTTCATCTGGAGGTACAGCTCGGGCACCGTGTCGAGGTCGAGGACGTAGGCGGCGTCGCGCACGTAGTCGTGGACCTCGGGGAACTGCCGCTCGTTGACCCGCACGGCGCCCGCGAGGAACATCAACCGCAGCGCCCGCTCGTTGAACAGGCCGGACAGGCGCTTGAACACGTCGTCGAAACCGCGCAGCGACCGCAACGCGACCAGTGCGCCGCGGTCCGCCGGGTGCTCGTAGGCGCGGGAGGAGATGTCGCGGAGTCGGATGCGGGCCCGGTCAGGAGTAGTCGACATGTCTGCATGCTATGCGTGACCATTCCGTAAATCCACGTTTCCGGCAGACGCGACATGACGTGTCCTTGCGCGGGGCTGCCCGAAGGAGGCGGAGCGCGGCCGACTAGTCTCGACGACGACCGGACAGCCCCGACCGCGGGGACGAGACGAGAGCGTTGACCGTGCCAGAGGAGACGACGACCACGCAGGGGAGGGCGCCGCGGCGCCCCGCGCCGCCGCGCCGGATCGGCATCATGGGCGGCACCTTCGATCCCATCCACCACGGACACCTGGTGGCCGGCAGCGAGGTCGCCCACCTGTTCGGCCTCGACGAGGTCATCTTCGTGCCCGCGGGGCACCCCTGGCAGAAGCAGCGGACGGGAAGCCGGGTCACCCCGGCCGAACACCGCTACCTGATGACCGTGATCGCCACCGCGGAGAACCCCCAGTTCCGGGTGAGCCGGATCGAGATCGACCGGGACGGACCCACCTACACCATCGACACGCTGCGCCAGATGCGCCAACAGTACGGTCCCGACGTGGAGCTGTTCTTCATCACCGGAGCGGACGCTCTGGGCGCTATTCTGAGCTGGCACAACGCCGACGAGCTCTTCGAGCTCGCGCATTTCGTAGGCTGTAACCGGCCGGGGCACCAGCTCGCCGACCCCGGTCTGCCCGAGGGCAGGGTCTCCCTCGTGGAGATCCCCGCCCTGGCCATCTCCTCGACCGAGTGTCGGGAGCGTGTCCGCAAGGGCGAGCCCATCTGGTACCTGGTACCCGATGGCATTGTCCGCTACATCAACAAGACCGGGCTCTACCTCGATGATCAGGAGGCGGGGTAGCAGCCCACGAGAGGCAGCTGGCACCTGTGACCGCCACGGACCGGACCGTTGAACTCGTCAACATCGCCGCCGCCGCGGCGGCCGACAAACTCGCGAGGGACATCGTCGCCTACGACGTCAGCGACCAACTCGTCATCACCGACGCCTTCGTCCTGTGCTCCGCGCCCAACGACCGCCAGGTCAGGTCGATCGTCGACGAGGTCGAGGAGCGCATGCGCCAGGTGGGCGCCAAACCGGTGCGCCGCGAGGGCGAACGTGACGGCCGCTGGGTGCTGCTGGACTACGTCGATCTCGTCGTGCACGTCCAGCACGAGGAGGAGCGCGGCTTCTACGGCCTGGAGCGGCTGTGGAAGGACTGTCCGGAGATCGCCCTGCCGGAGGGGGCCCGGGGAGTCGGTCGCGAGGCGAACGACGACGCCGGTTCCTGAGCCGCTACCCCATCCGCCGCCCTTCCCCGGACAGGAGTGACCCTGTGACCGAGACCCGTCGTGTGATCTGCTGGCGCCACGGACAGACCGACTGGAACGTCGAGAACCGCTTCCAGGGACAGCTTGACATCCCCCTGAACAAGACGGGTATCGCCCAGGCCGAGCGGGCCGCCCAACTCCTCGCCCTGCTGCGCCCCGACGCGATCATCGCCTCCGACCTGCAACGAGCCTCCGACACCGCGCACGCCCTGGCCCGGCTCACCGGACTGACCGTGACCCACGACCCGGCGCTGCGCGAGCGCTTCGGCGGTCCGTGGGAGGGGCTGTCCCGCGCCGAGATCGCCGCGGGCTGGCCCGAGCAGCTGCCCACCATGGACATCCCCGGCGGCGAGGACATGCCCACCGTCGGGGCGCGGGTGGCCGAGGCCGTCCAGCGCGGCCTGGAGAAGGTGCCCGAGGGCGGCACACTGGTCGTCGCCAGCCACGGCGCGGCCCTGCGCGCCGGCATCCACACCATGCTCGGCCTGCCCCAGGACCAGTTGGAGGCCCTGGGGTCGCTGAGCAACTGCTCCTGGTCCGTGCTCGGCCCCCGCCGCCTCGGCGGCTGGCGCCTGCTGGAGCACAACGCGGGAACCCTCCCCGAGGACAAGGTGCTGGGCGACGACCGTTGACCGTTTCGACTAACGCGCGGAATTCCGCTATCGTTCTGGGAGTCGGCGGGCAGCGCCCGCAGGCTCCACAGGGGGCTATGGCGCAGTTGGTAGCGCGCTTCCATGGCATGGAAGAGGTCTGGGGTTCGAATCCCCATAGCTCCACCACAACCGGCTTACTAGAACCCCTGGTCCGCTGGGCCAAGGCCGGCTCTAGCAGGTCGGTCAGACAGAGATCATCAGCGGGTGCCCCGCTCTCGTTTACGAGGGTGGGGCACGTTGCTATCTGGCGTGACGTAGCCCGGCCTCGACCTCCCCTTGTGCCGCTGGAGCGCTCAGGGAGCCTGCCAGCCTGCCGGAGTAGACCTTGACTGCATCGCGTCCTGAGATGTCCGTCAGAGCGTCGAAGGGTTCCTTCAGCTCACCCTCGACCACCTTAAGCCGTCGATCATGAATTTGCTGACGAGAGCCTTGTTGAGGATGCTGCGTACCGTCTCGTTACCCGCTGCGTACATCTGGGCAGGGTTGTCCAGCAGGTCGAGTGCCTTGCGGAACGTGTTTGCGCCCGTGTCGAGCGGGTTGCTGGTAGCGGTCAGGCTGCGCTCGATGTCGCGCCGCTCGGTGCGGACGGCTGCGATCTTCCCCCTGAGCTTGTCCTAGCAAGCCTTCCTCGGCTGCCAGGTCGGCAGTTAGCTCCCTTTCTTGTCGAGCGCTTCGAGGCGTCGGTTGAACTGGTCGCGAATGTCGTCGCTCAGGCCGGTGTCGTCTTGCACGGCTTCATCGACTATCGCGCGGACTTCGGCCCGCAGCGCTTCGGGAAGATGAATCTTTACCTCGTAGTACCGAACGATGGCTTCTTCCATCTTTTCGATCTGGACGTACGGATTTTGAGGCGCGAGCCGCCAGTACCGGAATCGCCGCGATCTTCTCTTGCCCCAGGTGTTCCCAGATCAGCCCTGCTGGGCGGCGTGGCGGGTTGCACTCGATGACCTCATCGGGGGTGACGATCAAGTCCACACTGAAGTCGTGCTCGGTCTCGGAAAGGTCGTCGTCAATGACTTGCAAGGAGTGCACGGTGGTCACGATGGTGGTTTGTGGCCCGATCAAGCCTGCTTCTTGCAGCAGTGCAACCTCGATGTCGGAGTACCCCGCGCCCTTGCCGAGCCGCACACCGCGCCGGTTGACGGCCACGCTGCCGCAGACGATGAGATCGACCGGCTGCATCTCATCGACGCCGATCTCGCGCGCCACGGTCGCGGCGACCTTGCTCGACGCGGCTTCGTTCGGCGGCACGGTGAGCGTTGCCGGATCGAGGAGGTAGAAGGGCTTCTCCTCGGCCAGCTTGGGGACGGCCATGTAGACGAGCTTGCCCTCGGTGAGCGCCCGTGCCCGCGCCGGAAGCTGTGCTTTGTCCGGTACCGCCTTGACGACCCGCGCGGCCTTCCACACGGGCAGTTCGGCAAGCCGTTCGGCAGCGGCCTCGGCACCGTAGAAGGCCGGGATGCGGCCGTGCACACCGGGCGGCACGACTCGCTCCTGCTCTAGCAGTGTCCACACGCGCTCGCGGATGGCGTTCTTGGCCTCGTTAATGTCCACGCTGGTCACTGGTGCTCCTTACGCTGCCGCGATGAGGGCAAGTAGCCGGTCGTACACGTCTTGGACATCGGCCACGTGCCGCCAGGGCCGCAGTTCTTGTCCTGCGCTGAACACGATGTTCAGCCCGCTGCCACCCCAGGTCTGTTCTACTACGTCGATGGCGCTGTGCAACGCGCCTGCCGCTTCATCGAGCTTCTGCTGCCGGATGCAGGCCAGTGCCAGGTTGCCGAGCACGATAGCCTGCGACTTCGGGCGGTCGCGAAGCTCCGCAGTCGTCCGCTCCAGTATGGGTTGGGCACGCTTCGTGTCGTTCAGGAAGAGGTAGCACGAGCCAGCCAGCCGTCCGTGTTGGGTGGGCGAGAACAAGTCCATCGCGGCGTCGGCCATGCTGATCCGCTCGAAGTGCCGTTCGGCATCCTTCAGTGCCTGCTCGCACTCCTACCGCTGGCCGAGCATGGCGTACGCCTCAGCAGCATGGAGCGTGGCCAGGCCGGTCAAGACGCGGCTGTTGTGGTTGGCTGTCTCCGCTGTCCGAATCGCCAGTTCAAGTCCTGCCCGAGGGTCTTTCTCGCCGTAGAGCGCGACGAAGCTCATCCGTAGGAGCGCCAACCCCTCGGTGCTGGAGTCACGGAGCTGCCGGGCGGCTTGTATCGCTTGGTCGAAGTACGTGCGTGCGGTTGCGTGGTCGCGGCGCTGCGAGGCATCCCAGACGAGCTGGCCCATGAGCGTCGCGGCCTCTGCCTCGACGGCGAAAGAGGTATTATCTCATCTAAGTGACTCGGTCGCCGAACCGGCACCAGGCAAAGCGAGTGACAGGGGTTTGTGTATCAAGCTAGTTCTTATCTAGATGCTAACCAGTTCGATTCTGTCGTTCATATATGGTCCACAATGGTGGTAAGGCTATGTGACGGTCGCCCGATAGCATCTAAGAACACGAAACGTGAGAGCCGCGCTCCTACCGAGTGGAGCGCGATTCTCAAGCGTTCATCCGTGTTTGCGAACCTCACGCTCGATGATCCACCCAGCAGCCCGTTGCCGTCTGATAACCCGCTTCACGCTGCTGCGCTGATGCGGTACTGCTTCGACAGGCTAAGTATGGACCTGCCCTGCCGGTACCCATCGACCAGGCCGCGTATGTCGTCCTCGCTCAGCCGGTCACTGAGCGCCCACACCCGATTGACCGCGCCCGCCGAGCTGACGTTACGGCGCTCCTGCTGCCCCGCCTTGGCCGCCCGCACCAGCCCGCGCACAGCCCGCTCCAGGTCTTCCAGCAGGCCAGCGCGTTTCGAGTAAGCACGGAGGATGTCCACGTAGTGAAGATCGACAACCGCCCCGCCTGCAGGCGGGGCGGTTCTGTGTCCGGCCCCGGACGGAAGCCGTGGCCGGGGATTCGAGGAGGGCGGTGCCCTCTCCCGCCCGGGGACGGCCGGGAGGGCGCGTCCGAGGCGTCACCACCGGCACCGCGTCCGTGTCGGCGGAACCGGCCACACGCGGATCGTAGGCCGCGCGACGCCGGTCGCCCGCTCAGCCGGAGCTCTCCGCCGGGGGCCGGGGCGCGGCGGTCCGGCTCTGGATCGCGGTGAGAACGGCTTGCGGCCAGTCGCGGGGAAGGGAGCCGTCCCCGACGGGCACGAACACATCACGGATCAGTGCCGCTGTCGCGGTGCCGAGGCACCGGCGGCTGGCCGCCTGTTCCGATTCCGTCGATCCCTCCCGCACCGCTTCGCTGACAAGCCCCCGGGCCAGCACGCGTGCGGCATGGGCGGCGTCCAGGAGCGCCTCGTCGGAGGACGGCCGCAGCCCGAGGGCTTCTGCGACCCCCCGGTAGAGGCCCGCGAGCCGGGTCCCGTTCTGCGCCTCCGCCTCCGACAGACGGCGCAGCAGGTGCCGGCGCCGCTCCGCATCGGGGATCGATGCCACCGCGGCCTCGAAAGCGAGGAACGCTCGCCAGGCATCCGAGGTGGTGAGGAGGTCGAACTCGCTCTCGACAGCGAGAGCCATCAGGGTGCAGGCCACGTCGAGGGCACCGGCCCCGCCCGCCGTCTTCGCCTCGACCTCCTGGACGACTGATGCGATCTCGGTGAGTCCCAGTGTCGGGATCGTCTGGCCCTCAGCGAGCCGGTCCAGCACATCGGCAGTGAACTTCTCACGGGACGGCCACAGCCGGTACGCGGCCGCGCGCGGCACGTCCGCAGCCGCGATGACCTCCTCCATCGGCAGCTCAAGCACAGCGCGCAGCCCCTGGCGGGAGACATGCTCGACCGCTGCCCGCATCACCAGGCTCCGGGTCTCCTGCTCGCTGCGGCGCGGCCGTCGGCTCATCGTCACGTCCTCGGACCATCTTCTTGCGACATTGTGTCTCAACAGCGTAGCATTCCTATTTGAGACATGATGTCGCAAGAGGGGAGGGGAACGGTGGGACACCCTCGGAGCGCCACATCGCGCCGCTCGGCAAAGGTCGGCGGGCAGGCCGCGCCCGGGAGGTCTGAACCGACGGCCGTGACCGGGAGTCGGCCGGGGCTGGCGCTCATCGCGGTGTCGGTGGTGCAGTTCATGGTGTCGCTGGACCTCTCGGTGGTCAACGTCGGGCTGCCCGAGATCGCCGCCGGGCTCGGCTTCACCGGCGCCGAGGTGACCTGGGTGGTCCACGCCTACGCCCTGACCTTCGGCGGGCTGCTGCTGTTGGGAGGCAAGGCCGCGGACCGGTACGGCCGCAAGCAGGTCCTGCTCTCGGGGCTGGCGCTCTTCGCGGTGGCCTCGCTGGCCGGAGGCTTCGCCCAGGACGCCGGCCAGCTCGTGGCCGCCCGCGCCGCACAGGGAGTCGGAGCCGCGGCCCTGGCCCCCGCCGCGCTGGCCCTGCTGACCGAGACCTTCCCCTCCGGCCCTGCCCGGCTGCGCGCCTTCGGCGTGTGGAGCGCGATGAACGCCGCGGGCGGAGCCCTCGGCATCCTCATCGGCGGAGCGCTCACCGAGTACGCCGGCTGGCGGTGGGTGATGTTCGTCAACGTCCCCATGGCACTGGGCGCACTGGCCATGGCCCGGTGGGGCGTTGCCGCAGGCGGACCGGTCCACCGGGACACCCGGCCTGACGTCCTCGGGGCTGTGCTGGCCACCGCCGGGATGACGTTGCTGGTGTTCGGGATCGTGAACACCGAGCACGCCTCCTGGACGGCGCCGGTCACCGTCACCACGCTGGCCCTCGCCGTCGTGCTGCTGATCGCGTTCGTCGCCGTGGAGCGCACCACCAGCCGTGATCCGCTCGTGCGGCTGGGGCTGTTCGCCAACCGGTCCGTTGCCGGGGCGAACGCCTACAACCTGCTCCTCGGCGCCGCCATGGCCTCGGCCTTCTACTTCGTCTCGCTCCATCTCCAGCAGGTGCTCGGGCACGGGCCGGCGCTCACCGGTGTGATGTTCCTGCCCTTCGCCCTCGGCGTGATCGCCGGGTCCGTCGCCGCGGTCCGGCTCGGTGCGCACCTGGCCCCGCGCACGCTCATGATCACCGGCGGGCTGGCGACCGCGGCAGGGTTCGCCTGGTTCGGGCGGATCAGCCCGGACGGGTCGTTCCTCACCGACGTCCTCGGCCCCTCCGTCATCGTCGGTCTCGGCTTCGGGCTCTGCCTCGGCCCGGTCGTCTCCACCGCCACTGCCGGCGTCGACCCGCAGGAGAGCGGTGTGGCCTCCGGCCTGCTCAACAGCTCACGGCAGATCGGAGCCGCGCTCGGACTGGCCGTCCTGGGCACCGCCGCCTCGGCGCGCACCGGCAGCACCGTCACCCCGGAGACCCTCGCCGACGGGTACGCGCTCGGACTGTCCCTCTGCGCGGCGCTGTTCGCAGCCGCCGTGCTCATCGCCCTCTTCCTCCTGCCACCCGTCCGTACGGCAGCACCGGAACCGGTGATCTCAGCCGACCAGTCCGAAAGGAACCACACCCCCGTGACACAGACCCGATACCCGCGACAGGCCCTCGCCGCGATGTACCTGGGGCTCACGCTCACCGTTGCCGCCGTCGCCGCCCTCTACATCGACCAGGCCACCGCGAACATCCTGGCCGCCCACATCCGGAGCGGGTATCCCTCCTACAGTCAGGCCGCCATCGACACCGCTGCCACGACGTACATCGTCTACCTGACGGTCCTCGGCGTCCTCGGCGTCCTCGGCTGGCTGGTCACCATCTGGGCGGCCGGCACGGGGAAGCGGTGGGTCCGCTGGGCCGCGTCCGCGCTCTTCGTCACCGCCACGAGCATCGCCCTGTTCAACCTGCTCGTCAGAGACACCTCCGGCGACACCGGCCTGCCCCCGCTGCTCGGCTGGGCCGGAGTCCTGCCCTGCCTGGCGGGACTCGCCGCGGTCCTGCTCCTGTGGCGAAAGCCGAAGCAGCGGGTCACCGTGTGAACCGGGAGGCATCCCGTCCGAGCACGTCTCGCGCAACGCCGTTCCCAGCGGGCACGGCAGGGGCATCGTTGGCGACCGGGGCAGTCGCGCATCGCCACGCCCCCGCGAGTAGCCGGGTGTCGGAAGGCGCCGGCGGAGGAGCCGAGCCGAGAGCCGGCCTTCTCCGATGACCCGCCGACCGCGCAGCACGGCGAGCGAACGCTGACGGCTGGTCTCCGACCCGGCGGCGGTCTCCTGCAACGCCGCCCCGGGCCGGTGCCGCTCCTCTGTGACGGCCACCCGCTTCGGACTCGGGAGAGCCGCTGCCGGGAAGCGGGAAGCGGTTTCCCAGGGGGCGGCGAACGTCAGCGGAACGGGCCGGGGGAGTTCCCCCTCCCGCTGGACCCACCGGTCCCAGCGGGAGGCGCGGTCGTGAGGACCACGGTCCGTCCGCCGTACACGAGGCGAGATGTACGGACCACCTCCCAAGATCCGGTAGAGTTGTTCCTGTCGCAAGGGGCTATGGCGCAGTTGGTAGCGCGCTTCCATGGCATGGAAGAGGTCTGGGGTTCGAATCCCCATAGCTCCACGTTGAGGCCCGCGTGACCGGTGGATTCCGTCCACCTTCCTCGCGGGCCTGTTTCTTTCGGGGGATGACCCCCGGGCCCCGGTGCGCCGCTCGGCTTCGGCCGTCGTACCTCGCGGCGCGCCCTTGGTCGCGGTCTGCTGTTCGGGACTTCGTCCTCCTCGCGGGGTCGTTTCGTCGTTTCTCCGGGGGCGACCCCGGGCCCCCGATGCGGGGCTTCGCCCTGCGGGTTGGACCTGGCTTGCCCAGGACCCAGGCCTGGGGGCACGAGTCAGTTCGTAGGCGGTTCACGAGATCCCGTCCGATTTCCGATCGGGTGGGATCTCGTCGTTTCCGGGCTCGCCGGAAGAGTGGGTGCACACCGGCGCCGGCACCGGTGCGGCCGAGGTCGGCCGGGGCGTGGAACGGCAAGTATGGCACGGGACACCGGTGACCGGGAAGGCCCTCTCGCTCCCACCGTGACGCTCCCCTGGCCGCGACCGGGCGCCTGTGTCCGGCCCGCTGCGCCGTCGAGAGGCAGTACAAGCGGTTGCATGATTCGAGGTGCCCAATCCCGAAGTCGACGCCGGATGCCGGTGAAGCCGCAGGACACAGGGGTGAGGGGCAGCCGGGATGTCTCAACTTCCTTGCAAACGGTTGCACTGCCCCCCTTGACATGGAAAGCGCTTTCTCTATTCTCAGGGAAAGCACCTCAGTGCTCATGCCCTGCTACGAAAGGTAATCAGTGGGACGATCAATCGCGCGTCGACTCGTGTCGACGCTGGCCACTGCGGCCGTGGTGACGGCTGGTCTGGCCCTGCCGATGTCCCCGGCATCGGCGCAGACCGGCAGCGCCACGGGTTACGCGACCCAGAACGGTGGAACCACCGGCGGCGCGGGCGGACAGACGGTACGGGCCACGACCGGAACCCAGATCCACGAGGCCCTGTGCGAGCGGCCCAGCACCAGCACCCCGATCATCATCGAGGTGGAAGGGACCATCAACCACGGCAACACCTCCAAGGTGTCGGGTGACGGTTGCGAGACCGCCGACGACGTGATCGAGCTCAAGAAGATCAGCAACGTCACGATCGTCGGCGTCGGCAGCGGAGCCGTGTTCGACCAGTTGGGCATCCACATCCGGGAGTCCCGCAACATCATCATCCAGAACGTGACCGTCCGGAACGTCAAGAAGTCCGGCTCGCCCACGTCCAACGGCGGTGACGCCATCGGGATGGAGAGCGGCGTCCGCAACGTCTGGGTCGACCACGTCACCCTGGAGGCGTCGGGCGGGGAGTCGGAGGGCTACGACGGCCTCTTCGACCTGAAGAACAACACCCAGTACGTCACCCTCTCCTACAGCATCCTGCGCAACTCCGGCCGCGGCGGCCTGGTCGGGTCCAGCGAGAGCGACCGCTCGAACGGCTACGTCACGTACCACCACAACCGGTACGAGAACATCGACTCGCGTGCGCCCCTGCTGCGCGGCGGCATAGGGCACATGTACAACAACCACTACGTGGAGCTCCACAAGTCCGGCATCAACTCCCGGGCCGGGGCCAGCGCGAAGGTGGAGAACAACTACTTCGAGGACTCCAAGGACGTCCTGGGCACCTTCTACACCGATGAGAGGGGCTTCTGGGAGGTCAGCGGCAACATCTTCGACAACGTGACCTGGTCCAGCCAGGGCGACGAGAACTACCCCGCCGGTCCCGACCCGCAGTCCAACACGTCGGTGAGCATTCCGTACTCCTACGAGCTCGACGACGCCGGCTGCGTGCCGGAGGTGCTGGAGCAGACCGCGGGCGCGGGCAAGGGCAATCGGATCTCGGACGGCAACTGCGAAGCGGAGGAGCCGACCGACCCGGACCCGACCGATCCGGACCCGACCGACCCGGACCCGACCGACCCGGACCCGACCGACCCGGACCCGACCGATCCGGACCCGACCGACCCTCCCAACGGGACCAACCTCAGCATCGGGGCCGGTGCCGACGGCTCCAGCAAGGCCAGCGGGACCAGCTACGGGAACGTCGTCGACGGCGACATGAGCACCTACTGGTCGCCGAGCGGCTCGACCGGTCGCATTTCGGTCAAGTGGGGCTCCAACGTCACGGTGTCCACGATCAACATCCGCGAGGCGGCCGGAGCCGAAGGCAACATCGGCTCCTGGCGGGTCGTCGACCACGACAACGGAACCGTCCTGGCCACCGGCAGCGGAGCGGGTGTCATCACCTTCGACCCGACGACGCTGCGAAAGATCAACTTCGAGATCACCAGCTCGAACGGCACACCGCGCATCGCCGAGTTCGAGACCTACGCCGGTTAGTCGCCGGACGACGGCGACACCGGCACGGCCTGACCGGCCGAGACCGGGACCGGAATCCCCGATAGGAACAGCCCTGGCGGGCCGAGCCGCCAGGGCTTTCCCATGCACGGTCCCAGACGGCGGCGGCCCGATGAGGGCTTTGCGCCCGCGCCAGGACTCCTGCGGGCGGCAGCCTGGCCCGGGGCTATGCGCAGACCGCGTCGATGGCCGCCGGTGCTGGCTTTTGCCGACCTCCAGGGGAGACGCGGATCCTTGCTCAGGGCCGTGCGCGCGACCGGCTACCGGTTCTTGATCATCCGGTTGACGGGAATGGGGAGGGGCGGCGTAGGCGACGCCGAACCGCTCGCCGATGCGGGCGAGGAAACCGCTGGTCTCACAGAGCCGCACGGCCTTGGCCGCGGTCTGCCGCGCGGTCCTCGACCGGTTCGCCTCGCCGCACCTCTCCGGCGCCGGGCCACGGTCCGCTCCCTGTATCGTGCGCCGCGTCCGCCCTTCGCACGACCCTTGGTCCGCACGTCGGGGAGAACGGGGAGGGCCGTGGACGAGACCCCCGACCGGATCGAGCGGCAGGTGGACAGCGCCGCGTCCGCGCAGCGGGTCTGGGACCCGGTGAGTCGGCCGGGATGGTTCGTCAGCGACGGGGAGGCCGTCGACCACCGGATCACACCGGACGTGGTCCTCCCAGCAGACCAGGACCTGGATGAGAGCCTGCTGCGGTCTGCCACTCATGCCCTTCCTGCGCCCCGGTCCGGGGCCCGCGGAACGGCAGTGTGGGATGCCCTACGCCGCGACCCGGCCATCCCGCCCCTCCACGTCCGGTAGGACCTCACCGTTGCCGCAAGGCACACGGGGCTGTGGCGCCGTTGGCAGCGCGCTTCCATGGCAGGGAAGAGGTCTGGGGGTTCGGATTCCCGTAGCTCCACTCGTCTCCGGACGGTCCGGCGAGGCGACCGAAGGTCACCGAGCAGGGCCGCCTCCGTCGTCTTCTGGCACGTTCCAGACTCCGACGTCCGGCTTCGCCCGGACCGTGTCGGGCGCTTCCGACCCCGGACGCGGGCCCGGAGGAACAGACCGGCCGCCCGTTCCCGCCCGGGGATGCGGCTGTCCGTCGCGGTCCTTCCCGCTGCCGCGCCGCCGGGAGCACACACCGCCTCTCCGCCGCGGGCGCCGAGGACTCCCCGCTCCGCCCGTGGTGACCGTGTGGCCGCCGTGCGGAGCTTCCGAAAACCCCCTGTCGAGGGCGGCGGCGCTGTCCCGCCGCCTCGTGCGTGCCCGGCGGGAGGTCCGGCGGCCGCTTCCGGCGTGCGGCGGTGCCGTCAGCGCCGGACCAGGCGCGGGGTCACCAGGAGGTGGGCCGGACGGGGGGCCGCTCGTGCGCGGTCGACCGCCCGGCTCCGGGAGCCCATCAGCAGGTCGAGGGTGCCGGCCGCGATCTGGTCGGGAAGCTGCTCGACGCTGGCGAAGCCGAGGGCGTCGGCGACGGGCGTGTTGTCGAACCCGACGACAAGCAGGTTGGACCTGCCCAGGTCGGACGCTGCGAGGTGCGCGCCGAGGGCGAGGGAGTCGCTCGCGCACACGACGGCGTCCGGCGGGTCGTCCCGCGAGAGCACCCGCGTCATCGCCCGGCGAGCCTGCGGCACGTCCTCTTCGACCGTGTAGCGCAGGCCGTCGGCGGGGACGCCGTGCGCCTGGAGCGTCTCGCGCCAGCCGCGTTCCCGGTCGTCGCCGGTACCGGACGACGCGGGCCACCCGAGGAAGCCGACACGCCGGGCCCCCTGTTCGAGCGCGTACTCGGTCGCTGCGGCGGTTCCGGCCGCGCCGTCGACGTCCACCCACGGATACCGCGGGGTGCCGACGTCGTCTTCGTCCCACGGGCGTCCGAAGGTCGCGAACGGCACGTCGTGCTCAAGGAGCCACCCGGTACGGGGGTCGCCGCGGAAGGTGGAGGTGAGCACGAAGGCGTCGACGTCGGCCCCTTCGATCAGGCTGCGGAGCTGCTCGATCTCCTCCTCCGGGCTGCGCGCCGTGTAGAGCAGGACGCGCAGCCCCCGCTCCGCCGCCCGCTCGGTGAGGGCGTGCACGTAGCGGTCGAGCACCGCGCCCGAGATGCCGTTGGCGAAGGGGTCGAGGCGGATGCCGATGGTCGAGCTGCGACGCGTCCGCAGACGCCGCGCGGAGGCGTGGGGGCGGTACCCGAGCGCCTCGATCGCCCGTTCCACGCGCTCGCGCGTGTCCGGCCTGACGACCTCGGGGGAGTTCAGCACGTTCGAGACGGTCTGACGCGACACCCCGGCGGCACGCGCGACGTCGGTCACGGTGGGCAGCCGCGGCATCCTCGTCTCCTCGCAATCTGAACGTTCCAAATGAGGTCACCATCCTAGCCTGAGTCCGGGAAGCGCGGGAGGAGGCGGGATCGGCCGCAGGGGAGTGAACTTTCGGAGACCATGCCTTCCGTAGTGGTCTTTCTCCCTTCTCCAGGGGTTGACAACCGACTGAGAGAGAGGGTTGACACGCTGACTGGAGCCGATCTAGCGTAAAGGAATTCTTATTTGATCGATCAAATCGTAGCGGGAGCTGCGTGTATCGAAGGAGACAGGGGTGCAACCACGACGGACGAGGCGGATCGTGACAGCGGCGGCCCTCACGGCCGGCGCTCTCCTACTCACGGCCTGCGGCTCGGGCTTCGACGACGGCTCGGGCGGAGGCGGCGAGCTCACCTCGGAGGACACCGCGCTCACCGTGCTCATCGGTTCGAGCGGTGACAGCGAGACGCAGGCGGTGCGAGACGCCGTCGCGGCCTGGTCGGAGGAGTCCGGGACCGAGGCCGAGGTCATCGCCGCAAACGACCTCACCCAGCAGTTGTCCCAGGGTTTCGCGTCGGGCGAGCCGGCCGACGTCTTCTACCTCTCGAGTGACCACCTCGCCGGCTACGCCGACAACGGCTCGCTCCTCGCCTACGGTGACATGCTTGAGGACCCCGACGCCTTCTATCCGACCCTGGTGCAGAACTTCACCTACAAGGACGAGTTCTACTGCGCCCCCAAGGACTTCTCCACTCTCGCTCTCGTCATCAACAACCGGCTCTGGGAGGAAGCGGGGCTGACCGACAACGACGTCCCCGCCACCTGGGACGAACTGGCGGACGTCGCGAACCGACTGACCACCGACGGCCGTGTCGGCCTGACCTTCAGCGCCGAGTACCAGCGGATCGGCGTCTTCATGGCGCAGGCCGGCGGAGGACTCGTGAACGAGGGCGGAACCGAGGCGATCGCGGACAGCGAGGAGAACGTCGAAGCCCTCGAGTTCGTGCAGCAGATGATCAACGACGGCTCGCTCGCCTTCGCTCCGGAGTTGGGCGCCGGGTGGGGCGGCGAGGCGTTCGGCAAGGAGTTGGCGGCGATGACGATCGAGGGCAACTGGATCGTCGGCGCCATGACCGCCGACCACCCGGAGGTCGACTACCGGGTGGTGGAGCTCCCGGCGGGCCCGGCCGGCCAGGGCACCCTCCAGTTCACGAACTGCTGGGGGATCGCGGCGGACAGCCCCAACCAACAGGGCGCACTCGACCTCGTCGAGTACCTGACCAGCGCGGACGCACAGCTCGGCTTCTCCGAGGCGTTCGGCGCCATGCCGTCGATCGAGGCGGCCGCCGCCGACTGGAACACCGCGAACCCCGAGCTCGCGGCGTTCCTCGCCGGTGCCGACTACGCGAGCGGCGTCCCGACCGTCGACGGTGCGGCCGAGGTGATCAGCGACTTCAACGCACAGGTCGAGCAGCTCGGCTCGGCCGACATCCCGGCGCTGCTCGACCAGGTGCAGTCGAACCTCGAGGCGATCGTCGGATAGCCGTATGAGCTCCCCCTCGACCCCCACACCTCGCCGCGGCGGATCCCGCTTCCCGCACCGGGCCGGCCGCCGCGGCGAGGCCCTCGCCGGCTGGTTCTTCATCGCCCCCGCCGTCGTGATTCTCGGAGTGTTCCTCGCGGTGCCGGTGCTCATGGCCCTGTGGGTGAGCTTCTCCGACTGGAGCGGACGCGGCAGTCCCCTCGCTCCGGGCGTGAACTTCGTCGGATTCGACAACTACGCGGCGGTCCTCACCGGAGGCGGGCTCGCCGAGCGCGACTTCGGCACGGCACTGCGCAACAACGCCTGGTACGTGCTGCTCGTCGTACCGCTCCAGACCGCGCTGTCGCTGTTCCTCGCCGTGCTGGTGAACGGAGCGCTGCTGCGCGGACGCGGCTTCTTCCGCACCGCGTTCTACTTTCCGTCCGTCACGAGCTCGGTGGCGATCACCGTGCTGTGGCTGTTCCTCTTCTCCTCGACCGGAGTGGTGAACAAGGTGCTCGCGGGCTTCGGAATCGGGGGGCCGAACTGGTTCAACGACCCCAGCGGAGTGCTGCACAACCTCTTCGCCCTCTTCGGCATCACCCACGGCCCCGCGTTCCTGACCGGCAACGAGCTCCTCGGCATCTCGTGGTGGGAGTGGCTGGCCGGCCCCTCGGTCGCGATGACGGCGTTCATCCTCATGGCGGTCTTCACGACGTCCGGCACGTTCATGCTGCTCTTCCTCGCCGCGCTGCAGAACATCGGACGCGAGACCGCGGAGGCCGCGATGATCGACGGCGCGGACGCCTGGCAGCGGTTCTGGCGGGTGACCCTGCCGCAACTGAAACCCACGCTGTTCACCGTGCTGACCCTCGGCCTGATCGGGTGCTGGCAGGTCTTCGACCAGATCTACACCGGCACGCAGGGCGGGCCGGGCAAGACGACCCTGACACCCGCCTACCTGTCCTACCAGTCGGCGTTCACCTCGCAGGACTGGGGCGAAGGCGCCGCGATCGCGTTCATCCTGTTTGTCATCATCGTCGCGTTCACGCTGGTGCAGCGCTGGGTGCTCCGCGAACGCCCGGCGGAGAAGCGGCGCCTCCGGGACTACCCGGCCGCAGTCGTCGGAGCGGGGAGAAGGGGGTCCGCGGACACGTCCGGCGCGTCCAGGCCCGGTCGCGCCGCGACCGGCGACGGTTCGGAAAGGAGAACGTGATGACCGCGACGGTCCCGTCCCATACGGCGGCCGCCACGGCCGGGAAGCGGGCACGGACCGAACCGGCCCGCCGTCGGCGGCGGAAGCCGACACGCACGCTCGTGACGCAGTCGGTCCTCTACGCGGTGCTCGTGGTGCTCGCGGTCGTCTACGTCTTCCCGTTCCTGGTGCAGGTGGCGACAGGCTTCAAGACCGACGCGGATGCCGCGGCCGATCCGGTCTCCCTGATTCCGCAGACCTGGTCGACCGCCGCCTACGAACGGCTGTTCCTGAACTCCGACTTCCCGGTGTGGTTCACCAACTCGGCGGTGGTCACCGTCTTCGTGACCCTCGGACGGGTGTTCTTCGACTCGCTCGCCGGATACGCGCTCGCGCGGCTGGAGTTCCGCGGTCGCACGGCGATCTACGCCATGCTCGTCGCGGTGATGGCGGTGCCGATGGTGGTGCTGCTCATCCCGAAGTTCCTGGTGATCAACCAGCTGAGCATCTACGACTCGTACGCCGGCATGATCCTGCCGCTGCTCGTCGACGCGGCGGGGGTGTTCATCATGAAGAACTTCTTCGAGTCGATCCCCAGAAGCGTCGAGGAGCAGGCGCGCGTCGACGGCGCGGGTGTCTTCCGGACGTTCTGGTCGGTTGTGCTGCCGATGGCCAGGCCGGCGCTCATCACGATCGTGATCCTGTCGTTCCAGGGGTCGTGGAACGAGCTGGCGCACTTCATCGTGTCCACCCAGTCGCCGGAGCTGACGACGCTGACCAAGGGCGTGGCGTCCCTCGCCTCGGGACAGTTGAGCCAGGGGACGCAGTATCCGCTGAAGCTCGCGGCCGCACTCATCATGACGGTGCCGGTCGCGGTGGTGTTCTTTGTCTTCCAGCGGCACATCATGAACGCAAGTGAAGGAGCGGTCAAGGAATGACAGAGGCCGTATCCGCGGCTCGGGCCGTGCCGTCGACGGACGACGGGCGCCCGTTGCAGCCGCTGCTGCACGACTCGGTCATCGTGTTCCGGGCCCCGACGCAGGCGTGGTCGGGGCGTGACGGCGACATGGGCGACGCTGCGGTCCACGGGCTGTACCACGGCGACACACGGGTGCTGCGAGCGGCACGGGTGCGAGTCGACGGACGGACGCCGGAGGCGATCTCGCTGTCGACGGCGGGGGCGTCCCGTGCGACGTTTGTGTCTTTGCCGCGGCACCTCGACGGTCCGGGCGCGGATCCGCGGGTGAGGTTCGAACGCGAGCGAGCCGTGGCGGACGGGTCGCTCACGGAGTCCCTGACGCTGCGGTCGCGGGTGGGGCACACCGTCCGGACCGTGGTGACGCTCGAACTCGAACCGGACTTCAGCACGATGCACGCGGTGAAGGCGGGCATCGCCGACGCCGGTGCGGAGTGGTCGGCGGAGCCGGTGGCGGGCGGGGCGCGGGTGCGCTCGGGTGAGACGGTGGCCACGGTGGCGAGCGACGGCTCGATCGCGGTCGACGGCTCCGTGATACGGGTGCGCTGGGAGATCGAGGTCCCGCCGCACAGATCGCAGACGATGACCTGGAGCGTCGCGGTCGAGGACCCGTCGCTCGTCGTGGTGGCGGCGCGGGGCGAGCCGGAGTGGGCCGGATTCGAGGCGAGCAGCGGGGACCCCCGGCTCGACCGCTGGGTGTCGACCGCCCTCGAGGATCTCGCCGCGCTGCGCCTGGCCCGGCCCGACCAGCCGGACGACGCATTCCTCGCGGCGGGCGCACCGTGGTTCTTCACCCTGTTCGGGCGGGACTCGATCTGGGCGGCGCGGTTCCTGCTCCCACTGGGGACACGGCTGGCGGCGTCCACCCTGCGGGTGCTCGCGCGCCTGCAGGGACGGGTCGACGATCCGGTGACGGCGGAGCAGCCGGGCAAGATCATGCACGAGCTGAGGTCGACGCCGTTCGAGGTCCCGGGCGAGGGGATGACGCTGCCGCCGGTCTACTACGGCACGGTGGACGCGACCGCGCTGTGGGTGTGTCTGCTCGCCGACGCGTGGGAGGCGGGGATGCCCGAGGAGGAGGTGCGGGAGCTGCTGCCGACCCTGCGCGGCTGCCTCGACTGGCTCACCGGACCCGCCGACAGCGACGGCGACGGATTCATCGACTACATCGACCGCTCGGGGCGCGGCCTGGCGAACCAGGGGTGGAAGGACTCCGGGGACTCCATCCAGTGGCGTTCGGGGACCCTGGCGGAAGGCCCGATCGCGCTGTGCGAGGTGCAGGGGTACGCGTACGAGGCGGCGGTCGCGGGGGCACGGCTGCTGTCGCACTTCGGCGAGCCGGGAGCCGCGGGACTCGGGGCGTGGGCGGCCGCCCTGAAGTCGCGGTTCGCGTCGTCGTACTGGGTGTCGACACCGGAGGGCCGCTACCCGGCGGTCGCACTCGACGCCCGGAAGCGTCCGGTCGACACGCTCACGAGCAACATCGGCCACCTCATCGGCACCGGCGTTCTCTCCCCCTCCGAGGAGAAGGACATCGCCGCCCTGCTGGTCGATTCCACGATGTCGTCGGGATTCGGGCTGCGCACCATGTCGACGGGGGCGGCCGGGTACTGGCCCCTCTCCTACCACGGCGGCAGCGTCTGGACCCACGACACCGCGATCACCATCCGGGGAATGCGTCGCGCGGGACTGCACGAGGAGGCGGGGATTCTGACCGAGGGGCTGCTGGCGGCGGCCGAGTCGTTCGACTTCCGCCTCCCGGAACTCCACTCGGGGGACCCGCGCTCGTCGTTCTCCGCTCCGTCTCCCTACCCCGCTGCCTGCCGTCCGCAGGCCTGGTCCGCGGCGGCGGCGCTGGCCATGCTCGAGCAGGTGTGAGGGGAGCGGCCCGCGCCCCGCTGAGCCGTGCCACGGGCGGGGCATGCGGGTCCGCCCGTCGGACGGACTGCCTCCTCCGGGGCGCGCGGCGGGCGGGAAACGGCAATGGCCGCGCGTCCGCGCGGCCTCGGGCGCCGGAGCGGTACTCCTCCAAGAACCGGCACGTCGGGCCGGAGACGAACGCGGAGCGGGCGTCCCCGGCCCGACGCGGTCCACACGGCCCCGCTCCGGGGGCGGACTCCGGAGCACGGCGACCGGTCCGCGGCCGGCCGCCGCATCGCGGCGCGAGGCCGCGGACCGGTCGGGGGCCCTTCCGCGCCGCCGCAGCGGTGGGACGGAACCGGGGAGCGGCCGGCCGTGGAGAGGGCACAGGCAGGGGCGGGGCGGTCCTGGCGGCCGTCGTTCGGACCGTCGCCAAAGAGGCGGCGCCGCCGACCGCTCCCGCCCCGGAGGGTGCCGAAGGCTCTCGGCGAGGACACGGAACCGGCCGGAAGGCCGGGAACGCCTGTGGACAACCGGCGGCGCGTGTCGCCCCGGGCCGGTACTGTCTGGTGCGTGTCTGATCTTCCCGACGTCGAAACACTCCTCGACGCCGCCGTGCGCGCGCTCCACGGCACCCGGCGCGACGGCCAGGTGGCGATGGCCAAGGCCGTGGCGGAGGCCGCCGCGACCGGCGAGCACCTCGTCGTGCAGGCCGGTACCGGGACCGGAAAGTCCCTGGGGTACCTGGTTCCGGCGCTGCGCCACGCCGTCGCCGAGAACAGCACCGTCGTGGTCTCCACCGCCACCATCGCGCTGCAGAACCAGCTCATCGGGCGCGACCTGCCGCGCCTGACCGAGGCGCTGGAACCACTGCTGGGCCGCCGCCCCGCCTTCGCCATCCTCAAGGGGCGACGCAACTACCTGTGCCGCCACCGCCTCGAAGGCGCCGCGGCGGCCCCCGACGAAGCCGAACTGTTCGACCCGCACATGCTGTCCTCACTCGGCCGCCAGGTGCGCCGGCTGCACGAGTGGGCCGAGGAGACCGTCACCGGCGACCGCGACGACCTGGTGCCCGGAGTGAGCGACCTGGCCTGGCGGCAGGTCTCCGTGGGAGCCAACGAGTGCATGGGGGCGCAGATGTGCCCCTTCGGCGACGAGTGCTTCGCCGAACAGGCCCGCGCCGAGACCGTCGGGGCCGACATCGTCGTCACCAACCACGCCCTGCTGGCGATCGACGCCGTCCAGGGCTACCGCCTGCTCCCCGAACACGACCTGCTCCTCATCGACGAGGCCCACGAGCTCGTCGACCGGGTGACCTCGGTGGCCACCGGAGTCCTCAGCGACAGGGCGGTCAGCGTCGCCGCCAAGCGGGCCGCGCAGATCTGCGACGTCGAACTCACCGAGCGGCTCGCGGAGACCGCCGACGGCCTGGCGCTGATGGTCGCCGAAACCCCGCCCGGCCGCCTCGACCACCTCCCCGACGCGCTGGCCACGGCCGTGGCCAGCGTCCGCGACGCCGCGCACGCCTGCGTGTCCGACCTCCCCGACCGCACCAGGGACGACCCCGAGTCGGCCAGTGTCCGCAGGCTGGCGCTGGCCGCGCTGGAGGAGGTGCACCGCACCGCCGAGCGCATCCTGGCCTCCGACCAGCAGCCGATGCGCGAACGGGGAGACGTCGTGTGGCTCGCCAAGGGCGCGCGGCAGACCCCCGGACTGCGCGTCGCTCCCCTGGGCGTCGACCAGTTGCTGCGCGACTCGCTGTTCACCGAACGCACCACCGTGCTCACCTCGGCGACCCTCGCGCTCGGCGGCTCCTTCCAGCTCATGGCGGAGCAGTGGGGGCTGGACCTCGCCGCCGGACCGGACGCCGACCGCGGGGAGCGGGAGACGACGGACGGCTCCGACAGCTCCGGGACGGAGGGGGAGCGGCCGCGCTGGCGCGCCATCGACGTGGGATCGCCGTTCGACCACGCGCGCAGCGGAATCCTGTACGTCGCCAGGCACCTCCCCCCGCCGGGGAGAGACGGCCTCCACCCGAGCTACCTCGACGAGATCGCCGAACTCATCGACGCCGCGGGAGGACGCGCCCTGGGACTGTTCTCCTCGACGCGCGCGGCCGTCCAGGCCGCCGAGGAGCTGAGGGAGCGCCTGAAGCACCCGATCCTGTGCCAGGGGGACGACTCCACCGGCCAACTGGTCAGGGAGTTCGCCGAGAACGAGGCCACCTGCCTGTTCGGCACCCTCTCGCTGTGGCAGGGGGTCGACGTTCCGGGGCCGTCGCTGCAACTGGTCATCGTCGACCGCATCCCCTTCCCCCGCCCCGACGATCCGCTCGCCTCGGCGCGCCAGCGCGCGATCGGCTCGGGAGGCGGAAACGGGTTCCTCGCGGTCGCGGCCACCCACGCCGCGCTGCTGCTGGCCCAGGGAACCGGAAGACTGCTGCGTTCCGTCCACGACAGGGGGGTGGTGGCGGTGCTGGACCCGAGACTGGCCACCGCGCGCTACGGGGCGTTCCTGCGTTCCTCGCTGCCGCCGTACTGGGGGACCACCGATCCCGAGGTGGCCCGCGCGGCCCTGCGCAGACTCGACCGGGCGGCGTCGCAGGCGGCCTAGCCGGCGTCCGCGGTCGTCCCGGGGGCGCGGGTCAGTGTGTCGACCCGAAGCCGAACAGGCGGACCGCGTAGCCCGGACTGTCGCCGTCGGGGGGCTCGATGTGCCAGCGGCCGTCGTGCTCCCCGGTGGTCAGTTCGCACCACATCAGGTCGATGAGCTTGAGGCGGGCCACGACGGAGGAGTTGGGGTCCAGCACGAGCGAGTACGCCCGATCGCTCAGTCGCTGGGTGATCATGCCGACGGGTTGACTGTCCCAGATGGCGGGGACCGGGGCGTGGCCGACGTCGACACCGCACAGACGCAGCTGCTCGACCTCCTCGTCCAGCGCCTCGGCGGCGAGCGCGTCGTCCAGTCGCAGGGCGTCCTCCAGCTCGTCGCGGTCCGCGTCGTTGCGCATGTAGGCGTGGTAGGTCCGGCGGCCGCAGGGGCGGCACAGCCGCCACACCACGCACCTGGCCGCCCCGTAGGCCGACTGCGCCTCGCCGATCCCCCGGTGCGCGCTGACCCGGCGGATCGCCCCGCAGTCACAGCACAGAGCGGTCAACTCCTGTTTCATCCTCACGATCCCCCTCCCACGAGTGAGTATGCGACGAGCCTCCCCCGTGGGGGAACCGATTCCACGAGGACGTTGCTACAAACTGTCTCCAGGGGTGTCCAAAAATTCCCTCTCGCCCCCATTGCCGGTTTGTTGGGCTTGAAACGCGGCGCAGCGGCGGAGTAGATTGCCGCCCGTTTCGCCGCCGGTGGGATGTGGTCATTCCTGCTCGGCCCGCTCACTGTCGGGAACGGACGCCGGGGCCTGCGGGGTGGCGCCGGACAGGTCGGCGGGCGAGGGCCCGTCGTCGGCCACCTCGTCCACCTCGTGCTCCCCGCCGTCCAGTAACGGGTGCTCGGCCACCTCGTAGCGCCTGATGTAGAAGCTGAGGAAGGTCTGGAGACTGGCTCCGGCGGGCAGCGCCAGCAGCGCCCCGGGCGCGCCCAGGATGGCGGCGCCCGCGAGCACCGAGCCGAAGGCCACGGCCGGGTGCATGTCCAGCGTCCGCGCGGTGATCCTCGGCTGGAGGACGTAGTTCTCGAACTGCTGGTAGACGGTGATGAACACCAGGACCCACACCGCGGGCCACAGCCCGCTGAGGAGCGCCACCAGCACCGGCAGCGCCCCGCCGATGTAGGTGCCCACCGTGGGGATGAACTGCGACAGCACCCCCATCCACAGGGCCAGCGCGAACGCGAACGGGATGTCCAGGGCGACCAGCAGCACGTAGTGGGCGACGGCGCAGATCAGTGCGAGCAGCGCGCGGGAGTAGATGTAGCCGCCCGTCTTGTCGACGGCGATCTCCCAGGCGCGCAGCACCTCCCGCTGCGTGCGAGGCGGCAGCACCGAGCAGATCGTGCGTCGGAACCGGGGGCCGTCGGCGCACAGGTAGAAGGTGAACAGCGCCACCGTCAGCCCGTTGAACAGCAGCGTCAGCACCGTGGACCCGGCTCCCACCACGTTGCCCGCCAACTCGGAGGCGTACTCCTCGGCCAGTCCGCTGACGCTCGTCAACTCGCTGAGCAGCGTCGTGGGGGAGAAGTTGGTGTTGAAGGTGCTGTTGATCCAGCCCAGCAGCGACCGCGTCATCCGGGGCAGTTCCGAGACGAAGGCGACGACCTGGCCGACGAGCATCGATCCCAGCACCGTCAGGAACAGCACCAGCACCCCGAAGGCCACCAGCATCACCGCCCCGGTGGCCAACCCGCGCGGCCAGCGGTGCCGGTGCAGCCAGTTCACCGCGGGCTCCAGCGCCAGCGCCAGGAACAGCGAGATCAACAGCAGCAGCAACAGTCCCTGAAGCTGCACGAACAGCCACCATGCCAGGGCCGCGAGCGTCACCACCCACACCACCAGCAGCAGCGCGCGCATCAGCCACGGCGGCATCTGGGACTTCGCGGGGGCGGCGAGGGGAGTGGTGTCCTCGGGGAGCGGGCGGCGCCGTAAACGCCCGGGATCGGAGGCACTCATGACAGCGCCACTCTCCGTTTCACACAGGTGGAGGATTATTCGTCGAGGGAGAGCCGACGTTTGTTGCGGGCGGTCCACTCCCGCATACGCCTGGGGTACCCGACGATGTTCACGTCGTAGGCGGGGGCGGCGAGGTCGTGCGCGACCTTGCGCAGCACCTCCGGCGAACCGACCCGACGGCGGATCCACTCCCCGTCGTGGGCCACCGCCACCGCGGTGGTTCCGGTGGCGAAGGTCTCGGGTTCCACGTAGAACTCGACGCCCGTTCGACTCTTGGCGAACTCGATCAGCGCCTTGACGTCGGAGTCCTCGGCCGGGCGGTCATAGCGTGCCTTCCTGCCCCGGCGTTGGGCCCTGCGTAGTCCGAACCGGTCCCGCCATCCCATACCGTACTTCTCCCGTCGGTGTCTGCCACTGCGCGACCCCCGAACCCCCCGCCTTCCGGTGCCGTCGAGTCTATAAGGCGATGTCGAGAAGTTGAGGAGAGAGAGGTTTCCGGGACTCCCCGGTTCCCAAGGCCGCTGTCCCGGCCCGCCCCGGACGACCTCCCGTGTCGGTCGGGCGCATCCGTGATCGCGCTGATACTTTCTGTGCTGGACCGGGGGAGGGGAGCACGGCATGACGCTGTGGCTGTGGGCGGAGGAGACCGCCGAGAAGACACGGGCCGACGGACACGGGGGACTGGCCGCGGCGCTGGTGCGCATGCCGGAGTTGGCCGTGCGGGGAGACGCCGACCGCATCGCCGCCGAACTGCCCGCCGCGCTGCGCGCCGCGACCGCCCCCGGAGCGCCGCCCTGGGCCGCGGACTACCTGCGGCACTGGTGGACCGCAGCCCGGGTCACCCACGGTGCGATGGGGACGGCGGCACTGCCCGAGGCCGAGACGCTGGCGCACACCGCGCACGCCGACGACACACGCTGCTCGCCCGGGGCCTGCCCCGCGGTCAACGCGGCCGTCTGCCACGCCAACGTCGACGGCCCCGGGCACGCCGTGGAGCGCGAACTGCTGCTGACCGGGGCACTGGACCACACCGCCCCCGGGACCCCCGCCCACACCTCGGCGGTCCTGGCCTTCGCCGACCTGCTCACCGACTCCGGACGGCCCCACGAGGCGGTCGAGTACCTGGACGCCCAGGACTGGGCGGTGCGGTCCGACCCCGGGCACGCCCTCGCGTACGCGCGGGCACTGCGCTGCCTGGACCGCCACGGCGAGGCACTGGCCGTGCTGGACCGGTTGGACGGCGAGGAGACGGCGCCGTACGGTCCCGAAGCGGCCGGCGAGGACGTGCGGCGCCGCGTCGCCTTCGAGCGCGCCCGACTGCTCGCCTGGCTGGCGCGCACCGGACAGCGCCCGGCGGACGGCGCGGCCGCCGCCCTGCCGCCGGTCGAGGAGGCCGGGACCCACCCGTTCCTGCGTCCGCTCTGGGTGGAGGCGGTCGAGGACCTCGACGCGGTGGGCGCGGTGACCAACGACTGGCGGCTCGGTGTGGCGCTCGCCGAGTGGACGCGCCACCTGGAACGGGTCGGCTCCCACCGCCCCTGCCTGGAGATGGCCCTGCGCGCGGCCCGTCTCGCGCTGCGGCGCGGCGCCCGCTGGACCGCGGCGGGCATGGTGGAGGCGGCCCAGCGCGCCGCGGTGCGCCTTCGCCGCGACGACGAACTGACGGCCGACCTGGCCGAGGTCCGTACCGGTGTCCGCGCCTTCCCCGGCCCGCCCCTGCCCGTCCCGGCGCAGCGGCTGGCCGCCTGGCTGTGGGGCGACCGGGGAACGGCCGTCGACCCCGAACAGCGGGCGGACCTGCTGGTCGCGGCCCTGGACGCGCACCCCGGCGACACCGTGCTGCTCAACGACCTGGGACGGGTCGGACGCGTCCTCGGCCTCGCCCGGGCCGCGGCCCGCGACCAGTGGGCCAGGGTCCGCGCGCTGCCCACCGACCGCGACGCGGTTCTGGGACTGCTGGAGTCACTGCTGCACGACGGAGACACCGAAGGAGTGCGGGAACTGGTCCGGACGCTGTCCGACGCGGCGGCGCGCGCCTGACGCCGGGCTAGACGCCCCTGACCTCCACGGTGCGCCCGTCGGGGTCGCGGAGGGTCCGCGGTTCGGGCGGCGCGCCGGAGACGGTGAGGCCGAGTCGGAGCCGTCCGGTCGCCGCGCGGTCGCCGCACGGGTAGAGCTCGACGACGGCGCCGTCGGCGAGGACCGCGGCGTAGTGCGCGGGACCGGAGCCGTGCCGCTCGGCGACCAGGTCCAACCCGAGCCCCGCGTAGAACGCGCGGCACTCCTCCAGGCGCTCGGTGTAGATCACCACGAGATTCAGCGCGGTCACGCCACGGCCTCCGTGGTCAGCAGCGCTCCGGCCCGGTAGGCCAGCGCGGCCTCGGGCAGCCGCGCGGGACGGCCGCTGGCGTAGACCCGCAGCTCTCCGGTCCGGGGCGCGTCGGGACAGGGCTGCGCCCCCAGCCGCCGCAGAGCCTGTGCGGCGACCGCGTCCGCGGCGGTGAACAGGGCCACCTCCGCGCCCAGCGCGTCCGTGATGGACTCGCCCACCAGGTCGTAGTGGGTGCAGCCGAGCACGACCGCCGACACGTCGGCCGGGGTGTGCGCGGCGGCGCGGGTCACCGCCTCGCGCACCGCGACCGGATCGGCGCGCTCCACCGCGTCGGCCAGCCCCGGGCAGGGCACCGGGGTCACCGCGACCCCGCGCGCGAACCGGTCGATCAGACCGCGCTGGTAGGGGCTTCCGGTGGTGGCCGGAGTCGCCCAGATCGCGAAGGGGGCGCCCCGGTCCGCCGCCGGTTTGACCGCGGGAACCGTGCCGATCACCGGAACGCGCGGCTCCAGTTCGGCGCGCAGCGGCTCCAGCGCGTGTACCGAGGCGGTGTTGCAGGCCACCACGACGGCGTCGGGGCGGTCACCGAGCGCCGCCCGCGCCCCCGCCAGCGCCCGGGCGACGATCTCCGGCACGCTGCGCGGCCCCCACGGCATGTGGTCGGGGTCCATGGAAAGGATCAGGTCCGCGTCGGGGCGGACCCTCCGCAGCGCGGCGGCGGTGGAGAGCAGACCGATCCCCGAGTCGACTAATGCGATGCGCACGCCAGCCGATGATATGCGCAAAACCGGGAAACTCCGCGTAAGGTCCCGGAGATCGGCGTGACGCGGGGCTAGGGTGACTCCAGGCCGGCGCCTCGGCCGCTCCGGGCCGGGCCGTTACGCGAAGACCGCGCGGTTTCCCGCGACGGCAAGCGGGTGAGAAGTGGGTGAACAGTGATTCGTCAGCCTTCCGTGTCCAACCTCGCCGACCACGTGAACGCGGTGTACGAACTGCGCCGCGACTACGCGCGCCTGCCGACGGACGCGCCGGTGCGTCTGGGCAAACCGACCTCCAACCTCTTCCGCTTCCGCGACCACGGTGACGCCCCCCGACTCGACGTCAGCGCCTTCACCTCGGTGATCAGCGTCGACCCCGACACCCGGACCGCCGAGGTCGGCGGAATGACCACCTACGAGGACCTGGTCGCCGTCACTCTGGAGCACGGACTCATGCCGCTGGTGGTGCCGCAACTGCGCACCATCACGCTGGGGGGCGCGGTCACCGGGCTGGGCATCGAGTCCTCGTCCTTCCGCAACGGGCTGCCGCACGAGTCGGTGGAGGAGATGGAGATCCTCACCGGGGCGGGCGACGTCGTGGTGGCCCGGCGCGACAACGAGCACCGCGACCTGTTCCACGGCTTCCCCAACTCCTACGGCACCCTCGGCTACGCCCTGCGGCTGCGCATCCGGCTCGAACCGGTCCGCCCCTACGTCCACCTCCGCCACCTGCGCTTCACCGACGCGGAGCAGACCATGGCGGCGCTGGCGCGGATCTGCGCGGACCGCGCCCACGAGGGCGAGGCGGTCGACTTCGTCGACGGGGTCGCCTTCGCGCGCGACGAGCTGTACCTCACCCTGGCGAGCTTCACCTACCGCGCCCCCTGGACCAGCGACTACGGCGGATCCGACATCTACTACCGGTCGATCCCCCGCTACGCGGGCCCCGGGCCGGGTGACTACCTGACCGTGCACGACTACCTGTGGAGGTGGGACACCGACTGGTTCTGGTGCTCACGCGCGTTCGGGGTGCAGCACCCCCTCGTGCGCCGACTGTGGCCCCGCTCCCTCAAACGCTCCGACGTCTACCGCAGACTCGTCGCCCTGGACCGGCGCACCGACTTCAGCCGGCTGCTGGCCTACTACCGGGGACAGCTCCCCAGCGAGCCGGTCATCCAGGACGTCGAGGTCGACGTCGAGCGGGGAGCGGAGTTCCTCGACTTCTTCCACACCGAGATCGGCATGTCACCGGTGTGGATGTGCCCGCTGCGGCTCCGGGAGGAGCCGGCCTCCGACGATCCCGCGGCGCCGGTCTGGCCGCTGTACCCCCTCGAACCGGACCGGCTCTACGTCAACTTCGGTTTCTGGGGAATGGTTCCCGTTCGGCCCGGCCGGGGGAAGAAGTACCACAATCGGGCGATCGAAAAGGAGGTGACCCGGTTGGGCGGACACAAGTCGCTCTATTCCGATGCCTTCTACGACGAGGACGAGTTCTGGCGGCTCTACAACGGCGAGGCCTACCGCAAGCTCAAGGCCGCCTACGACCCCGGCGACCGACTGCTCGATCTGTACGCCAAATGCGTGGACAACAGGTGAGAGGAGAAAAGGCATGCGGCTGGCGGAGATATTCGAACGGGTCGTGGGGGCCGACGCGCCCATCCGTTTCCGTGCCTACGACGGCAGTACCGCAGGTGACCCCGACAGTGAGGTCGCCCTCGTCGTCCGCACCCCCGCGGCGCTGAACTATCTCGCCCAGTCGCCCGGCGCGCTCGGACTGACCAGGGCCTACGTGGCGGGACACATCGACGTCGAGGGCGACATGTACACCGCCCTGAGGGCCATGGCCGACCTGGTGCTCAGCGAGCGGATCGCGCTGTCCCCCGGGGAGATGCTGCGGATCGCCCGCAGCATCGGCTGGGTCAAGTTCGTCAACCGGCTGCCCCCGCCGCCGCAGGAGGTGCGCCGCTCCCTGCTGTCCGGTCTGGGAACCCGCCACTCCAGGAGCCGCGACGCCGAAGCCATCCACCACCACTACGATGTCTCCAACGCCTTCTACGAACTGGTGCTGGGCGAGTCGATGACCTACACCTGCGCGGTCTACCCGACCCCCGACGCCGCCCTGGAGCAGGCCCAGTTCCACAAGTACGAGCTGGTCTCGCGCAAGCTCGGCCTCACCGCGGGCATGCGGCTGCTCGACGTGGGATGCGGGTGGGGCGGCATGGTCATGCACGCCGCCCGCGAGCACGGCGTCAGGGCGCTGGGCGTGACCCTGTCCAAGGAGCAGGCCGAGTGGGCGCAGAAGCGGATCGCCCAGGAGGGACTCGGCGACCTGGCCGAGGTGCGCCACATGGACTACCGGGACGTCCCCGACGGCCACTACGACGCGATCAGCTCGATCGGCCTGACCGAGCACGTCGGCAAGAAGAACGTCCCCGCCTACTTCGCGTCGCTGTACGCCAAGCTCACCCCGGGGGGCAGGCTGCTCAACCACTGCATCACCCGCCCCCGCAACGACCTGCCGCCGTTCACACGGGGCGGGGTCATCAACCGCTACGTCTTCCCCGACGGGGAACTGGAGGGGCCCGGCTGGCTGCAGTCGGCGATGAACGACGCCGGGTTCGAGATCCGCCACCAGGAGAACCTGCGGGAGCACTACGCGCGGACCCTGCGGGACTGGTCGGCCAATCTGGACCGCAACTGGGACGCGGCGGTCCGGGAGGTGGGAGCGGGCACCGCCCGGGTGTGGCGGCTGTACATGGCCGGCTGCGTGCTGGGCTTCGAGCGCAACGTCGTCCAACTGCACCAGATCCTGGGGGTGAAGCTCGACGGGACCGACGCGCGCATGCCGCTGCGTCCCGACTTCGAGCCGCCGCTGCCCTGATCCGGTTGGCGGAGGCGGGATGTCTCCCGCCGGAGCGGGCATGATGGGGACATGGCTGCGACAGACGACGCCCGGCACAGCAAACTCGTCGCCCTTGACCTCATCAAGGCGTACGCGCACACCGACCGCCGGCTGGTGCGGGAGCGTGCCGAAGGGATCACCGGCGAGGAGGGCGAGCGGATCGCCTCCGAGCTGAAGGTGTTCGCGGCCTTCCTCTCCCGCAGAGTGCAGGAGACGGGAGTGCCGTGGCGCCCCGCCGACTCCCGTGAGGCGGTGGCCCGCACGGTCGCGGACCTGCTGGAACCCGAGATGGAGTTCGCGGTCGTCTCCGCGTGGGAGGCCTACTCGGTGGGCGAGTACGAGGCCGCCCGCGTCAGGGCGCAGGGCGACCCGCTGGTCTTCATGCACATGTTCGCCGCGTTCTCCGCGGCCATCGGAACGGCCGTCTACGGGACCGACGAACTGCTGCCCACCCTGCGGTTGGCCGCGGAGCTGCCCGACTAGCGGACTTCCGGCACCGGCCCGGACGGGCCGCGTCCGGCGGTCCTCCCGGCTGTCTTCCGGGAGGACCGCCGCGCCGCCCGTCCGGGGCCTAGAGTGGGAGCGGGGCGACAGCAGCGGGGGGAGCTGGCTATGGACATCCAGGCGGACGACCACCCCATCGAACCGGACGATCCCTGGCCCAGGAGTCCGACGAACGTGCCGATCCGCTGCAACGTGTGCCTGGAGGTGCGCTCCTTCGAGGACCGGCACGCACTGCACCTCGACGAGTACGGCCCCGGACCGCACTGCCGCAACTGCGGGAAGCGGATCGAGTTCCGCTGCACGGTCTGCGACGAGCAGTGGCGGCCGGTGCCCTGAGCGGGCGGCGGTCTCAGTTGGCCGTCCAGATCGCCAGGTTCAGCGCGCCCGCGTAGGTCACCCAGGCCAGATAGGGCAGCAGCAGGAGGGACGCGGTCACGCTGTGCCTGCGAAACAGCGCGACCACCGCCACGATCGAGACCCACAGCAGCACGATCTCGGCGAAGGCCGGACCGTACTGCCCGGCGCCGAAGAACAGCACGGGCCACAGGGCGTTCAGCACCAGTTGGACGGCGTAGACCGTCAGGGCCGCCGCGGCCCCGCGCCACCCGGAGGCGCGCCACACCAGCCACCCCGACACGGCGATGAGCACGTACAGCACCGTCCAGACGGGAGTGAACAGCCAGCTCGGCGGAGCCCAGACGGGCAGGTCCAGTTCGGTGTAGACCGAGGCGGAGCCCGCCGAGGCCAGTCCGCCCACCACGGCGGTGGCCAGCACGGCGGCCGCGAAGGCGGCTCCCGCCGCGAGTGCCCGGTACGGAGTGGACCGTGTGGTCACGGACATGGCAGGGCCCCCAGACGGTCGGTCGTCACCGGAGGCGGCCACTGCCCGGTCCGTGCGCGGCCAAACGCACCCGGACCGGCGGGGCTCCACTCCGGTCCGGGTGCGCCCCGGACCGCTAGCGCAGTTCGCGCTTGAGGATCTTGCCGGTGGCGGTCATCGGCAGCTCGTCGCGGAACTCCACCAGGCGCGGGTACTTGTAGGCGGCCAGACGCTCCCTGGACCAGGCGATCAGCTCCTCCTCGGTGACCGTGGCCTCCGGGGCGCGGATCACGAACGCCTTGACCTCCTCGCCGTGCCTGTCGTGCGGGACGCCCACGACGGCGGCCAGGCTCACCTGCGGGTGCGTCATCAGCACCTCCTCGATCTCCCGCGGGTAGACGTTGTAGCCGCCGCGGATGATCATGTCCTTGGAGCGGTCGATGATGAAGTAGAAGCCCTCCTCGTCGCGCCGCGCGATGTCGCCGGTGCGGAACCAGCCGTCGCGGATCACCTGGGCGTTGACCTCGGGACGGTTGTGGTAGCCCTTCATCACGCAGTGGCCGCGCACCGCGATCTCCCCGGGGCCCTCGCCCCCGACGGTGGTGAAGTTCTCGTCGACGAGCTTCATCTCCACGCCCCAGACCGGCAGGCCGATCGACCCCGGCTTGGCCTTGCGCTTGGGGTTGTTGAAGGACACCACCGGGGAGGTCTCGGACAGGCCGTAGCCCTCCAGGATCCCGATGCCGAACCTCTCCTTGACCTGCCGGGCGACCTCGGAGGGCAGGGACGCGCCGCCGGAGACGGCGGTGTGCAGCTTCGCCGCGATCGCCGGGATGTCGTGCTCGTTCCTGGTGTTGAGCAGCCCCCAGTACATGGTGGGCACCCCGGCGAAGACCGTCACGCCCTCCTGTTCCATCAGGGAGAGCGCCTCGTCGCCGTCGAAGCGGGGCATCAGCACCATCGTGGCGTTCCGGTACAGGGCGGCGTTCATCATCGTGGTCTGCCCGAAGATGTGGAACAGCGGCAGCACCGTCAGGAACACGTCGTGGTCGTCGGGCGAGTGGTCGAACAGGTCGCTGGAGACGACCGCGTTGAGCAGCAGGTTGTTGTGCGTGAGCTGGGCGCCCTTGGGGCGGCCGGTGGTTCCGCTGGTGTAGATGATCACCGCGGTGTCGTCGGCCTCGGTGCGTACCGACTCGAACTCGCCGGGTTGGCCGTTGAGGGCGGCCCAGAAGGTCTCGGCGCCCTCGATCGCGGATTCGGTGGCCCCCGCCGTCGCGGGCAGGTCGATGTAGACCTCGCACTCGGCGACCTCGTGGAACGCCTTCCACGCGCGCTCGCCCAGCGGCAGCTCCGGGGTGCCGGTGAAGGCGAACAGCGCCTTGGCCCCGGAGTCGCGCAGGTGGTACTCGATCTCCCGCGGGGTCAGCAGGACGTTCAGCGGAACGACGACGGCGCCCGCCTTGAGCGCGCCGAAGTAGACGAACGGGAAGTAGGGGACGTTGGGGCAGGCGACCGCGACCCTGTCCCCGGGACGGACGCCGCGGGACACCAGCAGGTTGGCCACCTGGTTGGCGATCATGTCCACCACGGCGTAGTTCAGGCGCATGTCACCGAAGACGATCGCGTCGCGTTCGGGCCGGTTACGCGCGCCGTCCTCAAGCAGAACCGACAGGTTGAGCATCCTGCCTCCTCCGAGAAAGTGTCGTCCACCACTGTTGTACTGAACAGTAACTTATGCGTCGGAGGCAGGACCAGAAACACTCTTCCCAGCCCGGGAGCGGTTACTCCTCCCGGGTCAGGGTCACCGAACCGGGCACCGAGTCACCGAAGCCCATCTCGGAGACCCGCCAGGAGTCTCCGTCCAGTTCGACGACGTCACCGTGGGCCAGGACCTTCTCCTCGCTCTCCCCGCCCTCCGGCGTCACGGCGAGGACCACGCTCGGCTCCTCCTCGTTGTGCCCGGTGACCTCCAGGACGGTGGAGGAGCCGTCCTCGCCGGTCAGGGTGTAGGGGGTTCCCTCGACCAACTGGATGCGGTCGTCGTAGTCGCCCAGCACGGGGGCGTGGCTCTGCTCCGCGGCGGTCTCGGCGCCGGACTCCTCGTTCTCGGCCGAACAGGCGGCCAGTGCCGTGCCCGCGACGACGACCGTCACGGTGACGAGAAGCGTCCGGAGCGCGGTGCGGAAGCGGTGGGACAGGGTCATTTCGCTTGGTCTCTCCACAGGGACGGGACGGCCGCGCACCGGTGCGAAGCCACCGGTGCGCGCCTTCGGACTGCGCGCCGAGCCTCCGCGGACCGCTGCGCCCGTCGAAGTGCTCCCGGCACCGACACCGTCCGAGGGGATCACTTCCGTGACGGTCGACAACGGCGCGTCCACGAGGCCGGAGCGTTTCCGCTGGATGGGTCCCACGGTAGTCGGTTTCCGCGCGGCCGCGCGGGTCAAGTGCCGGATCCGGACGTCGCGGACGCCCCGCTACGTGGGACGGCCCCGCCTGCCGGGGCGCCTCGCCCCTCCCGTCGGGAAACGGGTGGCGCCGCGGGCCCGTCGTCGCGCGCTAACCTTGGGAGACAGACATCCGGACCGGCGGGCCCGAAAGTGCGTCCACATCTCGGGGGCGGCCGGTCCACCGACAGCAGGTCGCCAGATCGGAACCTGCTTCCCAGGGCGATGACCGGTAGAGGAACCACCCAACGATGACAGCGGTTAGCGGAGAGCAGACGACAAGCGACTCCTACGACGCCCGGGCACTGCAGGAGAAGTGGCAGGCCCGGTGGGCGAAGGAGAACCCCTTCACGGCCAGCGAGGACCCGGCCGACACCCGTCCGCGGCGCTATGTGCTCGACATGTTCCCCTACCCGTCGGGTGACCTCCACATGGGGCACGCCGAGGCGTTCGCGATCGGAGACGTCATCGCGCGCTACCACTTCGCGCGCGGCGAGAACGTCCTGCACCCGATCGGCTGGGACTCCTTCGGACTGCCCGCCGAGAACGCCGCCATCAAACGCGACTCCCACCCCGCCGAGTGGACCTACGCCAACATCGACACCCAGGCCGAGTCCTTCCGGCGCTACGGCATCTCCCTGGACTGGTCCCGCAGGCTGCACACCAGCGACCCCGAGTACTACCGGTGGAACCAGTGGTTCTTCGTCCGGTTCTTCGAGCGCGGCCTGGCCTACCGCAAGGACGGCCTGGTCAACTGGTGCCCCCAGGACCAGACCGTGCTGGCCAACGAACAGGTCGTGCAGGGCAGGTGCGAGCGCTGCGGCACCGAGGTCGAGCGCCGCGCGCTCAACCAGTGGTACTTCAAGATCACCGACTACGCCCAGCGGCTGCTGGACGACATGAAGCAGCTCGAGGGCGGCTGGCCGGAGCGCGTGCTGACCATGCAGCGCAACTGGATCGGCCGTTCCGAGGGCGCCGACGTCGACTTCGCGATCGAGGGTCGCGACGAGCCGGTCACCGTCTTCACCACCCGCCCCGACACCCTGTACGGAGCGACCTTCTTCGTGGTGGCCGCCGACGCGCCGCTGGCGGAGGAGCTGTGCGCGCCCGAGCGGCGTGAGGCGTTCGAGGCCTACCGCGCCCAGGTCAGCAAGCTGAGCGACATCGAGCGCCAGTCCACCGAGCGCGAGAAGACCGGCGTCTTCCTGGGGCGCCACGCGGTCAACCCGGTCAACGGCGAACGCATCCCGGTGTGGGCCGCCGACTACGTGCTGGCCGACTACGGGCACGGCGCGATCATGGCGGTACCCGCGCACGACCAGCGCGACCTGGACTTCGCCCGCGCCTTCGACCTGCCGGTGCGGGTCGTGGTCGACACCGGCGAGCCCGACCCCGCCGAGACCGGCGTCGCCACCCCGGGCGAGGGCGTCCTCGTCAACTCCGGCCCGCTCGACGGCCTGAGCAAGAGCGAGGCCATCCCGCGCATCATCGAGGTCCTCGCCGAACGCGGCACCGGCAAGGCCGCCGTCAACTACCGACTGCGCGACTGGCTGCTGTCCCGGCAGCGCTTCTGGGGCACCCCGATCCCGATCATCCACTGCCCCGACTGCGGTGAGGTTCCGGTTCCCGACGAGGACCTGCCGGTGCGGCTGCCCGACAACATGCGCGGCGCCGACCTGGCCCCCAAGGGGATCTCCCCGCTGGCCGCGGCCACCGACTGGGTCAACGTGTCCTGCCCCCGCTGCGGCGGCCCCGCCAAGCGGGACACCGACACCATGGACACCTTCGTCGACTCCTCCTGGTACTACCTGCGCTACTGCTCGCCCAACCTGGACACCGCCCCCTTCGACGTCGAGAGGGTCGAGAAGTGGGGGCCGATCGACCAGTACGTCGGCGGTGTCGAACACGCGATCCTGCACCTGCTGTACAGCCGGTTCTTCACCAAGGTGCTCCACGACATGGGCATGCTCTCCTTCACGGAGCCCTTCGTCCGGCTGCTCAACCAGGGCCAGGTCATCAACCAGGGCAAGGCGATGTCCAAGTCGCTGGGCAACGGGGTGGACCTGGGCAGGGAGATCGACCGGTACGGTGTCGACGCGGTCCGGCTGACCGTGGTCTTCGCCGGTCCGCCCGAGGAGGACATCGACTGGGCCGACGTCTCCCCGGGAGCGTCGCTGAAGTTCCTCAACCGCGCCTATCGGGTGATGGCCCAGGCCGGGGCGGCCTCCGAACCGGGTACCGACCCGGCCGCCGGCGACCTGGAACTGCGCCGGACGACCCACCAGACCCTGGCGAAGGTCACCGACGCGATCGAGGCCCAGCGGTTCAACGTCGCCATCGCCCGCATCATGGAACTGGTCACCGCCACCCGTCGGGCGATCGACTCCGGACCCGGCGCCGGGGACCCGGCGGTGCGTGAGGCGGCCGAGGTCATCGCGATCACCCTGGGCCTGTTCGCGCCCTACGTCGCCGAGGAGGGCTGGGAACTGCTCGGCCACTCCGGTTCGGTGACCGTGGGCACCTGGCGCACGCCCGACCCCGCGCTGCTGGTGCAGGAGAGCGTCACCTGCGTGGTCCAGGTGGCCAGCAAGGTCCGCGACAAGCTGCAGGTGTCGCCCGACATCTCCGCCGAGGAACTGGAGCGGCTGGCCCTGGCCTCGGAGAAGGTCCAGAACTTCACCGCGGGGCGTGAGATCCGCAAGGTCGTCGTGCGCGAACCCAAACTGGTCAACATCGTGGTCGCCTAGTCGGCGACCGCGGCGTCGGCGGGGCCGCGGCGGCGGCCCCGTACACGTATCGTCAGGACCCCACGCGACACGGCAGAAGAGGAACTGGGCGTACATGGGCGAGACGAGGCGGCGGGCACTGCTGCGCGGGACAGCCGCGCTGGGCGGAGTCGCCGTGGTGAGCACCGCGGCCGTCGTCGGCGGCCTGCTGTGGGACGCGCGCGGCCCCGCCGTCGAAGCCGCGTCCACCGACGCGCACCCGGTTCCCCCCGCCTGCGCGTCGGTACCGGCCGAAGCGGTCGGGACGGCGGTGCCGGGTGCGGTGCTGGAGTCCGACACGGCCGGGCCGCTGCCCCTGTCCGCCACGCGGTCGTGTGTCTGGTCCTCGGTGGATGTGCCCGATGCCGAACCGCGGACGCTCACCGTCTCCTTCCGCGCCCACTTCGGCGACGCCGACGGCCGGGTGAGCGGAGCGGAGCGGGCCCGGGCGGAGGTGGAGGCCCTGGGACCGGGCGGCGAGGGCCGAGGAGTACTTCCCGTCGCCTCCCTGGGGGAGGACGCCCTGACACGCCCGGCGGCATCCGTCGGCGACGCGGTCGAGGTGGTCTTCCGGGACGGCAACCTCACGGTCCGGGTCTGCTACGGCGGCGTGCCCGCGGACGAGGCCCGCGCCGGAGCGGTCGCGGTCGCCGAGGAGTTGGCCGCGACCCTCTGACCCGGCTCCCGGCTCCCGGCTCCGGAAGGCTGCCGGTGGCGGACGAGCCTTTGCGGTTGGTGCGAACTTTGCGGCGGCGAGCGGCTTCTTATCTGTTGGACCGTGTCAGTCCGGTGGCCGGTCCGCCTGTCCGGACAAGGTGTCCGAACCGGCTAGTACCGTTGGCTCGATGCCGTTGGCTCGATGCCGTCGGTGACCGCGCCGACAGGTGACAGACGAAGGGAACCCCATGGTCCAGCCGCCCTACGGCGGGTTCGCAGCCCCCCAGGACGCACCGCCCAGGAGCGGACGCGGTTGCGCCGTGGCCGTTCTGGTCAGCGCGGTGCTCGTCCTGCTGCTTCTGGGAGGCGGCGGGATCGGATTCCTCCTCTGGCTGCGGGGCCCCGGGGGCGAGTACTCGGCCGCTCCCGAGTGTGCTCTGGTCGAGGACAGCGGGGTCCTCGACGGACTCGTCAAGGGATACCAGGTCGATCTCGACGCCCCGATCGACACCGGAGGAGCCGACTGGTGGGACGGCAACCAGTGCCGGTGGACCACCACGCAGGAGTCCGCCGGACTCCCCTCCAGTGTGAGTGTGGCGTTCGTCCGCAGCGGCAACCGTCCGGGCTTCAGCGGGGAGACCTCGGCCCAGGCGGACCTGGGGCGCGAACCCGAGGGGAACTCGGTGCGCACCGTCGAGGACCTGGGAGACGAGGCCGTCCAGTGGTACGACACCACGACGCTGCACGGGTGCGTGGCGGTGCGGCTGTCCAACCTCATGGTCTCCACCTGCTACGAGGCCAGCACCGACTTCGCCGCGAGCCGGGAGGTCGCCGAGAACGAGGCCGTGGAGGGAGCCCTGACCGTGGCGCGCGAGATCGTGGCCTCCCTCGAACAGGACTGAGTCCGCCCCTGCGCGGCCGACGCCCCGCGAGGACACCGGACCGCCCCGCACCGTCAACCACGCGGATCATCCGCCGATTCATCCAGCGAGGACAACCCAATGACCCAACAGCCTCCCCCCGGTGGCCCGCAGCCCCCGTACGGTCAGCCGTACGGTTCTCCGCAACCCCCCTACGGTCAGCAGCAGTTCACCCCCCAGTACGGGGCGGGAGGCTATCCGCCCCCGCCGAGGAAGACCAACGGCTGCCTGATCGCCGGCGTCATCGGGGGCGCCGCCGCGGTCCTGGCGGTGGCGGGGCTCATCGTGGTGTTCGCCCTCCGGGGAGGCGACGAGCAGAACAGCGACGGGCAGTCCCCCGTGGCCGGACAGACCCGGGAACCCGAGGACGAGGGGAGCCGGGAGCCGGAGGAGTCGGCCACACCGGCCCCGCAGGGAGACTTCACCACCCTCCCGGAGTGCGCCGTCGCCGAGCACGACGAACTGGACCGCCTCGTCCCCGGACACAGCCTGAAGGTCGAGGACGTCGACACCGAGGGCGACGACTGGTGGGAGGGCTACCACTGCACCTGGACCAACGCCAACTCCTCCGGTGACGGCAACTACTACCTCCTCACGATCGTGGTCAACGACCCGCTTCGGTACGACACCGACCGGGATCTGGAACTGTACTCCGGCGACTACTCCACGGAGACGGTCACCGGGCTCGGGGACGGCGCCGTGTCCTGGTACGACACCGAGAACGAGGTCGGATGTGTGGCCACCTACCTGGAGAACCTCTCCCTCGCCTCCTGCTACGACGAGATGAGCGGAGGGAGGCCGCTGCCCGAGACCAAGGCGATCGAGGAGGCCGAGAACCTGGCCCGCGCCACCCTGGACGTGATCGCGCAGGGCGACTACCGGTAGTCCTCCTCCGGTCCGGGGCCGCGTTCCGGACCGGAGTTGGGACACCGCTGCGGGGAGCCGCACCCGAGGGAAGTCGGCGGCGGAGCGGGCCGACGCGCGAGGCGACCGATCCGGCCGCGTCTCCTCCCGCGCAGTGAGAGCAATCCCGCACCACGGGCTCGGGACCCGTGGTGCGGGATTGCTCTTTGTCGGACTGTCCGCGGCGGCGGGGCGCTGCGCGCGCCGGTCACTGTTCCGCCGACCGGTGGCGGCCCGCCCCGGACTCCCGGAAGGCCTCGCCGTGCTCCTGGCTTCCCGGCGGCGACGCCACGAGACGGGGGTTCAGGCCGCCGTTTCCGGTGCGGATCACGGGACCGTACCGAACCGAAGCGAAGTCGTTATACCTTGCGGAGCACGGTGACGACCTTGCCCAGGATGGTCGCGGAATCGCCGTTGATCGGCTCGTAGGCGCTGTTACGGGGCAGCAGCCAGACGTGTTCTCCGTCACGCTTGAAGACCTTGACCGTGGCCTCGTCGCCCAGCAGCGCGGCCACGATGTCACCGTTGTTGGCGTCGGGCTGCTGCCGGACAACCACCAGGTCACCATCGGTGATGGCGGCGTCGACCATCGAGTCGCCCACGACGGTGAGCATGAACAGCGCTCCCTCGCCGACAAGCTGGCGGGGCAGGTTGAGGACGTCCTCGACGTACTCCTCGGCCAGGATCGGACCACCTGCTGCGATGCGCCCCAGAAGCGGGATGTCGACCGTGCCGGGGGAGTCCGCGCCCGGCACGTCGCCGAGTTCGTTCTGGGAACGCACGGGGGATTGGCCCGGAATGCGAATTTCCACGGCCCTTGGGCGATTCTGGTCGCGGTGGAGGTAGCCCTTGCGTTGCAACACCTTCAACTGGTGCGCGACACTTGAGGGGCTGGACAGTCCCACCGCGTCACCGATCTCCCGGATGGACGGCGGGTATCCGCGCTCACGCACGTAGCGGTGGATGACGTTCAGGACACTTCGCTGGCGGTCGGTGAGTGTCGGAGCGGCGTCCGCCTCCTTTGCGGAGGTCTGAGCGGAATCGGGCTCCGTGCGGACTGGGCGGAGTGCGGAGACGGAAGACTTCTCCTCCGCGCGAGGTTTCTGCGCTCCGTGGTTCTCCTCCGGCACGTCCGGCCTCCTCGGCGGTCGGTGTCCTCGGTCGTGGACTGTCGGCTGGCTGTGACATCGGTGCTCGTTCCGAGTGTCGAGTGCGGCGGTGTGACATGACCGACACCGGCGCTCTACCGGAGCGAAACACACTCCACGTTAGTCCCTGCACAAAGCAATATCAAACAAACGTTCGAGATGGTGCTGAAAAATTTCCCGGAATGCGGTAGTAATCGAACGCCAGTTCTAGCGGACGGAGGCCCGAAGGGGAAGACCATGTCCGAATCCGCTCTGCCGCCCACCTCCACGCCACCCGCAGTCGGCCGTTCCTCCCGCCGCTCCACGGGAGGCGCTGCGCGCACCCGTGCCGGTTCCGGGGCGAACCTCTACGACTGGTCCCGCGAGATCCCCGAATGGGACGCCCCCGCGTCGGCGCCCCGGGCGCTGGACGACCTTCCCGAACTGGGCTCCCCCGGCCGCGACAGGGCCGCCCGTCCCGCCCCCGGCGGCCCGCCCCGGCTGACCAGACGCGGCAGGGTGGTCCTGTTCTCCCTCCTCGGAGCGGCCGCCGTGGCGGGGGTCGGCCTCCTCTCCCTGATCGCCGTGACCCTGGGCGCCTCCAGCGCCGACGCCTCCACCGAGAACTTCTTCCACCTGCCCGAGCAGCCCCCCACCGTCGTCGTCGACGAGGGGGACACGCTCTGGGAGATCGCCGAGCGGGCGCGGCCCTCGGAGGACCCGCGCAAGACCGTGGACGAGATCGTCGAGATCAACGGACTCTCCGGACCGGTGCTCGAACCCGGCCAGGAACTCGTACTTCCCTCCCCCTGAGCGTTCCCGCAGCTCACCGCGGAGCAGCCCGGCGGAACCACCACCACGACCCGCCGGAGGCCCGTCCGCTCCCTGTCTGCGACACGCCGAGCGGCCCCCGCCCGAGTTGCGTGCGGGATCGCCGAAGCCGTAGGTTAACCACCACTACATCTGGTGCCTGTGTGGGTGAGAGCATCCACAATTTGTGTTTTTCCGGTGATGACCTGGGAAGGATGAGCGACGGTGCGCTGCCCCTTCTGCCAGAACCAGGACACCCGGGTGATCGACAGCCGCGCCGCCGAGGAAGGCGCGGCGATCCGGCGCCGTCGCTCCTGCCCGGCCTGCGAGAAGCGGTTCACCACCCAGGAGACCGTGCTGCTCATGGTCGCCAAGCGGTCGGGAGTCACCGAACCGTTCTCCCGCGGCAAGATCATCGCCGGAGTCCGACGCGCCTGCCAGGGGCGCCCCGTCAGCGAGGACGCCCTCGCGGTTCTCGGGCAGCGCGTCGAGGAGGCCATCCGCGGCCGCGGAGCCGCCGAAGTCCCCTCCCACGAGATCGGACTGGCCATCCTGGGGCCGCTGCGTGAACTCGACGAGGTCGCCTACCTGCGCTTCGCGAGCGTCTACCGCAGCTTCGAGTCCCTGGAGGACTTCGAACACGAGATCGCGGAGTTGCGCGCCGAGCGCACCACCTCGCAGGGATGACCCACCGACGCCGTCACGGCGTCCCACCGGCCCAGAACCACAGAGCGGCGCCGCCGCGGCCAACGGCGGACCGGACGGCGACCGCCATTCGGGTACACCTTTCACAGAGGGGGAACAGAGCGAGATGACCGAGACGGTGAGCGGCTCTGCCACGCGCAAAGGCAGGAAACCACGCAGGGGACTGAAGATCCGGCGCGTCTTCACCACGCCCGGAGTCCACCCCTACGACACCGTCGAGTGGGAACGCCGCGACGTCGTCATGACGAACTGGCGCGACGGCTCGGTCAACTTCCAGCAGAACGGGGTCGAGTTCCCCAAGAGCTGGTCGATGAACGCCACCCAGATCGTGGCCAGCAAGTACTTCCGCGGCGCGCTGGGCACCCCGCAGCGCGAGTGGAGCCTCAAGCAGCTCGTCGACCGCGTCGTCAACACCTACACCGCGACCGGCCGCGAGCACGGCTACTTCGCCACCGACGAGGACGCCGAGATCTTCGACCACGAGCTCAAGCACGCCCTCGTCCACCAGATGTTCAGCTTCAACTCCCCGGTCTGGTTCAACGTCGGCACCTCGTCGAAGGCCCAGGTCTCCGCCTGCTTCATCCTCTCCGTGGACGACACCATGGAGTCGATCCTCGACTGGTACAAGGAAGAGGGGATCATCTTCAAGGGCGGCTCCGGCGCGGGCGTGAACCTCTCCCACATCCGCTCCAGCAAGGAGCTGCTCTCCTCCGGCGGAACCGCCTCCGGTCCGGTCTCCTTCATGCGCGGCGCCGACGCCTCCGCCGGAACGATCAAGTCCGGCGGCGCCACCCGGCGCGCGGCCAAGATGGTCGTCCTCGACGTCGACCACCCCGACATCGAGGAGTTCATCGAGTGCAAGGCGCGTGAGGAGCGCAAGATCCGCGCCCTGCGCGACGCCGGGTTCGACGTGGACCTGGGCGGCGCCGACATCGTCAGCGTCCAGTACCAGAACGCCAACAACTCCGTGCGGGTCTCCGACTCCTTCATGCGCGCGGTCGAGAGCGACTCCGACTTCGGCCTGGTCGCCCGCACCACCGGAGAGACCGTCGCCACGGTCAGGGCCAAGGAGCTGTTCCACAAGATGGCCAGGGCCGCCTGGGAGTGCGCCGACCCGGGCGTCCAGTACGACGACACCATCAACGACTGGCACACCACCCCCGAAAGCGGCCGCATCAGCGCCAGCAACCCCTGCTCCGAGTACGTCCACCTGGACAACTCCTCCTGCAACCTGGCCTCCATCAACCTGATGAAGTTCCTCGACGAGGACGGCTCCTTCCGGGTCGAGGACTTCGAGCGGCTCACCGAGCTGGTCATCACGGCGATGGACATCTCCATCACCTTCGCCGACTTCCCCACCGAGAAGATCGGCGAGACCACCCGCGCCTTCCGCCAGCTCGGCATCGGCTACACCAACCTGGGCGCGCTGCTCATGGCCACCGGGCACGCCTACGACTCCGACGGCGGACGCGCGGTGGCCGCCGCCATCACCTCCCTCATGACCGGCGTCGCCTACCGGCGCAGCGCCGAACTGGCCGGGGTGGTGGGCCCCTACGACGGCTACGCCAAGAACGCCGAGGCCCACAAGCGCGTCATGCGCAAGCACGCCGCGGCCAACGACGACCTGCGCACCGTCGGCGAGATGGAGCAGCCGATCCACACCGCCGCCACCCGCGCCTGGCAGGAGTGCCTCCGCACCGGCGAGCAGAACGGCTGGCGCAACGCCCAGGCGAGCCTGCTCGCCCCGACGGGCACCATCTCCTTCATGCTCGACTGCGACACCACCGGCATCGAACCGGACTTCTCCCTGGTGAAGCTCAAGAAGCTGGTGGGCGGCGGGTCCATGCAGATCGTCAACCAGGGCATCCCCCGGGCGCTGCGCACCCTCGGCTACCACGAGGAGCAGATCGAGGCCATCGTCGGCTACGTGGCCGAGCACGGACACGTGGTCGACGCCCCCGGCCTCAGGCCCGAACACTACGAGGTCTTCGACTGCGCCACGGGCAGGCGCTACATCCGGCCCATGGGGCACGTGGACATGATGGCGGCGGTCCAGCCGTTCCTGTCGGGCGCGGTGTCCAAGACCGTCAACGTCCCCGAGGAGGCCACGGTCGAGGACTTCGAGCGCCTCTACTTCGAGGGCTGGAAGAAGGGCCTCAAGGCGCTGGCGGTCTACCGGGACAACTGCAAGGTCGGCCAGCCGCTGTCCACCGCCGGGAAGAAGGACGAGGCCGAGGAGAAGACCGAGCAGGCGCCCAGGACCGTCGAGGTCAGGCGTCCGGTGCGGCGCAGGCTGCCCAAGCGGCGCCCGAGCCAGACGGTGTCCTTCACCGTCGGCGGCGCCGAGGGCTACATCACCGCGGGCTCCTACCCCGACGACGGCCTGGGCGAGGTGTTCCTCAAGCTCGGCAAGCAGGGGTCCACCCTGGCCGGGATCATGGACGCCTTCTCCATCGCGATCTCCATCGCCCTGCAGCACGGGGTGCCGCTGGAGACCTACGTGGAGAAGTTCACCAACATGCGCTTCGAGCCGGCCGGGATGACCGACGACCCCGACATCCGGATGGCCCAGTCGGTGGTGGACTACATCTTCCGCCGCCTGGCCCTGGACTACCTGCCCTACGAGGAGCGCGCGGCGCTGGGCGTGCTCTCCGCCGAGGAGCGCGCCGCCCAGGCCGCCGGTGAGGACCCCGCCCAGGTCGCGGCGGAGGTGGTCACCTACGCCCAGTCCGCTCCGGTGACCGAGGCCGAGGCCCGGGCCGCCCGGAGGGAGCCCGAGTCCCAAGGCGCGGCGGGGGCGGCCGAGGCCGGGCGGGGCTTCAGCACCGACGCCCCGCTCTGTGTGAGCTGCGGAACCAAGATGCGGCCGTCGGGCAGTTGCTACGTCTGCGAGGGCTGCGGCTCCACCAGCGGCTGCAGCTAGGCCCGGAGCGCCCCGCGCGCTCCGGACCCCACGGGGGCGACCACGGGTCGCCCCCGTTCCCGTTGTCGACGGAGAGCGTCTGCGGCGCTATCTCGCGGCTGCGACTCCGACTCGTGCCCAGGTGGTTTACGCCGAGGACCGGCAGGACCGTCTGCTGGACGCCCCGAACCATCGCGGCAACTGGGGCTGGTGCGGTTGATCAGCCTCAGCGACGACGGGCGACTGCGCGGCTGGCTGGTGGGAGACCCCCGGTGACCCGTCCTCGGCCCACGCGTGAGGACCGTGCCCGCTTCTGTCGCACGCAAGGACGGCAGCGGGTGCGTGATGCCCGTGGGCGGACGGGCACTCATCATGGCACTTGTGAACTGAACCTGGCAGATGGACGGGTTCTGAGAACTCGGATCTGCCACCCGGTGGACCGCACCGACTACGGCAGAAGCATATGGTTCACGTTCTCCGCGATCAGTTGCAGGTGGACGAACCGGTGTTCTGGGCCTGCGTCCGAGGCGGCGTTGTTCCTGACCGGGGCCAGCCGGTACCCCGGTCCCAGACGCTGCCCGTCGAGCTCGTCCACCTGCTGGTCACCAAGGTCGGACCCGGCGAGGCCGAGAGCGCGGAAATGGGCGGGGAAGAGGCGGTCGCCAGGCTCCAGAGGTACTGGATCGAAGGAGAGTGAAGCCAGCGGTCGCATCGCGGAGGACAGAGTCCTCGGTGGCGTGACCTCACGGAGGAACAGAGCGGGTGGACGACCGAGGTGCGGTCGTCCACCCGCTTCGTCAGGTCGGGGCCGAGGCGGGGCCTCCGATACCGGACGGCCGTTTCCACGCGACCCGAAGGTCCGCAACCGTGTGGAAAGATGCCAGAACCACCGGCAGGGACGACGGAACCGAGGGGGAGCGGACCGCGTCCGAATGCACAACCCTCAGTGAGAGCGAAAGGAGTCCTCGCCTATGTCCTTTGCGCAGACCGTGCGCGGGGCCGCGAGCGCGATAGCCCAGGGAGGTGATCCGCGCCAGGCGGTCGGTGACGCCGTCGGACAGGCGGCGGACCAGTTCGGGCTCGACCCGGGCGACTTCCTGGCAGCACGCGACCAGGGGGCCTCCGTGGGAACCCTGATCGAACAGCAGAGCACCTCGCTGGCCAACGCGGGTGAGGCCCTCAACCGGAGCAGGTTCGAATCCGGTCCTGAGGGGCCGGTCCACGTCATCTGTCCGATGGTGATCCCGCGCGGACGAACCGCCCGCGCGATGATCCCCGTGATCCTCCTCGTCCTGCTCGGCCTGGTGGGAACGGCGGTCACCTGGGCGCTGCCCGGCGCCACCATGATCTTCTTCGGGCCGCACTACTGGCTGCTGGTCCTCGCCATCGGCGTGTTCGGGTGGTGGCGCCAGGGCATGGTCATGGTGCCCGACGGCTGCCACGCGCTGATCAGCAAGTTCGGCAAACTGGAGCAGATCGTCGGCCCCGGCCGGATCACCCTGCTCAACCCCTGGAAGCGGGTCTCCTACATCGTCAACACGACACGGGAGTACCCCTTCAACGCCCCGATCCGCGAGGCCCCCACCAAGAGCGGCGTCAAGGCGTCGGTCGACCTGTTCCTCCAGTTCCGCATCGAGGACCCCACGGAGTTCGTCTTCACCCTCGGCGCGGTGCAGGGCTTCCAGGACAAGCTCAACAACGCCATCAGCGAGACCACCCGCAGCCTCATCTACGACCAGCAGGCCTCGGAGATCTACGACCTGGTCGGCGAGAACACCGCCCGCCTGCTGGACCAGCTCAACCAGCAGTTCCTCCCCGCGGTGCGGCTGACCAACGCCAACATCACCCACGCGGAGCCGTCCAGCCAGGAGTACCGCATGGACCTGGCCGCCCCCGAGATGGTGCGGGTGGCCAAGGAGGCCTACACCTACGAGTACCAGCTCCAGTTGCGCAAGGAGCAGAACGAGGGCGACCTCAACAAGGAACTCGCCACCCTCAACGAGACCCTCTCCGCGATCCAGGCCGACATCGCCCAGTACCAGGCACAGATGGACACCGCGCTGGAGCGCGAGACCAACCGCGCCCGGGCCCAGGCCCGTCAGCGGTTCGTCGAGGCCGAGAGCACCGCGCAGGCCAACGCCGCGCTGCTGGAGGCCCAGGCCCTGGACATCCGGGCGGTCAGTGCGGCCGAGGCCCCCGAGATCCTCAACTACCGCTTCCAGCAGGACCTGCTGGACAAGCTGGAGGCGGTGGCCGACAGCCTGCCGCAGTTGGTGCAGATCGGGGACGGCGACACGGCCATCGACTTCCTCCGGGTGGCCCAGCAGCTCATCGGCGGCGCCGACCAGGCGCTGTTCTCCGACGGCGACATCGCGGCCATCCGCACCCGGCTCGCCGAGATCGAGGAGCGCATCGCCTCGCGGGAACCCGAGATCGCCGCACTCCTGGGGGCGGGGGAGGAGCCCGCGGTCGCCGGTCCCACCCCGCCGACGGGTGAGGACCCCGGAGCCGACCGGGTCGAGGAGATCCGCCAGTCCGTCTCCGAATCGGCCGTCGACCAGGAGCCGGACCAGGCGGTAGGACAGTCCGAGCCCGAAGCCGGGCCCGACCAGTGGGGAGGCCAGTGATGAGCCAGCCGATCGGCCGCGGCACCTCCACCATCAAGGAGTCGCTCGCGTCGTGGGGCGACATCGCCCGACTGCTGCGCGGCGGCGACCAGGGAGCCCTGGTCCCCGTCGTCATCCCCCGGGACAGCCGGGGCCTGAAGTGGATGACCCTGGTCTGGATCGGGCTCTACCTGATCCTGGCCGCACTCGTGGCGGCGCTGGCCTTCGGAGGGGTGGTCGGGGCCCTCGTCGCGGTTCCGGCCCTGCTCCTCGGCGTCGTCGCGGTCGTCCTCGCGCTGCTGTGGTGGTGGCGCTCGTCCATCGTGGAGATCGAGCAGGGCACCACCGGGGTGCTCACCAAGTTCGGAGCCATCGTCTCGGAGTTGGGACCGGGGCGCCACTACCTGTGGCATCCGTGGACCCGGGTGGACTTCGTCGTGGACACCTCCACCGAGATCCCCTACAACGCTCCCGTTCTGGCCTGCCCCACCAAGGAGAACGTGCCGCTCAAGTCGATCGAGTTCTTCCTGAAGTTCCGCATCACCAACGCGGTCGACTTCGTGCGCACCATCGGCGCCAGCAACTTCGACCTGGTGCTGTCCAACGCGGTGCAGGACGCCATCCGCCAGCGCAGCCGCCAGGTGCAGACCGAGAACGCCTACGACCTGCGGGGCTCCGACGTCGCGGACATGCAGGACCTGCTGAACCGCCAGCTCAGCCGGTACGGCGTGCAGATCATGGGGTGCAACATCCCCGACGTGCAGTTGCCCAACCAGTACCAGCAGCACCTGTCCACCCGTGAGCGGGTCGCCAAGGAACTGGTCGCCTACGAGCAGGAGTGGGAGCTGACCCGCAAGCGCCGCATCGACACGCTCCTGATGGACATCGAACGCTCCAAGAAGACCCGCGACGCCAAGATCGTCGAGGTCAACGCGGCTCTCAACCAGGCCCGCAAGGACGTGGCGCAGATGTTGGAGGAGCAGGAGACCGAGGCGCAGCGCGTGCGCTACGAGATCGAGACCCGCGGTCGGACCAACCTGGTGGCCGCCACCAACGAGGCCACCGCCCAGCGGCGGCTGGCCACCGCCTACCGGGACAACCGGGCGATGCTCCAGTACGAGCTGGCCCGCCGCCGCCTGGACGTGGGAGCCAAGCTCGCCGAGCGGGCCCCGCAGCCGGTGGTGGTGCGCACCGACCCCGGCTCCGGGGACACCTCGGCGCTGTCCACGCTGCTGCTCGCCCAACTCCTCCCGGGAATCGGGGAGCGGCGTCCGCGCGGCCTGGACGGCGGAGCGTCGGCCCCCCGGACCGGAAGCCAGGAGACCGCCCAGCAGCTGCGGGGATCGCTCGCCGACGCGGCCCGGCACCAGCAGCGGCTCCAGGAGCAGCGGCGGGACTCCTGACCCGCCGCGACAGGCGGAGGGGGCCGTCCGGTCGCGGACGGCCCCCTCCGTGTCTGCTGCTCCGGCGGGTCGGGCGGTGGTCCGGGGGGCTCCCGGCGACCGGACCCGAGGGTGGGATCAGTGGTCGGTCCAGGAGTACCAGTCGCCCGCGATGTGCTCGTAGACCAGGTTGCCGTGACCGGGAACGAACACGTCGGTCGGCAGCTCCTTGGGACTGTAGGCCAGCCCCGACCTCTTGAGGACCCCGGCGCCCTCGACGGTGAAGAGGGTGACGCCCTCGCGCTCGGAGACCTCGCTGATCGGGTAGAAACCCGTCCACCTCTCCTCGGGGGAGACGACGGCGGAGGAGTCCGAGGTCTCCCGCAGTCGCAGCAGGTCGGAGGCCGAGGCGTCGACACGGGCCTGCAGGGGGAGGTTGGCGAGCGACAGGACGACGGCCGCGAGCGCGATCAGCGGCGGAGTGATCCAGCGCAGCCAGTAGTAGCGGATCATGGGCCGCGCCACGGTCATCGCGATCCCCAGACGCAGCGCGCCCATCGCGGCCAGGAACGCGCCGCCGCCCAGACCGAGGACGAAGCTGGTGAGATGGCCGCCGGGGACGCTGTCCTCGTACAGCAGCACAAGGGCGACGATGACGCAGCTGGGCAGGTAGAGGGTTCCCGGGGGACGGGAGGCCCAGGAGATGAGCCGCTGCGCGAGAGTCGGCTTGGACGCGATGGAGATCAGCTTGGCGACCGATTCCTCCCCGGTCACCGACGGTCCACCGTGCGGTGAGGATCCGACGGGCTCGGGAGTGGCGGCGGACATGAGGAGGCAGCCCCCAACAGACGAAGAGATGCTCGGAAACGGATGTGCGGCCGACGGCTCCGGCGCGTGCGCCGCGTCCGATGGCGGCGGGCTTCGCACGGCAGCGGCCCGCACATCAGGATAGGGGAGTCGGAGGCGTCCGTGGCGCGATACCGCGTGGTAGGGCGGAATCCCGGTACTCTGGCCGAATGGCGAAGGCATCGGCAACCGTCCCCCCGCCCACCTACGACCTGGAGCGCGAACTCGCCGCGGGCGGCGCGGAGGTGGTCGCGGGTGTCGACGAGGTGGGTAGGGGAGCCTGGGCCGGTCCGGTGCTGGTCTGCGCGGCGGTCACCGACGGCTCCCCGCCTCCCGAGGGGCTCACCGACTCCAAGAGGCTCAGCCCCAAACGCCGGGTCGCGATGGCGGAGAAGATCCGCTCCTGGGTACGTGACCACGCCTTCGGCCAGGCCGAGCCCGCGGAGATCGACGAACTGGGCATGACCGAGGCACTCCGGCTGGCGGCCCACCGGGCGCTGACCGCCCTGGCCACGCCACCCGACGCGGTCGTCCTGGACGGCAGGCACGACTACCTCGGCTCGCCCTGGAGGGTGCGCACCCAGGTCAAGGCGGACCTGACCTGCGTCAGCGTCGCCGCGGCGTCGGTGCTGGCCAAGGTGCGCAGGGACGCGATGATGGCCGAGCTGGACGCCCGGCACCCCGGCTACGGCTTCGCCACCGCCGCGGGCTACCCCTCGCCGACGCACCGGGCCGCGCTCGCCGAGCACGGCCCCACCCCGCACCACCGGATGTCCTGGTCCTACCTCGACAACCTGCCCCGGTGGCGGCACCTGCGGGTGGCCCGGCCCACCGCCGGGGGCGACCAGTTGAGCCTCATCGACTGACTCCCGGCCGCGGCGGCCCGGACCGGGAGCGGGCGCCCGCCGTCGGGACGCGACACGCGCGGTGTTCCTTACGAAATACCCGCCGTAAGCGGCAGTATGGAACGCGACCCGGTACGAGTGCCCGCGAAGCAGGGCGCACGGGGGCATAGCGCGAAAGGGGCAGCGATGGGGCGCCAGACCGAACCGCGAGCCGCGCAGCGACCCACGGCGACCTCCATGGAACGCCTCCGTTCCGCCTACCGCCGCATCCCCGTGCGCACCCGCCTGCTGGCCGGGCTCGGCACGGTCACCGCCGCCGCGGTCGCGGCCTTCCTCACGGGCGTCCCGGTGTGGGCGGCCGTCACCACCGCGGTCCTGCTCCTGGGACTGTTCGCCGCGCTGATGCACTCCGCCGCGGCGGTCGCCACCGCCGCGGTCTGCGTGGGCTGGACGGTCCTGGCCTACACGCTGCTGTCCATCCCGCTGCACGGCGAACCGGTCCTGCTGCTGCTCCCGCTGCTGCCGCCGCTGGCCGCACTCGCCGCGTCCCGGATCACCGCCTTCCCGGTGTGGCACACCACCCTGCTGACCCTGCTGGGCGGGCTGATCGTCGGATTCGGCGTCGCGCTGGCCCACATGATCGCTCCCGCGGTCCCCGCGGGAGCGGGGGTCGCGGCGATGGTTCTGGCCGCCGGAGCGGCGCTGCTGTGGCGGGTCGTGGCCGCGCGCCGACTGACCAAGGAGATGAGCCGCTACCTGCCGGAGCGCACCGCGTCCGCCGCGACCCCCCCGTCCCGGGCGAACCGGTCGCGCGCCCGCGGCGGCAGCGGCGCCGCGTCCCGGGCCGAACCCGCCGCGGAGGAGCCGATCCCGGTGACCGAGGCGCTGGCCGAACTGGAGCGCATGATCGGCCTGGACCCGGTCAAACAGCAGGTCCGCGCGATCGCCGCGGCCATCGAGGCGGCGCGGCTGCGCGCCGACGCCGGCTACAGCGTGGACAGGCCACTGCGTCACCTGGTGTTCTCCGGTCCCCCCGGCACCGGCAAGACCAGTGTGGCGCGCACTCTCGCCACGATCTTCCACTCCTTCGGGCTGCTGCCCACGGCGCGCGTGGTGGAGGCCCAGCGCGCCGACCTGGTGGGGGAGTACCTGGGCGCCACGGCCATCAAGACCAACGAGCTGGTCGACCGGGCGCTGGGCGGCGTGCTGTTCGTCGACGAGGCCTACTCCCTGGTCAACGAGGGCGACGGGCAGCCCGACCGGTTCGGCAGCGAAGCCGTGCAGACCCTGCTCAAGCGGGCCGAGGACGACCGCGACCGGCTGGTCGTCATCCTCGCCGGATACGAGGCCGAGATGGACCGCTTCCTGGCCTCCAACCCGGGGCTGGCCTCCCGGTTCGCCACCCGCATCAGCTTCCCCAGCTACACCGCCGACGAGCTGCGGCGCATCGCCGAGTCGCTGTTCGCCCGGCGCGGTGACGTCCTGGAGGCGGGAGCCGCCGCGGAGCTGCGCACCCGACTGGAGCAGGTGGTCCAGCGCGGGGCCGTCGACGAGCTCGGCAACGGCCGCTTCGCCCGGTCCCTGGTGGAGAAGGCCGCCGAGGCCCGCGACGTGCGGGTGGTCACCCGCGGCTCCTCGGGGAAGCGGCCCGAGCCCGCGGAACTGGTCACGGTGCGCGCCGCCGACATCGCCACCGCCTGCGACGCGCTGACCGAGCGGCTGCCCGGGTTCGCCAGGACACCCGACGTCACCGAGGCGCTGGCCGAGCTGGACGCGATGATCGGCCTGGCGCCGGTCAAGCGGCAGGTGCGCGCGATCGCCGCGCAACTGCAGGTGGCACGGCTGCGCGAGGGGCAGGGACTGCGCACACAGGCGCCGATGCGCCACTTCGTGTTCGTGGGGCCGCCCGGCACCGGAAAGACCACGGTCGCCCGCATCCTCGGCCGGGTCTTCGCCGCCCTGGGCCTGCTCAACCGGGCCGACGTGGTCGAGGCCGGCCGCGCCGACCTGGTGGGCGAGCACCTGGGCGCCACCGCGGTCAAGACCAACAAGCTGGTGGACCGGGCGCTGGGCGGCGTGCTGTTCGTCGACGAGGCCTACGCGCTGGCCAACCCCGGCTACAGCGGCGGTGACGCGTTCGGCGCCGAGGCCATCCAGACCCTGCTCAAGCGGGCCGAGGACGACCGCGATCGGCTGGTCATCGTGCTGGCGGGCTATCCGGCCGACATGGACCGCTTCCTCGGCAGCAACGCCGGGCTGTCCTCGCGGTTCAACGTGCGGGTGGCCTTCCCCAGCTACACGCCGGAGGAGCTCACCGAGATCGCGGAGCGGATGGCCGCGCGCGCCGGCGACTCCTTCGACGGCGCCGCGCGCACCGACCTCGGCCGCATCTTCGGCTACGTCTGCGACGAGGGCTGGATCGACGAGCTGGGCAACGGCCGCTTCGCGCGGTCGCTGTTCGAGAAGGCGTGCTCCCAGCGCGACCTGCGGGTCGCCGAGAGCCTCGGCGAGAACGCCAGCGCCGCCGACCTGACCACGATCACCAGCGCCGACCTGCGGGCCGCCTACGCGGAGATCACCCAGCGCTGAACGGGCGGAGCCGCCGGGACGGACGGCGCGGAGAACTCCCCGCGGCGACGGCGGCCGACCCTGCTATGGTCCGCTCATGAGTCGTTCCAGCGAACCCATCCGGCAGGCCGTGATCCTCGCCGGAGGACAGGCCACCCGGTTGCGCCCCTACACCGACACCCGTCCCAAGGCCATGGTCGAGGTCGCCGACCGGCCCATCATCGACCACCAACTGGAATGGCTCGCCCGGCACGGAGTCGAGCACGTGGTGGTCTCCTGCGGCTACAAGGCCGAGGTGCTGCGCGAGCACCTCTCCGGGCGGGACCACGGTCCCGCGATCAGCCTGCTGGTGGAGGACGAGCCGCTGGGCCGCGGCGGTGCGCTGCGCTTCGCGGCGTCCGGCCTCAAGGACGACGACGCCCCCTACTTCGCGCTGAACGGCGACGTGCTGACCTGGTTCCCCCTGGACGAGTTCACCGCCTACCACCGGGAGAAGGGCGGCCTCATCACCCTGGCGCTGGCGCAGTACCGCACCAGTTGGGGCATCGTGGACGTCACCGACAGCGGGCTGATCGAGGGCTTCACGCAGAGCCCGCTGCTGCCGTTCTGGATCAACGCCGGCGTCTACGTCTTCGAACCGGACGCCACCCCGCTGCTCCCGGTCAGGGGCGACCACGAGTCCACCACCTTCCCGGACCTGGCCGGGCAGGGGCGGCTCTTCGGCTACCGGATCAGGGGCTTTTGGCGGGGGGTGGACACCGTCAAGGACGTCAAGGAGGCCAGCGAGCAGATCCCCGAACTGCTGGGCGGCTCCCCGGAGTGACCGGCGGGGCGGGGCCGTGGCCGGGCTCCCGGAGGGCGGGGGGCGGTCCCGGTCGCCCGCTCCTCACAGTTCGTCCAGGACCTTGACCAGCGCCGCCTCGTCCTCGGCCTCCCCCAGCGCGACCAGCAGCGCCTCCAGGACCGCGGAACGGGACAGGCCGCGGTCGAGCAGTCGCTGCGCCGCGGGCCACAGGTTGGACGGGTCCCCCTTCCACAGCCGTTCGGCCAGCCGCTCGTGCGCCGCCAGTGCCTCCTCGTCCAGGCGGTCCAGGGGCCGGCGGGGTCCCTCGGGGGCGGCGCTGTGCCGCCCCCGGGGCGACCGGGGCGGGTCGTAGGAGCCGAAGTGGTCCAGCCGCAGCAGCGCGCGCCGTCCGGCCGCGGTCGCCGGGTCGAACTCCTCCTCGTCCAACTCCGTCACCAGCGGGAAGGCGAACATCCTGCGGGGCAGCGCGGACAGGTCGCCGTCGGGCAGGAGCCGGTTGAGGACCTCGCGGCGCAGTCCGAACGTGGACGACGGATTCCAGTAGGACTCGGTGAACACGGCCGTGGCCTCCCACACGGCGTCGATGGTGGCGTGCAGCGCGACCTCGGGAAGGCCCTGGAAGGGACCGGCCCAGCGGATCCACGCCGCCAACACGTGCGGCATGGCCTCCTGCTCCTCGGGGAGGAGCACCACCCTGCGCGGCAGCCACTCCAGCAGGAACGTCTCCACCTTGCGCGGACTGACCCGCAGCGGACGGCCGGAGTCCGCGTCGCAGCCGTAGTCGATGATGTGCTCGGCGCAGCGTCCCGCGGCGTAGCTGTCGGACAGGTCGGCCGCGGCGTCGGAGGCCAGGAACCGCGCGGCCAGGGTGGCGCGGCGGTCCCGACGCCACGCCGTCGACCGGCCGGGCGGTTCCGGCGGCAGGGCGCGCGCCCGCGCCCGGACGAACCCCAGCAGCGCGGTCACGGAACGGCTCGGCCACCGGGCGGGCGACTCCTCGGGTGCGGCGGCCATCAGGCGGGCGGTCCGTTCGACCGCCGAGGTCAGCAGGGTGTGCGCCCGTCCCGGCGAGACGGTGGTGAAGGACGCCATCGGGTCCGTATCGGCCTGTTCGGAGCAGTGGCGCAGCAGCCGTTCGACCTTGGTGCTGACCCACGCGTCGCCGAGAACGCCCCCGCGGTTGTGGTCGATGACGGTGACCAGCGCGTGCTCGCCGCCCCCGGTCGGAGGGTCGGCCTCGTGGCGGTAGACGCACACGAGCTCGTCGACGTCGCCGAACAGCGACCGGGACACGTAGGCCCCGACGGGGCGGACGGCGGCGGGGGAGGCGGCCCAGCGGGGACGGGCGATCCCCTGCTCGGCCAGCTCGCGGGCGCTCCGTCCGGCCAGCATCCGGTGCCGGTGGGAGGCGCCCAGGGAGGAGACCCCGGTGAGCAGGGCCAGGGCTGCCGGGGTGGCGGCGCGCCGTGCGTAGTCGAGCAGGCCCTCGCCGACGAGGCGGTTCGGGTCGACGCCGCGTGCCCGCATCCCCTGCCAGGAGCCGAGCAGTTCACTGACGGTGAGCTCGGCGTCGAGGGGGTCGCGCATCGCCAGCAGGACCCGGGCGCCGCGGAGCATCTCCGCGAACACCTCGTCGGGCGGCGGTGCGGGCTCGGAGTGGAGTGAAGAGGGCGGAATCGACACCCCACGAGAGTATGACAGGGGCAGGGGATTCGGCGTGGTCCGACCGGTTCGGCGGTGTCGGCGCGGCGGTCGGGCGCGTCCCGGTCCGGTCGGGAGGCGCCCGACCGGCGTCAGCCCAGAGGGCTGCGGTCGTCGGGGACGGGACGGGGCGCGGGCTGGGGAGCGGACTTGATCAGCGCGCGCAGGTGCTCTCGGGCGACGCGTTCGACGAGGCCGGGCGTGGCCTCGAAACCGAGGTGCTCGGCGCAGCGCCAGGCGTCGGTCACGCAGCGCTCCACCGAGCGTGGTGGCAGAATCCGGAACTCCGTGCGCAGCCGGGCGGTGACCCGCTGCATGGCCGCAGGCTGGTCGGTCTTGAGCATCCGCGCCCCCCTCATGGCGTCGGCCTGGACGATGACCACCTCCATTCCACAACGTCGGGACGGGCTGTCAAGACCCGACGCCCCGGGCCTTGCCCAGGTTTTGGGGCGTCCTGGAGGTGTCTGGGACGATTCGTGCCCCGAAGGTGAGGAAGATGTGCTCTCCTGGGAGAGCCCGTTATCCGCGACCTGCGGGTGAGATGTCGGGATGTAACTTGACGTTCGGTTTTCGGGCGTATCCGAGTCGCTGTCGTTTTCGTCACGGGAGGGTGCGACCACGGTGGCTACCGAGGGTCTCCGAAAAAGGATGACCGAAACGGCGGAACTTTCCGCATCTCATTCTGGTAACGTATATTATTTACTCTCTGCGATTGTCGCCGGTTGAGCCCTTTGGCTGGACCGGTGCGGCCGGGCCGCGGTGTCCTATGCTGGGGCGGTGCGGTGACAGGCGAAATCGCAGTCAGGTACGGTTTCCGGAAGCAGGGAGACCTTTTCTCCGGCAGGCCGCGCGGCGAGGGGGTGGTCGCTGTGGACACCGTCCGCGGCCCTGCCCTGCCGAGCGCGCACCGTATTCTCGGCTCGGGCGGTCGAACCCCGCCGCACCAGCCGCTCCCGACAGTCACCAGTCCCATTCTGACCACGGGGAAAGGGTCCCGGAGGTGTCGCCGATGAGCACCGAGACGTCCGTCCCGTTTCTCCGCGTTTCCCCCATGAACCCCGTTGACGCCGCACTGCTGGAGACGCTCCTCAAAGAAGCGCCCATCGGTTTTGCCTTCTTCACCCCTGACCTGTGCTTCCAAAGGGTCAACCGCACCCTGGCGGCCATTTACGGCCGTTCCGCCGACGAGTGCCACGGCCGCACCCCCTCGGAGGTGCTGACCGCCTCCGACGCCACCGCGCACGAGAACGCGCTCACGGCGGTCCTGGCTGGTGAGACCGTGGTCTACAGCGACCACCACCTCATCGGCGGGACACCGCACCGGCCCGACGACGAGCGGCACTGGGCGATGTCCTGGTTCCCCGCCTACGACCTGGCGGGCGAGATCACCGGGGCCGCGCTGATCGCGGTGGACATCAGCGAGCGCCACAAGGCCGAGACGGACCTGCGCCGCAGTGAGGAGCGCTACCGCGCGCTGATGCAGGCCGGCAACCAGATCGTCTGGGCCGCCGCGCGCGACGGCCGGGTCGACGAGGACTGCCCCGAGTGGCGTGCCATGACCGGCCAGTCCGAGGAGGAGTACCTGGCCGAGGGCTGGCTCGCCGCGGTGCACCCCGACGACCACGAACGCACCCGGCTGGCCTGGGAGGACGCGATCGAGGACGGCACGACCTTCGAAGCCGACTTCCGGGTCCGCGTCCGCAGCGGCGAGTACCGGTACTACCGCTCCCGCGCGGTCCCCCTGGTCCGCGACGACACGGTGGTCGAGTGGGTCGGCACACACGTCGACGTCACCACCACCGCCGAGGTGCGCCAGCGGCTGACCCAGCAGCTGGAGAAGGCCGCGGTGCGTACGGCCCGGCTGCAGAAGGCCACCTCCGACCTCGCCGAGGCGCTCACCGTCGACCAGGTCGTCCACGTGATGACCGAGATCGGAAACACCGCGGTCGGGGTGTACCGGACCGCGGTGGCCCAGCTCGACCGCGAACGGCTGCGGCTGCAGCTGCTCAACGCCGACGGCATCCCCGACGTGCCCGGTGCGCCGCCCCGCGAGATGGGGCTGGAGTACCTCAGCATGATGACCCTCGCGGTCCGCGAGGGCCGCGCCGTCGTCGCGGAGTCGCCCGAGGCGCTGCGCGAGGTCATGAAGGACCACGAGGACACCGTCGCCTACCTCGCGCACACCGACGAGCGCGCGTGGATCGCGCTGCCCATGATGAGTGCGGGACGCCCCATCGGAGCGCTGCGCTTCTCCTTCCGGGAGCCCCGCGAGATCTCCGAGGAGGAGAGGGCGTTCCTCGAGGCCCTGGCCGGTCAGTGCGCCCTGGCCCTGGAACGGGCCACGCTGTACGAGCGGGAGCACAGCACCGCCGAGGCGCTGCAGAAGAGCCTGCTGCCCGAGGAGCTGCCCGAGGTGCACGGCATCCGGCTGGGCAAGCTCTACAACCCCGGGACCAAGTACGTGCAGGTCGGCGGGGACTGGTACGACGCCTTCCGGCTCACCGACGGCCGGGTCGCCGGGGTGCTGGGGGACGTCATGGGCAAGGGGCTCAAGGCGGCCACCGGCATGAGCCGCGTCCGCAACGCGCTGCGCGCGCTGGCCTTCAGCATGCCCGAACCGGCCGACGTGCTCACCGGGCTGGACAACCTGTTCAGCGCCACCGAGAGCAACGACCAGATCACCACGCTGGTCTACTTCGTCCTGGAACCGGAGACCGGCCACGGCCACCTCGCCAACGCCGGGCACCTGCCACCGCTGCTCATCGCCGAGGAGGGGGCGCCCAGACTGCTGGAGACCGAGCCGTCGACCCCGCTCGGCATCCCCGTTCCGCGGGAACAGCACAAATTTTTTGTCCCACCCGGTAACACCCTCGTGCTCTACTCCGATGGACTAGTAGAGAACCGCAGGCGTGCCGCAGGAGCGGGCCTCGAAGAACTCGTCACCGTAGCTTCCCGAGCACCGGCGGAGGTGGTGGGCGATCCACAGAAGATCCTGAAGTACCTTGTGGAAAGGATGCTTGCGGGGCATGAGCAGGATGATGACGTAACCTTGCTTGCCGTCCACGTTCCCGCGACGTGAGACCGGGCCACGCGAGCAGCCAGCGGCGAACAACCCGTCCGCCCCACCTAAAGTGGGAGAAGATCCACAAGCGGTCCTCGCACCAGCGGGGATGATCCGAACCCGACCACCGAACATTTCAACCGCGCACCAGCCGGGTCCGCGGTGGAAATCTTACTGGGCCGATGCGTCAGAACGCCAGAAGACGCAGAGGATCAGCGCACTCGGTGGTCCCCGCGTCCGTGGGAGCGGGCAGAGCCAGGAATGAGCAGCGTTTCCTTCCCGACTCCTCGGATCGTCGAGTCCAGCAATCTCGCCACACGTCCGTTCGAGAGGTGTTTGTGTCACCTGCCAGTTCGACCCGCTCTAAGCAGCAGCCGGAGGCGCTGCAGGAGCCAGTCATCCAGCAGCTGATCGAGCGTGGGCGGTCCCAGGGGTACCTTGAGCCCGAGGACGTGCGCCGTGCCTTTGAAGAGGCCGAAATCCCGATGTCTCAGGCCCAGGCGGTACTCCGCAGCCTGACCAAGGAAGGCGTCACCCTCATCGTGGGCGCGGCCGAGTCCGCACCGCCCAGGCGCAAGTCCACACGGCGCAAGACGGCCACCGCCCCCCGGGCGGCGGCTCAGACCGGCACCACTCGGGCCAAGCGCGCGGCGGCAGCACAGGAGCAGCCCGAGACCGTGACCGCCGTGGTCAACACGGAGGACGCGGGCGAGGCCGAGGCCGCACCCAAGAAGCGTGCCGTCAAGACCGCCACCGCCAAGTCCAAGACGACGACCGCCAAACGCGGCGCCGCGAAGAAGAGCGCGGCCAAGACGCCCGCGAAGAAGACCGCCGCCAAGTCCCCCGCCGCCAAGCCCGACACCAAGAAGACCGCGGGGACGGCCGGTACCGAGGCGGGCGGCGAGTCGGGGCTCGAACTGGAGTCGACCGGTCTCATCGAGGAGGAGTTCGAGGACACCGGCGCCGACCTCGAACTGGTCGAGGACACCGCCGAGGAGACGACCGAAGCGGTTGTCGGCCCGGTGGTCAAGGCCGGACAGGGGGCTCCGGAGAAGGCTGGACCCAGCAGCGAGGACGAGTCCTTCGTCCTCTACGACGACGATGACGACGCACCGGCGGCGCAGGTCGTGGCGGCCGGAGCCACCGCGGACCCGGTCAAGGACTACCTCAAGCAGATCGGCAAGGTCCCCCTCCTCAACGCCGAGCAGGAGGTGGAGCTCGCCAAGCGCATCGAGGCCGGTCTGTTCGCCGAGGAGAAGCTCTCCGAGAAGGGCCACCTGCTCTCCGTCGAGGAGCGGGAGGAACTGGAGTGGATCGCCGAGGACGGCGGCCGCGCCAAGAAGCACCTGCTGGAGGCGAACCTGCGTCTGGTGGTGTCGCTGGCCAAGCGCTACACCGGCCGCGGCATGCTCTTCCTCGACCTGATCCAGGAGGGCAACCTCGGCCTGATCCGCGCGGTCGAGAAGTTCGACTACACCAAGGGCTACAAGTTCTCCACCTACGCCACCTGGTGGATCCGCCAGGCCATCACCCGCGCGATGGCCGACCAGGCCCGCACCATCCGCATCCCGGTGCACATGGTGGAGGTCATCAACAAGCTCGCCCGCGTGCAGCGCCAGATGCTGCAGGATCTGGGGCGCGAACCCACCCCGGAGGAGCTCGCCAAGGAACTCGACATGACCCCGGAGAAGGTCGTCGAGGTGCAGAAGTACGGTCGCGAGCCGATCTCCCTGCACACCCCCCTGGGAGAGGACGGCGACAGCGAGTTCGGTGACCTCATCGAGGACTCCGAGGCGATCCAGCCGGGCGAGGCGGTCAGCTTCACCCTGCTGCAGGAGCAGCTCCACTCGGTTCTCGACACCCTGTCCGAACGCGAGGCCGGAGTGGTGTCGATGCGTTTCGGACTCACCGACGGCCAGCCCAAGACCCTGGACGAGATCGGCAAGGTCTACGGCGTGACCCGCGAGCGGATCCGCCAGATCGAGTCCAAGACCATGTCCAAGCTGCGCCACCCGTCGCGCTCCCAGGTGCTGCGCGACTACCTCGACTGAAGGCGTCGAAACACGTCACCGGGCCGGTCCCCCCGTGAGGCGACCGGCCCGCTCGCGATGTGCTCCGGCGGTCGCACCCTGTCGACACGGGTGTGGCGAGGCCCGCGGTCGGCGCCACCGGAAAGCCGTCTGATGATCCCCGTCACCGGACGCCTACGATGATGGCGTCGGCCGGGTATGAGGGAGATAAAAACCGAGACCGCTTCGTGACCCGACGGGTCTTCCCAGGCAGACACAGCGCCGACAGACCACCGTCTCGCCATGTGGGACGGGAGGAACGGGCGGCACCCCCCGCCGCGGCCGTACCGCACTAACCTCCATCCCCATGGGGATTTTCGGCCGTGCGGGCGCCAGGAAGCAGGACGACACCGTGGGCGGTGACATCACCGTCGACCGCTGCTGGCGGAACCCGGCCCTGGACGCGGGGGTCGACGCCGTCGAGGAGGGAGCCCTGAACGCGGGAGTCACCCTGCTCCGGGAGGCGCGTACCGACCCCGAACTGCGCGCGCTGTACGTGGACGCGCTGAGCGAGGCGGCGGTCGGCCGCAGCGGGCAGATCCGCGCCCTGCTCACCTCCGAGACCGACCGGCAGGAGGCCGCCGACATCCTGCTGTGGCTGGGCGGCACCCTCATCAGCGAGGCGTGGAAGATCCGCGGGGCGGGAGCGGCGGACACCGTCGGAGCCGACCGGTTCAAACTGTTCTTCGCGACCCTGACCGAGGCGCGCGAACCCCTGCTGGCCGCGGCCGAGATCAACCCCGACGACCCGGTCCCCTGGAACGGCCTCCAGTGGTTCGCCATCGGCATGCAACTGGACCGCGGGGAGAAGGACTACATCTGGCAGCGCGTCGTCGAGCGGTTTCCCACGCTCTACCCCGCCCACTGGGGCCGACTCCAGATGCTGTCGGCCAAGTGGGGCGGCTCCCACGAGGAGATGATGGAGTTCGCCCGCGGATCGGTGGAGTCGGCGCCTCCCGGCAACCCGCTGACCTCCATGGTCGCCCTGGCGCACGCGGAACGGCAGCTCGGGCGGATGAGCGAACTGGCCTCCCGCCGGAGGTATGTCGCCGCGATCAGGATGAACGTCACCTACTACAGCGACCAGGTGAAACAGGAACTCGTCGAGGCGGCCCGCAGGTGGTGCGCCGCACCCGTGGAGCATCCGCGCGACCTCCAGGCGCACAACCTGTTCGCCTGGTCCTTCAAGGAGGCCTACGAGGAGGACCACGCCCGCTGGCACCTCCACCAGGTCGGTGACCGGGCCCACAGGTGGCCCTGGGGCAGCGGTGGCGACCCGGCGGGGGAGTTCGCCAAGGCGCGCAGCAGGTTCGGCCTGGCCTGAGCCAGGACAGGCGCCCCGCCGCTCAGGCCAGCGCGGCCAGGACGGCGACCACCGCCGCCACCGTCCCCGCCGTGCCCGCGACCAGCCCGCATCCCAGCGCCCTGCGCGCCCTGCCGCCCGGAACCGCCACCAGCACGCAGCCCAGGCCGAACAGCGCGAAGAACAGGAAGCGGACCAGGCCGATGTTCGGGTCACCGGTTCCGACGACCAGCAGCACCACCAGGACCACCACCGAGAGCAGCCCGGTCAGGAAGTACAGCGGAACGGTTCCCCTGGGCGTCGGCGCGGGCTCCCGTGCGGGCGGCGGAGGCTTGGGCTCGCCGCTGTAGGGGTTGTACGGGGGGACGGACATCTCGGGCACCAATCCGGTGGGGCGCTCAACCGGGAACGACGACGTTCAGCACGTGCGGTCCGCCCCCGCGGGCCGGGGCGGTGAGCTCGACGCGGTGGCCGAGGTCGGCCAGGGCCGTCGCCAGCTCGCCGGGGGTCCGCGGAGACGCCCCCGCGGCCAGCAGGGAGTGCGCCACCGCGCCCCGGGCCGCCTTGGCCATGTGGCTCACCACCGACCGCCGGACCGTGCCGTCCACCACGGTCTGCCGCAGCACCCGGACGGTGACCGTGCGTGCCGCGACGGCGGGCCCCGGCCGGAACGCGGTCGCGTAGGCGGTGGAGCGGCAGTCCACCACCAGGCGCCCCTCGGCCAGCTTGGTCAGCACCTCGCCCAGCCGGGACCGCCAGAACACGCCCAGCCCGCCCAGCGGCGGCAGCGAGACCCCCATGGACAGCCGGTACGGGGGGACCGCGTCGGTGGGGCGGAGCACCCCCCACAGCCCCGAGAAGATCAACACCGACTCCTCGACCAGTGCCGCGGAGCGCCCCGCCAGCAGTTCCGGAAGCCGCAGCGCGTCGTAGAGGACCCCCGTGTACAGCTCGGCGGCGCGCAGTGTTGCGGCGGTGCGCAGCTCCCGGTTGCGCTGGACCGCCTCGACCTGTCGCGGGGTCAGCCCGAGAACGGTGCGCGCCTGCTCCACGGGACGCGCGCACACCCGCTCCAACGCGGCCATGACGGACTCCCGCGCCGGAGTGAGCTCGGGCAGGGTCAGCGAGGCGGGATCCAGCGGGGGACCGCCGCCCGGGAACGCCTTGCCTTCGGAGGGGGGAAGCAGGATGAGCATGGGACCTTCGGGGGCTTGGAGCACAACGACCCGGGTGATCGTACCCGACCCGCCGACGGGCTGTTAGGTTCTGCGGCATGGTCGACGACGGCGGTGAATGGGCGCGGGCGGTGGCGCGGGACTGGCCCGCTCTCGAAACGGTCGAGAGCGCCGGATGGCGGCTGGGGTACAGCCACGGGGTGTCCAAGAGGGCGAACTCGGCGGTCGCGCTGCACGCCGCGGCCGACCCCGACGAACCCGCGCGGTTCTACCGGGAGCGGGGACTGCGGTCCACCGTCCAGGTGTGGCCGGGGCAGCGGAGGACCGACGCGCTGCTGGCCGAACGCGGCTACCGGATCGTGGACCCGAGTCTGGTGCTGACCCGGCAACTGGCGGAGCGGCCCGAACCCGCGACCGAGGTCGTGGTGGGCCGGACACCGCCCGCCGGTTGGACGGAGGCGGTGCGCCGCCCCGACGGGGCCGACACGCACGCGGCCGCCGTCGAGGCCCGGATCACGGCCCGAAGCGGAATGGTCCACGCCGTGCACGCCGACGGCCGGGCCCGCGGCTGCGCCGCGCTGAACGGGGACCTGGTGGGCGTCTACGGAATGGCCACCCGCGCCGACTCCCGCAGGCGCGGCTGCGGGAACCGGGTCCTGGACTCCCTGCTGGCCTGGGCCCACGACCACGGCGCGCGGCGTGCCTACCTGCTCGTCGTGGCCGACAACACGGCGGCCCGCGCGCTGTACGAGAAGGCGGGCTTCACCGAGGCGGCCCGGTACCACTACCGGGTGCTGGAGGTCTGAGCGGATACGGCGGCCGCCGCGCCGCCCCGCGGGAGCGACGGGACCCCGCACACACATCGGCGGCGGCCCCCGGAAGGGGGCCGCCGCCGCACGTCTTTCTCTCTCGAGGGGCTAACGCTCTCCGGCACCGGCCTGGGCGGAGTGGAGGCGGTCGGTCTCGTCGTGAATCTCCACGGCGATCTTGCGGACGGAGTCGCCGTGCTGACGCATGTGGTGAGCGCAGAACAGCAGTTCGCCACCGGAGTTGAGAACCACTCGGACGTACGCCTGGGCGCCGCAGCGGTCGCAACGGTCAGCAGCTGTCAGCGGCCTGGTGGGGGCAAGAGTTCCAGTCACTTCGCCTTCCTCAGTTCTCGGCGTTAGTCACTCGGGACAACATCTAACCGGACGAAGAGCTTCCCGACCAGCCCTTCTGTACGCCGACAGCGGAATCGGCCCGGTTCGTGGCCTATCTCTCTGCTTGCTCGTCTGACCGGGGTTCTACCCTGCGACACGTCCTGTTATCCCAGTGGTCCAGAATGCGGACCACGGCAACTGCGGCTACCCTCAAACCGAACTACTGTGCTATCGCAGCTGTCGCACCCCACAGGGCAGGCGGTTCCCCGTCCGCCCCACCACGACCACGCTCGCCCGTGCGCTCCCGGCACGGTCGCGCCCGCAGACCCCGACACCGCAGGAGAGTCCCCGTGACCGCCCTCACCACCGACTTCCACGACCCCGAGGAATACTCCGCTCGGCACCTTTCGGTCCTGGAAGGCCTTGAGGCGGTCCGTAAACGGCCGGGCATGTACATCGGCTCCACGGACAGCCGCGGCCTCACCCACTGCATGTGGGAGATCATCGACAACTCGGTCGACGAGGCCCTGGCCGGCCACTGCACCCGCATCGACGTGGTCCTGCACGCGGACGGCTCGGTCGAGGTGCGCGACAACGGGCGCGGCATCCCGGTCGACGTCGAGCCCCGGACCGGTCTGAGCGGCGTGGAGTTGGTCATGACCAAACTGCACGCCGGCGGCAAGTTCGGCTCCGGCTCCTACACCGCCTCCGGGGGCCTGCACGGCGTGGGCGCCTCCGTGGTGAACGCGCTGTCGGCGCGCCTGGACGTCGAGGTGGACCGGCAGGGGCACACCCACGCGATGAGCTTCCGGCGCGGCATTCCCGGGGTCTTCGACGGTCCCGGCCCCGACGCCGACTTCACCCCGCGCTCCGGCCTGGAGCAGGTGCGCAGAATCGCCAGGAAGGTCACCGGAACCCGGGTGCGCTTCTGGGCCGACCGGCAGATCTTCCTCAAGGAGGCCGACGTCGCGCGCGAGTCGCTGCTCGACCGCGCCCGCCAGACCGCCTTCCTCATCCCCGGTCTGACCATCTCGGTGCGCGACGAACGCACCGAGGGCGAGGACCCCTACGAGGAGGAGTTCCGTTTCGACGGCGGGATCAGCGAGTTCTGCACCTACCTGGCCCCCGACCAGGCGGTCAGCCCGATCCTGCGGTTCGAGGGCAGCGGCCAGTTCACCGAGACCGTGCCGGTCCTCGACGAACAGGGCCACATGACCCCCACCGACGTGGAACGGCGGCTCGACGTGGACGTCGCGCTGCGCTGGGGCACCGGCTACGACACCACTGTGCGCTCCTTCGTGAACGTCATCGCCACCCCCAAGGGCGGCACCCACCTGGCCGGTTTCGAACGCGCCCTGGTGCGGGTCGTCAACGACCAGCTGCGCTCCACCAAACTGCTCAAGGCCAACGACGACCCGGTCACCAAGGAGGACGTCCTCGAAGGGCTCACCGCCGTGATCACGGTGCGCCTGCCCGAGCCGCAGTTCGAGGGGCAGACCAAGGAGATCCTCGGCACCTCCGCGGCCAGCCGGATCGTCTCCCAGGTCGTGGGCCGGGAGTTGCGCGCCTTCCTGACCTCCGCCAAACGGGCCGAGAAGCAGCAGGCCCGCGCGGTGCTGGAGAAGATCGTCAACGCGGCCAAGGCGCGGCTGGCCGCCCGCCAGCAGCGCGAGACCCAGCGGCGCAAGAACGCCCTGGAGAACTCGGCGCTGCCCGCCAAACTGGTGGACTGCCGCAGCGAGGGCCTGGACCGCAGCGAACTGTTCATCGTCGAGGGGGACTCCGCGCTGGGCACCGCCAAACTCGCCCGCGACTCGGAGTTCCAGGCGCTGCTGCCCATCCGCGGCAAGATCCTCAACGTGCAGAAAGCGTCAGTGGCCGACATGCTCAAAAACGCCGAGTGCGCCGCGATCCTCCAGGTCATCGGCGCGGGATCGGGGCGCACCTTCGACCTGGACGCCGCCCGCTACGGCCGGGTCATCCTCATGGCCGACGCCGACGTGGACGGCGCGCACATCCGCTGCCTGCTGCTGACGCTGTTCTACCGCTACATGCGTCCCATGCTGGAGGCGGGCCGCGTGTTCGCCGCGGTGCCGCCGCTGCACCGCATCGAACTGACCAACGTGCGCAGGAAGCGCGGAGCCAGGGCCCGGGACCGCTACATCTACACCTACTCCGACGCCGAACTGCACCGCAAACTGCTGGAGCTGGAGAAGCAGGGCATCAGTTGGAAGGAGCCCGTCCAGCGGTACAAGGGCCTGGGCGAGATGGACGCCGACCAGTTGGCCGAGACCACGATGGACCCGCGCCACCGCATGCTGCGCCGTATCCGCGTGGAGCAGGCCGAGGAGGCCGCCTCGGTGTTCGAGCTGCTCATGGGCAACGAGGTCGCGCCGCGCCGCGCGTTCATCGCCCAGGGCGCCCGCGAACTCGACCTCGCCCGCATCGACACCTGAGCCGCGGTCCGGACACCGGGGACAGCAGAGGGCGGGGACCACAGCGGCACGGCGCCCCGGAGCGCGAGGGCCGCGAGCATGCCGAGTTCGGCGCGCAGTGCACGACGAACGCGGGCCAGACGCTTCCGGTGACCGCGCGCACCCACCCCAGCGCCAGACCGGCCGATCCCGTCAGCAGGACGGCGCCCGGATCGAAGGCGGCCCCGGACGCCTCGACCGCCAGCCCGTGCCCCAGTCCGAAACCGACGGAGGTCAGCACCAGTCCCCAGCCGACCCGGGCGCCGAAGAACCGCCACGGTGTGCCCAGGGCCCGGTCCAGGACCGCGAGCATCGCGCCACGCCAGATCAGTTCCTCGGTGAGGTTGGGAATCGCCGAGTCGAACAGCAGCCGCTCTGCGGACACGTGACCGGTTCCGTCCGACGCCGAGGTGAACAACACCAGGACGAACGCCGCGGTGAACGCGGCGGCGGTGAACGTCAGCGTTCGCCGGAGCGAACCGGGCTCTGTCTCCAGGCGGAGCCCCGCCTCCCGGCGAGCCCAGTTGCGCAGCACCGAGAACAGGATGCTCACCCATGCCGGGTCGAGGAGCCTGCCCTGCCAGTTCCACTCCAGACCGGCGAACACCCCCACTCTGGGCAGGTTGCGGCAGACCCGGCTCACCAGCAGGAGAACCGCGGCGACGGACAGTGCCCGCGCGGTCCCCGGTCGGCCCCGCCCCGCGACGAGGACGAGGGGGGACAGCACGGCGAGAAGGAGCGCCACGGTGGCGACGCTCGTTCCAGAACCGCCAGGACCCGTACCGGGCCGGAGAGTGCCGCGACCACGACCACCGCGCTCCCGACCGTGGCGAGGACGGGAAGCACCCACCGTGCCGTGTCCTGGGGAGCGGCGGCAGCGGTGCTGTCGGAGGGGACCGGAGCAGAGGACATCGGAACCGCCTTCGGGGAGAATCCGGGCTTCGCCCGTGTCGCTCTCAGGCGAGGTCCGCTGTCGCTGTTCCGACGCGCCTCCCGGCGGTCCCGGTTGCGGGACGTGCCCGAGGCACCCGGCGGGACGACCCGGCCCGCGACGCGTTGCGGGCCGCGCCCCGAGGGGCACGGCCCGAAGCTCCCGGAGGGGGTCAGTCGAGGGAACCGCCCGACATGATCGCGTGCATTCTGCGGTGCGGGGCGGCCTCGGATTCCCGGTTCTGCCGCTCCAGCGAACGGGCGAGCGCGATGTGCGCCCAGGCATCGCACGGGTTGAGTTCGATGAGCCTGCGGAACGTCTGTTCGGCCTTGGCGAGTTGCGCCGAGTGGAAGTAGGAGCGTCCCAGTAACTCCAGGACCGTCCGGTTGCGGGGTTCCACCTCCGCGAGCGGAGCCAGCACCCGGGCCGCACCGATCGGGTCGCCGAGGTCGAAGTGCTGTCTGCCGCGTCGGTAGATGTCGTAACTGTTCTCCGCCATCGCACTCCCTTCCTCAGGGAAACACAACAGTGCTCCCAACTGGGACATTCCCGGCGGTACAGCGCCTGACACCGGGGAGGCGGCTCACTCCCGCACCGGGGTCACCCTCCCGGTGTCCACGTCGTAGAGGGCTCCCATGACCGCCAGGTCGGCGGGCAGCAGCGGATGGTGCCGGATTCGCTCGAGGTCGTGGCGGAGCGCGCCGATCTGGTCGTTGTCGGTGTGGAACTCCAGGCTCCGGGTGTCCACCCCGTACTGGGTGGCGATGATGTCGTGCACCTCGGCGTCACCGGACACCGAGGCCATCTTGCACCGGGTGTGCGGCAGCACCATGACCCGGTTCACTCCCAGCAGGTACACCGCCAGGACCAGGGTGCGCAGGGTGTCGTCGGTGACACGGGCGCCGGCGTTGCGCAGGATCTTGGCGTCGCCCGGTTTGAGGCCCAGCATGTCCAGGGGCTCGATACGCGAGTCCATGCAGGTCACCAGGGCGAGGCCGCGTGCGGCCACCGGTTCCAGACCGGCCAGGCCGAAGTCGCGGACGTAGTCCTCGTTCGCGGCGAGGACGTCGTCGAAGGCAGTGCTCACAGGGTGCCTCCAAAGGCGGTGAAGTGTCCTATGACATGAGCGAGGCCGCACGGTCCGGTGACGACCGCACGGCCTGTCCGTGGCTCCGGAAGATCATCCCCGGGAAAACTCAGGATAATCATCCCCCGGAGAGCGAGGCGGCCACCGTCCCGGTGTCGACCTGTCCGGTGCCCACCGAGGCGATGGGCCGGGGCAGCGCCTCGCCCGAACCGTCCCTGCGGGGGACGGGGTCGGGCAGCCGGACGGGACCGCCGTCGGCGCGGAAGGCCCGGGCCGGGGAACGTCCCACCCAGCCGAACAGCAGCAGGTCCTCGCCCTTGAGGAAGCGCTGGCAGCGCACCCCTCCGGTGGCGCGGCCCTTGGCGGGAAAGACCGAGAGGGGGGTCACCTTCGCCGTCCCGGTCTGGGTGTCGGGCAGCGCACCGCTGCTTCCCGCGATCGTGACGACCACCGAGTCCTCCGGTGAGGTGACGGCGCCGAACCACAGCGCGTTCGCGTCCTCGCCGAGGCGGATGCCCGTCACACCGCCCGCGCTGCGCCCCTGGGGGCGCACCGAGGAGGCGGGGAAGCGCAGCAGTTGGGCGTCGGAGGTGATGAAGACGAGGTCCTCCTCGCCGGTGACGAGTTGGGTGGCGCCGACGAGCCGGTCGCCCGGTCTGAGGTTGATGACCTCGAAGTCGTCCTTGTTCTGCGGGTAGTCCCCGCCGACCCGTTTGACGATGCCCTGGCGGGTGCCCACCGCCAGTCCCGGACCGTCTCCGCCGATCTCGGCCAGGGCGATGACCCGCTCGTCGCTGTCGAGTTCCACGAACTCGGCGACGGGCGACCCCGAGGCGATCGCCGGGGAGTCGCCCGCCTCGGCGGGCAGTTCGGGCAGCTCCAGCACCGGCACCTTGATCAACCGCCCCAGGTCGGTGACCAGGGCGACCTCGCCGCGCACGGTGGCCCGCACGTTGGCGGCCATGGCGTCGTGCCGGGCCCGCGGCCCCTCGAACATCGGCGGAAGCTGCGCGCCGGAGGTGCGCCCCAGCAGCCCGCTGGTGCTCAGCAGTACGTGGCACGGGTCGTCGCCGACCTCCAGGGGGACCGCGGAGGTGCGGGGGGCGCCGGAGCTCTCCCGCAGCACGGTGCGGCGCGGGGTGGCGAACTCCTTGGCCACCGCGGCCAGCTCCTTGGAGACGAGCTTGCGCAGCTTCCTGTCGGACTCCAGGACCGCGGTCAGCTCGGCGATCTCGGCGTTCAGCGTGTCGCGCTCGCTCTCCAGCTCCAGCGCGTCGTACTTGGTGAGGCGGCGCAGCGGTGTGTCCAGGATGTAGCGCGCCTGGGTCTCGGACAGCTCGAAGACCTCCATGAGCCGCCGCCGGGCCTGGGTGGAGTCCTCGGAGTCGCGGATGAGCGCGATGACCCGGTCGATGTCGGCCAGCGCGACGAGCAGGCCCGCCACCAGGTGGAGGCGCTCCTGCCGCTTGGCGCGGCGGTGCTCGCAGCGGCGGCGCACCACGTCGATGCGGTGGTTGACGTAGACCAGCAGCAGGTCGCGCAGTCCCAGGGTCTGCGGCTGGCCGTCCACCAGCGCGACGTTGTTGATGCCGAAGGTCTCCTCCATCGGGGTGAGCCGGTAGAGCTCCTCCAGCACGGCCTCGGGGTTGAAGCCGTTCTTCAGTTCGATCACCAGCCGCAGGCCCTGGTTGCGGTCGGTGAGGTCCTTCAGGTCCGAGATCCCCTGCAGCTTCTTGGCCTGCACCAGTTCCTTGATGCGGCTGACGACCTTCTCGGGACCGACGTTGTAAGGCAGTTCGGTCACGATCAGGCCGGTGCGGCGCGGGGTGAGCTTCTCGATGGACACGGTGGCGCGGGTGCGGAAGGTGCCGCGGCCCCTGGTGTAGGCGTCCCGGATGCCGTCGAGCCCCGTGATGGTCCCCCCGGTGGGCAGGTCCGGTCCGGGAACGAACTCCATGAGCTCGTCGAGGGTGGCGTCGGGGTGCGCGAGCAGGTGCCGCGCCGCCGCGACGACCTCGCCGAGGTTGTGCGGGGCCATGTTGGTGGCCATGCCCACCGCGATCCCCGACGCGCCGTTGACCAGCAGGTTCGGGAAGGCCGCGGGGAGCACCTCGGGCTCGGTCTCCTGGCCGTCGTAGTTGGGCCGGAAGTCCACCACGTTCTCGTCGATGGACTCCACCATCAACGAGGACGCGCGGGTCAGGCGCGCCTCGGTGTAGCGCATGGCCGCGGGCGCGTCGTCCCCTCCGAGGGAGCCGAAGTTGCCGTGCCCGTCCACCAGCGGCACCCGCATGGCGAAGGACTGGCTCATGCGCACCAGCGCGTCGTAGATCGCGCTGTCGCCGTGCGGATGCAGCCTGCCCATCACCTCGCCGACCACGCGGGCGCACTTGACGTGGGCGCGGTCGGGGCGCAGCCCCATCTCGCTCATCTGGTAGAGGATGCGCCGCTGGACGGGCTTGAGACCGTCACGGGCGTCGGGCAGCGCGCGCTGGTAGATGACCGAGTAGGCGTACTCCAGGAAACTGCCGCGCATTTCCTCGGAGACGTCGATGTCGATGATCGTCTCGGTGAGTTCCTCGGGAGGCGGGGACGTAGTACGGGCCATGTCCGCCATTGTGACCTGTGTGTGAGACAGGTGCGAACCGGGAAGGGTACCGAAACACTCCGGGGACGGGGGCCGGCAGAGTTCCGCGCCGGACGGGCCGTGTCACGGCCGCGGTCTTCTTGACGCTGCGTGACCGGGGGCGGGTCCCGGCGGGAAGAGCCCGTCCGCGCGACCGGGGCGCGGAACGCCGCGGCGCGCGTCCAGTGAGATCAGACACCACGGTTCTTTCCGCTCGGGGGCACCCGGAGCCGTGGGGCACCGGTTTTCCCGCTCCCACCACTGTGAATACGGAGAGTGGCGATCTCCGGGGAGTGAAAGCGAAGGGGAAATAGTACACCCGGTTTCCGCTTCGTCAAGCCGGGGTGCTTGTAGTACCGGTAACCTTTGGGTATCTCGTCCGTCCAGCCACGCTTCACTCGCCCAGTTCGCTGCCCGGTGGTGGGAAGGCGCGCCTCCGGACCGACCGTTCATGGACGTCAATGCTGCTGCCCTTCGTCATCGCGATCCACGCGCTCACCGCCGTCGTGGCGCCGCCGCTGGTCCGCATCCTGGGGCCCCGTGCGTTCGCGGTGGCCGCACTGCCCCTGGGACTGACAGCGGTCTGGGCCCTGGTGCGGGCGCCCGGCATCATCCGGGGCCGACCGATCGAGGTCTCCGTCCCCTGGGCGCCGTCCCTGGGCATCCTCCTCGACTTCCGCGTCGACGCGCTCTCGGTGGCCATGGTGCTGCTGGTGTCCGGCGTGGGCTCGGTGATCTTCTGCTACGCCGCCGCCTACTTCCACCGGGGAGAACGCGCTCTGGGCCGCCTCGTCGGCGTCCTCGTGCTGTTCGCCGGGTCCATGTTCGGCGTGGTCACCGCCGACAACCTCTTCGCGCTCTACGTCTTCTGGGAACTGACCTCCGTCTCCTCTTTCCTGCTGGTCGCCCACGCCGACCAGCGGGAGAGCGCCCGGCGCGCCGCCACCCAGGCGCTGGTCACCACGGCCGGATTCGGCCTGCTCATGCTGGTCGGCTTCCTCCTCCTGGGCCACGTCGGCGGCACCTACCGCATCTCCGAACTGGTCGCCTCCCCGCCGACGGACAGCCCCTGGCTGCCCGTGGCCCTGGTGCTGATCCTGGCCGGAGCGTTCGCCAAGTCCGCCCAGGCGCCCCTGCACTACTGGCTGCCCGGGGCGATGGTGGCGCCCACACCGGTCAGCGCCTACCTGCACGCGGCGGCCATGGTCAAGGGCGGCGTCTACCTCGTCGCGCGTCTGGCCCCCGGATTCGCCGACGTCGACCCCTGGCGCCCGCTGGTCCTCTGCTTCGGACTGGCCACCATGATCCTGGGCGGCTGGCGGGCGCTGCGCCAGGACGACCTCAAACTCCTGCTCGCCTACGGAACCGTCAGCCAACTCGGCATGCTCACCGTGCTCGCGGGAGCCGGAACGCACACCGCCGCGGTCGCGGCCGTCGGCGTGCTGCTGGCCCACGGCCTGTTCAAGGCCGCGCTGTTCCTCACCGTGGGCGTCATCGACCACCAGGTGGGCACCCGCAGTATCAGCCGCCTCACCGGGCTGGGCCGCCGCATGCCGGTGCTGGCCGTCGCGGCCGCCCTGGCCGCCGCCTCCATGGCCGGGCTGCCCCCGATGCTGGGCTTCGTGGGCAAGGAGGCCGCGCTGGGGGCGTTCGTCCCCGGAGCCCAGCCCGGACCGGCCACTCCGGTCGCGGTCGCCGTACTCGCCGGTCTGGTTCTCGGCTCCCTCCTGACCTTCGCCTACAGCGCCCGGTTCCTGTGGGGGGCGTTCGCCGACAAGGACACCGTCTCACCGGTTCCCTTCTCCCCGCCCGGCCGCGCCTTCACCGCGGCGCCCGTCGCGCTCGCCGCGGCCGGACTGCTCCTCGGGGCCGCGGCCTCCCGCACGGTCGACCCGCTCGCCCAGGCCTACGCCGCACCGTTCACCGCCCCCGACGGCCACCCCCACCACCTGGCGCTGTGGCACGGGCCCACCCCGGCGCTGGCGCTGACCGCCCTGGTGGTCGCCGCGGGCGCGCTGCTGTTCTGGAGGCGCCGGGCCGTGACCCGCCTCCAGAACGCCATGCCGAACTGGTACGAGGCCGAGGCCGGGTACAACGCCGTGCTCGACGCCGTCAGGTGGACGGCCTTCCACGTCACCGGACGCACCCAGACCGGATCGCTGCCGGTCTACCTCGGCATCATCCTGGCCACCGTGCTGGCACTGCCCGGCCTCCGGCTGGTCACGGCGCTGGTCGGCGGCGAGGTGCCGGTTCCCACCGCCGGCGACGGCCTGCGCCTGTGGGACAACCCCCTGGAGGTGGTCGTCGCCCTCATCGTCACGGTCACCGCGGTGGCCACGGTGCGCGAACACCGCCGCTTCCCCTCGCTCATCCTGATCAGCACCCTGGGCTTCGGCGTCGCCGGACTGTTCGTGCTGCACGGCGCCCCCGACCTGGCGCTGACACTGGTCCTCGTCGAGACCCTCACCACGATCATCCTGGTGTTCGTGCTGCGGCGGCTGCCCGCCACCTTCACCACCCGCCCCAACGGCTGGCCGAAACGGCTGACCGTGCTCATGTGCGCCGCGGCCGGAACCTTCGCCGCCGCCTCGCTGTGGCTGATGGCGCACGCCCGCACCCACGAACCGATCTCGCTCGGATACACCGGCCGCGCCGCGGAGGCGGGCGGGGACAACCTGGTCAACATCATCCTCGCCGACTTCCGGGCGCTGGACACCCTCGGCGAGGTCGTGGTGCTGGCCACCGCCGCGGTCGCGGTCGCCTCACTCGTCCTGCTCAACCGGCGCGACCGCGTCGCGCGCGAGTCCGCCGCCGGAGCCGAGGAGGACGCCGCCGAGCTGATCCCCGAAGCGGCCCCCGGCGCGGGCGCGGCGGCGCCGGTCGTCGCTCCCGAGGCCTCCCGCCCCGACGACTCCCGCGGCCACGGCCCGAAGGAGGACTGACCATGCCCGCCGACCCTTCCCGAACCGGCCGCCCCCTCGTCGCGGGACCGGGCGCGCCCGACGACTCCAGCGGCCCGCCCGAGAGTTGGGAGGCGCCGCGCGAGCGCTGGCTGAGCACCGTGATCCGCCCGGCGTTCGGTCCGCGCTCGGTGCTGCTGGAGGTCGTCACCCGCCTGCTGATCCCCCCGATCCTGCTGTTCTCGGTGTTCCTGCTGGTCTCGGGCCACAACCAGCCGGGCGGCGGATTCGCCGGGGGACTCGTGGCCAGCATGGCCTACGTGCTGCGCTACATCGCCGGGGGCCGCCACGAACTCCTGGCCGGACTGCCGATGCGTCCCAACGGGCTGCTGGCCATCGGGACGCTGATGGGCTGCGCGACGGCGGGACTGCCGCTGCTGGCGGGCCGCCCCGTGTTCGACAGCGTCAAACGGGAGTTCACCCTCCCGGTGTTCGGCGAGGTCAAACTGCTCAGCGCGCTCCTGTTCGAGACGGGGGTCTACCTGATCGTGGTCGGCCTGGTCCTGTCCGTGGTCGCCGCCCTCGGCGCCCGCATGGAGGCCGAGGAGGAAGAGGCCCGCATCGAGAAGCGGGAACGGACCGCGCTCCTGCGCCGCCGCGCCGCCGCGCGGGCCGCGGCGCCCCCGCCCGCGCCCCCGACCACCGGGGAGGAGCCGCCGCGATGAGCACTCCCAGCCTCCTCCTCGTCGCCGCCGTGGCCGTCCTCTACTCCAGTGGCTTCTACCTGCTGCTGCAGCGCTCCCTCATGCGCGTGGTGTTCGGGATCATCATCCTCGGCCACGCCGCGAACCTCTCCCTGCTGCTCACCGACACGGCCATCACCCTGCCGCCGCTGCTCGGCGGAGAGCCGGGGGCGCAACTGTCCGACCCCCTGCCGCACGCGATGGCGCTGACCGCCATCGTCATCACCTTCGGCGTCACCACCTTCCTGCTGGCCCTGGCCTACCGGGTCTGGCTGGGCGACGAGAACGACGAGGTGCCCGACGACCTGGAGGACCGCCGCATCAGCCGACTGAGGGAACCGGAGGACTCCTCGTGAACGTCCTCCTCGCCGTGCCCCTGCTCGTGCCGCTGAGCGGGGCGGCGGTCACGCTGCTGCTGCGCCGCAACCCCCGCTCCCAGCGGATCACCAGCACGGTGACACTGGCCGCCGCCGTGGTCGCCGCCGCCCTGCTGCTGCGGCGCACCCACGACGGAACCGTCGTGACCACCCAGGCCGGAGCCTGGGAGGCCCCGCTGGGCATCACCCTGGTCGCCGACCCCGTGTCCGCGCTGCTGCTCCTGGTGTCCTCGGTGGTGCTGCTGATCGTGCTGCTGTACGCGATCGGCCAGGACATCGGCGGACTGAGCCGCGCCACTCCCCAGGTGTTCCACCCCGTCTACCTGGTGCTGACCGCGGGCGTGAACCTGAGCTTCGTCTCGGGCGACCTGTTCAACCTGTTCGTCGGCTTCGAGGTCATGCTGACCGCCAGCTACGCGCTGATCACCCAGGCCCCCACCCGCGCGCGGGTGCGCGCCAGCATGGTCTACACCACCGTCAGCCTCACCTCCTCGATCCTGTTCCTGACCGGCATCGCGCTGGTATACGCCCTGACCGGAACCGTGAACATGGCCGACGTCGCGGAGAAGCTCGGCGCGGCCCCGCCCGCCCTGCGCATGGTGCTGGCCCTGCTGTTTCTGGTGGTGTTCGGCATCAAGGCCGCGATCGTGCCCATGCACTTCTGGCTGCCCGACAGCTACCCGGTGGCGCTCACCCGGATCTCCGCGATCTTCGCCGCGCTGCTGACCAAGGTCGCGGTGTACGCCATCATCCGCACCCAGACCCTGCTGTTCGCGCGCGACGACACCTCCGCCGTCCTCATGGCGGTCGCCGTCGTCACGATGGTCGTCGGCATCCTGGGGGCGCTCGTGCAGTCCGACATCAACCGGATCATGTCGTTCGCCCTGGTCAGCCACATCGGGTTCATGGTCTTCGGACTGGCCCTCAACACCGTCGCCGGACTGGCCGGAGCCGTGGTCTACCTGGTGCACCACATCGTGGTCCAGGCGACGCTGTTCCTGGTCAACGGACTGATCCGGCAGTACGTCGGACACACCTCGCTCACCGACATCCGCGGACTGACCGCGGTGTCCCCGGCCCTGGCGGTGTTCTTCTTCCTGCCCGCGCTCAGTCTGGCCGGTCTGCCGCCCATGTCGGGATTTGTCGCCAAGGTCGCGCTGTTCGAGGCCGGAGTCGCCACGGGCGGCGCACTGGCGTGGGCCGGAGTCGCGGCGGGCGTACTGACCAGCCTGCTCACGCTCATCGCGGTCGTCCGTGTGTGGACCAGGGCCTTCTGGGGCACCCCGCGCCCCGACATGCTGGAGGCCCGTGAGCAGTTGCGCACCGGCTCCAACCGGGGCGGACTGCGGATCATGACCGCGACGACCGGGGCGATGGTCGCGGTCGGTCTGGCGGTGGCGCTCATGGCGGGACCGCTGACCCGCGTCGGCCTCACCGCCGCCGAGGGACTGCTGGACGGTGACGCCTACGTCGCCGCCGTGCTCGGAGAGGGGGCGCGATGACCGGGAGTCCGGGGACGGGTTCCAACGTGGTCCCCGCGGGGCGGCCGTGGCAGTACCGGCTGTCCGGACGGCTGCCCACGGTGGCCTGGCTGACCGTGATGTGGGTGGTGCTGTGGGGCGACCCCAGCCCCGGAACGGTCCTCGCGGGGGTGGCCGTGGCGTCGCTGTGCTACTCGGCGGCCAGACTGCCGCACATCCCCGTCCGGCTGGGATTCCGTCCGCTGCCCGCGCTGCGGCTGGCGGCCCGCGTCGGCTACGACCTGGTCTTCTCCAGCGTCCGGGTGGCCTTCCACGGACTGTGGCGGCCCGGACGTACCCACGGCGCCATCGTCGCGGTCCCCATGCGCACCGACTCCGACTTCCTGCTGGCGATGCTCAGCGCGCTGCTGTCCATGGTGACGGGGACCCTGGTGATCGAGCTCAACCGCAACCGGGGGGTGGTCTACGTGCACGGACTGCCCGTCAACGACACGGACGCGGTCGCCGGACTGCGCGCACAGGTGCGCCGCACCGAGGAGCTGCTGGTCCACGCCTTCGGCACGGCGGAGGACCTGGAGATGTTCCGGCGGCTCGCGCGGCTGCCCGCCGAGGAGGAGGCCGGGACGGCCGCGGCGCGCCGGGCGGCGCAGCGGGAGGCCGACGACGAACGGACGCGGAGGGAACAGGGTTGACCGTCTTGGACTACGCCTACGTCGCGACCTTCACCATGCTCGGAGTGGGGGTGTTGCTCGTGCTCTACCGGCTGGTGCGGGGGCCGTCGGTGCTGGACCGCATCGTCTGCCTGAACGCGGTCTCGGTGCTGGTGGTCAGCGCCATCACGGTGGAGGCCGCGGTGCGCGGCGACACCGCCTACATCGGGCTGATGGTGACGGTCGCGCTGCTGGGGTTCGTCGGCACGCTGACGGCCGCCCGATTCGCGGAGAGGCGCGCCCATGACCGCGGCTGACTGGATCACCGCCGTACTGCTACCGCTGGGCGCGCTGTTCGCGCTGGTCGGCACGGTCGGCCTGGTGCGTTTCCCCACTCTGCTGGGGCGGATGCACGCGGCCACCAAACCCGACACCGTCGGCCTGTTCCTGCTGCTGCTGGGGGCGGCCTTCCAACTTCCCGACCTGCGGTCGGCCGCGCCGCTGGCGCTGGTGGCGCTGTTCCAGGCGGTGACGGTCCCCGTGCTCACCCAGACCCTGGGGCGGGTCGCCTACAGCCGCGGCGAGACCGACGAGGAGTACCTGGTGACCGACGAGCTGGCTGAGGCGGTGGAGCGCGCCAGGAAGGACGCCGAGTGACCGGCCGCCCGCCGCCCCCGTGGTGGGGGCGGCGGGCGGCCGTGTTCCGGATCGGGGCACCGGGTCCGGTCAGTCCTCGAACGGGACGGTCAACACGGCGGCCTGCTCCCCGTCGGGGGCGCCGGTGCGCACCTGGGACGCCTGGTGGCCCAGGGCGCTCCACAGTTCCAGTCGGACGGTCCCGCCGTCGAGGTCGCCGAAGTCGCCGGTGCCGGATCGGAGGCCCTGGGTGTGGGAGTAGGTCTCCCAGCCCGGCAGGTCGTTGGTGGCGAAGTAGTGGTAGGTCTCGACCCGGTCGAAGGAGCCGTCGCCGTCCAGGTCGTAGGAGACGCGGGCCTGTACGGCGTTGGCCACCGAAGCGCCCGAGTCCACCGGGAGGGTGAAGCGGGTGCTCTGCCCGGTGAAGTCCCCGCTGACCCCGCTGATCTCGAACACCGCCGGGTTCGTCGGGGTGCCGTCGTGGTTGGCGCCGCCCGCCGCCGGGATGTCCACACTGCTCTCAGCGGGGTTCGCGCTGGTCGACAGGGTGCCGTCACCGAGGTGGAGGACGCCGTCGCCGATCCCGGACCCGGGATCGGGGTCGGGTCCGGGATCGGGGTCGGGGTCGGAGCCGCCGTCTCCCCGGCCGGTGGCCAGCTGCCCCGGCTGTACGGTCAGCGTCGCGCCGTCGGAGAAGGCGACGGTGATCGGCCGGTCGGTGGCGTTGAAGGCCGTGTAGGTGCGCGTGCCGCCGTCGGTGAACACCGCGTAGTGCGGGGTGTCGGCGGTGACGGAGGCATCGACCGTGCCGACCTCGGCGAGGGCGGACAACCACTGGTAGGTGTGCGCCTTGGAGGAGCCCGACTCCGGTTCGTAGGAGCGCCACTGGGACTCGAAGGCGGTCAGCGCCGCGTCGGGGTCGGACAGCGCCTGGTGCGCCCAGTGGATGTCGCGCCACGTCTCGGGCTGGCGGCCCAGTTCGGCCACCAGGGACCGGTGCATGGCCGCGGCGTGGTCGGTGTCGTGGCCCAGGTAGAGCGAGCCCGCGGTGATCGGCAGGTAGTTGATTCCGTACAGCTCCTCGGTGGTGCCGTCCCACCAGATCCGGTGGTCGCCGCCGTCGCCCCAGACCATGCCGACGACGTCGTGGGAGTAGTCGTCGGGGAAGGTGTCGCCGTCGGAGTTCTGCCAGTAGCGGCTCATCGCCGAGGCCTGCGTGGTGTGCATGTAGACGCCGACGTCGCGCAGTTCCTCGTCGCCCAGCAGGGAGCCCAGCAGGGCGGTGCTGGCGGCGAAGTGCATGGCCTCCGACGAGGACTCCTGGTTGTTGCCGGCGGCGAACCCGGCGTGCCCGGAGGCCCAGCCGTGCCCGGCGTAGGGGGAGAAGGACCGCATCCAGGGGAAGCGCTCGTCGTCGCGGTCGGGGTTGTTGGCGTCCCGGAGCACCGTCTCGACCATGGGGCCCCACCGGTCCGCGCCGATCCAGGCGCGGTCGTAGCGGGCGATCGTGGCCGCCGCGGTGACGAAGTAGCCGTAGTGGAAGTCGTGGTCGTTGAGCTCGGTGTCGGCGCCGAAGCTGGAGGGGAACCCGATCAGGGTGTTCCACTGCTCGTCGTAGTAGAACCGGGCGTCGTCTCCCGCGCCTTCGGCGGTGAGCCAGTCCTCCATTCTGCTCCTGAGCAGGTCGAGCAGCGCGTCTCGGCCCGAGTCGTAGCCGATCGAGTCGGCGATCGGCACCAGTTGGGCCAGGCGTCCCAGCGCCTTGCCGGTCCAGTAGGTGTCGGTCGCCCCCTTCCACGGGTCGGCGGCGTCGAGTTCGGCGTCGATCAGCGTGCGCAGCCTCTGGTGGTCGGCCGAGTCCACGGTGGGCAGGTTCGGCAGGATGCCCCGCGTGGTCAGTTCCGTGGTGAAGTGGTCGCCTTCCACGACCCGCATCGGCCCGCGCGGCGAGGCGTACTCCAGGTCGGTCAGCGGGGTGCGGGTCTCCTTCCAGTGGTGCGGGTACAGCGCCAGCAGGGTGCCCCGGGCGGAGCCCTCCCTGGCCTCGGTGGTCACGCCGTACCTGCTGGTCAGGGTGGCGGAGTCCGGGTCGTAGTCGTAGGTCAGCCTGCTGTCGGTGACGAAGGAGTAGGCGTAGGGGGCGTAGGTGTCGAAGTCGGCGGGGTCGGGCAGGGCCGCGACCGAGGCGTATCCCGCACCGCCGACGTCGGCGGTGAGCACCGTGCCCGACCCCGACCAGGCCGTCCCGGAGGGCGCGAACAGGGCGTAGTGGCGGCCGTTGACGGTCACGCCGACGGCGCTGCCGGAGCGCCGCCAGACGGTGGGCTGGGCGGTGAACTCCACGCGCACCGGTCCGCCGGAGACGTCGGCGTAGACGAAGGGCAGGCCCTGGCCGATGGTGGTACGCAGTTGCCGGGAGCCGTCGGACAGGTCGGCGGTGACGGTCCAGTCGCCGTATCCGGCGACCTCGGCCGCGGGGGCGTCGAGGCCCTGGACGCCCAGGACGAGGTCGGGGGAGTGGGGGTACTGGTACTTCAGGCCGTCGGCGACGATCTCCGGGGAGTCGGGGTGGCCGATCTCCAGGCCGCCGGCGCGGGCCTTGAAGGACAGCGGGTGGGCGTACAGGTTCTCGCCGTAGGGGTTGTCCGGGTAGCGCTGGAAGATCAGCGAGGACCACCAGTCGTTGGTGGCGACCGGCTGGTCGAAGTCGTCGGTGACCTTCGGGGCGACGGGGGCGCCGGTGTTGTCGCTGGGACCGGACTCTCCGGCGGGCAGCGTGGTGGTGTAGCTTCCGGCGCCGAGTCGGACCTGTGCCGCGGCCGGAGCCGACTGGAGGGTGAGGACCGCGCCGCAGACGAGGGCGGCGGTTGTGGCGGAGGCGGTCGCGCGCCACCACCGGGATCGGGGTGCATGAGACATGGGACAGCCTTCTTGTCCGGGGAGAGGGCGGAAAAAGGACTGTGGGCGACACCTGATGGGAGCGATCCCAAAACATGAGACAGGGATTCATTACTTTCTGTCAACGTTCGGCTACGGCGATGTTACGTTTCTGTTATCCGGATACTCATCGGACCCCAGCGCTTCTCCACAGCCGTCCGCCGCGTCCGAAGACCCACCGCCCGCGGTCTGGTAGGCAGGAGGACATGGCCACACCAGCACTCCCCGACACCGACTCCGCCCTGCGCGAGGCCGCCGAGACCCACCTGCGCGCGCTCGCCGGAGCGAACGCGCGACTGCGCGAGGACCAGTGGCGCGCCGTGCGCGCCCTGGCCGCCCAGCACCGGCGCGTGCTGATGGTGCAGCGCACCGGCTGGGGCAAGTCCGCGGTCTACTTCGTGGCCACCGCGCTGCGCCGCGCCGAGGGAGCCGGGCCCACCGTGATCATCTCCCCGCTGCTGGCCCTGATGCGCAACCAGATCGCCGCGGCCGAACGCGCCGGAATCCGCGCCCACACCATCAACAGCGCCAACACCGAGGAGTGGGAGCGCACCTACGCCGCCGTGGCCTCCGGCGAGGTCGACGTGCTCCTCGTCAGTCCCGAACGCCTCAACCACCCCGAGTTCCGCGACCGCGTCCTGCCCGAACTGGCGGCCGGCGCCGGACTGGTGGTCGTCGACGAGGCCCACTGCGTCTCCGACTGGGGGCACGACTTCCGTCCCGACTACCGGCGCATCCGCACCCTGCTGGACGAACTGCCCCCCGGCGTCCCGGTGCTGGCCACCACCGCCACCGCCAACGAGCGGGTCACCCGCGACGTCGCCGAGCAACTGGAGACCGGCGACGAGCACCCCACCCTCGTGCTGCGCGGCAGCCTCGACCGCGAGAGCCTGCACCTGGGCGTGGTGCGCCTGCCCGACAACGCCGACCGCCTCGGCTGGCTCGCCCAGAACCTCGACCGGCTCCCCGGATCGGGGATCGTCTACACCCTCACCGTCGCCGCGGCCACCGAGACCGCCGCCTTCCTCACCGAACGCGGACACGACGTGCGCGCCTACACCGGGCAGACCGACCCGCAGGAACGCGCACGCGCCGAGGACGACCTGCTGGCCAACCGCACCAAGGCCCTGGTGGCCACCAGCGCCCTCGGCATGGGCTTCGACAAACCCGACCTGGGATTCGTGGTGCACCTGGGGGCACCGCAGTCACCGGTCTCCTACTACCAGCAGATCGGCCGCGCCGGACGCGGCCTGCCCCGCGCCGAGGCGGTCCTGCTGCCCGGCAGGGAGGACCGCGAGATCTGGAGGTACTTCGCGGGCCTGGCGTTTCCCGCGGAGGAGACCGTGCGCCACACCCTGCGGGTGCTCGCCGACGCCGCGGGCCCCCTCTCCCTGCCGCGCCTGGAGGCCAGGGTCGACCTGGGCCGCGGCAGACTCGAACAGATGCTCAAGGTCCTCGACGTCGACGGCGCGGTACGCCGGGAGCGCGGCGGCTGGACCGCCACGGGACGCCCCTGGACCTACGACGCCGCCCGCTACGCCGCCGTCGCCGCCGCACGGGAGACCGAGCAGCGCGCCATGCTCGACTACATCGCCACCGACGGCTGCCGCATGGAGTTCCTCCGCCGCCAGCTCGACGACCCCGAGGCCGAACCGTGCGGCCGCTGCGACAACTGCACCGGACACACCTGGTCCGCCCGCGTCGACACCGCCCAGCGCCGGGCCGCCACCGCACACCTGGACCGGCCCGGTGTGGCGGTCGAACCGCGCAAACGGTGGCCCACCGGAATGGCCGAGCTGGGCGTGGACCTCTCCGGGGCCATCCCGGCCGAGCAGCGCGCGGCGGAGGGCCGCGCCCTGGCCCGCCTCACCGACATCGGCTGGGGCACCGTGCTGCGCCGCCTCCTCGCCGAGGACGCCCCCGACGAACCCGTCGGCGACGAGGTGTTCCAGGCCGTGGTCGCCGTTCTGGCGGCCTGGCCGTGGGAGCGGCGCCCCGCCGGAGTGGTGGCGATGCCCTCACGGCGCCGCCCCCGCATGATCACCGCCCTGGCCCGTCGCCTGTGCGAGGTGGGCAGACTGGTCCCGGTCGGCACGATCGGCTACCGCGATCCCGACGGCGCGGGTCCCCGGCGCCACAACAGCGCCCAGCGACTCGCGTCGCTGTGGCACGCCTTCACCCTCGACCCCGCCCTGCGGCAGCGGCTGACCGCGCTCGACGGCCCGGTCCTGCTGGTCGACGACCAGGTCGACACCGGATGGACCCTCACAGTGGCCGCGGCCCGCCTCCGCGAGGCGGGCGCCTCCGCCGTCCTGCCGCTGACCCTGGCCAGCCGGACGTGACCCCCGGCGGTTGCGGGCGGTCAGTCCAGGTCGGGGCGGGCGCCCGGCTGGTGCAGGGCGCGGGCGGCCAACCGCTGGGCGTTGACCAGCGCCTCCTTGGGGTGCTTGCCCGCCAGCCACGGCGGCAGGAAACCCGCGATGAAGGCGTCGCCCGCGCCGATCGAACCGGGGGAGGGCTCGACGGGCTCGGCGGGTACGTGCAGCGTGCCCTCCCGGGCCTTCGACGCCCACAGCGCACCCTCGCCGCCCAGCTTGATCACGATGTTGGGATACCAGGCGGTCAGCACCTTCGCCGCGGCCTCCGGATCGTCCCGTCCGGTCAGCACGGCCGCCTGCTCCTGGTTGGCGAACAGCAGCCGGGCCCCGCCGGTCCAGTCCAGGAACGCCTCGGCGCCGGCCCGCTCCAGCGGGGCGTGCGAACCGCCGTCCACCGAAATGGACATCCCGCTCTCCCGGGCCAGCCGCAGCGCCACCCGGGCCGCCCGGCGCGAGCCCTCGTTGATCAACGTGTAACCGGACACGTGCAGGTGCCCGTCCGGGCCGAACAGGTCCCGCGGCAGGTCCTCCGGCTGCAGCGCGGCGTTGGCCCCCGGGTCGCTGAGCATCGTGCGGTCGCCCCGGTGCGTGATCATCACGACACACGTACCGGTCGGACGCTCCGGATCCATGACCATTCGGGCGTCGATGCCGTACCCCATGAGCTCCATCTCACGGGTGCGCCCGGTGATGTCGGAGCCGCGGCGGCCGACCAGTGCGGTGTCGGTGCCCTCGACCGCGAGCCACGCGGCCACGTTCGCGCCTGAGCCGCCCCCGTAGGTGGCCACCGAAGCGGGGGTGTCGCTGCCGCGGGCCAGAGGGTAGAAGGCCCGCGCGACGGAATCGGTCATGAGGTCGCCGACTACGACTACTCGCGTCATGAGTCACTATCCTTACCGACCGGGTGGCGCGTGTGTTCTCAACGCGCTCTGAGACGTTAACAGGTTCAGAGCGCGTCGCGGATAACGAATCCGAAGGACCGGCAGAGACACCCCGCCCAGCCGCTCCGGTCGCCCGCACCGCACCCCCCGCCCGGCCCGGGGACATCCGACGTTTCGCGGCGATAATCCCCCATATCGGGGAGCAACTCGTCTACCCTCGCAATCGTGCAGTCATACCCCAAGCACTGGGAAGCGGACGTCGTGCTGACCGACGGCGGCACCGCTCACATCAGGCCGATCACTCCCGACGACGCCGACATGCTCAGGGAGTTCCACTCCCGGCTCTCGCCGGAGACGATCTACTACCGGTTCTTCGCCCCCTACCCCAAGCTCTCCTCCCGTGACGTGGCCAGGTTCACCACGGTCGACTACGAGGAGCGGGTGGCCCTGATCGCCACCATCAGCGACGCCATGGTCGCGGTGGTGCGCTACGACAAGGTCGGGCAGGACGAGGCCGAGGTCGCCTTCGTCGTGGAGGACGCCCACCAGGGACGCGGAATCGCCTCGGTGCTGCTCGAACACATCGCCGCCGCCGCCCGCGAACGCGGCGTCCGGCGGTTCATCGCCGACGTGCTCCCGGAGAACCGGCGGATGATCAACGTCTTCCGGGAGGCGGGCTACACCGCCCAGCAGACCTTCGACGAGGGAGTCATCCGGCTCACCCTCGACCTGGAACCCACCGAGGTCTCCCTGGGGGTGATGCGCGCCCGCGAACAGCGCGCCGAGTCGCGCTCCATCGCCCGACTGCTGTTTCCCCGGTCGGTCGCGGTCATCGGCGCCAGCCGCACCGCCCACACCATCGGACAGACCGCGCTGCGCAACCTCCTCAACGGAGACTTCCGTGGACCGGTCTTCCCGGTCCACCCCGAGGCCAAGGCCGTGGCCGGGGTGAGGGCCTACCCCAGCGTCCTGGACATCCCCGACCCGGTGGACCTCGCCGTCGTCGCGGTGCGCGCCGACACGGTCGTCGACGTGGTCGACCAGTGCGCGCGCAAGGGCGTGCACGGCCTCGTCGTGGTCAGCTCCGGATTCGGCGAGGCGGGCCCCGAGGGGCGGGAGCGCCAGGAGCAGTTGGTGCTCGCCGCACGCGCCGCCGGAATGCGCGTGGTCGGACCCAACTGCCTGGGCGTGGCCAACACCGATCCGAAGGTCTCCCTCAACGCCACCCTCTCCCCGCACCTGCCCCCGCGCGGACGCATCGGCTTCTTCTCCCAGTCCGGCGCGCTGGGCCGGGCCATCCTCGAACGCGTCGCCCAGCGCGGCATGGGGCTGTCCACCTTCGTCTCCGCGGGCAACCGCGCCGACGTCTCCGGCAACGACCTGCTGCAGTACTGGGAGGAGGACCCCGCCACCGAGGTCGTCCTGCAGTACCTGGAGTCCCTGGGCAACCCCCGCAAGTTCACCCGGCTGGCCCGCCGCCTGGCCCGCAACAAGCCGGTGGTCGTGGTCCGCAGCGGAGGCTCCGTGCGCGGTGTGCCGACCGGGCACGCCGCGGGCACGCTGGCCCTGCCCGACTACGCGGTGACCTCCCTGTTCGAGCAGTCCGGGGTCGTGCGGGTGGAGGACATCACCCAGATGTTCGACGTGGCGCAACTGTTCGCCTACCAGCCCCTGCCCCGGGGACACCGGGTCGGCATCATCGGCAACTCCGCGTCCCTGGAACTGCTGGTCAAGGACGCCTGCGTGCGCGCCTCGCTGCGCCCGAACGAACCGGTGGACCTCGGCCCCAACGCCACCGACCAGGACTTCGCCGACGCGCTCGACGCGGCCCTGGCCGACGACTCGGTCGACTCGCTGGTCGTGGTGTTCATCCCCGCGCTGGCCCCCATCTCCAGCGGCGTCGCCGAGGTGATGCGCGAGCGGTCGGCGCGCTCCACCAAGCCGATCGTCACCGCCTACCTGGGGTACCAGGGAATCCCCGAGGAGTTGCGGCTGGTCGGGGCGGACGGCGAGACACTGCGCGGATCGGTGCCGTCCTACCCCGCGCCCGAGGACGCCGTCCGCGCGCTGGCGCACGCCACCCGGTACGCGCTGTGGCGGAAGCGGCCCCACGGACGCCACCCCGAACTGTCCGACATCGACAGCGCCCGCGCCCGCGCCCTGATCACCAGGGCCCTCGCCGAAGCCGAGAAGTCCGGGACCGCCGCGCACTCCATCTGGTTCACCAGTGAACCCGTGCACAACGAGGAAGCCGCGATCCCCGCCGAAACCGCCAGGGAGCTGCTGGGCTGCTACGGCATCCACGTCGAGCCGTACATCCCGGTCGGCTCCGCGGAGGAGGCGGCGGCCGCGGCCGAGAAGGTCGGCTACCCGGTCGTCGTCAAAGCCAACTCACCCGACCTGCGGCTGCGTGCCGGGGGCCGCGGCATCCGCCTGGAACTGCACTCCGCGGAGGAGGTGCGCGTCGCCTACACCGCGCTGCACGAACGGCTCGGCGGCGACGCGATGCTCGTGGTGCAGCGCATGGTCGCCCCCGGTGTGCCCACGGTGATCCGCGCGGGGGAGAACCCCTCGTTCGGGCCGGTGGTCGCCTTCGGGTTGGCCGACGTCACCGCCGAACTGCTCGACGACCGCGCCTACCGGTTGGCGCCTCTCACCGACACCGACGCCACCGACCTGGTCCACGCCGTGCGCTCCTCGACGCTGCTGTTCGGCCTGCCCGCGGGCACCTCGTCCCTGGCCGAACAGCCCGACGTCGAGGCCCTCGAAGACGTCCTGGTCCGGGTCTCCCGGATGGTCGACGCGCTTCCCGACGTCGCCCACGTGGACCTCGACCCCGTCATCGTCAACTACACCGGAGCCCACGTCATGGGTGCCAGGGTCTGGCTGCGTGAGGCACCCGAGATGCGGCCCGACGCCGGACCGCGGCGACTGCGCGTGCCGTTCTGACCCCGAACCGCCCGGCCTCACATCGGCTCGGGCCGCGGTGGCGGCTCGGGATCGGGCATCGGCCGCTCCGGCGGCACCGGTCCGGGAGCGGGAGGCTCCGGCTCCGGCGGGACCGGAGCGGGGCCCGGACGTTCCGGCTCGGGCGGGACGGGGCCGGGAGCGGGAGGCTCCGGCTCGGGCGGGACGGGGCCGGGCTCCTGCGGCTTCGGTTCCGGTCCCGGCGGTTCCGGGACCGGCGGGAACGTGGCCTTCATAGCCCTACCACTGCCCGGCCCGGCCACCGGTACACACTGAGGTGTCGTCCACAGGTTCGATTCGAGGTGCGTGCGGTCGGTTCGAGAGGGCAGGATGGATGCATGAGGAAAACGCGTGCTGTGTCCACCGACTGGCGTCTGGAGATCGAGCGCAGCGGATACTACCCCGGGCTCGTGATCGACGCCGTGGCCACCACTCTCGGCACCGAAACGGCCGAGGCCTTCGTGGTGCACCACGAGGCCACCTTCGACCCGGGGATGGAGGTCCGCCGACACATCAGCGTGCTGCTGCTCACCGGCACCCGCCTCATCGTCTGCCACACCGACGAGCATCCGCCCGCGGCCTCCGACAGTCGGCCGCACGCCTCCACCACCACGGACTCCATCAGGCTGGACAACATCCAGTCCGTCGCGCTCACCCGCATCGTCCCCGACCCCGCCGCCTACGTCCCCGGCACCCTGCCCAGCGAAGCCGTGCTGAGCATCAGCCTCGCCGTGAACTGGGGCTCCATCGCCCACATCGACCTCGAACCCGCCGCGTGCGCGGACGAGAACTGCGAACTCGACCACGGCTACACCGGCGCGGTCACCGCCGAACCCCTCACCCTGCGGGTGAGCCAGGCCGCCGACGGCGCCGACGCGGTCGCCAACCTGCTCGGCTTCGCCCAGTCGCTGTCGGAGGCCACCGCCCGATGACCGCGGCGCACCGCCCGCGACAGCAGGAGCCCGCCCCCGACGGCCCACTGGGGGTCCCCCGCTACGGGACGGCCTCGCTGGCCGACCTCGGCCCGTCGGTCCTGGCCTCGCTGGGAGTTCCCGGCGAGGCCAACGTCCTCGGCCTGGCCCCCGCGCGCCGCGCCTGCGTCCTCCTGGTCGACGGCCTGGGATGGGAGGCGCTGCTCGCCAACCGCGGGCACGCTCCCTTCCTGGCCTCCCTTCTCGAAGCGGCGGCGACCCCCATCACCTCGGGGTTCCCCAGCACCACCGCCACCTCCCTCGCCACGTTCGGAACCGGCGCCGCCCCCGGCGGCCACGGCGTCTTCGGTTACCAGGTGGCGCTTCCCCACGACGGCACGGTGTTCAACCACCTGCGCTGGTCGGCCGACGTCGACCCGGTGGTCTGGCAGCCGCACCGCACCACCTACCAGCGGGCCGAGGCCGCGGGGGTGGCCACCGCCTACATCGCGGCCGGAGCCTACGAGGGCGGCGGCTTCACCCGGGCCTCCGCACGCGGCAGCCGCTACGTCCCCGCGGACACCGCCACCGAACTCGTGGTCGGGGCCGAGGCCGCCCTGAGCGCCCACGAACGCGCCTACCTGTTCGTCTACCACTCCGAACTCGACCTCTTCGGGCACCTGTACGGGGTGGACTCCCCCCACTGGCGGCACCACCTCGGCCAGGTGGACCGGCTCGCCGAGCAGTTGGCCTCCGTACTGCCCGCCGACGCCGTCCTCTACGTCACCGCCGACCACGGCATGGTCGACACCGGTCCCCACAGCCGGATCGACGTGGAGGGCGACCCGGACCTCGCCGAGGGAGTCCGGGTCCTCGCGGGAGAACCCCGCGCCCGACAGGTCTACACCCGGCCGGGCGCGGAGACGGACGTGCTCGCGGCCTGGCGGGAACGGCTCGCGGGCCGCGCCACCGTGGTGTCCCGGGCCGAGGCGGTCGAGTCGGGCTGGTTCGGACCGGCGCACACCGTCAACCGCGACCTCCTGCCACGCGTCGGCGACGTCCTGGCCGTCGCGCGCGGCGACACCGCGCTGGTCGCCCCCGCCGTGGAGCGCGTCGAGTCCCGACTCGTCGGACACCACGGCTCGCTCACCCCCCAGGAACTGCACGTGCCGCTGCTGCGCACCGGCCCGGCGGGAGGACTCGGCTGACCCCGCCGTGCGCGGCACGGGACACACCGTTGGGCCGCCCGTCCCCAGCGGGCACAATGGGAACGTGCCTTACACCGGAGACACGCACGTCGGGGGCCCCGCCGACGTGCGGCAGCTATCTGAACTGACCATCAGCAAACTCGCGGTCGGCCCGATGGACAACAACGCCTACCTGCTGCGCTGCAGGCGCACCGGCGAAGGGGTGCTCATCGACGCGGCCGACGAGGCCGACCGCCTCCTCGACCTGGTGGACGGCGGCGGCCTGGCCCGGGTGATCACCACCCACCGCCACCAGGACCACTGGCGTGCCCTGGCCGACGTCGTGGGAGCCACCGGCGCGCGGACCGTCGCCCACCCCGCCGACGCGGAGGAACTCCCGGTGTCCACCGACGAGCCGGTGGAGCACGGCGACACCGTCGCGGTGGGCGCGTGCACGCTGTCAGTGATCCACCTGCGCGGACACACCCCCGGCTCCATCGCCCTGCGCTACGACGACCCCTCCGGCCACACCCACCTGTTCACCGGCGACAGCCTCTTCCCCGGAGGAGTGGGCAGGACCTGGAGCGACGCGGACTTCCGCAGCCTGCTCGCCGACGTGGAGACCCGCATCTTCGACCAGTTCGACGACGACACGTGGGTCTACCCCGGGCACGGCAGGGACACCACCCTGGGAGCGGAGCGCCCCAACCTCCCCGAGTGGCGCGAACGCGGCTGGTAGCGGACGGCGTCGCCCCGCGTCACGGCTCCCCGTGTTCGCGGACGGCGCGCTCCTCAGGACTCAGCCCGCCACGGTCCAGCCCCACCTCGTCGGCGGTCGACTCGGCCTCCCGGTCGGGGTGGGCGCCCCGGTCCTCGGCGACCAGCCGCCCCGCCGAGGGCGCCCCCTCGGCCGTCCCCTGGGGTTCCGGCTCCCCCTCCCGCTCCCAGACGTCGGGCTCCTCCCGGGACAGCGCGACATCCATCGGCTCACCGGCCTCCTTCTCCGTACCGGTGGTGCCGAACTCGTTCATCGCGGTGGGCCGGTCGTTGGGCAGGGTGATGTCCTCGGTGGTGTCCGCCAACGCGGGCTGACCGGCCTCCTCCCAGTCGGCGTCCAGCGCGTTGATCGGGTCCTCCATGCGGTCGTGGTGGGTCTCCTCCAACGAGGAGGGCTGGTCGTCCGACATCGTGGTGCTTTCGTCGATGTCCTCCGGCGTGGTGGTCAGGTCTTCCCTGCGGTCGTGACGGTTCTCAGCCATGACCGACCCCTACCACCGGCTCCGCCGATCATGCCCCCCAGGGCGTCAAGCCGCCACCGAAACCGGAGGTCATCCCGCCCCGAAGCACACAAAACCGGTGGCGGCCAGGTGCTCGGCGACCACGGCGGCGGGCGCGGCCCCCGCCAGCAGCGCGCTGTGGGCGCGCACCATCGCCGCGGCGGTGGCCCCGTCGGGTACCGGAAGCACACTCGCGAGCACCGTGGCGCTGCCGCGGGCCAGCAGGGCCGCCGCCATCCCCAGGGGAAGCCCCGACGCGGTGGGCGCGGACCGTCCCGTGTCGCACGAGGACAGCACCACCAGGGAGGGCAGCCGGCGCACCCGCTCCACGTCGTAGGCGAACAGCGGGCCGTCGGCGAGCCACAGTCCGGTGCACATCGGTGCGCCGCCCGACGCGAAGCCGTGCGCGCCGATGTGCGCGAGGTCGGCGCGCGCCAGGTGGCGCAGCACCGTGCGGGAGCACGCCGCGGCCCCGGTGACCGTCCGCGCCCCCCGGTGACGGCGGGCCACCGCCCTGATCTCCGCCTCGGCCGCCGCCAGCCGGGGGCCCGCCACCAGCAGAACCCGGGGACGCTCCCGGCGCGTCCGGCGTGCCCGGTCACGGCAGCGCAGCCACGCCCGCCCCGAGGGGGCGACGCTGACCGGTCGGCCCCGCAGCCCCGGCAGCAGGCCCCACGGAAGGGTCTGGGTGTTCGGTCCGGGAACCACCACCAGGTCGCGGTCGCCGACCGCCGCGGCCACGGGCGCCACCAGGAGCCGGTCCACGGCCGCGGCCCGTTCGGCCAGCAGCCGGGCCGTCTGGGGGCGTGGTGTGACCGCGTGCAGTCGGGCCAGATGCTCGAAGGCGGCGACGGCGTCGCCGATCGTCCGGGCGTCGGGAAGCTCGTGGAGCCGCGCCCGGCCGTCGACCAGGGTGATCGCCGCGGGAACCCCGTCCGGTTCCGGGTAGTGGACCAGGGCGCGGGAGCCGAGCCCGCGGGCCAGGCGGTCCAGCAGCTCCCCGCCCGGCGCGGAAGGAGCGGGAGGCCGTCGGCGGCAGCACGGATGCCACTGGCCCACCGCGAGTTCGACCTCCAGACGGGCCAGCTCGCGGTGGTCCTCCGCGGAACCGGACTCGGCGAAGGCGGCGTGCGCGCGGCGGTAGCGGTCCAACAGCGCCGTCCACTCCCGGTTCTGACAGGTGTGGGCCTCGGTGGTGAGCGCACGGGACCGCTCCGACCAGAGCAGCGCGGCCGCGGCGTTGCCCGCCCTCAGCGCCGCGGCGACGTCGCCCAGTGCCCGCGTCGTGTCCGGAGAGCCCACGTGCGCGGCCAGTTCCAGGTGCGGGGTGGCGGTGCGGGAGGACGGGGCCCTCGATGGGCGGCCCGGAGCGGGACGCGGCGCCACCGGCGCGCTCCCGGGCGGCCGTGAGATCTGCTCCGCAGCGCGCAGCCACGACGAGTCGGCGCCGAAGAGGTGCCGGAGCCGCCGGACCGCGGCCTCGGCCGCCGCGGTGTCGGCGTGCCCCACCGCCAGCTTCAGCGACAGCAGTTCGGTCAGCGCGCGATCGGCTCCGCCGCCGCGCGCCGGACCGAGGGAGCGACGCAGAACCCCCGCCTCGCGGAGCATTCCGGCGTCGGCGAGGGCGTGGGCGCGGTCCAGCACGAGCGCGGGGTGCCGCGTTCCCGCGCCCAGCAGCGGTGCCGCGGCGTCGAACCGCTCCATGGCCAGCGCGGTGTCTCCACGGGAGGCGGCGAGGCAGCCCAGGTTCTGGGTGATGGCGGCGCCCAGCCGCCGCAGCGAGTACTTCTCGGCCAGTGCCAGCCCCTCGTGCAGGACCTCCTCGGCCTCGCCGAACCGCTCGGTGTGCACCAGCGCCAGTCCCTGGCTGCACAGCAGTCCGGGAAGCAGTCGCGGGTCGGAGGAGGAGCGGAAGGCGGGCTCGGCCGCCGCGAAAGCGGCCAGAGCGTCGGCGAAACGGCCGCTCTGGCAGGCCGCCACGCCACGGCCCAGCAGGGTGAAAGCCGAAACGCGGAAGGGAGAGGGGGGAAGTGTGCCGCATTCGTCTCCGCGCCGGGCCGCAACTCCGAGCCGGGAGGCCCGCGCCATCGCGGCCTGGTCCGGCAGACCGGCCCGTACGGCGACGGAGACCGCCGAGTCCAACCGCTTCCGGGCCTCGTCGACCAGGCCCAGTTCGTAGGCGGCGAGCCCGCTCACCCGGAGGGCGGACGCCCGCGTCCGCGGGTCGACGGGCCTCCTCAGCAGCCGGTCGGCCCGCCGCCGTGCCTCGGCGGGGTCGCGTGCTACCAGTGAGACGGGCAGGTTCCTGGAGGGCCGGTGCGGGTCCGCCATGCGTTATCGCCTTCCGTGGGGGATCGGTCGGAGGAATAACGGGGCAACGAATATGGACACTCCACACGGACATCCGTTCATCGGGTGCGGAGTGCGTTTCTCGAAAACAGCACACCCAGTAATAGCAGTATCGCCCACAGAATGCGAGAGGTGGCGAAATAACTCCCGTTCCATCGCACGGTGAAGCATTTTCCGGAAAACAGGGGAATGGGGACTGATGCCGCTTTACGGGGGATTTGCGGACTGCCGGGTCACAGCACGGTCCAGGGCACCGCCAGCGGAGGGATCGCGGAGTCGGCCGGGGAGCAGACGAGACTGACCGGACCGCGGGGAACCGAACGCACCACGAAAGCTCCGCCCGGATCGCTGGGGTGCGAGGAGACGCCGTCGGCGCGCCGCAGCTCCGCGGTGAACCGGACCGCGGGGATCAGTTGGCCCGCCAGGTCGCAGACGTCGCCGCGGACCGTGACGTGCAGGTGCAGTTCCAGTTCGCCCACGCCGAAGGCGAGCAGGCGCGGCCCCGACGCGGGCCCCCGGCGCAACCCGGGGACCGGATCGGTCGCCGAGTCGGTCAGCAGGGCGGCGGGCGCCGCGTCGGGACGGCGCATCCGGTAGGCGGCCCGGGCCGCGGCCAGAACCTCCTCGGGGGGAGGCTCCGGAGGCACGGAGTCGGCGGTCAACGGTCCTCCTCACGCTTGAGCAACCGGTGGAGGCGTCGGCGGACACGGCGCCGCACCCGGGGAAGGTCCTTGGCGGGCACGCCGGCCAGCCGGGCCACCTCCGTCGGCGGCAGACCGGGACGGTACAGGTCCAGCCGCGCCACCTCGCTCTCGGGGGAACCCAGCCGCGCCAGCGCCGAACGCACCCGGTCGACATCCTCGGCCACCAGCCGGACGGACTCGGGCGTGCGGTGGTCGGGAGCGTCCAGCTCCTCGGCGGGAAACGGCCGGACCCGCCCACGAATCCGCAGGTGGCGGCGGCACTCGTTGTGAGTCACCGTCGCCAGCCACGACCCCAGGCGTTCGGGGTCGCGCAGCCGGGTCAGGTACTCGGCGAGATTGCACAGAACTGTTTGGGTTATGTCCTGCGCGTCGTGGAAGGGGAGGGAGTATGAACGCGCGATCCCCCAGACCAACCCCGAGTACCGGTCCAGGAGCGCGTCCCAGGCGTCCTCGTCGTTCTGCGCGGCGCGCCGGACGAGTTCCTTGACACAAGCAGCCTTGCGGGTCTGGCCACTCAAGGGCACCCCCAGTAAAATCACACATCCGGCCACGCCTGGAGAAACACGGTAACCGTCGGGCCCGCGGGATGTGGACCTTTTGGCGTTTTCGGTCCTCGTCAACCTGGTGCTGCTGATGTACATGGGACACAATGAGAAGAGGAGAAGACCCAGCACGGACATCTCCTCTGGGGGTACGAGGGCGTCGGGGAAGCGCACTCGTTCGTATCAGGAGGTTCGGTGTCCGCACGTGGCGTCTTGTACGTCCACTCCGCGCCCGCGGCGCTGTGTCCCCACGTCGAGTGGGCGGTCGCGGGCGTTGTTGGCGTACCTGTGAAACTGGACTGGGAACCGCAACCGGCGGCTCCCAGCACCTATCGCGCAGAACTCAACTGGCAGGGAGCGCCCGGTCTGTCCGGCGCGATCGCCTCGGCCCTCAGGGGCTGGCAGCGGTTGCGCTACGAGATCACCGAGGACGCCACCCCCGGTTGTGACGGGGTGCGCTACAGCTACACCCCCACGCTCGGGTTCTTCAGCGCCGTGACGAGCGCCTCGGGAGAGGTGCTGGTCTCCGAGGCCCGCATCCGCGACGCCATGGAGCGCTCCGCCGCCCACGGGCTCGACCTCGCAGAGGAGCTCGACAAACTGCTGGGACGCGCCTGGGACGAGGAACTGGAGCCGTTCCGCTACGCGGGCGACGGCGCCCCGGTGCGGTGGCTGCACGCCACCGGCTAGCCGGGCCCGCTCGGCGGGCCGTTCCCGGCCCGTGGCCGCCCGCAGCCCCGGAGGCCCGCCGAACAGGCCCCGAGCCTCCCCGGGCTCAGTCCGGGCCGGAGCCGCGCCCGTCGCCGGAACGCTCGGCGGAGCGTCCCCGGCCCCTGCCCCCCGATCCGCTGACGGCGTTGACCGCGGTGATGATCAGCATGAACGACAGCGGCCATGCGGGCCAGAAGGTCAGAAGCTGCCCGGCCCCCACGCTGCTGACCGCCCAGACCCCGATCAGGATGATCGAGATTCCCGCGAATCCGCGCCACGGTTCCAGCCGTTCCCGCCAGCCCCGCACGGGGGTGTTGGCCGCGCCGACCTCGGCGAGATCGACCGGGGCGTCCGCGGAACCGGGGGCGGCGGGCAGGTCGTCGGTCAGCCGAGCGAGTTCGCCCATGGTCTTGGCGCCCATCGCCGCGGAGAGCCGCTCGTCGTATTCGGTCAGGTCCAAACGGCCCTCCGAAAGGGCATGAGCCAGCCTTTCCGCCGTGGCGTCCCGGTCGGCGTCGGAGGCGCGCATCCGCTCCGCGGGAAGGTGGTCGTCGTCCATGTCCGCCCTCATTCCTATCCGTAAACCAACTTGGGGACCGCCGGAAACGGGAACTCCCTTCGGAGGAACCCGAAAGCAGCGGGTCACGATCCGATGGCGCCGGGAGGCGCACTCCGGTCATTCCCGGCGAGCGCGCCGGAGCCCCCTCATACTCGGACGGATTTCAGCGGCGGCGGGATTCATCGTTCGGCCACACGGCGGCGGCCAGGAGGATCGCGGCCCAGACGCCCAGCGGAATCAGCGGCCAGAACGGCAGCAACACCCCACCGATGATGCTGGTGACTCCCCAGATACTGCCCATGATGATCGCGCCGCCCAGCCACCACCGCCACTCGTCGACCCACTCGCTCCACGAGGAGGCGGCGGGCACGGGTTCACGGGAATCGGTGGTGGCGACCTCGTCGCGGGAGGGCTCGGGCAGGTCGGCGACCAGCGGCGTGAGATCGCCGACGACCACGGCGTTCATCGCGAGGGTCAGCCTGCGGTCGTACTCGACCAGGTCGAGGCGGCCTTCGGTCAGCGCGACCGCGAGACGCTCCGCGACGGCGTCCCGGTCGGCGTCCGAGGCGCGCATCCGCCTCGGCGGAACACGGTCTTCGTCCTGCATCCCCTTTTCCCCCTTCGCGCGACCGATGGGGTCCCAATCACGATACGTCGGGATGCCGGGGGAGAACAGCAGCCGCCGGTGCCCCGCGTCGCCCTGGACGCCGGGCCCGGGAGTTGCCGTGTCGGGACGGCGACCGGGACGACAGGAGAACGCGCTACCCGTGGGTCGGCCGTTCAATCCTCGAGGACACGGCCGAGGAACGCGGCGAGTTCGACCGCTCCGGTGTAGCGGTGAGTCCGGATCCCCGACTCCGCGGCGGCACGCACGTTCTCCTCCCGATCGTCGACGAAGAGCGTCTGGCCGGGGACGGCGTCGAGCGCCTCCAGCACGTGCGCGTACACCGCGGGGTCGGGTTTGCACAGCCCGATGTCGCAACTGAAGAACAGCGCGTCGAAGCCGCGCAGCAGCGGCGAGGAGCGCAGCGCGCCGGCGATGTCGTGGGGGGCGTTGGACAGCAGCGCGAGCCGGGTCGGACCGTCGGCGAGCCGCTGGACCAGGGCGGTTGTCCGCGGGTCGGGCAGCAGCCAGCCGCCCACGTCGGTCGCCCACAGTTCCTGCCGCACGGCGGGGTCCCACGTCGTGCCGAGACGGTCTCCGACGCGGTCCCAGTACTCGCGGGAACCGATCCCGGAGTCGTAGGCGGGGCGCTCGTCCCAGTAGGCGGCCCAGAACTTCTCGGGGGGTGCGGCGCTCAGCTCCTCCAGCCGGGCGCGGACGGCGGTCGGCGGAGGCGACGAGATGACCTCGCCGTAGTCGAAGATCACCGTGGTGACGGGGGCGGGGGGCTCCTGGCGGGGGAGTGGCGTCACGTCGCCTCTTCCGGTTTCCGTGCGGTCGTTCGACGGGCCTTCCGACGATATCCCACATCTTCTCCGGCGCCCCCGGAAGCGGGCCGCTTCCGGGGGCGCCGGAGACCGCCGCGGTCAGGCCACCTCGTAGGTCGGGACGATCATGCCCCGCCCCAGAGTGTGGAAGAACAGGTTGAAACCGAGGACGGCGGGCGCCGTCGAGTCGTCGAGGCCGAGGCTCTCCACGTCCACGGCGTGCACGACGAAGAAGTAACGGTGCGGGCCGTGCCCGGACGGCGGGGCCGCGCCGACGTACCGCTTGACTCCGGCGTCGCTGCGGAGCATGACCGCTCCCGGAGGAAGACCGGCGCCGCCCTCGTCACCGGCTCCGGCGGCCAGTTCGGTGACCCCGACGGGGATGTCGCACACCGCCCAGTGCCAGAACCCGCTGGCCGTGGGCGCGTCCGGGTCGAAGCACGTCACCGCGAAACTCCGGGTCCCCTCGGGGAAGCCGCTCCACGCCAGGTGCGGGGAGACGTCCTCCCCGCCCGCCCCCATGATCCCGCTGACCTGCGGTTTGGCCAGGGGCTGACCGTCGGAGACATCGCTGCTGGTGACGGTGAAGGCGGAAACCTGCGGCAGGAAGTCGTACGGAGACGGCGGTCGAGCCATGGGAAACCTCCCGATCGGTCGTTCGGCGGGCACGTGCCCCTCTACCCAGGCCAGTATGGTCGGAACCGACGCGGTCCGCCGCCTTCCCGCCCCCGCGGCGGCTGCGGACGCTCTCCTGTTCCGTCTGGGGCCCGACGCGTGGTTGAGGCTCGTGGGCGGACGTGACCGGTCGTGCGACCCGCCCGGTCCCGGGCGGCTCGCCGGGCCGCAGGAGCACTGGTGAAGTCGTCGTGGACCCGTTGCTCACCCTGGGAGCGCCGAAGAGCCCGGGGCCGCGGCGAGGAGCCTGAGGCGAGGGACGCGGGCTCCTCGACGGCGCCAGAGGGCCGGTCACCCCGTTTCGTCGAACCGTGCGCGAGCACGCCGGACCTCCGGGAGGGCGGCCGCGGTCCAGTGCCACAGGCCGTCGATGAGGTCCTGCAGGGTCTTGCCGAACTCTGAGATCCGGTACTCGACGGCCACCGGGCGAGTGTCGATGACGACGCGTTCGATCATGCCGTTGCGTTCCAACCGCCGCAGTGCCGCGGTGAGGGACTTCTGGGTGACGGCGGGAATCGCGCGGCGCAGCTCGTTGAAGCGCCGCGGCCTCTCACACAGCGCGTCCAGTACCTGCAGGGACCACTTGTCGAGGATCTCGTCCAAGAGCGCACGGTGCTCGGCGGTGAGCCGAAGTGGGGTCGGGGCGCTGCTGGTTTCGTTCATGCTACTTAGTCTCGTTGAAGTTTCCCAAAGATACAAAGTAGACATCAGATACCTTTGTTGGCGAGACGAGGGGAACCTCATGGCAGTCGAACTGTTCACCCCGGACGGCATGTTCCAACCCGTCCCGTACCACCATGTCTCCGCGGCGACGGGTACGCGCCAGGTCCATGTCGCCGGCCAGATCGCCCGTGACGCGGACGGCAACCCGGTCGCCCCGGGGGACCTGGCCGGCCAGCTCGCGCATGCGCTGCGGAACACCGCCAGAGGACTGGCCGGTGCGGGGGCGACGTTCTCCGACGTCGTCCGTCTGCGGTTCTTCGTGACCGACTGGCAGCCCGAGAAGTACGCCGACTTCCTGAAGGGGATCGAGCAGGTGGCCGAGGAGCTCGGACTTCCGGACCCGCTCCCGCCCCTGTCGGCGATCGGCGTCGACTACCTCTTCGAACCGGACGTGCTCGTCGAGGTGGAGGCCTACGCGGTCCTCGATTGACGGCGCCGCCTCCTGCGGATCCGAGCGCCGCAACCATTCGAACCGCCGGGCGTCGTGCGGACGAACGTCCGCACGACGCCCGGCGGCCCGGCAGCCCGATGCTCGGGAGGTGGTGAGGAGGACCGGGTACCGTGCGAAGGGCTGCTGCACCCGCGATGCGGTGGCGGTTCGCCGCGTCGCGGGCACGCTTGAGAGGGCGGGTGCCCGCATTTCCTGACACGGAGGCGGGCGAGTTCGGCGCTGGGCGCGGCCTACCTCCGGTCGGCCGGGAGGCGGGGGAGGGGTGACAGCGGAGACGCTGAAGTTGTTCCTGCCGTGCAGGGGTGCCGTACCGGGCGGCGTCGACCGCGCACCCCGGTTCGGCGCCGCGGCTCCGGACCTCCGGGGTGCGGCGTCTGCTCGGAGGGTCTCCTTCTTGGCATCACCCGGGGCGAACACGTCCCCTTCCGGGCCCTCGGCGAGTTCCGCGACGGGGTGCCGCGCCGAGCCGGACACCGGTTCCCCCGAGGCTGATCGGATCCCCCGTCCACCGGTCCGGCGCAGGGGGCGGGTGTGTGATCGACGTCCGCGCACCCGCCCTTTCATGGCCCCCGAGGCGAGCGGACCGCCGGGAGGGGAGCGCCTGCACCTCCAACAGCACCGGGGTGCCCTCGACCACCGGTAACTCGTCGGGCTGAGGATCGCAGCGGGTTGTTGTGGTTCCGTTCGCTCTGTCGGAGGGTTCTTTCCCGCAGCGGGAGGGTGGGTGCGCTCCACCCACCCTGGGAACTGCCCTCGCAGGCCCATGCCACCTAGCCTTGAGAGCATGGGCACCGACGAAGGCTCCGTTCCTCAGGCCGGTCTGGGGGAGTTTCTGAGCGCCAGGCGCTCACGGCTGCTCCCCGAGGACATCGGGCTGCTCACGTCCGGCCGTCGCCGGGTCCCCGGCCTGCGCCGCGAGGAAGTGGCGCTCCTGGCCGGAGTGAGTACCGACTACTACATGCGTTTGGAGCAGGGCAGGGAACGCCATCCATCTCCCCAGGTGGTCGAGGCGCTGGCGCGGGCGCTGCACCTGGACGAGGAGGCCACCGAGCACCTGCGCAGGCTGGCGCACACCGGAGGACGGCGCTCCCGGCGTGTGCGTCGGACCCGGCGGGTCGACCCGCACCTGTGTCGCCTCCTGGAACGCTGGAGCGAAGCCGCGGCCTTCGTACTGGACGGCGCTCTGGACGTCCTGGCCCGCAACCGTCTTGCGAAGGCCCTGCACTCCGACTTCTCCTTCGACGACAACCTGGCGCGTATGGTCTTCCTCGACCCGGTCGCCCACCGCTTCTACCGCAACTGGGAGCGGACGGCCTCGGCGACCGTCGCGGAACTCCACCGGGCCGCGGGCCTGGACTCCGACGATCCCCGGCTGAACGAGATCGTCGGTGAGCTCTCCCTGAAGAGCACGGACTTCCGTTCCCTGTGGGCCCGACACGACGTGCGGGGCAAAACGGGCGCCGCCAAACCGCTGCACCACTCCAGCGTGGGCGACCTGGACCTGCGCTACGACAGCTTCACCGTCAACGGCGCGCCGGGCCAGCAGTTGATCGTCTACCACGCCGAGCCGGGGACCTCCTCGGAGGAATCGCTCGCCCTGCTCGGATCGTTGCACGCCGATTCGGCGGGCATCGTCAACAGGCCCGAGCGCGATCGTTCTGACTAGGAGTGCCACACCAGGGAGAACGGCGACCTGGTTGCCCCGTCGGCGCGGAACCAGACTCTCGGGTGAAGGCGGTGGAGCCACCTCCACCGCGCCGCACCGACGAGGGAGCACACCATGAGCTCCGAAACCATCACGCACGAACCCGGTGCCGCCGAAGCACTCGAGCAGATCCGGCGCCGGTCCCGCGATCCCCGACGGCGCATTCTGTTCACCAACGCCACCGTGGTCACCATGGACCCCGGGATCGGGATCCTGGACCGCGGGGACCTCCTGGTGGAGGGCGACACGATCGCCGCGGTGCGACCGCGCCTGGAGGTCGAGGACGCGGTCGTCGTCGATGCCACCGGGACGATCATCATCCCCGGTTTCGTCGACACCCACCGGCACGCCTGGCAGTCCCAACTGCGCCGGATCATGCCGGACGTGGACGATCTGGCGAGCTACGTCACCGTCACCCTGGCCGGGTACGCTCCGCTCTACGGCGCCGAGGACATGTACGTCGGGACCAGGCTGGCCGCGCTGTCGGCGATCGACAGCGGTATCACCTGCATGCTCGACTTCTCGCACAACTCCCGCACCCGGGAGCACTCCGACGCCGCCGTCGAGGCCCTGCTCGACACCGGTGTCCGCGGCGTGCACGCGTCCATGGGGCCGCACTTCGGCGCCTGGGACCAGCAGTGGCCCAAGGACCTGGCCCGCCTCAAGGAGGAGTACGCCGACGGCTCGCACCGGATGCTGACCCTACGGGTCGGGGCCCTGGCCACGGACGAGGTCGCCGGCCCCGCCCTGGCCTACGGGCCCGAACTCGCGCGCGCCGCCAAGGAACTGGACATCGGCGTCAGCGTCGACGCGGTCTTCGGGGCAGCCTCCTCCCGGGCCGTGCAGGCCTGGGCCCGGCAGGGGCTGCTGGGGCCGCACCTGACCCTGATCCACGCCACCGGCCTGACCGGCGAGGCGTGGCGGCTGGTGGGCGACAGCGGAACCACGGTCTCCCTCGCCCCGACCTCCGACGCGCAGATCGGTCTGGAGACCGCGATCCCGGCCGTCGACGAGGCGCTCGCCGTCGGGGTGCGACCCGGTCTGAGTATCGATGTGGAGGTGGCCCTGGCCGGGGACATGTTCACCCAGATGCGCGCCCTGCACACCGTTCAGCGGATGCGCGCGGTCAATGCCGTCTACGGCACCGATGCCGTACCGACCCGGATCGGCGTGCACGACGTACTGGACTTCGCCACCCTCCAGGGGGCGCGCACCAACGGCCTGGAGGAGCTGACCGGTTCCCTCACCCCGGGCAAGAGGGCCGATCTGCTGGTGGTCTCCGCCGAGGACCTGAACAACATGCCGCTGAACGACCCGGTCGGCACGGTGGTCCTGGGCGCGGACGCCCGCAACATCACCACTGTCCTGGTCGATGGCGAACCCCGCAAATGGAACGGCCAGGTCCTCGACGTGGACCTGGCCGCCCTGCGGGAGCAGGTCCACGACTCCCGCGGCCGGCTTCTCGCCCGGCTCGGCTCGTGAACCCCGCCCGCAACCCGAAGGAGAAGAGGACCACCATGACCACCGTCGACCCGACCCGCCCGCGTCGTGATGACGCGACTCTGGCCCAGGTACGGGAACCGGGAGGACGCCCGCTGCTGCTGACCGGCGGCACCGTCGTCACGGCCGACCCCCTGATGGGGGACTGGCACCAGGCGGATGTCCTCATCGGAGGGGACCTGATCGTCGGGGTGGGACCGGGGCTGCTGACGGCCGCCGAGGACGACGGCATGATCGTGCTGGACTGTGCCGGTACCGTCGTCCTGCCCGCATCCCTCGATCTCACCGGGGGCCGGGGAAGCGGCACCCTGACCCCAGGGGAGCGCGCCGACATCGCGGTGCTCCGGATCGCCGACGCGCCAAAGACGCCCCAGGGCGCCGTTCCGGCCAGAGGAGGCCACCTCGACCTGCTGATCACCGAAGGCCGGGTCCGCCTCTGGAACGGGCGGAAGGTCGAGGACCCCGACAGCACGCCCGACGAGGTGAGAGAACCCGAACACGACCCGGACCACCCCTACACCGGGCTGTGGGTCGACGAGAACGGGTTCGTCCGCCAGGAGCTGCTGCCCGACGGCCGTTACGACGAGGCGCGCGGTGACCGGAGGAGCGCCTACACCGGCCGCTACTGGATCAGCGGTTCCCGTATCGACTACCTGGACGACCTGGGATTCTGGGCCTTCGGGGAGTTCCGCGACGGGGTCCTGCACCACGCCGGATACCGGTTCACCCGGCGCTGACCGACGGTCCGGCGACGAAAGGACATGAGGACGTGAACGACAGCACCTCGGCACCCCACCCGTACGTGGGGATGTGGGTGACCGCGGACGGGCACATTCGCCAGGAGTTGCTGCCCGACGGCCGTTACGACGAGGCGCGCGGTGACCGGAGGAGCGCCTACACCGGCCGCTACACCGTCACGGGCCACCACATCGACTATGTCGACGACACCGGTTTCACCGCTACCGGGGACGTCCGTGACGGCATCCTGTACCACGAGCACCTCGTGCTCTACCGGGAGGGGGAGGTACCGGACTGACCGGTGCCCCGTGCCGAACGGCTGCGGGCTACGGTACCGGGAACGGCGCGGGCGGACGGACAGCCCGCCCCGCGGGCGCGGCAGCGTGCACCGGTGGCGACCAGGACCCCGGGGCCCTCCGGCGCGCTGCGCGCCGGAGGGCCCCGGGGAAGCCGAAACGGCTGTTTGCCGTGGCGTCCGAACTCGGAGAGTATCGCCATGAGGACGCAGAAAGCGGGCTCCTCCAGGAGCCCGCTTCGCCGATGGCCTCTCGGCCCCTGCAAGCCAGAAGCCTCTGATCCGAGTGGATCGTGGTGGGCGATACTGGGATTGAACCAGTGACCTCTACCGTGTCAAGGTAGCGCTCTCCCACTGAGCTAATCGCCCGAGTCGTCAGGACTCAGAGGTGGAGACGGGATTTGAACCCGTGTGGACGGCTTTGCAGGCCGCTGCCTCGCCTCTCGGCCACTCCACCGGATAAAGCAGACGGTGGGATGACTCTCACCGTCGATCTCCGAGCGGACGACGGGATTCGAACCCGCGACCCTCACCTTGGCAAGGTGATGCTCTACCAACTGAGCCACGTCCGCGTGCCGTTCGGTACCGGACCGGCACCCCGGTCCCGCACCCTCGTGCATTAAGCACTGTAGCGGAATCTGCCCAGACGGCAAATCGAACAGGGCACCGGTGTCCGCGAACCGGTCCCCGAGACGGCACGGCGGGCCGGTCCTGCGCGGATGGACGAGGCGGGCGGGATATAAGGGAGACGTGCGACGACACGGCGGCTCTGGCGAAGTGAGTACGAGGACCGGACGACACGGATCGGCCCTGCCCTGGGAACTGGCCCGTGAGACAGCCCGAGATCTGGGCAGGAGCTGCGGTCCCGGTGGACGGCGCCGGGAACCGCTGGCCGACGCCCTGGGCGGGGTGCTCGCCGAGGACCTGCGCGCACGGATCGCCTCCCCCGCCTACGACGCCGCGGCCATGGACGGCTACGCGGTCGCCGGGCCCGGTCCGTGGACGGTCCGGGCCCGGGTGCTCGCCGGAGAGCGGCACACGCTCACCCTGTCGCCCGGCGAGGCCGTCGAGATCGCCACCGGGGCGCGCGTGCCCGAGGGAACCGGCGCGGTGCTCCCCTACGAGCGAGCGGAGCGCCACGCCGACGCGCTCACCGGGACCGTGCGGCCCGGCCGCCACGTACGGCGCCGGGGGGAGGAGACCCCCGAGGGGGCGACGGTACTGCCCGCCGGGACCGTCGTCACCCCGGCGGTGCTCGGCCTGGCCGCGAGCCTGGCCCACGACCACCTCCCGGTCCACCGGCCCCGGGTGCGCGCCGTGGTCAGCGGCGACGAGCTGGTCCGCGCGGGGGTTCCCGCCCCCGGCGCGGTACGCGACGCCATCGGCCCCATGCTGCCCGGCCTGGTGGCCGCGGGCGGCGGCGTGCTCACCTCGGTCCGCGACGTGCCCGACGGTTTCGGGGCGCTGGTCTCGGCGCTCGCCGACACCGGCGACGAGTCGGTCGTCGTGGTGTGCGGTGCGTCCTCGAAGGGCCCCGCCGACCACCTGCGCGGCGCTCTCACCGAACTCGGGGCCGCCGTCCTGGTGGACGGGGTGCGCTGCCGCCCGGGGCACCCGCAGTTGCTCGCCCGACTGGCGGGGGAGCAGCGGCCGGGCCCCGTGGTGGTGGGCCTGCCCGGCAACCCCGGAGCGGCCCTCGCCGCGGCCCTGACCCTGCTGCTGCCGCTGCTGCGCGCCATGACCGGGCGCGCCGACCGCGAGGCCGGACGCGCGGCGCGGTACCCGCTCGGCGGGCACGTGAGCGCGCACGAGACCGACACCCGACTGGTCGCGGTGCGGGTGGCGGAGGACCGGGCGTGTCCCGTGGGACACGACCGCCCCGCCTCGCTGCGCGGAGCCGCCGCGGCCGACGCCCTGGCCGTGCTGCCGCCCGACTGGAGGGGCGGCGACGTCGAACTGCTCTGGCTGCCGGGGTGAGCGCAGGGGCCTAGCGGCGCTCCTGCGCCTCGGTGATGATCCGCACCGCCTCCTCCACCAGTTTCTCGGGGGAGGAGGCGACGTCCAGGACGGTGCCCGCCTCGTCGGGGCCGAGCATCTCCAGGACCGCGAGCTGCGAGTCCAGGAGTTCGGAGGGCATGAAGTGACCGCTGCGCCCCCGGAGCCGCTCGAGGATCAGGTCACGGGAGCCGTGCAGGTGGACGAAGAACACGCCGGGGGCGCCGCCGCGCAGGATGTCGCGGTAGGAGCGGCGCAGCGCCGAGCACGCCATGACCGAGGACTCGCCGTTGCGTTCGCGCTCACCGAGCCACGCCGCCAGCGATCCCAGCCAGGGCAACCGGTCGGCGTCGGTCAGCGGGACGCCGCTCGACATCTTGGCGATGTTCGTCTCGGGGTGGAAGTCGTCGGCGTCCGCGAAGGGGAGCCCCAACCGCTGGGCGGCCCCCCGCGCAACGGTGCTCTTGCCGCTGCCGGAGACCCCCATGAAGACGAAGTGCATCAGACGCTTCCTTTCCCAGCCCTCGAGGAGTCAGCCGTCCACGCCCGCCGGACGGCCTCCGCCTCGACGCGACTCCGCAGGTTTCCACAGCGGAGGCCGTTCTGGCAAGACGGCCGTACGCCGGACCACGGGGTACGGCGTACGGCGGGGAGCACTGCGGGAAGATGGCAGCCCCCGCCCACGTGACCTCCTATGCTGGGGATTTCGTTCCCAACCATGACGAGGGGCTGAACCCATGGCGCTTGAGCGTCCCGAGATCGACTACATCGACGGCCCGCCGCCGACCGACCTGGAGATCACCGACATCACCGTCGGAGACGGCGCGCAGGCCGCGCACGGCTCCGTGGTCAGCGTCCACTACGTGGGGGTGGCCCACTCCACGGGCGAGGAGTTCGACGCCTCCTGGAACCGCGGCGAACCCCTGCGCTTCCCCCTCGGCGCGGGGCGGGTCATCGCGGGCTGGGACCAGGGTGTGCTGGGCATGCGCGTGGGCGGGCGGCGCAGGCTGGTCATCCCCCCGCACCTCGGTTACGGCTCCCGCGGCGCGGGCGGGGTCATCAAGCCCAACGAGACGCTGGTCTTCGTCGTCGACCTGATCGGTGTGGACTGAGCCCGAAGCACCGGTGCCCGCGCGGCCCGATCCGGGACGCGCGGGCGCACCCGACAGGGGAGTCAACAGTGGAGCCAGCGTTTCACCGACAGTTCCGGGTGCGGCTGTCGCTGCCCGACAGAACCCTCGAGGGCGTGATCGAGCTCGACGAGGCGCAGACCGGCCGGTTCGAACCGATCGCGGAGTGGGCGCGGTCCTGGGCGGCCTGCCACGGCACGGCGGTGCCGTGGCAGGCCGCCCAGGACGGCACCGTCGTCCACGAGGACGTGGCGCTGCCCGCGACCGAGGAGCGGCCCTGACGGTGGCCCCGGAGCGGGGGAGTGGCCGGAAACGGACGAGGGCCTGACCACGGACTCCGTGGTCAGGCCCTCGACTCTGGTACCTGTGGGCGATACTGGGATTGAACCAGTGACCTCTACCGTGTCAAGGTAGCGCTCTCCCACTGAGCTAATCGCCCGAAGATCCTGTTGCGGATCCCCACCGCGAGCGGACGACGGGATTCGAACCCGCGACCCTCACCTTGGCAAGGTGATGCTCTACCAACTGAGCCACGTCCGCGTGGTGCCCCACACTGCTGTACTTCGAGCGGACGACGGGATTCGAACCCGCGACCCTCACCTTGGCAAGGTGATGCTCTACCAACTGAGCCACGTCCGCGCGGAGAGTCCGGCTTCTTCGCGAAGGAGAAGCGGCGTTCTCGCTGCGCTAAGAACTGTAGCGGATTCCGGCGGTCCTACAAACTCGGCGGCGGCGGGAGGGCGGGCGTGCCGTCCGGTCGGCGCCGATGGAACCGCCGACCGAACGGACGTCTCAACGTTCGACGTGGGGTGAGGTGGTGGGGATGTCGGGGCGGGGAGGGGCGGCCAGGTACTGGCCGACGCGCTGGATCACCATGTTCATCTCGTAGGCGACCATGCCCACGTCGCACTCGGCGTCGGCGAGCACGGCCATGCAGGCGCCCTCGCCGGCCGCGGCGACGAACAGGAATGCCTTGTCCATCTCGATGATGCTCTGCCGCACGTTCCCCGAGCCGAAGCGTCGACTCGCTCCTCCGGCCAGGCTCTGCAGCCCGGAGGCGATCGCGGACAGTTGCTCGGCGTCGGGACGTTCCAGTCGGCTCGACGAGGCCATCAGAAGTCCGTCGGTGGACAGCACGATCGCGTGGTGTGTGCCCTCCGCGCGGGTGAGGAGGTCGTCGAGTAACCAGCTCAGTTCGCCAGGGGCGGTGCTCCGTGAGGTCATGGCTCTCTTGATCTGTTTCGTCGTGTGCAGGTGGACGGACGGGAGCCGGATGCGGGTTGTCCGGCGGTCGCTGGCGGATGGATGTCAGTGCCCTACGAGCGTTGCCCAGATGATAGCCATTTGTGATGTGTTTGGGGATTCGGTGTGGTCGCGGTGCGGACCTGCGGGATTCGGGCGGAGCGTTCCGTGCCGACTCGTTACGGTACTCCTGTGCCCGCGGGTCAGGAGCGGACCGGCCGAAGCCGGTCAAACCTGTTGACGGCGGCGCGGATTCGCGGTCCGGACGCGTCCGGGAGGGGCGGAGGACCCGGTGAGACCGAGGGGGAAGAGACAGCGATGAAGATCTGGATCTCCGGGGCCGGATACGGCTCCGGCCGCGTGGTGGACGAGAGCGAGGCGCGGCTTCCGGCCCTCGACCACGGGATCACGGTCGGCGACGGCGTCTTCGAGACGGTCAAGTCGGTGGGGGGCGAGGCGTTCGCGCTCACCCGGCACCTGCGTCGGCTGGCGCGGTCCGCGCGCGGGCTGGGGCTGGGGGAGATCGACCTCGACCTGCTCCGCGACGGCGTGCGCCGGGCGCTGGAGGCCAATCCGGACACCGATCCCGGCCGGGTGCGCATCACCGTGACCGGGGGGCCGGGGCCGCTGGGTTCGGAGCGCGCGGGCGGGGAGTTGACCGCCATGGTGGCCGTGGGACCGTTCGCCCGGCCCGCGCCGCGGGTGGACGTGGCCGTGGTGCCCTGGACCCGCAACGAGAACGGCGCGTTGAGCGGGTTGAAGACCACCTCCTACGCCGAGAACGTCCTCGCCCTGGAGCACGCGCGCCGACGCGGCGCGGGTGAGGCGATCTTCGCCAACACCTCGGGCAACCTGTGTGAGGGAACGGGAAGCAACATCTTCGTGGTCCTGGACGGCCGGCTGCTCACCCCTCCGCTCTCGGCGGGGCCGTTGGCGGGCATCACCCGGGAACTGGTCCTGGAATGGGTGGGCGGCGAGGAGGAGGACGTCCCGATGGCGGAGCTGCCGCGGGTCGCCGAGGCGTTCCTGACCTCGACCGGCCGGGACGTGCAGCCGATCCGCGCAGTCGACGGGCGGGCGCTGCCCGCCGCACCGGGACCGGTCACGGCCAAGGCCATGGCGGTGTTCGCCGAGCGCGGCGCGGCCGACCTGGACCCCTGATCCGAACGCCCGCAGACACGGGAAATGCCGCGGTTCGGGGAGAACCGCGGCATTTCCGCGTTCTGCCGCATATCGCGGTTTAGGCGACGGGCGGCCGGGTAGGGCAGAGATCGGGAACTTCCGGGGTGTCTGCGGTGGCCGGACGCGCAGAGGGGTCAAAGGCGTCCGGGCCGCCGGGCGACGTGCCGGGAACGATCAGCAGAGGTGTTCGGCGATCTCGGCGTCCAGGTCGATGTAGTCGCCTTCCTGACCGGCCGGGACCAGCTCGTAGGTGCGGTGCAGGAATTCCGACAGGGGGGCCACCTGGGCATCGAACTGCGCCTGGCCGAAGGGCGAGGAGAGCGCGATGTTGATGGTGCGTTCGCCCTCCCCGCGGGAGGGCCAGACCCGGACGTCACCCTCGCCGACCGAGCGGACGATGCCGACGGTCAGCAGCTCCCGCGCGAAGATCCACTCGACGGGCTCGTCCTCGCCCACGTGGAAGGCGGCCTTGATGGCGTAGGGGTCGTTGACGGAGTAGTCGAGCCGAGCGACCAGGGGAACGGGGGCACGGTCGGGAACGATCAGTCGCAGACCGAGTTCGCAGGTGACGGAGGTGCCGCTGCTGTTCATAAGCCAAACCTTTTCTCGTCCGGTCGGTGCGTTCGGATGGCCGGTGCTTCCCCAGGCGCCGGGGCCTGACCATCTCGCCCGCTCCAACGGGGCCGGACGATCTGTGACGCGTAACCGGGGAACTTTTCGATTGGAGGTGAGGCGGCGTCGCGCCGGGACTTCCCACACTCTTCGGCCACTGTAATGAGCTGCGGAAACAAAGAATTTCCCGATGGCCTGTGGGCCGCATCACCCATGGGGTGGCGTGTGGGGGCCCAGGATCAGGGTATGTCCCACAACGCCGGTAGATGAGGGGTTTTCACATTTTGTGTGCCTTGGCCTTCCCTTGCGCAAGTATTATGTGACATCGGTCACAGTGGTTGTCGAGGTGGCTCGCCTCCGAGTGGATCATCCATCCCCACGGATGCGCTAGAGTTTTCTTGTCCGCCCCGAGAGGCCGGACGCAGCCGGGCGATTAGCTCAGTTGGTCAGAGCGCGTCGTTCACACCGACGAGGCCACTGGTTCGAGTCCAGTATCGCCCACAAGCCCCAGGCTACTCGCTGGCCCACCGCCAGCTTGCCTGGGGCTTTGTGTTCTTGTGGGGCCAACGAGGAATCGCCTGAGCCGTAGGCTCTTGCGAGGCGCACACACCCTAGGCGGATGACCGCCTCCGGTGCTCCCGGAGCTTCTCGGTCGCCTGCGACCTCATCTGGGAAGCGTAGCGGCGGGCCCGCCACAGCAGGTGGCGCGCCCACGAGAACTCCGTGGCCAGAATCGCCAGGCCCACGATGATCCCCCCGATGCCCGGCCCGGGGGTCACGCACATCACGGCGCCCCCGAGAAGAATGACCGAGCCGATCACCCCGATCGTGATCCGCCAGGTCAGCCTGAGCACCGGATGGGAGTGCATGCGCCTGCGCCAGAGCCGCGCGCGGGCGCGGAGCCGCCGCCAGCGGCGGCCCCTTCTGCGGACTTCCGGAACAACGGGCATCACGCCGTTGGCACCGGCGACTGGGTTCGCAGACATGGCCCCACAATAGCCGCCTTCCGGATAATCGGTCAGGCAGAAACCGCAGGACGGACAGGTCGCCATCCCGGCCGGACGCTCGGACGGCCGCAGATCAGCGGCTGTCGGTCTCGGTCATCGGAGGTCGGCCGCGCGCCCACGGCTGCCCGGTGAGGGCTCCCGCGGCGCGCAGTTCGCTCAGCGACCCCAGCAGCTCCAGGGAGAACTCCTCCTGGAAGGGGCCGACCTGTTCCCGCCGCGTCTCGGCGTACCGCTCCAGGGTCTCCTCCACCGTCCGCCCGGTGCTCTCCCGCAGCAGGTCGGCCAGCACCACCGCGTCCTCGACCGACTGGCCGACTCCCTGGGGCAGGAACGGCAGCATCGGGTGGGCCGCGTCGCCCATCAGCGCGATACGGCCCCGGCACCACGCCCGCACCGGGGTGTGCCGGTGCGGGGTCCACACGCCGATCCACTCCGCGGCGGAGATCACCTCGGTGACCTGTCCGTTCCAGCCGGCGAAGGCGTCGAGCAGGTCGTCGACCCGTTGGCGCGGCGCCCAGGACTCCAGCCTCCCCGGCCGGCCCGGCAGGATCGCGCCGAAGCTCACGGTGCGCCCGCCCTCCACCGGATAGCAGGTGAAGTACCGGTCCGCCCGCGGCCACACCCGGATCCGCGCCCCACCCAGCTCCGGCACGCGCGGGACCGACGTCCGACCGCGGCAGATCCGCAGTTCCGAGGGGCGGGAGTGGCCGGGGAAGACGGCCTCGCGCACCGTCGAGTGGGCGCCGTCGGCGGCGATCACCACATCGGCGTGCACCCTCGTCCCATCGGCGCACCACAGGGTGACGGCGTCGGTGCCCTCCAGCACGTCGGTGACGTAGTTGCCGGTCTGCACGGTCCCCTCCGGAAGCGCCTCCAGCAGCGTTTCGTGCAGCTCCGAACGGAGCATCGTGTAGTAGGGGGCGCCGAACCGGCGCTCGTAGTCGGCCCCCAGCGGCATCGACTCCAGCGGTGAGCTGTCCCGCCACTCCAGGATGTCCACGCCCGTCGGGCGGACGCCGCGGCGGTCCAGAGCCTCTCCCACACCCAGCCCCCTGAGTCGGTGGACCACGGGAGGGGGCACCTGCACCCCCGTTCCGGGCGGGCCGGGGCGGTGCGCCTGCTCCAGCACGACCGACCCGACGCCGTGGCGGTGCAGCGCGAGCGCGAGTGTGAGCCCGGCGATCCCCGCCCCCACGATGACGATGCGCACCTGATTCCTCTCCTGCCTCGGAAGCTCCCGTCCGTGGACCTACCCGCGACGCCGCCGGATGCACCACCGGGTCGGGGGGCGGCGCGCACGGTCGGAGCCCGCTAGCATCGGAGTGACCGGACGACCGCGCGACCGGCCGAGCCGGTCGCCAGCGACGAGATCTTTCCAGACCAGAGGAGACACCGTGTCCGCCGTGCCTGAACTGCGTATCACCCTCGCCGGAACCGAGCGTGCGGTGGCGGCGGGCACCACGGCGGGCCAGGCGTTGGAAGCGGACGGGCGGACCGTGATCGCCGCACTGGTCAACGGGGAGCCCAGGGACCTCGCCCACGGGCTCGCCGACGGCGACGTCGTGGAGGCGATCCGTATCGACTCCGAGGAGGGCCGCGCGATCCTGCGCCACTCCTGCGCCCACGTGCTCGCCCAGGCCGTCCAGGAGCTGTTCCCCGAGGCCCGGCTGGGCATCGGTCCGCCCGTCGAGAACGGCTTCTACTACGACTTCGACGTCGCCGAGCCGTTCACCCCGGACGACCTCAAGCGCATCGAGAAGCGGATGCAGGAGATCGTCAAGCAGGGGCAGCGGTTCTCCCGACGCGCCGTCGCCGACGACGAGGCCCGCGCCGAACTCGCCGCCGAGCCCTACAAGCTGGAGCTGATCGGTCTCAAGGGCGGCGCGGACGAGGCCGCGGAGGGAGCCGGCGTCGAGGTCGGCGCGGGGCAGCTCACCATCTACGACAACCTGCACCCCCGCACCGGCGAGGTGTGCTGGAAGGACCTGTGCCGCGGTCCGCACCTGCCCAGCACCAGGGTGATCCCGGCGTTCAAGCTGATGCGCACGGCCGCAGCCTACTGGCGCGGCAGCGAGAAGAACCCGCAGTTGCAGCGGATCTACGGCACCGCCTGGGAGAGCAGGGACGCGCTCAAGTCCTACCTCACCATGCTGGAGGAGGCGGCCAGGCGCGACCACCGCAAGCTCGGTGTGGAGCTCGACCTGTTCTCCTTCCCCGACGAACTGGGGTCGGGGCTGGCCGTGTTCCACCCCAGGGGCGGGGTGGTGCGCAAGACCATGGAGGAGTACTCGCGCCGCCGCCACGAGGAGGCCGGGTACCAGTTCGTCAACACCCCGCACATCTCCAAGGCCAGGCTGTTCGAGACCTCCGGGCACCTGCCCAACTACGCGGACGCCATGTTCCCGCCCATGCAGTTCGAGGGGGCCGACTACTACCTCAAGGCCATGAACTGCCCCATGCACAACCTGATCTACAGGTCACGGGGCCGGTCCTACCGCGAGCTGCCGCTGCGGCTGTTCGAGTTCGGCACCGTCTACCGGTACGAGAAGTCCGGCGTGGTGCACGGCCTGACCCGGGCGCGCGGGTTCACCCAGGACGACTCGCACATCTACTGCACCAGGGAGCAGATGCCGGGCGAGCTCGACAGCCTGCTCACCTTCGTGCTCGACCTGCTGCGCGACTACGGTCTCAGCGACTTCTACCTGGAGCTGTCCACCCGTGACGACTCCCCGAAGTTCATCGGCGAGCCGGAGGAGTGGGAGGAGGCCACCGAGATCCTGCGGCAGGCCGCCCAGAAGCAGAACCTGGAACTGGTCATGGACCCGGGCGGGGCCGCCTACTACGGTCCGAAGATCTCCGTGCAGGCCAAGGACGCCATCGGCCGCACCTGGCAGATGTCCACCCTCCAGGTCGACTTCCAGCAGCCCAAGCGCTTCGAGTTGGAGTACCAGGCCGCCGACGGTTCCCGGCAGCGCCCGGTGATGATCCACCGCGCCCTGTTCGGCTCCATCGAGCGCTTCTTCGCGGTGCTGCTGGAGCACTACGCGGGCGCCTTCCCCGCCTGGCTGGCCCCGGTGCAGGTCGTGGGCATCCCGATCACCAGCGAGCACGTGCCCTACCTGGAGGAGGTGGCGCGCAGGCTGCGCGAGCACGGGGTGCGGGCCGAGGTCGACGCCGGTGACGACCGGATGCAGAAGAAGATCCGCAACGCCCAGAAGCAGAAGATCCCCTTCATGATGCTGGCCGGTGACGAGGACGTCAGCAGGGGCGCGGTCTCCTTCCGCTACCGCGACGGCTCCCAGAACAACGGCGTGCCCATCGACGACGCCGTCACCGAGATCCTCACCGCGATCCGCGAGCGCCGCCAGGTGTGACCGGGGCGCGGCCGGGCCGGAGGCGGAACGCCTCCGGCCCGTCGTGTTTCCGGGGGTGGGTTTGTTTCTCCAACTCACCGGCTGCTACGCTCGCGCCGTCCAGTTGGTTGGTTTTTCCAACGCACCTGTCCGTGCGCGATCCCCAGGAGACACCCATGACGGTGACCCCCGACGACACGCTGACCATCGACCGCTCCTGGTGGTCGTGGAGCGGCGTCCACGGCGGCCTGCTCGCCTCCCTCATGGTCGACCGGCTGCACGCCGACCACCCCGGCCGGCGGCTCCGCGGCCTCTCCGTCGGCTTCCTCGCCGCCGCGGACGAACGCCCCATCGCGCTGGAGACCACCGTGCGTCCGGCGGGCCGCACCACCGTCTTCGCCGACCTGCTGGCCGTCCAGGGCGACGACGCCGTCGCCACCGCACAGGCCGTCCTCGGCGTCAACCGGACCGGGCCCGCCTACACCGACCTCCCGGCCCCCGCCGCGCCCCCGCCCGACGGTCTCGAAACACTGGGCTTCCCCGTCGAACTGGTGCCCTTCGCCCAGCACCTGGAGTTCCGCCCGATCAGCGCCGCCCGCCCCTTCGCCGGTGGCGACAGCGCCGACCTGGTCGCCTGGGTGCGCCTGCACGACGGACGCCCCCTGACCCCCGCCACGGTCACCCTCCTGCTGGACGCGTTCGCGCCCGCCCTGTACGCGGTGCTGCGCGACCCGGTCCCCATCCCCACCGTGCAGATGAACGTCCAGCTCACCCCCCACCTGGACGGCGGCCCCGTCGAGGGGTGGGCGCTGGGGCGCATCCACACCCGCCACGCCGGTGACGGCTGGGCGGTCGACGACAGCACGATCTGGTCCGCGTCGGGAGAGCTGCTGGGCCTGTGCCGCCAGACCCGCCGCGTCATCGTCCCCGCCGAGCGGGGGTGAGGGCACGGCGATCGGTGACACGGCGGAGGCGGAAGCGGAACCGACCGGGCCCGCAAGGTGCGCGGGTACGCGGCCTCCGGGGTGCCCGCCTGCCTGCTCGCCGACCCGCTGAGGAGACCGCGGCGCTGTTCGCGGGCAGCCCGCCTCCCGGGTCGACCAGCGCTGCGCCCGGGTGGGACCGGGGGAGACGACCACCCTTCCCGATCCCCTCGACCTGACCCCCGACACCGCCGCGTTCCCCGCCGACGGCTGACACCCTGCGCGGATACCCGTCCGTCGGGGCGGGGCGCTGGCAGGATGGAGGTGATGACTCCGCCAGCCGAACCCCAGCAGCCCGACCCCGGCGTCAACGCCATGACCGACCGGTTCCGCGCCACCGCCGAGAAGATCCTCGACCGGCTGCTCGCCGACCAGCCCGAATGGGCCCTCCAACTCGGCGACACCCGCCATGCCGGACAGCTCGCCGAACGCTCGCCCGAAGCCTGGCACCACCGCGCCGACGTCCTCGCAGACGGGCTGCGCGCCCTCGACGACATCGACGACACGCTGCTGCCCGCCGCCGACCGCGTCGACCTGGAGACACTGCGCACCAGGCTCGGCGCGGACCTGTGGCGCACCACCGAACTGCGCCCGCACACCTGGGACCCGCTGCACACCCTCCCCGGCGACGCGCTGTACGCGATCCTGCACCGCGGCCCCCTCACCCGAGAGGAGCGCCTCACCGCGCTCGCCACCTACTGCTCGGCCGTGCCGCGCCTGCTCGACCAGGCGCGCGCACTCCTGGCGGACGGCCCCGGAACACCCCGCGTGCACGCCGAGACCGCCATCGGCCGGGCCCGGAGCGCCGCCGCGATGCTGGGCGCGGACGTCGACCGGCTGCTCGCCGCCGACACCGGCCGCCGCCCCGGCCTCGACGCGCTCCGCGACACCGCGCGCCGGGCGCTCACCGACCACGCCGCCTGGCTGGAGTCCCGCCTGGACACGGCCGTCGCCGATCCGCGCCTGGGGGAGCGGGACTACGCCGCGCAGCTGTGGTACACCCTCGACTCCGAGCTGGGGCCGCAGACCCTGCTCACCCGTGCCGAAAGCGACCTGATCGCCACCGAGGAGGAGATCGCCGAGGTCGCCGCCGAGTACGAGGGCCGTCCCCGCCGCCCCGGCCAGGTCCGCGAGGTGCTCGACCGGCTCGCCGACGAGGGGGCGTGCCCACCCGGCACCGTCCGGCCGCTGTGCGAGGAGGCCCTCTCCCACCTGACCGCCCGCACCGCCGCCCTCGACCTGGTCAGCCTCCCCGACCACCCGGTGCGCGTCGTCGACATGCCCGAGGTCCGCCGCGGCGTCGCCGTCGCCTACTGCGACCCGCCCGGACCGCTCGCCCCGCCCGCCGACGAGCCCACCCTGGTCGCCGTCGCCCCGCCGCCCGCCGACTGGCCGCGCCGGCGCCGGGAGTCCTTCCACCGCGAGTACCACATGTTCGCGCTGCGCAACCTGATGGTTCACGAGGCGGTTCCCGGACACGCGCTCCAACTGGCCCACGCCGCCCGCCACACCGGCCCCACCAGGGTGCGCTCCGTGCTGCGCAGCGGTTCCCTGATCGAGGGCTGGGCCGTCTACGCCGAGGAGGCCCTGGCCCGCGCGGGCTGGACCGGCGACGGCGGAGCGGACGACCTGGCGCTGCGCCTGGCCCAGTTGAAGATGCGGCTGCGCACGGTCCTCAACGCGATCGTGGACGTACGGTTCCACACCGGCGACCTCGACGAGTCGGGCGTTATGGCGTTGCTCACCGAACGCGGTCACCAGGAGGAGGGCGAAGCCGCGGGCAAGTGGCGGCGCGTCCAGCTCACCAGCGCCCAACTGGCCACCTACTACGTGGGGTACCGCGAGGTCAGCGACATCGCCCGGGACCTGGCGGCGGCGCGTCCGCACGCCGGCCGGCGCGCCCTGCACGACGCGATGCTCGCCCACGGGTCGCCGTCGCCCCGGCACCTGCGCACCCTGTTGGAGCTGGACTGAGCCCCCCGGGCCGGTGTCTTTTATACGAAGCTTATTTTCTCTGCTCTAGAGTCCTTCCGCTTCTGCCCCTGTCCCGCCCCGCCCCTAGTCCCGGAGCCGCGAGAATCCATGGCCGCTGACCTCATCATCGGATTTCTGACGCTGACGCTGTTGGAGATCGTGCTCGGGATCGACAACCTCGTCTTCATCTCGATCCTGTCCAACAAGCTGCCCGAACACCAGCGCGGCAAGGCCCGCAAGGTGGGCATCGGCCTGGCACTGGTCACCCGCCTGCTGCTGCTGGCCTCCATCAGCTGGATCATCCAGCTCACCCATCCGCTCTTCTCGATCGGCTCGCTGGAGTTCTCCGGCCAGTCCCTCATCCTGCTCGCCGGTGGGTTCTTCCTGCTGGCCAAGGGCACCTACGAGATCCACGAGAGCCTCGAAGGCGACCACGGCCACAAGAGCTCCAAGGGAGCCGCGGTGTTCGGCGCCGTGGTGGCCCAGATCGTCGCCCTCGACATCGTCTTCTCCCTCGACTCGGTGATCACCGCGGTGGGCATGATCGACCCCGCGGGCGGCGGCATCTGGGTGATGGTCGCCGCCGTCGTCATCGCCGTCATCGTCATGCTCTTCCTGGCCAACCCGCTGTCGGAGTTCGTCAACAACCACCCCACCGTCAAGATGCTCGCCCTGGCCTTCCTGCTGCTCATCGGCATGAGCCTGGTGGCCGAGGGCTTCCACTTCCACATCGAGAAGGGCTTCATCTACGCGGCCATGGGCTTCTCGGTCTTCGTCGAGGTCCTCAACCTCCTGGCCACCCGGCGCCGCAGGAAGAAGCCCGAGACGGAGACCAGCACCCCGGTCAAGCTGCACAGCCGCTACACCGAGGACGCCGACGCCACCGAGGACGGCACTCCCGGGACCGACACCCCCAGGACCGACCCCACCGCCGTCTGACCCCCGATTCCGGGCCGTGCCGGGCCGCCCCGACCACTCTCGGGGCGGCCCGGTTCTATGCTTGCGTTGCAAGGACGAGAAAGGCGGTCGGTGACTATGCAGCGCGAAACACCGGAAGGCGGTGCGAGCCGGGAGACACGCGGTCCCGACGGTTTCCAGCGGTTGTGGACCCCGCACCGCATGGCCTACATCAGGGGCGAGAACAAACCGAGCGGGTCGGAGTCGGGCGACGGCTGCCCGTTCTGCCGCGCCCCCGCACTGCCCGACGAGGAAGGACTCGTGCTGGCCCGCGGCAAGACCGCCTTCGCACTGCTCAACCTCTACCCCTACAACAGCGGACACCTCATGGTCTGCCCCTACCGGCATGTCGCCGACTACACCGGACTCGACGAGGACGAGACAGCCGAGATCGCCGCGCTCACCCGGGCGGGCATCACCGCGCTGCGCTCCGCCTACGGACCCCAGGGCTTCAACGTCGGCATGAACCTGGGCTCCGCCGCGGGCGCGGGAATCGCCGCCCACCTGCACCAGCACGTCGTCCCCCGATGGGGCGGCGACACCAACTTCATGCCGGTCGTGGGCCAGACCAAGGTGCTGCCGCAGATGCTCGGACAGACCCGGGAACTGCTCGTCGAACACTGGCCGCAGCCGTGAACGCCCCGCTCCTCGTCTACGACGGAGACTGCGGCTTCTGCGTCTCCTGGGTGCGGGCCGTCGAACGCCGCGTCACCGACGGCGTCGGCGTGGAGACCGCGGCCTGGCAGGACCTCGACCTCGACGAGCCGCTGCGCCGACGCGCCCGCGAGGAGGTGCTGCTGCTGCACCCCGACGGACGCCGCGTCTGGGGCGGCGTGGACGTCGCCGCGGTGCTCCTGCTCAACAGCGCGCACCCGTACTGGCGGCCACTCGGCTCGCTGCTGCGCCGGCCGGTGATCCGCGACGCGGGAGCGGCCCTCTACCGCTGGGTCGCCCGCAACCGCCACCGACTCCCGGGCGCCCCCACACGTTGGACGACCGGAGAGTGAGTTTCCCCGAGTCCAGGCGAAGCAGTTCCGATGACCGGACCCCGACTCTACGACGATGAAGAGATCATGCTGAGAATCCTGCGTCCCGCCACCGCCCGACTGCTCACCCCCGTCGGCCGCGGCCTCGTGCGTCTCGGCGTCACCCCGAACACGGTCACACTCGTGGGAACGGCCGGTGTCGTCGTCAGCTCGCTGGTCTTCTACCCCTTGGGCCACCTCTACATCGGCACCATCGTCATCACGTTCTTCGCGCTGTTCGACATGCTCGACGGCGCGGTCGCCCGAGCCTCCGCAGGCAGCAGCGCCTGGGGGGCGTTCCTCGACTCCACCCTGGACCGGCTCTCCGACGCGGCCATCTTCGCGGGACTGCTGGTGTGGCTCATCGGCGGCGGACGCGACGAGACCCTCGCCTGGCTCACCCTGTTCTGCCTGATCAGCGGATTCGGGGTGTCCTACATCAAGGCGCGCGCCGAATCCCTCGGCGCCAACTGCGACGTCGGCGTCGCCGAACGCACCGAACGCCTCATCCTCGTGCTGGTGGCCGTCGGCCTGCACGGGCTCGGCGTCCCCTACGTCCTGGCCGCCGGACTGTGGCTGCTGGCCCTCCTCAGCGCCGTCACCGTCGTGCAGCGGCTGGTCGAGACCCGCATCCGACTCACCGAAGCCGACCGGACCACCACGGAGACCGAGACCCCCTGAGCATGATGCGCCCCGCCACCAAGGACAGCGCGGTCACCGCGGCCTACTCACTGGGCTGGGCCCTGGTCAGGCACCTGCCCGAACGGCTCGGCAGGTGGGCGTTCACCAGGATCGCCGACCACGCCTGGCGCCGCCGCCTGGGCGGGGTGCGGCAACTGGAGGCCAACCTGCGCCGCCTCCTCGGCCCCGACGCCACCCCCGCGCAGTTGCGCGCGCTGTCCAGGGCGAGCATGCGCTCCTACCTGCGGTACTGGTACGAGCTGTTCCGCCTGCCCGCGATGGACCCCCACCACATCCTCGACCGCACCCGCAGCAGCGGGATCGAGGACCTCCAGGCGCGGCTGCGGCAGGGCCGCGGCGTCGTCGCCGCCCTGCCGCACATGGGCAACTGGGACCACGCGGGCGCCTGGATCACCCTGCGCGGCACCCCGCTGACCACGGTCGCCGAACGGCTGCGCCCCGAAGGCCTCTTCCGGCGGTTCACGGCGGTCCGCGAGAACCTGGGCATGGAGGTCCTCCCACTCACCGGAGGCACGGCCAACACGGTCGGCACCCTCGCCCGCCGACTCCGCTCCGGCGGACTGGTGTGCCTGCTGGCCGACCGCGACCTCACAGCCCAGGGAGTGGACGTCGTCTTCTTCGGCGAGCCCGCGCGGATGCCCGCCGGACCCGCGGCACTGGCGCTGACCACGGGCGCGGCACTCATGCCCGTGTCCCTGTGGTTCGACGGCTCCTGCTGGGGCATCCGGGTACACGAGGAGATCGCGCCCCCCTCCCACGGCGACCGCGCGGCGCGCATCCGCGCGATGACCCAGGAGATGGCGCACGTCTTCGAGAAGGAGATCGCCCAACACCCCGAGGACTGGCACATGATGCAACCCGTGTTCACCGCCGACCTCGCCGCCCGGCCTGGGGAGGGGTGAGGTGATGAGAGTCGGCCTGGTCTGCCCCTACACCTGGGACGTCCCCGGAGGGGTGCAGCAGCACGTCGGTGATCTGGCCGAAGCCCTCATGGAACTCGGCCACGAGGTGTCGGTGTTGACCCCCTGCGACTCCGACACCGAGCTGCCCGCGCACATCGTGTCCGCGGGGCGCGCCGTCCCGGTTCCCTACAACGGCTCGGTGGCCCGCCTGTGCTTCGGGCTGCGCGCCGCGAGCCGGGTCCGCCGGTGGATCCGCGACGGCGCCTTCGACGTGCTGCACGTCCACGAGCCGATCGCGCCCAGCCTCTCCCTGCTGGCCTGCTGGGTGGCGGACGGCCCCATCGTGGCCACCTTCCACACCTCCAACCCGCGCTCGCGCGCCATGGCCGCCTCCGCGGCGATGCTGCACACCGCGCTGGAGAAGGTCAACGGCGGTATCGCCGTCTCCGAGGCGGCCCGCAAGACCCTGGTCGAGCACCTCGGCAAGGACGCCGTGCTGGTCCCCAACGGGGTGTGGACACGCCGCTACGCCGACGCCGACCCGCTGCCGGGCTGGCCCGGACCGGGCGGTGCGATCGGTTTCCTCGGCCGCATGGACGAACCCCGCAAGGGACTGCCCGTGCTCCTGGACGCCTTCAACGAGCTGGGGCGCCGCCGCCCCGGCCTGCGCCTGCTGCTCGCCGGACCCGGCGACGCCGAGGAGGCCCGCGCCAGGGTCGACTCCGAACTGCGGGACCGGGTGGTCGCCCTGGGGCGGGTCAGCGACGCCGACAAGGCCCGCGTCTACCGTTCCGTGGACGTCTTCTGCGCGCCCAACGTGGGCGGCGAGAGCTTCGGGATCGTCCTGACCGAGGCCATGTCCGCGGGCGCGGCGGTCCTGGCCAGCGACATCCCCGCGTTCAGGCACGTGCTGCGCGGCGGCGCGGCCGGGGAGCTCTTCGCCGTCGCCGACCCGCGCTCCCTGGCCGAACGGGCCGACGCGCTGCTGGACGCCCCGGCACGCCGCGCGGAACTGTCCCGCGCGGCACGCCTGGCCGTACGCGCCTACGACTGGACCGCGGTGGCCACCGACGTGGTGCGCGTGTACGAGACGGTGCTGCCCGCCGGAACCGGCGGGCTGGTCGGTGTGGGGACCGGCAGGTGAACGTCGCCGACGTGCTCGCCGTCGTCAGTACCCTCCTGGTACTGCTGGCGGTCTCCTTCTACCTGTCCTGGCGGGCCACCCGACTGGACCGACTGCACACCAGGTTGGAGACGGCGCAGGCCGCGCTCGACGCGGCGCTGGCCCGGCGCGGCGCGGTGGCGGGTGAGCTGGCCGTGTCCGGAGTACTGGGACCGGCCGCCGGCATGCTGCTCTCCGACGCCGCGGCCCGGGCCCGCCGCGCCGAGGAACGGGCCGACCGCGAACTCGCCGAGAGCAACCTCTCCCAGGTCCTGCGTGCGGTCCTCGCCGAGACGCCCCCCGGGTCGGGCGGCGACCTGGTCGCCGAGGCGCACGCCGCCGCCAGGCGCGTCCACATCGCCCGCCGCTTCTACAACGACACGGTCACCGCCATCCACACCGCCCGCTCCTCCCGCCTGGTGGGCGTGCTGCACCTGGCCGGACACGCGCGGCTGCCCGCCTACTTCGAGATGGACGACGAACCCCCCGCACCGGTCGACCAGCGCTGGGACGGCTCCCCGACGCGGGGCGACGGGAATGACCGGTGACGGGGCGGCGTTGTGTCAACGGGTCGCCATTCCGGCGCAACCCCGCGCCCCAAGGCGCCACCTTGTCCACAGAAACGGACAAAGCGGGACCTACCATGGAGGCGCGGGAGCGGGAGGCCGCCTCGGGCGGCGCGCGCCCCACCCAATAAGATCCTCCTCGCATCGAGACGATAACCGTGTCCACCGAGAACATGGAGCCCACAGCCGTGACCAACACCGCCGAGAACACCACCGAAAGCACGGTCGGCACCGACCGCGTCAAGCGCGGCATGGCCGAGCAGCTCAAGGGCGGTGTGATCATGGACGTGGTCACACCGGAGCAGGCCAAGATCGCCGAGGACGCCGGAGCGGTCGCGGTCATGGCCCTGGAGCGCGTCCCCGCCGACATCCGCAAGCAGGGCGGTGTGGCCCGCATGTCCGACCCGGACATGATCGAGGGCATCATCAACGCCGTGTCCATCCCCGTCATGGCCAAGGCCCGCATCGGCCACTTCGTCGAGGCGCAGGTCCTGCAGTCGCTGGGTGTGGACTACATCGACGAGTCCGAGGTGCTCACCCCCGCCGACGAGGCCCACCACATCAACAAGTGGAACTTCACCGTGCCGTTCGTGTGCGGCGCCACCAACCTGGGTGAGGCGCTGCGCCGCATCGCCGAGGGCGCGGCCATGATCCGCTCCAAGGGCGAGGCCGGGACCGGCAACGTCGTCGAGGCCACCCGCCACATGCGCCAGATCCGCGCCGACATGAGGCGCCTGAAGACCCTCGACGACGCCGAGCTGTTCGTCGCGGCCAAGGAACTGCGCGCCCCCTACGAACTCGTCAGGGAGGTCGCCCGGGAAGGCAGGCTGCCGGTCGTGCTGTTCACCGCCGGGGGCATCGCCACCCCGGCCGACGCCGCCATGATGATGCAGCTGGGCGCCGAGGGCGTCTTCGTCGGCTCCGGCATCTTCAAGTCCGGCGACCCCGCCAAGCGCGCCGAGGCCATCGTCAAGGCCACCACCTTCTACGACGACCCCGACACCATCGCCGAGGTCTCCCGCGGCCTGGGCGAGGCCATGGTCGGCATCAACCTCGACGAGCTCGACGACACCCAGCGCTACGCGGGACGCGGCTGGTAGCAGCCCGTCCGCCCGCGTGCGGGGCGCCCGGTGCGGCCACCGGGCACCCCGCACGGTGGGGGAGGACGGGGTCGCCGAGCCCCCGGCCGAGGTGCGGAGCGCACCGCGGCCCCCGGAGGCGGACCCGCCCGCGCCTTCCCTCCTCCCGCGCTTTCCGGGCCGGTCCGGACCCGGGGTGTCGGCCTGTGGTGGCCGGTGTTCTTCTCTCCGGTCTGTCCGCGGAGCGCGGGTGGGTCGCGGCGCCGGGCGCGCCTGCCCACTCCTGCGCCAGCCCGTGGTGGCCCGCCCGGGGGCGGAACACCTCGCCTACCCGACTTCCCGGACCGGTTGCCAGGCGGCCTCCACCCGGGGGGTCCTGCGACCTCGGCTCCCAAAACCCCGCCCGGGGCCGCCGACCGCCGTCGCCGTCCTGTGCGCCCCGCCGAACCGCCTACCCTGGAAAACGCGGGACGGCGTCTCGGGCGCGGCCCGCGCCGCCGGAGCACACCCCGGCGGGCCGTGAACGTGAGCAGCCAAGCGAGGTCGTTCCTTGTCGTCCGTCCCACCCACCATCGGAGTGCTCGCACTCCAAGGCGATGTCCGCGAACACGTGCGCGCCCTGGAGAGTGTGGGCGCACGCGCGCTCGCCGTCCGCCGCCCCGACGAACTCGACACGGTCGACGGCCTGGTCATCCCCGGCGGAGAGTCCACCACCATGTGGCGGCTGGCCGTCGCCTTCGACATCCTCGAACCGCTGCGCAAGCACATCGCCGCCGGAATGCCCGCCTACGGAACCTGCGCGGGAATGATCATGCTCGCCGACCGCATCGAGGACGGCGCCCCCGGCCAGCAGACCATCGGCGGGATCGACATGACGGTGCGGCGCAACGCCTTCGGGCGCCAGGTGGACTCCTTCGAGGCCCCCGTGGAGGTGACCGGTGTGGACGGCGGCCCCGTCGAGGCCGTCTTCATCCGCGCCCCCTGGGTCGAGTCGGTCGGCGCCGCCGCCCGGGCGCTCGGGCACGTCTCCCGCGGGGAACGGGCCGGTAGGATCGTCGCGGTACGGCAGGGGGGGCTGCTGGCGACCTCGTTCCACCCCGAGCTCACCGGTGATGCGCGTATCCACCGGCTCTTCGTCGACATGGTGAAAGGACAGGCATGAGCGGCCACTCCAAATGGGCCACCACCAAGCACAAGAAAGCCGCCATCGACGCCAAGCGCGGCAAGCTCTTCGCGAAGCTGATCAAGAACATCGAGGTGGCGGCACGCACCGGAGGCGGCGACCCCGACGGCAACCCCACGCTCTACGACGCCATCCAGAAGGCCCGCAAGAACTCCGTCCCGCTGGACAACATCGAACGCGCCCGCAAGCGCGGCGCCGGTGAGGAGGCCGGCGGCGCCGAGTGGCAGACCATCATGTACGAGGGCTACGCCCCCGGCGGAGTCGCGCTGCTCGTCGAGTGCCTCACCGACAACCGCAACCGCGCCGCCTCCGAGGTGCGCGTGGCGGTCACCCGCAACGGCGGGTCCATGGCCGACGCGGGATCGGTGTCCTACCTGTTCAACCGCAAGGGCGTGGTGATCGTCCCCAAGGACGGCACCACCGAGGACGACGTCACCCTCGCGGTGCTCGAAGCCGGCGCCGAGGACGTCAACGACCTGGGTGACGCGTTCGAGGTCGTCTGCGAGGCCGGAGACCTGGTCGCGGTGCGCACCGCCCTGCAGGACGCCGGGATCGAGTACGAGTCGGCCGAGGCGAGCTTCCTGCCGAGCATGGAGGTCCCTCTCGACGAGGAGGGCGCCAAGAAGGTGCTGCGCCTCGTGGACGCCCTCGAGGACTCCGACGACGTGCAGAACGTCTACACCAACGCCGACATCCCCGACGACATCATGGCGAAGATCGGCTGATCGGCTCCGCCCCACTCACGCACGCCCCGGCACGGTCCGGGGCGCGCGTGTTCTCCGGGCAGAAGCGCCGGGTGACGGCGCGGGCCGGTAGGCTCTGCGAACGAGCGTTCGAGAAACGGGGGAACGGTGCGCGTACTGGGAATCGATCCGGGACTGACCCGATGCGGCGTGGGCGTGGTCGACGGCTCCGTCGGCGGCACGCTCACCATGGTCGCGGCCGGAGCGGTGCGCACCCCGGCCGACGACGAGCTCCCCGCGCGCCTGCTCGGCATCGAGCGGGGGGTCGAGCAGTGGCTCGACGAGCACCGGCCCGACGCGGTCGCCGTGGAACGGGTCTTCGCCCAGCACAACGTGCGCACCGTGATGGGCACCGCGCAGGCCGGCGCCATCGCCGTCGTCTGCGCCGCCCGCCGCGGCCTGCCCGTCGCCCTGCACACCCCCAGCGAGGTCAAGGCCGCCATCACCGGAAGCGGACGCGCCGACAAGGCCCAGGTGGGCGCCATGGTGGCGCGCATCCTCCGGCTCGACGGCCCGCCCAGACCCGCCGACGCCGCCGACGCGGTCGCCCTGGCCATCTGCCACCTGTGGCGCGGCAGCGCCCAGGCCCGGGTCGCCCGGGCCCGCCAGGAGTTCGCCCGCAGGATCGAACTCGCCCGCCAGGCCAACGGCCTGTGAGCCCCGTGGTGCGAAGGAGGGGGAGACAGTGATCGCGTTCCTCAGCGGCCGGGTCGCGTCCCGCGGCGGCGGGACGGCGGTCGTCGACGTGGGCGGAGTCGGTATCACCGTGCACTGCACCCCGGCCACCCTGGCGCGGCTGCGGGTGGGCGAGCACACCACCGTCGCCACCTCGCTGGTGGTCCGGGAGGACTCCCTCACCCTGTTCGGCTTCGGTGACGACGACGAACGCGACGTCTTCGAACGCCTCCAGACCGCCAGCGGGGTCGGACCGCGCCTGGCCCTGGCCATGCTGGCCGTCCACACCCCCGACGCGCTGCGCCGCGCCGTGGCCGCCGAGGACACCGGAGCGCTCACCCAGGTGCCGGGAATCGGGAAGAAGGGCGCCCAGCGCATCGTCCTGGAACTGAAGGACAGACTCGGCGCGCCCGCCGGAGACGACCAGCCGCCCGCCCCCGACCGGGCCGCCGCGCCCGCCTCCCTGCCGTGGCGCCCCCAGGTGGTCTCCGGACTGGTCAACCTGGGCTGGTCGACGCGCGACGCCGAGGCCGCGGCCGACGCGGTCGCCGCGGAGGCGGGCGAGGAGCCCGACGTCGCCGTCCTGCTGCGCAGCGCCCTGCGCAGACTCAGCCGCGCCTAGAGGAGCGCCGATGAGCGAGCACGAACGGAAACTGGTGTCGCCAGAGGCCGACCTGGACGAACACGCCATCGAGGGAGCGCTGCGCCCCAGGAGCCTGGACGAGTTCGTCGGCCAGGAGCGCGTACGCGAACAGCTCTCCCTGGTCCTGCGCAGCGCGCAGCGGCGCGGCAAGGCCCCCGACCACATCCTGATGTCCGGCGGCCCCGGACTCGGCAAGACCACCCTGGCCATGATCGTCGCCGCCGAACTCGGGGCCCCGCTGCGCATCACCTCCGGCCCCGCCATCGAACGGTCCGGGGACCTGGCCGCGGTGCTGTCCACCCTGCGCGAGGGCGAGGTCCTGTTCCTGGACGAGATCCACCGCATGGCGCGCCCCGCCGAGGAGATGCTGTACGTCGCCATGGAGGACTTCCGGGTCGACGTCGTGGTCGGCAAGGGGCCGGGCGCGACCGCGATCCCCCTCGACATCGCCCCGTTCACCCTGGTCGGGGCCACCACCCGGGCCGGGATGCTGCCCGCCCCGCTGCGCGACCGGTTCGGGTTCGTCGCGCACATGGACTTCTACCGCCCCGAGGAGCTGGAGGTCATCCTGCGCCGCTCCGCACGCCTGCTGGGAGCCGAACTGGACGCCGACGCCGCGGCCGAGATCGCCCGGCGCTCCCGCGGCACCCCCCGGATCGCCAACCGGCTGCTGCGCCGGGTCCGCGACTACGCCGAGGTCCGCGGGGACGGACGGCTCACCCTGGACAGCGCCCGCGCCGCCCTCAACCTCTACGAGGTCGACGACGAGGGCCTGGACCGCCTCGACCGCGCCGTGCTGACCGCGCTGCTGCGCCGGTTCCGGGGCGGCCCCGTGGGCCTGTCCACCCTCGCGGTGTCGGTGGGGGAGGAGCCCGAGACCGTGGAGGTCGTCGCGGAACCCTTCCTCGTCCGGTCGGGATTCGTCGCCCGGACCCCCCGCGGCCGGGTCGCCACCCCCCAGGCGTGGACGCACATGGGACTGACCCCGCCCCCCGACGCCGCTTTCGGCGCGGGCGGTCTGTTCGACGCCGACGAGGAGCCGTAGGCTGGCAGGGCAGGCGGCCGCCACCCGCCCCGGCGGGGAACCTCCGAGCGAGCCCGTTCGTTGACGGCGAGCGTGTCGCCGACCGCAGCCGCGCCCACTGGTCGGCGCGGCCACGAAGACCCAGGAAAGGACGCCCCGTGCAGGGCCTGATCACTCTCGCAGAACAGCAGCAACAGAACCAGGGCGCCGGCCTGATCAGCCAACTGCTGATGTTCGCCCTCATCATCCTCGTCTTCTACCTGCTGTTCTTCCGGCCGCAGCAGAAGCGCCGGCAGCAGGAGATGCAGATGCAGAACTCGCTGACACCGGGAACCGAGGTGATGACGAAGGCGGGGATCTACGGGACCGTCATCGACGTCCACGACAACGACGTGGAAGTGGAGATCTCGCCGGGCACCCGCATCCGCATGGTCAAGGCGGGCATCGGAGAGGTCGTCTCCCCCCGGGACGCCGACAACGACACCCCGCCCGAGGACCGTCCCGACTTCGGTGACGGCAGGGACGGCTCCTGAGCCCCCGGTCCCGCACCGCCCGTCCCCCGGTACCGGACCCGCGCCCGGGACCGGTACCGCCCATCCCCCCACCGAACCGAGAAAGCCTTCCGTCCATGACCGCTGACGTGACCACGCTGATCGCCCGGTACGTGCGCGACATCCCCGACCATCCCCAGCCCGGCGTGGTGTTCAAGGACATCACCCCGCTGCTCGCCCACCCCACCGGCCTGGCGACGGTCGTCGACGCCATCACCGCGCCGCTGGAGGGCCGGCGGATCGACCTGGTCGCCGGGCTCGAAGCGCGCGGGTTCATCTTCGGCGCGCCCGCGGCGGTGCGACTCGGAGCGGGCTTCGTCCCCCTGCGCAAAGCCGGGAAACTGCCCGCGGCGACCCTCGCCGAGTCCTATGATCTGGAGTACGGTACCGCGACGGTCGAGATGCACGCCGACGTGGTCGCCCCGGGCAGCCGCGTGCTCATCGTCGACGACGTGCTCGCCACCGGAGGCACAGGACGGGCCGCGGTGGATCTGATCCGGCGGGCAGGTGGTACCGTCGTGGAATTCTCCGTTCTCCTGGAACTCGGGTTCCTCAAAGGACGCGAGAAGCTGGCCGACGTCGACCTGCGGGCCCTGGCCACGGTCTGACCACCCGGAAGAACACCGTGTGAGAACCCTCGCGGCGTACCGAACGGGGCATGACCCACCGTCCGTGGACGGTCCTAGACTGGGGAATGACGGTACCGCGGCATCGCGTTGGAAGGACATACGGGTGTTTCAGGCACCCGCATCGCTCATCGAACCGGTGCGTCGGATGGCGACGATCACGTCCCATCGTTCTCGGCCTGTACGAACCGTCCGGCGTGGTGGCGGCCTCGCCGGCTCAGCCGCGGGAGGGTGTCATGCGCAGCGAAACGGTATCGACCAGCACCGAACCCGTGCGCCCCGAAACCCCCGACTCCGCCGGAGGACCGGCCGCGGGGGCGTTGCCACCGGACCGGACGCACGGCGACGAGGGCCACAGGGGCGAACCGGCCCCGGAACCGCAGTCCGCGCCCCCCGCCTCCGCTGCTCCCGAGGCCCACGGCGACGCCGACACGCGCACCCCACCCACCACGCAGCCCGGGCCGTCGTCCACGGTCCGGGTCCGACGCAGGCTCGCCAGACTCGGCGCCCAACGGGGAACGACCATGAACCCGGTCCTCGAACCGCTCATCAAAACCGTCCGCGCGACCCACCCCAAAGCGGACGTCCGCCTCATCGAGCGCGCCTACGAGGTGGCGGCGCACCACCACCGCGAACAGAAACGCAAGAGCGGCGACCCCTACATCACCCATCCCCTCGCGGTGGCCACCATCCTCGCCGAACTCGGCATGCAGGAGGCCACCATCGCCGCCGGACTGCTGCACGACACCGTCGAGGACACCGCCTACACCCTCGACCAGTTGCGCGCCGACTTCGGCGACGAGATCGCCGAACTGGTCGACGGCGTCACCAAACTCGACAAGGTCAAGTACGGCGAGGCCACCCAGGCCGAGACCGTGCGCAAGATGGTCGTGGCGATGTCCCGCGACATCCGCGTCCTGGTCATCAAGCTCTGCGACCGGCTGCACAACATGCGCACCCTGCGCTACCTGCCGCAGGCCAAACGCGAGAAGAAGGCCCGCGAGACGCTGGAGATCTTCGCTCCGCTCGCCCACCGCCTGGGCATGAACACCATCAAGTGGGAGCTCGAGGACCTCGCGTTCGCGACCATGTACCCCAAGCGCTTCGACGAGATCGCCCGCCTGGTCTCCGAGCGTTCGCCGCGCCGTGACGTCTACCTCCAGGACGTCATCGAGGCGGTCTCCGCCGACCTGCGCGAAGCCAAGATCAAGGCCACGGTGCGCGGCCGCCCCAAGCACTACTACTCGATCTACCAGAAGATGATCGCCCGCAACGTCGGGTTCGACGAGATCTACGACCTCGTCGGCATCCGCGTCATCGTCGACAGCGTCCGCGACTGCTACGCGGCGCTGGGCACCATCCACGCGCGCTGGAACCCGGTGCCGGGACGGTTCAAGGACTACATCGCGATGCCGAAGTTCAACATGTACCAGTCCCTGCACACCACCGTGATCGGTCCCGAGGGCAGCCCGGTGGAACTGCAGATCCGCACCCGCGCCATGCACCGGCGCGCCGAGTACGGCATCGCCGCGCACTGGAAGTACAAGGAGGACCGCAGCTCCGGCGGAACCAGGAACAGGAGCACCTCCAACGACATGGCCTGGCTGCGCCAGCTCATCGACTGGCAGCAGGAGACCAAGGACCCGGGCGAGTTCCTGGAGTCGCTCCGCTTCGACCTGTCGGTGCAGGAGGTCTTCGTCTTCACCCCCCGCGGCGACGTCATCTCGCTGCCCCAGGGCGCCACCCCCGTCGACTTCGCCTACGCGGTGCACACCGAGGTCGGCCACCGCACGGTGGGCGCGCGGGTCAACGGCCGTCTGGTCACGCTCGACAGCGAACTGCACAACGGCGAGACCGTCGAGGTCATCACCGCCAAGGCCGGTGACGCCGGGCCCAGCCGCGACTGGTTGAACTTCGTCAAGAGCGCCCGCGCCCGCAACAAGATCCGGCAGTGGTTCACCAAGGAGCGCCGCGAGGCGGCGATCGAGCAGGGCAAGGACGCCATCGCCAAGGTCATGCGCAAACAGGAACTGCCGGTCCAGCGGCTGTTCAGCGGCGAGTTGATGATCGCGCTCGCCCACGACCTGCGCTACCCCAACCTGGACGCGCTGTACGCGGCCGTCGGCGAGAACCAGATCAGCGCCCATCGGGTCGTCGAGAAACTCGTCGACTCCCTGGGAATGCTGGACAACGAGGAGGACGTCGCCGAGGTCGCCACCCCCATCCGCGCTCCGCGCACACGCACCACGAGCAACCCCGGCGTGGTCGTCCAGGGCGACCCGGACGTGTGGGTCCGGCTGTCCAAGTGCTGCACCCCCGTTCCGGGGGACTCCATCGTCGGCTTCGTCACCCGGGGCACCGGCGTCTCGGTGCACCGCAGCGACTGCGTCAACGTCAACCACCTCGACTCCCAGCGCATGGTCCCGGTGGAGTGGCAGCCCACCGGGAACTCCATGTTCCTGGTGGCCCTGCAGATCGAGGCGCTGGACCGCACCCGACTGCTGTCGGACATCACCCGGGTGCTGTCCGACCAGCACGTCAACATCCTGTCGGCGACCGTGCAGACCAGCCGTGACCGTGTCGCGCTGAGCCGGTTCACCTTCGAGATGGCCGACCCCGCCCACCTCGGCCACGTCCTCAAGGCGGTGCGCGGAGTGGACGGCGTCTACGACGTGTACCGAGTCCGGAATTAACGGAGTGTCGCGTTCTGTCGGTCGCGCCCACCCCGCAGACTGGCGCTATGCAGAAACTCTCACTGGACGCGCTCGCCCAGCAGCAGTTGCGGCGCGCCGTCGAGGTGTCGGCGGGACGCAGCGCCACCACCGTCTACGGCGGGCACGAGCACTCCCTTCGGCAGACCCTGATCGCCTTCCGTGAGGGAGCGGGGATGTCGGAACACCCCAACCCCGGACAGAGCACACTCCAGGTGCTGCGCGGCAGGGTGCGCCTCACCGCCGGAGACGACTCCTGGGACGCCCGCTCCGGCGACCTGCTGCTGATTCCGCAGGCCAGACACGCGGTGACCGCGCTGGAGGACGCGGCGGTCCTGCTGACCGTGGTGATGAACGACGAATCCCCGCAGGAGGTCAGCAGCCGCCGGGCCCGGGAGACGCCGTGACGACGCGGCGCTGACACAGCGAACGGCGTCCCGGCCCCCCGGGACGCCGCCCACCGCGGTCGATCACCTCAGCTCATCTCCTCCAGCGCCTTCTCGGCCTCGGCCAGCCACGAACGGCGGGCCTCGAGCGACTCCCGCGCCTCGTCCGCCCTGCGGTCGTCCCCGGCCTCACGCGCACGGGCCAACTGCCGCTCCAGCGTCCCGATGGAGTCGCGCAACTGGGCGATGGTCGCCTCGGCGCGGGCGCGGGCCTCGGGGTTGGTGCGCTGCCACTCCTGCTCCTCGGCCCTGCGCACGGTCTCCTCGATCTTGCGGAAGGCCCCTTCGAGGCGGTCCCGCACGTCGCGCGGCGCCGCGCCGGCCTCCTCCCAGCGCTCCTGGAAGTCGCGCAGCCTCGCGCGGGCCTCGCGCGGGTCGGTGACCGGAAGCAGCGCCTGACGGGCCTCCTCCAGCAGTTTCTCCTTGATCTCGGCGTTGCCGCGCAGTTCGGCGTCGCGTTCGGCGAAGGCCGCGTTACGGGCCGAGAAGAAGCGGTCCTGGGCGCCCTTGAACCGTTCCCACAGCGCGTCCTCGGTGGCGCGGTCGGTCCGCCCTGCGGACTTCCACTGCTGCATCAGATCGCGGTAGCGGCCCGCGGTGGGGCCCCAGTCGGTGGAGTCGGCGATCGCCTCGGCCTCGGCGGCGATCCGCTCCTTCACCTCGCGCACCTGCTCGCGCTGCTCGTCGAGTCCGGCGAAGTAGGCCTTGCGCCGCTTGGAGAAGGCGTTGCGCGCGGCCGACATGCGCTTCCACAGCGCCTGCTCGGTGGCGCGGTCGGCGCGCGGCGCGGCCTTCCACTCGTCGATGAGCTGCCGCATGCGCTCGCCGCCGGTCTTCCAGTGCGTCGTCTCCTCGGCGACCCGCTCGGCCTCGGCGACGATCCGCTCCTTGATCTCGCGGGCCTCGACACGCGCCTGCTCCTGGGCCTGCTTCTGCTCGACCCGGCGCTGCTCGATCCGCTCGGTGAGAACGTCGAGACGCCGAGCCAGGGAGTCCAGGTCGCCGACGGCGTGTGCCTCGGTCACGGCCGTACGCAGTTTCTGCACGCTCGCCAGTGCCTGCGCGGCGGACAGGTCGGTGGTGGCCAGACGCTTCTCCAGCAGTTCCACTTCGGTCAGCAGCGAATCGTACTTGCGCTTGAAGAAGGCGAGGGCCTCCTCGGGCGCCCCCGCCTGCCATGACCCGACGACACGTTCGCCCTCGCTCGTGCGCACATAGACCGTGCCGTCGTCGTCTACGCGGCCCCAGGGGTCCGTGGTCACCGTGTCCTCCTGAAGTGATGAGCCTGATGCTCGTCAGGTCCGTATGGTCGTGGCAGCGTGCCACCAGCACTGCGGCCGAGACGCGATCCCCCGTCGGAGCGACGGCGCGTTGGCACGTTTGGGAACGAATCTACCCGTATCCGCCGGATCGACCTGTGATGTCGCCGCCCAGATCCGGCAAGGAACATCGAGCACGGTCCGGGCACGGACCAATATGACACCGTCACGGCGTTTGGCAAAGGGTCACGGGCAGCGTGGTGACCGAATGGTGATGAATTGCGGCTGCAGAGTGACCGTTCCCCCGTATGCCCTCCTCGCCCCACCCGCTCTCGGGGACCGCGCCCGCACCGGCCGCGGGGGACGGCCGTCCGCCCACCGCGCGTCGGCGGCGATATCGTGTCGCCACAACCGTCACGGCGTCGGTACGCTCATGGAGTAACCGACAGTGCCCTCAGCTCTGGAAACGAGGTCAGCGCCGACCGTGCTCATCGCAGACTTTCCCGCCGGACCGCTCGCGGCGAACTGCTACGTGGTCGCCCCGGAAGCGGGAGCGGAGTGCGTGATCGTCGATCCGGGGCAGCAGGCCGCAGAAGGAGTGGCCAAGCTGCTGGACGAGTACGCGCTGACCCCGGCGGCCGTCCTGCTCACCCACGGTCACTTCGACCACGTGTGGTCGGCCGCGCACGTGTGCCGGACCCACGGCGTCGCGGCGTACGCGCACGCCGCGGACCGTCCGCTGCTGAGCGATCCGGCCAGGGGAGTGGACCCTGCCCTGGCCGCGCAGTTGTCGGCGCTGTTCGGCCACGAGCGGTTGCACGAACCGGAGCGGGTGGTCGAGGTCGCCGACGGCCAGGTCCTGCGCCTGGCCGGACTGGAGATCACCGTGGCGCACGCCCCGGGACACACACCCGGCTCGGTCGTCTACGCACTGCCCGCGACCGGGGACGCCCCCGAGGTCCTCCTCACCGGGGACCTGCTGTTCGCGGGCTCCATCGGGCGCACCGACTTCCCCGGCGGCGACCACGCGGAGATCCTGCGCAGCCTGTCCCGGGTCTGCCTGAGCAGAGGAGACGACACCGCGGTGCTCCCCGGGCACGGCCCGCGCACCACCGTCGGCCGCGAGCGCGCCACCAACCCCTTCCTGCGCGACCTGTAGGGCGGCCCCGCCCAGCAGCTCACGCAGCGCGAGGACCGTGAACGAGACAATGAACAGCAGCATCGCACCGCGTGCGGTTTCGGGAGCTCAGCCGCAGCGGAGACGAGATACCGGCACCGGCCCCGCGGGGCCGGTCGGCCGCACGCGTCAGGCAATGACTGAGACATTCCGACACTGCTGAAGGAGAACCCCGTTGATCCGCACGCACGAGGCGGGCACGCTACGCGCCGAACACGCAGACGAGACCGTGGTCCTGGCCGGTTGGGTGGCTCGCCGCCGCGACCACGGCGGCGTCGTCTTCCTCGACCTGCGCGACGCCTCCGGTGTCGTCCAGGTCGTGGTCCGCGAGGACGAGCTCGCCCACGACCTCCGCTCGGAGTACTGCGTCAAGGTGACCGGCACGGTCCGGGTCCGCCCCGAAGGCAACGAGAACCCCGACATCGCCACCGGCGCCGTCGAGGTCGTCGCCTCCCGCATCGAGGTCCTGAGCGAGGCGGCGCCGCTGCCGTTCCCGCTCGACGGCTCCCAGGAGGTCTCCGAGGAGGCCCGGCTGCGCTACCGCTACCTCGACATGCGCCGCCAGGAGACGGCCGGGGCGCTGCGCACCCGGTCCAAGGCCAGCTTCGTGGTCCACGACGTCATGCGCGAGCACGGCTTCGTCAACGTCGAGACCCCGTACCTGACCCGTTCCACCCCCGAGGGCGCCCGCGACTTCCTGGTGCCGGTGCGCCTGCAGCCGGGGCACTGGTACGCCCTGCCGCAGTCCCCGCAGCTGTTCAAGCAGCTGCTCATGGTGGGCGGCCTGGAACGGTACTACCAGATCGCCCGCTGCTTCCGGGACGAGGACTTCCGCGCGGACCGGCAGCCGGAGTTCACCCAGATCGACATCGAGATGAGCTTCGTGGACCAGGACGACGTCATCGGGGTCGGCGAGGCGCTGGTGGCGCGGCTGTGGAGCGAGGTCCTCGGCCACGAGATCCCGCTGCCGCTGCCGCGCATGCCGTTCCGGGAGGCGATGGACCGCTTCGGCTCCGACAAGCCCGACCTGCGCTTCGGGTTGGAGCTGACCGAGCTGACCGAACTGTTCGCCGACACGGACTTCCGCGTCTTCCAGGCCCCCTACGTGGGCGCCGTGGTGATGCCCGGAGGGGCCGCGCAGACCCGCAAGCAGCTCGACGGCTGGCAGGACTGGGCCCGGGCGCGCGGTGCCAGGGGACTGGCCTACGTGCTGGTGCAGCAGGACGGGACGCTGGGCGGTCCGGTCGCCAAGAACCTGTCCGACGCCGAGAAGTCCGGACTGCTGGAAGCGGTCGACGCCGAGCCGGGGGACGCCGTCTTCTTCGCCGCGGGCGCCCGCCGGGCCGCCCAGGAACTGCTGGGCGCGGCCCGTCTGGAGATCGGCAACCGGCTGGGGCTGATCGACAGGTCCCGGTGGTCGTTTCTGTGGGTGGTGGACGCCCCCATGTTCGAGGAGGACGACGAGGGCGGGTGGACCCCGGTGCACCACCCGTTCACCAGCCCCAAGCCCGAGTTCGTCGCCACGTTCCACGAGGACCCGGCGAACGCGCTGGCCTACGCCTACGACATGGTGTGCAACGGTCTGGAGATCGGCGGCGGGTCCATCCGTATCCACCAGAGCGAGGTCCAGCAGCGCGTCTTCGAGACGCTGGGGATCAGCAAGGCCGAGGCGGAGGCGAAGTTCGGCTTCCTGCTGGAGGCGTTCAAGTTCGGTCCTCCGCCGCACGGCGGCATCGCCTTCGGGTGGGACCGCATCGTCGCCCTGCTGACCGGCGGGAACTCGATCCGTGACGTCATCGCCTTCCCCAAGACGGCGTCGGGGGCCGACCCGTTGACGGGCGCGCCCACCCCGATCACGGCGGCGCAGCGCCGGGAGGCGGGGGTCGACTCCGTGCCGGAGGAGACGGCCTGACCGGTCGGAATCCACACCGACGCCGTTGGGGCGGGCCCGGGCCCGCCCCAACGGCGTCCGTTTTCGCGGAGACCGCGGGAACGGAGGGTCCGCCGGGCAGAACAGGAGAGGGCAAACATTTTCTACCGTTGCCTCATTTCCTCCGGAAAGATATCCCCAGTTGGGAGTTAATCGGTTCGCGGGAAAAGTGGTTTCTGGTCATATGGGGCTTTCTCGGAGATTTCCTGCTCATTACAGTGATGCTGCGTCGCGGACCGGTCGCCGACGGTAGGTGATCCGTCGGGCCGGTGGGGAGCACCCGCGCATGCATGTCCCGAAACGGACGAGCGAAAGGTGACCCATGCCCACCACGGCAATCCGACGCGTCCTGGCGACCCTCGCGGTCGCCGCCTGCGCCGCGGTCCTTCCCCTCGGCGCCAGCGCGTCCGCTGACCCCGGCATCTCGCCGGGCCCCGTTGAACCCAAGGCCGACCTCGTGCTCACCATCGTCCCCGATCCCGGCACCGTGATCATCGACGAGAACTCGCACGGGGAGCGGGTCACCCAGGTGACGCTGACGTGCGGCCCCGACGGGGGCACCCATCCCGACCCCAGGGGCGCCTGCGACTCGCTGCGCGCGGTCGACGGCCACTTCGCACGGCTGCCCAGTGTCCCCGGGCCGTGTCCCGCGGTCTGGGCACCGGTGACGGCCGTCGCGACCGGCACCTGGGGCGAGCGCACGGTCTCCTACGCGGAGAGGTTCGGCAACGCGTGTGAGGCGGACGTGGGGACCGACGGCGTCTTCTCCTTCTGAGCCCCGGCCTCCGAACCCCCGAGGGCCCGGCCGTTTCCGGTCGGGCCCTCGGGGCGTTTCCGCACCGGCGCCTCCGCCCGCCGGGGATATGAGATGGGTCACAGACAGTGAGGAGGATCGCGGCAGGAGAGGCGGGAGAGAACCCGGCTGCGAGGGGAAAATGGCCGGATGTGGCACGAACTATCCGGAATGTCATAGGCGGGTGCTAAGGTCACTCCACCAGATACCGCCCACCGCACGTGACGGTTCCGAGCGGCCATGACCCCGCACACGCCTCGGTACCGAGAGTCGGGACGTTTCTTACCGCGACGAGGACTCCGTGTCCTGCCCGGAGGCCGGTATCGCCAACCCCCGTTCTGTGTCCACAGTGGAGAATTGATGACCCTGGATTCACTCCGGTGGGGAGTCGGCCGTGCCGCCGCCACCACCGCGATCGCCGCGGCGACCCTCGCGTTGTCCGGTTGCGGACTGCTCCTCCCCGGTGGAGGCGACCTGGAGGAGGCCCTCCAGGACCTCGAGCAGCTCGAGAACACGAGCGGAACGAGCGAGGAGGACGTCTTCGCCATCGCCGTCGGCGACTGCTTCCCGCCCGACAACAGCGGAGCCGAGGAGGTCACGACCGTCGAGGTCGTCCCCTGCAGCGAACCGCACGACTCCGAGGCCTACGCGGCGGGCTACATGCCTGACGGCCCCTACCCCGGCGACTACGAGATCCAGACGTTCGCCGACGACTTCTGCATGACGGAGTTCGACTCCTTCGTCGGCCTCCCCTACGAGGAGTCCGTGCTCGACTTCTCCTACTTCTCGCCCACCGAGAGCTCCTGGGAACAGGGCGACCGCGAGATCCTGTGCACCATCTTCGACCCGGACGGCGAGGTCACCGGCACCCTGGCGGGCGCCGCCCGCTGAGCCGGCCGCGGACCGCAGGGCCCCGTGGCGGCATCCGCCGCCACGGGGCCCTGCGCGTGCGAGCGGCACGGCGCCGCTCCGGGAAACACCCGACACGGCCACGGGTGGCCGGGGAACCGGAGCGCTAGAATTGTCCACGGTGTGTCGAGAATCCCGATGTCGTCAGGCAATGTGAAGGTCAAGAGAACGGCAAGAATTGACCGGTCCCGGTGTCCTGTTCGTGGTGAATTCTTTGGGATCGGCGGCTTTTCGCCCCCATTGCCGATTGCCCGCCTGCGGTGGGACGATGCGGGAAGTCCTTCTCCATGGTCGATGACCTGCGCAAAGGGGGTTATTTAGTTAAAGTAGGGTGAATCGGATGTTCGGGAGGGGTCCGCGGACGCGGACAGGACATTCGCGACGACACGGGGATGAACTATTACGTGAACAGATCGACCGGCACGACGGACGACTTCGCCGGTTCTGGAGGAAAGACCGACGCTCCCGCGGCGCAAATGGACGATCCGGCCGGTACCGCGTTCCGCCATGCGCCCACAGCGATGCTCGTGGCCGACCGCGCCGGAGCGGTCCTCCTGGTCAACCAGGCTTTCACCACCCTGCTGGGCTACTCGCCCACCGAGGTCGCGGGACGGCACTGGCCCGAACTGTTCGAGACCGACGACCACGGCCGCGCCTGGGAGCAGCACAGCAGGGCACTGCGGGGGAGCGCCCCCGGACAGTGGCCGGACCTGGCGATCCGCACGGCGAGAGGGCGGTCGCACCGCACCGTGGTCCAGGCGCGTCCCCTGCCCTCCACCGCCGCCGCGGACGAGGTCGCCGGAGTCGTCGTCCAACTGTCGGCCGTCAGCCGTGACGAGGAGACCCTGCGCATCGTCACCGAACTCCGGCTGCGCGAGGCCGACACCGCCCTGTGGTCGCTGGACCTCACCAGCGGAAGACTGAGCGAACTGTTCGGCCCCTCCCCACTGGGACGGATGCTCGCCGGAGAGGCGTGCACCCTCGAGGAGTGCCTGGCCCGGGTGCACCGCGACGACGTCGCCCGGCTGCGCGACGCCCTGGAGACCTCCTACCAGGGGCGCGACTACGAGCAGCGGTTCCGCATGTTCGACCAGGTGGGCGACGAGCGGTGGCTGTACGCGCGCGGCGCCTACGTCGGCGGGGAGCGCCCCCGACTCGTCGGCGTCGTCGACGACATGACCGAACACGTCGAACTGGTCCGGCGCCTGGCCGACCGCCGACGCATCGAGGCCGCGCAGGGCCGACAGGTCAACGAACTGGCCGCCAAACTCGTCTCGGCCACCACGGTGGAGGAGGTCACCGACCTGCTCGGCAGGGAGTTCCTGCCGATCTTCGGCGGCGACAGCGCCCACGTCATGCTGCTGGACCAGGACGAACTCCGCCTCCACAGCACCAGGACCGCGAACGTCGAGAGGTGGCTCGAAGAGCACGACCACCGCGACGTCTCCTACCCGACCGGAGCCGTCCTGCAGGACCGCCAGCCGCGCTTCTTCGAAAGCCGCTCCGAACTGCTGGGACGGTTCCCCGCCGTCGAGGGGACCCTGCGGCGGACCGGAAGCCACTCCTGGGCCTTCGTCCCGGTCTTCGGCGACGCCAAGGTGACCCTCGGCGTGTGGGTGGTGGCCTGGACCCAGCCCCACCACGCCACCCCGGACGAGCGCGCGCTCATGCTGACCCTGGCCGGACTGGCGGGCCAGGCGCTGCAGCGCGTCAACCGCCAGCGCGCCGAACTGGAACTCGCCGACGCCGTCCAGAAACGCATGCTCCCCCCGCAGCCCCCGGACTTCCCCGAACTGGACGTCGCCGTACGCTACCTGCCCTCCCGCGCCGGATGGCGCGTGTGCGGCGACTTCTACGACGCCATCAGGCTCCCCGGCAGCCGCATCGGCCTGGTCGTGGGGGACGTCCAGGGGCACGGCGTGGAGGCCGCCGCCGCGATGGGCCAGATCCGAATGGCCTTCCGCGCCTACGCCAGCAACCAGAGCGACCCGGGAACCGTCCTGGCCGAGACCAACCGACTGCTCACCGAGACCGGCGAGATCGTCTTCGCCACCTGCGGCTACCTGGTGATCGACGTGGACCTGGGACAGATCCAGGCCGCCTGGGCCGGGCAGCCCCCCGTCGTACTGGCCACCGGCTCGGGATACGAGGTGTGGAGCCCCGAGACCGGTCCGCCCGTCGGCGTGGACTCCGAGGCGAAGTACCCGGTCAGCTCCCGCTCCCTGCCGCCGGGCAGCACACTGCTGATGTGCTCGGACGGCCTCGTGGAGAGCTCGGAGGTGAACATGGACGACGGTCTGGCCGCGGTCGGCAGGGAACTCGACGCCAAGGCCGCCGACGTCCACCAGGCGGCCACCGCCCTGGCCAGGCTCACTCCGGCGGGACGCAGCGACGACATCGCGATCCTCGTCGCCCGGGTCCGCTGACCCGATGGCCCGCCTCGGAGGGACCGCGGTCGGCCTCCTGCTCGCCTTCGCGGCCCTGGCGCTTCCCCTGGCCGTGGACACCGACCCGCCCGCCCTGGGCGGGTGGGACGTCGCACTCACCGAGGAGGTCTCCGACGAGCGGACCCCCTCCGAGACCGCCGCGGCGGTCTTCCTCCACCGCATCGGGGCATGGCCGTGGGGCAGCGTCCTGGTGGCGGGACTGCTGCTGCCGCTGGTGCTGCTGCGCCGCTGGTCGTCGGTACTGCTGGTCGCGCTCGCCTGGGCCGCCACGTCACTGGTCACGGTCCCGCTGACCAAGGCGCTGCTGGGCCGTCCCCGCCCGCTGGAGCAGTTGGTCGCCGAGGACACGGCGGCCTACCCGTCCGGGCACACCGCGTTCGCCGCGGTGCTGACCGTCGCCGCCGCGGCCGTCAGTCCGAAGTGGGCCCGTGTGCCGGTGCTGCTGGTCGGAGCGGCGTTCACCGTGGTGATGGCGTGGAGCCGGATGTACCTGGGCGTGCACTGGTTCTCCGACACGGTGGGGGGAGCGCTGGTGGGCGGCGGCGTCGGCCTGCTGGCCTGGTGGCTGCTGCGCTTCCTGGCCCCGCGCCTCCGCGCCGCACGGCGGTGACGTCCGGCGACTAGGGTGGAGGTGTGTCCGAAACACTGTTCGACGACGCCGGAGCCGAGGCCCACCGCAGCCAGGAACCCCTGGCGGTGCGCATGCGCCCCCGCACCCTGGACGAGGTGGTCGGACAGCGGCACCTGCTCGGCGACGGCAGCCCGCTGCGGCGGCTCGTCGAGGACGACGCCCCCATGTCGCTGCTGCTGTGGGGACCTCCCGGCACCGGCAAGACCACACTGGCCACGGTGGTCAGCCGAGCCACCCGGCGCCGCTTCGTGGAGCTGTCGGCGGTCACTTCCGGGGTCAAGGACATCCGCGCGGTGGTCGACGAGGCCCGCCGGGAACTGGGCATGCGCGGCGTCCGCACCCTGCTGTTCGTCGACGAGGTGCACCGGTTCAGCAAGACCCAGCAGGACGCCCTGCTGCCCTCGGTGGAGAACCGCTGGGTGAGCTTCATCGGCGCGACCACCGAGAACCCGTTCTTCTCGGTCATCAGCCCGCTGCTGTCCCGCTCCCTGCTGCTCACCCTCGAACCGCACACCGACGACGACATCCGCACCGTGGTGGAGCGCGCGCTCACCGACGAACGCGGCCTCGCCGGCCGGCACACCCTGAGCGGGGACGCCGCCGACCACCTGGTGCGCCTCGCCGGGGGCGACGCCCGGCGCTCTCTCACCTACCTGGAGGCCGCCGCCCTGGTCGCCGGGGAGCGCGCCGAGATCACCGTGGCCGACGTCGAACGCGCGGCCGACCGCACCGCGGTGCGCTACGACCGCTCCGGGGACCAGCACTACGACGTGGTCAGCGCGTTCATCAAGAGCATGCGCGGCAGCGACGTCGACGCCGCCCTGCACTACCTGGCCCGCATGATCGAGGCGGGGGAGGACCCGCGCTTCATCGCCCGCCGCGTCGTGGTGCACGCCAGCGAGGACGTGGGCATGGCCGACCCCACCGCCCTGCAGGTCGCGGTCGCCGCCGCCCAGGCCGTCGAACTGGTCGGCCTGCCCGAGGCGCGCATCAACCTCGCCCAGGCGGTCATCCACATCGCGCTGGCCCCCAAGTCCAACGCGGTGGTCACCGCGATCGACCGGGCCGTCGGCGACGTGCGCGCGGGCCGCCTCGGCGCGGTCCCCGCCCACCTGCGCGACAGCCACTACCGGGGCGCCTCCGACCTCGGTCACGGGGCGGACTACCGCTACCCCCACGACCACCCGGGCGGGGTCGTGGCCCAACGGCACCTCCCCGAACCGCTGGACGGCGCCGAGTACTACCGGCCCACCACCCACGGCGCCGAACGCCGCTTCGCCGAGGTGCTGCGGCGGATCAGGGGCGTGCTGCGCGGCGGGTCCGGCTGACCTCCCGCTCGTCCGTCCGGGCGGGCCGTGACGGCGCGCGGAGCCGGCGTCCGGGACGCGGGCTCCGCGGCCGTCGGGGCGAAGGGGCGGGAGAACCGACGTTCCCGGGACCGGAGAGCCTCCGGCAACGGTCGGCTCCCGGGCCGCGGCCGTCCGGCGGACGCCGACGGGGAGACGCCGCGGTCTCCGCCCCTGCGCTCAGTTCGCGGGCGGGTACAGCTCGGTGACCTCCGTGATCACCGGGAGGCCGGTCTCGGGGTCGCGCTCACCGAAGGTCACCTCGGCGATGACCACGTCTCCCCAGCTCAGGTAGTTGGCCAGGTCGCGCCCGGTGACCTCGTAGGTTCCCCGGCCCTCCGCGTCGACGTACAACTGGCCGGGGGTCAGGCAGAAGTACGCGCACAGCACCTCGGCGTCGGAGGCGATCAGCGTCTCCAACGGCGCTTCCACGCCCTCGACCGCGGTCCACCGCTCGCTCCAGTCCTGCGGGGTGAGCTCCCCGCCGTTCTGCCCCGTGAACGCGTCGTCTCCGGACGCGGGCTCGACCGGGGTGTAGGGCCACGGTCCGGACAGCAGGCTGGTCTCGCCGGAGGCGTCGAAGCGCACCACGAGGGTTCCGGTGTCCCACTCGGGGGGCGTGTCGGCCGCCGGGGCGGCGTCGCCCGCGGAGTCGGAGGCCGCGGTGTTGTCCTGCTGCGTTTCGGGGGCGTCCTCGCGGAGCAGGGCGGACACCCCCCAGGCGGCGCCGCCCACCAGCACGAGGGCCGCGACGCCGCCGCCCACCAGCATCAGCAGCCGCCTGTTCGATCCCTTCGGCCCCGAGTCGGAGGCCGGGGCGGGCGGAGCGGAGGGGGCGGCGGGGGCAGCCGCGAAGGTGGCGGTCGTGGCCGCCGCCTCGGACTCCGCGGCGGCGGAGGACTGCCGGGGTCCGGCCGGGGCGGCCGGCTGCGGCGGGGAGACCACGGGAACGGGCATGGTGACGGACATGCGGCCGCTCTTCCTGCCCTTGGCGCGGTCGTCCACGTGGACCACGCGGGGCAGCAGCGCCGGCTCCACGATCCCCTGCCACTCCCGGGTCAGCACCCGGGTGACTCCGGAGCCCGGACCGGCTTCGCTGCCGACCGACCCCAGACCGTTCTCCCACAGTTCGATGGATGAGCGCACCAGGTCACGGACGTTCGGCCGCTGCTCGGGGTCGGCGGCCAGCGCCGACTCCAGCAGCGGGCGGATCTCCTCGGCGATGCCGTCGAGGTCGGGGGCCCGCGACCCGACCCGCTGGGCGACGTCCTCCGGGGAGCCGGTGCCGAACGGCGGACGGCCGGTTCCGGCGAAGGCGAGGACCGCGCCCCAGGCGAACACGTCGGAGGCCGCGCTGGGCGCCTCGCCCCGCAGGCGCTCGGGGCTCGACCAGGGCGTCGACACGGGCGGCACGGACGCCTCACCGGACAGCGAGCAGTCCAGGACGCGCGGTCCGGCGGAACTGAGCAGCACGCTGCCGGGTTTGAGGTCGCCGTGCACCAGGTCCAGGGAGTGCAGCGCGGACAGCCCCTCGCCCAGCCCGGCGGCCAGCGCGGTGAGCCGACCCAGGCTCATGGGGCCGCGCTGGCGCGCGTACCGCTCCAACGGCACGCCGGGGGCGTAGCGCATGGCCAGCCAGGGCGGCGTGTCCTGGACGTCGAACGCCACGGGTGGGACGTAGCAGCGCCCGTCCACGGCTCCCAGGGCGCGCAGCCGTTGTTCGAGCCGGGAGCGGGCGGCCTCGTCGGCGACGTGGGCGGGCGGCACGACCTTGACCGCCAGCAGCGCGTCCGGCTCCACGGTCGGGTGTACGGCGGCGTACACGCTGCCCGCGGTTGCCGAACCGAGCCGTCCCACCAACACGTACGGGCCGATGTGACGGGGATCCTCCGGCGCTGTGGGGGCCAGATCGGGTGGGACCAGAACGGAGATCGTCCGTTCGGAACGTCGGCTCATCGTGGTCCTGTCTCAAAAAGTCCGAGGTGAAGTGATGGAAGGCGCAGTAGTAGCCAGTGGGTGGTTATCGCCATTATCGGGAGAACTCGGTCATCTTGTCAGACTGAGACGGCACCATCCTCCCTCCGGTTCTCTCCGACCGAACACACCACTCCGCGCCGTGCCGCATTCACCGCGGGTGACCGGTGCGCGAGGTCATCAGGTGTGGAACGGAGGGGTCGACTGTTCCGGCAGTCCGATCGTACGGACACCCGCGGCGACGGGCGGCGGGATCTCGCAGACGCGAAGGCGGAAGCGCCGTACGAAGTCCCGTGGCGAACAGAGAATTCACGATAGTGTCAGACCCAATTCGGCTCCTTCCGAGGCGGCGGCCCGACCCCCCGGGCAGCATCGCCGCCGGACCGGAGCCGTCCGTCGGCGCCGACACCCGGTCGGCCCCGTCGAAGCCCCAACGAACCCAACCGTTAGCGGAGTCCGCATGCTCACCGGAGGAGAACTCGCGGCCCTGGTCGCCGCGGTGGTCTGGGCCGTGGTGGCCGTGTTCTTGTGCGTGGCCCTGTTCAAGCTCACCCGGCTGCTGACCGAGGCCACCAGGGCCGTGTCCGAGTTCCGGGAACGCACCGCCCCGCTGCTCGACGACCTCGCGGCCACGGTCGAACGCGCCAACGGGTCCCTCGACCGGGTCGACGAGATCACCGCCAACCTCGCCAGCACCACCGAGGACGTCTCCACGATCACCGAGCTCACCCGCTCGGCGGTGACCGGCCCGCTCGTCAAGGTGGCGTCGCTGTCCTACGGGGTGCGCCGGGTCCTGGGGCGGCGCAGGGCGCTGGCGCTGATCCGCACCCGGCGCAGGAGGGAGAGCGCGTGATCGGCCGGACCGTCTACTTCGTGGCCGGGGCGGTGGTCGGCGGCTACGTGGTGTACCGCGTCAACCGCGCCGCCCGCGCCTGGACCCCCGGCGGGATCGCCGACCGCGTCGAAAAACAGGTCACCTCCTACAAGGAGGCGCTGCGCGAGTTCAACGAGGACGTCGCCGACGCGGTGCGCGAGCACGAGGAGGAACTGCTCCGCCGCTACGCCGCGGACCCGGCGCGGCGGGAACCCCCGGCGCTGCCGGAGAACTGAGCCCGCCCCCGGCGGGCGGCACCGGACCACGCCTCCGGTGCCGCCCGCCGGGGTGTTCACAGCTCCCATTTCCCTGCCAGACTCAGCTTCTCGAACTCCGGGAGGAGTGCGGCGACCTCGTCACGCCAGGCGGTCAGCGTGGTGATCGACGGCGGAAGCGGACACTGGTGGTAGTGGCAGGCTCGGCTCAACCCGAGCCACAGCGCCGACCAGCGTCCGGCCAGGTCGGTGTGTCCCCGGTAGCCCAGGCACAGTGACTGCGCGTGAGTCTTGCCTTTGCCTTCGGCGAGTTCTGGACGGACCTCCCGCCAGTACTCGCGCATCATCTCCTCCAGTGCTTTGCGCAGCAGGAAGACCGTGCCGCGTCGCATGGGTCCGAAGCTGCGGTCAAGGGGCGAGGCGAGAAGGGTGTCGGCTGTGGCGAGCAGTTCGGCGGGACGGTTCACTCTCGTCCTCCGTTCTTCTCAGCCGCCGCCCTGATCCGGGTGGCGAGTTTCTGGGTCTGGCTGACGAACGTGTCCGGGTTGTTGACCACTACGTGTTCATGCGATCCCTTGGTGCAGGTCCGCAGGATCTGCACCGCGTCGGGACAGTGTTTCCGGACCCAGTTGTCGACGTTCTTGTCAGGGGAGGACTCGTCGAAGAGGGCGAGCGCGGCCAGCTCGGCCAATTTCTCCGCGTCTTCGAAGCGCTCTTCGATCTCCTTGAGCCCCTTGCCTTGGGCGATCATCCGGTGCCGTGCGGCGTCCTTGCAGGCGGCTTCGATTGCTTGGCGGCACAGGCCGGGCAGTACCTCCGAACAGATTTCCCGGCTGACCCTCTTCGAGAATCTCCGCGCATCGCTGAGCGCCTGGGTGACCGGATCGGTCTTGGGAAGAACCACGACCTTGGAGCGCTCCCCACGGGTGATCTCCAGACAGGTGGCGGGCAGCCGCTGGTAGCGGATCTCCTCGACGAGTCGGGTGTCGTGGGTGAACACGACGACCTGCCGATCCCGAGCGATGTCGGACAGCAGCCGGGCCAGTCCGGCGACCTTGGCCGGATCCATCGCCTGGACCGGGTCGTCCAGCAGAAGGAAGCGGAACGGGCTCTCCTGCGTCGTGGCCCGGGGCAGGAACAGCGACAGCGCCAGCGAGTTCAACGCAGCTTTGGAGAGGGACCTGCCATGAACCAGGACCAGGGGACGCAGTCGCCGGTCGGCTGGCACACCAGTACCTACAGCTTGAACACTGACGGCAACTGCGTCGAAGTCGGCTGGCACATCAGCAGCCACAGTCCAAGCGGTGGAGGAAGCTGCGTCGAAGCCGGTCCCCTCTTCGCCACCCCCACCCGGGTCGCGGTCCGCGACTCTACGCAGCGCGGCCTCGGGTTCCTCTCCTTCCCCGCCGCCGAGTGGCACGCCTTCCTGCGCGCGGCCACCAGAGGTGAGCTGTAGGGCGTTCGGGGTTCTGGTCTGCCTCGGCCGGGAGGCCCGGTAGCCTCTTCGCCTGCTTCCTGGCCCTTGGGAGGGGTTGGCGACCGCGCCCGTGCTTTGGGACGGGGAGTTTGCAGTCCCTCCGGGGCCATGCGCCTACGTGGAGGCTGCCGAGCCTCCCAGACAAAGCGGGCATGTAACCCAGTTCGCCCGTGAGAGGCCAGCGGCCTCCCACGGGCGGTCGGTCAGAGTTTGTTGAGTCCTGCGGTGAAGGCGGTCCACTCCTTGGGGGAGAAGCAGAGGACGGTCTGGCGGGGGTGTACGGAGTCGCGCAGGCCGATGGTGTCGGGGGTGTGGTGGGTGATGGCGGCTTCGACGCAGCCGAAGTCGCCGCTGCGGTCGGACTTGCGGAAGTCGGCGTCGGTGAACGGGTGGTCGGTCATGGGCGCTCCAGGGGTTGGTCAGCGTTCGGCTGACAGGCCAACGGTTTTGAGGTAGTCGTCCAGAGGGATCGCGGCGGTCTGGGCGGTGCGCCGCCAGTCGGCGTGCTGGGCGGCGCGGGCCGGGTCGGCGAACTCGACGCCGAGGAACTCGCCGTCGTCGTCGTAGTGGAGCAGTGCCGAGCGTTCGTCGTCGAACAGCCAGTAGTCCTCCCCGTCGGGCAGGCCCAGCGAGTCGGCGGTTGCCCTGCTGAGGATGCGCACGTCCTCTCCGGCGTCCACACTGGAGGGGTAGGCGCAGGTGAGTTCGAATCTCAGGTAGTCGGTCAGTTCGTCGGGGACGATGTGGACGCGGCCGATGCCGCGTCCGCTGGTTCGGATGTCGCGGACCAGTCGCTGCCAGGGGCGCCGCCAATCCAGGTCCTGGGGAAGGCCCGCCAGGAAGCGGCGGTAGGGTTCGCGTTCGTTGTCGGCCACATAGGCGTCGAGGGTTTCCAGGCGGAACACCGAGGTGTGGAACCAGGACAGGAAGCGGGCGGCGAACTCGGAGGGGGGAATGATGCTCATGGCGCTCCTTGCGGTCCGCGACGTGGCCGTGGTCTCTGCGGGGTGGGATGCTTCCCTCGAACGCTTCTTATTAGAATAGAAGGAGACTAGAGAAGGAAGGCTTTTGTCCGAGTCACCCCGGCAGCACGCGGCCCGCGCCGAACTGGCGCGGCTGCTGCGCTCCCTCCGGTTGGACAGCGGCCGGTCGGGGGAGCAGTTGGCCGCCGCGCTGGGCTGGTCGCAGTCGAAGATCTCCAAGATCGAGCGGGGCCGCACCCGTCCGTCCCGCGGCGACGCCGAGTCCTGGGCGCGCACGTGCGGCGCGGATACGGCCGCACTGTCCCGGGTGGCGGAGTTGGCCGAGGCCGCGCTGGTGGAGGCCCGGCACTGGCGGGCCTCCCACCGGGGCGGCCTGGCGCGTCGGCAGCGCGAGGTCGCCGCGATCGAGGAGCGCGCCACCCTCCTCCGCTCCTTCCAACCCACCCTGGTGCCGGGACTGCTGCAGACGGCCGCCTACGCGCGCCAGGTGCTCACGCTCGCCGACGTCTCGGGGCGCGGGGACGTCGCGGCGGCGGTGGCCGAACGGCTGCGGCGCCAGGAGGCGCTCTACCGGGAGCGGACCGACTTCGCGTTCACACTCACCGAGGCGGCGCTGTGGTGGCACGCCGAGGACCGCTCCGTGCTGCTGCCTCAGATCGACCGGTTGCTGTCGGTGGCGACCCTGCCCAACGTCACCGTCCGGGTCCTGCCGCTCACCACCCCCTCCGGCGCGGTGCCCTCCCACGGCTTCCTGCTGTACGAGGAGGACGAGGAGCCCCGCGTCATCGTCGAGACCCACACCCGCGAACTCGTCCTGACCGACCCCGACGAGGTCGCTGCCTACCGCACCCTCCACGGACGCTTCACCGAACGCGCCCTGCCCGTGGAGGACACCCGCGACTTCCTGCTCGCGCTGCGACAGCGGATCGGCGGCGGAGACTGAACGACGCCGTCTCACCCTCCGGACACAGACAAGTCCCTTTCTAGTCTCCTTCTAGTCTGATTTACTGTCCGTGGCAGCACGAGCAAACGGGAGGCACGCTTGGACACCTGGGAGTTGGTCAAACCCCGGACCGGGGCACAAGGGGCGGTCTGGCGCTCCGGAGACAGAACCCTGTTCAAACGGACCGGCGGTGCCGACGGGGAGGCGATCATCGGGGGTGGTGGCGGGAGACAGGGTGATGCGGGGTCCGGGGCCGTGGCGGTGGTCGCGGTCCCAGTCGCCGATCAGCCGGGCCAGGTGTTCGGCGGTTGCGCGGGCGTGGGGGCCGTGGCCGACCGCGCCGAACTCCCACCGGTCCGCGCGGTCGGGGCAGCGGCGCAGGGTCCGGTAGGCGAAACCGGTGCCCTCGGGGCTGATCAGGGCCGGGGTGCCCAGGCGAGAGATCGGGCTGACGAGTCTGGCCCTGATCGCGCCGCGCTCGGCGGTCAACTGCGCCCACCGGTCGGCGGTCGAGGCCAGGTACAGGTCCTGGGAGTCGGTGGGCTCTTCCGCGCCCACCAGCACGTCCGGCCAGACAGTGACCGGCTCGCAGGCCAAGGCTTCACGCAGGGCCTTCTCATCCACCTCGGGGCCGTCCTCCAGACGCAGCGCGACCTGGCGGCCGTCCTCGTCGTGGAGACAGGGCATGGCTTCCCAGTGCTCGTCCCTGCCCTGCATGCGCACGAACCCGCACATGTCCACCGCCACCGCCTCCCAGCACCCCCTTTCGGGAGCGTGGCGCAGGGTCAGGCAGCGGGTCAGGCCCCGAATCCGCATGGGCACCACCAGGCGACCGCCTTCGGTGAGCTGCTCCTCCCAGGCGGGCGGCAGGTCCCAGGCTCCTGCGGTCACGAGAATCCGGTCGAAAGGCGCCCGGGCGGCGAACCCGTGGGCGCCGTCGCCGACCGCCAGGTGCACGTCGTCAACGCCGATGCTCTTCAGGCACCGCTCGGCGCGGGCGATGACATCAGGGTCGATGTCGATGGAGGTCACCTGGCCGTTCTCACCGACCAGACGGCGGATCAGGGCGGCGTTGTAGCCACCCGAGCCGATCTCCAGCACCCGATGCCCGGGGCGCGGGTCGGCACGTTCCAGCATGGTGGCGACGATGGTGGGTGCCGACACCGAACTGAGCGCCACCCCCCGCTCGTCGTCGCGCCTGGTCACCACCGCCTGGTGCGGGTCGTAGGCCTCGGCCAGCGGCAGTCCGGGCAGGAACGCCTCGCGGGGGACGGCACGCAGGGCCTCTTCAACCTTCTGCGGCAGCGGCTGTACGCCGAGCCGGACACGCTCGGCCGCCATGGCATCAACCATGGCCGTCCGTGCTGACTCGGAAGAGAGTGGAGAAATCGAGGACATCGTGCTCTTTCTGCCGTGGGCGGTCCGCCATGGAAAAGGAACGGTCCAAGTCTGACCGTGTCTGCACAGCAGAGGAATGACCGACCGTCGCACTTCCGTAGCCCCGCGAAGGCGTATCTGCTTTGCTTGAGACTCGGGAAGGAGAAGGGGTTGGGAGGAGAACGCCCGTGGTGGCTGTGCACCGCTGGACCGGGAGGGAAGCCCGTGCCCTGCGCTTGGCGTTACGGATGAGCGTGCGCGGATTCGCCGAACACCTGGGCGTCGGTGCGCGAACGGTCTCCAAATAGGAGAAGCTCCTGGCTTCCACCAAGCCCCGCCCCGACACCCAGGCCATCCTGGACACCGCACTCGCCCGCGCCGACTCCGCGGCGCGCCTGCGCTTTGCAGCGAACCTCTCCACGGCCGCTGCCTCTGCGGCAACGGATCAACGGGAACCTGTGAGTGAATTGCTGCCAGTGGATGACGAATCCTGGGCCGACGACTTGGACCGCGCTGTCGCGGCGCTCTCCCAACAGAACTTCGTCTTCGCCGAGAACCTCCTGGACCGGTGGCTGAGCCGTTTCAGTCCACTGGAGTTGGACGACAAAGGACGGTACCTGTTCGCCCGGTCCACCGCCCTAATCGGTGATCTCCAACGCGACCGGGGAATCCTGTTCGGCTCTGCTGCGGCTCAACAGGCCTACATCAGCGCCTGTTCAATGTTCCGGAAACTCGACACTCCTCGCCGTGTGGCCCAGATGGAACTTTCGATGACCGTGATCACCGAAATGTCCGGTCGACTGGAGACCGCGGCCCGAAGCTACGAGCGGCTGGCTGGCGACGGCCGACTGTCCCGCCGTGATCGTGCACGCGCTCTGCTGTGGGTGGGAACCGCACTGAGCAAGCACGGTGAGTACGACCATGCCACCCGTGTCATGTCCACCGCCATCCGTGAGTTCGAGGAGTTGTCGGAACCTGACGACTGGTCGGTGGCACACCAGAAGCTCGCCTTGGCCCACCGGGGTGCGGGAGACCTGGACCGTGCCCTGCGCTGCATCGACATCGCCCACCGCACCACCACGACCCCGGCGCCGATGCAGTGGGTACGTCTGACCACCGCCCAGGGACATGTCCTGGTGTCTGACCCGGCGACCCGGGACGACGGGCTGCGCAGCCTTGACCTTGCAGCCAAGGTGGCCGCACGCTACCGGCTCAATCACCAACTCGACAGCATCGCCCGTATCCGGGCTGCGATCCCGACCGTCCACCGCTGAAGACACCATCCGAGGAGACTCTCCATGCCGGGCACCCGGTTGACGATCACCGACGAGCACTACCGCCTGGCCGAGCGGGTCTGGAACTACCACCAGATGAACCATGACCTGCGGCCGGTGGACGCGGCGGTCGTGCTGGGCTGCCACGACCTGGGCGTGGCCACGTGCGCGGCAAAGCTGTACCACGCCGGGTTCTTTCCCCGCATGGTGTTCACCGGCGGCAACAGCCCCTCCACCGCTCAGGTGTTTCCCCGCGGCGAGGCCGTGCACTACCGCGAACACGCCCTGGCCCTGGGCGTGCCCGACGAGGCCATCCTGGTGGAGCCTGATGCGGCCAATACCGGGCAGAACATCGCCTTCTCCCGGCAGGTGCTGGCCGAGGCGGGCCTCCACCCGGCCACGGTGATGCTGGTGACCATGCCCTACATGCAGCGGCGCGGCTACGCCACCACCCGCAGGGTCTGGCCCGAGGTGGAGGCGGTGTGCGCCTCCGAACCGGTGGCCTTCCGCGACTACCTGGCGGGCATCGGCGACGACCGGCTCGTCATCGACACCATGGTCGGCGACCTGCAACGGATCATCGAATACCCCGGCCGCGGCTTCGCCGTCGCACAGCACGTACCCGACGACGTCCACACCGCCTACCAGGCGCTCATCGAGGCCGGATTCACCAGCCGCCTCATCGGAGCCTGACCCCGTCCCGCCTTTTACGGCACGCGGTGCAGCCGTGGTCCCTTCATGCCGCGAGAGCGACCCTGGGGTCAGGACCGGTCGCCGGGCGTGCCCGGGGGCAAGATCACGAGCGGGTCACCGCCACTAGGATTCTGGGCTGTCGCGACACGCCCGGGCGTTCCGGCGTGTCCGGTGGCCTCCGGGTGCTCCGAGCAGCAACGGGTAGCCTGGGAGACAGGCGATGCGCGACCGATCTCCCCGAATATCGGGAGATGTCGCCGAGGTCGCGGCACCGACCGAAATTAGTAGAGTGTCCCCGGTGCCGGAGCTGCGACGGCGGCGTGGAATGGGACACTTCCACGTGCCGTTCGCTCTACTATGGGCGCCTGATATCCGCATCACGCGCCGAGTCCCGGCCGGGACACCTCAGTCCGTCCGTACCGGTCGACTGGAGTCTCATTCACCAGGAGGGCATCACATGGAGACGGCAGAGATCGCTCGCCGCTTCCTCGCATTCTTCGAGAAGAACGGACACACCGTGGTGCCCTCGGCAAGTCTCGTCGCTGAGGACCCCACCCTGCTGCTGGTCAACGCCGGCATGGTGCCGTTCAAGCCGTACTTCCTCGGCCAGCGTACGCCGCCCTACCCGCGCGCCACCAGCGCCCAGAAGTGCGTGCGCACCATTGACATCGACGAGGTCGGCAAGACCGCCCGGCACGCCTCCTTCTTCCAGATGCTGGGCAACTTCTCCTTCGGCGACTACTTCAAGGACCAGGCCATTCCGTTCGCCTGGGAACTGCTCACCGGTTCGGTCGCCGACGGAGGATTCGGCTTCGACCCCGAACGGCTGTGGGTCACCGTCTACCACGACGACGACGAGGCCGAGACGATCTGGCGGGAGAAGGTGGGCGTGCCCGCCGAGCGCATCCAGCGCCGCGGCAAGGCCGACAACTTCTGGTCCATGGGCGTGCCCGGCCCGTGCGGCCCGTGCTCGGAGATCTACTTCGACCGCGGCCCCGCCTACGGCGCCGAGGGCGGCCCCGTCGCCGACGAGAACCGCTACCTCGAAGTGTGGAACCTCGTGTTCATGCAGTTCGAGCGCGGAGAGGGCTCCGGCAAGGAGGACTACCCCATCCTGGGCGAACTGCCCAGCAAGAACATCGACACCGGCATGGGCCTGGAGCGCATGGCCGCCGTCCTGCAGGGCGTCGACAACATCTACGAGACCGACACCCTCGGCCGCATCCTCCGGCGCGCCGCGGAGCTGACCGGCGTCACCTACGGCGCCGACGAGCGCTCCGACGTGAGCCTGCGGGTCGTCGCCGACCACGTGCGCACCGCCACCATGCTGGTCGCCGACGGGGTCAAGCCCGGCAACGAGAAGCGCGGCTACGTGCTGCGCCGCATCCTGCGCCGCTCCATCCGCAACCTGCGCCTGCTCTCCGGCGACGAGTCGTTCCACATGCACGACCTCACCGGCGTGGCCATCGACGCGATGGGCGACCAGTACCCCGAACTGCGCGCCGACGCCGACACGATCCACAGCATCATCGACGCCGAGGAGCGGAACTTCGCCAACACGCTGCGCGCGGGCACTACGCTGTTCAACCGCGCGGTCGAGCGCACCAGGCAAAGCGGCGGCACCGAGTTCTCCGGCACCGACGCCTTCCAGTTGCACGACACCTACGGCTTCCCCATCGACCTGACCCTGGAGATGGCCTCCGAGCAGGGCCTCAGGGTCGACGAGGACACCTTCCAGCGGCTCATGCAGCGCCAGCGCGAGGCCGCCAAGCGCGACGCCAAGGCCAAGAAGCTCGGCAACGCCGACGTCAGCACCTACGCCCGGCTGCTGGAGACCGGAGGCCCCACCGACTTCCTCGGCTACACCGACACCGAGGGCGAGGCCCGGGTGCTCGGCATCATCGTGGGCGGCGAGGCCACCCACGCCGCACGCAGGGGCGACCAGGTGGAGCTCGTCCTCGACCGCACCCCGTTCTACGCCGAGAGCGGCGGCCAGCTCGCCGACAGGGGCACCGTCGCCGTCGACGGCCGCGGCGTCGTCGACATCGAGGACGTGCAGAAGCCCATCAAGGGCCTGTTCGTGCACCGCGGCACCGTGCGCGACGGCGAGATCGCCGTCGACGACACCGTGCACGCCGCCATCGACACCGGTCGGCGCGCCTCGGTGTCCCGGTCGCACTCGGCCACCCACCTCATCCACTCCGCGCTGCGCAACGCGCTCGGCCCCTCCGCGGGCCAGGCGGGTTCGGAGAACCAGCCGGGGCGGCTGCGCTTCGACTTCACCGCCGACAAGCCGCTCGACGCGGCCGAGATCGCCCACGTCGAGGAGGAGGTCAACTCGGTCCTGGCCCGAAACATCGAGGTCCAGTACCTGGAGACCACCATCGACAAGGCGCTGCAGATGGGCGCGCTGGCCATGTTCGGCGAGAAGTACGGCGACCGCGTGCGCGTGGTGGACATGAGCGACTACTCCCGCGAACTGTGCGGCGGCACCCACGTCGGCGCCACCGGGCAGCTCGGCCTGGTCAAGGTGCTGGGGGAGTCCTCGGTCGGCTCCGGGGTGCGCCGCGTCGAGGCGCTGGTCGGACTCGACGCGCTGCGCCGGGTCTCCACCGAGTCCGCGCTCGTGGGCCAGCTCTCCGAACAGCTCAAGGCGCCGCGCGAGGAGCTGCCGCAGCGCATCGACTCCGTGGTCTCCCGGCTGCGCGCCGCCGAGAAGGAGATCGAGCGGCTGCGCGCCGCCCAGGTCCTCCAGGCGGCCGAGGGGCTGGCCGCGAACGCCCGCGAGCACGGCGCCACCCGCGTCGTCACCCACCGGGTCGCCGACGGCACCGCCGCCGACGACATGCGCAGGCTCGCGCTGGACGTGCGCGGACGGCTCGGCGAGCACGCCCCCGCGGTCGTGGTGGTCGCCGGCGTCCCCGGCGACCGTCCCGTCGTGGTGGTGGCGGCCAACAAGGAGGCCCAGGCCAACGGGCTCAAGGCGGGAGAACTGGTGGGCGTGGCGGCCCGGACGCTCGGCGGCGGCGGAGGCGGCAGGCCCGACATCGCCCAGGGCGGCGGAAGCGACGCCACCGCGGTCGAGGCGGCGCTGCGCGCCGTGGAGCAGAGAGTGGCGGAGGAGTCGTGAGCGGAGGGCGGCGACCGCCGTCCCGACCTCTGGCGGCGGCGGGAACGACGGACGCCGGAGTCCGTCCGGACCCGGGAGACCCCCGTTGAGGACGGGCGTGCGACTCGCGGTGGACCCCGGTACAGCCCGTATCGGGGTGGCCCGCAGCGACCCCAGCGGCACCCTGGCCACCCCGGTGGAGACGGTCCGCCGGGGTCCGGGGGACCTCGACCGGATCGCCGCCCTCGTACTTGAGCACGAAGCTCGGGAAGTCATCGTCGGCTACCCGGCGTCGCTGTCCGGAGCCGAGGGGCGCGCGGCCCGCACCGCGCGCTCCTTCGCCCGGACACTGGCGCGCAGACTCGCGCCCGTCCCGGTGCGGCTGGTCGACGAACGGCTGACCACGGTCACCGCGCAGCAGCAGCTGCAGACGGGCGCCGCCTACGGCAGACGCGGCGCCCAGGGCGGAAGGGCCCGCCGGTCGGTCATCGACCAGGCCGCGGCCACCGTCCTGTTGCAGAACGCCCTCGACATCGAGCGGCGTACCCATCTGCCTCCCGGTGAACTCGTCGAGGGGACGCCATGAACGGCAACGACCGGTATGACGACTACCCGCGCCGATCCCGTCGGCCCGACCAGCTGGCCGATCCCTGGCCGCCCCACCGGGAGGCCGACGCCCCGCGCACCGGATCGTCGGCCGTCGGCCACGGCGGGCGCGGCTACCGCGACGAGTACGGCGGTGGCCGCCGTCGGCGCGCGGACACGCCGTCGGCGGACAGCGCCGCGTGGCGGCGCACCTCCGTGTCCGACGCGGGCGTGGACGGAGCGGCGGAGACCGAACGCCCCCGCGGCCGCCGCAGACGGCCCGGACCCGCCGACACCGGCCCCTTCACCCTTCCCACCGCGGAGACCGAGGCGCTGCGTGAGCGGCCCCGCGGACGGCGCCGCAAACCCGAAAGCGAGGACGAGTCGTTCGCCTCGTACCGGGACCCGGAGCGGACGGCGCCCGACACGGGAGCGGAGACGGTCGAGCGGGGCACGGGCCGCCGCCGCGCCGCCGACACCGACGAGGAGCGGTTCGACGGTCCGGACGCCTCCCGTTCCCGGCGCTCCCACCGGACCGAGCCGGAGCCGTGGGAGGACGAGCAGCCGGCGCGCTCGCGCCGGTCGCGCGTTCCCGACCCCGACGACGAGGACACGCCCCGAAGAGGGCGTCGGGCCCGCACCCCCGAGCCCGACGAGGAGGAATCCCCCAGAAGAGGGCGCAGGCAGCGCCGCACCCCCGAACCCGGCGACGAGGACGCCGGCTCGTTCGCACTGCCCTTCGACGACACCGGCGACGCCGACGAGGACCCCCCGCGGCGCTCCCGCGGCGGCCGACGCGGCACCAGAGGGTCGGGCGGCAGAAGGACCACCAGGCGCAAGCGCAAGCGGAGCAAGGCCGCGCTCATGAGCGCCCTGCTGGTCCTGGTCCTGTTCGTGGGCTCGGCCGGCGTCGGCGGCTACCTGCTGCTGCGCGCCTACGTCATTCCCCCGGACTACTCCGGTGAGGGGACCGGAGAGGTCAGCGTCGTCATCGAGGAGGGCGACAGCGGAACCGCCATCGCCGAGAAGCTCCACGAGGCCGGGGTGATCGCGAGCGTGCGCGCGTTCACCAACGAGATCCGCTTCTCCGAGGCCAACTTCGTTCCCGGCACCTACCAGCTCCGGGAGCAGATGAGCGCCGAGGCGGCCATCAACCTGCTGCTCGACCCGGACAGCCGCGTCGCCTTCTACGTGACGATCCGCGAGGGGCTGCGCGCCGGCCAGATCCTGGAGGAGCTCGCCGCGCAGACCGACATCCCCCTGGAGGAGTTCCAGGCGGCCTACGAGGACCACGAGGCCCTCGGCCTGCCCGAGTACGCCACCCAGGGCCCGGAGGGCTACCTCTTCCCCGAGACCTACGAGTTCGACCTCACCGCCTCGGCGGCCGACATCCTCCGTCAGATGGTGGCCCAGTACCGGCAGGTCGCCACCCAGATCGATCTGGAGAGTCGCGCGGAGGAGGCGGGGTTCGACCCGAACGAGATCATGGCGATCGCGGCGATCGTGCAGGCCGAGTCCGGGACGGTGGAGGACATGGGCAAGGTCTCCAGGGTCGTGTACAACCGGCTGGAGATCGACATGTACCTCAAGATGGACAGCACCTGCTTCTACGCCCTCGGCGAGTACGGCATCGCGATCAACGGCGACCAGCAGGACCGGTGCAGGAACGACGAGAGCGGATACGACACGTACTTCCACGAGGGGCTGCCGATCGGCCCCATCGTCAGCCCCGGAAGGCACGCCATCGAGGCGGCCCTCGCCCCGGAGGAGGGGCCGTGGCTGTACTTCGTGACCACCGACCCCGAGAACGGCGTCACCGAGTTCACCGACAGCGAGGCCGAGTTCTGGGACCTGGTCGAGAAGTTCAACCAGGGACAGGCCGACTGAGCGGACACGGGCCCGTCTCCCCGGGCCCGCGGACGTCGGGGGACACGGGCCCGACCACGACAAGGAGGACTCCGTGAGACGTGCGGCCGTGCTCGGCTCACCGATCGCCCACTCCCTCTCGCCGGTGCTGCACACGGCGGGCTACACCGCGCTCGGCATCGCCGACCGGTGGCACTACGGCCGCCACGAGTGCGCCGAGGAGGGACTGGCCGCGTTCCTCGACGGGTGCGACGACTCCTGGGCGGGACTGTCGCTGACCATGCCGCTGAAGCGGGTCGCTCTGTCGCTGGCGGACGAGGTGGAGGAGACGGCCGTCGCGGTCGGCGGGGCCAACACCATCGTCTTCGACCGGGGGCGGCGGCACGCCTACAACACCGACGTGGCCGGGATCACCGAGGCGCTGCGCGAGGCGGGCCTGCACCGGGTGCGCACCGCGACGATCCTGGGCGCCGGGGCGACCGCCGCGTCCGCGCTCGCGGCCGTGCGGCGGCTCGGGGCCACCGAACCCGGCGCGGTGACGGTGCTGGCCCGGGACCTCGCCCGCACCGGGGGACTCGCCGAGGCGGCCGAACGCCTGTCGGCCAAGGTGGCCCTGGCGCCACTGGCCGACATCGAGGAGCACCTGGGGGTGGACCTGGTGGTCTCCACGGTCCCCGCGGGGGCGGCCGACCGGTGGGCGCCCGCCGTGGCGGCCTCGGGGACGGCGGTCTTCGACGTCGTCTACGCGCCGTGGCCCACCGCGCTGGGGGCGGCGGCCGCCGCGGCCGGAGCGGTGGTGGTGGGCGGCTTCCCCATGCTGCTGCACCAGGCCGCCGTCCAGTTGACCCTGATGACCGGCCGGGCCGCCCCGGTCGAGGCGATGCGCGCCGCGGGCGAGGCCGAGTTGGCGCGGCGCGCCTCCGGGAATAACCTGGAACCGTGAGTGTTGCCACTCATGGGGAATCCGATGACATGCCCGGGACGGCTCTGTCTTCCCCGGAGGCCCGGTTTTCCTGGTAGAGTGAGTAGCGACCTGATCCGGTGCATCCGTGCGCCGGACACGCAAGCGGAGGACGAACCTCCCACCTGTAGCGCCCACGGGCACTGCGGGTCCCGGTAGAACCGTTGAGGGGAAGCCCGGTGGCGTCCCGCTCGTACGGTGGTTCACCCCGCTTGCACCAGCTGGCGGGGTTTTCGCTGTTCCGGCGCATAGCCACTCTGGAGACCCCCGCACCGAACGAGAACCCAACGAATTTTAGGGAGGGGTCCCATCAGCGCTGAGCCCCGCATCAACGACCGTATCCGGGTGCCCGAGGTCCGCCTCGTCGGCCCAAACGGGGAACAGGTGGGAATAGTTCCTGTGGGTGACGCCCTGCGGCTCGCCCAGGAAGCCGACCTCGACCTCGTGGAGGTCGCGCCGACCGCTCGCCCGCCGGTCGCCAAGCTGATGGACTACGGAAAGTTCAAGTACGAGTCCGCAGTCAAGGCCCGTGAGGCGCGCAAGAACCAGACGAACACGATCATCAAGGAGATCAAGCTCCGCCCGAAGATCGACCAGCACGACTACGAGACCAAGAAGGGTCACGTCGAGCGGTTCCTCCGGGGCGGCGACAAGGTCAAGGTGACGATCATGTTCCGCGGTCGGGAGCAGTCCCGGCCGGAGCTGGGATTCCGCCTCCTGCGGCGGCTGGCTGAAGACGTCCAGGAACTGGGTCAGGTCGAATCCCAGGCCAAGCAGGACGGCCGCAACATGGTCATGGTGATCGGCCCGCACAAGCGCCGCGCCGAACACAAGGCCGAGGCGCGTGCCGCGGCTCAGGCCGCCAAAACCCGCGACGGGCGCGGACAGCGGCCCGACGCGTCGGCCTGACAGGGCCGAGAAAGCACCCGCCTGACGTATCGAAGCGAGCGCGGTCGCGCGACCCGCCCGGGTCGCGCACCCCGCTCTCTTCATGCGCGGCGGAAGTGTCCACGCCGTCCGTGCGACGGCGGCACACCGACTGAGTAAAGGAGCGACGGCGGCATGCCGAAGAACAAATCCCACAGTGGGGCCAGCAAGCGTTTCCGCGTCACCGGCACCGGCAAGATCATGCGTCGCCGCACCAACAAGAACCACCTTCTGGAGCACAAGCCGAGCAAGCGCACCCGGCGCCTCAGCACCGACGTGCAGCTGTCCTCGGCCGACGCCAGGAAGATCAAGAAGCTGCTCGGCTAGCAGACCCGGGCGGTGGAGGGCTCCGGGCCGGTGAGCGGCCGCACGCCCGGAACGATCCACCGGACGGGTCCCGGGCCGCGCCGCCCCTGGGAAGCGGCCGTGCGGAGGCCACCGCACCGGTCCGAAAACTCTCGCCAAAACTTCCTGGCGGTCATCGTCGGGCACACGCCCGGCACGTAAGTCTCAATCGAGGAGTCACAAGTGGCACGCGTGAAGCGGTCTCTCAACGCAAAGAAGAAGCGCCGGGTCGTTCTCGAACGCGCCAGCGGCTACCGTGGCCAGCGGTCACGCCTCTACCGCAAGGCCAAGGAGCAGATGCTCCACTCGATGACGTACGCCTACCGCGACCGCAAGGACCGCAAGGGCCAGTTCCGTCGTCTGTGGATCCAGCGCATCAACGCGGCCTCCCGTGCCAACGGTCTGACCTACAACCGTTTCATGCAGGGCCTCAAGGCCGCGGGCATCGAGGTGGACCGCCGCATGCTCGCCGAGCTGGCGGTCAACGACACCGCCACCTTCGCGGCGCTGGTCGAGACCGCCAAGAAGGCCATCCCCGCGACCACCAGGTCCGCGGCCTGAGCGACGGTGTGATCGACTATGGCGAGCCACGAGTTCACGAGTGTTCGGTCCCCCAGGATCAAGGGGGCTCGTCGGCTCGCCAAACGCGCCTTCCGCCAGCGTGAACGGCGCTTCCTCGCGGAGGGGCCGCAGGCCGTGCGCGAGGCGCTCGCCCTGCCGGAGGTCGTGCGGGAGCTCTACGCCACCGCCGAGGCGATGCAGCGGCACGGGTCCCTGGTCCGCTCCGCCGAACACGCGGGAATCCCGGTCCACCGGGTCACCCTGGACGTGATGGGCGAGCTGGCGCAGACGGTCACCCCGCAGGGACTCCTCGCGGTCTGCTCCTTCGTCGACGTCCCCCTGTCCGCGGTGGAACGGGCCCGGCTCGTCGTCGTCCTGTCCCACGTCCGCGATCCCGGCAACGCGGGCACCGTCCTGCGCACCGCGGACGCCGCCGGAGCCGACGCGGTCGTCTTCACCGACGCCTCGGTCGACCCGTACAACGGCAAGTGCGTGCGCGCTTCGGCGGGAAGCCTCTTCCACCTCCCGGTCGTGGTGGGAGTGCGGATCGACGAGGTCACCCGGTTCCTGCGCCGGGCCGGCACCGTCATCCTGGCCGCCGACGGCAGGGGGGAGCGCAGTCTGGACGACGTCACCGACTCCGGGGAACTCGTGGGCCCGGTGGCGTGGGTCTTCGGCAACGAGGCGTGGGGACTGCCGGAGGAGACCATCGCCCTCACCGACGGGGCGGTCAGCGTTCCCATCTACGGCAGCGCCGAAAGCCTCAACCTCGCCACCGCCGCCGCGGTCTGCCTCTACGCCACGGCCAGGGAGCAGCGCCGGGCCTCGGTCCTTCCCACCTGACCGAGCAGAAGAGGCGACTTCCCCCTCCCCTGTCCCGTTATGCGTCATACGCGTCGCGACCACAGATACGGGTAACGTCCGGCCGCGACCGCTGATCCCCTGTTGAGAGGGCACCGCCGTCACGGGCCGCCGCCGTCGGCGCCCCTCCGACCGGCGCCACGGGATTGTTGTCGGCTTGCCCGCTCACCTACGGTTGCCGCTACGCTCGTCATCCTGGAGCCTCGCGGTCCTTCGCGCGGAAGTCCGCTGCGTTCTTCCGCGGGTCGAGACGGAGACAGCGTGCGCGTAGCCGTTGCGACCAGCGGGTAACGATCTTTCCGGGAGCGGGTGTCCGGCCGGAACCGCCCGGACGCTGGATGGTGCACAACATGGGCTGTGCCGTCCCGAAAGGGCGGCATGAATGTTCGCATATGGCTTGGGAGGCGGTCGTGGGTGGCGACCAGTCGGCAGTCGGTGGCCACGGGCGTGATGCCCTGTTGTCGGCCGAGGACCTTCCCGATGGGGTGCTGGTCGCCGACCACCGGGGCAGGGTGGTCGCGTTCAACCGGATGGCCGCCCGCCTGAGCGGAGTCCCCGCGGACAGCGCCCTCGGCCGCGACTTCCGCGACGTGCTCCCGCTCCACGATCCCGAGGGACGCGACTGGTGGAAGTGCACCGACCCCTACGGGGGGCTGCGCACCAGGGTCCGCCAACCCGAACGGCTGGTGCGGCTGGCCGACGGACGCGAGGTCATGATGGCCGCCCGCTACGTGCGCCGGGAACCGTGCGGTGACGTGGTCCGCCTGGTGGTGACCCTGCGCGAGGCCGCCGGCCGGGCCTGCTCGGAACGCTCCAGCGCCGATCTGGTCTCCACGGTCGCCCACGAGTTGCGGTCCCCGCTGACCAGCGTCAAGGGGTTCACCGCGACGATGCTGGCCAAGTGGCACCGGCTCACCGACACGCAGAAGATCTTCATGCTGGAGACCGTCAACGCCGACGCGGACCGGGTCACCAGGCTCATCACCGAACTGCTCGACGTGTCCCGGATCCAGTCCGGCCGTCTCGAGGTGCACCGGCAGCTCGTCGACCTGGGAGAGCGGGCCCGCCGGATCATCGCCGGGCGGGTCGCCGGAGGCGACCCGGAGGACCGCTTCCGGTTGGACGTGCGCGGCCCGCTGCCCGAGATGTGGCTGGACGTCGACAAGATCGACCAGATCATCTCCAACCTGGTGGAAAACGGATTGCGGCACGGCGCTGGTACTGTCACGGTAGTGATCGAGCCGTACGAGGGAGGAGCAGCCGTGTCGGTGCGCGACGAGGGCGAGGGCATCAGGCCCGAGGCCGTTCCGCGCGTGTTCCGCCAGTTCTGGCGCGGCAAGCGCCGCGGGGGCACCGGCCTGGGGCTGTTCATCGTCAAGGGCCTGATCGAGGCCCACGGTGGCACGATCACGGTCGGTCGCGCGCCCAGTGGTGGCGCCGAGTTCCGATTTATCGTGCCCGCCGGCACTCCCGAGTTCGTCTGACGGACTCGACGGCGGCGGGCTTCGCGAGGACTTCCCAGTCGGCTTGTGCCCACCCGCCGTCGGGCGGTGGGCCGTGACAGTCCGTCCCGCGGACCACGCGGGGACGGTGAGGCAACCCCATATGTCTGCACCCAACAACTCCTACGACCCCGTCGAGGTGAACGTTCTCCACCCGGACGAGGTCGCACGCATGCGCAACGAGGCGCTCGACGCCATCGCCGGGGCCGCCACCCTGGAGGAGCTCAAGGAGGTCCGGCTCGCGCACGCCGGCGACCGCTCCCCGCTGGCGCTGGCCAACCGGGAGATCGGCGCGCTGCCGCCCGCGGCGAGGGCCGACGCGGGCAAGCGCGTGGGCGGCGCCCGCCGCGAGGTCGGCGAGGCGCTCAAGGCGCGCCAGGCCCAACTGGAGGACGAGCGCGACGCCCGCGTGCTCGTCGAGGAGGCCGTCGACGTCACCCTGCCCTACGACCGGGTCGCGCGCGGGGCGCGGCACCCGCTGACCACCATCGCCGAGCGGATGGCCGACATCTTCGTCGGAATGGGCTTCGAGATCGCCGAGGGCCCGGAGGTCGAAGCCGAGTGGTACAACTTCGACGCCCTCAACTTCCTGCCCGACCACCCGGCCCGCACCATGCAGGACACCTTCTTCGTCGCCGGACCCGACGGCGACGACTCCGGCATGGTGCTGCGCACGCACACCTCGCCGGTCCAGGTGCGCGCGATGCTGGACCGCGAGCCTCCCGTCTACGTGGTCGCGCCCGGACGCACCTTCCGCACCGACGAACTGGACGCCACGCACAGCCCGGTCTTCCACCAGTTGGAGGGGCTGGTCGTGGACGAGGGGATCACGCTGGCGCACCTGCGCGGCGCGATCCAGGTGTTCGTCGAGCGGATGTTCGGCGAGGGGCTGCGCACCCGCATGCGCCCGTCGTACTTCCCGTTCACCGAGCCGTCCGCCGAGGTGGACATGGAGTGCTTCGTGTGCCGGGGCGCGTCCGTGGGCAACCCCGACGCCCCCTGCCGCACCTGCTCCTCGGAGGGGTGGATCGAGATCGGCGGCTGCGGCGTGGTCAACCCGCGGGTGCTCGCGGCCGCCGGGGTCGACACCGAACGCTACAGCGGCTGGGCCTTCGGAGTGGGCATCGAGCGGACGCTGATGTTCGCCCACGGGGTCAAGGACATGCACGACATGGTCGAGGGTGACGTCCGGTTCACCGCGGCCTTCGGGATGGAGATGTGATGCGGGTTCCCGTTTCCTGGCTGCGCGAGTACGTCGAACTGCCCGCCGAGGCCACGCCGCGCGCCCTGGCCGAGAAGCTGATCGGCCTGGGACTGGAGGTCGAGACCGTCGAGGAGGTGGGCGCCGACATCACCGGCCCGATCGCCGTGGGCCGGGTGCTGACCATCGAGGAGCTCACCGGTTTCAAGAAGCCCATCCGGTTCTGCACCGTGGACGTCGGCGACGCCAACGGCACGGGCGAGCCGCAGGGCATCGTGTGCGGCGCCCGCAACTTCGCCGAGGGCGACCTCGTCGTGGTGTCGCTGCCCGGCGCGGTGCTGCCCGGCGGCTTCGCGATCTCCGCGCGCAAGACCTACGGCAGGGTCTCGGCGGGCATGATCTGCTCGGCGAGCGAACTGGGGCTGTGGGAGGACCACTCGGGCATCATCGTGCTGCCCGAGGGCTCCGCCGAGCCCGGCGCGGACGCCTACGACCTGCTGGGGCTGCGCGACGCCGTCCTGGACATCGCGGTGACGCCCGACCGCGGCTACGCGCTGTCGATGCGCGGCGTGGCCCGCGAGGCCGCGGCCGCCTACGGGATCGCCTTCGCCGACCCCGCCGACGTTCCCCTGCCGGAGGCGACCGGGGGCGGATACCCGGCGACCGTCGCCGACCCGGCGATCTGCTCCCGCTACGTACTGCGCGGAGTCACCGGGTTCGACCCGGCCGCGCCGAGCCCGATGTGGATGCGCCGCCGACTGCACCTGGCGGGGGTGCGCTCCATCTCGCTGGCGGTCGACGTCACCAACTACGTGATGCTGGAGCTGGGGCAGCCGCTGCACGCCTGGGACCGCGCCACCCTGCGCGGCCCGATCGAGGTCCGGCTGGCCCGGCAGGGTGAGAAGCTGGAGACCCTCGACCACGTGGTGCGCGCCCTGGACCCCGACGACATCCTGATCACCGACGAGTCGGGGCCGATCAACATCGCGGGCGTCATGGGCGGTCTGAACACCGAGATCAACGAGGCCTCCACCGACATCCTGATCGAGGCGGCGCACTTCGCGGACACGCACATCGCGCGCACCTCGCGCCGCCACCAGCTGTCGTCGGAGTCCTCCCGCCGCTTCGAGCGCGGCGTCGACTCCGCGGTCCAGTTGGCCGCGGCGACCCGCGCGGTGCACCTGCTCGCCGAGCTGGGCGGCGCGACCGTCGAGGACGGCCTCACCCACATCGACCTGACGGCTCCCCGCGAGCCCGTCGTGGTCCGGGCGGGCCACGCGGGCCGGGTCGCGGGGGTGGACTACCCGGTCGAGACCGAGATCGCCCGGCTCCGCCTGGTGGGCTGCGAGGTCGTCCAGGACGGCGACACGCTGTCGGTCACCCCCCCGACCTGGCGCCCCGACCTCACCGACCCCAACGACCTGGCCGAGGAGGTCATCCGCAACGAGGGCTACGAGAACATTCCGGCGATCCCGCCGCAGGCCCCGGCCGGGCGTGGCCTGACCCGCGGCCAGCGGCTGCGCCGCGCCGTGGGGCGGACGCTCGCCGACCTCGGGTTCTTCGAGGTGCTCAACTACCCCTTCGTCGGGGTGCGCGACCTCGACGGCCTCCAGCTGGACGCCGACGACGCCCGCCGCGACGCGCTGCGGCTGGCCAACCCGCTCAACGACGACGAGCCGCTGCTGCGCACCACCCTGCTGCCGGGGCTGCTCAAGACCCTGGTCCGCAACGTGGGACGCGGGTTCGGCGACGTCGCGCTGTTCGAGACGGGGCTGGTCTACCGCCCCAGGCCCGGCTCCCCGGGCAGGGCGCCGATCCTGGCGGTCGACCGGGGGCCCACCACCGAGGAGCGCGCCGCGCTGGAGGCGGCGCTTCCCGAGCAGCCGCGCCGGATCGGCGCGGTGCTGGCCGGGCAGCGGCAGCGGTCCGGATGGTGGGGCGAGGGACAGGCCGCCACCTGGGCCGACGCGATCCAGGCCGCGCGCGAGGCGGCGGGTGTGGCCGGGGTGGAGCTCGTGGTCCGCGCCGCCCGGTACGCGCCCTGGCACCCGGGTCGCTGCGCGGCGCTGTACGTGGCGGACGCCGACGGCGAGACGCTCGTGGGGCACGCCGGTGAGCTGCACCCCCGCGTGATCAAGGCCTACGGGCTGCCGCCGCGGGTCGCGGCGATGGAGATCGACTGGGACCGCGTCGAGGCGGCGGCCTCGGTCGCGACCGCCCCGAACGTCTCCACCTACCCGGTGGCCACCCAGGACGTCGCGCTCGTGGTGGACGAGTCGGTGCCCGCGGCCGACGTGGAGGCCGCGCTGCGCCAGGGCGCCGGAGAGCTGCTGGAGAGCGTCCGCCTGTTCGACGTCTACACCGGGGCGCAGATCGGCGAGGGACGCAAGTCGCTGGCCTACTCGCTGCGGCTGCGCGCCGACGACCGCACACTGACCGCGGAGGAGGCCACCCGGGTCAGGGACGCGGCGGTGGCGGTGGCCGCCGAACGCACGGGCGCGGTGCTGCGCGGCTAGCGCGGTCCCGGAACCGTCCACGGTGGGGACCGCCGCACGGCGGTCCTCACCAGTGTTCGATCTCCGACCAGTCCTGCGGGGCGGCGCCGTCGCAGTCCTCCGGTCCGAGAGCCGCGGTGTCGCGGTGGATCCTGCCGCCTCCGGACACGCGCACCGACTCCACTCCGTGGACACGCAGCCCGGTGCAGACCACCTGCAGTGCGCCGTCGAGCGCCAGGGGAGCCCCGGACTGCTGCGGTACCGGGGTCTCGGCCACCACGCCGGGGCCGTTGTCGGGGGCCAGCGTGGTGCTCGGCGTGGCGAACACGGTCACGTCGTCCGCCGTGGCGTGGACGTGCAGTTCACCGCCGTCCAGAACCTCCGCCCAGCGCAGCACGGCCGGTGGGCCCAGCGCGCTCCACAGGCCCCGCTCCTGCTCCTCGGGAGTGGGCCCGTCCCACAGCAGTGTGAGCACCTCCCAGGCGTCGGACGGGTCGGTGTCCCGCCACACCGGGGTGAGGCGGGCGTCGGAGTCGAACAGGTAGACCAGTGTTCCGGCGTCCGTGCTTCCCTGGGCGACGGGAGCCGGACCGGCGTCGATGGTGCCGCTGTCGCGCACCCCGCAGCCGCCGGCCGCCAGCGCGACGCACAGCGCCAGCGCCCCCGGAGCCGCGCTGCGGCCCCCCGGAGCGGCGGGCCTGCGAGGACGGCGTCGTCCCGGTGTGGTCATCGGTTCTCCTTCACGGGTTGCGGCAGGAGGAGGGTGAAGACCGCTCCTCTGTCGTTGTGCGCGGTCAGCGTGCCCTTGTGGAGGACCGCGTTGGCGTGGGCGATGGACAGTCCCAGGCCGCTGCCCGCGCCGCCGGAGCGGGCGGTGTCGGCTTTGACGAACCGTTCGAAGACGTCGGTCAGCAGTTCCGGAGCGATGCCGGGCCCCCGGTCGCGCACCCGGACCTCCAGCACGGGCGGGGTCCGGGCCGTGTCCAGCCGCGCGGTCACCGTCACCGGAGGGGCGCCGTGCCGCAGCGCGTTGCCCACCAGGTTGGACAGGATGACGTCGAAGCGGCGCGGGTCGACCGACGCGCGCAGTTCCGGATCGGCGCGGATCTCGACCCGCTCCGCCCAGCCCCGGGCACGCACGCACTCCCACAGCGCCTCGCGCACCGCGATCTCGTCGGGGTTGAGCGCGCTCACGCCCGCGTCCAGGCGGCTGATCTCCAGAAGGTCCTCCACCAGGCGGCGCAGGCGGCGGGTCTCCTCGGCGATGATCCGTGCGGCGGTGCCCGCGTCCGGCGGCATCTGCCGGGCCTCGTCCTCCAGTACGTCGATCAGGGCGGTCAGCGAGGTCAGCGGGGTGCGCAGCTCGTGGGAGACGTCGGCGGCGAAGCGGCGCGCCTGGCTCTCCAGTCGGCGCAGCTCCTCCATGTTGGCCTGCAGCGTCGCGGCGCTGCGGTTGAAGGTCCGGGCGAGTTCGGAGAGCTCGTCGCCGCCGCGCGCCTCGATGCGGGTGTCCAGGTGGCCCTCGCCGAGGCGGCGCGCGGCGTCCCGCAGGCGGCGCACCGGCCGCAGCACACTGCTGGCCAGCAGGGCGCCGACGACCACGGCCGCCACGAACGCGCTGCCGCCCGCCCGCGCCAGCGAGCCCTGGAGCCGGGAGATCTGCGCCTCCTGGGCGGAGAGGCTGACGAACACGAAGACACGCAGCGGACTCTGCCGGGCGCCGCCGTCGGCGTCGGCGATGTGGACCCGGGTGCCCACGACCAGCCAGGGGCGGCCCTCGATGGTGACCCGCTGGCAGCCGATGCCCGTCTCGGCCAGGTCGCGCAGGTTCGGGGGAACGTCCTCGATCCGGGCGCCGCTGGAGACGCGGACCGTGTCCTCCACGAGGATCAGCGCCTGGCCCTGGGTGCGGCGGCGCAGTTCCAACGCGAGCTCCTCCAGCGGCTGCTGGGGGACCGACTCGGGGTCCAGTGACGGGTTGACCAGGGCCGGAGGGACCTGGTGGGTCAGCACCTGGCGGACCTGTTCGAGCGCGGTGTCCTGGGCCTGCTGCATCAGTGCCCGGTGGAAGAGGACGGAGCCGATCCCCGACGCCAGAAGCGTCGAGACCAGCGCCATCACGGTCAGCGCGCTGATCAGGCGGAGCCGCAGGGAGAACAGACCGCGGGGACGGGGGGTGGACGCGGTCACGGCGGGGAGAAGCGGTAGCCGAAGCCCCGGACGGTCTGGATGAGGACCGGAGACGCCGGATCGGCCTCGATCTTGGCCCGGACCCGCTGGATGCAGGCGTCGACGAGGCGGGAGTCCCCCAGGTAGTCGTGTTCCCACACGTCGCGCAGCAGTTGCTGGCGGCTCAGGGCCTTCCCGGGGTGGCGGGTCAGTTCCAGCAGCAGACGCAGTTCGGTGGGGGTGAGGTGGAGGTCCTCGCCGTGCCGGGTGACCCGGAGCGCCGCCCGGTCCACGACCAGGTCGCCGTAGACGGACCGGTTGAGCGGCTGGTTCTCCGCACGGCGCAGGACCGCGCGGATCCGGGCGTCCAGCACGCGCGGTTCGACGGGTTTGACGACGTAGTCGTCGGCGCCCGCCTCCAGGCCCATGATCACGTCGATGTCGTCGCTGCGGGCGGTGAGCAGGATGATGGGGAGCTCGTCGGAGTGCCGGACACGGCGGCACACCTCCAGGCCGTCCATCCGGGGCAGCATGATGTCCAGCACGACCAGTTCGGGCCGTCGGGAGCGGATCGTCTGCAGCGCCTCCTCGCCGGTGGCGCGGGCCGTCACCGAGTGGCCGAGCCTGGTCAGGGCCAGTTCCAGGCCCACTCTCGCGGAGGGGTCGTCCTCCACCAACAGGATCGCGGTCACCGGGACATTATCGCCGCACACCGCACGTGACAGCCGCAGAGGCGGCCGACTGTTGCAGAATCCGGACAATGTGCCTGATCTGTTGCTTTTTGCCGACACGGCGTTGGAGGGGGAGCGCCACCGTGGACGGTGTCGGAGTGGTGCCGACCATGGCGCCGCCGACCACGCCGAGACGAGGAGTGAGATGACCGGCACGACCGTGGCGCACTGGAACAACGTGATCACCAGGCAGCAGCGCGAGCAGTTCGAGACATACGGGTTCCTGACCGTCAAGGGCGCCCTCGGCCAGGAGGAGGTCGCGCGGCTCACCGAGGCCGTGGACCGCCTCCACGCGGAGGAGGAGCGGGCGGGGCGCCTGGACGCCGACGGCAACATGCACCTGCTGGCCTGCCTGTTCCGGGACGAGGCGTTCCTGGAACTGCTCGACCATCCGGCGACCTTCCCCATCGTGTGGGGGATGCTCGGGTGGAACATCTTCGGCTTCCACTCGCACGCAGACGTGCACCCGCCCCTGCCGGGGCCGCGGCCGCGCCGATGGCGCTGGCACCAGGACGGCGGCCGGATCAACCTGGAGGTGGAGACGCCGGTGACCCGGCCGCGGCTGTCGGTGAAGTGCTCCTACTGGCTCTCCGACGCCTCGGAGCCGGGACGCGGCAACTTCATGGTGGTGCCCGGCAGCCACCGGACCAACACCCTGCAGCGCCCGCGGAACCTGGACGACTACGGCGAGGACCCGCCCGGCGCGGTCGAACTGACGGCCGAACCGGGAGACGCCATCGTCTTCGACCGCCGGATCTGGCACACCCGGACCGACAACCACTCCGAGGTGACCCGCAAGGCGGTCTTCGTCGCCTACACCTACCGTTGGATGCGTCCCTACGACTACACCGAGGCCCCGGCCGAACTGCTGGAGCGGCTGTCGCCGGTCCGCAGGCAGCTTCTGGGGGAGGGGGCCGACCCCCTGCAGTACTGGGGACGCGGTGACGCCGAGAGGCCCCCGCTCTTCCGGGAGTTGGACGCCGCCGGTCTCCTCGACCTCTCCGTCCCCAACCAGCGTCCCTGAGGTGCGGGCCGTGCCCGGGGAGTCCTCCCCTCCTCGGACACGGCCCCTGAGGTGCGGTTTCCGCAGAAATTAGTTAACTGAGAAGATATCTGTTGCGTATGCTGGGACCGGCTGTGCCACCGCAGCCGTTAGGGGGGCCGCATGGGAACGAGGAGCGACGCCGAGAGGATCACCGACGACGACCTCATCACCTGCTGGGGACTGTTCCACGAGGCACTCTCGGTGACCTCCCCCCTCCTGCTCCGGGGGATCGACCCCTCCGGCGAGGACATGTCCGGCCCCTGGTTCGAGGTGCTGATCCGGTTGCAGCGCTCCCCCCGGAACCGCCTGCCGATGAGCCAGTTGGCCCGCGAGGTCTCCCTGAGCAGCGGCGGGTTCACCAAGCTGGCCGACCGGTTGGAGCGCAACGGCTACCTGGCGCGCCAGGCCTGCCCCTCGGACCGCCGGGTCACCTACGCCACCCTCACCGAGAAGGGCCGCACCCTCGCCGAACGGGCCCGGGCCCGGCACGTCGCGCTGCTGCGCGAGCACGTGCTCGCCCCGCTGGGTCCCGAGGGGGTGCGGGCACTGGCCGAGCAGGCGCGCAGACTGCGCGACAGCTCCCGCCGGACCGAGGAGGGCGGCGAGCGGAGGTGACGGCGGCGCCCACCGGGGGAGCGGCGGGACTCCTTCACCGGAATGCGTCTTCTTCGCCACAGCCGCCCTCCGCTAGTTTGGGAGACCACGTACGACACGAGGTGCGCCTGAAGCGGGGGCGTAGGCGCCACCGCGGAGCGTCCGGGGGAGGCAGACACACATGGGACTCATCGCCAGCGCGGCCGAGATGCGCGCCATTCCCCGCTCGAAGGAGTTCCGCAACGGCGGGGTGTCCTTCTGGTACCGCGAACTGGGAGTTCCCGAACGCCGTGCCGCCCTGCCCGGCGATGCCGACTACGACGTGTGCGTCGTCGGCGCCGGATACACCGGCCTGTGGACCGCCTACTACCTCAAGAAGGAACAGCCCGACCTGCGCGTGGCGGTCCTGGAACGGGAGTTCGCGGGCTTCGGCGCGTCGGGCCGCAACGGCGGCTGGCTGTCGGCCGAGTTCGCCGGGTCGCGGGAACGCTACGCCAAGTCGCACGGCAAGGGAGCGATGATCGCGCTCCAACGCGCCATGATGGCCTCGGTCGACGAGGTCATCGGGGTGGCCGAGGCCGAGGGGATCGACGCCGACATCGTCAAGGGCGGCATGCGCATCGTGGCGACCAACCAGGCGCAGAAGGCCCGCCTCCTGGAGGAGATCACCTACCTGCAGGAGTGGGGGTACTGGCCCGAGGACTACTACCTGCTGGGACCCGACCACGAGCCGCGGCTGCGCGTGGACGGCGCGGTGGCCGAGGCGTTCAGCCCGCACGCCGCGCGCGTCCAACCGGCCAAGCTCGTCCGCGGCCTGGCCGCCGCGGTCGAGGCGCTCGGCGTGGACATCTTCGAAAGCACCGCGGTCATCGAGATCCGACCGCGCAAGGGAGACCAGCGGCCCGCCGCGGTGACCGAGCACGGCACGGTCCGCGCCGACCACGTCATCCGCGCCACCGAGGGGTTCACCGCCGAACTCAACGGCTACCGCCGCCAGTGGCTGCCCATGAACTCCTCGATGATCGTCACCGAGCCGCTGAGCGCCGAGGTGTGGAAGCGGATCGGCTGGGAGGGCGGGGAGGTCCTCGGCGACGCCGCACACGCCTACATCTACGCCCAGCGCACCGCCGACGGCCGCATCGCCATCGGCGGACGGGGGGTGCCCTACCGGTTCGGTTCCGGCCACGACGACAACGGCGTCACCCAGCCGCAGGCGATCGCGGAACTGTGGCGGGCGCTGGCCCGGCTGTTCCCCGCCGCGTCCGAGACCCCCGTGGCGCACGCCTGGTCCGGTGTCCTGGGGGTTCCCCGGGACTGGTGCCCCGCCGTGCGCCTGGACCGCTCCGAGGGACTGGGCTGGGCCGGAGGGTACGTCGGCAGCGGCGTCACCACCTCCAACCTGGCCGGGCGCACCCTGTGCGACCTGGTCCTGGAACGCAGCACCGAACTGACCCGGCTGCCCTGGGTGGGCCACCAGGTGCGCGGCTGGGAGCCCGAGCCGCTGCGGTGGATCGGCACGCACCTCGTCTACGGCCTCTACCGCACCGCCGACCGGCGCGAGTCCTCCCGAACCGTCGAGACCTCGACGCTCGCCGAGCTGGCCTCCAGGCTCTCGGGACGCTGACCGGGCCGCCGCGGTTCCGGGCGGCCCGGACCCGGGGGTGCGGTCTCGCTCCAGGAGAGCGTCCCGGGCGGCCTCGGCCCCGGAGGGGTGGGTGACCCCAGTCCAGCAGAGGGCGGACATCGTTGGGGGCACACTCCCCGGGCGGGTCTCCTCCGTCGTCCCCCCGGGCCGGGTCCGTCCGGCACCCCCCGCCCGACCGTGGGGTGAGGTCCTATACACTGGCTTGCATAACTTTCCAGTGCAGTGCATGATGGTGCACGTCGCACCCGGCCCAGGGGGGAGTTGAGCATGGGTTACACGGCGGCGGTCGCCGGCGCCAGCGGATACGTGGGAGGTGAACTCCTGCGCCTGCTGCTCGCCCACCCCGACATCGAGGTCGGCGCGCTCACCGCGGGCGGCAACGCCGGGACCCGGCTGGGACAGCACCACCCGCACCTGGTCCCGCTGGCCGACCGGGTGCTCGCCGAGACCACCCCCGAGACGCTGTCCGGCCACGACATCGTCTTCCTGGCGCTGCCGCACGGCCAGTCCGCCGCCCTCGCCGCCCGACTCGACGAGGACACCCTGGTCGTGGACTGCGGCGCGGACTTCCGGCTCACCGACGCCGCGGCCTGGAAGCGGTTCTACGGCTCCGACCACGCCGGGACCTGGCCCTACGGCCTGCCCGAACTGCCCGGCGCCCGCGGCGCGCTGGCGCGGACCAGACGCATCGCGGTCCCCGGCTGCTACCCGACCTGCGGAACCCTCGCCCTGCTCCCGGCCCTCGCCGAAGAGCTGGTCGAACCCGAGGCCGTGGTGGTCGCCGCCTCCGGCACCTCCGGCGCGGGCAAGGCCGCCAAACCCCACCTCATCGCCAGCGAGGTCATGGGCTCGGCGAGCGTCTACGGCGTCGGCGGCGCCCACCGGCACAACCCCGAGTTCACCCAGAACCTGTCCGCGGTGGCGGGCGTCCCGGTCCGGGTGTCCTTCACCCCCGTCCTGGTGCCGATGCCGCGCGGCATCCTGGCCACCTGCTCGGCCCCGCTCAGGCCCGGAGTCGACGCGGACGCGGCGCGCGCCGCCTACCTGCGCCACTACGACGCCGAACCCTTCGTGCACCTGCTGCCCGGGGGAAGTTGGCCCACCACCGCGATGACCCTGGGCGCCAACACCGCGATCGTCCAGGTCACCGTGGACGACGCGGCGGGCCGCCTGGTCGCGGTCGCCGCCATCGACAACCTCACCAAGGGAACCGCGGGCGGCGCGATCCAGAGCGCCAACATCGCCCTCGGCCTCCCCGAAACCACCGGACTCCCCATGACTGGAGTGGCACCGTGAGCGTTACCGCACCCCTCGGGTTCCGGGCGGCGGGGGTGGCCGCCGGGATCAAGGGCGGAGAACACCGTGACGTCGCCGTCGTTATCAACGACGGCCCCCACAGGTCCGCTGCGGCCGTCTTCACCCGCAACCGGGTCAAGGCCGCTCCGGTGCTGTGGTCGCAGCAGGTCGTCGCGGGCGGCCGGGTGCGCGCCGCGGTGCTCAACTCCGGCGGGGCCAACGCCTGCACCGGAGCCCCCGGCTTCCAGGACACCCACGCCACCGCCGAACACCTGGCCGCGGCCCTCGACGACTCCGCGGCCGAGATGGTGGTCTGCTCCACCGGCCTCATCGGCGAACGCCTGCCCATGCCGAAACTCCTCGCCGGAGTGGACGCCGCGGTGGCCGAGGCCGCCCGCGACGGCGGCCTGGACGCGGCCGACGCCATCCGCACCACCGACACCGTCTCCAAGATCGCCTTCCGGCGCGGCGACGGCTACACCGTCGGAGGCATGGCCAAGGGAGCGGGCATGCTCGCCCCGTCACTGGCCACCATGCTGTCGGTGCTCACCACCGACGCCGTGCTCACCTCCGAGCAGTGCGACGCCCTGCTGCGCGCCGCCACCGAGGTGACCTTCGACCGGCTCGACGCCGACGGCTGCACCTCCACCAACGACACCGTGCTGCTCATGAGCAGCGGAGCCTCCGGCACCACCCCCGACGAAGGCGAGTTCTCCCGCCTGCTCACCGAGGTCTGCCAGGACCTGTGCCGCCAGATGCTCGCCGACGCCGAAGGCGCCACCAAGAGCATCGCCATCGAGGTCGTGGGCGCGGCCAGCACCGCCGACGCGGTCGCCGTCGGACGCGCCGTCGCCCGCAACGCGCTGTTCAAGTGCGCGATCTACGGCGAGGACCCCAACTGGGGCCGGGTGCTCTCCGCGGTGGGCACCACCGACGCCGTCTTCGAACCCGACCAGCTCAACGTCGCCATCAACGGCGTGTGGGTGTGCCGGAGCGGGGCCGTCGGCGACGACCGGTCCAAGGTCAACCTCAAACCCCGCGACGTCACCGTCACCGTGGACCTCGCCGCGGGCTCCGCCGCGGCCACGGTGTGGACCACCGACCTGACCGTCGAATACGTGCACGAGAACTCGGCCTACTCCACATGATCTCCAGAATCCACCAGACCGCCCTGGACAAGGCGAACACCCTCATCGAGGCGCTTCCGTGGCTGAGCGCCCTCCACGGCAGGACCGTCGTCGTCAAGTACGGCGGCAACGCCATGACCGACCCCGGACTGCGGGCGCGGTTCGCCGAGAACATCGTGTTCCTGCGCTACGCCGGGCTGCGCCCGGTCGTCGTGCACGGTGGCGGTCCCCAGATCAACGCGCACCTGGAACGGCTCGGCGTGGAGAGCACCTTCGCGGGCGGACTGCGGGTCACCACGCCCGAGACGATGGAGGTCGTCCGCATGGTCCTGGTCGGCCAGGTCAACCGAGAGATCGTCGGGCTGGTCAACGAGCACGGCCCCTTCGCCGTGGGGATGTCGGGCGAGGACGCCCACCTGTTCACCGCCGAACGCAAGCCCGCCATCGTGGACGGCGAACCCGTCGACATCGGCCTGGTCGGCGAGGTCGTCGACGTGCAGCCCGGCGCGGTGCGCAGCCTGCTGGACGACGGGCGGATCCCCGTCATCTCCAGCATCGCCCGCTCCGCGGAGGGCGGCGTGTACAACGTCAACGCCGACACCGCCGCCGCGGCCCTGGCCGTGGCACTGGACGCGACCAAACTCATCGTGCTCACCGACGTCGAGGGCCTCTACGCCGACTACCCGACCAACTCCGAACTGATCAGCCACCTGACCGCCGCCGAACTGGAGGGCCTGCTGCCCCGGCTGTCGTCGGGAATGGTGCCCAAGATGGAAGCCTGCCTGCGCGCGGTGCGCGGCGGAGTGCCGCAGGCGCACGTGCTCGACGGGCGGGTGCCCAACGCGATGCTGCTGGAGATCTTCACCGACGAAGGAGTCGGCACCATGGTGCTGCCGGACGAACCGGCCACGGGAGACGCCGCATGAACGCCACCGAACGGCTGCAGAAGCGCTTCGACGCGGTCCTCATGCCCAATTACGGCACCCCGCCCGTCGCGCTGGCGCGCGGTGAGGGCCGCCACGTCTTCGACGTCGACGGCAGACGCTACCTCGACCTCATCGCCGGAATCGCGGTGTCGTCGCTGGGCCACGGCCACCCGGCCCTGGTGAAGGCGGTCGCCGAGCAGACCGCCGCGCTCGCCCACACCAGCAACCTGTTCCTGCACGAACGGGAGGTCGAGCTCGCCGAGAAACTCGTCGACCTGCTCGGCGCGCCCGCCCGCGTCTTCCTCGCCAACTCCGGAACCGAGGCCAACGAGGCGGCGCTCAAACTCGTCCGACGCGCAGCGGGAGCGGAGCGGACCTACTACGTCTCCACCGTCGCGGGCTTCCACGGCCGCACCTCCGGAGCGCTGGCCCTGACCGGCAAACCCGCCATCCGCGAACCGTTCGGCCCGTTCGGGGCGGAGGTGCGGTTCGTCCCGCACGGCGACGTCGCCGCGCTGCGCCAGGCCGTCACCGAGGAGTGCGTCGCGGTCTTCGTCGAACCCGTGCAGGGCGAGGCCGGAGTCGTGCCGGCCGCCGAGGGCTACCTCGCCGCGGTCCGCGCCGTCTGCGACGACACCGGCGCCGCCTTCGTGCTCGACGAGATCCAAAGCGGCGTCGGCCGCACCGGGCGGTGGTTCGCCCACCAGGCCGAAGGGGTGCGCCCCGACGTGCTCACCCTCGCCAAGGGCCTCGGCGGGGGACTGCCCATCGGCGCGTGCGTCGGCTTCGGACGGTACGGGACCGCGTTCGCCAAGGGCGACCACGGCTCCACGTTCGGCGGCAACCCGGTCGCGGCCGCCGCCGCCCTCGCCGTCATCACCACCATCGAAAGCGACAACCTGCTCGACTCCGTCACCGAACTGGGCGACCTGCTCGCCGCGGAGATCGGTGCCGTCGACCACCCCCTGCTCGCGGGGGTGCGCGGTGCCGGACTGTGGCGGGGCGTCCAGTTGGCCACCCCCGCGGCGGCCCACGTCCAGACTCGCGCCGCCGAGGCCGGGTTCCTGGTCAACGCGGTCACCCCCGACGTGGTCCGCCTGGCCCCGCCGCTGACCGTCACCCGCGAGGAGATCCTCGAATTCACCGGGGCGCTGCCGGGCATCCTGGCCGCCGCGGCCCGAGACGCCGAGGAGGACCAGCGACGATGACCCTCGACGGTGCGAGATCCGTGCCTCCCACCAAGGCCGCCCGCCACGCCAAGATCGCCGAGATGCTGACCAGGTACGACGTCCGCTCCCAAAGCGAGTTGGCCCGCCGGCTGGCCGAGGAGGGCGTCCAGGTCACGCAGGCCACGCTCTCGCGTGACCTGGACGAGCTGGGCGCGGTCAAGCTCCGCACCGTCGACGGAAGCCTCGTCTACGTCCTGCCCGGGGAAGGCGGTGAGCGCCTGCCACGGGCGCGTCCCGACCACCTCGGACTGGAGCACGTGTCCAATTCACGCATGAGCAGACTGGCCGAGGACCTGCTGGTCTCGGCCGAGGCGTCGGCCAACATGGTCGTCGTCCGAACCCCGCCGGGGGCGGCCCAGTACCTGGCCTCGGCGATCGACCACACCGACATCCCCGCCATCCTGGGCACCATCGCGGGCGACGACACCATCCTCGTGGTCGCCCGCGACCCCCAGGGAGGCGAGGAACTCGCTTCGGCGTTGCTGCGGCTCGCCAACCGGCGCCCCTAGCCAGGGCCCACTGACCACCGTCGATCCGGGTGCACCACGCACCCGCGCTGTATAGGAGAGACACTCATGACCGAGCGGGTCGTACTCGCATACTCCGGAGGACTCGACACCTCCGTGGCCATCGGATGGATCGCCGAGGAGACCGGCGCCGAGGTCGTGGCCGTCGCCATCGACTGCGGCCAGGGCGGCGAGGACCTGGAGGTCGTCCGCCAGCGCGCCCTGGCCTGCGGCGCGGTCGAGGCCGTCGTGGCCGACGCCCGCGAGGAGTTCGCCGGCGAATACTGCGTTCCCGCCATCCAGGCCAACGCGCTCTACATGGACCGCTACCCGCTGGTCTCGGCCCTGTCGCGGCCGCTGATCGTCAAGCACCTCGCCGAGGCGGCCCGCTACCACGGGGCGACCATGGTCGCCCACGGCTGCACCGGCAAGGGCAACGACCAGGTGCGTTTCGAGGCGGGGCTGGCCGCGCTCTTCCCCGAGCTGAAGGTGCTCGCCCCGGTCCGCGACTCGGGAATGACCCGCGACAAGGCCATCGCCTTCGCCGAGGAGAAGGGCCTGCCGATCGACGTCACCAAGAAGTCGCCGTACTCCATCGACCAGAACCTGTTCGGTCGGGCCGTGGAGACCGGCTTCCTGGAGGACATCTGGAACGGCCCCATCGAGGACGTCTACTCCTACACCCAGAACCCGGCCGAACCGCGGGAACCCGACGAGCTTGTCATCTCCTTCACCTCCGGCGTGCCCACCGCCGTCGACGGCAAGGAGCTCAGCCCGCTGCAGATCATCGAGGAGCTGAACCGGCGCGCCGGAGCCCAGGGCGTGGGCCGCATCGACATGGTCGAGGACCGCCTCGTCGGCATCAAGAGCCGCGAGGTCTACGAGGCCCCCGGCGCGATCGCGCTGATCGCCGCGCACCAGGAACTGGAGAACGTCACCGTCGAGCGGGAGCTCGCCCGCTTCAAGCGCGGCGTGGACCAGCGGTGGGGCGAGCTGGTCTACGACGGCCTGTGGTTCTCCCCGCTGAAGAACGCCCTGGACAGCTTCGTCCTCGAAGCGAACAAGCACGTCACCGGTGACATCCGGATGGTGCTGCACGGGGGACGGGCGGTGGTCACCGGCCGCCGCAGCGAGGCCTCCCTCTACGAGTACGACCTGGCCACCTACGACACCGGCGACGCCTACGACCAGAGCCTGGCCCGCGGCTTCATCGACATCTGGAGCATGCCCGCCAAGATCTCCAGCATGCGCGACCAGCGGCTCGCCTGAGCGGGAGCACGCCCCCGCGCCGGACGCGGCGCCCCCGCGCGGTCCGGCCGGACCGCGCGGGGGCGCCGCGTCCCGTCCCCTCCGACCACCGACCCATCCACTGTTAAGGACCCACCGTGGCCAACGAGCGCGACGACCAGGCCGTGCGGCTGTGGGGCGGCCGTTTCAGCGGCGGCCCCTCCGAGGCGCTGGCCCGCCTCTCCCAGAGCACCCACTTCGACTGGCGCCTCGCCCGGCACGACATCGAGGGCTCGCGCGCCCACGCCCGCGTCCTGCACGCGGCCGGCCTGCTCACGCCGGACGAACTCGCCCAGATGCTGGAAGGGCTGGACCGGCTGGAGGCGGACGTCGCCTCCGGCGCCTTCACCCCGACCCCGGCCGACGAGGACGTGCACACCGCGCTGGAACGGGGCTTCATCGAACGGGTCGGCCCCGAACTGGGCGGCAGGCTGCGTGCCGGACGCTCCCGCAACGACCAGATCGCCACCCTGGTGCGCATGTACCTGCGGGAGCGGGCGCGTGTCGTCGCCGGGCTGCTGCTGGACCTCGCCGCGGCCCTGGCCGACCAGGCCGAGGCCAACATCGACGTGGCCATGCCCGGCCGCACCCACCTGCAGCACGCCCAGCCGGTGCTGCTGGCCCACCACCTGATGGCGCACGCCTGGCCGCTGGTGCGCGACGTCGAACGGCTGCGCGACTGGGACCGCCGCGCCGACGCCTCGGCCTACGGCTCCGGTGCGCTGGCCGGTTCCTCGCTGGGGCTCGACCCCGAGGCGGTCGCCGCGGACCTGGGCTTCTCCCGGGCGGTGCCCAACTCCATCGACGGCACCGCCGCCCGCGACGTCGTGGCCGAGTTCGCCTTCGTCGCGGCGATGACCGGGGTGGACCTGTCCCGGCTCGCCGAGGAGATCATCCTGTGGGCCACCAAGGAGTTCTCGTTCGTCACCCTCGACGACGCGTTCTCCACCGGCTCCTCGATCATGCCGCAGAAGAAGAACCCGGACATCGCCGAACTCGCGCGCGGCAAGGCCGGACGCCTCATCGGCGACCTCACCGGACTGCTCGGCACGCTCAAGGGGCTTCCCCTGGCCTACAACCGGGACCTGCAGGAGGACAAGGAACCGGTGTTCGACGCCGTCGACACCCTGGAGGTCCTGCTGCCCGCCTTCACCGGGATGGTCGCCACCCTCACCGTCAACGGCGAGCGGATGGCCGAGCTGGCGCCGCAGGGGTTCTCCCTGGCCACCGACATCGCCGAGTGGCTGGTCCGCCACCGGGTGCCGTTCCGCGAGGCCCACGAGATCGCGGGGGCGTGCGTGCGGATCTGCGAGGAGCGCGGCATCGACCTGCCGGAGCTGAGCGACGCCGACCTGGCGGGGATCTCGCCGCACCTGTCCCCGCGGGTCCGTGAGGTCCTGACGGTCGAGGGCTCGCTGAGGTCGCGTGCGGCGAAGGGCGGCACCGCACCCGCCAGGGTCGCCGAGCAGCTCGCCGACCTGCGGGCGACGATCGACGGACACCGCGAGTTCGCGACTTCGGCTTCCTGAACCCGCCCGGACGCGCTCCTCCCCCAACCTCCCGGCACCACCCTGGAGACCAATGCCGGGAGGTTGGGCGGGTGAGGTGTTCCACCCAGGCCCCCGGGGGCCGCCAGGGGGTGGCGCTGGAGTGGGGAGGCGCCCCGGCGCCGACCCACCCGCGCCCCCGCCTTCCCGCACCCCACCGGTGAGCCCGCACCACAGCACCCCGGCCCACCCCCTCGGGTGGGCCTGTCCTGCAACGCTTCTCGCCCGTCTCCCGGGGTGGTGCCGCCCGCCCCCCGGCCGAGGCCGCCCGGACGCTCTCCTCCCCCAACCTCCCGGCATCACCCTAAAGACGGGTTTGGCCAAAGCTCCCACACCTGTGGGGTGTTTCCGGTAGCGTCCAGTCACGACACCGTCGGTGCGAGCTCCATAACGATCAGTAGCTGGCGTATCACGGTGTGGGGGAGGGGTTCATGACCGAGCCGGACGGTACGGACCGCGGTATCAGGGCACAGCTCAACAAGATCGTGCTGATCCCAGCGGTCACTTTTCTTGTCCTGTTCGTCGTGCTGAGCGCGGCCACGGTGGCCCAGGCGCTGACGCTGCGCACGGCCGCGGCCACAAGCGAGGAGGGCGCCCAACTCTACTCCGCTCTGGTGGAGCTGCAGCGGGAGCGTGGACTCGCCGCGGAGCACCTGGGCGCTCCGTCCGCCGAGAGCCTGGGGGCGCTGCGCGCCCAGCAGGCGGCGGTCGACGAGGCCCTGGCCGAGGTGGAACTGGACGACGAGGACGCCTTCGAGGTCGATCTCCGCTCCACGCTGGCCGAACGGGGCCCGCTGCGCGAGGACGTGGCCGCCGGGCGGATCGACCGGACCGACAGCCACAGGCGCTACAGCGCCATCATCGTCGCGGGCATCGACCACTACGCGGCGCACAGCCGGCAGTTCGGCGACGGCGCCGCCGTCGCCGTGGGAGGCGTCCTCGTCCAGACGATGCGCGCCCAGGAGACCTTCGCGCAGGCCGACGCGGTGCTGGCGGGCGCGCGGGCGGCGGGCGAGCTCACCGCGGCAGACCAGACCGCGTTCTCCGGGCTGATCAGCGAACTCGAACGGCGCCTGAACGAACTGCGGTGGGCGCTGACCGAACCCGCGGCCCGCGACTACGTCGCACTCGCCGAGTCGTCCGAGTGGAGCCGGATGGTCGACACCGCGGGACAGATCACCTCCTGGCGGCTGACCGCGGGACCCCGGACCGAACCCGAGGCGGAACCGGACGACACCCTGCCGTCGGCCGTGGCCGACTGGGACTCCGACGCCGACAGCGTCAACACCATGCTCGTCGCGATGACCAACACCCAGGCGCGGGCGACCGTGGAGGCGACGAAGGCGGCGGGCGCCCAGGTGCTCTCCACCGCGATCGGCGGATCGATCCTGGCCCTGTTCGCGGGCGCCCTCGCCTACGGCATCGCCTCCAAGACCGCGGTCAGGCTCACCGACCGGCTGTCCCGCCTGCGCCGCGACACCCTGGACCTGGCCGAAGGCGAGCTGCCGGAGATCGTCCGCCGCCTCGGACGGGGAGAGGACGTCGACCTGGGAGTGCAGCCGCGTCGCCTCGACTACGGCGGCGACGAGATCGGCCAGGTCGCCGACGCGTTCAACACCGCCCAGCGCACGGCGGTGGCCGCGGCCGTCAGACAGGTCGAGATCCGCGAGGGCGCCAACCGGGTGTTCCTGGCCCTGGCCCACCGCGACCAGTCCCTGCTGCAGCGCCAACTCCGCCTGCTCGACCGCATCGAACGCGAGGAGGAGGACCCCGACCTCCTGGAGGACCTGTTCCACCTGGACCACCTGGCGACCCGGGGGCGGCGCAACGCCGAGAACCTCATCATCCTCGCCGGAGGCAGGTCGGGGCGGCGCTGGCGGTCCCCCATCCCGCTGGTCGACGTGCTGCGCAGCGCCGTCTCCGAGGTCGAGGAGTACGCGAGGATCACCGTGCTCCCGGCACCGGACCGGGCGCTCCGCGGTGAGGTCGTCGCCGACGTCATCCACCTGTTCGCCGAACTCGTGGAGAACGCCGCACGCTACTCGCCGCCGTACACCAGGGTCGAGGTGCACAGCGAGGTGGTGCCCAGGGGACTGGCGGTGGAGATCAGCGACCAGGGCCTGGGCATGAGCGAGGAGAGTCTGGCCGAGGCCAACGAACGGCTCGCCACGGTCCCCGAGTTCGACGTGGTGGCTCTCGACGAGGACCCCCGGCTGGGGCTGTTCGTGGTGGCTCGTCTGGCCGCCAGGTACGACATCCAGGTGCGGCTGTGCGCCGCACCCTACGGCGGGACCCGGGCGGTCGTGCTGATCCCGAACGGACTGGTGGTCCAGACCGGTTCCCGGACCGCCGCCGACGAGGAGACCGGACCCGCCGACGATCCCGCCGACGACCGGCAGGGGGCCGGACGCTCCCCGGCCGAGGAGGTCCCCCCCACCGAGCGTGCGGCGCCGGCACTTCCGGAGGCCCGGGAGCCCGGGCCGCCGGACCGTTCGGCCGCGCAGGAACGGCCGGACACGACGGCCGGGGGAGGACCTCCCGCCGGATCCGGGGCACAGAACGGCGCGGACTCCCGCCCCCCGCTTCCCAGACGCCGCCGGCAGACCCATCTCGCGCCCCCTCTCCGGGACGGAACCGGCCCCGAGGGGGACGTCCCGGAACCGACCGCTCCGCGGAGAACACCGGAGGAGGCGCGACGGATGATGGAGGCCTTCCACAGCGGCACCCGCAGGGGGCGCCGGAGCGACCCGACACAGGTCTCCGAGACCGTGTCCGAGTAGGCGTTCCCATGGGGCGACACGTGTCCGCCGCCTCGCCGACCGCCATCCGTCTCCGGGGGCGCGCGGAGCAGGGCTCCGCCGGTCCCGCGACCGTCCGCGCATCCGCGGCACGTCGAAGACGCGCTGCCCGGATCACGGCAGACAGCCCGGAACCACAGAAATCGACACGAATGGGTGAGAACCGGATGAGTAACGCCCCAGGAAACCTCAACTGGCTCCTCGACGACCTGGTCGACCGCGTCGTGGGAGCCGACCACGCCATCGTGCTGTCCGCGGACGGCCTGCTCATCGGCAGGTCCCGCGGCCTCTCCGACGAGGAGGGCGAGCACCTGTCGGCGGTCGCGTCGGCGTTCCAGAGCCTGGCCCGCGGAACCAGCAGCCAGTTCGACGGGGGAGCGGTGCTGCAGACCATCGTGGAGATGGAGCGCGCCTACCTGTTCGTCACGGCCGCGGGCGAAGGCGCGTGCATGGCCGTCCTCGCCGACGAGCAGGCCGACGTGGGGATGATCGCCTACGAGATGAACGCCCGCATCAAGCGGGTCGGTCAGTTCCTGAGCAGTGCCCCGAGGTTCCCCGAAACCGCCGACCGCGTCCCAACCGGCTCATGAGCGGCCACCGCGGCTCCGACAGGACCCCCGCGTGGGACGATGCCCCCGGGCCGCTGGTACGCCCCTACACGGTGACCGGCGGCCGGACCCGTTCGGGGCAGACCCGGCTGGACATGATCAGCACCGTCGTCGCCTCGCGGCGCGAGGCGGACACCTCGCTGCTGCAGCCCGAGCATCTCTCCATCCTGCGACTGTGCCGCTCCCCGATGTCGGTGGCCGAGGTCGCGGCCCACCTGGACCTGCCCATGACCGTGGTCAAGGTGCTGCTGGGAGACCTCGTCGCCAAAGGTTTCGTCCTGGCCCGAGCCCCGATGCCCCGGACCGAGGCACCCGAGATGACCCTACTCCAGGCGGTTCTCGATGGCATTCGCAGACTCTGACGCGCCCGCGGGTGAGGCCCCGCTGCCGGCGGCGCTCAAGATCCTCGTCGCGGGTGGATTCGGCGCGGGCAAGACCACCATGGTCGGCTCGGTCAGCGAGATCACCCCGCTCAGCACCGAGGAGGTGATGACCGAGGCCAGTCTCGGCGTGGACGACCTGTCGGGGGTGGAGAGCAAGACCACCACCACCGTCGCGCTGGACTTCGGGCGGATCACCGTCAGCTCCGAACTGGTGCTCTACCTGTTCGGCACCCCCGGCCAGGAGCGGTTCTGGTTCATGTGGAACGAACTGGCCTCGGGCGCACTGGGGGCGGTGGTGATCGCCGACACCCGCCGCCTGGAGTCCTGCTTTCCGTCGGTGGACTTCTTCGAACGCCGCGGCATCCCCTTCGTGGTGGCGGTGAACCGCTTCGACGACACGCCGTCCTACACCGCCGAGGAGCTCCGTGAGGCCGTGGACGTCGAACCGGACGTCCCCGTCGTGCAGGCCGACGCCCGCAGGCGCGAATCCGGCAAGGAGGTGCTGATCACCCTGGTACGGCACGTCATCAGGCGCCGGTCCCCCGCCGGAACGGGGCGCGCGGCACCCCGGCGTGCCACAACCATGGGATGATCCGTTACCACGGCGCGATCTTCACCGCTGAGAATCGACCGTGGCAGGCTGAGCACCTCAACTCGTTACTATCTCTCGCGTGAGTTCAGACGGTATGCACAATTCTGACAGGCTTCCTCCCCGTGTCACTCCGAGACGGCGTTCGGGACGGCACCGCGACCCGTTGTCCTTCGACAAGTGGGTCGGCACGCCGCCACTCGTCCTGGTCGCCTTCGGCACGGCCGAGGGGGCGGCCGACGGGGCCGACTTCGCCACGGAGATGGTGGACCTGGTCCGCCCCTACCGGCCCGAGACCTCCCTGCACCTCGCCTACACCCACGGGGAGACGCACAGCGTGTCCGAGGTCCTGGCCGAGCTGGCGGCGCGGCGGGACGACGAGCAGCAGACCGTCGCCGACCCGTGCGACGCGGTCATCGTGCCCATGGTGGCCGGACCGCACCAGCCCACCCTGACCGCGATCGACGAGGCGGTCCGGACCACCGGGGTGCGCGCCCGCGTCACCGACGCCCTCGGCCCCCACCCGATGCTCGCCGAGGCGCTGCACCTGCGTCTGGCCGAGGCCGGCTGCGTACGCGCCGACCGGATGCGGCTGATCAGCGTGGTGGCTCCCAGCGACACCATGGCCGACGGCGTACTGGTCGGCTCGGTCGGCGGCCCCGACGCGCTCAACGCGGCGGGCGTCACCGCCGTGCTCCTGGCCGCACGCCTGGGAGTGACGGTGCTTCCCGCGCCGCTGGACGACCCCGGCCAGATGGAACAGGCCTTCGCGCAGCTCGCCGCCGCGGGATGCCGCCGTCCGGCGATCGCGCCCAGTGTCGTGGGCCAGGAGTTCCCGGCGGTCGAGACCAGCGCGCTGGCGAGCAAGCACGGGGCACGCTCCGGCGGCCCGCTGGGCGCGAACACCATCACGGCCAAGATCGTGGCGCTGCGCTACGCCGAGATGCTCAACGCTCTGGGCGTGGAGCGGCAGCCGACGCTGGAGGATCTGCCCCGCCCGGTGGGTTCCCGGCACCGGCAGGAGGACTGACGCCCCACCCGCACGGGGTTTTCCACACGGCGATGACCGGTTGTCACAAAGTGGCGACTCAGGGCTATGGATTTCGGTACGGTCGTCCCCTGAGGGGGAAGACCATGACCACGTGCAAGCACAATCCAGTTGGAAGAAGCGCCATCCGCGGACAACTCACCCGGATGGTGCTCATTCCGAGCGTCAGCTTCCTGTTGCTGTGGGCGCTGCTGACCGCCGCGGGCACCACCGGTGCGCTCCGCCTGACCTCCTCGGTCCAGCAGGGGAAGGCCGGACTGGCGGCGTTGGACCTGATCGCCGCGGAACTGCGCACGGAACGGGAGTTGACCCAGGTGTTCCTGGGCGCCGGTTCCGCGGCGGCCCAGGACGCGCTTCTCGACGGCAGGGAACGCACCGACGCGACCTTCGCCCGGGAACGGGAGCGGGTCGAGGCTCTGCTCGACTCCGACGACACCGGGCTCACTGAGCGCGCCCGCGCCTTCTTCGACGCCTGGGGCGGCCTGCCCGACCTGCGGAAGAAGGTCGACAACGGGGAGACCGACCGGGAGGCGGCCCTCCAGGACTACACCGCGCTGCTGTCGGCCGTCCTGCTGGTCAACGACGCCGTCGTGGCCCGGTTGCACGGCGACTCCCGCCCCGACGGCTTCACCGTCCTGGAACTCATGCGCGCCCAGGACCGCTACACACAGGCCGACGCGCTGCTGTCCGGGGCGATGGCGGCGGGGGCCATGGGGTACTCCGAGACCGCGCACTTCACCTACCTCACCGCCTCCTACCGCGACATCCTCAACCGGACCGGGCCCGACCTGAGCGAACCGGCCCGCGCCGAGCACCAGGCACTGAACCAGTCCCCCTCCTGGATCCGACTCCAGGACCTGAGTCTGCGCGTCCTCTCCCGGCCCCCGGTGATCGACGCCTCGGGCGAGGCCGAGTTCAACAGCGAGATCCCCGTCGACGCCGAGGAGTGGGACCGGGCCATGGGCGACACCGAACCGGTGGTCCAACGGTTGGTCGCCGCCCAGACCGAGACGGCACTCGACGCCGCGTGGAGTTCGGCGGTGCGAGCCATCGCCTTCAACGTCGTGGGCTCCCTGATCATCCTGCTGGCGGGAATCGCCGCCATCGTCTACGCGCTGCGGTCCGCCCGGCGACTGACCGGACGACTGCACCGCCTGCACACCGAGACACTGGAGGTCGCGGACTCCCGCCTGCCCGAGCTCGTCGCCAGGGCGGGAACCGGCCTGCGGGTGGACGTGACCGCCGAGCTGCCCACGCTGCGCCACGGACAGGACGAACTCGGCAGGGTCGCCGACGCCTTCAACACCGCCCAGCGCACGGCGGCCGCCGCGGCCGTCAGACAGGCCGAGATCCGCGAGGGCGCCAACCGGGCCTTCCTGGGGATCGCCTACCGCAACCAGACCCTCATCCAGCGCCAACTCCGGCTCCTCGACGAGATCGAGTCGGCCGAGGACAACCCCGACAGCCTGCGCAGGCTGCTCCGCCTGGACCACCTGGTCACCCGGGGACGCCGCTACGCCGACAACCTCCTCATCCTCGCCGGAGCCGCGACGGCCCGCCGGTGGAAGGACCCGATGCCGCTGCTGGACGTGCTGCGCGCGGCGACCTCCGAGATCGAGGACTACGAACGGGTGCGGCTGAGGTCGGCGGCCAGAGCCGGAGTGCGTGGGCACGCGGTCGCGGACCTCACCCACCTGATCGCCGAACTGGTGGAGAACGCCGTCCACTTCTCCCCGGACCCCGCACAGGTGGACGTCCACAGCAGGCGTGTCCGAGCCGGTGCGGTCGTGGAGGTGACGGACCGGGGACTGGGAATGAGCGCCGAGCAGTACGCCGAAGCCAACGGCAGGCTGGCCGAACCGCCCGAGTTCGACGTGATGACCCTGTCCGACGAGCCCCGCCTCGGGCTGTTCGTGGTGGCACGCCTGGCGGCCCGGCACGGTGTCACCGTCCGGCTGGAACCGTCGCCGTACGGGGGCGCGCTGGCGCGGGTGGTGCTGCCGCACTCCCTCCTGACGGAGGGGGCCAGCGGTGCCGAGGAGGACACCGGGACACGGCCCGCCGAGCAGGAGACGGCCGCGGTGCGCAACGGAGCCACGTCATGACCGCGGTCTCCGACGCCGATCCGGGACGGCTGCTGCGGCCGTTCGTCCTGACCGCCGGTGCGGGCGACACGACTCCGGTGCTGGACCTGGCGAGCATGGTCGTGGCCGCCAGGGAACCGGGGGAGGAGGACGAACTCCGCCCCGAGCAGGCCACCGTGCTGCGGTTGTGCGCGACCCCGCGGTCCATCGCCGAGGTCGCCTCCGCGCTGGCCGCTCCGCCGAGCCTGACCCGGCTCCTGGTGAGTGACATGGTCGCGGCGGGAGCGCTGCGCGTGGGCGCCCCGCCCGACGCCGAGCCCACCGACTCCATGCTCCAGGCGGTCCTGGAGGGACTGCGCGCGCTGTGAACCCCTCCGCCCGTCCGGGAGCGCCGGGCGGTGGACGGGACCGGCGGTCGAGCCGTGGCGGGGACGCGCTCCGGCAGCGCGGGAGGACCGCCGGAGCGCGCCGGGTGAGCCTCAGCCCAGAAGGTCCCAGACGAACGAGCCCACGAGCAGCAGCGCCACGCCGACCGAGTAGAGCACCGCCCTGGTGCGGCGGGGATGGTCGCGCAGCGTCCGCCACGCGTACAGCACCGTCCCCGCCACCACCAGCGCACCCTCGACCAGCGCCGCCAGGAGCGGGAACTCCCACAGGCCCAGGCCCAGGTACGGGAGGCCGCCCGCGCCTCCCGTCAGCACCGCGATGTCCGGCCGGTGCACCAGCAGGTCCAGCAGCCAGTGGCTGAACACCACCCCTCCCACCACCCATCCGGAGTCCGGTCCCCACCGGCCCCGGGCCCACAGGTGGACCAGCAGCCCGAGGACCGCCGACAACAGCACGGCGGAGAGCAGCGCGTGCGAGTAGGGCGCGTGGATCAGCAGCGACCCGTAGCCGGAGCGCCCCGCCACCGGTTCCAGGCTCTCGACTCCGGCGGCGGCCAGGGAGAGGAACAGGATGTCGGGTGCCTGGCTCGCCACCAGGAGCACCCCCATGGGCAGTTCCGGCCGCCACGCCTTCACCATTCCCGAGACCCCGAAGTGTCCGGCCAGCATCACGACACCGTCCTTTCCCGATCCGCGTTCCAGGTCCGAAAGGCCCGGACGAACATCTCGACCATCACGTCGAAGCTGTGGTCGACGTCCTGCGGGAGACCGAAGCCGCCGTCGGCCTCCAGGGCGACAAAACCGTGCAGGGCGCTGCGCGTCGCCCGGATCGCGTCGATCACCGCTTCCTCCGGCAGGTCGAAGCCGCGCAGCGCGGCGATGATCACCTCCAGCACCGACTGCGCCGCGGCCTGCCCCTCCGGGTCGTCCGGGGCGGGAGCCTGCTGCAGGGCCGCGTACCGGCCGGGGTGGCGGCGCGCGTAGTCGCGGTAGGCGCGGGCCATGGACCGCAGCGCGTCCGGTCCCGAGCGCCCCAGCACAGCCCGCCCCAGCACCTCGGCGAACTCCCGCGCGGCCCGGACACGCAGCCCGCTGCGCAGCCCGTCCAGCCCGGCCACGTGCTTGTACAGGCTGGGCACGGTCACGCCCAGCCGTTTGGCCACCGCGGCCAGGGTCAACTGCGCGTAGCCCTCCTCGTCGCTGACCCGCGCCGCCTCCTCGACCACGGAGGCGGCGCTCAGCCCCGCCCTAGCCACGGCAGACCCGTTCGGCGAACTCCAGCACCGCCGGGTTGACCAGGTCGGGGCGCTGCTCGTGCGGGTAGTGGCCCGCTTCGGGGACCATGAGCACCTCGGAGCCGATCCGGTCGCGGATCCACGCGGCCTCGGCCGCGGGGTCCTTCCAGTCCGGGTCGGCCTCGCCCATCACCACCAGGGAGGGGGCGGCCACCTCGGGCAGCCGCGCCGTCACGGGAGCGTGGGTGGTGCCCGTGACGGTCCGCGTGATCGCGCGGTAGCGGTCACGCGGGCGCAGCGCGGCCAGCACGGCGGCTTCGTGTGCGGCGTGGCCCTCGGGGACGCGTCCCGAGTACAGCTTGGTCAGGTAGCCCCTGAGCAGGGCCGGTCCCCACGGGCGCAGCAGCATCAGCCGCATGAGGAGCCGCAGTGCCGCTCCGCCCGCCGCGTCCCGCAGGAACGGGCCGACCAGCACCAGTCCGGAGACCAGGTCGGGGCGTTCCGCGGCGGCCCACGCCGCGGCCGCCGCCCCCATCGAGTTGCCCACCACGAGGGCCGGGGCGTCGCCCAGTTCGGTGACGAGCGCGAGGACGTCGGATCCCGTCGCCTCGTCCCCGTAGTCGTCGAAGGTGGTGTCGCTGTCGCCGTGGCCGCGGAGGTCCATCACGGCCACCCGGTGGTTCTGGGCGGCGAGCGCCGGGGCGAGGAAGCGGAAGCTCGCGCGCACCGACCCCATGCCGGGCACGCACACCACGAGCGGTCCGGTGTTGTCGGCTCCGCGGAGGTCGTAGGCGACGCGTCCGTGCCGCCGTTGCAGGAATCTCATGGTCACAACCTCTTGGTTAACGTCCATAACCAGAAGGCTAATAGCATTAACCACGGAGCGCAAGGGGGTGCGGAAACGAACCGTCGCGTCGGTCCACGCGGTGAGCCGATACCGTAGAGAGGCGGTCGGCGAACCCTCAGGCGTCCCGGCCACCGAACCAGAGAGTCCTACGGAAAGACCTCATGACCGACATCATCGACGACCTGCAGTGGCGCGGACTCATCGCGCAGACCACCGACCTTGACGATCTGCGCAAGGCGCTCGCCGATGGCCCGGTCACCCTCTATTGCGGATTCGATCCCACGGCGGGGAGCCTGCACGTCGGCCACCTGACCCAGGCACTCACCCTGGCCCGCTTCCAGCGAGCGGGGCACCGGCCGATCGCTCTGGTCGGTGGTGGCACCGGCATGATCGGCGACCCCAAACCCAACGCCGAACGCGCCCTCAACTCGGTGGAGACCGTCCAGGAGTGGGTCGGGAACCTGGGACGCCAGCTCTCGGCGTTCCTGGACTTCACCCCCGAGGGCGAGACGCCGCGGCCCACCGACGCCGTTCTCGTGGACAACGCCGAATGGCTCGGGAAGCTGGGCGCGATCGAACTGCTGCGCGACGTCGGCAAACACTTCAGCATCAACCAGATGCTCGCCCGGGAGACCGTCAGGAGCAGACTCGACGGTGTGGGGATGAGCTACACCGAGTTCAGCTACGTGCTGCTGCAGTCCTACGACTACGTGGAGCTGTACCGCAGACACGGCTGCACGCTCCAGATCGGCGGCAGCGACCAGTGGGGCAACATCACCGCCGGCCTGGACCTGATCCGCCGGATGGACGGCAACGAGCCGCACGGTCCCGCCCACGCCCTCACCACCAACCTGCTCACCAAGGCCGACGGCACCAAGTTCGGCAAGACCGAGAGCGGCGCGGTGTGGCTGGACGCCGAACTGACCAGCCCCTACGCCTTCTACCAGTTCTGGTTCAACTCCGACGACCGGGACGTCTCCCGGTACCTGCGCATCTTCAGCTTCCGCTCCCGTGAGGAGATCGAGGAGCTGGAGCGGCAGACCGCCGAGCGGCCCGCCGCGCGTGCGGCGCAGCGGGCGCTGGCGGAGGAGCTGACCACCCTGGTCCACGGGGAACAGGAGTGCCGCAACGTCATCGAGGCCAGCAGGGCGCTGTTCGGTCAGGGGACGCTGGCGGAACTCAACCCGGGAACCCTCGGGGCGGCCCTGGCCGAGGTCCCCCACGTCGAACTCGCGGGACCGGTGGGCGAACTGCCGCCCGTGGTGGACCTGCTGGCGGCCACCGGGCTGGTGCCCAGCAAGTCGGCGGCCCGCCGGGCGGTGCAGGAGGGCGGGGCCTACCTGAACAACGCCAAGATCACCGACATCGAGGCGCGGGTCTCCGAGGAGGATCTGCTGCACGGACGCTACCTGGTGCTCCGTCGGGGCAAGCGCAACGTCGGCGGAGTGGTCCTGCGCTGACCTCCGTTCCCCTCCCTCGAGGGGGAGGGGATTCCTACGGCGTGGCGTGCCCCGTGTTTCCGGCGGCGTCGTCGTCCGTCGGGCCGGGATCTCCGCTGCGATCCGTGTGCCGCGGGCTTCGCGGGCAGACGAGGCGAGGGTCCGGAAAGGCTCGGGAACAGTCGGCCACCGCGGCGTGTTCGAGTAGTTCGGCCCTGTTCGGCAGGCGGTCCTCCGTCCAGGGGAGGCACCGGGGAACAACCGGGGCTTCGTGGCTGTTGGGGCTGTTTGTCCGCCAGACGGGCTGGAGGACTCGGGAACAATCCGGGGCCTGCGCCTGTTGGAACAGGTCGGTCCCCAGCAGTCGGGAAGGTCCGGGAACAGCCGGGGCCCTGTGGCTGTTGGATGCCTGTCAGCAGGCGGTACCTCCTTCGGGAGGGGGCCGGGAATAGTCCGGCCCCGGCGTCTGTTGGACTGGTTCGGTCCGCTGGACAGGCGGGAGGGTTCGGGAACAATCCGGGGCCTGCGCCTGTTGTAGCGGGTAGGACCGGCCGGCAGGTGGCTCCTCCTCCCGTAGGAGGGGGTCGGGGAATAACCCCGGACCTGATCCTGTTGGACCGAGTCGGAGCCGTCAGCAGGCGGTACCTCCTTCGGGAGGGGGCCGGGAATAGCCTGGGCCTGATGCCTGTTGTACTGGTTTGCCCGGCCTGGTTCGCCAAATGGGCGGGGGTCGGCTAGAGTCTTTCGGCGTCGCCGATGGCCTGGGGTTTCCCGGGTGTGAGGTGGCGTGTCCAGGGTCCGTTCGGTGGTTGTGCGGAGCACTCTGCGGAGCGGGTAGTCTGGGAAGTGAACTGAGCGGAACGAACGCGGCGAGGGTCGCGGGCGGGCTGGTTCTGGTTCCACTCCGAACCGGGTGGTCCGAGGAGTCTCGGGCAGGGGGTAGAGTGGAAACACCCCGGAAACAAGGACTGACGCGAGTCGGTTGGTTTCTGGGGGGTGTAGCGGGAATGCCGCGGCTGGGGAAGAGCCTGGTGGCTTGTGGACGGTCGGCGGTTGTTTCTTGAGAACTCAACAGCGCGTGTTTGTTTTTACAGCCGAGTTTGTGATTTTGGCTCCTGCCACTTCCTCATGGTTGTGAGGGGGTGGGGGTTCCTTTGATCGGCACCCTGGTTTGGGTGTCTGGTCGGGATGAGCCTCTGTTTCAGGTTTGCTGCCTGCGCCCTGGCGGGTGTGGGTGGTGTTTGGCCTTTGATGGAGAGTTTGATCCTGGCTCAGGACGAACGCTGGCGGCGTGCTTAACACATGCAAGTCGAGCGGTAAGGCCCCTTCGGGGGTACACGAGCGGCGAACGGGTGAGTAACACGTGAGTAACCTGCCCCTGACTCTGGGATAAGCCCGGGAAACCGGGTCTAATACCGGATATGACTCCTGCCTGCATGGGTGGGGGTGGAAAGTTGTTTCGGTTGGGGATGGGCTCGCGGCCTATCAGCTTGTTGGTGGGGTGATGGCCTACCAAGGCGATGACGGGTAGCCGGCCTGAGAGGGCGACCGGCCACACTGGGACTGAGACACGGCCCAGACTCCTGCGGGAGGCAGCAGTGGGGAATATTGCGCAATGGGCGGAAGCCTGACGCAGCGACGCCGCGTGGGGGATGACGGCCTTCGGGTTGTAAACCTCTTTTACCACTGACGTAGGCTTCCAGTGTTCTGGGGGTTGACGGTAGGTGGGGAATAAGGACCGGCTAACTACGTGCCAGCAGCCGCGGTAATACGTAGGGTCCGAGCGTTGTCCGGAATTATTGGGCGTAAAGAGCTCGTAGGCGGCTTGTCGCGTCTGCTGTGAAAGCCCGGGGCTTAACTTCGGGTGTGCAGTGGATACGGGCAGGCTTGAGGTAGGTAGGGGAGACTGGAATTCCTGGTGTAGCGGTGAAATGCGCAGATATCAGGAGGAACACCGGTGGCGAAGGCGGGTCTCTGGGCCTTACCTGACGCTGAGGAGCGAAAGCGTGGGGAGCGAACAGGATTAGATACCCTGGTAGTCCACGCTGTAAACGTTGGGCGCTAGGTGTGGGGACTTTCCACGGTTTCCGTGCCGTAGCTAACGCATTAAGCGCCCCGCCTGGGGAGTACGGCCGCAAGGCTAAAACTCAAAGGAATTGACGGGGGCCCGCACAAGCGGCGGAGCATGTTGCTTAATTCGACGCAACGCGAAGAACCTTACCAAGGTTTGACATCACCGGTAATCCTGCAGAGATGTGGGGTCCTTCGGGGATCGGTGACAGGTGGTGCATGGCTGTCGTCAGCTCGTGTCGTGAGATGTTGGGTTAAGTCCCGCAACGAGCGCAACCCTTGTTCCATGTTGCCAGCACGTGATGGTGGGGACTCATGGGAGACTGCCGGGGTCAACTCGGAGGAAGGTGGGGATGACGTCAAGTCATCATGCCCCTTATGTCTTGGGCTGCAAACATGCTACAATGGCCGGTACAGAGGGCGTGCGATGTCGTGAGGCGGAGCGAATCTCTTAAAGCCGGTCTCAGTTCGGATTGGGGTCTGCAACTCGACCCCATGAAGGTGGAGTCGCTAGTAATCGCGGATCAGCAACGCCGCGGTGAATACGTTCCCGGGCCTTGTACACACCGCCCGTCACGTCACGAAAGTCGGCAACACCCGAAACGCGTGGCCTAACCCTTCGGGGAGGGAGCGTGTGAAGGTGGGGCTGGTGATTGGGACGAAGTCGTAACAAGGTAGCCGTACCGGAAGGTGCGGCTGGATCACCTCCTTTCTAAGGAGCTGTTGAGTGTCGGTTGTTTTTCCGATGTGGCCGACCAGCTCGTAAGTGGAACCCTCGTCGTCTGGCTTGGTGCTGGAGGGCGGGTGGTACTCGGTTGTGAGAGCGAACTTCCCCTGTGCTGCCTGTGGTGGTGTGGGGGCGCGCTGTTGGGTGTCTGAGGGAGCAACCGTGTTTCCTTGGTGTCCTGCCCGGGTGGGTGGGGTGCTGGGTGGTTGTTTCCGCGGGTGCCATCCCGACGAACTCCGGGCTTGGTGGTTCTGCCTGTGTGGGTGGGGTTGCTGGTTGTGGGTTCGGTGGTGGTCGGGTGTGTGGTGTGTGTTTTGATTTGTGGATAGTGTGCGCGAGCATCTTGTTTCTGTGGTGGCCAAGCGAGAGTGGCATACGGTGGATGCCTTGGCACCAGGCGCCGATGAAGGACGTGGGAGGCCGCGATAGTCCACGGGGAGTTGTCAACCGGGCGTTGATCCGTGGGTGTCCGAATGGGGAAACCTGGCGTGCGTTATGGCACGTCGCCGCTGTCTGAATGTATAGGGCAGTTGGTGGTGACGCGGGGAAGTGAAACATCTCAGTACCCGCAGGAAGAGAAAACAACAGTGATTCCCTGAGTAGTGGTGAGCGAAAGGGGATGGTGGCTAAACCGCATGCGTGGTAAAGACGGCAGTCGTTGCGTGTGTGGGGTTGTGGGGCGTGTCTGTCTGGGTCTGCCGGCCTGGAGCGCTTGTGTCGTGGGTAGTCGAAACCGGTGGGAAACGGTACCGGAGTGGGTGAGAGTCCCGTAGGCGAAGCCTGTCGGCATGGTGTTGGATGTGTTCCCGAGTAGCGCGGAGCCCGAGGAATTCCGTGTGAATCTGGCAGGACCACCTGCTAAGCCTGAATACGTCCTGGTGACCGATAGTGGACGAGTACCGTGAGGGAAAGGTGAAAAGTGCCCCGGTGAGGGGTTGTGAAAGAGTACCTGAAACCGTGTGCTGTCAAGCCGTCAGAGCCTGTCTTTTGGGGTGGGTGATGGCGTGCCTTTTGAAGAATGAGCCTGCGAGTCATGGTGTGTGGCGAGGTTAACCCGGGTGGGGGAGCCGTAGCGAAAGCGAGTCTGAAGAGGGCGTTTGAGTCGCATGCTGTGGACCCGAAGCGGGGTGATCTACCCATGTCCAGGGTGAAGCGGGGGTAAGACCTCGTGGAGGCCCGAACCCACCAGGGTTGAAAACCTGGGGGATGAGGTGTGGGTAGGGGTGAAAGGCCAATCAAACTCCGTGATAGCTGGTTCTCCCCGAAATGCATTTAGGTGCAGCGTTGCGTGGTGCTTGCCGGAGGTAGAGCGACTGGTTGGCTGATGGGCCCGACAAGGTTACTGAGGTCAGCTAAACTCCGAATGCCGGTGAAGTTGAGCGTGGCAGTGAGACTGCGGGGGATAAGCTTCGTGGTCGAGAGGGAAACAGCCCAGATCATCGGCTAAGGCCCCTAAGCGTGTGCTAAGTGGGAAAGGTTGTGTAGTTGCTGAGACAGCCAGGAGGTTGGCTTAGAAGCAGCCATCCTTGAAAGAGTGCGTAATAGCTCACTGGTCGAGTGATTGTGCGCCGATAATGTAGCGGGGCTTAAGCACACCGCCGAAGCCGTGGATGCCAGGTTTTCCTGGTGTGGTAGGGGAGCGTCCTGCGTGGGGTGAAGCCGTGGAGTGATCCGGGGTGGACTGCGTGGGAGTGAGAATGCAGGCATGAGTAGCGAAACACGCGTGAGAAACGTGTGCGCCGATTGACTAAGGGTTCCTGGGGCAGGTTAATCCGCCCAGGGTGAGTCGGGGCCTAAGGCGAGGCCGACAGGCGTAGTCGATGGATAACGGGTTGATATTCCCGTACCCGTCCGCATGCGCCCGATACCGAGGCTTCTGATGCTAACCACCACCGGCGCTGCTGTTGTCTTCGGATGATGGTGGGTGTCGGCGTGGGGTCCGAGGAGGTAGTAGGTAAGTGATGGGGTGACGCAGGGGGGTAGCTCTACCGGGCGGTGGTTGTCCCGGGTCAAGCGTGTAGCCCGGAGTGCAGGTAAATCCGTGCTCCGTTACAGGGGTGAGGCGTGATGTCGAGGCGTTGAGCCGAAGTGAGTGATCCCGTACTGTCGAGAAAAGCCTCTAGCGAGTGTGTGGGCGGCCCGTACCCGAAACCGACGCAGGTGGTCTGGTAGAGAATACCGAGGCGTTCGGGTGAACCATGGTTAAGGAACTCGGCAAATTGTCCCCGTAACTTTGGGAGAAGGGGAGCCCTGTCTGGTGATGGACTGTGCGTCCGGAGCTGGGTGGGGTCGCAGAGGCCAGGGGGAAGCGACTGTTTACTAAAAACACAGGTCCGTGCGAAGTCGTAAGACGCGGTATACGGACTGACGCCTGCCCGGTGCCGGAACGTTAAGAGGACCGGTTAGACCTTCGGGTCGAGGCTGGGAATCTAAGCGCCGGTAAACGGCGGTGGTAACTATAACCATCCTAAGGTAGCGAAATTCCTTGTCGGGTAAGTTCCGACCTGCACGAATGGCGTAACGACTTCCCCGCTGTCTCAACCGTGGGCCCGGTGAAATTGCACTACGAGTAAAGATGCTCGTTTCGCGCAGCAGGACGGAAAGACCCCGGGACCTTCACTACAGCTTGACATTGGTGTTTGGGATGGTTTGTGTAGGATAGGTGGGAGCCGGTGAAGCTCGGACGCTAGTTCGGGTGGAGGCGTTGGTGAAATACCACTCTGGCTGTTTCGGGCATCTAACCTGGGGCCGTGATCCGGTTCGGGGACAGTGTCTGGTGGGTAGTTTAACTGGGGCGGTTGCCTCCTAAAGGGTAACGGAGGCGCCCAAAGGTTCCCTCGGCCTGGTTGGCAATCAGGTGGTGAGTGTAAGTGCACAAGGGAGCTTGACTGTGAGACGGACGTGTCGAGCAGGTGCGAAAGCAGGGACTAGTGATCCGGCGTCGGCGTGTGGAAGCGGCGTCGCTCAACGGCTAAAAGGTACCCCGGGGATAACAGGCTGATCTTCCCCAAGAGTCCGTATCGACGGGATGGTTTGGCACCTCGATGTCGGCTCGTCGCATCCTGGGGCTGGAGTTGGTCCCAAGGGTTGGGCTGTTCGCCCATTAAAGCGGCACGCGAGCTGGGTTTAGAACGTCGTGAGACAGTTCGGTCCCTATCCGCTGCGCGCGTTGGAGACTTGAGAAGGGCTGTCCCTAGTACGAGAGGACCGGGATGGACGAACCTCTGGTGTGCCAGTTGTCCCGCCAGGGGCATGGCTGGTTGGCTACGTTCGGGAGAGATAACCGCTGAAAGCATCTAAGCGGGAAGCTTGCTTCGAGATGAGGTCTCCTTCCACTTCGAGTGGGTAAGGCTCCCCAGAGATGATGGGGTTGATAGGCTGGATGTGGAAGCCCTGTGAGGGGTGGAGCTGACCGGTACTAATCGGCCGAGGGCTTGTCCACCGCAGATGCTGGGTGCTCGCGCACGTTGTTCATGTTGAGGTTTCCTGCTTGCATGCTTTTGTTGGGTGTGTGGGTGGGTGTGAGGGTTACGGCGGTCATAGCGGGCGGGGTCCACCCGGTCCCTTTCCGAACCCGGTAGTTAAGCCGTCCAGCGCCGATGGTACTGCCTCTTTGGTGGGGTGGGAGAGTAGGTCGCCGCCGTACACAGTGTTGGAGAGGGGCCGCCCCCGCAAGGGGCGGCCCCTCTTTCGTATGCTCGGGAGATTCACCGATACCGTAGAGTTGAGGTGCATCTTCGGAATCACTTCGCGCTGCTACGGGGAAGTGGCAGCGCTTTTGACTGTTTACGGACGGAACATGACTGACGACAGCCGATCGGAAGGGCACGACGACTTCGGAGCCCGAAACCGGAAAGGTTCCCGATCTGGCGGACACGGTCAGGGAGGACAGGGCGGCTCCCGGTCCGGCCACAGTGGCCGTCGGGGGAACTCCGGTCAGAGCCGCCGCTCGTGGAGGAACCGGGACACCGAGCACGACGGCCGCCGTGACGAGCGCCAGCAGCGCCGCGGTGGTGAATCCCGCGAGGGCGGTGAGCGTCGGGAGTACCCGAAGGACCGAGGAGAGCGCAGGTACGGCCAGCGTCGCGGCGGCCAGCCCGCCCGCGCCGGTGGAGGTCGCTCCGACCGCTCAGGCCGTGACCGTGCCCAGGAACGGGACCGCCGTCCGGCGGAGGAGACGGCCACTCCGAAGGAGGCCGCTCCGGAACTTCCGGAGGACGCGCTCGTCCACCGCCTGGACCCCGAGATCCGCGGCGAACTGCGGACTCTGCCCAAGTCGCTGGCGGAGTTGGTCGCCAAGCACCTGGTCGCGGCAGGAGACCTGCTCGACCAGGACCCGGAACGCGCCTACCAGCACGCTCTCTACGCGCGTCGCAGGGCGTCCCGCGTCGGCGCGGTGCGGGAGGCGGCCGGTGTCGCGGCCTACACCGTGGGCAGGTGGCAGGAGGCGCTCTCGGAGCTGCGTGCCGCCCGCCGCATCACGGGGCAGGACACCTACCTTCCCATGATCGCCGACTGCGAACGCGGTGTCGGACGCCCGGAGCGCGCCCTGGAGATCGCGCACGGGCCCGGGACCGACAGACTCGACATGGCCGACCAGATCGAACTGCGCATCGTCGCCTCGGGAGCGCGGCGCGACATGGGCGACCTCCAGGGCGCCCTGGTCGAACTGCAGTGCCCGCAACTCAAGGAACGGCGGGCCCGGCCGTGGGTGGCACGGCTGTTCTACGCCTACGCCGACGTCCTCCTGGAGCTGGGACGCAAGGAGGAGGCCCGCGAGTACTTCTCCCGTGCCTCGGCCGTGGACCGGGAGGGCGTGACCGACGCCGACGAGCGACTGGCCGTCCTGGAAGGGCTGGAGATCGTCGACGTCGGCGACGACGTGGTGTGGAGCGACGCCGAGGAGCCCGACTTCGACGACTTCTCCGAGGGGGACGGCGGGGCCGCGGCACCGGAGACGGGGGGCCGCTCGGCCGAGGAGGACCGCTAGCTCCGCCCGTCCCAGCCCTCTCCCGCACACGGTCCGGTTCCGGAACGTACCGGGACCGGACCGGTCCCTCCCCACCGGTACGGGATCCGCGGCCGGGGCGGAGCGGGAGCAACCACGGCCTCGACAGCAGAGGCCCTCTGTCCGGAAGGGAGGCAGTCCCCGCCCATGACCGTGGACCCGCGTCCGCTGAACGGAGCCACCGTCCGCCTCGGAGACCTGCCGACCGTCCACGACTCCGTCGTCGTCCTGCTGTTCTCCGGGCGCAGGCCCGTCATGGTCCGCCACCGTGACCGCGCCTGGGAGTTCCCCGGAGGGCACGCCGAGGCGGGGGAGGACATCGAGGCCACCGCCCGCCGGGAGGCACGCGAGGAGGCCGGGGCGGAACTGGCGGACCTGCGCGTCGTCGGCCACTACGTGCTGCCCAGCGGGCACACGACCGTGGTCACCCACGCCCGACTGGCCGCTCTGGCACCGCTGACCGGAGAACACGAGACCGTGGAGGTGCGGGCCTTCGACGTGCTGCCGCCCGACCTGTCCTTCACCGACGGCCTGTACGCGCATCTGCTCACCGCCCTCGGGCTGCCGGGAGCACCCTGAGAGCTCGGATTCCGGACCACCGTCGGGACCCCGGCGGACGCACCGACTTGGTGTACAGGAACTCCCTCGCGTGGGTCCGGTAGCCCAGCCACTCGTTCACCGCGAGCATGGGCGCGTTCTCCTCGGCGTTCCCGGTGAGAGCGACCCGGAAGCCGCGCTCTCTGGCGCGGTGCAGGGCGGCGCTCTTGGCGTATCTGGCCAGTCCACGGCCGCGGTGGCCGGGAGACGTGCCGGTCATGACGGAGTACACCGCCGGCCCCTCGGCCAGCAGCGTGACGACGCACACCGGACGGTCGTCCACCACCACCGCGGTGCTCAGGTCGAGGTCCAGCAGCGGGTTCCGCCAGATCGCGGCCAGCCACTCCGGATAGGAGGGGCTGCCATAGGGGATGTCGAAGGGCTCGTCCCGCGCCGCGACCTCCTCGACGGCGTGCAGGGAACGCGGATCGGACCGGAAGTCCCGGTAGGAGCACAGCCGGGCGCCCTCGGGCGGAGGAGGAACCGGGGGCAGCGCGGCCAGGTCCAGCTCCTGGAACCGGGTGCTGGAACGGCGTGCGTAGCCGCGCTGCTCGGCGAACCGCACCGATTCCGGCGTGTCCTGGACAACGGTGCGCAGCACGACACCGCCGGAGTCGACCACGTGCTTCTCGGCGGTGCGCAGCAGTGCGCTTCCCACGCCTCTGCGCCGGTGGTGTGGAGCGACAACCACGTTCACCACACCCTGACCGGGAAGCGGGGTCTCCCGGTCCGGTTCGGCCGCGGCGTGGCCCACGACGGCTCCGTCGAGCTCCGCGACGACGAACCGGGCCTGTCCGCCGCTCGACAGGCGAGCCACCCGTTCCCGAAACGCCACGGCGGTGTCGACCAGACGGGGAGTGACGTGTCGACTGAGGTCGAGGACGGCCGGTGCGTCGGCGGGACGGAAATGACGCAGAATGAGACCCACCACACGACTCTAGCGGCCGACGCCGGACAGCCAGGACGAGTCTCCCCGCATCGGCGGCAGGGCCGATGCCCGGGAGATTGCGGGCGCGACGAGGTGCTTCTCCGGAGGCGGGGCTGCGGGGCGGGGCTTTCGCGGTTCGGCGCCGGGCCGCCCTGACCGCTTCGCCGTCAGCACCCCCGGGGCTGATGCTTCACGTCCCCCAGGGCCGGGCCGCCCGGAACTCCTCCTGAGGCCGAGGCAGCCTCGAGACTCTCCTGAGCCGCCCGGGTCGCGGTGGTCAGTCCGCGGACCCGTGCCGCCCGGCCGCCTCCTGCTCCGCCCGGAGCCGGTCGAGCCAGTGCACGATGCCGGAGACGTTGCCCTCCGCGCCGCTGAGAGTCTCCAGGATCTCCTGTGTCCCCTCCGGGACCTCCTCGGGAACCGGGCGGTACCGGTCCAGCACACGCTCGCGCACCATGGCGACCGCGTGGTCCAGGTCCCCACCGGTGCTGTGGGACTCCCGCACGGTGTCCACCCACACACGCAGTTCCTCGACCGAGCGCTCCAGGGTCGTCTCGACCTCGTCGACCGCTCCGAAATGCGAGAACATCAGCCGTTGCGGTCGGATGTCGCCGAACAGCCGCAGCGAGCCCAAAGCCGCCTCCAGGTCGAAGTCCGGTGGCGGGGTGGCCGGACGCACGTCACCGGTGTACGGGTTGTACATACCGGCCGCGTCCCCCACGTACAGGTCGCCGGTCGCGGAGTCCACCAGTCCGACGTGGTGCTTGGCGTGGCCGGGAGAGTAGTGGGCGGTCAGCGTGCGCCCCGCTCCCAGGTCGATCGCGTCGCCGGTGTTCACCGCCCGGATCCGGTTCGCCTCGGTCGGCGACATCTCGCCGAACAGCACGTCGAGGCGGTCGCCCCACACCATGCGGGCGCTGCGCATCAGGCGGGACGGGTCGGCGAGGTGGCGGGCGCCGCGCTCGTGCACCACGATCTCGGCGTTGGGAAACATCCGGGCGAGTTCTCCGGTGCCGCCCGCGTGGTCCAGGTGGATGTGGGTGACCACCACCGTGGCCAACTCCTCCGCCGCCACGCCCAGGGAGAACACCGCGTCGCGGAGCACCGGAGCGGATCCGGCGGTGCCGACCTCCACGACGCACGGGCGTTCCGAACGGATCAGGTAGCTGGACGTGATGCCCCGGTAGCCCGCCATCCTGGTGTCGATCGCGAAGGTCTCGTCACCGAGCGGGACGATGTCGTCGTTGACGGCATCCGCTGTCTGCTCCACCATGCTCTGTTCCTCTCCCTCGACTCTCCGCCGGCCGAATCCGAATCTAGTTCACATCTTCTGTGCCGCGGTGGCAGGGCTGTCCTCCCGTTGTCCACAGGCGACGGATTCGGCTTCCGTCACGCCGGGGAACCGGGCGACTCTGGAATGGAGGCAGGCTCCCGCGGCACGGGAGTCACCGGTTCCCCAGTCTGAGAGGACGATCATGCACAACCCGTCGCCGATCCCCGTCTCTCCGAACGGTTCCGCGTCCGGGGAGCGGACCGCGCCCCGCCGCGAGCAGGCAGCCCAGCGGGCCGTCGGGCACCGCAACGAGATCCTGCTCGCCGGCCGGGTCACCGCCGAACCCTCGGTGCGGGAACTTCCCAGCGGGGACCAGTTGGTGACCTGGCGCATCGCGGTGGCCCGGCCTCCGTCGGAGCAGCGCTCCAACCAGCAGGTCGATCCCATCACCTGTGTCAGCTTCCACAAGGACATGGTCGAACTCACCCGGGACTGGCGGATCGGCGACACCGTCCAGGTCACCGGTGCGCTGCGGCGGCGGTTCTGGCGTTCCGCGAACGGCGCGGCCAGCGTCTTCGAGGTCGAGGCCAAGACCGCGTGGCGGGTCAGGGCAGGGGCATGAGACTCCGGTCACCAGCCCAGCAGACCGGTGGTCTCCCGAAGCGAGGCGGGGGAGAGCACGTGGTCGCTGTGCCACGCGGCCACGCACAGCGCCCGGAGGCCGTCGAGGCGCTCTCCCGCTCCCCGGAGTTCCAGTCGACCCCCGCGCACCGAGGCGGTCCACCCTCCGCAGTGCGCCCGACCGCCGTCCAGCAGGACCTGCGGGTGCGTCTCGTTGAGTCCTCCGATGTCGTGGGCGAGGTAGGAGGGGCGGTGCTTGGGCGGAGCCAGCAGGAGTTCCAGAGGGGTGGTCACCCCCGACAGCACCAGCAGACTGTGTGCGCCGCGCCGGGTCGCGCTCTCGATGTCGGTGTCGAGGCGGTCGCCGATCACCAGCGGGTCGACGGCACCGGTGCGGCGCACGCCCTCGTCGTGCAGCGGCGGTTCCGGTTTGCCCGCCACGAGCGGCTCCTGCCGGGTGGCGTGGGCGATCACCCGGGCGAAGGACCCGTTTCCCGGTTGGATGCCGCGGCCCATGGGGGCGGTGGCGTCGTTGTTGCTCACCACGAACAGGGCGCCCGCGGCCACCGCGAGCGCCCCCTCGATCGCCAGGTCGAACCCCGAGCGGGGCGCATACCCCTGGACCACGGCCACCGGCCGGTCGTGGACGGTCGTCACCGGGCGCAGCCCCTGGGCGCGCACCGCCTGACGCAGTCCCGTGTCACCGACCACCAGCACCGGCGAGCCCGGGGCGACCCGTTCGGCGATCAGCCGGGCGGCGGCCTGTGCGGAGGTGACCACCTCGTCGACCGCCGCGGTGACCCCCAGCGCGGTGAGGCGCTCGGCGATGGCCGCGGGGGTGCGTGCGGCGTTGTTGGTCACGAAGGCCACCCGCATCCCCTGGGCGCGGGCCTTGGCCACGGCGTCGGGGGCGGCGGGAACCACTCGGGGACCGAGGTAGACCACACCGTCCAGGTCGATCAGGGCGGTGTCGTAGACCGAGTGCAGAGGGCGGGATGCGGCCAGCAGAGTCATCGTCTTCCGTCACTGTCCGGGTCGTCGGCGGGTTCGAGGACACGCAGCACCAGACCGGTGCGCGGTTTGGGGGTGAAGGACGTTGATTTACGGGGGGTCAGTTCGCCGTGGGCGGCCACCGCGTAGACGTCGTCGATCCGCGGAGGGGGCAGGATCACCGCGGTCCCCCGGCCCTTCCCGGCCGCCGCGGCGGCCTCGGCCGCGTCGTCGTGGACCAGGCGGGCGTCCTCGTCACGCAGCCCGCACCGTGGGAGGAGCACGTGGCACAGTACCGCGGTGGGCAGCGAGCGCCACTGCTCGGAGCGGTGCGGAAGGGCGGCGGCCAGCGCGGCGCGGTCCACCTCGTGCACGAGGAAACCGTGCCGGGTGTCGGCCAGCAGCAGCGCGGGGCCCCGCCGGGCCGCATCGGCCAGTCGGGCCGCGGCCTCGGCGAGGGACAGGCCGGTGAGGTCGTCCACCCGGGCGTGCGCGGTGGCCGCACGCGCCATCCGTCGCGCGGCCACCCCGTCGAACACGCGGTGGATCGCGTTGAGGCGAGGGGGGAAGGAGTCGGAGTCGACGAGAAGGGCGAGTCCGTGGGCCCACGACCGCCGCCCCGGATGCCTCGCCCGCAGCCTCTGGTAGGCGGCGTACCGGTGGTGGCCGTCGGCGATCATCGCGCTCCGGGAGGACAGGTCGGCCGCGACGGCGGCGTGCCGGTCCGGATCGGTGATCGCCCACAGCCGGTGCCGGGTGCCGTCACCGGTGACGGTGTCGGTCAGCGGGGTCTCCCGGCACGCGGCACCGGTCAGCGTGGTCGCCGCTCCCCTCGACGGTCCCGTGCCGCCCCGGTAGAGCAGGAAGATCGGTTCCAGGTTCGCGCGGGTCCGCTCCATCAGCCGGACGCGGTCGGCGACGGAGGACTCGAGGACGTCCTCGTGGCCGCGCACCGCCCGGCCGCGGGGAGGGGGAAGCCGCAGGGCCCCGATGAGGCCGCGTTGGCGGACGCCGTCGGGACCGGTCTGCTCGTACACGTACAGTGCGGGATCGGCGTCGCGGACGAGGACGCCCTCGGCGATCCAGCGGTGCAGCGTGCGCGCGGCCCGCGCGTAGCGGTCGGGACCGGACAGGCCGCTTCGGGGGTCGGCCGCCGGGGGCAGCGTCAGGCGGACGGCGTTGCGGGGATCGGCCCGCACCAGGTCGGTGACGGCGTCGGCGGTCAACACGTCGTAGGGAGGAGCCAGCGCGAGCGCCGGATCCAGGTCGGGAGTCTCGAGGAGGGGACGGGCGTCGGGGGACGCGTAGCGCAGCCCGCGGAACGGCACGAGGGAGAGGACGTCTGCTGCGGATTCCGACACCCCAGAACGATACCGGTCGGATGCTCCCGGGACCGGGGGAACGCGGCGACTACAGCAGTTTGCGCAGCCGTGCCATGTCACCGAGGCTTGCCTTCACCTTGATTCGGCCGGTCAGCAGGGCCTTGGCGAAGTCCATGCGGTCGTCGGCCAGGGCCACGAGGTCGTCGCTGGCGACGGTGATGCGCACCTGGGCGCGTCCGTCCCCGGAGCCGAGGGGGTGCTCGGCGGCGTCGACCAGCCCCTGGGGGGTCAGTCGCATCGTGAAGACGGTCCGCAGGTCGCTGACGGTGAGGCTGACCGTCCGCTCCACGATGTGCGCGCGCCGCTGCGCCTCGTCGAGCCGGTTGATCCGGTCGGACACCCGGTCGATGGCGGAACGGCATTCTTCCACGTTGGCCATACCCCCCATCATGCCCCAACAGGCGGCGTTCGGAAGTCAAGCCGCATCTGTGACAAGCCGGACAGAGGGTGTGGGAAGGTGCGGTTCTGCGAGGTCGGGCCCCGCGGCCGGGAGGATACGGGTAGGTTTCTCCCGGGGCTTTTCTCAGCGGGCACCGCCGGCACACCTGGATTCTTCGAGGAGCACGTTCAATATGGTCGTCGACGTGGTACGCGCCTATCTGGAAGCCGCCAGCGGTCTCACCGAACTCACCCGCAAGGGAGCGGTCGCGGCGGCCAAGACCCTGCTCAGGGAGAGTGACGAGCGTACGCCGGTCCGCGCCGCCGACGGCGGTGGGAACGGAGCGGAGAGCGGTGAGGCGCCGGTGCTCGGCGTCCGCGTGGGGCCCAGCATCCAGGCGTTGGCGACCGAACTGATCGAGACCAACCGGAGCAACCGCGCCGCGATCGGCCGCCTCGTCGAGGGCGAGGTCACGCGGCTGCTGGACCGTCTCGACGTGGTCCCCCGGGACGACTACGACCGGCTGGCCCGCCGGGTCGCGGAACTGGAGCGGCGCCTGGCCGCGGTGACGGCGGCCCAGCGTCGACGGAGCGCGGCCGAGGACGCCGCGCGGACCGCGGCGGCCACCGCACCCGAGCCGCCCGAGACCGAGGACGCCGCGACCGCCGGGGACACCCCGGCCGCGGAGGCGGCGCCGGAGCCCGAAACCCGGACCTCCGCCCGAACCCCCGGACCCGCCGAGCTCCCCGACACCCCCGAGGACGCGGCCGAGGCCGCGGACAAAAGCGAGGCGGCGGACAAAAGCGAGGCGGCGGCCCCGGCGGAGCGGCCGCAGCCGGCCGAGGAGGCCGCCGACGCCCCCGATTCCAAGGGCGCCGCCCGCGGCGCCAGGACCAAGAGCACGCGCGCGCGCCCGACCAAGAGCCAGACCAAGCGGTCCGCGGCGCGCCGCGGCTCCACCAGGAACGGGAACAGGTCATGACCGACGAGGAAGCGCTCGCCGAACGCACCGCCGAGGGAGTGCGGAGCCGGCTGGAGTCCCTCGACGGGCTCCCCACCGCCGAGCACGTCGCCGTGTTCGAGACGGTGCACCGGGAACTCTCCGAGGTGCTCTCCGTCCTCGACGTCCACGGCCGGGACCGCCGACCGTGACCCCGCCGCGGCGCACGGCGGACCGCTGTACGCCGCACCCGCCCCGGAGTCGTACGGTGGGGTGAGCAGCAACCGTGACGGCGGAGGAGACGGACACCGGAACATGGCCAGACGCAGCCGACTGGACGCCGAACTGGTACGGCGCGGCCATGCGCGCTCGCGGGCGCACGCGGCCGAACTCATCGACGCGGGACTGGTCCGCGTCGCGGGAGGCACCGCCACCAAGGCGGCCACCCAGGTCGGCGCCGACCAGGCGATCGTGGTGGTGAAGGCCGACGACGAACCGGTCTACGTCTCCCGGGGCGCCCACAAGCTCGTCGGCGCGCTCGACGCCTTCGGTATCGATGTCGCGGGACGCCGCTGTCTGGACGCGGGCGCCTCCACGGGAGGCTTCACCGACGTGCTGCTGCGGCGCGGAGCCGCCCACGTCATCGCGGTCGACGTGGGCTACGGCCAGTTGGCCTGGTCGCTGCGGTGCGATCCCCGGGTGACGGTGCTGGAACGACAGAACGTCCGCGAACTCACGCCCGCCCACGTCGGAGAGCCCGCCCCCGACCTGGTGGTCGGCGACCTCTCCTTCATCTCCCTGCGGCTGGTGCTCGCCCCGCTGGCCGCCTGCGCCACCCCCGGCGCCGACTTCGCGCTGATGGTCAAACCCCAGTTCGAGGTGGGGCGGGAACGGGTCGGCTCCGGCGGCGTGGTCCGCGACCCCGAACTGCGTGCCGAGGCGGTGCGCGGCGTCGCCGACCACGCCCGGACACTCGGGCTGGGAGTGTGCGGCGTGGCCGCCAGCCCGCTGCCCGGCCCGTCCGGCAACGTCGAGTACTTCCTGTGGCTGCGTTCGGGCGCCCCGCCCCTGGACGAGGCCCGACTGCGCGGGGCGATCGCGGAGGGGCCGCAGTAGTCGTGGACCGCGCGTCCGTCCGGCCCCGGGGGTCGGATAACGTGACTCGGCCACCGGCAGATCCGGCCGCCACCGCAGACGGTGGCCGGGCACGGCGACGAGGAGGGCCTTTTCCGATGACCGGCGCAGGTGAGGACACGTCCGTCGACGTGGGCGGGGAGACCGGCCGTACCGTGCTCCTCCTGGCCCACACGGGGCGGCCCGCCGCCGTGCGTAGCGCCAGGCTGGTCCACGACCGCCTCACCCGGGCCGGGGTGAGGGTGCGGATGTTCGCCTCCGAGTTCGACGCGATCAAGCAGACCGGGGCGCGGATGCACCCGGTGGAGATCGTCGAGCCCGGTGTGGACGCCGCGCTGGGCGCCGAGCTCATCATGGTCCTGGGCGGTGACGGGACCCTGCTGCGCGCCGCCGAACTCGCCCGCCCCACCGGAGTCCCGCTGCTGGGCGTGAACCTGGGGCACGTGGGCTTCCTCGCCGAGGCCGAACGCGACGACCTGTCCGACACGGTCCGCTGCGTGGTCGAGTGCGACTACTCGGTGGAGGAGCGCATGACCATCGACGTCGCGGTCTACGGCGAGGGCCGTGGCGGCATGGGGCCGCCGGTGCGCACATGGGCGCTGAACGAGGCCACCGCCGAGAAGCTCGAGGCGGGGCGCATGCTGGAAGTGGTACTGGAGATCGACGGGCGTCCGCTGTCACGCTGGGGATGCGACGGGGTGGTGTGTGCCACGCCCACCGGTTCGACCGCGCACGCGTTCTCCGCGGGCGGCCCCATCGTGTGGCCTTCCGTGGAGGCGCTGCTGGTGGTGCCGTTGAGCGCGCACGCGCTGTTCGCCCGGCCCCTGGTGGTCTCGCCCGACGCGGTGATCGCACTCGAGGTGCTGCCGGACACGACCGACGGGGTGCTCTGGTGTGATGGACGCCGTATGGTCGAATTGCCGGCCGGAGCGCGGATCGAGATCTCGCGGTCGGGCACGCCGGTGCGCTTGGCGCGGTTGCAGCACGCGCCGTTCACCGATCGACTGGTCGCGAAGTTCGGCCTTCCGGTGGCAGGCTGGCGGGGACGGGCCGAGCGCGACGGCGGATAGGCGGTCCGGGCGTGGGCGGCTGGACCGCGCGGCGTCTCGGCAGTGGTGGTTACGGGAGAGAGACCGGTGCTCGAAGAAGTCCGAATCCAAGGCCTCGGCGTGATCGACGACGCGGTTCTGGAGCTGTCTCCAGGATTCACCGTGGTCACCGGCGAGACCGGTGCGGGTAAGACGATGGTGGTCACCGGTCTGGGGCTGCTCTTCGGCGGGCGGGCCGACCCGCAGCGGGTGCGTCCCGGCGCCCAGCGGGCGGTCGTGGAGGGGCGGCTGACGGTGGAGGCCGGCAGCAGGGTCGCCCAGCGCGTCGAGGAGGCCGGCGGTGAACTCGACGACGGTGTGCTGATCGTCTCGCGTAGCGTGTCCGCGGAGGGGCGTTCACGGGCCAGTCTCGGCGGACGCTCGGCGCCGGTCAGTCTGCTCGCCTACCTGGCCGACGACCTGGTGGCGGTGCACGGCCAGTCCGACCAGCAGCGGCTGCTGCGCACCGACCGGCAGCGCGCCGCGCTCGACCGCTACGCGGGTGAGGGGCTGAGCACGACGCTCGCCGCCTACACCGCCGCCTACCGCAAGCACCAGGAGGTCGAGGCGGAGTTGGCGGAGCTGACCACCCGGGCCCGCGAGCGCGCCCAGGAGGCCGACCTGCTGCGGTTCGGGGTGGAGGAGATCGCCGCGGCAGAACCCAGGCCGGGCGAGGACGCCGAACTGCTGGCGGAGGAGACCCGCCTGGCGCACGCCGACGCGCTGCGCCTGGCCGCCACCACCGCGCACCAGGCCCTGGCCGGCGATCCCGCCGGCGACGTGGAGGTGGACGTCACCGCCCTGTTGGCGGGAGCGCGCCAGGCACTGTCGGGGGTCCGCCAGCACGACGCCGCGCTCGCCTCCCTCGCCGACCGCCTGGACGAGGTCAGCTACGTGATCAGCGACGCCGCCACCGAACTGGCCTCCTACGCCGAGTCCGTGGACGCCGACCCGATGCGGCTGGCCGCGGTGCAGGAGCGCCGCGCGGTGCTCGCCCAGCTCACCCGCAAGTACGGCGACACCGTCGAGGACGTTCTGGCCTGGGCCGAGGACGCCGCCAAGCGGTTGACCGAACTGGAGGGCGACGACGAGCGCATCGAGGCGCTCACCGTGGAGGAGGAGCGGCTGCGGGAGCGGATGACCGAGCTCGCCGACCAGCTCACCGCCACCCGCACGGCGGCCGCCGAGCGGTTCGGGGCGGCGGTCACCGAGGAGCTCACCGCGCTGGCCATGCCGCACGCCCGCGTCACGGTCCGCATCCGCACCGGCGAGGGGTTCGGGCCGCACGGCCGCGACGACGTCGAACTGCTGCTCGCGCCGCACCCCAGCGCTCCGGCGCTGCCGCTGCACAAGGGAGCCTCCGGGGGTGAGCTGTCCCGGGTCATGCTGGCCATCGAGGTGGTCTTCGCCGGAGCCGATCCCGTGCCGACCTTCGTGTTCGACGAGGTGGACGCCGGAGTCGGCGGCAAGGCGGCGGTCGAGATCGGTCGCCGCCTGGCCCGGCTGGCCCGCCGCGCCCAGGTCATCGTGGTCACCCACCTGCCGCAGGTCGCGGCCTTCGCCGACGCCCACCTGGTGGTGGAGAAGTCCAACGACGGCATGGTCACCGAGAGCGGGGTGACCCGCCTGGACCGTGCGGGGCGGGTGCGGGAGCTCTCCCGCATGCTGGCCGGGATGGAGGACTCCGAGCTCGGCCGCGCCCACGCGGAGGAGCTGCTCACGCTCGCGGCGGCCGACCGCGCCTGAGCCCGCGTCCGGCGGACCGGGCGGCCCGCCGGGCACCCCGACACGCCGAGCGGTGACGCGGTGTCACCTGCCCGACTCCTTCCGTGGCAGTATGCGGGCGATGAAGGTTCCGACCGCGCTGAGCGCGCGACTTCCGAGGCTCCGTCGCGCCAAGCCCACCGGGATGGCCGGCGTGACCGCCCCTGTCCGAGCGGACCGCCGCACCAAGAACCTCACCAAGCGGCTCAGACCCGGCGACATCGCGATCATCGACCACGTCGACATCGACCGGGTGAGCGCCGAGGCCCTCGTGGAGTGCGGGGTGTCGGCGGTGGTGAACGCCGCCAGGAGCATCAGCGGCCGCTACCCCAACCTCGGCCCGCAGCTCATCGTCGAGGCGGGAATCCCCCTGGTCGACGAGGTGGGACCGGAGATCTTCGCCCAGGTGGAGGAGGGGGAGCGGCTCCGGTTGGAGGGCGGCGTCCTGATGCGCGGCGACACGGTCGTGGCCAAGGGCACCGAACAGGACGACGAATCGGTCAAGGCCGCCATGATCGAGGCGCGCGCCGGGCTCGCGGTCCAGTTGGAGGCGTTCGCCGCCAACACCATGGAGTACCTCAGACGCGAGCGGACCCTGCTGCTGGAGGGGGTCGGCGTTCCCGACCTCGCCACGCAGATCGAGGGACGGCACGTCCTGATCGTGGTGCGCGGCTACCACTACCGGGAGGACCTCGCGGCGCTGCGCCCCTACATCCGCGAGTACCAGCCCGTCATCATCGGGGTGGACGGCGGCGCCGACGCGCTCCTGGAGGCCGGCTACCGGCCCGACATCATCGTCGGCGACTTCGACTCGGTGTCCGACCGGGCACTGGCCTGCGGCGCGGAACTGGTGGTGCACGCCTACCGGGACGGGCGGGCGCCCGGGCTGCGCCGCCTCACCGAACTGGGGTACGAGGCCGTCGTCTTCCCGGCCACCGGGACCAGTGAGGACGTGGCGATGATGCTCGCCGACGACGCCGGAGCCGCGCTCATCGTCGCGGTCGGAACCCACGCCACCCTCGAGGAGTTCCTGGACAAGGGACGCGCGGGGATGGCCAGCACCTTCCTCACCCGCCTCCGGGTCGGCGGCAAGCTCGTCGACGCCAAGGGCGTCAGCCGCCTCCACCGCAGCCGCATCTCACCGTGGACGCTGCTGCTGCTCGTGGCGGCCAGCCTGCTCACCATCGTCGTCGCGGCCTACAGCTCTCCGGCGGGCCAGGTCTACATGACCTTCCTCGCCGTGCGGTGGGACGCGTTCCTCTACTGGCTCACGGGGCTCTTCGCGTGATCGACTTCCGTTACCACCTGGTCTCCACCGTCGCGATCTTCCTGGCGCTCACCGTCGGCATCGTGCTGGGAACCACCATGCTGCAGGATCCGCTGCTGCACACGCTCAAGGCCGAGACCTCGCAACTGCGCGAACAGAGCGAGCGGCTGCGCACGGACAAGGACCGCGCCGACCGGCTCAACGCGGGCAACGCCGAACTCGTCGCCGCCTACGCGGAGGCGATGCTCGACCGTCGGCTCACCGGCGTGCGCGTCGTGGTGGTGGAGCCCCCCGGGGTGGACGCCGCCTCCCGCGAGGAGATCGCCGAGCTGGTGCGCGGCGCCGGCGGAACGGTCACCGGCCGTCTGGTCCTCACCGACAGCTACCTCGACCCCGGCGAGTCCGACGCCGTCGAGGAGATCGCCGACCGGTGGAGCGAAGAGGGCGACGAGGCCGAAGGCAACCCCTACGAGCGGGCCGGAGCCGGGATCGCGCGGGCGGTGCTCGCCGGGGGAGAGGACACCGAGGGCGCGCGGCGGGGGGACGGGTTCGACCCCCGGGCGCTCATCGACGAATACGTCGAGGCCGGACTGCTCGCCGTGCACGGCGAGCCCGCCTCGGGCGCCGACACGGCACTGCTGCTGGCCCCCGCCGAGCCCTTCGCGCTCTCCGACGGCCGCGAGGACAGCGACGCCACCCCTCCCGCGAACGCGATGGTGCTGGCGCTGGCGCGCGCCCTCGAGCGGGCGGGCGGCGGCACCGTCCTGGCCGGGGCGCCGAACGCGGACGGCCCCACCGGCGTCATCCGGCAGGCGCGGGCCGAGGAGGCCCGGTTCACCACCGTGGACACGGCGGGCACCCCCGCGGGCGACGTCGTCACCGTGCTGGCGCTGGCGCTGGCCGACGAGGGCCGCAACGGCCACTACGGGATCGGCGCGGGGGTCGAGGGCTTCCTGCCCGCCTCGCTGCCCACCCCCCGTCCCGACCCGACCCCCGAGCCGTCGGTCGGCGGCGTCTCGACCGACGACGTCTCCTCGACCGGCAACGAGTCATAGCGAGTCCTCACCCATGTCCTCTCTGCTCTCTCCGCTCTCCGCCGCCCACCGCGCACGTCCCGGGCGGCGGGGCGGCCACACGCCGCGCCGACGGGCGCGCACGGCCGCGAACCTGACGGGCGCGGCCGTCGGCGCGGTCGCCGCCCGGGGCCTGTACACGGTGCTGACCGGCCGGTGGGGTGCGGAAGGCGACGCCTCCCGCACCCCCTGGCACCGCGTCAACTTCCGGGGCGAACGGGTCACCCTGCTGGAGGGCCCCGCCCTGGCGGCCGGAGCGTGCGCGGGGATCGCCCTCACTCCGGGGGCGCGCCCCGGGCTGCGTGCGGCGGCCGTGCTCGCCGGATGCGGCGCGGCGGCGTTCGGCGCCTACGACGACCTGTACGGCTCGCAGGACTCCCGGGGCTTTGGGGGGCATCTGCGGGCGCTGGCCCGCGGCCGTGTGACCACCGGGGCGGTCAAGATCGCGGGCATCGGCGCGAGCGGACTGGCCGCCGCCGCGGCACTGACCCGCGACCCCGTGGACGTGCTCGTCAACGGCGCGCTCATCGCGGGCAGCGCCAACCTGCTCAACCTGTTCGACCTGCGGCCGGGACGCGCGGCCAAGGTGGGGCTGCTGGCGGGAGCCTCGGCGCTGGCCCGTCCCGCCGCCGCGGCGGTCGCCGCCCCGGCGCTGGGGGCGACCGCCGCCCTGCTCCCCGAGGACCTGGGGGAGCGGGCGATGCTCGGTGACGCGGGAGCCAACGCCCTGGGCGCACTGCTGGGGGTGGCCGCCGCGGCGGGCCTGTCGCGGCGTGTCCGCGTCGGACTGCTCGCCGGAGTGGTCGGCCTGACCGCGGCCAGCGAGTTCGTGAGCTTCACCAGGGTCATCGCGACGACTCCGCCGCTGCGCCGCCTCGACGAGTGGGGGCGCAGGCCGCCTCCCGTCCCCGTCCCCCGGCCCGTGCCGGCGCTGCGCCCGGGGTGAGCGCGCCGGACCGCGGGCAACGCCCGTGACCGGTGCGGCCGACTGACGGAAGGGAGCGGACCGGCGGTGGTCAGGGAACGGGGAACAGCGGCCTCCCTGGCGGGAGCCGCGGTGCTCATCGGCGTCGCCACGGTCTTCGCGCGCATCGCCGGGTTCGGCCGCACCGTCGTGTTCGCGCACACGGTCGGGGAGAACTGCCTGGGAACCGCCTACGTCACCGCCAACCAGGTGCCGACGGTGCTGTACGAGATCGTCATCGGCGGCGCGCTGTCGGGGGTGGTCGTGCCGGTGCTGGCCGCCGCGGCCCGCCGGGGAGACGCCGAGTACGTGCGCCGCACCGCGTCGGCGCTCGTCACCTGGGTGGTGGTCGTCGCCGTGCCGCTGAGCCTGCTGCTCGCCGCGGCCTCGGAGACGGCGGCGCGGCTGCTGCTGGCCGGGACACCGGGGTGTGCCTCCGCCGAACTTCTCGCGCTCGCCGCGCGCTTCCTGGTGGTCTTCGCCCCGCAGGTCCTCTTCTACGGTCTGGCGGCGGTGCTGTACGGCGTCCTGCAGGCGCACCGGCGCTTCCTCGCCCCGGCGCTGGCGCCGCTGCTGTCCAGTCTCGTCGTCATCTGCGCCTACCTCGCCTTCCTCCCGTTGAGCGGGGGAGCCGACGACGTCGGCGCGCTTCCCGTCGCGGCCGAACTCGCCCTGTCGGCGGGCACCACCGCGGGGGTGGTCGCGCTGTTCCTCACCGCGCTCGTCCCGGTGCTGCGGATGCGGCTGGGACTGCGGCCCGCCCTGTCCTTCCCGCCCGGAGTCGCGCCCAGGGTGCGCTCCCTGGCCGTCGCCGCGCTGCTGCCGCTGGCCGCCATGCAGGTGACCCTGCTGGTGTCGATGTGGCTGGCCAACCACGGCGGCGGCGGGGGGACGGGGGTCCTCTACAGCTACGCCTGGACACTGTTCACCCTCCCCTACGGCATCGTCGCCGTTCCCATCGCGACGAGTGCGTTCACCGCCCTGGCGGAGCGCCACGGGGAGCGGGACCGGGACGGCTACGACCGGGTCCTGTCGGTCGGGACGCGTGCCTGCCTCATCGCCGTCACCGGTGCGGCCGTCGCGCTCGCCGCGGCGGCCGCACCGGTGGCCCGGCTGTTCGCGCACGACGGGGCCTACCCGTTGGAGGTGGCGCTGCTCGCGTACGCGCCCGGGGTCGTCGCCTTCGGGATGACGGCTCTGCTCAGCCGCGCCCTGTACGCCGTCCACCAGGGGCGCGCCGCCGCCGTGGCGCAGGTGAGCGGGTGGGCGGTGGCGGTGGTCGCGGCCGGGGGCGCGGTGGCGCTGTGGCCGCCCGGGCAGACGGTCGCCGCGTTGGGCGCGGGCACGTCGCTGGGGTTGGGGGTGGGCGCGGTGCTGCTGGCAGCGGCGGTGCTGCGGGTACGCGGACGGGCCGCGTTCACCTCTCTCGGCCGTACCACGGCGGCCTGTGCGCTGGGCGCGGCGGTGGGATACGGGTGCGGGGCGGGCACGACCGCGCTGCTGCCCACCGGTTCGACGCTGCTCGCCGCGGCCGCGGCGCTGCTCGGCGGGGCCGCGGCGGTACTGGGATACGGGGCGGCGGTGGCGGTGGTCGACGCCGCGGCGCTGCGCGCGGCGCTCACCCGCCGTGTCGGCGCGCGAGACACCACGGAGGAGACGTCGGAGTGAACGGGTTGCGGATCGTGTTGGCGCTGGCCACCAGCAGCGGGGGCGTGGGCAGCCACGTGCGGTCGCTGTGCTCCGGGCTGGGCGAGCGGGGCCACCGGGTGGCGGTGGTCGGCCCGGCGGCCACCGGGGAGCGGTTCGGCTTCACCGGAGCGGGCGTGCGCTTCGCCCCGCTGGAGGTGGGGGACCGTCCCCGCCCGCTCGGTGACGCCGCGGCGCTGCTGCGGCTGCGCGCGCTGCTGGCGGGCGCCGACGTGGTGCACGCGCACGGGGTGCGCGCGGGAGCGTTGGCGGCGCTGGCCCGTCCGGCCGCGCCGCTGGTGGCGACCCTGCACAACGCGCCGCCCGCCGGTGGCGGCGCCCTGCTGTTCGGGGCGCTGGAGCGGGTTCTGGCGCGGCGCGCGGACCTGGTCCTGGGGGTCTCCGGCGATCTGGTGGAACGGGCGCGCGCCCGGGGCGCGCGCCGGGTGGGACGGGCGCTGGTGCCCGCGCCCGCCATGGCCGCCTCCGGACGGGACCCGGCCGAGGTCCGCGCCGGTCTGGGGGTGGAGCCGGGACGGCCGCTGCTGGTGACCGTGGCCCGGCTGGCCGAGCAGAAGGGGCTTCCGGTGCTGCTGGACGCGGCCCGGTCGTGGGCGCGGCGCACGCCGCCGCCGCTGGTGGCGGTCGCCGGGGAGGGACCGCTGCGGGAGCGGACCGCCGCGCGGATCGCCGCCGAGGGCCTTCCGGTGCGGCTGCTGGGGCGGCGCAGCGACGTCGCCGACCTGCTCTCCGCCGCCGACGTGTTCGTCCTGGCGAGCGTGTGGGAGGGGCAGCCGCTGGTGGTCCAGGAGGCGCTGCGCGCCGGGGTCCCCGTGGTGGCCACGGACGTGGGGGGCGTCGCGGAGCTGACCGGGGACGCCGCGGCCCTGGTGCCGCGGGGGGACGCCGCCGCGCTGGCCGGGGCGGTGTCGCGGATCCTGGACGACGGCGCGCTCGCGGCGCGGATGCGGGCCCGCTCACGCGCGGCGGGAGCCGCGCTGCCCCTGCCGGGGGAGGACTGCGACCAGGTCATCGGCTACTACGCGGAGCTCGTCAACGGGCGAGCGCTCAGGTGAGGCCAGCCTCACCTTCTCTCCAAGCGAAAATGGCGGAACCGGTGGTTCTCCGCGCTCCGCGGTGGTGGCATCATGGACCCGGTGTCAAAAGTGGACGGAATTTTCTCGCCTCCGCTTCGTTGCACCGTTCGGTAGGGGAGTATCCCTTCGCGGCGGCGTCGTCATCACGGAACGCAATGGCGCGTTCCCGGTGCCGTCGGCCCACACCTGTGCCCCGTGGGCGGGAGAGACCTCCGGTTCTTGTCGTGTCCGCGCGAGTGAGGGCGGCCACCGCAACCGGAGGAGAGGAGCCCCAATGAACGTGCCCCTGTGGGTCTGGCTGGCGACCATCGTCGGAATCGTCGCGATCCTGGCCATCGACCTGGCCATCGTCGACCATCCGTGGAGCAGGAAGCGCGAACCCAAAGAGTTCAGCATGAGGGAGGCCTCCTGGTGGTCGGTCTTCTACATAGCCGTCGCGATCGTCTTCGGGTTCGGCATCTGGTATTTCGTGGGCTGGGAGAAGGCCGGTGAGTACTTCGCGGGCTACGTCACCGAGAAGAGCCTCAGCGTCGACAACCTCTTCGTCTTCTACCTGATCCTCACCTCCTTCGCGGTGCCCAAGAAGTACCAGCACGAGGTGCTGCTGATCGGCATCGTGCTGGCGCTGGTCATGCGCGGCGTCTTCATCGCCGTGGGCGCGCAGGCCATCAACGCCTGGAGCGAGGTCTTCTACCTGTTCGGCGCGTTCCTCATCTACACCGCGATCAAGATCGTCCGGGACAACGTCAAGGGCTCCGAGGAGGAGGAGACCGACTACACCAACAACTTCGCGGTGCGCATGGTCCGCAGGGTCTGGCCGGTCACCGACGGCTACCACGGTTCGCACCTGACGGTGAGGCTCGACGGCCGCCGCCACGTCACCCCGATGTTCATGGTCATCGTCGCCATCGGCGTCACCGACCTGGTCTTCGCGGTCGACTCGATCCCGGCGATCTTCGGTCTCACCCAGGACGCCTACCTGGTGTTCACCGCCAACGCCTTCGCGCTGCTGGGCCTGCGGGTCCTGTACTTCCTGCTGGCCGGACTCATGGACAAGCTGGCCTACATCAGTTGGGGCCTGGCCGCGATCATGGTGTTCATCGGCGTCAAGATGCTGCTGCACGCGCTGCACGAGAACGGGGTGCACGTCCCGGAGATCGGTACCGGACTGTCGCTGACGGTCATCCTCGGCGTGATGACCGTCACGGTCATCGCCAGCGTGCTCAAGGCCCGCAGCGACGCCAGGAAGCTGAGGAACCGCACCGGCAGCATCACCTCCGGCGAGTAGGCCCGCGGGCGGCGCGGAATCCTCGCGGGAAACCCGCACAGTCGAACAGGCGTACCCATAGAATGGGGTCTCGGTCGGAATGCGGCCGGGACCCCGCTGGTTATCGTGGGGAGAGCTTTCCCGAGGCGGCGCCGCCGTGCCGTCTTCCGCCCGCTTTCGGCAGAGACATCACTCACGACGCCGCGGGCGCGGGGCCGTCGAACGGCCTCCCGTACCGCCCGCGGGCGTCTGCCCACCCCTCGACGAGGAAGGATGGAGCGCACCGGCTCCCGGCAGCCGCCGGGGTCCACGCGCGAAGAGACATGGCCGATCGTCTGGTGATCCGCGGGGCCCGCGAGCACAACCTCAAGAACGTCTCCCTGGACCTGCCCCGGGACTCGATGATCGTGTTCACCGGGCTGTCCGGTTCGGGTAAGTCCTCGCTGGCCTTCGACACCATCTTCGCCGAGGGGCAGCGCCGCTACGTCGAGTCGCTGTCGGCCTACGCCCGCCAGTTCCTCGGCCAGATGGACAAGCCCGACGTCGACTTCATCGAGGGCCTGTCCCCGGCGGTGTCCATCGACCAGAAGTCCACCAGCCGCAACCCGCGCTCCACGGTCGGCACCATCACCGAGGTGTACGACTACCTGAGGCTGCTGTGGGCGCGCGTCGGCAGGCCGCACTGTCCCCGGTGCGGGAGGGAGATCTCCCGGCAGACCCCGCAGCAGATCGTCGACCGGGTGATGGAGCTCGCCGAGGGCACCCGCTTCCAGGTGCTGGCGCCCGTGGTGCGCGGACGCAAGGGCGAGTACGCCGAACTGTTCCGCAACCTGCAGGCCAAGGGCTTCACCAGGGCGCGGGTCGACGGCGCCCTGGTGCGGCTGGACGAGGCGCCCGCCCTCAAGAAGTACGAGACGCACGACATCGCCGTCGTCGTCGACCGGCTCAGCGTCAAGGCGTCGGCCGTCAAACGGCTGACCGACTCGGTGGAGACCGCGCTGCAGTTGGCGGGCGGCACCATCCTGCTGGAGTTCGTGGACCTGCCCGCCGACGACCCCGAGCGGGAGCGGATCTACTCCGAACACCTGTACTGCCCCTACGACGACCTGTCGTTCGAGGAGCTGGAGCCACGGTCGTTCTCCTTCAACTCGCCCTACGGGGCCTGTCCCGAGTGCGCGGGGCTGGGCACCCGCATGGAGGTCGACCCCGAACTGGTGGTGCCCGACCCCGCCAAGACCCTCAACGAGGGCGCCATCGCGCCGTGGAGCGGGGGAAGCCCCAGCGAGTACTTCACCCGCCTGATGCAGGCGCTGGGCGAGGCGATCGGCTTCGACCTGGACACCCCGTGGGAGAAGCTGTCCAGGGCGGCGCGCAGGGCGCTGCTCAACGGCCACGACACCCAGGTGCACGTCAGCTACCGCAACCGCTACGGGCGGCAGCGCGCCTACTACACCGACTTCGAGGGCGTGGTCAACTGGGTGCGCCGCCGCCACTCCGAGAGCGACAGCGACTTCGTGCGCGAGCGGCTCGAGGGCTACATGCGCGTGGTGCCCTGCCCGGCGTGCCAGGGCAGCCGCCTCAAGCCGGACGTGCTGGCGGTGACCGTCGGCGGACGCTCCATCGCCGAGGTCAGCGCGCTGCCGTTGAACGAGTGCGCGCGGTTTCTCGGTTCGCTGGAGCTGTCCGAACGCGACCGGGTCATCGCCGCCCAGGTGCTCAAGGAGATCAACGCCCGGCTCGGCTTCCTGCTGGACGTGGGTCTGGACTACCTCAGCCTCAGCCGTGCCGCCGGGACGCTGTCCGGCGGCGAGGCGCAGCGCATCCGGCTGGCCACCCAGATCGGCTCGGGGCTGGTCGGGGTGCTCTACGTGCTGGACGAGCCCTCCATCGGGCTGCACCAGCGCGACAACTTCCGGCTGCTGGAGACCCTGCAGCGGCTGCGCAACATCGGCAACACCCTGATCGTCGTCGAACACGACGAGGACACCATCCGCGCCGCGGACTGGGTGGTGGACATCGGTCCGGGGGCGGGCGAGCACGGCGGCCGGGTCGTGGTCTCCGGCCCGGTCCGGGAGTTGGTGGACAACCCCGAGTCGGTCACCGGCCAGTACCTGTCCGGGCGGCGCGCGATCGAGGTCCCGGACGTGCGGCGGTCCCGCGACGCCAGGCGCCAGCTCGTCGTCAAGGGGGCGCGCGAGAACAACCTGCGCGACCTGGACGTGGCCTTCCCGCTGGGCGTGTTCACCGCCGTCACCGGGGTGTCCGGCTCCGGCAAGTCCACACTGGTCAACGAGATCCTGTACAAGGCGCTGGCCAAGGAGCTCAACGGCGCGCGCGAGGTGCCGGGGCGCCACACCCGGGTCAACGGGACGAACCAGGTCGACAAGGTCGTGCACGTCGACCAGAGCCCCATCGGCCGCACCCCGCGGTCCAACCCGGCCACCTACACCGGCGTGTTCGACCACATCCGCAAGCTGTTCGCGCAGACCACCGAGGCGAAGGTGCGCGGATACCAGCCGGGGCGGTTCTCCTTCAACGTCAAGGGCGGCCGCTGCGAGGCGTGCGCGGGCGACGGCACGATCAGGATCGAGATGCAGTTCCTCCCCGACGTCTACGTGCCGTGCGAGGTCTGCCACGGCGCCCGGTACAACCGGGAGACGCTCGACGTGCACTACAAGGGCAGGACCATCGCCGACGTGCTGGACATGCCGATCGAGGAGGCGCTGGAGTTCTTCGAGCCGATCAGCGCCATCCGCCGCCACATGCAGACCCTCAACGACGTGGGTCTGGGCTATGTGCGACTCGGCCAGCCCGCCACCACCCTGTCGGGCGGCGAGGCGCAGCGGGTCAAGCTCGCCACCGAACTGCAGCGCCGCTCCACCGGGCGCACCGTCTACGTCCTGGACGAGCCCACCACGGGCCTGCACTTCGCCGACATCGAGAAGCTGCTGGGCGTGCTGGGACGCCTGGTGGACGCGGGCAACACCGTCATCGTCATCGAGCACAACCTCGACGTCGTCAAGACCGCCGACTACGTCATCGACATGGGACCCGAGGGGGGTGCGCGCGGCGGCACGGTGGTGGCGACCGGAACGCCGGAGGAGATCGCGGAGGTTCCGGAGAGTTACACGGGCCGGTTTCTCCGTAAGATTCTCACCTGAGGAATCGGCAGCGGATCTCCGCGGGGTCCTGTGCGCCCTGTCGCGCCCCGGGGTGTCCCGCGCGGGTCCGTACCAACACCGGAAGGCTGTCCCCATGACCCACCCCCCGCCCCGGGACCCCCGAGCGACCGCGGCACACGGCCCCGGACAGTGGCCGGTTCCCCGGCCGCCGGTGGCGTACACGGGCTACGGTCACCCGCTGTCGGCTTCCGTGCCGGGCACGGCGAGGCGGCACGGGCTGGCCTCGTGGGGGCAGCGGTGCCTGGCGCGCCTACTCGACACCTGCTTCGTGGCCGTCCCGCTGGGCGTGGTCCTGGTTCTCGCCTGGCTGCTCTGGTTCTTCCTCGCCTTGCTGGCCGACAGGACCGTCGAGTCCGCGAGCAGCGGAAGCATGATCTTCATGAGCGTGTGCGGGTTTTTGGCCTGCACGCTCTACGACGTCATCTTCCTGCGCAACTGGGGGCGCACCCCGGGCAGGATGATCGCCGGGATCGTGGTGGTGCCCGTGAACGGGGCGCCCAGGATCCCCCTCGACGCCCTCGTCGCCCGCTCCGCGCTCTTCCAGCTCCCGGCTCTGGCGACGTGGGCGCCTGTGTGGGCACTGGTCCTGGCCTACGGGCTGTGGGCGGTGCTGTTCTGCCTGTGGCCGCTGTGGGATGCGCCCAGCCGGCAGGGCGTGCACGACAAGGTCGCCCGGACTGTCGTGCTGCGGCAGGACTGAGCCGCCCGCCGCCCCGGGGCGGTCCGCCTCCGAACAGGTACTACATTGCGTAGTAGGTATGTTCGGACCACTCAGGGAGCTGTCATGACAACGGAGCCGTCGCCGTGCGCCTGCCGGATCAGCCGACGCACGATGCTGGCGGGCGCGGGCGCCACGGGAGCGGTGGCGCTCACCGCGGGGGCCTGCGGAACCGCGCCCAAGCCGCAGGACACGCTGCGCGGGCGGGTGGTGGCCCAGACCACCGACGTTCCCGAGGGCGGCGGACTCCTGGTGGTCGACGCCAAACTGGTGATCACCCAGCCCACGCCGGGCGAGTACCGGGCCTTCGGCGCGTCGTGCACCCACGGGGGCTGCACGATCCAGGAGGTCACCACCGACATCCACTGCCTGTGTCACCACAGCAGGTTCGACCTCAACGGGGAGGTGCTCCAGGGACCGGCCGTCGATCCGCTGGAGCCGTTCGAGGTGCGGGTGGAGGGCACCGACATCATCCTGGTCTGAGCCGGGGACGGCGCGGGGGTCAGTCGGCCTCGTCGACCCGCTCGCCGCCGACGGCGGCCGCGGCGGAGGAGTGGCGAAACGCCGAGGAGGGCCACATCGCGGCGTACCGCTGCTCCTCGCCGTCCATCCCGGTGAACTGGGTGCGGTTGCGCGGCAGCGCCTCGGGGAAGTTCTCGCGGATGTAGACGAGCATGTGTTCGCGCAGCTCCACCGAGAGCGTCCAGCGGGCGCTGGAGTCGGCGGCGCTCACCGTGGCGCGCACCTCGATCAGCCCGGAGTCCAGCACGTCGGTGACCTCCAGCGCCCAACTGCGGCCGTCCCACAGCGGGTGCCGGGTCACGAACGACTCGACCTCGGCGCGCAGCCGGTCCACCGGGACCTCCCAGTCGAGCCGGAACGCCACCACCCCGGTGATGTTGCTGCCGTGCTTGGTCCAGTTCTCGAACGGGGTGGTGGTGAAGTAGGACACCGGCAGGACCAGGCGGCGCTCGTCCCAGATGCGCACGGTCACGTTGGTGAGGGTCAGTTCCTCCACACGCCCCCACTCGCCCGCCACGACCACGACGTCGTTGATGCGCAGCGAGTCGCTGAACGCCAGTTGCAGCCCCGCGAACAGGTTGCCCAGCGTGGCCTGCGCCGCCACACCGGCGATGATGCCGATCAGACCGGCCGACGCCAGCAGCCCGGCGCCCAGGGCGGCGACGGCGGGGAAGGTGAACAGGATCGCCGCGACCGCCAGCAGGCCCAGGACCGTGGCCGCCACCCGGCGCAGCAGCCGCACCTGGGTCTGCAGCCTGCGGGAGCGCCGGTCGGCGTCACCGTTGTGAACGGCCAGGCGGGCCAGCACCGTGTCGGTGATGGCGTAGGCGACGGTCAGCCCCAGCCAGGTCAGGGAGGCGATCATCGCGATGCGCATGCCGTGCTGGAAGATCGGATACCAGAAGCGGGGGTTCTCGAACCCGCTGGCGTTGGGCAGCGCGAGGTTGATCCCCAGCACCGCGGCCGCGGCGTACGCCGAGTAGCGGCACCGCCGCACCAGGTGCTCGGCCACGCTCCACACCTTGGACAGCTGGTGAGTCAGCAACCAGTGCAGCACGGTGATCAGGAGCACCGAGACCGCGACGGCGACTCCCACCGCGATCCAGTTGCCGATTGACATCACTGGAGGAACCCCCTGAACGAAGCTCGGGAACGTAAAGTGTGCAACGCGAATACACGGACAACCTAGAACATCCCTATGCCGAACCGTGACATCCGCGGGGGTGAGTAACCGCATTCTCAAGGAAGCGCAGGCCTGCGGCTCCGGGCGGGCGGCGGGGGCGGACCGGGTGCGAGCAGTGCCGCCCCGCGACCACAATGGGACCATGACCGTCCGACCGACCCTGCGCCCCAAGCCCGGATCGATCCCCACCGACCCGGGGGTCTACCGCTTCCGGGACGAGCACGGCCGCGTGATCTACGTCGGCAAGGCCAAGAACCTGCGCGCGCGGCTGTCCTCCTACTTCCAGGACTTCGGCGCGCTGCACCCGCGCACCCAGTCCATGGTCTCCACCGCGGCCGACGTCGACTGGACGGTCGTGGGCACCGAGGTGGAGGCGCTGCAGTTGGAGTACTCCTGGATCAAGGAGTACGCCCCGCGCTTCAACGTCCGCTACCGCGACGACAAGAGCTACCCGTACCTCGCGGTCACGCTCAACGAGGAGTACCCCCGGGTGCAGGTGATGCGCGGCGCCAAACGCCGGGGAGTGCGCTACTTCGGGCCCTACTCCTACGCCTGGGCCATCCGCGACACCGTGGACCTGCTGCTGCGGGTCTTTCCGGTGCGGACCTGCTCGGCGGGGGTGTTCCGGCGCGCCCGCTCCAGTGGACGCCCCTGCCTGCTCGGCTACATCGACAAGTGCTCCGCGCCGTGCGTGGGCCGGATCGACGCGGCCGGGCACCGCGCGCTCGCCGAGGACTTCTGCGCCTTCATGGCGGGCGAGACCGGCCGGTTCCTCAGGGCGCTGGAGGCCGAGATGCGCCGGGCCGCCGCCGAGCAGGAGTACGAGCGCGCCGCGCGCCTGCGCGACGACGTCCAGGCGCTGCGCACGGTCATGGAGAAACAGGCGGTGGTCCTCGGCGACGGCACCGACTGCGACGTCATCGCCTTCGCCGAGGACCAGTTGGAGGCCGCCGTCCAGGTGTTCTACGTGCGCGGCGGACGCGTCCGCGGCGAACGCGGCTGGGTGGTCGACAAGGTCGAGGACGTCTCCACCGGACAGCTCGTCGAGCAGTTCCTCTCCCAGAACTACGGCGCGGCCGAAGCGGACGAGAGCACGGCGGGGGCCGCCGCGGCCATCCCCCGCGAGGTGCTCGTCTCGGCCGAGCCCGCCGACCGCGCCGCCGTCACCACCTGGCTGGCGGCGCGGCGCGGCGCGGCCGTGGACGTGCGGGTGCCGCAGCGCGGCGACAAGCGCGCCCTGATGGAGACCGTCGCCAAGAACGCCGAGCAGGCGCTGGCCCGGCACAAGAGCCAGCGCGCCTCCGACCTGACCACCCGCTCCAGGGCGCTGTCGGAGATCGCCGAGGCCCTGGGGCTGGCCGAGGCCCCGCTGCGCATCGAGTGCTTCGACGTCTCCGACCTCCAGGGCGAGCACGCGGTGGCGTCCATGGTGGTGTTCGAGGACGGCTTGGCCCGCAAGTCCGAGTACCGGCGGTTCAGCGTCCGCGGCGGCTCCGGAGCCGAGCACAGCGACGTGGCGGCGATGCACGAGGTCATCACCCGCCGGTTCACCCGCTACCTGGAGGAGAGCCAGCGTTCCGGCGAACTGGACACGCTGGGCGACAGCGGCGGCCACGCGGCCACGGACCGCTCCTCCGGCTCGTCCGCCCCCAGGTTCGCCTACCCGCCCAACCTGGTCGTCGTGGACGGCGGCCGCCCCCAGGTCGCGGCGGCCCGGCGGGCTCTGGAGGAGCTGGGCATCGAGGACGTGGCGGTGTGCGGCCTGGCCAAGCGGCTGGAGGAGGTGTGGGTGCCCGACGACGAGGACCCGATCATCCTGCCGCGCGCCAGCGAGGGCCTGTACCTGCTGCAGCGGGTCCGCGACGAGGCACACCGGTTCGCGATCTCCTACCATCGACGCAAGAGGGCCAGGGCGCTCACCGCCAGCGCCCTGGACGACATCCCGGGGCTGGGCCCCGTCCGGCGCGCCGCTCTGGTCAAGCACTTCGGATCGGTGCGACGCCTGGCGGAGGCCACGGTCACCGAGATCGCCGAGGTGCCCGGCATCGGGACGCGGACCGCGCAGACGATCCACGAGCGGCTCACCGGCACCGCCGACACCGGCGGGGCGCGTCACACACCATCGGACAACAGCGAGTGAGACAACCGAGACCATGGGAGATGAGCACGTGACGACCAGTCGGGGAGGCGACTTCTCACCGGAGATCGTCGTCGTGACGGGCATGTCGGGAGCCGGGCGCAGCACCGCCGCGCGGGCGCTGGAGGACCTCGACTGGTTCGTCGTCGACAACCTGCCGCCGGGGCTGCTGCCCACCATGATCGACCTCGCCGGACGCACCCACGGCGCGGTGCCGCGGGTGGCCGCCGTCGTCGACGTGCGCAGCATGGCCTTCACCGAGGACCTGCTGTCCTGCGTCGAGGAGCTGCGCAGCCGCGGTATCGCCGCCCGCGTGGTGTTCCTGGAGGCCGGCGACGACACCCTGGTGCGCCGCTTCGAGAGCGTGCGCCGCCCGCACCCGCTGCAGGGGGACGGGCGGCTGACCGACGGGATCAGCCGGGAGCGCGAGCTGCTGCGCTCCATCCGCGGCGAGGCCGACCTGGTCATCGACACCTCCCAGCTCAACGTGCACCAGCTCAAGGCCAAGATGGTGGGCTTCTTCGGGCGGGCCCGCGAGACCCACCTGCGCGCCAACGTGGTCTCCTTCGGGTTCAAGCACGGTCTTCCGGTCGACGCCGACCTGGTGCTCGACTGCCGGTTCCTGCCCAACCCGCACTGGGTTCCGGAGCTGAGGCCGATGACCGGGCAGGACGACCCGGTCCGCGACTACGTGCTGGCCCAGCGCGGGGCCAAGGAGCTACTGGACTCCTACACCGAGGTGTTGCGGCTGCTCGCCGGCGGGTACCTGCGCGAGGGCAAGCACTACATGACACTCGCGGTGGGCTGCACCGGAGGAAAGCACCGCAGCGTCGCCATGTCCGAGCAGCTCGCCGAGCGGCTGCGCGACGAGGGGGTCGAGGTGAACATCATCCACCGCGACCTGGGCCGCGAGTAGGCGACGACGCGGCGCCGAGGGCCGCACCACGGTGTTCCGGACCGCCGAGGCGGAGCCGGGAGGGGAAGAGGTACGCGTAGACCTATGTCGGGTTATGAGGACGCTTGGGAGAAACCGGGTGCGGACGACGGCGTTTCCGCACCGCCGCGCGTGGTCGCGCTGGGCGGGGGGCACGGACTGTACGCCTCGCTGTCCGCACTGCGCCGGGTCACCACCGACGTCACCGCGGTGGTGACGGTCGCCGACGACGGCGGTTCCAGCGGGCGGCTCCGGCGTGAGCTGGGTGTCCTTCCCCCGGGGGATCTGCGCATGGCGCTGGCGGCGCTGTGCGGCGACGACGAGTGGGGCAGCACCTGGAGCGAGGTCGTGCAGCACCGGTTCCGCTCCGAGGGCGAGCTGCACGGGCACGCGGTGGGCAACCTGCTCATCGTGGCGCTGTGGGAGCTGCTGGGCGACTCGGTGGCCGCCCTGGACTGGGTGGGGCAGTTGCTCGGCGCGCACGGCCGGGTGCTGCCGATGTCCTCGGTGCCGCTCGACATCGTCGCCGAGGTGGAGGGCGCCGATCCGGCCCGCCCCGACGAGGTGGTGACCGTGCGCGGGCAGGTGGCCTGCGCCAGCACCCGGGGGCGGGTGCGGTCCATCTCGCTGATCCCCGACCGGCCGCCGGTGCCCGGTCAGGTGGTCAGGGCGGTGCACGAGGCCGACTGGGTGGTGTTCGGCCCCGGCTCCTGGTTCACCAGTGTGCTGCCGCACCTGCTCGTCCCGGACCTGGCGCGGGCGCTGGTGGACACCCGGGCGCGGCGGGTGGTCGCGCTCAACCTGTCGCCCCAGCGGGGCGAGACCGACGGGTTCGCCGCGCACACCTACCTGGAGGTGCTGGCCGACCACGCGCCCGAGTTGCGGGTGGACGTGGTGCTGGCCGACCGCAAGGGGGTGGAGGACACGGTCCGGTTGGAGCGGGTGGCCGCGGAGTTGGGAGCGCGGCTGGTGCTGGCCGACCTGGCCGTCGACGACGGCTCCCCCCGGCACGATCCGGACCGCTTCGCGGTCGCCTTCGATCAGATATTCGCCGACTGAGCGATCCTGGCCGCAAAGGTTCGAGAAAGTGCGGGGGTGTCGGATCGGTCAAGGAACCGGACACACGCGCAGAGGGCATGGAGTTGGCCGCGCTGGCAAGTAGTCTGCCACGAAGGGCGCTGCTTGGCCGCGGCGCGCACGTGTGCGTTCTACAGGGGGAAGGGGCCGCATCCATGGCGATGACCGGCGTGGTGAAGGACGAGTTGAGCCGGCTGACCGTTCTCAAGCCATGCTGCCGCAAAGCGGAAGTCTCGACGATTCTGCGTTTCACCGGCGGGCTGCACCTGGTCGGCGGACGTATCGTGATCGAGGCCGAACTCGACACCGGAGCCGCCGCGCGGCGGCTGCGCAAGGACGTCTCCGAGGTCTTCGGGCACGAGTCCGAGGTGGTGGTGCTGGCCCCCAGTGGTCTACGCAAGGGCAACCGCTACGTGGTCCGGGTCATCAGGGACGGTGAGAGCCTGGCCCGCCAGACCGGGCTGATCGACGGCAACGGCCGTCCCGTCCGCGGCCTGCCGCGGCACGTGGTGGCGGGCGGGGCCTGCGACGCGGAGTCGGCCTGGCGCGGCGCCTTCATCGCGCACGGTTCGCTCACCGAGCCGGGGCGGTCCATGTCCCTGGAGATCACCTGTCCCGGCCCCGAGGCGGCGCTGGCCCTGGTGGGTGCGGCGCGGCGGCTCAAGGTGCACGCCAAGGCCCGCGAGGTGCGGGGGGTGGACCGGGTGGTGGTGCGCGACGGCGACTCCATCAGCGCGCTGCTGACCCTGCTGGGCGCCCACCAGAGCGTGCTGGCGTGGGAGGAGCGGCGGATGCGCCGCGAGGTGCGGGCCACCGCCAACCGGCTGGCCAACTTCGACGACGCGAACCTGCGGCGCAGCGCCCGTGCCGCGGTCGCCGCGGGCGCCCGGGTGGAGCGCGCCCTGGAGATCCTCGCCGACGACGCCCCCGAGCACCTGGTCGCCGCGGGCAAGCTGCGTCTGGAGCACAAGCAGGCCTCCCTGGAGGAGTTGGGGCAGCTGTCGGACCCGCCGTTGACCAAGGACGCCATCGCGGGGCGGATCCGGCGCCTGCTGGCCATGGCGGACAAGCGCGCAGCGGATCTGGGCATCCCCAACACCGAGGCCAACCTGACTCCCGACATGCTCGTGCCCTGATGTGAGGACGAGCGCCGACACGCTCAAACCCTGATGTGAGGATGACCACAGGAAGCGGTCGGCGGCTGGTGCGGGAGGGGGCTGCGGCGGGCACGGTGGCGGCCGGAGCCGAGCGGCACGCCAAGAAACCTCGTTAATGCGCTCGTAATAAAGTGTGAATGGTTTCCTCTGGTCGCCCACACTTTCACGAACTGCGGAAACGATGGTGTACGAGGGCAAAAAATACGATCTAATGGTCTATACCTCTGGTGTGTGAAGGTGCCAGTATTGGCATCGAAGGGGCAACCGGCGCTCCGTGGTCGAGCCGACTCCGGCGGCTGAGGGCGCAGACGGTAGGCTCGCCCCATCCCAACGCACACTGTTTTCCGCAATCCGGCGCGTGGTGCGTCGGAAGCCAGCGTCGACGACGCAGACGACACGTGAGGAGAATGGTTTCCGTGACCATCCGTGTAGGCGTGAACGGATTCGGACGTATCGGCCGCAACTTCTGGCGCGCGGTCCAGGCCGCCGAGGGCAGCGATGTCGAGATCGTGGCCGTCAACGACCTCACCGACAAGGCGACCCTCGCCCACCTGCTCAAGTACGACACCGTGCTGGGCACCCTGCCCGGCGAGGTCGAGGTCGGCGAGGACAGCATCACGGTCGGCAACGTCACCATGAAGGCGCTCGCTCAGCGCGACCCCGCCCAGTTGCCCTGGGGCGAGCTCGGCGTGGACGTCGTCATCGAGTCCACCGGCTTCTTCACCAAGGCCGAGGACGCCAAGAAGCACCTTGAGGCGGGCGCCAAGAAGGTCATCATCTCCGCCCCGGCCAAGGGCGAGGACCTGACCGTCGTCATGGGCGTCAACGACGACAAGTACGACCCGGCCAACCACCACGTCCTGTCCAACGCCTCCTGCACCACCAACTGCGTTGCGCCGATGGCCAAGACCCTGCTGGAGAACTTCGGCATCGCCAAGGGCCTCATGACCACGGTGCACGCGTACACCAACGACCAGGTCATCCTCGACTACCCGCACAAGGACCTGCGCCGGGCCCGCGCCGCCGCGCAGAACATCATCCCCACCACCACCGGTGCCGCCAAGGCCACCGCGCTGGTGCTGCCCGAGCTGCAGGGCAAGCTGGACGGTCTGGCGATGCGGGTTCCGGTTCCCGACGGCTCCGTCACCGACCTGGTGGTCACCCTGGAGCGCGAGGTCACCAAGGAGGAGGTCAACGCCGCGTTCAAGGCCGCGGCCGAGGGCCCGCTCAAGGACGTGCTCCTCTACACCGAGGACCCGATCGTCTCCTCCGACATCGTCGGCACCCCGCCCTCCTGCACCTTCGACGCCAGCCTCACCATGGCCTTCGGCAACCAGGTCAAGGTCGTCGGCTGGTACGACAACGAGTGGGGCTACTCCAACCGCCTCGTCGACCTGGCCAAGCTGGTCGGCTCCAACCTCTGACACACGCCGCCCACGGCACCGGCGACGCCCTCACCACCGGCCCTCGCGGGGCCGAGGGGGGCGTCGCCGCCCATGTAGACCGCTTCCAGAAAGAGAAGTAGACATGCGGACGATCGAGGACCTCGACGTCGCGGGCAAGCGCGTTTTCGTCCGGGCCGATCTCAACGTGCCGCTCGACGGTGACCGCATCACCGACGACGGCCGTATCCGGGCCAGCCTGCCCACCATCACCAAGCTCCGCGAGCGGGGCGCCCGCGTGATCGTCGGCGCCCACCTGGGCCGCCCCAAGGGCAAGGTCGACCCCGCCTACTCGCTGCGTCCCGTCGCCGTCCGGCTGGGCGAACTGCTGGGCACGCGGGTGCGCTTCGCCTCCGACACCGCGGGCGAGGCCGCCCTCGCGGTCAGCCGCGAACTGGCCGACGGCGAGGTGGCGCTGGTCGAGAACCTGCGGTTCGAGCCGGGGGAGACCAGCAAGGACGACACCGAACGCGGCGCGTTCGCCGACCGGCTCGCCGCGCTCGCCGAACTGTACGTCGGCGACGGCTTCGGCGCGGTGCACCGCAAGCACGCCAGCGTCTACGACCTGCCCAAGCGCCTCCCGCACGCCGCGGGCGGCCTGGTGTTCACCGAGGTCGACGTACTGCGCAGGCTGACCGAGTCCCCGGACCGCCCCTACGCGGTGGTGCTGGGCGGCTCCAAGGTCTCCGACAAGCTGGGCGTCATCGACAACCTGCTCGACACCGCCGACCGCATCCTCATCGGCGGCGGCATGACCTACACCTTCCTCGCGGCCAAGGGCTACGAGGTGGGCGCCAGCCTGCTGGAGCGCGACCAGATCGACACCGTCAACGGCTACCTGCGCCGCGCCGAGGAGCGCGGTGTGGAGTTCGTCCTGCCCGTCGACGTGGTGGCCGCCGAGAAGTTCGCCGCCGACGCGGCGCACGACGTGGTCGCCGTCGACAGGATTCCCGCCGAGCGGATGGGGCTGGACATCGGACCGGCCTCGGCGGAACTGTTCGCCGCGAAGCTGGCCGACGCGGCGACCGTGTTCTGGAACGGCCCGATGGGCGTGTTCGAGATGGAGCCGTACGCGAACGGCACGCGCGCGGTGGCCCGGGCGCTGGCCGACTCCGACGCGTTCACCGTGGTCGGCGGCGGCGACTCGGCGGCGGCCGTGCGGGCGCTCGGCTTCGACGAGAAGGCGTTCGGACACATCTCCACCGGCGGCGGCGCCAGCCTGGAGTACCTCGAAGGAAAGACCCTGCCCGGCATCGCGGCACTGGAGGACTAGGAGACCCATGGCAACCGCCAAGCGCAAGCCGCTGATCGCGGGCAACTGGAAGCTGCACAACAACCACCTCGAGGCCATCGCCCTGGTGCAGAAGATGGCGTTCGCCCTCAACGAGGCCGACTTCGACGCCGCGGACATCGCGGTGCTGCCGCCGTTCACGGCGCTGCGCAGCGTGCAGACCCTCGTCGAGGGCGACAAGCTGCAGATCGCCTACGGCGCCCAGGACATCTCCCAGCACGACAGGGGTGCCTACACCGGTGAGGTGTCGGGGCCGATGCTGGCCAAGCTCGGCTGCTCCTACGTGCTGGCCGGGCACTCCGAGCGGCGCGAGTACCACCACGAGGACGACGCGGTGGTCAACGCGAAGGTCAGGGCGGCCTTCGCCAACGACATCACGCCGATCCTGTGCCTGGGCGAGGGCCTGGAGGTCCGCAGGGCGGGCCGCCAGGTCGAGCACACCCTCGCCCAGTTGGAGGGCGCGCTCAAGGGCGTCACCGAGGAGCAGGTCCGCCGCCTGGTCATCGCCTACGAACCGGTGTGGGCGATCGGCACCGGAGAGGTCGCCACCCCCGAGGACGCCCAGGAGGTGTGCGCGGCGCTGCGCGGCCGGATCGGTGAGCTGTACTCGTCCGAGACCGCGGAGCAGGTCCGCATCCTCTACGGCGGTTCGGTCAAGAGCGGAAACGTCGCCGCGATCATGGCCAAGGAGGACGTCGACGGCGCCCTCGTCGGCGGGGCGAGCCTCAAGGCCGACGAGTTCGTCAGTCTGGTCCGCGCCGGAACGCAGGACTGAGCGCCGACGGTGTCGGCGGGCGCGCCGGGCGGCGGCCCGCCGACACGCGACCGCGGGGACGACTTTCGCGGCGGGGTGCTCCGGGGCCTACAGTGTCGGGGGTAAAATCAGGTAATGTTCCCGATACCCTGTCCGGAGTTTTCGCTTTCCCCTCGGGCGGTGCGGAAGCGGACGGGATTCCAGATCGTTTGAATTCCCCCTCGTTGGGGTCGAGTTACGGGTGAGCATGTGATTATCGTCGGTCTGTCCATTGCCCTGATGGTCGTCAGCGTGCTGATGATCATGTTGGTGCTGCTCCACAAGGGCAAAGGTGGTGGCCTGTCCGATCTGTTCGGCGGCGGTGTCACCTCCTCCCTGGGAGGGTCATCGGTGGTCGAGCGCAACCTCGACCGGCTGACCATCGCCACCGGTCTCGTCTGGATCGTCGGCATCGTCGCGCTCGGCCTGCTCATCCTCCAACAGGGGGCGTGACCCTGCGCTCGCACGCCCCGGGCACGCGCGCTCGGCGTCTGGTGTCTCACGGAGTGTGCGACGGATCTTCTCCCGCCCGGGGCCCATCACGCTGAAGGAGTTTTTCGTGGGTAGTGGCAGTGCCATCCGCGGCAGTCGCGTCGGCGCCGGCCCGATGGGCGAGGCCGAGCGCGGTGAGGCGGCGCCGCGGATTCGTGTCGCGTTCTACTGCGCCAACAAGCACGAAGTGGTTCCGAGCTTCTCGCACGAGGCTCAGGTCCCCGACGAATGGGACTGCCCCCGTTGCGGCTTCCCCGCCGGGAAGGACCCTGACAACCCCCCGGCGCCTCCGAAGACCGAGCCCTACAAGACCCACCTGGCCTATGTGAAGGAGCGGCGCAGCGACGCCGACGGCCAGGCCATCCTGGAAGAGGCGCTGGCCAAACTGCGTGCCGAGCGCGCCGCGATCGCGGCCGCCATCAAGCCTCGAAACGACTGAGCCGCGGTCGCGCCCGCCGCCGGAAGGGTGGCCGGGAGACCGGCCCGAGGTCCTCTCCGGGCGGCCCATGATCGACATCGCCACGAGGCCCCCGCCGACACGACGGTGGGGGCCTCGTCGTGTCCGCGGGCTGTCGGGGTGGCGCCCCACCGAAATAAGGTTTAACTTTCAACTGTTTTTCGGTGTGCAACCCGAACGAACGGAAGCGAGGACGCTGCCATGACCGTGCGGCCGTCAGGAATCCACCACGTCACCGCGATCGCCGGCGACCCGCAGACCAACGCGGACTTCTACCGCACCGTGTTGGGAATGCGGCTGGTCAAACGGACGGTCAACTTCGACGCCCCCGACACCTACCACCTGTACTACGGCGACCGCGCGGGCAACCCGGGCACCATCATGACCTTCTTCCCGTGGCCCGAGGCGCCCAGGGGGCGGATCGGGGCGGGCCAGGCCACCGTCACCTCCTTCTCCGTGCCCGAGGGATCGATCGGCTGGTGGCAGCAGCACCTGGCGCGGCTGGGCGTGCCCTCCAGCAGGCCGGAGGAGCGGCTGGAGGAGGACGTGCTGAGTCTGCGCGACCCCGACGGCCTGCTCCTCGAACTGGTAGCCGGTCCCGACCACCACGACACCGACCCGTGGGACGGCGGCGGGGTCCCGGTCGAGCACGCCATCCGCGGCATCCGCGCGGTCACCCTCACCGAACGCGACCACGAGCAGACCGCCGCCATGCTCCAGGACCGACTCGGCTTCACCCTGGCCGCCGAGGACGGCGCGCGCCTGCGCTTCCGCACCGGCGCGGCGGGACAGGCCGTGGGCACCGTCGTGGACGTCGTCGCCATGCCCACCGCCCGGCTCGGCCAGGTGGCCGTGGGCACCGTGCACCACGTCGCCTACCGGGCCCCCGACCAGCAGGCCCAACTCGACTGGCGGCAGCGCCTGCTGGACGACGGGGTGAACGTGACCGAGGTGCGCGACCGCTCCTACTTCACCTCCGTCTACTTCCGCGAGCCCGGCGGGGTGCTGCTGGAGATCGCCACCGACGGCCCCGGATTCGACTACGACGAGCCGCTGCTGGAACTCGGCCGCAGACTCCGGCTGCCGCCGTGGCTGGAGCCCAACCGGACCCAGATCGAGCGGACGCTGCCCGCCCTGAAGACCGAGGAGTGAGACCGGTGGCCGATCTCGGCTTCACCCACGTGTTCCGCCCGGGGAGCCATCCGGGCGCGCCCACCCTGCTCCTGCTGCACGGCACCGGAGCCGACGAGTACGACCTGCTGGAGCTGGGACAGGTCCTGGTCCCCGGCGCCGCGCTGCTGTCGCCGCGCGGCAGGGTCGACGAGAACGGGGCCAACCGCTGGTTCCGCCGCCTGCGCGAGGGCGTGTTCGACGTCGACGACGTGATCGCCCGCGCGGCCGAACTGGCCGACTTCGTCCGGGCAGCCACCGCGGCCTACGGCCTCGACCCCGCAGCCACGGCCGCGGTCGGCTTCTCCAACGGGGCGAACATGGCCGCGGCCACCCTGTTGCTGCACCCCGGCCTGCTGCGCAGGGCAGCCCTGTTCGCCGTCGCCGCGCCGCTGCAGGGCAGACCGATCCGGCCGGTGGACCTCTCGGACGTGTCGGTGTTCGTCGGGGCGGGGGTCGCCGATACCGTCACACCCATCGATCAGGCTCGCCTGTTGGCCGATCAACTGCGAGAATGCTCTGCGACCGTGCAGATGCACGAGCACCCGGGTGGACACGGACTGCCTCCCGAGGTGTTGAATAGGGCACGTCAATGGTTCGCCGGAGCCGTGTCGTAGACCTTCCTCACACCGTGCGTGTCCGTCCCACGCACACTGGAGGGCGCCCACCGGTTTTTCCGTCCCGGTGGGCGCCCACCGCGCTGCCCGTCCCGGTCGCGCGTCGACCGGCCGAAGTGCCGACACGGAGGCGAACGCTCCCGAGAGCGGGACGGTAACCGTCTCGGCACAGCCGGTGCGGGACACTCGTGCCGGAGAGGTCCGTTTCGGGAAACTAGAACCGGGAGGCGCGCCGGTTCGCGTGCCGTCACGGCCCGACAGGCAGGACCCAGCGACGATGAGGAGCGACCCGTGAGCGACACCTTCGACCGGTTGTGGGCTGGTCTCGCCCCTCTGGGACGCGACCGCACCACCGGCGGCTACCAGCGCTACTCCTGGACACCGGTGGACGCCGAGATCCGCACCTGGTTCACCGCCGAGGCCCACGCCCGGAACATGACGGTGGAGACCGACCGCAACGGCAACCTGTGGGCCTGGCTGGGAGAACCGGGACCCGACGCGGTCGTCACCGGATCGCACCTGGACTCCGTCCCCAACGGCGGAGCGTTCGACGGCCCGCTCGGCGTGGTCAGCGCACTGGCTGCCGTGGACGAACTCAACCGGCGCGGACTGCGGCCCACCCGCCCCCTGGCGGTGGTGGTCTTCGTCGAGGAGGAGGGCGCCCGCTTCGGTGTGCCCCGTCTCGGATCGCGCCTGCTCACCGGGGCCATCACCGCCGAGCGGGCACGCGGGCTCACCGACGAGGGCGGCGTCACCTGGGCCCGCGCCATGGCCGACGCCGGACTGGACCCCGACCACCTCGGCGCCGACCCCGAACGGCTCGCCCGGATCGGCGTCTTCGTGGAACTCCACATCGAACAGGGACGCTCCCTGGCCCGCCTGGGCGCCCCGGTGGGCGTGGCCGGAACGGTCTGGCCGCACGGCCGATGGCGCATGGACTTCTCCGGCCAGGCCGACCACGCCGGAACCACCCGGATCGCCGACCGCAACGACCCCATGCTGCCGTTCGCCGAGACGGTGACCGCGGTGCGCCGCGCCGCCGTCGAGCACGGCGCCGTCGCCACCGTCGGCAGGGTGTGGCTCACCCCCAACAACAGCAACTCGATCCCCTCGCGGGTGCGCGCCTGGCTGGACGCCCGGGCCCCCGGGGAAGCCGCCCTGCGCTCCCTCGTCGACAGCGTGGACCTGGCGGCCCGCCTCGCCGCGGCCGAACATGGCGTCACCCTGGCCAGCTTCCAGGAGTCCTTCTTCCCGAAGGTGGCCTTCCCCGAGGAGCTGTGCGACCGGCTGGCCGCCGTCGTCGGCGGCGACTCGCCCGCACCCGTGATGTCCACCGGCGCCGGACACGACGCGGCCATCCTGGCCTCGGCGGTGCCCGCGACGATGCTCTTCGTGCGCAACCCCACCGGAATCTCGCACGCTCCCGAGGAGCGCGCCGACCCCGCCGACTGCTACGCGGGCGTCACCGCGCTCACCGAGGCCCTGGCCGACCTCACCGCGGCGAAGGTGTGAGGGGAGCCCGGTCCGCTCCCGGCGGGGCGGACTCCTCCAGGGCCCGGATCTCCTTGGGACGGGCATGGCCCCGGCTTCGTCCGGCCCTTACTCACGTGTAGCACCCCCGAAACATCCGCTGCCGAGACTGGGACACCGAGGTGAGAAGACACCCCGGTTCGGGAGGTGGCGGAGATGGCTCTGTGGCGCATCCGGGTGGCGGTCGACGACCGGCCGGGAGAGCTGGCCAGGATCGTCCAGGTCATGGCCGACCACGGCGGAAACGTCGTGGGGCTGTCCATCCACACCGACGCGGTGGGCGCGGTCGACGAGTTCATCGTCGACGTTCCCGGCTCCCACCACCGCATGCTCGCCGACCTCGCCGAACGCAGCCGGGACGGCGACGTCCTGGCGGTGCCCGCCGCCCCCCGCGACGTGGGCGACGACGTCACCCGTGCGCTGCTGCTCACCGCGCGGCTGCGGTCCGCCCCCAACCAGTTGCCCGAGGCGCTGCGCGGACTCCTGGGCGCCGACGACGCGCGCTGGACCAACCTCGGCAAGCCCGTCCCGGACTTCCCCGAGGAACCCGAGAGCGTCCTGCTCGTCCCGGTCGGTCCGCTGCGCGCCGTCCGCCTGCACCGCATGGACCGCCCCTTCACCTGGACGGAGTCGGCCCGCGCCGACGCCCTGGTGCGGTCGGTGCTGCCGCCCACCGGTCCGGCGCCCACCCGGGGCTCGGTCATCACCCACCGCGGCACCGAACTGTTCGTGTGGCAGGTCGGCCCGGAGGACGCCGACGCGCTGCAGCGCCTGCACCGGCGCTCCTCCGCCGAGACCAAGCGCCGCCGCTACTTCTCCGGCATCAACGAGCTGAGCCCCCGACTGCTCAACGTCTTCTGCGACCGGGAGCGCGGACTCACCCTCGCCGCCCGTCCCATGAGCGGGGGTGAACCCGTCGCGCTGGCGCACCTGATGTACACGATGGACCCGGGGGTCGGCGAGATCGCGTTCCTGGTCGAGGACATCTGGCAGGGCAACGGGATCGGCACCTGCCTGGCCCGTGTCCTCACCGCCATCGCCGCGGACTGGGGGCTGGCCGAGGTGCGCGCCGAGACCATCCCCGACAACCAGCCCATGCAGCGGATCATGCGCCGGCTCGGCGCCACCCTCTCGCCGCCGCGCGACGGTACCGTCCAGGCCCGCCTGCCGGTGGCGGGAACCACCCCGTCCCGGCGGCCGGGGCGGCTGATGACGCTGCTCACCCAGACGGGCGCGCCGGGGACCGCGGAGCTCCAGCAGTGACGACTCCGGCACGAGAGGGCTGAGAAGAGGCCCTCTCCGGCAGGACCGTCGATGGCGGGGCGGGACCGGGCTCACACCTCCTCCGCGGTGCGCCGCCCGGGGGGTGCGGCGAGCCTGCTGCGGCGCATCCCGTAGAGGAGGTACACGGCCACGCCCAGCAGCATCCACGCCGCGAACCGCAGCCAGGTGACCACGGTCAGGTTCAGCATCAGCCACAGGCAGGCCAGGGCCGCCAGGGCCGGAACCACCGGCGACCACGGCACGCGGAAGGCGCGGGGCAGGTCGGGGCGGGTCCGGCGCAGCACCACCACGCCCACCGACACCACCACGAAGGCGAACAGGGTGCCGATGTTGACCATCTCCTCCAGCGCGCCGATGGGAACGAAACCGGCCAGCAGCACCACGGCGGCGGTGGTCAGCAGCGTCGTCACGTACGGGGTGCCGAACCGGGGGTGGGTGCGCGACAGGCCGCGCGGCAGCAGTCCGTCCCGGGACATGGCGAACGCCACCCGCGACTGGCCCATCATCAGCACCAGGATGACGGTGGTGATGCCGATGACGCCGCCCAGTGAGATCAGCGTCCCGGCCCAGTCGGCGCCCACCGACCGGAAGGCGTCGGCCAGGGGCGCCTCCACGCCCAGTTCCGGGTAGGGGCGCATGCCGGTGACGACGGCGGACACCGCCATGTACAGGATCGTCACGATGGTCAGCGACCCGAAGATCCCGACGGGCATGTCCCGCTTGGGGTTGCGGGTCTCCTCGGCGGTGGTGGCGACGATGTCGAAGCCGATGAAGGAGAAGAACACCACGGAGGCGGCGGCGATCACGCCCCACAGCCCGAAGGAGGTGGGCTCCAGGCCGAGCAGGACCCGGGTGAGCGGTCGGTCGCCCGCGCTCTGGACGTCCTGCGGCACGGGTTCGGCGGGAGGGACGAACGGCGTCCAGTTCGCGGGGTCCACGTAGTAGGCGCCCACGGCGATGATGAACAGCACGATGCCGACCTTGACCGCCACGACGACCGCGGTGACCCGTCCCGACAGTTTGGCGCCCATCATGCCGACCAGGCCCAGCGCTCCCGCGACGGCCATCGCGCCGACGTTCATCCGGTAGTCCCCGACCGGGACGGACAGGGGTACCCCGAGCAGGTCGCCGGCGTACTCCGACCAGCCCACCGACACCACGGAGGCGGCCAGGGTGAACTCCAGGATCAGGTCCCAGCCGATGATCCAGGCGACGAACTCGCCGAGGGTGGCGTAGCCGAACGTGTAGGCGCTGCCCGCGACCGGCACGGTGGAGGCGAACTCGGCGTAGCACATGGCCGCCAGCGCGCACACCGCTCCGGCGGCGAGGAAGGACAGCACGATGGCGGGGCCGGCGTTCTCGGCCGCCTGGCGCCCGGTGACCACGAAGATGCCGGTCCCGATGATGACGCCGATGCCGAAGACGATCAGGTCGAAGCCGCTGAGGTCCCGGCGGAGCCGGTGGCCCGGTTCGTCGGTGTCCCTGATCGACTGCTCGATGCTCTTGGTCCGCCAGATGCTCACACCAACTCCAGTCCCGTCTGCGCGCCCGGGCGGGCCTCTCGGGTCTGTGCGGCGCGCTCCTCCCGCCGGGCGCGCACCCGCTACCCCGAACGGGAGGGGGCACACCCCCGAGAGCAGAAGGCGGCCGAGGGGGTGGGACTGCCCTCGGACAGGTGTCCGTGGGTTTCCCCAGGTGTCACGAGTGCTGTGCGATCTTGCGCATGAACCTGGCGGAACGGGCACGTGCACAGGGGATTGCTCCGCGTACCGCCGGTTCCGTGAGGGCACGCTGCCGGTTCCCGCGAAGCGGGTGGGGCCGCGCACGGTCCTGGTCGACATCGGCGCGGACACCTCGCCGTCCGCGACCGGCGGCGCGGGTCTGCGGGTCCGTGTCTCCTCCCACGGTCACAGGGCCGACCTGGAGCGGCAGACCGCATCCGGCAGGCCGACCGGCGGGCTCGAGGCCCGCGTCGTGTCCACGGCCGCAGAACACGGCCCGGCGATCGTCGCGGTCGATCCAGCGTACATCCCCATGTGGGGCGGCCAGCACTGGAGAAAGCCCCTCACCAGCACAGACCGCAACATGACCCGCCACGGCGCCGCCTCGGTGGCGATCGGCGGGCGCGCCCTCGGGCACCCGATCCGGCGACGGACAACACCGCCCCGGCATCACCGGAGTGATGGTGCTGGGCATCGGACTGTCCAGGCCGATCGTGGTGTCCGAGGGCGTGAGGAAACCCGCCACCCCGTCACGGAGCGCGCACACGGTGCACGTCGCCGAACGGAGGGAACGAGAACGCGGGCGACCAGCGCATCCACCACCGTTCGGGATGCGCGCAGTTCCGGAACGCGGGCCCAAGACTCCCTCCCGGACACTGTTCAGGAGCAGTGCGCTGGATGAACCGGAGCGGGGTGCGGGCGGCTCAGGACTCGCTGGGGGCGGGGGTGCTGTCGGTCGCCTTCTTGGTGCGGCGCTTCTTCACCGGGCGGGAGTAGTCGACCAGCGGCTCGAACTTGGCGTCGTACTCCTTCTTGCACGCCTCACAGGCGTCGACCTCGCGAACGGTGCCGTCCCAGGCGAACTGGAGGATCTCGGTGGCCTCGACCTTCTCGCCGGTGACGGCGTGCGGGTCGCAATACTTGCGCGTGAAGACCTCGGTGACCACGATGCGGCTCCCCTTCGGTAGAGGTACGGGTACTGGCATCATGATCATACACGCGTTCGAAAAAGAACGGTGTTTGGCGCAGGTCCGACAGGGGAAACGCGCCGCGCCCCCCAAGAGCCTAGCGAATGCCCGGCCCTGTTATGTCGGCTCCGCCGACCGGCGGGAGCCGTCGGCGGGGGAGTGGCCGCCCCGCGGTCCGGATCGCGGGGCGGGGCGGCAGAGCCGACCGGGGCGGCTCCGGCCCTACTCGAAGATCTCGTCCAGGAAGCTCTTCTGGCGTTTGCGTCGTTCGCCCTGGTAGTCCTTCTCGTGGGCGTCGTCCTCGTCGCTGTCGCGGCGGCGGCGCCCCCCGCTGTACCCGGTCTCGAAGCCGCGGTTCCAGCGGTGCTCGGCCTCCAGCAGTTCTTCGAGTTCACCGCGGTCGAGGAACAGTCCCCGGCACTGGGAGCACTTTTCCACCGTCACCCCGGCGAGGGTCTGCCGCACGAGGGCGCCGGGGCATTTGGGGCAGGAGATCTCGGTCATGCCCTCTCTGATCCCGGGGACGGCTGTCCGGTTCCCGGGTGACCCGTCCTCTTCGCCGCGGCGGGCGGCGGAGAGGCGGTGTGGAGTCGCGGCGTCGGGAAAGCCTTTTCCGTAGCGTGTTCGCCGTGTTACGGTCTGTGGCAACTCTGCTTGGGAGCGATCCCAGACGCGTGTGTGCCCTGTTCCGATCCCCACGAGGAGTTCCCCATGCGGCACGTTCCCCCCGACAGCGCTCCGCGAGGACCGGCACGCGCCCTCGCCGTGCTCACCGCGCTCGCCCTGTGCTCGACCGCGGCCGTGGCGACCGGCGCCCCCGCCGCGGCCGCCGCCGGATGCGACGTCGACTACAGCGTCAACCAGTGGAACACCGGCTTCACCGGCAACCTCACCGTCACCAACCTCGGCGATCCCGTCGACGGCTGGACCCTGCGGTGGAGCTTCCCCTCCGGGGAGCGCATCACCCAGGGCTGGAACGCCGAGTTCGCCTCCTCCGGAGCCGACGTCACCGCCTCCAACGTCTCCTGGAACGCCGCGATCGGCACCGGCGGCACGGTCAGCTTCGGCTTCAACGCCACCCACACCGGAGAGGTCGGCGTCCCCGAGTCCTTCACCCTCAACGGCGTCGTCTGCACCGGCCGGACCGACCCGGACGACCCCGAGGAACCGGAAGAGCCCGAGGAGCCTGAAGAACCGGAGGAGCCGGAGCCCCCGGCCGACCCCACCGGAGCCCGCCAGGCCGAACGGCTCGACCGCGGCCTGATCAGCGTGCGCAGCGGCGACGGCAACCTGGTGAGCTGGCGGCTGCTCGGCTCGGACCCGCAGGACGTCGCGTTCAACGTCTACCGCGGCTCCACCCGCCTCAACTCCGCCCCGCTCACCGACGCCACCTCCTACCTGGACTCCGGCGCCCCGGCGGACGCCTCCTACACGGTGCGCCCGGTCGTCGACGGAGTCGAGCGGGCCGCCTCGCCCGCCTCCCTGAACTTCACCGACGGCTACCTCGACGTACCCCTGCAGCGCCCCGCGGGCGGCAGTGTCAACGGCTCCTCCTACACCTACGACGCCAACGACGCCAGCGTCGGCGACCTCGACGGCGACGGCCGCTACGAGATCGTCCTCAAGTGGGAGCCCACCAACGCCAAGGACAACTCCCAGTCCGGCCACACCGGCCCGGTGCTCATCGACGCCTACGAACTCGACGGCACCCGGCTGTGGCGCATCGACCTGGGCCGCAACATCCGCGCCGGAGCCCACTACACCCAGTTCCAGGTCTACGACTACGACGGCGACGGCCGCGCCGAGGTCGCCATGAAGACCGCCGACGGCACCCGCGACGGCACGGGCGCGGTCATCGGCTCGGCCTCCGCCGACCACCGCAACTCCTCCGGCTACGTGCTGTCCGGCCCCGAGTACCTGACCGTCTTCGACGGACGCACCGGCCGGGCCCTGGACACCGCCGACTACGTGCCAGCCCGCGGCAACGTGTCGTCGTGGGGCGACTCCTACGGCAACCGGGTGGACCGCTTCCTCGCCGGAACCGCCTACCTGGACGGACAGCGGCCCAGCATGATCTTCTCCCGCGGCTACTACACCCGCACCGTCATCGCGGCGTGGGACTTCCGCGACGGGCGGCTGACCCGCCGGTGGACCTTCGACACCGACAGCTCCACCAACGCCGGACGCGGATACGACGGCCAGGGCTTCCACTCCCTGTCCGTCGCCGACGCCGACGGCGACGGCCGCGACGAGATCATGTTCGGCGCGATGGCCGTCGACGACGACGGGCGCGCCATGTGGACCACCGGCTACGGCCACGGCGACGCCCTGCACGTCGGCGACTTCGTGCCCCACCGCTCCGGCCTGGAGGTCTATGGCGTCTCCGAGAGCAGCTCCCAGCCCAACGCGTGGCTGGTCGACGCGCGCACCGGCGCCACCCTGTGGCGCACCGCCTCCGGTGACGACAACGGGCGCGGCGTGGCCGGTGACGTCTGGGCGGGCAGCCCCGGCGCGGAGTTCTGGTCGTCGAGCGTGAGCGGCCTGCTCAACACCTCCGGAACCAGCGTCGGCCGCAAGCCCGGCTCGGCCAACTTCCTGATCTGGTGGGACGGCGACCCCACCCGGGAACTGCTCGACCAGACCCGTATCGACAAGTACGGTCCGAACGGCGACAGCCGCCTGCTCACCGGAAGCGGCGTGGCCTCCAACAACGGCACCAAGGCCACCCCGGCGCTGTCCGGCGACATCCTCGGCGACTGGCGCGAGGAGGTCGTCTGGCGCACCGGCGACAACTCGGCGCTGCGCATCCACGCCACGCCCCACCCGACCGACCTGCGCGTGCCCACCCTGATGCACGACACCCAGTACCGGGTGGCGGTCGCCTGGCAGAACACCGCCTACAACCAGCCGCCGCACCCGTCCTTCCCCATCGGCGACGGCATGGCGGCGCCGCCGTGGCCCGACATCCACCACCCCTGACACCTCGGAGGGAAACCGAAGGGGCGGGCCGCCGTTTCCGGCGCCCGCCCCCGTGCGCGAGGCTCACTCCGCCGCGGACGCGTCGTCGACCGCCGTCGCGCCCGCGGCCAGGGAGACCTCCTCCCAGAAGTCCTTCAGCCGGGTCACCTCCGAACTGGTCCACGACGCCTCCAGGCCGCTGCCCAGCCCGTAGAACACCACCTCGGCCCCGGACAGGTCGGGCAGCAGGCCCTCCTCGCGCAGCCGCTCGATCTCCTCCGCGCGCGACTCGGCGCTGCCCAGGTCCAGTTCGCCGAAGTGCGTCTCGGCGTTGTGCTCGCCGTCGCTGACCACCGCGATCCGGCCGCCGTCGAGGCCGTCGTCCATCAGGTCGCCGAGCTTGCGCAGCGCGCCCAGGACGTCGGAGTGCAGCTTGTTGTCCTGGTTGCTGCGCTCCTCGATCATCCGCACGCCACAGGCACGCAGCTCCTCCCAGGCGTCGACGCCGGGACCCGACGGCGTCTCGCCCTCCTCGACGGGCACGAAGCCGGTCTCCTGCCGGTTCCGCTCCCAGGAGGCGTTCTGCGCGCGGCTGTTCGCCCCCGAGACGGCGATCTCCAACTCCACCGGGTCGCAGGTGAGCGCCTCGCTGTTGTGGATCGCCACGGTGATGACCAGCCTGTCGCAGCGGGAGCCGGATGAGGACGCGGGGTCGAGGAACTCCGCGATCCACTCGGAAGCCCGCTCCACGACCCGGCCGCCGTCGGCGGAGCCCGACACGTCGACCACCGCGCCGCACGCGCGGGTGGGGAAGGCACTGTCGTCCTCGGCGGACTCTCCGCCCCCGGTGCCGTCGCCGGAGCATGCGGTGACCGCCAGCACGGCCGCGGTCAGCAGCAGAGCAGAAGCCTTGGAGGTGCGGGAAAGCATGTCCGTCTCACTTTCTGTGGGGCCTCGCGGCGTGTTCTCCGTCCCGCGGTTGTCTCTCGGACAACCCCCACAGAGCCGGTGTCCGAGAGAACCCGGTGAGACCACGCACAGGAGGGGACCGCATGCCCTGGTTCAGACGCGGCCCGGAGCGGCCGAAGCCCACGTGGACCTACCAGCCCTACGACCTCGACCGGATCCTGGACGAGGACGTGCTGCGCCGACGGCTTGAGGAGCTGATCCACCGCAAACCCGAGGTGTTCGACTTCGGCAACGGCGACTTCTTCGACCCGTGGGTCAACGCCTTCGAGTCGGACGCCGAGGCCGTCCTGGAGGGCGAACGGCGCAGGCGCGACGAGCAGATCGACCAGATCGCCGGATGGGCGCGGGGCCGCGTCGAGGAGCAGCGGGTGGCGGTGGAGGCCGCCGGGCAGGAGGTGGACCGGATGGCGGCGGTCCTCGCCAACCTGCGGCACGCGCTGCTGGACCACCGCATCCGGCGGAAGCTGCGTCAGGAGACGGCGGTGGAGTGACCGCGCGACCGCCGGGCGGACGCGAAACGAGGAGCGGCACGGATTCCCGCGCCGCTCCTCTCGTCCTCCCGCCCGGTCACCGCCGGGCGCCGTCCAGGTTCCCCCTGAGGTAGGGCGGGTCGTCCGGCCGGTGCGCCATCAGATAGCGGGCGTGGAAGCGGGCCCGCTCCAGCCGTCCCCGCACCGCCAGGCGGACCTTCTCGGTCTCCGACTCCAGGGAGCCGTGCAGCGCGTCGAGGTCCTCGACGTGCCTCTTGCGGCGCTCGTACTCACCCTGCTGCCTGCCGTACTCGGCGACGGCGCGGCGGGCCCTCCTCCGCACCCACGCGAGCCGCAGGGTCAAGAACGCGTTCGTGGCTCCCCGGTGCAGCATGATGCCGACGACGAAGGGGAGCATGGCGAACAGGGGCGGCAGCACCAGGGGGATCCACTCGTGGAAGAACTCCCCGAGGATCCTCTCCTCCAGCGGGACCTCTCCGGCCGACCCCAGGTAGCGCAGGACGCCGACGACCGAGGAGGCGCCCAGGACCAGTGCGGCGGCTCCGGCGAGCCACCGCCCCCGCCGGGTCGGCTGCACCAGGGCCAGGAATCCGGCGACGGCGTAGATGGTGGCGAACACACCGGAGAGCACGTGGACCTGCCAGTCCACCAGTTGCGTGAAGTACAGCGCGAAGGAGTCGGCGTTGAACGCCCAGTCCGCGGCGATGATCGCGACGTAGAGGGCCATGCAGAACAGCAGGACCAGCAGCGGGACCATGACGCCGCCGGCCTCGATGAGGTGGGCGTTGATGATCTTCTCGCGCTGCTCGTCGCTGAGGTCGGAGGTTGGGCGGGCGGGACGGTCGGGAGGGGCGGGGTGATCCTCGATCGAGGCGTGGTTCATCGTGGACTCCTCGGCGGGCGATGCGGTCGGGGAAAGGTCTCGGACAGCGGGCACGGGACCGGGTCACGGCTCCTCGGTGAGCCAGGGGGGTTCGGCGACGAATCCCGGGGCGCTGCCGCGGCGCTCCCTCAGCAGCAGGTTCAACTCCTGGCCGTCGGGGTGCCGGCGGCACAGTTCGGTCAGGTACACAGAGATCAGGCGCTCGTGGTAGGCGATGATCCGCCTGCCCTCCGCCCGGGCCTCCGCGATGTGGGATACGCGCTCCTTGCGCAGCGGGGGCAGCCGACGGGCGGTGTGGACGACCTCCCGTTGCAACCGGATGCGGGCCGGGTCCTCCTCCTGCGGGACAGGCAGCAGCACCGTCCGTTCGTTCCGGGCGTCGATCTCCATGCGGGCCAACGCGATCCGGGTCTCCAGGACCTCGATCTCCCTGTCGATGGGGCGCAGCACGGTGAGCAGACGCAGGTACTCCCGCTCCAGGCCCTGGTGGGCCGCGAAGACCTGCTCGTCGACGGTGGAGATTCCCAGGGAGACGGACCGGTTCGGTGCCACGAGCGCGGGGAGCACCACACGGGCGTCGGCACGGGCCTGACGCCGCAGCCTCCGTCGCTGAGCGAACGGGATACGGGGTTCCGACGCCCGGTTCCTGGCGCGCATCTGCTCTCCCTCGCGTTGCGGCTGTGATGCCCGTGTCTCTCGGACAGTCCGGCCCGCGGGTTCTCGGGCATTGCGGACCGGCTTCTGCCGGGCCGTCCGAGAGGCACCGGGTGTCCTCCGCGTTCCGCGGATTCCCGACACGTGCCCATGGCGAGGAAGAGCCCGGATGCCGCTGCTGAACCTGACCCCGCACGAGGTGACGGTCTTCGCCGACGGCACCCGGGTGGTCAGGCGCTATCCGGCCGCGGCGCGGCCGGTACGGGTGCCGGTGACCAGGGTGTGCGTCGGTCTGGTCGACGGGGTGCCCCTGGTCCGCCAGTACTACGGGCGCGCCGCGCTGCCCGAGGTGTGCCCGGGGACCTGGTACATCGTCTCCGCGCTGGTCGCCGCGGCCCACCCGGAGCGCCGCGACCTGCTGGTGCCCACCGACCTGGTGCGCGCCGCCGACGGGACGGTCATCGGCTGCCGCGCGCTGGACTGCCACCCCGGCGGGGAGGGGGTGCGCCGAACGGTCCACGACGACGGGGACGCGGACGGGACAACGGAGCCGTGGCCGGGATAAATCAGAAAAAAAGAAAAGAGGACTTTCCCTTGCCGTGTTGGCCATGTTACTCTCTGTTTGCAATCGGCGCTGGAAAACGCTACTTCAACCACGGTGCGTGTTGTCCGGTGCCGGTGCGCCCGGTGCCGCGGAATGGTTTCTGTCCCCCCGCATCCCTCTCCGGTCCCCGTTTCCGGAGGCATCCGTCCCGGCGTCGCGGACAAGCCTGATACCGCACCCCCCCGCCGACCCGAGCACTCTTCGCGACCGCGCCGCCGTCGCCCTCGACCACCGCCGGGATGGGAGGAGAAAAGGGGCGGACGGCCGGCGGCCGTCCGCCCCTTTGCCCCGGTGCCGGGAAGCCGAGGAGGAGTGGCTGGCCCCGGTCGAGGGGCCGTGTGGCCTCAGCCCCGGGGGAGCGGGTGAAGGGGCCTCCGCCCCGGGGGGCTACAGCCAGACCAGGAGGCCGCACGCGATCGGCGAACACGGCGGGGGCGCTCCGGTTCGGGGCTGCGGACGGTCTCGTCGGGAGAACCGGAGTGCGGCACACTGGAGGAGTCGGGAAGGGAGTCGTCCACAGGAGTCCTTCCTCGATGCGCGGCCCGGGCGGGTGGTTGGTAGCTGTTGCGCCCGGGCCGTTCTGTGTCGTGGTGGTGATCCACAGCGGAACGGCGGCGGCTTCCGGTAGCGAACCGCTCACTTCCTGCTGGGCCCGCACATACTTTTGCCGTTCACAAGCTTGTCTGGAAGCAGAAGTTGTCCGACTGACCGGCAGAAGGAAGTGACCGATGAGGGCTCGCAAGGCGGCGACTCCGATACACCCGCGAGGAGTGGCGGGCCTTCACCCGGGGCGTCCGCGCGGGCGGGTTCGACTTCGACCGGGCCCGCCCAGGAACACCGTTGGCCGTGCTCTCGCCGAGGTTTGGGTGTTCGGTTCTGCGGTGGGCGCCGATTCTCTCGGAGAACCGGGGGAGGGCGGGGCATTCCGCACCAGCCGTCCGGGGCGGGCGACCACCGGCAGCCCGTGGGGTTGCGTCGCGGGGGTCGGGGTGGAATGCCCGGGGCCGACTCGCGGCCTCCGTGCCACCGGCGCCTCACGAGAACCCCACCAGCAAAGTCCAGCCGGGATCACCGCGGGGATGCACAGGGCACCTGGGGACGCGAGTCGGCGGTATCGGGCGGTCCGCTTCGGCCGGGAGGCCCGGCAGCCCTGAGGGGGCGCGGGGTTGCCGGGGGATCGGCGGGGACCGGTGTCCGTCCCTCCGGTTACAGTAGGCGTGTCGTGGGCCGACTCCGGGGCGTGACAAGCGCTCCCGGAGCGGCAGGAGCACCCGCGTCGCGCTGTCCCCCCGTCCCAGCAGTGGAAAGGTTCCCCATGCGTGTTCCGGCACTGCGCCGAGCGGCGGCCTCCCTGGCCGTCGCCGCCTGCGTGCTCCCCCTCGCCGCGGCCCCGGCGGCCGCCGACTCCCAGCCCGAAGGCAGCGGCCCCGACGCCTTCCTCGCCCTCATCATCCAGCCGCTGGAAGGCTCCGGCGGCGACCACCGGTTCCTCACCCTGGAGTGCGGTCCCGACGGCGGCACCCACCCCTACCCGGAGTTCGCCTGCGACGCCCTGCGCGAGGTCGACGGCGACTTCGAGGCCCTGCCGCCCCTCTACGACCCCTGCCCTCCGGTGATCTGGCCGACGCGGGGCACGGCGGTCGGCCACTGGAACGGCCGGGGCGTCTACCACTCGGTGGTCGCCGGTGACGCCTGCAGTCTCAGCAACTCCACCGGCGGGGTGTTCCCCGGATGACCGAAGCGACCGGCGGTCGCTGATCCCGGTGCCGCGGTCGCCTCGCACGCGCGAACGCGACCGCGGCACCGGGACGGTGGTCGAACGGGGCTCAGACCGTCCCCGGAACGTAGAAGCCCGGCGGCAGGGCGCTCGCCGCCGCGCAGTCCAGAAGGAACAGGGTACGGTTGCGGCCGCGCGCCCCCGCCGCCGGAACCTGCACCGGTCCGGCCTTGTCCAGGGCCATGCGGACCGCGTCGGCCTTGGACTCGCCCGACGCCAGCAGCCACACCTCGCGGGCGGCGCGGATCGCGGGCAGCGTCAGCGAGATCCGCACCGGCGGCGGCTTGGGCGAGCCGTGCACCGCCACCACGGTCCGCTCGGTCTCGTACATCGCGGGCCGCTCCGGAAACAGCGAGGCCACATGCGCGTCCGGGCCCACGCCCAGCAGGCACACGTCGAACACCGGCACCGCGTCGCCGTACTCGGCCGCCTCCCGCAGCGCGTCGGCGTAGCGGCGCGCCCCCGCCTCCGGGTCGTCGCCGTCCACCCCGTCGGAGGCGGCCATCGGACGCACCCGCTCGGCGGGGACCGGCACGTGGTCCAGCAGGGCGCGGCGCGCCTGCGTCTCGTTGCGTTCGGGGTCGCCGGACGGCAGGAACCGCTCGTCGCCCCACCACACGTCCACGCGCGACCAGTCGACGGCGTCGCGTGCGGGGGCCTGAGCCAGCCGCTCCAGCACCGCGATACCGATGCCGCCGCCGGTCAGCACGACCGACGCGGTGCCGCGCAGCGCCTGGGCGTCCACCAGGCGGGTGACGATGCGCGCCGCCGTGGCCTTGGCCAGCAGGTCGGCGTCGGGCTGCACGACCACGGTGGGCGGGTTGACGATCCGGCTCACGCCGACACCTCCGTTCCGCTCAGCCGCTCCACCATGAACTTGGCGGTGAGCTCGTACATCTCGTCGGAGTCCAGGCGGCGCAGTTCCTCGGCGAGGTACTCGGCGACCCGGCGCCGCGACAGCGCCACCGTCTGGAGGGGCCGTCCCGGCCGGTGCAGGGTGGCCACCCGGCCGTCCTTGCGGCTGATGGTGATGGGGCCGTCCTCGGTGACCAGGACCGCTTCGGTGATGCCCGGGCCGGTGGAGACGTGGCGCCGCGCCGGAACGTCCAGCCGCTGCGCCAACCACGCGGCCAGCAGGTCGGCGCTGGGGTGGTGCGCCTCGGCGGAGACCTCGGCGCCGGTCACCCACCCGCACGCCTGGTCCATGGTGGAGGCCAGCAGGGAGCGCCACGGCGTGGTGCGGGTCCAGGCCAGGTCGGTGTCGCCGGGGTGGTAGTGGCGGACGCGCTCCAGCAGGTCGGCGACCGGGTCGGCGGCGCGGTGCGCGTCGGTGATCCGCCGGTTCGCCAGGCGGCCCACCGGGTCGGCCACCGGGTTGGTGGGGCCGATGCCCGGCCACCACGCCACCACCGGGGTGTCGGGCACCAGCAGCGGCGTGATCACCGAGTCGGCGTGCTCGGCGAGCGGCCCGTACAGCCGCAGCAGCAGGGTTTCGCCCGGTCCCGACGTGCCGGGGCGGCGGATCTCGGCGTCGATCGCCGGTTCGGTGTCGGGGTCGCGCAGGATCAGCGCGATCACCCGGCTGGGATGCTCCCGCCCGGCCTCGGTGGCCGCCTGCACCGCGTCGTAGTGGTCGGTCTCGTCGGTGACGACGATGAGGGTGAGGACGAGGTTCATCGCGCCGCCGCCGACACGGTGCCGCTCTGCGGCCAGCGCCTCGGTGATCTGCGCGGTCGTGGTTCGCGGAAGATACAGCGTCAACGGTCCTCCCCGGAACGGGCCGCCGGAGGGCTGTCCACAGGCGCGCGGTCGGCCTGGCGGAGTGGGCCCCGACGGTGGTTGGCTGGTGAGTGGGGGACCGTGCTCCCCCTACCCCGGGCAGCGCCCGGGTTGAGCGGTGTGTGCGCGTCCCGCTTCACGGCCTGCGCCACTGGCGGCCGTCACGGGCCAGCAGTTCGTGGCCGGAGCGGGGCCCCCACGTACCCGACTCGTACGGTTCGGGGCGGCCGTTCTTGGCCCAGAACTCCTCGATCGGGTCGAGGATCCGCCACGACAGCTCCACCTCCTCCTGGCGGGGAAACAGCGGTGGGTCGCCGATGAGCACGTCCAGGATCAGCCGCTCGTAGGCCTCGGGGCTGGCCTCGGTGAAGGACTCGCCGTAGCTGAAGTCCATGCTCACGTCGCGCACCTCCATGCTGGGGCCCGGCACCTTGGAGCCGAACCGCAGCGTCACCCCCTCGTCCGGCTGGACCCGGATGACCAGCGAGTTCGCGCCCTGCTCCTCGGTGTCGACGTGGTCGAACACCTGGTTGGCGGTGCGTTGGAAGACCAGCGCGACCTCGGTGACCCGCCGCCCCAGCCGCTTGCCGGTGCGCAGGTAGAACGGTACGCCCGCCCAGCGCCGCGTGTTCACGCCCAGCTTCACCGCCGCGTAGGTCTCGGTGGCGGAGTCGGGGGAGATGCCCTCCTCCTCCAGGTAGCCCACCACCTTCGCGCCGCCCTGCCACCCGGCGGCGTACTGGCCGCGCGCGGTGCCGGTGGCCAGGTCCTCGGGCAGCCGCACCGCCGACAGCGCCTTGACCTTCTCGGCGCGGATCGCGTCGGCGGTGAACGACAGCGGCTCCTCCATCGCCACCAGCGCCAGCAGTTGCAGCAGGTGGTTCTGGATGACGTCGCGGGCCGCGCCGATGCCGTCGTAGTATCCGGCGCGCCCGCCCACGCCGATGTCCTCGGCCATGGTGATCTGCACGTGGTCGATGTAGGAGCGGTTCCAGATCGGCTCGAACAGGGTGTTGGCGAACCGCAGCGCCATCAGGTTCTGGACGGTCTCCTTGCCCAGGTAGTGGTCGATGCGGAACACCGCGTGCGGCGGGAACACGTCGTCGACGAGCGCGTTCAGTTCCTGGGCGCTGGCCAGGTCGTGGCCGAAGGGTTTTTCGATGACGACGCGCCGCCACGAGCCGTCCGAGTCCTCGGCCAGCCCGCACCGCTTCAGCTGGGTGAGCACCGTCGGGAACAGCTTCGGCGGCAGCGACAGGTAGAACGCGTAGTTGCCGCCGGTGCCGCGGCTGGCGTCCAGTTCGCGCACGGTCCGCGTCAGCGTGTCGAACGCGGCGTCGTCGTGCAGCTCGCCGGGGACGAACCGCATGCCCTCGCTGAGCTGGCGCCACACGTCCTCACGGAACGGGGTGCGCGCGTGCGCGCGCACCGCGTCGTGCGCGACCTGCGCGAAGTCCTGGTCGGCCCACTCGCGGCGGGCGAAGCCCACCAGGCCGAACCCGGGCGGCAGCAGTCCCCGGTTGGCCAGGTCGTAGATGGCGGGCAGCAGCTTCTTGCGGGACAGGTCGCCGGTGACCCCGAACAGCACCAGCACGCTCGGCCCCGCGATGCGCGGTAGCCGCCGGTCCAGCGCGCTGCGCAGCGGGTTGGGCACCGCTCCCGGCATCACCGGTTCTTTCACGTCGCATCCCTCTCAGGTCGAGTCGCGGTCGCGGCCGGTCCGGCGGGGTGCCGCGGCCGCCACGGACGGCGGCCGCGGCGGTCCGGGCGGCTAGGGCTGGATCGCACCCAGCGCCCGGTTCAGCTCTTCCAGGCCCGCCGCCCGGTCGCGCAGGTGCAGGCGGACCGTGGGACGGGAGCGCTCGGCCAGCGCGTTGAAGTCGCCCAGCGCCTGCGCCAACTGCAGCCGCGAGAACGAGTACGGCTTGCCCGGAACGGGAAGATCCGCATCGACCTCACCGGTGATCTGCAGGAACACCCCGTTGGCCGGGCCGCCCTTGTGGTACTGGCCGGTGGAGTGCAGGAAACGCGGCCCCCACCCGAACGTCACCGGGCGCGGCGTCAGCGCGGCCAGCCCGGAACGCAGCGAGGCGGCCCGCCCGTCGCCCTCGGCGTCGCGGTCGAGGTAGGCCATCACCGCCAGGTAGCCGTCCTCGGGCACCGAACGCAGCAGGGTCTGCAGCGCCGAGGCGAGGTCCTTGACGTCGGCCAGTCCGGCGGCGTCGGAGGCGTGCACCTCGACCGCTCCGTCGGTCAGCAGCGGCGCGCCGGTGGGCAGCGTGCCGTTGTTCGACAGTTCCAGCAGCGCCTTGGTGTTGTCCTTGGACTCCTGCACGTTGGGCTGGTCGAACGGGTTGATGTCGAGCAGGCAGCCCGCCACCGCGGTGGCGTACTCCCAGGCCAGGAACTGGCCGCCGAGCGGACCCGTCACCACCGTGTCGACGGTGTCGGGCGCGTCGGGGGCGGTCTCGCCGTAGACCACCAGGTGGGTGTCGGGCTCGGGGGCGAAGCCGGGGGCGGAGACGCCCTCGACGACCACCGGCAGCAGGCCCACGCCGTCCTTGCCGGTGGACTCGGCCACCAGTTGCTCGATCCAGTCGCCCATCCCCACCGGGGTGTCCCCGGCCAGCACCACCTTGTCGTGCCCGCCGAAGCCGCCCAGGGCCGCGCCCAGCACCAGCGCGGGGTTGGCCTCGTCGGCCAGTGTCGCCGCGACCGCGGCGGCCTCGTCCAACAGCGCCTCGACGTCCACCCCGGCCAGTGCGCTGGGCACCAGGCCGAACGCGCTGAGCGCGCTGTAGCGGCCGCCGACGTTCGGGTCGGCCAGCACGGTCGGGTAGCCGCGCTCGGCGGCCAGCTCGGCCAGCGGCGAGCCCGGGTCGGTGACCACGACGATCCGTTCGGCCGGGTCGATGCCCGCGTCGGTGAACGCCTGCTCGAAGGCGCGGCGGTGGCTGTCGGTCTCGACGGTTCCGCCGCTCTTGGAGGCGACCACCACGACCGTGCGCTCCAGGTCGGTCTCGACGGCGCGGCGCACCTGGTGGGCGTCGGTGGTGTCCAGGGTGACCAGCCGCGCGCCACGGCTCGCGGCGATCACCTCGGGGGCCAGCGAGGAGCCGCCCATACCCGCCAGCACCACCCGGTCCAGTCCGGCCTCGCGCTTGGCCCGGGCGATCTCGGCGATCTGCGGCAGCAGCGCGCGGGAACTCTCGGGCAGGTCCACCCAGCCCAGCCGGATCGACGCCTCGGGTTCGGCCGCGGGACCCCACAGGGAGGCGTCCTTGGCGGCCAGCCGGGAGGCCACCCGGTCGTCCCGCAACTTCTGCAGCGCGTCCTCGGTCGCGCTCCGCACCGCGCCGCGCAGGGTGATGGTGAGGCCCCCGGCCTGTACCTGGTCACTGCTCAAGGCGATTGGTCCTTCCTCGTCTCACACACGGTCACTGCAATTGTCCCTTCCCCGCAGTACCGAACGGAATTCGGAAGGAGGGGGCCGGCGGGGCCTCCGCCATTCTTTCCCGCAAACCGGCTGGGTGGCGACGAAACGGACGAGTGAGGGAATTCTCAGGCGTTGGCGTCGAGTTCCCGGGCGACGCGGTCCAGCAGCTCCTCCCAGGACCTGGCGAACTTGTCGACGCCCTCGACCTCCAGTTTCTCCACCACGTCGGCCATGTTCACACCGACCGCCTCCAGTGCGTCGAGGTGGGCGCGCGCCGCCTCGTAGCCGCCGCGCACCGTGTCACCGGTGACCCGCGCGTGGTCGGCCACCGCCGACAGCGTGGCCTCGGGCATCGTGTTGACCGTGTGCGGCGCCACCAGTTCGGTCACGTACAGGGTGTCGGGCAGCTCCGGGTCCTTGACACCGGTGGACGCCCACAGCGGACGCTGGACGCGTGCCCCCGCGGCCTCCAGCGCGGCCCACCGCTCACCGGAGAACACCTCCTCGTGGGCGGCGTAGGCCAGGCGCGCGTTGGCCAGCGCGGTCCGGCCGCGCAGCGCCACCGACTCCTCGGTGCCGATCTTGGCCAGCCGCGCGTCCACCTCGGTGTCGACCCGGCTGACGAAGAACGACGCCACCGAGTGGATCGTCGACAGGTCGCGGCCGGCCTCCCGCGCCCGCTCCAGTCCGGTCAGGAACGCCTCCATCACCGCCCGGTAGCGCTCCAGCGAGAAGATCAGGGTCACGTTGACGCTGATGCCCTCGGCCAGCGCCGCGGTGATGGCGGGCAGCCCCTCGACCGTCGCGGGGATCTTGATCATCAGGTTGGGCCGGTCCACCAGCCACCACAGGGCCCGCGCCTCGGCGACGGTCCGCTCGGTGTCGTGCGCCAGGCGGGGGTCGACCTCCAGCGACACGCGGCCGTCCACGCCGCCGCTGGCCTCGTGGACGGGGCGCAGCACGTCCGCGCCCCAGCGGATGTCGTAGGCGGTGATGGCGCGCACCGCCTCCTCCACCGACACCCCGCGCAGCGCCAGGTCGTGCAGTTGGTCGTCGTAGGCGTCGCCCTCGGCCAGGGCCTTGGCGAAGATCGTCGGGTTGGAGGTGACGCCCACGACGTTGCGTTCGACGATCAGCTCCGCGAGATTGCCGCTGCGCAGCCGTTGCCGGCTGATGTCGTCCAGCCAGACGGACACGCCTGCGTCGGAGAGTTGCTGAAGAGGGCTGCCCATCGCTTCTCGACACTCCTCGAAGAGAAGAGGGGAGGGCCGCACTCCGCGGCGACCCTCCCCGAACCGTCAGTTGCCTGTTGTCGTTCCCCGGTCGCCGCCGAGCCGCGCGGCGCTGGCGTGCACCGCCGCCACCACCCGGTCCGCGGTGATCCCGAACTGCTCGTACAGGGTCGCGTAGGGCGCCGACGCGCCGAAGTGCTCCAGACTCACCGACTCACCGGCCTCGCCGATCAGCTCGCGCCAGCCCAGGGCGATTCCCGCCTCCACCGACACGCGCACCCGCACCGACGGCGGCAGCACCTGCTGGCGGTAGGCGTCGTCCTGTTCGTTGAACCACTCCAGGCACGGCATCGACACCACACGGGTGGGCGTACCCGCCTCCTCCAGCCGGGAACGCGCCTCCAGTGCGATCTGCACCTCACTTCCGGTGGCGACGATGATCGCCTGCGGACGGCCGTCGCTCGCCTCGGCCAGCACGTAGCCGCCGCGGGCGGTCAGCTCCGCCGGCGCCAGCTCGGAGCGGTCCAGCACCGGCACCGCCTGCCGGGTCAGTGCCAGCGCCGTCGGGCCGTCGCCGCGCTCCAGCACCGTGCGCCAGGCCACCGCCGTCTCGTTGGCGTCGGCGGGGCGCACCACCGCCAGGCCGGGAATGGCGCGCAGCGACCACAGGTGCTCCACCGGCTGGTGGGTGGGGCCGTCCTCGCCCAGGCCGATGGAGTCGTGCGTCCACACGTAGGTCACCGGCAGCTTCATCAGCGCGGCCAGCCGCACCGACGGGCGCATGTAGTCGCTGAACACCAGGAACGTGCCCCCGTAGGGGCGGGTGGGGCCGTGCAGCGCGATCCCGTTGAGGATCGCGCCCATGCCGTGCTCGCGCACGCCGAAGTGCAGTACCCGGCCGTAGCGGTGGCCCGAGAACGCCTTGGTGGAGTACTCCTCGGGGACGAACGACGGCTCGCCCTTGGGCGTGGTGTTGTTGGAGCCCGCCAGGTCGGCCGAACCGCCCCACAGCTCCGGCAGCACCGGCGCGACCGCGCTGAGCACGCTGCCCGACGCGCTGCGGGTGGCCACCCCCTTGGCGCTGGGTTCGAAGGTCGGGACGGCCTTCTCCCAGCCCTCGGGCAGGGTGCCCGCGGACAGGCGGTCGAACAGCTCGGCGCGCTCCCCGGCGCCCGAGCGCCACGCGGCCAGGGCGGCGTCCCACTCCCGGCGGGCGGCACGGCCCCGCGCCACCGCGCCGCGGGCGTGCTCCAGCAACTCGTCGGGCACGTCGAAGCGCGCGTCGGGGTTGAGGCCCAGCTCCCGCTTGGTGGCGGCGACCTCCTCGGCGCCCAGCGCGGCGCCGTGGATCTTGCCGGTGTTCTGCTTGTTGGGCGAGGGCCAGCCGATGATGGTGCGCAGCCGGATGAACGAGGGACGCTCCGTCTCGGCCTGCGCCGCGAGGATCGCCGCGTACAGCGCCTCGACGTCCTCGTGGTAGGTGCCGCCGTCGCCGACCCAGTCGACCTCCTGGACGTGCCAGCCGTAGGCCTCGTACCGGGCGGCGACGTCCTCGGTGAACGCGATCTGGGTGTCGTCCTCGATGGAGATCCGGTTGTCGTCCCAGATCATGATGAGGTTGCCGAGTTTCTGGGTGCCCGCCAGCGCGCTCGCCTCGTGGCTGACGCCCTCTTGGACGTCGCCGTCGGAGCACAGGGCGTAGACGTAGTGGTCGAAGGGGCTCTCCCCGGGGGCGGCGTCGGGGTCGAACAGACCCCGCTCGCGGCGCGCGGCCATGGCCATGCCGACCGCGTTGCCGACGCCCTGGCCCAGGGGGCCGGTCGTGGTCTCCACCCCGGCGGTGTGCCCGTGCTCGGGGTGGCCGGGGGTGCGGCTGCCCCACTGGCGCAGCCGCTTGATGTCGTCCAGGCCCAGGCCGTAGCCGGCCAGGTAGAGCTGGATGTAGAGGGTCAGGCTGGAGTGGCCGCACGACAGGACGAAGCGGTCCCGGCCGACCCACGTCGGCTCACTGGGATCGTGCCGCATCACCTTCTGGAACAGCAGGTAGGCGGCGGGAGCCAGGCTCATCGCGGTCCCGGGGTGGCCGGAGCCCGCCTCCTCGACCGCATCCATGGCCAAAGCGCGCACCACGTCGACGGTGCGTCGGTCCGGCTCCGACCAGTCCAAGGTCTTCGGGGTGCCGATGTTCACGCGGGCTTCAGGGCTCCTTTCGCGCATCCAGGCCAGTTCGCGGGATGCTGGCCGGAAGGATATGGGTGGGTGCACCGTGACGCCGCGCCGAGGAGTGCGGAGCGACGTGCCACACGCGGGGTCGCCGTGCGTGACGAGGTGCATACGCCCGAGGGCTAGTGACTACCCAGACCCTACCGTTGAAACCCGCACGCGGAATCGTTGCCCTATCCTTGACCGCTCCTCCCTCCGGAGGCCGGGGGACCGCCGGGCGGCGCGGCCCGCGACCTCGCCCGGGACGGGCCGCACGTGGCGAAGCGGCCCCGGTGAGAGGCCGCTTCGCGCTAGCACTACACTCTGTCGTTGACGGTATCGCGCGCCCGTGCCGGGCGCGCGAGGGGCCGCCGGAGCGCCGCACCGCGCCGCGTATCCGTGGTGATCGGCCGTGAAAACGATGATGCCCTGACTCCCAGTTCTTTCGAGGTTTGAGCGTGTCTGTGTCCGTAGAGCGGGTGAGGGCCGCCGTGCGTTCCGCGCCGCACGGTCGGCGACCCCAGCAGCAGCCGAGAACGGCGACTTGGCGCGTGGCCCCGGTACGGCGGCGGCCATGACCCTTCTCGGCCGTCCCTCCGCCTCCGAGGCCCGCTCCGAGCCGGGGGCCGACCCGTCCACCGGAGCCGCGTCCCGCCCCTCCTCCCTCGCCGCCTACGTCCGCGCCTACGTCGCGCTGTCCAAGCCCCGGGTCATCGAACTGCTGCTGATCACCACCATCCCGGTGATGTTCGTGGCCGCCCAGGGGGTGCCGCCGCTGGGCACCGCCCTGGCCACGCTGGTGTTCGGCACCATGTCGGCGGCCAGCGCCAACGCCATCAACTGCTACATCGACCGCGACATCGACCGCGCGATGCGGCGCACCCGCAGGCGGCCCACCGCCATGCAGCAGGTCACCCCGCGCGGCACGATGGTCTACGGGCTGACCCTGGCGGTGCTGTCCACGGTCGGTTTCGCGGTGTTCGTGAACTGGCTGGCGGCGGGGCTGTCGCTGTTCGCGATCGCGTTCTACATCTTCGTCTACACCCTGCTGCTCAAGCGCCGCACCGCGCAGAACGTCGTGTGGGGCGGCATCGCGGGCTGCATGCCGGTGCTCATCGGCTGGGCGGCGATCACCGCACGCCTCGACTGGGCGCCGTTCATCCTGTTCCTGGTGGTGTTCTTCTGGACCCCGCCGCACACGTGGGCGCTGGCGATGCGCTACCGCGAGGACTACGCCGCCGCGAACGTCCCCATGCTGCCGGTGGTGGCCGGGGACCGCCGGGTGCTGCTGGAGTGCGTGCTGTACTCCTGGGCGACCGTGGTGGTCTCGCTGCTGCTGTGGCCCGTCGCCGACACCACCCCGCTCTACCCGGTGGTCGCCGGGGCGCTGGGGGCGGTCCTGCTGGTCCAGGCGCACCGCCTCTACCACCAGGTCCGTGCCGGGGTGACGGGGCCCAGGCTCAGGACGATGGGGTTCTTCCACCTGTCCAACGCCTACCTGGCGCTGCTGTTCGTCGCGGTGACGGTCGACCCCCTGCTGGCCAACGTCGTCGGCTGAGGCCGTCCCGCCGGTCCGCGACGGGAGGCTCCCCCGGGGGGCCTCCCGTCTCTCGTCCGCGGACCCGGCGGTCGGCGCCCCCGTCCGGGGCGGACGCGTGGTCGGGTGGCGGGGATCCCGAGCCCCCGCCAAAGCGCCGAGGCACTTCCTCGGCCACCACCTCACCACTCCCGGAACCGACGCGGCCGCCCAGGGCCGGACCGCCTCGGACTTCTGCGCGGCGCGACCGGCCCCGGCTGATCGGCTCCCCCGGCGCGCTCGCCTGGTACGCGGTCCTGCCCACCACCGAGCCGGAGCGGCGCGAGGCGCTGCCGGACCTCCTGGCCGCCTGTCCACGGCGGTCTCCGCCGCCCCCGGGAGCGCCGTCGACCGGGGCGTCGCCGCGGGTCAGGAGCGGGCGGCGGGACGCCACACCAGCACCAGCACCCACGTCACCAGCGCGACCAGGACCAGCGCCAGGGGGACGTGCAGTTCCAGCAGCAGGTGGCTGCCCAGGTAGGCCTGGACGAGGCCGAGCGCGAACGCCGCGGCGCTCAGCACCGCCGGCAGCGGCGACCCCCCGCCGGGCCGCCACAGCAGCAGCGTGACGGCCAGTTGCGCCCCGGCTGCCGCGTGCAGCGCGACCGCGCCTGCCGAGTGCAGCGGCAGGGCGGTGAGGTTCTGCGCCACCAGTTGTCCGGCGGTGGCGAACTCGAAGACGAGCAGGGCGGCGTGGACGAGCGCGGTGGCCCGCGCCCCCCACAGCAGGGAGGGCGCCGGTCCGCTGGCGGACGGGGAGACGGGCTGGGGCATCGCGCGGAGGGCCTCTCGTGCGTGTGCGGGCGGAAACGCCGAAAACGGTGGAAAACGAGCGTACATTCCCCGCCTCGGGGAGGGAGGAGGGTCCTGCCGCGGAAGGAGGGAGCGCGGCCCTCCCGGACGGCGGGAGGCGGAACGGTGAGAGGGTGGGAGCCATGAGAGAGATCACCGCCTGGGAGGCCCGGGTGCGGGAGAACCCCGGCCACTCCCGCTGGTATGTGGAACGTTTCCGGACCATGGCCGCCCAGGGGCGGGACCTGGCCGGGGAGGCCCGCATGGTCGACGCGATGCTCGCGCGCGGATCGCGGGTCCTGGACGCGGGCTGCGGTCCGGGGCGCGTCGGCGGCGAACTGGCCGCGCGCGGGCACGACGTGGTGGGCGTGGACATCGACCCCTACCTGGTCGCCGCGGCGCGCGAGGACCATCCGGGGGGCGACTGGCGGGTGGGGGACCTGGCCGAACTCGACCTGACGGAGAGGGGGGAGGAGCCGTTCGACGCCGTGGTGTGCGCGGGCAACGTGATGACCTTCCTGGCGCCCGGCACCGAGGTCGAGGTACTGCGCAGGATGGGCGACCAGGTGACCGCGGACGGCCGGGTGGTCGTCGGCTTCGGTGCGGGACGCGGATACCCGTTCGACCGGTTCTTCGGCGACGTCGAGCGGGCCGGGCTCGTCACGGAGCTGACGCTGGCGACCTGGGACCTGCGGCCCTTCACCGCCGAGTCGGACTTCCTGGTGGCCGTGCTGCGCCGCCGCGCGGACGAGCCGCCGCGGCCGCCTGCTGCGACCTCGTGAGGGGGCGCGAAACCGCGCGGATCCGCGCGGGCGTCAGGGTTTGACGCCCACGCCCGCGTGCTCCCAGATCTTCTGGTCCGGGTCGGCGGGGCGGGGGGTCGGGGGAACGTTCCCGTTGCGCCAGCCCTCGCAGTCCACCAGCATCGGGGCGGCGGAGTCGTCGACGGCGGGGGAGACGAGCGCCAGACCGTCGAAGAGCCGCTCCACCTCCTCGGGACGGCGGATGTAGCCCCAGTCCATGCCCAGTTCGCGGATGTGGTCGCCGAGCCTCCGGGCGGCCGCCGCGTCGTCCGAGGCCAGATGGGACAGGATGAGCACCGATCCGGGCGCGAACCGGTCGAAGTAGCGGCGTACCAGTCCCCACGGGTCATCGGCGTCGGAGACGCAGTGCAGCAGGCTGACCAGCATGAGGCACACGGGCCGGTCGAAGTCGAGCAGTCGTGTGACCTCGGGGGAGGTCAGGACCTCGGTCACGTGGCGCGCGTCACCCACGGCGACCCCGGTGTGGGGGTTGTCCACGAGGAGCGCGCGGCTGTGGGTCAGGACGATCGGGTCGATGTCGACGTAGACCACCCGCGCCTCCGGGACGCGGCGCTGGGCGATCTGGTGGGTGTTCTCCATGGTCGGCAGCCCCGAGCCCAGGTCGAGGAACTGGTCGATCCCCAGGGCGCCCGCGACGTGGTCCACCGCACGGGTCAGGTACCTGCGGTTCTGCCGGATCAGCGTTTTTGATCCGGGATTGACCGATTCGATGATCTGGGCGGCTATGCGGTCGGCCTCGAAGTTGTCCTTGCCGCCCAGCAGTGCGTCGTAGGTGCGCGCGACCGTTGGGACGCTCAGATCGATATCGGGAATCGGTGGTCTTTCGTCCGGGTATGCGGGTCCGTGGAAGGGGGCGCTGTCTGCCACGGGATTCTTGTCCTCCAGATCGCCTCGACCACAGGGGGATTCCTCTGACCGCCACCGACTATACGGATCCGGAGGGAAAAAGGCCGGGAAACTCCATATCTAATGGATCACGGCTGGCCTTCGGGGGTGGGGAATGGAATCTACCGGGCAGTGATTCCGAGAATGGGGATCGGTATGTTAATTTTTCCGACCCGGATTCTTTGTTGTCCGTTGTTGGGGTTATGTTCCCGGTTTCGGGTCTGGGATTCCTGTTGTCCCGGTGGTCCGTGGAGCGGTGGGGGAACCGGCGCCCGCCGCCGACAGGACGGCGGCGGGGACGGGCCTCCCGACACGCGTCGGGGCCGACGCCCGCCCGGACGTCGGCCCCGACGCGTTCCTCACCCCAGCGTGGAACCCACCTTGACGTACCCCTTGAGCAGGTCGCGCGCGATGGTGCGGCGCTGGATCTCGTCGGTCCCCTCGTAGATGCGCAGCAGCCGCAGTTCGCGGTACCAGCGCTCGACGGGGAGCTCGCGGGTGTAGCCCATGCCCCCGTGGATCTGCAGCACCCGGTCGACGATCTCGTTGGCCTTCTGACCGCCGTACAGTTTGGCGATGGACTGGGCGTGCCGGGAGTCCCGGTCGTTGTCCACCTGCCAGGCGGCGTTGAGCACCAGCAGGCGCAGCGCCTCGATCTCCACCTGGGAGTCGGCGATCATCCACTGGATGGCCTGGCGGTCGGCGATCGGCCTGCCGAAGGTCTCGCGCGTGTTGGCGTAGTCGACGGCCATGCTCAGCAGCCGCTCGCAGGCGCCCAGGGCGCGCGCGGGGAGCAGGTAGCGGCCCCGGCCGATCCACTTCATCGCCAGCGCGAAGCCCTGGCCGACCTCGCCCAGCACGTTGGACTCGGGCACCCGCACGTCCTCGAAGACCAGCGAGGCCGGACCCCACTCGCCCATGGTGGGGATGGGCTCGGAGCGCCATCCCGCCTCGCGGTCCACCAGGAAGCAGGTGACCCCGCCGTCGGCCCCCCTCTCGGGGTCGGTGACGGCGAACACCATGGTGAAGTCGGCCTCGTTGCCTCCGGTGATGAAGGTCTTCTCGCCGTTGATCACCCAGTGGTCGCCGTCCTTGTGCGCCCGGGTGCGGATCGCCTTGGCGTCCGACCCCGCGCCCGGCTCGGTGATGGCGAAGCAGGACTTCCGTTCGCCCGCGATCGTGGGCAGCAGGTAGCGCCGCTTCTGCTCCTCGTTGGCGTAGTAGAGGATGTTGTCGGCGCTGCCGCCGAAGCTGAACGGGACGAACGTGCGCCCCAGTTCGGTCTCGACCAGCGCCGTGGTGATCGCGTCCAGCCCCATGCCGCCGTACTCGACGGGTGTCTGGATTCCCCAGAAGTCGGACTTCTTGGCGAGTTGCCGGAGGTCGTGCAGTTCCTGGGAGGTCAGACCGTGCCCCTCGCCGGTGCGCTCACGGCGCAACACCTCCTGTTCGAGCGGCATGAGCTCGCGCTCGACGAAGGTGCGCACCCAGTCGCGGACCTCCCGCTGTTCTTCGGTCAGTGCGAAGTCGACCATCTTTCCTAACTCTTTCCCCCGAAGCGCGCACGCAGTTCGCGCTTGAGTACCTTGAAGCTCGGGCCCAGTGGAAGCTCGGTCACGATCTCCACTCTGCGCGGGTACTTGTGCCTGCCCAGGCGTTCGCGAGCCCAGGACTGGAGCTCGGCGGGGTCGACGGCGCCCTTCTTCTCGGGCACCACCACCGCGCAGACCTCCTCACCCAGTTCGGCGTCGGGCAGTCCGACCACCGCCACCTGGGAAATCCCCGGGAACCGCAGCAGGACCTCCTCCACCTCGCGCGGGTAGACGTTGAAGCCGCCGCGGATGATGAGGTCCTTCTTGCGGTCCACGATGTGGATGAAGCCTTCGTCGTCGCGGAAGCCGATGTCGCCGGTGCGGAACCAGCCGTCGACGACCGCCTCCGCGGTGGCCTCCGGACGGTTGAGGTAGCCGGCGAAGACGTTGTGGCCGCGCACCACGATCTCGCCCTGTTCGCCCCTGGGCAGCAGTTCCACGCGCTCGTCGATGTCGGCGCGGGCGATCTCCACGTCCACGCCCCAGATGGGGTGGCCGACCGACCCGGTGCGGGCGCCGTACAGCGGCTGGTTGGTGCTGGCCGTCGGCGAGGTCTCCGACAGGCCGTAGCCCTCGTAGATGGTGGTGGAGAACGCCTCCTCGAACCGGCGCAGCACCACCTCCGGCAGGGACGCACCGCCGGAGACGCAGAACCGCAGGTCGGGGAGTTCGCTGTGGTTGGCCGCGGCCTCGGCCAGGCGGACGAACATCGTGGGCACGCCGTCGAAGATGGTGGCGCCGTGCTCGCGCATCATCCGGATCGCCTCGTCCGGGTCGAAGCGCTCCTGCAGGACCAGGGTGGCGCCGACCCGGAAGGTGGTGTTGAGGGCGACGGACTGGCCGAAGGTGTGGAACAGCGGCAGGGAGCCCATGACGACGTCGTCGCCGCTCATGGGGTGGACGTCGAACGCGTTGACGGTGGCGTTCATCACCAGGTTGAGGTGGGTCAGCAGGGCGCCCTTGGGCGTGCCCGTGGTGCCGCTGGTGTAGAAGATCACGGCGACGTCGTCGGGGGAGCGTGAGACGTGGGAGGGCAGCGGTTCCGCGGCGGCGGCGACCGACTCCAGGGCGTCGGGGCGGTGCGGCTCACCGGTCGTGCGCACCTGGACGTCGCCGTCGCCCACGGCGGCGCGGGCCAGTGCGGCGAACATGTCCTGCGCCAGGACCAGGCGCGCCCCGGTGTCGGAGAGCAGGAAGGCCGCCTCCTCGGCGCTGAGCATCGGCGGGACGGTCACCACGGTGCCGCCCACGGCGAGGATGCCGTAGTAGCAGCGCACGAAGTCGACGACGTTGCCCGCGAGCAGGGCGACACGGTCGCCGGGGACCACGCCCAGGGAGCGCAGCGCTCCGGCGTACCGCAGGGAGTCCTCCCACAGGGTCGCGTAGGACACGTGCGCGTCGTCGGTGATAATCGCGGTGCGGTCGGGGTGGCGGCGCGCGGCTTCGGCCAGGATCGTGGCGAGCGAGAGTTGCATGGGGCTCCTTCGGTACGGCTGGTCCTCTGGCGTGGCTGGAAGCAGCACAGGCCGGGCGGAATGGAGTCGCGCGTCACATTTAATCTAACAGTGTTCGGTTTGTGAAGTCCGGTCGGCCCACCACCTCGGGGCCGGTTCTGGCCGATACTTGAGGCGATCCGGGCGCGAGCGCACGCCCACGAGGGGCAGGCGCAGGAGAAGAGGGAAGAACGGGGGGTTCGCTGTGGCTCGACCCAGGACACCGCTGCTGAGTCGGACGCGCATCCAGGAGGCCGCACTGGCCCTGGTCGACCGCGACGGACTGGACGGGCTGTCCATGCGCAAGCTCGCCCAGGAGCTCAGCGTCCAGGCCCCGTCGCTGTACAGCCACTACCGCACCAAGGAGGAGCTGCTCAACGACGTCGTCGACCGCATCACCGCCGGCATAGACGTCTCCGGCTTCAAGGACGGCGACTGGAAACGCGGACTCACCGTGTGGGCGCGCTCCTACCGCGACGCCCTGGCCGCGCACCCCAACATGGTCGCCTTCATCGCCTCCGGCCCGGGGCGCCGCGACGAGGCGCTGCGCCGCGCCGACGCGGTCCACGGCGGGCTCGTCGCCGCGGGCTGGCCCGCCCGGCTGGCCACCATGATCGGCGCCTCGACCCGCTACCTGGTGGTCGGTGCCGCGATCAACTCCTTCGCCCGCGGCTTCGACGCCGACGCCCGCGTCTACCAGGACCGCTACCCCAACCTCTCCCAGGCGCACCGCCTGCCCGAACTCGCCGCCGAGATCGACGACGACAGCTTCGAACTCGCCCTGCACGCGTTCATCGCGGGACTGGAGGCGCTCCACCCCCGCCTGGAGGCCCCCGCCGGGGCCGTGTCCCGGTAGGCCCGACCGGCCCCGCGGCAATCGGGGAGCCACGATGACGGACCCGGGAGGCCCGGAGTTGCTCCGACGGCCGCACCCCCGAAGACCACCGCGTACTCGCCGAACGGGAGGTGGACCCGGCCGCCCTGCGCCGCCTGCTGCGCAGTCACCATCCGTTCGTCCGGCGGGCGCCGGCCGAGAACTCCGCCACACCGCCCGACGCCCTCGCCGCGCTGTGCGCCGCCGAGGACGCCCCCTGGAACCGCAACCTGCTGCTCCTCCCGGTCGCGCGGCGTCCCCGAGCGGACCTGCTCGCGTCGGGGGAGCGTCCCTACGCCGCCGTGCTCGCCGCCGAGGACGGGTGAGCCCCCGAAAGGAGCGACCATGCGACACCAGCACCGCCCGGCGGCCCGCCCCGCTGGACCGGAGTCCCCGCGCGACCGGCCCGATCCCGCCGACTACCCGGAGTGGGGTGCGCGCCGCGTTCGCGACCTGGTGACCGGCGGCGCGCTGCGCGCGACCGAGGTCGCCGAACTCGCCCTGGAGCGCATCCGCCGCGTCGACCCCGCGATCCGCGCGTTCGCCGAGGTGTGGGCGGAGGAGGCCGGGCATCGGGCGGCGCTGGTGGACCGCATGCTCGCCGAGGGCCACCCGCTCCCACTGGCCGGGGTCCCGATCGCGGTCAAGGGCACCGAACAGGACCGCTCCCACCAGGCGCGGCGGCTCCTGGCCGCCGGATGCGTGCCCGTCGGCGCCACCTCGGTGCCCGGCCCCGGAACCGAGTGGCAGACCTGGGGGACCACCGAACGCGGCCGCACCGTCAACCCGTGGTGCCCCGACCGCACCCCCGGCGGCTCGTCGGCCGGGTCCGGCGCGGCCGTGGCCGCGGGCATGGTGCCGCTGGCCACCGCCAGCGACGGCGCGGGCTCCACCCGCATCCCCGCCGCCTGGTGCGGCGCGGTCGGATACAAACCCACCACGGGACTGCTGCCCGCCCGCGACCGCGCCGGACTCACCGTCGGCGGACCGATAGCCCGGACCGTGGCCGACGTGGCGCTGTACCGGCAGGTCGTCCTCGGCGCGCCGCCTCCCCCCGACACCCTCCCGCCGGACCGTCCCCCGCGCGCCGTCTGGAGCACCGACCTCGGCTTCGCCGACGTCGACGCCGCCGTCGCGGCGGTCGCCCGCGCCGCCGCCCGCGACCTCGCCGACACCGGGGCCGTCGTCTGGACCGATGCCGTCGTGCGCCTGCGTGATCCGGCCGGGGCGTGGCTGGCCCGACGCGGCGCGGCCGCCTCCGGGGAATCCGAGGCAGCCGTCCGCCACAACAACGCCGCGCTGGATGAGCTGTTCGCGACCGCCGACCTGCTGCTCACTCCGACCACCCCCCATCCGCCGCACGGCCACGACGGCCCCGGACCGGTCATGAATACCGCGCTGACCTGGGCCTTCAACCTCAGCGGACACCCGGCGGTCACGGTTCCGGCGGGTTTGGACGCCGACGGCCGCCCGGTGGGACTGCAGATCGTGGCCGCCCACCACCGCGACGACCTCCTCGTCGCCGCGGCGCGGGCCCTGGAGGAGACACGCCCGTGGCCCCGCTGGAGCGGATCCCGCTGAGAACGGCGGACGGGCGGAGACGACCGCAGGTCGGAAGACGCGCGCGGGCGGGCGGGCAGGCGGTGGTCGACGCTCCACCGCCTGCGGAGCCGCGGCGGTCAGACGCTACGCTCGAATGCCATGCGTCCCCTAGACACCAAAGCGATCCTGGAAGGTCGCAAGCCCGGACGCCACTCCGTCGGCCTGATCGCCGGAATCGTGGTGAGCGTCCTGTGCATGCTGCTGATGCTTGGCTACCTGCTGCTCAGCGGTCTCGTCGGAGCCGGGACCGCGGGAGTCGTCGCGTTCCTCGTCAGCCTCGTCGCGGCAGTCGTCCCCGTCACCATCCTCGTCCCCCTCATCCTGCTGCTGGACCGGCTCGAACCGGAGCCGAACTCGGTTCTGCTGTTCGCGTTCCTGTGGGGCGCGGGCGTGGCGGTGCTGACGTCGTTCGTCCTCAACACCCTCGGCATGGAGCTGTACACCGTCCCGGTGTTCGGTGAGGACCTGGGCGCCTACCTCAGCGCCGCCGTGGGCGCGCCGCTGGTGGAGGAGAGCGCCAAGGGCCTGGCCCTGCTGTTGCTGCTGTGGCGGCGCCGCCACGAGATCGACTCCTCCACCGACGGCATCATCTACGCGGCCATGGTCGCCACCGGCTTCGCCTTCGTCGAGAACGTCTCCTACTTCCTCGGTGCGCTGTTCACCGAGGGAGCCGCCGGATTCGCGGTCACCTTCGTGCTGCGCGGGATCATCGCGCCGCTGGGCCACCCCCTCTACACCGCCATGATCGGTCTGGGCGTGGCCTACGCCGCCACGCACCGGGGCGTGGGCCGCCTGTTCATGCCGGTCCTCGGCTGGCTCGGCGCGGTCGTGCTGCACGCGCTGTGGAACGGCTCCACCGCGTTCGGCTGGACCGGGCTGGGCCTGGTCTACGCCCTGCTGTTCTGCGTCCTGGTGGCCCTCATCGTCGTGGCGGTGCGCGACCGCCGCCGCCAGGTCGCGGCCATCGCCCACTACCTGCCGCAGTACATCCCCACCGGGCTGGTCACGCCCCACGACATCCAGATGCTCAGCACCATGGGAGGGCGCAAGCGGGCGCGCGCCTGGGCGCGGCAGGTCGCGGGGGCGCGCGGGCGCCGGGCGATGGAGGACTACCAGTTGGCCGCCACCGAACTCGCGCTGCTGCACCGGCGCCTGGACCGGGGCGTGGCCAGACCCGACTGGTGGGAGCGGCGCGACGCCATCCTGGCGCTCATGCACATGGCCCGCGAGGCGTTCCTCGGACGGGCCGTCCAGCCCGCCGCGCCGACCTGGACACAGCAGCCCACCGACTCGGGGTTCCTGCGGCGTTCGGACTTCCAGCACGTCATCGCCCAGGCGCACGCCCAGCAGGGCGGCATGCCGCCGCAGCCGCCCGCTACCGACTGGCGGCAGGGACCGCCGCAGCAGCAGCCGCCCCGGTGGGGACCGTGACGCGTTCGGCGGTGGCGAAGTACAGCCGCAGGATCGCCGTCCACGTCAGCAGCGCCCCCAGCACGTGCAGCACCACCAGCCAGGCGGGCAGGCCCAGCAGGTACTGCACGTAGCCCAGCCCGCCCTGGGCGAACACCACGGCGACCAGCAGCCACGCCTGGACACGCACCAGGCGTGGCGCGCCGGTGCGGACCGCCGCGACGAGCACGGCCACGGCCAGCGCGGTCGTCAGCCACGCCAGGGCCGAGTGGACGCGGGTCACCGCCTCCAACGGGAAGTCCCAGCGCGGGGCGGCGGCGTCCCCGCCGTGCGGGCCGGTGCCGGTGACCACGACACCGGCCACGATCAGCACGAGCCCCACCGGGACCAGAGCGGCGACCGCCGTCCGCAGCCGCGGCCCCACGGTGGGGCGCAGGTCCCCCCGGGGTTCGCGACAGCGCACGTAGTAGGCCATGGTGACGACCACCACGAGGACCGACAGCACGAAGTGCGCGCCCACCGAGGCCGGGTGCAGGTCGCTCCAGACCGTGATGCCGCCGACGACCGCCTGGCCCAGCACCCCGACCGGCACCAGGGCGGCCATGACCGTCAGGTCGCGCCTGCGGGGCCGCAGGCGCAGCGTCGCCACGAGCACGATCACCCCGACGGCCAGCACCAGGAACGTCAGCGTCCGGTTGCCGAACTCGATGGTCGCGTTGAACGCCGAGTGGTGGGTGCCCACCGGCACGAAGCTCTCCGGGGTGCACCTGGGCCACTCCGAGCAGCCCAGCCCCGAGGAGGTGACGCGCACCGTCGCGCCGGTCACCGCGATTCCGGCGTTGACGACGACGTTGCCCAGCGCCCACCAGCGCAGCGACGAGGTCGTGGGATGCCAGATCGTGCGGGCCAGCAGCACCAGCGCCGCCACCCCGACGACGCAGAACGCCACCTGCCAGGCCCACAGCGGCAGGTTCAGGATCACGATGTCGTCCGCCGCGAACGCGACAGATCGGGGAGAGGCTGTCATACGACAGATCGTAGTAGAGGGGCGCGGGAGTTCCCTTCGGGGTCCGTGCCTGCGGTGAACTGCGACGACACGGACCCTTCGCAGGGGCCGGGCGGGCTCAGGTCCGCGCGGAGCGGGTCGCGCCCACGCTGGCGGCGACCACGCAGGCCACCGCCGCCCACTGGGCGACGGTGAGGAACTCGCCCAGCACCACCATGCCCACCAGCGCGGCGGCGGCCGGCTCCAGGCTCATCAGGATGCCGAACACCCGCGGCGGAATCCGGCGCAGCGCCCGCATCTCCAGGGAGTAGGGGACCACCGACGACAGCAGCCCCACGGCGAGCCCGACCAGTAGCACCTCCGGCCGCAGCAGGGCCGTGCCGCCCTGGCCGATCCCGACCGGCGCGACCAGCAGCACGCCGACCGCGCTGGCCACCGTCAGCCCCGAGGTGCCGGGGAAGCGGCGGCCGGTGGCCGCGCTGAGCAGGATGTAGGCCGCCCACGCCGCGGCGGCCAGCAGCGCGAACGCCACACCGGCGAGATCCACGCCGCCCTCGCCCCGGCCCAGCAGCGCCACCCCCGTTCCGGCGAGCGCCACCCACACCAGGTCACTCCAGCGGCGCGACCCCGCGACCGCCACCGCCAGCGGCCCCAGGAACTCGATGGTCACCGCCACGCCCAGCGGAATGCGCGCGAACGACTCGTAGATGGCGTAGTTCATCGTCGCCAGCGCCACCCCGAGACCGGCGGCCACCAGCCAGTCGGAGCGGGTGTGGCCGCGCGGTGCGGGCCGGGCGAGCGCCAGCAGCACCAGGGCCGAGCTGAGCAGGCGCAGCCACACCACGGCGCTGGGCGGCAGGACCGCGAACAGGTTCTTGGCCACGCCCGCGCCGAGCTGCACCGACAGGATGCTGATTCCGACCAGCCAGGTCGGCGGCACGGCGGCGCCCGCGGCACGGGTCAGCGTCGCGGCGCGGGAGAGCGGCCCCGCCACGGACCGCCGAAGGGAATCGCTGCTCACCGGATCATCCTATGAAGGCGGGGTGGGCGGGGCGGGAGTAAGGGGAGAGGCTGGCGGGAAAGCCTCCGGGCGTGGTCGAATCGCGCCGTGCGCTCCGGCACGCCCACGGGTCGGTCGAGACAGTGAGGAGCAAGCCGTGGCCTTTTCCGTCAACTCCGAGGTCGGCCGCCTGCGCCGGGTCATCGTGCACCGGCCCGACCTGGAACTGCAGCGCCTGACCCCCAGCAACAAGGACGCCCTCCTCTTCGACGACGTGCTGTGGGTGGAGCGCGCCCGCGAGGAGCACGACCTGTTCGTCGCGCACCTGCGCGACCGCGGAGTGGCCGTGCACGTCTTCGGGGAACTGCTGGAGGAGATCCTTCACCTCCCCGAGGCCGAGTCCTCCATCCTCGACCACGTGCTGGACGAGCGCTTCTACGGCCCCATGGCCCTGGACGCCATCCGCGACTGCCTCGACGCGATGGACGCCGCCCAGCTGCGCCGTTTCCTCGTCGGCGGCATCACCAAGCGGGAGCTGCTGGACCGGGTGCCCGAACCCCGGTCGGTGTGGTTCCACACCCTCGACCTGGACGCGTTCGTGCTGCCGCCGCTGCCCAACCTCATCTTCACCCGCGACACCTCCTGCTGGATCTACGGCGGGGTGTCCATCAACGTCATGCGCAAGCGCGCCCGCATGCGCGAGACCACGCTGTACGAGGCCGTCTACCGGTGGCACCCGCTGTTCGCCGACGCCGACTTCCAGGTGTGGAACCCGGGGGTGGCCTGGGCGCCCGCCACCATCGAGGGCGGCGACGTGATGCCGGTCGGCGACGGCTCGGTGCTGGTGGGGCTGAGCGAGCGCACCCGCCCCCAGGCGGTGGAACTGCTCGCGCGGGAGCTGTTCGCCCGCGGCGGCGCCCGGCGCATCCTGGGCATCTGGATGCCCAAGGCGCGCTCCACCATGCACCTGGACACCGTCATGACCAACGTGGACTACGGCGTCTTCACCAAGTACGCGGGACTGGGCATGCTGCCCTCCTACACGATCGAGCCGGGTGACAGCGACAAGGAGCTGAAGATCACCGACCATCCGCCCGAGGACATGCACCGGGCCATCGCCGCCGCGGCGGGGGTCGACGACATCCGGGTGCTCACCCCCACCCAGGACGTCTTCTCCTCCGAGCGCGAGCAGTGGGACGACGGCTGCAACGTCTTCGCGCTGGAGCCCGGCGTGGTCCTGGCCTACGAGCGCAACGTCTCCTCCAACGCCTACCTGCGCGCCAACGGGATCGAGGTCATCACCACCCCGGGCAACGAACTGGGGCGCGGACGCGGCGGTCCGCACTGCATGACCTGTCCGGTGGAGCGGGACGCCTGAGCGGGGACCGGAAAAGTACTTGAATGCCTATTCGCTAATATGTATACCTTTCCAGACATGTTGACGTGACGGACAGAGGAGAGCCTGCCGCGATGGCGTTCAACCTGCGCAACCGCAGTTTCGTCAAGGAACTCGACTTCACCCCCCGGGAACTGCTGTTCCTGATCAGGCTGGCAGCCGACCTGAAGGCCGCCAAGTACGCGGGCACCGAGCAGCCGCGGCTGCTCGGCAGGAACATCGCCCTGATCTTCGAGAAGACCTCCACCCGCACCCGGTGTGCCTTCGAGGTGGCCGCCCACGACCAGGGCGCCCACGTCACCTACCTGGACCCGGCGGGCTCGCAGATCGGCCACAAGGAGTCCATCAGGGACACCGCCCGGGTCCTGGGGCGGATGTTCGACGGCATCGAGTACCGGGGCTCGGAGCAGTCCCTGGTGGAGGAGTTGGCCGAGTACGCGGGAGTGCCGGTGTGGAACGGCCTCACCGACGAGTGGCACCCCACCCAGATGCTCGCCGACTTCCTCACCGTCACCGAGCACACCGACAAGCCGCTGGGCGAGGTCACCCTGGCCTACATGGGCGACGCCCGCAACAATCTCGGCAACTCCCTCACCGTCACCGGCGCCATGCTCGGCGTGGACGTGCGCATGGTCGCCCCCCGCGAACTGTGGCCCGACGAGGAGACCGTGGCCGCGCCCGCCCGCTCGATCGCGGAGACCACCGGCGCCCGCGTCACCTTCACCGAGGACGTCGCCGAGGGCCTGGCCGGAGCCGACTTCGTCTACACCGACGTGTGGGTGTCGATGGGCGAGCCCGCCGAGGTGTGGGAGGAGCGCATCCGGCAGTTGCTGCCCTACCAGGTCAACGCCGAGGCGCTCAAGGCCACCGGCAACCCCGACGTCAAGTTCCTGCACTGCCTGCCCGCCTTCCACGACCTGGGCACCCAGGTCGCCCGCGACCTGCACGCCCGCACCGGGCTGAGCGCGCTGGAGGTCACCGACGAGGTGTTCGAGTCGCCCGCCTCCGTCGTCTTCGACCAGGCGGAGAACCGGATGCACACCATCAAGGCGCTCATGGTCGCCACCCTGGGCGGCTGAGCCCCCCGGGCGTGCCCGCCCCGCGCGGGGCGGGCACGCCCCCTCACCGGTGCGGGTGTCCCACGGTCGGCGGCCGTGCCACGGCCGCCACCAGCAGCAGCATCCAGGCGGTGAAGAACACCAGCGGCTGCAACCCGGTCATGACGAGCCCGGCGGCGCTCCGGTTGGCCAGTCCGGTGGCCGCCTGGAAGGCGATCCACAGGAAGGGCAGCGCCGCGGCCAGCAGGTTCACGCACAGCGCGGCGACGACCAGACCGGTGCGCGCCGGTCTGCGCCACCGCACCAGCGCCGCGCCGACACCCAGCAGCACCAGCGGCGGTCCGAGGTGGCGCACCAGAACGAACCAGGGGACGCCGAGGAATTCCACGCGGGGATTCTAGGCGGCACGGGCAGGTCCCGCGGTGCGGCGGGGCCTGCCGGAGAGTCGGCGGTCACTCCCAGCGGAAGAACCGGCCCGCCAGCGCCGCGCCGACCCCGGTCCAGGCGAGCAGGACGAGCACGGAGCCGACCGGGAGGGTCGCGCCGTCGGCCAGCACCGCGCGCAGGCCCGACGACAGGGCGGTGATGGGCAGGGCCTCGATGAGGGGCAGCGCCGCCGCGGGGAAGCGGTCGACGGGGAAGACCACCCCGCCCAGGCCCAGGAGCACCACGTAGACCAGGTTGGCGGCGGCCAGGGTGGCCTCGGCGCGCAGCGTGCCCGCCATGAGCAGGGCGAAGGAGCTGAACGCGGCGGTGGCCAGGACCACCAGGACCACCGCCGACAGCACGCCGCCCGCGCCGCCCCGCGGGTCCCAGCCCAGCGCCAGCGCCACCGCGCAGATGACCGACACCTGCAGGAGTTGGACCGCCAGCACCGCCAGGGTCTTGGCGGCCAGCAGCCCCAGCCGCGACAGGGGGGTGGCGCCCAGGCGCTTGAGGACCCCGTAGCGGCGCTCGAAGCCGGTACCGATGGCCTGCCCGGTGAACGCGGTGGACATCGTCGCCAGCGCGAGCACGCCCGGGGTCAGGAAGTCCACCCGGGAGCGCTCGCCCAGGTCCAGCAGCGAGGTGACGCTGAAGCCGACCAGCAGCAGCACCGGGATGACGAGGGTCAGCAGAAGCTGCTCGCCGTTGCGCAGCAGCAGCCGCAGCTCCAGTCCGGCCTGGGCCGAGATCCGGCGCCAGGCGGGAGCCGACCCCGGGTTGGGGGTGAAGTCGATGGGAGCGGTGGAGGAGGTGGAGGAGGGCATCAGTCGCGCAGGTCCCGGCCGGTGAGTTCGAGGAAGACGTCTTCGAGGGTGCGCCGGTGCACGCGCAGGTCCTCGGGCATGACGGCGTTGGCGGCGCACCAGGTGGTCACGGTCGCCACCAGCCCCGGTCCGAGCTCGGTCGGACCGGCGCAGGCCACCGTGTAGTGGCCGCCGGGGTGCTCGGTGACGGCGCAGCCCGCCGGCAGCGCCGCGGCGAGGTCGGACACGTCCAGCCCGGCGCCGGCGCGGAACCGCAGTTCCTGTCCGCCGCGGGTGAGGTCGGCGGTGGGGCCGTCGGCGACCACCCGGCCGTGGTCGATGATCACCACGTGGTCGGACAGCCGTTCGGCCTCCTCCATGTAGTGCGTGGTCAGCACCACGCCCACGCCCGCCGCGCGCAGCTCGGCGACCAGTTCCCAGGCGGCGATGCGGGCCTGCGGGTCCAGTCCCGCCGTGGGCTCGTCCAGGAACACCAGCTCGGGGCGGCCGATGACGGCGGCGGCCAGGGACAGGCGCTGCTGCTGGCCTCCCGACAGCCGCCGGAAGGGGGTGCGCGCCGCGGAGGACAGGCCGAGCCGCTCCAGCAGGGTCTCGGGCGGGACCGGGTTGGCGTGGAAGGCGGCCATCAGGCGCAGCCACTCGCCCGCGCGGGCGCCGGTGGGTACCCCGCCGCTCTGCGGCATGACGCCGACCCGGGGTTTGAGCGTGTGGGCGTCGCGCAGCGGGTCGAGGCCGAGGACGCGGACGCGGCCCGCGTCGGCGCGGCGGAACCCCTCGCAGATCTCGATCGTCGAGGTCTTGCCCGCGCCGTTGGGGCCGAGCAGCGCCGTCACCGCTCCCCGGGCGGCCGTGAACGACAGGCCGGCCACGGCGGTGACGGCGCCGTAGCGCTTGACCAGGTCGGTGACCTCGACCGCAGCGGTGTCCATGACGAAGAGTCTACGGTGGGGGCACGCAGGGGGCGCACGGGGCCGGTGGGGGCCCCGGGGCTCCGGAGACGCACCGGTTGTCTCAGAGAGTGAGACAGGATTTCCGCTCGGTGGGAGGCCGGAGGGAGCGGGGGCGGGCCTTCCCCGGCTTCGACGGCGGACCGGGGGAGAAATCCCTGTTAGGCAAGGCTAAGTTGTGTGTCCTATGGCACTCGACACAGTTTGCCCATCGGGATGTAATTAGGCCACACTGATGTTGTGAAAAACATGGGCGGGAAACAGTGTGTGGAGGGGACGGCCAGAACCGGCGCGTCCCGGACACCCGCTGGCCACGATCTGGGCGCCGAGACCGGCACCCGGGCACGGGTCGCCCGACTCATACTCGAACATGGTCCGATCACGGCGTCCGCGTTGGGCGAGCGGCTCGGGCTGACGCCGGCGGCCATCCGCCGCCACCTTGACAACCTGATGAGCGAGGGCATGGTCGAGGCCCGCGACGCCCGACCCGTCGGACGCCGCCGCAGGGGCAGGCCCGCCCGTGTCTTCGCGATCACCGGGGCCGGCCGCGACGCGTTCGTGCACGGCTACGACGACCTCGCAGCCAGCGCGCTGCGGTTCCTCGCCGAGAAGGCGGGACCGCAGGCCGTCGCCGAGTTCGCACGACGCCAGGTGGCCGACCTCGAACGCCGGTACCGCTCCGTGCTCGCCGCCGCGCCCCCGCAGCAGCGGGTCCGGTTGCTCGCCGACGCGCTGTCCAACGACGGCTACGCCGCCTCGGCGGGCGGGGCGCCGGCCGGGGGAGAGCAGTTGTGCCAGCACCACTGCCCGGTCGCCCACGTGGCGGCGGAGTTCCCCGAACTGTGCGACGCCGAGGTCGAGGCCTTCGCCCGGCTGCTGGGCACCCCGGTGCGCCGCCTGGCCACCATCGCGCACGGCGACGGCGTCTGCACCACCCACGTCAGCCCCCGCGACATCGGCTCCCTGACCGCCGAGACCCGCACCCAGCGGGACACGGACACACAACGCCACGACAGGACGTCTCGTCCAGGAGGATCCGCGTAATGACGTCTACCGCGCACCCCGAGCTCGAAGGGCTCGGCACCTACGAGTACGGCTGGGCCGACCCCGACGTGGCCGGCGCCTCGGCGCGCCGCGGTCTCGACGAGGAGGTCGTCCGCGACATCTCGGCCAAGAAGAACGAGCCGGAGTGGATGCGGGACCTGCGCCTCAAGGCGCTCCGCCTGTTCACCAAGAAGCCGCTGCCCACCTGGGGCGCCGACCTGTCGAAGATCGACTTCGACAACATCAAGTACTTCGTGCGGTCCACCGAGAAGCAGGCCGCCTCCTGGGAGGACCTGCCCGAGGACATCCGCCGCACCTACGACAAGCTGGGCATCCCCGAGGCCGAGAAGCAGCGCCTGGTCGCCGGGGTCGCCGCGCAGTACGAGTCCGAGGTCGTCTACCACCAGATCCGCGAGGACCTGGAGTCCCAGGGCGTCGTCTTCCTGGACACCGACACCGCGCTGCGGGAGCACCCCGAGCTGTTCAAGGAGTACTTCGGCACGGTCATCCCACCCGGCGACAACAAGTTCGCCGCGCTCAACACCGCGGTGTGGAGCGGCGGCTCCTTCATCTACGTGCCCAAGAACGTGCACGTGGAGATCCCGCTGCAGGCCTACTTCCGGATCAACACCGAGAACATGGGCCAGTTCGAGCGGACGCTCATCATCGTCGACGAGGGCGCCTACGTCCACTACGTCGAGGGCTGCACCGCGCCGATCTACAAGTCGGACTCGCTGCACTCGGCGGTCGTCGAGATCATCGTCAAGAAGAACGCCCGCTGCCGCTACACGACCATCCAGAACTGGTCGAACAACGTCTACAACCTGGTGACCAAGCGTGCCGTCGCCTACGAGGGCGCCACCATGGAGTGGGTCGACGGCAACATCGGCTCCCAGGTCACCATGAAGTACCCGGCGGTCTACCTGATGGGCGAGCACGCCAAGGGCGAGACCCTGTCCATCGCCTTCGCGGGCGAGGGCCAGCACCAGGACACCGGTTCCAAGATGGTGCACTGCGCCCCCAACACCTCCTCGACCATCGTCTCCAAGTCGGTGGCCCGCGGCGGGGGCCGCGCCTCCTACCGCGGCCTGGTCCAGGTGCAGGAGGGGGCCGAGCACTCCAAGTCCACGGTCAAGTGCGACGCGCTGCTGATCGACACCGTCAGCCGCTCCGACACCTACCCGTACGTGGACGTCCGCGAGGACGACGTGGAGATGGGCCACGAGGCCACCGTCTCCAAGGTGAGCGAGGACCAGCTCTTCTACCTGATGAGCCGCGGTCTGGACGAGGACGAGGCCATGGCGATGATCGTCCGCGGGTTCGTCGAGCCCATCGCCCGCGAGCTCCCCATGGAGTACGCGCTGGAACTGAACCGGCTCATCGAGCTGCAGATGGAAGGAGCGGTCGGCTGATCATGGCCACCCCCAATCTCGGAATCAGGGAACACAGCCACGGCGGCGACCTTCCCGTCTCCAAACTCGACGTCCACGGATCCTTCGATCCCGACGACTTCCCCAAGCCCACCGGGCGCGAGGAGGAGTGGCGCTTCACCCCGCTGCGCAGGCTCCGCGGCCTGCACGACGGCCGTGACATCGCCGACGGCGTGGCCGACGTCAAGGTGACCGCCCCGCCGGAGGTCGTCGTCGAGACCGTGGGCCGCGACGACGCCCGCCTGGGCCGCTCCTTCCTGCCCAGCGACCGGGTCAGCGCCCTGGCCTACCGGTCCTTCGCCGAGGCCGTCGTCGTCACGGTGCCGAAGAACACCGAGGCGAGCGAGCCGGTGTTCGTCACCGTCACCGGCACCGAGCAGGGGGACGCCTACGGCCACGTGCTGGTCCGGGTCGAGACCTCCGCCTCGGCCACCGTGGTCCTGGAGTACCGCGGCAACTCGGTCTACGCCGACAACGTCGAGTTCGTCGTCGACGACGGCGCCCGGCTCGACGTCGTCAGCCTCCAGGACTGGGACCGCGACGCCGTCCACGTGTCGCACCAGTACACCAAGGTCGGGCGCGACGCGCGCTTCCGCAGCGTCGTGGTCACCCTCGGCGGGGACCTGGTGCGCCTGTCGCCGAAGGTCGGCTACACCGGCCCCGGCGGCGACGCCGAGTTGTACGGCCTGTACTTCACCGGCGAGGCCCAGCACCACGAGCACCGCTCGCTGATCGACCACAACGTCTCCCGCACCCGCAGCCGGGTCGAGTACAAGGGGGCGCTCAGCGGCGAGGACGCGCACGCGGTGTGGATCGGCGACGTGATCATCGGCGAGGGCACCGAGGGCACCGACTCCTACGAGCACAACCGCAACCTCGTGCTCACCGACGGCACCCGCGTGGACTCCGTGCCCAACCTGGAGATCTTCACCGGTGAGGTCGAGGGCGCCGGACACGCCAGCGCCAGCGGCCGCCTGGACGACGTGCACCTGTTCTACCTGCAGTCCCGCGGCATCCCCGCGGACGAGGCCCGGCGGCTGGTGATCCGCGGCTTCTTCGCCGAGGTCCTCAACCGCATCGAGATCCCCGAACTGCGGGAACGCATCATGGACGAGGTCGAGGAGAAGCTGGCGCTGCATGAGTAGTGAAGGAACCTACACCAGGGTCTGCGCGCTCGGCGAGGTCCCCGAGGAGGGGGCGCTGGGCGTGGAGGTCGACGGCACGCCCGTCGCCATCGCCCGCAGCGAGGGCGAGGTGTACGCGATCAGCGACATCTGCTCGCACGCCGAGGTCAACCTCTCCGAGGGGGAGGTCGAGGACGGCACCATCGAGTGCTGGCTGCACGGCTCCTGCTTCGAACTGCGCACGGGCAAGCCGATCAACCCGCCGGCGACCCAGGCGGTCCCCACCTACCGAGTGAAGATCGACGGCGACGACGTACTCGTCTCGCTGGACACCGAGAAGGCGTGAAAGAGACACCATGACCACATTCGAGATCCGCGGTCTGCGCGCCGACGTCCTCATCGGAGCCGAGGAGCGGCAGGAGATCCTCAAGGGCGTCGACCTGACCATCAACTCCGGTGAGACCCACGCCATCATGGGCCCCAACGGCTCGGGCAAGTCCACCCTGGCCTACGCCGTCGCCGGACACCCCAAGTACGAGATCACCGAGGGCGAGGTCCTGCTCGACGGTGAGAACGTGCTGGAGATGAGCGTCGACGAGCGCGCCCGCGCCGGCGTGTTCCTCGCCATGCAGTACCCCGTCGAGGTCCCCGGCGTGTCGATGTCCAACTTCCTGCGCAGCGCCGTCACCGCCGTGCGCGGGGAGGCCCCGAAGCTGCGGGCCTTCTCCAAGGAACTGCAGGAGAGCATGAAGGGCCTGTCCATCGACCCCTCCTTCGCCTCCCGCGGCGTCAACGAGGGCTTCTCCGGCGGTGAGAAGAAGCGCCACGAGATCCTGCAGTTGGAGCTGGTCAAGCCCAGGATCGCCATCCTCGACGAGACCGACTCCGGCCTCGACGTCGACGCGCTCAAGGTCGTCTCCGAGGGCATCAACCGGGCCAAGGCCAACAACGACATGGGTGTGATGCTCATCACGCACTACACCCGCATCCTCAACTACGTCAAGCCCGACTTCGTCCACGTCTTCGCGGGCGGCCGGGTCGCCGAGTCCGGCGGTCCCGAGCTCGCCGAGACGCTGGAGGCCGAGGGCTACGAGCGCTTTGTGAAGGTGGGCGCTTAACCGTGACAGCACGCGAGCTGGACGTCGAAGCGATCCGGGCGGACTTTCCGATCCTGTCCCGGACCGTCAGAGACGAGCGCCCGCTGGTGTACCTCGATTCCGGGGCGACCTCGCAGAAGCCCCGGCAGGTCCTCGACGCCGAGCGGGAGTTCTACGAACGCCACAACGCGGCGGTGCACAGGGGCGCGCACCAGCTCGCGGAGGAGGCCACCGACGCCTACGAGGCGGCCCGAGCCACCATCGCGGCCTTCGTCGGCGCCCCGGCCGACGAGGTGGTGTTCACCAAGAACGCCACCGAGGCGGTCAACCTCGTCGCCTACGCCATGAGCAACGCGGCCACCGCGGGCGAGGAGTTCGCCCGCCTGGCCGTGGGCCCGGGCGACGAGGTCGTGGTCACCGAGATGGAGCACCACGCCAACCTGGTGCCGTGGCAGGAGCTGTGCAAGCGCACCGGGGCGACGCTGCGCTGGTTCGGCGTCACCGACGAGGGCCGCCTCGACCTGTCGAACCTGGACGAGCTGGTCAACGAGCGCACCAGGGTCGTGGCGCTCACCCACCAGTCCAACGTGCTGGGCACCGTCAACCCGGTCCGGAAGGTGGCCGACCGGGCGCACGCCGTCGGCGCGCTGGTCCTGGTGGACGGCGCCCAGTCGGTGCCGCACATGCCGGTGGACGTCACCGAGCTCGGCGCCGACTTCCTGGTGTTCTCCGGCCACAAGATGTGCGGTCCCAACGGCATCGGCGTGCTGTGGGGACGCGGCGAACTGCTGCGCGCGATGCCGCCGTTCGTCTCGGGCGGCTCCATGATCGGCGTGGTGCACATGGACCACTCCACCTGGGCCGACCCGCCCCAGCGCTTCGAGGCCGGAGTGCCGATGGCCCCCCAGGCGGTCGGGCTGGCCGCGGCCTGCGACTACCTGGACTCCGTCGGCATGGACGCGGTCGCCGCCCACGAGCACGCCCTGGTGGAATACGCGCTCAAGCACGTCGGTTCCATCGAGGGCGTAAGAATCGTCGGACCGGCCGACGCCGAGGCACGCGGGGGAGCGGTGTCCTTCACCGTCGACGACATCCACCCCCACGATGTCGGACAGGTGCTGGACGACCTGGGCGTGGCCGTGCGCGTGGGACACCACTGCGCCTGGCCGCTGCACCGCAGGTTCGCTACGGTGGCCACCACCCGCGCCTCGTTCTACCTGTACAACTCCTTCGCCGACGTGGACGCCCTGGTCGAGGGAATCCGCGAGGCGCAGCGGTTCTTCGGCGTGGCCCGAAGCTAGGAGAGGCGTGCCATGAAACTCGACGCGATGTACCAGGAGATCATCCTGGACCACTACCGCAACCCGCACCGCAAGGGGCTGCGGGAGCCGTTCGACGCCGAGAGCCACCACATCAACCCGACCTGCGGCGACGAGGTCACCCTCCGGGTGCACCTCAGGCCCGAGCAGAACGGGGAGAACGGCGCCGCCACGGTCGCCGACATCTCCTACGACAGCATGGGCTGCTCCATCAGCCAGGCCAGCGCCTCGGTCATGACCGAGCTGCTCGTCGGCAAGACCGTCGACGAGGCGATGGCCGTTCTGGAGGAGTTCACCGCGCTCATGCAGTCCAGGGGGCAGGCGGAGCCCGACGAGGACGTGCTGGAGGACGCGGTGGCCTTCGCCGGGGTGTCGAAGTACCCCGCCCGAGTCAAGTGCGCGCTGCTCGCCTGGATGGCGTGGAAGGACGCGACCGCCAAGTCACTGGCAACCCAGAAGGAGGGGGCCGCATGACCGCCGGAAACGAGACCGCCCAGACCCCGCAGGCCCCGGCCGCCGAGGCGGACGAGGCGCTCGTCGAGGAGATCACCGACGCGCTCAAGGACGTCATCGACCCCGAACTGGGCGTGAACGTCGTCGACCTCGGTCTGGTCTACGGGCTGAACGTGGACGACACCTCCATCGTCGTCGACATGACGCTGACCAGCGCCGCCTGTCCGCTCACCGACGTGCTGGAGGACCAGGCCGCCAGCGCGCTGGACGAGTTCGACCGCGAGGTCAAGATCAACTGGGTCTGGATGCCGCCGTGGGGTCCCGACAAGATCACCGAGGACGGTCGGGACCAGTTGCGGATGCTGGGCTTCAACGTCTGACGGACCACCGCCGACGGGGACGTCCCGTCGGCGCCGACGCCCGCAGCCGACCGGCTGCGGGCGTTTGCCGTTTCTTGGCGCGCGGCCCGGTGAGGAACAGCACCGCCCGGTCAGAGGGGGAAGGAGGCGCAGTCCCGCGGACAGGAGACGGAGGCCCTCCCATGACGCATCTGGTGGTGTTCGGCGTGGCCGACCGGGACCGGGCGGAGCAGGCGCTGGAGATCGCCGACGACCTGGCCAGGAGAGAACTGCTGCAACTGCGGGACGCCGCCTACGTCTACCGGGACGCCAGGGGCAGACCGCGCATCCAGCAGACGCTGAGCACGACCGGTGTGGGGGCCGCGGGCGGCGCCCTGTGGGGCACACTGATCGGAACACTGTTTCTGTCCCCCGTCCTCGGTCTGGCCGTGGGGGCGGCCGCCGGGGCGGTCGCGGGCAGGCTGACCGACATCGGGATCGACGACGGCATGATCCGCGACATCGGCCGCCAACTGCAGGAGGGCAGGGCCGCGGTGTTCCTGCTGGCGCGCTCGGCCACCCGGGACCGCGTCGTCGAGGCGTTCCGGCCGCTCGAACCGGTCGTGCTGGAGACCAGCCTGACCAGGAAGGACGAGGAAGAACTCGTCAGGGCGCTGCAGGACGAGGAGACCGCCCCGTCCGCACGGCGGCGGTCCGTCCGGGAGGGAAGCTGATGGCCTACAGACACACGCTGCCGGGAATCCACCGCCTCGGACACGCCCACGTCAACCTGTACCTGGTGGTCGACGACGACGGGGTCACGGTCGTGGACACCGGCCTGCCCGCGACCTGGCCGCTGCTGCTGCGCGCGCTGCGGAAGGTCGGCGCGGAGCCCGAACAGGTGAGGGCGGTGGTGCTCACCCACGCGCACTTCGACCACCTGGGGCTCGCGGCGAGGCTGCGCGGGCAGTGGCGACTCCCGGTGTGGGCGCACCCGGAGGAGTTCTTCGTCGCCGCCCACCCCTCCCAGTACCAGCACGAGAACAGCCGGCTGTGGTACCCGCTGCGCCACCCGGGAGGCATCCCGATCCTCACGGGCATGGTCGCCGCGGGCGCGCTCACCGTCGACGGGGTGACGGACCTGTCCCCGCTCACCCCCGGAGAGGTGCTCGACGTCCCCGGACGTCCCCGGATCGTGTTCACCCCCGGGCACACCTTCGGCCACTGCGCGCTGCACCTGCCCGAGCACGACGCGGTCATCACCGGTGACGCCCTGGTGACCCTCGACCCCTACACCGGGGTCGAGGGGCCCCAGATCGTCTCGGGCGCCGCGACGGCGGACAGCGCCCGCGCACTCGAATCGCTGGAGGCGCTGGCGGCCACCCGGGCCGCGGTGGTGTTCCCCGGACACGGACGTCCCTGGAGGGACGGTGTGCTCAGCGCGGTGGAGCAGGCCGCGGCCGCCGGTCCGTCCTGAGCCGCCGCGCCGGACCGGCGGCCGGGCTCACAACCTCTGGACGGCGTGCAGGGACAACCGCAGCTCCTCGGCGATGTCGTCGTCGCCGCGCTCACTGAGCAGGTCCAGCAGTTCGGCCGGGCCGCCGGCGAAGCCCCCGTCGTCCTCGCTGATCCGGCGGGCGATGATGTCGACGGCCTCCTGGGGGCTGGCGGGCGCGGTGTAGCCGATCAGGCTCAGCGCCCGGCCGAGGTGGCCGCTGTCGGCGGGGACCTCGGCGGCCTGGAGCAGGCGGGCGTCCAACCGGTCGCCGTTGACGGTGATGAACAGCCGGTCCCCCGGCTGGGCGCCCAGGCGGCGCAGCAGGGGACGCAGCGAGTCGAACGCCGCCTGGTCCCGCCAGACCAGGACCAGCAGGTCCGCGCCGGGGCCGGTCAGGCACAGCAGGCGTCCCGGCTGCAGTCCGAGGTGGGCGGCGTAGCCCGGCGGCACGGCGACCGGTGCGCCGTTGAGTTGGTCGGCGGTCACGTCGATGCGGTGCCACCAGCGTCCGTCGGGAGCGCGGAAGCAGCGCGCCGAGGTGACCACGCCCGCCCTCGGCTCGGGGGAGGGCCTGGACTCGGCGGCGGGGCGGCGGCGGATGGGCAGGCCGTTGGTGGTCATGGACGGGGAACCGGCGGGGAACGCCGCATGCCCGCCGAAGTCGCCCGTGGCCTCGGCCGCGTGCAACGGCACGCTCTCGTCGACCAGGACGTAGCCGTCCTGGATGCTGACGCCCGGGGTGCTCAGCAGCCACGCCCGCAGCGCCTGGGTGCGGATGCCGAGCTTGCCCAGCCGCAGGCCCGCCTCGGTGACGCTGGGCTGGCCGGAGAGCAGTTGGCGGGTCTGCCAGCGCAGGTGCCCGGTGTCGGCGGCCAGCAGCCAGTTGTCGTCCAGCCGCCGGTCGGTGAACAGCGTCATGACGATCCGCCACAGCGGGATGCCCAGGGAGGGCACGTCGACCTGGTGGTCGGGGTGCGCGTTGACCAGGTGGTCGATGGTGGTGGCCACGCCCAGTTGGTCGGACACCTCGCGCAGGTGCCGGGCCATCGGCGCGCCGACCGGGGAGCTGAGCCACTGGAGCAGGCGCTCCTCGACGGTGCGCTGGGCGTTGCGCAGTTCGCCGATGTCCATCTGCAGTTGGTCGGCGAGCAACCGGATGCTGGTCGGCTCCGAGGTGAACAACCGCTCGGTGGCGATGAGCCGCTCCAGCTCGCTCCAGTCCCGGCACAGCTGCTCGAACAGGTCAACCAGGGGGTGCGCGCCGAGTTCGGGGGCGGTGTCCTCGACGACCGCGGCCGCCTGCCGGGCCTGGGAGCGCAGTGCCTTGGGCGGCCCGAACGCCGGGCGGCGCAGGGTTCCGCCGGGTCCGAGCAGGGGGCTGCCGCCGCGCCGGGCCAGCAGGGGGACGGGCTCTTCGGAGTCGGGGGTGTGCGCGGATGCCGTCGCGCCGTCCTCGCCGGCGGCCAGGTCGCGGTCCCGGTGGGCGCGCAGGGCGCGCAGCGTCCGGATGGCGCGCGTGGCGGGGGTCTGCGTGCTCCTGACCGAGTCGGTGGTGGGACCGGCGGAGTCGGCGCCGGTGGCGTTGGTGAGGTAGGCCAACGCGTTGTGGACGTGCTCGGGCGCGGAGGACGGCATCCAGTTCGCGATGGTGCGTACGGCCTCGATCATCAGGGCGGGGGAGGGGGCGGGGCCGCTGAAGGGGCCGCTGGTGAAGGGGACGACCGACCGCCACATCACCGTGCTGACGACCTCGAGGACGTCGCAGTTGTTGGGGAAGTCCCATTCGCGCATCGTCTGGGGGGAGGTGCAGACCAGCCGTTCCCAGTCGCCCGCGGTGGCCAGCACGGCGCCGCGTACGGGCTCGGCGATCTCGTCCATGTCCACCGCGAGTCCGCGCAGCGTCGGCAGGAACTCGCAGACCTCCAGGTGGTCCCACTGCTCGACGGCCAGCCGGGCCAGGCAGTGGGCCAGCCACGTGGGTCCGGCGATGTCGAGCACGCGGGGCAGGGGAAGAGACCGCCACCAGCCGTCCACCAACCGTGGGTGCCGTAGGACCGCGGAGATGTCGGTCGGTCTACTCCATCGCAGAGCGGGAACGAGGTCGGTGAGGCTGATCGGCGAGACGGCGTTCATCGACGGGGGACCTCGACCTCCTGGCACACGACTCGCGGAATGTGCGAGAACGACACGGATGTCCGGTTACGCGCTACACATTACGCTCCCTGGGGGCGGACGGGCGTCGCACCGTGGCCGTCCCCGTCGATGTGGCCAAGCATGAGCGGTGGGGGGCGGAGCACCGGGTCCGACGTCGACGATGCCGACCTTTCGCAGATCGTACGTGGGAGAACGCGTCCTGTGTAGTGCCCAACGGGAGATCCTGACAGTACACCAAGTAGGGGAATGCTGGGCAATCTGCACATACGTCGTTTCAGTGCGTATGAGGTGATTTTTCTGTTACCGGGAGCGCGCGGGGCTGGGGAGGAGCCCGCCTGCGCCTCCCCAGCCCCCGGTCACCCTTCGGAAGCGGACGGGGTCCGCAGCGACCGCACCGTCTCCGGGCCGATCGGGACACTCATCGTGTTGCCGGGGTTGACCGCCATCCCCACCCCCGCCGGCAGGGCGGACGCCAACTCCCCGGCCGTGACGACCGCGAAGGGCAGGTCGCCGCTGCGCACGCTCAACTGCTCCTGGGAGGTGAAGACCGGAACGAACAGCTCACCCGCCACGTCCAGGGTCGGAAGAGACACCGAACCGTCGTCCTGCGGCCCCGACCCCTCGGGCAGCGGAACCCACAGGGGACCGTCGCGCAGGACATCGAGGAAGGCCGCCACCGGTCCGGCGCCGGTGTCCGCGCCGTCCTCGACCGTGGCGGGGTCGTCCGTCTCGACGACGGAGGCCAGGGCCTCCTCCACCGGGTTGACGGGGAAGGGGACGGAATCGGTGGGACCGGGATCAGAATGGGTGGTCACGGTTCTCGCACTCCTTGGCGGTGTCGGACGGAGGCGGCCACCGCGCGGGACGGCCGCGCGGTCGGCGCCGGTCCCGCCTCGACCGGCCGCCGACGGTGGGCGGCGGTATGCTTATCTGGTTCTTCGTACCCCCACGACTCACCCTGACACATCGGCCACGACGCGGGAGGGACAGACGCGCAGCGGTCGTCACGGTCTCCGTGGCGCGATCCGGTCGGACGTCGGCGGCGAGTGGCACGGTGGGGTGCGGCCCGGGCCGACACGGGCCTCGGCACAGGCCGCCTCCCCCGGACCGTCGCCGCCTCCGGGAGGGGCCGGACGCGCGGCGGCGGAACCTGCGGGGCGTGGACGACACACCTTCCCCGTCGCCACCGAACGCTCCGGCGAGGTGGCGGTGGCGCGCCGCCGACCGGAGGCGCCGCCCCGGCCGGCACCCGCGTCGGGGACGGCCGGAGCCCCGATCCCGTGCCAGGGCGCGACAGCCGCGCGCCAGAGCCCGCGAAGCGCCGACCACCTGAGAAAGAGAGGGTCACTTGACCACCTCAGACAAGGGAATCCTCCCCCTTCGGTCGGGAGGGGAGGCCAGCGATCCCGGAGGGGAGCCGTTCCGCCGTGCGGGGGCACGACTCCCGACGGCCATCCGCTCCTACGTGGCCATCGGAGACAGCATCACCGAAGGACTGGACGACCCCCATCCCGACGGCTCCTATCGGGGGTTCGCCGACCGGCTCGCCGAACACCTCAGCACCAGGGCTCCGGGGTTCCGCTACGCCAACCTCGCGGTGCGGGGACGGCGCATGCAGCACATCTTCGGCGAGCAGTTGGAGCAGACGCTGGAGTTCGCCCCCGACCTGGTCACCGTGCACGCCGGAGGAAACGACGTCCTGCGGCCCAACACCGACCTCGACCAGCTCGCCCTCCAGTACGACAGGGGCGTCCGCCGCCTCCGCGAGGCGGGCATCAGAGTGGTCATGCTCTCGGGGCACGACACCGGATGGGTGCCGGTGCTGCGGGTCTACCGCGGACGCATCGCGGTGTTCAGCATGCACCTGCGGGCGATAGCCGAACGCAACGGTGTCGACATCGTCGATCTGTGGGCGCTGGACGCCCTCAACGATCCGCGCGCCTGGAGCGTGGACCGCCTGCACCTCAACGCGGCGGGCCACCGGATCGTCGCGGCCCGCGTCGCCGAACTGCTCGGCCATCCCATCGGCCCCCGCGACCTGTGGGCACGCCCCTGGCCGACCCCCCACGTACCGCGGCCCCGGATCCTGCGCCGCCGGGAGACCCGCCGGTGGGCGGTGAGGTTCCTGGTTCCGTGGCTGGGCCGCAGGCTCATGGGGCGCTCCAGCGGTGACGGCCTGCTCCCCAAACGGCCCGAGTTGACCGAGCTGGCCGCCCTGCTGGAGGGGGAGCGGCGGCGACCGGGCTGACCGGGCCGGGGCGCGGAGGAGACGCCGGGAGGCGTCCCGGGGACCGGCCGCTCCGGGGTTCGCCCCGGAAAGGACCGTCAGGCCTGCGACAGGCCGCGGATGATGTCGCTGACGTGGACCACGCCCATGCACTGCCCGAACTCGTTGACGGCGATCAGGTCGTCGTAGACCCGTTCCCGGTCGACGCCCGCGATGCGCAGCGCGGTCAGCGCGGGGACGGTGCGCGGCACGGTCTTGGGGGGATCGGCCAGCCGCTGGGCGGGACGCTTGGCGTACAGCGCGTGCCCGTAGGGACCGGTGATGGAGAGCAGGAAACGCGCCCGGTCCAGGGCGGCCACCGGACGTTCGCGGTGGTCGAGCAGGATGACGCTGTTGAGGGCGGAGTCGTTGCTGAACGCCTCCAGCACCTCCTCGGCGGTCGCGTCACAGGTCATGGTCACCGCCGGGACCATGAACTCCGAGACCCGGGGACCCCCCGCCGTGTCGGACGAGGCCGGGTCCAGGGTGAGATCCGGAAGCGGGGTGACGCGGTCGCCCGGCGCCCAGTCCTCCCCGGCGAAGAACGGCCCCTGGGCGAGGCGGACGCCCGCCTGGCGCAGGCTCACCAACTGCGTCACCGAGGTCACCCCCGACGCCAGGGGGAACGTTCCGGCGCCGCGCCCGATCCGGGTCATGCCGTCCACGATCGCGGCGAACCGCTCGTTGTCGGGCAGCCCGGAGGTCAGCGTGCCGTCGATGCGGAACAGGAACGGGGCGGTCTCCACCAGCAGGTCGGGAGGGACCCGCGCGGTGCCGAACGCGTAGCGGAAGCCCAGTTCCCGCAGGTGGGCCAGCCCTCGGACGAGGTGTTCGCGGGGCAACTGCCGGATCTCGGGGTCCAGCATGAACGTGACGTCGCGAGGCCGACGGCCACTCCGACGCAGGGTGTCCTCCACAAACGCGAACGGTTCCCGTCCGGCGGTCAGCAGCCGGGCGGGAACCGGGAGGACGAGCGGGAGCAGGTTCTCGCGTGCCATGACCTCGCGTGCGGTACGGCCCAGGCGCTCGGCCAGCGTGGCGACGTCCTCACCGTGCTGCTCCTCGGCGGGGTACACGGCTTCGATCGCCAGCACCGCTCCCGAATCCAGGTCGACGATCGGACGCAGTGCCACGGGACGGCTCACGGCCGCCACGGTGTCGAGGCGCGTGTCATCGTAGAAACTCGTCTGTGGAGGCACACCACAATGGTCGCGATCCGCAAAGCTCCCCGGGAGGGCGGCGGGGTTAAAACAACTTGAACTCTGCGTGCGCCCTGACGGGGGTGCGGAGAGGGCCCCGAGAAAAGAGACCTGGGACACAGACGGCTGTGCCGATCATAACGCATGTCCGCCCCGACCAGCGAAACCGCGGCGCGAAAGCACGATCTGCGGGCGGTGAGCCGGACAACCGCCGCGGCGCGGGCACCGAGGAGCTCCCCGCGCCGCGGGCGGAAACCACTACAGCGGAATGTTGCCGTGCGCCCCGCGGGCGGGCGGCGCGGTGGCGATGGCCGCGGCCAGCGCGCTGCGGGTCCGGTCGGGAGCGACGACCTCGTCGACCACACCGAGCTCACGGGCACGGTCCAGTCCCCCGGCGATCCTCTCGTGCTCGGCGGCCAACCGGGCCTCCAGCGCGGGACGCTCCTCCTCGGGGACGGCGGCGAGCTTCTTGCGGTGCAGGATGCGCACGGCGGCCACCGCGCCCATCACCGCGACCTCGGCGGTCGGCCAGGCCAGAACCCGGGTGGCGCCCAGGGAGCGCGAGTTCATCGCGATGTAGGCCCCGCCGTAGGACTTGCGGACGACCAGGGTCACCCGGGGAACGGTCGCCTCGGCGAAGGCGTGCAGCAGTTTGGCGCCGCGGCGCACCACGCCGTCCCACTCCTGGCCCACCCCGGGCAGATAGCCCGGGACGTCCACCAGAACCACCAGCGGAACCCCGAAGGAGTCGCACATGCGCACGAAGCGGGCGGCCTTCTCCGCGGACAGCGAGTCCAGGCAGCCGCCCTTGCGCAGCGGGTTGTTGGCGATGACGCCGACGGTGCGCCCACCCATGCGGCCCAGCGCGATGACGATGTTCGGCGCCCACCTGGCCTGCAACTCCACCGACTCCTCGGTCAGCGGGGAGTCCAGGACGCCGTTCACTAGGGGTTTGATGTCGTAGGCGCGCCGCGGCGACTCCGGGAGCACCCCGCCCAGGTCCACGTCGGTCACGTCCCGCAGCCGTAGCTGCCCCTGGTGGCCCAGCAGCAGGGCCAGTCTGCGGCCCTGGAGCATCGCGGAGACGTCGTCGGGGGTGGTCACGTGCACAACACCGCTGCGCCGCCCGTGCGCGTCCACACCGCCCAGGTCCTCGGCGGTGATCTGCTCGCCGGTGACGCTGCGCACCACGTCCGGTCCGGTCACGAAGACCTTGGCGCCCCGCGACATCACCACGATGTCGGTGAGCGCCGGACCGTAGGCGGCGCCGCCCGCGGCCGGGCCCAGCACCACCGAGATCTGGGGGACCACGCCCGAGGCGCGGGTCATCGCGGCGAACACCCGGCCCACCGCGTGCAGGCTCTCCACGCCCTCGGCCAGCCGCGCGCCGCCGGAGTGCCACAGGCCGATGACCGGCATCCGCTCGCGGACCGCGTGCTCGTAGGCGGTCTCGATCACCGCGCACCCCGCGGTGCCCATCGCCCCGCCCTGGATGCGGGGGTCGTTGGCGAAGGCCACCGCGGGCATGCCGTTGATCCGGCCCACACCCGCCAGCGCGGCGCTGTCGTCCTCGGCGGTGAGCAGCCGCAGCGACCCCTCGTCGAAGAAGGAGGCGAGACGGACGCGCGGGTTGCGGGAGTCCTCGGTCGTGGCGGTCGACGTCGAGGGACCGGCGACGCGGTTGTCGATCACAGTCACGTGGGCCAGCTCCTTCGGGGAAACGCGGTCGTTACCGGGCGGACGGGCTGCGCGTCCGCGGAAGCGGGAGTGGAGAGCTCGGTGGACCGGGGCGCGGCCGCCGCGACGCGGACCGGGCGGACGCGCCCCTTCGGGTCACGGCCGACGGAACACGAGGGCGACGTTGTGGCCGCCGAAGCCGAAGGAGTCGTTGAGCGCGGCGACCGCGTCGGCGGGCAGTTCCCGCGGCTTGTCCACGACGACGTCGACGGCGACCCCGGGGTCGATCTCCTCGACGTTGATCGTGGCCGGAACCACCCCGTGGTGCAGGGACAGGATCGTCGCGACGGACTCCAGCGCGCCCGCGCCGCCCAGCAGGTGACCGGTCATGGACTTGGTGGAGGTGACCGCGACCGCGTCGGCGGCGGAGTCGCCCAGCGCCGTGCGGATCGCGATGGTCTCGGGGACGTCGCCGGCCGGGGTGGACGTGGCGTGCGCGTTGACGTGCGCGATGTCGGAGGGACGCAGTCCCGCGTCGTCGATCGCGGCGGAGATGGCGCGGGCCGCCCCCTCGCCCGCCGGGTCGGGCTGCACCATGTCGTAGGCGTCGCAGGTGTACCCGGTTCCGGCGGCCACCGCGTAGACGCGGGCGCCGCGCGCGGCGGCGTGCTCGGCCGACTCCAGGATCAGCGTGCCCGAGCCCTCGCCCATGACGAAGCCGTCCCGGTTGACGTCGAAGGGGCGCGAGGCGCCCTGCGGGTCGTCGTTACGGGTGGACAGCGCGCGCATCGCGGCGAACGCGGCGACGTTCAGCGGGTGGATCGCGGCCTCGCAGCCGCCCGCGATCACTATGTCGGCGCGGCCGGAGCGGATCATGTTGATGCCGTCGGCGATGGCCTCGGCGCTGGACGCGCAGGCGCTCACCGTGGCGTGGGAGCCCGCGCGCGCGGTGAACTCCAGGGCCACCGCGGCGGCCGGGCTGTTGGGCATGAGCATCGGCACCGTGAACGGCGAGACCCGCTTCCAGCCCTTCTCCCGGAAGGTGTCGTACTGGTTGAGGGTGGTCAGGATGCCGCCGATGCCGCTGGACACCACGACACCCAGGCGCAGCGGGTCGACCTCGGGGGAGCCCGCGTCGGCCCACGCCTCGTGCGCGGTGATCAGCGCCATCTGCTGGGTCCGGTCCAGGCGGCGCAGTCGGTGGCGTTCCAGCTTCTCGGACGGTTCCTCGGCGAGGAGGCCCGCGAAGTGCACGGGAAGCTTCTCGTGCCACTCCTCGGGCAGGTTGGTGATGCCGGATCGACCTTCGAGCAGCGCCGACCAGGTCGTGGCGACGTCGCCTCCCAGAGGGCTGCTGACTCCAAGGCCGGTGACGACGACTTCGCGGTTACTCATGGTCGATCGCCCTTCTCGTCATGGTGGTCGGTGCGCCGTGCTCCCCGCGGCGCGCGGGCCGCTCGAAGACGATCCCCGAGCGCGGGCTGGACGTGCCCGCCGACGAGTACGGCGTCGGCGGGCGGTGACGGCGTCGCCTACTTCTGGATGTAGGTGATGACGTCCTGGACCGTCTTGAGGTCCTTGAGCTGGTCGTCGGGGATCTCCACGCCGAACTTGTCCTGCGCGGCGACGGCGATCTCAACCATCGACAGCGAGTCGATGTCGAGGTCGTCCACGAAGCTCTTCTCCGGGGTGACCTCGCCCGCGGGGACACCGGCGATCTCGTCGATGATCTCGGCGAGGCCGTCCAGGATCTCCTTGTCCGAGTAGGCCATGTCAGGTTTCTCCTTTACGTTCTTGCTGCCATGAGGCGGGACACGCCCGACGGCTTCGGTGTGTTGCGAAACGGAGCCGGACCGCGGTGTCAGGGAAGCCGCAGCACCTGTGCCGCATACGTGAGGCCGGCTCCGAAACCCAGGGTGAGCACGGTGCTTCCCGAGGGGAGTTCGCCGCGCCCGATCATGCGCGAGAGCGCGAGCGGGATGGAAGCCGACGAGGTGTTCCCCGCGGTGACAATATCGCGGGCGACGAGCGCCTGAGGCGCGCCCAGCCTACGGGCGATGGACTCCACGATGCGCAGGTTCGCCTGGTGCGGCACGAACGCGGTGAGTTCCTCGGGGGCCACACCGGCCCGCTCCAGCGCCTCCAGCGCCACCGGGTACAGCTCGGTGGTGGTCCACCGGAAGACCGTCTGGCCCTCCTGGTGGAGGTACTTGTGGTCGCGCAGGTAGATCTTGTCGGCGCGGTCGCCGGAGCTGCCCCACACCACGGGGCCGATGCCGGGCTCCTCCGCCGCGGACACCACCACGGCGCCCGCGCCGTCGGCGAAGATCACGCAGGTGGAGCGGTCGTCCCAGTCGAGCCAGTCGGAGAGCTTCTCCGCGCCGATCACCAGCACGTTGCGCGCCGAACCGCCGCGCACCGCGTCGTTGGCCAGGCTCAGGGCGTAGCAGAAGCCCGCGCAGGCCGCGTTGACGTCGAAGGCTCCGGGCGCGGTGATGCCCAGGCGCGCGGCCACGCTCGCCGAGGTGTTGGGGATCTGGTCCTTCTGGGTGCAGGTCGCGACGATCACCAGGTCGATGGCCTCGGGGCCCAGTCCGCTGGCGGCCAGCGCCTTGCCGCCCGCGGCCACCGCCATGTCGGTCAGGCTCTCCTCGGGGGAGGCGATGCGGCGCTCGGCGATGCCCACGCGGCTGCGGATCCACTCGTCGGAGGTGTCCACTCGGGCGGCCAGGTCGTCGTTGGTGACGACGTTGGCGGGCTGGTACTCGCCGAAGGCGACGACACGCGCTCCGGGGGATGCTGGGGAGGTTTTCATCACGCTTGCCCTTCCAGGTCGGCGGAGACCGCGCCCGCGTGCGTCTTGACGAGTTCACGCGCCCGGTCCAGGTCCTCGGGAGACTTGACGGCGAGCAGTTCGACGCCGCGCAGCGCGCGCTTGGCCAGACCCGTGAGGGTGCCCGCGGGAGGGAGTTCGATCAGTGCGGTGACGCCGAGGTCGGCGAGCGTGGCGGTGCAGGAGTCCCACCGGACCGGTGAGCTGATCTGCGACACCAGGCGGGACAGGTACTCCGCCCCCGACGTCACGACCGCGCCGTCACGGTTGGACAGCAGTCGGGTGCGCGGGTCGTCGGCGCTCGTCGTGGCCGCCAGCGCGTCGACCCGATCCACCGCCGGAGCCATGTGGTGGGTGTGGAACGCGCCGGCCACCGACAGCGGACGCAGCCGGGCCCTGGCGGGGGGAGCGGCGGCGAACGCCTCCAGTTGCTCGACGGTGCCGGCGGCGACGATCTGTCCCGAGCCGTTGTCGTTGGCGGGGGTCAGGCCCGCGGCCTCGATCGCGGAGAGCACCTCGTCGCGGTCGCCGCCCAGCACCGCGGTCATGCCGGTGGGGGTGACGGCGGAGGCCTCGGCCATGCCCCGGCCGCGCTCGGCGACCAGGGCCAGCGCGTCGCGGGGGGACAGCACCCCGGCGACCGCGGCGGCGGTGAACTCGCCGACGCTGTGCCCGGCGACCACGTCGACCGACGCGGCGGAGTCGAGGTCGCCGAACATCGCGACGGTCGCCGCGATGCCCGCGCTCACCAGGAGCGGCTGGGCCACCGCGGTGTCACGGATCTCCTCGGCGTCGGCGGCGGTGCCGTAGTGGACGAGGTCGAGGCCGACCACGTCCGACCACTCGGCGAACCGCTCCGCCATGCCGGGGAGTTCGAGCCACGCGGAGAGGAAACCGGGTACCTGGGCCCCTTGGCCCGGAGCGACGATTGCAAGCACAGCATCCACCTTGCCCTGTAGAACATCACCAGCTTGATAGAGACAGGTACGAAGTTCACCGCCCGTGTTTTGTAGAACCCTCACAAAAACGGGAGCTGATACCCGAGATGAGAGTGTCCTGGGTCACCTTTTGGTCTCCCGGCTTCCGGAAGCGGGGATCCCACCGGACGGCCGTCCCGGCCCGGGGTGCCACCCTAGGGGAATGACCACCGATTCCACTGACGCGCCCCCGACCGACGAGGCCGCCGTGCGCGCGGAGACCGTGCGGCGGCTGGAACGCGCCATGGGCTCCCTGGGCACCGCCGCGGTGGCACGGATGGAGCAGCGGCTGTCCTGGTTCCGCTCCATGTCCGCCGAGGACCGCTCCTGGGTGGGGCTGGTCGCCCAGTCGGGTGTGGCCGCCTTCGTCGACTGGTTCAAGCACCCCGACCGGGGACGCCCGGCGATCGCCGTGGAGGTCTTCGGCACCGCGCCCCGGGAACTGACCCGCTCGGTGTCGCTGCAGCAGACGGTGGAGATGGTGCGGGTCGTCATCGACGTCGTGGAGAGCCGCGTCACGGAACTGGCCGCGCCGGGCGGCGAGCAGCAGTTGCGCGAGGCCATGCTCCGCTACAGCAGGGAGGTGGCCTTCAGCACCGCCCGCGTCTACGCCCGGGCCGCCGAGGCCAGGGGCGCCTGGGACGCCCGCCTGGAGGCGCTCATCGTCGACGCGCTGCTGCACGGGGACCGCGAGGAGGGGCTGCAGACCTGGGGGGCGTCGCTGGGCTGGTCGCGCACGCCGGTGATCGCGATCGCCGGGCTCCTCGGAGACCAGGACGCCGAGGAGGTCCTGGCGGACCTGCGGGCGCGCGCCCGCAGGTCCGGACACGACGTGCTCGCCGGGGTCCAGGGGGAGCGGGTGGTGGTCGTGGTGGGCGTCAACGACCAGACCACCCCCGACCCGATGGCCGCGGCCACCCCCCTGGCGGGGCTCTTCGGCCCCGGAGCCGTGGTGGTGGGGCCGCCGGTGTCCGACCTGCGCGCCGCCAGTCGGTCGGCCCGCGCCGCGGTGGACGGCCTGCGCGCGGCCCCGGGGTGGCCCGACGCGCCCCGACCGGTCGCCGCCGAGGACCTGCTGCCCGAACGGGCACTGGACGGCGACCGGGACGCTCGACGTAGACTCGTCGAAGAGGTGTACCTGCCGCTGCGCGACGCGGGAACCCCCCTGCTGGACACCCTGGCGGTGTACCTGGAGCACGCCTCGTCCCTGGAGTCCACCGCGCGGATGCTGTTCGTCCACCCCAACACCGTGCGCTACCGGCTCAGCCGGGTGGCCGAGCTCACCGGGTTCGCCCCCGCGGACGGGCGCGGCTCCTTCGTGCTGCGGATCGCGCTGACCCTGGGGCGGCTGGCCGAACGCGGCTGAGCCCCGGATCCGGCGGCGGGAACCCTCCCGCGGTCCTTCCGCGTTTCCCGGAAGCGGCGGAAGCGCCGTTCCCGACGGGTGTTTCGGCACCGGGAGGGGTGGCAGAAAGAAGCCGCACGACACGTGAAAACCGGATAACGTGAGCGGTGGACACGCGCAGAGGTTGTGTCCGCTTCTCTTCGTACCGTGGTCACGGTTCTCCGGCCCGGCGCAGGGGCGTGTCAACCGGTTGGTGAGACGGAACACGTGGTAAGGGGGAGTAGTGGCGGCGTCCGTGGTGGAGCGGTTGCGTACTCGCGTCGTGGAATACGTCCAGGAGCCCACGGCGGCAGGCCAGATCCGACGCCAGGTCTTCTTCTACATCCCGATACCGGTCCTGGTGCTGGGGCTGCTCGCTCTTGTCCTGCGCGGTCAGTGGTCGGCGCCGGGATGGACGATCCTGCTGGCCGTGTCGGTCGCGGTCGGTTCACTGCTGCTGGCGTGCGTCGCCCAGCCCACGCCGCTGCCCGAGGGAATCCCGCCCGAGGTCTCGGTGCGCCGTTCGCTGCACCGCTTCCGCCAGATCACCGGTCTGCGCATCGGTCTGGCGATGACACCCGTCGTGATGGGCGCCGCGGCGTCGATCGCGGGAGGCGGGCTGTTCCCCTACACCGTCGCCTTCCTGCTGGCCTGGCCGCAGTTGCTGCTGGCGTTTCCCGGATACTTCACCGTCTCCCGGGCCCGCAGGGCGATGGAGGCGTGGGGCACCAAGGCGTACCTGTGGGCCGCTCTGGCCCAGCCCGCCAGGGTGGAGTGGCCGCTGATCACCCGCCTGCTCGACCGGCGCCGCGCGCGCCTGTCCGGCGAACGCTCCCCGAAGGCCGCCAAAAGCTTCGGCGAGTCCCTGTGGAAGAGGCGGAGGAAGCGGGAGAAGCAGGAGGAGGCGGCGGGAGAGGAGGCCCCCGCCCTTCCCGGCGTACCCGACCGCCTGACCCCGCCGAGCACCCCCATGACCCCGGTCGAGGCGGTGGTGCCCGGGTTCGCCGACTCCCCGAAGGGCACGCGCAGCGGCTCCGCGACCGGCCCCGCGCTGCGCCTGCCCGTGCAACTGCAACTGCTGCGGCTGCGCGCCAACACCCGACCCAGGCCGCGGAGCAGGCGCGTCGAACAGCGCCACAGGGCCAAGAACAACCAGGGAAACTGACCCGGTCCCGTCCTCCGGGCGGTTCCCGGGCGGAGGACGGCACGGTGCGGACGCGCCGTCGGCCCCGACCGACCGCACGAACAGGAAGACCCCGATGCGCATCGACCTCAACTCCGACCTCGGTGAGGGTTTCGGTCGCTGGGAACTCGGCGACGACGAGGCACTGCTGTCCATCGTCACCAGCGCCAACGTCGCCTGCGGCTTCCACGCCGGGGACCCCACCGTGCTGCGCGGGGTCTGCGGGCAGGCCGTCCGCCGCGGCGTCGCCGTCGGGGCCCAGGTCGGCTACCGCGACCTCGCCGGTTTCGGACGGCGGTTCATCGACGTGCCGGCCGGCGAACTGACCAACGACGTCATCTACCAGATCGGCGCGCTCGACGCCTTCGCGCGGATCGCCGGGGACCGTGTCCGCTACGTCAAACCGCACGGGGCGCTGTACAACGCGATCGTCCACCACGAGGAGCAGGCCCGCGCGGTCGTCGAGGCGGTCCGTCTCTACGACCCCGGACTGTCCGTCCTGGGACTGCCCGGATCGCGGTGGCTGGAGCTGGCCGAGCAGGCGGGGCTGCGCACCGTGCGGGAGGCGTTCGCCGACCGCGCCTACACGCCCGAGGGCACGCTGGTGCCGCGCCGACAGCCCGGGGCGGTGCTGCACGATCCCGACGAGATCGCCGAACGCTGCCTGCGGATCGTCCACGGCGAGCCCGTCACCGCGGTCGACGGCACCCCGGTGCGCGTCCGGGCCGACTCCCTGTGCGTGCACGGCGACACCCCCGGCGCGGTGCGCGTCGCCGAGCAGGTGGCGCGGCGCCTGGCCGACGCGGGCGTGCGGATCGCGGCGTTCGCCCTGGAACGCGACTGAGGCGGGGAGGAACGGATGCGCGTCCTGGACTGCGGCGACACCGGAGTGCTCGTCGAGGTCGCCGACCTCGACGAGGTCGTGGCGCTGCACGCGGCGCTCGCCGCGCAACCGCCGCCGGGAGTGGAAGAGCTCGTCCCCGCCGCGCGCACCGTGCTGCTGCGCGTCAGCCCCGGCCACGACACCGCCGCGGTCGCCGCCGCCGTGCGCGCGCTGCGGCCCCGGCCCCGCCACCTCGCCGCGGCGGAGGAGGTGGAGATCCCGGTGCGCTATGACGGCGCGGACCTGCCCGACATCGCCGCGGCCACCGGGCTGGGCGAGTCCGGGGTCGTCGCCGCGCACTCCTCGGCCACCTGGACCGTGGCCTTCTGCGGGTTCGCGCCCGGATTCGGCTACCTCGTGGGCGACGACCCCCGGCTGCACGTGCCGCGCCGGGCGGAGGCCCGCACCCGGGTGCCCGCCGGATCGGTCGCCCTGGCGGGCGGCTTCACCGGCGTCTACCCGCGCAGCTCACCGGGCGGCTGGCAGTTGCTGGGCCGCACCGACACCGTGGTCTGGGACCTCGACCGCGACCCGCCGGGACTGCTGCGCCCCGGCGTGCGGGTCAGGTTCGTCCCGGTGTGACGGGGACGGCGCCCGCGCGCCCGCGCTCCGGCCGGGCCGCGCCGGGGCAGGACAGGGAGGGGACGGAACGCATGGCGGCACTGGAGGTGCTGGAGACCGGTGTCCTCACCACGGTGCAGGACGCGGGCAGAGTCGGCCACGCCTCGCTCGGTGTCGGCCGGTCGGGAGCGGCCGACGCGGTCTCCTACGCGCTGGCCAACCGGTTGGTGGCCAACCCGCCCGGCGCCGCCGCCCTGGAGGCGACCCTCGGCGGGCTGAGGGTGCGCGCCCGCGGGGCCGTGACGGCGGCCGTCACCGGGGCTCCGGGACCGGTCGGTGTCGACGGGCGCGCCGCCGCGGTGAACACCGTCCTGCACCTGCGCGACGGAGCCGAGTTGCGCGTGGGCGTTCCCGACCGCGGACTGCGCAGCTACCTGGCCGTGCGCGGCGGCGTCAGCGTGCCCCCGGTGCTGGGGTCGCGCAGTACCGACACCCTCGCCGGGCTCGGCCCCGACAGGGTCACCCCGGGGACCGTGCTCCCGGTGGGCGCGCCGCCGCCGACCCCGCCCGTCGTCGACCTCGCCCCCGACGCCGCGTTCCCCGGCCACGAGGTCGAGTTGCGCGTGGTCCTGGGACCGCGCCACGACTGGTTCACCCCCGACGCCGTGCACACCCTGCTGAACGGCGTCTACGTGGTCAGCGACCGCACCGACCGGGTCGGCGCGCGGCTGCTGGGGCCGCCGCTGCCCCGTGCCCGCGCCGGGGAGCTGCCCAGCGAGGGCATGGTTCCCGGCGCGCTGCAGATCCCGCACGACGGCGACCCCGTGCTCTTCCTCGCCGACCACCCCGTCACCGGCGGCTACCCGGTGATCGCCGTCGTGGTCTCCGCCGACCTCCGCTGGGCCGCCCAGGCCCGCCCGGGAACACGCCTGCGGTTTCGCCGCCTGCGGTGACGCCGACACCGGGGGACCGCCCGGTGTTCGCCCCCGGACGCCGGGACCACCCTCAGGTGAGGACGCGCGCGGCCAGGTCCCGCAGCGGCGGCCGGGCAAGAACCCCGGAGTCCGCCTCCGACACGGCGCGGGCGGTGGGGGAGTGCTCCCAGCGCACCGAGGCGCTGCGGCCGTCCAGGACGAGGGTGGCCAGGGCGTTGTCGTACCAGAGGCCGCCGCTGAGCCGCCAGTCCAGGGCGGGGGCGCGCACCCCCGCCAGTCGGGCCAGCACGCGGCAGCCCAGCCCGGTGACCGCCCGTCCGGCCAGCCACGTCATGCGGCGCATCGCGGGCGGCAGCCAGTTGCACAGGGGAGAGCAGACCAGTTGCGCGATCACCGTGTCCGTCCGTCGGCCGCGGGCCCGCGCCCGCGCCAGGTAGGAGAAGTGCACGTCCCCGCCGAGGAACAGCACACTCGCCGGGGGTGTGCCGCGCCCGCCGTCGGCCACCTCCAGCACCGCCTCCGACACCGCGGCGAAGGACCGCTGGAACGCCGCCCAGTGCTCCAGGTCCAGTCGCTGGCGCAGTCGCTCACCCGGCCCGCGCAGCCGCTCGCCCCACGCGCCCGCGCACACCGCCTCGTTCCACGCCTCCAGGTAGTGGACGCCCTTCGGCAGCAGGAACGGCAGGGTGCTGGCCACCACCAGGTGGTCCACGTCCCCGGTCAGGGACTCGTCCAACCACCGTCCGCCCGCGGAGCCGAGCATGGAGCGGGCGCGGTCGTCGGCGACGTCCCGGCCGCACCGGGTGTCCACCATCAGCACCCGGCTGCGGCCGAAGGCGTGGGAGTGGCTCCAGCGGTAGGAGTCGGGTTCGTCGTGGGCCCGCCACGCGAAGGCGTCCAGGGCGGCGCCGCCGTCCCCGCCGTCGCGCAGCGCCCGCCACACCGGGTCCGCGGCGCGCTCTTCCGGGGAGAGGTTGCCCGCGTGCTGGTAGACCCAGTAGGAGCCCAGTCCGGCGGTGATGCGGGGACGCCACCACCGGTTCTCGGCGATCCGGCGGCGCCAGGTCCCCGATGTGTTCCAGTCGTCGCGGATGTCGTGGTCGTCGAAGAGCATCAGCGTGGGCACCGTGGACAGCAGCCACCGGACGTCCGGGTCGCTCCACGACAGCCGGTACAGCTCGGCGTACTCGTCGAAGAACACCACCTCGTCGTCGGGCGGGCGGACCCGGTGCGCCGGGGTGTGGGCGCGCCGGGCGGCCAGGTACTCGCGCATCGGCTGCTGGATCTCGTCGGCGTACACCTGGTCGCCGATGAGCAGCAGCGCGGTGGGTTCCGGTGCGGCCGGAGCGGCCGCACGGCGGGCCTCGGCCAGACGCAGCGCGTAGGCGCGCAGGACGTCCGCCCCGTAGCGCGCCACCGCGGCCGGGCCGTGGTCGGTGGGAGTGCGGCAGGAGCCGAACAGCAGCCGCTGGGGAGCCGAGGGGTCCAGTGCGCGCAGCAGGCTCGGCGGATGCGGCGAGCCCGGTTCCGGCCACACCGGAACCCCGTTCACGCTCACCCGGTACTCCACGGACTGCCCCGGCCGCAGTCCCCCGATCTCGCACAGGGCGTAGTGGTGCCCGTGTACCGCGAACGTGTCGGCGTGCGCGGCCAGATCCCCGGCGCTGACCGTGACCGTGCCGGGAGCGTCGGTCTCCACCCAGATCGTGGCGGTTGTCTCACTCACGTGGCGCAGCATCGGGCCGAGCCGCAGTCCGTTCCCCACTGTCTCTCCCGCCGTCGACATCGTCTCGGGGCGCCCCGCCCCTGGCGTGAGTATGGTCTCTTCCGTGCGGGGCGGACCAGTCCGGGACCCGGGAACGGTCGGCGTTCCGTTTCCGCCCGGAGCGGACGAGGGGGAAACGAGGTTGCAACCGGTCCGAACATGGGTAACCGTTGCCGCATGCGGACCACAATGCTCGATCTGCACACCGGCGGATCCGAGAAGATCGTCGACATCACCCCGCAGTGCGCCGACTTCGTCGCGCAGACCGGCGGAGACGGACTGTTGAACGTGTTCGTCCCGCACTCCACGGCCGGAGTGGCGATCATGGAGCTGGGCTCCCGCTCCGACGAGGATCTCCTCGCCAGTCTGGGCGACCTCCTCCCCGCGGACGACCGATGGCGGCACCGGCACGGGTCGCGCGGCCACGGTCGCTCGCACGTCATGCCCGCCCTCATCGCCCCCTACGCCACCGTTCCCGTGGTTTCGGGGAAACTCGCCCTGGGGACGTGGCAGTCTGTCGCCGTTGTCGACCTGAACATCGACAATCCCGACCGCCAGATCCGGTTGTCGTTCTTGACGAGTCCGGCGGAGGGGGCAGGATGGTAGAAGCAGATCACACAAGCGAACACGCGTTGACGAATCAGGTACCCAGCGTGTGAACTTAGCCAGCAACGGCGGGATCGCCCCGGAAACGGGACCAGTCGCGGCCGTGCCCGTGACAGACGGGCGACATCGAAGTGGAGGAGGACTTTTCGTGAGCGCGACCGCGGGCCAGGCGCAGAGCGAACGCGGCCTGGCCGAACGACTCGGGTTCAAACCGGGTCAGGTGGTGCAGGAGTTTGGGTTCGACGACGACGTGGACGAGCAGCTGCGCCGGTCGATCGCCGAAGCCACCGGCAATGAGCTGGTCGATGAGGACTACCCCGACGTCGTGGACGCGGCACTGCTGTGGTGGCGCGATGACGAGGAGGACGATCTCACCGACGTGCTCGTGGACGTGTCCGCCACGATCGAGGGCGGCGGCACCATCCTGGTGCTGACCCCCAAGGCCGGGAGAGAGGGGCACGTCTCACCCAGCGACGTCGCGGAAGCCGCGACGACCGCGGGACTGTCGCAGACCAGCGCGGTGAGCGCCGGACCCGACTGGTCGGGTACCCGGCTCGTGCTGCCCAGGGGACAGCGCTGACGATCCTGCGCTCCTCTCCGTCGACGCCGCGGACGTCGGAGCCCGACACGGGCCGCGTGCCGTCCCCCGCTCGGGGCGGCGCGCGGCCGGGACAGGAATCGAGAACCCATGTCGATCGAGGTTGGCCAGTACGCGCCCGACTTCGAGCTCGCCGACCAGCACGGCCAGACCGTCCGCCTGTCGGACTTCCGGGGCCGCGCGAGGGTCGCGGCGGTGTTCTATCCGCTGGCCTTCTCCGGTATCTGCGAGGATGAGCTGCGCCAGCTCCGCGACAGCGCGGAGGAGTTCGCCGAACGCGACGTCCAACTGCTGGGAATCTCGGTGGACTCCATGTTCGCCCACCGGATCTGGGCCGATCAGGAGGGCGTGGACTTCCCGCTGCTGTCGGACTTCTGGCCGCACGGCGCGGTCGCCCAGGCGTACGGGGTCTTCGACGACGCCAGGGGGGTCGCGCTGCGCGGCAGTTTCCTGGTCGACACCGAGGGGGTCGTGCGCTGGAAGATCGTCAACCCGATCTCCCGGGGCCGCGACCTCGACGACTACCGCAAGGCGCTCGTCGAGCTGGACTGAGAACAACCGAAGGAGAAATCCATGCCCTGCTACCTGTGCGGGGCGCGGCCGAGCGATCCCGCGGGCGGCGGCGAGCCGTGGAAGCGCGGGGTCCGCCGGGAACGCCAGGTGCTGATCTGCCCGGACTGCCTGGTCAGTCGGGACTGGAAGGCGGACCTGGACCGGTGCGGCTGTTGCCGTTCCACGTTCCTGATCTCCCGTCTGGGGGAGATCGAGTGCCACGGCTGCGGTGAGGTCCGCCCGCAGGCGGTGTCCGCGGTCGAGCCGCCCCGGGTGGACGCGGCCCTCACCAACGAGGTGGAGCAGGCGCTGTCCCGGGTGTTGAGCGGCCTGGCCGGACCACGCGTGCGACGCTGACCCGCCTGAACCGGTACTATCTCCCTGCGGGAGGATGCCCGCCCGGTCGGGCATCCGGGTGCACGGGCGTGTAGCTCAGTTGGTCAGAGCACCCGCCTTACAAGCGGGCGGTCGGAGGTTCGAGTCCTCTCGCGCCCACGGACTCGGGACGACCCTGCTCGGGGGCCTTCGGCCGCCTCGCAGGGTCGTCTCGTTTTTTCCTCCAGGGAACTTCCGATTGCCCCGGTGCGGGCAACCGCTAGTGCCTTCGGCGTGACCGTCTCACCTGTAACGCATCGCGGCTTCGGCTCGCTTGGTGAAGTCGGCGGGAGAAACGATGCCCCGACCTTTCCACCCGTTCGGACGACCGAGAACGAGCAGGTCACTGTCGTTGCTGACGATCAGAGATGCATCGGTGAAGGCAGCCAGGTCGAGGATGAGATTGTCCTCGGGGTCCTCGCAGTCATGTTGCGTCTGCGGGACGTCACCGTAGTAGCCGCCTCCGGACAGTTCAGCCAGATCGCAGATGAGATCGATGTAGGTGTTCACATCCGATTCCATCCATCCTGCGCCGATCAGCTTGTGATCGACCATGGCGAGGATGTGCTCGCTGACCTCCAAGGCATATCCCCGTCCCAAGATCCCTCCGTCGCGGATGACTCCGAGGACGTGCAGGCTTGGATGCACCCGCCGGGGAGGAAGTGACGGTATGCCGTCGAACTTCAGCGGGTCACCGAGAACCTCCAGGTTGTTGCCGCTGACAGCGTCAATGTAGACGTTGGCGTCCAGTACGACACCCAGAAGGGAACCTCCATCGTTCACTGACGCCGGCCCCTTGTCCTGCGACGTACCCGCTCCAAAGATGCTTCCTTCTGCTCGGGAGTCGCTGCACGCCAGCTCTCCTTCGCTCCATCCTTGGCTGCGGTTCCTTGGCGCGAGGAAGTCATTGCCTGGGCAACGTGGTCGAGTCCGGTGTCAACACCGTCGGCGAGTCGCGTTCGACGCTCCGCAAGCGCGAGCACGTCCGCGGTCAGCAGCCTCCAGTGCGTGCCCACACGTGTTGCGGTCAGATCGCCGCGCTCGATGAAGCGGTACACCATGGGCCGGGACACGCCGAGTAGTTCTGCCGCCTGCTGTGGGCTGAGTATCACGTCGTGGCTGATGACGGAGACGCGTTGGCCGTTCGCCCTGGCAAGGGCGATCGCCCGGAGAGCGCGTAGTTCGTCTCCGTCGAGTCGGTACTCTTCTCCGCCGGGTAGTCTCAGCGCCACCTGTGCTGTGTCGCTGAGGATCTGGCTGATCGCTGCTCGGGTGGCTTCCCGCTGCTCTTCCGACGCCAGCGGAGCGATATCCTCCACCACTCTGTTCAGTGTTGTGGCCATGTCACCCTCCTCATTAACTGTAATAAGTGTAACCTCCTGGCGGTGTCGGTGTACAAGGATCGGGAGAGGTCTCACGCTCGGACATAGACCAGAAACCTGGTGGGTGATCATCAGATCCGCTTCGCGGACCGGCGGTTCCATCGCGTCCGAACACCGTGGCGTTTGAGGATGGCGCTCACCGTCTGCCGTGTGATGCCGAAGCGTTCGCCCAGCGTGTAGACGTTCGTGCCTGCTTGGTAGGCGGCAATCAGCTCGTTGACTTCGTGGGGCTTGAGGCGCTTCGCGGTGCCCGGCTTCTTCGTGGGCCTCCTCCGCTGGGGGAGTGGTGCCGTCGGTGCGGGCAGCTCGCGGAGGAGTGCTTCGAACTTGGTCGCGAGCTGGGCCGGGTTGTAGTTGGTTTGCCCGGGGTCCACTCTTCCGTGAGCATGAGAAACGCCCCCTGACCTGCGCAGACAGGCCAAGGGGCGTTCTTGTGCGTCGGTGGTTGTCTACGAATGGCGATGGGCAGTGGTAGGTACCTGCGCTGAATACGCGCTGAGTCCTTAGCCTCTTCTCAGTGCCTCCTCGATCTGCTTCTTGGCGCATTCTTCCTCACCGACCAGGCACTTGGCGTAGATCCGTTTGAGCACGGCGACGCTGTGGCCTGCTCACTGGGCGACCAGGGTCTCCGACACTCCGGCGATGAGCGATGTGGAGACGCAGGTGTGACGCAGCGAGTAGGCGTTGCGGGCCGGCGGGGAACGCTGTTCGGCCTCGCTGAGTGTTTGCTCGCGCGCCCACTGCCAGGCCCTGCGATAGGTGACCGTCGGCAGTGGGCCGCCGTGTACTCCGGTGAATAGCCGCCAGTCGGGGGCAGAGCCGAACTGCTCCAGGTTCTGGTACTCCTTACTCACCCCGCCACGCCCTTGGCGTCCCGCAGGCTCAGGAAGTCCACCGAGAAGGACTCCAGGTACTGGCCGCGCTCCTGGAGGAAGCGCCGCACGTGCGGCTGCTCCTCGTGGGTCTCGAAGGCCGCCCGGTCGGCGTACATCTCGTAGAAGACCCGCTGCAGCGGTTCACCGGCCACCTCGTGCACCGCGTAGACCAGCGTGCCCGGCTCGCTCTCCCGGATTCTGGGCAGTGTTTCGGCCACGAGCGCATCGAACCCCTGCGCGCTGGCCTCGTCCTTCAGGACGAACTTGACCACCAGACCGAACACGGCGACTCCTTCGGTTGGCTCTACGCGTTTGGCTGTCCGCATTTATGGTGCGGCAAACACATTCCAAACCCGAGTCCGACGCCGAACACGGCCGAGAAACCTGGTTCGGACTCTGACTGTCAGCACTGCCGAATTGGGCTGTGTGGGATCAAGGCGACGGCGCTGCGCGCCGTCGCAACGTCTGGGGGTGACTCCGGTTGTGGGCTGCCGCCCGGTCCGGAGCCACCACCCCCAGACGGCTGCGTTGCCTAGGGTCCACTTCGCTCCGAAGTGACCCTGTTCGGGGATTTCGGCCACCTCGCCGGGGCGCTTCGTTGTTTCCTTTGGGGCGATCCCCGGCCTCCGGTGTGCGTTCGCGCCCGCTCGCCTTCGGCGAGGGGCTGTCGCCGTTCCGGGGGCGGCCATGGCGGGTCAGTAAGGCGAGGGCTCGGCCCCCGGGCCGGTGCGCACGTGCGCGCGCACTCCCTGCAGGCCGAACAGGATGAGGAGCTCGACCGCGCCGCCGTCGGCGCTGCCCAGCCAGTGCGGCAGGGACGTGGCGAACTCGGCCGCCTCCCCGGGCGACAGCGTCAGGTCGCGTTCTCCGAGCACCAGCCGCAGGCGACCGTTGAGCACGTACAGCCATTCGAAGCCTTCGTGCGTCTTCGGGGCCGGTTCGAGCGGTTCCGGCCGAGCCGGAATGATCATCTTGAACGCCTGCGTACCGCCCGGCCGCCTGGACAGCGGAACGAACACCATCCCGAACCGCCGGATCGGTTTCAGATGGATCCGGGGGTCACCCGTGCGCGGGGCGCCGACGAGGTCGTCCAACGGGACGTCGTAGGTACGGGCCAGCGGCAGCAGCAACTCCAGGGTCGCTCGGCGCCGACCGCTCTCCAGCCGCGACAGGGTGCTCTCCGACACCCCGGTTGCCGCCGCCAGATCCGCGAGGGTGATGCCGCGGGCACGACGCAGGGCGCGCAGGCGCGGGCCCACCACGCCGAGTACGTCTTCCGTTGCGCGGTCCACGCGACCAGCTTGCCATAACCGCAAGATTTCGTGCCGAGGACAGCGGAAACGATGAGACTGGGCGCATCCCGACACAAGGAGTCCCGATGAGCACCACCGATGCGGCCACGTTTTGGGACGGCGTCCACGCGGCCCGACCGGCGACCGCCGACCCGCGGCCGAACCTCCGACTCACCGAGACGGTCACGGGTCTGCCGCCCGGCCGTGCGCTGGACCTCGGCTGCGGCACCGGCGGCGACGCGCTGTGGCTCGCCCGCCGGGGGTGGCACGTCACCGCTGTCGACGTCTCGGCCGTGGCGGTCGAGCGACTCGCCGGCCTCGCCCTCTCCCACGGCCTGGACGGCCTGGTCGTCGCCGAGCGGCACGACCTGCAGGTGTCCTTCCCGCGGGGCCGGTTCGACCTGGTCTGCGCCCACTACCTCCACACCCCCGTGGACCTGGACCGGGCGAGCGTCCTGCGCACGGCCGCGCACGCGCTGCGCCCGGACGGGCGGCTGCTGGTGGTCGACCACGGCTCGACCGCGCCGTGGTCGTGGAACCAGGATCCCGACGTCCGCTACCTGACCCCGCGCGAGGTCGCCGCGGGGATCGGTCTGGACCCGGCGGAGTGGACGGTCGAGCGGGCCGAGGCGCCCCGCCGGATCGCGACCGGTCCGGGCGGGCACACCGCCGAGGTCACCGACCACGTTCTGCTCGTCCGCCGCGCCGCCTGACCCGGAGCCGGGTCCGCGTCCCACGAAGGAGACCACCATGCCCACCGCCTCGCGCCGCGACCGCCGCGGCGACACACCGCCGCCCCGGACCGGAGGCAGCGAAACCGACGTTCTGCGCGGGTTCCTCGACTACCTGCGGACCTCGATCGCCGCGAAGGTCGAGGACGCGCCCGAACCACAGGTCCGCACGGCCGGGGTGCCGTCAGGCACGAACCTGCTCGGCCTGCTCCAGCACCTGACCTTCGTTGAGCGGTCGGTGTTCCTCGGGGACGTCGTCACCGACTGGTCGGCGACCTTCCGGGCCGCGCCTGCGGACAGTGTGGCCGACGTCGTCGCCCGCTACCGGAGGGCGGTCGCGTGCGCGAACGACGTTCTCGACGGGTGCGCCGACCTGGCCGCACCGCTTCCCCGGCCCCGGTCGCTGCCCGGGCGCCCCGCTCCCAGCGCCCGTTGGGCGCTCGTCCACATGATCGAAGAGACCGGCCGCCACGCGGGTCACGCTGACATCCTCCGCGAACTGATCGACGGCGCCACCGGACGCTGACTCCACCCCTGTTCCCAGGACGGGAGCGCACCTGACCCTCGCGTCCTGGCGCTCCTCGCGATTCTCCCCCGACTCGCGGGAACGGTGGCGACTGTCGTGCCCACCTTCCTCGTGACGGTCGGTGCTGAGCTGTACCGGGTTGTGTGAGTCCGTGGTGTGTCCCGCCGGTTCCGGGCCTCGTTCGTGGGTGAGCGGTCGTGTGGACAGGGCCACACGCGGACGCCCGGGGCCACTTCGGGGCCACGTTCGGTGAGGTGGCCGCCTGGTCCGCCGGGCAGGGCTGCGGCGTCCCCGGACCGGGAACGCCGCCTCTCTTCCCGCCACCCGAAACCGTCAGGTGGGCTGCCACGGTGTCCCGGTGCGGTCGACGATGTCGTCGGCCGCCACCTGGCGCAGTTTGTGGGCCAGGTCGGACAGGGCGCGCGACACCGCCAGTTCGTCGCCGATCTCCGGGACGTCGACGTCCTCGGGGTGCTTGCGCGCCTCGCCGTGGCCGCGCAGGTTCGCCCACTCCCCCGAGACCGGCCGGGCCTCGGCCAGGGTGCGCACCGAGCCGTCCTCGTTCTCCTCCGACACCACGACGTCGACGTTCCACCGCTTCGCGGTGTGCATCGGCCGCAGGTCCGTCCGGACATCCTCGCCGCGGCCCGAGACGGCGGGCTTGACGTGGGCGTCGGGACCCGGGTAGAGCAGGGTCTCGCGTCCGTCGTCGAGCCACCGTACCCGGTAGGGTGGCGCTCCGTCCCTGCCCCGGATCGCGATCACCACTCCCTCGCGGGCCGGAAGGTCGTCGCGCGGGCCTTCGACGACCAGTCGGTCTCCAACCTGAGCTCTCATCGGCCCTCCCCCCATCGCCGATACGCTCTCATCTTCCACGATCGCAAAAACAGCCCCGGGCGGCAAGCCCGTATGTCCGGAAAACCCCTGTTCAGACAGGGTGGAGGTCAGTGCGACCGGGAGGCGCGCAGCAGGCGGTCCCGCACGGCCAGACCGATCCCCACCGGCGCCGGGGGAACCGCGACGACCACGTCGGCGCCCGCCGCGTCGACGTCGCGCAGCCGCTGGTACAGCACCCGGGCGTAGTCGCGCGCGCTACCCACCGCGGCCAGCGGCAGCGCCTCGCCCGGCAGGTCGGCGGGCAGGACCTCGGCGAGCACGGCCACCTGGTGGCCCTTCTCCACCCACCGCGCGACCGTCTCGGCGGCCTCGGGGGCCTCGGCCAGCACCACCCGCGCTCTGGGGGCGTAGTGCGCCGCGAGCATCCCCGGCGCGCGGGCCGGACCGGTGGGGGTGGCCGCCACGGGCAGGCCGGTGACGGCGGCGATGTCGTCGGCGGTGACGGCGCCGGTGCGCAGCACCGCGAGGCGGTCGCCGTCGATCTCGACGATGGTGGACTCCACCCCGACGGCGCACGGCCCGCCGTCCACCACCAGATCGACCCGCTCGCCCAGGTCGGCGGCGACGTGCGCGGCCGTGGTGGGGCTCACCCGACCGAAGCGGTTGGCCGAGGGCGCGGCGACGCCGCCGCCGAACCGCTCCAGCAGTGCGCGCGCGACGGGCTGGTCGGGCACCCGCAGGCCCACCGTGGGGCGTCCTCCGGTCACCGCGTCGGGCACCCGCTCGGAGCGGGGCAGGACCATGGTCAGCGGCCCGGGCCAGAAGGCGTCCGCCAGCGCGCGGGCGGACTCCGGAAAGGACGCGGCCCAGTCGCGGGCGGTCGCGGCGGAGGCCACGTGCACGATCAGGGGGTGGTCCGCGGGCCGTCCCTTGGCGGCGAAGATCCGCGCGACCGCGGACGGGTTCGCGGCGTCGGCGCCCAGTCCGTAGACGGTCTCGGTGGGGAAGGCCACGAGTCCGCCGCCGCGCAGCACGCGCGCGGCCCGCTCCAGCGCCTCCTCCGACACGGCGAGCACGGACGGCCGTCCCGTCGCGACGCTGTCGCCCATCGCCCCTCCTCGCGTCCTCGTGGCAGCCGCCCCGGAAACCGGGACCGCCCACCATGCTATTGCCGCCGCGGGGACGGAGCGGCTGTCCCGGCGGTGCGCGAGTGACCGGACGGCTACGGGGAAGAGGACGTCTTCAGTGGATTTTTCGGAGAACGGCGTCGCGGGGGCCGGGGTTGCACCGGACGGAACGCGGCGGCCGCTTCCGGCACCCTTCGGGAGGGAAGCCATGGACGTCAAGGTGACCGACGTGCCCGGGAACAAGCGGTACGAGGCCCGGGGCGACGGTGGGGAGACCGCCGGCTTCGCCGAGTACCGGACCACCACCGACGGACTGGTCGTCTTCACCCACACCGAGGTGGACCCGTCCTACAAGGGGCAGGGGGTGGGCGGACGCCTGGTCCAGGGGGCGCTGGACGACGTGCGCGCGCACGGCATGCGGGTCCTTCCGGTGTGCTCCTTCGTCAGGAAGTGGATCGAGCGGCATCCCGACTACGCCGACCTGGTCTACCGGGTCGAGGAGAGCAGGGTCACCGACTGAGTGCCCGACCGCGGACACCGAAGAGCCGCCCCGCGCGGTGCGCGGGGCGGCTCGGGGTGGCGGGCGATCCGCGGCGGGGGAGCACTTACACCACCGCGGACCGCCGATCAGGGGACGGACCGGTCAGGCTCAGGAGGAGCCGAACAGTTCGTCGTGGGCGGCGAACGCCGTGGCGATCTCCACCTGGGACCAGAAGCGGTGACGCTCCACGATCGGAGGTTCGACGTTCTCCGGGTCGTTCAGGTGCGCCTCGACCTCCGGCCACAGCGGGTCGTCCAGGTAGAACGACCGGATGGACAGGAAGGTCGCGCCCGGCTCGATGACGTCGCCGTTGGGCATGGTGCCGGACCAGCCGTCGGGCACGTAGAGGCCCTCCTCGCCGTCCCACGGGTCGTCCAGGCGGTCCCAGCCCGGCTGCTCGGGGGTGGCGATGCCGATGCCGTCCCGGTGCGCCAGCAGGGCGTCCAGCAGACCCTCACCGGTGGCCAGGGCGTCGGCGTCGCCCGAGCGCTCGGCGTAGTACAGCAGGGTCTTGGCCAGGGCAGCGGCCACGCCGACGTCCTGGCTCTGGGAGACGACCTCGACGTGCAGGTTCGGGTTGCCGGTGGAGGTGCCGGTCCAGGTGTCGGGCTGGCCCGACCACTGCAGGTCGGAGGGGACCCGGAAGTCCTGGCCGCCGCCGTCGGCGTCCACGTCGGTGTGCTCGATGGCCCACGGCACCCACTTGTCGAGGATGGCCTCGGCACGGGAGTCGCCGGTCACCTGGTAGAGCTGGGCGACGCGCTCCATGTTCCACACCTGGAAGCCGAACCAGTTGTTGGACGGCGGGTCGTTCCAGACCGGCTGCCAGTCGTAGTACATGCCGTAGAACTGCGGCAGGCCGGACGGCGGGGAGCTGTAGTCGCCCTTCCAGCTGTTGGTGGCGCCACCGGCGATGCCGCCCTCGGCGGACTGCAGCCACTGCAGGAACTCCAGCTGGCGGTCGAAGCTGGTCTCCCAGTCGTCGACGCCGGTCGGGGAGTCGGGCTGCAGCTCGGGAACCTGCGACAGGGCGTAGGCGGCGAGCACGTTCTGGTAGCCCTGGTGCGAGGAGCTGGAGCCGATGCGCCACGCCCACGGGGAGGACTCGTCGAGCGAGCCGCCCCAGGCGTAGTACCAGGACATCAGGTAGTGCGCGCTGTTCTTGCCGGTGCCGGCCGGGCAGGAGGAGGCGCCGACGCAGTCGCCGATCTCCTTGAAGTACTTGTCGAACATCGCGTACCGCAGGTAGTCGCCCATCATGGACGCCTTGTCCAGCAGGCCCGCGATCTCGGCCTCGTTGCCCTGCTCCTCGGCCCACTCGTGCGCCCAGAACATCACCTGGACGGCGCGCGCGTCGGCGTCCGGCGCGTTGGTGTAGCGCCACTGCTCGGCGTATCCCTGGTCGTCGGTGAACAGGTCGAGGTAGCCGTTGGGGCCGCCGTGCGTGAAGTCGTCACACGAGGGGTGCGGGATGGTCTCCCACACCGACTCGCGCGAGCCGCGCTGGTAGGTGTTGATGTAGGCGGGGGCGTCGTCGGTGCCGTCGCCGCAGAACCCGAAGCCGTAGACGTTGTCCACGTCCAGCAGCCAGTGCATGCCGTAGACCTCGTCGGTGCCGTAGGTGCTGCTGAGCTCGTTGGCGATGGGGTCCTCACCCACCGGGACGCCGCTGTCGAGCTGCGACGGGTAGCCGTCGGAGTTCGGGTGCTCGGGGATGTAGGTCGCCGGGGAGCTCGGGTCGTAGGCGGCGTTGGTGGGCTGGTCGGCGGTGCCGGGGATGATGAAGGTCTCCATCGACTCCCAGGCGTCGTGCAGCGGGTCCCAGTCACCGGTGACCCGGCCGTAGTAGGCCTCCAGCCACAGGTAGTAGCTGAACGCCTCGGACGTGGTCTGGTGCCCGTGGTCGGGAGCCTCGACGATCATGGTCTCCACCGAGTGGTAGGGGACCAGGAGCCCGTCGAACTCGCGGAAGTAGCCGCTGGCGGGGTCCTTGATCTTCTCGTACTGCTCCAGGAACGCCTCGTCGTAGGAGGAGGTGTTCGGGTCGATCTCCCGCACCGTCACCTCGGCGGGGTCGTGACCGGGCGCGCTGACGGTGAAGACCGCCTCGGCCAGGTCGCCGCCGTTGTCGGCGGAGGCGACGGTCACCGTCTGCGGGTCGTCCCAGTTGCTGGAGGTGAACTGCAGTTGGGCGCCGCCGGAGACGGTCAGGTCCGAGCTGCCGGAGGAGCGCGCGACGGTGGCCGTGACGCTGCCCGAGGGCTGGTTGGACAGGCTCACCTCGAACTCGGCGGTCTCGCCCTGACGCACCCGCACGGTGCTCGGGGAGGCGAGTACGGCGGCCGCGTCCAGCACCCGCACGGCGGCGGGGGTGGAGACGGTGCTGTCACCGTCGTCGTCGTAGGCGACGGCGGTCACCGAGTACGCTCCGGCCTCGGCGTCGTCCCAGGTGAAGCTGTAGGGGGAGGTGGTGTCCGAGCCGAGCACGGTGTCGTCGGCGGCGAACTCCACCCGGTCGATCGAGCCGTCGGGGTCGGAGGCGGTGGCGGTCAGCTCGATCGGCTCGTTGACCAGGAAGGTCGAGTTGTCCGCGGGAGCGGTCAGGGTGACCTCGGGCGGCAGGTTCTCGGGCTCTGCGCCGTTGCAGGTGACGCCGTTGACCGTGAAGCTCTGCGGAGCCTCGTTGGAGCCGCTGTAGGTGCCCTGGAAGCCGAACGACGTGGTGCCGCCGGGGGCGATGGTGCTGTTCCAGGCGGGGTGCTGCACGGTGACGTTGGCGCCGCTCTGGTTGAAGACGCCGTTCCAGCCGTTGGTGATCTGCTGGTTGCCGGGGAAGGTCCAGCCCACCGTCCAGTTCTCGATGGGGTCGCTGCCTTCGTTGGTCACCGTGACGTTGGCGACGAACCCGCTGCCCCAGTCGTTGGAGTCGTCGTAGTTCACGGAGCAGGCGACGGCGGCGTGCGCGACGCCGGGGGACAGCAGCGCGGCCGCCATCGCCGCCGCGAGCGCGCCCGATACCAGCGTTCGCCGGCGTCGGGGGGACAGTAAGGGTCTCATGGTCGGAAAAACCTCCGGATTTCCCGGTCCCGGAGCCGCCGTGCCGGTTCTTTGGCACGCCGAGAACCGGCGCGACCGTGCTGTGGGGACCGCGTCGTCACGAGAATTTCGGTGAGTGGGAGGATGGCCGCGGCAACGGAAGCAGCCGTCACGGCCGCGGCGGTGACAACGGCGTTCTCGGGCTCCGTGGGGAGGCCGGACGGCGCTGTGCTGAGGTGGGGGATGGGAAACCGGCGGAACACCGGTTCCGGTTGTTCTCCTCTCTCGACGGGCCACTGGTCTGGGAGCGCTCCCAGACTTCTGGGCGCGGGCGCGGTCTCTCCTCCGGGATGGTGGGGGCTCGCCCCGGAGGAGAGGGAACCGTGTGGCCTGAGTCACGGGAGCGCTCCCAGGCAGGAGGTTAACGCTCCGCATGGGTGATGTAAACCCCCTGTAAAGGGGAAAACTGTCGAATCTGTGGTTCCGCGCACACCCTGTGTCGTGTCTGCCCTGCTGGGGGCGTTCCGCGCTCCGGGCGGACGCAGGGCCGCCGCTCCCGACCGCCGTGCCCCTCACCGCCGTCGCGGTGCCCGCGCCGGCGTCGGACGCGGCCCCGGTCGACCCGGTCGCCACCGGAGCCAGGGGCCGGGCACTGCCGGAGAGCGGCTACGCCCGCACCGGAACGGCCTCCGACGCGGTCTGCGCGGCCACGCTCGTGGCGGGGACGACGCAGGAGGAGCGCGGGCCCTTCGGAGGGGGCCGGTCCCGCCGGGGCGCCCGCGGCCGACCCGACCGGACGCGGGGAGGCGCCGCGGGGGCGCCCGCGGACCCACGGGGGCGGCGCGGCGGGAAGCGCCGCGCCCGCGGAGGAAGGGTCACTCGCCGTCCACGATGTCGGGAACGTAGTACTCGTCCACCGGGACCGGACCGCGGTAGCCCTGGCACATGCACCGGCGGTAGGTGTGGCCCCGCTCGCCGGTCCACCGGCCCGGGATCACCACCTGAGCCTGGCAGGTCCGGGTCTTCTGGTCGTGGAAGACCAGGTGGTGCCCGCAGCCGCAGACCGGTTGCGGACCGCGCGGAGCCCGCTCGACCGCCGTCTGCGGGGACTCGCCGCGCGGACGGCGATTGGGCAGGAGACGTCCGACCAGAACACCCCCCAGCGCGATCATCGCGCCGACCACCAGACTCACGGGATCCATGGCGGTGTGTCCTCCAATCGCGGTCCCTCCCCATTCTGACCCATCCGTCCGCCGAATGGACTCCCACCCGCGAACACCCCTCACGGGGCGGTGGAGGAGGCCCCTGACCGGTCGGGGGCGCCCGCGCGCAGCCGCTTCAGCGTCGCCACGTCGCGGGCGTGCGGCCCCTCGGGGCCGGGCGTCTCCACCACGAGCGGAACCCCCGCCGAGACCGGATGCGTGAACAGTTCCGCGAACGGCTCGGCCCCGATGTGGCCCGAGCCGATGCCGGCGTGCCGGTCCCGGCGGCTCCCGCAGGGCGCCGCCGAGTCGTTGGCGTGCACCAGGCGCAGCCGGTCGGCGCCGACGACCTCACCGAACCGGTCCAGCATCGCCCGCATCCCGGCCCGGGTGGAGATGTCGTGGCCCGCCCCGTACATGTGCGCGGTGTCCAGGCACACCCCGACCCCGGGATGGCCGTCCAGGGCGTCCAGATAGGCGACCAGGTCGTCCACGGTGGCGCACAGCACCTGCCCCTGCCCGGCCATCGGCTCCAGCAGCACGGGGGGCGCGTCGGAGCCCAGCGCCTCCAGGACCGGCAGCAGCCGCGCCCGCACCCGCTCCAGCCCCGCGGCACGGCCGCCGCGGACCGCCGAGCCGGTGTGCACCACCACGCCGCGCGCACCGATCTGCGCGCCGCGGCGCAGCGTGTGCTCGAGCGAGGCGACGGATTTGGCGGCCACCTCGTCGTCGGGGGAGCCCAGGTTGATCAGGTAGCAGGCGTGGACGAAGACGGGCAGGTCGACGCGTGCGCGCAGCAGCGCGTCCTGCTCGGGGACCCCCGGAGGGCAGGCCCAACCGCGCGGGTTGGTGACGAAGACCTGGACGACCTCGGCCTCGACCGCGTCGGCGTAGGGCAGCCCGCGTCGGGCCAGCCCGCCCGAGACCGGCACGTGCGCTCCGACGGGACAGCGGGGTGGATGCGCCATGGCCGCCCAGCCTAGCGCCCGCCCAGGCCACGGGAGGACCGGGGCGGGCGGGACGCCTCCCGCCCGCCCCGTCGGTCAGTCCTCGCCGTCTCCACCGGTGAGCGCGTCCACGCACACCGCGACGCTGAGCACCAGGGCCACGTCGCCGCCCGCGTCGGAGCGGTGCGTGTTGACGTCCACCGCGTAGGTGTCGCGCAGCCGGAACCACCTGCGGGAGACGATCGCGACCGGCCCGTGCTCGTCGCCGATCGTGTACTCCTTGCCCAGGAAGTCCCCGACGACCTCCCACTCGCCGCCCGATGCGAGCTCCACCACCAGCTTGTCCCTGACCGGGTTGAACATGCGCTTGCGCACGGTCGCCACGGTGTCGCCGCCGCGGGAGACCGTCATCGTGTCGCGTACCGCCAGCAGCCGCTCGCGGATCCGGTAGACCTCGTCGCCGTCCGCGTCCCGCAGTTCGAAGGTCTCCCGGAGCCGCAGCGCCTTGCCGTCCACGTGGAAGACACGGTTGCCCTCCTCGTCCTCCACCCAGTAGTCCTCGCCGACGTCGAAGATGCGCTCGCGTACCAGGAACCTCACCGCGGCCCTCGTCCCTTCTCGATGGATCGACACAGCGACGTTACCGGGTCACTGCCCCCGACCGGCGCGAGGGAACATCAACCGACCCCGGTCAGCGTCGACTGCACGCCCACCGATCCCCCGTCGTCCAACGCGCGCAGCAGCGCCAGCACCGCGCGGTTCAGTGGCACGGGGATGCCGTGCCGGTCGGCGGCGCGCACCACCGCACCGGTGATCAGGTCGTGCTCCACCGCGCGCCCGGCCATCCGGTCCTGCAGCATCGAGGTGCCGCTGTGCGGGTGCATCGCGGTGAAGAAGTCGAGGGTCTGCTCCACGTCGCCGACCTCCAGTCGCGCTCCCTCGGCCTGCCCCACCAGCACGGCCTCGGTGAGTATGCCGCGCGCCAGTTCCCGCACGTCGGGACGGTGCAGCACGCCGACACGGCGCAGGGTGAGCGCGGTCAGCGGGTTGGCGGCCAGGTTGATCAGCAGTTTGCGCCAGGCCGCGGTGGTGAAGTCCCGTTCACACGTCACCTCCACCTCCGTTCCGGCGAGCAGCCGCGCCAGCGCCGTCCCCGCCTCCCCCGCCGGGACGGCGACGCGGCGTCCCCACCGGTGGCGGACGTGCCCGTGCGTGAGGCGTTCCGCGCTGACGTAGACCAGCGCCGGAAGCAGTTCGCCCAGGGCCAGCAGGGGGCCGATGCGCTCGTGGTGGTCCACCCCGTTCTGCAGCGCCACGACCGTGGTCGAGGGACCGGTCAGCCGCCGGAGCCAGGTGAGCGCCCGGGGCGTGTCCTGGGCCTTGGTGGCCAGCAGCAGCCAGTCCACCGGCGCGGAGACCATGTCGGGGCTGGTGGTCACGGGAAGACACAGGCGGCGCCGGCGGCCGTCGCGCTCCACCGTCAACGAGTCCAACGGGCGGCGCACACACAGGGTGACCCGGTGTCCGGCCTGGTGGGCGGCTTCGGCCAGGAGCGCGCCGACCGCTCCCACGCCCAGGACGGCGACGCGTTGTGCGCGTTCGGGGAGCTGTGCGGCGCGCGGGGAGGTCTCAGCGGTCGTCGATTCGGTCAACGATTTCCTCCAGAAGCGAGAACCCGCGGGTCTCGCGGGCCGACCCGATGCTCGGACCGGTGTGTTTCGGTGGCGTGACCGGTGCCGAAATCGGTCGTTAAGTCATTTCCCGGGGGCTTTCCGGAAATGATGGCGCCGACGTGCGCCGAGACCTGCTCCGCGCGCCCCGATCCGAGGCGTTACGCTGCCCTGCGTGACTTCTTCACCGTTGACGCTGCACGAGGTGACCGCGGCCTTCGAGTCGGTCTACGACCCCGCCTGGGCCGCGTCCTGGGACGCGGTCGGCCTGGTGTGCGGGGACCCCGGCCAACCCGTCCGCAGGGTCCTGTTCGCGGTGGACCCGGTGGCCGAGGTCGTCGACGAGGCCGCGCGGTGGGGCGCCGACCTGGTCATCACCCACCACCCGCTGCTGCTGCGCGGGGTCACCAGCGTGGCCGCCACCACGCCCAAGGGCCGTCTGGTGCACCGCCTGATCAGCTCCGGCACCGCCCTGTACACCGCGCACACCAACGCCGACACCGCGGCTCCGGGCGTCTCCGACGCGCTGGCCGCCGCGGTCGGCCTGGACGGGCCGCTGCGGCCGCTGGACCCCGATCCCGCCGACCCCGAGGGCAGACGCGGCATCGGACGGATCGGGGAACTCGCCGAGCCGACGACGGTGCGCGACTTCGCCGCCCGGGCGGCGCGGGGACTTCCCGCCACCGCCACCGGGCTGCGCGTGGCCGGGGACCTGGACCGGCCGGTGCGCACGGTCGCGGTCTCCGGGGGAGCCGGGGACTCCCTGCTGGGCGCGGCCCGCGCCGCCGGAGTGGACGTGTTTCTCACCGCCGACCTGCGGCACCACCCGGCGTCGGAGTTCGCCGAGCACGGCGACGTCGCGCTGGTCGACGCCGCGCACTGGGCGACCGAGTGGCCCTGGCTCGCCGAGGGGGCGGCCCGGCTTGTCGACGCGTTGGGTGGGAAGCGGGCTAACGTGGAGACCCGCGTGTCCACGATCGTCACCGACGCCTGGGAACAGTCGTTCGGCGCCACCGTCACCCCCGCGTGACCGGGCCCGCGCCGACACCGCCGTCTTCGAGAACAGAACAGAGGACAATTGAAAGCAGAACCCGCCCACCAGGTCCGCCTGCTCGACCTCCAGGAGATCGACGTCGAACTGGACCAGCTCAACCACCGGATGCGCACGCTCCCCGAGCACGAACAGATCCAACGGCTGGACACCCGGCTGACGGAGCTGCGCGACCGGCTGGCGGTCGTCGAGACGGAGCTGCGCGACCTCGACCGCGAACTGCGCAAGGCCGAAAACGACGTCGAACAGGTGCGCGCGCGAGCCGAACGCGACACCCGACGGTTGGAGGCCGGGCACGTCTCCTCTCCCAGGGAGCTGGAGAGCCTGCAGTCGGAGATCGCCTCGTTGGGGCGCCGCCAGAGCGAACTGGAGGACATCGTCCTGGGCGTGATGGAGCGCCAGGAGAACGCCGAGGGGCGGCGCGCCGAACTGGAACGGGACATCGCCGAGGTCGCCGCCGAGCGGGAGGCCGCCGACAACCGCCGCTCCGAGGCGGTCCTGCGGATCGGAGACGAGCAGGACTCCGCCGCCCGGCGGCGCTCCCGTGTTGCCGAGGAGATCCCCGAGGAGCTGCTCGGCCTCTACCAGAAGCTGCGGGAGCAGAACGCCGGGATCGGCGCTGCGGCGCTGCGCTACGGTCGCTGCGAGGGCTGCAAGCTGGAGCTGAGCAGGGCCGAGCTGCGTGAGATGCGCGATGCTCCGGCGGACGAGGTGACGCGCTGCGAGAACTGCCGCCGCATCCTGGTGCGCGTCGCGGACTCGGGGCTGTGATCTTGGCGGAGCGGGAGGAACACCGATGAGTCGCAGGCTCCTCATCGAGGCGGACGGCGGATCGCGGGGCAATCCCGGTCCGGCCGGGTACGGCGCGCTCGTCCGCGACGCCGACACCGGCGAACTGCTGGCGGAGGTCGCCGAACCGATCGGGGAGGCCACCAACAACGTCGCCGAGTACCGGGGGCTGATCGCGGGACTGGAGGCGGTGGCCGCCATCGACCCGGCCGCCTCCGTGGAGGTCCGCATGGACTCCAAGCTCGTGGTCGAGCAGATGTCGGGACGGTGGAAGATCAAGCATCCGGCCATGCGGCCGCTGGCCGGCCGGGCGCGGGAACTCGCCTCGGAGTTGGGGTCGGTGCGCTACCGGTGGGTGCCGCGGTCGCAGAACGCGCACGCCGACCGGTTGGCCAACGCGGCTATGGACGGCGCGGCGCGCGCACGGCGCACCGGCGCCGACCAGCCGGTGCAGGCGGCCGAGCCCGTCGAGCAGGCGGCGAGCCCCGAAAGCGACTCCGCCCTCGGCTGGGGACCGGCCGACACCGAGCCCACCCGGCTGCTGCTGCTGCGCCACGGCCAGACCCCGCTGTCGGTGGAGCGGCGTTTCGCGGGGATCGGCGACGTCGCGCTCACCGATGTCGGCCACGAGCAGGCGCGGGCCGCGGCCCGGCGGCTCGCCGAGCGCCCGGTCGACGTCATCGTCTCCTCCCCGCTGCGGCGCACCCTCGACACCGCCCAGTACGCGGCGAAGGAGCTGGGGCTGGAGGTGGCGGTCGAGGAGGACCTGCGCGAGACCGACTTCGGGGCCTGGGAGGGAATGACCTTCGCCGAGGCGCGCCGGCACTCGCCCCGGGAGTTGAACCGCTGGCTGGCCGACCCCGAGGCCGCCCCGCCCGGAGGGGAGAGCTTCGCCGCGGTGGCCCGCCGCGTCGCCCGTGCCAGGGACCGGCTGCTGGCCCGCCACCGGGGGCGGACCGTCCTGGTGGTCAGCCACGTCACCCCGATCAAGGTGATGGTGCAGCAGGCCATGCTCGCCCCGCCGCAGGCGCTGTACCGGATGCACCTGGACGTGGCGTGCCTGTGCGAGGTCCACTGCTTCAGCGACGGGCCGATGGTGGTGCGCTCCTTCAACGACACCGGCCACCTGGAGTCCTGAACCGCCGGGGGCGCGGCCGGTCGCCGACCGGGAATACGCCGCGGACCCCGTAGGATTGAACAGAGGGGAGTCGGCCAGACGGTCGCGGCGCCGCGGTGCGGTGTCGAGGAAAGTCCGGACTCCACAGGGCAGGGTGGTCGGTAACACCGACCCGGGGAGACCCGCGGGACAGTGCCACAGAAAACAGACCGCCGCTCTTCGGAGCGGTAAGGGTGAAACGGTGGTGTAAGAGACCACCAGCGGCCGGAGCGATCCGGCCGGCTCGGTAAACCCCACCCGGAGCAAGGCCAAGAGGGGGACCCCGGTCCCCTGCGCGGACGTTCGAGGGCTGCCCGTCCGATGTCCGCGGGTAGGCCGCACGAGGCCGTTGGCAACAGCGGTCCCAGATGGATGGCCGTCCGGCCCGCACGGGCCGACAGAATCCGGCTTACCGGCCGACTCCCCCCTCCTTCCCCGGTCGGTCCCTCCGCCGTGTCCCGGTGCCGCCCCGTTGCGGGCGACCGGAGGCCGGTTCGGTAGCCGCTGCAAAAGCGGGTTGCGGTCCCGAGAAAAGCCTCCGCGCCGCGACCGGGGAGCGCAACGGACTCCCTGGTCACGCGGAGCGGTGGGAGACCGCGGGCAGAAACACCGGCAAAAAACCCGGTGCGTCCTGCGGGGTGCCGTCGGGCACCGTTACATTGGGGGAGTTGCAGCGGCGTTCCAGACCCGAGTCGGTGAGCATGAGCCCTACGGTGTACCTGCTGATGTTCGGCCTCCCCATTGTCGCGATCGTCGTCATCATCGGGCTCGCCATCTACCAGGCGTCCCCGGTCGAGAACGACGAGCGCGACCTGGAGGGGCCCGTGCAGGACAGGGCCGAGGACACGGCCGAGGAGTAGCCGACCGGCTTACCGCAGTGGGACCCGCCCGGTGGGCGCTTCCTCTCCGGAGCGCGGAGTGGGCAGCACGGACGCGTCCACGGCCACGAAACTCCCGGTCCGCTCGTCGAGCAGGTGCACGGTGGCCGTCTCCAGGTCGAAGTACATCCCGATCAGCTCCAGCAGCCCCCGGTCGCGGCGGTCGCGTACCACGGGGTAGCTGAGCAGGTTCCGCAACTGCCGCACCACGTTGGCCTGGGACAGGCGGCGCACCGCCTCTGCCGGGGGCGTGTCGGGGGCGGTCTCGCCGAGCAGGTCCAGGCTCGGCCGGGCGTGGTGCAGCCAGCGGCCCAGCGCGCCCAGCTCCACCGGGCCGGGGTGCGGCGGCGGCACGCCGTCGAGCACCGCCCGCATCGCGCCGCAGTGCGAGTGCCCGCACACCACGATGGACCGCACGCCCAGCACCGAGACCGCGTACTCGACGGCGGAGGCCACCGAGTCGTCGGGCGGTTGCGTCCCGTGCGGCGGGACCAGGTTGCCCACGTTGCGCACGGTGAACAGGTCGCCGGGGCCGCTCGCGGTGATCAGGTTGGGCACCACCCGGGAGTCGGCGCACGTGATGAACAGCGAGTGCGGGCTCTGGTTCTGCGCCAGGCGGCCCATCAGCGCACGCATCCGTTCGGTGGTCGAGGCGTGGTACTCCCGCGCCCCGGCCAGCAGCAGCCCCGAGGCGCTGAGGCCGCGCCCGCTGCCCAGCCGTACCGTCCACGGCGCCCACCAGCGCGCCATCCCGCTCGGCGCGGTCTTGGCGACCGGGGCGGTGCGGGTGGAGTTGCGTTCGTACCAGTTCTCGTGCACCTCGTCGATGTCGACGCTGCCGCCCCTGCGCTCGTGGTCCATCCGCCAGGCGTGGATCGACTCGAACGCGGCGTGGTCCATGAAGTCCACGTGCAGGTCCAGGTCCACGTGCGCGCCCACGGGGATGGTGCGCAGCACCTGGGTCACCCGGGGCACTCCCAGGAACGTCAGCGAGCCCTGGACGACCACGTGCCACTGGCCGGGGCGGCCGGGGCGCTCCTCGGTGCGTACGGTCACCCCGGTGAGACGGCGCAGCGCCATCAGGACAGCCAGGGCGAATCCGACCAGTACGCCCTCGACCAGCCCCAGCACCACCACGCCGGTCAGGGTCACCAGGTAGACCCCGGCCTCGTGCTGCCTGCGCAGGTCGCGCAGGTGCGCCAGGTTCACCATCTGCGCCCCGATGTAGACCAGCAGTCCGGCCAGTGCCGCCATCGGGATGAGCTCCACGGCGTTGCTGAACAGGGCCACGAACAGCACGATCCACACGCCGTGCAGGATCGCCGCGAGCGGGGTGCGGCCTCCCGCCCGGACGTTGGCGCTGCTGCGCACGATCACCCCGGCGACGGGAAGCCCGCCCAGCAGGCCGCTGGTGAGGTTGGCCGCTCCCTGTCCGGCGAGTTCGCGGTCGAGTCGCACCCGGCGTCCGTCGTGCAGTCGGTCCACGGCGATGGCGCACAGCAGCGACTCGACGCTGGCCACCAGGGCGACGGTGACCACCCCGAACGCCACGCCGTGGAGTTGGTCCACCTCGGGGAGCAGGGGGCCGTTCCACAGCTCGGCCGAGGAGTCGGGCAGGTCGACCCGCTCCACCGGCCAGTGCCCGACCGAGGTCACGAGGGTCACCGCGGCCACCGCGACCAGTGCGGCGGGCACGCCGCGCGGACGCAGTCGGCCCAGGTCCGGCAGGCGGGACCACACCAGCATGATCGCGATGGTCAGCAGACCGGCCGCGACCGCGGGCGTGTGGTTGTCGCGCACCTGGCGCGGCAGTTCCAGGATGTTGGCCACCGCCGAGCTCTGCGGGGCGCCGCCGAGGACCACGTGCAGTTGCGCGAGCGCGATGGTGATGCCGATCCCGGCGAGCATGCCGTGGATGACGGCGGGGGAGACGGCCAGGGCGGCGCGCGCCACCCGGAACAGGCCCAGCGCCAGTTGGACGAGTCCGGCCAGCGCGGTGATCAGGCAGGTCACTCCCCAGCCGTGGGTGGCGACGAGGTCGGCGACGATGAGGGTCAGTCCGGCGGCGGGCCCGCTGACCTGGACCGCCGAGCCGCCGACGGCGGCGGCCACGATTCCGCCGACGGCGGCGGCCACGATCCCGGCGATGAGCGGCGCCCCGGAGGCCACGGCGATCCCCAGGGACAGGGGCACGGCGATGAGGAAGACCACGAAGGAGGCCCCGATGTCGCCGGGCAGGGTGCGGGGGAGCAGTGGGCGGTGCGCGGGGGAAAGGGGCGCTGTCGGCCGGTTCGGCCGCGGTCCCTGGACATCTTCACACACGTGGCACTCCCGAGAAGAGACGGCGGTCCGGGGCAGCGGTGCGACCGGACCGGGCGGGCGGTCTTTCCGCGTGGTGCGGCGCGCGGAGGGACCGCCGTGGTGATCGGGCGGGTGACCGGCGTGCGGGCGGGACTCCGGGGCGCACGCCGCACCGGGTGCGGTGGTCGACGCGGTCGACTCCGCAACCCGGACTGTCACCATCCGGATGCTGTCCGTAGTCAACTGTAGTGAAAGGAGGAGTGCGGTGGGGGCGGTTCCGTTGAGAACGACGGCGGTTTTCGTTTTCAGCCTCGGGCGGGGAGGGGGCGACGACGGAAGGCGGGGGGTGACGCGATCGCGTCACCCCCCGCCTTCCGTCGGGAGCCGTGGCGGCCTTCCGACGCCCTCCTACCGGTAGCGGTAGCCGTCGGGGTCGTCGTCGGGACGGCCGCCGTACCCCTGGGGCAGGCCCGGCCCGGGAGCCGGCCAGTCGCCGGACAGGGCGTCGTGGCCGGGCTGTTCGCCGTACCCCCCGGGCGGGGCCGGAGGCTGCGGGTAGTCCCCCAGCATGTCGGGATAGGGCGGGTACTGCGGCGGCCGCGGACCCCCCTGGGGTGCGGGGGGCGGGTAGTCGGCGTGGTTGTGGGAGCCGGTGTCGTAGGAGCCGAACGGTCCGGTGGTGTAGGGGGAGCCGTAGCCGCCCGAGGCGGGGTCGTTGCCCGGTGCGGGGGCGGGCGGGGCGCCGAAGGCGGGCTGCTCCATGTCGCGGAACGACGGCTGGCCGCCGCTGGGAACGCCGTTCCAGGCGGACTGGTCCCACCCCTCCCGGACGGGACGCGGATCGTAGGCGGGCTCGCCCGGCTCCGGGCCGTAGGAGGGCGGAACGTACCCGCTGCCGCCCTGGGGTGCGGGGGGCGGGTAGTCGGCGTGGTTGTGGGAGCCGGTGTCGTAGGAGCCGAACGGTCCGGTGGTGTAGGGGGAGCCGTAGCCGCCCGAGGCGGGGTCGTTGCCCGGTGCGGAGGCGGGCGGGGCGCCGAAGGCGGGCTGCTCCATGTCGCGGAACGACGGCTGGCCGCCGGTGGGCGTGGGACCGCTCGGCGCGGACGGGTGCGGGGGAGCGGACGGTCGCTGGTGGGATCCCGTGTCCAGACTCGACCAGATCGGGGAACCGGTGGCGGAGTCCGAGGAGGGGGTGAACGACGGGTCGGTGAGCGGGTCCTGCGGTGCGGGCCGCGAGGCCTGCTCGGCGGAGGGCGGACCGTCGTAGGCGCTCCGGTCGTGCGAGCCGCTGTCGTAGGAGGACGGCGCCGGACCGTAGCCGCTCCGGCTGTGCGACCCCGTGGTGTAGGAGGGCGAGCTCAGCGGGTCGGAGGCGTAGGAGCTGTCGCGGTTGTGGGAGCCCGTGTCGAAGGAGAGGCCCGACGCGGGGGTCGAGGTACCGGGCAGGTCGTAGGAGGAGCGGGTGTGGGAGCCGCTGTCGTAGGAGGGCGGCCGCGGAGCGCTCAGCGGGTCGGAGGCGTAGGAGCTGTCGCGGTTGTGGGAGCCCGTGTCGAAGGAGAGGCCCGACGCGGGGGTCGACGTGCCGGTCGGGTCGTAGCCGCTCCGGCTGTGCGATCCCGTGGTGTAGGAGGGCGAGCTCAGCGGGTCGTCGTCCGCACGCGGACCGGCGGGGGCCGCGGACGGCTCGGAGCGCGGGGCACCGCCCGACTGCCCGACCTGGTCGGGACCCGCGGAGGACTCCTGGCCGAGGCTGGCCAGGACCGCCAGGGAGTCGGCGCCGTCCGAGACGGCGGGAGCGGGTGCGGCGGTCTCCCCGCGGGAACGGCGGCCCCTCGCGGGCGGCTGCTCCTCCTCGGGGTCGTCGTCCTCGTCGAGGACGGCCTCCATGGCCTCCGTCGACTCGTGGCGGGTGTCGCGGCGCGGCTGGTCGAACGGGTCGGGGTCGGCGTCCCGGTCGTCGCTGTCCTCGTACAGGCTGGAGAAGTAGTCGTCGTCCCAGTCGTCGTCGCGGTCCTTGCGCGACCGCGACTTGCGGGAGGCGCGCGGCTCGGACCCGGAACGCGCACGTCTGCGGGAACGCGGCGCGGGCTCCTCCTCCGCCGGGTCGTCGTCGGGGTCGTCCACGTCGTCGACCCGGGAACGGGAGGAGCGGCGTGAGGAGCGCCGAGGCCGGTCCTCCTCGACGTCGGCCTCCGCGGTGTCGTAGTCGTCGTCGTAGTCGTCCGCTCCGCTGCTCGCTCCCAGGGCACGCAGCCCCAGGACGATGAGGAGGAGGATGATGACGACGATGACTGCGATGAGCGCGATGATCATGGCGAATGCACCACCTTGGGCCCCGCGGCCTGGTAGAGGACAGAGACGGCACCGGCGGTGGTGATGGGAGTGGCCGGTGTCGGACCGTTCCTGCCTTGGCGAGCTCCACGCCAGGGGGACGGCAGGAGACACCCGGCGAAAGACACCCCGAGGTCGGTGTCCGGACGTTGTGGCCCCCGGACACGCCAGCGCACCGGTGGAGGGGAAACGAATTCGGTCATCAGGAAATCAACGGGGTGCACGGCCCCACTTTATGCATAGATGTGTCATCCGTGCAGGGGGAAACCGATCGGCTTCCCGCCGAGAGAGGGGAATCCGGGGAGGAGAGGGGCATGTCACGGCTCCTCGGGCGGCACACTGGTCAGCCGTCCCCGCGCGAGGGTGTGGGAGGCGATCGTGCCGAGTGCCACGTCCAGGGGGGCGGCCTCGCCCAGGTCCAGCGGCTCGGACAGAGCATAGACCGTGAACCGGAACTCGTATTCGTCGCCCTCCTGCGGGCACAGCGGCTCGTAGGAGGCGCTGTCGAAGCTGTTCAGCCCCTGCTGTGCGGGCAGCGGGACGGCGCCCTCGGGCAGTTCGGGGTTCTCCGGGTCGAGTCCGTAGACCACCCAGTGCACGGTGGCGCCGCCCGACTCGTGGACCTCGTCCACGACCAGCGCCAGCGACTGGGCGGAGTCGGGCAGGCCCGACCAGCGCAGCGGAGGGGACACCCCCTCGCCGGTGCAGGTGTAGCGGTCCGGAAGTATCTCGCCTTCGCGCAGCATCGGACTGGTGACGGTGATGTCGTCGCTGACTTCGCCGTTGCTTGTGCCGATCAGCACACCACATCCCGTGGTCAGGGCGAGCAACGCGGCCGTGGCGCCGCCGACGGCGGTCCGGCGATGTCGTGCGGGGGCGAACATGGAACTCCTGCGAGGACGGGACGTACGAAGTGCCGCGGGACGCGAGAACACGCGGCGGAATCCGCGTGCGAGGCTGCTGGGACACGTCAGCGGTTCCACACGAACCATACTGCTGTCGTGGTCCGTTCGTCCCTCCTGCCGGTAATGCGGGAGAAAGTTTGCGGATGTCGCCGTCGGTCCCGCGGACCGGCCCGCGACGCACGGGTTGCCGCCGCGGCCGGGGCTGCGCGTAGACTCGGACGGGTGACGACAGTCCGGCTGCGCCCCCCAGACAACCGAGTCTCCCCCCGAGCCGTGTGGATGTGGACGGTCAGTGAGGCGGTCCGGTCGGTGGTCCTCACCGGTGCGCTGGCGGCGGGCGCCTGGGCGGTGGGGTTCTTCGGCTGGTTCTGGGTGCCCGACCGGGTCGTCGACAACATCTGGCTGGTGCCCGTGGCCGTCGGAGCGCTCCTCCTGGTCCGGACGCTCGTCGCGCCGAGCTGGCGCTATCGGGTGCACCGCTGGGAGATCACCGGCGACGTCGTCTACATCCGCGAGGGCTGGATCAGCCGGTCCTGGCAGCTCGTGCCGATATCGCGCATCCAGACCGTCGACCACACCCAGGGATGGCTGGAACGCGCCTTCGACCTGGCCACCCTCAAGGTCCAGACCGCCTCCTTCGCGGGCTCCTCCACCATCGAGGGACTGGCGGAGCCCCAGGCCCGCCGAATCTCCGAGGAGCTGGCGGCGCGGGCGGGCGAACTGCGGGACGATGCCACATGACCGACCCCGACGAGCAGGAGCCGCCGCGGCCCGCGGGCGGCCCCGCCCCGGAGGAGCCGCGCGAGGCGGACACGGACCCCCGCGCGGGGAGGCCGTCCGACGCCGCCGCGGCCGACGACACCGAACGGCGGCTCAGCCCCCTGACGGTGCTCACCGCGTCGATCAACTACGCCAAGTCCGCGGTCCTGCCGATCCTGGTGGCCCTGGTCGCGGGCGACTTCAACCCGTGGGTCCTGGGCGGCTCGGCCGTCGCCCTCGTCACCCTGCTCGTCTCGGGCTACGTCACCTACCGGACCGTGCGCTACCGGGTGAACAACGAACGGCTGGAGATCCGTTCGGGACTGGTGTCCCGGTCCCGGCGCACCATCCCGCTGGAACGCATCCGGGGCGTGGACGTCACCTCCACGCTCCTGCACCGCCTGGTCGGCCTGGCCGTGGTCCGCATCGACGCGGCTGCGGGCGGAGCCGTCAAGCAGGAGGAGGCCAAACTCGACGCGGTCACCGCGGCGGACGCCGAGCGGCTGCGCACCGAGCTGCTGCGCCGACGGTCCCTGCGGGTCGCGCGGACCGGCGACGAGGCCGCCGCGCCGGAGGAGACGTCCGCAACGGACGGGGAGCATCCGGAGCCCGACACCTCCCGGGACGTCGTCCACTTCCGGATGCCGCCCCGCTGGTACCGGTACGCGGTGCTGAGCCCGGGATACCTGCTCACCCCGTTCGCCGTGCTGGCGACGCTGTTCGGCTTCCTCAACCAGATCATCGACCTCGACATCGTCGAGGACTACGTCGCCGACCAGGCCGACACCGTCCAGCGGCTCGTCGACTCGGGATGGGCCACACTGCTGGTCGTCGCCACCGGGGCGGTGGTGCTGCTGGCCGTGGCCATGCCGCTGTTCGCGGTGGCGTCCTACATGATCAACCAGTGGCGGTTCACGCTGCGCCGGCACGGCGACGCCCTGGTCACCGAACGGGGCCTGTTCACCCGGCACAGCGTCACCCTGGAGTACCGCCGCATCCACGGCCACGAACTGAAGGACAACCCCGTGCAGCGGCTGCGGTCGCTGGTGCGGCTGTCCGCGATCGTCACCGGCCTCGGGGAGGCCGCCACGCGCGCGACACTGCTGCCGCTCGGGCCCCGTTCGGAGGTGGAGGCGGTCGTGGCGCGGGCACTGCGCCGGTACGAGGGGGAGCTGACCGCGCATCCGGCCGCCGCGCGTTCCCGCAGACTGTTCCGGGCGGTCGTGCCGCCGCTCGCGGCCGCCGCGGCCGCCGCGGCGCTGGGGTGGCACTGGGTGGCGGGGACGCTGCTGCTCGTGGCCCTGCTGGGCGTCCCGCTGGGGCTGGACCGCTACCGGTCGCTGGGGCACGGCTACGACGGCGAGCAGGTCAGCGTCCGCTCCGGATCGCTGAGCCGGTCCCAGGCGACCGTCGCGCGTTCGGCCGTCATCGGCTGGCGGTGGCAGCAGAGCCTGTTCCAGCGCCGCGCGGGCCTGGCCACCCTGGAGGTCACCGTCGGAGCGGGCAGCGGCAGCTACGGCGCGGTCGACGCCGACTTCGCCGAGTCCGTCGCCTTCGCCCACGGCGTCACCCCGGACATGGTCGCCCCGTTCCTGGCCGCCGACCCCCGCCCCGCCGAGCACGGCGGCACCGGGGACCGGGCGGGAGCGCGGCCCCGCGGCGACGACCCGCCGGGCGGTCCCTAGTCGGACTTCTTCGACCCGAACATGATCTCGTCCCAGGACGGCACCGAGGCGCGGCGGCCGCGCCCCTTGCGGCGGGGCGGCTGGGAGGTGTTGGAGGCGGCCGCGGGCAGCGACGGCTCGGAGCGGGCGGGACGCTGGGGAGCGGACGCGGGCCGCTGCGCGGGCGAGGGTGCTCCGGCGGCCGGAGCGGCGTGCGGATCGGAACCCGGCGCGGGCTCGGGGCGGTAGCGGCGCTCGGGGGCGGTGGAGTCGAAGACCGAGTCCTCGACCGGACGCATCCGTTCGGCGGTGACGGGCGTCCTCGGTGCGCGCGGGGGAGCGGGGGCGGGCTCCGCCGCCTGCCGGGCGGGCTCCGCGGGGCCCTCCGGGGCGGGAGCGGCGTCGCGCACGGCGGGACGGCGCGGGGCGAAGGGGGTGACGGTCGCACCGTGGGGCGCCGCCTGCGGCACGTCGTGCTCCTCCTGCGAGGAGAAGCGCATGGCCTCCTCGTCGTAGGGGGTGACCGAGCGGCGGCGCGGCTCGTACACCCAGTGGGCGACGCGCTCCTCGCCCGCCACCCGGAAGGACAGTCTGACCTGCCAGGTGCGGTCCTCGCGCTTCCAGGAGTCCCAGGTGGCCTCGCCCGACTCCAGTTGCCCGGTGCCGATCCGCTCGGTCACCAGGTCGCCGAGGGCGGGGCCGGGCGCGGTCTCGCCCGGACGGCGGACCGGGGCCAGTTGCGCCTGCTGCGCCATGTACTCGCGCTCCTGCAGGACCGGACTCTCAAACCAGCGCACACGTTCGACGGGGATGCCTGCGGCCTGGGCGATGGATTCGGCGGTCTCGCCCGCGCGTATCCGGGCCTGGATCTCCTTGGGGCGCAACGGATTCTCCACTTCGATCTCGTACTGGCCGAGCCGAGAGAACTGCCCGCGCACGGCGGCGCGGAGCCGGTCGTCGACGGGCAGCATGAAGCGGGTGCCCCGTCCGGCGCTGGCCAGCACCAGGTAGGCTCCGTCCTCACTGACGGCGACCAGGCGAAGCTCCTGCATCGCCCTCCCTTTCGCGTCCCGTCGAGGGGGCGGGAAACCCGGCATCCCCCAGCTCACAGTCTTGTCGGCCCGGATTGTTCGAGCCAGTACCGCACCCGGCATGTTCGGAGGCGCACGCCCGGTGCGGAGCGCGCTGCATTCCCCTATCGTGCCATCTCGACACGCCGACGGGGGCACGGCGAGCACGCGGATTCGAACTCCCGGTCCTTTCCGCTCCGGTGCGGCGGCCCGCCGTTGCGCCGGTCGGGCGTCGTGGTGTCCGCGGACCGCGGGCGACGCCGCTGTCGAGCCGACACACCGGACAGCCCGCCCGCTACCCCGCGAGCGGTGGTCCAACCACGGGCCCGGGTCACCGCCCCAGCACGCGCTCCAGGTAGGTGTTGGTGAAGCGCCGCTGGGGGTCGACCCGTTCGCGCACCTCCAGCGCGTCGTGCAGTCGGGGATACACCTTCTCCAGGTAGGACAGGTCGCGGGTGTGCATCTTGCCCCAGTGGGGGCGCCCGGCCGCGGCGGTGAAGACCGCCTCCAGGGCGGCGAAGTACGCCTCGTACGGGCAGCCCTGGTAGACGTGCACGGCCACGTAGGCGCTCTCCCTGCCGTAGGCGGTGGACAGCCACACGTCGTCGGCGGGGGCGAAGCGAACCTCGACGGGGAAGCTGACGCGGTGCTCCCCCCGCGCGAGCCCCGCCCGCATCTCCCGCAGCACGTCGGGCAGGTGCTCGACCGGGATCGCGTACTCCATCTCCACGAACCTGACCCTGCGCGGACTGGCGAACGTCCGGTGGGAGGCGTCGACGTACTCGCGTGCCGTCAGCGCCCGCGCCGAGACCTGGTTGATCGCGGGGATCAGCCGGGGGAGGCGCCGCGCCGCCCGGTTGACGGCCTCGAACACCGAGTTGGACAGGAACTCGTCGTCCAGCCAGGCGCGGAACTCCGTGAGGGGGCGGGCCGGACCGGTCGTGCGGTTGTTGCGTTTGGTGATGGTGCGGTCGGTGTGCGGGAACCAGAAGAACTCGAAGTGCTCGTTGTCGGCGCGCAGCTCGGCCAGCCGCTCCACGACCTCGTCCAGGGGCATCGGGACCTCGCGCGCGTGCAGCAGGAACGCCGGTTCGACCGCCATGGTCAGGGCGGTCACCACGCCGAACGCCCCCAGACCCACGCGCGCGGCCTGGAACAGGTCGGCCTCGTGGTCGGCCGAGCAGGTGACCGCCGTCCCGTCGGCCAGGACGATCTCCAACCGTTCGACCTGCGCGGCCAGACCGGCCGAGGCGCGGCCGGTTCCGTGCGTGCCGGTCTGGGTGGCGCCCGCCATCGTCTGCACCGCGATGTCGCCCATGTTGGTCAGGGCCGCCCCGTGCGCGGCGAGCGCGTCGTTGAAGTCGCACAGCCGCATCCCCGCCTCGACGGTCGCCCGTCCGCCGGGGAGGTCGACCGCGCGCACCGCGGCCAGCGCGGTCGGCAGCAGCAGTGTTCCGTCGGTCACGGCGATGTCGGTGAAGGAGTGGCCGGAACCCGCCATCCTCACCCGTGCTCCCGCGGCGGCGGCCGCGCGTACCGCCTCGGCCACCTCGGCGGTGCTGTTGGGGGTGACCACCCGGGCGGGCGTCATCCGGTGGGTGTCGGCCCAGTTGCGCCACAGCGTCTTCGTCATGGTGTCCTCGGCGTGGTCCCGGCCCGCGCGCCGGGAGGAACGCCGTCTCCCCTTCCTCCCGAACAGGGTTCGACAGTCTGCGGGCCGCGCGGCGGTGTGTCAAGGTCCCCGACGTGCTGGGCGGGGGCCGTGCGAGGGGGCCGCGGCGGGCTGGTTGGATGGGGCCATGAGGTCCTACGACGCGTTCCTGCTGATCTCCTTCGGAGGTCCGGAGAAGAGTGACGATGTCATCCCGTTCCTGGAGAACGTCACCCGCGGTCGCGGAATCCCCCGCGAGCGGCTGGCCGAGGTCGGGGAGCACTACTACCTCTTCGGCGGGGTCAGCCCGATCAACCAGCAGTGCCGGGACCTGATCGCGGCCCTGCGCGCCGACTTCGCCGACAACGGCGTGGACCTGCCCGTCTACTGGGGCAACCGCAACTGGGACCCCTACCTCGCGGACACGGTCGCGCAGATGGCCCGCGACGGCGTGCGCCGCGTGGTGGCGCTGGCCACCTCCGCCTACAGCAACTACTCCAGCCACCGGCAGTACCTGGAGGACGTCGAGCGGGCCCGTGCCGCCGTCGGGGGAGCGCCCGAGATCGACCTGATCCGCCCCTACTACGACCACCCGGGGTTCGTCGACGCCTTCGTCGACCACACCCGGCAGGCCCTGGAGCGGCTCCCCGAGGAGTTGCGCGCGGACGCGCGGCTGCTCTACTCGGCGCACTCCATCCCGCAGGCGATGGCCGAGAGGTCGGGCGACCCCCGGTGCGACTACGGTCCGCTGACCGCCTACGAGGCGCAGTTGGCGGAGGTGGCCCGGCTGGTCACCGAGCGGGTCGGCGGCGGCCACCGCTACGACCTCGTCTACCAGAGCCGCAGTGGCCCGCCCTCCCAGCCGTGGTTGGAGCCCGACATCAACGACCGGTTGGAGCAGTTGGCGGGCGAGGGCGTGCGGGCGGTCGTGGTGGTCCCCCACGGGTTCGTCTCCGACCACATGGAGGTCAAGTACGACCTGGACGTGGAGGCCAGGGCCACCGCGGGCAAGCTGGGTATCCGCATGGAGCGCGCGGCGGCCCCCGGCACGCACCCGGCGTTCGTGGCCATGGTCCGCGACCTGGTGGCGGAGCGGGCCGAGGGGCGCCCCGCGCGCGGCCTCGGCTCCATCGAGCGGTCCTGCCACGACGACCCGGCGGACTGCTGTCGGCCGCGCTGACCAGCGGGGACGGGCACCCTGGTGGTGGGTGTGCTCCGGGGGTCCTGCAACCTCGATCCCGTGGGTGGTTTGCGGGTGACCTCGGCCCCAGGGGGTGTGGAACCTCGGCCCCGTGGGGGTGGGCGAGAGGCGTTGTAGGGAGAGGCCCGCCGGAGGGGGCTGGCGCTGGGGTGGGGGGCGCCCCGCGCCCCTCACCCTCCCGCGCCTCACCGGCGAGCCCGCACCACAGCACCCCGGCCCCGCGGCACCCCGCCCCACCAGAACCAACCGGCGCCGCACGCCCCCGCAGCCCCGTGGTCGCCCACCCCGAACCACATCCCCGCAGTGCCCCGCCGCCTCTCCCCACCTCCCGGCACTGCCCTGGAAAGTCCCTCAGGGCAGGAGTTTGACGCCGGTGCCCAGGTACTCCGCCCAGCCGCCGGGAGGGGACTGGCCGACGTCCAGCAGCGCGAGTCTCTCGACGACGTCGGGGTCCTGGGCGTCGATCCAGTCGGTGAACTGGCGGAAGGAGACCATCCGGACGTCGGACTCGCCGCCGACGGCGTCCATGAACTGCTCGACCGCGTCCATGTAGATCCCGCCGTTCCACCTCTGGAAGTGGTTGCCCACGAACAGGGGAGCGCGGTTGCCGTAGTAGGCGCGTTCGAATCCGCGCAGGTAGGTGTCCCTCGCCTGGGCGCGCCACACGCCGTACCTGCTGCGGTCGCCCCTGGCCGTCCCGGACTGGTTGACCATGATGTTGTAGTCCATCGACAGCACTTCGAAGTCCTCGCCGGACATGGGCAGCGACTGCAGCGGAAAGTCCCAGACGCCGTTTCTGCGGCGGGGCCAGACCTGCAGGCCCCCGGGCGAGCTGGCGTCGTAGCGCCAGCCGAGCTTGGCCGCGGTGGGCAGCAGGTTGTCCCGGCCCTGTAGGCACGGGGTGCGTCCCCCCACGAGTTCCCTGCGGTAGTCGAAGGGCAGGGGCGGCAGGTCGGTGAAGCCCGTGGTGGTCTTCCAGCTCATCACGAACCGCACGGCCTGCTGGATCTCCGACTCCCAGTCCCGGGGGGACCAGGTCGAGACGCCCCCGGGACCGCAGAAGTGCCCGTTGAAGTGGGTGCCGATCTCGTGCCCCTCCCGCCAGGCCAGATCGAGCTGCTTGATGGTCCGGTGGATCGACTCCTCGCTCAGGTAGCCGATGTCGGAGGCCCCGACGGGGTGCCCCGGAGGGCGGTAGAGCCGCTTCCGGTGCTCGGGAAGCAGGTAGAGCCCGCTGAGGAAGAACGTCATGTGGGCGTTGTTGCGCCGGGCCACCTCCCGGAAGCGGGTGAACAGCCGGTCGCTCAGCTCGCCGGCGCCGTCCCAGGAGACGATCACGAACTGGGGCGGCGCCGTGGCGCGGTCGAGCCGGTGCACCGCGGGCTGGTTCGGCTGCGGCCCGGTGTCGGAGGTGGAGCCGTCACCGATGACGCGGACCCGGGGCCGCGACGGACTCGCGGAGGCCGTGTCGGTCAGCCGTTCCGAGCATCCGGTGGCGCCCAGCGCGGCGGTGATCGCGGTTGCGGACAGGAGTGCGCGGCGCGAAATATCTCTCACTTGATCCCGTTTCCTTCGGCGCACGAACACGGCGGAATGGTGACCAGGAGAAAATTTATCACTTTAGGTAGTTCTTCGACTTCATGCAGTGACGAGTGTTGTGTGTTGTCTCCGTGCGACCGCCCGGCGGCCGGGGATAGGCTCGGACACGTCCCAAGATCGACACGCGGCGACGCCACGGGACGGCGGACGCGGACGCGACGCTTCCCGCGGCCCCGTCCGCGCGGCGTCGCCGGTCCCGTGCCGCTCCACAACCCCGTCGTGAGGAGACGACCGTGACCAACCCCGATCCGCGGGAGCTGCTGGACCTCGCGCTCGAGGCGGCCCGCAAGGGAGGCGCGCTGGCCGCGCGAGGACAGGAGGGGATCTCGGTGCTCGACACCAAGTCCTCACCGACCGACGTGGTCACCGAGATGGACCGCGCCACGGAGGAGCTGATCCGCGGCGTCCTGCTCGGCGCCCGCCCCTCCGACGCGATCCTGGGCGAGGAGGGCGGCGCGGCCCGGGGCAGCAGCGGGGTGCGCTGGCTGGTCGACCCCATCGACGGGACCGTCAACTACCTGTACGGGCGCGCCGAGTGGGGGGTGAGCGTCGCCGCCGAGGTCGACGGCGTGGTTGTGGCCGGGGTCGTGGAGGCCCCGGTGCGCGGACGCACCTACACCGCGGTGCGGGGTGGGGGAGCCCGCCGCAACGGCGAGCCGATCTCGGCCGCGCCCCCGACCACCCTGGACATGGCCCTGGTCGCCACCGGGTTCGGCTACGAGGCGCGCCGCAGGCGCAGGCAGGCCGAGGTGCTGGCCACGGTCCTGCCGCGGGTGCGCGACATCCGCCGGCTCGGCTCCGCGGCTCTCGACCTGTGCGCGGTGGCGGAGGGGACCGTCAACGCCTACTACGAGCGGGGGACGAACCCCTGGGACTGGGGCGCGGGAGCGCTGATCGCCGCGGAGGCCGGGGCCAGGGTGGCGGGACTGCGTGGCGCCCCGCCCAACTTCGACCTGCTCCTGGCCGCGGTCCCCGGCCTGTTCGAGCAACTGCACGACCTGCTGGAGCCCCTGGGCGCCGACACCGACGGCTGAACGCCGCCACACCGGCCGAAGGGCCGGGCGCCCCCTCGGGGGCGCCCGGCCCTGCTCGATCAAACCGGTCCCAGATCAAACGTTGTGCGGGTCGATCCCGTGGCGGGCAGCGATGCGGTGCAAGTCCTCCAGCTCCGACGCGTGCGCGTCGGCAAGGAATTCGTCTCCGGCGGCCTGGGCCGCTTGGAGCGACGTGTAGGTCTCGTTGATCCGAACCCGAATCTCTGCCAGAAACTCGCCCATCATCACACCCCTTTCTCACCACATGGTTGGCGGTTGCCGACCATACCCATGTCCGCCCACGCGCCAAACCTCTCGACGGGAGGGTTCACCCCACCGGGACGAGGATTCATCTTCCGGTAACACAACGCTGTGTCCGGAGGCCGATGCGCGGGCGGGCAACCACGATAGTCCCAGGCGTCCGGAGCGGCTCAGGGGGGGGACCGGACACCGGCGGTGGCCGCCGGAGAGTGGGTGTCATACCCCACAATGGTCACAGAAGGGCAATACTTATTTCTTTCTTATCCGTGCTGTGTCACATTTGAGATGTGCGGGGTGAACGTCGCGGTCGGCGGTTGGGGGATGCGCCGACCGCGACTCCGCGTTCTGGGCCGCTGAGTGTGTGCGACCGCACTCCCCGTGTACCCGAGAGGTCGGACTCCCAGTATCATCGAAGGTGTACCGGCCTCCCGCCGGAAGCCGTTCTTCCGGCTGCGTGAGGTGCTTCGGTCGGTGGGACCCCGGCCGAGGCGTGGACAACGGATAACGCAGCCGGGTTGAGCGCCGCTGCCGGTGTGTTGGGGGATGCGCCGGCAGCGGCCTTTGCCGTCCCCGCGAAGAAACGAAGGACACAGTGCGCGTACTCGTGGTTGAAGACGAGCAGGTTCTCGCCGACGCGGTGGCGGTGGGACTACGGCGCGAATCGATGGCCGTGGACATCGCCTACGACGGCGACAGCGCCCTGGAGCGCACCAGCGTCAACGACTACGACGTCGTCATCCTGGACCGCGACCTCCCGGGGACCCACGGTGACGAGGTGTGCCGCGCACTGGCCTCCTCCAGCTACCCGGGCCGGATCCTGATGCTCACCGCCGCGGGGGAACTCGACGACAGGGTGGCAGGACTGACCCTGGGCGCCGACGACTACATGGCCAAACCCTTCGCCTTCGCCGAACTCGTCGCCCGGGTGCGGGCCCTGGCCCGGCGCGCCACCCCCCCGCTGCCGCCCGTGCTGCACCGCCAGGGCATCACCCTGGACCCCGCCAACCACACGGTCGAGCGGGACGGACGGCCCGTCTCGCTCACCCCCAAGGAGTTCGCCGTCCTGGAGGTGTTGATGCGCGCCAACGGAACCGTGGTCAGCGCCGAGGGGCTCCTGGAGAAGGCATGGGACGAGAACGCCGACCCGTTCACCAACGTGGTGCGGGTGACCGTGATGACCCTGCGCAAGAAACTCGGCGAGCCCCCGGTGATCCGCACCGTGCAGGGCGCGGGATACCGGATTTGACCGCCGGGGAGGGGGAGGCCACCGAGCCCCCCGTCGCGGAGGTCCCTCCCACGCCCCCGGGCGAGACCGGCACGTGGCGACGGCTGTCCCGGCCGCTGACCCCCGCCAAGAGCGGCGGCGCGGGCCCGCCCGACAACGGGTCGGTGCCGGGGGGCGGCCACCGCCTCACCGACAACATCAGCCTGCGGATGCGCCTGACGCTCATCTACGGGATGCTCTTCTTCGCGGCCGGCTCGCTGCTGGTCCTGCTGAACTACGTGATCCTGGTCAGCGTCCTGGACAAGCCCGACTTCACCGTCCAGATCGACGGCTACAACCTGGAGTCGGAGATCGCCGACGAGATCAAGGCCGTCCTCATCGACGGCATCGCCAACCAGGTCACCCGGTTCTCCGTGCTGGCCCTGATCGTGGTGGGCGTCCTGGCGGTCGGACTGGGCTACGCGGTGGCCGGGCGCGCGCTGTCCCCCCTGCACAAGATCACCCGCACCGCCCGCAGGCTGTCGGAGCACTCCCTCCACGAGCGCATCGCGATGAGCGGCCCCGACGACGAGATCCGGGAGCTCGCCGACACCTTCGACGCGATGCTGGAGCGCCTGGACCGCGCCTTCGACGGGCAGCGCCGCTTCGTCGCCAACGCCTCCCACGAACTGCGCACCCCCCTGGCGATCAACCGCACCCTGCTGGAGGTCGCGCTCGCCGACCCCGAGGCGTCACCCGACCTCAGGACCATCGCCCGCACCCTGCTGGAGACCAACTCCCGGCACGAACGGCTCATCGACGGTCTGCTCTTCCTGGCCAAGAGCGACCGGGAACTGGACGTGCGCACCGCGGTCGACCTCGGCGAGGTCACGGCGACCGTGCTCAGCCAGCTCAGCGGTGAGATCGAGAAGTCGGGACTGAGGCTGCGCACCGACCTGCGGGAGGCCCGCGTCACCGGGGACCCCGTGCTGCTGGAGCGGCTGGTCGGCAACCTGGTGGAGAACGCGCTGCGTTACAACGTCCCCGACGGGGAGATCACGGTCCGCTCCGGCATCAACGAGGGCGCGCCCGCGGTCCAGGTGGAGAACTCCGGTCCCGTCATCCCCGCCTACGAGATCGAGGGCCTGTTCGAGCCCTTCCGGCGCGGCTCCGGCGACCGGGTGCGCTCGAAGAAGAGCGCGGGTCTGGGGCTGTCCATCGTGCGGTCGGTCGTGCGCGCGCACCAGGGGTCGGTCACCGCCTGGCCCCGGGCCGGAGGCGGGCTGGTGGTCACGGTGCGCTTCCCCGTGAGCGGTCGTCGCGCCGACACCGAGCCCTCCCCCTGAACCGGAGGAACGGTCGTCGGCGTGTCTCCGGAGGAATCGGCCGCGCCCCCTCCGTGGCCGTGATATGCATACGTGTCCGGTGAGACGCGTCACCCCGGTACGGAGTGCTTCCGGGAGTGTGTATGCTCACCCGGGCACCGCAAAGGCGAGAAGCGGCTCATCCGAGGTGTCCGCCCTGCCCCCGTGGCTCGACGTGGGTTTTCTGGTCCCCACACCCACGATGGGGAAGACAACTGAGTCGAAAACCGTTCGGCAATGGGTAACACCTGGAGAACGAACTGTTCGCCTGCCGCGAACACGCCCGGCCGCCGGACACCGCCGTCCAGGTGTGACAAGCACCCGGGGAGGGGCACAGTCCACTGACGCCGGGAGAATTTTCGGCTCGAACGGGCACAACAGACGTCTCGGAAGCGTTACACCCGCGCGACGGGACTAAGGAGATGGATTGAGGGGGATGGAGTAAGAACTATGGCCACAGACTACGACAGCCCACGCAAGACCGACGAGGAACTGGGTGAGGACAGCCTGCAGGAGCTGCAGGCTCGCCGGGTCGACAAGGGAACCAGCACCATCGACGTCGACCCCGACGAGGTCGCCGAGGGGCTGGAGCTTCCGGGAGCGGACCTGTCCGGCGAGGAGCTCGCCGTGCGGGTCCTGCCGCGCCAGGCCGACGAGTTCACCTGCTCGCGCTGCTTCCTGGTGCACCACCGCAGTCAACTGGCGGAGGAGCGCGGCGGGCAGCTCGTCTGCAAGGAATGCGCCTCCTGACACGTGGAGCCCTCCTTGCTCCACCGCCTCTTTCGGTCGAAGAAACGGACGAGACCCCGGACCCGAACCGGGGCCTCGTCCGTTTTTGCGGGTTTTCGTCACGAACGCGGGAACGTGGAAGCGTGTCCTGTTCGTCTACTGGGTGGGCACCAGCCTTCGCCGGGAGGGGATGAGACCGTGAACGAGGACACCGAGGGCAGGGATCGCGCCGAGGAGCCGGACGGCGGGCGGAGGCCGGGAGCCGAACTCGTTCCCGTCGAACGCGCCGAGGTCGGCGAACTCGTCGTCCGCCTGACCACGGAGGACAGGAGCGACGAGGAGGGCAGGGCCCGGCTGCTGGGGCGGCTCTCCGCGGCCCTGGCCCGCAGCGCGCGGGCGGCCGGAGCCAGGAGCCTGGCCGGAGGCCGCTGGCTGACCGACCTGTTCACCGAGGAGATCGCTCCCCGGATCCCGATCCGCGACCGCGAGACCCTGGTCCGCCACCACAGGGGGCTGCAGGGCGAGGACCTCGCCGACGCGCTGGAGCGCGTCGCGACCAACACCACCACCGCCGTGGGCGCGGCCGGAGGCGCGCTCGCCGCGGTCCAGTTCACCGCGCCGCCGCTGCTGCTCACCGCGCCCGCGCAGATCGTCGCCGAGACCCTCGTGGTCGCCGCCGTCGAGGTCAAACTGATCGGCGAACTCCACGAGGTCTACGGCAGTCCCGCGCGGGGAGGCGCACTGCAGCGCACCTCCGGCTACCTCGTCTCGTGGGCCAGACGGCGCGGCATCGACCCCACCCAGAGCGCCGAGTCGCTGACGGTCGCCCTGGGAACGGCCGCCAGGACCGCGCTGCGCAACCGCCTCATGAAGCTGCTCGGCCGCCACCTGACCACCCTGGGTCCCTACCTGACCGGCGCGGTGGCCGGAGGGACGCTGAACCGCAGCGGAACCCGGGCCCTGGCCAGGGCGGTGCGCGAGGACCTGCGTTCGACCGCGGCCCCCGGCAGCGGCGGATCGGCCAACGTGCTTCCCCTGCGCCGTCGGATCAGACCGCTCGGCGGCAGGGGTTGACCCGCCGCCGGGCGGCGGCACGGGGGCTCAGAGCGGCAGTTGCTCGATGTCGCGGTGCCGGTGCGGCAAGAAGCGCCGGTGCACGGCGCGGACCGCCAGGACGCGGGTCACCTCCATGCCCACGCCGGTGACCACGGCCCAGCCCAGCGCCTCGCCCAGACTGATGTCGGGCGACTCGGGGTCGGCCGGGGGCTCCTTGCCCATGGTCTTGGTCCACAGCAGGGTCAGGGCCTTGCGGGTCACGTAGGCGGCGGCCAGAGCCGTCACGCCCCCGACGATCCGAGCGGTCAGGTCGCCATCCTTGTCGGCCATATGAATACGTCACTTCCGTTCCGGTGTCGATCCTCGGCAAGACGCTGTCCGAAATACTGCCATGTTCCCCCTCCCCGACGCAGGGTGTCGGGGAGGGGGTGTCGGGGCGGAACGGGGACGGGGAGTCCGCGGGGGAAACGGAGCGACCAGGGGCGCGGGGCCAATACCATTGGCCCTATGACCAACCGCTCTCGTTCCTTCAACGTGCCTGACAAGCCTTCGCTCGATGGTATCGAGGCGAAATGGGTAGACGTCTGGGACGAGTCCGGCGTCTATCACTTCGACCGCTCCAAGAGCCGCGAAGAGATCTTCTCGATCGACACCCCGCCGCCCACCGTGTCCGGTTCGCTGCACATCGGACACGTCTTCTCCTACACCCACACCGACACCGTCGCCCGGTTCCAGCGGATGAACGGCAAGGCCGTCTTCTACCCGATGGGCTGGGACGACAACGGGCTGCCCACCGAGCGGCGCGTGCAGAACTACTACGGCGTGCGCTGCGACCCGTCGATTCCCTACGACCCGGACTTCGTCCCGCCCGCCAAACCGGACCCCAAGAGGCAGGTCCCGATCGCCCGGCGGAACTTCATCGAGCTGTGCGAGCGCCTCACCGTTGAGGACGAGAAGGTCTTCGAGTCGATCTGGCGCAGGCTCGGTCTCAGCGTGGACTGGCGGTACACCTACGCCACCATCGACGACAACTCCCGTGCGGCGGCCCAGCGCGCCTTCCTGCGCAACCTGACGCGGGGCGAGGCCTACATGGCGGAGGCCCCCACGCTGTGGGACGTCACCTTCCGCACCGCCGTGGCCCAGGCCGAACTGGAGGACCGGGAGCGCCCCGGCGCCTACCACACGGTGGCCTTCCACCGCGACGGCGGCGACCCGGTGCTGATCGCCACCACCCGCCCCGAACTGCTGCCCGCCTGTGTCGCCCTGGTCGCCCACCCCGACGACGAGCGCTACCAGGACCTGTTCGGCTCCACCGTGCGCACCCCGGTCTTCGGCGTGGAGGTCCCGGTCGTGGCGCACCGCCTGGCCGACCCCGAGAAGGGCACCGGCATCGCCATGATCTGCACCTTCGGTGACGTCACCGACGTCACCTGGTGGCGGGAGCTGCAGCTTCCCACCCGGCCGGTCGTCGGCTGGGACGGCCGGATCGTCGCCGAGCCGCCCGAGGGGATGGACTCCGAGGCCGGGCGCGCCGCCTACGCGACGCTCGCCGGGGCGACCGTGCACACCGCGCGCGAGCGGATGGTCGGCCTGCTGCGCGAGTCGGGCGACCTGGTCGGGGAGCCGCAGAAGATCACCCACCCGGTCAAGTTCTACGAAAAAGGCGACAAGCCCCTGGAGATCGTCACCACCCGCCAGTGGTACATCCGCAACGGCGGACGCGACGCCGACGTCCGCGAGGGGCTGCTGGAGCGCGGCCGGGAGCTGGTCTGGCACCCCGAGCACATGCGCAGCCGCTTCGAGCACTGGGTGGGCGGACTCAACGGCGACTGGCTGATCAGCCGCCAGCGGTTCTTCGGGGTGCCCTTCCCCGTCTGGTATCCGCTCGACGACCAGGGCAACCCGGTCTACGACGCCCCCATACTGCCCGACGAGTCCCAGTTGCCGGTCGACCCCAGCTCCGAGGCGCCCCGCGGCTACACCGAGGAGCAGCGGGGCGTTCCCGGCGGCTTCGTCGGTGACCCCGACGTCATGGACACCTGGGCCACCTCGTCGCTGACCCCGCAGATCGCCGGAGGCTGGGAGCGCGACCCCGACCTGTTCGGCCGGGTCTTCCCGATGGACCTGCGCCCCCAGGGCCAGGACATCATCCGCACCTGGCTGTTCTCCACCGTGGTCCGCTCGCACTTCGAGCACGGGTCGCTGCCCTGGAGCACCGCGGCCATCTCCGGCTGGATCCTCGACCCCGACCGCAAGAAGATGTCCAAGTCCAAGGGCAACGTCGTCACGCCCCTGGCCATGCTGGAGAAGTACAGCTCCGACGCGGTCCGCTACTGGGCGGCCAGCGGCCGGCTGGGCACCGACACCGCGCTGGACGAGGGGCAGATGAAGGTCGGCCGCCGACTGGCCATCAAGATCCTCAACGCCAGCAAGTTCGCGCTGTCGGTGGCCGGGGAGAACACCGCTGTCGACCCCGCGGCCGTCACCGAGCCGCTGGACCGGTCGATGCTGGCGGGCCTGGCCGACGTCGTCGAGGACGCCACCGCGGCGTTCCAGGGCTACGACCACACGCGGGCGCTGGAGCGCACCGAGCGGTTCTTCTGGGACCTGTGCGACGACTACCTGGAACTGGTCAAGGCCCGCGCCTACGACGCCGACTCGAAGGAGGGCGCCTCGGCCCGCGCCGCGCTGCTCATCGCGCTGTCGGTGCTGCACCGCCTGTTCGCGCCCTTCCTGCCCTTCGTCGCCGAGGAGGTCTGGTCGTGGTGGCGGAACGGCTCGGTGCACGCCGCGGCGTGGCCGTCGGTGGAGGAGTTCCGGGCCGCCGCGGACGAGGGCGACCCCGCCGTCCTGGCCGCCACGGCCGAGGTGCTGCGGGTGATCCGCAAGGCCAAGTCCGAGGCGAAGCTGTCCATGCGCGCCGAGGTCGACCGGGTCGCCGTGCACGGCAAGCAGGCCGGGCACGCGGGCCTGTGCCGGACCGACATCGCCGCCGCCGGCCGGGTCGCCGAGCTGATCTTCCAGACCAGTGACGACGCCGAGCTGCGGGTCGACGTCGCGCTGCCCGACGCCGAGGGGTGACCTCCGGTGACGTGTCGAGGCGCCCCGCACCACGCGGGGCGCCCCCGCCATCCGCGATAGGCTCGGCCGCTGTGAGCGACTTTTCCCCTGACGCCGGTTCGGTGCGGGTCGAGATCCGGCGGCTCGACCCCGAGCTGCCGCCGCCCGCCTACGCCCACCCGGGTGACGCGGGAGCCGACCTGGTCACGGCCGAAGACGTGGTGCTGGCCCCCGGAGAGCGCGCGACCGTGCGCACCGGAGTGGCCGTCGCGCTGCCCGACGGGTACGCGGCGTTTGTCCACCCGAGGTCGGGACTGGCCGCGCGCTGCGGGCTGACCGTGGTGAACGCGCCGGGGACGGTGGACGCCGGATACCGGGGCGAGATCATGGTGCCGCTGCTCAACACGGACAGCACCACGCCGGTGAAGCTGGCCCGCGGGGACCGCATCGCCCAGATGGTGATCCAGCGGGTGGAGCGCGCGGTCTTCGTCGAGGTGGACGGACTCGGTGACTCGCCGCGGGGGACCGGCGGGTTCGGTTCCACCGGAGGCCATGCCGCGTCGTCGGAGCGGAACTGACCGCCTCCGGGTGACTTCGGGACTCAAGGAAGAGGTGTTGCGGCGTGTTCGGACGCCGACGCAAGAAGAAGGCCAAGAGCCGCGTTGACGACATCCCCCCCGCCGTCGCGCCCCGGCACAGTCCGGTGGTCGAGCCGGACAAGGAGGACGACAGGTACCGCGCCCGGGGGCCGTGGGACGCCTCCGAGGACGCGCCCGAGATCCAGCGCGTGGACCTGGGCGCGCTGCGCGTCCCGGTCGGTCCCGACATCGAGGTGCAGGTCAACGTCGCCAAGCAGCAGAACCAGAACAAGGTCATCGGGGTGACGATCGTCAACGGCAAGACCGCGGTGCAGGTCCAGCCGTTCGCCGCCCCCAAGACGACGGGTCTGTGGGCGGAGATCCGCGAGGAGGTCGTCGCCGAGATAGCCAGGTCGGGGGGCAGGAGCGAGGAGTTCGCCGGAACCTTCGGTCCCGAGGTGCGCGCCATCGTCCCGGTACCGGGCAAGACCAACGACAAGGGGCAGCAGCTCGCCCAGCCCATGCGGTTCATCGGCGTGGACGGGCCCCGCTGGTTCCTGCGCGGGGTGATCCGCGGCGAGGGCGCGGTCCGCCCCGAGGCCGCCGCCCGGATCGAGGAGATCTTCGCCGGGATCGTGGTGGTCCGCGGCCACCAGCCGATCCCGCCCCGGGACCTGCTGGAGCTCACCCTGCCCAAGCAGGCCGGGCCCGCGCCCGGTCAGGCGGGGCGGCGGACGACCGGTCAGGCGGGGCCCGGGGAGGCGTCCGGGGACGAATCCGAGGAGTAGCGGCGTTTCCGCGTTCCGGGACACCACCGGCTGTCCCCGGCGGTGCGCGGTCCGACAACGGACGGATGCCGATCCGGCGTGGGACTCCGGCCGACGTCGCGGCCGTCCGGTCAGCCCGCCCCGGGTGGGGCGGGCCGTTCGCGGCGGAAGCGGTCGACCCGCTGCGGGCGCACGACGGTTGGCCGCCGCCGCTGTCCGGGGTCGCCGTGGACGACACCGGAGAGGCCGTCGGGGCGCTCCGCTGCCCCGGACCGCCCCGCCCGGGGGCGAGGCGGCCCGGGCTCCGGGTCAGCGCGCGGGGCCGGGATCGTGCGGATCGGTGACCGTGCCCAGGAACAGGATCGCGCCGCGGCGGCGCACGACGACCCGGAAGGGCCGGTCCACGACGAAGGGGACCGGTGGCCGCGGTGCCATTCCGGCGACCCGCACCATCATCGCGGTCGCGGCGGCTCCCTCGGCGCCCTTCTCGTCCACCCGGAGGCGGGCCTGGTGGACGACGGCGTCCACGCGCAGCGGCACGGTGGAGACCCCGGACAGGTCGGCCGCGTCGGTGAAGAGGGCGCGCACTCCTGCCGCGGCCAGGACCTCGGTGAGGCCCCGGCGGTGGGTCAGGTCGAAGCGGGGCAGCGCCAACTCCACCCGGGTGCGCCGCTGTCTGCGGTACAGCGCGGTGAGCAGCGCGGCGGTCAGCGCCGCCGAGGGCGCGCTCTCGGGCGGCAGCAGCACGTCGACGGCGAGTTCGTCGTGGGCGTGCAGGCTCGCCATCCGCCAGCCGTCCGTCTCGGCGTAGGGCATCTCCCCGGTGCGGTGCATCAGTGCGGTCCGCCTCGTCGCGGCGGGGGCGTGGAAGGGGCGGTCGCGGGTGAGTTCCGGTTGGAACTCCGTGATCCAGCGCGCCTTTGTCCACAGCGCGTTGACCAGGATCGCCAGCATGTCGGCGGTGACGCTTCCCGGCGTGAGCAGTTCCCGGATCATGCCCCTGGTGGTCTCGGCGACGTCGGCGTTGACCCCGGCGCGTACCCCCTCGGGGTCGCCCCGGAAGTCCGCGGCCCGGACGTCGGAGTCGGGACGGTCGCGCAGGCCCGCCGTGAACGCGGGGCGGACGGGGACGTCCGCGCGCACCCACAGGGCGGTGCGCGAGGCCAGGTCGGGGCTGTCGGCCACGGCCTCGTCCAGCGCGGCGAGCATGCCGTCCAGGTCCGCGCCCAGCAGTGCGGCCAGCTCGTCGCGGGTGGCGCCCCGGGCCCCCGTGGCCAGCAGCCCCAGGGCGCAGGCCACCGAGTAGGGCGACCACACCACCCCCGGGCCGCCGTCCGGTGCGGCGCCGGTCAGAGCCGCGTGCAGGCGCAGCGCGAACTCCACGTGGTCGGAGTGGAGGACGACTCTGGGCATGGCGGGGCTCCTTCCCCGAGAAGCGGGCACACCTCCGGTTGCGAGCCTATGCCCCGCGGCCGGCCGCGTCGGTGAGGAGTCCGCGACCGGCGGGTGCGCGGCCGTCGGCGGAGGAGGGCGACGGCGCGTGGCCGCCTCCGTGCGGGCGGTGGGGAGACTACCCTGAAAAGAGCGGCCTCGTGGACGGGTCGCCAGCGTGTCCGCAGCTACGTCGTCCGGGAGTGACATGACCGACCAGCGCCAGGCCGAGGTCTCCGAACACACCGTCGAGGAGGTTGTGCGCGGCCAGTTGGCCAAAGCCCTGGGCGGTAAGCGCGGCATGGTCGAGGCGGCGGTGCCCACCGTCTTCTTCACCTGCACCTACCTGATCGGCAACCACTACGGGTGGCAGGTCGCCGGACTGGACCCGCTGCGGCTGGGACTGGCCCTGGGCGGCGCCGCGGCGGTGGTGCTCGCCGTGGTCCGGCTGGTCCAGCGCTCCTCGGTGCAGTACGTGGTCAACAGCCTGTTCGGCATCGCCATCGCCGCGTTCTTCGCGCTGCGCAGCGGCCAGGCCGAGGACGCGTTCCTGCCGGGCATCATCTACAACAGCGTCTACGCGCTGGTGCTGACGCTGTCCATCCTCGTCCGCTGGCCCGCGATGGGGCTGCTCATCGGCGCGGTCACCGGGGACCCCACCGGTTGGCGCGACAATCCGGCCGTGGTCCGGCTCAGCTCCCGGCTGACCTGGCTCCTGGTGCTGCCGTGCGTGGTGCGGGTCGCGGTGCAGTACCCGCTGTGGGCGGCGGGCATGGTCGGCTGGCTGGGCGTGTCGAAGATCCTCATGGGCTGGCCGGTCCAGGTGGCCGCGCTGGCCGCCATGGTGTGGCTGCTGGCGGTGGGCCGCACCCCGCTGGCGGCCACCGCGACCGGTCCGGACGCCGAGGCCGCTGAGGCCGCCGAACCGACCGCGCGGCCGCGTCCCCAGGAGTGACCCCGGCGGGGCGTCCGCGCGGACACCCCGCCGGTACCGGGAGCGGTCACAGGTCCGACAGCAGGTCCTCGAAGGGGGTCGGGTTGTCGTAGGGATCGGTCCGCCGCTTCGGGGAGCGGCCGCCGACCAGGGCGGCGAGTTCGTCGGCGGCGCGGTCGATCCGGTCGGTGAGCGACCGCTCGCCACCGCCCGCCCAGTCCTCGGAGGCGGCGTAGACGCCGGTCGGCACGGTGACGGAGCGCAGGTGGGCGAAGAGTGGCCGCAGGGCGTGGTCGAGGACCAGCGAGTGGCGCGGCGTGCCGCCGGTGGCCCCGACCAGCACGGGCGTCCCTGTCAGGGTGTCGGGTTCCAGCACGTCGAAGAACGTCTTGAACAGGCCGCTGTAGGAGGCGGTGAAGACCGGGGTCACCGCGATCAGCCCGTCGGTGTCGGCCACGCGGTCCAGCACCTCGCGCAGGCCGCCGGTGGGTACGCCGGTGAGCAGCGCGTTGGTCAGGTCGTGGGCGTGGTCGCGCAGTTCGACCACGCCGGTGTCCGCGGTGGTTCCCCGCTCGGCCAGGGAGCGTTCGGTCGCCGCGGCGAGCCGGTCGGCCAGCAGCCTGGTGGAGGAGGGTCGGCCCAGTCCGGCGGAGACCACGGTCAGGGTGCGTGAGGTCAACGGGGCACCTCCGTTCGCTCGGTCCGGCGGGCCTCCTCGGCGGCCGCGCGGAGGCTGGCGTGGGTGGGGGCTTCGGGCACGTGGGCGGGTTTCAGCGCGGCGAACTCCCTGCGCAGCACCGGCACGACCTGCTCGCCGAGGAGGTCGAGCTGCTCCAGCACGGTCTTGAGCGGCAGGCCCGCGTGGTCCATGAGGAACAGTTGGCGCTGGTAGTCGCCGAAGTACTCGCGGAACTGCAGGGTCCGGTCGATCACCTGCTGCGGGCTGCCGACCGTCAGCGGCGTCTGCTCCATGAACTCCTCCAGGGAGGGGCCGTGGCCGTAGACGGGCGCGTTGTCGAAGTAGGGGCGAAACTCCCGTACCGCGTCCTGGGAGTTGGCGCGCATGAACACCTGCCCGCCCAGGCCGACGATCGCCTGGTCGGCCGATCCGTGGCCGTAGTGCTCGTAACGCCTGCGGTACAGGTCGATCAGGCGCTGGAAGTGCTCCTTGGGCCAGAAGATGTTGTTGGCGAAGAAGCCGTCGCCGTAGTAGGCGGCCTGCTCGGCGATCTCCGGGCTGCGGATGGAGCCGTGCCACACGAACGGCGGAATCCCGTCGAGGGGGCGCGGGGTGGAGGTGAACGACTGCAGCGGGGTGCGGAACTTGCCCTGCCAGTCCACGACGTCCTCGCGCCACAGCCGGTGCAGCAGGTGGTAGTTCTCGATGGCCAGCGGGATGCCCTGGCGGATGTCCTTGCCGAACCAGGGGTAGACCGGTCCGGTGTTGCCGCGGCCCATCATGAGGTCGACCCGCCCGTCGGCCAGGTGCTGCAGCATCGCGAAGTCCTCGGCGATCTTCACCGGATCGTTGGTGGTGATCAGGGTGGTGGCGGTGGACAGCACGACGCGCTCGGTGCGGGCCGCGACGTAGCCGAGCATGGTCGTGGGGGAGGAGGGCACGAACGGCGGGTTGTGGTGCTCGCCGGTGGCGAAGACGTCCAGTCCGACCTCCTCGGCCTTCAGCGCGATCGTGACCATCGCCTTGATCCGCTCGGCCTCGGTCGGGGTGCGCCCGGTGGTCGGGTCCGTGGTGACGTCGCCGACGGTGAAGATCCCGAACTGCATGTCCGCTCCCTCGAAGATCCTGATCAGGAAGAATTACAATTTTCAACTTTCATGCGGAACTCCGTCGAGCGGTGGACTATTCCGCTCCCGCGGTGTGGTCCGGGCCGCGGGGTCAGGAGGCGCCGCTCAGCACCGCGTGCAGTTCGTCGTCGCTTCGGGCGCTGCTGAGCAGGACCACGACGTCCCCCGCCGCGAGCGCGGTCCCCGGCAGCGGGGCGCGCGCCTGACCGGACTGCACCACCGCGACCAGCACCACGCCCTCGGGCAGCGCGGCGTGCAGCTCGTCGACGGTGCGCCCCCGAAACGGCGACTCCTCGGTCAGCGCCGACTCCAGCAGGTCGGCCCCGCCCAGGGAGACCAGGGCCGCCGTCTCGCCCGCCCGACCCAGTTCGGCGTCCTCGTCGTCGTCCACCAGTGCCGCCAGCAGCCGCGGCGGCGAGACCGCCACGTCCACGCCCCAGGCGTCGGTGAACAGCCACTCGTCGCGGGGATCGTTGACCCGCGCGACCACGCGGCGCACCCCGAACTCCCGCTTGGCCAGCAACGACACCACCAGGTTGACCTTGTCGTCGGAGGTGGCGGCGACCACCGCGTCGAACTCGTCCAACCGGGCGTTCTCCAGAGAGCTGACCTCACAGGCGTCGGCCAGCAGCCACTCGGCGTCGGTCAGCGCGTGCACGTCGATGGCGCGGGAGTCGCGGTCGATGAGCAGTACCTCGTGCCCGCTGCCGAGCAGTTCGGCGGCGATGGAACGCCCCACCGCGCCGGCTCCCGCGATCGCCACCCGCATCACCGCTCACCCCCGTCCGCGCTGATCCGCCGCGCCGCCTCCTCGGTCGCGTCCGCGGCCGAGACCACGTGCAGCACGTCCCCCGGCCACAGGCGCAGATCCGAGCGGGCCAGGTGGATCTCCCCGCCCCGGCTCAGGTGGGTCACCCGCACTCCCAGGGCGGACTCGACCTGGTCGACGCGCTGCTGCGACCACGCCGCGCCCACCACCGCCTCCGTCATGACCAGTGTCCCCGAGGGATCCCGCCACAGCGGCCCGGTGCCCAGGTACTCGTCCCCCGGCACCAGGTGGCGCAGGACCATGTCGGCGGTCCAGCGCACCGTGGCCACGGTGGGGATGCCCAGCCGCTGGTAGACCTCGGCGCGGCGCGGGTCGTAGATGCGCGCCACCACGTTGCGCACCCCGAACGTCTCACGGGCCACCCGCGCGGCGATGATGTTGGAGTTGTCGCCGCTGCTGACCGCGGCGAACGCGTGCGCGGTCTCGATACCCGCGCGGACGAGCACCTCGCGGTCGTGGCCCAGACCGGTGACCGCGTGCTTGGCGGTGGCCGAGCGCAGCCTGCGAAACGCCTCGGGAGCGCGGTCGATCACCGCGACCGTGTGGCCCGAGTCCTCCAGCGTGTGCGCGAGGGTGGAGCCCACCCGTCCGCAGCCCAAGATGACGATGTGCACGTCGCGTCCGCTCCCGGTGTGCCTCGGTGGTGGCGGCCACGCCATCGCCGACGTGGCCTGGGCTGGATATACCCAACCACATTTCGCGGCATCGGCGGGGCCGCGTCCCGTTCGGTGGGGATTGGGCGTGCCCGGGCCCGACTACAGTGGTCGACAGGGGCGGTGGCCGCGACCGGCGCGGTGCCCGACCGCCTCGTCCACCCGAAAGGTCGTTGCCCATGAGTCGGCTCGGAACCCGCGTCGAGGTGCGCCTCGACGGTGTGGCGCACGGAGGATGGTGCGTCGGACGCCACGAGGGCCAGGTCGTGTTCGTGCGCCACGCCCTGCCGGGAGAGTTGGTGCGCGCCCTGGTGACCGAGGAGACCAGGCGCTTCCTGCGCGCCGACGCCGTGGAGGTCCTGGAGGCCTCGCCCGACCGGGTGGAGCCGCCGTGCCGGTTCGCCGGTCCCGGGAGGTGCGGGGGCTGCGACTGGCAGCACGCCTCCCTGGAGGCGCAGCGGCGCATCAAGGCGCGGGTGGTCTCCGAACAGTTGAGCCGGATCGCCGGGATCGAGCACGAGGTGCGCGTCGAGGAGCTTCCCGGCACCCCCGACGGACTGGGCTGGCGCACCCGGGTGCGGTTCGCGGTCGACGCCGAGGGGACGGCGGGCCTGCGCAGGCACCGCTCCCACACCGTCGAGCCCGTCGACGACTGCCCCATCGCCTCCCCGGGGGTCAACCTGCTGGAGTTGCCCCGGCGCCGCTGGCGGAACGTGGCCGAGGTCGAGGCGGTGACCTCGGCCGGCACCGGCGACGCGGCCGTCGTCGTCACCCCCACGGCGGCCAGGCTGCCCGAACTCCCCGAACTGGGGGGACCGGCCGCGGTGCTGCGCCGCTTCCGGGGCGGCCGGATCCAGGCGGTCCACGGTCGGCGCGGTGTCACCGAGACCGCCGCCGGACGCCGCTGGCGGGTCAGCGCGGGAGCGTTCTGGCAGGTCCATCCGGCCGCGGCCGAGGTCCTCACCGACGCGGTGCTCGAGGCGTTGGAGCCCAAGCCCGGCCAGACCGCCCTGGACCTGTACTGCGGTGTCGGGCTGTTCGCGGGCGCCCTCGGCGCCGCGGTCGGCGAGGAGGGGCGGGTGTTCGGGGTCGAGGGCGGAGCCGACGCGGTCCGCGACGCCCGGTCCAACCTGCGCGACCTGCCGCAGGTCCGCATCGAGCAGGGGGACGTGGCCGCGCGCCTGCGCCAGTGGGTCGACCTGCGCGTCGACCTGGCCGTGGCGGACCCGCCGCGCGCGGGCATGGGAGCCGAGGCGGTGGAGTCCCTGGCGGCGCTGCGCCCGCAGCGGATCGCCTACGTCTCCTGCGATCCCGCCACCCTCGCCCGCGACCTCTCGGCCCTCGCGGAGCGCGGCTACCGACTCGACGGGCTGCGCGCCTTCGACGCCTTCCCCATGACCCACCACGTGGAGTGCCTGGCCGTCCTGGTCCGCGCCTGAGGTACCGGTCCGGGGGCGCGCCGGAACGGCGCCGGTGGCGCGGAACCGGCGCGCCGGGCGGGACAATGGGGGCATGCGACTGAGGATCTTCACCGAACCCCAGCAGGGCGCGACCTACGACACCCTCCTGACGGTGGCCAGGGCCGCCGAGGACCTCGGGTTCGACGCCTTCTTCCGCTCCGACCACTACCTGAAGATGGGGAACGTCACCGGCCTGCCGGGTCCCACCGACGCCTGGATCACCCTGGCCGGGCTGGCCCGCGAGACCTCCCGGATCCGGCTGGGCACGCTCATGACCGCGGCCACGTTCCGCGCGCCCGGGCCGCTGGCGATCAGCGTCGCCCAGGTGGACCAGATGAGCGGGGGCCGGGTGGAGTTCGGGTTCGGCGCGGGCTGGTTCGAGGCCGAGCACACCGCCTACGGACTGCCGTTCCCGACCGACGCCCGTGAGCGCTTCGACCGCTTCGAGGAGCAGTTGGCGGCCATCGTCGGCCTGTGGGAGACCCCGGCCGGGGAGACGTTCGACTACCGGGGCAGGCACTACCGCTTCGAGAACAGCCCGGCGCTGCCCAAGCCCGCCCAGTCGCCGCGTCCGCCCGTTCTCGTCGGCGGCACGGGACGCAGGCGTACGCCCCGGCTGGCCGCGGCCTACGCCGACGAGTACAACGTCCCCTTCAACGTGCTGGAGGACACCGGGGCGGCCTTCGACCGCACCCGTGCCGCCGTGGAGGAGGCGGGCCGCACCAGGCCCATGGTCTACTCCGCGGCCCAGGTGGTGTGCGTGGGGCGCGACGAGGCCGAGGTGGCCCGCCGCGCCGCCGCGATCGGCCGGGAGGTGCCCGAGCTCAGGGTCAACGGTCTGGCGGGCAGTCCCGGCGAGGTCGTCGACAAGATCGGGCGCTTCGCCGAGATCGGCGCGGAGCGGCTGTACCTCCAGGTCCTGGACCTGTCGGACCTCGACCACCTGGAACTGATCGCCGACAAGGTGGCCTCCCAACTGGACTGAGCGGCAGCGGCGGGAGCACCCGTTCCGGCGAGTGTTCCCGCCGCTCAGACGGGTAGGGGAGGCGTTGAGAGACAAGCATTACTGGCTAGTAGCTTGATGTCGAGATACGTGTCCGATACCTTGATGTCGAGATAACAGCGCGAGCGAATCACTGGGCATGTGAGGTTCACCGCCACCGGCGGTCCTGCCCTGTCGCCGCAGGACCGGGGCTCGGCACTTCCGGAGGCGGGACCCAGGCCGTCGGCACGGGTGGGCCCCGTTGCCCCGCGCGGCACGGGAACCGCCGTCCCGGCTGGGGAGTGATCTTGTAAGGACAGCCTCAGTGACGCCCCGGCTGTGCCGCTAGGGCAGGATGCTTGGGAAAAAGTGGCGAGACCAGGAGGCGAACAACCGTGTCGGCGAACAGCTTCGGCAGCCGTGACACGCTCCGTGTCGGCGACGAGTCGTACGAGATCTTCCGTTTGGACGCCGTCGAAGGCGCCAAGCGGCTTCCCTACAGCCTGAAGGTGCTGCTGGAGAACCTGCTGCGCACCGAGGACGGCGTGAACGTCACCGCCGACCACATCCGTGCGCTGGCCGACTGGGACTCCAAGGCCGAGCCCAGCCAGGAGATCCAGTTCACCCCCGCCCGGGTGATCATGCAGGACTTCACCGGTGTTCCCTGCGTCGTCGACCTGGCCACCATGCGCGAGGCAGTGGGCGACCTGGGCGGCGACCCGGCCAAGATCAACCCGCTGGCCCCCGCCGAACTGGTCATCGACCACTCGGTGATCGCTGACGTGTTCGGGCGGCCCGACGCCTTCGAGCGCAACGTCGAGCTCGAGTACGAGCGCAACCGCGAGCGCTACCAGTTCCTGCGCTGGGGCCAGACCGCCTTCGACGAGTTCAAGGTGGTCCCGCCCGGCACCGGCATCGTGCACCAGGCCAACATCGAGCACCTGGCGCGTGTCACCATGATCCGCGACGGCCAGGCCTACCCCGACACCTGCGTGGGCACCGACTCCCACACCACCATGCAGAACGGTCTGGGCATCCTGGGCTGGGGAGTGGGCGGCATCGAGGCAGAGGCGGCCATGCTCGGCCAGCCGATCTCCATGCTCATCCCGCGGGTCGTCGGCTTCAAGCTCACCGGGGAGCTGCCCCCCGGCACCACCGCCACCGACCTGGTGCTCACCATCACCGAGATGCTGCGCAAGCACGGCGTCGTCGGCAAGTTCGTCGAGTTCTACGGCGAGGGTGTGGCCTCGGTGCCGCTGGCCAACCGCGCCACCATCGGCAACATGAGCCCCGAGTTCGGCTCCACCGCCGCGATCTTCCCGATCGACGACGAGACCATCCGCTACATGCGGCTGACCGGCCGCAGCGAGGCCCAGACCGCCCTGGTCGAGGCCTACACCAAGACGCAGGGCCTGTGGCACGACCCGTCGGTGGAGCCGGAGTACTCCGAGTACCTGGAGCTCGACCTGGCCGACGTGGTGCCGTCCATCGCCGGTCCCAAGCGTCCGCAGGACCGCATCGCCCTGTCGGAGGCCAAGCCGACCTGGCGCAGGGACGTGTACGACTACGTGCACGACGACGGCATCCACAACAGCGTGGACCGGGCCTCGGCCCTGTCGTTCCCCGCCTCCGACTCCCCGGCCGTGCAGGCCGGTGCGGGCCGGTCGGCCGGAGAGGTCGAGCGGGCCGAGCGCGGTGCGGACCCCCACACCGTCGCGGCCTCGGCGGAGCGCCCGCACAACCCGGTCAAGGTCACCCTGGCCGACGGCACCGAGACCGAGATCGACCACGGTGCGGTGGTGATCGCGGCCATCACCTCCTGCACCAACACCTCCAACCCCTCGGTCATGCTGGGCGCGGCCATGCTGGCCAAGAAGGCGGTGGAGAGGGGCCTGAACCGCAAGCCGTGGGTGAAGACCACGCTGGCTCCCGGCTCCAAGGTCGTCACCGACTACTACGAGCGCGCCGGCCTGACCCCGTACCTCGACAAGCTGGGCTTCAACCTGGTCGGCTACGGCTGCACCACCTGCATCGGCAACTCCGGTCCGCTGCCGGAGGAGATCTCCAGGGCCGTCAACGACAACGACCTGGCGGTCACCGCGGTGCTGTCCGGCAACCGCAACTTCGAGGGCCGGATCAACCCCGACGTCAAGATGAACTACCTGGCCTCGCCGCCGCTGGTGGTGGCCTACGCGCTGGCCGGGACCATGGACATCGACCTCGACAACGAGCCGCTGGGCACCGACTCCGACGGCCGACCGGTCTACCTGCGCGACATCTGGCCGTCGCCGGAGGAGATCCAGGAGGTCATCGACTCCGCGATCGCCGCGGAGATGTACGAGCAGGCCTACTCCGACGTGTTCGCCGGTGACGAGCGCTGGCGCTCGCTGCCCACGCCCACCGGAAACACCTTCTCCTGGGACCCGGAGTCCACCTACGTGCGCAAGCCCCCGTACTTCGAGGGCATGGCGGCCCAGCCGGAGCCGGTCGGCGACATCACCGGGGCCCGGGTGCTGGCCAAGCTCGGCGACTCGGTGACCACCGACCACATCTCGCCCGCGGGCGCCATCAAGCCGGGCACCCCGGCGGCCGAGTACCTCAGGGCCAACGGAGTGGAGCGCAAGGACTTCAACTCCTACGGTTCGCGCCGCGGCAACCACGAGGTGATGATCCGGGGCACCTTCGCCAACATCCGGCTGCGCAACCAGATCGCTCCGGGCACCGAGGGCGGCTACACCCGCGACTTCACCAAGGAGGGCGCACCGGTCACCTTCATCTACGACGCCGCGCAGAACTACGCCGCCAACAACATCCCGCTGGTGGTGCTGGGCGGCAAGGAGTACGGCTCCGGGTCCTCGCGCGACTGGGCGGCCAAGGGCACCCGCCTGCTGGGCGTGCGCGCGGTCATCGCCGAGTCCTTCGAGCGCATCCACCGCTCGAACCTGATCGGCATGGGCGTGCTGCCGCTGCAGTTCCCCGAGGGCGCCTCCGCCGACTCCCTGGGCCTGACCGGGGAGGAGACCTTCTCCATCACCGGCGTGACCGAGCTGAACGAGGGGCGCATCCCCGCCACCGTCCACGTCAGCACCGACACCGGGGTCGAGTTCGACGCCGTGGTGCGCATCGACACCCCCGGTGAGGCCGACTACTACCGCAACGGCGGCATCCTGCAGTACGTGCTGCGCCAGTTGATCAGCAAGTAGTAGTCCCACGAACCCCCCGGGACCCACAGGCCCCGGGGAGACCCACAGGGGCCCGCCCCGTCCAGGAGACGGCGGCGGGCCCTTTGGCAGTCCCCTTTGCCGGCAGGCCTCGCGGCTACCCGAGGGTGGCGAGCACCTCGCCCGGGCCGAACAGCGCGACCAGGGCGAGCGGGATGCTGAGTGTGTAGCCGACCGCGCCGACCAGGGGCCACAGCCACTCGCGGCGGCGGCGCCGCCACGCGGCGACGAACAGGGCCAGGGCGCCGAAGACGCCGAGCAGCCAGCCGATCCACGGCAGCGCGAAGCCGAGCAGCCCCAGGAACGCGCTGGTGCATCCGGGCGCGGCGTCCGTGCCCTCGACGCAGCTGCCGAGCTGCATCCCGGTCGCCATCGACACGGGCAGCAGCAGGACGCCGCCGAGGAGGGTGACGGCGAGGACCACGATGCCGACGGTGCGGCTGGCGACCCGGGCGGCGGTGAGTGCGGGGGGTGGGGGAAGCGGGGGAGGGAACGTCACTGAAACTCCAGGAATGAATGTGGAGAAAGCCCTGGAATCATGACATAGCGCACTGGCGGGTAGAGCGCCGGATCGGGCCAACAGGGAGGTCGGGCACGGTTGGTCCGGTTCCGGTAACCGAAAGTCGCCGCGGTCCGAAAAGCCTCCGCGGGCCTCTCTCCGTTTCGGAGGGCGGAAGACGAATTCGGGGGAACAACGGAGAACCGTGCGCTTCGCCCCAGAACCCCCCTCCTTTCTCCGTGATTTCTCCGGATTCCTGGTGTTCTGTACGCCCCGGACGCCGGGCGGCTTTTCGGTTTCCTTTCCCCGGGTTTTTCACTCTCCTGACCGACACGATTGTGTTTGGCGTTCCCCGGAAAGTGGACATCCCCTTTTCGGGAGAGACCGGAGGCGGTTTCTCGACCCGAGGGAAAGGCGATGTTCATGGCGCGTGAATCGGTGCGGCGGGGGCTCTGCGCGGCGGCCGCCGCCCTGCTGGTGCCCGCGGGGGCGGTGGCCACGGCGCTGCCCGCCCACGCCGGGCAGTCCTGCCCGAACAACTACGTGTGCATGTGGGAGGACCCCGGATACAACGGCTCCCTCTACGTCAAGCAGTACAAGACGTCGGGGTACTACCAGATCGACGGATGGGACGGTGACAACGAGATCAGCTCGGTGAAGAACTACACCGGAAAGTGCGTCCGCCTCTACGCCAACGACGACCACACCGGAAACTCCTACCGGATCGACAAGAACGTCCGGGAGATCTCCAACCTGGAGCAGGTCGGATTCGACAACGACGCGGAGAGCTACCGGATCTTCTCCTGCTGACCGTGGCGGCGCTGCCACGCCCGGCGGAACCCCCGGGGCCGGGGACGCCACAGGCCCCGCCCCGGGGGTTGGGTCAGCGGAAGTAGGTGGCCACCCGTTGCCCACCCAGATCGTGGACGTCGATCTCCATGTCGAAGACCTCTTCCAGCACGGCGGGCGACATCATGGTCGCCACGTCGCCCTCGGCGACGACGCGGCCCCGCCGCATCGCCACGATCCGGTCGGAGTGGGCGGCGGCGAAGTTGACGTCGTGCACCACCAGCACGATGGTCTTGCCGGTGTCGTCCGCCATGCTCCGCAGCAGCCGCATCATCTGCGCGGAGTGCCGCATGTCCAGGTTGTTCAGTGGCTCGTCCAGCAGCACGTAGTCGGTGTCCTGGCACAGGACCATCGCCACGTAGGCGCGTTGGCGCTGCCCGCCCGACAACTGGTCCAGGTGGCGGTGGGTGAAGTCGGCCAGTTCGAAGTGCTCGATGGCGCGGTCGACGTGCTCCCGGTCGACCGCGGTCAACCTGCCGCCCGAGTGGGGGAACCGGCCGAAGGACACCAGTTCGCGCACGGTCAGCCGGACGGGCAGGTGGTTCTCCTGGCGCAGCACCGACAGCCGCTTGGCCAGCACGGGCCCCGGGGTGGTGCGCACGTCCATGCCGTCCACCAGGACCGTTCCGGAGTCGGCCTCCAGCAGGCGGCCGACGATCGACAGCAGGGTGGACTTGCCCGCCCCGTTGGCCCCGATGATCGAGGTGATGCCGCCCTGGGGAATGGTCAGCGAGACGTCGTCGACCACGGTGGCGGGGCCGTAGGACTTGGTGACGTTGCGGATCTCGATCACGATCGCGACTCCCTGAGGAGCAGCAGAATGAAGTAGCTGCCGCCGACGAAGTTGATGATCACGCTCAGACTGGTGGTGAAGTCGAACATCCGGGCCAGGACGAGTTGGCCGCCGACCAGTGCGATCACCGCGACCAGCGCGGCGGCGGGAATCGTCCAGCGGTGGACGAAGGTGCGGGTGAGCTGCCGGGCCAGGTTCGCCACCAGCAGTCCCAGGAAGGTGATGGGGCCCACCAGCGCGGTGGACACCGACACCAGCAGGGCGACCGCCACCAGCGCCTGGTTGACCACCGAGCGGTGGTTGACCCCCAGGTTGACCGCGTGGTCGCGGCCCAGCGCCACCACGTCGAGTCTGCGCAGCAGGCGCACCCCGTAGGCCATGACCGCGACAACGAGCACCGCCGACACCGCCAGCAGCTCCTCGTTCACCGAGTTGAACGAGGCGAACATGACGTCCTGCAGGGTGAGGTACTCGTTGGGGTCGATCAGGCGGGACACGAAGGTGGACAGCCCCGAGAACAGGGTGCCCAGGACGATGCCGACCAGCACCATGACGTACAGGTCGTGGGAGCCGCGCCGGAACAGCAGGCGGAACAGCAGCACGGAGAACGCCACCATCACCGCGATCTCGAACCCGAACTTCAACCGGGCGTCGGTCTGGGCGAGCATGTCCGCGCCGAACAGGAACACGATCACCGTCTGGATGAGCACGAACAGCGAGTCGAAGCCCATGACGGACGGCGTCAGGATGCGGTTGCCGGTCACCGTCTGGAACAGCACGGTGGAGTAGGCGATGGCCGTGCCCACCAGGACCAGGGCGGCCACCTGGGTGGAGCGCAGTTTCAGCACGAACGTCCAGGACCCGACCACGTCGACGGTGAGGTAGCCGACCACGGACGCCGCCGCGAGCAGCGCCAGCACGGTCAGGACGACGCGGCGACGGCGCAACTGCGCGGCCTCGTGGGCCGTGGACGCGGCGGCGGGGGAGACGGCGGCGGGGGAAGTGGTCATGTCAGACGGCTTTCCTGCGGCTGTTGAGGATCAGCGCGATGAACACGACGCTGCCCACCACGCTCACCACGGTGCCCACGGGGATCTCGTAGGGGTAGCGGACGGTGCGTCCGATGACGTCGCAGACCAGGACGAACGCCGCGCCGCCCAGCGCGGTCACGGGCAGCACCCGGCGCAGGTTGTCGCCCAGGGCCATGGTGACGATGTTGGGGACGATGAGACCGAGGAAGGGGATCGCGCCGACCACGACCACCACCACGGCGGTGATCACCGCGATGATCGCCAGTCCCGCGTTCACCACCCTGGTGTAGGACACGCCCAGGTTGAGGGCGAACTCCTCGCCCATGCCCGCCACGGTGAACCGGTCGGCGAAGACGTAGCCGATGGCAAGCGCGCCCAGGACGAGGTAGAGGAGTTCGTAGCGCCCGCTGAGGATTCCGGAGAAGTCGCCGTTGGACCAGGTGTCCAGTGACTGCAACAGCTCCATCCGGTAGGCGAAGAACGTGGTGACCGCCTGGATCACGCCGCCGAACATGATGCCGACGAGCGGCACCACGATCATGTCGCGGAAGGTGGTGCGGCGGATCAACTGCAGGAAGACGAACGTTCCGGCCAGGGCGAAGACGACCGCGATGCCCATCTTCGCCATCACCGACTGCGAGCCGAAGAAGATGATGGCGACCAGGACGCCGAGCATGGCCGACTCGACGGTGCCCGCGGTGGACGGGGAGACGAACCGGTTGCGGGTCAGGTGCTGCATGATCAGTCCGGCGACGCTCATCGCCATTCCGGCCAGCAGGATGGCGGCCATCCGCGGCACCCGGGAGACGAGGAAGACGCGGACCTTGTCGGGGTCGCCGGTGACCAGGTCCGTCGGGGTGATGTCGCTGACTCCGACGAACAGCGAGCCCAGTGCCAGCAGTGCGAGGACGACCGCGCTGACGAGGAGGTGCCAGACGCGGATCTCGCCCCGGGTCCGGAGACGCCGCGGGGGGCGGGCGGACCGGTTGGTCCGCCCGCCCCGGGCGGGAGCGGGCCTCTCCGTGCGGGAGAGGGACGGTGACTCGGTGACCGACATGGCGCCAGCCCGATCAGGCGATCGCTTCGCGGACGGTGTCGATCTGCGCCTCGACCGAGGACAGCGCGCCGGGAGCCAGGTACCAGGTGAACAGCTCCAGGTAGACGATCTTGTCGTTCTTGGCGGCGTTGGTGCTGTTGACCAGGTCGTTGTCGAGGACGGCGGTGGCGTTGGGACCGCTGGTGTCGCCGACGGGGGCCTCGCGGTCCTGGACGAACATGATGTCGGGGTTGGCCTCGGCGATGAACTCGAAGGAGACGGCGTCACCGTGCCGGGCGTCGGTGGCGAAGTCGTCCTCGACCGCGGGGACGCCGAGCGGGTCGTGGATGATGCCGTAGCGCGAGCCGGGGCCGTAGGCGGTGGCCTCGGCGCCCTCGACGCGCAGGATCAGCGCCCTGCCCGCGTCGGAGGCGTTCTCGGAGACCTCGGCGATGTCGGCCTTGATCGCGTCGATGCGCTCGGTGACCTCGGCCTCCTTGCCGAAGATGCTCGCCAGCGCCATCGTGCGCTCTTCGAAGCTGTTCAGGAAGTCGGCGTTGTCGATCGTCATGTCGATCGTGGGGGCGATCTCCGACAGCTCCGGGTAGACCGCGGCCGAACGTGCGGCGACGATGATCAGGTCCGGTTCCAGGGCGTTGACGGCCTCGTAGTCGGGTTCGAAGAGGCTGCCGACCTTGGCGACGTCGTCCTCGGCGTAGTGGGCCAGCTCCTCCGGAAGGTAGCCGTCCTGCATCTCGGGCACACCCACGGGTTCGACACCGAGTTCGTCGAGGGTGGACAGCACGCTCATGTCGAAGACGACGACCTTCTCGGGCACTCCGTCGAGCGTGGTCTCGCCCTGGGCGTGGGTGACCGTGATCTCCTCGCCGCCGGAGCTCTCCTGGTCGGTCTCGGCGGATTCGGAGGTCCCGCAGGCGGAGAGGGCGAGCACGGCCGGGAGCAGTGCCGCGGCCAGGAGGGCGCGGGGACGAAGCTGTGGCATGGCAACGCTCTTTCTGGGGGGTGGACTCCCACCTAATGAGGTCAGGCTTCCCTAAACACCCCTTGGTGAGGGCATGGGAAGGCCAGGGAGTAATAATTGGATGGTGATGATGGATGGCTTCCGGGGCTGACTATATAGAAGCCCTTCCAGTGGAAGCAAGGTGAGCCTAGCCTAATTACTCTCCGGCGTTGCGGAGGGACCGGCGGAGTGCGGCGCCGTCAACCACCACGTCGGCGTATTCCCAGGGGGAGTGCTCGGCGTAGAAGCTCTCCTCCTGCCGGGCCCGGGTGGCGCGGTGGGGTGCGTGGCCGGCCGCGTCGTCCTGGGCGTCCGGACACTGGTGGCGCACCCCGTCGGGGGTGTCGACCCACACCAGGGTGGACAGGTAGGGGCGGATCTCGGCCGCGCCGCAGCCGCAGCCCTCGACGATCAGGCCGTCGACCACGGGGATGCTGTGCCACTCGGCGGGGCGGCCGAGCTTCCGGTCGTAGCGCCGCCACCGCGGGTCGGCGCCGTTCAGCAGCGGCATGACCACCCAGAGGGCCAGCAGTTCGACCGACGCGGCCGGTCCGGTCCGCTCCGAACACACCTCGTCCATGTGGAACACCGGCCAACCGGTCTCGGCGGCGAGCGCGTCGGCCAGGACCGTCGTGCCCGCGCCCGAGCGCCCCTCGATCGCCACCACGCGCACTCCTCCGGCCAGCGGGGGCCGGAGCCGCGCCGCCTGCGCCAGGGATGTCACCGTTTCGGATCTCAACCGGTCACCACCCGTCTCTCGTCGGACAACCGCCGTTCACCGTGGAGTGATACCCGATCGGCGGACATTCTCGCGGCGGGGCCCACACCCTTGTGCGACCTCCCGGGACCGGGTAGGTAACGGTCGGGCCGGACGCTGTGTCGACCGCCGCTCCGCGGAGCGGCGGTCGACACAGCGTCCGGGGAACGGGTCCGTCCACCCGTTCGGTCCGGCCACCTGACCAGCGTGAGGAGTCCGCAGATGACCGTCCGTATCACCGAACTGGCCACGGCGGCGCGCCGCCTGCTGGCCGCGTTGGCGATCGCCCTGTTGATGACCGGGTCCCTGACCGCCTGCGACCTCGGCGGCCTGTTCGGCGGCGACTCCCAGGCGCCGGGAGGCGGCTCGGAGGAGGAGAACGGCGGTGGGGACGAGGACGGCGACGGTGGCGGGGACGAGGACGAAGAGGAGGACGGCGACGACGACTAGGACGAGGACGGGCCCGCCCGGGGTCACACCGGCATGCGGCGGCGCGGGGCGTCGTCGCGGTCGTCCACGCAGGCGCGCAGCCGCAGCAGCGCGTCGCGCAGGCGCGCCTTGACCGTGGTGAGGGGAACCCCCAGCAGGTCGGCGGTCTCACGTTGGGTGAGGCCGGAGTAGTAGACGAGGCGGACCGCCTCATGCTGCAGTCCGGTCAGTTTCTTCAGGCAGAAGCGGACCCTCTCGCATTCCATGAGGCGGATCACGAGTTCGACGACCGTGTCGACGGAGGAGTCCCGCTCCGCCAGGACACCGGCGCGGGCGTCGCGGTCGGCGGCGGCCCGTTCGGCGCGGACCCGGTCCACCGCGCGGCGGTGGGCGATCGTCAGCACCCAGGACCGCAGGCTGCCCCGTTGCGGGTCGAAGCGCGCGGCCAGGCGCCACACCTCCAGGAACACCTCCTGGACGACCTCCTCCGACTGTGCGGGATCGCGCAGTATCCGGTGGATCAGGTCGGACACGGGACCGGACAGTTCCCGGTAGGCCCGTCCGAAGATCGAGGCGTCGCGGAGGGGGGCCGGGCGCGGCTGCGCCGGAACGGACGGGGAGCCGTCGTCGCGGCCGGGGGTGGGTTCGAGGGATACTGCCGGCTGCATGGAGCCACCGTCCTTGTGCGGGAGTGCGATCTCTTCCACCGTGGCCGACCGAGGGTGAACCCCGGGTTGCCACAACGTTCCAAAAAAGCCGTTATTGATGTGTTATGCGACTTATGGTCGCTTTTGCGGTTTCTGCTGCGAATCAGAGATGTGTTCGGATGCCGTGCCAACCTCCTCGTCTCCCGTGGAACCCGGTCCGGTGGTACCCCGCGGACGAGGGGCGGCCTCCGTTCACCCGGTTCGATCACCGACCGACCAGAGGAGTTCGCAGATGACCGCTCGTCCCACACAACTGACCGCCGCGGCACGCCGTCTTGTCGCCGCGGTCCTGATCGCGCTGCTCGCCATGGGCAGCCTCACCGCCTGTGACTTCAGCGTGTCCCTCGGCGGCGACCCCGACTCCCAGACGAACGGCGGTGGCTCCGGCGGCGGCGGGTCCGACGGGGGCGGGTCCAACGGGGGAAGCGGCTCCGGCGGTGACGACGGGGGCTCCATGGACGAAGGGGAGTACATGGAGGAGAACGGCGAGTACATGGAGGAGGGCATGGACGAAGGGGAGTACATGGAGGACGGGGGCTCCATGGACGACGGCGAGTACATGGAGGAGAACGGCGAGTACATGGAGGGCGAGGGCGAGTACATGGAGGAGGGCATGGACGAGGGGGGCTACACGGAGAACGACGGCATGGATTACTGACCCGCTCCGGAGTGGGTGCGGAGGCGTCCGCTCCGGAACCGGGAGGGTGGCGGAAGCGCCGGGGAGGCGGCGTTTCCGCCGACAGAGCATTAAGAAACGGGCCTTTCTCCCAAGCGGGGACAAACCGTTGTCTTCAAGCCTTGTAAGCTCCCTTTCGACGGCTTCACCCCCCGCCGCCAGAACAAGGAGCGCCAGTGACGACGGACGCGCAGGTCACGCCGGGATCGCAGGCTGCCCTACGCCAGGCCAACCGGGAACGGGTGGTCGCCGCGCTGCGCAGGGGCGGCACGCTCACCCAGGCCGAGATCGCCCGCGCCACCGGCCTGTCCGCCGCGAGCGTGTCCAACATCGTGCGCGACCTGCGCTCGACGGGCACGGTGTCGGTGCGCGAGACCTCCTCCAACGGGCGCAGGGCACGCGCGGTCACCCTGCTGCACCCTCCGGGGGCGCTGGTGGCCATCGACTTCGCCTACTCCCGCATCACCGTGGCGCTGGGGGACACCAGGGGGCGTGTCCTGCAGGAGGAGAGCATCACCTACGACGTGGCCGAGGACCCCGTCCGCGGGATACGGCGCGCGGTCTGGCTGACCGAGACCCTGCTGACGCGGGCGCGGGTGGACCGCTCCATGGTGTCGGGAGCCGCGGCGTCGGTTCCCGGCCCGGTCGACCCGGTCAGCGGCCGCATCGGCGACATCACCTGCATGCCGCGCTGGGCGGGCTTCGACCCCGGTGACGAACTGGGACAGCGTCTGGGCTTCGCGGTGCGGGTGGACAACGACGCCAACCTGTGCGCGCTGGCCGAGACCGCCGAGGGCGCCGCCCGGGGGGTGGAGCACGTCGTCTACGTCAACGTCTCCCAGGGGGTGGGCGCGGGCGTGGTCGTCGAGGGGCGGCTGTTCCGGGGGGCGAGCGGCAACGCGGGGGAGATCGGCCACCTCGGGCTCGACGAGCGCGGACAGGTGTGCCGGTGCGGCAACCGCGGCTGCCTGGAGACGCTGGTCGGCGCGCCCTACCTGCTGGGCATGGTGCCGCAGCAGAGCAGGATCGGCCCCGACGCGGCACTGTCGGACCTGGTCGAGGCGGCCTGTGCGGGCGATCCCGGGTGCCGCCGGATCATCGCCGAGGCGGGCATCGCGCTGGGGCGGGGCGTGGCGATCGTGGTCAACATGTTCAACCCGCAGATGGTGGTCGTCGGAGGCGAGCTCGCCGAGTCGGGGGAGCTGCTGCTCGACCCCATGCGGCGGGCGATGGAACTGGGCACGCTGGGCAGCGCGCTCGCCGACCTCCGCCTCGTTCCGGGGGAGCTGGGAGGCCGGGCCGCGCTGCGCGGGGCGCTGCGGGCCGCTCTTGCCTCCACATTCTGAACCGACGGGCCACGTTCCTCCCGTTCTTCACAGAAGGTCACACCTCCGCCGAAAGCCCGCGTGAGCTGCAGTTACTCCAACTTCAAGGGGTGAACCCAAGCTTCGTGACATTTCGGTTATGTGTTCAAAGCTTGACGACAAGGTTGCGAAAGGTTTGACTTCACGACATCGGTCCACCGAGTGACCCGGCCCACGTAGAAGGTGGGAGGGTCCCCGATCCCCCGATGTCGGTGGACCCCGAGGAGGTCAAAGCGATGAGCAACCGAAACACGTTCGTCCGCCGCTTCGCGGCGGGCATCGCCGCCGTCGCGGCGCTGGCCGCGGCCGGATGCGGCGCGACCACGACCGGAGGCGACGGAGAGCAGGAAGCCGCCTCCGTCGAGGAGGGCTTCACCATCGGGCTGCTGCTGCCCGAGTCCAAGACCGCACGCTACGAGAAGTTCGACCGGCCCTACTTCGAGGAGGCGGTCGCCGAACTCTGCCCCAACTGCGAGGTCTCCTACCAGAACGCCGACCAGGACGTGTCCAAGCAGCAGTCGCAGGCCGAGGCCATGCTGACCGAGGGCGTCGACGTCCTGGTCCTGGACGCCGTCGACGCCGAGGCGGCGGGCAGCATCGTCCAGCAGGCCAAGGGGCAGGGCGTCCCGGTCGTCGCCTACGACCGGCTGGCCCAGGGCGGCGTGGACTACTACGTCTCCTTCGACAACAAGACCGTCGGCCGGGTCCAGGGCGAGGCGCTCATCGAGGGCATGGAGAAGGCGGGCACCGCGGGCGACGGCCCGATCGTCATGATCAACGGGTCCCCCACCGACCCCAACGCCGCCGACTTCAAGGCCGGCGCGCACGAGATCCTCGACGGCCAGGTCGAGATCGGCGCCGAGTACGACACCGCCGACTGGTCGCCCGACAAGGCCCAGCAGCAGATGGAGCAGGCCATCACCTCCATCGGGGCGGACAACATCAGCGGCGTCTACAGCGCCAACGACGGCATGGCCGCCGGCATCATCGCCGCGCTCAAGAGCGCGGGCGTGGACGAGATGCCCCCCATCACCGGGCAGGACGCCGAACTCGCCGGCATCCAGCGCATCATCTCCGGCGACCAGTACATGACGGTCTACAAGGCCATCAGGCCCGAGGCCGAGGTGGCCGCCGCCATGGCCGTCGCCGCCGCCACGGGCGAGGAGTACCAGGGCACCGACGAGCACCCGCTGACCGAGGCCACCGACGGAGCGGGCGAGACCGTCCCCGCGGTACTGCTGGAACCGATCGCGGTCACCGCCGAGAACATCGAGGACACGGTCATCTCCGACGGTTTCTACACCGTCGAGGAGATCTGCACCGACGAGTACGCCGACACCGACCTGTGCAAGGGAGCCGGGGCCTAGGAGCCGTCCGAGCCCCAGGCGGAGCGCACGCGGGGCCGCGGGTCGGTGTCCCCACCCGGCACGCCGCGGACCCCGCGGGGACGGAGCCGACCGTCGGCCCACACGACGGGAGGGTCGGCCCCGTCCCGCTCCGGTCCCTTCCCGGAAGCCGGACCGGGGCCGGGCCGCATACCGGACCGGCCCTCTCGATCAGCGGATCACCACGAGGAAACGTTATGACACAACCAATCCTGGAGCTGTCCGGGATTTCCAAGAGGTTCGGCGCGGTGCAGGCGCTCAGCGACGTCGATCTGAGCGTCCACCCGGGCGAGGTCGTGGCGCTGCTGGGCGACAACGGCGCCGGAAAATCGACCCTCGTCAAGGTCATCGCGGGCGTCAACCCCGCCGACAGCGGCGTGATCCTGTGGGAGGGGCGACCGGTCAAGGTCAACCGCCCGAGCGACGCCCAACACCTCGGCATCGCGACCATCTACCAGGACCTCGCGCTCTGCGACAATCTGGACATCGTCGCCAACCTGTTCCTCGGCAGCGAGCGCACCGCGGCCGGAGTGCTGGACGAACTGGAGATGGAGCGGCGCGCCCAGGAGCTCCTGGACTCGCTGTCCGTGCGCATCCCCAGCCTGCGGGTGCCCGTGGCCTCCCTGTCCGGGGGACAGCGCCAGATCATCGCGATCGCCCGCTCCCTGCTGGGCGACCCCAAGGTCGTCATGCTGGACGAGCCCACCGCGGCCCTGGGCGTGGCCCAGACCGCCCAGGTCCTCGACCTCATCGAACGGCTCCGGGACCAGGGGCTCGGAGTTATCCTGATCAGCCACAACATGGCCGACGTGCGCGCGGTCGCCGACCGCGCCGTGGTTCTGCGCCTGGGACGCAACGCCGGTGACTTCCGGGTCGAGGACACCAGTTACGAAGAGATCGTGGCGGCCATCACCGGAGCCGCCGACAATCCCGTGTCCCGCCGGACCGGCCGTGCCGCGGTTTCGGGAACGGAGGGAGCGTGATGGCTCAGCAGACCACCCCCGCCGTCAGCGACACGACGGTCACCCGCGACTCCCGGCTCATCGTGGACGAACCCGGCCTGCGGGGACTGGTGAGCGGTGCGCTGCGCCGACTGCGCGGCGGTGAACTCGGACCGGTGCCGGTCGTTCTCGGCCTCTTCGTCATCGCCGCCGTCTTCTGGAGCCTCAACGACAAGTTCCTGTCCCCGCAGAACCTGTCCAACCTGACCGTGCAGATCGTCGCCATCGGACTGATGTCCTCCGGCGTGATCATGGTCCTGCTGCTCGGCGAGATCGACCTGTCGGTCGGCTCGGTCGCGGGCGTGTGCGGCGTGGTCATGACGATCCTGGCGGTCAGACACGGCTGGAACGAGATCGCCGCGATGGCGGCGGCCGTCGTGGTCGGCGCGCTCATCGGCGCCCTCCACGGCACCGTCTTCGCCAAGATCGGGGTCCCGGCGTTCGTGGTGACCCTGGCCGGGCTCATCGGCTGGCAGGGCGCCCAGCTCTACCTGCTCGGCGCCGACGGCACCATCAACGTTCCCTACGACGGAGCGATCGGCTACCTCACCCAGACCTACTTCGTCCCCGCGGTCGGCTGGGGCATCGGGATCACCGCGGTCGTCCTGTACGCCGGTCTCACCCTGTACGGCGAACGCCGCCGCGCCGCCGCCGGCCTGCCCGCCAAGTCCGCCACGGAGATCGCCGTGCGCACCGTGCTGCTGGCGGTCCCGGTGCTCGGCGGCGTGTGGGTGCTCAACGCCTACAAGGGCGTGCCGCTGGCGTTCCTCATCTTCCTCGGGGTCGTGGTCGTCTTCGACCTCATCCTCCGCAAGACCCGCTACGGCCGGATGGTCTTCGCGGTCGGCGGCAACGCCGAGGCGGCCCGCCGCGCCGGCATCAACGTCGACCTCATCCGCATCTCGGTGTTCGCCCTGGCCTCCATGCTCTCCGGGCTGGGCGGCATCATGTTCGTCTCGCGCAGCTTCGCGGTGAACCAGTCCACCGGTGGCGGCGACGCGCTGATGATGGCCATCGCCGCCGCGGTCATCGGCGGCACCAGCCTCTTCGGCGGACGCGGCAGCGCCTACTCGGCGCTGCTGGGCGGCCTGGTGCTGGGCGCCATCACCTCGGGGCTGTTCCTGCTGCAGATGGACTCCTCGGTGCGGTTCATGATCACCGCGGTCGTCCTGCTCATCGCGGTCATCCTCGACGCGGTGTCGCGCCGCAGCAGAAGAACCCACGCCCGGGGCGGATAAGAAGGGGCCGACCGGGCGCGTCACGGTCGCGGGCCGCGGACACCCACTCCTCCCGGCGGCCCGCGACCGGTCCAGGCGTCCCCGGAGCCCCTCCCCTCCGGGGACGCCGTCCTCCGCCCGCCCGTCCCGTCGCACCCTCGGGACGGGCGGGCGGATAGTCTCACCTTCCGTGTCTGAGTCCGATCTGGTGTTCTTGGCCGTGGCGGGAACGGCGGTGCTGGTGGGCGCCGCCGTGCAGAGCAGCGTGGGCCTGGGCCTGGGCCTGGTCGCGGCACCGGTCGTCGCGATGCTGGACCCCACGCTGATGCCCGGGACGCTGCTCGTGCTCACCGCGGTGCTGCCCCTGCTGACCATCGGCGCCGAGTGGCGCAGCGCCGACGTGCGCGGCATCTCCTGGGCGCTGGCCGGACGGGTGGTCGGCACGGTCGCGGGGGTGTGGGTGGTGGCGCTGGCGGAGCCCCGGACCCTCGGCCTGATCGTGGGGGTGGGGGTGCTCGCCGCGGTGGCCGCCAGCCTCACGGCGGTCCGGCTGCGTCCCACACCGGGCACCCTGAGCGTGGCGGGGGTGATCTCGGGGGTCATGGGCACGGCCACCTCGATCGGCGGACCTCCCGTCGCACTGGTCTACCAGCACGAGAGCGGACCCCGGGTGCGCGCCACACTGGGCGGCTACTTTCTGGTCGGAGTGGTCATCTCGCTGGTCGCCCTGGCCCTGGGTGGCCAGCTGCACGTCCGCGAGGTCGTGGCGGGCTGCGCGCTGATCCCGTTCATGGTCGCCGGGTTCGCGCTCTCCCGGCCCCTGCGGCGCGTGCTGAGCGGACAGCACCTGAGGACGGCGCTGCTGGTCGTCGTGGTCGTCTCCGGGGTCACACTGGTCGTGCGCTCCCTGCTCTGACCGGGAGGACACGGACGACGAGGAGGACCCCGATGACCGAACGGCGACGGAACCGGCCCACCAGGGCCGAACTGGCCGCCGCGCACGGAACCACCGTTCCCGACGTGCTCGGCCCCGACCTGGACGTCCTGTTCTGCGGAATCAACCCCGGCCTGTACTCCGGCTGGAGCGGCCGCCACTTCGCCCGCCCCGGCAACCGGTTCTGGCCCGCGCTGCACGCCGCCGGGTTCACCCCCCGCCTGCTGGACCCCCGCGAACAGCACCTGCTGCCCGGACTGGGCCTGGGCATCACCAACCTGGTGGACCGGGCGACCGCGCGGGCCGACGAACTGACCGGTGCGGAACTGCGCGAGGGCGGACGTGCGCTGGCGGCGAAGCTGCGCGTCCACCGGCCGCGCGTGCTCGCCGTGCTCGGGGTCACCGCCTACCGGCAGGCCTTCTCCCGCCCGCACGCGCGGATCGGCCCGCAGGACCCCGGAGACGCCGTCGCGGGAGTCCCGGTGTGGGTCCTGCCCAACCCCAGCGGCCTCAACGCGCACTGGGACGTCCGCGGCATCGCCGCGGAGCTGCGCCGCATGCGGGAGGCCCACGGAATCCCGCCCGCCGCCGCGGCGGACGACCGTTCTGCCGAACAGTCGCCGTCCCCTCCCCCGTCCGGCCGTGGATCCGCATAAGCTGTGTGCCTAATGGGAAGCCGGTTCATTGCGATTCGTCCGGTTCCCGCCGAGCCGTCGGGAGTCGGTCGCCGCTGTCGGCCGTGCCCGCTCCTAGACTCGGTTCGCATTCCGCCCGCACGGGAGGCCCCGTGGTCTGGCGGCCGACCTGCTGTCCTGCATACGAGGGGAATGACGAGAGTGACGCTGCTCGACTCGGTGCACAACCCAGACGACCTGAAGAGACTCCCCGCCGCGCAGCTTCCCCAGTTGGCTGCCGAGATCCGGGAGTTCCTGATCTCCCAGGTCGCCCGAACCGGTGGTCACCTCGGCCCCAACCTGGGCGTTGTCGAGCTCACCATCGCGCTGCACCGCGTGTTCGACTCACCGCGCGACCCCGTTCTGTTCGACACCGGGCACCAGGCCTACGTGCACAAGATCCTGACCGGACGACGGGACTTCTCCAGACTGCGGCAGGAGGGCGGCCTGTCGGGGTACCCCTCGCGCGCCGAGTCCGAGCACGACTTCATCGAGAACTCGCACGCCTCCACCGCGCTGTCCTACGCCGACGGCCTGGCCAAGGCCCACGAGCTGCGCGGGATCACCGACCGCACCGTGGTCGCCCTCGTCGGTGACGGCGCGCTGACCGGCGGCATGGCCTGGGAGGCGCTCAACAACATCGCCGAGGGCAAGGACCGCCGCGTCGTCATCGTCGTCAACGACAACGGCCGCTCCTACTCGCCCACCATCGGGGGTCTGGCCGAGCACTTCGCCAACCTGCGCATGACCCGCGGCTACGAGCAGATGCTGGAGACCGCCAAGACCGCGATCAACCGCGCCCCCGTCGTCGGCCCCCCGCTGTACGACGCCCTGCACGCGTTCAAGAAGGGGCTCAAGGACGCCATCCAGCCGCAGATCATGTTCGAGGACCTGGGGCTGAAGTACCTCGGTCCCATCGACGGCCACGACACCGCGGCCGTGGAGCGGGCGCTGGGCCGCGCCCGCGACTTCGGTGGACCGGTCATCGTGCACGTGCTCACCCAGAAGGGCAAGGGCTACGCGCCCGCCGAGAACCACGACGAGGACCAGTTCCACGCCCCCGGCGCGTTCGACGTGGCCACCGGCCAGCAACAGCCCAAACCGGGCCTGAAGTGGACCTCGGTGTTCAGCGACGAACTGGTCGCGATCGGCGCCGAACGCGAGGACGTCGTCGCCGTCACCGCGGCCATGCTGCACCCCACCGGGCTGGCCGCCTTCGCCGAGGCCTACCCCGACCGCGTCTTCGACGTGGGCATCGCCGAGCAGCACGCCGCCACCTCCGCCGCGGGCCTGGCCATGGGCGGTCTGCACCCGGTCGTGGCCGTCTACTCCACCTTCCTCAACCGCTGCTTCGACCAGGTCCTCATGGACGTGGCGCTGCACCGCCAGGGCGTCACCTTCGCCCTGGACCGCGCGGGGATCACCGGTGACGACGGCGCCAGCCACAACGGCATGTGGGACATGTCCATCCTCCAGGTCGTGCCCCACCTGGGCCTGGCGGTGCCGCGCGACGCCGTGCGGCTGCGGGAGCTGCTGCGCGAGGCCGTCGCCGTGGACGACGGCCCCACCGTCGTGCGCTACCCCAAGGGGGCGGTGCCTCCCGCGATCCCCGCCGTGGGCAGGATCGGCGGCATGGACGTACTGCGCCGCCCCGCCGACGGTGCCGACTCCCCCGACCTGCTGCTGGTCGCGGTGGGCCCCATGGCCCAGACCTGTTGCGAGGCCGCCGACCGGCTGGCCGACCAGGGCATCGACGTCACCGTCGTGGACCCGCGCTGGGTCAAGCCCCTGGACCCGGCGCTGGTGGACGAGGCCGCCCGGCACAGCGTGGTCGCGGTCGTCGAGGACAACGGCCGCGTCGGCGCGGTGGGCGACGCCGTGGCCCGCATGCTGCGCGACGCCGACCTCGACATTCCGGTGCGCACCTTCGGAATCGAACAGCGCTTCCTCGACCACGCCAAACGCGACCGGATCCTCGCCGAGATGGGCCTGGACGCCCAGGGCCTGGCGCGCAAGCTCACCGAGATCGTGTCCAAGTACGCCGAGCGGTCCCTGGAGGACGAACCGGCGTCCTGACCGTCCGACACCGGACCCGCCGGGGGCGCGGCCATTGGTTGTCCCCCCGGCGGGTAGGGGAGCCGGGTGCAGACCGCAGTGTCGAGACACCCGGAGGAAGACGATGTCCGACCGGCCCGTGGGCCCCGACTCCGCCTACCGCAGGGGCGTCAACTACGCCGAGATCTACCTGGAGGACGACTCCCGCCACTCGCCGGAGGAGGTGGAGGCGCTGCGCCGGGCGCTCGCCGCGCAGAACGCGCAGGACCTGCGGATTCCGAACATCCTCGACTGCTTCGCCGCGAGCGGCCACCCCGACCATCCGGCCGTGGTCGACCCCGAGGACGAGTTCTGGCAGGGCTTCCTCGACCGGGTCGACCGGAGGCCGCAGGGCTGACCGACCGGGGCTGCTGGGCGGAGCCCCGTCCTCACCGTGTGTTCCTCCCGCAGTCCACAGGGCGGTCCCTGATCTCGGAAACCGGACGTAGCATGGGTCACAATGGGGCGCATGAGCACTCCAGATCCGCTGCGAGTAGCCGTTGTCGGCTCCGGACCCGCAGGCATCTACACAGCCGAGGCACTGACCCGGCAGTCCCGCGAGCCGGTGGCCGTGGACGTGCTGGACCGCCTTCCCACCCCCTACGGACTGGTGCGTTACGGCGTCGCACCCGACCACACCACCATCAAGCGGGTGGCGCACACCCTGGCCCGCGTTCTCGAACACCCCGACGTCCGCTTCCTCGGCGGAGTGGAGTACGGTTCCGACCTCACCCGCGCCGATCTGGCGCACGCCTACCACGCGGTGGTCTACGCGACCGGAGCGAGCGTGGACCGCCGCATGGGCGTCTCCGGTGAGGAGCTGCCCGGCAGCGTCGCGGCCACCGACTTCGTCAACTGGTACAGCGGCCACCCCGACCTGGAGGTGTCGCGTTTCGTGCTCGACGCCGAGGAGGTCGCCGTCGTCGGCGCGGGCAACGTCGCTCTCGACGTGGCGCGCATCCTGGTCAGAAGCGTCGACGAACTGAGCCGCACCGACATCCCCGAGCCGGTCCTGCGGGTGCTGGCGGCCAGCCGGGTGCGCCGTGTGCACGTGGTCGCCCGGCGCGGCCCGCTGCACGCCAAGTTCTCCGCCAACGAACTGCGGGAACTGGGCCAGTTGGGCGGCGTGGACGTGGCGGTGGACCCCGCCGACGTCGACATCGACCCCAACAGCGAGGCCATGGTGGGTGCGGCCCGCGCGGCCCGCACCAACCTGCGTACCCTCACCGACTGGGCGCAGCGGTCCGTCGGTGGCGCGGACCGCCGGGTCGACCTGCACTTCTGGCGGCGGCCCACCGCCGTGCTGGGCGAGGGGCGCGTCGAGGGCCTGGAGGTGGAGCGCACCCGGCTGGACGACGACGGACGGCTCGTGGGCACCGGACGGTGCGAGACCCTGCCGGTGGGCATGGTGGTGCGTTCGGTCGGCTACGCCAGCACCCCGCTTCCCGACCTGCCCTTCGACGCGGCCACCCGTACCCTGCCGCACGAGGACGGCCGCATCCTCGACGACCGGCGGACCCCGCTGCTCGGCGAGTACGTGGCGGGCTGGCTCAAGCGGGGCGCCACCGGGGTGATCGGCACCAACAAGTCCGACGCCGCCGCCACCGTCCGCTCGCTGCTGGACGACGCCGCCGCGCTGCGCGCCTCCCGCACCCCGCAGACCAGCGTCGACGCGCTGCTGAAGGAGAAGGGGGTGGCGGTCAGCGGCTACGCCGACTGGCTGGCCATCGACGCCGCCGAGGCCGCGCTGGCCACCGAGCTGTCCCGGGGCGAGCGGGTCAAGCTGAGCGGCTGGGCCGAACTGCGCCGTGTCCTGGAGGAGCGGGTCTGAGCGGACCCGGCCGGTCCCGGCGTCGGCGGCTTCCGCGTCGGCGCCGGGCCTATCCGGACGGCCACCGGCACAGGTACCGGGGCGGGACCTCGGCCGCCAGCCACACGCCGTTGCCGCTGATCCGGAACTCGTGGCCGTCGGCGTGCATCCGCGCGGCGTCGACGGCCAGCACGACGGGGCTCCCGCGCCGCTCACCCACCCGGCGGGCCGTGGCCTCGTCGGGGGACAGATGCACGTGGTGCCGCCCCATCGGACGCAGGCCCTCGGCGCGGATCGCGGGGAGGAACCGGTCGACGGTGCCGTGGTACAGCACGTCCGGTGGCGTGCGCGCGGGCAGGTCCAGCTCCACGGCGACCGTGTGTCCCTGCTGGGCGCGGACACGGCGGCCGTCGGCGCTGAGGGCGAACCGCTTCTTGTCGCTGCGGGCGACGACCTCCTCCAGTTCGGCGCGGGTGAGCGGCCGTCCCGCCGCCCGGCAGCCGTTGAGGAGCGCGTCGACCTCCACCCAGCCGCGGGGGTCCAGGGTCACGTTGGCCACTTCCGGCCGGTGCCGCAGTACCAGGGAGAGGAATTTCGAGGCGCGCACCAGTTCCCGTGGGTCCACGTCGTGAGTATGGCCCGGTAGCGGCCTTTTTGACCAGTGGTTTTCCGGACACCGAAACCGCTGACCACGCCTTTGACCTCTGTGCGCGCTCTGCGCACGTCTGCCGGAGCCAGGTCCGGAGAATGGCAGGATGGGTGCCCGCGGAGAAAGCGACACGTGCGACGGGAGACGTGATGACGGGCCACGCGGGCGTGGACGGACAGCCGACCGAGGTCGGTGGCTACCGGCTGACCGCTCTTCTGGGTCAGGGCGGATTCGGAGCGGTCTACCTGGGCGAGAACGCCGGAGGGCGGCGGGCCGCGGTGAAGCTGCTCCACGGTGCGATCACCGACGACGTGCGCGACAGCCTCGCCCGCGAGGTGGCGGCGGCCCGGAAGGTGAAGCAGTTCTGCATCGCCCAGGTGCTGGACGCCGACCCCTACGCGCCCCGGCCGTGGATCGCCACCGAGTACCTGGAGGGCCCCACACTCGCGGACCGGGTGCGCGACCGGGGACCGCTGGAGGGGGCGGCCCTGGAGCGGGTGGCGGTCGCCACCGCCACCGCCCTCACCGCCATCCACACCTCCGGAATCCTGCACCGCGACTTCAAGCCCGCCAACATCATCCTCGCGCCCGACGGCGCCCGGGTGATCGACTTCGGCATCGCCAAGGCCGCCGAGCAGGCCCAGGTGATGGCCAGCGGAGTGGTCGGCACCCCCGCCTACATGGCGCCCGAGCAGATCCGGGGCGGTCTGCTCGACGACCGGCTGGACGTCTTCGCCTGGGGCGCGGTCATGGTGTACGCGGCCACCGGGCGGGACGCCTTCGCGGGCCCCAACCAGCAGGCGGTCATCCACCGGGTACTCAGCGAGGAACCCGACCTGGCGGGGCTGCCTCCCGCGCTGCTGCCCCTGGTGCGGCGCTGTCTGGACAAGGACCCGCGGCGGCGGCCCAGCGCCCACCAGGTGCTCAGCCTGCTGATCGGCCACGAGGAGCACGCGGCCGACACCGACGCCGCGCTGAGCGGGGGACGGACCGCGGTGCTGGGGGGCGACACGCTCTCCTACACCCAAAAGACCCCTCGTCCGGAGGGGCACGAGAGCCGTCAGGGGGGCGCGCAGCACACCCCGCCCGCCGCGACACCGCCGCGCGCAACGCCGGGCCACCAGGCCCCGCCGTTCGAGTTCGCCGGGACGCTCTTCCACAGCCCCGGCGACCTCGCCGCGGGGATGCAGCGCCGCTGGGCGGCGGGCGCGGCGGTGTTCGCCGACGACGCCGAGCGCGCCGAACTGCTGAACTGGCTGGTCGACGACCTCGGCGACACCACCGTCAACCGGGGTCTGCTGCGCAGGCGGCCGGAGGACCCCGACCTGGTCCTGGCCCGGTTCGTCGCCGACCTGCGCCCCGACCTGCCGCCGGTCTACCGGGGCGACGACATGCGTCCGGGGGCGCTGCGCGCCGCACTGGAGGCGCGCACCGGCGCGGAGCGGACCGCCCTGCTGATGAGGGTCTTCGGTGAGCAGAGGATGCGGGCCAAGTCCTTCGCGCACATAGTGGAGGTCATGCGCGTCATGGCGGCCCACTCCGGTGCCCAGGCCGAGTACCGGGGACTGCTGTCCGACTACGCGGCCTCGGTCGATGCCGTGCTGGCCGCCTCGCAGCGGATCAACGAGGCGTTCACCGCGAGCGGGGCGGCCCAGACGGTGTTCCGGAGCGGGGCCGCCCAGCCGGTCCCCACCCGGGCGGGAAGCGCCTCGGGGCTGGTCGACCTGGGCCGTGCCGAGGTGGCGCTGCGGATCGTGGACCAGTTGCTCACCGGTGTCCGCGACGTCGTCCGGGAGTCGCCGTTCTCCCCGGACTCCGGGGAGCAGCGGTGGCTGGAGGCCCTGGCGGCGGCGCTCGGAGCGGCGACCGGACCGGGGGCGGCGGGCGCCGCGGCGGTGCTGGAGGAGTGTCTGCCGCTGGCCGGACTCCTGGCCGAGGTCGAGGGCACCCTGCTGTACCGGCACACCGAGTACGTCGAGGCGGCCGAGAAGGCGTCGGGCAGGTGGCGGCGGCGCAGGGTGTTCGACGTGGTCGTTCTGACGGTCGGCTGGACGCTCATCAGTGCCGTCCTGCTGTTCTGCGCCCTGGTGCTGACGGCCGTGGACTACACCGCCGCCATGGAAGTGATGGTCGCCATGTTCCTGTTCTTCGCCTGCGGGACGACGGCTCTGGCGATCTTCGGGGTCACCTCGTGGACGCGGACGAAGATCAGCGCCCGCCGACACCGGCACCATGCCGACCAGTTGCGCTCCACCGCGGGAGAGATCAGGAACGACACCGCCCGACTGGCCGGAGCGCGTCAGCGGTTGGAGTCGCCGCGCACGGGCGACACCCCGCACGGGACCCGGGCGTTCTGAGGCGCCACCGCCCCCGGGAGGCCCCGGAGCCCTCGGACGGAGGCACCCCCGGCGGGGGCGGCACGGCCGGGGCACTAGCGGATCAGGGCGGCCTCCGAGTCGAAGGTGTTGCACGCCTGCATGGTCTCCCCGGTGGCTCCGGAGTTGAACCAGTGCACGCGGTTGTCGGCGCTGCCGTGCGTGTCGCTGTCCCCGGTGTCCTCGTTGAAGTTGCGGTTGACAAACGCCACGTCGTCGGCGTCGTGGTCGTCGACCACGGCGGTGCCCGTGCCCGCGAGGCATTCGGCCTGGAGTTCGATCTGCCGCCCCACCCGCAACTGCTCCGCCTGGGAGCCGGCGTCGCGCTCCAGGTCGTAGGCCGCGTCCAGCAGGCCGGTCTCCCCCTGGACGTGGTGGCCGTACTCGTGGGCGACCAGGGCGAACCAGATGCGCTCGTCGTCCATGTTCGGGTACGGCAGCAGCCGCTTCACGCTGGGCACCAGGATGGTGATGCTCAGGTCGTGCTCCATGTAGTAGGCCAGGGTGAACCCCTCCTCCTCGGACTCGCCGCGCAGTTCGGGAGGGAGTTCGTCCATGATCACGTAGTGCGGCTCCTCCGGGCGCAGCCCCATCTCCTCGAGCGGAGCCAGCCACATCTCGTTCAGGCAGGGACCGATCGTGTCGGTGAAGGTCTCCCACTCCGCCGCCGAGGAGGGGTCGAAGTCGGGAATGTCGCAGTCGACGGGGGAGGGGGCGGCCAGGTTGTAGAACGGGTGGGACGCGGCGTCGACCGTGATGCCCTTGGCGGTGTGGAACCAGTTGTCCTCGTAGAGGACCTCCCGGCGCGGTTTGCCCGACGCCTGGGCCTCGGAGCCGCCACTCAGCGTGGTGGTCATCAGTGTCACGCACGCCAGCAGTGAGAACGCGGCGACGAGCGCGGAGCCGCCGGCGGTGAGCCACAGACTCGTGCCGCCCCGTTGCGGTGGCGGCTGCGGGGCGGGGAGGGGATACGGCCCCCACGCCCCGGTCCCGGCGGAGGCGAGGTGCGCGGCGGGGTTCGGGCCGGGCTGCCCGTAGGCGCCGGTGGGGGACCCGGGACCCGGTCGGCCGGGGTGGTGGTGCGGTCGCGGGGGCGCCGCGGGCGTGTGCGGCCCGGCGAAGACGGGCGGTCCCTGGGGCGGCTGGGACATGGTCGGGCGCCGCACGGCGGGGGGCGGGCCGCCGGGCGCGGCCCAGGGGGCCGCCGGGGGCGCGGGCGGGCGCTGCGGGGAGGGCGCCGGGCCGCCGGGCGCGGTCTGCGGGGGCGGAGGAGTGGGCGGGCGCTGCGCGGCGGGGGGCGGGCCGGTGCTCTCGTGGGGCGGGTGCGAGGGCGGAGGGGTCGGAGCCGGAGCGGCTTCACCACCGCGAGGCGTGTCCACAACAGGGTCCTTCGTTGTCGGGGGGTTGACAGCGGAGAAGTCAACAATATTCGGACATCCCGCGGTCGGTGCGGGATATTTCGGTCGGCACCCCGGTGAGACGCCTCGTGGCCGCTTCCGGTTCCGGTCAGCGCCCCGGTGGCCGGTATCGGACACCGATCGACGTCAGCAGGTCGCGCAGCTCGGCCTCGAACAGCGGCTCCATGTCGTCCACGGCGAACGCCATGTTCTGGAAGACCTCCATGCACACCAGCCCGTACAGCCGCACCCAGCAGGCGGTGAGCACGCGCAGCGCCCCCTCGGTGGCGTTCTCGCCGCCGAACCCGGCGCACTCGGCGAACAGGTCCAGTTGGCGGCGCAGTTCGGGGGAGAAGGAGGCGGAGTCGGGCAGCGGGACCCGGTCCTCCGCGAGCAGCCGGTCGAACAGGGTGAGGAAGGTCGCGGCGAAGCGCTGCCCCTCCCGGAGCGCGACCCCCTCGTGCGGACCGGAGAGGTGGTGCGGCCCACGGGGGCCGAACAGCAGGGCGAACTCGGCGCGGTTGGTCCGCGCCCAGGAGCGGAAGGCGCGCAGCGACGTCAGGACGCGCCCGTCGACGTCGTCGTCGGGCACCTGAGCGCTGGCATCGGTGATGTGGGCGCTCAACTCGGCGAAGAGGTCCGCCTGGAGGGACAGCAGCAGGTCGTTGAGGCTGGAGAAGTAGCGGTACAGGGCGGGGGCGGTCATCCCCATCTCCCGGGCGATCGCGCGCAGCGAGACCCCCTCGGGGCCGTGGTCGACGAGGTGGCGGCGGGCGATCGCCTTGATCTCCGCGAACGTGGCCTCCCGCATCCGCACCCGTCGCGGCTGCGGGGAGGCGGGCTGCGCGGCGCCGAACGGAGGGGAGATTGCGTCTTTTGGCACGGGATTCCTCAACCGGGGTGTCGGTGGCTGTTTCTGGCGCTCTTGGTACAGTGAGCGGCGTGCGCTGGAGTTAACGGCGTTTGCTGAGATTATCGCCATTTACCACAAATTAACACCGAGGGAGACACGTCCATGTTCTCTGCGCTCGGCCGGTCCACCCATCGGGGACGGATCTGGGTGCTCCTGGCCACGGGGGCGTTCATCGTGTTCGCCGCCCTGTGGGGCACCGGCCTGTTCGGCGCGGTCAGCGACGGGGGATTCGAGGACCCCGACGCGGAGTCCACCAGGGCCACCGAGGTGATCGAGGAGGAACTGGGGCACGACGCGGTGGACGTCGTGGCCGTGTACCGCAGCGACGACCTGACCGTCGACGACCCCGAGTTCGCCGAAGAGGTCCAGGACGTGCTCGACCGCCTGTCCGACGACCGCGTCGCCTCGGTCACCAGCTACCTGGACCCGGACCTCGGCGAACTCCAGCGCGGCGCGCTGGTCTCCGAGGACCGGCACGCCGTGTACGTGCCCCTCACCCTGGAGGGCGAGGACAGGGCCGAGCGGATGGAGTCCTTCGAGGCGATCGCCGACGACCTCGAAGCCGAGACGCTGACGACCCGCGTCGGCGGCTCGCTGGCGATCGAGAGCGAACTGTCCGAGCAGGCCGAGTCCGACGTCGTGCGCGCCGAACTCATCTCCCTGCCGCTGCTGCTGGTGCTGCTCGTCGTCATCTTCGGCGGGGTGGTCGCCGCCCTGATGCCGCTGGCCGTCGGCGGCCTGGCGGTGCTGGGCGCGATGGTGCTGCTGCGCGCGCTCACCCAGGTCACCGAGGTGTCGGTGTTCGCCGTCAACGTGGCCACCATCCTGGGCCTGGGCCTGGCCATCGACTACGGTCTGTTCCTGGTCAGCCGGTTCCGCGAGGAGATGCGCCGCACCGGCGACGTCGCCGCCGCCGTGCCCGTCACCCTGGCCACCGCGGGCCGGACCGTCGCCTTCTCCGGCGTCACCGTCCTCATCGCCTTCGCCGGACTGCTGTTCTTCCCGCAGCCCATCCTGCGCTCCATCGGCCTGGGTGGCATCGCGGTCGTGGTGTTCGACCTGATCGCGGCGCTCGTCGTGCTCCCGGCCCTGCTGTCGGTCGTCGGCCGCCGCATCGACGCGCTGCGGCTGCCCCTGTTCGGCCGGAGGCGCTCCGGCGCGGACGCCGACGACCGCGTCGGCGGCTGGTCGCGGCTGGCGCACAGCGTCATGCGCCGCCCGGTGCTGTACCTGCTCACCGTCGCCGCCGTGCTCGTCGCGTTCGCCTCGGCGCTCACCTCGCTGGACGTCGGCACCACCGACCAGCGCTACCTGCCCGCCGACGCCGAGAGCCGACAGGCCACCGAGATCCTGGAGGAGGACTTCCCGGCGGGCGGCACCGGGCAGATCGACGTCGTGGTCACCGGCGAGGTCGACCAGGCCGACCTCGCCGCCTTCGCCGAGGAGCTGGCCGACCTGGACGGCTCCGAGGGCGCCCAGCTCGTCCGGGCCGAGGGCGAGGCCGCGCACCTGACCGTCGCCTACGAGGGCGAGATCGACGACGACTCCACCGCCGACCTGGTGCGGGCGGTACGCGACGCCGACGCTCCGGAGGGCGCTGAGGAGGTCCTGGTCGGCGGAGCGGCGGCGCAGCAGCTCGACAACGTCGACGCCATCGTCGAGACGGTGCCCACGACCCTGCTGTTCGTCTCGCTGAGCACCCTGGTCCTGCTGTTCCTGGCGTTCGGCTCGGTCGTGCTGCCCCTCAAGGCGGTCGTCATGGGCTTTCTGTCGCTGGGCGCGTCGCTGGGCGTGGTCATCTGGGGCTTCCAGGAGGGCCACCTGGCCGACCTGCTCGGTTTCGACGCGGTCGGCACCATCGACCCCACCTACCTGGTGCTCATCATCATCGTCGCCTTCGGCCTGGCCATGGACTACGAGCTGTTCCTGCTCAGCCGGGTCCGCGAGGAGTACCTGGCCACCGGCGACAACACCCACTCGGTCGCGGTCGGCCTGCAGCGTACCGGGCGCATCATCACCAGCGCCGCGCTGCTGCTCATCGTGGTGCTGGTCGCGATGGGCGCCTCCGGCCTGCTGTTCCTCAAGATCATCGGCATCGGGTTGGCGATGGCGGTGGTCGTGGACGCCACCCTGGTCCGCGCCCTGCTGGTGCCCGCCACGATGCGCCTGCTCGGCGGCGCCAACTGGTGGCTGCCCCGCCCGCTGCGCTGGCTGCACGACCGCGTCGGCATCACCGAGAGCGAGGAGAACCCGCGGGAGCGCCAGGAGAGGGAGGCCGAGGAGACCGGGGCGAGGGTCGGCTCCTGAGAGACCCCCTCCCTGCATCGGGCAAAGGGCCGGAGAGACGATCTCGGCGCCAGGGGTCCGTCTTCCGTGTTTGTGGACCCCTGGCGCCGGTCTCAATGCTCCTGTCCTGACCGCTTACCCTCTTTCCCAGCCATCCGGCCGAGGAGCAGAATCAGCTTGCCTCTGAGGTGTTCGGCGCTGTTCACAGAGGTGCCCGGGACCGGCTCGGGGAAGCAGCCGGAGCTGGATGCCGATGGGGGAAGAAGTTGGCGGTACGTACGGGCAGTACTGACAGATCGGCACGGTCCCGCCGTCGCAGACGGACCAGCAGGAAGCAGGAGGACAGGAGGAAGCTGTCCCGTTCGCCCAGAATCCGGGCGTGGCGTAGATCTCCCCAGGTGACCGTGGCCACGTTCGCGATTCTGATCACACTCGGCACGGCCATGCTGATGCTGCCCGCGGCCTCGCAGACAGGGACGGCGACGGACTTCACCACCGCCCTGTTCACCGCGGTCTCGGCGGTGTGCGTGACCGGTCTGATCATCGTGGACACCCCCGCGTACTGGTCGTTTCTCGGCGAATGGGTGATCCTGGTGCTCATCCAGATCGGCGGACTGGGCATCATGACCCTGACCACGACACTGATCCTGCTGGTGCGGCAACGGATCAACCTGCGGGTACAGCTCTCCGCCGAAGCGGAGACCAAAGCCTGGACCCTGGGCGACGTACGCAGGGCGGTCCTGGGGATCATCGGCTTCAGCCTGCTGTTCGAGGCCGTCACCGCCGTGGCGCTGACGCTGCGGTTCCTCGCCGGCTACGGCTATCCACCGGAACAGGCGCTCTACCACGGCCTGTTCCACGCGGTGTCGGCGTTCAACAACGCCGGGTTCGCGCTGTACTCCGACAGCGTCATGGGGTTCGCCACCGATCCGTGGATCATCCTGCCGCTCGCGTTCGCGGTGGTCTCGGGCGGTCTCGGCTTCCCGGTGTGGATAGAACTGTGGCGGCGGACCCGCACCCGGCGGACCGGAGCCGGGAAGCGGCTGTCGCTGCACACCCGGATCACCCTGTGGACCAGCGGAGTCCTGCTGGCGGTCGGCACGGTCACGACCACCGCGCTGGAGTGGAACAAGGCCGGGACGCTCGGACCCATGAGCATCGGCGAGAAGATCCTGTCGGGGTTCTTCCACAGCGTGGTGACCCGCACCGCCGGGTTCAACAGCCTCGACACCGCCGAGTTCCAGACGCAGACACTGTTCGTCACCGACATGCTCATGTTCATCGGAGGCGGCAGCGGAGGCACGGCCGGTGGCATCAAGGTCACCACGTTCTCGCTGCTGGCGTTCGTGGTCTACGCCAGCGTCCGAGGCGAGTCCGCCGTGCACGTGGGCCACCGCCGACTCGCCCGGGGCGTCGAGCGGCAGGCGATCGTGGTCGCGCTGCTGGCGATAGGGACCGTGTTCGTGTCCACGCTGGTCATGATGACCATCACCCCCTTCACCCTGGACCAACTCCTGTTCGAGGTGATCTCCGCCTTCGCCACGGTGGGGCTGTCCACTGGCATCACCGCCGACCTCCCGGCCGCGGGGCAGTACCTGCTGTGTCTGCTGATGTTCGCCGGTCGCGTCGGCCCGATCACCCTCGCCTCCGCCCTGGCGCTGCGCCACACGACGCGCCGGTTCGAATACCCCGAAGAGCGCGCCATCGTCGGCTGATCCAACTCCCCGGAGCCTGGCCCGCCGTGTCTGACACCACCCCTGTCTGTCATGGCTGTGGACGGCAGGACCCTACGCGGATCGGCTCGTACCGACACCGCCGCGATCCACCCCATGTCGGCCCTGACCCCTGACCGCCGCCTGGCCGCCCAGGTCCAGGTCCCCGCTTCCACCAGCGGACTCGACGCCCTACCGGCCCTGCCGGGCCAACTGGACGCCCTGACTGAGGTGTGGGTGTCGGGTTCTGCGGCGGGTGCGGGGGTCCCGAGGATGGGTGAGGTACTCCACCCCGGCGTCCGGGGCGGGCTCCCACGGGTTGGCGCCTCGACCGGCCACCGGCAGCCGGTGGTGTCCCGTTTTTGGAGGGTTTTTGTGGAATGCCTCGGCCTTGCCGGGAGTGGCGGCGGAACCGTATCCGCCGTGGAATCCGACCATCAGACCTCGATGTGGCAGGAGAGGCGCTTCTACCGGCCCGCTTCCCTGACGCGTTCGGCCAGGGCCGCGGGTTCGGCGTCGTCGGCGCGGGAGGACAGGTATCCCCGGTAGCGGGTGCAGGGCGAGGTAGGCGTCGGTGTCCATCCGGACCACGTAGCTGGGCTGGTGGGCCTTGGGGATCACCACCGAGCCCCCCTCGGTGTTGGGAAAGATCGACAGAAACGCCAGGTGGTGCTCGTCCTCCCAGATCGGATGGCAGAGCGCGTCCCCGGCGGCGATCGCGCAGAAGGCGCAGGGGTCCGTTCGTGAGACCGCAGGCGGTTTCCCGTGACGGGGCGCAAGACCTGGGCCGCGCCGCAGACCTGATCGTTGGCAGGGGACGGCGATATCGCGCCCCGCCGCAGAGTCTCTGCGGAACCGTCCGCAGCGACGCTGCGCAGACGGCCCGCACCGCGGACCGTGGTGCGGGCGCGGCAGACCGTCCGCGACCGGCGGGGCGAGGCCGTCGGCGGAACGGGAAGGGGCCTGCCCCGAATCCCGGTGAAGAAATCTCGCGGTGCGGTGTCCATCCGGCCGTGCCCCGTTCGTGGTGATGGCGTACGGTGACCGCGCCGTGCGAGAAACGACCCGCCGTGACAGGACCTGGAGTTGAACCGTGAAGTACATGCTGCTGATCAACAGCGCCGCGACGACCGACGCCGAGGCCGCCGAAGCGTGCCGGTCCTCGGTCGAGGACTGGATGGCCTACGACAGGGCCGTGCAGGAGGCGGGAGTCCACGTGTCCGGGCACTCGCTGGCGGACCTGACCACCGCCACGGCCGTCCGGGTCGGGCCGACGGGGGAGCGCACCGTCACCGACGGGCCGTTCGCCGAGACCCGCGAGGTGCTGGGCGGCTACTACGTGATCGACGTGCCCGACCTGGACGCCGCGCTGGAGTGGGCCGCCCGCTGCCCGGGGGCGCGCGGCGGCGGTTCGGTCGTGGTGCGGCCGGTCGCCGAGTTCGAGGTGTGACACCGGTGCACAGGGGACACGCGGGCTCCGCGGAGTCGGCCGTGGAAGCAGTGTTCCGGGAGGAGCACGGTCGGCTGCTGGCCGCCCTCGTCCGCCGGTTCGGCGACCTCGACCTGGCAGAGGAGGTCGCCTCCGAGGCGCTGGAGGCCGCGCTGGTGCACTGGCCGGTCCAGGGCGTGCCCCCCAAGCCGGGCGCGTGGCTGATGACCACGGCGCGGCGCAGGGCCGTCGACCGGCTGCGGCGGGACCGGGCCTACGCCGCGCGGCTCGCCGTGCTGCAGGTGGACGCCGACCGGGCGGCCCCCGCCCCGCCCGAGGACACCAGCGGCCTGCCCGACGAGCGGCTGCTGCTCTTCTTCACCTGCGCGCATCCGGCGCTGTCTGGAGAGGACCGCGTGGCGTTGACCCTGCGCTGCCTCGCCGGGCTGACCACACCCGAGGTCGCGCGGGCCTTCCTGGTGCCGGTTGAGACGATGGCCAAGCGGATCACCCGGGCGAAGCGGAAGATCCGCCAGGCCCGCATCCCGTTCCGCGTGCCCGGCGTCGAGGATCTGCCGCAGCGGCTGCCCGGGGTGCTCCAGGTTGTCTACTCGGTCTTCACCGAGGGGTACGCGGCCAGTTCGGGACAGGAGTTGCAGCGGCTCGACCTCGCGGACGAGGCGATCCGACTGGCGCGCATCCTGCGCCGCCTGCTGCCCGACCAGCGGGAGACCGCGGGCCTGCTCGGGTTGATGCTGCTGGTCCACGCGCGGCGCGCCGCGCGGACCGGTCCGCGCGGCGAACTCGTGCTGCTCGACGAGCAGGACCGCACCCGCTGGGACCGCGTGATGATCGAGGAGGGCCTCGCCCTGGTGCCCGTCGCGTTGAGCGGCGGCCCGCCCGGCCCCTACGGGGTGCAGGCCGCCATCGCCGCGCTGCACGACGAGGCCGCGGATCTCGCGACCACCGACTGGCCGCAGATCGTGGCGCTCTACGACGTGCTGCTCACCCTCATCCCGTCTCCGGTCGTCGCCGTGAACCGGGCCGTGGCGGTGGCGATGCGCGACGGTCTCGGGGTGGGGCTGACGCTGCTGGAGGGACTGGCCGACGAACCCCGGCTGCGCGACTACGCCCCCTACGCGGTCGCGCGGGCCGATCTGCTGCACCGGCTCGGCCGCACGGTCGAGGCCGCGGCGCTCTACCGGCAGGCACTCGACCTCGCCCGGACCGAACCCGAACGGGCGCATCTGCGGCGCAGGCTGGAGGAGGTCGCCGCCGACTCCGTCGGTGCGGCTGCCCCCGAAGAGCGGACGTGAGGGCGGCGGAGCACGCCGGGCGGCGGTCGGGCACGGGTTGCCGGCGGCGGGTCCGGCCGCCGCGCCCCTCGTCCGGCATGATCCTGATCTTTCGGATCAGTTCCTCTCCCGTGAGAAATTCGGAGAAACACCAAATCCTCTGGCAGGGAGCCGGTGTTAGGTTCGCCGTGGGACGCAGCAAGCGGAATTTCCGCGAGTTCGCCCCGGACCGATTCCCTGCGGAAAAGTCGAGGAGGTTCCCATGAACGGCGACGGCAGCAACTAGCGGCGACAGCAGAGAGAACGAGGGGCGGAAGCCCTGGTTTCCGTCCCTCGTGGAAAGAGAAAACGGTGGGAGCGCGTTCCCACCGTTTTTCCGTGTGAGGAGAGACTGCCTCAACTCCCCGCTTTCCTGATGCGTTCGGCCAGGGCCGCCAGTTCGGTGTCGTCGGCGCGGGCGTGGTCGTGGGACGACAGGTATCCCCGGTAGCGGTCGAAGTAGACGTCCACCGACGAGTGCACCGCCCGCCAGGAGTCGCCCTCGTTGCCCGCCGTGCCGTGCATGGGAAACAGTTTGGCGTGGGCGTGGTCCACGCCGTAGCCCTCGTACATGATCCCGGTACGCGCCACGTCGGCGAACGCGGCGTCCAGGCGGCGGGCCGCCTCGCGGGCGGCCAGGTGCAGGGCGAGGTAGGCGTCGGTGTCCATCCGGAGCACGTAGCTGGGTCGGTGCACCTTGGGGATCACCACCGAGAACCCCTCGGTGTTGGGGAAGATCGACAGAAACGCCAGGTGGTGCTCGTCCTCCCAGATCGGGTGGCAGGGCTCCTCCCCGGCGGCGATCGCGCAGAAGACACAGGAAGCGGAAGGCAACAAAACCCCCTTGAGGTCGGTTGTGGTCATGCGGTCACGCCCGGAGCGGGCCGCAGGTCGGACAGTCCGGATTCGGGGTGCTGGGCTGCTCGTCCAGACGCAGTTGGTGGGTCCACACCCCTACTCTTCGGCCCAGCGACTGCACAGCCCCGAAACCGCCCAGGTATTTCAGGGCGTCGAGGCTGGCTAGCGCGGAGGAGAGCATGTTGGTCGAACCGTGCGAGGGTGCCTGGTAGCGGCGATTGATGCGGGAGATCAGGGCGTCGAGTTCCGCACTCCCCGAAGAATCCCGGGCGGTCAGTTGATGGCAGGACCAGCATCCGGTCTGTCCGGGGATGACCAGCGGTCCCCATACCGCGATGTCGTTGACGTAGCACACGTTGAGCCAGGCCGTTTCAGTTGTGACGCAGTGGGTGTTGACGAGTTCGGTGATGCCGGTGGAGTCGGCTGACAGCACGAGCAGGTCGGCTTGGGGAAGCACGTCGAGGTCGGCGCGGTTGGTGATCCGCCGTCTGATCGTGCATACCTCGGTGTCGGAGTTGCGGGCGCGCAACTCCCGAGCCAGGATCTCGCACTTGGCCGCACCGACGTCGGTCTCGGTGAACAGGTACTGCCGGGTCAAGTTGCTCTTCTCGATGTGGTCGGCGTCGACGAGGGTCACCCGGCCGACTCCAGCGGTGGCCAGGGCGACCGACATCAGGTTTCCGATACCGCCGCAGCCCAGGAAGACAACGTGGCTGCCCGCCAGGCGCTCTTGGACCTCCTGCGGATCGGCGCCCCAGAGCCCGTGGAACAGGGTGGGACGGCTGTATCTGTCCTCCGGTCGGTAGGAGCCTGCCGGAATGAGATAGCAGCCGCCACGGAGGACCCCCAGGAGCTCCTCGGCGCGCTCGGGAGAGAGTCCGCATTCGCGTTCCAGGAAACCAGTGGCCTCGTCATAGGTGCGGGGAACTGAGTAGTAGTCGACGAGACGGATCAGCGGCCCCCACAGGGACGGGTCGTCGAAGACCCGCTGAATGGAGCCGAATCCGAGAAAGAGCCGGCCGTCCTGTACACCGACTCGGACATAGGGGGCGAGCATGTGTGGTTTCTCGGGGACACCGGCCGCGCTCTGACTCACAGCGGACGCCTTTCACAGAAGCGGTTCGAAGACTGCTGAGTTCCTGGCTCCGGACGGTAGAAGCGGCAGTCGGGGCAAGGGGCAGGGTTGCTTGAGATTGCTGATGAAGTGGTGGGAAATCTCTGGCGACTCCTCGGAGGAGCGGACAAACTGGGAGCATCCCCCCGAGGAGGAGAGGCATGAAGCTGCGCAAGCTCGGAACGGCGTCAGTCAGTGGAAAATGCCCGACTCTGTACGAGACGGACACCGGAGACATTGTTGTGCAGGGTTATCGGCTCATCGACGCCGAGGCGCTGGCCCAGCTGGAGGATGTGCTGCCCAACGAGACGTTCGTCGTCGTTCCCCGAGAGTTGATGGTCCGTTTCGCGCCGAAGGAGTAGCGGTATGCGTGAATACCTGAGTGACGACGACTTCACCGCCTTGTTCCGGGCCTACCGGTATACCGCATGGCGTCTGGAGACCCGGCGCTGCTATGGCAGCGTTGGAGAGGACAGGCAGTTTCAGGAGTGGCTGGCAGGTAAAGACCCCGGAATCGAGTGGCTTAAGCCGTGGTTGGACATGGTGCGGGAGGAACTCGCCAAGGGGAAGCGGATGGAACGGGTGCGAATCGTTGATGACCCACCCTCGGACTATCTGCGTTGGGAACTATGGGCGACTCCCTACAACCTCGCGGTGGGGGAAGATATCCGCTATCTACCGCGTGAGCATCCGATCGTCGCGGAACTTCCCGACGAGGATTTTTGGATCTTTGACAGTCGCACGCTGGCGCGGTTCGAGTTCGACGGCGATGATGTCGCTGGTATCTGGCTTGACGAAGCTCCTGAAGCCGTCGTTGCTGCTTTGGCCGCTCGGGACTCGGCGTGGCATCATGCGCTCACCTACACCGACTACCTGGCGACAAGAGTGGGATGACCGACTACCAGACGGCCCGGACTTCCCTGGGTGCGCGGTTACGCGAGATTCGGGTGGAGGCCGGGTTGTCCGGTCGGGCGCTGGCCCAGGCACTGGACTGGCACCCGTCGAAGGTGTCCAAGCTGGAGTTGGGCAGGCAAACCGCCTCGGTTGAGGATCTGAAGGCATGGGCGGCGGCCTGTGACGCACCGGGAACCGCCGCCGAACTGCTCGCGATGCGTAGGACTCTGGAAACCCACTACGCGAGCTGGCGTCGTCAGCTCGCCGGGGGTACCCGGGCCAAGCAGGTGACCTTCGTCGACTTGGAGAGCCGGACGCGTCGACTCCGGGCTTTCGAGACCGCGGTGGTCCCAGGGCTGCTGCAAACTCCTGACTACGCCCGGTGCGTCCTGCGCAGCGTGGTGGCCCTGCACGGCGCACCGGACGATGTCGAAGTCGGGGTTCGCACCCGGATGGAGCGCGCCCGCGTCCTCGACGACCCAGACAAGACGTTCGACATCATCCTGTGGGAGCCGGTCCTGTATGCGCGGATCTGCCCGGGCGAGGTCATGGTCGGCCAGCTGGACCGTATAGCGGAGTTGATCGTCCGCAAGGGCATGATGATCGGGGTTGTCCCGCTGGACGTCCGGCTTCCCGCGATCCCCGAACACGGTTTCTGGATCTTCGACGACGACCGCGTGAACGTGGAGACGGTCGGCGCTGAACTCTCCCTCACCGACAACGACGCGATCGAGCCCTACCGCCGGGTCTTCGCGAGGTTGTCCAAGGCGGCGTTGCGTGGACAAGCCGCACTTCGTCTTGTGGCACGGGCGCGGCACCGGCTCGTACCGGTCTGACGGCCGGGCACCGCTGCCGGCTCCGAAGAGCGGGCGTGAGGGCGGCGGACCGTGCCGGGCCGCAGACGGGAAACGGCCCCGCTCCCCGGAGGAGAGTCGGGGGAGCGGGGCCGCGTCCTGCGGGTGCTGCTACGGGGCTACAGCGCCTTCAGGCCGTCGGGGTGGAAACGGGTCCCGTTGACCCTCTCGGAGATGCCCGCGCGGTCCAGGTACGGGGTGATGCCGCCCAGGTGGAACGGCCAGCCCGCGCCGCTGATCATGCACAGGTCGATGTCGGCGGGCTCGGCCACCACACCCTCGTCCAGCATGATCCGGATCTCCCGGGCCAGCGCCACCAGGGCGCGGTCGAGGATCGCCTCCTCACCGGAGGGGGAGTCGCCGCCGGTGAAGAACGCCCGCACCTCCGGGTCGATGGTGAAGTCGGGGCCGTAGACCGCGGTCTTGCCCGCCTCCACCATCGCCTTGAGCTGCGGGGACACGCCGAACCGGTCGGGGAAGGCGGCGTGCAGGGTCTCGGCGACGTGCAGCGCCACGGCCGGGCCGACCAGTTGCAGCAGCAGCAGCGGCGACATGGGCAGGCCCAGCGGCGCCACCGCGCGGTCGGCGACCTCCGGCTCGGTGCCCTCCTCGACCGAGGACAGCACCTCGCCCATGAACAGGGTGAGCAGCCGGTTGACCACGAACGCGGGCGCGTCCTTGACCAGCACCGCGGTCTTCTTCAGCGTCTTGGCGGTGGCGAAGGCGGTGGCCAGCGCGGCGTCGTCGGTCCGCTCGCCGCGGACGATCTCCAGCAGCGGCAGCACCGCCACCGGGTTGAAGAAGTGGAAGCCGACCACGCGCTCGGGATGCTTGAGGTCCGCGGCCATCTCGGTGACCGACAGCGACGAGGTGTTGGTGGCCAGCACCGCCTCGGCCGAGACGTGCTCCTCGACCTGGGCGAATACCGACTTCTTGACCGACATCTCCTCGAAGACGGCCTCGATGACGAAGTCGGCGTCGGCGAACGCCTCATACGACAGGGACCCGGTGACCAGGGCCTTGAGCCGGTTGGCCGTGTCGGAGTTCACCCGGCCCCTGGCGAGCAGCTTGTCGACCTCGCCGTGCACGTAGCCCACGCCGCGGTCCAGACGCTCCTGGTCCAGGTCGGTCATGACCACCGGGACGCCCAGGCGGCGGGCGAACAACAGCGCGAGCTGTCCGGCCATCAGGCCCGCGCCCACGACGCCGACCTTGGTGACCGGTCGGGCCAGCGACTTGTCAGGGGCGCCCCTGGGGCGGCGGGCGCGCTTTTGCACCAGGTCGAACGCGTACAGCCCGGACCGCAGTTCGTCGCTCATGATGAGGTCGGCCAGCGCCTCGTCCTCGGCGGCGAAGCCCTCGTCGCGGGTGCGGTTCCTGGCCTCGGCGACCAGGTCGAGCGCGCGCAGCGGGGCGGGGGCGGCGCCGTGCAGCTTGCCCTCCACGGCCCAGCGCGCGTTCTCGACCGCCCGGTCCCACGCCTCGCCCCGGTCGACCTCGGGACGTTCGACGGTGATGTCGCCCTTGACGACTCCGGCGGCCCAGCGCAGCGACTCCTCCAGGAAGTCGGCGGGCTCGAACATCGCGTCGGCGATGCCCATCTCGAACACCTGCGGGCCCCTGATGGTCTTGTTCTGGGCCAGCGGGTTGTCGATGATCAGCTTGAGCGCCTTCTCCGCGCCGATGAGGTTGGGCAGCAGGTAGGTGCCGCCCCAGCCGGGCACCAGGCCCAGGAACACCTCGGGCAGCGCGAACGCCGGAACTCCGGAGGAGACGGTGCGGTAGGTGCAGTGCAGCGCCACCTCGACGCCGCCGCCCATGGCCGCGCCGTTGACGAACGCGAAGGTCGGCACGTTCAGCTCGCCGAGCCTGCGGAACACGTCGTGGCCCAGCCTGCCGATGGCGTGCGCCTGCTCCCGGTCGGTGATCTTCGGTACTCCGTTGAGGTCGGCGCCCACGGCGAAGATGAACGGCTTGCCGGTGATGGCCACGGCGACGATGTCGGTGCGCGCGGCGGCGGCGTCGATCGCCTCGCCCAGGCTCGTCAGGCCCGCGGGGCCGAAGGTGTTGGGCTTGGTGTGGTCGTGGCCGTTGTCCAGGGTGATCAGGACGGCGGTGCCCGCGCCGTGGGGGAGTTCCACGTCGCGGGAGAGCGCCCTGGTGACGACCTCGTCGGCGAACTGCTCCCGCGCGGCCTCGATCGCGCTGCTCACTTGTTGCCCTCCCAGTTGACGTTTTCCCAGAGAACCGTTCCGCCCATGCCCATGCCCACGCACATGGTGGTCAGGCCGTAGCGGACGTCGGTGCGCTCGGCGAAGAGGCGCGAAAGCTGCATCATCAGGCGCACGCCGGAGGAGGCGAGGGGGTGGCCCAGCGCGATGGCGCCGCCCCACGGGTTGACGCGCGGGTCGTCGTCGGCGATGCCGAAGTGCTCCAGGAAGGCGAGTACCTGCACGGCGAAGGCCTCGTTGATCTCGATGAGGCCGATGTCGTCCATGGTCAGGCCGGTGCGCTCCAGCAGCCTCTCGGTGGCCGGGACCGGGCCGACGCCCATGACCTCGGGTTCGACGCCCGCGAAGGAGAAGTCCACCAGCCGCATCCGGGCGCTCAGGCCGAGTTCGGCGGCGACGTCCTCGGCGGCGATGATCGCGCCGGTCGCGCCGTCGTTGAGGCCCGCGGAGTTGCCCGCGGTCACGTTGCCGTGCGGGCGGAAGGGGGTCTTCAGCGCGGCCAGGGCCTCCATCGTGGTGCCGGGGCGCGGCGGCTCGTCGGCGGTGGCCAGGCCGTAGCCCTGCTCGGCGCTGCGGACCGCCATCTCCACCAGGTCGGGCTGGATCCTGCCGTCGGCGTAGGCCTTGGCGACCTTCTCCTGGCTGCGCACCGCGTAGGCGTCGGCTCGCTCCTTGGTGATGGTCGGGTAGCGGTCGTGCAGGTTCTCGGCGGTGTTGCCCATGACCAGGGCGGAGGGGTCCACCAGTTTCTCGGAGAGGAAGCGCGGGTTGGGGTCGACCCCCTCGCCCATGGGGTGGCGTCCCATGTGCTCGACGCCGCCGGCGATGGCGACGTCGTAGGCGCCGAAGGAGATCCCGGCCGCGGTGGTGGTCACCGCGGTCATCGCGCCCGCGCACATGCGGTCGATGGCGTAGCCGGGGACGCTGCGGGGCAGTCCGGCGAGGACGGCGGCGCTGCGGCCGATGGTCAGGCCCTGGTCGCCGATCTGGGTGGTGGCGGCGATGGCGACCTCGTCGACGCGCTCAGGGGGCAGTGCGGGGTTGCGGCGCAGCAGTTCGCGGATGACCCGGACCACCAGGTCGTCGGCGCGGGTCTCGGCGTAGAGGCCCTTTCCGGCCTTGCCGAACGGAGTGCGCACCCCGTCGACGAATACGACGTCGCGGGCAGTTCGCGGCACGATTGCCCCTCCTTCTCAGGCGGATGGCGGAGTTGTCGCCCCCATGCTACTCGCCAGTAACTAATGGTGCGAGTGAAGGACACACCCTTCTGCGGGGTCGGCCATCTCGGCCCGTCCGGCGGTCGTCGCGGCCGGACGGGCGGGGAAGGAGGAAGGCGGGTCAGTACAGGGCGGCGGCGTCGCGGGGGCGCCCCGCGGCGCGGTAGGCCGCGGCCAGGTCGCGGCGGACCCGCAGGCAGAGCAGCCGGACGTCGGGGTCCCCGGCCGCGGCCAGGCAGTGGCGGTAGACCTCCCGCAGTACGCGCGCCGCGTCGTCGTGGCGGCCGGAGCGCGCGTAGGCCAGCCCCAACTGGTGGTGCACGGTCAACGTCCGGGGGTGGCGTGCGCCGAGTCTGCGGCGGCGCCGCACCAGCACCGTCCAGAGCTGCTCCCGGCAACTGTCCAGGCGTCCCGTCTCCCGCAGCGCCAGGGCCATCCCGATCCGCCAGGACTCCGTCTCCTCCGCGGACGCCTCCGCCTTCCCGTCCAGAACGCGCTCGTAGTGCGTGACCGCCTCGTCGAACCGGCCGACGCGTCGGCACGCCTCGGCCAGCCGGGCGCGGGTGAGCACCGTGTCGGCGTCGTGTTCCCCCAGGTGCGCGAGCCGGTGGGAGAGCAGTTGCTCCCAGTGGTGCGCGGCCTCGGCGAACCGGGCGGCGTCCTCGTAGCAGAGGGCCAGGTTCTCCCGGATCACCTCGGTCTGCGCATGGTGCTCGCCCAGCACGCGGACCGCGTCGTCCAGAGCCCGCTCGAACTGGGTGATGGCCGCGCCGCGCCGTCCGATCTCGCAGTACTTCCCGGCCAGGTTGTTGCGTGCGGTGATGGTGTGCGGGTGGTCGTCCCCCCAGTGCTCGACGCACTCGTCGAGGGCCTGCTCCAGGGCCGCGGTCCGCTCGGCGGGACTCGCGCCGAGCGCCGCCCAGAGCGAGTCGGCCGAACCGCCGGGGGTGACGACGCGCAGCACCGACCGCCAGGCCGCCGTGAGAAGGGGGGCGATTCGGTTGCCGAAAATTGCACGGTCGTTGCGATTACGCGTCAGAACAACCACGATTCAATAACATAACGCGTGTGGGGCGAGGGGGATCGGGAGCGACGAGTCCTGTTGTGTGGGATTCGTCACTCCCCCATCATACGGCTGCGGCGGTCAGCGCGCCGCCGAACGCAGCGCCTCGGCGAGTTCCGCCGCGGTCAGCTCGATCTGCCAGTTGCGGGCCTGGTGCGCGCGCAGGTGCTCGGCCACCGAGTCGGCGCTGACCGTCCGGGGCGGCGACCACGCCAGGCGGCGCACCGTGTCCGGTTGCAGCAGGTTCTCCGTCGGCATCACCACCCGCTCCGCGATCGCGCCCACCGCGGAGCGCACCGCGTCGAGCCGCCGCGCCGCCGCCGGGTCGCGGTCGGCCCACCGGTTGGTCGGCGGCGGACCGTCGCCCGGAGGGCTGGGCTGGGGCAGGTCGGCCGGACCCATGTTCCGCACCCGGTTGACCGCCTTGATCCACGCGGGGACGTAGCGGCGGGCCAGCCGGACGGTGAACGCCTTGATCGCGGTCAGCTCCTGGGGAGTGCGCGGCATCGCCAGCGCCGCCTCCACGATCGCCGAGTCCTGCAGCACCCGGCCGGGGGACAGGTCGCGTTCCCGGGCGATCCGGTCGCGTTCCAGCCACAGCTCCCGGACCACGCCCAGCCCCCGCTGGCTGCGGACCCGGTGGATGCCCGAGGTGCGCCGCCACGGATCGGGGCGCGGTTCCTTGGGCGGCGCGGCCAGCACCGCCGCGAACTCCTCGTGCGCCCACTCCAGCTTGCCCGCCTCCGCCAGCTCGGCCTCCAGCGCGTCGCGCAGCTCGATCAGGACCTCCACGTCCAGGGCGGCGTAGCGCAGCCAGTCCTCGGGCAGCGGCCGCGTCGACCAGTCCACCGCCGCGTGCTCCTTGGCCAGCCGCAGCCCCAGCATGCGTTCCACCATCGTGCCCAGACCGACCCGCTGGTAGCCGAGCAGCCGACCGGCCAGCTCGGTGTCGAACAGGCGCTGCGGGCGCAGGTTCACCTCGGTCAGACAGGGCAGGTCCTGGTGGGCCGCGTGCAGCACCACCTCGGTGTCGGCGACCGCCGCCCGCACAGCGGTCAGGTCGGGGCAGGCGATCGGGTCGACCAGTGCCGAGCCCGCTCCGGCACGACGCAACTGGACCAGGTAGGCGCGCTGTCCGTAGCGGTACCCCGAGGCGCGCTCGGCGTCCACGGCGACCGGTCCGCTGCCTCCAGCGAACGCGGCGGCCACGCGCGCCAACTCCTCCTCCCCGGCGACGACCGGTGGGATACCGCCACGGGGCTCGCTCAGCAGGGGGGCGGCGTCGGCCGTCTGCTCTGGGGTGGTTTCGGGGTCAGGGCCTTCTTCGGTCTTGGAGTTCAGCACGTTCGCCACACCCCTACGGTATGTGGTTCCCGTCGTCTCTCGGCCTCTCCCCTCTCCGGCAGGCCGCGGGGCGCCACGGGAGGGGAGGCCCCGCCGGGGTCTCACAGCTCCGGACGCGGCCTCCGCGAGATGTCCGCCACATCCACCGGCGGCAGCCCCGCGGCAGTGGAGAGCAGGTCCAACCAGGCCGCCATGTGCGCGGACAGGTCGTCCTCCTCCGTGGGCGTCCAGGAGGCGCGCAGCTCCACCTCGGTCGTCGTGGGCTCCTCGGCCTTGAGTCCGAACCCCTCGGTGGTGGCGCGGGTGACCGTTCCGCTCAGCGCGCGGTGCCCGGCGGCCCGGGAGGTCAGCGCCTCGGTCAGCCAGCTCCAGGCCACCTGTCCGAGCAGCGGATCACCGGACAGGTCCGGCTCCAGTTCCGCGCTGACATAGGCCACGACCCGGAACGGCCCCGGCCAGTCGCGGGAGCCGACGGGGTCGTACAGGACGATCAGCCGCCCGAAAGCCGCATCCTCCTCGTCGGCGTGCACGGTCGCCGACATCGCCGCCGCGTGCGGGGCGAGCCGCCGCGGGGCGGGGATGTCCTCCAGTACGATCTCGGGCCGCACCGTCCGGGCGCGCAGGCTCGCGACCGCCCGCGTGAACACGGGAGGGGCCTCGTCGGCCCTACTGTGAGGGGGCATGGTGGAAGCTCAGCCTTAATCTGTGGTCGCCGGAGAAGGGCACATGACGACGGTGGCACGAGAGTCGGCCCGGCCCGCAGAGTTTTCTCGGCGTGTCGGGGTTTCGTGATGATCTTGGGACATGCTGCGCGCCCGCTCCGGGGGCATGGCACGATCGGGAGTGTGACGCTACAAGACTCCGCTTTCCTGCGAGCCTGCCGGCGACAGCCGGTCCCGCACACCCCGGTGTGGTTCATGCGCCAGGCGGGCCGCTCCCTTCCCGAGTACCGCAAGCTCCGCGAGGGCGTGGCGATGCTGGACGCCTGCTCCCGACCGGACATGATCGCCGAGATCACGATGCAGCCGGTGCGCCGCTACGGCGTCGACGCCGCGATCTTCTTCAGCGACATCATGGTCCCCCTCAAGGCCGTCGGCGTGGACCTCGACATCCGGCCCGGCGTCGGGCCGGTCGTGGCCGAGCCGGTCCGCGACCTCGCCGACGTGCGGCGGCTGCGCGACCTGGAGCCCGACGACGTGCCGTACGTGACCGAGGCGGTCGGCGGACTCGTCGCGGAACTCGGCGACCGTCCGCTCATCGGTTTCGCCGGGGCCCCGTTCACGCTCGCCTCCTACCTGATCGAGGGCGGTCCCTCCAAGCACCATGAGCACACCAAGGCCCTGATGTACGGCGCGCCCGACGTGTGGGCCGAGCTGATGCGGCGGCTGGCGGCCCTCACCCTGGAGTTCCTGCGCGTACAGATCGCCGCGGGCGCCAGCGCCGTGCAACTGTTCGACTCCTGGGTGGGCGCGCTCAGCGCCGAGGACTACCGCGCCAGCGTGCTGCCGTACTCGGCGTGGATCTTCGAGCGGCTGGCCGGGTTCGACGTGCCCCGCATCCACTTCGGTGTGGGAACCGGTGAACTGCTCGGACTGCTCAGCGAGGCCGGGGCCGACGTGGTCGGCGTGGACTGGCGGGTCCCCCTCGACAGGGCGGTGCAGCGGGTCCGGCCCGACACCGCGCTGCAGGGCAACCTCGACCCGGCGGTCCTGTTCGCGCCGTGGAGCGTGGTCGCCGAGCGCACCGACGACGTGCTGGCCCGCGCGGAGGCGGCCGACGGACACGTGTTCAACCTCGGGCACGGGGTGCTGCCCACCACCGACCCGGCCGTGTTGGAACGGCTCGTGGAGTACGTGCACACGCGGACCGCGGTCTGAGCCCGACCGCCCCGCCCCCGACGCGCACGGCCGGGAAGCGGCGGGCGGTCGGCGCACGCGGTCAGTCCCGGCGGGGTTCGGCGGAGTCGTCGGGAGCAGCGTCCGCGCTGCTGCCGGGGGAGGGGCTGTCCGCGGCGGCGGAGTCCGCGGACACCGCCTCGGAGGATCCGACCGCCTCGGCCGCCTTCCGGCGGGCGCGCCGCCGACGGCGCAGCCACACCAGCGGCACCGCCACCAGCGCGGCCGCCGCCGCGAACGGCAGCAGCCAGCCGACGACCACGACCACCACGTCCACCACGGTCAGCATCGCGCGCCAGCCGGCGGCCAGACCGCCGAAGAACCCGGGGGAGTCGTCGTCGACCGGAGGAACCGTCGAGGACGGCAGCGACAGCGACAGGTCCACCGTGGCGTAGTCGGTCATCTCGGCCAGCGCCTTCTGCCGCGCCTGCAGGGCCTCCAGGTCGGCCTGGCGGAAGCTGATCTGCTCCTCGATCTCCAGGATCTCGCTGACCTCCTCGGCCTCCTCCAGCAGTTCGCGCAGCCGCTCCAGGGACGCCTCGGCGGACTCCACGCGGCTGTTGACGTCGGCGACCTCCTCGGTGACGTCCTGTGCCTGCTGCTCCAGGTGCTGGCGGTTCCCCAGGAGGGCGAACTCCTCCAGCGCCTCCTGGTAGGAGTCGGCGGGCACCCGCAGGGTCAGGTGCGCGCTCGGGTTCTGCCCGGCCGCCGAGTCGACGGTCTCGGCGGCGACGTAGCCGCCCGCCTCCTCCACCCACTCCTTGGCGTAGGAGGTCGCGTCGTCGAGGTCGTCGACGACGACGCTCAGGGACGCGGTGTGGACGACCGCCCGCTCGGTCGGCTCCAGAGCGTCGGCGCCCGCCTTCCCGTCGGCCGGGGCGGCCTCGGTGAGCTCCTGGACCGCCGCCCCTTCCTCGGGGGCCTCGTGGGACAGGTCGGCAGTGCTGCTGCTGTCGGAGCCGCACCCCGCCAGCAGCAGCAGGAGGGCGGCCAGGGCCGCGGTGGCGGGGGCTGCTCCCGGGCGGCGTCGCCGTGGACGCCGGGACACGGTGGCGTTCATGACCGATGCGATGCCCGGTCGCGCGCGGTGGTTCCCGCCGCGGCATAACACAACGGTCACGGTCCGGCCGGTCGGAGTCGGGGGGTGGTGCGGGAGGCCGTGGAGTATCTGGGAAGCTGGCGACATGGAGACGACACCACACACCGTGGTGGTCGGTGGCGGCGTGTCGGGTCTGGCCGCCGCCCACCGACTCGCGCAGAGCGGACACCGCGTCACCGTGCTGGAGGCCGCGCCGCGTCCGGGCGGCAAACTCGCGGCGGAGAGGGTCGCGGGAGTGCCCGTCGACGTCGGAGCCGAGGCGGTGCTGGCCCGCCGCCCCGAAGCGCTCGCCCTCATCGACGAGCTCGGCCTGGGCGACCGGATCGCCCACCCCGGCGTCGTGGCGTCGCGCCTGTACAGCCGCGGCAGGCTGCGGGACTTCCCCGACGGCCACGTCATGGGGGTGCCCGGCGACATCGCGGCGCTGGCCCGCAGCGGGATCCTCTCACCCGCCGGAGTGCTGCGCGCCGCCCGCGACCTGGTCTGGCCCGCCACACCGGTCCGCTCCGACGTCCCGGTCGCCACCTACATCGGCATCCGCATGGGCCGCGAGGTCGTGGACCGGCTCGTGGAACCGCTCCTGGGCGGCGTGTACGCGGGACGCGCCGACCTGCTCTCCCTGGACGCCACCCTGCCGCAGATCGCGCCGTCAGCGCGCACGGAGCGCTCCCTGGCCGCCGCGGTGCGCGCCTCGCACCCCCGCACCACCGCGCCCTCCGCCGAGCCGCCACCCCCGCTCTTCGCCACCCTTCGGGGCGGGCTGGCCACCCTCGTCGACGCCCTGGCCGCACAGCCCGGCGTGACCGTGGAGACCGCGGCGCCCGTGCGTGAACTGCGCCGCACCGAGCGGGGATGGCGGCTGGCCGTGGGGCCGGAGTCCCGGACCCGCGTGGTCGACGCCGACGCCGTCGTCGTGGCCTGCCCCGCACCGGAGGCGGCCCGGCTGCTGCGCCGCGAGGCGCCGCGCGCGGCGGTCGAACTGGGCGGCGTCGACCACGCCGACATGGCCGTGGTCACCCTGGCCTACCCGCTCTCGGCGTTTCCCGCCCCGCCCACCGGAAGCGGGTTCCTGGTCCCCGCGGTGGAGAGGCGCACCATCAAGGCGGTGACCTTCAGCAGCGTGAAGTGGCCGTGGCTGGCCGAGGAGCTGCGTGCGGTCCACCCCGGCACCAAGACGGTGCTGCTGCGCTGTTCCATCGGCCGCTTCGGCGACGAGGCCGTGCTGGAGCGCGACGACGGCGAACTGGTGGACCTGGCGGCGGCCGACCTCGCCGACATCTGCGGGGTCGACGGCCCCCCGCTCGACAGCCACGTCACCAGGTGGGAGGCGGGCCTGCCCCAGTACTCCGTGGGACACCGCGACCGGGTCGCCCGGATACGTTCGGCACTGGCCGAACAGGAGGGGATCGCGGTCTGCGGCGCCGTCTACGACGGTGTGGGCGTTCCCGCCTGCCTGGGCAGCGCCGCGGAGGCCGCCCGACTGATCAGCACGACAACCGCACGACGAAGGAGTCACACGTGAGTACGGGCAACGACAGCCGCACCCCCGACGTCGAGGAGCTCAACAAGCTGATCCGCTACACCATGTGGTCGGTGTTCCGGGTGGACGACGCCGCGGCGCTGGACCGCGCCGCGGCGGCGGACGAGGTGACGGGGCTGTTCGACGCGGCCGCGGACAAGGGCACGGTCACCCGGGGCGTCTACGACGTGCAGGGCTTCCGCGCCGACGCCGACGTCATGTTCTGGTGGATCGCCGACACCCCCGAGCAGCTCCAGGGCATCTACGCGGACTTCCGCCGCACCGCGCTGGGCCGGGCCGCCACCCCGGTGTGGTCGGCGATCGGCCTGCACCGCCCCGCGGAGTTCAACCGGGGCCACGTCCCGGCGTTCCTGGCCGGTGAGGAGCCGCGCGACTACCTGTGCGTGTACCCCTTCGTGCGATCCTACGAGTGGTACCTGCTGCCCGACGCCGAACGCCGCCAGATGCTCGCCGAGCACGGCCGGATGGCCGCTCCCTTCCCGGACGTGCGCGCCAACACGGTGTCCACGTTCGCCCTGAGCGACTACGAGTGGCTGCTCGCCTTCGAGGCCGACCAACTGCACCGTATCGTCGACCTGATGCGCGAGTTGCGCGGCGCGGAGGCCCGCCGCCACACCCGCCTGGAGGTCCCGTTCTACACCGGCAGGCGCAAGAGCGTGGCCGAACTGGTCGAGTCGCTGCCCTAGGGCTTGTTGCCGAAGCGGCCGGGCCCACGTCAGTGCGGCGGCCGGGGTGATCGCGACCGCTGTGGCGGGCCCCGGGGGCCTGCCGGGCCGTGGTTGCCCCGACCGCGAGACCGGTGTGGGTCTGACCGCTTTCAGCGCACGTTCCGGGGTGGGGATGTGCCGTGAGGCGGGGAGCGGTCCGGGGTCCGCGCCCGCTTCCCCGACCGGCCACGGCCGTCGCTCCGGTACGCACGGAACGCTGCGGAGGATCGCTGTGAACGGGTTGCTTCCGTGGAACTGGTCTAGAATGCTCCTGCGGCTGGAGTTCGCTCACGGGGCGGATAACGCGGAGATAACGCCCCGCAAAACCGCAGGTCAGCTTCTGTGAGCCCCACGCACGTGGGGATGGACCATATGGACATCAGGCCGTGGACGGTCAGCTTCTGTGAGCCCCACGCACGTGGGGATGGACCATATGGACATCAGGCCGTGGACGGTCATCGGCTGTGAGCCCCACGCACGTGGGGATGGACCGCCGTCTGCGCGCTCCCCGCCGGCCACGACACCGTGAGCCCCACGCACGTGGGGATGGACCGGTTGCTCACCGGGTTGCTCGTTGTCCTGCTGTGTGAGCCCCACGCACGTGGGGATGGACCGTACGCCAACCGACCCGGGTTGTCCCCGAGCGCGTGAGCCCCACGCACGTGGGGATGGACCGGTCATGCAGACCGCCATGCAGCGAGCCGCCTAGTGAGCCCCACGCACGTGGGGATGGACCGATCGACGTCACCCTCACCACCGACGTGTACGGGTGAGCCCCACGCACGTGGGGATGGACCGCGTGCGTCGAGTAGCGGCGGAAGTACGGGCCGGTGAGCCCCACGCACGTGGGGATGGACCTCCGCGCGCGGACGGTGAGAGCCCGGCGAGCGCGTGAGCCCCACGCACGTGGGGATGGACCTCCATGTATCGGCGATCTGAAACGGCGGCTCACGTGAGCCCCACGCACGTGGGGATGGACCGCCCCCATGATCATCGACGACTCCCCGGCCGTGGTGAGCCCCACGCACGTGGGGATGGACCGACCTGGTCGAGCCGGGCGACGAGGTCCCCACCGTGAGCCCCACGCACGTGGGGATGGACCGTCCACGCAGCGGGCGTAGTGGAACTGGGCCTGGTGAGCCCCACGCACGTGGGGATGGACCGGTTCGCCGGTCGCAGTATGCGGGCGGGGTTGTGTGAGCCCCACGCACGTGGGGATGGACCGTCGGCGAGGCCGGGCATCTTGTCCTGGCGGCCGTGAGCCCCACGCACGTGGGGATGGACCGTTGGTCTGGTCGTAGCACGCGGCCTTGATGATGTGAGCCCCACGCACGTGGGGATGGACCGTTCTGCCCGGACCCGTACTCCTCCCGCAGCGTGTGAGCCCCACGCACGTGGGGATGGACCGGCAGCCCCTGGTAGGCGAATTCCTCGACGATCGTGAGCCCCACGCACGTGGGGATGGACCGAGGATGGCGGGCATGCCGTGCTGCAGGGCGACGTGAGCCCCACGCACGTGGGGATGGACCGGAGCCGCGTCTGCCCGTGCTGTTGCAGTTAGCGTGAGCCCCACGCACGTGGGGATGGACCGAGACGGGAGCGATAGTGGTCCGCATGCGCTAGGTGAGCCCCACGCACGTGGGGATGGACCGCCGTAGCCTCTGATCTGCCCGCGTCCGGGGTGGTGAGCCCCACGCACGTGGGGATGGACCGGCGGCGCGGGTCTGTACGGGCAGGCTGCCTTCGTGAGCCCCACGCACGTGGGGATGGACCGTCGAGCACCCCACGGCCACAGAACTTCACCGCGTGAGCCCCACGCACGTGGGGATGGACCGGTCATTGCAGCGCTCTCTTCAGGGGCGGGGAGGTGAGCCCCACGCACGTGGGGATGGACCTGGTCTTCCTGCTGGCCGTGGGGGGTGTGCTGCGTGAGCCCCACGCACGTGGGGATGGACCGACGAACGGTTGGATGCTCATCGGTCCCCCTATGTGAGCCCCACGCACGTGGGGATGGACCGTCGACGTCGCCTACGCCGGCGGCGGCTGGCAGGTGAGCCCCACGCACGTGGGGATGGACCTGGTTCGTCGCCGAGTGGACAACTGACGTCGCCGTGAGCCCCACGCACGTGGGGATGGACCGGCGCACGCGCCGCAGTGGTGTTGGATTACGCCGTGAGCCCCACGCACGTGGGGATGGACCCAGCGCGCAGGACATGGGACGGCTGGTGGCTGCGTGAGCCCCACGCACGTGGGGCTGGACTGTACGCGACGGGCAGCATCACAGTGCCCCCGAAGACAAGGAGCTCCGGGGGCGCTAAACAGCGAACGACCTACTACAGGCGCCCTGTCTTGATCTCCGCCAGGAACGCGGACCAGGCCGACACCGTGAAGTCCAGGTGGCCCGACTCCCGGTGCTGAGTGTCACGCACCAGCACCGCACGCGGAGTCTCCGCGACCTCGACACAGTGTCCGCCACTTGGGTTGCTATAGCTGGACTTGTGCCAGCTCAGATCATGGGTACTCATGAAAACTCCTGCTGAGCTTGTGCGATGAGCTGAAGGGACGCCTCTTGAGGTAGAGCAGCTCCCCGGAGGTCTCCGTAGTGTCGAGCGTAATCGGCAACTATGCCCGGATCATCAGTGGGCGTACCAGAGTGTCGAGTTTCCGTGTACAGCACCGTTCCTTGGTTGGGCACCATGAACAGGGAGAACGCGTGAAACAGGCCAGGGTGTCGCTCGGTCTCGAAGGGGATGACCTGTAGAGAGATGTTCGGGCGCTCGCCCAGGTCTAGAAGGTGGCCGAGCTGTTCGTGCATGACCTTCTTCCCTCCCACCGGACGGCTTAGCACCGAACCATCAAGCACCACCAAGAGGAACGGTGGACGCTCGGACTTCAAGATCGCCTTTCGGTCCATGCGGGCTTGAAGCAACTCACTGATCTCCGCTGGACTCTCGCGAGGAAGACCCATCGTGAGGAGGCACCCAGCGTACGCTTCTGTCTGCAACAGGCCCGGGACAAGAAGTGGATGATACTCCCAGATCTCTGTAGAGGCGCGCTCACGCTTGGCCGCGTCCTGGTACCACGTGGGCAGCGCTGACTCAGATGTACGGTCCCAGAGGTTCGCCAGGGCATTCCCTGTGTCAAGCTCGCGGTCGATACGTTCCAGATGCTCCCGTTTGATTCCTCGCGCTCCCCGTTCCATTGCACTGAGCATGGCAGGGGAGAGTAGAACTCTTCTGGCCAGATCGGTTTGAGAAAGACCTGCTCTTTCACGGTGAGCACGTAACTGCTTGCCGATCTTGGCCCAGCGCCCTCTACTCACTCCTACTGACCTTTCACCAATCAAGCGTTCTCGGCTACCTCTACTTACACCCTCGGACTTAGACAAGCACTTCAGTCGAAAGTCTGGCAACCCCTGTTCGACAGCGTCATATTTGATGCGTCCGACAGAACACCCAGGACTTGGGGTTTCTGTCCTGGAACACAAAGCGGCCCTGCACCAGTGCGGCGAACACTGCTACAGGGCCTTAGCCTCCGACCTGACTAGACCAGGTGGTGACTCATGAGTCAGCCTAGTGTGCTTCGCATACCCGGGACGCGGCGAATGTCGCGGGTGCGCCCCTATGTGCTGCGTTTTCTGGGGGTGCGGTGGTGAGTGTCGCTTTCTCGTCGTTTCCCGGCGTTTCCGGCAGCGTGGCCGATGCCCGCCGGTTCGTCACCGCGGCGATCCGGCTCTGCCCCCGCATCACCGCACCCGAGGAGGTGCTCGACCGGGCCGAACTGATCATCTCCGAACTCGCCACGAACGCGATCCGGCACACCCGCTCGGGTGATCCCGGCGAGTCCTTCGCCGTGCGCGTCCAGGTGGATCACCGGGGCGTGCGGGCCGAGGTGCGCACCCGGGCCCCCCGCCTGTGGCACTGCGTTCCGCGCGTGGTCACGCCCGGCGACCCGTTCGCCGAGCACGGCCGAGGCCTACTGCTGGTGGACCGCCTGGCCACTCGATGGGGGGTCCTCGCCCCGTGGGAGGGCGGCGTGTACTTCGCCCTGCACTGGCCCACCGGCCACCACGGCACCGAGGCGAAGGAGTGAGCGTGTACCCTCTGCCGCCTCCTGGTGAGGTGACGGCCGCCCGGGTCGCGTTTCCGCACTACGAGATCTGCGAGTTCCACGACGCCGCTGGCGTTCCCGAGGTCACCCCGTGCTCAAACCCGGCTTCCACGGTATCGGGCTGGTGGTGCTGGTCTGCGCCGTCACCCTCACCGAACTCGCCGGACTCCTGAGCGGCCAGCCCCGGCTGCCCCGGCGCGACCCCACCTGCCGCTACTGGCCCCTGTAGCAGCCCCGAACCAGGCCGGGGCCCTTCCTTCCCCGGCCCCGGCCTTCCCCCTTCTACCGGAGCACTTCCGTCCATGACCGCCGAACGACCCCTGGCCACGCGCGCCGCGATCGAGGCCGCCATCACCGTCCGCGAACTCAACCCCGACCACCCCGTCCTCCCCGCCGAGTTCTGGACCCACCCGGCCGTGGCCCAGGCGGTGGCCCGCCTCGACATCACCGCCCTCCTCCGCCGCATCCGCGCCCTGACCCCCATGACCCAGGAGCAGATCGCCCGCCTCACCGGAACGACCCAGGCCACCATCTCGCGCATCGAACACGGCCGCACCCAACCGCGCGACCTCGACCGGGTACGCGCCTTCCTCACCGGCCTCGGCGCCCCCACCCCCGAAACCGCACGCGCCAACCCCCTGGACGGCTACACCGTGCGCGCCGTCATCGCCGAAGACCCCGACGGACACACCGTGGTCCTGCACGTGCCCGCCCCCGCGCTCACCAGCGCCCTGAGCTACACCGAGCCGCGCGAACCCGTTCCGCTGCCCCCACCCCCCACCCACCCCGACTGGCCCCCACCCCGCTGACCTCGACGGATTCGGCTGTCACCCGCGTTCTTGGCCCACTGGCGCCGAGACCACTGCGGTTCAGAGGGCGTCGCGGCGCGCGGCGGAGGGGGAACGCCCCCACAAACGGACGGGCCGGAAGAACACCGGCCACCCCGACCCGGGCCTCTGCGGCGCGCGATGCCCTGATACGTGCGGGCGGGTGGGGCCCCGGCCGGACTCGGCGCCGGGGGCGCCTCGACCGGCCACCGGCAACCCGTGGCGGCCCCCGATGACACCGGAGGGTCTTTTTGCGAAATATCGCCCCCGGCGTCAAGAGCGCACACGGGCCGGGGGCGGACCGCGCGGTCCGCCCCCGGCCCGGTGAGAGTCACCTGCGCAGCAGCAGCGGTGCCGTCGCCACGACCAGCAGCATCAGCACCGCCCCGGAGGTGAGCAGGAGCATCCCTCCGGGAGCGTCCATCGCCCAGGCCACCAGGCAGCCCGCTCCGCACGCGATCGCCGCGAGGACCGCGTAGGCGGACCGGCCCCGCGGCTTCGGGTACCGGATGTGGCTGACCATCAGCCAGGCCACGAGGAGGATCGCGGCGATCCCCGTGTAGACCGGCGGGTGGAGCAGCACGATGACGATGACCGCCATCGCCCCGAACGGGCTGGGCAGCCCGGTGAAGTGGTGTTCACCGGGGGCCTGGCAGGAGAACCGCGCCAGCCGCACCACGACCGCCAGCAGTACCGCCGCCGCGGCGATGACCGCCAGCACCGATCCGTTCGGGGGGACGAAGGAACCCCAGGAGACGACGAAGAACGCCGGGGCGAACCCGAAGCTGATGACGTCGGCCAGGTTGTCCAGTTCGGCGCCCATGACGCTGCCGCCGAGCCTGCGGGCCACCCGCCCGTCGAACAGGTCGAAGGCGGCGGCGCCCAGCAGCAGGATGATCGACGTCGCCACCGCCTCGCGCGGCAGCGGACCGGGAAACCCTGCGGCGATGTGCGCCATCTGCGCCGCGGCGAGCTGGCAGACCGCCATGAACCCGCACAGGGCGTTGCCGAGGGTGAAGTAGTCGGCCAGGGACAGCCGGGGTCTCGACGACTCCTCGGCCGCGTCCGGCGGTGCGGTCGCCGGGTCAGTCGCGGTCGAGGCGGGTCTCCCCGGCGCGAACCTTCTGTCCAACCTCCACGGCAGGCGTGACGCCCGGGGGGAGATAGACGTCGACTCGAGAACCGAACCGGATGAGACCGATCCTTTCGCCCTGCTCGACCTTCGTGCCGATCTGGTGATACGGGACGATGCGACGGACCATCGCCCCGGCGATCTGAATGACCGTGACTTCGCCCATTTCGGTGTCGAAGGTCCAGATGACGCGTTCATTGAGTTCGCTGTCCTTGTCGAAGGCCGGACGGAAGCCGCCGGGACGGTGTTCGAGCCCGGTCACCACACCGGCGAGCGGAGCCCGGTTCACATGGACGTTCAGGGGGTTCATGAAGACCGCGATCCGGGTCCTGCCGTCGGGCAGCGGATCGATGCTCTGGACGACACCGTCGGCGGCGGAGAGGAACCGACCGCTCGCGGGGCCGCGGTCGGGGTCGCGGAAGAACCACACCATCCCCGCCGCCAGTCCCACCACGGGGACGGCGAGTGCCTTGCGCACCCGTGACCCCCGGCTCGCGAGCACACAGACGCCCGCGGCGGTCAGCGCGGGGACCAGCCAGGGAGCGGAACCGCGGGCCATACGCGGCAGCGGCCGTCGGGAAACGGCCTGGTTGCGGTCGGAGGTCATAGAGGAAAACCTTCGTCGGAGACGTTCCACAACAGTGGGGGGACGGATGACATGAAGAAGGATGCTATTCCACTGTGTCCTCCGCTTCCAAGGTCAAAGCCACCGAATTGATGCAGTAGCGGTCGTCTGTTGGGGTGGGGTAGCCCTCCCCGTGGAACACATGTCCCAGGTGGGAGCCGCATCGGGCGCAGCGGACCTCGGTGCGCACCATGCCCAGGGAGTGGTCCTCGTGCAGGGTCACCGCCGAACTCTCGGCGGGGTCGTAGAAGCTCGGCCACCCGCAGTGGGAGTCGAACTTGTGCTCCGAGCGGAACAGCTCCGCCCCGCACGCGCGGCAACGGTAGACCCCCTGGGTCTTGGTCGACACGTACTCGCCGCTCCACGGGCGCTCCGTGGCGCCCTGGCGCAGGACCGCGAACGCCTCGGGGTCGAGGACCGCCCGCCACTCCTCCTCGGACCGGTTGACCGGTGTGTTCGAGTCATTCATGGAAATGACGCTACCCCGTTCCGCGCTTCTCCGGTGGGACCCCCGCGAGGCGGCCGTAAAGACTGACATGACGCTTTCCGTCCCCCTTATTCGCCTATGAGCAGTTCGCCCCTCCGGTGCTCGGGTAGGGGACCGACGAGCGAGAGCACGGAGGTGGGCATGTCTGTCACACACCGGCAATCGATCGGCTACCGCCGACCACTGCGCGTGGGGTGGTTCCGGGGGCGCCAGCGGCTGAGGCACGCGACCGGCCGGAGGGCCGACCGGGAGGGGCAGAGCCTGCTGACGCGGCCCCGGTCCGGGACACTGGACTGGACGAGTCGCCGTCCGACGTCGGACAGCGGACTGCTGCGTGTGCTGCTGACGGTCGGAGTGGCCACCCTCGTCGCCGGACTCCTGGCCGGGAACGCGCTGGCGGCCTGGGTGCAGGCGGAAGACGACCTGGTTCCCGCCGCTCTGTGCGCGGCCATCGTGGCCGTGGTCTTCACCGCGATGTCGATTCCGGTGCTGGGGGAGTTCCGGAGGCGGCGCAGGAGGACGCGGACCCGGCGGAGCGCCGACTGAGTGGAAGGGCGGATCGGAGCCGTCCTCTCCGACCCGCCCCGCCGCTCTCGGTGACGCTCCGGAAGGCGGGAGGGCTCCCGTCCTCCGCCGAAACGGGGCGGCCCGTCGGCGCCGCTCAGTTCCCCGCCGCCTCCCCGACTCGCCTGAGCACCAGAAACGCCCGGTCGATCACCGTCACCACGCCGCCCGCGGGCAGTGGGGGACGGTCCGCCACATCCGGTTGCGCCGTGTCCAGAACCGTCTCCCAGGCCGTGCCGTAACTGCGGTCCGGCAGGGTGAAGCGCACGTCGCTGATGCCCGCGTTCAGCAGCAGCAGGAACGAGTCGTCGCGTACGGTGCGGCCCATACGGTCGGGTTCGGTGATGGCGTCGCCGTTGAGGAACACGCCGAGCGCGCGCCCACCCCGCCCCCAGTCGGAGTCGGCCATGAGCCGGCCGTCCGGACGCAGCCACGCGATGTCGCGCTGCTCCCCGCTCTCGGAGAGGTTTCCCTGGAAGAACCGGCGGCGGCGGAACACCGGGTGCTCGCGGCGCAGCCGGGACAGCGAGCGCACGAACTCCAGCAGGTCCTCCTGTTCGCCCGCCAGCTTCCAGTCCACCCAGGCGATCTCGTTGTCCTGGCAGTAGGCGTTGTTGTTGCCGCCCTGGGTGCGGCCCACCTCGTCGCCGTGCGACAGCATCGGCACGCCCTGGCTGAGCATCAGCGTGGTGATCATGTTGCGCATCTGGCGGCGGCGCAGTCCGTTGACCGCCGGGTCGTCGGTGGGGCCCTCCACGCCGTGGTTCCACGACCGGTTGTCGTCGGTGCCGTCGCGGTTGTGCTCGCCGTTGGCCTCGTTGTGCTTTGCGTCGTAGGAGACCAGGTCGGCGAGGGTGAAGCCGTCGTGGCAGGTGACGAAGTTGATGGAGGCCACCGGGCGGCGCCCGTCGGCCTGGTACAGGTCGGAGGAGCCCGACAGGCGCGAGGCCAGTTCGGGCAGCACCGGATAGCCGCGCCAGAAGTCGCGGACGGTGTCGCGGTACTTGCCGTTCCACTCGGTCCACAGCGGCGGGAAGTTGCCCACCTGGTAGCCGCCCGGACCCACGTCCCACGGCTCGGCGATCAGCTTGACCTGCGAGATCACCGGGTCCTGCTGCACGATGTCGAAGAACGTGCTGAGCCGGTCCACGTCGTGGAACTCCCGGGCCAGCGCCGAGGCCAGGTCGAAGCGGAACCCGTCGACGTGCATGTCCAGCACCCAGTACCGCAGCGAGTCCATGATGAGCTGCAGCGAGTGCGGATGCCGCATGTTGAGGCTGTTGCCGCAGCCGGTGTAGTCGAGGTAGTAGCGCCGGTCGTCCTCGCGCACCCGGTAGTAGGCGAGGTTGTCGATGCCGCGCAGCGACAGCGTCGGCCCCATGTGGTCGCCCTCGGCGGTGTGGTTGTAGACCACGTCCAGGATGACCTCGATGCCCGCCTCGTGCAGGGCCTTGACCATCGCCTTGAACTCCTGCACCTGCTCGCCGCGCGTGCCGAAGGCCGCGTAGCCGCTGTCGGGCGCCAGGAACGCCAGCGTGTTGTACCCCCAGTAGTTGGTCAGGCCCCGCGCGACCAGGGCGTGCTCGGGCAGGAAGTGGTGCACCGGCATCAGCTCGACGGCGGTGACGCCCAGTTTCAGCAGGTGTTCGACGACCGCGGGGTGGGCCATGCCCGCGTAGGTGCCGCGCAGCCGCTCGGGCACCTCGGGGTGGCGCACGGTCAGCCCGCGCACGTGCGTCTCGTAGATGACCGTCTCGTGGTAGGGGATGGCGGGCCGCTTCTCGTTGCCCCAGTCGAAGTAGGGGCTGACCACCACGCACTTGGGCAGGTAGGGGGCGCTGTCGTGGTCGTTGACGCGCGAGGGGTCGTCGAAGTGGTAGTCGAACAGCGACTCGTGCCAGTCGATCCGCCCGTCGATGGCCTTGGCGTAGGGGTCGACCAGCAGCTTGTTGGGGTTGCAGCGCAGGCCGCGCGCCGGGTCGTGGGGGCCGTGCACCCGGTAGCCGTAGCGCTGCCCGGGACCGGCGCCCGGCAGGTAGCCGTGCCAGACGTGGCCGTCCCGCTCGGTCAGCGCGATCCGGGTCTCGGCGCCGTCGTCGTCGAACAGGCACAGCTCCACTCCGGTGGCGACTTCGGAGAAGAGCGAGAAATTCGTGCCGGAACCGTCGTAGGTGGCTCCGAGCGGATAGGAGGTGCCGGGCCAGACTTCCACCATGGGCGTCGCTGTCCTTCTGCACTGCGTGGTCGTGGACGGAACTGTTGTTCCGCCATAACGTGCGGTCTATGCCTGCGCAAGGCTATCGACACCCGATTGTGCCGTCCGACCCAGGTCGCGACGGGGGCGGACGGCTGTCGGGCGGCACTCCGGAACCGGCCGCGGCGCACCGGTACCGGGACAGGGGCGCCGCCGATTCCCCGGCGCGGGCGGGGCGGCGGCCGGTCAGCGGCGCGGCCGGTGGCGTTCCAGGACGGCCCCGGTGTCGACGGAGGGCGGCAGCGTGCCGAAGACGTGGCCCCACCCGCCGTCCAGCCGCGAGGCGACGAAGGCGTCGGCGACGGCCGTCGGGGCGTGCCGCACCAGCAGGGACGCCTGCAGGCACAACGCCATCGACTCCACCACGGAGCGGGCGCGGTACTCGGCGGACTCCGGGTCGCCCAGGGCGGCCAGCAGCCGCTTGACGGCCGCGTCCAGGCGCGGGTCGGCTCCCTCGGCCAGGGCCAGTTCGGCGCGGAACGCCTCGACGCTGTCCGGTTCGCGGCGCATGGCCCGCAGCACGTCCAGGGCGGCGACGTTGCCGGACCCCTCCCAGACGGAGTTGAGCGGGGACTCGCGGAACAGCCGGGGCATGCCGGACTCCTCGACGTAGCCGTTGCCGCCCAGGCACTCCAGGGCCTCGGCCACGTGCGCGGGCTGGCGTTTGGTCACCCAGAACTTGCCCACGGGCACCGCCAGGCGGCGGAACGCGGCCTCGTGCGCGTCGCCGCGCACGGCGCGGTCGGCCGCACCGGCCAACCGCAGCATCAGGGTGGTGGCGGCCTCCGACTCCAGGGCCAGGTCGGCCAGCACGTTGCGCATCAGCGGCTGCTCGACGAGCCTCCTGCCGAAGGCGCGGCGCTCGGTGGCGTGGTGGACCGCCTCCGACAGGGCCGCGCGCATGCCCGCGGCCGAGCCGATCACGCAGTCCAGCCGGGTGGCGTTGACCATCTCGATGATGGTGCGCACCCCCTGCCCCGGTTCTCCGACCAGCCAGGCGTGCGCGCCGTCGTACTCCAGTTCCGCCGAGGCGTTGGAGCGGTTGCCGAGCTTGTCCTTGAGCCGCTGGATGCTCAGCGCGTTGCGGGAGCCGTCCTCCAGCACCCGCGGCACCAGGAAGCAGGTCAGCCCCTCGTCCGCCTGGGCGAGGGTGAGGAACACGTCGCCCATGGGCGCGGAGGTGAACCACTTGTGACCGCGCAGCCGGTAGGAGCCGTCGGGGGCGGCCACCGCGCGGGTGGTGTTGGCGCGCACGTCGGAGCCGCCCTGCTTCTCGGTCATGGACATGCCCGCCAGCAGGCCGCGCTTGGTGTGCGGGGGCCGCAGCCCGAAGTCGTAGACGCGTGCGGCCAGCAGCGGCTCGAACCGCGCGGCCAGGTCGGGGGAGTGCCGCAGGGCGGGCACGGCCGCGTACGTCATGGAGATCGGGCAGCCGTGTCCGGCCTCGGCCTGGCTCCACACGAAGAACTTGGCGGCCCGCGCCACGTGCGCCCCGGCGCGGCCGTCGGTCCAGGGGGCGGCGTGCAGCCCGTGGGTGACGGCGGTGTCCATGAGGACGTGCCAGGCGGGGTGGAAGTCGACCTCGTCGACGCGGTGGCCGTAGCGGTCGTGGGTGCGCAGCACCGGGGTGTGGGTGTTGGCCTGCTCGCCCCAGGAGCGGGCGCGGGCGCTTCCGGCGAGCCGCCCCAGCTCGCCCACCTCCTCGGCCGCCCAGCCGCCGCCCTCGCGCTCCAGCCCCTCCCCGAGGACGGGGTCGGCGGCGACGTCGTAGTCGGCCAGCGGACTGGGCTGGTTGAACACCTCGTGTGTGCGTGCCATGACCGCGCAAGCCCCCTGTCGGTCCCGATCGTGGACCATCCAGGCTAACCGGACACGGGGGCGGACCGTCACGGTCCCGCGCGTTCCGGGGCCGGTCCCGGAGTGTCCATGCCGGGTGTCCGGGAGGGCGGGGCCCCGGACCGCTTCCCCGGAACCGAAGCCGCACGGCCCCGGGACGGGGTGGTCCGGAAGCCCGCCCCCGGGTCTCGGCAGCGGTCCCCGGACCCCGGGTCAGCGGGGGGTCTGCGCGACGTGCTCCGCACGCAGCGCCGCGTCGTAGCGGTGCAGGATCACCTCGGCCAGTTCCGGGCGGTCGCCCAGAGCGGCCGAGACCGCGCACGCGCCCGCCTCCAGCGTGCGGGAGCGCACCCGGTCGGCGAAGAAGCCCGCCGCCAGCAGGTAGCTGGCCACCGCCACCCGCTCGGCACCGGCCGCGCGCAGCTCGCGCACCGCCTCGTCCGGTGTGGGGGAGGCCGCCGACGCGAACGCGGCGCGCACCTCGCGCCACGGCCCGCGTCCGGCCAGTTCCCGCGCCGCCTCCTCGATCACCGCGTTGGCCCGCGCGTCGCTGGACCCGGCCGACGCCAGCACCAGGGCGGTGTCGGGACCGGCCACGGCCCCGGCCTCGGCCAGACGGCGCTCCACCGCGTCCAGCAGCAGCGGGTGCGGGCCGAGCGTGTCGGCGTAGCGCACCCGCAGCCACGGGCAGTCGGCGCGCACCCCCGCCAGGACCCCGGGCAGGTCGACCTTGCTGTGGTAGGCGGCCGTCAGCAGCGTCGGCAGCACCACGACCTCGCCCGCCCCCTCGGCGGCGAGTCCGGCCACGGTCGTGTGCGGGTCGGGAAAGACGTGGTCGAGGTAGCTCACCCGCACGTCCAGCCACGGCCGCAGCCGCCGCACCCGCGCGAACAGCGCCTCGACGGTGGCCGCCGAACGCGGATCGGCGCTGCCGTGCGCCACGGCGACCAGGGGAACGCGCCCCCGCGCGTTCCCCCGACCGCCGGTGCTCAGACGTGCAGGCCGCATTCGGTCTTCCCGGTTCCCGCCCAGCGTCCGCTGCGCGGATCGGCGCCCTCCTCGACGCGCTGGGTGCACGGCGCGCACCCGATGGAGGGGTAGCCGTCGTACTGCAGCGGGTTGATCAGCACCCCGTGCTCGGCGACGTAGGCGTCCACGTCGTCCTGCGTCCACCGGGCGATCGGGTTGACCTTGACCTTCTTCTTGCGGGCGTCCCACTGCACCACGCCCACGTTGCGGCGGGTCGCCGACTCGTCACGGCGCAGTCCGGTCAGCCACGCGTCGTACGGTCCCAGCGCCCGCTGCAACGGCTCCACCTTGCGCAGGTGGCAGCAGAGGTTGGGGTCGCGTCCGTACAGCCGGGGACCCAGGTCGCGGTCCTGTTCGGCCACCGTGCGCGTCGGCTCCACGTTGATCAGGTTGATCGGGTAGATCTGCGCGACGGCGTCGCGGGTGCCCAGCGTCTCGGGGAAGTGGTAGCCGGTGTCCAGGAAGATCACGTCGATGCCCGGCACCACCCTGGAGACCAGGTCCACCATGAGGGCGTCGGCCATCGACGCGGTCATGCACAGCTTGTCGCCGAAGGTGTCGGCGGCCCACCGGATGATCTCGGTGGAGTCGGCCTCCTCCAGTTCCGCGGCTGCCTCGGCGGCGAACGCCGCGCCGTCGACCATGACGTTCATCCGTTCTCCTCGTTCGGGGTGCCGTGTCGGGCGTCGGCGAGCGAGGCCGCGCGCAGCCCGACGAACTTCACGCGAAACACCCGGGCGCACGAGCCGCAGGCCCAGGCGTATCCCTCGCCGCGGGTCCCGTCGCCCTCGTGCGGCTCCAGGTCCTCGTCTCCGCAGTAGGGGCAGTAGTAGGGGGCTGCTCTCTCACTCACGGGCGCTGCCCTCTCCGTCCGCCGCTCACTTCAGGTCCGCCTCGTCGGCGCGCGCCACCCACTCGGCGAAGGTCTCGCCCTCCTGCTTCTGGTCGGCGAAGCGCCGCACCACCCGCTCGACGTAGTCGGGCAGCTCCTCGGCGGTGGTCTTCAGACCGCGGACCTTGCGGCCGAATCCGGCCTGCAGGCCCATCCCGCCGCCCAGGTGCACCTGGTAGCCCTCCACCTGCCGGCCCTCGCCGTCGGTGACCAACTGGCCCTTGAGACCGATGTCGGCGACCTGGATGCGGGCGCAGGAGTTCGGGCAGCCGTTGACGTTGATGCTCAGCGGCTCCTCGAAGTCGGGCAGGCGGCGCTCCAGTTCGTCGATCAGCGCGGCGGCGCGGTTCTTGGTCTCGACGATGGCGAGCTTGCAGTACTCGATGCCGGTGCAGGCCATGGTCTGGCGGCGGAAGACGCTGGGCCGCACCAGCAGGTCCTCGGCCTCCAGGGCGGCCACGATCGAGTCCACCCGGTCCTCGGTGATGTCCAGGATCACCAGCTTCTGGTCGGCGGTGGTGCGGATGCGGTCGGAGCCGTGCGCCTCGGCGATGTCGGCGACGCGGGCCAGTTTGGTGCCGCTGACCCGGCCCACCCTGGGGGCGACGCCCACGTAGAACCGGCCGTCCTTCTGGCGGTGCACGCCCACGTGGTCGCGCCGGGTGCCCGGGTCGAGGACCGGCTCGGGGCCGTCGGGCAGCGCGTAGCCGAGGTACTCCTTCTCCAGCACCTCGCGGAACTTCTGCGCGCCCCAGTCCTTGACGAGGAACTTGATCCGGGCGCGGTGGCGCAGGCGGCGGTAGCCGTAGTCGCGGAAGACCGAGCAGACGCCCGCCCAGACCTCGCTGACCTGGTCGGGGCGGACGAAGGTGCCCAGCCGCTGGGCGAACATCGGGTTGGTGGACAGTCCGCCGCCGACGAACAGGTCGTAGCCGGGCGTGCCGTCGGGGCCGACGACGCCGACGAAGGCGACGTCGTTGATCTCGTGGTTGGTGCAGTGCACGCCGCAGCCGTCGACGGCGGTCTTGAACTTGCGCGGCAGGTTGGAGAAGAGCGGACTGCCGATGTGGTCGTCGTAGATCCGGCGGATCTGCTCGGTGGTGTCGATGACCTCGTCCGCGGCGATCCCCGCCAGCGGACAGCCCATGACGACGCGCGGGGTGTCGCCGCAGGCCTCCGTGGTCGACAGGCCCACGCTCTCCAGGCGTTCCCAGATGGCGGGCACGTCCTCCACCCGCACCCAGTGAAGCTGCACGTTCTGCCGGTCGGTGATGTCGGCGGTGTCGCGCCCGTAGGCGGTGGAGATCTCCGCGACGGCCCGCAGTTGGGCGACGCTGAGCTGGCCGCCGTCGATGCGTACCCGCAGCATGAAGTACCGGTCGTCGAGCTCCTCGGGCTCCAGCACCGCGGTCTTGCCGCCGTCGATGCCCGGGGCACGCTGGGTGTACAGCCCGTACCAGCGGAAACGTCCGCGCAGGTCGGCGGGGTCGATCGCGTCGAACCCGGCCTTGGAGTAGATGTCGATGATGCGCTGCCGGACGTTCAGCCCGTCGTCGTTCTTCTTGTTCTCCTCGTTCTTGTTGAGCGGTTCGCGGTAGCCGAGAGCCCACTGGCCCTCACCTCGGCGCGGGCGTGTCGTCTTCTTGGCGGGGCGGCCGGTCGGTGTGGATGCGGAAGGCATCGCTTGGTCCTCCGAGTCTGTGACGTCCACCGGGGCGCGGATCGTGACTCTGCGAGTCCGGTCGAACGCGGTCGGGTTGCGGTCCGGGGCGTGCGGGCCGACCCCCGTCCGACCGGGCTTCCCGCGCGGACACCGTCACGCGCGGCGGGTGAAGCGGAGGAAGAGGGGCAACGTCGGCGCCGAGCACACCCGAAGGCGGAAACTGCTACAAAGCGGCTGAGAGATCAGGCGACGTTGCGACAGATGGCGCTGCGGACCCGAAGGAAGTCCACGTGACGTCGCACGCAGAGCATGGGGTCGATAGCAGCAGTCATGACAACGACAATGGCACGCCCGGAAAACCTTTGTCCACCCGGAAGGTCGGGAAAGGACTCGTGAGGCATGTCACATCTTGTGGGTGGAGGGTGCGGCGGGCCGGGGGCCGGTCTCGATTCGCCATCGGAACCATGAGGAAAACGCGACGATTTGCCCAGGTCCTGGGGTGTGAGGGCCTGCTCGGCTATGTTCGGAGGCGTGCGACCGAAATGGGCGAACTGGGAGTCTCTGCGTGAGGCGGCCGAGGCCTGGCCCGACCGCCACCCCCGGTCCGGGGCCGCGGCGGTGCTGGCCGTGCGCACCGCCCGGTCGGCGATGCGGGTCCGCATCATGGGACTGGCCGCCGAGTCGGCGTTCTTCTCCCTGCTCTCCCTGCCCGCCCTGCTCCTCGGCCTGATCGGCGCGCTGAGCCGCCTCACCTCGGTGCTCGGCCAGCAGACGGTCCTGGACATCCGCGCCTGGATGCTGGACCTGGCCGCCACCGTGCTGACCGCCGAGACGGTGAACACCACGGTGGCGCCCATGGTGGACGACTTCCTGGGCGGCGCCCACGGCGGGGTCCTCTCCCTGACCTTCCTGGTGTCGCTGTGGTCGGGATCCCGCGCCATGAGCGTGTTCATCGAGGCCATCACCATCGCCTACGGACTGGACGGCATGCGCGGCTACCTGAGCCACCGGTTGCTCGCCTTCGTCGCCTACCTGGGCGCCCTGCTGTTCGCGCTGGTGGTGCTGCCGGTCATCGTGGCCGGTCCCGAGGTGGTCCGCGCGCTGCTGCCCGTTGCCGCCGCCTACCTGCACCTGACCTACTGGCCGCTGGTGGGCCTGCTCTCCCTGGTCTGCATCGTCGCCCTGTACACGCTGAGTGTCCCGGTGCGCGCCCCGCTGGTGCGCCAGTTGCCGGGAGCGGTCGCGGCGGTGCTGATCCTGCTGCTCGGCACGGTGGGGCTGCGGATCTACCTGGACGCCTCATTCGGACAGGCCAATATCTACGGTTCGCTCACCGCTCCCATCGTCATCCTGATCTGGCTGTACCTGATGGCTCTGGCCGTGCTGGCCGGTTCCTCCCTCAACGCCGAGATCGACGCCATGTGGCCGGTCGCCGCCACGGCCCAGGCCAGGGCCGAGATCGCCGCGCGCCGCCAGGCCACCGCCGACCGCCTGGTCGAGCGCCGGGAGGAGGCCCTGCAGCGCCTGGCGCGCGGACCGGAGCGGACCGGAAGTGTCTCCGAGGCCGCTACGGGGGAGGAAACCGACGGCCGGACGCCGACCGGGACCGACCGCGCCCCCGAGGCACAGGGCGCCCCCGCCCCCCGCACCCTCGTCGGCTCCACGGCCGCGACGGACAAGCCCGAGGCGACCGCACCGGAGTCAGGAGAGCGACCGCATGCCCCCCAGGAAGAACAGCAGGAAGACCCTCATCGGCACCGTGGCGGCCGTCGCGGTGACGAGCCTCGCCCTGACAGGCTGCCAGGGCCTCGGGGACGTACTGGGTGACCTGGAGATCGAGGGCGGCGCCTCTCCGACGTCCCAGTCTCGCTCCCCGGAGGACGGCGGTGCGGACGCGGCCGAGGCCCGGGAACGGCTGGCCGCGATCGAGACCGCCGAACCCGCCCCGCGCGGCGACTACGAGCGCGACGAGTTCGGCAGCGGATGGATCGACACCGACGACAACGGCTGCTCCACCCGCAACGACATCCTCGCCCGCGACCTGGACGACGTGGAACTCGACTCCGACGGCTGCAGGGTCCTCTCCGGCATCCTCGACGACCCCTACACCGGAAAGACCGTCGAGTTCACCTTCGAGGACCCCCAGGCCGTGCAGATCGACCACGTGGTCCCGCTCTCGCTGGCCTGGCGCATGGGCGCCGACGCGTGGGACCGCGACACCCGCGTGGAGTTCGCCAACGACCCCGGCAACCTGCTGGCCACCGACGGCCCGGCCAACCGGGAGAAGAGCGACTCCGGCCCCGGCGAGTGGCAGCCCCACGAGGATTTCCGGTGCTCCTACGCCGTCATCTACATCGACGTGCTGCACCGCTACGAGCTGCCGGCCTCTCCACAGGACCACCGGGGACTGTCCGACATGCTCGACACCTGCGGCTGACCGGAGGAGAGGTCCGGCGCCGGGCGCCGGACCCCCTCGGCCCGAGGCCGCCCCGCACCCGCTCCCGGAACGGAGCGCGGGCCGCGGCGTCAGGACCGTGGCCGCAGGCTCCACGCCAGCGCGGCCGCGGCCAGGGCGGCGACCGGGAAGACGGCCAGGCCCACCCGCAGCGAGGCGGCGTCGGCGACCAGGCCCACCAGGGGCGGGAAGCCCAGGAACCCCAGCCGCGCCAGCCAGGACACCGCGGCCACGCCGTCCCCGCTGCGTACCCCCGGGATCTCGCCCGCCGCGGCCAGCGCCAGCGGGAACAGGGTGGCCACCCCCAGCCCGCACAGACCGAAGCCGACCACGGTCGTCGCCGTTCCCGGCAGCAGCAGCGCCGCGCCCAGCCCCGCCGCCGACAGCAGCAGGCCCGACCGGGCCACGGCGACCGCGCCGAAGGCGTCGGTCATCCGGTCGCCCACCGTCCTGCCCAGCGTCATCATCGCCTGGCAGGCCACGAACGGCAGGCCGACGAGGAAGGTCGCCGCGCCGATCTCGTCGCGCAGGTAGACCGCGCCCCACGAGGCCGCCGCGTCCTCGACCGCGCCCGCCAGCATCAGCAGCACACCGAGCGCGGCCACCAGTCCCAGCGCTCCGGCGGTCGGACGCCGGGGCAGGCCCGCCGGGCCGTGGCCGTCGGACCGCTCGGCGTGCTCCGGGCCGTCCAGCAGCAGCCGCGACGCCATCGCCGAGACCGCGGTGAGCGCCACCGCCACCCCCGTCAGGTGGACCGGCATCGGCACCCCGAGTCCGATCATCGCCGACCCCAGCAGTCCGCCCGCGACCGCCGCGACGCTCCACACCGCGTGGAAGGTGTTGACGATGCTGCGGCCGTAGCGGCGCTGCACGCGCAGCCCATGCGCGTTCATCGCCGAGTCGCACCAGGTGTCCGCGCAGCCCGCCGCGAACAGCGCCGCTGCCAGCACCCACCAGTTCGGCGCCAGCGCCGCCACCGGCAGCGTCCAGGCCGCCAGCGGCCCGGTGACCGCCGCGGTCCGCCCGCTGCCGAACCCGGCGATGAGCGGCCCCGCCAGCATGCCGGTCAGCAGCGCGCCCAGCGGCATGGCGGCGATGGCCGTGCCCAGGGCGGCGTTGGACAACTCCAGTTGGTTCTTGATCGCGGGCAGCCACGGCACCAGGGAGGAGTAGGTGAGGCCGTTGACCGCGAACAGTCCGACGACGGCGCGCCGTGCCCGCCGCGCCTCGGCGCCCGGCCCGACGGAAAGCGGCGGATAATCGGACAAGAAGACCTCCGGACGGGCCGACGGACGGTTCGGGACGCGGCTCGCGCGTCGCGTCCTCCGGAGGACGCGACGCGCGGTTCCTGCCGGTGAGCCTAGAGCCGCCGTCGGGAGTTGCGTGAACGAAATTTCCCGCGTTAGACAGAGATTCTGCGTATCTTCGCGCGGTGAGGGGGCCTGCCTCGGTGATCGACGTGAGCGTGCTGCGAGACAAACCCGTGCTCGTGGGAGAGCGGGTCCGACTGGTCCCCCTCGCCCCCGAGCACGCCGACGCCCTGTACTCGTCGGCTCTCGACCCCGAGATCCGGCGCCTCACCGGCACGCACCGCGTCCCCGACCGCGCGGAGATCGAGGAGTGGTGCCGCACCCGTGCCGACGACCCCGAGCGGCTCGACCTGGCCATCATCGGCCGTCCCGACGGCCGCTTCTACGGCGAACTGTCCCTGACGGACATCGACTCCCACAACGAGAGCGCCGCCTACCGCATCGCGCTGTCGGCCATCGAGTTCACCGGCCGCGGCCTGGGGCAGGAGGCCACCCGGCTGATCCTGCGCCACGCCTTCGACCACGTGGGCCTGCACCGCGTCTGGCTGCGCGTCTACGCGTTCAACATGCGCGCCATCGCCGCCTACCGCGCCTGCGGCTTCGCCGTCGAGGGCCGCCTGCGCGACGCCCTGCTGTGGGAGGGCCGCCGCCACGACGCGCTGGTGATGTCGGTGCTGGCGGGCACAGCCGGGGAGCCGGGAGGCCCGGTCAACGGTTCTTTACCCGATGAGCGGGGAAAACAGCCGGGGCCGGGGGGTTGACGGGTGCCCCGGAGCGGGTAGGGCTGTAGCGCTCTGCTCACCCTGTCGAGTCTGCGGTGGTCGCTGTGAGTCCGCTACCCGTATCGTTGCCGTTTCCCGACCGGACCGTGGCCGGGCACCGGCTCGCCGAACGTCTGCGTACCGTGGCGGGAACCGCTCCCGTCGTCATCGCGCTGCCCAGGGGCGGGGTGGTGGTCGGCGCGGAGTTGGCCCGCCGCCTGCACGCCCCGCTCGACGTGGCGGTGGTCGCCCGGATCGGGCTGCCCGAGTACCCCGGCGTGGAACTGGGCGCGGTCACCGAGGACGGGCACGTCTGCTACGACGACGCCGCGCTGGCCCGCCTCCGACTCTCCCGCAACCGGCTCTCCGACGTGGTGGCCGAGGCGCGCTCCGGAACCGAACGCCGCCGCCGGGCCTACCGGGGGTCGCGCACCATGCCCCGGCTGGCCGGACGCGACGTGGTCGTGGTGGACGACGGAGCGGCCACCGGCGGCACCGCCCGCGCGGCGCTGCGGATGGTGCGCCGCCAACGTCCCGCGCGGGTGGTGCTGGGACTTCCGGTGGCCTCCGACACGGCGATGGAGAACCTGCGCGCCGAGGCCGACCACATCGTGGCGCTCGCCGTGCCGGACCACTTCCACTCCCTGGAGCGGTGGTACCGCGACTTCGGGGAACTGGACGACGGGCAGGTGAGCGCGCTGCTGGCGGAGCACCGGGACCTGGGGGAGGCGGGGGACTCCCGCCACCGGGCGCGTGTCCCCGTGGGCGGCGCCGAGCTCGACGGGGACCTCGTCGTCCCCTCGGTGGTCCGCGGCACGGTGGTCCTGGCCTCGGGACACGGCCGCCTCACCCCCCACAACCAGGCGATCGGGACCGTGCTGCGCGCCGCCGGCTACGCGACGCTCCTGCTCGACCTGCTCACCCCGGTCGAGACGGGGGCGGAGCGGGCGGAGGCGGCGCCCGGGGTCCTGGGGGAGCGGTTGGCGGCCGGGGTGCGCTGGCTGCGCCGCACGCCCACGGTGGCCGACGCCCCGGTCGGACTGCTCGGCACGGGAAAGGCCGCACCGGGGGTGCTGGACGCCGCCGCGCGACTGCCCGACGACGTGTCGGCGGTGGTCACCCACGGGGGGCGCGTCGACCTGGCGGAGGACGCGCTGTCCCGGGTGCGCGCGCCCACGCTGGTCCTCGTGCAGGGCGCCGACTCCTTCGTGCGGGAACTCGCCGAATGGACGGTGGGACGGCTGAGCGTTCCCACGGACCTGGAGGTGGTGGCGGGAGCCGAGCAACTGCTCCACCAGCCCGAGGAGTGGCGCCGCGTCGGTGTCCGCGCGGCCGAGTGGTTCGACCGCCATCTGTGACCGGAACCGGTCAGAGCCCGCAAACAACACCGTGGCGCCCTCGACGCGGAGCGTCGGGGCGCCACGGTGAACGACCGTTGTGGTCAGGCGATCATCGCCGGTGTGGGAGGACCGGTGAGAGAGTACTCCCAGCCGGGGCGGCGGCAGAATCAGGCTGCGTTGGCGCGGCGCATCCGGCGCCGGCGCTCGGACGCGCGCTCGTCCTCGTTGAGTCCACCCCAGGTTCCGTACTTCTCGGGCCGCGAGATCGCGTAGTCGAGACACTCCGTACGGACAGGGCAGTGAGCGCAGATCTCCTTGGCCTTGCGCTCCCGGATCTCCCGCTCCGGCTGGCGTTCGCCGTCGGGGCCGAAGAAGAGCACAAGGTCCTCGCCCCGGCACGCGGCGGCATCCTGCCACCCCCAGCTCGGGCGGGGGCGCAGCGCGGCCTGCCGACGTACCTGAGACATGGTTGAACCACCTCTACATGAAATCGCTGTAAGCTGTGTGCAAGCTGATGAACAAACCGGGTAAAGCTGCGTGAAGCACCCAGCACAGCAGTAACGCTGTACTCCGCTTGGGTGTTCCCGTGTGGTTGAGAGCACGTTGGCGAAGATTCGCCGAACCGGCAGGTGCTCACGCGACAGGCTGCGGAGGCGATGGGAACGCTCTCCCTGCGAGCCGGTACGTAATCATGCCATCCCTGCTCCCGATTTCGCACGGGGGTAGGGAAATTACTCGCCCAACCGTTATCGAAATCGGATCTCTCCGGCCGCCGGAGGCGTCGGAGTGTGTCCGAATTCCCGGAGGATGTGCATGACCTGGGCCACACGGCCAGGTGGTGTCCATCGTATGGGGCCTCCCGGCCTCTGGCCAGAGGCCGGGCCTGATACCCGGATCACATTCATCTTCGGCGCGCCCGGTCCCGCGGGAGGCGCGGATGTTGGAACCCCGCTCCGCGGGGAAGATGGAGCAACGAATCCGGAACTGCGGGCGGTGCCGCGTCGTCATAGCTTGCGAGGCCCGGCCGCGGATCCGTGGAGGCGGAACGACCGGAGAACCGGAGAGGGAAAAGGTGAGCCCGTGGCTCTGCTGCGTCTTGTCCTCAATGTCGTCTGGCTGTTCGTCGCGGGCTTCTGGCTGGCCGTCGGCTACGCCCTCGCCGGGGTGATCTGCTACATCCTGGTCGTGACGATCCCCTTCGGTGTCGCCTCCTTCCGCATGGCCAACTACGCGCTCTGGCCGTTCGGGCGGGAACTCGTGCGCAGGCCCGGCGCGGGCGGCGGCAGCACCGCCGGCAACGTCATCTGGATCGTCGTGGCCGGATGGTGGCTGGTCCTCGAACACATCGTCACCGCGATCGGGCTGGCGGTCACCATCATCGGCATCCCCATGGCCTGGGCCTCCCTCAAGATGATCCCGGTCGCGCTGGCGCCGTTCGGCAACGAGATCGTGCCCTCCGGATCACGGCGCAGTCCCTGGGGGATCTGAGACCGCCGGACACCGCAGGCCGTGAGGTGCGAAGATGGACGGGGCGCGCGGGAACCGGGACCGCGGCCGTCGGGAAGAGGAGATCGGGGTGCGCTGGAACTGGCCGAACGGATGGCCCTTCGGGAGGACCGCCAGGAGCGGGAGGCGGCCCGAACGGGAGGTCCGCGTGGTGGTGGAGGAGCCCCCGCCGCCACCGCCCGAGATGGAGGACGACCTGCTGCGCAAGGTCAGCGACACCGCCTGGCGGCTGCTCGTCATCGGAGTGGTGGTCGCGCTGATCCTGTGGGCCGCCACCTACATCCAGGTGGTGGTCATCCCCGTCATCCTCGCGGTCTTCGTGACCGCGCTGCTGATGCCGCCCACCGTGTGGCTGCGCAGGCGGGGGATGGGGCGCGGGCTGTCCACGACCATCACCGTGCTGGGCGGGCTCGTGTTCTTCGGCGGGGTCATCACCCTCATCGTGATGCCGGCGGTCGCGGGGTTCGAAGGCATCGTCGCCAGCGTCAACCAGTCGATCCCCACGCTCCAGGAGGCCGCGGCCTACCTGGGACTGGACGACCAGTTCATCAGCGACTGGGTTGCCAGGGCCCAGGAGTGGATCCAGCGCAACAGCAGCCAGCTGATCAGCGGAGCCTGGTCGGGCGCGGTGGTGGTCGGCGAGGTGCTGGTCGGCTTCCTCCTGGTGATCGTGCTGACCGTGTACTTCGTCCACTCGGGCGACCAGCTGGCGAAGTGGGTGCGCGAGCTGTTTCCCAGGCCCACCCGCAACGCCCTCCAGGTCAGCGGGGACGTCACCTACGGCGTCATGGGTCGCTACGTGCGCGGCGTCGCGCTTGTCGGCCTCATCGACGCGATCGGCATCGGCGCGGTCCTGTTCGGCGTCTTCTGGCCCGACGACCTCTCCCTGGTCATGCCCCTGGTCGTCCTGACCTTCGTCGGCGCCTTCCTCCCGGTCATCGGCGCCTTCCTCGCCGGACTGATCTCGGTGCTGGTGGCGCTGGTGGTCAAGGGGTGGATCGCCGCGCTGATCGTCCTGGCGGGCACCATCGCCGTGCAGCAGCTGGAGAGCAACATCTTCGCGCCCCGGATCTACGGACGCTCCCTGGAACTGCCCTCGCCGGTGGTCCTGCTGGCCATCTCCGTGGGCTCCATCATCGGCGGCATCACCGGGGCCTTCCTGGCCACGCCGATCGCCGCGGTGCTGGCGGCGCTGCTGCGCAACCGGCCGTTCACCGCCCCCGGGGCCGAGCCCCGGGGGCGCGGGGACGAGAAGGAGGCGGGCGAGCCGCAGCGGTCGCCGGTCGGAGCGGCCGCGCAGTCCCAGCCCACCGCGCCGGTCAAGGGGCGGGAGGAGGAGTCCGGCCGCAGCGGGGGCGGTATGGAACCGCGGCGCAGCGGCGCCGCCGGCGGCGGGGAATAATCCCCGGACGCGGGCCGTCGAACGAACCGGGAGGACCGGCGGCCCGCTCGCGCGTGAGCGACTAGGGTTGTCGGGTGCGACTTCCGGACTGAGACGCCACACTCCCCGCGTGGCCCGCCCCACGGCGGTCGGCCACGGCGCCGTGGTTCTCCGGCCCCTTCCGCAGCCGTAGCGAGAAAGCCCTCAATGACCCATGCTCATCGCCTCTGACCTCGAACTCCGTGTGGGTGCGCGCCTGTTGCTGGAGCCCACATCCTTCCAGGTGGGCCCCGGCGACCGGATCGGCCTGGTCGGCCGCAACGGCGCCGGCAAGACCACCCTGACCAAGGTGCTGGCCGGTGAGGGACTCCCGGCCGCCGGCCGGGTCACCACGTCGGGCACGATCGGATACCTGCCGCAGGACCCGCGCACCGGCGACCTGGACGTCGTGGCCCGCGACCGCATCCTCGCGGCGCGCGGCATCGACGAGGTGCTGCGCACGATGCGCGAGGCCGAGCAGAAGATGGCCAGCGACGTGCCGAAGATCCGCGACCAGGGGGTGCGCGCCTACGCGCGGATGGAGGAGCGCCTGCACGTGCTCGGCGGCTACGCGGCCGAGGCCGAGGCGGCGTCGATCGCCTCCAGCCTGGGCCTGGAGCAGCGCGTCCTCTCCCAGCCGCTGCGTACCCTCTCCGGCGGGCAGCGGCGCCGCGTGGAGCTGGCCCGCATCCTGTTCAGCGGGGCCGACACCCTGCTGCTGGACGAGCCGACCAACCACCTCGACGGCGACTCCATCGTCTGGCTGCGCGACTTCCTCAGGTCGCACCAGGGCGGGCTCATCGTCATCAGCCACGACGTCGACCTGGTCGAGCACGTCGTCAACAAGGTCTTCTACCTGGACGCCAACCGCAGCGTCATCGACGTCTACAACATGGGCTGGAAGGCCTACCTGGCCCAGCGCGAGGCCGACGAGCGGCGGCGCAGGCGGGAGCGGGCCAACGCCGAGAAGCAGGCGTCGGCGCTGCAGAAGCAGGCCGAGCGGTTCCGCTCCAAGGCCACCAAGGCCCGCGCGGCCCAGCAGATGCTCAACCGGGCCGACCGGCTCCTGGACTCGGTCCAGGGGGAGCGGGCGTCGGACCGAGTCGCCCGGCTCCGCTTCCCCGATCCCGCGCCCAGCGGACGCACCCCGCTGGCGGCCGAGGGGCTGTCCAAGTCCTACGGTTCGCTGGAGGTCTTCTCCGGCGTGGACCTGGCCGTCGACCGGGGCAGCCGGGTGGTCGTCCTCGGGTTGAACGGTGCGGGCAAGACCACGTTGCTGCGCCTGCTGGCCGGGGTGGAGCAGCCCGACACCGGCCGGGTGATCCCGGGGCACGGGCTGCGGCTGGGCTACTACGCCCAGGAGCACGAGACCCTGGACACCGGGCGGACGGTGCTGGAGAACATGATGAGCGCCGCGCCGGACCTGCCCGAGGTGGAGGCCCGGCGGGTCCTGGGGTCCTTCCTGTTCAGCGGCGACGACGTGGACAAGCCCGCCGGGGTGCTCTCGGGCGGCGAGAAGACCCGGTTGGCGCTGGCCTCCCTCGTCGTCTCCAGCGCCAACGTGCTGCTGCTGGACGAGCCGACCAACAACCTCGACCCGGCCAGCCGCGAGGAGATCCTCGGCGCGCTGCGCAACTACCGGGGGGCGATCGTCCTGGTGACCCACGACGAGGGCGCGGTGGAGGCGCTGCAGCCCGAACGGGTGATCCTGCTGCCCGACGGGGTGGAGGACCTCTGGGACGCGGAGTTCACCGACCTCATCGCCCTGGCGTGAGCTGTTCCGGGCATGGTTTCGTCATGTCCGAAACAGGTCCGATGGGGGACGGGGGTGGTTTTCCGGTCTCAATGGGTAGCCCACTGAAGCCGCCATGTCTGATCATGGCAGCAGCGACATCGTTGCCGTGCCGAGAGCATCGGGAGGTACTCGTGGCCGAGACGCTGAGAAAGGGCACCCGGGTGACGGGAGACGAGCGGTCGGACCTGGCGTCGGACCTGAAGCGGCGCTACGACAACGGCGAGAGCATCCGCTCCCTGGCCGCCGCGACGGGGCGGTCCTACGGCTTTGTGCACCGGTTGCTGACCGAGGCGGGGGCCACCCTGCGCGGCAGGGGAGGGGCCACCAGGCGCGGCCGGGGATGATCCGGGGCGCGCCGACCCCGCGGACTGCTATGTTACTGATTGGTAGGAAGCGGGCGGGCTCGGTGCCCCACGGGTGAGAGGCGTGCGATGGCGCAGATGACGACCCCCACGGCGGAGGAACTGGCCGCATCCGGACTGGGGCTGGCGGTCGACGGCGCGGTCGCGCGGATCACACTGTCGCGGCCCCGACGGCGCAACGCCATGACCGGGCGGACGTGGACCATGCTGGCCCGTATCGGCCAGACCCTCCCCGAAGCCGTCCGTATTGTCGTCGTCGGCGGAGCGGGTCCGACCTTCTCCTCCGGAATCGACCTGGACATGTTCCGTCCCGGCGACATCGACGGCGAGCCGACACCGCTCTCGCTGCTCGCCGACCACCCCGACGACACCGCCCCCCTGGAGCGGGCCATCGCCGAGTACCAGGAGGGGTTCCTGTGGCTGCGGCGCGCCGACATCGTCTCCGTCGCCGCGGTGCGCGGGCACGCCATCGGCGCGGGATTCCAGCTCGCGCTCTCCTGCGACATCCGCGTCCTGTCCGACACCGCCCGGCTGTGCATGAAGGAACCGGCGCTGGGCCTGGTGCCCGACCTCACCGGAACCAAGCCCCTGGTGGAACTGGTCGGCGTCAACCGCGCCGTCGAACTGTGCCTGACCGCCCGCACGATCGACGCCGAGGAGGCCGCCCGACTGCGGCTGGCCGAACAGGTGGTGGCCGACTCCGAGCTCGAACCGGCCGTGGACGAACTGGTGGCACAACTGCTGGCCGTCCCCGCCGACGCGGCGCGGGCCACCAAGGAGCTGCTGCTCCAGGCCGGACGCAACGACCTGGAGACGCAGGCCCGGGCCGAGCGCGCCGCGCAGCTCGCCCGACTGGTCGCGATGGCCGGGGCCGCGCGGTAGCCGGACACGCCGGAGGCGGCGGCGCCCGCCCGCGGCGGCGGCTGGTATGTTGGGCGGAACGGCCGACTCGTGCAGCGCGCATCCGGCGCGCCGGGCCGTTCGAGCGCCGGGGAACCCCACCCCGTGGCGCGCTCCCGTCCGGCGCGTTTGTGTGATTCTTCGCGGCTCCCCTCTCCGCGGCCCCGGAGCCTTCCCGAAACGCGGCCGAACCGATGATGAGGAAGGTTGACGTCTTTTGACGGACAATGCCGCATGCCCGGGATTCGAAGCACTCGGTCTGCCCGAGGCGATCGTTGACAAGCTCGCCCGCAACGGACTGACCAGTCCGTTCCCGATCCAGGCCGCCGCGATCCCCGACGCGGTCGCAGGCCGTGACGTGCTCGGGTGCGGGCGCACCGGCTCGGGCAAGACCCTGGCCTTCGGACTGCCCGCCCTGCTGCGCGCCGCTCGGGAGCGCTCCGAGCCCCGCCGCCCCCGCTGCCTGGTCCTGGTGCCCACCCGCGAACTCGCCCACCAGGTGCGCGACGCCCTCCTGCCGTACGCCCGGGTGCTGGGCGTGCGCGTGGGCGACGTGGTCGGCGGCAGCCCCTACGGCAGGCAGATCAGCGAACTGCGCCGCGGCGTCGACGTGCTGGTGGCCACCCCCGGGCGCCTGACCGACCTCCTCGACCAGGGGGCCTGCTCCCTGGAGGCGGTCGAGCTGTCGGTGCTGGACGAGGCCGACCAGATGTGCGACATGGGATTCGCGCCGCAGGTCAGCCGGTTGCTCGACGAGGTCCGCCGCGACGGGCAGACCCTGCTGTTCTCCGCCACCCTGGACGGCGACGTCGACACACTGGTGCGGCGCTACACCCGCGACCCGCGGACGCACTCGGTCGACCCGCCGGTCTCCGGGGTCGCCACGATGGAGCACCACCTGCTCCGGGTGCTGCCCCGCGACAAGGACCGCGTCGTCACCGAGATCGCCGCGCGCGAGGGCCGCACCATCCTGTTCGTGCGCAGCAAGCACCGCGCCGACTCCCTCAGCGAGCAACTGGTCAGCGTCGGGGTGTCCGCGGCGGCGCTGCACGGCGGCAAGAGCCAGAGCGTGCGCACCCGCACCCTCGCCAAGTTCCGGGAGGGGCGCGTCCGGACCCTGGTGGCCACCGACGTCGCCGCGCGCGGCATCCACGTCGACGGCATCGACCTGGTGCTGAACGTGGACCTGCCCGCGGGCCACAAGGACTACCTGCACCGGGGCGGTCGTACCGCCCGGGCGGGGGAGTCGGGGCGGGTCGTCTCCATCGTCGTGCCCAGCCAGCGCCACCGGGCCCGCAGACTGCTCGGCGACGCGCGGGTGAAGGCCGCGCAGCACCTGGTCAACCCCGGTGACGCGCTGCTGGGCGAACTGACCGGGGCACGGCAGCCCTCGGGGGAGCCGTGGGTGGAACCGCCCGAGCCGCAGCGCCACGGCGGCCGGGGCGGCTCCCGGCACCGCCGGACGGGAGGCGGACGGCGCGACCGCCGCCTCCCCGGTGAGTCCGAGGAGCGTCCCCGCCGGGGGTTCGACCGGGGCGGTCCCGCGGCGCGGAGGGGCGGCCCCCGCACCTCGCGGCAGGGGGAGGGGCGCTTCCGCGACCCCAGGCACGGCTGAGGACCGGAGTCGGAGGACCGGGCGGCCTGAGCCCGAGCGGGCCGTGCGGCCCCGCCGCCCTCCCGCACCGTGAAACGGTCCCGCACCACGGGCCGAGGCGCCGCGGTGCGGGACGGTGCTCTTCTCCGGTCCGATGTGTGGGGGCGGGCGGATCGGCGCCGGGGGGCTGTCAGTCGCTCAGGTCAGGCGGCGGCCGCCCCCTCGGTCCTCGTCCTCGCCGAGCGAGTGGTCACCGTGCTCGGCGCTGTCGTCGTGGTAGTCCACGGGTTCTTCCGTGACGCCGGTGTCCTTGAAGATGTCGGTGGAGTAGGCGATGACACCGCCGATCACGGAGATGACCGCGCCGATGACCACAACGATCCAGACGGGGGGTCCCAGGGTCAGGCCCACCCCTCCCACCGCGAAGCCGACGAGCATCAGGGACACCGCCACCCAGGAGATGGGCCGTCCCCAGTGGGAGTAGCGCTCCTCCGAGGCGCTGATGTCGGCCGTGTCGCCGCCGTGTCGTTGACGGTCCTTGGGGCTCATCATGCCGGATACCTCCTCCCCCGTCGCTGCCCCGCGCCGCGGGTCCCAAACACCGGTCCGCGGCCGCGGACCGTGCCCCCGTCGTCGCGGTGGGTCGCCGGGCATGGGATCGTCGTGTCCGGGAACGTGGGAGACACGTCGCCGTCCCCGACTCGCGAGGAGATCCATGCCGACCACAACACGGGAGTTCCACCTGGTCGCCCGTCCGCAGGGCGAACCCGCCCCGACCGACTTCGCCCTCGTCGAACGGACGCTGCCCGATCCGGAGCCGGGCGAACTGCTGATCCGCAACCTCGTGATCTCCGTCGACCCCTACATGCGCGGAAAGATGTCGGGCGTGCGCACCTACACCGACCCCTACGAGCTGAACGCCCCCATGGACGGGGGCGCCGTCGGGGTGGTCGAGGCCAGCGCGGACCCCGACGTCCCGGTGGGGACGACGGTGCTGCACAACGCGGGGTGGCGCTCGCACGCCGTCGTGCCCGCCGCCCACACACGTCCGGTCAACACGCGCGAGCCGCTGGGGCCCAGCGTCTACCTGGGAGCGCTGGGCATGCCCGGCCAGACCGCCTACGTGGGCCTGCTCCACAAGGCCGAGATGCGCCGGGACGACACCGTGTTCGTCTCCGGGGCGGCCGGGGCGGTGGGCGGCGTGGTCGGCCAGCTCGCCAGGCTGCACGGGGCCAGGCGGGTCGTCGGCAGCGCGGGTTCCCCCGAGAAGGTCGCCTACCTCCTCGACGAGCTGGGGTTCGACGCGGCCTTCGACTACCGGGCCGGACCGGTGCGCAAGCAGCTCGCCGAGGCCGCGCCCGAGGGGATCGACGTGTACTTCGACAACGTGGGCGGTGAGCACCTGGAGGCGGCGATCGCGTGCGCCAACGACTTCGCCCGCTTCGCGGTGTGCGGCGCGATCTCTGGCTACAACGCGACCGAGCCGCCGTACGCGCCGCGCAACCTGTTCCAGATCGTCACCAAGCGGCTCACCCTGCGCGGGTTCATCGTCGGCGACGACCCCCAGTTGACCGGGGACTTCTACCGCGACGTCGCCCCGGCGGTCGCCGAGGGGCGGATCAGGGTCCGCGAGACGGTCGTGGAGGGCCTGGAGAACGCCCCGGAGGCGTTCGTCTCGATGCTGCGCGGCGGCAACGTCGGCAAGATGGTGGTCCGGGTGTCGCACTGACCGGTACCGGGGAGTTCCGGGAGCCTCGACCCCCGGGGGACGGGAGTGTCGCCGGCCCGTTCCTCCGGGAGAGGTTGTCCACAGGTCCGACGAACCGCCGGAGAAGCCGCCCCCGAGTTGGCTAGCATGGCCCGCGGTGACGACCTTCGACCACATGTGAGGACCTCGGCGTGTCGGAACGACCCTCCAGTGTCCCGGCGTCCGCTCCCTCCCTCGGTGACTCCCTGGTCCAGGGGTGGGGCGGCCCGGACGACGATCAGGCGCTCCCGCCCCCGGAATGGGGGCGGCCGGAGCGGTCGCGCAAGACCGCCACGGTCTGGCTGTTCGCGCTTCTCATCCTCGTGCTGGCGGCGGGCCAGGCCCTGCTGGCGGGGCGGTTCACCCACGAGGCGTTCCTGGCGTGGGCGACCGTGTTCACCGCCATCAGCCTCCAGGCGCTGCCGTTCCTGGTGTTCGGGGTGGCGCTGTCGGCGGCGCTGACCGCGTTCGTGCCCGCCCGGTTCTGGCAGCGGGCCGTCCCCCGCCGCGCATCCCTCGCCGTCCCGGTCGCCGGACTGTCGGGGGCGGTGTTGCCGGGGTGCGAGTGCGCCTCGGTCCCGGTGGCCGGCGGGCTGATCAGACGCGGCGTCGCCCCGGCCGCGGCGCTCACCTTCCTGCTGGCCGCGCCCGCCATCAACCCGGTCGTGGTGGTCGCCACCGTGGTGGCCTTCCCGAACCAGCCCGAGATGGCGCTGGCGCGCTTCCTCGCGTCGCTGGCGGCGGCGGTCGTGGTGGGGTGGCTGTGGGCCGCGTTCGGCAGGAGCGACTGGCTGCGTCCACCGCGCACCCACCACGATCCCGACGCGTCCGGGTGGCGGGTGTTCGCCGAGTCCATGCGGCACGACCTGATGCACGCCGGGGGCTTTCTCATCGTCGGCGCGCTGGCCGCGGCCAGCGTGAACGTGCTGGTTCCCCGCGAGTGGGTGACCGCGGTGGCCGACACCCCGGTGGTGTCGGTGCTGGCGATGGCGTTCCTGGCGGTGGTGCTGTCGATCTGCTCGGAGGCCGACGCGTTCGTCGCGGTGAGCTTCACCGAGTTCTCCGCCACCGCCAAACTCGCCTTCCTGGTCGTCGGCCCGATGGTCGACCTGAAGCTGATCGCCCTGCAGGCCGGTTCCTTCGGGTGGTCCTTCGTGCGCCGCTTCGTCCCGCTCACACTGGCACTGACGCTGCTCTTCTCGTTCCTGATCGGAGGGTGGCTGCTTTGATCGTCCCCCTTGCCGAGGGGGAGTCCGGTAGGCGTCCAGGTGCGCACGGGCGCTGAGCGCCCGGCTCCCGCAGGTCCGGCAGTGGCACGCCGTCCGCATACGACCCACTTCACAGGAGAACGCGACATGTGTAAGGCGCACCGGGTGCGCGTGCCCCGGACTCCTCACCGACCCGACACCCGGAGCATCCCCCAGGAGGACAGATGAACCGCCTCGCCCAGGGCATGGTCATGGTCCTGCTCGGAATGGCCGCGCTGAGCGTCACCGTGGTCTCCCAGGCGTACCTGAACTACGTGCGTGAGGAGTTCCGGCCGTTCTTGATCGCGGCCGGGGCGGTGCTGGTGGTCCTCGGCGCGGTGACGGCGGCGGCGGAGCTGCGCGGGACCGCCGAGGACGACGGGGAGGGGCACTCCCACGACCGTTCCCACGGGCACTCCCACGGCCACGACCACGCGAAGGCCCCGGCCGTGGCGTGGCTGCTGCTGGCTCCGGTGGCGATGGTCTTCGTGGTGGCGCCCCCGGCGCTGGGCGCCTACACCGCCGCGTCGGCCGATCCGGGGACCGTGGCCGAGAGCGAGCAGGTGGACGACGGCAGCTTCGGCGCCGACACCCCCGAGGGGGAGCCGGTCGAGTTGAAGATGCGGGAGTTCGTGGTGCGGGCCTGGACCGACGAGGAGCGGGCCATGGCCGGCCGCGACATCCGACTCACCGGGTTCGCCGTGCCCAACCCCGAGGGGGAGGGCTGGTACCTGGCCCGGTTGCAGATGGCCTGCTGCGCCGCCGACGCCATCGTCAACCGGGTGCTGATCGAGAACCGGCCGGAGCCGCCCAAGGACTCCTGGTGGACGGTCACGGGCCGGTGGGTGGAGCCCGAGGGCGACCTGCAGGACATCCGGGACCACCGCTTCGAGGTCGAGGAGATGGTCGCCGTGGACAACCCCCCCGACCCCTACGAGTAGCGCCGGAGCGGGCGGCCCAGAGGACGAACACCCCCTGCGTGACCCGGGCGGCCGCGCAGGAGGCCGTGAGACCGGTGTCGGGACGCCTGGCGGGCAGGGCGTTCCACCCCGGCGTCCGAGGCGGCCCGCCACGGGTCGGCAGCGGGCGGACGCGGCACCGGGGCGCCCTGACCGCCCACCGGTGCTCACCAATGCCGTGCTCTCTCCCTGACCTTCCGGTATTGGTTTCCAGGTGGCCTCGGCCCCAGGGGGCCGTGCAACCTCAACCTCGTGGGGGTGGGCGAGACGCGTTGTCAGGGGAGGCCCGCAGGAGTGGGGAGGTGCCCCCGGGCGCCGACCCACCCGCGCCTCCACCTCCCCGCACCGGGGAGGTGCCGTGCACCACGGGCTCCCCGGTCCCGTGGTGCCGGTTGTTCCCCCACCAACCCGCCGGTGAAGGCGTGGGTGGCCGGGTGCTGCGCGCACCTGTCCACTGAGCTGCCGGGGTCGTGGGGGGGCGTGGCGGGGCAGCGGTTCCGTGTCACGGGCTTGCCGGGATCCCGTGGTGGCCGGTGTCCTCTTCTCTGATCCCCCTGTGGGGGCGCGGGCGGGGCGGTGCCCGGGGCGCCTCCCCACTCCTGCGCCAACCCACCCCTCGAGCGGGCCTCCCCTGACAACGCGCCTCGCCCGCCCCCACGGAGCTGGGGCCGCACGGCCCCCTGGAGTGGAGGCCACCTGGAAACCACCCTGGGGGTTGAGGCTCCAGGACCAGCGCTGGGAAGTTGGGCGGGCAAGGCGTCCACCCCAGCGCCCGAAGCGGCGGAATGTTTCCTGCGGGTTGCGCAAGAGTTTCCAGGTGTGATTACCCGAACACTTCTTCTCTCAAATTTTGCGCTGAATGTCATGGTTTGTCGGAATTCTTTGGGTTGACGCCGGGCCTCCGATGGCTTGAGACTGTCGGGCGACAAGTTAGGCAAGGTTTGCCTTAGTCAATAGTTTCTGGTTGGCGCAGGGGAGGACACGTGTCCCACAGCGGGATCGAAGGAGCGGTCGCCGTGGTCACCGGCGCGGGCCGAGGCATCGGACGCTCCGTCGCCGAGGCCCTGGCCGCCCGGGGAGCCGCGGTCGCCGCGGTCGACGTCGACCCCGAAGGCGCCGCCCGGACCGCCGCGGACCTGGAACGGGCCGCCCGTCCCGCGCGTGGCTACGTCCGCGACATCACCGACCCGGCGGGCGTCGAACGCCTCTTCGCCGAGGTCGAACAGGACCTGGGCCCCGTCGACATCGCGGTCAACGTCGCCGGGGTGCTGCGCACCGGCCCCGCCGTCGAGTGCTCCGACCACGACTGGCAGACGCTGCTCGCGGTCAACGCCACCGGAGTCTTCACCGTCTGCCGCGCCGCTGCGCGGCGGATGGCGCCGCGGCGGCGCGGCGCCCTCGTCACCGTGGCCTCCAACGCCGCGGGCGTGCCGCGCGCCGGCATGGCCGCCTACGCCGCGTCCAAGGCCGCCGCGGTCGCCTTCACCAAGTCGCTCGGCCTGGAACTGGCGCCGTACGGGATCCGCTGCAACGTGGTCTCCCCCGGCACCACCGACACCCCGATGCTGCGGGACGTGCGGGAGGGCGGCCTCGACCCGGCCGACGCCGTGGCCGGCGACCCGGCCCGCTACAAGGTCGGCATCCCCCTGGGCCGGGTCGCCCAGCCCGGCGACGTCGCCGACGCCGTGTGCTTCCTCGTCTCCGACGCCGCCCGGCACATCACCATGCACAACCTCTACGTCGACGGCGGCGCCACCCTGCGCTGACCCCGACCCGCCCCCACACCACCGCGAAACGCCGGGTCCGCCGGGCCCGCACCATCGGCGTGCCCGAACAAGAAAGGCCAACGATGCCCCGACAGCGCGTCGTCGATCCAGCCGCGGCACCGACCGAGCTGCTGGACTCCTACCGCCCCCGGGACTTCCTCTTCTGCTCCGCCTCCGGCGCGCTGCGCTGCCGCGGCGCCCTGGCCACCGCGACCGGTGCCGACGACCTGGCCGAGGCGCTGCGCGGAGTCGAGACCGACAACGGCCGAGCCCCCCTGGCGGTGGGCGCCCTCCCCTTCGACCGCGACGCCCCCGTCCACCTGGTGGTGCCGGAGACCGTCCAGCACGGCCCCTCCACCGCGCACGCGGCCGCGCCCGTCCCCGCCCGCCGCCCGCTCCCCGGAACGTGGACGGCCACCCCGATCCCCGCCCCCGCCGACCACACGGCCGCGGTCGAGCGCGCCGTCAAACTCATGGCCGACGGCGGAGGCGCGGAGCTGCGCAAGGTCGTGCTGGCCCGCTGCCTGCGGCTGACCGGACAGCGGGAGGTGGACGTGGCCACCGTGCTGGCCAACCTGGCCTGGGCCGACCCCACCGCCTTCACCTTCGCCGCGGACCTGCCCGGACGCGACGCCCGCCCGCGCACCCTCGTCGGCGCCAGCCCCGAACTGCTCGTCGCCAAACGCGGGCGCTCGGTGCTGTCCAACCCGCTGGCCGGCTCCGCGCCGCGCCACCCCGATCCCGCCCGTGACCGGGAGCGCGCCGCCGCCCTGCTCGCCTCCCCCAAGGAACGCCACGAACACGCCGTGGTCGTGGAGGCGGTCGTCGAGGCACTGCGCCCCCACTGCCGCCGCCTCGACGCCCCCCGCGAACCCCGACCGGTCACCACCGCCACCATGTGGCACCTGTCCACCCGCGTCACCGGGGAACTGCGCGATCCCCACACCCCCTCGCACGTCCTGGCGCGGGCGCTGCACCCCACCCCCGCCGTCTGCGGCCACCCCACCGACCGGGCCTACGCCGTCATCACCGAGATCGAACCGTTCGACCGCGGCTTCTACACCGGCGCCGTCGGCTACACCGACGCCGCGGGCGACGGCGAGTGGGCGGTGGCCATCCGCTGCGCCGACACCTGCGGAACCACCATCGACCTGTTCGCGGGCGGCGGCATCATGCCCGACTCCGAGCCCGAGGCCGAACTCGCCGAGACCTCCGCCAAACTCCGCACCCTGCTGCTCGCCCTCGGCGTCGACCAGCCCCGGTGACCCCCACGGAAAGGACCCCGATGCTCGACGGCTGCACCCCCTGGCCCGAGGAGTTCGCCGCCCGCTACCGCGCGGCGGGCTACTGGACGGGGGAGACCTTCGGTGAGTTCCTGCGGGAGCGCGCCCGCCGCTTCGCCGACCGCGTCGCCGTGGTCGGCGCGGGACAGCGGTGGACCTACGCCGAACTGGACGCGCGCGCCGACGCGATGGCCACCGGACTGGCCCGCCTCGGCATCGCCTCCGGTGACCGCGTGGTTGTCCAACTGCCCAACATCCCCGAGCTGCTGGAGGTGGTCTTCGCGCTGTTCCGGCTCGGGGCGCTGCCGGTGTACGCGCTGCCCGCGCACCGCGGCAGCGAGATCACCCACCTGTGCGCCACCACCGGAGCGAAGGCCCTGGTGGTCACCGACCGGCACGGCGGCTTCGACTACCGCTCCATGGTCGAGGGAATGCGCCGACAGGGCACCGCCCCCGAGCTGGTCCTGGTGGCGGGTGAGGCGGGCGGCCACGTCCCGCTGGACCGGGCCCGCGCCGAATCCCCCGACCCGGCCGTGTACGCCGCGGCCGACCCCGCCGACGTGGCCTTCTTCCAACTGTCCGGCGGGACCACCGGACTGCCCAAACTCATCCCGCGGACCCACGACGACTACCTGTACTCGGTGCGCGCCAGCGCCGAGGTGTGCGATCTGGGCCCCGACACCGTCTACCTGGCCGCGCTGCCCGCCGCACACAACTTCCCGATGAGCTCCCCCGGCTTCCTCGGGGTGCTGCACGCGGGCGGCCGCGTGGTGCTGGCCCCCAACCCCGCTCCCGAGACCGCCCTCGCCCTCGTCGAGACCGAGCGGGTCACCATCACCGCGGTCGTCCCGCCGATCGCGCTGCTGTGGCTGGACGCGGTGGAGCACGGCACGCAGGGCGGCCGCGACCTGTCGTCGCTGCGCGTCCTCCAGGTGGGCGGCGCCAAGTTCGCGCCGGAGGCGGCCCGCCGGGTCCGGCCCGTGCTGGGCTGCGCGCTGCAGCAGGTGTTCGGCATGGCCGAGGGCCTGGTCAACTACACCCGCCTGGACGACCCCGAACAGGTGGCCACCACCACCCAGGGCCGCCCGCTCAGCCCCGCCGACGAGATCCGCGTCGTCGACGACGCCGACCGGCCCGTCCCCGACGGCGAGGTCGGCCACCTGCTGACCCGCGGCCCCTACACCATCCGCGGCTACTACCGGGCCGACGCCCACAACGCGACCGCGTTCACCGACGACGGCTTCTACCGCACCGGGGACCTGGTACGCATGGACGCCTCCGGCAACCTCGTCGTGGAGGGCCGGGCCAAGGACCAGATCAATCGGGGCGGGGAGAAGGTCTCCGCCGAGGAGGTCGAGAACCACATCCTGGCCCACCCGGCCGTCCACGACGCGGCCGTCGTCGGTATGAGCGACCCCTACCTGGGAGAACGGGTCTGCGCCTACGTCATCTCCCGCAGCGCGCCACCCACCCGGAGCGAACTGCTGCGCTTCCTGCGCGAGCGGGGACTGGCCGCCTACAAGATCCCCGACCGGGTCGAGTTCGTGGAGCGCTTCCCCGCCACCGGCGTCGGCAAGACCTCCCGGCGCGAACTCCGCCGGGAACTCTCCCGCAGATTGGACGCACCCCGATGACACTGCCAGCGATCACCCCCTATCCGCTGCCGCTGCCCGAGCACCTGCCCGCCAACCGGGCGTCGTGGCGGATCGACCCCGCCCGCGCCGTCCTGCTCGTCCACGACATGCAGCGGTACTTCCTGCGGCCCTATCCGGACGGCGCGGACCCGCTGCGCGGCGCGCTCGCCAACATCGCCGCGCTCACCGACGCCTGCCGGGCCGCCCGGATCCCGGTCTGCTACACCGCCAAGCCCGGCGGCATGGACCCGGAGCAGCGGGGCCTGGAGCGCCACTTCTGGGGCGGCGGGATGCGTGCCGCCGCCGAGCACACCGCCATCGACGAGCGGGTGGCCCCGGACGCGGCCGACGTCGTGGTGACCAAGTCGCGCTACAGCGCCTTCGTCGGCACCGACCTGGCCGCGCGCATGGCCGGACAGGGACGCGACCAGCTCGTCGTCACCGGCGTCTACGCGCACATCGGCTGCCTGCTGACCGCGGCCGACGCGTTCATGCGTGACATCCAGCCGTTCTTCGTCGCCGACGCGACCGCCGACTTCACCGCCGACGACCACCGCTTCGCCCTGGAGTACGCGGCGGGCCGCTGCGCGGTCGTCACCAGCACCGACCGGGTGCTCGCCGCCGTGGGCGCCGCACGCATCGACGTTTCGACCGGAGGCTGACATGGCAGGGACCCACCACAGCGCGACAGGCGCCGACGCGCGCGTCCACGACCTGGTCGGAGTCGGTTTCGGTCCGTCCAACCTGGGACTGGCGATCGCCCTGCGCGAGCGCCGCGCCGACGGGCGCTCCCGGATCGGCGGGGTGTTCCTGGAGCGCCAGGAGCGCTTCGGCTGGCACCGGGGCATGCTCCTGGACGACGCGACCATGCAGATCTCCTTCCTCAAGGACCTGGTCACCCCCCGCAACCCCGCCAGCGACTTCACCTTCCTGGCCTACCTGCGGCAGGTCGGCCGGCTGCACGACTTCATCAACCACAAGACGCTGTTTCCGCTGCGCACCGAGTTCCACGACTACCTGTCCTGGTGCGCCGAGCGGGTCGGCGAGCAGGTGCGCTACGGGCGGGAGGTCGTCGCGCTGCGTCCGGTCCGCACGGGCGGGCGGATCACCCGCGTGGACGTGGTGTCCCGCGACGCCGACGGCCGCGAGACGGTCGAGCGCGCCCGCAACGTGGTGCTCGCCCCCGGGCTGCGGCCCAGCCTCCCCGAGGGGGTGCGCGTCTCCGAGCGGATCTGGCACAGCGAGTACCTGCTGCACCGCCTCGCCGTCCTCCCCGAGGCCCCGACCCGCGGATTCGTGGTGGTGGGGGCCGGGCAGAGCGCGGCCGAGGTCGTCGACCACCTGCACCGGCGCTTCCCCGACGTCCCGGTGCACGCGGTGTTCTCCCGCTACGGCTACAGCCCCTCCGACGACACCCCGTTCGCCAACCGCATCTTCGACCCCGAGGCGGTGGACGCCTTCTACGACTCGCCGCCGGAGTTCAAGGACGAACTCATGGGCTACCACCGCAACACCAACTACTCCGTGGTCGACCCGGACCTGATCACCGACCTGTACCGGCGCGTCTACGCCGAGCGGGCCAACGGGACGCACCGGCTCAGGATGCACAACATGACCAGGGTCGTCGACCTCGCCGAGACCGACGCGGGCGTCGACGTCACCGTGGAGCACCGGCCCACCGGCAAGCAGTCCGTGCTCCGCGCCGACCACGTCGTCCACGCCACCGGCTACCGCCCGGTGGACGTGCGCCCCCTCCTCGGGGAGCTCGCCGGGCACTGCGTGTTCGACGACCGGGGCCGCCCCGTCCTGCAGCGCGACTACCGCGTCGTCACCGACGACGAGGTCACCTGCGGCCTGTACCTGCAGGGCGGCACCGAGCACACGCACGGCATCTCCTCGAGCCTGCTGTCCAACGTGGCCGTCCGCGCCGCCGAGATCCTCGACTCCGTCGAGGCCCGCCACGAGGCGCCCGTCCCCTCCGCCTGAACCCCACCCGACCTCTGCCCGGAGCATCCCATGACCTCGAACAACACTGTCGGTGACGGACCTTTCACCATTGAGCGTGTGCGCGCCGACGTCGCCCGCCTGCTCGCCGAGCCCGCCGAGTCCGTCGACGTCGACGAGAACCTGCTGGACCGGGGGGTGGACTCCGTCCGGCTGATGAGCCTGGTCGAGACCTGGCGCAGGGACGGGGCCGCCGTCGACTTCGCCGACCTCGCCGAGGAGCCGACCGTCACGGCGTGGACGGCGCTCCTGCGGTCCTGACCCTCCCCCCTTCCGACCCCCGGGTCCGCGCGGCGCGCGCCACCGCCGCGCGGACCGCGCCCACCCCCACAAGGAGGCGGTATCCGATGCCGGACACCCCCACGACCAGGCTGCCCCTCACCGGCGCGCAGGCCGGGGTCTGGTACGCCCAGCGGATCGACCCGGACAGCCCGGTCTTCAACGTCGGCCAGTACACCGACATCCCCGGCGACGTCGACCCCGACCGGTTCGCGCGGGCCGTCGCCGCCGTGACCCGCGACAGCGACGCGCTGCGGGCGCGCGTGGTGGACGTCGACGGCGTCCCCTTCCAGGAGGTCGCCGCCGAGCACACGCTCCCGCTGGACGTGCTCGACCTCACCGGCGCGGCCGACCCCGAGCGGGCCGCCGCCGAGTGGATGCGCCGCGACCTGGCCGCCCCGGTCGACCCGGCCACCGGGCCGCTGGCCCGCTACGCCCTGCTGCGCCTCGCGGCGCGCCGCTGGTTCTGGTACCAGCGCTACCACCACGTCGCCGTCGACGCCTACGCGGTCACCCTGCTGGCGCGGCGGGTCGCCGAGGTCTACACCTCCCTCGGCGGGGGAGAGGAGCCGCCGCCGTCCCGGTTCGGCTCCCTGGCCGACGTCGTCGCCGCCGAGGCCGCCTACGAGGCGTCGGCGGAGTGCGCGGCCGACCGCGCCCACTGGACGTCGCTGCTGGCCGACCGGCCCGAACCGGCGCTGCTGTCCGACGCGCCGCCCGCGCCCGAGGCGGGCGCGCTCCGCGCGCGCTCGGCCGTCGACGCCGACGTCCTCACCGGACTGGAGAAACTGGCCGCCCGCACCGGCGCCACCTGGGCGGAGACGGTGGTCGCCGGTTATGCCGCCTACGTGCACCGGATGACCGGGGCCCGCGACGTCGTGCTCGGCTCCCCGGTCATGGGACGGCTCGGCACCGCCGCGCTGCGCACGCCCGCGATGGTGGTCAACGTGCTTCCGCTGCGCCTGCGCCTGCGGTCCGCCGACACCGTCGAGGAGGCCGTCGCCGCCACGGTCGCGGCCCTGCGGAGGATGCGCGGCCACCAGCGCTACCGCGCCGAGTGGCTGCGCCGCGACCTGGACGCGGTCGGAGGGGGCCGGGCGCTGTTCGGACCCGAGATCAACATCAAGGTGTTCGACTACGACCTCGCCTTCGACGGGGTGCCCGCGACCACGGTGACCCTGTCGGAGGGCCCGGTCGACGACCTGGCGCTGTCGGTCTACCGCGACCCCGGCGGCGGGCTGCTTCTGGAGGCCAACGCCAACGAGCGCCGCTACACCCCGGACGCCGTCCGCTCCCGGCTGGCCGAGATCACCCGGCTGCTGCGCGCGGCCGCGCAGGCCGCGCCCGGCACCCCCCTCGCCGCCCTCGACCTCGCCGACGAGACGGCGGCCGTGCTCGCCGCGCCCCCGGCCGAGGACGCGCCCGCGCTCGTTCCCGACCTGCTGGCCCGGCTGGCCGAGCGCGACCCCGACGCCACCGCCGTGGTCGCCGGCGCCACCCGCGTCTCCCGCGCCGAACTGGTCGAGCGGGTCGACCGGCTGGCCCGCCTCCTCCACGAGGAGGGGGTCGGCCCCGAGCGGGCCGTGGCGCTGGCCCTGCCGCGCTCACTCGACCTGGTCGTGGCGCTGTTCGCGGTGCTGCGCGCGGGCGGGGCCTACGTCCACCTGGACGCCGCGCACCCCGCCGACCGGCTGGCGCACATCGTCGCCGACACCCGCCCGGTGGCCGTGGTCACCTCGCCGCACTTCGGCGCGGCACTGCCCGACCTCGCGGGCGCGCACGTCGTCGACCTCGCCGACCCCGCGGTCCGCGCCCGCCTGGCGGCCGCCCCGGTCGCCGACGCCCCGCCCGTGCCCGGCCCCCGCCCGGAGAACGCGGCCTACGTCATCCACACCTCCGGCACCACCGGCCGCCCCAAGGGCGTCGTCGTCGAGCACCGGGCGCTGGCCAACCTCGCCGCCGCCCAGCGCACCGGACTGTTCGGAGCCCACCGGGCCGAACGGCTGCGCGTCGGCCACACCGGCTCCTTCGGGTTCGACGCCTCCTGGGACCCCCTGCTGGGGCTGCTGTACGGCCACGAGCTGCACCTGCTGGGCGAGGAGTACGTCTACGACCACGCCCTGCTGGGCGCCTACGTCGCCGAGCACGGCATCGACCACCTCGACTTCACCCCCACCTACCTGCGCGGCCTGCTCGACTCCGCAACACTGCGCCGCGTGCCGGGACTCCTCACCTTCGGCGGTGAGGCCTGCCCCGACGAGCTGTGGCAGGCGCTGCGGTCGCTGCCCGGCACCCGCGCGCTCAACTGCTACGGCCCCACCGAGAACACCGTCGACGCGCTCGTCGCCGACGTCGCCGACAGCGCGACCCCCGTCGTGGGCCGTCCCCTGCCCGGGGTCGCGGCCCGCGTCCTGGACGGCGCGCTGCGCCCGGTGCCCGTCGGCGTGCCCGGGGAGCTGTACCTCGCCGGGGCGCAACTGGCCCGCGGCTACGCGGGCCGCCCCGGCCTGACCGCGTCCCGGTTCGTCGCCGACCCCTTCGGCCCTCCCGGCGGCCGCATGTACCGCACCGGCGACCGGGTGCGGCTGCGCCCCGACGGACAGGTCGACTACCTCGGCCGCACCGACGCCCAACTCCAGGTGCGCGGTTTCCGCGTGGAGCCCGAGGAGATCGAGGCGGTCGCCGAGACCCACCCCGACGTCGCCCGTTGCGCGGTCGCGGCGCACCCCGCCGCCTCGGGCGGGCTGCGGCTCGTGGCCTACGCGGTGCCCCGCGACGGCCGCGCGCCCGCCCCCGAGGCGGTGCGCGCCCACCTCGCCGAGCGCCTGCCCGAGCACATGGTGCCCGCGACCGTCGTCCTCCTCGACCGCCTGCCGCTGACCACCGGCGGGAAACTGGACCGGCGCGCCCTGCCCGACCCCGGGCCCGGGACCGGCGGCGGACGGGGGGAGGCGGCCACCCCCGAGCAGCGGGCGCTGCTGGAGGTGTTCGCCGAGGTCCTCGGCGTCGCCGAGGTCGGCGTCCACGACGACTTCTTCCGGCTCGGCGGGGACAGCATCACCGCCATCCAACTGGTCAACCGGGCCCGGTCGGCCGGCATGGCGCTGCGGGTCCGCGACGTCTTCGAGCGGCCCACCGCGGCCCGCCTGGCCGCCGCCGCGACCCGGCCCGCCGCCCCGACCGGCCGGGTCGCCGACGAACCGGTCGGCGCCCTGGCCCCCACCCCCCTCATGGCGGACCTGCTCGACCAGGGCACGCCCGGGGCGCGCTTCACCCAGACGCAGGTCCTGTGCACCCCGCCCGGACTCGCCGAGGACGTACTCGCCGACGCCCTGGCCGCACTCGTGCGCCACCACGACGCTCTGCGGCTGCGCGTCACCGGACCCGGCACGACCCTGGAGATCGCCGGGCCCGGCGCCGTCCCCGACGGCCTGCTGCACCGCGTCGACGCCGCGGACGCGGCCGACGCCGACCTCGCCGCCCTGCTCGCGCGGGCGGCCGAGCACGCCGCCGACCGCATCGACCTGGCCGGGGGCCGCGCCCTGGCCGCCGTCTGGCTCGACCGCGGGCCTCATCGCACCGGCCGTCTGCTGCTGCGCGTCCACCACCTCGCGGTGGACGGCGTCTCCTGGCGCATCCTCGGCCCCGACCTGCGCTCGGCTGTCGAGGCGCGCGGCCGGGGAGGCCCCGTCGAGCTGGAACCGGTGGGCACGTCGCTGCGCCGCTGGACCCGGCTGCTCGCCGAGGAGGCGCGCCGCCCCGAGCGCGTCGCCGAACTCGACCACTGGCGGCGCGTCACCGACCCCGCGACGCACCGGCCGCTGGGCGCCCGCCCCCTGGACGGGCGCGACACCGTCGCCGCGCGCCGCGTCACCGACCGGACCCTGGACGCCGACCTGTCGGCCGCGGTCCTCACCGGCATCGGGCCGGTCCTCAACGCGGGGGTCGAGGAGGTGCTGCTGACCGCGCTCGCCGTGGCCGCCGCCCGTGTGCGCGCGCGGCGCGGCGAGACCGCCCGGAGCCTGCTGGTCGAGGTCGAGGGGCACGGACGCCGCGAGCTGGCGGTCCCCGCCGACGTCTCCCGCACCGTCGGCTGGTTCACCAGCGCCCACCCGGTCCGCGTCGACCTCGGCCGCGCCGCCGCGGCCGACGTCGGGCGGGCGCTCGCCACCGTCAAGGAGACCCTGCGCGCGGTGCCCGGCGACGGCCTCGGCCACGGCCTGCTGCGCCGCCTCAACCCCGACACCGCGCCCGCCCTCGCCGACGCGGCCCGCCCGGACGTCCTCTTCAACTACCTGGGGCGCTTCGGCGCCTCCGACGGCGAACCGTGGCAGCTCGCCCCCGAGACGGCGGGCGTGGCCCTGGACGAGGACCCCGACCAGCCGCTCACCCGCGGCCTGGAGGTCGGCGTCGTCGCCCGCGAGACCGCGCGCGGCCCCGAACTGGCCGTGACGTGGCGGTGGGCGCCCGGCGTGCACCCCGACGGCGAGGTGGCGCTGTTGGCCGAGGAGTTCACCGCGGCGCTGCGGGCGCTCGCCGAGCACGCCGCCGCCCCCGGCGTGTGCGCGCTCACCCCCTCCGACGTCCCGCTGGTCGGCCTCGACCAGGCGCGCATCGACCGGGTGGCGCGCGACTGGTCGACGCGCGCCGACGTCGCCGACCCCCGCGTCGTCGACCTGTGGCCGCCCACCCCGCTGCAGGCCGGCCTGGTCTTCCACAGCCTCTACGGCGGCGGCGCCGACGCCTACACCACCCAGTCGTGCACCGAGATCGACGGGCCGCTGGACGCCGAGCGGCTGCGCGCGGCAGCCGCCGAACTACTGCGCCACCACGACGGGCTGCGTGTCGGCTTCTGGAGCGACGGCGCGGACCTCGTGCAGTTCGTGCCCGCCGAGGTGGCGCTGCGCTGGCGCGTGCTCGACCTCGGCGGACACGACCCGGCCGAGCAGGAGGAGCGGTGCGCGCGGGTGCGCGCCGAGGAGCGGCGGGAGCGCTTCGACCTCGCCCGCCCGCCGCTGATCCGGTTCGCGCTGCTGCGCCTGGGACGCACCCGCCACCGACTGGTGGTCACCGACCACCACACGCTGCTGGACGGCTGGTCCACCCCGCTGTTCCTGCGCGAACTGTTCACCCGCTACGCCGACCCGGCCACGCCCGCCCCCACCGCCGGATTCCGCGACCACCTGGTGTGGCTGGCCGCCCGGGACACCGGGGCCGCCGAGAGCGCCTGGCGGGACGAACTCGCCGACCTGGCCGAACCCACCCTGCTGGTCCCCGACGCCGACCCGCACGGCGGCGACGGCGTCCAGGAAGAACTCCTCGCCGACCTGGACGAGGCGGAGAGCGCCCGACTGGTCGAGACCGCCCGTTCCCTCGGCGTGACGACCAACACGGTCGTCCAGGCGGCGTGGGGGCTGCTGCTGGCCGGACTCACCGGACGCGACGACGTCGTGTTCGGCGCCACCGTCTCCGGCCGCCCCGCCGACCTGGACGGGGTCGAGCACATCCTCGGCCTGTTCATCAACACCGTCGCGGTGCGGCTGCGCGCCCACCCCGCCCGCACGGTCGCCGAACTCCTCACCGACCTGCAGCGGCGGCAGGCCGCGCTCGCCGAGCACCACCACGTCGGCCTCACCCGGCTGCAGGAGATCGCCCACGCCGCACCGCTGTTCGACACGCTGCTGGTGTTCGAGAACTTCCCCCACCGCGACGCCCTGGCCGCCGAGACCTACGGCGGCGTGCGGCTGCGCGACGTCGAGGTGGTCGACGCCACCCACTACCCGCTGTCGCTCAACGTGTTTCCCGGAGAGCGGCTGCGGCTGCGGCTGTGCCACCGGCCCGACGCGGTCGACGCCGAGCGGGCCGCCGAACTGCTGGAACGCTTCCGCGCCATCCTCGTCCGCATCAGTGCCGACCCGGAGCGGCCGGTGGCGGGGATCGACGTGCTCACCGACGGCGAGCGGCGCGCGGTGCTGGAGGAGTGGAACGCCACCGGGCGGGAGGTCACCGCGCCGCGCCCGGCGGACGCGCTCGCCGCCTGGGCGCGGCGCACCCCGCACGCGGTGGCGGTGCGCTGCGGCGACGCCGAACTCGACTACCGGAGCCTGCAGGAGCGGGTCGACCGCCTGGCGCGCGCCCTGGTCGCACGCGGGGTGCGGCCCGGCGAGGTGGTGGCGGTGGCGCTGCCCCGGTCGGTGGACCTGGTGGCGGCGCTGCTGGCGGTGCAGCGGGCGGGCGCGGTCTACCTGCCGCTGGACCCGGACTTCCCGGCCGAGCGGATCGCGTTCATGCTCGCCGACTCACGAACCGTGCTCCTCGTGGCCACGGCCGAGACGGCGGCGCGCCACGGCGCGGACGTTCCCGTGCTGCTGCTGGAGGAGACCGCCGACGCCTTCGACGCGGCGCTGCCCGAACCGCCCGCCGGGGACGGCGCGGCCTACGTCCTGTACACGTCGGGGTCGACGGGGCGTCCCAAGGGCGTGGTGGTGTCCCACCGCAACCTGGCGAACTTCCTCACCGACATGGCCGCACGCTTCCCATTGGGGGCGGGGGACCGGTGGCTGGCGGTGACCACGGTCAGCTTCGACATCTCCGCGCTGGAGTTGTACCTGCCGCTGCTCGCCGGGGCGACGGTGGTGCTGGCCGACGCCGACACCGTCCGCGACCCCCGGGCACTGGCGGCGCTGGTCCGCTCCAGCGGGGCCACCGTCATGCAGGCCACCCCCACCCTGTGGCAGATGCTCACCGAGCACGCCCCCGACGCCGTCGACGGACTGCGGGTGCTGGTGGGCGGCGAGGCGCTGCCCGTCCCGCTGGCCGATCTGCTCGCCGGGCGCGCCGCGGCGGTCACCAACGTCTACGGGCCCACCGAGACCACGATCTGGTCCACCGCCGACCGCGTCCGCGCGGGCGGGCCGGTGACGATCGGTGCGCCGATGGCGAACACGCGGGTGTACGTGCTGGATTCGGGGTTGCGTCCGGTGCCGCCGGGGGTGGCGGGGGATCTCTACATCGCCGGTGAGGGGGTGGCGCTGGGCTACCACGGCCGGTTCGGTCTGACGGCGCAGCGGTTCGTCGCCGACCCGTTCGGGCCGCCGGGCAGCCGCATGTACCGCACCGGGGATCTGGCGCGCTGGCGGACTGACGGCAGGCTGGACTTCCTGGGCCGCTCCGACTTCCAGGTCAAGATCCGCGGTTTCCGCGTCGAACTCGGCGAGATCGAGACCGCGCTGCTGGAGCGCCCCGACATCGCCCAGGCGGCCGTGGCCGCCCGCGAGGACGAGCCCGGTCGGCAGCGGCTCGTCGGCTACGTGGTCCCCGCCCGCGGCGCCACCGTCGACTCCGCCGAGGTGCGCGCCGCGCTGGCCGGGACGCTGCCCGCCTACATGGTGCCCGCCGCCGTGGTCGTGCTCGACGCGCTGCCGCTGACCGCCAACGGCAAGGTCGACCGCAGGGCGCTGCCCGCCCCCGCCCCTGCCCCCGACACGGGCGCGGCGGGCCGGGAACCCGCCACCGCGCAGGAGGAGATCGTCTGCCAGACCTTCGCCGCCGTTCTGGGCCGCACCGAGGTCGCCGCGGACGCCGACTTCTTCGCGCTCGGCGGCCACTCCCTGCTCGCCACCCGGGCCGTGGCCCGGCTGCGCGCCCTCCTCGGCGTCGACGTCGGCGTCCGCGACCTGTTCGAGGCGCCCACCCCCGCCGCCTTCGCGCGCCGCCTCACCTCCTCCGACGACCGTCGGCCCGCCGTGACCCGCCGCGGGGAGGGGGAACGGCCCGTCCTGTCGCACGCCCAGCAGCGGCTGTGGCTCGTCGAGCAGGTGCACCGCACCGGCGGCGCCTACAACGTGCCGCTGGCCGTGCACGTCGCCGACGTACTCGACCTCGACGTCCTGCGCGCGGCAGTGCGCGACCTGGTGGAACGCCACGAGATCCTGCGCACCCTCGTCCGCGCGGGCGACGACGGAGAGGCCGAACCCGTCGTCCTCGCCCCCGGGGAGGCGACGGTCGACGTCGCGGCGGTGCGCGCCACCGGACCCGTGCCCGCCCTGCTCGCCGACCTCACCGCCGAACCCTTCGACCTGGCCGCCCGGCCCCCGGTCCGGGTCCGCCTGGTCACCGGGGAGGAGGTCGACGGCTGCGTGCTGCACGTCGTCTGCCACCACATCGCCGCCGACGAGTGGTCGTTCGGTCCGCTGCTGCGCGACCTGGACACCGCCTACCGGGCCCGCGCCTGCGGCCGCGCCCCCGATTGGGAGCCGCTGCCGGTGCAGTACGCCGACTACGCGGCCGCCCACCGCGCCTGGCTCGGCGACGCGGCCGACCCCGACAGCCCGCTGCGCCGCCAACTCGCCCACTGGGAGCGGGCCCTGCGTGACCTGCCCGACGAACTCGACCTGCCCACCGACCGGCCCCACCCGGCCGCGGCCACCCACCGCGGCGGACTGGCGCAGGCCGAACTCGACCCGCGCCTGGAGCGGGCGGTGCGCCGCCTCGCCGCCGAGCACGGCGTCACCGTCTTCATGGTCGTCCAGGCCGCGGTGGCGGTCCTGCTGCACCGCCTCGGCGCGGGCGACGACATTCCGCTGGGCAGCCCGGTCGCCGACCGCGCCGACGAGGCCGTCCACGACGCCGTCGGGTTCTTCCTCAACACGCTGGTGCTGCGCGTGGACCTGTCGGGCGGCCCCACCTTCGCCGAACTGCTGGACCGGGTCCGCGCCGTCGACCTGGCGGCCTTCGCCCATGCCGACGCGCCCTTCGACGCGGTTGTCGACCTGCTGCGGCCCGCCCGGTCGGTGAGCCGCCACCCGCTGTTCCAGACGATGGTCTCCTACCAGCGCCGCCCCGCCGACGCCGACCGCCTGTTCGGCTCGGCCACCCGCGTCGTCGAGACCCCGCTGGACACCGCCAGGTTCGACCTGGAGTTCGCGTTCATCGAGGACGGGCACGGCGGAGCGCGCATCGCCCTCAACTACGCGGCCGACCTGTTCGACCCGGCCACCGCCGACCGGCTGGTCCACCGCCTGCTGCGGGTGCTGGAGCAGGCCGGTGCCGACCCGGAGCGGCCGGTGGCGGGGATCGACGTGCTCACCGGCGGTGAGCGGCGCGCGGTGCTGGAGGAGTGGAACGCCACCGGGCGGGAGGTCACCGCGCCGCGCCCGGCGGACGCGCTCGCCGCCTGGGCGCGGCGCACCCCGCACGCGGTGGCGGTGCGCTGCGGCGGGGACGGGTGGACCTACGCGCGACTGGACGCCGAGACCGACCGCCTGGCGCGGCTGCTCGTCTCCCGGGGGGTGCGGCCCGGCGAGGTGGTGGCGGTGGCGCTGCCGAGGACACCGCCACTGGTGGCGGCGCTGCTGGCGGTGCAGCGGGCGGGCGCGGTCTACCTGCCGCTGGACCCGGACTTCCCGGCCGAGCGGATCGCGTTCATGCTCGCCGACTCCCGCGCGGTCGCCCTGCTGACCACCCGCGGCCTCTCCGCGACGCTGCCCGACGCGACCGGCCACCTCCTCGTCGACGGCCCCGACACCCGACCCGACCCCCGCGCGGTGCTGCCCGAACCGCCCGCCGGGGACGGCGCGGCCTACGTCCTGTACACGTCGGGGTCGACGGGGCGTCCCAAGGGCGTGGTGGTGTCCCACCGCAACCTGGCGAACTTCCTCACCGACATGGCCGCACGCTTTCCGCTGGGGGCGGGGGACCGGTGGCTGGCGGTGACCACGGTCAGTTTCGACATCTCCGCGCTGGAGTTGTACCTGCCGCTGCTCGCCGGGGCGACGGTGGTGCTGGCCGACGCCGACACCGTCCGCGACCCGGCCGCCCTGGCCGACCTCCTCACCGGCGAGGGCGCCACGATCATGCAGGCCACCCCCACCCTGTGGCAGATGCTCACCGAGCACGCCCCCGACGCCGTCGACGGACTGCGGGTTCTCGTCGGAGGTGAGGCGCTGCCCCGCCCCCTCGCCGAGGCCCTGGCCGACCGCGCCGCGGCGGTCACCAACGTCTACGGGCCCACCGAGACCACGATCTGGTCCACCGCCGACCGCGTCCGCGCGGGCGGGCCGGTGACGATCGGTGTGCCGATGGCGAACACGCGGGTGTACGTGTTGGATTCGGGGTTGCGTCCGGTGCCGCCGGGGGTGGCGGGGGATCTCTACATCGCCGGTGAGGGGGTGGCGCTGGGCTACCACGGCCGGTTCGGTCTGACGGCGCAGCGGTTCGTCGCCGACCCGTTCGGGCCGCCGGGGGCGCGCATGTACCGCACCGGGGATCTGGCGCGCTGGCGGACTGACGGCAGGCTGGACTTCCTGGGCCGCTCCGACTTCCAGGTCAAGATCCGTGGTTTCCGCGTCGAACTCGGCGAGATCGAGACCGCCCTGGCCCGCGTCGACGGAGTCTCCCAGGCCGTGGTGGTCGCCCACGGCGACGGCTCCGGCCACCACCGGCTCGTCGGCTACGTCACGGCCACCCGTCCCCTCGACTCCGCCGAGGTGCGCGCCGCGCTGGCCGGGACGCTGCCCGCCTACATGGTGCCCGCCGCCGTGGTCGTGCTCGACGCGCTGCCGCTGACCGCCAACGGCAAGGTCGACCGCAGGGCGCTGCCCGCCCCCGCCCCCGCCCCCGACACGGGCGCGGCGGGCCGGGAACCCGCCACCCCCGCCGAGGCCGCGCTGTGCGCCGTCTACGCCGAGGTCCTCGGCGTGGAGAAGGTCGCCGCGGACGCCGACTTCTTCGCGCTCGGCGGCGACAGCGTCCTGTCGCTGCGCCTGGTCAACGGGGCCCGCCGCGCCGGATGGGCGATCACCGGACGGCAGGTCTTCCAGCACCCCGTCGTCTCCGCGCTCGCCGCGGTCGCCGAGCCCCTGACCGGGACCGAGAAGTCGCCCGAACCGGCGCCGACCGAACCCGCCCCGCTGGTCTCGCTCGACGCCACCCAACTGGACCAGCTCGAATCACTGTGGAGGAGACGGCGTTGACCCAGGAACCCAGCGGAATCAGCGAGGTGCTTCCCCTCGGCCCCCTCCAGGAGGGCCTGCTGTTCCACCACGCCCTCACCGGCGCGGACGCCGACGTCTACGCCGTCCAGTGCCGCATCACGCTGCGCGGCGCGGTGGACGGCGGACGGCTGCGGCGGGCCGCGGGCGCGCTGCTGCGCCGCCACCCCAACCTGCGCGCCGGGTTCGCCCACGAGGGGCTGGACCAGCCCGTGCAGTTCGTCCCCGCCGACGTCGACGTGGACTGGACGGCCGCCGACCCCGGCGGGGCCGGGGACGCCCCGGTCGGGCGGATCGCCGAGCGGGAACTGGCGCGCGGCTTCGACCTGGCCGCCCCGCCGCTGATCCGCTTCGCCCTCGTCGGCGGCGACGCCGAGCACGTCCTCGTGGTGACCGCCCACCACATCCTGCTGGACGGCTGGTCGCTGCCGCTGCTCGTCGACGAACTGTGCGCCCTGTACGCGTCGGACGGCGACGAGGCCGCCCTGCCGCCCGCCCCCGCCTACCGCGACCACCTGGCCTGGCTCGCCCGCCTGGACCCGGCGCCGGCCGAACAGGCGTGGCGCACGGCACTGGCCGGCCTGTCCGGACCGTGCCTGGTCGCCCCCGGCCGCCCCGGCGGCACCCGGCCGCCCGAACGCCGCACCCGGGCCCTCGGCGCGGAGTTCAGCCGACGGCTGCGCGAAACCGCCCGCACCCACCGGGTCACCCTCAACACCCTGGCCCAGGCCGCGTGGGCGGTGGCGCTGGCCGCCCGCACCGGGACCGACGACGTGGTCTTCGGCCAGCCCGTCTCCGGCCGCGCCCCCGAGGTGGCCGGCTCCGAGGCCATGATCGGCCTGTTCACCAACACCCTGCCGGTGCGGGTGCGTCTCGACGCGGGCGAGACGGCGGCCGCGCTGCTGCGGCGGCTGCGCGCCGAACAGGCCGAGCTGGTCGACCACCACGCGCTGGGCCTGGCCGCCGTGCAGCGCGCGGCGGGCGGCGGGGCGCTGTTCGACACCCTGCTGGTCGTGGAGAGCTTCCCGCTGGACCGCTCCCGGCACGCCGCCGACCACGCGGGAATGCGCGTCGTCGACGTCGAGGTGCGCGACGCCACCCACTACCCGCTGGCCCTGGCGGTGCTGCCGGAGGAGGAGATCACGCTCCGCCTCGACCACGACCCCGACCGCTTCCCCGCCGAAGACGCCGAGGCCGTCCTCGACCTGGTGGTGCGCGTCCTGGAGCAGCTCACCGCCGACCCGGACCGGCCGCTGCGCCGCCTCGACCTGCTCGGCGACCGGGAGCGGGCCGCTCTGGCCCGGCACAACGCCACCGGGCGGCCGGTGGCGGCCACCACCCTCACCGCGCTGCTCGCCGCCGCCGGACGCGACCACGCCGACCGGGTGGCCGTCATCGCCGACGACGCCCGCCTCACCTACCGCGACCTGCACGAACGGGCCGGACGCATCGCCGCGCTGCTCACCGGGCGAGGTGTGGGCCGCGACCACGTGGTGGCGGTGGCGCTGCCCCGCTCGGCGGAACTGGTGGCCGCGCTGCTGGGGGTGCTGCGCGCCGGAGCGGCCTACCTGCCGCTGGACCCCGACCACCCCCCGGCGCGGCTCGCCGCCATGGTCGCGCGCGCCCGCGCCACGGCGGTCCTGACCTCGCGCGAGGCACTGCCCGGACTCGGCGGGGCGCCGCCGCCCGGCACCGTCGTGCTGGACGATGCGGAGGTCCGCGCCCGCCTGGCCGACCTCGATCCCGCCCCGCCCGCCGACGTCCACCCCGACCAGCTCGCCTATGTCATCTTCACCTCCGGTTCCACCGGCGAGCCCAAGGGCGTGGGCGTCTCCCACCGGGCCATCGCCAACCGGCTGGAGTGGATGCAGCACACCTACCGGCTCACCCCCGACGACCGGGTGGCGCAGAAGACCCCCGCCGGGTTCGATGTGTCGGTGTGGGAGTTCTTCTGGCCGCTCACCGCCGGCGCGGCCGTGGTCGCCGCCCGCCCCGGCGGCCACCGCGACCCCGCCCACCTCGCCTCCCTCATCGCCGACCGCGGGGTGAGCGTCTGCCACTTCGTGCCGTCCCTGCTGCGCGTCTTCCTCGACGAGCCGACCGCCCGCCGCGCCACCGGCCTGCGCCTGCTGATCAGCAGCGGCGAGGCGCTCGACGCCGACCTGGCCCGCGACCTCGCCCGGACCCTGCCGGACACGCGCCTGGAGAACCTGTACGGACCCACCGAGGCGGCCGTGGACGTCACCCGCCACCCGGTGCTCGGCGCGGGCGCCGGGCCGCTCGGCGCGACCGTGCCCATCGGCCGCCCCGTGTGGAACACGACGCTGCACGTCCTCGACACGGCGCTGCGCCCCCTGCCGCCCGGCGCCGTCGGCGAGCTGTACCTGGGCGGCGTGCAACTGGCGCGCGGCTACGTCGGCCGTCCCGACCTGACCGCGTCCCGGTTCGTCGCCGATCCGTTCGGCCCGCCGGGAGCGCGCCTCTACCGCACCGGCGACCTGGTGCGCCGCCGCGCCGACGGGGCGGTGGAGTACCTGGGCCGCACCGACCACCAGGTGAAGATCAACGGGGTGCGCCTGGAACCAGGGGAGGTCGAGGCCGCGCTGCGCGCCCTGGACGGGGTGGCCGACGCCGCCGTCGCGGTGCGCCCCGCCCCCTCGGGCACGCCCCTGCTGGTCGGCTACGTCGTCCCCGGCACCGCGGCCCCGCCCGCCGCCGAGACGCTGCTCCGCCGACTCGCCGCCGTCCTTCCCGCCGCGGCCGTGCCCGCCTCGCTGGTGTTCCTGGACGCGCTGCCGCTGACCGCCAGCGGCAAACTCGACCGCGCCGCGCTGCCCGACCCCGAGCCGCGACAGCGGGCCGGGCGGGCGCCGCGCACTCCGGGAGAACACGTCCTGTGCGCGGCCTTCGCCGAGGTCCTCGGCCTGGACGAGGTCGGCGCCGACGCCGACTTCTTCGCCCTGGGCGGCGACAGCGTCTCCTCCCTGCGCCTGGTCGGGCGGCTGGTGCGCGAGGGCGTGGACCTCACCGTGCGCGACGTGTTCGTGCACCGCACCCCCGAACGGCTGGCCGAGGCGGCACGCCCCGCCGAGGAGCGGCCCGCCGAGTCCGAGCCCGAACCGGCGGGCGAGGAGTTCACCGACCTGCTGGACCCCGGCGAGTTCGCCGAACTCGCGCGGATGTGGCGCGAGCAGGACTGACCCGACCCCCACGAGCAGGAGAGACACCATGACCACGAGCGCCGCGGACCCCAGGGAGATCCAGGAGGTCCTTCCGCTCGCCCCCCTCCAGGAGGGGCTGCTCTACCACTCCACCGTCGACGAGTGGCAGTTGGACGTCTACACCGTCCAGAACATCTTCACCTTCGGCCGCCGCGTGGACGCCGACGCCCTGCGCGCCGCCGCCGACGCCCTGCTGCGCCGCCACCCCTCGCTGCGCGCCGGATTCTGGTACGAGGGCGTGGAGCGCCCCGTCCAGTTCGTCCCCCGCGAGCTGGCGGCGTCCTGGCGCGAGGTCGACCTGTCGCACCTGGACGCGGCCGAGGCGCACCGCCGCCTCGACCGGCTCCGGGTCGAGCAGCGCGAACGCCGCTTCGACCTGACCCGCCCCCCGCTCATCCGCCACGTCCTGGTCCGCCTGCCCGCGGAGCGCGACGTCCTCGTGCTGACCTTCCACCACATCGTCATGGACGGCTGGTCGGGGGAGCTGTACAACGCCGAGCTGATGGAGGTCTACCGCAACGGCGGCGACCCCTCCCCCCTGCCGCCGCCGCGCGCCTACCGCGACTACCTGGTGTGGCTGTCCAAGCAGGACACGGCCGCGTCGCTGGAGGCGTGGCGGCGCGCCCTGGAGGGGGTGGAGGAGGGCACGCTGGTCTCGCCCGCCGACCCCGGCGACGGCACGGTCATGCCCAGGACCGTCGACGCCGTCGTCGACCCCGCGCTGCTGGACCGGACGGGCGCGCTGGCCCGTAGGGCGGGCGTCACCGTCAACACCGTGCTGATGACGGCGTGGAGCCTGGTGCTGCGCTCCCGCACCGGCGGCGACGACATCGTCTTCGGCAGCACCGTCTCCGGCAGGCCGCCCGAGATCGACGGGGTGGAGACGATCGTGGGGGTGTTCTTCAACACCGTCCCGGTGCGCGTGCGCGTCCGCCCCGGCGAGCCGGTCGTGGACCTGCTCCGCCGCGTCCAGGCCGAACAGGCCGAACTGCTGCCGCACCACCACGTCGGCCTCGCCGACATCCAGCGCGCCCTCGGCGGCGGCCGCCTCTTCGACACCCTGTACGTGCTGCGCAACATCCCCTACGACGACGAGGGCTACCAGCGGGTCCGCGCCGCCACCGGACTGGAGTCGGTCACCGGCGCCGACGCCACCCACTACCCGCTGACGTTCGTCGCCCAGCCGGGCGAGGACTTCCGGCTCAGCCTCGCCTACCGCGGCGACGTCGTCGACGAGGAGCTGGCCCGCACCCTGTTCGACCGGTTCCTGCGGCTGCTGGAGCAGATCACGGCCGCCCCCGAGGAACCGGTGGCGGCCCTGGACGCGCTGTCGGAGACCGAGCGCGCGGCCCTGGCACGCGCCCACGGCGACACCGCGCGCGCACTGCCCGAGCAGAGCCTGGTGGAGCTGTTCGAGACCTCGGCGCGCACCTGGCCGGACCGCACCGCCCTGGTCGCCCGCGACGCCACGCTGACCTTCGCCGAACTCAACGAGCGCGCCAACCGGCTGGCCCGCCTGCTGCTGGAGCACGGCGTGGGACCGGAGAGCCTGGTCGCGATCGGCCTGCCCCGCTCCAGCGACTGGGTGGTCACCCTGTTCGCGGTGTTCAAGGCGGGTGCCGCCTACGTGCCCCTCGACCTGGAGCACCCCGAGGGCCGGCTGCGCGCCGTGCTCGCCGACACCGCGCCCGCGGTCACCGTCACCGGCACGGCCGCGCTGGGGCGGCTGCCCGCCGACGCCGGCGGGACCCGGCTGGTGCTGGACGACCCCGAGACGCGCGCCGCCCTGGCCCGCACGGACCCCGCCGACCCCGTCGACGCCGACCGGCCGGTCCCGGCGCGCGGCGACCACCTCGCCTACACCATCTTCACCTCCGGCTCCACCGGTCGTCCCAAGGGCGTGCAGGTCCCCGCGCGGGGACTGGTGAACATGCTGGTCAACCACCGCGAGACCATCTTCGGCCCGGTCGTGGCCGCCCTGGGCCACCGGGTGCTGCGGGTGGCGCACACCGTGTCCTTCTCCTTCGACATGTCGTGGGAGGAGCTGCTGTGGCTGGTCGACGGGCACGAGGTGCACCTGCTCGACGAGGAGCTGCGCCGCGACTCCGACCGGCTGGTCGACTACTGCCGCCGCCACGCGGTCGACGTCGTCAACGTCACCCCCTCCTACTGCGGCCAGTTGATCGAGGACGGCCTGCTCGACGGGGGCCGCCACCGGCCCGCGCTGGTGCTGCTGGGCGGCGAGGCGGTCAGCGACACCGTGTGGCAGGCGCTGCGCGACGCCGACGGCGTCCTCGGCTACAACCTGTACGGGCCCACCGAGTACACGATCAACACCCTCGGCGGCGGCACCGCCGACAGCGCCGCCCCCACCGTGGGCGGCCCCATCGCCAACACCCGGGTGCACGTCCTGGACTCCGCGCTGCGGCCGGTCGCCCCCGGCACGCCGGGGGAGCTGTACGTGTCCGGGGTGGGGCTGGCGCGCGGCTACGCCGGGCGCGGCGACCTCACGGCCGAACGCTTCGTCGCCGACCCGTTCGGCCCGCCGGGGGCGCGCATGTACCGCACCGGCGACCTGGTGCGCTGGGACTCCCACGGCCGCCTCGACTACCTGGGGCGCGTCGACGACCAGATCAAGATCCGGGGTGTGCGCGTGGAACCCGCCGAGGTCGTCGCCGTACTGGAGGAGCGGCCGGACGTCGCCCAGGCCGCGGTGGTGGTCCGCGAGGACGCCCCCGGCCGCAGGAAGTTGGTCGGCTACCTGGTGCCCGCCGCGGGCCGGGAGGTCGACACCGCGCGGCTGCGCCGCGACCTGGCCGACGCGCTGCCCGCCGCTATGGTCCCCGCCCACCTGGTGGTGCTGGAGCGGCTGCCGCTGACCGGCAACGGCAAGCTGGACCGCGCCGCGCTGCCCGCGCCCGCCGCCCCCGAGCGGAGGGGCCGCGCTCCCAGGGACGACACCGACCGCCAGTTGTGCGAGCACTTCGCCGCGGTCCTCGGCGTCGACGAGGTGGGCATCGACGACGACTTCTACGAACTGGGCGGGCACTCGCTGCTGGCGATGCGGCTGGCGGGCCGCGTCCGCAGGCGGATGGGGGTGCGCCTGGGCGCGGGAACGCTGCTGGCCGCGCCCACCGTCGCCCGGCTGCGCGAGTACCTGGACGGCGAGCGCCGCGACGACCTGCTGGCCACCGTGCTGCGGCTGCGCGAGGGCGGGCGGCGGCCCCCGCTGTTCTGCTTCCACCCGGCCAGCGGGTTCAGCTGGTCCTACGCCGCGCTGGCGCCCTTCCTCGACCGGGAGCGCCCGCTGGTGGGCGTGCAGTTTCCCGGACTGCGCGGGGAGGAGCTGCCCGAGACGATGGACGAGCTGGTCGAGCTGTACGCCGGACACGTCCGCCGGGTGCAGCCGCAGGGCCCCTACCACCTGGTGGGCTGGTCGTTCGGCGGGCAGGTCGCGCACGCCCTGGCCACCCTGCTGCAGGCGGAGGGGGAGCGGGTGCCGTTCCTGGCGCTGCTGGACACCTATCCCACCGACGCCGAGGAGGTCGCGGCGGCCGGGGGAGTGCCCAGTGCCGAGGAGGCCGAGCAGGAGGCGCTGGATTTCCTGCTGTCCAGCTCCCGGCGCGAGCTGCCGAGCTGGCTGGGCAGGCCGTGGAAGCGCGACGAGGTGGTGGAGTTCCTGCGCGACAGCGACGGCGTGTGGGCGGAGTTCGACGCCGAGACCATCGACCGCGTGGTGCGGGCCCGCATGTACACGATGGACGTCATGTACCGGACGCGCTACCGCGTCTACGACGGCGACCTGCACTTCTTCACCGCGGCGGCGGAGCGCGACGCGGAGTCGGGGATCGGCGCGCACCTGTGGCGGCGCTACGTGACCGGCGAGGTGCACGACCACGAGGTCGACTGCGGCCACAACGACCTGACCGGCCCGGCGGCGCTGTCGGTGGTCGGTCCGGTCCTCGACGCGGCGCTGCGGCGCGGCGACGGGTGCCCCTGAGCGCCCCGCCGTGACCGTCACGATACGGACACGGCTGGCCGATCGGCGCGGAGAACCCACCAAAACCCTCTATTTTTCTTAGGCAAGGCTTTCCTAATCAGTGGTTCACGGCCGTGGTCCGGACGAGGGCCCGGCCGACGACGGACAGAAAGTGGTCGACAGTGAAGCAGCAGACATCCCCCCGCGGCGCGGTCGCGACCGGCGCGGGCGCCCTCGCGCTCGTCCTCACCCTGACCGCCTGCGGCGGCGGCCGGGCCGACGACGCCGCCCAGGACGCCGCGCAGGCGGGCGAGACCGTCTCCGTGGAGACCGACTACGGCACGGTCGACATCCCCGCCGACCCCCAGCGCGTCGTCGCCCTGGAGTTCGGCACCGAGGTCGTCCTGGAGGCCGGGATCGAGCCGGTCGGCGTGATCGAACCGGTGGCCACCCTCTACACCGCCGAGGAGTTCGAGAAGCTCTCGCAGTACCCGGTGGTGCAGTCGGCGAGCCTGGAACTCAACCTGGAGGCCATCGCCGAGGCCCGGCCCGACCTGATCATCGGCGGCGTGCGCGTGGAGAGCCACGACGAGTACGCCGCCACGCGCGAGGACCTGGAGCAGATCGCCCCCACCGTCTTCTACGACTTCGACGGCGCCGGAGCCGGACTGCGCGACATGACCCTCGAGCTGTCGCGGGCCGTCGGCGACGGCGAGCGCGCCACCGAGGAGCAGGAGCGCTTCGACAGCCGGGTCGAGGAGATCAGGACCACCTACGCCGACCAGCTCGCCGACACCACCTTCGCGGTCGTCTTCGGCTCCGACGGCGAGTTCGCCGTCGACAACACCAACGCCTGGGGCGGGGAGATCCTCGACACGCTCGGCGCCCGCCAGACCGAGGCGCAGCGGGCCGCGGGCGAGAACTTCGCCGCCTTCTACTCCTACGAGGAGATCGACCAGCTCTCCGACGCCGACGTCATCTTCTACGAGACCGACGCAGCCGGGCAGCCCGACCCGTTCACCGAGGCCCTGCTGGACCAGGAGCTGTGGCAGGACCTGCCCGCCGTCGAGGCCGGGCAGAGCCATCCGCTGCGCTACAGCGCCGCCCGCACCTACGCCCAGGCCAACACGGTCCTCGACCAGGTCGAAGAGGTCCTGGCGGACCTGTAGCCGACACGCCCGCCGGGACCGGACCCGGCGGGTGCCCCCACCCTCCGCGGCGAAAGGAACAATTCCCGTGACCAATCCGTTCGACGACGACGAAGGCGTGTTCCTCGTCCTGGTCAACGACGAGGACCAGCACTCCCTGTGGCCCGAGTTCGCCGAGGTCCCACAGGGGTGGCGCACCGTGTTCGGACCCGCCTCGCGCGCCGAGGCCCTGGACTACGTCAACACCCACTGGACCGACCTGCGGCCGCGCAGCCTCCGCCGGGCCATGGAGCAGCGGGGGTAGTCGGCCCCGGGGCCGGTCCGCGATCGTTGACCGGGCGCGCGGCCACCCGGCCGCGCGCCGCACACCGGGGAGTCCCTGCGGGCGCCCGGACGCCCCGGCCGTACGCTGGGGCGTCGGACACGCAGGGAGCGGGCCGGACCCGCCCCGGACAACCCAGACGACCGCGAGGAGGCCCACGGTGCTGCGCACCATGCTCAACGGCAAGATCCACCGTGCCACGGTCACGCAGGCGGACCTGCACTACGTCGGCTCGATCACCATCGACGCCGACCTGATGGACGCGGCCGACCTGGTCGACGGCGAGCAGGTCCACGTGGTGGACATCACCAACGGCAGCCGACTGGTCACCTACGTGCTGACCGGGGAGCGCGGCAGCGGCGTCATCGGCATCAACGGGGCCGCCGCCCGCCTGGTCTCGCCCGGAGACCTGGTCATCATCATCTCCTACACCCAGCTCACCGAGGCCGAGCGCGCCACGCACCGCCCCAGGGTGGTGCACGTGGACGCCGACAACCGCATCGTGGCGCTCGGCGACGACCTGGCCGAGCCGGTCCCCGGAAGCGACCAGAAGTCGGGAGCCGTCCTCGACTGAGACCCGCGACGCCACGGCCCGGTGATGCTAAGGTGTGCCTTGCCTAAGTAACGACCCGTGGGGTTGTTGTCGCCGATCCGTGAGGACGCCGTGAGACTCGCCCGCCTGATGATCGACGTGACCCCGCTGCGCGTCAGCAGGGAGTTCCGGATCGTCTTCGTCGCCAGGATCGTCTCGATCTTCGGGCTCGGATTCGCCTCCGTCGCCCTGCCCACCCAGGTCTACGAGCTCACCGGGTCGTCCTTCCTCGTCGCCACGGTCCACACCGCCAACGCCGTCTCGGTTCTGTGCGGAACCCTGGTCGGCGGGGTCCTGGCGGACCGGGGCGACCGGCGCCGCCTCATCGTCGTCGGCCGCGCCTCCGCCGTGGTGGGCTACGGCGCGCTCGCCGCCAACAGCCTCGTCCCCGACGACCCCCTGCTCTGGGTCATCTACGCCGTGGCCCTGTTCACCGGGTTCTTCGGCTCCTTCAGCGCGGTGGCGCTGCAGGCGGCGGCCCCCGGCTTCGTCCCCCGCGACAGGCTCCCCGCGGCCGGGGCGCTGCTGGCGCTCAACGGCGAGCTCGGAGCGGTCCTGGCCCCCGCCCTGGGCGGCGTCCTCATCGCCACGGCCGGAATGGGCGGCAACTACACCATCACCGCGGTGCTGTCGCTGGTGACCACCGCGCTGGTGTGGCGGCTGCCGCGCCTGGAGCCCGACGGGCAGCACCGCGGCCGACCGGTGCTGGAAGCGGTCGCCGACGGCGCGCGCTTCGCCGTGCGCCACCGGGTCGTCGGCCCGCTGCTGCTCCTGGGCTTCGCGCAACTGCTGTTCGCCGCCCCGTACGTGCTCATCAACGAGTTCACCGACACGGTGCTGGGCGGCGGACCGGCCATGGTCGGCATGCTCTACACCGCCCCGGCGCTGGGCGCGCTCCTCGGCTCCCTCACCAGCGGGTGGACCGCCCACGTCCGCCGGAACGGAACGGTGCTGCTGGCCGCCGTCGTCCTGTGCGGCGCGGCGGTGCTCGGCCTCGGCCTCAGCCCGGTCTTCTGGGCGGCGTTCGCGTTCCTGGCGCTGCTGGGGTTCGGCCAGGTCGCCGAGGAGATCCTGCGCTACGCCCTGCTGCAGTCGCACACCCCCGACGCGCTGCGCGGCCGGGTCAACAGCCTGTGGACCGCCCAGGCCACCATCGGCGACTCCGCGGGCGCGCTCACCCTGGGCGCGCTGGCCCCGCTGCTGGGCGCCGCCGTGGCCATCACCGCGGGCGGCGCCATGACCGTGCTGTCCGTCGGCGCGCTCGCCCTGGCCTTCCCCGGCCTGCGCGCGGCACGGGTGCTCGCCGAGGAACCCCGCGAGGACGTCCCCGCCGAGCCCGACGACACACCGGTCGCCACCGGGCGACCCCACCGGGAGCGGACCGAGCACCCCGCCTCCCTGTCCGCAACAACCGAGTACGAGGAGTGACCCATGTCCACCGCGGTGCGCGAGCGTAGTGTCGAGATGTACCCCCTGAAGCCCAGGGTGCTGGAGGCCGTCAGCGTCGAACGGATCACCCCCCGCATGGTCCGCGTCCACCTCGGCGGCCCCGACATCGAGGGGCTGCGCAGCGACAACTTCGCCGACCACGTCAAACTGTGGTTCCCCAACCCCGACACCGGCGAGCACGTGCTCCCCGTCGTCGAGGACGACCGCTGCCTCAACTTCCGCGACCCCGGCGTCATCTACCGCGACTACACGGTGCGCCGCTTCGCCCCCGAGGCCGGACTGCTCACCGTCGACTTCGTCGTCCACGAGCACGGCCCCGGCGGACGCTGGGCGGCCAACGCCAGGGTCGGCGACCGCCTCGGCGTGCTGGGGCCGCGCGGCACCGTCCACTACCCGGACTACGACCACCACGTGCTGCTCGCCGACGAGACCGCGCTGCCCGCCGCGGCCCGCCGCGTCGAGGAACTGCCGCGCGACGCCCGCGTCACCGCGTTCTTCGAGGTCGCCGACGCCGCCGAGGAGCAGAAACTGGACGCGCCCGCCGGAGCCGAGATCACCTGGCTGCACCGCGACGGCGCCGCCCCCGGCACCACCGACCTGCTGCTACGCGCCCTGGAGAAGACGGAACTGCCCGAGGAGGGGGTGTTCGTCTGGGTCGGCGGCGAGGCCGACGCCCTCAAGCCGATCCGCCGCCTGCTCAAGGAGCGCGGCCTGGTGCGCGGCCGCGACTTCGAGGTCGACGGCTACTGGCGGCGCGGCGTGTCCAACCTCGACCACCACGCCTCCGACGAGGACGACGAGTAGCCGACACCGGCGGCACGGGCCGGACGCGGGTGACCGCATCCGGCCCGATCGCCATTTCTGGTCTTTTCACCCGGCGGTGGGCGTGTGACGCTTGACAGGAGCGGAGTACCGCCCCCGTCGAGCGTGGAGGACAACCGGTGGGCAAGCGTGCTGGAACGGGCCGCGCGGAGGGGGAGTTCCACGACCCCGACCGCCGCGGCGTCGCCGCGCACATCGAGTGGCAGAAGCAGGGCGCCTGGGTGGTGCTGTGGGGTCCCTACACCCGCCGGTACTGGGCGTTCGCCCGCTGGCCGCTGCCCGAGGGCGGCCAGGTCGTCTCCGCGCCCGACCCGGACGGACTCTACGCCGAGATGCGCCGGGCCGAACGCGAGGGCAAGTACCTCAAGTGGCGCTACGGCCGCCGTCCGAGCCCCGGCCGCGACCCGGCGCCCGGACAGGCCCGCGCGTGAACCGGTGAGCACGCCGCGACGGGTCGACGGCGACACCGGGGGACACGGGGACGGGGGCGGCGCCGGAGCGGTCTGCGGAGTTTCCCGAACGCGGCGAGGAGGACACGTGGACGGCGAGCGCCGACGGCGGGGACGGGCGGGGGACGAGGCCCCGGTGCGCCCGGCGGGCGGCGGGGCCGGCCCCGAGACGCGCGCGGACCCGGACTCCCACGTCCCGGGGAGCCCGCCCTGAAGGAGACCCGGGAGCGGACCGCCGCCCGCCGCCCGCGTCGACCGGGCGAGGCGGACCCCGGGCAGAACACCGGGGCCAGCCGGTTGTCCGGAGCCACCGCCGGGATGCGACGGAACTCCTCGGCCCCGCGGTGACAACGAGACGGCCGCGCCCCGGGGGCCCTGTCCGAGAGAGGACCGGTGGAACCAGCCCAGCCCCCGCCCCTCCGAGGACGGTCCCATGCCGCCACCCCGCCCCCACTACTTCGTGCCGACAGGGATGCCGCGATGGTGGTACACCGCCGCGGCCCTGCTGTGGCTCACCGGCGTGTGCCTGTTCTTCCTGTGGCAGTTCTCCAACGAGGCGGACAAGGCCGCGCAGGGCGCCGCCCTGCACCGCGCCGCCGAGACCACCCCGCACGTCGTGGAGTTCTCCGTCGACGAACCCGCCACCCACGTCGTCTACCTGGAGGTCCCGCGCACCGACCCGCCGCACCCGATGACCTGGCTGCTCCCGGTGGAGCGCGAGGTGGCGGCCACGCTGGAGCACGACGGCGGGGAGCTGCCGACCGCCCGCGGGAACGGCTCCCTGCTCGACTACTCCGGGTTCCGCGGCGGGCTGCCCGTCCGCGGCATGGCCGTGTTCGAACTCGACCTGCCCGCGGGCGACTACGTGCTGGAGGTCACCGACGACACCGTCACCGACGACGTCGTCGTCACCGTCGGCCCGCCGATCCGCAACGCCCCCACCGCGATCCCCGTCTCGGGCGCACTGCTCGCCCTCGGCGCGGCCCTCCTGGCCGTCCTCACCCGCATCACCCGGCACCGCGCCGCCCGCCGGGTCCGCGACATGGCGCAACGGCAAGGAGAGGCACCGTGACCGGTTACGTCGGCTACGACCCGCTGGACCCGCAGATCCGCTTCATGGAGGAACTGGAGGCGGCCAGACACCGCGAGTTCCGCCGGGAGATGGACACGTTCTTCTGGGTGGTCATCGGCATCCCGCTGTTCGTCCTCGGCATGGTGGCCAGGGGCGTCCTCGCCGGAGCGGGCACCCTGGCCGAACTGCTGGCCTGGCTCGCCTCCGACAGCCTCCTGGCCCCGCTCTTTCCCGCCCCGGGCGACAGCCTGGCGCGGGGCGTGCTGTCCGTCCTCACCCTGCTGCTGCTCATCCCCGGGCCGGTGTTCGGCCTCGCCGCCCTGCTGCGCGGCACCCGCCTGGCGGTGCTGCGCTGGGCGCTGGTCCCGCTGTGGATCGCCCTCACCGTCCTGACCCCGCTCGTCGCGGTCTCCCAACTGGTCGCCGAGATCGGAAGGCTGCCGTCGTGACCCCTCCCACGCCCCCCGCCCCGGCCCTCCTCGACCGGGTGCGGGCGCTGTCCCCGCACCGCCGCGCGGCCCTGGCGGCACTCGCCGGGGCGGTCCTGCTGCTGCTCGCCGGACTGGCACTGCCCTGGATCGGCGGAGCCGAAGCCGACCTCGTCTCCTACGGGCGGCAGCCCAGTGGTGAGGGCTACGACCTGCTCGGCTCCCGCGCGGGGCGGCGCGGCGGCGACGGACTGCTGCTGGCCGCGATCGGCCTGGCCGTGGCCGTCGCGGCGGTCCCGTCCCTGTTCGACCGGTCCTTTCCCCGGCAGCGCGCCGTGCTGCTGGGCGGCGGACTGCTCGCGCTGGCCTGGTCGGTGCTGGACATCACCGAGGTCGGCCAGATTCCCGCCGCCGACGGGACCCCGCTGGACATCGGGCCGTCGATCGGCGGGTTCGTCGCGGTGCTGGGCGCGCTGCTGCCGGTCGCCGCCGGGATGCTCACGCCCCGCGACCGGCTGGCCGACCGGGCACGTCGGGAGGCCCTGGCCCACCGGCTGGCGGACCGGGGGAGGACCGCGGCCGCCGCGGAGATCCTGCAGCGCCTGGTCGTCTCGTCCACCGACGCCGACGGCGCGCCCGCGGTGCTGTGGCGGCTCCGACTGGGCCGGGTCTACGCCGAGGCCGGACTGCTCCACCAGGCCGACCAGGCGGTCGGCGACGCCGTCGCCGCCGCCGAGCGCGTCCTCGCCGACGATTCCGAGGAGTCACACCTCCTCCGCGTCCTCGCGGCGCGCCTGGTCGCCGAGCACGACATGCCCGGGGCGCTGGGCCGCCTCGACGAACTGCGTCGGGAGGCGCACACCGGGCCGACCCACGAACGCGCCGATGACGCCGAGCGCGTCCGTGCCGGGCCGCTCGCGCTCCACCGGGACGACCGTACCCGGACCGGGGGAGAACGACGGTGAGCTCCGAGGAGTACTGGGAGAACGAGGACCGCCAGCGGACCGAGCGGGAGTTGCGGGACGCGGAGGCGGGGCTGGAGAGGAGCCACGCCCCGTCGTGTTCGGAGACGCTGGCCTGCACCGGCTGCCTGGCGGTCCTTCTGCTGCTGTCGTTTCTGGGCGCCATGGCCTACGACATCGTCGTCCAGATCTGGGAGAGCCTCACTTCCGGGGGCTTCTCGATCACCCTGGGGCCGCAGGAGTGACGAGCGGCTCCGAAGGTCAGGCCCGTTCCTCCAGCCGTTCCACGGCCTTGGCCAGGAGTGCGTCGAAGCGGTCGGCGCGCTCGGTGGCCGCGTCCTCGATGACCTGTTCGCGCATGCGGTCCGTGCACTCCATGATCTCGTCGGGGTCCGGAGGGGTGGAGGTGGCCTCCAGGGAGCATTCGACGGTGAGGTCCATCGGGGAGAGCGGTGAGGCGTCGGCGCCGAGGGTGACCGCCACCAGGGAGAAGTGGACCTCCGCCACCTGGCCCCAGGCCATCCGCACCTCCACCGCGGGGCCGCCGCCCGCGGGGGTGGAGGTCATGAGGACGCCGTCGCCCTCTTCGGGCAGGGAGGTGCTGGTCAGGCTCTGGAAGGCGCCCTTCACCGGTTCGTCCTCGACCCGGCCGGTGAAGGTGAAGCAGTCGGAGAGCAGCCGCTTCACCGCCTCGGGGTCGGGGGTGCCCGAGAGGTCGCCGGTGGCCAGCGTGTAGTGGTACACGGTCTCCGGGGCGCCGCTCCTGTTCGGTGTCGCGGTCTGCGCCGCGACCTCTTCGACCTCCTCCGGAAGCAGGTCGGGGCGTCCCTCCGCCAGGGCCGTGGCGCACTCCGGTGGTTCGATCTCCTCGAACGAGGGCGAGGACGGTCCCTGCCGGACCACCTCGGCGTCGACGCTTTCCGCCGTGTAGTTGGGAAAGGCGTTGCGGGGAAGCAGCAACTCCTCCAGGTCGGGACCGAAAAGGGGAGCACAACCGGTGAGCACCAGGAGGGACAGGGCGACCGGAACGGTGGAGCGGACGGGGGAACGCATGCGGTTTCTCCGTGGGACAGGGGAGACGGGGGGTTCCGGAGAAGAATCCCACGCATGGGTGTATTCGCGCCGATGACACCGGACCCGATTCGGCTGAACGCATCGAACATGCGGACACGCATGCGCTGACCGGGACCGAGCGGTGAGAAATCCGTGGTCGAATACCGGGTGGCCGGAACCTGGCACTCCCCGGAGGGCGCGGAGTTACGGCATTGGTACCTTCCGTTCTGGGGTTGTTGGCGTGGAGACGTTAGGATCTCCCCGGATTTTGTCCCCCTTGGGGGGTGAAACGGAGCCCTCTGGTTTTTGGTGGTGGATCTCTTGCGGGTTGGGGGTTGACTCTGTGGGGCCGGTCCTTTCGCTTCTCAGGGCCTTGGACGTAGGAAGTGGGACCTTTGCTGCGTGTGTGGGGATAGCGGTCTCTTTTGCTGTTGTCAGCATCCTCAGGGAGATCCGTCATAAATCTCTGCAGAGAAGTGTGGAGAGAGCGATAGAGACAGGAGAGCCGATTCGTAGGTTTCCCTGGTCGAGAGAGCTCAGTAAGGTTCCCAGGACGGGAAGCGTGCTCTTCCCGTGGAGGGGCCAGGCCGTGCTGGCGAAGTTGAGCATAGAAAATGGAAGGATTTCGGGGAGGACGAGCGAGAGAGAGGGCGATGAGAGGAGTAATGTCGTCGGAGGCGAGTTCCTTCCGACCGATGAGATCGACAGGATGACCAGGGAGAAGGCTCGCCACACGGCCGAGTTGGTTCCGCTTGTGGAGGTGAGGACCGACTGGGAGCGGGAGAAGCAGGTCGTTCAGAGGGTGAGTGAAGAGTTGGAAAGGAGACTTGGACCGGTCGACGATGTGATGCAGGAGGCCGAAAGGCTGAAGAACTCGGTCAAGGTCAGTGTCGGTACCCTGAAGAGCGATGACGACCGCCTTGGAAAAGCCGTCAAGAGCCTCTCGGAAATAGTGTCGGCCCACCCCTGTGCGGGCGAAATTGGAAGCAGGACCAGAGGAGGGTCGCAAGACAGACCCGAGCGGGGTGGCGGAAGAGGAGAGAACACGAGGGGAATGATCGGACGGGCCCAGGCCGCGGCGCGGGCGGCGCGGAGGGCATGGGGGCACAGAGGAGAGGACGGTGGCAGAAGCGGCCTGGGAAGATAGCTAATTCTTTCGGGAGGACTCGTGTACTTCTTCTTCTGGACTCTCGTCTTCTGTGTGCTTGTACGCACGGTGACGAGGGTCGTCTTCATTCACTCGGGGTTTCACTCCCTGGACAGTTCTCATGGGGGAAGTGACTCTCTGCAGGTCCGAAGGACGCTGGGTGCTGCCCGGACCGCGCTGGTGGGAGCGGTTGAAAACCTGCTTGCCCTGGAAGAGATCGTCCGCGGGAGGACATCGGGGAGCAGTTCCAGGAAGAAGCAGAGGATCGAGGAACTGAGACTCGCTGTCCAGGATGACTGCGGTCGGGCGGAGAGTGAAGTCTCCCTCGTTTCGGGGAACGGGAGAAGATTCCGCGATGCGCGCAGTGTGTTCAACGGAAAAGTGCTGAGGGGTCTGGCTGTGGACCTCCTGGTTCTGCTCGCTCTTGCGAGCCTGGTGTTCTTTGGCTGAGATGTGGATGTATTTGGTTTCAATATCAGCCTTGTCGAGGGCGTGGTCATGGCGGGAGCCTTCGCGGTGGCTGCGGGCCTCGACCGGATCGTCGCGATACGGAGGAGGCTCAACTACAAGGAGAAGGTGGAGAAGGCTATCAACGCGGCCGTCAGGGAGACGGATCGTTTTGATTTGACTCTGGCGAGCGACCTGAAGAAGATGGCGAGGGACTCCCGTGGCGTCACTCTGGGAGAGAAGGATCTTCGTCAGTCGATAGAGAAGTTGGCGGCCGAAGTCGATTCTCTGAACATCAAGATCGAAGAGGCCCTGGAGAGGATAAAGAATCCTGAGGAGGAAATGGCGAGGTTCGATGCCGTCAGGTCGGAGGTGGATAAGGAGATCGCCCAGGGAGAAGGCCATATCTCCTCTCTCAAGAGGGATTTCTATAGATTCTCCGGTGCTCTGAGATCCGCACTGGAGGTGATGAGTATCTCTGAGGAAAGAGGTGAGGAGGTTGATCCGGACTTCTTGGCCAGAGTGAACATCGAGGTCGAGGAATTTCTGTCCGTTATAGGGGAGCGGAGGCTGACCGGCGCTTTCAGGGGCTCCGGGGTGGAAGGGCTGATTCGTGCTCTGGACGGCTTCGACGTGAATTCCTGGTCCAGAACCAGGGGGATGGAGCTGCGGGATGGGAAACTGAGGATCGGGAGATGTCGGAACAGACTGGTCACCTCTCTTCCCGAGTCCGAGCCGGTGGCCGGACTGGTCCAGAAGGTGGAGAATGATATGAGCGCGTACTCGGGGGGAACCGGAGGAAGTGTGAGTGTGGGAGGCGGGCAGACGATTGTGAGAAACCAGCTTGCGGCTCGGCGGGAGCAGAGGCGGGTGGGAGGTTCCGGAAGGAGAAGGAACGATGCGGAACGCGGTGCCTAGCGCTGTCCTTCGGTTGTGGGGAGGTGAAAGGTGAGCGCTCTTCTGCTGCTGGCGGTATTCATCCTTTCCGCTCTTCTTCTTGTGCGTTCTTTCGAGGGGGTGCTCAGTGAGGTCGGCGCGGAATCTCGCATCGCCGCCAAGAACAGGGTCGACCGGGGGCGGCTGTTGAGGATGGCGGAACTGATCGCTGCCGACGCGGAGGCCACGGCTGAGGAAGTGAGAGAGAAGGAGAGAGGAGGGGCGGCGGAGAGGGAAGCCGCCCCGGTCATCCCCCGTCCCCTCTCCGTCGACGCTCTGCTGGACCAGTTGGGAGTGGAGCCCGAGAAGACCCCCGCTGAAGAGGTGGCCGGGGAAAGGCGTCTGCGCACAGCCGTCTACGCCGTGGATCTCTTCTTCTTCGCGCTGGGTGTGGCCGGAGTTGTTGTCACCGCAGTCGGAGCGGTTCGGCTCGTCTTCTTCTGAAGGACTGCTCCGTGCGGTGACCCCGGTGGGGCCTTGTGGTGTTCGGGACCGAAACGGCCGGGGTGCCGCAGCCGGAACCGCACTCCTCCGTCGGGTCCTCGGGGGTGCGGCAGGCCACACGACTGCGCCGGTCGCGAGCGCCGCCTTCCACCAACGACCAACCACCAGGCCGAGAACCCACCGTGGGGATCACGCCGCTCCTCTCGACCGCGCCGGTACCGACAGGGGCGGGAGGGCCGCCCCTCCCGCCGTCCGGACCGCGACGATCCTGCCAAAACGGGCAATCGCCTGCGGTTGCGGCCCTCAGATGTCAGGATCGATGAGGTGGCCGCGGGCCCGCACCCCCGCAGCCGTCCCGCACCGGAGACCGCACCTCCGGGTGTGGGAACCCTCGACAACTGAACTGGCACGGCACCGCATGGACAACACCACCGACCTCGTGACCCTGTACGCCGGACCGCTCGACGGCCTGACCATCCCCGCCGCCGACCTTGCCGCGCTGGTCCGGGACCACGGAACCGAACGCTTCCTCTTCCTCACCCGCTTCCGGGTCTCCGGCCTCTACCAGGAGGTCGACGGCCGCTGGGTTTACGCCGCCCCCGGCCTGCTGCGCGCCCGGGACCACTCCTCGAACCCCCCGGAGGAGACCCCGTGACCCCGTCACCGTCCCCTGGGTAGCGTCGGCCGTGCCGGGGCCGCCCGCGCCCCCACGCGAAGCAGGAGCACCGGTCACTCCGGGGCGGTGTCCTGTGGGGGCGAGGGAGCGGAGCCGCGGTGGCGTGTGGGGCGGGTCGACTGCGGGGACCGACGCGGACAGGGCCGCGGCGGGCAGAGGCCGAACACCGGGTGGGGGAGGGGTTTCGAATGCGGTTCGCCTCCCGTGGCGCAACGATGGTCCCGTCCCGGGCCGCATCGGATACGTGAACGCCCTCCCGGGTGCCGGAGAGGGGGTGCGGAGGCCGTCAGGCAGCCTTCCCCTCCACGGTCTCCGCCAGCAGTGCGTGGATGTCGTCGGCGTTGGGCTGCGCGTACAGCTCGGTGGGCTGGGGGTCGTACTGGAGGAAGGAGGGGCAGTCGGTGGTCAGGCCGGAGCCGATGAAACTGCCGTTCGTCGCGAGCATCTCGGTCTCGTGGACAACGCGGCCGGTGGCCAGTTCGTAGACGGTGAAGGAGAACTCCTGGCTGAACATCGGGACCGCGAGAGTGCTGCTGCCCGAGCCCCAGTCGTCGGCGTAGTCGCAGGTGTGCAGTTCCTCCTTCGCTCCGTGGCCCTCCGCGCAGACCAGGAGTTCGGTCTGGTCGAGACTGTCCGGATGCCAGCCGACGATGGGGGTGGCGTCCGGCGCGAGGTCCTCGCGCGGTGCGGCCAGCTCGTATCCGGTGGTGGTGTCGCTGTCGGCCGCGATCGAGTCGAAGAACAGCACGGTCGGACGCGGTCCTGAGCCGGAGCGGGCGGCGGCTTCCGGGAAACCGCCGCCGATGTCCCCGCACAGTACGGAGAGATCCTCGAACTCGGTGATCTCCCCCCGTGCCGCGTTCTCGATCGACTCCGCGACCTGGTCGGCGATACCGGAGCAGCCGGTGGCGGCCAGGACCGCGATCGTCGAGGGGACGGTCAGCCAGCGGTCGGCGGGAAAGGGCACGTCGGTCTCCTGATGCAGGGGGTGGGAGTCAGGCGGAGACGCACCCGCACGGCCCGGCCGGATCCGTACCGCCCAGGCGGGACGGAGCAGCGGCAGCAGAAGAGGGCTTCGCGCCAAGGGAAAGCGGGTCCTTCGGACCCCGGTACGACCAGGTCGTGTCCGTGGCCCCGCGGTGCGGGCGCCTCCGCTCCTCCCAAGTCTTCCAGGTCCGAGGAGGGGGAACGGCCGTCTCCCGTGGCCGGAAGTGGCCAGAACACCGTTCGGGAGCCGGCGGGCCCGTCCCCGGGACCGCCGGTCGGGCACTCACGGCGGTTCCCGGACAGGATCACCGGGAGTTGGGGCGGCTGCGACGCCTCCTGGTTCCGTGGACGGCCAGCGCCAGCCAGACGGCGAGGAGCAGCACCAGCGCGGCGGAGGCCGCGGTGGCGTAGTGGGGCAGGTCGACGGCGAGGATCGACGCGGACAGGGCCGCGGCGAGCAGGCCGAACACCGGGTGGAGGGTGGCTTTCACGTTCGGTTCACCTCCGGGGGTCACCAGAAGACTACCCTCGGACATGAGGTGCGCAGTAGACCGGACCGGTGGTCTCGCTTCCGGGCCGCGGATGAGCACTCCCGGTGACCCCGGAAGCGGAACCACCGGGGATCAGGGCGCCAGGGACGGGTTGCGCAGCCACTCCTGCAACTCGTCGCGGCGCTGGGTGTCGCACTTGAGGGGGCAGGTGGTGCAGTAGCCGTGCTCGGGGTCGCCCTTGTAGTCGAAGCAGCAGGTGCCGCGCACCGCCCAGGTGCCGCGCGGGTGGTCCTCGCGGAACGGGAACAGGCGGGGCCGGGAGCGGGTGACCGCTCCGGCCGCGATCATGGCGTCGGCCATGCGGTCGGCGCGCTCCCACGCCGCCCGGGCGTCGCGGCCCAGGAACCGGGCCGGGTTGAGCATGTAGAAGTGCGCGGTGTCGAGCACCCAGCCCCACAGGGTGCGCTTCCCCAGCCGGGTGTGGGCGTGCACGGCGTCGACGACCGGGGTGAACGCGCTCACCAGCGCACCGGCCGCGATCCGGGTCACCTCGTCGGCGTCGGCGACGGCGATCGCGTCGGGGTGGTCGGCGAAGGCGTCGTCGGCGGCCACCGCCACCCGCGCCCCGGTCACCAGCGGGGTGCCGAGGGTGCGGTCGGCGCGCACCGGGAACCACAGGCGGCCCGCGTCCAGCAGGGGCGCCCGGCCGGTCAGGTACAGGCCCGCCGACACCAGGAAGATCGGCTCGCGCAGCAGCGCGCGCAGGAAGTGCGTGGCCGCGGGCAGCCGGTGGCCGGGCTCGGTGGCCGCGACGAAACCGTCGTAGACCTCTCCCAGCGCGCCGTCGGAGGCCATCAGGTCGGCGCGGTGCCACCGCTCGACGTCGCTCTCCCCGCCGCCCCGGACCAGGCCGGAGGCGCGCAGGTCGGGCAGCGGAGCGAACCTCAGTGGCGCGCAGGCGTCGACCACCGTCGTGAGCGGGTGACGCTGGTGTGCCATGCCGGAAAAGCCCCTTCTGCGGAAGCGGGACGGCGCGACAGGTCGCGCACGATTGCGGTCGCAGAAATGAGGCTAGCCTAAATTAACTTCGGTTGGCAATTCCGGCGTACCGGCGCAATCCCAGGTCACAGGGACGAGCCGGGCTCAGCGCAGCAGCACCAGGTGGTGCCGCACCAGGACCCGCACCAGCGCCGCCGCGGTGTCCACCGCCTCGCCCGCGCGCTCGGCGAGTTCGGCCACGGTCAGCGTGCGCTCCTCGGCCAGCGCCTCCAGCATCGGCTGGGCCGCCCGGGGGAACGCGTAGCGGCGGCCCGCCACGGTCAGCGCGACCTTCTGGCCGTCCTCGCGCAGCGCCGCGGGCAGGATCGGGGTGAACTCGACCACGGTGTCCGCCTCCGGCGTGGCGCCGTCGACCGCCCACGGCAGCGAGAAGGACTGGCGGCGCGGGAACCGGGAGTCGCGGTCGGCGAGGAACGCGTCCAGGTCGTGCTGCTCGGCCAGGTCCATGAGGCGGCGCAGCAGCTCGTGCTGGTGCTTGCGGCGCTCCTCGGGGGTGCCGAAGCGGGGCAGGTCGGTGCGCGCGAACTCCACCTCGTGCAGCCGCTCCACCAGCCAGCGCGCCCAGTCGACGCCGGTGGCGCGGGTGAATCCGAAGGTCAGGTGCATGCTGACGTCGCCGGTGCCGGTGACCGTGTGCCACCAGCCGCGCGGCACGTGCAGCACCTCGCCGGGGCGCACCACGCCCTCCCACACCGCGGTCTGCGGTGGGCGGTGCGAGTGGTCGACGTCCTCCTTCATCGGGTGGGGGCGGGTGCCCTGGCCGTGCACCTTCCAGTGCTTGGTGCCGGCCAGCTGCACGATGAACGTGTCGTGGTCGTCCCAGTGGGTGTCGAACCCGTGCGAGTCGCCCCAGATCAGGTACAGGTTGACCTGCACGCGCTCGCGCACCAGACGCATCAGGTCGTCGGCGGCGGCGCGGATCGGCGGGTGCAGCCGGTCGATGCCGTCCAGCACCAGGCTCGCGCCCTGCCGCAGCTGCTCGTACAGCGCCTCGGGGCGCACCAGGCGGCGCGCCACCCCCGACGCCTCTCCGGGGTCGGTGTAGTCGCCGACCGGGACCGGCCTGCCCGCGCGGTGCAGCCGCAGCCGGGGCGGCTCCAACTGGTGGGTGCTCAGCAGGTCGCTGAGCGCCTGGAAGGTCAGCAGCGGCTCCACGGCCGCCGCGCCGACGTCGGCGCGGACGAAGTCCTCCGACAGCCGGGTGCTCAGCAGGTCCTCGCCCACGGCGGCGAGCAGCGTCTCGGTGAACAGGCGGTCGGTCATCGGATCCTTTCCGGGGTCGGGCGGCGCCTGGGACGGGGAGGGGACCGCCGGGGCCCGCGGGCCCCGGCGGTGTGCGGCTCAGATGAAGTCGGAGCTGCCGTCGGTGCCGTCGTTGTCGCCACCCGCGGTGACGTCCCGCGACGTGACCTCCGGCAGGTCCTCGACCTCGACGTCGAACAGGTTGTCGTCCATCGTCTTCACCTCATCTCTCTTGCGGTCGGGGCCGCGCCCGCCGAGGTCCGGCGGGTCGGGGACAGCCCCGTCTGCGCGGCAGCGAACGCGTGCGCGTCGGCCGCGAGCTCGATGGCGCGGGTGACCGCGCGCGGTCCGTGCCCCACGCCGCGCTCGTAGCGCAGCAGGACCGGGGCCGGACCGGTGGCCCGCTCCAGCAGCGCCGCGCACATCTTGCGGGGGTGCGCGGCGTCGGTGCGGGTGTCGCCGTCGAATCCGGTGAGCAGTACCGCCGGGTAGGGGGCGGGGGAGGAGCGCAGCACCCGGTGGTAGGGGGAGTAGTCCAGCAGGGCGGCGAAGTCGTCGGGGTCGGCGACCGTGCCGAACTCGCGCGTCCACATCGACCCCAGGCCCAGCTTCTGGAAGCGGACCATGTCGGCCAGCGGCGCCGAGGCGATGACCGCGCCGCACAGGTCCGGGCGGCGGGCGACCGCGGCCAGCACCAGCAGTCCGCCGGTGGAGCCGCCCGACAGGCACAGCTCCTCGCGGGCGCACTCGCCCGCGGCGACGAGGAAGTCCGCGGCGGCGACCAGGTCGCGTACCGCGCGCACCTTGTGCCTGCCCGCCCCGGCCAGGTGCCAGGCGCGGCCGAGGTCGCCGCCGCCGCGCACGTGCGCCACCGCGTAGCGGCCGCCCGCGCGCAGCCAGGCCAGCACGGTCGCGGAGAACCCGAACTGGCGGGGCCGCCCGAAGCCGCCGTAGACGTGCAGGACGGTGGGGCCGGGCGGGGCGCCGGGCGCGGCGAAGAGCGTGACGGGCACCCGCACGCCGTCGGAGGAGACGCACTCCAGCGCGCGGCGTTCGATCCGGGGGCGCCGCGGGGCGGGGGCGGCGGACGGCGGCCAGGGCTCGGGCACACCGTCGAGCCGGTACTCGAACACCGTCAGCGGGGTGGCCACGTCGGCGTAGCAGAAGTGCACCGTGCCGTCCGGTTCCGCGGTCACCTGGGTGACCATGCCCTCCCCGGGCAGCGGGACCGCGCGGGCGGGGCGCGCGCCGCCGGGGGAGTGGACGCGCAGTTCGCTGATGCCGAGCCGGATGCGGGAGCACACCACCCGCACCGCCTCGGCCGTGCCCGCCACCGCGAAGCCGTCCAGGGGGGCCTCGGGGTCCTCGGGGACCGCCTCGCGCCAGTGTTCGGGCGTGGGGGCGGCGGGGTCGGCCGCGCAGACCCGGCGCAGCGGCGCGCCGTGGGTGGTGCGCAGGTACAGCAGGCCGTCGGGGCCGACGTCGGCCTCGGACTCGATGTCTCGGCCCACGTGCACCGGACGCAGCAGGGGGGCCTCGGGCGGGGACGCGGCCAGGTCGGCCAGCCACAGGTCGTTGCTGTGCCCGGTGCCGTGGCTCTCGGTGACCAGCAGCCACCGGTCGCGGCGCAGCCGCACCCCGGGAACGGTGCGCGCGGCGTGGCACGGGTGCACCAGCGTGTCCGCGCCGCCGCCGACCCGGTGCAGCCACACCCCGCGCCGTCCGTCGGTGTCGTCGCGGCGCACGAAGTAGAACGCGGGGCCGCAGCGCGCGGGCAGCCACGCCACGTGGGCGTAGCGCACTCCGGTGACCGCGGGTTCGACGTCCTCGCCCGTGGCGGTGGACAGCACCCGCAGCGCCCCGCGCTCCACGCCGCCGCTGGAGGTCTGCACCGCCACCAGGCGGCCGTCGGGGCTCGGTTCCCAGGCGTCCAGCGTGGTGGCGCCGCTCGGGTCGTGCGCGGCCGGGTCGAACAGGACGCGTTCGCGGCCCGAGGGGTCGACGGCCACCAGTCGGGGGTGCTCGTCCCCGCCGTCGCGGCGGGTGGCGAACAGTAGACCGCCGCGGCGCACCGGCGGTGACCACTGGGTGGCGGAGAGCAGGGACCGGATGTCGGCGGCCAGGGCGTGGCGCAGCGGCCAGGCGGCGGCCGCGGCCCGGAACTCGGCATCCCGTTCGGCGAGCCAGCGGGCGCTGCGCGGGGAGTCGTTCCGCTCCAGCCAGCGGTAGGGGTCGGGGACCGTGTCGGGAGTGGAGAGGACCGGCGGGTTGCTGCGCACGCTTTGCAATACATCAACGCGGCCGAAAGCGGGTCAAGGCAGGAACGGCTTACCCGGCCAGGACAGGAATGTGGCCGTGACGGCACGTTTGGCGTGCCGCCGACCGCGCGGACCTCGCACTTTCGCGGTGGCGGCCCCTCGCGCGCGGAGCGGTTCCGCGCTCAGTGCGCGAAGGGCCGCGGACCGGGGCGCCCGTGCGGGGAGCGCAGCAGGGCGGAGGCGTCGTGGACGGCCACCGTCACCGGGCCGTCGGCCAGCACCGCCAGCGCGGCTCGGTAGTCGCCGCCCGCGTCCAGGTCGGTCAGCCACACCCGCTCGGGGGCGGCGGGGCCCCGCCACGACAGCACGGCCGCGGCCTCGTGCGGGCCGCTGACCTCGACCGAGGTCAGGCCGCCGGACAGTCCCTGCCCGGTGGCCTTGAGCAGCGCCTCCTTGCGTGACCAGTAGGTGAAGAAGCCGGGGGCGCGCTCGTGGTCGGCGGCCGCGTCCAGCACGGCCCGCTCCCGCTCGGTGAGCGCGTAGGAGACCAGGCCGTCCAGGTCGCGCTCGGCGATCCGCTCCACGTCCAGTCCCACGGCCGGTCCGCGGCTCACCGCCACGCCGACCCGCTCTCCCGAGTGGGTGATGGAGATCTCCCAGCCCGCGGCGGGGCCCGCCGGTCGCGGTTTGCCGTGCGGTTCGGGCCGGTCGCAGTGGCCGCAGTGGAGCAGGAACGTCACCTCGCGCGGGTCGCAGTCGGCCGCGCCGGCGCACAGCAGTCGGGCCAGCGCGTGTGCGACCGCATAGCGGTCCCGGTCGGCGGGTAGGCGGAACCGGGCGTGCCGTGCCCGCTCCGCGTCGTCCAGCAGTTCCAGCAGCGCGGGGGAGGCCAGGGCGGGGGCGGCCCACCAGACGTCGCAGTGGGCGGGGGCTGGGGTGGAGGACACCCCCATATTGTGACCCACGCGGCAGGCGCCGTGGCCGCTGTGCCCCGCCTCACTCACCGGTGTTGATAGTTCACACAGGTTCAGGGGTCGAAAAACCAACGAACGAACATGTTCTGTGTTTGAATTGAGTCATGGACAGTGCCGAGCGGATGGACGTCATCGTGGCCCGCCTGCGTGCCGAGGGCGAGGTGAGCGTTGCCGCGCTCGCCGAGCTCACCGGGCATTCGGAGATGACCATCCGACGTGACCTCGACCACCTGTCCGACAAGGGCGTGCTGCGGCGGGTGCACGGAGGAGCGGTCAGCCTCCTGCCGCGCGGACAGGAACCGCCCTACGCCATCAGGGAACGCATGGCCGTCGACGCGAAGAAGCGCATCGGCACGGCGGTCGGCGAACTCATCAGCGACGGGCAGGCGGTCCTGCTGGACCGGGGCACCACCGTCGTGGAGGTGGCACGCGCTCTCGCCGAGCGACACGTCACCGTGATGCCGCTGTCCCTCCAGGCGGCCACGGTGCTCAGCGAGGGCAACACCGCCAGGCTCCTCATGCCCGGAGGGGAGGTACGCCCCGGCGAGCTGGCCGTGACCGGCCCGCTGACCGAGGCGTCACTGGCCGCGGTCCGCTTCGACACCGCCGTCCTGAGCTGCTGCGGCCTGTCCCTCACCGACGGCGTCACCGCCTACGACCTGGGCGACGTCGCCATCAAGCGGGCCGCCATGCGCTCGGCGCAGCAGGTGGTGCTGGCGGCCGACTCCACCAAGATCGGTCAGGTGACCATGGGACACGTCGGTCCCGTCAGCGAGATCGACGTGCTGGTCACCGACACCGACGCGTCCGACGACAGCATCGCCGAGATTCGGGCCGCCGGAGTGGTGGTCCACCGCGTCTGACCGGACGACGGTTCCCACAGGAGCCGCGCCGGTCACGTCACGCGGCGGTCCCGAGCCGCCGTACCAGTCCCGCCTCCGCGCCGGCTTCGACCATTTCGGCGCGGGGAATCCCGTCCCGAGTACTACGGATTGGTGAGCCGTGTCTGAGAACCAGCGCGAATCCCGTCTCCCCGTTCCCCCCGTCCCCACCCCCGAAGCGGTCGCCAAGACGCGCCGCGCCCGCGCCGCGGTGGTCGCCTACTTCTTCGTCGCGGGCATGATCATCGCCGTCTGGGCGTCGCGCATTCCCGAGATCAAGCAGCAGGCCGGACTCAACGACGGCGAACTGAGCCTGGCGCTGCTGGGCCTGGCGGTCGGCTCGCTGGCCGCGATGCAGTTCACCGGGCGCATGGTGGACCGCCACGGCAGCGCGGCCGTCATGCTGCCCGCGGCCGTCTTCGCCTCGCTCGCCCTCGTCGGCCCCGGGTTCGCCCACTCGCTGCCCTACCTGTTCACCGCGCTGGTCGCGGTGGGGTTCGGCTGCGGCATGCTCGGCGTGCCGATGAACGTGCACGCCGCCCGCGTCGAACGGCGCTACGGACGTCCGATCATGGCGTCGTTCCACGCCGCCTTCTCCATCGGCGGCTTCACCGGGGCGGCGGTGGGCGGCGCGACCGCCCTCCTCGGCCTGGGCGCCGCCCTGACCTTCGTGTCCGTGGCGGCGGTGCTGGCCGTGCTGGCCGTGGCGGTGCGCGGGTGGCTGCTGCGCGGCCCCGACACCGTCGCCGCGACCGCTGCCGGCCGCCCCGCCCGGGAGCGCTCCCGGGGAATTCCGCTGCGGATCGTCCTGTTCGGCGCGGCGGCGTTCTGCTGCATGCTGGCCGAGGGATCGGTCACCGACTGGGCCGCGGTCTACCTGCACGACGCGCGCGGCGCGTCCGGGGCGGTGGCCGCGCTGGGCTTCTCGGCGTTCTCCGCCCTCATGGCGGCCGGGCGCCTGGTCGGCGACCGACTCACCGCCACCCTCGGCACGGTGACGATCGTGCGCGGCGGCGCGCTGCTGGCCGCCGCCGGACTGGCGCTGACCCTGCTCACCCCCTGGGCGGTCACCGGGGTCGCCGGTTTCGCGATCATGGGGGCCGGACTGTCCTGCGTCATCCCGCAGGTCTTCGGCGCGGCCGTGGAGTACGACCCGCGGCGCGCCGGACGCAACCTCGGGTTCGTCTCCGCGATGGGGCAGGTGGGCCTGCTCAGCGGCCCGGTCGCCATCGGAGCCGTCGCGCACACCGTCGACATCGCGGTGGCGCTGGCGGTCCCGGCCACGCTGTGCGTCGCCATCGCCCTGTCCGCCTCCGCGCTGCGCGGGGCCGTCGCCACCCGCACCGCGCCCGCCGGGACGAGCGCCTGATGCCGCCCCGCGGGCACGGCCCCGGCCGGGTACTCCGGCCGGGGCCTGTCCGTCGCGCCACCTTCCTGTGACCCGCTGACCCGCGAGTGTAAGAGACGGATAAAGCGGGAATGCGTCGGCTGAGGCCACGAGAGGAAGGTCGGCATGTCACCGCTGGTCCTGTTGGGCATCGGCGCTCTCGCCGGTTTTGTCGTCCTCGTCATCCTGTTCATCCTGGCCCTGGTGCTGGGGGAGGCCCCCGAGAGCGCGGACGATCCCGCGGACCGTGTCGATGACGAGGCCATCGAAGCGGCGTTCCACGCCCACGGAGTCCGTTTCGGCTGATGGCGCGCCCCTATGATCGTCCTCAGCCCGCAGCGGGCAGGAGGAGTGAGGGGGCGTGATGTCGGTACCGGAAAGGCCCGCGTTCGCGGCGCGGCGGCGGGAGCACATCGTGGAGCTGCTGCGCGCCAACGGCACGATGGCGCTGCGCGACCTGGCCGACCGGTTGCAGGTCTCCGAGGTCACCGTGCGCAGGGACGTGCGGATCCTGGAGGCGCAGGGCGTGCTGGACCGCCGCAGGGGCGGCGCGTCCCTGCCCGGGCACCGGCCCCCGCGGCGCGGGGGCGGCGTCGCTCCGGAACTGGCGGCCATCGCCCGCGCGGCGGCGGCCCTGGTGGCCGAGAACGACGCGATCGTCATGGGACCGGGCGCGCCGGTCGCGGCGCTGGCCGCCGAACTGACCCACCGAGCCGGTCTGACCGTCGTGACGAACTCCCTGCGGGTCGCGCAGACCCTCGCCGAGACGCCCGGCGTCGAGGTGGGCGTGACCGGCGGCACGCTGCGCGGAGCCGAACTGGCCCTGGTGGGCGGGGCCGCCGAGCAGGCACTGGACGGGCTGCGGGTGCGCCGCGCCTTCGTCTCCGGCCACGGCGTCACCGCCGAACGGGGGGTGAGCACCTCCAACGCGGCCGTGGCCGGGGTGGACCGGGCGCTGGCCGAGTGCGCCGAGGAGGTGATCGTGCTGGCCGACCACACCAGGATCGGCGTGGACACGATGGTGCAGACGGTCGCCCCCGAGTACATCGCGCACCTGGTCACCGACAGCCAGGCCGACCCCGAGGTGCTGATGACCCTGGAGGACATGGGAACCACCGTGCACGTGGCGGTTCCCGACACCGACCGCGGGCAGTAGCCGCGTGTCCGAGCGGCTCCGGTGAGTACCGGCAACCGGATACGCTGAGCCGAGTCGACAGTTGGAGGCCCACAGCCATGCCCGCTCCGGTCACGCTTCCCGAACCGTGGTCCCACTCCCGGCTGAGCGTCGTCGTGCCCACCTACAACGAGGCCGACAACCTTCCGGTCCTCGTCGAACAGGTCATGGCACTGCCGCTGCCGGAACTGCGCGTGGTGGTCGTCGACGACAACTCGCCCGACGGCACCGGCGACATCGCCGACAAGCTCGCGGGCGAGTACCCCGGCCGGGTCACGGTGCTGCACCGCACCGCCAAGGACGGCCTGGGCCGCGCCTACGTGGCGGGCATGGCCCGGGCGCTGGAGGACGGCGCCGAGTTCGTCGCCCAGATGGACGCCGACCTCTCCCACCCCCCGTTCTACCTGCCGCAACTGCTGGGCACCCTGCTGTCCACCGACGCGGGCGTGGTCATCGGCAGCCGGTACGTGCCCGGCGGCAGCCTGTCGGCGGAGTGGGGGCTGCGCCGCCGCCTGCTGAGCGGATGGGCCAACGCCTACGTCAAGGCGATCCTGGCGATGCCGCTGCGCGACATCACCTCCGGTTTCAAGGTGTGGCGGCGCGGCGCGCTGGAGGCGCTCGACCTGCCCGGCATCCACAGCAGCGGCTACAGCTTCCAGGTGGAGATGCACTTCCGCGCCTACCGCAGAGGCCAGAAGATGGTGGAGATCCCCATCCACTTCGAGGACCGCGCCGAGGGCAGCAGCAAGATGGACCTGGCCGTCCAGGTGGAGTCGGCACTGCGCCCGTTCCGCCTGCGCCGCTACGAGCGGGAGGCCCACCGCGGCGGACGCGGCTAGCCGCGCCGCCCCGGGACACCGGCGAGACCCGAAGCGCCCCGGTCCGGACAGGACCCACCGCCGTACGGCGAGTCGGCCGCCGCCGAGGCGCCGGGGCACGGCGGTCAGCGGCTCGGCGGCGGTGCCGCGCTCACCTGATCTCGGCGGGGCGCCGCGCCGGAGCGGCGGCCAGGAGCTGGGAGACCCGCTGCGGGGAGATGCCCAGGCAGCGGGCGATCTCCCGGCCGTTCAACCCTTCGCGGTGCAGCCTGTCGACGACGGCGCGGGCCTGCCGCGCCGCCTCCCGCTGCGCCTGCTCGGCCCTGCGCGACGCCTCCCGCGCCCTTTGGATCATGAGTTCGGTCTCCGGATCGAGACAGGCCACGACCTCCACGGTGAAGGAGTCCTCGGCGGCGTCGAGGGTTCGGGCGACGTACTCGCGCGCAGCGGCCTCCGCCCGGGTCAGCCGTGCGACCCGAACCGTCGCGACCCCCTCGATGCGGAGTTCCCATCCTCCGTCCCGACGCCTCGCCTGGACCCGAAACGTTCTCATCCCACCCCTTCAGGAAGGCGGTTCACCCCTGCCAGGCCAATGTAGAGGAGGCGGGGAGACCGGGAGCGCGGAATCGGAAAGACGGCCGACCGGGCCCCGGCGCGCTCCGTCGTAGGATGTCCGGGTGGACGACTTCGCTTGGCTGGGGACACCGATCGACGTCCGGGGCCTGTTCCGGCCGGAGCGCGAGGAACTGCTGACCCTGCTGCGATCCCTGACACCCGACGACTGGAGTGCCGAGGCGGTTCCGGGCTGGACCGTGCGGGACACGGCGGCCCACATCCTCGGCGACGACTACGGTCGGCTGGCCCGCGACCGGGACGGGTACCACGAGGGCCCCGCCCCCGAGCCCGGCGAACCGCTGGAGGCGTTCATCCACCGCGTCAACCAGCAGTGGGTCGACGCGGCGGCACGGATCAGTCCGGCGGCGCTCGTCGACACCCTCGAACTGACCGGGCGCCACATCGCCGACCTGTGGAGGCGCAGCAGCCCCGACGGCAGGAGCCTGCCGGTGTCGTGGGCGGGCGCCGATCCGGCCCCGCTGTGGCTGGACGCCGCCCGAGACCTCACCGAGTACTGGACGCACCGCCAGCAGATCCGCCTGGCCACGGGACGGTCGGCATCGCACGATCCGCGGTTCCTGACCCCCGTTCTGGACACCTTCATGCGCGCGTTGCCACAGACTCTGCGCGGCGTCCCCGCGCCGACCGGCACCCAGGTCCGGGTGGTGGTCGAGGGAGACGCGGGCGGAACCTGGACGGCCACGGCCGCCGCCGGAGGATGGTCCCTGGCGGCGGCGGACCGCGGCGATCCGGCGGCGGAGGTCCGGTTCGACCCGGACACCGCCTGGCGGCTGTGCACCCGCGGCATCGACCCGGACACCGCCGCGGCCCGCAGCGTCCTCCACGGCGACCGGGACCTCGCCGAGGCGGTCTGCCAGATACTGTCGATCATCCGCTGATCCCCGCAACGGCGTTCCACGGTGAGGTGCGGGGACGGGGAAGTCCGGTTCCGGGCCGGACTTCGCCGGCCGCCGCGGCTTCTCCGTTGAACAGGCCGGGGGCGCGGCCGACGCCGTCGTCCGCTTCCAGGGGAGAGGCGTCCTGCCCGGAGGGCACATCCCCACCACGCGCGTCCCCGCGCTCGGGATGCCGCGGATTCCCGACGGGCACGGCCGCGGGTACGCGGTGGAAACCAGCGGCGCGTGGCACGCCCCGCCCACCCGGCCGGGAAGCGGTGCCGACGGCGCGCCCGCCACCACGCTCTCCCACGGCCGGGCGCAGAACGGCTAGGGTCCACACTCGGGCGGTCACCCGGCCGCCCGCTCCTCCTCGACGGAAGGCGGTCCATGGCGGCGTTGCGGGTCCTGTTCATCGGCGGCACCGGCATCATCAGTTCCGCGTGCGCACGGCACGCGGTGGCGGCGGGCATCGACCTGACCCTGGTCAACCGGGGCAACTCCTCGCCCAGAGCGGTACCGGAGGGGGTCGAGACGCTCCGCGCCGACGTGCGCGACCCCGAATCCCTGCGCACGGCGCTGGGGCGGCGCACCTTCGACGCGGTGGTCGACTTCGTCGCGTTCACCCCCGAGCACGTCCAGGCCGACATCGACGTGTTCGAGGGGCGCACCGGGCAGTACGTCTTCATCGGTTCGGCGTCGGCCTACCAGAAGCCCCCCGCGCGGCTGCCGATCACCGAGTCCACGCCGCTGCGCAACCCCTACTGGCCCTACTCGCGGGACAAGATCGCCTGCGAGGACCTGCTGACGCGCGCCTACCGGGAACGCGGTTTCCCCGTGACGGTCGTGCGGCCCTCGCAGACCTACGACTCCGTCTCGGTGCCCCTCAACTTCGGGTGGACCGACGTCGCCCGGATGCGCCGCGGCGCCCCGGTCGTCGTGCACGGCGACGGCACCTCGCTGTGGACGCTCACCCACCACACCGACTTCGCCCGGACGTTCACCGGACTGCTCGGGCACCCGCAGGCGATTGGCGACACCTTCCACATCACCTCCGACGAACTGCTCACCTGGAACCAGATCTACGAACTGATGGCGGCCGCCGCCGGAGCGGAGCCGCGCCTGGTGCACGTGCCCTCCGAGGTGATCGCGGCGGCCGACCCGAAAGTGGGGGAGGGGCTGCTGGGCGACCGCACCCACTCGGTGGTCTTCGACAACAGCAAGGTCAAGGCGCTGGTGCCCGAGCACGGCGCGACCGTGCCGTTCGCGGTGGGCGCCCGCCAGATCGTCGAGTGGCACGACGCCCACCCCGAACACGCCGTCGTCGACCCCGCACTGGAGGCGCTGTCGGACCGGCTGGTCGCGGCAGCACGAAACACCCCGTGACCCGCGCGGGGCACGGGGTGTCCGGCGACCGGTGAACTCTACTGGTCGGCCAGTTCCGCGGTGATCGACACGCGGGAGGCGCGGCGGGCCGGAAGCACCGAGGCGAGCAGGCCCGCCAGGACCGTCACCGCGAGCAGTCCGGCGATCTCGGCGGTGGGCGGGCTGAAGATCAGCCCTCGCAGCGTGACGCTGCCCGCCGCCCAGCCGAACAGCAGCCCCAGCGCGACGCCCAGCGCCCCGCCCGTCACCGAGATCAGCACCGCCTCCACGGCGAGCATGCGGCGCAGTTGCGGCCGGGTCAGCCCCAGCGCCCGCAGCAGCGCCGACTCGCGCCTGCGCTCCAGCACCGACAGCGCCATCGTGTTGGCCACCCCGAAGACCGCGATGACGATCGCCAGTCCCAACAGCGCCAGCACGGCCAGGAACATCTGGTTGAGCATCTCCTCGAACTCCGACTTGGTCTCGGCCGCGCTGGAGACCTGAAGGGTCGGGTGGTCGGCGACCGCCGCGTCGATCGCGTCGGTCGTCTCCTTGAGCGACGCGTCCTCGGCGGCCTTGACGTAGGCGACGGTGTCGGGCACGTCGGGGAAGAGCCGCTCGAAGTCCTCGACGGAGGCGACCACGCCGTACATCACGCCGCCGTCGGCCACGATCGCGACGACGGTGGGGGACAGTTCGCCCGCCGCGGTGCGCAGGGGCACCGGGTCGCCGAGGTCGACCCCCAGCCGCTCGGCGACGGTTTCGGTGACGGCGACCGATCCGGGGGCCACGTCGTCCACGTCGCCGCCGACGTCCACGCCCAGCCGCGCGCCCGGATAGGCCGTGACGAACACGCCCTCGTCGTCGGCCGCGGTGCGTTCGGTGAACACGCGGCCGATGGCGGGGGAGGACTCCAGGTCGGCCACGACCGAGGAGGGCAGGGCGGTGGCCTCGTCCGCGGCGTCGGGGTCCCACTGGGTGGAGATCCGGTAGTCGATCGGGAACTGCTCGTCGAGCCGGGCCTCCAGGGTGTCGCGCATGGAGGCGCTGATCACCGAGTAGCCGGTGATGAGCGTGGCGCCCACGGTCAGCGCGATCATCGCGGCCGCCGCCCGGCGCGGGGCGCGCAGCGCGTTGTCCACGGCCAGCGAACCCGGTGCGCCGACACGGCGCACCGGCCAGCCCAGCACCGCGACCACGCCGCGCACCAGCAGCGGGGCGAACGCCACCACGCCGACGAAGCACACCATGCCGGAGGCCACCACCAGCACCATGCCGGACTGGCTGGGCGGCCCGGTCAGCGCCGCCGTCAGCATCGCGGCGGAGGCCAGCAGGAACAGCGTGCCCACCGCGGTGCGGATCCAGCCCGTGCGCCGGTTCGGTTCCTCGGTCAGCGCGCTGGTGCGCAGCGCGGCCAGCGGGGCCACGCGGGTGGCGCGCAGCGCCGGAAGCAGCGCCGAGACCAGGCTGACCAGAGTGCCCACCAGCATGCCGACCACGATCGGCGTCACCGTGACCACCGGAGCCCCCGAGGAGGCGGCGTCGAGGAAGCGCGCGCCGACGACGAAACCGGCCCAGCCCAGGCCGATGCCCACCGCCACGCCGACGGCGGAGGCGAGCAGGCCCACCACCAGCGCCTCCAGCAGCACCGAGCGGAACACCTGGCCGCGGGTGGCGCCCACGCAGCGCAGCAGCGCCATCTCCCGCTGCCGCTGGGCCACCAGGATCGCGAAGGTGTTGTTGATGACCAGTGCGGAGACGAACACCGCGACCGCCGCAAACAGCAGCAGCGCGGTGGTGAACACCTCGGCCTGCGCCCCGGCGGACGCGGCCAGCTCCTCGCCGTACTCCTGGCCGGTGAGCACCTCGGCGTCGTCTCCCAGCGCGGCGGCCACCGCGGACTCCGCCTCCGCCGCGGAAACGCCCTCGGCGGCGCGCACGTGGATCTCGGCGTAGCCCGGCGCGCCGGTCATCCGCTCCGCGACGTCCAGGGTGAAGGCGACCGCGCCCCGGTAACTGATCTGCATGGACAGACCGAAGTTGATCAGGCCGGTGACGGTGAACTCGTGCTTGTCGCCGTCGGGGTCGACCACGGTGACGGTGTCGCCCACCCCGAATCCGCTCTGCCGGGCGGTGACCGTGGCCAGCGCCGCCTCGTCGTCGGCTTCGGGCAGCCGCCCCTCGGCGGCCTCGTAGCGGGCGACGTCGCCGCCGACCGACACGCCGAGGGTGGGGACCGAGCCCACCGCTTGGCCGTCGGTGTCCAGCAGCGGCGCGGACGCCATCACCACCCCGGTGGCCGCGGCCACCTCGGGAAGGTCGCGGACCTCGCGCAGCGCGGCGTCGTCCAGCAGCGCCGGTTCGGCCTCCTCGCCCTCTTCGGAGGGTTCGTCGGCGGGGAAGGCGATCACGTCCACCCGGTCCATCGAGCCCATCGCCTGCACGGCGAAGCTCTCCCCGAGGGTGTCGCCGAAGACGAGGGTGCCGGTGGTGAACACGACGCCCATCACGATGGCCAGGACCGTCGCGGTCAGCCGCCCCAGGGAGGCGCGCAGACCGGCCAGTGTCGTACGCAGCATGGAACTCAGCCCTCCAGGGCGGCGAGCCGGTCGAGGACGGCCTGCGCGGTGGGGTGGTCGACGTCGTCGACGAGGCGGCCGTCGCGCAGGAACACCACCCGGTCGGCGTAGGAGGCGGCGATCGGGTCGTGGGTGACCATCACGATGGTCTGGCCCAGGTCGCGCACCGAGTCGCGCAGGAACGACAGGATCTCCGCGCCGGACCGGGAGTCGAGGTTGCCGGTGGGCTCGTCGGCGTAGACCACCTCGGGCGCGCCCACCAGGGCGCGGGCCACGGCCACGCGCTGCTGCTGGCCGCCCGACAGCTTGGCGGGCCGGTGGTCCAGCCGGTCGGCCAGCCCGGTGACCCTGACGACGTGCGCGAAGCGGTCGGAGTCGACGGCGCGTCCGGCGATCTGGGCGGGCAGCAGGATGTTCTGCCGTGCGGTGAGCATCGGCAGCAGGTTGAACGACTGGAAGACGAACCCGATGCGGTCACGGCGCAGCAGGGTGAGCCGCTTGTCGTCGAGCTCGGTCAGCTCGGTGGCGCCCAGCCGCACCGAGCCGGAGGTGGGGGCGTCCAGCCCGGCCATGCAGTGCATGAGGGTGGACTTGCCCGAGCCGGAGGGGCCCATGATGGCGGTGAACGCTCCGCGCGCGAACGCCACGTCCACTCCGTCCAGGGCGCGCACCGGGGCATCCCCGGCCGGATAGACCTTGGTCAGAGCGTGGGCGACGACGGCGTACCGCGTCGGCGACTCGGGCGGGGCGGGGGGTGTGGGCACGGTCGGCTCTCCTCGTCGGGATCGGATCAACACATTCACGACACCTCGACGCTAGGGCCGCCGAACCCCGCACAACCTCGGCCGCGCAGGCGATCCGCGCCCGTCCCAAAGACGGTGCGCGATCGGCGGAGGCCGGACTTTCGACGGGGAGCGACCCCCGACTTTCGTCGACGCCGGATCCCGCTGACGGGGGAGGAGAGGCCGCGCACGCGGCTTCTAGACTCCGAACATGCGGCGAAGGTGGACGGAGCGGGCGCGCGCGGCGTGGCGGTGGGGGCGGAAGAACCGCTACACGCTGGCCGACGTCGGCTACGCGCTCGGTTCCCTCCCCTTCGTCGTCGCCGGGATGGTCATCTCCCTCAACGGGGATGTCGGCTGGGGGCTGGACGCGCTGCTGGACGGCATGGCCGTGCTCTCCCCGATCACCGGCCTGTTCCTGGGGTTGCAGCTCGTCCTGGTGGTGCCCGGACTGGTCGCGCTGGCCGTCCTGGCGCGCCGCACCAGCCCCCAGTGGCTGCTGTGGTCGAGCCTGCTGCTGACGGCGGCCTTCGGCAACGTCTACGCGGCCCCCGTCGCCCTCTACAGCTACGCGGCGTGGTTTCCCGACCGGCGGCGACTGCTGCTGCTGTGGTCGTGCGCCCACTTCGCGGCGCTGACAGCGACCTACTCCGGGCGAGAGTCCATCCTCGTCGTTCCCCTCACCATGTCGTTCCTCGTGTTCCCGCTGCTGTTCGGCCTGTGGGTGGGCACGCGCCGCCAGCTCGTGGAGAACCTGCGCGAGCGCGCCGAACGCCTGGAGCGCGAACAGCACCTCATGGCCGAGAGCGCCATCGCCGCCGAACGCACCCGCATCGCCCGCGAGATGCACGACGTCGTGGCGCACCGGGTCAGCCTCATGGTGCTGCACGCGGGCGGCCTGGAGGTCTCCGCGCCCGACGAGCGCACCGCCAAGGCCGCCGAGCTGATCCGCACCACCGGCCGGGAGGCCCTGGCCGAGCTGCGGGAGATCCTGGGCGTGCTGCGCGACGGGGGCGACACCGCGCCGACCGCGCCCCAGCCGGTCCTCGACGACCTGGGCAAACTGGTCGACAACGCGCGCGCCGCCGGGATGACGGTGGTGCTCAGCGCCACCGGGACGCCGCGGCGGCTACCCGCGCAGGTGGAGCGCACCGCCTACCGGGTGGTGCAGGAGGCGCTGACCAACGCGGCCAAGCACGCCCCCGGCGCGCCGGTCGACGTCCACGTCGACCACGGGGACCGGGAGCTGACGCTCACCGTGGCCAACGCCGCCGCGACGGACACCACCGCCGACCCCGTGCCGGGCAGCGGATACGGTCTGGTGGGACTGCGGGAGCGGCTCGCCATGGTCGGCGGGACCATGGTCGCCTACCCGCTGCCAGACGGAGGGTGGTGGCTGCGCGCCGCCGTCCCCGTGCCCCCCGCCTCGGACACCGCCGGGGCCGAGGCCGCCGACACCGTGGAGGAGCCCCAGTGATCTCGGTTCTCGTGGTCGACGACGAGCAGTTGGTGCGTTCGGGGCTGCGGATGATCCTGGAGTCGGCGTCCGACCTGAAGGTCGTGGGGGAGGCCGCGGACGGCGCCGAGGCCGTGGACCGCGCCCGGGAGCTGCGCCCCGACGTGGTGCTCCTGGACATCCGCATGCCCGGCGTCGACGGGCTGACCGCCGCCGCGGGCCTGGCCGAACTGCCGGACGCGCCCAGGGTGGTGCTGCTCACCACCTTCGACCTGGACGAGTACGTGCACCAGGGGCTACGCGCGAAGGCGGTGGGCTTCCTGCTCAAGGACACTCCGCCGCGCGACCTGGTCGCGGCGGTGCGCACCGTCCACGAGGGCAACGCGATGCTCGCGCCCAGCGTCACCCGGCGCATGCTGGAGCGCTTCGCGGCCCCCGGCGGCGGCGCGGCGGAGGCGGCCCGGCGGTTGGAGGTACTGAGCGAACGCGAGCGCGCGGTGCTGGTGGCGGTGGCCAGGGGGCTGTCCAACGCCGAGGTCGGCGAGGAGTTGGGCATGCGCGAGGCGACCGTGAAAGCGCACGTCAGCCGCATCCTGACCAAGCTCGGCAAGACCAACCGGGTGCAGATCGCGATCCTGGCGCACGACGCCGGATGGGTCTGAAGCTCTCGGTGGGGCCGCTGTAACAGGCGTGACATGCAAAGGTCACAGACAAATCACGCCCGAGCCTCGGTTGTTGCTCGGTGGGCCCGTATGGTGGGTGCTGGGCGGTTCCCGGAGGGCCGCCGCGGCCGGTGAGCCGTACCAGGGGCGACGCGCCGTCATCCGCGCCAGCCGACCGGAGTGAGAGCCATGCCTGACAGAATCGGCGACAACGTCGAGGAGCACCTGCACGAGGTGGCCGTGGACGTCGTGGTGCGCACGCTCGTCGAACCGGAGGAGGTCGCCGAGCACGACCGGCGCCGCTACCGCGCGCTGTTCCACGCGCTGATCGAGCACGGCCAGCGCACCGGTGTCTTCGCCAGCCGGGTCTCCGGCGACCTGGTGGCCGACTTCTACCTGGGCTCGGTGCGCTCCCTGGGGGTGTGGTGCCGCCCCGAGGCCGAGGACGCGCCCGCCTCCATCGGACAGCACTACGCGAGAAGGCTGCTGGAGGGGCTGCGGGCGGATGCGGTGGGGGCGCGCTGAGCGGTCCCGCGAGGCTGAGGCGCCTTTCCGCTCCTGCGCCAACCCACCCCCTCCGGCGGGCCCTTTCTTGCAACGCTTCTCGCCCGTCCTCACGGGGCTGGGGCCACACGACCCCCTGGGGCCGGGGCCACTCGAAAACCCTCCGGAGCTGACTGAGGTGTGACGGCCGCCTTCGCGGCGGGCGCCGGCCGTGCGGGGAAGGCGGACCGGCCGATCGGTCCGGGGGTGTTCCAGCCCCGCCTCCGCGGTGGGGTGCCACCGGTTGCCGGTGGCCGGTCGAGGCGCCCTGGGCGCCGGGTCCGGACACGGCCTCGCCTTCCCGCGCCACAGAGCGCTGCCTTTCTGGGGTTTCTGGTGTTCTTGCGGCTGGTTCGTCTGTGGGGGCGTGCCTGGACTCGGCGCCCGGGGGCGCCTCGACCAGGCGCGGCCAGCCCGTGGGGCCCGCTCCGGACGCCGGGGTGGAATGCCCTGCCTTCCCCCGGGGTGAGGTCACCTGGAACCGGGCGCCTCCGATCGCCCCATGAGACCAACCGGACGGTATGTCATTGTCACCCCAATACCCCTCTGGAAAATACCCTCCGGTATATTCCCTGGTATTCGTCTTCAGATACCGATCAGTCGGTCAATTTCGGAAGGGACGTCGATGAGCGTGGAGAACCCGCCCGGTCTGGACCTGCGGCGGCTGCGCGCGCACCTGGACGAGGTGCGGCCCGGACTGGTCACCGGACCCCTGAGCGGCGAGCTCATCGAGGGCGGCCGCTCCAACCTCACCTACTCCGTCACCGACGGCGTCGGACGCTGGGTGGTGCGCCGCCCCCCGCTGGGCCACGTGCTGCCCACCGCGCACGACATGGCCCGCGAGCACCGCGTCATCTCCGCGCTCGCCGGCACCGACGTCCCGGTGCCAGGCACGATCACCCTGTGCGAGGACACCTCGGTCATCGGCGCGCGCTTCTACGTGATGGACTTCATGCCCGGCGTCCCCCTCCGCAGGGCCGAGCAGCTCACCGCCGTCGGCTCCGAACGCACCCGCGGCATCGCGCTGCGCCTGATGGACACCCTCGCCGCGCTGCACTCCGTGGACCCCGCCGCCGTCGGCCTGGCCGACTTCGGACGGCCCGAGGGCTTCCTGGAGCGCCAGGTGCGCCGCTGGGGCAAGCAGTTGGACGCCTCCCGCAGCCGCGACCTGCCCGGCATCGACGAACTGCGCTCCCGCCTCGCCGGGTCCGTGCCCGCCTCGGGCCCGGCCGCGATCGTCCACGGCGACTACCGCCTCGACAACGCCCTGGTCGACGCCGACGACCGCATCACCGCCGTCCTGGACTGGGAGATGTCCACCCTCGGCGACCCGCTCACCGACCTGGGACTCATGCTCGTCTACTTCAGCGACGAGATCCTCGCCACTCCCGGCCCCAGCGACGTGCACCGGGCCCCCGGCTTCCCCACCGGCGAGGAACTGGTCGCCCGCTACGCCGAGCGCTCCGGCCGCGACGTCTCCCGGCTGGACTGGTACACCGGCCTGGCCTTCTTCAAGCTCGCCGTCATCCTGGAGGGCATCCACTACCGCTACACCCAGGGAAAGACCGTCGGCAGCAACTTCGAGTACATCGGCGAGGTCGTGCCCGTCCTGGTCGAGGGCGGCCTCAAGCGGCTGTCCGGCTGAGCCGCGCGCCCGGTTTCCCGTCGATGCGGGGAAACCGGGGAGAAGGCGAGGCGTTCGGGGAGGCGGTCCGGGGCGGACCGCCCCGGGCGCTGCGCGCGGGTGGCCGACGCGCGAGGCGCCCCGGCCACCCGCGCCGCCACGGACGGCGAGGTTCCGAGGACGTCCGGTGCCACGGGACCGGAGGACCCGTGGTCCGGGACCGCCGTGAAAGGTGCGGGAAAGCGGAGCGGGCGCTGCGCGCGGGTGCCCGCTCAGCCGCCGGCACACCCCCTTCGGCGGAGCGCCCCTCCACCGTCTCCCACTGAGGGCTGAGGTCACACGACCCCCGGCCGGGGCCGCCGTGGAACCCCCACATCCCGGCACCGGCCCGGGAGCCTGCGGGGACAGCCGCCGCCCCCGCGCGGCCTGGGTTGGGGGTACCCGCCGGTAGGTCGATACTCTGCTGTCCGTTCCACACACGTCTGTTGCTGCCCGGCAGCGTTTTCGGAGGTGCCGTACATGTCTCGCTCGGTTCTGGTCACCGGCGGCAGCCGCGGGATCGGCCTGACCATCGCCAGAGAACTCAAGGAAGCGGGCGACGACGTCGCGGTGACCTACCGCACCGGCCAGCCCCCCGAGGGGCTGTTCGGGGTGCAGTGCGACATCACCGACAGCGCGCAGGTGGACGCCGCCTTCAAGCAGGTCGAGGACGAGCAGGGCCCCGTCGAGGTCCTCGTCGCCAACGCGGGCATCACCAGGGACCAACTGCTGGCCCTGATGAGCGAGGACGACTTCTCCGCGGTGCTCGACACCAACCTGACCGGCGCGTTCCGGGTCGCCAAGCGCGCGGTGCGCGGCATGATGCGCAAGCGCACCGGCCGCATCGTCCTCATCTCCTCCGTCGTCGGGCTGCTCGGCTCGGCCGGGCAGGTCAACTACGCCGCCTCCAAGGCCGGGCTGGTCGGCTTCGCCCGCTCTCTCGCCCGTGAGCTGGGATCGCGCAACATCACCGTCAACGTGGTCGCTCCCGGCTTCATCGAGACCGACATGACCGCGGCCCTGCCGGAGGAACGCCAGGAGGAGATCAAGAAGAACGTCCCGCTGCGCCGGTACGGCTCCACCGCCGAGGTCGCCAAGGCGGTGCGGTTCCTCGCCAGCGAGGACGCCGCCTACATCACCGGCGCGGTCATCCCCGTCGACGGCGGCCTCGGCATGGGCCACTGAAACTTCCGCAACAGCCACCTCGCCTAAGGACGAAACAGCTTCATGGGAATTCTCGAAGGCAAGCGCATCCTGGTCACCGGGGTCCTCACCGACTCCTCCATCGCCTTCCACGTGGCGCGGCTGTGCCAGGAGCAGGGCGCCACCGTGGTGCTCACCGGATACGGACGGCTCAGCCTCGTCGAACGCATCGCCAAGCGGCTGCCCGAGGCCCCGCCGATCCTCGAACTGGACGTCACCGACGACGAGCACCTCGACAGCCTCGCCGGACGGGTCGCCGAGCACGTGGACGGCCTCGACGGCGTCGTGCACTCCATCGGCTTCACCCCGCAGGACGCCCTCGGCGGCAACTTCCTCAACACCCGCTGGGAGGACGTGGCCACCGCCATGCACACCTCCACCTTCTCCCTCAAGGCGCTCACCACCGCGGTGCTGCCGCTGATGAAGGACGGCGGATCGGTGGTGGCGCTGGACTTCGACAACAGCGTCTCCTACCCCATCTACGACTGGATGGGCGTGGCCAAGTCGGGACTGGCCTCCACCGCCCGCTACCTCGCCCGCTACCTCGGCGAGCAGAACATCCGGGTCAACCTGGTCTCGGCCGGGCCGCTGAGCACCATGGCCGCCCGCAGCATCCCCGGCTTCGAGGAGCTGGCCTCGGCCTGGCCGCAGCGCGCCCCGCTCGGCTGGGACGTGTCCAACCCCGAGCCCGCCGCCCGCGCGGTCGTGGCCCTGCTGTCGGACTGGTTCCCCGCCACCACCGGCGAGACCGTGCATGTCGACGGGGGATTCCACTCCACCGGCGCGTAGCCTGATCCGCGACCGGCCCGCGGGCGCCCCACCGGGCTCCCGCGGGCCGCACGCGTGGGTCGACGAGAGGAGAGACCGATGGATCTGGGACTGCGTGGCGCCAGGGTCGTGGTGACCGGAGCGAGCCGGGGGATCGGCCGCGCCATCGCCGAGACCTTCGCCGCCGAGGGCGCCGACCTGGCGATCTGCGCCCGCTCACCCCGACCGCTGCACGAGGCCGCCCAGAGCCTGCGGGAGTCGGGCGCGACCGTGGTGGCGCGGGAGGTGGACGTGGCCGACACCGACGCGCTGCGCGCCTTCGTCGACACCGCGGCGGCGGAACTGGGCGGCGTCGACGTCGTGGTCTCCAACGTCTCCGGCGGCAGCGCCGCGGACTGGGAGCAGGCCCTGCGCACCGACGTCCTGCCGTTCGTGGCCCTGGCCGAGCACGCCGAGGAGCACCTGGCGGCCTCCGACCGCGGCGGCTCGGTCGTGCTCATCTCCAGCACCTCGGCGCTGCACGTCGCACCGCCGTCCGGGCCCAGGCCCTACGGCGCGGTCAAGGCCGCCCTCAACCACCACGCCGCCGCCCTGGCCCGCGCCCTGGCGCCCAGGGGAGTGCGGGTCAACACCGTCTCGCCCGGCCCCATCGAGTTCGAGGGCGGCGGCTGGGCCCGGCGGCGCGACAACGACCCCGACTACTACGCGAGCATCCGCGCCCGCATTCCCCACGGCCGCCTGGGACGGCCCGAGGAGGTCGCCCGCGCGGTGGTGTTCCTGGCCAGCCCGGCGGCGAGCTTCGTCACCGGCGCCAACCTGACCGTCGACGGCGGCTTCCTGGACCGGGTCTGAGCGAAGGCCCCGAGAGGACCGCACCGGCCCTCGGGGAATTCTCAGGCCGTTGAGAGGACGGCGAGGCATTCCGGGGATGTGGTCCGGGGCGGGCGGCCACGGGTCGCCGGCGGAGTGGTCGAGGCGCCCCGGCGCCGAGTCCACCCGCGGCTGCACAGGCGGACCGCTTGGAAGAGCATCCCGCACCACTGGTTTCCGAGCCTGGTGGCGCGGGATGCTCTCCCACCCTGTTCCTCTGCGGAGGCGCGGGTGGCGGGGCGCTACACGCGTCGGCCGCTCCGCTGCCACCCCGTGGAACCCCGCGCCCCGGAACCAACCCGGGCTCACCCCTCCCTGAGCAGCCGCACCAGCCGGGTGCGGCGGGGGACCGCGGGAACGTCGCGCACCGCCGCGGCCAGGGCCGGCCCCGCCGCGTTGACGACGGAGACGTGCCGCTCCCCCCGGGTGAGCGCCGTGCGCAGCGCGGGACGCGACAGCGCGGAGTCGGCGGTGAAGACCGCGACCGCCGCGGGCCAGGCGCCGCCCAGCGCGGCGGCCAGTGGAATCGCCCAGCCGGGACGCAGATGGGCCGGATGCGCCACGGTGACCGCCGTGCCGTCGTCCAGCTCCACCGCCGCGCCCTGCTCGCCGTGCCCGCGCAGCACGCCGGTGTCGCCGGGAGCGTAGCCGGGACCGCGCCCCGCCAGCAGCACCCGGTCGCCGGGGTCCAGGCCGCGCACCGCGCCGGGGCCGGGGTTGAAGCGGGCCTTGCAGGCTGCGTTGAGGGCGGACGAGCCCGCCTCGCCGCCGGGCGCGGCGGTGACGATCTGGATCTGGGCGGCGTCCAGGCCGAAGGTGCGCGGAACGGAGTCGGTGACCAGTTGCAGCGCGCGGTGGGCGGCCTCCCCCGGCGAGGCGGAGGGCACCAGCACCACCTCGTGGCCGGGCGCGTCCACCCCGTCGGGCAGCTCGCCCTCGCCGACCCGGGCGGCCAGCGCCTCGCGCGGCCCCGGCTCCGGATCGTCGGGCAGCACCGCCACGGCCGCCACCCGGGAGGCGACGAGGTCGGCCACCACCTGTCCGGGACCGGCCGAGGGAAGCTGGGCGGGGTCGGCGAGCAGCAGCAGGTGGGCCTCCGCGGGGCAGGCCGCCGCCAGCGCGGCGAACGCCTCGGTGTCCAGGGCCGTGGCCTCGGCGACCACCACCAGTCCCGCCTCCAGGGGGGAGGAGTCGGCCAGCAGCGCGGCGACCGTGCGGGCGCGCGGGCCGTCGTCGGCCAGGGCCCGGTTCAGCGCGGCGGCCCCGCTCGCGCTCGGCGCGGCCAACGCCAGCCCCACCCGGCTCTCGGCGGCGATCGCGGCGGCGTAGCGCAGCGCCTCGGCCCTCGCCCCGGCCGTGGCGGGACCGCCCAGCAGCACCGTCACCCCGCGCAGCGCCGCCGTGACCAGGGCGGCGACCGTCTCGGGGGCGGGGGAGCGGCCCAGTTGCCCGGCCGCGGCCTGCACCGTCTCGGTGGCGGTCGCCGAGTCCATGATCGGCTCGCTGGCGGTCAGCCGGACCAGCTCCGCGCCCAGCCGCCCCTCGGCCCCGCCCAGGGGGGACAGGGCGAGGAAGCGCTCGGGGTCGGGAAGCTCGGGCAGGTCGCCGTCGAGGTCGTCGTCGCCCTCCTCGGGCAGCTCCTCCACCAGCAGGATCCGCTCGTCCTCGGCCGCGGCCTGCAGCGCCGCGTCCACCGTCCGCACCCCCAGGCCGCGCAGCGCCCCGGCCATCCGGCCGTACTCGACGGCGGTGTGCCCCTCCCGGGAGGCGCGCCGCAGCAGGTGGACCACCAGGGCGCGGACCCGCCGGGGATCGTCGGGGGTGGCGGCCTCGCCCAGCAGGGCCCGCGCGCAGAAATCGGCCTGGCGCGGCGTGACCGACCCCAGCGCCAGCAGCCGCCACGGGTCGGCGACGAGCTGGGTGTCGGCGTCCGGACCGAGCGCGGCGACCAGGGCGGCGGCGAGCCGTTCGGGCGCGCCCATGCGGGTCAGCGCGCTGCGGGTCCGTTCGACGGCGTCGTCCGGAGCGGCGGGCGGGGACGGATCGACCACGGCGGGCAACCTCACTGGTTCGGGCACGGACGGAGCGGACGCGGGGAACCGGCCGGACGGACCCCGCCCCGTGAGCTTAGTGCGCGGTCCGCGGCGGTTCACCGAACCGCGGGTTTTCCACAGGCCGCGCCCCGGCGCGGGTCAGCCCGGGGCGGCCGAGGCGTCGTCGAGCGCCTCGCGGATCTCCCGGGGCAGCGTCACGCCCTCGGCGGTCAGGACGTCGGACAGCTGGGCGACCGTGCGCGGACCCACGCAGGCCGCGGCCACCCGCGGCTGGTCGAGGACCCAGCCCAACGCCACCGCCAGCGGCGACACCCCCAGCCCCTCGGCGGCCGTGCACACCGACTCCACGACGCGCCGTCCGCGCTCGTCGAGGTAGGGCTCCACGTAGGGCGCCATGTGCGTCCGCGCGCCCCGGGAGTCGCGGGGCACCCCGTCGCGGTACTTGCCGGTCAGCACCCCGCGCCCCAGCGGGGACCAGGCGATCAGGCTCACCCCGCAGTCGGCGGCGGCGGGCAGCAGCTCCCGCTCGCACCCCCGGTTCAGCAGCGAGTACTCCGTGCCCGCGGACACCACCGGGGAGCGGCCCAGGAACCGCACCGCCTGCTGCCAGGTGGCGTAGCGGGCCAGCTGCCACCCCGTGAACTGCCCCACGCCCACGTAGCGCGCCTTGCCCGACGCCACGGCGGCCTCCACCGCGGCCAGGGTCTCCTCCGGGGGCGTGTCGGGGTCGTAGACGTGCAGTTGCCACAGGTCGACGTAGTCGGTCTGCAACCGCCGCAGCGACGCCTCCAGCGCGGCGAGCAGGTGCCGCCGCGAGGTGTCGCTGCGCCGCTGCCGGTCCATCGAGTGCCCGGCCTTGGTGGCTATGATCATGTCGTCGCGGCGCACCACGGCGGGCAGCAGCCGTCCCAGGATGCGCTCCCCCTGTCCGCCCTGGTAGACATCCGCGGTGTCGATGAGCGTGCCGCCCGCGTCCGCAAACGTCGCGAGCAGGTCGGCGGCCTCGTCCTCCTCGGTATCCTTGCCCCAGGTCATCGTGCCCAGGGCGATCCGAGAGGCCCACAGGCCCGATCCGCCCAGCTGTCGCTGTTCCATGGCGCGGAGAGTACCGCTTCGCGGCAGTCGGGCACACCATCGTCCGCGCGGAGACCCCCGGCACGCGCTAAGCTTCCGGGGTCTTTTCCGCACATGCGGTCTCTCTGCGCGAAACCCCCCGTCATTCGCCTTTTTCGACCAGGAGCCGAACCCGCCGTGTCCATCATCGAGGCCCTCATCCTCGGTCTGGTCCAAGGACTGACCGAGTTCCTGCCGATCTCCTCCAGCGGCCACCTGCGCGTCGTCGCGGCCTTCTCCGGCTGGCCGGACCCCGGAGCGGCGTTCACCGCGGTCAGCCAGATCGGAACCGAACTGGCCGTGCTCATCTACTTCCGCAAGGACGTGTGGAACATCCTGTCGACCTGGTTCCGCTCCCTGGGCAACAGGGAGCTGCGCAGGCACATCGACGCACGCATGGGCTGGTACGTCATCATCGGCAGCATCCCCATCGGCGTGGCCGGGCTGCTGTTCGAGGAGCAGATCACCGAGCCCTTCCGCGACCTGCGGCTGATCGCGCTGACCCTCATCGTCTTCGGTGTCCTGCTCGGCGCGGTGGACCGCTACTCGCGCAAGCACCGCGAACTGACCGACCTCAACATCCGGCGCGGTGTCATCTACGGCCTGTTCCAGATGCTCGCCCTGATCCCCGGCGTCTCGCGGTCCGGCGCCACCGTCACCGGCGGCATGCTGCTGAGCTTCAAGCGCGAGGCCGCCGCCCGCTACGCCTTCCTGCTGGCCATGCCCGCGGTGTTCGCGTCGGGGGTGTACAAGCTCAAGGACATCGGCGGCGAGCAGTACGCGGGCGTGGGCGCCACCATCATCGGCACCGTGGTGGCCTTCGTCGTGGGATACGCCGTCATCGCCTGGTTCATGCGGTTCATCTCCACCAACAGCTTCATGCCGTTCGTCTACTACCGCGTCGCCCTGGGCATCCTCATCCTCGTCCTGGTCAGCTTCGGTGTGCTGGCCCCCGAGTCCGGGGCGTCGCTGGAGGGGACGGGCGGAGTGACCGCGGAGGCGTCGACGCACTAGGGTGCGGCCATGGCACGCACACCGAGCACAGCCGCCGCGACCCTGCTGCTGGTCCGACACGGTCTCACCGCCGCCACCGGACAGACCCTGGCCGGTTGGACGCCCGGCGTGCACCTGGACGAACGCGGCCGAGCGCAGGCCGCGGCGCTGGGTGCGCGCCTGGCGTCGGTGCGCCTGGACGCCATCGTCACCAGCCCGCTGGAGCGCTGCGTGGAGACCGCCCAGCTCATCGCCGACGCCGCGGCACAGGCCCCGCCGCTGACCGTGGACAAACGGTTCGGCGAGTGCCGCTACGGGGAGTGGACCGGCCGCCGCCTCGACGAACTCGCCGAGGACCCGCTGTGGCCGGTCGTGCAGGCCCACCCCAGCGCCGCCCGCTTCCCCGGCGGTGAGAGCCTGGCCGAGACCGCGCACCGCGCGGTGAGCGCGGTGCGCGACCACAACGCGCGACTGCTCGCCGACCACGACACCCCCGTCTACCTGGTGTGCAGCCACGGCGACGTCATCAAGGCGATCGTGGCCGACGCCCTGGGGCTGCACCTGGACCAGTTCCAGCGCATCCAGGTCGACCCGTGTTCGCTGAGCGCGGTCCGCTACACCGCGCTGCGGCCGTTCCTGCTGCGCGTCAACGACCTGGGCGGCACCACGGCGGGGCTGCGGCCCGCGGACGCGGCCTCCGGCGACGCCGTGGTCGGCGGCGGCGCCGGAGAAGGCTGACGGAAAGGCTGATAGAAAAGGGTGTAGAGCCAGGCCGCCAGGCGCAACCACCCGACCCAGCCCGGAGTCCCCGTCGATGCCCCTGTACCAGTACGACCCTCCCGAACGATTCGTGGCCGGCACCGTCGGACCGCCAGGAGAGCGCACCTTCTTCCTCCAGGCGGAGGGCGACGGCCGGGTCACCAGCGTCGCTTTGGAGAAGGCGCAGGTCGCCGCGCTGGCGGAGCGGGTCGGTGAGCTGTTGGAGGAGGCGCGGCGGCGCTTCGGCGACGACCCCGACCTGCACGAGACCGCCGAGGAGGACAACGAACCCCTGCGGCAGCCGATCGAGGAGGAGTTTCGGGTCGGCACGCTCGCGCTGGCCTGGGACGCCGAGAGCCGCCGGGTCATCATCGAGGCCCAGCAGATCCGCGAGATCGAACCGGGCTCCGAGGCCGCGGCCGAAGAGGTCCAGGCGTTCTCCGACGACGTCACCCACGACGTGCTGCGGGTCCACCTGACCCCGGCCGAGGCGCGCGCCTTCGCCGCACGGGCGCTGCGCGTGGTGGCGGCGGGCCGTCCCGACTGCCCCCTGTGCGGCAACCCCCTCGACCCGGACGGACACATCTGCCCGCGCCAGAACGGCTACCGGCCCGTGGGGATCGAGTAGCCGCCGACCACGGAAACGGACCAACCGCCATGACCGCGGCGCCGCACGGCCGCTCCGACACCGACGGCGACCTGGAACTGCTCGGTTCCGGGCGCCTCACCGTGCTCGGCAGACTCACCGGCGCCTCCAACACCACCCTGTACTGCGAGGTGGCAGGAGCGGGACGCGTCGCGGCCTGCGTGTACAAGCCGGTCGCCGGGGAGCGCCCGCTGTGGGACTTCCCCGACGGCACCCTGGCCGGGCGCGAGGTCGCCGCGCACGCGGTGTCCCAGGCCCTGGGCTGGGACCTGGTGCCGCCCACCGTGTACCGCGACGACGCCCCGCACGGCCCCGGCATGGTGCAGTTGTGGATCGACGTCGACACGGCGGTGGACCCGGTGGAGCTGGCCCGCGACACCGCCGACCCGCGGCTGCGGCGAATGGCGGTGTTCGACGCGGTCATCAACAACTCCGACCGCAAGATCGGCCACCTGCTGCCCACTCCCGACGGCCGCCTCTACGGCTGCGACCACGGGGTGTCCTTCTCCGCGGAGTACAAGCTGCGCACGGTGCTGTGGCAGTGGGCGGGGCAGCCGCTGCCCGGGGAGGCCGTGGAGCGGCTGGCCGCGCTCCGGGAGTCGCTGGCCGACCCCGGCAGCCCGCTGTCGCGCACCCTGGCCCGGCACCTGACCGACACGGAGCGGTACGCGACCCGCCGTCGGGTGGAGGTGCTGTGCGAGCACCGGGTGCACCCCTACCCGCCGGAGGACTGGCCCGCGCTGCCGTGGCCGCCGATCTGAGCGCCGCCGGGACAGCAGCCGGTCGTCGACGAGGCGCACCGCGGTGATGAGGGCGGCCGCCGCCCCCGCCACCGCCAGGGCCGTCACCACCGCGGAGGGGGTGGGCGACCGTGAGCGGGCTCACCACGGTGGCCATGGTCATCGAGTACACGGTCTTGGTGAGGAACAGGTTGGCGACCCGTTCGATGCGGCCGGTGACCCGGCGCCCCTCGGCCACCACGTGCGGCAGGGCCGCGAACCGGTCGTCCAGCACCACCTCCTGGGCGCTCACCTCGACCACCGAGCCGTCGCGCACCACCCGCGGCCGGGCGGCTCCGACGGTGGCCAGCGCGTCCAGGGTCTTCTTGGCGCGCGGCTCCTGGACGGTCCCGATCAGCGTGTTGGCCACGATGACGAGGGCGAACAACCCGTCCTGGACGGGGCCGGCGACCGCGATGATCCCGAACAGCACCGCGATCATCGCGTTGATGCGGGTGAACACGTTGGCCCGGATGATCTGCCCGACGGTGCGGCCCGCCCGCACCGGAACGTCGTTGCCCAGGCCGTCGGCCAGCCGCTGGGCGACCTGTGCCGAGGACAGCCCGGCCGACGCGGCCTCCTCGGACGCAGTCGGCGCCTGTTCCCCCTGCTGGGCCATCGACCACCCTCCCGCCGATACTGGAAGAGAGCGTGCTGCGACAATCGGGGCTGCGTCGCGCAGCCCGAACCTACGGGAGCGGCGGAGGCGGCGCGTCCGTGCCCGTCCCCCGTTCCCGACGAAGTCGAGGAGCCACCGCATGTGCACCGCCATCGTGGGATTCGATCCCTCCTCCCCCGTCCCGCTCCTGGTCGCAGCGCTGCGTGACGAGATGACCGACCGGCCCTTCGAGGGCCCGGACCGGCACTGGCCGCGGTGGCCGCGGCTGATCGGCGGACGCGACGCGCTCGCCGGCGGCACCTGGCTGGCGGCCGCGCCCCCCGAGGCGGGAACGCCCCGCGTCGCCGCGGTGCTCAACGGGCGGCTCGACTCCCTGACCGCCCCGGGGCGGCGTCCGGTGTTCGACACCACCGTGCCGCCGGGGGTGGCGCGCCGCAGCAGGGGGGAGCTTCCGCTGCGCGCGGCCGCGACCGGCTCGCTCGGGCTGGACGGGGCCGAGCTGCGCGCCTTCGACCCCTTCCACCTGGTCGTGGCCGACCCCGGGCGGGCCGCACTGCTCAGCTGGGACGGCGCGACGCTGGTCGAGAGGGAGATCCCCCGGGGCGTCAGCGTCGTCGTCAACACCGGCCTGGACGAGGACGCGCCGCGCGCCGTCCGCCACCGCCCGCTGTTCGAGGCGGTCCGCCCCGCACCCGAGGAGTCCGCGCTGCGCACGGCCCGGGAGGTCGGCGAGGTCTGGGGGGAGTGGGTGCGGCTGCTCGACGAGGCCGCCGAGGGCGGGGCGCGCACCGCCCTCGGCGGGACCGGCGAGGACGACCGCTCGGCGCTGGTGGCCCGGATCGAGCTGGCCGACGGCCGGACCTGGGCGACCGGTTCGATCACGCTGCTGGCCGCCACCGCGCACACCCTGCGCTACGCCTTCACCGACGCCCCCGGCGACCCCGCGGCCTGGCGCATGATCCGGTGAAGTGCCCGGTAAACCCCGCAACGACCGCGCACGTCCGTAACAGTGACCGGATCGGACGCGGCGACCGGCCGTCCGCAGTCAGGAAGGGCGAGGTGCACCATGGCCAGACCGCGCATGTGGGAGACCGCCGCCTACTGGCTGCTGTACGTGGTGGCGCTGGGCGCCGCGCTGTGGCACTGGGCACACGACAACCCGGTGCTGGCCGTGCTGTGCCTGGTCGCGGTGGTGGTGAGCATGCGGCTGATCACCCGGTCGGCACGGCGCGGCGACCCGGTCGGCCCCTCCGGGACGTGACGGACGGCGGCGGGGAAGCGGTCGGCCCCGGCACCGGTGGCGCCCGTATCGGCGGATACCCTCGTGATCATGCGTTCTTGGCCTGCGCCCGAAATCGTCGCCCTGCCGGACCACGGCGGGCCGCTCAGCGTGCACGACACCGTCACCGGCTCCCTGCGCACCACCGCCCCCGAAACCACCGCGCGGATGTACGTCTGCGGTATCACCCCCTACGACGCCGCCCACCTCGGCCACGCCTTCACCTATCTCACCTTCGACCTGGTCAACCGGGTGTGGCGGGACGCCGGGCACGCCGTTGACTACGTGCAGAACATCACCGACGTCGACGATCCGCTGCTGGAGCGGGCCGAGGCCACCGGACAGGACTGGCGGCGGCTCGCCGAACGCGAGATCCAGGTGTTCCGCGAGGACATGGCGGCACTGCGGATCCTGCCGCCGCGCGCCTTCGTCGGCGTCGTGGAGTCGGTCGACCTCATCGCCGAGTTCATCACACGGCTGCGCGCGGCGGGGGCCGCCTACGACCTGGACGGCGACATCTACTTCTCGGCGGCCGCCGCCTCCCGGTTCGGCAGCGTCTCCAACCTGGACCGCGCCACCATGCTGGAGCTGTTCGCCGAACGCGGCGGCGACCCCGACCGCCCCGGCAAGAAGGACCCGCTGGACTGGCTGCTGTGGCGGGCCGAACGCCCCGGCGAACCCGCCTGGGACACCCCCCTGGGACGCGGCCGACCCGGCTGGCACGTGGAGTGCAGCGCCATCTCGCTGCGCGAACTGGGCATGGGCTTCGACCTCAACGGCGGCGGCGACGACCTGGTCTTCCCCCACCACGAGATGGGCGCGGCCGAGGCCCGCTGCGCCACCGGCACCCACCCCCAGGCCCACACCTACCTGCACGTGGCCATGGTCGGCCTGGACGGCGAGAAGATGTCCAAGTCGCGCGGCAACCTCGTGTTCGTCTCGAAGCTGCGCGAGGCGGGCACCGACCCGATGGCGATCCGGCTGGCCCTGCTGGCCCACCACTACCGCACTCCCTGGGAGTGGACCGGCGAGGAGCTGCGCACCGCCGAGCGGCGGCTGGAGCGCTGGCGGGCCGCCGCCGCGCTGGAGGCCGCCCCCGACGCCGCGCCGCTGCTGGCCCGGGTGCGCGCCGCGCTCGCCGCCGACCTGGACACCGCCGCCGCGCTGGCCGCGGTGGACTCCTGGGTCGAGGCGGCCCTGGGCGCGGAGGGGGGCGACCCGGCGGCTCCGGCGCTCATGCGCGACACCGTCGACACCCTCCTGGGCGTGGCGCTCGACCGCTGAGAGCGCGGGCCGGGACACCGCGTCCCGGCCCGTCCCCCACCCGCCCCGGGACCCGCGGGGGCGGATCGAAGAGCCGGGGGAAAGTGTCGTCGCACAGCGTTATAGTGCAACGCGCCATGTTTCGTGCGAGGGCACGACGACACAGCGGGTGGAAAGGGCCGACCGTGACCGAACGCGCGTTCCAGGTGGACCTGCGGGGGGTGGTCGACCTGCTCAGTCGCCACCTGTACTCCAGCCCACGGGTGTATCTGCGCGAACTGCTGCAGAACGGGGTCGACGCCGTCACCGCGCGCCGCGCCGACGACCCCGACGCGCCCGCCGAGATCCGCGTCGAGACCCCCGAGCACACCGGCGACGGCACGCTGCGCGTCCACGACACCGGGGTGGGGCTGACCGAGCCGCAGGTGCACGAACTGCTCGCCACCATCGGACGCTCCGGCAAGCGCGACGAACTGGGCTACGCCCGCCACGAGTTCCTCGGCCAGTTCGGCATCGGCCTGCTGTCCGGCTTCCTCGTCGCCGACCAGATCGAGGTGCGCACCCGCTCGGTCCGCGGCGGCCCCACCGTGCGCTGGGTCGGCCACGCCGACGGCCGCTACCTGGTGGAGCGGGCCGGTGAGGAGCGGCAGGAGGTCGGCACCACCGTCGTCCTGCGGCCGCGCCGCGACGCCGAAGAGTGGTTCGGCGCGCGCACCGTCACCGACCTGGCCCGCCACTACGGCGCGCTGCTGCCGGTCCGGTTGCGCGTCGACGCCGTCGACGTCACCGAGCAGGGGCCGCCGTGGAGCCGCGCCCACCCCACCCCGGCGCGCCGCCGCGCCGCGCTGGACGACTACTGCCGCACCCTGTTCGGCTTCGCCCCGCTCGACGCGATCGACCTGGAGGTGCCCGAGGCGGGCCTGCGCGGGGTGGCGTTCGTGCTGCCCGCCCCGGCCAACCCCACGGTGCGCGCCACCCACCGGGTCTACCTCAAACGCATGCTGCTCGCCGACAACGTCGCCGACCTGCTGCCCGACTGGGCGTTCTTCGTGCGCTGCGTGGTCGACACCGAGGAGCTGCGGCCCACCGCCAGCCGCGAGGCCCTCTACGAGGACGACCTGCTGGGGCACGTGCGCGAGGTGCTCGGCGACCAGGTCCGCGACTGGCTGGTCACCCTGGCCGAGAGCGACCCCGAGGCGCTGCGCCACTTCCTGCGGCTGCACCACGTCGGCGTCAAGGCCCTGGCCGTGCACGACGACGCGATGCTGGACCTGGTGCACCGCTGGCTGGAGTTCGAGACCAGTTCCGGCGCGATGACCCTGGCCGAGTTCTCCCGGCGGCACCCCGAGGCCCGCTACACCCCCGACGTCGACGAGTTCCGCAGACTCTCGGCGGTCGCCGCCGCCCAGGGGGTGGGGCTGGTCAACGCGGGCTACGTCTACGACGCCGAGATCGTCGCCCGCCTGGGCGACCTGGACTCCGCCGCGGCGCTGCGCCCCCTCGACCCCGGCGAGCTGACCACCCGCTTCGGCGTGCTGGAGTCGGGAACCGAGCTGCGGCTGCGCGACTTCCTGCACACCGCCGAACGCGCCCTCGACCCGCTGGGCTGCACCGTGACCCTGCGCAGCTACGCACCGGCCTCGCTGCCCGCGCTGTACCTGACCAGCCGCGCCGCCGAGCACCGCGCCGAGATCGCCGAGTCCCGGGCCGAGGCCGACCAGTTGTGGGCCGACGTGCTGGGCGCGCTGGAACCCGCGCTGGCCGCCGACCGGCCCCGCCTGGTGCTCAACCACGCCAACCCGCTGACCCGGCGCGTCACCGCCCTGGCCGACCCCGAGCTGGTCACCCTGGCCGTGCAGGCGCTGTACGGCCAGGCCCTGCTGCACGGCCGCCACCCCCTGCGGCCCGCCGACACCGCGGTGCTGAACCGGTCCTTCCTGGGGCTGCTGGACTGGGCCGCCCCGGCCGATCCCGAGGAGCGGACGTGAGCGGACACGACTGGCGCGACGTGGCCGAGCGGGCCTCGGCCCTGCCCTACGGCCGGGCCCGCAGCACGGCACTGGAGAAGGCGCTGCAACTGGCCTCCCTCGACGGCGCGGACGAGGAGGAGCTGTTCTGGCTGAGGATGAGCCTCACCCAGGCCTACAAGTACGGCGGGGAGCCGGCGCGCGCCTTCGCCACCTTCACGCGCTGCCTGAGCGCCTTCGACGCCGCCCCGACCCGCTACGGCCCCCACGCCAACCACCAGTTGCTGTGGCAGTTCAAGTGGATGGTGGTCTCGCTCATCGACTTCCCCGAGATCCCGCTGGACCGCACCCGCGCGGTGCTCGACGACATGGAGCGCCGCTACCGGGAGGGCGGCCACAGCCTGCACGCCGTGCACGGCCTGCGCTGCCGGGTGGCCCGCCACCTCGGGGACGTCGCGGCCGCCGACGCGGCGTTCGAGCTGTGGCGCACCACCGCGCGCGACGAGACCTCCGACTGCGAGGGCTGCGTCCCCTCCGGCATGGCCTCCCACCTGGTGTGGCGGGGCGCCCACGAAGAGGCGATCGCCGTGGCCGAACCGGTGCTGTCGGGGCGGCTGACCTGCATCGAGCAGCCGCAGGGAATCCTGACCACCCTCATGGAGCCCTACCTGCGCACCGGGCGCCACGACGCGGCCGCGGACGCCCACCGCCGCACCTACCGCGTGCACCGCCGCCAGGAGGAGCACTACCTCTCCAGTATCGGCGACCACCTGTTCTTCTGCGCCCTGACCGGCAACCACGCGCGCGGCCTGGAGATCCTGGAACGGCACCTGGGCGCGCTGGACGAGCCGCCCAGCCCCATGGACGCCATGGACTTCGCCGCCTCGGCCGCGCTGCTGCTGGACCGGCTCGCGGCCGCCGGCCACGACGGTCTGCCGGTGCGCCGCCCCGCCCACGGCGACCGGCCCGCCGCCGAGGTCGGCGCCACCGAACTGCGCGACCTGCTGCGCGCCCACGCCTACGAGACCGCCGCCCGGTTCGACGCCCGCAACGGAACCACCGCGCAGACCGACTGGGTGCGCGCCCACCTGGCCGCCGAACCGGTCGTGGACTCCCTGGCGCTGACCGAGTACGCGCCGCGTCCGCGCCCCCCTGCCGCGGCCGCGCCGCCGAGCGTCGAACCGTTCGCCGAGGACTGGTCCGAGCTCCTGGAGCAGGCCGAGCGGTGGTGGCGGGGCAGGCAGGAGGAGCGGGCGCGCGCGGCGTGGCGCCGCTTCGACGAGCTGACCGCCGACGGCGAACCGCCCGCCTGGGCGCGGGGCCGCCGCGCCGAGGCCGAGGGGCGGATGCGCGAGAGCGACGGCGACCCCGCGGGCGCGGCCGAGCACTACCGCGCCGCCGCCGACCACTACGCCGCCGCCGGACGCGAACCCGACCGCCGGCGCACCCTCGGCCGCCTGGGCGCGGTCCTGGACAGGAGCGGCGACCCCGAGGGGCTGTCGCTGCTGGAGCGGGCCGTGGCCTACCTGGACGCGCACGGCGACGCCGACGACCGGGCGGCGTCGCGCGCCCGGCTCGCCTCCTGCCTGGCCGAGCGGGGCGAGTTCGCGCGGGCCCGGACCCTGCTGGAGGAGACGGACCTGGACGCGGCAGGCCCCGACCTGCGGGCCTCGGCGCTGATGCTGCTCGCGGCCGTCCTCGGAGCGGCGGACACCGCCCACGAGGACCAGGAGGCGGTGCTCGCCCGGGCCAGGCGGGCCGCCCGCGAGAGCGGCGTGGCCGAGCTGGTCGCCGACGCCGCCTACCGGCACGCCTGCCTGCTGCGCGCGCTCGACGGCGCGGAGCCGGAGGCCGCCTGGCGGGCTCTGGACGAGGCCGCCGCCCAGCCCGCCTCCGCCGTCCCCGACGGGCTGCGCGTCGCCGTCGCGCTCACCCGGGGCCACTGGCTGTGCGAGGAGCGGGAGTACGCCCGGGCCGTGGCGCCCCTGGCCGAGGCGGTCGCGCAGGCCACCGCGCTGGGAGCGGAGCCGCTGGCCGCGCACGCGCGGGTTCCGCTGGCCCGCGCCTACCAGGGCAGCGGACGGCACTTCGAGGCCGCGGAGGTCGCCGAGGAGGCCGTGGCGATGGAGGAGGCGGCCCGGCTCGACGTGTCCGACCGGATGGTGCTGCGCGAGGTCCTGGCCAAGGCGCTCACCGAGCTCGGGGAACTCGACGACGCCGTGGCGCGCTGGGAGGAGCTCATCGCCCTCCACGACCCCGAGCAGGAGCCCGACCTCACCGCCTACCTGCACGCCGACGCCGCCCGCCTGCTGGAGCGGCTCGACCGGAACGCCGAGGCGGCCGAGCACCACGCCGCCGCCGCGGCGGTCTGGGAGGCGCTGGAGGAGCCCTCCATGGTGGCCGAGGGCCACCAGCGCCGGGCGATGGCGCTGAAGCGGGCCGGCGACACCGAGGCGGCCCTGGCGGCCTCGCGGCTGGCCGAGCAGTGGCTGGACCGGGCGGCCGCCGCCCCCTCGCTGCCGCGGACGGCGGAGCTCTACCAGCGTGGCACGATCCGCTACGGCCGCGCCCTCATCCTGTGGGGCAGTGCCCCCGCGGCCGAGGCCGCCGCCGAGGCCGCCGCCGCGGTCGAACTGTTCGGCGAATCCGCCGACGACAGTGCCGCCGAACAGGCCCGCCGCCTGCTCGCCGCGATCCGGGAGGACGAGGACGCCGACTGAGGCGGGCCGCGCGCCGGAGGCGCCGGTCACGCGAAACGTCAACACCCGGTGGCGATTCGTGATGTCATTGGGGAATGGCAACCCCCGACAACACGAGCGCCGCGGCCACGCTCATCCGCGACTTCGTCACCACCGGTGACACCCTGGCCGACCGAGCGGACCTGGCCCGCTTCCTGCGCGAACACCGACTGATCCCGGAAAGCGCCATTCCCATCACCCTCGCCGACTTCGACGAGGCGCTCGCCCTGCGCGACGGCATGCGCGCCCAGTTGCGCGCGGCCGCGGGCGAGAGCGCGGACGCCGAGGCGATCGCGCGGGCCCAGCGGGTCCTGGACGGGCTCCGGGTGACCGTCCGGCTCAACCCCGGTGAGGCGGCGCTGTCCCCGCTGGCGCCCGCCGTGGTCGACGAGGTCCGCCGGGGCCTGGCCCGGATCGCCGGGGCGTGGGCGGCGGTCCTGGCCACCGGCGAGTGGCGGCGGATCACCGCGGCCTGAACGCCGCACACGGCTGCGGCCCACCCCCGACGGGGGTGGGCCGCAGCCGTGTGCGCGGCGGAAGACGGTCAGGAACCGCCTCTGCGGCGCCGCAGGTAGCGTTCGAACTCGCGGGCGATGGCCTCGCCGGAGGCCTCGGGAAGTTCGGAGGCGTCCTTGGCCTCCTCCAGGCTGCGCACGTATCCCGCGATGTCGGAGTCCTGGGCGGCGAGTTCGTCGACACCGCGCTCCCAGGCGCGCGCGTCCTCGGGCAGCTCTCCCAGCCGCACCGTGAGGTCCAGGGTGTCCTCGACCCGGCGGACCAGCGCCAGCGTCGCCTTGGGGCTGGGCGGCTGGGCCACGTAGTGGGGTACGGCCGCCCACAGGGAGACCGTCTCCAGACCGGCGGCGCTGAACGCCTCGTGCAGCACGCCGATGATCCCGGTCGGTCCCTCGTAGGTGGTCGGCTCCAGGCTCACCGCCCCGGCCAACTCCGGGTGGGAGAACACGCCCGTGACCGGAACCGGCCGCGTGTGCGGCACGTCGGCGAGCAGCGCCCCCAGCAGGACCACCCGCCGCACGCCCAGCTCGCGGGCCACCGACAGCAGGTCGCTGGCGAAGCCGCGCCAGCGCATGCTGGGTTCGGCGCCCCGCACCAGCACCACGTCCCGGCCGCCGGGGGAGCGGGCCACGGACACGTCCACGCCGGGCCAGTGGATGCCCTGGCTGACACCGTCCACCGTGGTGACCCGGGGGCGGGTGACCTGGAAGTCGTAGTAGTCCTCCGAGTCCAGGGAGACCAGCTCCGTGGAGCCCCAGATGTCGGCCAGGTGGTCGATCACGGCGCTGGCCGCCTCACCGGCGTCGTTCCAGCCCTCGAACGCGGCCACCATCACGGGCTCGACCAGCTCCGAGACGCTGTCGAGCTCAGGCACAGGCCGCCTCCTTCAGTCATCGGGATCCTGGGTGTCGGATCGTCGTCGACCTTCGACACCACTGCTGGAACCACCATATGTTCAATCGCGCCGTCGCCGTAGGGGCAAAGCGAACAAACCGGTGATCCGGCGGTGAGCGTGCCGGGTCGGTCACCCGTACCCGCCGGGGGACGGCTCGGTCCCGGCGGGGGAAACGGACGGCGATGTGGATCACGCCACACCCGGCGGACCCGGGGGCGAAAGCGGGCAGAGGGGCGTAACCACGGTGCGCTATCGTCGAACACACTGGCAGTGCCGTCGGGAGTGGTGCCCCGGCGTCCCGCCGCCCAACCGTCCCAGCGCGGTGGCCGTCTCCGGCTCCGCGCCGCCGTCAACTCGAAGTCAAAGGTCTATGAGCACTCGACTCTCCTTCCGTGAGGCCCTCGGTTCCCGCGTCATCGTCGCCGACGGGGGGATGGGCACCATGCTCCAGGCGCACGACCTGAGCCTGGACGACTTCCAGGGCCATGAGGGATGCAACGAGATCCTCAACATCACCCGACCCGACGTGGTGCGGTCGATCCACGAGGCGTACCTGCGGGTGGGCGTCGACTGCGTGGAGACCAACACCTTCGGCGCGAACTTCGGCAACCTCGGCGAGTACGGCATCACCGACCGCACCTACGAGCTCGCCGAGGCCGGGGCGCGGCTGGCCCGCGAGGCCGCCGACGCCCACAGCACGGCCGACCAGGCCCGCTACGTCCTCGGGTCGGTCGGTCCCGGCACGAAGCTGCCCACGCTCGGGCACGCCCCCTACGCCCTGCTGCGCGACCACTACGAGCAGTGCGCGCGCGGGCTCATCGACGGCGGGGCCGACGCGATCCTCGTCGAGACCTGCCAGGACCTGCTGCAGACCAAGGCCGCCGTGGTCGGCGCGCGGCGCGCCCGCCGCGCCGCGGGAACCGACACCCCGGTCATCGTCCAGGTCACCATCGAGACCACCGGCACGATGCTGGTGGGCTCCGAGATCGGCGCCGCGCTCACCGCCCTGGAGCCGCTGGGCGTCGACGCGATCGGCCTGAACTGCGCCACCGGACCGGCCGAGATGAGCGAGCACCTGCGCTACCTCGCCCACCACTCCCGGGTCCCGATCACCTGCATGCCCAACGCGGGCCTGCCCGAGCTGGGCGCGGACGGGGCCGTCTACCCGCTGCGGCCGCACGAGTTGGCCGACGCCCACGACACCTTCGTCCGCGAGTTCGGCCTGTCCCTGGTGGGCGGCTGCTGCGGCACCACGCCCGAGCACCTCAGGCAGGTGGTCGAGCGGGTGCGGGGCCGCGGCGTCGTCGAACGCAGGCCGCTCGCCGAGCCCGCGGCGGCCTCCGTCTACCAGAGCGTGCCGTTCCGGCAGGACACCAGCTACCTGGCCATCGGCGAACGCACCAACGCCAACGGCTCCAAGGCGTTCCGCGAGGCCATGCTCGACGAACGCTACGACGACTGCGTCGAGATCGCCCGCGACCAGATCCGCGACGGCGCGCACATGCTCGACCTGTGCGTCGACTACGTCGGCCGCGACGGGGTGCGCGACATGCGGGAGCTGGCCTCCCGGCTGGCCACCGCCTCCACCCTGCCCCTGGTGCTCGACTCCACCGAGGTCGCCGTACTGGAGGCCGGGCTGGAGATGATCGGCGGACGCGCGGTCCTCAACTCCGTCAACTACGAGGACGGCGACGGCCCCGACTCCCGCTTCGCCAGGGTCGCCTCGCTGGCCGCCGAGCACGGCGCCGCCCTGATCGCGCTGACCATCGACGAGGAGGGGCAGGCGCGCACCGCGGCCAAGAAGGTCGAGGTCGCCGAGCGGATCATCGCCCAGCTCACCGGCGAGTACGGCATCCGCGAGTCCGACATCCTCGTCGACTGCCTGACCTTCACCATCGCCACCGGCCAGGAGGAGTCCTACCGCGACGCCCTGGAGACCGTGGAGGCCATCCGCGAGCTGAAGCGGCGCCACCCCGACGTGCAGACCGTGCTGGGCGTCTCCAACGTCTCCTTCGGGCTCAACCCGGCCGCGCGCATGGTGCTCAACTCGGTGTTCCTGCACGAGTGCGTCCAGGCCGGGCTGGACGCCGCGATCGTGCACGCCTCCAAGATCCTGCCGATGAACCGCATCCCCGAGGAGCAGCGGCGGGTGGCCCTCGACATGGTCTACGACCGCCGCACCGGCGACTACGACCCGCTGCAGCGGTTCCTGGAGCTGTTCGAGGGCGTCGACGCCCAGCAGCTGCGCGCCTCCCGGGCCGAGGAGCTGGCCGCGCTGCCGCTGTGGGAGCGCCTGGAGCGGCGCATCGTCGACGGCGAGATGGCCGGGATGGAGGCCGACCTCGACGAGGCGCTGGCCCAGCGCCCCGCGCTCGACATCGTCAACGACACGCTGCTGGCGGGCATGAAGACCGTCGGCGAGCTGTTCGGGTCCGGGCAGATGCAGCTGCCGTTCGTGCTGAAGTCGGCCGAGGTGATGAAGGCCGCCGTGGCCTACCTGGAACCGCACATGGACAGGGTCGAGGGCGACGAGGGCAAGGGCCGCATCGTGCTGGCCACCGTCAAGGGCGACGTGCACGACATCGGCAAGAACCTCGTCGACATCATCCTGTCCAACAACGGCTACGAGGTCGTCAACCTGGGCATCAAGCAGCCCGTCTCGGCGATCCTGGACGCCGCCGAGGAGCACCGCGCCGACGTCATCGGCATGTCCGGTCTGCTGGTGAAGTCCACGGTGGTCATGCGGGAGAACCTGGAGGAGATGAACGCCCGCGGGATCGCCGAGCGCTACCCGGTGCTGCTGGGCGGGGCGGCGCTGACCCGCTCCTACGTGGAACAGGACCTGGCCGAGATCTTCAAGGGCGAGGTGCGCTACGCCCGCGACGCCTTCGAGGGGCTGCGGCTGATGGACGCCGTCATGGCCGTCAAGCGCGGCGTGGAGGGCGCCGAACTGCCGCCGCTGCGGCGCCGCCGGGTCAGCGGGGCGAAGCTCGCCGTCACCGAGCCCGAGCAGATGCCCGCGCGCAGCGACGTGGCCACCGACAACCCGGTCCCCACGCCGCCGTTCTGGGGCGACCGCATCAGCAAGGGCGTCCCGCTGGCCGACTACGCGGCCTTCCTCGACGAACGCGCCACCTTCATGGGCCAGTGGGGGCTGAAGGGCTCGCGCGGCGACGGCCCCGGCTACGAGGAGCTGGTCGAGACCGAGGGGCGGCCGCGGCTGCGCATGTGGCTGGACCGCATCCAGACCGAGGGGCTGCTGGAGGCGGCGGTCGTCTACGGCTACTACCGCTGCTACAGCGAGGGCGACGACCTGGTGGTCCTGGACGACGACGGAGCCGAACGCACCCGGTTCACCTTCCCGAGGCAGCGCCGCGACCGGCACCTGTGCCTGGCCGACTTCTTCCGCCCCAAGGAGTCCGGGGAGCTCGACACGGTGGCCTTCCAGGTGGTCACCGTCGGGTCGGCGATCAGCCGGGCCACCGCCGAGCTGTTCGAGAAGAACGCCTACCGCGACTACCTGGAGCTGCACGGACTGTCGGTGCAGCTCACCGAGGCGCTCGCGGAGTACTGGCACACCCGGGTGCGCGCCGAGCTCGGCTACGCCGGTGAGGACCCCGCCGACCTGGACGCCTTCTTCAGGCTGGGCTACCGGGGCGCGCGGTTCTCCCTGGGCTACGGGGCCTGCCCCGACCTGGAGGACCGCGCCAAGATCGTGGAGCTGCTGCGTCCCGAGCGCGTCGGCGTGACGTTGTCCGAGGAGTTCCAACTTGTTCCCGAGCAGTCCACCGACGCGATCGTCGTTCATCACCCGGAGGCGAAATACTTCAACGTCTGACGGTGTTCTCCCCGCCGGCTGGGCGGGGCCCGGCGGCCGTCCGCCGGGGGTGACGTGCCGCAGACCGCCCCTTCCGTCCTGTCCGCACGAGTCCGCCTCCTCCCCTGAGCCGGGGGGCGGAGGCGTCCACGGAGGTGTCCTATGGCCGCTGAGACCCCGCAGGCCGTCCTGTTCGACATGGACGGCACGCTGATCGACACCGAGCAGATGTGGGCGGCCAGCGAGGCGGAGGTCGCGGCGGCGTTCGGCCACGAGTGGACCGCCGAGGACCAGCGGCACTGCCTCGGCGGCTCCGCGCCGATGGTGGCCTCCCACATCGCCGGGTGCACGGGGGCGCGCACCTCCGAGACCGAGATCGTCGCCATGCTGTACGCGGCCATGGAGCGGCGGCTGGCCGAGGGCGCTCCGGTGCGGCCCGGCGCCAAGGAGCTGCTCGCCGAGTTGGACGCGGAGGGCGTGCCCATGGCGCTGGTCACCTCGACCTACCGGTCGATGGTGGCCGCCTCGCTGCGCTGTGTGGGCGACCACTGCTTCACCGTCTCGGTCGCCGGGGACGAGGTGTCCCGCAACAAGCCGCATCCCGAGCCCTACCTCAAGGCCGCGCGGCTGCTGGGCGTCGATCCGCGCCACTGCGTGGCGGTGGAGGACTCCCCCACGGGGGTGGCCTCGGCGCAGGCGGCGGGGTGTGTCGTGGTCGCGGTGCCCCACCTGGTGCCCATCCCCGCGGCCGAGCGGCGGCACGTGGTGCCCTCCCTGGAGGCCGTCGACGCGGCCTGGCTGCGCCGCGCGGCCCGGTCCTGAATCCCCGAAACCGGCGGAAAGTCCGCATAGGGAGCCTCCACTAGGGGAGAAACCCGATGTGGGAACACCGATCGCGGAGTGAGACTGGGACCATGCCGACACAGATGCCGTTCGAAGGTCTGCTGCTGGGCGCCGCACTCACCGTGGTGGGGCTGATCGTCTCGTGGGTGGTGTGGCGTCGCCGGGGCGCCTCCGCGGGGCTGCGCGCCGTGGCGTGGTCGCTGCTGCCGCTGGCGTTCGGTCTCATCGGACTCATCGAGATCCTGGCGTCGCTGGTCGCCCAGTTGGTGCGGTTCTTCGTCGGACTGGTGCTCGACCCCCTCGCCTGGGCCGGGGTGGCGGTGGCCGGTCTCGCGGTGGTGCTGTGGATCACCGGCCGCCTGATGCGGAGGCGCGCAGGCAGGTCCGCCAAGTCCTCCGCCACCGAGCCCGGGGCCGCGGCGGACCGCCGGGCCGCGCCCGCCGTGGGGGAGGGCGCCGGGCAGAAGAAGGCACCGGCGGGTGCCGACGACGACTTCGCCGAGATCGAGGAACTGCTGCGCAGGCGCGGGATCGGCTGACCGCCGCGGCCCGCCCCGCTCCGTCCGACAACGCGCTCCGCCCGTCCCGCAGGGGACGGGCGGAGTTTCGTGTGGGGCGCCGGAAGCCGGGGGAGGAGGGGCTCCCCGGGGTGTGGGCCACCGGCCGCCGCGCCCCCGCCGTCGCGCGCCACGGGTCGCCGAGCCCCGTGGCGCGCGACGGCCGCTTTGCCGCCCTCCCGGAGCGGCTCGCCCCGGTCCGCCTCCCCGGAGGACCCCGCTCCGCCACCGATTATTGACTTTAAGTGAACTTAATAACACTTTCTGTAACATCAATGATGGGTGACGGATGGGTAGTGCTCGGATCACGATTGTGGTACCAATTCCAGAATTGGACGATTTGCCAGTTACTGGGGAGTATTTTTAGCGAAGTGCGTCACCAGGCGCACGCAGATTCCCGGTTGCGTCAGAACTTCCTGATCTGGTCGACGGAACCGGGGAACGGACGCGAACCGCACCGCGGTTCCGGTCCGACCGCGGCACCGGACGAACCGTCCGGCCGAAGTCGCAGCCACAAGCGCGAGGAACGGGGGAGTGGTGGCATGACCGCGCCTTTGGACACGCCCGGGTCGACACAGCATGCCGAACCCGAGGCGGTCACCCAGGGGACCCGCGACACCGCGAGCCGCTCCCTCACCCAGATCGCCTGGCGGCGGCTGCGCAGGGACCCGGTCGCCCTGGGCGGAGGAGTCTTCGTCGCCCTGCTGATCCTGGTCGCCGTCTTCGCCCCGCTGCTGACGCAGTGGTTCGGCCACCCGCCCAACCAGTTCCACTACGACCTCATCGATCCGGCCACCCAGGGCGTCCTCAAGGACCCCGACGACCCGTGGAGCGGCATCGACCCGACCGGCGGCATGAGCGCCGAGCACCCGCTGGGCCTGGAACCGGTCAACGGGCGGGACCTGTTCAGCCGGATCGTCTACGGCGCGCGCATCTCGCTGCTGGTGGCCTTCCTGGCCACCCTGCTGTGCGTCCTCATCGGCACGGTCCTCGGCATCGTCGCCGGCTACTTCGGCGGCTGGATCGACACCGTCATCAGCCGCACGATGGACATCTTCCTGGCCTTCCCGCTGCTGCTGTTCGCGATCGCGCTGACCGGGGTGGTCCCCGACAACGCGTTCGGCCTGAACGACAACTCCCTGCGCGTGGCCGTGCTGGTGTTCATCATCGGCTTCTTCAGCTGGCCCTACATCGGCCGGATCGTGCGGGGACAGACCCTCACGCTCCGCGAACGCGAGTTCGTCGAGGCCGCGCGCAGCGTGGGAGCGGGCACCGGCCACATCCTGTTCCGCGAGATCCTGCCCAACCTGGTGGCGCCGATCCTGGTCTACGCGACACTGCTGATCCCCACCAACATCCTCTTCGAGGCGGCCCTGTCCTTCCTCGGGGTCGGCATCAACCCGCCCACCCCCACCTGGGGCGGGATGCTCTCCGAGTCACTGGACTACTACACGGTCGCGCCGCACTTCGTGATCATCCCCGGCCTCGCGATCTTCGTCACGGTGCTCGCCTTCAACCTCTTCGGCGACGGACTGCGCGACGCCTTCGACCCACGCTCCTCCGACTGACGCGCGCCGCCCCGGCGACCACGCGCACCCGCACGGCGGCTCCGCCGCCACCCGTAATGAGAAAGGGAACCCAGTGAAGAGACGTGTCATGGGATTCGTCGCGTTCGGCGCGGCGGCCACCCTCCTGCTCAGCGCCTGCGGAGGCGATGACGGGACCGGAGGGGGCGGCGGCAGCGGTGCGTCCTTCGACCAGGGCAGCACCGAGGTCGTCAACCCCTCCGACGCCACCGGCGGCACCCTGCGCTACGCCATCTCCGCCAACATGGAGAGCACCGACCCGGGCAACACCTACTACGGCTACGTCTGGAACTTCAGCCGCTACTACGCCCGCACCCTGCTGACCTACTCCCCGGTCCCCGGCGAGGAGTCCAGCGAGCTGGTCGCCGACCTGGCCGCGGACCTGCCCGAGGTCAGCGACGACGGCACCGAGTGGACCGTCAGGCTCAAGGAGGGCCTCAGGTACGAGGACGGCACCGAGATCGTCGCCGAGGACATCAAGTACGCCATCGCGCGCAGCAACTTCGGCGACCAGGCGCTGCCCAACGGCCCCAAGTACTTCCAGCAGTTGCTGGACGCCGACGACTACGAGGGCCCCTACGGCCGCGACGGCGACCCGCTGGAGGGCTTCGACGCCGTCGAGACCCCCGACGACCACACCCTGGTCTTCCACCTCAAGGAGCCGTTCGCGGACTTCCCCTACGTCCTGGGCCAGCCGCAGACCGCCCCGGTCCCCGCCGAGGCCGACAGGGGCGAGCAGTACCAGACCCGCGTCGTCTCCTCCGGCCCGTACCGGTTCGAGGACGACTACACCCCCGGCGACGGCCTCGTCCTGGTCCGCAACGAGGAGTGGGACGCCGAGAGCGACCCCGTGCGCACCGCGCTGCCCGACCGCATCACCGTCGAGGAGGGCGTCGACCAGAACGAGATCGACCAGCGCCTCGTCAACGGTGAACTCGACGTCGACCTGGCCGGCACCGGCCTGGGCCCGGCGATGAAGGGCCAGCTGGTCAGCGACGAGGACGCCCGCGACAACCTCGACAACCCGACCACCGGCGCGCACTTCTACATCGCCGTCAACACCAAGGTCGAGCCGCTGGACGACCTCGCCTGCCGCCAGGCCATCCAGTACGCGGTCGGCCGCGAGGGCATCCAGCGCGCCTACGGCGGCGAACTGGGCGGCGACATCGCCACCCAGGTGCTGCCCCCGGGCATCCCCGGCGCCGACTCCTCCCTCGACCCCTACGAGGCCGCCTCCGGCGAGGCCAGCCTGGACAAGGCGCAGGAGAAGCTGGAGGAGTGCGGCCACCCCGACGGCTTCGACGTCAACATCGGCGTGCGCTCCGACCGCCCCGCCGAGGTCGACGCGGTCGAGGCGGTCCAGCAGAGCCTGGCCGAGGCCGGGATCCGGGCCGAGATCAAGGGCTTCCCGTCCGACACCTTCACCAACACCCAGGCCGGCTCCCCCGACTTCGTCGCCGAGAACGAACTGGGACTCAACTACTACGGCTGGATGGCGGACTGGCCCTCCGGCTACGGCTACATGAGCTCCATCCTCGACGGCGACGCCATCAAGGACGCGGGCAACTCCAACATCTCCGAGCTGGACGACCCCGAGGTCAACGCGCTGTTCGACGAGGTCGTCCGGGTGGAGGACCCCGAGGAGCAGGCGGAGATCTACGCCGAGATCGACCGGCTGGTCATGGAGAACGCCGCCATCCTGCCGGGCGTCTTCCAGAAGTCGGTCCTCTACCGGCCGGACAACCTGACCAACGTCTACTTCAACCCGAGCTGGCACATGTACGACTACATGACCCTCGGCACCACCGACACCGAGTAGACGCCACCTTCGACCAGTTGCGGGAAGGCAGGTGAAGGCGCGGGGCCGGACGGGACCCACAGCACCCGTCCGGCCCCGACGCCGACCGCGATGCTGAAATACATCCTTCGGCGCCTGGGCGCGAGCGTGGTCCTGCTCCTCGTGGTGACCCTGATGACCTTCGTCATCTTCTACGTGGTCCCGAGGCTGGCCGGGCGGACCACCGAGCAGTTGGCCACCATGTACGTGGGCAGGGCCCCCACCGAGGCGGCGATCCAGGCCACGATCGACCGGCTCAACCTGGACCAGCCCCTGGTCCTGCAGTTCTGGGAGTTCGTCAAGGGCATCGTCGTCGGAGCCGAGTACACCTTCGGCAACGACGTCGTGCAGTGCTCCGCGCCCTGCTTCGGCTACTCCTTCCAGACCTACCAGGAGGTCTTCCCGGCGATCGTGGACCGGCTCCCGGTCACCTTCTCGCTGGGGCTGGGCGCGGCCGTCCTCTGGCTCCTCGGCGGCGTCGCCGTGGGCGTCGTCTCGGCGGTCAAGCGGGGAAGCGTCTTCGACCGGATCTCGATGGGACTGGCCCTGGCCGCGGTGTCCCTGCCCATCTTCTTCACCGGCCAGCTCGCCCTGGCCTTCCTGGTGCACGACTGGGACCTCTTCCCCAACGCCAGGTACACCCCGTTCACCGAGGACCCGCTCGCCTGGGCCTCCGGGCTGCTGCTGCCCTGGCTCACCCTGGCCTTCCTGCACGCCGCGCAGTACGCGCGCCAGACCCGCGCGGGCATGCTGGAGACGATGGGCGAGGACTACATCCGCACCGCCCGGGCCAAGGGGCTCAGGGAGAGCCGGGTCGTCCTCAAACACGGACTGCGCCCCACCCTGACCCCGATCCTGACCATCTTCGGGCTGGACATCGGACTGGTGCTCGGCGGCGCGGTGCTGACCGAGCAGGTGTACTCGCTCAACGGCATCGGACGCTACGCGGTCACCGCGATCGTGCAGAGCGACCTGCCCGTCATCCTCGGCGTCACCCTGTTCGGCGCGTTCTTCGTCGTCCTGTGCAACCTGGCCGTGGACCTGCTCTACCCCCTGGTCGACCCCAGGGTGCGCACGGCCCGCTGACGCCCGCGGGCCCTGCGACCGCGACCCTCTTTCCGGCCCGCCGCGGCGGGACATCCGAGCCGAAGGAAGACCTGGCAATGAGCACTCCGGGAACCGGGAACGAAGGCGGCGGCCGTCCCGTCGTCTCCGTGCGCGACCTCTCCATCACCTTCCCGACCGCCGACGGCGACGTCCACGCGGTGCGGGGACTCTCCTTCGAGGTCCCCGAGGGCGGAGCGCTGGGCATCGTGGGCGAGTCCGGTTCCGGCAAGAGCGTCACCTCGCTCGCGCTGATGGGACTGCACCGCGGCACCAGGGCGCGGATCACCGGCGAACTCGTCGTCGCCGGAACCGACGTGGTCGCCGCCGACGACGCGACCGTCCGCGCCATGCGCGGCAACGACATCGCGATGGTCTTCCAGGACCCGATGTCGGCGCTGCACCCGCAGTACACCATCGGCAACCAGCTCGTCGAGGCCTACCGCACCCACCGCCCCGGGGCGTCCGCGGCCGAGGCCAGGGCCCGCGCCGTGGAGGTGCTGGAGCGGGTCGGCATCCCCGAGCCGGCCCGGCGGGTCAACTCCTACCCGCACGAGTTCTCCGGCGGCATGCGCCAGCGCGTCCTCATCGCGATGGGGCTGGTCTGCGAGCCGAAGGTGCTGCTGGCCGACGAGCCCACCACGGCGCTGGACGTGACCGTGCAGGCGCAGATCCTCGACCTGCTCGACGACCTGCGCCGCGACCTGGGCATGTCGCTCATCCTGGTCAGCCACGACCTCGCGGTCGTCGCCGGATCGGTGGACGAGGTCCTGGTGATGCAGAAGGGCGTCGCCGTGGAGCGCGGCGACGTGCGCCAGGTGCTCGGCGCCCCCCGGCACCCCTACACCGGGCAACTGCTCGCCGCCGTCCCCCGCGTCGAGGTCTCCCGCGCCCAGCGCCGCGCCCAGTTGCGCGCCGAACGCGGGACCCGGGGCGGCGCCGCGCCCGCCCGGCCGGCCGCGGCGGAGCGGCCCGGTCCCGCCGACGGGCAGGAGCCGCTGCTGAGCGTGCGTGACGTGCGCCAGAGGTTCCGGATCCGCGGCGGCCTGTTCGGGCACGCCACCGACTTCTACGCGGTCGACGGCGTCTCCTTCGACCTGTACCGGGGCGAGACGCTGGGCGTCGTGGGCGAGTCCGGGTCGGGCAAGAGCACGCTCTCGCGCATGGTGATGCGGCTGCTGGAACCCACCGAGGGGTCGGTCGTGTTCCAGGGCCGCGACATCACCCACCTGCCGGAGCGGAAGCTGCGTCCGTTGCGCCGCGACGTCCAGATGGTCTTCCAGAACCCGTACTCCTCGCTGAACCCGCGCATGACCGTCGGCGAGAGCATCGGCGCCCCGCTGCGCATCCAGGGCGAGCGCGACACCCGGCTGATCCGCTCCCGGGTCCAGGAGCTGCTGGAACGCGTCGGACTGGAGCCCTCCCACTACAACCGCTTCCCGCACGCCTTCTCCGGGGGGCAGCGGCAGCGCATCGCCATCGCCCGCGCGCTGATCCTGCGCCCCAAGCTGGTGATCTGCGACGAGCCGGTTTCGGCGCTGGACGTCTCCACCCAGGACCAGGTGCTGCGGCTGCTGGCGCAACTGCAGGAGGACTTCGACCTGACGCTGATCTTCGTGGCGCACGACCTCGCGGTGGTCCGCCAGATCAGCGACCGGGTGGTGGTCATGCGCAAGGGCAGGATCGTGGAGACCGGCGACAGCGACGAGGTCTACGAAAACCCCCGGCACCCCTACACCCGGCAGTTGCTGGCCGCCGCCCCGGTCCTCGACCCCGACGAGGCCCGGGCGCACCGCGCCGAACGCCGCCGCCTGCGCGGCCGGGCCGAACCGGAGGTCGTCTGAGAGGGCTCAGTATCACGACCGGGAAGTCGGGCGGGCGAGGTGTTCCGCTCCGGGCGGACCACCACGGGGTGGCGCAGGAGTGGGGAGGCGCCCCGGCGCCGACCCACCCGCGCCCCCGCAACCCCGTGGTCGCCCACCCCGACACCCCTCCGGAACGCCCCGCCGCCTCTCCCGACTCCCCGGCGCTGGGCTCAGTACCCGCCCCGGGTGCGGTGGGCGGCCTGGCGGCCGCGGCGGCCCGCTCCCACGAGGCCGCCGCTGGAGAAGGCGCGCACCAGTTCGCCGCCCAGGGTCGCCCCCGCGCCCAGGGCCAGCCCGACCGCGACCGCCTCGCCGAGACTCGCCACACCGGTCAGCGGATCACCCGTGCTCATCTGGATCAGCCCCCGGTACAGGATGCTTCCCGGCAGCAGTGGGGCGATGGACGGAACGATGAAGGTCAACGCCGGCCGCCGGGTGCGCCGGGCCAGCCAGTGCCCGATCACCCCGATCGCGACCGCGCCCGCCGCCGTGCCCACCACGGGGGGCAGCGCCAGCGCCTCGCGCACCCCCGCGTAGCACAGCCAGATCAGCACTCCCATGACGCCGATCGGGGGGAGCGTGCGCACCGGCACCACGAGGGAGATCCCGAAGGCGACCGCGATCCCGGCCGCGCCCGCCAGCACCGCGGGCTCCATCGAGGTGCCCGCCGAGGGCAGGTTGTCCAGGTCGACGTAGACCCCCAGACGGATCGCGGTGTAGGCGACCGCGCTCACCCCCGTGACGATCGCGCCCAGGGTGAAGAAGACCTCCAGCAGTCGGGCGGAGGACGACACGTAGGCGCCGCTGATGCCGTCCTGCAGACTGGAGACCAGGGGGCGCCCCGGAAGCAGCGCCATGATGCTGCCGGTGATCACCGCGTTCGCGCGAAGTCCCAGGTCCAGTTCGCCGCTGACCCACAGCAGCCCCATGCCGGTGCTGGCGGCCAGCAGCGCGGCCACGGCCATCTGGTAGAACTCGGCGACGCCGCGCGCGGCCAGCCAGACCGCGGCCCGGTCGCCCAGGACGGTGGCGGCGAACGCCGTGGCGGCCACGACGAAGCCACCGCCCATCATGACACTGGCGCTGCTGGCGATCAGTCCGAACCCCGCGACCAGCATCCACCGCGGATACGGCGGGCGGGCGCGCTTGACGGCGCGCAGCCGCGCGATCGCCCCCTCCAGTTCGATGAGCCCGAGCGCGGCGTCCTGGACCAGCGAGTGCAGTTCACTGACCTTGTGGTAGTCGAGGGTGCGGCGGCGTACCACCCGCTCCCCGGTGACCGGGAGCCGGTCGCCGCCGGGGTGGCAGGACAGTGTGATGCCGGTGAAGGTCACCGAGACCTCGCTGCGCGGCAGTCCGAAGGCCACCGCCAGGCTCAGCATCGCGTCGTTGACCGTCTCGGTCGCCTCCCCGCTGGCCAGCAGCAGTTCCCCCACCCGCAGCACCAGGTCCATGGCGCGCGGATCGGGGCTCGGCGCCAACTCCTCGTCGAACTCCTCGGCGGCCGAGTCGGCGTCGCGGACGATGCGCCGGTCGCGCAACCGGGTCAACAGAGCGGGGGAACGCGGTGCGCCGGACCGTCGCTGTGGCTGGCTCATCGCGGACGCTCACCTCCTTCGGCGAGACTGTGCCCGGCGGCATGCGCTTCACCCCCGAGACTCGGTTATCCGATCATGGGATGTAGCGGTTCCACGGGCAGGAGGAGACGGCGGACAGGGGGGCGTGGAGAGGGGCCCGTAGGAGAGACGCCCACGTCACGGTCGGAGTTGCCTTGGGAACACATTGATCCGCAGAGGATCGTATGAGATCCGACACCTTCTGTCACGGCGGCCGCCGAAGGGCGCATCCCCCTCGGCGGCGGAAGGCGTCACCGGCCGCCCGACCCCGGGACGACCAGACCGTTCTCGTAGGCGTAGACCACCGCCTGGACGCGGTCGCGCAGCCCCAGCTTGGCCAGCACCCTGCCCACGTGTGTCTTGACCGTGGTCTCGCCGACCACCAGCCGGTCGGCGATCTCGGCGTTGGACAGGCCGCGCGCCAGCAGGCGCAGCACCTCGCGTTCCCGCCCGGTCAGCCGCTCCAGGCCGGGCGGGACGGCGTCCGGGGGGTCCGGCGGCAGGGCGGCGAAGCGGTCCAGCAGCCGCCGCGTCACCGAGGGGGAGAGGACGGCCGAGCCGTCGGCGACCACCCGGACCGCGCGCAGCAGCTCCTCGGCGGGGGTGTCCCGGAGCAGCAGACCGCTGGCCCCCGAGCGCAGCGCCTCGACCACGGCGCCGTCCGGGACGGCCGCGGAGGCCACCGCCAGGACCCGGACGGTCTGCTCCGCCCCGGCCGCCCAGCCCAGGGCCCCGCGGGTGAGGCCGGCGCCGCCTCCACCGGGCAGGCACAGGTCGGTCAGCACCACGTCGGGCAGCAGCCGCCGGACCGAGGACAGCGCCGCGCGGACGTCGGCGGCCTCACCGACCACGCTCAGCCGCGGATCGGACTCCACGACGAGCCGCAGCCCCGCGCGGACCAGCGGCTGACCGTCGGCGAGCAGGACACGGACGGGCACGGGCCCGTCCTCAGTCGGCCGCGGACCCGGCATCCGCCTCGGCGGCGTCGCCGGGCAGCGGCGGGGGAGTGCCGTCGAAGGCGGGGCACAGCGCCCGGTGGTCGCACCAGCCGCACAGCGGAGAGCGGCGGGGCAGCCAGCGCCCCGAACGGGCGGTCGCGGTGATGTCGTCCCACACCGAGCGGATGTGCGCCTCGGCGTTGCGCAGCTCCTCCTCGGTGGGGTCGTACCAGCGCGTCGTGCCGTCGCCCAGGTACAGCAGCTGCAGTCGGTCGGGGACGCGGCCGGTGTCACGCCACAGCATCACGCCGTAGAAGAAGATCTGGAACCGGGCCTTGTCCTCGTAGCGCTCCCGGGGCCGTCTGCCCGTCTTGTAGTCGACGATCCGGACCCGGCCCCCCGGGGCGACGTCGACGCGGTCGACGTAGCCGAGCAGCCGCGGCCCCGACTCCAGGGGGACCTCCATGCGCAGCTCCCGGTGGCGCGGCTCCAGCCGCTGCGGACTCTCCATGTCGAAGTAGCGCCGCACCAGCGCGCGCGCCTCGGCCAGCCAGGCCTGCACCGCCTCCTCGTCGGGAAACATCTCCACGACCTCGGGCTCGCGTTCGCGCAGTCCACGCCACTGCGGCTCCAGCAGCGCCAGCGCGGAGTCGGGGGTGCGCGTCTCGGCGGGCAGCTCGAACAGCCGCTCCAGCACCGCGTGCACCAGGGTGCCGCGCTTGGCCGCCGGACTGGGCCGTTCCGGCAGGCGGTCGATCACCCGGAACCGGAACAGCAGCGGGCACTGCATGAAGTCGGCGGCGCGCGACGGTGACAGGGACCGGATCGGCGGGGTGGACGGGGCGGGACTCATGGTCCATCACCTTAGCCGCTGTCGACGACAGCGGCCGGGGGCGCCGAAAGCGTGGCCTGGAGGTGCCGAAAGCGTAGCCTGGAGGGGTGAACCAACCAGACGGAGCCGACAACAGCCGCCCCGAGACCCCCCGTCCCAAAGAAGGCGGCGGAGGGCTGCGGGTGGGACGCCCCTTCGGAATCCCCGTCCACGTCACCCCCTCCTGGGCGGTCATCGCGATCCTGCTCACCCTGCTCTACCAGCCGGTGGTCGAGGACACCCTGGCCCTGGGCGCCGCCTCCTACCTGGTGGCCCTCGTCTTCGCCGTGCTGCTGTACGCCTCGGTGCTGGTGCACGAACTCGCGCACAGCGTGGTCGCGCGCCACTACGGGCTGCCGGTGCGCCGCATCACCCTCTACATGCTCGGCGGGGTCTCGGAGATCGAACGCGAGGCCGAGAAGCCGGGCCAGGAGTTCTGGATCGCCTTCAGCGGTCCGCTGCTGTCGCTGGTCCTGGCCGCGGCCGGGTTCGTCGGCTACCTGCTGGCGGCCCCCGACACCATCGTCGGGGTGCTGGTGTGGCAACTGTGGGTGGCCAACCTCCTGGTGGGCGTCTTCAACCTGCTGCCCGGGCTGCCGCTGGACGGCGGTCGGATCCTGCGCGCGGGTGTGTGGGCGCTCACCCGGCGCTCCCTGACCGGCACGGTCGCGGCGGCGTGGGCGGGCCGGATCCTGGGGGCCGTGGTGGTCGCGCTGCCGTTCGTCTACTCCTGGGTGCTGTGGGGCACCACCCCCGGCGTCTTCGCGATCGTGTGGTCGGTGCTGCTGGGCACGTTCATCTGGGTGAACGCCTCCACCGCGCTGCGCGCGGCCAGGGTGCGCGCCCGCCTGCCGGAACTGGCCGCCCGCGACCTGGCCCGGAGCACGGTCACGGTCGCCGCGGACACGCCCCTGGCCGAGGCGCTGCGCCGCCGCGCCGAGGCCGACGCCCACGCGGTCCTCGTGGTCGACTCCGCCGGAACGCCCACCTCGCTGGTCGACAACGCCGCGGCCGCCGCGGTGCCCGAGGAGCGCCGCCCGTGGCTGTCGGCCGCCGACACCGCCCGGGCGCTCACCCCCGAGACGGTGCTCCCGGCCGACATCGGGGGGCAGCGGCTGCTGGACACCGTGAACGCCCGCCCGGTCTCCCAGTACCTGCTGGTCGAACCCGACGGCCGCGCCGCCGGGGTGCTGTACGCGGCCGACGTCCGCCGGGCGGTGCAGGCCCCCGGCCGCTGACCACCGCGGGACCGCGCACTCCGGGCGCGCGGCCCCGCAAGACGGCGGAATCAGGCCAGGACCACCGGCAGCAGCGTCAGTCCGTAGCGCGTCCCCACCGCGACGAACACCACGGCGGCCAGGGCGACCAGCGTGTGGTGGACCCGCGCGGCAACTCCCCACCAGCGGCCCGCCCACGCCCACACGGCGCAGCCCAGCGCCACCGCCGCGGCCGCCGCGGCGACGGTCAGCGGGGCGGTCAGCAGCGGCGACCCCTCCATGACCAGGGTCCCCAACAGGTCCTGGTCGCTCGCCAGGATCATCGCCACGGCCGTGAACCCCAGGCAGACCGCGGCCGCGAGCGCGGCCGTCCACCGGGCGACGCGGGCAGCGGTGGGAGCGCTCCCAGTCCGGCCGCGCACCCTGCGCACCACAGCCGCCACCGGCCACGCCAACGCGGTCGACATGACCAGGAGCGCCGCGCCGGCCGCGGCGAGGTGCAGGACGGGCTCGTTGTACCAGGGCATCCTCTCGTAGTTCTGCGACGGGAGGAAGTCCAGGCCCAGTCCGACGACCTCGCCGTCCCGCTCGATGAACGCCAGATGGTCGCCCTCCTCGGTGCGGAACAGGCCCGGTCCGACCCGCGTCCAGTGGAACTCGCCCAGCACCGAGTGGGCGGTGTGCAGTCCGTCGGCGGTGGCCTCCACCGTGACCGTGTCGAAGGCGGAGAACAGCGCGCTGAGGTCGCCCCGTCCGGTGCGGGTCGTGGTGTAGACGCCCTCGTAGCGTTCCAGGTCCGCCCGGGAGGCCGCCGGAACCTCCGCGCCGGACTCCTGCTCCCCGGGCCCGGCGAACTCGGTCAGGAACTCCTCGACGATGCGGTGGCGGGCGTCGGAGAGGATGTTCTCCGGCTCCTCGGGGTCGGGGCCGCCGTCACCGTTGACCGCCACGAAGACGCCCAGGTCCTCCTCGGGAACGATCAGGTAGTGGGTGTGCGCGCCGTCGAGGTCGCCGCCGTGGCCGACAGAGCGCGGCCCCGGGAAGGAGTCCTCCCAGGTCCCGTAGCCGCTGCCCCCCACCTTCCCGTGCGCGCCCGCCTGGTGCGCGGTCATCTCCGCCACGCTCTCGGCGGACAGCACGCGCGTGCCGTCGAGTTCGCCCCCGTCCAGCAGTGCGAGCATGTAGCGCGCCATGTCGGACGCGGTGGCGTAGGCGCCGCCCGCGGGGGACTGGTTCACGTACATGTCGGCGACCTCGACGTCGGGCGAGGTGCCGTACAGGGTGGGCGCGTTCAGGGTCTCGGCGGCCTCGTCGGGGTGGAGGAAGCCGCTGCGGTCCATGCCGAGGGGGCCGAAGACGTTCTCGTCGGCGTACTCGGCGAACGGGACCCCGGAGACCTCCTGGACGACCAGTCCGGCCAGGGTGGTCCCGTAGTTGGAGTAGGCCACGAACTTCCCGGGCTCATACACCCGCTCCGGCCGGTGCTCGACGACGTAGTCGGTCAGCGACAGCGTCTCCGCGCGGCTGCGGGCGAACATGCCGGTCACGGCCTCCTCGAAACCCGCGGTGTGGGTGAGCAGGTGGTGCAGGGTGACCGGCCTGCCGGGGTGGGTGTCAGGCAGGCGCGCCTTCTCGGGCAGGTACTCGTTGACGTCGGCGTGCAGATCCACCCGGCCCTGCTCCGCCAGTTGCAGCACGGCGACCGCGGTGAAGGACTTGCTGATCGAGGCCAGCGGGAAGGAGTCGTTCGCGACGTCGACGGGTGTTGCGGAGGCGACGTCGGCCAGCCCGTAGCCGCCCGCGAAGACCTCCTCGCCGTCGGCGACGACGGAGACCACCGCCCCGGGCACGTCGTGCTCCTCCAGGATCTCGGGCACCCGTCCGTCGAGGAACTCCCGCACGTTCTCGGGGGTCGGCTCGGCGGGGGAGTCGGCGGCCCACGCGGCCGGGCCGGCGGCGAGCGCGAGTCCGACGGTCAGCGCCGCGGACGCGCCGAGGGAGAGGACAGATCGTGTACGTGGTGACACCGCACCGGCTCCTCGTGGCTCCGGGAGCCCGGGCGGCTCCCTCTCAGCACACGAAACTAGGGACTCGGTGGAGGCCGGGGCGGTTACGCGGCCACCACATCCCGGGTGGTGGCAGCGCCACCGTGCCAGCACGCGGGCCGAGGCGAAGAACGCGCCCCGACCGGGTCAGCGGCGCGCTCCGGGCGGCCAGACGATCCGCACCGGGCAGCGGCGCTCCCTGGCGTGGGCCACGATGTCCGCGGTGCCGCCGGGGCCCCGGGCGGGCGCGCCGTCCCACACCGCCACCAGCACGTCGCAGGACTCCACCAGCAGACGGCCCGCCGCCAGGTGCGCCTCGGGGGTGGACTCGGTGAAGGGCAGCCGCCGCACCGCCGCCGCCCGCGCCAGCAGCGCGTCGTAGACGGCGTGGTGCTCGGCGGGCAGCGAGTCGCGGTACCCCGAGGCGGGCACGACCACCTCCAGCGTGCCGCCCGACTCCAGCAGGACGCGGGCGAACAGCGTGTCGGCGCCGTCGGCGAGACAGGACAGCCCCGTCGGGGCGGGACCGAACGCCGCCAGGAGCTCCCGGAGGCCGACCGTGACGAGCCGTGAGGTCTCGGCGGGCAGCCCCCGGTGGCCGGTGACCGCGACACGCCGCGCGCTCACGTCCCGAGCCTCCCCGTGACCAGGGCCATCAACTGCTCGTCGAGCGCACTCACACACCGGGCCTGCGGGCCCCGGTAGTCGCGCCGGAACCGCCGCACCCGGTTGATGACCTTCTCGGAGCGGTAGACCGCCCCGATGCGCAGGGCCTCGGAGGCCAGGCGGAAGGCCTCGTCCACGTCCCCGGCGTCGGCGTGCGCCGACGCCAGTTCCACCATCAGCAGCGACCGCTGCTTGGGAGCCGGGGACGTCCGGGCGAACGCCTCGGAGAACGCGGAGCGGGCCTCGTGGGGACGGCGCAGCCGCACCGCGGCCAGTGCCCGGTAACCGGCGACCTTGGCCGCGTCGAAGGGGAAGACCCACGGCCACGGCGGCCCGGTGTTGGCGGAACTCTCCACCTCCGCCTCGGCTGAGGCGAGTTCCCGCTGGGCGGACACGGCGTCCCCCAGACCCGCGTGGCCGAGCGCGCGCACGCACGACAGCCAGGCCCGCGCGGTGGGGTGGGCGCCGGCACCCAGCCACCGGGCGGCCTCGTGGGCCAGCCCCAACCCCAGCAGCGGGTCGTCGGAGTCCATCTCGAAGAGGGCCAGACTGCCGAGCATGTAGACGGGCAGCAGTTCGGAGTCGGACTGGCGGGCGTGCTCGACGGCCCGGCGGTAGAACAGGCGCGCCGATCCCACGTCGCCCATGTCGGCGTGCAGCCAGGCGGCGAATCCCGCGGCCTCGCTGGCGGCGGCCGCGATCCCCGTGGCGAGGGGGGTCCTGCGGGCCCGGAACAGGGTCCGCGAGGACAGCTCCAGGTGGGCCAGAGCCGCCTTGGCCAGGTCGCGGGACGGTGAGGAGGCGTCCAGTCTGCGTTGGCCTCCGATGATGGCGCGCAGAGTCGCCACCGTCTCCCCGTCGACGTCTCCCACCGCCGAGGCGTTCGGCAGCGGGAGCGCCGCAAAGGCGACGGCCTTGGTGAAATCTCGACGTCGCGTTGGACCCGCCCCCTTCGTCCGGCCCGCCGCGTCCGCGACGGGAGGGCGTGACATCGCCGACGGCCCGGAAACGGGGCTCGCCGGAGCGAACCGCAGCAGGTGGATCGGAATCCCCAGCCGCTCGCAGACCTCCCTGACCTGGTCCAGGGTGAGCGACTGCTGGCCGTTGACGACTCGGGACACCCAGCTCTGGCTGTAGCCGACCGTCCGTGCCAGGTCGGCCTGGGACCACCCCCGGGCGAGCCGGACGGCTTCCACGATCGCCGCCATGTCACAGGTGGCCAGTGCGGCGGCCACCGCGGGGCGGGTCCAGAAGTCCACGGGCAAGGTGCCTTCACGCTGGGGCATGAGCCTAGGTTAAAGACTTGACCTGGGGTTTGCGGCTATCTGCAAAAGAAATACGGTCATGCGAGAGGCGCATAAAGGTTTCCTCCTGGGTGACGGGACGGGCACAGTCAAGAGTCAGAGGTCCCGTCTTCGTGAGACCTCGGAGTGGAGGGGGAAGCAAGTGACCATCGAGATGCCGCCCAGAAGAACACCGGCGCAGTCCCGGACCGCCCACAGGTTCGACGGGCACCGCGGTGACGCGCAGTGGAGTCGGGCGCTGTGCGCCCTCGACGCGAATCTACGCCGGTCGGGGCTGGAGACGAGGCTGAACAGCCAGATCGGAGCGGTCGACGCCGTGCTCCGCGGCGTCGGCGGAGCGGAGACGGCCAAAACGCAGCGCACCGTCCTGCGGCCGCACCGAGGCCGGCTCTGGTGGTGGCTGCGGGTGCCGCCGCAGGACGCGGGCGCGCCCTTCCTGACCCCGCTGGCGCCGGCGACCGAACCGGCCGCCGCGGCCCGCCGCATCCGCGGCCTGCTCGCCCCGCGCCGGGGCTGACCCGCCCTCGGACTCCCCGAGTCGGCGGCGGCGACGCGGAGACCGGGAGAGACCGCCCATCCCCCCGAACAGGACCGACCGCGCCCGGTCACCCGGACACCCCCCGCGGGGGACGCCGCCTGACGTCCCCCCGGACCGGTCGCACGGTCGCTCAGCAGCCCAGCCGCTCCGCGGCCAGCACCGCCGCCCCCACGATCCCCGCGGTGTTGCGCAGCTGCGCCGGGACGATCGGCGTGCGCAGGCGGAGATGGGGCAGGAACCTGTCGGCCTTGCGGCTCACCCCGCCGCCGACCACGATCAGGTCGGGCCACAGCAGGTCCTCGACCACCGAGTAGTAGCGCTGCAGCCGCTCCTCGGCCCACTGCTGGTAGGACAGGTCCTCGCGTTCCCGGGCGCTGGAGGCGGCCCGCGTCTCGGCGTCGTGGCCGTCGATCTCCAGGTGCCCGAACTCGGTGTTGGGCACCAGCACGCCGTTCACCAGGAGCGCCGTCCCGATCCCGGTGCCCAGGGTGGTCAGCAGCACCACCCCGTCGACGCCGGCCGCGGCGCCGTGGCGGTGCTCGGCCACCGCCGCGGCGTCGGCGTCGTTGACCACCAGGACCCGCCGCTCCGTCGCCTTGGCCAGCAGTTCCGCGACGTCCGTGCCGATCCACGAGTGGTCCACGTTGGCGGCGCTGCGCGCGATCCCGTGCTGGATGACCGCGGGGAAGGTCACCCCCAGCGGGCAGTCCCCGGACACGTGGTCGGGGAAGGCCGCGGCGATCTCGGCCACCACCGAGGCCACCGCCTCGGGGGTGGAGGGCTGGGGGGTGGCGATCTTGAGCCGGTCGACCACGAACGTCCCGCTGTCCAGGTCCACCGGGGCGCCCTTGATGCCGCTGCCGCCGATGTCGATGCCGAGTCCGATCCGCGAAGTGGGACGCGTCATCAGGTCTTCCGCCTCTCTCGTCACCCTGCCTTGGCAGGTGTATTTAATCCTGTTCCTGCCCGTCCTTCGGCGGTTACGCCGCAAACCGGTCGTGCGGATAGGCTGGACGACCGGCCCGAAGCACCCTAGACCCACGAAAGAGACGACATCAGTGACCGGCATCCACGGCCGCCGCGGCCCCTTCGCCGAGGGCGACATCGTGCAGCTGACCGACCCCAAGGGGCGGATGCACACCATCACCCTGCGCGCCGGCACGGCGTTCCACACCCACCGGGGGCGGCTCGACCACGACGACCTGATCGGACGGCCCGAGGGCAGCGTCGTGACCGCCAGTTCGGGCATCGCCTACGTCGCCCTGCGCCCGCTGCTGGCGGACTTCACCCTGTCGATGAAGCGCGGCGCCACCATCGTCTATCCGAAGGACGCCGCCCAGATCGTCGCGCAGGCCGACATCTTCCCCGGCGCCCGGGTGCTGGAGGCCGGGGTCGGCTCGGGTGCGCTGACCTGCTGGCTGCTGCGCGCCGCCGGTGAGCGCGGCCACGTCTCCTCCTACGAGCGCCGCGCCGACTTCGCCGAGATCGCCCGCGCCAACGTCACCCGGTTCTTCGGCGCCGAACCCGAGGCCTGGCGGCTCACCGTGGGCGACCTCGCCGAGAGCCTGGACGAGGGCGACTTCGACCGGGTGATCCTGGACATGCTCTCGCCCTGGGAGTGCCTGGACGCCGTCGCCAAGGCGCTGAACCCCGGAGGGCTCATCTGCGTCTACGTGGCCACCACCACGCAGCTCTCCCGCGTCGTGGAGGGACTGCGCGAGCACGGCTCCTTCCACGAGCCCCACCCCTTCGAGACCATGCTGCGCACCTGGCACGTCGAGGGGCTGGCGGTGCGTCCGGACCACCGCATGATCGGGCACACCGGTTTCCTGGTCACCGCCCGCAGGCTCGCCGACGACGTGACCGCGCCCGAACGGCGCCGCCGCCCCGCGAAGGGGGCCTACGGACAGGACTACACGGGCGCCCGGGGGGCTCTCGGCGAGGCCGCGGGGGCGCCCGAGGAGGACAAGGGACGATAAGGCGACCGGACGTTACGTTCTCATTACGCCGCAGCCCGAATACCGGGTCTGAGCTCGTTGTTTGCAAGATCAAAGCGTGGAGTCACCCACACTCGGCACGATCGACAGGTTAGGAACGGGGCCTGGGTAGGTAGGCTCGGGAATAGATTTTTCCTCTTAACGGGAGGTGGCGGACGTGGCCGATCGCGATGACGAGCGTCATGCAGAGCGCGACCGTGACGAACTCATGGCTCAGGTCTCCTACCTGGAAAAGGAGCTCAGCGTCCTGCGGCGTAAGCTCGCCGACTCCCCTCGGCACGTGCGACTGCTCGAAGACCGGATCCAGGAGGTGCAGACCGCTCTGGCGGCGACGACCGCCAAGAACGAGCGGCTGGCCTCGGCTCTGAAGGAGGCCCGCGACCAGATCGTGGCCCTCAAGGAGGAGGTCGACCGACTCTCCCAGCCGCCTTCCGGATTCGGGGTCTTCCTGGGCGCACGTGACGACGAGACCGTCGAGATCTTCACCAACGGTCGCAAGATGCGGGTGAACGTGAGCCCGTCGGTCGACATCGACGACCTCAGGGCGGGCCAGGAGGTGATGCTGAACGAGGCGTTCAACATCATCGAGGCGGCCTCCTACGAGACCGTCGGCGAGGTCGTCATGCTCAAGGAGATCCTCGAGGACGGCGACCGTGTCCTGGTCATCTCCAACCACGACGAGGAGCGGATCGTCCGCGTCGCCGAGCCGCTGCGCGACGAACCGCTGCGCGCGGGCGACTCCCTGCTGCTGGAGCCCCGGTCGGGCTACGTCTACGAGCGCATCCCCAAGTCCGAGGTCGAGGAGCTGATCCTGGAGGAGGTGCCCGACATCTCCTACACCGACATCGGCGGCCTCGCCGGGCAGATCGAGCTGATCCGCGACGCGGTCGAACTGCCCTACCTGTACAAGGAGCTGTTCTACGAGCACAAGCTGCGTCCGCCCAAGGGCGTGCTGCTGTACGGCCCGCCCGGATGCGGCAAGACGCTCATCGCCAAGGCGGTCGCCAACTCGCTGGCCAAGCAGGTGGCGCAGAAGACCGGCCGCGACGTCGGCAAGAGCTTCTTCCTCAACATCAAGGGCCCCGAACTGCTCAACAAGTACGTCGGCGAGACCGAGCGGCACATCCGGCTGGTCTTCCAGCGCGCCCGCGAGAAGGCCAGCGAGGGCACGCCGGTGATCGTGTTCTTCGACGAGATGGACTCCATCTTCCGCACCCGCGGGTCGGGCGTGTCCAGCGACGTCGAGAACACCATCGTGCCGCAGCTGCTCAGCGAGATCGACGGTGTCGAGGGCCTGGAGAACGTCATCGTCATCGGCGCGTCCAACCGCGAGGACATGATCGACCCGGCGATCCTGCGCCCGGGACGCCTGGACGTCAAGATCAAGATCGAGCGGCCCGACGCCGAGGCGGCCCGCGACATCTTCTCCAAGTACATCACCCCCGACCTGCCGCTGCACGTCGACGACCTCGCCGAGCACGGCGGATCACCCACCGCGACGGTCAACGCGATGATCCAGCGGGTGGTCGAGCGGATGTACGCCGAGTCCGAGGAGAACCGCTTCCTGGAGGTCACCTACGCCAACGGCGACAAGGAGGTCCTCTACTTCAAGGACTTCAACTCCGGCGCCATGATCCAGAACATCGTGGACCGGGCCAAGAAGATGGCCATCAAGGACTACCTCGACAACGGCGCGCGCGGCCTGCGCGTCTCGCACCTGCTCCAGGCGTGCGTCGACGAGTTCAGCGAGAACGAGGACCTGCCCAACACCACCAACCCCGACGACTGGGCGCGCATCTCCGGCAAGAAGGGCGAGCGCATCGTCTACATCCGGACCCTGGTCTCGGGTAAGAAGGGCGCCGACTCCGGCCGCTCCATCGACACCGTGCCCAACACCGGCCAGTACCTGTAGGAACACGGGTTCGCGGGGGCTCACCGGACAACCGGTGGGCCCCCGTCCGTTCGTGTCGCTCCCTGACCCCGTGGTGGCATGGGGGCGGCGTCTACCGGGAGGACCGAGCCGGATCTCTCGCACCCGGCAGCCGCTCTACCCATCCCTTCCCCTCGGCCGCGATTCCCTCCAGGAGGCGCATCGAGTGGCTGAACCCCGATGCGTCGAGGTTTCCTCTGAAGAGATCCTCGGGGTCTTCTTCGGGAAGGTACGAGAACGGTTCCTCCCGAGGGGAGGTGATTTCCTTGGAGGTGCCGTCCATGAGGGTGAGTGTCAGAGCGATTCCGGACTTCTCATCCTCTTCCACGAAGACTGACGAGATGGCGTCGAAGCGGAAGTTGTACCGCTCTCTGATGCTGGACCGAGCCTGTTGGTAGTCGAGGTCGACAACAACTTCCCGGACTCCTTCTTCGGTGATCAGAAACACTCGGATTTCATATCTTGAATAGCGCCACTGTCCCTTCTTCTCGCGCTTCTGCTTGCAGGGTCTTCCCGGGGAGAGCAGGAAGAAGTGAGAGATGATGTCATGCCACTTCAGCCGGTGGTGGCGGAGGACCTGGTCGAGGATGACCGTCCGGTCGGAGTTGAGCCATAGCTCCATCTCCTTTTCGGTGGGGCGGATGTCATCCAACTTCTTCTTCCAGCGGTGGTACTCGGCGCTGCGCTCCTCCCTGATGCGTTCGGTTTCCTTCTTGTCTTCGATGCGGCGTCGGAGCGTGCTGGCGACGCCGGTCCACAGCGGCACCGCGAACCACGCGCTCACCGAGGCGAGGAGCGTGGTGAGCGCCGCGGTGAACGGGTGCGTTTGGAATGCTGTGACGGTCAGGGTGATGACCGCCGCGGCCGCGACGGCCGAGGAGAGCACGCACCAGGTTTTCGACGCGGTTGCCACCTTGTACCGTTCACGGTGTTCCAGCAGCGTTCCGGACTGCCAGCGCCGCCTGACGTCACGGGCCAGATAGCGGATCAGCCACTCGATCCTTTCTGCTTTGACCCTGCTCTCCCGGTAGAGTTCGACGGTTTCGTTGCGAAGCGTCCGGCGTATCCCGGCCGTTCTGGTGAGCCAGGCGTCCCTGCCGATGGAAACAGGGCGGTACTTGGCAAAGTAATGCTCGAATAAGTGGTCTATCTGGTTGGCGAATCCGTGTTCGGGAGGGGAGGTGCTCCGGGGCGGTGCGGCATGGTCGCGCTCCTTCTCCCACAGGCGCTTCTGGTTGTAGTACCAGAAGAAACCGCTGCGGGCCGCGGAGTACCCAGAGGCCAGTGCCAGAAGGAAGGAGAGCACCGGACGCGGGTCGGCGGTCGCCAGCAGCGGGAACCAGTTGAAACAAACTGCGGTCAGGAACAAGGCCGACCAGGCACCGGCCTGGGCGTAGTCGCTGGGCGGAACGCTCCTGTAGAGATCGCGGACCCGAGGGGGGATCGGATCAGGTTCGAAGTAGGCCCACACCCGTTCGGTGCGGTCTTCGCTGGTTCTCGCCTTCTCGGCCGCCCGGCAGGTTTCGGCCCACAGACTCTCTTTGACGCCTCCGCTGAGCACCATGTCGAGGTGGCGAAGGATCTGGTCGTGCTGCTGGCGCGGCAGAGTACGGAGTCCCTTGATGGCGGTGTCGGCGTTGTCCGCGGTCCCCTCCACGCAGCGGAGCAGACCGAAGACCACCTCCAGAGCGCGTTTCCACTCGTCGTCGGGGTGTCTGCCGAGTTCGGCCGAGGTCCGGCGGAGACTCTCGCGTTCCTCTGTGGTGAGCGCGTGCAGGGAGCGTTTGCTCAGGAGGGCGAGAACCCAGTGGAACCGCACCTCTGCGCTGTCGTGTCCCTCGGCGACGGCCTCGCCGATCAGTGCTCGGGCCTGGGAGGGGACGCCGTTGTCGAGGTACCTGAGGCCGACCTCGTACTTGCGCTGCGGTGGGGAGTTCGGGAAGACCTGGTAGATGGTCGAGTCGTGGATCTGTCCGGCCTGGACTCCCACGAAGGAGTCGGTCGCCGTGTTGGCGGTGTGGCTGGCGGTCACGACAGTCCCTGGATCGCGGCGATGAGGGCGGCGACCTTCGCGGCCAGTTCCGTGAAGCCCTCGAGCCGCCCGCGGAGCTGCCGGAGCGCGAGGGAGGACATGCTCCTGCTCTGCGGGGTGCCTTCCTCCAGGGCCTTGCCGGCCAGGTCGAGTTCCGCCTGGGCCGCCTGGTAGGTGGGCTCGTCGAGCCTGCCCGAGGAGCGCTCCCGCAGCAGGTCGCCGCGGAGCGCGGCCAGATCGGCGGCGAGGGTGCCACCCGTCGGTTGGGGGGAGGAGATTCCCACGGAGACGGTGCTGCCGGTGATGCTGCCCGCCTGGATTCCGATCTGGCTGTTGTGGGCGGTGTTCACCACGGAGCCGCTGCTGGGCTGGGGGGTTTCGGGCATGGGGTTCTCCCGGTCGTTGAGGAGTTCTTCGGCGAGTCGGAGGGCGAAGGCGGCGGCGTTCGCCGCGGCGACCGGCTGCCAGGCGCGGTCGTCCCCGGTGTTCTTGGTGCCGTCGGCTCGGTCGCTGATGCCGCGGACCACCGCCACGGGGGAGCCGCTGAGGTGGCCGGCCTGGGCCACGCCTGCGGACTCCATCTCGATGGCGAGCGCGTCGTTGTAGGTCTGGCGGATCCAGCGCGCCTCGTGGGAGATCCGGGAGTTCTGCACGATCTCCCCGGCGGCGATGGGTCCGAAGTGGGCCTTGGGGCTGGGGTGGTCGGGGTGCGCCGTGGCGGTCCAGTCGGCGGTCCTGCCGAGGTAGGTGCCGAGCTGGATGATCTCGTGGGCGGTCTCCCAGCTCCGGGGACGGGCCTTGAGGCCGTCGTCCTCGCTGGTGCCGCCGTGGTAGGCGTAGACGTGGGTGGCCATGACGACGTCGCCCAGCGGAGGAGTGTCCCACAGGGCGCCGGCCACGCCGACGAACATGAGCGCCGCGGGGGAGAACTCCTGGACAGCCCGTTCAGCCAGGACCGCGGCGGTGTGGTTGCCTTTGCCGGTGAGCCCGAGCGCCACGGGAAGCCGTGTGCCCGGAAGGAAGCCGGTCTCGAACCGTGTCCCCCGCGCGTGGCGGTGCGGGCGGAGACGGTCCAGGTGGCGGCGGACGGCTTCGTACTCGAGGTTGAGAGCGGTGAGGATCACCACCGGCTGGTCGGTCATTGGTCGCTCCTGCTCACTGTCCGGAGTGGGGTCGGTTCAGCGGGGGAGACAGCACGGTCTGCGGTCCGGAGCGGAAGAGCTGTGCGGGGCGGCCCTTGGTGGTCCGCCGTTCCGCTCCGGCCGCGACGATGAATCCGGGCACGCCTCGGACCTTTCGGTAGAAGTTGCGCGGATCGAGGCTGACCCCCCATACCGCCTCGTAGACCTGTTGCAGTTCCGCGATGGTGAAGGTCTCGTCGCAGAAGGCGGTGGCCAGCGAGGAGTGTTCGAGTTTGGTGCGGGCGCGCTCGATTCCGTCGGTGAGGATCTGTCGGTGGTCGAAGGCGAGTTCGAGACGTCCCGAATCGATGTCCCGGACGGGGGTCCAGGCGGCTCCCGCCGCGTCGGTTCCCGCTTCCGGTTCCGGGAGTCCGGGGGCGATGGCCAGATAGGCCACGGAGACGACCCGTCCCCGCGGATCCCGGTCGGGGGCTCCGTAGGCGCCCAGTTGTTCCAGGTGCAGGTGTGCTGCGTTGAGGTTCGCCTCCTCGCGCAGTTCACGGTGGGCTGCCGCGCACAGATCCTCGTCTGCGTTGTTGAGAAAACCTCCGGGGAGCGCGTAGCGGCCCTTGTACGGCTCGATTCCTCGTTCGACGAGAAGAACGTGGAGCTGTGCGGAACGAAGCGTCAGGATGACCAGGTCAACCGCGAGCAGGATGGGAGGGGGTTTCCAGGGGGTGCCGGACATGACAGCCAACGTACCTTACTGTCATCCTGACAGGAAGGAAGTTTCGTTCTGTTTCTGTGGAGGCGGAGAAAAAGGGTGTCCCTAATTTTTTTCTGGTGACAGATTTTGGTTTGTCCGTTTTGTCGAGCTGGGTGGCGGGGTGCGGAAGGAACACCGGGGAAGGGCGAGGGCTGTCCGGCATCCGGGAGCGCACCCGACCGCACCGGGGGGCGACACGGCGGCTCCGCGCCGACCGCCGGAGTGCTCCCGGCCGGGCCGAGCGGCGGCCCCGCCCGGTGCCGGAGAGGACGGAAGCGTCGGTGCGGCCGCCGCGGGGACGGGACGAACACGGCTGTTCGGGCACAATTCGGCGGGTCGCGCATCAAAGCATGCCTCGCTGGATACCCTTCACAACATGACTGTGCGGCGGATTATGGGCATCGAGACCGAGTACGGCATCTCCGTGCCCGGCAACCCCGGTGCCAATGCGATGGTGACCTCGACCCAGGTGGTCAACGCCTATCTGGCGGCCTCGGCCGCGCGGGCGCGCAAGGCCCGCTGGGACTTCGAGGAGGAGAACCCGCTGCGTGACGCGCGCGGCTTCGACCTCGCGCGCGAAACCGCGGACCCGACCCAGTTGACCGACGAGGACCTGGGGCTGGCCAACGTCATCCTCACCAACGGGGCGCGGCTGTACGTCGACCACGCCCACCCCGAGTACTCCGCGCCCGAGGTCACCAATCCCCGCGACGCGGTGCTGTGGGACAAAGCGGGGGAGCGGGTCATGGCCGACGCGGCCAGACGCGCCTCGGCCGTCCCCACGGCCGAGCCCATCCAGCTGTACAAGAACAACACCGACAACAAGGGCGCCTCCTACGGCTGCCACGAGAACTACCTGATGCGCCGCTCCACCCCGTTCGCGGAGATCGTGCAGCACCTCATCCCGTTCTTCGTCTCCCGCCAGGTCGTGTGCGGCGCGGGCCGGGTCGGCATCGGCGTCGACGCCCGCGAGGCGGGGTTCCAGGTCAGCCAGCGCGCCGACTTCTTCGAGGTCGAGGTGGGGCTGGAGACCACCCTGAAGCGGCCCATCATCAACACCCGCGACGAGCCGCACGCCGACCCCGACAAGTACCGGCGGCTGCACGTCATCATCGGCGACGCCAACATGAGCGAGGTCTCCACCTACCTCAAGCTGGGAACCACCTCGATCGTGCTGTCGATGATCGAGGACGGCTTCCTCACCTCCGACCTGTCGCTGGAGACCCCGGTCGCCGACCTGCGGGCCGTCTCGCACGACCCCGGCCTCACCCACCAGGTCCGGCTGCGCGACGGGCGGCGCATGACCGCGCTGCAGTTGCAGGGCGAGTACCTGGAGCAGGCCCGCAAGTACGTCGAGGACCGCTACGGCGCCGACGTCGATTCCGACACCGCCGACGTGCTCGACCGCTGGGAGGCGGTCCTGACCACCCTGGCCGACGACCCCATGCGGCTGGCCGACCAGCTCGACTGGGTGGCCAAGCTGAAGATCCTGGAGGGCTACCGCTCCCGCGACGACCTGGACTGGGGCCACCACCGGCTGCAACTGGTCGACCTGCAGTACTCCGACGTGCGCGAGGACCGGGGGCTGTACAACCGGCTGGTGGCGCGCGGGCGCATGCGGCGGCTCCTCGACGAGGCCGAGGTGCGGCGGGCCGTCACCGAACCGCCCGTCGACACCCGCGCCTACTTCCGGGGACGCTGCCTGGCCAAGTACGCCGACTCCGTCGCCGCGGCGTCGTGGGACTCGGTCATCTTCGACATCCCCGGCTACGACTCCCTGCAGCGCGTGCCCACGCTGGAGCCGCTGCGCGGCACCAGGGAGCACGTGGGGGCGCTGCTGGACCGCTCCGACACCGCCGCGGACCTGGTGGCCACCCTGACCGGCGGCAGGCGCTGAGGCGGCGGCGCGGCGTCCGGGACGGCCGACCGCGCCCGGGGCCACGGGGACGGGAAGGGGGAGCCGCGTCGGCGGCTCCCCCTCGCGCGCTGCCCCGGGCCGCGGGGCGGCTCAGGCTCCGGTGGTCCGCATGTAGGCGGTGAACTCCTCCAGGGAGATCAGCCCGTCGCCGTCGGAGTCGATGCCGCGCACGGCCGCCACGGCCTGCTCCTCGCTGATCGGCGAGCCCAGCACCTCCATCAGCCGCCCCATCTCCCGTGCCGAGATGCGCTGGTCGTCGTCGCTGTCGACGAGGTCGAACGTCGCCGCGTACTCGTTGCTGTCGGCCACCGCCGCCCCCTTTCCGGCTCTTCGCCCGTTGCCGTGATCCCGATGCGTGGACGATCGGTACCCTACAGCCGCGCCGGGGGCGGAAGGGGGGCGACGGACAGGGGGACAAGACGGAAAAAACGGACGCGTTTTTCCCTGTGCCGTAGGCGATGGCGGGCGCGTCGCCGCTGTTCAAACGTGTGTACGGGCGCCGCACCGGGTAACGTGCGCAAAACAGACGCCTTGATCGAGGTTGAGCGGGGCGTCGAATGGCCAAGATAGAGGCGAGAGCTCGACAACAGGGAGGAGCCTCCACATGGCGACCAGGGAAACCGGGGGTCACAAGCACGCCACTCGGCACGACGAGGAGATCGAAGAGGTCGAGGCGGGTACCGAGGCCGCAGCACGCAACGAGAAGCTGTCCGAGGACGTCGACGACATCCTGGACGAGATCGACGAGGTGCTGGAGACCAACTCCGAGGACTTCGTGCGGCAGTTCGTGCAGAAGGGTGGCCAGTAGGAGGCACCGGCACGGGCGGCTCCGGACGCCCTCCGCCGGTCCCGCGCAGCAGTTCGCTGAAAGAGAAGTCCTCGTCGGCGGGTACCTCCGTGTCCTGCGCTGTCAGTAGGGTCACAGCAAGGCAACCGAACAAGTCCGCAGCGTCCCGTCCGCCCTCGCGGGCGGGACGCCATCGAAGGGAGTCGCGTGTCTGAAGCGTTCATGGGCAGTGGACGGCTGCCCTCCGCATTCATGAGTCCGGGAACCTCGTCGTTCGTCGACTTCCTGAACCAGGTGAGTCCCGACCGGCTGCCCAACCTCGCCGACCTTCCCTCGAACGGTTCCCCCGCCCACCTGACCCCCGAGGCCACCACGATCGTGGCCATGGTCTTCCCCGGCGGCGTCGTCCTGGCGGGTGACCGCAGGGCCACCTCCGGCAACGTGATCGCCAACCGCGACATGGACAAGCTCTTCCGCACCGACGAGTTCTCCGCGGTCGCCATCGCGGGCGCGGCCGGGATCGGCATCGAACTGGCCAGGCTCTTCCAGGTGGAGTTGGAGCACTACGAGAAGCGCGAGGGCCGTCCGCTGTCGCTGGAGGGCAAGGCCAACCGGCTGGCCACCATGATCCGCTCCAACCTGGGGCTGGCCATGCAGGGGTTCGTGGTGGTCCCGCTGCTCGTGGGCTACGACACCGCCCGCGGCGAGGGGCGGATCTTCAGCTACGACCCGGTGGGCGGACGCTACGAGGAGCACCGCTACCACTCCATCGGCTCGGGCTCGACCTACGCCAGGGGAGCGCTCAAGAAGCTCTACCGAGACGACCTCACCGAGACCGACGCCGCGCTGGTCGCGCTGCAGGCGCTCTACGACGCCGCCGACGACGACTCCGCCACGGGCGGTCCCGACCTGCACCGCAAGATCTACCCGCTGGTCGACGTCATCACCGAGGACGGACACCGCAGGATGTCCTCGGAGGAGGTCGAGTCGCTGGCGGAGACGGTCGTGGCCGGACGTTCCGAGCGTCCCGACGGCCCCACCGCTCCGGTGCGCTGACCCAGTCGTCCCCGCTTTTCGACCAGTAAAGGAAACCACACCGGTGTCGATGCCGTTCTACGTCTCGCCCGAACAGATCATGAAGGACAAGGCGGACTACGCGCGTAAGGGAATCGCGCGGGGCCGCAGCGCCGTCGTGTTGCAGTACGACGGCGGCATCCTGTTCGTGGCGGACAACATGTCCCGGACCCTGCACAAGATCAGTGAGCTCTACGACCGGGTGGCCTTCGCCGCGGTCGGCCGCTACAACGAGTTCGAGAACCTGCGCCTGGCGGGGGTCCGCTTCGCCGACATGCACGGCTACACCTACGACCGCAGCGACGTGACCGGCCAGATGCTGGCCAACGCCTACGCCCAGACCCTGGGCGCGGTCTTCACCGAGAGCAACAAGCCCTGGGAGGTCGAGATCGTCGTCGGGGAGGTCGGCGACACCCCCGACACCGACCAGATCTACCGCATCACGTTCGACGGCTCGGTGGTGGACGAGCACGACTTCCTGGCGATGGGAGGCTCGGCCGAGCGGGTCACCGCGGCGTTGCGGGAACGGTACGTCAAGAACGCGTCCCTGACCGAGGCGCTGCAGGTCGCGGTGCACGGTCTGGCGCACGAGAACGGTGAACGGCGCGAACTGCAGGCCACCAGCCTGGAGGTGGCGGTGCTGGAACGCTCGCGGCCGCACCGCAAGTTCCGTCGCATTCAGGGAGACCGTCTGGTCCGGATGCTCGAACAGGCCAACGCGGCCGTCGAGGAGACCGCGCCGCAGACGCCCGACGACGGCGGCGCCACTGACGGAGTGTGATTCGGCAGGCGCCGCGGCCGACGGGTCCGCGGCGCCGCGGACGGGAAGGACAGGTGAGGCCGCGTGGAACGTCGCATCTTCGGTCTGGAGAACGAGTACGGGGTCACCTGCACGTTCCGGGGGCAGCGGCGGCTGTCGCCGGACGAGGTGGCCCGCTATCTGTTCCGTCGGGTGGTGTCGTGGGGGCGCAGCTCCAACGTGTTCCTGCGCAACGGCGCGCGGCTCTACCTGGACGTGGGTTCCCATCCCGAGTACGCCACCCCCGAATGCGACAGCCTGGTCGACCTGGTTGCGCACGACAAGGCCGGTGAGCGCATCCTGGAGGGGCTGCAGGTCGACGCCGAGCAGCGCCTGCACGAGGAGGGCATCGCCGGGGACATCTACCTGTTCAAGAACAACACCGACTCGGCGGGCAACTCCTACGGCTGCCACGAGAACTACCTGGTGGGGCGGCACGGCGAGTTCGGGAGACTGGCCGACATCCTCATCCCGTTCCTGGTGACCCGCCAGATCATCTGCGGCGCGGGCAAGGTGCTGCAGACCCCGCGGGGGGCGCTGTACTGCGTGAGCCAGCGCGCCGAGCACATCTGGGAGGGCGTGTCCTCGGCCACCACCCGGTCCCGTCCCATCATCAACACCCGCGACGAGCCGCACGCCGACGCCGAGCGGTTCCGGCGGCTGCACGTCATCGTGGGCGACTCCAACATGAGCGAGACCACGACCCTGCTCAAGCTCGCCTCCACCGACCTGGTGCTGCGCATGATCGAGGCGAACGTGGTCATGCGCGACTACACGCTGGAGAACCCGATCCGGGCGATCCGCGAGGTCAGCCACGACATGACGGGCCGCCGCAAGGTGCGGCTGGCCAACGGCCGCGAGGCCAGCGCGCTGGAGATCCAGCGCGAGTACCTGGAGAAGGTGCAGAACTTCGCCGACCGCAACGGGGTCGACGCCACCGGCAAGCGGGTGCTGGAGCTGTGGCAGCGCACCCTGGAGGCGGTCGAGACCGGCAACCTGGACCTGGTGGCGCGCGAGATCGACTGGGTGGCCAAGTACCAGTTGCTGGAGCGCTACCGCGCCAAGCACGGGCTGAGCCTGTCGTCGCCCCGGGTGGCCCAGCTCGACCTGACCTACCACGACATCCACCGCGACCGGGGGCTGTTCTACCTGATGCAGCGGCGCGGGCAGATGGAGCGGGTCGTCAGCGACCTGAAGATCTTCGAGGCCAAGTCGGTGCCGCCGCAGACCACCCGGGCCCGGCTGCGCGGCGAGTTCATCAAGAAGGCGCAGGAGAAGCGCCGCGACTTCACGGTGGACTGGGTGCACCTCAAGCTCAACGACCAGGCCCAGCGCACCGTGCTGTGCAAGGACCCCTTCAAGGCCCTCGACGAGCGGGTCGAGAAGCTCATCGCGGGCATGTGAGCCGTCGGCCGTGTCCGCCGCCCGCGGCGGACACGGTGCCCGCGGCCCGAGGACTCAGTCGGCCCCGGAGGCGTTCGGGGAACCGCCGACGGCGTGACGCAGCAGGTCCTCGGCGGTCTGGTCCATGTGGGCGGCCATCGCGGCCCGCGCCGCGGCGGGGGAGCCGGCGGAGATCTCCGCCAGGATGCGGTGGTGGTGCCGCTGGGCGCGCAGGCGGACCGGGGCGACGCCCGCGGCGCGGGCGTGCAGCCGCAGCAGCATCCGGTCCAGCGGCCCGCACACCGCGGGGACGAACACGTTGCCGCAGGAGCGCAGGATCGTCTCGTGGAAGGCGGCGTCGGCCCGGGCGAAGGCGGCGGCGTCGTGCGCGGTGGCGGCCTTGTCCATCTCCGCCACGTGCGAGCCCAGCAGGGCGAGGTCGGCGTCGCTGCGGCGTCTGGCGCACAGTTCGGCCGCTCCGGCCTCCAGCATGCGCCGCACCTCGAACAGCCCCAGCGCCGCGGTGTCCGTTCCCGCGCGGCGGCCCGCCATCCGCAGGACGAGTTCCAGGTCGGTCCAGTGGTCGGGGGCGTTGACGTAGGTGCCTCGTCCGCGTTTGACCCGGACGATGTTCTTGGTCCGCAGCACCTTGACCGCCTCGCGCACGGTCAGGCGGCTGACGTCGGCCTGTGCGGCGATCTCGGCCTCGGACGGCAGTGCCTCGTCCACCGCGAGTTCGCCGCGTACCACCTGGTCGAGCAGCCGGTCGGCCAGGCGGTCGGCCAGGCTCTCACTCCCCATGCACGGATACCTCTGACAGTTCGGTTTCCGTGAAATTAACACCCCCATCACTCAATGTGCAAGACATCACATCGAGAGTTGTGTGGGGTGGAATGTCCGGTGCGGGAGGGGCGGGGGTCCAGCGGTCCGGGGCGCGGGGTGCCACGGGTCGGTGGCGGCGGCGAGGCGCGCCTCCGCCGTCCCGCCCCTCACTCGGGGGCCGGTACGCCCAGAGGCCCCGAGGGCGAGGTCACCCGGAGCCTCCCCTGGAGTCGGGGCCGCACGTCCCCTGGACCGGGGGCGCCTGGAACCCCTTCCGGGGCGGGGCGGCCCGTGTCCTCCCGGCTCCCGGCCGGTGGAAGGTCACCATTCGGCGAACGAGCCGTCGGGGTGGCGCCACACGGGGCCGCGCCAGTCGGGGACCGATCCGTCGGCGGCGCGCACCGCGCGCTCGTCCACGGTGATGCCCAGCCCCGGCGCGGTCGGCCGGGCCAGGCAGCCGTCGGTGAAAGCGAACACCTCGGGGTCGACCAGGTAGTCCAGGACGTCGGCGCCCCGGTTGTAGTGGATGCCGATGCTCTGCTCCTGGATCAGGAAGTTGGGCACGCAGCAGGCGATCTGCAGGCTGGCGGCCAGCGACACCGGACCCAGCGGGCAGTGCGGGGCGAGCAGGACGTCGAAGGTCTCGGCGAGCGCGGCGATGCGGCGCACCTCGGAGACGCCGCCCGCGTGCGACAGGTCCGGCTGCAGCACCGCGATTCCCGCCTGGAGCGCGGGCAGTACGTCGGAGCGGGAGAACAGCCGCTCCCCGGTGGCGATGGGCACCGTGGTCGCGGCGACCACGTCGCCGATGCGGTGGGTGTGCTCCGGCAGCACCGGCTCCTCGACGAACAGGGGGTGCAGCGGGGCCAGGTGCTCGATGGTCCGCCGCGCGTTGGCGGTGGTGAAGCGGCCGTGGAAGTCCACGGCGAAGTCCCGGTCGGGGCCCAGCGCCGCGCGCGCCGCCGCCGCGCGCTCCACGACCCGGTCGATGTCGCGGGGGGTGGCGATCGGGTCCATGCGGCCCGAGGCGTTCATCTTCACGGCGGTGAACCCCGCCTCGACCCGCTCGGCCACCGCCTCGGCGATCTGGGTGGGCTCGTCGCCGCCCACCCAGCCGTAGGAGCGCACCCTCTCGCGCACCGGACCGCCGAGCATGACGTGTACCGGCACGCCCAGGACCCTGCCCGCGATGTCCCACAGCGCCTGGTCGAGTCCGGCCACCGCGCTGGACAGCACCGGGCCGCCTCGGTAGAAGGACGCCTTGGTCATCAGTTGCCAGTGGTCCTCGATACGCATCGGATCGCGGCCCACGAGCAGTTCGGCGAGTTCGTGCACCGCGGTGCGCACGGTGGAGGCGCGCCCCTCCACGACGGGTTCGCCCCATCCCACCACGCCGTCGTCGGTCTCCACCCGGCACAGCAGCCAGCGCGGGGGAACGGCGAAGGTCTCGATCCGGGCGATCTTCACGTGCGGTCCTTCCTGTCGGGGGGTGCGGAACCGGGGGAGGCCAGACGGCGGGCGTCGGCGGCGGAGGCGGCCAGCAGGGCGCGCATGGCGGCCTCGGCCGCGTCGGCGTCGCGGGCGCGGACGGCGTCGCGGACCGCCCGGTGGGCGGGGATCGGGTCGGCCGCGGGGTCGGCCGAGTGCACGAGGACGTCGCGTTCGACCAGGCCGGGCGCGACCAGTACGTCCATGCGGGCCAGCAGTTCGTTGCCCGAGGCGGCCAGCAGGCTCCGGTGGAACTCCAGGTCGGCGAGCGCGTGCGCGCGGGGGTCGTCCCGGGTGCGCACCATGCGCTCCAGCGCTCTGTTCAGGGCCGTGAGCTGGGAGGCGGTGTGGCGCAGCGCCGCGTAGCGCGCGGCGGCGGGCTCGACCAGGGCGCGCAGCTCGGCCAGGTCGTCCATCAGCCGGGCGGTGTCGCCGCCGGTGGCGCGCCAGCGCGCCACGTCCGCGTCCAGCAGGTTCCACTCCGAGCGGGCCCGGACGAAGGTGCCGCGCTTCTGCCGGGAGTCCAGCAGGCCCTTGGCGGCGAGCACCCGCACGCTCTCGCGCAGCACGCTCATGCTCACCCCGAGCTCCTCGCCGAGGGCGCGCAGGTCCAGGACGGCGCCCTCGGGCAGCGTCCCGCCCGCGACGCGTTCGCCCAGCAGTTCGACGATCTGGCCGTGGATGCCCCGGCCGGCGTAGGCGGTCACGGTCAGGCCGAGGTCTTGTAGGAGGTCCAGCCGCCGTCGACGAGCAGGGCCGTCCCGGTGACGTAGGAGGCGTCGGCCGAGAGCAGGAAGGCGACCGCGGCGGCGACCTCGTCGGGAGCGCCGAGGCGGCGGGCCACGGTCTGCTCGGCGCTCGCGCGCACGTCCTCCTCGCTGACGTCGTCCCAGGCCCGGGTGCGGATCGGGCCGGGCAGGACGCTGTTGACGCGCACCCGGGGCCCGTACTCCACCGCCAGTTGGCGGGCCAGACCGGTCAGTCCCGCCTTGGCCGCGGCGTAGGCGGGGCGGCCGGGCAGGCCGACGAGCGCGTGCACCGAGGAGACCGCCACCACGCTGCCGCCGCGCGCCCGCAGGTCGTCCAGGCAGGCGCGCACGCCCAGGAACGTGGCGGTCAGCGTCACGGCCAGTTGCGCGTTCCAGTCGTCGAGCGAGGTGCGGTGCGCGGGGGCGATGGTGACCCGGTAGGCGTTGCTGACCAGGGCGTCGACGGGGCCGAACGCGCTGTTGGCGACCTGGACGGCTCGCGCCCAGGACGCCTCGTCGGAGACGTCGCAGTGCGCGAAGAGCGCCCGGTGGCCGTGCGCGCGCAGGTCGGCGGCCACCCGCTCGCCGCGCTCGGTGTCGATGTCGGTGAGCACGACCGCGGCGCCCTCGGCGGCCAGACGGCGTGCGGTCGCCGCCCCGATCCCGCCGGCGGCACCGGTGACGAGGGCGGTGCGGCCGGTGAAACGGGAGGCGTTGACGGCCGGGGGGGCGGGCTGGGTCACGGCGTTCTCCGAGGCGAAGGGCAGAGCGCGGCATTAATTATGAATTAATTTTGCGGCGCAGGTCACCGGGGCGCAAGGGGGTATCGGTGAAATCACCGGTTCGGTCTGCGAACGCTTCCCGGTGACCCAGCTCATAGGTAACTTGAGGTCCCGGCGGCGCTGTCCCCCTCAGTCCCTCCCCGACACGCCGCATTCTTCGGCCTCGCCGCATGCCGACTGGTCGGTATGCGGCGAGGCGGTGTCTCCGCTGTTCGTCCACGGCGGCCCCGCACTGACAGAAAGAGACTCCATGGCCCCTACCGCACAGTCCCCCCTGATGGAGGTCGAGGGGGTGACCGTCCGCTTCGGCGGCCTCGCCGCGCTCTCCGACGTCGGGTTGAGCATCGCCCCGAGGAGCGTGACCGGCCTCATCGGACCGAACGGAGCCGGCAAGACCACCCTGTTCAACGTTCTGACGGGAGTGGTCAGACCGCAGAGCGGCACCGTCCGGTTCAAGGGGCGGCAACTGCGCGGCCACCGGCAGCACCACCTGGCGGGCATGGGCATCTCCCGCACCTTCCAGGGCCTCAACCTCTTCGGGTACATGTCCGTGCTGGACAACGTCATCGTCGGCGCGGACCCCCTGGGCCGCTCCCGGCTGCCCGAGATGCTCACCGGCCTGGGCCGCTACCAGCGGGACGAACGCGAGCTCACCGACCGCGCCATGTCCGTGCTGGAGGAGTTCGGCATCGCCGACGTCGCCCACGCCCTGCCCGCCACCCTGCCCTACGGGCTGCAGAAGCGGGTGGCGCTGGCCCGAGCCCTGGTCTCCGAACCCGAACTGCTGCTCCTCGACGAGCCCGCCAGCGGCCTGTCCGGAGCGGACATGGCCGACCTGGCCGCCACGATCCGCCGCTGCAGCCGGACGATGGGCGTCATGCTCGTCGAGCACCACATGGACCTGGTCATGGACGTGTGCGACCACATCGTCGTCCTCAACTTCGGCCAGGTCATCTGCGCTGGTCCGCCGTCCACCGTCCAGGCCGACCCCGCCGTCGCGGAGGCCTACCTGGGCACACCCGTACAGGAGGCCGCCGGTGACTGACACGCCGATCCTGCGGATCGACAGCCTGTCCACCTACTACGGGGCCGTCCAGGCGCTGCGCTCGGTCGACATGACCGTCCGCAGGGGGGAGATCTGCGCGGTGCTGGGCGCCAACGGCGCGGGCAAGACCACCCTGCTGCGCACCGTCTCCGGACTCCAGCCCGCCGCGCCGGGCAGCCGGGTCCTGGTCGACGGCGTCGACATCACCCGCCGGCCCGCCGAGGCCATGGTCCGCCACGGCGTGGCGCACGTGCCCGAGGGCGGCGGCGTCGTCGTCGAGCTGACCGTGGAGGAGAACCTGCGGCTGGGCGGGCTGTGGCGGTCGGACCGGCGGGACCGCGCCAAGGCGCTCGACGAGATGTTCGAACTGTTCCCGCCGCTGGCCGAACGCCGGAGCCGCCCGGCGGCCACCCTGTCGGGCGGCGAACGCCAGATGCTCGCCATCGGCCGGGCGCTGATGGCCCGCCCCCGGGTGCTGCTGCTCGACGAACCCTCCCTGGGCCTCGCCCCGCTCATCACCCGGCAGATCATGCAGATGCTGCACGACCTGCGCGCCCGTACCGGACTGACGGTGGTGCTGGTGGAGCAGAACGCCGCGAGCGCGCTGTCCATCACCGACCACGGCTTCGTGCTCTCCCAGGGGGCGGTCGTGGCCGCGGGAAGCTCCCACGAGCTGCTCAACGACGACCGCATGCGCCACGCCTACCTGGGATTCTGAAGGTGACCACGTGAACCAGTTCATCAGTCTGACATTCGAGGGGATCGCCCAGGGGGCGATCTACGCGGCCCTGGGGCTGTCGCTCGTCATCATCTACCAGGCGACCCGGGTGGTGAACTTCGCCCTGCCCGCGTTCGCCCTGATCTCGGCCTACGTCGCCTACACCGTCATCCAGGCCACCGGCAACTACTGGCTCGGCTTCGCCGCCGCCATCGCCAGCGGCGCGCTGCTGGGCACGCTGGCCGAGCGGCTGCTGGTACGCCCCGTGCAGGGCAAGTCCCAGCTCAACGCCATCATCCTCACCCTGGGCCTGCTCATGGCACTGCAGGGCGTGGCCGGAATGGTGTGGGGCAACGTCCAGCACTCCTTCCCGACCGCGATGGACTTCCGCGACCTGCCGCAGATCCCCCTCTCCCCGAACGAGCTCTTCGTCCTGGCGTCGGTCCTGGTGGTCGCGGCCGCGCTGTTCGCCCTCTACCGGTTCACCCCCCTGGGGCTGCGCATGCGCGCCGCGGCCTTCCGGCCCGAGTCGGCGCGGCTCAGCGGCGTGAGGGTGGGACTGATGCTCACCACCGGGTGGGGCATCGCCTCGGCGATCGGCGCGCTCGCCGGGATGTTCGCCGTCACACCGCTGCTGTCGCCCACCGCGCTCGACGCGTTCTTCGTCTACGGCATTGTCGCGGCCGTGATCGGCGGCCTGGACAACCCGTTCGGCGCGCTGGCGGGCGGCCTGGTGATGGGGCTGGGCAAGGCCTACGTCTCCGGCTCCGAACACCTCGGTCCCGACCTCGCCGCGCTCGCCGCCCTGGTGATCCTCATCGTGGTGCTCAGCCTGCGGCCCGCCGGACTCTTCTCCCGGTCGTCGACCGTTCGAAAGGTGTAGTTGATGACCTCCTCCCTGCGACGACACGACTCGCCGCCGGCCGGATCGGCCGACTCCGCGCCGCAGGCCCCACGGCCGCGGGGCGGCCTGACCGCCCGCTGGCGCGCGCTCCCCGTCCTGGTGCGCCACCTGGTCGCGGCGCTGCTCGCCCTGGCCGCGGTCGCGGTGCTGGTCCACTACCTCCCCTCGCCGCTGGACCAGTTCCGCGTCGCCAAGGTGGGCTACCTGATGCTCGCCATCGCCGGTCTGCAACTGCTGGTCGGCTACAGCGGGCAGATCTCCCTGGGACACGGCGCCTTCATGTTCGTCGGCGCCTACACCGCGGCGCTGATCGTGCTGCACCTGCCGATGGTGCCGCTGGCGGGGATCATGGTGACCGCCGTGGTCGTCGGCTGCCTGGCCGGAATCCTGGTCGGGGCGGCCACCGCCCGGCTGCACGGCCCCTACCTGGCCGGGGCCACGCTCGCCCTGGCGGTGGGCCTGCCGTCGCTGGCCCTGCGCTTCTCCGACGTCCTGGGCGGCGCCAACGGACTGAACTTCACCTTCCGCGGCGCCCCGCCCGAGGTGTCCCACCTGGTCACCAGCACCAACCACTGGAAGGCGCTGGTCATCTGGCTCACCGTGCTGCTGGCGATGGTGGTGCTGGCGACGCTGAGCCGGGGGCGGCTGGGCAGGCGCCTGCGCGCCATCCGCGACGACGAGGCCGCCGCGGCCATGGCCGGGATCCCGGTCGGCCGCACGAAGGTGGTCGCCTTCGTCGTCAGCGCCGGGTGCGGCTCCCTGGCCGGCGCCTGCGAGTTCTACCTGATGGGCACCGCCACCCCCAGCTCCTTCACCCCCGCGCTGTCGCTGACCCTGCTCGCCGCGCTCGTGCTGGGCGGACTGGGCAGCCTGTGGGGCGCGCTGTGGGGCGCGCTGGCGGTGGTCTACTTCGAGCTGGCCGGGGAGGAGGTGGCGCACGCGCTCGGCCTGAGCAGCAGCGTCGCCGACAACCTGCCGGTGGTGTCCTTCGGCGTGCTGCTCGTCGTCATCGTCATGGCCTGGCCGATGGGCGTCCAGGGCGCACTGCGCCGGCTGGGCGCGGCGCTGCGGCGGCGGTAACCCCCGCGATCTTCCCCATCCCGTCATCCGATCCCCCTTTTTTCAACACCACTGGGAGTGTGAACATGAGGAAACCGATCGCCGTCGCGGCGGGGGCGCTCGCCCTGACGCTGCTGGCCGCCTCCTGCGGAGGCGCCGGGCAGCAGGCCGAGGAGGGCGCCGCCGCCGACCTGGACGTGGCCGTCGGCGTCACCGACGACACGGTCACCATCGGCACCCACCAGCCGCTCACCGGCCCGGCCTCCGCGGGCTACCTGGCGATCTCCCAGGGCGCCTCGGCGATGTTCGACTACATCAACGCCCAGGGCGGCGTCCACGGCCGCCAGATCGAGTACCTGGTCGAGGACGACGTCTACGACCCGACCAAGACCGTCGAGGTCACCCAGAAGCTCGTCGAGGGCGAGGAGATCTTCGCCATGCTGGGCGGCCTGGGCACCCCCACCCACTCCAAGGTCCTCGACTACCTCGACGCCCAGGGCGTGCCCGACCTCTTCCCCTCCTCCGGCGCGCTGATGTGGAACAACCCGGAGGAGTACCCGCTGACCTACGGCTACCAGGTGGACTACACCAAGGAGGCCAAGATCCTGGCGCAGTACGTCTCGGAGAACTTCCCCGACGCCAAGGTCGGCTACTACTACCAGAACGACGACGTGGGCACCGACTCGATCGCCGGACTCGACCAGTACCTGGCCGACGCCGTGGTCGCCGACGAGAGCTACGAGTCCACCGCTCCCGAGGCGGTCGGCGGGCAGATCTCCGCGCTCGACGAGGCCGGTGCGGACGTGGTCATCTGCGCCTGCATCCCCGCCTTCGCCGCGCTGGGCATCCTCAACGCCGCCGGACAGGGCTACCAGCCGCAGTGGGTCATCAGCAGCATCGGCTCCGACGTGCCCACGCTCAAGGGGCTGCTCAAGGAGTACGGCGAGAGCGACGAGCTGCCGGTCGACCAGATGCTCAACGGCATCATCACCAGCGGCTACCTGCCCCAGGTCAACATGGTCGACGACCCCTGGACGCAGTTCTTCACCGAGGTCCACGAGGAGTACGGCGAGGGTGAGCTCACCAACACCCGCATCTACGGCATGGTCCAGGCCGTGATGTTCGCCAAGGCGCTCAAGGCCGCCGGGCCCGAGCCGACCCGCCAGAGCCTCGTCGAGGCGGTGGAGTCGATGGAGTGGAACGGCCCCGGCCTGGTCCCGTTCGCCTCCTCCGCCGACGACCACGGCGGCCACGCCGGTGCGCTCGTCAACCAGTACACGGCCGACGGGGACGGCGAGGGCCGCATGGAGAACCTCCAGGAGGCCATGGTGACCGACCGCGAGGGCGGGGACATCGTCCCGGCGGACTTCGAGCGGGTCGGCCCCGAGGAGTACGACTTCCACGACTGACGAGGCCCCGCCGCCGTGCGACCGCGGCGGCGGGACGTGAGCGGTCCGGAACCGAAGGGCCCGGCGCCCCCCGCCGGGCCCTTCGTGCGCGCCGGACCCGGTGCCGCACCGTGCACAGGCACGCGGACGGCGGCGCGGAAACCCTCCGGGGACGGGACTTCCGGGGCAACCTACCCGTTGACTGTGACCTACGTCTCGGTAACGTGTGTCACATGGCAGACGTACTGATGGTCCCGGCCTCCCGCACACACGGCCGGGGCGCGGAGGTCGAACACCTGGTCAGGGTCACCGGGCGCGGCGGCGCGGTGGTGGTCGAGGGCAGCCCCGGCATCGGCAAGACCGCGCTGCTCGACACCGTCCTGGACCGGTTCGACGACCACCGGGTGCTCCGGGTCAGCGGGCGCCGCCCGGAGTCCGGCCTCCCCCTGTCCGGGCTGCACGGGCTGTTTCTGCCCGTGACGCACCGCCTGGGCGCGCTCGGCCCCGAACACGGGCGGCTGCTCGACGACGCGCTGCGCCGCGGACGCTACGACGAGCGCGACCGTCTGGCCCTGTCGGTGGCCGTACTGGCCCTCGTGACCGCGCTGACCCGCGCCCGCCCCCTGGTGTGCGTGGTCGACGACGCCCAGTGGATCGACTCCGACTCCCTGGCCCTGCTCTCCTTCGCCGCCCACCGCGTCGACACGGTCGGCGCGGCGATGCTGTTCGCCACCCGCGAGGCCGCCCCCGAGGAACTGTCCGGCCTGCCCCGGCTGCGGCTGGGGCCGCTGCCGGAGGAGACGCTGCAGGACGTCCTGGAGGAGACCGATCCCGGCGTCGACCCGGCGGTGCGCGGCGAACTCGTGCGCCGCGCGCACGGCAACCCCATGGCCGTGCGCTGCTACGCCTCCGCCCTCACCCCGGGCCAGCGCACCGGCGTCGAGCCGCTGCCCCGGATGCTGCCGCTGCCCGCGGAGATCATGGACGCCCACGCCGAGGTGCTGGCCTTCCTGCCCGACGACATCACCCGGCTGCTGCTGCTCGCCGCGATCGAACCCGGGGTCGCCGTCCCGGTCCTCACCGCGCGGGAGGGCGGGAGCGGCGACCCGGCCGCCGCGCTCGACCGGGCCGAACGGGCCGGTCTGCTGCGGGTGGCGGCCGACCGGGTGGAGTTCGCCGACCCGATGATGGGCGAGGTCGTGTGCCGCCGCGCGACAAGCGCCGAACTGGCCGGGGCGCACCTGGAGATGGCACGGATGCTGGACAGCCGCGGCCCCCGCCACCGGGTCCTGTGGCACCGGGCGGCGGCCGCCTCGGGACCCGACGAGGAGCTGGGGCACGAGATCACCGCGGCGGTGTCGGCGGACGAGCCGGGACTGACCGCGCACGAGGCGTCGGTCCTGCTGGAGCGCGCGGCCGAGCTGACCGGGAAGCCCAGCCGCCGGGCGGGCCGGCTGGCCGAGGCCTCCTACCAGGCGTGGGCGGCGGGCCAGTACAGCCGCAGCACCATCCTGATCAAGCAGGCCGCGCCCTACGTCCCCATGGCCCGCACCCGGGGGCTGCCGGACATGGTCGACGGCTACCGCGCGATCGGCGAGGAGGACCCGCTGCAGGGGTGCGACCAGTTGATGTCGGCGGCCCGCGAGGTCGCCGCGCGCGACCCCCACCACGCGCGGTCGCTGCTGCTGCGCGCCGCCGACGCCGCCTCCCTCGCCGGCGACCTGGACCGCTTCGTCGCGGCCGCGCGGCAGTCGCTGACCCTGGACCTCGACAACCCGCTGCGCGACTCGGGGCTGGCCTACCTGGAGGGCTCGATGCTGGCCTTCCAGGGCGACTACGAGGCCGCGATGGAACCGCTGCGCCGGTCGGTGGCGCTGGTCGAGCGCGACGACGAGCCGCTCAGCCTGATCCGCTCGATCGTGGCGGCGCTGCGGCTGGGCGACACCGTGGGAGCGCGCCGCCAGACCGCCCGGGCCATCGCGCGGGCCGGGGTGCGGGGCACGGTCTCGATGGTGCCCCAGGCGCTGTCCTACGCCGTCCACGGCGAGTTCTGGCACGGGTCGCCGACCACCGCGGGCGAGCACGCGTCGCTGGGACTGCGGCTGTCGGTGGAGACGGGGCAGCGCAACTGCGCCGCGCACCACCTGGCGGCCCTGGCGATGGTGGCGGCGCTGCGCGGCGACGCCGAGGACTGCGCGGTGCGCGCGGCCGCGGTCACCGAGCACACCGACAACCGCCCGCTCGGACTGCCCCGGGCGCTGACCGAGTGGGCGCTGGCCTTCCTCGACCTGACCCGGGGGCGCATGCGGGAGGCGGCCACCCGGCTGGAGGAGCTGGCGCACAGCGAGCCCTGCCAGGGCCACCGCACCATCCGCCTGCTGAGCGTCCCCCACTACGTGGAGGCCGCCGCGCACCTGGGGGAGACCGAGCGGGCCGCCGTCGCGCTGGCCGGGTACGAGCGGTGGGCCAACGCCACCGAGGGCCCCAACGAGCTCGCGCTCGCCGCGCGCTGCCGGGCGCTGCTCAGCGACGGCGAGGCCGCGCGCGAGCACTTCGAAGAGGCCCTGCGGCTGCACCGCCGCGGCGGCGGGGGCGGCATCGAGGAGGCGCGCACCCGGATGGCCTACGGCACGCTGCTGCGCCGGTCCCGGCTGCCCTCGGCGGCCCGCCCGCACCTGCGGGCCGCGGTGGAGGCGTTCACCCGGTTGGAGGCGCCGCTGCTGCTGCGGCAGGCCAAGGAGCAGTTGCGCGCCACCGGCGAGGCGCTCGACGCGGCCGCCCCCGCACCCACCGAGGGGCTGACCCCCCAGCAGGAGCAGATCGCCCGCCTGGTGGCCGAGGGGGCGACCAACCGGGAGATCGCCCAGCGCCTCTACATCAGCCCGCGCACCGTCGAACACCACCTGCGCAACATCTTCCGCCAGTTGCAGATCCGCTCCCGGGTGGAGTTGGCCCGGCTGGTCAGCGGCCGGTGACGCGCGCCGCGGCCGGAGGAGGAGTTCCCCGGTGGCCTCCACCCGAGGGGCGGGGCCGTCCGGAAACCACCCTTGGGGCTGACTGAGGTGTGGGTGTTCGGTTCTGCGGCGGGCGACCACGGGTTGGCGGCGCCTCGACCGGTCACCGGCAGTCCGTGGTGGTCCATCGCGGGGGTTGGTGTGGAACGCCCTGGGCCGATCGGCGGCCCCCTCTTCTCCACACGGCCGGTGTCCGTCGCGAAGGCGACCGGCAAACCTCAGTGAGGTTCCAAGGCCCTCGGGGTGGAGGCCATCTTCCGCCCCTGTCGGGGCCGATGCCGCCCGGAAGCCTTCCCCCGACTTCCCGACGTCGGTTCGGGGACCGGTCGCGGGGCGGAGCATGCGTCCCACCCAAGAGCGCCCCGGGGTTCCTCCCCCGGAGGGGGATGTCCTAGTCTGCACGCGAGAAAACTAACAGCGATAGTTTTTGGGGTGCGGAAATGGATTTCACCCTCACCGAGGAGCAGACCGCGCTCCGCGCGATGGCAGCGGAGTTCGTCGACCGCGAGATCACACCGAACGTGGTGGAGTGGGACCGCGCCGAGAGCGTGCCCCGCGAACTCGTCCAGCGGCTCGGTGAGCTCGGCTTCCTCGGCATGACCGTCGACGAGGAGTACGGCGGGGTGGGCGGCGACCACGTCTCCTACGCCCTCGTCATGGAGGAGCTCGGTCGCGGCGACTCCTCGGTGCGCGGTCTGGTGTCGGTCTCCCTCGGCCTGGTGGCCAAGTCCATCGCCGCCCACGGCACCCCCGAGCAGCGGGAGCGCTGGCTGCCCGGCCTGTGCTCCGGGCGGCTGATGGGCTGCTTCGGACTGACCGAACCCGACACCGGCTCCGACGCCGCCTCGCTGTCGCTGAAGGCCGTGCCCGACGGGGACGACTACCTGCTCAGCGGTTCCAAGATGTTCATCACCAACGGCACCTGGGCGGACGTGGCCCTCATCTTCGCCCGCACCGGCGGCCCCGGCCCCAGGGGCATCACCGCGTTCCTGGTGCCCACCGACTCCCCCGGACTGGAGCGCACCACGATCCACGGCAAGCTCGGCCTGCGCGGCCAGCCCACCGCGCAGCTGTTCCTCGACGAGGTGCGCGTACCCGCCGACGCCGTCCTCGGCGAGGAGGGCCGGGGCTTCTCCATCGCGATGTCGGCCCTGGACAAGGGGCGCGTCTCGGTGGCCGCCGGATCGGTGGGCGCCGCCCGGGGCGCCCTGGAGAGCGCCCTGGCCCACGCCAAGGAGCGCGTCCAGTTCGGCCGCCCCATCGCCGCCTTCCAGCTCGTCCAGGAGATGCTCGCCGACACGGCGGTGGAGACCGACGCCGCCCGCCTGCTGGTGTGGCGGGCCGCCGACCTGATCGACCGGGGCGAGCCGTTCGCCACCGCGGCGTCCATGGCCAAGCTCTACGCCACCGAGACGGCCGTGCGCGCCGCCAACAGCGCGATGCAGGTGTTCGGCGGCTACGGCTACATCGACGAGTACCCGCCCGGCAAGTACCTGCGCGACGCCCGCGTCACCACCCTGTACGAAGGAACCAGCCAGATCCAGAAGCTCATCATCGGCCGCGCGCTCACCGGCGTCAGCGCCTTCTCCTGAGAAACCGCCTGGAGGCACCGTGATCACCACCGACCGGATCTACGTCGGCGGCCAGTGGACCGCCCCCCGGACCACCGACCGCATCGCGGTAGACAACCCCTACACCCAGCAGACCGTCGCCCACGTCCCGCTGTGCGGCGCCGACGACGTCGACCGCGCCGTGCGGGCCGCCCACGACGCCTTCCCCGCCTGGGCGGCCACCGACGTCGCCGAACGCGTCGCGCACCTGGACGCCCTGCGCCGCGAACTCGCCGTGCGGGCCGAGGAGATGTCGGCCCTCATCACCTCCGAGATGGGCGCGCCCCGTGTGATCGCCGACCGCATCCAGGTGGGACTGCCGCTGGCGGTGCTGGGCGACACCGTCGCCACCGCGCGCGACCTCGCCTGGACCGAGAGGATCGGCAACTCCCTGGTCGTGCGCGAGCCCGTCGGGGTCGTGGGCGCCATCACCCCCTGGAACTACCCGCTGCACCAGATCATCGCCAAGGCCGCCCCCGCGCTCGCCGCGGGCTGCACCGTCGTCCTCAAACCCAGTGAGGTCGCGCCGCTGTCGGCGTTCCTGCTCGCCGAGATCATCGACTCGGTGGGCTTCCCGCCCGGTGTGTTCAACCTCGTCACCGGCACCGGCCCCGAGGCGGGCGAGGCCCTGACCGCGCACCCGCTGGTGGACATGGTCTCCTTCACCGGCTCCACCCGGGCCGGCAGCCGCGTTTCGGAGGTGGCCGCCGCGACCGTCAAGAAGGTGTCGCTGGAACTCGGCGGCAAATCCGCCGGAGTCGTCCTGGACGACGCCGACCTGGCCGCCGCCGTGAAGTCGGTCGTCTCCGACTGCATGCTCAACTCCGGCCAGACCTGCACGGCCCTGACCCGCCTGCTCGTTCCGCAGGACCGCTACGACGAGGCCGTCGCCCTGGCGGTCGAGGCGGCGCAGAGCAAGCCGATGGGCGACCCCGCCGACCCCGCCACCCGCATCGGACCGCTCGCCTCCGCCGACGCCCACCGCCGCGTCCTGGACCACCTGGAGCGGGCGCGCAAGGACGGCGCGGTCTTCGCCACCGGCGGACCCGACGCCCAGGTCCCCGACCAGGGCTACTTCGTGGCGCCCACCGTGCTGGCCGGGGTGGGGCGCGACGCCGCCGCCGCCCGCGAGGAGATCTTCGGCCCGGTGCTCACCGTGCTCGGCTACACCGACACCGACGACGCGGTGCGCCTGGCCAACGACACCGACTACGGCCTCTCCGGCGGGGTCTGGTCGGCCGACGCCGACCGCGCCCTGGCCGTGGCGCGCCGCATGCGCACCGGACAGGTCGCCGTCAACGGCGGGCGGTTCAACCCCTCGGCGCCCTTCGGCGGCTACCGCAAGTCCGGCAACGGACGCGAACTGGGCCGCTTCGGCCTGGAGGAGTTCTGCGAAGTCAAGGCGGTCCAGCTTCCGTGACCTCCCCCGATACCGATCCCAACCCGAGGAGGACCATGTCCACCACACTCGCAGCCGTGGTACGCGCCCCCGGCGAACCGGTGCGCGTCGAAGAGGTCGCCCTGCCCGACGCGGGCCCCGGCCAGGTCCGGGTGCGCATGGCCGCCGCCGGCGTGTGCCACTCGGACCTGTCGCTGGCCTCGGGCAGGCTCGCCCACCCCATGCCCGCCGCACTGGGCCACGAGGGGGCCGGACGCGTCGTCGCGGTCGGCGAGGGAGTGACGGACCTGGCCGTCGGGGACACGGTGCTGCTCAACTGGAACCCGCCGTGCCGCGACTGCTGGCACTGCCGCAACGGCGAGCCCTACCTGTGCGCCAACGCCGCCGACGCCTCCCGCCGGGTCTGGGGGACGCTGGCCGACGGCACCGGGGCCCACCCCTGCCTGGGAGTGGCCGCGTTCGCCCAGGAGACCGTCGTCCCGGCGAACGCCTGCGTGACCGTTCCCGCCGACATCCCCCCGACCGAGGCCGCGCTGCTGGGCTGCGCGGTCCTGACCGGGGTCGGCGCGGTGCGCAACGCCGCCGGGGTGCGCCCCGGCCAGTCGGTGGCCGTCATCGGCCTCGGCGGCGTGGGGCTGGCCGCGGTCCAGGGCGCGCGCATCGCGGGCGCCTCGACGATCATCGCGATCGACCCGGTCGAGGAGAAGGAGGGGCTGGCCCGCTCCCTGGGGGCCACCCACTTTCTGACCCCCGGCGACGACCTGGCCCGACGCGTGCGCAAACTCGCCGACGGCCGCGGCGTCGACCACGCCGTCGAGTGCGTGGGCCGGGCCGCCACGATCCGCGCCGCCTGGTCGTGCACCCGGCGCGGCGGCGCCGCCACCGTGGTGGGCTTCGGCGCGGCCGACGACGAGCTGACCCTGAACGCGCTGGAGATCCCGCACTTCGCCCGCACCCTGCGGGGATGCCTCTACGGAAGCAGCGACCCGGCCACCGACGTCCCGGAGCTGCTGCGGCTGTACCGCGACGGCCAGCTCAACCTGTCGTCCCTGGTCAGCCGGACCATCGGCCTGGACGACGTGGAGGACGCCTTCGCCGACATGCGCTCCGGGCGCGGCGCGCGCAGCCTGGTGGTGTTCTGACCCGGCCCCGCGCGGAGGACACCGCCCCGCGCCGCCCGTCGAGCGGCGCGGGGCGGGAAGCCGGAACGGACGCGTAATCCCGTATTCACGCACCGGAGCGGTTTTTCCGAGAAATAGCCGGGCGGCCGGAAGGAGACCGTCCACGGGACGGGGAGACGCCGACGGCGCAGGAGCCCGGACACCGGCTTTTGAAGACCCTGCCGAAAGGTGGGGTCTTCTTTGCTTCCGGAAACTGCGGAACCGGGACAGGCGGGCGGCGGCAGGCCGGGAACAGGGCGGGACGCGGTCCGGATTTCCCGGGTGCCGGAACCGCCGCAGCCGGGTGCCGGAACTTTCCCGGGAAAGCGGAGCCGCAGCGGAAACCCCCGGCAGGTTTTCCGGAGAATTCGGTAGTATTTCAATAATAAACGCGGACGGACAAAGGGGGGAAACAGTGGTTCGGAAGACGGTTGTCGAACTCGTCGACGATCTCGACGGGAGCCGGGCGGATGAGACGGTCGAGTTCGGGATCGACGGCTCGGTCTACCAGATCGACCTGTCCGCCGACCACGCGGAGGACCTGCGCTCGGTCTTCGAGGCCTACGTGCGGGCCGGACGGAAGGTCACCGACAGGTCCCGGCGCAGAACCAGGGCCAGATCCGAGCGGACCGACACCAGAGCCGTCCGGGAGTGGGCGAGGTCCCGGGGCATCCAGGTGAGCGAACGGGGCAGGATTCCGCAGCACGTCCTGGACGCCTACCACGGGAGGCAGACCGGGTGAGGCGCGGCGCGGGCGCGGGCCCTGTACCGCGCCTCACCCGTCGCGGAAAACACCGCCTTCCCGCCGAAGCCGTCGGCCGTGCCGCACGGCCGTCCCCCGCCTCCCCGGACGGGCGGCCGACGCGGGAGAGCCCGCGGGGACGGGCGAAGCGGTCCCGGACGCCGTATACCCGGAGTTCTTAACGACCTCTTACTCGTATACGGCATTCTTTCCTCTCCGATAGTGTGTCGGAGATTCTGGCCAAACTCTTGAGGTAGTGACAAGATGCGTCGACATGCGGCTGTGGCCCTTGCGGTGCCGTTGAGCGCCCTGCTGTTGGGGGCGTCCGGATGCGGGGTCATCCCCGAGGACTGGCAGACCCCCGCCCTGATGCGGACCGAACAGGAGTACGACAGCCGCCTGCCGACCATCAGCGGCACCGTCGGCGAGGCCGAGCCCGAGGTCTCCTTCCCCGAGATCGAACCGCCCGACGAGCAGTTGGTGGGGGTCGCGCACCGGGGAGAGGGGGAGGGCACCCTCATCCGCGGAAGTGACATGGTGGTCGCGCACATCGTCGAGTACCGGTGGACGGGCAAGGGCGAGGCCGAGCAGAGCAGCTCCACCTACGAGCACGACGCGCCGACGCTGATGCAGATGTCGCAGATGTCGGAGGAGCTGCTGGACTCGTTCGTCGACCAGACGGTCGGCACGCGGCTGGTCTTCCACTTCCCGCCGCTGAGCGAGGAGGAGCGCGCGCAGTACGAGGCGATGGGCCAGGCGGCCCCCGAGGGCGCCTCGGTGTCGGTCGTGGACATCGTCGCGCGCCACGGCAAGGGCGACGTCGTCCCCGGCGAGCAGACCACCGACGGCGGCGACGGCCTGCCCACCGTGACCGACAACGGACGGGCCCTGCCGGGCATCGACATCCCCGAGGACACCGACCCGCCCGGCGAGCTGACCGTCGTCCCCCTGATCGAGGGCGGCGGTCCCGAGGTCGCCGAGGGCCAGCAGATCGTCGTCCAGTACACCGGGGTGCGCTGGGACAACGGGGAGCTGTTCGACTCCACCTGGAACACCGGGCTGGAGGAGCGCGCCGCGATGGAGAACGAGGACACCGACGGCGACCCGCTCAGCTTCCAGATCGGCGTCGGCGGGGTCATCGAGGGCTGGGACGAGGGCCTGGTCGGCCAGCGGGTCGGCAGCCGCGTCATGCTGGTCATCCCCGAGGACAAGGCGTACGGGAGCGAGGACGAGGTCGCCGACGGCCAGCCCGCGGGCACCCTCGTCTTCGTCATCGACATCCTGGGCGCCTACGACACCGCCCCGGAGGAGGAGCCCGAGGCCGAGGAGGGCGCGGAGGAGACCGCCTCCGACGAGGAGGCCGCTCCGCAGGAGGAGACCGAGGAATAGCCGGTCGGTCACCGAAGTCCGCCGTGGGCGGGGCCGCACGGCCCCGCCCACGGGCGTTCCCGGACGGTGCCCACACGCCCCCGTGGCCGCCCACCCCGGACCACACCCCCGAAGCGCCCCCGCCGCCTCTCCCGACCTCCAGGCACTGGTTCCACAGCCCCCTGCGGCCGAGGTCACCTGCAATCCCCTTGTCGGGGTCGAGGTTCCACGCCCCCCCGGGGGGCCGGGGTTCCGACTGCGGTCCTCAGCCCAGCAGGCGGGCCGCGTGGCGGCCCGCCGCGGCCGCGGCCAGGAACGCGGCGGTGTCGTCGGCCAGGCCGCGGCCCATGGTGGACAGCCGCACCGGCGACGCCTCCAGCGCCTCCCGCAGGCCCGCGACCCCCACCTCCACCAGGGTGTGCCGCTCGCCCAGCACGGCGGCCTCGGAACGCAGCCGCGCCCCGAAGTCCCCGTCGAGCAGCGGCACGACCACGTCGGCGCGGGCCAGCGCCACCCGCCCGTAGGCGGTCAGGCTGTGGTGCGACACCCCCCGGTGCCGCTCCCGCGGGTCGGCCCGGCTGACCCGCAGCGCCCCCACCGGGCGCCCCTCCAGCACCGCGGCGGCGTTGACCGCCTCGCCCACGGCCACCCCCGAGAACCCCCAGGGGGTCCCCGTGCCCAGGTTCCCCGGCCCCTGCGCGACCACGGCGACGTCGGCGTCCAGCACGTGCCGGGCCGCCAGCAGCCCGGTGTGCACCGTCACGGTCTCCACGTCACCGCCGAACGCCTGCCCGACCGTGACGGAGCCCACCAGCGCCCCCGCCTCGCGCAGTCCCGCCACCGTCCGGGAGAACCACAGCGGCAGCGCCCCGCCGTCCAGCATCACGTAGGCCACGCGCGCGTCCGGGCGCTCCGCCCGCACCCCCGCCACCACCGCCGGAAGCGCCGAGTGCAGGTCCGCGGTCACCACCGGCATGCCCCCCACCCCGTCGGCGTCGCGCAGCGGCGCGTGGTGCGGGGAGTCCTGCTCGTCGGCGCCCAGCACGGTGGCCTGCAACGGGGTGTAGCGTGCCTTGACCAGGTGCCCCGGTCCCCGCGGATCGGGCGGCAGCCGGTCGGGGACGGCCACCACCAGGGCGTAGCCCCCCGTGCCCAGCCCCATCGCCAGCGCCGTGGTGTTCAGCAGCACCCGGTCGCCCGGTCGCGGCTCGCCCACCAGCATCGGATAGGCCAGCGCCCGGCACTCCTCCCCGTCCTCCGCCAGCACCACGTCCAGTTCCACCACACCGGGCCAGGAGCGGCCGAGGCCGCGGACCCGTCCGTCACGCCATCTGATCACGCGCGTCACGGTACCGTTCGTGGTGTCCTGACGCCGGGAGACCGGCGCACACCGGGTACGCAGCGTCCAGAAAGGCGGGAAATGTCGCAGGACAAGACCGAACGGCAGCTCAATCTGGTGATCTGCCTGCTGGCGACCAGGCGTTTCCTCAGCGCCCAGGAGATCCGGGCGACCGTGCACGGCTACGGCGAGGCCGACAGCGACGCCGCCTTCAAGCGCATGTTCGAACGCGACAAGAGGGAACTGCGCGCCGCCGGAATCCCGATCACCACGGGACGCCACGACCCCTTCAGCGACGAGGACGGCTACCGCATCTCCCGCGCCGACTACGAGCTGGAGCCCGTCGAACTGCGTCCCGACGAGGCCGCGGTCCTGGGCCTGGCCGCGCGGGCCTGGCGGCACGCCGTGCTGGGCGAGGCCGCGGCCAACGCCCTGCTGAAGCTGCGCACCGCCGGGGTCCCCGTGGACTCCGAGGCGCTGCCCGCCATCACCCCGGTGCTGGGCACCGACGAACCGGCGTTCCCCTCGATCTGGCAGGCGGTCCGCGACCGCCGCCCGGTCAGCTTCGACTACCGCAAACCCGGACAGGACGCGCCGACCCGGCGGGAGCTGGAGCCGTGGGGCGTGGCCAACGTCGCGGGACGCTGGTACGTCGCGGGCCACGACCGGGACCGCGCCGCCCGCCGCGTCTTCCGGCTCAGCCGCATCGTCGGTGACGTGCGGGTGCACACCAGCGGCCCGGCCGTGCGGGTGCCCCCCGGGGTGGACGTGCGCTCCCTGGTCAGCGCGCGTCCCCCCGAACCCGAGCAGACGGCGCTGCTGGAGGTGCGCACCGACGCCGCGCACGCGCTGCGCCGCGCGGCCCTGCGCATCGTGCCCGGTGAGCGCTCCGGCGGGTCGGGCTGGGACCTGGTGGAGTACCCCTACACCGACGAGACCGACCTGGCCGCGCGGGTCGCCGAGTACGGCGAGCACGTGGTGGTGCGCGAGCCCGAGCGGGCCCGCGCCGCCGTGGTCGAGCACCTGCGCTCCGTCGCCGCCGCGCCCCCCGGGGCCGAACCGGAGGAGATGCCGCGGCCCGCCGGGCAGCCCGCCCCGTCCCGGCGCGCGGGCACCTCCGCCGAGCAGTTGCGCCGCCTGCTCATGCTGGTGCCCTACGCGCTCAGCCACGACGTGCGGGTGTCGGAGGTCGCCGAGCACTTCGGGCTGACCGAGAAGCAGGTGCTCAAGGACCTGAGCCTGCTGTGGATGTGCGGACTGCCCGGCTACACCCCCGGCGACCTGATCGACGTGGACGTGGAGGCCGCCGCCGAGACCGGGGAGATCATCATCGCCAACGCCGACACCCTGGCCGCGCCGCTGCGGCTGACCGCCGACGAGGCCGCCAGCCTGGTGGCCGGACTGCGGCTGCTGCGCGACCTGCCCGGGGTGGACAGCGACGCGCTCACCCGCGTGGAGCGGAAGCTGCGCGCGGTCGCGGGCACGGCCGTCGGACTCGCCGACTCCGTGGACGTGCGCGTCGACCTCGACGGGGAGGTCGCCCGGCTGCGTGAGCAGGTGGGCAAGGCGCTGGAGTCCGGACACCGGCTCCACCTGCGCTACCTGTCCGGCTACGCCGACCGGGTCAGCGAGCGCGAGGTCGACCCGATGCGGCTGGTGGTGCAGGACGGGCACGTCTTCCTGGAGGGCTGGTGCCGACTGCGCGAGGACGTGCGGCTGTTCCGCCTGGACCGCGTCCTGGAGTTGAGCGTGCTCCCGGTGTCCGCCGAGGTCCCCGCGGGGGTGCGCGGCCTCGACCTGAGCGGCGGCGTGCTGCAGCGCTCCGACGGCGACGCCTACGTCACGTTCGAGCTGGATCCCGGGGCGCGCTGGGTCGCCGAGGACTACGTGTGCGAGGCCGTGCGGGAGATGCCCGGAGGGGGGCTGCGCGCCACCCTGCGCACCCCCGAGCCCGCCTGGGCGGCGCGGCTGGCGCTGCGGCTGGGTGCCACCGGGCGGCTGGTCGCGCCCGCCGAGTTGGCCGGACGGGTCCGCGAACAGGCCGAGCGGGCGCTGCTGCGGTATTCGGGCTGAGACCATACGTTCACCTCGCGGCGGGTGGTGTTGTGCCCTGGATTGAGTAGGCTCGATGCGTGCTGTGGACCGTTGTCGCGCTGTTGGCCGCCGCCGGACCGCTCGCCCTGGCGGTGAGCGCGGCGCGGCTTGCGGCGCTCTCGCGCGGGCTGGGAGCCGAACTCGCGGCGGCCCGCGCCGCGCTGGGACCGCGCCTGGCGGCGCTGCGCACGGCGCCACCGGCCGGCGGCCAACGCCCACCCGACGGGAAAGCGGCCAGACCAGGACGTACCATCAGTGGCGCAGGCGGCGTCGCACAGAGAGGCTGACAAGACCATGAGCATCGGGCCCAGAGAAATCCTCATCCTGCTGGTGATCGTGCTGCTGCTGTTCGGCGCCAAGAAGCTGCCGGAACTGGCGCGCTCCATGGGCCGCAGCGCCCGCATCCTCCGGGCCGAGGCCAAGGGGCTGAGCGAGGACGACGACACCTCCAAGCAGGAGGCCCAGGACCAGACCCGGCAGGCCGAGGCGCGCCCGGAGCAGCCCGGTACCCAGCAGCCCGGCCCGAACGGCTACCCGCAGCTTCCCCCCGGCCAGCGGATCGTCGACGGCTCGGGCGAGACCGCCCACCGCCCCTACGGTTCCTGACCGTCGGGCGGCCACAACAGCACAACCGCGCCGCCGCACGGCGGTCGCGGGCGAGGTCGGTACCGGGTGAGTCGGAGAGCAAGCACAGCGATGAGGACGAGGCGACAGCGGAAGGCGAACCCCGAGGCGCGCATGCCGCTGATGGATCATCTGCGCGAACTGCGCAACCGGGTCATCAAGGCGTTGGTGTTCGTCGCCCTGGGCATGGGAGTCGGCTTCACCGTCTTCGAGCCGGTCTGGGACTTCCTGCAGCGGCCCTACTGCTCGCTGCCGGCCGAGGTGCGCAACGACGACGGCTGCGGGCTCAACTACACCGGCATCTTCGACGGGTTCTTCCTGTACTTCCAGGTCAGCCTCATCGTCGGCCTCCTGGTCTCCTCCCCGTTCTGGCTGTACCAACTGTGGGCGTTCATCGCCCCGGCGCTGCGCGGCAAGGAGAAGCGCTACACCTACCTGTTCGTGGGGTTCGCGGTCCCGCTGTTCCTGCTGGGCGCGACCGTGGCCTACTTCGTCACCGCCAAGGGGATGGAGATCATGTTCTCCTTCGCCCCCGAGGGCGCGACGGCGCTGATCACCCTGCCCAACTACCTCGGCTACATCATCATGATGCTGGCGGTGTTCGGCGCCGCCTTCGTGCTGCCGCTCATCGTGGTGCTGCTGAACTTCCTCGGGGTGCTGCCGCACCGGATGATCGCCAAGTGGCGGCGGGTCATCATCTTCCTCGCCTTCGTGTTCGCCGCGATCGCCACCCCCGGAGGCGACCCGTTCACTATGCTGGCGCTGGGGATCCCGGTGGTCGCGCTGTTCGAGATCGCCGAGCTGATCGCCTTCGTCAACGACCGGCGCAGGGGAAGGGACCGCGACCCGCTGGCCGAGCTCGACGACGACGAGCTCTCCCCGTTGGACGACGCCGACAGCGCCGCCGGGACCACGCCGAACCGTTAGGTCCGCCGGGAGGCCCCCGGTCCGGACGACAGCCAGCAGGAGAGACCCATGAGCGAGCAGACCCCCGCCGACACGCCCCGCCGCGACCTGCCGCCCGAGGCCCAGGGCAACGAGAAGTGGCACGACACCACCGACGCGGTGTGGATGCGCTCCTCGCTGTCCAGCGAGGACTCCGAGGCCGTCGTCGAGGTCGCCAAGTTCGACGACGGCTACCGCGCGGTGCGCGACGGCAAGAACCCCGACAAGGGCATCCTGTTCTTCACCCCCGCCGAGTGGGAGGCGTTCGTGCTGGGCGCCAAGGACGGCGAGTTCGACATTCCCGAGGAGTACCTGAGCCCCGAGGAGATCGCCATCCAGCGCGGCGAGGTCCCGGTGACCGCGGTGCCCTCGCCCCACAACAGCACCGACGCCGGGGCCGAGTAGCCGACCGGCCGCTCCCCCCGGACAACCGGACAAGAGGTCCAATCCCCCGTGCCGACCGTCGCCCTGCTGGTCAACCCCGCCTCCGGACGGCGCGGAGCCGCCGTCGCCGCCGCCGCGCTGCTCGAACGGCTGCGCGCCCGGGGCGCCGAGGTCCACGTGGCCGCGGGAGACTCGGCCTCCGACAGCGCCCGCCTGGCCCGGGAACTCGCCGCGGACCGACCCGACGCGCTCGTCACCGTCGGCGGTGACGGCCTGGCCCACCTGGCGGTGCAGGCGGTGGCGGGCACCGGCGTCCCCCTGGGCGTGGTGGGCGCGGGGACCGGCAACGACATCGCCCGCGAACTGGGCCTGCCGCGCGCGCCGGACGAGGCCGCCCGGGCGGTCCTGGCCGGACGCACGGTCGCGGTCGACACCGTCGCCGCGGCGGGCCGCCACTACCTCAGCGTGCTCGCCTGCGGGTTCGACTCCAGGGTGAACGAACGGGTCAACGGTTTCCGGCTGCGGCTGGGCCGACTCGACTACGTCGCCGGGGTGCTCGCCGAACTGGGCTCCTTCACCCCGCTCCACTACACCCTGGACGTGGACGGCCGCCGCCTGGCCGCCGACGGGATGCTCGTCGCGGTCGGCAACACCCGCTGCTACGGCGGCGGCATGCGCATCTGCCCCGAGGCCCGGTACGACGACGGACTCCTCGACGTCGTGCTGGTGCGCGCGGTGGGGCGGGCCCGCTTCCTGCGGCTGTTCCCCCGGGTCTTCACCGGCTCCCACCCGGGCCTGCCCGAGGTGGAGATGCTGCGCGGCCGTCGCGTCACCGTCACCGTCCGCGGCCCCGTCGGCGTGGTCGCCTACGCTGACGGCGAACGCCTCGCCGAACCTCCGCTGACCTGCGAGGCGGTTCCCGGCTCGGTACGCGTGTTGATGGCGCGGCCCCGGCGCTGACCCGGCGCCCCGGCGGGCCGGTCCGGAGCGGGGCGCGGACGGCGGTGGCAGCGCGCCGCCCCCACCACCCTCTAGGCTGACCAGTATGAGCACTTATGCCGCTCGCTACGCCGAGTTCCGCAGGCGACAGCAGGAGTCCAGCCGCGCCATCGAGGACTTCCAGGCCCTGTACGGATTCGAGTTCGACGACTTCCAGGTCCGGGCCTGCAAGGCGTTGGAGACGGGCCACGGGGTGCTGGTGGCCGCGCCCACCGGGTCGGGAAAGACCGTCGTGGGCGAGTTCGCCGTCCACCTGGCGCTGCGCGACGGCCGCAAGTGCTTCTACACCACCCCCATCAAGGCGCTGTCCAACCAGAAGTACACCGACCTGGTGCGCCGCTACGGCGCCGAGAAGGTCGGTCTGCTCACCGGCGACAACAGCATCAACGGCGAGGCGCCCGTGGTGGTGATGACCACCGAGGTGCTGCGCAACATGCTGTACGCGGGCTCGGCCACGCTGTCGGGACTGGCCTACGTGGTCATGGACGAGGTGCACTATCTCGCCGACCGGTTCCGCGGCGCGGTGTGGGAGGAGGTCATCATCCACCTGCCCGAGTCGGTGCAGATGGTGGCGCTGAGCGCGACGGTCAGCAACGCCGAGGAGTTCGGGCAGTGGCTGCAACAGGTGCGCGGCGACACCTCGGTGATCGTCGACGAGAAGCGCCCGGTGCCGCTGTGGCAGCACGTGATGGTGGGCACCCGCATCCACGACCTGTTCGTGGAGCCCGACAACGGGGCCGCCGAGCCGGAGGCCGACGACAAGGGGCGCGGGTCCCGCAAACGCCGCCGCAACCGCTCCGGCGCGCAGCGCGCGGTCGAGATCGAGGTCAACGGGGAACGGCTGCTGGTCAACCCGCGGCTCGTCCGGCTGGCCGAGGAGGACGCCCGCGTCACCCAGTTGGCCTACCAGCGCCGCCACCCCCAGGCGCGGGCGCGCGGCGGTGCTCCCCGTCCCCGCAGCAAGTTCGCGCCGCCCAGCCGCGTGCAGATCGTGGAGGAACTCGACCGCGAGGGCCTGCTGCCCGCCATCACCTTCATCTTCAGCCGGGCGGGCTGCGACGACGCGGTGCGCCAGTGCGTGGCGAGCGGGCTGGTGCTGACCACCCCGACCGAGGCCGCCCAGATCCGCGAGTACGCCGAACGCCAGTGCGCCGACATCCCCCCGCCCGACCTGGCGGTGCTCGGCTACTCCGAGTGGCTGCAGGCGCTGGAGTGCGGCATCGCCGCCCACCACGCCGGGCTGCTGCCCACCTTCAAGGAGGTGGTGGAGACGCTGTTCTCCCAGGGGCTGATCCGCGCGGTCTTCGCCACCGAGACGCTGGCGCTGGGCATCAACATGCCCGCCCGGACCGTGGTGATCGAGAAACTGGACAAGTGGAACGGCGAGACCCACGCCCCGCTCACCCCGGGCGAGTACACCCAGCTCACCGGCCGCGCCGGGCGCCGCGGCATCGACGTGGAGGGGCACGCGGTCGTGGTGTGGCAGCCGGGCACCGACCCCGAGGCGGTCGCGGGCCTGGCCGGAACCCGCACCTATCCGCTCAACTCCAGCTTCCAGCCGTCCTACAACATGGCGGTCAACCTGGTCGCGCAGGTCGGCCGGGAACGCGGCCGGGCCATGCTGGAGTCCTCCTTCGCCCAGTTCCAGGCCGACCGCGCCGTGGTGGGCCTGGTGCGCAAGCTGCGCAAGCAGCAGGAGGCGCTGGAGGGCTACGCCAAGGCCGCCGAGGACCCGCGCGGCGACTTCATGGAGTACGCGGCGATGCGCCGCCGCCTCAGCGACCTGGAGAGCGACGCCCAGCGCAACCGGCGCACGGCGCGCCGCAGGGAGGCCGAGCGCAGCCTGCGGTCCCTCAAACCCGGCGACATCATCCGCATCCCCTCGGGACGCCAGTCCGGCTACGCCGTCGTGCTGGACCCGGGCCTGGACAAGGGCCCGCTGCCCGCGCCGCTGGTGCTGACCGTCAACCGTCAGGTCAAACGGGTCAACGCCAGCGACTTCCCGATCCCGGTGGAGCCGTCGGGGCGGATGCGGCTGCCCAAGTCGTTCTCGGCGCGCTCGGCCCAGTCCCGCCGCGACCTGGCGTCGGCGCTGCGCAGCAAGCTCGACACGCTGCCGGCCGCCCCGGTGCGGCACCGCGTCCGCGACGGGTCGGCCGAGGATCCCGAGATCGCCGAGCTGCGCGCACGGATCCGGGAGCACCCCTGCCACCACAGCGAGGGCCGCGAGGACCGGGCGCGCTGGGCGGAGCGCTACTTCCGGCTCAAGAAGGAGACCGACGAGCTGGAGCGCCGCATCGCGGGCCGCTCCCACGTCATCGCCCGCACCTTCGACCGGGTCTGCGGGGTGCTGGAGGAACTGGACTACCTCGAAGACGACACCGTCACCGAGGAGGGGCGGCTGCTCGGCCGCATCTACTCCGAACTGGACCTGCTGGCCGCCGAGGCGCTGCGGCGCGGGGTGTGGGAGCAGTTGGGCCCCGAGGAGCTGGCCTCGTGCGTGTCGGCGCTGGTGTACGAGTCGCGGCGGTCCGACGACGCCTTCCCCCGGGTCCCGGCGGGGCCCGTGGAGGAGGCGCTGACCGACATGGTGCGGCTGTGGGGGGAGTTGCACGACATCGAGCACCGGCACCGCGTGTCGTTCCTGCGCGAACCGGAGTTGGGGTTCGTGTGGGCCACCCATCGGTGGGCGCGCGGCGACCGGCTGGACCTCATCCTCAACGAGGCGGGCATGCCCGCCGGCGACTTCGTGCGCACCACCAAGCAGCTCATCGACCTGCTCGGCCAGATCGCCCAGGCCGCCCCCGCCGACGGCGGGGTGCGCACCACGGCCCGGCAGGCCGCCGACGCGCTGCTGCGCGGCGTGGTCGCCTACTCCTCGGTGGGCTGACCGGCGCCGGGAGGGCGCCGGAGCGGTCGGGGCGCTTCCGGGCCGCCACCGCCCGCGCCGCGCGGGACGTCCCTTCCGCCCGCGTCCGTCTGTGGAGGCAGGGGCGGACGCGGGCGCTGCGCGCCTGCCCCGGGCACGGCATCTGCCATGCCCGGGCGGCGCCGCGCCGCCCGGGCACCGGTTCACGCTGCTGGTGACGGCGGTCCTGACCGCGTCGCCCCGGCGGCACGGGGTCCGCCCGGGGGCGCTGCCTCACCTGGGCGACTCCTGTGGTCTACGGCACAAAGGAGGGGGTCTCAGTCCGCGACCGTGGTGCGCAGCCACACCGCCGTGTTGCCGGGCAGGACGTGCGGTCGCAGGTCGGCACTGGCCAGCAGCACCTGCCCGCGCGGCAGGGGAACCGGTTCGGAGCCGGTGTTGACCAGCACCAGCAGGTCCGTGCCGCGTCGGAAGGCCAGCACGTCGCCGCGGTCGAACTCCGCGTCCCAGGAGAAGCCGGGATCGGGGGAGAACCCCCGGCGCAGGCGCAGCGCGGTCCGGTACAGCGTCAGGAAGGAGGCGGGATCGTCCCGCTGGGCCTCGACCGACATCTCGCCCCAGTCGTCCGGTTGCGGCAGCCACCCCGGAGCCGGGCCGAAACCGAAGGACGGCCCGGTCCGCTCCCAGGGGATCGGCACCCGGCAGCCGTCGCGGCCCTTGCCGGTGTGGCCGCTGCGCTCCCAGGTGGGGTCCTGCAGCACGTCGGCGGGCAGGTCCGCGACCTCGGGCAGGCCCAGTTCCTCGCCCTGGTAGAGGTAGGCGGAGCCGGGCAGCGCCAGCTCCAGCAGCGCCGCCGCGCGGGCCCGGCGCCGGCCCAGCGCCAGGTCGGCCTTGGGGTCGGCGCCGTCGCTGAGCAGCCAGGCGTTCAGGTCGGTGCCCTTGGGCAGGCCCAGCAGCGACACCGGCCGCACCACGTCGTGGTTGGCCAGTACCCAGGTGGCCCGGGTGTCCACGCTCGCCGCGTCGGCGAGGCTGGTGGAGATGACCCTGCGGTAGGCGGCGGCGTTCCACGGGCAGCGCAGGAACTCGAAGTTGAACGCCTGGTGCAGTTCGTCGGAGCGCAGGTAGCGGACCAGGCGTTCGCTGGGCAGCCACGCCTCGGCCACGGCGATCCGGGGCGGGTCGAACTCGTCGAGGACCCGCCGCCACTCCCGGTAGATGTCGTGCACCTCGGGGCGGTCCCAGTGCGGGTGGTCGGGGTTGGTGGTGAAGGGGTCCACCCCGGTGGGATCGTCGTGCGGCACCACCTCGCGCAGTGGTTCGCTCAGGTCCTTGACCAGCGCGTTGGCCACGTCGATGCGGAACCCGTCCACGCCGCGGCGGCACCAGAAGCGCAGGATGTCGGTGAACTCCGCGCGCACCTCGGAACTGAACCAGTTCAGGTCGGGCTGCTCGCGGGCGAACAGGTGCAGGTACCACTGGCCGTCGGCCACCCGGGTCCAGGCGGGGCCGCCGAACATCGACTGCCAGTTGCTGGGCGGCAGCGACCCGTCGGGACCGCGGCCGTCGCGGAAGATGTAGCGGTTCCGCTCGGGGGAGCCGGGAGGGGCGGCCAGCGCCCGCTGGAACCACTCGTGCCGGTCGGAGGTGTGGTTGGGGACGATGTCCACGATGACCCGCAGTCCCAGGCGGTCCGCGGTGGTCACCAGGGCGTCGAAGTCCTCCAGGGTGCCCAACCGCGGATCCACCCCGCGGAAGTCGGCGACGTCGTAGCCGCCGTCGGCGAGCGGAGAGGGGTAGAAGGGCGACAGCCAGACCGCGTCCGCCCCGAGTTCGGCGACGTGGTGCAGGCGTCGGGTGATGCCGGGAAGGTCGCCGACGCCGTCTCCGTCGGAGTCGGCGAAGCTTCGCGGGTAGATCTGGTAGATGACGGCGTCGTGCCACCAGTCCTGCCTCATGGGTCTCCCATCGGGATCGCGGAGTCGAAGGAGTGCGAAGGGTAGTCTGCCGCCCGCGGTGCGTGGTCGTTGCGGCTCCGGTCGGAGGTGTCGCGGTTCGGGCTGGATCGGAGCGCGGGTTCGCGCGACACTGACGGTGTTTCCCGAAAACGCCGGAGAATTCCGGGACGCCGTCCCGAGACGGCGGGACGGCCCGCGGAGTGCGGGAGCCGGGCGGACGGGGCAGGGGACGGAAGCGACGAGGGACGGGGGCCGTGCCGATGCCGGGTCGGACACTGCTGGTGACCAACGACTTCCCGCCGCGCCGGGGCGGGATCGAGACGTTCTGCTATGAGTTGGCCGTCCGCATGGCCCGCCGCGACGGTGTTGTCGTCTACACCTCCACCTCCCCCGGGGACCGGGACTTCGACGCGGGCCTGGACTTTCCGGTGGTGCGCGAGGCGACCGCCACCCTGCTGCCCACCCGGCGGGTGGCCGACCGGGCCGCCGCGCTGCTGCGCGAGCACGCCTGCGACCGGGTGCTGTTCGGCGCCGCCGCGCCGCTGGGGCTGGCGGCGCGGCGGCTGCGCGCGGCGGGCGCGCGCCGGATCGTGGCCATCACGCACGGGCACGAGGTGTGGTGGGCGCGGCTGCCCGGCTCCCGCGCGCTGCTGCGCCGGATCGGCCGTGAGGTCGACGTGCTCACCTGTCTGGGCGACTTCACCCGCGCGGAGCTGGAGCGCGCCCTGGCCCCCGCCGACCGCGCCAAGCTGGTCCGCCTCACCCCCGGGGTGGACCCCGACCTGTTCCATCCGGGCGTGGACGGCTCGGGGGTGCGCGCGCGCTACGGGTTGGGGGAGGCGCCGGTGGTGCTGTGCGCGGCGCGTCTGGTGCCGCGCAAGGGGGTGGACGCCCTGATCCGGGCCATGACCTGGGTCCGGGGGCGTCTTCCGGGGGCGCGGCTGCTGGTGGTGGGGGAGGGGCCCGACGAGCGGCGGCTGCGCGACCTGGCGGCGTGGGCGGGGGTGGAGGAGGAGGTCGTGTTCGCGGGCGGGCATCCGCACGCCGAGCTGCCCGCCTTCTTCGCCGCCGCCGACGTGTTCGCGATGCCCTCGCGGACCCGCCGCCTCGGTCTGGAGGCCGAGGGGCTGGGCATCGTCTACCTGGAGGCGGCCGCCAGTGGGCTTCCGGTGCTCGTCGGGGACTCCGGGGGAGCGCCTGACGCGGTGCGGCACGGCCGCACCGGGTTCGTCGTGGACGGCCGCGACCCCAGGGCGGTGGCCGGGCACCTGGTGGCCCTGCTCGCCGACCCCGCGGCGGCGGGGGCGATGGGGGAGCGGGGGCGCGCCTGGGTGCTGGCCGAGTGGACGTGGAAGGCGTCGGCGGAGCGGCTGTTCGCGCTGCTGGACTGAGTCCTCCGGGAGAGGCCTCTCGGCGCGTGGTCGGGAGGCGCTCCGCCGCAGGGCGGCGGCGGGAGGAGCAGTCGGCGGCGGTCCGGGAAAGGCGGAGGGGCGCCCCGCGGTGCGGGGCGCCCCTCGCGGCACGGGGGGACTACACGGCGGCTTTGGTGTTGGCGGGGTGGCCGATGGCCAGGCCGCTGGAGGAGTCGAAGTAGTGCAGGCGGCGGGTGTCGACGGTCAGCGCGACCGGCTGGCCGGGACGCACCGAGCTGCGCGGGTTCACCCGGGCGGTGAAGAACGTCTTGTTGCCGCCGCCCGACAGCGGCAGGGCCTCGTCGCTGTCGTCGTCGGAGGCGTCGGCGGCCAGGGCCGCGGCGGCCTCGTGCTGCACCGGCGGGGCGTCCACGCCGAAGATCACGTTGATCTCGGTGCCCAGTTCCTCGGTGACGTCGGCGACGATGTTCATCGCGCTGCCGTTGTGCGCGGCGAACTCGGCGTCCTCGAAGTCGGAGGGACGGATGCCCAGGATGATCTCGGAGCCGAAGTAGTCGGACAGGCCGGGGTGCTCGCGCACGCTGTCGGCGCCCACGTTCAGGGTGTGGTCGGCGAAGCGCAGGAGGGCGCCGCCGTCCCCGGCGTCCTCGATGCGGGCGTCCACGAAGTTCATGGCGGGCGAGCCGATGAAGCCGGCGACGAACAGGTTGACCGGGTGGTCGAAGAGGTTCTTGGGGGTGTCGACCTGCTGCAGCTTGCCGTCCTTGAGGACCGCGACGCGGTCGCCCAGGGTCATCGCCTCGACCTGGTCGTGGGTGACGTAGATGGTGGTCACGCCCAGCCGCTCGTGCAGCTGGTGCAGGGAGGCGCGCATCTGCACGCGCAGCTTGGCGTCCAGGTTGGACAGCGGCTCGTCCATGAGGAAGGCCTGCGGCTCGCGGACGATCGCGCGGCCCATCGCCACGCGCTGGCGCTGACCACCGGAGAGCGCGGCGGGCTTGCGCTTGAGGTAGGGCTCCAGGCCGAGCATCGCCGCGGCCTCCTTGACCCGGCGCTCGATCTCGGCCTTGGGGGTCTTGCGCAGCTTCAGGCCGAACGCCAGGTTCTGCTCCACCGTCATGTGCGGGTAGAGGGCGTAGTTCTGGAAGACCATGGCGATGTCGCGGCTCTTGGGCGGCAGGTCGTTGACGACCTTGCCGCCGATGCTGAGGGTGCCCGCGCTGATCTCCTCCAGACCCGCGATCATCCGCAGCGCGGTGGACTTGCCGCAGCCGGACGGGCCGACGAGAACCATGAACTCGCCGTCCTTGATCTCCAGGTTGAGGTTGTCCACGGCTTTGACGCCGCCGCTGTAGATCTTGTCGACGCCGCTGAGGACGATCTCGGCCATGAGTGAACAGCTCCTTTGCAGCTGACCGATACGGATCGGTGTGTCACTCAGATCGAACACCATGACCGATCGTTTTGTCTATATCTCCCTCGCTAATGATCGATTTTTTGATCGAGTTGATCGGTTCTTTCGGTTTCGGGGGGATTGGCGTCATCGGCACCGGTGCGTTAGCCTGGCACGCGCCGTCACTGGACGGAAGCGCCGCAGCCGCGCGCCGTCCCCGCCGCCGCGGGCCGACACACGAGCACTGCGCGGTGGTGGACGAGTGCCCGAGTCTGGGTAGGCTGACGGCCAGTCCAGCACTGGACGGACCGGTCGGCGGCCTGGAGACTCGCGCGTCGGACGCCGCGCCACCCACCAGGTTCGGCGCACGGCGTGGGAGGACCAGTACACCGCGGCCGGGCGGGGGGTTGGACCCGGAGAAGGCCTGAACATCCAGTAGACAACGGTCTCCGAGCTCGCCGCCTACGGGACGGAACCGGTCCGAAGGGTGTTCGGGCCTTTCTCCGCGCTCCCCGCATCCCTCCGCGTTCCGAATCCCGCCGCCACCCCGTAAGCTGCTGGCGTGATCCTGCTCCTTCGGGCACTGGCCGCCGCGCTGTCCGGACTGGCCCAGCTCGCCGCCCTCCCCCCGTACGGACTGTGGCCTCTGGCGGTTCTGGGACCGGCGCTGCTCCTGGCCGCCGTCCACGGTGTGCGCGCCCGGCGGGCGGCCTGGCTGGGAGCCCTGTCTGGCGCCTGCCTCATGGTTCCCCTCATCAGGTGGCAGGAGGTCTTCGGTGTCGACGTGTGGCTGGTCATCGCCGCCGCGGAGACCGTCTACTTCGTGCCGATGGCCATGGGGATCGCGCTGGTGTCCCGGCTTCCGGGCTGGCCGCTGTGGACCGCGGCCCTGTGGGTGGCCCAGGAGTTCTGCCGCGCCCGCTTCCCCCTCGGCGGCTTCCCGTGGGGGAAACTGGCGTTCAGCCAGCCCGACACGCCCTTCTCCGGCTACGCCGCGCTCGGCTCCTCCGCGCTGGTCACCTTCGCGGTGGCCCTGACCGGCGCGGCACTGGTGGCCGCGGCCCGCGCGGTCCACGCCGCACTCCGCGGGGAGCGACACCGGGGCCTGCAACTCGCGCTGGTCGGCGGCCTGGCCGCGACGGTGCTCCTCCCGCTGGGCGGAGCCGCGGCCCTGCGCGCGACCGAACTGGAGGACGACCACACCGTCACCGTCGCCTTCGTCCAGGGCGACGTTCCGAACGCCGGCGAGACGAACATCCTGGGCGAACGCATGCAGGTGCTGCGCAACCACGTCGAGGGCGTGCACGAGTTGGCGCGGCTCGTCCGCGAGGGCGAGGCCGCCCGGCCCGACCTGGTGGTCCTGCCCGAGAACGCCAGCGACATCGACGCCTACGCCGACCCGCTGGCGGCCGAGCTCATCTCCGAGGCCGCCGCGGACATCGGGGTCCCGCTGCTGTTCGGCATCACCCGCTACAGCTCCGACGGGACCGAGCGCGAGATCCGCAGCGTCGTGTGGGACCCCGAGACGGGCCCGGGCGACCACTACACCAAGCGCTACCTGGTGCCCTTCGGCGAGTACGTCCCCTTCCGCGACGTGTTCGCCACCGTCGTCACCCGCCTCCAGCAGGTCGGCAGCGACGCCGTGCCCGGCACCGAGCCGGGAGCGCTGGAGCTGAACGGCACCACGGTCGCCGCAGCCATCTGCTTCGACGTCGCCTTCGACCGTCCGCTGCGCGAGTCGGTGGACGCGGGCGGGCAGATCATCGTGGTGCCCTCCAACAACGCCAACTACAACTTCACCGGCCAGTCCGACCAGCAGTTGGCCATCACCCAGTTGCGCGCCGTGGAGCACGGCAGGCCCGCCGTGGTCGCCTCCACCAGCGGAATCAGTGCCGTGGTCGACGAGCGGGGGCGGGTCGGCTACCGCTCCCCGGAGGCGGAGCCGGACGTCCACGTCGCCGAGGTCCCCGCCAAGAGCGGCCTGACCCCGGCCACCCGGCTCGGCGCGCTGCCCGAGGCCGCGCTGACCCTGCTGGGCCTGGGCGCGGTCGTCGCGGCGCTGGCGCGCGCCCGCGGCCCCCGGAGCGGGGTGGAGAGGCCGAAGCAGCAGGGCACACCGGAGGAGAGGGACACCGACCCCGTTCCGGCCGGCTGAGCCGCACGGTGGGAGTGCCGCGGCCCCGGGCCGACCACGGCCGGCGAGGAGAGGTCAGGGACGGGGAGGTCTCCAGGCCCCGCCCCAGGGCGTGCGGACGGGCGGCCGTTCCGTTCCCCGCGCCGGGAACGCGCGGCGGGCGTGCCGCGTTGTCACAGTAAGAGTTCACTTCCGGGCGTTGGATGGGGCACCATGCCGCTGTTGATCCTGATCGCGCTGATGGCGCTGCCGTTCCTGGAGATCTGGCTGATGATCCTGGTGGGCAGCCAGATCGGCGCCACCTGGACGATCGCGTCGCTGTGCGCGCTGAGCGTCGTCGGCGTGCTGGTGGCGCGCCGGGCCGGACGCGGCGCCTACGCCGACGCCCAGCAGACCCTGCGCACCGGAACGCCGCTGGGCGGCGACCTGGTCGACACGCTGATGCTGCTGGCGGGCGGTGTCCTGCTGGCCGTCCCCGGCTTCCTCACCGCGCTGCTGGGCGCGCTGATGGCGCTGCCCTTCACCCGGCCCGCCCTGCGCTGGCTGGTCAGGAGTTGGGCCAGGCGCCACCTGGACCGGGCGCGCGCCCAGATGGAGGCCGACCTGCTCACCCTGCGCGACCACGCGCCCGGCGCCCGCGTCCCCGACGACCGCCCCGGCGCGGGCCGCGTCATCCAGGGCCGCGTCATCCACGACGACGAGTCCGAGCAGAACTGATTCCCCTCCCCGGGGACGGGGGAGTCCCCCCCCGTGAGGCGGGACGCTGCACGGGTGACCGGTGGGACAATCGGTGTGTGATGCATGAATCCGGTTACAACTACCTGATGGACATGGACGGCGTGCTCGTGCGGGAGGAGCACCTCGTCCCCGGGGCCGACCAGCTCGTCGCGGAGCTGCGGGCTCATGGCACCCGCTTCATGGTGTTGACCAACAACTCCATCTACACCCCGAGGGACCTGAGGGCACGGCTGCTGCGCAGCGGACTGGACATCCCCGAGGAGTCCATCTGGACCTCGGCGCTGGCCACCGCCAGGTTCCTGCAGGAGCAGCGGCCCGGAGGGTCGGCCTACGTCATCGGGGAGTCGGGACTGACCACCGCGCTGCACAACGCCGGTTACATCCTGACCGAACGCGACCCCGACTACGTGGTGCTGGGAGAGACCCGCACCTACAGCTTCGAGGCGATCACCCGCGCGATCCGGCTGGTGGAGAGCGGCGCCCGGTTCATCGCCACCAACCCCGACGAGAAGGGCCCCAGCCGCGAGGGATCGCTCCCGGCCACCGGCGCGGTCGCCGCGCTCATCGAGAAGGCCACCGGACGGGCCCCCTACTACGTGGGCAAGCCGAACCCGCTGATGATGCGTTCGGCGCTGCGCGCCCTGGGCACGCACTCGGAGAACACCGTGATGATCGGCGACCGGATGGACACCGACGTGCGCTCCGGGCTGGAGGCGGGCATGCAGACCATCCTGGTCCTCACCGGGATCTCCGACTCCACCACCGCGGAACTGTTCCCCTACCGGCCCACCGCCGTCTTCGGATCAGTGGCCGACCTGGTCGGACGCAGCCACGACCCCTTCACCGCGGAGCAGCCCTGACCTCTTTCCCCGACCCGGGGCGCACACGCAGACGCCGAGGGGCGGCCCCGGGGCCGCCCCTCGGCGTGGTCGTCCGTACGGTTGCCCGTGCTGCCCGGTACGGTCAGGCGCTCCGCCGCTGGGACACCGAGCTCATGTGCTTCTGCTCCTCGCGGCGCCGCGCCCGCAGCAGTTCCAGCCGCTCGGCCAGAACCTCCTCCAGGTCCTCCATGCTGCGCCGCTCCAGCAGCATGTCCCAGTGGGTGCGGGCGGGTTTGGTCTTCTTCGCCTGCGGCTGCTTGCCGTCGACCATCAGCGCGTTGTCGCCGCAGAAGCGGCATTCCCAGTTCGCGGGGATCTCCGCCTCCGAGGCGAAGGTGACGGCGAAGCGATGGCCCCGAGGACAGTCGTAGGTGACCTCCTGGCGCGGAGCCAGGTCGGTGTTGCGGTCGTTTTCGTAGCTTGTCGCCCCGAGTCGGGTTCCGCGAAGTGCTCGCTCGGCCATCGTGTGGGTGCCTCCAGGCGCTCTTGCGGTCTCGTGGGTGTAAACGCGGTGGTCGGTCTCAGGATTCCCCGGACGGTGAGTGCCCAACCGTGCGAGAATGCCCCGTTTCACGCGGGTCCCGTTTTCGGTTCCACCGACCCCAGGATTGTGACCTATCCCACCTTCCCTGCGGGAGATGAATCGTCGCAGCTCAGACAGGCTTGATGGAAACTTTGTGCGATGACCGCGTCGCACGGCGCAGCGTCGAAAAAACGTGCTTTCGGCGCGGAAGCATCACCGAAACATTTGGCTCCTACGCTTCGGGGGCGTTCCCCGCACAAGGAGCACTGCCGTGAGCCATGGTTTGAGCCGTCCACGCCCCACGCCCGGACCGACCCCTCCAGTGCGCTGCCCGGTGCACGCCCAGGCCGTCCCCCTCTACAAGAGCGTCCACCGCCCCGACCACGCGCTGCTGTGGGAGGAGCTGCGCGCCCGCTTCGGCACCGTGGCCCCGGTGGAGATCAGGCCCGGTGTCCCCGGCTGGCTGCTGCTGGGCTACCACGAGAACCTGAACGTCCTGCGCAACCCCGCCAGCTTCGCCACCGATCCGGCCCGGTGGCGGGAGTCCCGCGAGGAACGGCAGGCGGACCGCGTCCACGGCGCCGCCCTGGCCGTGGACGGCGAGCGCCACCGCCGGATGCGCGCGCCCATCGTCGAGGGGCTGCGGGCGCTCAGCGGGCGCCGCCTCACCGGAGCCATCAAGCAGACGGCGACCTCGCTCATCGACCGCTTCGCGACCAGGGGGCAGGCCGACCTCATCGCCGACTACGCCGTACCGCTGCCCGCGATGGTGCTGAACTTCCTGTTCGGCCTCGACACCCGGTACGGCGACCTGCTGGCCAGGCTGTGCGCGGCCCGCAACGGCGGCGACCCCGACACCGCCGCGCGCGCCGCCGCCGACATCCACCGCTACGTCACCGCGCTGGTGGAGCGGCGGCGCGCCGAACCCGGCGACGACTTCGTCTCACGGCTGCTCGCCCATCCCGCCGGGCTCACCGACGACGAGGTCGCCGCCGAGCTGACCATGCTGCTGCGGGCCGGCGTGCAGCCCACCGCGCACCTCGTCGGCAACGCGCTGCGGCTGCTGCTCACCAGGTCCGAGGTCGCCACGGCCTACCGGGGCGCGGCGCTGCCCTCCGTCGACTTCCTCGACTACGTGATGTGGGCCGACCCGCCGCTGCAGACCCTCGCGGCCCGCTATCCCACCCGCGACGTGCGCATCGGCGGCGCCGACATCAAGGAGGGCGAGGCGCTGGTCCTGGGGTTCGCCCCCGCGCACGCCGACCCCGCGACCCGGCGGGGCGACCGCGACGCCTTCGACGCCCTCGTCGGCAACCGCGCCCACCTGATGTGGGGGGCGGGACCGCACGGCTGCCCCGCCCAGGCGCTGGCCTGCGAGATCGCCATCACCGCCATCGACACCCTCATCGACCGCCTCGACCCGGTGCTGGACGGGACGCCCGACGACCTGCGCTGGCGTGCCTCGCTGTCGGTGCACGGGCTGGTGTCGCTGCCGGTGACCTTCCGGCCCGAACCGGCCCCCGCCGTTCCGGAGCAGCCCGCCCCCCGCGCCCGGCGGCGGCTGCTGCCGGTGAGGGCGGGCCGTCCCCGGGCGCAGGGCGCCCGCTACAGCGCTCCCGGCGCCGCCATCGAGGACACCGCTTCCAGGGCCGCCTCCGCCCGCCACGCGCGCGTCGGCACGCCCACCTCGCGGGCGACCGGAGCGCGCTACCACGTTCCCGCCGCGGAGGAGGCGCGGCCCGACCCGCTGGAAGGGCTCCTCACCCGGTGGGGATAGCGGGTCGGACGCGGACGGGAGGGGCCGACCGGTCCCGGGCCCCGTGCCCGGGACCCTCAGACCTTCTCGGGCACCCGGTTGCCCGCGTCGCGGATCGCCGCGGGGATGTTGATCGTCAGCAGCAGGACGAAGCCCAGGACGAAGAACACGATCAGGGACAGGATCGCCAGCCGGTAGTCGCCGCCCGTGGCGTCGAGTACCACGCCGAGGACGAGGGCCCCCAGAAACGCCGACCCCTTGTCGCTGATCTCGTACAGCCCGAAGTACTCCGCCTCCTTGCCCCTGGGGATGAGCTGGGAGAACAGGGAGCGCGACAGCGCCTGGGTGCCGCCCAGCACGATCGCGATGAAAAAGCCCAGCGCGAAGAACTGCACGGCTGATCCCGCCTGCAGCACCGGAGCCACCGCCACCACGGCGGTCCACACCACCAGGCTGCCCAGGATGGCCTTCTTCGCGCCGACGCGCCGGGCGATCGCGCCGAGCAGCAGCGCCCCGCCGAACGCCACGAACTGCACCATGAGGATGGTGCCGATCTGCACGGTCTGCCCCAGGCCCAGGGCCTGGTCGGCGAAGGTCGCCGAGAACGCGATGACGGTCTGGATGCCGTCGTTGAACAGGATGTAGGCCACCAGGAACAGCAGGGTGCGGGGGTAGGCGCGCAGGCTTCGTACGGTCTGCCACAACTGGGTGAAACTGCGGCCCACCGAGATCCGCCGCACCGGGACCCGCAGTGACCTCTCGCGCCGGTTGCGCAGCCGGGCCAGCGGGATCACGGTGAAGACCGCCCACCACACGCCCGCCGACACCATGCAGATGCGCACCGCGTGCCCCTCCTCCAGGCCCAGGCGCTCGTGGCCGAGGAACAGCGCCAGGTTGAGGGTGAGCAGCAGCGCCCCGCCCAGGTAGCCCATCGCCCAGCCGCGCGAGGACACCGCGTCGCGCTCGTCCTCGTCGGCGATGTCGGGCAGGAAGGAGTTGGCGACCACGATGGACGCGCCGAACGCGACGTTGGCCAGGACGAACAGGCCCGCCCCGAGCAGGTAGCGGTCCCCGTGCACGAAGTACAGGCCCATGGTGGCGAACGCGCCGAGGTAGGCGGTCACCCCCAGCAGTTCCCGTTTGCGTCCGCTGCTGTCGGCGATCGCCCCGAGGGCGGGCAGCAGCACCAGTTGCAGCAGCACCGACAGCGACGTGGCGTAGGGGTAGAGCGAGGCCGGGGTGATCATCCAGCCGAGCACGCTGATCCGGTCGCCGGCTCCCGCGGCGTTCTGGGCGAGCGTGGTGAGGTAGGGGCCGAGGAAGACGGTGATGACGGAGGTGGTGAAGACCGACTGCGCCCAGTCGTACATGTACCAGGCGCGCCGTTCGGAGCGGCGGGTGCGCTCCTCGTCGGCGGGGGTGGGCGAGGGTTCGGGGATGGCGGTCGACAACGCGGTGCTCTCTCTGGGAGTGCGGTGGGTGCCGCAGTTCGGAAGGTCGGTCAGTGGGTCGGTGCGGGCCACAGCCCCCGGTCGAGGAGGACGCGGCGCAGGGCCGCGGTGTTGTCGGTGACGATGCCGTCCACGCCCAGGTCCAGCAGGCGCCCCATCAGCGTGGGATCGTTGACGGTCCACACGTGCACCTGGAGGCCCAGGCGGTGCGCGGCGGCCACCAGGTCGCGGCTCAGCAGCGGAAAACCCCTGTGGCGCAGGGGGATCTGCACGCAGGACACGTCGCGTCGGACCAGGGGCAGCAGCAGCGGGACGAACGAGGCCAACCGCAGCCGCAGCACGTCCACCGGGCCGCTGGACAGGGTCACGGGGCGGTCGAAGGTCCGGCGCACCCGTTCCAGCCGCGACTGGTTGAAGGAGCCGACGCACACCCGGTCCCAGGCGTTGGTGCGGCGCAGCACCCGGCGCAGCGGCTCCACCGCGGAGTCGTCCTTGACGTCGATGTTGAAGCGCGCCTCGGGCAGTGAACCGAGCAGGTCCTCCAGCAGCGGCACCGGTTCGCTGCCGCCGACCCGGGCCCGGGCCACCTCCGAGTGGGGAAGTTCGGCGACCGTGCCCTCGCGGTCGGTGACGCGGTCCAGGACGGGGTCGTGGAAGGCCAGCAGCACCCCGTCGGCGGTGGCGCGCGCGTCCGTCTCCAGGTAGCGGTAGCCGAGGCGCACCGCGTGCTCGAAGGCCGCGGCGGTGTTCTCCAGGTCGGTGCGGACCCGCCCCGAGGAGTCGGTGGACCAACCGCCCCGGTGGGCCAGGCCGATGGGGGTGGGGGAGGCAAGGTAGACGTCGCTCACCGGACCAGTATGGCGAGACGGAGATAACGGCGGGAGTACGGAAGAGGACAGATCGGGGAGTACCGACCCCGCCGTCCCGGTGCCGCGCGGGGGCGGCGGCGAGAAAGTCCCGGATCCGGTGGTCGATCGGGGGCCGCGGCGACTCTGGAACGGGTGACGGATCACTGTGCGATCCGGTGCCGATGCGAAGGAGACGCCATGACGACCACCGCAGACGACCACAGCCGGGGCCGCCGGGCGCGGCGCGTGCCGGTCTGCCCCTCCCGCCGCCGTGTGCGCCCCGAACACGACCTGCCGCGCTTCGCCCAGCTCGTCGCCGAGGTGCTGGCCGGTCAGCGCGAGCCCGAGCAGTTGCGTCCGCGCCTGTCCGAGGGCGCCTACCGGCGCCTGCTGCTGCGGGCGGGCTGCTATCCCGGGGTGCGGCTGCGTCCCCGGCTGCGCGCGGCCCGGCTGGGCTGTCCGCGGCCCGGGGTCGCCGAGGTGAGTGGGGTCGTCGGCTACGGGGAGCGGCACCGGGCGCTGGCGCTGCGGGTGGTCTACGCCGAATACGGTTGGCTGTGCACCGATATCGAGACCGACGTGCGCTAGGAGTCGGCGGGCCGCATCCGCCGGGCGGCCGGGCGGTGCGCGCCGTCCGGCCGCCCGGCGGGGACGGGGCGGACGCGGACGAGCGCCCGGAGCAGGTCGTCGGTTTCGTTACTATCGCAGGAGTTGTGACGGCACGGCACACCAGCGGAGGTCAACGTGGGCCCCTTGGAGAACGGCGATCCGGAGCGGATCGGCCGCTATCGGCTGATCGGGCGGCTGGGCGCCGGAGGCATGGGCCAGGTGTACTTCGGCCGCTCCGCGGCAGGTCGGCCGGTGGCCGTCAAGCGGATCCACCCGCACATGGCCACCGACCGGTCCTTCCGTGAGCGCTTCGCCCGCGAGGTCACCGCGGCCCGCCGGGTCAGCGGGGCGTTCACCGCCCCGGTGATCGACGCCGACCCCGACGGTGAGGTTCCGTGGCTGGTCACCTCCTACGTTCCCTCGCTGCCGCTGGACCAGGCGGTGCGTGAGTACGGCCCGCTGCCCGAGCCGAGCCTGCGGGTGCTGGCCGCGAGCCTGGCCGAGGCGCTCACTGAGATCCACCGGGTGGGGCTGATCCACCGCGACCTCAAGCCCGGCAACGTCCTGCTGGCCGACGACGGGCCGCGCGTCATCGACTTCGGCATCGCCCGCGCCACCGAGGGCACCGCCGCCACCCAGTCGATCATCGGCACTCCGGGGTTCATGTCGCCCGAGCAGATCCAGGGCGCCCCGCTCACTCCCAAGAGCGACATGTTCGCCTACGGTGCGGTGCTGGTCTACGCGGCGGGCGGGGTGGGACCGTTCGGTGAGGGCGCGATGCCCACCATGGTCATGCGGGTCCTGCAGCACGATCCGGACCTGTCGTCGGTGCCCGCGTCGCTGCGCGGGCTGGTGGCGGCCTGTCTGGCCAAGGACGAGGGGCGCCGCCCGGGGCCGGGCGAGGTGCTCGACGCGCTCGGTGACGTCCCCGCGGGATCCTCCTGGCTGCCGCCGGTGTTCATGCGCGGCATCCGGGAGCAGGTGGCCAGGGTCAACGCGGCGCTGAGCGGGTCGTCGCCCGCGGACGGCGGCGCGACCGTCGCCCTGGGCTCGCAGAGCGCGGGCTACTCCGCCACCGAGGTGCTGGGCGACAACCAGCCCACCCGTGCGGTCGCCTACGACCAGCCCGCCGAACCGCAGCAGCCGACCTCGGTGCTGGGCATGGAGTCCGGACGCGCCGACGGGCCGCCGCCCACGGCGGGCCACGGAAACAGCGGTGGGCAGACCCCGCCCACGGCGGGCTACGGGCAGACCGGTGGGCAGACTCCGCCCACGGCCGTCTACGGAAACAGTGGCGGGCAGACCCCGCCCACGGCGGGCTACGGGCAGACCGGTGGGCAGACTCCGCCCACGGCCGTCTACGGAAACAGTGGCGGGCAGACCCCGCCCACGGCGGCGATGCCGCCCGCGGGCCACTCCGCTGCCACTCCGCCGTCGCGCGACGACGCCTACGCCGACCTGTACCGGGGGTCCTCTCCGACCGAGGAGCAACGCCGCCGCGAACGCGAGGAGCTGCGCCTCCACGAGGAGCGGATGCGCCAGGAGCAGCAGTGGCGCGCCCAGGAGATGGAGCAGCAGCGCCGCGCCCAGGAGATGGAGCGGCAGCGCTACGAGGAGCAGCGCCGCCGGGAGGCCGAACGGGCCCATCGGGAGCGGATGCGCGCCGAACGCGAGTACGACCGGCGGGCCGAGCGCACCTCCCGGGTCGCCGACCAGCCGAGCCTGTGGAGCTTCGTCAAACTGCTGCCGCTGCTGATCATCCCGATCATCCAGATCCCCCTGGGCTGGGGCGCCTCGATCGCGTGGGAGTGGTTCGCCACCACCGAGTTCTACACCGGTGACGGCTGGCACTACCCGGGGCTGCTGAGCGTCGAGGGGTTCTTCCAGGCGCTGTACCTGGGATACTTCCTGCTCAACAACGTGGTGTCGGTGGAGTACCTGATCCGCTGCCTGCGCACGGGGTTCGTGACCGGGGTGATGCTGGCCCTGGCCACCATCCTGGGCACCAACTGCGCGCTGTGGTACTTCGGCTTCTTCGGCTGAGCGGGTGTCGCGCGGGAGCGCCCGGGTGCGTGGGTGCCCGTACCCCCGTCCTCGGGCGTCCTTCAGGGCATCCCGCATCACACGGCTCCCGGCTTGCGTGGTGGCCGGTGTTCTTCTCCCTGTTCCGCCTGTGGGGGGGCGCGGGTGGGTCGGCGCCCGGGGGCGCCTCCCCACTCCCGCGCCAGCCCACCCCCTCGGGCGGGCCTCTCCCGCAACGCTTCTCGCCCACCCCCACGGAGCTGAGGCCGCACGCCCCTGGGGGTGAGGCGGCCTGCAAACCCCCTCGGGGCTGAGGTTCCAAGACCTTCGGGAGCCAGGGCCACCCGGAGATCCTCTCGGGGCTGGTGCCACACGATCCTCCGGGGCGGGGGCGCCCGGCCCTCCTCCTCGGGGCTGGAGTGCCGCGTTCTGCAAACTGTCGCTTATGTGGCGAATTGGCCGAAACAGGCCAGAAGTCCCAATGGTTGGGTTTTCTTCGCTAGGGTGCTCCAACACTGCCGGATCGGTGAAGGGGGCCCGGTGTCGCTGGAGTGGCGGCCGCTGGAAGCGGTGTTGGGGCGGATCGAGGCGCGGGGCCGGGCCGGGCGGCTCGTCGCGCAGTTCGTGCGCTTCGGCTGGGCGCAGGCGTGGTCGTGCGCGTTCGCGGCGTGCGTCTTCGCCGGTCTGGGACTGTCCATGCTTCTGCCGCTGCCGATCCCCCGCTACGACGCGCTGCTGGTCTACCTGGTCGCGGTGACCGCGGTGTTCTGGGCGCTGCGCCTGGAGAGCGGCCGGGAACTGCTGGCGATCCTCGGCTTCCACGTGGTCGGCCTGGTCTTCGAGCTGTTCAAGGTGCAGATGGGCTCCTGGGTCTACCCCGAGCCCGCCCTCACCAAGCTCGGCGGGGTCCCGCTGTACAGCGGGTTCATGTACGCCGCGGTGGGCAGCTACGTGGTGCGCTCCTGGCGGCTGCTCGACCTGCGGCTCACCGGCTACCGGCGCGCCGCCACGGCGGTCGTGGCCGCCGCGGTCTACCTCAACTTCTTCACCCACCACTGGCTGCCCGACCTGCGCTCCGCGCTCGCGGTGGCGGTGCTCGCGGTGACCTGGGGCACGTGGGTGTACTTCACGGTGGGCCGGACCCGCTACCGCATGCCGCTGGCGCTGGCGTTCGTGCTGATCGGGTTCTTCCTGTGGCTCGCCGAGAACATCGCCACCCTGCTGGGCGCCTGGAACTACCCCGACCAGGCCGAGGTGTGGACGATGGTGTCGCTCAGCAAGTTCGGGTCCTGGGCGCTGCTGGTGACCGTGTCGTTCGTCCTGGTGGTCGCCTGGAAGAAGCGGCACGCGCTGGTCGAGTCCCCCTCGGCTCACTCCGCGTAGCGGCGGACGGTGGCGCGGGCCCGTTCCACCACCCGCTGTCGCAGCTCCGCCGGTTCCAGCACCTCGGCGTCGGGGCCGCACTGCGTGAACTGCGCGGTGGCCTGCTCCAGGGACTCGAACGGGACCTCCGCGTGCAGTCGGCCGTCGGGGCGCGGCTCGGCCGCGTCCAGCGCGCCGTGCAGCGCGGGCGGACAGGTGGCGCGCAGCAGGTCGCGGCCCGCCGGGGTGAGCAGCACCCGGGCGGTGCCGGTGTAGAGTCCCGCCTCGAATTCGCGGGACCACTCCTCCCAGTAGGCGGCCAGGTCGAAGTCGTCGGGACGGGAGAAGCGCTCGCCGGTGCCGGTGGCCTCGTCGACCCGTGCGGCGCGGAAGGTGCGCGGGCCGCGACCGGAGGTGTCCGGATGGGGCAGGGCCACGAAGTACCACAGCCCGCTCTTGAGGACCAGGCCGAGCGGGGCGAGGACCCGCTCCACCGGGTCGGAGTTCCACCGCCGGTAGCGCACCGCGATGACACGCTGCTCCCACACCGCCGAGGCGATCGCCGCCAGGTGCGGGGCCTGGTCGGGTTCGCGGAACCAGGCGGGCGCGTCCAGGTGGAACCGGTCGCGCACGCGCTCGGCGCGCTCGCGCATGCTGTCGGGCAGGGCGGCCAGGAGCTTGCGGTTGGCGGCGGCCATCTCCGCGCCCAGCCCCAGCTCGGCGGCGGCCTGGGGCACCGCGGTCAGGAACACCGAGTCGGCCTCGCCGTCGTTGAGACCGGTCAGCCGGGTGCGGTAGCCGTCCACCAGCCGGTAGCCGCCGCCCACGCCCCGCTCGGCGTAGACGGGGATGCCCGCGGCGCTGAGCGACTCCACGTCGCGGTAGATGGTGCGTTCGGAGACCTCCAGTTCGGCGGCGAGCTGTGCGGCGGTCAACCGGCCGCGGTTCTGCAGCAGCAGGAGCAGGGACAGGAGGCGACTGGCGCGCATGCCCCCATTGTCCCGCCTTCCGTGTGTTCGGTTCCCCGGGCGAGGAAGGCGGGGCGGGGTAGGACCACGGTGGTCGGCGGTCGGCGCCGGCACGGCCCGTGCTCGGGGTGTGCGGGGGAGAGGAAGGGCGAGGGCATGGAACTGGTCGGGCTGCGGCAGGTCAGCGAGGCGGCACAGCGGCTGACGGGCGGCGTGGTGCGCACACCGGTGGTGCCGTGTCCGTGGGCGGACGGCGAGTTCTGGGTGAAACCGGAGAACCTGCAGCCGACGGGAGCCTTCAAGATCCGCGGGGCGACCAACGCGGTGGCGCTGCTGGACGGGGCCACCCGCGCCCGGGGCGTGGTCACCCACTCCTCGGGCAACCACGGCCAGGCCCTCGCCCACGCGGCCAGGGCGCTGGGGGCGAGGTGCACGGTGGTGGCCCCCGAGGGCGCCTCACCGGTGAAGGTCGAGGCGATGCGCGCGATGGGCGCGCGCGTGGTCACGGTCCCGCCCGAGCGGCGGGAGGAGACGGCCCGCGCCCTGGCCGCCGAGGAGGGGGCCGCGCTCGTGCCGCCCTTCGACCACCCCGACGTGATCGCGGGCCAGGGCACGGTCGGACTGGAGATCGTGGCGGACCTGCCCGAGGTCGACGTGGTACTGGTCCCGGTGGGCGGCGGGGGTCTCGCCTCGGGCGTGGCCACGGCGGTCACGGCACTGCGCCCCTCGGCGAGGGTGGTCGGAGTGGAACCGGAGGCCGCCGCCGACACCGCCGAAGGGCTCGCGCTGGGGCGGCGCACGGTGTGGGCGTCGGAGCGGACCCGGCACACGATCGCCGACGGGGTGCGGGTGGGCAACTCCGAGTTGACCTTCGCCCACCTGCGGGAGCGCCTGGACTCGGTGGTGACGGTCGGCGAGGCGCAGATCCGCGCGGCGATGGGGGTTCTGGCCCGGCGCGCCCGCCTGGTCGCCGAGCCCAGCGGAGCCCTGGCGACCGCGGCCTACCTGTCCGGCCGCACCCCCCGCGGACGCACGGTCGCGGTGGTCTCGGGCGGCAACGCGGACCCGTGGCTGCTGGCCGAGGTGCTCACCGCGGCCGTGCGTCCGCGGTGAGCGGACGCGCCCGCCCCGGGGCCCCGGTTTCTCCGGTGGTGAGGGTTGAGACCGGTGACCTCGGATAGTGGGCACACGCGCCCTCCGGTCCGGACGCGAACGGAGCCGGAACGCGCCTACCCGGCGGGGCCGCGCCGCCGAGCGGCTCCGCGCCGACACGAGGGGGAGACGACATGAGAGCCGTGGTGTGGCACGGAGTGGGGGACATCCGGCTGGACGAGGTCGCCGAGCCGACCGTCCAGGACCCCCAGGACGCGATCGTCCAGGTCACCACCAGTGCGATCTGCGGCACCGACCTGCACATGGTGCGGGGCACGATGCCGGGCATGGAACCGGGCACGGTCATGGGCCACGAGGGCGTGGGAGTGGTCACCGAGGTCGGCTCCGAGGTGCGCAACTTCCGCCCCGGCGACCGGGTGGTGATCCCCTCCACGATCGGCTGCGGTACCTGCAGCTACTGCCGCGCCGGCTACTTCGCCCAGTGCGACAACGCCAACCCGGGCGGCCGCCGCGCCGGAACGGCGTTCTTCGGCGGCCCGCAGTCCACCGGCTCCTTCCAGGGCATGCAGGCCGAGCGGGTCCGGGTGCCCTACGCCAACATCGGCCTGGTGGGCCTGCCCGACCGGGTCAGCGACGAGGAGGGCATCCTGCTCTCCGACATCTTCCCCACCGGCTGGTTCGGCGCCCGGCTGGCCGAGATCACCACCGGGGACACCGTCGCGGTCTTCGGCTGCGGCCCGGTGGGCATGTTCGCGATCCTGAGCGCCTGGCAGCAGGGGGCGGGCCGGGTACTGGCCGTCGACGCGGTGCCCAGCAGGCTGGAGCAGGCGCGTGCCCTGCACGCCGAGGTGATCGACTACACCCGTGAGGACCCCGTGGCCGCACTGGTGGAGCTGACCGGCGGCATCGGCCCCGACCGGGTGATCGACGCCGTGGGCGTGGACGCCGAACGGCCCACCAGCGGCCCGGCGGCCTCCACCGGAGACGACGTGCACCGCCTGGAGAAGGAGCACGCGGCCTCGGTGCCCAGTGCCCGGACCGGGGACGAGCGGACCGTCGGCGGCGCCTCCGCGCAGGCCCTCAGGTGGGCCGTGGACGCGGTCGCCAAGGCCGGGACGGTGGCGATCATCGGGGTCTACCCGCCCGGAACCGACACCTTCCCGATCGGGCAGGCCATGAACAAGAACCTGGCGCTCAACATGGGCAACTGCAACCACCGCAAGTACATCCCGAAACTGCTGGACATGGTGGCCTCCCAGCAGCTCGACATCACCTCGGTGCTGACCCAGGAGGAGCCCATCACCGGAGACGTCCTGCGCGCCTACGAGGCGTTCGACCGGCACGAGCCGGGATGGACCAAGGTGGCCCTCACCACCGTGTGACCGGGTCGCCGGTCCGGCAGCCGACCACGAGGACGAGGAGGTCCGATGCCCCGAGTACACCGCAGCGACCTGGTGCTTCCCGACTACGAGAACCTGCCGCTGGGCACCCTGCAGCACCGCATCCGCTCGCTGTCGGAGGAGCAGTTGCGCGAGCTCGTCGCCTACGAGGAGGCGCACGCCCAGCGCACACCGGTGCTGGAACTGCTGAACCAGCGGATCAGGAGTCTGCAGGAGGGAGGGCGGCCGTCGTCCGGTGACCAGTCGGCGACCCCGGAGACGGCCCCGCCCGCGTCGGGCGGCTCCCCGGTCGGGGAGGCCAGCCAGAGTCCGTCCAGCAACCCGCCGCCGCACGGGGTGCCCGCCCAGCCCGCCAGGCCCAAGGGCGACCGGCAGCCCTGACCGGAGACCGAGGAGGAAGACGTCATGCCGCAACCGGGAAGCCACAAGTACGACACCGAGCGCGCCCGTCGGCGCAAGCGGCTGGAGAACGAGGGGACAGCCAACGACCAGGGCGCAGGCGAGCAGGCCAACCGGGAACTCCGCGAGGAGGGCCGGGAGCCGCGGCTGCGCACCGAGCGCGGCCTGGGCCCCAAGGGGGAGCGCGGAAGCAGCCGGTGAGCCGCCGGTGACGGGGGCGCAGCGGCCCCCGTCACCCCGCGACCCCGGGTCGGACGTCACCGCTGTCGGATACCGTCAGCGGTGTCCCTGTTGCTCCGACCACTGGGGAGGTGCCTCGATGGCTTCCGGTGAACCGTTCCGCACGGCGGTGCTCGAAGGGGTGCTGGAGCGCATCACCTACGCCAACGAGGAGACCGGCTACACCGTGGCCCGCGTGGACACCGGGCGCGGCGGCGACCTGGTCACCGCGGTCGGCTCGCTGCTGGGCGCCCATCCCGGCGAGTCGCTGCGCATGGAGGGGCGCTGGACCTCCCACCCCCAGTACGGGCGGCAGTTCCAGGTGGACAACTACACGACGGTGCTGCCCGCGACCGTGCAGGGCATCCGCCGCTACCTGGGCTCGGGGCTGGTCAAGGGGGTGGGGCCGCGGCTGGCCGAGCACATCGTCAACCACTTCGGCGACCAGGCGCTCGACGTCATCGAGCACACCCCCGAACGGCTCATGGAGGTGCCCAAGCTCGGCCCCAAGCGCACGAAGATCATCACCGAGGCGTGGGAGGAGCAGAAAGCCATCAAGGAGGTGATGGTCTTCCTCCAGGGCATCGAGGTCTCCACGTCACTGGCGGTGCGCATCTACAAGAAGTACGGCGACGACTCGATCCGGGTGGTGCGCGAGGAGCCCTACTCGCTGGCCGCCGACGTGTGGGGCATCGGGTTCAAGACCGCCGACTCCATCGCCCGCGCGGTCGGCATCCCGCACGACAGCCCGCAGCGCGTCAAGGCCGGAATCCAGTTCACCCTGTCGGAGTCCACGGGCAACGGCCACTGCTTTCTGCCCGAGGAGACGCTGATCAGCGAGGCTGTCAAGATCCTGCAGGTCGACTCGGCCCTGGTGATCGACTGCCTGGCCGAACTCGTCGCCGAGGAGGGGGTGGTGCGCGAGAAGCTGCCCGACCGCGACGGCGAGACGGTGACGGGCGTCTACCTGGTTCCGTTCCACCGCGCCGAGACGTCGCTGGCCAACCAGTTGCGCGCCCTGCTGGACGCCCCCGAGGACCGCCTGGGCGCCTTCGCCGACGTGGACTGGGACCGGGCGCTGTCCTGGCTGCGCGAGCGCACCGGCGCCGAGCTGGCTCCCGCCCAGGAGCGGGCGGTCCGGCTCGCACTGACCCGCAAGGTCGCGGTTCTCACCGGCGGCCCGGGCTGCGGCAAGTCCTTCACCGTCGCCTCCGTCATCACCCTGGCCGCGGCCAAACGCGCCAGGATCGTCCTGGCCGCCCCCACCGGGCGCGCGGCCAAGCGGTTGACCGAGCTGACCGGGCACGAGGCCTCCACCGTGCACCGGCTGCTGGAGCTCAGACCCGGCGGCGACGCCTCCTACGACCGGGACCGCCCCCTCGACTGCGACCTGCTCGTGGTCGACGAGGCGTCCATGCTCGACCTGCTGCTGGCCAACAAGCTGGCCAAGGCCGTCCCTCCCGGCGCGCACCTCCTGTTCGTCGGCGACGTCGACCAGCTTCCCTCGGTGGGCGCCGGACAGGTGCTGCGCGACCTGCTGGCCGACGGCTCTCCCGTGCCCAGCGTCCGCCTCACCCAGGTGTTCCGCCAGGCCGCCCAGTCCGGTGTGGTCACCAACGCGCACCGCGTCAACACCGGCAAGCCCGTCGAACTGGCGGGGATGTCGGACTTCTTCCTCTTTCCCTGCGAGGACGCCGAGGCCGCCGCGGAGATGACCGTCGACGTGGTCGCCAACCGCGTTCCCCGCCGCTTCGGTCTCGACCCGCGCCGCGACATCCAGGTCCTGGCCCCCATGCACCGCGGTCCCGCCGGAGCGGGCAACCTCAACGTGCTGCTGCAGGAGGCGCTCACCCCGTCCCGTCCGGGAGCGCCCGAGCGGCGCGTGGGCGGCCGGGTGTTCCGGGTCGGCGACAAGGTGGTGCAGATTCGCAACAACTACGACAAGGGAGCCAACGGGGTGTTCAACGGCACCCTGGGCAACGTCACCGCCATCGACCCGGTCGAGCAGGCGCTGACGGTCCTCACCGACGAAAGCGAGGAGGTCGGCTACGACTTCGCCGAACTCGACGAGCTGACCCACGCCTACGCGCTGACCGTGCACCGCTCCCAGGGCAGCGAGTACCCGTGCGTCGTCATCCCCGTGACCACCAGCGCCTGGATGATGCTGCAGCGCAACCTGCTCTACACCGCCATCACCCGCGCCAAACGGCTGGTGGTCCTGGTCGGGTCGCGCCGGGCCGTCGCCCAGGCGGTGCGCAACACCGCCTCGGGGCGTCGCCACACCGCACTGGACCACCGGCTGGCCGGGTGACTCACGGGGATTCTGTGGTGGGTGCGGGTTCTTCCCGGAGAACCCGGGGCGGTGGTGGGGTCTCGCCGTGGGGGTCGGGCCGAAGTTTCCTGGGCCGGGAGCGGTCCGCGACCTCCCCGCCCCCGACGCCCCACGAGAACCCCACCGGCGAAGCCCGGTCAACCCGGTGGGAAGGCGTGTCCGTCGGCGGGCAGGTCCAGTTCGAACCAGACCACCTTTCCGGTCGTCTTGGCGCTGGCGCCCCACCGCCGGGACAGGCTGCTGACGAGTTGCAGGCCGCGCCCGCCCTCGTCGGTGGTCGACGCCTGACGCAGCACCGGCCGGTGCTGGTCGTCGTCGGTGACCTCGCACAGCAGGATGTCGGTGCGCAGCAGCCGCAGGTCGATCGGCCGGGAGGCGTAGCGGACGGCGTTGGTGACCAGTTCGGTGGCCAGCAGTTCGACCAGGTCGATCAGTGAGGGCAGGCCCCACTCGGTGAGCGTGGTGCGGATGAGGCGGCGCGCCAGCGCGGGGGTGGTGGGGCGCGGCTGCAGCATCCACTGGGCGAAGTCCCCGCTGGGGACACCGCGCAGCCGGGCGAGCAGCAGCGCCACGTCGTCCTCCTGCTCGGGTGTGTGCAGCGCCCGCAGCAGCGTCTCGCACTGGTCGTCCAGCGGCAGGTCGGGGTGGGCGAGGTTGGCGCGCAGCGCGGCCAGCCCGGAGTCGACGTCCCGGTGGCGCGACTCCACCAGTCCGTCGGTGCACAGCACCAGCACCTCGCCGTCGTCCACGGTGAACTCGAACGACTCGAAGGCCACCCCGCCCAGTCCGATCGGCGCGCCGGTGGGCGGGCGCAGGAGCTCGGCGGTGCCGTCGGAGTGCAGCAGGACCGGTGGGACGTGTCCGGCGCTGGCGATCGAGCAGCGGTGGGTGACCGGGTCGTAGACCGCGTAGAGGCAGGTGGCCAGGTAGCCCTCGCCGAGCTGGTGGGCGAGGTCGTCCAGGTGGCGCAGCACGTGGTCGGGCGGCAGGTCCATGGCGGCCAGGGTCTGCACGGCGGTGCGGAACTGGCCCATGACCGCGGCGGAGCGCAGACCGTGGCCCATGACGTCGCCCACCACGAGCGCGACCCGGCTGCCGGGCAGCGGGATCGCGTCGAACCAGTCTCCGCCGACCTGGGCGGTGTGGCTGCTGCTGACGTACCGGTAGGCGATGTCCACGCTGGACAGGCGCGAGGGCAGTGTCGGCAGCATGCTGTGCTGCAGGGCGTCGCCGATGGTGGTCTGGGCCCGGTAGAGGTGGGCGTTGTCCACGCCCAGGCTGGCCTGGGCGGCGAGCTGGCGCGCGGTCAGTACGTCCACCTCGTCGAAGTGCGGATGGCCGGGGCCGCGCATCAGGAGCGCGGCGCCCAGGGTCCGTCCCCGCACCGACAGCGGGACGGCGAGCAGCGGGCAGCCCAGGAGTGTTTCGGGCCGGTCGCCGGTCAGGGCGCGGGCGACCGTCTCGTCCACGTCGCAGACGACGGGGCGCCCGGTGGCCATCGCCCGGTGGGCCGGGTGCGCGGGGTCCGGCGTCCAGGTGCCGTCCTCGGTGGCCAGGACGGCCCAGCGGGCGTCGCCGTCGTGGGTGACCGCGGTCTGCCGCAGGGTACGGGGCAGCGCGTTGGCGGATTCGGGAAGGCCGATGTCGAGCGGGTGGGGCGGCAGCAGGGTGTCGTGGAGGTGCACCGCCGCGAAGTCCGCCAGGAGCGGCACCAGTGCGTCGGCGAACCCGAACGCGCTCTTCTCCGGGTCGAGACTTCCTCCGATCGCCATGGTGGCCTCGTTGAGGAAGTCCAGTCGCTGGCGCAGCAGTGCCCGCTGTTCCCGGTCGTCGCGGGGACTTCCGGCGGCGCGGGCGCGCGTGCCGCCGGTGCTGCGGGTGGTGGGTGAGGCGGTGCGCCTCTGGTCTGTGGGTTCCATCGGTGTGGGCTCTCCGCGTTCGACGAGCGGGGTCTGAGATCTCTCGAAGCTCCTTCCCGAAGAAACGGCGCGGCGGTGCCCGATGAAGATCTTATTCGCTTCCACGGCGTGGTGACCAGGCAGAACGTGTCAGTCGGCGCGTCGGCAGGTCAGGAACAGCTGGACCTCTGGGTAGGCCTGGGAACTGGCTGGGGCGTAGGAGAACGCGTTCTCGTCCTCGACGGTGAATCCGGCGGACTCGACCACGGTGCGCAGTTCGTCGCGCAGGTAGCCGCTGACGTGGACCTGGTTGCCGAGGAAGTGGATGGGGACGTCGTCGATGTCGGCCTCGACCATGGACAGGCAGAACCAGCCGCCGGGTACGAGCGCGCGGTGGATGGCCGCCAGTGCCTCCGGGATCCGGGCGCGCGGCAGGACCAGCAGGGAGAAGAACGCGACCACGGCGTCGTAGCGCTGGTCGGCGTCGAGGTCCATGATGTCGGCCACCGCGAAGTCCGCCTCGGGGACGTTGCGGCGGGCGAGGTCGATCATGGTCGGTGAGATGTCGGTTCCGGTCACCCGGTATCCCGCGGCGGCGAGTTGGCGGCTGGTGGGGACTCCCGTGCCGCAGCCGAGGTCGAGGACCCGGGCGCCTGCCGGGAGTCGGTCGAGGAGACCGCGCACGCACTCGACCTGCCCCTCCTTGTGCGGGAACGCGTCGTCGTAGTGTTCTCCGATGTTGTTGAACGCCGCTGCCAGACTGGCTGCTCGTTCGTCCCACGTCCCCATGCTGGCCGCCCCCGGGTCGCCATTTTCCATGGTTATTTACCTCTTTTTGCCTTATGTCGGAATTTGTGGGTGCTCAGGATCCGACGCGACTATGAAATTGGGCTGAGATCCTACCGTGGTCGTGATCATGTGGCCACGTATTCCACAAATCGGATGTCAGTGCATTTCAGCGTACCGGCGAACAGGATTCGGATCCGGTGGGACGGCGGGGACGGCAGGCGACGAGCGGGGCGGGAGGGCCCGTGAAGCCCCGGGGGAGGGGATTTCCGGTGCGTGGCGCTCCCGAGAGGAATTCCGGGCGGCTCCGGCTCCCGGTGCCGTGTGATCCCGGTCTCGGAGAAGCGGTGAGCAGACCTCCGCCCGTGAGGGCGGGTACCCGGTGCCGGAAGGCCGGGGAAGGGGTTTTCGGACCCCTCTCGCGCCGAGGACGCCTCGGAACTCTCCCCTCGGGGCCGAAGCCGCCGAGAACTCTCTTCCCGGAGCCGGGGCCACACGTTCCCGAGGGGGGCGGAAGAGCACCCCGGAAAGGCGTTCGGGGAGGGGTTCAACCCTCGTAGAGCCAGTCCAGCACGACCGCGGCGGTCCAGGACTGGCTGAGGCTGCCCAGGGGGGCGCCGGTGAGGGGGTGGTAGTACTCGGCGAAGGTGCCGTCGGAGACCAGCCGCAGGGTCTCGGCGCGGATGTCGGCGGCGGTGTCGTACATGCCGCCGCGGCGCATCGCCCAGCTGAACAGCCAGCTGATCACCGGCCACTGCGGGCCCCGCCAGTACTGCTTGGGCATGAACTCGGGGGCCGAGGGGGAGACCGTGGGCGGGGTGGCGACGGCCAGACCGGGGTGCCCCATCCAGTCGGGGCCCTCCAGGGCGGCGACCAGCGCCGTCTGGTCCTCGGGGCTCAGGCCGCCGCACAGCAGCGGGGAGAACCCGGCGATGCTGGGGGTGGTGATCCACTTCTCGGCGCGCACGTCGAAGTCGCGGGCCAGTCCGGTGGCCGGGTCGCGGGTGGCGAGCACCGCGGAGCGCGAGCGCGCGGCCCAGTGACGCAACTGCGCGACCTGCTCCCCCGGCTGTCGGGACTCCTCGCCGAGTTCCGCCAGGACCTCGCAGGAGAGCGCGAACAGCGCGGTCATGAACACGTCGCCGACCAGGAAGCTGCCCGTGCGCACGATCTCGTCGGCGCGGTAGCCGACGCGGCGCATCTCCTCGATCAGCCAGAGGTAGCGGTCGTACTCGTCGTCGGTGGGCCGCTCGCCCTCGTCGCCCACCTTGTCCAGGTCCTTGCGCACGTAGGGGGGCAGGTCCCCGCCCGGCCGCACCGACGCGTAGGCGGAGTCCCAGCGGGGGGAGTTGTCCATGCCGGACTCCCAGCCGTGGGTCACCGCGATCAGCCCGGTGCCCAGGGGGTCGCGGTGGGTGGCCAGCCACCGCTGCCAGGCGAACAGCCGCGGCCAGCTCGTGCGCAGCAGCGACTCGGCGCGGCGGCGGTCCGCGCCGCCGCGCCGCCGTCCGGCGTCCACGATCTTGCGCAGCGCGACGGCGTGCACCGGCGGCTGGCAGATGCCCGACGTGTGCGGCCGCGCGGGCGCGTGCTCGCACACCACCGCGGTCTGCCAGCGGTCGGGGCCGGGGAAGTAGCCGTTCTCGTCGCTGAACACGATGTGCGGGATCATGCCGTCGGCCCACTGTCCGCTCAGCAGGGTCTCCATCTCACGGGCGGCGCGGTCCACGTCCAGTTGGGCCAGGCCCACCATGATGAACGCGGCGTCCCAGCTCCACATGTGCGGGTAGAGGCGCGGTGAGGCCGTCACCATGGTTCCGGTGTCGTTACCGGCCAGCACCCAGGCCGCACCCGAGGCGAGCGCGACGGTTCCCAGGCGGGGGCGCTGGGGCTGGGGCGCGAACAGGCCGACTGAGCCCGTGGTCATGGACGTCTCCAAGAAGCGAAGTGCTGCTGAGTGGAGGTGGTTGGTTCCGATGCTCGCGCGCTTGCTGCGGGTGCGGGGGATGAGCGACGAGTGTGTTAATAAAATGTTACAGGCAGGGTCAGAGGTGGGCATCCCCTTCGGGATTCCCGGCCGCCTCGGCGTCGGTTCTCCACGCGCCCTCGCGCGGAGCTTCCGTGCCGTGTCGACACCTGTGTCCGTTATGCTGTCGCTGTTTTCGCTCCGGTTCGAGCCAACCGACCGGATGTGACCCAAGTCACTTGAATGGCGGAGGGCGGGGGTCGGCATCCGTCTCCGGTGCCGTCGCGGGTCGCCGCAGTACGGAGGGCCGGGAGGCCGGGCGCGCGGCGGACGCGGCTCCCGGCGCGGCCACCGCGGGCCGGGGGGACGGCGCGCCGCCAGGACGCTTTCGTACCGACCGAATCGGCGGTTCCGCGCACGCCTTTTGCCGAGTCGCCGACCGCGCGCGAGGCGCTCGGGGAGCGGCTCAGGTCGAGCGCGGCGCGTACATGATGACCGCGACGCCCAGCAGGCAGATCAGCGCGCCGACGACGTCGAAGCGGTCGGGGCGGTAGCCGTCCACGACCATCCCCCAGGCCAGGGAGCCGGCCACGAACACCCCGCCGTAGGCGGCGAGGATGCGGCCGAAGTGCGCGTCCGGTTGCAGGGTGGCCACGAAGCCGTAGGCGCCCAGTGCGATCACGCCCGCGCCGATCCACGCCAGGCCGCGGTGCTCGCGCACCCCCTGCCAGACCAGCCACGCCCCGCCGATCTCGAACAGCGCCGCCACGGCGAACAGGACGACCGAGAGCAGGACCGGCATGAGGACTCCTCCGGGACGGGGGACGGGGACCGGTCGGCGACCCTACCCGCCCGGGGCCGCGGGGCGACACGACCGCGACCAAGGTCACACCGGCGGCGGGAGCGGGCAGGGTAGGGTCTAAACGCCCGTGCCGTGCGGCGGTGGCACGCAGACGTCCGATCCTCCCATCTCTGTCGGTGCCCGTCCGCCGTGCCCGCGGCCCCGTGTCCGACCACGACGAGGGAGGCCCTCCTGACCCCGCGCGCCGACACCGAAGCGTCGACCGCCCCTTCCCCGACCGCCGCGCCGCCGCGCCGCACCGCCGTCGTCGCCATGTGCGCCGTCGTCCTGGCGCTGAGCGGCCCCGGACAGACCGCGGGGATCTCGATCCTCATCGACCACTTCATCGCCGACCTCGACATCAGCCGGTCCGCGGTCTCCACCGCCTACCTGGTCGGCACGCTCAGCGGCGCGCTGGCGCTGCCCTGGCTGGGCCGGGCGGTCGACCGGTTCGGCGTCCGCCCCGTGCTGGCACTGGTCGCCGTGGCCTTCGGCGCCTTCCTGACCCTGCTGGCCACGGCCCAGGAACTGGTCGGGCTGACCGCCGCGTTCGTCGGCGTGCGCGCGATGGGCCAGGGCGGGATGACGCTGGTGTCCACCACGGCGGTGGCCGTGGCGGTGACCAGGGGGCGCGGCACCGCGCTGGGCGTGACCACCGCCGTGGGGACGGCCGGGATCTCGCTGGTGCCCCTGCTGGGCGAGCGCGCCGTCGCGGAGTTCGGCTGGCGGTGGACCGTGCTCGGCGAGGCGGCGCTGATCTGGGCGGTCGTGCTGCCCATCGCGGCCTGGGGGCTGCGCGGCGTGCGCCACGGCGCCCGGGAGCAGCAGGAGACCGCCGACTCCTCCCCGGACGGGACCGGGGCCGCCGGGACCACGTGGCCGCTGCGCGCGGTCGTGCGCACCTCCATGTTCTGGGTCGTCACCAGCGCGGTCGCCTGCAGCGGGCTGGTGAGCACGGCGGTGTACTTCCACCAGATCGCGCTGCTGGGGGAGCGGGGGCTGAGCACCGCGCAGGCGGCGGCCAACTTCCTGCCGCAGACCGTCGCCGGACTCGCCGCGTCGTTCCTGTTCAGCGCGGCCGCCGACCGGTTCTCCCCCAAGCTGCTCATCTTCTGCTCCATGGCGCTGCAGGCGGGGGCGCTGGCCATGCTGCCGCTGGTCTCGCCCGGGGTCACCGCGGTGCTCTACGGCGTCTCGCTGGGCGCGGCGGCCTCCGGCGCCAGGTCGGTCGAGGCCGTCGCGTTCCCGCACTACTACGGCACCGGTGTCATCGGATCGCTGCGCGGACTCACCCAGTCGGTGGCGGTGGCCTCCACGGCGGTGGCGCCGCTGCTGCTCTCGTTCGGCCGCGACCTGGCCGACTCCTACCTGCCCGCGGTGCTCGCCCTGGCGGTCCTGCCCGCGCTCGTCGCGCTCGCCACGCCCTTCGCCCGCTCCCCCGTGCCCAGAGGGGAGTGAGGGCGCCCGCGCGCCCGCCGCCCGGACCGGCCCCTCGACGACGGCCCCCGTGATCTTCACGGGGGCCGTCGTCGTGTCCGGCGGTCGGGACCGCGCCCCCGCGGTCCGTTCTCGGGGACTTCGTCGCGTTTGGTACTGAACCGTCCGCAGGAGTATTTTGAAAACGATATCCATTATCTATACTGACGACGGAAAGGCCCCGGAGTGCGCCACGCCGACCCCCCGTCCGGGACACTCTGCGACGACCAGCGGGACCACGACCCCGACGACGACGCGGACCGCCCGCCGGACGCCCGGTGGACGGCGACGGCGTGGGCGACCGGGGCCGCGGTCGCCGTCCTCGCGGCGGCCCTGGCCGCGTCGGTGCTCGCGGCGATCGGACTGGGCGCGGCGGTCGTTCCGCCCGAGGACACGGCGCGCTACCTGTGGGCGGCGCTCAGCGGCGGGACGATCGGCGCCGACGAGGCGTCGCGCTACCAGATCATCTGGCAGATCCGCACCCCCCGCGTCCTGCTCGCCGCCGTCGTCGGCGCCGGACTCGGCGCGGTGGGCGTGGCCGTCCAGGCGATGGTGCGCAACGCGGTCGCCGACCCCTTCGTCCTCGGCATCTCCTCCGGCGCCTCCGTGGGCGCGGTCGCCGTCACCGTCTCCGGGGGGCTCGCGGCGTTCGGGATCCACGCGGTCTCGGTGGGCGCCTTCCTCGGCGCGGCGGCGGCCACACTGCTGGTCTACCTGGTGGCCCGCACGCGGACCGGGGTGAGCCCGCTGCGGCTGGTGCTGACCGGCGTGGCGCTGTCGTTCGCCTTCCAGGCGGTCATGAGCGTCATCGTCTACCTCGCGCCCAACAGCGAGGCCACCAGCACGGTGCTGTTCTGGACCATGGGCGGCTTCGGAGCGGCCACCTGGGGCGCGCTGCCGGTGGTCGCGGCCGCCGTCGGCGCGGGCGTCCTCGTCCTGCGCCGCCTCGCCCGCCCGCTCGACGTCATGGCGCTGGGCGACGAGACCGCCGCGAGCCTCGGGGTGGACGCCGACCGGCTGCGCCGCGGCCTGTTCGTCCTGACCTCGGCCATGACCGGGGCGATGGTCGCGGTCAGCGGTGTGATCGGCTTCGTCGGACTGGTGGTCCCCCACGTCGTGCGCATCGTCGCGGGAGCCGGGCACCGGCGCGTGCTCGCCCTCGCCCCCCTGGTCGGCGCGGTCTTCATGGTCTGGGTGGACCTGGTCTCCCGCGTGCTCGCCGCGCCCCGGGAACTGCCCGTCGGCGTCATCACCGCGCTGGTCGGCGTCCCGGTGTTCATCACGCTCATGCGCCGCAGGGCCTACCTGTTCGGAGGCCGGTAGTGGAACTGCGCATCGACCGGTTGTCCGTGGACGTCGACGGTAGCCGGATCGTCCACGACCTGTCGCTGGACGTGCCCGAGGGCCAACTCGTCGGCCTGGTGGGACCCAACGGCTCGGGCAAGTCGACGGTCCTGCGCTGCGTCTACCGGGCGCTGCGGCCCAGCGGGGGAGCGGTGCTGCTGGGCGGGACCGACCTGGCCGACCTGGCCCTGCGGCAGAGCGCCCGGGCGGTGGCCGCGCTGACCCAGGAGAACGGCACCGACCTCGACTTCACCGTCGAGGAGGTCGTCGCGCTCGGCCGCACCCCCCACCTGCGCGGCAACCGGCCGCTCGACGTGCGCGAACGGCGGCTGTGCCGGTGGGCGATGGAGCGCATGGACGTCGCCCACCTGGCCCGCCGCGGAGTCCTGGAGCTGTCCGGGGGAGAGCGCCAGCGGGTGCTGCTGGCCCGCGCCCTCGCCCAGGAGCCCCGGGTGCTCGTCCTGGACGAGCCCACCAACCACCTCGACGTGCGCCACCAGATCGACCTGCTGTCGCTGCTGCGCCGCACCCGGACCACCGTCCTCGTGGTGCTGCACGACCTCAACCTGGCCGCGGCGGCCTGCGACCGCGTCGGGGTGCTCTCCGAAGGGCGCCTGGTCGCCTCGGGCACGCCGCGGGAGGTCCTGACGCCGCCGCTGGTCCGTGAGGTCTTCGGGGTCGACGCGGAGGTGGTCCCCCACCCGCTGACCGGCGCCCCGCAACTGCTCTACACGCTCACCTCCGACACCACAGAGAAGGGGAACCCTTGACCACCAGGCCGAGGACGGGTGCGGACCTGCCGCGCCCGGTGCTGCTCGCCGCCGCCGGAGCCCTCCTGCTCACCGGGTGCGGCGCCCAGATCGAGGCCGCCGGCGAGGCCCGCACCGTCACCGTGCGCCGGTGCGGGGAGGAGGTCGAGTACACCACGCCGCGGCGCGCGGTCGTCTACGAGGGCGGCAGCGCCGACAAGATGTTCGTCCTGGGCCTGACCGACCACGTGCTCGGCTACGTCATGCCCCCGGCCAACCCGCCGGTCGAGGAGTCGCCGTGGGCGGCCGAGTACGCCGAGGTGGAGTTTCTCAGCGACGACCTGCTCAACCGGGAGCTGGTCGTCGACGTCGAGGCCGACTTCGTCGTGGCCGGCTGGAACTCGGGCTTCAGCGACCAGCGCGGCATCACCCCCGAGATCCTCGACGGGCTCGGCATCCAGAGCTTCATGCACACCGAGTCCTGCTACAACTACCCGGGCTTCCCCGAGCGGGTCGAGCCGTTCGAGGCCCTCTACACCGACCTGGAGCGCCTGGGGGCGATCTTCGGCGTGCAGGACCGGGCGGCCGGGGTCGTCGCCGACTTCCGCGAACGGGTCGCGGCGGTGCGCGAGCGGGCACCCGAGGGCGACCCGGTCCCGGTGTTCCTCTACGACTCGGGCACCGACCAGCCCTTCACCGCCGGAAGGCAGGTGCCCCCCAACGACATCATCCGCTTCGCGGGCGGCGAGAACATCTTCGGCGACGTCGACGAACGCTGGTTCCAGGCGGGCTGGGAGGCGGTCGTCGAGGCGCGTCCCGAGGTCATCGTCATCCTCGACTACGGGGACCAGCCCGCCCAGGACAAGATCGACTTCCTGAAGTCCTCGCCGATCACCGCCGACCTGCCCGCGGTGGTCAACGACGCCTTCTTCGTCCTCGACTACAACGAGGGCATCAGCGGGCCGCGCAACGTCGACGGCCTGGAGAAGTTCGCCGACTACCTGCGCGAGTTCCACCAGGACCGCGAGGAGTAGCGCGGCCGGAGCCGGGGCGGCCGACGGGGCCGCCCCGGCGCGCCGGTCAGGCGACCGGGACCGTGCCGGACGGGGTGGTGTCGCCGGGCCACCGGGCCGACTCGGGAGCCGGGGCGCGGCCCCAGTCCATCCGCGACCACGGCAGCGCGAGACGGGACGGATCGGCCGTCTCGCGGGGCGCGAGGGAGTCGATGTCGGGGGCCTCGCGGTGCCGGGCGAACACCGAGTCCACGTACCGGTGGCCGGTGTCGGCGGCGACGAACACCACGGTCCGTTCCGGAGCGCGCCGCAGCTCCCAGCGCGCGGCGAGGTAGGCGGCCCCCGCGGACAGTCCGGCGAAGACCGCGTGCCGCCGCAGCAGGTCCACGCTTCCGGCCAGGGCGGCCCGGAACCCGACCCAGTGCAGGGTGTCGTAGAGGGCGTGGTCGACGTTGCCGAAGGGGATCGAGCTGCCGATCCCGGCGATGATGATCTCGGGGTCGGTGAGGTGCTCGCAGCCGAAGGTGACGCTGCCGAACGGCTGCACGCCGACCAGGACCGTGTCGCGGGAGCGCTCCCGCAGGTAGCGGGCCAGCGCCCCGGTGGACGCCCCCGAGCCGACGCCGCCGACCACGGTCAGCGGGCCGCCGCCGACCCGCTCGGCGACGGTGTCGGCGACGGTGCGGTAGCCCAGGTAGTGGACGCGGTCGTGGTACTGGCGCATCCAGTGGTAGTCGGGGTGGTCGCGCAGGATCTCCCTGATCCTGCGGACCCGGCGGCTCTGGTCGAGCTTCAGGTCCGAGGACGGCTCCATCTGCTCCAGGCGCGCCCCGAGGACCTCCAGTTGGACGCGGAGCGTATGGTCGACGGTCGTGGAGCCGACGATGTGGCAGCGCAGCCCGAACCGGTGGCAGGCCAGCGCGAGGGCGTAGGCGTAGATGCCGCTGGAGCTGTCGATCAGGGTGTCGCCGGGCCGTACCGTGCCCGTGTCGAGCAGGTGGCGCACCGCGGCCAGGGCCGACAGCGCCTTCATCGTCTCAAACCGCAGGCAGACGAGTCCTCCGTCGAGGTTCACCAGGTCCGGTCGGCCGATCGCTTCGCAGATGTGGTCGTCCATGCTCACGCTCCGTCACACCAGAGGGGAATCGGAAGATCCGGGTCACGGGGACGTCGCTGTCCCGCAGGAAGCACACGCACTCGCGCACGCGTTCGGTCAGGTCGGGGGCCGCGGCGTCGAAGAGCACACCGGCGACGTTGCCGCTGTGGGCGACCTGCACCCCGGTGCCGCCGCTGTGCCGGGCGGCCCTCTCCAGCAGGTCGAGCTCGGGTTTGGGGGCGATGCGCTGGTTGCGGCGGGCGCTCTCGGTGCTGACGCGGCCCAGCAGCAGCGGGTCGGCGTCGGCGACCGCCCGCCGCAGCAGCGCGCGCAGGTGCTCGTAGGCGGCCAGGTCAGCCGCACCGTAGGGGTCCGGGGGCAGGGTGAGCGTGTCGACCGGGCGTCCGCCGCCGGTCAGGCAGCCCACGACGACGCCGGGGGGCAGGGCGGGGCCGAGGTCCTCCAGGACGCGTCCCTCGCGCTGGGCGAACAGCACCGGCCGCGCGTCCAGCATGGTCGGGTCGGCGGCGGTCTCGGCGCGCACCGCGATCCGCGCCACCTCCTCCGGCGACAGCTCCACGGCGAAGGCCGCCGCGACCGCGCGGACGGCGGCGATGACGTCGCTGGTGGAGGAGCCCATGCCCAGACCGACGGGGACGCCGCCGCTCAGCCGCAGCCGTCCGCCGCACGCGGGCAGCCCCGAGCGGCGGGCGCACTCCGCGGCCGCCAGCGCCGCGGCCCGGGCGGCCTTGGCGCGCCCCGAGGGGGCGACCGCGATCCGGCGGGCGGGCGTGCCGGGCAGCGGGACGAACACGGCGCGGGTGAGGGGGGCGGCCAGGGGGAGGGTGACCAGTCCCCGGCACGGCTCCTTCCGCCCGTCGGCGAAGACCCCCTGGAGGATCTCGCCGTGGTGGCAGGGGGCCAGGCCGGTCCCGGGGGTCATGCCTCGTGCTCCGCGCGGTAGCGGTAGAGCGTCGTGGTCTCCGCGCTGAACTGGGAGAAGGGGAAGGGCTCGGCGGACAGGGCGGTGACGCCGGAGCCGAGGAAGGCGCGCGCCACGGCGCTGCCGCTCTGGGCGTAGACCACCAGCGGCGTCCCGCGCAGGCGGCAGCGGCGCAGGATCTCGTCGAAGGTGCCGTTGCCCAGGGTCATGCCGGTGGCGACGACGGCGTCGGCGGCGTCGAGGACCTCGTCCATGTCGGCGGTGACGGGGTCGCCCCACCGGGTGGTGCGCAGGTTGAGGTCGCAGGGCAGGCACTCGCCGCCGCGCTCGCGGATCGCCGCGACCAGCGGGTTGACGACGCCGATCAGGGCCACCTTCGCGCCCGGCGGGATGTCGAGGAGCCCGGCGACGGCGGCGTCGCGGGCCAGGGCCCGCTCCTGGGGGGTGCCCGCGGGCAGGGGCACCGCCTCGGCGCGGGGATCGTCGCGGTGGGGGAGGGAGCGGGCCAGGCAGGCGTCGAGGGCGGCCAGGCGCAGCGGGAGCGGGCCCGCGCGCAGCAGGTCGGCGAGGGGGCGGCCGGACGCCTCGGCGCAGACGGCGGCGTCCACCTCGCCGGGTTCGAAGGCGCACGCGCCGAACGCGCGGCCCGCCCGGACCAGGACGTAGTGGTTGAGGTAGGTGGTGTCCCCGTCGGCCAGCCGGGTGCCGTGGTGCAGCCAGAACACGCTGGTGGCGGTGGGCGCGGCCGGACCGGACAGGCCGGACAGGCCGGCGAGCACGCGGTCGGTCAGGGCGGCGACGGTGTTCACGCGCCCTCCCCGCGGGTGAAGCGGAACAGCAGGGTCACCACGCCGTCGCCCCAGTCGTGCCGGTGGCCGATCTCGGGGGCGAGGCCGTGGTCGAGGGCGGCGCCGACGATGCGGCGCAGGTCGGCGGTGTTGGAGACGATGACGAACACCTCGCCGCCGGGGGCCAGCAGGTCCCGTCCGGCGAGTTGGGCGAAGAACGTCTCCAGCAGCGACGCGCCCACGCACACGTTGCGCACGACGTCGGGGTCGTCGCTGACGGGCTGGCTGACGGCGGGCGGGTTGAAGGTGACGACGTCGAGTCGCACTCCGTCGGGGAGGCCGTCGAAGACGTTCCCGACGACGGGGACGAACCTGGTGGCGGGGCGGTCGCCGACGAGGCGGGCGTAGTGGCGCGCGGTCGTGGCGACGCTGTCGGCGTGCACGTCGATGGCGTAGATCTCCCGGGCTCCGCGCAGTCCGGCGGCCACCGCCTCGACGCCCAGGCCGACGCCCATGGCGGCGTAGCGTCGGCCGCGGACGTCGATCCCGCCGTCGAGGACGCGCTGGTGGATCATCCGGCTGGTGGCGCCGGGCAGGAAGACGCCGGGCGGCACGTCGAGGGTCCAGCCGTTCCAGGTGTAGGAGCGGTGGGAGGCCAGGTCGGTCCTGGGCTGGTTGACGGCGATGACGCGGTCGGCGGGCAGGGGAGGGGGGAGCTGGGCGACCAGGGGGTGGTCCACGCGGATCCTCTCGTGTGTGGTTCGCGGATGGGGCCGGGGCGGTGCTCTTCCCGGATTGTCCACGGGATGCCGTATGCGCCTTCTGCCCGGGTTCGGCCGGAGGCGGTCACACTATAAATGAAAACCATTTTCGTCCCTAGCCCCGGCGGTGGAGTTTTCCGGGGCGAGGGTTCAGTATGCGATTGATAATCGTTTTCATTACAGTGGGTGGCCGTTCCCACTCCCGTGTCCGAGGAGATGATGATCCGTGCCCTCCCCACCGCCCACCGCCCTGGCCGCCCCCGCCGCGGAGCGGACGGGTCTGCTGCGCGACACCGCCTTCCTGCGCCTGTGGGCGGGCACCGTCGCGTCCGGACTGGCCACCTGGGCGCTGCCGTTCGTCCTCGGCCTCGCCGTGCTCGACGGCTCCCTCACCGCCGCGGGCCTCGGCCTGGTGCTCGCCGTCCGCACCGCCGGATTCCTCGCCGCGGTCCCCGTCGCCGGGGTCCTGGCCGACCGCTACTCCCGCCGGCGGGTCGTGGGCTGGGCGGGAGCGGCATCGGCGCTGGCCTCCCCGGCCATCGCGCTCGGCCTGGACGGGTCCGTCGCCGTCATGGCCGCCGCCGCGGCCGTGGTCGGCGTCGGGCAGGGCGCCTGCCGCCCCGCCTTCCAGGCCCTCACCCGCGAGGTCGTCGACGAACCGCGCCGCCAGCAGGCCAACGCCGCCATGACGCTGGCCGTGCGGGTCACCACCCTGCTGGGGCCGGGCCTGACCGCGCTGCTCGCCACCGTCACCGGGACCGTGCCCCTGCTGGTCGGCACCGGCCTGCTCTGGCTGGCCGCGGCGGCGCTCCCACCCCGGGGCGCCGCCGCGCCGACGGCGCCGCCGCGACGGGACCCCTTCCACACCGAGTTCCTCGACGGCCTGCGGGAGGCGCGCCGCCACCCCTGGTTCCTCGCGGGACTGGGCGCGCTCACCGCCGTCATCGCCACCGGCTACTCGGCGACCGGGGTCCTGCTCCCCGAGGCCAGCAGGGAGCACTACGGAACGGAGGCGGTGCTGGCCGCGGCGCTGACCGGCTACACCGCCGGGGCGCTCGCGGGGGCGCTGCTCATGGCGCGCTGGAGGCCCCGCGCCCAGGGGTGGGCCGCGCTGGCCGGACTCGCCTGCTACGGGTTCGCGCCGCTGAGCCTGCTGGCCCCCGCGCATCCCGCGGTGGTGGTCGCCGCCTACGTCGTGGCGGGGGTGGGGGTCGAACTGTTCAACGTCCCGTGGTTCACCGCCGCGCAGCGCGAGGTCGACCCGAGCCGCCTCGCCCGGGTCTCCTCGCTGGACTTCCTGCTGTCCTACGGGCTCGCCCCGGTGGGACTCGCCCTCATCGCCCCCGCCGCCGACGCCCTGGGCGCGCCGACCGTTCTGGGCGTCTGCGCCCTCGTGTGCTTCCTGGCGCCCGCGGCCGCCGCGCTCGCCCCCGGGGCCCGGCACTTCTCCCGCAGGCCACCCGCCCAGGGCGGCCGGGAGTGAGGGCGCCTTCGCGCCGAGTCCGGGAACGGCGGCGCGGCCACGCCGCCGGACCGGCGCGGCACCTCGGCCGCCGCCGGCCGGGACCGAGGACGTCGTCTCGGAACCGGCGGTGAGCGGCGGCCGCAGTGCGTCGCGCGGCTCGGCTCCGCCGCGCGCGTGTCGGCGGTCCCGGACAGCTCGCCGATCCCCGCGCCGACAGCGGGCAGGCGGACTCGGACTCGGAGGCGACCGGGCCGTCCGGCAGGGCGGCGCCCGGTTCCCCGTGCGCGGGGACCGGGAGGCGGTGCGGCGGCTCCGGAGCACGGATCCCCCGAGGGGTGGCGGCCCGGTTCGGGCGGGCAGGGAAGCGGACCGCGTCCACGCCGAGAACGTGGGCCGTACCGCGCATCCGCCCTGCTCACGAGGGGTATCCCCATGATGGGATGTTTCGGGGCGGTAGCATCGTGCGTGTGAGGGCCGGTGAGGAGCGGCAGGAGCGGACGGACGCGGCGTCGACGCGGCCGACCGCCGCCCTGCCCGAGGACGTCACCTGGCGGGTGCACCTCGACCGCGCCATGTGGGTGGCGGGGGTGCGCGCCCTCATGCTCCAGGCGCTGCACCCGGTGGCCATGCAGGGCGTGTGGCAGCGCTCCGACTTCCGGACCGACCCCACCGGCCGCCTGCTGCGCACCGCCGACTACGTCGCCGTCACCACCTACGGCAGCCCCGCCGAGGTCGAACAGGTCGCCGCCCGGGTGCGCCGGGTGCACGCGAGGCTGTCCTTCACCGACCCGGCCACCGGACGGCGGCACCGCGTCGACGAGGCCGACCTGCTGCTGTGGGTGCACTGCGCCGAGGTCACCTCCTACCTGGAGGTGGTGACCCGCGCGGGGCTGCGGCTCAGCCGCGCCGAGGCCGACCGCTACCTCGCCGAGCAGGCCCGCACCGCCGCCCACGTCGGACTCGACCCCGCCGACGTGCCCGCCTCGGTCGACCAGATGCGCCGCTACCTCGCCGCCGCCCGGCCCGCGCTGCGGGCCGGGCCCGAGGCCGTGGCGGCGGCGCGCTACCTGATGTGGCCCGCCCTGCCCGACCGGCTCGCCTGGCTGCGGCCGCTCAAGCCGCTGTGGCTGCCCGTGGGCGCGCTCGCCTACCACACGCTGCCCGACTGGGCCCGCCGCGACTACCGCCTGCTGCCCGAACCCCCGGGAACACAGGTGGCCGTCACCGCGGCCCTGGGCGCGCTGCGCGCCGCGCTGCACGCCGTGCCGACCCCGCTGTACAACCTGCTGTTCGACGAGGTCACCGTGCGCCGCGCCGAGGCCGCCGACCGCCGCCTCGCCGCGGCCGGATACGACGTCAGCCGCGGCCTGCCCGGACTGCGCGACCCCGCGTCCTGGCCACCGGCCGAGATCCGCGCCGCCTGGAGCGCCGACCCCGCCTCCTGACCCCCGCTTCCTCGACGAATACGTGCCCGGGAAGCCGAATCAGCACGGACCGCTCGGGTAGTGCCCGCCCCATGGGAAGTCTCGCCGGGGAGGGCGGAGATGACGTACACCAACCGGACGGACGCGGGACGGCGGCTCGCCACGGAGGCGGCACAGCGGCTGGACGGCGACGACGTCGTCGTCCTCGGCCTGCCGCGCGGCGGCGTTCCCGTGGCCTACGAACTCGCCACCGCGCTCGCCGCGCCGCTGGACGTGATCGTGGTCCGCAAGATCGGCGTGCCGTTCCAACCGGAGCTGGCGATGGGCGCGATCGGGGAGGACCGCGCCCGCGTCGTCGACGCGCGCGTCATGTCCATGGCCGGGGCCGACGAACGCGACTTCGCCGCCGTGGAGGAGCGCGAACGGCAGGAACTGGAGCGCCGGGTACGCCAGTTCCGGGGAGACCGGCCGCGGATGCCGCTGCGCGGCCGCACCGCCGTGGTCGTCGACGACGGGATCGCCACCGGCTCCACGGCGCGCGCCGCCTGCCAGGTCGCCCGCCACCTGGGAGCGCGCCGGGTGGTGGTGGCCACCCCGGTGGGCGCGCCCGACGCGGTCGAACGGCTGGAACAGGAGGCCGACGAGGTGATCTGCCCGCAGACACCGGACGACTTCTCCTCCATCGGCCAGTGGTACACCGACTTCACCCAGACCTCCGACCTGGAGGTCACCGAACTGCTGGCGCGCGCCGCGGTGCGCCCCCGCACCGAGCACGCGCCGCCGAGCGGCGGGGTGGACGAGGAGGTCGAGATCCAGGCCGGTCCCATCCGGCTGCCGGGGCACCTGACCGTGCCGGAGCAGGCCGTGGGGGTCGTGGTGTTCGCGCACGGCAGCGGCAGCGGACGGCACTCGCCGCGCAACCGCGAGGTCGCCGAGGCGCTGAACCGGGGCGGACTCGGCACCCTGCTGTTCGACCTGCTCAGCGAGGCCGAGGCCGAGAACCGGGACAACGTGTTCGACATCGGCCTGCTGGCCGGACGGCTCGCCGTGGCGGCCGAGTGGGTGCGCGAACGCCCCGAGACGGCGAAGCTGCCGGTCGGCTACTTCGGCGCGAGCACCGGGGCCGCGGCGGCGCTGGCGGCGGCGGCCGAACCGCGCAGCGACGTCCAGGCCGTGGTGTCCCGGGGCGGACGCCCCGACCTGGCGGGGGAGGCCCTGGAGTCGGTGCGCGCCGCCACCCTGCTCATCGTCGGCGGCGACGACCCGCACGTGCTCGACCTCAACCGGCAGGCCCAGGCGCGGCTGCGCTGCGAGCACCGGCTCACCGTGATTCCCGGGGCCACCCACCTGTTCGAGGAGCCGGGCGCGCTGACCACCGTGGCGGAGCTGGCTCGCGACTGGTTCACCGGCCACCTGGCCCGGGCCCCGCGCCCGGTGCGGGGCTGAACGACGCGGAGGAGATGAGAACCGTGGTCCGCGACCGCTGGCGCAACGCGCCGCGCCGCAGACGGCGCTACGTCGTGCTGATGGCGGTGTGCCTGCTCCTGTTCGCGCTGGCCGTCCCGGTGGGGATGCTCGCGGGCGTGGAGTGGGCCATCGCGCTGTGCGTGGTCGCGGCGGTCATCCCGCCGGTGGCGGTGTTCATCGCCAACTCCCCCGACCCCGACGACCCGAGGGAACGCGAGGCCAGGTTCGGCCCGAACGTGCGCCGACGGCGGTGACCTCGACACCGGCGGGCCTCCTGCGGGAGGTGACCCGGCCGGGGCGAGGCCGTGCCTGTTCGGCGACCGCCGTGTCCTCACGAGGGCACGGCGGTCGCCTCGATGCGCTCCAGGACGGCGACGAGCGCGTCGAGGTCGGCCTCGCCGAACAGGTCCTCGGGGCCGTTGGGGGCCAGCGAGGTGAACGGCGACTCGTACAGCGCGCCCACGTCCAGCGTCCCGTTGCCCTCCAGGTAGCCGATCATGGTCTCGACGAACCGGGCCTGCGCGGCACCGAGGGAGCGGCCCTGGCGGAAGGCGGCGAAGGCCGCCTCGACCGCGTCGCGGTCCAGCCCGAGCAGGACGCGCACCAGACGGCCGAGGCCGCCGCCGTGCTCCCGCTGTGCCCGCCGCAGCTCTTCTGCGGTGCAGACCTCGGCGGCCGAGGCCGCCCGCGCTCGACGAGGCGGGTCTTCACCTCGGCGTCGCCCAGCGGATTGGCCAGCCGCTGTCGTGGTCCCGCCCCAGCGGGGCGGGACCCAATCCCCGCATACACGGGGAGCATGGCCACGCGGTGCCGTGGTGGCGGTTCAACGTCGGACCATCCCCGCGTGTGCGGGGATCACCACCTGCTTGTGCTGCCGCTGTCGCTGATGCGGGGGCACGGGGGGACGGGGCGGTAGCGTCCGTCGCTCACTCTGTTGACAACCGAAGTTTCTCGCGCCTGGCGGGCAAGGCACGATGCCAGTCTGGTGATCAGAGGGTGGGCCAGGCGCTTCCTGCCAGGTCGTGGTCGAGGGTGAACCAGACGCGGCGGAAGGCTTGGCGGCCGTCGTCGCCCCAGGTGGTGGCCAGGGCGTCGAGGAGGGCCAGGCCGTGGCCGCCCTCGCGGTCGGGGTCGATCGGCAGCGGGGCCAGGTACTCGGGGTCGCGGATGGGACGGATGCGGCCGTCGCCGGAGTCGGAGCAGGTCAGCTTCATGTGGGTGGGGGTGCGCACCACGTGCAGGGTGAAGGTGCCGCCCGGTTGGCCGGAGTTGGTGTGCTGAATGGCGTTGGTGGCCAGTTCCACGCCGAGCAGGCGGAAGAGGTAGGCGTAGTCGGGGTCACGTCCGGCCGCGCAGGTGGTGAGGAAGGCGTGGACCAGGGGCAGGAAGGCCGTCTCGCCTCGGAACTCGAAGGAGCGGCACCGGTAGTGCACGGGTTTGGCGGTGGTGTCGAAGTAGTGCTCCTTGCCGGGCGGGATCACCAGTCCCAACGGGACAGTGACGGAGGGTAGCGGGGGTGGTGCGAGTAGCGGCATGCAGACTCCTCGGAGTGGTTGTGACTGTGCGGTAAGGGGCGTCCGCGAAACAGTCCGGTTCCTCGGACACGGCGGGCGGACGGGGCATAGCCTGACCAGGAAGACTGTCTGTGGTGCGGTGGTCGCTGGCTACACTTTTACAGTAAAAGTGAATTTCACTAGAGTCAACGTTGGATAGTGAAATTTCCTTTGAGAGTAGAGGTGAAGCCGTGTCCATGCGTCAGCCGCACAGCCCGTCCATCCGTCGCCGTCGTCTGTCTGCTGAACTTCGTCAAGCCCGTCACCAGCAGAGTTTGACCACCAAGCAGGTCGCCCAGGAACTCAAGTGGGCTGTGGGTAAGCTCAGCAAGATCGAGAATTCCGAGACGCAGACGATCAAGGCCGCTGACCTCGACAAACTGCTGAACCTCTACAAGGTTGAGGAAGTTGAGAAGCGTGAGGCCCTACACCAGCTCGCCCGCGACGCCAAGGAGCGGGGCTGGTGGATGAAGTATCGCGACGTGTTCGGCAACGAGGCGCTTCCGGACTTCGAGGCCGAGGCATCCACCGTCCGAGCATTCGAATCTCAGGTCATTCCCGGGCTGTTGCAGACTCCCGAGTACGCCGAAGCCATCTTCCGGGGCGGCAGGTACACCGACCACGGAGTGATCCGACGCCGGGTGGAGGCCCGCATGACGCGGCGGGAAATCCTCACCCGCTTCGACCCAGTCCATCTGCGCGCGGTCATCGACGAATCAGCCCTGCTGCGTCTGATCGGTGGGCGAGAGGTGATGGCCGGTCAACTCCGTCACCTACTGCACATGGCGAAGATGCCGCACATCGACGTGCAGATCCTGCCCTTGGCCGCAGGCGCACACGCCGCGCTGACCGCCCCGTTCACCATCCTGGAGTTCCCCAGTCCGCTCGACCCCACCATCGTGTGCGTGGAGACACTGAACGAAGCGCTCTACCTGGAGTTGCCCGAGGACGTGCAGCCGTATATCGCTGCTTTCGGGGATATACAGGGATCGGCGGTCAGTGCGGCACAATCTGCCACGATCGTCTCCAAAGCCCTTAAAACTCTAGAGAGCAGTGAATGAGCCACGAACTGGTGTTCCGCAAGAGTAGTTACAGCGGCCAAGGGGTTAACTGTGTCGAGGTGGCCCCCATCTCCACCGACTTCCGCAAGAGCAGCCACAGCGGCCAAGATCAGAACTGCCTCGAAGTCGCCCCCCTCCCTACCCCCGGGGCCGCCCTCCGGGACTCCAAGCACCCTTCCCTCGGCCACTTGGCCTTCCCTTCCGCCGCGTGGGGGGCGTTCCTTGCCGCCGCGCGTCGCGACGTGCTCTGAACCGCGATGATCTTGACCCCAGTGGGCGGTGTTTCGCGAAAAAGGCCCACTGGGGTCGAGATCATCGCGGGGGCTGCCTCAAGGCTGCCGCGCCTCCCGGCCGAAGCGGACCCGGCCGTTCGGGTGTTTCCTTTTCCTCCGGGGGCCTCTTCCGCATGCGGGGGAGGGTACGGTGTCCAGTCCGGCCCCTGCGGTGGGTTGCCACGGGTTGCCGGTGGCCGGTCGAGGCGCCCCGGCGCCGAGTCCAGGCGCTGCCAACCCGTGGGGGCCGTTGCGGGGGGTGGGGTGGAATGCCTCGTCTCCTCGTCTCCCCGCCTCTGAACCGCGATGGTCTCGACAACAGGAGGCGGTGTTTCGCGGAGAAGCCCCCCGGGGGTCAAGATCATCGCGGGGTCGCGCCCTGCTCCTAGCATGGGAAGCAGGGCCGCACCCGCCCGGGTAGGCACCAGGTGAGGCACGCGAAGGCACAGGGAGGGCAGCCGTGAGTGAGCAGCAGTACTCCGAGGGACAGCCGGTCGGCGAGGAGCAGGAGCGGCAGAAGGCCGCACCCCGGTTCCGAGGCCGCAAGAACGGCCCCTACCGGGACGTCTCACCCGAACTGGAGCGGTGGATGCGCACCGGGTGGGCCGACACCGAGCGGCGGGACCTGGACCCGGTCGAGCAGGCCCCCTACACCGCCAAGCGGCGCGCCGCGCTCAGCGCCCGCTTCCCCGGCGAGCGGCTGGTGATCCCCGCGGGCAACCTCAAGACCCGCTCCAACGACACCGAGTACCCGTTCCGCGCCGCCAGCGACTACGTCTACCTGACCGGCGACCAGTCCGAGGACGGCTGCCTGGTCCTGGAGCCGCGCACCGACGGCGGCCACGACGCCGCGCTGTACCTGCTGCCGCGCTCCGAGCGCGACAACGGCGAGTTCTGGCTGGACGGGCACGGCGAGCTGTGGACTGGGCGGCGCAACAGCCTCGCCGAGTCCGCCGCGCTGTACGGGCTGCCCACCCGTGACGTGCGCACCCTGCCCGACGTGCTGCGCGACGCGCCCGATGCGCCCACCCGCATCGTGCGCGGCCACGACGCCGCCCTGGAGGGCGTGCTCACCCTGCGCCGCTCGACGGGGGAGCCCGAGGCCGCCGAGGAGGCCGCCCGCCGCGACGCCGAACTGGCGGTCTTCCTGCACGACGCGCGCCTGGTCAAGGACGAGTGGGAGGTCGGCCAGTTGCAGCGGGCCGTCGACTCCACCGTGCGCGGCTTCGAGGACGTGGTCCGCGTGCTGCCGCAGGCCCAGGCCACCTCCGAGCGCTACATCGAGGGCACGTTCTTCCTGCGCGCCCGCGTGGAGGGCAACGACGTCGGCTACGGCACCATCGCCGCCTCCGGCCCCAACGCCACCACCCTGCACTGGATGCGCAACGACGGTCCGGTGCGCCCCGGCGAGCTGCTGCTGCTCGACGCGGGCGTGGAGACCACCACCCTCTACACCGCCGACGTCACCCGCACCCTCCCGGTCAGCGGGCGCTTCACCGACGTGCAGCGCCGCGTCTACGACCTGGTGTACGCCGCCCAGGAGGCGGGCATCGCCGAGGTGCGGCCCGGGCGCCCGTTCCGGGCCTACCACGACGCCGCCCAGCGGGTGCTCGCCGAGGGCCTGGTGGAGTGGGGGCTGCTGGAGGGGCCGGCCGAGCGCGTCGTCGAACTGGGGCTGCAGCGCCGCTACACCCTGCACGGCACCGGCCACATGCTCGGCCTGGACGTGCACGACTGCGCGGTGGCGCGCACCGAGGCCTATGTGGACGGCGTCCTGGAGCCCGGCATGGTCATGACGGTGGAGCCGGGCCTGTACTTCCAGCCCGACGACCTGACCGTGCCCGAGGAGCTGCGCGGCATCGGGGTGCGCATCGAGGACGACATCCTCGTCACCCCCGACGGCAACCGCAACCTGTCCGCCGCGCTGCCGCGTACCTCCGCCGACGTCGAGGCGTGGCTGGCGGACCTGCTGCCCCGCTCCTGACCCCGTCACCCGCCCTGTCCGCGCCCCGGCGTCCGCGCGCCGGGGCGCGGACGCGTTCCGGTCGGATCTCCACCAACGCACCGGACGGCGCGGACAAAATGCGGACATGTCTGGAATCGCGAAAACGCGTGTCGGAAAATCCGGTACCGCCCACTGGACAACAAACCTCTCACCCGGTCTGTCCAGTGATTTCTTGGCGAAGAGACGGTGACTCACGTCAGAATGTGCCGAAGAGGGACGAAATCGCGATAGAAATATCCGGTGATCTATCACGTGGCACCGATCGAGAGATGGCGGTCCGAACCCGACCGCCCCTATGCGCCCGCCTCGCTGCAGCGGGACGGTTTCGTACACGGCGTGGCCGACGAGGAGATGACCCTGCGGGTGGCCAACGCGTTCTTCCGTAATCCGCCCAGCCCCGTGGTGGCGCTGGTGATCGACGAGGCGGGACTCGGAAAGGAGGTGGAGGTGCGGGACGAGGAGGCGGTCCCCACCCCGCCGGGATTCGACGAGGGAGTGGTGTTCCGGCACGTCTACGGGCCGATCGACCGCTCCGCCGTGGTGGCGCTGTGCGACCTGGAGCGCGACGAGCGGGGAGATTACACCGCACTGGTGCCCCGCGACTGACCACGGCGCCCGTCGTCCGCGGTCCCGCGGCCGGGTGTGGCGAACTTCCGCTCCCGGGGTCTCGTGGTCGCGCCCGGTTCGGGATACTTTGACCTCGGCGGGCGAAGACTTCACCCGCGATCCAAGCAGTGTTCGGATCCGTGCGATAGGTATCTCTCCTGCCTGCGGTGGGAACCGGAGGCGATCGCAGCGGATCCGACCGTGCGGGCGCGGTGGGACGGCCCGTGGGGTGTCGGCCTTGACGGCGGGCGCGGCCTCGGGCCACCGTCGACCGGGCCGCGGTATCCGACACACTGGACGATGGGGAGAAGATGAAGATCTCGGTGGTGGTGCCCGCCTACAACGAGGAGGCGGTGATCGGGCGCTGCCTGGACGCGTTGGTGAGCCAGATCGTGCCGGTCGACGAGATCCTGGTCGTCGACAACAACTCCAGCGACCGGACCGGTGAGATCGCCGAGAAGTACCGCGATCACGGGGTCCGGGTGATTCGCGAGACGACCCAGGGACTGGTTCCGGCGCGCAACCGCGGCTTCGACGAGGCCACCGGTGACATCCTGGGGCGTATCGACGCCGACACCCTGGTCGAGCCGGACTGGTCGCAGCGGCTCGCCGAGGCGTTCGCCGACCCGACGGTCTCGGCGGCCACCGGCCCGTCCTGGTTCTACGACGCGCCGCTGCACCGCACCGGGCTGGTCGCCCAGCGCCTGTTCTGCCACCGGGTCAACCGCATGCTGTCGGGGCACCCGATGCTGTGGGGCTCCAACATGGCGCTGACCAAGGAGTGCTGGCGGGAACTGCGCGAGCACGCCTGCCCCGGCCCCGACATCTTCGAGGACCTGGACCTGGCCATCCACCTGCACCGCCTGGGCCGCAAGGTGTGCTACACCGACCGGATGCGCGCCCCGGTCTCGGCACGCCGCATCGGCGGTTCGCTGCGGGACCTCCACCGCTACCTGCGGACCTGGCACCACACCTACGCGCTGCACGGCGAGCGGCGGGCGGCGGTGGGCGCGCGGGCGTTCAAGTTCGCCGGGCTGGTCTTCCTGTTCCCGTCGGTGTCGCTGATGCTGCGCGCCTACACCCCGTACGAGGGCACGCTGTCGCTGCGCAAACTGTTCTCCCGCTCCGAGGAGGCACGGCCCATCCCCTGACCGGTGCCGCAAGGAGGTCCAGACCACCTCGGCCCCGGGGAAGGTCCGGGTGGTCCTACCCCCCAGGGGCAGGACCACCCGGAGACCCCGTGGTGCGGGGAGGCGGGGGCACGGGGAGCGCGTCACTCCTCCGCCACCCCGGCCCGTCCCGGAGCGTCTTTCAGAGGGGTCAGTCGACGGGCCGCCAGTCGGCGTTGGCGCCGCAGACCACCACGCACGGCAGTTCCCCGGGGACCCGCCCGGCCAGCCAGGCGGCCATCGGCGCGGCGGCGGCGGGTTCGGCGGCGATGCGGAACTCCTCCCACAGCAGGTCGCGCGCTGCCAGGATCTCGGTGTCGGACACCAGCGCCGTGGCCAGGCGGCGGCCGCGCAGCACCGCGAACGGGACGTCGCCGACCCGGGACGCGCCCAGCGCCGAGGACGCCACCGAGTCCACGGGGGCGTCCACCGGTCCGCCCGCGGCGAGCGCGGCGTGCAGGCTGGCGCAGCCGTGCGGCTCCACCGCCACCGCGGTGCGCTCCTCGCCGATGCCCAGGCTCACCCCGGCGACCAGTCCGCCCCCGCCTACGGCCACCGCCACCGCGTCGCAGTCCGGCGCGTCCGCGGCGATCTCGTAACCGAGAGTGCCCTGGCCCGCCACCACGTCCGGGTCGTCGTAGGCGTGCAGGTAGCGCACGCCCTCGGCCTCGGCGTACTCCCGGGCCGCCGCGGCGGCCGTCGCGTAGTCGGCTCCGGCGCGCACGATCTCGGCCCCGGCCTCCCGCAGCCGCCGCTCCTTGACCTCGGGGACGGTCTCGGGCACGTACACGGTGGCGCGCGCCCCCAGCATCCGGGCCGCGGTGGCCACCCCCAGGCCGTGGTTGCCGCCCGAGGCGGTGACGACCCGCCCGCCCGAGTCCCGGGCGAGCAGCGCGTTGAGCGCGCCGCGCAGCTTGAACGCGCCGGTGGTCTGCAGGTGCTCCAGTTTCAGCAGTAGCGGACGCCCCCGCAGTTCGGCCCGGAGCAGCGGGGTGCGGCGCAGGTGCGGCGCGGTGCGTTCGGCGGCCAGGCGCACGTCGAGGGCCGTGGGAACCGGACGCGGAACGGTGATGCTCGAAGTCATGATCCCACTCTGCCCACCGCGGCCGTTAAGTTAAAGTTGGGTTTTCTAAAGACGATTAAGCGTTTCTTATTCCCGGAGGGGACCGTGCTGGACGCCAACCGGCTGCGCGTCCTGGTCGAGGTGGCGCGCGCGGGCTCCGTCACCGCGGCGGCCGAACGCCTGTCCCTCACCCCGCCCGCGGTCTCCCAGCAGTTGGCCAAACTGGAACGGGAACTGGGCTGTGTGCTGGTCGAACGCGGCCGCAGCGGCGTCCGCCTCACCGAGGCCGGACGGGTGCTGCTGGAGCACGGCGAACGCGTGCTCGGGGAGTTGCGCGACGCCGAGCGGGCCGTGCGCGCCACCCTCGAACAGCACCCGCCGACTCTGACCCTGGGCGCGTTCGCCAGCGCGGGCAGGACCCTGCTGCCCGGCGCCCTCGCGGACTTCCGCCGCGCCCACCCGCACGTGCGCCTGGCGTTGAGCGACGTGGAACCGCCCGACGGCTACGGCCTGGTCACCTCCGGCGACCTCGACCTGCTCATCACGCACCGCTACCCCGGGGTCGCGCTGCCGCCCGCCTCCGGCCTGCGCCGCGAACCGCTGCTCACCGACCCGCTGCTGCTGGTGCTGCCCGACGGGCATCCCGCCGTCAAACGGCCCCGCGTCGCGCTGGCCGACCTCGCCGAGGAGGAGTGGATCTGCGGTGCGCCCGGAATCCACAACCGGATCGCGTTGGAGACCGCCGCGGCCGAGGCGGGCACGAGCGTGAACGTCGCCTACGAGACCCGCGACTACGAGGTCGCCCTCGCCCTGATCCGCGCGGGCGTGGGCATCGGCCTGGTCCCCTCCACGATCCTGCGCTCCCACGCCGAGGGCGGGTGGCGGGCGCGCCGCCTGCGCGGCACCGGCCTGGCCCGGCGGATCTTCCTGGTGCACCGGCCGCGCCCACGCGACCCGGTGCCCGCGATGGTCGCCACCCTGCGCGCCGCGGCCCGCGCCATCCGGGTGTGAGCCGCACCGCGGCTCACACGGGAACGGGCTCCCGGTCGGGCAGGGGCTGCTCCGCCCAGATGGTCTTGCCGTTGTTGCGGTGCCGGGTGCCCCACCGCCGACTGAGCTGGGCGACCAGGAACAGGCCGCGGCCCCCCTCATCGAAGGTGCGCGCCCGGCGCAGGTGCGGGGCGGTGTTGCTGGCGTCGGAGACCTCGCAGATGAGGGAGCCGTTCTGGATCAGCCGCACCTGGATGGGCGCGCTGGCGTAGCGGATGGCGTTGGTGACGAGTTCGCTGACGACCAGTTCGGTGGTGAACGACAACTCCTCCAGCCCCCAGGCGGCGAGCTGCTCGGTGGCCCAGGACCGGACCGCGCCGACGACCGAGGGGTCGGAGGGCAGGTCCCACGTGGCCACCTTGTGCGCGTCGAGGGCGCGGGTGCGGGCCACCAGCAGGGCGGCGTCGTCGAAGGTGCCCTCGGGAAGCAGGGTGTGCACCAGGGAGTCGCAGGTGGCCTCCAGCGACTCCGCCGGTTCGGCCAGCAGGTCGCGCAACCGGTCCAGTCCCTGCTCCAGACCGTGCTCCCGGGAGTCCACGAGGCCGTTGGTGTAGAACACCAGCAGGCTGCCCGCGGGCAGCTCGAACTCCACCGACTCGAACGGCATGCCGCCCACCCCCAGAAGGGGGCTGACCGGCAGGTCGACGAAGTCGACCGTTCCGTCGGGGTAGACGACCGCGGGCGGCGGATGTCCGGCCCCCGCCATGGAGCAGCGGCGCGACACCGGGTCGTAGATCGCGTACAGGCAGGTGGCGCCGATCTCGGAGTGCAGGTCGAGCCGGGCCTCCTCCTCGGCGGTGTGGTGGGTCTCCTCCTCGGTGTTGAGGTGCAGGACCAGGTCGTCGAGGTAGGTGAGCAGCTCCTCCGGGGACAGGTCCACGTCGGACAGGGTGCGTACGGCGGTGCGCAGCCGCCCCATCGTGGCCGAGGCGTGCAGTCCGTGGCCGGTGACGTCGCCGACGACCAGGGCGACGCGGGCGCCCGACAGCGGGATGACGTCGTACCAGTCGCCGCCGATGCCGAACTCGGTTCCGGCGGGCAGGTAGCGGGTGGCGACCTCCACCGCGGAGTTGGGCGGCATCCGCTGCGGCAGCAGACTGCGCTGCAGGGTCAGGGCGGCGGTGCGCTCCCGGGTGTAGCGGCGGGCGTTGTCGATGCGCACCGCGGCCTTGGCGGCGATGTCCCGGGCCAGTGTGATGTCGTCGTCGCCGAAGGGGTCGGTGCGCCGGTGCCGCAGGAGCCCGACCAGGCCGATGGGCGCGTCGCCGACCAGCAGCGGGATCAGCATCAGCGAGTGGATTCCGTGCGCGCGTATGGCGGCGGCGTGGTGCGGGACCCGCGCCAGCCACCGCATGAGGTAGGGGTCGCCGATCCGGTGTACCAGATGGCGGCGCTCGGTCAGGGAGAGGACTATCGGTGAGTCCTCCGGGTAGTGCTCCAGGTCGCCCGGTGTGGGAGTGCCCTCCAGTTCCCTGCCCAGGACCGAGCGGTGGGCGACGCAGCGGAGCGTGGCCGGGCCGCGGAACGGCTCGGTCGTCGGCTCCCCGCCCAGGTGGACCGACTCCAGGAGAGACACGAAGACGGAGTCGGCGAACCGGGGCACCAGCACCTCCGCCGCCTCCTCGGCGGTGCGGGTCATGTCCAGGGTGGTGCCGATGCGGGTGCCCGCCTCGTCCAGGACGGACAGGCGGCGGCGGGCCCAGTGCTGCGCGGAGGTGTCGAACACCGTGCAGGCGACGCCGTGCACCTGCCCCGTGCCGTCCTTGACCGGGGCGAAGAATATCGTCCAGGAGCGCTCTCGGGTCCCCTCGCCCAGACGGCCGAACACCTCGTGGCGGATCAGTTTCCCGCTGCTCAGCGCCTGGTCCAGCAGTTGGTCGAACTCGGCGAAGCTGGGCAGGGGGGCGAGTTCGCGCAGCCGCAGCCCGACCGCCTGCTCGGCGGAGACCCCCATCAGGCGGACCATGGACGCGTTGGCCTCCACGACCCGCCCCTTGTGGTCGAAGATCGTCACGGGCAGCGGCGACTGCGCCAGGGTCCACTCCCGCAACTGTTCCACGTCGACGTCGCCCACGGAGGTCGCCCGGGCGGGCTCGGAGACCCTGCCGAGGACGGTCAGGTGCCACTGGAGGGTGCCGCGGGCGTCGACGAGGGGCTGGGCGTGCAGGCGCAGCCGCAGATGGGCGTCGTCGCGGTCGCGGGCGGAGACCTCGCCGAGCCACGCCGCCGGATAGTCGGCGAAGTCGACCAGTTCCGAGGCGTCCACGGACAGCAGGTCGGCCACCGGACGTCCCACGGCCTCGGGGGGAGAGGGGCCGAACAGCCACTGGGCGCCGTGGCTCCAGGCCACGACGGTGCCGTGCGCGTCGACCGTGGCCGAGGGCATGTTCCCCCCTGGGACGGGACCGCCGGAGATCCCTCCGAAGACGTCGGTGTCGCTGTCCATGCCTCACCTCGTTGATGCCGGGCGCGCGCTTTCCATGAAGGAACTTCCCAGTTCGAGCCGGAATCATCGGATGTGGTGCGAAAAGCGCGGCACCAGGTGCGGATTTCAGGCCGCCCGGGCGGACACGGCGGTCCGCGCCGTGCTCCATCCGCTCCGCGGGGCGACGACCACCGGGGGAGCGGCTGCGGGAGCCGTCCCGGCGGCGACGAACACGCCGCGCGCCCCCACGTCCACCGACCGGCCGGGCGGGGCGATCCGCTCGGCCAGCGCCTCCACGGCGGTCAGGACCTCGGCGGCGGAGGCGTCGCGTCCCGGCAGTGCGGCCAGCGCCTCCTCGCGGCTGATCAGCGGCGTCCACAGCGGCGCGTCGGCGGGCTGGACGGACACCACGTGGTGGTCGTGCGGGGCGACGGCCAGGGCCATGCCGCGGCCCCGGCGGTCGGCGGCGTTGGCGTCGCCGACCAGCGCGATGATTCCCACCGTGAAGGCGTCGAGACGGGACGGGTGCGGGACGGTTGTGGACATCGCCGGTCCTTTCCGGGCGGGGTGGCCGTGGCGGGTGCCTCATCGGCGGCCTCTCCTGCGTGTGACGCGGGCGACCGCGTCCGCGGACGCGCGGTGGCCGCATCCGGCCACCGGCGCCGCCCCGGGCGCGGCGACACCCGCCCACGCGGCTACCCGGACCGCCGCCCCTCCAACCGCTCAGCCGCGGCCAACAGCCCGAAAGGCCCCGCGCGGGGCGCTCAGGCCGTGGCGGCCGCGCCGCTGTCGGGCTCGAAGCGCACCACGACCGACTTCGACGTCGGAGTGTTGGACACCTCGGCGGTGGAGTCCAGCGGCACCAGGACGTTGGTCTCCGGGTAGTAGGCGGCGGCGCACCCGCGGGCCGTGGGGTAGTGCACCACCAGGTAGTGGGCGGCGCGGCGCTCCACGCCGTCGGACCACTCGCTGACGATGTCGGTGTAGGAGCCGTCGGCCAGGCCCAGTCGCGCGGCGTCGTCGGGGTTGACCAGCACCACGCGCCGCCCGCCGCGCACTCCCCGGTAGCGGTCGTCCAGGCCGTAGACGGTGGTGTTGAACTGGTCGTGGGAGCGCAGGGTCTGCAGCAGCAGCCGCCCCTGCGGCACCTCGGGCGCGGTCATCGGGTTGACCGTGAAGTTGGCCTTCCCGGTGGCGGTGGGGAAGCGGCGGTCGTCGCGGGGCGCGTGCGGCAGCGCGAACCCGCCGGGGCGGCGCGCCCGCGCGTTGAAGTCGTCGAAGCCCGGGACGACGCGTTCGATGCGGTCGCGGATGAGGTCGTAGTCGCGGGTGAAGTCCTCCCAGGGCACCGGGTCGTGTGCGCCCAGCACGCGCCGGGCCAGGCCCGCCACGATCGCCACCTCCGAGCGCATCTGGTCCGACAGGGGGCGCACCGACCCGCGTGAGGCGTGCACCATCCCCATCGAGTCCTCCACCGTGACGAACTGCTCGACGCCGCCGGTGCGGTCGCGGTCGGTGCGGCCCAGCGCGGGCAGGATGAGCGCGCGGGCGCCGGTGACCACGTGGGAGCGGTTCAGCTTGGTGGACACGTGCACGGTGAGGCGGCACCGGCGCATGGCGTCCTCGGTGGCCAGGGTGTCGGGGGAGGCGGACACGAAGTTGCCGCCCATCGCGAAGAACACCCCCACCTTTCCGTCGCGCATCGCGCGGATCGCGCGCACCGTGTCGTGGCCGTGCTCGCGCGGCGGCGCGAAGCCGAACTCCGCGCCCAGGGCGTCCAGGAACTCCTCGGTGGGCCGCTCCACGATGCCCATCGTGCGGTCGCCCTGCACGTTGCTGTGTCCGCGCACCGGGCACACGCCCGCGCCGGGGCGGCCCACGTTGCCGCGCAGCAGCAGGAAGTTCACGATCTCGCGGATGGTGGGCACCGAGTGCCTGTGCTGGGTCAGGCCCATCGCCCAGCACACCACGATCCGTCTGCTGGCCAGGATCATGGCCAGCGCCTCGTCGATCTGCTCACGCGGCAGCCCGGTGGCCCGCTCGACGTCGGCCCAGAACGCGGCGTCGTCGGCCGAGCACAGCTCCTCGGCGAACTCCTCGAAGCCGTGGGTGTGCTCGGCGACGAAGTCGCGGTCCAGCGCCGAGCCGGGGCGTGCCCGGTCCGCCTCCAGCAGCATGCGGTTCCAGGCGCGAAACAGCGCGAGGTCGCCGCCCAGGCGGATCTGCAGGAACAGGTCGGTGAGCCGGGTGCCGCCCCCGGCCAGGCCGCGCGCCGTCTGCGGGTTCTTGAACTGCTGCAGGCCCGCCTCGGGCAGCGGGTTGACCGTGACGATCCGGGCGCCGCCGCGTTTGGCCCTCTCCAGCGCGGTGAGCATCCGCGGGTGGTTGGTGCCCGGGTTCTGCCCGGCCACGATGATCAGGTCTGCCCGGTACAGGTCCTCCAGCAGCACGCTGCCCTTGCCCACGCCGAGCGTCTCGGTGAGCGCGAACCCGGAGGACTCGTGGCACATGTTGGAGCAGTCGGGCAGGTTGTTGGTGCCGAACCTGCGGGCGAACAGCTGGTAGAGGAACGCGGCCTCGTTGCTGGTGCGGCCCGAGGTGTAGAACACCGCCCCGTCGGGGGAGTCCAGGGCGCCCAGTTCCTCGGCGACCAGGTCGAAGGCGCGCTCCCACGACACCGGGACGTAGTGGGAGGCGCCCGCGTCCAGGAACATCGGCTGGGTCAGCCGCCCCTGCTGGCCGAGCCAGTAGCCCGACCGGTCGGCCAGGTCGGCCACGGAGTGGCGGGCGAAGAACTCCGGGGTGACGGCGCGGCGCGTGGCCTCCTCGGCGACGGCCTTGGCGCCGTTCTCGCAGAACTCGGCGGCGTGCCGGTGGTCGCCCTCGGGCCAGGCGCAGCCGGGGCAGTCGAAGCCCTTCTTCTGGTTGACGTCGCGCAGCGTCAGCAGGCCGCGGGCCACTCCCGCCTGGCGGCCGACCACCCGCAGGCTGTTGACGACCGCGGGGACTCCCGCGGCCGAGTCGCCGGGCGCGCCGATGCGGGGTGCGTCCTGGCGTGGGTCCTCGTGCGGCGCGCGTGACATGGTCGAGCTCTTTTCCGTTGCTGGTCGTCCACCCGCGGTCCGGGGCGGTGCCGGGCCGCGTTTCCCATTGTCCCCGGTGGGGCGGCCTCGGAGAAGAACGGGGGCCAAGGATTAAGAGTGCGGATCCGGCACGGTCCGTGCCACGGCGGCACCGGTGTGGTAGCGTGACAAGCGGGTTGCAGTCGTTGATTTCTCCTGATCGTTCGCGATCGCCCGCGGAGTTGTTGACCGGCGGGCGTTTTTCTTCCGAAGAAGGTTCGCAGCACCCGCAGACCCGCAGGGTGTGGGTCTGGACCCAGCATCACAGAATGGAAGATCGCATGATCCAGGGGACCGTCAAGTGGTTCAACGGCGAAAAGGGCTTCGGATTCATCAGCCAGGACGCCGGTGGGCCTGACGTCTTCGTGCACTACAGCAACATCGACAGCGCCGGTTTCCGCAACCTCGAGGACAACCAGCGCGTCGAGTTCAACGTCACCCAGGGCCCCAAGGGCCCGCAGGCCGAGAACGTCCGCGCTCTCTAGCGCCTGCCTTCGGCTTCGGCGGGGCCGCCCGGTACGACCGGGCGGCCCCGTCCGCGTTCTCAGCCGTCTGCGGCCAGTGCCCCGGCCAGGCTGGGGGCGAGCGGCAGCAGCGGCAGGCGGGTCGCCTGGTAGGCGTGGTACACGTCCGGTTTGCCGCTCCAGGTGCCGCCCGCCGGGGGCCGCAGCGACGGGTCCAGTTCGTGGTGCCAACTGCCGCGCGCGGTGTCCACGAAGTGCGCGGCGGCGTGGTCCCACCACACCCGGTACCAGTGCTCGTAGCGTTCGTCGCCGGTGCGCCGGCCCAGCACGGCCGCCGCGGAGACCGCCTCGGCCGCCACCCAGTGCATGCGGGCGCGCACCACGGGGGCGTCGTCGAAGTCCAGGGTGTAGACGAAGCCCTCGGAGCCGTCCACCGACCAGCCGCGCTCCACCGCGGCGGCGAACATCGCCTCGGCGTCGGCCAGCAGCCACCCCGGGGCGTCCGGCAGCGCCGCCTCCAGGTGCACCAGCAGGCGGGCCCACTCCAGGACGTGGCCCACCGTCACCCCGTAGGGGCGGAACGGGTGGGCGCGGTCGCCGGTGTTGTAGTCGGCCACCACCCGCCAGTCGGCGGTGAAGTGCTCGGGCAGCCGCCAGTCGCGTGCGGCGGCCACCTCGTGGACGAAGAAGCGGGCCATGCGCAGCGCCCGGTCGGCCCACACCCGCTCACCGGTGGCGTCGCCGACGGCGAGGAACGCCTCCACCAGGTGCATGTTGCTGTTGGCGCCCCGGTAGGGCTCGTCGGCGCTCCAGTCCCGCTCCCAGCTCTCCCGGCAGCGGCCCGCCGCCTCGTCCCAGAAGCGCCGTTCGACGACGTCGACCGCCGCGTCGAGCAGTTCCCGCGCCCCCGGGCGTCCGGCGAGCGCCGCGCTGGAGGCGGCCAGCAGCACGAACGCGTGCTGGTAGGCCTCCTTGCGCGGTGAGGAGGGCGTGCCGTCGGCGTCCAGTGCGGCGAACCAGCCGTCGTGGTCGCGGTCGCGCGCGGGGCCCGACAGCGCCCGCACCCCGTGGTCGGCGAGCGCTCCCGCGCCGGGGACGCCCTCCAGGTGCGCCAGCGCGGCCACGTGGGTGACGCGGCAGGTGATCCAGGTCTGCGTGCCCTGCTCGGGCACCGGCGTGCCGTCGGCGTCCAGCCAGGCGAAGCCGTGCTCGGGGTGGGTGGCGGCGGAGACGAAGCCCAGCAGGCGCCGGGCCTCGGCGTCCAGCCAGGCCCGGTGCGCGGTCCGGGTGGTCCACGGGTTCATGGATGGCGTTCCCCTCGGTCGTGGCGGACTTGTCGGGACGCCGCCCTCCCTCCGTGCCGTCGGCGGGTGGGCCCGGCACACGCGCACGGCGCCGCCGTGGAGGATACCCCGACGCCGGCGGCACCCGCGCGGCGCGACCGGCGCCGGGGCTTCGAGCGGCCCCGACCCGGGTGCGGCACCGGCCCCGGGGTGCGGGGGTCATCCGCGGCGCAGGCGCTCGTACAGCGGGGCCAGCGCCGCCAGGGGGCCGTCGGCGGGCAGCGGCGGGGGCGGTTCGGCGCGGGCGGGCGGTGCGGGCAGCGCGGGGGCGCGCCAGAACTCGTCGGGGTCCTCGGGCAGGGGGCGGGCCGCCACCCGCACCGGCGGCGCGGCGTCGGCGTCGCCGACCGCCTCCCGCCCGGCGCGGGCGTGCGCGCGCACCGCCGCCAGCAGCGCGCCGCGGTCGCACCCCCGCCACGCCGTCAGCAGGAACGGGTCGGCGTCCACCCGCCCGGCCAGGGCGTCCAGCACCGCCGCCGCGTGCCCGCACACCCCGCCCCACTCCGGACACGAGCAGGTCACCACCGGTTCCGCGGGTCCGCGCGGCAGCAGCGGCAGCCCCAGCACGTCGAAGACCCGCGCCACCTCGGCGGGCAGGCGGCCGGCGAGCAGCCGGGCGCGAAACAGCGGCTGGCCGCCGAGCGCCGCCGCCACCGTGTCCCACTGCGGCGGCTCCAGGACGGAAAGGATCAGACTCACCCGGTGCACCCGGCCCCCGACCGCGACACGGGCCAGCACCTCCCCGGAAGCGACCCGCAGGTCCACCACCGTGCCCGCGGCGGGCGGCGCCCCGCCGCAGGCGTTCGCGTCCAGCGCCGCGCGCAGCAGGTGCGACCAGTACCGCCCGCTCACCCGGCCACCGCCTCGGGGGCCAGGCGCACCACCTCGCGCAGTTCGGCCACCGACAGTTCGGTCAGCCACTCCTCCCCGGCGCCCACCGCGCTCTCGGCGAGCGCCTTTTTGCGTTCGATCAGCTCGTCCACCCGCTCCTCCACCGTTCCCACGCACACCAGCTTGCGCACCTGCACGTCGCGCCGCTGCCCGATGCGAAACGCGCGGTCGGTGGCCTGGTTCTCCACCGCCGGGTTCCACCACCGGTCCACGTGGACCACGTGGTTGGCGGCGGTGAGATTCAGCCCGGTGCCCGCGGCCTTCAGCGACAGCAGGAACACCATCGGCTCCGGCGACTCCTGGAAACGGCGCATCATCTCCTCGCGGCGGGGCCGCGGCGTGCCGCCGTGCAGCCACAGCACCTCGCGTCCCAGCACCTCGGCGAGATGGGGGGCGAGCCGGTCCCCGAACGCGGTGTACTGGGTGAAGCACAGCGCCTTGTCGCCCGCGGCGAGCGCCTCGGCCAGCAGGTGTTCCAGCCGCTCCAGTTTGCCGGAGCGCCCCGCCAGCGGCGAGCCGTCGCCGAGGAACTGCGCCGGGTGGTTGCAGATCTGCTTGAGCCGGGACAGCGTCGCCAGCACCAGGCCCCTGCGCTGGATGCCGTCGGTGTCGTCGAGCCGTTCGGTCATCTCGTCCACCGCCGCCCGGTACAGCGACGCCTGTTCGGGGGTGAGCGTGCACCAGGTGCGCATCTCCTGCTTGTCGGGCAGGTCGGAGATGATCGCGCGGTCGGTCTTGAGGCGGCGCAGGACGAACGGGCCGGTGCGGCGGCGCAGCAGGGCGGCGGCCCGCCCGCCGTCGTCGCCCGCCCCGGCGGCGCGGTCGAACCGCGCGGCCGGGCCCAGCAGGCCGGGGTTGGCGAACTCCATGATCGACCACAGTTCGCCCAGGTTGTTCTCGACCGGGGTGCCGGTCAGCGCGATCCGGGTCTCGGCCCGCAGACCGCGGACCGCGCGGGCCTGGCGGGTTCCGCTGTTCTTGATCGCCTGCGCCTCGTCGCAGACCACCCGCCGCCACGGGATGGCGGCCAGTTCGTCGGCGTCGCGGGAGACCACCCCGTAGGTGGTCACCAGCAGGTCGGTCCGCCCGAGCAGCCGGGCCAGGTCGTTGCCGTGGGGGCGGTCGGGGCCGTGGTGCAGGCGCACCCGCAAACCGGGGGTGAACCGGGCGGCCTCGCGCAGCCAGTTGCCGGTGAGGGAGACGGGGCAGACCATCAGGGTCGGCCCGGCGGTTCCGCGGGCGCGCTCGTCGGCGAGCAGCGCCAGCAGTTGCACGGTCTTGCCCAGTCCCATGTCGTCGGCGAGGATCGCGCCGAGCCCGAGGTCGCCGAGGAAACGCAGCCAGGCCGCGCCCCTGCGCTGGTAGGGGCGCAGTTCGCCGTGGAAGCCGGGCGGGGTGGCGAGCGGGGTGAGGCGGTGCTCGGAGTCGCCCCTGAGCAGCGCGCCCAGCGCGCCGTCGGCGTCGGCCGACTCGATCGGGGCGGGAGTCTCGGGCGCGGGGGACAGCGCCAGCGCCAGTGCCTGGGAGCGGCGCATCCGGCCGCGGCCCCGGCGGCGCAGGAACTCCAGGGTCTGGCGCAGCGCGGCCGGGTCGACCATCGTCCACCGGCCGCGCAGCCGCACCAGGGGCTGCTTGAGGCGGGCCAGTTCGGCGAGGGCGTCGAGGTCGACCCGCTGGCCGCCGAGCGCGGCCTCCAGGGAGAAGTCGACCAGGTCGTCGGCGCCCACGCCGCCGCGGCCCGCCGGGGGGCGGTCGCGGACGGTCAGCCTCAGACCGAGTGCCGCCCGCTCGCTCCAGGCGGGCAGCAGCACGGTGACGCCCGCCGCGTCCAGGCGGGGCGCGGCGGCGCGGACGAAGGCGTGGGCCTCGCGCAGGGTGAGGGGGACCGTGTCGGGGGCCAGCATCTCCAGGGCGCGGGTGAGCGGGGGGAAGACGCGGGCGGCGCGGTCGAGTGCGCGCAGCGCCGCCGTCTCGGCGTCGGGTCCGAGCCAGGCGCCGCCCTCGCCGCGCCACAGGTCGCGCAGCGGCAGCCGCAGGCTGGGGTCGACGGCCGACTGCACCCACAACTCCAGGCGCCAGGCGTCCTCGGCCTCCTCCGGATCGGGTTCGGCCAGGCGCAGCAGCAGCCGGGGGCGGGTGGTGCGGTGGGCGGCGTCGAACGACTCGCGCAGCCGGTCGGCGAGCGCGGGGTCGAGGTGGCGGGCGCGCGCCTCGTCGCCGACGAGCGCGGCCGTCCACGGGGCCGCGTCCGCCGGCGGGTCGGCGGCGAGCGCGGTGCGCGCGGTCTCGTCGACCAGCGCGGCCAGTACGGCGTGGACCAGGGCGGCGGCGTCGGGGGGCGCGGCGGGGTCGAGGTGGGCGTAGGCGGCCGGGGGCAGGGCGGCGGCCAGGTCGGCGAAGTGCGCGGCGTCGGCGCCGGTCAGCAGGGGCCGCCAGCGGGCGCACGGCTCCTCGCCGACGACGAGCGGGGCCAGGCGGGCGTGGGCGACCAGGTGCTCGGCGAAGGCGTGCACCGCGGTCAGGTGGGCCAGGTCCGCGCCGAGCGCCAGGTCGGCAGAGGCGGTCCCGCGCAGCGCGGCCAGCAGGGCGCAGGCGCCCGCGCGGACGACCAGGGCGTCCACCCGCCAGCGCCGCAGCGCGCGGGGGCGCGCGGCGACCGTGCCGGGAGGGGGCGGCAGCGCGGGGGAGGGCAGCGGGTGCCGTGCGGTGCTGGGCAGGCACACCTCCAGTTCCCCGGACTCGGCCTTGGCGACGGGATCCTCCCCGGCCGCCGCGGCCAGGGCGGCGCGCAGGGTCTCGGCGTCGGCCGCGTAGGGGTGCGCCGCCGCGGCGGCGCGCGAGGCGGTGACGGCGCAGCCGGTGGAGTCCTCGGCCCACAGGGTGAGCGCGTCGTCGGCCCAGACCGCGTGCACCACCAGCACGGCCCGCCCCCCGTCCCTCGTCGTTCGCGTGCGGCACCCAGTATGGCGAGCCGGGGCGGGCTGTCCGCCCCCGGCCTCGGCTCAGCCCCTCTCGGCGAAGACGGACCGTTCGATCTCGGAGACCGGCAGGTCGCGGCCCGCGGGGGCGAGGTAGCGGTCGGTGAACTCCCGCGCCCCCATCTGCTCGACCTCGCGCCAGCCGTGCTCGGCGAGCAGGGAGGCGACCCGCTCGGGGGCCGCGCCGAAGCGCCACAGCCGGCGTTCGACGACGTACTCCTCGTGGGCGGCCCCGCCCCCGTGGAGGTCGCGCCCGGTGAGGAAGTCCTCGCGGACGTAGGTGAACACCAGTCGGCTGCCGGGGCGCGCCGCGGAGAGGACGTCCAGGGTCGCGCGGACCCCCTCCTCGGTCAGGTACTGGGTGACCGCCTCCCACACGAAGCAGGTGCGGTGCTCCTCGACGCGGTGGCCGTGGGCGGCGAGCACGTCGCCCAGGCCCCGGGTCTCGAAGTCGGCCGGCACCAGGGTGACGTGGTCGGGCACCCGCCCGTACACCCTGCGCAGCGCGGCCCGCTTGCGGTCGATGTTGGCGGGCAGGTCGACCTCCCAGACGGCGACCCGCGCCCCGGCGGGGAGCCGGTAGGCCCTGGTGTCCAGGCCCGCCCCCAGGACCACCACGGAGTCGGCCCCGCGCTCCACGGCGGCGAGCAGCTGGTCGTCGGCGTAGCGTTTGCGGCACAGCACGCTCGCCCACAGGCCGGGGACCTTGCGTTCGGTGGCGGCGACCAGCGTCCGGCGGACGCGCCCCCACCGGGCGGCCGCCACCAGCGCCCTGACCCCCGGCGGCAGGAACCGGGCGGCCAGGCCGTCGTGGACCAGGGGGCGCGGTTCGTGCTGGTCGACCGCTGCGATGACCATCGGTCCCAGAGCGGTCCGGTCGGCTCCGTGCGCCATGCTCAACGCTTCCTTCCGGGGGGTGGGGGCGGGGGTGCGTCGGCGAACACCCGCGCCATCCAGGAGAAGACCTCGTGGGCCTCGCGGATGCGCGCGGCGCGTTCGCTGTCGGGGCCGACGAGGTTCAGGCCGTCCTCGGTGACCTCCAGGTAGGAGCGGATCGAGGCGACCTGCCGCTGGACGACCGTGTGCCAGGCGCCGGGGTCGAGGCGGTAGTGGGCGGTGCGCTGCCCGGGGCGGGTGCGCCGGGTCACGAACCCCATGGTCATCAGCATCCGCAGGTTCGTGGTCAGCGAGGCCCGGCTCGCGCCGATCGCCTCGCCGATCTGCGCGGCGGACTGCTCCGGTGGGTCGCAGACCATCAGCCAGCCCAGGACGCGGCCCGCGATCGGCGGAACGCCGTCCGGCGCGAGGAACGCCGAGACCCGTTCGACCCACTCCAGCACCTCGGCTCGGTCGGGGGAGTCGGAGACCGCCATGGCCGATGCTTTCTGTCGTGGCTAGTAGTTTCAGCATCTTATGAAACAACCGTCCTGTAAAGGGGGCGGCGGGGAACGGACGGTCGCCGGTCGGTCGGGGGCTCACCTCGGGAACCGCGGCGGGGAGCCCGGCATCATAATGCTCATCACATTTCTCCTGATGAAAGCGACGGATCGGGTGTTCGGAATCCTGCGGCCGTGTCGGCACTCCCTGCCCGGCGACCTGGCCGCCCAGTGGCTGTCCCACCTGTGCGGCCTGTGCCTGGCACTGCGCGACGAGCACGGCCAGGCGGCGCGGGTGGCCACCAACTACGACGGACTGGTGATCTCGGTCCTGGTGGCCGCCCAGACCAGGACGGAAGGAGGCACCCGGATCGCGGGGCCGTGCCCGCTGCGGGGAATGCGCCGGGCCGAGGTCGCCGAGGGCGCGGGGGCCCGGCTGGCGGCGTCGGTGTCGCTGCTGCTGGCCTCCGCCAAGGTCAGCGACCACCTCGCGGACGGCGACGGCATGTACGGGCGGCGGCCGGTGCGCGGCGTGGCGCGGCGGGTCGCCGCACGCTGGGCGGCGGGCGCCCAGGACACCGGGCGGCGACTGGGATTCGACGCGGGTGCGCTCATGGCGGTGGTGGAACGGCAGGCCGAGGTGGAGGCCCGGACCGGACCCGGCGCGGACCTGCTGGCCGTCACCGCGCCGACCGAGGAGGCGACGGCCGAGGCGTTCGCCCACACCGCGCTGCTGGCCGCACGCCCCGGCAACGAGGCCCCGCTGCGCGAGGCGGGACGGCTGTTCGGCCGGGTGGCGCACCTGCTGGACGCGGTGGAGGACCTGGAAGCCGACCGGGAGTCGGGGGCGTGGAACCCCATCTCCGCCACGGGAACGGACATCACCCGGGTACGCGGGCTGTGCGACGACGCGGTGCTGGGAGTGCGACTGGCCCTGGCGGAGGCCGAGTTCACCGACAGCCGCCTGGTCCACGCCCTGCTGGTGCACGAACTGCGCAGATCGGTGCGGCGGGTGTTCGCGGCGGCGGGACACGAAACAGAGCACGCGCGCTGCGCGGCCCACCACCCCGGCGGCCCCCACCCGCACACCCGCCCCGGCGAGCACGGCGACGACCCGCACGAGGGGACCGGACACGACGGGGGACGCCACGCCGACCAGGGCACCTGGTGCTGCACCACCCCCGAGACCGAGTACCCGCCGCGGCGCCGCGGCCTCCTCGCGGGCTGCGGGGTGGCGGTGTTCATGCTGTGCACCGGACAGGTGTGCTGCCGAAACCCCTTCCCCGGACCGTGGCAGGGCGGCCCCCGCCAGTCGTGCTGCTCGGCGGTGTGCGACGCGTGCGACGCCTGCTCGCCGGGGTGCGAGAGCTGCCGGACCTGCCTGCACTGCGGCGACCGCTGCTGCTCGTGCGACGCCGACTGCTGCTGCTGTCCCTGCGACTGACGGCCGCGCGGCGGCTCAGCGCACCAGCAGGTCCAGCAGGCGGTCGGTCTCGGCTTCCGGGTCGAGGGTGAGACCGGTGTGCACGGGGCCGGGCTGCACGACGGTGCTGCGGGGAGCGGTCAGCCAGCGGAACCGGCGGCCCGCGTCCTCGGCCCCGGCCGGCCCGGCCCCGGGCGCGGCGGCGCAGACGGCCTCGACGGCGCGCAGCGCGGCGCGCACGGCGTCGGTGTCGGCGTCGGCCGCCAGCGCGCGCAGGCGGCGGGAATCGAGGTGGACACGCGCGGCCAGGAAACGGCGGGACTGGCAGTACAGGACGACTCCCGCGTTCATGGTCTCGCCGCGTCGCAGGTCGGGAACGACGCGCAGCAGGGCGTACTCGTAGGGGACGCGGGTCATCGGGTGGTCTCCGGAAGCCAGGAACGGTCGGCGGCACGGGCCAGCAGGTGGCGGACGTAGGCGGCGCGCACCTCGTCGGGGGAGTCGAACCCGGGCTCGTCGGCGAGCCACCGGTCGGGAACGAGCGCGGTGACCTCGGTGAGGAGCTCGCGGGTGATGCGGGGGGCGAGCGCGGCGTCGGCGGCGACCAGGTCGGGGTGCGCGGTGGCCAGGACGTGGTCGGCGGCGCTGTAGGGGCGGGCGGCGGCGCTGCCCGCCCCCGGCCAGTTGTGGTGGAAGATCAGGCTGGCCCCGTGGTCGATGAGGTAGGGGCGGCCGTGCCACAGCAGCAGGTTGGGGTTGCGCCAGGTGCGGTCGACGTTGGTGGTGAAGGCGTCGAACCACAGGACGCGCCCGGCCAGTTCCGGGGCGAGGGAGTGGACGGCCGGGTCGTAGCCGATGGAGCCGGGCAGGTAGTCCATGGCGAGGTTGAGCCCGGCGCTGGCGCGCAGCAGTTCCTGGATCTCGGGGTCGGGCTCGGCGCGGGCGACGAGGGGGTCGAGGTGGATGAGCGCGAGGTCGGGGACGGGCAGGTCCAGGCGTCGGGCCAGTTCGCCGGAGACGACCTCGGCGACGAGGGACTTGCGGCCCTGGCCCGCTCCCACGAACTTGATGACGTAGGTCCCCAGGTCGTCCGCCTCGACCACGGCCGGAAGCGAACCGCCCTCACGCAGGGGAGTGACGTAGCGGGTGAGGGTGATCTCTGCAAGCACGGGTCGATCCTAGTGCGCCGACCGCGGCGGTGATCACGGCTCGCAAGCACGCCGCCGGGCCACCGAGGCAGTGCCCGGGGACCGCGCGGAGAGGACCGCCAGATGCTCGCTGAGCACGGCCGGATGGCGGCTCCTTTCCCGGACGTGCGCGCCAACACGGTGTCCACGTTCGCTCTGAGCGACTACGAGTGGCTGCTCGCCTTCGAGGCCGAGCAATTGCACCGTATCGTCGACCTGATGCGTGAGTTGCGTGGTGCGGAGGCCCGTTGTCACACCCGTCTGGAGGTTCCGTTCTACACCGGTAGGCGCAAGAGCGTGGCGGAGTTGGTCGAGTCGCTGCCCTAGGGGTTGGTGTCGAAGTGGTCGGGTCCGTGTCGGTGTGGCGGTCGGGGTGATCGTGGTCGCTGTGGCGGGTCCCGGGAGGTTTGCTGGGTCGTGGTTGTCCCGGCCGTGTGACCGGTGTGGGTCTGACCGCTTTCGGTGCATGCTCCGGGGTGGGGATGTGTCGTGAGGTGGGGAGTGGTCAGGGGTTCGCGTTCGCTTCCTCGATCGGTCACGGCCGTCGCTCTGGTACGCACGGGGTGCTTGCGTGGAATTGGTCTAGAATGCTCCTGCGGTTGGAGTTTGCTCGCGGGGCGGATAACGCGGAGATAACGCCCCGCAAAACCGCAGGTCAGCTTCTGTGAGCCCCACGCACGTGGGGATGGACCACACCAGGTCACCCGGCGCATGCTGCCCCTTGGGTGAGCCCCACGCACGTGGGGATGGACCGCCAGCTAGCAGCAAGCAGACGGCTTTTATCGTGTGAGCCCCACGCACGTGGGGATGGACCTGCCTGCCATACGTAGCGGACCCCGGAGGCGAGGTGAGCCCCACGCACGTGGGGATGGACCGATCTCCGACTCTGTGGACTCTCGCCCCTGCCTGTGAGCCCCACGCACGTGGGGATGGACCGGAATTGTTGTGGACATCCGTCCCAGCAGGGTGGTGAGCCCCACGCACGTGGGGATGGACCGTCGGCGCCGGTCATGGTGACGTACCAGGCGAGGTGAGCCCCACGCACGTGGGGATGGACCGGTGGCGGATCACTCGGTTGATGCGGCTCGGTGGTGAGCCCCACGCACGTGGGGATGGACCGGGGTGACGGGTCGCCGCCAGGGTGGCGGGTCGGTGAGCCCCACGCACGTGGGGATGGACCGACGAAGCAGTTCCCTGTGATCGCGCTGGAGCTGTGAGCCCCACGCACGTGGGGATGGACCGGCGGCTCGCCTTCCGGGGACGTGACCCGCCGCGTGAGCCCCACGCACGTGGGGATGGACCGAACCCGCCCCACATGGAGTCCTTGTCGTAGAGGTGAGCCCCACGCACGTGGGGATGGACCGGGGGCTAGGGCGCGGGCGGCCATGCTGGCGGAGTGAGCCCCACGCACGTGGGGATGGACCGCCTTCAGGTTGTGCCGCTTGTGGTGGCGCGCGGTGAGCCCCACGCACGTGGGGATGGACCGCCCGGCGACCATGTGACCACCGAGCGCCAACTGTGAGCCCCACGCACGTGGGGATGGACCGTTTGACGACGGTTTCGCGTTCAAAGACTGGTCGTGAGCCCCACGCACGTGGGGATGGACCGCTGTGCCAAACTGTGGGTTGCACTGTGTACCTGTGAGCCCCACGCACGTGGGGATGGACCGAACCGCGGACACCTCCCACAAGCCCGCGACCGGTGAGCCCCACGCACGTGGGGATGGACCGCGCGCCACGTCCACACCGATCGTCAGCGGTCCGTGAGCCCCACGCACGTGGGGATGGACCGTCCGGCAGCCAGGTGCGCACGAGCTGGCCGTCGTGAGCCCCACGCACATGGGGATGGACCGAGGCAGAGCAGACCAGCCTGGATTTCGACGCCTTCGAGGAGGAGACCGCTGATGAACGAGTACGCCCGGATCATCGAGGAGACCTGGCGCAGGGTACGGCCGGGCGAGATCGAGCAGATGTCCGACCCGGAGGCCTACCTGACCCGATTGGGGGAGGATGTCGAGGAGGAGATCACCGAACGGTGGCCCAGGCTGGCGGGCCCGGATCCGGAGCAGGAGACGCATCTGGAGAAGGTGGCGCGGCTGAACTGGGCACGCCAGCAGGCAGCCTCCCAGGTGGTGAGGGAGAAGCTGGAGGAACTGTTCGGCTCGGCAGTGGAAGAGGACTGGGAGAGCGAGGAGGACGAACCGGAGGCCGAGGAGAAGCTGACAGCACCGAGCAGCAGCCAGATGGAGGACAGCCGCGACTGGCTGGCCCGGGAGTTGGGGATGGGTCCCAGAGCCTGAGTAGGCCGCGGTTTCGCCCCACCGGACAGCACGCCTTGGCCCCCGAGGGGGCCAAGGAGCGGGTGCGTGCCAACCTAGACGCGCTGGGTCTGCTGCGCGTCCTGCAGTCCCGGCAGACCCCGCCCACCGCGGACGAACAGCGGGTCTTGGCCCGCTGGTCGGGCTGGGGAGCAGTCCCCCAGGTCTTCGACCCCCGCAACGAGGAGTTCGTGGCCGAACGCGCCGAGCTGCGTTCCCTGCTGAGCGTGGCCGACTACGCGGCTGCGCGCCGCACCACCCTCAACGCCCACTACACCGACGCCTCACTGGTGCAGGCGATGTGGCAGGGCCTGCGCGAACTCGGCTTCGCGGGCGGCAACGTCTTGGAGCCGGGCTGCGGATCGGGCAACTTCATCGGGTTTGCTCCGCAAGACACCCCGGTGTCGGTGCACATGGTGGGGGTGGAGCTGGACGCCACCACCGAGGCCATCGCCTTCTACCTGTACCCCGACGCCCAGGTGCTGCACGAGTCCTTCGGAGACACCTTCATCCCCGAAGGGGAGTTCGACGCGGCCGTGGGCAACGTGCCCTTCGGCAACTACCGGATCTACGATCCGGAGTACAACCGTGAAGGCCTCAGCATCCACAACCACTTCATCAGCAAGGTGAGCCCCACGCACGTGGGGATGGACCGTTGTTCACCGCCTCCGGGTCCTCCGGGAGGAGGTGAGCCCCACGCACGTGGGGATGGACCGATTCAGAGCTGCGCAGGGGAGGCGGGTGCCCCATGAGCCCCACGCACGTGGGGATGGTCCCTCGAGCCCCGGGAGTCCCTGGCTGTCAACAGCCGTGGAACTCCTGGTAGGACTGTTCTCACCACAAGACCGCGTCCACTGCGCCAGAGGCTTCACGGTGGTTCCCTGTTCTGCCGTGCTCGGCCACCTGGCCCGCCTGTTGGCCGCCCACCGCCGCACCATCGGTACTCCGCGCTGTTCCCAGGCACTGACTTCGTTCCGCCAGGCGGTCTTGGTCCTGCGCCACTTCCACGACGGCAGCCGCATCCACACTTCGGCCCGCGGCCACGCCGCCAATCCGGCCACCGCCTGTCGCTATGTGCGCGAAGGCATCCACGTGCTCGCCGCCCAGGTCCCGACTCGCACCAGGCCCTGGATGAGCTGCGCGAGCTGGGCGAGTTCCTGGTCGTTGTGGACGGCAGGGTCTTTGCCCCCACCCGGTGTGCGGAACAGAGTGAGCGCGGCGCGGACGGGCACTCGGCGCACAGGCACCGTCACGGTGCGGGCCTTCGACGCCGACGCCGCATCAACCTCCGACATCTGCGCGAGGACCGGATGAGACCGCAGCAACTGTGGCCGGACCTAAGACCCGCATCCCGCAGGGCGCACTCCGCCTGACCTCCCGGATATACGTCGACGGATTCCTACGATCGGTCAGATCCCATCGCGCGGTTTTGAGTGACCGAAATCCGTCCCAGCATGGTGCGCGGGCAGCGGATACGGGCATCCGGCAGCCGTCTCGTGGAACGCGACCGGCAGGTCTCCACGGGATCTGGTGCGCTCGAGGCCAGAGGGCCCGGCTCCGGGCGTGGTCGGTCCCCACCGGTGGCGTCCGAGGATGCTCCGGCCTTCGGGCCGGAGGTGAATCAAGTTGTGAATATCCCGCCCGGCTGCCGGAGCGGGCGCTGACGGTCCTCGATGTACTGGCGCAGCACGGTCAACGGAGTTCCGACCGGTCCGGAGAAGCAGTCCCGGCCACAACCGCCCGGCCCGCCAGCGGCGGCGCTCCGGTTCGGCCCGCGTGGCTTCTCCGGGCGTCAGGCCGCAGCCGATGCGGTCCTGGCGGCGCCGGGTGTCGACGGTTTCGGTGCTGATGTCCAGATCGCGTGCCACGTCCGCGACCAGTCTCGACCAGGTCCAGGACCTTGCGCCGGAGCTCGGTCGGGTATCCGCGGCGTCCCACGATGCCCTCCTCTGGTCAGGTGGTACCAGAGTCCAGGAATCCGACTCCACGGAACACATAGGTCCGCGGTTCTGCGGGACGTGTGCAGGGCTGGCGTGGTCATCCGCGTTCCGCCCGGGCGTCCCGTCGTTGCCCTCCCGCACCGCTTCCGACGTCCCGAGTGCGTGCCCCCTTCAGGGGCGCGAAAACTGTCACGACCATGCCGTGTGATGCGCTAAGGTTGAACCCGTTGGCGGGCGCAAGGGCCGCTGGCACCGGGACGTAGCGCAGTTTGGCAGCGCACTTGACTGGGGGTCAAGGGGTCGTGGGTTCAAATCCCGCCGTCCCGACGCAGGTCAGAACGGGTTTCCCAGCTTCGGGAAGCCCGTTCTGTGCGTCTGGTGGAGTCGCGGCGTTCAGCGCCACTCCACCCCTTCGGATGTGTCTCTCGTCATCCTCTTTCCCAGGATCTGATCCATCGCCTGCACCGCTGAGCGGCGCACCGGCCGCGACCGATGCCGGTGACCCGCTCGGTGGTGTGGTGCCGTCGTGGTCGGCCAGCAGACTGATCGCCTCGATCGGAACGCCGCGGTCCGACAGCAGGCTGACAAAAACTGTGCCGCAGTTCGCGGGCCGTCCGCTCCTTCTCCTCCAGTCCGGCCGCTCTGAAAGGGTGGCTGGAATGTCCTGGGGTGGGTGGCGGAGCCGTGACGGCCCGACGACGTGCTAGTCCCGCCGCTCCGCTGGACGCGGAAGGGTGATCGCTGTACCGGTTTCCCGGGTCAAGACCTGGGGGCGCCCCGCGGTTTCGTGGCCGCCGCGAGATCAGCAACGTGCTGGCCTGTCGGGTGGGCGCAGGAGGTGCCCGGCGGCTGCTTCCGCCGCGGTGGTGCCCCGCCGCTGGGTGGTGGAACGGACCTTCGCGTGGCTGGACCGCTACCGCCGCACGGCCAAGGACTACGAGTATCTGGCCTCGGTTTCGGAGAACGTTCTCTACCTCGCGATGAGCCCCACTCTGCTACGCCGCCTGAGCCAGCTACCAAAGTAACCCTTTTTAGACACCCTCTCAGAATTTCTTACACAGCCAGTCCGGGATGTATTCCTCTCCGTGCGGAAAGTGCTTCATGTCCTAGACCTATCTGGTGCCAATCGGGGAGAAAGCGGATTCTGCCTCGTTGTCGTAGTCGTAGAAAAATTGCTGGAAACTGGGTGATCCAGGATGAAGCAGGCCGAGCAGCAAGTTCCTCTCCTCTGGGATGGAAATGTTCGTCCGCGTGAAGTCCATCAGGGTGTCTTCGGAGCCTGCCGGAGAAGGATCTTCCGAACCACTTCCCCGAGTTCTGTCTCGGTGTCGGGAGTCGGGCTCCGATAGAGCAGTTTATGGGGAGATCCGGATTTCGGAGCGAACAATCCCTCCTCGCCGAGACGAAGTATTTGTGAAGTGATTTTCATTTCCTGGTCGGTCGCCTGGATCAAGAAACAGGAGACTCTGTCCACAAACTGTTCCCTGGTTACCTGCAGAAAAGACAGGATGACGTCCTCGAAAGGAATAGACGCGGGGGCTTGGACGACTGCAGATCGTTCGAGGATAGCGGTGGCCAACTGGCCGACGATGGCCTCGTCAACGTGTTCTGCCATAAAGCCAACCAGAGGTGACCCTGTGGATTCGGTTCCTCCTCGAGTGACGGGTTCGAGGACCACTCTTCTCCCTGCAGCGTAGATTCGACAGTTTCCGTCGAGAGTTCCAGTCGGTTTGCCCAGGTCTTCTTGATACTCAGTCAACACCGAGGTGATTTTCTGACGAAAAGCCTCGTCGTAGATATCAGCGGGGGGAGAGATGCTGCGTATGCCCCGTCCGGGAACGAAAAGATCGTACACAGTGTCGCCGTCTCCGGCATAGACCATGGCGAGGTTCGTTTCGGTCATCTTCGGAAATACAAGACTCCCGAGGCTCCTCAGAAACTCCTCAGTTCTCTCTTCGATCACCCCCCTGAACTCCAGGGAAATCTCGTACTCGAATCTTTCCAGTGCCGTCTCCTCCAGTGTGCCCGGATCTCCGAATTCCAGAAGATCTGTCGGCCCCAGAAGCACGTCAAGATCCCCGGGGATCCCGGTCAGCGATTCGAGATTCGATCTAAAGAACGCAGACTTGGTGGAAACACTGCAGAGTCTGGATCCCAGAACCGTCGCCAACAGATAGGAGACGCGCCCGATCCCCTGACCAGTTCGGGTGTAGACCTTTACGGAGTTTGCCATCTTTCTCCATCCCAGTATCGAACAATGTTTCCGTTTTCGTATATCTCTTTATTCTTGTAGGTTATCTTTGATCCATCCTGGGTGTAGATGTCTATCTGTCCAATAAACCCAATCCTTTCATCGTTCGCCTTGATGTATCGACCGACTCGCCCCTCCAGTCCTTGGATGGCGACATCTTTCGATATACTCCCCCTGGCGTCGACTGCAATATTTCCTTCCTCGTAATAATCCCCTCTAATGCTGTCGAACTTTTTAAACCCCTCTCTGATTTGCTGGTCGACGCTGTTGGGGCCCGGGCACCGGGCGCGGGCGGTTCAGCGCGACGAGAGTGCGATCACCGACTGGGGGTGCCGGGACTGGCCGGTGGTCAAAAGACTGCGGGCGACCTGGGCGCCTGGATCGTCGTCGAGGACGAGTCCGGGCAAGGGGCTCAGGGCCGCCCGGGGCACGGACGTGGAGCAGACGCGGACACACTCCGGTGAGTGCTGCGCCGGCACAGCAGGGGCGGGTCACCGCCGCCCCGGCCTGCCACCGCGGCGGCTGTGTGTCCCGGCTGTTCTCCCGCACCCGCGTGGAACACCAGAAGTCCGGGGAGAACGCCTCCTTCACCGAGGCCGACTCCATCGCACTGCTCGATGCCGCGCATCGACGGTTGGGCGGCTCGGTCGTGCTGGTCTGGGACAACCTCAACCGGCACACCAGCGCGGCGATGCGCCGCCGCCTGTGTGGTCGGGACCGGCTCAGCGTGGTGCGTCTGCCCGCTCACTCACCCGGACTCAACCCGGTCGAGGGTGTGGGGGCGGTCCTCAAACGCGGTCTGGGCAACCTGGCGGTTGCCCACATCGACGAGCTTGCCGAACTGGTCGCCCGTCGGCTCGCACCGGTGCGGTGCCGGCCCGCCCTGATTGATGGATTCCTCGCCGGAGCCGGACTCACCCTTGAGCCGTAACCCCACAAATTTAACCTCAGTTGTCGTCCTCGGTCACTTCTGTCTTTGTCTTGCAGAAGATGGTGGCCTGCTCACCGGTCTCCCACCCGAGCCTGTTCTCTAGATCTGCGGTGTGTTCAGCCCATCCGTGGTCGCGCAGTTCTTCTGGCGAGTGCGGGTCGAAGGCGTCGGCGGCGGCCGACGACGCGGTCATCAGCACCGCGAGAACCGTGCAGACAACAACGATCCAGGCGCGCTTCATTCGCTGTCGTCCCATTCAGGGAAGGAGATCGGCGTCCATGCGGGGTTGTCCAGAGTGTAGTTCTCCTCTTCGTACACGTAGAAGTCCTCCGAGGAGGGGTCCTGGTTCTCCTCGACCACCCAGTCGCCGGAGCGGAGCGTGGGGTTCCAGCGCATCAGGCGGCCGTGGATGTAGCGCCGCTTGAACACCAGTCCCTTGCCGTCGCTGATCTCCTCGGTGGCCAGAATCTGCACGCGTACCGTGGAGGAGTCGGTCTCTTCCCACCACACTCCGATGGGAGTGATGTAGAAATAGGAGCCCGCCGCGGGAAAGGATTCCTCATCGAAGGTGGTTCCGTCGGGCCGGTTCCAGTCGATCTCATGGGCACGAAGGGGCAGGATGTACTGCTTGACCTCCTCGGTGGTGATCTCACCGCCGTGGTAGACGCCGATGGCCTCCGCCAGGGCCTGGGCGTCATTGGTCGAGAGTGCCTGGACGGCGGCGATGGCCGCCGAGACGGCGCCTTCGGGGGTGCGGGGATAGTTCACCTGGTACTGGCCCAGAGCCAGGTTCTCTCCGGCCAGGGGCACGAAGGTGTCCGCTGTGGCGGAGGGGGCCGGGCTGGCCTGCGGGCTCGAAGACGCCGTCGGAGTCTGCGCGGTGCCGGCCCGGCCCAGCAGCCAGCCGACGACCAGGGCCAGCACGACCAGGAACGCGGCGGCGGCCAGGAGAAGACGGCGGCGGGTGCGTGCGGCCCGGGCGGCGATCTGTGCGGGTGTGGACATCAGGTCGCGAACAGTCCGGCGACGATGGAGGTGGCCATGACCACCAGGCAGGCGCCGAAGATCACCGAGACCGCGTGGCGCAGGCCGTCAGCGGATGTCGCCGACCGGGACGCCAACTTGCCGACCATCAGCATGATCCCCGAGGCGACCAGTCCGAAGAACGCCACGAGCGCGGCGATCCAGTAGGCCCATCCGATCCAGGTGGTGGCGTACTCGTCCAGGCCGGGCGGCGCGACCGCCGGGGAGTCCCAGTCCGGATAGTTGCCTCCCGGGGCCGGGGACTCGGTCGTGTCCGCCAGGAACAGGGCAGCGTCCGTCAGCAGCAAGAGCGGTTCCATGGTGGGGTCTTCCGTGTCGGCTCACGCGCTGGTGAGCGGGGAGGAGGAGGTGTCCAGAACCAGAGAGGGCACCGACTCCGGGCGGGGGGAGTGCGCGGCGAGGTACGTCGCGGTGCACAGGATCTGGCGGATCCGGGTCAGCGTCCGGCGCGCCCGAGCGACGTTTCGGCCCCTGCCCCGCAGTGCCTCGGCGGGCTCATAGACCATGCGCAGGCCGGGCAGGTAGGGAACCTCCAGCGTCCATTCCACCCGCTCGGCCAGGGCGTGGGTGTGCCGCACCACGGTCGGCGGTGGGGGCAGCGGGGCGTCGCGCACCACCAGCAGCACCGGACGCGCCAGCGTGTGCGGCCACCGGGAGATCACCGCGGAGGCGTCGACCAGTCCACGCACGGTCGAGGGGGCCACCACCACCTGCTGGACGTGGGGATCGTCGTCCAATCTGCGTGCCTGGGCGACGTACAGCGTCAGGGGGATGTCCTCTCCCACCGCCTGCAGCAGGTCCCGGACGAGAAGCGCATGGCCGAGGTGTTCGGGGGCGGCAGGAATCAGCACGGCATCGTGGGAGGCCCTTCTCTGACTTCTGAAGGAGTCCTGCGACCGCCCCACGTCCCACAGTGAAGAGGACGAGTTCTCGGTCATGGATCGCATCCTGCCGTTCTCACATTACGGTCAGTCGACACTGTAAGTACGACGCCATTCCCGTGGCGACGGCTGGAGGCTACGGCGCGGGCGCCTCAGGAGCCGCCGCTACGGCGATCGCCTGGGCCACCCAGCACGTGGGATCGCCGTACGTGTGGGGCGGCCAGTGCATGGACCCCCTGAAAACCATCGAGGGCCCGCGCGGCGACCCCACCGCGAAGGACAGGTACCACAACTGCGACTGCTCCTCCCTGGTCCAGCAGGCCTACGCCGCCGCCGGGGTGTCCCTGACGCGCACCACCACGACGCAGTTCGCGCAGGACGACCTGCTGGCCATCGAACCGGTCAACGGCCGCGGCTCCGCACTGACCGACCAGGACCTGGCCGCCCTGCAACCAGGAGACCTCATCTACTTCGCCTCCGAAGGCGCCCCCGGCGCTCCCCCGACCCACGTCGGCATGTACCTGGGCAACCGGCAGATGATCCACGCCCCCAACTCGCGACGCGACATCGAGATCATCGATTTGAAGGCCGACCGGGGCGGCTACTACATGGGCGGAGGAGCCCGCTACTGGGGCACCCGGCGCGTGGTCGACTGATCGTCGACGAAACCATTCTCAGCCCCGCCCTTGACCCCCGAGACGACACGAGGTGAGATCACCGAGACGAGGAGCAGCAGTAACGGTCGGTCAACGCCGTGAAGCCGACCAGAACACGAACACGACCCCTTCGGAGGTTCCGTTGAGCACCGACGACATCAACGTTCTGTACGACGTCCTCTGCGACACCGCGACCGCGCTCACCGGCCGCTACATCGAGTTGGGCAGGGCCGCCAAGACCCCCGAGGAAGAGGAGTACTGGAGCAGCAGGATCATGGCCCTGCGCAATGAACGCCGCAGCGTTGATCACAACGACCGTGAGGCCATCCGCGAACACACCCGCCGCTGGGTCCGCGAACTGGAAGAACTGGAACGTTGACGGTGCCCGAAGAATACGCCCTCAGCCACGAACGACTCGACTACTTCTTCGAACGGCCCAGACGCAGTGTCCGCGACTTCGTCTTCGGAGAGTACTCCGCCACCCCGGACGATCCGGTGCTGGTGCTTCTTGGAGGACAACCCGGGGCGGGCAAGAGCCGCGCCGTCGAGAGTGTCAAGGAACGCCACCCCGATCGTCTCGTCCCGATCATCGGCGACGACCTGAGGCCCTTCCACCCCCGCTATCGCGAGATCGTGCGCACGGACATCCTGGCCATGCCCGACGCCACCGCCCAAGCCTCCGGGGAGTGGGTGAAACGGTCACTGGAGTACGCCCTCCAGGAGCGCTACAGCGTCCTGCTGGAAGGAACCTTCCGCAATCCGCTCATGATCGTGCAGACCGCGCAAAGGTTCAAGGAGGCGGGCTACCGGGTGGAGGCGATCGGACTGGCCGTCCCCGAGCGCACAAGCCTGCTGTCCACCGTGGACCGTTTCTTGAAGGCCCCGGAAACAGCGGCCCGCTGGACCCCGGCAGAGGCGCACGAGATCTCCTATCGGATGGTCCCGGCCACGCTTCAGGCCCTGGAGGACAGTCCCCACATACAACGCCTGGACATCACCAACCGGGCGGGGGAGGTGTTGTTCACCAACACTCGCACCCCCACCGGGGGGTGGACCGATCCGACACCGGGAGCGGCCGCGGCCGCCGCCAAACGCGAACGCGACGCCCCCTTGACACCGGATACCGCCTGCACCTGGCTGGAGGCCTACGTGGCCGGTACTACGGTGCGCCCTCCATGTCTGTTTCGGCCAAGGGAAGCAGTTATGCCGCGGTACAGCAGAGGAACCCCTACTCCGGTCCCTCTAGGAACCCCGGAGAAGAAGCGGTCAGCAACGCAAGAAGTGGGCAGAGTTGGTGGCAGTCCGCAGGGAACTCGGTAAGAGATTCTTGGAACTCGGTAACCGACCACGTCTCTGGAATGACCTGGAAAGATTGGGCGAAAATCGGAGTCGGTATCGTTTCTGGAATTGCGATTACAGCGTGCCTCGCTGCTACTGCCGGAATATGTGCTGGCCTGGGTGGCTTGATTGTCGTGGGAGCGATCGGTGCAGGGGTGAATGCAGTGAACCACTATCTCTCCAGGGGAGAAAACTTTTGGTAGCTACGCTGTAGAAGCTGCTACGGCCGGTGCGTCGGCAATGATTTTAGGGGGGCCGGAAGATGGATTGCGTCCCTTTTGGGAAAGGTGGGTCCCAATATTGCCTTCGGGGAGGCTTTGCATCTTCCATTTAGGTATAGGCCTGGAGCGCATCGCCGGTCCAATGTCATCCACCATTGGGGATTTGGTGGGAGGCACGCGTGGCGAGACGTCCCTTTCATGTGCAAAGAGGGGGTGTCGGCTTGCCTGGAAGTCGACACCCCAGGCTGGAGAAAAATGAGAAAATTACTCATAGTGCTGTGGTTTTTGTTTTTCTGTTTCTCTTTCTACTATTCTCGGGATATTTCTGAACCGCTGCTTGATGAATATTTTAGTGGTGTGGCTACAAAGTTTCTTGCCTTTCTGGTTTCAACTCTTCTGGCTTCTATTGCAATGGCTGGCTTGCTCTACAATATAGCCGCTTTTAGGCGAGAGAAAGAAAAATAAATCTCCTTTGGTTTGGGGGTGAATTTCAAGTTCTGTTCAGTGGTGGATAAGTGAATTTTTCATCCTGCTTCGCAGAGTTGAAAGACCAGCACTGCTCTGACGAGTTCACCGGGTGCGATACGGGCAGTACCGCACCCGGTGGAGGGATGCCAGTTCTTCTGAACGAGTACAAAACCGCCCCCGGAGACTGGCCGACACGGGCTCTTGCCGGCCAGGGTGAGCAGTCCCGCAGTCTGGATCCACTCGGCGAATCGCCGGATGCGGGCAGCCCGGAGGCTGCACTGCTCCCAGCAGTGCCTCGAAGGCTCGCAGCAACTCCCCGTCCGGGGAGGTGACCACATGCACATTCCTCCCATGCCGACGGGATTTGCCCGAGGGGACGGGTACTCGGTCGCCAGGCGTTCACCAAAGCAGGGGCCGTCCACTGTGGAGGTGTGGTCTTGCAACGGGCCTGGCGTAGCCCTTGCTTCAGAAAGGAGCTGGTTGGGTGAGTAGATTGTCAGCGGCCACCAGGAATGGCTCTGATCCAGTCTGTGTGAGGCCGCCGCGTTCTGTCACGGTGTGTAGAGGATGCGGCGGCGCGGCAGCTCGAGTCCGGCACGGCCGTCCCCGGCCCTTTTTGAGCGCCTTGATCCGGCACACGTTGCCTTCCACACGGTCGGAGTTCCATTCCGGGGTGAGTCCGGTGGTCACCGCGTCGAAGTCCTGGCGCAGCCCGCGGGTGAGGCTCTGCATCGGCTGCCTCTCGGTCGCCTCGGCGCTGGCCAGCCACGTCTTCAGGTCCTGCCTCTTCTTTCTCCCGCATCATCGTGGCGAAGGAGCGCACGCACTTAGCAACCTGCTCCAGCTGCGGACACCGGCTCAGCAGCTCCTTCAACCGCACCTCCTCCTCGGGTTTCAACCGGCTGGGCGGGCTGGTGATCGGTCCGGTGGCCTGGCGGACGGTCAGCGCCTCGGGCACCGGGGGTGCGGGCCGCCCGCTGGTCCGGAGCGGCTCGAGGTCGCCGGGTGTGTTCGCTGCCCTGGTAGCCCCGCTCGCGGATCTCCGCGCACAGCCGGACCGCGTCCGTGTATCCCTCGTTCCACCACTGGTGCGGGTAGGCCGGGTAGGGGTGGAGGAGGGTGGCCCGGCGTCCGTCGCCGGCGGGCAGGTCCTCCGGGGTCGGGGCGTGCGCGTAGCGGCGGACGGTCCTGCGGTCGAAACCCAGGGCATCGGCGATCGCCGAGATACCCGGTCCCCTTGTCCGGCAGGGCGTGGACCGCAGCATGTCGTTTCCGCCTGTGAGCAGCCCGAACCCTCTATCGCTGCCGGGGTCGGCGTTGGCTCCGTGTCGGTCTGCGCGGGTTCGGAGGCTGGTTCGGCGAGGCAGCCGCGGTGGGCGGCCACGCACTTGTCGACCGCCTCGCACAGGTTTTTCCACAGGTGGAAGCGGTCCGCGACCTGCACCGCGCCGGGTACGGCGGAATGGGCGGCCTCGGCGTAGGCGCTGGCCCGGTCCCGGCACACGATCTCCACGCCTGGGTGGTCGCGCAGCCAGGCGGCGAAGGGGTCGGCCGTGCGGTCGGGAAGGACGTCGATGCGGCGGCCGGTCTCCATGTCCAGCAGGATCGTGGCGTGGACGTGGCCGCGTTTGAGGGCGAAGTCATCCGCCCCCAGGAGGCGGGAAACGCTGGTCGGCGGCTCGTCGGGCAGGGCGTGCAGGATCCTGATCAGGGAGTTCGGGCTGGTGGGGGCGCAGAGCGTGCGGGCCAGGCGGGCTCCGGGGCGTCCGACCAGCCAGAGCGCGACGGCCTCCAGAGTCTGGTGGTGGTGGGGTGTGGGGGCGGGTGAGTCCGTCGACCTGTTCGGCGAAGGTGCGGCGTTCGCACGCAGTGCTGGCGCAGCGGAACCGGTGGACGCGCAGGTGGATGGCGGTGGGCTGGCCACCGATGGGGGGTGTCCTGGAGTCGGCGCTGGTAGTGGCCGTGGACGTGGGTGGAGACGGTTCCGCAGTCGGGGCACGGGGCCTGGCGGGTGGTCGTTGCGGCCTCGATGAGCAGCTCGCCGCCACTGGCGGTCACGGCGTCCACACGGACGTCACGCAGATGGGGCAGGAGCGTGCGTAGGGGGTCGTGGTCACACGAACCGACATCCTGGCAGCGATGGTCACCCTGCATGGCGGCTCCACACAGATTGGATCAGAGCCGTATCTACTGTCCACTGTCATCTCCCGGAAAAGACCGCCGGGACCGCCGCCCCGCGGCGTGCCCACCGCATCAGCGCCCCCGCCCGGAGCACGTTGGAGCCCGACGCCCCGGTTCCACCGGGCTCCGCGGTGTCGCGGAAGGTGCCGGCAAGCCGCTGCCGCCGAGCCCGCACCCGATGGCACGGGAAGACCCGTAGCACAGCCCCAGGGCATCTCGAACCGGCGCCTCCGCGCGCTTCACGACAAACAGCAGCCACCATATGTCTTTTCCTGATGCCGCCCGGGCCTGTTAGTGGCCAGTTGAGATTCCCCGGAGGCGGCCAGTTGCTGGGGAGCTATCTGGCCATCCGACACCACATCGGGTAGCCAAGCGTGTGGAGCAGGTCGGACTGATTCGTGTGGTGGTGGCGAGGGCGGTCCGACGCACAGCGATCGGCCCCTGGAAGGCGACGACACAGGTCCGCGGGGGTAAGCGAGAGCGCCGACGCGGGAGTTGTCCTGGCGCGTTCTGAGGCCGCCGTCAGTGCGATGCGTTCTCGACGGCCCGTTGTCGTCACCCAATGTCGTGATGGCCGCCAGTGGGGACCACAAGTGGCCGCCCACGGGGAGCGACAACCGGCCGTACTCGCGGAATTCCTGGTGGCCGCTGACACGGGCCCCGGCGGTCACAGGATCAGCCGCGCGCCCTCTTGCCTTCTCGGTGAGAGGAGTCAGCATGCCACGCGGAAACGGGACGATCGACCCAGAGCAGCCCCCTCGGGCTACCCGTGAGGCGGCCAGGACGGTATCCGCCCCTGCCCGCCCGCCGTGACGGCTACTGTCCCACCGCCCTGTCCCGGCGCGACCGGACGCGCGGCAACACCCCTGCCCGCGTCACCGGCCCGCACCACCGAGGCCGCCCGCCGCAGGAAACCGGCCCCGCCGACACCGCCCCGCAGAACCAGCAACCACAAGGGGGAACCGCCGTGAGCCAGGAAGCCCTCCGATGGGTCATCGAGTCGGCCCCGCCGTTTCCACCCCACCTGTTCGCCGTGCTGACGGTGCTGGCCTGGCACGCCGACAGCAACGGCCGCGGCTCCTACCCCTCAGTGCCCACCATCGCGGCCCGCGTACGCAAAACACACCGGACGGTCCGCCGGGACCTGCGCGAACTCAAGGAATTGACGCTGATCCGTCCCGGCGACCCCACCCTCGCTTCCCACATCCCCGCCGACCGACGCCCAGAGGTCTACGACCTGGCGATCGAACAGACCGCCCCCCGAGAACGAGACGGGGCCGACCTGACGCCCGCCTCCCCCCGAACCCCGACATCCGGAAACGGCACGAAAAAGAACCGCAACTCGCCCCACCAACCCCCCACCAGAAACACCCACCATGACGCCCCCGCCAGCCCGGACACAGACACCACCCCGACCCCAACCTCCACCCCACCGGAATCCCCGCAGGTCACCACCCCCCACACGGCAGGACACGGACGTCCGCCCGGACACGCACACCCCCCAAACCAGGGTGGTGATGATCCCCACCCCGCACGCCACACCGCCCGCACGAACCCCGTCGACATCGTCATGGCCCACACCGACGCAACCGCAACCGAAGCCCGCGCCGTCGTCGACCTGATCCGCCGCACCTACAACCCCACCACCATGCGCGGCTACCTCACCACCATGGCCGCCAACGACACCCTCACCGACGCCCTCGAGACGATCCGCTGGGAGACGAACCAACCCCGACCTGCCGACCTCACCCGGATCCCGGTCCGCGACAGGTGGCTCTACCGTGACTGACCCGGACCTTCCCCCGCACAGCATCGATGCCGAACAGGCCACCCTCGGCGCGATGCTCATCTCCGAATACGCCGCCCTGCAGATCTGCGAGATCCTCACCGCAGGCGACTTCTACCGGCCCGCCCACCAACTGATCTTCACCGCCGTCAACCGGGTCCGCACCGACCTCGGCGGCCCCGACCCCGTCGCCACCGCAGAAATCCTGCGCGCCGACGGCGACCTCGAACGGTGCGGCGGAGCCCCCTACCTGCACACCCTCGTCGCCACCGTCGCAGCACCCATGAGCGGCCCCTACCACGCCCACCGGGTACGCGGATACGCCGCGACCCGCCGCCTCATCACCGCCGGACACCACATCGCCCAACGCGGCTACGAGGCCGCCATGGGCGACGACCCCATCGCCACCGTCGCCGGCCTCACCGACACGGCCATACGCGACCTCGAAGCCGTCCGCGACTTCGAACTGGACGACAACACCCCCACCCCCACCATCGAGGAATTCCTCGCCGTCCACGACGAAGAATACGACTGGATCGTCCCCCACCTGCTGGAACGCGGCGACCGCCTCATCCTCACCGGCGGGGAGGGCACCGGCAAGTCCACCCTCTTCCGCCAACTGGCCCTGACCATCGCCGCGGGATGCCACCCGTTCGGTGCCTCTCCCATCACACCGCGCCGGGTACTGATCATCGACTGCGAGAACTCCGAACGGCACCTACGGCGCCGCCTGCGCGACCTGACCGACCAAGCAGCCCGCATCGGATACCCGATCCCCGCGTCGGGCCTGTGGATCGAATGCCGCCCCGAAGGCATGGACCTGGCCCGGGACCGGGACGTGTCGTGGCTGATGCAGCGGATCGCGCGGATCCGCCCGGACGTGGTCACCATCGGACCGCTGTACCGGCTCGTGCCCCGCGCCATCAACAGCGACGACGAGGCAGCGCCGATCCTCGCCGCACTGAACCTGATCCGCGCCCGGGGGGCGTGCGTGCTGCTGGAAGCGCACGCCGGACACGCCACCACCGGCCAGGGCGGCTCCCGGGACCTGCGCCCGCGCGGCTCCTCGGCGCTGATGGGATGGCCGGAGTTCGGCTACGGGCTGCGCAAGACCGAACCCCGCCTGGGGGCGGACGGCGCCCACCACCGGCGTGTGGAGTTGGAGCCGTGGCGCGGCGACCGTGACGAGCGTGAATGGCCGCAGGTGCTGGAAGCGGGAGGCCGGTGGCCATGGATGGAACCACAGTCACTGGCAGTGAACCCGTATACGGCAAGGGGCGCCCGGTGACCCAGAAGAACGCCTCTGCCTGGATCTTTCTCGCTCAACTTCTCCGAGGGAGACGAAACCACGCAGTGGCGAGTCCCGGACCGCGTGGTTTGACCGTCCTGCTGTCTTGTCTGACGGGGAAACACTCACTCATGCGCGGGGAGCATTCGGTAACGAAGATCCCAGCATCGCCGTGTCTGGGACCATCCCCGCACGCGCGGGGAGCACACTGAGGTTTTCTCAACGAATATGGGCTGGGCGGTGGGGCGAGGGCGGGATCGAGGGCGGGATGGTGAGAGGGGGCCCTGGCTCCTGACAGGCGTGAAGCCCCTGATAGGACGGTTCTCACCACAGGACCGCGTCCACTGGACCAGAGGCTTCACGGTGGTTCCCTGTTCTGCCGTGTTTGATGTTCCCCGTCCCGGGGTCACCTACTTGGCTCGCCTGCTGGCCGCTCATCGCCGCGCTCTTGGCACGCCCCGCCGCTCCCGGGCACTGACTCCGGTTCGTCAGGCACTGCTGGTGCTGTGCTGGTTCCGTGGCGGCAGCCTCGTCACCGCCCCGGCCCGCGACCACGCCGTCAGCCGGGCCACCGCCTACCGGTAGGCGCACGAAGGCACCCACGTGCTGGCCGCCCAGGTCCCGCAACCACGCCAGGTCCTGGACGAGCTCCGTGACCAGGGCAGGTCCCCGGTCGTCCTGGACGGCAAGGTCTTCGCCACCACCGGCTGTGCGGAACCCAACGACCGCGGCACAGACGTGTGGTATTCGGCGCACAAGCACCACCATGGTGCGGGCGTGCGGTTCCTCGCCGATGCCGCCGGCCATCCGCTGTGGGCCTTTGAGGCCGTGCCGGGATCCACGGTTCGGCCTCACCGCCGCGCGCATCCACGCCCTGCCGCTGCCGCGGTATGCGGCCGCCCACGAAGGCCTGGTCGTGTTGACCGACGGCGCCGAAGCCAGGCGCCCACACGCCGATTCGGGCTTCCCGGGAGGTGTCGTATGCGCGCATGCACGCCGACAACCGGACCGACAACCGACTGCTGCGGGCCGTGCGCGCGGTGGTGAACGCGCCATGGCCGTACTGGTGGGCCGCCACACCGCGCTGCGCCGCATCAGCCTCAGCCCCTCTGTGGTCGGCCGCATCGTCCAGGCCGCCCTGGTCCTCCACCGCTACGAACACCCAATTCGTTGAGAAAACCTCAGTGAGAATGAACGAGATTCGTCCAGGCCATGTCCAGGAATGGGTGCGTGCGCGGCAGCAGGACGGCCTTGCGGCTTCGACGATCCAGCGGATCGTCACCGTCCTCGGCGCGATATTCTCTACAGCCCTGTTGAACCAGATCATCTTCATCCACCCGTGCGAAGGCGTCGTCCTGCCGAAGGTCGGCCGCAAGCCCCTGAAGACCATCACCCCGGAGCAGTTCGGCGAGTTCTACTCCCACATCGACGGTGAGGTCTTCCAGCTTCTGGTCGAGGTCGCGATCGAGCCCGGGCTGCGCTGGGGCGAGCTGAGCGAGCTGCGGATGAAAGACCTGGAGCGGCCGAGCGGCATCCTCACCGCCAGCCGCGCCGCGGTCGAGATCGCGCCTCGCCTCCACTCCACCGGCGGCCGGTTCCTCGCCAAGGACTATCCCAAGGACGGCAAGTTCCGCCGCCTGAAGCCACGCCGCCCGCTGGTGACCAGGATCGCAGCGTTCGCCCTGGCCAACGGCATCAGGGACGAGGACCTGCTGTTCCAGTTCCCCGACCACGACGATGCTCCGATCCCCGAACTCCCCGACGGGGTGGACCTGGGGATGACCCCGCCCAACGACAAGGGCCGCCGCTACCGGCACGGGACCACAGCGGCCTACACCAACGGCAAGTGCCGCTGCGAGTACTGCCGCACGGCGTTCGCCCGCTACCGGGCTCTGCGCCGGGCCGAAGGCAAGGACCAGCCCCGCAGGCGCCGCCAGGTCAACACCGACGGCCACATCCCCGCCCAGTGTTTCCGCACCAACATCTGGCACCCGGCCCGCGAGGAGGCCGACCTGCCCAAGGACATCACGCCATACAAACTCCGCCACGCCCACGCATCCTGGCTCCTGGCCGGCGGAGCCGACCTCATGGTCGTCAAGGAGCGCCTCGGCCACGCATCGATCACCACGACCGAGCGCTACCTGCACACGCTCCCCGACGCCGACGACACCGCACTCGACGCACTCGCCAACATCCGAGGACGCGCTAGGAGGTACACCGATCAGCGGTCCATCAGCTAGGAGCTGTCCCGGACCGTTGATCACGGGACACCCCCTGAAAAGGGCCTCGTGGGGATGTACTCAGGTCAAGCAGGACTCGTGAGGACTGCGCCGCGGCGGCCTTCACTCGGCCTTCCTGTCCGGCTCGGAGAACCGGTCGTGGGTCTGTGTCGACTCGGATGCGGCCCCATCAGCACAGGAGTGCGGTCCTCCTCCTCGGACCAGTCGGGGCTTTCAGCCGGGACCTGACTCGGTTGGAAGCCTCGACCAGGTGGCGTACCCGCTCAACGTCCGAACAACTGGGACGGGCTCTCGCGCTCTGTCGACAGCCACCGGTCTTTACTGTCACGGAACTGCCCCCGTCCGCTCTTCTCTTTCGACGGAAGGAAGGAGTGGTATGCGGCAGACGACCCAACCGGAACCCTAGGATCTCCGCGCCGACCGGGTGATCCGTGAGATGACCAAGGCCGTGGTCTGCGGAGTTGCCGCTGTCGCGGCCGTGGTCTCCTACCGCCACGGCTACGCGGTGGTCAGCGCCTACGGCGAGGACGGCATCACCGCGTTCATGATCCCCCTGACCATCGACGGGCTGGTGTACGCCTCCTCCATGGTCCTGCTCGACGCCGCGCGCAACACCCGACATGCCCCGGTCCTGGCCTGGTTACTGCTGTGGCTGGGCATCACCGCCACACTCGCGGCCAACATCGCCCACGGCCTCCACCACGGCCCTGTTGGAGCCGTGGTCGCCGCGTGGCCCGCCATCGCCCTGGTCGGCTGCTACGAGATGTTCATGGGGCTGGTGCGCTCCACCAGTCGGCAGCACGGGGACCAGCACGGACCAGACCTGGTCCAGCAGGCGCTGACGGCCTACAAGGAGAGTATCGAAACCGGAGAACGACTGTCGGAACGCAAACTCGCGAAGAGATTCGGCAGATCCCGCCGCTGGGCGAAAAAATCATCAAAAGCACCGAAACCGCAGAGCACAACTGAACAACCCGTCTCTCACCTCACCACACTTCCTTCATTGGAATGGAACTTGTTGCTGCCTCTCGTAGGGGCGATGAGGAACCCGTGATCTGCCAGGACCGGGCGGTGGCCCGGCTACCAGTTGCTGCCCCTCGTAGGGGCGATGAGGAACCGCAACGCTTCCTCGTGGAGGCCGCGGACGCCTAGTTGCTGCCCCTCGTAGGGGCGATGAGGAACGTGGACCATCCGCCAGGCGGTCGCCCTACTGGAGGTTGCTGCCCCTCGTAGGGGCGATGAGGAACCCGTAGGAGTCGGTGTAGTCGCGGGTGAACAGGCAGGGTTGCTACCCCTCGTAGGGGCGATGAGGAACCCTGCTGGCGCACCTGATGGACCGAAATCTGGAGTGTTGCTGCCCCTCGTAGGGGCGATGAGGAACCCAGGCGTCGCGCCCGCGGCGGCGTAGTCACACCGGTTGCTGCCCCTCGTAGGGGCGATGAGGAACGTGGGGCCACGGTGGTTCCGCTGTTCAATAACCAGTTGCTGCCCCTCGTAGGGGCGATGAGGAACCGCAACGCTTCCTCGTGGAGGCCGCGGACGCCTAGTTGCTGCCCCTCGTAGGGGCGATGAGGAACTGGCACCCCGACCGCGAGGGCATCGGCGTCGTGCCGTTGCTGCCCCTCGTAGGGGCGATGAGGAACGGAAGTTCCCGTCCGAGCTGCGCAAAGAGCTGCGGGTTGCTGCCCCTCGTAGGGGCGATGAGGAACCAGGGACGGGGTGGGGATGTCGGGGTCGGGGTCGGGTTGCTGCCCCTCGTAGGGGCGATGAGGAACCTCACCGGCCACATCAACACGATCCGCCAGCACCCGTTGCTGCCCCTCGTAGGGGCGATGAGGAACCCACATGAACCAGTTCCGGGCCCTCCTCACCAACCCAGTTGCTGCCCCTCGTAGGGGCGATGAGGAACACGATGTGGAATGCCCACTGTGCGCATGGGAGCAACCCCAGTTGCTGCCCCTCGTAGGGGCGATGAGGAACGCGTAGAGGCGGCCCTCCTCGTCGGAGCTGAGCACCTGTTGCTGCCCCTCGTAGGGGCGATGAGGAACCACCACCAACTCAAGCGCACCGTCGCCTACGAGTTGCTACCCCTCGTAGGGATGATGAGAGATTCCAGGGTAAAGCCGCTGGTCGCTTCCGGTCCCAGGGGTCGGTTTCGACGGCTTGTTCAGCGGGCCTCCGGTCGTGCATCAGACCCCCGCGTGTCGCTGAAAAACGGAGGCTGGCGGGGTAACAGGATATCGCTGGGGCTAGTCGGTCGAGTCCGATGGTGTGGTGGCGAAACTCAGCACCAAGAGGAAGCTTGTAGACGATGACGTGGTCGTCCCGTGGTCAATGAAGTCGCTGACACCGCTCTGGAAACGACGGAGTTGAGCTGGCGAGAGTTGCCCTTCGAAAACACTGCGCTGTACATGGTGCAGGCAGCGGCGGCAGGTGCGCAGAATCTTCAGGTTGTGGTCCTGGGCCGTGCCGCAGACGGCAATGACGCGCGTCCCCGTTCACCACTTGCCACGCCTCGTAAAGGCGATGAGGTCGCGAACGTCGGTAATGGGGATGTGCACGGAGTCACCGCTCTCGCGCTCGATGACCAGGGACTGGTCTTTGCGGCGGATGCGGCAGGTGGAGGTCAGCCAGTAGGTGCGGGCGGCGGTGGGCATCGTCAGTCGCTCCAGCAGTAGTCCTGGTAGCTGCACCCTCGGCAGGCGGCGCGTTCCAGGCGTTGAGGGGAGGTGGGAGAGGCCACGGTGTCCAGGACGTTCACGATGTCCTCCTCTGCTCGGGCCTCGTGGGCGGGTGTGTAGGTGATGCGCTGGGTGCGGCGGGTCTTGGGGTAGTGCAGGACCGCGCCTTGGGCTTCCACTCCGACCTTGCGCAGCCGGTAGCAGTAGTGGATGGCCTGGGCCTCATCGGCGGTCGAGGGTTTGGAGGCGGACTTGATTTCGTGAACCCACAGGTCGCCGTCGAGGTCGTCCAGCTTGGCCGCGCCCAGGTCGATGGGGGTGGCTCGGCGGTAGGAGGTGTCGTGGACGGCCTCGCCCATCTGCACTGCTTCGCTGAGCGCTTCGGGGCGGAATCCCCGCACGTACAGCCACAGTTGGCGCGGGCAGTGGTACAGGTATTTGACGTGGACGCCGCCCACGTCTTCGGCGCTGATCACAGCACTTCGCCCATCACGTAGCTTGTGCGGTCGTCCCGGTTGAGGGCGCCGAGCCCTTTTTCTTCGGTGTAGTCGGCGTCGATCACGATGAGTCCGAATTCCTTGTCCCACCGCCCCAGGCGGCGGGCGTGGTCGGGGAGTGAAATGAGGTAGCCGGATGCCAGGAGGCGTGCGGCTTTGCGGGTTTGCGGGTCTCTGCCCTGATCGAGCGCCTCCCGGTAGGCCTCGAGGTCTTCGGCCAGAATCCCCTCGGCACCGTCGAACATCTGGTCGAACGCGGCGGCGAGGTCGCTGCGGTCGTCGAAGGGCGGGTCGAAGGTGAGGAAGCGCCGGGTGAACTCTGTGCGCACCCGCTCGACGTCGCTGCGCCACCGCTGTCCCCAAGGGCTGGTGTAGACCTCGTTGAGCCAGTCGGTGAACAGGCGCTCGTCGAGTGGGTCGCCGTCGTGGCGGATGAGGATGTCCCATCCCAGTCGGGTGGGTTCGGCCGCGTAGACCTTGTCGGCGTACTCGTCGCCTCCGCCCCGAGCACGGGGGGCGTAGTCGGGTCGGTGCACGACCACCGGTGCGGACTGGTCCCGTCCGTTGAGGCGGTTGACGCGGCCGAAACGCTGGATGAGTGCTTCCAGAGGAGCGGCCGAAGTGTGCAGGATGTCGAAGTCCAGGTCGAGAGAGACCTCGACGACCTGGGTGGCCACCACCAGACCGGGGTGATGCTTTTGGTTGGTGCCGTAGCGTTCCAGGATCCGGCGTTCGATTTCCCCGCGGTCCTTCGCGCGGAAGCGCGCGTGCAGCAGAATCGCGCCGTCGTCGCCGTACAACTCGCGGGCGGTTGGTGCGAGTGTGTCGTAGATGTTCTGGGCGTCGGCGACGTTGTTGGCCACCACCAGCACACTGTTGCCCTGGACGAGTTGTTCGGTGATGGCGGCGATGCTCTCTGTACTGGTCAGGTGGGTTTCGTCGAGGTGCAGTCGGTGGCGGCGCGGCCACGCCTGCCCGCTGTCCGGGGCGACCTCGGCCAAGGGCTCGCCCAGGGTTTTCTCGATCAACTCTGCGAGGGCGTCGGGCAGGGTCGCCGAGACTACGCCGATGCGTCCGCCGAGGCGTGCCCACATGCCTGTCATGGCCAGGATGATGCCGAGGCGGTGGGTGTCGTAGGCGTGGAGTTCGTCGAAGACGAACACCGAGTTGACCGAGTCGATGAGTGTGGAGGAGTGTGCGGGGCCGGCCAGGGCGGCGCGCATCAGCTGGTAGGGGGTGGTGACCCGCACGAGTTCGCGGAACAGGCGGCTGGCGTTGGCCTTGGCGACCGCGCGGGTGGCGTGTTCCAGCGGTTCGGTCTCGTCGTGGTCGTCGTTGATGGCGCGGCGCAGGTGGTAGTCGGCGGCCTTCGAATGTGTCACGCCGATGCTCTGCCGTTCGGGGTCGTCCAACTCTTCGCCGAGCCGGTCGGCCATGGCGTTGATCGAGGCCAGGTAGGGCAGCGTGTAGAACAGGCGGGGCTGTCCTCCAGTGGTGGCGCGCACCTGGTCGATCTGGGTGAGCGCCCACAGCAGGGAGGCTTCGGTCTTGCCCTTGCCGGTCGGGGCGCGCAGCAGCAGGTGTCCCGAGGCTCGGGCTGCTGCCTCTTGGTGGGGGAACAAGGTCGCCCCCTGGTTGGTGAGGCGTTTGCGCAGCCGTTCGGGATACTCGGCGTCCAGCGGGTGGTCGGTCAGCAGTGTGGTGTGGGCGGAGGCCACGTGGTCGGCGAGGGTGACCGCGCCCTGCAGCAGCACCGCGTGCAGTCCCGCCTCGTTGTCGGGGCTCTCCTCGGCCCAGTGGTCCAGGACGGTGGTGAGGAGCCGGTGGGTTGCCTTGCCCAGGTCGGTCGCGGTCACCGGTTTCGGGACGGGGGCGTAGCAGCGTTGGGCGAGCCATGCCGTCAAGGCGTTGGCTGTCTGCTCGTCCACCGGTCCGAAGGCATCGGTCACCGCTTGGGGGGTGCGCAGGGAGCCTTTCTGTTTCCGGATCGACCGGGCACCACCGCTCAGAGGACGGTGGTGGGTGAGTACTCCCAGGGCGATCCACTGTCGTTCGTCCTCGTCCAGGTGGGCGAGGACGTGGTCGACGAACCCGAGGGAGTAGATCTCGTGGCGCAGGCCCCACACCTGGGCGGGACGCGGGTTGCCAACCATGCGTTGGAAGCCCTCGGGGATCTTTCCTGCGTCGTGGAAGAGGCAGGCCAGGGCAGCCCAGGTCCAGAAGCGGTCGGGGACCGCGGCGATACGTCCCACGCGGTGGCGCAGCAGGTCCAGTGCGGTGAGGGTCGCGTCGAGGTGTTCGGTGAGCAACTCCCCCCAGGACTGCCCGGGGGAAGCGCTCTTGGCCCAGATCCGGTTCAGCGGATTCACGCGGCGTTCTCCGCGACGAGGTCGGGATGAACGCCCTCCAGCAGCACCACCGCCTGGCCTTCGGGGGTGGAGTGCCCGGTGGTGAGCATGTAGTTGCTGCCCGAGGTGGCGTAACGGTATCCGGCCCAGGTGGTGCGGGCCCGGTCGCGGCTGATCGCCGTGGGAAGCCGCAGTGTGGTTCCGGCTTTGGAAGCGCTGTCGGGCACGAGGGCGTGTCCCTGGCGTCCTGGTTGCGGTCGCAGGACGGTCCTGCGGACACGGGCCGAAGCCAGGTCCTGGCTGCGGCCGAACCGCAGCGGCCACACCGGTCGGCGTACCGCCGCCTCCCACAGGTCCAGGTGGTCGGTGAACCACACGGTCAGGGTGGCGTCGGCGAGGAACTCCCGGTCCTTGGGCGTGGGCGAGATCCGGCCCCCTTTGGCTTCCAGTGGGTGGAAGGTCTCCACGTCGGTTCCCTGGCCTTGGGCGGTGAACGCCATCGCGAAGGCGGTGCCGCGGGGCATGGCATCCCAGCCGCCGACCATGGAGGCCAGCAGGCCCGCCACCGTGGAGGGCGGCGGGCAGGGCAGCGTGACCTGCACGGCGGCGTACAAAGGGTTGCGGAAGGACACGATCGGTGCGGTGACCGTGATCTCCAGAGCTTCGGTCACCGGGGCGCGTCCTCGAACCAGGCGTCGCATTCACCGGCCTCGATGCTCTTGGCCAGCGCCTTCAGCACCAGGCGGGGGTGGTCGATGACGACCTCGCCCGCCTCGATCTCGGCGGCGAGTTCCCGGCGGACCTGTTCCCGCTGGTCTCCCAGGAAACCCGGGGCCCAGCCGATCTGGATCGGCCCGTCCAGTTCGTCGGCCCAGGCGCTTTTCTCCTCCCGGAAAGTGTCGACGTCGAAGGCGACCCCGCGCGACGTGGCGGCCAGCACTCGGGTGAACGGGTTGTTGCCACCTTTCAGCGGGGCCAGCAGCACCAGGGCGGGGGCGCGGTCGCCGTAGTGCAGCGCTTTCTTCGCGCCGCCCCGCACCTCGGCCAGGGTGCGCAGCAGCACAGCGGCCCGGCGGCGCCGCTCGGCGATGTCCAGCCGCAGTGACTTCACTCCGCGGAACTGCACCTCTTCGGCGCCTGCGGCCAAGGCCTCGGCCTCAGCGGCCGGGGACAGGGCGCGACGCAGTCCACTGCCCTCCTGTTCGAACACTCCCACCCGAGGCAGGTCCAGCAGCACGTCTCCGGCGAGTTCGGCGGTGTAGTGCTCGTGTTCGTGGATGACCGGGTTGGCGCCGGCGGGGAAACCGCGGCTCATCGTCCCGAAGTCCGTTCTGGGTTTGGCGGGGGTGACCGAGACCAGGGTTCCGGTGGCCAGCACGGTGTCGCGTTGGTAGTTCTCCTTCTTCGCCGCGACCATGTAGCCGAACAGGTCGTCGTCCAGATATAGGTCGGGGCGTCCCGCGGTGTGAGCTTGCTGCCGTTTGCCCGTGCCGGAACGCTCCACCGGCGAGGGTGCCTCTGAGGAGGGGAACGAGTCGCGCAGCCACCGCCGGAACGCCTGCGCCGAGATGTACGGGTAGGTCTTGCCGTTGATGTACAGCTTCTTGGTGACGGCCACGTTGTCCTCGCCACGGCCGTTGTTGGGCGCGCCAGCGGTGACGTCCAAAGCGATCTTGCCCACCAGGTAGGTCACTGCTCAGTCCTCACTGTCGTCGGTGTCGATGTCGTCGGGATCGGCGGCCTCCTCCAGTACGCTGCGCGCCTCGGGGTCGTCGCGCCAGCCGGGGGACAGCTTGTGCAGCTCCGCCAGCACTCCGAGGAACAGCAGGTCGCGGTGGAGATAGCTGCGTTCTTCGGAGTCGAACAGCAGCAGCCACTGGCGTTCGGTCACGAACGGCTCGTGCGCTGTCGAGAACAGCGCGGTGTCGGTGGCTTTACGGCGCAGCCACGCCTTCAGCGTCTTGGCCGTCCTCTGGGCCTGCAGGTACTTCTTCAGTTCGGTGAGTTCGCCGCTCACCGTTGCGGCGATCCGGTGCGCGAGTTCGCGGATCTCACGCGATTCGTTCTCGGTTACCATCAGAACCTTCGCGGAATAGGAGAAACAGGTCTCGGCCAGGACCGGGCTCTCACCCGGAACCTGCTCGGTTTCTTCGAGGAGGCGGCGCGTATACGAGGCGGCTGAGGAGACCACGCGCTGCGGTTCGGCGAAGAGGTTGCGGGCCAACAACGCGGTTCCCGGGATTTTGTCCGTGTGGTGGGCCCGGCACAGATAGCCCCATCCCACAGTGTGCGGGCCCTGCGCGGACCCGCTGATCCACTCGGCCAGAGGTTGTTCAAGGGAGTGGACGGTGAGTTCCTGCTCTTTGTTGCTGTTGGTGAACACCAGCAGCTCCACACCGTCGGTGAGCTCCTCTTCGTATCCCCTCAGTGCCGCGATAGCCCGGCGTTGACGTGCGTAGGGGACCGGGGAGGAGGCAGCAGCGGATGACAGCAAGGCACGGCCGAGCATCCGTTTCGCCTGCCGCCCTGCCACTCGGGCCAGGAAGCGGTCATCCCAACTGTGTACGACGGCAGCGCGCCCACCGCTGATCTCACACGCGTATGGAAGCGCGTAGAAGCTGAGCAGGCATCCCCGACACAGCGCCAGCCCTTCGTGGCCGGGGACCGTGGTGTTGCGGTAGGAGGTACTGGACGCCAGCGGGACATCGACTTTGCCGTACCAGCCGCAGGCTCTGCGTCCACACAGCACGCAGGGGGCTTCCAGCAACGTCTCAGTCTCGGGGAGGTCACGCCATTCATAGAGCTTGGCCCACCGCTCCTCGCGGCTCCGCTTCTTGCGGTTGGTGGTGTTGATGGCACAGTTCGGCCAGAACAGGTAACTGGCGCCCAGCCAAAACCCGCCCGGCTGTTTGGAGTCAGCGGCATCGACGGTGGCTTCCAGGTCCTTGGTCATCACCTCATTGGCGGACCTGATCTCCTCCGGTGTCAGCTCCTCGGGGTGCTTCATGGCGCGACGCCGCCCGTCAGCCGCCAGCAGAGCCAAGGCGAACGCTCCCACCCGCTGCATCGGGTGAGCGGTCAGCCGTATCGACAGCACGTCTTCTGCACGAGAGGTGGTGACGCTCATCCGGCGACCCACCCGAATCCCGCGGAGTTGGCCTGGCCCAACCCCCAACTCCAGATGCCCTGCAGGGTCTCAGCGGTCCCGCGGAGTTCGACCTCGATCGGCGCCCCTGGTTTGAGGCCGCCCCCGACCGCGAACGACCTCTTGGCTCCCACCCACGTGATCGCCTCCAGCGACACGTCCGGGTCGAGTCCCAGCGTCTCGGCCTTGCGGCGCAGATTCTGTGCGAAGTACTCGGCGAACTCGGGTTCCCCCGGAAGCACCCAGGCTTCGCGTTTGGTGCGCACTCCGTCGTCGTCGCGTCCCGAGCCCTTCATCACCACCGGAGTCGCGGTTCGCCACCGCACCCGCCCGGTACTGAATTCCGGGGGATCCACTGCGGTCACCGACTCCAACCGGAGCGCGATTCCACCCCAGTCCAGGACTTCGCGCCCCGCCAATCCTTTGGCCAGCCCTTCGACCACCTCGGGCAGCGGACTGCCCAACTCCAGCCAACCGAGGCCACCAGCGGCATAGGCTCCCCGTTTGCGTCGCGCCGACGGAAACACCGGGGCGCTGTGTCCGAAAGGAACCATTCCGTGCGGCGGTACTCCTCCGGAGTGCAGGCGCGCTCCCACCTCGGGAGCACCCCGCGCCAGGAGTTCGTAGACCAGGCTTCGTCCCGGCTTGAGAACCTGCGCCCACGGCAGCGACGAAGCCGACGTGCGTATCCCCAGCCGCAATCGCATTCCACACCCCGCCTTCTCAGAGATCTGCCCACTGCAGCGGTCTTTGCCAACCTAGAGGAGGCCTACGGCAGACCTCAGGAAAACAGCTGGTTATCACAAAATTTGCTGACACGGATGGCTTGTCCCTGCCAGGCGTCTGCGCCCCACAGGCCACGGACAACCCTAGGAGAAAGCTTAGCTCTTCTAAGACGACGTCGACAGTCGAACAATCTTCCGCTAGCGTGCTGTGGCGTGGCGAACCAGCCTCTCCCTCCGGAGCAAGAAAGGGCGAGACCATGATGTGGCTCCAGCACCGCAGTGCCTCTACCACACAGGACAGTGACGACACGGCAGAGGTGACCGCCAAGAGCGCCACCCTGAGCTTGGAGGGACTCTCCTGGACCGGGTCCGGGATCTCCCTGCAAGGCGCCACGATCACCCTGCAGGAACCGGGACTCCTCCAGCAGCGGAAGTCCACCCGGGAAGAGCGGAGAACAAGCCGATAGCCGCACTGGAGGGCACCCTGTCAGGGTGCCCTCCCCCTCGCAGGGGCGATGAGAGTGAGCAATGACGCGGTTCAGGACAGCTTCAAGACCACGTCAACAGTTTTGCTACCCCTCACAGGGCCACGTGTGCCCTCCAAGAGAGCACACGGTCTGGGACGAGGTCCTCGTCCCTGCCCAGTCTTCCATGGAAGATCGCAAGATCGGCAAAGCTTGGCTCTGCCATACTCAAATTCTCTCCCCAGTCCCCCACTTCCCCAAGTGGTGAGGAACGATCGTTGTCGGCTGTGACGGACGGAGAACACTTTTCCCAGAACTGTCATCCCACCGTGATCAGCGGTCATTCCCAGCACCGTCCCGCTGCTACGCCTTCCCACCCCTGTTTTCAGCGACACGCCGGGGTCTGATGCACTACCGGAGGTCCGCTGAAAAAACCACCGAAACCAGTCCCTGACACCGGGGCTGACCGGCGGCTTTACCCTCGGGTTCCTCATCGCCCCTACGAGGAGCAGCAATGCCTCGGAGCCGCCGGAGCCGCGGGAGCCGCAGGGGTTCCTCATCGCCCCTACGAGGAGCAGCAATGCCTCGGAGCCGCCGGAGCCGCGGGAGCCGCAGGGGTTCCTCATCGCCCCTACGAGGGGCAGCAATATGTTGGGCGCGAGCGGCTGCAGTAAGCAGGTCTCGGTTCCTCATCGCCCCTACAAGGGACAGCCACCCGGTGGAGGGGCGATGATCTACGAGACGGACACCGTTCCTCATCGCCCCTACGAGGGGCAGCAAGACCGGGTTGGACGGATACCCTCACGTTCCAGGTTTCTCGTGGACGGCCCGCTTGGGGCCGTTGTCGCATCTCGGTCCAGGTGTTCAGGGGGCTGTCGGCGGCCCTTCAATGTGGACGGCCCGCTTGGGGCCGTTGTCGCCCGCCCCCCACGGCCGTCACCGTGCCGGAGCCGCAGAACCTTCAATGTGGACGGCCCGCTTGGGGCCGTTGTCGCGGCCTCCCCGGCCAGCCACGGCTTCAGATACGGGCGCCTTCAATGTGGACGGCCCGCTTGGGGCCGTTGTCGCCTGACTGGACCGAGCAGCCCGACCAGGGCCAGCGTCCTTCAATGTGGACGGCCCGCTTGGGGCCGTTGTCGCCTGCCACCCGAGGACCTGTGCCCGGTCGCCCAGGACCTTCAATGTGGACGGCCCGCTTGGGGCCGTTGTCGCCACACCCCCCCTACGCAACACCCGCAGGTAGTGGTCCCTTCAATGTGGACGGCCCGCTTGGGGCCGTTGTCGCTAGAGGCGGCCCTCCTCGTCGCTGGACAGCACCTCCCTTCAATGTGGACGGCCCGCTTGGGGCCGTTGTCGCTCCGTCTGACCAGGGTTTTTCGTCTGGTAGACGACTGACACCGCTTGGAGTTTTGGGAAGTACCGACCATGGTGTCTGTTTTTCTGCTTGGGAACCTCCTGGGGTTGTGGTGTGCACTGGAGGTTCCCAAGCGGCTGGGCAAGAGGGCTCCTGTCTGTGCCGAGTTGACCGGGGCGGCGTGTGTTCTATTCGAGATGGACGGGGGTGGGGACGAGGACTCCTGCTGATTTTCCTCCCGGGACGAGTCGGCGCTGGGCGGCTGCGGCGGTGATGACGCCGAGGGGGGCGAGGCGGCGGCGGGACAGCACAGGTGGGACCTGGTCGTCGTCAGTACGGGGTCGGGGACTGAGCGCGCGGTGCTCGATGAGGGCCTGGACGGCGTCCAGGTCGAGGTCGGGTTTCCAGACGGGCCAGACCATGATGCGGCTCTTGCGGTGGCGGTGCCACAGGGTGGCCTGCGGCCGGTTGCCGTCGCCGGTCAAGCGCAGCAGGGGAAGGGCCTGGACCGCCAGCCAGGTGGCTCCGGGAACTCCTGCGGGTGTGGACTCGCCGGTGGGGGTGTCGGCGGCGATGTGGATGACCCGGTGGTCGAGGTTCTCCCCGGTGAAGCCGTCAAGACGCCGCCAACCGGCGAGAGCCTGGTGGAGCCGTTCAGGGTTGCGGCGGACCGCGTCCAGGGGTTTGGAGAAGAAGGTGGCGGCCTTCTGTCCCCCGGCGGGTGCCATGTAGGGGGTGAGGGCCACGCGGCCGGCGTCGTCAACGGCCAGGTCGGTGACGATGCAGGACAGCCATTCGTCGGCTCGGGGCCCGCCCTGCTCTCGGGCGGTTGCGGCCAGGGCGCGGTAGTCGGGATGGCGGACGCGGAGTGGGTCCTTGCCCACGCCGATCTGGGGCGGCCAGTCCGGGGCGATGCCGGGGAGGGCGCCGGGTTCGGGGATGGCGGCGGCGATCTCGCTCAACGTGGTGGCGATGGCGTCGAGGTCGGCGAGCGGGCTGGTGAGGTGCGCGGTTGCAGTGACGGAGTCGAAGGCCAATCGGACGGGCAGGTCTGCTTCCTGGGTGAGAAGGCGCAGCAGGCCGAGACTGGCGAGAAAGCCGAGCGGGTCTCGGCCGTCCAGGGCTGGCAGGGCGACCGGGTGCCGGGCGCGGCGCGGCTCCGCAGGAGGTTGGGGCAGCGGAGTGGTGGGCGGAATGTGTTCCGCCTCGGTGGGGCGATGACCCGCGGAGCACCAGATGTCGGCCAGGCGCACCACGGTCTCCAGCAGGGCGAGCTTCCACGGCCCGTAGGTGCGGTTGAGCCGGGCGAAGCGTTCGGGGGCCTGCCAGTCGAGGAGGTCGGCGCTGGAGACCGTGCTGTCGGTTCCGGGGACGTCGACCGTGACTGGGTCGGGATCGGTGACGGCGGGCAGCAGCGGGCGGGAGCGACCGTGGTGGGTGGCGATGAGGTGCAGCACCAGGTCGTGGTCGACGGTGTCGGGTCGGTCGCGGTCCAGGTAGCAGGCGGCGATGCGGGCGGAGAGACCTTCGTGGCGCATGCCGCGCGGATAGCCGGACTGCCACAGCGCGTGGCGGTAGGTGTCCCGGTCGGCCGGGTCGAATCCGGACTTGGCGAGCACCTGCTTCCCCTCCAGAGCCGAAGGAGGCAGGTTGTACAGCATGGCCTGGAAGCGGGGATCCCGCTTCCCTTCGTCGTGCCAGCGGGCGGCGAGGTACACCGCATGGGTCTCGTGTTCGCTCAGACCGATGTTGCGGGCGAACTCGGCGGCCTGGCGTGCGACCTGCTCCTGGTGGGTGTCCAGGTCGAGAGGTGTGCGGGCGGTCGAGGAGGAGGCCTCGTCGTCGTCGCCAGGCTGTCCCAGGCCGTTGATGCTCAGGAGCACGACGCGGTCGTGGCCGGGGGCGGCGGGCAGCGAGACGACAACGAGCTCCTTCCTGTTCTTGCCTTTGCCCCCTGCTGGAGCTTTGCCGCGCCGCTCTTCGCTCCCGGTTGTGGTGGCGACTTCGGCGAGTCGATGCAGGTTGGCGACCAGAGGAGATCCCTGGGATGCCTTGGTGAATTTCTTCAGTGCCTCGGTGTAGTCACCGGGGACGAGGTCCTCCTCAGGGTCGGTCCCGGGCTTGAGCAGTGCCTGCACCGTCTCCTTGTCCTCGGGGGTGGGGGCGTGGTCGAGTAGGCGTGGGTGCAGTCGGACGACGGGACGCTGGCGGCGGGCGGCCAGGTCGGCCACGTCGGTGACCGGGTCGGTGGAGTGGGGTGCCCAGCCGTAGTCGTCGTAGCCGCCCAAGCGGGTGGGCAGGACGACGACGTCGCCGGGGCGGACCTGGCTGGCGGGGATGACGTCGATGGTGTCGCGGTTGCGGTAGCGCACCACCAGGGTGGCCGAGTCGGTGGTGTCGTGTTCGGCGGGGCCGCCTTCCACGTCGGCCACGCCGCCGGCGTCCTGGCGGCGGCCGTTGAACCAGCGGCGCAGCGCCCCCACGGGCAGTTGCAGCATTTCCTCTGCGGTGGGCGGCAGGGCCTGCAGGCGTTGCCGCAGCGCCTCCAGTGCTTCGTTGTTGCTCTTTGCGAGGTCGGGGTCGATGTCGTCGCGCCAGAGCAGTTGCACGTCGGGGTCGCGGGTATCGAAGCCGTGCAGGTAGGGGGCCACCGGCGGGTCGGGGTGCGGGGGCGGGGAGGTACGGGTCCAAGCGTTGAGGGTGGAAGGCCACAGCAGCGGAGGACGCCTGCGCGGTTCGCGCAGGCTGTCGCGGGTGGCGGGGTCGAGGCCGTCCACCAGTTGGCGCATCGCGAGCGGGGAGGCGTCCATGCCGTCGGTCAGCATGGAGGGGTGCGGTCGCGCCGTGGGCTTGGGGACTAGGACGCCGGTGCGGGAGGCCAGTAGGTCCCAGGTGGCCTGGCGGGCGCTTCCGTAGACGGGGTCGTCGGTTCCGAACGTGGGGTCGTGGACCACGACCGCCGGCGCGGTCCACTGTTCGTTCTCGGGCCGCCGTTCTGCGGCCCGGGCCAGGCGGCCCAGCCGCTGGATCAGCGCGGGCAGGGACGCCGATTCGGTGACCAGGGCGTCGGCGTCGATGTTCGCCCCGACCTCCACGGTCTGGGTGGCCACCACGTGGAACGGACGTCCCGGGACGGGATCGCGGCCGACTTTCATGCGCGGATAGTAGTCGCGGAGCAGCCGGTCGCGGTCGATGGGGCGGATGCGTCCGGTCAGCAGCACCCGCTCTTCTGCGGGGACACCGCTGCGAGCCAGTGCGTCGAAGACGGCGCGGGCCCGGGCCACGGTGTTGCACACGGTCAGCACCACCTTCCCCCAACCGTCGTCACCGGCGAGGGCGCGGGCCCACCCGGCCAACTGCTCGGCCATCACCGTGTGCGCGTTCTTCCGGGTCATCTTGGGGGCGACCAGGTGCAGTCGGCGGGGCGTGGCCAGACGGCGTCCGGCCACGGGGTGGTGTTCGTCCTCGGTGTCGGTGCGGTGGACCACGGCCTGGGGGTGGTGGCCGACGGTGGCGGACATGCGGACCAGGCGGGGGCTGGCCAGTCGGTGGTCGGGTTGGTTGGCGGTGGCGGTGTGGACGGTCTCGATCATTGCTTCGGCCAGGTGGGCCTCGTCCACCAGGATCAGGCTGTCGGTACCCACGAGGGCGGCGTCGACGGGCCGCAGCGCCTCGCTGACGCCGTAGCCGCGCATCAGCAGGCGCGAGCCGATCTGGTCGACCGTGCCCACCACGAGGGCGTACCGGTCGGGGCGCTCCACCCATCGCCATGACCAGGTCGCGCCGCCGCGCATCCGGGTGGCCTCCACCACGGACTCCTCGTCCCGGGCACCGGTGGGGCGCAGGGCGTCGGCGATCTCGGCGAGGAGCGACCCGGGAGCGGGGTTGTTGAGTTTGGCGGCGAGGTTCTCGGCGTGGTCGTAGGCCTCGTCCACGACCAGGCGGCGGTCCACCACGAAGAACACGCGGCGGCGCGCGGCGGGCACGCCCGTGGCCGCGGCGAAGACGGCGATGTCGAGCAGGCTGGTCTTGCCCAGTCCGGTGGGCACGTCGATCGCGTCCGGCCAGTCCTGCCCGTCCAGCAGGCGGCTCATGAGCGCGTTCTGCCACGGAAACGGTTCCCGGTCCCCGTGGATGGCACGGTAGAACTCCTCGAACGCCGCGACGTCGAACTTCGACACGATCAGTCGTTCCTCTCCGACTCGGGAGCCTGCGCGGGAGAAGTCGTGGGGGCGAAAAGGCCCATGCCGAGGTAGCGCATCGATCCGACCAGCACGGGGCCGATGACCGGCTCGGCGAACCGCAGGCGCGCGTGCACGATCCGCCGCCGCGGGCGGTCCTGGGGAAACGTCTGCTTGGGCGGGCGCAGGATCGCGCCCCGGGTGAGCGGCGGAACCGACACGGCCACCTCGACGGGGTCGGGGTAGCCCGCGGTGACCACCGAGCGGCGCACGAACTCGCCCAGATCGGAGTTGCGGCGAGCGAAGTGGTCCAGCATGAGCGGGGTCGCGCTCACCCATTCGCGGCTGCCCCGCTGTCCGGCCGACCAGTACCGCGGGTTCAGTGTCCGCCGGTTGTCGGGAACCTGCTGGTAGACCAGGTCGAAAGCGCCTCGGCGGCCCAGCACCAGGCGTTCCAGGGGATCGTCCACCAGGGCCGCGCGGATCTTCGTCCACGCCACTGGGCTCATCCCGGCGGGCAGGGCCAGCCCGACACCCAACAGGTGGCCGCGCGCGTGCCGGTGCCCGACGTCGGGAAACGCGAGATAGCCGACGTGGCGCTGCCCGTCGGCGGCGTGCCCCGACACCTCTGGCGGCACTTCGGAGCCGATGCGCGCCATGACCGCGTCCCGCAGCCGCCGGGTCAACACCAGCAACTCGCTTCCCTCGGGCCGCACCGTGCCGGGTGCGAACGCGAACACCAGCATGTGGGCGAACGGTCCCCGCACCGCCTGGACACTGTTGGCGGGACGATCCTCGCCGAGGGGCGCGTAGGCGATGGTGCGCCGCACCTCCCAGGCACGCCGCCCGTCCGCGAAGGCGGCGTCCAACTCCTCCAGGTAGCCCGGATAGGGGACTCCCAGGGTGACAGTGTTGGGGCTGTCCAGTGCGGCGGGGGCGTGGATTCGCCACTCCTCGCGCGGTTTCGGGGAGGTGTGGACGCGCAGCGCCACCGTGCTGGTGGACCGTCCCAGGTAGGGCACCCGCCACGCCAGTTCGCCCAGCACCTCCACCAGTTGCGGGTCGGGGTCGGTGTCGGGCCACACGAAGGCGAACTCCGCACTGCGTGGCAGGCCCGCAACCCGGTGGCGGGGGGCGGCGGTACGGCCGGGCCAGGCCTGGTTGCCGCCCTTGCTCTCGGTGCGGTTGGTGACTACGTAGGAGCGGTAGGAGAACGTCTCCACCGATTCGCTGGCCCACACCTGCGGGGGCTTCTGCTGTTCCAGCCAGCGCAGTGCCGCCCGTTCCGGTTCGCTGTGGGCCGAGGCGACCAGGGCGCAGAACAGGCGGGAGGGGTGCGGGGGCCACTCCACCACGTCCCGCCACCCGTCGGCGGCGTCGTAGCGTCCCTCCCGCAGCCGCGCATCAATCACCAGCGGCATCGGCGCTACTCCCCCTCGTCTGCGGCCTTGGTGGTGGAGTACTCGATCGCCTTGGCCAGTCCGGGAATCGGTCGCAGCGTCACGGTCTCAGACGACATGGCGATGCCTGCGGCGGCGGCGCGGTCGCACAACTCGTGGAAGGCGTCGATCGCCTCGTCGGCCGACAGGGTGATCTTCTCCGGTTTCCCATTGTCCGCGGGCTCGAAGGCCAGCGTCTCGTCGGTGCGCACCAGATCGCAGCCCGAGCGCAGCCACACCGACGGTGCGCCGAACGCCAACCGGTCCCCGGCGATCGCCAGCGCCGCCAGTGCTGCCCGCGCCAGACGGGCGGCCTCGGCCGGGGCGTCGCCGAACCGCAGCCGTGCCAGCCCGGACAGCGACAGCCAGCCCGACCGCAGTGCCTTGGTGATCGTCACTCCGCCGTGCACCGGGTTCGGGGCGATGTTGCCGTGTCCGGCCTCGCTCAGCTTCTTGCCCTTGGTTTTCTCCCCGGCCGCGACGAACTCCCAGTCCTCGGCGGCTTTGGAGGAGTCCTTCACCGTACCGGTGAGGTTGAGCGGGTCCATCCGCCCGCTTCGCCGCTCCCCCTTCTCCGGGTCCAGGCCGATAATCGAAGAGGAGTAGACGCGTGGGAACTTCGCGGCTCGGCCCTTGCGGTGCGAGTCCCAGGCGCCGAACAGCAGAGACTCCGGCGACCACTCGTACAGCGGGCGCACGTCCACCGCCGAGGCCGACCGCAGCCGCCGACCCACCTCGGTCTTGTCGAACCGCACCCCGTCCAGCTCGCTGTCGCGCAGGTAGGCGTCGGCGTAGCGGTGCGGAAACTCCAACGACGTCAACCGCAGCGGCCCCCGCGACGTGTCCGCGACCAGCTCGAACAATGGCAGCCGAATCCGCCCCTCGTCCCGGGCCTCCAGCAGCGCCTGCTCCACCCGGTTGGCCTGGCTCGGCGGCTGGTCCAACACCACCACATCGCGTTCCTGGTCACCGACCCACCGAGTCTCGAACAGGTACGGCGTCGCACCCGGCTCCCGCTCGTTCACCGGATACGACGGCGGAAACACCTTCTCCCCCGCGGCCGGACGGAACTCCGACCGCATCACCACCCCCGCCCACGACCGGCCAGGACCCACCGCCTCCAGCAGAACATCGACAAAACCGGCAGACATCACCACTCCTCCCACAATCGCGAAAACCCCACGCGGGCACGGAAGTCATACGACGACCGCGCTTTCAATCAGGGGAGAAAAGACTCTACTGGCCGCCTACGACAAGAATCAGGAGAACAACAAAACCGAACAGAAAACCACAAATTCCCCGAACAGAGAGATCACCAGGCAAACCTGTTCAACGTGGACGGCCCGCTTGGGGCCGTTGTCGCACCAGGTACGGCGGGGTGCGCTCCTGGAACACGAACACCCTTCAATGTGGACGGCCCGCTTGGGGCCGTTGTCGCGTGAGCGCGCCCGCGCCGCGCCGCAGGTAGACGCCCCTTCAATGTGGACGGCCCGCTTGGGGCCGTTGTCGCGCCTACCTGGTGGCGCAGGCGCAGCCGCCCAGACCCCTTCAATGTGGACGGCCCGCTTGGGGCCGTTGTCGCCCGCCAGCTCCTCGGAGCCGTCGACCAGCACCCGGAACCTTCAATGTGGACGGCCCGCTTGGGGCCGTTGTCGCACCTTGCCGGACCGCCCGTCGGTGATGCCGCCCTTCTCCCTTCAATGTGGACGGCCCGCTTGGGGCCGTTGTCGCACCGGACCACCAGCACCCGCACCACGGCGCCGATGACCTTCAATGTGGACGGCCCGCTTGGGGCCGTTGTCGCCACAGGAGGCAAGCCCAGCTCATCGGCTACACGAGCCTTCAATGTGGACGGCCCGCTTGGGGCCGTTGTCGCCGACTGCCCGTAGGTCAGCGCCGACCTGTGGATCTCCTTCAATGTGGACGGCCCGCTTGGGGCCGTTGTCGCCTCACCGGTCAGACGGCGGGCGGGGGCGTGGTGGTCCTTCAATGTGGACGGCCCGCTTGGGGCCGTTGTCGCGGCTTCCCATCCCGCCGCATCGTTGTCCATCCAGACCTTCAATGTGGACGGCCCGCTTGGGGCCGTTGTCGCCCGGTGATCAATCGGACTCCCCGGCCCCTGAGCCAACCTTCAATGTGGACGGCCCGCTTGGGGCCGTTGTCGCAGTAGGCAGCAGAATCAGCAGTGCTGATCAGCAGTCCTTCAATGTGGACGGCCCGCTTGGGGCCGTTGTCGCCTCCCTCTGTTCAGGGGGTGCTTCGGAAAGTAGCCAGACAACTGCAAGAGGACGAGAAGATTTAAGCCTTCTTGTCCGTTTCTGACTTCGGAACCTCCCGGGGGCTGGATGAGAGCTTGGGGTTCCGAAGTGGACATCGAGCCACCTTCACATGAGACCGACTGCTACTGCGATGAGAATCTACCTGTTTGCGGTGACTTGGTTGATGAGTTCGATGGTTGCCGGTTCCATGTCCAGGTCGAGGGTGTCCAGGGCGATGGTGAGGCGCTGGACGGCCCGGTCGATGGCTTTGGGGTTTCCCGCCTGGTGTTCCAGGCGGATGAGGTCGCGGTAGAGCAGCTCGTTGACTGGGTCGATCTCCAGGATCTTGATGAGGGCTTCGCGGGCCGGGGCGAGGTCGCCGCTGGCCAGGGCTCGCACGGCGATGGTGTGGGTGGTGTCGGCGACGGCGGCGTTGATGGTGTGTTTGAGTGGTTCGGCCCAGGCGTAGCGGCCCGGGGCGGCGCCGCTGAACGGCTCACCGCGGACCAGGTCGAGGGCTTGGAGCAGGAAGTGGGTGCCTTCGGGGGTGTCATGGGCGAGGCCGCGGTGGGACAGGCGGTGGAAGTCGGTCCAGTCGCAGCCCAGGGCCGGTGAGAGTTGGTAGCGGCCGTTGGTCATGGTGGGGAAGTAGGGGTCGCCTTCGGGGGTGCGGCCGAGCCAGGTGCGCAGGCGGCTGAGGTTGGCCGAGCGGGTGGAGGCCGACCATGGTCCGCGTGGTCCGCCCATGGTCCGGGCCACGTCGTCGGGGGTCTGGCCGGGTTTGAGGGCGAGCAGGCAGGCGAGTTCGACCAGGGCGCGGCGCTTGCCCGCTTCGAGCTGTGCGGTGTCCAGTCCGGCGATGTCGACGGTTCCCAGCACTCGGATGAACGGTGCTCCGGGGTCGCGGAGCCGAAGCGGCGGTATCGGTGGTAGAGGGCGGTGCGGCTGGTCCGTGTCCGGTCCGCCGCCGGCCGGGGGTGGATGCGGGGCGGGGGAGGGCGGGGTGGACACTTCCCCGTCCCTGATGGTGTCGGCGGAGTCTGCGGCAGAACCGGGGTCGGTGTGGGGCGGGGGTGGTCCGGTTGGTTCGGCGGGGACCAGGTCCCATTCGGGGTCGGGTTCGTCCGGTTCGTGGGTGGTGGCCAGCAGGGCGGTGAGGTGGGCCTGGTCGTCGGGGGTGGCGCGTTGCAGGGTGATGGCGCGGCCCAGTTCGGGCAGGGTGACGCGCTTTTCGGGTGTGGCGTCCAGGGTCCATTCGGTGGGGAAGTGGTGTGTGTCGGTGGCGGCGGCGATGATTGCGACCGGCAGGTCGGTGGGGGCGGCGAGGGTGGCCGCGCGGAGTCGGCGCAGGTGCCCGGGGGACAGTGGGCGTGTGGTGAGCAGGATCTCCGGGGTGCCTGCTTCGGTCGGGTAGGTGGTGGCCAGGTCGCCGGCCATCGCTTCGATGCCGTCCAGCCAGGTGTCGATGTCGTCGGCTGTGCGGAGTCGTTCGGTGTCGAGCAGGGCGGGCAGGTCGGGATCGACGCCGACCAGGGTGGTGTTGACGTGGTCGGCCCACTGGGAGGTGGCCAGTTCCACGGCCAGTGCCCACTGCACCTGCTGGATGTGGTCGTCGGTGCCGGTGAGGGTGATCGCGCCGATGTGGGTGAGGTTGACGAGCAGGTGGGCGCCGGTGGGGTCCTGGCCAAGGGTGAGCAGGCCCGGGTAGGGGGCGGCGGTGGTGGCGGCCTGTTCGGTGGGCAGTAGTGCGTCGTCGCCGGGGTCGAGTGCCCAGGAGTAGCGGCCCAGGGCGCGAAACGGGGGGATCGCCTCGTGGGCGGGGTTGGCGTGGTCGGCGAGGAGGAGTTCGCAGCCGGTGGCGGTGACGCGGGCGCCGAGCAGTGGGGGTGGTGGCAGGTGTTCGGTTTCGGCGGTGGCGGCCAGGGAGCGTAGGGCTTGGTCGAGGAGTTCCACGCTGGCCGGGTCGGCGTGGTGGCGCAGGTCTTCTTCCGCGTGGATCGTGGATTCGGTGTCGGGTTGGGCGATGCGGTGTCCGGGGCGGCGGGCGCGGTGTTGGAGCAGGCGGCGTGTGCCGAGTAGGGCGAGGATGCCGGAGGCGAGCATCGCGCCGGTGGCGATGGTTCCCGCTGCCAGGGGTGTCTCGTCGGTGTCGTCGTCTTCCTGGGCTGTCAGTTCGATCTGTTCGGTGTCTGTTTTTTGGTTCTCGGCGGTGGCGGTGCGGGGCTGCGCGGTGGTGGTCTCGGCTGGTGTGGTTGGTGCGGGGGCGGGTTCGTCATCCTCGGCGGAGTCGGTGTCGTGGTCACCGGTTTCCGATGAGGGCTGGTCGGGGACGGCCGAATCGGCTTGGGGTGTCGCTGGCCCGCCAGGCGGTTCCGGGGTGTGGGCTGGCTGGGGAGTGGTGGTGGTCGACTCCTCCGCTGTTTCGGGACTTCCCTGATCATCGGTCGCCGTCTGGTGTTTCTCGGAGTCCGGGAAAGAGGTGTCGGGCGTCGGGGCTTCCTCAGCCGTCTCCATGGATTCGTTGTCCACGCTGGGAGCGGCGGTGTCGGTGCCGTCTGCTCCTTCCCCTATTTCGGGGATGCTGCCGTGGTCGTCGGATCGGTTGTGGACGGCGTGTGGGACGGAGGTGTCGCCGCTGTCGGTGGCCGTGTCCGCGGTGACGGTCTCGTGTGCTCCGTCCACCGCGGCCTCAGCGCCGGCTGCGGCTTCTGACACGGTCTCCGCTGTCCGGTCGGGTACGGCATCGTCGGGCAGCAGCAGTTCCCAGCCGGGTTCGAGGAACTCGTCGCCGCTCAGCACGGTGCCGTCCGGCATGGTGCGGCCGCAGTTGAGGTCGACGATCTCGCGGTAGCGGTCGCCGTCCCCCAGACGGGTGGCGGCGATGGAGACGTAGGTGTCGTGGCAGTCCGCGGTGTGGGTGGGCTGGGCGCACGGCTCCGCGGCGGCCACAGCGGCCTCGGGTGGGCGGTTGGTCTCCTCGGCAACCGTTACGACGACGTCCGGGTTCACGGGTTCGGCGGCCACGGCGGGTGAGCTGGTGAAGCCGAGTAGTACGGCGGAGACCAGGCTGGCCGCGCCCAGGTGGGCCCAGCCCAGTCCGGGCAGGCGCACGGTGGGGCGGCGGCGAAGCTGCGCGATGATCTCCAGCAGCACGCACAGGGTGAACCCGGCCCAGGCCGCCCAGGCCACCACGAGCAGGAATCCCAGGAAGAGAGTGCCGTTGTCGGGGCGGACCAGCGCCCACCACGCCTCCTCCCATCCCGGCGGCGTGGCGGGGAGCAGGCGGGTGGTGGCGAGGGTGAGCAGCCACGGCAGGCCGACCAGGGCGGCGGCGAGCACGGTGAGGGCGCCGAGGGCGCGGGCCAGGCCGCCGGTGGTGCGGGTCGGTCGGAGGCGGGTCGAGGTCATGGGTGCTCCGCGGTGGTCGAGGTGGCGATACGGGCGGTGGCGGTCGCGGTGGCGCTCACCTGGTGGATGCCGATCAGGGACAGCAGCACGGTCGGCCGGGTCTCGGTGACGGTGATGGTGACCGTGGTGGGTGAGGAGGCGTGTGCGGTGCCGGTCGCGCCGGTGGCGTCCAGGTAGGCGGTGGCCTCGGCCGCCGCCCGGGCGGGATCGATGCGCACGGTTTCGCCGCGCAGCACGGCGGCGGCGTCGACGGCCTGGGCGGCGGCGCGGGCGGCCTCCTCGGCGGTGGCGTGGGCGTGCTGGGCGGCTCGGATCTTCGCGCCGCCGTCGACGACCAGGCCGACCACGAGGAACAGCGCGGTGGTGGTGACGGCGAGGAACAGGCTCATGTTGCCCCGGTCGTCGCTGGGGTGGGGGGTCATGGGGTGCGTTCCCGGTAGGTGTCGAGCGGGCTGTGGACGGTGGCGGTGGCCGTGCGCGGGCTCAGGGCGGGCAGGGCCAGGCCGCTGGTGTCGATGCGGCAGGTGACGGTGGCCGCGACCTGTCCCGGCCTGCCCGGGGGTTGGGTGAAGTCGGTGGTGTCGACGGTGACGTGCAGGCTGGTGCAGCGCAGGCCCTGTGCGTCGAGGGTGCGTTCGGCCGCGGCGTGGGCGTTGGTTCGGGCGGTGGTGGCGGTGCGGGCGATGGAGGCTTCGCGGGCGGCGTCCCGGGCGGCTTCCTCGACCGCGTGGCGGCTGACCTGGACCCGGCCCGCCACCACGAGCAGTCCGACGATCAGAAGCAGGGCCGTGGCCATGGCGGCCAACTCCAGGGTCGCGTTGCCGCTGTCGCGCGGGTTCATGGTTGCCCCGGGTGGGTGAAGCGTTCCACGGCTCCGGCGGCCTCCTGGGTCACCCGTATGCGCATGCCGGGGACGAGGGAGAGGGTCTCGCCGGTGACGTGGATGCGGATCTCGGCGGTCGAGGAGTGGTCGGTGACCGCCGTGTTCGCGAGCAGGGGGTGGGCGTGGTCGCTGAGGAACCGTTCGGCCGTGGTCGTGCCCGTGCCGGGTGGGGCGTGTTCGGCGCGGCCGGCTCGCACGCCTTCCTGGGCGGCGGCCAGGGCGAGTTGGCGGGCGTGGAACCACAGGCCGCCCTGGACGATGCCCGCGATCAGCAGGAGCAGGGCGGGGAAGAGGACCGCCCACTCCAGGGACACGGATCCGCGGTCGGTGGTGTGGCGGGTCACTGGATCTGTTCCAGGCGGCCGTTGACGGCGGCGGTCAGGGCGGTGACCAGTGCGACGGCCAGGCCGAGGGTGCCCAGGGCGATGACGGCCATCTCCAGTGTGGACAGTCCGACATCACCCTTCGCGTTCTCGCGCCGCGCTTCCAGGGCGTCGCGGATCGTGGTGGTGTGGGTGTGCAGCAGCAGAAGCAGAGTGGTCACGGGCGTTCCCAGCGTTGTCGAAAGCGGTCAGAGGGTGAGCAGTCGGATCAGGACCGGATACATCAGCAGGGCCGTGAAGCACAGGCCGAGCAGGGCGACCGGCACGACCATGCGTTCGGAGGCCTCGTTGGCGCGGGCGCGCTGCTGGTTGAGGGTTTCGCCGCGCAGGCCGCGGGCGCGGGCCAGCAGCGTGTCGGTGACGGCGGCGCCGTCGGTGGAGGCGGCCATGATGTCGGCGCAGTCGCGCAGTTCGGTGACGTGGACACGCGCGGCCAAGGCGTGCAGGCCCTCCCAGGCGGGGCGGCGGTCCAGTTGGGCGCGGTCCAGGCTCGCGCGGATGTGCGCGAAAGCCTCACAGGTGTCGGCGACGCGGGCCGCGCGGACCAGGGCCTGCTGGGCGGCCGAGCCGGCGCGGCGCTCCAGGGCCACCAGCATCAGGTAGGCGCCGACGGCGTGGCGCATGGCGGCCCGTTGCCGTCGGGCACGGGCGCGCACGACCAGGTCGGGCAGCACGAACCCCGCGATTGTTCCGGCCAGCACCACCACGCCGCCGACCGCGAACGGCACCGTGCCGGTGGCCAGGGCCGACAGCGCGGCCAGTGTGCCGGGCAGCAGGGCGCCGAGTGCGGCCCCGGCGAGTTTGCGCAGCACGTGCCGAGTGGGGTCATCATCCAGGGGAAGGTCGCGGTAGGGCAGGCGCGCCACCGTGGCCCACGTCCACCGGTGGCGCTCCCGGGGCGGGGGGTTGGTGGTGTGGGCGAGGGCGGCGCGCAGGTCGGGGCGCGACGGCAGGAAGGCGGCGACCAGGCACACCACTCCCGCGCCGAGGCCCAGGCCCGCGGCGATGGTCCACATCAGCATCGGGGCGCCTCCTGCGGGTCGAACAGGCGGTGGTCGGGCTCGGCCGTGGTGATGCGGCGCATCCACACCAGCGCGGCGGCGAAGACGCTCAACAGCACGGCCAGCACTGTTTGGCCGTGGAGGGTGGCGTAGGGGGCCATGTAGTCGCCGACGGTGGCCATGAACGCGAACGCGCCCACCGCGATCACGGTGACCGCGCGCGCGGTGAAGCGGGGCCGGGCCCGTTCGGCTTCCACTTCGCGCAGGCGGGTGACGTCTTCGGCGACCCAGTCGGCCAACTCGCGCAGCACCTCGGCGGTGCCGGGGCCGCGCCGCCGGCAGGCCAGCAGCAGTTGGGCCACCACCTGGTCGCCGGTGGCCGAGGCCAGTTCGTCGGCCAGGCGGAGCAGCGCGGCCTCGGCGTGCTGGCCCTGGCGCAACCGGGCGGCCAGCCGCCCCACCTCGGGGGCGATGCGTTCGGGTGCGCCTTGGGCGCCGGCGGCCAGTGCCTGTTCCAGGCCGATGCCCGCGGCCAGGCGGCCGGCCAGGGTGCGCACCCATTCCTCGACCGCTTCCAGGCGTGCGATGCGCTCGCGTGCCTGCCGTGCCCCGCCGAGCAGGAGCGGCAGCCCCAGGAACGCGACGGGGACGGCGAGGACCAGCAGCGGCCAGCCGGTGAACAGCCACCCCGCCACTCCGGCGAGCACACCGGTCCCGGCCCAGGTGAGGCGGTGTCGGTACCGGCCGGCCCGGTGGACGAGCCTGCCCAGCCAGTCGGGGCGGTGCTGTGCGGGCTCGGGGGTGCGGCGCAGTCCGGTGACGGCGGCGAGGAGGCCCCCGGCAAGCCCCGCCCCGGCCAGCGCCACCACCACGACGGGACTCATCGCAGGCTCCTCTCACCGTCGTGGTGCCACTGGTCGTTTCCGGGGGCCAGCCACCGCGGGTCCAGCCCACCGCTGGCCAGGGCCTCCACCTGGGGTGCGGGGATACCGGTGGCCGCGGCTCGGCCGCGGCGGTCGGGGCGGAACAGGTGGGTCAGGGCGGGGCGGCCGTGCTCGCCGGGCTCGAGCGCGACGACCTCGCTGACGAACCGCTGCCGCTGCCCGCCCTCGCGCCACGTCTCGTCCACCAGGCGTACCTGCACGATCAGGTCCAGCGCGTCGGCGATCATCCGGTAGGCGACCTCGGGCACCAGACCGTGCCGTCCGCACAGCGCCACCAGGCGTTCGACCGCCCCCCGCGCGGAGTGGGCGTGCAGGGTGGCCATGGATCCGCCGTCGCCGGTGGTCATCGCGTCCAGCATCGGCACGACCTCGCCGCCGCGGACCTCGCCCACGATGATGCGGCCCAGGTTCATGCGCAGCGCGTCGCGGATGATCTGGTCCAGGCCGATCTGTCCGGCGGGACGCCCGTCGGGGCCGATTTCGGAGCCGCCCTCGCGGGCCTGCATCGCCACCACGTGCCGGTGGCGTCCCAGCCGGTCCAGGTGCAGTTCGTACTCCTGCTCGACGGTGGCGAACCGCTCCCCGTCGGGAATCAGCGAGGCCAGGGCACGCACCAGGGTGGTCTTGCCGCAGTTCTGCGGCCCGGTCACCAGAAGGTTGAGGCGGCCGCGCACGGCCGCGGCCAGCAGGTGGGCGAGGTTGGCCGAGACCATGCCGCGCCGCACCAGGTCCCCCAGTCCCATGTCGCTCAGGCGGTGGCGGCGGATGACCACGTGCGGGCGGCGGACGGTCTCGATCATCGCGGCCAGGCGGCTGCCGTCGGCCAGTTCCAGGTGCAGGCTGGGTTTGGCCGTCGACAGGGTGCGCCCGGCCTGGGAGGCGAGGAACCGCAGTTCGGCGACCAGGTCCTCGTCGCTGTCGGCCACCGGATCGGCGGCCACCACGCTGCCGGAGGCCAACCGGAGCCACACCTCGTCGTAGCCGTTGATCTCGACGTTCTCCACGCCCTCGGCCAGCAGCGGCTGCAGGCGGCCCAGCCCGAACAGCGCGTCCCACAGGCGGTCGCGCATCAGCCGCTCATCGGCGCGACTGGGGGTGCGGCCGGCGCTGACCTGCCGGTCGCCCCATTCTCTGACCTCCTCGGCGATGAACTCCCGCCCCAACTGGCGGCGGTACTCCTCATCAACGGGATGCTCTCCCAGGGCACTGGTCAGGCGTTCCACCACCACCGAGCGCAGGTGGCGCACATCGGCCCACTCCACCAGCGGCGCCTCCTCTTCGGCCGCGGCCTCGGTGGCGGCGATGCGCGAACGCAGGTCATAGACCGTGGACACGCGCCACCTCCCCCGCCGCGACCCCACCAGGCGCAGGACCAGTGGCGTGGCCGGTGCGGGCCGCCCGTTCACGCAGCGCGGCCGCCGCGGTGCGGGCACCGCGCAGGAACTGCGACCGCGCCGACAGGCCGCGCCGGCCCGCCCGCTCCGACAGCACCCGCGCCGCGACCGGATCGTGTGGCAGGGTGGCGGCCACGTCGACACCGACCGCACGCAGCTCACCCACCGAATAGGAGCCCTCGGTGATGGCCGCGGCCACCAGCGCCGCGGGGCGGCCCGTGACCTGACCCAACGTGGCGCGCAGATGCTCGACGTGCGGCTGGGCGGCCAGGACCGACCGCAGCGTGGTGCGCACCACCACGGCCACCACGTCGGCGGCCTCCACCAACCGCCACGGCATGTGGGGGTGGTCCATGCGCCCGCAGTCCACCACCACGTCCACGGGTGCGGGCCAGACCGGGTCGCGGACCTTCAGATGGGCCAGGGCGTCCAGGAAACGCGGCCACAGGGCCCGCAGACCGGCTCCGTGGAACGGTCCGGGCAGGCCCGGCAGCACGAGCCTGGTGCGTTCGGGCGGGTCCAGGGCCAGGCAGCGGGCGGCGATGTCGGCGGCGTCCAGACCGTGCCGCACCGTGTGCGCCACCTCCAGCAGGTTGCGGTGCGCGGTGTCAGCCCCCTGCAGGAACCCCGACCGCAGGTCACCGCCCGCCGGGTCGGCCTCCACCAGCAGCACCGGACGCGGCCAGGTCAGGGTCAGCGCCAACGCCGTGGTGGTGACCCCGGGCGAGCCTTTGGCACTGGTCAGGCAGAGCAGCATCACTCACCCCGCCTCGGCCGGGTTGACGACGACGGCGATGTTGCCGGTGGCCACACGGGCGGCCAGCGCGGCCCCGTCGGTGGCCGCGACCTCCACGTCCACCACCCGCGTCCCGTCCAGGTCGGCCTCACCCACCCGCACCACCCGCGCCGAGATGACCGGCGGCGGCGCGCTGGGTGCCTCACCCCCGGCCGCGGGCGTGGACACGATGTCGACCCGATCCCCCGAACGCAGGCCCCGCACCGGGAACTGGGCGGCGCGCAACGGCACGGCCACCAGTTGCCGACCGGTTGCCGGGTCGGCGTCGCCGTGCAGGCTGGCCGGGGGCAGCAGTTGCCCCTGGTGCAGTTCGGCGGCGACCGGGGTGCCGATCACGTCGGTGAGGGAGTCCGCGGGCACCGCCTCCACGGCCGGGTCCAGGGCGACACGCACCGCCACCAGGTCCTGGCCGGTCAACCGCTGCCCGTAGGGCACGTCGCGGGCCAGCGCGAGGACTTCTTCGCGGTCGTCCACGCCCAGGTAGAGCAGGGCGCTGAGCAGACCGCACCCGGCGATGAGAGCGACCCCGCCCAACATGAGGCCGGTGCGCCGTCGAGAGCGCAGCGGCTGGACCGCGGGCACCGCGTCGATATCGTCGTCGAACACCCGGGAATCGGGGGCGTCGGTGTCTAAGTCGACTGACATGAGCTTTCTTTCTCGTGTGGTGAGGGAATCGGCTGTGCGCGCCTACTGGGTGAGGGCCTGGGCCTCACCCACGGCCAGCGAGGCCGTGGAGGTGCGCGCCATGGCGTCGGAGCCTGAGGCGCTGCCGCTCCACCGGATCGACCAGTGCGTCGTCGCGGTGATCCGGTAGCGGCCCTGGGGGTGGGAAGTGCTGGGAGCGGTGTAGTTGTGACCGCAGTCAGGGGAAGGCTTCGCGCCCTGGTCGGGGGTGTAGGGGGTGCCGGGGCCGTGGCAGGTCACGGTCGTTCCGTCGCCCATGTCCCACACGACTCTGGAGGCCTGAGCGGTGGCGGTCACCGACACGCCGCGCACCGACGCGGTCCGTGAGATCGGTCCCCACGTCTCCTCGCTGGTGTGCACCCACATCCACACCGGCACCCCGACCAGGCCCGAGGACGGGGGCGCGAGCCGGATGTCCGGGGCACCCAGCGGCAGCAGTTCCACGGCTTGTTGGGCGACCTCGGCCGGCGACGGCGGCGCGGGTGCTCCCCCGCCGATCGACGGCGCGGCCAGACACATCTGCCCCCGAGCACCGTCACTGCGCGCCTCACAGCCCACCGTCCCCGACAACGAACCACTCGCCTGACCACCGTTGCTGCGGCTTCCGCGTCCACCGTTCGGACTGCTCGTGCCGCCAGAAGACCCAGGAGCCTCGGCAGCCACGAAGCAGTTTCCTGCGGAGGAGTCGCAGGTAACACCGTTGTCAGCAGAGACCAAGGGAACGTTGACCAGAGAGGCAACCGCAGCGAGGGGAACAGCCCAGGCAAGCCTTTTAAGTTTCAGCATGACCGGTCGAAGTCTGTGGTCACCTCTGAAATGGCCCAACGTCCATCAGAGGTCTTCTCAGCTTGTGCGGTTACTACGACCCGCTCGCTCTGGACTTCAGAGGAGACCTTGCGGGATTCACCCGTCTCCGCGTCGACGATGTCTGTGTTCGACGTGTCCAGGCAGTCAGTCAGGATCGCTGTGGGCGGGACACCGTCGAGGTTCATCGCGGTGACCTCAGGGGAGATGCTGCTTCTGCCCTGCACGACAACGCCGTGTTGTGTGTAAAGGTCCATGCTCTCTTGAAGATCGTCCACGGCTTGACCTGTGACCACGGCGTCCAACTCGGTTTGGACATCCTCGATGTCCCGTTGACCAGTAAGTACTTCGTCTTGGATCCTGCGCCAGGTCCGGTAGGCGTCGATGACGGCTTCGGCCTCCACCGGGTCAATGGCCGGACTGGAGTCTGCTGTAGCGCCCTCGGACGGGGACTGCGAGGACTCCTCTGCACACCCGCCGGCAAGCAGTACAAGCACGACCGCAGCAACCAGCGCACTGCTTCGCAGTCTGACACACCGACGTTTACGTAAAAATGCCCAAAATCGCACTGATGGGCCTCCAGGTCTTGGATCTGACGCTGCGCACCCAGGAGATTAACGGTGAGTCACCATTTTGGGGAGTGGTTCTCCGAATCAACTTAGATCACTTTTTGGAAACACCACAGAATGGGCTAAACATGAATCAAGAGGAAAACCCAAGCTCCCTCGATTGCATGAGTTTTCCCTCAAATCTGCCAATCCTGCCTTGCTTGAAGCAAGTAGGCCAACCCTCTCAAATCGGCCATGTTGTCCCATATGAGTGCATGGCCCACACGCCGCCCCCTCCACCACATGCAGCCACTGACTCTCTTCATGGAAGGCTCCGGAGAGTTTCTTCCAGTTCCCCCTAGGCGAAACAGCCGTAGAATGGATTTTCGGGTCAAACCGGTGAGGACTCTGCTCTTCAGACTCCGCCCACCGCGATGAGTACTCCCGTACGACAAGGCAAGCATCTTCATGATCTGTGGGAACTGTGGACACGACCGCACAAGGAGGGCATGTCGTTGCATTCCCTCTGGTTTCTGGCAGCGTACGGAAGTTCGCGAGGCGGTGGCGCGCTCCGATGTGACGCGGATCGTGCGACTGCTGCGCGTGCACACCGGCCTCACCCAAGAGGCGATCGCGAACATGGCCGGCCTGTCCCAGGGCATGGTCTCGCAAATGGAGTCCGGCAAACGCTCCCTGCGCAATCAAACGAAGAAACGCCACGCCCTCGAAGGACTCGGCGCGCCCAAAGCCACCGAACCGCTCTCCATAGAACCGCTCCTTGACGAAGCCGGGATGAACACGGACGACCGGAACCGTCTCGGTTACGCGCTCAAACACCCTTCACGAGTCGACAGGGCTTCTGTCACGGCATTCACCCAGGTACTGGCAGCCCAGCGGCACTTGGAGGACGTGGTGGGACCGAGCACGGTACTGCCCGGCCTGGCGTCCCAGACCGACACGGTGATCCGTTTACTCCGTGAAGCGCGGGGGCCGCACCGAAACGCATTCGCCGCGGTCGCGGCCGAGTGGGTGCAGTTCACCGGCTGGCTGCACGCCGCCCTGCGCCGCGACCGCACCGCTGTGGCCCTGTTCTGCCAAGCCGAGGAGATGGCCGACGACGCGGGAGAGCCGACCCTGGCCGCCAACGCGGTGAGCTTCCGCGGATATGTAGCTCGCCAGCAGGGCCGCCACCACGCGGTCATCCGCGCCGCCCAAGCCGCCCTGCACACCCCTGGCATCCACCCGGCCCAGCGCACCTTTGACACCCTGCAGGCTGCCCAGGGGCATGCGGCCCTCGGCGATGCCGACACCGCCCGCCGCCTCCTCGACAAGGCCGTCGGCCTTGTCGGAACCGCCGCCGCAGCCGGAGATCCGCCCCCGTTCACCTACTGGTACCGGCCCGCGTTCTTCCAGATGAACATCGGCTTCGTCCACCTCGAACTCGGCGACCACGCCACCGCCGCCGACCTGCTCGCCACCGGGCTGGACGGACTGCCCGCCGACCAGCGGCACGCCGACTGGACCACCGAGTACCGCGACGCACTACGCGCCGCACGCGCCGGTATCCCTGCAACCGAGGCGCGAGGAAAAGACAAAGGGTAATCTGCGCCGACTGCGGGCACAGCCGTAATGTCATGGGAGCTTCGCCGTGGCCCGAGTGGAACCCCAAGGGGGTGTTCGAGTTGGAGGCCTCCGACTACGGCAACGGGCACTCCACGACCTACCGGACCACACCGGCGGTGCTGATCCCGGAGGGAACGGTTTCGGTGGCACGTTGGCTGGCTTCGGTGCTGCCTTTCCAGGTGTTGCCGTTGAAGGTGTTCTACGACCTGCTGTGTTGGCGCAACGAGGCCGTGGAGACCTTGGGTCCGGGCAAGGAACGGGAGTTCCGCCAGTTCGGGGGTCCTCGGGGTCGCCTCGGTGGCTGCGGATGCCGAGGTCATCACCTTCGTCTCCGGTGCTCTGCGGGCTCTGGGGGTTCCGGCGGAAGCGGTACGTGTACGGCTCAGCGACGTGCGGATCTTCCGTGCCTTGGCAAAGCGGAGCGGGTTCGATGAGGAGAGCACGGTTGCTGTCAAGGAATGCCTGGACGCCCTGGCCGAGTGCCGTGCGGGCAAGTTGCCGGAGCGGGTCGAAGCACTCACCGAACGGTTGGGGAATTGAGGATATTGAATCCCAAAACCCCGACATTGGGACTTTTCACCAGCGGTGAAGTCCAGAAAACCCTGCGGCCTTCTGGCTCCCCTGGTTGTTCGCCTGGGCGGGGAAGGCAGGGTCTGGCATCGAGAAAAGATCTGCAGGGTCGGCCCCTACGGACCATCCCCGCATGCGCGGGGAGCACCGGGTGGCCCCGAGGCGGGCGGCCTGCTCCCGGGGACCATCCCCGCATGCGCGGGGAGCACGATGCGCGGGACACGGGCGAGAACTGCGAGACGGGACCATCCCCGCATGCGCGGGGAGCACTTGACGAGTGCGTACAGCAGGTAGGCGTAATCGGGACCATCCCCGCATGCGCGGGGAGCACGATGCGCGGGACACGGGCGAGAACTGCGAGACGGGACCATCCCCGCATGCGCGGGGAGCACTTGACGAGTGCGTACAGCAGGTAGGCGTAATCGGGACCATCCCCGCATGCGCGGGGAGCACATCGAGCGCAAGACCCGGGAGTGGACGAAGAAGGGACCATCCCCGCATGCGCGGGGAGCACGTCGGCGCGGGTACGGCGTTGAGGAACTCGACGGGACCATCCCCGCATGCGCGGGGAGCACCACCGGGTCCTGGAGGCCGTTGAAGCGGGAGGGGGACCATCCCCGCATGCGCGGGGAGCACGTTCACCAGCGGGTCACGGGTGGTGGCTACCAGGGACCATCCCCGCATGCGCGGGGAGCACACCACAGCCGCATAAGGGCCAAGACGAGGAGCGGGACCATCCCCGCATGCGCGGGGAGCACGCGTGGCTCGCCCCCCCTCGTCACGTTCCTGGCGGGACCATCCCCGCATGCGCGGGGAGCACAAGAAGCAGTTGGCCGACCCCGATGTGGAGCGGGGACCATCCCCGCATGCGCGGGGAGCACGCTCCGTCGTCGACCTGAGTCACGACCGCGTCGGGACCATCCCCGCATGCGCGGGGAGCACCGCCCCCCGGGGGAAGCGGGTCAGGATTCGAGGGGACCATCCCCGCATGCGCGGGGAGCACTGGTTCGTGCTGCCGGTCGCCCCCACCGAGGCGGGACCATCCCCGCATGCGCGGGGAGCACTGGTTCGTGCTGCCGGTCGCCCCCACCGAGGCGGGACCATCCCCGCATGCGCGGGGAGCACTCCTCGATGCTTCGCTGACCGGTGACGACCTCGGGACCATCCCCGCATGCGCGGGGAGCACCCCCCAGGTCGGCGCGGTCAGGTGTGCGACCGGGGACCATCCCCGCATGCGCGGGGAGCACGGCCGTCTGGGGCGTGCTGGCCGGGGTTGCCGGGGACCATCCCCGCATGCGCGGGGAGCACCCCCCAGGTCGGCGCGGTCAGGTGTGCGACCGGGGACCATCCCCGCATGCGCGGGGAGCACGGCCGTCTGGGGCGTGCTGGCCGGGGTTGCCGGGGACCATCCCCGCATGCGCGGGGAGCACTCATATCCCAGGTAGACGCACAACTGGCTGTGGGGACCATCCCCGCATGCGCGGGGAGCACTCTGAATGACCTGCGAATATACTAGCCACTGACGCTCTTTTCATTCACTTCTAAAGAATCAGACAAAACAGTCAAACTTCAAGAACACGCAAAGCTCTTTGTGGAACCGTCTCAACGTGTCACTGTCCCGGGAACAACCCCTGAGATGTGTGCCGAACAGAGCACCGCAGCCCGGACCCGGCCGATTCGTGCTGGACCGCGGACACTTCCACCTGATCGTCTCCTGGCAAGAGCAACGGAGGACCTCACAAACCACGCTCCCGACCTGGCGAGGTGGCCCGCGTCATGGTCACAGGAGTCGCGTACCACTACGGCGGTGTGGCCTCGGCTTTCACTCGCGTCTTCCGTCCGTGGTGTCACTACTCCCTCACCATGGCAGGGCTGGCCGTCGTGTGGACTCCGGTCTGGGATGTGCCGGGAAGGTTCGCTGGGTCCGTGTCCCCTGGCAGGGTGGGCGGGACAGCACGGACACCGTGCGCCACCGGCGGGCGATGATCATCCTGGCCTCCTCCAAGGGCAACACCGCCCCGCGATCGCGCGCCTGGTCCAAACCGACGAGGACACCACCCGCGAGGTCATCCACCGCTTCAACGACATCGGCCTGGACTGCCCGGACCCTAAGCAGGCGGGAGGCCGTCCCCGCCTGCTCGCCACCGACGACCAGACCCACGTCATGTCAACGGCCACCCCCCACCCCACGGGGCAAGCCCTTCACCCGCTGGTCGATCCGCACACTCGCCCACCACCTGACCCCCGATCCCGACCGCCCCATCAGAATCGGCCACGAGACCCTGCGGTACCTGCTGCACCGCCACCGCATCACCTTCCAGCGCACCCGCACCTGGAGACTCCCCCGACCCCGACGCCAAGCTGAACCGGATCGAGCACGTCACCACCCACCTCACCGACCGGGTCCTCGCCTTCGACGCGTTCGGCCCCCTTGGGTCTTCGCCCCACCGCAGGGACGGACTGGGCCCAGCAGGGGCCACCCCGAACCGCATCGCGGCCACCTCCAGGCGCACCCACGCCACCACCTACTCCCGGATGCCACCCAGTCGGCTCCCACACCCTGTGGGGCATCAACCACCGCCGCAACGGCGAGACCAGCACGTTGACCGCGCTCAGGTCGATCCGCGCCACCCGCCCCGACAGCGCACCTGTCCACGCCATCGTGGACAACCTGTCCCCCACAAGACACCCCAAGATCCGCGCCTGGACCCGGCGCAACAAGGTCGAACTGTGCTTCACCCCGACCCACGCTTCCTGGGCCAAGGTGGTCAAGGCGCATTTCGGGGCGCTGCGCCAGTTCACCGTCGCCAACTCCTACTACCCCAACCACACGGTGCAGACCCGGCGCTGCACGCCTGCCTGCGGTGGCGCAACACCAACAACGCCCACGCCCTGGACGTGCTCGCAGCCCAGCACCGCGAACGCGCCCGGAGAAGCAGCCAGAAAGGCGTCCGGTGGGGAGGGCGACCGGTCGATCCCGCGGCCTGACACCCAGCCCGGTAAACATTCCCGGTCAACCCACTAGAGCGAGTACGACAACCTCGACCAGCCTCCCGGTCCGGCTCCCCCCGGCCACGTCCTGGTTGCGGACCGATAAGGATGGAGCCCATGGACCACCGCCCCCGCGCCTCCACCGACCCCACCCTGCTGACCGGCCACGCCTACCGCGACGACCGCCCGCTTGCCGCCCGCCAGAACCTCTACGCCTACCAGCGCCCCCGCTTCGACCTGCCCGGACTGGTCCTGGAACACGTCGGCGACCGAGACGGAGTGTGGGTGGACGTGGGGTGCGGCAACGGCCGCTACCTTGACAGAATCCGAGCCGGCCGCCCCCGCTCGCACGTGGTGGGGGTGGACCTGTCCGCGTCACTCCTGCGCGGAGTACCCGGGCCGGTGGTGTGCGCTGATGCCGTCCACCTGCCGGTACGCACCGGCACCGCCGACGTGGTGCTGACCATGCACATGCTCTACCACGTACCCGACCCCGCACAGGCCGCCGCGGAAGCCGCCCGCGTTCTCAAATCGAACGGTGTCCTGGTGGCCTCCACCAACGCCCGTGACGACAAAGCCGAATTGGATCAGTGGTGGTCCCAGGCAGCCGGGACCGTCCTGGGCACCGGCCGCGGTCCGCGCCGGGTGAAGCTCTCCGACCACTTCCCCCTCGATGAGGCTCCACAGGTGCTGGGGCGATACTTCAACGACGTCACCGTGACCGACCTGCACGGTCGGATCGAAGTGGACAGCCCCGGACCGCTCCTGGCCCACTACGCGTCCTACCAGGCATGGGCGGACCAGGCCGGCGTGCCGTTCGATCAGACCCTGGCACAGCTGGAGAAAGACCTGCGGGTCCGCGCGGAACAGGGGCCGTTGACGGTCACCACCCACCAGGGGCTCGTCGTCGCTCGCGGCCCGCGCACGCCATAACCGCAACCCGGCCGAGGCAGGTGCGGCAGCACCCCTACCACGCGGCGCCCTGATCCCGGTTGAGGAACACGGGCACGGTAGCGGCCTCTCCCGGCACAGGGCCCTCCCGCCGGGCCTCGCCGAACAGGGGGGCCGCAGCGGCCTTGTCGGATGTCGGTGAAAAGCCGCCGTCGGACGGGCATACGCGACAGGACGAGCCCATGGGCGAACGTATGTTCGCCAAGTCGCCGGTTTCGGGGCACCCGTTCGTGAACGCGCACGCCTTCCTCCTGGACGGTGGGCGCGTCCTGCTGGTCCGACGCTCATCCGAGGCCGCCTACGCCCCGAACACGCGGCACGCGAGCGTGGCCGGGAAGGTCGAGCCAGGAGAAGATGAGGGGTCGTTGGGCTCGGCGGTCCGACCGGGTCTGCGTCGACTGCGGTACCGCCCCGATCTGGTGGACGGTTTCCTCGCCCACACCGGATTTCAACTCGGAACCAAATAATCAAGTCTCAGTGAGTGAGACCGTGCTCCTACTCCGCTCCCGAGGGCAACGCGCAGCTACTTCCGCTACTTCATCTGCTTCTGTTGACAGCCTAGTCAGAGGCGGAGGTCCCGTTCTCGTCTACTGCCGTGATCGGTTGTCGTGTGAACAGGTGATCTAGTACATCAGCCAGGGGAAGATCAGAGTGGTCCTTGTCCTGCTCCCACAGGGCAAGGACGGACGCTGCGGCCTCGGCTAGTGCGGAAGGAAGGCTTGCATCGCGGAGGGTGGCTGCGGCTTCAAGCATTTCTGGTGCCCAACGCCACGCTTTGGCAGCCACGTCGGGAAGGCGCTCCGGCATGGCCAGGGGTGACTTGGCGAGTCGGCGTGCTTCGGAAGTCAGGTATGTGTCCACACCGTGTGCGCGTCCCAGCGCCTGGGCCACGCTTGCCAGGGCGCACGTGGCTTTCTGGTAGGAGCCGTAGGCCATCTTCAAGGCGGAAGCTTTGCCCACCGAACCTTCGATGGTGATCACCGTAACAGCCGTACCTGTGAACAGACGGGCCACGGCAGCGGCCTTCTCTTCGGGACCGGACAGGTAGAGATGGGTGGCGACAGAACCGCCTGGTGGTGGGCCGATAACACATCCGTCGACGATCTGCACACCTTGGGCGGTCATGGTCGCACCAATCCGCGCTGCACGCTCCGGGCTGATTGCGTTGGCCTCAACGAAAACTCCGGAGAAGCCCGCTTCCCGTACTGTGTCGGCTGTCGCCTCAGCAGCGGCAGGAGGGCATAAAGAGATCACCATGGATGACTGCTCCAGCAGTGACCGCAGATCAGCCACCGCCTCAAGCCCTGCCTGGTCCGCGCGCTGAGCGCTGGCGTCGCTGCGACCTGTGGGGCACCAGAGGACCCGGGTCCCAGCTGCAACCAGTTCACGGCCGACGGAGGCACCCATCTGTCCGGGATGCAACAGAGCGACAGTGGGTGAGGCGGTCATGGTGCGGTTCCTCCGGGAAGGGCCAGCGGTGACGGAGTGCAGAAGTCGATGATCTCATCACGTACGGAACCAGCCAGTGGAGAGGTGCGCATGTCGGTGTTCTCCAGCAGTTCTCGCACCTGATGGAGTCGCCGCCGCACACTGTCGGTACGCCGATGTTCCGCATCCGTGAACACGGCACGTATCTGTTCCACCGCACCGTCCAGTTCTCCCAACCCCAGGTATCCGGAGGCGAGGTCGAGGCGTGCCAGGCACATCTGAACGCTGCGATGTCGAGCATCGGATACACGTCGAACCACGGGGGCATGGTGTGGTGCTGCCAGTCGATCACCCCATCGGCGAAGACGTTGGGCAGGCCGTAGTCGAGGTGTCCGAACGACACCGGAATCCCGCCCAGTCGCGCGAGGACCGTGTCCAGGGCCGTGCGCACCTGGTGGGTGTCGAGGTCGGGGTTCTCGGCGAGCACGGTGTCGACGAATCCGGCTCGCCTCACCCAGTCCGCCGCCTGTCCGGGGTGCTGCTCGGCGGCGCGGATCTGGGCGGTCAGCAGTCGGACGGAGACCTCCGCGGCCGTGTCCACGGTCGTCTAGTGCACGGTCCCGGTCTCCTCGGTGTCGCGTATCGCGACGTCGTGCAGCGATTCCGTGCCCACGCTCCGCTCGACGAAGAAGAACCCTTCCCGCTCCCGGCCCGTCTCCACGATTCGGGGCACCGGGAATCCCTGGTGCGTCAGCATGCGCTGGAAGTCTGCTTCGGTGCGCACTTCAGCGCCCACCGGTCCGTTTGAACAGGGGTGCGTCCCCGGAACGCCACACCGCCCCCTCCGCCGCGGTCCGGGTCTTGGCCCAGTTCCAGGCATCCAACCGCCTCCTCGCGTCAGTGCTGTCACGGACAGCAAACCGGACTGAGGGCAGGCCAGAAAGACACGCCTTGTCTGGACACCTCGGGGCACCTCCGTCCGGTCCTGCCGTCCAATGCTGACAGCAGCTTCGACCGGCAATGCCTGAGGGTACTGGACCGGAAGGCCTCCACCGCGGTGAGCCCGCAGGTCTCGGCGCGGGAGTTGCGTGACAGGGGAGCGCCGGGCCCGCCGCAGGTCGTGTCCTGGGTCGCGTCCCACTACCGAAGACCGCTCCACCAGCGGCTCAGCCTCTGTGAGAGGCTTTCCCGTGCCGAGGTCGAGTACGAGGCTCCGCCAGAGCAGGCGGAATGGGCACTGCGGTGGCTCGACTCCTGGAGCGCGGGAACAGCGGTCGGCAAGCCACCACGGGAGGTGCGCTGGGTCCTCACCGGGCGTGTCCACGGCCCCGAGCCGACCGGACTGGTAACGGTTCTGCCCCGGGCCCTGGTCCTGGCCAGGACCAGGGCGGCGCGTCAGGTGTTCAGCCGGTCCAGGGCGGCCTGAATCCGGCGCAGGGTGCGGTCGCGGCCGAGCAGTTCCAGTGACTCGAACAGCGGCAGTCCGACGGTGCGGCCGGTCACGGCGACCCGCACCGGGGCCTGGGCCTTACCGGGTTTGAGGCCGTGGGCGGCCCCGACCTCCTCCACCGCGGTCTTCAGCGCGGCGGCCTCCCAGACCAGCGCCGCCTCGCTGAAGCGGTCGAGCGTATCGGCGAGCACCGGTCGGGCGGTGTCGGGTTTCATCGCCTTGGCCCAGCTCTTCTCGTCCCGCACCGGTTGCTCCAGGAACAGGAAGTCGGCGTAGGCGACGATCTCACCGAGCACGGAGACGCGGCTTTGGGCCAGCGGCGCGATCTGGGCGAAGACGGCCGCGTCGTAGGCGTCCGTCGGCCAGGGCACGTTCTCGGCGCGCAGATAGGGGGTGCAGCGCTTCACGAACTCGGCCGTGTCTAGGGCGCGGATGTACTCGCCGTTGAACGCGCGCTGCTTCTTCTCGTCGAAGAACGCCGGAGAGGAGTTGACGTCGGCCAGGTCGAACAGCGGCACCATCTGGTCGAACGGCATGATCTCGTGGTCGGCACCCGGTAGCAGCATCGGGTAGTTGACCATCGCCTCGGGCAGAAAGCCCTCGTCCCGGTAGGACTCTATGGCGACCTTGTCGCGGCGCTTGGATAGCTTCTGCCGCCTGTCGTTGACCAGCACGGGCGCGTGCGCCCACACCGGCGGGGTGTGTCCCAGTGCCTGCCACAGCAGTTGCTGCTTGGGGGTGTTGGGCAGGTGCTCCTTGCCGCGGATGACGTGGGTGATGCCCATCTCGGCGTCGTCGACCACGTTGGCCAGCACGAACACGCCGAGCCGTCGCCGCGGGCGATGACGAAGTCCTCCAGCGCGGCGTGCGGGAACTCCACCCGGCCCCGGATCTGGTCGTCGACCACCGTGGTGCCGCCCTCGGGGATGCGGAAGCGCAGCGCCCGGCCCGCAGCGGCCTCCAGGCCCCGATTCCGGCAGAACCCGTCGTAGCCGAGGTTGGGGTTGTCGCGGCGCTGCTGCACCTGCTCGCGGGTGCAGTCGCAGTAGTAGGCCAGGCCTTCTTTGAACAGGCGCTGGGCGGCCTCGGTGTGCTTGGCGGCGTCGTCGGTCTGGAAGTAGGGGCCCTCGTACTGGATGTCGTCCACGCCCAGCCAGGCCATGGCAGCCAGAATGCCCTCGGTCCACTCTGGGCGGGAGCGGGCGGCGTCGGTGTCCTCGATCCGCAGCACCATGGTCCCGCCGGATTGTCGCGCGACCACCCAGTTCAGCAGCAGTGACCGGGCGTTGCCCACGTGGAACATGCCGGTAGGGGAGGGAGCGAACCTGGTGCGAATCGGAGAGTCAGCCACAAGGAAACCCTAGCGCCACCGAAAAGGAGCAGACTGCGAAAATCCATGCCATGACGGTCATCGACCCGTCATGAACTCCTCCGGCTGTTCTGGAAACACTCGTAAGCTATCCGCCAGGAGGATGAAGTGAATAATATGCCCCAATTGTGGACATAATCGCCAGAAGAATGAATGCGCGTGTGTTCCATGTAGTTTCTGGGAGTATGCGGAAGTTCGTGAAGCAGTGGCTGCCGGGGATGTCGTGCGGGTGGTGCGGCTGCTGCGGCGCCACACCGACCTGACCCAGGAGGCCATCGCTCACCTGGTCGGCCTGTCGCAGGGCATGGTCTCGCGTCTGGAGTCCGGCAAACGCACCCTGCGCGACCCTGACCGCAGACGTCGAGCCTGGGAAGGCCTTGAAGCGCCGCAACCTGTCCTGTCGGCGGCTCCGCTGCTGTATGGCGCGGAGGGATTGGCAGAAGCCCTGGTACCGTCCTTCCGCACTGTCCTGGATGGCGAAGCGGCGGAGAAGGTTCGGGGAACCGGCCTCGGTAGCGCCGGGCTGGGCGGCCGGTTCGGAGAAGGAGACCTGGCCAGGCTGCGCAGTGCTCGGTCGCACTACGAGGAGATGTACCGGCGTGTGGGCGGCATACCGGTACGGCCCCGTCTGGCCCGGTTCCTCGCCACCCGTGTCATGCCGGTGCTCAGCGCCTCCTGCACCGACGAAGTGGGCAGGCGTCTGTTCCGGACGGCGGGGAGCCTCACCGCACTGGCCGGGATCTGCGCCTACGACGCGCGAGATCAGGTTCTGGCCCGAAAGTACTTTCGCGCTGCGCTTCACATGGCCAAGGCATCAGGAGACCGTGGATTCGGCGGCTATGTAGTGGCTCTGCTGGCCAACCAGGCGATGAGTATGAGCAGGTACCCGCTGGTTGTCCAGTACACGGAAACCGCGCTCGGAGCGGGCCGCGGACGCCTCAGTCCCGCCCTTGTCTCCGATCTGCGGTCCATGCAGGCACGGGCCTACGCGCGTCTGGGGGATCGCGCTGCCTGCCACGAGCAGATGGGCCTTTCCGAAGCGGCGGCCAACCGAATCCGCTACGGCGAGGAGCCGTCCGAAACCAGCTACGTGCAGCCAGGGCTCATGGAGACCCAGTTCTCCGAAGCTCTGCGCCGACTCGGTGACCTGAAGGCGGCCGAAGAGTACGCTCTGGAGAGCCTTGAGACTGCTGATGCTGCTCATCTGCGGGGCCAGGTCCACCGCTACGCGGGTCTGGCTGTTATCCGCGCGCAGTCGGGAAGCGCCGACGAAGCCCTGGAGCCGGCGCGGGAGGCGCTGCTCCGGATCCGCGGTGTGGAGTCCGGTCGTCTGCACGATCGGATCCGCTCCGTCCAATCGGCACTGGGGCGCAGCAGCACCCCGGAGGTTCGGGAATTCCGCGAGCAGGTTGATGCGGAGCTGGCCCTTGTCCTGTGATTGTCTGGACGCGGTAGAGGGCCGTCGGGATCGGGGGTTGCGGCATGCGTTGGATCGTCCACTCGGAGAAACCGCTGTACCAGGACCGGTGGCTGGACATCCGGCTCGCCGACGTGGAGATCACCGGCGGACGCCACCTGTCCCACCGCCTGATCCGCTCCGCCCCCGGAGCCGGGGCGGTGGTGCTCAACGGCCGCGGCGAGGTGCTGCTGCTGTGGCGGCACCGGTTCATCACCGACACCTAGGGCTATGAGATCCCCATCGGCGGCATCAAGGACGGGGAGAGCCCCCAGGCCGCGGCGGCCCGCGAGGTGGAGGAGGAGACCGGATGGCGGGTCGGCCCGCTGCGGCCCCTGGTCTACGTCCAGCCCTCCAGCGGCATCTCCGACTCCGAACACCACATCTTCCTCGCCGAGAGCGCCGAGCACATCGGAGATCCCGCGGAGGACTGGGAAGCCGAACGCGTCGACTGGGTACCGCTGGCCCGCGTGCCCGACCTGGTCGCCCGACGCGAACTCGTCTCCGGCACCACCATGAACGCGCTGCTCTACCTCCCCGCCACCCGAACCGGCCAGAACTGAACCACGGTGGGAAGACCGGGAAGCCCTTCAAGGAGACTCTGCCGCCCAGCCGTGGTGACGGCGACCAGCGGAGTCGTCCACCCGAAGGCGGCCCCAAGAGCCGTATCGGGCGACCACAATGCGCGGCCTTGCTGCGCGAGCGGGGGCGATGCCGTTGCCGCAGCGGTCGCCCGTCTGCTTTCCGGTCCTGCCCCGGATCTTCACCGCGCAGTGCCCTGAATGCCGGACACACGTCCTGGCAGAGCCTTTCACACCGATCTCCTCACCGGTACGGGCCTTTCTGCTGCGCCGGTGCTCGGCAGCCAGCTCGCTATCGAGGCGGAAGCACGGGAGGACCCCGGTGCTGTCGCGGCCTTCCACGGTGACTGAGGATCCTTCCGGCGTCTCTCATTTCTGCTGAGGACGTGCCTCCACAGGCTCTGCCGCCTCCACCGGGAATTCTTCGAGGGCCGGAAAGCGGCAAATCGGTCAAGTGGTGTGGAATGGTGATTCTTCTTTGGCTCCGTGGGGAGTATGCCGAACTTTATGACAGCTCGGCATAGATCTCCGTGGCCCGTGCATCGAGACTTGTTTCCACGTCGCCTCCCCGCGTACCACTTCGGTGGAAGCGCAGGCGAGGAGAGAGAATCCGATTCCACGAAGACCAGATTCCTCGTGCATTCCCAGTCGGTGGGCTTCTCCCATCGGCCCCAGAACGTGGAAGAACCACCAAGTGAGCGAACGTCAAGACACGAACACCAGGACTACCGGCGAGACCGATCGCGCTGAGGAGTTGCGCGAGAAGATGGTGGGTGAGCTGCGCGATCTGGGAGCGGTCCGCAGCGGTTCGGTGGCCGCTGCTTTCAGCACGGTGCCGCGGCACCTGTTCGCCCCGGGCGAGCCGCTGGAGCGGGCCTATGCCACCATGACCACCCTGCACCGGAAGCAGAACGGGTCCGGTGCGGCCACCAGCGTGGTGTCCGCGTCGGAGATCCAGGCCGCGATGCTGGAACAGGCCCGGATCGAACCGGGCATGCGGGTACTGGAGATCGGCTCCGGCGGCTACAATGCGGCACTGATCGCCGAACTGGTCGGCCGGACCGGGAAAGTGGTCTCTGCCGACATCGATCCGGAGATCGCCGACCGCGCCCGACGCTATCTCGACGCCGCCGGATACGGGCGGGTCGACGTGGTGCTGGGCGACGCCGCCTACGGCGTGCCAGAGCACGCCCCGTTCGACCGGATCATTGTCACTGCGGGCGCGTGGGACATCCCGCCCGCCTGGACCGGGCAGCTCGCCGAGGCCGGGAGGATCGTTGTTCCGCTGCGGATGCGCGGGCTGACGCGCTCGGTGGCCTTCGAGCGCGAAGGCGACCGCCTGGTGAGCCGGGACTACCGGCTCTGCGCCTTCGTGCCGATGCAGGGAGCCGGCGCCCACAGCGAGCAGGTGGTCGCGCTGGATGAGGGCAGGGTCAGCCTGCTGATCGACACCGGCCAGCCCGTTGACGCCGCCGGTCTGCGCAAGGCCCTGCTCGGACCGCGAACCGAGCGCTGGGGAGGCATGGAGTTCGGTGACGGCGAGCCGCTGCACGGCCTGGACCTGTGGATCGCCACCGCAGTCGACGGCTTCGGCCTGGTCAAAGCCACGAAAGAAGCGGTCGACAGCGGACTGGCCAGCAGGTCCGCGCTGTACGGAGGCAAAGCGATCGTGGCGGGGAACAGTTTCGCCTACCGGGCCTCGGCGCGCCCGGTCAACGAGAGCCGCACCAGGTTCGAGTTCGGCGCGTACGCGCACGGCCCCGAAGCCGAACGCCTCGCCGAGGAGTACATCGACCACATCCGGACCTGGGACCGCGACCACCGCGGGGGGTCGGGGGCGCGCATCGAGGTGTTTCCCGCAGCCACCCCCGACGCCGAACTCCCCGCCGGAAGGATCATCGACAAAAACCACACCCGCATCGTCATCTCCTGGCCCTGAAGCAGGGCAGCCGGGCCGGAAACCCCTGAATATTCGGACAACGCCACTACGAGGAGGAGTACGTGACTATCCAGACGCCTCAGACCGTGATCGGTGTGGAAGACCCCCAGTTCGACCTCGACATCAGCATCGTCGAGTCCGGCCCCGTCATCAGCGACCTGATGCGGCTCACCGACGACGGATGCGGAACCACCTGCGAAAGCGCCTGCCCGGCCCAGAGCGGCTGCTGACCGCTCTGGCCCCGACACGCATCCGATCCCCGTGGTGGTGGAGGCATGCCTCCACCACCACGCGAGTACCCAACCCTTGAGGAGCCGGAGTTGTACAGGTTCGTGGACGCGGCCGTGGTACGGGCAGCAGCCTGCCGCCCTGGAAGCGTGCCACTGTGGCCGGACCTGACCGACGACACGGAGGAGCACCTGGCGTCCTGGGTGGACTGGCTGCGGCAGGTGTGGGCGTCCGACAGATTCGCGGCGGGCGTCGAAGTCGCCAGCCCGGACCTGGCTCGTCGAGTCCACGAGGTGTGCGAGGGCCGCCGGGTGCGTAGGCGCGAGGTCCGCCGCGCGGTGCTGTCGCTGGCCCGGTACCTGCTGCGGACGGAGAGTCGGGCGACGCCGTTCGGCTTGTTCTCCGGTGTGGCGCCGGCCCGGTTCGGCTCTGCGCCTGCGGTGCGCTTCGGTGAAGAGCATCGCGCTGTCGCACGGGTCGACTCCGCATGGCTCGACGGAGTGGTCACACGTCTGGAGGCCATCCCCGAATTGAGCCGCCGACTGCTGGTAGTGCGCAACAACCTCGCGTTCGTCCGGGACGGGCGGCTGGTCGTGGGCTGCCATCAGCAGAGCGGTGCGGTACGCGGGGCTGAGCCGGTGGAGGTGTCGGTCCGCTATACCGAAGCGGTCCACACGGTCTTCCAAGCCGTTCAGACCCCGGTCCGCCTGGGCGATCTGGCCGACAAACTGGCATCCGACTTCCCAGAGAGGCCGGACTCCGTGATCAACGGAATGCTGGCCGGACTGGTGGCGCAGCGTCTGCTGGTCACCAGTGTGCGCCCGCCCATGATCGGCCCCCGACTGGACGGCTCCGGCGCAGGCGGCAACCTCACCCCCCACTACGACACCGACAACGGCAGGTGGGACGGCGACACCGAGTACGACCGCGCCGTGGGACCCAACCAGCACCTGCCCTCGGGCTGGCCCGCCTACGGCGCCGACGGCAACGGCGACGGTAGTGCGGACCCGCACAACGTCTACGACTCCGCGCTCGCCAGCGCCCGCGAGCTCTGCCTCAGCGCGGGCGGCGCCGGTGTCGACTTCACCGACCGCGGCCAGCTCGCCGACGCCCTGTTCCGCTACAACCGCAGCCACGCCTACGTCGCCGACGTGCTCGCCGCCGTCGACCGCTTCGACACCCGCACCCCCCTCAACCCGGGGGCAGGAGGGGGAAGCGAAGCCGGGCAGGCCGCCGCGGCGTGGGCGCTGCGGCAGGTCGGCAAGCCCTACGTCTGGGGCGGCACCGGCCCGCACGGCTTCGACTGCTCGGGACTCACCCAGGCCGCATGGGCCGCTGCCGGCGTCAGCATCCCCCGCGTCACCACCGACCAGGTCAGAATCGGCATCCCGGTCGGGTTGGACGAACTGCAGCCCGGTGACCTGCTGTTCTACGACACCGGGTCGGGCCCCTCACCCAGCCACGTCACCATGTACGTCGGCGACGGCCAGATGGTCAACGCCCCCTCCACCGGACAGACCATCCGCGTCGAACCCGTGCAGAGCGACTACTACTCGCCGCGGTTCACAGCGGCCCGGCGGCCGGCATGAACCGGGAAAGGGAAAGCGCTGGCACTCAACTGGGCGTAGAGCGAATCCGACAGGTACTCCCTGTCGTTTTCACGGGTGCTCCCCCCTTCCGCTTCTTCCGTTCTCCTCCGCAGGCATGCGCGGGCGGCTACGGTGGTCGCGTTGTCTGATCGGGGAGTGTGCACGGTGGCCAGTGATCTGGATGTCGAAGCAGTCATCTCGACCGGGTGGGCCGACCCGGAGGTGTTCTCACCGCAGGAGTGGGCGCGGGCAGAGGAGTTCTGGCTGGAGCGCCGCAAGGACGACGCGCGGCTACTGGAGGTGCGGGAGCGTGCTTCGGCGCTGATCACCGAGTGGACAGGGCGCACTCCGCGCGATGTGGGGTCGTTCGGAACCCGGGTGAATCTGGAGTCCAGTGATCTGGATCTGGGTATCGGCTACCCGGTAGCGGAACGAGAAGCGCTTGTGGCGGCCCTTGAGGGGCGTGCGGCATTCAAGGGCGAGCGCAAAACCAGCTTCTCGACGACGCGGCTGGTCTTCTTCTTCGAGCTCGACGGCGTGGAGATCGACGTGAGCGCGTTGACCGAGGACGACTTCGCGGTGGCCTGCCGGATGCTGGACCAGATCGAGGCGGGAATGGACCGGGACGAGCGCATCGCCCACACCTGGGTCAAGCATCTGCTGCGCTCGTCGGGCCGCCTTGAGGACTACGCCCGGTGGAAGCTGGTGGTCTACGCCCGCTACTGCCCCGAGTTCAACTGGGTTCCGATCCCCGAATAAGGGTCAGGTTCCGCAGGGGTCAGCGGCGTTGATCAGCCGCCACTCCTGGGTGGCGGTCCATCTTTGGTACTCCCGGTGCAGCAGGTCGGCGTGCTTGGCGGGAAGCGCTCGGGCGAGTCCGGGGAGAGCGCGGTCGAGCCGCGTGCGCAGGCGCTGGACCTCGTCGTCCATGAAGGAGAAGAGCGCCTCGGCGAGTGCTGTGCTCTCCTTGTGGTGCACCTGGTGGGCACCGACTTGGCGGACCATTGTGGTGAGCAGGTCGAACGCCGAGCGCTTGAGGACCTCCCGGGTCTGGCGCACCCGGTGGCGCTCCGGGCCGCCGAGGACCTTCTCCACGCTTTTGAGCGTGTAGTCCAAGGCGAAGTTGCGGTCCACCCACAACTGGGCGGCCTGGGAGCAGGCACCGATGCGCCAGTCGGCGAACTCCGCGTCCACACGCCCCATCGACGGGCGGGGAGGCCCGGCCAGCCCGGCGGCTTGGACCTGCTTGGTGTAGGCTGCGCCGATCAGGCACTCCATGGACACCAGCATGTAGGAGATAGAGGTGTAGAAAGGCTGGCCGGTCGAGTGCTCGGCGACGAACGCCTCGTCGCGCACGCCGTCCGCGATCTCCTCGGCGCTCAGGTGGGGGAGGGGCCGCAGCAGGAGGTCGCGTCTTCCCTGGAAGGCATGGGTGGCGCGGAGTTCGGCCTCGTCCATCAGGTGGTCGAAGGTGATGTATGTGAAGCGGGTGGGCACGCCCAGAGCCGACAGGGTGCGGATACCCAGCGTGTTCTGCTCAGCGGTGGTCTCCTTGTTGAAGCGCTCCAGGACCGAGGTCACCCCCGATTCGATGCCGAACAGGCAGCGCCGCAGGCCATGGGAGAGCAGTGCCCGCCACAGGCGGACACGGTCGGCGTGCCAGCCGCGGTCGCGGTCGAGGCGCGCCACCTGGTCGATTCTGCAGGAGGTCTCCCACTGGAATCCTCGTTCGTGCAGGGCGGCGGAGACAGCCAGGGCACGGGGAACGGCGTCCGGGCCGCGGCCGATGAACTCCTCGTCCACCAGGTAGAGCACCCGCGCCACTTCCGGATGCTGGTCGAAGACCTCGCTGATGGCGTCCAGGATGGGCGGGAGCTCGGTCGGTGCGGTGCCGGACCAGGCTCCCTTGTGGCCGCGGGGGCAGAACGAGCAGTAGTTGGTGCAGCCCCGGCTGGTCTCCAGTTGGGCCACTCCGTGGTGGGCGAAGGTGGTCGGCAGCAGGTCGAGTTCCGGCATGGTGTCGGCTTGGACGCGGTTGGCGACGGTGGGGGTGCGCCGTACCCGGAAGCGGCTGACGGCCATTCCTCCGCCGCGCGGTGCCCCCGCGTATCCGATGCCGCGTACCTGGTCCAAGTCGATGTCGCCGTGGTGCAGGGCGACCAGGTCGGCGATCGTGGGCTCTCCTGCGCCGCGGGCGATCAGCAGTGAGGGGTAGCGCTCGAGCAGGAGGCGTTCGTTGCGGGCGGTCAGGCTGCCTCCCGCGACAAGCCGGGGCGGGGAGGGCAGAGCGGAGGCGTGGTCGAGGACGCGGGTGAGGAGGTCGTGCTGGCCGAAGGTCGCTGACAGGCCGACGATGTCGTACCCGCCGCTGCTGGCGTCGGCGGTGATGGTGTCGAGGGTGGCGCCCAGTTGCATGTCCAGCAGGTCCACTTGGCCGGAGAGGGTCGAGCGGACCGCGCGGGCGAGGTCGGAGATTCCCAGCGGGAAGCGCGGCAGGGGGAAGTGCTCGGGGTGGTACAGCGCTGCCAGCAGGATTTTCGGGCGGATGAGGCGTCGGCGGGCGTCTGCGGACAGCGACGCAGTGGACAGCCAGTCGCCGGGGGAGTGCAGGTCGATGCCCTGGCGCGCCCATTGGGGCCACGGGCGGTCGCGGTGGGGGCGTCCGGAGAGGTCCGCCAGCAGCCACGTCTGGCTGCCTGCGGGCAGCAGTGCCAGCAGTCGGCGTTCCACGGTGCCGGTCACCACGACCTGCTCCGCGGTGCCGACGAGCAGCCTGGTGAGGAGTTCCCGCATCCGATTGGGATCGGTCAGCGGCAGCGAGCGCACCGCGTCCCGGAGGTCATGAGAGGGCGGTACCACGTGGGCGAGGGCGGTGAGGAGGCGGTTGTGGCTGGTCGCAGCGGTGGAAAGAGAAGGCATGGTCAACCCTTTCGAGGACAGGGGGTGCCGCGGGCCGGTCTTGGGGCATGGCGGCAGGGCCCGGTGGCCGCGGTGTGGTCGGGCTGTGCGGGAGACCGGGGGTCAGCCGGTGGCCAGGACGGTGGTCATCGCGGCGTGGTCGCTGAGCCGCAGTTCACGGGGGGCGTGGTCGTAGGCGCAGGAGCGGATGCGCTCGGGTGCGGTGGTGAAGGTGTGGTCGAAGCGGTAGCCGTTGCCGGAGCGTCCGTACCAGGAGTGGTCGAGCAGGTCGGGATGCAGGTGCCGGAACGCGTCGGTCAAGCGGTGGGCGGCGAAGGCGCGGTAGAAGTCGTACTCCCAGGCACCGAAGACCTTGTGGTGGGGGCGGTGGCCGGGCTCCACCACGTTGAGGTCCCCGGCGGCCACGGTGATCTCGGCGTCCTGTCCGGCCAGTGCGGGCAGCAGGGCGGTGATGGAGTCCTGGACGAGGCGCTTGTCGACGTTGCGCCGCTCGCGTGGACCGCGCGAGGGCACGTACAGGCCCATGACCGCAAGCCGGAGCCCGTCCACGGCCAGGTGTGCGGTCACCGCCCGGTGCGGCAGGTGGGTGAGCCGCAGTTCCGGTACCGGCGAGAGTGTTCCGGCGCGGGAGGCGAGGAGGACCCGGTAGTCCCCGCCGCTGTCGGGAGCCAGGACGTCGTAGCCGTGCTCGGTGAGGGCCTGGGCCAGCGCGGTGTGCGTGCCGGAGACCTCGCTGGCCACCACGATGTCGGCGTGTTCGTGTGCGGCGAGCCAGTCGGCCTGGGCGCGGGAGCGTTCGGGCGAGGCGTGCTGGGCGTTGAAGACCACGAACCCCACCTCGCCGGTGCGGTGCCGTCGTGCGGGTTCGGCCGTGTCCAGCAGGCTCATCTGGGCCGGGAAGATCTCGCTCACGTCGTTTCCGCTCCGGTCGCTTCGTCGCGAAACACCTCGCCGCCGGCGTCGAGTCTGCGTTGGACATCGGCCATGATCCGGCGCACACGGTCCAGCATCTCGCGGTCAGGGCACTGGCCCAGAGCCTTGAGGTTGCGGCGGACCTGCCAGGGCGAGGTGAATCCGGCCAGGACGGCGGCGTGCTGGTAGGAGTCCAGGCAGTGCCACAGCGCATAGCGGAGCAGTTCGTCGGGGTCGTTGCCGATCAGCGCACGCACTTCGGCCAGGCCGCTGCCGATGATTGCGAGTGCCTCGGCGGTGAACCAGCGCTTGCGTCTACGGTGGTCGCCCGGCGGAAAGTCCCGGGGAGCCGAAGGCGAGTACACGCCGGTCAGCAGTCCTTGGGCCAGCGGCTTGTTCACCAGGACCCCGACACCGTGCTCGGCTGCGAGTCCGTAGACTCCCGATGCCCGGGCGACCGGGCTCAGCAGGTTGTCCCGTACCGCCAGCACGTCAGGGCGCACCCTGTGGAACAGGTCGCGGAACTGTTCCACCTTGTCAGCCCTGCTGTGACGGGGAGTCGATAGCCGTTCGAGAGCATGGCGGTGCGGGCCGCGCATGCCGATGGCCCGGATCAGGCCGGCGTCGCGGAAGGAGCGCATCTGCTCGACCGCGCCGTCCAGCCATTCGCTGGCAGCGCCGAAGTCGGTGTGGTGCAGGAAGTACACGTCCAGGTGGTCGGTGCCGAGATTGTCCAGGGTCTGCTCCAGTTGGCGGCGCATGTGCCCCGGTTCGTAGCCGTGGGAGGCCGTGCCGACGAAGTAGCCGACCTTGGACACCAGCACCAGTTCCGTGCGCGGCACCTGCCGCACCAGCCACCCCAGCAGCCGTTCTGAGCGGCCCAGGCCGTAGACGTCAGCGGTGTCGAACAACCTGGCTCCCAGCGCGAAGGCTGTCTCCAGCCCTTCCTGGGCTGCGGATTCGTCGGATCCAGAGGCCCATCCCATGGGCAGTCCCAGGTTCTCGGCCGGACCTCCGATCCCCCAGCAGCCGATCCCCACCGCAGGGACCTCGATGCCGCATGCACCCAGGCGGCGTATGGGCAGAGATAGCGTCATCGGCACTCCCCTCAGAAGCAGCCGTCACGGGCGGCGCGGACGAACAGCGGCCATTCCGCGGAATCGAAGGCCAGACGTCCCAGTCCGCGGTCCTTTGTGTCACGTATCAGAGCACTCTCCGGACCAATGGGGTCTTCCGTGCATATTCCGCGGTCGGCATCTGTATAACTGGATGTGCGCCATTGCAGGTCTTGATCACTTCTCTGGGGCACTGCCTCTCTCCAGTCCAGCCTGGTTGGAAGGCTTTTGTCCATTTAGCTGGATCCCCCGGCACAGAATCGAGATGCTGAGTCCGACATTCCATCCTGTCGGATTGGCGGGTCCCCCGAGGAGGAAACCAGGTGCCTCGTCCCCCGAAGACACTGCAGCCTGAGCGGTCGCCTGCCGACTGGTTCGGTGCGGAGTTGCGGTATTGGCGTGAGAAGCGTGAACTGACACAGCGTGAACTGGCTCAGCGAGTGTGGGTCAGCATGAGCCTGATAGGGCGGATCGAGACCGCCGACCGGGAGTGCTCTCCAGACCTGGCCTGGCGTCTTGACGAAGTCCTCGACACCGGAGGAGTCCTGGCGCGAGCACAGGGCTTGGTCACCGCCACACGGAAGGTGGAATCCTCCGAAACCGACAAGACCGCATCGGCGAGTACCGGACATGTCGCTGGTACTGGTGAACCCTCCATGCTGGAGGGTGTGGAACGCCGCGACTTCCTCCGGACCGCCACCGCTGGTCTGGCCGTCTCACCGTTGCTGGCGCTGTCCTCGCCGTTCCAGGACACGCTGTGCCCGCACCAGGTGCGCGCCGTCGACATCGCCCAGGTCCGGGAGGCGGCCGCGGTCTTTTCCGGATGGGACCACACCTACGGCGGGCAGGTGGCGCGCGCCGCTGTGGCGGGGCAGCTGCGGGCGGCCGCCGACCTGCTGCACGCCCCGTGTCCGCACCGTCTGCGCGGCGAGGCCTTCTCCGCGGTCGCCCAGCTGTTCATGGTGGCCGGTTTCATGGCCTTCGACGCCTACGCCCACGACGACGCCCGCCGCCTCTTCGCTTTCGCCGCCGAGTGCGCAGAGGAAGCCGGGGACTGGCACCTGCGCGCCAAGATCTACTCCCACCGTGCCCGCCAGGCGGTCTGGTGCGCAGACCCCGATCAGGGGATCACCTACGCCGAACTCGGCCTCGTGCGCTCCGAGCGGCTCTCCGCCGCGGAGAAAGCCATGCTGCACACCGCCCGTGCCCGCGCCTACGCGAAGACGGGCCTGCGCACCGAGACCCTCCGGGCGGTCGGTGAGGCCGACGCCGCGTTCGCCGCGCCGACCGCGGTCGAGCCTCCTTCGTGGATGGCCTACTACGACGCGGCCCAGCACGCGGGCGACACCGCCCACGCGCTGTGGGACCTGGCGGTGGCCGGAGTCCACCCTCCGGATGGCGCGCTGCGGCGGCTGGAAGAGGCGGTCGGCGGCCACACGGACGCCTACGCGCGCTCGCGGGCCATCTCCGCCATCAAGCTCGCCTCACTGCACCTGCACGGCCGCAACGTCGAGGAGGGACTGGCCACCGCGACCCGGGCCCTTGATGATGTCGGGCGGGTGCGCTCCCGACGCGCCGAGGACGACCTGCGCGAACTCCACGCCCTCCTCAACCGGACCCCCGAGGTGGACGGCGCTGACGCGGTCAGCGCCCGGATCACCCGCGCCCTGGAAGGCACCTGCCCATGACCCTCCCTGCGCCCTTCGACCGGATCCTGGCCGCTGCGGGCCGGCAGGCCGCCATCGCCACCGAAGGAGCCGAAGCGGTCCGCATCGGCGAGAACGCCGTCATCCGCCTGCCCGGCCAGGTGGTCGCCCGCATCTCCCGCCCCGGCCAGCAGCAGGCCGCGGCCCGCGAAGTCGCCGTCGCCCGCTGGCTGGCCGAGGAGGACCTGCCCGCGGTCCGCGCCCTGGAGGTGGACCAGCCGGCACTCGTCGACGGGCGTGCCGTCACCTGGTGGCACGAACTGCCGCCCCACCAGGCGGGCACGGTCACCGACGTCGCCCGCCTGCTCCGCGCCCTGCACGCCCTCACCCCGCCCCCCGGCCTCGCCCTGGGAGCCCTCGACCCGTTCGTGCGCCTGGAGGCGCGGATCGACGACGCGCACACCCTGCCGCCCGCCGACCGGGCCTGGCTGCGCGGCCGCCTCGACCAGTTGCGCGCCGCCTGGCAGGAGCTGCCCGCGGGCCTGCCCGAGTGCGTCGTCCACGGTGACGCCTGGGTGGGCAACGTCGCCCGCAGCGCCGACGGCCAGGCCCGGCTGATCGATCTGGAGCGCTGCTCCCTGGGCCGCCCCGAATGGGACCTCGTCTCCACCGCGATCAAGCACACCAGCTTCGGCTGGGTCCGCGCCGACGACTACGCGCGCTTCGCAGACCTCTACGGATACGACGTCACCGCCTGGGACGGCTACGAGGTGCTGCGCGACATCCGGGAGCTCCGCATGGCCCTGTACTTCGCCCAGCACGCCCCCCACGACCCGGCCATGCACACCGAAGCACAACTGCGCGTCGACTGCCTGCGCGGACGCCGGGGCCCCCGCCCCTGGCCATGGACCCCCGCCCCCTGAACCGGGGCTTTCTCAGGAGCGGAGACGGGAGATGCCGGAACGCGACACGGAGAAGCCCTGTCCGGATGCGGCCTCGGCGGTCTCAGAGTTCACCTTCGCACAGGGCTTTCCGGAAGGCTGTCCATTCGTCGCGGGTGAAGTGCAGGACCGTGTCTTCGGGGTGTTTGGAGTCGCGCAGCGCCATGCCGCCGGAGGGCAGGCGAGCCGCCTCGACGCAGTTGCTCTGCGCTGTGCTGTAGCTGCTCTTGTACCAGGACAGGTCTGCCACCGTGCTCACCTTGTCGCTTTCCAGGCTGTTCATTCTTCAATGTCTATTTTGTCGGAAAGCAGTTCGGCTGACGCTTCGGGGGACAAGGACAGCTCGGCCAGAGCGGCGAATGCGGCCTGGTAGCGCTGGATGCTGGCGGGCTCCTCGATGTAGACGTCGCTGGTCATGAGTTCGACGTGGGCGATTTCCAGCCGGTGCATGGACAGGAGGGTGAAGGCTCCGGTGAGCGCCGGGTGGGTGCTGGCGGTCACCGGCAGGACTTGGACGGTGATATTGGGGCGTCTGGCGTGCTCCACCAGGCGGCGGAGTTGGGCGGTGCGGACGTCGGGTTCGTCCAGGTGCTGGTGGAGCAGGGCTTCGTGGATGACGGCGTGAAACTCGACGGGATCCTCGTCTCTGGTGAGGATCTGCTGGCGCTGCTTGCGCACGGAGACGAAGTGGTCGAGCTCCTCCTCGCTGAGTTCGGCTCCACTGGTGGCGCGGATCGCTGTGCGCGCGTACCGCTCGTGCTGGAGCAGGCCGGGAATGACGCCGACCTCGAAAGTGCGGATGCGGGTCGCGGTCGCCTCCAGACGCACCAGGTCGAGGTAGGAGGGGGCGAGGCGGTCGTCGTGCTCGACCCACCAGCCGCGCCGTTCCGCCTGCACTTCTCCGGCTACCGCGATCAGCGTCTCCCGCAGGTCGGTGTCGGCGACGCCGTAGGCGTCCAGAAGCGGGCGCACGTCGCGGGGCGGCAGTGCTACCAGGCCGTTCTCGATCCTGCTCAGCGAGGCGGTGGAGCGTTCGGCCCGGCTCGACGCCTCCTGCAGCGAGAGGCCGAGCTCACGGCGCAGTTGGGCCAGCCGAGTGCCAAGCCAGCGTTGCCGCAGCGACGGTTCGTCCCCGATCAACGGAAGCCCTGCCTTCCTGTCAGCGTGTGAGTGCGCCTGTTCAGCTTGCCATATCTCTCTTCGTAAATTTTACGCTCATCAAATCTTGCTATGAGTAAAATTTGCGTGCATCCTGTGGGTGACGGTGACTGCCCTGTCACCGAATGTCGTTCACTCTCTGGAGGGGGCATGGGCGCTGATGTCCTGGTTCGGTGGGCTGCACCGGACGAGCGGAATGTGGGTGAGGCGCGGTACCGGCTGCGGCGCATACTGCCGGAGCTGGGTGTGGCACCGGAGCAGGTCGAGGACGCTGAGCTCATGGTCAGCGAGTTGGTGACCAACGCGGTGCGCCACGGCGGGGCGCCGGTGGGCGTGCTGGTGTGGGAGTGCCGGGCGGCGGGGTGCGTGGTGGTGGAGGTCCACGACGCCGGGGAGGGCTGGCCGCTGCTGCCCTCGCCGCTGGAGGCGGCCGACCTCGACTGCGAGCGGGAGAGCGGCCGGGGCCTGCCCGCGGTGACGGCCTACTCCGGTGGGCTGTGCGGTGTGGTCCGCCTGGAGCGGGGCAAGGCAGCCTGGTTCGCCCTGCCCCTTGCCCGGGCGGCTGCGTGTGCCGAACTGGCCGCCAAGCAGATCGAGGTCCGCAACATCCAGCGCGGAACCCTGCGCCCCGCACCGGTCGATACCTCGATGCCGCTGCCCCGCACCAGCGGCTCCGCCCGGGCACTGGCCGCGGTCCCGGTGTAGACCCACGCCGTCCAGCGACCCTGGGCGTCTGCCGAAAGTCCTGCCGGGGTGAGCGCACCGTGCGGTGCGACGCCGCGGCCAGGACCCTCCCGATGGTCGAGGCCCCAGACGGGGGCGTGCAGCCTTCTCCCACCGGGATCTCGACCATGACCTGTCGCGACAGCAGCGGTCGCCGCTCGGAGCGCGGCCTCGCCCATTCGGGTCGGGGCTGCCCTTCCCCTCCGCGGTCGTCCTGCTGTCACATCTCCTCTTCCTTCTTTCCTCTCGAATTCCTTGGAGTCGTCATGCCTGCAATCAGTCCCGCGACCGGGCGGGACAGCATGTGGCGGGTGGCCGCTGGCCGCCGTGCCACCCAAGGACGGGGAGATGCGAGCGCTGCGGGGCCTGTGCGACGAGCACGACCTCGTCCTCGCCTGGGACGAGACCCCTCTCGGCCTGGGGCGTTCCGGAACACTGACCCTGCTGCACGGTCTTCCCGCTGATGCTCGCCCCGACGCGGCAGCCCTGGGCGACAGCCTGACCGCCGGCTACGGCACCTGCGGCGCCCTGCTGGCCGCCCCGCACCTGGCCGCCAAAACCGACCACGAGGCCAACCGCTGGTATCCGGGCTGGGAACCGCACCCCTTCGCCGCGAGCGTGGCCGCCGAAATCCTGCACCACCTGGTCCGCCACGCACTGAGCGCGCAGGCGGCCAAGGCCGGGACCTTCCTCACCGACCAGATCGAACACCGCCTAACCGACCGGGTCCGCACCCCCGGTCGAGGCGGTCGTGGCGGCGGCCCGCGACCGCGGCCTGCTGGTGCGCGCCACCCTGAACCGGGCAAGCCTGCGCCTGACCCCACCACTCACCACCCCCGGCGAGCAACTGGAGGCCATCGCCGAGCACCTGGCCGCGGCCCTCGACCACGCCCGTGCCGAGACGGCGCGCGGCGGCTCCTGAACTCCGACCCGTACAACAGCAAGACCCGGCAGGCGCTGCAACCGCCTCCGGGGCACGGCCCCCGACCTGAGAACCCAGGTGGTGACATGACACAGCGTATCGACGCCGCCCGGCACCGGAAACCGAAACCGCGAAGCTGGCTCTGGCGGGCCCGCTGGTGGCTGGGCGCACTCCTGCAGCCCTTCTTCGTCAACGAACCCGCCGCGACCCAGCGGCCCCGCCCGGCAGCCCGGACCTCCCTGCCGCGCACCGTGTCCTCGCCGCGGCCACCCGCGCCGACACGAGCCCCGCGTAACCGCGTTCCCGAGGCAACCGCTGAGGACATCGGATGCATCCAGCGACCGAACGAGAAGCCAGGCCAGGACCCAGCAGACCGACAGCTCGCCGCACTGATCCGCCAGTGGGCCGCCCAGCACGACCACCGAAACCCCACTCCCAGCCCCGGGCCGAACAGAAAGCCCTACCGGGGACGCCACCGCGGAACCGAACCGGCCGCGGTCACCTGGCCCTGTCAACCCATGGACGTCGAGGACGACGACCCCGGCCCACTCGTCCGCCCCTACCTCTTCACAGTGGAGTAGGGCACGCGGCCGATCCTGACTGTCTCCAGTGGGCGGGGAAACCGCTAACCAGAGCCTGACCTGGAAGAAGGACTGAAGGACCTACAGAACGAACCGGGGGCGCCCGGACAGACGTCCAGACGTCTCCGTGGATTACGGAAGGAAAGACGAGCGAGTACCGGCCTGCGGGACTTCTTCCATCCCCCTGGACAGGTCGTCTGTTAGAGAGACACCACCGGTGTAGTCCGGTTGGCCCGTATGGCCACTGAGGCGTCGGTCGCTGGACCGTTCCCGTCTCGGAAAGGAGACGAGAGCTTCCTGACTCAGGTGCGAGGATCTCGGCTGATGGAGACGACTTCCAGTTTCGCTCCCATGCCCTGCAGAGCCGTGGCTGTGTGCAGCAAGGACACCTGGGCGAAGGCGAAGAGGGAGTCGACGGTCAGCGGTACTCCGTCCTTCAGGAGGATGCCGAGGACCACGGTCGGTGTGGCGAAGGACCTGTCCACCGGGTGGCCGGGAGCGAGGTCCTCGATCTTCTCGATGAACTTGCTCCGCGCTTCGGTGTCGTGGCGCAGTGTTTCCATAGAGACACGGGCCTGGGCGAAGAGATGGTTCAGTGGGGCGCTGCCCTTGATTGCCTTCTTGACGTGGATGAGTTGTCCCTGTGGACCGAGAACGTCGCAGATCTCCAGGCCACCACCCCGAAGTCGACCTGTGTGTACGTTCTTCTTGTCAAAGAACACGTACCCGTCCTGTTCGGCCACGAGCTCGTTGTAGCCTGTCTCATCCTTGCCGGACGGCCAGGGGGGAAGGGGCACGGTGCTGGGCTGGGCAAGCAGTTCGGTGACACGGCGCCTGATCGTGGTGAGGTATTCGGCGCCGACCTCGTACCACCGCCCCTGCCAGTAGAAGTAGTGGACGGCTTCGGCGGGTATCTCAACGGTCAGCCACTGATCGGCGGGGACCTTGCGGCTGAGGCGATCTTTGGCGGCAGTATCGGCGAACATCTCCACTCGCCCTTCACGCAGTGCGTGAAGGCGCTTGCCCTGTGTCCTGTCTTTGACGGAGTCGACGAGGAAGCTGACGTCAAGTTCGGTCAGCAGTTCTCCGCGACGTCCCAGTTTCACCTTGAACGATTCGGCGAACTCGAACCGGTCGCGGCACTCGGTGGGGATGGCCAGGGCCATCCGGCTGACGTCCCCGGCGCCGAGCAGGGAGTCCAGCCGCTCGTCCAGGTATTGGGCCTGCTCGGTCTTCGGCGCCAGGGGGCGGACCTGGGTGATGAACTCGAATTCCGGCAGGGGGTTGGGGCGGGCACAGACTTCCTCGATACTGCGGAGGTCTGCCAGCAGGTCCGAGGGGTCGCTGCCGAGGTGGAGCTTGACCGAGCGGTCGGTCCCGGTGACGTGAGCCGCTCGTGTGCGGTCTCGGGTGAAGGTCAGGGGAACACCGCTGATCTTGCCGGCGATCTGGCTGACGATCTCCCCGAACTCTTCGATGCCGAAGCCGCGGATGTGCTCGCCTGAAGCCGCGGAGTTCTCATCGGTTCGACCGCGGGCGTCCATGACCTGGCGGCGGACTTTGGTGATGCGTTCTTCGTCCAGGCAGCGGACGGCGAATTCGATGCCGAATCCGGGATCGATGCGCGCGGGGTCGATCATCAGGTGCCCCATGCCGTAGGTGAGGGCATAGACGGCCTTGTGGGTGCGGACCAGGAGGAGGCCGAACGCGGTGCGGTTCTCCTCTACCACGGGTTCCCCGCTGAGCGCGGCGAGGGCCGAGCACCAGTCGGCCGGTCCGGGGACGGTGGTGCCAGTGACCAGGAACCCTCGGACGGGGCCGTGTTCCACCGGCGTGGCGTGGAAACCGTCGCGGTCAAGGTAGCGGGGAAGCACCATGTCACGCAGCTCTTCAGGGTCGGGAGGGCTGGTGCTTCTGAGGCGGTAGAGGGAGGTCTTGCGGGTGGCGGGGGTTTTCTTGGTCGTCTGGGCAGGCGCGGGATTCTGGTTGGCCACGGCGATCACGCCTCATCACGGTTGCTGTTCGGTTTTTTGCGGGGGCCGGTGAGCGGGACCGGCCCAAGGAGTGGAGAGGTGCTTTACCAGCCGCGGATCTTGCGGCCGTATTCGGTGTCGGGGTACAGGAGGGCGTCCGCGACGCGGCCGCCGGAGTCCTTGGCACCGCCACCGAAGTTGAGAACGCCGGAGGCGTTGGCGCTGGCGGCGATGCCGTCCCAGTAGCGGGCCTCCCGTTCCCATCGGACCGGCTCAAGCAACCGCAGCAGTTCCTCGACGTCGAGCCGGGTGCCGCCGGTCGCCCAACTGGTGGCCTGGTGCACGACGACCCCGAGTCCAGCCAGAACTGCGGGTGCGGAGACCGCGCGGTGTGCCGCGAAGTGCGGGTACAGGTGGGTGATCAGCCGGGAGAGCAGTGGTACGAGCTCTTGGTGTGCGTCCTCGGCGCTGATCCCGTCGGGTAGATGGTTCTCGCGCACCGTGTCCGAGGACAGGCTGAGGCCGCGGCGTCCGTGCAGTGCGGTGATCACCAGCAGCCGCAGCGCCGAGAGGGTGACGACTTCGGGGTCGGTCTTCGACAGTTGCCGCTTGCGGGTCTGGACGAGTTTGGCGAACGGGATGATCTTCCCGTCGTGTTCGATCTTCACCGTTTCGGCGACGCGGTGCGCGAGCTGGGTACCGATGTCGCGCTGGTCCATGGACATGGCCAGGTTCTTGGTGACCGGTACGCCTTCGACGTTGCGGTCGTAGAAGATCTGTCGGGCGTTTTCGACGGTGAGTCCGAAGTACAGCTCGAACGGCACCCGTACCGCGCTCAGCTTCTCGTGGGTGGTGCCGAAGCGCTCGGGGTCGTCGAACAGTTCGTGCCAGGCCGCGACCTGGGTCTCGCCGTCGATGGCGACGACCGGGGAGGCAGGTAGCACGGTGATGGTGCGGATGCCGCTGCCGGGGACCAGTTCGTCGCTGATCGCGCCGGGGCTGCCGTCCAGCCAGAGCGTGATGGGCGGGGTGGACCACCCGGAGCCGTGCTCGCCGTTGACTCCGGCGGCGATGTAGGCGGCGTAGGAGGTGACGTTGCGGCCTTTGCGGGTGGACTTGAGCATCCGCTGGACCAGAGCGCGTACCTCGGCATGGCGGCGGACGGCACCGGAGGCGTACCTCAGAGCCCTGCTGTCCTCCTCGGTTTTGGGGGAGGGCACCAGTTGCAGCAGGGCCGGCAGCCCTACGGTACCGACCACCGCGTCGGGGCGGAACGGAATCACGATCAACTGGATTCCCTCGACGACAGTGGTGGGCATGGTGATGGTCAAGGTTGAGCTCCCTCACGTCGTTGGTCGGGTCGGGGTGGCCGCTGGTTCGCCCACGGTGATCGGCGAATGGCGGAGGTGTGCGCATCGAGAATCGCAACCCGGAACGAGAGAGGCCAGAAATTCTTTGATAGTGGGGGTTATCAGATAATCGCCGCCTAAGTAGGGCCTGTTGTCGGTAGAGTTCCGGAACACGCGTACGGGCGATGTCCCGAGCCGACAACTTCGACAGAAGCCGACACCTCACCACGGCGACATGGAAGGAGCGCGGTTCATGCCCCGACCACCGCACACCGCACCGGTCGCCGGAACCGACAGGCGGCTGCTGACGATGCCCGAGATCGCCGAACTCGCCCAAGTGAAGCGTCCGGTGGTCAGTACCTGGCGACGACGCTACGCCGACTTCCCGACCCCTGTCAGCGAAACCGCGGGACGTTCAGTGTTCGACGCCGCGCAGGTGGCCGAATGGCTGATCGTCACCGGACGAGGTAACGCCGCCCTCGACGACCTCAAAGCCGAACTCGCCCTCCACGGCATCGCGGCCCAGGCGCACATTTTCGGCCCGCAGCGGCTGCTTGAAGTCCTCGGCAGTCTGCTCTGCCTACGCAAGCTCGACGAACGCCCCCTCACCGGCGACGACGTGGACGGTATCGAAACCGCGGACAACCAGACCCTGTGGGCCGCGGTGCTGCGCCGGGCCGAGCGAATGGACGCCGAGGACGAGTTCGTACTGCGCGAACTGCATTCTGTCGGCGAAGAGGCCGCACCGCTCGCCCGGCTCGCCGAGGACATGGTTGAGGCCGCCTACAGCGAGCGAAGCGCCTACGAGTGGCTGCTCTCCGCGCGCTCCCGCCTGGGACTGCACACCCTGGCCGCCGACGCCGCGGCCCCCGAACTGCAGAGCCTCCTCGTTCAACTCGCCGACCTGCCGGCCCGCACCGAAAGAGGGGAGTCCGTCACCGTCGCCGACCCCTACACCCGTACCGGGGACCTGCTCGCCGCCCTCATCGACGACACTGAAAACCCCGAGCAGATCACCGCCCTGGCTGCCGACCCCGACGAACGGATGGCCCGCATCACCCGGCGCCGACTGCTGCTCGCCGGAGTCGACGAACTCGCCCTCGACGTGCAGACCGGACGCGACCTCGAAGAACGCCTCGCCGACCCCGACCTCATCATCACCCAGCTGCCCTACCGGCCCGGCGAGGACCGCCGGGTACTCACCGCCCTGGAAGACATCGAACGCATCGCCGACCTGCTCGGCCCCGGCTGCACTGCCCTCGTCCTGGGCCCCGCCGACGCCCTCGTGGACGCCCTGCCCGGAACAGAGGAGGCCCAGTTCCGCTCGGCCCTGCTGCGCGCCAACATCGTGGAGACCGTCATCACCCTCCCCGGCGGCATGCTGCCCTACCGGCCCGGCTACCGCACGGCCCTGTGGACGCTCACCCGAGGCCCCGTCGCGGCGGCGAAAGGCAACGTGCTGCTCGCCGACATCAGTGACCAACCCCTCACCGAGGCCGTACGCGACCGACTGGTCGAAGACGTCCTGCTGTGGCGGGCCGAAGGACTCCGAGCCCGGGACGGCCACGATCCCCGCTACGGGCGTGTGGTGCGCGTCGCCGACCTCGACCGCGCCTTCGGCGGCCCGCTCACCCCGCCCGCACCGCCCGCTTCCCAACTCCTGTCCCGCACCGTCACCGAACGCCCCGCGCTCATCACCGAGGCCGAGGCCGCCCTCGAACGTGCCGCTGAACGGGCCCGCTCCCACGACGACGCGCACGGCCCCTACCGGTCGGGCGTGCTGCGCCGCACCGGCCCGCGCCCCCAACGCACCACCCTCAACGCACTCATCAAACAGGGCCGCGTCACCCGGCTCAAAGGCCACCGCATCGACGAACAGCACATCACCGGCGACGGCCACTACCCCGTGTTCGGCCCGGAGGAACTCACCGGACGGGCCCCGATGGGCAAACGCCGCATCGACCGACTGGTACTGGCCGCCCTGTACGAACACGCGGCACTCACCGAACCCGGCGACCTCGTCTACACCCTCACTCCCGAACTCGGCCTCCACATCGACCACGACGGCCTCGGCGTCGCGGCCTTCCCCTCCCGAGTACTGCGCGTCAACCCCGCGGCCACCCGCCCGCTCACCCCGCGCGTGCTGGCCGCCCTGCTCTCGGCCGCCCGGGGCACCGGCCGCGGCCCCGGCGCGGTACGCCCCGTCCACCACATCGAGAACTGCCCGATACCCGACCTCGACCCCGACGATGTGCGGCGCTTCGACGCGCTGCTCGCCGAGATCGACCACAGGGAACAGTTGCTGCGCGCCCAGGCCGACGCGCTCGCCGAAGCACGCCGGCTGACGGTCGCGGGCCTTGCCGACGGCACACTCACCCTCGACCAGCACTGAACCGGCCACCACACGACACCCGTCAGCGGCCGACACCCCCACACCGGAGAACAGGAAAGAAGGAACGATGCCTCCCCGCAAACGAGCGACCGCCGGACAGGGCGAACTGCCCGGCATCTCCAGCACCAAAGAGATCCAGGACATCCTGTGGAAGGCCGCCGACAAACTCCGCGGCTCCATGGACGCCGCCCAGTACAAGGAGTTCGTCCTCGGTCTGGTGTTCCTGAAGTACGTCTCCGACGCCTTCGCCGAACGCCGCACGCAACTGGCCGCCGACCCCGAACTCGCGGAGATCCCCGAGCACCGGCGGACCGCATTTCTTGAGGACAAGGACGAGTACACCGAACAGAACGTCTTCTGGGTGCCGCCCACCGCCCGCTGGGACTACATCGCGGCCAACGCCGCGAGCGCCGAGGGCGGCGTTGGAAAACTCCTCGACGACGCCATGGACGAGGTGATGAAGGCCAACAAGGTCCTCACCGGCGTCCTGCCCAAGATCTTCAACCGCGACAACGTCGACCAGAACCGCCTCAAGGACCTGGTCGACCTGATCAGCGACGCCCGCTTCACCGGCCACGGCGACCGCCCGGCCCAGGACGTGCTCGGCGAAGTCTACGAGTACTTCCTGGAGCGGTTCGCACGCGCCGAAGGCAAACGCGCGGGCGAGTTCTACACCCCCGCGAGCGTGGTCAAACTGCTGGTGGAGGTCCTGGAACCCTACGAGGGCCGCGTCTACGACCCGTGCTGCGGCTCGGGCGGCATGTTCGTGCAGTCCGGCAAGTTCGTCGAACGGCGACGCGGCCGCGACCACACCCACGACATCGCCATCTACGGCCAGGAAGCCAACGAGCGCACCTGGCGGCTGGCGAAGATGAACCTCGCCATCCACGGCATGGACCCCAAGGGTATCGGCGACCGCTGGGCCGACACCTTCGCCGACGACAAGCTGCCCGACCTCAGGGCCGACTTCGTCATGGCCAACCCGCCGTTCAACATGTCCGTCTGGGAGCGCAAGACCGACGACCCGCGCTGGAAGTTCGGTGTTCCCCCGCAGTCCAACGCCAACTACGCCTGGTTGCAGCACATCGTCTCCAAGCTCGGTGACCGCGGCTCGGCGGGCGTGGTGCTGTCCAACGGCTCCATGTCCTCCAAGCAGTCCGGCGAGGGCGAGATCCGCGCCGCACTGGTCGAGGCCGACCTGGTGGCGTGCATGGTCGCACTACCGGGAAACCTGTTCCGCACCACCGCCATCCCGGCTTGCCTGTGGTTCCTCACCAAGGACAAGACCCCGCAGGGCGCCAACGCCCTGACCGACCGGCGCGGCGAGGTGCTGTTCATCGACGCCCGCACGATGGGCACCATGGTCGACCGCACCGAGCGCGTCTTCACCGACGAGGACCTGGCGAAGATCTCCGACACCTACCACGCCTGGCGCGGCACCAAATCCGCCAGGGACAAGAAGCTCTCCTACGAGGACGTGCCCGGGTTCTGCTACAGCGCGACCCTGCAGGAGATCGCCAAACACGACCACGTACTCACCCCGGGACGCTACGTCGGCGCGGCGGAGCCCGAAGAGGACCCAAACGCCGAACCGGTGGAAGAACGCATCGCGCGGCTGACCAAGGAACTCTTCGCCCACTTCGACGAGTCGGCACGGCTGGAAGCGGTGGTGCGCGAGCAGTTGGGAAGGATCGATGGCTGAAACACATATGAATCTCAGTGAACTTCTGAATTTCTCAAATGGAAAGGCGAGGCCAAGCGGAACAAATCCAGGAGAGTTCCCCGTCTACGGAGCCAATGGCATCATCGGCCTCTCCAATGCCACCAACAGCGAGAACGGCGTTTCCATCATCGGCCGAGTGGGCTCTTACTGCGGGACCGTCCACTACAGCCCAAGTAAATGCTGGGTAACGGATAATGCCATCATCGCCACCCCCAAGGAGGGGGTGAACCCAAGATTTTGTTACTTTCTTCTGAAGTTTAGCGAATTAAATAGGCATCGAATTGGATCAGGACAACCCCTTCTGACGCAAGAAATTCTGAAAAACTTGCGGATTTCGCGACACTCGGCTCAAGACCAAGATAACATCGCGGCAATACTTGGAGCACTGGATGACAAGATCGCGGCTAATGAGCGCACTGCGGCAACCATTGAAACGCTTTTGCGTAGTAAATACGAATCACTAAACACGGGCGACAGGTCAATCTGCATTGGACAGATTGGCAGCTTGGTTCGCGATCCAGTAAAAGCCAATTCCCTATCTGCTGATGCACTCTATATCGGCCTAGAGCATATGCCACGCAAGAGTATTTGGCTTAACTCTTGGGGGGTGGCGTCAGAGGTGAGCAGCACCAAAAACCTTTTTAGGAGCGGAGATCTCCTTTTTGGGAGATTGCGTCCCTACTTTCATAAAGTGGGGCTAGCTCAGATTTCTGGCGTTTGTTCTACCGATATTATCGTACTTCGGGCATTGAAGCCTGAGTATCGACCTTGGCTCTTGATGGCATTGTCCAGTGACGAAGTTATTGCGCATGCAACGGCGCGGAGCGATGGTACGCGGATGCCGCGCGTAAAGTGGGCTGATCTTGCCGAGTTCCAAATCCCTTGGGCTGGCTCAGTGAAAGTGGCTCGTTTTGAGGAGATCGCAGCCCCTTTGATTAAGAGAGCAGAGTGTGGTGCAGCCGAAAGCCGCACCCTCGCTGCCCTACGCGACACCCTTCTCCCTCAACTCATGTCCGGAAAGCTGCGTGTCCGGGACGCGGAGCGGATCGTGGAGGACGCCGTATGACCGGCGGGAAGATGACCGAGGTCGTCTGGGAGCACCTCACCCTGGACGAGCTCGCCGAGCTGGCCTGGGAGGTGCGCCCCGGCAAGGACCTCGCCCCCGGCTCCGGGCACCGCAAGGACTGGGGCGACCTGGTCCTGCACGATGAGCTGAGGGCGGCTATCGAGCGGCTGAACCCCGAACTGCCGCCCGCCGCCGTCGACGAGGCGTTGCGCACCGCGGCCGACATCCCCCCTCCCGATGCCTACGAGAACAACAAAAACGCGCACGCCGACCTGACCTCCGGTATCCGGTTCACCTACACCGACGACTTCGGCGCCGAGCACACCCCCACCGTCCGCCTGGTCGACTTCACCGACCCCGACGCCAACACCTACCTCGCCGCCAACCAGGTCACGGTCCGCGACAGCGACGGCAGCCACCGCCGTTTCGACGTCGTCCTCTACGTCAACGGACTTCCCCTGGCCGTCGTCGAGCTGAAGAGCGCCGCCGACGAGAACGCCACACTCAAGGACGCCCACGCCCAACTCCAGACCTACGTCGCGGAGTTTCCGACCGCGTTCCGCCACAACGTGCTGTGCCTGGTCTCGGACGGAATCACCGCGAAGTACGGCACGATCTTCACCCCCTACGAGCACTTCGCGCCGTGGAACGTGGACGAGGACGGTCGGCGCGTCGACACCAACGCGCCCGACTACGACGGAGCGGACGCCCTCTCCCTCGCACTGCACGGCCTGTTCACCCAGAAGCGCCTCCTCTCCCTCACGCTCAACTTCGTCAACTTCACCCCCACCGGTAAGCGCATCGCCAAACCGCACCAGTTCCACGCGGTCAACAAGGCGGTGGACGCGATCGTGGAGGCGTCCCGCAGCGACGGCCGGGCGGGCGTGGTCTGGCACACCCAAGGCGCGGGCAAGTCCGAGGAGATGGTGCAGACCTCCGCCCTGGTCTCCCGGCACCCGGCGCTGAACAACCCCACCATCGTCGTGATCACCGACCGCAACGACCTCGACGACCAGCTCTACGACACCTTCCAGGACAGCCGGACCCTGCTCGGCCAGACCCCCCACCAGGCCGCCACCCGCGAGGAGCTGCGCACCGAACTGTCCAACCGCCGCACCGGCGGAATCATCTTCACCACGCTGCAGAAGTTCGGTCTCAGCAAGGAGGAGAAAGCCGCGGGGCTCAGCCACCCGCTGCTCTCCGACCGCCGCAACATCCTGGTCATCGTCGACGAGGCGCACCGCTCGCACTACGACAGCCTCGACGGCTACGCCCGCCACCTACGCGACGCACTCCCGCACGCCGCCCTCATCGCGTTCACCGGAACCCCGGTCTCCAAGGCGGAAGCCGACACCCGCGCGGTGTTCGGCGACTACATCGACATCTACGACCTCAAACGGGCCGTGGACGACGAAGCGACCGTGCGCGTCTACCACGAGCCGCGCGTCATCGACGTGTCCCTGCCGCCCGACGTCGACCCCGACACCATCGACGAGCAGGCCAACGCCATCACCGAGAACATGGACGACGCCGAACGCCGCCGCGCCGTGCGGTGCGCCGCCACCATGAACACCGTCTACGGCGCCCCCGACCGCATCGCGACCCTCGCCGACGACCTCATCTCCCACTGGGAACAGCGCCGCGAACTGATGCGCCCCCAGATCGGCGGCCCCGGCAAGGCGATGGTGGTGTGCGCCACCCGGGAGATCTGCGTCAGGCTGTACGACGCGCTGGCCGAACGACGCCCCGAATGGGCGAGCCGCGAGGTCGACAAGGGCGTCATGAAGATCGTCTTCCACGGTGAGCGCACCGACCCCGAACACCTGCGCGCACACGCCCTGCGCAAATCCCAGCAGAAGACCATTCAGGCCCGCGCCAAGAACCCCGACGACGAACTCGAACTGCTCATCGTGCACTCGATGCTGCTCACCGGCTACGACGCGCCGCCCGTCCACACCATCTACATGGACCGCCCCATGCAGGGCGCCAACCTGATGCAGGCCCTGGCCCGCGTCAACCGCCGCTTCCGCGGCAAGCAGGACGGTCTCCTCGTCGGCTACGCCCCGCTCACCGACAAGCTGAGCAGGGCACTCAAGGAGTACTCGCCCAGCGACCAGCAGGACAAGACCCTCGGCGCCGACATCGAGCGTGCCATCACCGAGGTCAGAAACGAACTCACCACCATCAAGGGCCTGCTGGCCGGGACCCGCTGGCGGGAACTGCTCGCCGACACCGCCCACCCCGAGCCGCGCAGGCGTGCCCTGCGCCTGGTCTCCAACTACCTGCGCGACTTCAAAACCCCCGGCAACAAGGTGGAGCCCGGCGTCAAACCGCTCTCCACCCGCTTCAAGGAGAGCGCCGCCCGCCTGGAACGCTTCTACCGGATCTGCTCGATGAGCCGGGAGATCACCGAACGGTTCGCGGACCTGGAGGACTGGCGGCGCGACATCGCGTTCTTCGCCGAGGTGCGGGCCTGGATGGTCAAACTCGACGCCGCCGACCGCGAGGCCAAGGGCCAGCCGCTCACCGCAGAGGTCCGGCTCTACCTGGAGCAGCTCGCCGCCTCCGTCGTGGACGCCGACGACATCACCGACCTGTACGCCGACGCGGGGATGGGGCGGCTGGACATCACCCGCATCAACGAGGCCCAGTTGCGCAAACTGGAGAACTCCGAGACGCCGCACCTGGTCACCGAGGCGCTGCGCCGCATGATCCAGCAGAAGATGCGGGAGGTGACCAAGCACAATGTCGTCCGCCACGAGAGTTTCTCCGAACGGCTGGACGAGCTGATGAAGCGCTACATGCTCCAGCAGCTCACCAGCGCCCAGGTGATCGCCGAACTCGCCGCGATGGCCCGGGAGGTGTCGAAGGAGGCCCGCCGGGGGGAGCGCTTCGACCCGCCGCTCAGCCACGCGGAACTCGCCTTCTACGACGCGGTCGCCCACCGCGACATGGCCGAACTCGTGGCTGGAGGCGACGACACGCTCGCCGAGATCGCGCGTGCGCTCGTCGCCGACATCCGCAAGAACCTTTCCGTGGACTGGCTCTCCCGCGAACCGGTGCGCGCCAAGCTGCGTACCCGTATCCGCCGGGTGCTGGCGAAGTTCGACTACCCGCCCGAAGCGGAACGCCAGGCCGTCGACCTGGTCATCAGGCAGATGGAGACCTTCGCCAACCTGTGGGCCCCCAAAGCGGGGTAGTCGTGTCGGGGCTTTTCCCGGCCGGTGGCGTCAGAGGAACCCCCTCTGCCGGATGTGCGCGCAGGCGAAGACCTCCCGGCCGGCGACGTCGGCGCCCCGCCCGAGGCGGGCCTGGAGAACGGTCCTGCCCGCCATCGGGGTGGGGGCAGTGGTGTGGCGGCGGGTTTTGGGATGTAGGCACGGGCGGCGGACTGCGGGCGTTGGGATCGACACCGGGGCCGAAGATCGCGGAGTATTGGCCCCTGGTGTCGAGGTCATCGCGGTTGCCGGACCGTCTGGCGCACGATGTCCCGGTACGGCAGCGCCACGACCGGGTAGCCCGCCAGCCCCAGGTCGGCTTCCACCTCGGCGAGGTCTGCGGCGGCCTGGTCGGCGTCGTCGCCGATGATCTCCACCTCGACGAACACGCCCGCGCCCGCCACCGTGTCCACGGTGACGGTGGTGTTCTCGCGCGCGGGGTGCTGCCAGGCGGTGCGCGCCTTGTCGACCCGCACCAGCCGCACCATGCCGATCGCCTCCAGAAGCGCCTCGGCTCTGTCCGCCTGCCCGGCGTCGGAGAGGACCACGTTCGTCTCGTGTTTGGCGACCACCCCGTGCAGGGGGCGGGTGGCGTCGGTGGACGCGGGTTTGTAGGTGATCTCCGCGAAACCGCCCCGCCGCCTGACCCGCAGGCACTCCACTGTCGCCAGGTAGTCGACGTCCGGGCGGCTGTAGTAGGTGTCCACCTCGGCGGACGAGGCCGTTTCGCGGTACCCGCGTTCGACCAGGCGGGCCTTCACCTGTTCGCGGTCGGCGTCGACCTGGCGTTTACGTTCGACTTCGATGCTCATGGACGGTTCATCCTCCAGGATTGAGAGCGGAGTACACACGGGCCGGGCTGTGCTTGCCGCACACGCCTCGGATGGCGGCCAGGGCCTCACCCGGGGTCTCGGAATCGGTGACGTCGATGTGGGTGAACAGGACGAGCTGCTCGGCGTCGTCCAGCGGATTGGCCGATCGTTTGCTCAGGTACCGGTTGTAGTGGTGGCGGCGCCGGATGAGGATGTCATCGACCTGCACGGGCAGGAGCACGGTCCGGCGCTCGTGCAGGGCTTCGGCGGAGTGGACGGCGAACGCGGTGATCAACTCGTCCAACGTCAGGTGGGCGTACTTGGTGTCAACTGGTGAGTGCAAGGGTTGGCTGGTGGCCGGTAGTGGGGCCGAGTTCTCCGGTCCACACGCCGGTCCGCGTCTCCGGGACGTGTCGTATGCGCGCACATCGAGGACCGGGCCCGCAACCGGCCGCTGCGGGGCCTTGAGCGGTGGGTTAGCGCGCTATGGCTGTTCTGGTCGGACGGATACACCGACCTGCGCCGCATCGGCGCCTCAGTCCTTCTGCTGTGGGCCGTGTTGTCCAGGCCTCATTGGTCCTCTGCTGCTGTGAGTATCCGATTCGTTGAGAAAACCTCGATGATCCTCACTTTTCGGGGGCAGTGCAGAGCCGTTATGGACGGTTTCGGCGGAGGGCTCCTTTCGTGGACCGTGGAGCCTGCCTCCTCCCGCGTCCATGACTTCTCCCAGCCTTCCAGAAGAGAACTCCACCTACCTCACAAGCGGACAATCAGACCTTAGCCGGGATGAATGGCTTACTGTTCGCATCTGAAGACATTTTCGATTCTGCCTAACTTTGTCACCGACTGCTGCTAACAATGGCGTCTGTACGCAAGGCGACGGTAGGTGGAAATGCGGTTCCGAGTGGATGTCGCGGCGCTCACGCCGCAGATGGAATGGCCGGACGTACACGGCGCAGCCCGCGGAGTGATCTATGACCTCGTCAGAGGGCAGGACTCCGCTCTGGCCACTGAGTTGCACGACATCGGTTGGAACGGTACGCCTTTGCGGCCGCTCGGGCTCTGCCCACCGGTGTTTCCCGGTGCGCCGCGCAAGAAGGGAACCTATGCGACCTCGAACAGGGGGATGCTGCGCTTGGGGTCCCCGGTGCCCCGCATCGCCGCGTGCCTGTTGGCGGGACTGGGAGGGGCCAACGAACTGCGGTGGGGAAGGACACCGCTGCGGGTCAACGGTGTCCAGATGGAGGCGCCGCCTGAGCATTCCTCCGGTGTGGCGGTCTTCGAAACGGTATCCCCGGTGGTACTCAAACACGACGACCGCTTCCTGCTCCCAGAAGACACGGGATATGAGGAGCGACTGGCCCACAACATCCGCCACAAGGCCGATGCGCTCGGGGTGGCCTCCGAAACGGAGGTGGAGGTTCTCAAAGCAGGACACCGCCGTATGTTCCGCGCGGGGAAAGGGCTTCGAATCGGAGCTCCGCTGACCGTGCGAGTTCACGCGTCGCCCGCGCTGCTGGACGCGTTGTACGACTGGGGGCTGGGGCTGGCGAACAACCAGGGGTTCGGGTGGGTGAAGTGATCGACTCACCCGCTTCCACCCCCTCCCTGAGATTGACCGGGCATCCGCTCCAGCGCTGCGGTGCGTGGGCCCTTACCGCGCTGGCGGACAGGCGACGGCCCGAACAGTTGAGTGCAGAAGATCTGGAGCAAGCCGCGCAGCGCATAACCGAGGACGTCGCGATCGCGGCGGCCGCTTCCAAGGAGGACAGCAGCTACGACTGGTGGAAAGTGCTCTTCGCGCTCTACCCCGGCGCCAAACCCACCCACCACAGTCGCCAGCGCGACCGCGGCGTGATGCGGTCGCAGACCGCTGCGATCCTCGGCCCGGACCCCGGAGAAGGACAGGTCCACCCGTGCGTGTTCTGCGGTCAGGAATGCACGGTGCTGTGGACCAAATCCACGCTGCCGCTGTTCGACACGGCGAAGACGATCAACACGCTGCCGCCGAAGACCCTGGGGTGGCCGATCTGCCACGGGTGCCGCCTGGCGATGTGGGCGCTGCCCTACGGGGCGTGGCTGACCGCGGGGTCGGCCACCGTGCTGACCTGTGAGGATCCGCAGGTCGAGTGGGCTTTCGTCACGCGCAACGTGAAGCGTGCCAACCGTATCCGCCAACTCGGTTTCAACCGCCTGACCGACGGTGTCGGCCCAGAAGCCGTAGCACTGCGGGCACTGAGGGAGCACGCGGTCCACAACCCCGTGGCCGCCACCCTGTGGATGTTCAAGAACGACAACCAGGAACCGTGGCTGAAGGTGGTCTCCACCAGGATCGGGACCACCCGGTTCCTGCAGCGCATGCTGAGCGACCCCGCCTGCCGAGAAGGGTGGCAGGACCTCAAACGCACACTGCACCGGACCGATGCGGCGGGCAGGACCGTGGTGGACGGCACGACGGCCCTGGCCCGGCTCCTGTTCGACCCGCAACTGGCACCGCGCGACCGCCTGGTCGCTGAACTGTTCAAACGCAGCACCGCCGTCGAGACGGTCCTGCGGAGAAAAGTCGAGACGTGGCGGTCCCTGGTCGCCGTCTACCTGGAGGAGATGCACGCAGTGGACACCGAACAACTCAAACCACTCGCCCGAATGGTGGCGCGCTGGATCGCCACCGAGTCCAGTCGGGGACGGTTCAACGAGTACCGCCGGGTGGCCGGCAGCGCCTACCCCCTGCACAAGCTGCTGATGGCCGTCAGCGCCCGCCTCTACCTCGACGGCGGTGAACCCGGCGACGTGACGGCGGCAGTGGTGGAGGACCTGCTGGCCGCCGGAGCGAACGGGTGGAGGCTGCGCGCTCTGCTGTGGTTCGAGGTCCTGGCCGAGCTGGGTCGGCTGGGCGTCTCCCTGTCCGGGCACGAGGAGGACCCCGACGAAGAAGAACCGACGCGGTTCGACGACCCGTTGGCCGATGTGGACGAGCGTGACGAGGAGTATGTCTGATGAGCTACCTGGCGGGAAAGATCGTGCTCGCGGTCGAAGCGGGCGCGCCCAACAACGGCAAGAGTGAGAACACCACCACGACCCCGGTGAAGTACGCGCGGGTACGCGGTCGGATCCACCCCTATGTGTCGGCGCAGGCGTTCCGCCGGTGGGTGCGCGACACCATGACCGCCGCCGGATCGGTCCCCTCCACGGTGGAACGCGTGGGCAAAGCCCAGGGCAAAGCGCAGAAAGCCACCACCGCGGCCGATCCCGCACGATTCGCCGACGACGACCTGTTCGGCTACATGAAAGCGGCCGCGAAGTCCAAGGACGACGCCACCACCCTGCGGGACAGCCCGTTCATGGTGGGGACGTTCATGTCGGTGGAACCGGTGCGCGTCACCGAGGACTTCGGGGTGATGTCGCGCGGAATCGACGAGCCGGTCCTGCACTCCCACCAGTTCTACACCGCCGACCTCGCCGCGCCGTTCCTGCTCGACCTTCCCCGGGTCGGCACCTTCACCCTGGCCGGCAAAAAAGGCGGGAAGGCCAACTACCTCAGCAAGCAGGAGGCGATGAAGGCCGCCGCCGCCATCGAGGCGGGGGCGACGATGGTCTCCTTCCGCGGCCAGCAGGCGCTGCGTCTGCCGCTGGAGACCCGCCGGGAGCGGGTGGCCCTACTGCTGGAGGCGATCGCGGACCTGGCCGGAGGAGCCAAGAAGGCGCTGCACTACGGCGACCGCACTCCGGCCCTGGTCGCGCTGGTGCCGATGGCCGGCGGCGTCAACCCGCTGGGGTTCGTCGTCGATGGCGCCGAAGACGGCTCCGGGCTGCGGGTACGCGGCGATGTGCTCGCCCAGGAGTTGGAGGCCTGGCAGGGACAGTGGGAAATGCCGGTACGGATCGGCTGGCGGCCGGGCTTCCGGGACCGGGCGCGTAAGGAGTTCGACAACCAGGCCGCCCCGCTGGTCGGCGGAGGCAGGGTGGTCATGGACCACCCCCGGCCACTGCTGAGGGGCCTGGCCGAGGAGATCCGAGCCGGGGCGTGCGACCACTGGTTCGACGACCCGCAGCGGTGAGGACGGCGATGACACCACCGCGAGCGCCAGTCGAGGCGGTGCGGATCGAGCTGTACGCTCCCGTGGCCTCCTTCCGCGACCCGATGTTTCCCAGGACGACCCGCTGCCTACCCGTCCCACCGCCCTCCACCGTCCGAGGGATGCTGGCAGCCGCCAGCGGGCGACGGTCCGAGCCGGTCACCCTGGGGATGAGCGCGCACGCCGAAGGACAGGGCACCGATGCCGAGACCTACCACCCGATCGCCTCCAACGGGACCAACCCGGCAGTGGGCGGGCGGGTGCAGGCCGGCAAGGGCGGCACCACGCTGCGCCAATGCCCCTTCCTCACCGGCATACACCTGAGCCTGTGGGTGGCCTCTCCTGATGCCGACCGTATCGCGGCGGCCCTGCGCAGCCCGGTGTGGCCGCTGCGCCTGGGCCGTTCCCAGGACCTGGTCCACATCCGCTCCATCACCCCCACCGTGCTCCACCCCGCCGAAGAAGCACACATCGGTCACGCTCTGGCCCCCGCCGGGGGACACGAGGCCCCGCAGGCAACCCCCCTGCGCCTGGCTGAGACCATCACCCCCGACCGCCAGTGGACCCGGTTCGGTGACTATCTGTGGTGCGCCGAACCAGCCGGGCGGGCCCCTGTCCACGGGGCCTACCGCGACCCCTCCGATGACCAGGCCGTCTGGTTGCACACGCTGGAGGGAAACGGCAGCCGAGAGTACAAGGAAGAGCAGCGACGAGAGTTGGCCGGAGTGTGGGCCAAGTCGGCCGCCTACTCCGCTCTGGGACGTCCCGAGACACTGACCGAACACAGCAAGGCGGTACAGGAAGCCGCCCGAGCCGTGGCCGACCGGATCGATTCCCCCGGAGTGCTCGCCGAGCACCCCGGATTCTGGGCCGCGGTGGAGACCGCCGCACTCCTGCACGACGCGGGAAAGATCGCCGAAGGCTTCCAGCGCCAGATCCGCTCGAAGAAGGACCGCTGGGGAGAGCGCCATGAAGTGCTCTCCCTGGCCTACCTCCACCTACTCACCGGACACCTGAAACCTCAGGAACAGAAGTTGGCCGCAGCCGGTGTGGCCTTCCACCACCGCCCTCTTCCCGGCCCCCGCGGGCTGGCGGAGCGCTACCCGGCCACAGCCGACTGGCAGAAGAAGTTCGGACACGATCCGACCGCCCCCGAAGGCCGACCCAAGGGGCAGATCCCCAAGAAGCGACACCTGGCCCTGCTGGGCTGGTACGCCGACCGGTTGGGTCAAGAGCCCGAACCGCTCGGCCGACACAAGATATGGGAATTGGCCCGGGACGCCTTCGCCCAAGTCCGCGACGACTGGTCTTGCCCGGTCCCCCCGGACGAAGGGCTGGTGGCGGTGCTGGCCCAAGGAGCGGTCACGCTGGCCGACCACTGCGGCTCCTCCCACACCGCCCTGCAGACCCACATGCCGCTGCCGCGCGACTACATCGCCACCCTGACAGCCCCCTACCCCCACCAGAAGGCCGCAGCCGAGACCGACGGCCATCTGGTGCTGTGCTCACCCACCGGCAGCGGAAAGACCGAAGCCGCACTGGCCTGGGCCTCCCGCCAGATCGACGACATGGGCGGCCACCCGCGGCTGGTGTGGGTACTGCCCTACCGGGCCTCCATCGACGCCGCGCGCAGACGCCTGGCCGGCGGCCTCCTCGCCCCTCCCGGGCAGGAACGCCCCGACATCGCCGTGCTGCACGCCACCGCGGCCCAGAGCCTCCTGGCGGAGATGACCAGCGAGGACGGAGCGACCGACATCGACGACGCCGCGGTTTCCGCGGCCAAGGCGCGAGCCCAGGCGGAGGCGATGCGGTCCCTGTTCGTCCAGCGGGTCCGGGTCTCCACCCCCCATCAGCTTCTGCGCGCAGCGATCGCCGGGCCCCGCTACTCCAGCTTCCTGCTTGAACAGGCCAACGCCCTCCTCGTCCTGGACGAACTGCACGCCTATGATCCGGTCACCTTCGGCCGGATCTGTGCGGCCATGCAACTGTGGGAGCAGTTGGGCAGCCGCATCGCGGTGCTTTCGGCCACGCTGGCCCCACCCATGCTCGCCCTCCTCTCCGACGCGCCCAGCGACGGTGCCTCACCGAGCCTCACCGGTCCTGTGACTGTCCACAGGACACCTGCCGGCACCGCCCCTGACCGACACCACCTGGTCCTGGACGAACAAACCATCACCGATCCCTCCGCACTCCAGCGGATCAGCGAGTGGCTGGCTCAGGGCCACAGCGTGCTCGCCATCGCCAATACCGTCGCCACGGCCCAACACCTCTACCGGCGGCTCGCACCGGCGGCACGTGAATCCTTGCCGGACGACCCCGACGCGGCCGTGCTGCTGCACTCACGCTTCCGTGCCTGCGACCGCGCCGCCATCGAACACCGGATCCGCCGACGCCATCCGGAACGCGACGAGGGAGAGCCAGGACGTCGAGGTGGCCTCGTCGTCGCCACCCAAGCCCTGGAAGTCTCGCTGTGCCTTGACTTCGACCGGGGGGTGAGTGAACTGGCGCCGGTGGAAGCACTGGCGCAGCGCGCAGGCCGGGTCAACAGGCGGGGCCGTCACCCCGAGGGGCCGGTGGAGTTCCGGGTCCACGAGACCGAGAACCACCTTCCCTACGAGGAAGGCGCCATCGAAGCCGCCCGGTATGCCCTGCATCAGGTCCCCGGGCCGATGATTTCCGAGCACACCATCGATGACTGGCTGCGTCTGGCCTATGACACCGAATGGGGGCGGCAGTGGGAGCGTGATGCCCGGCGTGCCCGGGATGAGTTCATGCGTGACTTCCTCACCTTCACCGAGCCTTTCGAAGACCGAAGCGAGTACGCGGCCCGACTCGACGAGGCGTTCGACTCGGTGGAAATCCTTCACGCTGACGACGAGGAAGACTACCTCGAGCGCTATGCCGCCGACCCGCTGTTGGCCGCCGAGTTACTTATTCCGGTTCGCTTCACCCAGTTCATGAGGATCAGAACCGCTCGCCGCGCCCGCCCTGTTGCCGCAGGCCCGGGCGGGCCGCACCTGTGGGTCACCGACCTGCCCTATGACCCCGAGATCGGACTGGACCTGGCCGCGGCCAAAGGCCCAAGCCCGGGCTTGAGCCCGCAAGGAGGGACGATTCTGTGACCGAGGAGACCGACAACGGTATCGGGGGCGTGCACATCAAGTACCTGCTCCACTGCCCCCGCCAATTATGGCTCTATTCCCGGGGTTACCGGCCGGAGCAGAACAACAGCAGTGTTGCCTTCGGAGAGGCACTGGACGCCACGACCTACACACGGCGCCGTGACATCGACCTCGGCGAGGCCAAGATCGACTGGGTCACCACCGGGGCGGTCGTGCACGAGACCAAGTCCTCGCGCACCCCATCCCCGCAACACGAGGCCCAGGTCCGGCACTACTGCCTGCTTTTGGCCCGGCTGGGCGTCAACATTGCCCGCGGCGTAGTCCACTACCCCCTCGTCCGCCGCACCACCGAGGTCGCCTGGGACGCCTTCGCCCGGGCCGAGGCCGAAAAGACCGAGCAGGCGGCCAAAGACGTCATCGCCGCCGACCAACCGGCACCCCGCCTGCCCCGCAGTCGCTGCCGTGGCTGCTCCTACCGTGACTACTGCTGGGGAGACCTGTGACCGCCGCAGCGCGCACCTACTGGCTCACCGAACCCTGCCGCATCCGCCGCGAAGACAACAGCATTCGCATTGAACGCCCCGATCAGACGCCGATACGCATCCCCATCACCGACATCCGCGACCTTGTCGCCTTCGACCACGTCGACGTGAACACCTCGGTGGTCTCCTTGCTCAACCGGCACGACATCACCGTGCACCTGCTTGACCACTACGGCAACTACGCCGGTTCTTTCACCCCGCACGAGGGGATGAGTTCGGCTCTTGCGCTGCGCCGCCAGGTCGAAGTCACCAGTGACACGCACCTGCGACTCACAGCGGCCCGCGATATCGTCGCCACCACCGCGGCCAACGTGAAATGGGCACTGGACACCGATCTGCTCGACGCCCCTTTGAAGCGTCTTACCGAAGATCTTCCCACCGCTGGAGACAGTAACGCTCTCATGGGAATCGAAGGTAATTTCCGGCGCAGCTCGTGGGAGGTACTGGACACCATGTTGCCGCCCTGGCTCCGCCTCAACGGCCGCACGCGGCGGCCGCCGTCCAATGCCGGAAACGCCTTCATCAGCTATGTCAACACCATCGTCTACGCGCGCATGCTGACCGCTCTGCGCTGTACACCGTTACATCCTGCAATCGGGTTTTTGCACGCCGATACCGACCGCCGCCGCAACACCCTCGCTTTGGATCTGGCCGAACCTTTCAAGCCGCTCTTCGCTGAGCGGCTGCTCCGCCGCGCGGCTGCACAGAAAACCCTCCGCCAGTCCGACTTCGAAAGCGACGTCGCGCGGGCCTCATTGAGTAAGGGAGGTCGTAAGAAAGTTGCCGAGATGCTGCGGGCCGAGCTGGCCAGCACCGTTTACCACCGATCCCTCAAGCGCAAGGTCAGCTATGAGGAGCTGATTCACCTCGAAGCCCTTAAGATCGTCCGCCTCTGTCTCGAGGGGACTTCTTACAAACCCTTCCGGCCCTGGTGGTGACCGTGTTCGTTGTCGTGGTCTATGACACGCTCGCTGAGCGCAACCCCAAGATCCTGAAGACCTGCCGCCAGTATCTTCACTGGGTTCAACGCAGCGTTTTCCAAGGGGAACTGTCTGCAGCCCAGCACCGCTCCTTCACCGAAGCAGTCAAGGGAGTCATCGACCTAGAGTACGACAGTGTACTCATCTACCGTATGCAGACGCATCACGCCGTACAGACCGAGACGATCGGACAGGAGTTCTCTAGCGGCAGCCCTGTGCTGTGATCGTGAAAGGGCTGCACCCTTTTGACCTGCGATGTTGCACTACCGGCGGTCTTCTGCAGAACAGCTTCTCCACAGGAGTGGGAAGAGGGTTGCAACCTGCGACTTTACCCTCGGGGTCGCTGATCATCCCTGGAGGGATCGCAACACGACGCCGACGTCTGGCGCGTCCGGGAGCTGGTCCGGGTCGCTGATCATCCCTGGAGGGATCGCAACAGGGGGCGCGGCTCGCGCCCCTCTCATGGGTCACAGGGTCGCTGATCATCCCTGGAGGGATCGCAACTCCTCCAGGGCCTCGATACGGCGCAGCCGCTCCCGCGGTCGCTGATCATCCCTGGAGGGATCGCAACCAGAGATCCGTCTGGTGCGGGATGGTCTCCCCCGGGTCGCTGATCATCCCTGGAGGGATCGCAACCCGCCACCGCCCGGCCCACCGGCAGAGGACTGCCCCGTCGCTGATCATCCCTGGAGGGATCGCAACCCGGAGAGATCGAACCTGGAGAGTCACCCACCGAGTCGCTGATCATCCCTGGAGGGATCGCAACGGTGACGTGACCCTCCGCCGACGTAGGACCTCGGGTCGCTGATCATCCCTGGAGGGATCGCAACTCGGGGGCTGGCATGCGCACCCTGGTGTACTCCGGTCGCTGATCATCCCTGGAGGGATCGCAACTCCGCTACCTGCTGGTATCTGCTGGTCATCTCATCTCGTCGCTGATCATCCCTGGAGGGATCGCAACTGGCCGTGCCCCTCCTGACCGTCGGCGTCATCTCGGTCGCTGATCATCCCTGGAGGGATCGCAACATCCGCCAGCCGCGGGCGCTGCCGGTGCGCCCCCGTCGCTGATCATCCCTGGAGGGATCGCAACGCGCGCTCCCTGCGGCGGTCGCTGATCCAGCCCATGGTCGCTGATCATCCCTGGAGGGATCGCAACCTGTCCATCGTGCTCAACTGCGCTGGGCACTGGCGTCGCTGATCATCCCTGGAGGGATCGCAACGTGGCAGGCCGACGCCCGGCGCGCTAGGGCTGGCGTCGCTGATCATCCCTGGAGGGATCGCAACGCGGCCTCAGCCTCGATCGCGTCCAGGTCGACGTGGGTCGCTGATCATCCCTGGAGGGATCGCAACCCGGACGCCTCATCCGCAAGGCCCGCGCCTACGGGTCGCTGATCATCCCTGGAGGGATCGTAACGCCGTGCTGGCCGCGCTGGCCCTGGGCACACCAGGTCGCTGATCATCCCTGGAGGGATCGCAACCACCCCAGTTCGACGGCGCCGACCAGCAGCATGCTGGTCGCTGATCATCCCTGGAGGGATCGCAACGCGACCTCCTCCCACGACGGGAGCGGCCGGTCCCGGTCGCTGATCATCCCTGGAGGGATCGCAACACGGCGATGACCTGTCCCACGTCGTCACCTGGATGGTCGCTGATCATCCCTGGAGGGATCGCAACACGGCGATGACCTGTCCCACGTCGTCACCTGGATGGTCGCTGATCATCCCTGGAGGGATCGCAACCCCTGCCTACGCCGCGCCTCAGCGGCGCGCACACGTCGCTGATCATCCCTGGAGGGATCGCAACACGGCGATGACCTGTCCCACGTCGTCACCTGGATGGTCGCTGATCATCCCTGGAGGGATCGCAACCACCGAAGAGCTGGTCTTGTCCACAGGACCTCCCGAGTCGCTGATCACCCCTGGAGGGATCGCAACACGGCCTACCGACCCTGTGGTCCCTGCCTGCGGGCACCAGTCGCTGATCATCCCTGGAGGGATCGCAACACCGGCCCGGCGCCGACGTGTCCGACCACCTGGCGTCGCTGATCATCCCTGGAGGGATCGCAACACCGTCACCCGCGGCGGCGCCTCCTCGACGGGCCGGGTCGCTGATCATCCCTGGAGGGATCGCAACACACGGTCCACCAGGAGAACGATCCTGCCTGTCATCGGGGTGGGGGCCAGTCGGGGCGGGTGGGGGGTGGGGGCAGCGGTGTGGCCGCGGGTTCTGGGGTGTGGGTGAGGGCTTGGGCGACCGACTGGGTGGGGGCGTGCAGGACGACCAGGTGGCCGTCTTCGTTTTCGGCGATGACGGCGCGGATGGTGTAGCCCCCAGGGGGTCGGTGCTCCTCAGGGCCGGGGGATGCGGTGCGCCCAGGCCGGTGAGGAAGGCGTGGATGCGGTCGAGGTCGCGGAGTTGGAGGCGGCCGTGTTCGATGCGCGAGACCGTGCCTGGGTCAGTCCGGTGAGGTGGGCGAGTTGCTCCTGGGTGATGGGGGTCAGCGTGCGGGCCTGGCGGATGAGGGTGGTGACGTCCAGGCGCGCCACGGCCCGGACCACGACCGGATGAGTCCAGAACTCGGTGGGAAAGACCGGATGGGTGGGGTTGAGTTCGCGGGCGGTGATGGCGGCCTTGAGGGCGGCGCGGGTGATCATCGGTGCGGGCACGGGCGGCTTCCCCGGGGTCAGTACGGACAGTGGGCTGCGGGCGTTGGGGTCGACACCAGGGGGCTGAGGATCGCGGAATATCGGCTCCTGGCGTCATGATCAACAGGGTCAGGGCCAGGTGAGCAGGAAGTACACGCCCTCCTTCCACGGGGCGAGAGTGCCCCACTCGGTGGCCAGCTGATCCACCAGGAACAATCCGCGCCCGTGTTCGTAGAACGGGTCCTCGGGCTTTGAGTACCTGGGGCATGGACTGCCCCAGGCGCGGGCGCAGGGTGCGCACATGGGTCCACACTCCCCAGTCGTCCATACGCACGCGGATTTTGAAGGACTCACCGGGGTCGCCGGAGTGGGTGTCGGGTAGCCCTGGCACATTGCTGCGCCAGGGCCCCCTCAGAACCGGACGTGCCAGTTTCCCAGCATCCGGCTCAAGCAGATCTCGTGGACTTACGGAACCTTCCCGCTGTATCCCTGCGCATCTGAGCAGCCAGTCCACGACGACAGGAATCATGCACAAGACTGGTGAATTTTCCGCCCGCTGGACCAGGACCCTCGTAATACGCGAGATAACCAGCACTTATCGCCTTACGAGAGATCACCAGCCACCACCGCTCCCACTCTCTCGGAGACTGTGGCGGCTGATCGGCGCTGAGCAGGACCTCTCCGCATAGCGAGCATACGCCTCCCTGTCTTGACAGCAGAGACAGCGTGTACTCGTCCAATGGCGGTTTAACCTTGCTGCGCCGATGGGTCCAGTACGACGCAAGGTCAGGATCGTCGATCGACGACCCCGCCTTGACCATCACGTGACGGACAATAGGAGTCCAGGAGAACTTCACCAAGTAAGCGCCGCTGTCGCGGTCACCGAACACCCAGTTGTCATTCCTGACCTTGTTGAACCTACCGAAGTACCGTTGCTTCACCCAGTACCTTGATTTACCGGGGTGAGTGCGCTTGGCCCACCGCCAGGTAAGCCACCACACATACTCGTCCAGTTTCTTGAACACCCTGGACGAGACCACCCCCCGATAATAGGCTGACCACCCGCGGATAACAGGGGTGAGCGCCAAGACCACCGCTCCCGCATTGGAGCCACGCAGGCGGTGCATCTCGGCCTTCAGCCTCTCTCGGAGTCTTGAGACCGCTTTCTTGCTCGGCGTGATCAGGAGTTTGCCGTGGTAACGACGGATAGTGAAGCCAAGAAAGTCGAATCCCTGCGAGACATGGACAACATGTGTCTTCTCCTCGTTCAGGGACAACCCTCGCGGCTTCAACCACTCCGCCAACCTCCTTTGAATCTGCTCCGCCTGCTCCTGGGAGAAGCAGCACACAGCAAAGTCATCGGCGTACCTGACCACGGCGGGACTACCCGGCTTCATCACTCCGTATCTCGAAGCGGATGTGTAGAGACGGGTTCCAGCAGCCTCTTCCAATCCGTGTAGCGCGACATTCAGCAGCAGAGGACTGATCACCCCACCCTGGGGAGACCCCTCCTCTGTGGGAGTGAATCCCTTCCTCCTTTCCATCACTCCAGCCTTTAACCATCGACGGATCATGTCTCGGGCAGGAAATGCCCGGATCCTCGACAGAAGATGGCCGTGGTCGATCCTGTCGAATGCCGCTGACAGGTCCGCATCCAGTATCCACAGGCGCTTGGCATCCCTCCTGCCGAGCACCGAGAACAGGTACGCGATCGCGTCATGGCAACCACGTCCAGGACGAAACCCGTAGGAGCGGGCCTCGAACTGTGCTTCCCATTCCGGTTCCAGTGCGTTGCGGACCCGTGCCTGATGACACCGGTCCATGATCACTGGAATTCCCAGTGGACGCATTCTCGTCTTACGTCCGGATTTGGGTATGTGCACCCGCCTGACAGGGCGAGGCCGCCAGGTACGACGACTGTCATCCACCTGATCAGCGACTCGAATTCTGTCCTCGCCGGACAGCGCAACCTGTCCGTCGATTCCAGCTGTCATGCGGCCAGCGTTGTGCTGTGTCACCCTTCGCACACTGACCAACGTGTTCGACCGGCTTCGCAGCATCAGTTTCTGCAGATTCCTGACCTGAGGCCAGTTCTGCTCCCGTGTCGCCTTGAAGATTCGCTGACGCAGTCTCCGTACTTCCTTCTCGTGGAAACGCCAGTCCAGGGCGCCCCACTCCAAGGAGCCCTCAGGTCCGTTCACCTCTCGGGTGTCCAACTTGCCCATCAGTTCCGGTGCCTTCGTCAATCCGTCCTCAACGATCCACCTGTCCACGTCAGCCCGCTTTCGCGTCCGGGAGACCCGGTATCCGACCAGTTATACGAAGCACCCGTGGAGATCGGGGAATCCCGCTCCGACTTCCTGTTCTCTTTCGAGATATCGGCGTTCGCTTCATGGGCATCCTCGTCCCGCTCGGGAATTGAACCTTCCTCACGGTTGGCCTACCACTTCGCCTGACAATCCACAGCAGAGTGGACCCGGTCGGGGTTTCCATGTTCCGCACGTTCCAGACCCGACCGGAGTGGGCGCCCTCTATACCCCGGGGACAGCGGTGTCCTCACGACCGCCCGTCACGCGGCGGTCGCCGCCTGCCGTCTCTCCACGGCTGGTCCCTTTGCATCCCGGCCCTGCGTCCCGTTCCGGGAAGTCGCTATAACGGGGCCTCATCAAGGGTTCACTCGCGTTCGCCCGCCCGGTCTTCTCCTCACCTGTGGCCTCCGACGGGAACGGAATGGCTCTTGGGCTTTCCTTCGGGCTTCGCACCCGGCCGTTACCGGCCGCGCACGCCAAAGGCGGAGACAGATCCTGAACACTGATCTGGATTACATCGCTCTTATGAGAACCTCCATTCGATGCAACCACTGGAAACGAGCGACCTCATGTCGCACGTGCCGGATCGCGTTCGTGGCCAGTTCCGAGGTGATCAGCTCGGCCCGCTCCACCACCTCGTCGGGAGCGGTGGAACGCGGGCATAACCGGACCGCGCCGACCACGAACCGGCGCGCGGCGGCCACGCTGGCGGGGAGTCCGGGAAACGACGTGAACGCGACAGTCACGGCTGCACCTCCGCCAGGAAGCGCAGCACGTAGGGGCGCACCCGGGAAGCGCGCCGGGGCGGGGGAGTGGGGCGGGCAGTAGCCTGGGGCATGAGTCCTCGACCTGCTTTCTCCAGGTTGGGGGCTAAGGCCCTGAGCCGGTGCGGCTACACCAGGTCAGGGCCGCTTCCTTGGGGGCGCACCAACAACCTGGCCCATCGGCTGTAACCGGACGGCGGAGCGCCTGCGGGGCCGCAGTCCCGCAGACGCTTCTGTCTGCCCGCTCCGCCGCAGGCCGGAAGTGGGTAGGGACGTCGGCCGCCTCCACCACGTAGGCTCCGCGTCGGCGGTCAGCCGCTGGTTCGGCCCGCGGCTGTTCGCCGCGAAGACGTTCGCGCCCGCGTCCGGTGGTGGCCCGTCGTTCGGTCCCGCGGCGAACGCGTCCCGCTCCCGTCGGCCGTCAGCCCACGCACCCGCGACCCGCTACGCGCCCCCTGCCGGAGTTTCGCCCACACACCCGTGCGCTTGGTCACCGCCACCCTCCGTTTGCGCGGGCGAACCCGCCGAACCAGGAGTCCCCCGCCACCGACACAACGCGGAAAGCGGCCGGGACCGGTCTCGAACGACTACACCGGAACAGGAACCGGAACACCCGCATCGCGGCGCGGCAACGCCTCCGCCAACGTCCAAGCCCCCGACCGCGGGAGCGGTCGGGGGCTTGACGGGCAGGTGGCCGTGGCCACTTCGGCCTACCGTCGGGGCGCAGGGGCCTCGGGCGCGGCCTCACCGCGGCTCTGGCGGTACTCCAGGGCTTCGGGGACCTCGTTGTACTCGAGGATGTCCCCGGCGACCTCGGAGAGAAGAACGCGAACCTCGGCGGGGGTGGCGTAGAAGAACTCGCGGCGCTGGTTGACCCGGTTGACGCGCTTGTCGGCCAGACGCCGGTGCATCTCGGCCTCGACCCCGACAGCGTCATCGGAGAAGTGGATGGCGTGCACGTCGAAATTGAAGGGCACAGAGGCGTCGCTGAGTTCACGCACCCGGTCCATCGGGTCCAGGCGGCGGGTCATGCCGACCTTGACCACCTGCTCGCCGAAGGAACCGAGGTTGGAGATGACGTAGACATACCCGGCGCGCGCGTTGGCGGCCCGGTAGTCAACGTTGTCGATGGCCTGGGCGATGTCGTCGAGCTGGGCCTCCATCCGGGCGACGCCTTCGGTGTCGCCCTTGGCGCGCAGGGCCGCGAGCGCGTTCTCGTAGTGGTGGCGTTCCTTGTCTAGACGTGCCCTCTCACGTTCGAGTTCGGCCTGGGCCCGCTTCTCCTCGCGCAGCCGGGCCTTCTCCTCGCGGTCGCGTTCCTTCTCCTCAGCGACCTTGTTGAGGTGGTCGGCGGTCAATTCCAGCTCCCGCATCCGAAGCCAGTGGTACGGGGCGGAGATGCGGATGTCCATGGACCGTCCGAGCTTCTCGATCGTCGCGCGCGACTTGTCCAACCGGTCCTTCGAGGTGCCGAGTTTGTACGGCTTCATGCCGCGCACGAGGTTGTCGGCCTCGTTGTTGTAAGCGCGCAGCAGCAGCTTGGAGAACTCGTCGACCACTTTGCGGCCCTCGGCGGCGGAGCCGTTCATCGTGAACGCGGTGGTGGCCTGGACCGCGCCACCGCCCTTGCGGTTCATGGCCTTGGTCTGCTCCTTGAGTTCGGCGAGTTCGGACTTGTAGGCCACCGAGTCGTCAAGGGGGTGGGTGTATTCATAGACGCCCGCTTCCTGGAGGATCAGCAGGTCTTCGGTGACGACCAACTGCTGTTGGAGCGCGGCGAGCTGGGAGGCGACGGCGTTGAGTTCACCAACCGCCCGGGCGTGCTGGGCCTGGTGTTCACGGTCCGCGCGCTGCCGCTCGGACTCCCACGCCGCGCGGGCGGACTCGATCTCCTCGGTCAGGTGCCGCTTGCGGCGCTCCAACTCGACCACGTCCAACGCGCCGAGCCGGTCCAGGTCCGCACGTAGCGCGGCGTTCTCGTCGGCGAGCCGGTTCACTTCGCGGGCCAGTTCCCGGGCTTTGCCGCGCGCACCGAACAGACCGATCTCGGTGTCGACGTGTCGGGGCGCGGCGACACTCGTGTGTGGGGAGAGCGGCGCGGCGGCTGGAGGGTGGACTCCGTGGTCGGCAGCCGACCCGTACGGGGGTGTCGTCCGGGGAGCGGCGGTGTCGCCGGGGGGAGCCGGTTCCTGGCTGGCGGGAACCCAGAACTGCCATCCCGCCGGTGCGGGTCCCCACGCGGGGTCGGGGGCCCAGCCGGACGGCGGAGTCCATCCTTGGGGCGGGGTCGGCCAGTTCGGAGGGGGATTGTAGCGATAGAACATGGGGATTCCTGTGGTTGGGGGCGGGCAGCCGGTGACACCGGGGTCTTAGTGCTGTTGGTCGAGAGAGAAGACGATGTCGAGCCCGCGGTCGGGGTGGTAGGACCACGAGGCGGTGATGCCGTCCCAGGATGCGGACTGGCGGCCGTCCAGGGCGGTCGTCCTCTCCATCTGCGCGACGATGCCGTCAGGCGCCTCCAAGGCGTTGAGCACACAATTCACCTCGGCGTAGGAGAGACCGCCGGCCTCGTCTGCGCCTTGGTGGTCGAGGACCAGACTCGCGCCCTCGTCGCCGATCCGCGCGAGGGAGTTCTTGTAGTTCAGTTCGCACTCGTCGACAGCGGCGGTGAAGGTGTCGGGTGCTCCCGCTTCGGAGGCGAAGGAGAGGAGGGCGGACCCGGCCGCGCCGACGATGACTCCGACGACACCGGTGACGGTCGGAAGAAGCCATCCGGGAACGGGTCTCGGAGGCGGTACGGGGGCCTGGTTGGCCACAGTGCCGCCTAACGGCGCTGAAGACGGCCCCGTGGCTCCAACGGGGGGTGTCTGGTCGTTGCGGGGGCGAGGCTCTGGACCGGACTCAGGTGTTTCGTGCATGTGTGGCGCTCCTGGGGATGCCGCTTGGATGCTTCTGGACGGGGACCGCACGGCTACCGGCAGTGGCCGTACGCGGGTGAGTGGGGCGCTACCAACCGCTGCTCTTGTGGTCGTATCCGGTGTCGGGGTGCGGGAGTGCGTCGGCGACGCGGCCACAGGAGTCCTTGCCGCCGCCGAAGCCGAGGACCCCGGAGGCGCAGGCGGTGACGTTGCGGGCTTCGGGGACAGACTCGGACACCCGCTGAACCAGGGCACGCCCTCGGCATGGCGGCGCAGCGAACCAGGGGGCGTACTCCAGGGTCCGACTGCCCTCCTCGGTCTTCGATGAGGGAACGAGTTGCCGCAGGGCCAGCAGCTCCGCAGCGCCGATCATCGCCTCGGTGCGGACCGGGGCCACGATGAGTCGGATTCCTTCGGCAGCCGCGGTGGGCACGGTGATGGTCATAGCTTGGCTCTCTCAACCACTGGAAGGGACGGGGTGCTGTCTCGTGCGCGGTGACCAGCGAACAGCGTGGATTCGAGAATCGCAACTCCACAAAGAAAAGAGCCAATGCTTTCTTGATAGCCCTCATTACCAAGAATTTTGGAAGTGGCGGTCTTTGGGATGAGGAGAGCGCGGACTCAGGAGTCGGCACGGGGCGAACACGGCGACGGCCCGGTGAAACAGGGAGTGTGTGGTGGGTCGTCGGGGGAGCGGACCCTAACCCGCGGATTGCGAGCCCTCCGGAAGCGGGGGAGGGGACGGGGCGGAAATCCCGGTGGAGTGGGGAATGCCGGTCGTGTGGTGTGGTGGGTGTTCCGGGTATCGCGGTACCGAGGTGGCGGTTCGGGGTGCCGTCGTGTGTCGGAGGGTGCCGTGCGGTGCCGGGGGAGTGCGGAACTTGAGAGCCGACACGGAGCGGACACGGCCGTGTGCGGGAGCGTGTGGCCGGATCCGGCCATTGGTCGAGGTTTGCGGCTGAGGCGAAGGGAACCTTCACAGGTTGGCGAACCCTCTGTTGGTTCCGTCACACTCTCCGTGGTTTTAGGTGTGGTTTACACGTGATCTTGGTCTGGCTAGTTTGATCACGGCTTAACGGAATATCGGCCGGGTCGCCCCGATTCGGCGGATGTGTCGCGTGCTGGATCGGGTGGGTTTCGTGCTGCGCAGGACGGGTGCGGGTGTGCTGGCCGGTGTGGTGGCGGCGGGGCTGCTGTGGGCGGCCCCGGCCTCGGCCGACGACGAGGAGTCGGCGGAACCGGATCTGACGGCCGAGGAGGAGCAGGCCCTGGCCGAGGCCGCGGAGTCGGGGGAGCCGGTGGAGGTGGCCTCGGCCACCGATGAGCGCTCCCAGGTTTTCGCCAATCCCGACGGGACCTTCACCCTGGAGACCCACGCCTCGCCGGTGCGGGTGCGCACGCCTGAGGGGTGGGCGGAGGTGGACACCACGCTGGTGCGCACTCCTGATGGGCGGGTGCGTCCGCGTGCGGCGGCGGTGGACATGGCCTTCTCCGGGGGCGGCGACGACGCGCTGGCGCGGGTCGCGCTGGGCGGCCGCTCGGTCGAGCTGGGCTGGCTGGGAACGCTCCCAGAGCCGGTGCTGGTAGAGGACCGCGCCACCTATCCGGACGTGCTGCCGGACGTGGACCTGGTGCTCACCGCCGGGGTGGACGGCTTCGCCCAGGTGCTGGTGGTGCACACCCCCGAGGCCGCGGCCCATCCGGAGCTGGCCGAACTGGAACTGCCGCTGCGCGGCGAAGGAGTGCAGGTCACCTCGGATGCGGGCGGCAACATCAACGCCGTCACCGCCGACGGCGAGAGCGTCTTCACCGCCTCGGCCCCGGCCATGTGGGACTCCTCCAGTGCTGACGCGGACGGAAGCACCCAAGAGGACACGACTGGCACCGATGGCGGCACGGACACCGATATGGGCGCGCTGGCGCTGGCTCCGGCCACCGGCGCGCGCGTGGCCCAGCTCGGCACCCGCCTCACGGATGAGGCGATCGTTTTGGAGCCCGACCAGGACCTGCTCACCGACGCGGCCACCGAGTATCCGGTGTTCATCGACCCGTCGGTGTCGGTGACCCGCCAGGCCTGGGCCTATGTGGACAAGAAGTTTCCCAACACCGCCTACTACAACCGCTCCGACGCCGACACCGGTGTGGGCTACGAACCCCAGTACGGCCACACCAAGCGCGGCTTCTGGCGGTTCGCGATCTTCGAGCGCACCCGCAACGCGACCATCCAGTCGGCCACCCTGCGCACCGAGGTCACCCACGCCTTCGGCTGCACCAACGCGCGGGTGGAACTGTGGCGTACCGGCAACATCAGCTCGGCCACCACCTGGAACAACCAGCCCGACAAGCTGACCCGCCTGGACACCCAGACCGTGCGCAAGGGCCGGACCGGTTGTGAGGGCTCGGGCGTGGAGTTCGACGCCACCGCCGCCTACGAGTGGGGCCGCGCCTACAACAAGTCCAACATCATCCTGGGCCTGTACGGCAACGAGACCGTCTCCTCCACCAACTACGACTGGCGGCGCTTCAAGAAGAACCCCTCCCTGGTGGTGGTCTACAACAACGCGCCCGCCACCCCGGCCACCACCACCATGCGCGACTCCCACGGCGGCACCTGCGCCACCAACTCCGCGCAGCCCCGGCTGATCAACACCACCACGCCGCGCCTGTACGCCCAGGTCCGCGACACCGACTCCCAGTACGCCACGCAGAAGCTCAAGGCCCAGTTCCAGATCCAGTCCGACGGCACCACCATCCAGACCAAGGACTCCACCTCGGCCAACGTCGCCAAATGGCCCGCGGGCAGCGAACGCTCGGTCACCACCGACGCGCTGCCCGAGGGGCCGCTGATCCGCTACCGGGCCCGCGCCCACGACCAGACCACCTGGGGAGGCTGGTCGTCCTGGTGCTACCTGCGGGTGGACACCACCAACCCCGAGACCGGCCCCGAGGTCACCTCCACCGACTATCCCGACGACGAGCAGTTCCACGGCTCACCCGGACAGTCGGGGGAGTTCACCTTCGCCGCCAACGGCGTGGCCGACGCCGCCGGCTACCACTACAGCCTCAACAGCGACTCCTGCACCACCGTACTCATCCCCGACACCCCGGGCGGCTCGGTCACTGTCACCCTCACCCCCCGCACCGACGGGCCGAACCTGGTCTACGCGCGCACCGTCGACGGGCACGGCAACTCCTCGGCGTGCATGCTGGTCCACACCTTCCTGGTCGCGCCGCCCAGCGATCCGGTCGCCCACTTCCCCTTCGACGAGGGCACCGGAACCGTGGCCGCCGACACCGAACGGCCCGGCGAGACCGCCACCATCTCCACCGGAGCCGACTGGATCCGCGGCCGGGTCGGCGCGGTCGAGAACCCGAACACCAACCCCTCGCCGCGCCTTGAGGGCACCGCGGTCCGTACCCACGGCTACGTCCCCTCCGACCCCGAGTGGGACGAGATCACCACCAGCGGCCCCGTGGTGGACACCAGCCAGACGTTCACGGTGGCGGCCTGGGTGAAACTGGACGCCAAGAACGCCCACCACACCGCGATCGGCCAGGACGGCGTCCAGCAGAGCCCGTTCCACCTGGGCTACCAGCACAACGAGGACGCCTGGGTGTTCAAGATGTCACCCGAGGACGCCCCCACCTCCGGCTCCACCGGGTGGAGCTACGCGCTGTCCACCGAACCCGCCAGGACCGGGGTGTGGACCCACCTGATGGGCGCCTTCGACGCGGCCACCGGCGAGATCGCCCTCTACGTCAACGGCGAGAAACAGGGCAGCGCCGTGCACGAGAGCGCCTGGAACGCGAGCGGCCCGGTGACCATGGGCCGCAGCAAGTACCAGGGCGCCAAGAACTACTACTGGCCCGGCGGCATCGACGACGTCCGCTTCTACGACCGCCTCGTCACCGACGTCCCGTTGAACAACGGCACCTCCGAAGCCTGGGAACTGGCCAACCGGTTCCCGGCACTGGAGGGACGCTGGCTGCTCGACGAGTACGCGGGCACCACGGCCACCGACGCCAGCGACCACGGACTGGACGCCACCCTCACCGGAGACCCGGCCACCGTATGGAACACCGCGTTCAACGACGTGGTCTACATCCCCGGCGCCACCCTCAACGGCACCGACGAATACTTCACCACCACCGGCCCGGCGATCCGCACCGACGCCAGCTTCAGCGTGGCCGCCTGGGTGCGCCTGGACTCCACCACCACCAACCCCGCAGCACTCAGCCAGGACGGCACCCAGCACAGCGGCTTCTACCTCGGCGCGCAGAACACCCAGGACATGAACAACTGGGTGCTGAAAATGCCGCCGTCCGACACCGCCGGCGCCTCCGGCTGGTCCAGAGCCCTGTCCGCCAACCCACCCGAACTGGGCGCCTGGACCCACCTGGCCGCCACCTTCGACGCCACCACCCGCACCCTCACCCTGTACGTGGACGGCATCGAAGAAGGCAGCACCACCCACGCCACCCCCTGGCACGCCGACGGGCCAGTGCGCATCGGCGCCGCCAGGTTCGAGGGAGCCCTGAGCGACCTGTGGAACGGCGACCTCGCCGACATCCACGTCTACCAGGGCGTCCTCAACGAAGACGACATCGAACGCGTGTACTGGGGAGCAGCAGCCGTGCCTCACCAATAGCCAATGCGCCCCGCTTTATCCCCTGATCTCCCCCCAGACAGACGGTCCGGTGGCCGATAGAGCCGCCGGACCGGAGGAGCCCCCCATGTCTGAGACCTCTGAACCTGGTTCTTCGTCGACCACGACCCGCCGCACCCCCGTGCGCAGCCTGCTGTCGTTCCTGCTCTCCCTGGTGATGCTCGCCGGGCTGCTCGCCGCGGTTCCCGCGTCCGCGATCGCCCGCAATCCCGAACCCGGCGTCCAGGAGGAGACTCCGGTCGAGGGGGAGGATCTTGTCGCGGCCGAGATCGAGGAGAACGGCGAGGTCACCGAGGCCGCGGTCACTGACCTGGGGGAGGCCGACTGGCCGAAACCCGACACTGTCGAGACCGACCTTCCCACTCCGGCCTCGGAGAGCGCCGACGCTCCGGCAGAGCCAGAGGAAGGCGAGACGGTCGCCGTCGCCCCGGTCGACGAGAAGACCCTGGAGGAGTGGACCTCCCCGCTGGCCCAGGATGGCCCGGACAGCGACCAAGCCGAGGGCAACGAGGGCGGGGAGACGCAGAACACTCCTGAGCCCAGCCCGTCCGCCGCTTCTGACCCGACGCCGACACCGTCGGCCCAGCCGGAGCCCACCCCGCAGGAGACCGAACCGGACGAACCAGCGGAAGAGACCGAAGGGCCTGCAGAAGCCCCTGAGGAGAACGGCGAAGAGACGCCCGCAGCCGAGGAAGCGCCGACCCCCCAGGAGCCGGAACCGGTGCGCAGCGCCGCCGTGGAGATCCTCGACCAGCAGACCGCCGAGGAAGCCGGGATCACCGGTCTGCTGCTGCGGGTGACGCGCACCGACGGCGTGGACGCCACCGGCCCGATCCGGATCGGGGTCGACTACTCCGACTTCGCCCCCGCGCTCGGCGCCGACTACGCCTCCCGACTGCACCTGGTCGCCCTCGACGACTGCGTCTTGGACTCCAGCGCCCCCACGTGCGCACCCCAAACCGAGTTGGACTCCACCAACAACACCGACGCCATGACCCTCAGCGCGGTGGCCCCGGCCAGTTCGGGAACCGGAGCCCTGCTCGCGGTGACCGCGGCCCCGGCCGGTGACACCGGCGACTACACGGCCAGCGAGATCTCCCAGTCCGCGGCCTGGAACGTCAACGCCCAATCCGGTGACTTCTCCTGGTCCTACGGAATGAGCGCCCCGCCTGTTCCCGGCGGACTCGTCCCCCAGGTCGGGTTCGGTTACTCGGCGCAGAGCGTGGACGGACGCACCGCCTCCTCCAACAACCAGACCTCCTGGATCGGCGAGGGCTTCAGCTACGCCGCCGGCGCGATCGAACGCAGCTACACCGCCTGCTCCGACGACGGCCAGACGGCTCCCAACACCACTGGCGACCTGTGCTGGAAGACCGACAACGCGACACTGTCGATGCAGGGCCACGCCGGTGAGCTGGTCAAGCACGAAGACGGCAGCTACCGGCTCAAAAACGACGACGGCACCCGGATCGAGCACCTGACCGGCGCGAACAACGGCGACAACAACGGCGAGTACTGGAAGGTCACCACCCCTGACGGCACCCAGTACTTCTTCGGCCGCAACCGGCTGCCCGGCTGGTCCTCCGGTGATCCCGAGACCAGGTCGGCGTGGACCGTGCCCGTCTACGGCAACAACTCCGGCGAGCCCTGCCACGGCTCCACCTTCGCCGACTCCTGGTGCCAGCAGGCCCACAAATGGAACCTCGACTACGTGGTGGACGTGCACGGCAACGTCGTCACCTACTGGTACGAGAAGGAACGCAACCACTACGGTCGCAACGCCCAGACCGCCCCGACCCCCTACGACCGGGGCGGCTACCTCAAGCGCATCGACTACGGTCTGCGCTCCGACGACGTCTACGCCACCGCCCCCGCCCGGGTGAGCTTCACCGTCAGCGAGCGCTGCATCCCCACCGACACCTTCAACTGCGCCCCCTCCAAGCTCACCCCGACCAACGCCTCCCACTGGCCTGATGTGCCCTTCGACCAGAACTGCGACGCCGGAACCCAGTGCACCGGCCAGTTCTCACCGACCTTCTGGACCCGCAAGAAACTCGACAAGATCACCACCCAGATCCACAACGGCACCTCCTACACCGACGTGGACTCCTGGACCCTGGAGCACGCCTTCCCCGCCCCCGGCGACGGCACCACACCATCACTGTGGCTGAAGTCCATCACCCACACCGGCCACGTCGGCGGCACCGTCACCATGCCCAAGGTGACGTTCGAGGGCACCGCGCTGGAGAACCGGGTCGACGGGCTGGCCGACGGCCTGGCACCGATGCTCAAATACCGCATCACCTCGATCTACACCGAGTCCGGCGGCCAGATCGACGTCTCCTACTCCGCACCCGAGTGCACCCGCGGCTCCACCCCGCAGCCGCACGCCAACACCAAGCGCTGCTACCCGGTCCGGTGGACTCCCGAGGGCGAGCCGGAGATGGTCGACTGGTTCCACAAGTACGTCGTCACCCAGATCGCCGAGTTCGACCTGGTCGCCGACCAGCCCGAGGTGGTCACCACCTACGAGTACCTGGGCGGCGCGGCCTGGCGCTACGTCGAGGCCAACGGGCTGATCAAGGACAAGTACCGCACCTGGTCGGACTGGCGCGGCTACGAGCGGGTCCGAATGCGCACCGGACACCCCGACGGGGTGCGCTCCGAGACCGAGTACCTGTACTTCCGCGGCATGCACGGCGACAAGCAGCCCTCCGGCACCCGCTCGGTCACCGTCACCGACTCGACAGGCGGCACCCACACCGACCACAACGAACTCGCCGGAACACTGCGCGAGGAGATCCTCCGCAACGGCGTCGACGGCGAGGTGGTCACCAGAACCATCACCGACCCGTGGCGCAAGAAGACCGCCGAGAACGTCCACCCGTGGGCGACAGTGCGCGCCTACATGCTCGGAGTCTCAGCCACCCACACCTACACCAGCCTGGGCGGCGGGCAGTGGCTCCAGACCCGTGTCGAGAACACGATGGACGACCACGGGGCCGTGGTGGAGGTCAACGACCTCGGCGACGTCACCGATCCCGCCGACGACGAGTGCGTCCGCACCGACTACGTGCGCAACACCGGCATCTGGCTGATGAACCTGATCTCCCGCTCGGAGACGGTCAACGTCAACTGTGACACCACGCCGTCGCGACCCGACAACGTCATCAGCGACGAACGCATCCACTACGACGGCCTGGCCTTCGGCGCCACCCCGGTCAAGGGCAGCCCCACCAAGACCGAGAAGATCGACTCCTACGACAACGGCCAGCCCGTCTACCAGCGGGTCGACCTGACCACCTTTGATGCCTACGGGCGCGAGCACACCGTCACCGACCCGGCGGGCAACACCACCACGACCACCCACACCCACAACGCCGCCGGGCTGCTCGTCTCCACGGCCGAAACCAACCCGCTCGGCCACGTCTCGACCACCGAGTTCGACCCCGCCCGAGGGCTGCCGGTCGCGGAGATCGACCCCAACGGCCGCCGCATCGACCTGGCCTACGATCCGCTGGGACGCCTCACTTCGGTGTGGCTGCCCGACCGGAACAAGGCCACCACGACACCGACCGCCACCTTCGAGTACCTGGTCCACAAGGACCAGCCCACGGTGATCGTCAGCAACACCATTCGCAACGACGGCCAGTACACCACCACCTACGAGATCTTCGACGGGCTGATGCGCCCGCGCCAGACCCAGGGCCCTGCGGTGGGCGGCGGGCGGCTGATCACCGACACCTTCCACGACTCCCGCGGCCTGGTCGTCAAGGAACGCGAACCCTACTTCAACAACAACGACCCCTCCGGCACGCTGCTGGTCGTCAACAACGACGACGACATCCCCCGCCAGACCGAGACCGTCTACGACGGCGCGGAACGGCCCACCGACGTCCTCCACGTCTCGCGTGGTGAGGAGCAGTGGCGCACCACCACCGAGTACCGGGGCGACCGGACCCTCATCACTCCGCCTGAGGGCGGCATCGCGACCACGACCATCGTGGACGCGCGGGGGCGCACCGTGGAACTGCGTGAGCACCACGGCCCCACCCCCGACAGCGCCTACGACGCCCTCACCTACACCTACGCCAAACACGGCGGAGTGGCCACGGTGACCGACGTCGAGGGCAATGTGTGGGAGACCGTCTACGACCTGCGCGGCCGCAAGGTCGCAAGCACCGACCCCGACACCGGGACCACCACCTACACCTACAACGACCTCGACCAGTTGGTGTCCACCACTGATGCGCGCGGTGAGACGCTGGCCTACACCTACGACGCGCTCGGCCGCAAGACCGGCCTGTTCGACGACTCCCCGCAGGGTACCCAGCGCGCCGCGTGGATCTACGACACCAAGGCCAAGGGATACCTGACCTCGTCCACCCGTTACATCGACGGCCACGCCTACACCACCGAGGTACTGGCCTACGACCAGATGAACCGGGTCGTGGCCAGCACGGTCAAGATCCCGGCGGTCGAGGGGGTCCTGGCCGGAACCTACCGCTATGGCTACAGGTACAACGCCGATGGAACCCTGCGCAGCGTGGATTACCCGGCGGGAGGCACGCTGGGTCGGGAGACGGTCATCTACTCCTACAACGAGCTCGGCATGCCGGTGCGGGTCGAGGGTTTCGGCGACGACGTCTACGTTGATGAGACTGTCTACTCCCGGACCGGCAACCTGCTGCGGCGCACGTTCGACCTGGGCGGCTCCGGGTCGGACGTGACCTGGGCCACCCGGGGCTACGACCTTGCCACCGACCGGCTGGTGTCGAGCAGCGTGGTGCACCAGGTCGGTTCCGGATCGCTGCTGGAGCAGAGCTACACCTACGACGACGCGGGCAACGTGCTGAGCATCAGCGACGCCCCGACCGCCTACGGGCTGCCCGGCGACACCCAGTGCTTTGCCTATGACCACCTGCGCCGCCTCACCGAGGTGTGGACTCCCGACACCCACGGCACGACCGCGTGCGACGCGGCCCCGGACGTCGACGACCTCGGCGGCGCCTCCCCCTACTGGCACTCCTACACCTACGACGCGGTGGGCAACCGCGAGACCGAGGTACGCCACTCCGCCAGCGGCGACACGGTCCGCACCTACACCACCCCCACCGCCGGCCAGTCCCAACCGCACACCCTCACCCAGGTCGAACAGACCGGCCCCACCGGCACCCGGTTGGAGCAGTACACCTACGACGCCTCCGGCAACATGACCGGCCGCACCACCGCCTCCCGCGACCAGGACCTGGAGTGGGACGCCGAGGGCAGACTGGTCGAGGTCACCGAGGAGGACGGCTCCACCACGTCGTTCCGCTACGACGCCGACGGCCAGCGGCTGATCCGCGACACCCCCACCGAGGCGGTGCTGTACCTGGCGGGCATGGAGGTCCGGCTGGACAAGACCGTGCCTTCGGTGGAAGCCACCCGCTTCTATGAGCACGCGGGCGAGACCGTGGCGGTGCGCACCGGTGACGGCTCGGTGCACTGGACGTTCTCCGACCACCAGGCCACCGGGCAGTTGGCGGTGCACGCCCTCACCGGCCAGACCGTGCGCCGCCGCACCACCGCGTTCGGCACCGACCGGGGCAGCACCGGCACCTGGCCCACCGACAAGGGCTTCGTCAGCGGCACCGTCGACGAGTCAACCGGCCTGGTCCAGTTGGGGGCGCGCGCCTACGACGCCAACATTGGCCGTTTCATCTCGGCGGACCCGATCATCGACTTCGTCGACTCCCAACAGATGCACGGCTACGCCTACGCCAACAACAGCCCCATCACCTTCTCCGACTCCGACGGGCTGATGGTCAAGGGGCCAGGAAAGAAACAGGTCAGCGCGAGCACAGGTGGAAGGCGAATCAGGCACAACCTGAGAGGTGCTGCCCGAAAAGCCGCTCACCAGGCGTACAACCGCTACCACGGAATCAGTACGGGAACGCCTCGGGGTGGTGGTTCCTCTGCGGTTCCCTCGTCTTCGTCGAGTAGTCATGACGAGGCCCGGGAGGAGTTGGCGGCGGCCGCGACAGGGTTGGCCAAGATCGTCGCGGACGAGTTGGGCATCAGTGCGGGCATCGAGTGTCTGACCACGGGCGATATCGGGGCGTGTGGTGAGACGGCGCTGAACGTGGCGATGGCGTTGTTCGCGCCGGGCGGGGTGCTGGCCAAGCTGGCGGTCAAGTACGCGCTGCGCTGGGGCAAGTTCGCCAGCCTGGTCTCCAAGGTCAAGAAGCTGGGCGGCGAGATCATCTCGGCGGTCAACACGCTGATGAAGAAGGACTCGGGCAACGCGGTGTCGGCTGCGGCGTGTCCGGTGAGAGGGCCCAACAGTTTTGTTTCCGGTACCCGGGTGTTGATGGCTGATGGCACGTCCAAACCGATCGAGAAGGTCAAGACCGGCGACCAGGTACTGGCCACCGATCCCGAGACCGGTGAACAGGGTCCCAGGACGGTGCTGGCCACCATCGTCGGCACGGGAGCCAAGACCCTGGTCGAGATCACCGTGGACGCCACCACCGAAAAACCCGCGGACGACGACAGCGACCGGGAAGGAACACCCGGACCGACCGCGGCCGGCGACGTCATTCTCGCAACCGACGAACACCCCTTCTGGGTCCCCGAACTCGGCCAGTGGGTTGATGCCATCGACCTGACCCCCGGGATGTGGCTGCAGACCTCAGCAGGAACCTGGGTCCAGATCACCGCCATCCAGGCATGGACCCAAGCCGCCACCGTCCACAACCTCACCGTCCAGGACCAGCACACGTACTATGCGCTGGCAGGGGCCACGCCTGTACTTAACCACAATTGCAGCTGGACCAGTCAGGCGAATTTGGACAACCACTACAGAAAACATGGGGAAGAGATGGGGTTTGAGACGCAGATTGAATACCAGAGCGCCGCAGAAGACTTGATGTGTGACTGTGATGGGCTTAGGTCTGGAGTTCGGACGAGGACCGTCGATGGTACGACTTACTACCTCGATGAAGAAAGTGGGGAATTTGGCGTCAAGAGCGAAAGGGGGATCGTTACCTATTATAATGCAGGAGAAAATGCGGTTTCGTATTTTGAGAGGCAGGGGGGATTCGAGGTCGGTAGATGAGTGCCGGGGAAAAATTTCCTTGCCCGTGCTGCGGTTACAAGGTCTATTCGGAGGGGCCCGGGTCCCATGAGATATGCCCCATATGCCTCTGGGAAGATGATTTAGTCCAACTTCGCTGGCCGTGCTTTGTTGGAGGGGCGAACGGCGTTTCGCTTGTTGAGGCGCAAAAGAATTTTCTGGAATTTGGTGCATGTAAGGAAAACCTTGTCAAGTTTACAAGAAAACCTGTAGAGTATGAGTGTACTGCTTTTGGGTGGCGTCCGATAGATCTGGATGTAGATTATTTTGGAGAGAATTTGGATTCTCTTCCTTATCCTCGAGATAAGACTCTCATGTATTGGTGGAAAGAGGGCTTCTGGTTGAAGGGGAATGACTGAATTGATCTCGTTAAGATTTTCCGACTAAATGACTCGAATTTCGGTAAGACAGTGAGTGGGCCTTGACTCCTGGCAGGCGTGAAGCCTTGGTGGAACGGTTCTCACCACAAAACCGCGTCCACTGACTGAGTTTTGATTATTTGGTTCCGAGTTGAAGTTCGGTGTGGGCGAGGAAACCGTCCACCAGATCGGGGCGGTACCGCAGTCGACGCAGCCCCGATCGGACCGCCGAGCCCAACTCCGCAAAGGACAGCGCCGCCAGGTTGGCCAACGCGGTGTCCTTGAGAGGGGACCAGACGTTCTCCACCGGGTTCGGTTCCGGGGTATGGGAAGGCAGGTACTCCACCTCCAACCACTCCCGAGCCTCGATCGCCGCGCGCGTCCACCGACTGCGGTGGGCGGCCAGGCGGTCCCCCACCAAGATCACCGGTGCGTCCAGGACCTGGTGGTCCCTGTCCAAGAAGACGACCAGGTCACGGTCGTGATACCACCCCGGGCAGGTACAAAACAGCGTCCGCGACCCGTGACCGCGGTGGTAGCAGCACACCGCGGCCATCGACATCGTGGCCGGGCGGCCCTTGACCACGTGCAACACCGGCGTCTGTCCGACCGGCGCCCAGGTGCGGCACAAGGCCCCGGTCAGTCCCGCGCCGGCCTCGTCCTCGACGACGATCCAGGCCCCGGTCTCGGCCCCCTTTTTTCGATCCGCGGCCAGGTCTGCTCGACCCAGGCCGCGATGGCCTCCTCGTCGCGTTCGACGGCGCGACGGACCGGGACCTGCACCGACCATCCCATCGCCTTCAACAGCCGCCACACTCTTGAGGGGTCGGCGTAGGCGGCACCGAAGGTCTCGGCGATCACCCGCCGCACCCGGTTCAGGGTCCAGCCATCGGTGGCAAAGCCGTAGTCCTTGGCGCCCCGGCGCAGGAGGTGCCGCAGTCGGCGGCGTTGTTCGGAGTCCAGATAGCCCTTGGGGCCGGTACGGCCCTTACTCGTCAGCGCTTCGGTGCCGCCCTGGTGCCGGGCACGCCGCCAGTGGTTGACCGCGCGGGCGGTGACGCCGAGCAGGTCGCCGATACGGGTGTCGGACCTCTCGTCCTGCTCGAACAGGGCGGCCGCGGTCAAGCGGCGTTGCTGCTTGTCGTGGGCGTCCATGACGCCCCTCCTCCAAGAGAATTCCCAAGTGAGTAGGCACACACCCACCCAGGAAACAAACAATCAAAACTCAGTCAGGACACCAGGGCGTCATCCTTACAGTCACCCGGTTAGCTGCCTCGGAACCGGTCTGTGGAGGCCGAGCTCTGCAGGCACCGGGAACGTCGGTGGCTCGACCGTCCGCTTTTCAGAAGCGGAGACCACCCTGCCGCCGTGGCGCCTGCCGGGGGCGGGTGGTGCCCGTGGTGCCTGTCGGTTGCCGTCACCCTCTGGCCCGCCGACCTCGGTCTTTCAACCGACGGACGTGCCGCTCGTATTGTCCAGCTTGGCGTCGCTGGGCGCGGTCGATGAGCAGCGTTTGCGGGTCGGAGGCCAGCTCGTACAACTCGACCTCGAACGGGTCGGCGTCGTAGTCGATGAGGCGAGCCAAGACCTCCCGGTCTTGTTCGACGGTCCATCGCTGGCGCACCTGGTCCCGCCAGAACTGCCCGCTCGCCTCCACCGCGTCCATGCTTCGACAATAACTGCGACCGGCTGTCAGCGCACGGCAGGAACCCACACTCTTTGAGGACAAACCGTTCCGGAGTGCAGGTTCGGCACCGGAAGCGGCGCGTCGGTGCCTTCACCTCAGCCCGTAGCGAGCCGGGCCGGCTTGCAGTCCCTCCGCCATACCGCCTTGAACTGCTGTTTCTCTCTTTCCTCCGGGGCTCGACACGCATTCGGTATGTCCCCTCAGGGCTTCCTGGTGGGCACCAGATCCTCCGGACGGTGCTCCGCCATACCCGGGTGCCATGCTCTGCCCATGACTCCGTTGAAACTGATCGAGACCGAGCCCGGATCGTTCTCACTGCTGCTGGACGCAGGGACGACGTAAGTGGACGAACTCATCAAGCAGCTCGGCCACGAACCCAACGGCTACTTCTGGGAAGGTGTCGCGCGCTTCCTCGTGCGCACAGAGGTCAACACCCTCGAAGGACGCTTCTCATACGACCCGGAGGCCGGCATGTTCTGCGCGTACGGCAACGACCGAACAGCGCTCCAAGAGCTCGGCGCTCTGATGAGCGTCGTCGCCCGGGACGGGGACCGGATGCGGAAGCTCGTCACATCCGCCAAAGCCACCGGATTCGAGTTCGACGACTGACCAGCCCTCCGGGCGCAGACCGGCTCGCTACGAACCAGTTGCCCAACTCTTCCAACCATGTGCTCAGCGCTCTGCTGGAGTCGTTACGGTCCTGCGATTTTCGGCAGGTTGCCCCGCAGCTTGCCTCGCCCAGGCAAGCGGTGACGCCTCGGGTCGTTCATTTCCTTCGACCTGGGGGTTTTCATGAGCGACCGCAAGCAGTGGACCGGTGCGACGATCGTCGGGCAGCTCAACCGCGAGTGGGAGCGGTTGTGCGACGACTCCGCCGCGGGGCGGATCGCGGCGGTGTGGGCCGAGGCCGACGTACGGCTGGCCGGGCTGGAGTCGTTGGAGGCGATCGAGGCCGCGTCCCGGCGCCCCATCGACCACCGCACCGACCTGATGCTGTCGGCGCTGCTGGAACGCGCGGTGCAGCGCGGCGAAGAGGGCGACCTGGCCGCGCGGATCATGGTCCAGTTGATGCTGGGCCGAGCCGTGATCACCGCGCACGCGCTGCGCGGTCTGGTCCGTGACGCCGAGGAGCGCGCGCAGTTGGTGGTCGTGGCGCTGTGGGAGGCCGTCCGCGGCTTCCCCGCAGCCCGGCGCACCACCTACATCGCTCCGTGGCTGGCCTGGGACGTCCACGCCCGCGCCAAACGCGCCGCGCTGGCCGCGGGCGCGGAGATCCCGGTGGGGGACGCGACCGAGTACGCAACGCCGGAGCGGCCCGTCAACGCCAGCGAGGAACTGGCGAAGGTGCTGGCGTGGGCGGTGGCCGAGGGCGTGCTCAGCACAGACGAAGTGGAACTGCTGGCGGCCCGCTACGGTAGCGAGTCGCCGGAGCGGCGGTCGTGGACGAGCGTGGCCGACGCCACCGACCTCGCCCGGGACCGCGGGGTGAGTCAGGCGGCGATCCGGCAGCGGTGCAGCCGCGCGGCCCGCAAGCTGTCGAAGGCCGCCGCCCGCTACGTGGCGACCAACGTGTTCTGACCCGGTCACGGTTCTCTGGATGGGGCCTCTTGCTTGGCGTGTAAGCGACCAGGGGAGAGGCCCCATGCATGATCCGTTCGACGACGCTTCCGGGCCGCCGGTCCTGGGCGGGCGCGACCTGCTCACCGAGGACGAAAAAGTGCTCGGGCTGGCCTATCTGCGGCTGGTTCCTCTGCTGGAGCGGCTCGGTGAGCATCCGTTCGACCGGCACCTCTACGCCGAACTGCGCGACTACCTGGACGGCCAGGCGTGGCAGGCCGTGGACGCGTTCGAGCGGCTGCGCGACCGGGGCGCGCGGTATCTGAGTGCCCGGCTGCGTGTGGTGGAGACCGGGCTGGGCGGCGGGGAGGCCCGGTGAGGCGGGCAGAGCGGTCCGACGCGGCCGAGCCTTCGCCCGTAGTGGGGGAGCGGCCATGGTTCGCCCCGGCCGACTCCGCGGGTGTGCGGCAGGTGGCGGCGCGGGTCGGGGCGTGGACGGGCCTGCTGTGCGGGCCGGTGGCACTGGCACTCTGCTGGTTCACCACCGCGTCCCCGCCGCCGCCCGCACCGCAGGCGACCGTCGAGGAGGCGCGGTGGGCCGCGGCGGGCCCGGCGGGGTGGGCCGAGCAGGCCGTGGCCGCCTACCTGGACGGCGACATCGACGCGGTCCGCGACTACTTCCCGACCGTCTCCGACGCCGACCTGCCCGATGCCCACGCCCCGCGGCCGGGGCTGCGGATGGGGGTGGTCGGTGTCCAGGAGTTGGCGCCCGGCTACTGGGGGGTGACGGTCGCGGTCGGCGCCCCGCGCGAGGAGGCGCAGGCTCCAGCGGTGCGGCACTTCGCGCTCGGGGTCGCCGCCAGCGGGGACGGCTGGGTGGCGACCGGCCTGCCCAGCGAGGTCGCGGTCGCCGTCCCGGAAGCGGCCGTACCGGTGGATTATGAGCCGCGTCCGCTGCCGCGCGGGCCGGTGGGTGAGACGGTGCGGGCGTGGGCGCGCGCCTACCTGCTGGCCGACGGCGAACTGGACCGCTACCTGGCTCCCGGTTTCTCCCAGCGGCCACTGTGGCCCACCCGCTACACCGACCTGGACGTCGACTCGGTCACGGTGCGCTCCGGCCAGGAGGAGCGGGTCGAGGGGATTCCCGCCGATGGCGCGGTGGTGGAGGTGCTGGCCCGCCTCCACGCCACCGATGCCGAGGGGCGCGCCTGGGGGTTGGAGTACGCGCTGACGTTGACCGCGCGCAGCGGCCGGTGGGAAGTCAGCGCCCTGGCCCCCGCCCCCGCCCTCACCCCCGACACCCCCACCAACACCGGAGCCAGCGCCGGCGGTGCGGGTGTGCCGCCGGCACCGTCCACCGCGCCGACCGGGTCCGCCCTGACCGACACCAACACCAGCCCCGGGTTCTGACCCCCTGAGCGAGAAGAGGAAGGCATGCCGCCGTTCAGTGTCCTGCAGTGGTACGACGAGAAACTCCAGCAGCTCACCGCGCTGGTCACGCCCACGCTGTGGCTGATCGGCGCGTTCATGGTGCTGGTCGCCTACGTGGCGTTCCGCAGTTGGAAGAAGGCCGCGATCGCCGGAATCGGGATGGCCGTGGTGATCGCGATCGTCACCAACGTCACCTCGCTGTCGGGCATGGTCGAGGGGGAACTCGCCGCGCCCACCATGCCGGTCGTGATCTGGCAGTGGATGTGAGTCAGGAGCAGGCGGCCGACCAGTCGGTGCTGGTCGGCCGCTCCTACACCCGGGCCCGACGCCACCCGTGGGTGATCGGCAAGATCCAGGGCTGGACCATCCCGCTGGGCCCGTTCACCGCCACCCAGTTGGGGGTGCTCGCGGTCGGGCTGTGGCTGCTGGTGCAGACCTTCACCCTGTGGAGTCGGCTCGGCGTGGGTGCGGCAGTCGTGATCGCGTTGCCGTTCGCCGCGACCTGGGCGGTGCGCCACGCCCAGATCGAGGGCCGCGCGCCACTACGCGCCCTGGCCGGCCACCTCGCGCTGTGGACCGCACCCCGCACGGGCCTGCTACGGGGCCGCCCCCTCGGCGAGCCGCGTCCCACGACGCTCACCGGCCTGATCACCCTCACCCCACCGGCGGGTTTGCCGGGGGCAAACCCGCCGGAGTCGGCATTGCCCACCCGGGCAAACCCCTCACCGCCCACCCGGGCCACCCCTTCGCCGGCGGCTCGCGCCCATCCCCCGACCAGCCCGGTCACCCGGACCCGGCAACCGGCACAACCGCGTCCCACCGGTCTGCGGGCCCTGCTTGCCGACCTCGAAGAGGAGGAGTGACGTGCGCCTTCCGATCCGGCACCTCAGCGGCAACCTCGCCTGGACCACCCACGGCCGCGTGTGGGCGATCTGGCGGGTCACCCCCCTGTCGTATCTGCATTCCAGCCCGCGCGCCCAGCAGGAGCTGCACGCCGCCACCACCGCGCTCCTCAAACGCCTGTCCGGAGAACCGATGCTGCTGAGCCTGTGCGCGCAGACCTCGGCGGCCGACGTGGTCGAGGCGATGATCACCGGGGTGGACCTGGAGGCCTGCCCCGCCTGGGTGGAAGTCGCGGATGCGACCCTGGACTGGCTGGGTGAGCTCGCGTTGGCCGAGCGCACCCACTGGCTGTGCCTGCCACTGCCCGCGGAGCGACCCGCGCTGGAACTACGCGCGCTTGCCGGGGCCACGGCCAACGCGCTGGCCGGACTGCTGGGACTCGCCCCGCCGCCGGTGCCCCGCCGGGAGGTGGCCTCCTACGAGGCGAAAGCCCGCCGCCTGGGCTCCCAGTTGGCCGGGCAGCCCGGAATGCGTCCGGCCAGCCCGGCCGAGATCCTGTGGATCTTCGCGCACTCGGTGCGCCGGGGCATGGCCGAACCGCTGCTCGCCGACACCACCACCGCCGACCAGCATGCGGGTGGTTCTCGGCTGGTGGGGGGCGTGCTGCGCGGTCCCAGCCTGGCCGGGCTCGGCGAGGTCCGCCTCACCGAAGGCGGCCTCAACACCGGCCACCAGCAGGGGCGGTTGTCGCTGCTGCGCCGCCGCTGGCTGCACGTCGAAACCCCTGATGCCGAGGCCTATCAGGCGTTTCTGGTGTTGGCGGAGATGCCCGCGGCGTTCCGTTTCCCCGGCGGTTCCGAATGGCTGGCCTCTCTGGACGGTTTTGCGTTCGGGGTCGACTGGGCCAGCCGCCTCACCATTGTGCCCAACGCCCAGGCCGAGGCCCAGAGCCGCCGCAAGGCCCGCGAACTGGCCGCCCAGGCCGACGAGTACGACGGGGAGACCGCCGGCATCCCGCAGGCGCTGATCGACGCCGCCGCCGACCTGGATGATGAGCGCGGCCGGTTGCAGAGTTCCCGCACCGAGGTGGAGGTGCAGTCCACCACCGTGCTGTGCACCTGGGGCACCACGGCCGAGGAGGCGGAGAGCCGCGCCGAGGTGGTGCGGACCTCGATCGCGGCGGCCGAGTACCAGGTGGTGCGCCCCACCGGCGGGCAGGCCGCGCTGTTCGAGGCCATGCTGCCCGGTGCTCCGTCCCGGCCGCTGCTGCGCGAGTTCACCCAGTACCAGTTGGCTTCCGACTACGCCATGGCGATGCCGTGGACGTCCACCGACCTGGGCGATCCCACCGGTGCGCTGCTCGGCCTGAACCTGGACGGCGGCACCTCCCGTCCGGTGCTGCTCGACCTGGCCGACGCCCCCCGCCGGGACGCCTCCGCCTCCCTGGGCGTGGTCGGAGAGTTGGGGGCGGGCAAGAGCGTGCTGCTCAAGACGATCCAGATCGCCCTGGTGGACCGGGGTGGGCGGGTGATCGCGGTGGACCGCACCCCCATGGGCGAGTGGGCGCACTTCGCCGCCCACGCCGCCCCCACCCAGCACCAGATCGTCCGCGCCGATGCCCGGGCCCGGCACAGCCTGGACCCGCTGCGGGTGTTCGGCCCCGAGACCGGCGCCCGCTACGCCAAGTCGTATTTGACTCTGCAGTTGGGGGTGGCCGCGATGTCCCCGGCCGGCCTGGTGCTGGCCCAGGCGGTGGACACGGTCGCCGCCAGTGCCCGTCCGTGCATGCGGGCGGTCATCGACGAACTCGACACCCTCGCCCACGACGAGAAGACCACGAGCCGGGCCGAACACGCCCGCGAACTCGCCGGACTGCTGCGGGTCATCGCCGCCGACCGGCTCGGCCAGATCGTGTTCGGCGACCTGCCGCCGCTGCGGCTGGACAAGGAGTTCGTGGTCTTCCACACCAGCGGCCTCACCCTGCCGAAGAAAGAGGTGTTCACCAGCGAGTACCACATGCAGCGCCAACCCCTGGAAACGCTGATCGGCCGCGCGGTGCTCTACCTGGTCGCCGCCGTGGCCCGCGAGGTGGCCTTCGCCGACGCCGACCAGTTCTGCGCGGTCGCACTCGACGAGTGCTACTGGCTGACCAGCAGCACCGAAGGCCAGGACCTCGTGCTGGAACTGGTGCGCGACGGCCGCAAGCACGCCGCCGGGGCCATGCTCGGCAGCCACGACCCCTCCGACTTCGGCTCCGAGGTCATCCGCGGTCTGCTGGCCAATCGATTCCTGCTGCGCCACCGCGACACGCAACTGGCCGCCAAAGGACTGCAGTTCCTCAACCTCGACCCGCACGATCGGGCGCTCGTGGACCTGGTCACCACCAACCTGTCCCCGATCAGCGACCAGACCCGCAAGGGCGAGGCCCTGTTCCTGGACACCCGCCGCCGCACCGGACGCATCAGGGTCGTCATCCCGCCCGTGCCGCGGATCGCCACCTCGGTTCTGACCACCCCCGGACGGCCCCGACCGGACGGGGCGTGACCGCATGCACCGACTCCTCACCCACCTACTGGGTAGCGCCGTACTGGCACTGCTGTTCTCCTTCCTGACCGCTGCCTCGGTAGCCGCCGATCCTGTTGTCGAAGACAGCGAGCGGCCGGAAGGTCTGCTCGGCCCGTTCGTGTTCACCGACGCCCACGGGGTGCCGCTGGACCACTACGACATCACCGCCGATGAGGGCGGCTGGTCGGACTGGGACAACAAACTCCTCATCACCCTCACCAACGGGGCGTTCACCGCCGCACGCATGCTCATCGGCGCCACCATCTGGCTGCTGAACTGGGCGTTCACCTTCGCACCCGCCGAAATGATCGTCGACCCGGCCCGCCAGGTGGCCCACACCTTCCAAACCGGGGTGATCGACCGGCTCGGCCTGCCCGCGGTGTTCCTGCTCTTCGGGGCGGCCTGGTGCGGGGTGCAGATGCTGCGCGGCCGCGTCTCTCGCGGCGCGGGTGAACTCGCTGTCAGCGTCCTCATCGCTGCCCTGGCGGCGACCGTGCTGGCCCGCCCCGCCGACCTGCTCCTCGGCGAGAACGGGCTGCTGGGCCAGACCCGCGACACCGCCCTGGCACTCACCGCCATCACCGTCACCCGCGGTGAGTCCGCGTCCACCAGCCCTGAGCAGGCCGCCCAACCTCTCAACGAGGTCCTCGTCCACACCTTCGTAGTGCAACCGCACATGGCCCTCAACTACGGCCTTGTCCTCGACGAAGGCCACGCCTGCCACCAGACCTACCGGGACCTTGTCGCCGAAGGGCCGTGGGGTACCGATCCCGAACCACGGAATCGTCTCACCGCCGCCGGAGACGAATGCGCGGCACTGGCCGACTACAACACCGACCCGTCTATGGACCGCCTGTTCGGCGCCTACCTGCTGCTCGGCGCGGTCTCGGTGGTGTGCCTGCTGGTTCTGTTGCTGGTGTGCGTGCTGCTCATCGCCGTCCTGGCCATGGGCGTCTACGTCGTCTGCTGCCCGGTGGCGCTGGTCGCGGCCCTGCTGCCCGGCGGCGGGCGCCAACTGCTGTGGCGGTGGCTGGGCGGCGTGGTCAAAACCGTGCTGTCCATCATCACCCTCTGCCTGTTTCTCGCCGTCTTCACCCTGGGCGTGCAGGCGCTGATGGACGCCAGTTCCGGGATGCCGCTGGTGGGACGATTCGCGCTGCTCGTCGTCGCCGCCCTGGGCGGCCTGGCCTACCACCGCACACTCCTCAACGCCGGCTCCCGGGCCGGCCAACGCATGGCCCGCAGCCTGGAAGCCGCCCGCATCGGCGGCACCCGAGGCAAAGGCTGGATGGGCCCCACCGGCGCCTCCTCCACAGCACTGTCCCCGGTCTCAGCCACGAGCCTGGCCCGCCAAGCCCGCAGCGAAGCCAACCGCGTCGCCGCCCCTGTCCGCACGATAGGCCGCGCGGCGGGCAAGGCGTGGGCGGGCAGCGCCGCGGGTCGGCGTAAGGCCCACAGCCGCCTTCCCCAGAACGCGAGCGGGCTGCAGCGTCGACTGACCCAGTCACGGGGCGGGCGACTGCTGTTGGGGGCGGGCAAAGCGGCGGCGGTGGCGGGCACGGTCGCGTTCGGCTCCACCATCGGCGCCCCCATCGCCGTGCCCAAAGTCGCCGCGGCCGTGAAAACCGCGGCCCGCGCCCGCACCGCCGCCACCAAGACCAAACTCGCCACCGCGGCGGCCAACACCGCCACCACGACCAAGCGACTCGCTGACGCCTGGGGTTCGGTCCCGCCCATCAGCACCGCCCGCAACGCGACCGCCCGCGCACTGGCCGCTGATGCCGATGCCACCCGCACCCGCGACCTGCTCTCCCAACGCCCACCCGTCCCCCGCTACGCCCCCGCCCACCCGGGCCACCGGTCCAACAACAGCGGCAGGACGGTGGAGGCCGTCACCGTGCACTCCCCCACCCCACCTGCCGAGGAACACGACGGCGGAGGCGGCCAGAGCACAGCGGAGCGGCTCCGCGAACAGCTCCGCTCCCGCCGTCGTCCCCGCCGCCCCGGCGGCAGATAACCCCAGAGAGGACCCGTGAAGAAGTGGCTGCTGCTGGGTGTGCTCCTACTGCTGGTCGTGGGCGGCTGCGCACCACCGATGGTGCTGCTCATCGCCATGACCAGCGCCCTCCCCAACGGCGGGGAACTGCGACCGCCCGAGACGGTCGACGGCATCCCGCCGGTACTCCTGGACGCCTACCACCGCGGCGCGGCCCGCCTCACCGACCTCCACCCCCAATGCACCGGCATGACCTGGGCGATCCTGGCGGGCATCGGCCGCATCGAGTCCACCCACGGCGCCGGACACGACATCGCCCCCAACGGCGACGTGGCCCCGCCGTTCGTCGGCCCGCGCCTGGACGGCTCCGGCGTGGGCGGCAACCTCACACCCCACTACGACACCGACGACGGACGCTGGGACGGCGACACCGAATACGACCGCGCCGTCGGCCTCACCCAGCACCTGCCCGCCAACTGGGACCGCTACGGCCGCGACGGCAACGACGACGGCGTCGCCGACCCGCACAACGCCTACGACTCGGTGCTGTCCACCGCGGTGGAACTGTGCGTCAGCGGCGGCGAAAAGGTCGACTTCACCGACCGCGGCCAACTCTCCGCGGCGCTGTTCCGCTACAACCACAGCGACGCCTACGTGGCCGACGTCCTGGGCTGGATCGACGCCTACACCACCCTCCAACCCCTCACCGTTGGTGGAGGCCCGGGCAGCCAGGCGGGTCGGGCCGCCGCGGCGTGGGCGCTGCAGCAGGTCGGCAAGCCCTACGTCTGGGGCGGCACCGGCCCGCACGGCTTCGACTGCTCGGGACTCACCCAGGCCGCCTGGGCCGCCGCCGGAGTCAGCATCCCCCGCGTCACCACCGACCAGGTCAGGATCGGCATCCCGGTCGGGTTGGACGAACTGCAGCCCGGCGACCTGCTGTTCTACGACACCGGGTCGGGCCCCTCACCCAGCCACGTCACCATGTACGTCGGCGACGGCCAGATGGTCAACGCCCCGAGGACCGGAACCACCATCCGCGTCGAACCAGTGCAGAGCGACTACTACTCACCGAGGTTCGTGAAGGCGGTCCGCCCGGCAGGATGATCACAAGCCTCACAACCACCCGCAGCGATACGCACTTCGCTACGCTTCTTCAGCAAGAAGAGACCACGAAGCCGGTCCCCGCCAGGAGCCATGACAACACCTTCATTCCCCACCCGCTCTAGCCCTGTTTTTCAGCGACACGCCGGGGTCTGATGCACTACCGGAGGTTCGCTGAAAAAAGTCACCAAAACCGGTCCCCGGGACTGGGGGTGGCCAGCGACTTTACCCTCGGGTTCCTCATCGCCCCTACGAGGGGCAGCAACTTTTCAGCGAGAACGGTCAAGTACTCCCGTGCTGTTCCTCATCGCCCCTACGAGGGGCAGCAACCCCATAGGGCCGCGTCGATGTCCTCCGCATAGGAGTTCCTCATCGCCCCTACGAGGGGCAGCAACTTGACATGGCGACTGTCCCGGGACGGGACGTACAGGTTCCTCATCGCCCCTACGAGGGGCAGCAACTTGACGACTAGCTGGTCGCCTTGGGGGGTGGTGTGGTTCCTCATCGCCCCTACGAGGGGCAGCAACTTCTCTCGCGCGGTGATGGGCGCGCACGCCGTCACGTTCCTCATCGCCCCTACGAGGGGCAGCAACGGGTAGAGCGGCCACTCGTAGCCGGTGTCGTCGGTGGTTCCTCATCGCCCCTACGAGGGGCAGCAACCCGAAGGACGCGCGCACCAAGCACGCCCGGAAGTTCCTCATCGCCCCTACGAGGGGCAGCAACCCGAGCAGACCGTGGACCTGACCTCCGGGCTCGTCAGTTCCTCATCGCCCCTACGAGGGGCAGCAACTCGGTCGCCTTCTCCTCCTCGGTCGGCTCGACGAGTTCCTCATCGCCCCTACGAGGGGCAGCAACTCCACGGGCAGCGTCTCAGCGGGGACCTCGTGCCCGTGTTCCTCATCGCCCCTACGAGGGACAGCAACACGGTTCTTTGCACTCCTTTATTCGGTCTTGAGAGAAGACCCCATTCCTGTCTTCTCTGTCGACCATGCCAGTCACCCATTCCCGGATTCCTGCGTGAGCGTCTTCGGTGGCGACTACCAACTTCTTATCCTGCCTGCGGTCTTTCCACAGGTGAACAGTCGGCTGATCGGGACCAGGTAGAAATTCGGCGAGGAAACCGAACGAGAACAGTCTCCAGTACTCACCCAGTCCTACCGGTCGCAGCCATAGCGGAGAGGCGCGACGCAATTTCTCCGCAGCGCTACCCCTACCTCGGTCGGCATGTACCTCGATCTGCTTCTTGAAGACAATGGGCAGACCCAAAGCCCCGAGCGGGAACTCTTCTTCGGGGCCGTTGACTACTTCCAACCATTCATGAGTCTTGACTTCGGGGTGGTACCGCACTCCCGGAGTATCCGTTGTCGCACGGAAGTACCTTAGTTCACGGCCAGCCCAGCACAGTACGTCTTCCCAAGAGGTGAATGCCTCTCCTCCACTGACCCCGGCGACTGTGTGATCTTTGGAAAGCACCGGATAAGTCGGCGAGGCAGACCACTTGAACATGCTGCTCAAACCAACACTTTTTGCGATATTCATCAGAGCGGGCATGCCCTCAGAGGCGCCAGCAGTCGGCCACAGAGATCGGGTCCGTTCGTAGAAGCCAGTGTAAGGTGTGCGGAAAGAGTCGGGAGACCACTTTTCGGGCAGGTCGGTGATTCCGGTAATTCGTATACCACCGAAGCCGCGGCGGGTGCGCGCGCCGATGCCGCCGTAGGTGAAAGTCAGCCAGAGTGCGGCCAGGGCGGTGAGGTGGGCGTCGGTGTCATCGCCGGTAAAGCGCAGCCACAGTTCGAAGTCCTGTCCCGGCGGGATGTGGGCGCGGTTCAGCAGCACCATCCGTTCTTGGGGGGACCATGAGGTCAAACCCGGGCCGAGTAGATAGCTGATCCACTTGTTGTGGTCGGGGGACCTGAGGAAATCGGGACGCTCCTTGCTGCTGCTCGCGGGCTGGTGTGGGATACGGAGCTTCACCGGGGAGGAGTGGGCGGTCGAACCCAGCACTCGGTGTTCGATCGCCGAGAGCGCACGCAGGTCGTTTCCGGCCATAATCCCGGCCATGGCGCGCAACCAGAACCGCATCGCCCCGCGGATCGACGGCACCCGGATCTCCGCGTGCTCCCGGTTGCCGTCGCTGTTGAAGACGGGGGTGGTGACGGTCAGGTGCAGTTTGGTCCACGTCATCGAAGTCACCTGTCCTTGTGCCATCGGGTGTGAGTCAGCGGGGCGGTGATGGGCTGGTCGTCCCACAGGATCTGGGAGAACACGCCCGCGGTGAGGCACCAGGCGGTGGCCTGGGCGAGGGTGGTGACGGCCGAGGCGCTGTGTGCGGTCCATCCCTGGTAGAGCAGTGCGCCGTCCTCGCTGAACACTGGCACGATCCACACAAGGCCCAGCAGGGAGATCAGTAGTGCGTGGCAGCCGCCGACCAGCCACACCACTACGGCCCTCAGCGGTGCCGAGCCCCACCCCAATCCGTGGTTGCGGGCGGTCACCAGCAGGTAGACGTAGGCGGCCACAGCGAGCAGGCATGCCGCCCACGCGGGGCTGAGCGAAACGTCGGGTGGCGCGCTCCCAGGCGAGACGGTCTCCAGCCACTGCTTGGGAAACGCGGCCCTCCACCAGGAGGGGTGCATGGCGGTGAGCATGAAAAGGCCGATCGCGGAAGCGGCGGGCATTCGCAGCAGCCACGGCAACGCCCATTCCCGGCCGTGCGCAACAATCCCCGCCCCGCCCAGCAGGTAGCAGGCAGCGGCCGCCGAGGCGGCGAGGACGAACGCGGAGACACCACCGATCTCCTTCCAGCGCAGTGCTGCGATGACCAGTGCGAGAGCAGCGAACACGGCGAGGACGACGGCCGCTGCCGTCACTCGGCTGCAACGGGGGTGTTGGGCGGTGGCCAACGCCGACCGCAGCGTGTCCATGATCTGGAATCTCGGCAGCAGGTGGCGTTCGGCGACGTCGCGGACGATCCCCCGATCGCCGTTGCTCAGAACGCGGGAGCGTTTCCCCTGGGCGAGGGTGTTGAGGCGTTTCGTGGACATGCCGAGCACGGCGCCGGGCCGCCCCTGGTCGAACAGCAGCAGGTTGATCTCCCGTTCCAGCTCCCCAGGGGTGGCCTGCCCGAGGACGGGGTGGGACTCGACGTGGTCGAGGATGTCTTTCCAGATCCAGCGGGCCTCGATACTGCGGGCCGCGAACAGGTGAGGGGTGCCGGTACCGAAGACCCGGTCGGTGGCGTCGGCTGGGCTGTCCGCCGGTGCATCATCGCGAGTGCGGTAGGCCTCGGCGAGGGCGAGGAAGCGCTGCCGGGCCGCTACCGGGGTCAGGATGTCCAGTTCGATCGGGGTGAACCCGGTGGGGGCCGTGCCGTCGAGGCGGGCCACGCACCGCCACGCGGCCTCGACGGTCCAGCACCAGGCGATCCACTGCGGGCGCCGATCCAGGTGGCCGCCGTGGCGGGTGTTGACCTTGTCCACCACCACCAACGGCGAGTACAGCACTGCCATGAACAGTCGGCGGTTTGCGGCCAGCACCGCGGTGATCCGTGCGAGGTGTTCTTCTACGGCTTCGGGTGAGCGCTGCCCTTCCGAGGAGTTTTTCAGCAGGTCGGGGATGACCTGGTAGGCGTCGAGCAGGTCAACGGCCGCCTGGATGGTTTGCGTGTCGTCGTCTGCTGTGCCGCCTTCCCTGGCGCGGTACAGGGCTTCTCCGATCCCCGCACGCACCCGTTCGGTGAATTCGGGCTTCACCTGGGAAACCGTGGAGCGGCCGGTTGAAGGGGTCACTGTGCGACCGGTTCCTCGTTGACACCGAACAGGGCTCTCATGCCCGCACCGAACGCGGTCAGCCGTACCCCTGTGTCGCTCGGTTCGTAGGCATAGCCTTCCAGCAGGTCGTCGGTGGGCGGCTGGGCTCGCCACCCGGTGGGGTTGAACCCGGCGAGTTCGTTGCGCACCCATTCGGGGCGCAACCGCCGCAGCGGGACACGGAAGGGACTCTTCGCGTCTTCGGGCAGTACCCAGGCGGAGACGTCCCCGGGCGTGTGTTCCAGACTGCGCAGCCACTCGGCCAGCGCGATCAGGTAGGGGGTGGTGGCCCGGTAGCCGCCGGAGAGGTGAAAGTGGACCGGCTCGCCCGACCGGGTGAACCGTTCGGTGCGGTCACCGCCCACGAGCAGGCGGCCCAGCCGTCCCATCCGTTCCATGGGAGCGTGGAACGCCGTGTCGGAGGCTGCGTCCAGGCCGGGGATGCGCACCACGTACACCCGGTTGGGCTCGGCCCGCACCAGGAGTGTCTCCTCGGTGATGTCCGGCAGGTAGCAGACCCGACTGGCGTCCCCGGCGGCCAGGGCGATCGCGGTCCACACCGCGGCGGCATGCCCGTTCTTGGTGTCGCTGGTGATCAGGAACGCTGTGTCGGTGGGCGGCAGAGGGGTATCCGCCACCGTGCGCAGCGTGTCCAGTTCCGCGGACAGCCCGTGGTGTCCCGCCCACCTGTCGGCCTCGACCTCCTCGGCGAGTTCTTGGAAGCGGGTGAGTGCCTCCGATTCCTCGGAGGCGTTCATTCCGAACGCCTCCTCCAACCGCTGTCCCAGTTCGTCCAGTCCGAGCCGTTCCTGCTGCCACAGGTCGTTGATTTCCGTGGCGGTCGGAAGGGGGTGTTCGTCTCTGTCGGGGGATTCGAAGAAGTCGACGAGGCTCAACCCGACGGAGATGACGTGGACGGTCATGCCTTCTCCTCCGCAGTCAGATATCCGTATCCCGCGCTGGTCTTGGCCCCCACTCCCAGTTCGTTGACCGCTTCCACCAGCCACTTGGCGGCCTGCTCGGTTTCGTCCGCGTCATCGCCGACGAGTGCGGCGTCGAACCGTCCGGCCGAGACGGTGAGGAAGCGCACCGGAACCGGTTGGTGGTGTTCCGCGGGCGGGGGAGCCTGCGCTGCGGTCCGCTCGTCGGCGGTCCGGTCGTAGTAGGGCTTGACGTGGGGGGTGAGCACGTCAACGGTGACGGTCACGGGAGCACCCGCGGCGAACGCGTCGAGGAAACGTACCCGGCCCCGGGCTGGTCCGGGCTGCTCCGGCATGTCCTTCGCGCGTTCCTTGGTCAGTGGGGCGCCGAAGATACGCACGTACCGGGCGACCTTCTCAGGCGTAGTGGGTTTGTCGTGTTCCCATACCCACTGGGCGGTCACACCCTTGAGGGTGGAACCGGGGATGATCGGCCACCCGTAGCTGCCGTGCAGGGTGGTACCGATCTCGTGGGCGTTGTCCTTGTTCCCGAGGCCGACCGCCAGTCGCCACTCCGGGCGCAACGTCACGTGGCGCACGGTCAACCCTTGGGCGCGCAACCGGTCCAGAGCGAGTTTCCTCCTGGCCGTGACCGCTTTCACGTCCGCCGGGCGCTGCCCCAGACCGCTGTGGGCGGCCCAGGACGTCAGGGCTGTGACCGCCTCGTCCGGCAGCTCCACCTCGTCTCCGGAGAGGTTCGGAAAGGCGGTGCGGCGCAGCAGGATCAGTGCGTTCGCGTCCGACTCCACCCCGTCCAGGAACGGTGGTCGCGTGGTATCGGTCCGGTGGCGCACCCGCACCAACCGCCCCAGTGGTCCAACGGCACGCAGCTCTGTCTCGTTCTTCCGAGCAGACGGCTTCCCACCCGAGGGTGATGTCTGCTGCCGGTCCACGGGTGGGGAGGGCTTGGCTGAGCGTTGTGCCTGCTGTGGTGAGGGACGCCTGATCCGGGCCAGGTGGGCGGGGGAAGGCCTGCGAGAGGGCTGTTCGGTCACGTGCGTTCCTCGGCGTAGACGGCGTCGGCGAGGCGGCGCAGCCAGGAGAACAGCAGTGCTGTCTCGGCACTGGCCCGCGCGTAGCGGTCGGTGTCCATACCGCCCAGTTCGGCCAGCACCTTCCGGTGCACCTCGGGGGCGGGGACCGTTCTCAACCCGGGGGGCAGCAGTCCCTGGTCGGCCAGGCGGCGGCGAATCAGCTGGGCCACCTCGGCGTAGGCACGTTTGAGCCGGTCGGTGTCATCAGCCTTGGAACGGGCGGCGAGAAACGCGTAGGTGGCGGCCAGCCCGGAGGTGTGCAACTGCACGGGCAGTTGCCGGAACCGGGTGCGCAACTCCTTGGCGTGCTCGGGGGGAACCTCGGGCAGCAGTTCCGCGGCGGTGGTGGCCATGCCCTGGTCCAGACGGTGCATCAGTGCCCCTCCCCGCCTTCGGCCAGCCGGCTCCACACCAGCCCCTTGCCGAGGGTCTCGTCACCGCCCACACGCAGCAGGGCCGCTCCGTCCCCGTGCAGGAGTGTGCGCACCAGCCGCAACTGTCGTTCGGCGGCTTCTTCCGGTTTCTTACCGGTGTGGGGTGGGCGCAGGGTCAGGGAGGCGGCAAGGATCGTCTCGGTGGGCAGGTACTCGCTGTAGAAGGGGCCGTTGGCGACGGTCTTGTCAGCGTCCAGTTGCACCCGAGCGGTGACCTCGGTGCACTCCTTGACCAGCGTCGCCATGACATCGCCCTTGACCAGCAGCAAGTCCTCGGTGAACTTGTCGCGAAACGGTGTGAACACCGGATCGTCGCCGAACACGTCCCCGGCTATGGCCTCGGTCCACGAACGCAGCGCCGTGACCTGGTTGTCGAGGTGGGCCGCGACCTCGACCACAAGAGGGCCCAGTGCCTGCTCATCACTCCAGGAGTCGTCGGCTGCGACCGCCTCGGCGAGGTCGCGGGGCACTGCCGGTATCGAAGCGCGTCCCGCGATGCGGTACTTGCGGGCCAGGCGGCTCAACGCGATCGCGGAGGTGACCCAGGCGAAGGTGCGGCGCAGTGTCGGAACCGGCAGTGCCACCAGTTGGGCGTCCCCCACCGAGAGCAGGCCCGGCGTGGTGGCGGCACGCTGGGACACCTCGGAGCCGAACACGGCCGTGACGTCCTGGGTTGTCCACTCCGGGTGTTCTCTGGCGGCCTGGCGCAACGCGCCCTTGAGGCTTTGCCCCCACACCACCGGATAGCCGGTGTGCGCCTCGCGCTGGATCGGCAGGTCGATCGTGCCGAGACTGTCGGAGGCCCCGGCATGAAGGGGGGATTCGGCGTAGAAGAACGCCAGGAGTTCAGTCATTCCATCTTCCTGTCAAGATCAGTCCGAATCCGGCGGTGGCCAGTCTGTGGCTGGCAGACCCGGGTTCGGTCGACTCGGCTCCCAGGGCTGTGCCGTGCACGCGGGCGGCCCATTCCGCAGCGGCTGCTTCGGGGGCGTCTCCACCGAACTCGATCAGGTAGACCGATCCGGCGGGCACCGCCCAGCGCTGCCACACCTCGCGCACCGTCCCGTCGGGTTGCGGCGATGCCGAGGCGACGGGTTCGGCTCCGGGGATGACCGCCGCGCGCAGCACCGCGTTGGCGGGCAGGGGCGGCCGCCAGACGGTGCGCCACCGCCCCTCAGGGGTGCGGGTACGCCAGATCCCTGGTGTGGCCAGGTAGACCAGTACTCGGCCGTCGGGGAAGGTGTCTGGGGGTCTCGGCCATTCGATTGGAGAAGACACCACCTCCACGTCAGCCATGCGGCCTTCACCGCCCCAACGCACAGCTTCGGCGGGAGCTGTGCGCTGACCGGTGGTCAGAACGCACTGGGCGAGGACCGCCCATTCCCTGCCGGAACTCTCGGGCAGCCGCAGGAATTCGCTGCTGTACAGGTGCGTGTCGAGGACCGCGCGGTCGTCGCGAGCGATACCGGTGCGGTGTTCGACGACAAACGGGCTGTGTTCCACCCCCGCCTTCTCGCCTAGGACCACGGTTCCGTTCAGGTAGTCCTGCAACTTTCGGGCGCTCCACCACCGGTCGGTGGCCGGCGCCCCCGCGCGTGGCGCCGACAGCCACAGCATCCCCGGCTCGTGCAGGTCAGTGGTGGCGGAGGAGGGGGTCGGGCGCAGCCGCGTCCACCGATCGGGGTTTTTCTCCACGGGGACGATGTCGGCGGGCAGAGGAAAGTACGTTCTCCAGTCTTTCCCGCCTTTTCGGCGCGATGCCGGAAGTGGGCCACGCACTGTCCCGGCCTCACGGCCCAGCGCTGTTCCCACCGCGCCCGCGATGGTGCTGGGTCGAGGGTGCAGAGTGCGAGCGGACTCGCCTGCCTCGAAGCTGCGGCCGTCACGGAAGTGCAGGGCATCACGCGGGCTGAACGCCAACCACATCACCTGTTGGTCCTGTGGCTGCTGGCTGTTGTGCTGGTGGTTCACTGGATCTCTCCACGCAGGAACACCGCGACTCGGGCCGCGTCCAGGAGGGCCGAAACAGCGTCGCGGTCCACTCGGTCGTTGTCTCCCCAGGAGATCAGCGCGTCGGCGTCAACTCGGCTGCCTCCATGCCGCAGCACCAGGCGGGTCACCTCGGCCCGGTAGGCGGCAACGGTGCTCGTCTTCTTCACGAGCTCGGTCAGTGCTCGCCGTTCTCGCTCCAGGTCGGCGACGAGCCGGGGAGAAAGTCTGGTCGAGGATTCTTCCCCGTCTGGGACGAACATCCGCAGCAGGGAGCCCGGTCCTTCGGAACCGTCGGCGGTCCACGGAGCCACAGTGTGGAACGACGTCCCTGACCTGGTGGCAAAACCGGTTGCCAGCGCATTCTTTTTGCGCACCGCCTTGGCCGCTTCCAGCAGTGAGCGTGTCTTCTCGACCGTGTGGCGCAGGGAGGAGTAGGAATGGGCGAACAGCACAGCCGTACTCGCCGTGCGCAGGCCCTCCTTAGGGATCGCGGCACGGCAGCGCTCAGCGGCCTCCAGTGCCGTGCGTGCGGGCAGGAACGCGAGCAGATCGTCACCGCCCGCGTAGACGGCCACCCCGGACAGTTCCTCGATAATCGCGCGCTGAGCACGGGCGATGTCGACCAGGCGCTGTGAGACCTGGCGGTGCCGTTCGGCATTCATCCCCTTGCTACCGAGAAAAACTCCCATGTCGTCCAGGTCGGACGCGAGTACCGCGTAGTAGGGGGTGAGCCCTTCCGCCCCCAGGGCCTTGTACAGGTCTGTCGCGGCCGTACGCCCTTTGTCCACCCAGTCTTCGTCGAGTATGTGTCCTGCGACGGCGTATTCGCGGCGCAGGGATTGTGGCTGCCACACCTCCGGGTAGACCCACCACCCCGCGCCTCGGGCCATCCACATCGCCAGTTGGTCGTTGGCTTCCCAGCGCAGTGCCGCTATCGGCGCCTCCAAGGCGCGGTAGCGCTCACTGCCCATCACCGCGCGTGCGGCCGAGCGCAGTCGTCGCACGGCATCGTTCACCTGGGGGTCCGCGAGTCGCTCCAGAACCGCCTTCCGGTAAGGCACCGAGGCGATGGACGATGTGGAGGGGAAGCCGGTCGGCCCCGAGAAGAAGTCGTCTGTTCCGAGAGAGGAACGGAACAGTCGCCTATCGGTGTGCCAGAGCCGCTTCACCCATCCCGCAGCGGACAGTTGCGTGTTGCGCTGGTGCGCGGGGATCTCTTTGGGGGGTTCGGTCTCGGCGACCCAGCGGGGAGCCAGGGTGCAGGGGCGTCCCCCTGAGTATTCGGGGGCGTCGAAAGCGCGCAGACGCTTGCGCGCGGCCAGCGCCACGTGCGCCTCTTCCCACTGCTGCAGGTACTCTCCCGCCTCGGGGCCAACCACGCTCCAGAAGACCTCTGGAAAACCGGGGACTTCCACCGGCCTTCCGAAGAGCTGTCGGACCCACTTCTCCCAGTGGTCGTGTACTGCCTGCGTGGCAGCACGGGCACGCTGGACACCGGTCCCCTCTGGAACCAGGGCGACAATCCGGTTCGGCGGGCTCCCCTCCTCCAGGCGGAAGGGGATCACCAACTCGTCCGTGGTGAACTCGCCCATAGCGACGCTGGCTAGTTTCGCGATGATGTCACTGGCGTTAGCCAGGTCAGCGGTGGTCCGGGCTTCGGAGATGAACCGCTGCACCCCTGACAAGCCGATCACCACGAAGTCTTTTCCACCGCTCATCCAGTCCTGTCCTCCACGACGCCGTCTCTTCGACATCTGAATCTAGGGCCATACCAACCCTCTTGTCTTCGGTATGGCCAAAGAGCCCCAAGCGCCGCTTTGTGCCCTTATCTGGCATGCAGGAACAGCAGGAAGTCTCTCCACGAGATCGGACGGAGATGAATCTGTCCGCCCATGTTTCGCATTCACGCTGTTGTGGGCATGACTGAACGAATCTTCAGCAACAGAGAGGACCATGAAGAGGGGATCGGCCGCAGCGACAGCGACCCTTCGCTACTCTGCTGCAACGTCGTCTACTAGGAGGAACCACGCAGCAGCACATGTACTCGTCGGCGCTCCGCACACCCCGGTTTTCAGCGACACGCCGGGGCCGGATGCACAACCGGAGGTTCGCTGAAAAAATTCACCGAAACCAGTTCCTGGGACCGGGCATGGCCAGCGACTTTACCCTGGGGTTCCTCATCGCCCCTACGAGGGGCAGCAACTTGATGCGGGCGCCGTCGCCGTGGTGCCGGTACGGTTCCTCATCGCCCCTACGAGGGGCAGCAACGCGTGGCCTGCGCGCCGTCCGGCATCGTCGTCCTGGATTCCTCATCGCCCCTACGAGGGGCAGCAACCGGGCCTGGGTGGCGTGCGCCCACCGGCACACCTCGATTCCTCATCGCCCCTACGAGGGGCAGCAACGTGTGCACGCGGTTCTCCTTCTGACGGGTCTTGCGGATTCCTCATCGCCCCTACGAGGGGCAGCAACATGCCGAGGTCGACCAGGGCGGTGAGGGCCTTGCCCATTCCTCATCGCCCCTACGAGGGGCAGCAACCGGAGGGCGGGGGTGCCGCCCTGCCGGGCGGCCTCATTCCTCATCGCCCCTACGAGGGGCAGCAACTGGCTCTGCGTCAGGTAGACCGGGCGGGGTCCCTGATTCCTCATCGCCCCTACGAGGGGCAGCAACGTCCGGTGCGGATCTGAGCCGGACATGGCGGCGCGTTCCTCATCGCCCCTACGAGGGGCAGCAACACGTTGTCGTGGACCAGGGGGCACGGCTCGGACTCGAGTTCCTCATCGCCCCTACGAGGGGCAGCAACACAGGAGCGCACGCGCGAACGTGCCGAACGGTCTCGTTCCTCATCGCCCCTACGAGGGGCAGCAGCATCCTGAACTTTCTTCGGGAGGAGTCCCTTTTCTTACTGTCACATCCTGTCGGTGGGTAGGTCTTCACCTCGGTATCTAGATCAAGACGGACAGGCCGAGAGAAGGCATGGAGACGACACGCTCACCTTTGCGGTTGGGCTCACTATGCACTACCTACGGCGAGCTTGACCTCGGCGTAGACACCGTGAGGCCCTGTTGCCCGCTCCGCGCACACCGGCGTCGTCCGGGGCAGGCGCCCGCGCCCCTGCCGTCCGTCGATGGGAACACGTTCTTGGGGTGCCCTCGCCGCATTCCAGGGGACTCGGCCAGTGAGACGCCCCCGTCTGGCTTCTGCTCGGTTGGAGTGCCTGATGGCGTTGGTCTCGCTCAACGGGTATTCGGGTACCCCGAGCACTCATCGGGGTTCGATGGTCTGCTTCCGCGGCGAAGGCGGTTCCGCCGCCACTCCTGGCGAGGCCGAGGTGTTCCGCAGAACTCTTCAGAAGTGGGCCACCACCGGCTGCCAGTGGCCGGTGGTGGCCCGGCGCCGAGCCCGGACACGGCTCGCCCACCCGCACCACAGGACGCTGCCCCCTGGGGTGGCCGGTGTTCCTTCGGCCGGTCCGCCCGCGGGGCGCGCCCGGACTCGGCGCCGGGGTGCCTCGACCAGTCGCCGCCAACCCGTGGGGGTCGCCCCGGGCGGCTGGGGTGGAATGCCTCGCCCTTCCCCGGGTTCTTCGCAGACCCCCGTGCCCACCGCAGAAGCGAACACTCACACCAGTCAGGTGATCACTGCCCCCATCGCCCTTCCCGGCTTGGTGACGAGCCGTCTCAAGGAAGCGCGCCATGAGCGGGAAGGTTGCATATGAGGTTGTCAATACGACTGATTATGCGGCTGAGAATGAAGGAGAGAATGATGTTTCTTTTCATGTTCCAAATAGACATCAGGGCAGCAGTGTTGTTTTCCGAGGTCAGAGCGGAGGACAACCCTTTGCCGGTGCGGCGACACATTCCCGAATGCGCATCCCTGAGCCTGGGTGGAGGAAGGCGGTGACCACTTCGGGATGGTGGATGCGTGGCCTCGTGGCCGCGCCCGATGGGTGCTGTATGCCGAAGGCGCTCGACTTCTCCACCACAGGACTTCCGTGGGGGATCGCGGTGACCGTCACCGTGGTGGCCGCGGTCCTGGGGATCACGGTTCTGCTCACCCGACGACTACTCGTCCGTCGTGCTCTGGCCCACCGTGTGGAGTACGACTGGCTTCCCACGACCTCGTTCGACCCGAGCGCTGAGGATGTCTCCCGCTTCGCCGCTCAGCTCACCCGGACACGCCCTGCCGAGTCCCGACTGCGTCCCCGCCGCGGGGCGGGTGTGCGGCTGGGCATGCGCACCGATCCGTCGGGGAGACTTCTCCTCCGCATCGGGGGGCCGGTGAACGCGGGCTCCGTTCTCCGCCACCAGTCCTATCCCCAGGTGGAATTGCGCGATCCGGATCGGGAGCAGAGGACTTCTCCCGAATAACTGCCGTCAAAAGGTTGGCACACCTGTCTGCGCAGGGTTTCCCAACCTGATTACAGGGCATGACATGTAATATACGGAGGGCAACCGGGGCCACCGGTTGGAAAACCGAGGGGGAGAGAAACATGACCAGGTGGAACATCACTCGGATCGACAGCGGCACGTATCTCGTGGCGCTGCCCGCGCGGATCGTCGCGTCAGAGAAGGGATGGGAGGTGCCTGCGGGGTCCGCTCCGCTGGGCAACACCGAGCCCGTGACCGGGGCGACGGTCACTCAGGTGCGCGACACCGTGGCGGCCCTGGCGTGGAGCACGATCCAGAAGGGGGCGCTGCCGGTGCCCGCCGACCAGGTGGCGGCGGTGCGCCTCTTCTCCACGGTGGTCACCGACCACCCCCGGACCGGGGACATGAGCGGCCCCGTCATCCAGGTTCCAGCACTCGCCGACCGCTCCCAGACCTGGTGGGTGGCCACCGAGGAGGAGGCGGGCGTTCTGGCCGGTCACGGGCAGTCCGGGAAGACCGTGCACGAGGCCGCCGCGAAACTGGTGGAGGGGCTCATGCTGGAACTGGAGGTCAACCCGCAGGGTGTGCCCGAGAACTGGTCGGGCATCCAGTTGCAGCTCACCAGCCGCAAGACCTACCCCGTCGACGTGCTGGCCGCATAGCCCACCGCCCCTGGTTGCAGGCCACAACCCGCAACCAGGGGCGGATGCTTTTCCAGGACCTCCCGGGAAGGCGACGTGCGCGGCTCCTGGATCAGGCGCCCCGCGTCGTTAGAGTGAGCCGCAGAGGGTTCGGCGATCAGGGAGAGGCACCATGGGGGCCAGTCCAGCCCGGCCGGTCGTCGTCGACCTGGCCGACGGGGACCAACTGCTGAACACGGCCGCCATCTGCGAACTGCTCGGCATCAAGGTGAGCACCTTCCAAAGCTACGAGGCGCGCCGGGCCCAGTACCTCAACCCGCTGCCCCAGCCGGAGGAGGACCCGCTCGGACTGGTCGTCAGCGACCCCACCGAGGCCGCCAACGTCCGCCGACTCTTCCAGGTTGTCGCCGGGGCGCGGCACGTGCCCAAGATGTGGCGCCGCAGCGCCATCCTGGCCTGGGAGGCGCAGCGCGCCCGCGGCAGCCGGGCCCTGCGCTGATCCGTCCGCCATCGCGGCGAACGGTCCGTCACAGTCTCCGCTCCTGGTGCCCTTCTTTCCGGTGTTGTCCGGTCCGGAGAGTAGGGGGCGTGATGAAGCGGCGCCATGTGGCCCGCGCCGAACTGGTGCTGGCGCGCGACAGCATCCACGGGTTGCGCGCGGTCCCGCTGAGACCCGACCCGCTGCAGAACTTCGCCGCGGCGATCGCCGACGTGCGTCCCGAACTGGGGGAGAACGTCGAGGTGTGTGTGGACCTGCTTCCCCTGACCCCGGCGAAGGTGGCGCGTCTGCGCCGCCGGGCACTCGACACCCACGCTCGTGCGGGCGGTGGCCTGCTGTCCGAGCTGGTCCGGGAGGTCGGCGGTCTGCTCCTGGAGTTGGTCGACGAGGTCGTGCCCGGCACCAGCCCGCGCTCCGCCCCCGTGAGCAGGCAGGCCGGCCACCATCGTGGAATGTCCCTTCGCAGGGGGGAGGAGGTGAAGTTCACCGATCCGCGCGAGCCGGTCTTCGCCGCCCAGGTCCTCCTCCGAGCCGAGTCGCAGATCCCCGGTCGCGCCCAGGCCCACCTGCACCAGGTGCTGGCGGCCTTCGACATGTTCCGCGGCGACAACTACTGGAAGAGCGCGGGCTGGAACCTCGGATTCGTCCACATCGGCGCGGACTGGTGGCCGTGGCGGCGCGGTTTCGACCACCGGATGCGCACTGGCGCGTTCAAGCCCCGCCAACGCTCCCTGGTGACCGGGCGGGAGATCGCCGGGCTCCTCAAACCCCCCACCAGGCACTGCCACCACACCAACGTGGTGCGCTCCGGCGGCGTCGTCCCGCCCCCGCCCCGGGAGCTGCCCACCTACACCGGGCAGCGCGACCTCATGCCGCTCGGCTACGTCACCGGCCCCGACGGCACCGACCGGCTCGTGGGCACCCCGCTGGACGACCTGTTCTTCAGCTTCCGCATCGGCCGGTCCCGGTTCGGCAAGACCGAGATGGCCCTCACCCAGGCCGTCGCGCTCGCCCTGGCCGGGCACGGCGTGTGGTTTTTGGACCCGCACGCCGACGGCTGGCGGCGCGCCGCCCCGCTGCTCACCCGCCCTGATGTGCTGGAGCGGTTGTGGGAGGTGGATTTGACGGTGCGCGGAAACGAGGCCCGCATCGCCGGCTACAACCCGCTGTCCATGGCCGGACTGGGGCGTGAGCACATCGAGGACCGGGTGGACGCCGTGGTCACCGCCATTGCCTCGGCGCTGTCGTGGACCGACCAGGCCTCCAGGGCGCGCACCATCCTCACCAAGGCGTGCGAGACCCTGTGCCACCTGGCGCTGCGCCTGCCCGCCGATGCCGCGCCCACGCTGTTTCAGATCCCGACGCTGCTCACCGACACCGAGTGGCGCGAAGCCGTCGCGGGCCTGCTGCCCTCTTCCCTGCGCCGCTACTGGCAGCACACCTTCCCCCGGTATCCGGCCGATGCGGTGCCCACCATCACCAACGTCATCGAACGGCTGCGCGCCTCCCGGACGCTGAGCGCGTTCTTCGGCTCCTCGACCAGCACCTACGACGTGCGCGCCGCGATGGACCGGGGCAACGTCGTGTTCGTGTGCACCCCGCCCGGCGACATCGGCCGCCTCGTGTCGTGTTTTCTGATCTTCGACCTGTTTCGCGCTGGACGCTCAAGGGTGGACGTGCCCCCCGAGTCGCGGCGCCGATTCGACACCTTCGTTGATGAGTTGACCGCGATTGACGGGGCCAGCAAGGGGCACCTGGCCGCGATCCTGGAGCAGTTGGCCAAGTACGGGGTGCGGTTGCACGCCATGACGCAGATGGCCCAGCGCCTGACCGCACCCACCCGGGACGCGCTGCTGCAGAACCAGTCCCTGCTGGCCAGCACCGCCGGGGAGATTGATGCGGTGCGGGTGGTCACCAAGCAGTGGCAGCGCCACGTCGTCGCGGACACGCTGGTGGATCTGCCCAGGTACCACCACATCGTCTCCACCACCATCAACGGGCAGGTCACTCCGCCGTTCAAGGTCCGCGGCCCGGTCCTCACCCGGCTGTTCGTCGACCACCTGCAGCACGACCGCCTCGACGTGCAGCGCGAGGCGATCGACGCCAACCTGTGCCGCCGCCGCGTGGCTGACGTCCTGGCTGACCTGGAGACCCTGGACGAGCGCATCCTTGACGCGCTCGGTGCCCCGCCCCCCGCACCGCCGCGCAACGACAGCGCCGGTGCCGCGCGGATGGGGGCGCGTGCCGACAACAGCGGCACGCCACTGTCCGCGCCGGTCGAGGACCGCGCCTTTGCTGAGACACCGGACGAGCCCGAGACGAAGTGGCTGTGATGACCGAACCGCCGCCCTCGCCACCGGACGCCGCGCAGAACAGGCGGATGCCGGTCCTGCCGCGCATCGCCCACGAGGCGATGAGCCTGCTCTACCAGCACCGCCTGGTCTCGGGCCCGCAACTGCTGCGCATGCTGCGCCCTGACAGCCCACCCCAGTACCTGAACCGCAACCTGCTGCGGCTGCACCGCCTCGGCCTGGCCGACCGGGTCCGCGCTGGCTGGGGAAAGCCCAACTTCTGGTTCCTCACCGAAACCGGGGCCCGGGCCGTGGAAGGCACCAAGGACGTCATCGACCGGCCCTACCGGATGACCGCGTTCAAAGCCTCAGGCCCGCTGCAGCGCCACACCGAGGCCGTGGTGGAGACCGGCCTGGCGTTCGTGGAGGCCGCCCGCGCCCGAGGTGACCGATGCGGCCCGTTCGACTGGCTACCGGAGGTCTCCCACCCCCTCCGCGACGTGGGTGAACGCCTCGTCGCCGACGCACTGCTGCACTACATCTCCATCGATTCTCGGAGTGGACGGCGTTCCCACGTCCAGTTCTTCATCGAGGTCGACCGGGCTACCATGCCGATCCCCAGGCTGGCCGCCAAACTGGCCGCCTACGCCCGCTACCACGACTACGTGCCCGGTTCGGCCGCGCCCGCCCACCGGACCTCGGCGGCCCGCTCCCTGACTCCGGGCTGGCGGCAGATCTATCCCCGCTTCCCCCGCGTCCTGCTGGTCCTCACCGGTGATGTGCCTGAGCGGCTCGCGCAGCGCCTCGACGACCTCGCCTTCTACGTCCGGGGACTGCCCTACCTGCACCGTGCGCGGGAAGGGTTCGCCATCGGCGCCACCACTTTGGACCGGCTCCGCGCGCACGGGCCGGTCCGTCCCATCTGGTGTCCGCTGCTCCATCCCACCGCCGCCTTGACCGACTTCCTCCTCGCACCACTCCCGGGCGGGGGAGGGGGCACCGTCTCCGGCGCGGCGACCCCTGGTGCCGCCGGTGGGGAATGAGCGGAGACGGGACGCACCCGGCGGTTTCCCGTGCGGGGACTGGCGCGTCCGGGGGTTATCGGGGTGGAGGCCAGCCGGGGCGGGCACGTGCAGGATCATGGTGGTAGCCGTCCAGCGGGTCGGTGTCCTTGGGGGATGGGGGCGCCGAGGCCGGTGAGGAAGGCGCGGATCCGGTCGAGGTCGCGGAGTCGGGTGTGGCCGTGTTCGATGCGCGAGGTGGTGGCCTGGGTCGTTCCGGTGAGGCGGGCGAGTTGTTCCTGGGTGATGGGGGTCAGGTCGAGGCGGGTCACCGCCTGGGACGTGGCCGGGTGGGTCCAGAACTCGGTGGGGAGGACGGGGGGCGGGGTTGAGTTCGCGGGCGGTGAGGGCGGCCTCGATCCCGCGGACCCGGTCGTTCTGGCGGCCGGGGCGAGCGTCATCGACCTGCGGGGGTTCGTCCTGGTCGCCGCGGTGACCCGGGTGGGGGCGGTCGTCGGGAGACGGTCGGGTATCTGATCGGCCGGTACGCGGGGGCGCGGTTTCGCCGCAGCAGGGTGGGCCGCTGGATCGGGGAGGAGCGGTGGCTGCACGCCGAGGAGGTCCTCGCCCGGCCGCGCGGCGGGACGGCGATCGTGGGGTCGAGGTTCGTGGCGGTGGTGCACGCGACCGTTCCGGTCCTGGCGGGCACGGTGGGCTACCCCTACCGGCGTCTCCTGCCCTGGGGCGATGCTGGGAAGCATGCTGTGGGCGCTGCTGCACGTGGGGGATCGGCGCGTCCGTGCGGGCCGGCTACGGCGTCGCCGGGCAGGGGTGGGCGTGGTGACCATGGTGGTGCTCGTCGGCGGTGTGCTGCTGATGGCGCTGTCCGCATGCCGTCCGTGCCGTGCCCGGTTCTCGGAGGGAGGCGGGGACCGTCGGCGGTTGGCGGGGTGGGGCGGCCGCGCGGTCGAGGCCGTGCGCCGCGTGGACGCCCCCGTGGAGTTCGCGGGGGCCTTCGTGTGCGCAGGTCTAGTCGTGGCCGGTTGCAGCCGCGGTGACCTGGTCGCCCACCGAGTCGGTGGCGGCGGCCGCCAGCACCGCCTCCAGCAGGCCCGGGAAGCGCTGCTCCAGGTCGGCGCGGCGCAGGGTGACGAAGCAGCGGGTGCCCTCCTGGCGGGTGCGGGTGATGCCGGCGTCGCGCAGGACCCGCAGGTGGTGGCTGAGCGTGGACTTGGCGACCGGTGCCCGGAGTTCGCCCCAGCCGCGTTCGCGGCCGTCGGCCAGGACACGCAGCACCCCGACGCGGAGCGGGTCGCTGAGCGCTGCCATCACCGTGGTCAGCGACAGTTCCTCGGTCGCGGGGTGGTGTGCCTTCCTCATGCACCCATGCTAGTTTGTTCGATGTTCTACGAACATCGAACAAGGGGGTTGTGATGACCGGAGTACACCAGGACCACCTCACCGGCCGGGTGGCCGTCGTCACCGGAGCCGGATCCGGGATCGGCCGCGCCACGGCCGTCGCCCTCGCCGACGCCGGAGCCCACGTCCTGGGCGTCGGACGCCGCCCCGAAGCCCTGGCCGCCACCGCCGACCTGCACCCCCGCATCACCGTCCACACCGCCGACCTGCGCGACCCCGGCGCCGCCGCAGGAGTCGTCGACGCCGCGGTCCGCCGCTGGGGGCGCGTCGACACACTCGTCAACAACGCCGGGGTCACCGCGGTGATGCCGCTGGAGGACACCGACGCGGCCCGAGTGGAGGCCCTGTTCTCCCTCAACGTCACCGCGCCCAGCCTGCTGGCCGCCGCGGCCCTGCCCCACCTGCGCTCCAGTGGTGGCTCCATCGTCAACGTCTCCAGCACCTACGGCCACCGTCCCCTGCCCGGCGCCGCCCACTACGCCGCGTCCAAGGCCGCGCTGGAGTCACTCACCCGCACCTGGGCGGTCGAGCTCGCCGGCGACGGTGTCCGGGTCAACGCGCTGGCCCCCGGCCCCACCGAGAGCGAGGCGCTGGCGGCCGCCGGCCTGTCCGACTCCGAGATCGAACGGATCAGGCGGGAGGAGGCCGCGCGCGTCCCGCTGGGCCGCCGGGGCCAGCCCCACGAGATCGCCGTCTGGATCCTGCGTCTGGCCGACCCCGCGTCCACCTGGCTGACCGGCCAGGTCCTCACTGTCGACGGCGGCCTCGAACTCGTCTGACACCACCGCCGCCCCGGCCCCGCGGAAGCGGCCTACGGAGTTTTTGTTGGTTCCGCGCGGGTGAGGGGCTTGGCCGCGCGAGCATCAGGGGCATGCCCCTGACCACCGGGTCCCCTGCCCCTGAGGAAGCAGTCGCGCGGTCATCGGTGTGGACGTGACCGCGGAACTCGGTGAGACACCGCTGTCCGACGCCAGGTGTGCGCCGAACGAGCGGATCGTCCGCATTCCGCGTAGCACCCTGGTGGCGGCCAGGAAAGACATTCCGGAGGAATAGGTGCGACCACCCGGTTGGGCGGTGGATCGTGGGGAACGGCTCGACCTCGACGCTTTCGCCTCGGCGTTCTCCCGAGCCTGGGCGCGGCTGGGGAAGCGGTTCCTCAAGGTCGAGTGCTGGCAGTCCTACCGGGAGAACGTCAACAGCGCCTCCCAGCACGCCTACGAACAAGGCGAGCATGACCTGGCCGTGGAGCTGCTGCGCGAGGAGGCCGAGGCCGACCGGCCGCTGTATGCGGACGTGCGGTCGCGGGGCATCGAGTTCGCGCGCATCCGGGTGCTGCGCCAACCGCTGACCGACTATCTGCGCTACGAGCTGCTGGCCTACCGGATCCGCGCTCGCATGGGCGAGACCATCGAGGTGGTGCGGGCCGAACCGGGCACGCCGCTGCCGGGCGACGACTGCTTCGACTTCCTGCTGTTCGACCGGGACACCGCCCTGGTCCACGACTACGGGCCGGGACCGGTCGGCGAGCAGACGGGCGGCTGGCTGGTCCGCGACGCCGAAGTGGTGCGCGAACTGGAGGCCACAGCGCTGGAACTGCGGGCCGAAGCGGTGCCGCTGCACCGTTTCCTCGCGGAAGCGGGGCTTTGAGGCGCGGTCTGGCCACTGCGGGGAGTGAACGGTGGGGTGCGCGGGTGAGCCGGAAGCGAGTGCGGTCCGTCGCGATCGGTGTCGCCGTCGTCCTCGGTGCCGTGACGGTGGCGGCCGGCCTGGTGGTTCCGGTCCTCCTGCTGCTCCGGGTCGACGACGAGACGCTGAACCGCTGGTCCCAGATCGGGCAGGCCGTGTCCCCGGTGGGTGTCTTCTTCTCCGGCATCGCGTTCATCGGAATCGCGTCGACCCTGTTCCTCCAGCAGCAGGAGTTGCGCAACCAGCAGTCGCAGTTGAGCGTCGCCCTGGAGGACCAGCGGCGCAGCAGCGAGGTGGCGCTGCGCCAGGTCCACACCGACCTCGTCAAGATGGCGATCGACGACGAGGAGCTGCTCCAGGCCTGGCCCGAGCTGTACCCGGGGGTGGGGGAGACCCGCAGGGACCACTACTGCAATCTCGTCCTCAACCTCCAGAAGGTCGCCTACGGGACCAGGACCATCGAACTGGACGAACTGCGCGGCGCGCTCCGCCACCTCATGACCAGCCCGCACATGTACGCCTTCTGGGCCGGGGCACGGCAGGCCCGGATCGCGGTGACCGGCGGCGACGGGCCGAGGACTTCTTCACCGTCGAGGTCGACGCGGCCTTCGCCGCCACGGCGCCGCCCCGCCCACCGGGTCTGGCGGCCACGCTCAGGGACGCGGTGGGCCAGTGGCGGCGGGCATGGCGGTACCGGAAGCAACTCTCTTGGCGAGCCGTCAGCGCTGCGTTCGGAGTTGTGTCTCCCAGGGGGCATGAGCTTCCGGGACCGCCCGCCGGTCGCCTGTATCGACCGCATGCTGGGAGGGAGATGGCTGACCGGTCGGGCGGTGTATCGCGGTGCGACACCATCTTTGGTGCTCTGCAGGGCGAAGCGCTGTCCACCGCCGCTTCAGCCGACGTGATCCGTGCGGTAGTGGGAGAGAACTGAATGTCTGGAAAGCTGCTCTGGCGCAAGTCCAGCTTCAGTAGCGGTTCAGGAAACCGTGTTGAGTTTGCTGAGCGGGGGAGCGCTGGCGTGCTGGTGCGTGGCACCCGGCACCGGGAGTCGGGACCCCTGGACTTCACGGCGTCGGCGTGGTCTGAGTTCCTGGCGGAGATCAAGGCAGGGCGCCTGTAGCAGGTTGTTCGCTGTTCTACGCCCCGCAGCTCCTTGCCTTCGGGGGCGCTGTCGTGTGCGGAGTGGGACGTCCCCGCACGCGAGGGGACCACACACAGAAGAAATCTACGATGTAAACCCGCCGGGGGTTGTTCCCGCACACGCAGGAAGCACGAACGGCCTGCGGTTCCGTCAAGACACAGAGACTGGTCTCACCCACTTCCCGAGAGCCCGGACAAAACCTCAAGCGCTGTTTCGGACCGGGACCCCTCGTGGTGGAGAACCCGTCTGACTGGGGTGCGAGTGTTGGATTCTGCGGTGGGCGAGGGGTTCTTCGCGGAGAACCCGGAGAAAGGCGGGACATTCCACCCCAACCGCCCAGGGCGGCCCCCACGGGTTGGCAGCGCCTGGTCAAGGCGCCCCGGGGCACCGAGTCCGGACATCGGCAGCCGGTGGTGTCCCGCTTCTGGAGCGTTCGGTGGAATGCCTCGACCTCACCGGGAGTGGCGGCGGAACCGTCTCCACCGCAGAATCCGACCATCAAACCTCGATGAGAAGAGACCAGCGGAGAACCGTCAGTTCCAGTCCCCGCTCAACGCGCCGGGCATCCACGGACACGGAGCCGCCCAGGAGCGGAACAAGACACCGGCTCCCGCCCCGGTGTCACGTTTCACCAGGGACCGGCTCTTGTTCTGGTCGTGCTAGACGAACCCGAAGAGTACGGTGCGTTCCCGCCCATCGGAGTCGCCGCGCTGCCGAGGTCTTCCCGGCTGCGGCGGCGCCGCTACGACGCCATCCCACTGCGGGGACCGGGGAGCGCGGCCACCGGGCTTCAGGGACGCGAGCCCGGGGAGGCGACAGCCCCGGCCGAACTGGCGGACCTGATCAGCTCGATCGCCACGGTGGGAGTGCTCCAACCGGTCCTGGCCGAGGAGATCACGTCCCCACACGGTCCGCCCGCGCTGCATCTGGTGGCGGGGGAGCGGCGCCTGCGGGCGTGCCGGTGGGGCGCGGTCAACCTGCCCGACAACCCGCACTTCGCGTCCCTGCCCGCGATCATCTGCCCGGGGCCTTTGAGCCCGGAGGAGCGGCGCGTCTGGCAGATCGTGGAGAACCTCGCCCGCGAACCCCTGCAGCCCGGCGAGCAGGCCGCGGCACTGCTGCTGCACCGCTGCGCGGTGCTGACCGGCAAACTGCTGCGCGCGGGCAGACCGATCCCCGCCGAGACCGACGCGATCGAGGACCCGGTCGCACGGTGGGAGGCCCTGGAGCGGATCCGGGGCCAGGACGTGGACTGCGCGGCCCCGTGGTCGGAAGTCCTGCACCGGCTCGGGCTGCAACTGTCGCCGCGCAAGGCCCGCGAACTCGTCGCCGCGTTCCGCGCACTGCCCCGGCACATCTGCGAGGAGATGGACGAGGCGAAGATCCGCCTGCACACCCGCATCCGTTTCGCCCGGCTTTTGGCGGGGCGAGCGGAGGCGGCCGAGCAGATCTGGGCCGCGGTCAAAGCCCGTAAACAGCCGCACCTGCTGGCCGCAGCGGTCCAGGCCGGCCTGGACAACCCCGGTCTCTGCGCCGACGAGGCGCTGGACAGGGCCGAGGCCGCTCATGACGAGGCCAACCAGTCCCGGACGGCCAAGCTCAGCCGCGAGGAGGCCGGCCGCCCGTCCGAACTCGTCCACGCGATGCGTTCCTCCGGCGACACCACGTCCGATCAGCGCTCCCGGAACGAAGACAGACCCTCGTCGGTTTACGCGCCTGTCCCCGGTGGGGAGTCGGCCGCACCGGAGTACGTCGAGGCGGACGAGGCCGTGGAGGCGCTGCGGCGCCTGGTGGCACGACTCCGCGCGGGTCGAAGGCTCGACCGCTACGCCGCCGGGTCGCTGCGGCTGCTGCTGGAAGAGTTGCGTCCGCTGCTGGAGGAGGGGGCGAACACATGAGCCGCACCGGCCTTCCCCTTCCCGGCCGGGGCTGCGACTGCTCGACGTGCGCGTTCTGGACGGGACCAGACGGCCGTGGCGGCCCCGCCACCGTCGAGCCGCTGTGCTCGGGCTGCAACTCCGACTGCTCCTACTGCGGGTGCGCCCGCGCCGAGGCCGCCACGGGCAGCGGGGCGTGCGGCACCTGTCCGATCCGCTGCGGCTCGCGCGACAACATCCGCGCGTGGATGGCCGACGTCGGCGGCACACTGACCTTCGACGACATCGAACTCCACGGCCGACTCCCCGAAGGGCTGCCCGCCTACATTCCCCAGGTGGACGGCACAGGCGTTCCCGAGTTGGACGCGCACCTGGACTGGCCCGCCTACGCGGTGGGGCTGCGCCGGGTGTTCTCTGCGGACAGCCACCGCCTCTACCCGCGATGGAGCGACGGCGCCGACGCCCACGAACTCCTGGGGCTGCGCCCGGGCCAGTTGGCGGTGCTGTCCGGTTACGGCACGGACCCGCTGGTGGAGGCGTTGTGGACGGCGCGCCGCCGCGACCGGCTGGTGGAACGGATCGCGGCCCAGGGCTGGGATCTGGTGCTGGCCTGCAACTACAGCGTGTACGGCAACTGGCCCCGCTCCGAGCACCTGCTCAACCTGCGCCGCTCCCTCATCCTGGCCGCCGAGTTCGCCGAAGCCGGACTGCTCACCGTGCCCAACGTGTACTGGTTCCGGTTGGAGGACCTGGCGCGGTGGGGCGAGTGGATCGCCGACACCCACCCTCCCGCGATCGCGGTCAACGCCCAGACCATGCGTTCGGGTGAGGACTGGGAGTCGTGGCTGCTGCCCGGCCTGCACTGGCTGGCCGCCGAACTCCCGCCCGGGCTTCCGGTGATCCTCACCGGCCTGTCGCGGCCCGACCGCATCGGCGCCGCCGTCGAGTTGTTCGGCACCCGGCTGCACCTGATCAACCAGACCGCCCAGGCCTACGGCCTGCACGGCGAGGTCATGGGCCCCCAAGGCCGCCGGCGGGTGCACGCCCGTACCGCTGATGCCTTCCGTTCCACGGTCGGCTACATGGCCTCGCTGCTGCCCGACCACACCCCGAAGGAGACCACGTGAACCCGTCCCGACGTCGGCTGTTCGTGCTGCTGGTGTGGAGCCCCGCCCTGGGGGCGGCCCTTGATCCGGTCGGTGTCCTCGCAACCGAGGACGGTCCGGCCGGGTGGCGGACGGCGGTGTCGTGGGTGCCGCTGGACCACGGCGCGGCCTGGCCGTGGCGGCAGCGGCTCGCCGAGAACACGCCGCTCACCGCGGAAAAGGTGGAGGAGTGGCTGGCCCAGAACGGCACGGTCCAGCTCGCCGAACTCGACCCGCAGCCCGCGCCGAGCCTGCCCCACCTGGTCGAAGGCGTCCTGGAGCAGATCCTCGTCGGCCTCGGGGAGGTCTGAGTGGGGTCCGGAGGGTCGCACAAGCACACCACGTATGCCACCGCGCCCACCGCCGATGCGGTCCTCGACGCCGGCACCGGCGGCGGTGTGGTGGCGAGTGGGCAGGCTGCCGGGGAGGACGACCTCGCCGCGGCGGTCGAGGCCATCGACATGGTGAACGGCGTCCTCAGCGAAGGGCCGGCCGCCTACGCCGTCGACCACCCCACCAGTGACCTGGAGGACTGGTACGCGGCGGTGAGCGAGGCGGTCGCCCACGCCGACACCTCGCTCATCCTGGCTGAGGAAAGCGGAGCTCCCGCGGATGCGGTCGCCGCTGTGCGCGCCCAGTTGAAGCAGGCCTCCTCGGCGGCGCTGGCCTCACTCACCGCCGAAGAACTCCAGCAGCTCGCCGCCGCCCACGGGTTCCAGCATGCCGGGTTGGTCGGTCTCAACCACCAGCCCGGTCAGCCCCATGCGCTCGCGCACTGGCTTGATCCGGTCTATCCCGGCGACAGTGTCTCCAAGGCGAAGATCCAGGCCAAAGCACTGGAGCGCTACCACGCCCTGTGCGCGGGCCAGGACGTGCCCGGGGTGACGCTGGCCGACGCCGATCCACCCGCCGGTTCGGGTGGGACGTGGCAGGCCGACCCGGCACAGTTCTCCGCGCTGAACACCCATTTCAACATCCAGGTCGCCGCCTACCACGCCCTCGCCCTCGGCGACACCGAAGGACGCGCGGACGTGTTGGCCGACCTGGTCGCCACCGGCAACCGGATCAGCACCGCCACAGTGCCCGGTGCTGATGCCGACGCGGTGGCCGCGAGCCAGGGCGCGGCCCAGGGGCAGCTCGACGAGATCATCAACGCCCTGCCCGTCGGGTCCGCGATTCCGGACAAGGCGCTGGACCAGGCGCAGCAGGCCGGACTGATCACCGCGCAGCAGCGCACGGTGCTGGACCGGGCCGCGGCCCTGCTGCTGGTCCGCGAGGGTGTTCCCGCAGAGCTCAAGGAGACGACCGCGGAACTGGCGGAGCAGCGCCTCCAGCAGCTCGCCGACCTTGAGTCCTCCTACACCGCGCTCCACCCCTTCCTCGGCGACGGCGACGGACTGGTGCTGCCGTCCCACCTGCACCCGGTCAAGGATCCGGACACGCTCACCCAGGTGGCGGCCTTCGCCCAGGCCGCCCAGGTCTACACCCAGGCCGAATCGGACATCGCCGTGTGGGACCACACCACGCCCGGCGGCTCGTGGGCGGCGCTGACCTCGGTGCCCATCAACGACGTCGGCAGCGGATACTTCACGCCGAAGTTCGAGGCGTGGGCGGTCGGCAAGAACACCGGGGCGCTCAAGCAGGTCGCCGCCGAACTGGGACTGCACAACGCCGAGGCGGCGAACAAGGCGCTGGCCAAGAAGTTCATCGCCGCGCACTGGGATCCCCACCTGGACAAGAACACGATCCAGGCGCAGGTCGACGCCAAGGCGGCCCAGGCAGCGCAGACCGGCCAGGCAGCAGCGTCCCAGAGCGCTGCCGTGCCCGCTTCCACGAACCCCCCGCCCGCCGCGAAGCCCTCCTCGAGCAGGACCGGGTTCCTGGGCAAGCACGCCGCGCTCGTGCAGGCGTTGAAGCAGCACGGGGCGGCGGCCTCGGCCCTCCCCCCACGGCTCGACCCGGCGGTGGTCAACGAACACGATTTCGGCAAGGGGGTCGCCGCCCACGGGCTGGGCGGCATGCACTCCAAGAGCCTGCACACCGGCCCGGACGGCGGCCAGTGGCTGTTCAAACCCGACCAGTCCGCCCAGGGTGCCCGCGCGCACGGAGAAGCCGCGGCCTCGGCGATCTACGACGCCGCGGGCATCCCCGCGGTCCCGGTCTACACCGCGACCGTGGACGGCAAGAAGGGCGTGGTCCAGCCGATGGTCAAGGGCGCCAAACCGCTGTCCGGGGACGTCAAGTCCTGGTCCCAGGCCGACGTGGACGCCCTCGTGCGCACCCACGTGGCCGCCTGGGTGATGGGCGACCACGACGGCCACGTCGACAACATCCTCAAAACCCCCTCCGGCGGCCTGATCCCCATCGACGCGGGACAGGCGTTCAAGTACTACGGGCAGGACACGCTGTCGCTGAAATACGCCCCCAACCCGACCCCCGCCGCCTACCAGAAGGCCTACCAGGCGGCCCTGTCCCACCACCTGGCCAAGGGGGTGCGGATCCGCCCGGCCGCGGCGCACCCGGTCATCAAGAAGATCGAGTCGATCCCGGACGCGCAGTGGCGGGCCATGCTGCGCTCCACCGCCTACGAGGGCGCCCAGCGAGGGACGGGCGTGCACTGGGTGGCGACCATGCGCAAACGTGCTGCCCACCAGCACACGATCCCCGAATCCGCCGTGACTCCTGCGCAGATCGCTGAGGCGTTCCTGGACCACGCGGTGGAACGCAAGAACACCCTGCGCGAGACCTTCGCCGACTTCTTCACCAGCGAGCTCGAACTCGCCGGCGCGGCGGCCCTGAAGTACGGGGCCTGACATGGGAAGCGGCGGATCGAAGAAGCACGAGACCTACACCACCGCACCCACCACCCCGCCGGTCCCCGTGCTCGGGGAACCGGCAGCGGAAACGGTGAACTTTCTTCCTGCTGAGGACATGCCACCAGACGCCGCCGTCGACTTCGCCGGTACAGCAGGGACCGGCACACAACCGGTGAGCGAGAGCACCCCGCCCCCACCGGGCGCGGAGCCGGACGATTCCTCTCCCGTGCCCCCCGACGCCGTGGACGAGGAGGACGGCACTGCGACCACCGCACGGGCCGACCCCCGCGGCGACGTGGTCACCCCGATCCCCCAGACCCCGCCCGAGGGGCGGGCGGCAGGTGTTCCGGTGCTGGTCGGGGGCACGGACCTGGCCGATGCCACCGCCACCCTGATCTCCTACACCTCACCCGACGGGGGAGGGCCGCGCGAGGTGCTGCTGGCCACACTCACCGAGGAGGCCGAGGCCAAACTCACCGACGCCCTCGCCCTGGACGCAGAACACCTGGTGGCCGTCCAGGTGCAGGAGGAGATCAACGGGCGGCTTCCCGCGGACGAGCACAAGCAGTTGCACGAACTGGTGGCCAAGACCGCCAAGAGCGTCAACCACAAACTCAAACACGCACTGCCGATCCCCCCGCACACCCAGCAGTACCTGGCCACCGCGCAGGCCGCCGTGCAGGAAGTCCTCGACGACCCCAACACCACCGCCGACGAGCAGACGATGGCCGCCCACTACCAGGCCCACCTGGACGCCATCGCCGCACGCGTCGCCGACCCCGCCGCCCAACCGTACGAGGAGGGCGGCAAGGTTCCCCACGTCCACCCCTACCTGCACACAGGAGTCGCCACCATCACCAAACTGGTGCCCGCCCCGCAGGAGGAGCCCGGGCCGGGACTGCTGGCCGCGACCCTGCGCGACGCCAGCCGCATCCAGGCCCACATCGACCCGGCCACCGGCGCCGCCACCTGGGACGGCACCAGCCGCTCCCCAGCGGACGGCAAGGAGTACGCCATCGACCTCGGCGAGGGCTGGCAGGCGGTGTACCGGCCCTACAGCGCCAACGACCCCGCCGAACACGAGTACTCGCTGCGCGGGCAACTGGAGGTCCACGCACCCCAAGGGGCCGGGCACGGCCACCAACTCGTCCGCCGACTCGGCGAGCTGAACCTGGTGAACCGGGCGATGACCCACGCCGAGGGCGAGTGGACCTACCTGGCCGCCAACATCGACGCCCAACGCCTCGGCGAGCACCCCGCGGTGAAGACGGCCCTGACCCACGCCGGTGAACTGGAGGAACTGCAACTGCAGGAGCTCTACCACACCCACGCCCACCAGGCGGTCGGCCTCGACGACCAGCAACTGGCCGCACTGGCCAAAGAATGGCAGATCGAGGCCGCCGCGGCCTGCCTGCCCAAGAAGGTGCGGATGGTGCGCGAAGCGGTCGCCACCGCGACCGGACACGCCGACGGCGCGACCCTGGCCGCCAGCCCCGGCTACGACCCCGCCCCGCGTGCCTCGGGCGGATGGCTCACCTGGAGCCGGTTCGACGTGGGCAACCAGCACTCGGCGGTGGAGGCCGCGTGGCAGGGCAGGAGCCTGGTCCACCACGTCACCGGCGCCAACCTCACCGACCTGCTCGCCACCGGGGTGCTGGCCTCCACCGAACGCCGCGCGGTCATGGGCATCCCCGCAGGCAAGGGCATGAGTGAGAGCAGCGACAAGTACTCCGGGGGCGCCAACGCCGTCTTCACCCGCGTACGCGCCAGCTCATCGGTCGGCAAAGGCCCGCGGCTGGTGTGGGACGACCCGGTCAGGCTGCTGGACAACACCGGTGTCTACGGATACGACGGCGACCACTTCGGCGCGCTCAACCCCAAGGGGAACCACTCGGTGCAGGGCATGACCACCGACCCGGTGAAGATGGCGCACTTCAGCGCCAAGAACAACGAGGTCATGTTCCGCCACGGCCTGGACCTGCTGGGCGCCCAGGCCCCCTCCCGAATCCTCTGCCACGACAGCGCGCAGCGCACAGAGGTTCTGGCGCTGCTGGCGAAGAAGGGCATCACCCACCTGAACGGACAACCCGTCGACCAGATCGTGCAGTAGAGGCGGCAGAGGAGAGGAAAGCCGGTGGAGTGGCAGCAGTCGTTCACCCGTCTACTGGACGGAACCCATACGCCGTCAGAGGACCCCCTGGAGCATGGGGCGCAACTCGTGGTCACCGATCCCGACGGGGGCGAGGTCTTCCGGTCCGCGCTGGCCCGCTGCTTCCGTGTCGAAGAGGACGACCCGACCCTGGTGTGGATCCGCCCGATTCTGCGCGGCGCCGTCGATCCCGAAACCGGATGGTATGTCTTCAACCTCAACCTGGCGCGCCGCCGCTGCCTGCACTGGGCCAGTGTCACCGACGGGCCCGGTGGTGGCCTGGTGTTCAGGCTCGTCAGCGGCCAGGTGGCGCGGGTGGAACCGGCGCGAGGCGACGAACTCGCCGAACTGCGCCGTTGGGACGACTTCACCCTCACACTCCTCACCGCCGAGGAAGAGCGGGCGTTGGAGGCACTGGAGGAGGACTCCTGGATCGGACGTTTCTCCTGAAGAAGCCGTTAACGAAAACCAGGCCCCCCGTAGGCCGGTACCGCCGGAGCGCCCGCCGCGGTTCCGGTTGTTTCCTTGCTTCGGGACCTTCTCCTTGGGAGGTTCGCCTTGCTGGAAGAGACACTGGGGGCGGGCGTGCTCTTACCCCTGTCCCCTCAATCCCCGCCTCCGTTGCGGGACTGTCCGTCCCTGGCGGAAGCGAGGGCTGGCTTCTGCCTTCCTTCTGTGGAGCCATCGGAGCCCTCGTCCATAGGCGGCGGCAGTGACGGCACCGGTCACGAGCCCGCCGAACAGGACGGGCGTGACATGGTCGGTGTTTCGGCAGGCGTTCTCTGGCGGTACCGGTTCCGTCCAGGAGTTCACGCAGACGATGTCGAAGTTTTGGACGATGGTGAGGCTCGTTTGGCCCCCTAGATAGAAGGTCGCGGCGAACAGCGCTACCCCTGCCAGGGTGAGGAGCATACCCACCAGCACTCCGGCCGTGGCTTCCGTGAGAGGCCGACCGCGGAACCGCCGCAGCAGCAGGACGTAGACGACAAGCACCACCAGGCCGACAAGGAACCCGCCGAGGAGGACGGGAATCACATAGCCCATGTGGTCGCAACTGTACTCGGGCGGATCGGTGCCGGGCCGACGGGCGCAACCGGCACCGGTGAGCCGCAGAGTATGGAACGTGACCACACCCCCGAAGAAGAAGGCGAGGGCGGGCAGCGCCACCCCACAAACCACGGTGAGCAGGACAAGGACAACTTCGGCCACCACGCGCATCACGGGTCTGCCTTCCAAACGGGGCGAGAGCCGACGCCATCTTCGAAGCATCGGCCCCCAGCGTCAAGAGAGGGTCGCGGACCTGACTGAGGTTTGATTGTTTGTTTCCCGGGCGGGTACATGCCCTTCTACCTGGAACTTCTCTCCGAGGAGGGGCGTCATGGACGCCCACGACAAGCAGCAACGCCGCCTGATGGCAGCCTCCCTGTTCGAGCAGGACCAGATGTCCGACGCCCGGATCGGCAAGATGCTCGGCGTCACCGCCCGCGCGGTCAACAACTGGCGGCGCTCCTGGCACCAGGGCGGCACCGACGCGCTGATGAGCAAGGGCCGCACCGGCCCCCAGGGCTACCTGGACCCCGACCAGCGCCTGCGGCTGCGCCAGCTCCTGCGCCGGGGCGCCAAGGACTACGGTTTTGCCACCGATGCCTGGACTTTGAACCGGGTGCGGCGGGTGATCGCCGAGGCCTTCGGGGCCGCCTACGCCGACCCCTCGGGGGTGTGGCGTTTGTTGAAGGCGATGGGGTGGTCGGTGCAGGTCCCGGCCCGCCGCGCCCTGGAGCGCGATGAGCGGGCCATCGCCGCCTGGGTCGAACAGGCCTGGCCGCGGATCGAGAAAAGGGGGCCCGGAGCGGGGCCTGGATCGTCTTTGCCGACGAGGCGGGGGCGGGGCTGACCGGGGCCTGGTCCCGCACCTGGGCGCCGGTGGGCCAGAGGCCGGTGCTGCACGTGGTCAGGGGCCGTCCGGTGAAGATGTCGATGGCCGCGGTGTGCTGCTACCGGCGCGGCCATGTGTCGCGGATGCTGTTTCGCACCCGCCCGGGGTGGTACCGCGACCGCGATCTGGTCGCCTTCGTGGACGGTGTCCACCGGGTGCTGGGCGCGCCGGTGATCTTGGTGTGGGGCAACCTGGCTGCCCACCGCAGTGGGCGGATGCGCGCGGCGATCGAGGCCCGGAAGTGGCTGGAGGTGGAGTACCTGCCCTGTTGTGCTCCGGAGTTGAACCCGGTGGAGTAGGCCTGGTCCCATCTCAAGGGCACGGGGTTGGCCAATCTGGCGGTGTTGTCCTTCGCGGAGCTGAGTGGGGCGGTCCGGTCGGGGCTGCGCCGGCTGCGGTACCGCCCGGACCTGTTGGACGGGTTCCTCGCTCACACCGGACTCCAAGTCAGAAACGAATAATCAAACCTGAGTGAGATGACCATGACTCCTCTGGCCGAGTTCCACACGCTCACCGATGCGAGCTACCGCATCGTCGACCTCCACGACCAAGACTACGGGACCGATGAGGATCCGCTCCCACTGCCTGGTTACCGCGAGGTGGTCGGAGGGAGTCTGCGTCGGCTGTATCTGCAGTGCGTGGATGACATCGTGCGTGTCAGTGTTCGCCTGCGGCTGTGGGAGCAGGACCCAGGACCCGGGGAGGCAGAGGAAGGGGAGGCGTGGTCTGAGGGGGAGTCGACGGAGCTTCTGTGCCCGTCGGGGGTGCTGCTTGTGGACCGGTGGACGATGGGACCGTCGGCCGAGTGGACTCTTCCGGTGACGGGGATCTTCTGCGTGCGGGTCCGCCACCGCGGCCGCGACACGGCACGCCGGCGGATCGATGAGCTGCGTGAGGAGCTCTATGAAACCGAGGCGTCCCCGAGGGAAAGAGTCACTCGGCTCCACACCCTGGACGGCACCGAGCAGTACCTGATCGACCTGTGGCCGAAGACTTCCGTAACCACGAAAACCTGAAAGCCGTTCAGTGAGATTTTCCCCCGCGGAAGCGGCATGCCTGCGGCGGTGGTGGCGGGTGGATGTGGGGCGGGGCCGTACGGCTTAACAGTCCCGTTCGCGGCTCGTAGCGCTTCGACCTCAGCCTGGCCGAGCTTGGCCGTTGAGCCGTACACAGCATGTACTGGGCTGGCCTCTGTGGTACCCGGGGGCTTGCCGCCCCCGGGACCCCCGCACCCCGGGCGGGAACCTCGCGCGCACCCGATGCCCTGGGGTACAGGCCCGTTCGCGCGAGAACCCCGCCCGGACCGAACCCCTTACAGCCCAACCCCCACCCCAGCTGCTGTCCAGGCCTCGACCCCCACGCCAGGACGCGGGGGTCGAGGAGGATTGCTACAGGATTTAGCGGTAGAGCCGTGACCTGGGCGACGGTTCGGTGACGGCACCGGTTTGCCCGATTCGCGGCCCCTACGTTCGTGGCCATGCCGCATGAGTACCTCTCCGACGAGCAGATCGTCCGCTACGGCCGTTTCCCCGACGAGCTGTCGGCGGCCGATCTGGAACAGTGCTTCCGTCTGACCCCTGACGCTCTGGCCCTGGCCCGCAGCAAGCGCACCCCGCCTACCCGGTTGGGGTGGGCGGTGCAGTGGGGCACGGTACGCATGCTCGGGGTGTTCCAGCCCGACCATCCCACCCGGGTGCCCGAGCGCGCGGTGGCCTTCGTCGCCGACCAGCTCGACCTCGACCCGGGGTGCCTGCCCGAGTACCGGGCCCGGGCCCAGACCGCTTATGAGCACGCCTGGCAGATCCGCGACACCTTCGGCTACCGCGAGTTCGCCGCCGGGGAAGAGGACCTGCGCGCCTACCTCGCGGCCCGGGTGTGGGCCAGCGAGGAAGGCCCCCGGGCGTTGTTCGACCGGGCCCTGCTCCACCTCCTCGAACACCAGATCCTGCTGCCCGATCTGAGCGTGCTGTCCCGGCTGGTGCGCCAGGTCCGCCGGGAGGAGAACGCGCGCCTGCACACGCACCTGGCCGCGCGCATCCCCGCCCCCGTGCACGCCGACCTGGTCGGACTGCTGCGGGTGCACGAGGGCGCGCGCTTCTCCGAACTGGAGCTGCTGCGCACCGAACCCGACCGCGTCTCCAGCCCCGGCCTGATCCAAGCGTTGGACCGTACCAGCCGCATCGCCGGGATCGGCGCGGGAAGGGTCGAGGTCGCCGACGTGCCCCAGGCCAAGCTGGAGGCGCTGGCCCGCTACGGCATGCGCGCCAAGGCCCCCGCCCTGGCCGATCTGACCCCCGACCGGAAGGCCGCGACCCTGCTGGCCACCGTCCGCCACCTGGAGACGGCCTCGGTCGATGACGCCCTGGACGTGTTGGACGTGCTGATCACTTCCAAGCTGCTGAACCGGGCTCAGCGGAAGGGCAACGAGGACCGGCTGCGCGCCCTGCCGGGCCTGAAGAGCGCCGCGAAGAAGATGGCGGCCGCCGTGGACGTGCTCATCCACACCCCGCAGGCCACCGCCGGACTGCACAGCTCACACGGCCTGGCCCCGTAACTCGCCGTCACGCCCCACGAAATCCTCGCGAGCGGGTAGCGTCTCTCCTCCACCTCGTTGAGCCCAGGAGGAAACCCGTGCTCGCCTTCGATCGTGTTGGCACCGTCATGGTGTTCGCCGACGACCCCGACAAGTCCGCCCGGTGGTGGGCCGACCAGCTCAACGCCCGAGTCCACCGCCACGTCGATCCGCGTGGTGCCGTCTACGCCTGGCTCAACGTCGCCGGCGTCGAACTCGGCTTCCATCCCGCCGATCCCGACCGCAACCCCAAGGGCGGCAGCCCGGTCGTGTACTGGCAGGTCGCCAACCTGGATCAGGCCCGAAAGCGGCTTCTCGCTGCGGGCTGCACGCACCACCGCGGCCCGATCACCGCCGAGTCGGGGCGCCGCATCACCCAACTGGCCGACCCGTTCGGCACCGTGTTCGGCCTGGAAGGCCCCTGACCAACGAGGAACGATATGACCGTGGACCTGGAGAGCTTCGAGGACCTGGCGAACGCGCTGCTCGCGGGCTGCGACGACGACGGCCCGCACCGGGCCGCTGTCGAGCTGCTCGTTGAGACCCGCGCCTGGTTGGAGGACAAGGCGTTCGTCGCCGAGTACATCCTGTCCAGGGAGGAGGAGGTCGCCGCCTGGGTCGACTGGGAGCCCTCGCGGCCGACCTGTACGGGGGGACCGGGGGTCGAGGAGGATTGCTACAGGATTTAGCGGTGGGCCTTCGTCGGCTCACCGGTCGGTGGTGAGCGCCTCCAGGGCGCGGGTCTTGTCGGCGTCGGTGGGTAGGGCGTAGCGGCGGGTGGTGTTGAGGTCGGCGTGGCCCATCAGCTCGGCCACCAGGACCACGTCGACCGGTTCGGTCGTCAGGTCGCCGCGGCTGCGTACGAGGTCGGTGCCGAAGGTGTGGCGCAGTACGTGTGGGCCGAAGGCCTCGCCGTCGTCGGCCGGGCCGATTCCCGCCGCGGCCCCGAGCGCGGACACGATCGTGTTGGCGGCCCGGGTCGAGAGTTTCCCGCCGTCGCGGTTGCGGATCAGTGGACCGGTGGTGGGGCGGCCGAGCTCGTCCAGCAGCGCCTCCACCGAGGCGCGGGCCTGGGCGTGCAGGGGCACGGTGCGGTCCTTTCCGCCCAACCGGTCCTTGCCCCGCACCCGCACCCGCACGCTCCCCTTGCGGGCCGACAGGCGCACGTCGGCCACGTCCAGGGCGACGATCTCGGCCACCCGCAGGCCTGCGTAGTAGGCCAGGTGACAGATGGCCCGGTCCCGCGGTGAGGCGTCGCGGGCCACGGTGCGTAGGAACCGCAACAGGGTGCGCTGGTCCAGGGCACGCGGTGCGGAGGGGCGAGCCAGGTGTTCGCGCACCACTTGGGGGCGGCCGGAACCGCGCAGGGCGAAGAAGGCGTCCACGGCGGCCAGGCGGTTGTTGATGGTGGCCGCGCCCAGGTGGGTGCCCCGCGTCGTGCGGGTGTTCTTCAGGTGCCGACGCCAGTCGCGCACCGCCCAGTCCCGGGCGGCCGGGTCGGTGAGGGGGTCGCCGTCCACGGCGTCGGCCTCGCGGGCCTGGGCCAGCCAGGTGAGGAAGGCGGCGGTGTTGCGCCGGTACTTGTCTCGGGTGGCCGGGCCCAGGTCGGTGGCCGAGGCCAGGCGGTCGGTGAAGGCGGCGAGCTCGGCCGCCAGATCGCCGGGGAGGTCGATGGTGCGGCGGGGACGCCCGGTCCGTGTGTTTCCAGAAGTGGATTCGACGGGTTGTTCTCGACCGGGGGTCGTGTTTCCAGAAGTCATCCCGGCAGTAGATCCAACCACCAGCCGATGTCATTCGGCCAGCAGATACCGCTTGTTCCTGGGCCTTTGGGGCGTGTGGCCACCCTGTTGGCCATGGCCAACAGGGTGGCCACCTAGATGTACCCGGCCGGAACCGGTCCACGGTGCGGGCCATGATGACAGCATCGCCACGACCACGGAGGCCGACCGATGACCCACCACCAGGACCTCAACACCACCGCGTTCAAGACCGAAGTCCTCCAGGTCTGGGAGAAGACCTGGGAGTCGTTCGCGGAGGAGACATCCTATGGCAACCCCGTGGACCGGCACTTCGAAGAGGTCGTGAAGCAGATCGTCAACGCCATCGAGAAGGGCCACGACGAGGAGTACATCCTCCAGGCCGCGCACCACGCCGGGGCCACATTCCGCACAGACCTCGACTACTTCCTGCCGCGTCTGTGAGCAGCGTCTGACCTCAAGCCGGATGTCCCCGTTCCTCCACCGCAGAGGGGCGGGGCCTCGTCGTGTCCGACACGGCGCGGTCCCCGTCCGAGCAAACGCCGACCGAACAGTCTTTCTAGCCACAACCGGTCACCCGAGCTGCGGTAAGTGAACCTTACCAACGGCCAGAAACTAGGACAGAACCGGCATGGAACGAGTGGCGGGAACGCCCAGTTCCACCCGGACCGCACCGGCGAGACCTGCGGTCACCGCACCGGTACCGACCTGTGAAGCGTCCACGACTGGTGATCCGCGTGGTGGCACACCAGCGTGATAAGCACGGGGTCGCCTGCCCGCTCCTCCTCCCACCCGGCGAAATCGGCGACCCAATGTGGGGCCGGGGCGCGCTCCATCGCCAGATGCACCGGGATGTTGACCCGCACCTGGTCGAGTTGGGCGGTGCGGTGGCTAGCGACATGGGCGGTGGAGGTGACGAACCGGTAGGGGCCCCACACCTGGGCATCCAACTCCTGCTGGGTTGGACCCCCGGCGATGACTGGCGCACGATCTGGGATCGGGTCAGCCACGGTGACCTCGACACGATCCAGCCTTTCGAGGCCCACCGGCCCGGTCATGGTTACTACCAGCACCCCGCGGCGCCCGTACTGGGCACGCCACTCCAGATCGAGAGCGGGAGTGAGTTCAGCGTAGCGACGGTCGGCGTCATTGACCGCCATGCGTGCGGAGCTTTGCCCTGAGCAGCGAACCCAGCGCAGGCCAGCGAGGGCTGCGTACGCGCTGACAGCGCCGACGGCCAGAGCGGCTAGAGGGATGGCGAGGGCGGTGAGAATATCCACGCGCCTCAGCGTAAAGGGGGGGGTCCGGGGAGGGGGAAAAACTGTGGGAGGACCGGTGTAGCGGCCGCTCTGCTGGCAGGAGTCGTTGATCTAACCGGTGTTCCCGGTGGCTCCGGCCGTTTCGGTCATTGAGCGTGCAAGCGCTGGATCCCGTTTCGGTGTCTCTCCGCTCGCTCCCGCCCGTCCAAGAATCGATCGTTTTTCGAACACCCATTCCGCGGCATCCCGGCAAGGAAAGGCACCAAGCACACCCCGCCGGTACCGGCGAAGTCCCCGGGCCACAGCCGCGGAAAGAACGGTGAATGCGACGACCAACTGGCCCCGACGATCGGGCCCGAAACCACACGACGAACCGAAGCCACGGGCGAGCGGCGACACCGGACACGAAACACCCTTGTCCACAGCGGCAGCGCGTACTCGACCACGGACACCGCCACCTCTCCCCATCAGGCGGCCGGACGCGACGGGGCGTCAAGATCGAACCAGACCGTGGTGCGGCCGCTGCCGTGGACAGTGCCCCACCGGGCGGCCATCCGATGCACGGTCAGCAGTCCGAGACCGCCCTCCCGGCCGAGATCGAACGAGCGCACGTGCGGCGTGTCCACGGCGTGGGGAAGAGGACCGTCGTCGGTGACCCCGACCTGGACGTACCCGGCCATCCGGCACACGGTCACCAGCACCGTGCCGCCGGGCCGACCGGAGCGGGTGCGGCGGACAGCGTTGGCGAACAGTTCGGTCGCCAGCAGTTCGACCGTGCTGACCAGATCAGCGGGCAGCGCCCCCAGGTCGCGCAGGCGGCAGCGCAGCACCGCGGCCTGCTCGGGAAGTCCGGGCAGCACCACGGACAGGAGGAGGGGCGGCCGGGGCCGCGGACAGTGGCCGAACACGCGCGGAACCGCCGCGAGGGCGTCGACGGGTGGAGCGGAGAGGGGTTCGTCGGTCATGGGAGGCCTTGTCGGACGATGCTAGTGCTGTGGCCGGAAAGGTTCGCCCGGGTGTTCTCACGCCGCGAGGTGTAGCGGTCGGCCTCCCCAACGAACACCCTTCTCGCTGCGTACCCGGGCCCGTTCGCGGCGTTGGGCCGCGAGCACGTCCGGGTCGCGGGCGTTGGCGTTGCGCCACCGCAGGTAGGCGTGCAGCGCCCGGGTCTGCACCGTGTGGTTGGGGTGGTGGGAGTTGGCGATGGTGAACTGGCGCAGCGGCCCGAAGTGCGCCTCGATCACCTTGGCCCAGGAGGCATAGGTGGGGGTGAAGCACAACTCGACCTTGTTGCGCTGGGCCCAGGCACGGATCTTGGAGCCCTTGTGCGCGGACAGGTTGTCCATGATCACGTAGACGGGTGCGCCGTCCGGGCGTGCGGTGCGGATCGACTTCAGGGCCTTGAGCGTGTTCGCGCCGCCTTTGCGCCGGTGGTTGACGCCCCACAGGGTGTCATCGCCCACCGAGTAGCAGCCGTGGAAGTAGGTGATGCCGTGGGTGCGCCGGTAGGTGGCCGCGATGCGGTCCGGCAGGTTCTTGCGAGCCCAGCCCGAGCCCGGGGTGGGGCGGATGCCGAGCGGACCGAACTCGTCGAAGGCGAAGACCCGGTCGGGGAAGTGCTCCATGACGTGCTCGATGCGGTCGAGTTCGGCATCGGCCTCGGGGTCGGGTGAGTCCTTCCAGGTCGTGGTGCGTTGGAAGGTGACACCGTGCCGGTGGAGCAGGGTCCGTAGGGTCTCGCGGCCGATGCGCAGGCCCGGTTTGGGCCTGTGGGCCAGGTGGTCGGTGAGTTTGCGCAGCGACCAGCGGGTGAAGGGCCGGCCGAGCTTGGTCGGGCGGGTCGTGGCCGTCTGCAGGACGAGGGCTTCCTCCTCGGGGGTGAGTAGGCGGGGACGGCCTCCCGCCCACTCAGGGTCCAGGCAGCTCAGCCCTTGGGTGTTGAAGGCGTGGATGACCTCGCGGACGGTTTTCTCATCAGCGGCGACCAGACGGGCGATGACCGGGACGGTGTTGCCGCTGGAGGAGGCCAGGATGATCATCGCCCGCCGGTAGCGCACGGTGTTGGTACTGCCCCGGCGGACGATGCGTTGGAGTTTTTGGCCCTCAGGATCGGTGAGTCTGCGGGCTTTGAGAGGTGCGGACACCGCGGCTCCCGGGGTCGACTGCTGTCGTGGTCAACCCTGGCACCGATCACGCACCCGGGCGAACGTTCCCGGCCACAGCACTAGAGCGCGTCGGCGCGCCGTGGGCGTTGTTCTCTGGTGCGGGGCCGCCCAGGACCGTGGGCGCCCCCGCACCAGGCGGTGTCAGGCACGGCAGATGCTGGTCCCGCCGCGGGACAGCGGTGCGGCCCTGAGTGCGCACCGCCGTCGGTGTACCGATGCGGTGGAGCCCCCTGGACAGGCAGCGCTTTGGCCTGCTGCCGTGCCCTGCCGGTACGAGCAGCCGGGGCGGCGGAGGAAGGCGTGGTCGGTGCGGTGCCGGGATGTCATCGGGAATCCTCTCCTTCTTGCGCGGGCGCGGCCAGCGCGGTGAGAGCCCGAGCCAGGCCGGCCACGGTGGTGGTCTCGGCGAGCAGAGTGCGCACCGACAGCCGGGCCAAGGCGGGATGGGCGGCGCGCAGGGAGTCGCGCAGTCCGATCACCGCGACCGAGGTGAAGCCCAGATCGACCAGGGACGCCTCAAGCGCGACGTCCTCCGCAGGAGCCCCCAGGGTGTCGGCGATCAGGGCCGCCACGGCGCGGGTGATCCGGCCGGGATCGGGATCGAGTCCGGTGAGGGCGGCGTTCAGGCCAGGAGCGGTGCTGGCCGCGCCGGGGGCGGTGCCGTGTCCGTGCTGCCAGGGCATGGGCAGGCGTACGGGTGTGCGGTGGGGTTCGGGCCAGTGGGTGGGGGTGTGTCCGTTCGTGTGGAGGGCGGCGAGTTGGTCGAGTAGGGCGGCGTGGTCGTCGCGGTCGGTGGTTCCGGCGGCGATGACGGTGACCGGGATCTGGTGGTGGGTCAGGGTGGTGGTGGCGGCGCGGGACAGGGTGGAGCGTCCGCCGAGTTCCAGCACGGTCGTCCCGGTGGTCGCGGTGAGGGGCAGGGTGTCGGTGAGGCGGACCGGGGCGCGTAGTTGCCGGGCCCAGTAGGCGGCGTCCAACCGTGTCCCGTCGAGGGGGGCCGCGTCGGCGGTGGAGTGGAAGACGGCGTCACCGTCGCGGGGGGTGAGTCCGCGTAGTGCTTGGGTGAGGCGGGGCAGCAGGGGGTGGACGGCGGGTGAGTGGGCGGGCACGTCGTGGGCCACCCGGCGGGCGAACACGCCTCGGGCGTCCAGGGCTTCGCGGAGTTCTTCCAGGGGGCGGGTGGGGCCGCTGACGACGGTGGCGTCAGGAGCGTTGCGCGCGGCCACCACCAGGGTGTCGGCGTGGCCGTGGGCGGCGATGGCCTCCTCGGCCCGCTGCGGGTCGAGATCGGTGACCAGCAGCCCACCGAACGGCTCCAGTTCGGCCAGTAGGGCGGAGCGGGCGGCGACCACGCGGGCGGCATCGTCCAGCGTGAGTGCTCCGGCGGCGTGGGCGGCGGCGACCTCGCCCAGGGAGTGGCCGATCACCGCGTCGGGGGCATATCCCCAGTGTCGCCAGGTCGCGGTCTGGGCGGTCTGGGTGAGCCAGATGGCGTGCTGGGCGGTCTCGAACCCGGTGATCGGCTCGCCCGGCCGCCACGGCCGCCGGTCCAGGTGGGCGGCCAGCGCGGCACGGGCCTCCTCCAGCGCCTCGCGGAACACCGGCAGGGCCGCATAGCAGGCGGCGGCCATGGCGGCGTGCTGGGAGCCATGCCCGGCGAACATCCACACCAGCCGCCCAGGCCTCTCGGGCGCGGTGGCCGGGCCGACCAGGGCCGGATGGGTGCGGCCCTCGGCCAGCGCACGCAACGCCTCGGACGCCCGCCCGGGGGTGGTGGCGACCACGGCGGCCCGCACCCTCTCGTGGGCGCGGCGGTGCTGCGCGGTGGAGGCCACCACACCCAGATCAGCGTCGGCCACCACCGGAGCCCAGGCCGCGGCGGTGCCGCGCAGCCGCACCTCGCTGGGGGCACTGACCGGGATGATCCGGTAACCGCCGACCTCCTGGCCGGGGCTGCTGGTCTGCTTCTGGCGGTCTGTCTCTTCTGCCCGGTGGTCGACTGCCAGGGGCGGGGTGGGCGCGGGCTCGTTGCCGGGGGCTTGTTGCAGGAGGAGGTGGACGTTGGAGCCGCCCAGGCCGAAGGCGCTCACGCCCGCGGTACGCGGCCGAGAGGTCTGCGGCCAGGGTTCGGGGGTGGTGGGTACGCGCAGCGGCAGGCGGGTCAGGGCGGGGCGCAGGCGGGTGTGGTTGGGGGTGGGCGGTAGGACGCCGTGCCAGATGGCCAGGGCGGTGGCGGCGGTGCTGAGCAGGGCGGAGGCGCCTTCGGTGTGGCCGAACAGGGACTTGACCGAGCCGACGGGCAGTCGGTCGGCGCGGGCGGCCGCGGCCACGTGGGCCAGGGTGCGGGCCTCGGCGGCGTCCCCGGCCGCCGTTCCGGTGCCGTGGGCGTGCACGTAGTCGAGGTGGGACGGGTCGAGTCCGGCATCGGCGCAGGCGGCGCGCAGCAGGGCCCGCTGCGCCTGGGTGCTGGGCGCATACAGCCCGGCGGGGGAGTGGCCGTCGGCGTTGACGGCGCTACCGCGGATGAGGGCGTAGACGCGGTCGCGGTGGGCTCGGGCGTCGATGAGCCGGTGCAGCACCAGCACCACCACGCCTTCGCCGCGCACATAGCCTCGCCCGTCGGCGTCGAAGGGGCGGCACACCCCGTCGGGGGCCAGGACTCCAGCGTCGGCGAATCCGGCGGTGATGGCGGGGTGGCGCAGCAGGTTGGCGCCGACCACAAGCGCGGTATCGACCTCTCCGGCCTCCAGGGCGCGGCGGGCCAAGTGCAGGGCGGTGCCCGCCGCCGAGCAGGCGGTGTCCACCGTGATCGAGGGACCGCGCAGGTCGAGGTGGTAGGAGAGGCGGTTGGCCAGCATCGAGAACGTCAGCCCGGACAGGTCGGCCATCCGCGCGCTCCTGCCCGGGGCCAGAGCGAGGGCGGCCTGGTCGGGGGCGGCCACTCCGGCCCACACGCCGGTCGCGGTGCCCGCCAGCGAGTCGAGGGGGATTCCGGCGTCGGCGAGTGCCTCTGCGGCGACCTCCAGGGCGAGGCGCTGCTGGGGGTCCATGCGCGCGGCCTCGTGAGCGGAAATACCGAAGAAGCCGTGGTCGAAGGCCTCGACCTCCTCCAGCATCCCGACGGTCCACGGCTGCTCGGGGACCTGGTCGGGGTGCAGCAGGCCGACCATGCGCTCCCACCGTGCCGGGGGAACGGGGCCGGTCAGGTCACGGCCGTTGATCAGGGCGTCCCACAACTGGTCGGGGTTGTAGACGCCGCCGGGCAGGCGGCAGCCGATGCCGGTGATCGCGGCGCGGCCCTCCACAGGAATCGAGACGGCGGGGCTCATCGGGCCTCCCCCCGCCACAGCGCGGTGCAGCCGTGCACTCTGATGCGCACGTCGGTGAACCGCTCGGCCAGGGCGAGTTCCAGATCGGCCAGGGAGTCGCCTTCGTTGGCCAGCCAGCCCCGGGCGTTGTAGGCACACATCATGTACTGGGCCAGCCGGTTCGGTGCCACGCCGCGGGCCAGGACGGTGGCTCCGGCGAAGACGCCGCCGGGCCGCAGCACACGCGCGGCCTGGTCGAACAGTGCGGCCTTGCCACCGATCCCCGCGCCGGGCATGGTGTGGGCCACCATGGAGGCGATCACCGAGTCGGCGCAGGCATCGGGCACCGGCCACCTGTCCAGGGCATCAACCTGGTGGACGTGCACCGGCCACCGGCCCTCCAGGCGGCGCCGGGCCACCCGCAGCGGCCCTTCGTGCAGGTCGAGCAGGTGCAGGGAACGGACCGGCCGGGTGGCGGGCAGCCGGTGCAGGAAGTGTCCGTTGCCCGGCCCCACCTCCACGTGCACCGGGCCCACCGTCTCCCGGTACATGCGGTGCAGCGCGGCGTTGGGCACGCCCCAGGCCAGGCGGTGGGACAGGCCGATCACGTAGGGCGTGTAGAGCCAGTCCAGGTTGAACCGGCTGTACAGGCCGGGTGTCGGGGATGAGGGGAGTGTGGGCATGCGGAAGCCTCCCAGAAGAAGACAGGAACGACGTGCGGTTCGGTGGCGGGGGTTCAGGCGGTGAGTCGGGCCAGAGCCTCAGGAGTGTCGAAGGCGGCGATCCAGGCGTCGGCCGCGGCGGCCTCGGCGGCGGCACGGGCGAAGCGGGCGGTGACGGTCTCGGGCAGCGTGCCCGTCCAGAACGCGCTGACCATGTCGACGAACGCGGCCACGTGGCGGCCGTGGGCCCGCCAGTAGGCGTCGAAGGTGGCGTTCAGGAACGCCGCGTCGAACGGTCCGTCGTGGGCCAGGATCTGCTGGGCGTAGGCGGTGGCGGCCAGGGTGGAGGCCGCCCACCCCTGCCCCGAGGCCGGATCCACGGTCACCACCGTGTCGCCCAACCCCAAAACCCGGCCACCGCAGGGCAGCACGCCGACCGGACGGCGCACCGCCGGATAGATGCGCCCATGCACCCCGGCCTCCACCACCTCGGCGGCGCGGCAGCGCTCGTACAGGCCGGGCGCATGGGCGCGAACCCGCTCCAGAAGCGCCGCGGCGATATCGACACGGCGCGCCGACAGATCAGGCACGCAGTCCAGCGCCCCACCCGGGGCGCCGACCACGAGCAAGGCGTGCGCCGGACCCTGCGGCCCGAGCACCGGCACGCAGAAGACCTCCCCGTGCGGGGTGGTGACCACGTCGGCATCGGCCTGGCCCGGTTCGACCCCGGCCAGGTGGACCTGGGCCACGGCGCGCTCGCGCAGGGTCGAGGTGCGGCGTGCGGGGTCCGGCGGGAACAGGCGGCCGAGCTCGCCTGAGCCCACCGCCACCACGATCAGGTCGTAGCGGCCCATGCGGGCGAACGCGTCCAGATCGCCCACGGTCACCCCGTAGGGATGCACCCGCCCCCCGCGGTCCTCGAACGCCGCCAGCCAGTCGGCCAGCTTCACCCTGGGATCCACGGCCACCCCCGGACCGGGCAGGCGCCCGGCAAACCCCAGGAGATCACCGCCCTCGGGGCGCGCCTCAAGACGGACGGAGGTGAACGCCGGCGCGGCCACCCCCGCATACGAGGCCCCGGACGCCACCGCTTCGGAAGACCAGAAGTCCAACCCGGCAGCGCGCTCCGCGGCCAGAGTGGACGGCAGCGTGAACTGGGCCAGCGGCGCGGGACCACCACGCAGCTCCTCCACCGTGCGGTGGTTGAACAGCTCCACCTCCACCCCGCCAGCGTGCAGCAGATGGCTCAAGAGCAGCCCCGACTGGCCCGCACCCACCACCATGACCCTCACCGCACACCCCCGGCCAGCGTGCGGGCCGCGTGCCGCAGTGTGTCGCGCAGCAGCAGCCGGACCGACTCCGGACTGCGCGCATCCAGCAGCACCACGGGGACGCCGTCGTTGATCTGCAGCATTTCCCGCACCCAGGACGTGTCCGGCAGCACCGCACCATCGACGGTGTTGACGGCCACCGCATACGGCAGGCCCTGTTCCTCTAGCCAGTCCACCGCCGGACAGGACTCCTCCAGCCGAGCCGGGTGGGCCAGTACCACCGTCCCCGACGCGCCCCGCCACAGCCCCAGGTCGTCCCACCAGGTGGGACGGACACCACCGTGGACGCGGGCGGCTGCCAGGACCACTTGCACGCCCCCACCTAGGGGAAGCCGACCCCACTCCCGCACCGTCGTGATGACGCGCCCGCCGGGTGCCGGGAGACGCTCCCCCACCGCTACGGGTGGAATCTGTGAGACCGCGCCCAGCAGCGTCGTCTTGCCTGCGAGTGGGCCGCCCGCGACCACCAGCTTGACCACGTCCAACCCGGCCCCGACCCCCTCGCTGCTGGGGCCAGCCGCGGTGGCCTCCAGCAGCGCCCGATCGGGGCGCGGATCGCTCAGCTCCGCCAGTCCGGTGTGCACCAGTTCGCTGACCAGGACCTTGGCCACCCCGACCGGCAGGGCCTGGCGCATCGCCGCCTCCCACACCGCCACCGGCCGATCAGAGTCGGCCAGTGCCCGCCACAGTGCCTCGGCCCCGTCCACCAGCCCTTCAGGTAGTTGCCGCGCGGCGCGGACGCGCACCAGGGAGTGCTCCATCACCAGCACCGCAGGGCAGTCCCGACCGGGCAGCGGGCGCCGGGCTGTCGTGTCCGGGATGCTCACGCTGCCGCTCCCCTCTGCGGCGTGCCGACACGTGCAGGGGAGTCCAGCACGTGCGCGGCGTTCTCGGCCAGCAGCACCATCTGGTAGGCCACGATCTTCAGATCGGCCTTGGGACCGGTCAGTACGGCCAGCCGGGAGCCCTCGCCGAGCACGGTCACGATCAGGTGGCCGCCGTGCATGCGCAGCAGCACCTGCTCGGTGGCCCCCTGCCGAATAGCCGCGCCACCCCCTCGGCCAGGGACTGCATCCCCGCCGTGATCGCGGCGAGCTGCTCGGCGCTGTCCGCGCAAGACCCGTCGGATGCGGCGAGTAGCAGCCCGTCCGCCGACACCACCACCGCCTGCTCGATACCCGGTGCCGCCTCCACCAGACGAGACACCAGCCAGTCGAACTCATCGGGTGCAAAAGGCGCGCTCACTGGTACTCCCCCCGAATTGTTGCAGCAGGGGAGGTAACAGCCAACCCGCTATGGATCAGAAGTTCGCTGAAATCCGAAGAATCGGACAAATGACAAGATGGGGCGGTGCTCGACGACCTATTTCTGTGAAACGCCATACGACGAAGCTACGAAGGACTCCGCAGCAAAATGTTCCATGGCTTGGAACAATCCACGCTAGAAGAAAAGTGAACTTTGTTGGCTCTGGTTCAGCATCAGGTGATGCGCATACGGTCGGCCATACGCCGCAGCGAAGAAGGAAGGGCGCGCTGGGTGTCCACCAGGTGCTGGGTGACCAGGCGCGCCTGCGGGTGGTACAGAGTCAACTGCGGAGCTATCCTCTGGGCTTTCTCCAGCCGTTCCAGCGCCTCACGAGGTTTGCCGAGTTCAGCCAGCGCCCGGGCCATATCGATGTGGTGGTGCGCGTGCCGCTCCGGGATCAAAGTGGTGGCGACCTGCTGATCGGTGACCCGGGCGTCGCGTTGGAGCGCGGCATCGTAGTTTCGAACCTCAACCGCGACAGCCGCGCGGTGAACGGCGATGTTGCCGGAGGTAAAGGTCGTGGCGTGGCGATCGCGCGGGTGCTGCAGCCTTTCGGCCCGTGCGTCCATCTCCTCGGCTTGGGCGAGGTAGCCGTCCGCAGCAGCTTCGTCTCCGGAACGGGCAGCCAGAACCGCACACCGCAGGTAGATGGCTCCGAGGATCTCACTGCTGTCGGAACGGTCGAGGTCTACCAGACGGGCCGCATACTCAAGCGCTGCCAGAGCCGGACGCCACTGTGCACGGGCCATCATTACCAGTGTGCGGCGCCAGGAGACCATGACTCCCAGATGGGGATCCTGGGCAGCGGCGGCGGACGCGCGGGCACGCTCGGCTGAAAGCTCGGACAGGTCTTCGAATCCGAGTTTTCTGGTCAGGCGGACAGCCGCGACCTGGGCATGGTGCAGCACCCGCCACGCACGCTCGCCTCCCGCCTCCAGAGCGTGCACGGTGGCTTCCTCAATCAGCGCGGGCAACAGGACACCGAGTCGGGTATGCCGAGCCTGCTGTAAGAGGCCATGCACGATACGCAGCTCTTCTTCCAGCAGGCTCAGAGGGCGGGGGGACGTGATACTGGGGGGGACGTCGACGTAGGCCAGGGCGTCACGCAGGGCCCCGACAACGGTGGTGATCCCGTCACTGGTGAGCGTATCGTGGTAGGGCTGGCCGTACAGATCCGCGACTTGAAGACCGAGTGCGGCGGCGACGCTGGACACGAACGCAGGGGTGGCGAGTTTGTGCCCGCGTTCAACCTGGGCGATGTGGCTGCGGCTGTAGCCGTATCCGCCGTGCAGCCGGGTGCGATCCGCCAACTCCTGCTGGGTCAAATCGGCCTTCTTGCGCTGGCGGGCGATCTTGCGTCCGATGCTCTCGGGGTCCATACAGCGTGCTCCTTTAACACGGGGCCCCTCCAGGGTATGTGGAAGGCCGCCAGACCCACCGGTACCGCCTTTCTCCTGGGTGAAGACCACCGAACGCCATGGTTGTACTGGAAACCCAGCCGCGGTCCGCTCTATTGCCGAAAGTCCTGGGCTTTCGCAACGGGCCCGCCGGGAACTCGATGACGTTCGATACGCGATCCGCCTCTCCGAGGCGTAGGAAGAAGACAGCATGGACGACCTGTCCTCCCTTGGGCGGTTCCTCTACGAAGCCGGGACACTGAAGAACCAGCGGCGCACCGGTTGGTGGATGGCCGGAGTACGCGATCCCGAGTCCATCGCTGAGCACTCCTGGCGCACCGCACTCATCGCTTCTCTCATCGCCCGTCTGGAAGGCGCTGACCCGGCCCGCGCGGCGCTCATGGCCGTGTGGCACGACACCGCAGAGACCCGCACCGGCGACGTCAACCACCTCGGCAAGAGGTATCTCGGTTCTGAAGCGGACCCGCGAGCGGTAGCCGCCGACCAGGTGGATGGCATGCCCGAACCGGTGGTGGAGATGGTCCGGGGCGTAATCGGTGACTACGAGGACCAGGAAACGCTGGAAGCCCGCTGCGCCAAGGACGCCGATCGGCTGGAGTGCCTGATCCAGGGAGTCGAGTACCGGGCGCAGGGATACGCGAACGCGCAGCGCTGGATCGACAACAGCCTGAGCCGCATCACCACCCCGAGCGGGCAGCGGCTCGCCGACGCGGTGCTGAGTACCGGCTCTTTGGACTGGCTGCGCACCGCACTCGGGGAGAAGCCCGAGTAGCAGCCGGTCATCGGGCGCCGCTTCCACTGGCACCTTGCCACAGCAGCAGACCCTCTCCGGTTTCTTCGCAGGAGCCAAGTAGTCATGCAGGCCGCCGGGCCGCTACGAACCGCGTCGAGTAGTAGTCGCTGTGCACGGGTTCGACGCGGATGGTGGTTCCGGTGCGCGGGGCGTTGACCATCTGCCCGCCGCCGACGTACATGGTGACGTGGCTGGGCGAGGGGCCGGAGCCGGTGTCGTAGAACAGCAGGTCGCCGGGCTGCAGTTCGTCCAACCCGACCGGGGCGCCGGTTGCGACCTGGTCGGTGGTGACACGGGGGATGCTGAATCCGGCAGCGGCCCATGCGGCCTGGGTGAGCCCCGAGCAGTCGAAGCCGCGCGGGCCGGTGCCGCCCCAGACGTAGGGCTTGCCGACCCGCCACAGCGCTTCGGCCCCGTCCACCAGTCCTTCGGGCAGCTTCGGCATGGTGTGGGCGTGTACCAGGGAGTGCTCCATGACCAGCACGCCGGGGCAGTCCCGGCCGGGTAGCGGGCGCCGGGCTGCCATGTCCAAGGCGCTCACGCCGCTGCTCCCTTCCGCGGCGTGCCGGCGCGCATCGGGGAGTCCAGCACGTGCGCGGCGTCCTCGGCCACAGCACCATCTGGTAGGCCACGACCTTCACATCAGCTTTGGGACCGGTCAGTACGGTCAGCCGGGAGTCGCCGCCAAGCGCGCTCACGATCAGATGGTCGCCTTGTGGATTTGAAGGACTTCACGGCGGCCAGTGACCATGCCCACCATGCCCTGGTACTGCGTTCCGCAGAGCGGATACGGGCCCGCGCTCTCGCTTCCCTCGTCTTGGCCCGTGCGGCAGTCGGACAACGCGACCTCGAACAGGCATGCGCACTGGTGTCGCAGGTCGGCACTGCGACGGAAACCCTGGGATCAGTAGTGGTGGCTGACCAGTTCCGCGACGCTGTTGATGCTCTGGCCGCTTTCCACGACACTGAAGCGGTGAGCAAGGCACTACCCCAGCTACAGAGCGCCTCAGACCGCCGTGGTGGTATGCGTCGCGCTCTCCATCCGGGCTCGGGCGAACAGGCACGATGACGCCCCGCCAAGACTCTCCGCTGTATGAGCGCGACCCGCAGGCGTGGATCCGGCATCTGGCTGAAGGCAACCGGACACAGCCCCGAAAACGTGTGGCAGCCGAGGTGCTCGCCCACGACACCGCCGGGCGCCTACTACTCGTGGATCCTTCCTACAAGCCCGGATGGGACATTCCCGGCGGCATGGCCGAGGCCAACGAGCCGCCCCTGCATGCGGCCCGACGGGAACTGCGCGAGGAACTCGGCTTGGACCTGGGCCGCATGGCGCTGCTGTGCGTGGACTGGGTGGCACCGCACGGCCCCTGGGACGACCTGCTGGTGTTCGTCTTCGATGGAGGCGTACTCACCCTCGAAGAGGCTGCAGACGTCCATCCGGTCGACGACGAGATCGCCGATGTCGGCTTCTTCACCCACACCGAAGCACAGAACCGACTGCGCGGCGACATCTGGCACCGCACACAGAAAGCGCTGTCAGCCCGGAACAGCGGCTGCCCCACCTACACCCACAACGGCCACACCGCCTGACTTCAGAAAAACGGGAAACCTTGTTCCTGAAGGAGGAGTGAACCTTCTTCATCCTGCTTCGCGGAGTTGGAGGACCAGTACCGCTCGGACGAGTTCACCGGGTGCGGTGCGGGCAGCACCGCACCCGGTGAAGGACGTGCCAGTTCTTCGACTGGGCGATGGCCCGCTCGCCAGGAGCGCGGAGTGTGGCGTGGGCGGAGTTGGCGTCCTTCTTCCACCAAGGTTTGCCCCGGCCCTTGAACGGACACGACACCGCTCCCGGGGCCAGACCGACACAGGCCCTTGTCGGCCAGGACGAGCAGCCCCGCGGCTTTGATCCGCTCGGCGAGTCGCCAGATGCGGGCGGCCCGGGTATCGGGCACCGCCTCTGGCAGTGCCCCTGAGACCCACAGCAACTCCCCGTCCGGAGCGGCCACCACCTGCACGTTCATCCCGTGCCGGCGATGCTTGCCCGAGGAGAACGGTCGATCTGCCGCCAGACGGCCACCGGCGATGAGCGTGCCGTCCACCACCACAGAGGCGTGGCCTCGCCGTTTGGTCCGGCCCGTCCCCTGCTCCAGCGTGGGGGCCGGTTGGGCGAGCAGGCGGGTGGTCTCACGCACGTACCGCCACGCGGTGGTGGTCGAGACGCCGAAGCCGGCGGCCAACTGGGTGAGGGGTTCGCCTTTGCGCGGGTGGGCCAGGACGAGCAGGGCCTGGGCGGCGGGTTCCAGCCTGCGCCATCGCGACTGGTTGGCGGTGCGGTGGGTGCGGATGGTGCGGGCGGTCAGGTTCAGGGTGCGGCGCGACAACGGCAGACAGGCACGGTCCACCAGCATGTGAAGCCTCTGGTGCTGGTTCTTCTTGGTCGAAAACCCGTCTACCAGGGGCTTCCTGCTGTTCAGAAGGGGACCAGGGCAACCGGTACGAGGCTGTGACCAGCACCACCAGGATGAAAAAGGCTCTATGCCGCCGATTCTCAAGAAGACGGCAGGAGGAACGCCATTAAAGGAGGAGCGCAATACTGCAATAGTCCGTTATGGCGTGCGCAGCAGCCGGGGGAGGATAATCCACCCATGATCTGCGGGAACTGTGGACACGACCACACGAAAAGGAAATGCGGGTGCATTCCCGACGTTTTCTGGCAGCAGGCTGACGTCCGCGAGGCGGTGGCGCGCTCGGACGTCACACGGATCGTGCGGCTGCTGCGCGCCCGCACCGACCTCACCCAAGAGGCGATCGCGAACATGACCGGCCTGTCCCAGGGCATGGTCTCGCAGGTAGAATCCGGCAAGCGCTCTCTACGCAACCAGACGAAGAAAAGCCGGGCACTGGAAGGACTCGGCGTGCCACAAGTTCTTCCCCAGGAATCGGCCTGCGGTGACACACGGACTGACGTTGACCAGAGAAGCTCCGTTCCTATGGACCCGACTTCCCATGGAATGAGTTCTCACCCGTGTTTCTCAGACCCCACCTCCTCGGCCGGGTCACTGGGACTCCTTCACTGCTTGCCCGACACCGCTGACGATCTGGTCGTCGGCATGCTCACCGATGAGTTGCGTCAACTGGCTTCGGCCTATGTCCACCATCCCCTGCCGCCGCTGGTTCCCCGGCTGGTCGCACTACGCAACAGAGCTTTTGGCTACTGCCGATCTGGTGCCCGCCCACGGCTCTTGCAACGGCTTCTGCTGGCTGCGGGGGCTTCCACACTGCTGTTGGCCCATGCCGCACAGAACTTGGGCGACAGGTATGCTGCTTCTGCCCACTTGGCTGCGGCACGTCGCTGCGCCGAGTACGCAGAGCACGACCAACTCCGCTCGTGGGTGCTCGGTTCAGCCGCTCTGTTTGCTGAGTGGCTTCCCGCACCTGACACAGCCGCCCAGCACGCGTCTCACTCCTACACCCTCATGTCCAGTGGGCACACGGCAATTCGTGCCGCAGCGGTCGAGGCACGCGCTTTCGCCCGCCTCGGTGACCGGACTCGGGCACTTCAGGCTCTTGACCGTCTCCAACATGCAGACGCTATCGAACGGACACACGACGATTTCGGGATCACCTTCGGCGGCCTGTTCACGTTTCCCCAGGCCAAGCAAGAGTTCTATCGAGGCAGCGTGCATCTGTTGCTGGGAGACACCGCGACAGCTCGCCACCATGCTGCGGCGGCTTTGAAGGCCTACCGCAGTGGTCCAGCCCAGGAACGCAGCTACGGTGACGAGGCCCTCGCCTGTGTCGACCTCGTCACCGCCCTTCTGCGCCTTGGTGACTTAGAAGGTGCTGAACGTGGACTTTCGGCGCTGCTGCAACTACCGAAGGAGAAACGTATCCAACAACTCTTTCCCGCGCTCGCCGCGCTGTCCCAGCTTCTGTCTCAACCGCAGTTCCGAAGGAATGCCCATGTTCGGGAGATGCGTGAGCGGATTCGCTGCTACCGGGTTCTGGATGTCTCAATGACGGGAATAGCGCTACCGTTGCCCCAGTGACGATCAGCCTCATCTCTCCCGTCGTGATCCGCCTCTGCGAACGCGCCGGGCTGCCCAGCCACGGACTCCGCCTACTCCACCGTCATGCCACCGGTGTCTACCTCATCCCTGATCGATCCGTCGTGGTCCGAGTCAGTCGGGCCTCCGACCGAAGCCGACTCCACACCGCGGTACAGGTGGCCCGGTGGTTGGCTGACCACGGCATCGCGGTCACCGAGCCTTTGGCACTCGACCAGCCGCTGGTCGACAACGACCAAGCCGCGACCTTCTGGACCTACTATCCGCAGTACGGCCGTCCTACGCCCCCCGCCCACTACCTGGGGACGCTGCTACGCCGCATCCACGCACTCGGTGATCCGCCTCTTCCGCTGCCCCGCTACCAGCCGTTGGCAGATCTTGCCCACACGCTCAAGGCCAGTACCTGCCTCAGCGATGACGACCGCGTTTGGCTGCTGGACCGTCGCAACCATCTACTCAGCGTCTATGAGCAACTCGACCTCCACTTGGGCGAGGGGGTGATCCACGGTGATGCCTATCCTGGCAACACACTCTGGGACGGCGACACCGTCCGCCTGGGCGACTGGGATGAATGCGCGATCGGTCCTCGAGAGCTCGACCTGGCCAATACCGTCCACGGTGGACGAAGATTCGGCCGCTCTTCTGAGGCGATCCAGGCGTTCCTCACCGCCTATGGACAAAACATCCTCACCTGGCCGGGCCTGCACACCCTGCTTGATCTCCGCGACCTGCACACCCTCGGCGCCTACATCCGTCGAGCCGATGCGGGAGACCAGACCGCTGCCGCCCATCTCACCCACCGGCTTTCCACTCTGCGCAGCGGCGATGCCACCGCTTCGTGGCTGCTCGACTGACGCACCTCAAACGTTGAGCAGGCACAACGAGTCAGCTACGGCCGCGCCGATCTGTCGGGTTTCCGCCCACGCGACACCCCCGGGGACTTCCCCGGGGCACGGCTGTACCCGCCGCGTGTTCCTGGAAGCAGGAACGAGGTATGTGACCGATCCGAAAAGCGAGTGTTCCTCGCCCCACCGCTCTTCGACCTGGTACGGCTCGTTTCTTTCCCAGCAACCGGATCAACGCACCCATCAATTCCAAGCCCCTACCAGAGGACCCCGGAAGCGAACAGCAAGTTGCTGCAATAATCTGTTATAAGACGCAGACAACTCGATCGTGAATAATAGATTGCATGCTCTGCGGAAACTGCGGACGTGACCGGACGGAAGGCAGGTGCCACTGCGTCCCCGCCGAATTCTGGAAGCACGCGGACGTCCGCGCGGCGGTAGTACGCGGAGACGTCGCGCGAGTGGTGCGCCTACTGCGGCGCCGCACCGACCTGACCCAGGAAGTCATCGCCACCCTGACCGGCCTGTCCCAGGGCATGGTCTCGCAACTGGAGTCCGGCAAGCGCTCCCTACGCAATGCGGCCAAGAGACATCGCGCCCTCGAAGGGCTCGGCGCGCCGTGCCCTGTGTCGCAGCAGCGTCCACCAGGAGATTTGGAGAGCACTGCGGTACCAAAGCCGTTGACCGATCTCTGTCTGCCCGGTGAGGAGAGGTGGGCCTCACTCCCGGCCCGCGGCAGACGGGTCGGACACAGCGAAGCCGAAACTCTGGCCGCTCGGGCACACGCGCTGCGTCTGGCCGATGACCATCTCGCCGGGAAAGACCTCATCGTGCCCGCCCGGCGCGAGTTGGACGCCGCCATCGCACTCCACCGCGACAGCGTCCACAGTGCCGCGGTGGGACGCGCACTGCTGGTCGGGATCGGGGAACTTGCCCAGATCGTCGGGTGGATCCTCAGCGACGCCGGACAGCACGCCGAAGCCGAACAGGTCTACGGCCTGGGCTTGAGCGCGGCCCGCCAGGCCCGAGACTCCGCCTTGGCGGGCAACCTCGCCGGCAGCCTGGCCTACCAGTGGACCAACACCGGCCGAGAACGCGAGGGCCGGGAACTGGCCGTGGCCGCGTTGGAGGAGGCAGGCCCTGATACCCATCCCACGGCACGCGCACTGTCGTGGGACCGCGTCGCCTGGGCACAGGCCCGTAGCGGCGATGTCCAGGCCGCGATCCGCGCACTCGGCGAAGCCTACGAAGCGCTGACGGCCTCCTCCTCACAAGAGGCCCCGGCGTGGGCGTACTGGGTGTCGGAGGAGGAGTTGGAGGTGATGGACGCGCGGGTCTACACCGAACTGCGCCGCCCACTGCGTGCGGTGCCGGTGCTGCAGGCGGTACTCGACCGCTACGACGCCACCCACACCCGCGAACTCGTCCTCTACCTGTCGTGGCTGGCCATCGCACTGATCGACGCCAACGAACCCGAGCACGCCGCCCAGGTCACCGCACGCATGCTCACCCTCTCCGCGGGAGTGGCCAGCCAGCGCACCGACCAGCGCACCCACGTGGTCCTCCACCGCCTGCAACGCTTCCGCCGAGTACCAGAAGTCGAAGAACTGTTCGACTCGTTGCCGGGTTCGACAACGAAACCGTGAGAGCCAGAGCCCCGCATGCGAACTGGCTGCTCTGGCCACCGCCCACATCACAGGTGGAGACGCCGCGGAAGGCGTGAAAGCTGGCTGTGCCGCAGTCGACATGACCGAGCGCCTCTGCTCGACCCGGGTCATCGACCGGCTCGCCCCTTGACTGCTGCGGCACAGACAGTACACACCACCGACGCCGCCGATCGGATGGAGCGGATTGCTGCGCTGCGGACACGATGAGCACACCCCCTTCTGCGCCGACGGCTTCCGCAGGCGGTCTCACGCTGGCCGAGCTCCCCGCGGTCGTGGCAGCCCTGTGCGACCGTGCCGGCCTCGATCCGCCCGGCGCCCAGTTGATCAAGTTCACCAACAACGCCGCACTGCGGCTGGCCACGGCTCCGGTGGTGGTGCGCATCGCCGGCTCCCGCGCCGCCAGGGCCAGCATCACCACGGTGGTGCAGGTGGCCCGCTGGCTGGCCGGGCAAGGCATGCCCGCCGTGCGCTTGCTGCCCGGCATCGACCAACCCGTCGAAGCCGCAGGCCATGTTTCGTGCCGGGTCTGATGGAGGCTCTCAAGCCTGGGAAGGATGAGAGTCATGCCAGCATCGAGGAAGTACCCCGATGAGCTGCGCGAACGCGCTACCCGGATGGCCGTGGAGGCCCGCCAGAACCCGGCCGCGCGAGACGGGGCGATCGCCCGCATCGCCGACCAGCTCGGCATCAACCGCGAGACCCTGCGCAACTGGGTCACCCAGGCCGAGGTCAACGCCGGCGACCGCCCCGGCACCACCACCGACCAGGCCCAGCGCCTGGCCGACCTCGAACGTGAGAACCGCGAGCTGCGCCGGGCCAACGCCATCCTCAAGTCCGCGTCGGCTTTCTTCGCGGCGGAGCTCGACCGCCCACACACCAGGTAGTCGACTACATCGACACCCACAAGCAGGAGTTCGGGGTCGAGCCGATCTGCCACACCCTGCAGATCGTCCCGTCCACCTACTACGCCGCCAAGACCAGGCCGCCCTCGCCCCGGTCGCGCACCGATGAGGCCACGAGCGCCAAGATCACGCAGGTGCACGCCGACAACTACGGCGTCTACGGAGCACGCAAAATGCACGCCGAACTCAACCGCCAGGGCCACCGCGTGGCCCGCTGCACCGTGCAGCGGCTGATGAAGGCCGCGGGGCTGCGCGGCATCACCCGCGCCAGGGGGCCGCGCACCACCGTGCCGTCCCCGGCCGCCGAGGTGCGCCCGGACCTGGTGGAGCGCTCCTTCACCGCCGATGCGCCCGACCAGCTGTGGGTGGCCGACATCACCTACATCCGCACCTTCGCCGGGTGGGTCTACGCCGCCTTCGTCATCGACGTGTTCTCCCGCCGCGTGGTGGCCGGGTTGGTGTCGAAGTCGCTGCGCACCGACCTGGCCCTGGACGCGCTGGAGATGGGCCTGTGGAGCCGCGAGCACGTCGGCCGCAGCGTCGACGGCCTGATCCACCACTCCGACCGCGGCGTGCAGTACGTCGCGGTGCGCTCCACCCAACGCCTGGCCGAGGCCGGCGCGGTGGTCTCGGTCGGCACCACCGGGGACTCCTACGACAACGCTCTGGCTGAGGCGTTCCACTCGCTGTTCAAGGCCGAACTGGTCCGCAACCGCGGCCCGTGGAAGAACATCGACGACCTGGAGCTGGCGGTGGCCGAGTACATCGACTGGTTCAACCACCGCCGCCTGCACGGCGAGATCGGCCTGGTCCCGCCAACGGAGTTCAAAGACGACTTCTACCAGCACAACCCCGCTTCGGCATCCGCCGATGCGTTAGTTCCGAGCCTCTAAAAAAACCGACACGAAACAGTGGGCGGGCGCATACTGATCATGACATCGCCGGGTGGTCGGACGTTGGCTACAACCTCGATCCAACCCCCGGCGGGGTCCTTGTCAACATGCGCCCGCTGTCGTCCTGGGCTGAGGTTACGCGCAGAACTTCAGAAAAGGCGCTTAGGGCAGCACCGCCGCAGTGCACTCGGCACGCGATGGCGATCCTGGCCTCAGCGATCGGGCGCCACCCTCCTGGCTACTGGGCTGTTGGATCAGCCGACGGGGAACGGCCAGTTGTGGGGCGCGTACCCGGTGCCGGTGAGCCAGGTGCGGATGCCCTGGGCGGGGTAGTCGATGGTGGTGTCGGGCAGCAGGCGGGGATCGGCCCACACGAGTTTGCCGCACTTGCGGGGTTCGGCGTTGTACGGCTCCCCCTCCCAGTTCCGGGCGGTGAAGAACACGCCGATGCGCGCCAGGTCGGGGCGTTGGCGGTGGTGGAGGACCGCGGCCAGGGCGAGGTCGTCGGGGTCGATGGCGACCCCGACCTCTTCCCGGGCCTCGCGGGCCGCACCGTGGTGGAGCGGTTCGCCCTCCTCCAGGTGGCCGGAGGGCAGGTGCAGCATGCCGTCGCAGTACCCGGTGTTCTGCCGCTCCAGCAGCAGGATCTCCCCGTCTCGTTGCAGAATGACGTGGACGTCGACGACGCTGCGGTAGCGCTCCGGCATGGCTGGCCTCACCTGGGACGGCTTACTGGGGATGTCGGTGTGACCATAGCGCCTGGATGGTTCTGATGAGGCGGGAAACCGTTACTTCCACATCAGGACTGGTGTCGATCACCAGTGTGGAAACGCCGATGCCCTCCAGCATGGGAAGTACCTCCTGGTAGAGGACGATCTCCCGGCCGGTGTTGGCGGGATCGTCCTCGAAACGGCCGTGGGAGCCACGCGTGGTCAGCCGCTCACGAAGCACATCCGGTGGGGCGGTCATGATGACGTTCAGGTCGGGAAGATCGACGTGGGTGTTGAGGGCGCGGACGAATTCTGAGGGAACGCCGTCGATTCCGGCTTGCAGGACCAGAGACGAGGCAAGGTAGCGGTCACACAGCACCAGCCGTTCTGCTGCCAGAGCGGGGCGGATCTCGGTGTCGAGGTGGTGGTAGCGGTCGGCGGCGACCAAGCAGGCCAAGGACAGGCCGCGGTAGTCGCCGGTGTGGGCACGGGTGAAGCGGCCCAGTGCGGAGTGCGACGGTTCGGTGGTGGCGACCACCGGCAGCCCTTCCTCGGAAAGTCGCTCTCGCAGGAGTCTCACGGTGGTGGACTTCCCGGCGCCACCGGGACCGTCGAAGGCAACGAACAGACCGCTCACGCCGCCCTCCGCATGTACTCGCTGCGGGACAGTTCCACCAGCGCGGCGCGTACTTCCTCGACGGTGGGCTCGCCGAACTGGATGCCGGTGGAGAAGTTGAACTCGTCGCGGTGGTGCAGGGCCACGTCCGCTCCCTGATCGGTCAGGTCCACCGCCGTGTAGTTGAGCAGTTGGGTGGGGGTGTAGCGGCCGGTGGCGAGCAGTCGGCGCCATTCGGGTGTGCCAGGGTAGGGCCGGAACTCGAACACAGAGGAGCGGAACCGACCCGGAGCGCTGTCGGCGAGGTCCCACAGTTCGTGGACCAGGGCCACGGTCTCGGCCATCTCCTCGCGGGTTTCGGTGGGAAATCCCAGGATGAAGTAGCCCTTGACGTTGATTCCGCGAGAAAGGAGGCGGACGATCACAGAGCGGACCATGTCGCGGGTGATGCGTTTATCGATGTAGGTCAGCACCCGTTCACTGCCGGACTCGATGCCCAAGGCGACCTCACGCAGCCCGTTGGCTGCCAGCAGGTCCAGGGCCGCTTCGTCGAGCCGGTGCAGTACGTTGATGCGGCCGGTGGCGTCCCACACCGCCCAGTCACCGATTCGCGCCTTGGTGAAGCAGACTGTCATCTGATCGATGACGCGTCGGGCTCCCAGGAACAGGTCGTCGACGAAGCGGAACGCCGTCACGCCGAGGCTGTTGCGCAACTGCTCCATCTCGGCGACGATGCCCTCGGCACTGCGTACCCGAATGGTGACGTCAGGATTGGCCGAGACAGCGGCACCGCAGAACGAGCAGTCGTAGGGGCATCCACGCGCTGCGACCATGGCGGCCTCCCACCGTCCCGCGTCAGAGTAGGGGTCTTGGACGAGGTAGCGACGGTCCACGAACGGCAGTCCATCGACGGACGGGGCCAAGTGATGGCCCTGCCCGGCATGTCCTCCGATGGCAGGGGTCTTCGACAGGGAGTCGAGCCACATCACGCCGGGCAGGTCGCTGCGGCGGCGGTGGTCGTCCAGCAGTTCGGCGACGCGGGTCTCGGCCTCGCCGATGACCAGGGCCGCACAGCGGGCCATGCGTTCATCGGTGAGGATCTGGGTGGGCATGGCCTTGGCCTGGTGACCGCCCACCATCACCTTGATGCCGGGGTCGAGGCCCGAGGCGATGGTCGCGGAGATCTCGTAGGTGGGGGCCAGCAGGTTGAATCCGACCCAGCGGGGCAGTGCCCGGTTGATCGCGGCGACGGTGTCGGCGACCGACAGGCCGAGCGCTTCGGCGTCGAGCACTCCCACGTTGAATCCGCGGTGGGCGGCGTAGGTGGCGATGTAGCCGACACCCAGCACGGGAAGGGTGAAGTCGTTGACACGGGGACGCTGGGCGTAGTCGCGCAGCGGGGTGTTGATGAACAGGACGTCCAGGGCGTGGTCGGGGTTGTGGCCGCGGATGGGGTCAGTCGGGGGCGTACTCCTGTGCACGGCGTCCTCCCAGAGCAAGGGTGAGCACGGTGAGGGTCGACAGTTCGCGGGGAGTGGCGGTGCAGCGCTTCCAGCGGGCGGCGAACTCGGGTTCGCTGTCGGGCCAGACCAGGTCGGGGGCAGCCTGAGCCGCATAGGTACGGACCGCCAGGTCACCGCAGGGGTAGAGGGAGAAGTCGCCGGTGTGGTCGGCGACAGCGGCACCGGCGGTCCACGGGCCGATCCGGTGTACTGACTGCACTTCGGTGACCAGGTCGGTGGGGGGCAGACTCGTCCATTTGTCACCGAGGTCGAGGAACGCCTCGGCGGCGGCGCGCAGCGGACGCCGTTTGAACGCCATGCCCAGGCGCGTGTACTCGGCGTCGCTCACCGCCAGAACCGTCTCCGGAGCGGGAAAGGCATGCAGACGGTTTCCGCCATGGGTGATGCCCTCCCCGAAAGCTGCGCTGAACCGCTGATACATGAGACGGGCCTGGCCGGCGCGGATAACCTGGCGGATGATCGCGGTAGCCAGGGCATCCCACAGGTCGGGGTTGCGCAACCGGGCGACCGGTCCCCGTCCGTACAGCACTTTCCGCAACCGCTCAGGGACACCTTCACCAAGGTGTACGGGATCGTAGACGTCGACCATGGGTCCGGCTGTTCCGTTCCGGGGCGGGGGCAACAAAGTGGCAGCAGAGACGGTTCGTGGACCGCCGCTCATGCGGACGACGCGGACTCCGAAGTCGCTCCAGCCCGGGTGCTCAAACAACAGGTACACGGTCTCTCCTCGGCTCGGGGTAAGTCGGTCTCAGACTCTGGCATATCGTGCTGCGCTTTCAGCAAGACATCACAGAACTGGTACCCCCTGGGCTGCACACGACCGGCGCTCCCGTGTGAGAGCCCATCCGAAGGGCCAGCGCACCGCCCGATACCATGGGCGCTCCCAAGCTTTCCTTGGCCTCTGATCAAAAGGTCACTAGCACGGCCCGAAGAACCGGAGCCGGTTTCAGTTGGCGTCCGCATCAGGTTTGCACTGACTCTGCTCCTTCAGTGGCCTGTCGACGTCTTCCATTCTCGGGGCTCCACAGGAGAAGCTCCATTAATGAGCTGTCCAAGCCGTAATAATCCGTTATAGAACGTGGAGCAGCCGATGAGGGAAAATCATCTCCATGATCTGCGGCAACTGCGGACACGACCGCACAAAAAGGAAATGCGACTGTATCCCTGCTGTTTTCTGGCAGCGCGCTGACGTCCGCGAGGCGGTGGCACATTCTGATGTGACACGGATCGTTCGGCTGCTGCGCGTCCATACCGACCTGACACAGGAAGCCATCGCCCACCTGACCGGCCTGTCGCAGGGCATGATCTCCCAGATGGAGTCGGGGAAACGCTGCCTACGAAACGCGGTGAAGAGGCGCCGCGCCCTCGAAGGGCTTGGGGCATGCCCGGGGAGAGAGAACTCCGAGACAGAGGGTGGTGAGGGAGCCACCGTGTCGCAGAGGATCTCCTCTGTTCGGGACCATGCTGCAACCCTCGGGACGAAGACCCGGGAACGAGGGGAGAGGAACACCGCCTGGAAGAAGGATCAGGTGTCTGCGGGATTGTCGGTGTCCTTCACCGCTGACCTGTCGACAGAATCGGTCGAGACGGCCCGACGATTGTGGCAGGCCGACCTCGACGGAGACTCCACGGTCCATCGGATCCAGGTCGAGGCGGAAGCGCTTGCACCCCCGACACTGCGATGGCTTCTCGCTCCTCCGACCACCCTCACCACTGTCTCCGACGCCACTCCCGCAGTCAGTTCCGAGCATGTCAGCGCGGTCAGGCGGGCGTGCCAACTGTTCGAAACCCTGGATCATGAATTCGGTGGTGGCCATGCCCGCAAGGCCGCTGCGCAGTACCTGCACAGCGAGGTGGCTCCCCTCCTGCGAGGCCGCTACAGCGCGGAGGTGGGGCGCCAACTGTTCGCGGCAACCGCACGCTTCGCCTACAAGGTCGGTGCCATGGGTTACGACGCGGGTCTGCACGGACTGGGACGCCGCTACTTCATCCTGGCGCTCAACCTCGCACACCTGGGAGGCGACCGGGCGCTGGGTGGTAAGGCCCTCGCTCTGCTGAGTCACCAAGCGAACTTCCTGGGCGAGTTCCGCCAGGCAGTGGACTTCGCCCGCGCTGCTAAAAACGGAGCACGGGGCCGCGCCACTCCGCGGGTCCACGCGATGTACGCAGCCATGGAAGCCAGAGCCCTGGCATCACTCGGTGAGGAACGCGAATGCGCCAGAGCCCTGCGGGAGATGGAGGACGCTTTTCAACGCAGCGACCCAGACCAGGAACCGGAGTGGATGGACTACTTCGACGAGGCGGAGATCAACGACGAGTTCGCGCACTGCTTCCACGACCTCGGCCATGCCGGACCGGCGGAACACCACGCGCGGACCGCTGTTGAACTGACCCGGCGAGAGTTCCGCCGTGGTCGAACCTTCGCCGGACTGGTCCTGGCCGGCAGTCACCTGATCGGCGGCTCCAGCCACCACGACGTCGAACACGCCTGCGCCACCGCCGCAGAAGTACTGGACCGAGCGGGACCGCTACGTTCGGCCCGTGTCACGACCTATGTCCGCAAGTTCGGCAGCCGCCTCGCCCCCTACACGGATGTGAGAGCCGTGCGGGAGTTCCGTGAGCGACTACGGACAGAAAAAGCTGGCCAAACGCGGTGAGGTCAGGTTCCCGGTGTCCAGTGGCGCGGTGCTGAAGGCGTAAGGAGAGAGGCGATACGTTTGCGGGCCTCAGGAAGCAGGTGAGGTTCCCGACCGGTACGGGCGCACAGCCAGGCCGTCATGCGCAGTTCGCGTATTGCCGCGAGTGTCTCGAAGCCGACCCACTCGCGCACGTCGGTTCCGTACGCACGGACGAAGTCGGTGTAGTCGGCAGGTGAGTACCAGCCCAGCCGCACGTACACCGCCGCGACGATCAGGTCCCACTCTCGTGGACCTGTGGAGAATCGCTCCAAGTCCAACAGCACCACCCGGCCGTCCGAACCGCGGATCGCGTTCTTGCGGTGTGCGTCTCCGTGCACCGGCCCGGAAGGCAGTTCGAACACCAGGTGCTGGAAAGCCGTACGCAACCGGCCATGCAGGTGGCGGAGTTGACGCAGTTCATCGAGGGACAGTCCCACAGCGGCGTTGAGATAACCCTCCACGCCTCTGAAAGGATCCAACGCGGGCAACTCCAGGTCCTCGGAGGGACAAAGCTCGTGAAGCCGCCGCAACAGGGCCCCCAAGTCGGCCGGAGAGGCGATAACCGGATCAGGAATCGCCTCCCACACCGTGACCACATGGCCGTCAACAGTCAACGGTTGTGTCACGAGGGGACGCACCACGGGAAACGACTCCGCCAGCAGCCATCTCGCGATGGCGAGTTCCCGCCGGACCCTGCCGAGGTGCACACGGGGAGTCACACGGAGCACCACCCCCTCGCGGGGCAGCAGGAGTGTCGCGTTGTCCCCCACAGGCCCCATGATCCGCATTCCGGAAGAATCCAGTCCTGACCTGAGAGCGGCGTCGAATGCGGCACCGCGGGCTTTCCGCTCGGTGAGACCTGCCAACCGACCGTCCCGTCCTTCCCTGTAGACAGCGGCCCTGTTCCGTCCGACCGAATCGACTACAGCACGGATAGCGCAGGAGGACCAGGGCGGCGAAGCCATGGTGAACAACCCAGAAACCAGAAGAATTCGTCGCACCAGGGCACCGTGGTGTCCACGGTCATTGCCAGATGACGGTGACGGGGTGGTGGGGGCGGTCCAAGACGAAGCGGCCCGCCTCCGGATCGGAGGCCACCGGAGTATCGGAAAGCTCGAAGCGTACCCGCCGGTTCCGGTGGTCGCGGTCCCAGACCCGCACCTCCTCGGCCACACGGTGCGCCAACTCTTCGGCGCCGGGGCCGTGGCCGATGACGCCGACCTCGTAGCGTTTGGTGCCGTCGGGGCCGGGCTCAGCTGCTCGGATGGTGAGGTAGGCGAGGTCGCCGCCGCGGGTGGTGGCCATGGCCGTGGTGGGAAACATCGGCGCAACCAGTCCGCTGTCCCGGGCGGCGGGTTCGACGTTCATGCGCATCAGCGGGTTGGCCAGGCGGCAGGACAGCCACAAATACAGCCACTCGAACGACTCCCGCGGCACGAAGCCGACCCCGGTCCACGCCTCGCAGCGGCCGGTGTCCAAAGCACCGGCCAGCGCACCGGCGTCGGTGTCGGTGTTGTCCTTGTGGGTCTGCAGGGTCACCTGCCCGTCCCCGGTGAGGTCGATGACGCGGCGGGCGTCGTCACCGATGCCGCGCAGCGGCATGAACACCGCCAGTTCGCTGCCGCGGCTGGTCCATCCGCGCTCGGCGCGCTCGAAGACGATGCTGCGGGAGACGGCGCCGCTCAGACGCAGCGGCACCACCAGACGCCCGCCGGGAGCCAGTTGTTCCAGCCAGGCCGTGGGCACCTCGTAGGCGCCGACGGTGGCGATGATCCGGTCGTAGGGAGCGCTGTCGGGGTGGCCGAGGGCACCGTCGCCGAGGACCACCTCGACGTTGGGTGCGCCTGCGGCGGCCAGGTGGTCCCGGGCTCCCGTCACGAGGTCGTCGTCCACGTCCACCGTGGTGACGCGGCCTTCGGGTCCGACGAGGGCGGCGAGCAGGGCCGCGTTGTAGCCGGTGCCCGCGCCCAACTCCAGCACGCGCATGCCCGGTGCGGCCTGGAGTTGCTCCAGCATCATCGCCACGATCCTCGGCTGGGAAGCGGCGCTGACGGAGACACCCGTCGCGGGGTCGTGCTTGGTGTGGACGGCCTCATCGGCGTAGGCCTCCTCCAGAGACGTCCCGGGCACGAACAGGTGCCGGGGCACCCGGCGCAGGGCCGCCTCCACCGCGGCGCTGCGGACCACGCCGTCCGCGCACAAACGGTCGACCAAGGCGGAACGCAACTTCTCGGTACGAGCGGCCTCTGCGAAACCATGGTTCAGGGCAGTGCTCATCGTAGAAACCTCGCGGTTGGAGCGGACAAAGAACACCGTGCCAGGGCAGCGGACTGGCAGTGCCCGGTTCCGCTGCCCTGGGCGACTCCCAGCCCTTGCGCTGCCGGCGCTGAAGACAGCTAGCGGTGCGTGAGTACCAGTCGGACATGCTTCTTGGCGATGACCAGCCCGTCGTGGTGCGGGACCGTGCGCTCAGCACCAGTCGGATAGGCGGTGATGACGGGTTGGGCGTCGCGGTCGCGGTTCCACAGACGGATGCTTGCGCAGAGGCGCTCGGCGAGGTCGGTTCCTGCGGGGCCATGTCCGGTGGCACCAAGTTCGTAGTGGGGCTTACCGTCCTGGTCGACGGGGCGAGGTCTGGTCAGGTAGGCCAAGGAGTCGCCTTCCACGATCGCGGGAGTGCGGTGGGGGAACACGGCGTGGCAGACACCGGCGTTGATGGCGGCGGGTTCCGCGGCGAGGCGGCAGGTACCCGGCTCGGTGGCACTCAGCCACAACCAGATGTGGTCGAAGGGTACGTTGGCGGCCACGGTGACACCGGACCACACGGTGCTTTCCGAGTGGGTGAACACGTTGTGCAGGGTGGTGGGGCTGATGTCCTGGTCCGTGTCCCAGTACAGGGCCACGTGGTCGGTGATCGCTGCGCTGCGCTCGCCGTCACTGTTTCCGGCCATGGGGATGAATCCGCAGAGTCGGCTGTTGGTGGCACGTAGCCTGTCGGCGTGGCGAGTGAAGGCGATGCTGCGGGACTGGCCCCGCCAGTGCAGCGGCACCACGAGGCGTCCGCCGTCGCGGAGTTGGTCGAACCAGGTCTGGGGCAGGTCCCACGGTCCGACCGTGACGATGATCTTGTCGTAGGGGGCGGCCTGCGGGTAGCCGAGTGCGCCATCCGCGGCAGCCACCCGGACTCGGGAGTAGCCGGTCTCCGCCAAGGCGCGCCGTGCGTGCTCAACGACGTCAGGATGGATGTCGACAGTGGTGACCTGGCCTTCGGGACCGACGAGTTCGGCCAGCAGAGCGGCGTTGTACCCGGTGCCGGCGCCGATCTCCAGTATCTGTTCGCCGGGCTGCGGGTCGAGTTGGTCGAGCATCATGGCCACGACGGTGGGCACGGAGATACAGCTGGCTGGCCGGTCGGCACCGGGTTTGATGGTGATGGCCTTGTTGGCGTAGGCGTCTTCTGTGAGGGCTTCGGGGACGAACCGGTGTCGGGGAACGGTCCGCAGGACCTGCTCGAGGCGTGGGGAGCGGAGGTGACCTGCGGTCCTGATGTGGTCGACCATGCGGTCGCGCAACTGCTCGGGACGTGTACCGGTGGCGTTGGTCATCGTGTTCCTTCCAGATCCGTGGTCTTTACGGGTGCGGTGGTCAACAGGCAGGCGTCCCACCAGGACGCGGGCAAGGAAGGGGAGACGGGGTGCTCGACGCTGTGGTGGGCCAGTATGGCCCCCACGGTGCCCTCCAGCAGACCTCCGTGGTCGGGAAGGGCTGGCAGGTATGGGCGGCGGTGGCGCCAGAGGTCTTGGAGACGAGAGAACGCCAGGACGAGCGCGCTGCCGTGCGGGGCGTCTTCTGCGGCGCGTCGGCTGGTGTGGACGAGTCCGGCCCAGCCGTGGCACAGCGAGTCGTCGCGGAGTTGGTCGAGTTGAGCTTCATCGGTGATGCAGGAGGCCAGAACGGTCTCAGCGGTGTGCTGCCGTTCCGGGTTGCTCAGGGCAAGAGCAGCTAGTTGCTGGGCGCGGGCCAGACCAGGAGTTCCGTAGCACCAGGACGGTCGTTGCGGGCCGGTTTGGTGAAGGGTTTTGCTCTCCCATTCACGAGCGGAGACTGTCCCTGGCCACCAGGGGCGGTGGGGAAGGCCGCGAAGCCAGCGGTCCAGCACCCTGTTGATGTCGGCGATGGCCCTTGTCTGGCCTGGCACGGTGATGCCGTGGATCATCGTCTGGGCCAGCAGCGCCAGCGGACCGCTGATGCCGTGGGCCAGGCCCAGGTTGGCGTGGCCGCCCGGCCACCGGGGGTCCAAACGGCCGGAAGGACCATGGAGCGTCCACCAGCCGGGCAGGCAGCGGCCTTCGACGGTGACCGTTGCGGTCAGTCGGACCAGATAGGCCAGTACTTCCCGCAGCAGATCGGTGTTTTGGGCCTGGAATAGGCATACACCGATCCCGGTCAGGCCGCTGATCAAGTCGTATTCACCCAGTCGGGGAAGTTCTCCGCGGCTGATCCGGGCGTGGGCCTGGTCCAGTCGGGTCCGGGTGAGAGCGGTGATGTGGTCATCGAGTGTGGCCAGGGCAGTCGTGTAGCTGCGCTTGGCGGCGATGCGCAGCATGAACGCGACCGCGGGCGCCCCATGGAACAGGCTGGCGTCCGTATGGGCGGCTACCGGGCCGCGGGTTACGGAGGTCACCCACTGGTGGGCGGTATCCCAGTCCCCCGCACTGGTGCAGGCACGGACGATGTGCAGGAGAGCTGTGCCCGGAGTACCGAAGGCCAAGGACTGTCGTTGAGCGGGGTCGAGTCCGCGCTTGGGAACGAGCGGAAGACCGTGGGTCACTGGATGCCGCTTCCTTGCCTGGCCAACCAGGAGAGGGAGGCCTGTCGTGCCAGGCGGCGGCAGGTGCGTTCGTGCTCAGGGGCAATGCCCACGGCACGGTTGTGGTGCATGTGCAGCAGCGACTCCACCACGGTGTCGGTATTCGTGTCCGCTGACAGTGCCGTGCAGTAGGCCTTCAGCGCGTCGGCGCGCCTTTGCCACAGCGCATCAAGCTCGTGGCTTCGGGCGCATCGAGGCTGGGTGCCGGTTTCGATGCTGATCCTGATGGCCTCGTCGGCCACCTTGCGGTCGATCGCAGGAGCGGTAGGAACTGGGCGTTTTGCCAACCAGTTCATCGCTGCTGTGGGATCGCCGTGGAAGCCGGTGACGATGGCCACCATGTTCGCCACCACTGACGCGGTGAGATCCACAGGGCTTGTGGCCTGCTGGCGCAGCAGGGCGGCTACGAGTTCGGCGTCGGCAACGAAGACCTCTTCTGCCACACTCAACGATGGGTCCGCCCCGTAACGGCCGATCTCCGGGGAGTAGGTGTCAAGGGACAGAGTGCCGGCCACTCCTGTCCGCCGCAGCCGATGGGCCCACTCGGCGACTTTCCGCACCTGTCGACCGTAGCGGTCCGGGGAAGTGCGGATGCGGATGCGCAGGTGGTCGGTTTCTCGCGGGTTTCGGTAACGCAGCCACCAGCACGGAGGAGAGTCGAGCTCGGCCAGGAGAGCGGGGAGCTGCTCGGTGACGATCTCGGTCATTCTCTCGGGGTGGGTGAAGAGCTTCGCGGACAGCCAAGTGGCTTCCGCAGCACCCGGAAGTTGCCCATGCGCGTTGGTCACCGTCGGCAGGGGGCCGCACAGCGGGTTGGGAGCCACTGGGGACGTGGCGGCCAACGGCAGTGCGATTTCGTGGGCGTGGCCGTCGAGCCACCCGTATTCCTCGACGGGGGTGGCCTGGTAGAGGATGGCCTGGCCGTGCCGTCTGAGATGGGCGTGCAGCAAAGACGCGTGGGTCGGCTCCTGCAGCGTGAGGCGCAGTGTGCGGTCGGCTTCACGCAACTCCACCACGTTCGGGCAGTTCCAGCGTTGCCGCCACTGATCGAGTACTGACTCCCAGTCTCCTCCTCGTGGTGGCAGGTCGGCTCTGGTCAGGCGCCACTGGGCCGGGGACAGTATGGTGCGCCGGTAGCGGACCTGGGGCAGAAACGGCAGTGTGGCGTGCGGCCCCCAGTCGAACTGGTACCAGGAGGCCAGTCCTGCGCGGGGCAGGTGGGCGAGAAACCGGGCGAGCAGCGGGGCTTGTTTGTCCAAGGCGAGAGCGTGGAACACCTGGGGTTCCACAACCCTGCGGTGGGTGAGGCTGACCAGGTGCAAGCGATCGCTGGTTGCGGTGACCGCCAGGTCGTCCACAGTGATCGGTGTCTGTCCGTCACCGGAAGCGGGGTACTGCCCGAGCGGAAGTAGGTGGTCCAGGTAGGCGGGTACACGGCAGACGTTTTCGGCGTGTGCGTACAGCGGCCCGAAGCTCATCTGGGCACGGAGTGCTCCCTTGGTCGAGCAGGGCAGGGCCCGGTAGACCTCGGCTAGGCCGAAGCCGGTAGCGATGGGGGTGAAGCGAGAGGTCAGTGTGCCCGCGGACCGAGCGGGGGCCACAGTGATGAGGAAATCGCCGCGGCTGAGTGCTTCAGTATCGGCAGCGTGGACGCGTGCGGAGAGTTCGACGTGTGGAGGAATGCGGTGGGGGTCGAGGTCCCCGTTGTTCAAAGCGTCGATGTCTGTGTCGGTGAGGATGATCTCGCGGCCGCCTGTGGCCACAGCTTGCCAGACCATGGACAGCAGTCGTTCGTCCCGTGCCGTGGATCCGTCTTCTGGTGGGGGGAACACGCTGCCGCTGTATCCGGCCGGGTAGCCGAGTCCGGAGTCGGGGTTGAGGACATCGGTGAGTGGTACGAGGGTTCCTGTGCCGTAGCGTTCGACGAATGCCGCATGGTAGTCGTACCAGGCTTTTTCTCCGGTGGGCTGACGGGTCAGCCGCAGCAGTGCGCTTGCTGCCCGCTCCATCTCGTGCGCTACTCGACGGGGAAGTTGGACCTGGCAGTCCAGCAGCAGGTCCAGTGCCAGCGGCATGCGTCCGGCCCGGGACAGTTCTCTCATCGCACTGGTGACCACTGCTCGGGAGCGTCTCTGATTCTGCGGGGTGGTGGCTGGATGGTTGTGGTGTTGTAGTTCGGTTTGGATGTCCTCAAGGGCGCTGACCAAGGGGGCTGTGTGCACCACGGTGTCGGCGCCGGCCTCGCGGAGTTGGTCCACGACGTGGGCGAGCGGGTCGGTGATTGTAAACGGGGCGCGCAGGTTGGTAATCAGGCAGCCGTGTTTCACCAGTTCTGTGAGTGTGCTTCGGACCCTGTCCCGGTCGGTAGCGAATTCTTCGGCAAGCATGTCGACGAGAGCAGCGAAACGGATCGGAGTGGTTGCTCTGTCACGAAGTACGGCGATGACACGGGTGTAGTGCAGGGTCACCCGGTTCGGTCCTCGCGGAATTTCGAGTCGCTGGCCGCGGCGGTGGGCGAGGTCTGAGAGCACAACGAAGAGCCGGTCCAGCAGTTCGGGGCAGCTTTCAGCCTGTCCGATGATGTCGATCAGCCATTCGGTGTTGACGCGGGCGGCGGCCCGGTGGTCGCGGCCCCAGGACACCTGTGCGGTGGGGCCCAGTCTGACTGGGGCGACTCCTGCGAACAGTCCGAAAGGTGTCGGACGGCCGATGCTGCGAAGTAAGTAGCGGGCGGTGGACAGGGAGGCGCTGCGGATCTTCTTGTCTCGAACGGGATGTCCGCTTCGAAGGTCTGCAACGGTCTTTTCCAGTGAAGGGCTGGCCTGCCGCACGGCTTCCGCGAGACGTGGGTCGTCCCATACCTGTTCCAGCCAGGCTCGGCTTGCTGTGGTGTCGGTGAGGTCCGGCCAACTGAGGGAAGAGGTGGGCAAGGGCACGGCAGCGGCCCGCAACAGCGCCGTACCAGTGTGTCGGTACAGCCGTGTCGATTTGGTGGTGGCACCCATTTCATCTCTCTGAGCGGTGGGATGAGGCGGCTGCCCGGAGCCCGACTCTCTCCCCCGGGCAGCACGCGGATCAGTGGTCTCAGACTCCGCCGGTGAGGCAGGCCGAGGCGCAGCTCGGGTCGCAGCCGTCGTTGGTTCCGTCTCCGCAGGCAAACATCGGGTCTCCCGGCGGAATGTCGGTGACGATCTGCACGTCGAGCGCGAAGGGGTCTTCGGTGGTGGACGGTCCAGCAGTAACCGCAATGCTCACTTCGTTCTCCTTTTCTGGACGGTTTCTTATCGTTTCGACGGCTTCTGGGATCTCTAGAAGAACCACCGTCGTCTTCTGCCTCGACGGGAAGTGGTTTTCTCAGAAATCAGAGGGAGTCTTCCCAGGCACTGCCGGAGGCCAGGAGACCGCGAGGCGGCAGTGCTTCTTGTCCACGACCCGCTCGCCGGGCAGTCGGTCGTCAGGAGTGCCGACCGATCTGTCACGGACCATTTCGACAGCCCAGCGGCACGGCTGTAGCGGAGTATCTGTTCTCGACCTTTCGTGACGATGGGCGACGATGCTTGCTTCCGAGCGGAGCCACTGTCCTGTCGGCGCTCTACAGCGTTCCGCCAGACGCTGGATCAGACAAGCACACCTCCGCTAATAACTGCAATAAAGTGTTATAGTCCTATCGCCTCAAGCCCTGAAGGAACCACTAAGAATGGTTACCATGGTTGAACAATCGCTGATTCTGCGCCCGAAAGTCAGTTTCACCCGATTTTGGTGACAGATCCCGCGCCCTGCGGGGGAAGCACTGGCCAGCGCCCAAAGGGGGCAAGGTGACCTGCGCCAACTGTGGTCGCGACCGCGACACCCGAAGCTGTGGGTGTGTCCCGACTGTTTTCTGGCAACGCGATGACGTCCGTGAGGCGGTGGCGCGTTCGGACGTGACACGGATCGTGCGCCTGCTACGCGTCCACACCGACCTGACCCAGGAAGCGATCGCGAACCTGACCGGCCTGTCCCAGGGCATGGTCTCGCAGATGGAATCCGGCAAGAGATCCCTGCGTGACACAGCGAAAAAGCGCCGTGCGATGGAAGGACTCGGCGCACCGAGTCACCTATCGCTACAACGCGAGCCGCCAGAACGCTCACTCACCGACTGGCTTGCCACAAAGCTCCGTTACCGGCGGAAGTTTCGCGGACTGAGCCAACACGAATTGGCAACAAGAACGGATGCGGATGTCAGCGTGATCAACCAGATCGAGGCTGCCGCGCGGCACTGCCCGACGGATCTGGCCTGGCGTCTTGACGAAGTCCTCGACACCGGAGGAGTCCTGGCGCGAGCACAGGGCTTGGTCACCGCCACACGGAAGGTGGAATCCTCCGAAACCGACAAGACCGCGTCGGCGGGTACCGGACATGTCGCTGGTACTGGTGAACCCTCCATGCTGGAGGGTGTGGAACGCCGCGACTTCCTCCGGACCGCCACCGCTGGTCTGGCCGTCTCACCGTTGCTGGCGCTGTCCTCGCCGTTCCAGGACACGCTGTGCCCGCACCAGGTGCGCGCTGTCGACATCGCCCAGGTCCGGGAGGCGGCCGCGGTCTTTTCCGGATGGGACCACACCTACGGCGGGCAGGTGGCGCGCGCCGCTGTGGCGGGGCAGCTGCGGGCGGCCGCCGACCTGCTGCACGCCCCGTGTCCGCACCGTCTGCGCGGCGAGGCCTTCTCCGCGGTCGCCCAGCTGTTCATGGTGGCCGGTTTCATGGCCTTCGACGCCTACGCCCACGACGACGCCCGCCGCCTCTTCGCTTTCGCCGCCGAGTGCGCCGAGGAAGCCGGGGACTGGCACCTGCGCGCCAAGATCTACTCCCACCGTGCCCGCCAGGCGGTCTGGTGCGCAGACCCCGATCAGGGGATCACCTACGCCGAACTCGGCCTCGTGCGCTCCGAGCGGCTCTCCGCCGCGGAGAAAGCCATGCTGCACACCGCCCGTGCCCGCGCCTACGCGAAGACGGGCCTGCGCACCGAGACCCTCCGGGCGGTCGGTGAGGCCGACGCCGCGTTCGCCGCGCCGACCGCGGTCGAGCCTCCTTCGTGGATGGCCTACTACGACGCGGCCCAGCACGCGGGCGACACCGCCCACGCGCTGTGGGACCTGGCGGTGGCCGGAGTCCACCCTCCGGCCGGCGCGCTGCGGCGGCTGGAAGAGGCGGTCGGCGGCCACACGGACGCCTACGCGCGCTCGCGGGCCATCTCCGCCATCAAGCTCGCCTCACTGCACCTGCACGGCCGCAACGTCGAGGAGGGACTGGCCACCGCGACCCGGGCCCTTGATGATGTCGGGCGGGTGCGTTCCCGACGCGCCGAGGACGACCTGCGCGAACTCCATGCCCTCCTCAACCGGACCCCCGAGGTGGACGGCGCTGACGCGGTCAGTGCCCGGATCACCCGCGCCCTGGAAGGCACCTGCCCATGGCCCTCCCTGCGCCCTTCGACCGGATCCTGGCCGCTGCGGGCCGGCAGGCCGCCCTCGCCACCGAAGGCGCCGAAGCGGTCCGCATCGGCGAGAACGCCGTCATCCGCCTGCCCGGCCAGGTGGTCGCCCGCATCTCCCGCCCCGGCCAGCAGCAGGCCGCGGCCCGCGAAGTCGCCGTCGCCCGCTGGCTGGCCGAGGAGGACCTGCCCGCGGTCCGCGCCCTGGAGGTGGACCAGTCGGCACTCGTCGACGGGCGTGCCGTCACCTGGTGGCACGAACTGCCGCCCCACCAGGCGGGCACGGTCACCGACGTCGCCCGCCTGCTCCGCGCCCTGCACGCCCTCACCCCGCCCCCCGGCCTCGCCCTGGGAGCCCTCGACCCGTTCGTGCGCCTGGAGGCGCGGATCGACGACGCGCACACCCTGCCGCCCGCCGACCGGGCCTGGCTGCGCGGCCGCCTCGACCAGTTGCGCGCCGCCTGGCAGGAGCTGCCCGCGGGCCTGCCCGAGTGCGTCGTCCACGGTGACGCCTGGGTGGGCAACGTCGCCCGCAGCGCCGACGGCCAGGCCCGGCTGATCGATCTGGAGCGCTGCTCCCTGGGCCGCCCCGAATGGGACCTCGTCTCCACCGCGATCAAGCACACCAGCTTCGGCTGGGTCCGCGCCGACGACTACGCGCGCTTCGCAGACCTCTACGGATACGACGTCACCGCCTGGGACGGCTACGAGGTGCTGCGCGACATCCGGGAACTCCGCATGGCCCTGTACTTCGCCCAGCACGCCCCCCACGATCCGGCCATGCACACCGAAGCGCGGCTGCGCGTCGACTGCCTGCGCGGACGCCGGGGCCCCCGCCCCTGGCCATGGACCCCCGCCCCCTGACCCAGGTTGTCTGCAAGGGCTGGTCGTCGGGATGCGATCAGCGAAGCCGCCCAGGACAGGGAAACCGCCCTCCACAAACCTGATCCAGCATCGATGATCCGAACAAGGACCCGTCTTGGCTCACGACGCTTCGGTACCGACCAGTCTGCTCAATGAGCTGCGCAGCTTGCACCGGCAGGACCCGAGCCTGCTGGATGACGCCCTTCCAAGGTTGCGGCTTCGACCGTTGAGCGGGGGTTACAACAACCGAGTGTTCGTCTGGGACAGCCCCAACGGTGAGGTGGTCATCAAGCTGTACCGTACCGACAAACGCGACCGCGCGGCCTACGAGTACCAAGCCCTCGCCCATGTCACCGCCTGCGGTATCACCGCTACCCCGCAACCGCTGTGGCACGCCCCGGATCTCGAACTTCCCGTGGTCGGCATGACCTTGGCAACTGGTGGACCCATCTCCCACTTGGGTGATCCCGTCAAAGCTGTGCGTGCTGTGGCTGTTGTTCTCCGTCAGCTCCGTGAGATTCCGCTTGGGCCGTTCGCCACCCTGGCGCGTATTGGTTCAGCCGCGGACTACATCACCCGTATCACCAAGATTTGGCCTGGCCAACTCGACGAACATCCCAACGATCCGCTCACCACTGAGATGCGCCGTCTGCTTGACATCTGGCATGAGCGCGGCGACGCCATCGTGCTCGACGAACCGGTGCCGAGAGTTTTCTCCCGAGGGGACTCCAACTTACTCAACTGGCTCTGGAACGGCTCTACCGTCACCGCGGTGGACTGGGAGTTCTCTGGCCACAGTGACACGGCCTACGACGCGGCCGAACTCGTCGAACACCTGAGCTCCCGCGTTATCGACGACGAGGTGTGGGCCGCTCTGCTCCCTGACCTCGGCATCACCGACAACGCCAGCCGACGGCGTTTCCTCTCTGCCAGGCGAACCGTTGCACTGCGCTGGCTCAGCGTGCTGTGGAAAAGCCGATACACACGCACCGACGAGTTCGAACACCAGACACGACGCGTCCACGCTCTCTTAAACGACGAGTTCCAGTAACCGCGTACGCCAAGTGAGTACCCCGCAGAAGAAGAGACCTTTCCACTACTCAACGCAGGATCACCCACCACGCCGGAACAAGACGAGCACGCGAGCACAGCACCCACTGGACAGGACCGGTACATCGACACCCAGCGCGACCATCCATGACGAAGATCCACCCGCAGCCTGTACCCGGACGATAACCGCGACCGAGCCAGAGTCCGTCCGCAGCAGGCCGAATGAGAATCCCGTCGACTACTTCGACACCTGCGAGCTCACCGACAAACTCCCCCCACTGCCTCTGTGCCCTCGACCTCGCCGCACTCGGCACGACCCTCTTCCCACCTAGCGGTGCGAGAGTTCCTGGACCGCTCGCCCCTGATTGTCGGCGGGCTGCCGATACGGCGGGTTCAGTAGGGGTGCCAGTGGCGGGGACGGCTCGGGTCGGCCAGGTCGGCGATCCTGCGGTGGATCTCCTCATCAATCCTGGGGCTTTCTCCGGCTTTCTGGGCCAGCCAGGACACCATGCGCAACTCCCGGATCCGTTTGAACACCGCATAGCCGTCCCAGGCGTTCACGTCGAAGCCGTAGACGTCGCAGAAGGCGGCGTACTCGGTGTCGGTGTGCCAGCCCAGGTCGCGGTAGAGCGCGGTCAGCACCAGGTCCCACTCGGGCGGCCCCAGGCATACCCCGTCCAGGTCGAACAGGACCACGCCATCAGGGGTGGCCAGGACGTTGCCGATGTTGGCGTCCCCGTGGATGACGCAGCGGGACAGTACCGGACGCACCTGTTCGTACTCTCCGCGCAACTGTTCGGCGATCCTTCGCAGTGTGTCCTTGTGCGCAGGTGCCAGGGCGGCGTGGGCTATCCGCTCGTCGGTGCGGTCGAACGGGTCGAGGTCGGGCAGGCACAGCAATGGCGGAGGGGCGAGCCTGTGCAGCCGGGCCAGGATCGCGGCCAGTTCGGCAGGAACGGTCCACTTGCCGTCGACCTTCTCCCACAGCGTCACCACGGTGCCCCGAACCCGATACGGTTGCTCTCCGCCCAGCGGACGGCCGACACGAACGCCTTCCCGGTCCAGCCAGCGGGCCACCGCCACCTCGCGCGCGGCGGTCTCATAGCGGTCCGCGCCGCGCTCCACCCGAGCGATCACTCGTCCGTCGGCAAGGGTGAGCACCGCGCGTTCCCCCAGCCGCAGCAACTCAGGCGTGTCGGTCGTGATCCCCGCGCCCGAGCAGCCTCGACCGCCGCACACACAGCGACTTCCGCGAATTCGACAGCGGCAGACATGGGGCCTCCCCGACTCGATCCGGTCCTCGTCCACTGAAGCAGGAACCTGTTGTGTGCTCACACCGTCTGCTCGCGCTGGTCCGCGGTGTATGAGGAGCCTGAGCACCGGATTGCGGACCGTAATAATCTGTTATGGAGTGCACGTCTTCTGTAGGAGATCATGGCCTCCATGATCTGCGGCCACTGCGGGCACGACCGTGCCGAGGGGAGATGCGAGTGCATTCCCGGCGCCTTCCGGCAGCGTCGTGACGTCGGTGAGGCGGTGGCGCGTTCGGACGTGACGCGGATCGTGCGCCTGCTGCGTATCCACACGGAGTTGACGCAAGAGGCCATCGGGAACATGACCGGCCTGTCCCAGGGCATGGTCTCGCAGATGGAGTCCGGGAAGCGCTCCCTGCGCGATGCGGCCAAGAAACGCAGAGCACTGGAAGGGCTCGGCATCCTCCCTCCAACCTCCAACACGGGCGCGGGATCATCGAGTGCGGGCGCACCGCTCAGCGCATCGGATGCCGAGGACATCTCAGCACCTACCTGCACCACACCCGCCACTGAGAGATCCAACTCGAACAGCCCCGTGGTACGGGCACTCACCCAGAACTCCCCCTTCGGGACGGCAGGCCCGGACCGGCGAAACGACCGCGGTCTGACCCCGGTGTGTCCCGGTCAGGCGGGCACTCCGGAGAATGACGACATGAACCGCCGTGAACTGCTGCGCCTGTTCAGTGTCACCGGCACACTGCTGGCCCTGCCATCTGCCGGGTTCGTACCGGGCATCGACCAAGCGACCGGTTCCGTACCAGGACGGTCGGGGCACCTGGATGCCACCGCGCTGGACGAGTACACGCAGTTGAACAGCAACCTGTGGCGCGTCTTCGGGTTGGCCCCGTCCAAAAGCCAGGTGCTGCCCCTGGTGCGCACCCAGCTCGACGTGCTGACCGACAAGCTCAAACAGCCCCACGATGAGGCCGCTCACCAGCGTCTCTGTCTTCTGACCGCGGACCTGTTCCAGTTGGCCGGAGAGATCTTCTTCGACGGCAACCACTACACCGACGCCGCCCACTGCTATTCCCTCGCCGCTTCTGCAGCTAAAGAGGCCGGAGCGTTCGACCTCTGGGCGTGTGCACTGACACGGCACGCGTTCGTTGCGGTCTATGAACAGCAGTTCCCCCAAGCGGTCCCTTTGCTGGAGCTCGCCGCGGTCCTCGCACGCCGCGGGGATTCGGAACTGTCCACCCGTCACTGGGTCGCCGCCGTGCAGGCTGAGACCTTCGCCGGTCTCGGAGACCAAGACGCCTGCCAGCGGGCTTTGGACACCGCGGAGCAGGTCCTGGACCTGCCCGGCCAGGTCCACAACGGTGGCTGGCTGCGCTTCGACGGCTCGCGTCTGGCTGAAGAGCGCGGCACCTGCTATGTCGCGCTGGGCCGGTCTGATCTCGCCGAGACAGCGCTCACCAAGGCCCTGACCGGAACCCTTACGGTGCGGCGCCGTGCCGGCGTACTCGCCGACCTCGCGCTCCTCGGCGTCCAGCGTCGAGACCCAGAGCAGGTGGTGGCCTTCACCGCCGAGGCGGTGGAGGCGGCCCGCCAGACCGGATCGGGCGTGATCAACCGCAAGCTGCGAGGGCTTCAGCAGCATCTGCTGCCGCTGCTCCACGATGGACGCATCCGTCGACTCAACGACGACATCACCGCCCTCACCGGACCTGCAGTTTCCGGATAACCGACAGAGGAGTTGAAGTGCACGACGAGCGAGGCCGTCTGTTTCGTGACGCGTGGATCACCGGGGTGAAGAACCACTATCCCGGCGACCCCAAACCGGGTTACATCGCTCCCTGGGAGGACACCCCCGACTGGGAACGGGCCGCCGCGACCGCCGTCTACGACCAGGTCGCCGCCTTCGTCGAGACGACCAACGGCGCCACCGCCAAACTCACCCGATCCCAGAAGGGCCGGTTCGTCGCCCTGTGCTGGATCGGCCAGATCTACCAGCACTTCCCCGAACCCAAGCCTTCCTATGTCGCCGACTGGGACGACCTGCCGGCCTGGCAACAGGAAACCGACGCCGACATCTTCGAACAGATCGAAACACACGTCAGAGCCGACAAGACCGCATGACAGGTGCAAGCGGTGCAGAGCCCTCAGGGGGCGCGACAGCCTCCTGAGGGCCTTCCCGAGACCGGCGTCTCGCCCACCAACGGCCCATCCCATACCCCGGCCTGGGCGTAGGCAGTGAGGAAGTGGCCGGTCCCGCACGGGAACTCCACCACCTCCTCCACCCCGCCCAACGCCCGGGTGAGCAGGTGGGGGACGATGGGGCGGGCTTCGGCTCGGGCGAAGGCGGCGCGGTCGCGGTAGCCGGCGACCACCCGCTTCCCCACGGTCGCAGGACTGTGGCGAGTGATCATGCGGCCCGTCCTGTGTGGTAGAGGTCAGCGTGCTCGCGTACCACCGGGTGCGTCAGGTCTCCGCGGTGGGCGATGCGGGCGGTCGCCACGGCCTCGTCCGGAACCTGGTCGAGGACGTGGCGGGCCAGTCTCAGCAGGTAGGGGGCGGCGGCGCGGGTGTAGGCGTGGGATGCGGTGCGCGGCACCAGCCGGGGCAGGGCGTCGTGCTTGAGGTGCAGGATGCCGTCCACGATGTGCGGTGCGTCCCCGGGTTGTTGGACGCCACCGGCGGTGGGCAGGTAACCGGGGCCGTACCCGCAGGTGGCGTCGACGATCACCGCGCCGGGCTGCATGGCCGCCAGGTGGGCACGGCTGATCATGGCGGGGGTGGTGTAGGTGGAGATGAGGATGGCGCCGATGACCAGGTCTGCGCCCGCCAGTACCCGAGCGAGCTGGTCGGGGGTATTGGGCGCCACCACGGTCCCGGCCGGTGCCCGGTGCGTATAGGCGGCGGCGGAGTCTGCGGTACGGGTCAGGACGGTGACGTGCGCTCCCAGCGCAGCGGCGGTGGTCGCTGCGGCGTGCCCCACGTTGCCGTTGCCTATCACCACGACCCTGGCCCGCGGGGCACCCGGAATGTGGTCCAGCAGCACCCCTCGGCCGCGCGGGTGGCGCAATGCCTGGGCGCCGGCGTGTACCGCCAGCGTTCCGGCGATACGCCCTCCTGCTGCCGCCAGGGGAAGCGGCCGTCCTCGTTCAGGAACTCGTAACTGTACGCGCTCACCTCGCTTCGGGTGAGGGCGGTGAGCATGTGCGGATCGCCTTCGGCATGGAAGATGGCCCCGATCGCCTGTCCGGGGGTAAGGCGGTGCAGGTCGTGGCAGGGGCCGGATTTGTAACGCAGGACTAGAGGCGCTGACCAGACCCGGGAGGAGTCGGTGAACTCCACGCCCTCCTCGTACAACTCCTGGTCGTCCAGGCCGATACCGGACCCGGTACCGGGCTCGGTGAGTAGGTGAAACCCGGCGCGTGCCAGAGTGTGGGCTAGGTGGGGGTGAGCAGGGTGCGACGCTCCGCGGCGTCGCTTTCACGAGGGAAGCCGATCGTTCGAGGGTGCACGGGGACCTCCGACAGGTGCGTGCTGTCAGGTTCACCCGTCGCGCGGCCCAAAGCCAGATCAAGCGTTGTCGAGGTGGTTGTCCACCGTTTGCCCGTCTGGTTGTCCACACGGTGAACAAGGGCTGGGAGGAGTTGGACAAGCGGCTGCGCACCCGGAAAGCGGGTGGTTACTGTGGCCCCACCCATCCCTTGACATACGAGGAGCCCCAGTGGAGCAGCCGTTGTTCGACATCCCCGTCTCTACTCCGGTGCCGGTGGTGATGTGCCTGGACACCCAGTGGTACGAGCTGGTGTGGACCGGGGAGAAGACCCACGAGTTCCGGCGCCGGTTCTTCACTGGAGCGCCCGCGCAGTGGTTCGTATACCTGACCGCTCCCGAAAGCCGATTGTGCGCGGTGATCGACCTGGACGTGGCGATCGAGGACACCCCTGAGAAGATCGCGCGGATCGCCGAACGAATGCGCCCCGGCAACGGCGCGACCGTGGAACCGTATCTGGCACGCGAGGGCCGGAGGGTGGGGTATGCGATGCCCATCCGGCGGGTACGGGAATTCCAGGGATTCGCCGCCGCGGAGTTGAAGCAGATGCTTGATGGGTTCCACCCGCCGCAGGGGTAGGTCCTCATCAACCGCTACCTCGCGTGGCGGGCGGTGTGCGACAAGCTGCTGTCCATGCCCGTGGTGCGTGAAACGACGATTACTCCCCAGCCCGCTCCCTGACCTTTTCGGAGGACGTGGTGCGTTGAGGTCCCCAGCCCCCCGCCCAAGCCCGCTGCGTCAGGCCCGACTCGATCGAGACGCCACACTGGAGCAGGTGTGCGCCGACCTTGACGCGGCTTCCCCCGCCGGTTCCAGTGGTGTCACTCCGTCCATGCTCTCGGGGTGGGAGTTGGGCCGTCACACCACTACCCGCCGCTACCGGACCTTGCTCGCCGACTACTACGGCCAGCCGGTCGAGGAGTTGTTCGCCCACCAGGACAAGGCGGCCGAGGCAGACGAGTTGCCCCGGCTGCTCACCGACCCCCGGGAATTGCGGGAGGCGGTGGTGCAGGTGGCCGAGAACGCCCGCGTGTTCCTGGCGGTGACCGGTTCCCGTTCCCGGGACGTCCCCTATCTGGAGGCCATCGAGAAGACCTTGGCCGCCCACCCCGCTTTGGTGCACTACCGGCTGCTGTTCGGATCGCCCCGCACCCCGGCCCTGGCCGCCCACCTCTGTGTACGGTTTCGATTCCGGTGTGGTGCTGGGGCCGCGGATCGCCGAACGGTTGTTGGAGCACGCCCGGCAGGGCTACGCTGCCGCCACCCGTGTCGAGACCACCGCTGACCCAGAAGGCATGGGACCGCGTGATCCGACCGGTGGTCGGGTTCCTGGTCCACCGATGCGCCCGCGGGGCCTGGACCGCGTGCGGGAAGGCCAGGTTCGGGACGGTGAGCACCTTGGTGGTGCGGGTCTCGACGCGGCCGTGGCCGCGGTCGCGTTCTCGCCCCGGCAACCGGGGCCTGGGACCACGGCGGTTTCTTGACCTGGGCCCACAGGGCGGACTGGTCGGTCTTGACGCACAACAGGTCGTGGGCTTGGCGTTGTTCGACCAGGTGGCGGTTGAGGTGTGCGGCGCGTCGGCGCTGACCACACCACCGGCGAGGTCCAGGTCGGCGAGGAGTTCGGCGAGTGCGTGGGCCTCGCTGGTCTTGTCGGCCACGCGCAGTTGGGCGACCACTCGCCCGGTCGGTGTCATGGCCGCCAGCAGGTGCGCCGCCGCACGGCCGCCGTGGTGGGAGCCTCGGGCGGTCGTGCCGTCCACCACCAGCACCGCCAACTCCTCTGCCCAGTTCGTCCGGGTCAGTACACCGGGGTCCACACGGGTCAGGACACGTCGGATGGTGGCGGGGCTGGGAGCCTGACGCAGCCCCAGCGCGGGGCAGGTGAGGCGGGCGCCCAGTCGGGCCAGGGCGTGCTGGGGCGCGGCCGCGGCCCACTGGCCGATCGCGCTCAACTGATCGGGCGCCGCACAGCATCGCGCACAGGGCGATCGAGAGGACACAGCCCAACTGGTGGCGTCGTCCCCGCCGGTCACGAGGGTCATCACCATCGTCGACAACGGGCAGGACAGCAGAAGACGCACGCAGGGCGGAGGCAGGCATGGCAGACTGGAAGCGCAACGGAGTCCTTGGGGATCAGCGATGTGGTAGTCACTGGTCTCCTCTCGGGGCTCCGTTGTCGTGTCCAGGGACTCACCCGGGATCGTCACACGGCTGTGACCAGCGCCGATGTCGCCCAACCCCGACTTTGAAACAGCCGTGACCGGGTGCGGGTGGATCAGGACGAGCAGAGCCTGGGCGGCGGGTTCAAGCCTGCGTTATCGCGACCGCTGGACGCGGGTGCGGGCCACTGGGTTCAGGAGCGGTGTGATAGCAGCAGACAGCCACAGTCCGCCAATAGTCCAAGCTCTTGGTGGAACGGGACGATCGTGGTTGACACCCCGTCGACCACGGCTGCCGTTTAACAGGGGATCAGGGCGATCGGTACGAGGTTGCGCCAGCACCGTCAAGGCGAAAAGGGTCCGTTCTTGACACTCCTGGCAGCCGTCCAGACGGTGATGTCGACAGAGATTCGATCAACGCTATTATCAACAGTCACTACATGCTCGCTTGTCTTAGAGTCGTAGCGGACGATTTCATATCCGCTTTCATCAGAGGTCGCGATCGATACGTACCATTCAGGTTTTTCTTCCTCAGGCTGGACGACAACAAAAGTGTTCTCGTCTCCATCGAGTTCCTTGATCATCATGAACAGGGCGTCTTCGGAGGGGTCGTCAATTCTGTCACCAGTCTCGTTCTCGGCATAGTAGTACCTGAAATCTGCCATGTTCTCTCCTTTTCGCCGAAGGTGATCCTACTACCGTCTCCGCAGCCCTCGCCTCGGGCAAAGTCAAGCGTCTCTTCCCATCCTGGGGAGAGGCATTTCCCGAGTGGGGCTCAAAATTCAATGCGGTTTTCCTCGGGGGAACGAGCTGGGTGGTGGGTCGGGGGTGGGATGGCGAGGGTGGTTCCTGGCAGGCGTTAATCCCCTGGTAGGAACGGGTCTGTCAAGACCATATCCCGTTGCTCCAGAGGCTTCACGGTGGTTCCCTGTATCTGCTGTGCTTGACGCCCCGGCCTCGTGTCGACTACGTGGCCCGCCTGCTGGCCGTCCACCGCAGCACCCCCGGCGCCCCCGCTGACCTCGGGAACTGGCTCCGTTTCGTCAAGCATTCCTGGTGCTGCGCCGCTTCCGTGACGGCAGCCGCGTCACCGTCCTGGCCCGCGATCACGCCGTCAGCCTGGTCACCGCCTACCGGTAGGTGCACAAGGCATCGAATGTGTTGGCCGCCCAAACCCCCGGTTGTACAAGGCCCCGGACAAGCTCCACGACTAGGGCAAGTTCCTGGCCGTCGTGGACGGCAGGGGCGGTCCCCTCCGGGGTGAGTTTTCCACCTATGCCATTGCGGACCTGCGGCCGATGCCGGTCGTAGTCCTGGTGGGCAAGCTGGCCGAGCTGCACCTGATAACCGGGCGGGAGCGAGAAAGACGAGATCGCCAAGACTTCAACCGCGCTGCTGCGCGTCGAGCAGCTCGGGCAGGTTTTCGGCATCTACCTGTCCTGCTGCGGCCAACAGATCAGCCGCGGCGTCACCGCCCTCCATGCCCAGTGCTCGAGGCGGACCTGCCACCAGGTCAACGATTCGGAGACCGCCCTCCTTGGCCCTCGGCAACCTCGACCTGACCGCGTTGGTCTCCGCTTGCGCAATCCCCGCCGAGACGCCCGAGGAGGCGTCCGTGGCCGGCCAGTGGCACCGCGCCCCACTCCTTCTACGTCTCCGAGCACACAGCCGAACACCGCCCACAGGTACGCGAACCTGCCCTCTCCAGGGGACCGCCAGCGGTGCTAGTCCATCAAGATGACCAGTGACGACATTGCCCGCTCCTCACTCCTGTCACCACCGTCTCGGATTCTCAGAAGGGTCGAGAAGGCATACGACGCCTCGCCTCCTGACTGCTGACCTCCGGTCCCATCCTCGTCCTGGCGCTCGTCGCCGGGGTCCGACTCCTTACCCCCACATCCACGGCGCCACCGCCTACCCGCGCGGACGAGTCATGTCCTGCCCCGCCTGCCCACGGCTTCGAAGGGACTTGACTCGGGGAAACGCTGTACCCAGACTGCTGTGACTACGTAGGCTCGATCCTGTTCAACGCCCTGTCCCTGAAGCTGTGGCGGCGCTTCCCTTGGTCCTGCGCTGTTGCCTGGTCAAAACTGCAGGCCTGTCCCAACGGGAGCTGCTGGACAGGTGATGGCGTCCTTTGCCAAGGTCTCCCGAGTATCAGCGCTCGGTGTCGTCCACTTCCACTCCGTCATCCGCCTCAACGGCCCCGATGGGCACACCTCTCCGTCCCTCGGCCGAGGCCACCACAACCACCCTGGCGGGCGTCGTACCGCATGCCGCCTCGGCTGTGGCGGTCGCTGCTCCGGCAGCCGAGGACGAACTGGCCCGTGTATTGCGCTGGGGCGTTCAGCCCGACATCAGCCTGATCACGGCGAGCGGGGAGCTAACCGTGATCAGGCAGTGACCTGTGGCTACATCGCCAAGTACTTTCACCAGGCACCCTCGACGTCCTGACTGGGTTTGCGGCTGCCTCAGTAAATGCACATGCTCGACTTTCGCAACCACTTCTTCACCAAGTCGCCGAGCGGATCCAGGCCGCGGGGCTGCTCGGCTTGGCTGACAAGGGCTATGTCGGTCTGGCCCCAAAAGTGGTGTTCTGCCCGTTCAAGGGCCGGGGCAAGCCGCAATGGAAGAAGGACGCCAACTCCGCCCACGCCAAGCTCCGCGCTCCTGGCGAGTGGGCCATCGCCCAACTGAAGAACCGGCACGTCCTCCGCCGCCTACGATGCTGCCCCACCGCATCCAGCGAAATCGTCCGAGCAGTGCTGGTCCTCCAACTCTGCGAAACAGGATGAAAAAGCCCAGTACAGCGCTCCCGCCATCACAACACCAGCTTGAAGACAACTCCAGGGTCTCCGAAGTTCATCATTATCGATTTTCCGGCACAGGAGACACCTTGCGGAAAATGAGGCAAGGGATCACCATTTGGCATAACCACCCTAGAAATATCCTGAATCTCAATTTTTCCATTCTTTACGATACCCACAGAGATTAAATCGAATCCAACACGGGAAGTTCGCTTTCTTCTCAAACCGTAATTCCCTAGGAACACAAATTTCTCCCCGTCGAAAGCAATACCCTGTGGAGCGATAACCGTTGAGGGAAACATGCTCGTAGAGCCATCTACATCCACATGAACAACTAGATTTTCATGATCCAATGCAGCCACAGTCCCCAAGGGGCCACTATTCAGGGCATAGCAAGAGAAAAATTCGCCGGAAGTCCCTTGGGAAGGAAGGGTCCAGTTCACTCTTCCCTCTGCACTCCAGCGAAGCAGTCCAGGAAGGAAGGAAACCCTGTCGTCCTCCCCGTCCGCGCCCTCCTCAAAGGGAACCCGCCACCAACTTGGCTTGTCCCTATAGCCAACCCATATATTTCCATCCCTGTCCGCGGACAGATGAGAGAATTCGTTTCCCAGGAACAAGCTTCTTTGAATCCGCCCGAATTCGTCAACAATCCAAGCATTCACCTCTCTTTCAGAGAGTTCGTCGCCCTCTTCCATTCCACGAGCAGCAAGCAACCTACTAGCGATAACAAAAGAATCGCCAAGACGGTCGATGATATCTACCTGAGGAGGAAGTTCCGGAACGTCGACAGCACTCCCTTTCCACAGGATCGCCAAACCCCCCGGGCGACAGGAAAAACTAACACCAGCATCTAACAAATAGTTGTCTTTGTAGACGATTCCAACTTCCTCCCCAAAGAGATTCATGCCAAAATAAATATTCCTGTATCCGGAAACAGAAGCGTCTAGCTTTTCTAGGAAGTACATATTTCAAGCCACCAGCTATAGCATCATTCAAGGTTATTGGTCAGCACCGCACTGCAGTCTCATCCACAAATATGACCCAACTTGGAGCGACCTCCTAGATCGTCGACACATGCATTCATATCCTACAGCTACTGAACTACGCCGCCGCTCATCAGAATTTGACCATTCTAGCCGACGACAGGTTGCGACGATGCCGCTGTCATGGTTCACACACCTACAGACAGGCCTACAGCTGATTACTTTAGAGGGGTTACAGAACTGCCACCCTCGACAAACATGGGAATGCCAGAGAAAAATTGGAATGACAGGGGCGGAGCCACCAAAGTCGCCCTGCCCACACCCTTAAAATCCTGTTTGTCGAGATCACCTCCTCTTTACGGGATGCGCAGTCCATATATTTCCACTATCTAGCACAACAATCTCAACGGTACTAGTGCTGACTTCTCCATCCCGTCCAATGTCATTTCCATACCCATAGTCATAGCGATGGAGATGTCCTCTCCTCCTAGGATTAGGGCTAGGATCACTATTGCTCACTGCATCCAGAAGTCTCTGCTCAAGCAATTCATTGTCTTCATCGTCATAGAGGAATGACTCATTGAATTCTCCGGCGTTCTGATCTCGCTCTCTCGCACCTTCTCCGTGACGACTATAGATATGTCCCAACCTATCGCTACTGATTGTGGGGACAACTCCGTCTTCGCAGTTATGCGTCAACAGCGACGTGGTGTTCGCGTATGCATAGTAGGTGTGGACGCCTTGGACGGTGAGGTTGTGGACGGTAGTTGCCTGGGCCCATGCCCTGATGGAGGTGATCTGGACCCAGGTGCCAGCCGAGGTCTGCAGCCACATTCCCGGGGTCAGGTCGATGGCGTCGACCCACTGGCCAAGTTCGGGGGCCCAGAAGGGGTGGCCGTCGGTGGCGATGATGACATCGCCCACCGCGGTTGGCTCGGGCGTGGTCTCCCTGTCACTGTCATCGTCAGCCGATCTCTCGGTGGCCGGATCCACCGTGATCTCTACCAAGTCTTTTGCCCCGGCCCCGACGATCGTGGCCAGCACCGTCCTGGGACCCTGTTCACCGGTCTCGGGGTCTGTGGCCAGTACCTTGTCGCCGGTCTTGACCTTCTCGATCGGTTTGGACGTGCCGTCGGCCATCAACACCCGGGGTACCGGGTACGAAGCTGTTGCTGATCGGGCATATGGCGTTGCCCGGGTCTTTCTTCATCAGCGTGCTAATCGCCGAGATGATCTCGCCGCCCAGTTTTTCGATCCTGGGGACCAGGTTGGCGAACTTGCCCCAGCGCAGTGCGTACTTAACCGCGAGCTTGGCCAGCACCCCGCCTGGTGCGAATAGCGTCATCGCCACGTTCAGTGCCGTTTCACCGCAGGCCCCGATATCGCCCGTGGTCAGACACTCGAGGCCCGTGGTGATGCCCAACTCGTCCGCAATGATCTCGACCAGTGCCGTCGCGGCCGCAGCCAACTGCTGCTTTGCCTGCGGCCGCGCGGTCCCGCCTGACGAGGACGAAGAGGCATACGAGTACGAAGATGAATACGAAGAGGTCCTCTGGTATTGAGCCGGAACTAGATGGTTCTGGTGGTGTAGCTGGTGTGTGGGGCCTGGAAGTACTGAGGTTGAATTCATGGGGTTACTGTTCTTGACAGGCCGACCCAGCAGGCCATGCCGGAGGTATGAGGTGCCCTACCGGCGGCGGGCTGGCCGCCGCAGAACGCCAACGACGCGAGGCCAGAGGAGATCGGCCGCCTGCTGCGCGGCGGCACGACCCTGCACGACCTGCTCACCACACACCTGGGCGTCGTCGAGCGGCAGGAACGCGCCCTGCGGGCCCGGCGGGCGGTGCTCAGGGCCCTGATCAAACAGGGCGGCACGGCCGCCCGGGCCGACCTGATGCACAAGCTCGTCTCGATGAGCGACGAGGAACGCCAGCAGGCCATCGACGACTTCTGGAACGACGTCGGTGAGGGACTGGACGTCGCCGAGGGCTTGGTCGACCGGCTGCGCGGGATGCGTCCGGTCCTGCCCGCCGACCCCACGGCCGCCCAGCTCGAAGCCTGGATCGAGCTGGCCGACCTGGTGTCCCGCCCGGAGTTTCGCGACGCGGTCCGCGCCTACCTGCGCGATGCCTACTCCGCGCCGGAGGCCCAGCTCCTGGCGACCGAGCCGTTCCAGGACTTCATCCACGACAGCGGAGCCCCGCTCATGCGGGAGCTTCTCGCCGCCTACCGTGCCGGGGAGTCGCCGCGTTCCGCCTGTGTGCAACAGGCCGTGATGCGTTTTGTGGAGGAGGTCACCGCGCTGTCCGGTACGCCGCTGACGCCCGAGGTCCGCGACCGGATGGCCGACGGCTACCGGCAGGTGCCCGACCTTCTGCGCCAACTCGCCGAAGAGGAAGCCGCCGACCCCGGCCCCGGCTACGACGACACCCACGGCCGGTACCTGTCCCTGGTGGCGGTGATCAACGGAACCGAGGACGAGAACGACCACGACCGCGTCCCCTATGCCTGGATCGCCGACGCCATGAGCATCACAGAACCACCACACCCTGACGGCCCCACACGGTGACCGAAACGGTAGACCCCGGGGCCCGTCTCAGAGCCTCGCGGGCCGCTCTTCGGCTCCGCGGCTCCGACAAAGAACCGGGCACCGGTATCGCCGAGCAGGCTTCGCGGCGTCGGCCTGGTGCAGGGCCACGGCGCGGCGGGATCACCCGGTCCGCGTGCTCGTGGAAGTCCGCCCCGGTTCCTGCGCCCGCGTGTCGCCCGCCCTGAGGTCGAGCCCTGGGTTCTGCCACAGGGCGGCCGGGCCGAAGACGCGCGGGCACGCCCTGGCGGGCACTCCATCGAGTCCCGCGCCACGCACCCGTAGCAGAACAGCCGGTCCTAGCTGTTCAGGCGCGCATGCAGTGCGGCGGCACCCGGTGTGGGGCAGTCCTCGTGCGGGCTGGCGCAGAAGTGGTGTCCGGCGACGGTGACGCCTCCCGGTTGGAGCGCGCCCGCCGCCAGGCCTCGGGCCAGGGCTGCGAAGGTCGTCGTGCAGTGGGGTCCACCGTAGAGCAGGTCGTCGCCGTGCGCGGTGACCGTGTCCGCGCATTCCTTGGCCAGCCTGCGACGCTCAGCCGGGGTGAGGCGTGCGACCTGGGGCAGCGCGGTGAGTACGGCGACGGGCAGCACGGCGTCCAGTCCAGCGGAAAGCCGCACGACCGGGTCCTTGAACACGCGGTTGCCGGAAGGAGTCACCGGCGTCCTTCCTTGAACGCGAGAGCGGCCTCGACAGTGGCCTGGCAGCAGGCCATGACCTCGCGCAGCGGCAGGCGGTACCGGGCGGCGAGGTCGCGGGCCAGGGCCACGGTGGTGTCGGGGACCAGCAGCCGCGCCGGCACGTCGCGGGTGTGCGCGGCAGGTGTCAGCGGCAGGACGAGCCGCTCCAGCGGCGCCTCCAATCCCAGGTGGCGGGCCCACACCTCCCCCAGCACGGTGCGTGCGGTGCTGATGGTCAGCGGTTTGCCGGTGCGGCGGGAATGCAGGGTTGCGGCGGTGGTCCACAGTGCGGTGGCGATGCCCTGCCGCCGGTGGGCGGGGCGGACGTAGAGCAGGGTGGCGACGCGGCGGTGTTCGTCCCAGCGGATCGTCCCGAACTGGTGGGTGGCGAGGTCCTCGACGCAGTCGCTGTCGCCGATGAACTCCACCACCTCGCCGGGGACGCGCGCTCCACGGCAGGGCATGGCGATGAGGTCGCGAACGGCGGAGTGCGCGCTGGTGTCGGCCGGGCGCTGGTCGAACACGTAGTACAGCGCGGGAGTGGCCTGGGGCACAGTTCTTCCCTCTCTTCCGGTGGTGTGGAGCGGTCAGGGCAGGCGGGGTGCTCGGGTGGCCAGCCACCCGGTGACCGGCACGATCTCGGGCGCGGTGGGCACGGCGACATAGAAGTCCAGGACCCCGGCCAGACGGGCCAGCGGGTCGTCGAGGTCGAACAGCCCGTGGTCCGCCATGTCCTGCGGGTCCGCGGTCAGGGCGCGGCGTTGCAGCAGGCGGTAGTCGCGGCTCAGGAAGACCACCGAGACCCCGGCGTGCTCGGCCAGGCGCGGGCACACCCGCGCGGCGTAGGCCATGCACGAAGGGTGGGTGGGCGGTTCGATGAACAGCGGCGCCTGGGCGGGGGACCCGTAGAAGACCACGGTGTCGGTGGGGGCGATCGCCTGGCCGCACAGGCCGCAGCGGCGCTCGACCATGGCCTGGCGTTGGCGGCGCATGCACTGCTCCCCGTAACGGGGGGTGCCGTGGACGCAGTCGCAGTCCAGGACAAGGCCGAGACCAACCTGGTGGCGGACCCGTTCAGGGGCTGTGGTCCAGGACGCGTTCCACGGCACGGGCAACCCGGCGGTGTTGGTCGGCAGAGCGGCCACGGCCGGCGGCTGGGGCACGGTCTTCCAGGTTTCGGGCATGACGGAGACTCCCGGTGGTGCGGTGCTGGAGGTGCGGCGGCACGGCGGGCCGCCGCGGGACGGTTGTGCGGGTCAGTGGCCGCAGTCGCGGCGCAGCGCGGCCTCGCGCATTTCGTGGGCCTCGTCCAGCCAGTCGTCACCGGTGTCGATGAGGACGCTCGGGTGCAGGCCCCACAGCACGGTGTTGACGGCCAGGCAGGCCGCGGCCAGTTCGTCGACTTCGTGGAAGCGCCAGCGCACGGATGCGGGAGCGATACCGCGTCCGCGCAGGTCATGGACAACGGGCAGCAGTCGGGTACCGGTGCCGACATCGGACAGGGTGAGCGTGTCCCCAGGCTGGGCGGTGCTCAGCCGCTGGACGTCGCGACGCGGGCGCACGGTGAGCGGGTCGGTGAGGCCGCCGAAGCTGTTCCGCCGCAGCTCGTAGAGGACCGCGCCGAGCAGGTCGACGCGGGTACGGCGGTGCGGGTCGCCGACGAACCCCAGCAGTCCGGCGTCCAGGCAGCCGGCGACCACGGCCCGGGCTCCGGCCAGCAGCAGGCGGCTGTCGGGTTCGACCAGCCACTCGAAGAAGCACACCCAGTACGGGTGCAGTCCCGGCCAGACCGCGGCCGCGTGGTTCCACCGCGCCCACTGGTCGCGCCGGAACTCGTGAAGGCGCAGATCGGGCAGGCGCCGCAGCGGGTCGAGGACATCGGGCTGCCGCACTCCGGTGTACAGGGCCAGGCACGCCACCGCGCTCACGGGGACTTCCAGGCGGGACGGCCCGTACACGCTCCTCCACCGATCATGTGCGGTGGCCGCGATCCGGCGTGCCTGGGTGCGGGCCTGTTCGGCGGTCACCGGGCCACCTCCTGGTCCCGACGCCAGAAGCGTTTCTCTGCCTTGCGCAGGGCACGGCGGCGGCGTACCCGAATCGTGCGGGACTGGGCGCCGTTGCAGCAGTTGCCGACGCAGTAGCCGCGCACGGTGGAACGGGCCAGCATCGAGGCGCGGGTCGTGGCGGTCATGCGGCTTCCCACCCCCTCTCGAGCAGGGACCGGCCCAGCCGCACCAGCGCCTGGTAGGCGCCGGCACGGTCGGGGTGGCGGGTGGTGTCCGCGCCCGCCCACGGGGCAGGGCCGTTGCCGGTCAGGGAGCGGTGCAGGGTGTAGCCGGTGCCGTCGGGGTAGGCGTACAGCCCGCACACGGCCCCGCGTCCGCGGAGCCGCCACTCGATCGGCGGATGGGCCACCAACTGTTTGACCGATCCGAGCGTGGACCACCGTTTGCCCGCACCGGGCAGGCACACGGTCGCCTCGACGATCCGGTAGCTTCCCTCGGGCCGCACCGCCCAGCACACCTCGGCGCGGAACGCCCCGCGCTCCAGCCGGACCGACACCAGGTGCGTCCCGGAGCGGTCCTCGCGCAGGACGGCCAGGTCCCAGCCGTGGTCGAGAGCCAGCGCGAGGAACTGCGCGATCCCGGACGGCAGCGGCAGACGGCGCGGGTGGATCGGCGGCGGCCCCGCCGTATCGGGCGCGCTCATGTCCCGCTCACCCGCTCGCTTTGGCCGCGACCGTAATGGTCGTTGGCCCAGGCGTTGAGCGGGACGGGATGCTGGGTGTCGGGGACCGCGACCAGCAGGCCCAGTACCCCCAGACCAGCGTTGCCGTCCAGGCCGCAACGCGGATAGGTGTAGCGGGCTTTCCCGTCGGTGATCCGGGTCAGCCGCTGCTCGTACAGCGCATATCCCGTAGCGGCGAGGACCACCGCGTTGCGCAGGCTCCACAGGCGGGGAAAGACCTCGACGACACGGCGCGCGCAGGCCGGGTGCAGCGGCGGGGCGGTGGTCGCCCCCGCTCCCAGCACCCCCAGGAACACCAGCGGCCCGTCGACGGGCTCGCCGCAGTTGATGCACCGCCGCTCGGCCATGAGGCGGCGCTGGGCGTTCGGGCAGTAGTACTGCGGCACCGGCACACCCAGTCCGGGTTGGCAAGGGCAATTCAGCACCGCACCCTGGCCGGGGGTGGTCCAGATCTGCGGGACGGGCAACTGTGTGGTGGCCTGGCGGGCGTGGGCGCGCAGGGCCGGGAAGCCGGGAAGGTGGTGCGGTGGGGGAGCGGGCGGCAGCGGAACCGCGTCAGGGGCCAGGTCGGCCCAGGAAACGGACATGATTCCTCCGATCATCGGATCACACAGACTCGGGTGGGGCCGGACGTGCTCCAGTCCGCCCCGGGCACTCAGCCCCGCTCGTCGGCGGGGGTGAGCGCGGTGATGTGGGCGCGTGGCAGGACGCGGTGGCCCAGCCGGTCGAACTCGAACTCGTAGTGGTCGCCGGACTCCGCCTCGGTCATGCCGGGGCGGATCGTGGCCGGGTTGTGGACGGCGAGGAACAGGCCGGTGTCCTCCAGTTCAGGTCCGCCGGGCGGGGTGTAGACGACGTGGACCCGCTGTCCCAGCAGCAGTCCGTTGCCGTCGCGGTGGGCCAGGGCGGGGTGGTGTTCGTGGGCGATGTGGGCGAGTGCGGCCTTGGCGCCGTCCAGCGGGGTGCGGTGGCCCCGGCCGTAGGCGCCGCAGTCCGAGCAGTCCCAGTCGCGGCCCCGCCAGGACACGAAGTCCGGCAGCGATCGGACGGCTTCCAGGTCCAGGACCCCGAACGGGTGGGTGGCGGCGGCCTCGATGCGGGCGAAGACACGCGGATCAACGGTCACAGCGGACTCCTCACACAGGTGGCGCGGGCTTCTGGCCCCGGCGGAACCGGGGTGGTCATCGGTGGGTCAGGTCGGGGATGCAGGCGTGGGCGGGGCACGGCTGCCAGGACAGGTCGCGTTCCACGACCACCAGCCCGCCTCGGACGTTGACCTGCTCCAGTTCGGTGAGGTTGACCAGTCCCCACTCCGCGCCGTCGGGGACGTGCCCCAGGCGCGTGTAGCCGAAGGCCAGCCACACCACCTCGTTGCCGTTGGTCTCGGGCCAGGCCTCGGCGATCCACCAGTCGCACCCGCCCGCGAAGTAGTGCAGGTGGATGGTCGCCTCCTCCAGGCGGACGGGACGGTTCTGCCCGCGGCCGGGAAGGCCGGCCAGAACGTCCGCGGGCAGGAAGGCGTGGCCGCGGCGGGCGCGCTGGGTCTCACGCATCCTCGGCCGTTCGGTGAAGCGGTCTGCGAAGTCGTGGGTCATGCGGGTTCTCTCCTTGCGAGCCGGTGCGGTACCGGGAGCGAGCGGTGTCGGAGCCACCACCCTCAGTAATGTATCTATTCAAAGAAATAGATTAGATGCATAGTCTTGTCAAGGGAGAACGCCGGGCGACCTCGGAGAACTTCATCCGGGAAGCCTGCTTCCGATTCTTAGATTAGATGCATAGTCTGGATGGGGTGGGGAACACCGGTCAGGGATGGGGTGTGCCACACACCCCACCCCCGACCTCTCCCACGCCTCCTACGGAGTCGGCTGCTCCGACTCCCCGGGAAGCCGCGACCGGGCGCGGTAGAGGCGGTCGATTTCCTCGGCATAGGCCGCGGCGGCCTCGGCGAGCCCGCGTGCGGTCTCCAGGTCCTCGGGGGCGATCTGCTCGGCGGAGACCGCCGTCAGGTGCACGTGCACCGCCCCCTGGGCCAGGGAGAAGATCGGCGGCCGGGCGTCGTAGCGGTGGCACTCCGCGTACGGATTGCCGACCCGCTGGGCCTGCCCGGCAGCCTCGGGGTCGAGGACACCGGAGTGGAACGAGGCGTTGACGAGGTGGTGCTCGGTGGAATGGGAGACGTTGAGCCCGCTGAACGGAGTCAGCAGCGGTTCCGGCATGGACACGCCCTTCCGTGATCGCTGAACCAGGACACCGGAAGAAGACCACCGCGCCCGCGTGTCGTGACACCCCGCACCCACGGCTCCCCACCGAACCGCCCACTGCCAGCGACACACAGCAACCGACGGGAGACAGCATGCTTCACGTTCTGGACCGCGCCGCCGGAGTACTCCTCGGAGCCGCCTGCGGAGACGCCCTCGGCGTCCCCTACGAGTTCGCACCCCGCCTCGACCAGCAGCAGACACCGCGCATGATCGGCGGCGGACTGGGCCCCTACGCTCCCGGGGAGTACTCCGACGACACCCAGATGGCGGTGTGCATCGCCCAGGTCGCGGCCACCGGCGCGGACCTGCGCTCCTCGGAGGCCCTCGACCAGGTCGCGCACCGCTTCGTCGACTGGCACCGCGACGGCGCCTCCGACATCGGCATCCAGACCGCCGCCGTGCTCGGCCAAGCCGCCCGCAACGCCGAGGCACACGCGGAGTTGAGCCTGGCCGAGTGGATGCTGGCCGCATCAGGAGCCCGCGTCGCCCAGGGACGTCCCAGCGCGGGCAACGGCTCACTGATGCGCACCGCCCCCGTCGCCCTGGCCTTTCCGCACGATCCCGAGGCCACGGCCGAGGCCGCCCGCCGCGTCAGCGAGCTGACCCACGCCGACCCGCTCGCCGCCGACGCCTGCGTGCTGTGGTGCGAAGGCATCCGCCACGCCGTGGCCCACGGCACCTTCGACGGCGTACGCCGCGGTTTGCGACTGCTGGAAACTGACCGGCGCGCCCAGTGGGAGGCCTGGTTGGACGAGGCCGAACACCACCCGCCGCACACCTTCACCGACAACGGATTCGTGGTCCGCGCCCTGCAGGCGGCCTGGTCAGCGATCACCCGCACCCCCGTCCCCGAGCACCGCCCCGCCGACGGAGTCTTCGCCGCCCAGCACCTCCAACACGCCCTGGAAGCCGCGGCGCGCGCGGGAGGCGACACCGACACCGTGGCCGCGATCGCCGGAGCCCTGCTCGGCGCCCGCTGGGGCGCCTCAGCCATCCCCTGGCAGTGGCAGCGCGCCGTACACGGCTGGCCCGGCCTGCACACCCGCGACCTGACCAGCCTGGCCGTACGCACCTTCCAGGGCGGACACTGCGACGCCCAGGGGTGGCCCGAAGCCGCCCGCCACCCCTTCCAGGCCGACGTCACCGAGCCCTTCGTCACGACCCACCCGCACGACGACGGCGTCCTGCTGGGCAACCTGCGCCTGGCCCGCCCCTGGCAGGAGACAGCCGACGCGGTGGTGTCGCTGTGCCGAACCGGCACCGCCGACTTCACCGAGGTCCCACGGACCGACCATGTGCGGGTGTGGCTGATCGACCAGGTCGGAGCCAACGCCCACGTCCACTTCACCCTCGACCAGGCCGCCCACGCGGTGGCCGGACTCCGCGCCGAGGGCAAGCGGGTGCTGCTGCACTGCGCGGCCGGACGCAGCCGCACCCCGGCCGTGGCCGCCCGCTACGCCACCCTGCTGGGCCTCGACCCCGCCACCGCGTTTCACGACATCCTGCGCGCTCTGGCCCCCAACCGGCCGCTGCTCAACCCCGAACTGGAAACCGCCGTCCACGAACTGGCCGGACACCCGGTGCCGCCTCGCCAGTCCCGGTCCCAGGGATCTCTGCTCATCGCCTCCGAGGGGCCGTCGCCCGCCGGTCGGCAACCAGAACTGCCAGGGGAGTAGCCCCGGCAGGGCCACAGTCAGCGGGCCCGGAGAAAGTGGTCAACTCCGAGCCCCGTCGGCTGTCTGTTGATCGTCGCCGGCGGCCTCGCGCCGCGCGACATCCTGGGCGTGGGCCTCCAGCAGCACGTCGACCGATACCCCGAACAGCGCGGCGAGCTTCTCGGCGTCACCGTTGCGGATCCGGCGGACCCGGCCGGTCTCCCAGTGCGAGTAGGCCCCGGTTGTCAGCTCCGGAATCCCCGCTCGCTCCACCACGTCCTGCTGGGACAGCCCTCGGGCAGCGCGCAGCGCGGCCATGCCCCTGACCTCCGGGTCGAGAAAGTCCGCGGGTCGCTTCCCCAGCGCGGCGGCGATCCTGGCCAGGGCCTCCACCGAAGGAGCCGACTCGCCCCGCTCGTACCGCGACATCATCGGCTGCGACACCCCAGCCCTGCGCGCCAGCGCACTCATCGACAGCCCCGCCACCTCACGCGCCTCACGCAGCTTCTCCGGCCGCCACCCCGCAAGCCCGCTCCTGCCCATCGAACCCCTTCGCCCACGACCGGCATCCACCACCTCCTCCCCACCATGCCGCATCCGTGAGGCGACACGCATGCTCGACGTGGAACACCAACACGCCATTAATGCATCTATGCTAAGAAATATTTTTGGCGAATAGATATGGTCGCTCTCCTCAACTCGTTGAGCTCCGCCAGCACTCCCAGCTTCACCGTCCGAACCATCTGAAGAGGAGAGACAGCATGCGCACGGTACCTGCTCGAACCAGATACGGTCCGAAGCGGACCAGTCACCCCTCCGAACAGGCCACCGCAGACCACTGCCGGACCACACCCGCCACTCCGGCTCAGACCATGGTCCACTTGCATCGGCCGCCCAGCGGCTACTTGACCATCTCCGCGCCTCAATGCAGGCCGATGAGTCTCCCGCCGCTCCAGACGAACATGAGTTGACCAGCGTCGGAAGTCACGCACAAATGCCCACCGGAGACGGCGGACCAGGTGTGCTGAGGTTGAATCTGTGGGGTTGCGTTCTGTCGGTTGTCTGGTGTGGCTGCTGGTGGGCGGGGTTGTGCCGAAGGTGTGAGGTATGCCGGTGGCGGCGGTCAGCCCGCCGTGGAGCGAGAACGTCGTGAGGCGGTGCGGATGGCTGCGGTCGAGGACTTCGCGGCCGGGGTCTCCACCACACAGGTGGCCGCCTGCTATCGGGGGTCGCGGATGTCGGCGTGGCGGTGGCGGCAGGCTTTCGAAACCGGAGGGCGTGAGGTGCTGCGGTCCAGGGGTCTGCGTCGCGGTGCCGACTTGATGAGCGCGAACTGGCGCTGCTTCAGCGGTTGCTGGAGGTCGGAGCGGGTGCGCATGGATGGACTGACCAGCGGTGGACGCTGGAGTGGGTGCGCTGCCTGGTGGTCGAGCACTTCACGGTGGCCTCCACGCTCAAGGGTGTTTCCCTGGTGCTGCACCGGATGGGGCGGGTGTGTGCGACGAGGGCCCGCGCACCGGGCGCGGGCGGCTCAGCGCGACGAGAGTGCGATCACCGACTGGGGGGTGCCGGGACTGGCCGGTGGTCAAAAGACCGCGGGCGACCTGGGCGCCTGGATCGTCGTCGAAGACGAGTCCGGGCAAGGGGCTCAGGGCCGCCCGGGGCACGGACGTGGAGCAGACGCGGACACACTCCGGTGAGTGCTGTGCCGGCACAGCAGGGGCGGGTCACCGCCGCCCCGGCCTGCCACCGCGGCGGCTGTGTGTCCCGGCTGTTCTCCCGCACCCGTGTGGAACACCAGAAGTCCGGGGAGAACGCCTCCTTCACCGAGGCCGACTCCATCGCCCTGCTCGATGCCGCGCATCGACGGTTGGGCGGCCCGATCGTGCTGGTCTGGGACAACCTCAACCGGCACACCAGCGCGGCGATGCGTCGCCGCCTGTGTGGTCGGGACCGGCTCAGCGTGGTGCGCCTCCCCGCTCACTCACCCGGACTCAACCCGGTCGAGGGTGTGGGGGCGGTCCTCAAACGCGGTCTGGGCAACCTGGCGGTTGCCCACATCGACCAGCTTGCCGAACTGGTCGCCCGCCGGCTCGCACCGATGCGGTACCGGCCCGCCCTGATTGATGGATTCCTCGCCGGAGCCGGACTCACCCTTGAGCCGTAACCCCACAAATTTAACCTCAGTTGTCGTCCTCGGTTACTTCTGTCTTTGTCTTGCAGAAGATTGAGGTTTCCTCACCGACATCGAATCCGAGGATGCTGTCTATACCAACGTTGTATTCGTTCCACCCGTTGTCACGTAGCTCACCAGGAGAGTGTGGGTCGAAGGAGTCAGCAGCGGCAGTGGATACTGCCATGAGCACTGCGAGAACCGTGCAGACAGCAACGATCCAGGCGCGCTTCATTCGCTGTCGTCCCACTCGGGGAAGGAGATCGGCGTCCAGTTGGGATTGTCGAGGGTGTAGTCCTCCTCCTTGGGCGCGTAGAAGTCCTGCATGGAGGGATCCCGGACCTCTTCGATCACCCAGTCGCCGGAGCGTACCGAAGGCTCCCAACGCATCAGACAGCCGTGGATGTAGCGCCGCTTGAACACCAGTCCCATGCCGTCGCTGATCTCCTCGGTGGCCAGAATCCGCACGTCTACGGTGAAGGAGTCGGTCTCTTCCCACCACACTCCGATGGGCGTGATGTAGAAGTAGGACGCCGGAGCGGGAAACTTCTCATAATCGAAGACGGTCCCCTCCGGCCGGTCCCTGTCGATGCCGTGAGCGCGGACCTTCAGGAAGCCCTCTATCTCCTCTTCGAGGTCTTCAGAGGGGATCTGCTCGTTCTCAAGGCCGTGGTAGACGGTCAGGGCGTCGGCCAGAGCTTGTGCGTCGTTGGTGGAGAGTGCCTGGACGGCGGCGATGGCCGCCGAGACGGCGCCTTCGGGGGTGCGGGGATAGTTCACCTGGTACTGGCCCAGAGCCAGGTTCTCTCCGGCCAGGGGCACGAAGGCGTCCGCTGTGGCGGAGGGGGCCGGGCTGGCCTGCGGGCTCGAAGACGCCGTCGGAGTCTGCGCGGTGCCGGCCCGGCCCAGCAGCCAGCCGACGACCAGGGCCAGCACGACCAGGAACGCGGCGGCGGCCAGGAGAAGACGGCGGCGGGTGCGTGCGGCCCGGGCGGCGATCTGTGCGGGTGTGGACATCAGGTCGCGAACAGTCCGGCGACGATGGAGGTGGCCATGACCACCAGGCAGGCGCCGAAGATCACCGAGACCGCGTGGCGCAGGCCGTCAGCGGAGGTCGCCGACCGGGACGCCAACTTGCCGACCATCAGCATGATCCCCGAGGCGACCAGTCCGAAGAACGCCACGAGCGCGGCGATCCAGTAGGCCCATCCGATCCAGGTGGTGGCGTACTCGTCCAGGCCGGGCGGCGCGACCGCCGGGGAGTCCCAGTCCGGATAGTTGCCTCCCGGGGCCGGGGACTCGGTCGTGTCCGCCAGGAACAGGGCAGCGTCCGTCAGCAGCAAGAGCGGTTCCATGGTGGGGTCTTCCGTGTCGGCTCACGCGCTGGTGAGCGGGGAGGAGGAGGTGTCCAGGACCAGGGAGGGCACCGACTCCGGGCGGGGGGAGTGCGCGGCGAGGTACGTCGCGGTGCACAGGATCTGGCGGATCCGGGTCAGCGTCCGGCGCGCCCGAGCGACGTTTCGACCCCTGCCCCGCAGTGCCTCGGCGGGCTCATAGACCATGCGCAGGCCGGGCAGGTAGGGAACCTCCAGCGTCCATTCCACCCGCTCGGCCAGGGCGTGGGTGTGCCGCACCACGGTCGGCGGTGGCGGCAGCGGGGCGTCGCGCACCACCAGCAGCACCGGACGCGCCAGCGTGTGCGGCCACCGGGAGATCACCGCGGAGGCGTCGACCAGTCCACGCACGGTCGAGGGGGCCACCACCACCTGCTGGACGTGGGGATCGTCGTCCAATCTGCGCGCTTGGGCGACGTACAGCGTCAGGGGGATGTCCTCTCCCACCGCCTGCAGCAGGTCCCGGACGAGAAGCGCATGGCCGAGATGTTCGGGGGCGGCAGGAATCAGCACGGCATCGTGGGAGGCCCTTCTCTGACTTCTGAAGGAGTCCTGCGACCGCCCCACGTCCCACAGTGAAGAGGACGAGTTCTCGGTCATGGATCGCATCCTGCCGTTCTCACATTACGGTCAGTCAGCACTGTTTATACCATCAGTCCCGCTACGGACATGAGCGCCATAAATCACAGAGAGCAGAAATGGTTCCCCCGTTGAAGTGGCCTTTTGCGCGCCGATTGGCCGCGGCGGCCCTCCTGGTCACGGCGTCCGCGGCGTGCGCGTCGGCCTCCGCCGGCACCTACGCCATTCCTGACCAGGTCGAAGGCATCCCCGACGTGGTGCTGCGGGCCTATGGCCAGGCTGCTGCGGCGGCGGCGGAGATCGCCCCGGACTGCACGGGGATGCGGTGGAGTGTGGTGGCCGGAATCGGCCAAGAAGAATCTCACCACGGCACGCTCAACGGCGCTTCGGCCGACACGGCCGGAGACATCACTCCGCCGATCATCGGTGTGGCGCTCGACGGCGGGGTGATCAACGACCGCGGGGACACGGTGCAGGCCATTTCCGACACCGACGGCGGCCGCTACGACCGCGACCCGAAGTGGGACCGGGCGGTCGGGCCGATGCAGTTCATTCCCGCGACGTGGGAGACCTGGGGCAAGGACGGCAACGGCGATGGAGTGGCCGACCCGCACAACATCGTCGACGCCGCCTACGCCGCGGTCGCCTACCTGTGCGGCACCGGAAAGACCAACCTCAACGACCCCGCCCAACTACGAGACGCCCTCTACCGCTACAACCACTCCAGCGCCTACGTGGAGAACGTCTACAACCACATCCAGGCACTCCTACACCTACGACGCGGTGGGCAACCGCGAGACCACCGAAGTGCGCCACGCAGCCAACGGCGACACGGTCCGCACCTACACCACCCCCGCCGCCGGCCAGTCCCAGCCGCACACCCTCACCCAGGTCGAACAGACCGGACCGGACGGCACCCGGTTGGAGCAGTACACCTACGACGCCTCCGGCAACATGACCAGTCGCACCACCGCCTCCCGCGACCAGGACCTGGAATGGGACGCCGAGAGCAGACTGGTCAAGGTCACCGAGGAGGACGGCTCCACCACCGCCTACCGCTACGACGCCGACGGACAGCAACTGATCCGCGAAACCCCCACCGAGGCGGTGCTGTACCTGGCGGGCATGGAGATCCGGCTGGACAAGACCGTGCCCTCGGTGGGAGCCACCCGCTTCTACCAGCATGTGGGCGAGACCGTGGCGGTACGCACGAGCGGCAACGCTGTTCACTGGATCTTCTCCGACCACCAGGCCACCGGACAGTTGGCGGTGCACGCCCTCACCGGCCAGACCGTGCGCCGCCGCACCACCGCGTTCGGCGCCGACCGGGGCAGCACCGGCACCTGGCCCACCGACAAGGGCTTCGTCAGCGGCACCGTCGACGAGTCAACCGGCCTGGTCCAGTTGGGGGCGCGCGCCTACGACGCCAACACCGGCCGGTTCATCTCGGCGGACCCGATCATCGACTTCGCCGACTCCCAACAGATGCACGGCTACGCCTACGCCAACAACAGCCCCATCACCTTCTCCGACCCCAGCGGGTTGTACTACGACTACGCGGCCGACTACCGGCGCCAGTACAAGCGGCGGCAGGCAATGGCCATCAATTCGAGGTCGAAAGCCAACGCCGAGGCTGCTCGGGCCGGGCGCCCGGTCCCGGTCTCACCGCCCACCTACATTCCCAACTTCGGCAGTCGTGGTGGCCGCTACTACGGTGCTCCTTCCATGTCGGCTGCGTCGCCTTCCCGGCTCTACCAGCGGACAGCCTCCTCGTCCTCGTACTCGTCTTCGTCGGGAGGGACTTCGCATTCGGAGGCGAGTCAGCAGTTGGCGGCGGCCGCGACCGGGCTGGTCGAGATCATCGCGGACGAGTTGGGCATCACCGCGGGCATCGAGTGTCTGACCACAGGCGATATCGGGGCCTGTGGTGAGACGGCGCTGAACGTGGCGATGACGCTGTTCGCACCGGGCGGGGTGCTGGCCAAGCTGGCGGTCAAGTACGCGCTGCGGTGGGGCAAGTTCGCCAGCCTGGTCTCCAGGATCAAGAAGTTGGGCGGCGAGATCATCTCAGCGGTCAACACACTGATGAAGAAGGATCCGGGCAACGCCGTATGTCCGATCCGCAACAGCTTCGTTCCCGGCACTCGGGTGTTGATGGCCGATGGCACGTCCAAGCCGATCGAGAAGGTCAAGACCGGCGACAAGGTACTGGCCACAGACCCCGAGACCGGTGAACAGGGTCCCAGGACAGTGCTGGCCACCATCGTCGGATCAGGAGCCAAGATCCTGGTCGAGATCACCGTGGACGCCACCACCGAGAAACCCGCCGCCGACGACAGTGACAGGGAAGGGACGCCTGGGCCGACCGCGGTCGGCGACACTATCGTCGCCACCGACGAACATCCCGTCTGGGTCCCCGAACTCGACCAGTGGGTCGACGCCATCGACCTGATTCCGGGAACCTGGTTGCAAACCTCGGCCGGCACCTAGGTCCAGATCACCGCTATCAGGGCATGGACCCAAGCTGCCACCGTCCACAACCTCACCATCCAGGACCAGCACACGTACTATGCGCTGGCAGGGGCCACGCCTGTACTTAACCACAATTGCAGCTGGACCAGTCAGGCGAATTTGGACAACCACTAAAGAAAACATGGAGAAGAGATGGGGTTTGAGACGCAGATTGAATACCAGAGAGCCGCAGAAGACTTGATGTGTGACTGTGATGGGCTTAGGCCTGGAGTTCGGACGAGGGCCGTCGATGGTACGACTTACTGCCTCGATGAAGAAAGTGGGGAATTTGGCGTCAAGAGCGAAAGGGGGATCGTTGCCTATTATAATGCAGGAGAAAATGCGGTTTCGTATTTTGAGAGGCAGGGGGGATTCGAGGTCGGTAGATGAGTGCCGGGGAAAAATTTCCTTGCCCGTGCTGCGGTTGCAAGGTCTATTCGGAGGGGCCCGGGTCCCATGAGATATGTCCCATATGCCTCTGGGAAGATGATTTAGTCCAACTTCGTTGGCCGTGCTTTGTTGGAGGGGCGAACGGCGTTTCGCTTGTTGAGGCGCAAAAGAATTTTCTGGAATTTGGTGCATGTAAGGAAAATCTTGTCAAGTTTACAAGAAAACCTGTAGAGTATGAGTGTACTGCTTTTGGGTGGCGTCCGATAGATCTGGATGTAGATTATTTTGGGGAGAATTTGGATTCTCTTCCTTATCCTCGAGATAAGACTCTCATGTATTGGTGGAAAGAGGACTTCTGGTTGAAGGGGAATGACTGAATTGATCTCGTTAAGATTTTCCGACTAAATGACTCGAATTTCGGTAAGACAGTGAGTGGGCCTTGACTCCTGGCAGGCGTGAAGCCTTGGTGGAACGGTTCTCACCACAAAACCGCGTCCACTGAGGTTTTCTCATCGAATTGAGTGTTCGTAGCGGTGGAGGGCCGGGGTGGCCTGGACGATGCGGCCGACCACAGAGGGGCTGAGGCTGATGCGGCGCAGCGCGGTGTAGCGGCCGACCAGTACGGCCATGGCGCGTTCGCCCACCGCGCGCAGGGCCCGCAGCAGTTGGTTGTCGGTCCGGTTGTCGGTGTGCATGCGCGCCTACGACACTTCCCGGAAAGCCCGGATCGGGGATGTGGATGCCTACTCCGGCTTCGTCGTGGCCGCCGTCGGCCGACACGACCAGGCCTTCGTGGGCGGCCGCACACCGCGGCAGCGGCAGGGCGTGGGTGCGTGCGGCGGTGAGGCCGAACCGTGGGACTCCGGCACGGCCTCAGAGGCCCACAGCGGATGGCCGGCGGCATCGGCGAGGAACCGCACGCCCGCACCATGGTGGTGCTTGTGCGCCGAGTACCACACGTCTGTGCCGCGGTCGTTGGGTTGGGTGCAGCGGGTGGTGGCGAAGACCTTGCCGTCCAGGATGACCGGGGACCTGCCCTGGTCGCGGAGTTCGTCCAGGACCTGGCGCAACTGGGGAGCTTGGGCGGCCAGCACGTGGGTGCCTTCGTGCGCCTACCGGTAGGCGGTGGCCCGGCTGACGGCGTGGTCGCGGGCCGGGGCGGTGATGCGGCTGTCGTCACGGAAACGGCGCAGCACCAGCAGTGCCTGGCGAACCGGAGTCAGTGCCCGGGGCCGGCGGGGCGTGCCAAGAGCGCGGCGGTGGGCGGCCAGCAGGCGGACCAGGTAAGCGACCACGGGACGGCCAACGTCGAGCATGGCAGAACAGTGTTCCGTACCGGGTGTGATGGAGGCTTTCCTTCCTGGGAAGGATGAGAGTCATGGCAGCATCGAGGAGATACCCCGATGAGCTGCGCGAACGCGTGACCCGGATGACGGTGGATACCCGGCCGCGATCCGGCCACACGCCCTGGGGTGAATCGCCCGCATCGCCGACCGGTTGGACATCAACCGTGAGACGCTGCGCACCTGGGTGGCCCGGGCCGAGGTCGATGCCGGAAACCGTCCCGGCACCACCACCGACCAGGCCCACTACATCACTGAGTTCGAACGCGAGGTACGTGAACTGCGGCGGGCCAACGCGATCCCCAAGTCCGCGTCGGCTTTTCTCGCCGCAGGGCTCGACCGCCCACACATCAGGTAGTCGCCTTCATCGACGCCCACCGCGCCGAGTTCGGGTCGAGCCGATCCGCGCAGTGTCGCGGGTCGGCTCGTCCGCCTACTACGCGGCCAAAACCCGGCCGCCTTCGGCCCGCTCGTGTACCGATGCGGCCACCAGTGAGGCGATCGCGAAGGTGCACGCCGAGCTGAACCGCCAGGACCGGCGCGTGGCCCGCTGCACCGTGTAGCGGTTGATGAAGGCCGCGGGGCTGCGCGGCATCAGCCGCGCCAAGGGGCCGCGCACCACCGTGCCGTCCCCGGCCGCCGAGGTGCGCCCGGACCTGGTGGGGCGCTCCTTCACCGCGGACGCGCCCGACCGGTTGTGGGTGGCCGACACCACCTGCGCGCCCTTTACGGATGGTGCTACGCCGCCTTGTCATTGACGTGTTCTCCCGCCGCGTGGTGGCCGGGTTGGTGTCGACGTCGTTGCGCACCGACCCGGCCCTGGACGCGCTGGAGACGGGTCTGGGAAGCCGCGAGCACGTCGGCCGCAGCGTCGACGGCCTGATTCACCACTCCGACCGCGGCGTGCGGTATCTCGCGGTGCGCTCCACCCGAAGGTTGGCCGAGGCTCGCGCGGTGGCCTCGGTCGGCACCACCGGGAATTCCTACGACAACGCCCTGGCCGAGGCGTTCCACTCCCTGTTCAAGGCCGAACTGGTCCGCAACCGCAGGCCCTGGAAGAACATCGACGACCTGGAACTCGCGGTCGCCGAGTACGTCGACTGGTTCGACCACCGCCGCCTGCACGGCGAGACCGGACTGGTCCCGCCAGCGGAGTCCGAAGCTGACTTCTACCAGCACAATCCCGAACCGACATCCGTCGATGCGTTGGTTCCCAGCCTCCAAAAAACCTGGTGCGGACCAACCGTCGGCGTGAGAGGAACGTGCATGTGGTCACCTGCCCGGATGAGGAACTGCTGTGAGCCTCCGAGGCGCCGCTGGGAGCAGTGCAGCCCCCGGGCTGCCCGCATCCGGCGAACTCGTCCGAGCGGTGCTGGTCCTTCAACTCCGCGAAGCACGACGAAAAGTCCGCTTGTTCCCCGCTGAACATATCCCGGAACTCACTTCCCCAAACCGGAGAAAATTTATTTTTCTTTTTCTCGCCTGGAAGTGACTATGCTATAGGACAGTCCAGCCGCCGCAATAGAAACCAGAAGGACCCCAACAAGAACAGCAAGGAATTTTGCAACCGCGCCACCGAAATATTCATCGAATATCGGCTCAGCAATATCCCGAGAGTACAAGAAAGAGAAACAGAGAAACAGAAACCACAGCACTATGAGAAGTTTTCTCATTTTTCCCCAATCTGGGGTGTCGGCTTCCAACTGAGCCGACACCCCCCTCTTGCGCACAAAAGGGGCACCTAGCTACGCTTTTCTTCCGCCGAATCCCCAATGGTGAGCAACATTGGGCCGACGGTGCGCTTCAATTCTATGTCAAAACGGACGGCGCAACATCTCTCCGAATCTCAAATTGATACCCACATTTTTTGCAGAATAGAAAGGAGTCATTCTTCCACCTAGTACTCCAGTTGTAGTTCCTGATCTGGGTTGTTTCCCGGACACGCGGACGGCCACCGCGTGATCATCGGTGGTGGTGAAGACAACGAAGAACCATGCGGTGGCCGCTGGCCTCAGCGTAGCGTCACAGCGGTGGCGAGACCGGTTCAACGACCTGATCCACACGATTTCGGTCCGTCTGGCCCGCCCCGAGATCCGTGACACCGCCAAGGCCCTGATCCGCGGGCTGCTCGCCCCGCTGCCGCGGAAGAACTGCTGGACCCTGGCCGAACACGCCGGCCATACCACCCCCTACCGCATGCGGCTTCTGCTCTCGCGCGCCTCGATCGACGACGACGGGCTCCGCGAGGATCTGCGTTCCTCCGTGATGACCCGCCTGGGCACCCAAGACGTGGTGCTGGTCCCGGACGAGACCGGCGATCTGAGGCACCGCAACGGTGGGCCTACAGCGCCAGTACACCGGCACCGCCGGACGGGTGGAGAACGCCCGGGTCGCGGTCTACCTCGCCTATGCCACCCGGGCCGGACACGCCCTGATCGACCACCGTCTCCACCTGCCCGCCTCCTGTACCGATGACCCCGACCGACTGCCCGACCACGTCGGCTTCGCCACCCAACCGCAGTGGGCGGGGGAGATGATCACCGACGCCCTGGACGCGGGGACACCGGCCCGGTGGGTGGCCGCCGATGAGGTCTACGGACAGAACCCGCGCCTTCGCCGTGAACTGGAGCAGCGCCGCCTCGGCTATGTGCCGGCCGTGCCCCGCCGCGAACGTCTTGGGCTGGCGGGTGGCCCGGCCACGGCCGCCGACCTGGCCGCGCTCGTCCCCCGCCGGGCATGGCAGCGCCTCCCGGCCGGGACCGGAGCCAAAGGGCAGCGGTGCCACGACTGGGCGCCGGTCGACGCCGAACCCGCCCCCGAGGGGCATCGGTGGGCGCTGATCCGCCGCCACCGCGCCACGGGCGAGTTGGCGTTCTACCGCTGCTACGCGCCTGATCCGGTGCCGCTGTCCCGGCTCGTGGCGGTGGCCGGACGCCGGTGGGCGGTGGAGGAATGCTTCCAGCAGGGCAGGGGCCTGGCCGGGCTGGACGGGCACCAGGTGCGCACCTGGTGCCCGTGGCATCGCTGGAGCCTGTTCGCGGTGCTCGCCTACGCCTTCCTCGCGGTGCTGGCCGCCGCCGACCGCCACCAGAACCCCACGACAAGCACACTCACCGCGTTGACCTGCAACGAGATCCACCATCTGTTCAACACGCTGTTCGCGGTGCCCCCCGATCCCGGCCGTCTGGCGGGCTGGTCGCTGTTCAGACGCCGCCACCAAGCCCGCGCTCGCCAATGCCATCACCGCAGACAAGCAACCCGCGAACCATGACGAATCAGAACTACAACCGGAGTACTAGGCCAGGGGAAGGTCGGTTCTCACGTCATGACGGCCAACTGCGTGGGCCGCCGGGCCAGGTAAGAGCAAAGCGCTCGGAGGGTTACCCGCCCTTCTCAAACACACTCTTACTCTGCTGCGCTGTCTGAACCAGCTACCAGCATCACCTTTTTTGGACATCCTCTGGGCTGGGGAGTCCTCCTGCCGTTCCTGGGTTCCTGGCAGGACCTGTCACAGATACTATGGTGCAATGCACCCTGGTTGGTGTAGTGCACTCACAATGGTCGTCCCACTTGCCAGTTGTGCTAAAAATCCAGTTTTACTGAATGTTCCCCCGACAAGATCAAGGTGTTCTCTTGACTGGCAGGATCGTGCTCCGCAACCGTTGGCTGGCAGCCTTCGGGGTCGCCCTTGCCATGCTGGCTTCCTCCTTCATCATGGTCCTCATCCTGGCAGGGATGGATAAAGGCGGGGTTCTCGATATTCGAGGGTGGGTGGGAGCTCCCCTGTTCTCCGTAGTTGTGTGCTGGTGGGTACTCAAAATAACCCTCTTCACCTGCGTCGAGATCCGGGGAGAAGAGGTTCTTGTGAAGAACATCTTCCGCAAGAAGATAATTCCGATTCGACTGGTGAAGAAGGCCGAGGCGGGGCCACACATGGAGGTAGTCCTGACTTCGGGGGAACGCTACAGTTGTGTTGGCCTTGCGCCGTCACTGGCGGGAGCGTTCTTCGGGTTTCCGAGCAATCGGCGCTGCGCGGAGGTCTTGAACAGGTATCTTCAGGACAAGAAAGGTAGTTTCCGGAACGAAAGTCCCGGGGCCGGTGTCAGGACCCTTCCATATTTCAACCTTGTGGCCCTGGCCGTGCTGTCCGCAGTCTTCTTTGCGTTTTCTGCGCTTCTCTGGTTCTTCTGGTGAACTGGGGGCGATACCGATGACCAGTGGCTCTTGGGACAACCACCTGCTCCCACCGGTGAACACCGGAGTCGGCGCCGACCACCTTGACGTGTACTTCTGCACCGCCCCGACTCCGGCACCGGCAGCGAATGGCTGGACGGCACGGTCGAGCAGATGCGCTCCTTCCGCGACGTCGGCCTGGTCCGGGTCATCGGCATGCACGGCCCGCACCGCCACGCTCTCGAAAAGCTGCCGACTCCCCGCCGCAACAGGGCGGACAAGGTGAAACGGTTTCGCGACCTGTTCCGCAGGGTGCGCCCTGACGTGCTAGGGCCTGTATCGAAGTTGGTTGTGGTGGTCTGCCTCGGCTGAGCGTTGTCGGGGACCCAATGCACAGGAATGAGTGAGGTCTCCGGTAGAAGGTTCTCTGCGTGATGTCCGTGTGGACGCCGTGACCGCCAGCGGCGGCGAGCTGACCATCAAGGCCGCAACGACCACCCGCCAGGCCCCGTGCCCCGACTGCGGAACCGTCTCCACCCACGTCCACGGCCACTACCAGCGCCGACTCCAGGACACCCCCCATCAGTGGCCAGCCCACCACCATCCACCTGCGCATCCACCGGTTCCGCTGCGCCAGCACCACGTGCGAACGCCACACCTTCGCCGAACAGGTCGACGGACTCACCCGCCCCCCACACCCGCCGCACACCCCACCACCGGGCACTGGAGGCCGTCGCGCTCTGGCTGGTCGGACGCCCCGGAGCCCGCCTGGCCCGCACACTCTGCGCCCCCACCAACCCGAACTCCCTGATCAGGATCCTGCACGCCCTGCCCGACGAGCCGCCCAGCAGCGTTCCCCACGTCCTAGGGGTGGATGACTTCGCCCTCAAACGCGGCCACGTCCACGCCACGATCCTGCTGGACATGGAAACCGGCCTCCGAACCCGCGGACGCCGGAGCGGAGCCAGCGCTGGCCCCCGGCGGAGATGGAAGGGGTCCGCGCCAGCCGGAGACGGGAGCGCCAGGCCGCGGTGCACGCCCTGCCGGACAAGGAGACCGGGTGTCTCGGCGATCGCCGATGCCCTGGGTTTCGACCGCAGGACCGTCCGCCGCTACGCGCACGCCCCGACCCGGAGGACCTGCCCGCCGGCGACGGACACCGGGCCACCCTCCTCCAGCCCTACCCGGCCTACCCGCACCAGTGGTGGAACGAGGGATACACGGACGCGGTCCGGCTGTGCACGGAGATCCGCAAGCAGGGCTACCAGGGCAGCGAACACACCCGGCGACCTCGAGCCACTCCGGACCAGCGGGAAGCCCGCACCCCCGGTGCCCGAGGCGCTGACCGCCCGCCAGGCCACCGGACCGATCACCAGCCCGCCCAGCCGACTGAAGCCCGAAGAGGAGGTGCGGTTGAAGGAGCTGCTGAGCCGGTATCCGCAGCTGGAGCAGGTTGCTAAGTGCGTGCGCTCCTTCGCCACGATGATGCGGGAGAAGAAGAGGCAGGACCTGAAGACGTGGCTGGGCAGCACCGAGGCGACCGAGAGGCAGCCGGTGCAGAGCCTCGCCCGCGGGCTGCGCCAGGACTTCGACGCGGTGACCACCGGACTCACCCCGGAATGGAACTCCGACCGTGTGGAAGGCAACGTGTGCCGGATCAAGGCGCTCAAAAGGGCCGGGGACGGCCGTGCCGGACTCGAGCTGCCGCGCCGCCGCATCCTCTACACACCGTGACAGAACGCGGCGGCCTCACACAGACTGGATCAGAGCCGTATCTACTGTCCACTGTCACACCACCCGCCGGGCAGTGGCACAGCGGTGGACCCGCGCCAGCGCCGAGCCGGTCGACGCGCTCACCCCAGGAACAGGCCCGGTCGGCGGCTGCGCGCGTGCATCAGGAGGCGGCCGAGGTCGACGTGACCCAGGCACGCGCCGAGCAGACAAAGCTCGAACGGGCCGCTCGCGAGCAGCGGGTGCTGCAAACCGCAGCCAAGCCGGGGATCTCCATGGAGGATGCCGCACAGCTCCCCGAATGGACACCGGACCCGGCGGCCCGCCGGGCGGTGCAGGCCTCCAAGGAAAGCACGGTGTCCGGGAGTGGCGCGGCGCCCGAACGGCCCCGGGAGCGGTTCGAGAGCGGCCGTGAGACTGCGGTCCCCGAACGTGGGTGATTCCCTCTCGAAATTGTGTCCGCATCCCTACACTTTTTGTGTAGGGATGCGGACACAAAGGGGATCGGTTGGGAACCCGAACCGTCGGGGCGGCCACCGTCCAGTACCTGCCATCGGACCAGGTGCGCGACACCCTCGGCAGGCAACTGGCGTGGGTCCGTGACACCAGCGGCATCCTCGTCATCACCGACGCAGGCATCCCGGACGGCGCCCTGGTACCGCCCGATCTCCTCACCAAGGCGGGTTTGACTCCGGTCCGAGAGCAAGGGGTGCGCGAGGCACGTGCCCGGTGGGGGGCGACCCGCGCCGACGCCACCGATGAGGGTCCCCAGGGCCTGACGCACCACAGGACGCTTATGGCAGTGCTGGTCGACCAGCCCACCGTCATCGCCCTCACCCAGGGTTTGCCGGTGCTGGCGTTCACGGAGCTGACCGTGACCGGGTCCGGCATCGTGCTGAGCGACGGAACCCCTGTCGTACCCGGCACTTACGCTCTGCGTGACGGCAAGGTCGTGCACATCGACGCCCCCGAGGAAAGAGAGTGGGACATGAGCTTGGACGAGGACATCCTCTACGACGACCAGACTCCCGATGACGTGATCCGAAGCATCCTCGACGATACCGCCGCCCACGTGGCCGGAGTACTGATGCGCAGGGCGCGTGCGACCCAAGACACCGCAGCCAAGCAGGAGGTCAAGGACCGCATGCAGGAGGTGTGGAAGCTGAAGAGCGACCTGGGCCTGAGCCGCCAGCAGATGGTCGAGCACATTCTGCGGCTGCGTGACGAGCTGAGGGCCTGAGTATGGCCAACGAGTTCGACGTCGACGCAGAAGACCTGCGAGAGATCTTCCACGAAGAGATCCGGCCCCTGGTCTTCGGGAACGTGGAGCCCTACCCCGCAGGTGAGCGGCCGGTGATGGTCCAACTGGGGGTCAGTTGGCAGCAGGCAAGTCACACGCCTTGGAGCCCATCACCGACCGGCACGGCGGACACGTGGGCCAGGTCAGCCCCGACGACTTTCGCGAGTTCCCCCCCGCTACGACGACATCATGCGGGACCGCCCCCACGAGTTCGTCGCGCTGACCTCGCAGGCCATATACGTCTGGTCCGATATGGTCCGCGAGAAGCCCGCGCCCACTGGGGAGCGACTCGCCCCCCGAGCCGCCACCGCCGGCCCCCAAGGGCTGACGCAGCACAAGGACTGGCTGGCGGTGTTGGTGGATCAGACCACGGCCCCCACCTCGGGCCGCTGGCCTGCGCTGCGTCCCGTGGCGGGCGACAGCCGTTGATGGCCGTCGCGATGTCGTCGAGGGGGTTGGGGAAGACCTCACCCGGGGCTGCCTGGCCCGCTCCTCGACCGGGCACTCCAGGTCCCACCCGCAGTCGGTGGCCTCCCCCCCGCCGTCCATGGGCGGCACGGGTTGTCTCCCCTGCGGGGTCGGGATGTAGCCGCCCGGGGAGCAGACGAGCACGATGGGGATTACTCTCTCCCTGTCTCCGCAGGTGAGGACCTTCCGGTCGACCCGTCCTCCCGGCGAAGGTCGACGATCACTGAGGCGAGCGCCTCGCTCGGGCCCGCGATGACCATCGCGGTGTCCACGCGGGCCCGGTCAGTGCTGGAGGAGACGAGTTTCCCGGCCAGGAATCCCCGGGGACGCCTCGTAGACCTGCCGACCCTCGCCGTGGAGTTTGTCGGGCGCGGTTCAACACGTCGACACCGGGTCGGGTCCGCTCTGGCGGCTGCTCGGTCAGCTCTTCACCGGAGGCAGCGACGGGCCGGTCGGTGCGACAGCCGGGTCGAGTCGGTCGCGCAGCCAGGACATGAACCCGGGGTAGTGGGCCGAGGTGCTGACACGCACGCGCGTTCCGTGTCCGGCCGCGGTGGTGCGGCCGATGCGGTCAACAGCCAGGGGCATGGGCTCGGAGTCGACGAAGGGCAGTCCCAGTGCGGCGCTCAACGCCAGGGCGTCGTGCTGTTTGGTGGCGGGGTGGAAGCGGACGAACCAGCGGTCCAGGTGGGCGGCCAGCAGCCCCGCCCAGGTGGGGGCGCCCGGTTCGGTCAGGCCGCGGTAGAGCGGATGGTCGGCGTCGACCTCGGTGTCGGCAACGAAGGTGATCTCGGAGGTGACGAACTCCGGGAGGCGCAGGTGTCCTGCGGCGACGGCCGTGAACACGGCGTGCACCGCGGCCACATCGAGCCGGAAGTTGTGCTCGGCCCGGTCGGGGTCGCGGTAGCGCAGGGCGCCGCCCATCTGGGTGATACGCAGGCGCGGGGCGAGTTCGGGGGCCTGCTCGAGCAACCGCGCGAGGTTGGTCATGGGGCCCATGCCCACCCAGCGGATCGGACCGGGCCGGACTGCGGCCAGGGCCCGCACCGCGGCCACGACGTCGGTGTCCTGGTGCGGGACGGTATCGGGGGTGAGGCCCTCTACGCAGTAGTAGCGGGTGTTGCCGAGGTCGGCGCCCGCCACGACCGGCACGTCGGTGCGGCCGAGGGCGTCCAGCAGCCAGCGGGCGAAGCGTGCCCGCCGGCCGTGCCCGTGCGCGTCGGCGACCTCGTCCGAGGTGATCACCAGCGCCAGTTCGGGAACGCAGCGCGCCGCCGCCGTGAGGGCGATGGCGTCGTCGGGGTCGCCGCCGATGTCGGTGTCGATGATCATCGCGTTGCCCCGCGGGGTGTTCGGTCGCGGGGCGTTGTCGGGTGGCGTCTTTGCCGGTTCGGTCGGTCTCCTCCTGTGGTGTTGGGGCGCGGCGGCGGTTTCCTCGCGGGGGGCTTCCATGTTGTCTCCTGGGTCTCGACCGTCCGGCTGCTGCGGTTTCGGTGCTGTGTCGGCTGACGCGGGGGCGGTGGGGCGTGTGTCGGTCTCCGCGCGAACGAATTCGGTTGCACGGGTCCGGGATGCCTGCGGGTGGTAGCGGTGGGACGCGTCCGGTCGGGTTCGGGTCCCCTCGTTTGAGGGGGGCCGGGGCGTGGAGTTTCGGGGGGTGCCGTGTGCTGTGTCTTGCCGGGGCGCTGTCTTCTTGTGCGCACGGTCCCGTCGCCGCTCCGCGGTCCAGGGGTGCGGGGCTGTGTCCGCTCCTCGACTACCTCGATGACCGGGGCGATGACGAACCGCATCCCGGGGTCGGGTTGTTTGTGCCGGTCGTGTGGTCCTGGAGTGTCGGAGCAGGCGGTGGGGCGGCCGGGGCGGCGTCCGAGCGCGGGGAAGAGGATGCAGCGGTGTCGTGGGTCCACCGCGTTCCGGCATCGTTTCCGATGCTTCCCGGTAGGCGTTCAGCCGACTCGTCGCCTCACTGCGGCGAAGAGGCCCTGACCGGTTCCACGCGTCTGTTCGAGCACCGCGGCGGCTCGGGGCTCTTCGGACCCGTCGGGGCCGCGTTCCTTGGCGTAGTGGTGGGTCGCTGCGGCCGGTGGTGGGTGCACGGCGGAATGCTGTCCCGGCGCCGACAGCGTGCCGGGGATCCGGTCGTAGACGCCGTGGCCGTTGGTGCTGTCCCGGCCCTTGCCCGCGGGTTCCCGCAGTGGTGCGCCCTGTCCATGCGGTCGCGGGCCCCGGCCGTGCCCGGCGCGGGAATTCCGGGTACGAGACCTCGGGGATTCCAGGTCCGGGCGAGGCCGCGAGCCGGTCGGCGATGGCCCGAAACCCGCCAGGCCCAAAGAGCGCGGTCTCGATGACCGGCGGGACGCCCCCACGGTGGGCGTGGTCCAGGCGCATCGCGGACCGCTCCCGCACCGTCTGTTCCGTGGCCGGCGGCATCTCGCGCGAACTCCCGATACTCGGGTGGGCGGGCCGGAACCCGCCGGGACCGGTCTGGACGACACCCCGACCGCCGCTCGGGAGAGCTGGACCCGCCCGCCGCCAGGCTGTCCCCCAAGAATACGACGACCGGCTGGCCGCCGTGCTCGGCTGCCCCGAGAACCCTGTCCCGGACCGAGGCCGTCGAAGCGTGCAGCGGGGGTGTCTCCGTCGAGAGGGAACCCCGCGTGGTCCGCCATCAGCTCGCCCGCAGAACGCGCAACTCCCGCTCCAGTTCCCGCGCGATCATGCCCTCGCGGTCCCGCGGGTCGACGTTTCGCTTGAGGTCCCAGATCCGCCGTATCCGCCGGTCGGCCTGCCGCTGGTCTGCACGGCGCTCCCGGGCGTCGTCGTAGCGTCCGACGTCTTCACCGACGATCTGGTTGGAGACCTCCTCGAGGATGTCGTGGACCACGGTGGTCGGCGGCGTGTCCGGGCCGAAGCGCGCTGAACCGGCCATGGTCCTCCTAGCCGCCGGCGGGGGCCTTCCCCGCCACTGGTCGATGTCGGACTCCTCCCGCCACCAAGTTGTCCCGCCTCCCCCTGTTGGTCCGGCTGATCGAGGTTTGATGGTCGGGTTCTGCGGCGGGTGCGGTTCCGCCGCTTTCTCTGGTGAGGTCGAGGTATTCCGCCCCAACCATCCGGAGCGGGCCCCACGGGGTGGCGGCGCCTGGTCGAGGCGCCCCGGCGCCGAGTCCGGGCGGGCCCCACGGGCGGATCGGCCGAAGGAACACCGGTCACTCCAGGAAGGCAGCGCCCTGTGGTGCGGCATCGTCGTGGAGGGTGCGGGTGGGTGGGCCGTGTCCGGACTCGGCGCCGGGGGCGCCTCGACCGGCCACCGGCAACCGGTGGTGGCTCGTTTCCGGGGGTTCTGTGGAATGCCTCGGCTCCGCTGGAGGTGCGGCGGAGTCGTCCACCGCAGAACCGAACACTCACATCCCAGGAGGACCGGTGCGGCTTATACCAGGGCTTCGCCGCGTGTCAACGAAACACCGGGAAGAACGCTGTCCACATTCGGCTCGTCGAATCGACCGAGATTGATTTTCGGCGTGGTGGTCCGTCCCCGCCCGGTGTCGGGAAGAGAATCTTCGCCCCCGCCTTATCCCTGTCCTGTGAAAACATCTGAGTATAAAGGTGAACATGATCTCTCGCGTCTTTGCTTTTCGTGTGCCCAGGGCGTCTTTTGGTTAGGCGGAACTCGAAGAAGACCAGTTCAGAGGTGTTCTTGTCAACCCCGTGGGGCTGTGTTGCGCTTCGCGGGAATCTTTGCTTTTATTCTTTGTGGGAGCGCTTCCACGCCATGTTGATCTCCTCTCCGGAGAGTTTCACCCCCAACTCTCGAGTTGTCCTTTCCGCAGCCCCTGATTCGTCCGGAATTCCCGTTCTCGGCGAGTGCCGTCCCCGCTGCCCGCGAAAACACCCGGGCCGCGACGCGAATACGACGCCCCCGCGGAAACGAAACCACGCCCACCGGACGTCCACCCGCCGGCCCCCGGCGCCCGGCGCCGACGACGGGGGACGCCCCACCCATGGTTGACACCGCGAAACTCGTACGCGAGTTCGGAACCCCCCTCTACCTCTACGACCTGCGGCGCGTACGCGAGTCCGTCGCCTCCCTGCGCTCCGCCCTGCCCACGGGCACCCACATCTACTACTCGCTCAAGGCCAACCCGCATCCCGACATCGCGGCCGCGGCACGCGCCGAAGGATGCGACGCCGGGGTCACCTCCCCGGGCGAGGTCGCCGACGCCGCGGCGGCTGGTTTCCCCCTCGACGAGTGCCTCTACACCGGGCCGGGCAAGAGCGAGGAAGCCGTCGACCGGTCCGTCCGCGAGGGAGTACGGACCTTCTCGGTGGAGTCGGAGACGGACTTCCGACGCAGAGCGCGCGCCGCGGAACGCACCCGGCAACGGCTGCGCTGCCTCATCCGGGTGAACGGGACCGAAGCCGCCGGCGGAGTCGGCCTGCGGATGAGCGGAGGCCCCTCCCAGTTCGGCGTGGACTTCGCCAGGGTCGCGGGCCTGGCGAAGTCCGTCCAGGACCATCCGGGCACCACACTGCGGGGCCTCCACTTCTTCCCGCTGACCAACGCCAAGGACGAGGAATCGCTCCTGGAGGAGTTCACCCGCACCCTCAGGGCTGCGGCGGCCCTGCGCGCCCAGGGCGTACCGATCGACCAACTGGACATCGGCGGGGGATTCGCCGCCCCCTTCGCCGTCCCCGGGGACCCGCCCGTGTACCGATCCCTGGCCGACCGGCTCACCGCGGCCCTGGACGAGCACATGGCCGGCTGGCGCGACGGCGCACCGCGAATCTCCGTGGAATCCGGACGCTATCTGGCCGCAAGCTGCGGAACCCTCGTGCTCGGCGTCCTCGACGTCAAGAAGAGCCACGGCCGCACGTACGCCGTGCTGGACGGCGGGGTGAACTGCCTCGGCGGCATGTCGGCGACGGGCCGGCTCCTGCCCCTGTCCGCCGTGCCACTGGAGGCCACCGAACGGGCAGAGGACAAAAACGAGCCCGTGCACCTGGCGGGACCGCTGTGCACACCCGTCGACGTCCTCGGGCGCGGCACCCGCCTGCCTCTACCGCGCGTGGGCGACCTGGTCCAGATCCCCAACGTCGGCGCCTACGGGATGACCGCCAGTCTCCTGGCGTTCCTCAGCCACCCGTCCGCCGCGGAAGTGGTCGTGGACGGCGGGCGGCTTGTCTCCGCGACACGTCTGCAACGCGAGCGCCGCCCGATCGGACCACCCCCGTCAGGGGCGGCCCCCGGCCCCGACCAGGGCCGCCCAGCCGGACCGAACCCAGGCCGAAGGTGAGAGCCATGACCACCGTGCGAACGACGACGGTCCCCGTGACCGGTGAACGGGTCCGCGAGGGCCGGGCGACCTGGGGACAGCGGACCGCATGGCGCCACCTGCGGTGGTTCCCCGAGGACCACCACCGGTTCAACATGCAGGAGGCCTTCGAAATCACCCCGGGCGCGGACCTCGACGCGGTCCTGGCGGCGATCACCGACCTCGTGAACAGCAACGTCACGCTTCGCACCCGCCTGCTGCCCGACGACACCGGGACGCTGAGGCAGCGCGCGGAGTCCTCCGGCTCACTCCCGGTCCAGATCGTCGAGACCGACCAGGGCGACCAGGCCGACCTGCTCGCCCTGGTCGAGGGGATCAGCGCACGCCTGGGAGCCCTCTCCTTCGACCCGGCCCGGGACTGGCCCCTCCGCGTCGCTGTCCTGGTGCACGCGGGCCGGCCCCGGGCCCTGGTCCTCTCCCTCTCCCACGTCGCCACCGACGGCGTGAGCCTCCGACTCCTGGTCGAACGGGCACGCCGACTCGTCGCCGACCGGGCCGCGGGCCGACCCCCCGCCGGCGGCGGCCGCGAGACGGAACTCATCGAGATCGCTGAATTCGAATCCGGCGAGGCCGGGAAGGCCCTATCCGAGGCGGCGATCCGATACTGGCGCCGGGTACTGCGCGACGCGCCCGAGTCGGCGTTCCCCGGCCCCGCCCTGGAGGTGGTCGGCCACCGCTACCGGTCGACGAGGTTCCGTTCCTCCGCGCTGCACGCGGCGACCCACGTCATCGCCGAGCGGCACCGGGTGAGCACGGCGATGGTCCTCCTCGCCGGACTGTCCATGGTGCTGGCCCGCCACACCGACGGCGCGGGGACCCTCATGAAGGTGGTGGCCAGCAACCGCACCGCGGACGTCGCGGACGTCGTCTGCCCCATGGCGCAGGACGGCATCTTCGCGGCCGGGCGCCCCGGCGGCGGACTGGTCCGCGTGCTGCGCGATTCCTGGGCCCCGGCGATGCGCGCGCACCGCCATGCCCGCTACGACCCGGACCGGCTCGACGAGGCGATCGCCGCGCTGGAGCGCGAACAAGGGCACCGGATCGCCATCACCTGCTGCGTCAACGACCGGCGCAGGGACCAGCGGACCTCGCCCGCACTCGCCGGGACCCCACCGGAGCGGTTGACGGAACTGCTCGACGAGACCGACATCGAGGAGACCAGCGCCTACGACTCCCACGACCTGCAGTTCTTCGTGGAGATCGACGCCGACGACCGGTTCACCGAACTCTCGGTGACGGTGGACACCCGGCACATATCCCACGCCGACCTCGGCCGAATACCGTTCCTCCTGGAGTCCCACCTGGTGCGGGCCGCCCACCAGAGCGACGAGACGCAGGCCGCGGCCCCGTCCCCGTAGGCGGGCCCTCCGGCCGCACGGACCGCCGCCCTCGACACCCCACGACACTTCCCCCGACCGGTTCCCAGTGGTTCCAGCCCCCTGTCGAACCGAAGGAGGTTCAGTGTGCAGTTTCTCCTGCTCGGCCCATTGGAAGTCCTGGACGACAGCGGGTCCAGGATCACTCCCACCGCGCTGCGGCTCCGCATGCTGCTGTCCCGGCTGTGCATGGACGCCGGCTCCGTGGTCCCCTTCGACCAGTTGAAGAGCGCCCTGTGGCCCGAGGGATGTCCGCGTACGGCGTCCACCGCCCTGCAGGTGAGCGTCTCGCGGCTGCGGAAGTACCTGGCCGCCGCGGGCGCGGACCCGCTGGTCGTCGCCACCCTTCCCCACGGCTACTCCATCGACCTCAAGGACCACAGCCTGGACGTGTGGAACTTCCGCAACCTCCTCGCCCAGGCCAGGCGACAGGACCGCGGCGGCTACCTCGACAACGCGACCCTGCTGTACCGGCAGGCCCTGGAGCAGTGGCGGGGCGACGCCTTCCCCGAGATGTCGGAGTCGGTCACCCTCTTCGGGGCCGCCAGGGCGCTCGAAGAGGAACGGGACGCCTCCTACGAACGGCTCATCGAACTCGAACTGAACCTCGGCAGGCACGCGATGGTCGTCGGCGAGCTCTACCAGATGACCGCCCGTTTCCCCTCGCGGGAGAGGCTCTGCGAACACCTCATGATCGCTCTCCACCGCAGCGGGAGAACAGCCGAGGCGCTCCAGGTCTACGACGCGATCCGCTCCCACCTCACGGGCGAACTCGGTATCGAGCCGTCGGACTCCCTCCGGCGGGTCCACACGTCGATCCTGTCCCGGGCCGACGAACTGGACCTGACCGGCAGCGCGTAGGCGTCGGGTCTCGCGCACATCGCCCGGGCCGGAAAGGACACCCCGCCTCTCACCCGGCCCTCGCGCCCTCCTCCTCGACCATCGCCACCAGTCTGGCCAGCCCCTCCTCGAACTCGGCGTCCCAGTCGACCGGAAGGTCCAGCGCCTCTCCCAGGCGGTGGTGCGCCGGCAGCTCCCCGGGCCCCAGGCGATCGCGCCGCTCCTTCGTGCCGAGGTTGCCCTCCCCGAAGCGGCCGCTCACCTCCGAAACCGCGAAACCCAGCACGAACGTGCTGAACATCCGCTCCCAGCCGGCCACGCGTTCGTCCGGGATCCCCGCGTCCAGCAGGGCCTCGTACAGGGGGTCCACCACGCGCATCGCCTCCGGCAGGACCACGGGCCTGGTCAGCAGCAGCGGAAACGTCCGCGGATACCGGTGCGCCGCCGCTCTGGCCCCCCGCGCGCACGCGAGCAGCCGCTCGCGCCAGGACGCCTCCGGATCGGGCGGGGGCACCTCCCGCAGCACGCGGCCGACCAGCCAGTCCAGGAGTTCGTCCTTGTTCGCGAAGTAGCCGTAGAGGGCCATGGGGGTCAGTCCGACCCTGGCTCCGATCGCCCGCAGCGACACGGCGGCGAGCCCGTCGCTCTCCGCGAGGTCCAAAGCGGCGGAGAGAATCTCTTCCCGTCTTTCTTGATTTATCTTTCCCACGCTCATACTCTACACCGTAGAGAAAGGTTATATACAGCGTACAGAATGATGATGGGAATATGATCGAAGCATTAGGCCTGACCAAGAGGTACGGACCCGTCAAGGCCCTGGACGACTTCACCCTGGTCGCCCGCCCCGGCGAGATCGTCGGACTGGTCGGACACAACGGAGCGGGCAAGACCACCTTCGCCAACATCGTCTCCGGACTCCTGCGCCCCGACAGCGGACAGGTCCTCATCGACGGCGCCCCCCCACGCAGCGCCCGCCACCGCCTCGGCATCGCCCCCCAGCACATCGCCCTCTACCCCACCGTCACCCCCCGCGAGACCCTGCGCCTGTTCGGAGGACTCCAAGGCCTGCGCCGACGCGAACTCGGCCGCGCCACCGACGAAATCGCCGAAGCCCTCCAGATCACCGACTTCCTCGACCGCAGGGTCGACGTCCTCTCCGGCGGCCAACAACGCAGAGTCCAAGCCGCCGCGGCCATGATCCACAAACCCGCGCTCCTCCTCCTGGACGAACCCACCGCCGGCGTGGACCCCGAAACCCGCCAATCCCTCCTCAAAGTGGTCCATGACCACGCCCGCACCGGAGCGACGGTCATCTACACCACCCACTACCTCCCCGAACTCACCGAACTGGGAGCCAGCCTCGCCGTCGCACGCCAAGGACAAATCATCGCCCGCGGCGAAGCCGGCGAACTACTCCACGGACTGCCCGGAGAGGTCCGACTCTCCTTCGACGACGAAGAACTGCGCGTCCCCACCACCGACCCCACCACCACCCTCGCCCAGATGCTCGTCGACGCCACCAAACCCGTGCGCTCGGTCGACCTGCGCCAACCCACCCTCGACGACCTCTACCAGGCGGTGGCCCATGCGCACTAACCTCCCCCACCGCCTGCTCCTGCTGGCCCGCCACAACACCACACTGCGACTGCGCGACCCCGGCCACCTGATCAGCTACCTGGTCATGCCGATGGTGCTCATGCTCGTCTTCAGCCCGCTCTACAAGTCGGCACTGCCCCGAGGCGGCGAAGCCCAGGCGGTCATCGGCATGCTGGTGATGTTCTCCGTCCTCTCCCTGTCAGTCGTGGGCACCGCCCTGCTGACCGAACGCACATGGCGCACCTGGAACCGACTGCGAGCCACCCCGGTCTCGATCGTGGAAATGCTCATCGGCAAGGTGCTGCCCGTCTTCGTGCTGCTGGTCGCCCAGCAGATGATCCTCATCATCTTCGGATCCCAGGTCGCGGACATGCCGGTCACCGGCTCTCCCGCACTGATCCTGGCCGCGGTCTGCGTGTGGTCCTTCACCCTGCTGGCCATCGGCGTGGCCCTGGCCAGCATCGTCCGCAGCCACGGCGAACTCGCGGCCATCTGCGACGTCGGCGCACTGACCGTGAGCGCACTGGGCGGAGCCCTGGCCCCCATCGCGATGATGCCCGCCTGGGCGCAGACCATCGCACCGATCTCCCCCGGCTACTGGGCGGTGACCATGCTCAAGGCCGCGGTGGCGGGGCAGCCCGACACCGTCACACAGGCCGCGCTCATCCTCACGGCCGTCGGCGTCGTGGCGGGCGTACTGGCCTGCGTCCGCATCAGCCGCGGCCTGAAGGAACCCCAGGGATAGCACCACGTGCGGCCACGACCCCAGACACACGACCGCGAACACCACCACGACCGGCCGCCGCAGAAAACTCTCGAAACCGACTCCCGCGGCCACGACGAACCCGCGCCCGCCCTCGGCCCGAGCCCCCGCGCGGGCCGCCGGAACGGTCGGGGAAATCGGCGACCGCCCGTTCCCGAACACCCCCGTATTCGACGGGACCCCACCGGCGAACGCTTCACCGTCCGGGCCCGGGCGTGTAGCCGCCCGTCTGGGACTGCTCCTTGATGACCTCACCGCCGAGCGCGTCGGTGATCTTTCGGCGCAGCCGCTTCGGGAGATCACCCCATCGGGCACGTGCCACCTCAGGTGGACAGCGGACGGGGTTCGGCGTCGTCCAGAGCCTGGGCCACCAGGTCGAAACCGGCGGCCCCCAGCCGCTTGTAGACGCCCTTGCCCCTGCCGCTGACCCGGATCGTCTCGACGATGTGGCCTTGGGCGCGCAGTCGAAACGCGTGCGCGGCGACCGCGCCGAGGTCCTGTTCCTCCCGCCACAGCAGCGCCAGCCGGGTGGCATGGTCCACCGTGGCCGGGGCCAGCACCTCGGCCAGCCGCTCGAAGCCGATGCTGAACCCGCAGGCGGGGGTGTGCTGTCCGCCGATGCGGCCGATCATCTCGTCGTAGCGTCCGCCGCCGGCGATGGAAGAACCCAGTCCAGGGGCGGCGACCTCGAAGATCGGCCCGGTGTAGTAGCCCATGCCGCGCACCAGCGACACGTCCAGCACCAGTGTGGCCTTGGGTGCGGTCTCGGGCAGCACCACCGCATCGGTGATGGTGCGCAGCTCTTCGATCGCGGTCTCGGCGACCCCTGGGGGCAGCAGTCGGGCCACCTGCTCGCACGTGGTGGCCGTGTCGGCCTGGGCCAGGACCTCGGTCAGCGCCGAGACCGCCGGTGTGGGGTGTCGGTCCCGGGCGAGCTCGCGCTCCACCCCCTCGGGGCCGATCTTGTCGAGTTTGTCCACCACGATCAGCACCCGCGGGTGGGACTCGGCGGCGAAACCGCAGGCGCCCAGCAGTTCGGTGAGCAGCCCGCGGTGGTTGAGGCGGATGGTGAACTCTGTCAGCCCGACCGCGGCCAGCGCCTGGCTTCCGGCGCTGAGCAGTTCGATCTCGGCCAGCAGTGACGGTTCACCGAGGATGTCGATGTCGCACTGGGTGAACTGGCGGTAGCGGCCGCGCTGCGGACGCTCGGCCCGCCACACCGGGCCGATCTGCACTGCCCGAAACGGGGACGGCAGTTCGGGGGCGTTGGTGGCGTAGAAGCGGGCCAGGGGGACGGTGAGGTCGAACCGTAGTCCCGCGTCCGCCAGTGCGCTGGTCTCGGTGATCTGGTCGAGGGCCAGGCCTCGGCGCAGCGTCTTGAAGATCAGCTTCTCGTTCTCCCCGCCCTGTCCCGATTCCAGGAATCGCAGGTCCTCCAGGGCGGGGGTTTCGATGGGCCGGTAGCCGAAGCGGGAGAAGACATGATGGATCGTGGCCTGCAGCCGCTGACGCCGCTCGGCGGCATCGGGCAGGACATCACGCATACCCCGGACCGGGGACGGGCGCTGGGCCACGATCGAACTCCTTTGCTTCTGTGTGCGCGTAACGCAACCGCTTCACAACCTAGCCGGGTCACCGGCTTTCGGCATCCGATTACCCACGGTTACCGGTGAGGGCAGGACGATGGCGGTCACGGTCCAAGACCGATGCTTTCCCACGGGAAACAGGCCGGCCCCGGAGCGGCGTGGCTGCACGGTATGCCTGGAGCGCTCGGTTTCTTGGGTTGTGTCCCCCTGGGACGGGACAGGTGGGGCGGGATCGAGGCCCCTGGCAGGTCTGGTTGTACTGTCGTGGGAGTCTCATGGACGGCCGTGGTGGAAAACTTCTCGCGGACGGTGACGGTCCCGTGGCACGGTTGCCCCCATGCGTGCTGATCCTGTCGACCAGGCGCGCCGGATCGCGGCGGGGCGCTTCCCGCATGCGCTCGCCGCGGTGCTGGCGGGATCAACGGCCGCCGGGCGGGCCACCGCGGCCAGTGACCTGGACATCGCGGTCCTCCTCCCCGAGCCCGAGCGGACCCGCCGGGAGACGATCAGGTTCGAGGGGCGCTTGGTGGAGTTGTTCGTCCACACCGCCAACGGTCTCGATGAGGTGTTCGCCGCTGACGCGCGGTCCCGCCGCGGAATCATGCAGTTCATGTATGCCACCGGGATCGTGCTGGTCGACGTGGACGGCCACGCCGCCCGGGTACGCGACCTCGCCGAGGCGCAGTTGCGGCAGGGGCCGCCGCCGTTGGGCGCGAAGGCGGTGGAGACGGGACGGTACTTGCTGACCGACGCGCTGGACGACCTGGGCACGGTCACCGACCCGGCAGAACGCCTCGCCACGGCCTGGACCGTTCTGGCCAAGACAGCCGACCTGCTCTTCGACCACCACCGGGCCTGGACGGGTGGCGGCAAGTGGCTGCCCCGGCGGCTGCTGGAGGCCGACGCAGAACGCGGCTCGCACCTGTTGGACAGCTACCGGCAGACGTGTGAGACAGGCGCGCCGAACCGCTTGGTCGACGCCGCCACGGAAGTACTCGACCTCGTTGGTGGTCCGCTTCAGGAGGGCTACCGGCGCGACTGGCCGCCCACGGCAGAACGGTCCTCCTGAGCAGGTCCGGTTGACGGGCGGGGCAGGGAGTTGAGCCTGCTGGAGGGCGTGCGTCTGCGAACGTCCACCACGCGGTGATCCCTCCGGACCGCCTGCCTTCTGGTGGCGGTGTCCGTGGTGGGGTTGCAGAGTCGCCGGTGGGGCCGGTGAGGAAGGCGGCCAGAGTGGGAAACGATGCGGTGTCGATCCGGTGGCCGCGCTCATAGGAGTCGAACCCCGGGGAGAGCAGTTTTCTGCGGTAGGCCCACTTCGCTTGTCTGCGCTGGTCGCTCGGGTCCTCCGGGCGCATCAGGGCGAGGAAGAAGAAGCACTTCACCAACAGGAAGTCGCCGAGGAAGCGGCTCAGGCGAAGACCTGTCAGGTTCTCGCCGGCCTCGTCGAGAAGTGCGAGGTAGGACCGGCGCTGCTGGCGGGTGAAGACGTAGCCCCCGCCGCCCTTGAACGCTGCGATGTCGAGCATCGGACACACGTCGAACCCCACGGGGATCAGGGCGTGGTGCTGCCAGTCGATCACCCCGTTGGCAAAGACGTTGGGCAGGCCGTAGTCGAGGTGTCCGAACGACACCGGAATCCCGCCCAGTCGCGCGAGGACCGTGTCCAGGGCCGTGCGTACCCGGTGGGTGTCGAGGTCGGGGTTCTCGGCGAGCACGGTGTCGACGAAGCCGGCTCACCCCACCCAGTCCGCCGCCTGCCCGGGGTGTTGCTCGACGGCGCGGATCTGGGCGGTCAGCAGTCGGACGGAGACCTCCGCGGCCGTGTCCACGGCAGTCTGGCGCACGGTCCCGGTCCCCTCGGTGTCGCGTACCGCCACCTCGTGCAGCGATTCCGTTCCCACGCTCTGCTCGACGAAGAAGAACCCTTCCCGCTCCCGGCCCGTCCCCACGATTCGGGACACCGGGAATCCCCGGTCCGCCAGCATGCCCTGGAAGTCTGCTTCGGCGCACACCTCAGCGCCCGCCGGTCCGTCTGAACAGGGTTGCGTCCCCGGAACGCCACACCGCCCCCTCCGCCACGGTCCGGGCCTTGACCCACTCCCAGGTACCCAACCACGTTCCCCGCTCACTCGTGCTGTCACGGACAGTAAACCGGACTGAAAGCAGACCAGGGAGACGCGCCTGTGTCCAGAAGGGAAAACGCTGTGGTTCAGCGCCCGCCGCCGATCACCAGAAGGCCGGGGGAGAAGAATCGCACCGGAGGGGCGTTAAGCGGCAGCACCCGGACGGTGAGGCAGGGGCGTCACCGACAGCGGCCGGTCGGGGCAGGAACGCGGAACGGTCTTCGGTGTATCCCCGCTCGACAGCGTCCCGAGCAACCCGCGGTGTGGCCCGCGCAGCGGGGACGGACCGGTGCCCGGGGTTGTCCGAGGCGGTCGTGGTACTTCCGCCGATGGCTTATCCGGCCGGTGCGCCGTTCTCCAGGTAGCGGGTGGCGCCCTCTGCTCGGGCTTGGACAGCTTGGGTGATTCTGCGGGCCAGGCGGGGGATCGTGTGCTCGTGGATCCGGGGGGCGTCGCAGAACTCGTAGCCGGTCAGCTCGGCCGGGTCGAGGACGATCGCGTCCCGGTCCTTCTGCTCCAGTAGGCCGCCGTCGAAGACGAAGAGCTGCTTGTCGCCTTCGACGGGGGTGGGCGCCCAGTCGACGACGAGCAGTCTGCCCAGGGGCGGGTCGATGCCCAGTTCCTCGCGGACCTCGCGCTGTGCCGCCTGACGGGGAGTCTCGCCGTGTTCGACGTAGCCGCCGGGATATCGCGGTAGTTCTTGTAGGAGGGCACCACCAACAGCACGCGGTCGTGATCGTCGAAGAACAACACCCCGGCGGCCACCCGGGGCCGAGCAAAGGACTCGGCGGGATCAACGCTCATACGGAAGACCCTAACGGCACGGTCAGAAAACTCCCATCCGCAAGGCCAGCGCCACCAGGTCGCGGTTTCGTTTTCCGGACCTGGTCCGTAGCATCCCTGTGACGATCTGACGGCTCATCACGTGCCACCGGATCTGTTCGGGGGACAGCCTCTCTGCTTCGAGCACCCGGCCTATCGCCGCATCGATCTGGTTGCGCTTAACGTAGGCCGAGGCCAACTCCAGCGCGTGCCGCACCCGCCGTTCAATGGAGAGCCCTGAAGTGTCGATTCTTCGGCCGAGTTGGATAGCGGCGTCCACGTCACCGAGAGAGTTGGCCACCACCACACGGTGAACAGCGACGTTTGTCGTCCCGAAAGACGTCCACAGGTCGTTGCGCTCCGTGCCCAGCCTCAGAGCCACCTTCTCGGACTCTTCCAGGTAGCCACGGGCCGCGCTTCGGTCTCCTTCACGCGCGGCGGCAACGGATCCGGGCAGCAGGAGAGTTCCGTACACGGAGAGCTCTTGAGGGAATGACCAGTCCATTTCCCTCCGAAGGTAACTAGCGGCCTGCTCGGCCATCTCCACGGAGGTTGCTCCCTGCCCATAAGAGTGGAGCGAATGTACGCCTGATCTGAGCAATGAACCTATGACGGCAGTATCCCCGGACCGTTGCGCTGCCTGGAGTCCACGCTCTGCCGCGATCCAAGCCAGGTCGGTTTCTCCAAGTTTTGTCAGGATCATCGCTGCCGCTTGTGCGCTCAGAGCCAACAGTCGTTCCGCTGTGAGCAACTCCTCCCCTCCGAGCGCGCGGACTGTGGTGTGTGCGCGTAGGAGGAGGTCGGGCAGAGACCTGAGCACTCTTTCGTACCGGGAGTGCTGGTATGCGTCCATCACGGCTTCGACATCGCGACGGAGTCCAAGAAGGTCCGGTGGTTCGGTGACAGGATGAAGCTGTCGTCCGGTTGGAAGGCGGTGAGGCGGCCGGAGTGATCGGTGGCTACTGCGACGACCTGGTCAAGGAAAGTGTTCCAGTCGGTGCCGGTGACGGTGAGGACGGGGCCGTCGAGGTTCTTTGTGTCGCCGATCTTAAATAAGTCCGTTGCCGGTGGTGGAGAAGGAGGACCTCGTCCACAGAGCAGAACACGGTGCAGTGAGGTTTTCTCAACGAATTGGGTGTTCGTAGCGGTGTAGGGCCAGGGTGGCCTGGACGATGCGGCCGACCGCGGAGGGGCTGAGGCTGATGCGGCGCAGCGCGGTGTGGCGGCCGACCAGTACGGCCATGGCGCGTTCGCCCACCGCGCGCACGGCCCGCAGCAGCCGGTTGTCGGCCCGGTTGTCGGCGTGCATGCGCGCCTACGACACCTCCCGGGAAGCCCGGATCGGGGATGTGGATGCCTACTCCGGCTTCGTCGTGGCCGCCGTCGGTCAACACGACCAGGCCTTCGTGGGCGGCCGCATACCGCGGCAGGGCAGGGCGTGGATGCGCGCGGCGGTGAGGCCGAACCGTGGACCCCGGCACGGCCTCAAAGGCCCACAGCGGATGGCCGGCGGCATCGGCGAGGAACCGCACGCCCGCACCATGGTGGTGCTTGTGCGCCGAATACCACACGTCTGTGCCGCGGTCGTTGGGTTCCGCGCAGCCGGTGGTGGCGAAGACCTTGCCATCCAGGATGACCGGGGACCTGCCCTGGTCGCGGAGCTCGTCCAGGACCTGGCGCAACTGGGGAGCTTGGGCGGCCAGCACGTGGATGCCTTCGTGCGCCTACCGGTAGGCGGTGACCCGGCTGACGGCGTGATCACGGGCCGGGGCGGTGACGCGGCTGCCGCCACGGAACCAGCACAGCACCAGCAGTGCCTGACGAACCGGAGTCAGTGCCCGGGACCGGCGGGGCGTGCCAAGAGCGCGGCGATGAGCGGCCAGCAGGCGAGCCAAGTAGGTGACCACGGGACGGGGAACATCAAACACGGCAGAACAGGGAACCACCGCGAAGCCTCTGGTCCAGTGGACGCGGTCCTGTGGTGAGAACCGTCCTACCAGAGGCTTCACGCCTGTCAGGAGCCAGGGCCCCCTCTCACCGTCCCGCCCTCGCCCCACCGCCCAGCCCATATTCGTTGAGAAAACCTCAATGAGTCTTTCGGCGTCGGTGGTCTCCAGGTAGAGGGCGCCAGCGGGTCTGTCGGCGTAGGCGGTCTCGGTGAACGGGTCGGGTAGTTTGATGAGCAGGAATCCGCCGTCGGGGTTGGCGTGAGCGCCGACCGCGAACGGGACGACGCGGATGTCGGTTGAGGCTCACACCCGCGCCCGCCAGGTCTTCCAGCGGGTGGGGGATGCCCACGGCGAGGCGCAGGCGTGGACCGGGATCGGCCTGGTCCTTGCTGCCAGTGGTGAGGCAGGAAAGGCGGTGAAGGCGCTCGCCCAAGCCGTGGCCCTGTTCGAAGCCACCGGCGATGCCCATCGTGCAGCGATCGTACGGGAACTGATTGCTCGCGTCCGCAAAGGCCCGGACTCCGGTGCACCGGATTGATCGACGCCGATCCCCGGCCAGGGGAGGGGTGTTCCACGTTTGTAGTGTCAAGGCGACCTTGACGGGGTGTTGTTCTCGCGTGGGGTAACGCTGAACGTCGGCCTCTCCGTTGCCGGTCACAGACCGGGGGCCACGTCGTCACGTGCCGGTGGGAAGACGGAAGACCGCAGCCTCCAAGCCAACCCGGGTGGACAGGGGGAACAGCGGATGGTCTCCGACCTCTCGTGTTCCATGAGTTGGGCCACGGTCACCCCACCCACCCTGCTGCGGGCGAGGCTGGTGCCGAAGGTGCGGCGCAGGACGTGCGCCGACAGCGCGGGACGGCCGTCGTCGGTGGCGAGTTTGTCCAGGAGCAGGCTCACGCTCTCGGCTGAGCAACACGCCGTCACCGAGCGCCTAACCACCGGCGGGCATGCTCTGGATGCGGTGATCGGCGTGGCCGGAGCGGGCAAGACCACCATCATGAGTGCGGCCCGGCCGCCTGGCAGGCGGGCTGACAGCGGGTGGCTGGGGCCAACCTCACCACCGAAGCAGGCATCCCACAGCACGGTCGCCGCCTGGCTGACCCGCATCGACTCCAGCCAGATCCTGTCCGGAATCGACGTGCTCGTCATCGACGAGGCCGCCATGCTCGATGACCGGGCGCTGGCCCGCCTGGCGGAGGTCACCCAGATCTCGGGCATCAAACTGGTGGTGATCGGCGATCCCCACCAGTGGTACGCCACCGGCGTGGGTGACGGTTTCGCCGCCGTGCACAAAGCCGTGGGCGGGCCCGTTCCCAGTGAGGCGCGCCGTCAACGCGACGTGGTCGACCAGATCACGCTCGCGCAGTGACGCGACGGGGCGCGGCGCACCCCGCTGGCGACCTGGGCCGAACCGGGCCGCGCCCACACCACCACCGCCACTCAGCAGGAGATCGCCGACGCCTGACCGCCTCGGCTGCACCAATGCGCGCGACGCCGTGGAGAACCTGCTGGTGCTGGCGGACCGCCGCACCGACGCCACCACCCTCAGCATGTCCTGCCGCCGCTTGGCCCACGCCGCCGGCCACCCTCCCGGCGACGACGCGCTCCTCACCCATTCGAGCGAGCAGCCGCTGACGCTGGCCGTGGACGATCCGGCCAGGGGGATGCGCAACGACTACCGGCCCCGCCGCACGGGCGGGGCCGAGCCTGACGTATTCGACGGCTACTGCGACATCGTGCTGGACGCCAACGTCCGCCGGGGCGCTGGTGGAGCGGCGCAACACCAACACCCGCGACCCGGGCGTGCCGTCGACCAGTGCCGCGAACGCGCCCGGGTACGCAGCGAGAAAGGTGTTCGTTGGGAGCCGACCGCTCCCATCGCGGCATGAGAGCACCCAGGCGAACGTTCCCGGCCACGACACCGGTGGACCGTTTCACCCACTCCCCGAAGGCTTGGGCGGTAGCGTCGGGCACGGCTGGACGTCAGCGCGCACGACCTCGCGACAGCGGGGTGAAACGCCCTCAGGTCGCCGCCGATGACCAGGACGAGAGACGATTGGGGCAACGCTTCGTGATTCCCTCAACGGCGCGGCTCTTGCCCGCACCGGCCTGCCCCCGACGAGCACCAGCACCGGACCCTCAGGGGTGAAGGGGGAGCCTTCCGAACACGAATGTGCGGACGCCGCGTCCGGGCCGTTCGAAAACGCGATCGAGTTGCCCCTGACCGAGGACGTACTCTTCGAACACCATCAACGCTCTAACTCGGCGAGTTCGCGGGCCCAGCGGCGAGTGTGTTCGAGGACAGCCTCACGGTCGGTGGAATCGATTCGGCGGCGTTCCTCGCGCAGGCCCATGACCTCGGTGTCCCAGAACTCCTCCTCTTCGGGAGTCCTGGCGGCTTCGCCCAACTCGATGTAGCGGCCGGTGAGCGCGGTCGCGGTGTCGGAGAGCGCGCCGTACAGAGCGGTGATGTCGTCGGTGCTCATCGGAACCTCCAGAGTGGTTGTGTTCTTGTTGAGCGCAGTGAACATGACAGAGGTCAACGCAGCGAAGACGTCAGTGCCGCCCCCACGGATCGCCCGGAAGCCGACACATCGCCAACCGAACCGCCCGGCGCGCCTGGCCCGCTGACTTGGACAGCGCCCACAGAACGCGCCCCAACGGCAAGGCCCCGGACGGCAGCCCGGCCAGTAAGGGAAGCAGCGGCCAGGCGACGATCATGAGCGCGGGCAGCGCCACGGCGACGAGAGCGACCGCGGTCCACTGACGGGGGCGGGTGAGCGCATAGCCGCCACGGTAGACCGCCCGCCGTCGGTACGGGCGGGGGTAGCCACATCCGGCCAGCAGGCACGCACCATGACCGAACACCTGGTCGGTCATCCCAGGGCCGCTCTAGAGCCCCATGCACATCCGTGATGACGTTGGCGCAGGTCAGAAGGTAGACCAATCCGGCCGTTCCGGGTGGTCTGATCGCGCCACGTGGTTCATTCCCGTTTCGACCGGTTCTGACCGCCGATAACACTCAGCCAACGCCCCTCAGCGACTGTTGGGTATGCGTTCAGCTGCGCAAGGTGATGGCCGGGCCCGCCGCTGAGAGAGCAGAACATCCCCGCCAGAATCGCGCTGTGTGTGCAGATGCAAATCCGGCGGGGATGCCCGCCCAGGCTATCCCTCCAGCCTCTCCGACCCGGTCCGGGCGGTGACCGAACCGCTCATGCCCACCCGCAACCAGCGCAAGGGCGGAGCACCCCGCAAATACGACGACCGGCTGGTCCCGGACGCGATCTTCTTCGTGCTGCGCTCGGGCTGCCAGCGGCGGATGATCCCGGCCGACCTGCTGCCCTGGGACGCCGCCTACCGCTGGTACCGCATCTGGACCGCCGACGACACCATCGACCGCATCCACGACACCCTGCGCGAGAAGGTCCGCACCGCCGCAGGCCGCGCTCCAAGCCCGTCGGCGGCGGTGCTGGACGCCCAGTCGACCAAGTCCAGCGAGGGCGGCCAGGACCGTGGGTAGGACGCGGGCAAGCGCACCACCGGACGCAAACGGCACCTGGTCACCGACGCCTTGGGCCTGGTGCTGGTGGCCGCGGTCACCTCCGCCTCGGTCCAGGGCCGGCCTGGCGGGCGCCGGGTCCTTCAGACACTGGCCGCCCGCTTCCCTTCTGTGGGTCTGGTCCGGGTCGACGCCGGCTACGCCGACAAGGTCGACAACAGCCTGCTCACCTGGGCCCGGGAGAAGCTGCGGCTGGTGGTCATCAGGCACAGCGACGACGTCAAAGGCTTCCAGGTACTGCCGCGCAGGTGGGTCATCGAGCGCACCTTCGGATGGCTGGTGCGCAACCATCGCCTGGCCCGTGACTATGAGCGCCTGACCACCAACTCCGAGGCCATGGTCAAGATCGCGGTGATCCGGTTGATGGCCACGCGGCTGGCCGACGAGAGCGCGCGTTGGAGCAACCGCCCTGCCGACCAAGCCGTGTAGCCACCCGCATACCCAACAGTCACTTAGGGGTTGGTGTCGAAGTGGTCGGATCCGTGTCGGTGTGGCGGTCGGGGTGATCGTGGTCGCTGTGGCGGGTCCCGGGGGTCTGCTGGGCTGTGGTTGTCCCGGCCGTGTGACCGGTGTGGGCCTGACCGCTTTCGGTGCATGCTCCGGGGTGGGGCTGTGCTGTGAGGTGGGGAGTGGTCAGGGGTTCGCGTCCGCTTCCTCGATCGGTCACGGCCGTCGCTCCGGTACGCACGGGGTGCTGTGGAGGACTGCTGTGGACGGGGTGCTTGCGTGGAACTGGTCTAGAATGCTCCTGCGGTTGGAGTTTGCTCGCGGGACAGGTAACGCGGAGATAACGCCCCGCAAAACCGCAGGTCAGCTTCTGTGAGCCCCACGCACGTGGGGATGGACCGCGGAACGACATGCCGGTCACCGCGCCGTCGGCGGTGAGCCCCACGCACGTGGGGATGGACCGGGGTGGCCGCGTGCTGGGTTACCGACCGGCGCGTGAGCCCCACGCACGTGGGGATGGACCGAGATTCACTCCACCCGAGATCCGGGGTTGCAGGTGAGCCCCACGCACGTGGGGATGGACCGTTCTGTGGCCGTGGGGTCCTGGACTCGGCCGAGTGAGCCCCACGCACGTGGGGATGGACCTCGGCGATGGCGAGGAGGAGCAGCCGCTCCTCCGTGAGCCCCACGCACGTGGGGATGGACCGCGTCGCTTCGCCTCAGCGTTGCCGCCGCGGGTGTGAGCCCCACGCACGTGGGGATGGACCGATCAGGCGGCGTGGTGGGGTACTCAGGCCGTGGTGAGCCCCACGCACGTGGGGATGGACCGGCGCAGGCGCTGCTCGCCGAGGTGTACTCGCTGTGAGCCCCACGCACGTGGGGATGGACCGGGGGTGTCACCCTCACCCGACCCCGCAACACCGTGAGCCCCACGCACGTGGGGATGGACCGTCCAACCAGCTCGTCAGCGTCATGTCGGGGCTGTGAGCCCCACGCACGTGGGGATGGACCGCGATCCGTAGCACCAACAACGACACCGGCTACGTGAGCCCCACGCACGTGGGGATGGACCGATCTGCAACCCCGCCATCCCCGTGTAGGAACCGTGAGCCCCACGCACGTGGGGATGGACCGCCATACATTGGAATCTCCTCTGCTAGGGGAGGGTGAGCCCCACGCACGTGGGGATGGACCTACCCGCGCCGCGCCGAACTCGTCGCCGCCGAAGTGAGCCCCACGCACGTGGGGATGGACCGTACCGCAAGCCCTACCACGGCAAGCCCGCCGGGTGAGCCCCACGCACGTGGGGATGGACCGAGGACCGAATCCGGATCCGCGTTGAACCGCTCGTGAGCCCCACGCACGTGGGGATGGACCGAGGACCGAATCCGGATCCGCGTTGAACCGCTCGTGAGCCCCACGCACGTGGGGATGGACCGCCCGCCTTCCGCGCGGCTTCGTCCACGGCCCGGTGAGCCCCACGCACGTGGGGATGGACCGCCCGCGGCCCTGGCCGAGTTGGGCAATCCCGCCCGTTTCCGCGACCTCTTCCAGAAGGGCATCCGTATGACGGGGGACGGGTTCGCCCTCGATCCGAGTCTCTTCCCGCTCCGGATCGTCTCCAAGCCGTTACCCCAGGTTGTCTCCTGCGTTCGTCGCGGCCACCTGCCCGCCCCGCGTCCCAGGTAGCGCGCTGCGAAGTGTTCACGCTGACCTCGCCGCCGCCCTCCAGGAGCGGACCGAGCAGATGATGGTCCACCTCGCACGCAGGGCCCGGGCTCTGAAGCGGCCGCCGCTCACCTCGCGGCCCGTTGAGAGAGGGCCGACTTCCTCGGTCTTCGGCGGTGGCCGACCCGCTGCCATAGCCGTCTCTTTTCATCTTAGTGGGAATGGCCCTAATTTGGGTCGAGGGAGGAGGCCTGGTGACATATTGGATGTCGTGGACTGGTTGAACGGATAGAGGTTTTCTCTGGGGTCGGGGCGCCTCCCGGTGTGGTCAGCGGAATCTGGGGCTGTCAGATCCCTTGCTGGTGCAAGGTAAGAAAAAATGAGCTAAATATTTTTGATATTTACGTGAGGTAAATGTGAAAAAAGGTGAAATGGAAGCTTCGGGCTTCCCTGGGAGGCCTAATACCTTTTACGGGAAAGTTCCAAGTCTTCTTGTGGTGATTCCAATTGTTCTGGTGATTGCCTTCCTTGCGGTTTTCTTTCTAAGTATCTCTTTTCTCTGGTTTTGCGTTTGGTCCCTTCTGGGAATTCTGTTGCTTGTAGTTCTGGACGAACAAACAGAGCTCTTTAGAAATATTGTCCCGCCTTCTGTTTCGGATAGCGCAGGCGTACGGGGGTTGGTTGGCCGCGCCCTTGACAAATTTTCCGGTTTCAGGGTGGGGGTAGGGATTTTTGGGGTCGTCATAGTAGTGACTTCATTTGAAGGTCTGACTCCTCTGGGTTTCCTGTTGTCTCTTTTTGTTATCCTTTTTCCAATTCGTCTGCCGTTCCGTAGAAAGTCTGATGGTGCTTATTGAGATTTTCTCAATGAATTGAGTGTTCGTAGCGGTGGAGGGCCAGGGTGGCTTGGACGATGCGGCGCAGCTCGGGGCACCTCACCTTCCAACGCCCGGACCGGCGCGCGTTCGAAGCCGACCCCGGGGTCCAGCGGGAATGGACCGGGCACACCTGGCCCGCTCTACGTGAGCGGGCCCGCGCCCGCGGGGAGCGGGTGATGTTCGCCGACCGGGTCGGGGCGCGCTCAGACCACCTGGGGTCGCACCTGGGGTCTGCGAGGGCACACACCGACCACGGCCAGGGCCGGCAACCGGTTCGGTGTCAACGCGATGAGCGCGATCAGCCCCACCGGCACCGGACTGCCCAGCGACACCCAGTGCTTCACCTACGACCACCTGCGCCGCCTCACCGAAGCCTGGACCCCCGGCATCCACGATGTGACCGCGTGCGGGACCGCACCCGACGTCGACAGCCTCGGTGGCGCGGCACCCTACTGGCATTCCTACACTTACGACGTGCTGGGTAACCGCCTGAGTGAGACCAAACACTCCGCGAGCGGCGACACGGTCCGCACCTACACCACTCCCGTCTCTGGTCAGGCGCAGTCGCGCACCCTCACCTAGGTCGAGCAGACCGGACCGGACGGCACCCGGTTGGAGCAGTACGACTACGACGCCTCCGGCAACATGGCCGGCCGTACTGCGGCCTCCCGCGAGCAGGACCTGGAGTGGGACGCCGAGGGCAGACTGGTCGAGGTCACCGAGGAGGACGGCTCCACCACGTCCTACCGTTACGATGCCGACGGATAGCAACTGATCCGCGAGACCCCCACCGAGGCGGTGCTGTACCTGGCGGGCATGGAGGTCCGGTTGGACAAGACCGTGCCCTCGGTGGGAGCCACCCGCTTCTACGAGCACGTGGGCGAGACCGTGGCGGTACGCACGAGCGGCAACGCTGTTCACTGGATCTTCTCCGACCATCAGGGCACAGGTGAACTCACGGTCGAATCAGCGACCGGGCAGACGACCCGTCGCCGCCTGAACGTGTTTGGCGCGGACCGGGGGAGCACCGGGGACTGGCCCTCCGACAAGGGGTTCGTGGGCGGCACCATTGATGTCTCCACTGGTCTGATCCACTTGGGAGCACGCGCCTATGACGCGTCGATCGGTCGATTCGTTTCCGTGGACCCGGTCATCGACTTCACCGACTCCCAGCAGATGCACGGCTACGCCTACGCCAACAACAGCCCGGTCACCTTCTCTGATCCCGACGGACTGTACTACGACTACGCGGCCGACTACAGGCGCCAGTACAAGCGGCGACGGGATGCAGCGGCTAACGCCCTGAAAAACTCGAAGAACAAGGCCAGGTACGAGGCTGCCCGGTACTCCAGTTGGACTTCCGGTTTGAAACACAATGATCGTGTTCGTAGGGATCTAGTGGTGTTCAACCGCGCTGATCTGGTCGTTTCCCGGACACAGCAATGGCCACCGCCCGATCATCGATGGTTGTGAAGACAACAAATCCCGAGGCGGTGGCCGCAGCCACCACCCTAGCGGCCAACCGCTGGCCCCACCTGCTGAACGAGACCACCAACACGATCATCGACCCCCACCTGGCCCGGCCCGAGACCCGCACCAGTGCCCGCGAGGTGATCCGAGCCCTGCTCGCTCCGCTGGCCCGCAAGAACTGCTGGACCCTGGCCGAGCACGCCGGACATCCCGCCCCTTACCGGATCCAGCACCTGCTCAACCGGGCTGTACTGGACGAAGCGGCCCTGGCCGCCTGCCTGCGCGGCTACGTCATCAGCCACCTGGGCACCGAGGACGTGGTCCTGGTCGTGGACGAGACCGGCGATCTGAAGAAGGGCACCCACACCGCCGGGGTGGCCCGCCAATATACGGGCACCACCGGCCAGATCGAGAACTGCCAGGTCGCGGTCTACCTCGCCTACACCACAGGCGACGCTCACGCGTTGATCGACCACCGCCTCTACCTCCCCTCTTCCTGGTGTGAGGATCCCGACCGACTCCGCACGGCGGGGGTGCCCGAGCAAGTGGAGTTCGCCACCAAGCCGGAGCCGGCCCGCCGGATGATCGCCACCGCCTTGGAGCACACACCCCACGCGTGGGTGGCCGGCGACGAGGTGTACGGCCGTAACCCCGGTCTGCGCGCCTACCTGGAGAAACGAGGGGTGGGGTATGTGATGGAGATGGCCGCCACCGACACGGTCACGACCCCGCGCGGGCCTTTGGCGGTCAAGGAGCTGGCCGTCCTGGTTCCCGGGCAGGCCTGGCGGAAGCGCTCGGCTGGGGCCGGTGCCAAGGGTGAGCGGTTCTACGACTGGGCGCTCATCGACGACCACGCCGACACCCGCGGGGTGCGGTGGGTGCTGATCCGGCGTAGCCGCACCAGTGGTGATCTGGCGTTCTTCCACTGCTATGCACCCGAGGCAGTGCCGTTGGCGAGGTTGGTGGCGGTGGCCGGACGCCGGTGGCGGGTGGAGGAGTCCTTCCAGCAGGGAAAGGGCCTGGCCGGACTGGACGAACACCAGGTGCGGACGTGGACGTCGTGGCATCGGTGGAGCTTGCTGGCCATGACCGCCTACGCCTTTCTCGCCCTGTGCCGGGCCCGGGAACTGCGCCACCATCCGGTGCCGATCGGGGTGGTAGAGCTGGCCTGCAACGAGATCGCCCGTCTGCTGGAGGCCCTGTTCCCGCCCGAGTCCGATCTGGAGCACGTGCTGGCCTGGTCGGTGTTCAGACGCGTCCATCAAGCACACGCTCGGCGCTGCCACTACCGGAGACAGACGGTCCAGGAATCATGACAAACCGGAAGTCCAACTGGAGTACCGGGTATCCACGACGTCCCACGATGTCCTCCTTCAAGGGTCACGTGGTCCCAGGATCCAGAAATCCGACTCCGAAGAACGCGGGACACACCACCCACCGCGCCAAACAACAGGCGGCCTGACGCTACCTGAGCGGCCTTGGAAACGGGCGTTGAGTCCGACCAGGGGGTTCAGGGATCACGAAGGCGGAGGAATCGTTGCGGTGGTGCCGAATCCGGCGGGAAAGGCCACGCCGGGGGTCAATTACACTTGCTCAATTGGAGAGGGCCACTGGCCCTCTCCCCGCGAATTAAGCCGAGAAAGGCAAGATCATGGCTCATGACGAGCGCAAACGCAACCAGCCCTTTGTGTCGAAGACCTATCTCGCCTCGGCCGGGATCGTGGGTTTGATCGCCATCTTGGGGATCGCCGTAGTGGGCACCACCCTGTGGCCGGACGGCGACGAAACCGCGCCGCCGGTGGCGGCCTCCCCCACCGCCGACCCCTCCCCCGAGAGCACGACTGCACCGGCTGAAGGAGAGAGTGTCTGCGGCCTCCCCGCAAGCGATCAGACCCAGATCGACGAACCTCCCGCCGACACCGAGTGGGAGTTCGTCGGCACTATGCAGGCACCCTCGGTACCCGACGCCGGTCCGGGCATGGTCGCCGACAACGGCTTCCGCCAGTGCTACGCCCACTCCCCCGAAGGCGCACTGGTGGCCGCGGCCAACGTGCTGGCGATGGGCACCGACCCTAACCTCGTCCGGGAACTCAACGAAGAACTCGTCGCCGAGGGGCCGGGCCGCGACGCCGTACTGGCCGACATGGAAGCCAACCCACCCACCAGCGACACCGGGATCCGCTTGTCCATCGCCGGATACCGCCTCCTGGGATACGGGCCCAACCACGCCCGCATCGACTTGGCCGTGGAAGGCAGCAACGGCTCGATCGCCTCCGTGACGACCGACCTGAAATGGGAAGAGGGCGACTGGAAGGTCGAACTGCGCCCGGACGGCCAGCCCGTCATCCCCGTGGCCCAACTGGCGGACACCGTCGGATACCACCCCTGGTCCGCGGGAGGCTGACATGCTTCCGATGGAAGCGGAGGACGCAAGCTCCTGCCAATGGTGGCAGGTTGACTGCCGGATGGGAGAGTTCGGCAGCACCATCGTCGGCGACGCCGTCGAGAACCTCGCCGCCGCTGTCCTGGAAGGCGTGGGCACGGTCGTCGGGGTGATGGCCTCGCAATGGGTCTTTGTCGGCACCATCGACCTGACCAGCGATGACGGTATCGAAGGGGGGATCGCAAACGGCCAACCCGTGGACTTCGGCCACCACCCCGCCTCCGCCTCCAACGTGGAAACACTCCTGGGGTATGCCGCCTGGATCAGCTTGGGCGTCTGCGTCCTGGCCCTGATCTTCCTGGGCGCGACGATGACGCTCAACCAGCGCCGCGGCGAAGGCGCCGGGCACATCAGCAAGATCGGCATCGTCCTGTTCGCCACGGTGCTGATCTCAGCGGCCTCAGGCATCGTCACGGGCGTGCTGCCCTCGACAGGGCCTGAAGACGCCTCCCGCCCCGTGACCTTCCTCCAGAGCTACCTGTGGTGGTACATGGGCGCGGCTGCGGTGATGTCGGTCATCGTCGGGGCGGTGCGCATGGTGTGGGAGCAGCGCGCCGATCCCGGCAGGGAACTGCTCAAGTCGCTGATGACGTTGGTGGTCGTGGCCGGGGCTGGGGTCGCCGGGATCGGCGCAGCGGTGGCCGCCGCGGACGGCTTCGCCCAGTGGATCATCCTGGAGTCGACCGATGTCGAGTTCGGTACCGCCATCACCGAGATGCTGCTCGTCGACATCACCAACACCGGCGGCATCTCCATGACAGGAGTCTCTCACTGAGGTTTGATTGTCCTCTTCAGGGTGGGTAGGACTCTCGTGACCGGTGGTTTCGGGAGGCCGTCATGGACGCCACCGACCAGCAGCACCGCCGGATGACCGCCGCCGCCCTGTTCGAGCAGGACCAACTTCGCGACAGCCAGATCGCCCGGATGCCCGGCGTGAGTACCCGCGGTCAACCACTGGCACCGCACCTGGGAAATGGGTGGCACGGCCGCGCTGGTCAGCAAGGGCCCCACCGGCCCGGCCGGCTTTTTGACCCAGGACCAGCAGCACGCGCTGCGCCAGATCCCGCGCCGGGGCGCCACGGACTACGGATTCGCCACTGATGGCTGGACCCTGGCCCGGATCCGGCGGGTGATCAACGACACCTTCGAGGTGACCTACACCGATGCGTCGGGGGTGTGGCGGCTGCTGCACCGGATGGGCTGGACCAACCAGCGGCCCGCCCGCCGCGCTCTGGAACGCGATGAGGACGCCATCGCCGAGTGGGTCGAGCGCACCTGGCCCGACATCGAAAAAAGGGGGCCGAAAGCGGGGCGTGGATCTGCTTCGCCGACGAGTCGGGAACCTCGCTGACCGGCGCGGTGCAGTGCACCTGGGCCCCGGCCGGGCAGACCCCCGCCCTGCATGTGGTCAAAGGATCCCAGACCAAGCTGTCGGTGGCCGCGCTGTGCTGCTACCGGCCCGGACAACAGCCCCGGATGTTGTATCGGAGTCGGCCGGGCTGGTACCACGACCGCGACCTGATCACCCTGCTGGATGCGGCCCACCAGGAACTGGCGGCCCCGATCCTGCTGGTCTGGGACAACCTCTCCGCCCACCGCAGCCACCGGATGCGCCGCCATCGCCGCCCGGGCCTGGTTGGAGGTGGAGTACCTGGTGCGCCTACGCGCCCGAGTTGAACCCGACTGAGGGAGCGTGGGCGTACCTGCGCGCCACCGCTTCGGCCAACCTGGCGGCGTTGTCCCTCGGCGAGTTGACCGCCGCGGTGCGAAGCGGGCTTCGGCATATCCAGCGCCGCCCGGACCTGGTAGCTGCTTTCCTCACTCACACCGGGCTCCAACTCCGAACCCAATAATCAAACCTCAAAGTAGGCCAGCGCGTTGATGATCCCGTGACGGTCATGCTGTGCCGGCCTCCCCCGGGCCTGGCCGTAAGAGGTCGGTGCAACGATTCCCCTTCCACTCTGCGTCCGACAGATCAGTGGAACAGGCACGTCGTCGGGTCATCACCGCCTCCTCGACCACAATCTCACTGAGGTTGGATTCGTGGGGTTACGGCTCCAGGGACAGTCCAGTTCCGGCGAGACACCCCTCGAGCAGCTCAGGGCAGTACTGCATGGGTCTGAGCCGGGCGCGGACCAGCGCGGCGAGCTCGTCGATGCCACCGGGGACCAAGGTGGCCGGGCCGCTGCGCATCGCCGACCACACCCCCTCGACCGGGTTCAGGTCGGGAGCGTAACCGGGCAGCCGCTCGACACCCAACCAACCCCGTTCCGCGACGCGGCGCCGCATGTTCGCGCTGGTGTGCCGGTTGAGGTTGTCCCACACCCGCACGAGGAACGCCCCCAGCAGACGGTGGGCGGCGTCCACCAGCACGATGTAGTCGACCTCGCCGAACGACGCCCGCTCCTGGGCCCGCCGGTGCTACAGGTACAGCCGGTACAGCAGTCGGGGCCTGTTTCCGGGCTTGTAGCAGCACAGCGCGGCCACGCTGACCCGGCCCCGGCCCGCGCCGGTGACGGTGATCACCGGGGTGCGCCCGCGCCTGCCCCAGGTGCCGTGTGGTGGGCGGCCTGCCGCCCTGACCCGCCTCGTCCTCGAAGCAGATCCAGGCGTCCAGGTCGCCCGCGGTGCTTCTACCCGCGGCCACACCCTGCTGCCAGTGCTGGACGGCCGCGTCGTCACGTTCGGCGGCGCGGCGCGCCGGGACCTGCACGCTCCACCCCATCCGGTGTGGGACCAGGGCCATGCCCTTGATGGAGTAGGCCACGTTGAAGTGCTCGGCCACCACCGCCCGGATCCGTGCCAGGGGCCAGCGCTGGTCGTGGTATCCGTGCGCGGCCGGGCCGAAGTCGAGCAGCTGTTCCGGCAGGGCCAGCTCCTCATCGGTGAGGCGGCAGGGCGAGGCCGGACCCTTGGAGCGCAGGGCATCACGGCCGCCGGTCTCCAGCGCGTGATGCCATCGCCAGGCCGACATGCGGGTGACGCGGTAGGTACGGGCGACGTGGGTGTTGGTGGTTCCGGCCTCGAAGTCCTCGGCAGCGGCCAGGCGTATGGCCTCGCGTCGTTGGCATTCTGCGGCGGCCAGCCCGCCGCCGGTAGGGCACCCCATACCTCCGGCATGGCCTACTGGGTCGGCCTGTCAAGAACAGTAACCCCATGAATTCAACCTCAGCAAGTGGGTGAAGAGATTCCTGGCAATGGTGATGGTGCATGCCGTAGGTGCCATAGATTAGTCTGGCAAAACTCTAGAGCAATGGACGAATCGCTTCGAGAGTCTTTGGTGAGGTGTTCTCGAAGCTTGTCGGAGGAGTGGCCTTGGGGAATGGAAAGAAAATGCTTGCCGTCTTTGGCTTCCCCGGTGAGCATGAGAACTTGCCCCCTTTTTTTCAGTGGAGAGGATGTGGCTTGAGAAGACGGAAGTCAGGGTTGTTTCCAAAGTCCTGAATGTTCCGTTCTTTGTCTCCGGTGTCGCGTTCATGGGCCTGGTTCGCGTTTTTCCCGACGATGATTGGAGAGAATTTGTCCTCGAAGAGGTCCGTCCAGCGGTCGGGGTGGTCCACTGTCCACGTCATCTTAAGGGACGAAGGTGTGGAGGGTTCCCTGGAAGCAGTTCTCTCGCAGTTCGGCTGCTCCTGTGAGAAAATAGACGTATTCGAGTCCTATCTTGCCTTTGGTGCTCCTCCGAAGGCTGGGTGCGGAGAGTTGAGGAAGGTCCTCCTTTATTTCGAGGAGTCCGGTGGTATCGAATTCAAGGAGAGCTTTATATCCGATGGGTACCTTGGGCAAATTCCTGGCTGAAATCTCTTTGATCCAAGAGTTGCTTCGCACAGCAGTTGACTGATCTGTCGAATAGATGCCCCAAGCAGGGACGGCCCACTGCAGGGCAGTTCCGGAAGGAGGAGACGTGCGAGTTATCGGGCAGGTTGACCGCACTCCACCGGCACGCCCGCAACCGCCGCTCACCCGCCACCAACCGCAACGCGGGCGCATCGTCCGGGGACGTGGTCTCCTCGGCCAGAACCGGCTGGAGCACCCCGACTGAGGCGATCGAGCTGATCAGGTCCGCCAGTTCGGTCGGGGCCGTCGACTCCCCGGGCCCGCGCCCGTGCACCCCGGTGGCCACGCTCCCCGGCCCACGCAGTGGGATGGTGCCGTAGCGGCGCTGCCTCAGTCGGGAAGATCCCAGCAGCGCGGCGACGCCGTTCGGTGGGGGAGCAGCGTACTCTTCGGAGGATTTGTTTGCCACGCCCGGAGCAAGAGCCGTCCCCTGGCGAAACGTGACCTCGAAGCACCGAGGGCGTCACCGCTTCGGCCGCCCTCCCAACGGGTCCGGAGCTAGATTCGGACCCGACAGCAGATTCTCCGGATTCCTGGACTGAGTTTGAGGAGTTGAGATGCGCACTCTGAGGCTCGGTGAGTACGAGATTGAGGTGGTGGACTTTGAGGACGTGACTGCGGCGGAGCGAGTGATCGAGTTTCGCTTCAGCGGTGATCGGAAGTCGTCTTCTTTCGCTGCAGTTGTTGTTCCTGAAGGGGGTGGCTGGTCTTCTGCCGTGCTCAGTATCGACCCGCAATTTGGTGACGTCCCAGCAGCGTTGATGGCTGTGCTGATGGAGGTTGCCCGGGAGATGATCGAAGCAAAGTAGGCAGGAGCAGATTTGAAGCCCCGTCAGGTGCGTCCTGACGGGGCTTCTGTGTGGGGTGACGGCAGTGGTTGATGGCAACGCCAGCAGATGGGGGCGGCGTAGGGTGGCGGTGTTGCCGTCGGAGTTGGCCGTCTCGGTGGTCACCTGGCTATTGAGCATGGTCTGAGAAGGTATCTGGAATGCCCTGGGATGGGCGGTTGGGTAGGGATGTTTGGTGGTTTGAGGAGACCGTGATGCCCTGGCGACGTGTCTTCCCCACCGATCTGTTGGACCTGGAGGGGGTGATCGCTTCGTTGATTCCCCAGGTCAAGACCGGAGGGCGCGCGGTACTGCACGAGCGCCGCGAGATACTGGGTATGCGTGGGATAAGCCTGGCGACTGCTTTCGTATGACTTTCCGCTCTGGCAGATGGTCTGTCACTACTCGAGGACGTCAAGATCGGTGACCAGATGCTGGCCACCATTGTCGGCACGGGGGCCAAGCCCCTGGTCGAGATCACCGTTGATGCCACTACCGAGAAACCCGCAGACGAGGACGGCGACAGAGAAGGAACACCCGGACCGACCGCGGCTGGCGACACCGTCATCGCCACCGACGAACACCCCTTCTGGGCACCCGAACTCGGCCAGTGGGTTGCTGCCATCGACCTGGTCCCCGGAATGTGGCTGCAGACCTCGGCCGGCACCTGGATCCAAATCACCGCCATCCAGGCCTGGACCCAGGCCGCCACCGTCCACAACCTCACCATCCAAGACCAGCACACGTACTATGTGCTGGTGGGCGAAACGCCGGTATTCGTACATAACACAGGAATTCTGCATGTACGTGGTCCGAAAGACCCTCTGAATTTCGGGAGCAACTACACCGGACGCGTCGACAGGTTCGATATCGGCGGTACGACAGATTTTGAAGTTCACGTCTACCGCAAGGGTAAGGAAGTTGGGATCTTTGATAGTGACGGATGGTTATCAAAGCACGGAAAGAGTGCTGACGTCGATGTTCCTCGGAACGTTTACAACAACCTGAAAGGGCTGGCAGTGGGCGAATTGAGACGAGATGGTCGCATCGGCCCCAAGGTAATGGAGAACATCAAGGGCGACAATTGGAAGCGCCCGCGTGTCACTGGTGGTGGATGTTAATGAAGTACGTGCATGTGGAGCCGTTGCAGGATCAGTACGGGTACCACCTGGACCCGCAAAATTACTTGCAGGTTCTCCCGCAACTTTCCGGAGATCTTCCCCCTGGTGCGGCGGCGTTTGCCGCGGATCCCGATCACTACAACTTCCGAGGTTATCGGTGCGTTAAGGATCTAGAATTGGGCAAGGCGACTCTTGTTGATGACCAAGGGCAGATAACTCTTGAGTTCATTTTGACTCCGAACGAGTGGAAGCATGAGAGTGGTTTATGTATTCGCTACTCGGATGTCCAATCCTTCCGTACGGACGCTGAAGAATCGGACGGTACGCTGCCCCGCCTAGGCGCCCTTCAGTTGGATGAGGTGCTTCCGCATCCGTCGGGAACGTCGCATGAGATTTCCTTCACGTGTGGTTCGATTCTCGTTGTCGCTGCCGATCTCGTGGCCACATGGGAGTAATCGTGCATACGCCCTAGAGGAAGCCCGAACTGTCTGTGGAAGAGTTCTCAAGCGGAACTCTATTGGTGGTCGGTCCTAATCCTCTACAGGTATCAGATTCGCATCTTTTGGACGTCGCTGAATTCCTTTACCGGGTCTAAAGAGGATGAGCTGAGGTTGGGGCAGCGCGGGGCGGTGTGGCGCCCGGCCAACAAGGCCATGACGTGTTCGCTCACCGCGCGCAAGGCTCGGAGCAGTCGGTTGTCGGCCCGGTCGTCGGCGTGCATACGCGCATGGGAGACCTCCCGGGAAGCCCGGATCGGTGTGTGGACGCCTGGCTTCGGCACCGCCGTAGCCAGGCGTCGGTCAACACGACCAGGCCTTCGTGTGCGGCCGCATACCGCAGCAGCGGCAGAGTGTGCCGACGCGCGGGTGAGGTTGAGCCATGGCCCCCGGTTTGGCCTCGGACACTCACAGCGGATGGCCGGCGGCATCGGTAGGGAACCGCGCGCCCGCGCCGTGGCGGTGTTGGTGTGCCGAGTACCCGCCCCTCACACGCGGGAGGTACCCCCCGTCTGTGCCGCGGTCGTTCGATTCCGCGCAGTGGGTGGTGGCGAAGACCCTGCCGTCCAATACGACCAGGAACTTTTCCTGGTCGCGGAGTTCGTCCAGTACCTGGCGCGACCGGGGAGCTTGGGCGGCCAGCAGGCGGGCCAGGTATGTGACCACGAGGCGGAAAACGCCGAACATGGCAGAATAGGGAACCAGCGTGAAGCCTCTATTTCAGTGGACGCGGTCTTGTGGTGAGAACCATTTTGGGCCGAATAGGGTTCCTGTTTCATTTTGGCTGATGGATGAGGATCTAAAATTTGATTGAGGTGCCCCCTTGGTTGAAAGAATTATTCTTCGCAATCGATGGACGGCTGCATTTGGGGCGGCTGTAGCGAGCCTGGTCTTTCCTTTCTTTCTATTCGCTTTTTTGGGGGTGATATACCATGGGGGATTTCTTGGCCTCAGGGAGCGGTTGGCTTTGCCACTCATCTTTGCGGTTCTCTCCTGGCTGGTTCTCAAACCAACCTTCTTCTCTCGTATCGAAATCCGTGAAGGGAAAATTTTCATTAAGAATTTCTTCACCAAGAAGGAGATTCCGATCCGGTTGGTGGAGGAGGCGCGTGCGGGGGAGTACCTGGAGGTAGTTCTGGCGTCGGGAGAACGGTACGGCTGCATCAATTTTATTCCTTCGCTGGCCGGGGCGCTCGCCGGTTTCCCGACCAACCGGCGCTGTGCGGAGACGTTGAACGGGTACCTTCGGGAGAAAAAGGGGAGGTGTCTGGATGAGGAATATGAGGAGAGTGTCAGGACTCTCCCACATGTCAACCTTGTTTTCCTTGCTGTGCTGTCAACAGTCTTCCTCGCCTTGTCCCTGCTCCTTTTTTGAGGAGAGATCTGAAAACCTTGGGGCAGGTAGCGGAGCGGGGCTTTAGTTGTTTGAGAGACTGAGCCCTTTTCATCCTGCTTCGCGGTGTTGAAGGACCAGTACCGCTCGGACGAGTTCGCCGACCCGATGGGGCCAGCCAGCAGTTGGCGGCGGCCGCGATCGGACTGGTCGAGATCATCGCGGACGAGTTGGGCATCAGTGCGGGCATCGAGTGTCTGACCACGGGCGATATCGGGGCGTGTGGTGAGACGGCGTTGCACGTGGCGATGGCGTTGTTCGCGCCGGGCGGGGTGCTGGCCAAGCTGGCGGTCAAGTACGCGTTGCGGTGGGGCAAGTTCGCCAGCCTGGTTTCCAGGGTCAAGAAGTTGGGTGGCGAGATCATCTCGGCGGTCAACACGCTGATGAAGAAGGACCCGGGGGGTGCGGTGAACCTTTTTCATCCTGCTTTGCGGAGTTGGAGGACCAGTACCGCTCGGACGAGGTCACCGGGTGCGGTGCGGGCAGCACCGCACCCGGCGGATGACGTGCCAGTTCTTCGACTGGGCGATGGCCCGCTCGCCAGGAGCGCGGAGTGTGGCGTGGGCGGAGTTGGCGTCCTTCTTCCACCAAGGTTTGCCCCGGCCCTTGAACGGACACGACACCGCTCCTGGGGCCAGACCGACACAGGCCCTTGTCGGCCAGGCCAAACAGTCTCGCGGTCTGGATCCGCTCGGCGAGTCGCCAGATGCGGGCGGCCCGGGTGTCGTGCACCGCCCCTGGCAGTGCCCCTGAGACCCACAGCAACTCCCTGTCCGGAGCGGCCACCACCTGCACGGACGGGGAGCTGTTATGGGCCCCGGGCGCACTGCTGAGAGCAGTGCCCGACACCCAGGCCGCTCCGGCAACGACCGCACCCAGCCCCGACGGAGATGAACCGTGGCCCGATCGCAGTATCAGAGGGTATTGCGTTGGTGGCTGGTTCAGACGGCGCAGCGGAGTGAGGCTCGCCGCGCGGTGGAGAACGTTCTGTGGGGCCGGGGTCGGGGACTCGTGGTCCTCGGCCCCGGTGTCACTGCCGGTGGTTGGCTCTCGGTGGCTACCCGTACGGGGCAGTCGGTCGGCGTCGGTCAGCCGGGCCCGTCGGAGGAGCCACTGCACGTCACATCCTCACAGTCAGCCGTCGTCCTCCGAGAACGGCATTCCCACCCGTCCCTCAGCCTCGTCGCGGAGCCTCTGGCGCAGCCAGTCGGGAATGTGCTCCTCGTCGCGGGGAAAGTACTTCAGGTCCTGGGTGTACCCCTGGGGGGTGGGGAAGGTGATCTCGGGATCCTGGTCGTAGTTGAAGTGGACGTTGTAGTTCCCGGGGCGGGTGATCACGTACTCCATCGAGAACCAGGTCCCCTTGCCCTCCAGGTACATCCCCACCCGGAGCTTGTCGATCATGGGAAGAACTTCTGCGGGCGGAGATGATCTCCGGCTTGTTCCATCCGGAAACTCCACGATGAGATTGACTGTTCCGTGCTCAACAACAGTCCCTATCGCGTAGACAAGCCGTTCCCACCCGTTAGGAGCTTTCTCGGCTATTATCACGCCAATCTGATTGAGGAGTTCCCGCTTCTCAATGGGATCAAGTTCCCCTCTTCTAAGGTAAGGAGAATACAAAGCTCACTCTCTCTTTCGCCTCCTCAAGCAAAAGGCGGTAGGTTGGGGTAAATTTTGACACCCATTTCTACGCCATTAATTCTCCAGTCTACCTGAATTCTTGACGGCGGAGGATGGACCACCTTGCCAGGCTTATTGGGGTCAGGGATGGATGGCAGGCTGGTATCATATATCGGTTTGATCTCTACATCGATTTTCGGATCATTCAGGTTGAGTCTAAGGGCGTCTTCCCATGTGCCATCATCGTAATTTTCCCTGCCGAGGTACTCACTGTTCAGCTTATACTTAAGGAGACTCTGCCAAACCTTCTCAATACTCCGAAAGCTCTAGTCAATGCTTTCCCTAATTCCCCCTCGCCTGTCCTGGAATGCTGTTCTCAGTGTCCGATCCTGATTAATATCGTACCGCATCGGAACCATGTTCAGGCGTTCGCCGGTTCCAAAGAACTCTCTGGAACCGATCAGATGCCCGCCATTCCACTTGACGTCTGCATACTGCCGTACTTCGCCGTCTTCCGGAAAGCGCCCGTGCGGTGGAAGCCCGGTGGAAAAGCACCTGCCAGCGAGGCGGTATCGGGACAGCGGAGACTACCCCTGGCCGCTCTCCGCCTCCCGGAGCTTCTGGCGCAGCCAGTCAGGAATGTGCTCCTCATCGCGCGGGAAATACTGGAGGTCGAGAGCGTAGCTCGCACTCACAGGAGGAAGATTGAACGCCGGTTCGCCGTCGTAGTCGTATTCGACTCTGAAGCGGTTCGGTCGTTCAACCGCGTAGAAGGCAGAGAACCAGGTTCCTCTGCCCGGGATGTACATACCCCATCGGAGCTCATTCATTTTTTTGAAAATGCTTGAGCTTGCGGGAAACCTCTCCTCTGCTCCGCCGCCCCTCTTCGCTTCCGTCCGCATCGTTGACCTGTCGACAGTGGAGACATAGGTGAGTGAGATCTCTTGCCAATCGTCAGGCGCAGCACCGACAAGAAGTGCGCCCACTTCCTTGAGCAGCGCTTCTTGCTCTTCGGACCCCAGGGGATCAATACTTCTATTCATGGCTTCCACCGCCCCCGCCGATCGTGACGGTAGCGGGCTGCCGTCACCCGGTCTGTTCCGTCCGAGAGTTCAACAGCAACCTGGTCCGGACTGTGGCCGGCGACCATCTTCATGGTGTGGATGACCCGCTCCCACCCTTCGCTCCAACAAGGGTGGATCACCAGTCGCCTTCCTTCCGTTCCTCGCCCGTGCGGTGGAAGCCCGATGGAAAAGCACCTGCCAGCGAGACGGTATCGGGACAGCGGAGACTACCCCTGGCCGCTCTCCGCCTCCCGGAGCTTCTGACGCAGCCAGTCAGGAATGTGCTCCTCATCGCGCGGGAAATACTGGAGGTCGAGAGCGTAGCTCGCACTACTCGGAGAGAAAGCAAATTCCGGCTCATTGTCATAATCGTAAGAAATGTGGTAGTAATTAGGATACTCCAAAACAAAGGAAGATGAATACCAAGTCCCCTTCCCAGGAATCAACATATTTACCCGAAGGTCGTCCATCACCTCGCACGCCTCCTCTGGAGGAGAGATCCTCTCCCTCGATCCGTCCTTTCTCACAACTTCGAATCGCGCAGTTGAAATATCCACGATCCCCCGATAGTAAAAATTCAACTCCCTCCACTCCCCAACGGTAGCTCCCAGGAGGGACAGCGCCATCCTTCTCAGGTACTCTTCCTGTTCTTCTGGTCGCATTCGATCCTCAGTCATGACTTTTCCTCTGACCTATTCTGCCCTCAGCGGAGGGGCATTCATGGGGAGACGGACTGGATCTGCAGGAATCCCGTCAACCGAGTAATCCACTCGAATCGTCCGAGGAGATTTCATATCAGAACTGTAAATACAGTTGATCTTCACATGGATTTTGGGTGGCGGCTGCCGCCTCAACAGGTCAGCCCAATGCTCCTCTAGTCTATAGAAGTTGTTGACATGGTTGGCGTTGGGAATTTTTGCTTGGTTGATGGCCTCCAGCATGGGGACCATATTGATACGCTCGCCAGGGCCGTTGAATTGTGTACCGACAAGGTGCCCACCGTTCCACCTTGCATTCTCATACAAGGGGACCTCACCGGACTGCGGGGTGCGACCGTATTTTTCTTCGAACTGCCTGAGGGTCTCCTGGTTGAGATCTCTGTACTCGTCCCTTCCCTCATGGCCGATCGGAGTTTGGTCCGGTCCACGGAACCCCTTTCTGAGTTCGAGTTCCCCCTCCATGGAAACCGTGCGAGCCAGATGGTCAGTGCGGTAGGTGTACCGGCCATCCACCACATAGGTCATGTCAGGGCGCGGATTGCGCAGTTCAGGGTTCCAACTTCTAGGCTTTCCAGACCGGGTCTCAAGCTTAGTGATTTCTCCGTTGGCGTCAGTGGTGTAGGTGCCGCGCGGCCTGCCAGCCGCGTCGACAACCTCGTACCGCGCGTCGGGGTCCAGATCCTCGTTCTCCCCGAATCGGTCGTCACGCCCAGGAGCCAGGGGGCTGTTCTGGTCGATGCGGATGCGGTCGATGTTGCCGTCGGCGTCGGTGATGTAGGTGCCGCGCGGTCTGCCGGAGGAGTCGACAACCTCGTACCGGGCGTTGGGAGCCAGACCGCCGTCCCTGCCGAACGGCTTGCCCGGTTCGGGAGCCAGTGGGTGGTCCGCGCCGATGCGGACGGGCGGGGGCAGTTCGCCGCCACCGGAACCGGAGCCCGGACCACCGCCGTCTCCCGGGCCGGGAGAGGTGGGGGAGCCGTCGGCGGGGCCGTGGCCGGAGCCTCCGCCGCCGAGGTCCAGCGTGCCGCTACGGCTGTACTCTCCGGAGCCCGGGCCTCCGTCCCCGCCTTCCGCGCCGGGCAGGTCGGCGGGGCCTTCCGACCTGCTGCCCGGGGTGGAACCGGGCGTGTCGTGGTGGGCGGTGGGGTCGAAGGAGTCCGGCAGGCCGCCGCCCGGGCTGTGGCCGCCCACGCCCGCGCCGACCGGAACCTCCGCATTCTGCCTGAGGAAGTGCTCGATCTCCTCATGCAACCGAAGGATCTGCTCGGTGGTGGGAAGCTCGGCCGCCTGGCCGGTGTCCGAGGGAGTGGTGTCGGGGGTGCGGGCGAGCGAGGCGCTGCCTCCGGTGCCACCGTCCTCGCCGCTGTCGGTGCCGTCGTGGGTGTCTTGGGCGGGCTGTTCACTGTCGCCGGGCTGCTGTGGCGGTCGGTGGTCCTCGGAGTCGGCGGTGGCGGCCGGTTCGTCGCCGCCGGGGCGTGTGGGTGAGACATCACCGGTATCGGGGGTATTGCCGGGTGGGGTGCCGCTGTCTCCGCTCGGCGGGTGGCCGAAGTTGTTGGCGTTGGTCAGGGCGTCGTTGAGGGCGTCGATGCGTGTGGGGGGAGTGTTCAGGGCGTCGGTGGTGTCGCCCAGGTCGGTGGTGACCTCGCCGGGGGAGCGGCCGCCCAGGAGGTTGCCGAGGTGGGAGGCGGGGTCGAAGCGGTCCAGTGGGGAGTTGGGCAGGATGTCGCCGAGGTTGCTGATGGTGCGCATGACGCGGGTGCCGCGCCAGGCCAGCAGCGGCGCACCGACCACCGCGCCCACCCCGGTGGCGGTCAGTGCCGTACCGGCGACCATGCTGCCGATGTTGACCACCCCGGTGGTGATCACGTAGCCGGGTCGGGTGTCCCATTCCCGCCAGGGCACGATGGAGTGGCCGACCTCCTTCCACGCGCCGGAGAAGTTGCCCCACCACTGGCCGGGAGAGTCCACACCCCACGTGGTGCCGTCGTAGAGGCCGGTCAGGTAGGCGGCGCCTTCCAGGGAGTCGAGCTGGTAGTCGCGGAAGTTGGCGCCCCACTCGCTCAGGGAACTGACGCCCCAGCCGCGTTGGTCGTGGTAGAGGCCCACCATGCTCGCGACGTCGGTGACGGTGCCCGCACCGATGTCCCACAGCGCCGCGCCGACATCGGCCCACCAGGGCGCGTCGTGGTCCTGGGGGGTGGCCCACGCGGTTTCCCTGCCCTGGGGGGCCTCGGCCAGGCCGTAGACCATCTCGCCGTCATCGGCGACGGTGGAGCCGTCCAGGTGCGCGGCGATGAAGCGGGTGCCGCCCTCGACCAGGGCGGTGATGGTGTTGGCGCACTCGCGTTCGGCCGCCTGGTAGTCGGTCTGCACCGCGGCCAGGTCGTCGTTGAGCTGGTTGTGGGCCTCGACCCGGTCCTCGTCCTTGGTCCAGTCCTCGCCCGCCTCGGTGATCTGGTCGGCCATGGTCTCGGCGTCGGCTTTGAGGCTCTTCCACCGGGCCAGCAGGGGGCGGATCTCCTCGGCGAAGTCGATGAGGGCCTGGCCGACCGTGGTGATCCTGTCGTCCATGGTGTCGCCGTCGTCGGCGACCGGATCGACCGCGGCCAGCAGTTCCTCGGACTCAGGGGCGAGGTAGTGGCCCTCCAGGCCGGACCAGGAGGTTTTGATGTCGTGGCCGGCCTGGGCGATGTCGCCCGCGTCGCCCTTGAGGGCCTTGCCCGCGGCCTCGATCGCATCGGGATCCGCGTCCGGAATCAGGATCCTGTCGGGGTTGATCACTCCGTCGCCGCTCACCCGACAGCCTCCGCGCCTCTATTAGTCCGCCAAGCGGCACCACTGTAGAGAAAACCGGAGAACGGCGGAGATCATCCGAAGAATCCGGGAAACACGTCAACCCAGGTCACACCGGAAAACGCGGAAAGCCAACCAGAAATGGCCGAAACCGGCCACATGTGTGCAACGGAGGCAGCGCCCTGTTGAAGGACACCGCACCAGTAGGGTCGGACCGTGGCGCCTTGCTGCGATTGCCCACGGCAGGTTTCCACGGTTCGTCCTTCGAACCCGCCGTGCGTCTCTCAACGCAACGAGCTCTCCGCGGTTCCTCAACAGGTTGTAAGTCGCGAGGTCCACGGGGCCGGAAGGGCATACCCCCTGAACCGGTACCGGGACACCGTGAACCTTTTCCGTCCTGCTTCGCGGAGTTGCAGGACCAGCACCACTCGAACGAGTTCGCCGACCCGGTGCGGGCAGCACCGCACCCGGCGGAGGACGTGCCGGTTCTCCAACCGGGCGACGGCCCGCTCGCCGGGGCTGCGGAGCCTGGCGTGGGCGGAGTTGACGTCCTTCTTCCACCGTGGCTTGCCCCGGCCCCTGAACGGACAGACACCACCTCCGGAGGGCAGGCCGACACAGGCCCTTGTCGGCCGGACCAAACAGCCCCGCGGTCTTGATCCGCTCGGCGAGCCGCCAGATGTAGAAAGGAACTGCCTGGTCGAACTCGTCTGCCAATTCCTCGTACATCTGCGCGGTGCTCGCGATCACATCTCTCCCGCCACCGGTCGGATCCGCTTCCTGTGTGTTGTTCACACACGGTCTCATGACTGCTGTGAGGAATGGCCTACGTGCCTCCCCTCTCTTGAAGGAGCGTCAAGACCATGTGACGTTCAACTCTCGCAGGCCGTAGACCAGCACGTGGTCCAAGAAACCGAAGAGGCCCTCTGGCGTGGTGAGGCGGAGCTTGGGGAGCCGCTCGAAGAGCGCGGCGATCGCCAGTTCCGCTTGTATCTGCGCTACTGAACTTCCAAGGCAGCGATGTACTCCGTAGCCGAAAGCCAAGTGCCCTCGTGTGTTTCTCGTCATGCCGAAATCGTCAGAATTCGGGAAGACGGACGGGTCGCGGTTGATCGTGGGCAGGTGGACGATGACGGCATCACCTTCGCGGATCAATTGCCCTCCGATCTCCACGCCGTGAGTGGATACCCGGGCCACGCCGTGTTGGATGACGGTCCAGTAGCGCAGCGACTCGTCAACGGCCGGGGCGGCCCATCGCCGGGGGCACTCACTCATCCGGCAGCGTTGGTTCTCGTCCCTGGGCAGAGAGAGCATCGTCAGGGAGAACAGCCCGGCCACCGTCCGTCTCCAGGCCAGCCACGAGAATGAGGCTGGCGATGCCGACGGCTTGTGCCGTGATCAGTTCGCCGTCGGCTCGGAGCGTGGCGAGCCGGGAGAGGATGTCGCCGCCAGGAGGGCCCGCTTTCGCGTCGATCATCTTCGTGAGCAGACGGTTTGTTCGCCCACTGACCGCGACACGCTGTGCCGTCGCCACGTCCTGGACCTGGAGCTTGCGAGCGCAGTCCATGAAGACCGGCCTCTGACTCGTCCGGCACACCGAACATTTCCGCTGTACCCGCACCGGGAAGCGGAACCGCCACCGTCGCCACCAGGTCGCCGGACGACGCCCCTCCTGCGATCAGGGCGTCGATCAGGCTGGCCACGACCGCGTCCGCCTTGGGACGCAGGCGCCGGACGCGGGCCGCGCTGAAGTCGGAGGTGACCAGTTTGCGCATTGCGGTGTGCTCGGGTGGATCCATGGACAGGAAGTGGCCCGGCACGTGGCGTTCGGAGGAGAGAGGGAAGGCCAGGATAGGCGGGGGTGGTCGAGTCGGAGCTGAAACGCACGTCCGCCAGGACCGTCCTAACCGTCTCGAAGTCCGTGACCATCCAGGCGTGGCCGCCGCGGGCAAGCGCCACCCGGTAGGGGCCGTACCGCCCTCGACAGGAGCTCGGCGGATCGTAGGGGTTCTCCCGGGCTGCGGGAAAACTCGGGCTGTGCACGTTCCCTGTCAAGGCGAGGCCACGCCTTCCGTCAGGAGGATCTTTCCGCGGTTCCGTCCAGCCCTGTACGCAGGGCGTGCTCCAGCTCCTCCAGGTCATCGGGTTCGTAGACGAGAGCGGGAGCCAGCTGGACGCAGCCGGGGCCGGGACTCACGACGGCGCCGGCCGCGTGGATCCTGTCGACGGCCGCCGCGGCTGCGATCTTGCCCGGCGTGCGCAGCCGTATCGCCCGGAAGCATCCTGCGCCGCCGGTGGAACTCACAAGGGGGTGGTCGCTGATGGATTCGAGGAGCTTGTCCAGTCCTGCGGACCCCGCTTCCCGTTCTGGAGCGCGTCGAGCCGCTCCATCTCACCCGTCACCGCGGTGATCGCCGCGCAGGTGGAGGGGGAACCGGCCTGCGTCTCCGCGTGGACGAGGGAGGCATCGGCCCGGGTGAACACCGACAGGACCTCCGTCGAGGCCACGACCGCGGCCGCCGCGCACGTGCCGTTGGTCAGTCCCTTGGAAGCCAGCAGGATGTCGGGCGGCTCGGGCCACTCCTGGCCGGCGAAGTAGGGACCGGTCCGGCCGAACCCTGTGGCGACAGGTGGCGAACAGGACCCGGCCGTAGTGGTCCTGGCCGCAGACCCCAAGGAGCGCGTGGGCCGCCTCGACGGCGGGACTGTGGCCACCCCGGAACAGGCTCAGGGAGGAGTGGTCGATCAGGGCTGTCCCTACCGCCTCGGCGACGCGCTGATTCCCGTAGCCCAGGTTGGAGCTCCACAGGCCGCTGGTCGCGCACAGGCGCCACCGGTCGCCGGCGAAGCGGACGCGGACTCCCCGGGCGTGCGTGGCCGTGTACTCGGGAACTCCGAAGCTGCTCGGCCGTCCCAGGAGTTCCCACAGGGGGTACCGGGGGTTCACGGTGGTCACCTCTCGATTCGGTAGGCGCGGGCCTGGATCCCGTACAGATCGGCGTAGCGTCCGCCGAACTCCATGAGTTCTGCGTGGGTGCCCTGCTCGATCACCCGCGCCCCGTCCATGACGACGATGAGGTCGGCCATACGCACGGTGGAGAAGCGGTGCGAGACCAGGAGCGTGATGTGGTCCCGGTGCTTCAGGGCCCGGGCTCGCTCCGCGTACCGTTCGAACAGCAGGTACTCGGTCTCGGCGTCCAGGGCGGAGGCGGGCTCGTCCAGGAGCAGGAGCAGGGGATGGTCGCGCATGTAGCCGCGGGCGAGCGCGACCTTCTGCCACTGTCCCTCGGACAGCTCGGCCCCATCGGCCCACGTATTGCCGAGCTGTGTGTCCAGCCCCCTGTCGAGCCGTTCGACCAGGGCGCGCGCGTCCGCCCGCTCGACCGCCCGACCGACGGCCTCCCCGTCATCGGCCCTGGGCAGATCACCGAGGCCGATGGACAGGCGCAGCGGGTACTCGAAGCGCGCGAAATCCTGGAAGGCGCCCGAGAGCCGGGTACGCCAGGCGTCGGCCGGCACGTCGGCCAGGTCGCGGCCGTCGACGAGGATCCGTCCCGCGTCGGGTTCGTACATCTTGGCCAGGAGCTTGACCAGGGTGGACTTGCCGGCCCCGTTCTCTCCGACGACGGCCACCACCGCTCCCGCCGGAAGGTGGAGTGAGACACCGTCCAGGATCCGCCGGTCCGTCCCCGGGTAGCCGAACGAGACGTTCTCCACGGTGATGCCGGAGCGCATCCGCTCCGGCGCGGCCGCGACGCTCCGCCCGGTGGAGGCTGCGGACAGTTCCTCCAGCCACAGCAGGCGGCGGCCCCCCTCCAGCCAGATCGTGCGCAGGAAGTGGACCTGGCGCAGCGTCTGGCCGATGTACTGGGCCAGACGGCTTCCGGCGGTGAGCAGCAGGACGACGTCGGCCGCCGAGCCGGTGCCCGTCGCCACCCACACGACGGAGGCGACGAACGCGCAGCTGAAGACCGCCAGCGCCGCCGACTGCCACGCCGCGGTGGTCCACCGGGCCCGGGACATGATCCGGTGGCGCGCGGCCCAAGCCTGGTGACGCCCCTGGCGTACGCGCTCCCGGGCCCGGGTGACGCGGAGCTCGCGCCCGGGGGACGCCTTCGTGCCGAGCAGGAAGAGGTGCCGTGCCAGGCGCTCGTGGTGTCCGACCCTCTCCTGCAGAGCGTGCTCCACCCCGCCCCGCCAGTGGGAGACCAGGGCGGTGGGCACGGCGAACAGGCACAGCAGTCCGAGCAGGGGGTGGATGGTCATCAACAGCGCCATGGTCAGGCCCAGGCGCAAAAGGGCGCCGATCGCCTGGAACAGGTACTGGTAGACCTCGCTGAGGGTATCGGCGTGGTCCCGCAGCAGCTGGACGCGGTTGACGTAGGCGGGGCGTTCGTGGTGCTCCAGGGAGGGGATGCCGCTCTGCAGCCGCACCACGTGCGCTTCCATGAACACCGCGGCACGGTCGGCGAAGCGACGGTTGGCCCTCTCGCCCACCACGCGCAGCAGCCAGCTCAGGGCGGCCAGCGCTCCCAGGAGTACGGCGGCGGTGATCATGTCGACCTGGCCGCCGAAGAGCACCGCCTCGGCGAGCCACGCCAGTGCGGCGGCGACCAGGACGTCGGGTAGGGCGGCACCGACCGTGGTGGCGAACGCGACGGCGATGAGTCCGGGGGAGGCCGTCCACCCCAGTCGGAGTATGCGGCCCAGTGCCCGCCAGGAGGAGGGCAGGGGGTGGTCCTCACGCGGCATCGTCGGATCCGTCCTGTTCCTCGTTGAACCGCGCGGCCTGGAGTTCGAAGAGCCGTGCATAGGTGCCCTTGAGGGCCATGAGTTCGTCGTGGCTCCCGAGTTCCACGACCCGGCCCTGGTCCACGACGCAGATCCGGTCGGCGCGGCGGACCGTGGAGAAGCGGTGGGAGATGAGGATGGTGGTGCAGCCCTCTGTGGCCTCCAGCACCCGGTCGAAGACCTCGGCCTCACCGCGCACGTCCAGTTGGGCCGTGGGTTCGTCCAGGACGACCACGCCCGCGCCCTGGCGCACAGCGCACATGACCCGGGCGAGGGCGATGCGCTGCCACTGCCCTCCGGACAGGTCGGTGCCGTTCTCATACCCCGGGGAGAGCACGGTCTGCAGATCGCGCAGACCCGCGGCGCCCGCGGTCGCCAGGGCTTCGAGGACCTCCTCGGGGGTGGCGCCCAGGGGCGCGACGTTGTCCTTGAGCGGGAGTTCGTAGCGGATGAAGTCCTGGAAGATCGCGCTGATGCGGCGACGCCAGGACTCCAGGTCCAGGTCCCTCAGGTCCGTGCCGTCGACCTCGATCGTCCCCGAGACCGGGTCGTAGAGACGGCACAGGAGCTTGACCAGGGTCGACTTGCCCGCCCCGTTGACGCCGACCACGGCCAGCGAACCGCCGGCCGGAATGGTCAGGTCGAGGCCGTCGAGGACCGGCGAGGACATGCCCGGGTAGACGAAGGTCACGTCGCGGAACCGGATCTCGGCTGCGGGCATGCCCTCCGCCGGGGTCCGGCCGGAGACCACGGCGCGGGCCGCGGCGGTCGAGGACATCGTCCTCTCCACGCGCAGCACCGACATCACGCCTTCGGCGGCCAGGGACAGGGCCCAGTTCAGGCCGCCGAAGGCCAGGGCGCTCGCGCCGACGGCCGCGTAGGCGAAGGTGCTCACCTGGCCCAGGTCGATGGCGCCCGTGGCGGCGTCGCGTCCCAGGGACCAGAAGAACAGTCCTCCGGAGACCACGAGGACCAGGACCATCCAGCGCATCGGCTTCTGCCGCAGCCGGGTGGCCTGCCAGCGCAGTTCGACGAGGGTGCGCCGGTCCGAGGCGAAGCGGTCGGTCAGCCAGTTCGCGAGGCCGAAGAGCCGGATCTCCTTGGCGGCGGGGGAGTCCACCGCCAGCCTGTAGGAGTACTCGGCGCGGCGTTGGGCGTCGAGGACCTCGCCGGTGTTGCGGTCCCACTGGGTGCTTTCGCGCAGCAGCCAGTGGGTGGAGAGCCAGGCTCCTCCCACCAGGAGGGGCGCCCACCACGCGTAGGCGGCCAGGACGGCCGCCTGGGCCAGGCCCGCGACCGCCTCGACCAGGCCGCCCGCGATGATGCCCATGGACAGGTGCAGGGGCGGGCCGCTCATCCCGAGGTCGAAGTCCCGGGCGGCGGTCAGTTCGTCCATGTGCTCGCGGTTCTCCAGGTGCGCGACACCCTCGGGGGCGCCGGCGGCCACGAGCAGGCGATCGTGCAGCCGGTCGGAGGCGTGCTCGCCCAGGAGGGAACCGACCTGGGAGTGCAGAGGCGTCAGGAGCTGCATGAGGACGAAGACCGCGCCGATCAGGATCAGCGGTGTGCGGATCGGGGCGCCGTCGGCGAGGGCGCCGACGAGCACGCCGACCGCCACGACGAAGACGGCGGGCAGGACGCCTTGGAGCAGGATCAGGGCCCACCATGTCGCGGTGAGCCACGGGTGCGACCGCCACAGGGTGGCGAAGAAGACCCATTCCTTCCGTGAGGTGATCGAGGACAACAATCCGCTCGTAGGGCGAACCACTTCTCCGGTGATGGGGATGGACACCCTGGAACCAGCCTTTCCCTGTGTGCGGGCCTGCTCGTGAATATGTGACCCCGCACGAGTGTGAGGCCCTCGACGCAGTAGGGTGAAATCCAACGGTCGCCGCAACACGCGAAGTCAGTTGGCGGCCGTGAGGAGCTTAGCGAGACGCTCGGCTGGGATGTCCCAGCCGAGCGTTTTGCGTGGACGACCGTTCAGCTCGACGGCCACGGCCTCCAGGTGCTCCAGGGAGTGCTGTGAAAGGCCGGTGCCCTTGGGGAAGTACTGGCGGAGCAGCCCGTTCATGTTCTCGTTCGAGCCGCGCTGCCAGGGGCTGGCCGGATCGCAGAAGTAGACCGGGATGTCGGTGGCCAGCGTGAACTCGTGGTGGCGGGCCGTCTCGTTGCCCTGGTCCCAGGTCAGCGACCACGCCTGCATCGCCTGTTCCGTGGCCGGCGGCATCTCGTGTGGGCGTTCTCGCATCAGCTCCGGAGATACTTCGGGTGGACGGGCCGGAACTCATCAGGGCTGATCTGGACGATACCGGGATGGTCCTGAGTGATCCGCTTGAGAGAGCTGGACTTGCCCGTCGCCAGCTGTCCTCCCAAGAGCACGACGACCGGCCGGTGGGGGGCTTGGCGGCACCGAAGACCTTGTCCCGGATGAGGTCGTTGAAGCGTGTGGTGAGGGTGTCCTCGTCGAGGTGGAACTCCGTGTAGTCCGTCATCAAATCGCACGCAGAACGCGCAGCTCCCGCTCCAGTTCCAGTACTTGCGCGGTCATACCCTCGCGATCCTCCGGGGCGACGTTTCGCTTGAGGTCCCGGATCCGCTGCATCTGCCGGTTGGCCTGCCGCTGGTCTTCAGGGCGGTCCTGGGCGTCGCCGTAGCGTCCGGCGTATTCACCGGCGACCTGGTTGGAGACCTCCATGAGGATTTCGTGGATCACGGTGGTCGGTGTGTCCGGGCTGAAGCGCGCTGAACCGGCCATGATTCTCCTTGCTGTTGGCGGGTCGGGGTGGCCCTCCATTTCACTGACCGATGTCGGACTTCTCCCGCCACCAAGTCATCCCGCTCTCCCCTGTTGATCCGGCTGAGATGCCGACCCGTGGCGATATGGCCGATATCGGCCACCGTCGCACGTCTTGATCCGAAACACCGTTGTCCAACCTTCGGTGGATTCCGCTGCACGGCGGACGAGAGGCAGCAGAGCCGGGATTCCGATCCACCCGGAACGCGGTCACCGAACGCGAGATCGCTGAGGTGGACGCGATGGTCTGGGAATGGGCGAACTGAACCTTTCTCATCCTGCTTCGCGGAGTTGGAGGACCAGTACCGCTCGGACGAGTTCGCCGGGTGCGGTGCGGGCAGCACCGCACCCGGCGAACTCGTCCGAGCGGTACTGCCGATCCTCTTCATGTACCTGGGCGTAGGCGACTGGAACCCCGCCCTGCTGTGGAGCACCGAGGCGCTGACGGGGCAGGGACGGTTCCTGCTGTACGCGGTCCTGATGACCCTGACCGGGTTCGCCGCCCCGCTGCTGGCCCGCCGCAACCTGACCGGAATCATCGCCGTCACCGTGCTCATCGCGCTGACGATGGCCCAACTGTTCGCCGCCGTACCGGCCGCCGACGCCCTGCTGCCGCTGAGCGCAGCACGCAACCTCCTGCTGGAACCCACCACCAACGTGCTCACCGCGAGCCCGGCGCACGGTGCGGCGGTACTGGTCGGCTGGGCGGTGCTCACCGTCGCGGCGGCGGTCGCGCTCCACCGGTGGGACGCCCGGTGACGGCCGAAGCAGCCACCGCGGCGGTGCGCTGGCGGGACGTGCTGGCGGGCGAGGTCACCAAGATCGTCACGCATCCGGCGACGTGGCGGGCCATCGTCGCCGCACTGGTGCTCAACACCGGACTGGGCGTCGCTGCCGCCACCGACGCCGTCCGCGTCGGCACCGGTGGCGCTGTCCGATCTCGACGGCGTGATGATGGCGCCGGTCCACGTGTTCGTCTGCGTCGCGGCCGGCAGCGGGTACCACCACGGCCAACCGCGGGTGACACTCGCCGCGGTGCCCGGCCGGCTGCGGCTGTACACCGCGAAGCTCGCGGGACTGCTGGCGATGACCGTGCCCAACGCCGTGGCCGTGGCGACCCCGGCCGTCGTGCCGCAGGAGGCGTCGGCGCCGATCGCGGTGGAACTGCTCCGCTGGTAGGCGTTCCACGTCGCGCTGTCGGTGGCCGGCTTCGGCCTCGCGATCATCACGCGCAACGTGGTGGCGCCGCTGGCGGTCCCGGTACTGGCGCCCGCCCTGGTCGCCACCGGCGTGTTCCAGGTGCCGGAGGTGATCCGGCTGCTGCCGCACGAGGCCAGTCTGAGCCTGGTGGGCACCCCGGGCCTACAGCGCCACCGGACTCGTCCCAGTCCTCGCCGCGGCGGTCCTCGCGGGGGTGGCGGGCGGCTACTCTCTTCTACACCCGGACTCCTGCCCCGGACGGCGCGCGTGGGCTGCGCGGGTGGTCGGCCGCCGGGTGAGGCGGTTGCTCGGACGGCCCCGCTCGACCGGGGACGGGGCTCAACACATGTGGTGTCGGTGAGGGGGCGTGTCCGGCCGTTCGGACCGTGGCGCGGTACAGGGCGTACGCCTATACTTGAATCAGGTTCGAGCAAAGTGATTCAGACTGGTGGGGTGGTGACGATGGCAACGGCGGACATCGGCGCGCGAATCGAACGCGCCCGTGCGACAGCGGGTCTGAGCCAGCGCGCCCTCGCTGACGCCACGGGTATCTCGCAGTCCACCCTGTCCCGGATCATTTCCGGGGACCGGGCGGCGAAGATGCCGGAACTCGTGGCGATCGCGTGGGAGACCGGGCAAACGGTCGCCCAACTCACCGGAACCGGGGCGGTGTCCGAGCGTGTACAGTGCGCGGCCCGCGCCACCAACGGCTCCGACATGAGCGACATGCGCCAGGCACTGCTGGACTTCCTGGAACTGGACGCCTACCTGGACGACCAGGCCATTCCCGCCACGATCTGAAACGGGGCCGAAGAACTGTGAGTGCTGAAGCCGAAGGCCGCGCCGCTGCCGAACGGTTCCGCAGTCAGCAGAACCTGGGCGTGCAGCCGTTGGGTGACCTCGTGGCGATCATCGAGCAGGCCACGGGGATCGACGTGGCCATACTCGACGCCGACCAGGATCAACACGGCCTGATGATGCGGGACCCGCAACGCGACGCCGTGTTCATCGGCGTCGCGTGCACCCGCAATCCGATGCGGCAGCGCAGCACGCTTGCCCACGAACTCGGCCACGTCCTGTTCGCAGACGTGACGGACAGTACGGCGGGCGGCTGGAGTCACCGGTCTCCTGAAGAGATCCGAGCCGACGCCTTCGCCCGGCACCTGCTCATCCCGATCGAGGGTCTGCGTCAATTCCTCGGGGAGCGAGGATCGCTGACCCAGTCCGTGCTCTCCGAGACCGTTCAGCGCTTCCTGGTTTCACCCAAGATTGCCGCGATCGCGCTGTACCAGGCGGAATACATCGATGATGCCACCAAACAGGAGTGGTTGTCACTCACCACGCCGCAGTTGGCCACGCGGTTCGGATGGAGCGACCAGTACCGCGCCCTCCAGGACGAATCCGCTCGGCGCAGGGCCCCGCAGCGGCTGCTCGCCCGAGCCGTCAGAGCCTACGCCGAAGGCGCGCTGTCCATACAGGCCATCGCCACGCTTCGCGGCATCACCCGGCAGGAAGCCGAAACGGAGCTGCGGGAGGCGGGAGTGGTTCCGTGCGAACGGCCGGTCGTGTGGGCCGACCCCACCGAACTACCGGACGTTGAAGTGGACCTCGCGGCTTTGGACGAAGCTCTCAACACGCCCGACCACACCCCCGAACCCCCCGACACGACAACGAGAGAACGCGAATGAGCCACCGGCCGATCATCGACGCCGGCCCCGGCCTGAACTTCCTCTCCATCAACCAAGAGCGTCTCCTCATCAGCGTTCTGGGCAGGCTCAGCGCCCCGGAGACCGTGCAGGACGAGGTGCTGGACAAGTCCCGGCGGGACAAGCGCTTCCGTAGTGCCGAGAAGGTCTGGAGGAAGCTGACCCCTGACTGGATGCAGATCCTGTCCGACGACCAGACTCCCGAACTCGCGGCCGTCGTCCAGCGCATCACCCACCAGCCCATGGCCGAACGGCTGAAGCGCCCCAAGGACCTGGGCGAGATCATGGTCATCGCCCACGCGGTCGTTACCGCCGAAACAGGCCAGAAGGTGACCGTGCTCATCGACGACGGGCAAGGGGCACGGACCGCCACCTCGGAGATCGACCGCCTCAAGCGGCTCCGGCGCAGCGGACGCCCAGTGGGATCGATCACCCTGGCCAGCACGCTGACCGTCTTGGAACGCGCGGCACAGAAGAAGCGCATTGCAGGCAAAGCAGATATGCGTCAGCTCTACCGGCGGTTGCGCGAACTGGATGACGGGCTTCCACCGATCGAGGCGACCAGACTGCTGTCGCCCGACCTTTGGCCCTGACCGTGTCCTCACCGCACCAGAGCGCAGTATGTAACACCATGCACGTCTAGCGGCCCCGGCCGAGAAAAGCGCCTCCACGGCAGCCAGCCGTCGTCGTTCTAGGAGCTGGCCGTGCCGTGCTCCCTTGGGCGCTCTGGAAATTCTGCCCGAGACAGCGCCCTGCCCCGGCGCGGAAATGTGCGCCAACCCGCGGCGCTCTGAGGGCGAAACCACAAAAATCACCTGAAGTCCACGGGGTCGGCCTGGTCGCAGGAACAGTTCCCTGGCCGGGCTTCCACGGGGTTGTGTGCTGCCTGGTGCGGCCGCCGGTGGCGGTTTATACCGATGATGACGGTCGAGGACCTCACCGCACAGGTGGCCGCCCGCTACCGGGGGCGTGGATGTCGGCGTGGCGGTGGCGGCAGGCTTTCGAAACCGGAGGGCGTGAGGTACTGCGGTCCAGGGGCCTGCGTCGCGGTCTTCGCGGCCGCCAGCGGGTACCACCACGGCCAATCGCGGGTGGCACTCGCCGCGGTGCCCGGCTGGCTGCGGCTGTACACCGCGAAGCTCGCGGGACTGCTGGCGGTGACCGTGCCCAACGCCGTGGCCGTGGCGACCCCGGCCGTCGTGCCGCAGGAGGCGTCGGCGCCGATCGCGGTGGAACTGCTCCGCTGGTAGGCGGTCCACGTCGCGCTGTCGGTGGCCGGGGGTTTGCGCCCCTGGCAGAATCGGGGCCATGGCGGTCGTGTCCGGGGACTTCGAGTTGACGATGGACGAGCTGCGGGTTGTGGCGCGCTACGCGGCTGAGAGCGCGCAGGAAGTCCTCCCCGTATTCGAGGACGCCGTGCCCGGTGATCCCCGGCCCCGAGCGGCCGTCGACGCCGCCTGGGAGTTCGCCAACGGCGCGAGAAGGACCAGGTGGCAGCGCGTCGCCTCGCTGGACGCGCACCGGGCGGCGAAGGAGGCGGCCACCGAGGCCGCACGTCTGGCCGCACGCGCCGCCGGCGATGCCGCGTCCGCCGCGTACCTGCACCCGATCGCGAAAGCCACCCAGGTGGGCCACATTCTGCGCGCCGCCGCGTGCGCGGCGCGCGCAGCCGAGTTGCACGCGGGCGGCGATCCGGCCGTTGGAACCCGACTGGTCGAGCAGGCTCGGAAGCGGGCCACACCGGTCCTGGTCGACGTCCTTCGCCGGTACCCACCCGCGCCGACCGGCAGGAGCCGTGTCACGCAACTCATGGCCGGCTTGGACGCCTCCCTGCGCGCCTTCTGCTGAGGGAGTCCACCGCGGGCCCGGGGCCCGGTTCTCCCGCAGCCGCGGCCAGGCGGCGGAGGAGCGCCCGAGCAGTGAGATCCGGGCGGCCCGGTCGGCGACACGGCCGCCTCCGGCACCCGACACCGCGCGACGGGCACACCCACCTACCCGAGCGACCCCCGGGAGCCCGGCCCGACCGCCGAGAGGCCCGGTGGTCGGGCCGGCCCACCGGCATTCATGGTCCTGGCGGCTCGGACGGAATCGCTGACGCGATGCACGCGTGCAGGACGGCGGCCCCGAAGGGCTGTCCAGGAAGTGATGAGGACCGGTCACGGCGCTGATGTGCGCCGCTGCCGCGACCGGCCTTCCTCGTGCAACGACGAACGGGCGCTCTCCCGGGTGAGCGCCCGCCTACTGTCGGGGACGTGTGAACCCACGGCCTCGTGACCCCAGGCAAACCGGACCAAGCCGCAGCGGGCCGCAAGAGGCCGCCCAGCACCACGGTCAACCTGGTCAGGAGCACAGATCCAGGCCACCGGCCGACGAGAGCCGATCCGTGGACAACCGCCGCTCCCCGTCTGTGGTGGCCGGTGGGAATGGCGCCTGTTCACGTCGTGACAGGGCGCCGCTTACCCATCAGGGCGGCCGAACCCGCCATCCGCGCCGTGGCCGAAACAGCGGTCCTGCGGCCGAGGAGCCGGCTCAGCCCCGCGGAGACGGCGGTACTCGCCCGGGACACCGCGCTCGGCACGGACCTGCGCCGGTCGAGGGCGCGAACCAGGGCCTGGGCGACCTCGTCGGGGGTCTGGAAGCCGTTCCCGTATCCCTCGGTGCCGATCGCGTCGAAGAACTCCGAGCGGGTCAGTCCTGGGGAGAACGCCAGGGTGCGCAGCCCGCTCCCACGGGTCTCCCACCACAGCGCCTCGGTGAAGTTCAGCACGAACGCCTTGCTCGCCGCGTAGACGGCCATGCCGGGGATCGGTTGGTAGGCGGCCGCGCTCGCGATGTTGACCAGGTATCCGCCCTGGCCCCGGCTCAGCCGGTCGATGAACGCCCGGGTGATGTCGACGAGGGCGACGACGTTGAGCGTGAGCAGCGCCTCGAGTTCGGCGGGGTCCTGGTCGGCGAAAGCGCCGTCCGAACCGACCCCCGCGTTGTTGACCAGGCTGGTCACGCGGACGCCACGGCGGTCCACCTCAGCGGCCAGGTCCCGGCCCGCCCCCGGACGGCCGAGGTCGGCGGGCACGGTTTCGACCCGGACACCGTGCGTCTCGCGCAGTTCGGTGGCCAAGGCGTCCAGTCGTTCGGTGCGTCGGGCGACGAGGACCAGGTCGGTGCCGCGTTCGGCGAGCCTGCGGGCCAGGGCCGCACCGATTCCGGAGCTGGCACCGGTGATGAGCGTGGTCTGGGAGGAGTGGTCGACAGCCATGCCGACACTGTACGCCAAACATGGCACTCGATGCCATGTTCGGCGTGTGGTGCATTGCCTTGTAGGGTGGCCGTGTGAGCAGTGGAGAAGCCAAACCCGGTCTGCGGGAACGCGCACGTCGCGCGGTGCACCGAGAGATCGCCGAAGTCGGTATGGCCCTCTTCCTCGAGCGCGGTTTCGAGGCGACCACCGTCGACCAGATCGCCGAGGCCGCCGGGATCTCCCGACGCTCGTTCTTCCGCTACTTCGCCACCAAGGAGGACGTCGTCCTGGGCGACCTGATCGATCGGGGGCACCGCGTCCATTCCGCGCTGACCGCACGACCAGCCGAAGAGGAACCCTGGACCGCCGTCCGCGCCGCGTTCCTGGCGCTGCGCGACGAGGCCCGGGATAGCGTCGGGACCGAACTGCGCATCGCCCGCATGCTTTTCCAGACGCCGTCCCTGCGCGCACGTCACCTGGAAAAGCACCTGGCCTGGCAGGAGATGCTCACCCCTGAACTGGCCCGGCGGCTGCGCACCCTGGAGGGCCTTGAGGAGACGGACGCCATCCACCGCGCCGCCGCGATCATCGCGACCGCCCTGGCCTGCCTCGACGTGGCCACCGAAACCTGGGTACGCCGCAACGGGACCGTGCCGCTCGAAGACCTCTGGGACGAGGCGGTCGCCGCCGTCAGGTCCTGACGCCCTCCACCGCACACCCCGTCGTGCGGCAGCCCGCCCCCTCAGGCCCGGGAGACAGGCCCTCACCACCGCCGCTGAACGGCTGCGCGCCTCCCCTTCATCTGCCTTCCGGAGGGAGCCCCGGTCTCCGGGCGGAGAGGCGACCCGCACTTCTCCCGCTCGGTCTCACACATGCCTCTCCCGGGTGTGAGGGTGGCGTAGGAGTGCCGCTCCTGCCCGGAACCCCGACAGCAGGCCCGGTGGGTTGCCTGCTCGGATGCGTGCGCCCGGTGGGGAGCACGGCCCTGGCCGCAGACCGCCTGCCACCGGTGCGGCGAGAAGACCTCGCACAGGCGGACCGATGCCGCGCTGACCGCGTGGAAGCACAGCGGAGAGCAGGCGTTTCCACCCCAGGCGCCGCTGCGGCAGACGCTGAGCTGCCGACACGCCGCGTTCGCCGACTTCTCCGCCCAGCGGGCCCGCCACCCGAGGTTGACGCCCCGTGGACGGGCACCTGTGGCCGACCGAGTGGACGAGTCCGCTTCGGGTCGTGGTCGCGGCCCGACGCCGGTCTCGCTGGCCTCAACCCGATCACCGTCGTCGTGTCCCGGGAACCGGACGGGCGCTGGTACGTGGTCTTCACCCGGCACCTGGACCGCAGGGCCTGCCGCCTGGCCCGCTACCAGCGGCGCACGGCCCGGAAGAGGGCGCGGGAGTGTGCCGCGGGGGCCGCCACACCCGGCAGGACTTCCCGCACAAGACGTCCACGCGGATCGCGCGCCAGCGCGCACCGCAGCCCCCGCCGGGGAGGAAGTCAAGGGCAGGGGACCGTCAACCTTCCCGCGCAGACCCTGCCACCTGAGAGGGTGTGTGGAAAGGGTCGAACAGGTGCAGGCTGGGAGGAGAGTCCTCCACGCCGGGGAGGCGGTCATGGCCGGTCGACCCACCTGCTCCACGGACCTGCCGGATGCCGAGTGGGAGCTGACCGCCCCGCTCATCCCCGCGCCCAAGCCCGGTGGGCGCCCCGCGCTGCACGAGCGGCACGAGATCGTCAACGCGCTGGCCTACGGGGCGCGGTCCGAGTGCGCGTGGCGGCTGCCGCCCCACCACCTCCCGCCCTGGCAGACGGTCTACCACTACTGGCGGCAGCGGCGCATCGAGGGCCGGTGGGAACGGATCCTCCTCCCGCTGCGTCAACGCGAACGTCAAAAGGGTCAAACGCCACCCCCGGCCCAGCGCGGGCATCATCGACTCCCGGAGCCCGCGGGCCACCGACCGCGGCGGCCCGCACGGCTGTGACGGCGCCAAGAAGATCCGCGGGATCAAGCGCCACCTGCTGGCCGACACCCGCGGTACCGTCCTGGCCGCGTGCGTGAGCCCCGCGAGTCTGGGTGATCCGCGACGGCACCGAAGTGCTGCTCGCCCGGGCAGCGCGACAGCTGCCCGGACTGGCCCTGGCCTGGGCCGGCCAGGGCTGCACCGGTGAGCGGCCGGCAGCCTGGGCGCCCCCCGACCGCCCGGGGTGCAAGTCCAGATCGTGCGCCGAGCCGACGGCGGGTTCCGCCCCACCTGGGCACCCAAGGACCGCCCTGCGCCCCCGGTACCGCGGTTCGCGGTGGTGCCCCGCCGCCGGGTGGTGGAGCAGACCTTCGCCTGGCCGGGCAAGTACCGGCGCACTGCCAAGGACCACGAGTACCTGACCGCGCACTCCGAAAGCGTCCTCCACCTCGCGATGAGCCTCACCCTGCCCCACCGGATGGCGCGGGCACCGCCCTGCCCCTTTCCAAACACCCTCTGAGACGCGCGTGATCTTTGCGGATCGGCCGCCACAGGCCCGGTTTCCGCTTCACGGCTGACCGCAAAGAGACAGCCCCTGCTGCCCGCTGTCGACCCCGCGGGCATCCCCCACACCGACCGAGCACGGACCGGAAGCACCGTCCGCTTCCTGGAGAACGGCGCACCGGCCGGGTGCCAGCAGCGAAGACAACGCGGTGCAGTACCGTTCCAGTCAGGCAATTCAGGGCCCCGTGAGGACTCCCCCCAGAGCGCGGAGGATCTGTGTGGCCGCTCCCGTGGGCAGACCCTACGGCACGGCAGCCTCCGCAAGGGTGTCGGCGATCTGACGCCACTGCGGAAGACTGCGGACGGGGTCGCGGATGAGGGTGACATGGGGGACCTCTCTCAGAAGATGGAGGCCTCGGTCCCATGCGGGGTGGCCTGCAAGGCCGTCACCGGCCTTGGGAACGAGGAACGTGGGCACGCCGCGCCCGATCATCTCGCAGACGAGCGCGACGGCGAACGTGTCCGTGATACCGAGAGCCGTCTTGTTCGTACTGTTGAACGACCAGGGACACGCGAGGACCGCCCCCGGCACCGGCAGACTCCTACCGGTGCCGGGGCGGCGGAAATCCACACGTACCGGTTCCCCCGTCAGGGCCTCCAGCGCGTTGAGGTCGTGGAAGCGGGTGCCTGTCGGCGTGCAGAGGACGGTGATCCGCCACCCCTTGTCCCGGAGTAGGCGGACCAGATCGGGGGCGGTCTCCTCTGGGGTGGTGGACGCGCCGGAGAGCGCGAGGTAGAGAGTTTTCATGCGGCCAGTCTGACCGTCGAGGCCGTGTATGCGCCATGAGGTCCTCGGAGAGGATCCCGCCGTTGTCCTGGGGTGTCCTGCGGCAGTGGGCGGACGTCCGCGCCGGGTTTTCAGAGACCCGGAGCACGCTCCCAAGGCCAGGCTGAGTCTGCTGGCCCGATGCGGTGGAGCGGGACCTGTGGAGGTGGCTGCCGGTCGTTCCGGGGACCGTGGCTTCGGGGGCTCGAAAACAAGCTGCTTCGCCCCGGGACGGAGCACTCCTCCGTTTTCCCTCCTCCTACACCGGGCACAACGGTACTGCCATTGGTGGCATCACCGTTGTGAAATATCGGACGTATGAAACCAAAAGCCGTCAGATCCCGTGACACATCCAAGGTCCTTGCGGAATCAGAGGAACACGGCGGTCATGACCTCCCTGAGTCCTCGCAAGTTTCGGGCCTTGCTGCGGTCCTTCTTGCCCTGCATGACGCAGGTAAGACTTCTGGGGCCTTTGAGAGGCAGGTCAAGGAGGTTCTGATGACTCGACAGAAACGGGCAAACGCACCCAGATCCACCAGTCGGACCCGTAAAGTCAGCATCTCGATGCCCGAGGACCTGAGCGCCGCGATCCGGGAACGCGTCAGACCCGGCGGACTCAGCAGCTACGTGACTGAGGCTGTCGCCCGCCAGTTGGAGTTGGACCTGCTGGCCGACCTCTCAGACCTACTCGAAGACGAGTACGGTCCGGTTTCTGAGGAGGCCCTGGCGGAGGCGGAGGCGGCGTGGCCGGACGCCGACTAGTCGAGAGGGGGACTCTCGTTCTTGACGGCGAAGGACTGTCCAAGCTCGCAACTGGCGATGAACGTGCGGGCTCATCTGGAGACCGCCCGTAAGCGCGGCGCCCGGGTGGTGATCAGCGCGATCACCTTGACCGAGGTGCTTCGTGGCGACCCTCGCCGCGATGCCGCCGTCCACCGTGTGCTGTCACGGACCTCGGTCCTTCCCGTCACGCCGGAGATCGCGCGGACTTCGGGGGAACTGCTCGGGAGAACCGGACTGTCTGGTCACCGATACGCGATCGACGCCGTGGTCGCGGTAACCGCGCTGCAGCAAGCACGTCCCGTGGTGCTGCTGACCAGCGACCCCGGCGACATGAACCAACTTGTCGAGGAACCTGACCGTCCCAAGAACCAGCGGGTCACCGTAGTTCACGTGTGAATTTCGCTCCCTCAGAGGGTGTTTGGAAAGGGGCAGGGCGGTGCCCGCGCCATCCGGTGGGGCAGGGTGAGGCTCATCGCGAGGTGGAGGACGCTTTCGGAGTGCGCGGCCAGGTACTCGTGGTCCTCGGCAGTGCGCCGGTACTCGCCCGGCCAGGCGAAGGTCCGCTCCACCACCCGGCGGCGGGGCACCACCGCGAACCGCGGCACCGGGGGCGCAGGGCGGTCCTTGGGTGCCCAGGTGGGGCGGAACCCGCCGTCGCTTGGGCTCGGGGATGAGCGGGGCGGTCAGCTCCCACTCGGCATCCGACAGATCAGTGGGATAGGCGGGTCGATCGGCCATGACAGCCTCCCCAGGCGGAGGGTCCTCCTCCATTCTGCCCCGTCCTGACCCTTTTCAGACGCCCTCTCAGCAGGGGGGATCCTTTACTAGTGAATCGTGCGGTCATCGCGATAGATACCACGAGGAAACGGCGAACGAACGAGGTGTCGTACTGATACGCGAAGCGCCCCGGCAGCCCATCCAGGATCCAGAACACGCCCTCGACATCGGCAGGAGGCACATCGGGGCCGTCCGCAGCGGCGAGGCTCTCTTGGGCGAGCTCCGGGTGAAGCTGAACTTCGCACTGGTCGATCGTCCACTCGGAAAGCAGCTCCGAGCGTTCCAGCAGCTCCAGGCAGAGCTCATGGACCGCTGCCTCCGCAAACTCCAACGCTGGAGCGTCAACGAATACCTTGAGGATCGCGCCTCCAGGGTGGACGGCCACGACGAAGTCTTCCAGGGGGATGCCCATTCCGTCAGAGCCTTCGACGCCCTCGACGGAACCAAGCACGTTCTGCAGCAGCGCGCCTGCCCCTCTCGCTGGAGAGGGTCCAACTCGGAGGTGCCCTCCGAGATCTTCATGCCCACTGAAACCACGTATCTCACCGGTTCATCGTGACCGAACCCCACGACGTTCAGGGTGAGAATCACGCAGAAGGAACACCAACGAACCGCTCTGTGCGCTCTTACCTGCTTCGATAGAGAGCGATAGCGAATGTGACTCTCGCCACACCCATTTCCTTTGGGACCGTCTACGTTGCACCTACATCGCAGGGCTTCAGCTGTCGCTTCCGAAATGGAGGAGCGGAACACCGTAGAGGTCGGGGTTTGGGACTCGCTGGATCTTCGGTGATGCGACCTCGACGAGCAGCATCTCGGTGAGGAACTGGACCTGGGCGCCGAGCAGGTGGCTGGTGTGCCCCGTCGCGCTGTGCTCCTTCAGCCCGACAGAGACGTGGACGTGCGGGGAAATGGTGCCGGTGGCCTCGTCGTAGGCGATAGTGCCCCCGCCCAGGGCCTCGACATTGCTCAGCTGGACCTTGGACCAGACCGGCGCGGCCGGGTCGGCGAGCTTCTCGCAGGTGCCGACGATGTCGACGTGGGCGAACCCGGCGATGAAGACCGGAATGTAGCCCTGGCGGACGTCGTTGGACCGGCAGAACTCGGTGAGGGAAGTAAAGAAGTCCTCCCCGTGGTCGAAGACGAGGCCGAAGGTCCGACCCTGGGTCAGTTCGTGGCTGCGCACGTCGGGTTCCGCTTCTTCTCTGAGGGGTGGGTGGAAGGGTTAGGAGTCGGCGTAGACGCCCGCCGTGGCGAAGGCCTCCAGGGTGGCGGCGCGGTCGTAGCCGGTGGCCAACAGTGCCCAGAGCAGGATCCGGGCTTTAAGCGGGTCCAGGAACCCGGCGCGGATCAGCCCGCGCTCAAGCAGGTCCTTCTCGGAGCCGGGGAAACCGTAGGTGGTCGCGAGCCCGGACCCGGCGCCGGTGCGCGAGGCGAGCACCACCGGCACCCGGCTGGCGAGCTCCTCGAGTGCGGGCACGATCCGCTGGGGGACGTGTCCGACGCCGAACGCGGCGATGACGGCGCCGTCGACCCGGTCGGCCAGCCCGTCGAGCAGCAGCCCGTCGTCGCCCAGGGACACGGTCACCAGGGCCACTCGCGGCTCCGTGCTCAGGTTGGTGAGGTCGAGCGTGGGGCGGCGGCTGGTGAGCTGGTTGAGTAGGCGCGGGGTGCCTTCGACGATGTAGCCGAGCGGGCCGCCGTTGGGGGAGCAGAAGGTGGAGCCGCTGGTGGCGTGGGTCTTGCGCACCCGGCTGGCGGCGTGGATCTCGTCGGCGAGCACCACCAGGACGCCCTGGTCCGGGGCGGTGGGGTGGGCAGCGGTCTGAACGGCGGCAAGCAGGTTGGCGGGCCCATCCGCCCCGGCCAGGGTCGGGTTGCGCATCGCACCGGTCACCACCACCGGCTGCGACGCGGTGTGGAACACATCGAGCAGGTAGCTGGTCTCCTCGATGGTGTCGGTGCCCTGGGTGACCACGACACCATCCACCGTTCCCGAGGCCAGGCGCTTGTCGATCTCCGCGGCCAGCTCGGTCAGGTCGGCGAAGCCCAGGGAGGCTCCGGGCAGACGCCGGAAGTCCTCGACCTCGATGTCGACCCCGGTCTCGGCCAGCCCGGGAACGGCATCGACGAGCTGCGCCGCAGACAGAGCCGGGACGACACCGCCCCCGCCGTCTGAGGTCATGGCGATGGTGCCGCCCAGTCCGAACACCGCCACACGGGGGCGAGACTCCTTGGTGGGCACGGTTCTCCCTTCACCGCAGGTTCTGTGGGGGCAGCCTAACGTCCGGAGGAACCGGCCTGACCGAGGAATCGACAAGCCCGGTCGACGCCCGCTGTGGACAACAGGCGACTGGATGGAGAGGCCAGCCCACCGAACCCGTAGGCACCGACCTGCGCGCACCGGCTCACCAGCCAGGACCATTCCACACTCAGGTAGTCAGCGAGGGCCTGCAATCGGTTTCCTGGCGTATGCGAACTGATCACTGAGTGCGAATGCGCGTACTCGATGACGTCCGTGTACTCGCGTACGGTTGGCGCGCTGTCAGTAGTGTCCACATTCCAGATGCCGTCCGCGCCGAGCCAGTTAGCGACGATCGCCCGCTGTCCTGGGTCGAGAACGAACCCTTCCACTGTGTCGTAGACAGGGTCGTCCGACACCTGAACTCGGATACCGAAGGACTCCATGAGAGCTGCGGCAAGCAGGAATAGGATTCGCTCTGCTCGGGGTGCGTCGCCGACCACAGCTTCAGGAACACAGAACGATCGTGTGGCGCCTGCCGGGAACCGGTTCGAGAGGGCTCGGAGGTAGTCGTACTTGTGAGCGAAGAGCAGCCAGGTACTGGCCTCCTCTCCACTGCGTTCTCGGGTCCAGAAGGCTGGTGTCGAGTTGAGGTGATCGGACTGCCGGAGGATGTAGCGGGCGCAGAAGTCCGAACCCATCCACAGTTGGGAGACCGGAGTCAGTTCGGCGACCATGTCCCGGCCAGCAGAGGACCGGTGGAAGGGCGCGAACGCGTCGAGTTCTCGCCTCAGCCCTGTGATCAGGGCATCGTCGTAGAGGAGTGCCCTGTCCAGGGAGCTGACCGCCCACAGCACTCCGAGCGTGAGGTCGTCGAGTAGGTAGGCGTCGGGGACACGTAACCGGACGCCGTCCAGTCCTTGCCGTCCCTCCCTCTGCGTTCTCCGGGCCCTTCGCGCGTCCAGGCGACCATCTGCCGATGGCCACCTTCGCTGAGACCGATCACCAGCCGGTACCGGTGGACCGGGTCCAACCGGTCTTCCGGCGTCTCGACGAGGATGCGATCCGAGTCGCGTGAAGCAGCGTGGACTGCCATCTCAATCGTGGCGCCACCGAAGAAGGAACCTGGAAGGGCTGTGAGAGCGGCGCGTGCGCCGGGTGACGCGTCCCCGTCCCACGCCCACAGGGACCGTCCAGGCCGGTTCCCGACGGTGCGGCCTCGCGGCGCAGGGCCGGAGCCAGCTTCGGCGGCTGCCGATGCTTGAGGAGTTCCTGCGCGCGGCCGAGGACTCCTCCGGTGCCGAGGACCTCGTCGAGCTTTCGGGCCAGGTCCTCTGGACATTCGCGCTCAGCGGTCTCGATCTTGCCGATCAGGCTTCCACTGGTCCATACCTGTCGGCCGAGGTCTGCCTGTGTCAGCCCACGTTCCAACCGCCAGTGGCGCAGTTCCGCACCGAACCAGTCTCTTACTGAGTGGCCTGGTCGCAGTGTTTTCAGGGGTTGCGGCATCGAGGCACCTCCCGTGAGCGCTCAAGCGGACAGCGACTGGTGTCCGCATCAGCATCTCGACTCATGTCCCAGCGCGCCACCAGATTGGAGAAGACAACCGCTGCGGCGTGTACTCGGTGAAGAGCGTTCTCCATGCTCCTCCAGGTCGTTTCCGTGACCCGCAGCCACAAGGACATCGACGAACTTCCACGAAGGAGGGATCACGACGGTGATCCAGGTGATGACGCTGACGGGGTGGTGCCAATGATCGGCATCGAACAACCGAGAAGTGTCGCCGTTACGGGGATCAGTGGCTTTCTCGGGTTCCACCTCGCGGAACGCCTCGTGCACGAGGGCATGCGGGTTGTAGGGCTCGACCGGGTTCCCCCGGCACACGATCCGACCGCGATGCGTGGTCAGGAGGTTCCGATGCCGGGCACCGGTCTCGTGTTCGAGCGGTGCGACCTGTCCACCGACGACCTGGCCCCCATTCTGCGAGGGATGGACACGGTGTTCCACCTCGCGGGTATGAGCGGGGTCCGGGAATCCTGGGGAAACCGCTTCTCCGACTACGTCCACGCGAACGTCCTCGGAACACAACGGCTGTTGGAGGCATGTCGAACGGCAGGAGTCCAGCGCGTCGTCATCGCATCGTCCTCCAGCGTCTACGGATCAGCGACGGGCCGTCCGTCGCTGACCGACGACCTTCCCCACCCGGTGTCGCCGTACGGGGTCTCCAAACTCGCCGCCGAGCGCCTGGCTCTGGCGTACGCGGAGCGCCCAGCAGCCGGTTTCGACGTCTGCATCCTGCGCTACTTCACCGTGTACGGTCCGCGCCAGCGACCGACGATGCTGATGGCCCGCGTGCTCGAGGCCGCGTACACGAGGTGCCCGTTGATGGTGTTCGGGGACGGCTCGCAGCGGCGGCACTTCACCTACGTGGACGACGCCGTCGAGGCGACGGTCCTGGCGGGAACCCGTCCGCTGACGGACTCCTGTGTGGTCAATGTGGCCGGCCCCCACAGCATCAGCGTCTCCGACGTACTGACCGTGGCTGAGTCCGTGGTCGGGAATCCGGTCCCCGTTCGGTACGAGGCCGACCGTCCGGGTGATGTCTCTGCCTCTGAGGCGGATCTTGGTGCAGCCTCCACGCTGCTGGGCTACCGGCCACGGGTTGATCCGGTTGAAGGGATCACCGCTCACTGGGAGTGGTACCGAGCGGCTGCTGCTCGAACTGTCCGGTCCGCAGCACGCGTGGCCGTCCCAGGAGGTATTCGGTGATCTCGATCGAGGGTGACTCGGCAACCGAGCTGTTCACATCGGCAGTGCGCACGGTCATGTCCGAGGGGAGCCTCGTCTCCCCTCGAGGATCAGCCACCAGGGAGGTCCTCGGAGCACACCTTCACCTGCGTGATCCCCGCCGTCGACTGGTGTCACTCCCGCCTGTCAGGATCCCGAATCCGGCCTTCGCCGTGGCGGAGGCCGTCTGGATCCTCTCCGGAAGCGACGATGCCTGGATCTTCGACTACAACCGTCGGCTGACGGAGTTTGCGGACGACGGTGTACTCCGAGGCGCCTACGGCCCTCGGCTACGCAGGTGGAGGGGCGCGGTCGACCAACTGGATCGAGTCCGCCGCCTCCTCCTGGAGGATCCCGACACCCGGCGCGCCGTCATCCAGCTCTACGACCCCGGCCGAGACTCGGTGCTGAACAAGGACGTGCCCTGCACGCTGGGGTTCCGCTTCCTTCTCCGCGACGGCCGGCTGCGGATGCACACCACCATGCGCAGCCAGGATCTGTGGCTGGGGTTCTGCTACGACATCTTCACGTTCTCGGTCCTGCACGAGCTCATGGCCCACTGGGTCGGTGCCGAGCTGGGCGAGTACCACCACCAGGTCGACTCCCTCCACCTGTACGCCAAGCACTGGGACGCCGCCGCCCGGTTGCCTGTCGATCCCGCTCCGCACCCCAGAGCGCACCGCTCGCAGCGGATTGGGAGGAGCTCGACACGACCCTGACTCAGGTGAGGGCGGGCGACCCAACACGGTCGGAGGCATGGGAGCAGTTCGCCCAGACCATGCACAGCTACCGGCTCTGGAAGGCGGGGAACCGCAGCGAGGCCCGGGAACAGGCACACGCCGTCACGGGAGTTCTCGGGAACGCCCTCACTGCTTGGTACGGACATCTCACGCGTCGGAGCGAGGAGAGGAGGAACGGTGTCGACACGCCCACCCGTGGTACTCGGCCTTTGCTCGGGCACTCATGACTCCGCCGCCGCACTGCTCAGCGGCGGCAAGCTCGTCGGCCTCGTGAGGAGGAACGCCTCAACGGGGAGAAGCACACTCGTGCCTTCCCCCGGAACGCCATCGGCTGGCTCTTGGACCACGCAGGCGTAACCGCCAGCGAGGTCACGTCGGTGGCGTACAACTTCAATCTGGACCTGTACCGCCACGGGGTGCTTTCCAGCTTCCCCCATCTCTTCCGAGGAGCGACGCGGCGTAGGGCCCTGCCCCGGGCGAACAGCTTCAGGAAGGTCTACCGTCGAGCCACCGAACGCCTCGCCACCCTCGCGGGCGCTTTCCCGGAAGCCCACGTTGTGGGTGTGGAGCACCACCGAGCCCACGGGATCTACGCGTTCGCCGCGTCAGGGTACGAGAGCGCCGCAGTGCTGGTCGTCGACTCACTCGGCGAGACCACGACCACCTCGATCGCCCGTGCCCAGTTGGAAGGTGACGGCATCCGGTATGAGCCGGTGGCGCGGATCAGCGATCCGGCCTCCCTCGGCTACGCCTATGGTGCGGTCACCGAGCATCTGGGGTGGCGCCGCGGAGACGAAGAGGGCACGGTGATGGCCCTGGCCGCGTTGGGAGACCCCGTCCGCTTCCGCACCCTCTTCCGTCGGGCCATCCATCTGACCGAGAACGGGTTCACCCTCGATCCGACGCTCTTCCCGCTGCGGGTTGTCTCCAGCCGCTACCCCAGGCTGTCTCCGGCGTTCATCGCGGCCACCTGCCCTCCCCGGACAGACGGCAGCACACCATCGAGCACTCACGCCGATCTCGCCGCAGCCCTCCAGGAGCGAACCGAACAGGTGATGGTCCATCTCGCACGCAGAGCCCGGGACCTGACCGGAGAGTCGCTCCTGTGCGTGGGCGGTGGCGTGGCGATGAACTGCCTGTCGATCGGAGCAATCGTCCGGGACTCTGTGTTCGAGGAGGTCTCCGTTCCACTCGCACCGGGAGACGCGGGCACTGCGGCCGGAGCCGCGCTCGCCCACTACGCCGACACGACGGGCACCCTGGCCAGCGGTACAGCACGCCGCTGCTATCTCGGCCCGGCCTAGCCCGAAGTCGACCTGTCGGGCCAGCTCCGCGAAGGACTGTCCGCCCGTTTGGTCACCGACCCAGCCCGTCACCTCGCACGACAACTGGCGGCTGGTCGGATCGTGGGCGTGTTCCAGGGAAAGTTGGAGTCGGGGCCGCGTGCGTTGGGAAACCGATCGATCCTGGCCTCGCCTCTACGGCCCGACGTGGTTGACCGCCTCAACTCAACAGTGAAGTTCCGGGAGCCGTTCCGCCCGTTCGCCCCCGCCGTTCTGGAAGACAAGGCCGCGGACTACTTCACCCTCGGTCAGCCCTCTCCCTTCATGTCCATCGCCAGCGGTGTCACCCCGTTGGCTCGGGACACGATCCCGGCCGTCGTACACACCAACGGCACCGCACGAGTCCAAACAGTGACCCACCAGCGCAACCCGCTGTTGGCCGAGGTTCTGACCGCCTTCGCGGAGCTGACCGGCGTGCCCGTGCTGATCAACACCAGCCTGAACGTCAAGGGCAAGCCCATCTGTGGAACACCGGAAATGGCCCTGGACTGCTTGGAGGCCTCCGGCCTGGACGCACTGCTGCTGGAACAGTGGTGGGTGGAGAAGTCATGAGGATCGGCTACAGCTTCTGGGGCTTCCTCGGACACGGCGTCACGGACACCCCTGACGGCGGGCGCAGTCACCGCCGTGTACTCGTCGACGGCCTGGTGAACCGCGGCCACCACATCGTCTTCCTCCAGACCAACCGGGACCTCTCCGAGGCCGGTGAGGACTTCACCGACAGGTACACCTGGGACGGAGGCCTACCATCGGTCGACGCCCTCGTACTCGAGTGGCGCTGGCCGATCGCCGGACGCAACACGACGCCGTGCGCCAGCCCTGGCCACACTTGCGACCTTCACCGCCAGACGGACCTCATCCGCACCTATGTGCGTGGACTTGGCCTACCGACACTGCTGTGGGACAAGGACCTGCGGCTGGCGGAGGACGATCCGATCCGCTCGGATCCCGCTATCACCGTGTGCGAGGCCGCGCTGTTCCCTCGTGGTGGGGCGCGAACACTGCTCTTTCCCGTCCACGATGCGCTCCTGGACGCCGCCGACCCCGAACTCCTCGCGAAGATCCACCGGGACCTGCCACTGGTCTACGCGGGCAACCAGTACGACCGAGATGAGGCATTCGGCCGTTTCTTCGCCCCGGCGGCGAAACACCACCGCCACTTGGTCGCTGGCAAGTGGCCCCGAACCGACTCCTGGCCGCACGTCACCTTTCTCGGGCGACGACCGTTCGCCGAAGTCGAGACGCTTCACCAGAGGGCTCTGACCACCATGCTGCTCGCACCCGACCGGTACACGACCTGCGGGCAGTTCACTCAGCGGCTCTTCGAAGCGGTGCTGGCCGGATGCCTCCCGATCGGAGCAGTGGACATGCACGGCGTCGACCAGGTGCTTCCCTCGGAACTCATCGTGGCCGACGGCGCCGAAGCGACCCAGTTGATCGAACACATCGCCCGGATCGCCGGCACGGCGCCCCACGCCCGACTGATCGCCGACTGTCTGGACCGTCTGGAGCCCTTCCGGCTCTCCCGCCAGTTGCCGGCCATCGAATCCGTCCTCGACCCAGAGAACACCGACAGCGGAGGAGATCTGTGATGCCCGCACGCGTAGCGGCGGACCCCCTGCCTGGAATCCAGCGCGTCGACAAGCTCTATCTGGAACTGCTGTTTCGCTGCAACTTCCGCTGCGGCCGCTGCTACCACGGCAGCGACCTGGACCGCTCCGAGATGGTCCAGCTTCCCCAGGCGGTCCGAGCGCTGGAATACTTCTCCGCCCGGTTCTCCTGCCAGCAGGTGTGCTTCCTCGGCGGAGAACCTCTGCTGTACCCGCGTCTCCCCGAACTGCTGGCCGCCGCCAAAGGCCTCGGATTCTCCACACAGATCTGCACCAACGCCTACAAACGCCGTCAGGTCCTCACCGCGTGTCTCTCCTACCTGGACCTACTGAGAGTCTCTCTGGACGGCGGCACCGCCGAGACGCATGACGCAATACGGCGTTCCGGCTCCTTCGCGGCGGTCTTCGACACACTCGACTGGGCAAACGAGAACCGGCTCCCCTTCGGAGCGACGTGCACGCTGACGGCGGAGAATATCGCGACTGTTCCAGGACTCGCCCGCAGACTCCATGAACTGGGTGCTCGTGAGCTCATCCTTCACCGGCTACGAGGGGTGGGCAACGCCTTGGAAACCGCTCTGAAGCCGGTCTCCTGGGAACATACCCGGCGACTGCACACCGACCTCGCCGAACTGGACCTCAACGGCATGTACGTGAACAGTCACATCTCACTCCCGCGTGGTGGGCGGCGAGCTGTGGTCTCCGCTGACTTCCATCGGCTTCCGTTCAAGGACACCACCTTCGATGCGGCGATCGCGGCGTTCTGCCTCTACCACGCATCCGACCCGACCACAGTGATCCGTGAGATTAGCCGTTACCTGCACGGCAGGGGCGTGTTCATCGCGGTCACGAAGGCGGCGGACAGCTACGGCGAGCTCGACGAACTGCTCGCCGGTCTCGGTCTGACCGCCGAAACCTCCACCCGATCCAGTCTGTACGCGGCGGCGCACAGCGCGAACATCCTCCCGTTGGCGGCTCCCGTTCTCCAGATCCAACAGGTTCTGCACGCAGAGCACCTGTTCCGGTTCGAGAGCCTGGAACACCTGGCCGGTTACCTGATGACGACCCCGAAGTACGCGTTCTCCAACGCCGCCGGTTCCGACCACCGCTCTTTGGCCGAGGAGCTGCGGCGCCGAGGATGCGCCATCCCCGTCGTGGCGTCGTCCACCGTCTCCTACCTGGTGGGGGTCCCGGATGCGTGACGCCTTCATCAAGGAGTAATCGGAGTCCGGAGAGGGCACGGTCAGCGATATTCCATCACTGTTGGCTCCGGTCCATGGGAGCGCCGGTTCCCGCGCTGCTCGACGCGTCACCCGGTGAACTGGCGTTCGCGCACGTCGACGGAGAGCACTGCCAGGCCACGGATCTTCCCGCTGTCGCGGCACTTCTTGGGAGCCTTCACGCGGTGGCGTTCGTGCGCCAGTTGCACGAGGCCCGGCTGGAGGAGCCCTTCTCAGCTCCGGACGGTACGTGTCTGGCACCGTTCGCCCGCCCTCGCCTCGACTGGCTGGACCGGAGTCGGTGGGTCGCCGAACTGACTCCCGCCCTGGTCGAAGCCATGTTTCTGAGACCGGTTCTCCGGCGACTGTGGGGCACCGGAGAACCGGCGGGAGTGCGATGGACTTCGTGGTCAGGGCGGGCCGGGGTTGAAGATGGCGTGTGTGCCGACCCTGCGCCAGATCACGTGTGGCTTGCCCGGGACGCGCTCCTCGCCGTACTGCCAGGTGGCGCGCCCGTCGGGGGCCCACGTCATCTCATAGACTCCGGGGGCCCCCTGCACGCCTTTGACCCGTAGACCGGGCCGGAACTGTCCTTTCTCCACATCGGGCGCGAACTCGGTGGTGACGACTGCGCGGAAGCGCTCCGCCTGGTGGCGGGTCAGCTTCTTGAAGTCGGCTCTGAACCGTGGGGTGGTGGCGAAGGTGGCCAGTGCTCTCAGTGCTCCTCGTCGTCCAAAGCCGCGAACATCGACTCCGCGTCGTCGAACTCCTCGGTCTGTCCTGCGGCGATCTGCTCGCTGGCCTCGCGCTCGCCCTGCTGCCAGTCGCGGTCCCAAAACCACGCCTGGTCGGCGGGGACCGTGGTCATGCCCCTGAGGATGACCTGGCCGTCCTCGCTGATGTGGAACTCCACCTCGTCGCCCTCACGGATGTGGAGGGCCTCGGCGACCTCGCGGGGCAGGGTGACCTGGTTCTTGCGACGCATCACTGCACGCCGACGTCTCGCTTTCGTCTCGTTCACGATTGCTCCCTGGGGTGGTGGTCCGGGTTTCCCGTCCCGGTGACACGCTTCCAGGATGGCTCCGAAAGTCGGACAGTTCAACTTTCCTACCAAGGAATCTGAGCCTGGCCCTCGCCCTCACGGCTTTGGGATGTGAGGAACAACGGAACCGGATCGGGGAGGAGCAGTGGTTCTGCGTCCTGTGTGAGGCGGGGGTTGTTTCTGCCCGGGTGCCTGCTGGTTTTCGTTCATCCCTCACGGTCACGTGCTGGGCGTGGCCTGTACGAAACCTCGGTGTCCCGCAGAGGCGGTTGTTCGAGTCGATGCCGGACGGCGTCCTGATCGTGGACAACAAGTCCACCCGGATCATCCCGGGTCTGGTGATGCCGTACGAGGCTGAGGACGTCTACACCAGGGCTCTACCCACCTACCGCCACCTCTCGGGCCACACCTACGACATCCTGCCTGCCGCGGTAGGCGGCGAGCATCTGCTCAGGCACGCGGCCAACGCCCACACTCGGACCTTCGGCAGGTCGCGGTTCCTCACCAAGTCACCCTTCAACGCTTTCAGGATCGGTCAGCTCGAACAGCTCTTCGGACCGGTCATCCGCTACGTCCGCATCGACCGCCCCCGGAGGGAGGTGGCGGAACCACTCGCCCGCAACCGCTTCGTGTTCCGCCGTGATGGCCGCGAGTTGACGCATGAGCAGGCGTACGACGCGTTCAACTCCGCGATCCTCGCTGACGTTCCGAGAGGGCGGACCCGGTCGGTGACGTTGGAGGCCCTCCGGGACTCCCCTGACCAGATCGTCGCCGATCTGCTGGCACGGCTCGACGAGAGTCCCCAAGAAGCCGGCACCTGAGAGGGCGTCTGGAAAGGGTCGGGACGGGGCTCTCGCCAGGTGGTGCGACAGGGTCAGGCTCATCGCGAGGTAGATGACGTGCTCCGAGGTCGCTTCCCGGTACTCGTCATCCTTGGCGGTGCGCCGGTACTTGCCCAGCCAGGCGAACGTCCTTTCCACCACCCACCGGCGAGGCACCACCGCGAACCGCGGCACCGGCGGCGGGGGAAGGCCCTGGGGCGCCCACGTGCGGCCGAACCCGCCGTCGGCCCGGCGCACGACCTCCACCCGCACCCCGGCGATCCTGCGCGCCCAGGCGGCCAGCCGCTCACCGGTGGAGCCCTGGCCGGCCCAGACCAGAGCCAACCGCGGTAGCAGCAGCGCTGCTCGGGCCAGGAGCACTCTGGCGCCCTCGCGGTCGCCCACGCTGGCCGGGCTCACGCACGCGGTCAACACGGTGCCCAAGGTGTCGACCAGCAGGTGGCGTTTGATGCCGCGGACCTTCATTGGCACCGTCGTAGCCGTGCAGCCCTCCGCCGTCGGTGGCCCGCAGGCTTTGGGAGTCGATGATGCCCGCGGTGGGCTGGAGGTGGCGGCCTACTCGTTTGCGCTCCCGTTGCCGCAGGCGGAGGAGGATCTGCTCCCAGCGGCCCTCGATGCGCCACTGTCGCCAGTAGTGGTAGACGGTCTGCCAGGGTGGGAGATCGTGGGGCAGCAGCCGCCAGGCGCACCCGGCCCGCACCCAGTAGGCCAGAGCATTGATGATCTCGCGCCGCTCATGCAGCGCGGGGCGCCCGCCGGGCTTGGGCTCGGGGATGAGCGGGGCGATCAGCTCCCACTCGGCATCCGACAGATCAGTGGGATAGGCGGGTCGATCGGCCATGACAGCCTCCCCAGACGGAGGGTCCTCCTCCATTCTGCCCCGTCCTGACCCTTTCCAGACGCCCTCGAGCGAAGCTTGAGTGTTGGGTTCTGCGGTGGGCGCGGGGTCTTCGCGGAGAATCCGGGAAAGGCGAGGCATTCCACCCCGGCGTCCGTGGCGGGTCCCCACGGGCTGGCGGCGACCGGGCCGGTGAGCCCGCCCCAGGAACGCGCGGCTCAGCCGCGCAGCCGCGCGTTGAGCCGCGCGGCCTGCCGCGTGAGGTGGTCGCGTTCGGAAAGACTGGGCGCCGACCGGGCGGCCTCGGCGTAGAGCCGCGCCGCGGTGACCAGGTCACCGTCGCGCTCGCGCAGGTAGGCCGCCGCGGCGGTGTGGCGGGGCAGCGAGGGGTCGAGTTCCGCCAGGGCGGCCAGGCCCGCCCGCGGACCGTCGGCCTCGCCGACCGCGACGGCCCGGTTGAGGCGGGCCACCGGGCTGTGGGTGAGCCGCACCAGTTCGTCGTACCACTCCACGATCTGCGTCCAGTCGGTCTCCTCGGCCGTCGGGGCGTCGGCGTGCAGCGCGGCGATGGCGGCCTGGGCCTGGAACTCGCCCAGGCGGTCGCGGGCGAGGGCCGCCTGCAGCACGGCGACGCCCTCGGCGATCATGCGGGTGTCCCACAGGCCGCGGTCCTGCTCGGCGAGGGGCACGAGCCTGCCGTCGGGGCCGGTGCGTGCCGGGCGCCGCGCGTGGTGGAGCAGCATGAGCGCGAGCAGGCCCGCGACCTCCTCGTGGTCGATCCCGGCCGCCAGTTGGCGGGTGAGCCGGATCGCCTCGCCGGCGAGGTCGACGTCACCGGAGTAGCCCTCGTTGAAGACCAGGTAGAGCACGCGCAGCACGGTGGCGACGTCACCGGGCCGGTCGAACCGGACGCCCGAGACGGTCCGCTTGGCCCGGCTGATGCGCTGGGCCATGGTCGCCTCCGGCACGAGGTAGGCCCGCGCGATCTGCCGCGTGGTCAGACCGCCGACCGCGCGCAGCGTGAGCGCGACGGCCGAGGCCGGTGTCAGGGACGGGTGCGCGCACAGGAAGTACAGCCGCAGCGTGTCGTCCGCCGTCTCGCCCGGGCCGGGCACGGGCTCGCTCTCGACGCGCACCTCGCGCCGCCGCCGTGAGGCGTCGGCGCGGGTGGCGTCGAGGAACTTGCGCCAGGCCACGGTGACCAGCCACCCCTTGGGGTCGTGCGGTGGGCTGTCCGGCCACGCGCGCACGGCCTCGACCAGAGCGTCCTGCACGGCGTCCTCGGCCGACGCGAAGTCGGCCCCGCGGCGGACGAGGACGCCGATCACGGCGGGGGTGAGGGCCCGCAGCAGAGCCTCGTCCACCGTGATCACTCCGCGATGGTCGGGGGCGCGGACAGGAACGGGCGCACCTCCAGCCACTCGTGGATCGGCTCGCCGCCCGCGCCCGGGGCCGCGGACAGCTCACCGGCCAGTTCGAGCGCCCGCTCGTGGGTCTCGACGTCGATTACCATCCAGCCGGCGATCAGGTCCTTGGTCTCCGCGAACGGGCCGTCGGTGACCGGCGGTCGCCCCTCGCCGTCGTAGCGGACGAACGTGCCCTCCGGGGACAGCGCCTGGCCGTCGACGAACTCGCCGGAGGCCTCGAGCCGGGCGGCGAAGTCCCGCATGTACTTCATGTGGGCCTCGACCTCCTGCGGCGTCCACTGGTCCATCGGAACGTCGTTGACCGGCTTCGGAGCACCCCGGTAGTGCTTGAGCAGCAGGTACTTGGCCATCATGTCCTCCTCGGTGCGGTACGGCCCCTCGTGGCCGTGTTCACTCCGGGGACGCGGCCGCGCGCGGGTTCTCGACATCCCACCACAACATTTTCCGGCGGACTTCCCGATTCGGCGCGCTCACCAAGGTGACCGCGAGCGCGCCGCCCGGGGCGGTGGGTGTGCCCGCGCCGGGTCCGAGGGGCGGTCGCCGGCCGCCGCGCACGTCCCCACGCCCGGCCGTCAGCGGGGAGGGCGCCCTCGACCCGTACGACGCTCCCGCCCCGCTGTTTTCCGGCGGACGCCTCACGAAGAGGCGCCTATGGTCGTTCCGCGGGCGCGTAGAGGCTGGTCGCGGCCCGGACGAGCCCGGCGACGGCCCTGGACCGGCTGTGGGGCGGCCAGGCGATGACCGTCGTGACCGTCGGCGCGTCCAGCACCGGCACGGCGGCGAGGTCGCCGCGCAGCCGGGCCGCGCACGACTCCGGCGCGATCCAGCAGGCGCGGCCGAGCGCGACCAGTTGGAGCAGTTGCGCATGCTCCCGGATCCGAGGGCCGGGGCCGTCCGGGTAGGTGCCGTCGTGGCCGGGCCAGCGCGGCATCGGCAGGTCGGGCAGCCCGGCGACCTCGGCTGTCCGCACATGGGGCCGACCGGCGAGGGGATGCCCGGCCGGCAGGACCACGACCTGTCCCTCCGTGCGGAGTTCCTCGGTGTCGAAACCGGCCGTGGTGTCGAACGGCGGGTGCAGCAGGGCCACGTCGGCCCGGCCGTCGCGCAGCGCCCGTTCCTGCTCGCCGATCCCGCACAGCAGCAGGTCGACGGTGACCGCGTCGGGTTCGGCGGCGTAGGCGTCGAGCAGTCGCGCCAGCAGTTCGCTGGGCGCGCCGGCCTTCGCGGCGAGAACCACGCCGGCGCGGCCGGTCGTGGCGAGGGCGGCGCGGCGGGTGCGGCGCTCGGCGGCCTCGACCGCTTCCAGCGCCGCGCGTGCCTCGGCCAGGAGCACCGTCCCGGCCCCGGTCAGGGCGACCGTGCGGCTGGTGCGGTCCAGCAGCGCCGTACCGAGGCGCCGTTCGAGTTGGCGGATCGCCCGCGACAGCGGGGGCTGGGCGATCCCGAGTCGCTGCGCGGCCCTCCCGAAGTGCAGTTCCTCGGCGACGGCGACGAAGTACCGCAATTCCCGTGTCTCCACGGCGCAAGGCTACCCGCCCCCCAACCGGAATCGATACCCGCGGGGTATCGCCGCCCACCCGATCGGTGTTGGCCCGCTCATGCCGGGCGCGGGCAGGATCGACTGCATGAGCGAACAGACAACCGCGCTGGTGACCGGCGCGAACAAGGGGATCGGATACGAGATCGCGGCCGGGTTGGGCGCCCTCGGCTGGAGAGTCGGGGTCGGCGCCCGAAACGAGGAGCGCCGCGAGGCCGCCGTGGCGAAGCTGCGGGCGGCCGGCGCCGACGCGTTCGGCGTTCCGCTCGACGTGGCCGAGGACGCCAGCGTCACCGCCGCCGCCGACCTGGTCCAGGAGCGCGCCGGACGCCTCGACGTGCTCGTCAACAACGCCGGGATCCCCGGCGGCATGCCGCAGATGCCCACCACGGTCGACCTCGCCACGGTGCGCGCGGTCATGGAGACCAACGTGATCGGCGTCATCCGCGTCACCAACGCGATGCTGCCGCTGCTGCGCCGCTCGCCGTCGCCGCGGATCGTGAACATGTCCAGCAGCGTCGGCTCACTCACCCTGCAGACCACCGCCGGCGCCCAGGCAGGCCCGATCGCCGCCGCCTACTCGCCGTCGAAGACGTTCCTCAACGCCGTCACCGTCCAGTACGCCAGGGAGTTGCGCGACACCAACATCCTGATCAACGCCGCCTGCCCCGGCTACTGCGCCACCGACCTCACCGGTTTCCGCGGCATGCGCACCCCCGAGCAGGGCGCGGCGATCGCGGTCCGGCTCGCGACCCTGCCCGACGACGGCCCGACCGGCGGCTTCTTCGACGACGAGGGGGAGTTGCCCTGGTGACCCGGACTCCGGTGAGCGGCAGCGGCACGCCACCGGCCGCGGGGGATCGCGTGCGCGCCCTCGCGCCCGGCGCGTCCGGCTGAACCCGGCTCCGCCGCCCCTCGAACCGCGCCAGGCGGGCCACAGGGTGGTCGGCCTGGCCCGCGCCGACGCCGCGGTCGGTGCCGCGGTGACCGAGCCCGCCGTGGGTGAGCGCGTGGCGGTCGCCCCGCCGCTGTTCTGCCGGGAGTGCCATTCCTGCGGAATCGGCCAAGGCAGCCTGTGCGAACGGTGGAGCGCCACCGGGGTGACCGCCTCCGACGCCGTCGCCTCTTCCGCGCCCTGCGAGTGGATCAGCCGAAGGAACACCGGCCACCCCAGGGGGATGGTGCCCTGTGGCGCGGGACCGTCTCCAAGGATGCGGGTGGGCGGGCCGTGTCCGGACTCGGCGCCAGGGCGTGGGGCCCGCCCCGGACGGCCGGTACGGAATGCCTCACCCCTCCCCGGGGTCTCCGTAAAGACCCCCGTGCCCACCGCAGAACCGAACACTCACACCTCGGTGAGAGGGAGCCGACGCATTCTGCTGGTTCGGTGCGAAACGTCCCTGGAACGGTGGTTCGCGACCCTGGAAAAGGGGAGACCCACCGGGGCCCGCATCGAGCCCACAAAAAGACAGCGGGTCGGCCAAGTGTTGTTCCGCGGCGCGGTTTCTGTCCCTCTTCACCACTTCTGGAAGGCAGGTAGGAATGGACAGCACTTCGCCTCGAGAACGGCGATCATGGTCCGGCGTCGAGGCCGGAAAGTACGAGGCCGCGCTGGAGGCGATCAGCGCCGCGATGGGCGCCTACAGCGCCCTGATCGCCCACGAGAACACCAAGGACACCCCTGATCCTCGGGTGGTCGAACAGGCTCGCCGGGACCGTCGGGAGTGTGTCCGCCGTCGCGAGGCCCTCGATCCCACAGACACCGAGCAGGTCGCTCGGGTCCGCGCCGAGTTCACGCGGTTGACCGAGGAGGCGAGGCTCGCCGCCCGGTGAATGCCGACGGTTTTGGTCCCGTACGGCGGGCGTCACCGGACACGGCACTTGTCGGGCCGGACCCTCAGCGGTCGGAGTCGGCGTCCGCCCGCTGCCAGGGAAGGGGCGAGCGGCGCTTGTCCGAGCCACGCCCGCGACCCGGGCGGCTGTTCCACATCAGCAGCAGGTCGCGCACGTGGTAGCGCGCTCCCCGGTACCACTGGCGCTGGCCGTCGACGGTGGGCGGCAGCGTGTCCGGGCGGTCGTCCTTGATCTGGGTGAGGCTGCTGCTGGGGACGCCGAGCAGCGCGGCGAAGCCGTTCAGGGTCACCCGCTTGACCAGGTCCTCATCGGGCAGTTCCACCGGGTCGGGGCGGCGGGGCCGGAACTTCTCCAACTCGGCCGGGTCGTACAGGTTGTTGCCCGAACCTCCGCCCCTGCCGACATCCCCCTTCCGGCGCACCCGCGGTTCGGGGAAGTCGGGATAGTGGCGGGGCATGATGTTGAGCACGTAGTTGTAGCTGTAGCCGCACCGCTCGGCCCACTCCCGCAGCGTGACCAGGCCCTCCGCGTGTTCTTCGGTCAAGACGGGTCCTTGTCTTCCCGGTCGCCCGGAGACCCCCGGAGACGACGGTGAACGCATTCCCGCCGATCCTGTAGTACGCGGCCGCCGAGCGGCAAACTCCGGGACTCGGCATCCCCGCTGAGACGGCAACGGCCACGTGTACCCGATGTCCCCGGCGAAGAGCACGGCGACCGCGGAACGGTGGAGAAGCCATCGATCATCGAGCGGCACAACCTCGCGCCGGAAGCGGCCGGTTTCGTCAGACGGTTCGAGGAGGGGCCAACAGCGGCCACCGCCGCCGGGGTGAACCTCGGTTTCTTCCGCGGTGAGCCCGCCGCCCGGGCCGCTTCCGCGTCACGGCGGGTCGAAGGAGGCCAGGGGGGTGAAGGAGGCCAGCGCGGCCTCGCGCTCCCGTGTCTGGTCGGCCCAGACGGCGGTCGGGGCGGCCCAGGCGACCGTGACGTGCCTGCCGTGCGTCACCGCGATGTTGCGGCTCAGGAAGCGACGCTGCTGGCCGCCACGTACCCAGGTGAACTCCCACTCGGCCGCGGACAGATAGTCGGTCCCGAACGTGACGTCCTCGACCCGGACCCGCTCGTAACCGGTCAGATTGCCGGCTCGCAGCGCGTTCTCCTCCAGTTCGATCACGTGCCGGTACTCGTCGTCGGTGGTGTGCGGGGTGAAGTCCACCTGAAGGTAGCTGTCGCCGTCGGGTGACCGGTAGAAGACGCTGTTCTGCTCGACCTCGCGGGTCCAGTCCCGCGGCACCAGGACGGTGAATCCCGCCGGGTCCGTGGTGGGCGGCGCGGAAGCCTCCTCCTCCGCGAGCGGTTCGACCGAGGTGTCCTCGGCCGCCCGCGTCGGTTCCCCTGTGGCCGTGACCGTCTCTGCTGTGGGACGTGTGCCGGGTTCCTGTGCCTGGTCGGTGTCGTGTTCTCGCATCAGTAGTCCGGCGCCGGTTCCCGCGGCGAGTGCGAAAAGGAGCAGGGCGAGTCCGGTGGCGATGACGCCGGGGGTCAGGAGGGGTTCCCGGCGTGGCCGGGAGGCGGGGTGCTGGTGTGGGACAGGCCGAGAACGGGCCGGTGCGGGGGTGGTCCACTCGTGGTGTAGTAGGCGGGTCAGGACCTGGGTGCCGTCCTCGGGGTGGGGTGGGGTGTGCTGGTTCTGCCAGGGTGTGGTGAGCGCGGCCAGTAACTGTTCGGCGCTGGGGCGGTGTTCGGGGGTTTTGTTCATGGCGGCCAGGAGCAGGCCGTGCAGTGGTTCGCCGATTCCGGCGAGGTCGGGTGGAGCTTGTAGGACGCGGAAGGCCAGCACGTCGACGGCGCCGGTGCCGAACGGGGGGCGTCCGGTGGCGGCGTAGGCGACCAGGGCGCCCCAGGCGAAGACGTCGGCGGGTGGGCCCGCGGCCTGGCCCCGGTACTGTTCGGGGCTGATCCAGCCAGGGGAGCCGACGAGTCCGCCGGTGCGGGTCAGGCCGCTTTCGTCGGCGGCCCGCGCGATACCGAAGTCCAGCACCTGCGGCCCCTGGGGGGAGAGGAGGACGTTGGCGGGTTTGAGGTCGCGGTGCACGATTCCGGCGCGGTGGATGGCGGCCAGGGCCTCGGCCACGCCGGCGGCGAAACCGGTGAGCATACCGCCGGTGAGGGGGCCGTGGGCGCGGATGTGGTCGCGCAGGGTGGGTCCGGCCACGTAGGGGGTGGCCAGCCAGGGGCGGCGCGCACCGGTGTCGGCGTCCAGTACCGCGACCGCGCACACTCCTGCCACGCGGCGCATCAACTCCACCTCGCGGGTGAAGCGGGCGCGAAAGTCGGTGTCGGTGGCGTGTTCGGCGTGGATGAGTTTGACCGCCACACACGTGCCGTCGCCGTTCGTGGCGGCGAAGACCACGCCCATGCCGCCCGAGCCCAGCCGTCCCAGGATCCGGTAGGGCCCCACCCGCTGGGGGTCTTCCGGTTCGCGCGGTGCCACGTCCGGCGGGACCGGTCCGCGGGTGATCAGCGACAGATCAACAGGTCCAGGATCGGACACGAAGACTCTCCGTCAGGGGGACGTCACTGGCCTGGCCAGGAAAGACAGGAAGACAAGCCCGGGCAAGCTACCAGAAGAACATCTTCCTGGAAAGGGAACTGCGCCCATGACTGTCTTGCTGCCGGTTTGCTTGTCGGCCAGACGAAGCGTCCGAGCTCTCGTGCGCGGGAAGCACTTCGTGCATGTTCTGGACTTGATTTCTCCTTGTGCGCAACATGTCCCGAAGGCCGCCACACGACAGGGCTGCCAGCTCGTCGCCGGGGCGGAACTCTTCTCCAGTGATCTCGATGCGCCGGTGCGTAGCCTGACACCGGGATCCCGCATGCAATACGGCAGAAGACGGGGATCTGTCCTTGAGCGGCCAAGTTGGAGGAGACCAGCACCCGCTGTGTCGGTGACATCGCCTACCTGCCCGTGGAAGGACGGCCGGTTGCTGTGTCTGGCCACGGTGACCGGCCTGTACTCGCGCCGCCTGGTGGGCTGGTCCATCGCCGACCACATGCGCACCTCGCTGGTGGTCGATGCCCTGCGCGCGGCCGGCGCCGAGCGCGGGTGTTCGTCCGGGGCGCTGTTCCACTCCGACCACGGCGCCCTGCACCTCCAGGGAGTGCGCCGCGGTGTGCGAAGGGCTGGGGGTGGTCCAGTCGATGGGGGCCGTGGGCTCCAGCGCGGACAACGCGGTGGCCGACCGCTCGGGCGGCCCGGTTGGCGGTGTCCGCCTGGATCGGCCGGTACAGCACCTGACGGCGGCACTCAGCGAACGGGCGGCCCAGCCCGCTCGTCCACGAACAGCGAGCGGTTGGTCCGGAACTCGCCGCCTGACCACCAGGTGTCCACACTCACAGGGGAACGCCCCCGCCCCACCGCCCGGCCCGTTTCGTTGAGAGAACCTCACTACGCGGAGGTATTCGTGGGGACTGACCGAGGACGGCCGGGGTGGAATGCCTCGACCTTGCCAGGAGTGGCGGCGGAGCCGTGTCCGCCGCGGAATCCGACCATCAAACCTCGATGAGCACGAGCAGGAAGAGGACGCCGACTATGCCATGTCGGGTGTCTCTCCGGAACTCGCCGATGGAGCCTTCTTCTGCGTCACCCGGAACCGTAGTCTCCCCGAACAGAAAAACTTCCTTGGTGATTCGGAAGATCTGGACAATATCTGCTGGAACAGTGCCGGGGAGGAGTGGAAATCTCTGCTGGACGAAGCCGCCGATGCCGTCCCCGTAGCGGCGTCGAACGCGGTCTGCCCTGGTCCGGTGCCAGGGTCCGCCTCACCGGGCCCCGTGGACCGGATGCCCCGAATCCGGTCACCGGCGTCGCCACCACCCAGGCCTCGATCTTCGACGACCGCATGGCCGCCGCCGTCCACTCCGGCCCGGCCGGCCGCTCTGCCGCCCGACGGGCACTGGGGCGACTCCGGATACGCCGCCGCCTCCCCAGCCTCCCAGCTCATGGCCTACGCAGGCCTTGCTGCCGCGGCCTGACCAGGACCAGCCTGCAGCACCCACCCACCGCTGCCGCGGTCAACCCCGTCCGCACCGGTATCCGGCTCACCGGCATACCCCGTGCCCGCACCCGCGTCCGCCCTCCGGCGGCGCCGTGTCCCGCCGGGTCCCACCCGGCGGGACACGGCAGCACGAGCCTGGTTCACCAACAGCATCCGCGCATCGGGCGGACCCGTCACGGCGGTCAGGCGCCGCGGCCCGGTGCGATCCGGCCGTCCGCGGGGCTCACTGGCGGAACTCGGGCTGGTCGAGGACGCGCAGCCAGTGCCCCTCGGGCTGGCGCCGGGCGACCTGGGCCCGCGCGCCGGCGTCGTCCAGCGGGGCCGTGGCAGTGAGGGCGAGGTCGCCGCTGACGAGGGTCGGCAGCGACTTCTCCGGCCGGAACTCCCCGATGTCCTCGGTGGAGGAGAACAACTCCTCCCACAGCTTCCGGATGGCCGATCGCCCCCTGGTGACCTGACCGGGCGGGTAGGCCATCACCGCGTCCTCCTCGTAGAGCGCGGCGATGCCCTCGGCGTCCCGGGCGTTGGCCCGCTGCACGAACAGACGGGTCAGGTCCTCCGGGGTTCGGGCGGTCTCTCGCTGCGTCACGTTCCCCTCCTGTCAGGCGGTGTTCCTTTCCTCTCCATTCTCGGATTCCGCCGAGAGGAAATCCAAAAGCTGGTTGTTATCGCGTCCAGAAGACGTGTTTATGGAAGACCGCCGTCCGGTGGAGCTTTCCGGGAAAAAAGGGTTTTTCGGGATGGCGCTGCGGGGAGCGGCGGGGGCTTGTGCGCGAAGCGGGCGGTCGGCGGTCAGACCGCGGCGGCCTTCCGCGGAGCGTCAAAGGATTCGGCGGGACGGGGCCGCGGCTCCATGGCCAGGCACGCGGCCGACCCCACGAACAGCACCACGACGAGGAGCAGCAGCGTCGCTCCGACCGCACTCGCCATGCCGTGCTGGGACGCTCCGTCCGCGGGCCACGCCTGCAGCGACACGCTCACCGCGGCGCTGCCGAGGACGCCGGCCACCTGGCGGACGGCGTTGTACACGCCGGAGGCGGCGCCGACCAGTTCCGGGGACAGGCCGCCGACCGCGACGTTGGCCATCGGCGCGAACGCGGCGCCGGTTCCGATCCCGCACACCGCCAGGGCAGCGGCCACCAGCCACGGGTCCGTCTCCGGACCGGCCGACACCGCGATGGCCCCGATTCCGGCGGCGAACACCAGCAGCCCGGTCATCACCACCCGCCTGCCGCCGATCCGGTCGGAAAGCGCGCCCGCGACCGGTCCGGCCACGCTGTTCGCCACCGCGATCGGCAGCATGAGCGCACCGGCCTGCCGCGGCGCGAGTTCCAGCACCTCCTGCAGGAGGAGGGTCAGCGGCAGGTACAGGCCGGTCAGGGAGAAACCGATGGCGGCGGCAGTGACGGTGGCCGCGCCGAAGTCGCGGTTGCCGAACAGGGTGAGCGGCATGAGCGGCTCGCGGTCGTTGTACCGCTGCCATACCACGAACACGCCCAACAGCAGCACTCCGACACCGATGATGTGCGCGATGCCGACGGGGCCCAGCACCCGCCCCCACCCGTAGTACTCGCCGTTGTGTACGCCGAACACCAGGGCGAGCAGGCCCAGGGCGGACAGCAGCGTGCCCGCGAGGTCGAAGCGGCGCCCGCCCCGCGGCCGCACCCCGGGAACCAGGAAGCCGGTCATGGCCAGACCGAGCAGCCCGATGGGCACGTTGACCAGGAAGATCCACGGCCAGCCGGGCCCGTCGGCCAGGAACCCGCCCAGCAGGGGGCCCACGGTGGTGGCCGCACCGGCCACCGAGCCCCACACGCCCAGGGCGGCGCCGCGTCGGCGGGCAGGAAACAGCGTGGTGATGAAGGCCATCGGCTGGGGCATCATCACCGCGGCGCCGACGCCCTGCAGGGCGCGCGCGGCGATGAGCATCTCGACGCTGTCGCACCACCCGCACCACAGTGACGCCGCGGTGAAGACGGCCATGCCGCCGAGGAACACCGGCTTCCGCCCCCACCGGTCGCCCAGCCTGCCGGCGACCAGCAGCGGTGCGGCGAAGGTGAGCAGGTAGGCGCTGTTCACCCAGGTGATCTGGTGCAGTCCCGCGTCCAGTTCGGCCATCATCCGGGGAAGCGCGACATTCACGATGGTGGTGTCCATCATGATCAGGAAGAAACCGACACAGAGTGCGGACAGCGAGGCCCACGGATTCGTCCGCCGCGCGGAACCCATTTTCACCGTCTCCTTCCCGTGGAAATCCGCCCACCATTCTGGGGTCCGGTTTCCGGGAAAGGGAAAGAGCGGTTCGTTCTCGCGGTGAGAAGGAATTCTTATGCCTGTTCCTCTGCGGGGGGTCGGTGCCGCGTCAGCGTGGTGCGGAACCCGTGGGGCCGTCCTTCCCCGTGGCGAGGACGCGCCCCGGGGAGGGGCCGGTCGGCGGCTTCCGTCACAGGCGTTCCGGCTGCGGGTCTGTCGACTGCTCCGCCAGCGCGCTGCGCGCGTGGTTGACGAACGTCCGCGCCGCGGGGCTGAGCGGTCCCTGCGAGCGCCAGATCAGCGCCATGCGCCCGCGCAGCGGGGGACACACCGCGATCGCGTGGAGTTCCTCGGGGTACTCGGCGGCGAGGGAGGCGGGAAGGACGGCCGGTCCCAGACCGCGGATGGCCAGTTGCGCGAGCATGTCCGGGTCGCTGACCTCGAAGGAGACACGCGGTTCGAAACCTGCCGCGGAGCAGGCCTCCTCGAGGCAGGCCCGCATGCCGGTTCCTCGGGGGAGGCTGGTCAGCGTCCGGTCGCGTAACGCGTCGATGGGGACGGTGTTCTCCCCGGCCAGCTGGTCGCCGGGGCTGACGGCGATGACGAGCGGTTCGTCGACGAAGACGTGGAGGTCGATGCCCGCGGGGGTGGCGGCCGTCAGGGCGACGATCGCCGTGTCGAGCAGTCCGTTCTGGACGTCGTCCAGCAGGCGGTCGGAGTTCTCCTCGACCAGGGTGATCTCCACGGCCGGGTAGTTCTTGTGGAAGTTCGCCAGCAGGGCGGGCAGGTCGAGCGCCGGGCAGGAGCGGACCACTCCCATGGAGACGCGGCCGCGCATCAGTCCGGCGAACTCGTCGACGGTGAGCCGGATGCTGGCGATTCCGTCGATGACGGTCCGGGCGTAGGTGAGGACGGCGGCTCCCACCTCGGTGAGCCGTACGTTCCGCCCCGAGCGGTCCAGAAGCTCCTGTCCGAGTTCGTGCTCCAGGCGCCGGATCTGTGCGCTGACACCTGGCTGGGCCACGTACAGCCGTGCGGCGGCCTTGGTGAAACTCTGCTCTTCCGCCACGGCGATAAAGTATTCCAGCTGACGCAGCTCCATGAAGGAAATCCTAGTGGAAGAAACCTACGGCGCCGCGTCGGGAACCGATGGATCGTGCCACAGCGGCCGTCGCCGGGGGCGCCGGGGAAACGTTGCCGGCTGGGCCTTCCGGCTGGGTTTCTGCCGTCCTCGCCGGAAGGCCTCCGCGTCTTCGGGCGCCGCGGGGGCGGCGGTGGCCTCTGCGCCTCACCGCGCCTCTTCGAGAACCTCCATCTGCTGGGCGAATTCCTGCCATTCCTTGGAACATTCCATGGCTATCCGGTAAATGGTGCCCGCCCAGTGCGACGGGACGCTTCTCAACAACTGCTCCCGGTTTTCGATGAGGACGGAGATCGCGGAGAGGACCCGGAGCAGACGGCGACCGTTCTCCGAGTAGCGCAGCACGGGGTCTCCGGTCAGGGTCTCCAGGCAGGCGCGCAGGTCCTCCGACTGGACCGGGGCGCGGTTCGGCCGGGGCGTCGGCAGGTTCGAGGAGTCCTTCCGGGTGGGAGGACCCGACATCCTCTTCCGGTTCCTGGCCCGTGGAACCGGTTCCTCGCCGCGCCGCAACCGCTCTTTGACATCCCGAACGGTGCCGGGGGAGATCCCGGCCTCGTCGGCGATCCTGCGCAGGGACGCCCGCGGGTTCTTCCGGAGGAGTTCCGCCGCGCGGAGGCGGCCCGCCGCGGGGTCGAGCGGCCGCACCCTTCCGTCCCGGCCGACCCGCGCGGTGACCTCGGGAGCACTGATCTGGGCGGAGTGCCGCAGGTCGCGGACCGTCTTGGGGGACAGGCCCGTGACGGAGGCGACCATCCGGTCCGACCACTCCGGGTGGGAGGCGAGGATGCGCCGGGCCGCCGCCGTGCGCTCCGCCAGGGTCAGGGGAAGGCCGTGCCGGGTGTTTCCCTCGACGGAGAGGACGAAGGCCTCGCTCTCCGTCCCCTCGAAGAACCGCGCGGATATCAGGGTTCCTCCCTGGTCGGCGGCGACCTTCAGGCGGTGCATGCCGTCGATCACCCGCATCGTGGCGCGGTGGACCAGGATGGGCGGAAGTTCCTCCCTGGATTCGGTGAGGGTTCTCAGGTGCTCGGGTCTCAGTCCGCGGTGGCGCGGCGAGTCAGCGGGATTCAGCGAGCTTATCGGGACCAGTTCTGGAGCCGATATGTTCTGTGACCACCGCTTCCGGAGCGATGCGATGTCCGTTTCCGAACCGGTGGAGTCCTTGGGGAGAGCGGATTCGGGGTTCACGCAAGGATTTCCTTCTTCTGTTGACCGTTGCTGGTTCCGGGGAAAATTCAATGGCCAAGGCGCGAATCAGAACTCTCTTGACGCGAGGGATTTTCTTCTCTTCCGGTCTTCCGGAGAATTGGTGCCGGTGCTCTCCGTCGGCGGCCGTCGTGGTCTCTTCAGCGGCTTCCGGAGACAGCCGACTCCCGTGCGGCGGGTGGTGCCGGCCCCGTTTCCGGGGGTGGCCGCGGTGCCGCCGGACGGCCGTGGCGGACCGTGGTCCAGTGTGTCGGGGGCTGGCTCCGGACGGGACGTTCCACGTGCCCGGAGCTGCGGAGGAGCCGCCTGCCCCGGTTCACCGCAACCCCGGTCCTCGCCGTGCGGCCGGATGCCGCTCCCGTGACATCAGTCCCCCAGGCGGATTTCGGAGATCAGTTATTTATTTCCTCGTGATCTGCGCGTCTGGAATTCTATTTGTGCGGCTACGGAGTGTCAACGGCCCGGCTATAATCGGTTTCTATCAAAAGCCGCCTCCCATGTTCCGGGAGATATGCCGGTGCGGTGCCGCGTGCCTCCGGGTGTCCGGACCGGGGCCGTGGGCGTCCCTGACCTCGGAATCTATTCGACCGCCGCAGGGAAAGTCCGGGTGCGGCCGGTCCCCGGAACCCGAAGAAGTGTGCGAAGGCGCCGACGCCGCTGATTCGCCTGAGGAAAGAGAGAATGAACAAGCGGCCACCGTGCTATTCTGCCCGCCATGGAGAACCTTGACCGTGCTTTTCCGGTTGTCTTCTCCGAGGCGGTGCCCGCCACCGCGGGGTTCTACGAACGGCTCGGATTCACCCGGGCCGTCGAGCACCCTCCCGGGGACGCGCCGACCTACGTCGGCCTGCGCCGCGGCTCGGCCGAGCTCGCCGTCGTCGACGCCGCCCAGGCGCGGGACCGCTACGGCCGGGGCCCGGAAGACGGTGTCCGCTTCGAGATGTTTGTCTTTGTCGCCGAGGTCGACGCCGTTGTCGAACGGCTGCGCGAGGAGGGCGTCCCCGTGCTCCGGGGCCCCGCCGACATGCCGTGGGGCGAACGGGTCGCCTATGTCGCCGACCCCGACGGCAACCCCGTGGGGATCGCCTCGCACCGGTCGGCCTCCCCCTGAGCCTCCGCAGGTGAGGCCCGACCGGGGAGCGCGTGGTCGGCGGAGCCGGTCGGGGCGCAGGTCGGCTCCGCCCCGACCGGAAAGCAGCGGTCCGAAGGCGGCCGGATCCCGGGTCCCACCCTGCCCGCGCGGTCCCCGCCGACCGCGGAGGCGGAGAACCGCGGCCGACACCCACGGGGAAGCCGCACGGTGCTTCGCGGGGAGCGGCCGGCGGCGGCCGCGCACGTCCGGGTGCTCCGACCGTGCCGCGGCCGCCTGTCAGCGGTCGGCGGCCGCGGGCGCGACAGCGCTGTGGCCGCAGCGGAAGACGTTGTCCGGATCGTGGACGGCCTTGACCGCCGCCAGCCGGTCCGCGACGGTCTTCTCGTAGAGCTTGGACCTGAGGTCGGCGGGGTCCCGCTCACCGTAGACGAAGTTCGGCGACCGCCCCAGCGTCCACGGCGCGACGGCGGCCTCGAGCCGTCCGTGGGCGTCGCGCACGTCCGCCAGGGAGGCGTCGTCGAGCGGGGAGAGCACCCGCAGGATGTACTGCGCCTCCCGGAAGGAGACCGCGTTGTCCACCGCGGGCCGCCGCGCCAGCGCTCCGCCGAGGTGGCGCAGGTCGACGATGCACGGCACCGGCGCCTCGGCCCCCGCCAGTTCCCGGACCGCCTCCAGCGCGGACGGGTCCAGTTCGCGCAGCAGCACGTTGTTGCCGTCGTAGGCGTGGGCGAAGTCCGGCTCCCGGTAGATCGATCCCGCCCGGCTGTAGGGCAGTTCACCGACCTCGTCGACGAGCGGCGGGGCGACCTCCCGCCACGGCCGCACCAACTCCGGCCCCGCGGCCAGGTCGGTGGTGGCGAACCGGACGTGGACCACGTGCCTGCCCCGCAGCGGTTCGGGGAAGACCGGGATCGCCGGGTAGCCGATCATCCCCACCGACGCGGTCATGGCCTCGGGCAGTCCGGCCGTCCACTCGCGGAAGAACGAGAGAAGCGGAGCGGCGTGCTCGGAGCCGAAGAACATCCCCCCGCCGTAGATCCGGTCGACCGGCTGCAGGGCGATCTCCAGACCGGTCACCACACCGAAGTTGCCCTGCCCGCCCCGCAGCGCCCAGAACAGGTCGGGATCGCTGTCGGCGGTCACGTGGCGCAGTTCGCCGTCGGCGGTGACGACGTCGACGGCGCGCACGTGGTCGGCCGCGTAGCCGAACTCCCGGGCCAGCAGGCCCATGCCGCCGGCGAGCGTGTAGCCCACCACGCCGACATGCCCGGCGGAGCCGCTGGGGGGGACCAGGCCGTACGGTTCGGCCCGCTCGACCACCCGCTCCCAGCGGGCCCCCGCCCCGATCCGGGCGCACCGGGCGTCGGGGTCCACGGTGACGTCGTCCATCCGCCCGGTGGTGACCAGCACGCTGTTGTCGTCGAAGACGGTCACCCCGTGCCCGGTCGACTGCACCGCGACGCCCATCCCGTGCTCGACCGCGAACCGCACCGCCGCGCGCACGTCATCGGCGTCGACCGCGCCGACCACCACCGCCGCCCGGTGGTGGAACCCGGTCTGGAAGCCGCGGGTCTCCTCTTCGTAGCCGTCCCCTCCACGGGGCAGCACCGGGCCGCGCACCCGGGCCGCCAGGTCGGAGAAGCCGCCGTGAGCACTGCTGTCGCCCATCACCGCAGTCCTTTTCGCCTTGGGCCTTTCGTACCGCCTGAACCGGTGTCTGGTTCCCCGCCCCATCCTGGACGCCTCCGGTCCCCACGTCCAAGACCTGGTGTTTATCGCTGCCAGAACCCGCGGTTATGGGAACCGGGCCCGCCCGGCGGCGACCAGTCGACTCCGCCGGACGGGCCCCGGGGCTCACCCCCGGTCCGCCAGGACCACCCAGACGGGCAGGCGGGTGCGCCCCCGTTCGTCGACCTCGGGAGCGGCCCCGGTCCTGTCCAGGAAGTCCCGGACGGGAGCGGCCACCCCCACGAACACGTCCCGTTCCACGTCGGTGACGGACCATCCCGCCCGGGCCAGCGTGGTGCGCACGTTCTCCCGCGACACCGCCAGCGGGGCCGGCATCCCTCCGGGCACGTCGGCGAAGCACAGCATGTTCAGGCGGGCGCCGGGCCGGGTGACGCGGTACAGCTCGGCGACGTAGCGTTCGCGCGTCGCCTGGTCCATCGTGTGGTAGAGCGCGCTGTCCAGCACCGTGTCGAAGCGGCCCGCGTAGTCGTCCAGCCTGGTCGCGTCCGCGACGGCGAACTCGACGTCGGCCCCCCGCGCCCGCTGCCTGGCCTGCTCGACCGCGGTGGAGGCGGCGTCGACGGCGGTCACCCGGTAGCCGCGTGCGGACAGGAAGACGGCGTTGTCGCCCAGGCCGCATCCGACGTCCAGCACCGCGCCGCGAAAGCGCCCCCGGCGCTCCAGGTCGACCACGGCCGGCTGCGCCTCGCCGATGTCCCAGGGGACACTTCTGATCCCGGCGCCGGGCAGCAGGTCGCCGCCCTCGTAGACGGCGTTGAAGTCGGCTTCGGTGAAGTCGTAGGAGTGGCCGGTTCTGTCGGTCACACGATCCTCCTCACAACGAACGGGTTCTGCGCAACCGCGGTGGCCCACCCGGAGGAACGCCGGTTCGCTGCCGCACGCGGAAGGAACCCGCGGCGGGAACTCCCCTCCGTGCCCGGCGGGAACGCTTTTCCGGGCATGCGGAAAGGAAGGCGGAGGAGAATTCCTCGCCGCGTCGCCGCCGGAGCGTGAATAGCGCGGAACGCCCCTCTCCCGGAGAGGCCGCAGTGATCCCCGAGATACGGGGACGGTTACGGAAACGTACCCGTGGAAGAAGGAAGCGGCAAGCCGCGGGACGTACGGCGGAGCCGAAACACCGGACGGCCCCCGGAAATGCGCTCCGTGCCGCGACCGGTCCGCCTCCTCTTTTTCCGGGGTGCGTGCCCCACCGCCCCGGTTCCGGAGCGCCGAACCGTGAAAACCCTCGTCAGCCCGTGGCAGGACGGGAAGGCCCCCGGTGTGCAACTGGGAATTCTCCTCAGTTGCACACCGGGGAAACAGCACACCGCTCGACAGAATTCGACCGTTTTGGTCGAATACACGGTCGTCACGGGCAGCGCGGACCGACGCGGGCGACCGCGCGGCAGGCGCACGAACGCCAGAAGACAGGAGGGAGTGCCGTGTCCGGCAAGGTCTGGTTCATCACCGGAGCGTCCCGAGGGTTCGGCAGGGTCTGGGCGCGGGCCGCACTGGAGCGCGGCGACCGGGTCGCCGCCGGCGTCCGTACCGTCTCGGCCCTGGACGAGCTGGTCGAGCGGCACGGGGACGCCGTTCTGCCGCTGCGGCTCGACGTGTCGGACCGGGAGGCCGTCCACGCCGCCGTGGCCGCCGCCCACCGGCGGTTCGGGCGGTTGGACGTCGTGGTCAACAACGCCGGCTACGGGCTCTTCGGCCCCGTGGAGAACGTCACCGAGCAGCAGGCCCGCGACCAGATGGACACCAACTTCTTCGGCACCCTGTGGGTCACCCAGGCCGTCCTGCCCGTCCTGCGCGCCCAGCGCGGCGGCCACATCGTGCAGGTGTCGAGCATCGCCGGTCTGGCCTCCTGGCCGATGCTGGGCCTCTACCACGCCTCGAAGTGGGCCATCGAGGGAATGAGTGACGCCCTGGCCCAGGAGGTGTCGCCCTTCGGCGTCCACGTCACCCTGCTGGAGCCGGGGCCCTACAGGACCGACTGGAGGGGGAGTTCCGCGGTGTGGGCCGAGCCCGGGGAGGCCTACGCCGAGTCGGTGCGGGCCATGCGCGACACGTCGGCCGGGATCTCCCCGGGAGACCCCGAGGACACCGTCAAACCCCTCTTCGACATCGTCGACGCTCCCCACCCGCCGCTGCGCTGCCTCCTCGGCGCCTGGGCGCTCGACACCGTGCGAAAGACCTACGAGGAGCGGCTGCGCACCTGGCGGCGCTGGGACGGGGCGGCCGGGGCCGCCCACGGGGACTGAACCGGTCCCTCCCGGGAGCCCCCCACCCGCGGGGCGCCGCTTCGCGCCGCCGGCCGCGTGAATACTCACCTCCATTCCTCCGAGCAGCAGAAAACGCCCGACACGTTCTTCGGGCGTACGCCGCACACCCGTTTTCCACCCAGGGGGGACACCGTTTCCCCGAACAACTGGAATGCTTCCGCAAAATGCGGCGCGGCCTTGAGGGAATCCGCCTCCGCCGGTAGGTTCTCCCGCGGCGGACCGGACCAGAGAGAAGAGATTCCATGAACAATTCGACTGCCACCGAATCCTTTTCCACCGACATTTCCGCACCCGACCGGGACACGCTTGTGGGACGGGCCGAAGCGCTCCGGGAGAAACTGTGGGAGGACGCGGAGGAAAGCGACCGGGAACGGCGCCTCACCGAAAGGGCGGTGTCGGGCGTCACCGGCGCCGGGCTGATGCGTCTGATGACGCCGAAGCGGATGGGCGGATACCAGGCGGATGTCCGGACGCTTCTGGACGTGGCAACGGAACTGGGACGCGGATGCCCGTCGACCGCGTGGGTCACCGGCGTGCTGAACGTGGGCAACTTCGTGGTCTCCCTCTTCCCGGAAGAAGCGCAGGAGGAGGTCTGGCGGGACAACCCCGACGCGCGCACCGCACTGGTCCTGGGCGTTCCGTCCAGGGCCGTCGAGCCCGTCGACGGAGGGGCCGTCGTCAGCGGCGAGTGGGCCTACGCCTCGGGGAGCCTGCACTGCGAGTGGGTGTGCCTGCTGGTGGCGCTGGGCGCCGACACCCCCCAGCCGCACTTCGCGCTGTTTCGCGCCGAGGAGGTGCGGGTCAAGGACACCTGGTTCTTCACCGGCATGCGCGGGACCGGAAGCAACACGGTGGTCGCGGACCGGGTGTTCGTTCCCCGGCACCGCCTGCTGCCGTACCTGCCGGTCCGCAACGGCGAGATGGACGGGCTGGTGGACGCGGACAACCTCTACCGCAACAGCATGACGGGGGTGTTCTCGCTGGGGCTGCTCGGGGCGCTCATCGGTGGCGCCGACGCGGCGCTGCGCTACGTGCGGGAGAAGGCGCCGACCCGTCCCGTGGCCGGTGCCACCTACGCCAACCAGGCGGAGTCGCCGACGACCCAGCTCGCGCTGACCGAGGCCGCCACGAGGATCGACACCGCCGAGCTGCACGCGCGGCGCATCGCCGACACGGTCCACCGCCACGCGCGGGCGGGGCGCAACCCGGACCTGCTGACCCGTGCCCGGTCGCGCATGGACGCCGCCTACGTCGCGCAGCAGTGCCGGGAGGCGGTGGACGTCCTGGTCACCGCGTACGGCTCCTCGGCATTCCACGAGTCCAACCCGCTCCAGCGGATCTGGCGCGACATCAACGTGGGGAGCCGGCACGCGGGCTTCGGCATGGGAATCCCCCAGCAGCTCTACGGCCGTGCCCTCGTCGGCGCGGACCCCCGGCAGATCAGCGTCCTGGTGTGACACGACCCGGACCGAGAACCCGAAACGACCCGGCAGACGACACGGAAAGCGAGGCATCCCATGTCCACCGACACCGCGTTCCCGACCCGCTTCTCCGACGACAAGGAGATGCGCGACCACAACCGCGCCGTCGTCGAGCGGTACATGAACACCCGGGGACAGGACCGACTCCGCCGGCACCTGCTCTTCACCGAGGACGGATCCGGGGGACTGTGGACCACCGACAGCGGCGAACCGATCATCATCCGCGGCCGGGACCGTCTGGCCGAGCACGCCGTGTGGTCGCTGAAGTGCTTCCCGGACTGGGTGTGGACCAACATCGAGATCTTCGACACCCAGGACCCCGACCGGTTCTGGGTCGAGTGCGACGGCGAGGGGCGGATCCTCTTCGACGGATATCCCGAGGGCTACTACCGCAACCACTTCATCCACTCGTTCCTCTTCGAAAACGGCAGGATCAAGCAGCAGCGCGAGTTCATGAACCCGTGCCAGCAGTTCCGGGCCCTCGGGATCGAGGTCCCCGCGATCAGGAGAGCGGGGATCCCCACATGACAGGCCGTGCGGCATGACCTCCGTGCTCCGACCGGTTTCTCCCAACGCTTCCCAGGGGGCCCGCCTTGACATACGCCGTTACGGAAAGTAAGCGTCTCGGGGCGCTTCAGCAGCCCGAATGGAGTGACCCCGCCCAGGTCCGGCGCGTGCGGGACATCCTCAGGTCCCGCCCGCCCCTGGTCGGGGTGGACGGTGTGGACGTACTGCGCTCCCTCCTCGAAGACGTCGCCGCCGGAGCGGCCCACGTGCTCCAGGCCGGGGACTGCGCCGAGAACCCGCAGGAGAGCACCCCCGAGCACGTGCGCCGCAAAACCGCCCTGCTCGACCTGCTCGCCGACACCCTGGGCAGGGCCACCGGCACACCGGTGCTGCGGGTGGGACGCATCGCGGGCCAGTTCGCCAAACCCCGCTCCCGCCCCGTGGAACAGGTCGGTGACCGCACCCTGCCCGTCTACCGGGGGCACATGGTCAACAGCCCGGAGCCCGACCCGCAGAGCCGCCGCCCCGACCCGCTGCGCATCCTGGTCGGCTACATGGCGGCGAGCGACATCGTCGAGCAGCTCGGATGGCGCTCACCGCTTCCCCCGACCCGGCCGGACACCGAATCCCCGGTGTGGACCAGCCACGAGGCGCTGCTGCTGGACTACGAGGTCCCCATGGTCCGCGAGACCGACGACGGCCGACGCTGGCTCGCCTCCACCCACTGGCCGTGGATCGGGGACCGCACCCGGCAGGTGGACGGCGCCCACGTCGACCTGCTCGCCGGCGTCGTCAACCCGGTGGCCTGCAAGGTCGGCCCCACGATGGGCGTCGAGGAGATCACCGCCCTGTGCGAGCGGCTCGACCCGCTGCGGGAACCGGGACGCCTCACCCTCATCGCGCGCATGGGCGCCGACACCGTCACCGACCGGCTGCCCGCACTGGTGGAGGCGGTGGCCGCGGCCGGCCATCCGGTGATCTGGCTGTGCGACCCGATGCACGGCAACACCGTCACCACCCCCGCCGGCAGGAAGACCCGGCTGCTGGACACCATGCTGCGCGAGGTCCGGGGCTTTCGCGCGGCGGTGGCCGCGGCCGGTGGCGTGGCGGGCGGACTGCACCTGGAGGCCACGCCGGACGACGTGACCGAGTGCGTGGCGGACGCGTCCCAGTACACGGCCGCCGAAGGCCGCTCCACCACGCTGTGCGATCCCAGGCTCAACCCCCACCAGGCCGCCGCCCTCGTCGCGGCCTGGGCCGAGGCCCGCTGAACCGCCCCGGCCCCGCCCGAAAGGAGACGCCCGATGGCCGGTATCCCGCCGATCAGGCCCTACTCCCTGCCGACCCGGGAGCAGCTTCCCGACAACCTCGTCCGGTGGACGCCGCGCCCGGAACGCGCGGTACTCCTCGTCCACGACATGCAGCACTACTTCCTCAGAGCCTTCCCCGAACCGCTGCGCACCGAACTGGTCCACAACGCCGCCCAGCTCCGCAAGCACTGCGCGGCCCTGGGCGTGCCGGTGGCCTACACCGCCCAGCCCGGCCGGATGACCCCGCAGCAGCGCGGACTCCTCGCGGACTTCTGGGGTCCCGGCATGCGCACCGACCCCGCGGACAGCGCGGTGGTCCCCGAACTCACGCCCACCGCCGCCGACTGGACGTTCACCAAGTGGCGCTACAGCGCCTTCCACGGCTCGGACCTGCTGGAGCGGATGCGGGAGGCCGGACGCGACCAACTGCTGCTGTGCGGCGTCTACGCGCACGTGGGCGTGCTGGCGACCGCGCTGGACGCGTTCACCAACGACATCCAGCCGTTCCTGGTCGCCGACGCGCTCGGCGACTTCCACGAGGACGACCACCGGTTCACCCTGGACTACGTGGCACGGCGGTGCGGGAAGGTCGTCACGGCCGAGGAGGTGTTCGCATGAACCCCCCGGCCGCGGACCACGGCCACGACCTGCTCGACCGGATCCTGGCAGCACCCCCTCCCGCCTTCGCCCTGCTGCACCGGGCCGGCGGCGGCACCCCGGGAACCGTCGACGTCCTGACCGGAGAGGTGACACAGCCCGCGACACTGGCGGACATCCCGCTGACCGGACCGCGCCCCCCGGAGCCGAAACCCGCGCACGACGCACTGGTCCTCATCCCCTACCGGCAGATCGCCGAGCGCGGCTTCACCGTGCCGGACGACGGAGCGCCGCTGGTCGCGATGGTCGTCACCGAGCAGAGCAGTACGGCCGCCTCCGACGTGGTGCGCCGCATCCCCGACGTACCGATCCGCCTGGACAGCAACCGCTTCGACGTGGACGACGCGCACTACGCCGCGACGGTCCGCCGGGTCGTCGCCGACGAGATCGGCACCGGCGAGGGAGCCAACTTCGTGATCAAGCGCTCCTTCCTGGCCGAGGTCGGCGACTACTCGCCGCACGTCGCCCTGTCCCTCTTCCGCCGCCTGCTGGAGCGCGAGCAGGGCGCCTACTGGACCTTCGTCGTGCACACCCCGGAGCGGACCCTCGTGGGCGCCACCCCGGAACGGCACGTCTCGCTGGAGCACGGCGTGGCCGCGATGAACCCCATCAGCGGCACCTACCGCTATCCACCCACCGGCCCCACCCTGCGCGGCATCACGGAGTTCATCGCCGACCGGAAAGAGACCGACGAGCTGTACATGGTGGTCGACGAGGAACTGAAGATGATGGCGCGGATCTGCGACACCGGCGGGCGCGTCTCGGGACCCCACCTCAGGCAGATGGCGCGGCTGGCGCACACCGAGTACCTCATCGAGGGGCGGAGCAGTCGAGACGTGCGCGAGATCCTGCGCGAGACGATGTTCGCCCCGACCGTCACCGGAAGCCCCCTGGAGAACGCGACCCGCGTCATCCGCCGCCACGAGCCCGAGGGGCGCGGCTACTACAGCGGCGTCGCCGCGCTGATCGGCCGCGACGCCGACGGCGAGCGCACCCTGGACTCCGCCATCCTCATCCGCACCGCCGAGATCACCCCCTCCGGCCGGATGCGGATCGCGGTGGGCGCCACGCTGGTACGCCACTCCGACCCGCGCTCGGAGGCCGAGGAGACCCGGGCCAAGGCCGACGGCCTGCTCACCGCGATGCGGTCCGGCGCGGACACGCGCTTCGCGGACCACCCCGAGGTGCGCGCGGCCCTGCGGCGCCGCAACACCGGGATCGCGGACTTCTGGCTGCGCGACGGCGGCCGGGTGGCGCGGGTGGACGGGCTGGTCGGCGTGGAAGCCCTCGTCGTCGACGCGGAGGACACCTTCACCGCGATGATCGGCCACCAGCTCCGGGCCCTGGGGCTGTCGGTGACGGTGCGGCGCTTCGACGAGCCCTACGACCCGCGGGACTACGACCTGGTCGTGCTGGGACCGGGGCCGGGGGATCCGCGTGCGGCCACCGACCCCCGCATCGCCCATCTGCGGTCGGTGGCCGACCTGCTGCTGGACACGCGACACCCCTTCCTCGCCGTGTGCCTGAGCCACCAGGTGCTCAGCCTCAGGCTCGGATTCGCACTGCTCCGCCGGGACGCCCCCGACCAGGGCGTGCAACGGGAGATCGACCTGTTCGGCGCCCGGGAGAGGGTCGGCTTCTACAACACGTTCGTGGCGCACAGCACCGAGGACAAGCGCGAGGTCGACGGGGTCGGCCTGGTGGAGGTCAGCCGCTGCCAGGCGAGCGGGGAGGTGCACGCGCTGCGCGGGCCGCACTTCGTCTCCCTGCAGTTCCACGCCGAATCGGTGCTCACCGTCGACGGCCCCCGCATCCTCGCCCGGACCATCCGGGGGGTGCTGGGCCGGTGAGGATCGACATCGCCTGGTGGGACCTGGACGCCTCCGCGCAGACCATCGACACCCTGCGCGGGCATCTGGCCGACGCCGCCGCCGTCTGGGGCGACGTCCCCGGACTGCGGCTGAAGCTGTGGATGGCCGACCGCGACCGCAACCGCTGGGGCGCGGTGATGGTGTGGGAGGAGTCCCGCCCCCACGACAGCGCGCTGCCGCCCAACCGCGCGGCCGAACTGATCGGCTACCCGCCCACGCACCGCTCGCGGTTCGAGGTCGAGGCCGCGGTCGAGGGCCTGCACGCGCTTCCGACCCTCCACGGCCTGGGCCCCGCGCTCACCCCCGCAGACCCGCCCCCTCACACGGAGAGCAGCCCATGCACGAGTACATGATCGTGGACGCCTTCGCCCGCCGACCACTCGAAGGCAACCCCGTGGCCGTCTTCTTCGACAGCGCCGACCTGACCGACGACCTGATGCAACGCATCGCCAAGGAGATGAACCTCTCCGAGGTCACCTTCGTGCTGCCGCCCCGCGGCGACGCCGACGCCCGCATACGGATCTTCACCCCGGTCAACGAACTCCCGTTCGCCGGACACCCCCTGCTCGGCACGGCCGTCGCCCTGGCGGTGACCCGAAAGACCGGGCACCTGCGCCTGGAGACCGCGATGGGTGTCATCCCCGTCGAGGTCGACGGGGACGCGGCGGACCTCAGGACCGTGCGCATGCGCCAGCCGGTTCCCACCTGGGAGCCGTACGAGCACGCGGCGGAACTCCTGGAGGCGCTGGGGGTGACGGCCGCCACCGTGGCGGTGGAGGCCTACCGCAACGGACCCCGCCACGTGCTGGTGGGGCTCGACAGCGTGGCCGCGCTCTCGGCCCTCCACCCGGACCACCGGGCGCTGTCCCGCTTCCCCGACATGGCCGCCAACTGCTTCGCCGGAAGCGGCACGCGCTGGCGCACCCGGATGTTCTCCCCGGCCTACGGCGTGGTCGAGGACGCGGCGACCGGTTCGGCCGCCGGACCCCTCGCGATCCACCTGGCCAGGCACGGCCTCGCCGAGTACGGCCAGCGCATCGAGATCCTCCAGGGCGTCGAGATGGGACGCCCCTCCCTCATGGTCGCCACGGCCGAGGCAGACGCAGAGCGCGTCCGGTCGGTCCATGTCAGCGGCCACGGAGCCGTCGCCGCCCGCGGAACCCTCTACGTCTAGGAGCCCGATGGACACCAGCAGGTTCGAATCCCTCACCGGGGAGACCGGCCTCGACTTCCCCGAGTACGAGACGCCGCCCCCCGAGCCCATGGGGCTCGTCCGGCGATGGCTGGACGAGGCGGTCGCGCGCGGCGTCCGGGAGCCCCGCGCCCTGGCCCTGGCCACCGCGGACCAGCACGGCCGCGCCTCCAACCGCATCGTGGTCATCACCCGCCTGGACGAGTGCGGCGTGGTGTTCACCAGCCACAGCAGCAGCCGCAAGGGCCGGGAGTTGGCGGCCACGCGCTGGGCGTCGGGACTGCTCTACTGGCGCGAGACCGGCCAGCAGATCATCCTCTCCGGACCGGTGGCACAACTCGACGAGGCCGAGTCGGACGCGCTGTGGGCCGCCCGCCCCCACCCGCTGCACGCCATGTCGACCGCCTCCCGGCAGAGCGAACCGCTCTCGGACGCCGAGGCGCTGCGCGCCGAGGCCGGGCGGCTGGCGCGGGCGGGAACCCCCCTGCCCCGCCCCGACCGGTTCGTCGGCTACCTGCTGTCGCCCACCGAGGTGGAGTTCTGGTGTGCCAGTCCCGACCGGCTGCACCGCAGGCTGCGCTACGACCTCCACGAGCGGACGTGGCACACGGTGCGGCTCCAGCCCTAGCGCGGTGCGCCCCGCCGGCGGTCGAGCCCGCGCACAGCCGAGTTTCCCGACGCGACGGAGAAAAGGATGACGCCATGGAGCACACGCTCCTCACCGCGGCGATGGCCCGGGTCCCCGGCCCGGTGACGGTGGTGACCACCGTCGACGACTCGGGCAGACGCTGGGGGTTCACCGCGACCTCGTTCAGCTCGGTGTCCCTGGACCCGCCCCTCGTCCTGGTCTGCCTGGACAAGAAGGCCAGCAGCCACGCCGCGTTCACCGCGGCCGCACACCTCATGGTCAACGTCCTGGCACACGAGCAGGAGGAGGTCGCGCGGAGGTTCGCCGCCTCCGGCGTCGACCGGTTCTCCGGAGGGGACATGCAACCGTGCGAACTCGGCCTTCCCGGCCTTCCCGGAGCGTGCGTCCGCGTCGCCTGCTCGATGTACCGCGTCGTCGACGCCGGCGACCACAGCATCCTGCTCGGCCGGGTGGAGCGGACGCACGTGAGCGACCGCACACCCCTCCTCTACTGCGACCGCTCGTTCTCCCGACCCAGCCCCGAGGCGGGAAGGAGGCCGTGGAGCGCCCTCCACCTCGCCGAATGGTAGCCGCGACAGCCCCGCCCCCCTTCCCCGGCCCGGGCCGCCGCCCGGCCGCAGCGCGATTCCGACCGGTCCCCCCGAACCGCCGTCCGTCCCCCCGGCCCCGCCCGGGCGACAAGGAGTTGCTTTGGCCATGGACACCACGGTGAAAGTCGCCGTCATCTACTACTCCGCGACCGGACACGTCGCGCAGATCGCCCGCGAGATCTCCGAGCAGGCAGAGAAGGCCGGCGCCGAGGTGCGGCTGCGCAGGGTGGCCGAGACCGCCCCGCGCTCCGCCGTCGACGCCAGACCGGAATGGGCGGCCCACCTCGCCGCGACGGCCGACATCCCCGTCGCCACCGCCGAGGACATGCTGTGGGCCGACGCCGTCATCATGGGCTCGCCCACCCGGTTCGGCAACATCTCCGCCCAGCTCAAGCAGTTCATCGACACGCTCGGCCCCGCCTGGAGCCAGGGACTGCTGGCCGGGAAGGTCTACAGCGGTTTCACCTCCACCAAGAGCCCGCACGGCGGCAGCGAGTCCACCCTGCTGGCCCTGGCCAACTCCTTCTACCACTTCGGCGGGATCATCGTCCCCCCCGGATACACCCACCCCGACAAGTTCGCCGACGGAAACCCCTACGGCACCGCCCACACCTGCGGGGCGGACGCCGCGGCGGTCGGCGAGACCACCCGGAACGCGGCCCGGGTCCAGGCCGCACGGGTGGTCAGGTTCGCCCGCGCCGTGAGAACCGCCTGAGAGCGGGCGCACGCGCCCCCGGGCCACCGAGGAAAAAGGAAGAGCAATGCCCACGGAAAGCACACGACATCCGAAACCCGAACACGTCGCGGCCTCCCGGACCCTCGTCGGGATCTTCACCGAAGCGGCCGCGAACAACCCCGACGGCACCGCACTCGCAGACGCCGACCAGGTCTTCTCCTACCGGCAGCTCGACGCCTGGTCGGACGCGATCGGAGAGCTTCTCCACGCCCGGGGCGTGCGCAGGGGGGACCGGGTCGCCCTCCGGCTCCCCGCGAGCGCCGAGGCCATCGCCTCGATGCTGGGCATCCTCAAGGCCGGCGCGGCCTACGTGCCGCTGGACATGCGCAACCCGTCGACGCGCAACCAGTTCATCGTCGAGGACGCCCGGACGTGCGCGTTCATCGGCGACCCGGACGGCTGCGCCGTCGACGACGCGTCCGTCATCGACGAGGAGGACGTGGCGAAGCTCTGGCAGGCCCGACCGCAGCCCCGCACGGAACCGGTCCCCGCCCCCGACGACACCGCCTACGTCATCTACACATCCGGGACGACGGGACGGCCCAAGGGGGTGCCGGTCTCCCACGGCAGCGCGGCCACCCTGCTCGCGGCCACGAACCACCTCTTCTCGTTCTCCCCGGCGGACCGGTGGCTGCTCTTCCACTCCATCGCCTTCGACTTCTCCGTCTGGGAGATCTGGGGCGCCCTGTCCACGGGGGCGCGGCTGGTGGTGGTGCCGCGGTGGACCGCCCGCAACCCCGAGGAGTGCGCGCGCTTCGTCCGCGACCAGCGGATCACCGTGCTGAACCAGACCCCCACCGCCTTCGGCGCCCTGGCCGCCGCGGTGCTCCACGGCGACATCGCACTGCCCCACCTGCGCTACATCATCTTCTGCGGGGAGAAGCTCACCCCCGCGGCGCTGCGCCCCTGGGCGGACCGCTTCGGACTGGAGCGGCCGATTCTGGTCAACATGTACGGGATCACCGAGACCACCGTACTGACCACCTTCCACGAGGTGACCGAGAAGGACCTCGCCGGGGAGGCCTCACCCATCGGCCGCCTCCTGCCCGGGTTCACCGCCCGCGTCGTCACCGAGGACGGCCGCGACGCCGGTCCGGGCGAAGAAGGAGAGCTGTGGCTGGCCGGACCGCAGGTCGTCGAGGGCTACCTCAACCTGCCGGACCTCACCGCCGAACGGTTCCCCCTCCTCACCTCCCCGGAGGGCGCCACGGTCCGCTACTACCGCTCCGGGGACCTGGTGAGCACGGCCCCCGACGGCGGCCTGGTCTACCACGGGCGCGCCGACCTCCAGGTGAAACTGCGCGGACACCGCATCGAGCTCAGCGACGTCGAGGCCGCGGTGCGCTCCCACGACGCGGTGGCCGACGCGGTGGTGTGGGTCCACGAGTTCAAACCCGGAGACCAGCGCCTGGTGTGCGCCTACGTGGCCACCGAGGGCGCCGCGCCCGACGCGCGGGCACTGCGCGCGCACGTGAGGACCCTGCTCCCCTCCTACATGCACCCCGCCGGCTACCAGCGGCTGCCCACGCCCCACCTGCCGCGCACCATCAACGGGAAGGTCGACCGGGCCGAGGTCGCCCGGATCTGGGAAGAGGAGAGAAGCCGCAACCGATGAGCGCGACACCGAACACCGTCCCGGCCGAGGAGATCCAGCGGCTGACCCTGCGGTGGGCCGCCGAACTCCTGGAGGAGCCCGAGGTCCTTCCGGAGGACAACTTCCTGGAACTCGGCGGACACTCCATGCTCGCCCTCCAGATGGCCGAACGCGCCAAGAAGCGCTTCGGCGCCGAGTACGACCTGATGATCCTGTTCGAGAAGGACTTCGCCGCGGCCGCCGCGGAACTGGCCCACCGGATCACCGGGGACTGAGAACCGTACCGGGCGCGGTACGCACCAGTGCAGCCCGCGCTGACCGCCGCGCCCCCGCCACACCGGCGCCCAACGGCGCCGCCCCCCTTTCCCCCGCGCCCCCGCGGAGAAGACCTCTGACCTGATGGGAGCATCGATGCCCGACCCGACAGTGGACATCGGAATCGCGAGCCTCGGCTTCGCGTTCGGAGACGACCAGGACGTGGCGGCGACGGCAGGCGAGTACGTGCCCGACCCCGAGCGGGTGCTCAAGTGGGGCTACCGAACCTTCCACCGCGCCGCCGACGACGTCCACGCCACCGACCTCGCCGCCGCGGCGGCACGCCAGGCCCTGGAGCGCGCCGGCACCGACGCCCGCGCACTGGACCTGGTGGTGCTGGCCACCTCGGACATGCCCGAGTACTCCTACTGGGACAGCGCGGCGGCGCTCGCCGACAGACTGGGGATCGAACGTACGCACACCCTGCTGCTCAACGAGGGCTGCGCCTCGGGAATCAACGGCCTCTTCTACGTGGCCGCGGCGATGGCGATGCGGCCCGAGACCGACACGGCGCTGTTCGCAGTGGTCAACAGGGTCAGCGAGTTCCACCGCAACCGGATGAACGTGTTCAACTCCGTGCTGAGCGACGGAGCCGCGGCCGCCGTCATCCGCCGGGGCCACCCGGCCAACCGCTGGCTGGCGAGCGAGAGCTTCACCGTCCCCCGCTACAACGACCTGATCAGCCTCGAGTTCGGTGGCGCGGTGCGGCCGCTGCCACCGGACGGGTGGTCGAGCCGCACCGCGCCGTCGGGCTACGACAAGATCAACGAGCACTTCGACAACGACTCGGCACGGCTGCGGCGGTTCCTGGGCGAGCGGGTCGACCACATCCGCGAGGTGATCGACGCGGCCTGCGCCCGGGCCGGGATCACCCGCGGCGACGTCGACCACGTCATCTACACCAACGACAGCCCCGCGAGCATCACCGCGATCGCGAAGGCGCTCGACCACCCCCCGCACCGCACCAACGCCGAACTCTCACCGGAACACGGCCACATGGGAGCCGCCGACCAGCTGGTCTCGCTCGGGGTCCACCTCGAACGCGGCGACCTGAGACCCGGTGACGTGGTGGCGCTCTGCGGAATATCGACCGGCATGCAGTGGTGCTGCACGCTGCTGCGGATCTGAGCGCCCCGGGACGGCGCCGGCGTCGGCGGACGGCACCGCACCGACGCCGACGCCGGCGACCTGTCCGAGCGCGTACGGCCCGCCGGAACGCCTTCCCGGCGCCGCGGACGTGCGCACCAGCCCCCACCGCGACCGACGCCAAGGAGACACCGTGCCCGTGCCCCCCACCGCGATCCTGGACCTGCCGTTCGACGCCCGCCCCGACCCCGAGGAGTTCATCCGCGCCGCGATGGACTGGCACTTCAGTCCGGAGACCGGCTCGCCCTACTGGCTGGAGCGCGCCAAGACCCTCGACTTCGACCCGCGCACGGACGTCAGGACCCACGAGGACCTCGCGCTCTTCCCGAACGTGGCCTCCGAACTGCGCGACGTCCGCGTGGAGGACCTGATCCCCCGGGGCTACGGCCCCCACCCCGATGTGGTCGGCGTCTTCGAGAGCGGGGGCACCACCGGCGCGCCCAAGCGCGTCGTGCTGCTGCGGGACTGGCTCGACCGGATGCTCGCCTGGAGCAGCGCGAACCTCGACGCCCACGGCTTCGGACGGGGCACCAACTGGCTGGGGATCGTGCCCACCGGGCCGCACCTCGTCGGAGAGTACTTCCGCAGGTCCGCCAGCACCTACGGCTCCTACGGCTTCACCGTCGACCTGGACCCGCGCTGGGTGCGAAAGTCGATGGCCGCGGACCGCAGAGGCGAGGCCGACGCCTACGCCGAGCACGTCGTCGACCAGGCGGCCGACGTCCTGCGGTCCCAGGACGTCGGCGTCATGACCATCACACCCCCGCTGCTGGAGCGGCTGGCGCGGCGGGAGGAGCTGGTGGAACTGGTCAACACGAAGGTGCGGGCCATCCGCTGGGGCGGCACCCACCTCGATCCGGACTCCCGGTACCTGTACCGCAGGGAGGTCTTCTCCGAGACCGTGCTCTACGGCCACTACGGAAGCACCATGGTCCTCGGGTTCGCCTCGGAGCGGGCCGGGCTCGGCGACGACGACCCCTGCGTCTTCGACACCCTCAGCCCGTACGTGACCTTCTCGGTCGTGGACCCCGACACCCTGCGCCCGGTCGACTACGGCCAGCGGGGCCGGGTGCTGGCCAACCACGTCAGCAAGTCCTTCCTGCTGCCCAACAACCTGGAACGCGACACCGCCCTGCGGGTCCGGCCGCCCGCCGGGCAGGTCGGCGACAGCGTCGCCGACGTCGCACCGGTCGCGACGTTCGAGAACGAGACGGTCATCGAAGGGGTCTACTGATGCCGGGATCCCGCACCGCGCTGGTCCAGCTCCCCGCGCTCGGCGCGAAGGGCGCCTACCGGTCCCGCAACCGCTTCACGGTCACCGACGTCGCCGGTGCCGACGTCGCGGAGCTGAGCCTCGTCCCCCCGCTGTTCGTGGACCGGACGGTGGCGGCCCTGCGCCGGGCCGACAGCCCGGACCCGGACCGGCGGACCGCCCTCCTCCGCAGCGCGGCGCGGCTGTTCGCCACCGCCGCGCTCGGCGGCCTGACGGTCGAAGACTACGAGTACGCGGTCAGCCGGGTCAGCGGCATGCCGATCTCCGTCGTGCGGGCGGCCACCACGGCCACCGCCGCGCGCCTGGCAAGGGCCTACCACAGCGTCCAGCAGGCCCGCCCCACCGGCGCGGTGAACCACTGGCGCGACCCGAGCACCCGTACCGGGCGCGCCGTGTGGCGGCGGCGGGGCGACGTCTTCGCCGTGCACGCCGCGGGAAACCACCCCGGCACCCACAGCCTCTGGCCGCAGGCGCTCGTCCTCGGCTACCGCGTGGTGGTCCGACCGTCCCGCCGCGACCCCTTCACCCCCCACCGGCTCGTCACCGCGCTGCGCGCGGCGGGATTCGGCGACGACCAGGTGGCGCTGCTGCCCACCGGCCACGACCACGCCGACGCGGTACTGCGCGCGGCGGACCTGGGCATGGTCTACGGCGGACAGGACGTGGTCCGCAGGTACCTGCGGGAGCGGACCGTGCTGCCCCAGGGGCCGGGGCGCTCGAAGATCCTGCTGACCGCCGACGTGGACTGGCGCGACCACCTGGACACCATCGTCGACTCGGTGAGCCGCCACGGCGGCACCGGCTGTGTGAACACCACCGCCGTGTACGTGGAGGGTGATCCGGCGCCGCTGTGCGCGGCGCTCGCCGAACGGCTCCGCGGACTGGCGAGCCTGCCCCCGCAGGACGAGGCGGCGCTCCTTCCCGTGCAGCCGGTGGCCGCCGCGCGCGCCGTCGAGGCGTTCCTGCTCCGCGAGGCGGCCGGAACCCGGCCCTGGCTCGGTGGCGACGGGGTGGTCGAGGAGTTGGGGGACGGCAGCGCCGTGCTGCGGCCCGCGGTCCACCAGCTCGACCGGCCCGACGCCCCCCAGGCCCGCAACGAGCTGCCCTTCCCGTGCGTGTGGGTCGCCCCGTGGACGCCCGAGGCCGGTACCGCGCCGCTGCGCGACAGTCTGGTGGTCACGGCGATCACCCGCGACGAGCGGCTGGTCGACCGGTTGCTGGAGGAGCCGACCATCAGCAACGTCTACGTGGGGGACCACCGCACCTACCACAAGGACCCCGACCTTCCCCATGACGGCTACCTCGCCGAGTTCCTGATGCGCAGCAAGTCCGTCATCCGGGACTAGACCCCCGGTGGGGGCGCGGCGCGCCGCAGGGCTCCCCGGCGGAGCACAGGCTCCGCGGCTCCGGTCCGTGCGGTACCCGCTGCCGGGCGGAGCCGTGCGGCACCTCGGGGCGCGCCGCCGGGGCCGCGGCCGTGTGCGGAGATCCGCCGTGGACGTCGCGGCACCGCGTCCGGCGTCGGGGGGAGTGGGGCGGCAGGGCCGGAAACACCGGAAGAACAGGCCGATGAGGTCGAGGTCGGTGACGGGTCGGCCTGTTCTCCGCGTCCTGTGGGAGGGCCACGGGTCTCAGTCGTGGGACTCCGACCGGTCGGTGGAGTTGAGGCCGGAGGACTGGGCCTCCTCGCCGAGCATGCGCAGCAGTTCCGGAGTCTGGTCGGCCTTCATCGAGCGGCCGCGGGTGGCCTCCATGACCAGGTCGTGCAGCCGGGTCAGCACGCGGATGCGGTGCTCCAGCACGGTGACCTTGCTCTCCAGGAGGGCCTGGGTGCGTTCGGAGGCCGCGGTGGTGCGGTCCAGGGCCCACTGGCCGAGATCGCGGATCTCCTCCAGGGTGAAGCCCATCTCCTTGAGCAGCAGTGCGCCCTCGACGTAGAAGATGTACTCGCGCGGGTAGCGGCGGCTGCCTCCGGCGGTGCGCGGGGGAGTGGGAAGGATGCCCAGTTCCTCGTAGTAGCGGATGGTCCTGGGGGAGACCTGCGCGCGCTTGGCCAGTTCGCCGATGCTGAGCAGTTCTCCCCCGTCGGAGTGGCCGGGAGGCTCTTGGGGAGTCGGTCGGGACTCGGCGCTCTCCGCGGTGTCGGCGGCCGGGGAGGTCCTCCTCCGGGAGGAGGTGCGTGTGGACATCGGTGGGCTCCTAGGCTGCTGTTGAAATTGAAACTTAACGAATTTCGTTAAGTTTCTGTCCAGTTTACCACCGGTAGCGGAGAGCGATTTCCCAATGTGGGCGGAGTCACGGTCCGCCCCGCTGTCAGAAGCCCAGGTCGCGGCCGATGATCTCCTTCATGATCTCGGTGGTGCCGCCGAAGATCGTGTGGATCCGGGCGTCGCGCCAGAAGCGGGAGATCGGGTACTCGTCCATGTAGCCGTAGCCTCCGTGCAGTTGGAGGCAGGTGTCGGCGGTGCGCTTCATCAGTTCGGTGGTCCACCACTTGGCCTTCGCCGCGTCCACCGGACTGAGCGTTCCCGCGTTGAGCTCGAGTACGGCGCGGTCCACGTAGGTCTGGGCCATCTCGATCTCGGTCGCCATCTCGGCGAGTCTGAACCGGCTGTTCTGGAAGCTGCCGATCTCCTGGCCGAACGCCTTGCGCTCGTGGCAGTAGCGCACGGTCCAGTCGAAGGCGGCCTGCGCGGCGGAGACGGCGACGACGGCGATGGACAGCCGCTCCTGCGGCAGGTTGCGCATCAGGTAGCCGAATCCCCTGTTCTCCTCGCCGAGCAGGTTCGACGCGGGCACCCGGACGTCCTCGAAGACCAGTTCGGCGGTGTCCTGGGAGTGCATGCCCGCCTTGGCCAGGTTGCGGCCGCGGCGGAAGCCCGGCATGCCGCGTTCCACGACCAGGAGGCTGACACCGCGCGCCCCGGCCGACGGGTCGGTCTTGGCCACGACGATCACGATGTCGGAGTGGATGCCGTTGGTGATGAAGGTCTTGGTGCCGTTGAGGACGTAGTGGTCGCCGTCGCGGGTCGCGGTGGTGCGCACCGCCTTGAGGTCGCTGCCCGCGCCGGGCTCGGTCATCGCGATCGCGGTGACGACGTCTCCGGAGCAGAAGCCGGGCAGCCAGCGCTGCTTCTGCTCCTCGGTGCCCAGTTCCAGCAGGTAGGGCGCGACGACGTCGTTGTGGAGGCCGAAGCCGGAGCTGAGGGAGAGGGCGCCGGCGCGCGCGAACTCCTCCACGAGGACCGCGTTGTAGCGGAAGTCGGGTTCGCCGCCGCCGCCGTACTCGGCGGGCACGGCCGTGCCGAGGAAGCCCGACTCGCCGGCCAGCTTCCACAGCTCGCGGTCGACCAGGCCCTCGGCCTCCCAGCGTTCGTACTCGGAGACGACGTTGCGGCGGACGAACTCGCGCACGGAGTCCCGGAAGTCGTTGTGGACGGTGTCGAAGAGGGTGCGTTGCATCGTCAACTCCAGCGTGGTGGTGGATTGTTGTCCGATTCGTCTGCCGTGAAACCCTCACCGCTCTTCTCGCTGACCCAGCGCAGCAGTTGCGGCACCGGGGCGTCGGGGTCGACGCGGGAGGAGGCGGCCGCGCTGACGAGCCGGTACAGGCGCTTGAGGACCCGGATCCGGTGGTCGAGTTGGGAGACCTTCTCCTGCAGGATCGTCTTCGTGCGGCTCGACGCCGAGGCGCCGGTCAGCGCGAAGCGGCCCAGTTCGGCGATCTCGTCGAGGTCGAAACCGAGCTGCTTGAGGATGCGGGTGCCCTCCAGGTAGAAGAAGTAGTCGCGGGAGTAGCGGCGTGTTCCGCCCGTCGTCCTCTGGGGCGGGGGCAGGATGCCGAGCTCCTCGTAGTAGCGGATGGTGCGGGTGGACAGTCCGGACCGGCGGGCGAGTTCACCGATGCTGAGCAGGTCGCGCTGCCTGCCCTTGGGGCCGTCGGCGGGGGCAGGGGATGCCACGGGCTCCTCCCGGGGGCCGTCAGGCGGCTTCGGCGGAGGGGCCGGAGCCGACCCAGATGTTGATGCGCGCCGAGATGACGGTCTCGTCGCGCTGGTTGAGGATGTCCTCCTTGATCGTCACCACGCCGCCGGGCGTCTTGTCCCTCTTGTCGAGCACCTCCATGACCGGGTGGATCGTGTCGCCGAAGAAGCAGGGGGCGAGGAACCTGACCTCCTCCATGCCGAGGAACGCGATGACCCGGCCCGGCAGCAGCGGGATGAGTCCGGCGCCGCAGGACAGCACCAGCAGGCCGTGCGCGATGCGCTGCCCGAACGGTGTGGTCTTGGCGTACTCGGCGTCCATGTGCAGGCCGAAGTGGTCGCCGGTGACGCCGGCGAAGTTCACCACGTGGGTCTCGGTGATGGTCAGGCCGGTGAAGGCGCGTCTGTCGCCGACGGCGAGTTCGTCGTAGTAGCGGTCGAACACGGGGCTCCTTCGGGGGCGGGCCGTCGGACACGGCCAAAATATTGATACTTGACGTTGAACGTTATATCCGATCATCGTACTCTGGGGCAAACCCCCGGCCCCCGGACCGGAACGCACAGGCCCACCCGAGGAGAGACTGGCAATGGCGACACGACGCACCGACCCGCACCACCGCTACTGGCTCGCCGGAGAACGCCGAAAACCGGACGACACCCCCACCCTGCCGGTGGTCTCACCGGTGGACGGGACGGTTGTCGGCGGCGTCCACGAGTACACGCGCGAGCAGATCGACCTGTGCTTCGCCGCCGCGCGACAGGCCCAGCCGCGCTGGTTCGCCCGGCCCCTGACCGAGCGCACCGAACTGCTCCTGCGCTTCGCCGACCTGCTCGCCGACAACGCCGAGCGGATCGGTGAGGTGCTGATGATGGAGGTGGCCAAGGCCCGCAGGGACGCCCGGGACGAGGTGGCCCGCTCCGCCGACTACGTGCGCCACACCGCCGAGGACGCCAAGCGCGTCATCGGGGACTCGCAGTTCTCCGACGCCTTCCCCGGGCAGGCGCGCGACAAGCTGGCCGTCGTCCACCGCGTCCCCCTCGGCACGGTCCTGGCGATCCCGCCGTTCAACTACCCGGTGAACCTGGCCGTGTCCAAGATCGCCCCGGCCCTGGCGACCGGCAACGCGGTCGTGCTCAAGCCGCCCTCCCAGGGAGCGCTGAGCGCGCTGATGATGTGCGACCTCGCCCACGAGGCCGGCATCCCGCCGGAGGTCCTGCAGGCGGTCACCGGCCGCGGCTCCCGCATCGGCGACTACCTGGTGCAGCACGGGGACGTCGACCTGATCACCTTCACCGGCTCCTCCGGGACCGGCGCCGAACTGGCCCGCAAGGCCGGGATGGTGCCGCTGCTGCTGGAGCTCGGCGGCAAGGACCCGGCGATCGTGCTCGCCGACGCCGACATCGACGCGGCCGCCGCCGACATCGTCTCCGGGGCCTTCTCCTACAGCGGCCAGCGCTGCACCGCGGTCAAGCGGGTCCTGGTGGTGGACGCTGTGGCCGACCGGCTGGTCGCCGCGGTCGCGCAGCGGGCGGCCGAGCTCACCGTCGGCGACCCGCGCGACAACGCCAGGATCACCCCGCTGGTGGACGCCGACGCGGCCGTCGGCGCCGAACGGATGGTCCAGGACGCGGTGGCCCGCGGCGCCACCCTCGTCTGCGGCGGCGACCGCGAGGGCAACCTCGTGCGGCCCACGGTCGTCGACCGCGTCACCGAGGACATGGACCTGGCCTGGGTGGAGCCGTTCGCGCCGGTGCTGCCCGTCATCCGGGTCCGCAGCGCCGAGGAGGCGATCCGGATCAGCAACCGGTCGGAGTACGGACTGCAGGCCGCGGTCTTCACCCGCGACATCGACCTGGCCATCCAGGTCGCGGCCCGCCTGGACGTGGGAACCGTCCAGGTCAACGGACGTACGGCACGCGGTCCCGACCACTTCCCGTTCCTGGGGACCAAGGCGTCGGGCATGGGCACGCAGGGCGTGCGCCCCTCCATCGAGGCGATGACCCGGGTGAAGTCCCTGGTCGTCAACCTGCACGCCAAGGACCTCGCCGCGGTGTCCTGAGCGCCGCCCGCCGTCCACCGGTCCGGGCGCGCCCGTGCGCGCCCGGACTCCGCCGCCCGGCCCGCCGCGAAGACCCCGGCCCCGGCACCGCGGCCGGTTGGCCACCGCACGGAGAGCCGCCCCGACGGCATGCGGACGCGGCGGCGGTCAGATGCGCAGCGCGAGCTCGTAGGCCTGCCGGGTGGCGAACGAGATCCGGCGCGGCGCGTAGGCGTCCCCGAGGACGTGCCGCTCGGCGACCCGGCCCTCCAGTTCCGTGTAGAGAGCGGACTCCGCCTCCCCGCCGCAGGCCAGCACCACGGAGTCGTAGCCGGTGTGCTCGCGTGCGACACCCGAGTAGACGTTGCGCGACACCACGCGGCCCGGTTCGACGCGGGTCACCCGCTCCGTCACCTCGATCCGGGCGCCCGCCGCGCTGAGCTTGGCCAGGGGAGCGCCGATGGAGTACCTGCCCACCAGCGGGGCGACCGCGGGCGTCGGGTACAGCACGGTGACGTCCCTGCCGAGGTCGGCCAGGTGGCCGGCGATCGTGAGCGGCTGCATGTGGTCCTCCATCGCCACCACGAGCACCCGTCCGCCGACCTCGGCCCAGCCCAGCAGCACCTCGCGCCCGTCGACCACGAACGGCAGGTCCACCCCCGGAATGTCGGGGCGGCGGGACCGGGCCCCGGTGGCCACGGCGACGACGTCGAATCCGGCGTCGGCCACGGCCTCGGCCGTCGCCTCGCGGCCCAGGGCCACCTCCACTCCCAGGGAGGCCAGCCGCCGCTCCTGGAAGGCCAGGAAGTCGGCGTAGGAGGCGTTCTCGGCGGCCCGCGCCGCGACCCGCATCTGCCCGCCGACCCGCTCCTCCCGCTCCCACACCGACACCCGGTGTCCGCGCTCGGCCAGCAGCGCCGACAACTCCAGCCCGGCCGGTCCCGCACCGGCGACGAGCACCCGCCTGGGCCTCTCGGTCCGGGACGGCGGCGGTTCGGCCTCGCGTCCGGTGCGCGGGTTCACCGAGCAACCGAACCGCATGCCCTCCACGACGACCCGGTGCAGGCAGTCGTTGGTGCCGACGCAGGGACGGATGTCGGCGGCGCGGCCGCCGCGGGCCTTGGCGACGAGGTCGCCGTCGGCGAACACGGCCCGCGCCATCCCGACGACGTCGGCGTGCCCCTCCTCGACGACGCGGGCCGCCGCGGCGGCCGTCGCGATCCGGCCGGTGTGGACCACGGGGATGTCCAGGGCGCGGGTGAACCGGTGGGCCAGGTCCGACCACCGCGCGACGCCGTAGTGGTGGGTCTGGATGTAGCTGGGCGCCCCCCAGTTGTTGCCGACCACGCAGTGCAGGTAGTCGACGGTGCCGCTGGCCTGCAGCGCGGTGGCGATGGCCAGGCCCTCGGCCAGGTCGTAGCCGCCCTCGAACAGCTCGTCCATGTTCAGCCGCACGCCGACGGTGAAGTCCGCCCCCACCTTTCGGCGGATGGCGCGCAGCACGTCCAGCAGCAGCCGCGTCCGCCGCTCGCGGTCGCCCCCGTAGGAGTCGTCGCGCCGGTTGGTCGCGGGGGAGAGGAAGAGCTGGAGCAGGTCCTCGTGGTTGGCGTGCAGCTCCACCCCGTCGAGCCCGGCGGCCTTGGCCTCCGCGGCGCAGAACGCGTACTCCTCGACGAACCAGGCGATCTCCGCGGCGTCCAGCACGTGGGGGACCTGGTTGTTGGTGTGGTTGGCCATCAGGCCCGACGGCGAGTGCGGCATGCCGCCCTGCATGATCAGCTGGGCCGACGCGTAGGCGCCCGCCGCCTGCACCGCCTCGGCGTAGCGCGCGGCCCGTTCGCGAAACTGCGGCAGCCGGAAGACGCCGCGGACGGTGGCGCCCAGACCGGTCGGCTCGAAGCCGGGGATCACCGGGTTGGCGACGAATCCGTTCAGTCCGCAGATCCAGGCGGCACCGCTCTCGGCGCGCTGCCGCCAGTAGGCGATCTGCGCGCGGGCCTGCCGTTCGCTTCCGAACAGGTCACCGGTCAGCCGCCCGTGCGGCGGCAGCATGATCCGGTTGCGCAGGTCCATGCCTCCCACCCGGATCGGCTGGAACAGCGGGCCGTCCGCGATCCCGTCCGACATCTGGACGCCTCCCTAGTACGTGGCCGCGTGCCGTCCGGCCAGGTGGGCGAAGACCACGGCGGGACCGAGCGTGCCCCCGGCGCCGCCGTAGACCATTCCCGTGGGGGCGGCCATCGCGTTGCCCACGGCGTAGAGTCCCTCGATCGGTGTGTCGTCGGCCCGGATGACCTGGCCGTCGGGGGTGGTGCTGGGGCCGCCCTTGGTGCCCAGCGCGCTCGGGTGGACGGGCACGGCGTGGAACGGCCCGGTGGCGACGCTGCCCAGGGTGGCCCGCGGGGTGCCGTAGTACGTCTGGTCGCCGCACCAGCCGTCGTACACGCTCTCGCCGCGGTGGAAGTCGGGGTCGTGCCCGGCCCGGACGTGGTCGTTGAAGCGCGCCACCGTCGCGACCAGGGCGTCGGCCGGGACGCCGATCCGCTCGGCGAGGTCCTCCAGGGTGTCGGCGCGCCGCACCCAGTCGGGGGCGCCCGCGCCCGCGGCGGTGCCGAACACGCCGTACCTCTTCACGCAGGCGTCGTCGAGGACCAGCCAGGCCGGGACGTTGGCGTAGGAGAACGAGGCGATGTCGAAGGTGCGGAACACGGCGCCGAGCGCGTTGTAGTTGGCGGCCTCGTTGGCGAACCGGCGGCCGCGCGCGTTGACCATGAGCGTGCCGGGCAGGGTCCGCTCACGCAGCAGCAGGGTGGGGACGGGCGTGCCGTCCTCACCCGGAACCAGGACGACGGGGACCCACCACGCCTCGTGCACGCCGCCGAGGCGGGCGCCGACCCGCATCGCCATGCGCAGTCCGTCCCCGGTGTTGCTCGAAACGCCCGGCGGGTGGGCGAGCGGGCCGTGCAGCAGGTCCCGGACGAGGGCCGGGTCGTGCTCGAAGCCGCCGGTGGCGATGATGACCGCCCTGCGTGCGCGCACCTCGCGGGACTCCTGGCCCGACTCGAACCGGACTCCCGTGACGCGGCCGCCGTCGACCAGCAGTTCGACGGCCCGCATGCCGGTGCGGGGTTCGATGCTCCGGTCCAGGCACCCCTGGAGCAGCGCGGCGACCAGCCCCCGCCCCAGCCCCTCCTGGGAGGCCTCGGTCCGCCGCCGCATGAGTTCGGGGGCGATGACGCCGGTCCCGCCGCCGCTGGGGATCTCGCTGATGCGCAGGCGGCGGGGGGAGCCGACCAGCCGGTCCCGCCAGGGGCCCAGGCCCCGGGTGTCGAACAGCGCGGGCTCCAGGGAGCGGCCGCCGCCGGGAAGGCCGCCGGGGTGCTCGGGGTGGTAGTCGGGATACCGGGGGACCAGTCGGAGCCGCAGCGGTGTCTCGCGGTCCAACCAGTCCAGGGTGGGGGCGACGTTGTCGACGAAGGCTTCCACCATCTCCGGGCGCATGCTGCCGTTGGACAGCGAGCCGAGGTAGGTCAGCGCCTTCTCACGGCTGTCGTCGACGCCCGCCTCGGCGGCGTGGCGGTTGCCGGGGAGCCAGACGATGCCGCCGGAGAGCGCCGTCGTGCCGCCGACCCGGTCGGCCTTCTCGAACAGTCCCACCGAGGCGCCGTTGCTCGCCGCCGCCAGCGCGGCGGTCAGTCCGGCGGCTCCGGTGCCGAGCACCACCACGTCGTATTCGTTCATCGCGCCACCTCCTGGGAGATCGACGTGAATCTATCGCATTCGACGTCTTACGTATAGTGTTAGATTTCCTGTCGGGAGTGCGGAAGGGACACCCGGATGGCAGCTCAACCGCCCGCAACCGCCGAGCCGGCAGGCGAGGAGCCCGCCGCCGACGCTCCGCCGCGGACCTGGATCTGGCCGGTGCTGCTGGTCATGAGCGCCGCGGCGGTCTCCCAGGGCTTCGTCCGCTTCACCCTCGGCTACGTCATGCCGGACATGACCCGCGACCTGCTCGGCTCCTACAGCGCGGCCGGACTGCTCAGCGCCGCCAACCTCGGCGGCTACCTCATCGGCGTCCTCGCGCTGACCTGCGCCGGGCACCGCTTCGAAAGCACCCGGCTGCTCAGGACCGGACTGGCGCTGACCACTCTGGGACTGGCCGCCGTGGCCCTCGCCCCCTCCGTCCCGCTGCTCTTCGTCGGTATGGGAGCGGCCGGTCTGTGCAGCGCCCTGGTCTGGATCCCGATACCGTCGGTCGTCGCGGCGCACGTCCCCCAGCGCCACCGGGGACTCGGATTCGGACTGGCCACCGCGGGCGTCGGCATCAGCATCGCGGCGATCGGCCCCGTCGTGGGACTCACCCAACGGGTGTTCGGCGCGGGGCAGTGGCGGCCGGTGTGGGCCCTGGAAGCGGCCGCAGCGGTGCTGGTCCTGCTGCTGCTCCTGCTGTTGTTGAAGCCGGTGCGCCCCGACCCCGCGAAGCCGCCGGCGCCTGCGGCCCGGCACGCCGGGATCCCCGGAAGGGGCAGGCTGCTGGTGTCCTACTTCCTGTACGGAGTGAGCTTCGTCCTCTACACCACCTACCTCGTCGTGGCCCTGCGGGAGGACCTGGACTTCGCTTCGGCGGACGCCGCCCGCGCCTTCTCGCTGCTCGGCCTCGCCAGCATCGCCGGGGGAGCGGTCGGCGGCCGGGCCTCCGACCGGCTCGGCCGCCGACCGGTCCTGGCGGCCTGCATGGCGACGGCCGGACTGGCGGCACTGGTCGTCCCCCTGGACTGGAGCGGCGCGGTACCGGCGGCGAACCTCGTCTACGGACTGGTGATGACGTCGGTCGGCACGGTGATGGTCGCCTATCTCGGCGACGTCCTCACACCCGACCGGATGGGCACGGCCTTCGGCTCCGTGACGGCCGCTCTCGGGCTGGCGCAGGTCGTCGCGCCGCCCATCGGCGGCTGGCTGGCCGACGCGACCGGCTCTTTCTCCGTGGTGTTCCACCTCGCCTGCGCGGCGGGGGTGCTCGCCGGGATCATCGCGGTGTTCCTGCCGAGCACGGCCGCGGGGCGCCGGCGCTGAGCCGACGCCCCGCACGTCGGGGGATCAGTGGCCGGGAGCGGGCACCCTGTCCGGGTCGATCCTGATCTCGATCAGGATCGGCCGGTCCCGGGTCTCGACAGCGGCGAGCGCTTCGTCCAGTTCGGCCGGGTTGCGGACGGTGAAGCCGCGCCCGCCGAGCGCGGTGGCGACCGGACCGAAGTCGGGCCACGCGAAGGTGGAGATGGCCGGGTCCATGTTCTTGGCGCGGAACTGGACGTGCTCGGCGCCGTAGGCGCCGTCGTTGAGTACGACGACGACGAGGTCGACGCCGTGGCGCACCGCGGTGTTGAACTCCGCCAGGCCGCCGAGCATGAACCCGCCGTCGCCGGTGACCAGCAGGGTGGGCCGTCCGGGAGCGCCCAGGCAGGCCCCGATCGCGTTGCCCATGCCCAGACCGATCGAGCCGAAGTTGACGGTGTGCACGTAGGCGCTCGGCTCCGGGCAGTGCAGCATGGTGAAGGCGGTGAAGATGAACCGGCCGCCGTCGAGGACGAGCGTGCGGTCGGCGGGGAACGCCTCGTCGATGCGGAGCATGGCGGTGCGGATGTCCACGGTCTCGTCGGTGCTCCGGTCGGTGAAGTCCGCGGGGGAGCGGGCCGCCAGCTTCGCGGCGAGCCCCTCGGAGGCGAAGCCCGTGGGGGCGACCTCCGCCTGGTCCAGCCACTCGACGATGGTCTCCGCCACGGTCGCGGCGTCGCCGACGACGCCGACGTCGGCGTGCGAGAACCGGTTGATACCGTCGCGGTCCAGGTCGACGTGGACGATCCGCTTCTTCTCCAGCAGCGACCCCTCGGCCGTGGTCCACTTGTTGAGGCTGGCGCCGAAGGCGACGACGCAGTCGCTCTCCATGATCGTCTCCAGGGCGACCTCGTGGGACAGGGTGCCGAAGATGCCGAGGTTGCACCGCTCGCCGCGGAACAGGTCCTTGCCGCGCAGCGTCGTGGCCACCGGGGCGCCGATGCGCTCGGCCAGTCGCAGCAGCGCCGCCCTGGCGCGCGGGGCGGCGGCGCCGCGTCCGGCCAGCACGATCGGGCGTCGGGCGGCGGCGACGACCCCGACCGCGGCGTCCAGCGCGGCCGGATCCGGGGCCACGGCCTGCGGCTCGACCAGCTTCGGCGCGGCCGGCTGGTAGGGGACGTCCTCCCACTGGAACTCGACCGGCACGTTGAGCACGACCGGCCGCCGTTCCAGCAGCGCCCGCCGGATCGCCGTGGCCACGTCCTCGGCCGCGGTCAGCGGGGAGCGGACCTGCTCGAATCCCGCGCCGGTGGGGAGCACGACGTCGCGCTGCGGGATGTTCTGGAAGTTCTCCCGGTCCACCACCGCGGTGTCGCCCGCGACCAGGAGGAGGGGCGTGTGGTCGCGTACGCTCTCCACCAGGGCGGTCGCGGTGTTGGTCAGGGCGGGGCCGTGGGTCACCGTGGCCACGCCGAGCCGACCGGAGGTGCGGGCGAACCCGTTGGCGGCCAGGACGGCGCCCGCCTCGTTGGAGCAGGAGTAGTACCTGCCTTCGGTCACCCGCTGGAAGCTGTCCATCATGTACAGGTTGGCGTCGCCGAGGACTCCGAAGACGGTGTCCACGCCGTGGTCGGCGAGGGCACGGGCCATCACTTCGTGAAACAGCATTGCCGGGCTCCCCTCGGTAGGTCTCCCAGAACGTTCGCAAACCTTCCCTTGTACGTCAATAGGAAGATGCATTACAAAGGGGGGAGGTCAGGGAGAGGAGCTGTGATGACCGAGGAGTTCGATGTCATCGTCCTGGGCACGGGAGCCGCGGGGCTCACCGCGGCGGTGACCGCCGCCAGGGGCGGAGCGCGGGTGGGCCTGTTCGAGAAGTCCCACGAGGTGGGGGGAACCGCGGCCTGGTCGGGCGGGCACGTGTGGATCCCCTGCAACCCGCACCAGGCGGCCATCGGCGTCACCGACAGCGAGGACGAGGCCTTCACCTACATCATGTCGCTGTCGCGGGACCTGCTCGAGGAGCGCCTGGTCCGCGCCTACCTCAAGGCCGGACCGGAGATGGTGGAATTCCTCGACCGGCAGGCCGGAACCGAGTTCTACGCCGTCCCCGACTTCCCCGACTACCATCCCGAGCACCCGGGCGGAAAGCCCGGCGGCGGCCGCACCATCGAGTGCCCGCTCTTCCCCTTCGACGAGCTGGGCGAGTGGCAGGACAGGGTCACCCACACCCCGTACTACTCCAGCGAGCACCTGACCATGAGCGAGACCCCGCTGGGCGCCGCGGTCCCCCGGGTCCCCTCGAAGGAGGAGCTGGCCCGCCGCGCCGTCCGCGACGAACGCGGCCGGGGCCAGGCGCTGATCGGACGGCTGCTCAAGGCCCTGCTCGACGCCGGAGTGGAGCCGCGGGTGCAGCACCGCGCCCGCGAACTGGTCGTCGAGGACGGCCGGGTCGTCGGCGTGCGCTTCGACACCCCCGACGGCTCCCGCGAGGTCCGCGCCGAGCGGGGGGTGGTGCTGGCCACCGGCGGATTCGAGTGGAACGAGGAGTACAAGCGGGCCTTCCTGCGCGGCCCGCTCACCCACCCCGTCTCCATGCCGACCAACACCGGCGACGGCCTGTACATGGCCATGAAGGCCGGAGCGATGCTCGGCAACATGCGGGAGGCCTGGTGGATTCCCGCCGCCGACCTGCCCGAGGGCATCAACCCCATGAACCGCGCCATGATCACCGCCGACCGCACCCGGCCCCGCTCCATCATGGTCAACCGCAGGGGGCGCCGCTTCACCAACGAGGCCGCCAACTACAACGCGTTCGGCGGCGCCTTCCACGTCGAGGACGTGTCCGCCTTCGACTACGCCAACCTGCCCTCCTGGCTGGTCTTCGACCAGGGCTACCTGCGCGCCTACGGCACCGTCGGACCGCACCCGGCGGGTGAGGAGCCGCCCTCCTGGCTGAAGGGCCACCCCACGCTGGAGGCGCTGGCCGAGGACATCGGACTGCCCGCCGAGGAGCTGGTGGCGACCGTGCGACGCTGGAACGACCATGTGGCCCACGGTGTCGACCCCGACTTCCACCGCGGGCACAGCGCCCACGACCGCTGGTGGGGCGACCCCGCCTACAAGGGCGACGTGCGCGGCACCCTCGGCCCCATCGACGACCCGCCCTACTACGCGATCAAGGTCGTCAGCGGCGGTCTGGGCACCAAGGGCGGCCCCCGCGTGGACACCCACGCCCGGGTGCTCGACCTCGACGGCGACGCCATCGAGGGCCTCTACGCCGCGGGCAACGTGATGGCCTCCCCCTTCGGCATGACCTACGGCGGCGCCGGAGGCACCCTGGGCCCCGCCATGGTCTTCGCCTACCTCGCGGCCCGCCACCTCACCGGAGCCGCGACCGCGGACGACAGGTGAGGTGCGGCCCCGCAGGGCCGCTCGGACGTTCTCCCGGGCTCGCCGTCTCGGTGGGGAGAGCGAGACAGTGAGCCGTGGCCGGGCCGCGGAACCCTGGCAGGGTTCCGCGGCCCCGACCATGAGGGCGACTTCGCCGCCTGACCCCCTCAGACACCAATGGCCTCGACACCGGGGGCCGTTTCCCGTGTTCTTCGGCCTCTGACGCCGATCCCGATCCTGTGCCTTGCGGCCGAAGCAGCCCCGCCACCGGTGTCGGCTTGGTCGGGCGGAAGCGTACAGAGGGGCCCGACCGTGGTCGGGCCCCTCGATCACAGCGGAGTGGACGTCACCGCCCCAGGTAGGAGGACTCGATCTCCGACCAGCGCTCCCGCAGCTCCTCGGTGGTGCCGTGGGTGCGCACCCGGCCGCCGGCCAGCACGTAGCCGCGCTGGGCGTACTTCAGCGCCAGGTGGACGTGCTGCTCCACCATCAGCACGGCGAGCCCGGCGGAGACCGCGATGTCCTGGAGCGCGGAGAACAGCCGCTCCACCACCACCGGGGCCAGGCCCATGGACATCTCGTCCACCAACAGCACCCGCGGCCCGGCGGCCAGCGCCCGCCCCAGAGCCAGCATCTGCTGCTCGCCCCCGGACAGCACCCCGACCCGCTTGTTGCGGCGCTTTTGCAGTTCGGGGAAGAGTTCCAGGACGTCCAGGCCGTCCGGTCGGGCGCACAGCCGCAGATGCTCGTCGATCGTCAACGACGGAAACAGCGAGCGGTCCTCGGGCACGTGCGCCAGGCGCCTGCGGGCGATGGCGTGCGGACTGGACCGCAGCAGCGAACGCCCGTCCAGTCGGATGTCTCCGGACGTGACCCGCACCATGCCGGAACAGGCCAGCAGGGTGGTGGTCTTGCCCGCGCCGTTGGGACCCAGCAGGCTGACGATCTCTCCGGCGGACACCGACAGGTCCACGCCCTGCAGCACCCGGATGGGCCCGTAACCGGCGTCGACCCCCGAGATGTCCAGCACGGCGGACCCCGACCCGGTGGGGGTCTTTCCGGAGTGTTCGGAAACTGTCGCGGTCATGACGTACCTCCGACGGAGGACTCGGCGGACTCGGTGTCGGAGCCCGTGCCCAGGTAGGCGCGGGCGACCTCGGGGTCCTCGCGGACGACCTCGGGCGGCCCCGAGGCGATCCGCCTGCCGAAGTCGAGGACCTGGACGTCGTCGCAGATGTTCATGATGAGGTCGACGTCGTGGTCCACCAGCAGGACGGTCGCGACCCCCTCGTCGACCAGCCTCCTCAGCTTGGCGCCGAACTGCTGTGACTCCCCGGCGTCCAGTCCGGCTGCCGGTTCGTCCAGCAGCAGCAGGCGGGGGCTCGCGGCCAGGGCGCGGGCCACGGAGACCAGCCGGGCCGACCCGGCGGACAACTCCGCCGGGTAGCTGTCGGCGGCCCAGCCCACGTCCATCTGCTCCAGCGCGTACTCCACGGGGTCGGTCGAGGCTCCGCCAGCCCGGGACCGGGCGTAGGTCTGCAGGTTCTCCCGGACGGTGAGGTCCATGAAGAGCTCCAGCGACTGGAAGGTGCGGACGATGCCCGCCCGGCTGCGGCGGTGCGCCGGCCAGGAGACGATGCTCTGCCCGTCCAGGCGGATGTCTCCGGAGCAGCGCGCCATCCCGGTGATGGCGTCGATCATGGTGGTCTTGCCCGCGCCGTTGGGGCCGATCAGCCCCACCAGGCTGCCGGGCTCGACCGTGAAGCTGACCGAGTCCGCGGCGGTGACCCCGCCGTAGCGCACGGTTGTCCTGTCGAGTTCGAGCAGGCTCATCTCACTCCTCAGCCGGTGGCGGTCAGGTGCCCGGTGCGTGTCCGGTGACCCAGGACAGGTCGCCCTGGATGTCGATGTAGTTCTCCAGGTGGCCGGGGTCCTCGATGGGCGCGGGAGTGAAGCCGCCGTCCTCGTACCGCTGGATCAGCGTGTAGGGGTTGGCGATCTGTGGCATGCCCTCCGGCGGGTTGGCCGGGTCGGTCGCGTGGGTGAGGAAGCCGCCCCACGGTTCGCCCTTCTGCAGTTCGGCCAGGACGGATTCGGCGGTGATGTCGCCGTCGACGGCGGCCAGGATGTCGTGGGCGTACTGCATGGAGGAGGCGGCGACCGCGGTCTGGCCGGTCAGTTCGAGGTCCGGCGCGTAGGTCTCCATGACGTGCCGGTAGGTGGCGGCGTCCTCGCCGTCGTACTCGGCGGGAACCGATGCGAAGGCGAACAGCACACCGTCGGCCGCGTCCCCGGCGGCGTCGAAGACCGTCTTGGTGGCCGGTGTGGAGGAGGCGCCGACCTCGGCGGTCAGCCCGGTGTTGCGTACCGCCTGGAACATCCGGGCGGCGGCGCCCTCGCCCACGGCGAGGATGACCGCGTCGGGCTCCTCGGCGGCGATCTTGGAGATCGCCGGGGTCAGGTCGGCGGCCGCGGGGTCGAACTCGGTCATGTAGTAGTCGCCGCCGCCCAGCTCCTCCCACAGTTCGCCCAGGGACTCGCCGACCGCCTGACCGGAGGGGGTGTTGCTGTAGGCGACGGCGAGGCTGTCGGCGCCGGTGGCCGCGAAGTACACGGCGAGGCTGGGGTAGGTGCCGGTGGCGCCGGGGGTGGTCGGGAAGTTGTGCGGGCTGTTGTACTCGTTGGTGGTCACCGGCCATCCGCCGATGTTGGCCAGTCCGGCGTTTTCCATGGCGGGCAGGGCGTTGGCGCCGAACGACAGCGAGGAGTTGTTGACCAGGGCGACCACGCCGGAGTCGACCAGGTTGTTGAGGCACTGGGTGGTCTTGGCCGGGTCCCCGTGGTCGTCGCAGTTCTCCACCGTCACCGGGCGGCCGTCGATTCCGCCGAGTTCCTCGTTGATGTAGGAGGCCCACGCGTTGTTGACGGTCTCCACCGAGGCGTTGCTCCAGGCGGGGTGGGTGATGGTCAGGACGGAGCCGAGCTTGATCGGTTCGCCGTCGAGACCGCCGGTGCTGGTGGTCTCGACGCCGTTGTTTCCGCAGGCTGCCAGGGTGAGCGCCAGTGCGGTGGCGGCCGCGCCGACCGTGAGCCCGGTGCGGGGGCGTCTGGTGTTCATGGGGGGTCGCTCCTTGTTACTTGGCGGGCACCGGCTGATCGGTGGAAGTCGACCGGTCGGTGTCGTCGGGGGAGGTGGGTGCGGGGGCCGGGGTTGCGCGTCGGCGCCGGTGCGTCCGGATGGCGTGTGCGGTGGAGGCCAGGCCGTCGGGGTGGACCTGGATGGCGATCAGCAGGGCGCCGCCGGCGATGATCAGCTGGTAGGCGTCGGCCTCCCAGGTGGCCAGCAGTTGGGAGAACAGGCCGCCGCTGGCGCCCAGGCCGGCGAAGATGGCGCCGCTGACCATGCCGATCCCGCCGATGGCGGCCATGGCGATCACGTGCAGCGACTCGAAGACGGTGAACCGTTCGTAGGCGAAGACGTTGGCCTGGTAGCTGAGCAGCGAGCCGCCGAGGCCGGCGATGAACGCCGACAGGGCGAAGGCGGCCAGTTTGAACTGCTTGAGGTTGATGCCCGCCGCCGCGGCGGCGGCCTCGTTCTCCCGTACCGCCAGGGCGCGCCGGCCGAAGGTGGAGGCCCGCAGCGCGGCGACCAGGCTGGCGGTGGCGACCACGATCACCAGGGCGACCACGGCGAAGGCGGTGCTGCTCAGCTCCCGGCCGAACAGGCTGGCCGCGGGCACCCGGTTGTAGCCGCCGTCCCCGCCCAGCAGGCGGCCGTCGGAGAACACGGCGACCTGGCAGATGTAGGCGGCGCTGAGGGTCACCAGCGCCAGGCTGGGGCCGCGCACCCGCAGGGAGGGCAGGCCCACCAGCAGACCCACCAGGGTGGCCACCGCGCCGCTGAGCAGCAGGACGAGGGGGAAGGGCAGTCCGGCGTTGGCGAACAGGGCGGTCATCATGCCGCCGATCCCGGCGAAGGCGACCTGGGCCAGCGAGACCTGGCCGACGAGGCCGGTGACCACCACCACCGACAGGGCGATCAGCACGCCCGCGAGGGTCACCACCCCGGCCGCCAGCCAGGAGGAGCTGACGGTGTGGATGAACACCAGGCCCACCGCCAGGGCGAGGAGCGGACCGATGACCCGGTAGCGCGGGGGCAGGCTGACCGGCAGGCGGCCGCGCACCACCTCGCCGCGGGCGGGCAGCAGTCGGCCGGAGAAGATCATCGCGAGGATGACGACCAGCGCCGGGATCGCCTGGGAGCGGCCCGGTCCGGTCCACAGCCAGGTGTACCAGGCGCCCTCGGCGCCGGTGACCAGTTGCAGCGCGGACTCCACCATGCCCAGGCCGAGTCCCGCGGCGACCGCGACGCCGAACGAGGTGAATCGGGCGATCAGGGCCGCGGCGAAGACGGGGACCACCAGCAGGGTGAGCACCTGGGAGTCCAGGCCGGCCACGGGACTGAGCATCACTCCAGCGACGGCGGCCAGGGCAAAACCCATGGCCCAGGTCAGCGCGCCGATAAGGACCGGGGACAGGCCGCTGAGCGAGGCGCCCTTCTCGCTGTCGGAGATCGCGCGGATGGCCAGACCTATCCGGGTGCGGCGGGAGATCAGGGCCAGGGCGACGGCCAGGACGACGGCCACCGCCGCCAGGACCAGGCGGTCGGCCGGGATGGGCACGCCCAGCACGGTGACCGGGGCGGCGGGCACGACGGGGGCGGGCGTCTTGGTCTGCACGTCGAACAGCAGGATCGCCAGGCCCTGCAGCAGTAGGAGCAGCGCCAGGGTGGCGATGATCCGGGCCAGCATGGGGGAGTTGCGCAACTGCCGCATGACCAGCAGGTAGAAGGCGACCCCCAGCAGGACCGAGAAGGCCAGGGTCAGCAGGACCGCCGGGACGGTGTGCCAGCCGAGGTCGTCGCGGAGCGCGAAGAACACGTAGGCGCAGATCATGGCGACCGCGCCCTGGGCGAAATTGAGGACCCCCGTTCCCCGGTAGATGGTCACCAGGCCCAGCGCCAGCAGCGCGTAGGCGCCGCCGAGCCCCAGGCCCAGGAGGGCGAACTGCAGCACAGACATCTGGGTGTCCTGTCGTTGGGCATTTGCGGATCGGGTGTGATGAAAGTAATGTCCCTTGACGTTGAACGTCAATAGTTCGCCTGTAGTGGGTTGGCAACCCTTGAGGGGGCACTCATGTCTGATGCCGTCACCGCGGAGATCCTGGAGCTGGAGAAACGCCGCTGGGCGGCCCTGGTCGAGGGCGACACCGCCACGCTGCGCGAGCTGTTCGCCGACCGGATGTCCTACACTCACTCCAACGCGATGGTGGACTCCAAGGACAGCTACCTGGGGACGCTGGCGGACGGAACCGTCGCCTACACCGCGGCCGACGTGGCCGACGAGCGGGTCCGCCTGTTCGGCGACACCGCCGTGGTCACCGGTGACGTCCGCCTCGGAGCCCGGGCTCAGGGGCGGGAGCTGCGTCTGCGGGCCCGCTACAGCGCGGTGTGGGCACGCCACGGCGGCCGGTGGTCCTTCGTGTGCTGGCACTCCACGGCGCTGCCCGAGTAGTCGGGCCACCGGCACCCGGCGGGCCCCGAGGGGAGTGGGGCGCCCCACCGTCGGTTTGGTGTTCAGTGGTCGCCGCAGCCATCCCGCCGCCGAGTAGCCGCACGCTGATCTTGGTGCTCTCGGGCCTGTTCCCGCCTCATCAAGGTTCGACGGCCCGGTCCTTGTGGTGAGGGCTTCTTCCCGGAATCCCGGGGGCGAGGCAATCCAGAAAAATTCCCGACACGGCCCACCCCCGGCTGGCAGCCGGGGCCTTCCTTGGGGTGCTGTGGAATACCTCGGCCCGGTCGGGCCATACGCGGTGGGTGCGCACTCCCGGGCAACTGAAAGCACTCCTTGGCCCCGTGCGGCCGGCACGCCCTGCCCTGGCCGCACAGCTCCACACGAACTCCGCCATCAAAGTCCAGTCAGTACCAAGTGGTTATTGCGGCGAGGTGGCAGTTGAGGGCTTCGGCTGGAACGCGCCAATCTGTTGGCCGTCTCGTTTCCACGTTCAGGGAATCGGCCTTTTCTGTCGGTGTCTGGACACAGTCGGCGAGTATGTGCTGTTTCCAGTCCCCATGTTTATTCTGGGTGTTTTGTTTGGTTTCTGTTAAGTGCGGGAAACCGGCCTATTTCTCCGGTAGGATTCCGGGGCATTCAGTGTTCCCCGCGCATGCGGGGATGGGCCGAGGCTCTCGCTGTCCGGGGGGCCGCCACGGGACGTGGGGTCCACGCGCCGCTGCCGCCGCCCCCTTCAGGGGCTCCACAGATGGCCACAACGGTTCTCCGCTCGGTCGGTGGCGGGTGTGCGGGGTCGGTCCGAAGACGGACGGCCGGCCTTCCGGTCAGCCGCGCGGGCCCCGCAACTTCAGCACGTCGCGCAGGTGGTAGGCGGCGAGCAGGAAGAAGCTGGGCCCCAGCGTCATCCGGCCGAAGGGGCCGCCGGGCGGGACGACGATGCTCCCGTCGGCTCCCGTGGTTCCGGCGACCGCGTCCAGGGCGCGCACCACAGGGGCCGGAAACTCGAGGGAACCTGACCGCTCTCCACGCCGGGGGCGGCGGCGTAGGAGAACATCACGGTGCCGGCCGTTTGACGTGAGTGCCGCCGAATGATCGGGTGGGCGCTGACCGGTTCCCCTCACTCGGGGCAACGCCACCGGATGCTCAGCCGGGTGCGCTCGATGCGCCACCCCTCCTCGGTGCGCAGGTAGTCGTCGTCGTAGGTCGCCAGGATGCGCACCGGAGCGGTGCAGCCGGGCTCGATGTTGTAGTCGACCAGGTACCACCAGCCCTTCGCCCGGTCCCCGTTCACCCTGATGACCGGGTTGCTGACCGAGTGCAACCGGGTGCCGGGGATGCCGGTGGCAGCCATCTGCCGCGCATACCCTTGGCGGATCTCCTCGGCGCTCCGCCAGGAGCCGAACGCGTCCAGGTCGCAGACGGCGTCGGCGGTGAACAGGCGCATCAGCGCGTCGAGGTCTCCCGTGTCGTAGTGCCAGCAGTAGGCGTGCTTCAACTCTGCGATCGCCTCGCGGTCGGCGGGGGTCCCGTGCTCCAAGGAAAGTCCTCTCGTGCGGGTGGTCTCTGATTGTTGACGCCGGGGGCCGGTCACGGGTGGTGACTGTGCCCTGTACGGGAGGGGGCGAAGTGGCCGGCCGCCCGTGGCCCGGCGGTGTCCCCCGAACGCCGCAGCGGCACGGGCAAGGTCGCCGTGCCCGCCGGAGAAGCGCTGCCGGACAGGCGAACCGTGCGGCCACCGGGAGGGCAGAGGCCGCACCGTGCGGCAGTGGTCCCGGTCGGCTCGCCTATCCCTGTTTGAGGGAGGGGAGGGCCGCGGTGAGTCCGCCGTCGACGGTGATGTCGGTTCCGGTCAGGTAGGAGCTGGCGTCGGAGGCGAGGAACAGGGCCAGGCGTGCCACCTCCTCGGGAGTGCCGCCCCGGCCGGGGGCCAGGCGGCTGTAGAGCCTGGTGTCCCTTGCGCCTTCGACCTTGGCGTGCATGGAGGTGGCGATGTGTCCCGGCAGGATCGTGTTGACCCGGATTCCGTGGCGGCGGCCAGCCGTCGAGGGAGTCGATGAGGAGAGCCCAGTCCTGCGGTGAGGAGACGTCCATGCGAACGAACCGCGCCCGCTCTCCCAGTTCCTCCACCAGTGTGCGGCCCGGCTCCTCCTGGACGTCGGCGATCACCACGTGCGCGCCGGCGGCCGCGAAGAGCCGTGTCTCGGCGGCGCCCATGCCCTGTCCGCCGCCGGTGATGACGGCGGCCCGGTCGATGAGTCGGTGGTCGGCGGTTTCCGCGGTGTTCGTCATGGTGTGCGGCCCCTGACCAGGAGGTCGTACGTCGGCGTTGATCTCCCAGAGGACACGGCTAGCGCCGTCCCTGTGAGCTACCTCACAGAGAAGGTAAGCGTTTCTAACGTGTAACGTCAACCGTTTTGCGGAATTACTGTGGTGGTGTCCGGACGGAGGACCCCGCGCGGACACCATCCCTTCCGGGGCCGCACCGGGACTGGTCGGCCCGGTGACACGGTCACGGCCTCGGACAACGCCACGGCCGCCGCCTCCCTCGGAGGCGGCGGCCGTGCGATGTGTGGAAACAGCGGCGGTCAGGGGCCGTCCAGCACCGCCAGTCCGGCCGCCACCAGGCGGGGCACCGCGGCGCCGGCCCGCTCGAAGCCCTCACCGACGGTCTGCCCGGCCAGGTAGCGGGAGTGGATGCCCTCGGCGATCACCGCCAGTTTGAGGTAGCCGAACGCCACGTAGAAGTCGAGCGGGGACAGGTCCAGCCCGGAGGCGTCGGCGTAGGCGCGGGCCAGCGCGTCCCGGTCGGGGAAGCCGGGGTTGGCGCTCGCCGCGTGCCGGGTGCCGGTCACGTCCTCGGTGACCGGGTCCCAGTAGACCAGCAGCAGCCCCAGGTCGGTCAGCGGATCGCCCAGGGTGGACAGCTCCCAGTCGATGACCGCGGCGATCCCGCCGCCGTCGGGGGCGAAGATCACGTTGTCCAGTCGGTAGTCCCCGTGGACCACGCTCACCCGCTGCGCGGGCGGCACGGCGCGCTCCAGGCGGCCCACCAGTTCGGCCACCTCCGGCAGTTCCCGGGTCGCCGACAGCGACCACTGCCTGGCCCACCGCGAGACCTGGCGGGCGGTGAACCCCTCGGGGCGGCCGAAGCCCTCCAGCACGGCGGGGTCGGTGGCGTGCAGCGCGACCAGCGTCTCCACCAGGGACAGCGCGCAGCGCTCAGCCTCCTCGGGGGCCAGGCCCGCGGTGTCCTCGGCGCCGCGCAGCACCGGGCCCTCGACCCGCTCCATCACGTAGAAGTCGGCGCCGAGCACGTCGCGGTCCCGGCAGAGCACCACGGGCGCGGGGACCGGGACGCCGGTGCCGTGGAGCGCGTCGATGACGCGGTACTCGCGGGCCATGTCGTGGGCGGTGGGCAGCACGTGGCCGACCGGCGGCCGCCGCAGCACCCAGTCCGCGCGGCCGTCGGTGAGGCGGTAGGTCAGGTTGGAGCGGCCTCCGGCGATCAGGGAGGCCCGCAGGGGACCGGCCAGCCCCACGGCGGACTCCAGGTACGGCGTCAGCCGCTCCAGGTCCAGTCCGACGAGCCGGTCGGTCCCCGCGGCGGGTTCAGCGGCCACGGAACTCCGCCTTTCCCACCCCGTTCTCCACGAAGCTCCTCATGCCGATCGTCTGGTCCTCGGTGGCGAACAGTCCGGCGAACAGACCGCGCTCCAGTTCCAGGCCGGTGCCCAGGTCGGCCTCCAGGCCGCGGTCGATCGCCTCCTTGGCGGCCCGCAGCGCCACGGCGGGGCCGTTGAGGTAGGGGGCGGCCAGTTCCCGGGCCCGCTCCAGCACCCGGTCCGGTTCGACCACGTGGTCGACCAGGCCGATGGCCAGGGCCTCCTCGGCGCCGACCATCCGGCCGGAGAAGACGAGGTCCTTGGCGCGGGCCGGGCCCACCAGGCGGGGCAGCCGCTGGGTGCCCCCGGCGCCGGGGATCACCCCGAGCAGGATCTCGGGGAAGCCCAGTTTGGAGTCGGCCGCGCACACCCGCAGGTCGGCGGCGAGCGCCAGTTCGCAGCCGCCGCCCAGGGCGAAGCCGTTGACCGCCGCGATGACCGGGATCGGCAGCCGCGACAGCGCGGTGCAGGCGTCGCCGAGGGCGCCGGAGTCGCGGACCGCCGTGCGGTAGTCCCAGCCCAGCATCTCCTTGACGTCCGCGCCCGCCGCGAAGACCTTCGGCCCGCCGGTGACGACGGCGGCGCGGGCGTCCTCGCTGTGCCGCACCTCCTCGACCGCCTCCGCCAGTTCGGCGATCAGCGCCCGGTCCAGGGCGTTGACCGGGGGTTGGGTGAGGGTGATGGTGGCCAGTCCGCCGGTGATGTCGAGGGTGACCCGTGTCTGCTCGCTCATGAGTGCTCGTACCAGCCCCTGCCGCTCTTGCGGCCCAGTTCTCCGGCGGCGGCCTTGCGGACCGACAGTTCCGGCGGGTGGAACTTGGGGTCGGCGGTGTCGGTGTGGATGTTGCGGGAGGCGTTGACGAACACGTCGATGCCGGTGAGGTCCATGGTCTCCAGCGGGCCCATGGCGTGGCCGAAGCCCAGGCGGCAGGCGGTGTCGATGTCCTCGGCGGTGGCCACCCCGCTCTCGACCAGCTTCACCGCCTCGACGCTGAGCGCCACGATCAGCCGGGTGGTGACGAATCCGGCGATGTCGCGGTTGACCACCACGCAGGTCTTGCCCAGGTCCTCGGCGAAGGACCTGGCCCTGGCCAGGGTCTCGTCGCTGGTCTTGACGCCGCGGACGACCTCGCACAGCCTCATCATCGGTACCGGGGAGAAGAAGTGGGTGCCCACCACCCGCTCGGGGCGGCTGGTCACCGAGGCGATCCGGGTGATCGGCAGGGCGCTGGTGTTGGTGGCCAGCACCGCCTCCGGCCCGCAGATCCGGTCGAGTGCGCGGAACACCTCCTGCTTGGCGTCCAGTTTCTCGACGATGGCCTCGACCACGACGTCGGCGTCGCGGGCCGCACTCGCCAGGTCGGTGGTGGTGGTGATCCGCCCGAGGGTCTGGCCCACCTGCTCGGAGGTGAGTCGGCCCTTCTTCTCCAGCCGCCGCAGCGACGACTCGATCTCGCCGAGGGCGCGGGCGAGCTGCTCCTCGCTGACGTCCTGGACGGCCACGTCGTAGCCCGCGACGGCGGCGACCTGGGCGATGCCGGAGCCCATCAGGCCGGCTCCGACCACTGCAAGACTGGGCACGGGGAATTCCTTTCTGTTCACTGGGCTGCACGGTCGGCGGCGCGGCGGCGCACGGCCCGCCTGGCGATGGACATCCGGTGCACCTCGGAGGCGCCGTCGTAGATGCGGAACGGGCGGACCTCCCGCAGGAACAGTGAGAGCGGAAGGTCGTGGGAGATTCCGAGGGCGCCGTGGATCTGCACCGCCCGGTCCACGATCCGGCCCACCGCCTCGGCGACGAACGTCTTGGCGACGGAACTCTCCGCCGACGCCCGTTCGCCCCGGTCCATCAGCCACGCGGTGTGGGCGATCAGGGTGCGGGAGGCGGCCAGGTCGATCTCGCTGTCGGCGAGCATCTGCTGGACCATGCCCAGTTCGCTGAGCCTGCTGCCGAACGCCTCGCGTTCGGCGGCGCGGTCCAGCGCCATGTCCTGGGCGCGCCGGGCCAGCCCCAGCCAGCGCATGCAGTGGGTGAGGCGGGCGGGCGCCAGCCGCACCTGGGCGTAGGCGAAGCCCCTGCCCACCTCGCCCAGCACGGCGTCGGGAGCGACCCGGCAGTCGTCGAAGACCACCTCGCAGTGGCCGCCGACGAACCCCTTGTCGAGGCTGTCGATGTGCCGGACGATCCGCATTCCGGGGTTGTCGGCGTCGACGAGGAACATCGTCGCGCCGGCGGGGCTGTCCCCGTGCTCGGGGGTGCGCGCCATGCAGATCGTCCAGGCCGCCCCGTCCGCGCCGGTGATGTACCACTTGCGGCCGTTGATCACCCAGGCGTCGCCGTCCCGGTGGGCCGAGGTGCTGAGCATGGACGGATCCGATCCGACGCCGGGGCTCGGCTCGGTCATCGCGAAGCAGGACCGGACCGCGCCGCCGACCAGCGGGGCGAGGTACCTCTCCCGCTGCTCGGGTGTGGCCACCCGGTTCATCAGGTGCATGTTGCCCTCGTCGGGCGCCGCGCAGTTGAGGGCGAGTGGACCGAGCAGGCCGTAGCCGGCCTCCATGAGGATGACGGCCTGCGCGGACATCGACAGGCCGAGGCCGCCCCACCGCGTGGGCGCGGTGGGGGAGAGCAGCCCGGCGGAGGCGGCCGACCGCTGGAGCCGGCGGCGCAGTTCCTCGGTCGGCTCCGCCCCCGTGGCGAGCAGTTCCCGCTCGGCGGGGATCGCCTCGTCGCGGACGAACGCGCGGACGCGGTCGCGCAGCTCCTCGACCTCCGGGTCGAGCGCGGTGTCGAAGGCCGTCACTGCGCCGTCCAGCCGCCGTCGACCACGAGGAAGGACCCGGTCATGTAGCTGCCCGCGTCGGAGGCGAGCAGCAGCAGGGCGCCCACCAGTTCGTCGGCGTCGCCGAGGCGGCGCATCGGGATGCTGGCCAGCGCGCTGGCCTCGGCCTGCTCGTCCGCCTCGATCGCCGCGGTCATGTCGGAGTGGATCAGGCCCGGGACCAGTGCGTTGACGCGGATGCCGCGCCGCAGGGTCCACTGCATCGCCAGGTCGCGGGTGATGCCGAGCAGGCCGGCCTTGGAGGCGCTGTAGGCGGACTGCGGGGCGTCGGTGGAGACCATGCCGAGCACGGACGACACGTTGATGATGGAGCCGCCGTGCTTGGCGGCGATGCAGGCCCGGCCGAAGGCCTGCGCCATCTGGTAGGCCCCGACCAGGTTGGTCTGCAGGACCCGGGCGAACTCGGCGGGGTCGTCCCTGTGGGAGGGCACGACGCGGCCCACGCCGGCGTTGTTGACCAGGATGTCCGCGCCGCCGAGCCGGTCGCGTGCCGCGGCGACGAGGGCCTCGCAGTCGGCCGGGTCGGCCACGTCGGTGCGGACCGCGACGCAGCGGCGGCCGAGCGCCTCGATCCTGCCCTTGGTCTCGTCCAGGAGTTGGGTGCGGCGGGCGCCGAGCGCGACGTCGGCGCCGGCTTCTGCGAGGGCCAGGGCGAAGGTGACGCCCAACCCGGAGGAGGCGCCGGTCACGATCGCGACCCTGCCCTCGAGACTGAACCGGTCGAAGACGCTCATGCCAGCCTCGCAGCCGCTCGGTCCCACTCGGCGTCGAGGATCTCCTTGAGGTAGGAGAGGCGCTCCCTGCCGGAGACGAAGTCGAACTTCACCGTCCCGAAGGGGTCGATCCGGTTGCGCAGCAGGTCGAGCTGCTCCTGGGTCGGCTCGGCGGTGACCGGGACGTCGGCGGGCACCTGCAGTTCGAAGCCGGTGTTGTCGACGACGGTCCGCACGTCGACGCCGGGGTGCACGCTCTCGATGCGGAAGGGGCGGTCGTCGTCGTCCTTGACCAGCACGGCGAGGTTGGTGACGACCACGATGGGGCCGGGCTGCAGACCGGCCTCCTCGCGTGCCCGGTCGCCGACCTTCCAGCGGGTGCCGGTCACGAACTGGACCTTGTCGACCAGGGTCCGCGGGTTGTGGTTGCCGAAGTAGGCGATCATCTTGCGGTACATCTTGATCACCTCGGCCGCTCCGGCGCCGCCGGGCAGGCGGACCTTGGGCGCGTCGAACGGTCCGATCGCCGACAGGTTGATCGCTCCGCTACCGTCGAACTGGGCCGAGGAGACGGCCTCGACCCCGCCGTGGTTGGCCAGGTGGATGGAGTTGATCTCGGTCAGCATGCCCCAGCGGCAGGCCGCGCCCTTGTAGGCGGAGGCCTCGGCGCCGGTGAAGGACAACTGGACCGGGGCCATGCCCACCGCGTCGAAGCCCACCAGGTAGGCGTCTTGGGCGTGGGTCAGCTTGGCCAGCATGTAGGAGGCGTAGGCCAGGGGGGTGAACGACCCCATCACGGTGACGCCGTCGTTGTCGACCTCGGCCGCGACGCGGCAGGTCATGAGTTCGTGGATCTCGTAGTCGGTCACGCTTGCGCTCCCTCGATGACTTCGGCCGCGTCGACGAGGGCGCTGAGGACGCTGTCGCGGCCCTTCAGCACCCGGGTCCGGTAGCCCTCCTCGGTCTCGCCGCTGATCTGTGCGACGTATTCGGCGATCGCGGCGGGGTCGCCCGCGGCGGCGGCGTAGCCCATGAGCTCCCAGGCGTCCATGGCGTAGCGGGGGACGTGCGACGTGGGGTGGGCGCCGAAGGGGGCCTCGATCACCGCGTCGACGTAGTAGCCGGGGAGTTTGGTCATGTGCGCGTTGTCGACGATCACCTGCCGGTCGACGACCTCCTCGCAGGTGACGATCACCCGCTTGGCGGCCTTGGCCATCTCCACGTCGGGGCCGGAGGTGCCGTCCCACTGGGCGTTGCCCTCGGCGTCGGCACGCAGGGCGTGCACGATCGCGACGTCGGGCTGCAGGGCGCGCACCGCGGTGAGCTCCTCGCCCGTGAAGGGGCAGGTGGTGGTGGCGTAGATGTCGGGGTAGCGTCCCGGGATGTCGGAGCCGAAGGGGCCCCGGTAGGGCAGGTAGGGCATGCCGCGCCCCTGCGCCTCCAGGCCGATCAGGAGGCCCAGGCCGGTGTACTCGGTGAACGGCAGGCTGCCCGACTCGATGCCCCCGCGGACGTTCGGCGCCAGGCCGAAGGCCTCCAGGGTGACCATCGAGAAGGACAGGTGCCCCAGTGTTCCCGCCGCCGCCATCAGGTCCATGTCGACCGAGCCGACGACCGTGATGGCGTGGATGTCCCTGCGGCCCGCCCGGATCAGTTGGCGTACCGCGGCCATCGGGTGGTTGGCGAACCAGCCGCCGCCGAAGGCCACGGACTCGCCGTCGCGGACGATGTCCCCGAGGCTCTCCAGGGCGACGACCTTGCCGTTCGTTCTGCTGCTGCTCATGGTTGCACCACGGCTCCCTGATCGAACACGATTCCTCCGTGCGCTGCTGGATTGAATCTACCGTTCAACGTCAAACGTGTAAATATTGCGGGAGAAATCGTCACCGGCCCAGTCCGCGCAGCCCCTTGGCGGCCATGAAGTCGGAGATGTTTCGCCACACCTCCTCCTGGCGGAGCATCACCTGGTCGGCCAGGGCCTCGATGTCGGCGGCGCGCCGGGGGTCGAGGCGGGGGCCGCAGTCGATGGCGAGGCTGGCGAAGTAGGCCGACGGCCAGGGCAGGCTCTCGACCGCGGCGGCGACGCCGTCGAGTTCCTCCTCCAGGCGGTCGTGCTCGACGACCCGGCTGACGATGCCCGCGCGCAGCGCCTCCTCGGCGTCGACGATGCGGGAGGTGAGGATCATGTCCTTGGCGAAGGACTCCCCGGTCGCCCGGGCCAGTCGGCTGGTGCCGCCGACGTCGGGGACGATGCCCATGCGCATCTGCGGCATGGCGAACACCGCCCGGTCGCTGGCGATGCGGATGTCGCAGGCCAGAGCCAGCTCCAGACCGGCTCCGATGACGGGGCCGTTGATCGCGGCGACGCTGGGCTGGGGAACGCGCTCGAAGCGGTCCACGATCGCGGCCCAGCGCCGGATGAACGACGGGTAGCTGCCCTTCTCCACCTCCAGCGAGGCGCCGATGGCCGCGAAGTCGACCCCGGCGCAGAACGCCGGTCCGTTGCCGGTGAGGGTCACCACGCGCAGGTCGTCGCGGCGCTCGACCCCGGCCATGACGCGGTCGAGGTCGTCCCAGGCCTCGAAGGTGAGCGCGTTGCGCTCGTCGGGTCGGTTGAGCGCGATGTCGAGGCGGGCTCCGGAGTCGGTGATCTCCAGGGTCCGCGGTGCGGGGGCGGTCATGGGCGTCTCCCTTGGGCTCGCGTGCTGGGTGCGGGCGCGTTCTGCGACGTCAGAGGGTTGGCGGCCGGTGCGGTACCAGGCATTCCACATCGCGGTCGCCGCTGTCCAGACTGTTGGCATTTCCCTGAACCATATGCAAGACTAACGTTGAACGTAAAGAAATAGTTTTTGTGGGGATGCCCGTGGACGCTACGACCGACCAGGCCGAGCAGGTGGTGGCCGGAAGCGCGCTGCACGCGGGACGGCTGATCACCCGGATCGAGAACGGGCACGCCGACGCGCGCGCGGTACTGCGCTCACTGGCGCCGCACTGCGGAAGGGCCCAGCTCATCGGGATCACAGGGCCACCCGGAGCGGGCAAGAGCACACTCGTCTCCGCGCTCATCCGCGAACTGAGGGACCGGGGCCGCACCGTCGGCGTGATCGCGGTCGACCCCTCCAGCCCGTTCAGCGGCGGAGCCCTGCTCGGCGACCGGGACCGGATGGTGGAGACCTCCAGCGGGGACAGCGGCGTCTTCATCCGCTCCCTCGCCTCCCGGGGCGCCTCCGGAGGACTCGCCGCCGCCGTCAACGACGCGGTCGACGTGCTCGACGCGATGGGCAAGGACGTCGTCATCGTCGAGACCGTCGGCGTCGGCCAGGGCGAGTTCGAGATCGCCACGATCGCGCACACCGTCGCCCTGGTGCTCGTCCCCGGCTACGGCGACGCCCTGCAGGCGATGAAGGCCGGCATCACCGAGATCGCCGACGTCGTCGTGGTCAACAAGGGCGACACCCCAGGCGCCGAGCAGACCTTCAGGGAACTGGCCTCCCAGGGGTTCGAACGCACCGGCCCCGACGGGAGCCGGCCGTGGCGAGTCCCCGTGCTCAAGGCCTCCGCCCTGCGCCGGGAGGGCGTCGCCGAACTGGTCGACGCGGTGGACGAGCACCACCGGTTCACCGGACAGACGCAGTGGCGCACCGCCCACGAACACGCCCGCCGACGGGCGCGGTTCACCGCCTTCGCCAGTGATCGGCTCCGCGAGGAACTGCTCGAGGCCGCCGTCGACGACCGGAGCCTGGCCGACCCCTACGGGGCCGCCGAGGAGTTCGTCGAAGAGCTGATCGACGCCCACCGCCGACTCGCCGCCCAGCGGGCGGCCGGAGCCGCCGCAGAAACGGAGAAGAAGTGACACCCAAGCCCAGTGGCAAGTTCGAGGCCGCCAAGGAGACGTGGGCCGCGCGCCGCGCCCGCTACGCCGACAGACTGCGTCCGGCCACGACGCTGTCGGGCCTGCCGGTGAAGACCGTCTACACCCCCGAGGACATGGCCGACTGCGACCTGGAGGAGATGCCGGGCGCCTACCCGTTCACCCGGGGCCTGCACCCCGACGGCTACGCCCTGACGCCGTGGATGCAGCAGATGGTCTTCGGCTACGGGACCATCGAGGAGACCCGGCAGAAGATGGAGAAGATGGTCGCCGAAGGCATGGAGGGCTACTTCGGCCACAAGGTCTTCAACACCGTCTACGACGTCCCCTGCATGTACGGCATCGACGCCGACCACCCCGAGGCCGCGGGCAACCTCGGCCAGTGCGGCGTCCACATGAGCACCGGCGACGACTACGACGAGCTGATCCGCGACTGGGACCTGGAGACCACCAACTTCTCCATGATCACCGGCGACAACTGCCTGCCCGCGCTGGCGCTGCTGGCCGCCGCCGTCGAACGGCGCGGCGAACCCACCCAGAAGATGCACGGCAACTCGATGAACTGGTACCCGAGGATCGCGGTCCAGGACATCCCGTCGTGGGAGCCCAGGTGGGGCTATGCCCTCATGATCGACCTGATCAAGTGGGCCAAGGACAACGCCCCGGCCTGGAACCCGGCCAACATCTTCATGTACGGCCTCTCCGAGGCGGGCGCCACCCCGGTCCAGGAACTCGCCTACGGCCTGTCCTGGGGCAAGTCGATCATCGACGCCGGTCTGGAGGCGGGCCTGGCGCCCGACGACTTCATCGGCCGCCTCTCCTTCCAGATCGGGTGCACCGTCAACCTGTTCGAGGAGGTCGCCAAGTTCCGCGCCCACCGCCGCATGTGGGCCAAGATCTGCAAGGACGCCGGAGTCACCAAGCCGTCCAACATGCACGCCCGGGTGCACGTCCACACCAGCGGCTACGTGCTGACCCAGCAGCAGCTGATGAACAACAACGCGCGGATCACCCTGCAGGCCCTGGCCGCCGTCCTCGGCGGGGTGCAGTCGGTCCACACCTGCTCCTACGACGAGGCCGTCGGCGTGCCGACCGAGGAGTCGCACCGCACCGCGCTGCGCACCCAGCAGATCCTCATGTGGGAGAGCGGCGTGCGCGACGTTGCCGACCCCCTCGGCGGCTCCTACTTCATCGAGAAGCTCACCGACGAGATGGAGGAGGCCGCCTGGGAGATCTACGAGGAGCTGGAGGCCTCGGGCGGCTACCTCAGGGGCCTGGAGACCGGCGAGATCAAGCGCAACATCGACAACGCCTCCTACGAGATGAAGAAGCGGATCAACAGCGGCGACCTGCCCGTGGTGGGCGTCAACCGCTACGTCTCGGAGCAGACGGAGAACTACGAGCCCTTCCGCATCGACGAGTCCATCGAGGAAAAGGCCAAGGCCCGACTGGAGGCCTACCGCTCCAAGCGCGACCAGGCCGCGGTGGACCAGGCCCTCGAAGGGGTCCGCGAGGCATGCCAGGCGCTGAAGGACGGCACCGGCCCGCTCATGCCCGCGCTGGTGGAGGCGGCCCGCAGGGGCGCGACCAACGGCGAGATGATGGTGCCGATGCGCGAAGCGTTCGGCTGGTACGTCAGCGAGTGAGTCCCGCGGATCGGCCGATCCGCACACAGCACAAGGAGTGGACCGTGTCCCAGGAGCGCATCAAGGTCCTACTGGCCAAGAAGAAGATCGACGTTCACGGCCGCGGGTCGAAACTGATCGCGCGTGAACTCCGCGACGCCGGCATGGAGGTCGTCTACTTCCGGTTCGGAGTGGCGGAGGAGATCGCCGAGGCGGCCCTGCAGGAGGACGTCGACGTGGTCGCGGTGAGCATCATGACCAGCGGTCAGATGCAGGTCGCCAGGGAGCTCGTCCCCGCGCTGAAGGCGCGCGGCATGACCGACGTCCTGGTGATCATGGGCGGCATCATCCCCGAGGTGGACTTCGAACCCCTCAGAGAGCTGGGTGTCCACCGCTGTTTCCCGCCCGGCCTGCCCGGCGGCGTCGTCGCCGACTACATCCGGGAGAACGTGGGCACGGCGAGCCTCGCCTGACCGGCTCAACCGGAAAGCCCCCGACGCCGCGGCCGCCGGACCGCGGGCGGATTGCCGTCGGCGTCGGGGCGACGGGGCCCGCACACCCGGCGGCGGGTCCCACGCGCCGCCCGGTCCGGCACGGGACCGGGCGGCGCGCAGGCGCACATCACACAGCCGGTTCTTTTGAGGGAGGGATCGTCGTGGCAGCGTTGTCAGGCGTGGACGGCAAGGGCCTCGTCGTCACCGGAGGCGGCGGCGGGCTCGGATCGGCCATGGCCGCCGAGTTCTGCCGGCTCGGCGCCAGGGTGGTGGTGTGCGGGCGCACCAGGGAGAGCCTGGACGAGACCGTGCGACGGATCGACGGCGAACTCGGGGAGGGCAGAGCGTTCGCGGTCACCGTGGACGTCCGCGACCCCGAGTCCGTGGCGGCGATGCTCGACCGGGCCGCCGACCTGCTCGGCGAGGTCGACGGGCTGGTCAACAACGCCTCGGGGCTCTTTCCGATCGACGCCGAGAAGCTCACCCCGGGCGGCTTCGACGCGGTCGTCCGGATCGTGCTCAACGGCACCTGGCACTGCACCTCCGAACTGGGGCGCCGCTGGCTCGCCGCCGGTCGCGGGGGAGCGGTGGTCAACGTGCTCACCCCCTACGCGTGGACGGGCGCGCCCGGGATCGTGCACAACGCCTCCGCCAAGGGCGGCGTCCTCGCCATGACCCGCACCCTCGGGGCCGAGTGGGCCGGCCGGGGGGTGCGGGTCAACGCGGTCGCCCCCGGGTGGATGCCGGTGGGCGGCACCGACTTCCTCGCCGGTGACCCCGAGATCCGCAGGCGGCTGATCGACGCCATCCCGGCCGGGCGGCTGCTGAGGGCGGAGGAGACCGCCCGCGCGGCGGCCTACCTGCTGTCCGACGACGCGACGTACGTGGCCGGGGAGGTGCTCACCATCGACGGCGGCCACCACCTGTCCAAGGGGCTGTACGAGTTCATGGACGAGCTGCCGGGACGCCGGTAGGCGCGTACGGCGACTCGTCGGCCGGGCCCTCGTGTCGGGTCCGGTACATCGAGAGCCAGAAGCGCCCGGACTAGCGTCCGGGCGCTGACGAAGAAGCCATTCCTCCCAGCCCTGAAGGGCCGGGATTCCTGACTGGATCATGTTGAACACCTGCCCGCCGGGATCGATCGCGCGCGTTCCGGCGGGCATCCGCGCACGGGTGTCCGGCTGCGGTCGGCGGGGTACGGACGGGGAGTCTGCGGGGGCTCGGGCGGAACCGATGCCGGGGCGCCCTCCCCGCTGCCAGCCGGGCGGGTCACCCCGGGGGCCCGGCCGCAATGTCTCGCTTTCCCCTGCTTCTCCCGCGCCGCAAGCATGGCCGAGGCGAGAACGAACACCACTCTGGCTTTCGTTTTTTTCGATTACGGGTAGTGTGGAGGCATGGCAAGCACTCCGCGGGAACGAACGGTCCTGCCCCCTGAAGACCCGGGAGAACTGGCGAGGTTCGCACGCGGGCTGGTCGGGACACCGACTCCTGCACGCGCACGGCTGGTCGGCCCGGACGGCTCCCAGACCGAGATTCCCGACGAGGTCTACGAGGTCCTGCGTGACGTGGTCACCGCACTCTCCCAGGGCCTGGCGATCTCGATCGCTCCGCACAACACGATGCTGACCACACAGGAGGCCGCCGAGCTTCTCGGCGTCTCCAGGCCGACCCTGGTCCGGCTCCTCCATGATGGCGAGATCCCGTTCAGCATGCGGGGCAGGCATCGCCGCGTTCTGCTGCGCGACGTCCTGGACTACCAGAGCCGGACCCGCCGGGAACGCGAGGAGGCTCTGGACCGGATGGCCGCCGACGCCGAGGAGGCCGACCTGTACGAGGCGACAGCCACTCCCCGGACCACTCGGTAGATCGGACGCGTCGCTGTGGCGTTTCCCGCCTTCCTCGACACCTGTGTGCTCTATCCCGCCTACCTGTGCGACACCTTGCTGCGGCTGGCGAGCGCGGGTGCTTACCGGCCACTGTGGTCTCAGCACGTCCTCGACGAGCTCGGCCGCAACGTGGTCGAGCGCGGCATCGCCCCCGACAGGGTGGGACGCAGGATCACACACATGGACCGCGCCTTTCCCGATGCGATGGTGCGCGGCTACGAGACGCTCATCGACGGTATGGACAACGATCCCAAGGACCGCCACGTACTCGCCGCGGCCGTACGAGCGGGCGCCGAGGTCATCGTCACCTTCAACACCAGGGATTTTCCGGATACCGCACTCAAGCCCTACGACATCACCGCCGCGCATCCGGACGACTTCCTGCTCGACCAGCCGATCTGTATCCGGGGCTGACACTTGACGTACTGGAACGGCAGGCTGCTTCCTACCGCCGGGAGCCGACCACCGTCCTCGGTGTCTTGGCCCTGCTGGAGCGTACCGGGGTTCCGGGGTTCGCGGCAGAGGTACGACGGCACCTGAGGTGAGTGCCTCCGACCCGCCTGGGGTGAGCGGTCGGAGGGTGCGCGAAAAAACCGGCGAGAGGCCGGGAGGAGAGCGAGGCATTTCGGAGAAGCCCCGGTCGCCTGTCCCGGGCCGCATCCCTGAAATGCCCCGCCGTCCTCGTCTTCGCTTTCCGCCGGAGCCCCCCGCGGACCGGGGCCCGTGCCGCTCAGGCGGCGGAGCGCGGATGCGGGTACCAGCGGGCCTTCGCCTCCGAGCGGGTGCGCCGCAGGAAGGCGAAGGAGCGGCGGGCGAAGCGCCACCCGTCCTCCGTGCGGACCAGGCTGTCGGTGTAGACGCCGGTGAAGTCGAAGCCGTTGCCGGAGGCGTCGGCGCCGGACTCGGTGAGGTACCAGGTGGCGGTGGCCGTGTCGCCTGAGACGTCGACGTGTCCGCTGTGGGTGAGCTGGATCAGGTGGGGGAAGTTGCCCAGCAGGTTCTCCAGCAGCGCGCTGACCGCCTCGCGTCCGGTGGCCTCCGGGACGCCGGGCACGTGCCACTCACCGTCCTCGGCGAACAGGTCCGCCAGTTCCCCGGGGGCGCGCCGGTTGACCGCGTCGGTGAAGCGCGCGGTCAGGTCGCGGATCTCGGTCTGGTCGGCGGTGTGTCGGGATGTCATGGTGCGAACTCCTCGTGCGGGAATCTGGGGGTCAGGGACTGGGGACGCCGCAGCCGTTGGGGGCCCTGCCCGCCAGGACGTCGTCCAGGGTGTAGTCCGTGGCGCGGCCGTGGGCGGTGCCCCGCCGACGGGCGATCTGCACCAGGGTGCCGTGGGTCTCGCGGGGGTGGAGGAACGCCTCGTGCCAGTCGGGATCGGCGGTGGAGACGCCGTGCGCCCGGTAGCCGGACCGTTCCAGGGCCGCGGCCACCTCGAAGATCTCCATGTCCTCCGCGACCGTGAAGGTGACGTGGTGCACCCCGCCCCGGGGGTGGCGTGCGAAGAAGCTGTCCAGGAACGTCGAGTCCGGCAGCGGTTCCATCAACTCCACCTTGCCGCCGCCCGGGTACTCCAGTTGGACGGCGCGGTAGCCGACCCGGGCGTTGTCGCCGCCCAGGTAGAACACGCCGCCGAGGACGTCCCGGTACAGCGGGAGGAGGTCCCTGATGCGTCGGGCCGCCATCGCCGCGTGGTCGTAGGTGACGCCCAGCGGCAGGTCGGCGGGCTCGTGTCCGGTCACCACAGCTCCCGTCGGCCCAGTTGTCCGGCGATCATGTTGCGCATGATCTGGTTGGTCCCTCCGGCGATCTCGTACAGCTTGGTCTCGCGCCAGTAGCGCTCCATGCCGTACTCGACCATGTAGCTGTAGCCGCCGAGGATCTGCATGCCGCGCGCCGCGCAGCGGGTCCCGGCCTCGGAGCCGTGCACCTTGGCCATGGAGGCCTCCAGGGTGCAGTCCAGGCCCTGGTCCAGCCGCCAGGCCGCCTGCCAGGTGATCAGCCGCGCGGTCTGCACGTCCATCGCCATGTCGGCGAGCATGTGCCCGACCGCCTGGTGCTCGATGATCGGTTTGCCGAACTGGACGCGCTCCTGGGCGTACTTCAGCGCCAGGTCCAGGGCCCCCTGGCCGAGTCCGGTGCCCTCGGCGCCCACGTAGATCCGCTCGGCGTCGAGCAGGTCGAAGATGATGGCGGTGCCCCGGCCGAGTTCGCCGACGAGGTTCTCCTTGGGCACCCGCACGTCGTTGAGGAACACCTCGCAGGTGTGGGTGGCCTGGCCGGCGAGCTTGCGCAGCGGGCGGATCGTCACGCCCTCGGTCTGCCGGGGCACCAGCAGCACCGACAGGCCCCTGGACGGCGAGGCGTCGGGGTCGGTGCGCACGAAGGCGAAGATGTGGTCGGCGGTGTCGGCGCCGGTGGTGAACACCTTCTGCCCGTTGATGACGAAGTCGTCGCCGTCGCGTACGGCCCTGGTGGACAGGTGGGCGAGGTCGGATCCGGCGTCCGGTTCGGTCAGGCCCATGGCCATGCGCACGGTGCCCGCCGCGACCTTCGGCAGGATCTCCTTCTTCTGCTCGTCGGTGCCGAACCGGGCGATGCCCTTGGCGCAGAACGTGGCCGTGGGCAGCCAGGCGTAGGCGAGGGCGGAGCTGGCGCGGGCGACCTCCTCCACCGCGATGCACAGGGAGATCTGGTCGGCGTCGCTGCCTCCGTACTCCTCGCCGAAGGCCATGCCGCACAGGCCGATCCCGGCGGCCTTGCGGTACAGCTCGGCGTTGAACTCCTCGTCGCGGTCGTGGCGGTTGACCTCCTCCAGGGGGGCCTCACGGGTGAAGAACTCCCGCAGGGTGCGGCGCAGCTCCCGGTGCTGCGCGCTGAGGGTGAAATCCATGGCTTCGTCTCCTGGTCTTGGCGCGCGGGATCAGGCGTTCTGCGGGATCTGGGCGCGCTGCCTGCGCAGCTCCTTCTTGAGGATCTTTCCGGTGGCGCTGATCGGCAGCGCGTCGACGAACTCCACGGAGCGCGGCTTCTTGTAGCCGGTCAGGCGCCGCGCGGCGAAGTCGACGAGTTCCTCCTCGGTCAGCGCCGAGCCCGGTCGGCGGCGCACCACCGCGTGGATGGCCTCGCCCCACCGCTCGTGGGGGACGCCGATGACGGCGACCTGCTCCACCTCGGGGTGGTCCTGCAGGACGCGTTCGACCTCGACGCTGAAGACGTTGATGCCGCCGGTGATGATCATGTCCTTGAGCCGGTCCACGATGGTGACGAAGCCCTCGGAGTCGACGATCGCCACGTCACCGGTCCTGAACCACCGGCCCTCGCGGCTCTTCTCGGTCTCCTCCGCCATGTTGTAGTAGCCGGGGGACACCGAGGGGCCGGACAGCCAGATCTCGCCGGAGGTCTTTCCGTCGTGCGGCACGTCCTCGCCGTCGGGGCCGACCACGCGGAAGTTGACCATGGTGAGCGGCTTGCCGAGCGAGGCGAGCCAGCCGACCTGCTGTTCGGTGCCCTCGGTGAACTGGTTCTCCGGCCGCAGCACCGCGCCGCAGGAGTAGCTCTCGGCCATGCCGTACAGCGGGAAGAGGACGTTTCCGAGGATCTCGCGGGCGCGTTTGAGGACGTCGACCACGTACGGCGAACCGCCGGACATGATGCCGCGCAGGGAGGAGAAGTCGTGGTTCTCCACGCCCGGCTGGGAGACGACCATCTGCACCATCGTGGGCACGATGGTGGTGTTGGTGACCCGGTACTCCTCGACCAGGCGGGGGAACTCGGCCGGGTCGAACGCCGGCGGGATCACGGTGCGTCCGCCCTTCAGCAGCACCGGGTGCAGCCCCGAGGGGCCGCCGGGGTTGAAGAACATGGGAATGCACTGCAGCGCGGTGCCGCGTTCGGGGATGGGCAGCTCGGCGAGCCAGTTGTGCAGGGCCGCGATCGCGTTGCGGTGGGTGAGGACGGCGGCCTTGGGAATTCCGGTGGTGCCGCTGGTGGCGCCGAGCTGGTAGACGTCGTCCTCGCCGATGTCGACTCCGGGGTCGTCGGCGCGGGCCCGGGCGATCAACTGCTCCAGGTCGAGGTCGCAGCCGTGGTCGCCGCCGAAGCCGATGACGTGCCTGACCGAGGGGACGTCGGGCAGCCACGTCCGGGCGCCCTCCGCCAGGTCGGCGTGGACCAGCACCGCGGCCGGCTCCACGTAGGACAGGTAGGAGGACAGCTCGTAGGCGGACAGGCGGATGTTGGCCGCGGCTCCGATGACCCCGGACTTGGCCGTGGCGAAGAAGAACTCGAGGAACTCCCCGCAGTTGGGGGAGAAGAGAGCGATCCGGTCGCCTTTGGTCAGGCCGAGACCGAGCAGGGCGTTGGCGAACCTGTTGGTGCGGGCCTCCAGGTCCGACCAGGTCCGGGTGAGGCCCCCGGGCACCACCACGGCCTCCTTGTCACCGAAGAACTGGGCGTTGCGGCGAACGATGTCGCTGACCAGCATTCACGCGCTCCTTGCGGTTGAGAAGGGGGAGAAGCGCCTCTGGCACTCCCGACACGCTCACTGTAACGTGATCTAACGGTATACGTAAGATGCCGATCTGGATTTCTGCTGCGGAGGTGCCATGCGCTACCTAGACCTCGTCCGCGGACCGGCGACCCGGTTCGGGCAGAAGACCGCCGTGGTCGAGGGCGACCGGCGGATCACCTACGGGGAACTGGACGAGCGGGTGGGACGGTTGGGCGCGCTCTTCAGGGACAGCGGGCTGCGCCCCGGCGACCGGGTGGCCCTGCTGGCCGCCAACGAACTGGAGTACCCGGAGATCCAGGCGGCCTGCCTGCGCTCGGGGTTCGCTCTGGTCCCGCTGAACACCAGGCTCGCCGAGCGGGAACTGCGCTTCATCCTCTCCGACTGCGCGCCCGACCTGCTCATCGCCGGACGCGGCGAGGAGCGGCGGGCCGCCGCCCTGGCCGCCGAGGTCGGGATCGCGCACGTGCTCGGCCTGGGTACGCCCGAGGACCTGCCCTCCTACGACGCCGCCCTCCGCGGCGCCACCGCCGACCCCGACGCCGACCCGGACGACCCCGAACTGCCCGCCACCATCCTCTACACCTCGGGCACCACCGGTTCCCCCAAGGGCGCGGTCGTCGACCGCCTCGGCTTCACCGCGCGGGTGATGACCAACGCGGTCGAACTGGAGGCGAGGGCCGATGACGTGCACCAGGCCAGCCTGCCGATGTTCCATATCGCCGCGTTCCTCTCCTACGCCCACATCGCGGTCGGGGCCACCGTCGTCATGCTCCCGGAGTTCGCACCGGATGCGGCCCTGCGCGTCATGGAGAGGGAGCGCGTCACCACCACGGTCCTGGTCCCCACGACCATTGCCATGCTGCTGGAAAGTGACCTGATTCACAAGGTCGATCTGTCCGCGCTGCGACTGATCGTCTACGGCGGCTCCTCCATCGAGCCGGGACCGCTGCGACGCGCCCTGGAACGCTTCGGCTGCGGCTTCCACCAGCAGTACGGCATGACCGAGACCGGGGGCCAGACCATCCTGCGGCCCGCCGACCACGACCCGGCCGACACCGAGAAGCTGTCCTCGGGGGGAACCGAGGCGGTCGGTCTGGAGGTGATGGTGGTCGACGAGGAGGACACCCCGGTGCCCCGGGGGGAGGTCGGCGAGGTCATCTGCCGGGGGCCCTCGGTGATGCTGCGGTACTGGAACCGGCCCGAGGCCACCGCCGAGGCGCTGCGCGGCGGCTGGTTCCACACCGGGGACATGGGCTACCGGGACAGCCGCGGCTACCTGCACATCACCGACCGGCGCAACGACATGATCATCACCGGAGGGGAGAACGTCTACCCCCGCGAGGTGGAGGCGGTGCTCGCCGAACACCCCGACATCGCCGAGGTCGCCGTGGTGGGCGCACCCGATCCGAAGTGGGGCCAGGTGGTCACCGCGGTGCTGGTGGGACAGGCGCCCCCCGACGCGGAACTGACCGCCTGGACCAGAGAGCGGCTGGCGGGCTACAAGGTCCCCCGCCGCTGGGAACGGGTGGAGCGGTTGCCGCGCAACGTCACCGGCAAGGTACTCAAGCACCAGCTGCGCGCCCGACTGGCGAATTGACACAAAAAAGGGGGGGTGTCCCCGCCGCGGCAGGCGGCGGGGACACCCCCCTTCGCGGGGCGGTCGAGGTCAGTCGCCGCGGAACTCGGGCGGACGCCGCTGCAGGAAGGCCCGCACCCCCTCGGTGAAGTCGTGGGTCTTCCACAGCTCGGAGACCCGCTCCTGCTCCAGGTCCAACTGCTCGGCGAACCCCAGAGTGCTCGCCCGGTCGACCAGTTCACGCGCCCGCAGCAGGGCCAGCGGGGGAGCGGAGGTCAGCGACCGGGCGAGTGCCAGGGCGGCCTGGCGCGCCGAACCGTCGGGCACGGCCGGTTCGGCCAGCCCCAGTGCCGCGGCCTCGGCCGCGGAGACCGGCTGGTTGCGCAGCAGCAGCGACAGGGCCCGGGCCGACCCCAGCATCCGGGTCAGGAAGTACGACACCCCGCCGTCGGGGGAGGAGCCGATGCCCATGTAACCGGGGACCAGCCGGGCGCCCTCGCCGAGGATGCGGAGGTCGGCGCACAGGGCGAGGCCCATCCCGGCCCCCACCGCGGGCCCCTCCACGGCGGCGACCAGCGGCACCGGCAGGCCGCGGAGCCGCTTGAGGGAGCGGTGCAGTTCCTCCACCAGGGGGGTGAGCACCGGAGCGGGCTCTTCGGCCAGGGCCCGGTCGACCAGGGACAGGTCGGCCCCGGCGCAGAACGCCGGGCCGCGCCCGGTCAGCACCAGGGCGCGGGCGCCCCGCTCCACCAGGGAGGCCGCCTCGTCTCCCAGGGAGCGGACCAGGTCGACCGTCATGGCGTTCATCCGGTCGGGGCGGTTCAGTTCGATGAGGCCCACCCGGTCGGTGAGCGAGGTCTCCAAGGACACGGGGACTCCCGGGGGTCAGTAGCCGATGGTGCGCAGACCGTGGTCCATGCACATGTAGGGGACTCCCATGCCGAGGCGGGCGAAGGTGGCGTCGCGCACCCGGTCCGGACCGAACTCGCTCAGCAGGGGGAAGGAGGTGCAGACGTACTCGGCGTCGATGAAGACCGAGTAGTAGCGGATCCGCTCCTCGTCGATCCTGGGGCCGCCGGCCTTCTCGTAGGCCTCGAACATCTCCTCGCGGGGCAGCAGCGCGTCCGCGCCCCGCCACAGCGCCGACGCCCAGTCCTTCATGGGGTCGCCCAGGTGGGCCTGCTCCCAGTCGGTGAGGGCCACCACCCGGTCCTCGTCGTAGATGAAGTTGCCCACGCCCACGTCGCCCCAGACCAGGCAGACGCGCTCGACCTCGGTGGGCACGTTGCGCTTCAGCCAGGAGAACAGGGCCTCCACCACGGGCATGGGCTCGGGGTCGGCGGCGCGGTAGGCCTCCTCGTAGTGGGCCAGTTCCAGCAGGGCGCAGTCCTCGGGGCGCTGCGGCACCGCCATGAAGTCGCCCAGCCCGGCGGCGCGCCAGTCCAGAGTGTGCACGGCGGCCAGCCGCTCGGCCAGGTGGCGGCCGATCCTGCGGCGCGTCTCCTCGTTGCCCGGCGCGAACAGCCTGCCCGCCGACGCCGAGCCCGGCACCGTGCGGCGCACGTAGAACGGCGCCCGCCCGATCAGGGACCCGTCCGTCTCGTACCACAGCGCCTCGGCGACCGGAACCTCGGTGGGGGTGAGCGCGGCGAAGACGCGGTACTCCCGTTCCAGGCTGACCGGGACCACCGATCCCTCGGGGTGGTCCACCCGGATCGTCAGGGAGTCGGTGAACGGGGCGCCGCCGCGCGTACCGGAGACCTCGACGAACCAGGTCTCCCGGGACATGCCGCCGACGTTGCGTTTGAGCTTGGTGACCTCCAGGGAGTCGGCCGCCAACCGGTCACGCAGGTAGGAGCCGACGCGGTCGCGGTCGAACCCGACCGCCTCCCCTGCCGCGGCGCTCATGACGCCACCGGCCGAAACGACATGAACAGCGGTTCCACCAGGGGTCTGGTCCGGTCGACCTGTCGCCGTACCAATCTGTACACCTCGTCTCTCATCTCCCGTACCGCGGGGTCGGCGCTGTCGGCCTCGTCCAGCCACCGCATCACCGCGACGACGACCCCGCGCAACTCCTCGTTGCGTGCCGTGGCGCCGCGCGCTTCGGTGTCCCCGGAACGCGCGGCACCGGCGACCAGTTCGGCCAGCTCCTCCCACCGGGGGGCCCCGCCTCCGGTCTCCTGCCCGGCCAGTGCGGCGGCGCGGGCGGACAGAGCGGCGAGGACCGCGAGCATGTCGGCGTCGTCCTCGGCCAGCGCGTCGCCCTCGTGGGCGAGCCTCAGCTTCAGGTGTTGCAGGACGAGGTCCATCGCGGTTCCGACGTAGCGGGCCCAGCGGTCCTCGACCTTGGGCAGTAGGGTCTCGTTGAGGGAGAGACGGAGACTGTCCAGCAGTTCGTCCGGTGACGGTCGCACGGGCACCCCTTCCGGCCGGGAGCGAATCGTCTGTGTGTGGATCTAACGTAAAAGGTGAATCTCTATAATGATCTCTTGTTTGACCTATGACGTCAATGGTCAAATAAGGTCATGGAGCGGACGACGACGGTGGAAGCGGGCGGCGACCCCCCGGAAGCGGGAGACCGGCCCGAACGGACGGGCGGCGGAGGCTGGGCGAAGACCGTCTCCCACTTCCTGCCTGCCTCGACCGTGACGGCCGAGGAGGCCGACCGGTACTACACGCGGGTGCACACCCGCTTCGCCCGGCACTTCCTGCGCGAGATGGACCAGGTGGTCAGCTACCACACCAACCGGGCCGTGGCCCAGTACGACCTCCTCGGCGGCTGGGAGCGGCCTCCCCGCGCCTTCCGCTACGTGGTGCTGCGCTTCCGACCCGGCCGCGGTCTGGAGTTGGCCGACGGACTGCGCGAGACCATCGTGGCCGACCACCGCCTCTTCCTGCGCGAGCTGCGCCCCTTCCGCGTGCGCGAGGAGGTCCTGCTGGACCGGCTGGGCGGGCAGACCGCGCTGGAGAAGTACCTTTTCGAGTTCGACCGCCGCGACGGGACGGACCCGGAGGAGGCCCGGCACCACCTCGCGGAGGGGATGGCCGTCCTGGCGCAGGAGGCGTCCTCGGCCTTCGGCGTCCGCCAGATCCTGGTCGACCACGTGCTCCAGGAACAGGCCACGGAGCCGGTCGACGAGCCCGGACAGCGGCCGCTGCCCCGGATGCTTTCCACCACCCCCCGCCAGGCGTTCGTGGAGTGCTATTTCGACCAGCGGGAGTGGGCCGAGGAGTTCTTCGCCCGGCCGGCCGTGCGCGCCGTGCTCCAGAACCGCTTCTGGGCCGCCGCGCACGGCTACCGGGTCGCCGAGCGGTGCGGTCTCGACCGCCGCTGAGCGCGCCCGCCGAGGCGGGCGCGCCCGGTGGCCGGTCCCTCCCCCGCCGCAGCCAGTTCCGGCAGCGGTTCGTAGGAGGCCAGCGGCGAGCGGCGGACGTCGCGGTCGGCCGAGCCCGCCTCATACCGCATCCAGCCCACGTTGACCAGCAGGATCTCGTCCACGTCGGCGTACTCGGAGAGCCGTCGCAGACACTCGCGCGGCGTGCCCGCCACCGCCAGCCGGTCCACCACCTCGTCGGTGACCGCACACCGCGCCGGGCCGAGGTGACCAGCCGCAGCAGTCCGACGTACTCGCGCATCCCGCGCGGGGGGCGCACCACGGGCCCCGGCAGCTCTCGTTGGTCACCCGGTTGCCGCTGCCCGCCCCGGGCACGAGGCGGCCCCCGGAGAGCTCGTCGAGGTCGGCCGTGCTCGTCCCGGCCACCATCGGGGTGCGGGCGTGGGCGTTGAGGGCGGCCCCAGTTTGACCCGGCTGGTGCGTTCGGACGCCGCGGTCGGGGCGGCGAATCCGGACCGCCGCGCCTCGGCCGGGTAGACGCCGCCGTAGCCCGCCTCCTCCGCGCGTGCGGCCGGGTCCGCCTGTCGGCGGCGGTGGTTTCGCCGCCGCCGGCCAGCATCAGCCCGAGCCGCGGCCTGCCGGAGGCCGCCGGGGGTGCGGTGGTGTGCTGCCCCGTGTCTCCCACCCCAAAGATGTGACGTGTAACGTAAAAATTATCAGACAGGGTATTGCATAACATGTAACGTTAAGGGTGAAATCTCTACATGGGTAGCGCACCGATCCTCGCCGAAGACGAGTACATGCACGAGCCGACCGACCACCCGCAGTTCAACGAGTCGGCCTACTACAACTTTGTGGACGGGAACTCGGGCTTCGCCGTCCTCATCCGGATGGGCAACCGGGTCAACGAGGGCCACTCCGAGGTCACCGTCCTGATCTACCTGCCCGGCGGGGCAGCGGCCATCCGCTTCGACCGCGCGCCGATCGACAGCAACGACCGGTTCGAGGCGGCCGGACTGAAGTTCGAGGTCGTCGAGCCGCTGAAGAAGATGAAGGTCACCTTCGACAGCACCGCCCACCTGCTGAAGGCGGGCACCGACCTGGAGAACCCCAAGCGGGCCTTCACCACCAGCCCGGTCGTCCCGGTCTCGCTGGAGCTGCACTACGACAACGTCATCCCGGTCTACGGGCTCGGCGACGGCTCCGGCATCCAGGGCGCCGAGGACAGCATCGCCGTGGGCCACTACCAGGGCCCCTGCTCCGTGCGGGGCTGGGTGGAGGTCGACGGCGAGCGCCGCGAGGTCGACGGCCAGGGCTTCCGAGACCACTCCTGGGGCCCGCGCGTGTGGCAGGGGCCGCAGTACTGGCGCTGGATCTCCTGCATGGTCGACGAGCGCAACGGCTTCGTCGCCTGGACCCAGAAGATCGGCGACACCCAGTCGCCCGGCAACGGCATGGTGCTGCGCGACGGCGTGATGGAACGGGTCGACAGGGTCACGGTGAAGAGCGAGTACGGCGGCGCCCCCTACTACGCCACCTCGATGAGGGTCTCCATGTGGACCGAGTCGGGCGAGCGGGTGGACGCCACCGGCTCCGTCTTCCACGTCGTCCCGCTGCGCAACCGCCGCAACGGTGAGATCGCGCGCCTGGCCGAGTACCTGGTCGAGCTGGACTACCGGGGCAGGACCGGCTACGGGATCTCCGAGTACCACGACCGCATCATCGAGGACATCCCGGCGGGGATCTCCGAGGCATGAGCGGCCGCACCATGAGGGGGCTGCGCTTCGCCCGGCACGGCGGCCCCGAGGTACTGAGCTGGGACGAGGTCGCCGTGCCGGAGCCCGGACCGGGCGAGGTGCTGGTCCGGGTGCGCGCCTTCGCCGTCAACTGGGCGGATCTGCTGGAGCGCGCCGGGAGGTATCCGGGCGCGCCCACCCCGCCCTACGTCACCGGCCACGACCTCACCGGTGTGGTGGCGGCCCTCGGCCCCGGCACCGTGGGCCCGGCGGTCGGCACCCGCGTCTTCGGGGTGATCCCCAGGGGCGGCGCCGCGGCCGAGTTCGTCGCCGCCCCCGCGGACCAGGTCCACCCGGTGCCCGAGGCGCTCAGCGACGTCCAGGCCGCGGGCGCCGCGGGCCCCTACCTCACCGCGGACGCGGCGGTCGTCACCATGGGCCGCCTGGCCGAGGGGGAGGACGTCCTGGTCCACGCCGCCGCCGGAGCCTACGGGTCGGCCTGCGTGCAGCTGTGCCGCGCCTACGGGGCGGGCAGGATCATCGCCACCGCCGGCTCCGACGCCAAGACCGAGCAGGTCCGGCGGTGGGGCGCCGACGTGGTGGTCAACTACACCACCACCGACTTCGCGGAGGTGGTCCGCGAGGTCACCGGGGGGCGCGGGGTGCCGCTGGTGCTGGAGTCGGTGGGAGGCGACGTCCTCGGCCGCAGTCTGGACTGCGTCCGTCCCGGAGGCCGCCTGGTCAGCGTCGGGGCCAGCAGCGGCCGCAGCAGCGACCGGTTCCGCCTGCACACCCTGTTCGAGCTGGGCATCTCGGTGTCCGGCTTCACGCTCGGCCGGTGGCTCGAACACCACCCCGAGCTGGTCCGCCCCTCCGTCGACCGGGTGCTGCGGCTCCTCGGCGACCGCGGCGCGGTCCCCGTGGTCGGCCGGGTCTTCCCCGCCGCCGAGGTGGCCGCGGCACACGAGTTCCTCGCCGACCGGCGGTCCGTCGGCCGCACGGTCGTGACCATGACCCCCGCTCCCTGAACGAGAGAGAACAATGGCAGAGGCATACATCGTCAGCGCTGTCCGCACCCCCGTGGGGCGCCGGAAGGGCGGCCTGAGCCACGTCCACCCCGCCGACCTCGCCGGCCACGTCCTCAGGGCCGCCGTCGAGCGCGCGGGAGTCGACCCCGCGGACGTCGACGACGTCATCCTCGGCTGCGTCGACCAGCTCGGCGCGCAGTCGACCAACATCGCCCGCACCGCCTGGCTGGCCGAAGGGCTGCCCGAGCACGTCCCGGGCACCACCATCGACCGCCAGTGCGGCTCCTCCCAGCAGGCCGTCCACTTCGCCGCCCAGGCCGTGATGTCGGGAACCCAGGACCTGGTGCTGGCCGGGGGAGTGGAGGTGATGAGCCTGGTGCCCATCTCCAGTCCGGCGGTCGTCGGCGAGCAGCAGGGCATGGGCGCGCCCTACGGCAGCCCCGGCTGGACCGCCCGCTACGGAGACCAGGAGGTCTCCCAGTTCCGCGGGGCCGAACTGATCGCCGAGAGGTGGGACATCACCCGCGCGGACATGGAGGAGTTCGCCCTGGACAGCCACCGGCGGGCGATCGCGGCCCGGGAGGCGGGCGCGTTCGACGCGGAGACGGTCCCCTACGCGGGCGTCACCGCGGACGAGGGGCCGCGGCCCGACACCTCCCTGGAGAAGATGGCCGGGTTGAAGCCCCTGGCCGAGGGCGGCCGGATCACCGCCGCCGTCTCCAGTCAGATCTCCGACGGGGCGGCGGCCCTGCTCGTCGCCTCCGAGAAGGCGGTCAGGCGGCACGGCCTCACCCCGCTGGCCCGGGTGCACGCCATGGCCGTCACCGGCGCCGACCCGATCCTGATGCTGAGCGCCCCCATCCCGGCGACCCGGCGGGTGCTGGAGAGGGCGGGGCTGACGCTCGACGACATCGACCACTACGAGATCAACGAGGCGTTCGCGCCCGTGGTGCTGGCCTGGCTGCGTGAGCTCGGCGTCGACCCGGAGCGGGCCAACCCCCTGGGCGGGGCCATCGCCCTGGGCCACCCGCTGGGCGCGACCGGGGCGAAGCTCATGACGACCCTGGTGCACCACCTGCGCCGCACCGGCGGACGCTACGGCCTGCAGACGATGTGCGAGGGCGGCGGTATGGCCAACGCCACCGTCGTCGAGGCGCTCTGAGAAACGGTCCGACCGCGCACCTGGCCCCGACCGCCGTTGCGCCATATGCTTAACGTTGAACGTGAAACTCGAGAAATAGGGAGTGATCGCCATGGCCGACATGGAACGCGTGGACAAGGAGACCCTCTACGTCGAGAAGTATCCGAAGGACCGGTACGCGGTGATCACCCTGCACCGCCCGGACGTCCTCAACGCCGGCAGCCCGACGCTCTTCGGGGAGCTGGCCGAGACCGTCAGCTCCTTCGAGAACGACGACCGCGTCCGCGCCGTCGTCCTCACCGGCGGCACCGGCAGGGCCTTCTCCGCCGGCGCCGACCTCGGCGGCATGACCTTCGACAGCATGGGCAACTGCCGCAGGTTCATCCGGCTCGCCCACGCGCCCTTCGAGGCCATCGAGCGGCTGGGCAAGGTCGTCATCGCCGCGGTCAACGGCTACGCCTTCGGCTTCGGCACCGAGATCGCGCTCGCCTGCGACCTCGTCCTGGCCTCGGAGAAGGCGCGCTTCGGACTGCGCGAGATGAACCACGGGCTCGTCCCCGCGGTCACCATCACCCGCGGCGTCGACATGATCGGGCGCCGCCGGATCGCCTGGATGGCCTACACCTCCGACGACGTCTCCGCGAAGGAGGCCCAGGAGTTCGGCTTCGTCAACAAGGTCGTCCCCCACGAGTCCCTGGTGCGGGAGTACACCGACCTGGCGGTGCGGATGGCCAAGCGCGCCCCGCTCGCCGTCGCCGCCACCAAGTGGACCCTCAACAAGGCCGCGGGCGGCCACTACCGCGAGGGCGAGAACCTCATGCCCGCGATCTTCGCCTCCGCCGACGTCGCCGAGGGGCGCAGGGCGTTCGAGGAGCGCCGCGAGCCCGTCTTCCGCGGCGAGTGACCACCGTGAGCACCACGGAGAGGAATCGGAAACAGCCATGAGCGTGTTGGACCAGTTCAGACTCGACGGCAAGGTCGCCGTCGTCACCGGCGCCTCCTCGGGCCTCGGGGTCGGCTTCGCCGAGGCGCTCGCCGACGCGGGCGCCGACGTGGTCCTGGCGGCGCGTCGCGTCGACCGCCTCCAGGAGGTCAAGGGCAAGATCACCGCGATGGGCCGGCGCTGCGTCGCCGTCCGGACCGACGTCTCCCGGTTGGAGGACTGCGACGCCCTCATCGACACCGCGGTCGAGCAGCTCGGCGACGTCCACGTGTTGGTGAACAACGCCGGGGTCGGCCACGCCGCCCCGGCCCACAAGGAGGATCCCGAGGACTTCAACCGGGTCCTGGGCGTCAACCTGATCGGCGCCTACTACACGGCGCAGGCCTTCGGGCGCGCCTGCATCAGGGCCAAGCACGGCGGCTCGATCGTCAACGTCTCCTCGGTGCTGGGCATCAGCGGCAGCGACATCCCCCAGGTGGCCTACTCCTCCTCCAAGGCCGGGATGAACGGCATGACCCGCGACCTGGCCATGCAGTGGTCGGCCCGGTACGGCATCCGCGTCAACGCCCTGGCCCCCAGTTTCTTCTCCTCCGAGCTGACCGACCCCCTGCTGGAGTCCGAGGTGGGCGCGAAGAAGGTCCTCGCCCGCACCCCGATGGGGCGCATCGGCGAGACGCGGGAGCTGTACGGGGCGCTGTTGCTGCTGGCCTCCGACGCGGGCTCCTACATCACCGGCATCACCCTGCCGGTCGACGGCGGCTGGAGTCTGCACTGACGTCCGTCCCCGCCCGCCGTGCGCGCACGGCACCCACGGCGGGCGGTTTCCTCCCCGGGGAGACCGCCCGCCGTCTCCGCTTTTCCTCGGGTTTCTTCTTCGTCAAGAGTTCCCATCTTCCGTTCAACGTGAAAGACTTGCTGACGTAACGGGGCTGTAATGCGGGGCTTCGAACAGTGGAGGTTCATCATGCGCAAACCCAGACACTCCCGTGCCGCGCTCGCCTCGGCCGCCCTTCTGGCGGTCGCCGTCGGAGCCACGGCCTGCGGAGGAGAGGACACGGCCGAGGGCGCGGAGGGAAACGAGACCGTCCGCGTGATGATGTTTCCGGCGCAGTCCTACCGACTCCCCGTCATGATCGCCGAACAGGAGGGGATGTTCGAGCAGCGGGGCATCAAGCTGGAGGTCACCGAGCAGCCCGCCAACCTGCAGGGTATGCAGGGCCTGGAGGCCACCGACTCCGACGTCGGCATCGTGACCGTCGGCACCCTCGGCCAGGGCTGGCAGGCCGGCGACCCGGGATTCTTCTTCTGCGGCGGCATCAGCGTCCTGCAGACCACGCTGATGGCTCCCGTCGACAGCGACCTCCCCTCGACCGAGGAGGGGGCCACCTGGCAGGAGGTGCTGCAGGCGCTGGAGGGCAAGAAGATCGGCATCCAGACCCCCGTGGGCTCGGGGCTGCAGAAGATCTTCGCCGCCGCGCTCGCCGAGGCCGGGGTCGAGGACGTCACCTACGTGAACCTGGGCGGCGGCAGCAGCGCGGCCATCGCGGCGATCGACAACGGCAGCGTCGACGTCGCCCAGTTCAACCCGACCGGCACCCAGTACGTGCTGGAGTCCGAATCCGGAAAGCCGCTGCTCTACATGCCCGAGGGGCCCGCGGCCTACAAGGACTACTACGGCAGCGGCTGGGTGGCTCCCCCCGAGTTCGTCGAGGAGCGCCCCGAGACCGCCGCGGCGTTCTGCGAGACCATCGACGAGGCACTGGAGTTCATCCAGGACCCCGCCAACCGGGAGACCAGCCTGGACCTGCTGGCCGAGGACACCGGAGTCACCAGGCCGGTCGCCGAACTGGTGCTCGACCAGACCTACGGCGACTTCTCCACCGAACTCGACCGGGAGCGGCTCGACACCACCTTCGACGCCTACGTCGAACTGGGCATCCTGGAGGCCGACCCCGAACCGTCCTACGACTCCCTGGTGCACAACACCCGCGAGGATTGATTTTCGCCCCCCGCCCCTTGGTCGAAGGGGCGGGGGTTCCTGCCGCGGTCTGGTGACCGCCCCGGTGGGTTCCCGCTCCGCCGCGCCGTGCCGCGACCACGGGTTCCGGTCTGGGGAGCGCTCCGTCCCCCCACTGCGCGTCGCCTCGCGGGACCGGCACGCTCCCCCGCGCCCGGCACGTCCGGGTGCGGGGGGCCGGGAGCAGTTCCTGGTGCCGCGGGCCGAGCGGTTCCGGGAGGTGGGGGCGTACCGGTCGATCCTGCCGGAGGTCCGGCCGTGTTCGGCGGCCTTGTGCTCCAGCACGGCCACGAACCGCGGCCATCCCGCATCCGCACGGGGATCAGCCTCCGGCTGTTTCCCGACCGGTGCCCGGCGGGGTCCCCGCGCCGCGCCGTCGAACAGCGGTCACGCCCGCCCGGCGGCCGGGCACGAAGACACAGATCCGATTCACCACCGCCCCGGAGGACGGAGCACTCCCGGACAGAGCCGGTGGCGGGGCGGCGCGGCGACGGGGGCGGCCGGGCACCCGAGTCCCCCGGAGGGAGACCATGGAGAACCTGTCCGTCCAGGACCGCCTGGACATCGCGGACGTGCTGGCCCGCTACTGCGTCGCGCTGGACAGCCGCGACTGGAACCTGCTGGAGCGGGTCTTCACCCCCGACGCCGTCGCCGCCTACGGCCGGGTCGGCGACCCGCGCGGCCTGCCCGCCATCGTCGGGGTGGTGCGCGCCTCCCTGGAGCCGCTGGACGCCAGCCAGCACTTCATCGGCACCTCACTGGTCGAACCCGACGGCGAGGGCGGGGCGCGGGGCCGCACCTACCTGATCGCCCAGCACGTGAGGAACCAGACCCCGGGAGGGGACCAGTACGTCATCGCGGGCACCTACGTCGACCGGTTCGTCCGCACCCCCGGCGGCTGGCGCATCAGCGAACGGCGACTGGTGCACACGTGGACGCGGGGCAACCCCGCCGTCCTGTCCTGAGCCCGCCCCGCGGACGCCTCCGCGCCGCCGGACCGGCACGGGCGCGGGGCGGCCGCGCGCACCCCGCGCCCCCGGCGATCCACCGTGGCGCGCGCACGAACGGCCGGGCGGCGGGCTCAGCGGAGCCGCCTGTTTCGGCAGCTCCTCCCCCTTCCTTTTCGACATACAGTATTGATATTTGTCGTTCAACGTGAGATTTTTCTCGTGTGGTTCCGGTCACTCGAGGGGCCACTGGAGCGCAGCCCGCTGTTCTGTCGGGCGGGGTCTTCGGCTCCGCGGATTCCGAAGGAGATGGGAACGTTGACATCCAGAACTGAGAGCAGGGCGGACGTGCAAGCCGCCCCCTCCGCCGCCGCCACGGCATCCCCGCTGATTTCGTTCAGGGGCGTCAGACAGGTGTTCCGGCTCTCGGGCCGGGGGAGCGAGGACGGCTCCTCCGACTCCCGGGAGCTGGTGGCCCTGCAGGACGTCAATGTCGACATCCACGCGGGGCAGTTCGTCGCCCTGGTCGGCGCCAGCGGCTGCGGCAAGACGACGATGCTCAACATGCTCGCCGGACTGGTGGAACCCACCCACGGCGAGGTCGTCCTCGACGGCAGGAGCCCGCGACTGCCCAACATGGACATCGGCTACATGTTCGCCCGGGACGCCCTGCTTCCGTGGCGCAGCGCCCGCAGGAACGTGGAGCTACCCCTGGAGACCCGCGGCTGGGGACGCGGGCGACGCCAGGAGCGGGCCCGCGAGATGCTGGAGCTCGTCGGCCTCAAGGGCCGCGAATCCCAGTACCGGCTCCAACTGTCCCAGGGCATGCGGCAGCGGGTGGCACTGGCCCGCACGCTGGCCTCCGACCCGTCGCTGCTGCTGATGGACGAGCCCTTCGCCGCGCTGGACGCCCGCACCAAGCTCACCCTGCAGGCGGAGTTCCTCCGGATCTGGGAGCACAACCAGGACGGCGACCGACGCAAGACCGTCATCTTCGTCACCCACGACCTGCAGGAGGCGGTGCTCCTCGCCGACCGGGTGATCGTGATGCTGCCCCATCCGGGGCGGATCGCCGAGGACCGCGTCATCGACCTGCCGCGCCCGCGCGCCGAGATCCTCGGCGAACTCCAGTTCACCGAGGAGTTCCAGAACATCACCCACGGCCTGTTCGAACGGCTCGAAGGCGCCATCGGCGGCCGGGGCCCGGGCACCGCCAACTGAGGAGAAGACAAGCACACCATGACCACCGCCACCGAGACCGCACGGCCCGCGCCGACACCGGCGTCCGGGGACAACGGGCCGAGGAAACCCGCCAAACGCCCCGAGTTCTGGCAGACCAGAGCGTTCGTCAACACCGCCCGGGTCCTGATCTGCGTCGTCTTCCTCGTCCTGTGGGAGACCGCGTCACGGCGGGAGTGGGTGGACCCGACACTGTTCGGCCAGCCCACCGGAGTCTGGACCGCGATGGTGGAGTACCTGCCGTCGGAGCGCAGCCTGGCCTCCCTGGAGGCCACGGGCGCCGCCGTGGGGGTCTCCTTCGTCATCGGCTCGGTCTCCGGAACCCTCGCCGGACTGCTCCTCGGCCTGAGCCCCACCCTCAACTCGATCTTCGGGCCCTTCCTCGCCCCGATCAACAGCGTGCCCCGCATCGCGCTGGCCCCCCTGTTCATCGCCTGGTTCGGCCTGACCATGACCTCCAAGGTCGTCCTCGCCGTCAGCATCGTCTTCTTCATCCTCGCCGAGAACGCCCGCTCGGCCGTGTGGTCGGTCGACTCCGACCTGATGACCATGTCGCGCGTGGTCGGCGTGAAGGGCTTCGCGCTGCTGTGGAAGGTGGTGCTGCCCTCGGCCGTGCCCACGATGTTCGCCGGTCTGCGGCTCACCTTCACCTACGCGCTGCTCGGCGTGGTGGCCTCGGAGATGGTGGCCGCCACCGGCGGCCTGGGCCAGGACATCGTCCTGTACTCCTCCTCGTACCAGATCAACACGGTCTTCGCCATCCTGGTGGAGCTGATGGTCATCGCCATGATCGTGAACTGGCTGTTCAACATGGCCGAGCGGCGCCTGCTGGTATGGCAGAACACCTGACGGCGGCCTCCGGCCGACCGCGGACCGCGAGCCGGACCGGGACCGCGCCGTGAGCGGTGGGTTCCGGTACCGGCTCACCGGCCGCGCCGAGCCGCTGGACGTCGAGGAGTGGCGTCGGCGCGCCCGTCGGCGCGTCCCCCCGATGGTCTGGGCCTACATCGAGAACGGCGCCGACGACGAGCGGACCCTCCGGGAGAACCGGGCCGCCTACCGCGACTGGTACCTCAGCCAGCGGGTCCTCACCAGGACCGCCGACGTGGACCTCACCACGACGGTCGCCGGAACCCGGCTCGGCCTGCCCGTCGTCGTGGCCCCCGTCGGACTGGCCGGGGCCGCGCACTGGCACGGAGACCTCGGCCTGGCCCGGGCCGCCGAGCAGAACGGCACCCGGATGGTGCTCAGCAGCGCCTCCACCTACGGCATCGAGGAGGTGGCGCGGGGCGCCGGAGCACACCACTGGTTCCAGCTGTACCCGTGGCGGAACCGGTCCCTGATGGCGTCCCTGCTGGACAGGGCGCGCGACAGCGGCTACACCGCGCTGTTCGTGACCGTCGACGTCCCCGTGTACGGAAACCGGCTGCGGGAGCGGCGCACCGGGATGGGCATCCCGCCCACCCTCACCCCGCGCCGCGTCCTGGAGGCCGCCCTGCGCCCCCGGTGGGTCTACGGATACCTGCGGCACCGCCGCACCACGCTGCGCAACCTGGTCTCCGACGGCGCCCGCGCCGACTCGGTCGGTTCCGTGGAGGTGCAGTCGGAGAACCTCACCGCCGACATCGGATGGGACGACCTGGAGTGGATCCGCTCCCGCTGGGACGGGCCGCTGTTCGTGAAGGGCGTCCTCCACCCCGACGACGCCGAGCGCGTGGTGGACCTGGGCGCGGACGGGGTCGTGGTCTCCAACCACGGGGGGCGCCAGCTCAACGCCGTGCAGCCCACCGTCCGGGCGCTGCCCGCGGTCGTCCGGCGGGTGGGGCACCGAGCCGAGGTCCTGGTGGACGGCGGAATACGGTCCGGCGCGGACGCCGTCGTCGCCGTGGCCCTGGGCGCCCGCGCCTGCCTCGTCGGCCGACCGGCCGTCTACGGGCTCGCGGGCGGAGGCGAACGGGGCGTCGCCGCCGTGCTGCGGATCCTCCGCGAGGAGATGGTCCGCGCCCTGACCATGATGGGGGTCTCCGGCCCCGGGGAACTCACCCCCGCGCACCTGACCCCCGTAGGGGACCGCGCGGACTGACCGCCGCCGAGGACCGGCGGTCCCCGCCACGGATGTCCGCCACGGCGCCCCGGCCGTCAGCGGCGGTGCCGCAGGGTGGCCGCGCTCGCCGGGACGCCTCACCGGCCGCGGTCAGGTCCGTGAACGACTTCCTGTCCGAACTGCGGAAGGACTCTCGGTCACGACCATCGCGGGGAGCAGAACACGGCCTTCACGGCTCGGCGAGGCCGAGGAGGCGGGCTGTCCGAGGAGGACCCGAAGGACACCGGACGCATCCGGCAGAAGGCCGACGGACAGCCGTGAAGCTCTCGCCGAGCGTGTCCGGAACAGGGAGCCGCCGACGCCCCGGGGCCCGCCGCGCGCTTCCCGCGCGGCGGTGGGGACCGCAGCCCGAGCCGTGCACCGCCGCGTCCACACCAGGCAGGCGGGAGCGGTGTGCCGGACGGCGGATGGCTCGGGCCGCTCCATCCCGACCGGACCGAAGCGCTGAACGCGTACGACACGGCCATGTGCGCCGAACTGGCGGACGCGCCCACCGGGGTGCGGGGACCGGTTTCTGCGGTGGGGCGGGTTCTTCTCGCGGAACCGGGGAAGGCGAGGCATTCCGCCCCGGCCTCCGGGGTGGGCGAGCACGGGCGGGCGGTGCCTCGACCGGTCCGCACCGGCGCGGAGGAGGCTGAGGAGAGGACGGGAAAGACTCCTCGGCAGTGGGGGAGGGGGCGCTGCGGGGACGAGCGAAACCCCGGGGGAGTGGGGGTGCCGGTCATGCGGCGGGGCGGGTGTTTCCGGTGCTGCGGCATCGGGGCGGCGCTTCGGGGTGCCGCCGAGTGTCGGGGCGTGCCGCGCGGTGTCAGCGGCGTACGGAACTTGAGAGCCGACACGGAGCGAACAGGGTCCGCATTGGTTCGGGGGTCTTTGCTTCCTTGGTCTTGAGGGCCGGTCTCAGGGGCTGTGGCAGAGGGCTGGGGTAGCATCCGGCCTGACATCTTCTCCCATGAGACAGCCTTGTTGGTGCTGTGGTTCGGAACCTGAAGTGGTCATGGATCTGCGGGGAGGTTCTCGAGGAGGTTTGTGTCTGCTTGAGAACTCTCATTCCTTTTTGGGTCGTGAGCGTCGCCAAGCGGTGAGGTGTTTGCGCACTTCAGACACTGTGGCAGCCACCCTCCGGGGTGGCTGAGGATCGCAACTTCGATGTCTATTTTGTCGGAAAGCAACCTGGCCGACGCTTCGGGGGACAAGGGCAGCTCGGCGAGAGTGGTGGACGCGGCTTGGTAGCGCTGGATGCTGGCGGGCTCCTCGATGTAGACGTCGCTGGTCATGAGTTCGACGTGGGCGGTTTCCAGCCGGTACGTGGCCGGGAGGGTGAAGGCGCCGGGTGGGTGCCGGCGGTCAGCGGAAGGACCTGGACGGTGATGTTGGGGCGTTTGGCGTGTTCCACCAGGCGGCGGAGTTGGGCGGTGCGTCGGGTTCGTCCAGGTGCTGGTGGAGCAGGGCTTTGTGGACGACGGCGTCGACGGGGTTCTCGTCTCTGGTGAGGATCTGCTGGCGCTGCTTGCGCACGGAGACGAAGTGGTCGAGCTCCTCCTCGCTGAGTCCGGCTCCACTGGCGGCGCGGATCGCTGTGCGCGCGTACCGCTCGTGCTGGAGCAGGCCGGGAATGAAGCCGAGCTCGAAGGTGCGGATGTGGGTGGCGGCCGCTTCCAGGCGTACCGGGTCGAAGCGGGAAGGGCGAGGCGGTTGCCGTGCTCGACCCGTCATCCGTGCCGTTCGGCCCCGTACCGGTTGAGCGGGGAGTGGACGAGTGCCACGCTCGTTCTCCGGCTCCCATCGGTTGGTTCTCGGTGTGTCCGACAGGCGGTTCGTCCTCGAATTCCAGCAGCGAAAAGGGGCCGGTCAGACCGATGTGGGCGCCAAGGCCGCCGCCGAGTAGGCCATTCGGCAGATAACTCACAATTACTCCGAAACAGCGCGGGCAGTTGCCGCAGAGGCAGTCTCCCGCGCCTTTGTATTTCCGGAGTTTGCCACTTTTGCATGTGCGGCAGCGGAATCATGTGGTGCTCTCTACATTTTTGGTGGTGCCGAATGCCTGGAATGCGGCTGTGGCGGTTGGGCAGGGCTGGCTAAAATCATGCTCCGATTCTGAAAGTAATCGGAATATCAATTTCTGATTGGGGTTTGTGCATGCGTCCCCCCGCTCGTGCTCCTGATCGGCCTGATAGGGCTGACCGGCTGCGAGGCAGCAACTGACTGAGGTTTGATTGTTTGGTTCCGGGTTGAAGTCCGGTGTGGGTGAGGAAACCGTCCACCGGATCGGGGCGGTACCGCAGCCGACGCAGACCCGACCGGACCGCTGGGCCCAACTCCGCAGAGGACAGCGCCGCCAGGTTGGCCAACGCTGTGCCCTTGAGATGGGAGTAGACATCCTCCACCGGGTTCAGTTCCGGGGTATGGGAAGGCAGGTCTCCATCTCCAACCACTCCCGATCCTCGATCGCCGCGCGCGTCCAGGACCCGGTGGACACCGTCCAAGAAGACGACCAGGTCACGGTCGTGATACCACCCCGGGCGGGTACGGAAACAGCGTCCGCGACCCGTGACTGCGGCGGTGGCAGCACACCGCGGCCATCGACATCGTGGCCGGGCGGCCCTTGACCACGTGCGGCACCGCGTCTGCCCGACCGGCGCCCAGGTGCGGCACAAGGTCAGTCCCGCGCCGGCCCCGTCCGCGACGACGATCCCGGCCCCTTTTCTCCGATCCGCGGCCAGGTCTGCTCGACCCGGGCCGCGATGGCCTCCTCGTCGCGTTCGACGGCGCGACGGGCCGGGATCTGCACCGACCACCCCATCGCCTTCAACAGCCGCCGCACTCCTGAGGGGTCGGCGTAGGCGGCACCGAAGGTCTCGGCGATCACCCGCCGCACCCGGTGGCGTTGTTCGGGGTCCAGACAGCCCTTGGGGCCGGTGCGGCCCTTACTCGTCGGCGCTTCGGTGCCGCCTTGGTGCCAGGCGCGCCGCCAGTGGTTGACCGCGCGGGCGGTGACGCCGAGCAGGTCGCCGATACGGGTGTCGGACCTCTCGTCCTGCTCGAACAGGGCGGCCGCGGTCAAGCGGCGTTGCTGCTTGCCGTGGGCGTCCATGACGCCCCTCCTCGAAGAGAGTTCCCAAGTGAGTAGGCACGTACCCACTCAGGAAACGAACGGTCAAAACTCAGTGAGGTGTGAGTGTTCGGTTCTGCGGTGGGCGCGGGGTCTTCGCGGAGAGTTCGGGGGAAGGTGAGGCATTCCGCACCGGCCGTCCGGGGCGGGCCCCACGGGTTGGCCGTGCCTGGTCGAGGCGCCCCCGGGCGCCGAGTCCGGGCGCGCCTCCACAGGCGGATGAGGGGCGGGGACACCGGTCGCCCCGGGCCGGTTTCTCCGTGGTGCGGGACCGTCTCCGAGGGCGCGGGAGGGTGGGACCGTGTCCGGACTCGGCGCCAGGGCGCCTCGACCGGACATCGGCACCCCGTGGTGGCCCGCTTCTGGAGGGTTCTGTGGAATGCCTCGGCCTCGCCGGGGGTGCGGCGGAACCGCATCCGCGGCGAACCCGACCATCAAACCTCGATCAGTGAGTGTCCAGGGAAAGAAAACGGTCCGCAAGATCGTGGCCAGTTCCGGCGAAGCCGACCCGGTAGCGGCGGTCCAGTCCGTTCAGCAGTTCATCAACCAGAGTCCGTGGGAGTGGCCGGAGATTCGCAGGGCCATCGCCGAATACGTCGACTCCCGCACGGAGGTGAGCGCCTGGGTCATCGACAACGCCATCATTCCCAAACGCGGCTGCCACTCCGTGGGGGTCGCCAAACGGTTCATCCCCCACGCCGGAAAGACCATCAACTGCCAGGTGGGCGTCGGCCTCTACCTGGCAACCGACCAGGGGGCCGTCCCCGCGGACTGGCGCCTGCTGATCCCCGACGCGTGGCTGGGCGACCAGCAGCGCCGCAGCAGGGCCAAAATCCCCGACGGCGTCACCAAGATGCCCGTCTGGGCGCACATCCTCGACCTCACGGACACGGTCGCCCGTGACTGGGGGCTTCCTCCCGTACCCGTGATCGCGGACCTGCACTGCACCCCCGACTCCGACTCGCTGATCAGCGGTCTCCTCGGACGCGGCCTGCAGTTCCTGGTCGAGGTGGGCGACACGGCGGAGATCGCCCTCGCGGCCCCCGCCAGGGGAGCCGAGGCAGGCCGCCCGGCCGAGCGGCCGGGCCCCACCAGGACCACGACCGTCCGCCACCGCATCCGGTCCGGTTACGAACTGTGGCGCCAGACGGTCCCGGTCCCGGAAGGAGGCGGACAGCAGCAGTACCACGTCGCCAGTTGCGTCGTGCACCGGCCGGTCAGGACCAGGAGCGACCCGTTCCCCTCCCGCCTCCGCCTGGTCGCGGCCTCCCCCCAGAACGATCCCCACCTGACCCGGTACTGGCTCACCAATCTCCCCTACGACCGAGTGGGCGAGGTCTTCGCCCTCGCCGTCCAGCACACCGACAGCAGCCGCAACCGCAACCCGACCGAGGAGAGGTTCGGGTTGCGGGACTTCGAGGGACGCTCCTTCCCCGGCTGGCACCACCACATGACCCTCGTGTCAGCGGCCTACGCCTACGACCTGCTGTGCAGACAGGCCGTGCTGTCGCCCCTGTGACCCCGGGTCGGACCGCCCGCCTCCCGCCTCCCCGCCGCGAGAGGGCGGGCGGTCCGTGTCAGTCCTCCTTCTCCTCCTCCGCACCGGCGGGTCCGCCGTTGAGCCGGACGGCGTCGGCCGTCACCTGGATGAACGCCTCGACGCGCGCGGTCACGTCCTGGGCGCGCCAGACCAGTGCCACCTCGGTGTGCGGCGCGTCGGGCATGGGGACGTAGACGATGTCGGGCCGGCCGTAGTAGCGGGCGACGGAGGCCGCGACCGGGGAGATGCCGTGTCCGGCGGCGATATGCGCCAGCAGTTCCTGGAAGGTCGCCACCGCCGGGCCGCGTTCCACGGCACGCCCGCTGGGCGTGACGGGCGGAACGTGGAAGTCCCACCAGTAGGCCGGGGCGGGGGTGGCCACGGCGAAGACCCGGTCGCGGGCCAGGTCCTCCAGGCTGGCCCGCTCCTGTCCGGCGAAGGGATGGGTGGCACTCACCGCGAGCATGCGGGGTTCGCGTACCACGACCGGACCGACCACCAGGTCCGGTTCCTGTACCGGCAGCCGGGTGAACAGGAGGTCGACCTCGCCGCGGCGCAGCGGACCGAGCGGATCGGCGAAGTGCGCCTCCACCATCACCACCTCGCAGCCGGGGTGGCGGGTGCGGAAGGCGGACAGGATCCGCGGGGTCAACTCGTTGGCCGCCGAACCGAGGAAGCCGACGCGCAGCACGCCCTCGACGCCGCGGGCGGTGTCACGGGCCCGGTGCACCGCACCCTGCAACTGGCGGTAGGCGGGCGCGATCTCCTCGTGGACCTGCCTGCCCAGCGGCGTCAGGTCGACGCGCCGACTGGAACGGACGAACAGCGCCGCACCGATACGGCGCTCCAGCGTCTTCACGAGCTGGCTGATGCGGGGCTGGGAAATCTGCAGCCGTTCGGCCGCGCGTCCGAAATGCAGCTCCTCGGCGACGGCAAGAAACGCCTCGATCTCACGCAGATCCAGCATCGTCTTCCCAAGAATTGCCCCGGCTTATCGCTGCTTTCACGATCCGCCATTGTTCCACACCGGAATCGTCGACACAGTGGAGGAGCCCCGGTGATCCGATTCTTCCGAGAGACTTTCCACGAGGGGACGAATTCCTGTGGCTGAAGCAACCGCCTCCACGACGGCCGACTCCACCACGGCCGCCCGGCCGAGAGAGACGGAGCCGTCCACCCGCCAGAGGTGGACACTGTTCGCCGTCATGGCCGGCACGTTCATCGCGATCATGGACTCGTTCATCGTCAACGTCGCCATACCGTCGATCCGTGCCGACCTGGACGCCAGTTACGCCCAGATCGAACTCGCCGTCGCCGGCTACGTCCTTGTCTACGGACTGCTGCTGGTCACGGGAGGACGCCTGGGCGACCTGTTCGGCTACCGCCGGATGTACCTGGCGGGCCTGGCGCTGTTCACCGCGGCCTCGCTGGCGTGCGGACTGGCGCCTTCGCCCGAACTCCTCATCGCCGCCCGCGTCGTGCAGGCCGCAGGCGCGGCCCTGTTCTACCCGCAGGTGCTGTCGGTGCTGCAGACCGCGTTCACCGGAAAAGCCCAGGCCCGCGCCTTCTCGATCTTCGGCGCCACCATCGGCCTGGCCTCCGTCGCCGGCCAGCTCGTCGGCGGGGCACTGGTCAGCGCGGACCTGTTCGGACTGTCCTGGCGTCCGATCTTCCTGATCAACATCCCCATCGGTGCGGCCACGCTCCTCATAGCCGCCGCGGTCCTGCCCGCCGCGCGCGGCACCGTGCGCCCCAGCCTCGACCTGCGCGGTGTCGCGCTGCTCAGCACCGCGCTGCTGCTGGTGTCCATCCCCCTGGTGGAGGGGCAGGCCGCCGGATGGCCGCTGTGGGCCTGGGGCATGCTGGCCCTGTCCGTCCCCTGCTTCGTCGCCTTCACCCTCTGGGAGCGCCGCCTTGCCGCGATCGGCGGGGACCCCCTGGTGCCCCCGTCGCTGTTCCGACTGCCGGGCTTCGCCGGGGGCAACGTCCTCGCGCTGGCGTTCTTCGCGGGAAACGCCGGACTGTTCTTCGTGCTGACCCTGCACCTGCAGGGCGGTATGGGGTACTCGCCGCTGGTGGCGGGCCTGACCTTCACCCCGCTCGCGGTGGCCTTCGTCGCCGCCTCACTGCTGGCGCCCCGCATCCAGGAACGCATCGGCATGAGGGTGCTGACCCTCGGCTACGCCGTCAACGCCGCGGGAACCCTGATGCTGCTGGGATGCGCGCTGGCCTTCGACACCGGTCTCAGCGGCTGGATCATGGCCCCGGCGCTGGCGGTCATCGGCTTCGGCGAGGGGCTGGGGGTGAGTCCGCTGTTCGGCGCGGTCCTCGCCAACGTGCCGCAGAGGGATGCCGGGGCGGCCTCCGGGGTCCTGGAGACCACGACACAGATCGGCATGTCCTTCGGCGTCACCGTGCTGGGGCTGGTCTTCGGGGTCGTCCTGGGCGCCGGTGCGGGACTGGCCGTCTCCACCACCGCGTTCACCGCCGCGCTCGTCGGCAACCTGGCGCTGGCCGTCATCGCGCTCGCGCTCATGCCCGTCGTGCTCCGCGACCAGCGGACGACCACCGTGTGACCGCCCACCGCCGCGGTGCTCCGGAGACCCTGTGCCCTCGGAGCACCGCGGTGCCGACCGCCCGCGGCGGGGAAGCGGCCCGTGCGACCGGCACGGCACCACGTCCGCCGAGGGGACCGGAGCGGTCCGGCGCGGGCGGTCGGGACCCGAACCACGCAGCCGCAGTGTGAGAGCTTCGCCGCGGAAGGACACGCGCTGCGAGAGAGTGCGACATGGATGCTGCGAATGGCGTTCGGAAGCGGGGGCGAGGATCCGTCTGCTCGCGCCCTGCGACCGGCCCGAGAGCGGCGACGCACGCTACTACCTGGACGCGCGGTGCGTCCTGTTCCGGGGGCACCCCGGCTGCTGCTGCTTCTAGGCGGGCGGCTTTGGTGCCGGTGGTCCGCCCCCGGCGCCGCGTCGGGGCGCCGGGGGCGGGGGCGAGGTGCGGGCGGCCGAGCCGGTTCGCGACCCCGGCCGGGACCGCAGGTCGACAGGGGAGCCCCCGCAGACCGCGGAGCGGAAGGCAGCGACGGCCGGGCTGCCGTGTCGGCGCCCGTGTGGCTCCTCTCAAGGACAGCGGTCGCAAACTGTCCGCAATCGCCGAGGGGCCACGGGGACCGGCCGCCTGCTCGTCCCGTCGCCGTCAGTCGTGGAGGGTCCCGGAGTCCGCGGTTCCGGTCGCGTCGGTGGCGGGCCGGTGATGGACGGGGAAGTTCACCGACCGGGCGATGAAGCAGAACTCCCCGACGCGTCCGTGCAGGCTCTCGGCGAGTTCGACCTGCGCCGGGTCGGCGACGGTGACGCGGGGTCGCAGGGTGACCTCGCTGAAGTGCCCTGCTCCCGTAGCCTCCTCGACCATGGTGCCGGTCGGCTCGTCGCGGTAGGCGACGACGGTGACCCCGGCGGTGGTGGCCAGGTGCAGGTACCAGAGCATGTGGCACTGGGCGAGCGAGGCGAGCAGGAGCTGCTCGGGGTTCCACCGGGCGGGGTCGCCCCGGAAGGCCGGGTCGGACGATCCGGGAATGGCCGGTCGGCCCTCGGCGGACACCTCGTGGTCGCGGAGGTAGGCGCGGTAGGACGAGGTGCCGGTACCGGTGTTGCCGGTCCAGGTGAGCTGGACGCGGTAGTGGTGCTCCTTGGCCACGGGGATCTCCGATTGGTCGGGGGGAGGGGGGACGCGGCGGCGGGGCCGCCGCTCAGGACCTTTTGAGCGTACGCAGGACGGAGCGCCGCTTGCGGCGGGGACCCCCGAGCGCCTGCGGCGGCCGGGCGCGGCCAGGCCTCGCGAACGGGCGGCGCTGCCGGTCAGGGCGCGGTGAGGACCGGCACCGCTCTTCACGTGGGCCGCCCGCCGACACGCTGCATGACGTGCCCCCGCTCTTCGTGCACATATTGGTTCGGCCGGGTGCTGGTGGCGGGGACGTGCGCGGCGCGGAGGAGGCTGAGGAGAGGACGGGAAAGACTCCTCGGTAGTGGGGGAGGAGGTGCTGCGGGGATGAGGGCGGAAGCCCCGGTGGAGTGGGGAGTGCCGGTCATGCGGCGGGGCGGGTGTTTCCGGTGCTGCGGCATCGGGGCGGCGCTTCGGGGTGCCGCCGAGTGTCGGGGCGTGCCGCGTGGTGTCAGCGGTGTACGGAATCTGAGAGCCGGCACGGAGCGAACAGGGTCCGCATTGGTTCGGGGGTCTTTGCTTCCTCGGGCTTGAGAGCTGGTCTCGTCGAGGTTTGACAGCCGGGTTCGCGGCGGATGCGATTCCGCCGCACCTCCGGCGAGGCCGAGGCGTTCCACAGAACCCTCCAGAAGCGGGCCACCACGGGCTGCCGATGTCCGGTCGAGGCGCCCTGGCGCCGAGTCCGGACACGGCCCCACCCACCCGCACCCTCCAAGGCGGCCCCGCACTACAAGGTGCTGCCCCCGGGGGTGGCCGGTGTTCCTTCGGCGCTGGTCCGCCCGCAGAGCGCGCCCGGACTCGGCGCCCGGGGTGCCTCGACCAGCCGCCGCCAGCCGGTGGTGGCCCGCTCCGGACGGCCGGGGTGGAATGCCTCGTCCTTCCCCGGTTTCTCCGGAAAGAACCCGCGCCCACCGCAGAACCGAACACTCACACATCAGTGAGAACCCTCATTCCTTTCTGAGTCGTGAGTGTCGCCGAGCAGTGAGGTGTTTGCGCACTTCAGACACTGTGGTAGCCACCCTCCGTGGTGGCTGGGGACCGCAACCCCTATGCGGGTGCGCGGTGGTCCCGGTGGCTGAGGATCGCAACCCCCGGGTATTGCGACCAACGCAGGCCCCCGGCCTTGACGGCCCCGGGGACCCCGTCGACGCACTGGCACCCACCCAGGAAGGAAGCCGCTGATGGCGCGGATCGACCTCGACGCCCTGACACTCGAACAGAAGGCCTCGCTGCTGTCGGGACGGGACTTCTGGACCACCAAGGCGGTCGAGGAGGCCGGGATCCCCTCGATCGTCCTCACCGACGGCCCGCACGGCATCCGCCGCCAGGCGGGGGAGACGGACCATCTCGGCATCAACGACAGCGAACCGGCCACCTGCTTCCCACCGGCCGCCGCGGTCGGTTCGAGCTGGGACCCGGACGTGGCCGCCCGGCTCGGCGCGGCCCTCGGCCGCGAGGCGCGGGCGCTCGGCGTGGCGGTGGTGCTCGGACCGGGCGTGAACATCAAACGCTCCCCGCTGTGCGGCCGCAACTTCGAGTACTACTCCGAGGACCCGCTGCTGAGCGGGGTGCTGGCCACCGCGCACGTCCGCGCCCTCCAGGCGGAGGGCCCCGGCGCCTCGGTGAAGCACTTCGCGGCCAACAACCAGGAGACCGAGCGGATGCGGATCAGCGCGGACGTCGACGAGCGCACGCTGCGCGAGATCTACCTGCCCGCGTTCGAACGCGTGGTGACGCAGGCGCGACCGGCGACGGTGATGTGCTCCTACAACCGGGTCAACGGCGTCTACGCCTCCGAGCACCACTGGCTGCTGACCGAGGTGCTCCGGGACGAGTGGGGTTTCACCGGAGCGGTCGTCTCCGACTGGGGCGCGGTCAACGACCGCGTCGCGGCACTGGCCGCGGGCCTGGACCTGGAGATGCCGGGCAGCGGGGGCGCCACCGACCGGCAGATCGTCGACGCCGTCCGCGAGGGGCGGCTCGACGGGGCGCTCGTGGACCGGAGCGCGCGCCGGGTGGCCGAGCTGACCGAACGGGCCGCGCCCGCCGACGGCTTCGACGCCGACGCCCACCACGCGCTCGCCCGCGAGCTCGCCGCCGAGTGCCCGGTCCTGCTCAGAAACGAGCGGAACACGCTCCCGCTCGACCGGTTCTCCACGATCGCGGTCATCGGGGAGTTCGCCGCCGCACCGCGCTACCAGGGCGGGGGAAGTTCGCACATCAACCCCACCCGAGTCGACACCGCCCTCGACGCCCTGCGCGCCCTGGCCGAGTCCCGCGGCCGGACCGTCCACTACGAGCGGGGTTTCACCACCGACGGCTCCGGCGGTGCGGCCGACCTCCGGCGCTCCGCGGTCGACGCCGCCGCGGCGGCGGAGGTCGCCGTCGTGTTCGCGGGCCTCGGGGAGGCACAGGAGTCCGAGGGATTCGACCGGGAGACGATCGAGTTGCCCGCCGAGCAGGTCGAACTCATCCGCGCGGTCGCCGCCGCGGCGCCGCGCACCGTCGTCGTGCTGTCCAACGGCGGCGTCGTCTCGCTGGAGGGCTGGCACGACGAGGTGGACGCCGTCCTGGAGTGCTGGCTGCTCGGGCAGGCCGGAGGCCCGGCGGTCGCCGACCTCCTCTTCGGGGTCGCCAACCCGTCCGGACGCCTGGCGGAGAGCATCCCGCTGCGGCTGCGAGACACCCCCGCCCACCTCAACTTCCCCGGAGAGCAGGGCCACGTCCGCTACGGCGAGGGCGTCATGGTCGGCTACCGCTACTACGAGACCGTGGAGCGGCCGGTGCGCTACCCCTTCGGCCACGGGCTCAGCTACACGACCTTCGCCACCCGCGACCTGGAGGTCACGGTCACCGGGGACGACACCGCGGTCGCCGAGGTCACCGTGGCGAACACGGGGCGGCGGGCCGGAAAGCACGTGGTCCAGGTCTATGTCGCCACCGCCGCCGGTCCGGTGCGCCGTCCGGCCCGCGAACTGCGCGCCTTCGCGAAGGTGGCGCTGGAACCGGGGGAGAGCCGGACGGTCGAGATGCCGTTGGACCGCCGCGCCTTCGCCTACTACGACATCGAACTCGGCCGGTGGGTCGTCGCTCCGGGCGAGTACCGGATCCAGGTGGGCCAGGACGCCTCGCACGTCGCCGCCGAGGCGACCGTCACCCTGACCGGCGACGCCGTCGCGCAGGTGCTCTCACTCGACTCCACCGTGGGGGAGTGGTTCTCCCATCCCGTCGTCGGCCTGGCGTTCCTGGAGAGCCTGACCGCCGGAATGGGCGAGGAGCAGGCCCGCCAGGCGGAGCAGAGCGAGGACCTCCTCACGATGGTCGCCTCGATGCCGCTGCGGCAGTTCCTGAGTTTCACCGGTGTCGACATCCCGGCGGAGCGGCTCGAGCAGTTGATGGAGCTCAGCGGGTCACCCCGGTCGGAGTGACCCCGAGGGCGTCGGGGCCACCGCCCGCCCCACGGGTTCCGCGCGGGGCGGTGGAGCCTCCAGCCGGTGCCGAGAGACGGAGGCCGGGGAAGCTCCAGGTGGCCTTCACCCCGGTGCGCCGTGTTCCGGCTCACCGGCCGGGGCGGCACTCTCGCGTCCGGTTGTCCACCTTTTGTCCTTCCTGGGGGCCTGGAGGTGGTGCGCCTTGCCGGCGGATGACCGCCGGTGGGCTGTCATGGAGGTATGCGCTACACCTTGTTGGGCAGGACAGGTCTGGACGTCTCCCGGATCGCCTTCGGGACCTGGCAGTTCGGCGGGGACTGGGGGTTCTTCGACGAACGGGACGCGGTGCGGGCCGTCCGGCGCGCCCGCGAACTCGGCGTGAACCTCTTCGACACCGCGCAGGCCTACGGGTTCGGACAGGCGGAGCGGGTGCTGGGCGCGGCGCTGCGCGACGAACTCCGCCGCGACCGGGACAGCCTGGTGATCGCCACCAAGGGAGGCCTCACCACGAATCCCGACCGCCCGCGCGACGCCCGGCGCGCCTGGCTGCGGCAGGGCGCCGAGTCCAGCCTGCGTGCTCTCGGCGTCGACCACATCGACCTCTACCAGGTGCACTGGCCCGACCCGGCGACCCCGGCGGAGGAGACCGCCGCCGCCCTCCAGGAACTGGTCGACGAGGGCAAGGTCCGCCACGTCGGCGTGTCCAACCACGACGCCGCCCAGTTGGCCGCCCTCGACTCCCTCCGCCCGGTCGAGACGCTGCAACCGCCGTACCACCTGTTCCGCCGTGGGGTCGAGGACGAGATCCTGCCCTATGCCCGCAAGCACGACATCGGAGTGCTGGCCTACAGCCCCCTGGCCAGCGGACTGCTCACCGGCCGCATGACGGCGGACACCGCGTTCGGGCCCGGCGACTGGCGCGCGCACTCCTCGGCGTTCCGCGGTGAGACACTGCGCCACAACCTCGCGGTCGTCGACCGGCTGGCGGAGTTGGCGGGGGCCGGAGGGCTCACGGTCAGCCAACTGGCGATCGCGTGGGTGCTGGCGCAGCCCGGCGTGCACGTGGCGATCGTCGGAGCGCGCAACCTCCACAACATCGACAACAGCCTCGCCGCGGCGGAGACCACCCTCACCGCCGAGGACCTCGCCGCAATCGACCGGCTCACCGCCGACGCGGTGCCGATCGAGGGCGCCACTCCCGAGGGTGTCGTCTGACCCTCGGAGCGCAGGGAATCCCGAGGGCTCACCGGACGGTGGGCCCTCGGCGCGTGCCCGGCGCCCGGACGGGCACGCGTCCTTCCGAGTCCCTCCAGCGCGTCGGGCTGCCGGGGAGTCGGAGCCGCGCGGGACCAGGGCGCGCAGCAGGAGGCGGACGCGGCGGTCGTGGCGACGGCGCGAACGGTGCTCCAGGTCGTCCAGACGCCCTCGAAGGCGGCGCGGACGCCGCCGGTGTCGGCGCAGCGGCCGTGTTCCGCCCGGTGCCGCTCTGGCGGGGGTCCTGCCAGAGCGGGAGCGCCCCCTCCGCTCTCCGACGCGAGCCGGAGCGGCGCGCTGAATAAAACGTTCGCCAAGCGGGTGGGGGAAGCGGTTCACCCCCTGAGCGCCCTTGTTCACCTGCGGTCATGGTGGCGGCGGTTAAATACCACACTTTCTGAGTGGTTTACCCGCGTCGGAGGGGTGTGGCTGACAGCACATCCACCTCCGGTCTTCGGAGATCGGGTGGGCGGGGGTGTGGGGAGTCGTCTTCCGAGTGCGTGCTACCCGCTCTGATCTGGGAGATCCTCTGAGGTCCGGCTCGCCGCCACCGAGTGGCGGATGTCTCGATTTCGCAATGCGGAATCGGGTGGGGCGGAAAATTGGCCGGAAGTGGCCACGTCGTTGCGCCGAAGAAATCCTTGTCAGTAATTTCGCTGAAACGTTTCAACCGGCCGTCGGGGTCCGCGGTCGACTCCGGGAAGCCGACTCGGACGACGTCCGCGGACCACCCCTCGGCCACCCCCCGCACACCCGGCGCAACTGTCGGAAACCGAGAAGGACCAGCATGAGCGATTCGCACGGCGAAGACCCCCGCAAGCCACTTCGCCAACCCTCCCGGCGGCTGTTCCTCGGCCTGGGCGCGGCCCTGGGCGCAGCCGCCGCCGTGCCGCCCGCCCTGGGCGGAACCCCCGCACTGGCCGCCCCCGGTGACCTCGCCGCCGAGTTCCCCGCCCCGGGCCGCGCCGCGCAGGCGAAGTTCCGCTGGTGGTGGCCGCACGGCCTGGTCGACCCCGCCGAGATCGAACGCGAGGTCGACCAGGTCGCCGACGCCGGCTTCGGTGGTCTGGAGATCGCCGACGTCCACCACAGCGCCACCGAGGACCTCGACCCCGCCAACAGCGGCTGGGGCACCCCCGCCTGGGTGAGCGCACTGGAGGCGGCACTGGCCCGCGCCGAGAAGCGCGGCGTCACCATCGACCTCACCATCGGCCCGGCCTGGCCCGCCGCCGTCCCCACGATCACCCCGCAGGACACCGCGGCCGTGCGTGAACTCGCCCACGGCGTGGAGTTCCTCTCCGGCGGACAGGAGTTCGCGGGCGCGGTGCCCGAACCGGTCGTCGAACCCGCCGAGGGCGTCACCGAGCGCAGACTGGTCGCCGTCCAGGTCGCCCGGCTCGCCGACGGCGCCTCCACCGACAAGCGGCCCTACAAGCTCGTCGCCGACACCGTCGAGGAGGTCACCGACCGCGTCACCGACGGAAACCTCACCTGGAGCCCGCCCGACGACGCCACCTGGGCGGTCATCTCCTACTGGGAGCGCGGCTCCGGCCAGCGCCCGGAACGGGGCCCGCACACCGAACCGGTGTCCTACGTGGTCGACCACTTCAGCACCACCGGAACCCAGGCGGTCATCGACTTCTGGGAAGAGGCGATCCTCAACAACCGCGTCCGCGCACTCCTCAAGAAGGCGGGCGGCGCGCTCTTCGAGGACTCCATCGAGATGGAGACCGACGCCACCCTGTGGACCACCACCATGCCGGAGGACTTCGAGCGGCACACCGGATACGCCCTCAAGCCCTACCTGCCGCTGGCCATCCAGCAGGACGAGAATCGGGTGTTCTCCTTCGACTCGACAACCGACCGCCGACTGCTGGACGACTACAACGACACCCTCAGCCAGCTCTACATCGACAAGCACATCAAGCCGCTGAAGAAGTGGGCCGACAAGCTGGGCCTGCAGTACCGGATCCAGCCCTACGGCCTGCAGACCGACGCGGTCACCAAGGCCGCCATCGTGGACATCCCCGAGGGCGAGTCGCTCGGCTTCAAGAACCTCGACGACTTCCGCTCCCTGGCGGGCGGCCGCGACCTGGGCGGCAACACGATCCTGTCCAGCGAGGCGGGCGCCGTCTACGGCGGCTCCTACAGCACCACCTGGGCGCGCACGGTCCGCACGATCTCCCGCGAGTACGCGGCCGGCGTCAACCAGGCGGTCCTGCACGGCTTCTCCTACGCCGACGCCCCCGGCGCCCAGTGGCCCGGCTTCGCCGCCTTCACCCCCTACAGCGGAGGCATCGGCTACAGCGAGTCCTGGGGGCCGCGCCACCCTACCTGGCGGCACGCCCCCGACGTGGCCGGGTTCTTCGCCCGCGCCCAGTACCTGCTGCGCACCGGCGCCTCAACGGTCGACGTCGCCTTCCTGCGCCAGAAGGGCTACGCCGGCTCGGGGTTCGGCGCGGCCTACTTCAGCAGCACCGGCGTCAAGCTCGGCTGGACCCACCAGTTCGTCAGCCCCCGCCTGCTGGAGGTGACCGACCCCAAGGTCAAGAAGGGGCGGCTCGCCCCCGACGGCCCGGCCTACCGCCTGCTCGTCTTCGAGGGCGACGCGTTCAGCGGCCGCGCGACCACCATGCCGCTGGAGACCGCGCGCCGCCTGCTGCGCTACGCCCGGGACGGGCTGCCGATGGTCATCGTCGGCGACTGGAGCGCCCCCGAGGCGCCCGGCGTCGACCAGACGGACAACACCGAGCTGGCCGGGGTCATGGCCGACCTGCTCGCCCAACCCGGCGTCCAGCAGGTCGCCACCCGCGACGACATCGCCGACGGCATCGCCGCGCTGGGCCTGCGGCCCGCCGTCAGCTACGCGCAGTCCTCCCCGCTGCTGCACGCCAAGCGCCGCGACAAGCACGTGGAGCTGTACTACTTCGCCAACGGCTCCGACACCCAGGCCGTCGACCACGAGGTGACCATCACCACCGAGGTGAAGGACGCCCGTCCCTACGCCCTGGACCTGTGGAGCGGCCAGATCACCCCCATCGTCGTCCACCGGGTGGACGGGGACCGGGTCACGGTGCGCGTCCGGCTCGCCCCCGGGGCGTCCAGCGCGATCGCCCTGGCCAAGCACAACCTGGTGGGCGACGGCAGGCCCGGATGGGCCGTGGTGAGCGGCACCGACGCCGACGATGTCGTCCTCTCCGGCGGCAAGCCCGTGGTGCGGGCCGCCGAGCCGGGCGACTACACCGTCACCTACGCCGACGGCGGCACCGACGGCGTGCGCGTCGACAAGGTCGGCGACACCGTCGAACTCACCGGCTGGACGCTGGAGGTGGAGGACTGGCGTCCGGGAGCGAGCGCCACCGAGACCGACATCAGCAGCCACGAGCTGACCCTGGACTCCCCGGCCCCCTGGACCGATCTGCCCGACCTCGCCGATGTCTCGGGCATCGGCCGCTACACCACCACCGTCGACCTCGGCGAGGGGTGGACCGGTGGGGTCGGCGCCCACCTGGAGTTGGGGGAGGTGACCGACACCTTCCGGGTGACGGTCAACGGCACGCCGCTGCCCCCGGCCGACCAGCTCACCCGGCGCGTCGACGTCGGCCCCCACCTGGTGAAGGGGAAGAACACCATCGAGATCGAGGTCGCCACGACCCTGATCAACCGCATGCGGGTCTTCCGGCCCGACGTGTACGGCGGCGCGGCCCGGCAGAAGTACGGACTCATCGGCCCGGTGCGACTGGTCCCCTACGGGCAGGTCGAACTCTGAGAGGCCGCCCCGGCCCGCGGTGGACCGGGGCGGTGGGAGCAAGGGGAGCGGGCCTCGGAGCCGGGGCCCGCTCCCCGCGTCCACGGGCACGCGCACCACCCCGCACTGGGGGCGGTGCGGGTGCCGCGCAGGACACGGCGGTGCGCCGGGCCCGCACCGCCTCACGGAGACGCGACGACCGTGTGGCGCTGCGTCCCCAACGGGTCGCCCCCCAGCTCCACCACGTCACCGGGGGCGAGGTAGGAGGGCGGATCGGAGGACATCCCCGTGCCCGCCGGCGTTCCCGTGTTGATCAGGTCACCGGGTTCCAGCACCATGAACTGGCTGAGGTAGTACACGAGGTGGGCGGGGGAGAAGACCATGTTCCTGGTGGACCCGTGCTGCCTGCGCTGCCCGTTCACCTCCAGCCACAGGCCCACGTCCGAGACGTCGGGGAGCTCGTCCCGGGTCACCAGGTAGGGGCCGCACGGGTTGAACGTGGCCGCGGACTTGCCCTTGCTCCACTGCCCGCCGCGTTCGAACTGGAGGAACCGCTCGGTGACGTCGTTGACGAGCACGTATCCGGCGATCGCCTCCTCCGCGGCCCGCTCGTCGGGCAGGTAGCTCACGCGGCGGCCGACGACGACGCCGAGCTCCACCTCCCAGTCGGTCCTGGTCGAGCCGCGGGGGAGGACCAGGGGGTCCTCGGGGCCCGTCAGGGTGTTGGGGGCCTTCGTGGCGAGCACCGGCTCCTCCGGCAGGCTCTGCCCGGTCGCCTGCGCGTGGTCGGTGTAGTTCAGCCCGATGCACAGGATCTGGTGGGGGCGCGCGACGGGCGCGCCCACCCGCTGCCCCGCCAGGGGCCGGGACGCCCCCGCGGCCAGCCGTTCGGCGACGGGGTCCGCGAGCAGGGCGGACCCACCCGCCTCGAAGAAGGCCGCGTCGAAGTCCTCGACGAGGTCGGAGACGTCGATGTATTGGTCCTTCCCGGCGTACACGGCCGGGATCTCCGCGCCGGCGCGGCCTACGCGCATAAGACGCATGGGGGATCTCCTCCTGGCGTTCCGGATCACATGGTGCGCAGGTGCGCCTCGACCGAGGCGACCTTGCCGTCGAGCGCGTCGGTCACGTTCGGACGGATGTCGGCCTTGAGGACCAGGGTGACCCTGCCGGATCCCTCTCCGGCCGCCTGGACCGCCTCCTTGACGACCCTCATGACCTCGTCCCACTCGCCTTCCACGGTGGTGAACATCGCGTCGGTGCGGTTGGGCAGTCCGCTGTCGCGCACGACCTTCACGGCTCGGGCGACAGCCGCTCCCACGGACTCGCCGATGTCGAGCGGGCTCACGGAGAACGCGACGAGCATGGTTCCTCCTCTGTGCTTTCCGCCGCCTCAGGCGACCACGGCGACGAGCGGAATGGTGATCAGTGAGAGCACACTGGTGACGACCACCGCCGCGGCGGCCTGCTGGGCTCCGGACTCCTTCTGCTGCGCCAGGACGTAGGCGGTCGCGGCGTTGGGCAGTCCGCACATCACGACGGTGGTGAACGCCCACACCTCGGGCATGGAGAAGACCCACGTGACCAGGCCGACCGCGACGAGCGGCATGACGGCGAGCTTCACCGCCACGGTGAACCCCAGTTCGGTCGGGCTCACGCTGCCCTCCTGGAGCGCCGTCACGGCCCGGCGCAGGGTGAGTCCGACCGCGAAGAGCGCTCCGGGCGCCGCGGCACCGCCGAGCATCTCGACCGTGTCGGCCACCGGGCCCGGCAACCGCAGGCCGAGGAGAGCGAAGAGCAGGCCGGCGACCACCGACAGGCTGACCGGGTTGAGGACGACGCTGCGGAAGATGGCCCGTCCCGTGCTCTCGCCTCCGGGGGCGGGGGAGCGCTCTTCGACCGCCACCGCGCCTTCTGCCCGTCCGCGCTGCTTCGCCGCGTTCACCACGCGCGAGCGCCGCACGGCCAGGGTGACGCACAGGGGGTAGAAGACCATGAAGAACATGTTGTGTATGAGCTGCCCCAGCGCCACGGGCAGCGCCGCCTGCGCCCCGACCGCGCTCACCAGCAGCGGGACGCCGAGGTAGGCGACGTTTCCGTAGCCCGCGAGCATCGACGTCGTCAGCGCCCGGGGCAGTTCCCGGCGGAACAGCGCCAGACCGCCGAGCAGTCCGATCACCGATCCGATGACCAGGTTGGTGAGGTTCGCCCCGATGAACGCCCACGAGATCCCGTCGGACAGTCCGGAGTTGACGACCGCCCCGAACAGCAGCGCGGGCAGGGCTATGTAGAAGACGAAGTCGTTGATGGCCTTCTGGGCGTTGCCCTGGAAGGACCCGAAATAGCTGGCCAGGTATCCGATGAGGACGATGGCGAACAGCGGGACCAGCGTCGACAGCAGCGGTCCGACCCCCATCAGAGGTCCACCCCCTAGACTCCGGCGGAAAGCGGCTTATCGGTATCTCTGCGGCGTCCTCGGCGGCGCGCCGGGCGGGTGAGTCCGTCCGGCGCGCCCGGGACAGGAGGGGTCAGACTCCGGCCTGCAGCGCCACCGCGGTGCTGCTGCGGTCCTGCAGCACCTCCAGAGCGACGTTGTGCACGGCGTCGAGTCGGACGATGTCGGTGTAGAACTCCCGGACCTGGTGGAGCAGCGCGTCGAAGCGCTCCCGCTTGGCCGGGTGGAGGGTGTCCTCCATGTAGCCCACGAGGCGCCGGGTGACCTCGGCGAGGAACTCCTCGTCCCGGAGGTACTCCTCGGGGAATCCGCTGTTCTCCAGCACCTGGGCGACCGTTGTCGGAAAGATCCCGATGGGGTTCAGGAAGTAGTCGACCGGTCGACTGACCCCCAGGTAGTCGGGGACGTTGACGATGCCCGCGTTCTCGTTGCGCACCAGCATGCCGCTGACCGGGCGGTAGACGTTCGGCAGCACCATGAAGACCTCCTCCGCGAGCGCCGCGGCTCGGGAGAGCTTCTCGGTGTCCAGGACGGTGCCGGCGACGCTGATGCGGCGCTCGGCGAAGATCTGGCTCAGCACCTCGACGTTCGCCAGTCCGGCGCGGTTGCCGAATCCGGCGACTCCGCCCTCGACCATCTGGAAGCCGTGGAAGATCGAAGCGAGGGAGTTGGCCAGCCCCAGCCCTCGGTCGTCGTGGGAGTGCAGGTAGAAGGTGATGTCCGGGTTGTCCTTGACCAGGTTCGAGGCCAGGACCGCCGTCGACTCCGGATACAGGGTGCCGATGGAGTCGTTCACCCGGACCAGGGAGATCCCCAACTGGCGGACGCGTTCGATCTGCTCGTTGATGAACGCGTACCGGTCCTCGTCGATCTCGTGCGAGAACGCGTTGAGGATGCTGGCGCGGAAGGAGCCGACACCGATGGAGGACAGCGCCTCGTGCGCCCGCTCCAGGAGTTTCTCGCTCTGGCGGTGCTCCACCATTCCCAGACTGACCTGGATCTTCGCCAGGTAGTCCCTGGGAATGATCTGGAGAGCCTCGCACAGCGGCTCCCATGTCTTCAGTGTCAGGTTGAAGACGAACTGCGTGTCCTCGGGAATCCGGCCGAGCAGGTGCTGCGAGTGGAGACAGCGGAGCAGGAATTTCGGTTCGGTGAGCCCCGAGCCGAGGTCGATGTCGCGGACACCCGCCTCCGCGAGGGCCTCGATGAGTTTCAGCTTGCTTTCGTCGTCGGCACCGTAGAGTGCCCTTTCGCCGCCTTCGCGCATGGTCTCGTCGGAGAGACCGACGATCTCGAAATCGGTGTATCGGGGAGTGTGTCCGGCTGGCATGGAAAGAGACAAGATCTTTTCCTTCGGTGAGTGCCCTGAAGGGCTGGCGACTGAACGGCGTTCTGGTTTCCTGCGGAAATGGTCCGAGAGATCCCCGCCGCCTTGACAGGGTGACTTCGAAGGCGCGACGACCTCTGTGAGGAGCGTCACACGGCTCAAGATCTGACAGTGGAGTTGTCGGACGCAAAAATCCGTCCGAACGGTCCGGAAAGGCTGAAGGTCCTCAGGCGCGATATTGCGATACTCTCTCCCTCTTTCGGCCCCCAGGATATTCGCCTTGCGGGGTGTGCCCTGTCAAGCGGGAAATGAATGAGAAATCGGCGGCGTCGTGAGAACTATTATTAACTTCTGATGAAAAAGCTGGACAGCGGGATGCCGTCTCCGATGGATTTTCCGGTGGCCGGATGCGGACAGCCGGGAATGGGGAGGAAAGTCCGCGGCCGCGGACCCAGGGGAGGGCAGGACACCGGTGAGGGCGCTGTGCCGGAGGGGGGTGCCGCCACCCCGTGGTGATCCGCCCCCGACCACCCCCGGGACCTCCTCGGCCCGGCCCCGGCTTCCCGGTGCCGCACCCGGGGCCGGGGTCCGCCGAGGCGGTCTCACGGCCCCGGCGGGAATCCCCGCCCGGTGGGGAGGGGAACGGGGGTTGACATCTGTTCCAGGTCTCATGACCAGACGTAGTCGTCTGTGGTCGTGTAATGGTGGCGTGAAGCTTTCGGAGTGGGCGCGCCAGCGGGGCGTGAGCTGTCAGACCGCGTGGCGGTGGGTGAGGAGCGGGCGCATGCCCGTGCCCGTCCACCAGGCGCCCTCCGGAACGTGGATCGTTGCGGAGCCTCCCCGGGCCGAGGGCCGCACGGTGGCCTACTGCCGGGTGGCCTCGGCTGAGCAGTAGGCCGAGTTGGACCGGCAGGTGTCCCGGGTCGTGCAGGAAGCCACCGCCCGGGGGTTCGCGGTGTGTGAGGTGGTCACCGAGGTCGGGTCCGGACTGAACGGGCGGCGCGGGAAGCTGCACCGGCTCCTGGGCGATGCCGGGGTGTCGGTGATCGTGGTCGAGCACCGTGACCGGCTGGCACGGTTCGGTGTCGAACACCTGGAATCGGCGCTGGCGGCGTGCGGGCGGCGCCTGGTCGTGCTGGACGCCGAGGAGACCGACGATGATCTGGTGCGGGACATGACCGAGGTGCTGACCGTGTTGTGTGCCCGCCTGTACGGGCACCCATCGGCCCGCGGGCGCGCCCAGGCCGCGATTGATGCGGCGACGGCGGTGGACGGATGAGCGCCAGGCCGAAGAAGGGGCGCGGGTTCGCGCCCGCGCCGGGGCGTGTGGTCCAGGCGTACCGGTTCGCTCTGGACCCGGGCGCCGAGGCTGGGGCGCGGCTCAGGTCGCACTGCGGGGCGGCGCGCGCCGCGTACAACTGGGCGGTGGCGCATGTGCTGGCCTCCTGGGAGCAGCGCCGCGCCGAGGAGTCCTACGGTATTGCCGAGGCCGACCGCACCCCGTGGCGGGCCTGGTCGCTGCCGGCTCTGCGCAGGGCGGGCAACGCCACCAGGAGGCATGATCCCCGGTTCTGTGACTGGTGGAGCGCAAATTCCAAGGAGGCGTACAACACCGGGTTCGCCGCCGCGGCGGCGGCGTTCGACCACTACGCCCGCTCCAGGCGCGGCGAGCGCGCCGGAGCGCCGGTGGGCCGCCCCCGGTTCACGTCCAAGCACCGGGCTCGCCTGGCGTGTCGGTTCACCACCGGCGCCCTCCGTGTCGCCGATGACCGGCGGCACGTGGTGCTGCCCGTGATCGGCCGGATCCGCACCCACGAGAACACCCGCAGGCTGCATCGCCGCCTCGCGAACGGCAGTGCGCGGATCCTGTCAGCAACCGTCTGCCACACTCGGGGCCGCTGGTTCGTGTCCTTCCAGGTCGAGGTCGAACGCGCCACCGCCACCCCCGGGCGGCCCGGGGCGGTGGCCGGTGTGGACCTGGGGGTGCGGACCCTCGCGGTGGTCGCCGACACGAGCGGGCGGGTCCGCCACGTCGCCAACCCCCGCCACCTGGAGGGTGAGCTGAAGCGGTTGCGCCGCGCCTGCCGCACGGTGTCGCGCCGCCGCGGCCCCGACCGGCGTAGTCGTCAGGAGGCGTCGAGGCGGTGGCGCAGGGCCGACGCCGAACGCAACCGCATCCATGATCGGGTCGCCAACCTGCGCACCGACGCGCTGCACCAGCTCACCACGTTTCTGGCCCGCGAGTACGGGACGGTGGTGGTGGAAGACCTGAACGTGGCGGGGATGCTGGCCAACCGGCGCCTGTCCCGTGTGGTCGCGGATGCCGGGTTCGGTGAGATCCGCCGCCAGCTCGCCTACAAGACCGCGTGGAACGGGGGACGGCTCATCGTGGCGGACCGGTGGTTCGCCTCGTCCAAGACGTGCAGCGGATGCGGGGCGGCGAAAGCCAGGCTTGCCCTGTCGTGCGCACCTTCACCTGCGACGCCTGTGGCCTGGTGGTGGATCGGGACCACAACGCCGCACGGAACCTCGCCGCTTGGGTGGCCAGCACGACCGGTACCGGAGTGGCCGGAGACCGGGACACGCCAGTGTCGAAGCCTCGCAGAGCCGACCCTAAGACCCGCACTCCCCGCCCCGGCCTGAGGGCCGGGGCGGGGCGGGCCGGTGGCGCAGAACCGCGTGCGCGGAAGGAAGCGAGAGACCGTCGTCAGGACACCCAACCCCCGTTGTGGTGACACCGGCACGGACCTTCCGTGCAGAAATGCGCGGAATGCTGATATCCGACCACGGAATCAGCAACGGTCAACGGGATGTGTCGAGCAGTTGGCGCAGGAGCGCGTCGGCGGCCCACGACCGCCAGCGCTCGTGCGTCCAGCCCCGCACGCGCACCAGCAGGTGGTAGGTCTCCGGACTCAGCAGCGCCAGGGCGATGTCGGCGGCGTCGTCGACGCCCATGCCGCCGCGCAGCGGCGCCTTGCGCGCCAGCGCCTCGGCGAGGACGCGTTGGACGGTGTGCCGCTGCTCGACGTTGGTGTTCCAGACCTCGGCCAGGTCGGGGTCGGTGGCCGCGGCACTGCGCACCACGTCCAGCAGTGGCGCGGCGCGCAGGTGGATGTCGCCCGCCCCGGCCACCTGCAGTCGGACCTGCTCGGCGGGGTCGGGGGTGTCCAGTGCGGCGCGCACCCACGGCCGCTCCAGCGTGGGGACCGGGGCGTCGTCGCCGGCCACGGCCACGTCGAGGGCGCGGGTGAGGACGGCGCGCTTGGTGCCGAAGGAGTAGTACACGGTCTGCTCGCCGACCCCCGCCTCGGCGGCGATGGCGCCGATGCTCGTGGCGGTGTAGCCGGAGGCGGTGAACAGTCGGGTGGCCGCGGCGAGGATGCGGGCGCGGGTGGCCCGGGCACGGGCGGCGCGTCCGTCTCCGCGGTCGGTGGCCGCGCGGGACGGGCGGCGCGGAGCCGGTTGTGACGTCTCACTCATGAACTTGACTATAGTGCCACTACGAAAACATTCTTGTAGTGTGACTACGAAAACATGGAGTCGGGGTGGGCCGCTCACCCCGCCACCGCTCACCCCGGTCGGACTCGCCGTCCTTCTCGAAGTGCCGGTCGTCAACGTCGCACTGCCGGAGACGGCCGCGGCGCTCGCCCTCTCCGCCCCCGCGGCGCGCGCTGCGCCCGAGGGGCGGTCCGGAACCGTATCGGGCCTGCCCAACACCGGACGGCGGCTGGGGGCGACCTTCGGCGCCACGGGACCGCTCCTCGCCGCCGCTCCCGAAGGGACCGGGAAGCCGTGAACCGCGTCGTCGTCATCGGCGGATACGGTGCCGTCGGCCGCGAGGCCGCCACCGCGCTCACCCGGCTCCTGCCCGGCGCGACGGTTGTCGTCGCCGGACGCCACCCGGACCGGGCCCGACCGGTCCCCGGAACCGAGGCGCTGCGCCTGGACGCCTCCGACCCGGCCGACGTGGCCCGGGCCGTGGCGGGCGCCGACGCCGTCCTCATGTGCGTCGACCGGGACAACCCCCGGGTGGCCCGGACCTGTCTGGAAGGGGGCGTCCACTACCTGGACGTCTCTGCCGACCACCGCCTGCTCTCAGCGGTCCGCGCCCTCGACGGCCTGGCCCGGGAGCGCGGAGCGGCGGCACTGCTCAGCGTCGGCCTGGTGCCCGGGGTGACCAACCTGCTGGCCAAGCACTGCGTCGCCCGCTCGGGGGCGCGGGAGGTGCGCGTCGGCGTGCTGCTGGGCGCGGGCGAGGAGCACGGCCCCGCGGCCCTCGACTGGACCCTGGACGGCCTGGCCGGACCGCCCGGCTCGTGGCGCGAGGACTTCCCCCCGCCCCACGGGCGGCGCACCGTCCGCCGGTTCCCCTTCTCCGACCAGTACACCCTGCCCGACACGCTCGGGATCGAGGACGCCCGGACCGGGCTGTGCCTGGACTCGCGCGCCGCCACCGCGCTGCTCGCGGCGGGCGGTCGACCCGCGGTCGCCCGTCTGCTGCGGCACCCCCGGATACGCGGCGTCCTCCTGGCCGTGCTGGGCGGGCTCCACGTCGGCGGCGACGGGTTCGCCGTGACCGCCGTCGCCGGGACGGCGCGGGCGGCGTTCGGCGGGCACCGGCAGAGCCGCGCCACCGGCCTGGCCGCCGCGCTCCTCGCCCGGCGGCTGCCCGACCTGCCCGCCGGAGTGCGGCACGTCGAGCAGGCCGTCGATCCCGTCGAGTTCCTCACCGAGCTCGCGGCCCACGGTTTCACCCTCGACCTCGGCGAGTAGGGGAGGCGCGGCGGCCGGAACACCCCTGCGGAGCGTCCCGGCCGCCGCGCCTCCCCGCCGCCTGCCGCCCGGGGCGGAACCGGTCAGACCCCGAACGCGGCCGGATAGGCGATGACGCCGGAGGGGACGGGACGGGTCGGGTCCAGGGCGAGGCCCATCATCGCCTCGTCGGGAACCTCGAAGGGCGGGCGGATGCCCCAGCGCGAGGCCGGAGCGAACCCGAACCTCGGGTAGTAGTCGGCGTGCCCGAGGACGAGAACGAGGTTCTCGCCCCTGGCGCGGGCGGCCGCCAGACCGGCGCGAATGGCGGAGGTTCCCGCGCCCCTGCGCTGGTGGGCGGGCAGCACCGCGCAGGGGGCGAGCGCCAGCGCGGGGTGGCCGTCCACGTGGCAGCGGGTGAACAGGACGTGCCCGACGAGGGCGCCGTCAGGAGCCTGGACCACCAGGGACAGACCGGGAATCCACGCGTCGGCGTCGCCGCGCAGGGCGTCGACCAGGTCGGCCTCCTCGGCGGTGGGGAAGGCGGCCAGGTGGATGTCCCGGACCGCGGCGGCGTCCCCGGGGGCCTCGGCGCGGACGGTCCAGGTGGCGGGCCCGGCCGCACCGTTCTGCGCCGCGGTGTCGGGGCGCAGGACGTAGCCGGTGTAGCGGTAGTGCGCGCCGTGCTCGCGCCGCAGGGCGATCTCCTCCCGCAGCGCGGCGACGGCCCGGGCCATCCCGGGCCGGGTGGGATCGGCCGTCGCGATCCGCTCGGTGAGCGGGGTGTAGTACTCCCGCCACCAGTCGTCGTCGGGAAGCGGCCACAGGGCGTCCACCCGGTAGCCTGCGGCCTCCGCCGCCGAGACGTTGCCCCGCGTGGTACGCAGCGGGTAGACGCCCTCCCAGAAGTCGCGCGCCTTCCGGGAGGGCGCGCAGGTGGCCCACTCGATCTCGGTGACGACCAGGACGCCGCCGGGGGCGAGCAGGCGGCGCCACGCCCTCAGGGCGGTGTCGAAGCCGATGGTGTAGACCGACCCCTCGGCCCAGACCGCGTCGAAGCTGTGGTCGGGGTGGGGCAGGTCCGCCATCGAGCGGTTGAGCGTGGTGACGCGCTCGGTCAGGCCGTGCCGTGCCGCGGCGGCGTCCAGTTCGTCGAGGAAGGGCTGGTGCAGGTCGACGGCGACGACGTCCGCGTCGGCCTCGGCGGCCAGCAGCAGGGCGGAGCGGCCGGGGCCGCACCCCGCGTCCAGCACGCGGGGACGCGGCGGCAGCGGACCGGCGAGCTCCAACAGACGGCGGGTCGTGGCGTCCGATCCCGGCCCCTGGCGGGGCAGGGCGCGGTGCAGGGCGAAGAAGGCCTCGGTGACGGAATCGACTGAAGGTTCGGACAATGTGTACCCCTGAGGAAAGGGGCCCCGATGCACACGTGGGCGACCGTCCGCGCCGACGGGATCGGCGGGCGGAGAACTCAGGTCAGACCGGGGCCCGGGACGTGAGGATGGTCCGGGCACTGCGCAGGGCAGCGGTCCACACGGCAACCATCAACCCACCTCCCCTTCTGTCCGTGACCGGCCAGGGGCCGTCCGACGGGACGAACGTACCACACGCGGTCGGCGCCGGGACCGCCGTCGACGTCCACGCGGTGATCGCCCCCGGTCGGGGCCGCGCGGTCTCTTCGGGGCATCCCGCCCGTTCCCCGCGCTCGGCCACCAACGCCGGGAAGCCGGGCGGGCGGGGCGTTGCACCCCGGCGTCCGAGGCGGCCCGCCACGGGCTGGCGCCGGAGTGGGAGGCGCCCCCGGAGCCGACCCACCCGCGCCCCCACAGACGAACGGGCCGGAAGAACATCGGACACCGCAATCCGGCACCCCCTCTGGCGCGGGCCGGTCCGGAAAGCGCGGGAGGGTGGAGGCGCGGGCGGACGCGGCGCCGGGGGTGCCCTGACCGCCCACCCACCCCGGACGCCTGCCTGGAATGCCGCGCCCCTCCCCCTGACTTTCCGGCACTGGTTTGGACACCCCGACTCCGGTTATCTGTTGTGCCTCTCCGCGCGTTCACCGGACGACCGGCAACAGGAGGGTCGCCACGCGCCGCGGACGAGGAGAACCCTGTGAGGAGGTCGACCACGGATGCTGGTGGTGGGAATCAAACCCGGCCATGACGGGTCGATGGCGGTGATCGAGGATGGGGAACTGACGCTGGCGCTGGAGTCGGAGAAGGACTCCTTCGCACGCCACTGGCACCTGGCCCCCACGACACTGCTCCGGGTGGCCGAGCGGGTCGGCAGGATTCCCGACGTCGTCGCCCTGGGCGGATGGCGCGTGGTGGGCGGCTCCGGACACCGGTCCGTCGGTGTCGGCTACCACGACCCCAACCGCACCCAGCAGCGGCGGATGCGGTTCTTCGGCGGGGAGACGACCTACTTCTCCTCCTCCCACGTCCGCTCGCACATCATGTCGGCGATCGGGATGGCGCCGCGGAAGACGCACCCGCAGCAGGCCGTCCTCGTCTGGGAGGGCATCACCGGCGGCTTCTACTTGGTGGACGACGGCTTCCGCGTCGTCCGCGAGATCCCGGTCCTCACTGAGCCGGGAGCGCGCTACGCGTTCCTGTTCGCCGTCGCCGATCCGGCGTTCCCCGACCACGGGGCGATCCCCGACCTCGCCGTCAGCGGAAAACTCATGGCGCTGGCCGCCTACGGCGACGCCGACTCCGCCGACGAGCGGATCACGGAGGCGGTGGAGCGCATCCTCGCGGTCGACACCATCTACCCCGCCCCCAAGGCGTCCTTCCGCGACGCCCCCTTCCACAACGCGGGAGTGGAGTCGGAGGCCGCCAAGACCGCCGCGGCACTGCTGAACCGGCGGATCTTTGAGGTGTTCGCCGACGCGGCCAAGGAGCACCTGCCGCCCGGCCTGCCGCTGCGCGTCGCGGGAGGCTGCGGCCTCAACTGCGACTGGAACACGCTGTGGCGCAGGTCCGGCTACTTCTCGTCGGTGTTCGTCCCGCCGTGCCCCAACGACTCGGGGTCGGCGATCGGCACCGCGATCGACGCGCTGTGCGCGGCCACCGGCGACCCCCACGTCGACTGGAGCGTCTACAGCGGCCTGGAGTTCGAGTGGGACGCCGACCCGGATCCCCGCACCTGGACCAGGACCCCGCTGGACCACGGCGCGCTCGCGGACGCGATCGCCGCCGGAGACGTCGTCGCCTGGGTGCGCGGCAGGTGGGAGATCGGTCCGCGGGCGCTGGGCAACCGGTCGATCCTCGCCGAACCCTTCCGCGCGGCCACCCGCGACCGGCTCAACACGATCAAGCAGCGTGAGAGCTACCGCCCCATCGCGCCGTGCTGCCGCGCAGAGGACACGGGACGGGTCTTCGTCGAGGACTTCGCCGACCCGTACATGCTCTACTTCCGCAGGCTGCGCTCCCCCGACGTGCGGGCGGTCACGCACGTCGACGGGACGGCGCGGGCACAGACCGTGCGCCGCGAGGACAACGCGCCGCTGCACGCGCTGCTCTCGGCGTTCGCCGCACGCCACGGCGTGGGCGTCCTGTGCAACACGTCGTTGAACTTCAAGGGCATGGGCTTCATCAACCGCATGTCCGACCTGGTCGAGTTCTGCGAGGCCCGCGGCCTGGACGGCATGGTGGTCGACGGCGTCTGGTTCCGCCGCGGCGACCGCGCCCCCGCCGTCGGGCCCGCGGCGGCGGGATGAGCCCCGGAGCCGGGGAGGACGTCAAGGAGTCGGCTCCCCGTCGGCCGACCACCACCGGATCGCTTCGGCGGCCACCTCGGGCGGAACCTCGTGGCCGCCGGGAAACTCCCGGTAGGTGACCGGATATCCGGCCTCCTCCAGGTCGGGGACGAGGCGGCGGCTGCACGTGTTGACGGGCAGCACCCGGTCGCCGACGCCGTGCGAGACGAAGATCCGGGGACGGCCGTGGCGCAGCAGCGGGGCCGAGAAGCCGGGGGAGAAGGCGAGCACCGCGCCGAAGAGGTCCCCGTTGGCCACGCCCAGCGACAGCGCGTAGGAGGCGCCGTCGGAGAACCCGGCCACCGCCACCCCGGACGGAACCGCCGCGAAGCGCGCGAAGACCTCCGCCAGCGCCGCGTCGATCCGGACCACGTCGGGACCGTAGCCGCCCACGATCACGTCCCACGTCGAGTCGGCGGCCCGCGGGGCGAGCAGCAGCAGCCGCGCGTCCTCGGCGTGCGGGGCCAGCCACTCCAGGGCCTGCTCGGCGGTACCGCCCGCACCGTGCAGGACCACGGCCAGCCGGTGCGGTCCCGGGGCGGCGGGAACGCGCAGCAGCGCGCCTCCGGCCACGGGGTGGACGCCCGGGGGCCACGGAGCCGCCGGGGCGGGGGACGGACGGGCGGCCAGTCGGCCGTGTCGCGTGTTCTCCTCCGGTGCCCGGTGGGCGGGAGCCTCTTCCGGAACCGACATCGCGGTCTCCTTCCGTCGTCTTCTCCGCTCACCACGGAGCCTGCCCCCGAGGTCGGCGCTCCAACCGGCGGTTTCTCGTTTGCCGACGGGCGCGGAGGGGCAGCGCGTCCACGGAAGAACCCGGAAGCCGGACACGGACCGGCCGACGCGGCCGACGTCGGTGGTCCGGAAGGTGTTCCCCGGGCATCCGAAGCATGTCCGCGCCGGTACCGGACCTGGCCTGTCACGAAGGAGACGACCATGGAGATCGGGTTCCACGCCTCCCACGAGCAGTTCCCGCCGTCACGGCTGCTGGGTCTCGCCCGCCGGGCCGAGGCGGCGGGGTTCGCCGCGGTGCTCTCCTCCGACCACGTCGCCCCGTGGAGTGAGCGGCAGGGGCAGTCCGGGTTCGCCTGGACGTGGCTGGGCGCGGCGATGGCGCAGACCTCCCTGCCGTACGGCGTCGTCACAGCCGTCGGAGGCAGGTACCACCCGGTTGTCGTCGCGCAGGCCGTCGCCACGCTCGCGGAGATGTTCCCGGGGCGCTTCGCCGTGGCACTCGGCTCCGGACAGGCGCTCAACGAGCACGTGACCGGGCAGATGTGGCCCCGCAAACCGGTGCGCAACGCGCGGCTGCGGGAGTGCGCCGACATCGTGCGGCGGCTTCTGGCAGGGCGGACGGTCGACCACGACGGCCTGGTGACGGTGCGGGCCGCGCGCGTCCACACCCTGCCCGAACGGCGGCCGCCCCTGCTGGCCGCGGCACTCACCCCGCAGACCGCACGCGAGGTGGCGTCCTGGGCGGACGGGCTCGTCACGGTCAACGCACCCCTGGACCGGCTCCGTCAGGTCATCGACGCGTTCCGCGAGGGCGGCGGCGAGGGCAGGCCGGTCCACGTGCAGGTGCACCTGTCGTGGGCCGAGAACGAGGAACTGGTCCGCGCGCAGGCCGTGGACCAGTGGCGCCTCAACGCCCTCCCACCGATGCTGAACGAGGAACTGGAACTGCCCGAGCAGTTCGACGCCGCCACGGCACACATTCCCGGCGAGGCGCTGCGCAGCAGCGTCGTCATGTCCGCCGATCCCCGTCGGCACGCGGAGGTACTGGCCTCCTACGCCGACCTGGGGGTCGAACGTGTCTACCTGCACCAGGTCGGCCTGGACCAGGAGCGCTTCCTCGACGTCTTCGGCGAGCGGGTGCTCACCGAGGTGAACGCCTGACGTGCCGTGTCCGCGGGTCGGTGGCCGCGCGGCGCGGGCGGCGGAATCCCCGCCGGACAGCAGAGTGCGGGCCCGGCAGGAGACTGCCGGGCCCGCGTTCTGCTGTCCTGGGCTACCTGCTGCCGCCGGAGAGGGCTTCGAGCAGCTCCTCCTTGCGCATCCCGGAGCGGCCCTGGATGCCCTGCTCCTCGGCGCGCTGCTGGAGCTGCTCCACGGTCAGGTTCGCGAGGTCGCCGTACTTCCCGCGTTTCTCCTCAAGACGGCGGTCACCGTGCTGGGCGCGAGCGTTCTCGCTGTTCTGCTCCTTGGCCACGGTTCCTCCCAGTGCTGCTTGTCGTGGGTTTTGCGGCCGCCCCGGCACGGTGGCCGTGCCGGGGCGGCCGACGGGTCAGCGTCCCTTGCCGGTGAGGGTTTCGAGCAGTTCCTCCTTGCGCAGGCCGGACGGCGACTTGACGCCCTGCTGGCGCGCTCGCTCCTGCAGTTCGTCGACGGTGAGGTTGGCGAGGTCGCCGTACTTCTCCCGCAGCGCCTCCACACGCTGGTCACCGTGCTGGGCGTGCGGGTTCTGGTGCTCGGCCATGCCATCTCCTTTCGAAGCGGTCACCGAGGCGCCGGGCGGCGTCTCGGTGACCGCTCCTACCGCCAGCCCTGGCTGGTACGTCCAAGAGCAGCAAAAAGCAGACATAAATGCCTCAATCGGTCTTCCGGGGAAGGGTGGGAAGCGGCCCCGCCCATGACCGGGGACACCGCTCAGCGGCCCCGGCGGCGCCGGTTGCGGAGCAGGACGGGACACCGAACCGGAGCGACGGACACCGGGAGGGAGGACGGGGACGGTCCGACGTCAGGAGCTTCTGCGGTTCCTCGACGCCCCTGCGCGCCGTCCCGGGCTGCCCTGGGGGCGGCCGGGACGGCGGCCACGGCGCCGGGTCCGCGCCGGACTCAGCGCCGGTAGTGGCGCACGGCCGCGGCGGTGAGCCCGCCCAGCGCCGCCGCCGCGGCGAGGCGGCGCACGGCGGTACGGCGCCCGCCGTGCCAGTCCCCGCGCACCGCCCCGGTCCCCGGAGTCGGCCGGTAGAGGATGCCGCTGGTGACGGCCGCCGGTTCGGTGCGCGACAGTTGGGCGCGGTCCGCCTGCGCTCCCATGATCCGCTCGGTCGTTCCCGGAACGGTCCTGGACAGGGCGACCACGCCGCGGCCGGGGCCGACGACGATCTCGCGGCGCGGCCACCGGACCAGGTTGACGATGGCGCGGGCCACGTGCTCGGGGGTGTGGACCGGCGGCATCGCCCGCACCCTGCGTCCGGTGTGGTTCGCGGCGTGGTCGAAGAACGGCGTGTCGATCGTGACCGGAAGTACGCTGCACACGTGGATCCCGCGGTCGCCTTCGAGGCGGAGTTCCTGGCGGAGGCTGGCGCTGAGCGCGCGCACGGCGAACTTCGTCGCGGAGTAGGCGTGGTTGTAGGGCTGGGCCACCACGCCGGCGACCGAGGAGATGTTGACCAGGACGCCACGTCCCCGCTCGCGCATGCGGGGCAGGGCGGCCCGGGTACCGTGGACGCAGCCCATCAGGTTCACGTCCACGACCCGGCGGAAGTCCACCAGCGGTATCCGGGAGAACGGTCCGAACACGGCCGCGGCGGCGGCGTTCACCCACACGTCGATCCGCCCGAACTCCTCGACCGTCCGCCGTGCCAGCGTCTCGACGCTTTCGGGGTCGGCCACGTCGGTGGGGACCGCGAGGGCCCGGCCGCCGCGGGCCCGGCACTCCAGGACGACCTCGCCCAGCGCCTCCTCGCCCCGGGCCGCCGCCACCACGGCGGCGCCTCTCCCGGCGAGGGCCAGCGCGGTGGCCCGTCCGATTCCGCTGGATGCGCCGGTGACGACGGCGACGCGGTCCTTGACCCGCACGGAAACCACTCCTCCCGGTGTCGGCGGCGCTCGTGTCGGACACGGCTGACGGGAGCGCGGCTACCCTTCGCCCCCGCGCGCAAACGGCCGGTCGACGCGGTCCCTCATGCGGAATCCCGCTTCCCGGTGTCCGCCTCCCGGACGCGGTGGCGTCTCGGAGGGGGCACGCCGGGGCCGGAGGAGGGCGGACGGACGTCGCTGACGACCACGCCGCTTCGGGGACGGGCCGGGACGCGCCGCAGCGAGATCGTCAGATCCTGCTCGGGAACGCCGTAGTCCAGACGCGCCAGCCGGGACACGAGGGCCTGGAGCAGCGCGACGGTGACGGCCTCGCCCGGACACCGGTGGTTGGCGCGCGGATCACCGCCGCCCTGGGGAACCAGTTCGTCGCGTCCGGGCGGTCGGCCGAGGAAGCGCTGCGGGTCGAAGACGTAGGGGTCGTCCCACAGGTCGGGGTCGTGGTTCTGCCCGTACAGGTCGAGCAGCACGAGCGCGCCCGCGGGGATCGGCTCGCCGTTCCACGACAGGTCGTCGACCGCCCGGCCGCCGACGAACGGCGCGAACGGGTAGAAGCGGCGGACCTCGTGGACGAACGCCTCCGCGTACTCCGCTCCGCCCTCGCGCAACCGCTCCCTCTGCTCCGGCCACAGGTGCAGCGCGTGCGCGGAGAAGGAGACGAACCAGCAGACCGCGACGGTCGGGCGGATGATGTTGAGCAGTTCCACCGCGGCCGTGTGCGGGTCCAGCGACCGTCCCTCGGCGTCGCGGTGCCGCGCCACCACGTCGACCGCCGAACCCTCCGCGGCGGTGACCGCGCCGGAGCGCACCTGCTTCACCAGCCGCGCCAGCCAGACCTCCCTGCGGTGGCGCGCCCGCCGGGCACGCCAGTGGCGCGGTCCCACAGTGGCGAAACCGTCGACCATGGACACCAGGTCGCGGGCCAGTGGCGCCACGTCGGCCTCGTTGAGAGGCAGCCCCACCCACGCGCAGACCCCCCGGGTGAGCGCCCGGCTCGCCTCGTCGAACAGCACGATCCGCGGCCGCTCCGGCCACGCCGCGACCGCCTCGTCCCACGCGGCGGTGACGTGGTCGACCAGCGCGGCGATGCCGTCGGGGTCCGCGAGCAGGGACAGGAGCATCGCCTTGCGCACGCGGCGCGCCTCCCCGTCGAGGGTGTGCACCGCGTCGTGGCCGAACAGCGTGCTCAGCACCGGCTCGGGAATGGCCGTGCGCCGACGCACATGGCGCTCGTCGTAGAAGAACCGCACCGCCTCCGGACCGCGCAGACCCACCGCGTGCTGGCCCAGCACGCGGGCGCGGACCATGCCTCCGGCCGCGCGGCGTCGACGGTCGGGCAGCCAGGCGTAGCCTTCGGCCAGCATGGCCAGGGTGCTGTCGAGGACAGGGACACGATAGGGCTTCATGTGGCTGCGCACTGCCCGTGGATGTCCGCGTCGAAACCCGGCGCGGCTGCGGGAGAACTCCGCGGAGGCGGACGAGCCGTCGCGGGCGCGCTGTTTGCCGCCGGTCTTTCCGGCAAGTGCGGAAAGGCATGCCGCCGATGCGTGCGGTCACCGCCGGGGTACTGGGGAGGGGACGCCGGGATGGGCGGCGAACCGAAGGTGACGGTCCACGGCGACGCGGTGTTCCAGCGACGCGAGTGGCGGGTGGAGCGGGGCGCGTGGGCGCTGGCCGCGGTGCTGATCGCCTTGGCGCTGCTGGGGCTGTTCGGTGCCGGTCCGCTGAGCTGGACCGGCGCGGGAAGCCCCGACGGGCTGGTACACGCGGAGTACGAGCGGTTCACCCGCGAGCGCGGTCCCACCACCCTGGAGGTACGCATCGCCCCCGAGGCCGCACAGCAGGGGCGGATCCGCTTGGGGGTCTCCCAGGACTACCTGGAGGCGTTCATGGTCCAAAGCATCACGCCGCAGCCGTCGACCGTGGTCGGCGGCACCGACACGCTGGTCTACGAATTCGAGGTCGATCGGCCCGACACGCCCCTGACGGTCACCTTCAACCTTCAGGGCGAGCAGATGTGGCTGCACCAGGGGGAACTCGGCGTCGAGGGATCTGCTCCGGTGCGGTTCCGGCAGTTCGTCTATCCCTGACATGGAGGAGAAACCGGTGGACTCCGTCCTGCGCGCCCTCGCCGTCTACGTCATTCTGCTGGTGATCTTCCGCCTCGCCGGAAAACGCAGCATGGCCCAGATCACCACTTTCGACCTGCTGCTGCTCCTGGTCGTCTCCGAGGCCACCCAGCAGGCGCTGCTGGGCGACGACTTCTCGCTCACCAACGCCACGCTGGTGATCCTCACCCTGGTGGCCGTCGAACGCGGCTCCGACTTCCTGCGGTGGCGGTTCCGCTGGTTCACCAGGGTGACGCAGAGCGTGCCGGTGGTGCTGGTGAGCCGGGGACAGATGCTGCGTGAGCCGATGGCCAGGCACCACATCAACGAGAGCGAGATCCTGGCGGCCGCCCGCAGCAGCCAGGGCATCTCCAGCATGGCCCAGATCGACTACGCCATCCTGGAGCAGTCGGGAACCATCAGCGTCCTGCCCAAGAGCCAGACCCGCCAGCAGTAGTCCCGGCGGACCGGCGTATCCGCGTGCCGGAGCGCGTTTTTTGCCGCCGCGGCGCACTGAGCTCGCATAACAGGTCACGGGTACGGGCAGAGGAGCGGAAAGAACCGCATCGGACCGAGGGGGCGGCAATGGCCGAGCAGTCCGGATCCTCACCAGACCCGCGCGAGCCCGAGGAGCGCTCCGAACAGCACGGCGAGCCCGAACAGGGCGGGGGCCGACCGGGCATGACCCCGATCGACCATCCGTACGCGGGACGTCCCGACGTCCCCGAGGGCGACGAGCAGTTGCCCGGAGAGTGGGAGAAGAAGGACGAGCCGACCGTGCCGGAGCGCCGGGGCCGCCCCTACGGCGTCGCCTAGGGGCGTTCTCCGGACGGCGTGCCCGCCGGATCCGACCGTGCCCGCGCGGTCCGACCCGGCCACGGGGAGGCGCCGCAACGAGAGGAATAACCGGTGGGCGGCGTTGTTGTAATCGGTGATCGTAGATTTTCTGTGCACGTGTTCGACGCTCGCGGAAGTCGAGGCGGGCGGTTGTCTGACCAGGGATGGTGGGGCGCGCCGCGGTTCGAGTGCGATCGGGGTCCGCGCTGCGGGCCCGCAACCCAGCAACCTGTCAGGAGACAGACATGACCCAGGGAACCGTCAAGTGGTTCAACGGTGACAAGGGCTACGGCTTCATCAGCCAGGACGAAGGCGGCCCCGACGTGTTCGTGCACTACAGCAACATCGTCGGCGCCGGTTTCCGCAACCTTGACGAGAACCAGCGCGTGGAGTTCGAGATCGCGCAGGGCCCGAGGGGCCTGCAGGCCGAGCAGGTCCGCGTCCTGTAGGACACACGCGCCGCGGACGCGGCCGGTGTGTCTCGGATTCCGCCGCCCCACTCCCGGACCGGGAGTGGGGCGGCGCTGTGTCTGCGGGGATCATCCCCGTCTGCTCCGGTGGTCCGCCCGCGCCGTCCCCGCCGGGACGGACGCGGAGCGCGGGCGGTGCCCGTCCTCCCGCGCCCGTTCCGCGCCGCGGAACGTGGCGCGGTAGGCGCTGGGGGAGACGCCGATGTGGGCGTGCATGTGCTGACGCAGCGAGGCCGCGGTGCCGAACCCCGACTCGGCGGCGACCTGCTCGACCGGAAGGTCGGTCTCCTCCAGCAGGGTGCGGGCGTGGTCGATCCGCTGGTGGGTCAGCCACCGCAGCGGGGACAGGCCGGTCTCCTCCCGGAACCGGCGGGTGAGGGTGCGCACGCTCATCGACGCCTGCTCGGCCAGGTCGCGCAGGGTGAGGGGACGGTCGAGGCGCCGCAGCGCCCAGGCGCGGACCGCGCCGATGGGAGAGTGCGGCGGGTCGGGCACGGGATGCCTGATGAACTGCGCCTGGCCGCCGTCGCGGTGGGGCGGGACGACCGTGCCGCGCGCGACGTCGCCCGCCACCGCCGAACCGTGGTCGCACCGGATCATGTGCAGGCACAGGTCGATTCCCGAGGCGACCCCGGCCGAGGTCAGGACGTCGCCGTCGTCGGTGTAGAGGACGTCGGGCAGCAGGGTGACCTCCGGGTACAGCGCCCGGAACAGCCGCGCGGACTTCCAGTGGGTGGTCGCGCGGCGCCCCTCCAGCAAGCCCGCGTCGGCCAGGACGAAGGAGCCCGTGCAGATCGAGGCGGTGCGGGTCCTGGGGCGGATGCGGGCGAGGGCGTCGGCGAGGGACGCGCTGATCCACCCGCGTCCGCGGGCGTCGTAGTCCTCGGTGGCGGCCGGGACGACGACGGTGTCGGCCTCCTCCAGGGCCTCGGGGCCGTGGGCGACGGTGACGGTGAAGTCGGCGTCGGTGGCGACCTCGCCGGGCGCCAGCGCGCACGTGGCCACCTCGTACAGCGGTGCTCCGGTGGCGGGGTCGACGGCCTGGCCGAACAGCCGGTGCACGATGCCGAACTCGATGGGCAGGGCGCCGTGGCGGACGAGGACGGCGACCCGGTGGCGGCCGGGGCGGGTGAAGACGGACATGGCCGGATTCTTTCGCATGCTGGCTTTCGGGCCACTGTCGGCTCCGTGGTGTCTGCCGCAGGATCGTCGGTGTGATGCCGGAGGCGGCGGCCGGTCCTGTTCCGCCGCACGTGCGGAGCAGGGGAGTGGAACGGTGAAGGTGCTGTGGTTGTTCGCCCATCCGGAGCGGCGTTCGCTGGGCGGGGCGCTCAGGGACGAGGGACTGCGCGCACTCGACGACCTCGGACACGACCACCGGCAGTCCGACCTGTACGCGATGGGCTGGAATCCGGTGGTCAGCGGCGCGGACTTCGGTCACGACCCCGCGGAGCGGCTGGTGGTGGGCGAGGCCTCCCGACGGGCGTGGGAGTCGGGGCGGCTGAGCGCGGACGTCCGCGCCGAGCAGGACAAGCTCGCCTGGGCCGACACGCTGGTCGTGCAGTTCCCGCTGTGGTGGTACGGGATGCCCGCCATCCTCAAGGGCTGGTTCGACCGCGTCTTCGTCAAGGGGTTCGCCTACGGGGTCACCGATCCCGCCCGTCCGGGCCGCTCTCTGCGCTACGGGGAGGGGCGGCTGGCCGGGAAGCGCGCGATGGTCGTGGTGACGGCGGGAGCCCGGGAGAGCTCCCTGGGGCCGCGCGGGATCAACGGCGACATCGGCGAACTGCTGTTCCCGCTGCAGCACGGCACCCTGTGGTACACGGGGATGTCGGTGGTCGCCCCTCTCGTCGTCCCCGGCGCGGACCGCGCCGGGGACGCGGACTTCGCGGAGTACGCCGCGCGCCTGCGGAACCGGCTGCGCACGCTGGAGACCGAAGCGCCCGTGGCCTTCCGCCACCAGAACCGCGGCGACTACGACGACGACCTGGTGCTGCGCCCCCACCTCGCCCCGGGGCGCCGCGGACTGGGAGTGCACCGCGCGGAGTGAGCGGCCGAGCCCGACGGCGGCGGATCGGGGCGGGCGTGCACCTCGGAGGCGACGCGTTGGCCGATCTCGCCGCGTTGACCCCCACCGGGATCCGGCCCGGTGGGGGTGGTCCGACTCCGGTCAGTCGCCGGCGTTGGAGCAGAGCATCTGGGGAAGGATCTGCTTGCAGGTGTCGCACGACGGGACGACGTCGATCGTCGACCATTTGGTGCCGCGTTCCCCGGTTCCGAAGTCCCGCCAGAACATCTCGCTGAGATCGATCCTCCCGACCTTCTCTCCCGCCGCGCTCGCTTCGGTGAAGATCTGGTCGAGCAGTTTCTGCGCCGCGCAGGATCCCGCGGGGTAGTCCTTGTCCCTTCGCTGCGGAGTGTGGACCGGAGCGAAGTACCTCCCCCGGATGTCGATGATCTTCCCCCGCGCGTCCAGCGCGTTGTTCGTGTCCACCACCGTGAGGTCCTTGGGCAGCCGGGAGTGGTTGATCCACCGGAGGAAGATCCCCGGCCCCGGGCCGGAGAGGGTGGCGTACTTCCGCACCCGCGTGCCGATGGTGGCCACCGCGGTTCCCATCATGCTCCTCGAGTAGACCTTCTCCTCCCCGGCCTGAGTGCGGGAGGTCGCGAGTGCCAGGTAGGCCTCACGGAGGTTGTGGCTCTCCATGGTCTCCCGGGACAGGTCGTCGAGTGTCCGGACGAAGCTCTCGAGCAGCCGCTGACTCCCTCCGTCGGAGGGGATCCACCGGACCTCGTGGGTGTCCGGCGACCTCTCGCAGCGCGGGCACGTGCTCAGGACGTCGTTGGTCCCGCCGTACTTCTGTGTCCTTTCCGGATTCATTCCGGGCTCCTCTGGTTTTCGGCATCAGCCCGACAGCGGGGAGACGCTGACTCCTCCTGTGCTCGATACCCGGTTGTTCGGCGTGCGACGAGGATCTCGACCGGAGAACCCGGTTCGGGGAGCCGCCAAGAACACCCGGGATCCGGCCTGTTCTCTTTTCCGGCGGTTTCCGGTTCTTCGGCCGGGGAACCGCCCCCCGGCCCGGAGGCCCGGCGCTCCTCCCACCGGTAGGTGCCGAACGCCGGGTGGCCGTTGGCCCGGGGCGCCAGGAAGCGCCGCCGTTCCCGCAGCGGCCCCACCGGACGGCCGAAGGCCGCACCGGACCGGGGCGCGCACCGGTCCCGACCGGCCGCCCCCGCTCACCCCGTATTCCGAGCGGCGGAGTCGAGGAGACGGCGGTACATGCGCTGCCGGGCGGCGTTGCGCCGCCGCAGCCGGAAGTCCCAGGGGCCGGAGTAGGCGTACTCGGCGACGCGGTCGGCGTCGGCGCAGAGGCTTGCGAAGGTGGGAAGCGTGGTCGGGGTCAGTTCGCCGCGTCCGGCCACGGCGGCCGTGTAGTCGTCGCGGCGGTACAGCCAAATACGCGCCTCCTCCGAATCGAACGGTCGCTCCCGCAGGCGCAGCAGGGCGGCTTCGGCTCCGGGCGGACCGGTCCAGGCCCCGTCGGGGCCGCGCTCGTTGTCGAAGTGGGCGGCACCGGACTGGTCGACGACGGTGATCCGGTGCACGTGCGGGCTCGCCTCGCAGGCCGCCACGGTCCGCGGGCACATGCGGTAGCCGAGGTCATGCGCGTTGGCGGGGGTCCACCGGTTGACCACAGAGCCGGGGGAGAGGTAGCGGTTGACCGAGTCGAGCCGGCTGACCTCCTCGCGCACACCGATGGCGACGACCTCGACGCGGTATCCCGCACCGGCGAAGCGCTCCGCGGTGGCGAGGGTTGTCCGCGGATCGCGGAAGGTCCCCTCCAGCAGGAGACTGTGGCGGTTGTCGAGGGCGTGGCCGATACACATCCGCACCCAGGCGCCGCAGGCCTGGGCCGTGGCGTTGGGCATGGCCAGCGGATCCTGCCGCATCAGGTCGCTGTGGTGGGGGTGGAACGCGCGCAGGCGGTCCCCGGTCACCGGGACGAGGTCGGGACGGCGGCGGACGAGGGCGGCCTGCACCCTCGACTTGCCGGCCGCGGGCTGCGCTCCGAGCAGGACCAGTACGGGGGAGGGGGAGGGGGCGTGTCCGTGGAAGACGAACTCCCTGACCCCGTCGTCCGGGTCCTCGAAGACGCTTTCGAGGTCCTCAGGGGACACGTGGTGGCTCTCGGGGGCGGCGGCCTCGGACAGTCGCCCCCGCAGCGCCGCGATCTCGGAGAGCCAGAGCCTGGTGTGCTGGACGAGGGCGTCGCGGTCGTCGGGGTCCACCGCGCGCCGCCGCTCCTCCACGGCGCGGCGCCTGGTGCGCCAGGTCTGGCCTTCCCCGTCGTCGGCGGCCCGGCGGATCAGCGTGAGGTGGGCACCGCTGAGCTGGGTGGCGGTGCTGTCGAAGACGTCGTAGAGCACCGAGGTGGGGGAGTAGGAGTAGAACGTGGTTTCTGCGGAGGGCGGTTGACGGAGCATGGCGGTGGCCTCCGGTGGTTCGGACGGGCAGCGTGTCGTCCGGGGGCCTCGGTGATGCCGAACGACATGTCCGCCCGTGGTGCCCCGGCGCCTCGGAATTCCAGGACTGTCTTCACCCAAAGAGTCTGCCCGGGCTTCCGGAAAGAGCAAGGGGCCGCTTTTCTGCGGTGTCCGAACGGTGGGCGCGCAGGAACGTGTCGACCGCGCCCCGCCGCGACGGGGCGCGGTTCGGTTCCGGGATCTCCCGGGTTTCCGGGCGGGAACGGGCGGCGGCGGGACCGGTGCGCAGGCGGCCGGGGAGTGAGAGCCGCGCCAGGCGGTCGACCGGGGCGCCGGTGATCCGACACTCGGCTTCCACGGCGCCTACCGGTTCGTCACCGGCTCCGTCCCGGCCTCCCCCGCCGCCACGGTCCTCCTCCCCGGGCACCCGACGAGGCCGTCCGCCCCCGCCGCGGAGCCGGACCGGCAGCCCGGCACCCCGCGACACGAGGACTCCCGCGGCGGGAACCCCCGCCCGGCGCGTCCGGTTCAGGGCCGCAGGTCGGTCCTCGCCTCGCCGGTGTCCGGATCGTACGGGTAGGACAGGTGCTGGTGGACCATCACCCACGCGCCGCCTCTGCGCTCGAACACCCGGGTGCCGCGCGACCAGGTCTCGGCGGCGCCGCCGTCGGCCCGCTCGGTCCTGACCCGGTTGAGGCCCCACGCGACGGCGAGGTCGTCGCGGACCAGGACCCTCAGGTCGGGAACGGTCCAGCTCACCTCGCCGGCACCGGCCTCGTCGAGGCCCCGCGCGCAGACCCGCCGCACCGCCGCCGCTCCGAGGTGCCGCAGCGGCTGGTCGTGCTCGTAGGAGACGACGTCGTCGGCGATCGCGGCCATCAGACCGTCCAGGTTCTTCGCGGCGGTGTCGGCGAACCACCGCCGGTGCAGCGCGCGCACCTCCTCCTCGGCGGCGGTGTCGTCCCGGTCGGCGCCGGTGTCGGCGAACGAGTGGTGCTCGTGGGCGACCACCCAGCGGCCGTCCCGCCTGCGCAGACCGAGTGTGAGCCGCAGGCGCTCGTCCGGGGCGTCGGCGAACCGCTCCGGGGTGCCGCACCGCAGCAGGGCGTGCGCGAACGCGACGTCGTCCCCGGCGGTGACGTCCAGCGACTCGACCTCGAACACCGCGCCCCGCGCCTGCCAGTCGAAGAAGGGCGGCCAGGTTCGCGCGTAGGCGTCCAGCCCGCGCACCCCCTCGTGCGGCGGGGGAACGTCGAACATCACGATGTCCTCGGCGTGGTCGGCGAGCACCCCGTCCAGGTCGCCGTCGTGCACCGCCGCGGCCCAGCGTGAGACCAGGGCGCGGATCTCTTCGTCGGAATTCATGGTCGTCCCGTCCTTTCCGGATCGCAAGGATGCCGTCAGGACAACAACCCGCCGGACCCCCGGAAGTCATCGCTGTCTCCGCGACCGGTCGCCGGAAGTTCCAGCGGCAGGCCGTGGGCCGGGAAGTCGGCGTCCAGGAACGACACCACCTCGGCGATCCGGTCGCCGCGCAGCACCAGCAGGTCCAGCCCGGCCGGGACGTAGCGGGCCCGGCGCTCCTCCCACCGGTAGGTGCCGAACGCCACCTGCCCGTTGGCCCGCGTCGGCAGGAAGCGCCACCGCTCCCGCAGCGGCCCGTCGAGCAGGAAGCCGCGGACACCGCCGCGGCCCTCGTACCAGGCGCGCAGCGGCGGCATCGAGTACCTCGCGTCCTCGGTGAGCAGCGCCACGATGGCGTCGACGTCCCCGGCCTCCCAGGCCGCCGCGTACCGCCGGGCCAGGTCGCGCACTGCCGCGTCGCCCAGCGCGCGCAGGGTCCGCAGTTGGGAGGAGTCGGGCAGCCGCTCGGCGAGGGCCCGGCGGGCCCGTTGCAGGGCGCTGTTGACCGCGGCGACCGTGGTGTCCAGCAAATCGGCGGTCTCCCGGGCGCTGTGGCCGAGGACCTCGCACAGCAGCAGCGCGGCCCGCTGCCGGGCCGACAGGTGCTGCAACGCGGCGACGAACGCCAGTTCCACGCTCTCGCGCACCACGGCGCGGGCCTCCGGGGCCAGCTCGGCCGTCCATCCCAACCTGCGGTCGGGGTACGGTTCCAGCCAGGCGGCCTCGGCCGCCGGCGCGCCCCGCGGGCTCAGGTCGGTGGGCAGTTCGCGCCGCCCGCGCCGCTCGATGAGCGTCAGCGCCCGGTTCGTCGCGATCCGGTACAGCCACGGCCGCAGCGAGCCGCGGTCCTCGAACCGGTCCAGGTGCCGCCAGGCCCGGTCCAGCGTGTCCTGCACGGCGTCGTCGGCGTCGTGGACCGACCCCAGCATGCGGTAGCAGTGCGCGTGCAGCTCGTCCCGCAGCGGCCCCACCAGACGGCCGAAGGCCGCGCCGTCACCGGCCCGAGCCGCGGCCAGCAGATCGGCCGAGGCGGGCTCGTCCCCGCGTCCCGGTTCCATCCCACTCCCTCCGCCTCGTTCCTGTGCGGGCCAGGCTAGGGCAGGGCGCGCTCCCGTGCCCGGAGGCACCGGGCCCGTACCGGCGGACGGGGACGGTCAGGGCTGGGGCTCCGGCGCGGCGGCCACGGAACCGTCCCCGGAGTCCTCGGGGCGTTCCGGACGGGCCAGATCCTCCGGCACGGGCGGGACGGGTTCCTCCAGCCAGGCCCGGGGAAACCGGATGGCCGCCGTCCCCGCCCGGCCGCACCTCCACGCCACCGCCGGTTCACCCCACCCGCTCCGCCGCCTCCGCGACCATCCCGCGCAGCCAGCGGTGCGCCGGGTCGTGGCTGTTCATCGGGTGCCACCACAGGGCCATGACGAGGGGGTCGGGCTCGAACGGGCACTCCAGCACGCGCAGTCCGTCCATGCCGTCCAACCGGTCGACGAGTCCCCGCTGGATCAGTGCGATCCGGTCGGTGCCGCGGACCAGCAGCGGCAGCGCGACGAACCACTCGGCGACCACGCGGACGTTCGGTTCGATTCCCAGGGCCCGCATCTTCCAGTCGGCGGGGGTGTAGGCCGTCGGCCGGTGGAAGGTGAACACCCAGGACAGCTCCGCCAACAGGTCCGGGGTGAGCTTCTCGCCGACCCGTTCGTTGTCCGCCGACACCAGGCACACCCAGTCGTCGGTGTACAGGTCGAGGCAGGGCAGGTCCCTGAGGAAGCCGTGCGGCAGGACCATCGCGTCGAGGGTGCGCAGCGCCTCGGCGGCGTGGTTGACGTCCGCGCTGACCAACTGCTGGATGTGCAGTCTCACACCGGGCGCCCGCTCCTCGACCAGCCCGGACAGCGCGTCCCCCAGCATCGTCAGCGAGTAGTCCGACATGGCCACGACGAACTCCCGTTCCGAGACGGCCGGGTCGAAGTGGGGCTGGGCGCTGAACACCTGGCGCACGTTGGTGACCGCCAGGTCGGTGCGTTCGACGAGCTGCGCGGCCAGCGGGGTCAGCACGTAGGAGTTGCCCACCCGGGTCAGCAGTTCGTCGTCGAAGTGCCGCCGCAGTCGCCCCAGCGCCGCGCTCACCGCGGGCTGGCTCACCCCCAGGCGGGCCGCGGCGCGGGTGACGCTGCGCTCCCGCAGCAGGGCCTGGAGCGTGACCAGCAGGTTCAGGTCCACGTTGGCGAGCCGCATCGCCCTCCTCGCGTTCGGCACATAACCGTGGCTGATATGCGCCATTAGCGGTTTCGTCTTCCCTGATACTGCCCGTCCGCGTCATCGTGATGCAAGTCACTCGAAGGGAGGGCCGGTGGAGACCGGGACCGATCTGGCCGGGGCCGAACGGGCCATCGCCGAAGCCGCGGCCGCCTACTCGAACTGGGGCCGGTGGGGCGACGACGACGTCCTCGGCACCCTCAACTTCATCGACGACGCCAAACGCGCCCACGCCGCGCGCCTGGTGCGCCGGGGCGCGGTCTTCTCGCTGGCGCAGCGCTTCGACGCCGAAGGCCCGCAGAAGGGCTGGCGGCGCCGCACGAACCCGGTGCACACGATGCTGGACACCGGCCTGGACGCGGCCGCGGGCGTGCAGGGCTTCCCGCACGGCTTCGGCGGCGCCGACGACGTCATCGCCATGCCGCTGCAGTGCTCCACCCAGTGGGACGGCCTCGGCCACATCTTCGACCACGGCCGCGCCTGGAACGGCCGCCCCGCCGAGAAGGTCGTCACCAGCGAGGGCGACCAGGTCACCGGGATCGAGACCGCCGCCGCGGCGATCGTCGGCCGGGGCGTGCTGCTGGACGTGGGCCGGGCGGTGGGCGAGGCCGGGGAACTGCCCGACGGCTTCGCGATCACCGAACGGCACCTCGCCGAGACGATCGCCCGCCAGGGCGGGACCGCGCGGGTGGGGCGCGGCGACATCGTGTGCGTGCGCACCGGCCAGCTCACCCGGGCCCGCCGCGACGGCTGGGGCGACTACGCGGGCGGAGCGGCCCCCGGACTGTCGTTCAGCACCGCCGACTGGCTGCACCGCACCGAGATCGCCGCCGTCGCCACCGACACCTGGGGCTTCGAGGTGCGCCCCAACGAGTTCGACCACGCCTTCCAGCCCCTGCACCAGGTCGCCATCCCCAACATCGGACTGTTCATCGGCGAGATGTGGGACCTGGACGCGCTGGCCGCCGACTGCGCCTCCGACGGCGTCTACGAGTTCTGGCTCACCGCCGTGCCGCTGCCGATCACCGGCGCCGTCGGCTCCCCCGTCAACCCCGTCGCCGTGAAATGAGGACCCCGTGCCCGCTGTGAACACCGTACTGATCGTCGGCGGAGGAACCGCCGGATGCTCGCTCGCCGTCCTGCTGGCCCGTGCCGGGGTCAGAGTCGAGATCGCGGAGATCAAGACGGACTGGACCGTGCACGGTTCCGGCATCACGCTGCAGGGCAACGCCCTGCGGGTGCTGCGCGAACTCGACGTGCTGCCCCAGGTGCTGGAGAGCGGGTGCGCCTTCGACGTGCTGGGCCTGCGCTCGGCCTCCGGTGAGCTGCTGACGAAGCTGCCGGACTTCCGCACCGGCGGACCCGACCTGCCCGCGACCGTGGGCATGAACCGCCCGAGGCTGGCGGAGATCCTGTCCGAGGCGGCCAGGGCTGCGGGCGCGGAGGTCCGCCTCGGCGTCACGGTCCGGACCCTGGAGCAGGACGACTCGGGTGTGGACGTCGTCTTCACCGACGGCACCGCCGCCCGCTACGACCTGGTCGTGGCCGCCGACGGTATCCGCTCGCACATGCGCTCCCTGCTCGGCTTCGATGTCGAGCCCCGGCCCACCGGGATGTCGATCTGGCGGGTGCACACCCGGCGCCCCGTCGGCCTGGACCACACCGACCTGTGCTACGACGGCCCCTGCTACATCGCCGGATACTGTCCCACCAGCGACGACACCATCTACGCCTACCTGGTGGAAGGCAGCCGGGACCACGCGGACCTCTCCCGCGAGGAGCAGTTGGACCTCGTGCTGCGCCTGGCCGCCTCCTACCACGGTTTCTGGGACGAGATCCGCGCCGGGATGAACGACCCGGCGGCCATCAACCACACGGCGTTCGAGTCGCTGCTGGTGCCCGCCCCGTGGAACCGCGGCCGGGTCGTACTCGTCGGGGACGCCGCGCACGCCTGCCCGCCCACCCTCGCCCAGGGCGCGGCCATGTGCCTGGAGGACGCCTGGGTGCTGGCCGAGCTCCTGCTCTTCGCCGACCGGGTGGACCAGGGGCTGTGGGACCGGTTCACCGCCCGCCGCTTCGACCGGGTCCGTACGGTCGTCGACGGCTCCCTGCAGCTCACCCGGTGGATGCTCGACCGCTCCGCCGACGCCGACGTGCCCGGCCTGATGGCCCGTGTCGCCGGACTGGTCACCGAACCGGCCTGATCCCAGGAGGAGACCCGACCATGACCGACCGCCTCATCACCCACCTGCGGCACCTGGACATCGCGGTGCCCGACTACGCCAAGCAGGTCGAGTTCTACACCAACCTGTGGGGCCTGACCCCGGTCGCCGACGACCGCGACATCACGTTCCTCGCGGCCGAGGGGTCGCCCGAGCAGTACGTCATGCGGCTGCGCAGGGCAGAGGAGAAGCGCCTCGACCTGATCGCGTTCGGCGCGGCCGACCCGCGCTCGGTCGACGCGCTCGCGCAGCGGCTGGCCTCCGCCGGGGTCCCCCTGGTCAGCGAGCCGGGGCCGCTCCAGACCCCCGGGGGCGGCTACGGCTTCCGCTTCTTCGACGTCGACGGCCGCACCGTCGAGGTGTCCAGCGACGTGGCCGTCCGCCGGCACCGCAGGGTCGAGGAGCAGGAGGCCATCCCGGTCAAGCTCTCCCACGTGGTCATCAACTCCCCGGCCCCGGAGCGGACCCGCGCCTTCTACGAGCGGCACCTCGACTTCGCGCTGTCGGACACGCTGACCCATCCCAGGATCGGCGAGGCGATGTACTTCATGCGGTGCAACCCCCAGCACCACAGTCTCGCCATCGCGCGCGGCCCGCACGTCTCCCTGCACCACGCCTCCTTCGAGATGCGCGGCATCGACGAGTACATGCGCGGCACCGGGCGGCTGCTGCGCGCCGGGACCAGGAAGGTGTGGGGGCCGGGGCGGCACCTCGCGGGCAACAACACCTTCTCCTACTTCCTCGACCCGCACGGCAACACCATGGAGTACACCACCGAGCTGGAACTGCTGGACGAGGACACCTGGCACCCCCACCTGTACGACTTCTCCGACCCCCAGGTGAGCGACCAGTGGGGCACCGCCAACCCGATGGACGAGTTCGTGGCGGCCGAGTCCTTCAACGACCCCGACCGGGGCGGGTTCGTCGCTCCGCCCGTGTGACCGTGCTCCGGCCCGGGGCGGGGACCGCGCCGCCACCGCCCCGGGCCCGCGTCATCGGCGCCGACCGGACGGGGAGACGACACGACCGACCTGACCGGAAGGACCGTCGTGGTGACCGGCGCCGAGATCCCCGTCGACGGCGGGTTCAGCGCGCACGGCGGCGCCAAACCCCTGTTTCCCACCCCGCCACGGGAAAAGAACTGAAGACGGTGTTCGAGTACTTTCCGGGCGACTACATGTGGAACCCGGCCGCTGTCGGCGCGCTGAACAGCGGCGCCCGCATCGACGAGGTGGACCGGGCCCGCCGCCCCCCGCGTGAGGCGGCGCGGCGGGGAGAGGGCGCGGGAACGCAGGAGTTCTTCGCGTCCTGGTCGGCCGTGGCCGAACACCTGGTGGAGATGGCCCAGGAAGACGAGGCCGCCGGACGGACCCGCAGCGCCGGGTAGAAGTACGGCCGCGCGGCCCTGTACCGGGCCACGGTCAGACTCCCGGCGCGGGACCGGGCCCAGTCGGTCGTTCTTGCCTACCGGTCCGGTTCGTCGCCCCCTGGTCCCGCAATGCGGCCGTCCCGGCGGGCGGGGCCGGGGCCGCAGGTCGGCCCGCGTCTCGCCGGTGTCCGGATCGTACGGGTAGGACAGGTGCTGGTGCGCCGTCGCCCACGCGCCGCCTCTGCGCTCGAACACCCGGGTGCCGCGCGACCAGGTCCCGACGGTCCGCACACGCGGCCGGACGCCGCGCCGCCGGGCTGCTGCACGGCTGGTCCGACGACTTCGCGGGCGCGGTCGGACCGCTGCCGGAATTCCCGCGCGTCCCGGAGACACCGGATCCCCGACGGCGCCCCGGTGGAAGAGGCCCGGGGACGGGTCCGCACCCCGTCCCCGGGCGGCGGGTCCGGCCCCCGCACAGAACCGGACCCGCCGGGGAGAGGGCTTTCAGCGGTTGAGGTGGATGGTGCGGTGCAGCGGGGTGTCGGTCGAGGAGCGGCCCGCGTGCACCTGGTAGAGGCCGTCGACGAACCGCCACCTTCCCGCCGTCTCGTCCCACACCCTCAGCTCGTCGAGAGCCACCCGCAGCTCCACCCGCCGCAGCTCGCCGGGATCCAGCCGGACCTTGCGGAACGCCTTGAGCTGCTTGGGCGCGGCGTCGGCCGATTCCGGCAGGCCGACGTAGAGCTGCACGACCTCGTGTCCGGCGCGCGCTCCGGTGTTGCGCACGTTCACCTCGGCCACCAGCTCCCCGGCCTCCTGGTCGTGGCGTACGCCCAGGCCGTCGAGCGCGAAGGTGGTGTAGGACAGGCCGTGCCCGAAGCAGAACAGCGGCTGCTGCCCGTTGCGCTGGTAGAAGCGGTAGCCGATGTCGGACCCTTCGGAGTGGTCGACCCTGCCGTCCACCCCGGGGTAGGTCTGCGGAGTGGAGCCCGGCCCCTGCGACTCGTCCGCGGGGAAGGTGACGGGAAGCCGCCCGGCCGGATCGGCGTCGCCGAACAGGACCGAGGCGAGGGCGGTGCCCATGCCCCGCCCTCCGTACCAGGTCTGCACCACCGCGGCGACGTCGTCCAGCCACGGCATGAGGACCGGGCCGTCGGTGTTGAGCACGACCACGGTGCTGCTGTTGACGGCGGCGACCGCGCTGATCAGGGCGTCCTGGTCGCCGGGGAGGGCGAGGGAGGTGTGGTCCATGTTCTCCCCGGCCACCCGGTTGACCATGACGACGGCCACGTCGGCGTCGCGGGCCGCCTCGACCGCCCCGTCGATCACCGAGACGGGCTGCCAGCCCAGGTGCAGGCCCACGGCGCCGAGGAAGGAGCCCTCGTTGGTGTACTCCACGGTCACGTCCACGCCGCGGCCCTCGGTCAGCTCGACCGTTCCCTGCAGGGGGTAGGTGTGGGGGCCGAACATGAAGTCCTGGCTGGGGCGGACGCCCTCGGCCACGGTCCGTCCGTCGACGACCAGCTTCGCGCGTCCCGTGAACAGCAGCGAGAACCGGCACAGCCCGGTGGCCGGCGGCGTCAGGGTGCCCGTCCAGCGGGCCGACCAGACCGCGGGAAGCCCGGAGACGGGCGCTGAGTCGAAGTCGAGGGTCGCGGAGGTGCGGGTGGCGACCGGAGAGCCCGACAGGTCGGGGCCGGCGTAGTAGGTTCCCCGCAGGCCGGGCGCGCCGTCGGGGTCGGTCAGGGCGTCGCCGGGGACGGGGTCGAGCGCAACGTCGCCGCGCGTGCCCTGGGCGTGGGTGACGCTGGTCCCGCTTCCGGCGCGGTCGCGGATCGCCTGTAGCGGGGTGGTCCACTCACCCGGCTCCACCCAGGTGGAGCCCTCGATGCCGGTGACCGCCGCCTCGTCGGCGGGACCGATCACCGCGATGCCGCCCACGGACGCGGCCAGCGGCAGGACGCCGTCGTTGGCGAGCAGGACGGTGCCGTGGACGGCGAGGTCGTGGGCGAGTTGCCGGTGCTCGGCGGTGCTCACGACGGCCTGCGGCGCCTCGGGGACGGGGTGGTCGAACAGCCCGCCGGCGAACATGGTGACCAGGATGCGCCGCACGGCGTCGTCGATGCGGTCGGCGGGGACGCTCCCGGCGAGGACCGACGGGCTGATCCACACCGCGTCGGGGCCCAGCCCGGCCAGGTCCACGCCCGCCCGGGCGGCGGCGATCTGGTCGTCGCCGGACATGAAGTCGGGGACGACGTAGCCCTCTAGGCCGATGTCGCCCTTCAGGTCGTCGATCAGGTCGGGGTTCTGGGGAGCGTAGACGCCGTTGATCCGCGGATAGGAGGTCATCACCGACGTGTCGGGGAGCACTTCGACGATCGTGCGGAACGGCGCGTGGTAGGTCTCGTGCAGGCCCCTGGCCGAGATGCGGACGTCGACCGTCGTCCGGTCGGCCTCCTGGGTGTAGGCGGAGAAGTGCTTGACCGTGGTGGTGACGTGCTGTTCGCGCATGCCCAGGGCCACCTCGGCCCCGAGGACTCCGGCCAGCAGGGGGTCCTCGCCCATGCCTTCGGCGGCGCGTCCCGCCCGCCAGGTGCGGGCCAGGTCGACGGTCGGGCCGAGAACGGAGTTGAAGGCCTTGCCGCGGACCTCGGCGGCGATGGCGGAGCCGAGCTGACGAAGCAGGTCGGGGGAGAAGGTGGCGGCCTGGGCGAGGGGGACCGGGAAGGCGGTCACCCCCGTCTCGCCGCGCACTCCGGCCGAGGCGTCGGCGAAGGCCGGGCGGGGCACGCCCAGGTCCGCCACGGCGTCGAAGTCGCAGCAGATCAGCGCGGTCTTCTGGTCGGGGGTCATGGCGGCCAGCAGCGCGTCGGCGCGCTCGGCCGCGCTCAGGGCGGTGTCCGTCCAGGGCGGGGAGTCGGCGAGGGCGGCGGAGGGGCGCAGCGGCACGGACGCGGCCAGCGCGGAGAGGGCGGCGGCGGTGAGGAAGGCACGTCGTTCCATGGTGAAGGCTCCGAAGTGTGGGGGGAGCGAGTGGGGGGGCGCCGCGTCCGGCCCCGCCCCGGGAGAGGGGAGGGGGCGGGGCCGGACGCGGCCGGGGGGAGAGGGATCAGTTGCTGGTGTAGGCGGCGTCCATCTCGGTCAGGGCGTCCTCCACGGAGGCGGCGCCGGAGAACAACTCCTGCACGACCGTGAAGTGGATCTGCTGGACGCGCGGGTTGGGCCAGAGCTGGTCCATGAAGGGAACGGTGCGGTCCTGCGCCTGGTGGTCGACGAGCACCGACAGCGCGGGGTCGATCTCGTGGCTGTCGTCGGGCAGCGCGGGCAGGGTGCCGCCCTCGGCGGCGTAGATCGCCTGTCCCTCGACGGAGCCGAGGAACTCGGCGAAGGCGCGTGCGTCGCCGAGGTTGGTGCTCTCGGCGTTGACGCCGTAGGCGGCGGAGACCGAGGCGGGCATCCGCGTCTGCTCGGGGTCGTCGGTGGCGGGCAGGGCGAACAGGCCCAGCTCGACGTCCCCGGCCTCCTTGCGCACCTGGGACAGGGTGGTGGCGACCTGGACCAGGCCGACCGCCCGCCCCTGCGCCACGGCGCTGATCGACGCCTCATAACTGGTGCCCAGCGGGTTGTCGGTGAAGCATCCGGCCTCGTCCATCTCCAGGTACTTCTCCATCGCCGTCTTCCATTCGGAGTCGGAGAAGCTGGTCTCGCCCGCCGCCATCCGCTCGTCGAAGTCGGGAGTGTCGGCGTAGACGGTGGTCGCCACCAGCGCGTAGGTGACCAGTTGGGTGACCCACGGGGTCTGGTTGCCCAGGGCGAACAGGGCCATGTCGTTGTCCTGCGCGGTCGCGCACAGGTCGAGCATCTCGCTCCAGGTGGCGGGCTCCTCGGCCCCGAGGTCGGCGAGAAGGTCCTTGCGGTAGATGGCTCCGATGCCGCTGAAGGTGACGGGGACGACGTAGGTGGTGCCCTCGAACTGCGTGACGGGTTTGTCCCCCTCGGAGATCTTGTCCGCGAACTCGGTGTCGTCGAGGGAGACGAGGTAGCCCTCGGGGGCGAGCACGTGCAGGGCTCCGGGGTTGCCGTTGCCGGGCCAGACCGTGAAGACGTCGGGGGCGGTCCCGGAGGACAACTGCGTGCGCAGGGTGCTCTGCAACTGGTCGGTGTCGGCGTAGGTGACCGTCACCTCGATGTCGGGGTGCTGCTCCCGGAACGCCTCGATGACGGCGTCCATCGGCACGCGGTCGGTGGAGTTGGCGGCCACGGTGATGCCGTCGGCGGCGGCCTCCTCGGTTCCGCAGGAGGTCAGCGCGGCGACGCCCACCAGCGCCGCCAGCGCGGCCAGGGATCTGGGCTTTCTCATCGGGTTCTCCAATACGGGGAAGGGGATGCGGCGGGGCCGGGGACGGGGTCAGCCCTTCAGTCCTCCGGCGAAGCCCTGGATGATGCGTTTCTGCATGGCGAAGTAGGCGATGAGCACCGGAGCCGAACCGATGATCAGCCCGGCGAAGACGAGCGGCCACTGCGAGACGTACTGGCCGACGAAGCCGAACAGGGCCACGGGGATGGTCTGCTGGCCGGTGCCGCTCAGGTACAGCAGCGGGGTGAGGAAGTCGTTCCAGACGAAGATGACGTTGAGGATGACCACGGTCCCGGTGATCGGCCGCAGCAGCGGGAAGACGACCCGGACGAACGCGCGCACCGGCCCGCAGCCGTCCATCAGCGCGGCCTCCTCGTAGCCGCGGTCGAGGGTGCGCAGGAACCCGGTGTAGAGGAACACCGAGAACGGCATCTGCACCCCGGTGTAGAAGATGGTCAGGGCGAGCGGGTTGCCGAGCAGGCCCAGGTCGCGCATCGTCTGGTACAGCGGGATGAGGGCGAGTTGGAACGGCAGCAGCAGGCCCAGCATGAACAGCGCGAACACGCCCCGGGACCAGTGCCGGGTCGAGCGCGCGATCGGGTAGGCGGCCAGGGCCGACAGCACCACCAGCAGCGTCACGCTGGAGACGGTCACCAGCGCGCTGTAGAGCGTCGCGGCGCCCAGCCCCGCCTCGCGCCAGGCGTCGCCGAAGTTCGCCAGGGTCGGCTCGGTCGGCGGGGCCAGGGGCGAGGCGGTGGAGTCCTCGGAACGCAGCGCGAGGACGACCAGTACGTAGACGGGGAAGGCGAACAGCAGACCGGCGCCGATCATGACCGCCTCCAGCAGCGCGGTCCTCCAGGTGTAGCGCTTCACGACGCCCTCCTCTCCTGGCGGCTGAGGTAGCCGTACTGGAAACCGCTGATGACGATCACGAACAGGGTCAGCACCACGGCCATCGCCGTGCTGTAGGCGTACTCGTTGAACTGGAACGCCTCGCGGTAGATGACCGTCGACAGGGTGTCGGTGGCCCTGCCGGGGCCGCCCTGGGTCATCACCCAGACCTGGTCGAACAGCTTCAGGCCGCCGATCATCGACAGCATCAGGTTGATGGTCGTGGCCGGGGCGAGCATCGGGCGCACGACGTACCAGAACCGGCGGACCGCCCCCGCCCCGTCGACATCGGCGGCCTCGTGGATCTCCCGGGGGATGGACTGGAGTCCGGCCAGGAAGATCACCATCGAGTAGCCGGCGAACTGCCAGACGATGACGGCGACGACCGACCACAGGGCGATGTCGGGGTCGCCGAGCCAGTCCTGGCGCAGCGCGCCCAGGCCGACGGCCTCGAAGGCCGCGTTGATCGCCCCCTCGGGGGAGTAGAGGTACTTCCACAGGTAGGCGGTGACCACCGGGGTGATGACGGCCGGGGCGAAGAAGAAGACGCGCAGCACGTTGCGCGACTTGATCCTGCTGTTGACCCCGAGCGCCAGCAGCAGGCCCACGGCGTTCTGCACCAGGGTGACCGCCACGGCGACGAGCAGGGTGTTGCCGAGGGCGTCGCGGGCCTTCTCGTCTCCGAGGAGTTCGCGGAACCGGTCGAGGCCGACGAACGCGTAGTCGGCGGAGATGCCGTTCCAGTCGGTGAAGGCGTACAGGGCGCCTCGGGCGCTCGGCACGAGGACGGCGAAGCCGAAGAAGGCGAGTGCCGGAAGGGTGAACCACCACGGGACCGACACCCCGGTGCGCAGCGCGCGGTGCGGCCGGGGTCGCGGACCGGGGGTTCGGGGCCGCGGTGGGGGCCCGCCCGTCTTCACGGACGCGGCCGGTGGGGCTGGTGAGGCCATGTCGGATGGTCCTCCGTCTGATCGTGCCCGGAAAGCGCCGTCAGGTGGCGGGGCGCCCGGTGCGGTGCGCGGCTCTTCCGGGTTTAACTGGTTTGAAACGGTTCATGCGATGGGGTGAAGTTAGACCCTGGTACGTAACCGAGTCAACCCCGGTGCGTGGAAGGGATCACATTCGGCCCCTCGGCGGCCGCAGGTGCGCGGCGGGGTGGGGGCGGTGCGCGGAAACGTCGAGAAGAGCGGATATATCCGCTCTGTACTGGAGATTTTCTCCGGGGTGCGCGCGGCCGGGAGTGCTTCCGAGGGGACGGCGCTCTGACGTCGATCTTGACGGAGCCGTTTCTGGTTCCTACCGTTGCATCTTGATTCTTCTGATTTAACCGTTTCAAGTAACCTGTTTCCCGGTGCTGGTCCGCATCCCCACCGGACCAGCACCGGCCCCCAGACGAGGAGAACCCGGTGCCCCAGCAGCACAGCGTCCCCTCCGGCGTGTCCCTCGAAGCGCCGACCGCCGAACACCACCGCGTCGCGCTCGGCATAGGCGAGGCCGCGCCCCGACTGTCGTGGACGGTGCGCAGCGCTCCCCCCGGTTGGACCCAGGACGCCTACGAGATCGAGATCGGCGGTGGCGGCGAGACGCGGCGCAGCGGACGCGTCCCCGGCGCCGAGTCGGTGCTGGTGCCCTGGCCGACCGCCCCCCTGGGCTCGCGGGAGCGCCGGACGGTGCGGGTGCGGGTGTGGGGCGGCGGGGCGGACGGGCCGTCCCCGTGGAGCCCGCCCCTCGACCTGGAGACCGGGCTGCTGCGCCCCGACGACTGGTCCGCCCGGATGGTGACCCCCGCGGACGGCCTCGGCGACGACGAGCGGCCCGTCCTGCTGCGCGGCGTCCTCGAACTGCCCGCCCCGGCGCGCTCGGCCCGGCTCTACATCACCGCCCACGGCCTCTACCAGGCCGAACTCAACGGAGTCCGGGTGGGCGACGAGGAACTCGACCCCGGCTGGACCAGCTACCACCAAAGACTGCGCTACCGCACCCACGACGTCACCCGCCTGCTGCGCCCCGGCCGCAACGCGCTGGGGGTCTGGCTCGCGGAGGGCTGGTACCGCGGCCGACTGGGCTTCCACGGCGGCAGCCGCGCCGTCTACGGCGACCGCACCGGACTGCTCGCCCAACTGGAGGTGGAGTGCGCCGACGGCAGCGTCGTCCGCTTCGGCACCGACGAGAACTGGAAGGCCGCCCCCTCGCCGATCCTCTTCTCCGGCCTCTACGACGGCGAGCACCACGACGCCCGACTGGAGACGCCCGGCTGGTCCCTGCCCGACTTCGACGACTCCCACTGGAGCGGCGTCCGCACGGTGGAACGCGACCGCGCCACCCTGGTGGCCCCCCTCTCCCCGCCGGTGCGCTGCGTGGAGGAGGTCGCGCCGGTCGCCACCTGGACCTCCCCCTCGGGGCGGCGCATCGTGGACTTCGGCCAGAACCTGGTGGGACGGCTGCGGCTGCGCGTCAGCGGACCGGCCGGAACCGAGGTCACGCTGCGCCACGCCGAGGTGCTCCAGGACGGCGAACTGTGCACGCGGCCGCTGCGCCACGCCGCCGCCACCGACCGCTACGTGCTCTCCGGCGACGGGGTCGAGGAGTGGGAGCCCAGGTTCACCTACCACGGCTTCCGCTACGCCGAGGTCACCGGCTGGCCGGGGGAGTGGACCGACGGCGCGGTCGTGGCCCGCGTCCTCCACACCGACCTGCGCCCCACCGGCTCCTTCACCTGCTCCGACCCGCTGCTGCAGCGCCTCCACGACAACGTCGTGTGGAGCATGCGGGGCAACTTCGTCGACATCCCCACCGACTGCCCCCAGCGCGACGAACGACTGGGCTGGACCGGCGACATCCAGGTGTTCGCGCCGACGGCGTCCTTCCTCTACGACTGCTCCGGCATGCTCGCCTCCTGGCTCGCCGACCTGGCCGTCGAACAGTACCCCGACGGCACCGTTCCCTTCGTCGTCCCCACCATCGACGCGCCGACCTGGACGCCCGCCTGGCCCGCCGCCGTCTGGGGGGACGTCGCGGTGCTGCTGCCCTGGACGCTCTACCAGCGCTTCGGTGACGACCGGGTGCTGCGCGACCAGTACGCCAGCGCCACCGCGTGGGTCGACCTCGTCGCGAGCCGCCTCGACGCCGACGGCGTCTGGCGCGCCGACCGGCAGCTCGGCGACTGGCTGGACCCCGCGGCCCCGCCCGAGGACCCCTTCCAGGCGCGCACCGATCCCACCCTCGTCGCCACCGCCTACTTCGCCGCGTCCGCGCGGACGATGGCCGACACCGCCCGCGTCCTGGGCCGCACCCGGGACCAGGAACGCTACTCCGGGCTCGCCGAGCGCGCCCGCGCGTCCTTCGGCGCCGCCTTCGTACGCCCCGGCGGCCGACTCACCAGCGACACCCAGACCGCCTACACGCTGGCCCTCCACTTCGACCTGATCCCCGGAGCGGCCGCGCGCGGCGCCGCCGCCGACCGGCTGGCCGAGCTCGTCGCGGAGGAGGGGCACCGCATCGCCACCGGGTTCGCCGGAACCCCACTGGTCTGCGACGTCCTCGCCGCGAACGGCCACCTGGCCACCGCCTACCGGCTGCTGCTGCAACGCGAGTGCCCCTCCTGGCTCTACGCGGTGCTCCAGGGCGCCACCACCGTCTGGGAGCGCTGGGACAGCCTGCTGCCCGACGGACGGGTCAACCCCGGCGAGATGACCTCCTTCAACCACTACGCCCTGGGCGCCGTCGCCGACTGGCTGCACCGCACCGTCGCGGGCCTGGCCCCCGACGCGCCCGGCTACCGGAGGCTGCGCGTCGCCCCGAGGCCGGGAGGCGGACTCGAACACGCCGGGGCGAGCCACCTGACGCCCTACGGCCGGGCCGAGGTCCGCTGGCGGCGGAGAGGCGGTGAACTGCTCGTCGACGTCACCGTCCCCACGGGAACCACGGCGGTCGTCGACCTGCCGGGGACACCGCCCGTGGAGGTCGCCGGCGGACGGCACGGTTTCCGCGTACCGCACCCTCCCGCCGACGCCGACGAGGTCCCGGCGCAGGCCGCCGGACGCGGACGGTGACCGCTCCGGGCGTGTCGAGCACTACCATCGAGGACGAGAATTGAAGCGTGCCAAACCCATGTCCGTCCGCGGGGGACCGGAGAGCGCGACCATGAAGACCGTCAGTATCAGGGAGGTCGCGCGGGAGGCGGGCGTCTCCGTCGCCACGGTCTCCAACGTGCTGAACCGCCCCGAGATCGTCGCCTCCCGTACCCGCAACCGGGTGCAGGCGGCCATCGAGGCCCTGGGATACGTGCCCAACCTGGCCGCCCGGCAGCTCAGCAACGGAAGCAGCACGGCCGTGGGGATCGTCCTGTTCGACGTGCGCAACCCCTTCCTCGCCGGAGTCGCCCGGGGAGCCGAGGACTTCCTGTACGGCGTGGGGCAGACCGCCGTGCTGTGCAACACCGACGTCGACGCCGACCGTGAGCAGCGCTACCTCGACATGCTCGCCCAGCAGCGCGCCCAGGGGGTGCTGGTCACCCCGGCCGCCCTGACGGGGGAGTGGCTCGACGGCCTGCGCGACCGCGGCCTGCGGGCGGTTCTGTTCCACAACTCCACCGACTATCCCCACATCTGCTCGGTGGCGGTCGACGACGTGGGCGGCGGCGAGCTGGCGGCCACCCACCTGCTGGCGCGCGGCCACCGGCACATCGCCTGCGTCACCGGCCCCTCCGACATGCGCCAGTCCATCGACCGCCTGGAGGGCTGCCACCGGGCCGTCGCCCGCGCCGGGCTGCCCGCCGACTCCGTGGAGGTGGTCGAGGTGGGGGCGTTCACCCTCGACCAGGGCCGCCGGGCGGGGGAGCGCATCCTGACGTCGGCGACCTCGGCCACGGCCGTGTTCTGCGCCAACGACCTGCTGGCGCTCGGTGTGATGCAGGTGGTCACCAGGGCTGGCCTGCGCGTCCCCGAGGACCTGGCCGTCGTCGGCTACGACGACATCGACGCGGCGGCCACGGCGGGGGTTCCGCTGACCACCGTGCACGTCGACGGCCACGAACTGGGCCGGGCCGCCGCCCGCCTCCTCGTGGACGAGGTGACCAACCCCAACGAGCACCGCCACCGGCGGCTGCTGTTCTCCCCCCGTCTGGTGGAGCGGGCCTCCAGTTGACCCGCGTCGGCGCCGCAGGCCGGGGCGGGGTCAGGCTCCGGGACCCGGAGCGTCCGGTCCGCTGCCGGACGCCGCGTCGATCACCTCGTCCAGGACCTCGCGGGAGCGCACCAGGTCCCTGATCATGCGGTCGATCCGCTCCCGTTCCGCGACGAGTTCGGCCACCAGGCGGGGGGTGGCGGTCGCGGCCGGACCGCCGTCGCCGTCCCGTGAGCAGGGCAGGATCTCGGCGACCTTCGCACTGCCCAGCCCGGCCGCGAACAGCTCCTGGATGCGGATCACCCGGTCGACCGCGCCCTCGGGGTAGTCGCGGTGGCCGCCCGGGGTGCGCCCCGCTTCCAGCAGTCCCCGCTGCTCGTAGTAGCGCAGCGAGCGCTCGCTCACCCCCGTACGCCGGGCCAGTTCACCGATGCGCACCACCCACCCCCGCCCGATCAGCACTTGAACCTGACATTGATGTCAGACTCTACCGTGGCGGCATGAGAACCACACCGCTGCTCACGCCCTACCGACTGGGACCCCTGCACCTGCCCAACCGCATCGTCATGGCGCCGATGACCCGTTTCCGTGCCGCCGAGGACGGCACCCCGCAACCGATCGTCGCCGACTACTACGCCCAACGCGCGGGCGCGGGCCTCATCATCACCGAGGGCATCTGGCCCAGCCGCCGGGGGCAGTCGGGATGGCGCATCCCCGGATTGCAGACACCCGAGCACGTCCGGGGCTGGCGGGTCGTCACCGACGCCGTGCACGCGGCCGGCGGGCGGATCTTCGCGCAGTTGATGCACGGCGGACGGATCGGACATCCGCTGGCCCGCCTGTCCGGGGACGTCCCGGCGGGCCCCTCGGCGGTGGCGGCGCCGGGGCCGCTGCGCCTGCGCGGCGGCGCGAAGGCGGACCCGCCCACACCGCGCACGATGACCCGCGAGGACATCCGCCAGGCCGTGCTCGACCACGTCGCGGCGGCCCGCAACGCCGTCGCCGCGGGCTTCGACGGCGTGGAGCTGCACGGCGCGAACAGTTACCTCATCCACCAGTTCCTCGCCGACAACACCAACCTGCGCGACGACGAGTACGGCCCCGCGACGCCGGCCGGCCGCGTCCGCTTCCCCGTCGAGGTCCTCACCGCCGTCGCGGACGCCGTCGGCGCCGAACGCACCGGCCTGCGTCTGTCCCCCGGCAACCCGCAGGCCGGAATGGTCGAGAACGACCCCGCGCCGGTCTACCGGAGCCTGCTGGCGGCCCTGGACGGTCTGGGGCTGGCCTACCTGCACCTCACCGACAACGACCGCTACCCGGCCCTGGCGGACCTGCGCCCCCGCTGGCACGGCCCCCTCATCGCCAACGTCGGGGAGAACCGCGCCCCCACGACCAGACGGGACGGCGAGTCGGTCCTCGCCTCCGGATCCGCCGACCTCGTCTCCTACGGCCGCGCGTTCATCGCCAATCCCGACCTGCCCGAGCGTTTCGCCCGCGGCGCCCCGCTCAACACGGTCGACAGGGCCCACCTGTACACCCCGGGGCCCAGGGGTTACACCGACTACCCGGCCCTGGAGGAAGCGGCCGCCGGACCGCTCTCCGCGCTCCGCGCCGCCCCGCGCTGACCGGTCCGCTGCGCACGCCGCCACCGCGCCCGCGGGACCTCCGCCGCACGGCCGCTCAGGTGCTCTCCTCCGCCTCGGCGAGCGCCAGGCCGTCTGCGAGGTCCCGGCGGACGCGCCGCAGGAACGCCGTCACCGCGTCGAGTTCGTCCCCGTACCGCGAGGCGAACCGTCGGACCAGCGGCTCGCGGGCCCGCTCCGCGTCGACGGCGAGGGCCTCGCCCTCGGGGGTCAGGGACAGGAGGACGGCCCGCCCGTCGGCCGGGGACCTCTCCCTGCGGACGAGCCCGGCGGACTCCAGGCGGCCGATCAGTCGGCTCGGATGCCCCGACTCGGCGACGAGCAGCCTCGACAGCTCCTTGAGGGTGACCGGACCGGAACGGCGCAGCGCCATCAGCGCGTCCGCCTGGACGCAGGTCAGCCCCAGCGGACGGAACGCCTCGGCGAGGGCGGCGTTGAGCTCGGGCACGAGCGCCTTGAGTTCGTGGGCGAAGGCGGCGGCCGACGGGACCGGCGTGGAACTAGGTGACATGTGTCGTATCCTGAGGACGATTTACATAACATGTTACCTATTTCCGGAGGGTCCATGCATCACCGTCTGGTGGCCCGCGTCACCGCCTTCGGCACTGCGCGGGTGGTCCGGGTGGACCGCGAGGAGACCCGCCCCCCGGGCAGGAGACGGGTCCGGGTGCGCGTCACCCACGCGTCGCTCGGTTCCACGGACGTCATGGCCCGACGCGGCGGGTACCTCCTCCAGCCGCGCCCGGGCTTCACCCCCGGCTACGACTTCGTCGGACGGGTCGAGACCGTCAACGACGAGGCCGCGCGGTACGGCCTGGAGGAGGGGACGCGTGTGGCCGGGATCCTCCCGGGGATGGGGGCCCACGCCTCGCACGTCACCGTTCCCGCGTCCCTGCTCGTCCCGGTCCCCGAGGAGATCCCCTCCGCCGTCGCCGCCGCGCTCCCGCTCGACCTGGTCACCGCCCGGCACGCGCTCGACCTGCTCTCACTTCCCGAGCGGGGAAGCGTTCTCGTCCAGGGAGTGACCGGGGCCGTCGGACTGCTCATCGCCCAGCACGCCGCGCGCCGGGGCGTCCGGGTCCACGGCACCGCCTCGGAGCGCGGCCGCGGCCTCGCCGAGGCGCTCGGGGTGCAGGTCTTCGACTACCGGGCCCCGGACTGGGCCGAACAGGTGCGGGCGGTCACCGGCGGTGTCGACGGAAGCGTCGACCACACCGGCGGCGCGGCCGTCCGCCGCGCCACGTCACCGCGCGGCCGTGTCGTGCGGATCGCCTTCGCCGGGCGCCCCGGCCACGAGCGGATCGACGCCCTCACGGGAACCGTGCGCACGGCCGCCCGATTCGCCGCGCGTCCCGCAGAGCGGCTGTGCTCGGTACCCGTCCACACGTCCGTCCGGCGTGCCGCGTATCGACGGCTGCTCGGCGAGCAGCTCGCTCTCGTCGCGGCCGGGGGACTCGTTCCGCCCTCGGTGCGGGTGGCTCCGTTCGCCGGGATCGAGGCCGCCCACCGCCTCGCCGAACGGCCGGCTCCCGGTGAGAAGGTCGTTCTCCGGATGACCGACGACGGCACCTGACCCCGAGGGGCGACAACGCGGGAAACGGTCCCTCCCCGGCGGGCCGGGCGAGAACGCCGCCGGGCGTGAGCCGGGTCCGCCGCGCCGCCGCTCACAGGCGGTGCAGTCCCTCCAGCACCCGCTCCAGCAGGTGGCGGTCGACCCTGGAGGGACGGTGGTGCGCGTCGACCACCAGGGCAGCGTCCCGCAGCAGACCCACCAGCTCCACCGCCGCGCCCAGCGGCGTGCCCGTGTCGGCCGCGAGGTCCAGCACCTGCGCCCCGGCGGGCCCGGCGCGCAGGCAGGCCGCGTAGACCACCGCCGCGGACCGGGGCAGGTCGGCGGGCAGGGACGTCTCCGGGTCACGCACCCGCACCCGGTGCAGACCGGTGACCGGAGGCCGGGACCGGCGACGCCGCCCCACGTAGGCGTCGGTCCTGAAGGCACACCGGTCCGGCCCCGTGCCGATCTCCCACCGCACGGCCGCCCCGTGCCCCCCTGCCGACGGTGAGGAGGCGAAGAGGCCGATGGCCCCCTCGGCCCACGCCACCGTGGTCCGCCGTGTCCCGAGGAGTTTCTGAACGCAGTCCCCGGCCGGTCGCTCGGGTTGCCTGCCGCCGCGCATGTTCTTCTTCCTTCTGGAGTTCTCGGGGGACCGGGCGGCGCGGTGCTGTCTCCGGTCCCGTCGCCACCACACCTATTGAGCGGCACGGCACCGCCCGGGGTCGAGAGGCGGAAACGGACAACCCGATCCGTCGGAAACCGGCATCTCCCGCCGCGCGCCCGGACACCACCGGCCGACGACCGGGACGGAGACGGCGGCGGACTCCTCCCCCCACCGCCATCGGCCACGCATCTCACAACCCGCGGCCGGAGGCAACTCAGCCGCGCAATTCCGCCGCGGAACGCATCAGTGCAGGTAAGCCGGGGGAAACCGTAACGGGGTCCTGCGGCGCGGTTCCCGCGAGGAATTCCCGGAAACGGCAGGAAGCGCAGGTGGCCGACATTTTTCCTGGTCAGCAGGGAGAGGAAATGCCGGACGGAGAAGTGACCGGTACCCTGAAATCGGCATAACTTCAGTCCAATCGCGAATAATCCCTTCTGGTCGGTGGATCGCCTCCCGGGAAAACGGGATGCTGAATCCGACAGTCCGTCCTGTTGGTCCGATCCGCGGAGGAGGAGCCGGTGCCCCGCCCCCCGAAGCCACTACGGCCGGAACGGTCGCCCGCTGACTGGTTCGGCGCGGAACTGCGGTACTGGCGAGAACACCGGAAGCTGACCCAACGGGAACTCGCCCGGCACGTGTGGGTCAGCACGAGTCTGGTCGGACGGATCGAGGTCGCCGAGCGGTCCTGCCCGCCCGATCTGGCGTGGCGCCTCGACAGAGTCCTCGACACGGGGGGAGTGCTCGCCCGCGCGCTGAGGCTGGTCACCGCGGCCGACGGGGAATCCGCCACCGAATCGGACAGTGTCAAAAACCCGACAGCGTGTTCTGTCGCCTCCGAAACCGCGCCTCTAGAGTCGCACCGTGACCTTTGGTCGGCATCGGGAACGATCCACGACATCGCTGAGACCACGGTGAATGACCTGATGAAACGCAGAGAGGCGCTGGCGGCGGGAGGCGCGCTGGTCGTCGGGACGGCACTGACCGAAACACTGGAGCGCTGGCTCGTTCCCGACCGGCGGCCGACCGCGTCGGGACGCGGAGTCCTGGGAGAGGCGGAACTGGGACGGATCGAGGCGGGGGTGGCCACCCTGCGCCGCTGGGACGACCGGTGGCGTCTGGGTATCGGCCGCAAGGCGGTGGTGGCCCAGTTGTCGGAGGTGGCGGAGCTGGCCGGGAGGTCGCAGCCCGCGGCGGTGCAGCCCCGGCTGTTCCTGGCGATGGCCGAGTTGTCGCGGATCGCGGCGTCGATGTTCTACGACGACGGCCACCACCCGGCCGCGCAGAAGTACTACACGCTGTCGCTGCGGGCCGCCCACCAGGCGGGGCCCGAGTACGGACTCTACGGGGTGGGCGTCCTCGCGGACATGGCCCGGCAGATGCTGGACCTGCACCGGCCCCAGGACGCGCTGGAGATCTCCCGCCTGGCGCTGGACGGCGCGCGGTCCCGCAAGGCCCCGGCGGTGCTGACGGCGATGCTGTACACCCGCGAGGGGTGGGCGTACGCGCGGATGGGGCGGGCCCAGGCCTACCGCCGCACCGTCGCGCAGGCCGAGGAGGCCATCGACGGCGGCGCACGCGAGTCGCTGCCGGAGTGGGCGAGGACGTTCGACCATGCCGAGCTGTCGGGGGTGGTGGGAGCGCGCTACCGGGACCTCGCGCAGGGCCAGGACGACCCGGCGGCCAGGCGCAGAAGCGCCGAGTCCTCGGTCCACCACATCACCGAGGCGCTGCGGCTGCGCCCGCCCTCCCAGCGCCGCGGACAGGCGTTCGACCTCATCGGTCTGGGCCGCACCTACCTGCTGCTCGGCGAACCGGCCGAGGCGGCGAAGGCGGTCCGAAACGCCGTGGAGGTCGGGGACGGACTGGGCTCGGGCCGGGTCCGTCGGCGGCTGCGCGACTGGCACCGGGAGGCTGCACCGTTCCACCGGGAACCGGCGGTGGCCGAACTGCGCGGAGAGTTGTCCCGTACGCTCCTGACCGAGAGTCGAACGTGACGAAAGGGATGCGGGAGTGCGAATCGGGATCACCGGGCATTCCAATCTGGCCGCCGACAGCGTGCCCCTGGTGCGCGGGGCGCTGGCCGAAGCGCTCGGGCCGTACGCGGACGCCGACCTGGTGGGGGTCTCCTGCCTGGCGCGCGGAGCCGACCAGCTCTTCGCCGAGGCGGTGCTGGAGGCCGGAGGACGGCTGGAGGTGGTGCTGCCGTCGGCCGACTACCGGGAGACCAAGGTCAAGCCGGACAACCGGGAGCGGTTCGACCGGCTGCTGGTCCGCGCGGCGTGGGTGCGCTACATGTCGCACCTGAGCGCCGGAAGGCAGGCCTACGAGGACGCCAACGAGGCGGTGCTGGGCGGTGTCGACCGGCTGTTCGCGGTCTGGGACGGCCGGCCCGCCGCGGGGAGGGGCGGCACCGCCGACGCGGTGGCGGCCGCGCGCGCCAGGGGAGTGCCGGTCGACGTCATCTGGCCGGACGGCGCCCGACGGGAGTAGCCGCTTCCGTTCGGGAGCGTTCCCAAACGGTGCGGACCGCTCGGCGCGAAGTCAAGCCCGGGAAACCGACAGTTCCTCCCGAGGGCCGGGGCGGACGCCGAGCGGCGCCGCGCTCCCGCTCCCGGACCGGCTCGTCCGCCCTGAGCCGGGCTTCCTCCAGGCGACCCGCGTCCGGGCGGTCCCGCCGCACCGCAGCCGGAACCGGCGGCCCGCGCGTCCGGAACCGCTCGCGGCTGTCGGATCGCGTTTCGCGCAACGCGGGCGGGGTGGAACGGTGGAGACCGGTCCGTGCCCGGCGGGGAAGCGCCATGGACGGTTCCCGTTCCGCCGCGTTCCGGCTCCGCCCCGTGCGAGGCCCGCCGGGCCGCCGGTTCCGGCTGCGGCGCGGCGGGGACCGTTCTTCCCCCGGCCGTCACCTCGCGGCCATCGGCCCCTCAGCCGGATGCCGAGGTCACCGGGTTGGCTCTTCCGTTGAAACCTCAACCTCGTCAACGGAAGGAGACCGGTGGACACCTCGCGCACGACCACGGTGCTCGCGGCGTCGGTCCTCCTCGGCGCGGCGGCGCTCGCCACGGCCCCGGCCGCGGCGGCGCACCCGGCCGCCGAGCCCGTCACCATCAACGTCCTCTCCGACGTCCAGGGCGACCTCGCCGACTTCGGCGCCGTGCTGGACGCCTACGCGTCGTTTCCCGCGGCCGACCACATGGTCGTCAACGGAGACCTGGTGCCCAACGGGCGGGAGGCGGAGTACGAGGCGTTCTTCGCCGTGCTCGGCTCCCGCGAGCACCCGCCCGCCAGCTACACCATCGGCAACCACGAGTTCTACAGCGGCGCCTCCAGCGAGGTCCACGTCGAGCGTTTCCTGCGCCACACCGGGATGCCCCGCGTCCACCACACCGTCATGGCGGGCGACGTGCCGGTGGTGCACATCGGCAGCCTCGCCAACCCCGGTCGGTGGGCCGTGGGCAACCAGGTCGAACTCGGCGCGGAGCAGCTCGCCTGGCTGGACGCCGAACTCGACCGCTTCGACGCCGACCGGCCCGTCCTCGTCTTCGGCCACCACCCGCTGCCGCACTCGGTGTCCGGCACGGTCGGCGAGGGCCGCCAGGACTACTACGACCTGGACTACGCGGAGGCAGACCAGCTGCTGGCGATCCTCGGCGACCACCCCAACGTGGTGTTCTTCTCCGGCCACACCCACTACAGCCTGGAACGCGACGACTGGATGAACCGCGTGGTCGTCGAGGGCGGCGCCGCCGAGGGCTTCCTCGCCGTCAACACCGGCGCCGTGCAGACCGAGTGGGGACCCAACCCCGGCGGTCCCAACCGGGGCGAGTGGAGCGGGCCGAGCAGCTTCAAGCAGGCCCTGCGGGTGACCGTGGACGGCAGCGAGGTGGAGGTGACCTCCCTCGACTTCGCGACCGGGAGCGCGATCCGCGCGGTGACCGTCGACGTGGCCGGTGACCTCGCCCCCGTCGAGGACGCCGACCCGGTGTGGCCGGGCGACCCGCTCGCCCCCGAACCGGGGGCCGACGGCGCCCTCGCCGCCAAGCGCGCCGAGGTGCGCCACGGCAAGAAGGCCGAGTTCTCCTACACCACCGACCTGCCCGACCGGGGCAACCAGGTCGTCGTCTACCCCGCCGGGGAGATCACCGACGACACCGAGCCCGTCCTGCGCGCCGACGCCTCCCGAGCCGAGGGCAAGGTGAAGTTCTCCACCGGCGACCTGACGCCGGGCGAGTACACCGCCTACCTGGTCACCCCGCAGGGCCGCACCTCGCTGGCCGACCCGGTCGCCTTCACGGTGGTCGACCGCTGAGCCGCGTCGTCCGATGATCCCGGCACCGGGGCCTCCGCACGGGCCCCGGTACCGGGATCGGGATTCTCCGCCCGCGGACGGATTCCCGACCGCCGGGTTTCCGACAGCGGACGATCCCCCTCCCGCCCGGACGGCCCCGGGCCCCGGAGCGGACGGGAGTCCGGTGACCGCGAGCGACGGGCCTGGAGAAGACGCCCCCGCGGCGGCGCTCACACCCGACGACCCGCCGAACGGACCGGGTGCGCCCGCCAGGCGGCCGGACCTCCCGGTGGCTGAACCAGCGCGCGGAACGGGGAGAACCGACGCTTTTTCCGTCCCCTCCTCCCCGGCGCTGACCACGCTGGGAAGCGCGTCCAGAACGGTCGTTTTCCTGGTCTGTGCGGAGAAGTGTCAGAAAAGCCACGTCTTTTTCTTTTCTGCCCGGGTAATCACGCGTAGCGTGACGGTCGCCCCCGCCCCGGTGCGGAACGGCGGCACCGTACGGTCCCGACCCTGGCGCGGACGCGGAGAACGGGTCCTTCGGCACCGGTGTCCAGTGGAGGACCGGCGGCGCCGCGGCGCGTCCGGAAGAGGACCGCCGTGGTCCCGACAGGCCCGTGCGGAGCGCTTCCGCCGGGCAGGGCGCCGCACAACCGAGAACAGGGGTCCCGGCCCGGTGCGCGCGACACCGGCCCGGGGCCTGTGCCCCTACCCGAGAGCGCAGGTTGAGGACCTGATGGCTGAGGTTTCCGCCCTTCACGTGCCCGCGGCGCGGCGCACGTCCCGCATCCGCCGCCGTGTGCTCCCTGCCCGGTCCGCCCCGGCCGGGAAGGCGGTGGTGTGGTGAGCGTGTCCTCCACGTCCTTCCCCGGCACCCCCGACAGCGTGGCCGCCGCCCGTGCGTTCGTGGTCGGGTGCCTGCGGGCCTTCCCGGAGGCACCCGTCCCGGACGAGGTGGTCGAGCGGGCCGAACTGGTCACCTCGGAACTGGCGACGAACGCCCTGCGTCACACCCGATCCGGCGATCCCGGCGGAAGCTACGAGATCCGCGTCGAGGTCGACACTCGCGGTGTCCGCGCCGAGGTGCGCACCCGGCCGCCCAGGCTGCCCACCGTCCCGCACGTGGTCGCCCCCGGCGGTGACTTCTTCCGTGAGTCCGGCCGCGGCCTGCTCCTCGTCGACCGGTTGGCCACCCGCTGGGGCAGCCTGGCCCCCCGGGCCGAGGGCGTCTACTTCGTCCTTCGGTGGCCGGACGGTCGGCGCCCCGCCCCCACGGCCTGACCGCCGGAAAGGCGTCACAGCCGTCCGGCGGCCGCCGCGGCGAGGGCGTAGGCGTCGGCCTCCTCGCGGGAAAGCGGCCCGCCCAGCAGCACCCGCCGGTGGTAGAGGGGCCGGTCGCCGCGGCCAGCAGGCGGTGGGGGTCGGTGCCGGGCGGGACCTCGCCGCGCCCCACGGCCCGGCGGACCACCCCGGCGCACCGCTCGTGGCACGGAGAAGGCGGATGGTTCCGGCCCTTTGGCCGGAATCGGCCAGTTTCCGGAGAATCTGCGGCAGGGAAGAGAATACGCGCAGGTGGGTGAACGGCTGCTGATCCCGTCCGGCTCCCGTCTGCTTTATATGAGGTTTACGCCTGTTTCCGGCTGGGCTAGCTTTGCCACGGCTTGATGGCTTCTGGCCGAATCACCACGGTTCGGCTGCTTTTAACGTTTCCTGGAACAGGGTGGAACTTGTGCTGCGCGGTATGAGTGCGAGCGTGCTGGCCGGTGTGGCGGCGGGGCTGCTGTGGGCGGTCCCGGCGGCGGCCGACGACGGGACAGGCCCCGAAGCGAGCGCCCAGAGTACGGGGGCGACACTGGAAGTGCATTCCAGCGACTACCCCGACGACGAGCGGTTCCACGGAGCCCCCGACCAGCCTGGAGAGTTCACCTTCTCCAGCGTCGGCGGGGACACCAAGACCTACTACTACAGCCTCAACAGCGACACCTGCACCGTCCCGCTCGTCCCGGACACTCCCGGCGGCTCGGTCACCGTCACCCTCACCCCGTACAAAGACGGCCCCAACATGATCTACGCGCGCACCGTCAACACCGAGGGGCGTTCCTCGGCGTGCACACGGGTCTACACCTTCCTGGTCGCCCCGTTCAGGGACCCGGTCGCGCACTTCCCCTTCGACGAGGGGAGCGGCACCACCGCCGCCGACGTCGAGCGGCCGGGAGAGACCGCGACCGTCTCGGCGGGGGTCGACTGGATCCGCGGCCGGGTGGGAGCGGTTCAGAACCACCAACCCCGCCTGGAGGGCACCGCGGTTCGCACGCACGGCGCCTCCGGAACAGGCGAGATCACCACCGGCGGGCCCATCGTGGACACCACCGAGACGTTCACGGTGGCCGCCTGGGTGAAGCTGGACAGCAAGGACGCCAACCACACCGCCGTCGCCCAGGACGGCACCGAGCAGAGCCCGTTCCACCTGGGCTACCAGCACAGCGAGGACGCCTGGGTGTTCAAGTTGCCGCCCGCCGACGCCCACCTGCCGGAGACCCCCGCCTGGACCTACGCCCTGTCCACCGAGCCCGCCCGGACCGGGGTGTGGACCCACCTGATCGGCACCTTCGACGCGGCCACCGGCGAGGCCGCCCTCTACGTCAACGGTGAGAAGCAGGGCACCGCCGTCCACGAGGACGCCTGGACGGCCAGTGGCCCGGTGACCATGGGCCGCGGCAGGTACCAGGGGACCGAGGACTACCACTGGCCCGGCGGTATCGACGACGTCCGCTTCTACGACCGCCTCGTCAAGGACACACTCATGCCCGGAAGCCGCCCCGACGAGCAGACGGAGGTGTGGAGGCTGGCCAACCGGTTCGTGGCCCTGGAGGGGCATTGGCGACTCGACGACTACGAGGGCACCACGGTGACCGACGCGAGCGACCACGCCTTGGACGCCACCCTCACCGGAGACCCGGCCACCGTGTGGAACACCGCGTTCAACGACTGGATCTACGTTCCCGCGGCCAGGTTGAACGGTGTTGACGAGTACTTCGCCACCACCGGTCCGGCGATTCGCACCGACGCGAGTTTCAGCGTGGCGATCTGGGTGCGCCTGGAGGAGGCCGGCACCGATCCCGTCGCCCTCAGCCAGGACGGCGAGCAGCACAGCGGGTTCACCCTGGGAGCGCGCAACATCGACGGCGTGGACCGGTGGGTGGTCAGGATGCCCCAGGCCGACACCGCGGGGAGCCCGTGGACCCAGGTCGCCTCCACAAGTCCCGCCGAACTCGACGAGTGGACCCATCTGGCCGCCACCTTCGACGCCACCACCGACACCCTCACCCTGTACGTGGACAGCTTCGAGGACGGCACCGCCACCCACACCACCCCCTGGCACGCCGACGGTCCGGTGCGTATCGGCGCCGCCGAGTCGGAGGGCGCCCTGACCGGTCTGTGGCCTGGTGACCTCGCCGAAGCCCAGGTCTACCAGGGAGTCCTCGACGATTACGGTGTCGTGACCGCGAAGTATGGAATGGCGGCCGTGCCCAGCGAGTAGCGGTTCCTCCCGGTCCCGGCGGACCCGCCGGGACCGGGAGACCACCCGACCTGTTCGGGTAGCGCGTTGGCGCCTTCCGTGAGCCTCTCGACTGACGGTGCACAGGCTCGACCGTTCCGACCCACCGGATTCCCCTGGCCGACAACGGAGATGTCCCTGTTGCCAGACAGGACCGTGCTCCGCAACCGGTGGACAGCGGCGTTCGGGATCGGCAGCGCCGCACTGCTCCCTTTTCTCCCTGGTCGTCGCTCTGGCTGCGATGACCAGAGTGAGGCTTGTCCGTTGGGTTCTGACTGGGCTTTGACGGCGGAGTTCGCGCGGGGTGTGTGACCGGAGCGCGGGACGTGTCACCGATGTCCTGCACGTCTCGCGTGGTGAGGAGCAGTGGCGCACCATCACCGAGCACCGGGGCGACCGCACTCTCGTCACCCCGCCTGAGGGCGGCATCGCGACCACGACCATCGTGGACGCGCGGGGGCGCACCGTGGAACTGCGCGAGCACCACGGCCCCACCCCCGACAGCGCCTACGACGCCCTCACCTACACCTACGCCAGACACGGCGGCACGGCCACGGTGACCGACGTCGAGGGCAACGTGTGGGAGACCGTCTACGACCTGCGCGGCCGCAAGGTCGCAAGCACCGACCCCGACACCGGCACCACCACCTACACCTACAACGACCTCGACCAGTTGGTGTCCACCACTGATGCGCGCGGTGAGACGCTGGCCTACACCTACGACGCGCTCGGCCGCAAGACCGGCCTGTTCGACGACTCCCCGCAGGGCACCCAGCGCGCCGCGTGGGTCTACGACACCAAGGCCAAGGGCTACCTGACCTCGACCACCCGCTACAACCCCGACGGCACCCTGGGCAGTATCAGCCTTCCTGCGGGCGGCACTCTGGGCAGGGAAACGGTCGTCTACGAGTACAACGAACTCGGCATGCCGGTGCGGGTCGAGGGTTTCGGCGACGACGTCTACGTTGATGAGACCGTCTACTCCCGGACCGGCAACCTGCTGCGGCGCACGCTCGACCTGGACGGCTCCGGGGCGGACGTGACCTGGGCCACCCGGGACTACGACCTTGCCACCGACCGGCTGGTGTCGAGCAGCGTGGTGCACCAGGTCGGTTCCGGGTCGCTGCTGGAGCAGAACTACACCTACGACGCCTCCGGCAACATGACCGGCCGCACCACTGCGTCCCGCGACCAGGACCTGGAGTGGGACGCCGAGGGCAGACTGGTCGAGGTCACCGAGGAGGACGGCTCCACCACGTCGTTCCGCTACGACGCCGACGGACAGCGGCTGGTCCGCGACACCCCCACCGAGGCGGTGCTGTACCTGGCGGGCATGGAGGTCCGGCTGGACAAGACCGTGCCCTCGGTGGAAGCCACCCGCTTCTATGAGCACGCGGGCGAGACCGTGGCGGTGCGCACCGGTGACGGCTCGGTGCACTGGACGTTCTCCGACCACCAGGCCACCGGACAGTTGGCGGTGCACGCCCTCACCGGCCAGACCGTGCGCCGCCGCACCACCGCCTTCGGCGCCGACCGGGGCAGCACCGGCACCTGGCCCAGCGACAAGGGCTTCGCCACCATGCTGGACCAGGGACCTCGGGGCACCTCAGCTGTTTCGTTCTTGGTGAGTAGAAGTGTCTGGACTGGTCAGGGGAGTCCGACCAGATCCAACGAGCGGGTGAAGGTGTCGTAGGACAGCGGGTCGCGGCTGGGATGCTCGCGTGTCCGAGTGCGGCCAGCAGTGGGACGGCCCGGTTGCGTAGCATCGTCATGTTCTGCTGTCCATGCCCGGTGCGGACATGGGCAGCTTCGGCTCCGATCGACGCCGTGACCGGGTTGGTTCCCGAGTTGCGTCCACGTCGATGCTGTGACGTGTGACGCTCCTGTGGCGGGCGGTGCCGCACCCTCGTGGTGTCCCCCTGCACGCGCCCCCTCCCGTCCCCGCGTTCGGAACTCCCGGTGGCCCGGGTCACACTGGTGGGATGGCGCGTTCCTCCAACGGCGAGTCCGTCTTCTCCCGGGTCGTGCGGATTCTTGAGGCGTTCGGCCCGGAGCGGCCGGTGCTCGGGGTCGCCGAGCTGTCCCGGCGCACCGGGCTGTCGCTGGCGACGACGTCCCGGCTGGTGAGCGAGCTGGTCGAGCACGGCTGGCTGGAGCGCGGCCCCGACCGGCGGCTCACCGTCGGCATGCGGCTGTGGGAGGTGGCCTCGCGCGCCTCCCCGGCGCTGGGGCTGCGCGAGGCCGCCATGCCGGTCCTGGAGGACGTCCACGCCGTCGTCGGCCACCACACCCAGCTCAGCGTCCTGGAGGGACGCGAGGTGCTCTTCGTCGAACGGCTGTCCGCCCCCGGGGCGGTCATCAACGTGACCCGGGTGGCCGGGCGGCTGCCGGTGAACGCCTCCTCCTCGGGGCTGGTGCTGCTCGCCCACGCCCCCGCGGCCGTGCAGGAGGAGGTCCTCGCCGGGCCGCTGGAGTCCTACACCCCGCACACGCCCACCGGCCCCGGGAAGCTGCGCGCCCTCCTGGCCGAGGTGCGCCGCACCGGCGTCGCGGTGTGTCCCGGGTTCATCGACGAACGCGCCACCGGTGTGGCCGTGCCGATCCGGCTGGACGGGCGTGTCGTGGCCGCCGTGTCGGTGATCGTCCCCAACGATGGCGGCGCCCACGCCCAGATCCCGCTGCTCCAGGCCGCCGCGCGGGGCATCGCGCGGGCCATGCGCCCCGGACAGGAGTGACCCGCGTCACCTTCTTTTTCCGTTCAATGGAAACGCCGTAGTGTCGTGGGCCACATTCCTCGGATTCTCGGAAGAACCCGGAACCGAGGAGTGACGATGACTGCGGCCCCCACCTCCGCCACCACGGCGTCCGCCTCCCCCGCCGCGCGGGGGAGCACCGCGATCGAGCTGCGCGTCGCGGCGAAGACCGCGGTGGCCGACGGCGTGGTGACGCTGACCCTCACCCACCCCGAGGGGCGACGGCTGCCCGACTGGACCCCGGGCTCCCACATCGACCTGACCCTGCCCAACGGGACCACCCGCCAGTACTCCCTGTGCGGCGACCGCTGGGACGCCCACTCCTACCGGGTGGGCGTGCTGCGCGAACCCGCCAGCCGGGGCGGCTCCGCGTTCGTCCACGACGAGCTCGCCGAGGGCGACACCGTCACCATCGGCGGACCGCGCAACAACTTCCGCCTCGCGCCCTCGCCCCGCTACCTGTTCGTCGCCGGAGGCATCGGCATCACCCCGCTGCTGCCCATGATCGGCCAGGCCGACCTGCTCGACGCCGACTGGCACCTGCTCTACGGCGGCCGGACCCGCGCCACCATGGCCTTCCTCGACGAACTCGCCCCCCACGGCGACCGCGTCACCGTCGTCCCCCAGGACGAGCAGGGCCTGCTGGACCTGCCCGCGTGGCTCGGTGAGGCCCAGGCCGACCGCAAGGTCTACTGCTGCGGCCCCGCCCCACTGCTGGACGCGGTCGCCGAACTGACCCGCCACTGGCCCGCCGGTCTGCTGCGCACCGAGCGCTTCACCGCCGCTGAGCAGGGTGCCCCCTTCCGCGGCACGCCCTTCGAGGTGGAGCTGCGCCGCTCCGGGCGGACCGTCACCGTCGGGCCCGGCCGCTCCGTGCTGGACGCCCTCGCCGACGCCGGAGTGCCCGTCCTGTCCTCCTGCCGCAGAGGGGTCTGCGGCACCTGCGAGACCGACGTGCTGGAGGGGATTCCCGACCACCGCGACTCCGTCCTCGACGACCGGGAGCGCGCCGCGGGCGACCGGATGCTCGTGTGCGTGTCCCGCGCCCGCACCGACCGGCTCGTCCTGGACCTGTGACCCGCACCGAAGCGACGAGGAGACGACGATGACCGCACCCACCGCCACGACCGCCCCGCCCACCAGCGATGCCGACCCCTTCGCCCCGAGTGCCTGGAGGACCCCGGCCCCTACCAGGCAGTCCTGCGCGACGCCGGACCCGTGGTGTACCTGACCAGGTACGACGTCTACGCCCTGGCCCGCTACGAACAGGTGCACGAGGTGCTGGTCGACTGGCAGTCCTTCCAGTCGGCGGCCGGAGTGGGACTGAGCAACTTCCGCCACGAGAAGCCGTGGCGCCCGCCCAGTCTGCTGCTGGAGGCCGACCCGCCCCGCCACGACGCGCCCCGCGCCGTGCTCGCCGACGTCGTCGGCCCCCGCACCCTGCGCACCCTGCGCGAGAAGTGGTTCGCCGCCGCCGAGGACCTCGTCGACCGGGTGCTGGCCGAGCGCGAGTTCGACGCCGTCACCGAACTGGCCGAGGCGTTCCCGCTGCGGGTGTTCCCCGACGCGGTCGGCATCCCCCGCGAGGGCCGCGAGAACCTGCTGCCCTACGGCGACCACCTGTTCAACGCCTTCGGCCCCACCGACCACCCCCTGGTGGAGAAGGGCAGGCCCCACGCGCCCCGCCTGACCGCGTGGGTCGACGCGCAGTGCCAGCGCCACATGCTCAGCCCCGACGGCTTCGGCGCGCGCATCTGGGCGGCGGCCGACCACGGCGACCTCACCCCCGAGCAGGCCCCGCTGGTGGTTCGCTCCCTGCTGTCGGCCGGGGTCGACACCACCGTGCACGGCCTCGGCGCGGTGCTCCACGCCTTCGCCACCCACCCCGACCAGTGGGAGCGGCTGCGCGCGGAGCCGCACCTGGCCCGCGTCGCCTTCGACGAGGCGGTGCGCTGGTGGTCGCCGGTGCAGACCTTCTTCCGCACCACCACCGCGGCGGTCGAGATCGCCGGAGTACCCGTCCCCGCCGACCGCAAGATTCTCATGCTGCTCGGCGCGGCCAACCACGATCCCCGCCGCTGGCGCGACCCCGACGTCTTCGACCTGTCCCGCGACCCCTCCGGGCACGTGGGCTTCGGCATGGGCATCCACCAGTGCGTCGGCCAGCACGTCGCCCGCCTGGAGGCCGAGGCGCTGCTGACCGCCCTGGCCCGCCGGGTCGGGCGGTGGGAGACCGCCGGTCCGGTCCGCCGCCACCACAACACCACCCTGCGCGCCCTGGAGTCGCTGCCGGTGCGCGTCCACCCCGCCTGACCCCGACCCCGCTGCCGGACCGCGAGTCCGGCAGCGGGAGCACCACCCCGGACGGAGCCGCACCGCACCCGGCCCGTCCGCCGCAGCCCGGGACCGCCGTCCACCCGACCGCACCGCGCGCGTCGACGGTCCCGACCGCGTCCGCCGCACGGACGCGGATCCATCCCCACATCCGCGAAGGAGTTCCCCATGCGCACCCTGTCCCACCCCACCCGCCAGGACGCCGTCTGATGGCCCGGTCGCTGCGCGCCGCTCTCGACAGCGGCCCGATGAGCCTCTTCCAGTGGACCGCCGTCGGGGTGTGCGTCCTGCTCAACGTGCTCGACGGCTTCGACGTGCTCGTCATGGCCTTCACCGGCCAGGCCGTCTCGGCGGAGTGGGACCTCACCGGGGTCCAGCTCGGCCTGCTGCTGAGCGCGGGCCTGGTCGGCATGGCCGCCGGGTCGATGCTGCTCGCCCCGTGGGCCGACCGCCTCGGCCGCCGACCGATGATCCTCGCCTGCCTGGCGATCGCCGCGACCGGGATGCTGCTGTCGTCGGCCAGCCAGTCGCCGCTGCAGCTCGGCCTGCTGCGGGTGCTCACCGGTGTGGGCATCGGCGGCATCCTGGCCAGCAGCAACGTCATCGCCAGCGAGTACGCCTCGCAGCGCTGGCGCGGCCTGGCGGTCAGCCTCAACTCCACCGGATACGCCATCGGCGCCACCGTCGGCGGCCTGCTCTCGGTCACCCTGATCAGCGAGTTCGGCTGGCGGTCGGTCTTTCTGTGCGGCGGTCTGGCCACCGCCGCGGTGATCCCGCTGGTGCTCGTGGCCCTGCCCGAGTCGCTGGACTTCCTGCTGACCCGCCGCCCGGCCCGCGCGCTGGAGCGGGTCAACGCCCTGGCACGCCGTCTCGGACACCCGTCGCTGGACCGGCTGCCCGCCGCGGCCCCCGCCCCCTCCGGGGCCGCGGCGGGATTCCTGCGGCTGCTCGCCCCCGGGACGCGCCGTTCGACCTTCCTGCTGTGGTCCCTGTTCTTCCTGGTCATGGCGGGCTACTACGTCGTGACCAGTTGGACGCCCGTGCTGCTGGCCGAGGCCGGTCTCTCCGCCGACCAGGGCATCACCGGCGGCACCCTGCTCAACCTCGGCGGCATCTTCGGCGCGGCCGCGCTCGGCGCGCTCGCCGCCCACTTCGCGCTGCGCCGGGTGCTGGTGGGCTACCTGGCGGCGACAGCGGCGCTGCTGGCCGCCCTCGTCCTGTTCACGTCCTCGCCGGCGGTGGCGTTCGGGACCGGAGCGCTGATCGGACTGTTCGCCAGCGGCTGCGTCGCCGGACTCTACGCGCTCTCCCCGGCCGTCTACGAGACGGGCGTGCGCACCACGGGGGTGGGCACCGCGATCGGGATCGGCAGGGTCGGGGCCATCACCGCCCCGTCCGCGACGGGCGCGCTGCTGGACGCCGGGTGGACTCCGCAGAACCTGTACCTGGCGGTCGGCGCGGTCTTCGCCGCCGCGGCCGTTCTCCTCCTCACCGTCCGCCCGGTCGCGGCCTCCGCGCCCGAACCCGTCGACGGGGCACCGGCCGGACAGGTCCCGGACGCCGTCCCCTCCCGTCCGGAGAGTGCCTGACACACACCCGCGCGGTCGGCGGAACGCCACCGGACACGGTGGTGGAGACCGGACCGTCCGCCCCACCCGGCCGCCGGGTGGGGCGGACCGGCCGGGGAGCCGCCCCTCGCCGGAACGCCTTCGCGGCCCGGAGCCGCCGGCCCGGCCATCGGCCTCCCGGGAACGGTCGCCCACCGGAACGGACACGGCGGGCCATCAGTGATCTACCGTGTAAAGGCGGCGTTGTCCTTCCCTTCCCGACACAGCATCCGACACGACGGACGCGGGAAGGGGACCGCAGCAGAGACGTCCGCCCTCATCCCCGGGCTCCGTACAGGTTGCGCACCGGGCCGATCTCGGCGACGTTCTTGGTCAACTCGATGTTCACCCGGCCCGCGACCTCGGCCAGGGTCTGCTCCCGCCCCCCAGGCAGGGTCGCGGTCCGATCGGTGGAGTCCAGGTCGGCGTCGGTGAGCGTGACCAGGTGGGCACGCCACCCGTCCTTCAGCCCGTGCAGCCACTCGACGGCGGCCTCGGCGCTGCCCGGCCAGGTGATCTCCTCGCGTTCGGGAGCGCCCGAGCCGAGGCAGTGGCCCGGGGTGGTCCACCAGAAGCCGATGTGCCAGGTCAGCCAGCCGATCGTGGCGGTCGGCACGGGGTCGGGTGCGGGCACCTGCCAGTCGGCCGCCCACCGGCCCCGCTCGTCCGGGCGGACCGTCCAGCAGTGCGGCGCGGGCTCCCACAGGCACACCGGGTCGTCGAGGCCGTCCAGGTGGTGCTCCAGCAGCGCCCAGGCGGTGCCGAGTCGGTGGAGCAGCAGGTCGACACGGGATACCGGCATCCCAGGATGCTGTCACCGAACCCGCGCCGCACCACCGGTTTTCTCCGCTCCGACGGCCGGGGCGAGGCGGGCGCGGTTCCTCCCCCTCGGTCTCCCCCCACCGGCACGGAGCGGCAGCGGAGCAGCCGTGCGGTTACCGGGAACCGCCGCCAGGCGCCGTGCGGGGGTCCGTGGGAGGCGCGTCGTCAGCCGGAGACCGGCGCGCAGGCGTCTCACCCCGCTCGCCCGGCCTCTCGCGGGGTCCGGAACCGGATGGGCAATCCGGAAGATGAAAGCACCGACTCCCGGCCCCATCCTCTGGGTGTCGGCAGCACGCCCGTCAGCACCGAAGCCGCGACCGGCCCACTCCAGGGCGGTTGAGGAGCCCGACCGGGCGTGACGCCGCGCGCTTGCCCTCCGGGCGCCGGCCGGTCGGACAGGCGGTCCCGCGGCCGGCGGACGCCCCGCCCGAGGCGGGGTTGACGGTTCCTGACCCGGCACGACTCCGACGAAGCCCGCCGAGAGATCCAGAGGAGTGGTATCCGATGTCCCAGACCGGTTCCGACCCGATCCCGCTGTCCGATTCCCACCCGCCGGACCTGCCGCGCCGGAGATGGGCCGTCGTGGTGCTCAGCGTCCTGGCCGGAGCGCTGCTCGCCTCACTGTGGTCCTTCGAACTCGTCGACGGCGTCATCGGCGACAACGTCGCCAACACGCTGCTGGGCTACGACGCCAAGGAGACGCCGATCAGCGGGCTCGTGGCGGGAACCGTCTTCGCCTTCGTCACGGGACTGGCCGGAACGTTCACGGCGTGCAACATCGCGGTGTTCGGCGCGATCGCGCCGATGGCGCGCACCACCGGCCTCGCCGACGGCGGGAGGAGCGCGCTCACGCGCCGCGTCCCGCGCCCGGGGATCGTGGACTCGCTGCGGCCGATCGGCTGGCTCGCCCTCGGCATGGTCCTCGTCTCCGCCGGATACGGCATGGTCGGGGTACTGCTGGGGGACCGGCTGCCCCAGCTGTCCGAGGCGGTGCTCGATTCGGGGGTTCCGGTGCGGCTGGTGCAGTCCTCGGTCGTCTTCGGGGTGATCGGTCTGGCCTTCGTCTACCTGGGGCTGGCCGCGCTGCGCCTGGTCCCCGACCCGCTGCGCCCCCTGTCCGCCCGGTTCCCGAACGCCAGACTGGTGGTGATGGGCGCGCTCATCGGCGGGTTCCTCATCGGACGGCCGTTCCCGCTGTTCCGGGCGATGTTCGAGTACGCGGCCGAGACCGGGAACCCGCTCTACGGCGCCGGCGTCTTCGTCCTCCAGTCGCTCGGCAACATCACCGTCGTGGTCGTGCTGTTCCTGGTGTTGGTCCACGGCACCCGCGGCCGCTTCGTCGGCTGGCTGACCGCGAAACCGGCGCGGATCGCCACCGTCACGGCGGTCGCCTTCGTCACGGTGGGCGCCTTCACCGTCCTGTACTGGGACCTGAGGGTGCCGTCGATGTTCGGAGTCGGCTGGTACCCGATCGTGGAGTGGGGGTGATACGGGACCGGTGCATCGCCGCGTCCGCCGCCGCGCGTTTCCGCTGAGGGGCCCGGCCCGTCGGAGCGGTCCGGCGGGCCGGGCAGCCCCGACTCGTCCCCGTGCCGCACGCACCGGCCCGGTCCCGGTGGCGTTCGATGTCACCGATCCCGAGTCCCACACCACCGGTTCTGCCGTGCCGACCACCGGAGCGGTCGACGCGGCGGCTCAGCGTCCCGCCGTGGCCAGGCGGGCGCGCAGCTCCTCGACGTCGGAGAGGAACCACAACTGCCCGCCCCGGTTGCTCTCGCGGACGAAGTCGCGCAGCGCGGTGCTCTGCGCGGTGCGGTGGGAGATGTCGCCGAGGACGGCCAGGCCCAGTCGGTAGTTGGCGAACTTCTGCGTGATCTCCCCGGCGACGCGGGTGCGCAACCGGAAGAAGTCGTCGGCCAACCGCTCCACGGGGACGGCGACCCAGGCGGCGCCGAGGTGGAACGCGTTTCCGATCAGGTCGGTGGCCTCGCGTTCCCCCCGCACCCGCTCGCCGTCGGCGGCGCACACCAGGACGGAGACGCCGTCGAGACGTTGGAGGACGTCGGCCATGGGCGCCGCCGTACCCGGCTGACGCTAGACCGGCCCTCCCGCGCTGTCACCTGATTTGTCGGTCCGCGCCGCCCGCTCCCGGGGCGGGACCGGTCGCCGTCCAGAAGCCTCGGGGCACCTCAGGTGTGACAGCCGTCTCCGCGGCGGATACCGGCCGTGTGGGGAAGAGGGGTCGGCCGGTCGGCCCGGGGTGTTCCACACCAGCCCCTGCGGTGGGCCACCACGGGTTGCCGGTGGCCAGCCTCGGACGCGGGGGTGGAATGCCGCGCCTTTCCCCGCTTTCTCCGAGAAGAACCCGCGCCCACCGCAGAGCCCAGCACCCAAACCTCGGTCAGCGAGTCCCGGCACACGGCGGCCGCGGCGTCCGGACCCGGAAGGGAGACACGCCGGACACCGCGGACGACCCACGGGGAGAGGACGGAAAAGCCAGTCCGGGCCCGCCGGACGGAGAACGGGCCGCCCCGATCCCGGGCAATAAAAAATCACAGTGTTATGGAATAGCGATTCCCGCTCGAACGGCACACGAGAAGAAGACTCCAGGGCTCAGCGAGAGCATCATTTTTTTGAGTGCACAAAGGAGGAGCGAATTCCTGGCCTCCGGGCTGTGGCGGGCCCCGCGACCGCAGGAACCGCGGTGTGCCGAGGTGAGGGGACCGGTGCCGAAGGACGGCGCCAGGGCCCACCCGAAGGCCGCAGCCGACACGGGTCGGATTCTCAGCCGCTGCGCGAGAGATCTCCGATAAGGCGACAGACAATTCTTCTGGAGTCTGGTGAGAATATGAAAACCGAGCGGATCGCTATTGTGGGAATCGGTCTCCGCTATCCCGACGCCAACAGCCCCGACGAACTCTGGGAGAATGTGCTCGCCGGTCGCCGGGCCTTTCGAAGACTTCCCGACGAACGCATGAACCGCGCCGACTACTGGTCGCCGGACCCGACCGCGCCGGACCGCTTCTACGCGGAGAAGGCGGCCGTCCTGCGCGACTTCGAGTTCGACCGGGTCAGGTACCGGGTCGCCGGAAGCACCTACCGCTCCACGGACATGACCCACTGGCTCGCCCTCGACGTCGCCTCCCGGGCGCTGGAGGACGCCGGTTTCCCCGACGGGGAGGGGCTGCCCAGGCAGTCCACCGGAGTTGTCATCGGCAACAGCCTCACCGGTGAGTTCTCCAGGGCGAACGTCATGCGGCTGCGCTGGCCCTACGTCCGCCGCACGGTCGCCGCCGCGCTCGCGGAGCGGGGCTGGGACCGGGAGGAGACCGACGCGTTCCTGCGCGCCCTGGAGACGCGCTACAAGGCCCCGTTCCCCCCGATCGACGAGGACACCCTGGCCGGCGGGCTGTCCAACACCATCGCGGGCCGCGTCTGCAACCACTTCGACCTGAAGGGCGGCGGCTACACCGTCGACGGCGCGTGCTCCTCCTCCCTGCTGTCGGTCGTCACCGCGGCCAAGGCCCTCGTCGACGGCGACCTCGACGTCGCGCTCGCCGGAGGCGTCGACCTGTCGATCGACCCGTTCGAGGTCATCGGCTTCGCCAAGACCGGCGCGCTGGCCACCGGCGAGATGAAGGTCTACGACCGCGGCTCCAACGGGTTCTGGCCGGGTGAGGGCGCGGGGGTGCTCGTGCTGATGCGGGAGGAGGACGCGCTCGACCGCGGCATGCGGATCTACGCCTCCATCACCGGCTGGGCGGTCTCCTCCGACGGCAAGGGCGGCATCACCCGGCCCGAGGCCAGCGGGCACCGCCTCGCCCTGAGGCGCGCCTACGAGCGCGCCGGATACGGCATCGAGACCGTCTCCTACTTCGAGGGACACGGCACCGGCACCGCCCTGGGCGACGCCACCGAGATCGAGGCGCTGTCCTCGGCCCGCCGCGCCGCCGACGCCGCCGCCCGACCGGCGGCGCTGGGCACCGTCAAGGCCAACTTCGGGCACACCAAGGCCGCGGCGGGGGTCGCCGGACTGATCAAGGCGACCCTCGCGGTGCACCACCAGGTGATCCCGCCCGCCACGGGGCACCGCGATCCGCACCCGCTGCTGGGCGGCGAGGAGGCCGCCGTGTACGTGCCGCGCGAGGCCCGGCCGTGGCCGACCGCCCAGCACATCCGCGCGGGCGTGTCCGCCATGGGGTTCGGCGGGATCAACACGCACGTGGCGATCGAGCAGCCCCCCGGAGCCGAACGCCGCGACGGGCTCGACGAGCGGGCGGTGGCGCTGGCCGCGGGCCGCCAGGACGCCGAACTGCTGCTGCTGGCCGCCCACGGTCCGGACGAACTGCGCGACCGCGTCGGCGGCCTGGCGGACCTGGCGGCCAGGCTGTCCTACGCCGAACTGACCGACCTCGCGGGCGCCCTGGCCGCGGAGGCCGCCGAAGGAGAGGTGCGCGCCGCCGTCGTCGCCTCCTCCCCCGAGGAGGCCGCGCACCGGCTGACCCGCCTGCACGACCTGCTCGAAGGCGGAACGACCAGCGTGTTCGACGCCAAGGAGGGGATCTTCCTCGGCCGGCGCTCGAAAGCACCCGCCATCGCCTACCTGTTCCCGGGCCAGGGGTCGGGGCGCGGCGGCGTCGGCGCGCTCCGCCGCCGCTTCGCGGAGGCGGAGGAGACGTTCGCCGCGGCCGACCTGCCCGTCGACGGAGACCAGACGGCGACGCAGGTCGCCCAGCCGCGCATCGTCACCGGCTCGCTCGCGGCCCTGCGGGTGCTGCGCAGGCTGGGCGTCGACGCCGACGTCGCCGTCGGGCACAGCCTCGGCGAGCTGACCGCGCTGCACTGGGGCGGGGCCATGGACGCCGAGAGGCTGCTGGAGCTGGCCGCGGAGCGCGGCCGGGTCATGGCCGAGGCCAGTCGCGGCGGCGGCGCGATGGCGGGCATCGCGGCGGCCCCCGAGCGGGTCCGGCTCCTCCTCGACGGCACGGAGGCGGTCGTGGCGGGCCACAACGGCCCCGGGCAGACGGTGATCTCGGGTCCGGCCGAGGCCGTGGAGCGCGTCTGCGCGGCGGCGCGCTCCGACGGCCTGGCGGCCACGCGGATCAACGTCTCCCACGCCTTCCACTCGCCCCTGGTCGCCCCGGCCGCCGAGGAGATGGCCGAACGGCTGGCCCGGATCGACTTCGCCCCGCTCAACCGCACCGTGGCCTCCACCGTCACCGGTGACCTGCTCGCCCCCGACACCGACCTGCGCGCCCTGCTGCGCGACCAGATCGTGCGCCCGGTGCGGTTCCACGAGGCCGCGGCCACGGCGGCGGCGCGGGCCGACCTGGTGCTGGAGGTCGGCCCAGGAAGGGTGCTGACCGGGCTGATGGAGACGATCGACCCGGACACGCCGGTGCTCGCGGTGGACACCGACAGCGACTCGCTGGTCCCCCTGCTGCGCGCGCTGGGCGCGGCGCACGCGCTCGGTGTCCGGGTGGACGCCGAGGCGCTGTTCGCCGGTCGGGTCCTGCGTGGACTCCCCGAGGACGGCAACCTCGTCTTCCTCGCCAACCCCTGCGAGGCGGCCCCCGCCATCGACGCCGCGCTGACGTCCCCGACCGACGCCGCGGCCGAGGCGGCCGAGGCGCCCGAAGCCGGGTCCGGGTCCGCCGCGACGCCGGACTCCACGCTGGACCTGCTGCGCAGGCTGGCGGCGGAACGGGTCGAACTGCCGCTGGAGACGGTCGGAGCGGACACCCGGCCGCTGGACGACCTCCACCTGAGCTCCATCACGGTCGGCCAGATCGTCAACGAGGCCACCAGGGAGCTGGGGCGTCCCCTGCTGGAGGCGGCGTCGGGCTTCGCCACCCTGAGTCTGGGAGAGCTGGCGCGGCTGATCGACGAACTGGAGGAGACGGCCCTGGACGGGGACGGGGGTGCCGCGGAGGCGCCCGGAGTGGCCCCGTGGGTGCGCGCGTTCTCCCTCGACCACGTCGAGCGGGCCCTGCCCGACCGCGCGGTGGACCGGGGGAGCGGGCCCGGGGAGTGGGCGGTCCACACCACGCCGGGCCACCCCCTGGCGGAGCCGCTGCGCGCCGCCCTGGCCGAGGCGGGTCTGGGAGGCGGCGTCCTGCTGTGCCTGCCCGCCGACTGCGGCGAGGAGCACGTGCGCCTGTTCCTCGACGCCGCACGCGCGGCCACGGCCGCAGGCGCCACCCGGCTCGTGGTGGTGCAGCAGGGGCTCGGCGCCTCCGGCCTGGCCAAGACGCTGCACCTGGAGGCACCCGGGGTGACGACCACGCTGGTCGAGCTGGCCGACGTCGCGCCGACCGACCCGCGCGAGGTCGAGGAGGCGGTCCGGCGCGTGGTCGCCGAGGCCGCCGCCACGACCGGTTTCTCCGAGGCGCGCTACGACGCCGACGGCGTTCGCACCGTGCCGGTTCTGACCGCCCTGGACGCGCCGACGGAGCAGAGCGGGGAAACGGTGCTGGACGAACGGGACGTCCTGCTCGTCACCGGGGGCGGCAAGGGGATCACGGCCGAGTGCGCCCTGGCGGTCGCCCGGGACTCGGGAGCGCGACTGGCCCTGCTGGGGCGGGCCGACCCCGCCTCCGACCCCGAGCTCGCGGCCAACCTGGCGCGCGTGGCGGACGCCGGGATCGAGTTCCGCTACGAGCGCGCCGACGTGACCCGGGCCGAACAGGTCGGGGCGGCCGTCGAGCGGATCCGGGCCGACCTCGGCCCGGTCACCGCGGTCCTGCACGGCGCCGGCCGCAACGAGCCGACCGCGCTGGCCAACCTCACCGAGGAGGCGTTCCGGCAGACGCTCGCCCCCAAGGTCACCGGCCTGCGCAACGTGCTGGACGCCGTCGAGCGCGACCGGATCAAGCTGCTGGTCACGTTCGGGAGCATCATCGGCCGGGCCGGTCTGCGCGGCGAGGCGCACTACGCCACCGCCAACGACTGGATGAGCGAGCTGACGGCGAGGTTCCACCGGGAGCAGCCGCGGGCGCGCGTCCTGGCGCTGGAGTGGTCGGTGTGGTCCGGGGCCGGAATGGGGGAGCGGCTCGGCGTCGTCGAGGCGCTGATGCGGGAGGGCATCTCCCCGATCTCCGCCGAGAACGGCATCGCGGTGCTGCGCCAGGTGCTCGCCGACCCCGCCGCGGGACCGGTGCTCGTGGTGAGCGGCAGGGCCGCCGGGCTGCCCACGCTGGCGCTGCCCCGCCGCGAACTGCCGCTGCTGCGGTTCGTGGACCGGGTCGTGGCGCACTACCCGGGGGTCGAGCTGGTCACGGAGGCCGACCTGTCGCCGGGCGGCGACCCCTACCTCGACGACCACCTGCTGGAGGGCGACCTGCTGTTTCCCGCGGTGATCGGCATGGAGGCGATGACCCAGGTCGCCGCGGCGCTGACCGGCCACGACGGTCCTCCGGTGCTGGAGGACGTCGAGTTCCTGCGCCCCGTCGTCGTACGGCCGGGAGGGTCGACGACCATCCGCCTGGCGGCGCTGGCGAGGAACAGCACGACCGTGGACGTGGTCCTGCGCAGCGAGGAGACCGGTTTCGGCGCCGACCACTTCCGCGCCACGGTGCGCTTCGCCCGCCCGCCCCTGACCGACAACGGGGAGCGCGACGGCGAGGTGGGCCTGCCCGTGCTGCCCGTCGACCCGGTCACCGAGCTCTACGGCGGGGTGCTGTTCCAGGGCAAGCGGTTCCAGCGGCTGCTGGCCTACCGCCACGCGAGCGCGCGGCGCGCGGTGGCGGAGGTCGCCGCCTCCTCGGCGGCCCCGTGGTTCGCGGCGTTCCTGCCGCAGGAGCGGCTGCTGGCCGACCCGGGAACCCGCGACGCGGTGATGCACGCCCTCCAGGCGTGCGTGCCCGACGCCACCCTGCTGCCCCAGGGGATCGAACGGCTGCACCTCGCGGCCAGAGCCGACCAGGACGTCGAGTACGTGGTGCTGGACGCCCGGGAACGCGGCCAGGACGGCGACAGCTACGTCTACGACATCGACGTGCGCGACGGGACGGGGACGCTGGTCGAACGCTGGGAGGGGCTGACGCTGCGCGCGGTGCGCAGGCGCGACGGCGCCGGACCCTGGACGCCCGTGCTGCTCGGCTCCCACCTGGAGCGGTCCCTGGAGCGGGTGCTGGGCGGCAGTCGCGCGGTCGTCGTCGAACCCGACCCCGAGCCCGCGGCGGGCGCGGAGCGGCGGGAGCGGACCGAGTTGGCGCTCGGCCGCGCGCTCGGCCGCCCGGTGCGGCTGCGGCACCGGCCCGACGGCAAACCCGAGGTCGAGGGGGCCTGCGTGTCGGCGTCGCACGGCGCAGGACTGACCCTGGCCGTGGCCGGGGCCACGCCGCTCGGCTGCGACGTCGAGCCCGCGGTCGACCGCGCCGAACAGGACTGGGAGGCCCTGCTCGGCCCCGGGGCGCTGGCCGTCCGCGACCTCCTGGTCGCCGAGGCCGGGGACTCCCCGGCAGTGGCGGGCACCCGGGTCTGGAGCGCGGTGGAGTGCCTGCGCAAGACCGGGGTGACCGTGCGGGCCCTCACCGTCGACAGGGTCCACCCGGACGGCTGGGCGGTGCTGGCCGCGGGCGGCGCCCGGATCGCCACCTGGGTGACGACCGTCAACGACCGCCCCGAGCCGATCGTCTTCGCCGTGCTCGCCGAGGAGGAGCGCTGACATGACCGACTACTACGAGATCCGCCACACCGTCGGCTTCGAGGAGACCAACCTCGTCGGCAACGTCTACTACGTCAACTACCTGCGCTGGCAGGGGCGCTGCCGGGAGATGTTCCTCAAGGAGCGGGCGCCGGGCGTGCTGGCGGAGCTGCAGGAGGACCTGAAGCTGTTCACCCTCAGGGTCGAGTGCGACTTCTTCGCCGAGATCACCGCGTTCGACGAGCTGTCGGTGCGGATGCGCCTGGAGGAGCTGACCCAGACGCAGATCCAGTTCAGCTTCGACTACGTGCGCCTCCAGGACGACGTGGAGAACCTGGTCGCCCACGGCCGGCAGCGCATCGCGTGCATGCGCGGGCCCAACACCAGGACGGTGCCCGCCCGGGTGCCCGAGGAGCTGCGCAGGGCGCTGGCCCCCTACGCGCGGACCGCCCAGCCGGTGAGGGGGTGACGGCATGACCGACAACGGACAGGGCCGCAACCTGACGGCCACGCGTTCGGCGCCCCCGGCCCCGCCGGACCGCGCTGCGCAGGCGTCGCTGCGCCAGGCGATGTCCCGGTTCGCCACGGGGGTCACCGTGCTCACCGTCGGCGGCGAGCACTGCCACGGGATGACCGCCAACTCCTTCACCTCGGTGTCGCTGGACCCCCCGCTGGCGCTGTGCTGTGTGGCGCGCAGCGCGCGGATGCACCGCGCGATCGCCCGCGGGCGGCACTTCGCGGTCTCGGTGCTGGAGGCCGGGCAGCAGGAGGTGGCGCGCCACTTCGCCGACCGGGACCGGCCCGACGGCCCCGCCCAGTTCGACGCGGTCGCCTGGCTGCCGGGGCCGCTCACCGGCGCGCCGCTGCTCTCCGGCGCGCTGGCCTGGCTGGAGTGCGAGGTCGTCGAGGTCTACGGCGGCGGCGACCACTCGATCTTCCTCGGCCGCGTGCTGGGCTCGGCCCGCGGCACCGGAGGGGAGGCGCTGCTGTTCTTCGACCGCGGCTTCCGCCGACTGGAACCGTGCGAGGAGCGGTAGCCGGCCGCGGCGGCCGTGTCTGAGAGGAGGTGACGGTGCTTGTCGCAGTGACCGGGGGCACCGGTTTCGTCGGCGCCCACTCGGTCGCGGAGATCGTGCGGGCGGGCCACCGGGTCCGCCTGCTCGTCCGCTCCCCGGACGGGGTCGACCGGGCGCTCGACCCGCTGGGGGTCGACCGCGACGCGGTGGAGGCGGTGGTCGGCGACGCGACGGACGGGGCCGCCGTGGCCTCCGCGCTGCGCGGGGCCGACGCCGTGCTGCACGCCGCGTCGGTGTACTCCTTCGACAGCCGACGGCGGGCGGAGATCCGGCGGACCAACGAGCGGAGCACCCGGGTCGTGCTGGAGGCCGCGCGCAGGGCGGGCGCCGATCCGATCGTCCACGTCTCGACCTTCGGGGCGCTGCTGCCCGCCCGGGGCGGGGTGATCGGACCGGACTCGCCCGTCGGCTCCCCGCGCGAGACCTACCTGGCGAGCAAGGCCGCGGCTGAGCGGGTCGCGCGCCGCCACCAGCGGGAGGGCGCCCCGGTCGTGATCACCTATCCGCCCGCCCTGCTCGGGCCGCACTCACCACGCCTGGGGGACCAGGCGGCCCGGGTCCGCGACGTGCTGCGCGGGCTGATGCCGGTGTGGCCGCTGGGCGGCTTCCCGGTCGGCGACGTGCGCGACACCGCGCGACTGCACGCCGCGCTGCTCACCGCTCCACGACACGGGAGGAACCGCCACTTCGGTCCGGGGCGTCTCCTGTCCACCCCGCAGTACCTGCGGGTCCTGCGGGAGGTCACCGGGCGGGCGCTGCCGGCCCTCTTCCTCCCGGCGCGTCTGATGCTGCCGGTGGGGCGGTGCGCCGACCTGCTCCAGCGCGTGTGGCCCTGGCACATCCCGGCGGAGTACGGCGCCGTCTACACGTGTGCCCGGGCCGCGTGGCCGGAGGGGGCCGTCGGCACGCACGGGATCGGGGCGCGTCCCGTCGCCGAGACCCTGGCGGACACCGTGCGCTGGCTGTACGACGAGGGTCACCTGACCGCCCGCCAGGCGGGAGTCCGGCGGTCCGAGACGAGGGGAACCCGATGACTGCTTCCGAGATCGACCACGTCCCCGTTCTGGTGCCCCGCCCCGATCGGCGGAGGGGGGACGGCGTCCGGGCAGGGGCGGCGCACCGGGAGGACGGGCGCGCGCCGCGGACACGTTCGATGGCCGCGCTCCGCGCGCGGCGGGAGGAGGTGCGCGACCGGATTCTCACCGGTGCCGCGGACGCGGTCCAGCGGCAGCGCGCGCTCGGCAAGCGCACCGCAAGGGAGCGCCTGGAGCTGCTGCTGGACGAGGACTCGTTCGTCGAGATCGACATGTTCCGGCGCGGCCGGGCCGAGGCGGCGGGGCGCGGCGGGGAGCTGCCCCACACCGACGGCGTGGTCGCGGGGTCGGGCACGATCGACGGCCGCCGGGTGTTCGTCTACGCCCAGGACTTCACGATCCTCGGCGGGTCGCTCGGTACGGCGCACGCCGAGAAGATCCACAAGGTGATGGACATGGCGCTGGCGGCCGGGGCTCCTCTCATCGGGCTCAACGACAGCGGCGGGGCCCGCATCCAGGAGGGGGCCTCCGCCCTGCACGGATACGGTGGGATCTTCCGGCGCCACGTCCAGGCGTCGGGGGTGATCCCGCAGATCAGCGTCGTCATGGGGCCGTGCGCCGGGGGAGCGGCCTACTCCCCGGCGCTGACCGACTTCACGTTCATGGTGCGCGGCACCGCGCAGATGTACCTGACCGGCCCCGACGTCGTCGAGGCGGTGAGCGGGGAGCGCGTCAGCCACGCCGAACTCGGCGGAGCCGACGTGCACGGCAGGCTGTCGGGGGTGGCCTCCGTGGTGTGCGACGACGAGGAGGGCTGCCTGGAGGAGGTGCGCTACCTCGTCTCGATGCTGCCGTCCAACAACCTGGACACCGCGCCGCGGACTCCCCCGTGCGGCGCGGAGCGCGACGAGCGGCCCCGCCTGGCCGAGATCGTCCCGGCGGACCCGGGCAGGCCGTACGACATGCGCCTGGTCGTCGCCGAACTGGTCGACGACGGGGAGTTCTTCGAGGTGCACGAGGAGTGGGCGCCGAACGTGGTCTGCGCGCTGGCGCGTATCGACGGCGAGGTGGTCGGCGTCGTCGGCAACCAGCCGATGGCGCTGGCGGGGGTGCTGGACATCCCCGCGGCGGAGAAGGCGGCGCGGTTCGTGCGGTTCTGCGACGCCTTCAACATCCCCCTGGTGACCCTGGTCGACGTCCCGGGGTTCCTGCCGGGCACGGGGCAGGAGCACGCGGGCGCGATCCGGCACGGCGCCAAGCTGCTGTACGCCTACTGCGAGGCGACGGTGCCGCGCGTCCAGGTCGTCGTGCGCAAGGCCTACGGGGGCGCCTACATCGTCATGGACTCGCGGTCGGTCGGGTCCGACCTGTCGCTGGCCTGGCCGACCAACGAGATCGCGGTGATGGGCGCCGAGGGGGCGGTGAACGTCGTCCACCGCAGGAGGCTGGCCGCCGCGGCGGAGCCCGAGCGGCTCAGGGCCGAACTGACGGCCGAGTACGCCGAGAGGTTCATGCACCCCTACTACGCGGCCGAGCGGGGACTGGTCGACGAGGTGATCGATCCGGCGCTGACCCGGGCGGCGGTGGCGCGCGGCCTGGCGATGATGCGGGACAAGCGCGTGCCGGGGCCGCGCCGCAAGCACGGCAACGTGCCGTTGTAGGGGCCGCGGAGGGGGTCACCCGCTCTCCCCGCGCGCGAAGCGGATTCCGGAGGCCGCCACCGACGCGGTGGCGGCCTCCGGCGTGTCGCCGGCGCCGACCATCAGGCCGACGAGCTGGTCCTCGAAGCAGCGCTCGGCGCCGTAGGGCGCGACGAGGTAGTCGCCGAGTTCGAGGACGACCAGGCCGTGGATCGCGCTCCACATCCGGTGGGCGACGAGTTCGGCGTCGCCGTTGCGGAACCGCCCCCGACCGATGCAGCGGTCCGCGCACTCGGTCACGTTGCGCAGGGTGTAGCGCCCGTGCTGGCGGTCCTCCTCGTCCAGGGAGAAGCCCGAGAGCGAGCAGCCGCCGAACATGACCGTGTACAGGTGCGGGTTGGCCAGGGCGTTGCGGCGGTAGGCCCTGCCCAGCAGGGCCATGTCGGAGACCGGGTCGTCGGTGCGCTCCACCCGGGTGAGGTGTTCCTGGAGGCGGAGGAACCCCTCGTGGACGATCGCGCGCACCAGACCGCCCATGCCCTTGAAGTGGGTGTAGACCGCCATGGTCGAACTGCCCGCCTCGACGGCGACGCGGCGGGCGGACAGCGCCCGGGGGCCTTCCGCCGCGAGCAGCCGGGCGGCGGTGTCGATCAGCGTGGGACGCGTGCTGGGGTCGGAACGTCGAGGACTCACACCAGCAGTCTCGCCCGGGGCGGAGGCGCGGTTTTCTCCCAGTCGGCTGAGTTCCGCTCCCGTGAGTCCGGCGGCGTGGTCCGGCCAATCCGCGGGCACCGAATGCGGGAAATACAGAGAGTGTTTCCTGTCCGTCTCTTGTGTTTTGCCTCGCCGACGCTTCTCGGTCGACGGGCGGTCCGCCGTGCGGGGCTGTGATCCGTGGAATTGATCTGTATTCCCTGGAGTGAGAGCCGTCAAACATGGTCGGCGAGGGCGCCGTAACATCAACGAAAGCATATGGGAAGTATTTATAAGGTTTCACGATTCTTTACAAAAGGAGGTGGGGGTGGGGATGGCCGCCTCGGGGAGGGGGGTTTCTTCCTGTGAATACTCCAGAGAGTAATTAAATGACTTCACACTGAATGGGTGTCTCCTCTGCTTCTCGGATGTTGCTGGGGTCAGTGGGGCGTATTTACCTTCGGTTGATCGGTGCGCTAACGTACACAAGGAATTCCGAAGGTGAGAGGTTGAAAGAATTCCACCTGAGGGAAAATTTATTTGTCTGGGAATTTGACTGGGGAGGGGTTGTCTGGGTGGGGGCGGGGGTGCCGCCTCGAATGGATTTCTTCTCTGTTGGGAATTGGTTTTCCGGTCATATTCCGTTCGGGTAGGGGAGAAAGTGCGAGAGGCAATTCAGCAAGCCGTTCTGTCCATTCACAAGAGATACTTCGATCCTCTTACCCTCAACAGTCTCGCGTCAGAGGTCTTCGTCAGTCCGTACCACTTCTCAAGAGTGTTCTCCAAGACCATCGGGGTAACCCCCGGAAGATACCTTTCCGCGATCCGGCTCTTCGAGGCGAAGCGACTGCTGCTCACCACCTCCCTGACCGTCTCCGACATCGTGTGCAGTGTCGGATACAACAGCGTGGGCACCTTCACCAGCAGGTTCACCCAGGAGGTGGGGATGTCTCCCACGCAGTACCGGCGCCCCGATGTCAGGGAGCTGGTCCTCGCCGTCTCCCCCGACTTCCAGCGCCTGCCGCCGGTCGACCTCGCACGCGAGGCGAAGAAGCGCAACGCCCGGAACCACCCCGGAGGCGGCTCGATCGAGTACACCGTCGAACTGCCACCGTGGGCGGGAAACGCCAACGTCCTGGTGGGGGTGTTCGCCGATCCGATCCCGCAGTGCGCGCCCGTCGCCTGCCAGGCCTGGACCGGGACGGGAACGGCGCGACTGCTCATCGAGGACGTCCCGGTCGGCCACTGGGTGGCCATCGCGGTGGCGGAGCCGGTCGGGGGAGCACCCGGCTCCGGGGAGGTGCTCATCGGAGACGTCCGGCACCCGGTCGCGGTCACCGCCGGCCATGTCACCCGCCTCGGCGTGCAGATGCGGAGGCTGCAGCCCGTCGATCCCCCGATCGCCGTCACCCTGGCCTCCAGTGCCTTTCCGCGGCAGGCGAACGACGGAGTCGAGCGCTACTACGAGCGCCAGCAGGCTGCCGCCTGACCCCGGCGACGGCGGCCCGACCGACCCGCCACGTCCGGCGTGCGCCTCCGTGGGCCCCGCGCCTCTGGTGTGCGGCCCACGGAGAGTCCCGACGGCGACAGCGACCCGCCGACGGGAACGGGGAGGGCGGCGCTTCTCCCGAGCGCGTGGGGCGGGCGACCATCAGCCACCCCGGGCCCACCGGGCCCCGACACCCTACGGAGAACCATGCCGACCGTCATCGGCTCGCTGCGCAGGCTCCTGCTGACGCCGCCACTGGCCGAGGTGACCTTCCGCAGACGCGGCTTCCCCGCCGCCTCCCCCGAGACGACCGAACACCTCGAAGCGATCCCGCAGGCGGTGGTCTGCGGATTCGAATGGGGGATCGACACGCCCGACCTGTGGGAGGTCGAACGCAGACTGGCCCTGGTGGAGCCCGAGCTGCGCGGCTTCGCCTGCGAGGGCGTCACGATGGCCTTCACCGTCCGCGACGCTATGGGGGCCGGACGCGGCGGGATGACCCGCGACCTGATGCTCGGGCCGGGACGGCCCCACTTCTTCCTCGCCTACATCGGGATCGGCTTCGCGATGGCCAGACTGCCGCGACCGCTGTGGCGCAGAGCGACTCCCGACCTGAGCGGAAGCCCCTACCATCCGGTGATGAGCTGGCTGGCGGTCGACGGCTACGGATTCGACCTCGCCTACTTCGGCACCCGGCGCTGGGTCGCGCAGCAGCGCGAACCCAGGCCCTACCCCTGGCAGGGCAGGCCCGACTACTTCCCGAGAGCGGTGGACCAGGGGATCGGACGGGCGCTGTGGTTCATCCACGGCGCCCGCCCCCGCGACGTCGCGGCCGCGGTCGGACGCTTCCCCGAACGCCGCAGACCCGATCTGTGGAGCGGCGTCGGACTGGCGGCGGCGTTCGCGGGCGGCTGCGACGAGGACGGTCTGGCCGAACTGCGGGAACGGGCGGGCACCCACCGGATCCAGGCCGCACAGGGCGCGGTCTTCGCCGCCAAGGCCCGCACCCACGCCGGATTCGTGCCCCCGCACACCGGGACCGCGACCCGGCTCCTCACCGGACTGTCTGCCGAGCAGGCCGCCGCGCTCGCCGACACGACGGCCGTCCCCGCGGACGCGCCCGGTCCCGAGCCCGCCTACGAGCTGTGGCGCCGGAACATACGCGAAAGCCTGGGCTGACCGGAGCGGAGCGCACCGGAGCGCACCGGGGCGCGCCGGCGGCCCAGCAAATTCGGAGTAGACGCAAAATCCGCGGCGCGGACAGAATTGGTCGAAATTACTTCAGAACCTGACCACCCCGACGGGGGCGAGTGCTTTGGTCGATTTTCTGCGGACCCTGAGGCGTCGAATTCTGACTCCGAGCCTGTTGGAGACGAAACTCGAAAGGCGCGGTTTCCACAAGAAGAGCGAGGCCGCCCGAGAGCTGCTGGAGACCGTCGGCGAGTCATTCCTGACCGGATACGGTTACGCGGTAGAGGCGCGCTCCACCGCCGAGGCGGAGAGCCGTCTGGAGGAGGTGCCCAGGCGGTTCCGCGGCTTCGCCTACGAGGGAGCCGCCATGGGATGCGCCGTCCTCGACGCCCTCACCCCCGGCGGACACCGGACCGCGGATCTCCTGGCGGGCCGGGGGGCCGACCACGTCTACATGGCCTACATCGGGGTCGGCTGGGCCATGGCGCGGCTCCCGAGGCCCCGCCGACCCCGGATCGGCGCCCACGACCCGCTGCTGCGGTGGCTCCTCCTCGACGGCTACGGATTCCACCAGGCCTACTTCCACACCGACAGGTACGTCCACGAGCAACGCCGGGACGGCCGACTCCGGTGGCCCGTCGCCGCCCACCAGTGGTACGTCGGCCACGCGATCGACCAGGGGATCGGCCGCGCGCTGTGGTTCGTGGGAGGCACCGATCCCGAGCAGGCCGCCGCCCTGATCGAGAAGTTCCCCCAGGGACGGCACGCCGACCTGTACGCGGGAGCGGGTCTGGCCGCGACCTACGCGGGCGGCTGCGACGAGGAGGAGCTGCTCGCCTTCTGGGACCGCGCGGGAGCGCACCGGCCCAGGGTCGCGCAGGGCAGCGCGTTCGCCGCGCAGGCCCGCGTGCGGGCCGGACTCCTCATCCCGCACACGGAAGTGGCGACGCGGGTCTTCTGCGGCACCGACCCCGAGGAGGCGGCCCGGATCACCGAGGACCTCCGCCCCACCGGACCGGTGGCCGACGAGCGCGACAGCACGCCCGCCTACGAGGTGTGGCGCGGCCGCATCGCCGACGAGTTCGCCGCACGGGGGAGGTGCTAGCACCATGACGGCCACCTCCGCCCGCCGCGTCCCGCCGGGACCGCCGAGGAGCGCCACCCCGGCACTGTTCCGCAGGCTCGTCGGCGACCGGCTCGCCCTCATGGCCACCGCCGCCGAGTACGGCGACGCCGCCCTGCTGACCATCGGGCCCAAGAAGCTGTACGTCTTCAACCACCCGGACCACGCCAAGCACGTCCTCGCCGACAACAGCGGCAACTACCGCAAGGGGATAGGCCAGGTCCAGGCGCGGCGGGCGCTCGGCGACGGGCTGCTCACCAGCGACGGTGAACTCTGGCGCGAACAGCGCAGGATGATCCAGCCCGTCTTCCAGAGCAGGCGCATCGCCGCGCGGGCCGGGGCGGTCGCCGAGGAGGCCGCCGCGCTCGTGGCCCGGCTGCGCGGCCGGATCGGCGACCGACGGCCCGTCGACGTGCTGGAGGAGATGACCCGGCTGACCCTGGGAGTGCTCGGACGCACCCTGCTCGACACCGACCTGACCGCCCTGGAGTCGGCCGGCCCCTCCTTCGAGGCCGTGCAGGACCAGGCGATGTTCGAGGTGGTGACGATGGGCCTGGTCCCGATGTGGGTCCCCCTGCCCCAGCAGTTGCGGTTCCGCAGGGCGCGCAGGCGGCTCCAGGAGACCGTCGACCGGATGGTGGCCGACCGCCTGGCCCGACCCGACGGCGACGGCGACGACGTGGTCTCGCGGTTGCTGCCGCTGACCAGGCTGGGGGCCGAGGGCCGCCAGCGCCTGCGCGACGAGCTGGTCACCCTCATGCTCGCCGGACACGAGACCACCGCCAGCACCCTGAGCTGGACCTTCCACCTGCTCGACCGCGCTCCCGAGACCTGGGAACGCCTGCGCGCCGAGGCCGTGGAGGTCCTGGGGGACCGGCTGCCCGGCCACGACGACCTGCGCCGACTCCGCTACACCACGATGGTCGTCCAGGAGGCGATGCGGCTGTATCCGCCGGTGTGGATCCTGCCGCGCGTGGCCCGCGACGACGACGAGGTCGGCGGCTACCCGGTACCGGCCGGGGCCGACGTCCTGGTCTGCCCCTACACCCTGCACCGGCACCCCGGGTTCTGGGACGACCCCGACCGCTTCGACCCCGACCGCTTCGACCCCGACCGGCCGACCGACCGGCCGCGCTACGCCTACATCCCCTTCGGCGCAGGCCCCCGGTTCTGCGTGGGCAGCGCCCTGGGAATGATGGAGGCCGTCTTCGTGGTCGCCCTGGTGGCCCGGGAGCTGCGACTGGCCTCGGTCCCCGGACGCAGGGCGGAGCCCGAACCGATGCTCTCCCTGCGGGTGCGCGGCGGACTGCCCATGACCGTCCACTCCGCGCCTTGAGGAACGGCGCCGCGCCCTTCGGACGACTCCGCCCCAGACGACCAGAAGGAGCCCTCATGCCCGACACCCGGCCGAGCGACCCCCGGACGATGACGCTGGAGGCGTTCGCCGACACCGTCCTGCCCGGGGAGAAGCGCTCCCCCGACGACCGCGCGATCGCCGGCGCCGCCCCGGGCGGCGGCGCCGTGGCCGCGGGAGCGATCGAGCTGCTGCGGACCCCCGCGACGGGGATCGCCGACGGCCTCGACGACTACGCCGACCTGCTCACCAAGCACGCCCTGGGTTATGCGGCCGAGCACGGACTGCAACTCGACGAGACCGTGCCGCCCTTCGTCGCCCTGCCCTTCGAGCACCGCACCGCCCTCGTCCAGGCACTGACCGCCCCCGGCCACCCGGAGAAGCCGTTCTGGGTCCTGCTCGCCCTGTTCAGCTACATGGCCTTCGACAGCGCCGCGCACCTGAACACCCGCCAGGCCCTCGCCTCCGGGCACCCCGGACTCACCGCGATGGGCGTCAGCACGCCCGACGCCGACGGACTGTGGCGGTTCGCCGAACACTCCTACGGACGCAGGCTGTCCGACGTCCACCCCGACACCGACCACTCCACAGGGAGCCTCGCATGACCAGCGTCGAGAAGACCGACGTCCTCGTGATCGGCAGCGGTTTCGGCGGCGCGATCCCCGCCTACCACCTCGCCGCGGGCGGGGCCCGGGTCGTGGTCCTGGAGCGCGGCCCGTGGCTGTCGAGCGAGGAGATGGACCACGACTTCCTCCTCGGCTCCTCCTACACCCGCGCCTTCGACTTCGTCGTCGGAGACGGCATGAGCGTCCTCGGCGGCAACTGCGTGGGCGGCGGCAGCGTGGTCAACTTCGCCGCGATGCCGCGCGCGCCCCGCTTCGTGTTCGAGCGCCGCGGCAGCGTCAACCGGCGCATGTGGCCCGCCGCCATCGACCGCGACACCCTCGACCCCTGGTACGACCGGGTCGCCGAGGCCCTGCCGGTCACCACCCAGGAGTGGGGGACGGTACCCTACGCGGGCGGACTGTGGGCGGCGGCCTGCCACCACGCGGGCCGCACCGCCAACCCGGTGCCCAGCGCCGTCGACCTCGACAAGTGCGTGAACTGCAACTGGATGATGTCCGGGTGCCGGTTCGACGCCAAGCGCTCCCTGCTGCTCAACTACCTGCCCGCCGCCGTCGCGCACGGAGCCCGGATCCGCCCGCTGCACGAGGTGCAGCGGCTGGAACGCACCGACGACGGCGGCTACCGGGTCCACTACACCGTCGTCGACGCCGAGGACTACCGCGTCCACACCGGCGAGGGCGCCATCGACGCCAAGATCGTCGTGCTGGCGGCCGGAGCCGGGGCCACGCCGGTGATCCTGCAGCGTTCCCAGCCCGACCTGGGAGCCATGCCGCACGCGGTGGGCCGCTACTTCTCCGGCAACGGTGAACGGCTCAACACCGCCGTCGTCAACGAGGACCGGGTCCGCGACGTGCTCGGCCTGGCCCGCGGCGACGGCCGCGCCTACGAGGGCTACCAGATCGGCCGGGGACCGTGCGTGGCCTCCTGGGACCGCCTCGACGGCTCGCTGCCCGAGTACTCCCGCTACTCCCTGGAGCAGCTCTACTTCCCTCCCGGGCTGGGCACGATCCTCGCGCAGGTCCCCGGAGCGCCCCGGCCGAGCTGGTTCGGCGCGGCCAAGAAGGAGATGCTGCGGCGGTGGCGCTCCTGGCTGATCATCTTCACGATGATCGAGGACGACAACGAGGGGGTCTTCGGCCCGCCGCCGCCCAGGGGCAACGCCAACCGCGTCTCCCAGCAGATGCTCGGCCACGGGACGATCAGCTACCACCCGACCGCCAACACCCAGCGCGCCTGGGCCGAGTCCGACGCCGACGTCAAGAGCATCCTGGAGCGCGACGGACTGGCCGAGGTGGCCCCCTGGACCAACGACCTGGTCGGCGCCTACACGGTGCACCCGCTGGCCTCCTGCCGCATCGGCGACGACCCGGCCACCTCCGCGCTGGACGACCGGCACGAGCTGCGCGGCCACCCCGGCGTGTTCGTCACCGACGGCTCGGCGGTGCCGGGCGCGCTCACGGTGAACCCGGCGATGACCATCGCCGCGCTCGCCGAACGCGCGGTCCCCGGCATCGTCCGGGCGGCCCGGGAGCGCGGCGTCGACGTCGTCTACGGGGCGCCCGCGCCCGACGGCGCGACGAGCGGCCGACGCGCGACCGGCGCGCAGGCGGCCGAACTGATGAACCGGTAGCGGAGCGGCGAGAGACCGGAAGGAGCACGTGATGGCCCGAGCGGTCGTCCGAACGGCACTACGCCGGTCCCTGGACCAGGTCCGCCACGTGCGCGTGGCCCGACCCGGCGCGGTGACGGGCCTGGTGGCCGAGGTCTTCGCGCAGATGGAGCGGGACTTCGGGATGCTCGCGCCCCCGGTGGCGCTGCACTCGCCCGCCCCCCGGGTCCTCGCCGCCTCCTGGGTGATGCTGCGCGAGACGCTGCTCGCCGGGGGGCGGGCGGACCGCGCGGCCAAGGAGGCCGTCGCCGCCGCGGTGTCGCTGGGCAACTCCTGCCCCTACTGCGTGGAGGTCCACGGCGCGACGCTGGGCGGCCTGGTCCGGTCGCCCGACTCCGCCGCGATCGCCGAGGGCCGGATCGAGGAGGTCGCCGACGCGCGCCTGCGCGCCCTCGCCGAATGGGCGCGCGCCGGTGCGGCGCGGCGGGAGGCGGGGACACCGCTCACCGAGGCGCAGCGTTCCGAGTTCGTCGGGGTGGCGGCCACCTTCCACTACCTGAACCGCATGGTCAACGTGTTCCTCCCCGACTCCCCGCTACCGCGGGGGACGCCCGGGTCGGCGCGGCCCGGCGTCCGCCGCCTCCTCGGCTGGCTGACCCGTCCCGGGCGCGGCCGGGACCCCGAGCCGGGCCGGTCCCTGGCGCTGCTGCCCGCCGCCCCTCCGGCGGCGGAGCCGTCCTGGGCCCGTGCCGCCCCCCACGTGGCCGGGGCCGTGGCCCGGGCGTCCGCCGCCGTCGACGCGGCGGGCGAGCGCTCGGTCCCCCCGGCGGTCCGCGCCCTCCTCGCACGACGCCTGGCGGACTGGGACGGGCGACCGCCCGGCCTCAGCCGCGCCTGGGTCGAGGAGGCGGTGGCGGGCCTGGCCGCCGACGAGCGTCCGGCGGGCCGCCTCGCCCTGCTCACGGCCCTGGCCTCCTACCAGGTCGACCAGGGCGTCGTCGACGCCTTCCGGGCCCGGGGCCCCGGGGACCGGGAACTGGTCGAACTCACCTCGTGGGCGAGCCTGGCGGCGGCGCTGCGCGTCGTCGGCGAATGATCCGCGAAGCCGCGCAGAAGGCACAGACGGAGAAGACAGGAAATCACCGACGATCCATTCTGGTCCCAACAGGAAATCCGGATTTCCGACCCCCGTCCCCGCCGCCGCCGACCGACGGATTCGGGAGTAGGAATTCCCGAGAACGCGCGATTACGGCTCCGGCCGTAAAAAGGCGCCGACGGACACGAGCCCCCTTTGTTTTCCGAATTCCCGACAAGACCGCTGACCCGGCGAGAGGACAGGCACGTGACAGAACTGAAGGACGTGGTCTTCGACCTGAACGCGGAAGGCGACGAAGTCGACCGCCTGGTCGCCGACCTGGACGCCGAGGCCTGGACCAGGCCCACCCCCGCCCCCGGATGGACGGTCGCGCACCAGATCGCCCACCTGACCTTCATCTTCCGCATCGCCGCGATGGCCGCGGGCAAGCCGGAGGAGTTCAAGGCGATGACCGCCGGAGCCAAGGCGGGCTTCGACGCGGCGGTCAACGTCGGCCTCGCCCAGTTCATGGACGAGCCCGCGCGGATGCTGGAGCGCTGGCGCGCGGAGCGGGCCGCCGCGGCCGAGGCGATCGCCGCCGTCCCGCCCGACCAGGTGGTGCCGTGGCTGGTCCGCCCCATTCCTCCGGCCGTGCTCGCCAGCGCCGGGATCATGGAGCTGTTCGGCCACGGCCAGGACATCGCGGACGCGCTCGGCGTCCGGCGGGAGCACACTGACCGGCTCCGCCACCTGGTCGCGTTCGCGGTGCTGACCCGCGACTTCGGCTACCAGGCGCGCGGGCTGACCCCTCCCGAGGAGGAGTTCCGCTTCGAGATCACCGCTCCCTCGGGAGAGGTGTGGGCGTTCGGCCCCGAGGACGCGTCCCAGCGGGTCAGCGGCCCCGCCGTCGACTTCTGCCTGCTGGTGACCCGCCGACGCCACCGCGACGACCTCGCGGTCACCGCCGTCGGGGAGAAGGCCGACCACTGGCTGGACATCGCCCAGGCCTACCGGGGACCGGCCGGAGAGGGACGCAGGCCGGGCCAGTTCGCGCAGGCGGAGCGGTAGCCGACCGGACCGCGCACGGAGGAGGGAGCGGCCCCGGAGCACTCCGGGGCCGCTCCCTCCTCTTCTGCTCGGAGCCGCCGCGCGGAGGCGGCCCCGGCCGACTGCGGACGGCGGGCGGGCACCGCGCCACCGGCGCGGTGCCCGCCCGAGACGGTCCGTCGGACAGGCCCTAGTCGAACACCGGACCCACCGAGCTGATCTGGTACTTCTGGATGTCCCCACCCAGGAACTCGGTGACCGGCGCCGGGGCGTTCGCCACCTCCCGCCAGGCCGCGAGGTGCTCCTCCGACTCCCAGAGCTCGAACATGTTCACCCGGCCCGCCTCGACCGGATCGGCCGAGATGGCCAGGTCCAGGCAGCCGGGCTGTTTACGGGCGCGCTGGAGCAGGTCCTCGTGGCTTTCGATGTACTTGTCGCGGTCCTCCGGAGCCACGTAGAGCTTGCCGGCGATGATCAGCATCGTTGTCTCCTTCACGGTGTCGGATGTCGGGAACCGGAGTGGTCTGCGCTCCTCGGGGCGCTTCTAGGAGGCGGTCGAGGCGGCCGAGGGGGAGGCCGAGTCCGGGGCGGTCTGCCCCTGGCCGCTGGGCGGTACCGTCCGCAGCGTCGTGACCGCGAGGACGGCGAGGGCGACGAACAGGAGGGAGCCGAAGAGCACGATGGTGTGCAGGCCGCCGGTGAAGGCCTCCCGGGCGGCCGCCAGCAGCGCCTCACCCAGCTCCGAGGGGAGCTGCTGCGCCGCCGCCACGGCTCCGGGGATGCCCTCGCGGGCCGCCTCCGCGGCCTCGGCGGGAAGGTCGGCGGGGAGCGAGACCGCCATCTGGGCGCGGTAGAGGGCGGTGGAGACGCTGCCGAGGACCGCGATGCCGAGGGCGACGCCGAACTGGCCGCCGGTCTCGGTGAGGGCCGACGCGGACCCGGCCTTCTCCGACGGAACGGCACCGAGGATCATGTCGTAGCCCAGCGACGTGGCGGGACCGATCCCGGCCATGATGATCGCGACGCCGACCACCAGCGCGGGAAGCCCGCCGGTGCTGTCGATCAGGGTCAGCACCAGGTAGCCCGCGGCGGAGGTCAGCAGGCCGACCATGATGACGTAGGCCGGGCGGACCCGGCGCGCCACGGCCGGGGCGAGCATGGTCATGACGATCATCGCGAAGGCGGTGGGGACCAGCCAGAGCCCGGCCCGCAGCGGGGAGAAGCCGAGAACCATCTGCAGGTAGAGGTTGATCAGGAGAAGGGTTCCGCCCTGGATGGCGCCGACGAGCAAGCTGAGGGTGAAGGCGCTGCGGTAGATGCCGATGTTGAGCAGACGCAGGTCCAGCAGCGGGTCGGCCAGCCCGTACTGTCTGCGTACGAACACCGCGCCGCAGAAGACGCCGACCAGGATGGCCGAGCCGGCCAGCAGGCTCCAGCCGTCCTCGGCCACCTCCTTGATGCCGTAGATGATCGGCAGGATGGCGGCCAGGGACAGGGCCACGCTGAGCAGGTCGATGCGTCCGGTTTCGGGGGTGCGCGACTCGGGAAGCAGCAGGGGACCGGCCACCAGCAGCAGGAGCATCACCGGGACGCCCAGCAGGAACACCGCGCCCCACCAGAAGAACTCCAGCGTCACCCCGCCGACCACCGGGCCGACCGCCATGCCGCCCATCAGGCAGCTCATCCACGCGCCGATGGCAGCGGCGCGCTGCTTCGGGTCCTTGAACATGGTGGTGATCAGCGCCAGCGACGAGGGCATGAGGGTCGCCCCGGCCACGCCGAGCAGGGCGCGGGCGGCGATCAGCATCTCGGGGGTGGCGGAGTAGGCGGCCAGCACGGAGGAGAGACCGAACGCGACCGCCCCGATGAGCAGCAGCCTGCGGCGGCCGATCCGGTCGCCCAGGGTGCCCATCGTGATCAGGAAGCCCGCGAGCATGAAGGCGTAGATGTCCATGATCCACAGCTGCTGGACCGCGCTGGCGCCCAGGTCGGAGCTCAGGTGCGGCAGAGCCAGGTACAGGACGGAGAGGTCGATCGACAACAGCAGGGTGGGCAGGGCGAGTACGGCCAGCCCGAGCCACTCCCGCCGCCCCGCCTGCGGCACAGGCGGGGTCTGACTGCTCGTGTCCATGAGAGATCCTTTGGTGTGTCGCCTGGTCCGTTCGCCCTACCGACGAACGGGGTGGGCGCAGACCGACATGTCCGCCGAAGAAAATCCCGGATTTTCCTTCCCCGGCCCCCGCGGCCCGGACGGCGGGGGCCGCCGCGCGGCGCCCGAAGACCCCCGCAACGGCTCACGTCCCGACGGTCTCGGCCAGCCGGCGGGCGAGATACCGGCGTTCGGCGTCGGTGGTCGCCAGGTCGAGCGCCTGTCGGTAGGCCGCCGCGGCCTCCTCCAGGCGGTCGAGACGGCGCAGCAGGTCGGCGCGGGCGGCGGGCAGCAGGTGGTAGTTGGCCAGGGCGTCCGACGCTTCGAGCTTCTCGATGAGCGCCAGCCCCGCCTCCGGTCCCTCGGCCATGCCGACCGCCACGGCCCGGTTGAGCTCCACCACCGGAGACGGGGTCAGGCGGACGAGCTGTTCGTAGAGCGCGCAGATCTGGGCCCAGTCGGTGTCGGCCGGGTCGACGGCGGTGCAGTGGCAGGCGGCGATGGCCGCCTGCAGTTGGTAGCCGCCGAGGCGGCCGAGCCGCAGGGCGCGGTCGAGAACACCGACCCCCTCGGCGATCTCGGCGGCGTTCCAGCGGGTGCGGTCCTGCTCTTCGAGGGTCACGAGGTCGCCGGCGTCGTCGACCCGGGCCGCGTGGCGGGCGTCATGCAGCAGCATCAGGGCGAGCAGCCCGAGGACCTCGGGCTCGTCGGGCATGAGGGCGGCGAGGACGCGGGTCAGCCGGATGGCCTCCGAGCACAGGGAGCGGCGGACCAGGTCGGTGCCCGAGGTGGCCGCGTATCCCTCGGTGAACAGCAGGTACAGCACGCCGAGCACCGCGGGGATCCGTTCGGGGAGCAGGTGCGGGGGCGGGACCCGGAAGGGGATTCCGGCGTTGCGGATCTTGCGTTTGGCCCGCACCAGGCGCTGCGACATCGTCGCCTCCGAGACCAGGAACACCCGGGCGATCTCGGCCGTGGTCAAGCCCAGGAGGGAGCGCAGCGTGAGCGCGACCCGGGCCTCCAGGGGCAGCGCCGGATGGCAGCAGGTGAAGATCAGTCTCAGGCGGTCGTCGGGGAAGGCGCCGTCGGCGTCCTCGTTCTCGGCGGCGCCGTCGGCACGGGCGAGCAGGGCGAGTTCGCGCAGCTTCGCGGCGCCGACCGCGTCCCTGCGCAGCCGGTCGTGGGCGCGGTTGCGCGCCACCGAGGTCAGCCATGCTCCGGGACGGCGGGGGATCCCGTCGACCGGCCAGCGCTCTAGGGCGGAGGCGAAGGCGTCCTGGGTGCTCTCCTCGGAGAGGTCCCAGTCGCCGGTGATCCGGATCAGGGTCGCGACGATCTGGCCCCACTCCTCGCGGAAGGCGCTGGCGACGACGGACTCGGCGTCGGAGGTCACGATTCCCAGATCGGCCTCACCTCGACCGTCCCGAACCTCGCGGCGGGATGCTTCGAGGCCACCTCGAGGGCCTCGTCGAGGTCGGCGCACTCGATCAGGCTGAACCCGCCGATCTGCTCCTTCGTCTCGGCGAACGGTCCGTCGACGATCAGCGTCTCGCCGTCGCGCACCCGTACGGTCGTGGCGTCGCTGGTCGGCCGCAGACCCGCGCTGCTCAGCAGGATCCCCCTGCGCTTCATCTCGCTCTGCCAGGACTCGCACCCCGGCAGGGAGGAGGAGGCCGCGGGTTCCGCGGAGTAGGACTCGTCGCCGCAGATCATCAGCATGTATTTCACATTCCCACCTCGGGGCCGATGCTACTACAGAAGGCGGTGCCGTGGCGGATATGCCCGTCCGGTCCGCCGAGTGTTCCCGCCTTTGTCAAAAAACCTCGGGAAAAGGGGAGAGGACCGGGCGCGGACCGCCGGAAGACGCTCCGCACGTCGCCGGACAATACGCGGAGCCGACGCAGCATTCCAGAAGACGCAGAGCGCTGCGGCCCCGTGCGACGATGCTGGGCGGCGGCCGGAAGTAACGAATTTCCTTTGATATTCCCCGGAGTCAAGAGACGGTTTCTCTTCTGTTCGGCGAACGGAGCCGGTCCGGACGCCGGCGACGGTTCCGAAACCGGTTTCCCCGAGACGCCGCAGCCCACCGACGCGAGTGGAGACAGTGCCATGAACACAGTTCGTTCCAAGGACGGGACCCCCATCGCCTTCGACCGCCTGGGGGAGGGGCCCCCGGTCATCCTGGTGGGGGGCGCGCTGAACGACCGGCGGTCCGTCATGCCGCTGGCGGAGCTCCTGGCGCCGCACTTCACGGTGTTCGCCTACGACCGCCGAGGGCGGGGGGACAGCGGCGACACCAGGCCGTACGAGGTCGAGCGCGAGATCGAGGACCTCCAGTCCCTCATCACCGAGGCGGGAGGATCGGCCTGCGTGTTCGCGAACTGCTCCGGAGCGATCCTGGCGCTGGAGGCCGCGGCCAGCGGGCTCGCCATCACGAAGCTGGCGCTGTACGAGCCGTCGTACGTCGTCGACGACACCCGTCCCCCGATCGGGAAGGACTACGCCGAGCGGCTCGCCGCGCTGGTGGAGTCCGGGGACCTCGGCGGCGCCGTCGAACTCTTCATGAGGGAGGCGGCGGACCTGCCGGCCGAGTTCGTCGCCAAGGTGCGCCAGGGAGAGGCCTGGCCGATGCTCGAGGCGCTGGCGCCCTCGCTCGTCTACGACGCCGCGGTCCTGGGGGACAGTTCGCTGCCGACCGAGCGGGTGGCCTCCGTGGCGGTCCCCACCCTGGTGTTCGACGGGGACAGCAGCCCCGAGTGGGGGCGCAACACGGTGCGGGCGGTCGTGGAGACACTGCCCAACGCGTCCCACCTGACGTTGGAGGGGCAGAACCACAACCTGGTCGCGGAGGCCGTCGCTCCGGCGCTGGTGCGGTTCCTCGCCGGGTGAGGCGCGCCGGCCGCGTCCTCGGCGGCTCCGCCCAGGCGGCCTCCGGGGTCCGGTGGATCTCCACCGGACCCCGGAGGCCGCCGCCGTCCGCGGGCCGGGTCAGCCGCCCGTCGGGCGCGCCTCGATCAGGGACGAGCGCGCCGAGCGGTCGATCGCCGCCACCCGGAAACCTCCCCTCTCCAGCAGCCGGCCCCACTCGCTCTCGGTGCGTTCGCGCCCACCGAGCAGGACGAGCATGTGCAGGTCGAGCATCTTCGCCGGGTGGGGCTGCGGTCCTTCGGGGACGACCTGTTCCAGGATGAGCAGCCGGGAGTCGGGCGTCATGGCCTCGGCGCACCGCCGCAGGATCCGCACCGCCCTGTCGTCGTCCCAGTCGTGCAGGATCTGGGCGAGCACGTAGACGTCGCCACCGGAGGGGACCGCGGAGAAGAAGTCGCCGCCGACCACGCGGAGGCGGTCCCGCGGCCCGCCCACGGAGCGTTCGGCCTCCCGCACCACGTGCGGCAGGTCGAACAGGACGCCGCGCAGGTGCTCGTGCCGCGACAGCAGCGCCCCCAGCAGACGTCCGTTGCCGCCGCCCACGTCGACGACCGTGCCCACCCCGCTCCAGTCCCGCTCCACCAGGGGCAGCAGGCGCAGGGTCACCAGGCCCGCCTGGGCCGCGTTGAAGGCGGACGAGGCGTCGGGCCGCTCGCCCAGCCAGTCGAACATCGGCTTCCCGAACACGACGTCGAACGCCGGCTCGCCGGTGCGCAGCGAGTGCAGGGCCGCCGACCAGGCCTGGTAGGCCTCGTTGTCCATCAGCGCGGCGAAGTGCCGCAGCGATCCGGGGACGTCCTCGTGCAGCAGCGCGCCCAGCGGAGTGGTCGCGAAGACGCCGGGCGGCTGCTCGACGAAGAGCCCCTCGGCGACGAGGAGGCGCAGGAACCGGTGGAGGGCGTCGGGGTCCGCCCCGACGCGCCGCGCCAGCTCCCGCACCTCGAGGGCCTCCTCGCCGAGATGCTCGACGACGCGCAGCCGGGTGACGGAGATGATCGCCTGGGAGACGACGAACCCCATGATCTTGCGGCGCAGCAGGCCGTTCAGGTCGTCGGCGTCAGACATCGGAAGCCTCCTCGGCGTGTGCTCCACTCCGTTCCTGCGGTTCGTGGAGCAGGGGAAACAGGGGAATCGCGGCGGTGGTCCTGAGGTAGTCGGCGCCGGGGGTGCCACCGGTGCCCGTGACGTTGCCGATGATCTTCAGCGTGATCCCCCAGTGGGTCCGCTTCATGGCGCGCCACCCCCGGTCGAGGCGCGCCATCGCCTCGGCGACGTGGCGCAGCGCGGTCCCGTCCACGGCGGCCGCGCACGACACGTACGCCTCCTGCACGGTCGGACCGGTGACCTCCACCTTCGGGATCCTGTCGGAGAAGGGTCCCGGCGGCCGCGGCGCCCCGGTCCGCTCGACCAGGCGGTAGGCGCGGGACTGGATGGCGCTGCGCCCGTCGGTGTAGGCCCGGATCACCGCGAACGACTCGCGCGACATCGTGGTGAGGACCCGGAAGAGGGAGGGGGTGCTCTCGACGCGGCGCACCGCGTCGCCGAGTTCGGCGCCCGCCGTGGCGGTGTCGCGGACGCTCAGGGCGGCGGCGGCGCGCTCAAGGCAGCGCAGGACCTGCCTGTAGACGATCTCGAACAACTGGACGCTGCGGATGAACATCACCTCGTCGTGCAGCGGGGTGGTGGGGAGCAGGGACGCCTCGGCCGCGCGGCGCACCAGCTCCGGTGTCTCGTCCAGGATCTTCCACGCGCGGTCCAGCGTGACCGAGGCCAGCGAGGGGTCGTCGCGGGGGACCGGGGGCGGAAGCGAGAGCCCGGCAAGGCGCAGGCGGGCCCTGGGGGCCAGCTCCGGCCAGTGGGTGAGGGCCTGCAGGGCGGCGTGGGTGCGCTGCCGCTGTCGCCGCGAGTCCGCGGACTCCGCCAGGGCCTCGCCCTCGGTCCTCGCCAGGTCGGCCAGGAGCGCCAGGAGTTCGACGTCCAGGACCGTGTCGACCTCCTCAGGCCCCTCCGCCGCGGCCAGCCGTTCGAGCATCGGGGCGGCGAGGTAGGAGTCGTAGTCGCCGTCGTGCTGGTCGAACGTGCTGGGCAGCCAGTCGGCGAGCACGGCCTCCTCGGCCGAGCGCGCAGGGGGGAGGCGGCGGTACAGGGCGCGGAGGCAGGACACCAGCTCGGGGGAGGCGTGGGCGCGTCCCAGGGCCTGGTAGTGCTCCAGGACCTCGCCGAACGGGAAGTCCCGGGCGGTCCCGGAGGGGGTCGCCGGGTCGTCGAGCGCGTCGGCCCATTCGGCGACCCGGTTGAGGGCACGGGCGGGCGAGTGGCCGTGCGGGGCCGTGCGGGCTCCGCGGAGGCTGACCCCTCCGACACCGACGTGTGGGGGCCATGCCTGTCCGGCGGGGTCGGGGAGGCGTCCTGGGGCTGTCAGGGAGTGCTCTTTCATGGGTGATCGACCTCATCAGCATCGTTGGGGTCACTGCGTGCGCGCTGCGGGACCGGGAGCGACCGGGCCCGGCCCCTCCCCGGGACGCCGACCCGCGGGAGCCGCGCGGCCCCGCCGGAGCGCGTCGGGTCAGGTGGGGCCGTCCAACGCGGAAAGCTCCGCAGCCAGCAGGTCCATCGCGGAGACGAGTTGGGAGTTTGAGAGGTAGGGGGCGGGACCGAGACGCAGACGCTCCCCGCGGTGGTCGACCCGGACGCCCCGCGAGGCGAGGCGCTCACACAGGCGCGCGGCGTGGGGCGACCGCAGGGAGAGGAAACCGCCGAAGTCCTCCGGCGAGCCGGTGCGGTCTCGGGTGATCACGTGGTCGGGGGCGCCGATCGCGTCGAAGCGCTCGGCCAGCAGGCCCACCTGGCGCAGGGAGACCTCGCGCAGGAAGCCGGGCGTCAGGCCGTGCTCGGCGAAGAAGTCGAACACCCGCGCGGCGCGGTAGTGGCTGGTCGGGTCGTAGGTGGCCCCCGCGTAGCGGGCCGCGCCGGCCGCGTACCCGACGGGGCCGCCGGCGCCGCTCCCGGCGGCTCCGGAGAACTCCGCGAACCAGCCGGTGACCACCGGCCGCAGGCTGTCGGCGTGCTCGGGGAGCCGCAGGAAGCAGTTGCCCTCCCCGAGTTGGAGGTACTTGTAGCCACCTCCCACGACCCACGCCGACTCGATCCCGGCGGTCGAGAACGGAACGGCTCCCAGGGCGTGGTAGGCGTCGAGGAGCAGTTCCACGCCGCGCCGCCGGCACGCCTCGGCGAGTGTGTCCAGCCCGGGGACGATGCGCGCGGTCTGGTACATCACCGTGGAGACCAGCACCGCGGCGGTCCGGTCGTCGAGGGCGTCGGCCAGCCGGGAGGCGAGGGAGTCGACGGGAGCGGAGGGGACCCGGACGACCTCGACCCCCTCCTCGGAGATCCGGGAGAGCTGGCGCCGCAGACTGTGGAACTCCCCGTCGGAGGTGACCAGCCGGGGTCTGGAGCGCAGGTCCAGGACCGACAGGAAGCGCAGGACGAGTTCGTGCGTGCTCGCCCCCAGCGCGAGTTCGGCCCCGCGGTCGCCGAGGAAGAGCCGGAACCCGTCACGCACCCGGTCGGCCTTCGCGAAGGCCCTGGCCCACTTGTCGTCCACCGCCGACGCCGCGTCCTCGAAGGCCTCGACCTGGCCCTCCAGCGCCACGTCGGGCCAGGCCTGGTGGGAGTGCCCCGACAGCAGCAGGCGCTGCGCCACCCGGAACCTCGAGTAGTGCGGGGCAAGGCGCGCTGACTGGTCACTCATAGCGCGTTCCGCACAGCCCACAGGTCGGGAAAGGCCGGGGTGAACAGGGTCGTGCGCAGGTAGGCGGCGCCGGTGGAGCCGCCGGTTCCGGTCTTGTCCCCGATGATCCGCTGCACCATGTTCACGTGGCGGTAGCGCCATTCCTGGACGCTCTGGTCGAGCTCGAGCAGCCGTTCGCAGATCTGCGCCGGAACACCGTCGTCGCGGTAGACCAGCACCAGCGCGTCCTGGACCCGCGCCGAGGGCTCCGCCGGAAGCGACACGTCCCGGCGCAGCCGCTCCTCCGGTACCGGGTAGCCCTGGGCGGCCAGATAGCCGAGGAGGGAGTCGAAGAGGGGCGGCCGGGTCATCGCCGCCTCGATCCGCCTCCGCTCCTCGCTGTCCTCGGGATAGCGCTGGAACGCCTGGCGGTTGCGTGCGCCCAGGACGGCCTCGAGTTCGCGGAACTGGGCCGACTGGAAGCCGCTGCCCCCCAGGTGGTCCCGGAACCCGGAGAACTGCGAAGGACCCATGGTCTCCAGGACGCCGATCTGGAAGATGGCCACCCTGAGGATGGCCACCGACCGGTGCAGGAGACGCAGCGCCCGTGCCGCGTCGCCCGCCGCGAGACTCCGCTGCAGTCCGGCGAACTCGTGGAGCAGTTGCTTGAACCACAGTTCGTGCGTCTGGTGGACGACGACGAAGAGCATCTCGTCGTGCTCGTCCGTGTTCGGCCGCTGTACCGAGAGGAGTTCGTCCAAGGCCAGATACGAGGAGTACACCGACACCGCTGGTTGTTTGACGACCACGACTTCGCCACCTCTCCGAAGAGCGCTGCGCCTCCGGGCGCGGAACACAGGACGGCCGCTGCGCGACCGACTCCGCCGGCAGAGGGCCGCCGGGACCTCCCCGCACCCTCGGTGCGAACGGCATGGCGGACGGGGACGCGGACCTCGCCGAAGAGAAATGCACCGCCAGATTACGAGAGGCGGACGGCGATAAGAAGGGATCCGGGGAAAAGGACGGGGAAGCAGCAAATCGGAAGAAGCAGAGCCCGTTCGAGGCCGGACCGGTGAACTCCCAGTGTCCGCCAGGAAACCGCTGGAACCGCATTCCAGAAGATGTCCCGGGGAGCGGGAGGATGCGAGGATCCGTGGTGAGAACAGTCGTGACGGATGCGGCCGGAGCGCCGGAGGATATTTCCTGCGCTGCGGCCCCGAACAGTGGAACGGCGTCGCCTCCCGTGAATTCCCCGTGGAATTCGGGAGTCCGTCGAGCCGGGACGCCGAGGGGCAACCAACCCACCGGGAAAGGGAAAACTCCAGGTGGGAAAGGGTGGTCCGGTCGCGTTCCAGGCCGTGGGACACGGCTGGAACGCGATTTCCTCCACAGAGAGGAAAAATTTTTGTGGCTTGGTCGGAAATACGGTGCCTCTGGGGGTGACGTGGGCGTCCGCAGTCTTTACGAAGTGCTCGCCGCCGCGCGTGCCGGTGGGAATATCGCAGTGATGGTCGATGTCAAGTTCCGGTCTCCCCGCGACGGTGAGCTCATACCGGAAAGCCGTTTGGAATCCTATGTCCGCGCACTTGTCGACGGCGGCGTCGACGCCTTGTCCACCCCGACCGACCCGGTGTACTTCGACGGAAGCGTCGAGAAGGCGCGCAGAATTCGGCGGGCCGCCGGAGTCCCGCTGATGCGCAAGGAGTTCTTCCGGACGATCGAGCAGATCGACGAGTCGCACGAGGCCGGATTCGACGCGGTGCAGCTCTCCCTGAGCACCGTCCCCGACATCGGGCTTTTCCGCCGGATGAAGGCCAGGGCCGAGAGGCTCGGCATGGAGGTGGTCGTCGGAGTCCACAGCGCCGCCCAGTTGGAGACCGCGGTCGACCTGGGCGCGGTCGCGGTGGGCATCAACAACCGGGACATCACGGTCCTGGAGATGGACGACGGCACGGTGAGTCTCAGCGAGTCCCTGATGGCCGGGCTCCCCGACGGGATGTACGCCATCTCGGAGAGCTCCTTCAGGACCGGGGCGGACGTGGCCAGGGCCGCGGAGGCCGGAGCCGACGCGGTGCTCGTGGGCACCGCCGTGGCGAAGAGCGACGATCCGGCCGCCACGGTGCGGACACTGCGGAACGGGGCGGAGGCGTGGGGGCGGTAGACCGGATCGGCGACCGCCTGCGGCGGGCCGACGCGCGACGGGAACGGATGCTGGTCGTGTACCTGACCCTGGGCGACCCGCTGCCGGGCTCGCCCGTGGAGGCGGCCGTGGCCGCCGTGGAGGCGGGGGCGGACATGGTGGAACTGGGCCTTCCCACGCCGAGCACGCGGCCCCGCGGGGCGCTGGTCAGGGAGTCCTTCGAACGGGCCGCCGGGCTCGGCGAGGAACGGGTGTGGGGGCTTCTCGGCGAGATCCGCGAGGCGCTGCCGCGGACCCCGATCCTTCCGCTGGTCTACCCCCGGACGGTGGACGACCTGGGCTGGGACCGGCTTGTGCGGTGCTCCCGCGAGGCCGGAGTCGACGGGCTGGTGCTCGCCGGCCCCCGGGGGCCGGAGGAGGTGGAGAGGGTCGCGGCCGCGGACCTGAGCGCGGTCCCCCTCATCGGCCCCTCCGCCGCCGACGCCGGACGGCTGGAGGCGGCCGCCGGCCACATGACGTACCGCGGCCTCGCGGCCCGTACCGGAGAGCGGCTGGACCTGGCGGAGGCGCGACGCGCCGTGGCGGCACTGGCCGCCACCGCGGGGAAACCGTTCCTGGCCGGTTTCGGAATCCGCGACGAGCACGAGATCCGCGCGCTGGCGCCCCACGCGGCGGGACTGGTCGTCGGCAGCCGGCTCCTCGAACTCCTCGGAGCCGCGGAGCCGAGGGACCGCCTGGACACACTGCGCGCGAACGTCCGGCGCTGGAAGGACGCCACCCGGCTTCGCGAGCGGAAGAGGGAGGACGGATGCGGGTCGACATAATCGGCGGCGGACCGGCCGGGCTGCTCCTCGCCGGGCTGCTCCGCAGGGACGGCACGGCCGACGACGTCCGGGTGTTCGAACGCCACGGGCGGGACGCGGACCGGGGATGGGGGCTGGTCTTCCCCGAGGGCGCGCTGAGGGCCCTGGAACAGGTGGACGGCGCGGCCTGCGCCGCGGTCAAGGCGGCGGGCGTGGCCTGGAGCCTGGTGGACATCAGGCGCCGCTCGTCCCGGATGCTGGTCAACGGGAACGGCTTCCACGGAGTGCCCAGGGCGGCCCTGCTCGCCATCCTGGGCGAGGCCGCGGAGAAGCGGGGAGCCCGGCTCCACTTCGGCCACCGGGTCAACGGACTGGAGGAACACGGGGAGGCCGACCTCGTGGTGGGAGCCGACGGCGTCAACTCCGTCGTCCGCCGGGAACTGGAGGAGTTCTTCGAACCCAGGACGCGGCGGTCGAGCTCCAAGTACGCCTGGTACGGGGTCGACCGGGTCTTCCCCTACTTCACCTACATCTTCCGGGAGACGCGGTGGGGGCTGTTCCAGGCCTACTGCTACCCCTCCGGGCAGCCGTGGAGCTCGATGATCGTCCACGTCTCGGAGGAGACCTGGCACAGGGCCGGGCTCTCCGGGATGGACGAGGAGGCCTCGGCCCACCTCTGCGAGCAGGTCTTCGCCGAGGACCTGCGGGGCGGGACGGTGCTGTCCGGCGGGGCGCCCTGGAGCAGTTTCCCCTACCTGCGGTGCGCCAGATGGCACCACCGCAACGTGGTCCTGGTGGGGGACGCCGCCCACACCGCGCACTGGTCGATCGGGTCGGGGACCAGACTGGCGATCGAGGACGCCGTCGCGCTGGCCGGGGCGCTGGCCGAGCGGCCGGGCGACGTCCGGGGAGCCCTGGAGCGCTTCGCCGGGGCCCGCCGCGGCAGGGTCGAGAGATTCCAGGCGGCCTCCCGCCTCTCCGAGCGCTACTTCCAGAACCTGGAACGGTACCGCGACTTCGCGCCGATGCAGTTCGCCTACCAGTTGATGGTGCGCTCCTGGCGGATCACCCACGAGGAGGTCGCCGAGCGGGATCCGGGGTTCGTCGCCGAGTTCGACAGGTGGTTCCACGCCCGCGCCACGGGGCGGACCGCGGACGCCGCCCCGCCCCCGGCGCTCACCCCGAAACGGATCGGGGCCCTGACGACGCGCAACCGCCTGGTGACCGAGGAGGGGGGAGACGGCGGTCTCGCGGTGACCGGGCCGGTCCCGGAGACGGGCGCGCACGGGAGCGGGGAGGCCGGGCCCCCGGCGCTTCCCCGGCCCAGGCGCGAGGACGTGCCGACCCTCGTCCGCCTGCCGCGCTCGGTAGGCCCCGAGGAGTGCCGGATGTGGGCGCGCGAGGCCCACGGCCAGGGCTACGCCTCGGTGGTCCTCGACCTGTCGGGGGAGTCGCTCCGGCGACTGCGGAAGCGGCCCCCGGAGCGGCTCCTCGCCGCACTCCGGGAGGAGACACCGCACGGACACCTGATCGCGGCTGCAGTCGGCGTCGACCGGGCGGGCGAAGTGGAGACCGCGGCCGAGGACGCCGTCGCGCTCGCCAGGACCCTCCGGGACTGGGGCGTCGACGTCCTGTTCCTGGAACCCGGGCAGGGGAGCGCGGACGTGTCCGAGACGGCCGTGCGCGTCGCCCAGATCTGCGACGCGGTCCGCAACGAGACGGGGATGACCGTCGTCGCCGACGGCGCGGCCAGGACTCTCAACGAAGCGAACACCGTTGTGGCGGCGGGCTGGGCCGACCTGTGCGTCCTCCGCCCCCAGTCCGCCACGGACGTAGAGGAGGCGTAGTGGCGTCACACGAGCGAACCGGGTCGGACCGGGCCGAGTACTGGAACCCGACGACCGAGACCATGCCGAGGCAGGACCTGGCCGAGTGGCAGTGGCGCAAGCTGAGGCGGGCGCTGGAGCACGCCAGGAGGAACTCGAAGTTCTGGAGCGAGCGGCTCCCCGAGGACGTCGAATCGCTCCAGGACTACTTCGACCGGGTCCCCCTGCTCCACAAGTCGGACCTGGTCGCCGCCCAACAGGTGGCGCCTCCCTACGGCACGCTCCCCTCCACCGACCCCGCCCTGGGGATGTGCTTCTACCAGACCAGCGGCACCAGCGGGAACCCCCCGATACGGATCTTCGACACCGCGCGCGACCGGGCGTGGACCGTGGACATGTGGTGCACCGCCCTGTACGGGGCGGGGGTGCGCCCGCACCACCGGGGAATGGTCGCCTTCGGCTACGGCCTGTTCATGGGCTTCTGGGGGATGCACTACGCCATGGAGCGACTCGGGTGCACGGTCGTCCCCGCGGGCTCGATGGACTCCAGGGCCCGGATCCGACTCATCGTCGACCAGGGGATCGAGGTCCTGGGGTGCACGCCGACCTACGCGATGAGGCTCATCGAGACGGCGCGCGAGATGGGCGTCGACCTCGCCGAGGAGGCGAACGTCAAGATCGTGGTGACCGGGGCGGAACCCAGGCCCGAGACGACCACGCGCGCGATCTCGACCGCGTTCGGCGCGCGCGTGTACAACTTCGCGGGCATGACGGAACTCGGCACCGTCTTCATGTTCGAGTGCCCGGAGAAGGCCGACGGGTGCCACATCATCGAGACGGGGGTCATCGAGGAGGTGCTCCACCCGGAGACGAGGCAGCCGGTGGAGTACGGCGAGCAGGGCGTCCGGGTGATGACCGGCCTCGGCCGCGAGGGGATCCAGACGTTCCGCTACTGGACCGACGACCTCGTGGTGAAGCGGCCGTGGCAGGAATGCGGCTGCGGCCGGACGTGGGACTGGTACGACGGCGGCATCCTCGGCCGCCGCGACGACATGCGCAAGGTCCGGGGGATCTCGCTCACCCCCATGATGGTCGAGGACGTCGTGCGCGGCTTCGGCGAGGTGAGCGAGTTCCAGACGGCCATCCGCACGGTCCGGGGACTCGACACGGTGGTCATCCGGGTGGAGCCCAGGGCGGACGCCGCGGCGGACGCCGCCGACCTGTGCGCCCGAATCAGCGCGGCGATGAAGTACGAGACGGGCATACGTCCCGAGGTGGAGGCGGTCGCTCCGGGCGATCTGCCCAGGTTCGAGGTGAAGGCGGCGAGGTTCCATGACGAACGGACGAGCTGAACTGTCGGCGGAGGAGAAGCGTCGACTGCGCGAGTGCTACGACGTGCTGCAGGAGTTCGCCGGGACCGGCCCGGTCCCCTCCGTCCGCGCGGCGGCCAGGGTCGCCGTCGCGGAACTGCACGCGGTGCTCGACGGGCAGGCGATGGACTTCGACTTCTACTCGCACCGATGGCTGGAGGACGGGACGGGCGACGACGGGTCGGCGGGAACCGGCCCCGGCCGTCCACAGGAGGACGGGGTGGCCGGATGAGCGTCCTCGAGTCGATCGTCGCCGGTGTCCGCGAGGACGTGGCGGCCCGCGAGGCCGCGCTCCCCCTGGAGGCCGTCAGGCGCGGGGCCGCAGAGGCCGCCCCGCCCCGGGACGCGGCGGCCGTCCTGCGCGCGCCGGGCGTCGGCGTCATCGCGGAGGTGAAGCGCCGCAGCCCGTCCAGAGGGGAGATGGCCGAGATCGGGGAACCGGCCGACCTCGCCGCCGCCTACACGGCCGGGGGCGCGTGCGCGATCAGCGTGCTCACCGAACAGCGGCGGTTCGGCGGGTCGCTCGCCGACCTGGCCGCGGTACGGGCCGCGGTGGAGGCGCCGCTGCTGCGCAAGGACTTCATCGTCGGCTCCTACCAGATCCACGAGGCGCGGATGCACGGGGCCGACCTCGTACTGCTCATCGTCGCGGCACTGGACCAGGGAACGCTCGCGGCGCTGGTGGACGAGGTGACGTCCCTGGGGATGACGCCCCTGGTCGAGGTGCACACCGAGGCGGAGGCCGAGCGCGCCCTGGAGGCCGGGGCCGAAGTCGTCGGCATCAACGCCCGCGACCTGCGCACCCTCGAGGTGGACCGGGACGTGTTCGGCCGGATCGCTCCGCTGCTTCCCCCCGGGACCGTCAAGGTCGCGGAATCGGGGGTGCGCGGCCCCGAGGACCTCCTCGCCTACGCGCGGGCGGGCGCCGACGCCGTGCTCGTCGGCGAGGGGCTGGTCACCAGCGCCGACCCGCGCAGGGCGGTGGCGGAGCTGGTCGAGGCGGGAAGCGGCCGGGCGCTCCGCGCCGACTAGGGCGGGGTGGCGGATGCTTCCGGGTCCCGGCCGCCCCGGAAGCATCCGCCGAACGCACACGGCCGCCGGGAACGGGGGAGCGGGCGTCCCAGACCCCGCCCCCGTCCCCGCGACCGGGCGGCGGACGAGACGACCGAGGAGCAGCGCTTGACCGAGACGAACGAGAAGCAGGGACCGCGCACGGGGGAGGCGCCCCCGGCGGACCTCACCGTGCGCTACGGACCGCACCCCGACCAGGTGGCCGACGTCAGGTTCCCGCGGTCCGCCGCGGCGGGGGAACCGGCGCCGCTGGTGCTGCTGTGGCACGGCGGGTTCTGGAGGGCCAGACACGACCGGGGCTACCTGGAACCCGTGGTCGCCGACCTCGTCGGCCGTGGGTTCGCCGTGGCCAACGTCGAGTACCGCAGGGTCGGCGGAGGCGGCGGATGGCCGGCCACGCTCGTCGACGCGGCCGCCGCGGCGGAGGGGGTTCCCCGGCTCGTCGAGCGGGAGGCGCCCGGCCTGGTCGACCGCGACAGGACCGTCTACGTCGGGCACTCGGCGGGCGGGCACCTCGCGGTGTGGGTGACACTGCGCGACCGGCTTGCCGAGGGCGGCCCGGGACGGGGAACCGCTCCGCGTGTGCTCGGGGTGGTGGCGCTCGCCCCCGTTCTCGATCTCGCCGGAGCCCACCGGCTGGGGCTGGGGGAGCGGGCGGTGCAGGAACTGATGGGCGGGGGACCGGACGATGTCGCGGACCGCTACGAGCACGCCGACCCGTCCCTCCTCGGCGCTCCCGGGACGCCGGTGGTGCTGGTCCACGGGGACCGGGACGTCCGGGTGCCGGTGGAGGAGTCGCGCAGGTACGCGGCGGCGCACGCGGCCAGGCTGGTGGAGGTGCCGGGAGCGGACCACTTCGCCGTGGTCACCCCCGGGTCGTCGGCGTGGCCGCCGGTCGTCGACGCCCTGCGGACGCTGACCGGGGCGATCCCGCCCCGGTGAGGTAGACCGGGCGGGGCGCGACCGGACCCGCCGAAGGCGGACACCCGGCGGGAGAGGGAGCGGCGTGGCGTGCGGCGCCCCACCACCGGACCCGGAGGCGGGCGGTGGTGGGGCGCCGCGACGGTGGAGTCCTCGTCCCGGCAGCCGCCGACCTCGGACGGAACCGGCCCGGGGCGTGCGCGTCCCGGGACGCCTCCGGGGCCGGGCGTGCTCCCACACCCGGCCCCGGAGGCGGCGGAGGCCCGCGGCGGGGTCAGTCCGAGACGACCCCCGCGGGAGCGTCCGGCGCGGTGACCACCTGGCGCAGCAGGCGGCGGAAGTCCTCGATCATGCCGTCCACCGTGCTCTCGTCGAACTCCTCGCCGTCGAACTTCAGGTTCCCGAACATCTCCCCGGACGGGTCGATGTCCAGGGTCCACAGCGCGCCGTCCGGGATGTCGGAGCTGACGGGCTGCGAGAGCAGGCGCCTGCGCACCTCGGAGTACTCGAGGTCGCCGATCGACCTGCCGTCCAGGACGAACGGGTTCTGGAACACCTGGAAGGCGCACAGCGCCCGGGCGGGATCGGAGGCGGCCTGCATGAGCTGGGGAGACTCCTCCAGGATCTGGGCGAAGGGGATGTCGTGCCGCTGTGCGCCCAGACAGGTGGCCCGGGTGCGCTCGACCACCTCGCGCGCGGTCGCGCAGTCGGAGAGGTCCGTTCTCAGCGGCAGGAAGTTGAAGAACGACCCGACCGTCTCCTCGAACCGGGCGTGGCCGCGACCGGAGGTGATCGTCGGAACGACGACGTCGGTCTCCCCCGTCCTGCGGTGCAGCAGCAGGTTGTAGGCGGAGAGCAGGACCATGAAGGGGGAGCAGCGCATCGAGGCGGAGAACCGCAGGGTCGCGGAGGTCAGGTCCGCGTCGATCAGGAAGCGGCGTGTCGAGGTCGTCCGCCCCACCCGGTCCGTCTTCGGCCGGTCGGTGGGAACGGCGAGCAGCCGCGCCTCCCGGAGCTTGTCCCGCCAGTAGTCGCGCGCCTCCCGCGTCCGGTCGGCGGTCGGGTCCGTCCGCTGCCAGAGCGTGTACTCCCGGTACTGGCGGGCCTCCGGAAGCTCGGGGGCCTCGTGTCCCGAGCGGGCGGCGTAGAGGGAGGCGAGGTCGCGCATGATCAGCCGCAGGGACCACCCGTCGCAGGCGGTGTGGTGGGCGAGGAGGGCCAGGACCGCGTCGTCGTCGTCGAGACGGCCCAGCACCGCGCGCAGCAGGGGCAGGTCGCCGACGTGGTGCTCGGTCGCCTCGACCTCGTTGAGGAACTCCTCGACCCGGCGGTCCCGCAGGCGCGGGTCGGGCACGGAGATGTCCTGGACGAGCAGCTTCGGCGGGCGCGCGGGCAGGATCCGCTGGTGCGGAACCTGCCCTCCGCGGACGATCGCCGTGCGCAGCGCCTCGTGGCGCTCCACCACGTCGCCCAACGCCCCCCGCAGGGCCGCGACGTCGATCGCGCCGCGGACGCGCCATCCGCGGACCACGTGGTACATGGGCCCGAAGGGCCCCTCGTCGGAGCCGTCGTTGAACATGCACAGGAATTCCTGGGTGGAGGACAGCGGAATCCCGGATTCGGGAGGGCTCGCTCCGTCCGATGTCACCGTCACGCTCATGGTTGGGACCTCTCCTTCGTCTCGTCGGGGATGGGCTCGAAGCGGTCAGGTCCGCGCCGCGCCGCCGCCGGGGCGCCTCCCGGAAGCGGCGCGCTCCCGGTCCGGTCGGGGGCCGTCCCGTGAGGGGCGTCCGCCGACCGTCCAAGAGGCCCGACCGGCGGGGGCACGGGCGTCAACGGGCGCCTTGGCCGCTGCGCTGCAGTTCCACGGCCTCGTACAGCGCCTTGATGTTGCCGCTGCCGAAGGTGCGCGCCCCCAGGCGCTCGATGAGCTCCAGGAAGAAGGTCCGGCGGGGGTGCGTGGACCGGGCGAAGATCTGGAAGAGTTGGCCGTCGTGGTCCTCGTCGACGAGGACGCTGAGCCGCCGCAGGTCGTCGACGGAGTGCCGGGCCACCTCCAGACGCTCCGCCAGGAGGTCGTAGTAGGTGGGTGGGGTGTCGAGGAACTCCACCCCCCGGGAGCCGATGGACTCCACGGCCTCCACGATGTCGTCAGCGGTGAAAGCGATGTGCTGGACTCCGGCGCCGCCGTGGTTCTTCAGGAACTCGTCGATCTGGCCGGGGGTCCTGGACAGGTCGGGTTCGATGAGGGTCAGGGTGACCGCGCCGGAGGCGCTCTGGACGACCTTCGAGTGCATCGCCTGGGAGCCGACGACGATGTGCTCGGTGAAGATCATCTCGAAGTCGAGGACCTCCTCGTAGAACCGCACCGTCGGGTCCAGGTCGCCCGCCTCCAGGCAGACCGCGAAGTGGTCGATCTCGGTGAGACCGGGGGACCGCCCTGAGGGCGCCGCGGCGGAGACCGGGGCCAGGGAGGGCAGCGCCCGCTCGTCGACGCCCCGGGCACGTTGGACGAAGGTGTGCGTCACGTCGCCGAACCCCGCGATCGTCGCGGTCGTGACGCCGTCCCGCTCCGTGGGCGGCGTCACCGGACGGGCGCCGCGCCGCACCGCCTCGTTGAAGCTGGCGGAGGCGTCCGCGACGAGCAGCGCTATGTCGGCCACGCCATCGCCGTGCCTGTCGAGATAGGCGGCGCCGGGGTGGTCGTCGGCCAGGGGCTCGGTGAACACCAGACGGATCCGCCCCCCGCCGATGCCCCGGGAGCGGACCCGCGGTTTCGGGTCGGAGAGGGAAGAGGTCGCGTAGACGGAGAGACCGTAGCTGTCGACGAACCGCTTCTCGGCCGCTTCGACGTCGCTGACGTAGAACTTGACGTGGTCGACGAGCATTCCTTCGAACGCCCGAGTCGTTGACGTGGTCACGTGCGCATCTCCGTTCGGTTCTCGGGGTGGGTGGCGTCGGCGGGCCGCCGGACGGGCCCGGGCTCCCCGCCGCGGACGGGACGGACTCAGGAGGGGGAGTCCGCGGCCGCCAGGCTCCGCGGGCGGATGTCGGTCCAGTGGGTCCGCACGTAGTCGAGGCAGGCGTCGCGGCCGTCCGGACCGTGGACGACGGTCCACCCGTCGGGGGAGGCCGCGAAGCCGGGCCACAGGCAGTGCTGCCCCTCCGCGTTGCACAGCACGGTGTAGGAGCCGGTCGGGTCGTCGAAGGGGTTCGTCACCTGTTGTCCTTCCTGTCTCGCCCCGGTCGCCGCGGGGCGGGCCGGGGCAGGAGCGAGCGGGTCTGCGGGGGTGGCCGGAGCTCGGGCGGGCGCTCTTCGGCGGGCCGACACGGCCGCGGACTATTCCGCCGCGGCGCCCAGGGACGAACGGTCCATGGCCTTTTCGACCTTCTCGGACAGCAGGGCCACCGTGGGGGAGTCGAACAGCGCCTCGACGGGGAGCTTGGCGCCCAGCTCCAGTTCGACGCGCAGCAGGATCCGCATGGCGAGCAGGGACTGTCCGCCCAGCTCGAAGAAGTCGTCGTCGATGCCCACCCGGCGGGAGACGCCGAGCACGTCCGCGAAGACGGCGCAGAGGGTCTCCTGCACGGGGGTGAGGGGCGCCTGGTACGTCGAGGTGCTCTCCGGTTCGGGGGACGGCAGCGCCCTGCGGTCCAGCTTCCCGTTCGGGGTCAGCGGCAGGGCGTCCAGTTCGACGAACGCCGACGGCACCATGTAGTCCGGCAGCGCCTCCGAGGCGTAGGCCCGCACAGCCGCGACGGAGCCGTCGGCCACGACGTAGGCGGCCAGCCGCTTCTCGCCGGGGGCGGACTCGTGCGCCACCACGGCGACCTGGGAGACCGCGGGGTGCCCGGCCAGAACGGCCTCCACCTCCGCCGGCTCCACCCGGAAGCCGCGGATCTTCACCTGGTGGTCGACGCGCCCGACGAAGTCGACCTGGCCGTCGGGGGTCCAGCGTGCGAGGTCCCCGGTCCGGTACATCCGTTCGCCGGCTCCGGTGAACGGGTCGGCGACGAAGCGCTCCGCCGTCAGGTCCGGGCGGCCCAGGTAGCCCCGCGCCACCCCCGTGCCGGCGACGTACAGCTCACCCGTGGCCCCGGCGGGGACCGGCCGCAGACGCTCGTCGAGGATGTAGGCGCGCATGTCCTTCATCGGGAAGCCGACCGGTACGCTCGTCCCCGCCTCGTAGGGTGCGCGCACGGTCGAGCAGGTGGCGAACAGCGTCGTCTCGGTCGACCCGTACATCGCCCGTACAACGATGTCGGGACACACCTCCAGCACCCGCTGGACCGCCGCCGGGGAGATCACGTCACCGCCCGTCATCACCTCGCGCACTCCGGCGAGACACCCCGGATCCTCCTCCGCCACGACGCGGAACAGTCCCGCGGTCAGGTGGACGCACGTGATCTCCTCCTCGCGGAGGAGGCGGCGCAGGGTGGCGACGTCGAGCTCGTCGGGCGGCGCCACGGAGATCCGGCCGCCGTGCAGCAGCGGCACCCACAGCTCGAAGGTCGACATGCCGAAGGCGTAGGGGGCCACCATCAGCACGCGCCGGTACCGTTCGTCGTCCCAGCACGGGTCCAGGGCCAGGCCCAGGGCGTCCCGGTGGGTGACGGCGACACCCTTGGGCGTCCCCGTCGACCCTGACGTGTACATCACGTAGGCGAGGTTGTCCGGAGAGACGGCGGGGGAGCGGAAGGAGTCCGGGAGCCCGGTCAGGCCGTCGTCGTCGACGGTGACGACCCGGCCGCCCCGGGGCAGGGCGCGTCCGCGCGCGGTCCTCCGGTCGGTGAGCAGGACCGGACCGCCCGCGCGGTCCATGATCCACTGCATGCGTTCCAGCGGGTGGGCGGTGTGCAGCGGCAGGTAGAACGACCCGGTCTTGAGCACGGCCAGGGTCGCGACCACCACCTCGACGGAGCGGTCCAGCAGCACCGCGACCGGGACCTCGGGCCCCGCTCCCAGGGACAGCAGCCGGTGCGCCAGCCGGTTGGCCCTCTCGTCCAGCTCCCGGTAGGTCAACCGGACGTCTCCGGAGGACACCGCGACCGCGTCCGGGGTCCGTCCGGTCTGGACGGCGAAGCGCTCGTGGAGGGAATCAGGCATCGTCAGTTACTCCAGTCCGTTCGTTCCGTTCGTCTCTCCGGAGGGGCGCGGGCGCGTCGGGGAGCCGGCCGCCCTTCCGCGCGTGGCGACCGTGCCGTGCTCGCGGGGGAGGAGGGCACGTCCCGCCGACCGCGGAGGACGACGGGCGTCCTCCGGGGACGAGAGCCGGTGCGCGGGCGCGGCGGACGCTAGGCGTCGTAGCAGTCGTGGTAGCGGACCCACTCCTGCTTGAACCGCAGCCCCTCCTCCTGCCTGCCCAGCGGGGTGATGTCGAGGTAGTTGTAGGTCGTGTTGAGCAGGTCGCTGCCGCGGTTGTGCGTCGAGTAGGAGTGGAAGATCCTGTCGCCCTCCCGCACGAAGGCGCTGACGCCGGGCGGCAGCGGGTCGGGGCCGTCCACCGCGAAGTGGAGGTCCCTGTAGAAGTCGCTTCCCTGGGAGGAGACCCACGGCACGGTCCAGCCCATGCGCTTTTTGAACCGCTCGATCCTGTCCAGCGGCACGGGGCAGTCCACGACCAGGGTGGTGTCGCGGGCGTGCAGGTGCGCGAGGTGGCCGATGTTGTCCACCCAGAACGAGCAGCTCACACAGAACTCGCCGGTCTCGGGGGGCGACATGAAGTGGTAGACGACCAGTTGGCGGCGTCCCTCGAACAGGTCGAGAAGGCTCTTCTTCCCCCCCTCGGGGGAGTCGAAGACGTAGTCCTTGTCGACCAGTACCCTCGGGAGCTCGCGGCGCTGGGCGTTCAGCGCGTCCCGCGCGCGGGTGAACTCCTTCTCCTTGGCGAGGAAATCCCTGCGCGCGGCCAGCCACTCATCGCGCGAGACGATCTTCGAAAGAGCCAAGGCGCTTCCCTCCGCCGTGTGATGCCGAATGCTTCCGGAGGTCCATGCTCGGTTCCCACGGCCTTTCCCGCATCTCTTCGATTGCTTGCCGGAATCGCCCGGAAAAGGCCCTCCGGCGGCTTCCTTCTCGAATCCTGCGGTCGCGGCCCCGTGGAGGAGGCGGCACGGGAGGCACTTTCGGAGAAGGGGCCGCGAATTCCGCTGGAGGACGGCCCGGCCGTCTGTCTTCTGGATTGCGCACATCGGGCGGCGCAATTGGGAACCCTTTCGTCGGCTCCGGGCGGCCAGTAGCATCCGTTCGGGGAATGGTTTTCCTGGAGAACCGGAACCCGAAGCGGGTCCGACGGCCCTTTCTTCTGACGACCCTCCGAGCCTTCCGCCGACCGGCGGCAGGGGCCGGGGAGCCTCCGGGACACAGAATTCCGCAGAAACCCGAAAGGGATACTGAAGTGGCGCTGCACAAAATGGCCTCGGTCACTGTCGGTGTGCCCAACCTCGCCGAGACGTCGGCCTACTACGCAGACTTCGGCCTCACCCCGACCCGCGACGGATGGTTCGCCACGGTGGACGGAGGAGAACAGTTGCGCCTGGTGCAGACCCCCAGGCGCCGTCTCATCGGGTTCACCGTGGGAGTCGACGACGAGGACGACCTGAGCCGGGTGGCGTCCCGGCTCGACCGGCTGGGAATCGGCCACCGGCGGACCGGCGGCCGGCTGGTCAGCGCGGAGCCGGTCACCGGGACGACGGTCACCCTGGAGATCCAGGAGCGGCTCCGCCAGCCCCGGCAGCCGGCGGTCCCGTACAACGGCCCCGGACGGGTCGAACGGGTCGGCAGCCGCGCGCCCGGGATCACGCGGGAGGGGCCGGTGCGCCCCCGCAAACTGGGACACGTCGTGCTCGGCAGCATCGACTTCGAGGTGTCCAGGACCTACTTCGTGGACGGCGTCGGCTTCAAGATCAGCGACCTGGTCAAGGAGGCGGGGGCCTTCATGAGATGCACCACCGACCACCACAACCTGCTCCTGCTGCGCGCCCCCGTGAACTTCCTGCACCACACCTCGTGGGAGGTCGACAGCGTCGACGAGGTGGGGCGTGGGGCGGTCAGGATGCTGGAGGACCACCCCGAGCGCCACGTCTGGGGACTGGGGCGGCACCACGTCGGGTCCAACTTCTTCTGGTACCTCAAGGACCCCGCCGGCAACTTCTCCGAGTACTACAGCGACACCGACTGCATCGTGGACGACCAGCTCTGGAAGCCCGAGGTGTTCGAGGGCGCCCTGGGACTCTACAGCTGGGGGCCTCCGCCGCCGCCGTCCTTCCTGCGGCCGGAGGACCTGGCCGAGCTGATGACCGACTCCCACGGCGCCTAGCGGCCCCGCCGAGACAGGAAGGACCGAGCCGACAATGAGCGAGCGGACCGCAACACCGACGATCGACGCGGCCGCGCCGCCCCGCTCCTGGCCGCGGCTGCTCGACCAGCTCGTCGCCCGTGTGGACCTGCGCGAGGAGGACGCCGCGTGGGCCCTGGAGGAGATCGTGTCGGGGAACGCCACACCCGCGCAGGCCGCCGCGTTCATGGTGGCGCTGCGGGCCAAGGGCGAGACGGCGACCGAGGTCTCCGGCATGGTCGAGACGATGCTCGCCCGCGTCCGCCGGGTACGGCTCGACCGGCCGGCGGTCGACGTCGTCGGCACCGGCGGGGACCGGTCCGACTCGGTGAACATCTCCACCATGGCGGCGCTCGTCGTGGCCGCCAGCGGGGCGCCGGTGGCCAAGGTGGGCAACCGCAGCTCCTCGTCGAGGGCCGGGGCGGCGGACGTGCTGGAGCGGCTCGGGGTCGCGATCGACCTCCCGCCCGAGGCCGTGGAGCGCTGCGTGGCCGAGTTGGGCATCGGCTTCTGCTTCGCCCCGGTGTTCTACCCCGAGTTCCGGCGCGTCGGCGCGACCCGCCGGGAGCTGGGGATTCCCACGACGTTCAACCTGCTGGGACCGCTCGCCAACCCGGCCCGCCCGTCGAGCGCGCTGGTCGGCTGCGCCTTCCGGGAGAAGGCACGGACACTGGCCGAGGTGCTCGCCCGCAGGGGGACGGAGGCGCTCGTCGTACGCGGTGACGACGGCCTCGACGAGGTGACCACCACGACGACCAGCACGGTGTGGGCCGTGTCCGGAGGACGGGTCAGCGAGCACACCCTGGATCCCGCGCGCCTCGGTTTTCCCCGGGGAAGCGCCGCGGACCTGCGCGGCGGGGACGCGGAGGACAACGCCGAGGCGGTCCGTCGGCTCGTCCGCGGCGAGACCGGACCCGTGCGGGACGCGGTCCTGCTCAACGCGGCGGCGGCGCTGGCCGCGTTCACCGGGCTCTCCGGGAGGCTGGAGGACGACGTCGCAGCGGGGGTGGAGCGCGCCGCCCGGGCGATCGACTCGGGCGCCGCGGCGGACCTGCTCGACCGCTGGGTGAGGTTCTCCGCCGCCCTGCGCTGACCGAAGCGCCCGGCCGACCGGCCCCTCCTTCCGGGGTCGGTCGGCCGTCGCCGTCTTCGGGGGAGGGGGTCAGGCCGCCCCGGCGCCGGCGGGGACCGGGTGGGTCAGCCGGACCGGCAGGGCGCGGTGGCCGTTCATGATGAAGGTCGGGAGCGGCTCCAGCTCCGCGGGGGAGACGGCCAGGGACATGTCGGGGAAGCGCTCGAAGAGCATGGACAGGCCCTCCCCGGCCACGATGCGCGCGATCCCGGCCCCCAGGCAGTAGTGGGGACCGTGTCCGAAGGACAGGTGCTCCTTGGCCTCGCGGGTGACGTCGAAGCGGTCCGCGTCGGCGCCGTTGAGGTCCGGGTCGCGGCCGACGGCGCTGTAGTTGACCAGGATCGGGTCCCCCTTGGGGATCGTCACGCCGTCCACCTCGATGTCCTCGACGGCGTACCGCAGCGGCAGTTGGGCCAGGGGGGACTCCACGCGCAGCGTCTCCTCGATGACGTCCTCCCAGGAGACCTTGCCGGAGACGACCAGCTCACGCTGCTCGGGATGGGTGAGCAGCGCGGTGATGGCGTTGTCGAAGAAGTTGATCGTGGTCTCCGAGCCCGCGCCGAGAATCGCGAAGATCGTGTCGGTCAGCTCGGTCTCGCTCAGGCGGGAGCCGTCCTCGTCCCGGGCGGCGATGAGGTCGCTGGTGATGTCCTCACCCGGCGACTGACGCTTGGCGGCGATGAGCTCCTCCATCGCGCTCCGCCAGCCGGCGAGGACGGCCTGCGCCTGCTCGGGGGTGACGGTGGTGTCCACCATCATGTCGATGACCTTGGCGGTCCTGGCCCGGGCCTCCTCGGACATGCCGATCAGGTCGGCCACCAGGCGGGCGGGCAGCGGGTAGGCGAACCGCGCCCGCAGGTCCACGACCTGCCCGGGAGGTGTGGCGGCCAGGTCGTCCAGCAGCTCGTTGACCAGCTCCACGATGCGCGGTCGGATCGCCTCGGCGCGGCGGGGGGTGAACGCCCTGCCGACCAGCCTGCGCAGGCGGACGTGGTCCTTGCCGTAGGCGGTGACCATGTTGTCCATCGCGATCCAGCTGATCATCTCCCAGTCCGGCGGGATCTCCCCGTTGACGAAGGCGGGCCAGTGGTTGCGGGCGCTCTTGGTGACACGCGGGTCGGTCAGCACCTTCCTGATGGCGGAGTGGCTGTTGAGGGACCACGCCATGACACCGCCGGGCAGCTCCACCTGGACGGCGGGCCCCTGATCGCGCAGCATCGCGGCCTCGGCGTGGATGTCCCTGCCGGTCGTGTCCAAAGAGTAGGGGCAGCGTCTCTCCATGGTCATCTCCCTGGATCGTGGTGGCGAACGTGGTCGGGTTTCCCCGCGGAGAAGAGACGGCCCGACGGGCTGCCCCCGTTCTCCGTCGGTCTGCGACGCGGAACCGGTGGCGCTACGACTGTCGAAGGCGCCGGGGCGGAGACGACGAAGGCGGAAGGGTCGGCGGCGCCGCACGGCTTCCCCACCCGGGCCCTCCTGGAGCGGACACCCCACCCGCCCGGCATCCCGCGCGGATTCCTCACACGCCCCGGGACCGTCCCGGGGTGTTCGCGCGGCGCCCCGTACGCGCCGCCGTGCTCCTCAGCGGTCCGGTCGCCGACCGCTCACTGTTCTTGAATTGTCCTCACCTGCGGAAGCGGGCGCCTCTTGCGGATTGCGGTCTGCGAGGGCCGCGGCCCGCAATCCACGAGAGGCCCCGCAGGAGTCCAGGTGCGACGATGAGGAACCGGGACGGCTCCGGTTCCTCCGGTGCCGCGGCCGGAGGGGACGACGCGCCCCGGGGCCCTCGGACCGGAGCGCCGGAGGAGGAGGGGCGTCGCAGGGCGTGGGCCCCGGCAGCCACCGACCCGTGTAGGAGTTGGACCACGTGGGAGAGGAGAGCGGCCCCATGACCGACCACCAGGACGTTCCCGACGACCCGGCCGAGTCCCCGGCGGCGTCGAGACCGCTGACGGGCGCCGAATACGTCGAGAGCCTGCGTGACGGCCGCGAGGTCTACCTGTACGGCGGGCGGGTCGAGGACGTCACCTCCCACCCGGCGTTCCACAACCCCGTGCGGATGACGGCCCGGCTGTACGACGCCCTCCACGACCCGAGGAGACGGGACGTCCTCACCACGGGCACCGACACCGGGAGCGGAGGGTACACGCACCGCTTCTTCACCACCCCGCGCACCGTCGAAGACCTCGTGGCGGACCAGAGGGCGATCGCCGAATGGGCCCGGATGAGCTACGGGTGGATGGGGCGCAGCCCCGACTACAAGGCGTCGTTCCTGGGGACCCTCGGAGCCAACGCCGACTTCTACGAGCCCTTCGCGGACAACGCGCGCCGCTGGTACCGGGAGTCCCAGGAGAAGGTCCTGTACTGGAACCACGCGATCGTGCACCCCCCGGTCGACCGCAACCGCCCTCCCGACGAGGTCGCCGACGTCTTCGTGCACGTGGAGCGGGAGACCGACGCCGGGCTCGTCGTGAGCGGCGCCAAGGTCGTCGCCACCGGTTCCGCCCTGACCCACTACAACTTCATCGCGAACTGGGGCCTGCCCGTCAAGGACCGGAAGTTCGCCCTGGTGGCGACGGTGCCCATGAACGCCTCCGGAGTGAAGCTGCTCTGCCGCCCCTCCTACACCGCCGCGGCCTCGGTGATGGGCACCCCGTTCGACTACCCGCTCTCCTCCCGGCTGGACGAGAACGACACCGTTCTCGTCCTGGACAGGGTCCTCATCCCCTGGGAGAACGTGTTCGTCTACGGGAACCTGGGCAAGCTCCAGATGTTCACCGGACACTCGGGCTTCAACGAGCGCGCGACGTTCCAGGGGTGCACGCGGCTGGCGGTGAAACTGGAGTTCATCGCGGGCCTGCTGGTGAAGGCGCTGGAGATCACCGGCACCGGGGACTTCCGGGGCGTGCAGACGCGGCTGGGCGAGGTCATGGCCTGGCGCAACCTGTTCTGGGCGCTCTCCGACGCCGCCGCGCGCAACCCCGTCGAGTGGAAGAACGGCGCCCTGCTGCCCAATCCCCAGTACGGCATGGCCTACCGGTGGTTCATGCAGGTCGGCTATCCGAGAATCCGGGAGGTCATCCTGCAGGACGTCGCCAGCGGACTCATCTACGTCAACTCCGGGACGGAGGACTTCGGCAATCCGGAGATCCGGGCCTACCTGGACAGGTACCTCCGCGGTTCCAACGGGACCGACGCCGTCGAGCGGGCGAAGGTGATGAAGCTCCTGTGGGACTCCATCGGGTCGGAGTTCGGGGGGCGGCACGAGCTCTACGAGCGCAACTACTCCGGCAACCACGAGAACACCCGCATCGAACTGCTGACCTCGCAACTGGTCTCGGGACAGGTCGACGCCTACAAGGCGCTCGTCGACGAGTGCCTCGGCGAGTACGATCTGGACGGCTGGACGGTCCCCGACCTCTCCTCCTTCGAGGAGCTGCGCGGCGTCCGGAGCGGCATGCTCGACGGCTGAGCGCGGCCGGCGGAGCGCCGCGCCCCGTGCTCCGCCGCCCCGCGCCGGGGGATCCGTCCACGCGGGCCCGCCGGGAGGACACGCCTCCCGGCGGGCCCGCCGTGTCCGGACCGGCGCGGACGCGACCGCGCGGCGGGCGGGGCGACCCACGCGGAGGAGGCGGCGCCGGGACTCCCGGCGCCGCCTCCCCACATTCCCGGAACGGGTCCGGCGTCAGACGTCCGCGGTCCGCGGCTGCCGCTCCTCGCCGGGCGAGGACAGCCCCCAGGCTCCGCGCAGGACGCGCAGGAGCATGCGGGGGCGCATCAGTTCGCCCATCGGGTCGACGAGTCCCGCGACCCGCATGAACGTCCGGGTGACAGCGCCGTCGCGGGCCGCGGCGGCGTGCACCAGCCCCACGTAGGCGTTGGCCAGCCGCACGGCGGGGGAGCGCGGCCCCTCCACCTCAGGGAAGCCGAGGTCGCTTCCCGCCGAGGTCTGCCAGGGCACGTCGATGACGCCGGAGACGTCCTTGAGGAAGGGCAGGGGGCTGGGGTGGGCGCCCCTCCGCAGGTGCTCGCGGAGCGTCAGGGCCTCGAGCGCCGCGACGGTCATTCCCTGCCCGTAGACCGGGTTGAAACTGCACACGGCGTCGCCCGTCACCAGGAGGCGGTCGGGGAACCGCCCCAGCCGCTCGTAGCGGCGCCGCACGCTCGTCGGATAGTGGAAGGAGACCGGGTCGGTGAGCGGTTCGGCGTCCCGGATCGCCTCGTAGACGTCCGGAACCGGAAGGGAGCGCGCGAACTCCAGGAACCCGTCGGGATCGGTCGGCGGGCTGTCGCCGAGGACGCCGGTGAGCGACACGATGCACCGGTCGCCCTCGATCCGGGAGAGGAAGGCGCCGCGGCGGTGGGTGGGGGAGGAGACCGGGTTGATCGACAGGTCCCCCCTCAGGACCTCCTCGCCGGGCAGCCGGTAGATCCGGGTCGTGTAGGTCAGGTCGATCTTGATCCGTTCCTCGTCGGGCCGCGAGTAGCCGAGCTGCTCCAGCCACACGGGCGTCCTCGACCCGCGGCCCGTGGCGTCGACGACGAGGTCGCTTTCCAGGACCTCCTCGGCGCCGCCCTCCGTCCTGTGCCGCACCCGGACCCCGGTCACCCGGCCGCGGTCCGGCGTCGTCACCAGGTCGAGGATGTCGTGCTCCTCCAGGAACGAGACACCGGGCAGGGCGCGCACCCGCTCCCGTACGCGGTGCTCCAGCAGGGGCCTGGTCGCCGACACGCAGACCAGGCCCGTGCCGGCGGGCTGCAACCGCCTTCCGTGGAAGAACCAGCGCAGCTGGCCCAGGTCGCCGGTCGGCACGCCGGCGTCGGTCATCTCCTCGGTGAACCCCGGGAACAGCTCGTCCAGGATCTGCTGTCCGCGCGCGAGCAGCCCGTGGACGTGCCGTCCCTGGGGCACCCCGCGCCGCGGCGCGGCGGGACCGCTCACGCGGTCCCGCTCCACCACCAGCACCTGCGCGTACGCGTCAGCGAGCACCCGGGCGGTGAGCAGCCCGGCCATGCCTGCGCCGAGCACCACCGCCCGGTCTCCCAAGTAGCCGCTCATCGCGGTCTCCTCCTCAGGCCGTCGGGTCAGAGCGTGTCGCGGGGACTGTTCTGGTAGGCGGCCAGACGCCACTGGCCGTCCTGCTTGACCACCGTCCAGGAGGCCCGGACCGCGCGTTCCGCGGACGGCTCCGTCTCTCCGGGAGCCAGCACGCCGCCCACCGTGATCACCAGCCCCGACGTGGCACTGAAGAAGCGGACGTCGACGGGCTGGCCGGTCACCCGGGTTCCCTTGTACGGCCCGGCGAAGGCGGACTCCATGAACGCGCGGATCTCGGAGCGGCCCTTGCGGTACACGCCGGGCAGGATCATCGTCCCGTCCTCGGTGAAGACGTCGCCGAACGCCGCCGCGTCGTGATCCGCCCACGCCTCGACGACGCGCTGGGGAAGGCCCGCGACGGCCGCCTTGTCGGCGTCGGAGGGGCCGGCGGACGTTGCCGACTGGGGGGTTGTGGTCATGTCTTGCTCCTTAATCCCGACCTGGGACCTGAATCGATGCGGGGTGGAGGACACGCGGTCGGAACACCCGTCCTTCCCCCCTCTCCGCCGACCGGTGCGGGGCGCGCGGGGCGAGAGGAAACGCCCTTCCGTGCCACCTGCGGCCTGTTGGCGCTTCCCGGCAATCGTCACATCCGGGCACGGGGCGGGACATCTTCCAGAATGCGCTGCCGGAGCCGGGGCGGATCGACGCCGCATTCCAGAAGGCGCGTCGACGGGGGGAGAGGTGCCACGGTCGAATGGGCGGCGCGGGGACCGCCCCCGCCCGGCGCGCGAAGGCGCCCGCCGGGCGGGGGCGGTCCCTCCCGCGGCCCGTACCGGACGAGTCAAGAGTTCACCGCCCTTGAGGAGAGCAGGAACATGGTGGAAGAGCGCCGCGTGCCGCAACGGGAAGAACTCGTGCGCCGAGCATCGGAACTGGTGCCGCTGCTGCGGGAGAAAGCGGCCTGGACGGAGGAGAACAGGCGGCTTCCCGAGGAGACGATCGAGGCGATGGCCGACGCCGGCCTGTTCAGGATGCGCGTCCCCGCGCGGTACGGGGGCTACGAGAGCGACGCGCGCACCATGGTCGACGTGGCGGCGGAGCTGGCCAGAGGGGACGGCTCGGCCGCCTGGGTGGCGTCGGTCTGGTGGATTCCCACCTGGATGGCGGGGCTGTTCCCCGACGAGGTCCAAGACGAGGTGTTCTCCACCCCCGACGTCCGGGTGTGCGGAACCCTCAGCCCCAGCGCCACGGCCGTCCCCAGGGGCGACGGCATCGTTGTCAACGGCAGGTGGGGGTTCATCAGCGGCGCACTGCACAGCCACTGGCAGGAGATCATCGCCATGGCGGCCACCCCCGACGGGGGACAGGAGCCGGTCATGGCGCTGGTCCCCATGGAGGAGCTGACGGTCGTCGACGACTGGCACACCTCGGGACTTCGGGGCACGGGCAGCGTCACCACCGTCGCCGAGGACGTGTTCGTCCCCAAAGAGCGCGTCCTGCCCCTGGGGGCGGTGCTGCACGAGCAGTACGCCTCCAAGCAGAACGCCGACTCCCCCATGTACCGGGCTCCGCTGCTGCCGGTGGCCTCGGCGACGTCCGTGGGGGCGATGGTGGGCCTGGCGAAGGCCGCCCAGGAGGCGTTCTTCCAGCGGATGCCCGAGCGGGGCATCACCTACACCGCCTACTCCAGCCAGCGCGAGGCGCCGATCACCCACCTGCAGACGGCGGACGCCGCGCTGAAGGCCGACGAGGCGCAGTTCCACGCGCGGCGGCTCGCCGCCATGGTCGATGAGAAGGGCGAGAGCGGCGAGCCGTGGACCCTGCAGGAACGTGTCCTGGCCAGGGCCTGCCTCGGGGCGGCCGGTCGGCGCGCCAAGGAGGCCGTCAACATCCTCAGCTCCGCCAGCGGCGGTTCCTCGGTCTACAGCACCGTGCCGATGCAGCGGATCTCCCGGGACATCCAGGCCGTCAGCCTGCACGCCCTGATGCACCCCGACACCAACTACGAGCTCTACGGGCGGATCCTCTGCGGACTGGAACCCAACACCCTCTACATCTGACGGACGCGGACGTGGCGGGGAGAACGGAACCCGCCACCGACGCGGTCAGAAGACACGAAAGGAGACGCTGATGCGCCCGTTCCGAGTGGAGGTCCCGCAGGAGGACCTCGACGACCTCCGCCGCCGGATCGCGGACACCCGCTGGCCCGCGGAGACGCTCGACGAGGGCTGGAGCCGGGGAGTGCCACCGGGATACCTCAGGGAGCTGGCCGAGTACTGGCGGACGGACTACGACTGGCGGGCCGCCGAGGCGCGGATGAACCGGTTCCCCCAGTTCGTCACGGACATCGACGGTGTGGACGTGCACTTCCTCCACGTCCGCTCGCCCGAACCCGAGGCGCTGCCCCTCCTCCTCACCCACGGCTGGCCCGGATCGTTCGTCGAGTTCCTCGACCTGGTGGGGCCCCTGACCGATCCGCGCGCCCACGGCGGCGACCCGAAGGACGCGTTCCACCTGGTCGTCCCGTCCCTGCCCGGCTACGGATTCTCGGGGAAGCCCCGGGAGGCGGGCTGGGACACGACGCGCATCGCCGAGGCGTGGGCGGAGCTGATGCGCCGCCTCGGCTACGACCGGTACGTCGCACAGGGCGGGGACGCCGGCTCGGTCATCTCGCTGGAACTGGCCCGGGTCGCCCCCGAGCACGTGGCCGGGGTGCACGTCAACATGCTGATGACGTTCCCGCCCCGGGACCCCGCGGCGCTGGCCGACCTGAGCGGGACCGACCAGGACCGGCTGGCCCGCCTGGCGCGCTTCGACACGGAACTGTCCGGCTACATGAAGCTCCAGGCCACCCGGCCCCAGACGGTGTCCTACGGCCTGACCGACTCCCCCGTCGGCCAACTGGCCTGGATCGTCGAGAAGTTCTGGGAGTGGACCGACTCGGACAAGGCACCGGAGGACGCGGTGGACCGCGACCTCATGCTCACGAACGTCACCCTCTACTGGCTGACCGCCACCGCGGGCTCCTCCGCCCAGTTCTACTACGAGGGAGCCGAGCAGATGCGCCGTCTGGCCTCGGCGGACACGGGCGACCTGCCGCCCCTGCGGACCCCGGTCGGAGTCGCGGTCTTCCCCCACGACATCTTCCTGCCGATCCGCCGGTTCGCGGAGCGGGACCTCGCCAACATCACCCGCTGGACCGAGTTCGACCGCGGAGGCCACTTCGCGGCCATGGAACAGCCGGAGCCGCTCGCGGACGACATCCGGGCGTTCTGCCGGGCGTTCCGGCGGTGACGTCGGGGCGTCCGCCGCGGCGGAGAAGCTGAACCCCGCGGGCCGGACGGCCCCGCTCCGCCGCCCGCGACCACGGGCACCGCGGCCCCGCGGCAGGGGACCGCGGTGCCGGAACCCCGTTCACCCCGAATCCGAGAATCCGACCACCAAGACCGTTCCACGTGCCGGAGCCTGCCGAGGAAACGCGGCGGACGCGTTCTGAGAAACCCGCGACAAAAGGTCGGAGCGGGACGGCAGCGCCGAGAAGAGCCGTGGAGTCCTGTTCGGAACCGCCGACCCCGAAACCCCCCGGAAACCCCGGAACTCCCCTCCGAAGAAACTGCTTCGCCCTTTTCTGCGCCGTTGGAAACAGGCAAGAAAAGATAAAGCGCCGTCTGCTCGGTGAATCAGGATGGGAAGGACCGGATGGAAAGGGTGCGGTCGGTGCCGGCGCCCATTTTCTCTAGGAGTGGTGATGCGGTTGCTTTTTCGCGCTGCGACCGTGCTCGTGGCGCTCGCCGTGACCGTCACGGCGGGATTGCTGACCATTCGACCATCGCTGGGCGAGGCCGAGCGGCTCGAACTCGCCGAGTCCTACGGCTTCGACGTCATCGACCTCAACAGCGAGCCGGCCGACGCCAGGAACGAGCGTCCGGTCGCTCCGGCGCTGGAGCACTTCGGCGCGTGGATCTCCTCGGTCGGCGCGGGTGCGTCGCTGACCGACCTGCGCGGCCTCGGCCACCCCGCGGACGTCTGCCTGATCGACCCCCGCGACGACAGCGTGACGCTGCGCTCGGTCCCCGGTAGCGGCGCCGACGACTACCCGGTGGTCGAGCTGGTCCCCGAGGGGCTGCCCTACGACGCCACCATGGCCCCGATGGGATGCGTGCCCGCCGACCTGGACGAGGACGGCGACGTCGACTTCCTCGTCTACTACTGGGGACGCTCCCCGCTGCTGTTCACGAACACGGCCGGACCGGGCGAGGTGCCGAACGCGGACCACTTCACCGCCCACGAGCTGGTCACGCCCATGCAGGTGTGGAACACCACCGCGACCAACGTCGCCGACCTGGACGGCGACGGCCACCTCGACGTCCTCGTCGGCAACTACTTCCCCGACGGCGCGCGGGTGCTCGACCCGGAGGCCGACGACGAGACCCGCATGGAGATGCAGCAGAGCATGAGCCTGGCCTCCAACGCCGGGCGGAACAAGATCCTGCTCACCGTCCCCACCGGCGAGCCCGACACCCCTCCCGAGGTCGTCGACGCCAGCAACGCGCTGCCGGAGAAGGTCGAGACCGGGTGGACGCTCGCCATCGGCATGCAGGACCTCACCGGCGACCTGCTGCCCGAGATCTACATCGGCAACGACTTCGGCAACGACCACCTGCTGGTCAACCACTCCACGCCCGGCCGGGTGCGGCTGGAGAACGTCCGCGGCGACCGGGACGTCACCGAGCCCAAGTCCAAGGTGGTCGGCCACGACTCGTTCAAGGGCATGGGCGTCACCTTCACCTACCCCGACGGGGCCGAGCTGCCGACCATCGTGGTCAGCAACATCACCTCCCCCTACGCCCTGCACGAGAGCAACTTCGCCTTCGTGCCCACCGGGGACGGCGCCGACCTGCTCGAGGGCGAGGTGCCCTACCGCGACGAGAGCGAGGCGCTGGGCCTGGCCCGCAGCGGCTGGTCGTGGGACGTCAAGGCGGGCGACTTCAACAACGACGGCGTCGACGAGCTCGTCCAGGCCACCGGGTTCATCAAGGGCGAGAACAACCGCTGGCCGGAGCTGCAGGAGATCGCCATGGGCAACGACCAGCTGCTGAAGTACCCCTGGGCGTGGACCAACTTCCGGGTGGGCGACGACCTGTCGGGACACGAGAGCAACCCGTTCTGGGTGCGCGCCCCCGACGGCCGCTACACCGACCTGGCGGGCCCGCTCGGCATCGGCGACCCCGACGTCACCCGGTCGTTCGCGCTGGGCGACGTCAACGGCGACGGACTGCTCGACGCGGTCGTCGCCAACCAGTGGGAGGACTCCAAGGTGCTGGTCAACACGGCGCCCGACGCGCCGCCGGGGATCAGCCTGAACCTTCTCGCTCCCGGAACGGTCGACGGCGCGTACCGCGCCGCGATCGGAGCGAAGGTCACCGTCAGGGGTGACGAGCTCGCGCAGACCCGCCAACTGTTCCCCGCCAACGGCCACGTCGGCGTGTCGGCGGAGTCCCTGCACCTGGCCGCGCCGGAGAACGGGACCCTGCCGGTCACGGTCGAGTGGCGCGACGGCGGCGGGCGGACGCACACGGCGGACCTGGACCTGCCGTCCGGGACGAGCACGGTCGAACTCAACGACGACGGAACGGCGGTTCTGCGATGACCACGACCCAGCCAGGCATAGACCACGTCGCGGCCAACGGAAGCGGCCCCGCGACCGAGACGCTCCCCGCCCCGAAGACACCCACGGACAAGCGGATCAAGGCGCTGCGCATGTTCGCCACCTCGATCACCGTCTTCACCGTGCTGGGGCACCTGCTGCTCGGCTTCGAGCAGTCTCCGATCACCCCCGTCGTCGCGGTCCTGGTCGCCTACGCGCTCGACCTGGTCCTGGAGACCCTGGACGCCCGTGCCGAGGGCCGCGCCCCCGCCTACGCGGGAGGGGCGCGGGCCCTGATCGACCACCTGCTGCCCACGCACATCGCGGGTCTGGCCTGCGCCATGCTGCTGTGGGGCAACGAGTCGCTGTGGCCGTACCTGTTCGCCGTCACCATCGCCGTCAGCAGCAAGTACCTCGTCAGGATTCCGGTGAACGGGAAGTGGCGCCACTTCCTGAACCCGTCGAACTTCGGTATCGCGCTGGTGCTGCTGCTGTTTCCCTGGGTGGGGATCGCCCCGCCCTACCACTTCACCAACAACGTCGCCGGCACGGTGGACTGGCTGATCCCGCTCGGCATCCTGATGGCGGGCACCATGCTCAACGCCAGACTGACCGGGCGGTGGCCGCTGGTCCTGGGCTGGGTGGGGGGCTTCGCCGCCCAGGCGTTCGCCCGGTGGCTGCTGCTGGACCACGCGCTCGTCGCCGCCCTGCTGCCGATGACCGGCGCGGCGTTCGTCCTGTTCACCAACTACATGATCACCGACCCCGGAACCACCCCGTCCAAACCGCGCAACCAGGTCTTCTTCGGTCTGACCGCGGCGGCGGTCTACGGGGTCCTGGTCTCCTTCCACGTGGTCTTCGGCCTGTTCTTCGCCCTGGTGATCACCTGTCTGCTGCGCGGCGGGGTGCTGCTGGCCACCGGTGTCCTCACCGGAGGGCGCCCCTCCGGCGGCACCCGCCCCGCGCCCGCGCCCACGCCCGCGGCCGCCGCCTAGCCGCAGGCGCGGGCGGCCGCGGCACGAGAACGGAAACGGCGCCGCCCTCCCGCGGCTCGACCGACGTCGGCTCCGAGCACTACCGACAAAAGAGGCACGCATGGCCACAAGGACGACCCTGAACAGTACGTACCGAAACAGCGTGGCGACGCTCAACACGCGCGGCCACCGACCCTCGCTGTGGATCTTCATGGCGATCGTCATCGCCCACTGGGCCGAGCACGTGGCCCAGGCGGTCCAGATCTACGTCATGGACTGGCCGGTGCCCGAGGCCCGCGGGGTCCTCGGACTTCCCTTCCCCTGGCTGGTCACCTCCGAGTGGCTGCACTACGGCTACGCCCTCATCATGCTGGTCGGGCTGTTTCTGCTGCTGCCCGGCTTCACCGGACGCTCCCGCACCTGGTGGAAGATCTCCCTCGGCATCCAGGTGTGGCACCACTTCGAGCACCTGCTGCTGCTCCTCCAGGCACTGTCCGGGGTCCACCTCGGCGGCGGCGACGCCCCGATGAGCCTCGTCCAGTTCCTCATCCCCCGGGTCGAGTTGCACCTGTTCTACAACGCGGCGGTGTTCTTTCCCATGGTTGTCGCGATGTACCTGCACACCCGGCCCACCCCCGTCGAGCGGCAGGCGATGCGGTGCTCCTGCGCCCACCCGGAGGGCGCGCCGCGGTGACGGCGGAGCGGGAGAGCACCGGGCGGCCGAGGCGGACCCGTCCCGTCTCGGCCTTCAACGTGGTGCTGCTGGCCGTCGCGGTGCTGCTGGTCTACATCGCGGGTGCCAACCTCGACCGGAGCGTTCGCGCGGCCCGGGCGGACGGGACCCCCGGCACCTTCACCGCCGCCCGCCTGGACTGCGTCCAGCATCCGGGACACGAGTCCTGCACCTGCTACGGCAGCTACCGGTCGCACGACGGCGCGGCGGAACGGGACCAGGTGTATCTGTACGGGGGCGACCGCGAGAGCTGCCGGATCGGAGAGGGGACGGCGGCGGTGGACATCGGGGCGGCCAACCGGGTGTACGGCCCGGAGGGCTCCCGGGAGTGGATCTTCACCGTCGTGCTGCTCGTCGCCGGGGCGGCTCTGGGGGTCAGGTCGGGGCTTCCCGTGGTGGCGGTGCTCCGGCGAGCCGGGCGGCACGGAACCTGAGGGGTGGCCCGGCCCGGTGGGGCCGGGCCACCCCGGGGACCGGCGGGACCGCGGGGGAGTCGGTCACCGACTGGACCCGGTGACACCGGGGAGCTCACCCCGGCGGGCCAGCTCCCGGAGGCGGATGCGCGGCAGCCCGAACCCGCGCAGACAGCCCCGGGGGCGGCCGTCCACGCAGTCGCGGTCGCGCGGCCGGGTCGCACTGGCGTCGCGCGGCCGCGCGGCGAGCGCGGCGACGGTCCGGGCCCGCTGCTCGTTGCGGACGATCTTGCTCTTCTGCGCCACCGGGTTCAGACCTTTCCGCCGCGCCGCCGGATGTCGGCGACCACCTTCTCGACGCCCAGACGGTCGATGGTCTTGATGCCCTTGGCGCTGACACGCAGCCGGACGTACCGCCGCTCACCGGGCAGCCAGTAGCGCCTGGTCTGGATGTTGGGGTCGAACCGCCGCCGGCTGCGGCGGTGGGAGTGGGAGATCGTGTTGCCGAACGCGGGCTTCCTGCCCGTGACCTGGCAGATCCTGGACATGGGGACCTTTCTGCTTCGAAGCCGTCGAAAGACGGCGGAGGGGCGGGCCGTCACCGTCCGGAGCGGGCGGCGGGGCCGGGGTGGGGTGGCGGCGTCTTCCGGGCGGCTTCGGATGCTCCGGGATCGGTGGCGCGGGGTGCGCCCGTGTCAGGACACGGGCGAGTCGAGGGCGTGCGCGAAGGGGTCCTCCGCGGCCGTCCACACCCGCTCGCCCTCCCGCAGTTCGGCGTCGGTGAGCAGGCAGGAGTCCAGAACGGCGGTGAGGTGTGCGACGTCCAGGTCCACTCCGGTGAAGCAGAGGCACTGGCCGCGGTCGCCGGTGTCGGGGTGCCAGTCGACTTCGGCGGAGGCGCGCCGCCGCTGCGAGGCCAGTTCCCGCGCGGCGGGAGGCAGCGACGCCAGCCACGGTCCGGCGGCCTCCACGGCGAGCGCGTCGCCGCCCGCGTCCCACACCAGTACGGTGTCGGGGCGGCTGGCCAGCCAGAACCGTCCGCGGCTGCGCAGGCTCGAGCCGACCACCTCGTCCAGGGCGGCGTGCAGCCTCCCCGGGTGCAGGGGGCGGTGCCGCCGCCAGGTGACGGTGCGGACCCGGCCGTCCGCGCAGGAGTCGGGGTACTGGGCACTGACGGGGTCGACGCGCGCGGCCGCCGCCGCGGTGTCGAAGCGGCCCGACGGCAGCGGGGTGAGTGCGCGGACCTGCGGGGGAAGGACCGCGGCGGCGGGGTTGAGCTGCTCCAGCAGCGGCAGGGAGTCCTCGTCGTGCGCGGGGTCGGCGGCCTCGTGCAGGACGAGGGTGGAGGGGTACTCGATCTGGCGGGCCAGTACCTCGGCGACCGTGCGCTCGTCTCCGGGGGCGGCGCCCAGTCCGCGTTCGGACAGGTCGTCGGGGCAGGACAGGTCGGACACCAACCGCGCGGAGTCCACCGCGGTGACCACGGCGGCCAGGCGGAGTCGACCGTCCACGGGACGGCCGTCGACGACGGTGTGGACCAGCGCCTCGGCGACCGGTTGGGGTTCCACCCCGTCCCAGGCGTCGACCACGCACAGTGCGTGTTCGCCCCGCTCGGCCAGGGCCAGCAGGGCGGGCAGCAGGTCCTCGCGCAGCGTGCAGGAGACGCAGGCGTGGACGAGGGGCACGGCTTCGGCGTCGAGCACGTTCCAGCGGTCGCGCAGTACCCGCCGCACGCGGCCCGCGCCGATCTCGGTGAGGTCGTGGTGGACGGCCACCGAGCGGGGCACGGTGTGGAGCAGGAGTTCCACGGTTCGCTGCCGCGCCCGTCGGTGCAGTCCGGAGACCACCACCACGTTCATGGCCGTGTCAGGGGGCACCACACACCTCCGATGACAACGAAAACCGTTTTCATACGAAGAACTATACCGCGCCCCGCATGGGCGGATGGTCCGCTCCGGCGGGGTGGCGTTTCCGCCGCGGGCTGAAAACGGTTATCGTTTTATGCCTGTGTTCCGGTCCCGCGCGGGGATACCCGCGCGTCGCTGGGTACATGAACCCAAAGCCCTTTTTCATACCGACCGAAACCATGACCAGTGGGGGAAGTGATGGCACGCAGCGAGACCCGCCCGATCATCAAGCTCAAGTCCACCGCGGGCACCGGCTACACCTACGTGACCCGCAAGAACCGGCGCAACACCCCCGACCGGCTGGTGCTGCGCAAGTACGACCCCGTGGTCAAGCGCCACGTGGACTTCCGCGAGGAGCGCTGACCGCGCCCGATCCGACCGACATCCCGAGGAGAGGGGTGACACCATGCGTCAGGACATCCATCCCGAGTACCGTCCCGTGGTCTTCCGCGACCGCGTCGCCGGATTCGCCTTCCTGACCCGTTCCACCGCCACCAGCGACCGGACCATCGAGTGGGAGGACGGCAACACCTATCCCGTCGTCGACGTCGAGATCTCCTCGGCCAGCCACCCCTTCTACACGGGCCGCAGCCACGTGGTGGACACGGCCGGACGCGTGGAGCGCTTCAACCGCCGCTACGGCGGGCGCGACCGCGACCACTGAACCCGTCCGACAGACCAGGAGGACCGTCCATGGCGGTACCCAAGCGCAAGATGTCCAGAGCCAACACCCGCCTGCGCCGCAGCCGGTGGAAGGCGCAGGCCCCCAGCCTCGTCGAGATCACCGTGCAGGGGCGCACCCTGCGGGTTCCCTACTCGCTCGTGCCCGCCTACCGCCGGGGGCTGCTGCCCCCCGAATAGCGGTCAGGCCACGAGCACCCTCCCCGGGGACCGGTCCGCACCACCGCCGGACCGGTCCCCGGGCGCGGAAACCGCCGCGCGGACCCGGGGACACAGCGGTTGTCCCGCCGACTCCGCCGGATTCCGGCGCCCACGGACCGGACCTCCCGGTCCACCGGTGCGGCCACCGCGTGACCGCTGCACGGCATGACCGCCGACAGCGTCCCGGACACCGTCGAGGTCGCCCCCGGCCTCCAGGCCGTCGCCCGACGGCACCTGGGCGGCGACTCCCGGGTGCGCTGGATCCGCGAGGACGCGGGCGAGTGGCTCGGCGCCCCGCACGAACAGACCTACGCCCCCGTCTCCGCCGACTGTCGGCCGGGCAGGTTCAGCCGCCTCGACGAGGCGCTGACCTGGTGGCGCCGGGCGGCGTCCAACAGCGGGCCCTGCCGGGAGAGGGGAGCCCCGGGGGTGTCCGCGCCTCAGGCGGCCGCGCCGCCGGAGGGGTCCGCACCGGCGGCAGCGGGGACGGCGGCCACGACCTCGACCTCGACGACGGCGCCGGGAGGAACCAGGCGGGAGACCTCGACCGTGGCGCTGGTGGGCGGGGTACCGGTGAAGAACTCGGCGCGCGCGGCGCCGTACTCGCCGAGCCGGGACATGTCGGTGAGGAAGGTGCGGATGCTCACCACGTCGGCCGGTGACGCGCCCTCGGCGCGCAGCAGCGCGTCCAGCGACCGCATGACCGCCCGGGACTGCGTGGCCATGTCGCCGGGGGCGATGACCTCGCCCGACTCGTCCAGGGCGAGTTGGCCCGACACGAACAGCAGCGCGCCGCCGCCCAGGTCGACACGGGCCACCTGGGAGTAGAAGGGGCTGGCGGGGCCGGGGGCGTTCTCGGGGTTGCGCAGCGAGACGTTCAACGGTGGTCCTCTCGGATGGGGGCGGCGGGCGCCGGATCGTCCACGCGCCCGCGGCGGCCGCGTGGGCGGAGGCGCCGGTGGGCACGTCCCTGACGCTACGAGGACCCCAGCAATGCCACAAGCGAATGTCTAGCATGGGTGACATGTCGTTTCCGCATGCACTGAACACCGTCTGGCTCCAGGTCTTCACCACCGTGGCCAGGCACGGCTCCTTCACCGCCGCGGCCCGGGAGATGGACTACACCCAGTCGGCCGTCTCCCGGCAGATCTGCGCACTGGAGGAGGCCGCCGGTGCGCCCCTGTTCGACCGGCTGCCCCGGGGGGTGCGGCTGACCGAGCAGGGACGCGTCCTGCTGGAGCACGCCGAGGCCGTCCTGGAACGCCTCGAAACCGCCCACCGGGACCTCGTCGCCGTGAACGCGGCGGCGGTCGGCCGACTTCGGGTGGGGACGTTCGCCTCCGCCGGGGCCGAACTGGTCCCCACGGCGATCGCCGCCCTGCGCGCCCGCCATCCGGGGGTCGACGTCACCGTGCGGGAGGAGCCGAGCCCCCGCCTGGCGGCGGCGCTCGTCGCCGGTGACCTCGACGTGGCCGTGCTCACCCCCGCCGCGGGGGACCTGCTCGACGAGCTGGACCCGGAGCCGCTGTTCCACGACGGCGTGTCGGTGATGCTGCCCCGCACGCACCGGCTGGCCGACCGCGCGTGCGTCCGGCTGGGCGACCTCGCCGACGAGGACTGGATCGTGGGGCGCGACACCCCCGTGGGCCCCTTCGTGGCCGCCGCGCTGGACACCGGGTTCCGCCCCAGGATCAGGTTCGTGGTGGCCGAGTGGATCGCCAAGCAGGGCTTCGCCGCGGCGGGCCTGGGGGTGGCCCTGGTGCCGTCCTGGACCGCCGACGTGGTGCGTCCCGACCTCGCGGTGGTGCCGGTGCACCCCGACGACGTGCCGCCGAGGACGGTCTACACGGCCACCGCCCGCGGCGTCTCCCCGTCCCCGGCGGTCGCGGCCTTCCTCACCGTGCTGGAGGAGACCGCGGCGCGGGTGCGGGCGAACGCGTCGCCGTCCCCTCCGCCCGCGGGGCCCGGTGCCCGCGGGGGCGCGCAGGCCGATGCCGGGACGCCGGGGGAGGACGGGAGCCCGAGCCCCCACCGGCGGACCGGGTGAGAGGACGTCCCGCCCCGGAGGCTCCGGGAGCCGGTGGGACGGGCGGGGCGGGGCTCAGGCCGACAGCGCCCGCTCGTCCCGGTCGGCGTCCCGCGCGCAGGCGGCGGCCAGGTGGTCCAGGGACACCCCCAGCGCCGTGGCCAGGGCCGCCACGGTGAAGAAGGACGGGGTGGGCGCCCGGCCGGTCTCGATCTTGCGCAGCGTCTCCGCGGAGACCCCCGCCGCCGCGGCGACCTCCGCCATGCTGCGGTCGCCGCGCGCCTGACGCAGCAGCGCGCCGAACCGCTCTCCGCGCCGCCGTTCCTGTGGGCTCAGGGGAGTTCTCACCATGCGCCTATACTAATACCGGTATAAGAATTGGTCCCGGTGTGCGGGGAAGGAGCGGGACATGGTGGAGTTCAAGACCGGGTCGGCGCTGGAGGCGATGCGGGAGGCCGGGCGTGTCGTGGCCCGCGCGCTCGCCGCCGTGCGGGAGGCGGCCGACGTCGGGGTGTCCCTGCGGGAACTGGACGAGGCGGCCCGCGCCGTCCTGGCCGAGGCGGGAGCGCGCTCGCCCTTCCTCGGTTACCAGCCGCGCTTCGCCCCCACGCCCTTCCCCGCGGTGATCTGCACCTCGGTCAACGACGCCGTCGTGCACGGCGTTCCCACCGACCACCGCCTGCGCGACGGCGACCTGGTCAGCGTCGACTGCGGAGCCGAACTCGACGGCTGGACCGGCGACGCCGCGACCAGCTTCACCGTCGGCACGCCCCGCCCCGCCGACCTCGCCCTCATCAGCGCCACCCAGAAGGCGCTGGAGGCGGGGATCGCCGCGGCCGTCGTGGGCAACCGCATGGGCGACATCTCCCACGCCATCGACACCGTCGCACGCTCCGCCCGCTGCGGCATGCCCGCCCACTTCGGCGGGCACGGCATCGGTCGCCGCATGCACGAGGACCCTCCCGTGCCCAACCGGGGGCGTCCCGGCCGCGGCTTCCCGCTCCGCCCCGGCCTGGCCCTCGCGATCGAACCCATGTTCATGGCCGGAGGCGGCGACGACTACCGAGTCGATCCCGACGGCTGGACCCTGCGCACCGCCGACGGCAGCCGGGCCGCCCACGTCGAGCACACCGTCGCCGTCACCGAGGACGGCCCCCGCGTGCTGACCCTGCCCTGAGGCGGCGGGAGCGGACCGGTGGTGCCGGTGCCGCGGAGAAGGCGTGCCCGTCCCGGCGGGAGCGGCGTTCGAAGGCCTCGGCGGCGGCATGGTCGACCTCCTCGTGGAAGCCCTCCAGGCATCGGCGAGGAGCGGAGGCGCGCGCCACGGGATGGCTGGCGAGGCTGCCCGGGGCCTGGGCCGCCCGCTCGTACCGGCCGCGCGGGGGGCGCGGCTGGTAGGAGCGGAAGCCGATGAGGCAGCCGCCACCGATCGGGTACGCGGCGCTTCTTCCCCCGCCCGGGGCAGCCCGGTGCGGGACGGCGTCCTGACCGGCCGGAAGGCGGGAGCACCGGAACCCGGCACCGGCCACGGCCGACGAGGATGTCCGCCGTGCTGCCACAGACCGGCCCCGGCCGGTGTCTGCATGCCGAGACCAGCAGACGAGGAGGCGACATGGCCGGCAGCACCCGGGTCCCCGAAGCGGAGATCACCGGCGTCCACGGCGTCGTACCGAAGAGGATCACCAGGAGGATGTTCGGCGAAGTGCCCGAACCCCTCGAAGTGATGCGGCACCACCGGCCGGTGCTCAGGACCAGCCTCGGCCTCGGCCTGAAAGCCACCAGGTGGAACAGGTGCGACAAGGACCTGAAGTCCTACGCCCACATGGCGGTGGCATCCCTGACCGGCTGCGCCTTCTGCCTCGACCTGGGGTGCTTCCGGGCGCACAACGGGGGACTCGACGAGTCCAAGGCCCGCGAGGTGCCGCGGTGGCGGGAACCGGACGTCTTCACACCGCTGGAGCGCGACGTCATGGAGTACGCCGAGGCGATGTCGCGGACACCGCCGACCGTCACCGGCGAACTCTCCGCCCGACTGCTTGAGCGGCTCGGGGCGAGCAGGGCGCCTCACGTGGTCAGCGTCTCGGTCATCGGACACCCGCGACGGCAGACCGGTGGTACGGACGGTCGCCGCCCCGCGCCCGGAGGGCCGGCGCGGCGGCGGGTCACGGGGGCGGCGGTTCACCGGCGCCGCGCGCACCGGCCCTCGTCAGCCGCCCGCCCACCGCGGTGACGTGGTCGGCGAAGGCCGCGGGACGCTCGACGGTGAAGTCGAGTCCCGAGACGGCGAGGACCGCGGTCAGCCACTCGTGGGAGTCCACCCACGCCCGGTAGCGGCACCGGGCGTCGTCGACGACCTCCAGGGTCCCGTCGACCCGCGGCAGCCGCTCGGCCACGCGGGTGACGGGGGCGTCGAAGCGCACCACGGCCTCGTAACGCCGTTCCGAGGCGGAGAACGACCGGTTGAGCCAGCCGACGACGTCGGGGTCCGGCAGCGGCCGCGGCCGGAAGGTCGACGCCGACTCGGCGACCTCGCCGACCCGGTCCAGGCGGTAGGAGCGCCAGTCGCCGCGGTCGCGGTCCCAACCGAACAGGTACCAGCGGCGACGCAGGCGGACGATCCGGTACGGCTCGACGCGGCGGTGCGACTCCTCGCCGGAGCGGTTGCGGTGGCGGAAGGAGACCACGCGGCGGTGCCGGGCCGCCGAGGCGAGCCGGGCCACCACGGCGCGGTCCAGTCCGGTCCAGGTGTCGGGTTCGCTCTGCACGGACGCGCTCACCGCGTCCACGGTCCGGGCCAGCCGCGCGGGCAGCACCCGGGCCAGTTTCGCCGAGGCGCGCTCCGCAGCGCCGTGGGCGTCGGCGACGTCGACACCTCCCGCCGCCACCAGTCGCAGTCCCAAGGCGACGGCGACCGCCTCGTCGTCCTCGAACATCAGCGGCGGCAGGGCGCTGCCCGCGACAAGCCGGTAGTGGCCGCCGGGGCCGCGCAGACTCTCCACCGGATAGCCCAACTCCCGCAGCCGGTCGATGTCGCGGCGCAGGGTCCGCGGACTGGTCCCGGTCGCCTCCGCCAGGTCCGCGGCGGACCAGGGATGCCCCGACTGCAGCAGCGACAGCAGCCGCAGCATGCGCGCACCAGTGGAAGCCACACCACCTCCCCGACAGGTTGTGGCCGTTTCCTGACCACAATAGTCACTAGCGTGAAAGCCATGTCGGACAGATTCCGCCCCGATCCGTCCACGCACATCGTGGTCGTCAACGCGCGCACCAACAACCTGCGCGAGGTCACCGTCGCGGTCCCCAGGGGCCGCGTCACCGTGTTCACCGGGGTGTCCGGATCGGGCAAGTCGTCGCTGGTGTTCCACACGATCGCGGCCGAGGCCCAGCGGCAGGCCAACGAGTCCTACCCCTCCTTCGTGCGCAACCGGCTGCCCCACCACCCGAAACCGGACGCGGACCGCATCGACGGCCTGCACTTCCCGGTGGTCATCGACCAGCGGCGGTTCTCCGGCAACGCGCGCTCCACCGTCGGCACCGCCAGCGACATCGCCCCGCTGCTGCGGGTGCTGTTCTCCCGCGCGGGACGGCCGCACATCGGTTACTCCCCGGCGTTCTCCTTCAACGACCCGTCAGGCATGTGCCCACGCTGCGAAGGACTCGGCGAGGTCACCGACATCGACGTCGACGCCCTCATCGACCCCGCACGTTCCCTCAACGGCGGAGCGGTCCGCTTCCCCGCGTTCGCGCCGGGAACCTACCGCTGGAAGCGCTGCGTCCACTCCGGCCTGTTCGACCCCGACCTGCCGCTCGGCGACTACCCGCCGGACCGCTACGACCTGCTGCTCAACGCCGACGGCCACAAACCCCCGAACCCCGGCCCGGAGTTTCCGAGGACGGGCGTGTTCCACGGCGTCCTCACCCGGCTGCGCCGCGACTACCTCACCCGCACCCCCAAGCGCACCACCACCGAGGAACGCGCCGCGCTCGACCGGGTCGTGCGCCGCGCCACCTGCCCCGACTGCGCCGGAACCCGGCTCAACGACGCCGCGCGCTCCAGCCTCGTCGACGGACGCTCCATCGCGGACTGGTCGGCCACACCCGTCCGCGATCTGGTGGAAACCGTCCGATCGGTGACCTCCCCGAAGGTGGCCCCCGTCGTCGCCGAGATCACGTCCCGCCTGGCGGCACTGGACCGCGTCGGTCTCGGCTACCTCACCCTCGACCGCGACGCCACGACCCTGTCCGGCGGCGAAGCCCAGCGGGTGCGGCTGGTGCGCCACCTCGGCAGCTCCCTCACCGGACTGTGCTACGTCCTCGACGAGCCCAGCGCGGGACTCCACCCGCACGACGTGCACCGGCTCGCCGAACTCGTCAGGGATCTGCGCGACCGGGGCAACACGGTCCTGATCGTCGAACACGATCCCGACCTCGTCGCGGTCGCCGACCACGTCGTCGACATGGGCCCCGGCGCGGGCGACGCCGGAGGCACCGTCCTCTACACCGGCACCCTCGACGGCCTGCGCCGCGCCGACACCCCCACCGGACGCCACCTGCGGCGCACCCCCTCGGTGCGGTCGGACCCGCGCGTCCCCACCGGGCACCTGACCGTCGGGGGCGCGCGCGAGCACAACCTCAAGAACGTGACCGTGGACGTCCCCACCGGAGTGCTCACCGCCGTCACCGGCGTCGCGGGCTCCGGCAAGAGCACACTCGCCACCCGGGAACTGCCGCGCCGACACCCGCAGGTGGCCGTCATGACCCAGGCGCCCATCCGCGCGAGCGGCCGTTCCACCCCCGCCACCTTCCTCGACGTCCTCGACCCGATCCGGGACCTCTTCGCCCGGACCCACGGCGTGCCCGCCGCCCACTTCAGCGCCAACTCCAGGGGCGCCTGTCCGGAGTGCCGCGGCCGCGGCGTCGTCACCACCGAACTCGCCTTCCTCGACGACGTCGAGACCGGCTGCGAGGCCTGCGGCGGCACCCGCTTCAACCAGCGGACCCTCGGCTACACCATTGACGGGCGCACCATCGCCGACGTGCTGGGCATGACGGCACGAACCGCCCAGGACTTCTTCGCCGACACCGCTGCCCCGGCGGTCGCGGACGCCCTGGCCCGCCTGGACCGCGTCGGCCTCGGCCACCTCACCCTCGGCCGGGGCCTGGACACCCTCTCCGGCGGGGAGCGGCAGCGCCTGCGCCTGGCCCGGGAACTCGCCGGCGACACCCGCCACTACGTCTTCGACGAACCCACCACCGGCCTGCACGGCACCGACACCCAGCACCTGCTCGCCCTCTTCGACGACCTCGTCGACCACGGCCGCACCGTCGTCGTCATCGAGCACAACCTCGACGTGGTCGCCCACGCCGACCACGTCATCGACCTCGGCCCCGGTGCGGGCGACGACGGAGGAACCGTCACCTTCACCGGACCGCCCGCGCGACTCGCCGCAAAAGGCACCGGCCCGACCGCGGACGCGCTCCGCCGCTTCCTCAGGGGAGGACACCGGGCGCCATGTCACGGGCCCCGATCAAAATCCCCAGGTTGGTGAGGAACGTGACAACGGCGACGACCCAGCACATGGCGGTTCCGCCGACCAGGACCGCGTAACCGCAGCCCGCGATCACCGCCGCCGCCACCAGCAGACGCCACACCGGCGTCAGCCGCGTCGCCGGGGGCGTGACGGTCACCGCGGGACCCTCCTCCCGCGGGGAGTAGGAGACCTGCCGAGTCAGAGCCCAGGCACAGCCGACGACGATGACGGCGCAGGCCGCCAGGTAGCCGAAGAACACGGCCGCGCCGTCGCTCACCGCCGCCGAGGGCACGACCACGTACCCCGCCAGCAGCAGGGCCAGACCGGACAGCATGCGGATCCGCCGCCCCTGCGCGCCGAAGAACTCCGGGTCGCCCACCATCATGCCGCACAGCAGTACGCACAGCCCGAACACCACCACACCCGCGATGTCGGACCAGCCCAGCGGGGTCGGGGGCAGCACCGTCGCCGCGAGCGCGTACAGGGACGGCACAGCGGCCAGGCCCCACAGCGGGACCACCGCGCGGCGGGACAGGAACGGGGTGGAGGAGAGCAGCAGCACCGAGCCGACGAGGGCGGCGCTCCAGGACCAGGGGGAGACGCCGGTGAAGTCGTCGATCCCGCCCGACAGCAGCCGGGAGGCCAGCACCGGCAGGCACCCCAGCAGGACCAGGAGCGCGCCGATCCCGCCCGTGACCCTCGCCGCCGTGGAGGAGCGCCGCGGAGCGCCCGCCGCGGCCGGCGCCGGTTCCGGCCCGACCGGCGGGAGCGGCGGGGGCGGTGCGTCTTCGCTGTGCGGACGCGCCGACGCGGGCAGCGGCGGCGGGAGGGGCGGCGGTGCGTCTCCACTCCTCTCGGCCCCGGTGGCGTACACCGACTCGTTGGCCCGCCACCGCCCCCCGGAAAAACGCCGGAACTCCTCCTCGACCTGCCGCGCAAGCGCGGGGGACAGGCCGACGGTGCAGACGAGGTACCAGTCGCCGTCACTGCGCGACATCACCGGACGGTAGGGGGCATCAGGCGTCAACAGCACGTGCACGCCGTACAACCGGGTGTCCAACCCGAGCCGCCGGGTCCGCCGGACCGCGACCTCCTCCACGTGCCGCCACTCGTAGCGCACGGCCCGGCCGCTCTCCCGGCAGGACACGGCGTCCCCGGTGAGAGTCAGCACCGTCGTGGCCCGGGGCAGCAGGAAGGCGACAACGGCGACCGAACCGCCGAAGACGACGAAGAACGCACCGGGCGCCCACGCGTACGGCAGCGCGGCCACCCCCTCACGCACCACCGCCTGCACGGTCACCAGGGCGGCCGTGGGCAGCAGGAAGAGCAGCGCAGCCAGCGCGATCCGGCGCTTCTTCCACCGCAGGCGCACCCCGCCCGCGAAGTGGGTGACCGCCCCCTCGGGCAGCACCGGTCGCCGCGCGGTCCGGGCCGGGACGCGCCCGGCCAGCCGTTCCTGCAACCGCACGTTCCGGAACTGGTGGACTCCGCCCACCCTGCGCAGCACACCGTGGCGGTGGGCGTCGCCGAGGAAGCGCATCAGGGACCACGGCGCCCGGCCGGTCACGGCGAAGGCCGCCCTGGCGACCAGCCAACGGGACCACGGGGTGACCAGGACGAGCATCGCGGCCGCACCCAACCAGGCCATGACCCCCGCAGCGACCCCGTGGACCAGCCCCACGCCCAGGCCGATCACGGAGCAGGTCACGGTCAACGAACGCAGGACCGCGGTCCGCTCGTCCGCCAGCAGCGACTCCGGGGTCGTCGGCTCCTCGGAACCGGCGGAGGGGGCCGCGAACAGCAGGGCGAACGCCGTGGCGGCCACCAGACCCAGCGGGACGGACACCCCCCTCGCCCCCACGAACGGCAGGTACTCCACGAAGCACAGCACGATCAGGAACAGCAGCGCGAGCACGAGCAGGACCCGCCACGGCGTCGTCGCGTGCAGCGCCGACCGCAGCGCCGCCCCGGGGCGGCGCAGGGACGCCCTGCGCCGCGGCTCCCCGAACCGGTAGCCGAACCAGTGCTTGGCGCACAACTGCACGGCCAGCCCGAACACCAGGCCCATGGTCAGCGAGTTCTGCAGCGACAGGACGGTGAGAAGGCGTCCGGGCCACTCCTCGGGCGCGCGGTCCAGCACGAGCTCCCGGAACCACACGGCCGCCTGCGAGACCAGCAGCGCCGCCGCCACCAGGACCAGCGGGAAGACGACCCGGGGCAGCGGCGCCGTGTGCAGCCGCCACCACGCCAGCTCCGTCGTCTCCCGCCGACCCGCGTGCCGCGCCAGGTGGGCCAGGTAGCGCCGGGCCCGGTGGGGACGCCACCGCCGGGGCGGCTCCCACCGGTCGTGGGAGGGCAGCTCCCCGGTGAACACCGCGGGCACGAAGCGGTCGAGCAGGTGGTCCTCGACCGCCGCGCGCGTGGGAAACCGCGAGGTGTCGGCGAGTTCGGCGGGTGTGGTCGTCACCCGCTCGTACACCCTGCGCGCCAGCCACAGCATCAACGGGGTCGACAGGGCCCGCGCCGCAGTCCCGTCGGGGCGCTCCCGCAGCTCCTCCAGCAGGGGACGCCACCGCCGCGCCGCCTCCGGGGACTCCGGACGCAGGTAGGCGGCGGCACCGGCCGCGTCCACCGGCCGCGCCTCCACCACCGAGGCGCACGACAGCACCACCTCGCGGCGCAGCGCCCGGAAGGCGTCGGTCCGGGAGGTGAGGATCAGCGGAACCTCCCGCCCCGAGCGCGGGGAGCGTACCCGCAGAGCGCGGTTCAGCGACCGCACCGCGGCGGAGCGGTGCTCCTGGGGCATTTCGTCCAGGCCGTCGAGCACCGGAAGCAGCAGGGAGTCACGCCACAGCGCGTCGGCGGGATGGCGGCCGTCCACGCGGGGCAGCCCCGGGTAGTCCTCACGGAGCCGACGGGTCAGCCAGGCAGCGAAGTGCTCGCGGTCCGGATCCCAGGAGGCCAGGGAGAACAGGACCGGTACCGGAGCCGACCGGTCCGCCCCGGAAGCGGTGGACGCCAGCCTGCGCTCCAGCAACTCCAGCATCAGCAGCACCGCCAGGGTGGTCTTGCCCGATCCGGCGTCGCCGAGGACGGCCAGCCGCCGCTGCCGCAGCCCCAGGAAGGCGGAGAGCAGACCGTCGAGCCGGTCGCCGCGCCCGTCCACCGATCCGCCGGCGTGTTCGGGGGGAGCGGAACGCTCGAAGTTGGCCCGCCAGCGCACCGGGATCACGGCGGGCGCGCTGACGTCCCAGGCCGCCACCTCCTCACGCCACTGGGTGAACAGCGTCGCGGCGAGCGCGTCGGCGGCGCTGTCCACGGGGCGGGGGCGCGGCGACGCGTGGTAGTGGATCTCACCGTAGTTGTCGCGCATCTGCACGAGGAACTCGGCTTCCCCGTGGAAGACGTTGAACGTGTCGCCGGTGGAGGGGGGAGGGTGGTTCATCTCTGGTGTCCGGGCGGGCCGGTCCTCGGAGCGGACACGGGCGAGAAGACGGGGACACGGCGGTTGCCGTGGCGTGGTGGCAAGGACACTAGCGGACCGCGAACGGCTCTACGGCGGGTTCCGGAGAAGGCGAGGGGACGGTTTCGGTGCCGCGCCGGTCAGCCGGGCGCGGCGAGTCTGCGGACGAAGCGGTGCAGGTGCGGGTCGAGGGTGCGCCGCGGGTGCGGTTGGCGGTGGGGAACACCGGCACGGGGCCGACGTCCGGCAGGGGCGGGCGGTCAGGGCGAGTTCCTCGGCGCACTCGCGGACCACGGTGTCCCAGGGGTCCTCACCGGGTTCGACGTGGCCGCCCGCGGGCGGCCGCAACCCGGCCCGGCGGCGCGCGACCAGCAGCAGTTCGCCGCGTTCGGGCTCACGCACCACGCAATAGCAGACCAGGTGGACCGGTGGCACGTCCGGCCTGGCGACGCGCTACAGCGGCGCGCCGCTGTGTCGACCCAGGCCAGCGTCTCGGCGCGGTGGGCCTGCTCCACCGCGCCGAAGGGCGTGACGCGCGCGACGGGCGCGCGGACCGCGTGGCGGCCCGTCCCGAACCCCTCCCGGAGCCGGACCCGCATTCGCCCCAACGGTAGGGGACCGGACCGGCCGGGGCGGGAGGACACGGAAGACCGGGAGCACACGCCGGACAGCGCCCGGAGCGCGGACCGCCGCCGGTGCCGGTCACTCCCGGACGCCGCGTCCCGGGCGCACCACGAGCCACAGCGTGATCATCCCGGCGCCCAGGAAGAAGTGCAGCCAGTCGTCGGCGTTGTTGACCGGGACGAAGTTCGCCTCGGGCGGGACCGGGCCGAACAGCTCCTGCACGGTCGTCAGGTCGATGAGCAGCCCGTACAGCCACAGCACCAGGTAGACCAGGCCGCCGACGAGCAGGTAGAGGCGCGCGGTCTTCGCGCCCAGCCAGGCCGCGGCCAGCCCGGCGACACCGAACAGCAGGTGCACGAGGTTGTGCAGCACCGACACCTGGAACACGCCGAACAGCTTCGCCCGCGACTGGTGACCGGCCAGCTCCATCGCGCCGTAGTCGGTGGTGATCCCCGGAACGAACCCGAGGATTCCGACCAGGAGGAACACCGCGCCCAGCACCGCGGCCACGAGCCGGGCCGGACGCCGAGTCGCATCCGCGACCTCACGGGTTCGACTGCCCGCCATGACGACCTCCGAAATGTCGACTGGATCCGCCCCTACCCGGAAGCGAGGGCGCGACACGGCGGCCCGGGCCCCGCCCCGGCCCGCAGGAGTAGCCCACGGGACGACTCCGCGTGAGAGAGTGACCGCATGACCACACAGCGGGAGCGAGACTCGGACGCCGACAGCAGCCCCGACACGCCCGAGGCCCGCGCGCTGCGCGAGGCGATGGTCGACCGGGTCCTGGCCTGGCGGGCCGAACTCGGCCAGGGGTTGGCGGACAACGTCCGCGACGCGATGCGCGCCGTGCCCCGGCACCTGTTCACACCCGGGGCGTCGCTGGAGGAGGCCTACGCCGACGACGTCGTCCGCATGAAGCACGGCGCCGACGGCACCGTGCTCAGCTCGGTGTCGGCGCCGTCCGTCGTCGCCCTGATGCTCGACCAGTTGCGCGTCGAACCCGGGCACCGGGTGCTGGAGATCGGCTCGGGCGGCTACAACGCCGCGCTGCTGGCCGAACTGGTCGGCCCCGACGGCGAGGTCACCAGCGTCGACATCGACCCCGACGTGGTGGCGCGCGCCCGGGCCGCGCTCGCCGCGACCGGGTACGACCGGGTGCGCGTGGTGTGCGGCGACGGCGAGTCCGGGGCGGCCGAGCGCGCACCGTTCGACCGGATCGTCGTCACCGTCGAGGCGTGGGACATCCCCCCGGCGTGGGTGGAGCAGTTGGCCGGCGGCGGGCGGCTGGTGCTGCCGCTGCGGGTGCGCGGACTCACCCGGTCGGTGGTCCTCGAACGCGAGGGCGACCACCTGGCCGACCGCGGCTACGAGCTGTGCGGTTTTGTGCCCATGCAGGGGGCGGGGGAGCGCCGGGAACGACGGGTTCCCGTCCACGGCGAGCCCGGCGCGCGGATCGAGCTGCTGCTGGACGACGACCGCGACGTCGACGCCGAAGCGCTGAGCGCGGCCCTGGCGGGGGAGCGGGCCGAAGCGTGGTCGGGGGCGACGGTGGGCCGCATGGAGCCGTTCGACGACCTGGACCTGTGGCTGGCCAGCAGCCTGCACGGGTTCTGCCGCCTCACCGCCGAGCAGGGAGCGCTCGACCGCGGCCTGGTCCGCCCGTTCTGGCCGCGCGGCAACCCGGCCCTGGTCGAGGACGGCGGTTTCGCCTACCGCGTGCTGCGCCTGGTCGCCCCGGACAGCTCCAGGCACGAGCTCGGGGCCTACGCCCACGGCTCCGACGCCCAGCGGGTCGCCGACCGCTTCGTCGAGCAGGTCCGCGTCTGGGACCGCGACCACCGGGGATCACGGGCCCGCTACACCGTCCATCCGGCACACACCCCCGACGAGCACCTGCCACGGGGACTGGTCGTGGACAAGCGCCACACCAGGATCACGCTCTCCTGGCCGTGACCAGAGAGAGAAGCCGGATCCTGGCGGACCTGGGGCAGCTTCGTGTATGTGGAGTCAGTGAAGGTAGCAGATCAGCTGCAACGATGTGTACGCAGACAGCATTTCATTGGGCTATCGCCTGGCGAGGGCGACGGATAACCAGTAGCACTACGATCGCTACGAGCGTCATCCACGTTTTACCAAGCACCTGGCCGGCCAGGAATTCTAGAGTGCCGAATGCCAGCCACAGAAACAGCACTGAGTCGAGAAACAACCCAACCGCGTTAGACACGGCCACCGCTATGACCAAGCCTCGCTTACGGAGCGGCGTGTACACAACCAAGTCGGCGATCTCAGAGAACAGGAAGGCTGCTGCCGAGGCGATGGCGAGTTCGGGAGAGAACGCTGCTGACAGGGCCGCGCCAACAACAATGGCAGCCAGAGACCACCGCCACGATGTCGCGTCTTGAAGTAGATCCCGCAGCACCAGTGCAAGACCTACCAGGTAAACCCCGGCAGGCGCAGCCAAGCCGAATCCGACAGGTAGCATGCCAATGTAGGCGACAGCCAGGTTCGCACCAATCACGGTCGCGGTGTAGAGACTCCACAGAACTAGGGCACGGGGGGTGAGGATCATCAAGGTGCTCCTTCGGGGGATGGATACTCACCGAACTACGGGAGAGACGGATTCTCCCCCGAGACCTGCGGACCTGCAGTTCACTCTCCTTGATAGGTACAGCCGGAAGTGCAAGTTTCGCGTACGGTGACAGCGGACAGGGCAGGCAGCACTGGCCGCAGGCGCTCCCAGATCCAACGGGCCAGATTCTCGCTCGTCGGGTTCTCCAATCCGTCGAGTTCGTTGAGGTAGTAGTGGTCGAGTCGGTCCCGGATCGGTTTGAACGCTCGCTTGATGTCCCCGAAGTCCATCACCCAACCGCTTTCTGGATCAACGGGGGCGTCGACGTGGACGATGACGCGGTAGGAATGCCCGTGAAGGCGGGCGCATTTGTGTCCTTCTGGGACCCTCGGCAGTCGGTGTGCCGCCTCGAAGCCGAATTCTCGGAAGATCTCCATCTAACGGATTCCTAGATATTTGTGTGTCTGCAGGGAGAGCGTCCAGCGCGGATTCTTCAGACAGTACTCGATAGCAGCTTGTGTGTTGACCTCGAGTTCGGGACCGTCCATAGGCTGCAGACGAAAGAACCTGAAGTCCAGTTGCTCAAATTTGGTCGGGTCACCGCCTTCCTGAGGGAAGACGAGTTTCAGTTCGTCACCTTTGGTGACGACGAGTTCGGCGCCGATCTTGGGGCTGACGCAGAGCCAGTCAATCCCACGTGGAGGGCGACGTGTGCCATTGGTCTCCACCGCCACCTCGAAGCCTCGTGTGTGTAAGGCCTCGACGGCGGGTTCGTCCAACTGGAGTAGGGGTTCGCCCCCGGTGCAGACGACAAACCTGTGGTCAGTGGAGACTGAGGGCCAGGCCTGCGCAACGGCGTCGGCCAGTTCGTCCGCAGTGGCGAACCGACCGCCGCCCACCCCGTCGGTTCCTACGAAGTCGGTGTCGCAGAACTGGCAGATCGCCCGATGTCGGTCTTTCTCATAACCAGTCCACAGATTGCAGCGGGACATGCGGCAGAAGACGGCGGGACGGCCCGTGTGGGCACCCTCTCCCTGCAGGGTGTAGAAGATCTCCTTGACGAGATATCCCATGGTCAACCGGCCTGGTAAGGAATGGGATCGATAAACCCGGCTTCGGTGAACCCCTTGAGCCGCAGTAGGCAGGTGTCACACCTCCGGCAGGATCTGCCCTGTTCGTCGGGGTCGTAGCAGCTGAAGGTCAGGGAGTAGTCCACGCCCAACCGCACTCCCTCGCGGATGATGTCCGCCTTGGACAGGGTGATCAGAGGGGTGTGCACGGTGATACGCCCTTCGCCCTCGATGGCTGCCCGGGTGGCAAGGTTGGCCATCTTCTCATAGGCCGCGATGTACTCGGGGCGGCAATCGGGGTAGCCGCTGTAGTCCACCGCGTTGACGCCCATGAAGATGTCCTGGGCACCGACCACCTCGGCGTAGGCCAGGGCGAAGGACAGAAAGATGGTGTTGCGGGCCGGCACGTAGGTCACCGGGACGGCTGCTGCGTCGAGCTCCTCCACGCTGCCGTGCTTGGGAACTGAGATCTCGTCGGTCAATGCCGAACCACCGAAGACCCGCAGATCGATGTCGGTGATCACGTGACGTGCCGCGCCCATGGCTTGGGCCACCCGCTTGGCGGCCTCCAGTTCGAGGCTGTGCCGCTGCCCGTAGCGAAAACTCAGCGTGTACGGGGTGAAGCCCTGCTCGCGGGCGATGGCCAACACGGTTGTTGAGTCCAGACCGCCGCTGAGTAGTACGATTGCGGGTCGTTCCATGTCTCTCGCCCTCCAGTTGGCTGCGGACCAGTCATGATCCTATACGCGCTAACTCCGAGGTAGAGTGATCCACATTAAGTTCGAGTTGGCGAATTGAGGAGCCGGAGATTGTGAGGCAACTATCACTTGTAGTTACCTGCACAGATCGCAAGATGGCGCGTCCGGCTCCCGAACTCCTGGCTCGGAATCTCCCCGAGGGCAACGTTGACCACCGTGTGGCAATCTGGGACAAACGTCTTGGCGAAGTACCGAGGAGTTTTTCACTCGCCCAGCTCTACCAGGGAGAACACTGGGTCCAAGTGCGCGTTCTGGTGGAGACCGCGGTCTCGGCCGGACTCTCTCCCCAGCTGTGGGTCGCCTCTGCCGGGTTGGGACTCCAGTCGGTGTCCAACACCGCACCTCCGTATGCGGCGACTTTCGGGGCTCGGCACGCAGATTCCGTCGCGTCGACCAGAACGGAGCGAACCCGGTGGTGGGGCCGTCTCCAGGAAGCGCGTGGAGCCACCACACTCAGCGAGCTAGCAGATCAAGGTCCCGCTCTCTTGGTGCTCTCAGAGCCCTACGCGGCCGCGATGCACGACGAACTGCGCGCCGCAGGACAGAGAGGCGACGACGTATTGCTGATCGGTGGGGAACGTGACATTCCCGGTATTCACCGAGTGCCTGCCAACGGTGCACTGCGGGGAGCGCTGGGAGGCACACTCACCAGCCTGAACGTACGTATGGCCGCTTCCTGGCTCAAGCATTGGAGGACGGGACGTCCACTCGTCTCCGCCGAGACCGCTGCCTCCTGGAAGAGGTGGGCCGCCGCCGCGGAGCACCACGAGCGCTATCAGCGGACTCCAATGACGGACGAAGAGATTCGAGAGTTCATACGGACGGAGTCAGCGAGGAACCCCGGCTACTCCCGAACCAGACTCCACCGGTTGCTGCGGGAGAGCGGCAGAGCCTGCGAACAGAAGCGGTTCGCTCTTCTGTACGCCGCGACGATGGAAGAGTGATGTCAGGTCTCGTTCTGAAGCGTAGGGCACTGAAGATTCACCAGCACCCGAACATCCCGCTCTATCTGTTCACACTGGCCGCAGAGGAGATCAACCAGGTAGCAGATGTGGCACGCATCTCCCGGGACGAGGCGGGAAAGCTCATCGGCTACCAGCGGCCGGAAAAGAAGCAGCACGTGCGGCAGATCCTGGAGTACCTTGACAGCGACGAGGTGCTGTTCCCCAACAGCCTGATCCTGGCGTTGCCAAACAGCGTCCGGTTCCGGTCCAGTCCTGGCCCCGCCGCCAGTGACGGGTTGGCCACCAGTGGCACTCTGGAGATCAGGCTCCCGGAGTCACCGGGGGAGCCCAGACCGGCCTGGATCGTCGACGGTCAACAGCGCAGTCTCGCTCTCGCCCGTACCCGACACAACCGACTGCCCGTCACCGTCGCGGGATTCGTCACCGAGGACCTGACCACCCAGCGTGACCAGTTCCTCCGGGTCAACACTGTCTCCCCACTTCCATCCAACCTGGTCTCAGAGTTGTTGCCCGAGGTCTGGATGCCACTGCCCGCCAAGCTCTCTGCGAGGAAGCTGCCCTCCGCACTGGTGGACGTTCTCAACCAGGACGCGGACTCGCCACTGCGAGGCATGATCAAACGCGCCTCCACCAAGACGGAGGACCGCAGCCAAGCGGTGATCAAAGACAACAGTTTGATGACCGCCATCGAAGAGTCGCTGAACTCCTCGGCTGGCGTCCTGTTCCTCCACCGGAACCTGTTGAACAACACCACGGATACGGCGGCAATTCTCAGGGTGCTTGCCACCTACTGGGCGGCGGTCCGTGACACATTCCCCAATGCCTGGGGACTGCCGCCTACCAAGAGCCGACTGATGCACGGGGTGGGAATCCGCGCCATGGGACGCCTGATGGATCGTGTGATGGCCAACGTCGATGTGACGGCCGAGGATGCAGTGGAACGCACCTGCGCGGAGTTGGCACTGATCAAAGGGAAGTGCTGCTGGACCCACGGTCGGTGGCAGGCCCTCAACGTCAACTGGAACGAACTGCAGAACACCCCTCGCCACATCAGCACGCTCTCCAATTACCTCATCCGCGAGTACGTTCAGACGAAGGCGAAAACGTCGTGAGATTCTATTTTCCTGATAGCCAGGACCTGGTGAGTCCGACCTACGACTTCCTCACTGATGAGTACTCGCCTGTCCGGGTGCGGCAGCGGGACGATCAGTACGCCCACGAGGTGGTCACGCCAATCCCTTACAACGGCATACTTGTCAGCAAGGCCATCGTCGACGGAGGAGAGCGCAAAGCTGGCAAGTACACCGAACCCCAGCGTGCCAGGCTCTACCGCATGGGGGTACGAAGGTTCTTCCGACTGCCTCCCGAGATAGTGACGTTGGGTGACTGTGGTGCCTTCAACTACATCAACGAGGAATATCCGCCGTACAACGTCGCCGAGGTGGTGGACTTCTACGAAGAGTGCGGCTTCGACGAGGGTGTCAGTATCGACCATGTGATCTTCGGTTACGAGTCTGACGCAGACGAGAAACAGGCCGATCCGGCGTGGGTGAAACGTCGCCATATCTCTTTGGACCTCGCCGAGGACTTTCTGGCTGAACTCCGCAAACGCAGGTCCCGGCTCATTCCGGTCGGTGCCGCGCAGGGCTGGAGTCCGGCCAGCTACGCGGACAGCGTGAACCGGCTGCAGCAGATGGGGTATCGACGCATCGCTCTTGGGGGAATGGTCCCACTCAAGACTGCGGAGATCCTGGCATGTCTGGAAGAGATCGAGAAGATTCGCGCCCCCGAAACTGAACTCCACCTGCTCGGGATCACACGTGTGGAGAGCATGGAACTCTTCGCGAACTTCGGCGTGCGCAGCTTCGACAGTACGTCGGCCTTCCGGCAGGCGTTCATGGATGACCGAAACAACTACCACACTCGCGACTCCATGTTCACCGCGGTCCGGGTCCCCCAGGTCGACGGCAACCCCGCACTCAAACGTCAAATCCTTTCCGGAGCGGTGTCCCAGGCGGAAGCGGTGGTTGCGGAACGTGAGTGCTTGCGCCTGCTACGTGGATACGATCAGGGAAACGTGCGGATCGACGACGTCCTCGACGCGCTCGTGAACTACGAGCGGATTGTCAACACCTCTAAGAAGAGAAGTTACATCGACCTGTACCGGCGCACGCTCGAAGAAACTCCATGGAAGTCGTGCTCCTGCGCTCTGTGTCAGAAGCACGGGATCGAGATCATCATCTTCCGAGGGTCGGAGCGGAACAAGCGCAGAGGATTTCACAACCTCACGATCTTGAGGTCCAAGATGAACGACATTGATTTCGCCTGACAACAACCCCTCAACTATTTCACGGCTCGACCTGGGAGAAGACGTGGCTGACCAGTATTCGCTCCGGATCCCCGCCCTGGAAGTGCACCAGGGAAAGCGGCGGATCTACTGCTTCGCCATCGACGGCAAGAAGTTGCACAGCTTCGCCGCCGTGTCCCGCGTCCGGCGGGATAAGGAGGAGCGACTGCAGGGCTATCAGCGTCCCGAGGTACTCAGTCACATCCGAGCCATCCGTCGCTACCTGGAGTCGGATGGGGCCATGATGCCCAACGCCATTGTCCTGGCCTTCGACTCGAGGGTTACTTTCGTCGGCCACGGTCAGACGGGCAGCGTCGACTACGCCATTCCCGGAGAACTGGTGATCCCTGTCGACGAGTCGTTGCCCGAGGAACAGAAACCCGCCTGGCTTGTGGACGGCCAACAGCGCAGCGCCGCTATCCGTGATGCCGATCTGGCGGAGTTCCCCGTGGCCGCCGTCGGTTTCATCGCCGACAACGTGGAGGAACAGCGCTCCCAGTTCATCCTGGTCAACTCCACCAAGCCATTGCCCAAGGGCCTCATCCACGAACTGCTGCCCGAGACCACCGGTCACCTGCCGCCCGCCTACGTTCGACGCAAACTTCCCGCCTACCTGATGACCCGGCTCAACATCGACGGCGACGGGCCCTTCTATGGCCTTGTCGCCAGCCCTACCGCACCCGACGGCTACATCAAGGACAACAGCCTGCTGAAGATGCTGGAACACAGTCTCTTCGAGGGTGCGCTCTACCAGTACCGCAATCCCGTCGACGGCAGCGGCGACGTCGAGCGCATGCTGACCCACCTGAAGGGGTTCTGGGGACTGGTCAAAGAGATCTTTCCCGACGCCTGGCGTAAACCGCCGCGCCACTCCCGACTCACCCACGGCGTTGGCATCCAGGCGATGGGGTTCGTCATGGACGCCCTCACCGATGAGCTGCCCGCAGAGGGAGTGCGTTGCATCAGGGTACGCGACGCCCTGGAGAGCCTGCGTCCGCACGTCGCCTGGACGGAGGGCACGTGGCGGTTTGGGGAGGACGACGAGCAGAAGTGGAACAGCCTGCAGAACACACCCAACGACGTGCGCAAGCTGACCACCCACCTGCTGCGGGTCATCCGGACAGCGGAGACCCGGGGGTGACCCGGTGGGGCTGGGTGCGATCAGGCGCCCAGCCCCACCGGTGGCGTTCTTATCACCGCCGCCTGCGGCGTTTACCTCCGACAGCGGTATTCCATTCGGCCAGCCCCTCCACCGTCGCCCGCAGCAGCGAGACAGAGCCACTGCCGTTCGCGTGACGCAGGACGGCACCATTGGAGTGCTGGTTGATGAATCCCGTCGCCGCATGAGTGGCACAGCGGACAGCAAGCACGATCACGTCCGCGTTGCGAGCCTTCTGCCGGAGCGAGTCACCGCCCACTTTGTCCTGTGCGAGTGCCACCCGTACCTCCGGGAACTGTTCACCCAGGTGTTTGGCGGTACGTTGCAGCACATCGGGGTCCAAAGAGTAGAGCAGCACCGAGGCGGTCAATGACCTGTCGGGGAGGGGGTTCTCCTCCTCGGAGGAGATCTGTTCGGGCAGTGTCCAGTCGAAGCCGAGTTCCAACTCCTTCGACAGTTTTCGTGCGGAGAAGAGGTCCGACGGCTTGAGTCGTCCTCGGTGTCGGTGCAGTGGCTCCAGAAGGGCGACCGCCAGACGCGTTCGGGCTTCGGGGTCAGGGCACGCGGCGAGGACGAGTCGGTCCGCGAAGTCCAGAACCTCGACGGCGTTGTTCGGCGACACCCACTGCTCGCAGGAACCACGCAGTGCGTCAAGAACCTCCCGGTAAGCGTCCGCTGGGGGTGCTGAGCGCAAGTAGATCTCCAGCAGCGCCTGCACTGTGACCAGGTCGCCCGGGCCGAACCGGTCGAAGGAGACTGCGTAGGTGAGGAACGACAGTGCGGTGCTCGGAGCGGGCTGCTCGTATCCCACCGCGTCGATGAATGGGGCGGTCAGATGTTGCCAGGCACGTTCCCACCCCAGGTAATCCAGAGCGTCGGCCACCGCGCTGAGCTCTCGGTCGCTCTCGGCAGGCGACGGCCACTTGCGCCAGCCCGCGTTGCGAACGACAGTCGCGTAACGGGTTTCGTCCCCGCTCATGGCGGCCATCAGTTCGGGCCAGGAGGTGGGTGGTTGGGCAGTGGCAGACGCGGCGTTCGCCTGCTCGGCGGTTTCGTTTCCCGCAATCCCGGATTCGGAGGAGTGAACCGTCCCCGTGGCGGTAGAGCGTGACTCGTCTTCTGCTTGCCTGTCGTCCGCATCGGCTAGGAGCCCCAGTGCTTCCCGTAGTGGTTCCGGCAATACCCCGAGACGTCCGGTTTCTGCCAACCGAGCTCGCATCCGCCGCACGGTGGGGATGTCATCACGCGCGATCGCTGCGGTGACCAGTACCGTCACGGCTTCGTCCCCGTATGGCCCCACGTCCTCGTGCCAGGGGAGGGGACTGGGCAGGTTCGTATTGAAGAGAGCATCCCGAGTTGCAACGAGACCGTCCCGGGACAGCGGTTCCGCCACGATTGCCGAATGGACCGCGTTGAGCACAGCTTCTTTTACCGGAAGCGGCGGATTCTGACGGAGTACGCTGTTCAAACCTGGCAGCGCCAGCAACTCCTCGCTCAGCCCCAGGCGGTCAAGTCGCTTGATCCGTAGATGGGCAAGGTTGGTCGCCCCCAAGCCGCCTCGTGCCGCGAGTTGCTCCAACACCTCAAGGGACGCCGCCTCGCCCCCTGCGGCCAGTGCGGCGTTGAACTCCGCGAGCAACCGACCCAGCGGGCGAGACAATCGCAACTCGCGTCGCGGACTGCTTGCAATAGTGTCCTGCATGAGCTTCAGCATCTGGCGCAGGACCGTCCGGTATTCACGGTTGGGACCGCCCTTGAGGACGAACGTGCGGTCCGGGCCAGCGAAATCGATCACAGCGGCGTCAACCGGGTCGTGTGGATCCAGCCGAGCCGGTGCTGTCCAACCGTCTGTGCAGTACGTGGGTCCAGCGAATGCCTCGAGAAGGTCACGCAGCCAGGAGACCTCTGCGGCGTCCCGGGCGATGACGTACATCATGAACTGGTTGTCGGACGCGATGAACCGTGGGAGCACCGCGGGAGCGTCCTTGCCGCCCCGAAGAGCGTTGATGTACAACTCGATCACGGATCCGTAGCGCCGTGCGTCGTTGCCTTCGCCGAAGAAGTCCTTGAGAAAGGGATCGATGTCGCTCTGGTTCCAGGCCCGGGTGATGCCGTCCATCTGTCGTGTATCCGTCATGCGGCCCCCCACTGCTCCGTGAAGTCGAGGTGGGCCTGGTCGGCCCGGCCGCCTCCCACGGTGTAGGTCACCTGCTCTTTGTTGCTTCCCAGACCGTTGACCGTGAAGTTCATGGAACCGCTTAGGATCCAGTTCCGACCGCATATCGTCTTTTCGTGCACCCTGCTGTCGAACACCACGTGCAGCCGCTCCGGGTTCCGCACCAGGGCACGGACGCGGGAGACGAACGTCCCGCTGTGGGGGCCGGGCCGGGTGACGATGTGGACGCGGGCACCGGTGTTGGCGATCAGCCCCAGTATCGTCGACAAATGACACGCCGACGCACTGCTCTCGTCAAGTACCGCGCTGAAACCCGCATGAGCATTGTCGAGTATCTCGACGTCGCTGATCCACGCCGAGACTATCCACAACTCCGGGCTGGGGGACACCAACTCTGCCAGCAGGGCTGTGGCCAGCAGTGTGTCGGCACGCAGTCCGGTTCCCGTGCCGGTGCGGACCGTGCGTTCCAGTGTCTCGCTTTGACTCACTGCTCTGTCTCCAGCAGTTCCACGCGGCAGCGGAACTCTCTGCCGTACCGATTGATGGATATGACGTCGCCGTAGACACGCAACACGTCCAGATCGACAGAGAGGGCGGGGACGCGGAGCAGTGCCTCACTCAGCGCTGCGCGTTCGGAGGTCGGACAGATCAACTCCACCGCGCGGGCGTCAGCGATGGCCCGGCGGTAACGCTCTTCCCAACCGGCCTCTGTCACTGTGATCCTCGGCAGTTGCTCGTCATGTGCGGCTTCGGCGAGCATTCGGTCCAACACCGTGGGACGGTTGGCGTTGCCGAAGGGTTGGTAGTACTCCAAATGGTGGTTACGGGCGCGGTCCCCGCGTGGCCACAGCAGACTGAACACCTGGTCGGCTGCGAGGTTGAGACCACCGTCGAGGCGCAGTCGTCCCGAACCGACAGCGTAGGCGATTACCCGTGAGTCGACCTCGAAGCCCAGTCGCTGTTCCAGAGCCGTCCATTCGGTGACCAACCGCAGGGCGAAGGCGTCCGTTCTCCGGTCGCTGCCGGGACGCAGCAGGCGGGTGGAGAGTGCAGCTATCGCGCTGTGGCGGGGAGGACCGTCAAGATCGGCCCACGCGGTCCGGAGGCGGGTCAGCGCGCGGTCGGCGTCGGATGCGGAGCCCGCTGAGCGCAGCAGTTCCATGGTGACCGATGCCTCGCCGGATGGTTCCTCCTGGACGACGTACTCCAGTAGCCGAGTAAGCGTCGCGTCGGTGTACTCATACTCGTTCGGTCGGAGAACGGCCGACACCAATGTCCAGAAGCGCCTTGGATCCTGACTGTAGTACTCGACAAGGTATTCCATGACGCCGAGTCCACCGGCGGAGGACTCGCTCAACCAGATGGTGGCGGAGCCGCCCGGTTCCAGAGTGGGGAGGACATCCACGATCAGGTCGCTGTCCTGGGCGTCGGGGCAGGCGAGCAGGCATGCCTGTAGCACGGCGGAGGCCAGGGTGTCCCAGTAGGCACGGCACGCCAGTTCTGCGGTGCGCTCGGCGACGTCGTCAGCGACGAGCAGTTGGCTGGCGCGGTTCAACGCATCAAGGACGACCTGATTGTTACTCACCTCGGTCAACGCGTTGATGAGTCGATCCGCGGGTGCCTGTTCCGCGTCCACGGAGGGTCGGTTTTCGGACGCCTCCTCCCGGTAGAGCACCTTGAGGATCTCCGGCAGTCTTTCCCGCCAGGAACCGTCTGCCAGAGTGGCGTGGATCTGCTGAGGGGTGCGACTCCCGTCCAGACCCTCCAGTGAGAAGGCGGTGAGATAGACCAGTGCCAACCAGTCGCGTTGGAAACTATTGGCCACCTTGGTCAGTTCTGGATCCTCGGCCAACGCGCGGAAGTAGGCCTTGGATCGCCACGCCGGTGAGGCGAGGTAGGCCCGGACTGTAGGTTGGGACAGATCCAGGGGGGCCACCCGCAGTCGCAGGGCGTCCACCTCCAGGCGGTAGCCGAACGCAGCGGGTGTGTCCCCGTGTGCGTAGCGTACGGTACGTCGTTCGCTGGACTGACTACCGGTTCGACTGATTTCGCAGTCCGCCCCGTAGGTCATCCGACGCACCTCGATGGGGTTACCTGCCGCATGGGTGGCGAACCCGACCGATTGGACGCGTTCCTTCCAAGGCAGAACCCGAGGAACCTCGGCCTCGTGGGGGGGAGTTGCCTCGGAGGCGATGATCTGAGAGCCCCAGAGCGGTCGTCCCTGAGAGTGGTCGCTGACATCCTCCGGGGGAGTCTGCAGCTTGATGCGGAAGGGCCGGAAGACGCGCAGGCGCTGCTGGTGGGGACCGTAAGGAAGCCACTCGCCCTGACCGGAACTGTCTGGGGCGAGAGCGTCGATCTGCAGGGTCTGCTGCCCGTCGACGGGCAGAGGGAGCCAGGTACGATGGTCGTCTCGCCGGTAGCCGTACCTGCGACTGACCCTGCCCGGTACCGCCTCCCGCAGTGCGCGTTCTACGGGCAGCGACTCGGGTTCGGCCTCGAAAGGAAGGTCGAACTCCACTTCGGGTACGTTGAGCGGTTCGAACAGTGACCGGGTGATGAACTCGGGAAGCACCGAATCCCGTTCCGCTGCTGGATCTCTTCGCAGCGACTGCCAGTTGCTCTGCAGGCGACGCAGTGCGGTGGGGACCACGGACAGCATCAGGGAGCGCGGTTGCTCCCACAGCACCGCCTGGGTGGCATCGGCGCTCAACTGCAGTGCGTTCTGCACATGCCTGGCGAGACTGTCACGCAGTCCTTCCTTGTCTTCCAGTAGCCCTCGCAGTCGTTTGACCAGCCACTCCCGAGCTCTGCGGTAGTTCGCAGGGTCTAGTTGCCGGGCTCGCATCCCGTTCAGCAGTGCCCGCGGATCAACCCGGTGTTGCCGTTGCAGATCACGGCCTAGCCAGTCCAGTAGGGCCTGGGCGGCCTGGATCTTGACCACATACCGGTTGCCTACCGGAAGGTTGCGGGGACTGACTTCAGGAGAGAAGAGCGTCTCGTATCCCTGGTAGGCCAAGCGGTCGCGGCCGTAGTCGGAGAGCGTGATGACAGTGATCGGCCGGGTGCCACGAATTCGGCCAGCACGTCCACGGCGCTGGATGAAGGCGGCCGCGTCACGCGGCGCCTTGTGCTGCAGCACCAGACCGACCGAAGGATCATTGAAGCCTACCTCCAGTGAAGCCGTGGCGACCGTCAAATCGGCGTCGAGATTGACCCCGGCGTCCTGCGAGGAGGTCCGACCGATCCGCAACTCCTGTGCATGCAGATCCGGAGAGAGATGGCGGCCGATCCTCTCCACCAACTCCCAGGACTGCCCCTCTTGGTAGCGTTCGGCGCGTTGGGGGAGGTCCGGGGAGCGCAGCGCGGCCAGTACCGCCCGTCCTCTGGTGTGTCCGCGCCGGGTCTGTCCGCCTTCGGCATCGCGCAGGTCGTTGTAGAACCGGTTGGTGACATCCAGGTCGTCGGTGAACAGAAAACCTGTGGAGCCGAATAAGGAATTCGGTCTCCGGTTGGACGTCTGCCGATCCAGGATACGACCGAAGAGCATGGACACCTGCAGCGAGGTGGACAGCAGGCTGGCACCAGAGAGGGGGTCGCCGCGCAAGGCCAGGGAGTATTCCCGACCCTCCTGGACCATCGTGTCAGGCGCGGGTTCGATGTAATCGACATCTGTCTCCGGTAGCCCGGTCAACTGAGCGAAGAATCTGCGAGCGTCCTTCAGGGTCGCGCTCAGCCCGACGAAGGTGACGGGTTGGCGTACGGCATGCCGCCACCGGCGCAGTAGCAATGCCACCTGAGCGCCCTGTGGACCGGATTGGATGTGCACCTCGTCGAGCAGCACCAGAGACGGTCGGGCCCGTCCGCTCCACCCCAGAAGTGGAGCCAGGGACGGATTGGTGCTGTGCCTGTTGAGCATCTCCGTCGTCGTGAACAGCAGATCCGGTGGGTGGCGCTGCAGTGAGTCGCGGGTCAGGGCGAGCAGGTCCTCCGGGAGTTGCAGGCCGCAGTCTTGGCAATGCAGCCGCTCCACCTGGGCTTTCCAGTCCTGCGCAGACCAGACTAGTGCGCCGTTGGAGCAAGCGGGGCAGGTCAGGTAGGGACAGACGAGGCCGGTGCGCAACCGCCTCCAACCCTGGCTACTGGCCTGGGAAGAATCCAGAGATCTCGCTGAGTAAGGGGTGCTGCTGTAGAGAACTCCGATCCGCAGTGGTCGCCGTTTCTCACCGACCAGCAGTGGGTTGACCTTCAGCGCAGCGGCGACAGCGTCACGCAGTTGATCTCGGAGGAGTTCGGTACGCGGATACAGGGCGAGAGTGTGAACCTGACGGCGGTGGGTCTCCGCAGACATGGCAGCGAACGCGGGCAGGTAGAAAGCGAGCGTCTTGCCGCTGCCGGTGCCCGCGCCGATGATGACGCCGCGAGACTGTCGCCGTGCCAGTGAGTCGAAGATGGCCTCGGTGGCCCGCACCTGAAACCGGGCCAGGCTGTAGTCGCTGATCTGTGCGGCAGCCACCTGTTCCTGCAGCGACCCCCACCCGTCGAGTTGGGCGAACTCCTCCAGCGCGGTGGAGGCGGGCACGTCGCGTCGCGGGTATCGGCGCGGTGCGACGTGTAGGCGGTAGTCGGCCACCAGTCGCCGACCGCTTCGCCACCAGTTCGCAGGAGGCCCCTCTCGCCTCCACCTGGGGAAGAGTTGCCGTAGGTGCACGGTGAGACGGAGCGCTTCGGCGAACCGGGTGCGGTAGCTCGAAGACTCTCCTGGGACACGGAAAAGCAGGCCCTGCCGTATGAGGAGGTCTCGCACGTCCTCCGGAAAGAGATCACGGGGGGAGCCAGGGGTACTGCTCAACGCGTGCTCGATCGCGTTGAGCACCTCCTCCTCGGACATCGCTCCCTCTGTGACACCCCAGGACAGCAGTGGGAGTTCGAGGTCCTCCAAGGTATTGAGGACGTGGTTGAGGAACTCGATGCTCAGTTTCGGAGTCACATGCCACTCCTGCGCAACTTGACCACCCTGTCCAGGCCGCACTCACGAAGCAGGACGATCTCCTCGTCCGTTACTTCGCTCAACGGCACTTCGTCGGAGGCCAGTTTCTCCAGCAGGGTCAGCAGAGGGGTGGGGGGCTCTGGAGCTTCGGCCAGTTCCTCGCTCACCCGTTCGTAGGAGGCGGTGAACTCGGTGATGTCGGATGTGCTGAGTCTGTCCGAGGGACGCTTCGCTAGGGCATCGAGGTTGCGCAGTGTTGTGCGAAGCGACCGCTGCTGGTCACCTGGCAGCATCACCAGTCGGTCCGTGGGAAGTTTCGCTAGTTGCTGTTGGGTCCACTCCTGCCAGGCGAGCAGGTTTTTTTCGGAAAGCAGTTTGGTCACTGCTTCTACCCTGCGCCGAGCGGCGTTGAACGTCGGATCTTTGGGGAGCCCGTTTCCCGCTTTGCGCGCGAACTCGGCGTATCCGTCCTCCATCCCTGACAGGTCCACCTGGGCGGTTGTTCGCTTCCGCAGCGCCCTGGCGAGTTGGAGTTGCCGGTCGAGGTCACGCAGTGTGGCTCGAAGTTCCTGCACACGCTGATTCACTCTCCGGGCGTCTTCTTCGCCCTTGGCGCTGGTGTCCAGTCTGCGTGCCTCACTCTGCAGTGCGTGCGCCTTGTCGAATACGGATTGAGCGGTCACCGGTCCTGCTCACCTTCCTGACTGATCAACGAGGCCCATTCCGCCATGACTTCCTGGAGTTCGCGGGCCGCGGCGTCGCCCAACGAGCCACTGCGGTTTGTCGCCTGAACCAGTGCCGAGTCGAGCCACCGATCGGAGATGGTCAGGAACTCCTGGATGTCGGTCAATACCGAACCGCGGTCTCGCGTCACCGCGCTGATCAGTGAGAGTCGGCGCTGGTTCGGGGAATGTTTCTCATTCGCGGCCCGTTCCAGATCCGTCTCCAGGTGGGAGACGACCTGCCAGTTCGCTTTGGCGAGGCGGGGCAGCAACTCTTGTAGGCGAGCGAGGTCTCCCGGTGACAGGGCGGACAGCAGTCCCACCTTGCGGGCTTCGTTGAGCGCGGTCTCCACGGCTTTCACGGTTTCACGGCCGTTGACGCCCCTGGGGAGCCGTCGCCGGATCTCCTGCAGGCGGCCGCGGAGCAGTTCGGCGTGCTCCTCCATCCATTGGTTCCAGGAGGAGAAATTGCCCACCGCTTTGGACATCCACTCGGGAAGGCGACGCCCCTCCAGTTCCCATTCCCACTTCTCGGTGGCGCGGCGCAGTAGCGGCAGGGCACGGGCAGCGTCGATCATGCGCACCGAGCCGGTGCCCTGGGCGACGCCCAGGCTGGAACGCAGGGTGTCTACGAGGAGTTTCCGGTGTTCCAAATGGCGTCCCAGAGTTCTCGTCCATCCCGCGGAACGGATGGCCGTGTCGCCGCGCTCCCAGTCCTGACCGTAGTCGAATGCAGCGGACAGCAGTTCGGGTTCGGTCATGTCCGGAGTCGCTTGTCCAGCCAGTGCGGCACCGAGCAGGGAAGCCCGCAGTCCCAGTACCAGGTCGTCGTCGGAGGTGCCGAGGTGGCGCTGGATAGCGGTCATGAGCACGTCGGTCTTCTCCTCCGCGAAAGAGGCCAGACGGCGCATGTCCTCGGAGCGCGGACGACCGACGTTGTTGTTTGCCAGGATGAGGTTCTGGAAGAAGAGGCTGTTGGCCGCAGTGCGGCGGAACCGGACGGGAGCGTTCTCGACGCCGGGCAGATTCTCGGCGTTCGCCCCCTCGATGGAGACACTGGTGGATTTGGGGGGCAGCGCCCTGCGGATGACGTCCGTGGACTGTTCCCGCAGGGGTGGCGACAGCCAGAGATAGCGACGTCTGATGGTGTCCACGATGATCGTACGTATCTCCCGGGCCTCCTCTTGGGGGAGGAGTTTTTTGCGGGAGTTCCAGTCGCTGATCGTCTGCAACTTGCGACGGATGGACGCTGGAATGTCGGTTTCGGGGGCGGTGCTTTTGGGTGCGGACTCGACAGCGGTGTTCCTGGGCTTCGGGAGAGACGCTGTCTCAGTGAAGGACCGGTCGTCCCGTTGCGGTAGGGGAGGAAGACCGAACGCCTCGAGTACGGTTGGTGGCACGTGGTGGGGGTTGTGGGGTGCGTCCGCCCACATCTCCAACACGTTCTTCCGGCGTTCGCCGTCCAGTTCGTCGACTGCGGCGACAAACTCACCGACGTTCTCAGGAAGCGGGCTGTCGATATCGGTGAGTGGGAAACGGTCACGGAACCGGTTGTCGGGGAAGGCCCCCTTGGCCAGGGCATCGGCATGCTCCACCAGCACCGGTCGGATGACACTGCCCAGAACTGTGCGCGGCACGAATGCCCAGGGCTCCTCTTTGGGAGCCACCGAGTGCACCGTGCGGACCAAGGCGCTCCGGTTGAAAGGGTAGAGGCCGTATCCCTCGGCGGTGGCGCCGAATCCTTCGTGACAGGGTTCCTGGAACGGGCATTCCTCACAGGCGTTGGGGACGTCGTCGGGGCCACGGCGCTCCAGTTCAGTGCGGCCCACCCGGGCGGCATTGAGGTAGCGGCCGACGAAGGAGGCGATGACTTCCGTTCCGGTGTCCGTTTCGTTGAAAGGAACGTCGAGGTCGTAGACGTAACCCATGGTGGCGGCCGAGATGCGGCTGATCGCGGTTTCGGGTAGGAACTCGCGGAAGTAGCCTTTGGTCACCGCCATCAGGGTGCGAATCGGTGCGTACTGGGCATTGCCGTAGCGGTTGGCCGCCTCGGTGATCGCGTCCAGCAGGTCCCGTTGCACGCCCTGGATCAGCGCGAAGTCCTCGATGAGCAGCACAATCTCTTTGCCCTGGCGGGCATAGGCCTGCCGTACCTGCAGCATGGCTTCGTGCAGTCGCCCGGAACTGAGGCTGGACACGCTTTTGACGGCGGCTTCCCAATGCTTGTTCAGCAGGTCCACCGCAGCAGTACGCAACTCCGATCTGGACAGGAGGAGTTTGAGTAGTTTCTGCGACACCTGGGCAGCCTGGCCCACGTCGTTGACATTCAAGGGCAGGTCGTCGACGGTGAAGGCCGGAGGGCGTTCTTGGACGCCTTCCCTACGGTCGTGGAGTAGCCGTTCCGCGAACTGCGGAATGAACTTGTCCTGCTGGAGCATGTGCTCCTGGATGTGCGGGTCCTGAAGCAGGATGGCGAGTCCGCCGGGCCCCGCCAGGGCACGGGCCGCGCCTGAGAGTTCGGCGGGTTTTGTGGCGGCGAGAGCCTCATTGAGGGAGTTGACCAGACGGCGGGCCAGTGCCTCTGCGTCCATCCTGGTGCTGAAAGACCGGATGTCCTCGCGCAACCTGTCCAGGTTCTTGTCGTTCACTCCCTCCAACAGCGTTTCGATGACCGCTTTCAGGCTGGTCTTGGCCTTCTCCAGATAGATCACATGGTGCCTGTCCGAACGCGGAAACCGCTCCTTGACCCAGCGCACCAGGTGCGACTTTCCGGAGCCGGAGTCACCGATGATCGGCATCAGCAGCGTCCCCGTGTCCGGCCGCCGTTCCAGGAAGTCGCGGAGCACCTCGTGCTCGTTCACCATCGTGTCGGTGGACACCAGGTCACGGCCCTGGATGTGGGAACGCCGGATGCGCAGCGGAGCGTGCGTGGCCAGGAACACCGCTGCGGATGGGCTGACCGCCTCGGTGTTGATGGTCGTCGCAGCCTTCTCCAAGTCCCAGCACAGATAGCCGCGGAAGACGTCAGCCACGGGGGTCCTCCAGAATGGTGATCGAGGTGCAGGAGCGGGGGGAGGTGCCCTGTTCGAAGGAGTGCACGCTGAGGTACTGCGGAGCGTCGGCGTCTCGGTCCAGGCGGAGCCAGCCTTCGTCCTCGCCGCGAAGCAGGGCGAAGGAGAGGGAAGGACCGGCGACCGCATCGCCGGGGGAGGGGAGGCCGATGGCTTCCGCGTAGGCTCCGCCGGGCAGGACAGGCAGGGCAGCACGGAGAGCGTGCAGAAACTGCAGTGCGGGGAGTTGCTCTCCAGGTTTCCACCTGCTCTGGACCACCTGCCGGACCGCGGTGGTGCAGTCTGGGACGAGACGGTCGTTCGTCAGTAGCGACGGTGTCGCCAAGCCGAGTGCGGAAGCCCAGTACGCGAAACGATTCCACCGGGTGTTGTTCACGAGGGGGCGTCCGATTTCAGGGCGGAAAGAGGTTTCTTCCTGCACCTGTTGGGCCTCCGCCCAGTTGAGTGCGGTAGTACTCGGGTCCAGGGAGAGGTACCAGGCAAGGGCCCGTGTCAGGTCCCGAGGCCCGGTGTGGCTGTCGTCATCCCCAAGGCCGGTGTTGCGCTCAGGAGCCAGTACGGCTTCCCGCAGTACCTTCTGGAAGTCGGCCAGGTTGTCTGCGTCGAGCTCCTTGGCGGAGGCGGCGAGCGAGAGGACGCCTTCGGTTTCCTCGACCAGTCCGAGTTCCACCAGCGTGCTCACCGCGGCGTCGAAAACCTTCCCGTCGTCGCCCAGTGCCGGTGGGCTGAGATAGGCGCGGGCACGCTCTTTGTCGATGCCTTTGCGGACACTGGCCAGGAATCGTACGACCGGCCACATCAGAGTGGGGATCGAAGCGGAGACGTTGATCAGGGTCATTACAGGGCTTTCCAGGCTGTACGGAGGGGGATGCTGGCTGTATGCAGGTCAGCCAACAGTTGATCAGGGCGCTCCGGGTGGCGCAACTGCCGAGGATGCAGCAGGTACAGGACATCGGGGCTGTGGAATCGCGCCGCTGCTTCGAAGGTCAGCGTTTCGTGATCTGTGTCCTCCACCCAGATCACCGGAGCCGGATGGGTGAAGACTAGGCTCTGGTCACTGTCGTAGACGACTGGATAGGGCAGGGCGTCCCGCTGGACGCGACGGACTGTCGCCTCGTCTGCTCCAGGGCCGCCGAGGAACGGCATTCCCCTACGACAGAGTTGGACCAGCAGTTCGGGGAGTAGTTCACGCTCCTCCTCGGTGTCCCACCAGATACTCAGACAAGCCTGGTCGGGAGGACGGAACGCGGACAGCGGATCCGCGTGCGACTTCGACCACAGGACGACGCTGGGATTGGGTTCCCACCCCTTCTGATAGAAACCGAGGTCGGATGTGGGACCGCCGCGACGGCAGTGCGGGCAACCGCGACAGGCGGGAGCGGTGATGTGGTCGTCCACCGTGTAGTACTCAGCGAATACGTCGCCGATACAACGGTCGCCGCGCAACGCCTTGTGGAGCTGTTCCAAAGCTGCCCGCTGACTGTCCAGGATCCTCGCCCGAGTCTCGTTGATCCGAGCGGTGAAGTAGTCGTGTTCGTTCGTGCGGCCGTCAACAAGCACCACGTCCATCCGGGAGTCCGACTGCTCGTAGTACTCCTGCAGACGGCGTTGCCAACTGGCTTCGGGTTCATCCTGGCCGCGCTGCGGCTCTGTGGACTCCCGAAGTTCGATTAGGCCGGCTTGCGCCATCAGGTTGAGCGTATGTATGTTCCACCGCTTGCTTCGCCCGTAACCGGAAGAAAGGTGGATGGGTAGAGCGTCCAGATTGAGGTGGAACACCGCGCCGTCCTCCGTACGGCTGTGGAACATGCCCTGCCAACGCGGCCAGGCCTTCTCATCGGAGATGATCGACCCCTGGCTCAGGCTCTCCGCTGTGGCGATGTCCGCGGGGGCGGTGGCCATGTAGGCCAGAGAAGGACTGCCGTCACGCCCGCCCCTACCGACCTCCTGGTAGTAGCGGTCCACCGTTTCAGGAAGACAGGAGTGCACAACTGTGCGGACGTCAGGTAGGTCGACGCCGAGGCCGAATGCCGAAGTGCCGACCACGATATCGAACCGGGTGGGCATGTCCTGCTCAGAGAACCGGCCACTCCACCCCTGAAGGGCGTCCCGTCGTTGTTCCCCGGAGGAGGTTCCGGTGACCCGGGCGACTCTGTGCATTCCCGCGTTGTGTAGCCGGGCGACCCAGTCCTCGGCTGCTTTTCTCTTGGACACGTACAACACCAGTGGCCGGGGAAGCAGGGTGGCCGCCTTCAGCACCGCCGCTGTGCGCTCTTCCTCGTTGGTGAACTGGTCGATGTAGTAACTGGGTTCGCTGCGTACCTGCTTCGCCCAGATCACCTCCACCGGACCGGGCGAGCCGAACAGCGTGCGAAGGGTAGTGATCTGCTGGTCGGTCAGCGTGGCGCTCATCGCCACGGTGCGAGGAGCGCGTCCTTCCGGCGCGTTGCTCACCCAGGAGTGGCGTAGGCCAGCGATGGACTGGAAGTCAGGCCGGAAGTCGTTACCCCACTGGTCGACCAGGTGTGCCTCGTCGAGTACGAAGTAGCGGAACAGCCCCGCCCGTGCCGCGTCCGCCAACGGTCGCTTGAGTCCGTGTGTGACCGCTTCCGGCGCCGCCAGTACCACCCGTTGCCGACCGGAGCGGATGTCGGAGGTCAGGCGTTCCTTGACCTCCGCGGGCAGGTCTCCTGTGTACGCGTAGCGCCCGGTAGGCGACGGACAGCCACGTTTCTCCGCAAGCACGCGGATACGCCGTTCCAGATCGATGGCGAGCACCACAGTGGGCACAACGATGACGGACACGCCACTACGGTCGTCCAGCAGTGCGGCCGCCAATGCCACAAACGTTTTGCCGTGTCCGGTGGGCAGGCAGACGATCGTGGTGCTGCCGGGAGGTGCCAGGGCGACCGACCGAGCGGTCTGCTGCTGGCCTGCGGACAGATAGTGCTGGAACTCCTCTCCCAACGTGGCGGACCAGAAGGGGTCTCCTGGGCGCTCGGTGAGTGAACGGCGTTGTGGGGAGTCCAGACCCAGGTACACCTGACGCAGGTCGGATTCGGCCGCTTCGGCTGCGGAACCTTCGAGACTTCCCGGAACCCACGGTTGGCCCCACACCCTCAGGGTGTGTTCATCGGTTCCGTAGGTGACGCCGCAGTGGGCCTGGAGCCACTGCTCCTGGGTGGGAAACAGCGGATGTCGGGGCACATTCAGTGGAGAGTCGTTGCCACGAACCTGTGCCTCCAACAGCACCTGCCGGGTGAGAGCGGCGATGTCCCGCCACCCTGTTGCTCCGGAGCGCAGGCCGTTGAGCGCGTCTCTCAACCGCCGGACCGTGCCCGCAGCGGGGATGTCTATGATATGGCCTTCGGTCCAAGTGGAGAAGAGTTGCTGTGCCTGCGTCCATTGGTCACTGGTCATGCCCTGCCCTTTTCCAACCCGACGCGCACCAGGCAACTCGCCGAGACAACACGGGTTACGGGTTTGCTGAGCCCTTCGATCAACGCTTCGGCTACACCGACGTCGGTCAGGTAGCTTTCGGCGTCACCCACAAGGCGTCCTGCGGCCTTTCGTGCCTCTGCCTGGGCACGGGCGATCGCCAACTGCTGCCGGGCCTGGTGTTGTGCCTCCGCGCAACGCTGATCGATGTCGGTGATGTCGACCAGGCGTCTACGGGCGGCCTCCTCGGCGCTCTCCGCGGCCAGGCGGTAGGTGTCCCACCCGTTGAAGAGTTCGATGAGTTCGGCGATGCGGGTGTTGTTGTAGTTCTGATCTCTGCGTTTCTTGTCGTAGGGCAGGTTGAGCCAGTCGAGCAGTCGAGGATCGGTGACCGGGGTCTTCGAATCTCCGGACAGCCACACCGTCAGGGTGAACGGCGGCAGGATGCTGTCCACATGGCGGCGCAGTGCCTGCGCTGCGGTGGAATCACCAACAATTTCCAACGCTTCCTCGATGTCGGCCTCCACAAGATAAAGAAAACCGAAGTAGGGCTCGGGGGGCCCAGCCAGGGAGGGATCCACGCGACGGAAGGCCGCAACCTGTCCCCTGTCATCGCTGAAGACCACAGAAGCCAACTCGTCGATCAGTGGGTTGCCTCTGCGAAACAATCGGGTTCCCGGGGAACGTAGTGCAGCCGAACGGTTGAATGTTCCAGACGCCATCTCCTTAGAGACCCGTAGTCTGAGGCGTCGCCAGGAACGCGGGTCAATCAGGGGTTGGGCGCTGAAGACATCGAATTCCACCCGTTCAACGGAGTTCAGTCGGCGGGTCCGACGCTGTAGTCCGATACCACCGCCACTGTTCGAGGTGTAGTTCAGCACTGCCCACTGGGTGTCACGCCACCGCTGCTCGTAGGAGTCAAGGAGTTCGGCAATGTCACGGCCTCCCAGTGAGGTGTCGTGGATGGACTCCAGCATGTCCATCTTGGTGATCTCCTCACGGGCGGTCGTCAACTGTGCACGCACCCGTTGGACGTCCGCAGTGAACCCTTCCCGACCATTAGTCAAGGCGTTCTTCCAGACCTCGGTCAGCCCTTCGGCGATGGCGTCTTGGAGGGTGGACACCGATTCCTCGAAGATCCTGTAGCCATCCCGCAGCAGCCCCCCCCAGGCTCCGACGAAGGACTCGTCTCCGCCGCTGCCCCTGCTCAGCCAATACTGTCCTGCGGGACCGGTTCGGTGGAGCGAGTCTGCGCTCCGGTAGCGGTCCACACGCCCCATGCGCTGCTCGAACTGGTTGGGGGACCAGGGAAGACGCAAGTGGATGACGGCGTCTGCCAGTTGCAGGTTAAGACCGTCCTCGGCGGAGTTGTCAGCCACCAGGACGGCAGCTCTCGATTTCTTTCCGTTGAATGTGCGCCAGGTATCGAGCTCTTCTTCCATCTTGGCGGCTCCGACACGGTATGTGTGCTCGCAGAAGAGTGCTCTCTGGAAGCGGCTGCGTAGACAGTCGGTCAATTTTGAGGCCAGGGCTCCTGGACCGCAGAAGACCACAACACGCGGGTGTCGCTTGAATACCGGGAGCATGAGGTCAATGACGGAATTGAGGGCTTCGGTGTCCTCCGCACCTGCCAACCGTTCCTGGAGGTCGGCTAGCACCGTACGCTCCACGGGCAGAACGGGGGGAGCGGCCAGGAGTTCCCGTTCGCGCGGGGTCAGCCCGGCGGTTTCCGCCGTACTCTCGTCCTGGTGAATCCGCCAACGCAGCGCGGCCAGCAGGTCATCGGCGAGGACACCCGATCGTGAGGTGAGAACAGCGAGTACCAGAGCGTAGGGGAGTTGCTCTTCTTCGCCTGCGTCCGAGTCCAGCAATGCGTCATGGATCCTGCTGCGCCAGTCGAGCACTGCGGTCGTCGTCGCCTCGTGGGCCGCCGTGTCCAGGACCGCCGAGTCTAGAAGCAGTGGCTCGGGAGCCTGCCGCCCAAGCACTTCGTAGGGGAGAGATTCCTCCGACTCCTGGCTGGCGAGAACTTTGGCACGGCGGTTGCGGATGATTCTCCGGTGGAGTCGGTAGGCCTCGCTGATGTGGCCGCGTAGCGCCTCCACCCGGTAGGCCAACTCCTTGGCATCCACGTCCTCCCGAAGTTCGTCGTTCTCGTCGAGCAGTTCCAGTATCTGTTCGCTCAGTTCGGCGAATCTTCTGTCTTCCGCAGGGAGTAGGCCTCGGAGTTCCTCGATGGAGGAGGGCAGCAGGTAGGTGTACTCGCTGTCGAGACCGTAGACACTGTCGGCGAGTCGGGCGCGCAGTTGGTGTCGGTAACGGAAAGCCTCCTGGTCCGTCCACCGGTACAACTCCGGATCCAGAAGGTGCAGTAGTCCCAGGTGCGTGGTGTAGTGAGAAGTGACAGGAGTCGCAGAAAGCAGCAGCAGGCTCGGGGCCGAATGGGCAAGCCCGCACAACTGTTGGTAAGGACTCTCATCAGGGCCACTGACCTGGACCAGTTGGTGTGCTTCGTCAACAACGACCAGGTCGCACCCGTGGTAGGAGGTCCACCGCTCTGGCTGCTCGTGTGCGGCCACCCGCACTTGGGCGTCGGGAAAATCGTCGATGAAGAATTTCTCCCGCAACTCCCGGACCCACTGGCGGCGTAGTGTCTCGGGAGCAAGAATGACGATGCGGGATTCCGGATTGTCGATGAGGGTCTGCCGGACGACAAGCCCCGCCTCGATGGTCTTGCCGAGGCCTACTTCGTCAGCGAGCAGATAGCGGCGTACCGGATCGGAGAGGACACGCAGCACAGCGTTGAGTTGGTGAGGATAGAGTTCGACAGCAGAGGAGAGCAGGGAAAAGGTGCTCGCGCTGGCTGCCCGTTGGTTGATCAGGTCACTCAGCATCGACAGGCGCGCGTTGCGGTAGTAGGGGGATTCGTTCCCTCCGGCTGTGAGGATGGTGACGGGGTTGCGTACTGGCCGGTCCCAACGCACCCGCAACTGCTCTTCAGGGACAGGAAAGTCGTATGGGACGTTGGGAAATCGTACGAAGTACTCGTCGCCGTTGCCCTTGGTTCCTCTGATCCGGCCTGCCAGCCACGTTCCAGTATCAGGATTGTGCCAGTAGACACGGGTCTCAGGAGCGAGTTGCACGTGGTTGCAGGTGGATGATGGGACCCACATGGATTCGGCTGCAGGATCGGCGACCGACTCGAAGAAGTCGACACGCACCCGCCCCTGCTCTACCTCGCCGATTCGTCCCATGCCAGGACTTTTCGGACATACAACGATATTTCCAACGCGAAGACCAGTTGACACCTTGCTTCTCTGCTCCTGAGCGTTTCGGTGACGAGATGGGTGCGGAAGAGGTTGACCACTGAGCTTGTCAGGCTGTGAGAGTTCTCTGTCGCTGCTGTCGGCCCTCTTATTGCACGATGCTTCCCACGTTGCGCTTCTTTGGTGCTGCGCTCATGGTAGTTCCTTGGGTGGCGGTTTGCGGGGTTCTATAGGTAACGATTGTAAACACAGTCTTCGCATCTATTGACTGCCTGCGACGGTATGCGTCTCTGAGTGGTAGAAGCGTCGTTCACGAACTCGGAGGGTAACATGATGAGTGCACAAGTGCCTGCCTCCGGGCTTCGGGCGAGGAGTGGAACGGCGTTCTGGCGGATGTGAAGGGCGGGTCCAGGGACGGACAGGTGCTTGCGGAAGTAACATCCCGTCTCAGGCCGAGAAGGTAGCCATCCGAGACCAAGCTCGTTGAAGACGACTGTGCTGGCCCCGCCCACTGCAGGGGCTGTGTTGACTGGCTGACTGTCGGCACAGGGGGATCGTCAGGAAAAGAGCAACACCGGTCCGCCCCCCGGACCTCGCGCATGTGGGGTTCACGGCTTGTTGTGCTTCTGTGTGTGGCGACTTTCCGGAAAGCGGTTGATCATTGCGGGGAAGGCAGATAACACTGGGGTTCCACCGCCTCCGAGCAAGGATCCTCCCCGTGCCTTCCCCAGTGCCCAGGATCGCGCTTGACGCCGACAGCGGCATCACCGAGGACGACGTCAGGGCGCTGGCCGCCCATCCCGTGGTCCGCCTCGACGTGATGGGGCTCGACGTGTGGGCCGTGACCGGCCACGAGGAGCTGCGCGCCCTCATGGCCGATCCCACGGTCAAGCGGGGGGCCGCGCACTGGTCGGCACTGGCCCGCGGCGAGGCTCCCGCCGAGCACCCGCTGGTCCAACTGGTCTCCATGGACTCGATGCTGAGCAGGAACCCGCCCGAGCACACCCGCCTGCGCCGCCTCGTCCAGCACGCGTTCACCACCCGCCGCGTCGAGGGCCTGCGCCCGGTGGTGCGCGACCTCACCCGCGCCTGCCTGGACGGGATCGACCCCACGGGGCCGGTCGACCTCAACGCGGCCCTGTCCCATCCGGTGCCCACGGGCGCCATCGGCCACCTGCTGGGCATCCCCGAGGCCGCCCGGCCCGCCCTCGAAGCCCTGGTCACCCGGCTGCTGTCGGGAACCGACGCCACCGTGCACGGGGAGCTGTACGACTACGTCGCGGAAATGGTGGAGGCCAAACGGCGGCACCCGGACGACGCGCTGATCAGCGCACTGCTCCGGGTCCACGACGAGGACGGAACCCGACTGTCGGAGGAGGACCTCGTCTGGACGGTCGTCCTGCTCGTCGACGCGGGGTTCGAGACCACGGTCGGCCAGATCTCCAACTCCGTGCGGCTGCTGCTGCGCCATCCCGACCAGCTCGCCCGGGTCGCCTCGGGGACGGTGCGGTGGGAACGGGCGGTCGAGGAGTGCCTGCGCCACAGCGCCTCGATAGCGATGCTGCCGTTCTGCTTCCCCACCCGCGACCTGGAGCTGGGCGGGGTCACCATCGGCGCGGGCGAGGCGGTGATGATGGTCTACCTGGCCGCCAACCGGGACGGCCGCGTCCACGCCGACCCCCACGCCTTCGACGTCACCCGCCCCGACAGCCGGCACGTGACCTTCGGCCACGGCCCCCACCACTGCCTGGGCGCCCCGCTGGCCCGCCTGGAACTCAACGTGGTCCTGCCCGAGCTCTTCGCGCGCTTCCCGGACCTGGCACTGGCCGAGGACTCCTCCGAACAGGTCAGGAGCGTGCTCGTGAACCGCCCCCGCGAACTGTGGGTGACCACGGGGACCGGCTGAACCTCCCGGGTCACCGGTGCCGCGGGGAGGCGGCCTCGGGGCCGCCGGGAAACAGGAGGCGGACGGGAGCCGAGGAGACGTCTGGCGTTCGACGTGCGTGCCCGGTGGTGGTCGGCCGTGGGGTCCGGTGCGGGTGTCCACGGTGCCCCGGACATTCTCCCGTGACTCCACCCCTTGCGTCTTTTACGCCCAAGGGGTATTTTCATGATCGAAAAATACCCCCTAGGGGTATTTTCTCGCAGGAGAAGGAACAGAGCACGGACCGGTCCCGAACCGATCCCACGAAGTACGCCAAGGCGGGCTGAGAGATGGACACGAGCCAGCACAACCACCACGCACACGCCTCGGAGGTCCGCCACGCCCCGGGCGGAGCCTCCGACGCACACACCGGTCACGACCGCCACGGCGCGGACCACACCGCTGCCGGTCACGGCCGCTCCGGCGCGGGCCACGCGGGCACGGGCCACGCCGGTCACGGCGACCACGTGGCGCAGTTCCGACGGCTGTTCTGGATCATGCTGGTCCTGGCCGTCCCCACGGTCCTGGCGAGCGGCATGTTCGCCGACCTCCTCGGCTACCCCCTGCCGCCCGTGCCCGGGCTGGAGTGGGTCTCCCCGCTGCTGGGCACCGTCATCTTCCTCTGGGGCGGCCGACCTTTCCTGGCCGGCGCGGTCGACGAGACCAGGGCCCTGCGGCCCGGAATGATGCTGCTGGTCGCACTGGCCATCACCGTGGCGTTCCTCGCCTCCTGGGGAGCCAGCCTCGGCATCCTCACCCACCGCCTGGACTTCTGGTGGGAGCTGGCGCTGCTGGTCGTCGTCATGCTGCTGGGCCACTGGATCGAGATGCGCTCCCTGGCGCGGACCTCCTCGGCCCTGGACTCGCTGGCCGCGCTGCTGCCCGACGAGGCAGAGAAGATCGTTGACGGCTCCGTCGTCACCGTGGCGCCTTCGGAACTGGCCGTCGGAGACCTGGTGGTCGTCCGTCCCGGCGGCAGGGTCCCGGCCGACGGACAGGTCGCAGAGGGCGCCGCCGACGTCGACGAGTCGATGATCACCGGCGAGTCGCGGCCGGTCCGGCGCGGTCCCGGAGACCAGGTCGTCGCCGGGACCATCGCCACCGACACGGCGCTGCGGGTGCGCGTCACCGCGGTCGGCGACGACACCGCCCTGGCGGGAATTCAGCGGCTGGTCGCGGCCGCGCAGGGCTCCTCCTCGCGCGCGCAGCGGCTCGCGGACCGGGCCGCCGCCTGGCTGTTCTGGCTCGCTCTCGGCGCCGCGGCCGTCACCCTCACCGCGTGGTTCCTGCTCGGACTTCCCGGAGACGCCCTGACCCGCACCATCACCGTCCTGGTCATCGCCTGCCCCCACGCCCTGGGACTGGCCATCCCCCTGGTGGTCTCCATCGCCACCGAACGCGCGGCCCGGGGCGGGGTGCTGATCAAGGACCGCATGGCGCTGGAGAACATGCGCACCGCCGACACCGTGCTGTTCGACAAGACCGGCACCCTGACCAAGGGCAGCCCCACGGTGACCCGCGTCGCCGCCGCGGCAGGACACGACGAGGAGGAGGTCCTGGCGCTGGCCGCCGCAGCGGAGACCGACAGTGAACACCCCCTGGCCAAGGCGATTGCGGCCGCCGCACGCCACCGCGGCGTCGACGTCCCCCGAGCCGCGGACTTCAGGGCCGCTCCGGCCCTCGGCGTCTCCGCGACCGTCCACGGTCTGCGGGTCAGCGTGGGCGGCCCCGCGATGCTCACCGCCCACGGCGCCGCCGAACTGCCGGACGCGGAGTCGTGGAAGAGCGGGGGCGCGACCGTCCTGCACGTGCTGGTCGACGGCGAGGCCATCGGAGCCCTCGCCCTGGCCGACGAGATCCGCGAGGAGTCCCGGCAGGCCGTCCAGGCCCTGCACGCCCTCGGCATCCAGGTCGTGATGATCACCGGAGACGCCGGGAACGTCGCCCGCGCCGTGGCCGGCGAACTGGGCATCGATCGGGTTTTCGCCCAGGTCAGACCCGAGGACAAGGGAGAGCGGGTCGCGGAGTTGCAGCAGCGGGGACACAGGGTCGTCATGGTCGGCGACGGGGTCAACGACGCCCCCGCCCTCGCCCAGGCCGACGTCGGACTGGCCATCGGCGCGGGCACCGATGTCGCGATCGCCTCCGCCGGAGTGATCCTGGCCAGCGACGACCCCCGGTCGGTGCTCTCGGTCATCGAACTGTCCCGGGCCGGATACCGCAAGATGAAGCAGAACCTGTGGTGGGCCGCCGGGTACAACCTCGCAGCCATACCGCTGGCGGCCGGTGTGCTCGCCCCGGTCGGGTTCGTCCTGCCCATGAGCGTGGGCGCGCTGCTGATGTCACTGTCCACGGTCGTGGTCGCGCTCAACGCCCAACTGCTGCGCCGCCTCGACCTGCGCCCGCACACCAGCACCGAAACCGCCCTGCGGACGGCGCGGACGCGTCCGCGCGAGACCGCGGGGGTGTGACGAGAGGAGAGGCGTCCTTCGGCGGCCCCGAGCCCCCGCGGCTCGGGGCCGCCGGGGACCGCCGGGTGTGCGGGTGGCTGCCGCAGGCAGGAGCGAGGGATGATCACCGATGCCCGCTGGGCGGTGGCCGCCGACGTGTCCTGTCCGGCACGGGCGCGGGGATCAGTCGTGGAAGGGTTCGCCGGTGACGACGTGGTCGGCGTGGTTGAGCGCCTCCAGCACCAGGCGGCGCAGGTGGCCGTCGCGCAGCCGGTAGATGACGTGCCGGGACTGCCTGCGCGACTCCACCAGGCCGGCCAGGCGCAGCTTGGCCAGGTGCTGGGAGACCGCGGTCCGCGAGGCGCCGCAGGACTCGGTCAACCGCCCCACGTCCGCCTCGCCCCCGGCCAGGGTCCACAACAGGTGCAGCCTGGTGGGGTCGGACAGCAGGGCGAAGATCCCGGCGGCCACGGCGAGCCGCTCGTGCTCGGGCGGAGTCGGATGCACGAGGCTGGGGGCGGCCCGCTCGTCGCTGGTGGGCATGTGCGCAGTCTAGGACACATGCGGATCCGGGGTGGGGAAGCGCCGCACAACATGACATCATGTGCGTACTTACGCACATTTATGATGCGTGTGTTCGTGCTCCTCTTCACTCTCGGGTGGTGGTCGTGGTGTGGCGGGTACTGGCGGACTTCCGGTCCTACCGCAGGTTGTTCTACGCCCAGGTCGTGGCGCTGGCGGGCACGGGTCTGGCCACGGTCGCCCTGGCGCTGCTGGCCTACGACCTGGCCCCGGGCAGGGCCGGGCAGGTGGTGGGCACCGCCCTGACCATCAAGATGCTCGCCTACGTGGGCGCCGGTCCGCTGCTGACCGCGGCCCTGGCCCGGGCCCCGCGCCGCGCCGTGCTGGTGGGCTCGGACGCGGTGCGCGCCCTGGCGGTGGCGTGCCTGCCCCTGGTCGACCAGGTCTGGCAGGTGTACGTGCTCATCGCCGTGCTCCAGTGCGCCTCGGCCGCCTTCACCCCCACCTTCCAGGCGGTCATCCCCGAACTGGTCGACGACCGCGGCTACACCTCGGCGCTGGCCCTGTCCCGCCTGGCCTATGACCTGGAGGCACTGGCCTCCCCGCTACTGGCCGCGCTCCTGCTGGTCCTGGTGCCCTTCGACGGCCTGTTCGCACTGACCGCGCTCGGCTTCACCGTGTCCGGCGTCCTGGTGGCCACCACCGCCCTGCCCGCACGGAGTCCCGCCTCGCAGAGTCCGCGCCGGGCCGCGGCGAGCTGGCGGGTCTTCGCCACCGACCGGCGCCTGATGGCGCTGATGGCCCTGAACATGGCCGTGGCCGTGGCCACCGCGCTGGTCCTGGTCGACACCGTCGTCTTCGTCCGCTCCCACCTGGGCGGCACCGACACCGGCGTGGCGCTGATGCTGGCGTGCTTCGGCGCGGGGTCGATGCTCGTGGCCCTGGCGCTGGGAGCGCTGGTGGACCGGTTCGGCACCCGCGCCCTGATGCTCACCGGCCCCGCCGTGGCCACCGCGGGAGCGGCGGCCACCGTTCTGGGCTGGACCCTTGCCCCGGGACCGGCCGTGCTCGGCGCGGGCTGGGCGGTGCTGGGCGCGGGGTGGGCGGTGCTGGGCGCGGGGTGTGCGCTGGTGTCCGCGCCCACCGGGCGACTGCTGCGCGAGGCCGCCCCCGAGGGCGCTCTGGCCGGGGTCTTCGCCGCCCAGTTCGCGCTCTCCCATGCCTGTTTCCTGCTCACCTACCCCCTGGCCGGGTGGGCCGGGAACCTGGACCCGATCCTGCTGCTGGGCGGCGCCGGAACGCTCACGGGGATGTGCGCCCTGGCTGCGGCGGGACTGTGGCGCCCCAGCCCGGTGGCCGCCGACCGGGCCGCCACGGTCGAAGACCGTTGACGTTTCCGTCGTGCTCAACAGCGGGGAGCGCAGAGGGCGCGGATCGGTCTCTGCGTGTGGGGCTCGGTGCTCCCGGTGCGGATAGACCGACTGGACCAGCGGTTCGTCCCCACGTGCGTGGGGCTCGGGAAGTCTGGCTCGGCCCCCGGGAGTGGGTCGGCGGTCCATCCCCACGTGCGTGGGGCTCGGCCAGGGAGTGCCGTGGTGGCAGCCCCCCACTCCGGTCCATCCCCACGTGCGTGGGGCTCGGGCCACCCCACTCGGGAACCGGCACCTCCTCGTACGGTCCATCCCCACGTGCGTGGGGCTCGGGTATGCCTCCTGCGCGATCCGGAACGGCAGGTCGGTCCATCCCCACGTGCGTGGGGCTCGGGCCACCCCACTCGGGAACCGGCACCTCCTCGTACGGTCCATCCCCACGTGCGTGGGGCTCGGCCACTGCTCGTACTGGGCACGGTTCGCTTCCACGGTCCATCCCCACGTGCGTGGGGCTCGGCACCTCCTCAAATCCCCAACCGGGGACATCACCGGTCCATCCCCACGTGCGTGGGGCTCGGGGGTACGACTGGTTCGGCCGTGGAGTCGTTGCCGGTCCATCCCCACGTGCGTGGGGCTCGGGCCCACCGACGAACAGCAGAAGATCATCGACGCGGTCCATCCCCACGTGCGTGGGGCTCGGCACCCCCAACAGCCTGAGGGCGAACCCTGACGCGGTCCATCCCCACGTGCGTGGGGCTCGGGCGGCGACGGGTTCCGATACGGCGCCCAACTGCGGTCCATCCCCACGTGCGTGGGGCTCGGCGGCGGATCTCCTCCACCGAGTCGTCGACCAGCGGTCCATCCCCACGTGCGTGGGGCTCGGGACGACGCGGACCCGTTCCGCACGACCAGGATCGGTCCATCCCCACGTGCGTGGGGCTCGGACGAACAGGTAGGCGTCCCCCAGACTCAACGCCGGTCCATCCCCACGTGCGTGGGGCTCGGGACCAGGTCCGCCTCGGACTCCTCCGGCTCCTCGGTCCATCCCCACGTGCGTGGGGCTCGGCTTGTACCTGGACTCGACCTCCGCGATCGCGGCGGTCCATCCCCACGTGCGTGGGGCTCGGGAACGGACGACCACGCCCAGCAGATCGCCCACCGGTCCATCCCCACGTGCGTGGGGCTCGGCAGCGTGCGGGCCTTTCTCATGCCTGGAGGGTCGGTCCATCCCCACGTGCGTGGGGCTCGGTCGGCGATCCCGTGGGAGATCTGCACACCAGCCGGTCCATCCCCACGTGCGTGGGGCTCGGCTGGAGGGGCGGCTGATCTACGTGCCCGAGGCCGGTCCATCCCCACGTGCGTGGGGCTCGGAGAAGATGACCTGCGGTTTTGCGGAGCGTTATCTCCGCGTTATCAAGCTTGCGGGCGGTCTCCTCCCGTAGGGCGATTCTAGGCCAATTTCGTGAAAGCGTCCCGCTCGCGGTCGGCCGCCCACTACGTTCTGCGCATACCGGGATGGCGGACTGTGGGAGGAAACGTGCCTGAGTACGGCCCTGCAAGCGGGGAGAGGAACACTTCGCTCGTCGACCTCGGATTCTGGGCCAAAGAACGCGGGCTCAGAGGGCAGGTCTACCCGCTCGTGTGCCATTCCCTCGACGCCGCCGCGGCGGCTCTGGTGCTGTGGCGTGAGTACCTTTCTCCCGGTCTGCGGGAGACGATCGCCTCGGCCATGGAAGTGGACGAGGAGCAGGCAGGGCGCTGTGTCGCATTCTGGGCGGGGATGCACGATGTCGGGAAGTTGACCCGCGAGTTCCAGGAGCAGACCGATGTGGACCTGTCCGCCTATCCCGGAGAGGAACTCAGCGGCGAGCGGCGCTCCCACGCCGCCGCCACCGGGCAGTGGCTGCCGTTCGCGCTGCCCTCGGTCGGCTATCCGGACAGCGGACCGGTGACGTGGCTGGTGGCCCAGTTGCTCGGCGGCCACCACGGTCGGTTCGGCGGGCATCCCGATCCCGGCAGCCGCAACCCGCTGCTGGGGTTGGGGTTCACCTCCTCTTCGTGGGAGGGGCAGCGCCGCGCCCTGCTGAATGCCGTCTTCGGCGCGGTGGGGCGTCCCGAACCGCCTCACATGCTGGACGGCCCGACCGCCGCTGTCGTGTGCGGGCTGGTCATACTCGCCGACTGGCTGGTCAGCCAGGAGGATTTCCTCCTGGGCCGCCTGGGTGCCCTTCCCGCCGACGGCTCCGTGCCGGAGTTGCGCGCCCACTTCCGGGAGTCCGAACAGCAGGTCCCCGACCTGCTCGACTCCGCCGGGCTGCGGCCGATCACGGTCTCCCCGGCCCCGTTCACCGAGTCGTTTCCGCACATCGACACGCCCAACGGCCTGCAAGCCTCGCTGGCCGAGCACCTGCCGCCGCTGTGCACCGGCCCGGGGCTGGTGCTGGTCACCGCTCCCATGGGCGAGGGCAAGACCGAGGCCGCCTACCATGTCGCGGACCTGCTCGGCGCGGCGACGGGGCGGCCGGGACGGTTCCTCGCGCTGCCCACGACGGCCACCGCCGACCAGATGCACTCCCGGCTCAAGGCGTATGCGCGGCACCGCGCGGAGCACGCCGATCCGGAGCGCCCCTCGACGCTGGCCCTGCTGCACTCGATGGCGTGGCTGAATCCCGACTACGCTCCCGCCGACGCGCCGGGCGTGTCGACCGTGCTGGCCGACGCCGACCGCCGCGACCCGTTCGCCGCGACCGAATGGCTCATGGGCCGCAAACGGGGGCTGCTCGCCTCCTGGTCGGTGGGCACGATCGACCAGGCGCTCATGGCGGTGCTGCGTGCCAAGCACAACGCGTTGCGCCTGTTCGGGCTCGCGGGGAAGGTGGTCGTGGTCGACGAGGCGCACGCGGTCGACCCCTACATGCAGGTCCTGTTGGAGCAACTGCTGCGCTGGCTGGGCGCGCTCGACGTGCCTGTCGTGCTGTTGTCGGCGACCCTGCACCACAGCATCGCGAACTCGCTGGTCAAGGCGTATCTGGAGGGGGCGCGGGGGTACCGCTGGCGCAGGTCTGAGCCGCAGCCGGTCCCCGAGGTCTCCTACCCCGGGTGGCTGCACGCCGACGCCCGGACCGGGACGGTGACCCGCAGCGCCGACGTCGATCCCGCGCCCATCGCCACGACCCCCCGCGAACCGTTGGACCTGCGCCTCGTCGACATTCCGGTCCGGGACAGCAGGCCCGACCGGACGGAGGCGCTGCGGGCAGAACTCGCTCCGCTGGTGGAGCGGGGCGGCTGCGCCGCGGTCATCTGCACCACGGTCGCCGAGGCCCAGGAGGTCTACGACCTGCTCGCCGACTGGTTCGCCGAGTGGGGTGCGAATGCCCCCGAGCTGCACCTGCTGCACTCGCGGTTCCCCAACCGGCAGCGCACCGAGATCACCGAGGCGATCGTCGACCGGTTCGGCAAGGACGGCGCCCGCGAGGGGCGGCGTCCGCGCTCCGCCGTCCTGGTGGCCACCCAGGTCGTCGAGCAGTCCCTCGACCTGGACCTGGACCTGATGGTCACCGACATCGCGCCGGTGTCGCTGCTGTTGCAGCGCGCGGGCCGCTGCTGGCGGCACGAGCACCTGGGGATCATCCGACGCCCGCCCTGGGCGCGCCGCCCGGAACTGGTGGTGCTCACCCCCGAGCAGGATGCCGAGACCGACGGGCCGCCGCGGTTTCCCCGGTCCTGGCAGGCGGTGTATCCGCTGTCGCTGTTCCAGCGCACGCACGCGCTGCTGCGCCGCCGCGACGGGACACCGGTGCGGATTCCCGACGATGTCCAACGGCTGGTCGACGGCGTCTACGACGACGACTCGCTCGCCGAGGACCTGGAGGCCGACCTCGACCGCATGGGTGAGGAGTTGGCGAAGCGCGGCCTGGCCCGTAACGCGGTGGTCCCCGATCCGGGAGGGGTGGGCAGTAGCCTGCTCGGGCTCAGCGAGTTCGACTTCGACGTGGACGAGCACCTGCTCGCCACTCGGTTCGGTGCCGGTTCGGTGCGGGTGCTGTGCCACTACGTCGACCCGGCGGGGCGGCGCTGGCTCGACCCCGACTGCGCGGTCGAGCTCCCCGAGAAGGGAACGGGCAGGGGAGGCCGCTTCACCGTGGCTGACTGCCGCGACCTGGTGGCCCGCACGGTTCCGGTGCGCATGGGCCTCTGGTTCGACCGGCTCGCCGAGGACAACCGGCCGCCCGAGGCGTGGCGGGAGTCGTTCCACCTCCGCGACCTGGTGCTCGTCCCCCAGAGGGTGACGGAGGAGGGAGCCGTGCTTCCGACCGAGGCGGGCGGACGCGAGTGGCTGCTCGATCCGCGTAAGGGACTGGTTTTCTAGAGCGGGAAACGCCGGGACACGGCCATCACTATCGGGGTGGGGGCCATTCGGGGTGGGTGGGGGGTGGGGGGAGTGGTGTGGCTACGGGTTTTCCGGTGTGGGTGAGGGCTTGGGCGACCGTTTGGGTGGGGGCGTGGAGGACCACGGTGTGGCCGTCGGGGTTGTCGGCGATGACGGCGCGGACGGTGTAGCCGTCCAGGGGGTCAGTGCCCTTGAGAGACGGGGGGTGGGGTGCGCCGAGGCCGGTGAGGAGGGCGTGGATCCGGTCGAGGTCGCGGAGTTGGGTGCGGCCGTGTTCGATGCGGGAGATGGTGGCCTGGGTGAGTCCGGTGAGGTGGGCGAGTTGTTCCTGGGTGATGGGGGTGAGTGTGCGGGCCTGGCGGATGAGGGTGGTGGTGTCGAGGCGGGCCACGGCCCGGGCGACGACCGGATGGGTCCAGAACTCGGTGGGGAAGACGGGGTGGTTGGGGTTGAGTTCGCGGGCGGTGATGGCGGCCTTGAGGGCGGCGCGGGTGATCAGCGGCTGCGGCATGGTCCTGAGGTTCTTCGGGATTGGTGTGGTCGGGTGGTTGGGGTTGGCGATCGGGTGCGGGGTGTGTTTCTGCCGCGAGGCGCGGCAGCTTTCACCTCTCCAGGGGTGGGGGAGGGATGGGGATGGTGCCCGCAGTCGAGGGGTGGCAGAGCCCCGAGCACACACGGGCCTTTCCATCCCTCCGAAACCCGGAGCCCAGGCAGGGGTTGCCGGGCCTCCCGGCCGAAACACATCCCGCTGGGTGACCGCAGACCCAAACCCCCGACCGGAGGCGCGGACAGACGGGCGTTGAGATCGACACCGGGGGCCGAAGATCGCGGAGAACGACCCCCGGTATCAAGATCAACAAGGTCAGGGCCAGGCGAGGAGGAAGTACACGCCTTCCTCCCAGGGGGCGAGGGTGCCCCACTCGGTGGCGAGCTGGTCGACCAGGAACAGACCCCGGCCGTGCTCGCGGAACGGGTCTTCGGGCTTGACCACGTGGGGCGCGGACTGCCACAGGCGCGGGTGCAGGGTGCGCACCTCGGCCCGTACACCGCGCCCGTCCACGTGTACCCGCACCTTGAAGAACCCGCCGGGGTCACCCGAGTGCGTGTGCAGGATCGCGTTCGTCGCCAACTCCGAGACGATCAGTTCGGCCCGCTCCACCACCTCGTCCGGAGCGGCGGAACGCGGGCACAACCGGACCGCGCCGACCACGAACCGGCGCGCGGCGGCCACGCTGTCCGGCACGCCGGGAAAGGACGTGAACGCGACGGTCACCGCGCCACCGCCTTTCCGGAACAAAGAACATAGAGGCGCACACGAGACGGATGCCGCGTTTCAGGCACGGGGCGGGCAGTAGGCTTTTGCATGAGTCACCACCTGGTCGAGTCAGGTCGGGGGCTAAGGCCCTGATCCGGTGCTGCTACACCGGGTCAGGGCCGTTTGTGTGTGAAGGCTGGTGCGGAAGAAAATCGCGTTCTTTCGCTGTCCTTCGGTGTCCACACACTTCCTGAATCGCTAGACGGTTTCCATCCCTTTGACTAAAGTCAAGTAATGAGTCATGCGCAGTAAGTGACTGTGCAGGGCTAGTGCAGGAGGGAGGGAAGTAGTGCAGAAAGACAGGGGCCGCTGGATCAGGATTGGCCGGAAGATCCGGGAGCAGCGGCAACGATCTGGGCTTTCGCAGGAGGAGTTGGCGAAGCTGGTAATGGTCTCGCCGACCATGCTCAGTGCGATGGAGCGCGGTGCACGCGGCATCAAAAGGGACCATATAGAACGAATTGACGCCGCACTCGGCACGCCTGGCACACTCACCGAACTGTGGGACCGTTCCACCGGAACGGGGCTGCCGACCTGGTACGAGAAGGTGGCCGACATCGAACGGGCCGCCTCTGAGATCTGGGAGTACCACCCTCTTCTGATTCCGGGGTTGTTGCAGACCGAGGAGTACGCCGAGCACATCTTCCGTGTCGGTCGTCCTCGGGACACTCCTGCTGAGATTGAGGAGTTGGTGCGCGGCCGGATGAACCGCAAGAAGATCTTTGACCGAGAGCGTCCACCCCGTCTGGTCGTCGTCGTGGACGAGGGGGTGCTGCGCCGTCCCACCGGGGGGCGCGAGGTGATGAAGCGGCAGCTCGGTAATCTGCTGGAAGAGAGCGAGAAGCCACACGTTTCCGTCCAGGTGGTGCCCTACGACAGTGACCACCATCCGGGACTGACCAACAGTTTTATGCTGTTCACGGTTCCCAGACGCAATCCTGTCCTGTATGTGGAGACACGACGCTCTGGAACGCCCACGGACGACTCGGACGCAGTGGACGACTACTCCCAACTGTTCTCTGACCTGCGGGGAGCGGCCCTGCCTCTGGGAGCGTCCCGACAGTTGATCGCACAGATCCAAGGAGAGTTCTGATGGCCCCCCACAGTCTTGACTGGCACAAGTCCAGCTACAGCAACGAGAGCGGCGGAGCCTGCGTCGAGGTCGCCGAGACCCCCGAGGCGGTGCTGGTCCGCGACACCCAACACCGCGACCTCGGTCATCTGGGCTTCGCACCGAAGGCGTGGGCGGAGTTCCTCACCGTGTTGAAGGCCGGGCGTCTGTAGTCAGCAGGTCCTCACCGGTTCGGCCGCCACGCACAAGTCCAGCCACAGCCGGGAGAATCCGACTGCGTCGAGGTCGCTGACTGGACTCTGATGGGAGGGTTCTCGTGAGGCATCGGGGTGTAGGGAGCCCGCGAGCCGGTCCCGGGCCGGAGCGGCCGGTCCGGAGGTATTCCAGCCCCGCCCCCGCGATGGGACCCCACCGGCTGCCGGTGGCCGGTCGAGGCGCCCCGGCGCCGAGTCCGGACACGGCCCCACCTTCCGGTACGGGAAAGACCACCCCGCACCCCTTGTAGGGGGGCCGGTCCGGGGCGGCCGGTGTCCTTGCCCCGGTCCGCCCGTGGAGGCGCGTCCGGACTCGGCGCCGGGGCGCCTCGACCAGGCGCGGCCAGCCCGTGGGAACCCACCGCGGGGGTTGAGATGGAATACCCCGCCCCCGCCTTCTTCGGCCCGCGCCCACCACAGAACTCGGCACTCCAACCCCGGTGGGATCCCCGAGGCGGTGCTGGTCCGCGACACCCGGCACCGTGACCTCGGCCGTCTCGGTCGCGCCCGCTCCGAGTGGGCCGTCTTCCCCGCCGGTCTCAAGCAGGACCGGCGGCAGCTCCCACCGGGTATGACGCCGGGGCCGCGCTCGGCACGCGGGTGCGGTCCCGGGGCCGTCGCGCTCAGGCCGCCGAGCTGCCCGGGGGCAGCGGCAGGGAGCCGGTGTCCAGGGCGTCGATCAGGGCCATCGCCCCTCCCCGCGCCGCCGCGCTCAGGCCCAGGGCGGAGGGCTCGACGCGGCAGTTGCCGCTGTCGGGGGCGAAGGAGTGCGCGGCCATCGCCTCCCGGCAGGACGGCAGCAGCCACGGGGCGAGCGGCACGAAGTAGCCGCCCAGGATGATCGCGCTGGGGTTGAGCAGGTTGACCAGGGTCGCCGCGGCGCGGCCCAGCCAGCTTCCCGCGTCGTGCAGCGCCCGAAGCGCCGTGGCGTCGTCGGCCTCGGCGCGGCGCGCGGTCTCCTCGATCAGCGACCCCACGACGCTGCCGCGCACCGGAGCGTCCGGCACCAGGTCGGGGACGGCGCGGCGCAGGATCGCCTCCACCCCCGCCAGCGCCTCCAGGCAGCCGCGCTGCCCGCACGCGCACCTCGGCCCGTCCTTGAGCAGCGGGATGTGCCCGATCTCCCCGGCGAACCCGCTGGCGCCGCGCAGCGGCTCGCCGTTCATCAGCACGCCCGCGCCGATGCCGACCTCACCGGTCAGGTACACCAGGTCCATGGTGCGGGCCAGGTGGCCGCCCCGGTACTCGGCGACCGCGCCCAGGTTGGCGTCGTTGTCGACCAGCACCGGGGCCCCGGCCAGCGCGGTGTCGGCCAGCAGGTCCGTCAGCCGCCGCTGCATGGGGAAGTGGTGCCAGCCGAGGTTGGGGGCGTTGGTGACGGTTCCGGCGGCGACGTCGATGAGCGCGGGCACCGCCACGCTCACGCCCAGCAGCGGCCGCTCGTGCAGCAGGGGGTCGCCGGTGACCTCCAGCAGCAGGTCGCGCAGCCGCGCCGCGCACTCCTCGGGGCCGGCCGAGCGGGCGTCGAAGGCCACGTGCCGGGTGAGCACCTCGCGTTCCAGCAGGTCGACGGCTGCCAGGGCGATGTAGTCGACGTTGACCTCCACCCCGATCGCGACCAGGGTGGAGCCGTTGACGGTCAGCATCATGCCGGGGCGGCCCACCCGGCGCTGGTTGACCAGTCCGGTCTCGCACACCAGACCCCGGTCGATGAGCTCGGCCACCAGGCTGGAGACGGTGGCCTTGGTCAGGCCGGTCGACGCGGCGACCACCGCCCGCGAGCACGGCGCGCTGGTGCGGATCGTGCGCAGCACGATGCCCAGGTTGGTCTCCCTGACGGCCTGGAATCCGGCCGGTCCCTCGCTTGCGCCCACCATGCGGCGGCTCCCCTCCCGTGCACGCCCCCACGGCGTGCCCCTCCGCGTCCTCGACCTCCAGTGTGCTGGTTTCTGCCCGGTCGAGGATTGACAACCAATTCGTTCAAACACAAAACTAATAGATGTCGTACCGCCCCACCAAAGAGAGGCCCCATGCCGCTCGTCGCCGGAGTCGACTCCTCCACCCAGGCCACCAAGATCGTCGTCCGCGACGCCGCCACCGGAGCGCTCGTCCGCTCCGGCCGCGCGCCTCACCCCGAAGGGACCGAGGTCAGCCCGCACGCGTGGTGGCAGGCCCTGCTCGAGGCCGCTGGTGGCGGGCTGCTCGACGACGTCGCCGCCATCGCCGTCGCCGCCCAGCAGCACGGCATGGTCGCGCTCGACGCCGACGGCGAGCCCGTGCGCGACGCGCTGCTGTGGAACGACACCCGCTCCGCGGGCGCGGCCGCCGACCTCGTCGCCGAACTGGGCGGACCGGGGGAGTGGAGCAGGGCGGTCGGCTCGGTGCCCGTGGCCAGCTTCACCGTGACCAAGCTGCGCTGGCTGGCCCGCAACGAACCCGACAACGCCGCGCGCGCCGAGAGCGTCCTGCTGCCCCACGACTGGATCACCCAGCGCCTCACCCGCGCCACCGAACCCGTCACCGACCGCGGCGACGCCTCCGGCACCGGCTACTACGACGCGGCCGCGGGCGCCTACCGCACCGACCTGCTCACCCTGGCCTTCGGCCGCGAGCTGCGCATCCCCCGCGTCGCCGACCCGGCCGAGGCGGTCGGCGAGGTCCGCGCCCCCGAACTGCCGTCCATCGGCGTGGTGGCCGCCGGAACCGGCGACAACATGGCCGCCGCGCTGGCCCTGGACGCCCGCCCCGGCGACGTCGTGGTCTCCATCGGCACCTCCGGCACCGCCTTCGCCGTCGCCGAGAAGCCCACCGCCGACCCCACCGGCGCCGTCGCCGGGTTCGCCGACGCCACCGGCCGCTTCCTGCCGCTGGTGTGCACCCTCAACGCCGCCCGCGTCCTGAGCGCCGGGGCCGCCGCGCTGGGCGTGGACCTGGCCGAGTTCGACCGGTTGGCGCTGGCGGCCCCTCCGGGCGCGGACGGCCTGGTGCTGCTGCCCTACCTGGACGGCGAGCGCACCCCCGACCTGCCGGAGGCCACCGGCCGCCTGGACGGCCTCACCCGCGCCAACCTGCGCCCGGAGAACGTGGCGCGCGCCTTCGTCGAGGGCATGCTGTGCGGTCTGGCCGACGCCGTGGACGCCCTGGTCGACCAGGGGGTGCCGGTGCGCCGGGTCCTGCTCGTCGGGGGCGGCGCGCGCTCGGCCGCGGTCCGCGCCCTCGCCCCGCGGGTCCTGGGCCGCCCCGTCACCGTGCCCGCCGAGGGCGAGTACGTCGCCGACGGCGCCGCCCGCCAGGCCGCCTGGGCGCTGTCCGGCACCGCCGAGCCGCCCGCGTGGGAGAACGCCTCGACCGCCGTGAGCGAGGCCGACCCCACCCCGCAGGTGCGGGAGCGCTACGCCGCCGCCCGCGACCGACTCTGAACCGCAAGTCCCGTCGACCACGAAAGAGGCCAGCATGACCGACTACCAGCCCACCCCCGAGGACCGGTTCAGCTTCGGACTGTGGACCGTGGGATGGCGCGGCCACAACACCTTCGGGGAGGCCGTGCGCCCCGCCCTCGACCCCGTCGAGGCGGTGGGGAAGCTCAGCGAGCTGGGCGCCTACGGCATCACCTTCCACGACGACGACCTCATCCCGCCGGGCAGCGGCGACACCGAGCGCGACGCCGTCATCAAGCGCTTCACCAAGGCGCTGGGCGAGTCCGGCCTGGCCGTGCCCATGGTCACCACCAACCTGTTCAGCCACCCGGTGTTCCGCGACGGCGGCTTCACCTCCAACAGCCGCGACGTGCGCCGCTACGCCCTGCGCAAGGTGATGCGCAACATCGACCTGGCCGCCGAGCTGGGCGCGCGCACCTACGTGTGCTGGGGCGGCATGGACGGCGCCGAGTTCGAGGCGGGCAAGAACGACGCCGCCGCCCTGGACCGGCTGCGCGAGGCCTTCGACATCCTGTGCGACTACGTCCGCTCCCAGGGCTACGGGCTGCGGTTCGCGATCGAGCCCAAGCCCAACGAGCCGCGCGGCGACGTGCTGCTGCCCACCATCGGGCACGCGCTGGCCTTCATCAACGAGCTGGAGCACCCCGAGATGGTGGGGCTCAACCCCGAGGTCGGCCACGAGCAGATGGCGGGGCTGAGCTTCACCCACGGCGTGGCCCAGGCGCTGTGGCACGGCAAGCTGTTCCACATCGACCTCAACGGCCAGCGCGGCATCAAGTACGACCAGGACCTGCGGTTCGGCGCGGGCGACCTGAGGGACGCGTTCTTCCTGGTCAACCTGTTGGAGAGCCACGGCTACGACGGGCCGCGGCACTTCGACTTCAAGACCCCCCGCACCGAGGACATGAGCGGGGTGTGGGAGGCGGCGCGCAACTGCATGCGCAACTACCTCATCCTCAAGGCCAAGGCGGAGGCGTTCCGCGCCGACCCCGAGGTGCGCGAGGCCATGGAGGCCGCGCGGGTCTTCGAGCTGGAGCGGCCCACCCTGGAGCCGGGAGAGAGCGTGGCGGACCTGCGCGCCGAGACGATCGACCTGGACGAGGTGGGCAGGCGCGGCTACCACTTCGAGCGGCTGGACCAGATCGCCCTGGAGTACCTCATGGGCGTGCGCTGACCCTGGAGAAGGGGGCAGGGGGCGGTCGCCGCGGCGACCGCCCCCTTCTGTCGTTCGCGCGGGGAGCCGCCGGGGTCAGCCGCGGTGGGCGGCGGTGGAGCCCCGCACCACCAGCCGTGGGGTGAACACCAGGCGCTCGTGCGCGCCCCGGGGTTCGTGGATCTCGGCGGCGAGCAGGCGCATCGCCGCGCGGCCGATCTGGTACTTGGGCTGGGCGACGGTGGTCAGGCCGGGGTGGACCAGGGCCGCGACGTCGACGTCGTCGTAGCCGACCACCGACAGGTCGTCGGGAACGGAGAGGCCGCGCGCCCCCAGCCCCTTGAGCAGGCCGAGCGCGAGCTGGTCGTTGGCGCAGAACACCGCCTGGGGGCGCCGCCGGGGGCCGCCCGCCAGCACCTCCTCCACGGCCTTCTCCCCGGAGTCGGCGGTCAGCGAGGGGGCCTCGATCAGCCGGACCGCGTCGCCGGCCTCGACGCCGTTCTCCTCCAGGGCGGCGCGCAGCCCGGCCAGGCGGGTGCGGCACTGCTCCAGCGACAGCGGGCCGCTCAGGTAGGTGATCCGCTCGTGTCCGAGGCTGACCAGGTGCCGTCCCGCGGCCAGGCCGCCCGCGTGGTTGTCCACGTACACGCTGCTGCCCACGTCGACGGCGACGTCGCCGCGGTCCAGCAGCACCCACGGGATGCCGCGCTCCCGCAGCCACAGCAGGTCGGCCACGTCGTTGTCGACCGGCATCACCACGGCCCCCGCCGCGCGGTGCTCGGCCAGGACGCGCAGGGAGCGCCGCTGCCGCTCGGGGTTCTCCGCCGAGTTCAGCAGCATCACCGTGAGGCCGTCCTCGGCGGCCTGGTCCTCCACACCCCGGGCGACCATCGTGAAGAAGGGGTTGGTGACGTCCAGGACGAGCAGGCCGACGGAGTCGCTGCGGCCCGCGCGCAGGCTGCGGCCCGAGGAGTTGCGCACGTAGTCCAGTTCCCGGATCGCCCGCTCGACCCTGAGCCGGGTGGCCTCGGCCACCCGTTCGGGGCGGTTGAGCACGTTGGACACGGTTCCCGGAGACACGCCCGCCCGGGCCGCGACGTCGTTGATCCCGACAGGGCGTCTGGTGTTCTCAGGGGCAGGCAAGGCAGGGGCTCCGGACTGTGGTGGAGGGCAGACGGTACTCTCCATGATCGCCACTGGATTGAAACGTGTCAATAGCGGTGCGTCACCTTACGGCGCCAGGTTGGGAAAACTTTGGAAACCCGGTGGTCCCGCAACCGCCTCGGACGGGTCTGCGGAGGTCGGAGCCGGTTGGCGCTGCCCTCTTGACGCGTCTTGTGTGAGACATTTAACGTGCTCTTCATTAAAACGTTTTTGCCACGAGAGTGGCTCAGGAAGACCAAAGGAGGGCGTCGTGGCCCAACAGCCTCCGCCGTCGCCCCCGCTCGCACTCGTCGACGTCGCCAAGTCCTTCGGGAACGTCCAGGCACTGCGCGGCGTGTCGCTGCGACTGCGGGCGGGGGAGATCCACGCGCTGTGCGGAGAGAACGGGGCGGGCAAGTCCACCCTGGTCAAAACCATGGCCGGAGTGCACCAGCCCGACGAGGGTCGGATCGAGGTCGACGGTGAGCCGGTGGTCTTCACCGGCCCCGCAGACGCCCAGCAGGCCGGCGTGGCCGTCATCTACCAGGAACCCACCCTCTTCCCCGACCTGTCGGTGGCGGAGAACATCTTCATGGGCCGCCAGCCGCTGAAGCGGGGACGGCGCATCGACAGGGCCGCCATGCACGCCGCCTGCGACGCGCTGTTCGCCCGGCTGGGCGTGCGCATCGACCCGGCCCGTCCCGCCAAGGGCCTGTCCATCGCCGACCAGCAGCTCATCGAGATCGCCAAGGCGCTCTCGCGCAAGGCCAGGGTCCTGATCATGGACGAGCCCACCGCCGCGCTGTCCGGAGTGGAGGTGGAGCGGCTGTTCGCCGTGGCGCGCTCGCTGCGCGACTCCGGGGCGGCGATCCTGTTCATCTCCCACCGCTTCGACGAGGTCTTCGCCCTGTGCGACCGCGTCACCGTGATGCGCGACGGCCAGTACATCTCCACCGACCCCATCGCCGAGCTCACCGTCGACACGATCGTGCGCAAGATGGTGGGACGCGACGTCACCGCCCTCTTCCCCAAACAGGACACCGAACCGGGCGACGTGGTCCTCCGGGTGGACGGCCTCACCCGCGCCGGCGTCTTCTCCGACGTGAGCTTCCAGGTCCGCGCCGGAGAGATCGTGGCGCTGGCCGGCCTGGTGGGGGCGGGCCGCAGCGAGGTCATGCGCGCGGTCTTCGGCGTCGACTCCTACGACTCCGGAACCGTCCGCGTCAACGGCCGACCCCTGCGCAAGGGCTCCCCGTCGGCGGCCATGGCCGCCGGGGTGGCCCTGGTCCCCGAGGACCGCCGCCAGCAGGGACTGGTCATGGAGATGTCGGTGGAGCGCAACGCCACCCTCACCCGGCGCTGGCCGCTCAGCCGGTTCGGCCTGCTGCGCGGCCGCAGCGAGGAGCGCGCCGCCCGGGAGTGGGCCCAGCGCCTCCAGGTCAAGGCCGGACGACTCACCGACGCCGTGTCCACCCTCTCCGGAGGCAACCAGCAGAAGGTCGTCCTGGCCAAGTGGCTGTCCACCGAACCGAAGGTCCTCATCGTCGACGAGCCCACCCGCGGCATCGACGTGGGCACCAAGTCCGAGGTGCACCGCCTGCTGTCGCAACTGGCGGGGCAGGGACTGGCGGTTGTCATGGTCTCCAGCGAGCTGCCCGAGGTCCTCGGCATGGCCGACCGGGTGCTGGTCATGCACGAGGGGCGGATCAGCGCCGAACTCTCCCGAGACGAAGCCACAGAGGAGTCCGTCATGTACGCGGCCACGGGGCAGCGGGGTGAGGCCGCGTGAGCGCCTCGACCACCACGCCCGAACCCCGCCTGAAGGAGCACGGCGGCGGCGACGCCGGGGCCGGACGCCGCATCCGGCAGGTGCGCGAGGCCGGCATCCTGCTGGCCCTGGTGCTGCTGATCGGGGTCACCACGGTCGTCAACCCCAACTTCCTGTCCGCCCAGAGCGTGCGCGACCTGCTGCTGGGCGCGACCCTGCTGACCATTCTGGCTGTGGGCCAGACCCTGGTCATCATCACCCGCAGCGTGGACCTGTCGGTGGGCTCCATCCTGGGCCTGTCCGCGTTCGCGGTGGGCAGCCTCTTCGTCGCCTTCCCCGACCTGCCCGTCGGTGTGGCCGTCGTGGCGGGCGTCCTGGTGGGCGCCCTGTGCGGCGCCGTCAACGGAGTGCTCGTGGCCGCGGCCCGCGTCCCCGCCCTCGTCGTCACCCTGGGCACGCTCTACATCTTCCGCGGCGTCGACCACTGGTGGGCCGCGGGCCGGCAGATCAACGCCGCCGACATGCCCTCCGCCTTCCTGGCGCTGGGCCGCCAGACGGTCCTGGGTGTTCCGGTGCTCGCCCTGGCGGCGGTCCTGGTCGCCGCGGTGGTCGGCTGGTACCTGGCCTCCTACCGCAGCGGACGCGAACTCTACGCCATCGGCTCCGAACCCGACGCGGCGCGCCTGTCCGGAATCCCGGTGGACCGCAGGGTCTTTTCCGCCTTCGTCGTCAACGGGGCCCTGGCGGGCCTGGCGGGAGTGTGCTACGCCGCCCGCTTCGGCACCCTGGACGCCACCGTCGGCACAGGTCTGGAACTTGAAGTCGTCGCCGCGGCCGTGGTCGGCGGCGTCGCGATCTTCGGCGGCAGCGGCACCGTGCTCGGCGCGGCGCTGGGCGCGGTCCTGCTCACCACCATCGGAGCGGCGCTGCCGGTCCTGCGGGTCAACGGATTCTGGCAGGAGGCGGTGGTCGGCCTGCTCATTCTCATCGCGATCGGCATGGACCGGCTGCTGTCCGTCCGCGCCGAACGCCGACTTCGTGGAGGTGAGTCCCGTGGCGCCTGAGTCCACCACGGCCCTGCGCCGCCTACTGGCCACCAGGGAGGCGTCCGTCCTGGGAGCGCTGGCGGTGACCGTGATCGCCGCGTCCTTCTGGGTGGACGGCTTCGCCAGCGGCCGCAACACCGGATTCCTCGTCCTGGACATCGCGGCGATCGCGATCATCGCGCTGCCCATGACGCTCATCATCATCACCGGCGAGATCGACCTGTCGGTGGCCAGCATTCTGGGCCTGACCAGCGCCGTCATGGGACAGCTGTGGGTCATGGGACTGCCGCTGGAGACCATCGTCCCGCTGTGCGTGGTCCTGGGCGTGGTCCTGGGCGCGGTCAACGGCCTGCTGGTGACCGTGGCGGGACTGCCCTCACTGGCGGTCACCATCGGCACCATGGCGCTGTACCGGGGCCTGGCCTACGTGGTGCTGGGCGACCGGGCCGTCGCCGACTTCCCGTTCTCCTGGACCGGAGGAGCCACCGCGCGCCTGGGCGAGACCCAGATCCCCTGGATCGCGCTGCTGATCATCGTGCTCGCCCTCGCCTTCGGCGTGGTGCTGCACGCCACCCCCGTCGGCCGCGCCCTGTACGCCATCGGCAACAACGACGAGGCCGCCCGCTTCTCCGGCATCTCGGTGCAGCGGACCAAGCTGGGACTGTTCGTCACCTCCGGCGCGGTCTCCGCCGCCGCCGGGGTGTTCTGGACCCTCCAGTACGCCAGCGCCCGCGCCGACAACGCGGCCGGACTGGAGCTGTCGGTGGTCGCGGCGGTGCTGCTCGGCGGCGTCTCGATCTTCGGCGGCAGCGGCGCGCTGGCCGGAGTGGTGGGCGGCGTCCTGCTGCTGGGCACCATCCGCAACGCCCTGCAGCTCGCCGACGTCTCCTCCGACACCCTCTCCATCGTGACCGGCCTGCTGCTGGTCGTCTCGGTGGTCGTCCCCAACGTCGCGGCCCGCCTCAGGCAGCGCCGTCGGACCACGGCCCCGCCACCCGGCCGGGCCGTCACCCCATCCCCCAACACCCGCACCAAGCAAGAGGTGATCTGATGTTTCGCAACCGACTGACCCGCGGTATCGCCGCCGGAGCGGCAGCGGGTCTGCTGCTGGCCGTCTCCGCCTGCGGCGGCACCACCCGCGGCGAGGAAGAGGAGACGACGGCGGTCGGCGCGGGCGGCGAGGCCGACCCCAACGCCGAGATCCCCGAGGGCCTGACCATCAGCTACCTGCCCAAGCAGCTCAACAACCCCTACTTCACCTTCGCCAACACCGGCGGCGCCGAGGTGGCCGAGGAGCTGGGCGCGGAGTTCAAGGAGGTCGGCCCCTCCGACGCCAACGCCTCCTCCCAGGTCAGCTACATCAACACCCTCAGCCAGCAGGGCTCCGACGTCATCGTCATCGCGGCCAACGACCCCAACGCGGTGTGCTCGGCGCTCAACTCCGCGCGCCAGGCCGGGGCCAAGGTCGTCACCTACGACTCCGACACCGCGCCCGAGTGCCGTGACGCCTTCGTCAACCAGGCCTCGGCCGAGGGACTGGCCAAGGTCCAGGTCGAGATGATCGCCGAGCAGATCGGCGGCGAGGGCGAGATCGCCTTCCTGTCGGCCACCCCCAACGCCACCAACCAGAACCTCTGGCTGGAGCTGATGGAGGAGGAGCTGTCCACCAACCCCGACTACGCCGACATCGAGGTGGTGGACACCGTCTACGGCAACGACGACGACCAGAAGTCCTTCCAGGAGATGCAGGGCCTGCTGCAGAGCCACCCCGACCTGGCGGGCGTGGTCTCGCCCACCACCGTCGGCCTGGCCGCGGCGGCGCGCTACCTCAGCGACTCCGAGTACAAGGGCGAGGTCGCCCTCACCGGCCTGGGCACGCCCAACCAGATGCGCGAGTACGTCGAGAACGGCACCGTCGAGGAGTTCGCGCTGTGGAACCCCAAGGACATGGCCTACCTGGCCGGATACACGGGCGCGGCACTGGCCGCCGGACAGATCACCGGTGAGTCGGGCCAGACCTTCACCGCCGGACGCCTGGGCGAGTACGAGATCGGCGAGAACGGCGAGATCGTCCTCGGCGAGCCCACCCGCTTCAACGCCGACAACATCGACGACTACGACTTCTAGTCACCCCCGGTGGCCCCGGCAGCACCCTGCCGGGGCCACCCCCGCGTACCCCACCCGACCGGAGAGAGGAGCCCCGTGCAGCGCGTCTGCTTCCTGCTCAAGGTCAGACCCGACCGGCTCGCCGAGTACCGCGAACGCCACGCCGCGGTGTGGCCCGAGATGCTGGACGCCCTGCGTGCGGCGGGCTGGCGCAACTACTCGCTGTTCTGCCGCGACGACGGCCTGCTCGTCGGCTACCTGGAGACCGAGGACTTCGCCGCGGCGCGGGCCGCCATGGAGCGCACCGACGTCAACGAGCGCTGGCAGCGCGAGATGGCGCCCTTCTTCGAGGGCCTCGACGGCCGCCCCGACGCCGCCATGGTCCCCCTCACCGAGGTCTTCCACCTCGACTGAGGCCGCGGCGGTCCCCGAAGACCACCGCACCCCGTTTTGAAACGATTCACTCAGGAGTCCCATCCGTGCCCGACCTCAGCGCAGTCAAGGAGTCGCTGGCCCACCAGGCCATCGAACTGCCCTCGTGGGCGTTCGGCAACAGCGGCACCCGCTTCAAGGTGTTCCCCCAACCCGGAGTGCCCCGCACCCCCGAGGAGAAGATCGCCGACGCAGCCCAGGTGCACCACCACACCGGGATCGCGCCCACCGTGGCCCTGCACATCCCCTGGGACCGCGTCGACGACTACGCGGCCCTGGCCGCCCACGCCGCCGACCTGGGCGTGCGCATCGGCGCGATCAACGCCAACGTCTTCCAGGACGACGACTACCGGCTCGGCAGCGTCTGCAACCCCGACCCCCGGGTACGCCGCAAGGCCCTGGACCACCTGCTCGAATGCGTCGACATCATGGACGCCACCGGATCGCGCGACCTCAAACTGTGGTTCGCCGACGGCACCAACTACCCCGGCCAGGACAGCATCCGCGCCCGCCAGGACCGGCTCGCCGAGGCCCTGGAGGCGGTCTACGCCCGCCTCGGCGACGGCCAGCGCCTCCTGCTGGAGTACAAGCTGTTCGAACCCGCCTTCTACACCACCGACGTACCCGACTGGGGCACCGCCTACGCCCACTGCCTGCGCCTGGGCCCCAAGGCCCAGGTGGTGGTCGACACCGGCCACCACGCGCCCGGCACCAACATCGAGTTCATCGTCGCCTTCCTGCTGCGCGAGAACAAGCTCGGCGGATTCGACTTCAACTCCCGCTTCTACGCCGACGACGACCTCATGGTCGGCTCCGCCGACCCCTTCCAGCTCTTCCGCATCATGCACGAGGTCATCCGGGGCGGCGGCTACGACCCGGCCGCAGGCGTGGCGTTCATGCTCGACCAGTGCCACAACATCGAACCCAAGATCCCCGGCCAGATCCGCTCCGTGCTCAACGTCCAGGAGGCCACCGCCAAGGCCCTCCTGGTCGACGCCGACGCGCTCGCCGCGGCCCAGGAGGCGGGCGACGTACTCGCCGCCAACGCGGTCCTGATGGACGCCTACAACACCGACGTGCGCCCCCTGCTCACCGAACTGCGCACCGAGCAGGGCCTGGACCCCGACCCCATGGCCGCCTTCGCCCGCTCCGGCTACGCCGAGCGGGTCGCCGCCGAACGCGTCGGCGGCCAGCAGGCGGGCTGGGGAGCCTGACCGCCATCCGAGACCACCGTCCGAACCACCATCCGACAACCACACCGGAAGGGAACCGGGGATGTCCTCCCTCTCCTCGCATCCGCAGGTCGAAGCGCTCATCGAACGCTCCAACCGACTCGGCGCGGATCCGCGCAACACCAACTACGCGGGCGGAAACACCTCCGCCAAGGGAACCGACACCGACCCCGTCACCGGCGACCCGGTGGAACTGATGTGGGTCAAGGGCTCCGGCGGCGACCTGGGCACGCTCACCGAACGCGGACTGGCCGTGCTGCGCCTGGACCGGCTGCGCGCACTCACCGGCGTCTACCCGGGTGAGGAGCGCGAGGACGAGATGGTCGCCGCGTTCGACTACTGCGCCCACGGCAAGGGCGGGGCCGCGCCCTCCATCGACACCGCCATGCACGGCCTCGTCGACGCCGCGCACGTGGACCACCTGCACCCCGACTCCGGGATCGCACTGGCCTGCGCCGCCGACGGCGAGGCGCTCACCGCCGAGTGCTTCGGCGACCGCGTGGTGTGGGTGCCGTGGCGGCGCCCCGGCTTCCAACTCGGCCTGGACATCGCCGCCATCAAGGCCGCCAACCCGCAGGCCATCGGCGTCATCCTCGGCGGACACGGCATCACCGCCTGGGGTGAGACCTCCGAGGAGTGCGAGGCCCACTCCCTGGAGATCATCCGCACCGCCGAGGAGTTCATCGCCGCACGCGCCACCGACGCCCACCCCTTCGGCGAGGTCGTCGACGGCTACGCGCCCCTGCCCGAGGCCGAACGCCGCGCCCGCGCCGCCGCACTGTTCCCCGTGCTGCGCGGCCTGGCCTCCACCGACCGGCCGCAGGTGGGCCACTACACCGACTCCGACGTCGTGCTCGACTTCGTCGCCCGCGCCGAGCACCCCCGCCTGGCCGCGCTGGGCACCTCCTGCCCCGACCACTTCCTGCGCACCAAGGTCCGCCCCATGGTGCTGGACCTGCCTCCGTCGGCGCCGCTGGAGCAGACCGTCGAGCGGCTGAAGGAACTGCACGCCGCCTACCGCGAGGACTACCGCGCCTACTACGAGCGGCACGCCGCCCCCGACTCCCCGGCCATGCGCGGCGCCGACCCGGCGATCGTGCTGGTGCCCGGGGTGGGCATGTTCTCCTTCGGCAAGGACGCCCAGACCGCCCGGGTCGCGGGCGAGTTCTACGTCAACGCCATCAACGTCATGCGCGGCGCGGAGACCGTCTCCACCTACGCGCCCATCGACGAGTCGGAGAAGTTCCGCATCGAGTACTGGGCGCTGGAGGAGGCCAAGCTCCAGCGCATGCCCAAGCCCAAGCCGCTGGCCACCCGCGTGGCGTTCGTGACCGGCGCGGGCTCGGGCATCGGCCGCGCCATCGCGCTGCGGCTGGCCGCCGAGGGCGCGTGCGTGGCCGTCGCCGACCGCGACGCCGACGCCGCCGCGAAGGTCGCCGCCGAGATCGGGCCGCGCGACGTCGCCATCCCGGTTGCCGTGGACGTCACCGACGAGGCCCAGATCGCCGCCGCGCTGCGCGAGACCGTGCTCGCCTACGGCGGCGTGGACCTGGTCGTCAACAACGCGGGACTGTCCATCTCCAAGCCGCTGCTGGAGACCACCACCGCCGACTGGGACGTCCAGCACTCGGTGATGGCCCGCGGCTCCTTCCTGGTCTCCCGCGAGGCCGCGCGCGTCATGACCGAGCAGGGCATGGGCGGCGACATCGTCTACATCTGCAGCAAGAACGGCGTGTTCGCCGGGCCCAACAACATCGCCTACGGCGCGGCCAAAGCCGACCAGGCCCACCAGGTGCGGCTGCTGGCCGCCGAACTCGGCGAGCACGGCATCCGCGTCAACGGCGTCAACCCCGACGGCGTGGTGCGCGGCTCCGGCATCTTCGCCGGCGGCTGGGGCGCCCAGCGCGCCGCCGTCTACGGCGTGCCCGAGGAGGAACTCGGCGCCTTCTACGCCAAGCGCACCCTGCTCAAGCGCGAGGTGCTGCCCGAACACGTGGCCAACGCGGTCTTCGCGCTGACCGCGGGCGAGCTGAGCCACACCACCGGCCTGCACGTCCCCGTGGACGCGGGCGTGGCGGCGGCGTTCCTACGCTGAGGCCCGTCCGCGGACGTCCCGCCGCCGGGCCGACCTCCCCCGGCGGCGGGACACCCCCGTTCCCGCAGCTTCCCGAGTCGAACCCAGTGGAAAGGCCCCCATGACCGCCTCCCGCTCCTTCGCCGCCGTGGACCTGGGCGCGTCCAGCGGACGCGTCGTCGCCGGCCGGATCGGCGCCCGCGAACTCGCCCTCACCGAGGTCCACCGGTTCCCCAACGGGGGCGTCCCCCTGCCCGACGGCCTGCACTGGGACGTCGTCGGCCTCTACCGCGAGATCCGGCACGGCCTGCGCCGGGCCGCCGAGCACGCCCCCGCCTCGATCGGGGTGGACTCCTGGGCGGTGGACTACGGCCTGCTCGACGGCGACGGCGCCCTGCTGGGCCTACCCCACCACTACCGCGACGCGCGCACCGACGGCGTGGCCGCGAGCACGGCCGAACGCCTCGGCGCCGACCGGCTCTACGCGGTCAACGGACTGCAGTTCCTGCCGTTCAACACGGTCTTCCAGCTCGCCGCCGCGCGCGGCACCGCCGCCCTGGCCGCCGCCCGCACCCTGCTGCTCGTCCCCGACCTCATCGGCTACTGGCTGACCGGCAGTATCGGCGCGGAGGTCACCAACGCCTCCACCACCGGCCTGCTCGACGTGGCCACGCGCTCCTGGGACACCGCCCTGGCCGCCGAGGTCGGCGCCGACCCCGCGATCCTGCCGCCGCTGCGCGAACCCGGCAGCCCGCTGGGGCCGCTGCTGCCGGAGGTCGCCGAGGCCACCGGCCTGGACGGCGTGCCCGTGGTCGCGGTCGCCTCCCACGACACCGCCTCCGCCGTCGTCGGCGTGCCCGCCACCGTCCCCGACTTCGCCTACATCTCCTGCGGCACCTGGTCGCTGGCCGGACTGGAACTGGACGCGCCGCTGCGCACCGAGGCCGCGCGCGCCGCGAACTTCACCAACGAACTCGGCGTGGACGGCACCGTCCGGTTCCTGCGCAACGTCATGGGGCTGTGGCTGGTCAACGAGAGCCTGCGCACCTGGGGCATGACCGCCGACCAGTTGCCCGACCTGCTCGCCCGGGCCGCCGAGGAGCCCGCGTTCGCCGCGCTCGTCGACCCCGACGACCCGCGCTTCCTGCCGCCCGGTGACATGCCCGCCCGCATCGCCGAGTACTGCCGCGCAACCGGCCAGCGGCCCCCGCAGGGGCACGCGGCGGTGCTGCGCTGCGTCCTGGAGAGCCTGGCGCTGGCGCACCGCCGCGTCATCCGCACCGCGGCCCGACTGACCGGCCGCGACGTGTCCGTGGTGCACGTCGTGGGCGGGGGAGCGCGCAACGAACTGCTGTGCCAGCTCACCGCCGACGCGGTGGGCCTGCCGGTGCTGGCCGGGCCGGTGGAGGCCACCGCCATCGGCAACCTGCTGGTCCAGGCCCGCGCCGCCGGACTCGTCGGCGACCTGGAGCGGATGCGCGCCCTGACCGCCGCCACCCAGCAGGTGCGCCGCCACGAGCCCTCCGGCGACGAGGCGGCCTGGGCGGCGGCGGCCGCGCGGCTGGGCTGGCGGGACTGACGTCAGGGAGTTCGGCCCAGGAACGCCAGCAGCCGGTCCTGGGCCGAGGCCGCGGCGCCCACCTCGACCTCGGGGCCGCAGACACCCGCCGAACGCAGGCTGTCGCCCAGTTCCAGGGCGTCGGCGTGCACGCGGGCGACCTCTTCGCCGGGCAGCGTCTCGTCCTGCCCGGTGGCGCGCGCGATGTCCCAGGCGTGCACGAGCAGGTCGAAGCCGAGGAAGCGGTCCACGGTCGCCTCCAGCCGGGTGCGGCCGAACCACCCGTCGTACTCCAGGCCGGCGCGGTCGGGGTCGGCGAGGATCTCCCGCAGCGCGTCGCGCGCCTCGGCCCACGCGGCGGCCGGGTCATCGTCGACCGACCCGGTCAGTTCCACCCTCAGCCCCACGTACCCGGGCATGGCCACATGCGTCTCGATCACGTGCCGCAGCACGTCGCGGGCGCTCCAGCCGGCGCACGGCGAGGGGGCGTCCCACTTCTCGGCCGCGACGCCGCCGACCCGGCGGGTGAACTCGGCGGCGAGGAAGTCGTAGCGTTTGAGGATCTGCGTCATGGCCCCGATCCTGCCGGGACGGGGGCGCGCTGTCGTGTACGGATCGGACATGGGACCGAGTCCGGCCCGCAGCACCCCTGCCCGGCCACCGGAATCGGCCAGGCCCGCCGCGTAACGGCTCCGGAACCGCGCCGATCGGCAGCGCCAGCCGCCCGGCTCCCACGGGTCCTCGTCGAAGTTCTGGTCGAAGTTGTTCGCCCTGGGGGCCGTCCGCTCCGCGCCGCCGGAGTCCCGCAGGGCGTGCTCCCCGGCGAGCATGCTCTGGCCGCCCCCACCGAAGCGGTCGGCGCCGCGTCCGGACAGCGGCACCAGGCGGCGGGGACCGCGGCCGCGCGTCCCGGGCGCCTGCGCGGTCGCCCGGTGGTTCCCTCACGGCGGGAGGCGGCCGGGTCCGGACCTAGGGTGACGGCATGGACGTATTCGACGATCTGTTGGGAGGGATACGGGGCCGCGGCGCCGTGTTCGACCGCTCGGTTCTCTCCCCTCCGTGGGCCGTCCGCTTCGTCGACGGCGCCTCCCTGACGCTGTGCGTGCCGCTGCGCGGACAGGGGTGGATCGTGCGGGGGAGCGGGAAACCGCGGCTCATCGGGGTGGGGGAGACGGCGGTCGTGCGCGGTCCGGAGCCCTTCGTGTTCACCGACGACCCCGCCGCGACCCCGCCGGAGCCGCCGAGAGAGGTCCGCTGCGACGGCGGGGGCGCGACGGACGGTTCGACGGTCGCCGGTTCCGCGGAGCACACGGTGCTGCTGGCCGCCGCATTCCGGACCCAGGAGCAGGTGCCGCGGCTGCTGCTGCGGGCGCTGCCGCCGGTGCTGGTCGTTCCGGACGGCCCGGACTGCGCGGCACTGCGGAGCAGCATCGAGACGCAGGTCGGCGAGGGGCGGTCCGGCGGCCAGCCCGTGCTCGACCGCCTGCTGGACTGGCTGCTGGTGTGCACGCTGCGGCACTGGTTCGACGGCCCGGGGGCGGCCCCGCCCACCTGGTACCGTGCCCTCGGCGACGCGGTGGTCGGTCCGGCGCTGCGGGCCGTCCACACGACGCCGGAGCGGCCGTGGACGATCGCGTCCCTGGCCGCGCAGGCGGGCGTCTCCCGCACCACACTGGCCAGGCGGTTCACCGAACTGGTCGGCGAGCCGCCGCTGACCTACCTGACCCGGTGGCGGATGGCGCTCGCCGCCGACCTGCTGGCCGAGACCGAGCTGACCGTCGGCGCGGTGGCGCGTCGGGTGGGGTACGCCGACGCGTTCGCCTTCAGCACGGCCTTCAAGCGGGTCCGCGGGATCAGTCCGACCGGGGCCAGGAGCCGGAGCCGGGACGCTGGGGAACGGAGCGGGGAGGTCCCGCCGCTTCGCCCCCTGACCTCAGGTCAGGTCGAGTGACCAGGATGCCTCCCGAGGCCGTCAGAGCGAACGGTGGAGGGGAGCGACCGGCAGCACGTGCTACGCGGGCCGACGTGGTCCTCGCCAGCGAGGCCGCGCCCACCACGGCCGCACCCGGCGGCCGCTTCTTCTCCGCGCGCGGCGCGACCTCGCGGACAGACCACCGGACACCGCAACCCGACACCCCCGGTACGGGCCGGTCCGGAAAGCGCAGGCGGTGGGAGGCGGCGGCAGACAGCCGTGAACGGGGCCGCCGATCAGCGGCCGACCAGCAGTTGGCGCGGGCTCACCCCGGCTATGGCGCGGCAGTCGCGCGACAGGTGCGGCTGGTCCACATAGCCCGCCGCACACGCCAGGTACGCCAGGTCGGCGGGCGCACCCGGGCGGCGGGCCAGGCGCAGGAACCGCTGCAGGCGCAGGATGCGGCGCAGCGTGGCCGGGCCGTAGCCGAACACGGCGGTGCAGCGGCGGTGCAGTTGCCGCTCGCTCAGCCCCGCCTCCCGCGCCAGCTCCGCCACCGGCGTGGCGAGGTCGTGTCCCAGCAGGCCCGCCACGGTCTCGCCCACCCGGTCCGCCTCGGCGGCGTCCTCCAGCCAGCCGCGCACGTGGCCGTACAGGACACGCAGCCGCGATCGCGCGTCGGCGACCGCGCCGACCTGCTCGGCCACGTGCCGCTGCACCCGCGAACCGAGCACGTCCTCCAGGAGGACGCGGCGGTCGCGCGCCTCCGGGACGTCCAGGCCCAGCGCGGTGGCGGCCCGCCCCGGACGGAACCGCACCCCCACCGCCTCGGTACCCGACGGCAGCGCGAACGTCCACGCCGTCGTCTCCGGCCCGCACACCAGCACCGACCCGTTGTCGAGCCACAGCACGTCCACGCACCCGTCCGGCACCAGCCGGTGCGTGCCGCCGCCGAGCCGCGTGGTCCAGCCCAGCACCACGTCACCGGACAGGTCGGCGGGCGCGGGAAACGGTGTGTAGAAGACCACGGCGCCACCATAGCGGCGGCCGGTGACAGCGGCGGCCTCAGCGCCCGCCCGGGGGTTGAGGCCGCGCGTCGGAGCCGCCCATCTCGATGGTCTGCTCGATGCGCGCGGCCAGTTCCACGTCCGTGTCGGTGACCCCCGCTCCCGGGGTGGCCACCCGCACCACCAGCCCGTTGGGGGCGGCCCGGGTGGCCACGTGGTCGCGTTCGGCCCCCGAGACGCTGTCGACCGCCGCACGCATCCCGGCCGGATCGTCGGTGGGAGCCAACCGGGCCAGCGCGTCGGCCTGGTGCTCCCAGTGCGCCAGACTCGCCAGCGCGGTGGAGATCTCCTCCTCGCTCAGCACCCGCATGGGTCCGCTCCTCGGTTGTCGACGACACCGCCCCCACCGCTACCCGCGCCGCGGCCGTCCACCACATCACCCGGTCCCGCGGTGCGGACCGCGAGGCGGCACCGGGTGACGACGCATGACCCCACCGCGCGGAGGGAAGCGCCTCCGTCATGGACCACCACACCCCGGCCCACCGCGGCGCGGACCGGTGTCCCCCGGACGCCGACGACGCCACCGCCGCGGGCGTCGGCAAACTCACCGAGGCCCTGGAGACGGTCGAACGCGCCCGCGGCCACCTGTACTCGATGCACCAGTTGACCGGCCACGCCGACGGCGTCCTCGACGAGGCGGTGCGGCTGCTGCGCGAGGCCGGGCACCACGGCGCCGCCGACGAGATCACCCACCGCCTCATCGGACGCAACGTCATCGACGGCCGCTGGACCTACCAGTTGGTGGAGGAGTACGACGACGGCTACTACGCCGACTTCCGGCAGGTGGAGCGCGCGGTGCGCCAGCGCCTGCTCGGCGGGGTCCGGCACGTCCACGAGGCCGCGATGAAGGAGCGCCGCCGCTCAGGCGGCGCCCCCGGGCACGAGGCCGCGCCCCCCGACCGGTGACCGGGGTTCACAGCAGCCCGTCCCACATCTGCTCGACGATCACCGCCCACCAGTGCTCGGGGTCGCCGAACACCGAGCCGTCGATGTCGGCGAGCGCCTCCTGGAACTCGGCGACGCCCCTGCCCGCCGCGTACGGGTCCCGGCCGCGCAGGGTCGGCAGCGTCCGCGACAGCAGCACCAGACAGCGGCAGAACTCCGCCACCGACCGGTTGACGTAGCGGGACGCCCCGGTGCGCACGTCGATCACCCACACCGACCCGGTGTCGGGCGCGCCGCGGCGCACCGCGACCGCGCCTCCCCCGTCACTGCCGATACGCACGTACTCGGCCAGGGTCTCGGCCGCCGGTCCGGGCACCTCGACTCCCCGCGCCCGCAGGTGGGTGGCGGCGTCGCAGAACAGCCCGCCGGCGGGCGGGTGGTTCGGGGAGTCGGCGGCGAAGAAGTAGGGGACCAGCCCGGGCAGCCCGGCCCGTCCCAGAGTGGTGCGGACGGTCTCCGGAAGTCCGCTGTCGGCCAGCAGGTCGGCACCGTAGCGCCGCACCTGCAAGAACGCCTCCGACAGTGTCCGCTGCAGCATTCCGTCGGTCACCGGACGCCCCGGCCCCCCTGGGGGAAACGGCACCCGGTTGGGGCGCGGCCGCGGTGCGGCCCCGGTCAGTCGCTGCACCGTCTCGGTCCGGTCGACGAGCGCGGCCATGCCGCGGGCGCGGGCGGCGCGCGTGGGCCCGTAGTCGTGGGAGCAGGACACCTCGACGCCGCCGAGGGTGTCGCGCAGGAAACGACCGTGGTAGCCGCCGGGCAGGTCCGCGGGGTACAGGTCGGAGTGGACGCCCACGACGGCCTCGGGCCGCACCCCCATCCACCGCAGCTCGGTCCAGATCTGGATCTCCGGGGGCGGCATGCCGGGGCCGGAGAGACGGGTGATGGCGGACTCCTCGCCCCCGGAGTCGCGGTAGGTGAACACCACCGAGTTGCCGGGGCCGACGACCGGCGGCAGCGACGGGTCGTAGGGGAAGAGGTCGGAGGCGTGCTTGTCCCGGTACATCCGCACGACCTCCTCCACCGGAACCGACGGCCAGGTACTCAACTCTCCGGTGCGCCGGTCGACCACCCCGCACGCGTCCCCGGTGTCGGAGGGAGAACGCCGCCGTTGCGCCACCCGATCGCGTTCGGCGGCGCCGGCGGGAACGGCCCAGACGACCCAGCCCAGGTCGAACTCGTGGGTCCGCACCTCCCGACGCCGCTCCGGCGAGGCGGAGCCGTTGAGCCACGCGTCCGCGATCGCGACCGCCTGCTCATACGTGACCATGTCTCTCCTTTGACGGCAACAGCGGCACAAACAGCGCTTCCGGTGAGATTACCGTCCTGTTGCATGGGACGATTCCGCCGTCCCACCCCACGGCGGAAACCGTGCGAACCTCTCCCCGGAGAAGACGCGACCGTGGTGATTTCCGAACCGAAGGAGCAGCACCTGACGTGGATGTTGGAGCATCAGGCCGCCCAGCGCGACAATCCGCGGCCGGTCGGGGCAGGGTAGGGGACGTGAGAACAGGGCAGTCCACACCCAAAGCCGCGGCGGGCCCGGCCGGAGGAATCGCGCGACGGCCGTTCGACCTGCTGTTCACCTTCGCGGGCGCCGTGCTGCTGGCCCTCGCGCTCCTGGTCGTCGCGGCCTCCGCCGAACCGTCTCCGGTCACCGAGCTGCCGGGCGGCGCCGATCCCCCCGAACTGCGCTCCCTGCTGCCGCCGCCGCTGCTCGGCCTGGCCGCGGGCCTGGCCAACCTCACCGTGCTGCTGCTGGGCGGCGTCACGGTGGCCGAACGCCTCGCCAGCCGCGACCTCCGCCACGTGGTGCGCTCACTCGCCGCGGCCGGACTCGGCTACGGCGCCACCGTCGCCCTCAACACGGCCCTGGTCGCCCTCACCGGGCCCGCGATGCCCGACATCCTGAGCGTCTCCACCACCGGTGGCGTCGCCAGCAACCCGCTGCACGCCTACCTCGCCGCCGTCGTCGCCTACCTGCACGCCAGCCGTTCCGTGCACCTGCCCCGCGTCATGGGCGCCATGGCGGTGGGAGTCGCGGTCACCGCCACCTCGGTGCTGCTGTCCGGATACACCACCGCGCTCTCCCTGGTGCTGACCCTGCTCGTCGGCGCGGTCTGCGCCTCCCTGGTCAGCTACGTCGTGGGGATGAGCACTCCGCCCCCCGCCGCCGGGCGCCTCGTCCGCGAACTGACCCGGCTGGGCCTGGAACCGCTGTGCCTGGACCCCGTCGGCGAGGACTCCGACGGCAACCAGCGGTTCGTCGCCGAGACCGTCAGCCGGCGCCTGGACGTGACGGTGGTCAACTCCGACCCGGTGGGCGGGGTGTGGAAGCGGCTGCTGTCGAAGATCGTGCTGCGCAACGCGGCGGCCCCGCCGCTGCTGCTGGGGCTGCGCGACCGGATCGAGCACACCGCCCTGCTGGAGTACGCGGCCGCCGCCGCGGGCACGGCCACCCCCCGCCTGCTGGCCGTCGGTGATCTCGAAGCCGCGGCCGCCGTCCTGGTCCGCGAGCACGTCAGCCTCCGCCCGCTCACCGACCTGGCCGACACCGAACTGACCGACGCGTTCCTCGACGAGGTCTGGGCACAACTGCGCCTGCTGCACCGCCACCGCATCGCCCACCGCGCGATCAGCCCCGACGTCGTCACCCGCCGCGCCGACGGACGCGCCGCCTTCGTCGGGCTGTCCACCGGCAGCATCGCCGCCGGGACCTGGGCCGTCTCCCTCGACAACGCCGCCCTGCTGGTCACGCTGGCCCTGCGGGTGGGGCCGCGCCGCGCCGTGGCCTCGGCGGTGCGCAACACCGACACCGACACCGTCGCCGCCATCCTGCCGTTCCTGCAGAGCGCCGGACTGCCCCCGGCGCTGCGCCGTGCCGTACGCGCCCACCGCGGCCTGCTGGGACAGGTGCGCGAGGAGATCTCCCGCATCGCCCCCCACGCGCCCGCCCAACCGGTGCAACTGGAGCGGATGCCGCCGCGCACCGTGGTCACCGTCGCCGTGGTCACCGTCGTCGGCCTGGCCCTGGCCTACCAGCTCGCCGGGGTCGACTGGACCACCATCAGCGACCCCGACCCCGCCTGGACCGGCACCGCCGTCGCCCTGTCGCTGCTGTGCGTGCTGGCCCCCGCCATCGCGCTGCTCGGCTTCTCCCCGGTGCGGCTGCGGCTGTGGCGCACCGTACTGGTCCAGTACGCCTCCTCCTTCGTGCGCATCGCCACCCCCGCGGGCGTGGGCTCACTCGCGATCAACACCCGCTACCTCGTCCGCGAGGGCGCCACCACCGCCCAGGCGGTCTCCGCCGTGGGCGTCTCCCAACTCGCCGGGGTGGTCACCCTCGTCCCCCTGCTGGTGCTGAGCGCCTACCTGTCCAACACCGACTACCCCGGCGACTTCTCCCCGTCGTTCACCCTGCTGGTCGTGGTGGGGGTGCTGTCGGTGCTGGTCGCGGCCGTGCTGGCGATCCCGCGGCTGCGCCGGGCCGCCGTCGGGCGGCTGCGCCCCCACCTCCACGGGGTGCTGCCGCAACTGCTGGACCTCATCCAGCAGCCGCGCCGCCTGCTCCTGGGACTCGGCGGTACGCTGCTGCTCACCGTCTGCCTGGTGCTGTGCCTGTACGCCAGCCTCAGGGCGTTCGGTGTGGCCCCGTCACTGGCCGCCGTCGGCGTCGTCTACCTGGCGGGCAACGCCATCGGCTCGGCCGCGCCCTCACCGGGCGGCCTCGGCGCGGTCGAGGCCGCCCTCATCGGCGGACTGACCGCCGTGGCGGGGGTGCCCGCCGCGGGCGCGCTGTCGGGAGTCCTGCTGTTCCGGCTGCTGACCTTCTGGCTTCCGGTGCTGCCCGGATGGCTGGCCTTCACCCGGTTGCAGCACCGCAGAGCGATCTGACCCGCGCGCGACGAGGAGGAACAGATGGGACGGGACGCGCTGCTGGGCGTGGACCTGGGCACCAGCGGCGTCAAGGCCGTGGTGGTGGGCGCGGACGCGACCGTGCTGGGCGAGGCCGACGCCGCCTGCCCGGTCCGCTCCCCGCGTCCGGGGCGGACCGAGACCGACCCGGACGCCTGGTGGGCGGCGACCGTGGCCGCGGTCCGCGCCGCGCTGTGCCGCGCCGACCACCCCACGATCACCGCCGTGGGCGTCGACGGGCAGATGCACGGCCTCGTGCTCGCCCGTGACGACGCCGAGCCCGTGCGGCCGGCACTGCTGTGGGCCGACCAGCGGGCCGGGGCCGAACTCGACCGCTGGCAAGAGCTCGCAAAGACCGACCGGGAGCGCCTGGCCAACCCGCTGGTCCCCGGCATGACGGGACCGCTGCTGGCCTGGACGGCCCGCCACGAACCCGCCGCCCTGGCCCGGGCGCGCTGGGCGCTGCTGCCCAAGGACTGGCTGCGGCTGCGTCTGACCGGCGCCGCGGCCACCGACCCCTCCGACGCCTCGGCGACCCTGCTGTGGGACGTGCCCGCCGATGCCTGGTCCGGGGCGGCCCTGCGCGCCGCCGACGTCCCGGAGGGGCTGCTGCCGCCGGTGGTCGCCTCCGACGAGGCGGCCGGCCGCCTGCGCGAGGACGCGGCCGCCGAACTGGGACTGCCCTCCGGAATCCCGGTGGCCGCGGGAGCGGGCGACACCCCCGCCGCGCTGCTGGCCGCCGGTCTGGCCCCCGGACAGGTCCAGATCACCGTGGGCAGCGGCGCCCAGATCGTCACGGGCGCGGCCGAACCCGCCCCGGTTCCCGGCGTACACGTCTACCGCACCGCCGAGAAGGCGGGCTGGTACCGCATGGCCGCCGTGCAGAACGCCGGACTGGCCCTGGACTGGGTGCGCGCCCTGCTGGGCGCCACCTGGGAGGAGCTGTACGCCGCCGTGGAAGGCGCGCCGGACAGCGGGGGAGTGGTGTTCCTGCCCCACCTGACGGGGGAGCGCACCCCCGCCCTGGGGGTGTCCGGGGCGCTGTCGGGGTTGCGCCTGGCCACCGGCCGCACCGAGATCCTGCGCGCCGCCGTGGAGGGCGTGGCCTTCACCCTGCGCCACGCCGCCACCCTGCTGCCCGACGGCCTGCCGCCCACCGTCCGCCTGACCGGGGGAGGAGCGCGCGACCCGCGCCTGCGCGCCCTGCTCGCCGACGTGCTCGGCGTGGAACTGCACCCGGTGCGGTTGCGCAGCGCCTCCGCCCTGGGCGCGGCCCAGTTGGCGGCACGCGCCGCCGCCCTGGAGATGGCCCGGCCCCGACCGCACCGGGACCCGGTGGTGCGCCCCACCGACCGATCAGAAATCTACAATGTCAAGTTCCAGCGTTATCTGGAGCAACTGGACACTTCCCGCATCTGACCGCACCCGCGATGGTCTCGACGGGAGCAGACCGTGAACTGCGTTCTGGTCCCGCAGGTCCCAGGATCATCGCCTGCGGCACGAAGAACGCGCCGAGCCGTTCCGTCCACGCCCGCCGGGTGCCGCCGGACGCGGGAATCCACCGTGTCCGAAGTCCACATGACCGACAGCAGGAGCGGGAGGAACCGCGCAGTTCCGGTACCGGGCGGGACACCCGCGGCCCTCCTCTGACGGCATCCGGGCGCCGGAGGGGGAGCGTACGGGATTGTGGCAGCGGCTGCGGTTGGCTGGTGGGTGGCGTGCTCGCCGGATGCGTGTTCGGTTCGCCGGTCACCTGCGCGCGGCGCGCCGCGTTTCCGGTGGCCGTGCTGCTGAGTGAGGCCGCGACACGGGTCACTCGCGACGTCAACCCGCTACCGGAGACGGCCCCCGTCGAGATCTGCCTGGCCGTGGTGGTCGCCGCTCTCGCCGGTCGCGGTCTGTACGGCAGGGTTTTGTCACTGCTCCTCGCCGTCCCCCTGGCGGCCCTGGGCTGGTTCGCGCTCAGGCTGGGTGGGTTCGGCGTCTGACCGGTCCGCGACCGGCCCGGTGTTTGCGTCCAGCCGTCGGCAGCGGCCGGTGCCACCGACGCCACCGAGCGGGGACCGCGCGGAACCGCCGACTTTCCCGGAACTTCACTCGGACGTCAGGGCCGTCTCCCGGGAACACGACTCGCGGCGTCGGGAACGGCAGGGGTGAGGCCGGGTTCCGTGGCAAGGTGACCACTCCCAGGGCCTTTTCCAGGAGGGACACATGATGCACGACCACACCACTGAGCCGAGGGCACGGCTGCGGGAGGAACTGCTGGCGCGGGCGCGGCGGGACACCGAGGCGCGCACGGCCGTTCCGGTCGGCCGTGACCCCGAGGAGTGGCGGCGGGCCGTCGCCCCGGTCGACAGGGACAACACGGCGTGGCTGCGCGATGTCATCGGCGAGCACGGCTGGCCGGGACGCAGCCTGGTGGGTGAGGACGGCGCGCACGCCGCGTGGCTGCTGGTCCAGCACGCCCCACACGACCTGCAGCAGCGCTGCCTGCCCCTGCTGCGCGAGGCGGTCGCCGCGGGGGAGGCCGAAGCCACCGAACTCGCCTACCTGGAGGACCGCGTCCGCTGCCACGAGGGGATGCCGCAGCGCTACGGCACCCAGTACCTGCGTCTGCCCGACGGCGAGGTGCGACTGTACGAGGTGGAGGACCCCGAGGGGCTGGACGAGCGCCGCGCGGCCGTCGGGTTGGAACCGCATTCCGACTACGACACCCGCATCCGGGCCGGGGCCTGACCTCACGCCTCGATGCGCTGCCCGTGCTCGGTCACGGTGACGGTGTACTCCTCCACCCGGGGACGTCCCGCCGCCTGCCAGGCGGCGTGGACCTCCTCGACCGCGTGCCACAGGTCGCGCTCTCCGGCGACCTGCACCCTGCCGGGGTCCGCGGGAGCGCTTGCCCACGAGCCGTCAGGGGTGAACACGAGTGTCCGGGGGCCGGTGGGGACGATACTGAGGTCGGGTACGGTCACCCACAGCGCGAACGCCAGGTCCGGGTCGGCCAGGACGCCGCCGCCGAGGTCGCTGGCGCGTGTGGTGGCGTCGCGCAGGTCGCGGGCGGGCAGCAGGCGCTGGTCGGGGACGGCGACCTCGCGGCGGGCGGGCATGAACGACCCCGAGGCGACCGCGCGGAAGTCGCCGGTGGCGGTGCCGTCGGCGTGCACGGTCAGGCGGGCGATGTGGCCCACGCGGGCGTTGCCGACCGACCGGATGTCGACGAGGATGACGCCGCCAGGGCGGGTCTGCTCCACCCAGGCGTAGGGCACCCGCTCCACCGAGTGGGTGGCGATCACCCGGTCGTAGGGGGCGGCGGCACGATGGCCTGCGGTGCTGTCGGCCACGGCGAGCGTCGGGTGCAGGCCGAGGCGGGCCAGGCGGTCGCGGGCCTCCTCCACCAGGGCGGGGTCGATGTCGACGGAGACCACGCCCGCCTCGCCGAGGCGGGCGGTGAGCAGTGCGGCGTTGTAGCCGGTACCGGTGCCCAGTTCCAGCACCCGCATGCCGTCGGCGACGTCGAGGGCGTGGAGCATGGCCAGCATGAGGGAGGGGCGGCTGCTGGAGGAGGTGGGCCACCAGTTGCGCGGGTCGTCGGGGTGTTGGCGGATCTGGGTGACCAGCGAGACGTCGGAGTAGACACGCGGCAGCCAGGACGGGTCGTCGGGGCCGATCCAGCGTGGCCGGGGCCGCTGGTCGCCGTAGAAGCCGGGCACGAACACGTGCCGGGGGACCGACAGAAAGGCGCGGCGCCAGGCGGGGTCGGCCACCACGTCCTCGGGGAGCGTGTCGGCGAGGGCGAGCAGCAGCGACCGCCATTCCGGGGCGGACAAAAGGGTCATGGCGAGTCCTTGAGCAGCGCGTCGGCGACCAGGTCGCCCATCACAATTCCGGTGGCCTCCTCCAGCCAGGCCCACTGCGCCCCGGGACCGCATTCCAGGAAATGCCATTGGTCGTCGTCGGTGACGCAGAAGTCGAAAACGCCCAGCCGCAGCTTTAGGAGACGCAGATACCGGCGGCAGCCCTCGGCCACCTCCGGCGGCAGTGCGACCGGCCGGTAGGTGAGGGTGTCGTAGTGACTGCGGAAGTCCTGGCGGGCCTGTGGGCTGTCGGAGGCGATCGCGACGGCGGCGTGTCGGTGGCGGGTGGCGACGACGCGGACGTCGAAACGCTTGCGGGCGGCCAGGTTGGCCTGGAACTGGTGCATGGTGACGGCGACCCGTCCGTCCACCGCCGCGGGGTCGACCCGACTGGTGTAGATGAGGCGGAGTCGGCCGTCGTCGGCGACGACCTTGTGCATGAACGCCTTGTACACGGCTCCGCCGTCGTGGCTGGCGGCAAAGGAGCGGGCGGCGTCGGGGCTGTTGGTGGCCAGGGTGGGAGGCGGGCGTAGGCCGCAGCGGGCGGCCGCGGCCAGTTGCACCGGTTTGTACTCGGCGTCGGCGACCCGGCCGGGAGTGCCGGGCACCCAGCGTGCGGGCAGGGAGGAGAGCAGGCCGCCGAGGCCGAAGCGGGCCTCGACCTGCGCGAAGCGGCGCTCCGAGGTGTTCAGGTCGGCGGGCAGGTCGAACGGGCGGGGCTGGCGGTACAGCACCGCGTCGACCTCGGTCAGGTCGAGGACTCCTTCGGGTGTGGTGATGGTGCCGTGCCAGCCGGAGGGACCCAGTTCGGCGGTGACCGTGCAGACGGCGGGGAAGGCGGCGGTGTCCAGGCGGAAGAAGGCGGCGCCGCGCTCGGTGAGCCGCGCGGCCACCCGGTCGGCCTCACCGTCGTCGCCTGCGGCCAGCATCAGCACCTTCCCGCCGTCGCGCATCAGTCGGTCACGGTCTGGGTGTAGTCGTCGGGCCGTACCTCGCTGTCCTCGCTGTACTGGGTGGGCACGGTCTCCTGGCGGGTGGTGGTGGGCTTCTCGTGCTTGCCTGAGAAGGAGACGGGAAGCGGCGGGCGGGCCTGGTCCATGCCCCACGGACGGTGCGCGCTCGGTTGTTCGACGCGGACGGGAACGCGCCGCCCGGGCAGTCCGGTGGGGAAGCGGTCTTCGGTCAGGACAAGGGGGGAGAAATCCATCGCTCGACTTCCGGGACGGGGTGATTTCTTTCTTCCATCCTATTCCCCGGGTTGGGAAGGATAAAAGCTCGGCGGCCGCGAAAAAACGCCCGTATCGGCGCCGGTGCGACAGGGGCGGGAGAGGGGGATGGGCTTCCATTTCCGGAGAGAGGAAACGCGGACTCCGTTTTCGGAGAATAAATGCGTACCGTTCTTATGTTTGCCCGCATTCGGGGTGGATGGGAAATCCCGGACGGCGACGGAGCCGCCGCGGTCCGGTGCTGGCACGGTGAGCCGGGACACGACCCCGGCGACGGTGCGCGGGGCGGCCGGGAACGCTTTCAGCGTGGGAAGAGGGGGACGCGGCGCGACGCCGCTGCGTGAAAAGGCCGTCCGTCAACGGCGGACGGTCAGGGGAGAGGGTCTTGACGACTCCCCTCCACTCTCAAGCTATAGCCCACCCGGGGGCTTGCGGCAAGCCCCGGGTCTTGCCGCAGAATCGTCGACCGTGACCAGAACCCACGGCACGGGAGACGGCGTGAAGCCACTGACCACCAGCGCGTTCGACCTCCCCGGCCACCTCGCCGCCAAAGCCGACCCGACACTGATCGCCGGAGACGAGCAGCACTTCGCGGCCATCGCGGAGAGCCTCGAACAGACGATCGCCGACCTGTCCGACCGCCTCGATGCCAGACGCAGGACGTCCGGCGGCACAGGCCGGGAGGTCATGGACCGGGACATGGAGATCCACCGGCTGACCGCCCGCCTGCGCGCCCTGCGCCGCTTCGGCCTGGACCTGTGCCTCGGACGCATCGTCACAGCGGACGACCCCGAGCCCGTGTACATCGGACGGCTCGGTCTGACCGACCGCGAAGGACGTCGGTTGCTGCTCGACTGGCGTTCCCCCGCGGCCGAGCCGTTCTTCGCGGCGACCCACGCCAACCCGATGGGACTGACAAGCCGCCGCAGGTACCGCTGGACCCGCGGCCGGATCAGCGACTACTGGGACGAGGTGTTCACCGCGGACGGATTCGAGGGGCACGCCGCACTCGACGACCAGTCCGCCTTCATCGCCAGCCTGGGCGGCAACCGGTCGGCCCGGATGCGAGACGTGCTCGGCACCATCCAGGCCGACCAGGACGCCGTCATCCGCGCGGGATCCCGTGGCGCTCTCGTCGTCGACGGCGGTCCGGGCACGGGAAAGACCGTCGTCGCCCTGCACCGCACCGCCCACCTCCTCTACTCCGACCCCCGCCTCGGCCGCCGTCGGGGCGGCGTGCTGTTCGTCGGTCCGCACCAGCCCTACCTGGCCTATGTCGCCGACGTCCTCCCCAGCCTCGGAGAGGAGGGCGTGCAGACCTGCACCCTGCGGGACCTCGTCCCCGAGGGAGCCTCGGCGACGGTCGAGACCGACCCGGACGTGGCCCTCCTGAAGTCCTCCGCGAACCTGGTGAAGGCGATCGAGCCGGCCGTCAGGTTCTACGAACAGCCGCCCACCGAGGGGATGACGGTCGCGACGGACTGGTCCGACATCTGGTTGAGCGCCGACGATTGGGCCGAGGCGTTCGAAGCACCGGAACCAGGTACTCCGCACAACGAAGCGCGCGAACAGATCCTGGAGGAACTGCTCGCGATCCTGATGGACAAGCACGACGATGACGACGTCCCGCCCGACCTGCTCCGGATGTCGCTGCTGCGGAACACGGAGCTGATCAGGGCCCTCAACCGCGCGTGGCCGCTGATCGAAGCGACCGACCTCGTCGCAGACCTGTGGTCGGTGCCCGCCTACCTGCGCAGGTGCGCCCCCTGGCTCAGTCCCGACGACGTTCGGAAGCTGCAGCGCGAGGACGCCCAGGCATGGACGGTGTCCGACCTGCCGCTCCTGGACGCGGCACGCCAGCGGCTCGGCGACCCGGAGGCGTCACGGCGCAGGCGTCGGTACAACGCCTCCGCCGCCGCCGAACGCGAGCGCATGTCCCACGTCATCGACAGCCTGCTCCAGGCCGATGACGACGGTGAAGGTGTGGTGACCATGCTGCGCGGACAGGACCTGCAGGACAGCCTGATCGACGAGACCGCGCTGCCCGGCACCGACCCGGACCTGCTCGCCGGCCCGTTCGCGCACATCGTCGTGGACGAGGCGCAGGAACTCACCGACGCGGAGTGGCAGATACTGCTGCTGCGCTGCCCGTCCCGGAGTTTCACCATTGTCGGGGACCGCGCCCAGGCCAGGCACGGGTTCACGGAGTCGTGGCGGCAACGGCTCGAACGGGTCGGGTTCGACCGGATCGACCTGGCCTCCCTGAGCATCAACTACCGGACTCCGGAAGAGGTCATGGCCGAAGCAGAGCCGGTCATCCGGGCCGTGCTCCCGGACGCCAACGTGCCGACCTCCGTCCGCAGCGGCGGCGTCCCCGTCGTCCACGGATCCGTCTCGGATCTGGGGTCGATCCTCGACACCTGGCTCACCGAGAATGCCGACGGGATCGCCTGCGTCATCGGCGATCCCGCGTTCCGGGGGACGTCCCGCGTCCGGTCGCTGCCCCCGGAGTTGGCCAAGGGGCTCGAGTTCGACCTGGTCGTCCTCGTCGACCCGGAGGCGTTCGGCGGGGGGATCGAAGGAGCGGTCGACCGCTATGTCGCGATGACCCGGGCGACACAGCGACTCGTCATCCTCACGAGCTCCTGATGTCGGCCGGGACAACGTGGTGCCCGCCCGGCGCCGGGCGGGCACCACGGCCGCCGGGACCTCCTCGGCGTGGGAGGGGAAACGGCCCCCGATCCGGAAGGACCCGAGCCGGGTGACGCCGGTCCTGTCGCCCCCCGGTTCACGGTCGCCCCGCAGGGGCGGGGCCGGACACCCCCGAGGCGCGCGCACTCCCGGGGGGTCGGTTCCTCCGAGGTGGATGCGGTTACCCGTGCCGGGCTGCGGCACACCTGCCGCTTCGGTTCGCCACGTCGCGGGCCTTATTAATCTACATCGTAAAGGTCGCTGAACTAATATATCAAGAGTTTTAGTTGAAGAAGAAACGGCAGAAAGAGATCACCGCACGGTGGTAGCCAGCGGCTTCTCCTTGACGAAAAACAGGATGACCGTGCTGACCAGCAACAGCGGGGTGATGTAGAGGAACACCGGGGTCAGTGCCTCGTTGTAGGCGGTGATGATGGCGTCGCGCACCGGTTCGGGCATCGCGTTGACGGCTGACGGGGTGAGGGAGTCCTGGTCGATCCCACCGTGGCCGCCGCCTGGCGCGACGGATGCCCTCTCGCCCAGGAGCGTGGTGAGCCTGTGGGTGAAGAGCGCACCGACGGCTGCGGAGCCGAGGGAGGCGCCGATCTCGCGGAAGAAGTTGTTGGCGGCGGTGGCGGTGCCGACCTCGGAGTTGGGGAAGGAGTTCTGCACGATCAGCACCAGGATCTGCATGCCCAGCCCGATGCCCGCTCCGACGATGGCCATGTAGCAGCAGACGGCTGCCAGCGGGGTGTCCACGGTCATCGTGGACAGCAGCACCAGGCCGCCGGTCACGACGAGGGAGCTAGCGATCGGCATCCACTTGTAGCGTCCGGTTCTGCTGGCCAGGCCGCCGGTGACCACGGAGGTGACCATCACCCCGCCGATCATGGACAGCATCAGGAACCCTGCCCTGGTGGCGCTGAGTCCGGAGACCATCTGCAGGTAGGTGGGCAGGTAGGCGACGGCGCCGAACATGGCCAGCGCGGTGCACAGCCCCGCGAGGGTGGCCAGGTTGAAGTTGCGGTCGGCGAACAGGTGCGGCGGGATGACCGGTTCGGCGGCGCGGCGCTCCACGAGGATGAAGACCGTGGCCGCGGCGACGGCGACCGCGGCGAGCGAGAGGAGGGCGGGGGAGTTCCACGCGTGGTCGCCGAGCAGTGAGCTGAACAGCACGATCGAGGTGACCGCCACCGACATGGTCGTGATGCCCGCGACGTCGATACGGGGGCGCCGCACGGCGTGCTGGGGCGGGCGCAGGAAGACCGCGGCGGTCAGCAGGGCGAGCAGTCCCAGGGGGATGTTGATCCAGAATGCCCAGCGCCAGCCGATGCCCTGGGTGAACCAGCCGCCGAGGATCGGGCCGAGCACGGAGGACAGGGCGAACACTCCGCCGATCACACCCATGTAGCGGCCGCGTTGGCGGGCGGGGACGATGTCGGCGATGATCGCCTGGGACAGGATCATCAGTCCACCGCCGCCCAGGCCCTGTACTCCGCGGCCGACGATCAGCCAGCGCATGTCCTGGGAGAGGCCGCCGATGACCGATCCGGCGAGGAACAGCACGAGCGCGCCGAGGAACAGGTTCCTGCGTCCGATGAGGTCGCCGAGTTTGCCGTAGACCGGCATCGTGACGGTGGCGGCGAGGATGTAGGCGGTGGTCACCCACAGCATCCGGCTGACGCCGCCGAGTTCGCCGACGATGGTGGGCAGGGCCGTGCCGAAGACGGTCTGGTCCAGTGAGCTCAGGAACATGGTGACGAGGAGCCCGGCGAACACGGCGTGGATCGTCCGCCGGTCGACCGTCTTTTCGGCGGGTCCGTGCGGTGTGCCCTCTCGTGCTGGTGTTGGGGTGCTCACGTGTCCTTCTCGAAGGGACCGGGGCTGGTGGCCCGTGGTTCGACTGGAGGGGATGCGGGGAGGGCGGGTCCCGGTCCGTGTGTGGTGGGTGATCGGCCGGGGCCGGAATCGGCGGTGGTGGGGCCGGTGGGCCGTTGTGCGCCAGGTGGAGATTCCCCCTCCGGCTGACTGACGATAACACAAGCGGAGGTGACCTCTCCGCTTTTGGTTATGCTGGCCGCATGAGTTCCCCACCGTCGCGCTCCCCGTCCTCCCGCCCCCTGCGCAAGGACGCCGAGGAGAACCGGCGGCGCATCCTGCGCGCCGCACGCGAGGTGTTCGCCGAACGCGGTCTGGAGGCCGCCCTGGACGACATCGCCCTTCGCGCCGGGGTGGGCGTGGGCACGGTCTACCGCCGTTTCTCCGGCAAGGAGGCACTGGTCGAGGCGCTCTTCGAGGAGCAGATCGACGCCATGGTGGCCCTGGCGGAGGAGGCGCTGGCCGTCGACGACCCCTGGGAGGGGTTCGTGCGCTTCACCGTGCGCGCCAACGAGCTGTTCGTCCGTGACCGGGGTCTGCGCGAGGCCACGCTGCTGGGTACCTACGGCCGTGACCGCGTGGCCCGGGCCAGGGACCGGCTGGTGCCCGCCATCCGGGCCGTCGTCGAACGCGTCCAGCGCAGCGGCCGGTTGCGGTCCGACATCACCGACCGGGACATGCCGATCATCGGGATGATGCTCGGTTCGGTCAGCGAGTACGTGCGGACCGTCCGTCCCGAGGTGTGGAAGCGGTACCTGCTCATCATCCTGGACGGGTTGCGCACGCCCGATCCCAGCCCACTGCCGGATCCGCTCACCCCGGAGGAGTTGGACGCTCTCCTCCGTCCGCCGCGCGGCGCGGACTGAGCGGTCTCCCCGCGCGGGGCCGACGGTTCAGGGCCGTCCTGCGGCGAGGACGCGGGCGGCGGTGGCCGCGGCGCGGTGGGCGCTGATCATGCTGGCCGAGGGGCCGTAGCCGACCAGGTGGACGCGGGGGTCGACGGCGGCGCGGGTGTCGGCCAGCTTGATGCCGCCGAGTTCGGAGCGCAGCCGCAGCGGCGCCAGATGGGTGAGGACGGGGCGGAAGCCGGTGGCCCACACGATGGTGTCGACGGGTTCGGTCGTGCCGTCGGTCCAGGCCACGCCGTCGGGGGTGAGGGAGTCGACCATCGGGCGCGCTTTCAGGACGCCGCGTTCGCGCGCCCGCGCCACCTCGGGGGTCTCCACGAGTCCGGTGTAGCTGACGACGCTGCGCAGCGGACGGCCGGTGGCGGCGTGGGCGGCGACTGCGTCGGTGACGGCGACCAGGTCGGCCTCGGTGAGCGGGGCCGTGCGGAACTCGGGTGGGCGGCGGGTGATCCAGAGGGTGTCGGCGACGGTGGAGATCTCGGCGAGGATCTGCAGTGCGGAGTGGCCGCCGCCGACCACGGCCACGCGCTGCCCGGTGAACTCCTCGGGGGCGTGGTAGTGGGCGGCGTGCAGTTGGCGGCCGCGGAAGTCGGAGGCTCCGGGGACGGTGGGGACGAAGGGGCGGTCCCAGGTGCCGGTGGCGTTGATGACGGCTCTGGCCCGCCACCGGCCCGCGTCGGTGTGGATGAGGAGTGGGGTGTCGCGGGTGACGGTGACGTCGGGGCCGTCGTTGGCGACCCGGCGTACCGTGACGGGTCGGTGCACCGGAAACCGGAAGTGCTCCTCGTAGCGGGCGAAGTAGGCGGCGACCTCCGGTCCGCTGGGCGGGGCGGAGGAGGGGCGGTCCCAGGGGAGTCCGGGCAGGTGGGTGTGGTGGGGCGGTGAGAGGAGTCGCACCGAGCGCCACACGTGCTGCCAGGCCCCGCCCGGGGCGGGGGAGCGGTCGAGGATGACGAAGTCGCGTTCGGGTGTGTGGCCGCGTCTGCTCAGGAAGTAGCCGGAGGCCAGGCCCGCCTGCCCGCCGCCGATGACGGCGACGTCGACCTCGCGCGGCTGCGGGGTCGCCTCTTTGCCTCGGATGGGTGTCACGGTGGCAACGCCGGGCCGGGCAGGGTGTTTTCCCGCCCGGCGCCCGGGGTCAGGACAGGCGGCCCACGTGGGCGAGGGCCTGGCGCAGCAGCACGTCCTGGCCGCCGCTCATCTCCTGCAGGACTTCGGGGCCTGCGGCCTCCTCTGGGGTGAACCACACCAGGTCGAGGGCGTCCTGGCGGGGTTGGCAGTCGCCGGTGACCGGGACGACGTAGGCCAGTGAGACGGCGTGCTGGCGGGGGTCGTGGTAGGGGGTGACGCCGGGGGTGGGGAAGTACTCGGCGACGGTGAACGGCTGCGGTGAGGTGGGGACGCGCGGCAGTGCCACGGGGCCGAGGTCCTTTTCCAGGTGGCGCAGCAGGGCGTCGCGGATGCGTTCGTGGTAGAGGACGCGTCCGGAGACCAGGGCCCGGTTGATGGTGCCGTCGGGGCCGACGCGCAGCAGCAGGCCGACGCTGGTCACCTCGCCCCGGTCGTCGGTCCGTACCGGGACCGCGTTGATGTAGAGGATCGGCATGCGGTCGCGTACCGACTCCAGTTCCTCGGGGGAGAACCAGACCGGTGTGGTGTCCGTGGTATCGGTCATGCCTCGTTCCTACCGCATCCGGGCGGGTGGTATCCGCGTGGCGGATGTGCTACCGGCGGGTTCGGTGTGGGTCGGTGGGCGGGGCTCGTGTGGTTTCGAGGGTGTGGGCGGCCCTGCGGTGTCGTTTTTCGCGCCCCGGAGTTCGGGGCGGTCCGGGTTCGATGGCGCCGTGCCCGGTCGCGGCCGGGGCGCACCGCCGGGAAGACCGAAGGGGTCTTTCCGGCGGTGCGCCTTGGGCCACATCCTGGAGTGGGGGCAGGGCGTGGCGGCGGGAAAGCGGCGGACGTGCGTTTCGCGCTTGGGCGGTGATTCCTGGAGGATGTCTGCGAACGAGTCCCCCAATGATCGGAGATGTCCCGCATGGCGCGGAACAGACGCGTCTTCTCGATGATCGCGCTGCTGGTGGTGGGCGGCCTGCTGGTGAGCGGGTGCAGTGTCGTCGTGTCGTGGGTGTCGGGTGAGGACCGGCCGACGGTGCGGGAGGAGTTCCCCTACGTGAAGGAGGGAACGATCTTCCAGGACACCGGCCAGGACACGACGATGCGGTTCGCCGTCACGGGCCTGGAGCGCACCGACGAGTACACGGTGCTGCACTACGAGATCACCTATCCCGACGACTTCGAGGGCGCCAACCGCAACCTGAGCATGACCCATACGCTGGTCGACCCGGTCACCGGGCGGGTCTACCGTCCCTACGTGGACGGGCAGGGACTGAAGTACGGTTCGGTCAGTCCCACCGGCAACGGCCTGTATCCGGTGTTTCCGGGGGTCACCAACGAGTACCGCCGCTACTTTCCGCCGCTGCCGAAGCAGGTGCGTCAGGTGACCTTCGTCGGTAGCGGATTGGGCGCGATGACCGGCATCCCGGTGCAGGACGTCGAGGAGGAGCGGCCCGACCCGGTGGAGCCCAACGGCGGAGAGCACCTGTCGGTGGACGATCCGCCGCCGGCCGGGGAGACGTTGACGTTCGCCAACCGGCGCCCCGACGACGAGGCGGTCGCCGTGGAGGGCTGGGTGGAGAGCTTCGTGGACTCCGAGATCGCGTCGGTGACCCGCGACGGCGACACCGAGACGATCTCCTTGCACTCCGATGTGATGTTCGAGTTCGACCGGTCGGATCTGACCCCGGAGGCCGAGGCGGTGGTGCGGCGGGCCGCCGAGACGCTGGAGCGCAACGTGGACCCGGAGAACCCGGAGATCGTCGTCATCGGCCACACCGACGGCAGGGGCAGCGACGCCTACAACGACGACCTGTCGGTGCGGCGGGCCGAGACGGTGCGCAACCTCCTGGTCGAGGAGATGGGCACCGACTACGTGTACGTGGTGGAGGGCCGCGGCAGCCGCGAGCCGATCGCGCGCGAGGGCGGTCCCGACGACGAGCAGGCGCGGGCCCGCAACCGGCGGGTGGAGTTCTCCTACACCATCCGAATGCCGGGCGGGGGTGAGGAGGAGACCGACGACGGCCTCGGGGTGGCCGGGCAGAGCGTGGGCTGGCCCGCGCCGTTCACCGACGACCCCGGTGACGTGGTGGCGAGTGTGGAGCGTGACGGCGTCCGGCTGGACGTCCACCCGCTGCGCCGTGACGGCGCCTACGTGGTGGGGACGGTGACGTTGACCAACACCACCGGTGAGCCGCTGGACCCGGACCTGGACGCGGCTGTGGTGGCGGGCGGTCCCGAGCAGTTCAGCAAGGGCACGCTGGGTGGTTTCCAGTTGGTGGAGCCGCAGAGCGGTCTGGTGCGCTATGTGGCGCAGATGAACTTCGGTGACGGCGTCTACAGCGGTTTCGCCGAGGAGGTGCACCAGTTGCAGCCGGGGCGCACCTACGAGCTGGTGGCGGTGTTTCCCGCTCCGGGGTCGGAGGTGGAGCAGTTGACGCTGCGGGCCGGGGTGTTCGGTGAGATTCCGGAGGTTCCCGTCGAGTAGTCGCCGTGCGGGTGACGTTTGCGGGGCCGCCCCCGTCGCGGGGGCGGCCCCGTTGGTGTGCGGGGGCTACTGCTGGAGCTGCCCGGCGGCGGTGACGAGGAGTTGTTCCATGTCTTCTCGGGGGATGTCGGAGAACAGGGCGACGGCTGCGATGTGGACCTCGCCGGGCAGTTCCAGGGACAGTTGTCGGCTGGAGCCGTCGACGGTGGTGACGTACTTGAGCTCGCCGCCGAGGGGGTCGGTCGCGGTGGTCCGGTAGGTGTCGACGTTCACGTCGACGTCGACCTCCCAGCCCATGTCCTGCTGCTCCCGCTGTTCGTCGGGGAGCCGGACCACCGCGACCCGGTCGCTGGGGTCGATGTTGACGGCGAAGACGAGCATGAGGGCCTCGCTGTCGGCGTCGGTGCCGTCGGTCCACACGCACGACAGCTGGCGGGCGTCGGCGTCGTCGCTCTCCTCGCTGTCCTCGACCAGGGCGGTGCCCTGCGGGGCGAGGTCGCCGACCAGTTCGGTCGCTCCCGCCTCGGCGCAGGTGTCGGGAAGGGTGAAGGTGACGTCGGCCGGGGTGGGCGTGGGGGCGGGCGAGGTCAGCGCGGTGACCGGCAGGGTGAACTCGTCGTCGCCGAGGAGGTGGCGGTAGCCGAGGAACACCAGTCCGCCCACCACGACGACCCCGGCGGTCGCGGCGATGCATCCGGTGCGGGTGGAGGGGATCAGTCGCATGGAAGACTTTCGGTTGGCTAGGGGATAGGCGTCGGGCGCCACGGGAGTATAGGGCAGGCTCGGACGCGAGGAACATCGGCAAGGAACCCGGACGCTTCCGACCGGGGCGGAGGGAGAGACGTGGCTGCGAGGTCTGCGGGGTATCTGGCCCGATCGGAACGGTCGGCGCTGTGTGATCTGCTCACCGAGCTCGGTGAGCAGGCGCCGACGCTGTGCGAGGGGTGGACGACCCGTGATCTGGCCGTGCACCTGGTGGTGCGGGAACGCCGTCCGTGGTCGGCGGTGGCCGGCGGAGGCGGGGCCCGCGCCCGGGTGGAGCGGCTGCCGTTCGCGGAGCTGGTGGCGGCGCTGCGGCAGCCGCCGCGCTGGTCGCTGGGCGGGTTTTCGGTGGTGGACCGGATCGTCAACACCCTGGAGCTGTTCATCCACCACGAGGACGTGCGTCGCGCGCAGCCGCAGTGGCGGCCGCGGACGCTGTCGCGGCCGCAGCAGGCGGCGCTGTGGCGCGGGCTGAAACCGATGGCGAAGCTGGGCCTGCGGCGTTTTCCGGCCACCGTGCTGGTGGAGGCGCCGGAGCACGGTCGGTTGCGCTCGGGGCGGGGCGGGCCGGGCCTGCGTGTGGTCGGCGCCCCCTCGGAACTGGCGCTGTTCGTCTCCGGCAGGCAGCGGGTCGCCCGCGAGGTGCGGCTGATCGGACCCGACGCGCTGGCCGAACGGCTGTCCGGCGCCCGGCTGGACTGGTGAGCCGCGCTGGTTTTGCCGTTTCGCGCCCCGGGTAGGCGGTGCGGCGTCCACAGGCGCGAAAGGCGGTAGAGGGGAGCGCGATGGCGCGGGTGAGTGCGGCGCGCCGCACCCTGACGGCGGGGATTCTGCTGGGGCTGGGCACGGTCGCGTTCGTTGACGAGGCGGTGTTCCACCAGTTGCTGCACTGGCACCACTTCTACGACCTGTCGACCAGTGAGGTGGGGCTGGTCTCCGACGGGCTGTTCCACGCCTTCAGCTGGTTCGCGACGGTGGCGGGCCTGTTCATGGTGGCGTCCCTGCAACGGGAGCGGGTGTTTCGGTGGGCTCCGTTCGCCGCCGGTTGGCTGGTGGGGGCGGGGTCCTTCCAGTTGTACGACGGTGTCGTGCAGCACAAGATCATGGGGATCCACCAGATCCGCTACGGGGTGGACCTGCTGCCCTACGACGTGACGTGGAACGTCGCCGCCGCGGTGCTGCTGGTCGCGGGGTTGGTGTGGTGGGTGGTGACGTGGCGGCGAGTCCGCGCGGCCGAGGCGGCTTCCGGTGCATCCGCACGGTCCTGACCCGGCGGTGGCCGGGTGGGTGGCCGCCGCGGTCGCGGCTGCGGCGGTGGGCGGCTACCTGGCCGCGGCGGCCGCGGTGCGTCGGCGCGGGACGGCCTGGTCGGCGCGGCGTGTCGCGGCGTGGACGGCGGGGTGGGCGTGTGCGGTCGGCGCGGTGGCGGGGCCGATGGCCCGGCTGGCCCACCACGACTTCGTCTGGCACATGGCGGGGCATGTGCTGTTGGGGATGCTGGCGCCGCTGCTGCTGGCGGTGGCGGCTCCGGTGACGCTGGCGCTGCGGGTGCTGCCGACGCCTCACGGGCGCCGTCTGGTGCGGCTGCTGCGTTCGCCGCCGGTCGCGGTGGCGACCCACCCCGTGGTGGCGGCCGTGCTCAACGTCGGTGGGCTGTGGGTGCTGTACCACGGTGGGCTGTATGCGGTGATGCTGGACCACGCCGGGGCGCACGCTCTGGTGCACGTGCATGTGCTGGTTGCCGGGTGGGTGTTCACCTTCGCGGTGCTGGGCGGGCCGGACCCGGCGCCGCACCGGATGCGGCCCCTCTGGCGGGCGGGGGTACTGGTGGGGGCGGTGGCCGCGCACAACGTTCTCGCCAAGACCCTGTACGCGGCTCCGCCCGCCGGGGTGCCGGTGGAGCAGGCACAGGTGGGCGCGCAGGTGATGTACTACGGCGGTATGCCGGTGGAGATCGCGCTGGCGGCGCTGCTGTGCCGGGACTGGTTGGGGCCGCGTGCCGGGCGGACCCCGGCGCGCCTGCGCTGCCGGGGGGCGCAGGAGGCGACCCGGTCCGGCCGGGGCCGAGGGGTTGTGCGGGCGCGATGACCGTTGCCGAACGCGGGCCGCACGGGCGCAACCGGCACCTGACGTTTCGGGCCAACGCGGGAGTCGGCCGGCACGGCTGGCTGCGGCTCACTCCCGCCTACGGGGTCCGTCTGGTCCGGGAGCGCATCGCGCACCTGCCCGAGGGGTCGGTGGTCACCGACCCGTTCTGCGGCAGCGGCACCACGCCGTTGGCCGCGGTGGAGTCGGGCCACATCGGGCAGGGGGTCGACGTCAACCCGTTCCTGGTGTGGCTGGGGCGGGTCAAGACCGCGCACTACTCCGGGGCGGAGCTGGCCGCCGCCGACGACGCGGTCTCCGCGGTCGTGGCCGCGGCGAGGCGGCTGCTGGGCCGGGACGACCTGTGGCAGCCCGGCCTCTTCAGGATCGAGAGGTGGTGGGGTCCTGGGAGTCTTGGGGCCCTGAGAGCGCTGCGCGCCGCCCTTGACGACAGCGGCGGCCTGGGCGGGAGCGGCGACCTTCTGGAGGTCGCCCTGTGCCGTGCGTTGATCGCGCGCAGCAACGCGGCGTTCAACCACCAGAGCATGTCCTTGGGCAACCGGACGGATGCCCCGACTCCGTCCGACCCGGATCGCGAGGCCGCCGAAACGCTGGCGGCGTTCGAAGCCGAGGGGCGCACCGTTGTCGGCGGCGCCGGGGACGGGCTCCCCGGAGGGGCCAGGATCGTCCACGGTGACGCGCGACGGGCACTGGAGGGCCTGCGGCCGTGCGACCTGCTGCTCACCTCTCCGCCGTACGTGAACCGGATGTCCTACATCCGGGAGTTGCGGCCCTACATGTACTGGCTGCGCTACCTGGACCGGGCGGCCGACGCGGGGGAGTTGGACTGGCGGGCCGTCGGCGGCTCCTGGGGGACGGCCACCTCCAGGCTGACCTCCTGGGAGCCGGAGACCGACACGCCGGTGGACGCGCTGGTGGAGCCGGTGTGTGCGGCGATCGCCGCCGACGGCGGCAGGAACGGGCCGCTGCTGGCGACCTATGTCCGCAGGTACTTCCATGACATGTGGCTGCACCTGCGGGCCGCGGCCGCCCACGTGCGGCCGGGCGGATCGGTGTGCTACATCGTCGGCAACTCCGTCTTCTACGGGCACCTGGTGCCCGCGCAGGAGTGGTACGCGGTGATGCTGCGCGCGCTGGGGTTCGCCGACGTGGAGGTCGCCACGGTCCGCAAACGCAACAGCAACAAGGCGCTGTACGAGTACGAGGTGCGGGGGGTGCGGCCGGGCGGGACGGGGCTCACCCCCTCGCGCCGGTGCGGTCGGGCTGGCTGGCCCGGCGTGTCCGCGGCACCGTGACCGGGAGGGCGGATCGGGTGCGCGGCACCGTTGTGGGCATGGCTCTCCGTTCCGCTCGTCGGCACCGTTGGCGCGGGCGTGACGGCCGCGGGAGGGCTCTGTGCGGGGGGATCCTGCCCCGAGGCCGCCAGCAACACCCCGACGCCCCTGGTCCTGCTGCTCTTCCTCGGCAGCGGCTTCGTTCCCACCGGCTCCATGCCCACCGCCCTCCGCTGGTTCGCCGACTACCAGCCCTTCACCCCGATCATGGAAACCGTCCGCGGCCTCCTCCTCGGCACCCCGATCGGCAGCAGCGCCGCCATCGCCGCCTACCACCTCTGGGCCAAGAACACCTTCAACAAGACCTGACCACGAACCAGCCGGATCGCGGCGAGTGCCACGTAAGACGTCCCGGCCGGAGACGAGTAGGCCCGCGGGGAAGACCGGACCGGCCAGCAGTGATTCATCCGGCCCGGCTCGCCGCAGCTTCGGGAGAGCCGGGCCCTTACGGGGTCGGCTCCTCGGCGGTGTGCGTCGCGTGTCCGGCGCGGTGGTGGCGGGGGCTGGTGCCGTGGTGGCGTCTGAAGGCCGCGCTGAAGGCGAAGGCGCTGGTGTAGCCGACGGCGCGGGCGACGGACTCGACGGTGACGTCGGGGTCGGCGAGCAGGTCGGCGGCCAACTCCAGGCGCCATGCGGCCAGGTAGGACATGGGGGGTTGGCCGACCAGGGCGCGGAAGCGGCGGGCCAGGGTGGCGCGGGACACCTTGGCGGCCGCGGCCAGGGAGGCGACCGTCCAGGGGTGGGCCGGGTGCTGGTGCAGCAGGGCCAGGGCGCGGCCCGCCACCGGGTCGGCGGCGGCCCGGTACCAGGCGGACACGTGCGCGGCGGGGTCGGTGAGCCAGGTGCGCAGCGCCGCGATCAGTGCCAGGTCCAGCAGGCGGTCGAGGACGGCCTGCTGTCCGGGCAGGTCGCGGGTGATCTCTGCGGCGAGGAGGGTGGCGAGGGGGGAGGTGGCGGTGTGGCCGGGCAGGACGATGAGCGGGGGCAGGGCGGCCAGGAGGCGGCGTCCCACCGTGGTGGGGGTGGGGTAGGTGCCCACGAGCAGCACGGTCGTCCCGGTGTCGCCGGTTCCCCAGGTGCGCACGCCCCGCGCCATGGTCTCGGCGAGGGGCGCTCCGCGCAGGGTGGTGCAGTGCTGGTCGGGGCCGATGGCGACGCGGGGCGGCCGGGCGGGGGTGTCGGAGACGGTGTAGGGGTCGGGGCCGCGGACGACGGCGACATCTCCGGCGCGCAGGCGGTGGGGGGCCGCGGTGCCGGGGCGCAGCCAGGCCTCGCCGCGGGCGGCGGCGATGAGGGTCAGCGGGGCGCGGTCGCGGACCAGCAGTGACCAGGGCGGGTCGAGGAGGGCGCGCAGCAGGAACGCGTCGCGGGCGCGGGGGCTGTGGAGGAGGGGAAGGAGCGCGTCCACGCCTGGAGTGTAGACGCTCGCGCAGCAGGGTGAGTCGTGCGCGTATGGCCCTGCCCGGCGGGGTGGTGTTTGGCTGGTCGTGGATCGTGGATCGCGCCGTGCGGGGGTGGTGAACCCGTGTGGCCCTCGTGCGGGGAGGTGTGGGGTGTTCGAGGTGGTGCGGTGGGCCGCGGTGGTGGCGGCCACGGTGACAACGGGGCTGTTGGCGGGGGTGTTCTTCGCGTTCTCGGTGGCGGTGATGCCGGGGCTGGCCAGGGTGGGCGACCGCGGGGTGGTGGAGGTGATGCAGCGGATCAACGAGGCGATCCTCAACGGGTGGTTCCTGGTGGTCTTCCTCGGTTCCCCGGTGCTGTCGCTGGTGGCGGTCGTGGTGCACGTGGGCTCGTCCGGAGCGGTGTTGGGATGGCTGGTGGCGGCGCTGGTGGGGGGTGTGGTGTCGCTGGCGGTCACCGTGCGGGGCAGTGTTCCGCTCAACGACGCGTTGGCGCAGGCGGGGCCGGTGGAGCGGATGGCGGATCCGGTGGGGGTGCGTCGCCGTTTCGAGGCGCGGTGGGTGCGCTGGAACGTCGTGCGCACGGTGGCGTCGGTGCTGGCGTTCGGGTGCCTGGTGGGTGCGGTGGCGGTGGGGTGAGCCGGGCGGGTCGCCTCCGTTGTCCGGTGCGGTCGCGTGGGTCCTGCGCTTCGGGGCGGGGCGGAGGAATCCGTGGTTCCGCCCGCCGTTTCCGTTGGGAAGTGGCGGATTATCCGGGCTGCGGTATCGGAATCGTCATCTTCACCCCCGGCGTCGCCGAGGGTTCGTAGGATTCCCGCCATGCACTCCGATCTGTCTGCCGTCGACCACCGCCGTCGGCCCCGCCGTCGCGGAAAGACCCTCGACGACGCGATCTTCTGGGCGGTGGTGGTCGAACTCGCCGAGAACGGGTACGCGAAGCTGAGCATGGAGAGCGTGGCCGAGCGTGCCCGGGCGAGCAAGGCGTCGCTGTACCGGCGCTGGCCCAGCCGTGTCGAGTTGGTGATGGACACCGTTGCCCGCATGCTTGTCGACCCGTCCGATCCTCCTGACACGGGGAGTCTGCGCGGTGACCTGCTGACCCTGCTGCGGCGGGGTGCGGCGCTGCTGGCCGGACCGGCGGGGGAGGCGATGCGCGGCCTGCTCGGCGATCCGGAGTTGGCACGGCGGTTTCGCGATCACTCCCAGGGGGTGGGACGTGCGGTCATGGCCGAGATCGTCCGCGGTGCCGTGGAGCGCGGTGAACTCGATCCGGCGTGTGTGACCCCGCGCCGTCTGGAGGCCGGTCAGGCGCTGCTGCGCCACCACTTTCTCTTCCACGGCACGCCCATCCCCGAGGCGGTGGTCGTGGAGATCGTCGACGAGGTGGTGTTGCCGCTGCTGTCCGCCCCGCCTCCCGAGCCGTCCGACGGGTGGGAGTGAGACTCTGTCTGCTGTGGGCAGCAGACGGCCATGAACACCGCATCGACCGACATCGAGGTGCGCAGGGTCTACGACGCCGGGGTGCGTGACGGCTCCGCCACGCGCGGGCGGCGGGTGTTTCTTGTCGACCGTGTCTGGCCGCGCGGGGTCCGTAAGGCGGATGTGCCCATGGACGGCTGGGTGCGGCAGGTCGCGCCCAGTGCCGGGTTGCGTCGCTGGTTCGGGCACGATCCCGGGCGCTGGGCCGGGTTCCGTGACCGTTACCGGGCCGAGTTGGACGGTGCTCCCGAACGGTCGGCCGTGCTGGTGGACGCCGCGCGGCACGGGCCGGTGACCCTGTTGTACTCGGCGGCCGACACCGAGCGCAACAACGCCGTGGTGTTGCGGGAGTGGCTGTTGGAGCGGTTGCGCGCCTGAGCGGGTGGAAGGTCAGTGTTCGGGGACGATCGTGGTGACGATGCGGTCGATCGTCTCGTGCAGGGAGGTGTCGGCGAGCAGGTCGGGCAGGGTGAGGTGTTCCACGATGAGGCCGAGCATCGCGAAGTAGAGGGTGGTGACCGTGGCGCGGTCGCCGGGCAGGTCGGCGTCCAGGTGGAAGGCGATGTTGGCGTCGAGGTCGGTGCGGACGGTCCGGGTCAGGGACGCGCGTAGTCGGGGGCGGCGGGTGGCTTCCAGGCGCAGTTCGAGCAGGGCGAGGTAGCCGGTGCGGTCGCGGGTGACGCGGTCGGCGATGTCGCGCATCAGTGCGGCCACCAGCACGCGGTCGCGGGGGGAGCGCATGAGGGGTTCGGTGACGGCCGGGTCGGGGGCGAGCCGTTGGAAGATCCGGTCGGCGACGTGGGCGAGCAGGTCGTCGCGGTTGGTGAAGTAGTTCGAGGCGGTGCCTGTGGGCAGGGCGGCCCGGGCGTCGACGGCGCGGAAGGTGAGGCCGCGTGCGCCCTGGTGGGCCAGTACCTCGATGGCCGCGTCGGTCAGGGCCGCGCGTCGCTGCGGGTTGCGTACCAAAGGGGGTCCTCCAGAAAGATCAACACCCACAACCACTACATGTGAAGTACTATACGTGAAGTTGTTGTCGGGTCGGCCCAGTCGTGCCCGCTCCCGTTGTCCGCGCCACCGCCAGGGGGTCTTTTCCGTGCGCACACTGACCTACTACGTCGGCACGACCATCGACGGCTTCATCGCCGGTCCCGGCGACGAGGTCGACTTCTACCCCGTCGGCGGGGACCTCGTCGACTGGTTCGTCTCCGACATCCCCGACGTGCTGCCCACGCACGTGCGTGCCCGGCTGGGGGTGGCCGATGTCGCCAACACCCGTTTCGACACCGTCATCCAGGGGCGGCGCACCTACGAGCCCGCGCTGGCGGCCGGGATCACCAGCCCGTACGCCCACCTGCGCCAGTACGTGGTCTCCCGCTCGATGACCCGCAGTCCCGATCCGGCGGTGCGGATCGTCTCCGGCGATGCGCTGGAGGCGGTCCGCGCGCTCAAGGCGGAGGACGGGTTGGGCGTCTACCTGGCGGGCGGGGCCGCGCTGGCGGGCGCGCTGCTGCCGGAGATCGACGAGTTGGTCGTCAAGCTCTACCCGGTCGTCGCCGGATCGGGCGTTCCGCTGTTCACCGCCGACTTCTCCCCCCGGCACTTCGCGCTGGCGGGCAGTCGCGTCTTCGACAGCGGGGTGGTCGTCCTCACCTACACGCGCGCACCGGGCGGGGCCGCGTCGGCGTGAGGTCCGCTGTGCCGGCGGCTTCGGTCGGCCGCGGCGGGGGGCGCTCCGCCTGGCACCGGTCCCTGGATCCGGCTCCGGGGACACCGAGGCCGAGCAGCGGCGCGGCACCTCGGAACGGCCCCGCCTTCCCCCAACGACTTCGCGTCGCTGCTTTGGCCGGGACGCCGTGGCGGCATGCGCAGGAGGTCGTGGAGCGTGCGGTGCGTGCGCGGGTCCGTCGGCGAGGACGGGGAAGGGGCCGGGGGCGGTGCGCCACCCGCCTTGCTGTGGTGTGCCGCACAGGTAGGCGCCGATCCGTGTCACAGCCCACCACCGATAGCATCGTCGCATGACGATGACACCGGAAGAAAATGGTGAGACGGGCGAAGGGACCGTCCTCGCCCCCGACGCGCTGGCCCCGACGGCCGCGCTGTTCCGCGGCCTGTCGGACCCGACCCGGCTGGCGATCCTGCACCACCTCACCTTCGGCGAGCACCGGGTACGGGACCTGACCGACCACCTGGGACTGGCGCAGTCGACGATCAGCGCCCACCTGTCCTGCCTGCGCGACTGCGGCCTGGTCACCTCCCGCCCCCGGGGCCGGGCCTCGCTGTTCTCCCTGACCAGCGCCCCCGAACTGCTGGACGTGCTCACCGCGGCGAAGCGGCTGCTGCACTCCACCGGGGACGCCCCCGCGCTGTGCCCGAACTACGGCGTCGACGCCCCGACCCGCCCCGCACCCCCGACCTCCCCTGACACGGAGCGGCCGACATGACCCGACACGACCCCCACGACGCGCCCACCGCCGCCCCCGACGACGACCGGTGCTGCGGCCACGACGAGGACGGCGAGGACGTCGACCACGTCTGGCAGGTCGGCGAGATCCGCCTGGGCGCGCTGTCCGGGCTGCTGCTGCTGTGCGGGTTCCTGCTGGAGTTGGCCGACCAGCGGGTCTGGGCGCTGCTGCCCTACACCGCCGCCCTCGTGGCGGGCGGGGCCACGTTCGTGCCCGAGACCCTGGCCAAACTGCTCCGCGGCAGGATCGGCGTCGACACCCTCATGACGATCGGCGCGGTGGGCGCCACCGCGCTCGGCCAGGTCGAGGAGGCCGCCGCGCTGGCCTTCCTCTACTCGCTCAGCGAGGGCCTGGAGGAGTACTCCGTGGTCCGCACCCGCAGAGGGCTGCGCGCCCTGCTCGACCTGGTCCCCCGCACCGCCACCGTCCGGCGCGACGGACAGGAGCGCGAGGTCGACCCGGACGACCTCGCCGTCGGCGACGTCCTGCTCGTCCGGCCGGGCGAGCGCCTGGCCACCGACGGGATCGTCCGCGAGGGGCGCGCCAGCCTGGACGTCTCGGCCCTCACCGGCGAGTCGGTGCCGGTCGAGGCCGGTCCCGGAGACGAGGTCTTCGCCGGGTCCGTCAACGGCAGCGCGGCCCTGGAGGTCGAGGTGACCGCCACGGCCGACGACAACTCCCTGGCCCGCATCGTCCACATCGTGGAGTCGGAGCAGTCCCGCAAGGGCGTCACCCAGCGCCTGACCGACCGGATCGCCCGCCCGCTGGTGCCGGGCATCCTCGTCGTCGCCGCCCTCATCGCCGCCGCGGGGGCCCTCCTCGGCGAGGCGCTGCTGTGGGTGGAGCGTGCCCTGGTCGTCGTGGTCGCCGCGTCCCCGTGCGCGCTGGCGATCTCGGTGCCCGTCACGGTCGTCGCCTCCGTCGGCGCCGCCAGCAGACGCGGCGTCCTCATCAAGGGCGGCGCGGCCCTGGAGGCCCTCGGCAGGGTCCGCACCGTCGCCCTCGACAAGACCGGCACCCTGACCCGCAACGAACCGGCCGTCGTCGCGGTGGCCGCCGCCCCCGGCCACGACCGCGACACGGTGCTGAGGCTGGCCGCCGCCCTGGAGGCGCGCAGCGAGCACCCGTTGGCCCGCGCGGTCCTGCGCGCGGCCCCCGCCGTCCCGAGAGCCACGGAGGTGGAGGCGGTGCCCGGCGCGGGGCTGTTCGGCGTCTGCGACGGCCGTCGACTGCGTCTGGGGCGTGCGGGCTGGATCGAGCCGGGCGTGCTCGCCGACGACGTCGCCCGCATGCAGCGGGAGGGCGCCACGACCGTGCTGGTGGAGGTCGACGGCGCGGTCGTCGGCGCGGTCGCGGTCCGCGACGACCTGCGGCCGGAGGCCGCCGAGGCCGTCGCCCGTCTGCGCGCCGGCGGCCACGACGTGGTGATGCTCACCGGCGACAACGCCGCCACCGCCCACGCCCTGGCCGAACGCGCCGGAATCGGTGAGGTCCACGCCGATCTGCGCCCGGAGGACAAGTCCCGCATCGTGGGCCGGCTGCGCGGCTCGGGTCGCGTCACCGCGATGGTCGGCGACGGCGTCAACGACGCCCCGGCCCTGGCCACCGCGGATGTGGGCGTGGCCATGGGCGCGATGGGCGCGGACGTGGCCGTGGAGACCGCCGATGTGGCCCTCATGGGCGACGACCTGCGGCTGCTGCCCGGGGCGTTGGCGCACGCCCGCCGCTCCCGGCGGATCATCCTGCAAAACGTCGTGGTCTCCCTCGCGCTGATCGCGGTGCTGATCCCGTTGGCGCTGGCCGGGGTGCTGGGCCTGGCCGCGGTGGTGCTGGTCCACGAGGTCGCGGAGTTCGTCATCATCCTCAACGGCGTGCGCGCGGGCCGCACCACCCGGTTGCGGCTGGACACCCCCGCCCCCGCAGGGGCGAGCGAGGCGGCGGTCCGCTGACGGGCCGCCCGGGGAGGGTGGAGCCGGTCCCTTCCCGGGCGGTGGGGCGACGCCCTCAGCGTCGCCCCACCGCTCACAGGGCCAGCGCCCCGACCGCGCTGGCCGCCAGGACCACCGCCCAGGCGGGGGCGCGCCACACCGCCAGGGCCACGAACGCGACCGCGGCCACGGCCATCGTCGCGGGCGAGACCACCCCCTGGACGAAGACCGGGTCGTACAGGGCCGCGGCGAGGATCCCCACCACCGCCGCACCGGCCCCGGCCACCGCGCGCCGGGCGTGCGCGGCGGTGCGCAGCTGTTCCCAGAACGGCAGGGTGCCCACGACCAGCAGCGCCGAGGGCAGGAAGATCGCCGCCAGGGCCAGCGCCGCCCCCAGCAGCGGGTTTGCGGCCACGGGCAGCAGCGCCCCCAGGTAGGCGGCGAAGGTGAACAGCGGTCCGGGCACGGCCTGCGCCGCGCCGTAGCCGGCCAGGAAGGACTCGTGGTCCACCGCTCCGGTGCCCACGACCTCGGCCTCCAGCAGCGGCAGCACCACGTGTCCGCCGCCGAAGACCAGCGATCCGGCGCGGTAGAAGCCGTCCGCCGTGGCCAGGGCCGTGTTGCCGGTCAGCGCGGCCAGGAGGGGCAGCCCCGCCAGCAGGGCGGCGAACACGGCCAGGCAGGCCAGGGCGGTCGTGCGGCGCACGGGAACGCCGGGGGCGGCCGCGTCGCCGTCGGCGGGCGGCGCCGTGGTGAGCCACACCGCGCCCAGCGCAGCGCCCAGGGCGATGGCCGCGACCTGGCTCAGGGTCGAGGGCAGCAGCAGGACCAGGACCAGAGAGGCCACCGCGATCGTGGCCTGGCGTCTGCCCGAGGCCAGGCTGGTGGCCATGCCCACCACGGCGTGGGCGACCACGGCCACCGCCGCGGCCTTGAGTCCGAGCAGCCACCCGGCTCCGGGCTGGGCTCCCACGGCCTGGACCCCCAGGGCGAAGGCCGCCAGCAGCGCCGCCGAGGGCAGGGTGAAGGCCACCCACGCCGCGGCCATACCCGCGTATCCGGCGCGGCGCAGGCCGATGGCCATGCCGACCTGGCTGGAGGCCGGGCCGGGCAGGAACTGGCACAGCGCCACCAGGTCGGCGTAGGCGGTCTCGGTGAGCCAGCGGCGCCGCACCACGAACGCCTCCCGGAAGTAGCCCAGGTGCGCCACCGGTCCGCCGAAGGAGGTCAGTCCCAGCAGCAGGAAGGCGCCGAACACCTCGCCGACCGTCCCGCGTCCGGGAGCCGGCGCCGTGGTCCGCCCGCTCATCCGCGCACCGCGCGCGGGGTTCCTGGCCGGGGGTGTGCCGACGGCGGCCGCAGGGCGGCCGGGGGCACCGGTGGTTCGCTCACGGTCCGGTCTCCTTCGCGGGTGAGTGGCCCGTTCCACTGGCTTCGTCCGATATCGGATGACGATACCGAAATCGGGGGTGTGGCAGCGGGGCGGGGCATTCGCGGTGCCGGGACGGCGGCGGTGGTGTGGCCGGTGCTCCTCCCGCCCGCGCCGGTCCGTGGCGTCGCGCGTGGGACATGCGGACACCACCGGGGCCACCGCGGCCTTCCGCACCGGGCTGGGGGAGTCGGTCGCGTTGCGCGGGCCGCCAGTTCCAGCGGTTCGTCGACCGACCACTGGTCGTAGACGTGCTCGCCGTACCTGGCGGCGGCGACGCGGCCGTGGCTGGTGACGGGGAAGTCGGCGGGCAGGCCGGGGCGGCCCCCCGTGCGGTCGTGCCGTCGGTCCCCAGGCGCACGGGTCGAGCAGCGCGCGGCGCGGCCTCGACGCCGAATTCGGTGTACAGCCGCTGGTCGGGGTCGACGACAACCGCGGACGGGAGGTCGGCGGTGTGGTCCGGCAGTTCCTCGGCGGGGAGAAGACCACGGCCTCGCGGATTCCGGTGGACCGGTCGGTTGCGGTCGGGGACGGGGCCGGTGGTCCGAAGACGGGGACGAGGGCGCGGGGGCGTACGGCGGCGCCGTCGGATCCGGGCGCGCCCGTGGCGGGAGCGGATCGAGGTCCTGGTGCGACGCCGTGTGCGCCCATCCGTCGGTCATCTTGCTGGCGCTCACCCACCGGCACCGGTCCCCCAGCGTGCTGCGCCGGTCGGAGACGGTACTCGCCGTTCTCACCGAGGCGGGCATCGAGGGCGGATGGCGGGTTGTCGCGCTGCGCAGCCTGCTCGCCTGCGTCATCGGGGCGATCCGGGTCGAGCACCTGGGGCCCTGTCCGGTGAGGGCGCGGTCGCCCTCTCCACATTGCCGCCGACCGAGTTTTCCGTACCTGGCCGGAGATCGCGCGGCAGGCCCGCGGTGTCGACGCCGACCGGGAGTTCCTCGAAGGTCTGGCCGTGCTGCTGCGCGGCCTGGGCGCCTGAGGGGAGGGACGCCGGTCGGGGTCAGGGACGGGTGTGGTGGTCCAGGAGACGGGTGAGGAGTTCGGCCAGGTGGGCGCGCTCTGTCGGGGTCAGGGGCGCAAACGCCTCGTCCTGGAGGCGCTGCACCCGCTGGTCCAACTCGCGTAGCGCGTTCTCGCCCTCGGCGGTCAGGGCGACGATGTTGCGGCGGCGGTGGGCGGGGTCCACGGTGCGTCGGAGGAGTCCCCGGGAGGCCAGTTCGGTGACCGCGGCGGTGACGTCGCTGCGGTCCATCCCGCAGCGGCGGCCCAGCACGGCCTGGCTGGACGGTCCCGCTTCGGCCAGGGCGGCCATCAGGGCGTAGTGGTGGGTGCGGAAGTCTCCCAGGCCGTGCGTGACCAGGCGGTGGACGTGTGCGGCCGTCTGGGTCAGCAGACGGCTGGGCAGGCCACTCAGTCGGCGGGGAGGCGTCTCGGTGGGATCGGCGGTCATAACTCGATTCTAGTGCTTGTTGGCGTCACCAACTTTCAGCTATGGTCAATCAACACCAATGTTGGTGTAACCAATACTGGTGTGGTCCGTTCACCCAGAACCCTTCTGTCACGGAGCAGCCCATGACCACCCCTCCCCGACACCGACCCGAGGACGCTTCGGCAGCACCTGCAGACCCTCACCGACCGCGCCGAGTTGACCGACCTGCTCGCCCGCCACGGCCGCTGGCTCGACGAGGGGCGCTTCGACGAGGCGCGCTCGGTCTTCACCGAGGACGCCACGGTCGTCGTGGCCTCCGGCGAGGTCAGCGGCGTCGACCGGATCGCGGCCCTGGCACGTCGCAGCCACGGCGGCCACGCCGGCACCCACCACCTGACCACCAACCCGCTCATCACCCTCGACGGCGACCGCGCCACGCTCACCGCCCAGCAGATCGCGGTCTTCTGCCCCACCCCCGGCCGCGCGGCCTCCACCGTCGGCGAGGAGTACCGCATGGAGGCGGCGCGCACCCCGCGCGGCTGGCGCCTGCGCCGCGTGGCCGCCGAGGTGGTGTGGCGCACCGACCACGAGAAGCCCCGCGGCGCAGACCTCGGACAGCGGGAGGCCCGCTTCCCGTCCGGCCACCCGGAGTGACGCGGGGCGTCTCAGGGATCGGCCACCGAGGCGGTGACGAGGTCCGCCCCGCGCGGGGCGTGGTCCTGTCCGTGCGCGCCCCCATAAGCAGTCGCTCCACGGCCGCAGCCAAGAGCAGCAGCGCGCCCGAGGCCGGACCGGGCGCGCCCTCTCGGGGACGCGGCGGCCGGATCAGCGGTGCAGGGCGGCCGCGGCGGCGCGCACGGCCGCGCTGACGCGGCCGAGGCGCTCAGAACGCAGCCGCCAGCACTGCCAGTGCAACGGGACGTCGACCGCCTCAGCGTCACCCAACCGCACCAGCCGCCCGGTTGCCAGGTCGTCGCCCAACTGCTCCCGTGGCACCATGCCCCAGCCGAGCCCCGCCCGCACCGCGGCCACGAACCCCTCCGAGGAGGGCACGACGTGCGTGGGCGGGGACACGGTGACGCCACGGGAGGCCAGCAGCCGGTGCTGCAGGTCGTCCTTGGCGTTGAACCGCACCACGGGCATCGCCGCCCAGTCGGTCCCCCGCTCGCCTCCGTGGACGCGGGCCAGAGCGGGGGCGGCGACCGGCAGGTAGCGCATCGTGCCGAGACGCTCCACCGCACAGCCCTGCACCGCGACGGGATCGGAGGTGACGGCCGCGAGAACCGCCCCGGAGCGCAGGAGCGCGGCCGAGTGGTCCTGGTCCTCCACGTGCAGCCGCACGGTCACGTCCGGCCACGAGGCGCACGCGTCGAGCACCCGGGCGAACCAGGTCGCCAGCGAGTCCGCGTTGACCGCGACCGCCACCTCCACGGCCGTGTGCTCCCCGGCGTGCAGTTCGGCCAGCGCCTCGCGTTCCAGCAGCTGCTGCTGGCGGGCCAGGCGCAGCAGCACCCGGCCCGCCTCGGTCGGCCGACACGGCGCACTCCGCGCCACCACCACCCGGCCCAGCCGGGACTCCAGAGCGCGGATGCGCTGGCTGACCGCCGAGGGGGAGACCGACAGGTGCCGTGCGGCGGCGTCGAACGTGCCGTGGTCGACGACCGCGACCAGGGCGGCGAGCTGCTCGGGACTGACGCGCATGAAGCAAACCTAACGGATCCGCAGAATCTTTCGTTTTACTTCACAGGGGGCGGTCCCTAGGGTCAGAGCGTGTCCGCTGCTGTCGCCGGTCTGCTGACCGGACTGTCGTTGATCATGGCCATCGGCGCGCAGAACGCCTTCGTCCTGCGCCAGGGACTGCGACGCGCCCACGTCGGCCTGGTCGTCGCCCTGTGCGCCGCCTCCGACGCGCTGCTCATCGCCGTGGGGGTGGGCGGTGTGGGCGCGCTCGTGCAGCAGCATCCGACGGTGCTGGCGGTGCTGCGGTGGAGCGGTGCGGCCTACCTCGCCGCCTACGGGGCGCGGTCGCTGTGGAGCGCGCGCCGGCCCCAGGCGCTGCACGCCGCACCCGAGCGGGAGGGCGGCCGGTGGGCGGTGGTCGCCACCACGCTCGCGCTCACCTACCTCAACCCGCACGTCTACCTCGACACGGTGCTCATGCTCGGCTCACTGGCCAACCAGCACGGCGCGGACCGGTGGTGGTTCGCCGCAGGGGCCGCCGCGGGCAGTCTCGCCTGGTTCGCCTGCCTGGGGTTCGGGGCGCGTGCGGCCTCGCACGTGCTGGGCCGCCCCGCCACCTGGCGGCTGCTCGACCTGGCCGTCGGGGTCGTGATGGTCGCCCTCGCGCTGCGCCTGCTGCTCGGCTGAGAGCAGGGGGCGGCGGGGCCGGTGGAGCGTGGGCCCGGCTCGAAACGGTGCCGCCGGAAACCGCGGTGTCGGAGCAGCCGACCACCCGGAGTGGGTGTGCGCCAGGGCTGGACCCCCGAAGAACTCGTCGACGAGTGGACACTGGAGCAAGGCGACCGAGAACTGGTCGGCAACAAGAGCGGGGCGACACGGCTCGGCTTCGCGCTGCTGCTGAAGTTCTTCCAGATCGAGGGTTGCATCCCCACCTACGCGGAGGAGATCCCGGCGGCCGCGGTGGAGTTCGTCGCCGACCAGGTGACGTCGAGGCGGCCCTGTTCGCCAAGTATGCCTGGATCGGTCGGACGATCGAGTACCACCGTTATCAGATCCGCGACAAGTACGGCACACATCCGGCCACCGAGGATGAAGAGGACCAGCTCGCCGACTGACTGGCCGACCAGGTGTGCCCGGTGGAGGTCGACCGCGACGAGCTCGCCCAGGCCGTTCGGCGCCGGTGCCGCACTCTGAAGATCGAACCTCCCCCACCCGGGCAGACCGAGCGGGTCGTCGCCTCGGGGGTGCGCCGGTTTGAGGAGGCTTCACCACCAGCGTGATGACCCGCCTGGGCTCAGGGGTCTGCGACCGGATCCAGAGCCGGGTGCTGGGCACCGAGGGCGTGTTGGGGACCGTGAAGTCCGACCCCGGGCCGTTGGGGCTGGGACCCGGCTCACCGAGATCGACAAGCTCAAGACCGTCCAGGCCCTGGGGCTGCCGGACGAGCCGTTCGGGAGCGTGTCGGAGAAGATCGTGGCCGCCTGGCGCTCGCGCGCGGCCCGGATGTACCCCTCCGACTTCGCCGAGCCGGTGCGCTACACCCTGCTGGCCGCCCTGTGTTGGACCCGGCAGGCCGAGCTGATCGACGGCCTGGTGGAGCTGTTGATCCGTCTCATCCACCGGATCAACGCCCGTGCGGAGAAGCGGGTGGAGAAGGAGCTGATCGGGGAGCTGACCGCGGTGCCGGGCAAGAAGGGCATCCTGCGGCGCATGGTGGACGCCTCCCTGGCCGATGGCGATCGGCTACGGCATCCTGAGCAACGGCACCTTGCGTATTGATGCCTTCAACTGCAGCAATGCCTCAGTGGACTACTTCAAGGACTACGGCAGCACAATCAGTGCGAAGTTCGGGGTCCGCCAGTCCGGTTACTCCGACCAGTGGAGTTCCTAAGCCACGTTCCGCATCAGGTCCTACTTCACCTATGGTGGTCCTCCGGTTACGGGACTCATGCAGGTTGCGGGATCGAGCACCATGTACGAGACCGAAACGGTCTCGTGCCTGTGACCGCATGAGGCCGTAGCAGAAGCGGCTTCCTACACCTTCCCTGGTTCCGGCCGGACGTCCGCCCGGCCGGAACCAGGAGGAGAGAAAGAGACTCGTGATGTGGCAGGTGCTGTTCTACGTGACGCCGTTGACGGTGGGCATCGCCCTGGTGGTGCTGGGCGCGGCCGCCGTGGTGGTGGCTCGATGGCGCCGCCGCTCACCGCGGGCGTTCGCGCGGGAGGCCCGGTGGCTGCTGGGCGCGGCCGCCGCGGTGTACCTGCTCGTCCTGGCCGGGCCCATGCTGGGGTGGGACAAGGTCGGCACCACCGGTTGGGACGTGACGTGGAATCCGCTGTCGGCCTACGAGGAGCTGCGCCAGGCGGCCGTCGAACCGGAGGGCGCCTACCTGGTGCTGGGGCCGGGACCGGAGGAGACCCTCTACTACGGGGCACGGGAGCTGTCACCGGAGGAGGTGGAGCAGGCCCGCCGGGAGGCCGACCCGGCTGATGCGGCCTTCTACCGCTATCCCACCACCGACAGCGGCGTGGTGTGGTTCGACGCCCACGGACACGACGTGGACCTGGACACGCGCGCGGAACTGGAGGCCCTGCCGCCTCCTCTCCTCCAGGCCGAGGAGTCGGCGGCCCTGATCGTGGAGGAGAAGACGGTCAACGCCCTGCTGTTCGTCCCGATCGGCATCCTGGCCTTCGCCGCCTTCCCCGCCTGGTGGGCCCGCTTGGCCGCGGGGCCGGCGCTGTCGCTGGCGATCGAGACGGTCCAGTGGGCGCTGGCCGCCGGGCGCAGCGCCGACGTCGGTGACCTGCTGGTCAACACGGCGGGCTCCGCGACAGGGGTGGGCATGGTCGCCGTCGCCGCCCTGTGCCTCGGCCTTTTCCGCACGAACGGCACACGACATCGCGGCCCCGCCACCGAAGAGCCAGAGGTCCGCCACCCGGCACGGTAGAAGACCGCGGAACACCGCCCCCAGGCGGTCGCATTCCGACCCTGATCCCACACAGCCGTCCCCGGCCTGGCAGCCGGGGGCGGCTGCGGTGTTTTGACCTCCCGAGGGAGCCACCCCGTTCCTCGTGTGGGTCTCGCGCAGGTTGCGCGGACCGTGCGGAAGTACTCTGGAGAACATGGGGCGCTTCGCGTATCTGGCTGTTGCTGTGACCCCTGACCCGGAGTTGGGCGGGCACGTGGCGCGTGCGCTGGATGTCGAGGCGGCCTCTCAGGGAGAGAGCCGCGAGGAGGCGATCGCCGCGCTGGGACACGCGCTGGAGCTGTACTTCGAGGACGAGTCTTTCGACGAGATCCACAGCGTGACGACTGCGGACACCTCGATCGCTGCGATCGACATACGCCTGCCCGCGTGAGTCCCTCCCGTCTGCCTGTTGCTTCCGGCCCCGAAGTCGTCGCCGCCCTGAAGCGTGCGGGGTCCGAGCACGTCAAGACCAGAGTCGACCACGCCAAGCTGCGCCGCGACCAGAAGGTGGTGATCGTGTCCCTGCATCGTGAGCTGAAGCGGGGCACGACGGCGTCCGTCCTCAAGCAGAGCGGCTGACCGCCGAAGAGATGCGCATACTTCTTTGACCTCCGGGAACGGCACCGGCCCCTCCGTCTGCCCATACGCCCGCGTACCGGTACGCGGGCATGCAGGTGTTCGCCGAATCAGTCCGGATCCCGCCTCGCAGAGGCCGCGGTGGGGCGTGCTTCTGGGACCTGCTGTCGTGTCCGCGGCGACTTCGTCGATGTCCTGGCCGAGGCCCGGGGCCATTGGCCATTCGTTTCGTCTGGCCAGTGGGTTGGGTTGGCCAACTCAAGGGAGTGGCCAAACAGAAGAAGCGCTCCGCCCCCGTTCCCCCATCACCCCCGAGAAGCTCGCCAAGGGATGGTCTGCTCCCGCCGGCGGCCGCATCCGCCCGGCACACCCCGACGGCCTGCCCCGGGCCGCCGAACTGCTGGCCGACGTGGGCACCGACATCACCGAGGACCTGAACGCCGCCGCTGGGAAGGCGGACACCGCCCTGTTGCTGCACGAGTGCCTGGCCCAGCGCGACAACGAGAGCGCGGTGCGAACCGTGGCGAGTGGCACCCCTGCACGGCCGCGAGGTCGCCCCCTTCGCGGGCCTGTCGGCGCTGCTCGTGGCCACCGATCGCGACGGACGGGTCGTCGGCTGCGCCCTGACCATCCCGCCGGGCCAACGAGGTCCAGGGCCTGGCCCTGATGCTGGTCATCACCAAGCTCAGAGGGTTGGCGGTAGACCCCCTCCCACCGCGGTCGGGGTATCGGCGCGGCGCTGGTCAAACGCACCGTCCGACTGTACGAGCGAGCGGCTTCCACGCACCGTGCTGGACCTGGGGGAGCCGCTCCGTCTGGAGTCGCTGCTCGCCCTGCCCGCGTCGATCGCCTCCGAGGGCGAAGAGCGGTTCTTCCACCGGCTGCTGGGCTGAGCGCACGAGTCACGAGCTACTTTGCGGCTCGCCGTAGCTTCGGGAGAACTGGGCCTTGACCACCACCCCGGTCCTGCCCCGGTAGCGGTCGACGCACTCGGTCCGGGGAGGGGCCGCCTCCTGAGCCCTCGGTCTGCCCGCCCCCTGTTTAATTTCGTAGCGTAAGTAACGTTAATGCATAACGTAAAAGGTTTCAGCAAACAGAATGAGCGAAGAGGGCGCCGGGGGCCGCTGTTCCGCTGGTTTTCGATAACCTTCCCTTATCGCAAACCAGAAAAGCGGGGGTCGCCCCGCCCGCCGGGCCGCCTCCGCCCCGGGCGCCGGGGGTGCCGCCATAGCGTTGCAGCGGGCCGCAACGAATCGTCTCCGCAGCTCGGAAGTGGTGCGGGCCGCCCGCCGCCCCGCCGAGGAGTGCGGGAGGAGCGGGCCGCCGGGTGGCCCCGGTCGCCGCTCCACAGCGGCCGACCTCTCCGCCGCGCGCGGAAGAGGCCGCCGGCGGCGGGTTCCGGCGAGGCGGGTCCGAACACGGGGGGTGGGGAGCACCGCAACGAAGACCCGCGCTGAGCACCGCGCCCCTGCTCGTACCTTCCAGGGCATGCCGGCCGAGTTCCTCACCGATGAGCAGGCGGTCCTCTACGGCCGCCGCACCGAGCCGCCCTCGCGCGCACCTGGACCGCTCCTCCGTCCTCGGCGACGCCGACTGGGAGCCGGCCGCGGGTGTCGGCGGGCCGCACCCGATCTCCAGGTTCCGGCCCCGTTTCCCCATCGCGGTTCGGGTGGGCCACCGCCTGGCCGAAGCAGCGCTGGGCCATCGCGCCGTCCCAGGGGCGGCCACGGGTGAGCAGTGCGATCTGCCGCTCCCGCGCCGCGAGGTGCCGTGAACTGTCGGGGGTCGCGCACGCCCTGGACGACACCCGGTTCATCGCTTTGAACAAGCGCTGCGGGGAGGCCGCGTCCTGGGACCCCGAGGACCCGCGCATCGCCGAACTGGCCACCGCCGTGACCGGCCACTTCCTCTTTCCGGGCCCGCACCGGGACCGCGACCCGCTACGGGCTGACCAGCCACCACGGCGAAGACCGGGCACCGGCCTGGGTCCGGCTGAACGCGCTGGTCGAGAGCGCGCTCCGCGCCGCGGGCGTGCCCATCCCGCACCGGTGACGTCGCAGGAGCGGGGCGCCCGGCGTCGGCACCGTTCCTCCCGTACCGGCGGGCATGGATGCCGCTCTTCCCCCGCCCGTCGCGCACGGCGGACGGCGGAGAACAACAGTGGCGAGGAGGTTGCGCACTCCCTGCCGTTTCCACGGCGCAGCCCACCGGGGGGCTTGCGGCAGGACCCGGGCCGTGCCGCAGAATCTCCAGCTGAAGCCGGAATCCGCGGTGCGGCCGGCCGAAGCCGCGGTCGAACGGGGTTGCGTGATGGGCATCGACGTGATCGTGGTCGGCGGTGGGCCGACCGGTTTGATGCTGGCCGGTGAACTGCGGCTGCACGGCGTGCGCGCGCTCGTGCTGGAGAAGGAGACGGAGCCGACCGAGGTCGTGCGCGCGCTCGGTCTGCACGTGCGCAGCATCGAGGTGATGGACCAGCGCGGCCTGCTGGAGCGGTTCCTCGCACACGGCCGAAAATACGTGCTCGGCGGCTACTTCGCCGGTATCGACAAGCCGTGGCCGGACCGGCTGGACACCACGCACTCCTACGTCCTCGGCATCCCCCAGCCCGCCGTCGACCGACTGCTGGCCGAGTCGGTCCTGCTCGTGCTCGTCGCCCCCCTGGTGCTGGCGGTGGTGCTGCGCCGGGCCTCCCTGCGGTTCGGGGACCCAGCCCGGCGGGAGCGGTTCGTCACCGGCCCGGCCGGGCACGTGGTGCTGCCGCTGCTGTACGCGGCCGTGTTCGCGATGTTCGCCGGGCAGGCCCGCACCGTCCTGGCCTGCGGCGCGGATCTGCTGGTCCCGCTGGCGGTCTTCTTCGCTGTGGCACCCCTGGTCGCCGTCGCCCCGGTGGTGGGACCGCTGCTGGAGCTGCCGGTACTGGCCCTACTCGCCCAGTTGGTGCGGGTCCGCCCGGGTTCCGCGGGGAGCGCCGCGCGGGGAGCCGACACCCCGGCAGGGCGGGGTTTTTGATCGTGTGCCCGACCTGTGCCTTAATAGCCCGGTTGGAGGAGCCGCACCGGCACCGCGAGGAAGGACAAGGCGTTCGATGACCACCCCCCACCCCCACGGGCCGCTCGTCCCCGCCGCCGGCCGCGACACCGTGCCCGCCGTCGACAACGAACTGAGCGAGGCCGCGGCCGCGCGCATCGCCGACAGTTGGGCCGCCAACACCCGCACCGCCTACAGCCGTGACTGGACCGCCTTCCGCACCTGGTGCGACGCCCACGACCGCAGCGCCCTGCCCGCCTCCGCCGCCACCCTCGCCACCTACGTCGACGCCCTCACCCGCACCGTCCCGCCCCCCGCGCCCGCCACCGTCGACCGTGCCCTGGGCACCATCCAGTCCCACCACACCGCCGTCGGCCTGCCGCTGGACACCAAACCCGCCCGCATGGTCCTGCGCTCCTACCGCCGGGAACGCGCCCAGGCCGGACACACCCCGCGCCGCGCCCCCGCGCTCACCGTCGACCAGTTGCGCGCCATGGTCGACGCCACCGGCGATGACCTGGTCGGGCTGCGCGACCGCACCCTGTGCCTGCTCGGCTTCGCGATGATGGCCCGCCGCAGCGAACTGGCCGCCCTCGACATCGACGACGTCCGCGAGGTCGCCGAAGGGCTGGAGGTGCGCGTGCGCACCTCCAAGACCGACCGCGACTCCGTCGGGGCCGGTGTCGCCGTCCCCTACGGCTCGCTGGCGCGGACCTGCCCGGTGCGCACCACCCTCGCCTGGATCGCCGCGCTCGCTGAGACCGGAATCACCACCGGCCCGCTGCTGCGCGCCGTCGACCGCCACGGCCGCCCCGCCGGAACCCCCGGCGCCACGGTCCGCGGCTCCGGGCGCATGAGCGGCGCGGGTATCAACCACGTCGTCAAGACCCTCGCCCAGCGCGCCGGAATCGACGCCCCCGTCACCGCCCACTCCCTGCGCGCCGGGGCGGCCACCGCCGCCGCGGCCGCCCGCGTGCCCCGCGCCCACATCGCCCGCCAGGGCCGCTGGTCGCTGCGCTCACCCGTGGTCGACACCTACATCCGCCCCGCCGACGCGTGGAATGACAACCCCATCCGCCACGTTGGACTGTGAGTCGCCCCGGTCTTCGTCTCTGCAAGCCGCACGTCCGGCACGGTCCGCGACTCACCGCCTCCACCGCGAAACAGGGGTTTCCGAATCCGCTTCTGCGGAACAGTTAGGCTCGAACTGGGCGAACGCGTGTTCACCCAGAAAGGCGGACCATTGGGTAGCAACCACCAGGGCGCGCCGCGCGGAGAGTCCCCGTCCCGTCTCCCCAGAGCCGACCCCGACCTGGCACGCAAGGTGCTGGCCGGGCTCGACGTCGGGGTGTACATGACCGACGACCGCGAGCAGATCATCGCGGTCAACCCCCGGGGCGAGGAGCTGCTCGGCCGTCCGGTCTCCTCCATGCTGGGACACAACGCCCACGACCTGCTGCACCGGGGCGCGGGCGGGGTTCTCCTGCCGCGTGCGCAGTGCCAGTTGATGAAGGCCTTCCTCAAGGGGCGGGCGGCCCACGGCGGCAACAAGTGGTTCCTGCGCGGAGACGGCACCCTGCTCCCCGTGGTCTGGATGATCACCCCCTACGAGATCGACGAGGGCACCACCGGCGCGGCGGTGCTCTTCCACGAACGCGTCCCCCACGACGACGAGATCACCGATCCGGCCCCCACCGACCACGTGGCCGCGCTGACCAGCCTGGCCGACAGCCTCTCCCTGCTCGCCGAGGCCACCTCGGTACTCACCTCCACCCTGCAGGTCAAGGAGGCGCTGTGGCGTCTGGTGCGGCTGGTCACCCCCCGCCTGGCCGACTGGGCGGTGGTCGACCTGGTCAACGAGCTCGGCGAACTCGAACGCGTCCTCGTGGTGCACCACGAGGACGACCGCCACGTGCGGGTGAGCGGACTGCAGAGGTCGATGCCGCCCATCCCGGAGGCCTCCCCGATGCCCCTGTCGCGGGTCCTGCGGGGCGCGCCCACCACCCGGGTCAGCCCGCGGGACTACCGGCGCCCCCCGGACTCGGACATGGCGGTGGTGCAGCGGGAGCTGTTCGAACGCACCGGAATGCACTCGGCGATCGCCGCGCCGCTGCGCGGACCGCGCGGATCGATCCTGGGAGCGCTCACCCTGGGCCGCGCCGACCAGCACCGCGACTTCGACACCACCGAACTGGCGCTGGTCGACGACCTGGCCCGCCAGGCCGGGCTCGCGGTCGACAACGCGCGGCTGTACGAGAGGCAGCAGCGGGTCGCCGAGACGATGCAGCGCTACCTGCTGCCGCCGCTGCCGAAGAGTTCGGAGTTGGAGACGGCCGCCCGCTACCATCCCGCGCCGTACTCCTCCCAAGTCGGCGGCGACTGGTACGACGCCTTCCTGCTGTCCGACGGGATCCCGGCCCTGGTGATCGGCGACGTGGTGGGACACGACCTGCAGGCCGCGGCCCACATGGCCCAGATCCGCAACATGCTGCGCGCGCTGGCCTGGGACAGCGGCGAACCGCCCAGCAGAGTCGTCTGCCGACTCGACCGGGCCATGGGGCACATCAGTGAGGCGTCCATGGCCACCATGGTCTTCGCCCGCCTGGAGGGCAGGGGCCCCGGACCGCGGCTGCTGCGGTGGACCAACGCGGGACATCCGCCGCCTCTGCTGGTGACGGGCGACGGCCGGGCCCGTTTCCTCGACGACGGGCACGGCCTGCTGCTGGGCACCGACCTGGCGTCCCCGCGCGCCGACGCCGCCGTGGAGCTGCCCGTGGCGAGCACGGTGGTGTTCTACACCGACGGGCTGATCGAGTCGCCCCGCCACAGTGTGGACGAGGGGATGGCCCGGCTGCGTCGGCACGCCGCCGAACTGGCCCGCCACCCCGTCGACGACCTGTGCGACCTGCTCGTCGAACGGGTCCGCCCCTCCGACAACGACGACGACGTCGCCCTGATCGCCCTGCGCGTCCCCGAGCCCGACCGCGTGTCCGCGACGTCGTGAGCCCGGTCGGCTCCTGCGACGGCGGCGCGCATCCCGGTGCGGCGACCGTGGCCCGCGGCGGGGTGACGGGTGGACGGGCAGCGGGGGTGGGGGATCCGGCCGTGGACCTGATCGTGGCGTGGAACCTGCTGGCCGCCGAGGCGCGCGGCGTCTTCCGTTCGGCCATGGACGTCGACGACGCGACCTGGGCGCTGTCGACCGCGCTCATCCCACTTCCCTACCACCGGCACACCGGATCGGCTCTCGCGGCCGACGCACGCCACGTCCTCGCCGGGGGCCGGACCTGCGTCTGATCCGGTTCGGACGGCGTTGCGGTGCCGCTGGTCGAGCGTCCCCGCCTCCCGTGCGTCGTGTGCGTGAGGGGCGGAAACACCCTCGTTTCGGGTAGGGCGACGGGGAAGCCACCGAACCGAGGAGGAGCGACCATGGTCGACACGAGCAACGAGACCACGCTGGAGGCGGCGCTGAACCGGCTGCCCGCCTGGCGCCGTGAGGGCCAGACCATCACCCGCAGCGTCACCGTGCCGAGCTTCACCGACGCCATCGACCTGGTGGTGCGGGTCGCCCGGGCGGCCGAGGAGGCCAACCACCACCCCGACATCGACATCCGCTACACCACCGTCACCTTCACCCTGACCAGCCACGACGTGGGTCGTCTGACCGAACGCGACCTGAGGCTGGCCGCACGGATCGACGTGCTCGTCGAACAGGGGTGAACGGTGGCGCCCGGGGCGGGCTCAGGCGGCGCTGGCGCGCAGCCGGTTGCGGCGCAGCTTGCCGCTGGCGGTCTTGGGCAGGTGCGCGACGAACGTCAACCGCTGCGGCACGGCGGCCTCGGCGAAGCGTTCGGCGACCAGCCGCTTGAGCTCCTCGGCGAGCTCCGGGGTGGGGGAGACGCCCGGGGCGGTCACCACGTTGGCCGCGACAAGCGCGCCCCGCGCGGGGTCGGGAACGCCGTAGACGGCGACCTCGTCGACCGCCTCGTGCCCCAGCAGCACCGACTCCACGTCGTAGGGGCCGATCCGGTAGCCGGAGGTGATGATCACCTCGCCGTCGCGGCGGGTCAGGTGGACGGCGCCGTACTCGTCGACGGTCCCGGTGTCGCCGGTCAGGTACCAGCGGCGGTCGGGGCTGAAGCGGCGCGCCGAGGCCAGGGGGTCGTCGGAGTAGCCGTCGAACCACCAGGCGGGGCTGGTGGCGGTGTCGACGGCCACCCGGCCGACCGTCCCGGTCTCGGCGGGGGTGTCGCTGAGCGGGTCCAAAACGGCCAGCGTGAATCCGGGCAGGGCGGTCAGCGGGCCGCCGTGTCCGTCGCCCACGGCCACGATCCCGCTCTCGGCGTTGCCGTAGTGGTCGCTGATGCCCACCCCGAAGGTGCCCAGTGCCCAGTCGGTGAGGTCGGTGCGCAGCGCGTCGCCGTTGCTGGCCAGGCTGCGCACCATGATCTCGGGCGGCAGGGTCTTGGTGGCCGTGCGCAGCGCCCGGTAGACGGTGGGGGCCGCCGCCAGGCGGGTGACGCCGAAGGTCTCCATCACGTCCAGTGTCAGCTCCGGGTCGAAGCCCGCGCGCAGGTGCAGGCAGGCGTGCCCGGCCAGCAGGGGGGAGATGAGCCCGTAGTAGAGGCCGTGGGGGTCGCCGGGCTCGCTGAAGCACCAGTAGACGTCGTCGTCGCGCACGCCCAGTCCGTAGTGGTGGTGGGCGTGGAAGGCGGCCAGGGCGCGCACGGGAACGGTGATCTGGCGTGGGGGGCCGGCCACTCCGGGGGTGTGGCTGATCAGCAGGGGGGCGTCGGGGGCGGCGGCTGCGGGCTCGGGGGCCTGTCCCGTCTCGGCCGCGGGCGCGTCGCGGTCGACGGCCACCACCGCCTGGACGGCGTCGGGGGCGAGCTTGGCGGTCTGGTCACCGGTGCAGACCACGGTGCGTGCGGCCGCCTGCCGCAGCCGCTGGTCGACGGCCGAGGCGGCCAGGACGGGGGGCAGCGGGACCAGGACGGCGCCCAGCCGCCAGACGGCCACGGCGGTGACGGTCAACTCGGTACCGAGGGGCAGCAGGGTGGCCACGCGGTCGCCCGCGCCCACGCCGCGTCCGGCCAGGACCGCGGCCAGGGCCGTCGAGCGGTGGGCGAGGTCGCCGAAGGTCAGGGTGGTCGCCGACAGGTCGGGGGCGACCTCGGTGACGGCGGTGCGGGCCGGGTCGTGCCGATCACACAGCAGGTGGGCCACGGTCGTGGTGGGTGCGGTGTAGGCGGTGAGCCAGTCGCGGACCTGCTGTTCGGGGTCGGCCATCGCTGTCTGTCCCCTTTCGTGGTCATGGGGTCGGTCAGGTGTTGTCGAAGCAAAGCCTATGCGCCGAATGTGACGTGCGCCTCACCGGAAAGAAAAATCATTGCGTGCACCACCACTACCGGTGTCTTCCAGGTAGCATCTTGCTTTTTTCGGGCTGCTGCCCTCTGAGGGGCCGTCCCCCGGGGCGGTGGGACGGGCCCGAAGAATCCCTTTCCCCGGAGGACGGAAAGGCCGCCAGGATGGCAGCATGGACCTTTCCGCGACCGCTCGTGCCCTGGGGCTTGCCGCCGACGCGGCCCCCACCCTGGCCTCCCTCGCCGACTTTCCCGCTCCCGAGCCCGCGCCGCTGCCTCCGCCCGAGGCCGCGCGCGGGGTGTTGGACGCGCTCGCGTTCGATGAGGCGGACCGCGCCGACCTGCTGGCCCTGTGGCCCGCCCCGGACTGGCCCGATACCGCCCGGTGGCTGCTGGACGCCTGCCACGCCCGTGTCGTCGCCGACCAGGGCCGCCCCGGCTGGGTCGACTGGCCCGACCTGACCTCCGCCGACGACGCCCGTGTGCGCTGCGCCCCCGTCTACGCGTTCCTCGCCGCCACGCCCCTGCTGCGCGAGCAGCACCGCCGCCGCGGTGTGCCCGCCGACGTCACCGCGGCCACCCTCGCCGACGTGGGCCGCCACGTGGCCAAGACCCGCCGCATGTACGGGCGGGTGGGTCTGGACCTGCCCGTCTGGATCGCCCTGCACTACCGCGGGTCGCTGTTGGAGGTGGGGCGCCTGCAGTACGAGACGGCCCGCCTCGACGACGGCGACTTCCCCGGTGTCGCGGAACTGGCGGGCGGACAGCCCCTGGCGCGCCTGCACATCCCCGCCTCCGGGCCGCTGGCCCCCGAGGCGGTGGACGCCTCCCTGGCTCGCGCCCGCGCGGTGCTGGCCGCCGTCACCGGCCAGGAGGTGCGCGTGGCCACCTGCACCTCCTGGCTGCTGGACCCCCAGCTCCGGCGGTACCTGCCAGCCGGCTCCAACATCCTCGCCTTCCAGGACCGCTTCACCCTGACCGACCGGGTCGGCCCCGGCGACGCCGACGTGTTCCGGTTCGTGTTCGAGTGCCCCGAGGTGGCCCCCGACCGGGTCGAGCCCGCCAGTCGCCTGCAGCGCGGCGTGCTGGACCTGCTGGAGCGCGGCGGCTCCTGGCGGGTGCGCACCGGCTGGCTGCGCCTGCCCTGACGGGTGGGGCCCGCCCCGGGGCGGGCCCCGCGCCGCGTCGGCCGCCCGGCCGTTCAGCCGAGCGGGGCCTCGGTGTCGGTGAGCGCGGCCAGGGCCGGGGCGTACATGCGGGTCTTGATGGTGCCGACGGTGGATCCGGCCTTGGCGGCCAGGGCGGCGGCGACGTCCACGGCGGTGGCGCGCACGGCGTCGGCGGCCACCGCGTGGTCGACGACGCCCGCGGCCAGCGCGTCGTGGCCGCCGTAGCGGCGGGCGGTGACCATGGCCTCGTGCGCGGTCTGCGGGGCCAGCCTGGCCTGGATGAGCGCGGACATGCCGGGGGTGAAGGGGATGTTGATGTCGGCCTCGGGCAGACACCAGAACCCCCGGTCGGCGCGCATCACGCGGAAGTCGTGGGCCAGGGAGAGCATGGCGCCGGCCGCGAAGGTGTGGCCCTGCAGGGCGGCGACGGTGACCAGCGGCAGCGTCAGCGTCCGCGCGAGCAGCGCGTGGACGCTGACGACGTAGTCGACGTGCTGGTCGGGGTGGGCGGCCAGCCAGTCCAGGTCCAGCCCGTTGGAGAAGAACTTGCCGGTGGCGGCGGTCACCAGGGCGCGTGGCCCCTCCGTCTTCTCCACCTCGTCGAGTGCGGCGTTGACCGCGGCGATCCAGTCGGGGTGGAAGCGGTTCTCGCCGTCGCCGAGGTCGAGGACGAAGACGTCGCCCTGGCGGTCGAGGGTGGGCATGGCGGCTCCTCACAGGTGGGGTCGGGGCGCAGCACCCGGGGGTGTGCGACCCCCAATGTTACTATCCGGTAACCAAGGTTGGGGTGGGGGGAGCCGCCCACGCCCGCATCACCGCCGTCCACCGGCGCCGACCGGCGGAGGAGAGGGCGCCGGACAGGCGGGACCGGCACCCGCCCGTCACGGCGGCGGTTCCCGCACGACACCGGCGATGACCGCGGTCACGGTCCTGTGGACGGCCCCGGCCTCCGGCGGGGTGCCCCTGCGGTCGGCGAAGAGCAGGTGCCCGGCCCCGACCAGCGTGGGGGCGAGCGTGTCGACGTCGGCGTCGGCCGCGACGCGACCCAGTTCGCGCTCGGCGGCGAGGTAGGAGGCGATCATGGCCGTGGCCTCCGCCAGCAGCGGGACACCGGTGGGCGTGGCCTGACGCAGCCGGGCGCGCAGGTCGTCCCGGAAGGTGACGAGGCCGACGATCGCCACGGCGACCGATCCGAACAGGTCCACCAGCGCGCCGGTGAGGTTGTCGGCGACGGTGCCGGTCCCGGCGGAGTCGCGCAGGGCCGCGGCCCGGGTGTCGATCCGGGCGATGCGGTCCAGCACGAACTCGGCGAGGAAGGCGTCGAAGTCGGCGAAGTGCCGGTGCAGCACGCCCTTGGCGCAGCCCGCCTCGGCGGTGACCGCCCGGCTGGTCAGCGCGTTCGGCCCGTCCTGGAGCAGGACGCGCTCGGCGGCGGCGAACAGTTGCTCGCGCGCGTCGCGCAGGGCCACCCCTGTCGGCATACCGTGCCTCCCTCACTTCGTTCGATGGGTTCCGTCGTTGACGAGTGGGCACGCGCCCACTACGGTGGGCGCGTGCCCACTCTACCGCCGGAGCAACCGCGACCCCCCGAACACGAGCCCCACCACCACCGACAGGTGGCGGAGTCCTTCGGCGCGGACGCCCAACGCTACGACCGGACCCGCCCCCGCTACCCCGACGCGCTGGTGGAGCGGATCGTCGCCGCCAGCCCCGGCCCCGACGTCCTCGACGTCGGCTGCGGCACCGGAATCGCCGCCCGGCAGTTCCGGGCGGCCGGGTGCAGGGTGCTCGGAGTCGATCCCGACGCGCGGATGGCCGACCTGGCGCGACGGTCCGGAATCGAGGTCGACGTGGCGACGTTCGAAGCCTGGGACCCGGCCGGCCGGGAGTTCGACGCGGTCGTCGCCGGACAGGCCTGGCACTGGACCGACCCGGTCGCGGGAGCGGCCAAGGCCGCGCGGGTGCTGCGTCCCGGCGGCCGACTGGCAGCGTTGTGGAACGTGTTCCAACTCCCACCCGACGTGGCGGAAGCCCTCTCCGAGGTCCACCGGCGAGCAGCGCCCGACTCACCGCTCGACCCGCGGGCGATGACGCGACAGACCCAGGACGGCTACTCCGCGCTGCTGGCCAGGACGGCCGACGGGATCCGCCGGGCGGGCGCCTTCGGCGAGCCGGAGCAGTGGCGGTTCGACTGGGAACGGTCCTCCACCCGAGACGAGTGGCTCGACCAGATCCCCACCCTCGGCCCCTTCACCCGGCTTCCACCGGACAGGCTGGCGCAGGTGCTCGAGGGTGTCGGAGCCGCTGTCGACAGGAGGGGAGGCAGCCTCACGATGCGTTACGCGACGGTGGCGGTCACCGCGGCACGAACCGGCCCCGCCTGACCCGGCTCCCCGACCCCGCGGCAACCGCCGGCCAGGCGACCGCCTCCGCCCGGGCGAAGCGGCACCGGCCGCTGCCCCGCCTCCTCGCGGGGCAGCGGTCAGACCGCCAGCAGCCGCGCGGCGTCGTCGGAGGAGAACCCCGAGGCCTCCCCGGCGTACACCACCCGGCCCGCGTCCATCACCGTCACCGTGTCGGCCAGCCCCAACGCCACATCCAGGTACTGCTCCACCAGCAGCACCGCCACCCCGCGCGCGGCCACCCGCGCGATCGCCTCGGCGATCTCGGCCACGATGGAGGGCTGGATGCCCTCGGTGGGCTCGTCCAGCACCAGCAGCCTGGGATCGGCCACCAGCGCCCGCGCGATCGCCAACTGCTGGGCCTGCCCGCCCGACAGCAGCCCCGCCCGCCGCTTCAGCAGCGGCTTCAACCTCGGAAACAGCTCCAACTGCGCCTCGATCGACACCTGCGCACCCCGAGACGCTCCGTCCGCCGCCACCCGCAGGTTCTCCCACACCGTCAGCGGCGCGAACGTCTCGTGCCCCTGGGGCGCATACCCCATACCCGAGCGCACCCGCGCGTGCGTGGGCGTGCGCGTGATGTCGGTTCCGTCGAAGACCACCGTTCCGCGCACGGCCGGAACCAACCCCATGACGGTGTTGAGCAGCGTGGTCTTGCCGACCCCGTTGCGGCCCATCACACACGCCACCTGACCGGCCCCCACCGCCACGTCCACGTCGAACAGCACCTGGGCGCGCCCGTACCCCGAGCACAGCCCCCTGATCTCCAGCACGGTCACTCCACCTCCACAGCACCCGCGGCGACGGGCTCGGCCACCCGCACGTCACGTCCCAGATAGACCTCCTGCACCCGCGGATCGGCCTGCACCCGGGCGACCGTGCCCTCGGTCAGCACCCGGCCCTCGTGCAGCACGGTGACATCGCGGGCGTAGCGCCGCAGGAACTCCATGTCGTGCTCGACCACGACCACGGTGTGGTCGGCGGAGATCTCGGTCAGCAACTCGCCGGTGCGCTCCCGCTCGGCCGCGCTCATGCCCGCCACCGGCTCGTCCAGCAGCAGCAGCCGCGGCTGCTGCGCCAGCAGCATGCCGATCTCCAGCCACTGCCGCTGGCCGTGGGAGAGCACACCCGCTCCGCGGTCGGCCAACCGCAGCAGCCCCACCCGTTCCAGCACGGCGGCCACCGCGTCGCTGATGCCGCGCCGCCGCCGCAGCAGCCGCAGCGGCCCCATCCGGTAGGACGCGGCCAGGTCGACGTTGTCGGCCACGCTCAACCGCTCGAACACCGTGGCGGTCTGGAAGGTGCGGCCGATGCCCGCGCGCACGATCGCGTGCTCCCTGCGCCCCGTGATGTCGACGCCGCCGAACAGCACCCGGCCGCCGCTGGGGCGGGTGCGTCCGGTGATCACGTCGATGAGGGTGGTCTTGCCCGCGCCGTTGGGACCGATCAGGAACCGCAGCTCCCGTTCGGCGACCGACAGGTCGACCCCGTCCACGGCGGTGAAGGACCCGAACACGACCTTGATCTCACTCAGCCGCAGCAGCGGCTCCACCGATGACGTCACTGACTGCTCCCCTGGAGTTGTTGCCGACGGCCGCGGTGGCGCCACCACTCGGCCGCCGTCTCGGCGATCCCCGCCAGACCGCGCGGGGCGAACACGATCACCACCACGAACAGGGCGCCCTGCAGATAGGTCCAACCGCCCGCGAAGCTCTCGGAGAACGTGGTCTGCGCGGCATTCACCAGCACCGCGCCCACCACCGCTCCCGCCAGACTGAACCGGCCCCCGATCGCCACGGCCAGCACCATCATCAGCGACGGGATGATGCCCAGCGACGAGGGCGCGATGATGCCCATCACCAGCACGAACAGCGCGCCGCCCACGCCCGCGGCCATCGCCGACAGCGTGTAGGCCAGCGTCTTGACCCACGTGGGGTCATAGCCCAGAAACCGCACCCGGTCCTCGCCGTCACGCACCGCCACCAGCAGCGACCCGTAGCGGCTGCGCACCACCTGCCGGAAGGCCACATAGACCAGGGCGGCGACCGCCACCACCGCCACATACACCCACCGCTTGGTGTCGGGGCTGTAGAGGCTGGCGCCGAACAGGGTGGGGAACCTGGTCAGCCCGTTGGTGCCGCCCGTCAGGTGCTGCTGGTTGATCAGCAGGATCACGAACGCCGCGGCCAGCGCCTGGTTGAGGATGGCGAAGTAGGCGCCGCGCACCCGCTGCCGAAACACCGCCCAGCCCAGCACGGCCGCGACCAGGCCGGGCACCAGCACCGCGGCGGCGATCGCCACGGCCGGGTGGGCGAAGGGACGCCACAGCGCGGGCAGCTCGTCGATCCCGCTCCAGGCCATGAAGTCGGGCACCCCGCCCGACAGCGGGTCGGAGGCCACCCGCTCCAACGTCAAGTACATGCCCATCGCGTAGCCGCCCAGGCCGAAGAACACGCCCTGTCCCAGCGTCAGCATGCCGCCGCGGCCCCACGCCAGCGCGATGCCCATGCCCACGATCGCAAAACACAGGTACTGGGCGACCAGGTTGAGGCGGAACGGCTCCACAACCGCGGGCACAACGCCCAACGCCACGGCCAGCACGGCGACGAAGACGGCCGGGCCCGCCAGGCGGGAGGGCCACGGCCGCTCCCGCGGCGGCGCGGCGGCGGGCGGGGGAGAGGTGATGGTCGACGTCATCTGGTCTCCTCTGAGGAACCCCCCGCCTCCCGGCGGGGGGAGGAAGTCAGGTCAGCGCCCTCGTCCGTACGGTGAACATTCCTTGCGGACGCAACTGGAGGAAGACGATGATGGCGGCGAAGACGATGACCTTGGCCAGGCTCGCGCCGCTCCACGGCTCCACCAGCGCGTTGAGCAGTCCCAGGGCGAGGGCCGCCAGCACGGTGCCGCGCAACTGGCCCAGACCGCCCACCACCACGACCAGGAACGCGTCCACGATGTAGTTGGTGCCGGTGGTGGGACCGGTGGGACCGATCAGGGTCAGCGCCACGCCCGCGATCCCGGCCAGCCCCGATCCGAGGAAGAAGGTGGTGGCGTCCACCCGGCGGGTCGCGATCCCCGACACCGCCGCCAGGTCGCGGTTGTGGATGACCGCGCGCATGCGCCGCCCCGACCGGGAGCGGTTCAGGTAGTAGGCGATGGCCGCCACGCACACCGCCGCCAGCGCCAGGATGAACATCCGCGCGTGGGGAAGCTGCATTCCCGCCACCGTGGCGCCGCCCGCCAGCCACGCGGGCGCGGGCACGCTCACGTTGGGCGCGCCGAAGACGTCGCGCGCCAACTGCTGCAGCACCAGTCCGATGCCGAACGTCAGCAGCAGCGTGTCCAGGGGGCGCCCGTAGAAGCGCCGGATCAGTCCGGCCTCCAGGGCCAGCCCGAGCAGCCCGGTGACGAGGAACGCCACCGGAAGCGCGACCAGCAGCGAGTAGGAGGCGGGCAGGCCCACCCACGCCTGCATCACGAACGCCGTGTAGGCGCCCACCATGATGAACTCGCCGTGCGCCATGTTGATGACGCCCATCTGCCCGAACGTGAAGTTCAGGCCGAGCGCCGCCAGCAGCAGCACGGCGCCGATCGACAACCCGACCGGCAGTTGGGCAAGCAGTTGGTTGATCGCGTCCATAGTGCGCACCGTTCCTGCTCCCGGGCGCCAGCGCGGTCCGGTGCTGGCGCCCGGGAGACTGGGTCAGGGGGTCGGGAACCTCACAGGTCCGCGGCCCAGTCGTAGCCCTCCAGGTAGGGGTCGGGGACGATGGGCTCACCCGAGTTCCACACCTCGGTGATCATGCCGTCGGAGCCGATCTCGCCGATGCGGGCGATCTTGTGCACGTGCTGGGTGGCGCCGTCGATGGTGACGGTGCCCTCGGGCGCGTCCAGGGTGATGCCGTCCAACGCCTCGCGCACCGCGTCGACCTCGAAGCTGTCGGCCTTCTCGACCGCGGCCTTCCACAGGTGGACGGCGTTGTAGGCGGACTGCATCGGGTCGGAGGTGACCCGGTCGGAGCCGTAGGCCTCCTGGAAGGCGGCGACGAACTCGGCGTTGGCGGGGGTGTCGGTGGTCTGGTAGTAGTTCCACGCCACCAGGTGGCCGGTGATGTTGTCGGTGCCGATGCCGCCGACCTCCTCCTCGGCGACGCTGACGCTGAGCACCGGGATGTCCTCGGGACTCACCCCGGCCGAGCGCAACTGCTGGAAGAAGCTGACGTTGGAGTCGCCGTTGAGGGTGTTGAACACCGCGTCGGCGTCAGAGGAGGCGATGTCGTTGGCGATGGTGGAGTACTCGGTGTGCCCGAGGGGGGTGTACTCCTCCGCCACGATCTCCATGTCGTTGGCCGCGGCGTAGGCGGTGATGATCTGGTTGGCGGTGCGGGGGAACACGTAGTCGCTGCCGACCAGGTAGAGCTTGGTGTGGCCGGCCTCCTTCAGGTAGTCGAGGGCGGGCACGATCTGCTGGTTGGTGGTGGCGCCGGTGTAGACGATGTTGGGGGAGCTCTCCAGGCCCTCGTACTGCACCGGGTACCACAGCAGGCCGTTGTTGCCCTCGAACACCGGCAGCATCGCCTGGCGCGACGCCGAGGTCCAGCCGCCGAAGACGGTGGCCACACCGTCGGACTGCAGCAGCTTCTCCGCCTTCTCGGCGAAGACCGCGGGCTCGGAGGCGCCGTCCTCCTCGACCGGTTCGATCTGGCGGCCCAGCACGCCGCCGTCGGCGTTGATCTCGTCGATGGCGAGCTGGACGGCGTCGCGGACCGTCACCTCGCTGATGGCCATCGTGCCGGACAGCGAGTGCAGCATGCCGACTCTGACCGTGTCCTCGCCGCCGTCGTCGGCGCTGCCGCCGGCGCAGCCGGACAGCACCAGGGCGGCTGCGGTCAGTAACGACGCGGCGACGCCGCCTCGACGCAGAATGCTCACGCTTGCTTCTCCTCGGTGTCGGGGGATGCGGGATACCGGAGTGGATACAGCTACGGAGTCTGGCCACTCCCCGTTGCCTCGGAGAAAAACGCCCGTTACGCCGGTGTTTCCTGGTGGACGCACCGCGTTACGACACTTCACATACCTCCGTAACGGCACAGTCCGAAACGGGTCCGTCACCCAGCGGACACGGATCTGCGCCCAGGGCGCCCCGCCGGGGCCGCGAGCCGGAGGGGGAGGCGGCCGTCCCGGGGGAGCCCTCCGGGACGGCGCGCACCACGACCGGGCCCACCCCGGTGAGCTCCGCCCGCGATCGCGGGCGGAGCTCACCGGGAGGCGGTCGCCTGCTCCGCCTCCATCAACCCCAGCGCCCCCAGCAGCGTGTGCACCGCGCCCACGTCGTGCTCCACCGTCGGCGTGTACTCGCACACCCCCACACCCACCACGTCGTGGTGGGCCGTGATCGACGCCAGCGCCGCCGCCACCGATCCCACCCGCGGCCCCATGGGGGTCGGGCACGCCACCGCGGCCAACTCGGCCGGATCGCACACGTCCATGTCCAGGTGGACGTAGGCCGGAGTGCCCGGGGAGCGCCCGGCGACCACCGACCGCGGATCGGCGGTCAGCCGCGTGGTGTCGACCACGTCGATGCGCGCGGCCCGGACGAACTCGACCTCGCCCGGGTCGGCCGAGCGCGCGCCCACCAGCGTCACCTGCGACGGCACCAGCCGACTCTCGCCCAGCAGCGCGGGATGCCCCTCGCCCAGCAGCAGCCGCAGCGCCATGCCGTGCACCCGCCCGGTGGGGGAGGAGGCGGGGGTGTTCAGGTCGGCGTGGGCGTCCACCCAGTACACCACCATGCCCGGGTGGCGGCGGGCCAGGTGCTCGATCGCCGCCAGGTCGCTGGCGCAGTCCCCGCCCAGGGTCAGCACCCGCCGCGGGGCGCGTCTGAGCATGCGCGTGCGCATCTGCCGCACCGCCTGGGCCACCAACTCCAGGTTGCACACGCCGTCGGTGGCGCCGCGCCGACCGTCCGACACCGCCATGTGCATCCGACTGCCCGACGCGGGCACCAGCCGCGCCAGCGCGCTCGCACCGGCCGCGATCCGCACGTCGTCGCCGCCCTGCCACAGGGGTACCACAAGGTCCATGTCACGCTGCCACATGGCGCCCACCCTAACCGGAGTGCGCCCCGCGGAAAGCTGCTCCACGTAGTCACCCCCGACGGGGGAGCAGCGGCCACCGCCTCCGTCCCCGGTGACCGGCCACACCGTCCACACGCGGACGACTTCCGAAAGGGAGTGGCGGGTCGGGGCAGAGGCGGGCGATTCTTGTCCCCCCGGCGAACAGAGAGAAGGCCCCCATGTCCCCCTGGTCCGCTCCCGTCTCCGAGGCTTCCTTCACCGGCCCGGGCAGGCTCGGTTCCATGCCCCGTCCGCGCGGCGGGGACTGGCTCGACGACGAGATGCGCGCGCTGCGCTCCGCGGGCGTGGACGTCCTGGTCAGCCTGCTCACCCGGGACGAGCAGAGCGGACTGGAGCTGCTCGGCGAGGGCGGGCCTCGGCTACCGCGAGTTCCCCGTGCCCGACCGCACCGCGCCCCGGGTGGCGGCGCTGACCCGGGAGGCCGACGCGCTGGCCGACCACCTGGCGGCGGTCCTCATCCGTCTGGGCCACGATCCCGAGCAGGTGCGGGCGGACCTGACCGCCTGCCAGGGGCTGCCCGTGCCCGACACCTCCGAGTAGCGCGCCGCGGCCGTGAAGCGTCCGTGCGGCGGGCGCCACCCCTTCCGCACGCCCCTTCCCCTTCCGCCGATAATCAACATTATGTCAAGTAGCGGTTCCGGGGGCCCTCCCCGGCGCAGGCCACAACCACCGGAGGGCTCGGGCACGACAGGTGTCGATCGGTCCGGCCGACGGGCACGGCGCACGCAACCGGCTCCGGACGGCCGGCCCGTCGGCAGTACCCGACCGACGACGGTGGCGCGCCGCCTTCGGAGGCGCAAACCGGGGCACCCGCGCGACATGCGACTGGGCGCGGCCTTCCGGGCGGGCCGCGCACGGCAGTCCCGGGCGCACTCCTCCGCGCCGGTCGTGGACCGGCGCGGAGCCCGGCGGAAGAAGTTTTGCTGCATAAAATATGTTATGCAGCAAAAATCTTGATGTACGGATGATTCCCGCGTACGGTGCTGCCCACCGGTTCCCCGGACCTGTTCGACACACCACCGGTCCTCCCCACCCGACAACCCACGCCCCTCCCGACCGCCCGTGCGGAAGACCCTCTCGACGCGCGACCCCCCTGTCCGGTTCACACCGCCGCACCCCGGAATCCGACTTGGCCACAACTGGTCACAAGTGGGTTAAAAGACTGGGCTAGAAGGTTTGGTCGGGGGATCCTCATATGCGTGTCGAACAGTTCCAGCCGATCCGCTGACCCCTCCTACAGCCCTGCTCCCCTACCGGAGGCAGATCCCCTCGACCCGCCCGTGCGCTCCAGGAGGCGCCGCCACGCCGCACCCGAGGCGCCCCCCTCCCCACCGATGAAACCTCCGGTTCCCCGGCTGGTCGGCATCGACGTCGCCCGCGGTCTGGCGATCCTGGGCATGTTCGTGGTGCACGTGGGCGTGGGGTGGACCCTCGCCGACGGCTCCAACCCGCTGCAGCCGATCGCGGCCGGACGCTCCGCCGCGCTGTTCGCGCTGCTGGCGGGCGTGTCCATCGCGCTGCTCTCGGGCGGGCACGACCGCAAGGTCAACCGGGACCTGGGCATGGCGCTGTGGCGGGTGATCGTGCGCGCCGCCGTCATGCTCGCCCTGGGCACGGCCCTGACCATGCTGGGCACCCCGGTCTCGGTGATCCTGGCCTACTACGCGGTGTTCTTCGTGTTCGCCGCCATGCTGCTGACCGAGCGGTGGGGCATCATCGCGGGCGCCGCCGCGGTCCTCGGCGTCCTCGGACCGGTCGTGTCGTTCTGGGTGCGCTCCCTGATCGCCGCGGACGGAACGGTGGCGGGGATCGTCGACACCGTCAACGCCTACGACCCGCTCGTGGCACTGGCCGACGACGGGATCGTGAACTTCCTGCTGACCGGCTCCTATCCGGCGATCACCTGGCTGCCGTTCGTGTTCGCGGGCCTGGCGATCGGCCGACTCGACCTGCACTCCACACGGGTGCGCTGGCGCCTGGTCGCCCTGGGGACGATCCTGGCCGCCGCGTCCTACACCGTGTCGTGGCTGGCGGTGCGTGTGCTCGGCGTCGACGCGCGCCTGGCCGCCACCCTCGACCCCGGCATCGGCGCCCCCTACGGCGCCGAGGGGTTCGACCTGCTGTTCACCGAGGGGCTGGGCGGCACGGTGCCCACCACCGACTGGGCGTGGCTGCTGGTGACGATTCCGCACAGCGGAACACCCCTGGACGTCTACGGGGCCGGTGGCGTGGCGATCGCCCTGCTGGGCCTGTGCCTGATCGTCACCGACGCGCTGGGACGCGCGGCCTGGCTGGTCTATCCGCTGGTGTCGGTGGGCATGCTGGCGCTGACCACCTACGTGGGGCACATCCTGGTGATCTGGCTGGACGACAACAGCATGCTGGACGGCACCCCGCTGTCCTTCGTCTCCGAGTGGCTGAGCCTGTCGATCCTGCTCGGCGCGCTGCTGTTCGCCACCCTGTGGCGGCTCGCGGTCAGGCGGCGCGGCCCGTTGGAGTGGCCGTTGCACGTGGTGTCCTCGTGGGTGGCCAGGCGCATCCCCTGACGCGGGGATGGTGACGGCGGGCGGGTCGCGTGGGGGCGGCTCGCCCGCCGCTTCTGTCACAGGCTCCCCCTAGTATTGCGGCCCTGTGAACACCGGTCTCTTCGGAGGAATCATGTCCCGTATCGGCCGACTGACCGTGCTCGTCGCGGACCTGGATGCCGCGATCGACTTCTACACCGGAGCCCTCGGCTTCCGCGTGCTTTTCGACGCCCGTCTCCCTTCCGGATTCCGCTCCGTCCACGTGGGTCCGGGGGCCGTCGACGAGCCGGGGCTGTGGCTGATGCCCGCAGAAGGCGATCGTGTCGGCTCCCGGACCGCGGGGGCGCCCCTGCTCGTGCTGTACAGCGACGATCTCGACAAGGACCTCGACCGCCTCGCCGAGGCCGGGGTGATGCCGCATCTGGGCCCCGAGGGCGAGCCGGGCGCCCGGTACGCCCACGTGCGCGACCCGTGGGGCAACGAGATCGTGCTCGCCCAGACCCCCCGCGGCTAGGCGGTACTCCTGCGGCCTCGGCCTCGGCCTCGCGGTGCGGGGCCGAGGCCGCCTGGCCGGGGGCCCACGGTCGAGCGGGTCCGGTGGGTCGGCGACGGCGGACGCCCCTCGCGGGCCCCGCCCCGGAAGCCGGGCCTCAGGGCACGGGGGTGTCGCCGCCGGTCAGGCGGCGCAGCACGTCGTAGGTGCGGTTGGCGCGGGCGGCCTCGCGCTGGGAGCGGGCGGTGACGTCGATGTAGGCCTGCGAGGAGGTCACGGAGGTGTGGCCGAGCAGGTGCATGATCTCGGTGACCGACGCGCCGTCCTCGGCCAGGCGGGTGGCGAAGGTGTGGCGCAGGGCGTGCACGAGGGTGCCGCGGGAGACGCGGTCGTAGACCCCGGCGTGCCGGTAGCACTGGCGGACCAGGTACTGCAGGCCGCCGCGGCGCAGTGCCCGGCCGCGGTTGTCGACCAGCAGCGGGGCGTCGCCGGTGAGGCGGACGCCGAAACGGACCCGTCGGGTGCCGAGGTAGGCGTCGATGAGCGCTTCCAGCGGGGCCTCCACCGGCAGGGATCGGGTGCGCCCGCCCTTGCCGACCACGCGTAGGCGCCGCTCTCCCGGCCGTCCGCTGAGGGAGTCCAGGCGCAGCGCGAGCATCTCGGCGGAGCGCAGTCCGGTGAGCAGGGCCAGCGCCAGCACGGCGAGGTCGCGTTCGGGCCAGGGGTCGCGGGCCCTGCGACATCCCCGGGCCAGCGCGGTGAGCAGGCGTTCGGGGGTGTCCTCGCCCATGAGGGGTTTGGGTTGGCGGGCCGGTGGGCGGGGCCGGGGCACGGCGGGCATGGGGTTGCCGTCGACCAGGTTCTCGGTGACCAGGAACGCGAAGAACCCGTTCCAGGTGGACCAGGCGCGCAGCACGCTGGAGGCGGCGCGGTCGGCGGCGAACGCGGCGAAGGCGTGGCGCAGCAGGACGGCGGTGAGGTCGTCGAGGGTGAGCGCGGAGACGGGACGCCGGTCGACGCGGGCGGCGCAGTCCAGGACCGCGGTCAGGTCGCGCCGGTAGGCGGCGATGGTGTGCGGGGAGGGCTTGGCCGCCCGCCGGACCGTCAGGTACTCGTCGACGGCGTCGGCGGCGCGCATGCGCGGGGGCTCGGTGGGCTGGGGGGTGGTGCCGGGGGCGACGCTCATCGGATCTGGGGCGGCTCCCGCGGACGGGGAGCGCGCCTGTGTCCTCCTTTCGGTGCTCGGCGGACGGAGTCCGGCGCTGCGGTTTTCCGCCCACTGTGCTTCTACCGTGTTCCGTACCGGCGTGCCATGCTCGTCCAGCCGCCAGGCGGCCCATGTGCGCCCCCACCAGCCGCAGCACTCCCGCGTCCCGCTCGGTCAGGCCCCTGGGCCGGTCTCTCGGACACTGACGGCGGACCCGCGACGGCCTGTTGTTCGGCTCAGCCACGCCCAGCGGCCTCCACCGCCCTGCGGGCACGGCTGCGCGCAGATCGGCACTCATACCGGCGGGCACACAACAAGGTCGGCACCTCCACCATGTCCCGCACCAGATCGTCTCCGACCTCGCCGCGATCCAAACACCACCAAGCGCCACCCCGGTGCGGACAGAGCAGCCTCGACCGACTCGGCGTTCATCCGGCCCCGGTCTCCGTGCTCCACCAGCCGAGCGGTCTGCCGCTCAGGGCCGGCTTCTGCCCGGGTGAGGACGCCCGGGCCTACCGGCCGACGCTCTCGGTCTTCGTTCACCAGGATCGTGCGCGGCCCCGCCTGCCTGACCGGAACCGGCAGCGTCCCCCCGCGGAACCAGCGGTACGCGGCGCGGTTCCCTGCGCTCACGCCCCTTCCGTTCACCGGCTGTGGGACTCCTTCCGCGGCAGCGGTCCGACGTCGGCGTGCCGCCCCGGGCGTGTTGCCGCGTGCCGCTGCCCGGGGCCGGGGCCCGAGCGGGCGGCCAGGGCGTCGGCCACGCCACCGGTGGCGAAGGCGTAGACCGTCTTGTGCAGCAGGTCCACCACCAGTTCGCGGCGGGGCCACGACGCGGGCGGCGCGCCGACTCCGGTGGCGTTCTCCAGGATCTGGTCGGTGGTGAGTCGGACCACCGCGAACTTCGCCGAGGACCACGGACCGCGCAGCCCGGCGTGGGCCATCACCGAACGCAGCACGCCCAGCAGGGCCCCCTGCCCGAGGTGCATGACCCAGTTCGCCGGCTCGGACTGGCGTCCGTGCCGTTCGGCCATACCGGTCAGCCGTTCGAGGACCCGCGCCGGAACATACGAGTCAGGCCGACCGGTCAGCCGCTGCTCGACCTTCTCCCCCAGCGTCATCACCACGGTCCCGGCCGTTCCGGCGATCAGTCCCTGCCACAGTGCGTGTCTCATCATGACGCTCTCGTACCCGGCGACCGCGCCTTGTCGCCGACCGGTTTGCGCATCCTTGGTCTGCGGCGGGCTGTTGCCGGTGGCTTCCCGCCCCGTCCGTCTCGCGGTGCGGCGGTGCCCTTGGGGACCGGACCGTCGAGGACCCGGGGTCTACGACCGTAGACTGCTCCGTCGGATCCAGCGCCGCTACGGGGCCGCGTCGGAGCAACCGGGCGGGTGTGGGTGTGCGGGAACCGCGGTGCGGCCGAGGTGCTCGGTGTACCGCCGCTCCCCGGTTTGCGGGATCGATCGACCAGCGAGTGAGTGGACTTTTACGTGATCATTACGACGGTCAATGTCAACGGGCTGCGCGCGGCGGCCCGCAAGGGGTTCGTGGAGTGGCTTGCGGCCACCAAGGCGGACGTGGTGTGCCTGCAGGAGACGCGCGCGGAGCTCGCGCAGCTTCCGGCGGAGGTCGCCGAACCCGAGGGGTGGCACGTGGTGCTGGCCCCGTCCAACGCCAAGGGGCGCGCGGGCGTGGCGGTGTACTCCCGCACGGCCCCCGACGCGGTGCGGGTGGGGTTCGACTGCGCGGAGTTCGACGCCTCGGGCCGCTACGTCGAGGCCGACTTCGGGCCGGTGAGCGTGGCGAGCCTGTACCTGCCCTCCGGCCAGGTCAACACGCCGCTGCAGGAGGAGAAGGAGCGCTTCATGGCGGCGTTCCTGCCCTACCTGGTGCGGCGGCGCGCCGAGGTGGAGGCCGGGGGCCGGGACCTGGTGGTGTGCGGCGACTGGAACATCGCACACCGGGAGGCCGACCTGAAGAACTGGCGGACCAACCGCAGGAACTCGGGGTTCCTGCCCGAGGAGCGGGAGTGGCTGTCGCGGGTGTTCGACGAGGCCGGGTACGTGGACGTGGTGCGGTCGCTGCTGCCGGACCAGGACGGTCCCTACTCGTGGTGGTCCTACCGGGGTCGGGCGTTCGACAACGACGCGGGGTGGCGTATCGACTACCAGGTGTCCACGCCCGCGTTGGCGGCGCGGGCGGAGCGCGCGTGTGTGGAGCGGGCCCTCTCCCACGACCGGCGGTGGTCCGATCACGCGCCGGTCACCGTGGTCTACACCGATTAGTCCGTTTTTCGGTGGTGGCGTCGGGGAGAATGGGGCCGGTGGCGGTTTCGGGGTGGGGAGGCGTTGATGCGCGTGCCGATCGTCCTGGTGCACGGTCTGCGGACGTCGCGGACCATGTGGCGTCCGCAACTGGAGGCGCTGCGCGCGCGGGGACGCACCGTGGTGGCGGTGGACCTGCCCGGTCACGGCACGCGGCGGGGTGAGGTTTTCACCCTGGGCGGTGCGGTGGAGACGGTGCGCGACGCCGTGGATTCGGTGGGCTCCTCGGCGCTGGTGGTGGGGTTGAGCCTGGGCGGGTTCGTGTCGATCGCGGCGGCCGCGGCCTATCCGGAGCGGGTGGCGGGGCTGGTGGCGGCGGGGTGTTCGGCGCGGCCGGTGCACGGGTGGGCGAGCATGTACCGGCTTCCCACGGTCCTGATGGACCGCCTGCCGGACCGGGGTCTGTCGGTCAACCAGCGGTTCCACCGTCTCACGCTGCCCGCGGACGGCGCCGAGGCGGTGTTGGACGGCGGGTTGGCGATGGAGGCGGGACGCGCGGTGATCGAGGAGGTCACCGATCTGGACGTGCTGGGGCTGTTGACGGCCTATCCGGGAACGGTGTGGCTGGTCAACGGGGCCCGCGACCACTTCCGCATCCACGAGAGGCTGTTTCTGGACGCGTGCGTGGACGGCCGGCTGCTGGTGGTGCCGCGTGCGGGTCACATGGTGAACCTGGACCAGCCGGAGATCTTCACCCGGCTGGTGATGGACGCGGCCGACGCGGTGGCGGGTCGGTCGGCGGCCGGGGGCGAGGAGGGTGCGGGCTCCTCCGTGTGAGGCGCCCGCCTTCCGGTGCGGCTCAGGTGGTCGGTGCCGTCGTGGGGCGGCAGGCCAGCGCGAGTGCCTCGTCGACCGCCGCACGGTCGACCTTCGGTGGTTGTCCCGGGAGGGCGAAGAGTCTCCAGACGGCGGTGAGGCACCGGCCCAGTTCGGTGCGGGCCCGCCGGGCCGTGGGGACTCCGTCTCTCCAGAGTCGGTGGAAGTGGTGCTGGGTGGTCAGGGCGATGTGGTTGAGGAACGCCGACGGGTCGGGCACCGGGGCCAGCCGTCCCGCCTCGACGTCAGCGGCGTAGACGGGCAGGGCTTTGTCGATCCACCGGGTGGCGACCTGCTGGTCCCAGGCGCGGGCGAAGGTCCTGTCGCGCGCGTAGATCTCCAGCGCCATGACGAACACCACCCGGTGGCGCGCCCACAGGCAGAACACGTTCACGAACGCGGTGCTGAGGTAGGTGCCCAGGTCGGCGGCGTTGTCGGTGTGTCCCTGGTGGAACACCTCCGCGGCGGAGCGGTCGATCAACGCCAGGCACATCTCGTCGACCGTCCTGAAGTGGTTGTAGACGCTGGGGCGCTTCAGTCCCGCGCGTTCGGCGACGTCGGCCATGCTCACCCTCGCCGCGGGAGAGGCGTCCAGCAGTTCGTGCAGCGCGTCCAGGATCCTGTCGCGGGTGGCCTGTCCCTTGCAGGAGGGGGCGGGAGAACCGAACCGAGGCGCCATGGGATGAAGAATAACGAGTCCCTGGAGAGGTCCGACCACCCCCTTTGGGGCGGGCGTCCGTCTGGTTGCCGGGGGCGGACCGGTACGGCTGCGGAGAGCACGGTGCGGCCCCGCCCCGGGGAGCGCGGGGCCGCACCGTGGCGCCTCAGCGGGCCGCGGACACGGTCCGGCAGTGGTCGACGACGATGTCGGCCAGGCGGCCGAGGGTGGTGTCCAGGTCGAGCAGGGCGCGCACGCCGAAGGACTGCAGGGCGGGGTGGGCGTCGCGGACGGCGTCGCGCAGACCGATCGCCGCGACCGAGGTGAGGCCGAGGTCGACCAGTGGTGTCTCGGGGTCGACGTCCTGGGGTGTGGTGCCCAGGGTGTCGGCGAGCAGGTGGACGAGGGCCTCGGCGATCAGGGCGGAGTCGGTGTCGGGGGCGTCCAGGGCTTCGGCCAGGGTGGGGGCCGCCTCGGCGTCGGTCAGCTGGCCGTGGTCCCAGCAGACCGGTAGCCGCACCGGTGGTTGTATCGGTTCGGGCCAGTGGGTGGGGGTGTGTCCGTTCGTGTGGAGGGCGGCGAGTTGGTCCAGCAGGGCGGCGTGGTCGTCGCGGTCGGTGGTTCCGGCGGCGATGACGGTGACCGGGATCTGGTGGTGGGTCAGGGTGGTGGTGGCGGCGCGGGACAGGGTGGAGCGTCCGCCGAGTTCCAGCACAACCGCGTCGGTGCCCGCGGCGAGGGGCAGGGTGTCGGTGAGGCGGACCGGGGAGCGCAGTTGCCGGGCCCAGTAGGCGGCGTCCAGTCGCGTCCCGTCGAGGGGGGCCGCGTCGGCGGTGGAGTGGAAGACGGCGGTGCCGCCGCGGGGTGCCAGGCCGTGCAGTGCTTCGGTGAGGCGGGGCAGCAGGGGTTGCACGGCGGGTGAGTGGGCGGGCACGTCGTGGGCCACCCGACGGGCGAAGACCCCCTGGGCGTCCAGGGCCTCGCGGAGTTCTTCCAGGGGCCGGGTGGGGCCGCTGACGACGGTGGCGTCAGGAGCGTTGCGCGCGGCCACCACCAGGGTGTCGGCGTGGCCGTGGGCGGCGATGGCCTCCTCGGCCCGCTGCGGGTCGAGGTCGGTGACCAGCAGGCCGCCCAGCGGTTCGGTCTCGGCGAGCAGGGCGGAGCGGGCGGCGACCACGCGGGCGGCGTCGTCCAGCGTGAGCGCTCCGGCGGCGTGGGCGGCGGCGACCTCGCCCAGGGAGTGGCCGATCACCGCGTCCGGAGTGTAGCCCCAGTGTCGCCAGGTCGCGGTCTGGGCGGTCTGGGTGAGCCAGATGGCGTGCTGGGCGGTCTCGAACCCGGTGATCGGCTCGCCCGGCCGCCACGGCCGCCGGCCCAGGTGGGCGGCCAGCGCGGCACGGGCCTCCTCCAGCGCCTCGCGGAACACCGGCAGGACCGCATAGCAGGCGGCGGCCATGTCCGCGTGCTGGGAGCCGTGCCCGGCGAACATCCACACCAGCCGCCCGGGCTTCTCGGGTGCGGTGTGCGGGCCGACCAGAGCCGGATGGGCGTGCCCGTCAGCCAGCGCGGACAGCGCCTCGGCGGCCTGCCCGGCAGAGGAGACGACCACGGCGGCCCGCACCTTCTCGTGGGCGCGCCGGTGCTGCGCGGTCGACGCCGTCGCGCCCAGATCAGCGTCGGCCACCACCGGAGCCCAGGCCGCGGCGGTGCCGCGCAGCCGCACCTCGCTGGGGGCACTGACGGGAATGACCCGATGCCCGGCAACTTCCTGCTCCCCGGACTCGCCTTCGGGGGCGGGCGCCTGTTCCAGGACGATGTGGACGTTGGAGCCGCCGAACCCGAAGGCACTGACTCCGGCGGTGCGCGGCCGAGAGGTCTGGGGCCAGGGCTCCGGCCGGGTGGGCACACGCAGCGGCAGCCGCGCCAGGGAAGGGCGGATCGTCTCGTGGGCGGCGGTCGGCGGGACGGTGGCGTGGTGCAGGGCCAGGGCGGCCGCCGCCACCCCCAGCAGTCCGGAGGCTCCCTCGGTGTGTCCGAGGGTGGACTTGATCGAGCCGATGGTCAGGGGTTCGTCCCGTCCCGCGGCGAGGACGCGGGCCAGGGCGCGGCCCTCGGAGGAGTCCCCGGCCTTGGTGCCGGTGCCGTGGCAGACCACGTAGTCCACGTGGGACGGGTCCATTCCGGCGCTGGCATAGGCGTCGGTCAGAAGCGCGGTGTGGGCGTCGCGGTTGGGCGCGTACAGGCCCGGGGAGCGGCCGTCGGAGTTGGCGACCGAGCCGCGCAGTACCGCGTAGACGCGGTCGTGGTGGCGCTGGGCCTCTTCGGTGCGGCGCAGCACCAGCGCCACGACCCCCTCGGCGCGCACGTAGCCCTCGCCGTGCTCGTCGAAGGGGCGGCACACCCCGTCGGGGGCGAGTACCCCGGCGTCGTGGAAGGCGGCGGTGGGGCCGGGGTTGAGCAGGATGTTGGCGCCGATGACGATGGCGGTGTCGACCTCTGCCGACTCCACCGACTGGCGGGCCAGGTGCAGCGCGGTGCCCGACGCCGAGCAGGCGGTGTCGACCGCCAGGGAGGGGCCGCGCAGGTCCAGGGTGTAGGAGACGCGGTTGGCCAGGATCGACGGCGATGTCCCCGACACGGTGTGCATGTCGACCCTGCGCCCCGCGGCGAAGTTCAGGGCGGCCTGGTCGAAGGAGGCGGACCCGACCCACACGCCCACCCGCGTCGATCCGGCCAGTGCGGCCGGGGACAGGCCCGCGTCCGCCAGGGCCTCGACGACGACCTCCATGACCATGCGCTGCTGGGGGTCCATCTGTGCGGCCTCTCCGGCGGGAATGCCGAAGTAGGAGTGGTCGAAGGCGTCGATGTCGTCGATCACGCCGGCGATCCACGGCTCGTCGGGCCGCTGGTCGGGGTGGAGCAGGGCGGCCATCCGCTCCCACCGCTGCGGTGGGATGGGTCGGGGCAGGAGTGCGCCTTCGGTCAGGGCGTCCCACAGTGCGGCGGGGTCGTGGACTCCTCCGGGCAGACGGCAGCCGATTCCGGTGATCGCGGCCAGGGCTTCGAGGGGACGGCGGGGACGTTTTTCGGACACAGCAGAACCTCGTCACGTGATCGGTGGCGGAAACGCGGATGAGGGTGGCTGGCGGGCAACGCGGTCGGGGCTCCCCTGGGGCGGGGAGGGACCGTCGTCGGCCTCCCTCCCCGCGCGAGGACGGCGGCGGCTACTTGGTCGCCACCCACACCCCGGTGCAGCCGTGCACCTGGAACTGCACGTCGGAGAAGTGCTTGTCCAAGATGGCACGCAGGTCCTCGGAGCTGTCGCCGAGGTTGCAGAAGGTGTTCTGCTTGCTGTTGTAGACGTCCAGGAGTCTGCGGGCGATCCCGTTGACCCGTACCCCCTCGCCCTTGGCCAGGACCGTGGCGCCGAAGAACCGGCCACCGGGTTTGAGGGCGCGCGCGGCCTCGGCGATCAGAGCCTCCTTGTCCAGCAGGTTCTTTCCGCGCACGGTGTGCAGCATCATGTGGCAGTCCACCGAGTCGAGGCCGGCCTCCTCCACCGGCCAGCGTTGCAGGGCGTCCTGTTCGATGGTGTGCACGTCGAAGCGGTCGCCCACCCGTTGTGCGGTGACGTCCAGGCAGGCGCGGTTGAGGTCGAGCAGGTGCAGGGTGCGCAGCGGGGTGTTCTTGGGGAGTTTGGCCAGGAAGTAGCCGTTGCCCGGTCCCACGGTCAGGTGGGTCCGGCCCACGTGTTCGCGGTGGTTGCGGTGCACGACCGGGTTGGGCAGTTTCCAGGCCAGGGTGTGGCTGAACCAGATCACCACCGGCGTGTAGACCATCTTCAGCACGGTGGGGCTGTAGAGCCCCTCGTTCGCCTCGTTGGAGGAGATTTGGGACACGACGCAACCTCAATTTCTAGCTGGCGTAACTGGGGATCGGAGGGGGCGGGGGAGAAAAGCGGGGGCGCGTCATCCGGGGAAATGGCGGCCGAGAAGCAGGAGACACCTATGTCACGGAAGGATCAACCAGCGGCAACCAGGCAATACGCGCCTCTCTGTGAAAACGGGGGAAACACCGCGGGCGTATCGGACGCAGAGCCTACAGAAGCCACATCCGATACCCCCTGGCTCATGTTTCCCAATTTTATCCACTTAAACAGTTTGGTGGGAAAGTTCCCTTTGGTGGGATTTTGTTCACCGTCGGTCCATGACAGGGGGAACACGTGGCGGGGCCGCCCCACGACGTGGGGCGGCCCCGCCACGACTCGGCCTCAGCCCGTCTTGGCCGCCACCTCAGCGATGTAGGCGCGCGCCGCCTCAGGGTCGAACATCCACCGCTCGTAGTCGGCCGGGTCGTCGAACCCGCCGATCCAGCGGTCGGCGACCTGCTGGTACCGCAGGGCCGCCTCCACCAGCTCGCCGAAGTGCTCGGGGATCTCCCCCCGCCAGAACCCGTGGACCATGTCCGAGAACACCGCGGCGTGACGGCCGCGGTCCTGGTAGAAGTCCTCGAACGTCGCGGTCATGAACTCCTCGTCGAACCGCCCGCCGCGGGAGCTGTGGGCGAGGATCGCGTCGGCGTAGGACTGGGCGCAGAAGGTGGAGTTCGCCCACCCCTGCCCCGCCACCGGGTCGGAGGTGACCACCACGTCGGCCATGCCCAGCACGGGAGTGCCGTCGACGAGGGCGACCGGCTTGCGCACCGCCGGGGTGAACCGCGAGTAGGCGATGCCCTTGGGCCCGCCCACCAGGTCGTCGACGCCGAGGTGGGCGATACGCTCACCCACGTCGGGCATGACCTTGCCCAGCAGGGTCTGCATGCCCGCCAGCAGCGGCGCCGGGTTGCGCCCGGCCATGCCCTCGGCGTCCAGGGCTCCCCCCGGAGTACTGAGCATCGTCACGCTGGTGGCCTCGCCCTCGGCGGTGAGCACCGGCGTGAAGTACACCTCGCCGCCGTTGGTGGAGTAGACGTCGAACTGCTGCTCGCCCTGCCACGTGACACCGTCCAGGAAGGCCTGGGTCATCACGCGCTCGTGCGCACCGGAGGAACGGTCCGGCTCGACGTCGAACAGGGCTCCCAGCCCGCCCGCGCCGACCGCGATGACCACCAGGTCGTACATGCGCACGTAGTACCGCAGGTCTTCCGGGGTGGTCGTCTGGATGTGGACCTTGGCCCCCTTGTCCTCCAGGTTCTCCAACCAGTCGGCCATCTTCACCCTGCGGTCCACGCTGACCGCGTAACCGCCGACCCGCTGCGCCACGGGGGAGGCGTCGAACCGGCCCGAGTACTCCACCCAGTCACCCGTGGGAGGACGCAGCGACATGTTCACCCGTTCGAACCGGGGGGCCTGCTCCTTCCACAGGTCCAGGCCGGCCTGCTCCTCCAGCGCCCGGGTGGACGGCCAGGAGAACTGGGTGACCGACGCCCGGCCGTCGCGGATCTCCAGGGAGGTCTGATTGGTGGCCAACTCGACCCCGAAACCGTGATCGAGCAGTCGGTGACCCAGGTACAGGCCGGACTGACCGGCTCCGACGATCAACACCCGGGGGGACGACGAGGGGGACATGTGCGTGGTCTCCAAAACACTGCGGGAAAGAAACTTATGGCTACCACGCCGATGATCTCAGATCCCCTACAACACCGCACCCTGTGGCAAATCCTGACACACCGGTTTGATCGCTGTCGAGGATCCGGCGACACTATGGACAGCCCACACCCTCTCCTCGAGGAATCCCCGTGACTGTCCCCCTCAGCCGAATCCGTCCCCTGCTGGGACTGCCGTCCCGGTGGTCGCAGCGGCCCCTGCGGCACACCGAGACACTGCGCCTGACCGAGGCCCGCAGGGCCGCCGGCCACGCGGTCACCCGCGCCCACAGCCTGTGCCCCAGCCCCGCCACCCCGGCGATCGTGGCCAGGCTGTACCAGCGCCCCGCGGTGCTGGCCGAACTCGCCGCCGAGACCGGTCTGCCCCTCGGCGTGGTCGCCACCGTCTGCCGGGACCTCGTCGAGGCCGGGGTGGTCACCATCGACCCCCACCACGACCGCACCGGCCCCCGCAAGGTGGTGGTCGTCGCGGCCACCCCGGAGGAGGAGCACGCCTTCGTCACCGAGTTCACCGGAGACACCCCCGCCCTGCTGTGCATGGACTACCCGGCGGAGCCGGGCACGACCGCCACCACGGAGCTGTCCGTCAGCCGGGCGGTGCGCCGCCCCGACTGGCCCGCCCCGCTGTGCCTGATGGGCACGCCCCGCCGCGTCGGCTGCGAGGCGCTGTGGGGCGAGACGCTGCGCGACGCCGCGTCCCTGGTGCTGCTGGTCGGCCCCGACTGCGAGCAGTCCGTCCACAACGCGCTCGTCCACGCGCCCGACCACCTGCCCCGCCTGGCGGTGGCCCGGCCTCCGTGGACGAGCGCCCAGGCCCGGCAGCGGCTGCGTGAACTGGAACTCCTCGACCGGAACCGCACCGAGGTCCGGCCCGCCACCGACACCCGACTCCCCGAGCGGATCGCCCTGCTTTCGGCCCCCTGACGGCGCCCCGCACATCCCGGCCGCGCCGCGCCCGGTGTGCGCCTGCGCCCCCGCGAGGATCTATGTTGCTTACTCGTGAACGAACGCCTGGAATGCGGACCGCACCCGCAGGGAGTGCTCCCGCTCCCCGATGACGGGCGACGGCACCTGGGGCGGCTGGAGACGGTGCTGCACCGCCGCTGGCCCGCCGGAACCATCCCCTCGTCCCGTGTCCTCGACCACATCGACGCGCTGGCCAGCCTCCCCTTCCCCATCGTCGACCGCGTCATCGACGAGGTCAACGGCATCTACATCGGCGAGGGCTCGGTGGCCGACCTCAACTGCTTCAACCACCTGCGCGGGGTCTCCACCGACCCCGACGACCCGCACGCGCCGACCTTCGACCGCCTCGCCGGGATCTACCGCTTCGGTTTCCTGGTGCTGGGCAGCAACCCGCACGCCTCGGTGTCGCTGGTCTACCACGAGATCGGCCACGTCCTCGACCTCGCCGACCGCATGATGTCGGAGACCCGCCAGTGGCGGGAGCTGCACGAGGCCTGCCTGCCGTACCTGGTCGAGGAGTACTGGCACCGCCGACACGAATGGTGGGCCGAGTGCTTCGCCATCGCACTGGCCCGAAAAGAGCAGGTCCTGGTGAACATGCTGGAGGGGCAGGTGGACCTCGCCTACGCTGTTGTGGAGTACTTCCACCGCAACTATGGGGTGATGGCGTGAATCGCGTCCTCGCGGTCCGTTACCCGGACGGAAGCCTGTGCGTCCCCGTCAGCTACGCCGACCCCGACGAGCCCGCCCTGGGATGCGGCGCGGCCCTGCTGCGGCCCGGCGACCTCGACTACGACCACTACGCCCGCCACGCCATCCCGGTCGAGGAGTACGACGCCCTGCACCGCGACGACCCGGCCGAGTCCGCGCGGCTGCGCGCCGACTTCAAACGGCGCTACGACCAACAGCACGGCCGGACCTGACCGGAAAAAAAGGGGTGTTCGGGACCGTACGGGCCCCTGCGCCGACGCCGCGTCGGTGGCTAGGGTCGAAGCCATGTCCGACAGCGAGTTGGAGTTCTTCGACAGCCTGCCGCGCACCCGGGGCGCGGCCAGCGCGCTGCTGCGCGACGACACCGGACGCGTCCTGCTGGTCAAGCCCACCTACCGGTCCGGCTGGGGACTGCCCGGCGGAGTCATCGAGATGGGCGAGTCGCCGCTGCGGGCCTGCCTGCGCGAGTGCGCCGAGGAGCTCGGGTTCACCCCCTCCCTGAGCGGGCTGGTGTGCGTGGACTGGCTGCCCGCCGACGCCAGCCCGGACCGGCGGCCCGCCACCGTGTTCGTGTTCGCCGGAACGCTCGCCCCCGACCAGTTCGCGCGGGTGCGCCTGCCCCCCGAGGAGCTCAGCGCCGCCCGCCTGGTCGCCCCCGCCCGCCTGGTCGACTACCTGCCCGAACCGCAGGCCCGCCGGATCGGCGCGTGCGTGTCCCCCACCAGCGGCGGCGTCCACTACCTGGAACACGGCCGCCCCGTGCGGTGGTCCTGACCGCGGACCGCTCAGTCCGCGCCGCCCAGGCGCCGCGCGGCCTCGACCGCCTCGTCGGCGGCCCGCCGCAGCCCTGCCTCGGCGGCCTCGACCCGCTCGGTGAGGTCGGCCAGGTGACGCACCGCGTGCTCGTCGGCGGCGGTGGCGGCCAGCAGGTCCCGCAGCTCCTCCTGCTCGGCGAGGAGGCCCCGCAACTGCTGGGCGCGCTGGTGCGCACGGTCGGCCTCGGTCACCCGTTCGGCGTAGTCCTCCAGAGCGGCCACGCGGACGGCCACCGACCGCTGCGCCTCCTCCAGGGCACGTCGGCGCCCGGCCAGGAGGGGGGCGGCCTCGGCGTCGGCCTCGGCGGGGGTGGGACGGGAACGCAGGTCGCTGATGCGGCGCAGGGCGGTGGCCGTCTCCCACAGCTGGTGCGGCAGCACCGACGCGTTGAGGGCGGCGTCGACGACATCGTCGCGCACGACCCGGGCGTCCTCGACCGCGGCCGCGGCCCGCTGGGCGCGCACCAGCAGGCGACCCGCCTCGGCGTCCAACTCCTCGGCGGTGACGTAGCGGTCGCGGTAACGGCGCGCGGCGGCCCGCGCGGGCGACTCACCGCCCCCGGGGGTTCTGAACGCGGCGACCAGCAGGACCACCGCGGCCGCCACCACCACGGTCAGCAGCAGCAGTGGCGCCGCGAACGGAGCCACCCTGGCCAGCAGGCGCAGACCCACGACGACGGCGAGCACGGCGACCACGGCCGCGGCCACGGGGTGCTCGACCGCCCACCGCGGCAGCGGCAGGCGCCTCGACGCCTCCGCCTCCGGGGGCCTGCGGCGGTCGGGGGGGTTGAGGTGGGCGCGCAGCAGCGCGCGCTCCTCCTCGGACAACTCGGGGTCGAAGACCGGGTCGGGACGGATCGGATGGTTCACGCTGGTCTCCCTGGACAGCCGTCGGTGTCCATGATCCTGCCCACCGCACGGCCGTCCTTTCCCCACCCCGGCCACGAGTTTCGCAGAACCGGACATCGGGGGAGGACAACGGCGTTCGGTGTGCCGGACGCACCCGCCCCCGTCGCGGAACCGATGCCGGGGCCGAGAAAGCGGTGGGGCATTCCCCTGGACTGCCCGGAGGCACCACGGGTTGGCGGCGGAGTGCTCGGAGGTGCGAAGCGTCGCCTCCGCCCGCGCCCCCACGGAAGGGACGGGCGCAAAGAGCATCGGGCGCCCCAGGCTCCTGGGCCCGCGGTGCGGGACCGCCCGGCGCCCCCGGGGGGACACCGGGCCGGGTCCTGCCGCACGGTTCGGGGTCAGGTCGAATCCCACAGGGTGCGGTAGTAGGCCAGGCGCGCGGGGTCGGGGGTGACGCCGTAGGCGTCCATGAGCGCCTCCTGCCAGCCGGGGCCGTAGTTCCACTCGGTACTCCAGGCGGCCACCGCGATGTCGGCCCACCGGTCGGCGACGCCGAGCGCCCCCATGTCGACGTGTCCCGCCCAGCGGCCGGAGTCGTCGACGAGGGTGTTGGGGGCGCAGGCGTCGCCGTGGCAGACCACCAGGCGGTCCACCGGCGGGGCCTGCTCGACGAGCGCACGGGCCCGCTCCGCGTCCAGCAGGCCACGGCGGCGCGCCGCCGCGACGCGCCGCTCCACGCTCCAGGTGAACGGGCAGTCGGCCACGGGCAGCGCCTCGTGCAGGGCGCGCAGCCCCTCGCCGACGGCGCGCACCGCGGTGGCCGCCTCGGCGGTCCAGCGCGGATCGACCGCGCTTGTCGCGTCCAGGGCCGCGGTCAGCAGCCACTGGCCGCTCCCGTCGACGCCGTGGCCCAGCACGCGCGGCACGGGTGTGAAGGCCGCGGCCCAGGTGAGGCGTTCGGCCTCGGCCGCCAGGTCCAGTCCGCTCGCGGCGGGCACCCACTTGACGAAGCGGCGCCCGCGCGGATGGTCGACCCGGAAGGTGAGCCCGCCCAGTTCGTTGCGCCACACCGGGTGGGCCGCGCCGCCGTCGGTGTGCGCGGCGACCGACGGGGGCAGCGGCACCGGCCCGGTGGGGATGTGGGCTGTGGGGCGGCGGCTCATCGGCGGGCGAACAGTTCCAGGTAGTGCTCCTTGGCGAACATGCGGGCGGCCTCGGCGGCGGAGGGCTGGCCCAGGTCGGGATCGGCCCCGTGGGCGACGAGGGTCTCCACGACCGCGTCCTCGCCCTTGAACACCGCGCCCGCCAGCGGCGACTGGCCGCGGTCGTTGAGGCGGTTGACGTCGGCCCCGTGTCGGCACAGGCAGGCCACGGTGTCGGCGTGGCCGTGGTAGGCGGCCAGCATGACCAGGGAGTCGCCGCGGTCGTTGGTGAGGTTGGCGGGTACTCCCGCGGTGAGGTAGGCGTCCAGGGACGCGGTCTCTCCGGCGCGGGCCATGGCGAAGATCTTGGTGGCCAGTTCGACGACGTCGGGGTCGACGTCGCCGGGTTCGGCGGCGTGCGGAACGTCCATGCCCTCCAGCCTAGACGTTCTGTCCTGAGAGGTGGGGAACACGGGAGGCGGGAGAACACCGAGACCGAGGTGGTCGGGGAGTTCGCCGCTGAGCTCGCAGCGGATCACGGCGTACACCGTCCGTCTCGCGGCTCCCACGGCTGCGACCTGTGGTACGGGGCTCCTTCTTCTTCTCGCCCGTGGCCTCGGTCCCGCAGCGGCTCCGGCACCTCGATGATCCGCTCGCCGGCACCGTCGGCGCAGGCGTGCTCGACCAGTTCGTCGCGCGTCGGACGTCGGTGAAGGCGGGGGGCTTGGCACCTCCCTGTGGTCGTCGGACTCCTCAGGTCCTAGACCCGGCCCGGTACGTTCGGGCTCGGCCGCGCCCCGAGCTGTTCCAGCATGCGTGTGAGCGTCTCCTCGGCCCCGCCCTCCTCGGCGTGCGCTTGCGGATCGGCGTGGCGTGCCGCCCGGCGGCGCCCCTCGGGTGACAGGCACCAGTCCCACAGGCGGTCGAGCAGGGCCAGCATGTCCTCCTCCGTCCCCGCGGGGACGACGGCGGGCCAGTCCAGGACCCTGGCCTGCGCCGTCACCTTCGCCCCGCCGTCGACGGGGTCGACGGCGATGGCGGGCACCCCCGAGCGCAGGGCGAAGACCAGGCCGTGCAGCCGTGTGGTGACGACCAGGTCGCAGCGGCCGAGCAGCGCCGCCAGTTGTGAGGGTGTGCCGCACTGTCGCCAGTCCCGGGTGTCCAGCCGGGTACTGACGGAAAGGGGCGCGCAGTCGCGTCCCGCGACCCACGAGGTGACGATGCGGCCGACCCGCTCGTGCTGCCCCCGGGTCCCGTACTCGGGCTGGCGGTCGACCATGGCCACGCCCACGACCGGAACCGGAGCCAGGGGCGCGGCCGTGGCCAGGTCGCGGTGCGGCGGCCCGTCCGCGCGGTCGCGGGGCAGCACGGCGTCGAAGCCGGTCACCGCGGGATCCGCCGGGTCGATGACCGACACCCCGACAGCGATCCTGCGGCAGGCGGCGAAGCGCTCGTGCAGCCACCGCACCTGGGGGCCGTGCAGCGGTCCGCACGCGAACACCAGGTGGCTGTAGCGCGCCGGATCAGCCTCCTCCAAGGACGGACCGGAAGAGCGGAAGAACGGACTCCACGCCGTGTCGCAGGCGATGCCGGCCCGCGCGAGTCGCCGCGCCACGGCCTCGGCGGCGGCCACGTCCCCGGCGGTCGCCTCGCCGTGCGTGAAACTGAACCAGCCGACCAGGAGAACCCTCATGAACAGTGCGCTACCCGCGGCCGACGCCGAGTATCCGCCCGGGCCGGGCGATGTTCGGGGAGCCGCCTCGTCCGGTGGTTGACCGCCCGCGTCACGGATTCGCGGCTCGCCGTAGCCTCAGGAGTCGCGGGCCCACCACCCGGAAACCGGACATGTCGCACAGAAATCCCGACACGCAACGACAGGCCCACAAGCAGTCATTTGTCGGTAGGGTGCTCGTGAATTTTTTGAGAGGAGCCATCCCCCGTGCGACATTTTCTTGGTTTTGTCTTCGGGCTGCTGCTGGGGCCCGTTCTCCTCCTGGCGAGCGGGTGGGTCCTTCCCCGAACGGCCGCCCTGGTCGGCTCCGACCGCGGTTTCCTCGGTCTCGGTGAACTCCTCACCCTGGGGGCGCTGCTCGCGTTGGCGCTGCTGGTCGCGCTGGTGCTGGTGCCGCCCCGACTCACTCCGCTGATCCCGGGCATGGCCGGGGTGGTCCTGGCGGGCGTGACCGTCGCCCACCTGGTGCGTCCGCGGTGGACCGCCCTCGTCCCCGACACGCTGCCCCTGCCGGTCATGGGCGGGGTACCGATCCTCGGCCGGGACGGGGCCGTGGCCCTGGCGGAGGCGGGGCTGCTGCTGCCGCTCGCCCTCGCCCTGCTCGTCCCGCTGGTGTTTCCCTCACGGTGGCGCAGCTACCGCCCCCGCGGCGCGCACGCGATCGGTGAGGACGACGAGGACGGCTTCGCCGACCTGGCCGACGACGACTCCGACGACTGACGGCCGACCGCCCCGGGAGGCGGGGGCGCACCGCCCCGAACAGCCGCCCGCCGGTCCGCAAGGCCTCCCGGCGGGCGTCTCGCGGACCGGCGGCTGCGCGGTCACCGCCAACTGGGACCCCAGCCGGAACTGTCCGACACCCCGGGAGGCAGCGGCGGCAGCAGGGCGGAGCCGGGGGCGTCGCGCCGCTCCTCGGCGGTGTCGTCGCCGCGGGCCGCGTCGTAGGCGGCCAGGTCGGCGTCGGTGAGGACGGGGATCGCCTCGGTCGCGGGCAGCGGCTCGGACCGCTCGGGGTCGGCCGGGACGCCGTCGGCGGAGTCGGTCTCCTCGGCGGTCGGCTGCGGGGCCGGAGCCTCCCCGGCCTGCGCCCCGACCACGGGATCCGCGGCGGGTTCCTCCCACCACGGCACGGCAGCCGGTTCCGGCTCCGGTTCCGTGGATTCTGCGGCGGGCCACGCCGGTTGCGCCTCGGAGTCGGGACCCGCCGCGGCCGCGGCGGGCTCCTCCCACCACGGCACAGCCGGGGCTCCTGCGACGTCGGCGGCGGCCGCCGGCTGGTCGTCGGGCTCCACCAGGGACCACCAGCGCTCGACCTGGTCGGCGGCCAACTCCTCCACCACCCACAAGGACCCCTCGACCAGCGGGTAGAGGCGTCCGGCGTTCCAGGACCGCGGGTAGGTCTGCTCCTCCAGGATCAGCACGCGCTCACCCCGCAGCAGCGGGATGTCGGCGGGCACTCCCTCGTTCCACACCCAGGTGCCGTCCGCGCCGACCAGGTTCCACCAGCCGTGGACCACCTTGGCCTGCGGGTCGGGGTCGGCGTCGCGGAAGGCCGCCACCCACCGCGGGTCGGGACGCTGCCCGGCCAGGCCGACGCCCTCCTCACCGATGAGGGCGTCGGCCAGCAGGGTGTGCAGTTGGAAGTTGTCGCCGATGCCCTCGAAACGCACCCGAAACCCCCGGCGGGAGGACCGGTCCAGCACCAGGGCCTCCGACACCTCGTCCATGCGCAGCAGCGCCGTCACCTCGCCGTACTCGACCAGGTGCGCCGACAACTGCCCGGCGATGGCCAGCAGGTCGCTGTGCATCTCGGCGTCACCGCGCACGGTCCGGCGCACCCGCGCCGAACTCAGCATGGTCTTGGCGGACAGCCCGTAGCGGCGCGCGGTCCACCAGCACAGGGTGGCCACGGGAGCCGACTCCCCCAGCACCGCGGCGACCCTGCTCTCGTCGGCGGCGGTGACCTGGTCGGGGTCGGGCGGCGCACCGCCGCCGACCTTGTCCCAGGCGTGCAGGAACATGCCTGCGGCACGCCCGGTCTCACGCAGCAGACGCAGCACCTCGACACCGGTACTCCCCGGCTGGGTTCCCATCTCCACCAGGGCGCCGGCCACAACGGTCAGGTCGGCCTCGATTCCCGGACCGGTGTGGTGTCCGGAGAAGATCGGCCCCAGCGCTTCCAGGGCGATCTCCCGTTCGGCGACCGGGACGTGGGAGGCAAGCTCGTAGACCCGGCCCACCGCAGGGCCGAAACGCTGCGGGTCGCCCAGGAGGGAGGCGTCGATCAACTCCTGGAACGCGGCACGGAAAGCATCGATCACCTGGGCATTTTTCCACATTTCGGGCACGGTACGGTCACAGCCCCAATCGGATCACGGTGGCATCGGCCACCGGCGTGCGGTGGGGACGCGGGACGGGCGGCTTCCACGGACCGCACCGGACCTGGCCCCGCATCCCGTGGTTGCTGGCCTCCATCATGGCTCACAAAGTCACGCCGGTCGGTGAGCCGCCCCGGCGGGCCGCGCCCGACCGGGACACGACCGGATCACAGAGCGAGCCCCGCCCGCAACGCCGCCCACACCTCACCGAAGGGCGCGATCAACCACAGCACGCCTCCCGACAGCAGCAGCGCGCAGCCGAACAGGGCCGCGGCGACACGGCGCCGCAGCACCGCGGCGACCACCACCCCCACCAGCGGGGTGAGCAGCGCGAACACCAGCAGCCACAGCAGCGCCCACGCGCCCTCGCGGCGGGTGGCGTCGGTGACGTCCTCGGGCATCACCCCGGCGGAGGCCAGCACCCCCATGAACGACGACAGCGACCCCAGCACCCACACCACGACCAGCGCGCCCCACACCAGCAGCGGCCACCGCGGCGGCGGCTCCTCGACCACCACGGGCGTGCGCCCGACTCCGGCCCCGGGAGCGGCGGGCGCCGACCCCCCGCGCCGACCCGGACGCGGTTGACGGGTTTTCCTCTTCTTCTTGGGCGACATCAGTCCTCCGGCCGGTGAACTTCGGACGGCCTCACCGTCCGATCCGCCACCCTAGAGGCTGCGCGGCCCCGCCGGGGCCCCCGACCACGCACACCCCGGGGGGACTCCGGCGGAGCCTCCTCTCAGCGACCACGGGAAACCCCCGCCGTGTGCCCCGAGGAGGCGCACGGCCCCAGCCCCCGGAGAAGAAGCGCCGGCCCCGACGCCGCACAGTCCCCACCCCTCCCCGGATGCCGCCGCGCTGCCGCCGTGCGATAGGAAGTGGACACCCCGGGACGGCCCCGGGAACCAATCCCCACACCAGTGAAGGACGATCGCCATGCGACGTTTCACCCTCGCGGCCTGCCTGGCCGCCCTCACCCTCGCCGCCGGATGCGGCTCGGAGCCCTCCGACACCCCCGAGGCGGCACAGACCAGCCCCACCGCCTCGGTCAACCCCCTGGAAACCCCCGTGCTGGAGGGAGAGGACGAAGAGGGGGCGCGCGCGGCCGCGGAAACCTACATCGAGGCGGTGCGCACCGCAGACGGCCAGGTCGGCTGCTTCGTGCTGACGGAGGAGGCCCGCCGGGAACTGGTCGAGACCCACGGCGGTGACGCCGACTGCGCCGAGGCCTTCTCCGCCACCCTCGCCTCACCCGACACCACCGCCACGGTCGAGACGGTGGAACTGGGCGAGGACGGCACCACCGCCACCGCGCACCTGACCCACGACGGCTCCGCCGACGACCGCGCCGAGGCCCTCACCCTCGTCAACATCGACGGGGCGTGGCTGGTGGACTCCACCCACCCGCTCTGACCCCCCTCGCCCGACCGGGCCCGCCGCGTGCTCCACACCCGCCGCGGCGGGCTTTTGATCGTTTTCCACAAATGGAGACGCCCAGCGTGGGCTGTCCGCGACATGGCACTGCCGTCCGGTATACGGAAGGGTGAACACTGCCGGGGCCGCTGTGCCGCGGCGCGTACCCCGTTGGTCTACAGAAGGGCTCGGTTGGGTGTTCAGTCGTATCGCCATCGTCAACCGTGGTGAAGCCGCTATGCGGCTCATCCACGCCGTACGGGACATCGCCGCGGAGACCGGGGCACGGATCGAGACCGTCGCCCTGTACACCGATGTCGACCGCACGGCCGCCTTCGTCCGCGAAGCCGACACCGCCTACGATCTCGGTCCCGCGTCCGCGCGCCCGTATCTCGACCTGGAGATACTGGAGCGCGCGCTGGTGGAGACCGGGGCCGACGCCGCGTGGGTCGGCTGGGGCTTCGTCGCGGAAGATCCGGCGTTCGCGGAGCTGTGCGCAAGGATCGGAGTCACCTTCGTCGGACCGAGCGCTGAAGCCATGCGCAAGCTCGGCGACAAGATCGGTGCGAAGCTGATCGCCGAGGAGGTCGGCGTACCGGTCGCGCCGTGGAGCCGCGGCGCGGTCGAGACCCTGGACGCCGCCCTGGCGGCGGCGAGCGAGATCGGCTACCCGCTGATGCTGAAGGCGACCGCGGGCGGCGGCGGGCGCGGCATCCGCGTGGTCACGGACGAGACCGAACTCGCCGACGCCTACGAACGCACCAGCCAGGAGGCCGCGCGGGCGTTCGGCAGCGGCGTGGTGTTCCTGGAACGCCTGGTCACCGGCGCCCGGCACGTCGAGGTCCAGGTGATCGCCGACGGCGAGGGCACCGCATGGGCGCTCGGCGTCCGCGACTGCTCGGTGCAGCGACGCAACCAGAAGATCATCGAGGAGTCGGCGTCGCCGGTGCTCGACTCCGCGCAGACAGCCGAACTCAAGGCGTCGGCCGAACGGCTGGCCGTCGCGGTCGGTTACCGGGGCGCGGCGACCGTCGAGTTCCTCTACCGTCCAGACGACAAACTGTTCGCGTTCCTGGAGGTCAACACCCGCCTGCAGGTCGAGCACCCGATCACCGAGTCCACCACCGGATTCGACCTGGTCAAGGCGCAACTGTGGGTGGCATCCGGCGGCAGGCTCGAAGGCGAGCCGCCGGTGGAGCGCGGGCACGCCGTCGAGGCCCGACTCAACGCCGAGGACCCCGACCGCGACTTCGCGCCCTCCCCCGGCCGCATCGCGCGGCTGGACCTGCCCGCCGGGCCGGGCATCCGCGTGGACACCGGTGTCAGCGAGGGCGACGTCATCCCCGCCGACTTCGACTCGATGATCGCGAAGATCATCGCCCACGGCCGCGACCGCGACGAGGCGCTCGGCAGGCTGCGTCGGGCGCTGGCACAGACCACCGTGATCATCGAGGGCGGCGCGACGAACAAGAGCTTCGTGCTCGACCTGCTCGACCAGCCCGAGGTGATCGACGCCAGCGCGGACACCGGCTGGATCGACCGCGTCCGCGGCGAAGGCCGACTCGTCTCGCACCGGCACTCCGCCGTCGCGCTGGCCGCCGCCGCCATCGAGGCCTACGAGGAGGAGGAACGCGTCGAGCGGCAGCGGCTGCTGTCGACGGCGTTCGGCGGACGCCCGCAGGTACAGCACGAGAGCGGCCGACCACTGGACCTCAAGCTGCGCGGCGTCGGCTACCGCGTGCGCGTCGCACGAATCGGCGCCCACCGGTTCCGTGTCGGCGTCGAGGCGGGCGGCGGCGTTCGCACCGCCGACGTCGAACTCGACCGCTTCGACCGGCACACCGGGCGGATCGTCGTCAACGGCACCCGCTACCGTCTGCTCACCGGCACGCACGGTCCGGTCTACCTGGTCGAGGTGGACGGCGTGGCACACCGGGTCAGCCGCGACGAGGGTGGTATCGTCCGCTCGCCCACCCCCGCGCTGGTCGTCGCCACGCCGCTCGCGGTCGGCGCCGAGGTCGAGGCGGGCGCGCCGGTGCTGGTGCTGGAGAGCATGAAGATGGAGACGGTGCTGCGGGCACCGTTCAGGGCGCGGTTGAAGGAATGCCTGGTGTCGGTGGGCAGCCAGGTGGAGACCGGCGCCCCGCTGCTGCGGCTGGAGCCGCTCGCCGACACCGAGGCCGAGGACGCCCCGGACACGGAGTCCGTCGAGTTGGACCTGCCCGCCGCGCGTGGTGCGCTCCCGGCGCGGGAACGCGCCGCACGAGGCCAGGAGAACCTGCGCGGCCTGCTGCTGGGCTTCGACGTCGACCCGCACGACGAACGCCGGGTCCTCGACGACTACCTCGCCGCGCGCCGGGAAGCCGTCGAGGACGGCCACCGGCCGCTGGCCGAGGAACTCGAACTCGTCAGCGTGTTCGCCGACCTCGCCGAGCTGAGCCGCAACCGGCCGGCGGGCGAGGACGGCGGCGACGGCCACGTGCACAGCGCCCGCGAGCACTTCCACACCTACCTGCAGAGCCTCGACGTCGAGCGGGCCGGGCTGCCGGAGGCGTTCCAGACCAAGCTCGCCACGGCGCTCGGGCACTACGGCGTCACCGACCTGGAGCGCTGTCCCGAGCTCGAAGCCGCGGTGTTTCGGATCTTCCTCGCCCAGCAGCGCGCGTCCGCCGACGCCGCGGTCGTCACGGCGCTGCTGCGCGCGTGGCTGCGGGAGCCGCCGCCGGACGCGGCGCTGCGCGAGCCCGCCGGTCTCGCGCTGGAGCGGCTGGTGGCCGCGACACAGGTCCGCTTCCCCGCGGTCGCCGACCTCGCGCGCGGCGTGGTGTTCGCCTGGTTCGGCCAGCCGCTGCTGCGCCGCAACCGCGCCCGCGTCTACGCCGACGTCCGCAGGCACCTGCGCCACCTGGACGCGCACCCGGACTCGCCGGACCGCGCCGAGCGCGTCGCCGAGATGGTGCGCAGCACCGAGCCGCTGGTGCGGCTGCTCGGCCAGCGGCTCGTCCGCCACGACCGGGACAACACGGTCATGCTGGAGGTGCTGACCCGACGCTACTACGGCAACAAGGCCCTCACCGGCGTCCACACCGGCGAGGTCGGGGGCTGCGCGTTCGTGGTCGCCGAGCGCGCCGACTCGTGCGTGGTCTCCGCCGCGGTGCGTTTCGAAGCGCTGGGCAGCGCGCTGCGCGGGCTCGCGGAGCTGGCGGGCGACAGGGACGCCGTCGACGCCGACATCTATCTCGCCTGGGAGAGGCAACCGGAGGACTCCGACGCGATGGCGGCCGCGCTGCACGAGGCCATCAGCGCGCACCCGCTGCCGGAGCAGGTCCGCAGGCTCACCGCCACCGTCGCGGGCCGCGACGGCGCGGTGATGCACCACCACTTCACGTTCCGCCCGTCGGCCACCGGGATGAGTGAGGAGCGGCTGATCCGCGGCCTGCACCCGTCCATCGCGCAGCGGATGCAACTGGAGCGGCTGAGCAAGTTCGACCTCACCCGGCTGCCGTCCTCGGACGAGGAGGTCTACCTCTTCCGGTGCGTGGCCCGGGAGAACCCCTCAGACGACCGCCTCGTCGCGTTCGCGCAGGTACGCGACCTGACCGAGCTGCGCGAACACGACGGCAGGCTGGTCGCGCTGCCGACGGCCGAGGACACCGTCGCCGCCTGCCTCGACTCGATCCGCCGCGCGCAGTCGCGGCGGCCGTCGAGGAAGCGCTTCAACACCAACCGGATCACGGTCTACGTCTGGCCCCCCAGCGACCTCACCCGCGCGGAGCTGGAGACGATCGCCGGGCGCGTGCTGCCCACCACCGCGGGCGCCGGACTGGAGGAGATCCTGTTCATCGCGCGCCAGCGCGACCGGCGGACCGGTGAGCTGACCAGGATCGCCGTGCGCGTCTCCTTCGACGCCGCCGGCGGCACCGAGCTGACCGTGGGCGAACCGCCGACCGAGCCGGTCGAGCCGGTCGACGACTACCGGCAGAAGGTACTGCGCGCCAGCAGCCGCAACACGGTGTACCCCTACGAGCTGACCGGCCTGCTCGGCGACTTCGTCGAGTACGACCTCGACGACGACCACACGCTGGTCCCCGTCGACCGGCCCAAGGGCAACAACACCGCGGCGATCGTCGCGGGGGTGGTGTCCACGCCGACCCCGCTGCACCCGCGGGGCGTCACCAGGGTGGTGCTGCTCGGCGACCCGACGAAGTCGCTGGGCGCGCTGTCGGAGCCGGAGTGCCGCCGCGTGATCGCGGCGCTGGACCTGGCCGAGCGGATGCGGGTGCCACTGGAGTGGTACGCGCTGTCCTCCGGCGCCCGGATCTCCATGGAGTCGGGCACCGAGAACATGGACTGGGTGGCCGCGGCACTCAAACGGATCGTCGAGTTCACCCAGGACGGCGGCGAGATCAACATCGTGGTCGCGGGCATCAACGTCGGCGCGCAGCCGTACTGGAACGCCGAAGCGACGATGCTCATGCACACCAGGGGCATCCTGGTGATGACACCGGACTCGGCGATGGTGCTCACCGGCAAGCAGTCGCTCGACTTCTCCGGCGGCGTGTCGGCCGAGGACAACTTCGGCATCGGCGGCTACGACCGGGTGATGGGACCGAACGGGCAGGCGCAGTACTGGGCGCCGAACCTGGCCGCCGCCCGGGACGTGCTGATGGCGCACTACGCCCACTCCTACGTCGCTCCGGGCGAGCAGGCGCCGCGGCGGGCGAGGACAACCGACCCGATCGACCGCGACATCTCCGACTTCCCGCACACCGTGGAGGGCAGCGACTTCACCACCGTCGGCGAGATCTTCTCCGCCGAGGCCAACCCCGACCGCAAGAAGCCGTTCGACATCCGGACCGTGATGCGGGCGCTTTCCGACCAGGACCACCCGGTGCTGGAGCGCTGGGCGGGCATGGCCGACGCCGAGACCGCGGTGGTGCAGGACGTGCATCTCGGCGGCATCCCGGTGTGCCTGCTCGGCATCGAGTCGCGGTCGGTGCCGCGGCGCGGCTTCCCGCCCACCGACGGACCCGACACCTACACCGCGGGCACGCTGTTCCCGCAGTCGTCGAAGAAGGCCGCCCGGGCCATCAACGCGGCCAGCGGCAACCGTCCGCTGGTGGTGCTGGCGAACCTGTCGGGTTTCGACGGCTCGCCGGAGTCGATGCGCAAGCTGCAACTGGAGTACGGCGCCGAGATCGGCCGCGCGATCGTGAACTTCCGCGGTCCCATCGTGTTCTGCGTGATCTCGCGGTACCACGGCGGCGCGTTCGTGGTGTTCTCCAAGGCACTGAACCCGAACATGACCGTGCTCGCGCTGGAAGGCTCGTTCGCCTCGGTGCTGGGCGGCGCCCCCGCCGCCGCGGTGGTGTTCTCCGGCGACGTCAACGCCCGCACCGCGGCCGATGAGCGCGTGCGGGAGTTGGAGGCCCGCGTGGCGGCCGCCTCCGGCGCCGACCGCGCCGCGTTGACCGCGGAACTCGACGAACTGCGCGCGTCGGTGCGCACCGAGAAGCTCGGCGAGGTGGCCGCGGAGTTCGACCGCGTGCACAACATCCAGCGCGCGGTCGAGGTCGGCTCCGTCGACGCCGTCATCGGCGCCGCGGAACTGCGCCCGCGGATCATCGAGGCCATCGAGTCCCGCCTGCGCTGACCCCGCCCGGTCGCATCCGCCCCGCCCGGCGGATGCGACCGGCACCCGCCGCTCCCGCGGCGGCCGCGCTCCGCCGGAGGACGGGAGGAGCCACCCCCGCGGTCCCGCTCGCTTCCGGACCTCCCCGCCCCCGGTTCGGTCCTGTCCCCGCACGGTGACCGTGCGGGGACAGGCCAACCGCTGTCGCTCGGCGGCCCCGGTGGACGCCGCGCGGGTCAGGGTGGGCAGGTGGACCGTCATGGTCAGGTGGCAGGTTTCGGTGCCCGCGCCGCGGTGGGTGTGGGGGGCGTCGCCGCCGAAGGTGGCGGTCTGCCCGGCTTCGACGGTGTGCTCGGTGCCGTGGACGACCAGGGGTATCCGGCCGGAGGCGACGCTGACGGTTTCCACGGCCCCGGCCTGGGGGGGCGGCTGGGGTACTCCTCGCCCGGTCCACAGCGGCACCGGCGGACACGACGCGCACGCGGCCCTCGGGCGGATTCTGCACCAGAGCCGACACCGAGACGTCGAAGGCGTCGGCCAGGCGCACCAGGGCGGCCGGGTCGGGGTTGCCCCGGGCCTTCTCCCCACCCACCAGGGCCCCCTTGCCGACCTGGGCGCGTCGGCTGAGCTCGTCCAGGGACAACCCCGCACGGACGCGGGCCGTCCGCACATCGTGCGCGGCCGTCCGCGGAGCGGTTACCTCGGCCATCCGACCGTCGTCCTCACGATCAGACCATTCGGGTGGACCACCCGGTCGGTGCGCTGACACCATCTGGTCGTTATGCTGTACCGCTCGGTCGTGTGACCGAATCCTGTGGGATGTGCCGTGAACGCTCCACCACCGGCCCCGGACGGCCTCCTCGTGCACGAGTACGCCGCCCGGGGCCGGTGGCGTGGACGCACCCCCAGGGATCGTGTGCTGTGCGCCGTGATCGGCCGGACCCGTGGCCGCTGCTCAGAGCCCCGTTCGGCGCCACAGGGCGGCAACCGAGGAAGCTTCTCCCACCGGCCCCGACCTGAACCGCCCGCAGACCGCCCCGCCACCCGCGTAAGGAGAACACCATGCTGGTCCACCCCTGGGACGCCGCCCTGGACAAGAACGAATGGCAGGACTGGATCGCCCAGGGCCACGACTTCGGACAGCTCTGCGTCAACGGCCTGCCGGGCGACCCGCCCCTGACCGTCCCCACCCACTTCACCGTCGACGAGAACCACCTCCTGATCCACCTGGCCCGACCCAACCCGGTCTGGAAGGCGATCGAGCGCGATGCCGACGTCGCCTTCACCGTCATCGGCGACTACGCCTTCATCCCCGGCCCCTGGCGCGCCCCGGCCGGAACCCCGCCCCACGATGGCGTCCCCACCAGCTACTACACGGCCGTCCGGTTCACCTGCCGCGCCGCCATCATCGACGACCCCGAGGCCAAGGCCGAGCTGCTGCGCCGCCAGATGGCGCACTTCCAGCCCGACGGCGACCACGCTCCCGTCGCCGTCGACCAACCCCCCTACGGGCGGATGCTGTCCGGCATCCGCGGCCTGCGCCTGGAGGTCACCCAGGTTCTGGCCAAGTTCAAATACGACGACCACAAACCCGTCGAGCACCGCACCAACGTCGCCGACCGCCTCACCGAACGGGGCCGGGGCCTGGACGCGCCCACCGCGCACCAGCAGCGCCGCCGCCTGGACCGCATCGGCCCCTGGAAGCCCTGACCCGCCCTTTCGGGCACACACCCGGGACTTCGCTTCCCCCGCACGTCCGCGCAGGCTGTCAGCATGGTCGGGTGGCCGGTCCGCTCCGCGATGACGTGCGGGACTGCTCGACCCCACACCATGTGGGCCACCTGGTCACCCGCACCGGCGAGGCCGTCACCACCACCCGCTACGGCCGCCCCGAAGCCGTGCTCGTGTCCGCCGAGGCCTACGAGGAACTGCGCCAACTGCGCCGCGACCGCGACCGCCGCCGCGTCACCGAACTGGCCGCCGCTGACGAGCGCGGCGAGACCACCTGGACCCGCTCCCCCGCCCGCAGCCGCCAGGAGCTGGTGGACGGCCTCGGCGACGCCCTCGACCTGTGAGCCTGCGCACCGTGCTGTGGGGCCCGAGACCCCGGCCGCCGCCCGCGCCCTGCTGGCCGCCGCGGCCACCGGCCCCCGCATGACGCGATCCCCGATCCGACACCTGACACCATCCTTGTGCGGGAGGCGGTGTGCTGGAGCACGCCTTTCCCGCCGTTCCACGGCGATCCAGCGGGCCGCGGCCAGGCGGGTCCTCGGCGGCGTTCACCGGCTCTTTCCGCTCCTGGGATTGGTGTGGGTGGACGGCGGTCGACGCCCGGCCGGTGGACCGGGCCGCCGAGTCGGAGGCGTACCTGCGCGAGCGCCGGATCCCGTTTCCGAACCGGGCCGTCTCCACCGCTGAACCCCGCGGTGGTCCTCCCGGCCCCCTACCCCTGCCAGTCGCGGGCCTGGGCGCACAGGTCCGCGAACCCCGCCAGCACCCGCAACTCGGCGACCGAACGGGGAGCCGCACCGACCAGGTCCGGCGAGTACACCAGCGCCGCCAGCACCTGGGCGCGCGACAGCGCCACGTTGAGACGGTTGCGCGACAGCACGAAGTCCAGCCCGCGCGCCGCCTCGACCGCCCCCGACACCGTCATCGAGCACACCACCACCGGCGCCTCCTGGCCCTGGAACCGGTCGACCGTGCCCACCCGCACCCCCTCCAGCCCCGCGTCCGCCAACGCGGCGCGCAGCGCCCGCACCTGCAGGTTGAACGGCGCGACCACCAGGACGTCACCGCCGGTGAGGGGACGCGGGGCCGCCCCCGGTTCGCAGAAGTCCACTCCCACCAGCCGGGAGACCACCTCCACCACCGCCGCGACCTCCTCGGGGCTGTGGGTGCTGCGCCCGCTGTGCGCGACGACGCGTCGGTACAGGCCCGCGTCGATCCCCTCCAGGTGGCGGCGCGCCGCCACCGGGTGGGCATGCAGCCGCCCCCGGTAGGCCAGCCGCGACACCGGTTCGCACACCCGCGGGTGCATGCGGCGGGTCTGGTCCAGAAAGTAGCCCCTCGACGCGTCGATGATCTCGGTGTCGCCCACCAGGTGCTCCAACGCCGAGGAGTCGGCGCCCTCACCGTGGGTGCCCTGCACCACCTGCGGCAACTGCTGCGGATCCCCCAACAGCACCAGGTCGCGGGCTGACGCGGAGACCGCGAGGGTGTCGGCGAGCGCGAACTGGCCCGCCTCGTCGACGATCAGCACGTCCAGCGGGGTGGCGCGCATGCTGTCGTTGGCGAAGTTCCACGCGGTGCCCCCCACCACGAACCCGCCGTCCTGTTCGGCACACCACCGCACCAACTCCCTGACCTGCCGGGGCTGGTGCCAGGCCAGCGCCGGATCGGGCCGGTCGGCGGGGCGCTTGGCGCACGGCAGCGCCACACCGGCCTCCGCGGCGGCCCGCACGGCCGCGCCCAGGACGTTCTCGATGGCCTTGTGGCTGGTGGAGCAGACCCCCACGCTCCTGCCGGAGGCGACCAGGTGGGTGATCAGCCGGGCCGCCAGATACGTCTTGCCCGCCCCCGGCGGCCCCTGCACGGCCAGATAGGAGGAGTCCAGGCGGTCGACGGCGGCGATCACCGCGGCCACCGCGTCACCGTCGAAGTCCCGCGGATCCGGCAGCGGTCCGCCGCCGCGCAGCCGGGGCGGCACCCGACGCAGCACGTCCAACCCGGCACAGGTCACCGTGTCGGGCAGTGCGGCCACCGCCCGTTCGGCCACCTCCCACAGCGCCTGGTCCTTGGGGGCCGAACGCACCGGGGAGCCCGGCAGCACCGCCAGCGGACGGCGGTCGTGCTCGGCGCCGGTGTCGCACTTCTCCACCACCGCGACCCGGTCGGCGGAGGCGTGCTCCACCGTGACCGGCACCGTGTCGGCGGCCTGCCCGGGCGGCCCCGGATACAGCAGCCGCACCTGCTCGCCCGTGGTGAAGGGATGCGGGCGACCGGTGTCGGCGAACAGTTCCACCCGCCGCCACGCCTTGCGCTGCCGCCCCTGCGGGGGGTTCCACTCCCCGGCGCGCACCCGCAGCGGCACCAGGCAGTCGGTGTCGGCCTCCAACTCCTCCACCGGAGCGGCCAGGCGGCGGAAGAAGTCCCACCACAGCGGCGCCTCCTCCCGCCGGTAGTAGCCGACCAGCGCCGCCAGCAGCGCCCGCGCCCGCTCCTCGACGCCGCGCTGCCGCGGCTCCTCGGGCACCCCCGCCAGCAGCGGGCCGGTCAACGCGCTGAGCCGCTCCTCGACCTCGGCGCGGCGGCGGGCGGCCTCGGCGGCGCGTTCGGCGTCGCCGTCCTCCACCGGAGCCGAGGCCACCGGCCGCGCACCCACCCCGTGCTCGACGCGCAGCCGCTCCAACCAGTCGCGCAGCCGCGCGGTGGACACGCAGTCGTCGCGGTTGTAGGCGGCGATGTCGGCGAGGATCCGCTCCGCCTCCGCGGTGTCCCCGGCCTCGCACGCCCCCAGGTGGGCGGCGTAGGCATCAATGCTGGAGGCGGCCGTCACCACCGCCCCCGACCGGTACTGCTCCAGGTAGAGAGGCTCCAGGTACTTGATCGAGTAGGAGCGCTGCGACACCCGCAGGCTCTTTTTGACCACGGTGTACAGATCGACCAGGCGGCGCTGCCGCAGCAGCTCGTCCACCTCGGTCTCGCGCGTGCCGAACGCGGCCGCCAGTGTCTTGAGCCGGTCGGCCTCATAGGAGGCGTAGTGGTAGACGTGCGCGCCCTCGTGGGCGTCGATGCGCTCGCACACGAAGTCCACGAACGCCTCGAACGCCCGCCGCTCCTGGGCGCGGTCGTGCGCCCAAAACGCGTGGAAACGCCCGTCGTCGCAGGTGAGGGCACCGAACAGGTACTCCAGGCCGCGGCCCTCGTGGTAGGGGTAGCCCTCCATGTCGAAGAACACGTCGCCGGGGGAGGGCTCGGGCAGCATCGCCAGACCGTCGTCGGCGTAGACGGTGGCGATGACCGTGCCGGTGGGGTTGTCGGGGCTTCGGGTGGCGTCCTGGCGCACCTGCAGGGCGGCCTGCTCCCGCAGCCGCGCATAGGAGTGTCGGGGCAACGTCGCGGGCCGGTCCTCCTCGCGGGCGCACGCCAACGCGTCGATGGTGGCGATGCCGGCGTCGCGGAGTTTCGCGATCTGGTCGCCCCTGATGCCCGCCACCAGGCTCAGATGCCGGTCGCGGGCACGCCCCTCGGCGCACAGCGCCGCATAGCCGCAACTGTCGCAGGCCGCGCACGGCTCGCCCCACAGCGGCGCGGGCAGCGCGGGCGACTCGGCGATCCGCAGCAGCAGCCGGTGGCGCACCTGCGGCAGCAGGGGAAGGTACTCGGCCACGCGCAGCGTGTGGGTGCGGCCGTCCCCGGTGAGCAGGTGCATGAACTCCGGCTCCCCCAGCCCGGTGCGGCCCAGCGCCTCGGCGTAGGCGGCCAACTGCAGCACCGCGCCGGGGCGCACCCGGTGGGCGAGTTTGGCGTCCCACGGCTCGTGGCGGACCTTGGCGTCGACGTCGCGGCGACGCCCGGTGGCCGGGTCCACGGCGGTGCTGATCAGGAAGTCGGCGCGGCCGTGGAAGGCCACGCCCGGACGCACGGGCTCGTAGAAGACCCCCTGGTAGACCACGGGGGCCCCGGCGAGCACGGCCTCGCGGGTGGCCTCGGCCGCCGCGGTCAGGTCGGCGTGGGTGGGGCGGGGATTGTCGATGACCACCACGTCGTCGCCGAACAGGTCGACCAGCCGCTGCAGTTCGGCGTGCTCGTGGGCCTCGCCGCCGCGCGCCACCAGCGCGTCCAGCGGCTCGGGCGCGGGAGCGCCGTCCACTCCGGCGGCCAGCGCGTGTTTGAGCGCGCTGCGGTGCCCGCACTCCATCGCGTCCACGAGATCGGTGGGTGAGAACACCCACCCCGATCCGGTTCGGAACACTCGCCACCCCCGCGTCTCAGGACTCGCGGGGCATTCTGCCATGTCGCACCGTCACCGGCGGCCCTCACCGCCGCGCCTGCCGGCACGCGGCGGCGCGCACGCCACCGGGCCGCACCCCAGCCGTGCGGGGCGCGGCCCGGTGCGGTGCGAGTCCTCAGTCCTGGGAGATAGCGACGCGGCGGGGCTTGCCCTGGTCGCTCTTGGGAGCGGTGACGGTGAGCACCCCGTTGTCGAGCCTGGCCTGGACACCTTCGGGGTCGATGTCGCCCGGCAGCAGGGTGCGGTACTCGAACTGGCCGTAGCGGCGCATCCGCCGGTGGGTGCGCACCCCCTCCCTCTCCTGCTGCCTGGTCTCTCCGGAGATGACCAGTTCGTTGCCGCTGACCTGGATGTCGATGTCGTCCTTGGCCAGCCCCGGAACCTCGACCTCCACGATGTAGGAGTCCTCGCCCTCGGACACGTCCGCGAGCGGCGTCCACATCATCGTCCCGGAGGCCGCCGGCTCACCCAGGGTGGACTCCAGCAGCCGTCCCATCCGGTCGTAGAGCTCCTCGAACTCGGGAAACGGATTCCACTGCGTGGGAATCAGCCGCTCCCGGCGACGGGTCACGGGAAGTGCCATCGCGATCATCCTTCCTGTTCGGCACCAAACCGGTGCGCGGACACGGGCCGTTGCGCGCCCACGCCACCGGCGCGGCTACCGAGAACCCGCACCCGTCACACGCCCGCGCCGCGGCTTTTACGGAATCGGGAAAGGGGCCCGCCCCGGGCCGCCGACAGTCCCGGGCCGCCACCCCGGGGCGGGCACCCGCACCAGCCGGGACAGGGAGAACACCGCACACACCCACGCCCGTGGTCGCCGCGGCCAGCGCCACGGCGACCACGGGCGGCAACGGCGGAGTGACGGCGCCGAGGTGGTCGGCGTGCCCGGCGGCACGGAACGCGCCACCCGGGCGGCGGCGATCGGCGTGGCCGCCGCCGCGACGAACAGGAGACGGCGGATACCCGCAGCCGAGGACCGGCGCCCCGGAGAGACGCACCGGCCCCTGGCGGGAATGGCCGCATACGGCCACCGCGGCGGGTCAGTCCACCACCTTCCAGGAGACCTGGATCACCCCCTGGCTGGGCGAGGCGATCGCGGAGAACGCGGCGGTGCTCAGGTCGAGGCAGCGGCCGGCGACGTAGGGGCCCCGGTCGTTGATGCGCACCGTGACACTGCGGCCGTCGGCGATGTTGGTGACCTCGACCATGGTGCCGAACGGCAGGGTCTTGTGCGCCGCGGTCAGCGCCGTCGGGTCGAAGGTCTCCCCCGAGGCGGTGGGCTGCGGATCACCGTACATGGACGCCTCGCACTGTCCCGCCTGCCCGGAGGCGCCCTCCTGCCCGGCCTCGGAGGCGGCGGGGGCCTGCTGGGCCGCCGCCGCGTCGACCCGGGCGGTGCGCACCCCGTCGGCCACGGCCTCCTCGCGCACCTGGGTGGCCCGCTGGCGTTCCCGCTCGTCCAGCGGCGCGGCCGAGGCCTGCCCGATCGGCGGGGCTTCGGGGATGACGGCGGCGCTGACCGCCTGGTCGGCGGAGGCGTCCAGGTCACCGAACGTCACCGCGGCGGCGCCTCCCGCGGTGAGCACGGCCACGGCGGCGGCGGTGGCGACAGCGCGGCTGGGCCTGCGTGCCAGCAGACGCGACAGGGATCTTCTACCCACGGTGATGAGTCCTTCGGTGAGACGACAGGAGAGCACGCCGCACGGCCGGATCGGCGACGCCGCCGGACACGGCGGGCGGCGCGGCGTCGCCGCCCGGGGCACGGGGCAGCGGGGTCCACGGCCGCGACGGGCGTGCACGCCGTGCACGCGAGCCGACGACCGGCCGTCACCGGCTGTGACCCGCACCCGTGTCTACCCGCCCCGCACGCTGCCGGTCAAGGACCACCGAAGCGCCCCCGACCGTCGCCTCGCCCGCCGGGGACTCCGTTCCCGCGTGCCGGATCCGCCTCAGACGCGGCGCGGCACCGCGACCCGCGCCAGGTCCTCGGCCAGCACGATGTCGCCGTCGAAGTGCTCGGCGGCCTCCGCCACGAACCGCGCGTCGTCGTCGCTGCCGTAGCGTTCGGAGATGTGGGTCAGCACCACGCGGCGCACCCCGGCGCGCGCGGCGACGTATCCGGCCTGCGCGGCGGTCAGGTGCCGGTAGCGTTCGGCCAGGTCGGCATCGGCGTCGAGAAAGGTCGCCTCGATCACCAGCAGGTCGGCGCCCTCGGCCAACCGGATCGCGTTGTCGCACAGGCCGGTGTCCATCACGAACGCGAACACCTGCCCTCGCCTGGGGACGCTGTGGTCGGCCAACTCCACGCGCCGCCCCGCCGCGTCCACCACGAACCCCTCGGCCTTGAGCCGGCCCACCGCCGGACCGCGGATCCCGCGCTCGGCGAGCCGGTCGGCCAGCATCCGCACACTGTCGGGTTCGGCGATCCGGTAGCCGTAGGTGGGGATCGAGTGGTGCAGCGGCAGCGCGGTGACCACCAGGTCCTCCTCCCCCGCCACGACCGCCTCCTGCCCGGCCACGGGCTGGGCCTCCACGACGTCGGTGTCGACGAAGGAGGTGGCGTGCCGCAGCCGCTCCCAGTAGGCCTGGGCCTGCCCGGGGTAGGCCACCCGCACCGGGTGGTCGACGCGGTCGCGGGCGATGCGCTGCACCACCCCGGGCAGACCCAGGCTGTGGTCGCCGTGGAAGTGGGTGACGCAGATGCGGGTGATGTCGTGCGCGGCCAGGCCCGCGTGCCGCATCTGCCGCTGGGTGCCCTCACCGGGGTCGAACAGGATGCCGTGGGCGTCCCAGCGCAGGAAGTAGCCGTTGTGTCCGCGCCGCTTGGTCGGAACCGCGCTGGCGGTGCCCAGGATGGTGAGTTCGCGCGTCGACATGCCGCCGATTCTGCCAAGTCCGCCCGGTGGGCGCCCGCCCTTTTTACGGTCACCGGCCGCCCCGCACCCCGCCCCCGCCTTGGCCCCCGCGGGGTTTCGGACACACACCCCCCACGTTTTCCCAGCTCGCCAAGGCCCCAGTGGAAGACCTGACGCGGCGGCGGGATTTTCGGACACCGGGAGCGGCGCTGTCCGCAAACCCCGCGAGGGCGGGGTCAGGTGCGGCGGGGACGGTCGGTCCACACGTCCTCGCCGTGGTGGTCGCCTCCGCTGGGCGCCAGGCCGAGGGAGCGGGCCACCGCGGCCGACGGCGCGTTGCGCGGGTCGATGTGCGCGGTGACGGTGCCCACACCCCGCTCGCGCAACCACCCCATCAGGGCGCGCGACGCCTCGGCGGCGTATCCGCGGCGCTGCCAGGCCGTGCCCACCATCCAGGAGATGACGGCGCGCATCCCGCCCACGTCGGGACCGACGACGGCCTGCACCATGCCCACGGCCCGACCGTCCGCGGCCTGGCGCACCGTCCAGGTGCACCAGGACACCCCCGGCTCCTCCGCGCCCGCGACCAGGTCGGCATAGCGCTCGCGCAGCCGCTCCTCGTCGGGCGGCTCACCGCCGAGGAAGCGGTACAGGGCCGGGTCGGCCAGCGCCTCGGCCATCTCGGCGGCGTCGTCGACACGCAGCGGGTCCAGGCGCAGCCGCGCGGTGCGTATCGGCTCCGCCTCCAGGACCCGCATTCGGCGGGCACGCGGTCGGGTGGTCATGGTCTCCAGGGTTGTTCCCGCCCGCCGCCGACTCAAGCAGGGCCACCCCCGCAGACCGCGTCCGCGGCCCGACCTCCCCGCCCCACGGGGAAAGAACAGCCGCCCGCCGCGCAAGGCCGAGTTCGGGTCCGTGCCCCGGGCCCGCCGAACCGTCGACGGACCGCACCGGTGACTCAGGCGGCCGTGCGGGCGAGCGCGGCGACGACCTCGACCGCCCGGTCGAGTTCGGCCTCGGTGTTGTAGTAGTGCGGGGAGAACCGCACCAGCGGAGGCAGACCGCGCCGCTCGGTGTCGAACGGCGTGTGGTCGGCGGCGGTGACCGAGACGTTGACGCCGTGGCGGGCGAGCGCGGCGGCGACGTCGGCGGCGGGCAGGGAGGCGACCGTGGCGGTGACGATGGCGCACCGCTGCCGCCCCAGATCGTGGGTGGCCAGGCCCGCCACGGCGTCGAGACGCTCACGCAGGCGGGCGCCGAGCGCGACGGATCGCCGACCGATCCGGTCCAGCCCCACGCCGAGGGCCTGGCGCACGGCCGCGCCCAGGCCCAGGACGTTGGAGGGGCTCATCTCCCAGGTCTCGAAGCGCCGCGCGCCGCCGTTCCAGGTGAAGCCGCGCCCGCCGTCCCAGGTGGCGGCCTTCAAAGAGACGGCGTGGGGCTCCAGGTACTCCAGCGCCTCGGTGCGCACCCACAGAAAACCGGTGCCGCGCGGCCCGCGCAGGAACTTGCGGCCGGTGGCGCAGAGCATGTCGCAGCCGATCCGGTCGACGTCGACCGGGAACTGCCCCACCGACTGGGTGGCGTCCAGCAGGAAGGGAACTCCGGCGGCCCGGGTGATCCGGCCGATCTCGGCGACCGGGGTGATGAGTCCGCCGCTGGTGGGGACGTGGCTGACCGCGACCAGCCTGGTGCGCTCGTCGACCAGGTCGGCCAGCGCGGCGGTGTCGATCTGCCCCGACTCGTCGTCGGGGACCACGACGATCTCGACGCCGGTGCGCCGGGCGGCCCGCAGGTAGGCCAGCGCGTTGCTGCCGTACTCGGCCCGGCAGGTCAGGATCCGGTCGCCCGGGCTGAGGGCCACGGCGGAGAACGCGGCACTCCACGCGCGGGTGGCGCTGTCGAACAGCGCCACCTCCTCGGCCCGTCCGCCCACGAGTTCGGCGATGTCGGCGTAGACGGCGCCGATGCGCTCCGCCTCCCGGTCGGCGGCCTCGTAGCCACCGATGGCGGCCTCCAGTTCCAGGTGGGAGGTCATCGCCCGCAGCGTCTGCTCGGACAGCAGTCCCGCCCCGGCGTTGTTCAGGTGCACCCTGTGGGCGCACCCGGGGGTGTCCCTGCGCAGTGCCTCGATGTCCATGGAGAAGGTTCCTCGTCGACGGGACCGGTGTGCCGTGCCCACGCTGCCACACCGGTGCGGACCCGCGGGAACCGGGCCGCCGGCGGGCGCACCGGCGGCCTCCTGCGCTCAGCGCAGGACCGAGAAGTTCGCCCGGAACACCCCGTGCGGGTCGCGGGAGCGCTTGACGGCGCGCAGCCGCTCCAGGGTCTGGGCGTCGAAGGCGTCCGCCGCCCGCTCACCCGGTACCAGGAAGGTGTAGGGCTTGGGTCCGCCCGCCCGGGCACCGAGCGCCTCGACCAGCTCGGCCCTGCGGGAGGCCACGGCCTGCCGCAGGCGCGGCAGGCCCAGACCCAGCAGGTGCACCAGGTAGGGCTCGGTGAGCGGGCCGCGCGCACCGGCGCCGGGCCGGGGCTCGGCGAGCGCGCCGCCCAGGTGCCGCACCTGGATGTTGACCAGCGGCGCGACCGGCCCGTCGGTCAGGGCCCGTGCCGTCTCCGCGTCGAGGCCGGTGAGCAGTTCGGTGTGCCCCAGCCCCGGGGTGGGGTCGGTCGGCTCGGCGGTGATGTCTCCCAGCCTCTCGACCGGCAGCACGGCGCGCGTGTCGGCCAGTGCGCCGCCGATCTTGTCCAGGCGGGCCAGCGCCGCCCTGCCCTCCTGGGGGTCTCCCAGGTAGGCGGCGTCCACGGCCACCACGGGCGGGGCCTCGGGGAGCTGGAAGCGCTGGAACCACACCGACAGCTCGCGCGGCGCGTTCCCGGTGATCTCCACGAACGCCTCGAACACCTCGGCGGTGCGTTCTCCCGGCCACACCACCCGTCCGCCGTACAGGCCCGGCGCGGGGTACAGTTCCACCTCGACCGCGGTCACCACGGCGAAGTCGCCCCCGCCGCCGCGCAGCGCCCACCACAGGTCGGGGTTCTCCTCGGCGCTGACCCGCGCCCGGTCGCCGTCGGCGTCGACGATGTCGAAGGCGCGGACCGCGTCACAGGCCCAGCCGTGCCTGCGGCCGAACCAGGACAGCCCGCCACCCAGGGTGTAGCCCACCACGTTGATGCGGGGCATGCTGCCGGCCAGGCCGGTCAGGCCGTGCGGGGACGCGGCCCGCTGCACCTGCTCCCAGCGGGCCCCGGCGCCGATGCGGGCCGTGCGCCGCTCGGGGTCCGCCTCCACGCCGTCGAGGCGGCCGGTGCGCAGCAGGATCACCCCGTCGGTGTCGCCGGAGGCGCCGTGCCCGTTGGGCTGGGCCGCCACGGACAGGCCCCTCCGGCGGGCACAGCGCACCAGGGCGGCGACGTCGTCGGCGTCCGCGGCCTCCACCACGGCGGCCACCGGCTGGTCCACCGTCAGGTTCCAGGCCCGGCATGCCTGGGCGAAACCGTCGTCGCCGGGCAGCAGCACGCTGCCCCGGACGGCGGTGCGGAGATCGTCTGCGGGCATGGCGGGATCCTCACTGCTCGGGTCTCTTCGTTCGCGGCCGGACCTGACGTGCGGGCGGGTTCCGGCGCGGTCCACCGTCTATGACGGAGCGGGAGCGGCAAAGTTGGTCACGAAAGGGGCACGAATCCCGGGGTGTCTTCGTCGCCTCCGCTCCCGCGCCGGAGCGGAGGGTGTGCTGGTGGAGGCTGCGGCCGTGGACGCGGGTTCCCGGCCGGTACGCAGCGGCAGTGCTGTTGGCGGGCGCGTCACAGTTCGGGCAGTCGTGGCGTTCCACCGCCGATGCGGCCCGACAGGGCGCCAAGTCCATTGCAGACGGCGACCCGCGAAACCATGATCGCCTCCTGGTCCTCCGCAGAACCGCCACCACCTGCCGCCCAATCGCGGAAGGCGGGTGGCCGGAGGTCACCCGGTGGTGTGAGCGACAGGTGGCGGCGGTCCACGAGGAATCCGCCCGGCGCCCACGCGGCCGCCACCACCCCGAGCACCGGGACCAGAAGTCACGATCCGGTACTCGAACATCCCGGCAAGCACCCGCTGCCTCGGAACGCCCTCAACCACGGACGGGAAAAACCCGGTGAGGTCGGCCGTGCCGGGATCGGCGTACTTCGCGGGGCTTCGATCTGGCGGGGAAGGACACCGGACCGCGCCGAACCCGGCCGGAGACAGGTCCCGCCCCTGTCACGCCACAACCGCGCGCTCAGCCGGCGGCGGCGCCGAACCACCTGGGCAGCTGGCTGGACAGATCCTGCTGGTCTTCACCGACCCACGCCACGTGGCCGTCCGGCCGCAGCAGTACGGCGGGCACGTCCAGTTCCTCGCTGGCATCGGTGACGTGGTCGACCCGGTCCGCCCAGCCCGCCACCGAGAGCCGACCGGTCTGGTCGAGCAGTAGCCCGCGGCCGCCGTGCATCAGCTCATAGAGGCGCCCCCGCTCCAGCCGCACGTCCCGCATCCGCCGTCCGAGCAGTTCGTGCCCCTCGCCGAAGTCGTAGCGGACCCCGATCGCGGTGATCTTCTCGATCAGGTACCGGTTCACCTCCTCGAAGTCCATCAGTTCCGACACCAGTTGGCGCACCGCCCGGGGTCCCGGTTCGAGGGACATCAGCTCCGATTGCGCGCGGGTGTTGTTCAGCACGTCGGCGGCCACCGGGTGCCGCTCGGTGTGGTAGCTGTCCAGCAGCCCCCGCGGCGCCCAGCCGCCGACCTGGGCGGCCAGTTTCCAGCCGAGGTTGAACGCGTCCTGGATACCGAGGTTGAGCCCCTGCCCGCCGAGCGGAGCGTGGACGTGTGCCGCGTCGCCGGCCAGCAGCACCCGGCCGACCCGGTAGCGCTCGGCCAGCCGGGTGGCGTCGCCGAACCGGGAGAGCCAGCGCGGTGAGTGCGCGCCGAAGTCGGTGCCGGCGAACACGCGCAGCCGCTGCCTGAACTCCTGCAGGGTCGGCGGGACCGTGCGGTCCTCGGCCACCCCCTCGGCGGGCACGACCATGCGGTACACCCCCTCCCCGAGGGGCCCGGCGCCGAACCCGCGATGGGTCTTGCGGACCTCCGCGACGATGGCGGCGATCGTCGCCGGGTCCTCGGTCACCTCCATCTCGCCCAGCAGCCACTCGGTCCTGGCGGGCTCACCGGGGAAGCCGACACCGAGCAGCTTGCGCACCGTGCTGCGGCCGCCGTCGCAGCCGACGAGGTAGCGCGAGCGCAGCCGCGTGCCGTCGGCCAGCTCAGCGGTCACCCCGTCCTCGTCCTGGCTCAACCCGACCAGCTCGCGGCCGCGCCGGACCTCGGTGCCGAGCTCGGCGGCGCGCTCGGCCAGCAGTCGGTCGACGACGGGCTGCGGGATGCCGAGGACGTAGGAGTGCGTGGTGTCCAGCCGGTCCGGCCACGGCTTGTCGATACCGGCGAAGTAGCCGCCGAGCACGTATTTTCGGCCGTGTGCGAGGAACCGCTCCAGCAGGCCGCGCTGGTCCATCACCTCGATGCTGCGCACGTGCAGACCGAGCGCGCGCACGACCTCGGTCGGCTCCGTCTCCTTCTCCAGCACGAGCGCGCGCACGCCGTGCAGCCGCAGTTCACCGGCCAGCATCAAACCGGTCGGCCCACCGCCGACCACGATCACGTCGATCATGGAAATCCCCGTTCAACAAGGTTGGGTTGCATTTCGGTCAGCTGTTCCGCGCACTTCGGCGGCGCGCGCACCCGCACTTCCGCGCCGATTTCCCGCAATCGCACCGCGAGCCCATTCGACGTCCCGCGCACCCCACACGTCGACAAAAGCACGCGTGCGCCGCGAATTCCCGAATTTCCGCAGGTTCTGGCTTCGATCGACGATTCTGCAGCACAACCCGGGTCTTGCCGCAAGCCCCCCGGTGTGCTATACATTAGAAATGGCAAGGAGGAACCAAACTCCTTGCCTTTGTCTTTTGTTCCGCTGTGAACGGACCAGCTCCTCCCGAAGCGGTGAGGTGCCGCGTACGGCGACACCGCCGCCAGCCGGGAGAGCGGCGCGGAAGCTGTAGCGGCCCGGCACGTTGTTCAGCACGCCGGGCCCGCGTGCTTCGGCGGGCAACGCCCGTAGCTGCTCGACAGCGGCGTCCAGAGAACGGATGGTCCACAGCACCGCGGCGTCGAGAACCAGGCCGAGCCCGCCGAACCGGTCCTCCCGCCCCGTCCGGTACGCCTGCGTGGTCCGCCCGCGCTCGGAGTGGCCGATGTCCCCGACCAGCTTGTGAAGGGACTCCTCCACGGTGGGCCGCCGGTTCGCCAGGATGTGCGGCGACGGCCCGGCGTCGACGACCCGCTCGGACACCACGAATCGCAGCCCGTCCACCGAGGCGAACAGGCCCCCGCCCCACCGCTCCACGATCGGCACCCGCCCCCGCACGACCACCCGCACGCGACCACACCGAAGCCCCCACCCGGACCAGCCGCCGTCGGCGGACACGGGCCGCTCCACCTCCCCGACCCCCACCACCTCGGTACGCGCCCTAACGCCCCCTCACACCTGCCCCATGCGCGAGACCGGAGCGGAACGGGCAGACCCCACCGAGCGCCCACGGATGATCCACTCGGCCACGGCGATGTTGATCACCCAGCCGGCGCCCATGAGCACCGCCCTGCTGAGTTCGCCGGGGGCGCCGAGCAACAGCGCCCACGGCAGGTGGGTCAGCACCTGGGTGCCCGCGCCCTGACCGATCGCGTAACCGCGGATCATCCAGGCGCTGTGCCCGGCGATGTCGCGCCGCCGCACCGCGACGAAGCCGAGGACCAAAGACAGGACCATGGCCGAGCCGAACACGAGCCGCAGGAGGGTGAGCAGGTCGCCGTCACCCTCGGGACGGGGGTAGAACAGGGTCATCCACAGCCCCGAGAACGCCGAGAGGAGCCCGAGCGGGACCAGGAGCAGCCCGGCGGCACGGTGCCAGCCGATCCGCCGACGACGGAAGCGGGGGGCGAACTGGAAGGCCCCCCACACGCAGTACACGACGGAACTGATGATGTGCAGCACCACGGGTGTGGGCGAGGCGAAGAACCGGGCGTTTTCCGGCGTGATCTGCGCGCCACCGGCCAGCTCGCCCAGCCGGACGGCGCCGGCGAGCACAGGAACCGCACTGAGCAGGATCAACAGGGCGATCACGAGCCACTCGCGTCGGCTGGAGGAGGTCACAACGAGTCCTTTCGTGGTTGCGGCGACGCGACGTCGTGTCTGCTGTCGCCATGACTCGATCGTGACGGTCGAGGGGGCGTCGACTCATCGGAACATGGGCCTGAACCGGGTCGGCCGATAGTACGAGGACGGCTCCGTACTTCGGCCGCCCCCTCCACACGACTCCCCGGGTGCGGACCTCCACGAGAGGGCCGGTCACCGCCGAGAAGCGCCGCCGCCTCCGGACCGGTCCCTGAGCCGGTCGGTCTCGTAGGCCCACATGGCGGCCTCGACACGGTTACGGGCCCCGATCTTGGCCATCAGGCTGGCGATGTGGGTCTTGACGGTGCTGAGCGTGATGTGGAACTCGGCCGAGATCTCGCTGTTGGTCCGCCCGCGCGCCACGGCGACCAGGATCTGCTCCTCCCGGTCCGTGAGCGGCTCGACGGGCTGCACCGGCGACTCGGCGGGCCCGGTGTCGGCGAACGCCCGCAGCAGCCGCGCGGTGACGCTGGGGGCGATGAGCGCGTCCCCGACCGCGGCCGCACGAACCGCCTGGGCGAGCAGCTCGGGGCCGGCGTCCTTGAGCAGGAAGCCCCGGGCACCCGCCTTGAGCGCGGCGTGGACGTAGTCGTCCAGGTCGAAGACGGTGATGACGACGACGGCGAGCGGGTCGGCGACGCCCGGACCGGCGAGGGCGCGGGTGGCCTCGATACCGTCGACCCCGGGCATGCGGACGTCGAACAGGCACACGTCGGGCCGCAGCCGACGGGCGAGCGCGACCGCCTCCCGCCCGTCGGCGGCCTCACCGACGACGTCGATGCCCGGTTGGGCGTCGAGGATCATCGTCAGGCCGGTGCGGACGATCTCCTGGTCGTCGGCGACGACCACCCGGATACTCATGCCGCCCCACTCCGGGGCAGCACGGCGGTCACGGTCCACCCCCGACCGGGGTCTGGAGCGGCCTCACAGGTGCCGCCCAGCAGGTGGGCGCGTTCGACCATGCCGACGATCCCGTAGCCGGGCGCCGCCCCCGGGCGCAGCGAGCCGGTCTCGCCGTCATCGCTCACCCGCAGGCGCACCGACCTGTCGTCGGCGGTGACGCGGACCTCGACGCGGGTGGCGTTGCGGGCGTGGCGCCGGGCGTTGGTCACCGCCTCCTGGGCCAGGCGGTAGACCGCCGTGCCCACGGGCGGAGGAAGCTCGTCGAGAGGGCCGTCGAGGTGCACCTCGACGGCCGGGCCCGACCCGCACCGACCCGCGAGCCGTTCCAGGTCACCGACGCGCGGACTGGGCGCCAGGTCCGCCGGTCCACCGCGGCGCAGGGCACGGACCATGGCACGCATCTCGGTGAGGGTGCGCGACGCCTCGGTCTCGATCACCCGCAGGGCGTCGACCGCGGCCCCCGGCCGCGACGCCGTGGCCAGTCCCGCCTGGGCGCGGACCGCCATCGCCGAGACGTGGTGGGCGACGGTGTCGTGCAGGTCGCGGGCCAGCCGCTCGCGTTCGAGCAACCGGACCCGGTCGAGTTCGCGGGCCCTGGCCCCCGCCCGGTACCGCAGTGCCGTGCCCAGGGCACCGACCGAGAACAGAACGGCGAACCCGCCGACCGCGTCGGCGAGACCGGGGCCGTCGAAGGCGAGCGAGAGGCCGAACTTGGCGAGCACCACCGCCGAGCCGGCCACGACCTCACGACCCGAACCCCACCGAAACAGCGCGTACGGCAGAAGCAGGAGATACCCCGTCGTGTACATCTCCGCGGCCCCGCCACCCGTCACCAGCGGAACCACTCCCGAAACGCCGAAGGCGACCACGAGCACCGGCAGCGGCCGGGAGCGGCGCCACAGCAGCGTGGGCACCAGCCCGACGGTGACCGCCACCGACAGGGCCGGAAGGTCCGGTCTCACCACCCCCTCCAGCACCACGGCCGCCGCGAACACCCCCACGAGTGCCCAGTCCCACCAGGCACGCGGCGGCGGAGAGGGGGAGGGGCGGGGCTCGTCCCACACGGAACGCACAAGGCCATACACGGGATCATGCTACGGGGACCGGACCCCGCCGCGGATCGGCCCAAAGTACGAGAAACCACCCACGGCGCCCCCGGAAGACCCACCACACAGGCCCCCACCCACCGCCTCCCCGACAGAAGACATGCGGACGGAAGCCGCACACGTGCGCTCAGGCGGGCACCGCAACCGATGCGCGACGGTAGCGCTCCACCACCGCCTCGACCACACCCTCATCGGCGAACAGCGGTCCGGCGACCACGTCCGCCCCCGACCCCACCACACGGGCATGGAACAGACCCGGCGCCAGCAGCCACGACGCCACCGCCACCCGCTCGTGCCCCGCCGCACGCAGACCGGCCACCACCTCATCCACCCGCGGAGACGCGGTCGCCGCATACGCCACACGCACCCGCGCGCCCACCAGACGCCCCAACCGCTCGGCGGCATCGGCGACCTCGGCCAGCGCACCCGGATCCGACGAGCCCGCGGCCGCCAGCACCACCGCGTCCCCCGGCCGCCACCCCGCCTCCACCAGCCGGGCCGCCGCGGCCACCACCAACCGCGGATCCGCCCCCAACGCCTCGGTGACACAGACGTCGCAACGCCCGACCCGCTCCAGTTGCGCCGGAATGTCCACCCGCACGTGGTAGCCACTGGCCAAGAACGCGGGCACCACCACCACCGGCCCCGCCACCGCGGCGGCCACCGCACCCACATCAGGCGCACGCACGTCCGCGAACGCCAACTCCACCCGCGCGTCCACCCGCGCGGCAACCCGCCCGACCAACGCGCGCGCCGCCTCCGTACCCCGCACATCCCGGGTACCGTGCACCGCCACCACCAACGCGGGACGCATCACACCTCCCCCGCAGGACAGTGACCGGCATCCAACGCCAACCGGTAGCCGCGCTTGACCACCGTCTGGATGATCCGGGAATCCCCCAGAGCCGACCGCAGCCGCGCCACCGCCGTCTCCACGGCGTGACTGTCGGCGTCATCGCCCAGACACCGCAGCAGCTCCGTACGGTCCATGACCCGCCCCGGTCGGCGCGCCAACTCCCGCAGCACCCGCATCGGCGCGGGCGAGACCGGACGCAACCGCCCGTCCACACTGACCGCGTGCCCCAGCAACCGAATCCGGTGACCGGCCACCGGCAGCACCGGACGGCTCTCGGGCAACACCTCACACAGATGCTTGACCAACGCACCGATACGGGCCCGCGCCGGCCAGTCGGTGGGCACGTCGCACGCCATGAGCGGCCCGGCGGTCACCGGCCCCACACACACCGCCATGACCTCACCGCGCAACGCGGCCAGCAACCGATCCCCCTCACCGGTCAGACGCGCCCGCTCCACCAACCCCGCCGCCGCCGGAGCACTGGTGAACGTGACCGCGTCCACACCACCACCGATCACCGACTCGACCAACCGGTCCAACGCCGCCACGTTCTCCGGCGCCGTCCACCGGTAGACGGGCACCTCCACCACATCGGCACCGGCCATCCGCAGCGCGGCGCAGAAATCCGGCAGCGGCTCACCGTGCAACTGCACGGCCACCCGCAGCCCCTCCACCCCCCGCTCCAGCAGATAGTCCAACACCTCGGCCGACGACTCCGACGGCGGCGACCACTCCTCGGTCAACCCGGCCGCACGCACGGCCCCCTTGGCCTTGGGGCCACGCGCCAGCACCCGCGCCGACCGCACCGACCGCAGCAGAGCCTCCGCCAGCCCCCACGTCTCACACGCCTCCACCCAACCGCGGAAACCGATCCCCGTGGTGGCCACCACCACATCGGCGGGCTCGGCCACCAAAGCCGAGGACACCTCCATCAACTGCGCGTCATCACTCAGCGGCACGATCCGCAGCGCCGGAGCCGACACCACCTGCGCCCCCCGCCTCCGCAACAACGCCGACAACTCCTCGGCGCGCCGCGCGGCGGTGACCGCGACGGTGAACCCCGCCAACGGCGCCTCCGCGATCCCCTGCCGCGGAACACTCCTGTGCCGATGGACCAGCGCCGTCATGTGCTCTCCGCCGCGATCTCGACACGGCCCCCGCGCTCCCGCACCGCATACACCGGCAACCCCACGCCCTCGACATCCAGGCAGACACCGCTGCGCAGCGAGAACACCTGCTTGAGCATGGGCGAGGCGACGGTCGGCTCACCACCGCGGTCCCCCACGATGCCGCGCGACATCACCGCCGCACCACTGAACGGATCAACGTTGCCGACGGCGTACAGACAACCGTCGAAGGTGCGAAACAGCGCCGCCTGCGCACCGTCGGGCAGCAGCACCGCCACACCGCGTTCGGGAATGAGCGAACCGCTCGGGCAGACACCCACCCAACTGCGCTCATGGGTCAGAGTCGTCGTGGTCATGTGCACATCACCCCTTCACGTGGGCCGGGAGAACAGGAAGGCCGAGGTCGACAGGAGCCTCAGCGGACACGGGAACGGGCTGGCCGCGCTCCACCTCGAACCGGATCGTGGGATCGGGAGTCCCGGGCGCGTTGGCGAACGACACGAAACGGGACAGCTTGTCGGGATCCTCCAGCACACCACGCCACTCGTCGGCGTAGGAGGACACGTGCCGGGCCATCGCCGCCTCCAACTCCTCGGCGACACCCAACGAGTCCTCCACGACCACCGCACGCACATGCTCCAGACCGCCGTCCATCGACTCGATCCACGGCGCGGTACGCTGCAACCGGTCGGCGGTACGGATGTAGAACATCAGGAACCGGTCGATGTAGCGGATCAGCGTGTCGTGGTCGAGGTCGGAGGCCAGCAACTGGGCATGCCGCGGCGTGAACCCGCCGTTGCCGCCCACGTACAGGTTCCACCCCTGCTCGGTGGCGATCACCCCGACGTCCTTGCTGCGCGCCTCGGCGCACTCGCGCGCACACCCCGACACCCCGGCCTTGATCTTGTGCGGGGCCCGCAACCCCCGGTACCGCAGCTCCAACTCCACGGCCAACCCCACCGAGTCCTGCACGCCGTAGCGGCACCAGGTGGACCCCACACACGACTTGACGGTACGCAACGCCTTGCCGTAGGCGTGCCCCGACTCGAACCCGGCGTCCACCAGACGCCTCCAGATCTGCGGCAACTGCTCCACCCGCGCACCGAACAGGTCGATGCGCTGCCCACCGGTGATCTTGGTGTAGAGGTTGAAGTCGCGGGCGACCTCACCGATGACGATGAGCTTGTCGGGAGTGATCTCCCCACCGGGAATGCGCGGCACCACCGAATAGGTGCCGTTGCGCTGGATGTTGGCCAGAAAGTGGTCGTTGGTGTCCTGCAGCGCGGCCTGCTCGCCGTCCAGGATGTGCCCACCGCCCAGGGACGCCAGGATGGACGCCACCGCCGGCTTGCAGATGTCGCAGCCCCGACCGCTGCCGTAGCGGCCGATCAGCTCCGAGAACGTGCCGACACCGGTGGCCATGACGATCTGCACCAGCTCCGCACGCGACTGCGCGAAGTGCTCACACAGCGCACTGGACTGCTCCACCCCCGCTTCCGACAGCAGCGTCTTGAGCATCGGCACACAACTGCCGCACCCGGTACCGGCCTTGGTGCAGCCCTTGAGCGCCGCGACGTCACAGGCCCCCTCCTCGGTGACCGCCTGGATGATCCGGCCCTTGGTCACCGCGTGACAGGAGCACACCTGCGCGTCGTCGGGCAGCGCGCCCGCCCCCACACCCGCGCCCTCCCCGGGGGAGATGAACGCCAGCGGATCCCCGGGCAACTCCCGCCCCACCATGGGCCGCAGCGCCGCATACGCCGAGGCGTCCCCCACCAGCACACCGCCCAGCAGGGTACGCGCGTCGTCGGAGACCACCAGCTTGGCGTAACGCTTGCCGGGAGCGTCGTTGACGACCACCTCCAGACTGCCGTCGGCCTGACCGTGGGCGTCACCGAAACTGGCCACGTCCACACCCAGCAGCTTCAACTTGGTGGAGGTGTCGGCACCGGTGAACACCGCGTCCCCGCCCACCAACCGGTCGGCGACGACCTCGGCCATGGCGTTGCCCGGCGCGATCAACCCGTAGACCATGCCGTCGACGCTGGCGCACTCACCGACCGCGTAGATGTGCGGATCACTGGTGCGACACGCCTCGTCCACGGCCACACCGCCGCGCGGCCCCAACTCCAGACCGCACTCGCGCGCCAACTCGTCGCGGGGACGCACCCCCACGGAGAACACGACGATGTCGGCGTCGATCGCCTCGTCCTCACCCAGCAGCACCCGCGCGGCGTGCCCGTCGGCGTCGGCCTCGATGGCCCTGAGCGCGGCCCCGGTGTGGCAGACGACCCCGGTCTCGTCGATGAGACGGCCCAGCACCGCGCCACCGCCCTCGTCCACCTGGCGGGGCATCAGCCACGGCGCCATCTCCACCACGTGCGCCCGCAGGCCCAGCAACCGCAGCGCGTTGGCGGCCTCCAACCCCAGCAGACCACCGCCGACGACCACACCGGTACGCGCGAACTCGGCGGTGGCGGTGATGGCCTCCAGGTCCTCGATGGTGCGGTAGACGTGGCAGCCGGGCAGGTCGTGTCCGGGAACCGGGGGCACGAACGGGTAGGAGCCGGTGGCCAGCACCAGCGTGTCATAGCTGATCCGCTCACCCCCGGATGTGGTGACGGTGCGCGAGGCCCGGTCGACGGCGGTGGCGCGCTCACCCAGGCGCAGCACCACCCGATCGTCACCGCCCAGATCCCCCAGACGCAGGTCCTCCTCTGTCGCGCCGTCGAAATAGGACGACAGAGCGACCCGGTCGTAGGCGGGCCGGGGCTCCTCACCCAGGACGGTGACCGTCCAGGCGCGATCGGCGTCGCGGTCGCGAAGCGCCTCGACCAGGCGGTGGCCCACCATGCCGTTGCCGATGACAACAAGTTGTCCCATGCCGCGTGCTCTCTCCTCGCGTGTGACGTGGTCGGGCGTCGCGACGCTGCGTCCCCGCACGGTGCGTCCTCGTGTTCGTGTACCGCTTCCAAGGCAACCGCGACCGTGTTTCACCTCCGTCAGCCAAAGGTGACACGCGTGTTTCGTTGTCCTGTCACCCCAGGTAGAAGACGTGTGATTCCCCTTCGGACACCGTCCGGACCAGCGGCCCGGCCAGCGACAACCACCCCCCCGCGGCCCCCTCCGCCCCTCCGGCAGCCACCCCTGTGACACCGCACACGCCGCCCCGGCACCCGCTCCCCCGCCGAGACGACGATGCGACAACCCCGGAAATCGGTGGCAGAATCCGCTGCGTCCACCGATACCGAACTCTGTGTGAGGAACCGCGGCCATGGGTCACCCCCCGTCCTTCCCACAGCCCCACCAGCCCCAGCCCGCCCCCTACGGCCACCCACCGCCCCTCGCCCAGCCCGCTGCCGCCCACGGCTGGCCCCCCGCCCAGCACCCCCCGGGACCGCAGCCGGCGAACTTCGGTCTCCGGATCGGCGCCTACGCCATCGACTCCGTCCTCGCCGTCCTCCTGTTCTTCGTGGTCTACCTGGGAGTGGGAATAGGCGGAGCCGTCACCATGTCCAACCTCGGCAGCGAGGGCCTGGCCGCCCTCATGGTCCTCCTCGCCCTGCTCCTGGCCGCACTGTCGAGCTTCTGCTACTTCTGGCTGCCGACCGCGCGCAGCGGACAGACGCCGGGCAAGCGGATACTCAAGATCAGGGTCGTGGACGCGGCCACCGGGCAACCACCGACGAAGGGATCGGCAGCGGCCCGAACAGCCCTCCTCCTGCTGATGAACGCGCTCCCCTTCGGCGGAGTCCTCAACGTCGTCCTGGCTGTGATCGACGAACCACGCCAACGCTCCATCCACGACCGGGCCGCCGCCACCCTGGTCGTGACGGCCTAACGGCCTAGCCGTCCCGGCCCCGCATCGCGGGCCTGCGGCGCACACCACCGACGCGCCCCGAGGCAACGACCCGACCAGACCGACGCGGACGGCCACCGCACCCGCCCGGCGGAAGCGGGAGCCGTCCGCGTCAGTGCACCGCCTGACCGGGCCGAGCAGGTCCCCATGCGTCGGGGCGGCCGACCCACCCCCGCACCGCGCTCCGGGCGAACCGACCCCCCGACGCAGTCAGCCGTCCCGGGCCGGCCACCCGAACACATAGACGCGCGCCACCACCCGGCACCCGACACAGGAGGGCCTCCAGCGTGTACCGGGCGGCCCGGCCACCGCAGACCGGCGCCCCGCACTCCCCGACGCCGACGCCTGCCGCACACCCCTCCCCCACCCATGAGCGAACACCACAGCCGCCCACCGGTCACCGACCGACTGCACCGACGCGGCCAGAACACCGGCGAGTCCGACCCCACCCTGCCCACATCCTGGCCGGCCGCCACCGCCACGCCCTGCGACACAGCAGTCCCGCGCCTCCTCACCACCCCCGCACCTGAACCCCGCACACCCGCGGATACATCCCCCGGCCAGCGGGGATAGTCACCCGCAGAACCAACGAGGAGACAGCACCATGCCCTACCGCTACACCGAAGCCGAACGCGCCGCCTTCAGCATCGTGCGCGCCATCCGCGTCGGCGACGCCGACGCCGACATGGCCGAAGTCCTCGGAGCCGACCGCATGGCCGCACGCGCCCCCTCCGACGAAGTGGTCCGCCAACTCTACGACCGCGCCGCCGACCACGGCCACGAAGGACTCGTCATGCTCACCAGCGCCCTCGGCCGCCTCGCCCTGGCCAGCCTCACCGCCCTGGCCCACGCACAACAACGCAGCGTCGACGACCTCCTGTCCGACTACGAAGCCCACCTGGCCGCCGACCGCGACGACGGGGACGACCCGCTCCTCTGAGACCACCGACGCCCCCGCCGCCGCACCGCCGGCGGACACCGAGTACGCGGTTCCCCGAGACAGAACCGGCCCCAACCCCGCGGGTCCACGGCGGGACCGCCGAACGTCCCGACGCCTCCCCACCCGCCCCGGATCGAAACCGCAACGATCCGGCAGGCACCCCACCAGCGCAGCAGCACCTCCGTCTACCGTGGAACGGCACGGACAACCTTCCCACCACGGAAGACAGGTGTCAGCCGCACGGCCGGCACCTCCGCGAACCCGACGCCCCCGACTCCCGACCAGGAGGAAAGGCGCCACATCCCCGACACCCGCGCCGCAACCACGATGACCGACAACACCACCCTCCTCGCCGCGTGGCAACGCCGCGTCTCCCTTCCCCTGACCCTCGCCTCACTGCTGTTCCTGGTGGCGTGGGCACTGCCGATCCTCCTGCCCACCCTGGACGCGCGCCTGCAGCAGGTCTGCGTCTGGGTAACCTGGCTGACCTGGGCACTGTTCGCCGTGGACTACCTGACCCAGGTCGTCCTGGCCCCCAACCGGCGGGCGTTCATCCGCAGCCACCTGCTCGACCTCATCGTGATCGCCCTCCCGGTGCTGCGTCCCCTGCAGATCCTCCGAGTCGTCACCGTGCTGTACCGACTCGACCGCAGCGCCTCGGCGACCATGCGCGGCAACATCACCCTGTACGGAACGGTGACGCTGATCATCGTGCTGGTGTGCGCCTCCCTGGCGGTGCTGCACCTGGAGAGCCAGCACGCCGACGCCGCCATCCACACCTTCGAGGACGCGCTGTGGTGGGCCCTGACCACGGTCTCCACCGTCGGCTACGGCGACCTGTACCCGGTCACACTCGGCGGAAGAGCCGTCGCCTCAGTGCTGTTCCTGCTCGGAGTGGCCCTGATCGGCATCGTCACCGGAACCCTGGCGTCATGGATCACCGAACGGGTCCACCCCTCCGGCAGCACACCTCCCGCCAGCCAGGCGGACGTGCGCGCCCTCACCGAAGAGGTCCGGGAACTCCGCGCCCAACTGGCACAACTGACCGCCCGCCCCGGCACCGAGGGACCACCACCGCACACGGCCGACAGGTGACACGAAACGTCAGTCGGCCTGGTCCGACGCGGCCTCGATCTGCTCGGCGAACCTCTCGATCGGCTGGGCTCCGAAGAACGCGGTGCCGTTGATAAGGAACGCCGGGGTCCCCGGAACACCGAGGCCGAGACCGAAGTCGAAGTCGGCCCGCACCGCCTCGCGCAACGCGGGGTCGGCCATGTCCTCGACGAACCGGTCGGTGTCCAGGCCCGCCTCGGCGGCCACGCGGACCAGGCTCTCCGTCGAGGCCCCCTCGGCGATCCAGGCGTCGGGGTCGACATAGAGCGCCTCGTGGTAGTCCCAGTAGTCGCCCTGACGCGCGGCCGCACGGGCCGCCACCGCCGCACGCACCGACTCCTCCCCCAGGTAGGGATAGTCGCGCCAGACCAGCCGCAACAGCCCGGTCTCCACGTAGTCACGCACCAGCACCGGCTGCTGCTCGGTGGCGAAGGTCGCGCAGTAGGGGCACTGGTAGTCGCTGAACACCACCATGGTCACCGGCGCCTCGGCAGAACCCAGTGTCAGCGCCGTCTCGACCTCCGGTGGAACCGGTCCCCGCAGCACGGGCGGTGACGCGACGGACCCGGACGGGGAAGGACTCGCCGCGGTGGAGGGAACCGCCCCATCGCCGTACCAGTCGACAACACGCACCACGGCAGCGACGGCGACCAGCAGCAGCGCCGCCGCAAGCACGACGTAGCCACCCGCTCCGCGACGGCTTCTCCGTCGTGGAGAACCAACCGCTCTCCCCGGTTCTTCTGTCTGCGGATCGCTCATGTTGCCTCTGCTTTCTGTCTTTTTCCGTGTTTTCCATTCGTGGTCTCTCTGAGGTGTGAGTATTGGGTTCTGCGGTGGGCACGGGGGTCTTCGCGGAGAACTCGGGGAGGGGTGGGGCATTCCGCATCGGCCGTCCGAAGCGGGCCACCACCGACTGCCGGTGGTGGCTCGTTCCTGGATGATTCTGTGGAATACCTCGATTTTCACGGACTTGGCACTCAAACCTCGATCCGTTTGTCTTTCTATTAAGAAACTGCCTCCTTTACAACGAAGATTTCTATGATCTCATCCTCGGCTCCACCAAGGCGGCGCGACCGGGGAGTTCACGGCCCCTGTCCCCTCACCGCCCGTCCCCGCCGGAGGCGCCCTCTCCCCTGCCGCGCCCACCGAGGTCCCGGCGGACACGGCGGAGCACCACCCCGACCAGCACCGCCCCCACCACCGCGAGCAGGGCCAGATCGACGCGGGCATCCAGCGCGAACAGGGGCTCCTGGGCACGGTAGGCCGCCTCCTCCAACCATCCCAGCCCCGGCAGCCCGCCCAGCGCCGCGGTTCCGTCGTAGGCCACGAACAGCACGCCGACGCCGACGAACAGCAGCCCCGAGACCGTGCCGGTGGTGTGCAGCCGCAGCGGACCGACCGTATGAAGGTGTCCCCGCAGCCAGCGCCGACGTCCCAGGTCGCAGCGGTCCCACAGCGCGGCCAGGAAGAACATCGGCGCCGCCATGCCCAGCGCGTAGCAGGCCAGCAGCAGCGCGCCACGCAGCACGGTCCCGGTCGCGGCCACGGTGAGCACCGCACCCAGCACCGGACCGGAGCAGAACCCCGCCAGGCCGTAGACCGCCCCCAGCCCGAACACCGACACGGCGCCCGTCCGCCCACCGATCCGCGCCTGCCAGCGGGCGGGCAGCCCCCAGGCGGAACCGGGAGCGAGCACCTGCGCCACCCCCAGCAGGATCACGGCCGTGCCCGCGGCCGTGACCAGCGCCTCCCGATGCCCGTAGAAGAGAGTGCTCACCAGCGCCGACCCCATGCCCAGCGGCACCAGGGCCGCACACAGCCCCGCGTAGAAGACGCCGGTGCGCGCCAACAAGCGGGCGGGAGTGCGGAAGGCGTAGGCGAAGAAGGACGGCAGCAGCAGGGCGCTACACGGACTGAACAGCGCCAGCGCTCCCCCGGCGAGCGCGGCCAGGTACCCGATGTCCATGGCCGGTATCATCCCCCACTCCCGGCGGGGATCGGCGGCCCCCCGGGGCGGGTGCGCCCCGGGCCGCGTGCACCCGCCCCGGGGTCAGCAGCGGTCGTCGGCGTGCGGGAGGCGCAGCCCGGTGTGGGTCGCGCAGAACGCGAGGATGTCAGCCTGCAGACCGATCCAGCGCGCCACCGAACGCGCCCCGTGGCCGACGTCGGCCTCACAGCGCAGCAGCACGGGCCGCCGCGCGGAGGTGGCGTGCTGCAACGCCGCGGCCATCTTGCGGGTGTGCAGCGAGTCCACACGCGGGTCGGTGCGGGCGCAGGTGAACAGCACCGCCGGATAGGCGGCACCGTCTTGGACACGGTGGTAGGGCGAGTAGCCGAGCAGCACGTCGAGCTGCTCCGGATCCTCGGCGGTGCCGAACTCCTCGGTCCACAGCCGCCCCAACCCGAAACGGGGGTAGCGGACCATGTCGGTCACCGCGTCGGAGCAGACGGCAGCCGCGCACAGGTCGGGGTGCCGAGCGAGCGCGGCGGCCACCAGCAGCCCGCTGTGCGAAGCACCCCTGAGAGCCAGCCGGTCAGGGGACGTCCACCCCCGCGCGACCAGCCACCGGGCGGCGGAGACGAAGTCGGCGACGGCGTTGGGCTTGTGGCGCCCCCTGCCCGCGGCATGCCACGCGGTTCCTCCCTCACCGCCGCCCCGCACGTGCGCGACCGCGTACAGCCCGCCCGCCCTGACCCAGGCCAGCACCGCCGGCGAGTAGCCGGGGACGCTGGAGGCACCGAAACCGCCGTAGGCGGTCAACAGGGTCGGACGTGGCCCCACGCCGTCGCCGGGCAGCCCGACCAGGTGCATCCGCACCGGCGTGCCGTCGTGCGACGGGTAGGTGACCTGGCGGACGGCGGGCCACGGTCCCCGGTCGCGCACCGACGGGCGGGCCGCGCTGACCCCCTGCCCCAGGCGGAAGCGGTACACGGAGGGAGGTGTCACGAAGTCGGTGTAGCCGAACCACGCCTCCGCCGCCCCACTGGGCGGCGCGGACAGCCGCAGGACCGTTCCGGGGCCCGGCAGCGGGACGCGGCCGAGCCGGGTCCCGTCGGCGTCGTGCACCACCAGGTCGGCCGCGCCGTGCCGGGAGTAGCTGACGAGCAGGCGCATCCGTCCGCTGTCGGATTCGCGCAGCACCACACAGTCGGTGAGCACCGCCGGGGCCGCGGAGGCGATGAGCGTGCGCCACCGCGCGGAGTCGGGGGCGTCCGGGTCAACGGCGCACAACCGCCCGAAGGGGGCGTCCGCGTCGGTGACCGCGTAGATCCGCCCGTCGGGGCCGAACTTCACCACCGCGCGGGTGCCGTCGCCGGTGCCGTCGTGGACCAGCCTCGGGGCGAGGTGGTCCGTGGCCGTCTCGGCCAGCCACAGCAGGTTGCCGGAGGTGGCCCCGGGGGCGGCGCTCAGCATCATCCACCGGCCGTCCGGGCTGGTCGCCACCGACAGTTGCGGCAGGTCGACGGTGAAGAGCACGGCGTCGTCGCGGGAGGCGTCGCCGAGCAGGTGCAGCCGCAACCGCCTGGCCGACGAGCCGTCAGGGGTGTCGACGTAGTAGAAGCCGGTGTCGTCGGGAAGCCAGGCCACCGGCGTGGCCCGGCCCGGACGCAGGGGGCCGTCGACGGTGCGTCCGGTGGCGGCGTCCAGCACCCGCAGCGTCGGCCGCTCCTCGCCCCGGTGCGAGACCTGGTAGGCGACGAGGTCACCGGTCCACGAGGGACGCCAGGCGTCCAGGGTGGTGGTGGCCGAGGCGTCCAGGTCCAGCGGGTTCAGCAGCGTCCGCTCGCCTCCGTCGGCGTCGGTGACCACCAGCACGGGCAACTGCTGTCCGGGGGCGCGGCGCAGCAGGAAGCGGCGGCCTCCCCGCACCACCGGCACCGACAGCACCGGGACGGCGGCGCCCCCCTCAGCGGTCAGCTCCTCCAACAGCGCCGCGAAGGCGTCCCGGCACCGCCACGTGCGGGCGTGTCGGGTGAACAGCTCCTCCTGGTCGGCCAGCCACGTCCGGCACTCGGCCGACTCCCCGTCCTCCAGCCACCGGTAGGGGTCGGCCACGACGCGCCCGTGCAGCTCGTCGACGACGGCCTCGCGTCGGGCGGGCGGGTGGCCGGTGGACGGCCGCGCTGTCTGCTCTGCCATGGTTGGCTTCTCCTCGGTCAGGCAACGACGGAGGCTCCCCGAGCGGGTCGAGGAGCCTCCGTCACGGTCCGGATACTCAGTCGAGGTCGCCCTCGATGAGCTCCAGACGCCATCCCTCCAGGTGGACGACCTCGTCGGCGAGAAGGTCGATGAGGATCCCGGGCAGCTCGGCCATGACACCTTCCAATCACTTATCGGACTCTGCCGACTACAGATAGTTACAATCCGAGGTGGGGATGTCAATCACACCGCGGGCGCGTGTGCGCAAGCACTTCACCGCCGAAATCCCCCGTGTCCGACATGCACCGCGACAGCGGCGGTCACCTCCCGATCCGGCGGGCAGCAGCCTGGCCACACTCCGGCGTAGCGGCCGCCACGGGCCGCAGGAGCGCCGCGGACGGAGCGGTCCGAGGCGGTCGGATCACCGGAGGTCCTCGGCGTGGTCGGCGACCCACTGACGGAAGGTACGCACCGGCCCTCCGGTCACCTCCTCCACCGCGTCCCACACGGGTCAAGCCGCTACCGCCACCGTCGTGCAGGCGAAGAGCATGCCGCCGATGTCGGCGTCCCCCCATCCCCCGGCGCGCAGCTGCGCCCGCGGTGGCGGGCACTCGTGGCGGCCCCGGCCCCTGCCCCACCTCCAGCACATCCTCGACAGCCCCGCCTCGGCGACACCGGGCTGACCTCCTACCCCCGCCCCCCACTCCCGGCCGAATCCGCCCACTCCTGGCTGTCGGAGGCGGCCCACAGCAGCGAGCGAACGTAACCGACCGCTTCGGCCGCCCCGCGCATCCGATCCATGACCGCGTCCTCCCACTCCACCGAGACCGGCCCCGTGTAGCCGGTCAACCGCAGCGCGCGGAAGCAGTCCTCCCAGGGCACGTCCCCGTGCCCGGCGGAGACGAAGTCCCACCCCCGCCGCAGGTCCCCCCGCATCAGGTGCGAGCCGAGGACGCCGCGGCGCCCGTCGGGAGGCCGCAGCCGCGTGTCCTTGCAGTCCACGTGGTAGACGCGGTCGGCGAAGTCGGTGATGAAGACCACCGGGTCGACGCGCTGCCACATCATGTGGCTGGGGTCCCAGTTGAACCCGAACGCGGCACGGTGCCCGACGGCCTCGAGCGTCCGCGCAGCGGTCCAGTAGTCGTAGGCGATCTGGCCGGGGTGCACCTCGTGCGCGAACCGGACGCCTTCCGCGTCGAACACGTCGAGGATCGGGTTCCACCGCGCCGCGAAGTCCTCGTAGCCGGCGTCGAGCACCGAGGAGGACACCGGCGGGTACATGGCCACGTACTTCCAGATCCTGGAACCGGTGAACCCGACCACCGTGTCGACGCCCATCCTGCGCGCCACCCGCGCGGTCAGTCCCACCTCCTCGGCCGCGCGCTGCCGCACCCCCTCGGGGTCGCCGTCCCCCCAGGTCCTGGCCTCGACGATGTCCCGGTGACGGAAGTCGATCGGGTCGTCACAGACGGCCTGGCCCGCGGGATGGTTGGAGACCGCCCACACCCCCAGCCCGTAGCGCTTGAGGATGTCCTGTCGCTCCCGCAGATAGGCGTCGTCCTCGGCGGCCCGCCAGACGTCGAGGTGGCTGCTGGAGCAGGCGATCTCCAGCCCGTCGTAACCCCACCTCGACGCGAGTGCGGCGACCTCTTCGAGGCTCAGATCGGTCCACTGTCCCGTGAACAGCGTGACCGGATGCGTCGACGTCATCGCGATTCTCCTCCCCAGACGGAGCGGCGCCGCACGGGTGCGGCGGACCAGGGTCCCGGATCCGTCCGCGGCGGCTACCCCTCTGCGGGCACGCTCACCCACCGTGAAGTGCGGTTTTTCCGGTGCGGTGGTCGGGGCGCCCACCGCACCGGAGCGGATTGTCAGGGGATCGCCGTCCACGCCCTGTCGCGGGCGCTGGCGAGCACCGCGTCCACGATGCGGGCCGACCGCACGCCGTCGTCGAACGTGGGCAGCCCCTCCGGGGCCTCGCCCCTGACGGCGGCGTAACTGTCGGCGAGGAAGGCGGCGAAGGCGTCGGGGTAGCCCTGGGCGTGACCGGCGGGGACCCGGGTGAGCCGACGCTGGTCGGCGGAGAGCGCCCCCTCTCCCCGACGCAGGGTGAGCGCGCCGTCCGCGGTTCCCAGCCAGATCTGCTCGGGGTTCTCCTGGTCGAAGGCGGCCGATCCGCGCGAGCCGTCGAGTTCGAACCACAGCCGGTTCTTGTGTCCGGCGGCGACCTGGGAGACCACGGTCGAGACGGGGATTCCGCCGCTCGTGGTGAACATCGCCGTCACGCTGTCCTCGGTGTCGACGGTGATCCGCGCGGCGCCTGCCGTGGCACCGGAGAACGAGGGGCCCGTGGGTTCCGGTCTGGTGGGGTAGGCGGTGTGGGTGGTGGCGATGACCTCGGTGAACCGTTCGCCGGTCACGAACTCGACGAGGTCGCACCAGTGGGAGCCGATGTCACCGAAGGCCCGGGAGGGCCCGCCGTGCGCGGCGCTGACGCGCCAACTGGACGTATCGGGGTCGAGTAGCCAGTCCTGCAGGTAGGAGCCGTGGACGAGGTTCAGGTCGCCGAAGTCGCCGCGGATGCGGCGGGCCCGGATCTCCCGGACGAGCGGGTGGTAGCGGTAGACGAAGGGAACGGCGGCGACCAGTCCCGTCCTCGCGGCGACCGCCGCGAGTTCCTCGGCCTCGGCCGCGCCGGTCGCGAGCGGCTTCTCGCAGATGACGTGGAGGCCCGCCTCCAGCAGTGCCCTGGCGTAGTGGTGGTGGGACGCGTTCGGGGTGCACACGTGGACCACGTCCGGTCGAGCGGCGACGAGGTCGTCCAGGTCTGGGTGGGCCCGGCTGATCCCCCAGCGTCGGGCGTACTCCTCGGATCGTTCCGGGGAGGAGCCGAGGACACCTGTGACCTGGGCTCCGGCGTCACGGGCGGCACGCACGTGGACGGCGCCGATCATGCCGGTGCCGACGATCGCCACACTGAGCGGCGCGGATACGGACATTCGGGTTCCTCTCCATGGGAGCGATTCCGGTGTGGACGCTTGTGTCCACACCGGAATCGGAGCGCAGGACCGTCGACACCCTACGCCTCTGTCCTGCGCCCGCCCACCACACCTGGAGATGCTCTGTCGTCGTCTCTCTGCGGGAATCGGTGTTCTCTGCTTCCGGTGTCGACCGGTTGGAAGGAATAACACCCCTTCCTTTACGGTGTAGATCACTTATTGTCCAGAAGGCCGGGCCGTTTCGGATTCCCGCATCGGCTCGCCGTGGCATCCTCGGATGCACGGAACAGGCGCCCCGGTCTACCGCAACCTCTTCGCCTCCCTCAAAGGCACACACGAAGCCCCAAGAGTAGGCCCGTCCACCTACCGGTCGAGGAAGGACCGCCACCAGGCGGTGCGGCTCAGTGCCAACACCCGCTGCGGAGAGAAGACCTGCCCGCGCCCACTCCCGCGTGGCCGACGCACAAGGCCGCCGAACCCGGCCGGACCTGCTCGACCCGCGACACCAGGAACGCCCCCCCCCGCACATCCGCACTCGGACGTGCCGGGCATGGGGAAGCGTGCTGGATCGTCACGCCAACGCGGCGCCCAACGTCGCCCGGGCCGCACGGACGCGAAGTTCTGTCGTCCGTGCGGCCCGGGCACATCGGCGCGGGCCGGGGGTTCCTCTCCCCTCCAAACGAGAAGAAACCCCGGCCGGTGAAGAGATCTCTCAAACGGGGCGGGTTAAACCTCTTCGGCGAGAAGTCGCAGCCTGGTGGTGGTGTTCCAGTTGCGGATCGTGAACGGGACAGCCAGGTGGCGGTCCAGAAGCGACGGCAGCGCGGCGCGGGCCTGGCCGTTGGGGAAGTACAGGTAGAGCTCCCGCCGGCCCTCCGCCAACTCCTCGGGGGCGAAGGCGGCCCGGTCCAGGCCCGCCAGCCGTTCGCGGTCGACCGGGCCCGGCAGGAACGCCACCGCGCACCGGGCCGGGTCGCGCACCGGGAAGGGGAGGTCCTCCACCACCCGGGCCAGGGCCTCGGCGGTGCGGACCACGACGGTGACCCGCATGCCCAACTCGGCGGCGACGCGTTCCTCGATGGCGGTGGCGAGCCGCTCCTCCGGCTGGTCGGGGGCGGTGAAGACCGCGTTGCCGCTCTGCAGCAGCGTGGCCACGGCGTCATACCCCAGTCCCGACAGCAGTGCCCGCAGATCGGCCATCCGTACTTTCCGGTGGCCTCCGACGTTGACCCCGCGCAGCAGCGCCGCATACCTGGTCACGGCCTCGTCCCTTTCCCTCGACGGCTCCTCGGCACCGCTTCGTCCCGGTCCGGGGACGGCGACGTGCCCGCTGCTCTTGTACGGCACGGAAGTGACATCCCGCGTCAGGTTTGAACACGCCGGTTTTCTGTCACAGCCCCCTGGTGGGATTGAGCGACCGGGGAACTCCCACGGAGCCGAGGAGGCTGCCATGCAGAAGATCACCACCTACCTGTGGTTCGACGACCAGGCCGAGGAGGCCGCGAACTTCTACACGTCCGTCTTCGGCAACTCCCGGATCGTGGACGTGCAGCGCTACAACGAGGCGGTGCCCGACCGGGCCGGACAGGTCATGCTCGTGGTCTTCGAACTCGCCGGGCAGCGGTTCATCGCGCTCAACGGCGGTCCGCAGTTCACCTTCACCGAGGCCGTCTCGCTGTACGTGGACTGCGAGAGCCAGAAGGAGGTCGACGAGTTGTGGGCCAGGCTCACCGACGGCGGCGAGGAGTCGCAGTGCGGCTGGCTGAAGGACCGGTTCGGCCTGTCGTGGCAGATCGTTCCCCGGCAGTTGACCGAACTGATGAACGACCCCGACCCGGACAGGGCCGTCCGGGTCACGCAGGCTCTGTTCGGGATGAGGAAGATCGACATCCGGGGGCTGCTGGACGCGGCCGGACGCTGACCGGGGTACCCGTCGCCCCGGGGCGACGGGGAAGGATGGGGGCATGAGACTCACCAAACTGGGCCACGCCTGCGTGCGACTGGAGAAGGACGGCCGCTCCCTCGTCATCGACCCCGGAGAGATGACCCCGGAGAGCGACGCGCTGACCGGTGTCGACGCCGTGCTCGTCACCCACGAGCACTTCGACCACCTCGCCCCGGACCGGCTGCGCGCGGCCGCCGCCGACAACCCGGAGCTGACGGTCTACACCTGCCCGGGGGCGGCCCGCCAGCTGGCCGACCTCGGCGACCGGGTGCGGGTGGTCCGCGACGGCGAGACGTTCCCGGCCGCCGGGTTCGAGGTCGTCGCCGCCGGGGAGAAGCACCGGATGAACCTTCCCGACGTGCCTCCGATCGACAACGTCGGATTCCTCGTCGACGGCGAGGTCTTCCACCCCGGCGACGCGTGGACCGTGGTGGAGGCGCCCACCGTGCTGCCCGCCCTCCAGGCTCCCTGGCTGACCGTGGCCGACCTGGTCCGCTACCTGCGCGCGGTGGCACCGCGCCGCGCCTACGCGGTCCACGACGGACTGCTCAACGAGCGGGGCCTCGCGGTCTTCGACGGGGTGCTCGCCGGTGAGGCCAGACGGTCGGGCGCCGACGTCCGCAGGCTGCGGCCCGGTGAGAGCGTGGAACTCTGACGTTTTCCGCGGAAACGCCGCGGGGGCGGCGACGGGGCGGCCGGGTGGGGCAGGCGTTTTCGGCCCTGTCCCCCCGGTCGCCGGGCTGTGGCCCCCTCTCCCGGGAGCTTCCCGGCGGGAAACGCGTGTCCGCTCAGGCGGTTCCGTCGTGGAAGAAGTCGGCCAGCGCGGGGGCCAGCACGTCGTCGGGTACGCCGTGCCACGTTCCGCTGAGGGACAGGTGGCGGCCCCGGGGAAGGGCCGCCGCCACGCCCGAGGCCCAGGAGCGCAGCCTCCGGTCGCTGGCCTCGCTGTCGATGACCAGGCTCGGCACGGTGACGGAGGCGAGTGTGGCCGGGGAGAGGGCCGAGGTGATCCGGCTGTCGTAGGCGAGCGTGTGCGCGATGCCCTCCAGCACCGGGAAGAAGGGGGTCTGCCGCACTCCCGCGACCATCTCGGCGGGCACCCCGATGCTCGTCTGGAAGTGCTCGACCGCGTCGGCCCGGCGGCCCGCGGCGACGAGCGCGTCGATCTCGGCCGCGAGGCTGCTCTCCTGCGCGGGCCGGTCGAGGTCGATCGGCGGTTCGAGCAGGGAGAGCTGTGTGATCGGCAGTCCCGCTGCCGCCGCGAGCAGGGCCAGAGCCGCCCCGGAGGAGAATCCGTGGACGAGCGCCTCTCCTCCGGTCGCCTCGATCACGGCCGCGAGGTCCTCCACCTCCCGTTCCACCGCGTACGGCGGGGTGTCGCCGCTCTCGCCGCGTCCGCGCCTGTCGTAGGTCACGACCGCGAACCTGTCGGCGAGGTGCCCCGCCAGGGACCTCATGGGCCCGAACTCGCGGAACCCGCTCGCCGCGTCGACCAGGACGAGTGTCGGCCCCGTTCCCGTCTGCTCGAACCCGATCCGCGTACCGTCGTGTGACACCGCTGTCGCCACCGTCCACCCCTCTCGTTCGATCTCCGCGACTTCGGCCTCCCCGACGTCGCGGAGCGCCACTGACACCCGGACGCGCTCCGGACAGGACCGACCCGCCTGACCGCCGTACCCCTGCCGCTGGGGCCGGGAAACTCCGCTGTGGATGCCTCGCGAAGCGGTGGGGACCACCGGTCCGGTCCGCCCCTCCCGGGGGACGGGCCGGGGGGCGAGGAGGATCGCCGAAGAAATTCCCGTTAGCGGCCTGACCTCCGCTTCGGTTCGGTGACGGGACGATTCTGGGCACCTCGGGGGCCATACGTTCTGGCCCATGTCTCACGAGTTCCTCTCCGACGAGCAGATCGCTCGCTACGCCCGCTTCCCCGACGAAGTCTCCATCGGCGACCTCGAGCAATTCTTCCGCCTGGACGCCAAGGCGCTCAAGGAGGTCGCGACCAAGCGCCTCCCGGCGACCAAGCTCGGGTGGGCCCTGCAATGGGGCACCGTGCGCATGCTCGGCATGTTCCTGCCCGACAACCCCACTGGCGTCCCCGACGGGGTCGTGCCGTTCGTCGCCGACCAGCTCGGCGTGGACCCCGCCTGTGTGGGCGAGTACCGCCGCCGCTGGCAGACCGCCTACGAGCACGCCCAGGAGATCCGCGACACCTTCGGCTACACCGATTTCAGCGAGGGTGAGAAGGGTCTGCGCGAGTACCTGGCCGCCCGGGTGTGGGCCACCGAGGACGGGCCGCGCACCCTGTTCGACCGCGCGATCATGCACCTGGTGCAGAAGAAGGTCCTGCTGCCGGGGATGACCGTGCTGGCCCGCGTGGTCACCAACGTCCGCAAGAGTGAGAACGCCCGCCTGCACGCCTCCCTGCACCAGCGCACCCCGACACCGTCCGCTCGAGCATGACCGGCCTGCTCCAGGTACCCGACGGGGCGCGGTTCTCCGAACTCGAGCGGCTGCGCACCGAACCCACCCGCGTCTCCAGCCAGTCCATGGTCGAAGCCCTGGACCGCACCTCCGAGATCGGCGGCCTGGGCACCGGACGGGTGAACCTCGAGGATGTGCCCGCCGTCAAGCTGGACACCCTGGCCAAATACGGGCTCAAGTCCAAGGCCCCGACCCTGCGTGACCTCGAGGAGAACCGACAGACGGCCACACTGCTGGCCACTGTCCACCGCTTGGAGACCTCCTCGGTCGACGACGCCCTGGACGTGTTGGACCTTTTGATCTCCTCCAAGCTGCTGAACAAGGCCGAACGCGAGGGCAACGAGGACAAGCTGCGTGCCCTGCCGGACCTGAAGGCCGCGGCCAAGAAGATGGCGGCCGCCGTGGACGTGCTCATCCACACCCCGCAGGCCACCGGAACCCGCGTGGTGTCGCTGGCCGAGGTGTGGAACGCCATCGAGGAGGTCGTGCCGCGCGAGAAGCTCATCGACGCGGTCAAGACCGTGGCCGAGCAGGTGCCCGAGGACGACGACGCGGCCGCCGCGTGGCGGGCCCGGCTCGTCAAGCGCTACCGCACCGTGCAGGGCTTCATCGAGCTGCTGGTGGAGGTGATCGCCTTCGACGCCACCGAGGCCGGACAGCCGGTGCTGGAGGCTCTGCGCACCGCAGCGGCCATCGCGCGCAGCCGCAAGCACGTGCGCACCGGCGACATCGCCGCCCACGCCGAGTTGGTCACCGGCTCCTGGAAGCGGCTGATCTACGCCAACCCCGACCTGGAGGGGGAACGGGTGGACAAAGCCGCGTTCATCCTGTGCGTGATCGAGCACCTACACCGGGCGCTGCGCCGCCGCGACGTCTTCACCCAAGGCGCCGACCGGTGGAGCGACCCCCGCGCCCACCTGCTGACGGGGAAGCGGTGGGAGCAGACCCGCCCCCGGGTACTGCGTGCCCTCAAGCTCGAGGAGGAGCCCGCCGGCCACCTGGCCGAGCTCGCCTCGGCGCTGGACGCGGGCTATGTGCGGGTGCTGGACGGGCTGGGCACCAACACCGCCGTGCAGTTCGACGGCGGCAAGCTGCGCGTGGAGGCCCTTAACGCCCTGGCCGAGCCGCCGCTGATGAAGGAGTTCCGCGCCCTGGTGGACGCGATGATGCCCCGCCTGGACTTCCCCGACCTGCTCATGGAAGTGGGCGCCCGCACCGGCTTCCCCCGCGACTTCACCCACATCTCCGGGGCGGACGCGCACATGGACGGCTTCGAGGTGAGCCTGTGCGCGCTGCTGGTGGCCGAGGCGTGCAACATCGGCCTGACCCCCGTGGCCAAACCCGGCGTGGATGCCCTGACCCTGGCCCGGCTCCAGCAGGTCGACCAGGCCTACCTGCGAGCGGAGACCATCAGCGCGGCCAACGCCCGCCTGATCCAGGCCCAGGCCAAGATCGGCATCGTCAAGGCGTGGGGCGGCGGGCTGATCGCCTCGGCCGACGGCATGCGGTTCATCGTCCCCACCGGCAACCTGCACGCCCGCGCCAACCCCAAGTACTTCGGGCTGCGCAAACGCGGCGCGACCTGGCTCAACGTCGTCAACGACCGGGTGATGGGCCTGGGCGGGGTGGTGGTGCCCGGCACGCTGCGCGACTCGATGCACCTGAGTAGTGATCCGTGTGCCCATGTCAGGCTTTCTGACATGGGCACACGCTGCCCAGTGGTCCCGTCACCACGTACGCGCTCCCATCCCCACTTCGATACCCGTGAAGCCAGGGCGCTGAGGCAAACCAGAAACGTTTAGCCCTGTGCTGGCCGAGGCCTACCTCACTACCATGGACGCAGCATTCTAAATCAGGCAGATCCAGCCGAGTCTGGATACCGTTTATCTTCCATGGAATTGAGTCAGGATGTCCAACGAGAAGGAACTGACCTGGGACAAGTTGCTCTCCAGCCCGTTTCGAATTTATTCTGTGACGACCCACAACAGCAGTCTACTCACAGAGACGAAGAGACTTTTTCACCTTGACCACGACGGGTTTCACCGGATGATGAGGGCGGCCCACCTCCAACTCGCCCGTGAACTGGAACGTGAGGGTGTTGGGTACGAGAGTGTGGCCAAGGCTTTGATGCCCACACGCGAGCGCAAGGAAATCGCCCTGCTCTTCGATTCTCAGGTGGCATCCGCTCGTTCGCGTGGGCTCTACGCTCTCGACATTGCCGAAGCGTGGATTCCGGCCCTACCGAAGACGAGGAACGGAGTTCCGGTTAATTCTATTCTTCGTGGCGACATCGTCCACGGGACGACCGAGGAGGTCTCTCGGGCGTTCCAGGAGACCGTTGTCTACCACCGGCCTTTCACGCTATCGGATCCCGTCATGGTCTACTGCGTCTATATCCAGAACCTGTCAGCAGTGCAGGCGGATGAGATGAGGAAGGCCGCCCAGCAACACCCAGCCTACTTCGGGTACGCTGACTGCACTCGCCGCAACAGTTTGAAGAAGTACCTGGGGATGTCCCTGCCCAACGTGGGGATGCGCGTGGGTGACAAGATCCTCGACGGGGTTTACGAGGATGAAGCGCCCAACCCGATCGGGTTGCCTTTCCATGAGCATGGATATACCCCCGTTGGCATCCGTCTTGACTTGTACCTCCCTTTTCTGAGCTATCGCATCAACACCCACCTGAGCGGCAGGAACGCGCACGACTCATATGCGGCCCTGGCCACGCTCAGCCCTGAGGCTCCGTTCGTGGAGAAACCGACGATCTGGATGACACCCGGCAGGTACGAGTACCTGCATGATAAAAAATTGGCCTCGCTTCAGGCTGCGGGCTTGGATCTCCTGGATCGACCTGCTCTGGAATCCATGCTCAGCGCGCTGGTGTCGGAAGGGCACCTTTACAACCTGCGGTATGAGTATGGCGCTCTCATGTACAGCGCTCGGGTGGAATTAGAGGTCGAAGGCGGTGATTATAAAGCGTTCGACCTCGGCCTGAAGTTCACTCCAGAGAACAGGCAGGTGGAGTTGGTCACCTTCTACTGAACCGGCTTTGACCGAAAGCTCTGACTGGACCCATTGAAACCACAGGCCAGGCGAAAATTCCTAAATGTTTGAGGTCAGCAGTCGATGTCCTCTGAGTCGTTGGCGGCCAGCGCTCGGTAGACAGAAGCGACCGAGGGGTTCTTCCCGATGTTCTTGCCGGTCTTGATGGTCAGCTTCCTGGCGATCTCGGGGACGGGGACGCCTTTGTCCCTGAGCGCGCGGACGAAGAGGAGCATGTCATCGTCGAAGACCTTGGGCGCCCGCCATGGTTGCCCTTGGCCGCGGCGGCGACCTGCCCCTCGAGGGTCTTCTCGCGGATGTAGTTGCGGTCGAGCTGGGCGGCCACGGCTAGGACAGCGAAGAGCATCGAGCCCATGCCGTTGGGGTCGTAGACGCCCGTGAGCGGCCCGGTGAGCAGTTCGAGCCGAACACCGTCGGCCTGGAGCTGGGCGGAGAGCGCCATCAGCTCGGCGGCGTTACGGGCTAGGCGCTTGAGCTCGTGGACGGTCAGGATCACCGGCTGGTCGGGGCGGCCTGCTTGATGTCGCGCGCCAGTGCCAGGACGGCCTCGAGTTCGGGGCGGACCTTGACGCGGGTGCTGATCTTCTCGGAGAAGATCCTCTTGCAGTGCGCCGCCTCCAACGCCTCGAGTTGGCTGGCAAGTTCCTGCTGTGCGGTGGGGCAGCGGGCGTAGCCGATCCGGATCGGCGCCCTGGATGCCTCAGTCATGGGCGCGTGCTCGAGCGCTGGCCCTGGCTTCCACGGCTTGCCGGGGCCCCGGTCCTCGGGAACACCGACCTCGAGTTCCTTGCGCAGCGCGGGCACGAGGATGAAGCGGGCGGTGTGGTATTTGACCGCGGTCCTGTCACTGCGGGTACGGCACGCGCTCCCGGCCGGGGCTTCGCACTTGGGGCAGTCGTGGCGTTCGACCGCGTTCGCGACCTGATCCGGTGTCGACTCCATGATCAGGAGTCTCTCAGAACCCCTTCGCAGAACACAGGAGTTCTGAGAGGGGTTCTGAGAACGATCACCTGGGCAAACCGGGCGCGCACCGGCCCTCTCACAGAACTCTCACAACCGGTCGTTTGTGAGAGGCTTTCGGGCACCCCATGGGACCGCTAGAGCGGAACAGTCTCGTCGACCCATTCGATACCGGCCTGCTCCGCCCATGTCTCCAGTTGGGGGCGGGCCCTTTGGCTCCAGTATCGGCGGCGAAGGGCCTCTTCCCGGGTGAGCTGGATCGCTTCGGCCAGGCCGAACTCCTGGAACAGGTCGCTGGCCAGACGGTAGGCAGCTGCGACCAGTTCCGGTCCGTCTTCGGCGAGTAGGTCAATGTCGGCCACGGCGTTGGCCACCGGAGTGCTCCGTACTGTCCGTTCCCTGGCAGCATCATCGAAGTCGCCGCGCTCGAAGATGAGGTTGGCCGGTGCCTCGGTGGAGGCCGGACAGATGGTGGCACGCACGACTGCGGTCCCCGTCGTGGCGGCCCGGTCCCGGGCGTGGCGTCCCAGGAAGCGCAGGCTGCTCAAGATGCCGAGCACCAGCGTCTCATCCCCGAGGAGGGAGCCTTCACTCGGTGCCCCGAACTGGTCGCGGCGTTCACTGACAGGGTTGGCCAAGGCTCCGCCCCCGTCAGCGTGGAGCTCGCATGCGAACTGTGACTCTGTCTCCCGATTGACTGAACTGGTACTGGCGAAGAGCCGCCGGGGACCCACCCGGGTTCGCATCCAGGTCCGCGACGTTCCCATGATCATCGGCTGTTGACCGAGGACCTCACGGTTGAAAGCGTCTGCGGTGTGGGCGTCTATCTGCATCGTGCCGGAGCGGTCCGGCAGGAGCGACACGATGAGGAAGGTGCGCTTCGTGGTGTCCAGAACCTGTGCAAGGTCCTGTTCGTAGCGCTCGATCCGCTCGGCCCGGTCTTGCATCCCGGTGAACCTGTCGCGGTAGGCCGCGGCGACCTCCGGCTCGCTCCAGTACGCCGTGGTCGTGCCGTTGCGATGGGGGTACCGGTGCCGCGGCAGCACGACTCGGGAACCGGCGTGCTGCCGCCCGGGATCACGGGGTGGACGAAGACCGCGTACTCGTCGATCACGCCGTGCTCGGTGAGGCGGACGGCCGGCGCGGAGCCGCCGAACAGCAGGACCTCGGCCGCCGACTCCCTGATGGTGGTCTCCCGCTTCGGTGGATCCTTCGCGCCCCGGGGCGCGCCGTCACCGGGAGGTCGGCGCCGCTGCCGGGTTCTCGACATCCGGAAACCGGAAATCGGTGGCGGATGCACCTGCGAATCCACCCCGGGAGGGGGACGTGGCCCGCGGGTGCGTCCGCGTTCCTGCCCTCCGCGAGTACCCGGTTCAGGCGTCCAGGGCCGCCCGGACTCCGCCCGGCCTCCTCGGCAACCGGGCGGAGTCCATCGCGTTCGGGAACGCTCACCATGACCTGCGGGTCCATGGCCTGCACGAGGGTACGGCCGCCGTGGGTGCGCACCACCACGTTGCACGGCAGCAGCAGTCCGATCTCGGGTTCGGTCTCCAGCGCCCGGCGCGCGAACTCCGGGTTGCAGGTCCCCAGGATGATGGAGGGCTGCGTCTCCAGGCCCAGTTTCCTCCGCAGCGTGGCTCGTACGTCGATCTCGGTCAGCGTGCCGAACCCCTGCGCGGCGAAGGCCTCCTTCACCTCCGGCACGGCCTGGTCGCAGGGGACGTCCAGGGTGATCGTGCGGGCGTAGTCCATGGCCCCTCCTCGACTCGGCCCGGCCTCTCCCTGGCGGGTCCGTCCACGTACCGGGGACGGGCGTCGGTCGGGCCGGCCGCCGCTCTCCGGTGCGCTCAGGTCTGCTCGGCCAGCGGCTCGAACGCCTCCCGTGTCGCGCCTGCGGGGTCCAGGACCGCGAATACCACGTGCTCGAAGGCACCCGCGAAACCGCCGGTGAGGTGGGCGCGGAAGGCGTCGGCGACCTCGCGGGGGCGGTTGCCGAACACCCCGCAGCCCCACGCGCCGAGCACGAGTCGGGTGTGGCCGTGGCGGGCGGCCACGGCCAGGACCGCCCCGGCGCGGGTGCGCAGCGTCTCGGGGATCAGCGCGGCCTCGTGGGGCCGGTTGCGCTCGGTCATGCGCCGGTTGGGCGCCGCCGCGGTGAGGAACGCCGCCACGGCGGGTTCCTCCAGCCAGGAGCCGTCGTCGCGGCGGTACACCGGCACGTGGGGCGAGTAGATGATCCGGTCGCTGTAGAGGAGGGTGCGCTGCTCGCGGTGGTGTTCGTAGTACTCGGGGCAGCGCACCAGGCTGTCGTACAGGGCGCTGGAGCGGGCCAGGCTCTCCTCCTGGGCCTGGGCCCCGTTGGCCACTCCCCCGCCGGGGTTGCGGGCCGAGGCGAAGTTGAGCGCGGCGACCTGGTCGCCCCGCTCATCCGCCAGGCGGAGGACGGCCCGCAGGGTGGTCTCGCCGGTCACCTCCACGCGCGTGTCCGCCACCGCGGCGGGGACGTGTCCGCCGGGTTCGCCCGGCAGGTACAGCCGGGTCCCCTCGTGCATCCGCTCCAGATGGGCGGACAGGTCGACGCGGCGCCCGCCGACCTCGTACCAGCCTCGCTCGAACGCCTCCCGGGTCTCCTGCCAGCGGTCGCGCAGCATCCTCGACATGCCGGGCTCCTCGGTCTCGGGTTCTCGTCGTCGCACCCTACCCGCGGGGGCCGCGCCGGAGTCTCCGACGGTGGGGCCGCCGGCAGACTGGACCGCCGACTGCTGCTCGCCCGACCGGCGTGACCGAATCGGCCGGCCCGCTCGTCCCGATCGCCGTGTTCTGGCCACGGCGCTGTCAGGGAGCGTCCCGGGTGGCCCCGGCCCGAGAGGGTCGGGAAACCCTGCCCCCCGGGGGTCCGGGCCACCTCACAACTTCCCTTGGCCCGAGGCGGTGTGAGACCCCACCTCGGGCCGGGGTCTCACACCTCCCTGGGGCGAGGCCGCACGGCACTCCCAGGTCCAGGGGGAACCCTCTCCTGGGCCGGGGCTTCCCGGAACTCCCTCTCAACTTCTCGGCACTGCCCCCAACACCCCGCGGACGGCCTCCTCGGTGCGGCCCACCACCGCCCGGTCCTCCGCGGTGATGATGGGCCGCTGGAGGAGCACCGGGTTCGCGGCCAGCGCGTCGATCCACCGGCCGCGGTCGGCCTCGGTGCGCGGCCAGTCGGCCATGCCCAGCTCCCGCGCCCGCCGCTCCCCCAACCGGGTGATGTCCCACGGTTCCAGACCGAGCTGCTCCAGGACCCGTTCCAGTTCGGCGGCGTCGGGCGGGTCGTCCAGGTAGCGGCGCACCGTGTAGTGCGCGCCCTCGGCATCCAGCAGCGACAGCGCCGAGCGGCACTTGGAACAGGCCGGGTTGATCCAGATCTCCATGCGTCTCATGATGCCGGGCGCCTTTACCGGTCCCGCCCTCAGCCCGGCGCCGCGGTCCTCTCCGCGATGCGCAGGGCCTCGACGAGTTCCCGGTACAGTCCGTCCGTCGCCAGCAGTTCCGTGTGGGTTCCGCGGGCGCGTACCCGTCCGGCCTCCATGACGACGATGGTGTCGGCGTCGATCACCGTGGACAGCCGGTGGGCGATCGTGACGACCGCACCGGTTCGGGAGCGCTCCCGGATACAGTCGTGGATCGCGCTCTCGGTGAGCCCGTCGAGCTGGGCGGTGGCCTCGTCCAGCAGCAGCACGTCCGGCTCGCACAACAGGGCCCGGGCCAGCGCGACGCGTTGGCGCTGTCCGCCCGACACCGAGGTGGCCGACAGCGGGGTGTCCAGTCCGCCGTCGAGGGAGTCGACGAGTTCGGTGAGGCGGACCTGGTGCAGGACGCGCCTCAGATCCGCCTCGGTGGCCTCGGGGCGGGAGAAGAGGAGGTTGTCGCGGACGGTGCCGGGCACGACCGGCGTGTCCTGCTCCACGTAGGCCAGGCGGGCCCGGATCTGGTCGTGGGACAGCTCCCGGTAGGGGCGCCCGTCGAGGAGGAGTTGGCCGCCCTGGGGTTCGAGGAAGCGCAGCAGCAGGGAGAACAGGGTGGTCTTGCCCGCGCCGGAGGGGCCGACGACCGCGGTGTGGCCGCGGCGGGGGATCGCCAGGTCGACGTCGCGCACCGCGGGTTCGGCGTCGGGGCCGTAGGCGGCGGTGACGCCGCGCAGTTCCAGCACGGGCGTCTTCTCGGGCGCCGCGGCGGCCGGTGCCGGCCGCGCCGCGGGTGACTCCTCCGTGTCGAGGTCCTCGACCGCGCGGATGCGTTCGGCGGCGGCCAGCCCCGACTGCAGGCTGGTGAGGTTCTGGCTGAGCTGGGTGACGGGGTCCATGAGGGTGAAGGCGTAGAGCAGGAACGCGACCAGGCTGGACACGTCCAGCACTCCCTGACCGACCCGCCAGGCCCCCAGGCCGAGGATCACGATGATCGCCAACTGGATGCCGGACCAGGCGACGGTCCACGCACCGGCCTCCCTGCGGACCGCGCCGACGCTGTGGTCGGCGGAGGCGACCACGTCGGTGATGATCCGTTCGGCCTGCCGTTCCTCGGCGCGGCTGGCCTTGACGGTGCGGATCGCCCGCAGCGAGCCCTCCAGGGTGCCGCCGAGCAGCCCCAGGTGCTCCTGTGCCCGCTCGCGTGCACTGGCGATGGTGGGCATGAGCACGGCGAACAGCACGGCGACGACGGCCACCGCCGCCACGGTCACGCCGAGCAGCACGAGGTCGAGCACCCCCATCAGGACCAGGGTGCCGACGAACATGACCGCGCCGTTGACCAACTGGACCAGACTGGAGGCGGTCGCCTCGCGCAGCAGCACCGTGTCGGAGGTGACCCGGGTGACGAGTTCGCCGGTGGGGCGGCCGGTCACCGCGGGCACCGTGGCGCGGAAGAAGCGGCGCACCATCGACTCGCGCACCTGGCGGACGATGCGCTCCCCCAGTGTCCCCAGCAGGATCCACTGCCAGCACATGATCGCCGAACCGACCACGAGCAGGGCCAGCAGCGCCAGGACCGGCTGGGCTATGGAGGTGGAGGCGGCCAGCGAGTCGAGCACCCACTTGGTGACCATGGGGGCCGCCAGGCCCGTGGCGGAGCCGAGCAGCGCCAGGGCGAGCCCGGCCAGCAGGGTTCTTGTGTGCGGTCGGGCGAACGACCACAGCACTCCCAGACGGGAGGAACGGGACGACCGCGAAACAGCCGCCTCTTCTTTTGGGATTGTCATGACCAATATTGGAACACAAGCGTTCCACATTGGGCAACATGAGTTTCACAACGGGACGGCCGGGTTATCTTATTGGGCATGGGAGAGACTTCTGACCTGCTTGTTGAGTCCGGCCCCCGCGCGCGCACCCGCCGTGCCATCCTCGATGCCGCGGTCTCCGTCCTCTCCCAGGACCTCTCCGCCTCGATGGGCGACATCGCGGCGGCGGCCGGAGTGGGGCGCACCACACTCCACCGCTACTTTCCCGAACGCTCCGACCTCCTCACCGCGATCGACCGCGACCTCCTCGAGCGGGCCGAGTCCGCCGTCACGGACGCCCGGCTCGACGAGGGCGGCGTGTGGGAGGCGCTGGAGCGGCTCTGCCACGCCTACTTCGAACTCGACGACGCGCTGATGCTGCTGTGCCGGGAACCCCAGTTCCTCGACTACGAGAGGTGGCGGCAGGAGACCGAGGGGGACCGGGCCGTACTGCGGCTGATCCGCCGGGGCCAGGACCAGGGCGTCCTCGACCCCGACCTCGACGCCGTCTGGATCCAGCAGGTGCTGTGGGCGCTGCTGATCGCGGCACTGGGACACTGCCACGAGAAGAGGGCCGCCAGGTACGACGCGCTGTCGCTGTGCCTGCGCACCCTCAGGAAGGCCGTGTCGGCCGGGAGTTGAGGGAGCGCGGTGCGGAGTTGGAAGCGCTCACGGGGCCTCCCCGTCCGGCCGGGACTCCCAGCGTGCTCACGTACCGTCAGAGCGCCATTGACGATCAGTGCGCAGTTCCTTGCCGCTGCGTGCACCCGGCCCGGAAGCGAAACCGACCGGCGGCGATCCGGACGGCAGAAGACGGTGACCGCCGGTCCGCTCCCCGCTCATCCACCGGACCTGTCCGGTGCGGGGCGCCCACCGCGTCCGACCGCACGGACCACGACCGCGATGACAAGAAGCAGCAGTGCGAGCCCCACCCACACCGTGCCCGGGCCCACCACCATCCCACCGGCCTCCTCACCCGGAACCCGTCCCCCGTCGCGTCCGGTGATCGTGACGCCGAGCAGGACCACGACGCTGGCCGCGACCGCGATCCGGCCGCCCAGCCGGGCCGCCGCGGGAAGGAAGCGGGGACGTGCGGCCGGGTCCCGCAGCCGTAGACGTTCACCCGGCCGTGCGGGGGCCAGCAGTCGGACGAGGAGCAGCGCCGCGACCGGCACCTGGAGAGCCCACACGGTGGTGCGGAACCACCCGCCGAACCAGACGTTGGTGCCGTAGAGCAGGGTGTGCCACACGCTCAGCGCATAGACCACGACGATGAACCGGTGCAGCGCCCGCCACAACCGCGATCCGGTCCTGAACCGGAAGTAGTAGGCGAGCCCGAGCGGGATCGACAGGTACAGCGCGATCAGTCCGAGCAGGATCGCCACCCGCCCGGTCCCGGTGGAGTACCCGCCGGGCACGAAGACGTCGACGAACGCGGAGAGCAGCAGGGCTCCCCAGCCCAGTCCGTCCTCGTTGCCGCGGACCAGTTCGGCGAAGAACATGAACGCGTGGGCGAACATCAGCCCGATCGTGGTGAGACCGGTCGTGCGGTGCCACCGCTCGACACCGGCGTGGCCGAACGGCATCCAGCGCGGTCGGCCGCTGGACCGGACGAGGCCGAGCATGACCGTCAGCCAGGCCCACAGCAGCGCGGACCAGCCGAACGCCTGGCACAGCCAGTACATCCAGTACTCGTCCGCGTCTGCGAGGAAGGGCATCACCTGCAGGGTCTGCGAACTCCCCGAATCGATGCGGACATAGAGCACCACGAAGATCACGGCGGTGACGACCAGCGCCGCGATCGCGTCGGGGACGGCGGCCCGCAGATCGGCTCCGAGCGCGGCCCAGTCGGCCCGCGGGCGCGGGGCGTGCCGGGGTGCGGAAGGGGAACCGGGCTGGGAGGAGGACTCCGTGGGTCCGGTCATGGACGGTCTCTCGCTTCCTGCACGTTCGTTCACCGGCGCGCCCTGGTCGACGAGCGCCGCGCACGCGTCCGCGGGAACTGGACAGCCGGGAGCACGGCGAGAGCTTCCACCCCGTCGAACAACGGACTCGACGTGGTCGTGACGGAATTTCCGCGGATGATACGGGGTGATCGCCGTGTTTCCGTGTTTCCGTTTTCCTGAAGAAGCCTTACCACCTTCGCCGCACTGCTGTCCAGACCCGGAAACCGGAAGGCGGGTGAGAGCCGTCCGCGGATGTTTTCGGGAAATCGCCGATCGGGGAGGAAAACGCGGGACGCGTTGTCCTTAGAGGTCGGGGCACCACGATCCGGACCCTTTCGGGACCGGGTGGGCTGCGCCGGTTCCGCACCGGACTTCCCCACCGCTGCGCGCAGGGGTCTTTCCGCCTGTCCGGCGCACTCCCGCTGCTTCTGCGAACGCTGCGGACACCCAGAAAGCGGAAACCCGGGAAGCCACTCCTGTATCCGAAGGACTGGGTCGGAATCCAACGGCCTCCCACGGGTGGAACCCGAATCCAGGTCTGTCCCGCCGGAAACTCATCCCGGTTTCGGAGGCGTTCCGGGCGAGTGGTACGGCCTCTTCGCTCCGCTTCTCGGAAATCGACCGCCCCTCTCCTCCCCGTGTGAGCTGTCGATTGAGAACACCCCTCTCCTTTATGTTGTAGATTACAAGGTTTCCGTCCTGCGGTCCGCTCCACCTCCCCGATCCGCTCGGCGCCGTCGCCGCTGCCCGGCCCCGGCTCAGCGGTATCCGGTCGGGTCGGCGGGCTTTCCGGCGTCCTGCACCTCCACGAGATAACGCCAGCAGTCCGGTTGGCTGCCGTCGAGGTCGGTGAAGCCGTAGACGCGCGCGAGTCGACCGCTGGACAGCGAGGCCCCGTTCCAGCGGGAGACCCCGGGATCGGCCGCCAGGGCCGCGACGGCGCGCCCGACGTAGCGCGGGGTCTCGGAGATGCAGAAGTGCGGTTCGCGGTCCAGGGCGTCCCGCCAGGTGTCCTCGGTGACCCCGTAGTGGTCCAGCATGATCTCCGAGCGCATCCATCCCGGTGTCAGCGCCACCGCGGTGGCGCCGCGCGGACCCAGTTCGTGCGCCAGAGCGAAGGCCATGCGCAGTACGGCGGCCTTGGCGAGGTCGTAGAAGAACGAGACCCGGTACCGGGAGGCGTTGTACTCGGCGGTGCCGTCGGTCATCTCCACCACCAGTCCGCCGGGAGTGCGCAGCAGCAGCGGGAGGGCGTGGTGGCTGGTGACGGCGTGGGTCTCGACCGCGAGCCGCAGCAGCCGCAGTCCGCGTTCCAGGTCGTGCTCCCACACGGGAGTGCCCCACTCGAAGAGCGGTTCGCCGCCCCAGATGTCGTTGACCAGGACGTCGAGCCGCCCCTGCTCGCTTTCGACGCGTCGCACCAGGGCGCGGACCCGGTCCGGCTCCAGGTGGTCGACCTCGACCGCGATGCCGCGGCCGCCCGCCGCGGTGACCAGCTCGGCGGTGTCCTCGATGGTCTCGGGGCGGTCGTACTCGGAGCGCCGCTCCCGGGTGCTGCGTCCGGTCACGTAGACGGTCGCCCCGGCCGCGCCGAGTTCGACCGCGATCCCCCGCCCCGCTCCGCGGGTCGCCCCTGCGACCAGGGCGACTCTGCCTTCCAGTACTGCCGTCATCGACTCCCCCACATCCTCTCCACACGTCCGTCGCCGTGCGGTCGCCGGTCGGGGGAAATACTGCCTCCGGTTCCTGACACCCCTTGTCAGGAACCGGAGTGGTTTCCGGGGATGCCGGGCGCGGTCCCCGTCTCGCGGAGTCCGCGGGGAAGACGGGAACCGCGCGGGGTCAGCTGCTCAGGAAGTCGAGCAGGGCGTCGTTGACCTCCTCGGCGTGCGTCCAGTTGATGGCGTGCGGACCGCCCTCGATGGTGACGTACCTCAGGTCCTTGATGAGGGCGGGCAGCCGGTCGGCGGTGGCCTCGATCGGCAGGATGCGGTCGGCGTCCCCGTGGACCACCAGCGTCGGGACGTCGATGCGGGGCAGGTCGGCGCGGAAGTCGGTGAGCCAGGTCGGCACGCAGGCGAGTGTGGCGTGGGCCGAGGAGCCCGCGGCGACGGTGAAGCTGTTCTGCCACGCCTGGGGGCTGATCCGGGTGTCGCCGAGGACGTCGGTGTTGTAGAAGTCGTCCAGGAACGCCTTGAAGTAGGCGAACCGGTCGGCGACGATCGCGGCCTGGATGCCGTCGAACACGCTCCTGTCGACGCCTTCGGGGTTGTCGTCGGTCTTGAGCAGGAACGGCTGGAGCGGGGCGAGCAGCGCCGCCCTGCTGACGCGGGCCGAACCGTACCTGCCCAGGTAGCGGACGACCTCGCCGGTGCCCATGGAGAAGCCGACCAGGACGGCGTCGGCGAGGTCGAGGTGCTCGACGAGGGTGTTCAGGTCGGCGGCGAAGGTGTCGTAGTCGTAGCCGACGGTGGTGTGGCTGGATCGGCCGAAACCGCGCCGGTCGTAGGTGATGACGCGGTAGCCGGCCTCCAGCAGGACCCTCTTCTGCTTCTCCCAGGAGTGGCCGTTGAGCGGGTAGCCGTGGATGAGGACGACGGGCCGACCGCTTCCGTGGTCCTCGTAGTAGGTCCCGATGGGAGCGGAGTTCTCCGTGCCGACGGTCAGGAAGGGCATATGGCGCTCCGGTTCCGGTAGCGGTGAATTGTGAGTTCCGAGAAGTCGCGCGGCCCCGGCGGCCCCGGGCGCACTCCACGCGGACGGTTTCTTGCCGACGCCTCACGCTAGCCCCGCATGCGTCCGGAAACCAGCCGAACCGCGAAGAGTAGTGCTATCCGGTGTCCGCGGGACTTTATCAGTGGACTGTCACGGAACCAGGGAGAGGATTCGGGAGGGAATGTGCCGCGCAGCGCCGGCGCCGACCGGGCACCGCGCGCTCGCCCCGCAAAAGCCGACCGTCCGCCTCCCCCTCGCCGACCACCGGGAGGAAGCGCGTCCGGAGCGCGCGACCGTGCTGGTCAGAGCGCCGGGGCGGACGGGAACGGAGCGGGGGACGCAACAGATCCGGCCTCTCCGCGCACCACCGAACCGCCGTCCGATCCGACCGGGGCCTTTGAAACCGATCGGCATTCTGGTGGGCGGTGCCGGAAACCGCGGCCCCGGTGCCGCCCACCGGTTCACAATGGCGGTCCCTGCCGGGAGAAAAGGACCGCGCGATCGGAGTGAGGAGGAATTGTGCGCAGGATCACCACTCCACCGAAAAGCAGGGAGGACCATCCTTATGATTCCCCTCACCTGTATCTGGGAGTTAGGACAGAAACCACTGCCGCACCGGAGGAATTCCGCCGCCCCGTCCACCGTTGACCGGCCACCGCACGGCCCCCGGGCCGTTCACGGTGGCGCACCGACCGCAGGCGGGGTTCGGGCGCCCGGCCCCCGACCTCGACGGGCGGAAGACGACGGTTGTGAACCCCCGCTCGGCGCCTTCTCGGCAGCGACCGCGCCGCCTGGTACAACCGCGTCAACCTCACCGCCGCGATCGCGGCAGCCGCCTCGCCCCGCGGAAGCCCCCGACCGATGGGTCGGCGACCTTCGGCGAGCCCTCCGCGGTCGGTGCGGACGGTCACCTCGGCTCCCCGGGGAGAGCGGATAGGCGCTCCACTCCGGGACCACGCGCGCTCCATGTCGATGCCATGCCGGGCATACATGGAGTCCCGGACCGACGCGGTCAAGACTCGAACCATGATTCTTCTCGTTGTTTCACGGACCGGGAGGCGTCGATGAGCCTGCCTTCCACATCAGAGGAATCCACCTGGCTGGTGTCCCGCCTGGTGGAGACGGCGCCGGGCGTCGAGCACGCGGTGGTGGTGTCGGCGGACGGGCTGCTGCCCGCCTCGTCGGCCGGATCTCCCCGGGAGCACGGCGAGCGGTCGGCCGCGATCGTGGCCGGTACGCGGTCCCTGACCGAGGGCGCCGCGCAGTTGTTCGTCAGGGGGCGGACCGAGCAGGTGCCGCTGCGGATGAAGCGCGGTCACCTGATCGCGACGGCGGCCGGCGGCGGATCACGGTTGGCGGTGCTGGCCGAGAACGCCGGGCACGTTCTGGACGCCCCCTGCCGCGCCGACACGGCTCTGAGGGGCGGGGCCGCGTGAGCGCCGGAGGCACGGTGTTTCGTGGCCTTCCCCCGGGACGTGACTGTCCCGAGGTGCTGGTGGCGGAGCACACCCTGGTCCGCGCCCGCCACGCGGGGGAGTTTCCCGGTGGGCTGGGCGACGTGGGCGAGGAGCTGTGGCACGCCCTCGCCAGTGCCGCGGGGCCCGTGACGGTGGTGGAGTTGGCACTGCGTCTGGCGCTGCCGGCGGGGGTGGTCAAGGTACTCGTCAGCCACCTGGTGGACGCCCGCCTGGTGGAGGTCAGTGCCGTGCGTCCCGGCCGGGCGGTGCTGGAGGCCGCCCTAGGCGAGCGGGACGGCGGCGTCGGGCTGGCCGCGGTCAAGATCGTGGTGGTCGGCGGCCCGTCGTCGGGCACGACGACACTGCTGGGCGCGGCCTCCACCGTGCCGCCGGTGGCGGTGGGCGAACGGCTCCCGGCCCCCGGCGGGCGCGTCACCACGACGGTGCGGGAGTGGGGTCGGTTTCCCCTGGACGGAGGCGTGGAAGGAGTCCTGGCCGCCGCCCACGTCTCCGCCGACGCCCGTCCGGCCTGGTGGGACGACCTGGGGCTGTGGCGGGGCGCCTCCGGCGCGGTGGTCATGGTCCACCCGGCCCGGTGGGAGGAGTCCTGTCCGGCGGTGGACTGGCTGGAGGAACGCGGCCTGCCGTACGCGGTGGGCGTCGACGCCCTCCCCGGAACTGTGCTGCCGGACGCGGGCCGGGTGCGCGAGATGCTGCGGACCGACGGCGACACCCCCGTGGTGCTGACAGATGTCCGCAGTCCGGAGTCGGCGCGGTTCCTGCTGCGCGACGCGCTGCGGCACGCGGCCCGCGCGGCGGCGGGAGGTGCGTGGTGAGGGTCATGGTCGTGGGGGCGGGGCAGTCGGGGCTGCTGCTGGCCCATCTGCTGCACGCCGCCGGGGTGGAGGTGGAGCTGTTCAACCACCGCACGGTCGAGGAGCTGCGGTCCGCTCCGGTGCCGCTCGCGCAGTTCACGCTTCCGTCCACGCTGGCCGCCGAGCATGCGGCGGGGCTGGACTTCTGGTCCCCTGCCGCTGTCGCCTCCGGCTCCCACGCGGGCGTGGCCGCACCGACCTTCACCGCGGTGGGCCTCCAGGCCCGTCCCGAGGCCGGTGATCCCCTGGGATTCACCGGCCGCCTGCCCGGTGCGGGTGTCGCCGTGGATCCCAGGGTGAAGCTGGCGGACTGGTTGGCAGCGTTCGAGGACCGCGGCGGCCGGGTGCACACCTACGGGGTGACCGTGGGCGATCTGGACGCCTTCGCCCGCATGGGCCGCTACGATCTGATCGTGCTCGCCGTGGGAGACGGCGAACTCGGCCGTCTGTTCCCACCCGATCCCGCACGCCGCACCTCCGCCCTGCGGGAACGCGCTGTCACCCAGGCCCACCTGGTCGGACTGGAGCCGGGCGAGGCCGATGCCGACGTGGTCACCACCCCCTGCGGGGAGGTGTTGTGCGTGCCTGTGCTCAGCCCGTGGGGGCCCGCCCACGCCCTGCTCGTGGTCGGCGCCCCGGGCGGGCCGCTGGACTGCGCGCCCGATCCCGCCGCGCGCCACGTCGACATCGCCGCGGCACTCACGGACCGGCTCCGCGTCCACGCGCCCGATCTGTACGGCCGCTGCCACCGCGCCGCGCCGGTGGACGCACCGGTCCACCGGCGCGTCCGTCCGGCGGTGCGCTGCCCGGTCGGCGTCCTGCCCTGCGGCGGGCGGGTTCTGGGCCTGGGGGACACGGTCATGACCGTGGACCCGGCCTCGGGCCAGGGCTGGGCCGCCTCCACCCTGGCCGCCACCGTCTACGCCCAGCGCATCCTCTCCCACGACGGACCGTTCGACGAGGCGTTCCTGAACGCCACCTTCGACGCCTACTGGCGAGCCCACGGCCGCCACGTGGCCGCGTTCGTCGACATGGTCAGCGCGTTCTGGACGGGCACGCTGCCCGAGAGCGTCACCGCCCGCTTCGCCCGCGCTGCCGCCGACCCCGCCGCGGCCGACGCCTGGATCGCCGCCTTCGACACCCCCGACGCCCTGGCCCGCCTCGCGACCTGACTCCCTCTTCTCCCCTGATGATGAGGTTCCGCATGCCCGAATCCCCTCGTCGGCTCTTCTCGGCCTCCCCGGACCCCGGCCTGTACCGCCCGTTCAGCCTGCGCTGGCTCTACACCCCCTACGTCATCGGCTTCAGCCACCGCCTGGCCCGGGGCGTGCCCAACACGGTGCCGCACATCCTCCACCGGGAGACGGTGGGCCCGGTCCACGTCGAGGTCGGCCCGGGCAACGGCCACTTCCCGGCCCGCCTGCCCCACGATCGTCCGATCCGCGCCCTGCACCTGCTCGACCACCGTTCCGGGCCGCTCCAGGTCTGCCGACGCAGGTCCGGTGACCGGTGGCCCGTGCGGGCCCACCGGGCCGACGTGCTCGACGCGTGGCCGGTGCCGGAGTCGCACGCCGACTCGGTGACCGCCTCCATGGTGGTCCGCGCCCTCCCCGGCCAGGGGATCGGCGCCAAGGCCGCGCTGTTCGACCAGGCCGCGCGCGCCCTGCGGCCGGGCGGCCTCTTCACCGGAGCCACCATCCTGACCCGCGGCGTGGCGCCGAACCGGCTGGCCCGCCGCCTCATGAGCCACTACAACACCCGGGGCTGGTTCGCCCACGGAGGCGACTCCCTGGCCGACCTGGACCTCGCGCTGGCCGAGCGGTCCACCGGGGTGCGCGTCGACGTGCACGGATGCGCCGCGCTCTGGCGGGGTGAGGCCCGATGACCCCGCCTCCCCGCATCGCGCTCACCGGTATCGGAGTCCGCCTGCCCGGCGGCGTCCACGGTCCCGACCGGTTGTGGGACGCCCTGGTCACAGGCCGGGACCTGACCGGCCCCATCCCTCCGGCACGGTGGGAGCGCATGCTCCCGCAGTTGTCTTCCGACCAGGTCCCGGAGCGGCCGTGGGTTGCCGGGGTGATCGACGACGTTGACGCCTTCGACCACGGCTTCTTCGGCGTTCCCGCCCACGAGGCCGCACGCATGGACCCCCAGCAGCGCCTGGCGTTGGAGGTGGCCGTGGAGGCGCTGGCCGACGCGGGCATTCCGCTGACGTCGCTGGCGGGCACCGCGACCGGCGTGTGGGCCGGAGTGGCCGCCCCCGACCAGGCCGCACTGGCCCTGCGGTCCGGTGCCCCGGTACGGATGGCCGACCTGTCCGGGCTGACGTTCTCCATGCTGGCCAACCGCGTCTCCTACCACCTGGACCTGCGCGGCCCCTCGATCACCGTGGACACCGCCTGCTCGGCGGCGGGCACCGCCCTGCACCTGGCCCGCCGCGCCCTGCAGAGCGGAGAGGTCGACACCGCCATCGTCATCGGCGTCAACCTGTTGCGGCATCCCGGCATCACCGCCGGATTCGCCGACGCCGGGGTACTCGCCCCCGACGGAACCTGCCGCCCCTTCGACGCACGGGGACAGGGGTACGTGCGCGGCGAGGCCGCACTCGCCCTCGTCCTGCGCCGCACGGACACCGCCACGCGGTCCCGTGACCGGGTGTACGCACTGGTCAGCGGCTCAGCGGTCAACACCGACGGCCGTTCCCCGGCCGGGCTGTACGCGCCCCGCGCGGCCGCGCAGCGGGACCTGCTGCGCGCCGCCTACGCAGACGCCGACCTGGCCCCGGCCAGTGTGGACTACATCCTGGCTCACGGCACCGGAACCGCGGCCGGGGACGCCGCCGAGGGCCGGGCCCTGGCCCAGGTGGCGGCCACCGCCCGCGCCGACCGACTGCCCGTCGGCTCGGTCAAGTCCGTCTTCGGGCACGCCGAGGGCGCCTCCGCCCTGGTCGGCACGGCCGCCGCCGCACTGGCCGTCCACCACGGCGTCCTGCCTCCGGTGCCCAACCACACGCGCCTGCGCCCTTCCCTGGCGCGGCTGCCGCTGCGTGTGCCCACCCGGCCGGAGCCCTGGCCCCAGACCTCTCGGCCGCGTACCGCGGGCGTGAGCGCCTTCGGCCTGGGCGGCTCCAACGTCCACATCGTCCTGGAACAGGCCCCCGGCACGCCGCCCGCGGAGGAGACCGCCGCGTCCCCCGCCCACCGACTCCTGGCGGTCAGTGCCCCCAGCGAGGTGCGGCTGCGCGGCACCGCCGCGGCCTGGGCTCCGGTGGTGGCCGACGCTGATCTGGGCGCGACGGCGTCGACCGCGCAGCACCGGCGCGCCCACGAGAAGGTGCGGGCCGCCGTGGTCGCCACCACCCCCGGGCAGGCCGCCGAGGCGCTGCGTGCGCTGGCCGAGGGCCGCACCCATCCGGCCCTGGTCGGCCCGCACACCGCACCCGAGAAGCCCGGGCGGCTGGTGTGGATGTTCGCCGGGCACGGCTCCCAGCACGCGGACATGGCCGCCACCTGCTATGCGGCCCTGCCGGTGTTCCGCCAGGCACTGGAGGAGGCCCGTGCCGCGCTGGCCGCCCACCTGGGCCGCCAGCCGTGGCGGCCGGGCGAGCCGATCACCGGGTTCGAGACCGCCCAGCACGCCATCTGGCTCACCCAGACCGCCCAGACCGCGACCTGGCGACACTGGGGATATGCCCCCGACGCGGTGATCGGCCACTCCCTGGGCGAGGTCGCCGCCGCCCACGCCGCCGGAGCGCTCACCCTGGACGACGCCGCCCGCGTGGTCGCCGCCCGCTCCGCCCTGCTCGCCGAGACCGAACCGCTGGGCGGCCTGCTGGTCACCGACCTCACCCGCGAACAGGCCGAAGAGGCCATCACCGTTCACCGGCATGCGGGCACGCTGGTGGTGGCCGCGCGCAACGCTCCTGACGCCACCGTCGTCAGCGGCCCCACCCGCCCCCTGGAGGAACTCCGCGAAGCCCTGGACGCCCAGGGGGTCTTCGCCCGTCGGGTGGCCCACGACGTGCCCGCCCACTCACCCGCCGTGCAACCCCTGCTGCCCCGCCTCACCCAAGCACTGCACGGACTGGCCCCCCGCGGCGGCACCGCCGTCTTCCACTCCACCGCCGAGTGCCGCCCCCTCGACGGGACGCGGTTGGACGCCGCCTACTGGGCCCGGCAACTGCGCTCCCCCGTCCGCCTCACCGACACCCTGCCCCTCGCCGCGGGCACCGACGCGGTTGTGGTGGAACTCGGGGGACGCACCGTCCTGGCTGGCCCCGCCCGTGCCGCTCTGACCCGCCCACCAGCAGGCCCCGCCGCCCGCACCACCTCTGACCGGGCGGTGACGGTCATCGCCGCGGGCGACGACCGCCGCGACGACCACGCCGCCCTGCTCGACCAACTCGCCGCCCTCCACACGAACGGACACACCCCCACCCGCTGGCCCGAACCGATACAACCACCAGTAGGCCTACCCGTCTGCTGGAACCACGGCCGCACGGCCGTGGCGACCGAAACCGATGTCCCCACCCTGGCCGACGCGCTCACCACATCCGACGCGGGCGGGGTGACCCGAGCGGTGGTGTCCCTGCTCGCCGACACCCTGGGTACTCCTGCGGAGGACGTCGACCCCGAGGCGTCGCTGGTCGACCTCGGCCTGACCTCGGTCGCGGTGATCGGACTGCGCGACGCCCTGCGCGCCGCCCACCCCGCCCTGGCCCGCCTGCCCGTGCGCACCCTGCTCGCGGACACCACCACCGCGGCGGGCCTCGCCCAGGCCCTCACCGCACTGACCACCCCCGCATGCGCGCGGGGAGAAAGGAGTTCACGGTGACGTCTCCGCACCGCTTCCGCCCCACCACGCAGACCCGACCCCGCCATCCGCCTCTACCAGGAAGGGCTGCCGACAACTGCTCCCCGCCGCGCCGCCCCGCTTCCCCTGGACCTCCTGGTCGAGACGTACGGGGCGGAGTCCGGAAGCGTTCTCGCCGCGGCCGTGGGGCGTCTGGAGGAGGGAGCCCGGCTCCTGGGGTGGGAAGGATTCCGCCGTCCTACCCCAGTCTGCCGAGGTTGTGGATGGCCCGGGTGTTGCCGGTCTGGGCGGCGCGGCGCCACCAGTACTCGGCTCCGCCCACGTCGCCGCGGTCGTACAGCAGACTGCCGAGGTTGACCATGGCGTCGATGTCGCCCGCCTCGGCGGCGCGGTGGTACCACTGCTCCGCGCCGAACAGGTCCCGGCGGTTCTCCAGCAGGACGCCGAGGTTGACCATGGCGTCGAGGTGACCGGACTCGGCGGCGCGCCGGTACCACTGCTCCGCGCCGAACGCGTCGCCCCGCTGCTCCAGCAGATTGCCCAGCAGGCCCATGGCGCGGATGTTGCCGCCCTCGGCGGCGCGGCACCACCACTGCTCGGCCTCGGCTGCGTCGCCCCTGCCGTACAGCAGGTTGCCGAGGGTGTGCATGGAGGCGACGTGGCCCGCCTCGGCCGCTCTCCGGTGCCACTGCTCGGCCTCGGCGACCTCTCCGCGGTCCTTGAGGAGGGTGCCGAGGTTGGTCATGGCGTCGGGGTCGCCCGCCTCGGCGGCGCGCCGGTACCAGGACTCGGCCTCGGCCATGTTGCCGCGCTCCCGGGAGAGCAGGGCGAGGTTGAACATGGAGTCGAGGTGGCCCGCCTCGGCGGCGCGCCGGTACCAGGACTCGGCTCCGGCGACGTCGCCCTGCTCCCTGTGGCGCAGTCCCAGGGTGAACATGGTGTGGGGGTCGCCCGCCGCGGGGGCCGCGGTGCCGCCGGGATGGACCGGCTGCGAGGGGGGCCGGGAATGGCCCGTGGCGGGATATGCGGTCGCATGCGGCGGGACCGGGGTGGCCGCGGCGGGCGGCGGGGCGGGGGTCGCCGCGGCCGTCGGGGAGGCTCCCGTGGCGGCGGAGGACCCGGCGGCGCGGCGGATCAGTCCGCTCAGGTCGTGGCTGGCGGGCCGCTCGGCGGGATCCTTGGCCATCATCCGAGCCACGAGGTCGGCCAGTTCGGCGGGGACGTCGGGTCGGTCGGCGCGGACGGGCGGCGGGGGCTGGGTGAGGTGCTGGGCCATCAGCGCGGGCAGGGTGCCGGTGAAGGGGACGCTGCCGGTCAGCATCGTGTGCAGGACGCCGCCGAACGCGTAGACGTCGCTGCCGGCGTCGACCTCCTCGCCCTTCCACTGCTCGGGGGGCATGAACGCCGGGGTGCCGAGCGCGGTTCCGGCGGCGGTGAGCTGGCTGGTCGCGTCGGCGATGTGGGCGATCCCGAAGTCGCAGATCTTGACGTGCCCGCTGTCGAGCAGGAACAGGTTGCCGGGTTTGAGGTCGCGGTGCACCACCCGGTGGGCGTGCGCGGCCTGCAGCGCGTCGGCGGCCTGGGTGGCGACCGACACCACCTGGTCCAGCGGCAGGCCGTCGGGGTGGTCGGCGAGGAGCGCGGCGAGGTCGCGGCCGCGCAGCAGCTCCATGACGAGGAACAGTTGGCCGTCGTGGCGGCCGAAGTCGTGCACGGCGGTGATGCCGGGGTGCTGGATGTTGGCGGCGATGCGCGCCTCACGTTGGAACCGCCGGATCAGGGCCTCGTCGTCACCTCCTCCCCCGGCGATGAGTTTGACGGCGACGGAACGCTGCAGGTGCGGGTCGAAACCCCGCCACACCTCGCCCATTCCGCCGCGTCCCAGTCGCTCTTCCAGCCGGTACCGGCCGGCCAGCACCATCTCGGACCGCACCCACGACTCCCTCGGACCAACCGCTACTGCTTTCCTTCTTCTTTACCGCAGTCCACCGGCGGATTCGGTCACCGGACCCGTCTTCGGCGGTGGATCTCCCCGGTGCTCCGCTCCTGTCGGACCGGTCCCGACAGGGTCCCGCCCCGCCGGGCCGCTGCCGTCGAGCGGTTCGGCCGGGAAACTCCTGGACAGGATCGCACGCGGGTCCGTACCGATGACGATTCGAGCCACCGGGGGCGGCTTCCGCTCCCGTCCCCGAGAGGGGGTTCCCACCACGGTCGCACGACCGCCTCGGTGGGTTCCCGCTTGTAGCGCTGCGCCGGAACAGGGCCCGGTCTTACCTGCGCTTTCTCCCCTGCTGCGCGCTGCCTCGCACGCTCGGGACGGTCGCGCGGCGGGGCCCGGCTGACACGGCCGGTCCGACCACCCGGGCGACGTTGACCACCGCGTTGACGTCACGACCCGGCACACCCGCACACCGGACACGCCCACGTACGGACATGGAGGGGTCTGGGGCGTCCCTGTCCCCGCAGACGGAGCAGGTCTGGAAGGCGGGGGGTACCGGTCGGTCCTGATGAGGGTGCGGCCGTGTCGGATCCCCTGCACTCCGGCACGGCGACGAACCGCGGCCATCCCGCATCCGCACGGACGTGGCCAGACGGGTGCGCGCGGGTCCTTTCGAGGCCGCGCTCGCGCGGGGACCGCGTGGTGGGGCGGGCCCGTGCCTGTCCCCGGGGCTTCCCGTGGTACCGAGACGCGCGCTCCTGCGGTGCGGGGTAGCCGCGGGAGTCGAGCCGTGGCTGCTGGGGGCCTGCGGGATCGGACTGGTCGGAGCCGGGCCGTTTCCCCGGGGACCCGGCGAACGGCCGTCCGCCCGGAACTCCCGGCGCACCGGTGTACATCCCGCTCGGCGCGGCCCACGGCGGCGCGTCGACGCCGTTCTTCCCCGGTTTTCCGCTGGCCTGCCCGGCCCTCGCCCGCTGCTCTGTGCGCGGCCGCCGTGGGCGCTCGCGGTCTGCCGCGTGCTCAGTGCCGCGGTGCTCGTCGGCTGCCTCCTCCTGGCGAGCCTCGGATTCTCCCAGCAGGGGGCCCTGCCGAGGTGGGCGGGCTCGGCGGCTCTCGATCACCACGGGACCGGCGTGGGCCGCCGTGGTCGCGCTGGTGCTGCTGCGCCGGGGCCCAGACCGCGCCACCGCCCCGACCGGCGGCTGAGGCTCCTTGCCCGGAACGGGGTTGACGGCGCGGTCGCCACCGTCTGTAATGGGATCTTGTGCCGCGTGTCGCCGACCAGGTGGACGGCGGCGGCATGGAGGCACCATCATCTTCCGGGGAGCCAGTCATGAGTCCACAGACGCCCCTCGCCTGACACGGCCGCCGCGCCTCGCGCCGTCGCGTTCTCGTTGTCCGTGGCCGCTTCCGGCCGTTTCGGACCGCCACGGACCCGTGCCCCAGAGTGCCCTCCCGGCCCGTCGCTCCCACGCGGACTTCCTGCTCCCGTGCTCGTGCTCCGCCGTCCGCCGACGGCGCGACCGGGCGACGCTCGTCCCGTGAACCGCCGTATCCCAAAGATTTCCGAGGAGCCCTCAGCTTGTCCGCGTCCGAGCCTCCGAACCCGTTCAACCACACCGAACCACACGTCAGCGACTTCAACCGGCCCGTCGTCGAGGAGTTCCGCGCCAACAGGGGCCGCGTCGACGGCCCCCTCGGGGGTGACCTGCTGCTGCTCACCACCGTGGGCGCCAGGTCCGGCCGGGAGCACACCACTCCCCTGGGCTACTTCCGCGACGGCGAACGGCTGCTGGTCGTCGCCTCGGCCGGCGGCGCGCCCCGCCATCCCGACTGGTACCGCAACCTGCTCGCCCACCCGGCGGCGCGCGTCGAGGTCGGCGCCAAGACCTTCGGCGCGATCGCGGTCCCCCTGGAAGGCGCCGAACGCGACCGGCTGTTCGCCGAGATCGTGCGCCGGGACCCCGGCTACGGCGACTACCAGGCCAGAACCGGGCGGACCATTCCGGTGGTGGCGTTGGAGCGCCTCACCGAGGACGACGGCGCGGCGGCCAGTCTCGCCGACAAGCTCGTCGAGATCCACACGTGGCTGCGCGGCCAACTCCACCACGTCCGCGCCGAGACCGACGCCTACCTCGCGACCCGCGCGGAGGCGGACGAGCGGCCGCCGGTGGGTCTGGGCCTGCAGATCCGCCAGCACTGCCTGGCCTTCTGCGAGGGCCTGCACTTCCACCACACCGCCGAGGACGCCGGTGTACTGCCCGCGCTGGAACAGCAGCACCCGGAGCTGAAGGAGACGGTCGAACGGCTGCGCGCCGAGCACCGCGCGGTGGAGCGCGTCCGCGGCGAACTGGTGGCGTTGCTGGCCGAGGTGTCCACCGCCGACCCCGACCGGTTCCGCGCCGAACTCGACCGGATGGCGGGTGATCTGGAGGCCCACCTGGACTACGAGGAGGAGCAACTGCTGCCCCTCCTGGCAGCCGTCCCGTTCCCGCCCGGAGGTCCGCAACCGTCTTCGGGCGCAGACTAAGCCGACGGGAAAAGCTGTGGTGTGCGGCGGCGCGGAGCGAGTAGGTTCGTCATGTCCCTGTCCGCGGGAACCGAGGAGGTGAGTCCCATTCCCGTGTCACGATGGGCGCTCCCCTCCTGCGGCCGTGTGGTCGGACCGGCATAGGCCCCCGGGAGAGCCCCTTCGGCCTCCCGAAAGGTTGCCTGTGCCGGTTCCCGTGCCTTCTTCTCGTCACCTCCTGTCCGTCACCGCCGAACTGCGCGCCGCCGGGTGCGTGTTCGCCGAGGACGAGGCACGCCTGCTCGTCTCCGCGGCACGCACCCCGACCGAACTGGCCGCCATGGTGGAGCGGCGGGCCGGCGGCTGCCCCCTGGAGTACGTCCTGGGGTGGGCGGGGTTCTGCGGGCTGCGGATCGCGGTGGAGACCGGGGTGTTCGTGCCGCGCCGCCGCACCGAGTTCCTCGTCCGCCGGGCGGCGGCCCTGGCCCCGCCGTGCGCTGTTGTCGTCGACCTGTGCTGCGGTTCGGGCGCGGTGGGGGCCGCGCTCGCCGCGGCACTGGGGCCCATCGAGTTGCACGCCGCCGACATCGACCCCGTCGCGGTGCGGTGCGCCCGCCGCAACCTCGCCGGGAAGGGCCGGGTCCACGAGGGTGACCTGTACTCGGCCCTGCCCGAGGAGCTGCGCGGCCGCGTCGACGTACTGGTCGCCAACGCCCCCTACGTGCCCACCGAGGAGCTCGGCCTGCTGCCCGCGGAGGCCCGCGCGCACGAACCGAGGACGGCGCTCGACGGCGGCGCGGACGGCCTCGACGTCCAGCGGCGGGTGATCGCCGCCGCACCGTCGTGGCTCGCCCCGGGCGGCCACCTGCTGGTCGAGACCAGCGAGCGCCAGGCCCCGCGCACCGCCGCCGCGGCCGCCCGCGGCGGACTGCTGCCGCGCGTGGCCCACTGCGAGGAGCGGGACGCCACCGTCGTCATCGCGGCACGGCGTTGACCGGAACCCGCACCGGTCCCACCGCCGCGGTCACGTCCAACACCCGGTCGTGACCGCGGCGGACCGGCGGGCCTGGCGCCTAGGCCGGTGTCGGGGCGGGCTGGCCGTTGTTCCAGGACGACAGCAGGGCGTTGACGTCACGGGTGCAGCCGCCGCAGCCGGTGGTGGCGCGGGTGGCGGCGGCGACGGCGTCCTTGGTGCGGGCGCCGTCCAGCCACGCGCTCTCCAACCGGGCGCGGCTGACCGCGTTGCACCGGCACACCAGGGTCGCGTCCGGGTCGGCCTCCTCCGCTGAGGTGTCGGGCAGTGCGCCGCCCAGCAGCAGGGCCAGCCGGTCCTGGGGCACCGGTGAGCCGTGGTCGTAGAGCTGGCCGATGGTGGCCGCGGAGTCGGGGAAGCCCAGCAGGATCGCGCCGACGACGCGGTCGTCGCGCACCGACAGCTTGGCGTAGCGTCCGCCGTGGGCGTCGTTGACGGTGACGGTCTCGGCGTCCTCGGCGTCGGGTTCGCCGAAGGACACCAGGTCGATGCCGTCGGCCTTGAGCCGGGTGGCCGGACGCGCCCCGGTGTAGCGGGCGTGCGGGGCGGCCCCGGTGAGCAGGTCGGCCAGCACCGCGGCCTGCTCGTATCCGGGCTGCACCAGTCCGCCGCCTCCGCCCGGGTGCTGGGCGCAGTCGCCGATGGCGTGGACGCGCGGGTCGGATGTGGTCAGCGAGTCGTTGACGACGATCGCGTGCTCCACGTCCAGTCCGGCCTCGGCGGCCAGTTCGGTGCGCGGGCGCACCCCGGCGGTGACGACCAGGGCGTCTCCAGCCAGGACGCGGCCGTCGTCGAGTTCCAGGCCGGTGCCGGGAATCCAGCGCACGGCCACCTTCCAGGAGTGGACGGTGATGCCGAGGCGGTTGTAGTGGCCCTGCAGGACACGTGCGGCGTCCTGGTCGAGCTGGCGGCGCATCAGCCACGTCGAGGACTCCACCAGGTTGACCCGTGCCCCCGTCTGGCTCAACGCGCGCGCGGCCTCCAGGCCGAGCACGCCGCCGCCCAGGACGACGACGGGCGCTCCGGGGCGCACCAGCGCCTTCAGGCGGCGGCAGTCGGCCAGGTCGCGCAGCGCGGTGACGCCCTCGGCGGGCGCGCCGGAGGGGACGGTGGCGCCGGGCATCGGGGGCAGCACCGCGCGCGCCCCGGTGGCCAGGACCAGCTCGTCGTAGTCGAGGCTGCTTCCGTCGTCCAGGGCGACGGTGCGCGCGGCCGGGTCGATCGCGGTGGCGGCGCGTCCCGAGCGCACCGTCAGACGCGGCATGACGGTCTCGGGCAGCGCCAGGTCGGCCTCGGCAAGTCTGCCGTTGACGACCTCGGACAGCAGGATGCGGTTGTAGGGGCCTTCCGGCTCGGCGCCCACCACGGTGACGCGCAGCCGATCGCCGTCGGGGTCGCGGCGGGCGACCTCGTCGACGAAACGGGCCCCCACCATGCCGTGGCCGATGACAACGACGTGCCTGGGCTGGTGACTCACCGGTCTTCTCCTCCTCTGCGGCCCGCGCACGGGTGCAGTCGCACCGCGCTGACCTTGAACTCGGGCATACGGCTGGTCGGATCCAGGGCAGGGTTGGTCAGGTTGTTGGCGGCCTGCTCGGCCGGGTAGTGGAACGGCAGGAACACGGTGTCCCGGCGGGTGTCGGGGCGCAGCCGCACCCGGGCGACGGTCGAGCCGCGCCGGGAGGCGACGGTGGCCCACTCGCCCTCGGCGAGGCCGCACCGCGCGGCGGTGTCGGGGTGCACCTCCACGTAGGCCTCGGGCTCGGCGTCGGCGAGTTCCGCGACACGGCGGGTCTGGGCCCCCGACTGGTAGTGGCCCATGAGGCGGCCGGTCGTGGCCAGCAGCGGGTACTCCGCGTCGGTGTCCTCGGCGGCCGCCCGGTGGTCCACGGCGGCGAACCGGGCGCGTCCGTCCGGGTGGGCGAAGGCGTCCAGGAACAGGCGCGGGGTGGGCCCGCCGCCGGAGGGGACCGGCCAGTGCAGGGCCTCGCCCGCCTCCAGCCGCTCCGGGGTGACGCCCGAGTAGTCGGCGGCCCCTCCGACGGAGGCGGCGCCCAACTCGGCCAGCACCAGGTCGGGGTCGGTGGGGAAGCGTTCGGCGGGCTGCCCCAGCCGCACCGCGAGATGGTGCAGGACCTCCAGGTCGGTGCGCACCCCCTCGGGCGGGGCCGTGGCCCGGCGGCGGCGCAGGACGCGGCCCTCCAGGTTGGTCATGGTGCCGCTCTCCTCGGCCCACTGGGTCACGGGCAGCACCACGTCGGCCATCGCCGCCGACTCCGACAGCACGAAGTCGGCCACCACCAGCAGGTCGAGGGCGGCCATCCGCTCACGCACCCGGGTGGCGTCGGGGGCGGAGACGACCGGGTTGGAGCCGAACAGCAGCATGGCGCGCGGCCCGGTGTCGGTGCCCAGGGCGTCCAGCAGTTCGAAGGCGCTGCGTCCCGGACCGGGCAGGTCGTCGGGGTCCACGCCCCACACCGAGGCGACGTGCGCGCGGGCCGCGGCGTCGTCGATGCGGCGGTAGCCGGGCAACTGGTCGGCTTTCTGGCCGTGTTCGCGCCCGCCCTGGCCGTTGCCCTGGCCGGTGATGCATCCGTAGCCGGAGCCGACGCGTCCGGGCAGGCCCAGGCTCAGGGCCAGGTTGATCCACGCCGAGGCGGTGTCGGTGCCCTTGGCGTGCTGTTCGACGCCGCGCCCGGTGAGGATGTAGGCGTTTTCGGCGGTGCCGATCAGGCGGGCGGCGTCGCGGATGTGGGCGGCGGGCACGCCGGTGACGTGCTCGGTGCGTTCGGGCCACCAGGCCGCGGCGTGCCGCCAGGCGGCGGCGAAGCCGGTGGTGCGTTCGGCGATGTAGTCGTCGTCCAGCAGCCCTTCGAGGCGGGCCGCGTGCAGCAGGCCCAGCGCCAGCGCCAGGTCGGTGCCGGGGCGGGGCGCCAGGTGCATGCCGTCGCGGCGCAGCGCCTCGCGGGCGGTGCCGGAGCGGCGCGGGTCGACGACGACGAGCCGGGCCGCGGACAGGTGGCCCATGAGCGGCGGCATCGTCTCGGCCGGATTGGCTCCGGCCAGCACGATCACCTCGGCGTCGTCGAGGTCGGTGACCGGGAACGGCATGCCCCGGTCCAGTCCGAAGGCGCGGTTGCCCGCGGCGGCGGCCGAGGACATGCAGAACCGGCCGTTGTAGTCGATCTGGGAGGTGCCCAGGGCCACGCGCGCGAACTTGCCGAGCTGGTAGCTCTTCTCGTTGGTCAGACCGCCGCTGCCGAACACCGCGACCGCGTCGCGGCCGTGGGCGGCCTGGACGGCGCGCAGCCGGTCGGCGACGTGGTCGAGGGCGGTGTCCCAGTCGACCGGCCGCAGTTCGGCGCCGCGGTCCTTGCGCAGCAGGGGCGTGGTGAGCCGGTCGGCGACGGTGAGCGTCTCCGCCGAGGTCCATCCCTTGCGGCACAGTCCGCCCCGGTTGGTGGGAAAGGCCGCGGGGCGGGCGGCGAGGACGCCGCCCGGCCCGCTCTCCAGGTGCATCGCGCACTGCAGGGCGCAGTACGGGCAGTGGGTGGTGGTCATCGTGCGGCGGGCTCCGCGGTCGGCGCGGCGGCGGGCGGGCGCATGTAGACGGACCAGGTGATGGCCACGCAGGCCAGGTAGAAGGCGAGGAAGGCGACGAAGGCGGGGGTGGCCGATCCGGTGGCGGCGAACGCCTCGCGGAAGACCAGGTTGATGGCGACCCCGCCGAGGGCGCCGACCGCGCCGATGAGGCCCAGCATGGAGCTGGCGATCCGCTTGGTGTGGGCGACGGCCTCCTCGCGGGGGGTGCCCCGACTGACGAGGTTCTCGGCCTTGGCGGCGTAGATCGCGGGGATCATCTTGTAGGTGGAGCCGTTGCCGACGCCGGTGAGTACGAACACGGCGCCGAAACTGAGGACGAACAGCGGCAGCGAGCCCTGGACGGTGGCGACCACGACCAGGCCGGTGCCGGCGGCCATGGCCAGGAAGTTCCAGGCGGTCACCCTGGCTCCGCCGAGCCGGTCGGCCAGCCAGCCGCCGACCGGGCGGATCAGCGATCCCAGCAGCGGGCCCATGAAGGTCACCATGGCGGCTTCCAGGGGCGTGCGGTCGAACTGGTTCTGCAGCAGCAGGCCGAAGGCGAACCCGAAGCCGATGAACGAGCCGAACGTGCCGATGTAGAGCACCGACATGATCCAGAAGTCGCGCTCCCTGGTGGCGGCGATCTGCGCCTTGGTGTCGGTGCGGGCGGTGGCCAGGTTGTTCATGTGCCGCCAGGCCACCCACAGCGCCAGCAGCAGGAACGGGATGTAGAACAGCGGGACGAAGTGCCCGGCCTGGGCGGTGAACAGCGCGATGACGGCCAGGCCCACCAGTTGCACGGTGGCCACGCCGATGTTGCCGCCTCCGGCGTTGAGGCCCAGCGCCCAGCCCTTGCGGCTCTCGGGGAAGTAGAAGTTGATGTTGGCCATGGAGGAGGAGAAGTTCCCGCCGCCCAGGCCCGCGGTGGCGGCCAGCACCACGAACACCCAGAACGGGGTGTCGGGCCGCTGGATGAGCACGGTCGCCAGCACGGTGGGGACCAGCAGGATCCCGACCGAGACCAGCGTCCAGTTGCGTCCCCCGAACTTGGGCACGGCCAGCGTGTAGGGCACGCGCAGCACCGCCCCCACCAGGGAGACGACGGAGATGAGCAGGAATTTCTGCTCCGGGGTGAAGGCGAAGCCGGTCTCGGGTGTCATGAACAGCACCAGCACCGACCACAGGCTCCACACGGAGAAGCCGAGGTGCTCGGCGAAGATCGATGCCCACAGGTTGCGGTTGGCGATCCTGCTGCCGCGCTCGCGCCAGAAGGTTGCGTCCTCGGGGTCCCAGTGGGTGATCCACCGGCCCTTCTGCTCCTGTGGGGACGTTGCGGTCTCGGTCGCCACGCTTGTGCCCTTCCTCTGGGGTGGTCCTCTGGGTTTTCGGAGCTGCTGGGTCAGGACACTAGGAAGGGCCTGTTGCGTGAAAGTGTCCGACCGCGTAACACACACGAAACGGTCCGCTCACGGGGAGCCGGGCCGCGCGGTGAGAAGTCGGCATGGCGGCGGTGTCAGCGTGTTCGCCGGGCGAGCCGTTCGGTCCGGGCGCGCAGGACGGCGATGGTGTTGGTCACGTAGTCGGCGATCACGGCCCGTTCGCGGTCGCCGTGGGCGGCCGTGAACGCGCCCGTCTCCCGGCCCAGCCCGGCGAAGACGTCGCCGAGGCTGGGCTGCCGGTCGGGGTCGGCGCGGACGAGAACCCCGCGCCGGTCGGCGGGGTCGGCCTCGTGGAACGGCCGTCCCAAGCGGTTCACGTGCGCGCCGTACTCCTTGCGGAGCAGTCGGGAGGACACCCCCTTGAGGGAGTTGACCAGCTTGGACGGTGGCACCTTGGGCGGGCGCGAGCAGGCGGACGTGGTCATCCTCACCGTTGAACTCGCGCGGTTCGGCCCCGGAATCGGCACACACCGCCCGCATGGTCTCCTCGCACCGGTCGAGCATGGTGTCGGTGAGTACGCCACGCCGGTACTTCGTGACGGACACCAAATGGACATGAAGACGGGAGACGACGTGGCGACCGGTGCGCACGTCGGGGTCTGGCTCCCAGCGCGGTGACACAAACCAACGAGAAGATCGTGGTCGTGAGCAAGGACACCACGGTCAGGCGGCAGTTCGGGCACCGCGTCCGGCTCGCGCTGTCGCCTGTCCAGGTGTCGGTGCCCGACGGTCAGGCACACGCTGCCCGCGCCATGTGGAACCTCCTGCACGCCTGGTGAACGATGTCAACCGAGAGAACCGGCGCGTGTCGCTCAAGGACGGCGAACCACTCGGTCGCCCCGCCGACGCCGGGTCCGCGGCGGACCGGGACGACTCCCTCATCCTGCTGTTCCTGTGCTGCCACCCGAAGCTGTCCACACCGAGCCGCATCGCGCTGACCCTGCGCGCGGTCGGTGGGCTGACCACCGCGCGGATCGCCGCGGCCTTCCTGGTTCCCGAGGCTGCCACGGCCCAGCGCATCAGCCGCGCCAAGCAGACCATCAGGGCCTGCGGTGTTGCGTTCCGCCTGCCGGAGGACACCGACCTGGCCGAACAGGACCGCGCCCGCTGGGACCGCGCGCTCACCGCTGAGGGCGTCGACCTGCTGGAGCGACTCGGCGAGCGCGAGGCCGCGGCGGCCGCCTGCCGGGAGGCGGCCCGGGGTCACAGGGCATGTCCCCCGGCGACCTGCAGCACCTGTCCGGTGATCCACCGGGCCTGGTGGGAGGCGAGGAACACCACCGCGTCGGCGACGTCCTCGGGCTCTCCGACGCGCCCCAGCGGCACGAGGTCGCGGACCTGCTCGACCAGGCCGGAATCCATCCAACCGGTCTGCACCGGCCCGGGGGCCACCGCGTTGACCCGGATGCCGCGCGGGGCCAGCTCCAGTGCCGCGGCCCGGGTGAACGCCTCCAGGGCGGCCTTGGAGGTGCCGTAGCCGATCTGGCCGGGAAAGGCGCGGGCGGCGTCGGTGGAGATGTTGACCACGCACGGCGGGTCCGTCGCGCGGGCGCGGCGGGCGAGTTCGGCGGTGAGCAGGGCGGGCGCGATCGCGTTGACCCGGTAGTGGCGGCCCAGTCCCTCTGCGGTGAGCGTGTCCGCGGTGTCGGGGCTCTCGCAGTGCGCGGCGTTGTTCACCAGCACGTCCACCGGCCCCAGGCGCTCCTCGACCCGGTCGAACAGGTGCCCGGCGGCGTCCGGCGCGGCCAGGTCCGCCGCGACCGCCACCGCCCCGTCCAACCCGCCCACCAGAGCGTCGACCTCCTCCACGGGAGGTGTCTCGTGCTCCCAGCGCACCCCGTCGGGCGCCGGGGCCGCCGCGGGCAGGTAGTGCGCGGCCACCCGTGCCCCCTGTGCGGCGAACGCGCGGGCGATCGCCGCGCCGATCCCCCGCCCGGCGCCGGTGACCAGTACCGTCCGGTCCACGAGTCCCGTGTCGATCATGACCGCACTCTCTCCGAGAGCGCCCGGGAAGGCAACCGAATTACCGCGCCCATCCCGGTGTCCAGGTCTTGTCGCCACGGTGGTCGGGACGTGTGGCGGCGAGGTGGTCGCGCGGCGCGGTGAGCACGGGGGGCGGGTTGTCGCCGCGCCAGACCAGCGAGTGCGGGTAGACCGGTGTCGGATCGCGCAGGGCGACGCGCCGCAGGTTGTGGTCGGCGGACCAGACGAGGCGGGTCCGTTCGCCGACGAAGAGGGTCACCGCGTCGAGTTCGGTGTCGGGGTGGGCGCGCTTGAAGTCGGAAAGCAGATCCGCCGGCGCGAGCCGCCGCCCGATCACGTCGACACGCACCGCGCGGCGGCCGGGCCGCACGGAGGCGACCGCCCGTCTCTCGGCCCGGAGGAGAGCGCGGGCGTGGGGCAGGAACGCCCGTCCGTCGATGGTGGGCCGGGCGCCGCGCGCGGTGCGGGTGAACAGCCGCACGCCGAGGTCATTCTCCAGGGCGGCGACGCGCTTGGAGACGGCCTGCTGGGTGATCGACAGGTCGGCGGCGGCTTCCTGGAACTGTCCGGCGTCCGCGACGGCGACGAGGATGCGCACGGCGTTGGGGCCCGCGCCGACCACCCTAGTGACACAACCTCCGGTTGTGTCTGCCGGGACGGCCGGTTGTTTGCTCCGCTCACCCTCGACTCGCTTTGATGTCACCGGTCAACGCGGAGTTGCCCAATACGGACGGCGAGGGGTGTGGTGGGCGTGGGGGGCGGGCGGTCGCTGGGGTGGCGGTTCGGGTGGCTGTGGGCGGCGTACGCGGTCAGCACGTTCGGCACGTGGCTCGCGTTCGACGCGTTCCCCCTGATCGCGATCCTCGTGCTGCACGCCGGGCCGGCCCAGGTGTCGGTGCTGGCAGCAGCGGGGTTGGCGGTGGGGGCCGTGGTGGCGGTGCCGCTCGGTCCGTGGGTGGAGTTCCGCCGCAAACGGCCGGTGATGGTCGCGATGGACCTGGTGCGGTTCGCGGCGCTGCTGAGCGTTCCCGTCGCGTTCGCGCTCGGCCGGCTCGGTTTCGTCCAACTCCTGGTCGTGTCGGTCGTTGTCGCCGCGGCCGGCATCGCCTTCACCGCGGCCGGCGGCGCGTACCTGAAGGCGCTCGTACGGCCCGAGGACCTGCTCGTCGCGAACGGGCGACTGGAGTCCACGACCTGGACCGCCACCGTGCTCGGGCCGCCGCTCGGCGGAGCCGCGATCGGGCTGTTCGGTCCGGTGCTGACCGTGGCGGCCAACGCGGTCAGCCACCTGCTCTCGGCGGTGGGCGTCTACGCGACCGGGGGGAGGGAGCCGCGCCCCGCGCGGACCGACGTGCCCCCGTTGTGCGTCGGCGACCTGCTCGAGGGGTGGCGGTGCATCCTGGCCCACCCGGTGCTGCGTCCGCTGTTTCTCAACACGGTCCTGGTCAACAGCCTGATCGTGGCGGCCTCGCCGCTGCTCGCCGTCCTCATGCTCGGCCCGCTCGGGTTTGCGCCCTGGCAGTACGGCCTCGCCTTCGCGGCGCCCTGCGTCGGCGGCCTCATCGGTTCGCGTCTGGCCCGCCGACTCGTCGCGCGGTTCGGGCGGCACAGGGTCATGCTCACCGCCGGGGCGCTGCGCGCGTGCTGGCCGCTCGGGTTGGCCCTGGTCCATCCCGGCACCACCGGACTCGTGCTTGTCATCGCCGTCCAGTTCGGGCTGATGACCTGCATGGGCGTGTTCAACCCGGTGTTGGCCACCGACCGGCTCGACCGGGTTCCCGCGGACCGCACCGTCCGCACCCTGTCCGCGTGGTCGGTCACGAACAAGGCCGCCGTCGCGGCCACGACCGCCCTGTGGGGCCTGCTGGCCGCCGCCACCGATCCCCGCGCCGCGATCGCGGCCGCCGGACTCCTTCTCCTGGCCACCCCGCTTCTGCTCCCCCGCCGCGGTCCCGCGTCGCGACACGAGCGGGAACGGACCCGCGACCACGGCTGACACCGCCCCTCGGGAGCGGGCCGCGGTGCGCCCCGACAAAAGCACGTCTCCAGCGAACGGGCCGCGGTTTCACGTCCACGCCTCCGGGCACCGCGGTGCCGCGCTGTCCGAGAGTGCGACCACGGCGGCGGGGACGCCGAACGGAGCAGCCGCTCCTGCGGTGCGGAGGACTTCCGCCAGGTCCTCTACCCCTGCCCCGTCAACCACGGGGGCCTGCTCCGGATGTGCCGCGGGCACTTCTCGGGGTTCGGAGGCGTCGACTACTGGTCGAGCGAGTACTCCGGCGACAGGGCCCCGGGGCCCTCGGCCTGCTGGTGCCGGGCCGCCTCGAGTGGCCGTGGCCGACTTCCCCGCCGTGGACCGGGCAGCGAGCGTGGCTGCTTTCGGACGCACGGGACGGCTGCCCGGAACGGGGGCGGGGCCTTGTGCGGCGGCGGGTGCGGACGGCCCGCCGCCGCAGGGGTCAGGCGCCCTCCTGCTCCTGTTCGACCTGGCGGTTCCAGTCGCGCTTGGTGGACTGCCAGCCGTCCTCGTCCAGGCCGAGACGCCAGTAGCCGGAGATGGACAGGTCCTCCCAGGGCACGCCGCGCTCCTGGCGCAGCAGGCGCCGCAGCTCCTTGACGAAGCCCGCCTCACCGTGGACGAAGGCGTGGACCCGGCCCGGCGGGAAGTCGAGCTCGGCGACCGCGCGCACCAGGGCGTCGCCGACCCGGCCGTCGCCCCGGTGCAGCCAGGTGACGGACGCGTCGGCGGCGGTCTCCAGCTTCTGCTCCTCCTCCGGGCCGCTGACCTCGACGAAGACGTGCGCGGGCGCGCCCTGCGGCAGCCGCTCCAGGGAGGCCGCGATGGCGGGCAGCGCGCTCTCGTCACCGACGAGCAGGTGCCAGTCCGCTTCCGGGTCGGGGGCGTAGCCGCCGCCGGGACCGGCGAAGCACACCTGCTCACCGGCCTGGACGCGGGCGGCCCACGGTCCGGCGATGCCCTCCGGCCCGTGGTGGACGACGTCCAGGGTCAGCTCGCGCCGGTCGGCGTCCCAGTGGCGCACGGTGTAGGTGCGCATGGCGGGCCACTGCTCGCGCGGCAGCTCCTCGCGAACCTTCTGCAGGTCGAAGGGGACCTGGTAGGGCGCGTCCTCGGGTGGGAACAGCAGCTTGACGTAGTGGTCGGTGTACTGGCCCGCGCTGAAGGCGGCCAGTCCGGGGCCGCCCAGCACGACGCGGATCATGTGGGGGGTGAGCCGCTCGACTCGCCGCACCTGTGCGCACGTGACCCGCGGGTTTCTGCGTCCGGGACGTTCGGCCATGGGATCGTTCCTTCCTCCCCCTGGACACCGGCGAAGGCGTCCCCCACAGACGGTGAAGGGCCCCGGCCGGACCTGTGGGCCGTCCGGCTTCCGAGGACCTGATCGTACGGGCTGCGGTGCGGCCCCGCCTGACGGCGGGGCCGGTCGCGGACCGCGCGTCACAGACGCACGGTATCCCCTAACACCGCGGGAAGCCGCACGCCCGTCCGTTCGGCGGCGGCGGCGAGCTCCTTCCACACCTTCCCGGCCACGGGGATTCCCTCCCGGGACCGCTCGGCGGCGGTCGCCGCGCTGCGCTCCCCCGGGTAGCTGATCTCGGTGGCCTCGTCCGCGCGCGGCAGGCCCTTGAGCGCGTCGAGGGTCTGGGCGACGGTCTCGGCGTAGCCGTCGGCGTCCCCGAACGCGGCGGGGTCCAACGCGATGATCAGGGCGTTCTGCCGGTGCACCCTCCCCTCGGGGTCGTCGCCGTGGAACGAGGCGAGGATGGGCGCCTGCACCAGGACGCTGGTGAGCATCTCGAACAGCAGGGACATCCCGGCGCCCTTGGCCCCGCCCAGCGGCAGCGGCATCTTCGCGAGGCCGGGGTCGGTGGTGGGTACGCCGTCGGCGGTCGCGGCGGCGCCCTCGGGCAGCGGTTTCCCGCTGTTGCGGTACTGCGCGATCTTGCCGAGCGCGATCGTGGCGGTCGCCATGTCGAGCAGGACCGGGGGCCGTTCCCGGGTGGGGACGGCGATCGACAGCGGGCTCGTCGCGACCGCGGCGCCCTTGACGCCGGTGTAGCCCATGTTGGGCATTCCGGCGACGAAGGCGATGCCGACGAGTCCCTCCTCGGCGATCTTCGAGGTGTAGTAGCCGATGGCCCCGGTGTGGACGGTGCGGCGGACCGCGACCGCGCCGATCCCGTTGGCGCGGGCGCGGCTTACCGCCTCGGCGGCGGCCTCGGTGAGGGCGACCGGCCCGGGGGCACGGTCGGCGTCGAGGACGGCGACCCCCGGCGTGCTCGACGTCACCTGGAGGTCGGGCCTGGGGTTGGCCTCGCCCGAGGCGAGCAGCTCCAGGTAGCGGGGGACGCGGGAGACCCCGTGGGAGTCCACTCCGCGCAGGCCCGCCCAGATCAGGACGTCGCTGATCGTGCGGGCGTGCTCGGGGCTGGTTCCCGCCCCGGTGAACAGAGCGGTGACGAGGTCGGCCAGGTCACCGGCGGGGATCACGGTTTTTGCTGGTGGCATCGGTGGTGCTCCGGTTGGTCGGTCGGCGGCTTGCGGATCAGCGGGTCACCGAGACGTTGACGACCGCGGTCGTGCCCTCTCTGACGGCCTTCAGCGCCCGGGACAGGGCCGGGGTCAGGTCGTCGGCGTGCGCGACGCTTTCCGCGTGCATGCCGAAGGGTTCGGCGAAGGCGGACAGCTCCGGTTGTCCGCTGAGGTCCACCCCCAGGAACTCGCCGGTCTCGACCGCCGCTCCCTCCGGGTAGAACCGCAGGTGGTTCATCTTCATCGACCGGTACTGGTGGTTGTTGAAGACGACGACGAGCAGCGGCAGGCCGTAGGCCCGTGCGGCGTCGAGCGACTGGATGACGGGGTTGTACTGGAACGCTCCGTCCCCGACCGTCAGCACGACGGGACGCTCGGGTGCGGCGAGCCTGGCGCCCAGTGCCCACGCGATGCCCTGACCGAGTCCGCCCTGCACGTACAGGTAGGAGTCGGGGGTGGAGCGTCGCATGTGGCGCCGGACCAGGCCGCCGTGGGTGATGGTCTCGTCGACCACGATCGGGTCGTCGTCGGCGAACAGTTCGCGCAGGGCGGCGACCAGGTGGACCGGGTCGATCCCGTCGGCCCCCGCGGCGCGCTGCTCGGCGGCCTCGATGGCGGCGGTCTCGGCGGCCCGCCTGGTGAGCTGGGCCGCGCGCCGCCGCTCCAGCAGGGCCGCCTCGGGCGGGTTCTCGCGGACCAGCCGGGTCATCTCCCGCAGGGTGGCGGCCACGCCCCCCTCCAGGTAGTGGTCGGCATACAGCACCTGGTAGGCGATGTGCGGCCGCTGGGGGACCTCGTCGACCACGACGATCCTGGCGCGGGCCGGGCGCCTGCTCGGCGGATAGAACGGCGACCGGCAGTTGACCAGGAGGATCAGGTCGGCGGTGTCCATGAAGGGGTCGATGCTGTCGCCGGCGTGCAACTCGTGGTTTCTGGGGAAGTTCGCGCACACGGTGGAGTTCGGCTCGACCACCGGGATCTGCAGGGCCTCGGCGAAGCCGACGAGAGCCCGCATGCCGTCGGCCTCGCGGCCGGTGCTCTCGGTGACGATGACCGGGTTCTCCGCCTCGGCGAGCAGGTCGAGAACCGCGGCGATCTCCTCGGGGGAGCTGACGGTCGAGCCCTTCGGGGCGGTCGGCGCCGTCGCACGCTCCTCCCACGGCTCCAGCAGCACCTCGAGCGGAACGTTGAGGTAGACCGGACCGGAGGGGGCCCGCCCCGCCATCTCGGCGGAGCGGGTCACCATGGTGAACAGGGTGGAGACGCTCGCGGCCTGGTTGGCCCACTTCACGAAGGGCTGCGCCATCGTGTGCGGACCGCCGACGACCGACAGGTTGCGGTACCACTGCCCGCCCGGGTCCGGACCGGTGCCGTCCCCGTAGGTGGTCGACTCGGAGGAGGCGATCACCATGGGCGCGCCGGCCAGGAGTGCGCCGTGGATGGCGCACGCCCCCTGCAGCAGGCCGGGGCCTGCGTGCAGCAGCACGCCCTGGGCGCGGCGGGTGAGGAGACTGTAGCCGGTGGCCATGCCCACGGCCACGGTCTCGTGGGTCAGGTCGAGGTACTTCGGGCAGGGCAGGTGGTCGCGGTGGTGCCGGGCCAGCGACTCCCACACCGGGGCCCACTCCGAGCCGGGTGAGGAGAAGATGTAGTCGGCCCCGATCGCGCCGAACGCGGCGACCACGGCGTCCCCGCCGTCGAGGTGGTGACTCATGGATCGCCTCAGTTCTCGATCGGCCAGTCGAGGACCTCGCAGATCCCGCGGCCCATGATCCACTCCAGCTCCTCGGGGGTGAAGTCGAAGTGCTTGGTGAACTGCTCGATGGTGTCGGTGTAGGTGAGGCCGTGGCCGAGCAGACGGGTGATGTCGGTGCCCCAGAAGCAGCGCTGGGGGCCCATCTTGTCGACCATCTCGCGCACGTACTTCTCGATGTTGAGGTTGGGGAAGGGGTGCGTGGAGTAGCCGGGGAGCGCCGAGACCTTGACGTAGATGTTGGGGTGCTTGTTCAGGTCGGCGGTCTCGGAGACCCAGTAGCCGATGGCGTCGTCGACGCAGCGGGCCATGATGCCCATGTGGTCGATGATGATCTTCAGGCCGGGGTGCTTCTCGGCGATGGCGCCGAGCTCGGCCTTCCAGATCGGGGCGTGCACCATCGTGGGGATGCCGAGCTCCTCGGCGACCGGCCAGTACCAGTCGTTGGTGCCGTCGATCATCCAGTTGCGGTCCTGGGGCCGGTGGAACGTCAGCCGGGTGCCCTTGACGTGGGGGTTCTGCGCGAAGTCGCGCAGCATGGCCCTGCCCTCGTTCGGCTTGTTCTGCGGGATGCGGGCCATGATGCCGAACCGCTCGGGGTGGGCCTCGCAGGCCTCCAGGGCGTAGTCGATGCGGTCGCCCTCCCAGGACGGGGGCACGATGAGCGCGCGGTTGACGCCCGCCTCGTCCATCAGGGCCAGGCACTCCTCGTAGCTGAACGGCTCCTCGCGGTGTCCGTTGAGTCGGATCCGCTCCCGCGCGCCCGGAACCCAGGGACGGTCGGGGGTCTCTTCTCTCCAGATGTGGACCTGGGTGTCAACGACGAACATATCCCTTTTTCCTTTTCCTTCTGTGCCGGGCCAGAGGACCGGAGTTGTTGTCGACCTTAAAGACGGAATCGCTCCGTGCGGAGTTCTGTTCACGCAATCGGTTGCTGCGCGAATCGAATGGTTCGAGGTTTTATCGGGCTTTCTCGCCGTGGAGGGCGTCGACCACGTGCTCGGCGATGGCCATGCACGACGTCGCGGCGGGCGAGGGGGCGTTGCGGACGGCCGTGACGCGTCCCAGCCGGTTGATGCGGAAGTCGTCGACGAGGCTGCCGTCGCGGTCGAGCGCCTGGGCGCGCACGCCCGCCCCGCCGCGCACGACGTCGTCGGGGCCGATCTCGGGCACGTAGCGCTGCGCGGCTTTCATGTAGGCGCGTTTGGAGAGCGACCCGTACATTTCCTTGACTCCGGTGCGCCAGTGCTGGAAAGCCATTCTCCAGGCACCGGGCCACGCGGCGGTTCCTCCCAGATCCGCCAGGCGGATGTCAAAGCGGCGGTAGCCCTCGCGGGAGAACGCGAGGACGGCGTTGGGGCCCACTTCCACGTCCCCGGACACCCGGCGGGTGAAGTGCACGCCGAGGAACGGGTACCTGGGGTCCGGAACGGGGTAGATGAGTCCGCGCACCATGTCCGCCTTCTCCGGGCGGATCAGCATGTACTCGCCCCGGAACGGCACGATCCTGGGGCCGGCCTCGTCCCCGGCCAGGCGGGAGACCCGGTCGGTGTGCAGTCCGGCGCAGATGATGAGGTTGTCCACCCGCACGGTCTGTCCGCCCGCGACGACCTGGAGCGGACCCGCGGTCTCGTGGATCCGGGTGACCGGTGAGCTGAGCCGGATCTCCCCGCCCGCCGCGGCGATGTCCTCCGCGAAGGACTCGCAGACGCGCGTGTAGTCCGTGATGGCCGTGTGCGGCGAGTGCAGGGCGGCCAGCCCCGCGGAGTGCGGTTCGATGTCGCGGATCTCGTCGGGGCCGATGCGGCGCAGCCCCGGGACGGCGTTGCGGTCGGCTCTGGCGTAGATGTCGTCGAGCCGCGCCACGTCCTCCCCGGTGACCGCGACGACGAGCTTGCCGCACTCGTCGTAGGGCAGGCCGCGGTCGGTGCAGTACTCGCGCAGCATCTTTCTGCCGCGCGTGCACAGGCGGGCCTTGAGGCTGCCGGGCCTGTAGTAGAGACCGGCGTGGACGACCCCGGAGTTGTGGCTGGTCTGGTGGGCGGCGACGCGGTCCTCCTTCTCCAGCACCACCACGCGCGTTCCCGGCCGTCTGCGGGTGATCTCCCGGCCGACCGCGAGTCCGACGATGCCGGCGCCGACGATGCCCACAACCTCGTCAGCCATTACTGGTCCCCCCGTTCCCGGTTCGGTGCGCGCATGAGGCTGTCACGCGCCGTAGTTGATCGCGACGGTCTTGACGCGGGTGTAGAAGCGCAGCGCCTCAGAGCCCTGCTCCTTGAAGGCCGAACCCGAGTCGCGGAAGCCGCCGAAGGGGTGGTGCACGTCCCAGCCGGTCGTGGCGGTGTTGACGGCGACCTGGCCGCACTCCACCTCGTCGACGAACCGGTGGGCGGCGCTGAGGTCCCGGGTGAACACGGCGGCGGAGAGCCCGTAGACGGAGTCGTTGACCGCCTCGACGGCCTCGTCGAAGCCGTCCACGGCCCGCACCGCCAGGACCGGGCCGAACACCTCGTGGCGCCAGATGTCCATCGCCGGGGTGACGCCCACCAGGATGGTCGGGTTGACGTAGCAGCCGTGGGCGCGTTCGGGGTCGGCGGGCGTGTCGCCTCCGGCGCGGACCACCGCGCCCTGCTCGACGGCGCGGGCGATGTCGCCCAGCACGGAGTCGCGCTGGGAGACGCTGACGAGCGGTCCCATCGTGGTCGCCGAGTCCTTGCCGGGGCCCACGGTCAGCTTCGCCACGCGCTCGCGCAGAATGTCGACGAACCGGTCGTGGACCTCCCGCTCGACGACGAGGCGGCTGGTGGCGGTGCAGCGCTGCCCGGCCTGGCCGAAGGCGGCGGCCATGACGGCGTCTGCCGCGGCCTCCAGGTCGGCGTCGGCCAGGACGGCCGTGGCGTTCTTGCCACCCAGCTCACCCTGGAAGCGGACGTTGCGGCTGGCGAGCCGCACCCGCAGCCGCTCCCCCACCTCGTTGCTGCCGGTGAAGGTGACCGCGGCGATGCGCGGGTCGTCGAGCAGGGCGTCGGAGATCTCGGAGGTGCGGCCGGTGACGACGTTGAGGACCCCGGCGGGCAGGCCCGCGTCGTGCAGGGCTCTCGCCAGGTGGATGGCGGACATGGGGGTCTCGCTGGCCGGCTTGATGACCACGGAGTTGCCGGAGGCCAGTGCGGGCGCGAGCTTGCGGGCGGGGGTCAGCAGCGGGTCGTTCCACGGGGTGACGGCCAGGACCACGCCGATCGGCTCCCGCTGGAAGCTGGCTTTGGTGCCGGGCCGGGCGTCGTTGAGCAGGGTGCCGTAGCCTTCGCGGGCGATGCCCGAGTAGTACTCGAAGAAGTCGGCGGCCTTGCCGACCTCGCCCGTGGCCTCGGCCAGGGTCTTGCCCATCTCGGTGACAAGGGCGTCGGCGATCTCCGCCGTGCGGGAGCGCAGCAGCGCGGAGGCCTCGTGCAGGATCTTCGCGCGCTCGAAGGGCGAGGTCCGGCGCCAGGTGGCGAAACCGGCCGCGGCGGCGTCGTAGATCTCGGCGACCTGCCGGGCGGTCAGCGCCGGGACGCGGGCGGCGGGCTCGCGTACGTCGGTGGGGTCGAACACGTCCACCGACCCGGAGGAGCTCACCCACTGTCCTCCCGCAAGGATCTCCATTTCTCGCACGGGCATGCTGCTCCTTGTCACTGGGGTGAAAGAGGGGATGTCGCGGAGAGGCCGCGTCTGACAGCCCACGATAGGAACACGGCGCGCCGAGAACCACGTGTCGGGGAACATCCATTGCTTGCGCGCCGCGCACTGCTGACAGGCGCCGATCCGTGATGGAATCTGCGCGTTCCGACAGACAGGGAGGATCTGCATGCCCTACGCCGTGGTGGCCCACTACCGGTGCGAGCCGCAGGACGCGGAGCTGGTCCGGGACGCGCTGCTGAAGATGCGCGAGCACACGCTGCGCGAGCCGGGGAACCTGGCCTACGTCGTGCACGCCGACGCCGACGCCGAGGCGGCGTTCACGCTGTACGAGCAGTATGTCGACCGGGCCGCCTTCGACGCCCACGCCGCCTCGGAGCACTTCGCCGAGTACATCCTGGGCACGGTCCGCCCCCGGTTGGTCGACCGGACCGTGTGGTTCGGCGAGGTTCTCTGACACGCCCCCTCGGGCCTCGGGGCCGCCCGCGCGGACGGAGCAGGCGTCCGTCCGCGCGGGCGGCCCTCTTCTTTTTCCTCCCGGCTCTGCCGCCGCCCCGGCCGGGAGGCGGCCTCCGGTTCCCGGCCGGGGCGGGGCGCGGTCGCCGGCGCCGGGAGACCGGGGGCGCGGCGCCCCGGGACGGCCCGCTGACCTGCACCCATCGCGGCCCCAGCCGCCACCCGAACAAAACCGCATCTTAATCTTGCGGTGTGACCTGTGGCATACGTCTCTTCCCCGGCGGCAGGATGAGGGCTCTGTACAACCCGGCATTCCGCATCACTGCCTGCACGTACACACCCCCACCCCCCTGACAGCCCGCCGCAAGGAGGCACCCAACCGCTATGAGCACACCACGACTGAGAACCTCAGCCCTCCCCCTCACCCTGGCGGCCGTTCTGGCCCTCTCCGCGTGCGGAGGCTCGGAGGAGTCCGCCGACGGCGGTGGCGAGACGCTGGCCGTGAACTACGCCGGTTTCCCCGAGAGCTGGGCCCCGGGCGCCGACATGGAGGCCGGGTACATGCGCGTGCCGTACGAGAACCTCGTCGCGCTGGACGGGGCCGGGGAGATCACCCCGGTGCTGGCCACCGACTGGGAGCAGACCGACACCGAACTCACCCTCACCCTGCGCGAGGGCGTGGTGTTCCACGACGGCACCCCGTTCAACGCCGAAGCCGTCAAGGCCAACCTGGAGTCGATCCGCGGCAGCAACGGCCCGTACGCGGGCCCGCTGCAGGTCATCGAGTCGATCGACGTCGTCGACGAGCTGACCGTGCGCCTCAACCTCGCCGAGCCGTCCCCGTCGCTGCTCACCACCCTGTCGACCCGCGCGGCCCCGATGGCCAGCCCCAAGGCGATCGAGGACGGCAGCGTCGCCGAGCACCCCGTCGGCACCGGCCCGTGGGCCTACGACCCGGACGCCTCCACCCTGGGCACCCGCATGGCCTTCACGTTCTTCCCGGACTACTGGGGGGGGCGAGGACAGCGTCGGCTTCGAGACGATCGAGCTCTACGGCATCGAGGATGCCAACACGGCCGCGGGCGCGCTCTCCAGCGGAGAACTGGACGTCTCCAGCGTTGAACCGGAGGCGCTGGAGCAGCTCGGAGGGACGCCCTCCATCGACTCGCTCTCCTACCCCGCGATCCGCAACAACCTGATCTTCTTCGACCGCGGCCCCGGCGGTCTCTTCGCGGACGCCGACGTGCGCCGCGCCGCGTGCTACGCCATCGACACCGACGCCCTTCCCGAGATCGCTCCCGACCTGGCCCCCCGCGTCCAGCACTTCTCCGAGGGAGAGCCCGGGTACAACCCGGACATCCACGGCTACCCGCACGACCTGGACCGCGCCGAGGAACTGTACGAGGAGGCGGGCAGCCCCGACATCTCCGCCGAGATGATGGCCGCTCCCTTCAACCAGAAGCAGATCGAGGTGTACACGTTCCAGATGGCCGAAATCGGCATGGACATCACCGTGCAGGTCGCCCCGCCGCCGCAGTTCTTCTCCTCGTGGAGCAACGGTACCTACCCGCTCGGCCTCAGCAGCAACGACGAACTGACCCCCTACGACTGGTACAAGGCGTGGTTCGCCGCCGACGCCCCGGGCAACCCGGCGGGCGTGGAGAGCGAGGAGCTCAAGAGCGCGGCCGACGCGGCGATCGCGGCCGGCACCTCCGAGGAGGCCGAGGAGCTGTGGTCCGAGGTCACCAAGATCATCGCTGACGAGGCCCTGACCTGCGGTCACGCCGCCTCCGAGGAGACGATCGTGTGGAACGCCGGCCGGGTTGAGGGCGTCACGGCCCCCTCGCAGCCGTGGGAGCCCAACCTGGTCGACTACAGGGCTCTGCGACCCTCCGGAGGACAGTAGGCCATGCCGGTCATGAAGTCTGCGACGGGGCGGGAGGAGCGATGAGGAAGCTCGTCGCCTACCGCCTCGCACTCGCCCTGCCCCAACTGGCTGCCGTGTCGTTGGTCGTGTTCTCACTGACCTACCTCATCCCGGGCAGCCCCGCGGCGGCGATCCTCGGCGCGCAGGCGACACCGGAGCGGATCGAGCAGGTCGAGGCCCAGTTGGGCCTCGACCGCCCGGCCCTGGTGCGCCTGGTCGAGTGGTACGCGGGCGCCTTCCAGGGGGACCTCGGCGTCTCCTTCGCCACGGCCCGGCCGGTCACCGACATGCTCCTGCAGCGGATGCCCGCGACGCTGTCGCTGGTCTTCGGCGGGATCACCGTCGCACTGCTGCTGGGCATCAGCCTCGGCGCGCTCGCGGGCATGCGCCCCGGCAGCGCCCTGGACCGCGTGGTCTCCTCCGTGACGTCCGTCGGCCTGGCCCTCCCGCAGTTCTGGGCCGGTCTGCTGCTCACCCTGGTGTTCGCCGTGAACCTGGGGTGGGTGCCGGTGATCGCCTACACGCCGCCGGGCGACGACCCGCTGGCCTGGCTGCACGGGCTGATCCTGCCGTCGCTGGCCCTCGGCATCAGCGCGGCGGCGCTGATCGCCCGGCAGACCCGCACCGCGATGGCGGAGGCGCTCTCCTCGCGCTACGTCGACACCCTGACCGCCGCGGGGGTCTCCCGGCGGCGGATCGTGCTGCGCTACGGCCTGAAGAACGCGATGGTCCCGGTGCTGGCGACCACGGGCATCACCTTCAGCATCCTGATCGGCGCCAGCTTCGTGGTGGAGAAGGTCTTCGCCTTCCCCGGCGTGGGAAGCCTGATGCTGACCAGCGTGATCGGCAAGGACTTCCCCGTGGTCCAGGCCGGTGTGCTCATCATCGCCTGCCTGGTCATCACTGTGAACCTGTTCATCGACATGGGCTACGGCCTGCTCAACCCGAAGGCACGTCCGCAATGAGTGAACCGCTGAAGGCGCCCGCGGAGGACGACTCCTCCGTCGGGCGCGCGTCCGCGGCGTCCGGCTCGGCACGTGTGCTGGGGCGCATCGCGCGCCAGCCCGTGACGCTGGGCGCCCTCGTCTTCCTCCTTCTGTTGGCGGCCTCGGCGATCGCCGCGCCCCTGGTCGTCCCGTACCCTCCCGCCGAACAGCACCACTCCGCCGTCCTGCAGGGCCCCTCCGCCGAGTTCCTGCTCGGCACCGACGACTACGGCCGCGACACCCTCAGCCGCCTGGTCTACGGCGCCCGGATCGCGCTGCTGGTCGGATTCGGCTCGGTGACCATCGCGATGCTGATCGGCGTACCGCTGGGTCTGCTGCTGGGCTACTACGGCGGCTGGTGGGACCGGCTCGGCACCCGTGCCCTCGACATCGCCGACGCGCTGCCGGGCATGCTCGTGGGGTTCGCGGTCATCGCGATCCTGGGGCGCGGTCTGCTGCCCATGATGGCCGCGATCGGGCTGATCTTCTGCATGAACTTCGCCCGCATCACGCGTGCGGTCACCCTCGCCGAACGCGGCAAGCTCTACGTCGACGCCGCCCGCGTCGCCGGTCTGCGCACCCCCGAGATCGTGTTCCGGCAACTGCTGCCGAACCTCGTGGGTCCGCTCATCGTCCAGGCCGCCGTGTTCATGGGGTCGGCGATCATGGTGGAGTCGGCGCTGAGCTTCCTCGGCCTCGGTCTCGACACTGCCACGCCGACCTGGGGCGGCATGCTCAGCGTCGCCTCCGGCGAACTGGCCCGCCAGCCCTTCCTGGCCTTCCCGCCCGGCGTGGCGATCATCGCGAGCGTGCTCGCGTTCAACCTCCTCGGCGACGGCGTCAACGACGCGCTGACCAACCGGCGCAGGCCCGCGAAACGGCGGACGCGCACGCCCGACGGCACGGGGGCCCGTCCGGCCGCCGCCGGAAGCGTCGGGGACACGGCGGCCGAGCCCGGCGCCCTGCTCCAGGTCCGCGGGGTGACGGTCGAACTGGACCGGCCCGCAGGCACGCCCGTCCCGCTGATCCAGGACGTGTCGCTGTCGGTGGGCCGCGGCGAGATGGTGGGCCTGCTCGGCGAGTCCGGCTCGGGCAAGTCGATGCTCGCCCGCTCCGTCCTCGGCCTGCTGCCCCCGGGCACCCGGCTGGCGGCCGGGTCGATCCGGCTCGACGGCGCCGAACTCGCCCACCGCTCCGAACGGGAGATGCGCCAGGTCCGTGGCCGCACACTCGCCGCCGTCTTCCAGGACCCGCTGGCCGCGCTGTCCCCGGTGCACACGATCGGCCAGCAGCTCACCGAGCCCCTCCACGCCCACCTGGGGATGTCGCGGGCCGCCGCGCGCAAGCGGGCCGCCGAACTGCTGGACCGCGTCGGCGTGGAGGACCCCCGGCGCCGCCTGGACGACTACCCCCACCAGTTCTCCGGGGGCATGGCCCAGCGTGTGGCGATCGCCATGGCGCTGGCGGCCGAGCCGCGGCTGCTGATCGCCGACGAGGCGACGTCGGCCCTCGACGTCACCACCCAGAGCCAGGTCCTGGACCTGCTGCTGGATCTGAAGGACGAGTTCGACATGGCGATCCTCATGATCACCCACGACCTCGGTGTGGTCGCCGAGACCTGCGACCGCGCCGCCGTGATGTACGCGGGCCAGATCGTGGAGGTCAACGACGTGCGGTCGCTGTTCGACCGGCCTCGGCACCCCTACACCGCCGCCCTGCTGGCGGCGAACCCCTCCGGTGAGGCCACGACCGACCGGCTGCCGACGATCCCCGGCCGCGTGCCGCTCGCCGGTGAGTGGCCGTCCGGCTGCCACTTCGCCAACCGCTGCGCGTTCTCCCGGGAGAGCTGCCTGCGGACCCCGGTCCCCCTCGCCGACGACGTGCGCTGCCTGCGCACGGGCGAACTCACCCTGGAGGTGTCGGTGCGATGAGCGCTCCCAGCAGCGAGCGGCTGCTCGACGTCCGCGGCCTGACGGTGGACTACGAGACCGGACGGGCGACGGGGTGGCGCAGGCGCCGGTTCCCCGCCATCGACGCGGTGAGCTTCGACATCCGCCCGGGCGAGACGCTGGGCCTGGTCGGCGAGTCGGGATCGGGCAAGAGCACCACCGGCCGCGCCATCCTGCGGCTCGTCGACGCCACGAGCGGCTCGATCCGCTTCGGCGGGCTCGACGTGACCGCGCTGGGCCACCGCACGCCCCTGTCGTACCGCCGTGACGTCCAGGCCGTGTTCCAGGACCCGTCGTCCTCACTCAACCCGCGCCACCTGGTGTCGAGGTCGTTGACGGCCGCGCTGCGCCGCCACGGCGTGGCGGACCGCGCGCAGCGCGACGCGATGGTCGCCGACGCCTTCGAGCGGGTCGGGCTGTCGCGGGCGCACCTGAACCGCTTCCCGTCGGAGCTGTCGGGCGGCCAGCAGCAGCGCGTCGCCATCGCCCGCGCGCTCGCGCTCCAGCCGAAGCTGGTGGTGTGCGACGAGGCGGTGAGCGCCCTGGACCTGTCGACGCAGAGCCAGATCATCAACCTGCTGGCCGACATCCAGGAGTCGACCGGCATGAGCTACCTGTTCATCGCCCACGACCTGCGCGTGGTGCGGCACATCTCGCACCGGATCGCCGTCATGCACTCCGGCAGGCTGGTGGAGTCGGCTCCCGCACAGCAGCTGTTCGACTCCCCGAAGCACCCCTACACCCGCGCCCTGCTGGCGGCCAGTCCCGCGACCCACCCCGAGGGCCGGGAGCAGCGCCGCGCGCGCCGCGCCGGCCACCGGTCCGACCGCCGCGGCGGTGGAACCGGCGGGGTCCAGCGCGGAGAGGCGGGCTGCCTGTTTCGCGACCGGTGCGGCAAGGCCATGGAGATCTGCCGCACGCGGACGCCCGCGCTGCGGAAGCTGGACGACGGCAGCCGCGTGGCCTGCCACCTCTACGAGGTGCACCAGGAGGAGAAGGTTCTCGCGGGGGCCTGACCGCCCGGGGTTCCGAGGGGAGTCCGCCGCCCGCGGGGGCCGGCGGGCTCCCCTGTGTCTTCCATGCCCCGGCCGAGCACCCGCCGCGTCCCGGCACCGGGGCCCGTTGCGCACGGCTGTCGGCCTTCGACGTTCGTCCCGGTGCTCGCGCCCGCCCCGGCATGAACCGGGGGTCGGAGGGGCAGGAGGCACCGTATGCGTTCGGAAGACGGTCCTGACATCCCTGTGGCGCGGCCGGGGTGGTCCCCGCACCGGTACCGCGAACCCCGGCGGGGCCGCTGATGGAGCCGCACGCCTTTCCGCTCGTCGCCGTCGTGCTCGCCGCGGCCGCCCTGGCGGGTCTGCTCGCCACCTGGCTGCGTCAGCCGCTGATCGTGGCGTTCATCGGCGTGGGCCTCCTGGTCGGCCCGGTCGGTACCGGCTGGGTCACGCCCGAGGGCACGATCGAACTGCTCGCCCGGCTCGGGATCGCGGTCCTGCTGTTCCTGGTGGGGCTCCGCCTCGACCTGCACCTGATCCGCACCACCGGGCCGGTGGCGCTGGCCACGGGACTCGGTCAGGTCGTGTTCACCTCGGTGATCGGTTTCCTGATCGCGCTGGCGTTGGGCATGGACACGGTGACCTCGATCTACGTCGCGGTCGCCCTCACCTTCTCGTCCACGATCATCATCGTGAAACTGCTGTCGGACAAGCGCGAGATCGAGCAGCTCCACGGACGCATCGCGGTGGGCTTCCTCATCGTCCAGGACATCGTCGTGGTCCTGGTGATGATCGCGTTGACCGCGTTCGGGCAGCAGACCGGCGGCAACCTGCCGCTCGACATCGCCCTGGTGCTCGCCAGGGGGGTCGGCCTGCTGGCGGCGATCGCCGTGCTGATGCGTTTCGTGCTGCCGTGGCTGCTGCACCACATCGCCCGCTCCCAGGAACTGCTGGTGCTGTTCGGGGTGGCCTACGCGGCCGCGGTGGCCGCGTTCAGCGAATGGCTCGGTTTCAGTTCCGAGGTCGGGGCGTTCCTGGCCGGGGTGTCGCTGGCGACCACCCCCTACCGCGACGCCCTGGGCTCCCGGCTGGTCAGCCTGCGCGACTTCCTGCTGCTGTTCTTCTTCCTGGACCTCGGGGCGAGGCTGGAGTTCACCGACGCCGGGAACCAGCTCACCGCGGCCCTGGTGTTCTCGGTGTTCGTGCTGGTCGGCAACCCCCTGGTGGTCATCGTGATCATGTCGGCGATGCGCTACCCGGTGCGGATCGGCTTCCTGTGCGGGCTCACCGTCGCCCAGATCTCGGAGTTCTCCCTCATCCTCGCCGCGCTCGGGCTCAGTCTCGGCCACATCACCAACGCCACGGTCAGCCTGATCACCATCGTCGGGCTGGTCACCATCGGCGGCTCGACCTACCTGATCCTGTACTCCCACCAGATCTACGAGCGCATCAAACGCTGGCTCGCGGTGTTCGAACGCACCGACAGCCGCCGGGTGCGGCTCAGCGAGGCCGAGGCCGAGGCCGACGTCATCCTCTACGGGCTCGGCCGGTTCGGCGGGCACGTGGCCGACCGGCTCGGCAGTGCCGGGCACCGGGTGCTGGCGGTGGACTTCGACCCCTACCGCGTCGCGGCCAACGACCGGGAGGGCGTGACCGCCGTGTTCGGCAGCGCCGAGGACGCGCACTTCCTGGAGTCGCTGCCGCTGTCGCGGGCCCGGTGGGTGGTCAGCACCATTCCCGTGCGCGACACCAACCTGGCCCTGCTGCACGGCCTGCGCCACCACGGCTACCGGGGCCGGGTCGCGTTCACCGCGCACACCTCGTACGAGTCCGAACAACTGCGTGCCGCGGGGGCCGACACCGTACTCGAACCGTTCGTCTTCGCCGCCACGGTCACCACCGACCTGCTCGACGACCTTCTGCGGACCGACGGTGACGGAGGCTCCCCCAGCGACGAACCCGGTTAGCGGGCCGCGGCGCGCACCCCTGCGGGTGCCCCGTGCGCGGACCGGGCACGAAGACCCCCGGGGCGCGGGAGCGTGCCGCTCCCACCGCGTCCGGGGGTCTCCAACCGCGTCGATCCGAGGACCAGTCGGCCGACGAGTCTGTGCGACCGGGTGCGCGCTACAGTTCGTTGCCCCAGCACATGCGGGCGACGGTCTCCACGTGGACCAGCTTGCGGCGCTGCTCGTCCTCGTTCAGCACCGCCCGGCCCGCCACGTCGGAGAAGCCCTCGCTGGGGCTGACCGCCATGTCGTCGATGTCCTTCACCTCGGCGGCGGCGTCCATCCGCGCCACGACCGTGTCGATGTCCTCCAGCTCCGGCGTCCTCGGGTCGACCACGCCGAGGCAGGCGTCCCGGTCGGCGGGGACCGCGCGCAGCAGGGCCAGTTCGCCCTCGGTGCCCCCGCAGTACGGCAGCACCCACCGGTCCACGGGCACCTCCTCGAACACCCTGGCCGCGGCGGCGGTGTCCACCTCGCCCTTGGCCGAGTGCGTGGGGCACAGTCCGATGCGGACGTCCTCGGGCCTGGAGACCCCGCTGACCGCGGCGGTGTCGATCGCGATGCAGTCCTCCAGCGGCAGCAGGGGCGTGCGCCCGGGGACCAGGTGCCGCGCGTAGGCGAAGTTGTTGATCTGGATGAGGCGCACACCGGCCTCGACGAGCCGCCCGATCTCCTCGCCGATGATGCGCGCCAGCTCCTCGCCGAGTTCGCGGGCGCTCCTCCACGGCCCGCTCGGCTCGAAGCACTGCGCCGCCAGCCAGGCCGGGGACGGCAGGCTGACCTTGGGGGCGATGACGGTCTGCTCCTTGAGGAAGGCGATCCGGTCGGCGACGAGCGGCCGCTCGGCCTTCAGCTCGCCGTCGGCGATCCAGCGCACCCGGCCGTAGGCGTCCAGTTCGTCGGTCGGACGGAACCCGCTCACCGCGTCGAACACGACGCTGCGGGTGTCCTCCCGCGGGAACTCGCCGTCGGTGACCACCGTGAAGCGCAGTTTCCGCTGCAGCCGCACGGCCTCGGCGATCGCCTCCTCCTCGACCCTGCGCAGCTCCTCCTCGTCGATGGCGCCGGCCTGCCAGCGTCGGCGCGCCTCCATCAGACCCGACGGCCGGATGAGGCTGCCGTGGTGGTCGATGCGGTATTTGAAGTCGTCAGCCATCGCGCCGTTCCTCCTCCTCCGCGGCGGTCTGCTGCTGCGCGCCGCCCCAGGCCTGGAACTGCAGTTCGTATCCCAGCGCTTCCAGCACCTCGTCGCAGATCTGCTGGTCCTCCTCGCTGGTTCCGCCGGAGATGCCCAGACCGCCGAGGATCTCACCGTCGCGCTTGATGGTGACGCCGCCGTCTGAGGCGATGATGGGGTGGGTGCCCATCGTCGAGAGCTGGGCGAAGAAGCCCGGGTTGCTCTCGGCCCACGGCTTGAGCAGCTTGCCGGGGCGCTGCATGACCGCCGCGGTGTAGGCCTTGGCCGTGGCGATGCTGGGGGTCAGCGGGCGGGCGCCGTCGGACCGCTTGATCAGGACGACGAAGCCGCCGGAGTCCACGACGGCGACGCTGAACGCCCTGCCGATCCTCTGGCCGCTCTTCAGTGCGGCCTCGACGATCTCCTCGGCGTCTGCCAGGGTGAGCTTCATGCGGTTGCCTTTCGCTGGGTGAGGCCGTCACGGATGCGGATGACGGCGGCGTTGAACAGTTCCGGCGCCTCCCAGTACATGGAGTGCGGTGCGCCCGGGATGAGCTCCAGGCGCGATCCCGGGAGCAGTTCGTGGGCGCGCCGGACGGTGGCGGCGCTCAGCACCGCGTCGTTCTCGCCCGCCAGGAAGCAGACGGGGATCCGCGCGGCGGCGATCTCGTCGATGGTCGGACCACCGGTCGAGAGGTTGCGCAGGTCGGCCATCTTGGCGACGTTGAACGTGCCCATCTGCTGGAACAGGAAGGTGCGGGCCGGCTCCCGCTTCTGGAAGTCCCTGCTCAGCAGCCGGTCGATCACCGGGAGCTTGACGGCCTCGGCGCGGTCGGCGGCGACCAGCTCGGTCAGCTCCGGGTGGTTGATGCCGCCCAGCGAGTGGGCCAGGGCGACCCCGCCGACGCGGTCGGGGCGGCGCATGGCGGCCCGCAGTGCGACGACGGCGCCGATGGACTGGCCCACCAGCAGGACGTCGCTCAGGTCCTCGGCGTCGAGGACGGCGATGATGTCGTCCGGGAACTCCCAACTGTCGAACTCGGTCATCGACGAGTCGGAGTTGCCGAAGCCGCGCAGGTCCATGGTGACGACGGTGTAGCGGTCGCGCAGTTCGGCGACCTGCTGCCACCAGGCGGCGTGGTGGCCGCCCGAGCCGTGCACGAGCAGCACCGCCGGTCCCGTGCCGTGCACCTCGTAGTAGATGGACACGCCGTTGGAGTTGGCGATCGCCATCGGTCTCTCCTCGTGTGGTGCGGGGTCGGTCAGGCCGGGCGCTTGGAGTGGTAGACGATCTCGATCATGGTGTGGTCGGGATCGTGGATGTAGCAGAACTTCGACCGGTTCTCGGGGCGCTCGTTCGGTCGGGTGTGGCGCACGCCGATCTCCTTGAGGTGGGCCAGGAAGCCCTCCCAGTCCTCGACCTCCACCGCGAAGTGGTAGGGCGCCATGCGGTCCATCTCCTCCACGGGGGTGAAGTGGAGGTCGAAGTTGCCGCGGGTCATCAGCAGGACCCTGGTGTTGCTCTTGGCCGGGATCGCCTTGAGCCCGAAGACCTTGCCGTACCACTCCTTGGTGCGCTCGGGGTCGGTGGTCGGGAAGTTCACGTGGTGGATGTATTTCGGCTCGTTGGCCTTCAGTTCCATGGCTGTCGGGGTTTCCTTTCCGGGGGTGCGTCACTTTCGGACCTGACGGGGTTGGAGAGCACACCGATTCCGCTGATGTCGATGTCGACGGTGTCTCCCGGCTCCAGTTGGCAGAGGGAGTCGGCTCCCATCCACAGGACGTCGCCGGGGTGCATGGTGATGTACCTGGTGGTCTCGACGATGTACTCGTAGGGGTCGAAGATCATGTCGCCGGTGGGGCAGGAGGTCCGCTCCTCCCCGTTGACGCGCACGGTCGTGGTCTGGACGAGCGGGTCGACGTCCGTCTCGATCCAGGGCCCCATGGGTTTGAAGGTGTCGCTGTTCTTGCTGCGCCAGAACGTGCGGTCCCGGTGCTGCCACTCGCGGGCGCTCACGTCGTTGCCGACGGTCCACCCGAAGACGGCCTCGCGGGCCTCCTCGTAGGTCGCGCGGCGCAGGGGGCGGCCGATGACCGCGACCACCTCCCCCTCGGCCTCGAAGCGTCCGCTGACGTCCACGGGCTTGACGATGGGCGCGCCGTGGCCGATCAGGGCGTTGTTGGCCCGGTAGCCGACCTCGGGGCGGTCGGGAACCGCGCCCGCGTAGCCGGTGGACAGGGCGTGCTCGGCGTGGCGCCGGTAGTTGAGCCCCACGGCGTAGAACACGCCCGGGACGACGGGCGGCAGGAACTCGACCGTCTCCAGCGCCAGCGCCTGTCCGCTCGGGGCGGGGTCGCCCTCCAGGGGCGACCCGCTCAGCAGGTGGACGGCGTCGCCGTCGACGCGGCCCCAGCGGGGGCGTCCGTCGACCGCGACACGGCAGAATCGCATGGTCGGACCAGGCCCTTTCAGTTCAGCCGGTGGGAGACGCGCTTGGTGACGAGGTAGGCGTCCAGTCCCTCCTCGCCGCCCTCGCGGCCGTAACCGCTGGACTTGAAGCCGCCGGAGGGGGCCTCGTGCACGGAGCCGCCGCAGTGGTTGATGGAGAGGATGCCCGCCTCGAGGTCCCGCACGAGCCGCTCGGCGGTGGCCGCCGACCCGGTGAAGCCGTAGGCCGCCAGGCCGTAGGGCAGCGAGTTGGCGATGCGCAGCGCCTCGTCGAGGTCGCTGAAGGGCACGACGGGGGCGAGCGGGCCGAACGGCTCCTCCCGCATGAGTTCGGCGTCCTCGGGGACGTCGACCAGGACCGTGGGCGCGAAGAAGTAGCCCGGCCGGTCCAGGCGCTGGCCACCGCACAGGACCTTGGCGCCGCGCTCGGTGGCGTCGGCGACGAGTTCCTCCATCGCGGCCAGGCGGCGGTCGTTGGCCAGCGGGCCCATCGTCACGCCGTCGGCGAGGCCGTCGCCGATGACGACCTCCTCGGCCTCCTCGACGAAGGCGGAGACGAACCGCTCGTAGCCGCTCTCGTGCACCAGGAAGCGGCTCGGGGAGGTGCAGACCTGCCCGGCGTTGGCGAACTTGGCGGCCGCGGCGCGCTTCGCGGCGGTCACCGGGTCGGCGTCGGCGCAGACGATGACGGGTGCGTGCCCGCCCAGTTCCATGACGGAGGGCTTCATCGCCGCACCCGCCGCCGAGGCGAGCAGTCTGCCGACGGGGATGGAGCCGGTGAAGGCGACCAGCCGCGTGACGGGCGAGGCGATGAGGTGCGAGGAGACCTCCGCGGGCTCGCCGAAGACCAGGTTGAGGGCTCCGGCGGGGAGTCCGGCCTCGTCGAAGCAGCGGACGATCTCGCAGGCCGTGCCGGGGGTCTCCTCCGAGGCCTTGATGATGATCGAGCAGCCGGCGGCGAGCGCGGCGGAGATCTTGCGCATGGGCGAGCCCGCCGGGAAGTTCCACGGGGTGAACGCGGCGACGGGTCCGATGGGCTCCCTGCGGACCGAGAGCACCGTGTCGGGGGCCGAGGGGATGACCCGGCCGTAGGCGCGGCGGGCGTTCTCGGCGTTCCAGCGCAGCGAGTCGGCGACGCGCAGCACCTCGCCGCGGGCCTCCTTGAACGGCTTGCCCTGTTCGATGGTCATGATCCGGCCGACGTGGTCGGCCCGGGCGGTGAGGCGGTCGGCGGCGTCGCACAGGATCGCGGTGCGCCGCGCGATCGGCGCGGCACGCCAGGCCTCGAAGCCCGTGACGGACGCCTCCAGTGCGCGGTCGAGGTCGGCGACGGTGGCCAGGGGCACCTCGCCGACGGTCTTCTCGTTGGCCGGGTTGAGCACCGGGGCGGTCCGCCCCGTCTCCCCCCGGCACCACTCGCCGGCGATGTACATCCGGATGGCGGGGTAGGTGGGTTCAGGCATTATCGGTTCTCTCGTGACGTGCGCAGAGTCCAGATGTGGTGGGGTGGTGCGGTCTCGTGGACGCGGGTTCCGTAGGAGGAGTCCACCCGGTCCATGTCGGCGGCGTACTCCACGCGTCCGCCGCAGGGGGCGTGGACGAACCGGAAGACGTTGGAGCCGATGGTGTGCCGCCCCAGGCGCCTGGACTCCAGCCAGCCCCGCTCGATCATGTGGTTGGCGCCCTCGATGACGTCGTCGAAGCCGGGCACCTCCAGGGCGATGTGGTTCATCCCGGCCCGGTCGGGGCGGTGGCAGAGCAGGAAGTTGTGCTGCTCCTCGTCGTCCTCGCAGCGCATGAAGGTGCCCATGGGCTTCACCACGTCGGTGGCGACGAAGCCGAGGCGGTCGAGGTAGAAGTCGATCGCCTCCTGGTGGCCCTGCTTGGGGATGTTGAGCGCGACGTGGCAGATCCGCAGCGGCCGGACCTGCCCGACGGTCTCCAGGACGGTGTTCCTGCGGGTGATGTGCCCCATCGTGTTGCGCGGGCGCGGCTCGTCCGGTTCGAAGCCGTCCGGTCGGGCCAGGGTGAGGCCGAGCCCGAAGCCGGTCTCGTCATAGGTGTGGTAGGTCCCGTCGTCGGTGCGCCGCACGGGGCGGTCGACCGCGAGCCTGCCGACGAGCCGTTCCAGTTCGTCCGGGGTGTCGACGCCCCAGACGACCTCTCGGACGGTGGGGGCCGGTTCCACGGGAGGCGGCAGGGCGCTGTCGGGTTCGGTCCGGAGGTGGACGGTCTGCTTGACGAGGGTCTCGAACACGGCCCCGGTGTGGTCCGACTCGACGAGCGTCAGTCCGAGGTCCTCGAAGAAACGGACACTCTCCGAAACATCCTCAACACTGTAAGTGATAGATTCGACGCGCTGGATTCCCACCGCCGTCACCTTTCTCGCGGGCTTCGAGGTGCCGTGGTCACCGCCGACACCTGTTGATCCTAGAAATCGGACAGGTCGGCCACCACCGTGAATGCCGCAACCGTTTGTTGCACACGGCGAGGGGGCCCGCCGTTCACCCCTCGAACACCGGGATGGGGTTGTCCGAGAACCAGGCGGTCATGAAGTCCAGGAAGACCTGGATCTTGCGGGGGGTGCGCTGCGCCGGCCCGTAGATCGCGTACAGCGGCCGGTCGGGCACGGGCAGCTCGGGGAGCAGGACCTGCAGCGCCCCGTTCGTCAGGTCCTCGTAGGCCGGCCGGTGGGGCAGCAGGGCGATCCCCCGTCCGTGCACGGCGGCCTTCTGCAGGGCGATGTAGGAGTTCGACTGGAAGGCGACGTTGCGGATCTTGTGCAGGGTGCTCTCGTGCCCGTGGCCGATGCGCCAGACCGGATCGTTGACGTGGACGAGGCAGTTGTGGAACGCCAGGTCGTTGGGCGAGGTCAGGGAGCCGTGCCGCCTGAGGTAGGACTCCGCGGCGCACAGGACGAACGGCAGCGAGGCGATCTTCCTCAACCGGACGCTGGAGTCGCGCAGGTCCCGGGTGTGGAAGGCGATGTCGAACCCGCTGTCCAGGAAGTCGTAGGTCCGGTCCGACAGGCCGCCGAGCTCGAACCGCACCTGGATCCTGGGATGCGCGACGGCGAACGCGGCGACGGCGTCGCCGAGGTCGAGGCCGCCGATCCACTTGGGGCAGATGATGGACAGCGTCCCCTCCGGGCGGTCGTGCAGTTGCGCGATGCTCGCGTCCTCCTGGTCGATCTCGTCGAGGATCCGCTGGGCGAACTCGCTGTAGCGGACCCCGAGCTCGGTCAGGCTGACCGACCGGGCGGTGCGGTTGACCAGCCGCACGCCGACCTGCTTCTCCAGGTCCGCCACGTGCCGGGAGATGAGCGACCCCGAGGTACCCAGCAGCTTGGCCGCGCCGCTGAAGCTGCCGACCCTTGCGACCGTGACAAAGCTCCGCATGACGAGAAGGCGGTCCATGAATACCTCCGGCACAGGCCACAGGCGGGGAAGTACCCCTCTAACCTGCGCTTTTGTGTTCCTTGACGACTTTAACAGCGATCAGGGGCGACAGTAGTTATGAACTTAGAAGTACTTCGCGGCGCTCCCCTCCGGCCACTCTCGGTGCCCCTCCTCGGCGGAACCCGGCGACCTTCCTGCGCCCTGGAAGCGGCGCCGTCGCGCCGCGGGCGTCGGCGCTCCCGCGTCCCGGGGCGGCCGCGCCGCTACTGCCCGTCGGCGCCGTCCGCCACCCGGCCGTAGCCGCGGATGTCGGGGAAGGGGGGCGTGCGGTCGGGCTGCAGGTCGACCTGGAACGTGTTGAGGCACATGGCGAGCATGCTGAAGTTGCCCAGCGAACCGACGGCGTCCACGAGCCCCTGGGCCCCGAAGTGCTTCTCGGCCCTGCGGAACGTCTCCTCCCGGACGAAGTGCTCCTCCAGGATCTCGCGGCAGAACCGGTAGAAGGCGTCGTCATCCTCGCGCTCGAACTCCGGCTCCCCGCGCTCGGCGATCGCGCGGACGGCCTCGGCGGGGATGCCCGCCTCGATCGCCTTGTCGACGTGGGCGTTCCAGGAGTACTGCGCGTCCCAGTGCCGCGCGGCCATCAGCAGCGACAGCTCCCTCAGCCGCAGGGGCAGGGAGGACTCGAAGCGGACGAACGCTCCGAGCGCCTCGACGCGGTCGCACAGCTCCGGGCTGTTCAACCACACCTGGAACGGGCCGCGGACCGCACCCCGGCGCCCGGCGATGCGCGCGGCCATCTCCTTCTGCCGTTCGTTCATGTCGTTCGGGTCGATCTTGGGAAGTCTCACGGCCGGTTACCGCCTTCGCCTCGGTTTCGGGGGGCTCGGAAACGATGTGGCACGACCGTACAGCGCGCGCCGCGGCCCGCACAGAGCACGCGATGCAAGGTAAAGCTGTATGTTCTGCGGCTCCTCCGGAGGGGGTCGGGGAGTTAGCCTCGGACGCCGAAGCCCAGGCAGAGGAGGATGCGGTGCCGACCATCATCAAGGCGTCCGAGGTTCGGGTGCTCGACCGCGGCGGTTCGATCACCACCACCCCGCTGATCACCAAGGAGTCGGCGGGCGAGGAGAACCGGATCACCAGCGGAATGAGTGTCTATCCCGTGGGAACCGGGGCGCCGATGCACTCGCACAACTGCGACGAGCACGTCACCGTTCTCGAGGGCGAGGCCGAGGTGGTGGTGGAGGGGTCGGTGACCCGTCTCGGCCGGTTCGACACCACCTACATCCCCTCGCCCATTCCGCACCTGTTCCGCAACGTCGGCGACACCCCGCTGCGGATCCTGTGGGTCTACACCTCGCGCACGGTGACGCGCACCTTCACCGACACGGGGATCACCGTGGAGCACCTGTCCCCCGAGGACCAGATGGGCCGGGACTGACCGCTTCCCCCGGGCGGCACCGGCCCGCCGGACGCGGTCCGGGAAGCAGCGCCCGGCCCCGCCGAGCACGGATCTCTCCGTTCTCCCCCTCCGTTCCGGGAAAAGCCCGCCCGGAACTCCCGGTGTCCAGGAGATCCCTCTCCCGCCTGTCCACCGGGATTCCGGGCGGCAGCGGCTCCGGGCTCCCGGGGCGCGTGCGGCCGACCGGGTCCGCGGTCCGCGGGCCCGGTCGGCCGCAAACCCCGTGCGCGCGGGGCGCCGCGGCCGTAGGCTGGCGGACGACAGAACGGAGCCCTCCTCGTGGTCAGTCTCCCCGCCGTGCTCGGCATCGCCGCCGTCTCCCTGGTCATGGTGCTCACCCCGGGGCCCAACATGGTCTACCTGGTGTCCCGGTCGATCACGCAGGGGCCGCGCGCGGCACTGGTGTCGCTGCTGGGGGTGGCCGCCGGTTTCCTCGTCTACCTGTGCGCCGCCACCGCGGGGCTGCTCGCGGTGTTCGCCCTGGTCCCCGCGGCCTACACCGCGTTGAAGATCGCCGGGGGCTGCTACCTGCTGTACCTGGCCTGGCAGGCGCTCCGCCCCGGCGGGCACTCGCCGTTCGAGCCCGCTCCGCTGCCCGCGGAGTCGCCCGGGAGGCTGTTCACGATGGGGCTGGTCACCAACCTGCTCAACCCCAAGATCGCGGTCCTGTACGTCTCCCTGCTCCCCCAGTTCGTCGACCCGTCCCTGGGGCACGTGGCCGTGCAGAGCCTGGTCCTCGGCTCGGTGCAGGTCTGCGTGGCGGTCACCGGCAACGCGGTCATCGCCCTCGGCGCCGGTCTCATCGCCCGCTTCCTCGCCGAGCGCCCGGTGTGGCTGCGCGTGCAGAAGGCCTTCATGGCCACCGTGCTGGGGGCCCTGGCGGTACGGATGTTCACCGACCGCTCCACCGCCCCGGCCGCTCCCTGACCGGATCCGCCGCGACGGACGGCGCCCGGACCGTGGTGTGCGCGGGCCGCTGGGGTCGATCCCGTGGCGGCCTCGCTCTCCTTCCGGCAGCAGATCTTCGTGGACTTCCGCAACCTCGTGTCCGACCACCCGCACGACCACGGGTTCCGCTGGGTCGACGCCCAACTCCTCCGGTTCGTCCCGCCGAAGGCGTCCGACACCGAACTCCTCGCCGCGCTGATCCGCCCCGTCCGGTTCCGGGACGGTTACGCGGGCGACGGGGTGCACGAGTCCACCACCTGGCACGGCCCCTACCGGATCCGCCACATCACCGTCGACGCCTACGAGCCGACCGGTCCGCAGGCGGCGGAGAAGCCGGTCCGGGAACGGGCCGAGGAGGAGCGCACCGTCCCGGAGTCCCCGGAAGAGGTGCTGCTCGACACCGTCTACCGGCCGGTGCGGACGGCCTCCGCGCGTTACCTGCTGAAGGACCTCGGCTGCGGCGCCTTCCACGACTGGGGCGGCGTCCACACCGAGTTCCACGAACTCGTGCTCGTCGACCGGCGCGAGCACCGCCTCACCCTGCTGGTCGCCGCCGACGACTGACCCGTCGCCCCTCAGCTCCCGCGCCCGGCCGCCGGTGCGGCGAGCCGCCGCTCCGCGATCCGCCGGGCGAGCAGGCCGTGGCGGGGGGCCAGCAGGTAGGCGGCGGCGAAGGCGAGGGCCTGGACGACGACGATCATTCCGCCGGGGGTGACGTCCAGCAGGAAGCTGGCGTAGACGCCCACCACGGAGGCGGCCACCGACACCGCCACCGCGATGAGCACCATCCGTTCGAAGCGGTCGGTGAGCAGGTAGGCGGTGGCGCCGGGGATGATCAGCATGGCGACCACCATGATGATGCCGAGCACCTGCAGCGCGATGACCACCGTCACCGCCAGCAGCCCCAGCAGCAGCGCCTCCAGGCGGCGCGGGCTCAGTCCGATGGCGTGGGCGTGGGTGGGGTCGAAGGCGTACAGGGTCAGGTCGCGGTGCTTGAGTGCCACCACCGCCAGTGCCAGTACGGTCATCACCACGATCTGCGCGATCTCGGTGCCGCTGACGCCCAGCGGGTCGCCGAACAGGATGTGCCGCAGGTCGGTGTCGCTGGAGATCCGGGACAGCACCACGACGCCCAGGGCGAACATCGCGGTGAACACGATGCCGATCGCGGCGTCCTCCTTGACCCGGGAGGTGCGGTTGACCGTGCCGATCAGCGCCACCGAGCCCACGCCGAACACCAGCGCCCCCACCGCGAAGGGCAGCCCCAGCAGGTAGGACAGCACCACGCCGGGCAGTACCGCGTGCGAGACGGCGTCGCCCATCAGCGACCAGCCGATCAGTGTCACCCAGCAGGACAGCACCGCGCACACCGCGCCCGCCAGCACGCTGACCAGCAGCGCCCGCTGCATGAACTCGAAGGTGAAGGGGAGGGTGAGCCAGTCGACGAGCGTCATGCCGTCTCCTCCTCCAGACCGAACGTGCGCAGCAGCAGATCGGGGGCGAGCACCTGCTCGGGGCTGCCGTGCGCCAGAACGCGCCGGTGCAGCAGCACCGCCTCGTCGCACAGCTCGCCCACCCCGGCGAGGTCGTGGGTGGACACCAGCAGGGTGGCGCCGGCGTCACGCATGTCGCGCAGCACCCGGACGATGGTGCGCTCGGAGGGCTTGTCCACTCCCGCGAACGGTTCGTCCAGCAGGAACACGCCGGCTCCCTGGGCGATGCCGCGGGCCACGAACGCGCGTTTGCGCTGGCCGCCGGAGAGCGCGCCGATCTGCCGGTGGGCCAGGGAGGTCAGTCCGGTGCGTTCCAGGGCCTCGGCGACGGCCTGGTGGTCGGACCTCCTGGGGCGGCGGGTCGGACCCATGTGGCCGTAGCGCCCCATCATCACCACGTCGACCACCCGCACCGGGAAGGCCCAGTCCACCTGTTCGGTCTGGGGGACGTAGCCGAGGAGTCCGCGTCTGCGGGCCCGCGCGGGGGACAGGCCGTGGATCCGGACGTCTCCGCGCTGCGGGGCGACCATCTCGGTGATGGCCTTGAACAGGGTGGACTTGCCCGAACCGTTGGCGCCCAGCAGTCCGCACACCACGCCGTGGCCGAGTTCCAGGGTGACGTCGTCGAGTGCCAGGACGTCGCCGTAGCGCACGGTGAGGCCGTGCACCGACAGCGCCTGCGGAGTGGTCACAGTCGCTCCCCCTCTCCGTTGAGTCCGCTGACGATGGCCTCGGCGTCGTGGCGCAGCAGGTCCAGGTAGGTGGGCACCGGGCCGTCGGCGGTGGACAGCGAGTCCACGTACAGGGGGGTGCCCAGGACGGCTCCGGTCTCGTGGGCCACCTGGCGTTGGGCGCCGTCGTTGACGGTGCTCTCGCAGAAGACGGCGGGGACCTCGTGCTCGCGGACGAACTCCACCACCGAGGCGATCTGCTGGGGGGTGCCCTCGCCGTCGGAGTTCATCGGCCACAGGTACTTCTCGGTCAGTCCGGTGTCGCGCGCCAGGTAGGAGAAGGCGCCCTCGCAGGTGACCAGCACCCGGTGCTCCTCGGGGAGCGTGGCGATCTCGGCCTGGAGGAACTCGCCGATCTCGGCGATCTCCTCCTGGTAGGCCTCGGCGTTGGCCGCGTAGTCGGCGGCGTGGTCAGGGTCGAGTTCGCTGAGTGCCGCACGGATGTTGTCGACGTAGACCAGGGCCTCGTCGGGGGACATCCACGCGTGTGGGTTGGGCTGTCCCGCATACCCCCCGGAGGCCACCGGGATGGTCCGGACCCCCTCGGTGAGCACGCGGGTGGGGGCGTCGAGCGGGTCGGTGAACTGTTCGAACCACAGTTCCAGGTTCATGCCGTTGGCGAGGACGAGGTCGGCGCCCTGGGCGCGGACCAGGTCGCTGGGGGTGGGGTCGTACTCGTGGATCTCGGCGCCGACCTTGGTGACGGACTCCACGCGGACGTGCTCGCCGGCGACGTTGCGGACCATGTCGGCGAGGACGGTGAAGGTGGTGAGGACGGTGGGGCGTCCGTCGTCGGCCTGTTCGGCGGTGGAGAGGCTGCACGCGGTGAGGGCGCACGCGAGCGCGAGACCGACCGCGGCCGTGCGGAAGGTGCGACAATCTACAGAGTTCGCCACGCCTAACTTTTACCACCGCAGCGCCCCGGCAATCCTCGTCGGGGCTGATTCGGCGGAAGAACGTGCGCGCGGCGTCAGTGGTCGGTCGCGATCCACAGGGCCTCGGCCACGCCGAGGCCGATGGACTGCTCCTGCTGGTCGCTCTCCGATCCCAGGCGCACCACGAGGGGACCACCGAAGGGCTGGCGCTCGACGAGTTCGACCCGCATGCCGATACCGATCCGCTGGCTGGCCAGGTAGCGCAGCAGGGCCGGGTCGGAGTCGTTGACGCGCACGATGACGCCGCCGCTGCCGGGTTCCAGTTGGGCCAGCAGGCGGGTCTCGCGGGCGGCGATCCGGCCGTCTCGGGTGGGGATGGGGTCGCCGTGCGGGTCGGCGGTGGGGTGCCCCAGGCGTTCGGCGACCCGGTCCACGAAACGGTCGGAGACGACGTGTTCGAGGATCTCGGCCTCGTCGTGGACCTCGTCCCAGGAGTATCCGAGCGCCTCGACCAGGTACAGCTCGATCAGGCGGTGGCGGCGCAGCACGGCCAGGGCGACCTTGTCGCCGGTGGGGGTCAGCCGCACGTCGCCGTAGCGCTGGTGGTCGACCAGTCCCAGTTCGCAGAGTTTGCGCAGCATGCCCGACACCGAGGAGTTGGAGACCGACAGCCGCTCGGCGATCCCCGAGATGGTGACCGGGCCGGTTCCGCGCTCCTGGAGGTCGTAGATGACCTTGACGTAGTCCTCGACCGACGTGGACGGCCGATTCGCAACAGTCGCCATGGGGCCACGCTATCGCTTCGGCGCCGAGAAGTCCGATGCTTGCCGAAGTCCGGCGCCCCGGACCGCCCCTCTGACCCGCTGAACCGGTTTGGTTAATTTTTCCACCACCGCTCCCCGCACTCCCCCTCCTGTGATCTGCGGCTTTCGGGCCACCCGAAACCCTCCCCGATCTTCCGTTGTGTCATTTGTGGGTAACCGTCTGTTGACATCGCCCGTGATCCGTATCACGATTCTGGTATCAACCCCTCTGGGAGCGCTCCCACTTCCTTTCCGCATCCATCCCCATCCCGGGAGCGCTCTCAGCGGAGGAGACGATTCCGGACCGTCCCGTGACGCCCGGATCCGGCCGTCGCGGCCACCCCCCACAGGTCGCGACGGCCCCCAAGCCGTAACGTCTCTCAAGGAGTTTCACGGTGAGAATGAGAAGCCGGCTCGCCGCTCTCGGCGCGCTCGCTGGCTTGGCCGCCACGCTCGCCGCCGTCGTCCCGGCCGAGGAGGCCTACGCGCACGGCGGCATGACCTACCCCGCCACCCGCAGCTACGCGTGCTACGTGAACGGTATCGAGGGAGGCACCGGCGGCAACGTCGTGCCGACCAACCCCGTCTGCCAGGACGTGCTCGCGGAGAACGGCAACTACCCCTTCTACAACTGGTACGGCAACCTGATCAGCGACGCCGGGGGCCGGCACCGCGAGATCATCCCCGACGGGGAGCTGTGCGGACCCCACCCGCAGTTCAGCGGCATGAACGCGGTCAGCGAGCACTGGCCCACCACCACGCTGCAGGCCGGAAGCACCATCACCTTCCAGTACAACGCCTGGGCGCCGCACCCCGGCACCTGGTACCAGTACGTCACCAAGGACGACTGGGACCCCAACAGCCCGCTGGGCTGGGACGACCTCGAACCCGTCCCCTTCGACCAGGTGACCAACCCGCCGATGCGTGACGGCGGCCCCGAGGGCGCCGAGTACTACTGGGAGGCCACGCTTCCCAACAAGTCCGGCCGCCACATCATCTACTCGATCTGGCAGCGCTCCGACAGCCCGGAGGCCTTCTACAACTGCTCCGACGTGGTCTTCACCGGCGGCGACCCGAACCCGGACCCCGACCCGAGCGACACCGAGGCGCCCACCGCGCCCGGCACCCCCACCGCCGGTTCGACGGACGGCACCTCCGCCCGGATCAGCTGGCCCGCCGCCAGCGACAACGTCGGCGTCACCGAGTACCGGGTGCACGACGCCGCCACCGACCAGGTGCTGGCCACCACCACCAACACCAGCGCCACCCTGACCGGGCTGAGCCCCGACACCGACTACGAGGTCTACGTCGTGGCCCGGGACGCCGCGGGCAACACCTCCAGCCCGTCGCCGACGCTGGCCTTCAACTCCGGCAGCGCACCCGCGACGTCCTGCGAGGTCGAGTACGACACGCCCAGCTCGTGGCACGGCGGCTTCACCGCGCAGGTGCGCGTCTACAACGGCGGCCACTCCCCCATCGACGGCTGGGAGCTGACGTGGGACTTCACCAACGGTGAGACCCTCACCCAGTCGTGGAGCTCGGTGGCGGAGCAGTCCGGTTCCACCGTGACGGTCACCGGCGCCTCGTGGAACAGCACCATCCCGCACCACGGCTCGGTGGAGTTCGGCTTCAACGCCGACGCCCCGAACGGCGCGGGAACCCCCGAAGGGTTCGAGCTCAACGGAAGCCCCTGCTCCGTCGCCTGACCCGGGTTCCCCTCCCTGAGAGCGCGGTGAGGGCGGGCCCCCTCCTCGCCTTCACCCCGCCTCGGCCCGTCCCGGCCCCGCGCCGGGACGGGCTCGTCCCGTCTCCAGGCCCCGCAGCGGAACGGCGGCCTTGAGCAGCATCTCGGCGTGCTCCCGCTCGGGAACCGAGTCGAGCACGACCGCCCCTCCCGCCCCCACCGTCAACTCCCCCGCACGGCTGACGGCGGAGCGGATCACCACGCTCAGATCGGCCGTGCCCGAGTACGACAGGTAGCCCAGCGCCCCCGAGTACACCCCCCGGGCGCTGGACTCCAACCGGTCCAGGATCCGCATGGTGCGCTCCTTGGGCGCCCCCGTCATCGACCCCGCCGGGAAGCACGCCCGGACCGCGTCCAGCGCCGACCGGTCGGCGCGCAGCCGCCCCCGGATCGCGGAGACCAGCTGGTGCACCGTGGCGTAGGACTCGGTGTACAGGAACGCGGGCACCTCGACGCTGCCCACCTCGCAGACCCGGCCCAGGTCGTTGCGGAGCAGGTCCACGATCATCAGGTTCTCCGCCCGCGTCTTGGGGTCGCGGCGCAACTCCTCCCGCAGCCGGGCGTCGACGTCCGGATCGCCGTGGCGCGGCGCGGTCCCCTTGATCGGTCGGCTCTCCACCGTCCCGTCGCGGCCCACCCTCAAGAAGCGCTCCGGGGAGGCGCTGTGCACGGTGGTCTCCCCCAGCCGCAGCAGCGCCGCGTAGGGGGCCGGACCGGTGCGGCGCAGCCTCCGGTAGAAGGCGGTGCCGTCGGCGGGGGCGGGCAGCCGCACCCGCGCGGTCAGGCAGATCTCGTAGCTCTCCCCCGCCGCCAGCTCGCTCAGGCACTCCTTGACGTCGACCAGGTAGTCGGCGCGGGAGCGCTCCGCCCAGCGCGCCGGGTCCGCGCCGCGCGCCGCGGGCGGCGGCGGGAGGGGCCGCAGACCGGCCAGAGCGCGTTCGGTCTCCGCCAGCCAGTCGTCGTCGCCGTCGGCGGCGACCAGGTAGGTGCGTCCCGCGACGTGGTCGACCGCCACGAAGCGGTCGCAGCGCAGCCACACCGCGTCGGGGGTGGCGGCGCGGTGCGCGGCCGCGCCGCCGCAGTCGGCCTTCAGTTCGTAGCCGAAGTAGCCGACGTAGCCGCCGGCGAAGTCGAAGGGCAGGTCGGGGCGGGCGCCGGGGGCAGGGGCGACGCGCGCGTCGAGCACGTCGAAGATCGTGCCGGGCTCGTCTCTGACCGCGCCGTCGGCCGACCGCACCCGCACCGCGCCGTCGCCCACCCGGTAGGTGAGCACCTCGCCGCGCGGGCCGTCGGCACAGCCCAGGAACGAGAACCGCGCGGTGCCGCCGACGCGGCTGCTGTCCAGCCAGAAGGCGTACTCGCGCTCGGCGTAGCGGGCGAGGAACACCGCCTCGGCGTCCACCTCCCGTTCCAGCACCCGGAACCGCAGCGCCCCGGGGTGCGGCCACCGCGCCTCCGAGGGGGTTTCGGCCCGCGCCTCCCGGCGTCCTTCCGGGGTGGCGGGGTCGCTTCGGGTGCTCGGGGGTCGCGGGGCGGGGGCGGGCGTCCTCGCCGCGGCCGTGCCTGCCCGGTTCTCGGACCTCCCCGGACGGCCCGCGGCGACGCGGCGGTGGCGGGCGGCCAGGCGGGCGAAGTTGGCGACGAGGACGCGGCCGTGCTCGCTGGCCACGGACTCGGGGTGGAACTGCACCCCCCATCGCGGCAGGGCGCGGTGGCGCAGCGCCATGACCACGCCGTCCTCGGCCCACGCGGTGGCCTCCAGGGTCCCGGGCAGCGGTTCGGCGACGTGCAGCGAGTGGTAGCGCACCGCGGTGAAGTCCTGCGGGACACCGGTGAACAGCTCGGAGCCGTCGTGGCGCACCCGGCTCAGATGGCCGTGCCGGGGAGCGGGGGCCGCGGTGACCACGGCTCCCTCGTGGTGGGCGAGCGCCTGGTGGCCCAGGCACACGCCCAGAACGGGCAGGTCCGGCTCGGCCAGCACCCGCACCGCCTGCTCCAGGTCGCCCGCGCGCCGCGGGGTGCCGGGACCGGGGGAGATCACCGCGGCGTCGAAGTCGGTCGGGTCCAGGCTCCGCCATCGCGCGTCGTCGTTGGCGACGACCAGTGGTTCGGCGCCGAGGGTCCGGGCGAACAGCTGGAAGAGGTTGTAGGTGTAGGAGTCGTGGTTGTCCACGATGAGCACCCGCACGCCGTGTCCCCCTTCCCGGTCGCCGCGACGTTCCAGGGTACGCTCGTCCGCGCCGAAACCCCCTCGTCGGCTACCCTGTATGACGCGCGCGTCACGAACCGATCAAGGAGGGGACCGGTGAACGCCCAGCCCATCCCCGACTGGCTGTTTCCCCCGCCCGACGGGTTCACCGCCGCCGACCTCGACCGGCTGCCCGACCTCCCCCCGCACACCGAACTGATCGACGGAAGCCTCGTCCTGGTGAGCCCGCAGACACTCTTCCACTCCCTGGTGTTGTCCCTGCTGGAGGTGGGACTGCGCCGGGCCCTCCCCCGCCACCTGCGCGTCCGGCGCGAGATGAGCGTGGTGCTGGGGCCGCGCCAGCGTCCCGAACCCGACCTGCTGGTGGTCCGCGCCGGAGACGAGAGCGACGGGCAGACCTTCTACCGCCCCGACGCGGTCGAACTCGCCGTGGAGGTCGTCTCCCCCGAATCCCAGGTGCGCGACCGCGAACGCAAACCGCAACTGTACGCGGCGGCGGGCATCCCGCACTTCTGGCGGGTGGAGAACGTCTCGGGCGGACCGACGGTCTACGTCTACCAGCTCGACCCCGCCACCGCCGCCTACGCGCTGACCGGAATCTTCCACGACCGGCTCGACGTGACCGTGCCCTTCGACATCACGATCGACCTGACCGAGATCGACCGGTTCTGAGTCCGATACCGGGAAGCCGGGCGGGCGAGGTGTTCCAGACCCCCGGGCGGCCCCGCCACGGGCTGGCGCAGGAACGGGGAGGCGCCCCGGCGCCGACCCGCCCGTGCCCCCGCCTTCCCGGCAGGCCCGCACCACAGCACCCCGGCCCCGGGACGACCCGCCCCACCACAGCCCACCAGCACCACATGCCCCCGCAGCCCCGTGGTCGGGGTGCCCCGAACCCCATCCCCGGAACGCCCCGCCGCCTCTCCCGACCTTCCGGCACCGGTTCTGGGTCCGCGTCCGGGCACGGATCCGTCACCGGGTCAGGCCGGTCCGCCACCGTGTCCGATCCGCTGCCGCGCACGGCGCATGATCCGCCCGCGTTCCGGGAAGCCGTTCTCGGTGGCTGTCCGGACACGGAGGGGAGGCGGATCGGTGGACTCCTTCTGGGTCGCGCTGCCCCTGCTCGGGGTGGCCGTCGCGGTGCCTCTCGGGCTCCACGGCGTCGCCTCCCTGGTGCGCGTGGGGCGTGAGCCGCTGGTGCGAGCCCCCTTCCTGTCGGGGATGCCGGTGCGCGAGCACGCGGTCTCGCGCCACCACGTGCGCTGGTACGCGGTGGCGATGCTCTTCCTGGCCTTCGACATGGAGATGGTCTTCATGTACCCGTGGGTCCTCGTCGTCGGCGAGATGGGGGCCGGGGCCGTGGTCGAGATGTTCCTCTTCCTCGCGGTCCTGGTCGCGGCCGTCGTCTACGCCTGGCGGGAGGGGGTCTTCCGGTGGACCTGACCGAGCGCCTGCTGCGGTGGTCCCTCCCCCGCGTCTTCTTGGTCGCCGCCGTCGGCGGGACGGAGGCCCGGCTGGCCGTGGAGCGGGTGCTGCGCGAGCGCGGCTGGCGGCGGGCGCTCACCCCGATCGACGCGGACCTGCTGGTGGTGTGCGGCTCCGGCGGTCCGGAGGCGGAGGAGGCCGTCGACCGGCTGTGGGACCAGATGCCCGGTCCGCGCGCCCGCGTACGTGTGGTCTCCGCGCACGAGGCCGCCCGCCGCCTCGACCGGGCGCGGGCCGAACTGCACGACGTCGCCGCCCAGCGCCGCGACGCGGCCTCCCGCCCCGGACCGCCGGAACCCCGCGCCCCGCGGGGAGACGAGGAGCAGCAGGGACACGGCAACCACGGGACGCACGGCGGCCACGGAACACACGACGGCCACGACGACCACGGGACACACGGCGGCCACGGAACACACGACGGCCACGACGACCACGGGACACACGGCGGCCACGACGACCACGGAACGCACGACGGGCACGGGACGCACGGCGGGGGCATGAAGATGCCCGGTGGCCTGGCGATGGCGCAGCGGGGTCCCGACCGCGACGGGCTGAAACTGGACCGGCTGCACGTCGCGCTGGGACCGGCGCTGCCCGACTGGCCGAGCGGTCTGCTGGTGCGGACGGTGCTCCAGGGCGACGTGGTGCAGCAGGCCGAGGTCTCGACCGTGGGGAAACCGGACGGTCCCCCGTTCTGGGACGCCCCCGTGCCGGACGCGGACGGGCGGCCCGACTGGACACGCACCCGCGCGGCGGCCGCTGCCGACTCGCTGCAGCGGCTGCTCGCCGTGGCCGGATGGCCCGACGCGGCCGCGGCGTTCCGACTGCTGCGCGACGACCTGCTGGCCCCGGGGCCGTGGCGGCCGCGCGCCCGCCACATCCGGTGGGTGCGGCGGGTGCGCCGCTCCCGGCTGCTGCGCTGGACGACCGACGGCACGGGACCGGCGCCCGCGCACTTTCCCGAACCCCTGCGGGGCGACGCCACGGCGCGGTGGACGCGCTGGCTCGACGACGTGGCGGCCGTGGTCCTCGCGGCGCCGTCCGCTCGGGAAGCGGCCCGGCCGCCGGGCCGGGAGCGGGCCGAGCACGCGCGCGCCGCGCTGGCGGCGCTGCCGGAACTGCTGGTCGGTCAGGAACTGGCCGGAGCGCGGCTGACCGTGGCCTCCCTGGACCCCGACCTGGAGGCGCTCGCCACCCACGAACCGGAGGCGGCCCGTGGTTGAGACCCCCGTGTGGGGCGCCGTGGCCGCCCCGTTGCTGCTCGCCGTCCTCGCCTACGGGGCGGCGGCCCTCGCGGCGCTGCTGCGCGCGCACGCCGCCGGAGCAGCGCCGACCGCGGGCCTGGCCGCCCCGGGACGCGAGGCGGCGCGGCTGCTGGTGGGGCAGCGCCGCTCGGTTCCCGGGGCCGACACGCTGCTGCGGCAGTCGGGCGTGGCGCTGGTCCCCGTGGCCGCGACCATGGCCGTGCTGGTGGTTCCGCTCGGCGGCCGGGTGGTCGGCGACCTGTCGGTCGGCGTGGTCTGGTTCAACGCCATGGAGGTGCTGATCTGGGCCGCGGTGTGGCTGGCGGGCTGGGGCGCCGACTCGGTGTGGGGGCTGCTGGGCGCCTACCGGTTCCTGGCGCTGGGGCTGGCCTACGAACTGCCGCACATGTTCGCGCTGATCACGGCGGCGGTGGGGGCCGGGTCGCTGCGGGTCGGTGACATCGTCGCCGCGCAGCAGGACGTGTGGTTCGCCGCGGTGATGCCGGTGGCGTTCGCCGTCTACCTGCTCTCGGCGCTGGCGATGGCGTTCTGGGGGCCCCTCGACCAGGCGGTGGGGCGGGACGTGGCGGGCGGTGTGGCCGCCGAGTTGTCGGGGGTGGACGCCCTGGTGCTGCGCACCGGCCGCTACCTGATGCTCGCCGCGGCCTCGGCCATGGCGGTCCCGCTGTTCCTGGGCGGCGGCGCGGGACCGCTGCTGCCGGACTGGCTGTGGTCGCTGCTCAAGACCGCGGCGGTGCTCGCGGTGCTGGTGTGGCTGGCGCACCGGCTGCCCACGGTGCGCGTGGACCGCTTCGTGGAGGTCGGCTGGGTGGTGCTGTTGCCGGTGACGCTGCTGCAGGCGCTGGCCGTGTCCGTGTTCGTGCTCCTGGAATGGGTGTGACCGCCGATGGGGGAAATGGTCGTCTTCATGGTCTGCGCGGTGGGCGCCGTGGCCGCCGGGATCGCGGTGTTCCGGGTGGACTCCATGGCCCGCGCGACGTTCGCGCTGCTGGCCTCGTTCGTGTTCACCGGGGTGGCCGTGCTGCTGCTGCTGGACCTGTCCTACCTGGGGGTCCTCATCATCCTGATGATGGTCATGGAGATGCTGGTCATGGCCGTCTTCATGATCATGTACATGATGAACCCGGCCGGGCTGACACCGATGGCCATGGTGCACAACCGGCGGGGCGCCCTGGCGGTGTCCGTCGCCGTGTTCACCGCCCTTGCCGCCGGGATCTGGCTGGTGCCCTGGCCTGAGGCCGGAGCGGCCCCACCACCGGACCCGACGGAGTCGCTGGGTGCGGCGCTGATGGGCTCGCACATGCTCGTGATGGTCGTCGTCGGCATGGTGCTGTTCGCCACGATGGTCGCCGCGGTCGTGCTGGCCACCGACCGCGGCCGCTACGACCGCTACGGCGACGACCTGCGGCGCGGCGCGGCCGACGCCCCCGTCCGTAAAGGTGTGGGCCGGTGAGCCTGGAACTGTTCCTGCTGCTGGCGGCCGCGCTGCTGGCGGTCGGCCTGTACGGGGCGCTCAGCCAGCAGGGCGTCGTCATGATCATGATGGGCCTGGAGCTGATGGTCAACGCCGTGATCGTGGCGGCCGCCGCGTTCTGGTTCCACCTGTCGGCCGACCGCCCCGACGGGCAGGTGCTCGTGCTGGTGGCGATCACCGCCATGGCGGTGGAGATGGCGGTCGGGTTCGCCGTGGCCACCGCCATCTTCCGGGCCCGCGACGTCGACATGGTCGACTCCGCCGCCGACCTGCGGGACTGAGGCGGTCGCCGTGGTACTGGGGATTCTGCTCGCACTGCCCGCACTGGCCGGGGCCGCGCTGCTGGTGTCGGGGCGCCGGGCCGACACCGTGGCCGCGCCGCTGGCCGTGGCCGTGGCGGTGCTCCTGGTCGGACTGGGCGTGGCGGCGGCGGTCACCGCGCCGACGCTCCCGGTTGCGGCGCTGCCCTCGATCGGCGTCGCCTTCGCCGTCGACGGGCTGGCGGCGGTGGGGGTGACCACGGTCACCGCGGTGTTCGCGGCCGTGGCGGTGTTCTCCGTCGGAGACCTCGGGCCGAATCAGGCGCGCGCCCGCTACCACGGCTTCCTGCTGCTGTTCGCCTCGGCCATGCTGGCCACGGTCACCGCCGTCGACCTGCTGGGGCTGCTCGTCGCGTGGGAGGTCATGGGCGCGGTCTCCTACGCGCTCATCGCCTACTGGTGGCGCGATCCCGCTCGGGGGCGTTCGGCGGCCGTCGCCTTCCTCACCACGCGCACCGCCGACCTGGGCATGTACCTGGCGGCGGGGGCGGCCCTGGCCGGTGGCGCGGCGGCCCTGGAGCTGGCGGCGCTGCCCGGCCTCGGCGGCGCGTGGCGCGACGCCGCGGTCGCCGGTCTGCTGGTCGCCGCGCTGGGCAAGTCCGCGCAACTGCCGTTCAGCTTCTGGCTGTCCCGCGCGATGGCCGGTCCCACCCCGGTCTCCGCGCTGCTGCACTCGGCGACGATGGTCGCGGCCGGAGGGTATCTGCTACTGCGCGTCCACCCCGCGCTGGCCGCCACGGGCTGGGCCGCGTCGGCCTCAGCCTGGATCGGCGTGCTCACCGCCCTGCTGATGGGCGCGGTGGCCTACGTCCAGCGCGACCTCAAGCAACTGCTGGCCGCCTCGACCTGCTCGCAACTGGGGTTCGTGGTGCTGGCCGCCGGAGTGGGCGCCCTCGGCGGAGGCGCGCTGCAGTTCGCCGCGCACGCGGCGGCCAAGAGCCTGCTCTTCCTCTCCGCGGGTGCCTGGCTGACCACGCTGGGCACCCAGGATCTCCGGGAACTGCGCGGCGCGGCCCGCCGCCGTCCACTGGTCGGCGCGGTGTTCTCGGTGGGGGCGCTCGCCGTGGGCGGGCTGCCGCCGCTGGCGGTCTGGGTGGCCAAGGACGAGGTGCTGGCAGCCGCCCTGGCGGCGTCGGGGGCGCTCTACGCCGCCGGCCTGGCCGCCTCGGCGGTCAGCGCCGCCTACGCCGCCAGGGCTCTGGTGGCCGTGTGGTCGGCCCCGGCCCCCCGCTCGGAGGCGGGCCGGGTGCCCGCCTCCGAGCGGATTCCGCTTCCGGTGCTGGCCGCGGCGGCTGCCGGGCTCGGCGTGGTGGCGCTGCCGCCGCTGGCCGCGTGGTGGCGCGGCCTGCTGGGGCAGGAGGGCGCCGCCTCGCCGGGCGTCGGAGAGATGGTTGTCTCGGGGACGCTCGCCGTCGCGGTGCTCGTGGCGGTCGCGTGGGCGCACGGCGACCGGAGCCCCGCCCCGCTCAGGGCGGCCGCGCGGGCACGGCCGCGGTGGTCGCGGGAGTGGCTGTGGCTGGAGCGGGCCGCGCGTACCGGTGCGGTCGCGCCTGTCCTGGCGGTGTCGCGTGCGCTGGCGACGTTCGACGACCGGGTTCTCGCGGCGGGGGTCGGCTCGGGCGCCGCGGCCGGGGTGCGCCTGGCCCGGCTCGCCGGCGCGCGGATCGAGCCGCGCCTGGACGGCGCGGTGCGCGCGGTGGCCTCGGGGCTGCGCTCCGCGGGCCGGTGGGCCCGGCGGCCGCAGACCGGGCTGCTGCACCAGTACTACGTCCAGGCCGTTGCCGCCATGGCGTTCCTGGCCGTCCTGCTCGTCCTGCTCGTCCTGCTGGGGTGATCCGTGCTCTCCGTCGTGGTCTTCTTGCCGCTGGTCGCCGCCGTGGTGCTGCTCGTGCTGCCCCGACCGGGCGACCGGACGGTCGCGTGGACCTGGATCGCGGTGACGGCCGTGGACCTGGCTCTGGTCGTCGGCCTGTGGGTCGGCTACGTCCGCTCCCCCTCAGCCGCGGTCGGTACGGCCGGACCGATCGCCTACGAGACGGACCTGCGCTGGATCCCCAGCGTCGGCTCCGGCTACCACATCGGGGTGGACGGCCTGTCCCTGCCGCTGGTGGCGATGACGGCGGTCCTGTTCTGCGCCTGCGCGGTGTACTCGCTGCGGCGGACGGAGCGGGTGCGCGGTCAGGCCGCGCTGTTCCTGTTCCTGCAGACGGTGTCGCTGGGCCTGTTCGTCGCGCTCGACCTGATCCTGTTCTTCGTCTTCTTCGACCTGTCGATCGTCGGCATGTACTTCGTCATCGCCGGATGGGGCCACGGCCCCGCCGCGCGCTCGGCGCTGCAGTTCTTCCTGTACACGTTCGTCGGGTCGCTGGCGCTGCTGCTGGGCTTCATCGGCCTGTACCTGGCCGCCGACCCGCGCACCTTCGACATGGTGGAGCTGGCCCGCCAGACCCCGCTGGACGGCCGGGGCCCGGCCGGGGGCCTGGTGCTGCTGGCCGTGGCCCTCGGTCTGGCGGTCAAGACCCCCCTGGTGCCGTTCCACACCTGGCTGCCGCCCGCCCACACCGACGCGCCCGCGGCCGGTTCGGCGATCCTGGCCGGGGTGCTGCTGAAGATGGGCACCTACGGCTTCGTCCGCATCGCCATGCCGGTCCTGCCCGAGGCGTGGCGCGCCCACGCCTCGGTGTTCGTGGCCCTGGGAGTGGTCTCGGTGCTGTACGGAGCACTGGTCGCGCTGGCCCAGACCGACTTCAAGCGGATGGTCGCCTACACCTCCGTCAACCACATGGGCTACATCCTGCTGGGACTGGGCGCGGCCGGGCTGGCCACCGGGGCCGAGGCGGACGCGGCCGCGGTGGCGGTCACCGGCGCGGTGACGCAGATGGTCAGCCACGGCCTGCTCACCGGTGCCCTGTTCCTGCTCTCCGGGGTCCTGTACGCGCGGGCCGGAACCTACGACATGGCCTCCTACGGAGGTCTGGCCGCCCCGGCGCCCCGGTTCGCGGCGCTGACGGCCGTGGCCGCGTTCGGCGCGCTCGGTCTGCCCGGGCTCTCCGGATTCATCGCCGAGTTCCAGATCTTCACCGGCAGTCTGGGACCGGCGCCGGTGCCCACCGCACTGGCCCTGGTCGGCATCCTGCTCACCGCGGCGCTGTTCCTGCGGGCGCTGCAACGGCTGTTCCTCGGCGCGGAGCGGACCCCGGACAACACCCGCGTCACCGACCTGCGTGCCTTCGAGGCGGTGCCGATCGCGGCGCTGACGGCACTGTCGGTGGCCGTCGGCCTGCTGCCGTGGTTCCTGCTGGACGTCATCGACCCGGCCGCGCGGGCGGTCGCGGCGGTGGTGGTCCGGTGAGCGGCATGGGAGGAGTCGACCCGGTCGCGCTCGTGCCGGAGGCCGCCGTGGCGGTGGCGGCCGTCACCGGACTGCTGCTGGGCGGCTGGCTGCCCCGCCACCGCCAGTGGATCGTGCGGCTGCTCGCCCTCTCCGCACTGGCCGTCGCCCTGGCCGCCACGATCGTCCTCGCGGGCCGACCCCCGCAGGCCACGGCCTCGGGGACCTACGTGCTGGACGTGCTGCTGCACGCCGTGCGCGCCGTCGTGCTGGCCGGGACCGCGCTGGTCGTCCTGCTGTCGGCCGACCGGGTGGCGGGCCACCGCCGGGAGACGGAGTACCACGTGCTGCTGCTCCTCGGCGCGCTCGGCACGATCGTTGTCGCGGGGGCGGGCGACCTGCTGGTGCTGGCCGTCGGCTACCTGCTCGCCAGCATCCCGCTGTACGCCCTCGCCGGGTTCGGCAAGGACGCCCGAGGCACCGAGGCGGCCCTGAAGTACTACCTGATGGGCGCGCTCTTCACCGTCGTGCTGCTGGTGGGCGCCGCCCTCCTGCTGGGCGCCGGGGGCGCCACCGGCTACACCGAGCTGGCGCGGCGCCTGCCCGACGCGTCCGGAGCCCTCGTCGCCGTCGGCGCGGTCGCGGTCGCCGGTGGGCTGCTGTTCAAGGCCGGGGGCGTGCCCGCGCACTTCTGGGTTCCCGACGTCACCGAGGGCGCGTCGGCGCCGGTGGCCGCGTTCGTCACCACCGTGCCCAAGGTCGGCGCGCTGGCGGCGCTGTTCCGGCTGGGCGGGCAGGTGCTGGCGGGGGTGGAGGTGGACTGGCCGCCGCTGGTCGCGCTGGTGGCCGCGGCCACGATGAGCCTGGGCAACCTCGCGGCCTTCTTCCAGGACAACGCGCGCCGCCTGCTCGCCTACTCCACCGTCGGCCAGGTCGGTTACCTGCTCACGGCGGTCGCGGCGGTCGGGACCGGGCTCGCGCTGCCGGGCCTGCTGTTCTACCTCGCCGCCTACACGGTCACCAACCTCGGGGCCTTCGCCGTCGTGTGCGCCCTGCCCGAAGCGCGCGACCTCGGCGACTTCACAGGGCTGTTCCGCCGCCGCCCGTGGCTGTCCCTCGGTCTCGTCGTCTGCCTGCTGGGCCTGGTGGGTACGCCGCCGACGGCGGTGTTCGTGGGCAAGCTCACCGTCTTCACCGCCGCCTTCGACGCGGGTCTGGTCTGGCTCGTGGTGGTGGCGCTCGCCAACACCGTCGCCAGCCTCTTCTACTACCTGCGGTGGGTTCTCCCGCTGTTTCGGCGGGTCCCGTCCGACGACGGCCGCGGACCGGCGGCAGGCGCCGGACCGCAGGGGCGTGGCGCCGCCGCGGTGGCGGTCGCCGCGGCGGCGCTGTCGGTGGCCCTGGGCGTCGCCGCGGGGCCGTTCCTGACCGTGCTGTCCTAGAGGCACCGGGGCGGTGGAGGGGCACGGCGACGGCTGCGGAGGCCTCCTCGGCGCTTCTGTCCCGGGCCGCCCCGGCCGGTGCGCGTCCCGGTCCGGGGCCGGTGGCACGGCCGCGTCCCACGGGCCGCGGTGGAGGAGCAGCCGTACCGGCGCGGCGAAATGTGTCTAACGTAAGGGTAGAGTTTGCGTGGCGGTAGCCCCCGGTCACGACGGCGATCCAGGCCCCGCGGGCACGCGCCGCCCCCCCGGCGCGCCGGCCGTCCGGCCCCCACCGCCCCGCAGTCCACCGCTCCGACAAGCACCGAGGTCGTCTCCACCATGTCCGAGACCGTGCCCTCTTTCGAGCTCGATCCCGAGATCCGGGCCGAACGCGCCTTCCTCTCCGAGGCGCGCGCCGCCCTGCGGCGCATGCACGAGGACGTCGTCACCACCGAGACCGTGCAGGACAGCTCCGAGGACGCCGACTACACCTTCACCAACCGGCTGCTGGTCATGGACCGCCAGCGGCGGGCCGACGCCCTGGTCGACCTGCCCGACGTCCCGCTGTTCTTCGGACGGCTCGACTACCCGCCCGGCACCGTCTACGAGAGCGGGCCCGCCGACTCGTCCTCGCCCGTGCGCGCCCCCGACGCCGACCGGGTCTACATCGGGCGGCGGCACGTGCACGACGCCGACGGCGACGCCCTGGTCATCGACTGGCGTGCGCCGGTCTCCGCCGCGTTCTACCGGGCCGGCCGCGACGACCCGCAGGGAGTACTGCTGCGCCGCCGCTACGGGTTCTCCGACTCCGCGGAGCTGACCGCCTACGAGGACGAGCCGCTGTCCGCCCCCGGGGAAGGGGAGGCGTCCGACGCGGCCGGTGCGCTGCTGACCGCGGAGATCGAACGCCCCCGTTCCGGGCCGATGCGCGACATCGTCGCCACCATCCAACCGGAGCAGGACGAACTGGTCCGCGCACCGATGCGGCCCGCGCTGTGCGTACAGGGCGCCCCGGGCACCGGCAAGACCGCCGTGGGCCTGCACCGCGTCGCCTTCCTGCTCTACACCGAACGGGACCGGCTGCGCCAGGACGGCGGCGTGGCCATCGTCGGACCGAACCGCTCCTTTCTGTCCTACATCCGCAACGTGCTGCCCGCGCTCGGCGAGGTCGGGGTGCGCCAGACCACCGTCGAGGAGCTGATCGGCCGGGTCCCCGTCTCCCGGGTCGAGGAGCCGCACGCCGCCCGGATCAAGGGCGACGCCCGCATGGCCGAGGTCGTCTTCCGGGATCTGTGGGCGCAGCCGCGGCCGCTCGAGGAGGCCCTGGTCGTCTCGAAGGGCGCGCGCAGGTGGCGCCTCTACCCCGACGAACTGGCCGAGGTCCTCACCGAACTGCGGGAGCGCGGCATCGGCTACGGGGCGGGGCCGACCCTGCTCGCCCAGCGCCTCGCCCACCTGGTGATGCAGCGGATCGAGTTCTCCGGCGAGCCCTACGAGGCGCGCACGCTCAGCGAACTGCGCCGCAACCGGGCGATCGGCGCCGCCGCCCGGAAGATGTGGCCCAAGGCCGACCCGGTCCGCCTGGTCCTGGGCCTGCTCACCGACCGCGACCGACTCGCCCGCGCCGCCGGGGGCATCCTCACCGACGAGGAGCAGGAGGCGATCCTGCTGCCCGGGCGGCCGCGCGGTCCGAAGTCGGCGCGCTGGTCCGTCGAGGACCTGGCGCTCATCGACGAGGCCGCCGCCCTGATCGAGCGGCCGTCGACGCTGGGCCACATCGTCGTCGACGAGGCCCAGGACCTCAGCCCGATGCAGTGCCGGGCCCTCGGACGCCGCTGCGCCCGGGGGTCGCTCACCGTGCTCGGCGACATCGCCCAGGGCACCAGCCCGGCGGCGGTCGACGACTGGTCGACCCTGCTGGCCCACCTCGGCCAGCCCGACGCCCGCCTGGCGGTCCTCGACCGCGGGTTCCGAGTCCCGGCGCAGATCATCGACTACGCCGCGCGGCTGCTCCCAAAGATCGCTCCCGGCCTGGGAGCGCCCACCGGAGTGCGGCAGGCCCCCGGAGCGCTGCGGGTCACCGAGGCCGCCGGGAGCGACTACTTCGACGCGCTCGTGTCGGCCTGCCGGGAGGCGCTCGGGGGCGACGGTTCCGTCGGCCTCGTCGCAGCCGACTCCGACGTTCCCGCCATCCGTGAGCGGCTGTCCGCCGAGGGGCTGGAGCCCGCGCTGCTCGGTGCGGACGAGGACGCGCTGGAGTCCGCCCGGCTGGTGTGCGTGCCCGCCACCCTCGCCAAGGGACTGGAGTTCGACTCGGTCGTCGTCGCCGAACCGGCCCGGATCGTCACCGCCGAACCGCGCGGCCTCAACCGTCTCTACGTGGCCCTGACCCGTGCGGTGAGCGGTCTGCACATCGTCCACGCCGAACCGCTGCCCGCCTCCCTGCGCGGACTCCGTCCCTGAGGCGGCGGGGCCGCGCGGCGGCGTCCGCCGCGAAGCGGCGCGGGCCGGCCACCGGTTCCACAGCGCTCCGGACCCCTGAGGGGCGGGGCTTTTCGTCCGTCAGCCGACCTGGCCGGAGGGGTTCGGGGGAGCGGAGTCCCGCCAGGGCCGGTGGCCGGTCCGCGAGACGGAGAGGCGCTCCTCCATCCAGACCCAGCTCCCGTTGTTCTCGACGAACCGGCGTTGCAGCCGTTCGACGTCGTCGAGCCGGTAGTCGACGACGGGGCGCCAGGCCCCGGCGGCCCGGTCCTCCAGGTAGAGGGTGGTGGCGTCGGTGCGGATCCGCAGGGCCCGGTGGGTGACCGTGGAACCGTCGCGGAGCCGGAGGCGGTAGGTCGCCATGGTTCTTTCCCTTCGAGGTCGCCGTTGCCTGGGGAAGGCGGCTGTCCCGAACCGGTGGCGTACCGTGCGGGGCCCCGGGCGCCGAGCCGGAGGGCGCGCCACCCCTCCCGGAGTCTACCCTTACGTAAGAGTAGAGAGGCCGGACTGCGGCGGGGATGCCCGACCGATCTGTGGCAGGCTCTCCTACCAGTCCGGGTCGGCTACGCGTCAGTCGGCGGTACTTCGGCGACCGGATCGCGGAAAGTCGTCCATAACGTTAGGGTAGATTTGTTGAGGAGGTGGTCCGATGCACAGGGACCACATGCAGATCGGCGAGGTGGCCGAACGCACGGGCCTGTCGCTGCGGACGATCCGCTACTACGGCGAGGTGGGCCTGGTCGAGCCGTCCGCGCGCTCCAAGGGGGGCTTCCGCCTCTACACCGAGTCCGACGTGGAACGACTCCTGCTGATCAAGCGGATGAAACCGCTGGAGTTCAGCCTGGAGGAGACCCGCGACCTGCTGGACGTCATCGACCGACTCGAATCCGGTGCGGCCGACGAACGCGAGCGCGCCGCACTGACCGCCCGACTCGATCTGTTCGAGGAGGCGATCGAGGCACGCTGCACCGCACTGCGCGAACAACTGGCCATGGCGGAGGAGTTCGGCGATCGGCTGCGCGCGCAACGGAACAAGATCGGCACCCGCCCCTGAGCGAGGAAGAGGAGCAGTCGTTGAGCGCACCAGCGGACACGTCCGGGCACCGGGTGACAGCCGAGATCCGGAACGAGGCGGGGCGGCGGCGTACGTTCGCGGTGATCTCGCATCCGGACGCGGGCAAGTCGACGTTGACCGAGGCCCTGGCCCTGCACGCGGCGGCGATCACCTCGGCCGGAGCCGTGCACGGCAAGGGCGACCGGCGGGGCGTGACCTCGGACTGGATGGACATGGAACAGGCCCGCGGCATCTCCATCACCTCCGCCGCACTGCGCATCGACTACGACGACCGGGTACTCAACCTGCTGGACACCCCCGGCCACGCCGACTTCTCCGAGGACACCTACCGGGTACTGGCCGCGGTGGACTGCGCGGTGATGCTGCTGGACTCGGCCAAGGGCCTGGAACCCCAGACCCTGAAACTGTTCGACGTGGCCCGCAACCGCAACATCCCGGTCATCACGTTCGTCAACAAATGGGACCGGCCCGGCCGCGAACCCCTGGAACTGCTCGACGAGATCGAGCAGCGCATCGGACTGCGCCCCACCCCCCTGAACTGGCCGGTGGGCATCGCCGGAGACTTCCGCGGCCTGATCGACCGCACCCGCGACAACACCTACACCCGACTGCACCGCACCCCCGGCGGCGCCACCCGCGCCCTGGAGCAGACCCTCGACCACGCCGCGGCCGCCGAACTGGAAGGCCCCGCCTGGCACCAGGCCACCGAGGAACTCGACCTGCTGGACGAGATCGGCGCCGACTTCGACGAGGCGTCGTTCCTGGCGGGCAGGTCCTCGCCCGTGCTGTTCGGCGCCGCCCTGCCCAACTTCGGGGTGTCCCACCTGCTGCGCACCCTCATCGACCTGGCCCCCGCGCCCTCGGCGCGCACCGACACCACCGGCGCGCCCCGCCCGGTGGAGGCGCCGTTCGCCGGATTCGTGTTCAAGATGCAGGCCAACATGGACAAGCAGCACCGCGACCGGATGGCGTTCGTACGCGTCTGCTCCGGCCGCTTCGACCGGGGCATGGTCCTCACCCACGCCGCCACGGGCCGCCCGTTCGCCACCAAGTACACCCAGGCGGTGTTCGGCAGCGAGCGCCACACGGTGGACACCGCCTACCCCGGAGACGTGATCGCGCTGGTCAACGCCCAATCCCTGCGGGTGGGCGACACCCTCTACGACGGGCCGAAGGTGGAGTTTCCCCCCATTCCCAGCTTCGCGCCCGAACACTTCGCGGTGGCCCGCGCCCTGGACTCGGGCCGCTACAAGCAGTTCCGCCGCGGCATCGCCCAACTCGACTCCGAAGGCGTGGTCCAGGTGCTGGTCTCCGACGTGCGCGGCGAACAGGCCCCGGTACTGGCCGCGGTCGGCCCACTGCAGTTCGACGTGGTACGCCACCGCATGGAACACGAGTTCCGCGCCCCGGTGGAACTGGCACACCTGGACTACGGCCTGGCCCGACGCACCGACCCCGACTCCGCCCCCGTCCTGCACGGCCTGTCGGGCGCGGAGGTCCTGACCCGCCGCTCCGACAACGCGCTGCTGGTCCTGGTCCACAACAAGTGGCGCCTCAAGGTCATCCAACGCGACCACCCCACCCTGCTCATGGAACCCCTCCTCGCCGGAGGCATCGAAGAACAGAACTGAACGCTCCTCGGCGGTTCCCGCGGGGCCCGCCGTTCATGTCTACCCTCACGGGAGAGTAGAGTTTCCGGACGGGAGTCCAGCACCGCTTCCGACGCGTACTCGCTGGTTTTTCCCTCGCGGCGGCGCGGACGTCTCCCCTTTGTCGACGTCCGTGCCGCCGCAGCCACGTTCCTCCGCGCGCGGACACGCGGAACCCGTTCTCCGCGTGCCGCGCCCGCCCGGGGTCACCGGGGCAGGATGAGGGACTCCGACGCCGCGCCGCCGTCGCCGTCCTCGCGCCTGTGGACGGCGGCGGGCTCGTAGCGGCCGGGGACCGGCTTGTGCTGGTTGGCGCGTTCGAGCATCTCGGCGTCGCACACGGCGCACAGCGGGACGTGGTGCAGGCCCACGATGGACAACTGCGTCCCCCGGGAGTACTGGGTGAGGGCCTGGGCCCGCATGTGGATGTCCTGACCACCGCAGGTGGCACACGAGTAGGGGGTGTCGCGCGGCCACCGCGCCCCGCACCTGTCGCAGGACACCTCGATGCCCTCGTCGGTGCGCCGCCCGGTGAGCTCCTCGGTCTCCCCGCACTCGGGGCAGGTCAGCTGTCGGGGCATGAGCCCTCTCCTTCCCGTTCGGGCGCTTCCTCCGTCCGGCGGGCGATCCGCCGGACATGAACGGAGAACAAACCATCTCTAACGTTAGAGTAGGTTCCCGGAGAGGGCGGCCCCGGGGAGGAGCGGAGAGACCCGGGACGCTCCGGCGGGCACGCGGGGGAGGCCGTCTGCTCCCGGCGGGGCCCCGGTCCTGGGCTGGCAGGGACTCACTCCGGCCCAAGCCGCCGCCGACTTCCTGCCGCAGGCCCTCGCGGGGCTGGCCGCCTCCCTGCTGTTCGGCTCGGCCACCGACCGCTTCTCCCCCAAACTGCTCGTCTGCGTGACGATGGCCGCACACGCGGGCGGCCTCGCGCCGCTGCCGCTCGTGCCGCCGGGAGTCACCGCCACCGCCTACGGAGTCACGTTGGGCGCGGCGGCCGCGGCGACACGTGCCGTGCACACCGCCGCACTCCCCCACTACCACGGGCGGCCGCGCTGGGCTCGCTGCGCGGTCTGACCCGGTCCGTCGCCGTGGGCTCCACCGTCCTGGGGCCGCTCCTGCTGTCGGCCGGATACGGGGTGTCCGGGTCCTACCAGCCCGCCGTCCTGGCGCTGGGAGCGCTGCCCGTACTCGTCGCGCTCTTCGTGCTGTCCGCCGGGGCACCTCCTGACCGCGGCCACGGACCGCTCGGGGCGGCCCGGCTGACGCCGCACGGGAACCGTCGGGCGGTCGGAGACCGGGCACCTGCCCGACGGTTTCCTTCCTCACCAGGGTCTGTGAGGACACTCTCATGCGTTCGGAGCCATCCAGACAGTGACGTAAGGGTAGGATTCCGGAGGTACCAACCGCCGGAGACCGCTTCCGGCGGTCGACGATTCCGCGGCTGCCGACCGACGCCGCTCGCGCCCGGATTCCCGAAAGGTCACCGCACGACTTCCGTCCGGCAGGACGGTCTCCACTGGAGAGGCTTTCCGCACCGACCACCGCAGTGGTGAGCACACGCCCCCGACCTCCAGTACCCCTCCCGAAGCCCCGGCCGCTCAGGCCGCCCTCGTTCGGGCTGCCCAGCACTAGATTGGCGTTTCTTGAACCTCCTACGAACGGTCCGGCCGCGCCGCCGACTCCCCCTCCCCCCGTTGTCCACGGTACGCACCGAGATTCTGGCGGGCCTGGTCGTCGCGCTCGCGCTGATCCCCGAGGCGATCTCGTTCTCGATCATCGCCGGAGTCGACCCCAGCGTCGGCCTGTTCGCCTCCTTCACCATGGCCGTGGTCATCTCCGTCGTCGGCGGCCGCTCGGCGATGATCTCCGCGGCCACCGGCGCGATGGCCCTGGTCGTGGCGCCACTGGCGCGCGAGTACGGGCTGGGCCACCTCGTCGCCGCGGTCATCCTGGGCGGGGTCTTCCAGGTCCTCCTCGGCTCGCTCGGAGTGGCGAAGCTGATGCGGTTCGTCCCCCGCTCGGTCATGGTCGGCTTCGTCAACGCCCTGGCGATCCTGATCTTCATGGCCCAGGTCCCCGAACTGCGCGACGTTCCGTGGACCGTCTACCCCCTGGTCCTGGGCGCGCTGGCCATCATGGTCCTCTTCCCCAGGCTGACCCGGGCCGTGCCCGCCCCGCTGGTGTCCATCGTCGCGCTGACCGCGTTGACGATCGGTGCGGGCCTGGCCGTGCCGACCGTCGGCGACAAGGGGGCCCTGCCCTCCTCCCTGCCCGCACCGGGCCTGCCCGACGTGCCGCCCACCCTGGACACCCTCACCCTCATCGCCCCCTACGCGTTCGCGTTCGCACTGGTCGGGCTGATGGAGTCGCTGATGACGGCCAAGCTGGTGGACGACATCACCGACACCCACTCCAACAAGACCCGCGAGGCCATCGGCCAGGGCATCGCCAACATCGTCACCGGCTGCTTCGGCGGCATGGGCGGCTGCGCGATGATCGGCCAGACCATGATCAACGTCAAGACCGCGGGGGCCCGGACCCGTTTCTCCACGTTCCTGGCCGGCGTGTTCCTGATGGTCCTGTGCATCGCCTTCGGCCCCTGGGTCTCCCAGATCCCCATGGCCGCCCTGGTCGCCGTGATGATCATCGTGTCGGTCTCGACGTTCGACTGGCACTCCGTCGCCCCCGCGACGCTCAGGCGGATGCCCATCGGCGAGACCACCGTCATGACGGTCACCGTGGTGATCGTGGTGGTCACCCACAACCTCGCCATCGGCGTCGTCGCCGGGGTCATCACCGCCATGGTCATCTTCGCCCGCCGGGTCGCCCACCTGGTCGAGGTCTCCTCGGTGCCCGACCCCGAGGGCGGCCACATCGTCTACGTGGTCACCGGCGAGCTGTTCTTCGCCTCCAGCAACGACCTCGTCTACCAGTTCGACTACAGAAACGACCCCGAGCACGTCATCATCGACCTGAGCGCGGCGCACATCTGGGACGCCTCCTCCGTCGCGGCGCTCGACGCGGTCACCACCAAGTACGCCGACCGCGGCAAGACCGTGGAGATCGTCGGTCTGAACTCCCACAGCGCCCGCATCCACAGCACCCTCACCGGAGAACTGGCCGGAAACCACTAGCCACGGCCCTCCGCGGCAGGCGCCCCCGCGGGTCCGAGGACCCGCGGGGGCGCACCCGTACCACGGGCGCCACCAGGGGCGGTGGCCGTGGAGGGGCGGAAGGCCGAGGACTCAGTCCGCGAGCTCTCCCATCGACTCCAGGGTCCGGCCCTTCGTCTCCCTGATGTATCTGGCCACGAACACGAAGGACAGCAGCGCGAAGGACGTGTAGACCAGGTAGGTGCCCGACAGGCTCCAGTCGCGCAGCGGCGGGAAGGTGACGGTCACCAGCCAGTTGGCGATCCACTGGGTGGCCGTGGCCACGGCCATGGCGGCGGCACGGATACGCAGCGGGAACATCTCGCCCAGCAGCACCCAGGTGACCACGCCCCACGACAGGGCGAAGAACAGCACGAACGTGCTGGCCGACAGCAGCGCCACCAGCGCCCACTCCGGCGGCAGCACCACGTCGTCCCCGCTGCCCTGGGCGTGGTCGAACGCGAACGCGGTCACGCCCAGCGCCACGCTCATGCCCGCCGAGCCGACCAGCAGCAGCGGTTTGCGGCCGACGCGGTCCACCAGGGCGATCGCGATGAAGGTGCCGACGATGTTGACGACGGAGGTGAACAGGCTCAGCAGCAGTGAGTCGGTCTCGGCGATGCCCACCGACTGCCACAGCGACGCCGAGTAGTAGAAGATCACGTTGATGCCGACCAGCTGCTGGAACGCCGACAGCGCCATGCCGACCCACACGATGCCCAGCAGGCCGTAGCGGCCGCGCAGGTCCCGCAGGTGGGGACGTCGCTCCGCCCCGAGGGCACGGCGGATCTCGGCCACGCGCCCGTCCACGTCACCGCCCTCGACCTCGGCGAGCACCCGGCGCGCCTGGTCGGCGCGGCCCACGCGCACCAGGTGGCGCGGTGACTCGGGAATGACCAGGGACAGCAGGAAGTACAGGGCCGCGGGCACGGTCTCGATGCCGAGCATCCACTGCCAGGCCTGCAGCGGGCCGAGCGGGTTCAGGGCACTGCCTCCGGCCGCGGCGGCCAACCCGTAGTTGACCAACTGGGAGGTGGCGATCCCCAGGACGATCGCCAACTGCTGCAGCGAGGAGAGCCGCCCGCGGTAGGCGGCCGGGGACACCTCGGCGATGTAGGTGGGGGCGATCACCGAGGCGATACCGATCGCCGCCCCGCCCACCACGCGCCACCAGGCCAGGTCCCAGACGGTGAAGGGCAGCGCCGAGCCGACGGCGCTGGCGGCGAACAGCACCGCCGCGATCTGCATGACCCTGATGCGTCCCAGCCGGTCGGCCAGCGCGCCCGCGATCGCGGCGCCCACGGCGGAGCCGAGCAGGGCGGAGGCGACCGTGAACCCGATCACGGTCGCCCCCACCTGGAAGGTCTCCTGGACCGCGCTCACCGCGCCGTTGATGACGGCGCTGTCGTAACCGAACAGGAAGCCGCCCATCGCCGCGGCCGCCGCGATCATCGCCACGTGGGCGATGCTCACCTCGCCCCCGCTGGGAGCCCTCGCCGCTTCGGATCTCGCCACCGTTGCTCCTCGCCGGGCGTCCCACCGCGGGTTCCCCGCCGAACCACCGGTCCCGCCCGCGACCACCGCCCGTCCCGTGTGCCGCGTATCCGGCTCTCTAGCCGCGGGTCCGGCTTTTACACACGGTGCGTGGGAGCGTTCACACCGCCGCGGTCGCGCCCCTCCCGTGTGTGACCGGACGCCGACGGCGCGCGGGCAGACCGGACAGGCGCTGCGCGAACAGCGCGGCGCCGCGCACCACGGCTTCCTTGACCAGGGCGGCGGGCCGTCCGGTCAGCACCGCCGCGTGCGGGGTGTCGTCGGCACCGACGAACTGGACGAGTCCGTCGCGCCGCCCCAGGCTCACGCACTGGATGCGGTACCGGAAGCGCAGCGGCGGCGCGGGCCGTCCCGCCAGGCGCTCGGCGACGGCACGGCCCGCCGCTGCGCCCATGGGCAGTCCGGTGGCGCAGGCCATGCGCAACTCCCGTCCGCCCGGGCCGGGCGCCCGGGCGGCGTCGCCGACCGCGTAGACGTCGGGGTGGGACACGGAGCGCAGGGTGGCGTCGACGACGACGCGGCCGTGGGAGTCCACGGTGATGCCCGCCTCGCGTGCCAGGTCGGGGACGCGAAAGCCGGTGTTCCACACCACGGCGTCGGCGTGCAGCACGGTGCCGTCGTCCAGCCGCACTCCGTCGGAGCGCACCTCGGTGACGCCGACGCGCTCGTGCAGGCGCACGCCGAGCCGGTCGAGGGTGCGGCGCAGGTGCCGTCGGCCGCGCGGGGACAGCCCGGTTCCGGCCTCGCCCCGTGTGACGAGCCGTACCCGCGCGCCGGGGCGGGTCTCGGCGAGTTCCGCGGCCGCCTCGATCCCGGTGAGCCCGCCGCCGACGACCACGACGCTCCTTTCGGCCGTCGCCGCTTCGGAGGCGAGGAGGGCGGCGGTCTCCCGCGCCGAGGCGAGGTCGGCGAGGGTGCGGGCGTGCTCGGCGGCGCCGGGCACGCCCGCGGTGTCGGCGGCACCGCTGCCGAGGGCGTGGACAAGGGTGTCGTAGCCGACGGTGATCGCCTGTCCGGCGGCGTCGGCGTGGACGGTCCGCGTTCCGGTGTCGATGCGCTCCACCCGTGCGACGACGAGCGTGATCCCCGTCCCCTCCAGCAGGTCGGCCAGCGGGCGTCCGGGGACCGGCTGCCCTGAGGCGACCTGGTGCAGCCGGACGCGTTCGACGAAGTGGTCCCGTGCGTTGACGAGGACGACCTCGACCCTGTCGGACCGCGTGCGCGCGGCCACCGTCCGGGCCGCGGTGAGTCCCGCGTACCCCGCCCCGACGATCACGACCCTGTGCCTGTCCATTCCGGCTCCTTCCTTCGGTGCGCCGCCCCCGTGTGGGGCGTCGTGACCTGAACCGGGTGGTGGCGGCAACCGTGAGCGGAAGGATGGGTGATTCGGATCACATCTTCGTCGGCGGGGTGCGGGCGAGCTGCTCGGCGAGGAAACCGAGCTTGTCGGGGTTGACGACGGTGCGGACCGCGGCGACGCGGCCGTCGCGCCCCTCGGGCACGAGCACCGAGACCGGCTCCCCCGACAGCAGCACGAGAACCGCCGGAGCACCGTTGACCTCGACCGCACGCAACTCGTGTTCGGGGGTGAGCTGACGCAGGAGCCCGCCGAGCAGCCGCAGCACCTTCTCCCTGCCCGGTACGGGCCGCCGGGACGCGCTGGCCCTGCCGCCCCCGTCGCTCCAGAACACGACGTCCTCGGCCAGCAGCTTCTCCAACTCCGCGAGGTCGCCGCCGCGCGCGGCGTCCAGAAAGCGGTGCACGGTCTCCCGCCAGTGCCGGGGCGAGGGTTCGAACCGCCGCTCCCCGGCGAGCCGCTGCCGTGCCCGCCGGTGCGCCTGCCGGGAGGACTCCTCGGTGGTGTCCAGGATTCCGGCGACCTCGCGGTGGCTGTACCCGAACGCCTCGCGCAGCACGAACACCGCTCGTTCGACGGGGGTGAGCCGCTCCATCAGCGTCAGCAGCGCGAACGAGACGGAGTCGCGCTGCTCGGCGGTCTCCAGGGGGCCCAGCGGCGCCTCACCCGCCGCGCTTCCCGTCAGTACGGGCTCGGGCAGCCACGGCCCCGGATAGCGCTCCCGACGGACGCGGGCCGAGGTCAGCCGGTTGACGCACAGGTTGGCGAGCACCCGGGTCAGCCAGGCCGCGGGGGTGGCGACGGCGGAGCGGTCGGCGGCGTGCCAGCGCAGGTAGGTGTCCTGGACCGCGTCCTCGGCCTCTGCGGCCGACCCCAGCATCCGGTAGGCGATGGCGAAGAGCCGCCCCCGGTGCGTCTCGAACTCGGCTGCCCCGTCGGTGTCCGCGGTCACGCACGCAGCATGCCACAGCTCCCGGGATTAGCGTTCCCGCCCCCGGTTAGCGGAGCCGGGAACGGCTGCCGGCAGAGGAGACGTCGATGACACGATTCGGATACTTCCTGGCCAGCGAGGAGAACGGGCCGCGCGAACTCGTCCGCCAGGCGCGCGGGGCCGAGGAGGCCGGATTCTCGGCTCTGTGGATCTCCGACCACTTCCACCCGTGGCTGGACGAACAGGGCCACAGCCCGTTCGTGTGGTCGGTCATCGGTGCGCTCGGCGAGGCCACCTCGCTGCCCGTGACCACCGCCGTGACCTGCCCCATCATGCGAATCCACCCGGTGATCACCGCGCAGGCCGCCGCCACCGCCGCCTGCCAGCTACACGGCGGCCTCACCTTCGGCGTGGGCACCGGCGAGGCCCTCAACGAGCACGTCGTGGCCGAACGCTGGCCGTCCGCCGAGGAGCGCCGGGAGATGCTCGAGGAGGCCGTGGGCCTCATCCGCGAACTGTGGAGCGGCCGCCTCACCAGCCACCGGGGCCGCCACTACCAGGTCGACACCGCACGGCTGTACACCCTCCCCGACCGGCCTCCCCCGGTGTTCGTCTCGGCGTTCGGCACCGGATCGGCCCGTCTGGCCGGGCGGATCGGCGACGGCCTGATCACCATGGGCACCGCCCCGACGGTGATCGAGGAGTTCCGCGACCACGGCGGCTCGGGCAAGCCGATCCAGTCAGGCCTGAAGGTCTGCTGGGGCCCCGACCGGAACGAGGCGCGGGAGTACGCCCGCAGGCGGTGGCCCAACGACGCCCTGCCGGGGGAGGCCGCGCAACTGCTGCCGCTGCCCCGGCACTTCGCCCAGCTCGCCGAACTGGTCACCACCGAACGGGTGGCGGCGCAGATGCCGTGCGGCCCCGACCCTGACGAGTACCTCACCGCGATCTCCGAGTACGTCGAGGCCGGGGTCGACGAGGTCTACATCAGCAACATCGGCCGCGACCAGGACGGGTTCTTCGAGTTCTACGCCACCGAGATCCTGCCCGCGCTCGCCTAGCGCCCGCCCCGCCTGCGACTTCACCGGCCGCCACCGCCGCGTCCGTCCCGGTGCGTGACCGAGCGGTGACGTCCAATCGACGCGAACCACGGAGCCCACACCGGTGATCGGGGTAGCCTGCTGCGCGTGGGAGTGATCGTGGAAGCCACAAGCTGGGACGACCCCGTCGGCGTGAAACTGCGCCAGGAGCAGGAAGCGGAGATCATCAGACGGTACGGAATCGACCTCGAACGCGGCCCCAAGCCCTCGGCCGCGGACATGGACGTGTTCCTGCTGGCCCGCGACGCCGAGACCGCCGTGTCGGTGGGATGCGGCGGGCTGCGCCGCCTGGACGAGACGACCTACGAGATCAAACGCATGTACGTCACGCCCGCCTGGCGGGGGCGCCGGATCGGCGAGGTCCTGCTGCGGGCGCTGGAGGAGGCGGCCGTCAACCGCGGTGCGGTCCGCATGCGCCTTGAGGCGGGCATCCAGCAACCGGAGGCGCTGCGGTTGTACGAGCGGTGCGGCTACCGGCGGATCGACCGGTTCGGGCACTACGTGGACTGCGAGGAGAGCGTCTGCTTCGAGCGGCTCCTGGCGTCCTCGGCGGCGTGACCGTGCTCCCCGGCCTCGTCTGGTACGTCAGCTACGGAGCGAACATGGCCGCGCACCGGCTCGACCACTACCTCCTGGGTGGCTGTCCTCCCGGCGGGACGCGCGTCAACCCCGGCTGCCGCGACCGCACGCCGCCGTCGAAGCGACGCGCGGTGTGGATCAGGGGCGGGGTGTACTTCGCGCTGGAGTCGCCGATGTGGGGCGGCGGGCTGGCGGTGTACGACCCCGACCTGCCCGCGGTGACGCCCGCCCGCGCGCACCTGGTCACCGTCTCGCAGTTCGGCGACATCGCCGCGCAGGAGATGTACCGGACGCCGGGGACGGATCTGGACGTGGCCGCGCTGCTGGAACGGGGACGGCTGCGGCTGGGGTCGGGACGCTACGACCTGCTGGTGGTGCTGGGCGCCCTGGACGGCCGCCCCATGGTGACCCTCGCCGCGCCGTGGCCGATGGCCTCGGTGCGGCCGGTCCCGCCCAGTGCCGCCTACCTGCGCACGATCGCTTCGGGGCTGGCCGAGTCCCACGGCTGGACGGCCGGGCGGATCGCCTCCCACCTCGCCGACCGTCCCGGAGCGCGCGGGGCGTGGACGCCCGGGGAGGTCGCGGCGCTGCTGGACGGCGACCGCGTGTCGCGGACGGCCTGAGCCCACCGACGGGCCCGCCCACGGTCGCGGGAGCGCCTCGGTGGGCGGTGCGGCGTGGCGTTGCGTCCACAGCGAACCGGGAGTGGGTACGCGGCATCAGGAACCGGGGGGCGATGTCGTTTCCGGCCGTACGGGCTTGTGCAACCCGGTCACCCTCCGCACATGAGACGCAACTGTCGACAGGAGGGTCCCGGTGAACTCCTCGTCCCGCCACGACGGCACGGACACGCCTGTCTCCCGACGCCGCTTCGGTCAACTGGCCGCCCTCGGGCTCGCGGCCGGTACCGGCGTGGTCGGTGCCGCTCCGGCCGCAGCCGCCGGAACCGGCGGGCAGACCCACTACGACCGCGCCCGCAGGCTGGCCGGGGAGGACCCGGTCCTGCTGGCCCTCGTCACGGCACTGACCCCCGGCAGCGGCCTTCCCGACCTGCCCGCGCCGGAACCGCTGAGACTGTTCGACGACCTCGCGATGCTGAGCGTGGGCTTCGTCCACGCCATGGCGGTCCTGACCGACGACGGGATCGTGCTGATCGACGCGCTCAGGTCAGCCGAGGACGCCGAGAACGTGATCGTCCCCGGACTGCGCGAGGTGGGGGCCGATCCGGCAACGACCAAACACGTTGTTGTCGCCCACGGCCACTACGACCACTTCGGGGGCGCGCGGTACCTCGCCGACCGCTCGCGCCGAGCAGCTCAGGAGCCACCCCGACGGGGCGAATCCCTTCGTGCTCGGCCGGCGGCGGGCGCACCGGTTCATGGCGGTGATGAGCCTCATGCTGCGCGGGAGGATCGCCGACGCCGAAGCGGCCGAGGAGCGGAGCTGACCGCGTCCGCACTGCGCCGTCGACTCGTCGCGGACCGCAGCGGCCTGCTTTTCGAAGTGACCGTCCGGACCGTGGCACGGCGGCCTCCGCGGCGCCCGCGGTCCCCAGCCCGGCCGTCACGACCGCCCGGTGTCCCGGTCCGGGCGGAACGGGTCCAGATCGATGCCGACCGCCTCTCCCATGGCCAGGCGGGCGGCGAGTGCGCCCTGGTGGGGGCCGAGCGTGAGTCCGGACGGGCCCAGGCCGGTGGCGACGACCACCCCCGGCAGCGACTCCACCGGGCCGAGGATCGGCAGGCCGTCCCGACTGCCCGGGCGGAAGCCGACCCGGGTCTCCAGCACGGTCGCCTCAGCCAGCCCCGGAGCCGTCTCGACGGCATCGGCGAGCACCTGCCGCAGGCCCGCGACCGTCACCCGGTGGTCGAAGCCCGCATCCGGTTCGTGGGTGGCGTTGAGCACGATCCGGTTCGGTGGGAACGCGACCATGAACCGGTCATGGTCGGCGAAGCGCACCACGGGCCAGTCGCGGGTGCTCGTTTCGGGCAGCGCGACGTGCGTGATCTGGCCGCGCACCGGAAACACCGGCACCCGCACGCCGAACGGGGCCAGCAGCCGTGCCGTCCACGCCCCGGCCGCGACGACGACGGCGTCGGCGGACAGGTCCTCGCCGCCCGCACGCACCCCGGTGATCCGTGTGCCGTCGCCGAGGAGTTCGGCGTCGCCGCCGACACGGCGCAGGCCGCGCTCCTCGGCGGCGTCGACCAGCGCGTTGCGGGCGAGGCGGCCGTCCAGTCGCGCCATGCCGCCGAAGGCCACGCCCTCCAGGTGCTCGGGCAGGACGGGGACCCGCCGCGCGGGCTCGCCCCGCGCGAGTCGCCGCACCCCTCCGAGGCCCGCGCAACCGGGCTGGGCGGCCATCTGTCCGAGCAGGGCGTGCTCCCGGTCGGCGGTGGCCGCACCGGCGCTCACCGACATCCCCTCCACGGCCTGGTAGCCGGTGGTATGGCCGTCCTCGGCCAGCTCCGTCATGAGGGCCGGGTAGTGCGCGGCCGCCGCCAGCGTGAGCGCGCGCAGCGGTTCGGGGTCCCACGGGAGCGGCCGGGGGAAGACCACCCCGGCGCCCGCCGATGTGGCCCGGCCGACGTGGCCCGCGTCGACCAGCGTGGTCGCAACACCGCGCCGTGCCAGGTGGAAGGCCGCGCTGGCCCCGACGATTCCTCCGCCCACCACGATCACGCGCATGGTCCCAGCATTCCAGGAAGGCGCCGACGCGTGCCAGTGCCGCTCCGTCCCGGCCGGGGTCAGGAGGTCACGGCGACGGCCTCGACCTCGACGAGTTGGTCGTCGTATCCGAGGACGGTGACGCCGAGCGGGGTGCCGGGGGCGTCGTGCTCGCCCATGTACTCGCGGACGGCGTTCCAGACCTCCACCAGGTGGGCCTGTTCGGCGGTGGCGACGTACACGGTGGTCCTGACGACGTCGCCCAGACCGGCCCCCGCGCCGTCGAGGGCGGTGACGAGGTTGCGCACCACCTGGTGCGCCCGGCCCGCGTAGTCGCCGACCGCGGCCGTGTTGCCCTCGGCGTCCAGGGGACAGGCTCCCGCCGTCCACACAGCGCGTACCGGCGCCTCGACCGCTGCCGCGTAGGCGTGGTCGACCGTGTCGGTGAGCGGCCGACCGCGAATCAGGGTGACGTCGCCGCCCATCGTGCTCCATCACTGTCGGTTGCCGGGGGCCGGCCCACCCGGCGGACGGCGCCCGCCCCGGACCGTGCGGCGAATCAGGTGAGGAGTTCGGTGACGTTCACCGGGGCGGGGTCGAGCGCGGCGAGGCGCGGGGCGTTCGGCGGCGGGGAAGCGGGGCGGTGTGCGGCGCGGACGCACCGACCGTCCCCGGCCGCGAAGCACGAGCGGCCGCAATGAAGCGGACACGAGCACAAACCCCTGAACTGCACACACATCACGATGTCTCGACATATGAGATCGAAGTTTCTTATTTTGAGACGTACTAGTAGGGTCACACCATGACTTCGCAGACCTGGAACGCCGAACTGTACGACTCCCGACACTCCTTCGTCGCCGAGTACGGCACCGCCCTGCTCGACCTGCTCGACGCCTCCCCCGGGGAGCGGGTCCTGGACGCCGGATGCGGCACGGGGGACCACGTGGCGGAACTGGTCAGGGCAGGGGTGTGCGCGGTCGGGGTGGACGCCAGCCCCGAGATGGTCGAGCGGGCCGCCGCACGCTTCCCCGAGATCGAGGTCAGCGTCGCCGACCTGCGCGACCTGTCGTTCCGTGAGGAGTTCGACGCGGTGCTGAGCAACGCGGTCCTGCACTGGGTCCCGGAGGCCGACCGGGCCGCCGCCTCCCTGCACGCCGCGCTGCGGCCCGGCGGACGCCTGGTGGCCGAACTCGGCGGGGCGGGCAACATCTCCGCCATCGACTCGGCGGTCCGTGCCCTGCGCGCCGAGCGGGGCCTGCCCGGGCCCGTCTCGCCCTGGTACTTCCCCACCGTCGCCGAGTACGCGCGCGTGCTGGAGAGCGCCGGGTTCGAGGTGCGCGCCGCCTGGCTGTTCGACCGGCCCACCCGGCTGACCGGCCCGGACGGCCTGGCCGACTGGGTGCGCATGTTCGCCGCCCACCTGCTGGCCGACGTCGCCGCCCCCGACGCGTTCCTGGCCGAGGTCGCCGAGCGGCTGCGCCCGACCCTGTACCGGGACGGCTCCTGGTGGGCGGACTACCGGAGGCTGCGCGTGGTGGCGGTCCGGTGACTCGGCGCCGGGGAACCTCTTCCCGCGCCGCGGTCACACGCGAAGCTGAGCGTGACCGCGGCTCCCGGACCACTGCCGGGCGGCGTCCTCCAGCCCCTCGCGGGTGAACGGCCTGAACCGCTCACCTCCACCCGCCTGGAGCGGCCCTCCGGCCGGCGGCACTCGAGGAGGCCGCTCCCGGTGGCCGGGTGGCCCGCCGGTCCCCGGGAGCGTCATCGGTGTCTCAGTCGGTGAACAGGTCGTGGGCGGTGGGGACGGTCACGGCCCGCTCCAGCCACCGGTTGAGGACGTCCAGGTCGGCGCAGTCCAGCACCCGCCGGCGCACCTCCTCGGGCACCTCTGTGCGGGCATACGCGCGACACTACCGAGAGCAACCGCGCGTACGCGGCGAAACCGAAGAAGTTCTCCTCGTCAGGCAGCGGATCTGACGGATCGGAGCAGTTCCTCTTCCGTTCCGAGCGTCTCATGACGGCATCCGCCGTCTTTTCGGCGAGGAACGCGCGCCGGGCTGTTGCCGGTCGGGGAAGGAGGCGGCGGCCCCGCACGGCCGGGGTGCTTCCGGTGTGGGGTCCGCCGCGGGCCGGTCCGGGCCGGCCGCTACTTCCGCAGCTCCCCGGCCAGCGCGTAGGCCTGGCGGGTGGCGGCCACCAGGCGCCGGGGGGCGAAGGCGTCGCCGAGGACGTGCAGGTCCGAGACCCGTCCCCGCAGGTCGTCGTAGAGCGCGGAGTCGGCGTCGCCGCCGCAGGCCAGCACCACCGAGTCGAAGGCGCCGAGTTCGCTCTCCCGGTGGGAGTAGGTGTGGCGCAGCCGGATCCGCTCCTCCCCGATGCCGACGACGTCCTCCATGAAGCGGAAGACCACCCCCCGGGCGGACAGCCGTCCCAGCATGCCGCCCAGGATGTAGCGGCCCAGCAGCGGGGCGGGACCGGCCGTGGGGTAGACAACCGTCACGTCGTGCCCGCGCTCGCTGAGGTGGTCGGCGACCATCAGCGGCGGCAGGTGGTCGTCCTGGGCGACCACCAGGACCGCCCGGCCGACCGCCACCGTCCCGTGCAGCACGTCGCGGATGTCGTGGACGAAGTGGTCCTGGTCGACACCCTCGATCTCGGCGGGCCGCCGGGGGGTGGCGCCCGTGGCGACCGCGACCACGTCGAAGTCCGCGGCGAGGACGCTGTCGGCGGTGGCGCGCTCGTCGAGCACGACCCTCACGCCCGCGTTCGCCAGGCGGCGCTCCTGCCACTCCAGGTAGCGGCCCATCTGCTCCTGGAACGGCGCGTTGACCGCCGCGCGCAACTGACCGCCCAACCGGTCGGTGGCCTCCCACAGCTCCACGGTGTGGCCGCTCTTGGCGGTGAGGGCCGCCAGTTCCATGCCCGCGGGGCCGCCGCCGACGACCAGCACCCGGCGGGGGTGGGCCGCCCTCCGCCACGGCCCCTCCACCTCGTTGCCCGTGTGCGGGTTCACCGCGCAGCCGAACGGCAGTTTCTCCACGTAGCGGCGGCTGATGCAGTCGTTGCCGCCGACGCACGGCCGGATGTCGCCGAGGCGGCCCCCGCGCGCCTTGCCGAGGATGTCGCCGTCGGCGATCAGCGCCCGGGCCATGCCCACGACGTCGGCGTTGCCGTCGGCGAGCACCTGTTCGGCAACCTGGACGCTGTTGATCCTGCCGGTGTGGACGACCGGCAGCGACACCGCCCGCCGGAGCTCACCGGCGAGGTCGGCCCACTGCGCGGGCCTGTAGAAGTAGGGCTGGATGTAGCTGGGATCGCCCCACGGGCTGCCGATGACGGCGTGCAGGAAGTCGACCAGGCCGGTGGACTCCAGGTACTGGGCGATCTCGACGCCGTCGGCGGCGGTGTAGCCGCCGGGCTCCTCCTCGCGCAGGTTGAAGCGCACGCCCAGCGCCATGGAGTCGCCGATCTCCTCGCGGACCGCGGTGAGCACCTCGACCGCGAAGCGCGCCCGGTTCTCCAGCGAGCCGCCGTAGGCGTCGTCGCGCTGGTTGGTCATCGGCGACAGGAACCACTCCAGCATGTCGTCGTGGTTGAGGTGCAGTTCGATGCCGTCGAGTCCGGCCCGGCGCGCCTGGGCGGCGGAGAAGCGGTACTCCTCGACGAACTCGGCGATCTCGTCGGTGTTGAGCACGTGCGGGCGGAAGTTGTACAGCGTGGAGCTGCGCCGCGTCGACGGGGCGTGCGGCACCCCGCCGAGCAGGGTCAACTGGGTGGTGACGACCGCCCCGGCGGAGTGCATCTCCTCGACGAACCGTCCGACGCGCTCCACGTAGAAGGGCTGGCGGAAGTAGCCGGTGGTCTCCGCGCCGTAGCCGTGCGGCTCGAACCCGGGGATCAGCCTGTTGCGGACCCGTCCGGTGACGCCCCCGACCCAGGCGGGGCCGCCGTCGCTGACGCGCGAGCGCCAGTAGGCGAAGTTGCGCTCGGCCTCCTCCTCCGTTCCCCACAGGTTGCCGATCGCGGAGGAGTGCGGCGGGGCCATCACCCGGTTGCGCAGCCTCATCGGACCGATCCGGGTGGGGGCGAACAGGTGGGGGAAGGCCGTGCCGCCTCCGGCGGGCACGCTCTGCCGCTGGTTCTCCGTACTCCGCATCGTGCTTCCTTACTCGTGGTCTCGACGGGGGTGCGCGGATGTCCCTGGCTCTCCTCCGAGCGGGACAGGCGTGCCTCGGTTGTCCTCGGTGCGGCGGTGACCTCCTCGGCGGGGCCGGGCGGCCTCAGGCCCGCGGGGCGACGCCGACGACGGCGTCCACCGCGGCCGCGCCCCGTCCACGGAGGCCGACGATGACCGGGTTGAGGTCGACCTCGGTCATCCACGGGCTTCCGGCGAAGACACGGGAGAGCGCGACCGCGGCGTCCACCAGCGCGTCCACGTCGTGGTGGCGGCCGCGGGCGCCCGCGAGCACGGGGTGGACCGCCAGCCGTTCCACGGCGGCGCGGACCTGTTCGGGTGCGGCGGGGCAGGGCAGGAAGACCCGGTCGGCGAAGTGCTCGGCGAGGATTCCGCCCGCGCCGACCATCAGGACCGGGCCGAAGGTGCCGTCGCGGACCGCGCCGAGGATGATCTCGGTTCCCGACAGCCGTTCGGCGACGAGGTAGCCCTCGACGTCCAGGTTCTCCTCCTCGGCGGTGCGGACCAGTTCGGCGATCGCCACCTCGGCCTCCTCCACCGTGTCGAGCAGGCGCACCAGGCCCAGTTCGGACTTGTGGGTGATACCGGCGGCGACGAGTTTGACGACGAGCGGTCCGTCGATCTCCCGGGCGGCGCGCAGCGCGGCGTCGGCGTCGGCGGCGAGGGTCTCGGCGGCGACGGGCACCCCGCCCTCGGCGAGCAGCCGCTTGGCGGCGTGCTCGTTGAGCGCGTCGGCGGCGGGGCGCGGCAGCGCGACGGGGTCGGGGCGTTCGGCGGCGGGGACCCGGGCGAGTTCGGCGTGGCGCCACAGGTTGGCCAGCGCGGCCACGGCGTCGTCGGAGCCGGTGAACCAGCACACCCCGGACTCGCGCAGCAGTTCCTCGGCGCGTTCGGTGAGGTCGCGGGCGGTCCAGGCGGAGATCACGGCGGGTTTGCCGCAGGCCTTGACCGCCTCGACGATGCGCGGCAGCAGCGCCTCGGAGTCGTAGGGGCCCCAGGTGGGGATGCCCATGACGACCATGTCCAGGTTCGGGTCACCGGTGAAGATCCGCATGACCTCGCTGAGCAGCGCGCCGTCCCCGATGACCTGTCCGGTGGTGTCGAGGGGGTTGCCGGGCAGTGCCAGCTTCAGCTTCTCGGTGAGGGCGTCGAGGGTGTCGGGGGTCGGCAGGGGCATCCGCAGTCCGTGCGCGCTGGCGCGGTCGGCCACGTAGCCGCACTCGCCGCCCGAGGGGCTCAGCGCGCCGAGGCGGGGGCCGGTCGGCAGCGGCAGGCGGCTCAGCGCGTAGGCGGTGTTGAGGAGTTCGTCGACGGTGGCGACCTCCACCACGCCCAGGTGGCGCATCATGTCGGAGAACACCGCCTGCTCTCCCGCCATCGCGCCGGTGTGGCCGAGGACGGTGCGCCGCCCGGCCTCCGAGCCGCCGACCTTGAGCAGGACGATCGGCTTGCCCGCCGCGCGGGCGCGTTCGGCCGCGGCGGCGAAGTGCTCGGCGTCGCGCAGCTGCTCGACGTAGAGCGCGATCACCTCGGTCCGGGGGTCGGCGACGAAGGCGTCCAGGAGTTCTCCCATCCGGATGTCGGCCTCGTTGCCGAGGCTGACCATCGCCCGGATGCCGATCGAGCGCCCCTGGGCCCGGTTGAACAGCGCGGCGGCCATGCCGCCGCTCTGGCTGAGCAGGGCGATCGAGCCGGGAGTGTGGGAGTAGGTGATGTTGAAGGTCGGGCAGCCGACGTAGGAGTCGACCGGGTTGAGCACGCCGATGCAGTTGGGGCCGAGCAGGCGGACCCCCCGCTCACGGGCGCGCTCCACCAGACGGCGCTGGCGTTCGGCGCCCTCCTCGCCGAGTTCGGCGTAACCCGCCGAACAGATCGTGACCGTGCGGACCCCGCGGTCCAGGCAGTCCTCCAGCGCGCTCTCCACGGCGCGGGCCGGGACGAGCAGGTAGGCCGCGTCCACCTGTTCGGGCAGGTCGCGGGCCGAGGGGTGGCAGGGGTGGTCGCCGATGCGGTCGTACTTGGGGTTGACCGGGTAGATCCGGCCGGAAAAGCCGGTGCGTTCCAGGTTGGCCAGGCAGCGCCCGGCGTGCCCCGCCTGGTTGGGCGAGGCGCCGATGATGGCGACCGAGTCCGGGTTGATCAGCGGTTTGAGGTCGAGAGCCATGCCGTGCCGTCCTGGGAGACTGTGAGCCGTGTCGCACCTATCAAAACAATCATTAGCATAGTTAAAGACCACCCCTCAAGCCCCGGGACTTCGGCACACCTCTCGGCCGTTGCCCCCCGGCGACGGGTAGAATACTGTTCATTATCATCAATAACAGCGAATGAGTGGGGTGCGCTTCGTGCCGCTGAAGTTCGGTCTCGCAATCATGAACGACTTCCCCCCGGACGCGGTCCCGGCGGACCGCGTCGCGGCCATGCGGGAACAGGTCCGGGCCGCCCGTGACGCGGGGATCTCCTCCGTCTGGGTGCTGCAGCACTACCTCGGAAACATGCCCACGCTCCAGCCGGTGCCGATCCTGTCCGCGCTGGCCCAGGACGCCGGTGAGATGACGCTGGGCACCAACATGTTCATCCTGCCCCTGCACCACCCGGTCCAGGTCGCCGAGGACTTCGCGACCCTCGACCACATCACGGGCGGCCGCGCCGTCGCCGGATTCGGCATGGGCTACCGGGAGAACGAGTTCGACTCCTTCGGCGTCCCGATGGACCAGCGCGTCGGGCGCTTCGAGGAGAGCGTCTCGCTGATCCGCCAACTGTGGTCGGGCGAGCGGGTCACCTTCGAGGGCTCCCACTACTCCGTCCGCGACCAGCACATCAGCCTCAGGCCGGTCCAGCCGGGCGGCCCGCAGATCTGGATCGGCGCCGGCCCGCACAAGAAGGGCGCCCAGCGCGCCGCGCGCCTGGGCGACGCCTGGATCGTCCCGCCGCACGTCACCCCGGAGAAGCTGGAGGTCGTCCTGGGCCACTACCAGGCCGAGCGCGAGCGCCTGGGCCGCGGCCCCTCCGAACTCGTGGTGCGCAGGGAGCTCCTGCTCGACCACGACGCCGACCGCGCCCGCGCACTGGGCATCCGCTACCGCGGCGCGCTCACCCGCAAGTACGCGGAGTTCAACGCGCCGGAGAAGGGCGACAACTACCGCCACCTGGCCACGGAGCAGGCCGCCGCGGAGGTCGCCGACTCCTCCTACCTGTTCACCGACCCCGAAGGCGCCGTCCGCGCGCTCAAGGACCTGGAGCGGCAGGGCCTGACCTACATCGTGCTGCGGGCGCAGTGGTACGACACCCCCCAGGAGCAGGTTCTGGCGACGCTGGAACTGTTCAGGAACGAGGTGCTGCCCGCGTTCCGCTGACCCTTCCCCACCGCGCACGGTCGACGCCCGGCCACGCAGAACGCTCGGCTGGGGTTTCCCAGCCGAGCGTTCTGCCCAAACCCGTTCGGTCAACGAGGTGTTGCGAGGACCCCTTGAATCCGCCGGGAGTCCGGGCCTCGACCGTGCGTAGGACCGAGGCCACCTGAAACCCTCTTCCGGGACTGAGGCCACAGGACCAATGCCGGGAAGTCAGGCGGGCAGGGCATCCCCCGGCACCCGTGGCGGGCCGCCCCGGACGCCTGCCTGGAACACCGCGCCCCTCCCCCACTTCCCGGCACCGGTCCTGTGGCCTTGCCCCTCCGGGGACGGCCCGGGGAAAGCAGGCGTGCGGCGTCCGTTCAGCGGCGCCGGACGCCGCACCCCGGGGAGGGGCCGGTCGCCGCGCGGTGGCCGGCCCCGCGGACTCAGCGCCGCTGACCGGCCAGCCGGTCGTGGGTGTCGCCGGTGACGCCGTCCTCGCGCAGCCGTGCCTTCTGCACCTTCTCCGAGGGGGTCTTGGGCAGGGTCTCCATGACGCGCAGGAAACGCGGGACGGCGAAGGCCGGAAGGCGGGTGTCGCACCACTTCCACAGCTCCTCGGCCTCGACCGGCTCGCGCACGACCACGCAGGCCATGACCTCGTCCTCACCCGCGTCGACCTCGGCGGGCACCGCGATGACCGCGCACTCCACCACCGAGTCGTGGCTGAGGATCGCCTGCTCCACCTCGTAGGAGCTGATGTTCTCGCCGCGGCGGCGCAGCGCGTCCTTGTAGCGGTCGACGAAGTAGTACCACCCGTCGGCGTCGCGGCGCAGCGCGTCGCCGGTGTGGAACCACAGGTTGCGCCACGCCTCGGCGGTCTTCTCGGGCATCCCGTAGTAGCCCATGCTGGTGATCCACGGGACCCTGGAGCGCACGACCAGCTCGCCGACCTCGCCGACCGGGACCTCCTCGTCGGTGTCGGGGTCGACCAGGCGCACGTCGAACCAGTCGTCGGCGGCGAGTCCGGCCGCGCCCGCGGGGCGGTCCTCGCCGTAGGGCGACAGGATCGGCGCGGAGGTCTCGGTGAGGCCGAAGACCTCGACGAACGCCTCGACGCCGAACCGGTCCCTGAAGTCGGCGAGGATGGAGGAGGCGGTGGGGGCGGCGAAGATGCAGCGCAGCGGGTTGTCGGCGTCGTCGGGACGGCGCGGCTGCTTGTGGACGAAGTCCATCATCACGCCGATGAAGTTGGTGACCGTGACCTGCGACTCCCGGATCTGGTCGATCCACCGGCTGGCGCTGAACCGGCTGCGCAGGACGAACCGGGCGCCGCTCAGCAGCGCCGGGTAGGCCGACATGAACTGGGCGTTGCCGTGGAACAGCGGGGTGACCGCCATGGCCGTGTCGGCGTCGGTGAGCCGGGTCAGGCAGGCGGTCTCGGCGGAGAAGAAGAACATCTGCGCGTGCGGCATCGCCACGCCCTTGGAGGGGCCGGTGGTGCCGGAGGTGAAGAAGATGGAGGCCAGGGAGCGCGGCGAGACCTCGGGCAACTCGCCCTCGCGCTCGGCGGTCAGCTCCTCCCAGCGGTCGGCCCGCCAGCCCGCCCCGCGCAGCGCGGCGATCGCCCCGTCGACGTCGCCGTTGTCGACCACCCAGAAGCGCTCGATGTCGGAGCACTCGGAGGCCACCTCGACGAAGCGCTCGGCGTGCTCGGCGTCGATGACCGCCCAGCGCGGCCGCGAGGTGCGCACCTGGTGGGTGAGGAAGTCGCCCTTGTAGGCGGTGTTGATGGGGACCTCGACCATGCCCGCCATGGCGCTGCCCAGCCAGGTGAAGACGAACGCCGAGGAGTTGCGGGCCATGATGAGCACCCGGTCTCCGGGGGCGCCGTCGACGAGCAGCGAGCGGCCGACGTTCTCGGCGGTGGCGAGGGTCTCGGCGTAGCTCCAGCGCCGCCCCTCCTCCGGGGCGTCGAGGTAGACGGCCTCGGGTGCCCGCTCGGCGCGGTTGCGCAGCACCGTGGGCAGTGCCCAGTCCGCACGGTCGGAAAAGGCGGGGCGGAGATCCTTGTAGGTGCGCATCAGTTCTCCTCGGGGCTGGTGAAGAGGGGGGCGAAACGGGGCGGCCGCTTCTCGGCGAAGGCGCGGGCGCCTTCGAGCATGTCGGGGTTGCCGATGGCCTGGGCGAGCATGCCGATTCCGGAGCGGAAGGAGTCGCGGGCGCTGTTCCACCACAGGTTGGAGCTGATCTTGGCGATCTCCAGGTAGCGGGGGCTGAGCGCGAGGAGTTCGGCCGCCCACTCCTCGACGGTGGCCTCCAGCTCCTCGGGTTCGGCGACCGCGTTGACCAGTCCCATCTCCAGTGCCTGGGCCGCGGTGTAGCGGCGGCAGAGGAAGGACAGCTCCTTGGCGCGCTTCTCCCCGATCTGGATCGGCATGATGTTGGTGCCGCCGAGGACCGGGGCGCTGCCGACCCGGGGACCGGTCTGGCCGAACGTGGCCCTCGTCGAGGCGACGGCCAGGTCGCAGGCGACGACCAGTTCGTTGCCGCCGCCCGCCGCCGCGCCGTTGACCGCGGCGATGACCGGGCGCGGGGAGGTGCGGATCGCGTCGAGCAGGGCGAGCGACCCCTCGTACATGGCGCGCACCTCGCGCGGGTCGGGATCGTCCATGGTGGCCAGGTAGCCGCCCGCGCAGAACCCCCTCCCCTGGCCCGTGATCACGATCACACCGCTGTCGACGCAGTCCTCGATCGCCCTGACCGCGGCCCGCGCCATCGGTCCGTCGAAGGCGTTGAACCGCTCCGGGCGGTTCAGCCGGATCCAGGCGACCTGGTCGCGCCGCTCGACGAGTACGTCTTCCCCTGCCATGGCACCTCCCATACTTACCATATAATCATATTCATGATTAATGTTCGGGCGATCACACCTCCCGTGTCAACCGCCTTGACCCCCCTGGCATAGTGGCGTCATAATCATTATAATAAATAATTGCGGCTTCCGGCGGCAGAACGCCGACGCGGTTTCCCCGGGCGCACCGTTGCCAGGGCGCCCACCAGCCAACGGCAGAGGTACGGCAGCAGTCAACCACGAGTAGGAGGGTCACCGGTGTCCGACCGACCCCCGATCCACCAGTACCCCACGGCCCCGCCCCGGCGACCCGTTGGGGGGTGGGCCTGATGGCGGGAGAACTCGAAGGCAGGGTCGCGCTCGTCACCGGTGCGGGCCGGGGCATCGGAGCCGCGATCGCCCGCGGATACGCCGAACGCGGAGCGCTGGTGGTCGGCACCGCCCGCTCCGAGGACCAGTTGCGCGAACTGGCGGCCACCGCCCCCGAGCGCATCTCCACGGCAACGGCCGACCTGCGCGACGAGGCCTCGCTGGCCGGACTCGTCGACCAGGTCGTCGAGCGGCACGGCCGGATCGACATCCTGGTCAACAACGCCGGTGTGGCCCCGGCCGCCGACTTCACCACCGAGCCCGTCGAGCAGTGGCGCGCCACCCTGGCGGTGAACGTGGTCGCCCCGATGGCGCTGGCCCAGGCCGCCGGACGGCACTTCATCGCCCAGGGCGGAGGCAAGATCATCAACGTCGCCTCGACCACCGGCCTGCGCGGCAAGCCCGGACTGGTCGGCTACTCCACCTCCAAGGGCGCGGTGATGCGCTTCACCGAGTCACTGGCCGCGGAGTGGGCCCGCCACAACATCCAGGTCAACTGCATCGCCCCCGGCGCGTTCGCCACCGACGCCCAGAGCGCGGTGCTGGAGTCGCCGGACCTGCTGAACCGCCGGGTGCGCCGCATCCCGGCCAAGCGCATGGGAGACGTGTCGGAACTGGTGCCGCTGGCCTGCCTGCTGGCCGCACCGGGCTCCGACTTCATCACCGGGTCGATCTTCGTCATCGACGGCGGCGAGTCCGGAAAGCTGTGAGGTACCGATGATCATCGACGCGCACACCCACGTCTGGCCCGAGAAGATCGCGGCCAAGGCCCTGGCCGGACGCGTCCCCGGCATGGAGGCGGTGTTCGACGGGACCGTTCCCGGTCTCAGGCGCTCCATGGCGGCCGCGGGGATCGACCACTGCGTCGCCTTCGGCATCGCCGACCACGCCCGCCACGTCGAACGCGCCAACGAGTTCATCGCCTCCCAGCGCAGCGACTGGCTCACCCCGTTCGGCACCGTCCACCTCGACCTCTCGGTCGAGGAGAACATGGCCGCGCTGCAGCGCAACGGGATCAGGGGGGTGAAGCTGCACCCGCTGTTCCAGCGGTTCGCCCTGGACGACCGGCGGCTGTGGGACCTGTTCGACGCCTTCGGCTCCGACATCGCGGTCATCGCCCACGTGGGCTTCGGCGGCGAGGGATCGGCCAACGAGAACTCCACCCCGCAGATGCTCGCCGAGGTGGTGCGCAACTTCCCCGACCTGCGGCTGATGGCCTGCCACTTCGGCGGCTTCCGGCGGCTCGACGAGGCGGAGGAGTACGTGGTGGGGCTGCCCGTGGTCCTGGAGACCTCGTGGCCGCCGAGTCTGGCCGAGATCCCCACGGAACGGCTGCGCGCCCTGGTGCACCGGCACGGACCCGACCGGATGATCTTCGGCTCCGACTGGCCGATGGTCGACCCGGCCGCCGAGATCGAGGCGATCCGGCGGCTGGAACTGCACCCCGACGACGAGGCCGCGATCCTGGGCGGCAACCTCGCCCGCATCCTCGGCATGCGGAGCTGACCCTCTCCCGGGTCTCCGTGGCCGCGCGGGAGCCACGCCGGACGGGACCATCCTGAAAGCCCCGGCTCCGTACCGCCACCCCTGTGCGGCACGGAGCCGGGGCAGCGGGGGCGGCGTCGGCGTGGAGGGAGGCCCCCGACGCCGCCCCCGTACCCCTTCCGAACGGCCCCGGAAACTCCCCTGGGGCCCGGCCCCTCCTACAGGTCGCCCGGCTGCGGGGGCAGGCCCGGCCAGCGCTTGGTGAAGGGGGTGCGGAAGATCTCCGCGAGCTCTTGGACCGGAGTGACGTAGAGGAACTTCGTCCTGCGCTCCCGGAACCGCCAGACGCCCTCCTCCCTGACGTAGGAGTCGTGGTAGCGCAGCGCCGCGACGAGGAACTCGCCGCCGCGTTCGATCTCGGCGTGCCCGGTGACGATGCCCCGCGCGGTGTCGTCGGTGAGCCAGTCGATCACGACGTTGTGCGGCGAGTGCACGGTCTTGCCGTTGAGCCCGCCCCGCTCCCGCAGGAACCCCTCGATCTCCTCGCGGCCCCGCAGCCGCACCCCCGCGTGCTCGAAGACGCCTTCGGCGGTGTACATCCGGGCGACGGCCGCGTGGTCGCGGTCGTCCACCGCGACGGCGTAGCGCGCGACCAGGTCGTGGATCCTGGCACGGTCCTCCACGCGGCGCAGCCGTCTTTCGAACTGTTCGTGGTCGGTCATGAACATGCCCTCCTGTCATCCGGTCTCTCGGCCTCGGGGCGCGCGCCCGTCGGCCGTTCCTTGCGCCCCCGCTCCGGGACGCGGCCGTGTGCCCGGTCGGCGCCGCGCGGCAGCGGCCCCCTCCCCCGCCGACCGCCGACCCCCTGCCGGGGCAGCACCAGCGGCACCAGGCACAGGGCCAGCAGGTTGAGCAGTGCGCTCATGCCGTAGTCGATCGTGAACGCCACCCGCACGGGATGCTCCTCGCCGGCCGGCGTCCACAGGACCAGCACCACCGCGGACACCTGCGACACAATCGCCATGGCGATGTTACGGATGATGGTATTGATCCCATTGGTCGCACCCGCCTCGTTCTCGGGCACCGCCTCGGCGATGAGCACCGGCAGCACGCTGTAGACCGTCCCGCCCCCGATGCCGGTGGCTCCCGCACCGACCAGAACCGTGACCGGGCCCACCGGGCAGAAACCCAGGACCGCCAGGCCGACGACCGCCGACGCCGCGCCCACCGCCAGCGGGGGCCGGGTGCCGAAGCGCGCGACGGCCCTGCCGGTCAGCGCCCCCGCCACCAGCGTGGTGAGCGAGAAGGGCAGCAGGTACAGCCCGGCCTGGGTCGCCCCCGCGTCCAGGCCCGCCCCTCCCCCGGCGGGCAACCGGACCATCTGCGGCACCAGCAGGAAGGCCGTGATCTGCCCGCAGGTCACCAGGAACCCGAGGGCGTGCGCCAGCCAGACGTTGCGCCGCCGCATCAGGTCCAGGTTGACCAGCGGGTCGCGGACGCGCCGCTCGAAGGCCACCAGGACCGCCAGGCCCACGACACCCGAGCCGAACAGGGCCAGCACCGGCGCGGAGAGCCACCCCCACGCCTCCCCCCGGCTGACCGCGAGCAGCGACGTGCTCAACGCGAGGGTGAGCAGGAGCGCGCCGACCCAGTCGACCCGTCCCGTGCCGCGGTCGGGCACCCCCGGCACCAGGAGCGCGATCGCGGCCAGTGCCACGGCCGCCATGCCCGCGGCTCCCCAGAACAGCCCCTGGTAGCCGAAGTGGTCGGCGACCAGGCCGCCCACGGGCAGCCCGAGCGCTCCGCCCAGTCCGAGCATGGAGCTGACCATTCCCATGCCGAACGCCGCCCGGTCCCGGGGCAGCAGGCGGCCGAGGATGGCGAAGGACAGCGGGAAGACACCGCCCGCCACCCCCATGATCACCCGCCCGACGACGACCGCGCCCAGCGAGCCGCCCGCCGCGGCGATCACCCCGCCGGCCGCGAACAGCCCCAGCGAGACCAGCAGCACCGGCTTGCGGCCGAACAGGTCGCCCAGACGCCCGGCGATCACGGTCAGCACCGCCGAGGAGACGAAGAAGCCGGTGACCACCCAGGCCGCCTCGCTGGCGGTGGAGCCGGTGGCCGCCTGGATCTCGGAGAGGACCGGAACGATCGCGTTCTGCGACATCGCGTAGGTCAGCCCGCCGAAGACCAGGGGGACGACGACCCGGGACGGGGACACCCCGGCGGGACCGGCTGGGGGGAGCGACACGCTGCACCGCCTTCGTACTGCCGTGGACCGGACGGGCGCCCTGCGGACGCACCGTGGCGGGGCCGTGCCGCGCACGGCCCCGCCACGGGAGGGGTCAGGACTCGAGAGCCGCCTCCCCCAGGAAGGCGCGGACCACCGAGGTGTTGCGGCGGGCCTGTTCGGCCGGACCGCTGAACACGACCTCGCCGCGCGCCACGACCACGACGTCGTCAGCGATCTCCAGTCCCATGTCGGCGTTCTGCTCCACCATGAGCAGCGCGATGCCGGAGTCGGCGATGGCGCGGACCGCGCCCAGCACGGACTCGACCATCGTGGGGGCCAGCCCCATGGACGGCTCGTCCAGCATCATCGCGCGCGGCGTGGACATCAGGGCCCGACCGAAGGCCAGCATCTGCTGCTCGCCGCCGCTGAGCAGGCCCGCCGGGCCGTTGCGCCGCTCCCTGAGGATCGGGAACATCTCGTAGACGCGGGCCATGGCCTCGGCCGCCCTGTCCCGGCCGGCGGTGTAGCCGCCGAGGACCAGGTTCTCCTCCACCGTCAGGGGCGCGAACACCTGCCGCCCCTCGGGGACCAGCACCAGGCCGTCGCGCACGATCCGGTGCGTCGGATGGCCGGTGATCGGCCTGCCGTCCAGGACCACCTGTCCGGACCTGACCGGGAGCAGCCCCATGGCCGCCCGCAGCGTCGTGGTCTTGCCCGCGCCGTTGGCTCCCAGGAGCAGGGTGATCCGTCCGGGAGCCGCGGACGCGCTCACCCCGCGCACCGCCTCGATCTTTGCGTAGCTGACGTGCAGATCACGGATCTCAAGCATGGGACCGCCACCGCTTCCCCAGGTAGGCCTCCTGCACCGCGGGATGGGAGACGACCTCCTCGGGCGATCCCTCGGCCACGAGCGAGCCGAAGTTCATCGCCACGAGGTGGTCGCAGGTGTCGACCATCATCTGGACGTCGTGCTCGACGATCAGCTGGGCCAGCCCCTCGTCCCGCAGTCTGCGCATCAGCTCCGAGACCTCCTGGCGCTCGGAGTGGTTCATTCCGGCGGTGGGCTCGTCGAGCAGGAGCAGCCGCGGCCGCGCCGCCAGGGCGCGGGCGATCTCCACCCGGCGGGCCATGCCGTAGGACAGCTCGCCCGGCCAGGAGCCGCGGACGTCGCCCAGCCCGGTCCGCTCGATCGCCTCCTCGACCGCCTCGGAGGGCCGGTCGCGGCCCAGCCAGGACCGCAGCCTGCCCCCCGAGGGGCGCAGGTCGGCGCCGAGCTGGACGTTCTCCAGGACCGTCAGTTCGGGCAGCAGCCGCACGGTCTGGAAGGTGCGAGCCAGTCCGCGGTGGGCCAGCCTCGTCGGCGGCGCGGTCTGGTACTCCTCGCCGTCGAGCAGCAGGCGCCCCCGGGTGAGCGGCACCAGGCGCGTCACGGCGGCCAGGAAGGTGCTCTTGCCCGAGCCGTTCGGGCCGAGGATGCCGTAGATCCGGCCCGCGGGCAGCCTCAGCCCGAACCCGTCCACGGCCTTGATGCCGCCGTAGTGCACCGCCACGTCCTCGGCTTCGAGGACGGCGGGGGCGGCTTCGGTGGTCGTCATCGCACCCCCTCCTTGGAGGATTCGCCGCCGAGCGCCTCGCGGACCGCGCGTTCCTGCGCGTCGGCCCCGTCGGCCGACGCGGCGACGGCCCCGCCCGACCGGCCGCGCAGCTTCCGGTAGCCGCTCTGGGCGAGGCCCAGCAGGCCGGTGGGCATGAAGACCGCGGCGAGGATGATGATCAGTCCGTAGACCAGGTCCTGCCACTGGCCCGCGGTGGACAGCACGCTCGGCAGCCAGGTGAAGATCACGGCGCCGATGAGGGCTCCCAGCCACGACCGGATCCCGCCGATGATGACCATCGTCAGGGCGAGCACGATCAGGTGGAAGTTGACCTCCTCGGGGGAGACGGTGGTGCGCAGCAGGGTGTTCATCGCCCCGGCGCACGCGCCCAGCGCGCCGCTGACCGCGAAGGCGATCTGCCGCATGGGCACCACTGCGATGCCCATGGACAGCGACAGCTCCGGGTCCTCGCGCACCGCGTCGACGCGCCTGCGCAGCGGACCGCGCTCGGTGAGGGCGAGCAGCAGCGCCGCAACCGCGCAGACCACCACCACGCCCCCGGTCGTCAGGTCGCTGATCACCCCGTACAGGCCGTGCGCGCCCCCGGTCAGCTCGCCGCCGTTGGTGGCGAGCACCGCGATGATCAGCACGAACGCGATGGTGGCCATGGCCAGGTACAACCCGCTCAGCCGGGCGACCAGCAGGGAGAACAGGTAGCCGACGAGCGCGGAGAAGAGGACGGCCGCGCCGATGGCGACGGCGGCCGGGACCTCGTAGCGCAGGGTCAGGACGGCCGCGGTGTAGGCACCCAGTCCGTAGCTGCCGACTCCGGCGAAGGAGAAGACGCCGACCCGCAGGGGGACGTGGATGCTCAGCGCCAGCAGGAAGTTGATGAACGTGGCCTCGATCAGGACCAGGTGGGACGCGTACCAGGCGGTCATGTCCGACGCACCTCCTTACGGCCGAAGATGCCGCGCGGCAGGAAGAGCAGCACCACGAAGATGAGGCCGAAGGCCACCGCGCTGGCCCAGGTGCCCGACATCTGGGTCACCACGAGGGTCTCGGCCAGGGCCAGGACCATCGCTCCGGTGACCACTCCGGCGACCGATCCGATACCGCCGAGGATGATCGCGGCGAACGCGCTGATCAGGAAGCTGTCGCCGGTCTCGGGGGCGATCGAGCCGAGGTAGTAGGTGAGCAGGATCCCGGCGACCCCGGCCAGCGCCCCGGCCGCCGCCATCGTGCCGAGCGCCATCCGGCCGCGGTCGACGCCCATGAGGCTGGCGACCTCGGGGTTGACGCCGATGGCGCGCAGTGCCAGTCCGGCGCGGGCGGACCTCAGCCACCACGCGGCCAGGCCCGCCAGCCCGAAGGCGGCCACGAGGATGACGATCTGCACGTTGGAGATCTGCACCGGGCCGAGCTGGTAGGTCGCGATCTGGAACGTGCTGGCCGAGAAGCCGAACGGCACGCTCTTGGTCAGGTTCTGGGCGATCGCCAGCAGGACGCTGGCGGCGCCGATGCCGCCCACCACGATCTGCATCTCGGCCTTGAGCAGGTCGGGGTTGCGGCGCAGGATCAGGTTGAAGATCAGCGCCTGGGTCAGCACCGACAGCACCATGCCGACGGCGGCGCCGAGCAGGACCATGGCCCACATCGGCAGCGCCACCGACTGCACGGCGTAGTGGGCGACCATCGCCGAGAACATGAAGGTGCTGCCGTGGGCGAAGTTGAGGATGCCGATGGTTCCCCACGCCACGCTCATGCCGAGCGCGAAGAGGAGGTACAGCGCGCCGAGGGTGACCGCGTCGATCAGGATCTCCGCCACCGCCTCCTCCTCTCCGCCGCTCCGGTGCGCGGCGCGCCCGCGTCACGTGTGCTCAACACGGCCTCACGTCTTTCCGTGACACCTCTGCCTGGGGGACGCGGCATCAGGAGCCGTCCAGGGTGAGGACGATCTCCTCGGAGCCGTCCCAGCTGGCCAGCACGCCCTCGACGCGCACGTCGTTGCCCTCGAAGGCCAGGGGTCCCTGGGCGCCGTCGAAGCCCTCCGCGGCGATCTTGGCGATTCCCTCCTGGATGGCGGTGCGCTCGGCGCTGTCCGCCTCCTTGATGCCGCGGGCCAGCAGCCAGACGGTGTCGTAGCCCTCGGCGGCGTAGTTGTTGGGGACCTCGCCGTCGTACTTCTCCTGGTAGGCCTCGACGAACTCCTGGGTGGAGGGGGCCTCGCTGCGGGCGCTGAAGTTGCTGGGCCACACGACTCCGGCGGCCTCCTCCCCGGCGGTCTGCAGGTTGCCGGCGCCCATCGTGGTCATGCCGATGATCTCGCCCTCGTAGCCCTTCTGCCGCAGCTGGCTGACGGCGCGGGGGTTCTGCGGGCCGGTGAGCAGGACGAAGACCGCGTCGGGGGCGTCGTTGGCGATCTGGGAGCTGACCGCGGTGAAGTCCTGGGCGTCGACCGCGACGCCGTCGGAGCGCTCGATGGAGACGCCGTTGTCCTCGATCACCCCGGGCACCGTCTTCTCACCGAGTTCGGTGAGGGTGGGGTTGCCGCTGTTGTAGAGGACGGCGGCGGTCTCGACCTTCCTGTCCTTCAGGTAGTCGCCGATGACGGGGTAGTAGGAGCCCGCCGGAGCGGTGACCCGGTAGGTGTAGTCGCCGACCAGGACGCCCTCGCTGCCGGCCTGGTAGTAGACGACCGGGATCTGGCCCTTCTCCGCGATCGGGGAGATGGCGGAGGCCTGGGCGCTGAGTCCGGGGCCGAGGATGGCGGCGTAGGAGGAGTCGGACACCGCCTGGGTGGCGAAGCTGGCGGCCTCCTGGGTGCTGTCGGAGCTGTCCTTGAGGTCGATCTCCAGCTTGGTGTCGCCGAGGAAGCCCTGCTCGTTGATCTGCTCGACCGCCAGGTCGACGCCCTTGGTGCTGTTCTCCCCGGCGAAGGCGACGGGGCCGGTCATCTCCTTGATGGACATGATCTTGATCGTGTCCGGCAGGCCCTCGCCCGCTCCGCTCCCCGCGGCCTCTCCGGCGTCGGAGCTGCCGCAGGCGGTGAGACCGGCGATGAGTGTTGCGGCTCCGGTGACGGCGAAGACAGAGCGGAACCAGTTCTTACGCATGTTCATGGACCATCCAATCGCCAACCACATAATCATGATGATTATAGTGATGGTTGTCACGTTAGAGGTCCAGGTCACACTTGTCCACCCCTTTCGGGGCGGACGCCGCCTCACCCCCGGCCCCACCGGCCCACCGGGCGCCTCCTCCCGCCGGACCGCCGCCCACGGCGACCGCGGCCTCGCGGAGCACCCGGCGGACCGCGGAGAGCAGGATAATATAACCATTATTATTAATATTTGGAAACGGTGTGGCCCGGCACGCAACACGTCGGTGACGGTTCTGCCCTGTCACCGGGGCGGTGCCCGTGGGCGCTCCTCGGCGCGTCCGTGCGGCGCCGGCGACGGCTTCCTTCCGGGAAGACCGGGACGCGAACCCCCGGACGCCCCTGTTGCCGACGCGGTCGACGTGCGGGGCACCCGCGCGCCGACCGGAGGGAAGGCGGTGAAGGAGCGGACACGGCCCCCGCGTCCGCCGCACCGCTGCGGGCCCCGGTGCACGGGGACGGGCGACCCGACGGGTCCGACGGGCCCGGCGGGAGCGCGTGCGCCGGGGAACCGGCGCACGCGGAGGACGGCTAACGCCAGTCGACGACCTCGTCCATCAGGTTCGGTTCGCGCTGGGCGACCATCTCCGCGTACCCCTGGAGGTGGTCGCGCATCAGGCGCTCCGCGGTCTCGGCGTCGCCGTTGATGACGGCCTCGGCGATCCCGGAGTGCGCGTCCCTGATGTGGCCGCCCTCGTTGGCCACGTAGACGGTCGAGGCGCGCTCGGTGAAGATGTCCTTCAACGCGCAGGCGATGAGCGTGAGCATGCCGTTGCCCGACATCGACAGCACCTTGGTGTGGAAGGCGTCGGTGGCCCGCAGCCAGGCCTCGGTGGTCTGGGCCTCGTAACCCTGCCGCACGATGGCCCGCAGTTCCTCGTTGTCGTCCGGATCGTGCCGCTCGGCCGCCAGTCGGGCGATGAACGGCTCCAACATGAGACGGGCCTCGACGAGTTCGGCGAAACGAATGTCGAGAACCTGGAAGAACAGAGTGGCCATCCGGCCGAAATCGCGACTGCTCACCTCGGACAGCACGGGACCGCCGCCCGGCCCCGGTTTCATCCGGATCAGGCCGTGCACCTCGAGGATGCGCAGCGCCTCACGGAGCGAACCGCGTGCCACCTGGTAGCGCTTGATCATGGCGCTCTCCGATTCCAGGACGGAATTCGGAGCGGGACGCCGTCTGGCGATGTCACGCACGATCTCACGGGCGACGATCTCGGAGACCTTCTCGCTGCGCCGTTCCCATGTGACGCCGGATGACCCAAATCCACTCATAATGTTCGGCAGCATACCGCTGTTCCACTCCTCCGCCGATTCCGCGGCACTTTATCCCGGGGAAAACAACAGGACCGTAAATCCCCACCCGGAATGGGACCGTTGCGCGCTCGACGGAGGAGTGGCGTCGCAAACACCCCTCGGTTCGTCAACGCGCGGCGTTGATGACACCGCCGTCGACCAGTCCGGCCAACTCCGACTCGGAGAACCGGAACTCCTCGGACAGCACCGAGTGGGTGTGCTCACCGACCGCGGGCACGCCGTGGTACTCGGGTCCCGGGTAGTGGGCCATGTGCAGCACCGGACCGGGCATCAGCACCGACCTGAGTGTCTCGTTGCCGGTGATCGGCACGAGGGTGCGCTCCAGGAAGTGCGGGTCGGCCACGATGTCGCTGGCGTCGTTGACCGGGGAGCTGACCACCTCGTACTCCTCCAGCACGGCCAGCACCCGGTCGCGCGGGAGCGAGCCGACCCAGTCGGCGACCTGTTTTTGCACCAGCTCGTTGTTGGCGAGCCGGTCGGCGTTGGTCGCGAACCTCGGGTCCCTGATGAGGTCGGGCTGGCCCATGGCCGCGAACAGCCGCGCCGCGATCGACTGGTTGGAGGCGGCGATGGCCAGGTACCTGCCGTCGGAGGCCTGGTAGATGCCCCGGGGCGAGGCCGCGCCGGTGTCGTTGCCGATACGGGTCTGGATCTCGCCGAGCCCGGTGTAGCGCAGCACCAGGTCGCCGATGATGAACATCAGCGGCTCGTACAGCGCCACGTCGACCACGTCGCCCTGCCCGGTGCGCTCCCGCCGGAACAGGGCCATGGCCGTGCCCATGGCCGCCGAGATCCCGGCGATGGAGTCCGCGAAGCCGAACGGCGGCGCGGTCGGCGGCGAGTCGGGCCACCCGTTGATGCCCGCGAACCCGCAGGCCGTCTCGGCGACGGTGCCGAACCCGGGCCGCTCCCGGTAGGGGCCGGTCTGCCCGAAACCGGACACCCGGGTCAGCACCAGGCCGGGGTTGTCCGCGCTGAGCGCGTCGTAGCCCAGCCCCCACTCCTCCAGCCGGCCCGGCCGGAAGGACTCGACCACGACGTCCACCTCGGCGGCCAGCCGCCGGACCAGGTCCTGGCCCTCCGGCCTGCGCAGGTCGACGCCGACCGAGCGCTTGCCCGCGTTGAGCCGGGAGAAGCCCAGCGACAGTCCGTCCTTCTGCGGCACCCACTGCCGGGCGTAGTCCCCGGTGACCGGGTCCTCGACCTTGACGACCCGGGCGCCGAAGTCCCGCAGCATCCGCCCCGCGGTGGGCGCCGCGTACATCGAACCGAGTTCGAGGACGCGCACCCCGGCGAGGGGGCCGTCCGCCGCGGCCCTGTTCTCCGTCATCTCCGCCTACTTTCGAAAAGCCGTACCGAAGGGGTGAGCGCGGGCGTCACAGGGCCCACTGGATGTGGCGGGGCTCCAGGAACTCCATGATCCCCCACTCGCCGATCTCCCGGCCGATGCCCGAGCGGCCCGCGCCGCCGAAGGGGGCGTCGGGGCGCATCGCTCCGCCGCCGTTGATCCACACCGTTCCGGCGCGCAGCCGCTCGGCGACGCGGCGGCCCTCCTGCAGGTCGGGCGCCCACACATTGGCGGCCAGGCCGTAGGCGGTGTCGTTGGCCAGGCGGACCGCCTCGTCGGTGTCCTCGAACGGCAGCACGACCGCGACCGGGCCGAAGATCTCCTGCTGCACCGCGCGGGCGCTGTGCGGCAGGTCGCCCAGCAGCACCGGGTTGACGTACCAGCCCCTCTCCGGCAGTGGGGTGTCGACCCGCAGCAGCGCCCGGCCGCCCTGCTCCAGCGCCTCGGTGACGAACCCGTTGACGCGGTCGCGGTGGTCGGGGCGGATCAGCGGGCCGATGTTGGTGGCCGGGTCCCAGGGGTCGCCGACCTTCATCTGGCCGAAGGCGTCGGCGCCGGACTTCAGGAAGCGGTCGTAGAGGCCCTCGTGGACCAGCAGCCGGGCCAGTGCCGCGCAGCCCTGCCCGGCGTTGCGGGACCAGCGCAGGTGCATGTCCACCGCGAAGGACTCGACGTCGCAGCCGGGCAGGACGATGTTGGCGGACTTGCCGCCGAGTTCCAGGGTGACGCCGTTGAGGTTGGCCGCCGCCTGCGCCATGATCTTGGCGCCCACCGCGTCGGAGCCGGTGAAGGACACCTTGTCCACACCCGGGTGGGAGGACAGGCACTGGCCGACGTCGGCGCCGCCGACGATGATGTTGAGCACGCCGTCGGGCAGGTCCGACTCGCGGACCAGCTCGCCCAGCAGCAGGGTGGTCAGCGGGGTTCGGGGCGAGGGCAGCAGCACCACGGTGCAGCCCGCGGCCAGCGCCGCGCCGAACTTGAAGATCGCCAGGTTGAGCGGGTAGTTGTAGCCGGTGATCGCGGCGACCACACCCACCGGGAAGTGGTCGACGTCGCTCATCGTGGGCACCGGGACGTCGTAGGGGCCCAGGTGGACCGTACGGTCCTTCTTGGCCGCCTCGGCCTGCCAGCGCAGGTGGCCGATCCCCATCCGCACCTGGAGGAACTCGGCGAGGGAGACCGGGGTGCCCACCTCGTTGACGATGGAGGCCAGCAGCTTCTCGAAGCGCTCCTCCATGCGGTCGGCGAGGCTGAGGATGGCGGCGCACCGCTGCTCGCCCGGCGTCACCGACCAGGGGCCGAAGGCGGCGCGGGCGGCGCGGACGGCCTCGTCGACCTGCTCGGGGGAGGCGCCGCCGACCGTGCCGATGACCTCCTCGGTGGCGGGGTTGTACACGTCCCAGCGCTCACCGGCGGGCGTGACCGGTCGGCCGCCGATGGTCAGGTCCCGTACCTCGGGAACGTAGTCGCGGATGGCGGCGATGGTCTCGCTGCTGACGCTCATCAGGCCTCTCCCTCGCTGTTGTCGGCGTCGACCGGCTTCTTGAGCATGAGTCCCACCCGGCGGCACATGCAGACCAGGACGTCGTCCTGGTTGTATCCGCGGTGCTCGAACCAGACGATGCCGGAGTCGGTCCGGCTCCTGGACTCGCGTTTGTCGAGGATGGTGGTCTCGGCGCGCAGGGTGTCGCCGTGGAAGACCGGGTGCGGGAACTTGACCTCGTCGTAGCCGAGGTTGCCCAGGGTGGTGCCCATGGTCAGCTCGGGCACGTGGAAGGCGCCGATGAGCGCGAGGGTGAACAGGCTGTTGAAGACGCGGCGGCCGTGGACGGTGTTCTTGGCGAACTCCTCGTCGAGGTGCAGCGGCTGCAGGTTCATCGTCAGCGAGGTGAACATGACGTTGTCCATCTCGGTGACGGTCCGGGTGAACGGGTGCTTGTACACCCTGCCCACCTCGAACTCCTCGAAGTACAGCCCGCGCATGGTCATTTCGCTTCCCTCCCCGCCCCGCGGCCGTCCGCCCGCAGGCGCTCGGCGCGCTCCAGCCAGTCCAGTGCCTTGTCGTAGTGGGCCTTGTCGATGTGCACACCCCGGTAGCGCAGCGCTCCGACCCCCTCGGCGGCGGCCTTCTCGTAGGCCTCGACCAGCCCCCGGTAGAAGGCGACGTCGGCGTCGGAGGGGGTGAACACGTCGTTGACGACCGCGACGTGGCTGGGGTGGATCGCGATCATCCCCCGGTAGCCGAGCCGGCGGCCCCGCCGCGCGAACTCGCGCAGGCCGTCGAGGTTCTCAAGGTCCTCCCACAGTCCGGTGAGGGCGTGGATCCCGGCCTCGCGGCAGGCGAGCAGGATGCGGCTGCGGTGGTAGAGCGTCTCGGTGCCCTCCGGCGTCCACTCGTAGCCCACGGCCCGCGCGATGTCGGCGTGCTCGGCGGTCGGGCCGATCATGGCCCCCACCCGCGGGGACGCGGTGGCCACCTCCAGACAGGAGTGGATGGCGCGCACCGTCTCCACCGGGATGATGTACTCCAGGCCGTCCACGCCGTTGCGGGACTCGAAGTGGTCCAGCAGCGCGTCGTAGCGCAGCACGTCGGTGGCCTGCTCGACCTTGGGGGCGAAGACGCCGGTCAGTCCCGGAACCACGACCTCCTCCAGGTCGGCGCCGGTCATCCTCGTGTTGAGCGGGTTGACCCGGACGAACAGGCCGACGTCGGCGTTGTCGGCGCGCACCCGCCGGATGGACTCGGCGACGGTGGCCCGGGCGGCGGCCTTCTGCGCCTGGGGCACCGAGTCCTCCAGGTCGAGCACGATCGCGTCTGTTCCCGAGGCCAGCGCCTTGTCCACCCACCCGGGGCGGTGGCCGGGGACGAAGAGTACGGAGCGGTAGGGCTGCATCAGTAGCTCCTCGGCAGTCCGAGGACGTGCTCGGACACGTAGTTGAGGACCATCTCCTGGCTGATCGGCGCGATGCGCATGAGCCGCGCCTCACGGAAGTACCGCTCGACGTGGTACTCCCTGCTGTAGCCGTAGCCGCCGTGCGCGCTCAGCGCCGCGTCGGCGGCGAAGAACCCGGCCTCGGCGGCCAGGTACTTGGCGGCGTTGGCCTCGCGGCCGCTGGGCTGGTCGTTGTCGATGAGCCAGGCGGCGCGCTGGCACATCACGTCGGCGGCGTCGAGTTTGATGAGGGCCTGGGCGAGCGGGAACGCGATGCCCTGGTTCTGGCCGATCGGGCGGCCGAAGACCGTGCGCTGCCTGGCGTAGTCGGTGGCCCGGCGCAGCGCGGCGCGTCCGATGCCGATGGCGGCGTTGGCCGAGATGACCCGTTCGGCGTTGAGGCCGGCCAGGATGGTCCGGAAGCCCCTGCCGACCTCGCCGACGACGTCTCCCTCGGGGACGAACAGGTCGTCGATGAACAGCTCGTTGGTGTCGATGGCGTTGCGGCCCATCTTGGGGATGCGCCGCACCGTGACGCGCTCGCGGTCCATGGGGGCGAAGAACAGCGTCAGCCCGTCGGTCTTCTTGGCCACCTGGTCGCGCGGGGTGGTGCGGGCCAGCAGGATCAGCCGCTCGGCCTCCTGGGCCTTGGTGATCCACACCTTCTTGCCGGAGACCAGCCAGCCGCCGTCGACCCTGCGGGCGAAGGTGGAGATGTTGGTGGTGTCGGTGCCCGCGTCGGGTTCGGTGACGGCGAAGGACACGTGCAGGTCACCGCCGACGAGGCGGGGCAGGAAGCGCCGCTTGAGGTCCTCGCTGCCGTGCCTGATGATCGGCTCGAAGCCGAAGATGCCGATGTGCACGGCGCTGCAGCCGTTCATGCCCGCGCCGGAGGCGGCGATCTCCTGCTCCACGATGGCGGCCTCGGTGACGCCGAGCCCGCCGCCGCCGTACTCGGTGGGGACGGTCAGCCCCAGCCAGCCGCCCTTGACCACGGCGTTGTAGAACTCCCAGGGGAACTCCTGCGACTGGTCGTGCTCCATCCAGTAGTCGTCGGAGAAGTTCGCGCACAGGTCACGCACCGCCGAGCGGATGTCCTCGTGCACTGTGTCCTTGCTGAAGTCCATCTGATCCTCCCGATCAGACCCCGTCCGCGCGGGGTGGGACCGCGCGGACGGGAGCGGTGTCGGTGTGGGGCTGCTACTTGGCGGTCAGTCCGCCGTCGACGGGGATGGTGACCCCGGTGACGTAGCTGGCGTCGTCGCTGGCGAGGAAGGCGATGACGGAGGCGATCTCCTCGGGCTGGGCGCCGCGGCCGAGCGGGATGCCGCTGACGAAGTCCTTGGTCAGCTCGGAGACGTCCGCGCCCGGCTCGCGCCCGAAGAACTGGGCGAGCATGGGGGTCTGCACGGTGCCGGGGCAGATCACGTTGACCCGGACGCCGTCGGGGGCGCCCTTGAGGGCGAGGGCGCGGGTGAAGGGGACGAGGGCGCCCTTGGTCAGCGAGTAGACGGGGCTGAACGGGGAGCCGACGAGCGCCGAGGTGGAGGAGGTCATGGTGATCGACCCCTTGCCGTCGGCGGCCCTGAGCAGGTCGTAGCCGAGGGTGCAGGTGTAGTAGGCGCTCTTGACGTTGACGTCGATGTTCTTCTGCCACTGGGCGTCGTCGACCTCGATGCCGCCGGGGCCGGGCATGCCGACCTGGGCGTGCAGGACGTGCAGGACGCCGTGTTCGGAGCGGATGCGGTCGAACAGCGCCGTGATGCTGTCGTTGTCGGTGGCGTCGACCTGGACGGGGCTGGCGGTCCCACCGTCGGCGGCGATCTCCTCGGCGACCTTCTTCGCCGCGTCCTCGCTGAGGTCGGCCACGTAGACGTGGGCGCCCTCGGAGGCCAGGCGGTGCGAGATGGCGCGGCCCATGCCCGACCCGCCGCCGACGACGGCGGCGATACGTCCCTCGAAACGGCGCATGCTATCGCATCCCTTCACAGTGGTTGTCCAGCCTGATCGTCACGTGGGGTGCCCGCCGGCCGCGCGTACCGCACTCCGCCGCGGCGTCGCCGCCGCGACTTCCGGCCACCCCACACCCCTATTACTTCTAATCATCATAAGAAATTATTGTGACGTAGGTCAAGAGGCGTTCGCGGCGGAGCACGGTCCCTGTACGCGGTGTCGCGGGGAGGGTTCAGCCGCTCCGCTTGGCGAGCCGCCTGGCCAGGGAGTCGAGCAGCACCTCGGTGGCCCCCTCGTACACGCGCAGCGGCCGCGCGTTGCGGTAGAGGCGCTCGATCTTGGAGCCGCGGACCAGTCCGAAGCGGCCCATGGTCTGCACCGAGCGGTCGGCCACGCGCCCCGCCGCCTCGGTCGCGCTGACCTTGGCGATCGAGGAGTAGTCCAGATGCCCCAGTGGGTCGCTCTTGGCGAGGGCGGCCGCCCGGTAGGTGATGGCCCTGGCCGTCTCCACCTCGGTCCACGACAACGCCAGGCTCTGCGACACCGCACCCAGGTCGAGCAGCGGCCTGCCGAACTGCTGACGGGTCCCGGCGTGCCGCAGCGCCTCGTCGAGGGCCGCCTGGGCGAGCCCGACGGCCGAGCCCGCCACGGTCACCCGGAACACCGCCAGCGTCTGCAGCATGAGGGAGAACGCCCGACCCGGCACGCCGAGGCGGTTGCCCTCGGGCACCTCGACCCCCTCGAAGTGGAGTTCCCCCAGGATGTGCGGCGCGATGAGGTCGTCGCCGCGCCGGACGGTCAGGCCGGGCGCGTCCGCGGGGACCAGCACCATGGAGTAGCCCTCGCCCTCACGGCCGAGGACGCAGTAGAAGTCGGCGACGCCGCCGTTGGTGATGAACGACTTGCGGCCGTCGACCCGCACCCCCCTGGGGGTGGCCTCGATGGTCGTGGTGACGCCCCGCAGGTCGGAACCGATGTCGGGTTCGGTCAGGGCGAGCCCGGCGATCGCCTCCAGCCGGGCCACCCGAGGGAGCCACTCGCGCCTCAGCTCGTCGGAGCCGCCGACGGTGAGCGAGTAGCTCCCCACCCCCTGCATGCCGAACAGGGAGTCCAGGTGCGCCGAGGTGTACATCAGCGCCTCGCGGACGACGGCGATCGCGAGCGGGTCGAGGACGTCGCTCTCACCTCCGTAGGCCGCGGGCACCACCTGGCGCGCCAGACCGCTGTCCCGCAGCGCCTGTGCGACGCCCCGGTGCACCTCGACCGCGGCGTCCGCCTCGTCGGCGAACTCCTCGACGCTCTCGGCCACCGACCGCGCGATCCGCTGGATCTCGCGGTGACGCGGACCCAGGTCGAACAACTGCCCATCTTCCACGATCGCCCTCTTCTTCCTCGAGGATGTGTCCTGAAACGGCGGCTCGGCTACCGGCGCTGGTTGAACTTGCGGCCCAGCAGTTCGGAGACGATGCGGATGCGCTGCATGGTCGGCGTGCCGCCCGCGATGGCCCAGCCGTGGGCGTCGCGGTGCAGTCGCTCGATGCCGTACTCCTCGGTGTACCCGTTGCCGCCGTGCAACTGCATGGCCAGGTCGGTGACCCGCTTGGCCATCTCGTTGGCGGTGCACTTGGCCAGGGAGACCTGCAGCGGGTCGGGCAGCCCGTTCTCGGCGCTGGCAGCGGCGCGCTGCTGCAGCAGGCGCGCGGCGTCGACCTGCAGCACCATGTCGGCGAGGGTGACCTGGATGCTCTGGAACTCGATGAGCGGCCTGCCGAACTGCTCGCGCTCCTGGACGTACTGGATGGTCCGGTCCAGGGCCTCCTGGCCGATGGCCAGGCTCATCGTCGTGTTGCCGAGGCGTTCGACGGAGAAGACGCCGAACAGCCTGCCGAAGCCGCCCTCGGGAACGACCAGGTTCTCCCTGGGCACCCACACGTCGTCGAAGATGATGTCGGCCGAGGGGATGCCGCGGAAGCCCATGAGCCGTTCGGGAGGGCCGAAGCTGAGTCCGGGGGTGCCCTTGTCGACCACGAGCGCGCCGATCGCCTTGGACCCGGGGGCGTCGCCGAGCCGGGCGTAGACGAGGTACTGGTCGGCCTCTCCGCCGTTGGAGATCCAGCGCTTGGTGCCGTTGATCACGTAGCCGTCGCCGGAGGGCCGGGCCGAGGTACGCATGTCGGTGGCGGCGGAGCCGGCGTCGGGCTCGGAGATGGCGACGGCCATGGTCCTCTCGCCGGAGACGATGTCCGGCAGCCAGCGCTCGCGCTGCTCCTCGGTGCCCAGGTGGTTGATCACCTGCGCCGGTCCGGTGTTGGCCTCGAAGATCTGGAAGGCCGCGGGCCGGCAGACCTTGGCGAACTCCTCGATCACGGCCAGCGCCTGGGCGAGGGGAGCCCCGGCCCCACCGTAGCGCTCCTGGTGGGCGATGCCGAGGAAGCCCAGTTCACCCAGGCGGAGCCGCTCCTCGCGCGAGATCGGGCTCCGTTCCACGTCGAGCTTCTCGGCGATCGGCCCGTACACCTCGCGGGCGACCTTCGCAGCCAGTTCACGGATCTCCGTGTATTCATCGACGGGTTTGGCCGTCATGGGGCAGTCCCCTTCTGTCTTGGTTAATCATTATACTAGATATGAGTACCCAGTCCCCCGAGTCAATGCCCGCGGCGGAACCTTTTGCCGCCGCGGGCACAACCCGAGGCCGTCGCGCCACCCCAAGACGACATCCCCCGCGGCGCGACCCCACCGGAGCGCACCGGCCGCCACCTCCCCGGATTCCGCCCTCCGGACGGGTCGGAGGAGCCGACGCGACACCCCTCGGATCGACACCGAGCCTACCATAATCATGGTTATGTTGATCAACAATTATGCGCCGATTCCCGCCTCGCGGTGGGGTACACGTCGGGGGCGCTCCGTGGGAGCGCCCCCGCTTCCGTGTCCAGCGGCCCCTCCTGCGCGGCGTCCGCCGGTTCGAGGCGCGCGGCGCGCGTCCCCGGCCGCGACCGCGCCGCCCCTGCCGGGAACCGGCCTACCGGCCGCTCCAGCGCGGTTCGCGCTTCTCGACGAACGCGAGCGCGCCCTCCTTGGCGTCGGCGGACTCCCGCACCGGGTTGACGTACTCCTCCTGGCGCGCGAACTGGGTGTCCAGTGTCCAGTCCACCGAGTTGACCAGCACCTGCTTGGAGGCGGCCAGCGCCAGGGGCGCGTTGGCGGCGACCTCCCCGGCGAGGGCGAGCGCCGCGGCGAACGCCTCGCCGGGCTCGGTGAGCCGGTTGACCAGGTGCACGTCGGCGGCCTCGGCCGCCGGCCACATCCGTCCGGTGAGGACGAGCTCCATCGCCAGGTGGTAGGGGATGCGGTGCTGCAGCCGGAGCAGGCCGCCCGCGGCGGCGGTGAGTCCGCGCTTGACCTCGGGAAGCCCGAACCTCGCCTCGCGGGAGGCCACGACCAGGTCGCACGAGAGCACGATCTCGAAGCCCCCGGCGAGCGCGTAGCCCTCCACCGCCGCGATGAGCGGCTTCCTCGGCGGCTGCTGCACCAGACCGGCGAACCCCCGGCCCGGCACGACCGGGCGCTCCCCGCGGGCGAACCCCTTGAGGTCCATCCCCGCGCAGAAGGTGCCGCCCGCCCCGGTGATGACGCCGACGCTGAGGTCGGGCCGGCTGTCGAGGGTCTCCAGGGCCTCGGCGATCTGGTGGGCCATGGCCTGCGACATGGCGTTGCGGGCCCCGGGCCGGTTCATGGTGAGCACGAGCACCCGCCCGCGCTCCTCGACGAGGAGGTCGGGTGCGTCGCCGTTGACAGTGCTGCTCATTGTGGATTCCTCTTCCTGTGCCCCGCTGGTCGGCTCGGTGTGCGCCCGCCTCAGCGCGCGCTCATGCGCATGGCCCCGTCAAGGCGGATGACCTCGCCGTTGATCATCTTGTTCTCGACGATGTGGTGGGCGAGCATGGCGTACTCGTCGACATGGCCCAGGCGGTTGGGGTGCGGCACCGACCTGCCGAGGGCGTCGCGGACCTCCTGGGGGAAGCGGCTGAGGATGGGGGTGTCGAACACGCCCGGGGCGATCGTGGCGACCCGGATCTTCTTGGTGGCCAGGTCGCGGGCGGCGACGATGGTCATGCCCGCCACGCCCGCCTTGGCCGAGGCGTAGGGGATCTGGCCGATCTGGCCCTCGTAGGCGGCCACCGAGGCGGTGAGGACGCACACGCCCCGCTCCTCGTCGACGACCTCGTTGCGGGCCATCCGGGCGGCGGCCAGGCGCAGCACGTTGAACGTGCCGAACAGGTTGGTCCGGACGATCTGCTCGTAGGTCTCCAGGGAGCCGGGGCTGCCGTCCTTCTCGACCACGCGCACGGTGGCGCCGCGTCCGGCGCAGTGCACGAGCGCGCGCAGCGGGGCCCTGGTCTCGGCGAGGTCGAGCGCGGCGTCGACCGCGTCGGGGTCGGTCACGTCCGCCGGGGCGAACCGCCCGCCGATCTCCTCGGCCACCTCCCCGCCCCTGGACCGGGGCAGGTCGACGATGACCACGTGGGCCCCCTGCTTCGCCAGCCGCGCCGCGGTCGCGGCGCCCAGGCCGGAGGCCCCTCCGGTCACCACGACGGAAGCTCCGTTGACGTCCACGCTGTCTCCTCCGAAAGTCGATGTCGCTGGGATGTCGCTGGTCAGATGCGTTCGATGAGGGTGGCGTTGGCCATGCCGCCGGCCTCGCACATCAACTGCAGGCCGAACTGCTGGTCGTTGTCCTCCAGCGCGTGCAGCATCGTGGTCATGAGCCGCGTGCCCGAGGCGCCGAGCGGGTGGCCGAGCGCGATCGCGCCGCCGCGGGGGTTGACCCTGGCGATGTCGGCGTCGAACTCGGCGAGCCAGGCCAGGGGAACGGGGGCGAACGCCTCGTTGATCTCGATGTGGTCGATGTCGGACAGCGACAGACCGGAGCGCTCCAGGACCCTGCGCGTCGCCGGGATGGGCGCGGTCAGCATGAGCAGGGGGTCGTCGCCGCAGACCGCCATCGAGTGGACGCGGGCGCGCGGGGTGTAGCCGAGTTCCTCGCATCTGGCGCGGCTCATCAGCAGCAGCGCGCTGGCCCCGTCGGTGATCTGCGAGGAGTTGCCCGCGGTGATGCTCCAGTCGATCTCGGGGAAGCGCTCGGACAGCTCGGGGGTGGCGAAGACGGTCCTGAGCGCGGCGAGCTTGTCGACGGTGCTCTGCGGGCGGATGGTCTCGTCACGGTCGAAGGTACCCGAGGGGGTCCGGACGCCGACGATCTCCCGATCGAACAGACCGGCCTGCTGGGCCTGGGCGGCGAGCCGGTGGGAGCGGACCGAGTACTCGTCCAGGGTGGTGCGGTCCAGCTTCCAGCGCGCCGCGACCAGTTCGGCCGCCACCCCCTGGGAGACCAGTCCGGGGGCGTAGCGCTCGGCGACCAGGGCGCCGTAGGGGTCGGCGCCCATGCGCGCCGAGCCCATGACGACGCGGCTCATCGACTCCACACCGCCGGCGACCACGATGTCGTAGGAACCGGCCGCGATGCCCTGTGCGGCGAAGTGGACCGCCTGCTGGCTGGAGCCGCACTTGCGGTCGATGGTCGTGGCGGGGACGTGGGCGGGGAACCCGGCGCCGAGCCAGGCCATGCGGCCGGGGGTCGCCGACTGCTCGCCCACCTGCGACACGCATCCGATGATGACGTCGTCCACGGTCCCCGGGTCGAGGTCGTGGCGCGAGATCAGTTGCCTGAGGGTCTGGGCGAGCAGGTCCACCGGGTGGAGGTCGGCGAGCGCCCCGCCCTGACGTCCACGGCCGGCGGCGGTGCGCACCGCGTCGACGATGACCACATCGTTGGATCGCGCTTGTGACATACATATTTCTTATCATGATTGGAATCATGGGTCTATATGAGAGTCACGTGAGCAGCGCGGATCCACTGATGCGGCGCGCCCGGGGCACCGGAGGGGTGGCGTCGCCGCCGTCGCCGCGTCCCGCCGGGGTCAGGAGCTCCACACGATGGGCGTTTCGAGGACGTCGGGGAACTTCTTCTCCGCATAGCGGACGTACTCGTGGATGTGCCTGGACATCGCCTCGGCGGAGGCCTCGGGGTCGCGGGAGGCGATCGCCTCGTAGATGCTCAGGTGCGCCTTGTGGACCGCGGCGCGCCGGAACTGGGGGTAGTCGATGCCGATGGCCGAACCGTCGAGGATGTCGAGCAGGGAGTCCACGAGGTAGCCGAACATCACGTTGCCGGAGCCGTGGGCGATGAGGTCGTGGAAGCGCTTGTTCTCCTCCAGGAAGACCTCCTGGTCCTCCAGGTTCTCGCGCATGGTGTCCACGCTCTCCTTGAGCTCCTTGAGCCGGTCGTCGCTCATCCGCTCCGAGGCCAGCCGGGCCATCATGGGCTCCAGCGCGGTGCGCGCCTCGGTGATGGTGCGGAAGGGCGCCTTCTCGAACTGCATCAGCAGCGTCAGCGTGGTGGTCAGACTGGTGGCGTCGGGCTGCTGGACGATGGGCCCTCCGCCGGGTCCGGGGCGCAGTGAGATGACTCCCTGCAGTTCGAGGAAGCGCAGTGACTCGCGCAGGGTCCCCCGGCCCACGGAGTACTCGTCGAGCATGACCCGCTCGGGGGGAAGGCGGTCGCCCACCGTGTTTCCTCGTCGGTTGATGTCGGCGACGATCTGCTGGGCGACCAGCATCGCCGTCTTCTGCGGCCTCAGGGGCGGTTGTGCCATGGCAAGCACCTCCACAAGTCGGTCGGCTCCCCAGTGGCACGGACACCCCGGGGTACCTTAATGATATGCATAGTTAAATTAATTCACCCTCTAAAATTACCAAGGGTTATCACACAAATACAAAAACCGTTCCGCATATACCCGTCCCGGGGCCGGGCAAGCCGGGACGGAGGGCGGGGAGAAGACGGACGGGTGCGCCGCCGCTCTCCGCGAAGCGGCGGCGCACCCGTCATGGCGGCCGGTCCCGACCGGGAGGGGTCGGGAGCGGCTCACCGGGTGAAGACGATCTTGCCGAACAGCTCGCCCTCGACCATGGCCGCGAAGCCGTCGCGCGCCCGCTCCAGCGGCATCGTCCGGTCGATGACCGGGCGCACCCCGGTGACGTCGAGGAAGTTCACCAGTTGGTCCAGTTCGCGCCGGGTGCCCATGGTGGAGCCCTGTACGCGCATCTGCTGGAAGAAGATCCGGGGCAGCTCGGCGCTGTCGGGCTCGGCGCCCGAGGTCGTGCCCGCGATGACCACCGTCCCTCCGGGACGCAGCGACCGGACCGAGTGCGACCAGGTGGCCCTGCCGACGGTCTCCATGACGGCGTCCACCCGCGTCGGCAGCCGCTCGCCGGGCTCGAACGTCTCGTGCGCGCCGAGGCCGACAGCGCGCTCGCGCTTGGCCCCGTCGCGGCTGGTGGCGAAGACCCGCAGCCCCGCCGCGCGGCCCAGGGCGATCAGGGCGGTGGCCACGCCGCCGCCCGCGCCCTGCACCAGCACGCTGTCGCCCGGCTTGAGCCCGGCCTGGGTGAACAGCATCCGGTAGGCGGTCAGCCACGCGGTGGGCAGGCAGGCCGCCTCCTCGAACGACAGCGACCTCGGCTTGGGGACGAGGTTGCGCCGCGGCACGGCCACCCGCTCGGCCAGCGTCCCCTGGTGGCGTTCGCTGAGCAGCGAGCGGCGCGGGTCCAGGGTCTCGTCGCCGACCCAGTCGGGGCTGCTGATGACGGCGTGGACGACCACCTCGTTGCCGTCCTCGTCGTACCCGGCGGCGTCGCAGCCGAGGATCATCGGCAACTGCTCCTCGCGCAGACCGACACCGCGCAGCGACCAGACGTCGTGGTGGTTGAGCGCCGCGGCCCTGACCGTGACGACCGCCCAGTCCGCTCCGGGCTCGGGGTCGGGACGCTCCCCCAGGCGCAGGGCGGACAGCGGGTCATCGGGCGAGAAACTCTCGGCGTAGACAGCGAACATCCACTTTCCCCTCGGCATCGCGGGCGCTTCCGTGTGCCGGAGTATAGGTCTCCCGCCTCCCCGGCCGCTGGGGCGACGCGGTCCGGGCACACGTCGGGGCCGCCGCCGCTCCGAAGAGCGGCGGCGGCCCCGCGCCGCGCCGTCTCACTCGACGGTGATGGCCCGCTCGGGGCAGGCCTCCGCGCCCTCCTTGGCCGCCTGTTCGAGGTCGGAGCCGACCTCGTCGACGAGCACGTGGGCGTGGCCGTCCTCCTCGTCCGGTGCGAACACGTCGGGCGAGGTCATGTAGCACACGCCGTGCCCCTGGCACTGCTTCCCGTCGACTCGGACGCGCATGATGCCCTCCTTCGGTCGGGGCTCCCTCATTCCGACCATCTTGACATTGATGGTTTTCAGTATAACGATTATCACTAGGGCTGCAACACAGATCACACCAGGCTTCCGCACACGTCACAGAAATCCCCAACCAGGCCACACAGGGAACATCCGCGCGCACAGAGGAAGGGCACACAGCCATGAGCGACCCCACACGCTGCCCGGTCGTCCACTTCGACCACCACTCCGCAGAACACGCGGACGACCCGGTCGCCTCCTACCGCGCACTGCGCCAGAGCCACAAGAGGGGCTGGACCGAGGCCCACGGCGGCTACTGGGTGCTCTCGGACTACCAGAGCGTATTCGACGCGGCCCGCGACGACGACCTGTTCTCCTCCACCCGGGAGGCCGCCGACACCGACGGTCTGGCCATCGTCATCCCGCCGACCCCGATGTACCACCACATCCCCATCGAGGTCGACCCGCCGGAGTTCCGCAAGTACCGCAAGATCGTCAACCAGATCACGGCCCCCTCCGCGGTGAAGCGGATGGAGGAGATGGTGGAGCGCTACACCACCGCCTTCGTCGACAGCGTCATCGAGAAGGGCGAGTGCGACTTCACCACGATCATCGGCGTGCCCGCGATCGTCACCATCGACTGGCTCGGCCTGCCCGTCGAGGACTGGAACCGCTACGCCGGGGCCCACCGCGCCACCCTGGCCGACCCGCAGGACAGCCCCGAGTTCCGCCACGCCGTCGAGGTCGAACTGCCCGCCCTGTCCGAGCAGATGTGGCAGACCATCCGGGACCGGCGCGCCGAGCCCCGGGACGACGTCATCAGCTTCCTGGTGGCCCAGGAGATCGACGGCCGCCCGATCACCGACGAGGAGGTCTTCGCCATCGTCGACCTGCTCGTCTCCGGCGGCACCGGGACGACGGCGTCGCTGGTGAGCCAGGCCCTGGTGTGGCTGGCCAGGAACACCGAGGTCCGCCGGGAGCTCATCGACGACCCGGGCCTGCTCGACCGCGCGGTCGAGGAGTTCCTGCGCGTCTTCTCCCCCACCCAGGCCCTGGCCCGCACCGTCACCCGCGACGTGGACTTCCACGGCTGCCCGATGAAGGCCGGCGACCGCGTCCTGCTGTCGTGGGCCTCGGCCAACCGGGACGAGGAGCAGTTCGACGCCCCCGACACCATCGACATCAGGCGCTGGCCCAACCGCCACGTCGCCTTCGGCATCGGCGTCCACCGCTGCGCGGGCTCCCACCTCGGCCGCCTCATGGCCAAGCGGCTGCTGCAGGAGATCCTGACCCGCATGCCCGACTACACGATCGACTTCGCCGCGCTGGAGCGCTTCCCCGACCAGGGCACCAACGTGGGCTTCCGCCGCATCCCCGCGAGGTTCACCCCCGGCGGACGGGTGCTTGCCGAGTCCGAAGCCGTCATCGGCTGACCGAGGAGACGGAGAGCGTCACGATGGAACGGATCGTCATCGCCGGTGGCGGCCTGGCCGCGGCCAGGACGTGCGAACAGCTCCGCTCGAAGGGCTACGAGGGCGAACTGGTCATGCTCTGCGCCGAGCCGCACCCGCCCTACGACCGGCCGCCGCTGACCAAGGCCGCGCTGGTCGAGCAGGACCACGACCCCACCCTGCCCACCGACTACGCGAAGCTGTCGGTGGACGTGCGCCTCGGCGTCTCCGCCACCTCCCTGGACCCCGCGTCCCGGACGGTGCGGACCACCGACGGTGAACTGTCCTACGACGCGCTCGTCATCGCCACCGGCGCCTCCCCCGTCAGGCTCCCCGGCCCGGGCCGCCAGCTCACGGTACGCACCCTGGACGACGCGGCCCGGCTCCGGGCCGAACTGAAGCCCGGCCAGCGGGTCGTCCTGGTGGGGGCCAGTTGGATCAGCGCCGAGGTCGCCACCGCCGCGCTGCGCCACGGCTGCTCGGTGACCTGCGTCGAGGCGGGCCCGGCCCCGCTCGCCGCCGCCCTGGGGCCGACGGTGGGCGCCCGGTTCCTGCCCTGGTGGGCGGAGGTGGACCTGCGGCTCGACGCCGGTGTCGCGGAGGTCACCGAGACCGGCGTGCGACTGGCCGGCGGCGAGCACGTGGACGCCGACGTGGTCGTGGTCGGCGTCGGCGTCCGCCCCGACACCGCCTGGCTGGAGGGCTCGGGGGTCGACGTGGAGCGGGGGGTGCTCGTGGACGAGCACCTGCGCGCCTCGCAGCCCGGGGTCCACGCCCTCGGCGACGTGGCGGTGCGGTGGTCGCCGCGCTGGAACGGCCGGCTGCGCGTCGAGCACTGGGACGACGCCCGGGAGGCCGCGCGGGTCGTCGCGGCGGTCCTGCTGCACGACCCGTCCGGTGACACGCCGCCGCCCGTCCACGATCCGGTCCCCTACTTCTGGAGCGACCAGTTCGGCCACAAGATCCAGTACGTGGGGCATCACGGCCCCGACGACACGGTGGTCGTCCGCGACGGCGGCGAGCGGTGGGCCGCGGCCTGGCTGGCCGCCGACGGTCGGCTCACCGCGCACCTGAGCGTCGACTCGCCCCGGCAGATGGTCGACGCGCGGATGGCCATCGAGGCGGGGGCGCGCCCCGACGAGGCCGCCCTGCGCGACCTCTCGGCGAAACTCGCGCCGCCGCGCACGAAGTAGGCGAGCGGCCGAAGCTCCTCTCCGACGATCGGCCCCGCCCCCACCGCCGCCCGGGACGGGGCCGGTCCCGTCCCGGCCTCGACCGAGGCCGGGACGCGGGGGAGGAAGGCTCCCGGGCGGCCCTCTCGGGTTCCAGCGGCCGCCGCAACACCCGCTCCTCGGGAACGTGATGGACTTTCCGATCCAAGGGCCGCAGACTTCCGGGGGTCGTGGAACCTCGCCCCCCGGGCTTGCGGCCTCGGCCCCGAGGGGGGCGCATGCGGCCTCCACCCCACGGGGCCGGGTTCCACACCCCCCTGGAGTGGAGGTGACCTGGAAACTCCCACGGGCTGGTGCCACACGGCCCCCAGGGGTTGAGATCACCTGAGAACCGGTGCGGGAAGTCAGGCGGGCAGGGCATTGCCCCGAAGCACCTCCGGCGCCCCGTCCCGGACCGTACGGAGCGGCCGAGCCGGGTAGGGGGAGCCCATGCAGACCTTTCTGCCGCTTCCCACCTTCGCGGCCTGCGCCGAAGTGCTGGACGACCGCCGACTGGGCAAGCAGCGCGTGGAGACCCTGCAGATCCTGCGCGCCCTGGTGTGGCCCGAGTACGGCTGGCAGCGGCACCCGGCCGTGGCGATGTGGCGCGGCTTCGTCCCCGCCCTCGTGGCCTACGGGGTGGCGGTCTGCGCCGAGTGGCGCTCGCGGGGCCGAGCCGACGCCACGCTGCCCGCGCTGCTGGAGTTCACCGGGGGACGCGCACCGCGGGAGGCGGAGCTGTTCGCCCGCGACCTGCTGCCGCCGTGGCTGGGCGACGTGGCGCTGCACCGGTCGCACCGTTCCGCGCTGCTCCGCAAGGATCCCGAGCACTACCGGCCGCTGTTCGGCGACGTGCCCGACGGGCTTCCCTACGTGTGGCCGCCGCCGGTCTTCCCCCGCTGGCCGCTGCGGCGCGCCCGTCCCGACCCGCTGCCGGTCCCGGCGGCCCTGGAGCTGCTGGACTGGGCGGACCCGCCCGAGGAGCAGTTGACCGCGGTCGGGCGGCTCCGCGACGGCCGGGACGCGACCGTGCGGGTCGGGGACCCGCACGGCCACCCCGCCGTGGCGCTGCTGGCCGGACTGTGCACCCCCGGCGCGACGCTGTGGCTGGTCCCCGGCGCGCCACCGCCCGAACCGCCGCCGCACGACCCCACCGCGGCCGCCGACTTCGCCCGCACGGTGGGCCGGATCAGCCGGTCCGTGGCCCGCCGCCCCGGACCGGCGGAGACCGCCGCGACGCGCGAGGAGGCCTTCGCCGAACCGGAGTTCCACTTCCGGCGGATGACTCCCCCCGGCGACACCGCCGCCTCCGCGCCCCCGGGCACCGGTCTGCTCGTGGTCGCCGGAACCGACCTGGCCGTCCCCGGGACCACCGTGCCGGTACTACGCCTGCTTCCCCCGACCACGACACCCTGACCAGGGCTTTTCCGCTCCCTTACTCCGAAAGCCGACACGGGTGCGGAGACTGCGCCACCCTGGGACGGTGTGTAACCATACAGTCACCATGCGACGTGACATTTGGGGGGAGTCATGCGTCGTTTCACCAAGATCGCTCTCACCGGGGCGCTGACCGGTGCTCTGGTGTCCGGCACCGTGTCCACCGCCGAGGCCGGCATCGACCACGAGCCGGTGGTCCTGCCCGGCTGCGCGGTGACCCTCGTCCCCGACGGCGGGGACGCCGGGAACGCCGAGTGCCTGCAGCCGGCCCGGGAGACCGCCAGCGGAGACCGCTACGGCAGGGACGGCAGGGACGGCAGGGACGGCCGGGACGGCAGGGACGGCCGGGACAGGGACCGCGTCTCCTACGTGGTCGTGACCGAGCACGGCCCGTGGGGGTCCCGCGCCGAACGTGAGGGCTGGCACCTCTACTTCGTCGAACCCGGCCTGTACTACGTGCCCCGGAAGTTCAACGACGAGGCCAGCGCGTGGGGCTCCTACGGCTTCTGCGGCCACTTCCACGTCCATGACCCGGGCACCCGGCCCGCGGCGTTCTTCCCGAAGAACCGGGCGGGCAACTTCCCGTACGGCAATGTCGGCAACGACGAACTGTCCGGCGTGAGCGTCTACGACCACTGCGGCTAGTCGCCTCGCGGGACGACCGCGACGCCGGGGCCTGCCACCGCCGCTCCGCGTCCCCGGCGTCGCGGCCACCGGGGCCGTGACCCACCCCGCCAGGTCCCCGGAAACGGACCCGCTCCCGGAGGTCCCGGCCGGGGCGGGCAAGAGCACGCTGGTCCACGGCTCGCCGGCGGGACGCGGCGGGGCGCCACGGTGGTCGTCATCGAGTGCCACCGGGCGGTGACGGCCCGCGCCGACCGGATCATCGACCCTGCTCCGGCGCGGGCCACGGCGGCGGCCCGGTGGTGTTCACCGGAGCCCCCGCCGACCCCGCCGCCCACGGTGACGCGCTGACAGCCCGCCACCTGCGCGCCCACCCAACGGGAGGCGCGGCCCAACCGGTCTCCTCCCCGCCGCGCGGCCGTCCCGGGCGCCTCTGCCACGCCACCCGAAGCAGACATCTACGCAATTAATGATAAGCAATATATTGTTATTTGCATCTCATGAGCAAACCCACGGGAGGCGTTGATGAAAGCAGCCGTCCTGCACGAGTTCTGCGAGGACCTGGTGATCGAGGACGTCACCGTCTCGGACCCCGCACCCGACGAGGTCCTCGTCCGGGTCGTCGCCTCCGGCGTCTGCCACACCGACCGGACCATGCACCTGGGGGCCAACGCCCTCCCCCTGCCACTCGTCCTCGGCCACGAGGCCGCCGGGATCGTCGAGCGTGTGGGCAGCGCCGTCACCTACGTCAGGCCCGGCGACCCCGTCGCGGCCTGCGCCTCCGCCTTCTGCGGAGTCTGCCGCTGGTGCATGCGCGGCGAACTGCAGCACTGCGAGCGCAAGCGGCGCTCCCGCCCGCCCGGCCAACCGCCCCGGCTCTGCCGGGGCGACACGCCCGTCGAGCCGTTCGTCGGCCTCGGCGGATTCGCCGAGCAGCTCCTCGTGCACGAGAGCGCCCTGGTGAGACTGCCCGAGGAGATGCCCCTGGACCGGGCCGCGCTGCTGGGCTGCTCGGTGATCACCGGCGTGGGCGCGGTGCGCAACGCCGCGAAGGTCCAGGTCGGCCAGACCGTCGCGGTCATCGGCTGCGGCGGCGTGGGCCTCAACGTCGTCCAGGGCGCCCGCATCGCCGGGGCCGCGCAGATCATCGCGGTCGACCGGCTCGCCGACAAACTGGCCCTCGCCCGGGAGTTCGGCGCCACCCACACCGTCGACGCCGGCACCACCGACCCGGTGGAGGCGGTGCGCGAACTGACCGGCGGCGGCGTGGACCACGCCATCGAGGTGGTGGGCATCGCCGCCACCATGGAGCAGGCGTTCCGGATGCTCGACACCAAGGGCACCGCGACCGTCGTGGGCGTGGCCCGCCCCGACGTGCAGATCCGCGTCCCCGCCACCGACCTGCTGCTGGAGAAGCGCCTCCAGGGCTCCAAGATGGGCTCGGCCCGGTTCCGGATCGACATCCCGCTCTACTGCCGGCTCTACCTGGACGGCCGGTTGAAACTCGACGAACTCCTCAGCGCCCGGGTGCCCCTCACCGAGGTCAACAGCGCCCTCGCCGACCTCGACAACCCCCTCGGCGCGCGCACCGTGCTCACGCCCTGAGCCGCTCGACCGCCGATGCCTCCCCGCGTCTCTCCCGCGGGTGGTCCGGTCTCTCCTCCGGCCGACCGCCGGCATCGGCATCCCGGGGCGTCTCCTCGCGGAGGAGACGCCCCTCTTGTTCCGCATCCCCGCGCGGTTGGGCGCGGGCGGCGCGGGTAGCGGTGCACGGCGGTGGAGAGGGGGTCCACGATGGCGGCACAGGGCGAGCCCTTCGTCGCGGCCTCGGGCCAGTGGATCGACGAGGACGGGGTGCGGCTGCCCTCGGGCGAGGCGCACGCCTGCTGGCCGGGGCAGAACCAGACACTGTGCGGCCTGCCGCTGAGCCGGGCGCGGCTGCGGCGCTTCCCCCACGTCCCGTGGTCGGACGCGTTCCCCGAGTCCGGAGGCGCGGCCGACGAGGTCCGCCGGGTCTGCCCCAGGTGCCGGGCCGCGGCGGGCGGGAAGCGTTCGCGGCGCGCCGGCCGTGGCTGGACCAGGACGTTCCCGCGTCCCTGATCCGCGGCGCGGCCACCCGAGCGGCCGCGCCCGACGTCGTGTGCTGGGAGAGAGAGCATTTCCGTGCTGCGCAACTGGGTCGGATACCTGGTGCGGACGTGGGCACCCGCCCACCCCGAAGGATGGCGGCAGTACTGGTCCGAACGCCTGCGGCTCGTGGTGAAGGCCGCTCTGGCCGCCGTGCTGGCCTGGGTGATCGCCAAGTACGGGCTGGGCCAGCCCAACCCGTACTTCGCGCCGCTGGCCGCGCTGCTGGGCGTCTACCCGACGATCGCGCTGTCGGTACGGGAGGGGACGAGTTACGCGGCCGGTTTCCTGCTCGGCGGGCTCGTGGCGATCCCGGTCGGCGAGGCCTTCGGTCCCACGGCGCTGGGGATCGCCGTGGTGGTCGTGGTGTCGCTGCTGGTGGCGAGCTTGCGGGCGCTGGGCGACCAGAGTTCGCAGGTGTCGTTCACCGCACTGTTCGCGCTGCTGTTCGGCGGCCACGACGTGGTCTCCTACGTGCTTCCCCGTCTCATTGACGTCGGTGTCGGGGTGGTGGTGGGGCTGGGGATCAACGCGCTGCTGTTCCCGCCCACCCACCTGGGCCGGGCGCACCGCGCGCTGCAGGAGCTCCGTTCGGACGCCGCCGCCGCGACGGAGGCGCTCGCCGACAGCGTCGCCGACCCCGAGAAGGGGCTGACCTGGTGGGAACGGTGGTCCGACGCACTGCACCGCAGCACCCGCAGGGCGCGCCGCGCCTGCGACGACGCCAAGGAGTCGGTGCGCGGCAACCCTCGGGCCGTGCTGGAACGGCACGACCCGAGGCCGGTGCTCCGCCTCATGGACCTCTCCGAGCGGGTCAGCTCCCGCATCCGGGTGATCGCGGCCACGGTGGACGAGTTGGACCGTGTCCAGGGCGACCCGTCGCACCCGTCCATGGAGTTCCGTCTGGACTACGCCCGCCTGCTGCGGGAGCTGGCGTCCCTGATCCGCTGGTCGTCCGACCTCACCTCGGGGGAGGCCCAGGACGCCCGCGCGACCGCGCGGCAGATCCAGTCGCGCCTGGCCGACCCGCACCGGGCTCCGGGCACCGACCTGCCCGGACTGTGGGATCCGGAGAAGGAACTGCTGCGGAACAGCGAACTGCTGCTGCGTCTGCTCTCCCCCGAACAGCACCGGTGATCCCGGTGCCAGGGACCCGTTCTTCCGCGTTCGGGCGGCTCCGGCGTCAGGAGCACCGGTCGTCGGCCAGGGCGGGGCCGGAGGGCGAGTGGGCGCCCCGCACCGCCGGGCCGCCGCAGTGGGCGCAGACCACCACCGGGTCCAGGACCTCGCCGCAGGAGTGCTGGTAGCGCAGCGGCGGGTCGTCGGGGTTGAGGTGCCGGTCCCCCCACCTCATGAGGGTGAGCAGCACGTCGCACAGTTCCCAGCCCGCGGAGGTCAGGCGGTACTCGTAGCGCGGGGGGTGCTCGTTGTAGAGCCTGCGGCGGATGATGCCCACGGCCTCCAGTCTGCGCAGTCTGGCGGTGAGGACGTCGCGGGAGGCCCCGGTGTTGCGGACGATCCGGTCGAAGCGGTGGACCCCGTGGCTCAACTCGCGCACGACCAGCAGCGACCAGCGGTCGCCCACCAGGTCGAGCGTGTCGGCGACCGAGCACTTCCGGGGAGCCACGCTCTTCGACATGGCCCCATCCTAGATCAGTCGGTTGGGATTTCGAACGGTCTTTCCCGGAAGCACTGCCAAAAGCCGCGCGGGAGAGGCTCCCGACAGCGGCGGTCAGAGCAGTTCGAGGACGGTGGCGTTGGCCATTCCCCCGGCCTCGCACATGGTCTGCAGTCCGTAGCGGGCGCCGCGGTCCTCCATCAGGTGCAGCAGGGTGGTCATGATGCGGGCGCCGCTGCCGCCCAGGGGGTGGCCGACGGCGATCGCGCCGCCGCGCACGTTCACCCTGTCCAGGTCGATCCCGGTCTCGCGCTGCCAGGCCAGCACCACCGAGGCGAACGCCTCGTTGACCTCGAACAGGTCGATGTCGTCGGCCCGCAGTCCGGCTCTGGCCAGCGCCTTCTCGGTGGCCGGGACGACGGCGGTGAGCATCAGCAGCGGGTCGTCGGCGGCCACGGCGAAGGTGTGGAAGCGGGCGCGCGGCCGCAGTCCCAGCCGTTCGGCCACGTCCGCGCCCATGACGAGCAGGGCCGCCGCGCCGTCGTTGATCGGCGAGGCGTTGCCCGCGGTGACGTTCCAGCCGATCTCGGGGAAACGCTCCGCGACGGCCGGGTGGTGGTAGGCGGGCCGGAGTCCGGCCAGTGCCTCGGCCGAGGTGTCGGGGCGCACGGTCTCGTCCCACTGCCCGCCCCAGGCGACCTCCCGGTCGAACTCGCCGCGCTCCCAGGCGGCGGTGGCGCGCCGGTGCGACTCCAGGGCGTAGGCGTCCTGCTCCTCGCGGCCGATCTTCCAGCGGGCCGCGATCAGTTCGGCGCTGATGCCCTGCCCGACCAGTCCGTCCGGGTAGCGTCCGGCCAGTCGGGAACCGAGCGGGTCGGTTCCGGGGAGCACGTTGGCGCCCATCGGCACCCGCGACATCGCCTCCACCCCGCAGGCGACCGCGATGTCGTAGGCCCCGCTGATCACGCCCTGCGCCGCGATGTGCGCGGCCTGCTGGGAGGAGCCGCACTGCCGGTCGACGGTCATGCCGGGGACGCTCTCGGGGAACCCGGCGGCCAGGGCTGCCTTTCGGGTGATGTTGCCCGCCTGCTCCCCCACCTGGGTCACGCAGCCGCCGATGACGTCGTCGACGAGCGCGGGATCGATCCCGGCCCGCTCCACCAGCGCCGCGAGGGTGCGGGCCAGCAGGTCGACGGGGTGTTCCCCGTGCAGCGCTCCTTCCGGCCGCCCCCTGCCGATCGGCGTGCGCACCGCCTCGACGATCACCGCGTCCCGCATGACGCCCTCCTCTGTCGGGATTTCCCACTCACCGGTCGGGCCGCTCCGGCCCACCGGGGCCGCGACCGTTCCCACTCCCAGTGGGTTGGAATATCCAACTCACTTGACGCGGTGATGCTAACAGGACCGAATCCGGTTCTACAACCCTTGGCCGAACGGGATTCGCTCCCCGGTCGCCCGGACCGGGAGGCGCTCCGGCCCGGGACGCCTCACCGCCCCCGGGCCGCGGTCGGGTCCCCCGAGGCCGCGTGGTTGACGTGCCCGGGGAACGCCTGGAGGTTCGCGGGGAAGGACTTCCGCTCGAACACCGCGGGCGGACTCCGGCACCCCGCACAAAAGAAGCACAAAGATTCGGGCGAGCCAGTGCCATATTCACCGAATCACCGTTATCTCCCTCTTTGGGGGAGAACATGTGCCCTGTGATCCCTGTCACCCGGGGTCGCAGGGCACAGCCGTTCACCCACGTCGGAGGCGACCGCCATGACCATGACCACCAGCACGGAATCCGCCGTGACGGAATTCCGTCGGCTGAGCGATTCCGACCCGGAAATCCAGGCCCACGGAAAGTACTTCTCCTGCTCGTTCCTGTGGGACATGGAGGAGAAGAAGTTCCTCGTCCGGATGCACCGGGGCAGGATCGAGGAGCTGATCGTCGATCCCGGGCCGCTCGAGGACTACGACTTCGCCGTCCGGGCCGGCGCCGACACCTGGCGGGAGTTCGGCCGGCAGACTCCCGCACCGATGTTCCACGGCATCTGGGCCGCCTCCTTCCAGCGCGACATGCGTCTGGAGGGCAACCTCCTGGTGCTCATGCAGAACCTGCGCTGCGTGACCCGCCAGATCGAACTGCTGCGCGCCACCGGCCCGCTGGTCTGACCCCGGAAAGGACACCGCCATGACAACCCCGACAGGAATCTCCCCGGTCACCGGGCACTACGTCACGATCGAGGTCGAGGGCTCCCAGTACCGCGTCTTCTACCTGGAGAACGGGACCGGGCAGCCCCTGGTCTGCCAGCACACCGCCGGATGCCACAACCACCAGTGGATGGGCCTGCTGGAGGACTCGGAGATCACCGACAACTACCGGGTCATCGCCTACGACCTCGCCCGGCACGGCAAGTCCGACCCGCCGCTGAACTCGGAGTGGTGGAAGGAGGAGTACCTGCTCACCGCCGACCACTACGTCGCGTTCATCACGGCCTTCTGCGACGCCCTCGGCCTGGAGGAGCCGATCTTCATGGGCTCCTCCTTCGGCGGCAACGTCGCCCTGCAGCTCGCGCTGCGCCACCCCGACCGGTTCAAGGCGGTCATCCCCGTGGAGGCGGCCGACCACTCGCCCGGCTTCTTCCTCGACTGGTGGCAGCACCCGCAGGCCAACGCCGCGCAGGTGTGCGCGAGCGGCGTGTGGGACCTCATGGCGCCCCAGTCACCGGAGAGCGACCGCCGACGCACGTGGTTCTACTACACGCAGGGCTCCGAGGCGTTCCGCGGCGACCTCTACTTCTACTCCGTCGACCACGACCTGCGGGGCCGCTGCGGCGAGATCGACACCTCACGCTGCCCGGTGGTCATGCTGACCGGCGAGTACGACTACCTCACCACGCCCGACGACGGTCGACGCACCGCCGAGCAGATCCCCGGGGCCGAGTTCATCGAGATGTCGGAGATCGGACACTTCCCGATGAGCGAGAACTACCCGAGGTTCGCCGGATACCTGAAGCAGGCGCTCGACCTCATCGCGCGCCGCACCGGCGCGGAGGAGGCGGCCGCGCCCCGGCCCAGGACCCCGTCCGCGCCCGTCGGCGGCCGCTGAGCGGCCGCCGACGGCGCCCGGCTCCTGCGGCCCCTGTCCCGCCCGACGACCGGACGGGACAGGGGCCGCTTCCGGACCTCAGCGCCCCTCGCCGCCTCCCCGCCGCTCCCGCCACTCGCGGACGATCTCGTCCACGTCGTAGGGGACCAGGGTGAGCGGCGGGCCGGGGATCGGCCGCCGCGTCATCGCGCGGATCTGGTCGTTGACGTCCTCGACGATGCGGCGCACCTCGGCCTCGGAGTCCGCCCGCGCCGCCTCGGCCAGCGCCTGCTCGGCCTCCCTGCGCAGGGCGAGCGCGGGCGGCAGCAGCGAGACGTTCTCCTGCCGCAGCTTGCGCCTGACCCACCACATCTCGTCGTAGGGCTTGTCGATGTCGGGAATGGGTTGACCCAGTCCGGGCAGGTCGTCGAACTCGCCCCGTTCGATCGCCTCGCGGACCTGGCGGTCCACCCACGACTCGAACCGCTCTCCGGACGGTTTGCGCTCGGTCACCGCGGCCTTCCTTCCCTCCCCTGCTCCCGTTCCCAGCGGTCGAGGAGCCTGGGGAACTCTCGGGCCATGAACTCGTACATCCCGGCCATGCGGCTCAGGCGGTCCCGCGCCGCGGGCTCGTCGCCGACCGCGCGCAACCCCTGTTCCACCAGTTCCCGGAACGCGGCGAACTCAGCCATCTTCGCCCGGAACGCGCGGCCGAAGACGTCCTCGACCACCCGGTAGTGGTCCCGGCGCCGCCGCGGCGGCCGGTGGCGCTCCACCAGTCCGGCGGCGGTGAGCTGCTGCAGCGCCACGCTCATGCTGCTCTTGGCCACCTCGAGTTCGGCGCACAGCCGCGGGGCGTCGGCCGTCCCCGCGGGCTCGGACAGCAGCCACCCCAGAACGCGTCCGGCGGTCCGGCTCAGGCCGAGCCGCTCGAAGTACAGTCCGGCGTTCTCGACGAACTCCTCCCGCGTGTCCTCTCCCACGGTCGTCCCCCGCCTCACCAGGCCCACCCGGGGTCACCGGTCGCCCCCTGGCTCACCGCCCACAGCCGCTCGCGCGCCTCCTCGTCGTAGGCGAACGCCGGGGCGTCGACCGGCCGCTCGTTCTCGTCGAGGTAGACACCCCTGAGTGCGGCCCGCGCGTCCCCGCCGGGGTCGGCGTGGTCGCTCCAGACGGAGTCCCTGGTCGCGACGCGGGCATAGGTCTCGGCGATCCGCTCGGGGGGATGGGCGATCCGGTTCTTGGGCGCGTACAGGACGCGCAGCAGCCGGGGCATCGCGGCCACCCGCCCGGGGTCGAGCCGTACCGAGGGCACCCGGACGCAGGCCACGTCGGCCCGGCCCGCCGCGCGTAGCGCCAGGCTGTGGCTCATCATGACCTGCGCCAGTTTCGCGTGGTAGTAGGCCCGGGTCGGGGTGTACCAGTCGGCGCTGTCGAGCGCGTCGAACCGGATGCGGATGCGCGGCATGGTGACGAGTCCCTTGCTGGCGACCGTGACGACCCTGGGGCGGGGGGCCGCGGCGAGCAGGCGGCTGAGGGCGGCGGTGAGCCGGAACGGACCCAGGTGGTTGGTGGCCCAGAAGAGTTCGTGCCCGTCTGCGGTGAAGCGCGGTCGGCGGATCGTCTGGTCGAACACGGCGGCGTTGTTGACCAGGACGTCCAGGTGGTCCAGTTCGTCGCCGAGCCGGTCCGCCGCGGCGGCGACGGACTTCTGGTCGGCCAGGTCGGCGAGCACCAGCCGCGCGGGGTGGCGCGCCGCCACGGAGATCCGCGCCACCGCGGCCGCGCCGCGGTCCGGGTCACGACAGATCGCGTGGACGCGGTGCCCGTCGGCGGCCAGCCGCTCGGCGGCGCGCAGTCCGATGCCCGAACTGGCTCCGGTGATCGCGATGGTCAGGGGTCGGTCGGTCATGGGGAGTCCTCGAAGGCGTTCCTTTTGTTCGGATCGATCCGAACAAAAGGAACATTACCGGATCCGCCTCCTCGGCGCCGCCACGCCCGACCGGCCCCGACCCGACGAGGGCCCCGGCCACGGCGGCCGCACAAGGTCTGACCACAGCGGATGACCAGGTACAAACTCTCCGTGTTCGTAACTGACTGTTTTTATCCGGCTTCATGGGGTAATATTTCCGCAGCATGGGAACGCTCCCATGCCCGGAACCCCCACATCCGGAAATTGGAGATCGAACAATGCATCGTCATGTTCGCACCGGGAACTCCCGGTGGACTGTACGCGCTCTGGCCGTGCTGTTCGCGGCCCTGCTCGGCCTGACCCAGTGGACCGCGCCCGCGGCCGCCCACGGGTCGGTCATCAACCCGGCGACGCGCAACTACGGCTGCTGGGAGCGGTGGGGCAGCGACCACCTCAACCCCAACATGCAGCAGGAAGACCCGATGTGCTGGCAGGCGTGGCAGGACAACCCGAACGCCATGTGGAACTGGAACGGGTTGTACCGCAACGGCGTCGGCGGCAACCACCGGGCGGCGCTCCCCGACGGGCAGCTGTGCAGCGGCGGCAACGCCGAGGGCGGCCGCTACCGGTCCCTGGACGCCGTGGGTCCGTGGAAGACCACCAACATCAACAACACCTTCACGATCCACCTGTACGACCAGGCCAGCCACGGCGCGGACTACTTCCAGGTCTACGTCACCCACCAGGGCTTCGACCCCACCACCCAGCCACTGACCTGGGGCAGCCTGGAGCTGGTGCACCAGACCGGCAGCTACGCGCCCAGCCAGAACATCCAGTTCACCGTCAACGCCCCCAACCGCAGCGGCCGCCACGTCGTCTTCACGATCTGGAAGGCCTCGCACATGGACCAGACCTACTACCTGTGCAGCGACGTGAACTTCGTCTGATCCGCTAGGTCAGGCGACCACGCCGCGGGCCCCGCCGGAAAACCACGTCCGGCGGGGCCGCCGCGTCTTCGGCGGCGCTCCGCACCGGGCATCCGGGCCCGGTATCCGGGAAGAGGACGACCGTGGGACCCGGACCGACTCCGGCCGGTGCGGAACGGAAGGGGGCGCCGATGCCCGCAGAGACCACCCGCCGCAGGTCCGTACCGCTGACCGTCGTCTCCGCCTTCGTCGCGGTGTCGGCGACGGTCGGAGCGGTCGGCCTGATGGGCGGCGACATCCTCGGCCCGGCGGTGACCGCCCGCCTGCCCTTCGCCAGCTCCCTCCTCGCCGGGATCACGCTGGCCGTTGTGGTGGCGGTCCCGATGGCGGTGTGCGCGCTGCTCGCCGCCGTCGGCTCCCGGCACACCGCGACGGCCGCCGTCGCCGCCGGTGTGCTCCTGATCGGCTGGGTCCTCGTGCAACCCGTGATCATCAGGTACTTCTCCTGGTTGCAGCCGTTCTACGGCCTGCTCGGAGTGGTCGTCGCGTGGCTGGGGCTGCGCCTGCGCGGACGGAGGCCGTGAGGTCCGGCGCCCGGCACTGTCACATCCCTGCGGCATGCTGGTCGCCCACCCCTCCGACCTCCGGGAGACCCCATGCCCACCGCGGACGAGATGCTCGGTCCAGCCACCGTGCGCGCCCTCTCCGACCACCTGGAACGCGCAGGGGCCGCTGGCAGCGCCGTGCGCGCCTGCGCCGACCGCCTGACCGGCCACGGTTTCAAGGAGCGCGTCACCCTGGTCCGCGACGCCGTCCTCGCCGACCTGCCCGCCGACTACCCGCGGTTCGATGCGGTGGTGCGCGCCGCGCTGGAGGACGAGGCGTTTCGGGGGTGGATGACCCTGCCCGTGGGTGAGGCCGTGGCGGTTCGCGGACTGGCCGACTTCGAGCCGGCCCTGGAGTTGCTGGCCGCGCTCACACCACGGCTCACCAGCGAGTACGCGGTCCGCCCGTTCCTGGACAGCGACCTGGAGCGAGCCCTGGCGGTGATGCTGGACTGGACCGCCGATCCGGACCCGCACGTGCGCCGCCTGGCCAGCGAGGGCTGTCGGCCGCGCCTGCCCTGGGCGGCGCGCCTGCCCGCGCTCGTGGCCGACCCGACCCCGGCGCTGCCGGTCCTGCACGCCCTGTACCGGGACGGCTCCGACTACGTCCGCAGATCGGTGGCCAACCACCTCAACGACATCGGCCACGACCACCCCGACACGGCGGTCGAAACAGCCCTCCGATGGCTGGCCGACGCGGACGCCAACACCCCCTGGGTGGTCCGGCACGGCCTGCGCGGCCTGGTCAAGCAGGGTCATCCCGGCGCGCTCGCCGCCCTGGGCTACCCGGCGGACGTCCCCGTCACGGTGGACGGCCCCCACCTGGCGGCGGCCGAGGTCGCCCTCGGCGGCGAACTCGGCTTCACCGCGACGGTCACCAACCGCGGCACGACGCCGGTAGCCGTCGCGGTCGACTACGTCGTCCACCACGTCAAGGCCAACGGCACGCGCACGGCGAAGGTCTTCAAGCTCACCACGCGCACCCTGGAGCCGGGCGAGAGCTGTGCGCTGCGCAAGGTCCACTCCTTCCGACCGATCAGCACCCGCCGCTACCACTCCGGCACACACGCGGTGCAGTTGCAGGTGAACGGTCGGCGCCACGCGACGGCCGAGTTCCGGCTCACCGTCTGACGCCGACCGCCTGCCGGTCGGCGGGGCCGTGCGGCGGAATCAGGCGGCCGAGTCGCGCGCGTGCTCGCGGGCGGTGCGCAGCGCCGACAGCAGCGTCCCCGCGGGCTGGGCGCCGGAGACCGCGAAGGCACGGTTGAGCACGAAGAACGGCACCCCGGTGATGCCCAGCGCACGGGCCTTTGCGACGTCGGCCCGGACGTCCTGGACGTGGTCGTCGCCGAGGACGACCCTACGGGTCTCCTCCTCGGGCAGTCCGATCTCCACGCCCAGCCGGACCAGGGTGTCGACGTCGTCGAGGACCTGCGCCTCGACGAGTTGGGCGCGCAGCAGCCGCTCGTGGGCCGCGTCCCCCAGGCCGTGCGCCCTGGCCAGGTGGGTCAGGCGGTGGGCGTCGACGGTGTTGACCATGGTGGCGTGGTCGAGGTCGTAGGCCAGGCCCTCCTGTGCGGCCAGCTCGGTGATCTCCGCGTGCATCCGGCGGACCCGGTCGGGCGAGCCGCCGATCTTCTCCGCCAGAACCTCGGGCACCGACCGGCGCACGCCCACGGGAAAGGCCGGGTCGAGCTGGAAGCTGCGCCAGGCCACCTCGACCTCGTCGGCGTGCTCGAACTGCTCCAGGGCGCGCTCCAGGCGGCGTCTGCCGATGTAGCACCACGGGCACACGACGTCCGACCAGACCTCGACCAGCACGGTCCTCTTCACGGCGCTCACCGGCACACCCCGTCTCGCCTACTCGCCCTACAGGGACGATCTCGACGATAGCGGGTCAAATGCCCAGATAAGCCGCCCACCGTCGACGCGGTCCGGGCCGGGAGTGCCGCTGCGGTCACCCCCGATGCGCGGGGGCGACCGCAGCGGCACGACGACCGCGTCAGGTGGTCCGCTCCACGGGGATCCACAACTGGGCCTCGGCGTGGGCGCCGTCCTCCGACAGGAGGGTGCGCAGGATCTCCGGCCCCGGCACGCTCCGGTACGGGTTGGACGGGAACCACTGGGTGAACACGTCCCGCCACAGGTACTGGATCGCCTGCGGCACCTCGCCGGAGACCTCGAACACCGCCCACATGCCCGCGGCGACGGACAGGGCCTCCAGGTCGCCGGGCGGCTCCGCGCCGGTCACCACGCCGTGGTAGTAGTCCAGTTCGGTGCCCTCCGCGCGGCTGTCGGCGAGGTTGTCGACGGCCGCGACGATCCCGCGCGGCTCCTGGTCGCACAGTTCCTCCAGCCGCCGCAGCGTCCCCGCGTCGATGCCCCGCACGAACTCGACGATCGCCGGATTCTGTCCTTCGTGCACCAGGGGCACCCGCGTCTTCCTCCCGACCACGCGGAAGGCGTCCTTGTCCACGATCCGGTACCGCATGTCACCACTCCCTTCGACGACGAGGCGGAAGGACATCCGGGGCTGGGAGCGCAGCGCGGCGCCGCTGCGGCGGGCCTCGCCGGGCCCCACGCCGTGCATGGCGCGGAACGCCCGCGCGAACGCCTCGCCCGAGCCGTAGCCGTAACGCACCGCGATGTCGAGCAGCGTCCGCTCCCCGGCGAGCACCTCGGCCCCGGCGACGGTGAGCCGCCTGCGCCGGACGTACTCCGACAGCGGCAGCCCCGCCAGCGCGGAGAACAGCCGCCGCAGGTGGTACTCGGACGTGGCGGCGATCCGCGCCAGCTCGGCCCCCTCGATCCGCTGGTCGAGGTGGCGCTCGATGTGCTCCATGGCCCGGTTGAGCCGGTCCAGCATCCCGGATCTCCTTCCCTTGCGGCACCCACGCTAGGAAGGGGACCTCCTGCCGCACCCGACCTTTCCGTGTCCGGTTCGGTCGGGTGGCGGAGTGCCGCTCGGCGGCCGTGCTCGGGGGCGGTCCAGCGCCGTGGCGGTTCCGTTCAGAACAGGAGCATGATCGATCCGACGGCGAACACGACGATCCCGAGGGCGCCGATCACCGTGAACGACAGGTCCACGGCGAAGACCAGCCCGCGGACGCGCTTCTCCCTCTCCAGTTCGTCCTCGGGAAGGTCGCGGGGGTCCGCCTTCATACCGGCCGACAGGTCGTCGATGTCCACAGGGCTCGGCGGGGCGGTGTCGGCGCCCTCCGCCGGAGGACCTCCGCTCCCCGTCTCCCGGATTCTCTGCAGAGCGAGTTCGGCACGGGCTTCGAGGGATTTTGCCGCGTCCAGCGCCAGTCTTCTGTTGACCCTGTTCTCGACAGCGGAACGGATCTCCCTCTCGTCACTGTCCCACCACCCGTCGAGTGATCGGAGGACCAGGAAAACGGAGAAGAACAGGATGGCCACCAGCAGCAGAGTGTTCATCTTTCATCCTCGATCAGAGAAGGGGGACGGGGGCGAGCGGACTCAGCGCCCTCGGGAGCGGTCTTCTCTCGTCTGCCTTCCCGGACCGACCTGCCGCCGCTGGTCCGGCTCCTGACCGAGGAGGCGTCTGAGGCTTTCCTGTCCGAGGCTCTCCCTGGAGATCCCCCTGAAGTACTCGTTGTCCAACTCCTGTCTCGACTGCTCGTAGAGAGCGGCGAGTTCCGGTCTGGCCTCTCCGCGGAGACGGGCCAGCTCCTCCCTGACGCCGTCGATGCTCGTCGAGATCTCGCCGATCTCCGCACGGTACTCATTGGTGGACCGAACGGCCTGGATCCATTCCTCATAGGACTCCCTGTAGGTGGAGACCATACCCACGAGGTCGACCGGATCGGTTCCCGCGGGAGCGAGCTGCTCGTTGACGATCCGCTCCGCCTGGCCCAGGATCCCCTCCACCATCCTCGTGGCCCTCTCCACGTCCCCCTGATTATGGAGAACTTCTTCGTAGGCCGAGAAAGCCCGGGCGGTGCTCATCGACCTGCGCTCCTCCGCCAGGACTTTCTCGTTGATCATCCTGTCGACGCTCTCCAGCGTCTCCTTCAGTCTCTTCCTGGTCTCGGCGAACTTCTTCTCCTGCCCCTTGAGGTCCTTGAGAAGTCCTTCTCCGCCCCTCAAGCTCCGCCGCGCCGCCCTGTGCTTGTTCTTCGTCTCCTCAAGGATCTTGGGTACTGGAGTCGAGTTTCTCCCTGATCGACTTCAGCTTGGAACCGTGCTGCTCCCTGAGAGAGGCCATCCTCTTGTTGATCTCGTGCCTCTTCAGGCTCACACCGGTTTCCGGGTCGATATTCTCGTACTGCAGCGTCTCCCTTATCAGCTTCTGGGTCCTCGGGCGGTCCTTCATCGCCCGGTCCTTCTCCTGGGTCATTTTGATGTAGTAGTCGTCGCGGGCTTTCTTGGCCCTCACCCTCGCGATGGCATACGACATCACGGCCATGGAGGCCAGCACTCCGGCCTGCACGTAGGTCACGGTGACACCGAACAACTCCACTGCTTTGGTTCCTTTTCCCTAGGAGAGGACGACCAGCAGGACGGGAATCAGAAGAATCGCCGCGTCCAGCGCCAGGCTTCCCACAGCCCGCCTGGTGAACACGCTGCCCGGATCGACGAAGCGCCGTCCGCTTCCGGCCACCGAGAGAATCTCTCGTCTCGCTTCGGCGCACTCCTCGACGGCTTTTCTCTTCTCCTCCTCCGCCGCGGACAGGTCCTCCGGTCCCACTCCCCCACCGCGGCTGATCTCGTCGAGAACGAGCAGGCGTCCACCGACGCCCAGCAGCGCCATTCGAGCCGAGTGCAGCCTGTGGGCTACCTCCAGCATGTCGCTTCCCCTGTGGCCGCTCATCAACTGGTAGAACCCGAGCCACATGAAAACCAGGCGCAGGACCACCCGCACCGCGAAGACGGCGGCAAAAAACCAGAAGAGAAGGTACACCAGAATCACACTCGCTTTCCTGTCCACCGCTGCGGCGGAGTCACTCCCGCCCGCTTCCCTGATTCCGCTGACCCGGACCGTTCTGCCGGTTCACGGCATTCCTTCTCGTGTTCCTCTCCTCCTGTGCGGGACCGCTCCTCTGGCCGGTCGCCCTCCCGCCCCTACGCTCCTCCTCCGATGACTGTCCCTGATCCGGACTCTGCGTCTGCTGAGCCTCCGGCATCACCTTCCCCACGATTCCCGCGACGGAGTCCGACAGCGACGCCACCTCGCCCTCCAGGGACTTCACCGCTTCGGTCGCGCCTTCCACGCTGACCTTGACGTCCTTCTCCCAGTTCTCCGCGGTCATCTTGACCAGTTCGGCTCTTTCCGCCAGTCTGCTGTAGGGCTCCATCACCTCCTCGATCCTTCCGTAGACCCCGTCGAGGACCATCAACTCAGCCTCCACTCCGGCTATCTTCCTCTCGAACGGGCTGAGCTTGTTGACCTCCCCCTCGAGCTTCTCCTCGTATGCGACCGTGATGACCAACGGGAAGAATCCACCCGCCTCCCCGAGGTCCCGCAACTCGTCGGAGGCGTCCACCCCCGTCTCGATCTCCTCCCTGACCCTGTTGTGGTCGCGTACCGGCATCCTGGTCCGGGTGCCCGGTATGAACTCCGACTCCCTCTTCCTCCAGGGGGCATACCACACCCTCTTCGTCTGCTTCTCCCCTTTTTCGAAGAAATTCCTCAGAGCTTTCTCGTCCCTGGAGTTCCGACGGTTCTCCAGCAAATTTCTTATAATGGGGTAGGAAACGATGACGGCCCCCAGGATCACAACGGGGGCGTTCGCGTTCAGATAGTTCAGGAGGGGGAGAATGGGCGGCAATTCAACGTCCCATGCTTCTCGAAGTGCCGAGCGCCGTCACTGTCACCGAAGACTTCTGCGTCCGGCCACAGGAGAGTCAGAGAGGTCCGGACAGGTCTCGATGGTTCCATATGGCCTAGGACTTCCTGGTTCAGGCTGTTCGGAGCAACCCTATCCCGTTTTCCCGCCGAGCCGCAGGACCAGGTTTCCCGTACCTCGGCGGTACGGCTCCGAGTGGGCGACGAAGCCGTACCGGGCCAGACCTGGAAACCGCTTCTCCGATGTCTTCCGCCATTGTGGAGAGGTACTTCCTCTCGGATTTCCACTGGTGGGGCGGTGGCTCTTCGGCGGCCCGACCAGACCGGTCGGCCGGACGAGAAGGCGCGCCCGGACGAGGAGGGGATGGCTGCTCCGACACCGTCGGAGACCGATGCGGGCTCGGCGCCGCAACTCGGTTCCGCGGTCGCTCTTGTGCGCAGTCGGCGGCGGCAGAGGTCCTGCCATCCAGGACGACCGGGAACCGTCTCGACTGCGCAGGCCGCGCAAGCCCTCCTGGTGCGCGTCGAGGACGGCACGGCGGACAGCCACGTGGAGCCTCTTCGGTGGCCGGGCGGGATTTTGTCCCCTCGCCTCCCACCGGGGTCTCCACGCCCGTTCCGGTGAAACGGCGCCACCTGCCCGACAGTCACTTCCGTCCGCCTCGTCCCCGAAGCTCCGTCGAGGCGGCAATGTGGTGGCCCGGTGCCGCCGCCAGTTCCGTCTCCACCGCGTCGAGGACACGAGGCTCCGCCTCCTTCGACCTCTGCTCGCACACGGGAGTCTGTTCCTTCACCCGAAGGGGCTTTCCGGGTTTCTCGCTCCGTCTCCCAACTGACGGGCGGCGGGCCTGCCGCGGGTGAGGCGGCGGACCATGCCGTTGATCGCCGCCCAACCGCCGCCACGCGCAGCCGGTGCGCACCACGGACAAGACCGCGTCGACGATGTCGCCTCGCGGATGCTTCCCGGGCCGTCCACCGGTGTTCGGCGCCGACGGCACAGCTCGGTCAACACCCACCGGGCATCGGCCAGGTCCGAGGAGTGACGACGCTGGCGCACCACCCGGCCACCACGGACACTCGCGGCTCCGGCGTGGGGCCGGGGTGCCGCCCCTCACCGGCACGGCCGAACAACCCACCCATGCTCGGGGGATGACGACTCAGCGGATGGACGACGTCGGCATCGTCGTCAACGGCCTGGAGGCCGCTGCCGCGTTCTTCGCCGAACTCGGCCCGGAACTGGAGGACAGGGGGCGGGTCGGGGGATGGTGGGCTCGGGGGGACGCCTCGACCGCCCGCTGACAACCGGGGGCGTCCCACTCCGAAGGATTCCGTGGAATGCCTCGACCTGGTCGGGCTGTGCACAGCGGATTCGCACTCCCAAGCAACCGGAGGAGCTCCTCGGTCCCCGTGCGGCCGATGCTTCACGCGTTCCAGTCACACAGCCCCACGCGAACTCCGTCACCGGAGTTCAGTCTGCGCCCCGCGACGTGGGGCCTGCGTTCCCCCCCGGGGAGAACAACTGACCCGACCCAGAAGCGGGAACAGGAAGAAGTGCGACAGGACTCGCAAAGGCAACCACCCGCGGCCACCGTCGGAATGATCCTTCCTCCCCAATCCCACGGGGCTTCAGAAGAGAACGAGGAGGGCAACCAGACCCAGGACGAGGACGTCGAAGGCCAGGCTTCCCATGGCTTTCCTGGTGGATACGCTCCGAGAATCGCAGAGACGGCGCCCGCTCTCCGCCACCTTCCGGATCTCACGTGTCGCACCGGCACACTGCTCGGACACCCTGGCACCGGCCTCGTCGACCGTGATCCGCTCGGGATGTGCGACCACCACTCCTCTCTGTGGCCGAACCGGCGCAGGAGGAGCAGACACCTCTTTGCGTCTATCGGCTTCGCTCTGGCGGAGTGCAGCACTTCACTGATCTCCAGCAGACCACTGCCGTCACCCGCACTCATCGGCTGGTGGTATCCGGAGGCGACCGCGGTGTCCACCACGGCTGTCCTGTCGTCGACTGGAGCCGTGGCCGCCTCCGGAGAGTGGATCAGGACCGGCGGCCCGAGAGCCGGGCGATGGTGCGAAAGAGCGCGGAGTGGTCGAGGTCGCCGTCGCCGTTCGCGCGGGCCGCGGCCATGAGCTGGGCCGCGGTGGCGCCGAGCGGGATGGCCACACCGGCCTCGCGGGCGGCGGAGGTGACGATGCCGAGGTCCTTGTGGTGCAGGTCGAGGCGGAATCCCGGCTCGAAGGAGCGGTCGAGCATGTTGGCGGCCTTGTGGTCCATGATGGCGGAGGCCGCGAGCCCGCCGCTCAGAACCCGGATCGCGGCCTCGGTGTCCACCCCGTAGGCCTCCAGGAAGACGATCGCCTCGGCCAGCACGCCGATGGCGCCCGCCACGATGAGCTGGTTGGCGGCCTTGACGGTCTGGCCGGAACCGCTGGGGCCGACGTGCACGATGGTGCTGCCGACGACGTCGAGGACGGGCCGGGCCGCGGCGAAGTCCTCCTCGGTGCCGCCGACCATGATGGACAGTGCGGCGTTGCGGGCGCCCGCCTCGCCGCCGGAGACCGGGGCGTCGACCATGCGCAGGCCCTTGTCCCGGGCCTGTGCGGCGAGTTCGGCGGTGGCGTCGGGGCGGATGGTGGAGAAGTCGATGACGAGGGTGCCGGGCCCGGCGGTCTCGAAGACCCCTGCCTCACCGGTGAGGATCTCGGTGACGTCGGGGGTGTCGGTGACCATGAGCGCGACGACGTCAACGTCGGCGACGGCCTCGGCGACGCTCGCCGCCGCGGTTCCACCCGCCTCGACCAGCGGTCCGGTCTTGGCGCGGGTGCGGTTGTAGCCGATGACCTGGTTTCCGGCGTTCTGCAGGTGGACGGCCATGGGACTGCCCATGATGCCCAGTCCGATGAAGGCGATGCGGGTCACGGTTGCGGTCTTCCTCTCCGGGGAGTCGACGTCGGCCCGGCCGGGGCCGCCAGAACTCGGCACCGTCGAATCCGGCCGCTCCGGCCACCGCGGGGCGTCCGAGGAGGGGCAGGTCCGTCAGCAGGACCGAGCGGTTGACGGCGTACGGAGCAGTCGGAGCAGCCATTCGGTTTCCATTTTGCGGAAGTGGCGTTCTCTTCTGGTCCCCGGCCGGACCGGGGCGGTCACCATCCGACCATCCCACACCCGAAGCCCCACTCCCCCCCGGAGACGGAGCGGGGCGGCGCTCCGCCCGCCCCTCCAGCGATTCCGCTTTCCGAAGGACCGCTCTGCTCGGTGGCGGCAGCGTGGGACCTGTTCTCGGCTCCCGCTCCGTCGGCGGCGCCGGACCCCTCGCCCCGGAGGAGCCGCGCGTTCGACCTCCGGGAGGAGCAGCGCCGGACCCACCGCCTACCGCTGACCCTCCCCGCTCTCCCGGGCGCGCCCGGGAGGTGGTGCCGCCGTGCGACGCGGCGGCGGTCCTACAGATTGGCCTCCTGGCGGAAGCGCTCCGCCTCTCCGGCGTGGGAGGCGTCGACGTAGACGTCGTAGCGCTCCGCCTGCAGGGTGTGGACACTGGAGAAGTCGCGCTGGCCCCGGGTCGCCCAGTGGGCGACGAAACCGAAGATCGCGCCCCAGAGCGCACCGACGGCCACGCTGACCAGGAGCACCCACAGCCACGCCGGACCGACCGCGAACAGGCCGAACAGCAGGCCGATGAACAGGCCGAACCAGGCGCCGGCCCCGGCTCCGACCAGCGCGGCCCTGCCCTTGGTCATCCGTCCGGTGACCTGCTCCACCGTGCGCACGCCGTCGCCGATGATGCGCAGGTGCTCCACGGGGAATCCCTGGTCGGACATCTCGTCCACCAGCCGCTGGGCGTCGACGTAGGTGGGAAAACTCGCGACCAGCCGCTGCCCCCGCTGGGCGGGAACACCACCGGTCGGAGCGCCGAACTCGGGACCGTTCATGACTGCCTCCGTGCGTCTGTCGTGTCGGCGTGCCACTCCGGGGGTCGAAGAGCGGCGCCGCGGATTCTCTGGCACGGCTTCCCGGAGGAGGCCCGTCCAATCGCGAGGCCCGTCGCCCGCACGCCACCCCGCACGTCCGTCAACGTCAGGTTGGCGCTCCGGTTTCGTCAACCTGAGGTTGACGCATGGCAGATCCCGTTCGCATGGACCAGCCCGTCCGACTCGACGACCTGATCGAGACCGTCACCAAGACCCACTCCACCCCCTCGACCGGCGCTCCGGCGCGGTCATCGTCGGCGAACACCTCGGTGAGGTCGCCGACCACCTCATCGGCCACTTCGTGGACCAGGGCCGTCCGGAACGCGGTGACGGCCGCCCGCGGCGACCCCCGGGTCCTCTGGCCACGAGCAGCGGAACAGCCCTCAGACGAGGGCGGCGACCGCCCCGACAACCGAGGCGGCCATCCCGATGACGGCGAGCACGGCAAACGAGACGTCCACCACGAAGACGGCCCTGCGCGCCCGCAGGTCCGGTTGGATCTCGTCGTCGGAGAGTCCGGTCTCCTGCACCAGTCCCAATTCGTCCAGCTCCCTCCTCCGCTCGGGGGAGAGCCCCGGCTCCTCCCTACCCGTCCCCGGCTCGACGGCCTTGGCCTCCTCCGCGAGGATCTCCGCCATCCTCAGCACCCGCCGCCGGTCGATTCTGTTCGCGGCGAAACCCCGGGCGGTGCTTCTGGGATCACTCCACAGCCCCTCCAGCGAGTAGACAAGGGTGGCCCCCGAAAGGACGAAGACCCCGAGCAGAATCACCGGAAGCGATACCGTGTCCATTCCTGTCCCTTGGTCGACGGGTCTTCGCGGTCATGCCGCATCACGTCCCGCCCCCTTCTCTCCCCGCCCCGCTACGCGGGAGGCAGAGGGGAGAAGAGCAGCAGAACCACGAGATTCGCCAGCAGGCTGAGCAGGACCGTTCTGTTGAGCACCCTTCGGGTGTGGACGAAGCGGCGCCCGTTCTCCGCGACCGTCAGGGCCTCACGTGTCGCTTCGGCGCACTGCGCGAGGAGCGTCGACCGCGTCTCGTGGAAGTCGGAGGCCGCCGCGGACCTCCCGCCGCCGCGGTGGGTTCGCCAGCCGATCAGGTACAGGGACTCCAGGTTCCTCCGCGCTTCCCACAGCTTCCTCCGCGCCGAGAACAACGTGTCATGGATCGCGAAGACCGCGAACCGGCCGTACCGCCTCTGGCACTCGTAGTCGTAGTGCCCTGCCCGGATGAGGACCAGGCGCGTCACGATTCGGAGCGCGAACAGGACGGAGAAGAAACAGAGGAGATACCAGAAGAGGAGATGCACGGTCGCCTCCCGCCCATTTCGGGAATCCCATAGTAGTGGACTCGCGTTCGGTTGCCGATCCGGTGGGAGAACCCCGTGACCGCGTGCGGCGGTTCCGTTTTCCGAAAGGACCGCAAAGGCGCGTCTCTCCCTCCGTTTCCCGTGGACGTCCTTTTCCGGATCGGGTACACCGTCTCGGCCGGGTGGCGGCGGCCGCGGTGGGGCCGGGTGCCGGAGAAACCGGATGACCGCCACGGCGCCGCCCCCTGCGCTCTACGGCATGGCCGTCCCGGCAGGCCAGGAGATCACCGGGACCGGGCTGACCGTCGTCGATTCGGCCGCGGGACGGCGCCTGGACCGCCGCCGCACAGTGGTGACGCCCCGGACCGTCACTCCTCGACGGCTCCGCCCACGGCGCGCAGGTGGTCGCGGAAGGTGAGGGAGGGCTCCTCGCGGCGCCGGGCGAGGTAGTCGGCGAAACGCACCTGGGCGCGCAGGGAGACGCCTTCGCGGATGCGGTCGGCCTGGCGGCGCTCGGTGTCGCGGATCGCCTCCGCCAGGGTGAGGAGCTCCTCGGCGCGGTCGGCCGGGACGAACAGCACGCCGTCGTCGTCGCCCAGGACCAGGTCGGTGCGGTCCACGGTCCACTCCCCCACGGTGGCGCGCTCCAGGGCGTCGGGAGGCTGGGGGTCGAGTCGCTGCGGGCCGGTGGGCAGCGACCCCATGCTGAAGACCGGCAGGCCGATCGCGCGGATGTCGGCGGTGTCGCGGTGCAGCCCCCAGATGGCCACCCCGGTGAGTCCGGCGGCGCGGGCCTCCAGGACCACCAGGTCGCCGACGCAGCTCTCGTCGAGCCGCCCGCCGTTGTCGACCACCAGCACGTCGCCGGGTCCGGCGTGCTCGAACGCCTCCAGGAACACGTCGACGCTGCCGGCGTGCCGCGCCGGGGCCACCCGCCCGGCCAGGCGGTCGCCGGGGTTCGCGGCCCGCAGGGCGGCGGGCGCGCAGCGCACCGGGACGCGGGCGCGCAGGCACGCGTCCGCCAGGTGGGCGGTGGTCAGCGTCGCGAACCGCCGTCGCAGCCTCTCGGGATCCATTCGGCTTCCTCTCTACTCGCTTCGTCGGGAACTGTCGGGAGCAAGGGACTTGTCGAACCAGTGGTCGGCGTAGGGCTCGTCGTTGAACGCGGCCACCTCGCGGTATCCGGCCGCGCGGTAGAGCCCGACCGCCTCGACCAGGGCGCGGTTGGTCTCCAGGCGCAGGGTGTGGACGCCGTGGGCGGCCGCGCGGGACTCGAGTTCGGCGAGCAGCCGCCGCCCCAGTCCCAGTCCGCGCACGGCGGGGGCGGTCCACATGCGTTTGACCTCCGCGTGGCCGTCCGGGTGGAGTTTGAGCGCGCCGCAGCCGACGGGGTCGCCGTGCAGGGTGGCGACCAGCAGCAGCCCGGCGGGCGGGGTCAGCTCCTCGTCGTCGGCGGAGATGCTGCGGGCGGGGTCGAAGCCGTGGTCGAACCGGCGCGCCAGTTCGGCGAAGTAGGAGCGCAGGCAGTGGCGGGCGTGCGGGTGGCGCGGGTCGGTGACGGCGACGTCGACCATGGAGGCGAGGAGGAGGCGCTCGACCTCGGCCATGGCGGAGACCAGCCGGGCGCGCTGGCGGCCGTTGAGCGGGCGGAGGATCGAGGCGGCCAGTTCGTCGGAGAGCCGGTCCAGTTCGGCCCGCTCCGCGCGGCCCGCCGGGGTGAGCCGCGCCCGGCGCACCCGGCCGTCGGCGCGGTCCGGTTCGACCACGACGAGTCCGTCGGCCCGCAGGGCGCCGAGCAGTCGGCTCAGGTGGCCGGAGTCCAGGTCCAGGCGGGAGCGGAGGGCGCGCACCTCGCGTCCCTCGGGTCCGATCTCCCACAGCACGCGGGCCTGCCCGAGGGGGCGGCCGCGGGAGAGGTAGGCGTCGTCGAGGGCGCCGATTCGCTGGGTGACGGTCCGGTTGAACCGCCGCACCTGTTCGATCAGTGCGACATCCATTCTCTGACCTTAGTCAGAGGTTTTCGGAAACGCCAGTCCCGCGGGGCAAGTCGCGTCCGTGCCGTCGGGGGTCGCTTGTTATCCTGCGCCGGGACCGTTCCCGGAACGCGGGGCGGAGCGACGAGACAGGAGCGCGGTGACGTCGACATGAGCCGTTCCCCCCGCCTGCTGGCAGTGAGCGACCTGCACGTCTCCTACGCCGAGAACCGGGGGATCGCCGAGTCGCTGCGGCCCGGCTCGGACGCCGACTGGCTGCTGGTGGTCGGGGACGTCGCCGAGAAGGCGGACGACGTCGCGCGGACGCTGCGGACGCTGGCCGCGCGCTTCGCGAAGGTGGTGTGGACGCCGGGCAACCACGAACTGTGGACGCCCCGCGGCGATCCGGACGGGCCGCGCGGGGTGGCCCGCTACGAGCACCTGGTGGGGCTGTGCCGGAGCCTCGGCGTGGTGACGCCGGAGGACCCCTATCCGATCTGGGAGGGCGACGGCGGCCCGGTCACCGTGGCCCCGCTGTTCACACTGTACGACTACTCGTTCCATCCGCCGGGGACCTCCTCCAAGGAGGAGGGGCTGGCCCGCGCCTACGAGACCGGCGTGGTGTGCACCGACGAGTTCCTGCTGCACCCCGATCCGTACCCCTCCCGGGAGGCGTGGTGCCACGCGCGGCTGGCCTACACCGAGCGGCGCCTGGCCGAGGTCGCGCACGAGCGGCCGACGGTGCTGGTCGACCACTATCCGCTGGTGCGCGATCCCACGCGGATCCTGCGCCATCCCGAGTTCGCGCAGTGGTGCGGAACCGAGCGCACCGCCGACTGGCACCTCAGGTTCAACGCCGTCGCCGTGGTCTACGGCCACCTGCACATCCCCCGCATCACCCGCCACGACGGGGTCCGTTTCCAGGAGGTCTCGGTCGGCTACCCGCGGGAGTGGCGGCGGCGTCCCCGCCCCGCCGACTGGTTGAGCACGGTGCTGCCCGCGCCTGACGCGTGAGGTCCGGCGGCCGCCCCGGTCCTGTGTGGCACGGGGGAACCGGCCGGATACGCCCGCTGTCGCGGACAGAAAGCGACCGCACCAGTGTCCGGGTTCGGTGGTGTTCCCCGGTCCGGACGGGACCGGCGGCGCCACGACGAGAGGAACCGACATGCCGCCCCTGGTACGTGAGGTCACCGACGAACGCGGCGCGCTGCTCTCCTTCCTCGACGAGCATCGGGCGGCGGTGCGGCGGGCGGTGCGCGGACTCACCGACGCGCGGGCCCGGTCGCACCCCAACGCCAGCGAACTCACCCCGGCCCGGCTGGTCGAGCACCACCGGGTCGCCGAACTGGTCGCCGGGGAGTCCGTGCCGGATCCTGCTGCACCTGGTCGGGGAGGCCGCCCGCCACGCCGGACACGCCGACATCGTCGGCGAGTCCCTGGACGGGGCCACCTCCTACGCGCTGGTCACCGCCGAACGGGGCGGGAGCGGACGGTGAGCGGCCCGGTGGCCTGACCGTCGGGATCGGGCGCGTCCCGGTCCCGGCGGTCAGCGCTGGGCGGCGTGGTACTCGTCGATGATCGCCTGGGAGATGCGTCCCCGGTCGCTGACCGGCCTGCCCTGGGCCCTGGCCCAGGCCCGGATGTCGGCGCTCCGGTCCCGCGCGGACCCGGTGCGTCCGGCGGTCGGGCCGCGCCGGGTTGCAGCCTTGCGGGCGACGGTGACGAAGGGGGCGAGCGCCTCGCGGAGCCGGGCGGCGTTGGCGTCGCTGAGGTCGATCTCGTAGGCGAAACCGTCGAGACCGAACGAGACGGTCTGTCCGGCCTCACCTCCGTCAATGTCGTCAACGAGAAGCACCCGGGCCTTTCGCGCCATGGCGGTTCTCCGTTCATCTGGAGGAGTGACGTTGCAATTGCGGCCAATCTATCCGAACCCTTCTTCTCCCGAGGCGCCATTTCCGGGAGTCCACCGTGTTCTGCGTCACTTTGCCTGTCCTCGCGTTAAGGAGTGCACAAAACAGCAGACGATCCCCGCAGGAAAATACAGATCCCCGCTTTTCCCGGCCCCTCCCCCTCCGCACCCGGCAGGAGCGCGCGCCTTCTCTCGCGGCCCGGCGCCCACGGGGCCGCCTCCCCCGGGTACGGGAAACACCCGGCCTCCCGGCCGAACCGGTGCCGAAAGCCGGTCCCGCGCACTTCCGGGGATTCGAGCAGAAGACACGCGGCCGCAAAAGCCGACCGCTTCGGACCGGGGCCGGTCGACGCTTTCCACAAAGCGTTTCGGTCAGCCGAGCATTCCTCTCAGCAGTTCGCGCAGACCGGTCCGCAGGTCCTCCGGAGTCGGCTCGGCTCCCGCTCCGGCGACCGCGTCGAACAGCAGTCCCTCCACGAAGGCCACGAGCCGGTGGCCGTGCCGCACGGGGTCGGAGGAGCCCGCGGCGGCGAGCACGGCGGCGGCGGCCTCCCGGAAGCGCCGCCCGGCGCGGTCGTAGATCTCCCGCAGTTCGGGGCGGCGGGTGGCCTCCAGCGCCAGTTCGTAGCGGGCGACGGTGCGGTCGTGTCCGGCGGTGAGCTGCAGGTGTGCCAGACGCGCCAGCAGTTCGGCGAGCGTGTCGGCGTCGACGGGCGGGCCGTCGGCCAGCAGCGGGGTGAGCAGGGCCGCCTCCCGCTCGGTGAGGTGGGCCAGGGTCAGCTCCAGCAGGGCGGCCCGGGTGCGGGCCAGGTTGGAGGTGGATCCGGGCGGCAGGCCCGCCGCCTCGTCCACCGCGCGGTGCGTGAGTCCGCGCATCCCCCGTTCGACCAGCAGGGCGATGGCCGCCTCCGCGATGACCTCGGCTCGTCTCACGGTCGAATACTACAGTTGCAGTGTCACTACTTCTGTAGTAGTTTTCACTACGTTCGTAGTGAAGGAGGGGGCATGTCCCACGCGGTGGTGATCGGCGGCGGAGTCGGCGGACTGGCGGCGGCGCTGGCGCTGCAGCGGAGAGGCTGGACGGTGACCGTCTGCGAACGGGCTCCCTCACTGGACCCCGTCGGCGCGGGGCTGGCCGTGGCGGCCAACGCGCTGAAGGCCCTGGACGTTCTCGGCGTCGGTGACGCGGTGCGCGAACTGTCCGCGGTCAGGGGGCAGGCGGGGATCAGGAGGCGGGACGGACGCTGGCTGGTCCGCGTCTGCGCGGAGCGTGCCGCCGCGCGCCACGGCGACCCGCCCGTGCCGCTGACCCGCGCCGCCCTCGTCGGCCTGCTCGCCGAACGCCTCACCCCCGGCACGCTGCGGCCGGGCACCACGGTGCACTCCGCCGATCCGGACAGCGGGCGGGTGACCACCAGCGCGGGCGACCTCGACGCCGACCTGGTGGTGGCGGCCGACGGCATCCACTCCGCGATCCGCCGGGCCCTGTTCCCCGACCACCCCGGTCCCGCCTACGCGGGCGTGACGAGCTGGCGCATGCTGGTTCCGCGCGACGGCCTGCCGTGCCCGGCGGCCGAGAGCTGGGGCGCGGGCCGGGTCTTCGGCGTGCTGCCACTCGCGGGGGACCTGGTGTACTGCTACGGCACCGACACCGTGCCCGCGGGCGGCCGCAGCGCGGACGAGCGGGCCGAACTGCTCCGGCTGTTCGGGGACTGGCACGACCCGATCCCCCGGCTGCTGGAGGCCGCCGACCCGGCGCGCATCCTGCGCACCGACGTGTACTCGCTGTCCCGGCCGCTGCCCGCCTTCCACCGGGGCAGGATCGCGCTGCTCGGCGACGCCGCGCACGCCATGACCCCCTACCTCGGACAGGGGGCGTGCCAGGCGGTCGAGGACGCGGTCGTCCTCGCCCACCTGGCCGACCGGCCGGACGGCCCGGCCGCCTACACCGCCGCCCGGCTGCCCCGGACCACGCGGATCGTGCGCCGCTCCGCCTCGGTGTGCCGGGCCACGAAGGCGCGCCACCCGCTGGCGGTCCGGCTGCGCGACACGGCGATGGCGCTGGGCGGGCGGCTCGATCCGGACCTGCTGCTCACCGCCACGGACGGGATACTGGGCTGGCGGCCCCCGACCTGACGGCGGCCCCGGGCCGGAGGGTCAGGGCGTCAGCGCGCGGTGGGCGGCGTCGACGGCGGCGGCGCGGACCTCGGCGACGTGGTCTGCGGCGAGGAGGAGCGCGGCGTCCTGCAGGCCGCCCAGGGCGACCGTGACGCGGGCGGCGTCCCCCGGGGCGGCGTCGGGGCCGACCAGAACGGACTGGACCCGGCCGCGCCAGCGGAAGATCTCGGGTACCAGGTCGAGTTGGCCCAGCGCGCCGATGTCGTTGATCAGCACCATGAACACCGTGCGGTTGCGGGCGATGACGTCGAAGTAGTCGGCCAGGAACCGGCGCGGGTCGGTCCCGCCCGCCCGCTCCACCGCGTCGAGCAGCGCGGCGACGTCGTCGACCATCGGCTGCACCAGTTCGCGCAGCAGGTCCACCTTGGACGGGAAGTGGTAGTACAGCGCGGCCTTGGTGATACCGAGGCGCTCGGCGATCTCGCGCAGGCTGGTCTTCTCGTACCCCTTCTCGGAGAAGAGCTCCAGGGCGACCGCGCGGATCTGCGCCCGGGTGTCGGTCTGCTGCCTCACCACGCCCGTTCCTCCTCGTCTGCGGTCCGGCCGGGACCAACCCTATCGCAGACCGGCCGGCCGGTAATTTACTTGCCGCCCGGCAAGGAGATCTCCTACGCTGGATGGGGAGCGGTCCACGGCGCGGGCCGCGCGACCACCCGGCCGCGCCCGCCGTGGACACCACGCCCGAGAAGAAGGCGGACCCTTGACCTCCACCGACCGCACCATCCTCGTCTCCGGCGCGAGCATCGCCGGTCCCGCCCTGGCCTACTGGCTGCGCCGACTCGGCTTCACCCCCACCGTCGTCGAGCGCGCCCCACGGCTGCGCGACGGCGGCTACGCCATCGACGTCCGCGGCGCCGCCGTCGAGGTCGCCGACCGGATGGGCCTGCTGCCGCAGATCCGCCGCGCCCGCACCGGCATGCGCGCCCTATCCGTGGTGGGCGCCGACGGACACCGCCGCGCCACCCTCGACGTCGCCCGACTGGGCGACGACACCGCCGCCAGGGACGCCGAACTGATGCGCGGCCACCTCAGCCGCATCCTGTACGCCGCGACCGAGCACGACGTCGAGTACGTCTTCGACGACTCGGTCACCGCACTGGAGGAGACCCCCGACGGCGTGCACGTCACCTTCGAGAACGCCGCACCGCGCACCTTCGGCCTCGTGGTCGGCGCGGACGGCCTGCACTCCACCGTCCGCCGGATCGCCTTCGGCCCCGAGGAGCGCTTCCGCCGCGACCTGGGAAACTACATCTCCATCTTCGGCGTGCCCAACCACCTGGGCCTGGACCGCGAGGCGATGCTGCACAACACCCCGGGGCGGCTCGCCGGCCTCTACAGCGCCGCACCCCACACCGGCCGCGTCGAACCACCGGGCCCCGGCGAGGAGACCGCCGCGGGACCGAACCCGAGGGCCCAGGCGATCCTCGCGTTCTCCTCCCGCCGGGAGATCCCCTTCGACCACCGCGACACCGCCGCCCACAAGCAGATCCTGCGCACCGTCTTCGCCGACGTGGGCTGGGAGGCGCCGCGGCTGCTGCGGCACCTGGCGGACACCACGGACTTCTACTTCGACTCCATCAGCCAGATCCGCATGGACCACTGGTCGCGGGGGCGCACGGTACTCGTCGGCGACGCCGCGCACTGCCCCTCACCGCTGTCGGGACAGGGCACCAGTCTGGCGCTGGTGGGCGCCTACGTGCTCGCGTGCGAACTCGCCGCGGCCGACGGCGACCACCGCGCCGCGTTCACCCGCTACGAGCAGCGGATGCGCGGCTACGTGGCGCAGAACCAGGCGCTGGTCTCCTCCGGGGGAGGCATCCTCGTCCCCGCCACCCGCGCCCGCATCTGGCTGCGCGACCAGATGATGCGCCTGGCCGCACTGCTTCCGGTCGTCGCCCGACTCGGCGGCGGCATCCAGCGCGCCGCCAACGCCGTCGAACTGCCCGACCACCGCGTCCTGGAGGGCCACGCCTCCTGACACCGGCGGCGCCCGCCACCGGCCGCCCGACTCGTTCCCCACCGGGCAGCCGGCAGCCGGAGCGGAAACCACGGCCCGCGCGGCCCCGTTAGTCTCTATGGCGGCGAGGTCGTGGGCCTCGGCCCCGGACGAGGTGCGCCGTACCCGGTCAGGACAAGACGGCGCGGCACTTCCTGCGATTCGGAGGCGGAGATGGCCTGGCTTCTTCTTGTCCTGTCGGGACTGCTGGAAACCGTGTGGGCGGTGGCGCTGGACGCGTCGCGCGGGTTCACCCGGCTGTGGCCCACGGTGGTCTTCCTCGTCGGCATGGTGCTGAGCATGGGCGGCCTGGCGTTGGCGCTGCGCTCCATCCCTGTGGGCACCGGCTACGCGGTGTGGGTGGGCGTCGGCGCGGTGGGCACCGCCGTCGTCGGCATGGTGTGGCTCGGCGAGGCGGTGAGCGTGGCGCGGATCTGCTGCCTGCTGCTCATCGTCAGCGGCATCGTCGGCCTCAAACTGCTGCACTGACCGCGGGGCCTGCGACCGCAGCGGCGCCCCGCCCGGCCGCAGGCCCCGTGGAGCACGCTCAGATCTCCCGGACGACGCGGGCCGGGTTGCCGACCGCCACCACGTTGGCCGGGAGGTCGCGGGTGACGACCGCCCCCGCGCCCACCACGGTGTTGTCGCCGATGGTCACACCCGGGCAGACGATGACGCCGCCGCCGAGCCAGACGTTGTCGCCGACGGTGATCGGCTCGGCCGCCTCCCACTTGGCCCGCCGCGGCTCGGGGTCGACCGGATGGGTGGGGGTGAGCAGTTGCACGTTGGGGCCGATCTGGACATCAGCGCCGACGCGGATCCCGCCCACGTCGAGCAGGACCGCGCCGAAGTTGACAAACGTGCGCGGCCCGATGCTGATGTTGTAGCCGTAGTCCACGTACAGCGGAGGCCGGATCTCCACGCCCTCACCGAGTTCGCCCAGCAGTTCGGCGAGGACCGCGCGCCGCCCCTCCGGATCCTCGGCCGGGGAGGCGTTGAACTTCTCCATCAGCTTGGCCGCGCGCAGGGCGTCGGCGGCCAACTCCGGGTCGTCGGCGAGGTACAGCTCACCGGCGAGCATGCGCTCCTTCTGAGTGGCCACGGCCTGCCCCCTGTTTGTCCGTTCTGGTGGTCCACCGGCGTCTCAGCCTACCGGCGCGCGGCCTGGCGGCGGCCGCACGCCGGTGTCACCGGTAGGTGAGGAGTGCCCGCCGCTCCCCGGTGAAGTGCGCGTGGTCGTTGAAGGACAGCAGGTGCGCTCCGGAGCCGCCCGCGGTGACGGTGGTGATCGCCGCGTTGACGGCGACCCGGTTGAGCGCCACGACCCCCTCCGCGGGCATCGACAGCAGCCCCGCGCACAGCGCCGCCAGCACCCCGCCCGAGGTCACCACGACCGCGTCGCGTCCCGGGCCGAGACCAGTCACCAGTTCGTCGAGCGCGGCGGCGGCGCCCGTGGAGAACCGGTGCCAACCGTCCTCGTCGCCGTCCTCGATCCACGCCCGCAGCGCGTGGTCGAGCAGCGGTTGCCAACCGCGGGAGTCCACCGGCTCCCGGTCCGGCGCGGGACCGTGGCGGGCGACGATGTCGACGTGGTCGTACTCGTTCCACCGGGGATCGGTCCGCGGCCGCCCGGGCAGCCCGGCGGCCCCCATCAGGGTCTCGGCGGTGTCGCGCTGCCGTCGCAGGGTGCCGCAGACCACGAGCGGGGAGCGGAGTCCGCGCCGGGCCAGTTCCGCGCCGACGACCTCCGCCTGGCGGCGGCCCAGGTCGGACAGCACGTCGTAGTGGCTGGTGCCGTAGGAGGCCTGGCCGTGGCGGACGAGATAGATGACCGGCATCGCCGTCTCCTCGGGGTTGGGGAGTCCCGGTGGCGGGCCCCGGAGGGTGCGGCCACCGGCCGGCCCGGTTGCCGACCCTACTCCGGCGCCGGTCGCGGCGGTCCACCGACCGCACCGCACGCGCCCCGACGCCCGGGGCTTCGCGGTCGGGAGAACGGTGAGCGGGCGGACCGCGCCGCGCGGTAGTGTGCACCGCGGACACGGCGAGGAGACAACGACGGCATGACCGAGCCCCACCGCCCCGAGCGGTCCGACACCTTCTCGGAGAAGCTTCCCGGTCTTCTCGTGCTGCTTCCGCTCGCGCTGCTCGTCGCCCTTCCCGGGGTCCTCCTCCTGCGGTCGGCTCCCCTCTGGTACTGCGTCTGGGCGCTCATGGGCGTCCTGCTGTTCCTCGCCCTGGACGAACGCGGGAAGCTCCCCCGACTCGGCGGGCGCTCCTCCGAGCCGGGCACCGGGGGCGTGCGGGGCGCGGTCGGCCGGGCACTGGACTCCTGCTCCGGTGTCCGGACGGGCCTGGGGGCGGCCGTGCTCCCCGTCCTGATGAAGGTCCTCGCCGAATCCGCGCGCCCCCTGGCCATGGGGGTGCTCCTGCTCGTCATCCTCCTGCCGCTCCGCCCGCACGGGCGGAGGGCCTCCGGCGGGGACTGACTGCGGCGGGCACCGGGAGGTGGGATCCCTCGGGACGGCTCACTCCCGGCGGATGGCCGGTGTCAGACTCCGCCGCCTCGACGGCGTCGACATCGCCCTGTTCGGCGACTGGCTCGGGCAGGCCCTGGCCCCGGAGGTCGGGGAGCGCGGCCCCGCGGACGCGGGCCGCGCCGGGTGACCCCGCGCCGTACCGGCGGCCGCCTGCCCCGCCGGTACGGCGCCGCGCCCGCCCTCGACCGAGACGTACGCGACATCCTCCCCGACCGGGAGGCGTCCCACCCGGGACCGCCCGTATCCTGTTCCCGTGAGCACCACGGCACGCGAGCGCGTCTCCCACCCGGGACTGACCTGGGCGCGCCTGCTGCTGTTGGTCGCCCTGCTGTTCGGGGTCGGCGCCATGCACACCCTCGGACACCACGACGGCTCCGACCACGGGGCCGCTTCCCCGGCCGTGGCGGCGGTCGCGCACTCCGCGCCGTCCGCGCACCAGGCCCCCGACCTGCCCGGCACCGATCCGACGTCGATGTGCCTGGCCGTCAACGGGGCCGTGGTGGCGCTGCTGTCCCTGGCCTCGGTGGCGTTCCTGGCCTGGCCCGGCGTTCTCGCGCCGCCCCCGTCCTGGCTGCACCGGCTGGCGCTGCGCTTCGCCCCGCCGCCGCAACCTCCCTCTCTGGCGCGTCTTCAGGTGTTACGGGTCTAGAGGCCCCTCCCGGGCGGCACGGCGTCCGCACGCCGCCACGCCCGGTACCGACCCGTTCACCTTTCGCCGCCCCGGCGTCCCGTCGCCGTGGCGGACGCCCGCCTGAGAAGGACAGATCACCCATGACCATGACCATGACCACCCGTGTCCGCGCGTCCCTGTTGGCCCCGGCCGCCGTCGCCGCGGCCCTGCTGCTGTCCGCCTGCACCACCGGCCAGGAGACGGACGCCGCTGCGGTCCCGCAGACCTCCGAACAGGCCACCGAAGCCGAGTTCAACAGCGCCGACGTGATGTTCGCGCAGATGATGATCCCGCACCACCGGCAGGCCGTGGAGATGGCGCGGCTGGCCGAGGACCGCGCCGGTGCGGACGTCAAAGAGCTGGCCGCGCGGATCGAGGCCGCCCAGGACCCCGAGATCGAGCAGATGAACGCCCTGCTGGAGTCCTGGGGCCAGCAGAGCGTGAACGGCATGGACGACATGCCGCACATGGACCACGGCATGCCCGGCATGATGACCGACGAGCAGATGGCCGAGTTGGAGAACCTGGAGGGCGACGCCTTCGACACGATGTTCCTGGAGATGATGGTCGCCCACCACGAGGGCGCGGTCGAGATGGCCGAACAGGAACTCGCCGACGGTGTCAACCCCGAGGCCCGACAACTCGCCCAGGCGATCACCGACGCCCAGGAGGCCGAGATCGAGCAGATGAACGCCCTGCTCGGCGACGGCTCCGCCAGGAGCGGCACGGGCCACGGCGGTCACTGACCGTCGGCCGCGGGCGCCGGATGCTCCGGCGCCCGCGGCCCCTCCCGGCACAGATCCCACCCAACGGCGAGAGCTGCGAGAAGACATGAAGTACACGGCACAGAAACTCCGGACACCGGTGGGACTCGCGGGGCTGGCCGCGGCCGTCGCCCTGTCGAGCGGCTGCACCACCGCGGACTCCGGCGCCGCCCCCTCCCAGACCCCCGGCTCCCCGGCGGCGGGAGTCCCGCTGCCCGCGGAGGCCGCCCACGTCCACGGCGTGGACGTCGACCCCGCCACCGGCGACGTCCTGGTGGCCACCCATTCCGGCCTGGTGCGCGTCTCGGCTCCGGACAGCACGGCGGACGGCGGGGCGTCGGTGGAGCGGGTCGGTCCCGCGATCGACCTGATGGGCTTCGCCGTCGCCGAGCCCGGACGGCTCGTGGCCAGCGGACACCCCGGCCCCGGCGTGGACCTGCCCGACCCGGTCGGCCTGGTCGAGTCCCGTGACGGCGGCCAGAGCTGGGAACCGCTGTCCCGCGCGGGCGAGTCGGACTTCCACGCCCTGGCCGCCACCCCGGACCGCGTGATCGGTTTCGACGGTCGGCTGCGCGCCACCGAGGACGGCGTCACGTGGACGGAACTCGACAGCGCGGTCGAACCGTTCTCCCTGGCCGTATCCGACGACGGCGCCACCGTCGTGGCCACGACCCCCCGGGGACCGATGCGCTCGGACGACGGCGGGGAGAGCTTCGCTCCCGTGGCGGACTCCCCGCCGCTGCTCCTCGTCGACTGGGCGCCGGGCACGGACTCCGTCTACGGGGTGAGCGCCGACGGGCGGATCCACCGCAGCGACGACGGCGGAACCACCTGGACCGCGACCGGGGAGGTCGGCGGGGAACCGCAGGCGCTGCACGCCGACGCCGACCAGCTCGTCGTCGCCGCCGACCACCACGTGACCCGCTCCACCGACGGAGGAGCCACCTTCGGAGCCTGGTGACCCGTGCCCGCCGCCCGGAAGCAGGAGCGGCTGACGTCCCACCGGTCCCGGTCCCCATGTGCGTGGGAAACCGGGCGACCGGGTCCCCGGAGGGTGGGGCCCCTGAGCCGCCCCCGGGTTCTCGTGGTCCCGGGCACCCGGTGCCCGGGACCACGACGGACCGACTCGCAGGTCCGCAGGGGCCGCGGGCCCCACCCCGAAACGCGGTCGACCGCGGTGGGCCAGCGGGTCAGCCGCCGAGGGCTTCGGCCATGCGGTCGAGGTCGGCGAGGAGTGCGGCCAGACGCCGCCGCGGGATCGCGTCGACCATGTGCCGTTCGATGGCGTAGACGGCGGACCGGGCTGCGTCGAGACGGCTGCGGCCCTCTGCGGTGAGGTGCGCGGGAAGGGCGCGGCCGTGGTCGGTGGTGGCGGGCCGGGAGATCAGGCCCGCGTCCTGGAGGCCGCGGAGGACGACGTTCATGGACTGCCGTGTGACGAACGCGCCGCGGGCGAGTTCGGCGTTGGACAGTCCGGGGTGCTGGTCGAGGAGTTCGAGGCACGCGTACTGCGGCACCGTCAGGCCGTGCTCGCGCAGTGCCCTGTCCATGGCGCCGCGCAGCGCCGCGGCGGAGCGCTTGAGTCGGTACCCCACGTGCTCGGTGATGTCCTGAGCGGGGTGGGGCGGGTCCACGGGCTTCCGGTCTTCCATGTCAGGATTTTGACATAGGAAGTCGCCGCGAGTACAGTCCACATGTCAAAGTCCTGACATCAACAGGTCAAGGAGAGAACCATGACGGCCACCGTCGACGGCCCTGACTTCGTCGCGCTCCAGGTGCGCGATGTCGAAGCAGCGGCCGCCTTCTGCGAACAGCACCTCGGACTGCGGAGGGCGCCCGCCTCGCCTCCCGACGCGGTGGTGTTCGCCACCGAGCCGATCCCGTTCGCCGTCCGCGAACCGCTGCCCGGAGTGGACCTCGACGGCGCCGCGCGGCCCGGCCTCGGGGTGGCCCTGTGGTTCCGCACCACGGACGCCCAGGAACTGCACGACCGACTCGCCACCGCCGGGGTGCCCATCATCAGCCCGCCGCGGGACAGTCCCTTCGGTCGCACGTTCACCTTCACCGGCCCCGAGGGCTACGCCATCACGGCACACGGAGGCTGACCGCGACCCCCACCAACGTTGACGACCCCGGCCGCATTCACCGTCCCGCCAGCCCTGACCGTCTTCAACGGCCCAACAGACCCGCCGACTCGTACCCGGCTCCGGGTCGCCCCGCATTCCTGTAGTCCGGTCCATCCCCACGTGCGTGGGGCTCACGGTGATGTCCTCATACGGGCGGGCGTGTGGCGCGGTCCATCCCCACGTGCGTGGGGCTCACGTCCTTGCGGGGTCCCCACGTCCAGCCGTCCGCGGTCCATCCCCACGTGCGTGGGGCTCACCGGCGCACTGCTGAGGCTGCGGCGAAGGACATCGGTCCATCCCCACGTGCGTGGGGCTCACGTGACCGCGACCCGTATGGTGGCGTTCCATCCTGGTCCATCCCCACGCACGTGGGGCTCACCAAGCGGTTCAAGCGCCTCAAGCTCGCCAAAGCGGTCCATCCCCACGTGCGTGGGGCTCACGCGGTGTCGCGGTCGGGGGTGTCGGTGGTGGGCGGTCCATCCCCACGTGCGTGGGGCTCACGTTCCGGCGATGTCGCTCATCTTGCCGCGCACCGGTCCATCCCCACGTGCGTGGGGCTCACCTGGTCGCCAGCGGTAAGGGCGCCACCTACATCGGTCCATCCCCACGTGCGTGGGGCTCACTTCGTCACCGTCAACGTCAGCACCAGCACGGACGGTCCATCCCCACGTGCGTGGGGCTCACTAGGCGCCGACCCCGGGGCCGGTGCGGGCGGTCGGTCCATCCCCACGTGCGTGGGGCTCACAGTTGATGACCTGCGTTTTTGTGGGACGTTATCTCCGCGTTACCACCCCTCCGGGATCAGTGGCATCTGCTGTTCCGGCTCCTCCAGAGCTGACAGTCGGACCAGTTGGAGTCCGTCGAAATCGATGGTTGTCCGGCGGCGTTCCCCCGCCGTGCGCATGCTGAAGCCCTGCTCGTTGTCGTCAGGATGGACGCACACGGCGGCTCCGTCGCCGACCGACGCGCTCACCGCCGACCACAGCTCGTCCCGGACACGGGCGCTCATCGTGCCCACGTACACGCCCGCGACCGGTTCGAGCATCCACCGGGACAGCGCGCCCCGCACGTGGTCGGGAACGGCTGTCGTCGCGATCACCACGAGCCTGGCCATCAGGACTCCTCGCCGTCCGCGGCGCGGTCCGCGTAGTTCACGCCCCCGGCGACGGCTCCGGCCACCGGATCCCACAGGTCGACGACCCGCCACGGACCCCCCGACCCCGTCGGCTCCTCCTCGGCGCCGGCCTCCTCCGGGGAGTCCGGCGCGAGCAGGCTCTGCACGTCCCGGACGATCTGCGGGATCAGGCGGTAGAGCCTCAGGTCCCGGCGGAGCCGGGAGCGTGCCTCACCTTCCGGGTTCCGCGCCCTGCTCAGGGAGAAGGCGAGCGGAATGGTGGTCTTCGCCTTGTAGAGGTCGGCGACGTCGTAGACGAAGGAATCCTGCTTGCCGGAGTGGACGAACCCGAGTGCGGGATGGCAGCCCAGGTGGGCGAGCACCGAGTGCACCACCCCGTACAGGGCCGCGTTGCCCGCCGACAGCGCCTTGTTGACGGGGTCCTGGCCGTCCCAGTCGTGCGGGTCGTAGTTGCGTTTGAACGGCTTCACCCGGTTCTTGGCCGCCAGGCTCCGGTAGAGGGCCTTCATGCGGGCCCCCTCGAACTGCCGCAGCCTTTCGACCGGCGTCCCCGGAGGCGGCTCCTCTCCGAACCGCATCTCGTACATCCGGGTGGCGATCTCCAGGCGCCGCTCGTCGTCGGAGTAGGCGCGGGCCTGCCGGTCGATCCACTTCGTGGTCCGGTTGGGCGCGGGAAAGCTCCCGTAGTTGAGGATGCCTCCCGCGCCGCAGTTCACGACCGTGGTGTTGTGCCGCATGAAGGTGGCCGAGGCCGGACTGGTGATCGAGGTGCCCGGCCCCAGCAGGACGCACGCCAGCGACGCCGTGGGGATGGGGACGCGGTGCACGCCCCCGGCGTCGGTCTCGATCTCCGCGCACACGCCGGTGTCGGTCTGCACCACCCGGCAGATGTCGACGGACAGGAAGGACAGCCCGTCCGACACGCGCGGCAGCATCGCCAGGGTGGGACGGGCCAGTGCCTTGCGGGCGTTGTCGGCGCCCATCTCACTCCTCGACCAGGGCGAGGCTGAGCAGTCCGCAGCCGTACGACTTGCCGCGTCCGATGCCGTTGAGCACGGCCGCGCGCACCGCGTCGACGTCGGTGACGACCGCACTGCCCTCGAACCGGACGGCCGGGTGCCGGATCCTGCGGCTGCGGTGGGCGGTGCCGGGGTCGCGGGCGTCGTCGAGCGCGTGCGCGTAGGCGCTGCGCAACTCCAGTCCGTTGGCGGCGGCGCGGATGTGCCACCACTCGTCGGCCTCCGCACCGCGCAGCGGCCGGGTGTACTCCTTCGGCTTCGGGGGCGCCTCCTTCAGGCCGAGCCGCCGCGTGTTCTGCTCGGACCTGCCGAGCCGTTTGGTGGGACTGGCCACGATCCGGTAGCGGACGTGGCCGCCCTTCTCCAGCCGGGCCAGGAACGGGTCGAGGTCACGCGCCTGGACGTCGTGGTATCCGGGGCCGAGCCGGTCGAGCCGCAGCGGGGAGCGGCTCTGTACCAGCAGGTGCAGTCCCGCCCGGGTCTCCTCGACCCGGAACAGCAGGCCCGACCGCTGGCTGGGGTTGGCGACCCGCTCCTCGCCGAGGTCGGCGGAGAGCCGGATCAGTTTGCGGTGCAGGTTCCCGGCCGTGCGGAGGTCGGTCCGCGCCTGGCTGTGGCGCAGGTCGGGAACGATCTTGGTCAGCCACGTCATGCCGCCTCCCCGGCGTGCTGTTCGACGTACTCGAAAAGTCTCTTCCGGTAGTCCCTCTCGGACTCGGCCACCAGGGCCGCGGGGACCTCGGTGGGCACCACGCCGATCTGCCGCAGGGCGTAGCGGCGGCCGTGGCTGTCGAAGGACAGGGGAACGTCGCTGAGCACGGCTGTACCGTGCGCGGCGGTGTACTCGCCGCGCTCGCGGACCAGATCCACGACCACGGTCTGCGCGTCCTCCTCCAACCTCCGGTGGGGCAGCGGCACCGTTTGCACCAGTTCCCGCACCGGGTCGGCGGCGCGGCGGCGCAGCACCAGCAGCGGATCGGGCACGAACGCGCGCCGCCCCAGGTAGGGCTGCCAGTGCGGCGCGGCCAGCGCGTCGGCGACCTCGCCCGCGCCGGGACCGGCGACGGCGACGGTGAACACGGCGTCGGCCAGGTAGGAGCGGCGGGTGACGATGGTCGTCTGCCCTGCGGGGCGCCGCTTGCCCTCGGCGGTGGGCACGGTGCGCTCCCGGGGCAGGCCGCCGCCGACCGTGTGGAAGTCGCTGAGCCGCACCCCGGCCCGGTCGACGCGGACGGTGAGCTCCAACTCCGCGTAGCGGTCCAGGGACTCGCCCCGGCGCACGCCCTGGGCGGCGGCGAACATGCCGACCAGGCCGGACCGGCTCGGGTAGGGCAGGGTGTCGCGTTCCCCGAAGGCGCTGTGCTCGCCCCAGCTCTGCATGGGCCCGGCCAGCCGCATCAGGAAACCGCTCACGCCCGCCCCCCGTCGAAGGCCGCCGCGGCCATCGCCTCGATGAGCGCCGGGTAGGAGTCGTGCCGCCCGCCCAGCGCGGCGAAGTCCTTCTCCTCCACCGCCGCGTAGCCGCGCACCGCGTCGTCGGGCCACAGCCCGCGGAGCCGACCGGCGTAGTCGTCCAGCTCCCGGCAGGCGCGGGCGGTGTAGCCGTCGGCGCCGTACAGCGCGGTCTCGAACGCGGGCGCGAACGAGACGGGCCGGTCGGAGCGCACGGCGACGTGCACGAGGTCGGGCAGGGTCATGGCGGCGGTCGCGTTCTGCTTGCCCGACGGCACGGTGGCCAGGAAGGCGCGCAGGAACTCGGAGACGGCGGTGCGGGCCGCCTCGGCGTCGCCGGTGTTCTCCAGAAGCCGGGCGAGGTTGACGTTGGCGTAGCGGTAGAACGTTCCGGCGCTGAACTGTCCGGCGTTCATGTGGCCGCTGCCGCGGTCGTTGTCCTTGGGCACGTCGTCCACGGCGGTGAAGAAGTCGACCTCCACGGCGGTGCCGTGCACGGTGAACGCGTGCGCGAACTGCACCGCGCCGTCCACCTCGGTGGAGGGCAGTTCGGCGAGCATGCGGCCGAACAGGTTGACCGAGACGTTGCGGCTCCTGAGCACCTCGGCGATGCGGTCGGCGGGCAGTACGCCCTTGGGGGTCTTCTTGGCCGCCTCCTTGGCGACGGCGTCGCGGTGCTCCTCGGCGATGGCGGCCAGTGCGTCGATCGCGGGCACCGGCAGGTAGAACAGGACGGAGGTGGCGGGCGGCTCGCCCTCCTTCTCCTTCTCCAGTTTGATGCCGCTCTTGCCGACCGACAGCACGACCTGGCGGGCTCCGGCCTCGGCGAGGTCGGCCTCCCAGCCGCGCTCCCGGAGCCGTTCGGCGATCTCGCTGATGATGCGGCGGGTGCGGACCGCCCGGTCGCCGAGGCGGGCCTCCACCTCGTGGCGGACCGCGCGCTTCCAGCTCTGGCTGGACACGCGGGTGCGCTCCCTGCCGCCGTAGACGACCGTTTTGGGGGAGCCCAGGTCGTCGCGGTTGACGTTGGAGTAGGGCAGGGTCTGGATGGCGTGGACGTCCAGGTAGCTCATGCGGCTTCGGTCTCCTCGGTGGCGGTGTCGTTCTTGGCCCGGGCCGCTTCGCGGCGCAGGGTCTCCAGGGTGCGGTGGTAGCTCTGCACCCACTCCTTGGCGACCCGACGGGGGCTGTGGCCCCAGCGGGCCAGGTCGCGGGTGAGGACGCCCCAGTCGATATCGACGGCGTCGCCGCGCAGGTGCAGCACCAGGCGGGGCAGGTGGCGGTGGACCCCGTCGAGGTTCTGGCGGGCCAGCAGGTGCAGGCGCTGCTCGGTGGTGTCGGCGTTGAGTCCCTTGGCGAAGGCGGCCTCGGCGAGGGAGACCCCCAGGTTGGGGCGCCTCTGCGGTTTCTCGGCCGCGCTGTCGCCGCTGCCCTCCTCAGCGGAGGGCGTCTCGGCGGAGACTTCTCCGTCCCGCCGTTCCTCCTGCGCTTGTGCTCCCTGGTCCCGGGCGCTTCTGGGCTGTGCGGCCATGATCGCGGCCACCGCGTAGAAGGCGCGCTCCACGGCCGGAGCCTCCCACTCGGCCACGGGGCCGCGGCGGCCCTCCTCACTGCCCTCGGGGACGTAGGGCGCGACGATGCGGTGCGCGGCCAGCATGCGCGGATCATCCGGCGCCAGCCCCACGCCGCGCCGCAGCGCGGCCCGTGCCGCCGGGTCCTCGACGACGAGCTTGCTCACCCGTTGCACCAGAGCGTCAGCCTGGTGGAGTACGTACTTGCTGTTCACGCGGCTCCCTTCTCCTGTCTCGGGATCCAGTGGTCGAACAGGGCGCTGCGGTGCCGCTCCACGACCTCGGCCACGCGCGGGCGTTCGCAGTAGGGCCCGGTCACCTCGTCGTAGGCGGCCAGCGCCACCAGGTTGAAGGCGTTGCCCGGCCCGGCGGCGCCGGGTGAGTAGCCGCGGGCGGGCCGGTCGTGGGCGATGTCCCAGAAGACTGGTTCGGCCGCCGACCAGTAGCGGCTCATGCCGTGCCGGACCCACGGTCCGACACCGGTCTCGGTCTTGGCGCTACCGCCGGGACCACCAGAACCGGGACTGTTGCTTTCCTTCCACGCCTCCTTGAACGCCTTCTCCAAGCGGTAACCGAGCGCTTCGGCGGCCTTGCGGGCCAGCCCGATGCGGCGCACGGCGCGGGCGTTCTCGACGTCGTCGGTCTCGCTGTCCGCCAGCCAGCGCAGCACGGCGGGGGTGGTGGCGGTGAACCACTGCCTGTCGCGGGTCTGGCCGTCCTGGTCGAAACCGAAGGCGCGCAGCCGCAGCGCGTCCCGCGTCTCCTGGGGGACCTGCGACGTGGGCGTGCAGTCGTCCAGGATGCGGGGCCGGTGGTTGCCGTCCTCGCCGTGGCGCAGCAGGGAGTCGAGGTCGCGCCACACCGCGCGCTCGGCCTGGGTGGGACGCGGGTAGACCCGCCCCTCCTTGCTGGTCTGGTGGATGCAGTAGGGGTCCAGCGGCGGGTTGGCGCCGCGTTCCCGCCACGCCCAGGTCACCCAGGCGTCCACCACCTGGGAACCGTCGGGTGAGGGCTGGAGCAGGACGGCGTGCCGGGACTGGTTGACCAGGGTTCCGGCCAGTCCGGTGGGCTCCTCGGGGATGCCGAGCGGATCGTTGAGGTCGGGCCGCTCCCACGGGGCCGGGTCGACCTCACCGGTGCCGGGGTAGGGGATGTTGAGGACCAGGCTCTCGAACAGGGTGCGGCCCAGCGGGTGGTAGGAGACGGTGCCGCGCAGCGGACCGGAGGTGACGTTCGCCTCGCTGCGTCCGCACACCTTGCGGGCGGTGCAGCGGCCCGACGGCCCGTAACCGAGGGTGGCCAGCAGGTGCCAGGCGGCCTCGGCCGGGTCGAGCGGCCTCGGGTCGAGGTCGTGGTGGTGGCCGCCGAGCCACACCTGGTTCTGTCCGGCGGTGCGCCCCCACGCCAACTTGTTGACGCCCGAACTCTTCGGGCACTCCTCGCGCAGGCGCGGGTCCTGCGACCAGGGACGCTCCGGGTGGAACAGGTCGAACCGGCCGGAGTGCTCGGCGAAGTACGCGTCGACCGCTTCGGCGTCGAGTCGGCCCTCGCCGAGGAGCCGGCCGCGGCGGGCCTCCCACCGCAGCCGCGGCTGCTTGCCGGAGGTCTGGTCGAGCCCGGTGATCCGGGCGGTGACCAGCGCGAGCACCCGCCACAGCACCGCCGAGGCGGGAGGCAGCGGAACCTCCACATCGGCGAGTTCGTGAGAGCGGACGAGGACGTCGCGCAGCCCCAGCATCTCGGGAGCGGCCCGGGCACCGCGGCCGCGCGCGACGAGCCAGGGCTCGGTGGTCAGTTCGAATGACGGTGGTGAAGGAATGGCTCCTCCAGCGGGGAAAACGGACCGGTCGGCGGGCATGGCCGACCGGAGGCGATCAGATGGGCGGCACGTCAGCCGCCCGCGGTGACAAGAATGGCACCGCAGGCGGCGGATGGTGCGGGAAAGCGAGAAAGTCCCATCAATTGGGTACGCGCCGGACTTTCCACGCAGCCCTTCTCCAAGACAGGACCGTGCGTCAAGTGCCGGATGATCCATCCGGTAGTCTGCTCCCAAGCAGGTGCTGCCTGGTCAGCCAGAGAGCCCCACACACGTGGGGATGGGCACAGCCAGGCGAAGCTGGCTGTGCCCAGGGCACCTCATCTGAGGATGAGGGAGATGAGATTGGTCGCCACAACCAGGAACATGCCCCCCAAGAGCAGGAAGCCACAGGTCAGTACTGCTTCGAGAGTGAGCGAGACCCGCAGCATAGCGAGCACCTCCAAAGGTAGATAGGAAAAGTTATGCGAGATTAGCCAGTTTCGCGGGGCTCACAGTATCACAGACCTCTTAACCCTTCGCGTAACAGGAAAAACGGACGGTCTCGACCAGAGGGTCGAGACCGTCCGTTTTTGGGGATGCTCTATTTAGGCGAGGAATCATCCTTCTTGTTCATGTTTCTCTGTCCGTGGACAGCTGAACCGTGTCTGTACAGGTCCCCTGAGGGCTTCATTGTTCGGGACCCGCGAGGCGGATGGCCCACTGCTGAGCTTTGGCAGCGGAGATTTTCATGAGACGTTGGGTTCATGGAGGCCGCGCGCCGATCCCGGGTCGAGGCATTCCGGTCCGGCCCCCACAGTGGGGCACCACCGGCTGCCGGTGACCGGTCGAGGCGCCCCGGCGCCGGGTCCGCCCGCTGCCAACCCGAGGGAGCCCGCCCCGGACGCCCAGGCGGACTACCTCGCACCCACCCCCGGTCAGCGCCGACTGCCCCGCGCTCGCGGACAGCAGAGAGCCCGCCGAGCCGCGGCTCGGCGGGCTCTCTGCTGTCCTGCTAGAGCCGGTTGTCCTTGAGGTCAGCGAGGAACACGACCCACTCGGCCGGAGCGAAACCCAGGTGGCCCAGGTCGCGGTGTTGGGTGTCGCGGACCAAGACCGCACTGGGGGTCTCGGCGACCTCGACACAGTTGGACTCCCCAACCGAGTAGGACGACTTGCGCCATCCCTTGGTTTTGATCACTTCAGTTCTCCTTTGAGCTTCTGCCGAGGCGGGAGGCAGCGGAACCTCCACATCGGCGAGTTCGTGAGAGCGGACGAGGACGTCGCGCAGCCCCAGCATCTCGGGAGCGGCCCGGGCACCGCGGCCGCGCGCGACGAGCCAGGGCTCGGTGGTCAGCTCGAATGACGGTGGTGAAGGAATGGCTCCTCCAGCAGGAAAAACAAGGAAGCCGACAGGCACGGTCGGCTGAGTCGGATAAGATGAGCGGTACGGTAGCCGCCTGCGGTGACAAGAATGGCACCGCAGGCGGCGAATGGTGCGGGAGAGCGAGAAAATCCCATCAATTGGGTACGCGCCGGACTTCCCGCGAAGCTCTTCCCCAAGGCAGGACCGTGCGTGGAGTGCCGGATGATCCATCCGGTAGTCTGCTCCCAAGCAGGTGCTGCCTGGTCAGCCAGAGAGCCCCACGCACGTGGGGATGTACCGGTAGACAGGAACAGGTAGGCGAGCCTGTGTCGTGAGCCCCACGCACGTGGGGATGGGCACAGCCAGGCGAAGCTGGCTGTGCCCAGGGCACCTCATCTGAGGATGAGGGAGATGAGATTGGTCGCCACAACCAGGAACATGCCCCCCAAGAGCAGGAAGCCACAGGTCAGTACTGCTTCGAGAGTGAGCGAGACCCGCAGCATAGCGAGCACCTCCAAAGGTAGATAGGAAAAGTTATGCGAGATTAGCCAGTTTCGCGGGGCTCACAGTATCACAGACCTCTTAACCCTTCGCGTAACAGGAAAAACGGACGGTCTCGACCAGAGGGTCGAGACCGTCCGTTTTTGGGGATGCTCTATTTAGGCGAGGAATCATCCTTCTTGTTCATGTTTCTCCGTCTGTGGGTAGCTGGACCCTGTCTGTACAGGTCCCCTGAGGGCTTCCCTGTTCGGGACCCGCGAGGCGGATGGCCCACTGCTGAGCTTTGGCAGCGGAGATTTTCATGAGACGTTGGGTTCATGGAGGCCGCGCGCCGATCCCGGGTCGAGGTATTCCGGTCCGGCCCGCGACGGTCCCTATCCGCTGCCAACCCGGGGCGGCCCGCCCCGGACGCCCAGGCGGAATACCTCACGCCCCCGGTCAGCGCCGACCAATCCGTGCTTGCGGACAGACAAGAGCGCCTGGCCGCGGCTCGGCGGACGCTCTGCTGTCCTGCTAGAGCCGGTTGTCCTTGAGGTCAGCGAGGAACGCGACCCACTCGGCCGGAGCGAAACCCAGGTGGCCCAGGTCGCGGTGCTGGGTGTCGCGGACCAAGACCGCACTGGGGGTCTCGGCGACCTCGACGCAGTTGCCTCCCGTGTCACTGCTGTAACTGGACTTGCGCCAGGAGACAGCCACCTCGACGCAGGCCCCCGCGTTACCGCTGTAGCTGGACTTGTGCCAGTCAAGCCTCTCAGTCATGAGAGTTCTCCTATCACTTCATGAAGGGTCTTGAGGGACTCGCGCCGGGACAGAGCCTCTGCCTGTAGCGCGCCGAAGACAAGGTTGCACCGTTGGACATCTTCAGGAGTATCGATGATGGCTTCCCCCAGCATGTGCTCCGCGTAGGCCATCGAAGGACGGTCAGGGAAGGCCATGATGCGGAATGGTCCTGAGAGTCCAGGGTGAGGTATCCAGGCATCCTGTGGGATCACCTGGAACCTGATGAGCTCGTCCTCGACTGCGCTCGCTACACGACGCAACTGTTCCCGCATAATCTCAGGTGTCCCGATCCGACGGCGAAGGGCGTTCTCGTCCACGACAAACCACATCAGTGGCCCATCGGGCTTTGTGACCACTTCGTGACGCTTTATCCGGGTTTCTACGAGTCGGTCCACTTCGTCTCTACTGGCCCAAGGCAGGCCTTCACGAATGACTGACCTCGCATAGCCCTCCACCTGAAGCAGCCCAGGAATGAGGACCGTCTGGTACTCCCGGATCTCTGTCGCCGACTGTTCGAGGACGAGGATGTTGGCGAACCAGTCAGGGATCTCTTCTTTGTTGGTGAGGTTGATCCATAGCCGCGTGAACGAGCCCCCTGTGTCGTGGAGGGCGTCCAGCGCTTCCGCGAAGTCCTTTTTGGGGATGCGTGTTCCGCGCTCAATAGCACTGAACATGGAGGGGGAAATGTTGGCGCTCTTGGCCAGCTGAGCCTGCGACAGCCCAGCTAGCTGCCGGAAGCGTCGAACCTCGGAGCCGAACCTGATCCATACCGGGTGCGGTTTCTCCACCATGTTCTACAGTTCAACACAAGCCAACCGGGTTGGCCACCAGTTCCGACCAAAAAGTTCAGACACGTGGAACCTCTAGCAGGGCCTTCTGTGTGGTGGGACCGTAATTACGGGTCCGCGATTCCATAGTGCGCGCGGCCCCTGAAGCCACAACACAATCGGCCCCAACCCGGTGGTAGCGCACTGGGTTGAGGCCTTAGCCCCCAACCTGGAGAAAGCAGGTCGAGGACTCATGCCCCAGGCTACTGCCCGCCCCACTCCCCCGCCCCGGCGCGCTTCCCGGGTGCGCCCCTACGTGCTGTGCTCCGTGCGGGGGGTGTTCCGGTGACCGTCGCGTTCACGTCCTTTCCCGGCACTCCCGACAGTGTGGCCGCCGCGCGCCGGTTCGTGGTCGGCGCGGTCCGGTTGTGCCCGCGTTCCACCGCTCCGGACGAGGTGGTGGAGCGGGCCGAGCTGATCACCTCGGAACTGGCCACCAACGCGATCCGGCACACCCGCTCCGGGGACCCCGGCGGGTTCTTCAAGGTGCGGGTACACGTGGACACGCGCGGTGTGCGGACCGAGGTGCGCACCCTGCACCCGCGCCTGTGGCAGTCCGCGCCCCGGGTGCTCAAACCCGAAGACCCGTTCCGCGAGCACGGGCGCGGCCTGCTCCTCGTCGACCAGCTCGCCACCGAGTGGGGCACGCTCTCGCCGTGGGAGGAGGGCGTCTACTTCCACCTCACCTGGCCCTGACACCGATGATCCTGGCACCAGGGGCCGAAAACCGCACGGAATCGGCCCCTGGTGTCGGTCTCGGCGACCTTGCCCGCATCCGACCCCGGAAACCCAGGACCATGTCCCAGCCACCCCTGACCACGCGCGCCGCGATCGAGGCCGCCATCACCGCCCGCGAACTCGACCCCGACCACTCCGTCCTGCCGAAGGAGTTCTGGACCCACCCCGCCGTCGCCCAGGCGGTGGCCCGCCTCGACGTCACCGCCCTCATCCGCCAGGCCCGCACCCTCACCCCCATCACCCAGGAACAACTCGCCCGCCTCACCGGACTCACCCAGCCCACGATCTCGCGCATCGAGTCCGGCCGCACCCAACCGCGCGACCTGGCGCGGGTACGCGCCCTCCTCGCTTCCCTGGGCGCCCCCGAGCCCGCCCAACACAGCGGGCCCCATCCGCTGTCCGGCTACACCGTGCGCGCCGTCATCGCCACCGACCCCGACGGCCGCACCGTCGTCCTGCACGCCCCCACCCAGACCGTCGCCGACGCCCTGGCCCCCGCCGAACAACCCGTAGCCACACCACTGCCCCCACCCCCCACCCACCCCGAATGGCCCCCACCCCGGTGATGTCACCGGGGCGGGACGCCCTGGGAAATCCATACACAAACCGGTGATTGCCTTGGTTCTCCTCGGCTAGGGGGCCGCTCGAAGTCGACACCCTGCTTCTCGCCTTTGGAGGCGCTCGTGATGCAGATGCAGATGATGCAGATGGCCCAGCGCAACACCGTGGTGCGTTCGCTGCACGACCTGGGCCTGGCCGCGTGGTTCGGCGGGTCCCTGATGGGGGCGGTCGGCCTGAACAAGGCCGCCGACCAGGAGTCCAAGGGACTCAACGAGTCCATCCGCCTCTCGGGCGCGGGATGGGACAAGTGGGCGCCGCTCAACCTCGTCGCGATCGGCGCGCACCTGGTCGGCGGCGCCGGACTGCTGGGAGCCAACCGGGAGCGGGTCATGCACCAGAAGGGCGTGGGCGCCTCGACCATCGCCAAGACCGCGGTGACCGCCGCGGCGCTGGGGGTCACCGCCTACTCCCGTGTCCTGGGACGGCGCGCCGAGCAGGCCGCCACCGCTCCCGAGCCGATCGAGAGCTCCTCCTCGCACGCCCCCGAGACGCTGGAGGACACCTCGCGCAAACTGCGGATGGTGCAGTGGGCGGTGCCCGCCCTGACCGGCGCCGTGCTGGTGCTCAACGCCCTGCACGGCGAGCAGCAGAAGGCCACCCAGGAGAAGATGGGCTTCATGCGGGCGATGAGCTCCCGCCTCGGCATGAACATGGGGACCGCGTCGTAGTCTCTCGGTCGCGGCTCTTCGGCGGGTGGCGGCGCGGGACCGGGCCGCCACCCGCCGCCACTCAGACGAAGTCGATCCAGGCCAGGGCCGTACCGGCCTCCTCGAACACCACGTAGAGGTCGCGCCGTCCCGACAGCCCGGTCACGGGGACGCGGACCTCGGCGAAGTCGAAGGGGTCGGCGGCCGCGCCGACCGCGGCGGTGGCGGCCACCGGACCGCTGAGCGGGTCGTCCAGCCGCAGGGTCAGCGTCGCGGGGCGCTCGGCGTTGACCGACAGCACCACCCGGGCGGCCTCCGGGGCGGCGGAGAAGTCCACGTCCCACAGCGCCACCCACGCCGCGGGCTCGGTGGAGCGCACCGCGTCACCGTCCTCCCTCGTCTCGGCGCACAGCACCACCCCGTGGTACTCGTCGTTGTCGGCGGCCCGGGTGCGCGCCATCGCACGCGGCCCGATGGTCTCGCCCGGAACCTCCAGCGGCGCGGCCACCCGCAGGTCCTTGGCGGAGCGGCCCAGGTGCACGGTGCGGGGCGCGTCCTCCACGACGAACCGCGAGCGGGTGACGTCCCAGACCGCCAGCGCGGCGACGGGGAACTCCACGCGGACCCGCTCGGCCGCGCCCGGCTCCAGCGCCACCCGCGCGAACCCCTGGAGTCTGCGCAGCGGCTGCTTGACGCGGGAGGCGCGCTGGTGGGTGTAGCACTGCACGACCTCCTCACCGAGGCGGTTCCCGGTGTTGGTGACGGTCACCTCCACCACGACCCGGTCGCCCGCCACGCGCACCTCGGGGTCGGCGTAGTCGAAGGTGGTGTAGCTGAGCCCGTGCCCGAAGGGGTACAGCGGGGAGCCCAGGTAGTACAGGTAGGTGGCGTCGTTGGCGACGATGTCGTAGTCGAACAGGTCGGGCAGTTCGGCGGCGGAGCGGTACCAGGTCTGGGTGAGGCGTCCGGCGGGGTCGGCGTCGCCGAAGAGCACCTCGGCCAGCGCCCGCCCGTACTCCTGGCCGCCGTGCGCCGACCACAGGACCGCGGGGACGTGCTCGTCGGCCCAGACCGTCCCGAACGGGTAGCCGCTGCTGAGCACCAGGACGGTGGCGGGGTTGGCGGCGCGCACCGCGCGCAGCACCTCCTCCTGGGCGGCGGGCAGGTCCAGGTCGGTGCGGTCCTCGGTCTCGCGGCCGTTGACCAGGGGGTGGTCCCCGGCGACCACGACCGCGACCTCGGCGGTGGCGGCGGCCGCGGCGGCCTCGGCGGCTCCCGAGCGCAGCACGTCCACGGTGAAGACGGCCGCGCCGTCGGCGTCGGGGGTCAGCGCCACCGTGCCGCCCCCGCCGACGGCGACGTAGCGGCCGGTGGCGATGTGCTGGAGCACGCCGGTGCCGCCGGGGTCGGGCTGCCAGCGGAAGGTCTGGCGCACCTCCCAGCCGTTGGGGCCGGGCTGGTCGTTGGTGAGGTGGCCGTCCTCGGTCTCGGAGACGTAGCGGCCGTTGACGACCGAGCGCAGCGCCCACGCCCCGCCCCAGTCGAACAGGTCGAAGGCCGCGGACTCGGCGACCGGTCCGAACCCGGGGGCGGGGGTCAGCGTCAGCGGCGCGCCGTCGGCGCCCGCGGTCAGGTACCCCTCGGTGGTGCGCAGCGCGATGCGGTCCACGCCCTCGCAGAACACCGTCTCAGTGCGTTCGGCCAGCCCGGCGCGGGCGGTGACCGCGTACGGCAGGGTGCCGCTGTACCAGTCCTCCATGAGGGTGTCGGCGAGCTGGCCGATGACGGCGACGCGGCGCGGGTCGCGCAGCGGCAGGATGCCGTCGTTCTTGAGCAGCACCAGGGAGCGGCGGGCGGCGGTGCGCGCCAGCGCCTGGTGGGCGGGGCAGTTGACGACCGCGGGGTCGGCCCTGCGGGACGGTTCGGGGTCGAACTCGCCGAGGCGGACGCGCACCGACAGGATGTGGGAGACGGCCGCGTCCAGGTCGGCCTCGTCGAGCAGGCCGCGCGCCAGCGCGTCGCGGACGTGGCCGAGGGTGGCCTCGGCGCGGTCGTCGTCCTGGGTGAAGCTGTCCACTCCGGCGCGGATGGCGTGGGCGTAGGCGGCGGCGTGGTCGTCGTGGTAGTGCTGCGGGTCGACGAGGTTGCCGGGGGCCATGGCGTCGCTGACCACCATCAGCGCGTCGGGGGCGGCGGGGCGCAGCGCGCGGTCGATGAGCGGGCTGAGGTGGGCGGGGCGGCCGTTGACCAGGTTGTAGGACGGCATGACGGCGACCGCGGAGCCGTCGCGCAGCGCGGGCAGGAACGCGGGCAGTTCGTACTCGTGCAGCACGCGCGGCGGCAGGTGGCTGGAGCTGGTGCAGCGGTCGGTCTCGTTGTTGTAGGCCAGGAAGTGCTTGAGGGTGGGGGCGGTGTCGAGCCGGCCCGGGCGGTCCCCTGCCAGGCCTCGCGCGTACGCGGTGGCCATGAGACCGGTGAGCCAGGGGTCCTCGGAGTAGCCCTCCTCGTTGCGGCCCCAGCGGGGGTCGCGCAGCGGGTTGGCGACCGGCGCCCAGACGTTGCGGCCCACCGCCGCGGGGTCCTTGGCGTGGAAGGCCAGCACCTCGGCGGCGGTGGCCGCGCCCACCCGCCGCACCAGTTCGGGGTCCCAGGTGCTGGCCAGTCCGATCGCCTGCGGGAACACGGTGGCCGGGCCCTGCCAGGCCAGTCCGTGCAGCGCCTCGGTGCCGGTGCGGAACGGGCCGACGCCCAGGCGGGGCACGGGGCGCTGGTACTGGTGCAGCAGCCCGATCTTCTCCTCGGTGGTGAGTCTGGCCACAAGGTCGCGGACCCGCTCGCGGGGGCTCAGGGAGGGGTCGCGGAAGGGTTCGGTCACGGTGTGTCCCAATCTGTTCGTGGGGAGGGGACAGGTCAGCGGGGGGCGCGTGCGGCCACGGCGAGGTCGCGGGTGGCGGACGGGGTGCCGTCGGGGAAGCGGCCCTCCTCGACGGCGTCCAGGACGCGCGCGGCGGCGCCCAGCGCGGGGGCGTCCAGACCGAGGGAGGAGGCCACGGCGATGGGCTCCTCGACCGGCACGGCGCGCGTGTCGAGGACGCCGTTGACCACCGGGAGCAGCCAGGGGGCGAGTTCGGCGTAGTAGCCGCCGAGGACGACCCGGGTGGGGTCGAGCAGGCTGACCAGGGTGAGCACGCCCGCGGCCAGGTCGTGGGCGGCCTCGTCCAGGCGGGCGAGGGTGGCGGTGTCGCCCGCGCGGGCGCGGGAGACGACCTCGTCGATGCGCAGTTCCACCTCGGCCAGTGACAGGTGCTCGTCGTCGCGGGTCTGGGAGGGCAGGACGCGGCGGACGATCGCGGGCACCGACGCCACCGACGCCAGGTGCGCCGATCCGCCGGGCGCGGGGACCGGGATGTGCCCGGCCTCGCCGCTGTAGCCGGAGTGGCCGCGGCGCAGCGCCCCGTCGACGAACAGGCCCGCGCCCAGGCTGGTGCCGCCGGTGAGGTAGACGAGGTCGCGGGTGCCCGCGTGTTCGCCGAAGCGGTGTTCGGCCAGGACCGCGTAGTTGGCGTCGTTGCCGATCTCCACGGGGAAGCCGGGGCCGCGCAGCGCGTCCACCAGTTCGGCGGCGAAGTCGACGTCGCGCCAGTTCAGGGCGGGGACGAGGCGGGCCCGGCCGTCGGGGTCGACCAGGCCGGGCAGGGCCACCCCCAGGCCGAGGACCTGGCGTCCGTCGTGTTCGATGCGGGTGACGACCCGGCGGATGAGTGCGGTGACCGCGGTGACGGCGCGCGCGGGTGAGACGGTGCCGCCGGGGAAGGCGCGCCGCCACGACAGCACCGGGCGGCCCGCCAGGTCGACGACCACGGCGGTGAGGTAGTCGGCGTTGACCTCGATGCCGATGGCGGCGCACGAGGCGCCGTCGAGGGTGAGCATGATGGCGGGGCGGCCCACGCGGTTGCCGGTGGTGCCGGTCTCGCGCAGTAGTCGGCGTCTCAGCAGCTCGGAGACGAGGCTGGAGACGGTGGTCTTGTTCAGTCCGGTGGCCGCGGCGATGTCGGCCCGCGAACAGGGGCCCTGTTCGCGGACGCAGCGCAGCACCAAAGCCAGGTTGGTGGCGCGCACATCGGCCACCTCCGCCTTGTTGGGGTCTCTTGTCCTGCCGATCACCGCGTGTCCCGTCCCCGTTTCGGAGTGCTGCGGTTGAGTCTTGTGGTCCGCATCACTCGCGAGTAATTTGTTTGTCTACAACCCGAACTAATTCTATCGCGGTCGCCCTCCAGACTCCAGAGAGTGACCGCATCGCAAGGGTCTCCCTCTCGCGAAGGACCACCATGAGACACCCCCACCTCTCCCACGCCCGGACGGCGAGCCGCCGCCGCTTCCTCGGCCTCACCGGCGCCACCGCCGCGGCCCTGGCCGGCGGCGGACTGCTGTCCGCCTGCGCCCCCGACGGCCCCCGTCCCGGAAGCGACGGATCAGCGGCCAACCTCGACAAACTGGACGCGCTCGTCCCCGACTACATCCCGTTCCAGGCGGTCGAACCCGACATCCCCGGCCAGCACGGCGCTCCGCCCGGGTTCACCTCCTACCCCGAGCGGCTGGTGCGGGCGGTGGAGGGCACCCCCGGCAGCGGCGGCAGCTACAAGGCGATGGCCCCGCTGTGGGGGCCGATCCCCCCGGGCCTGGGCGAGAACTCCTTCTACGACTTCGTCAACAGCGCGCTGGGCGCCACGATCGACTTCCAGTTCCAGGACGGCAACACCATCATCGACAAGATGAACGCGGTGATCGCCGCCGGCGACGTCGTCGACATCACGATGATCCCCGACTGGGCCATCGGCCTCATCCCCGACTTCGCCGAGGCCGCCCCGCAGCTTTTCGAGGACCTCACCCCCTACCTGGCCGGATCGGCCGTGCAGCCCTACCCGATGCTGGCCAGTCTGCCCACCAACGCCTGGAAGTGGAGCGTGTTCGGCGACCGGCTGCACGGCGTGCCCTGGCCCACCGACCCGCTGTCGGAGTGGATCTTCTACCGCAGGGACCTGTTCGACGAGCACGGCTGGCAGCTTCCCACCACCGCCGACGAACTGTTCGCCCTCGGCGAGGAGATCAACGACCCCCGCAACAACCGCTGGGCGTTCGGCGACTTCTACCGGGTGGCCCGCCAGATCTTCCGCGTCCCCCGCGAGTGGCGCCACGAAAACGGCGAACTCGTCCACCGCTACGAGACCCCCGAGTTCGAGGAGGCCGTGGCGTTCATGCGCCGCGTCTACGACGCCGAACTCGTCCACCCCGACATCGCCGCGGGGTCGGGCGCCAACTCCAAGGAGCTGTTCAACAGCGGCAGGATCGTCGTCAACCAGGACGGCTTCGGCGCCTGGACCGAGGCCTACCAGGCGATCCTGCCGCAGAACCCCGACTTCCGCATGGACCTGGTCCCCGCCTTCGCCCACGACGGCGGCACCCCGTCCCTGCACGGCAACGACCCCTCCAACCAGAGCGTGTTCATCAAGAAGGGCCTGGGCGAGGAGAAGGTCACCGAGATCCTGGCGGTCCTCAACTACTGCGCCGCCCCCTTCGGCACCGTCGAGTACATGACCTACCGCTACGGCGAGGAGGGCACGCACTACGAACCCAACGACAACGGCGCCCCCGAGCTGACCGAACTCGGCCAGAAGGAGGTCTCCAACGGCTACCTGTTCATCAGCGGCCGCAACAACGCCGTCGCCGAGAGCGAGTACCCCGACTACGTGGAGTCCTTCACCACCTGGTTCAACGACGCCGCGCAGTACACCGAGGACAACCCCTTCGAGGGCATCCGCATCCAGCGGCCCTCCTCCTACGCCAGCGCCGAGCAGCCCACCGAGGACCGCATCCTCGACATCCTGCGCGGCCGCCGCGAGGTGAGCGAGCTGGGCGACGTCATCGACCAGTGGCGCCGCGACGGCGGCGACGCGGCACGCGACTTCTACGGCGAGGTGCTCGCCGAGTACGGCCGTGCTTGACCGCAGGTCCCGGCCCCGTCCCGACGGCCGCGCGCTGGAGACCCCCTCCCCCGGGGAGGCGGGACCCCGCTCCCCCGCGCGCACCCGCCGGGACGGCCGGGAGACCGGACCGCGGAAGAAGCCGCTGCGCGCCCGCCTGCGCCAGGACTGGCAACTGCTGCTGATGACCGTGCCCGCGCTGGGCCTGCTCACGGTCTTCCACTACATCCCGACCCTGGGCAACGTCATCGCCTTCCAGGACTACTCCCCCTACCGGGGGATCTGGGAGAGCCCGTTCGTCGGCTTCGACAACTTCTACTGGCTGCTGACCGACCCCGCCTTCTGGGACGCCACCCTCAACACGCTCACCATCACCGCGTTCCAGCTGGTGTTCTACTTCCCCGTCCCCATCGCGCTGGCGATCCTGCTGGACAGCGTGCTCTCCCCGCGGATCCGCATGTTCCTGCAGACCGTGGTCTACATGCCGCACTTCTTCTCCTGGGTGCTGGTCATCACCCTGTTCCAGCAGATCATCGGCGGCGCGGGACTCATCTCGCAGATGTTGCGCCAGCACGGCTACGACGGGTTGGACATCATGACCAACCCCGACACCTTCCTGCTGCTGGTCACCGCCGAGGTGGTGTGGAAGGACGCGGGCTGGGGGATGATCGTCTTCCTCGCCGCGCTGGCCGCGGTCAACCAGAACCTGTACGAGGCCGCGGCCGTGGACGGGGCGAGCCGGTGGCGCCGGATGTGGCACATCACCCTGCCGGGACTGCGCCCGGTCATCGTCCTGCTGCTGATCCTGCGCCTGGGCGACGCCCTCAACGTGGGCTTCGAGCAGTTCTTCCTGCAGCGCGACGCCGTGGGCCAGGAGGCCGCCGAGGTGCTGGACACCTTCATCTACTGGCAGACCCTCGCGGTGGGCGAGTGGAGCTACGGCGCGGCGGCGGGCCTGGTCAAGGGCGTGGTCGGCCTGGTGCTGATCCTGGTGGCCAACAAGGTCGCCCACCTGATGGGCGAGAACGGAATCTACCGGCGGACATCATGACGACACTGACACGGCAGCGCCCGGTCTGGGCCGAGACCCCCTCCCCGCCCGAGCGCGCCGCCAAGGCGGCGGTGCTGGCCGCGATCGCGCTGGCGGTGCTGTTCCCGATCTACGTGGTGGTGCTGACCAGCGTCTCCCCCGCCTCGGCGATCAACGACGCGGGCGGCCTGGTGGTGGTCCCCCGAGGGTTCTCCCTGGCCGCCTACTCCGAACTGTTCGCGGGCGGCGTGGTCACCCGCGCCGTCGCGGTGAGCGTGGGCGTCACCGCGACGGGCACCGCGATCAGCCTGACCGCCACCACCCTGGCCGCCTACGGGCTGTCGCGGCCGGGATCGCTGCTGCACCGGCCCCTGCTGTTCCTGGTGCTGATGACCTTCCTGTTCGGTCCCGGCATGATCCCCAGCTACCTGATGGTCAGCTCGCTGGGGCTGATCGACAGCTACTGGGCGCTGGTCCTGCCCACCGCGATCAACGCGTTCAACCTGGTGGTGATGCGCGCGTTCTTCATGAACATCCCCGGCGAGATCTCCGACAGCGCCCGGGTGGACGGCGCCAGCGACTGGGTGATCCTCACCCGGCTGGTGCTGCCCATGTCCCGGGGCGTGGTCGCGGTGGTGGGGCTGTTCTACGCGGTCGGCTACTGGAACGCCTTCTTCAACGCGATCCTCTACATCAACGACAACGCCAAGTGGCCGCTGCAACTGGTGCTGCGCCAGTACGTGCAGCAGGGGCAGAACATCAGCGTCGGCGCGCTGGCCGACGCCTCCCAGTCGGCCAGCACCCTGCCGCCGAGTCTGGCCCTGCAGATGGCGATCGTGGTGATCGCGCTGGTGCCGGTGCTGGCCCTGTACCCGTTCGTGCAGCGCCACTTCACCAAGGGAGTGATCATCGGTGCGGTGAAGGGCTGAGGGCCGGGGGCTCAGCGGCGTCCGCGGCCGCGGACGGGGCTGAGGTCGTTGCGGTAGCGGCGGGCGGTGCTGGGCGCCACCCCGATCGCACCGGCGATCTCCTCGTCGGTGATGTCGGGGACGGTGGCCAGCAGGTGCCGCACCCGCTGGCGCTTCTCGGCCACGCTCAACTGGCGGCTGCGGCTGGGGCCGCGGCGCGGCGGCGGCTCCGACTCCGCGGCCGCGGCGGGACGCTCCTCCGGGAGGGGGCGGCCGGTGGCCTCCGGTACGGGGTCGGTCTCGGGCGCGGCCACCGCGGGGGCGGTCGCGTCCGGGCCGGGCGGTCCGGCCGCGTCGTTCTTCTCGGCCACCGCGACCGCCGCTGCCACCTCCGCCTCTGCCGTCGCCGGGCCGGTGTCGCCTCCGTCGGCCAGCGCGGGGCGGCCGGTGGGGGCGGCCCGGACCTCGGTCACCGCATCGGCGGCCGGGTGGCCGCCGATGCGGTGGACCTCGTCGGCGGTCATGGCCACGCTGGCACCGGTGAGGGCGCGGGTGAGCGCGAAGGCGGTGTCGAGCTGGTGGCCGTTGTCGAGCATCCACTTGAGGTGGCGGGGGGTGGCCCGCCGCCAGGCGCGCCCGTAGTGGTGGCGCAGCATGGCGTAGGCGAGCTGGCGCTGCTGCTCGCGCTCCAGCGCGTCGGGATAGGAGGTGATGCCCCAGCCGAGCATGAGGCGGGCCACCTTCAGCGTGGAGACCGGGTGGGCGATCCACCGGCCCACCGGGATGCGGTCAGGAGCGTGGCCGTGGGCCAGGCCGGCGAGGTGGCGCACCCAGGCGGCCACGCCCTCGGCGATGAGGATGATCACCACCGGTGGTCCGGCGTGCCCGAGCGAGGAGGCGAGGCTGCCGTCGGTCTGGGCGACGTTGAGGATCACGGTGATGGCGGACAAGCCGTAGGCCGACCACCGGTTGAGCGGATGGCGCCGTCCCTGCCACTCCATGAGCAGGTCCATGGCCAGGAAGTAGACGATGACCGCGTCGATGCCGACGGGGAACAGGAAGCGCAGGTCGCCGCCGTTGATGGCGGTCAACTGGGTGTGCTCCAGCCAGCTCGCGGCCTCGTACAGCGCGGCATAACTCATGGTGAACGCCACGGTGATCAGCGCCAGCGCGCACGCGGCGATGGCGGCGGTGGCCACCAGGTAGCCGCCGTGCAGTCTCCCTTCCCGCACCGGGCGACGCCGCAACAGGGTCCGCAGACTCCACACCGCCAGCGCCACCACCACCAGCGCGGCCGCGGCGATCACCCACCACGGCACACCGGTCAACTCCTCGGGCATCGCGCACCAACTCCAGATCAGGGGGTCGGTGCCCGAGTCTGGCAGAATCCGGTCACGGCCCCGCCACGAACCGGCCCGATTCGGATGTGACCTGTCCTGCGGACAGCGGCCGACCGGTGGACACCGGCGGAACCGGGCGGCTGGACGAGCGAGCGGGAGCGCGGCGCCGTGGCCCCCGTCCACGGTGCGCGGAGCGGCCACCGCAGCGGCGGTGCGTCCCGGGGCCGCCCCTCACCCATCGACCAGCCGCGACACCCGGTGGTCGGCGCGGTGTTCGGTCTCCAGCCGCAGACGGCGGGTGAGGCGGATGCCCTCCAGCAGGGCGCGGTCGTGGGTGACCACGACCAGGGTGCCGCCGAAGGCGTCCAGCGCCTGGTGCAACTGCTCGATGGCGGCGAGGTCGAGGTGGTTGGTGGGCTCGTCCAGCACCAGGGTGTTGACGCCGCGGGCCATGAGCAGCGCGAGTCCGGCGCGGGTGTGCTCGCCCGGGGAGAGGCTGCGGGCGGGCCGGTCCAGGTCGTGGGCGGTCAGATCGAACTTGGCGAGCAGGGTGCGCGCCTCCTGCGGGGCCATCCCGGCGGCCCTCTCGAACCCCTCCAGCAGGGTGGGCGCGTCCCGGAACAGCGCCCGCGCCTGGTCGAGGGTGCCGAGCACCGTGCCCGCGCCGAGGATGACCTCGCCCTCCTCGGGGTCGGCGGCGCCCAGCAGCAGCGACAGCAGCGTGGTCTTGCCGCTGCCGTTGGGGCCCAGCAGCGCGACCCGGTCTCCCCAGACGATGTCCGCGTCCACCGGTCCCAGACGCAGGTCGCCGCGGCGAACGCGCACCCCGCGCATCCGGGCGACGAGGTCGCCGCCGCGCGGCGCGGCGGCGATGGCGTAGCGCAACTGCCACCCCTCGGCGGGCTGGTCGACCCGTTCCAGCCGGTTCAGGCGCTTCTCCAGGGCTTTTACGCCGTGCGCCAGGTTCTGGGCGCTCTCGCGGTTGGCGGCGCGGATGAACTTGTCGCCGTCACTGGCCCGGGTCTTGGCCCGTGCCGCGCCCTTGCGCGCCCACTCCTGGCTGCGGCGCACCATCCGGGTGAGGCGGTCGCGTTCGGCGACGTAGCGCTCGTGCCGCTCGTACTGGCGCTCCCGTGCGCGCCGCCGCGCCTCCAGGTAGTCGTCCCAGCTTCCCGGGTAGACCGCGGCGCGGTGGCTGAGGTGGTCCACCTCCACCACGTCGGTGACCGTGCGCTCCAGGAAGGCGCGGTCGTGGGAGACCACCACCAGGCCGGCCGGGGTCTCGGCGACGAACTCGTCCAGCCGGTCCTGGGCGGCGAAGTCCAGGTCGTTGGTGGGCTCGTCGAGCAGCAGGAAGTCGTGGCGCGACAGCGTCACGGCGGCCAGGCGCGCCCGCGCCAGCTCGCCGCCGCTCATCACCTCCATGGGGACGCCCAGCGCGCCCAGTCCCAGGCCGACCTCCTCGACCGCGCGGGCGAGGCGCGCCTCGAAGTCGCCCGCGCCCAACGCCACCAGCCGGTCCAGTGCCCGCTGGTAGGCGGCCTCGGCCCGCGCGTCGCGGGTGAGCTCCTCGGCGGCGCGCTACAACTGCGCCTCCGCCTCGGTGATGCCGCTGCGCCGGGCCAGGTAGCGCTCCAGCGTCTCACCCGGCCGGTTGTCGGGCTCCTGCGGCAGGTAGGCCACGGTCGCCTCGGCCGGACTGAGACGTACCGCGCCGCTGTCGGGCCGCTCCAGTCCGGCGAGGACGCGCAGCAGAGTGGTCTTTCCGGCGCCGTTGCGGCCGACGACACCCGTCCGCTGCCCCGCCGACACGGTGAACGACACGCCGTCCAGAACGGTCAGGGCGCCGTGGGACCTGGTGACGGAGTCGGCGACAAGCGCGGGACGACGCGAGGAAGAAGAGGAAGAAGTCATGGAAGCTGAGAACCCTCGCACACGGGTCGGGCGCCGGGCCACGCTCGCGGCGCCACGGGGTCACAACGGGTCTCAGTTCTTCATCGCACCCTGAAGCTAGCAGGGCGGCGGAGGACCGGCAAAGCATTTACCGCGCGACCGGACCACCCGGGCGGCGAGCATCTCGGCGGCGTCCACGGCCGCGTCGAAGCGGAGCGAGCGCATGGCGCCGAAGGAGCGCTGCGCACCGGGCAGCTCCGCGTAGACCACCGGGTCGGCCGAGACCTTCCGCAGCGCCGCGGCGAAGCGGCGGGCGCCCGCCGCCGGCACCACCGTGCCGTGGTCGCCGTGGACCACGAGGAGCGGCGGCGCGTCGGCGCGGATCCGCGCCGTGGGCGGCGCCGTGCTCGCGCTTCCAGGCCACTCCCTTCTTGGCGTCGGCCAGGTGCTCGGCGAAACCGGCCTCGGGACGCAGCCGGTAGTCGGCGCTGACGCACGCCCGCCCCGCGCGGCGAGCCGGTGCGGCAAGCGCCTCTCGGTCCCTGCGTCCGCCGACGTATCCGCCGCCATGCAGGTACACCAGCGTGGGGCGGCCGGGGGACGGCGGCGGTGCCGGTAGACGCCGAGCAGGTGGCGCCTCCCGGCGTCGCCGTAGGGGATGCCGACCACGCGTGCGACGTCGCGGGGGCGCACCGGCAGGGAGAGGGCCCGGCCCCTCGTCCGGGCGTGTCCCGCAACGCTTCCCGGCCCCACGGGCTGGGCTTGCACGACCCTCTCGGGCTGGGGCCGCACGGTCCCCTCTCCCCGAGGCCGCGGGGCTCCTCGGGAGTGCTCCTCGCCCCTGTCCTTCCCGGACGTGCGGGCGGCCCGCACCGGTCTTGGGGGTGCGGGCCGTCCGGGGTTCGGTAGTCGACGGGGTCCCGGCCCGCCCCGGGGCGGGGTGGAGGGGCGGACCGGGGGTTCAGGTCAGGAGGAGCACTCCTGGCCGTTGAGGGTGAACTCGGTCGGATCGGTGCCCGGGGCGGTGGAGCCGATGAAGCCGAAGCTCGCGGTCTCCCCGGGGGCGATGGTGCCGTTCCATCCGGCGTCGCGGGCGGCGATGTCGGGGCCGCTCTGGGTGATCTGGGCGTTCCACGACTGCGCGATCTGCTGGTTGCCGGGGAAGGTCCACTTCAGCTCCCAGCCGCTGATCGCGCTGTCGCCGGTGTTGGTGATCCGGACCTCGCCCTGGAAGCCGCTGCCCCACTGGCCGACCACCTGGTAGGACACCGCGCAGGAGGCGTCGCCCGGTCCCTCGGTGGGCTCTTCCGTGGGCTCCTCGGTCGGCTCCTCGGTCGGCTCCTCCGTGGGCTCCTCCGTCGGCTCCTCCGTGGGCTCCTCGGTCGGCTCCTCGGTGGGCTGCTCGGTCAGGTCGCCGACGACGACGCCGCGGCCATTGGTGCCGACGTAGACGCGTCCGTAGACGTCGGGGTCGCCGGTGATGGCCGCGCCCGTCCACGCCCACTGGTGCTGGTCGTCGTTGATGCGCGTCCAGGTCTGCCCGGCGTCGTCGGAGCGGAAGATGCCCCGCACCCCGTTGATCTTGGACGAGGTGTAGACCGCCGGGTAGTCCTCGCCCGGGGCCGCCTTGCCGAAGCCGACCACGTCGCCCTCGTCCACGTCGCTGAGGCGGGTGAACGTGGCGCCGGAGTCGGTGGAGCGCCACATGCCGTAGGTGCTGCCGGTGTCGCCGCCCGCCAGCCAGACGTCGCCCTCGTGGCCGGGCACCGCCGCGAAGCGGACGTTGCCCTGCGTGGGCAGCCCCGTGGCCGCGGACTCGGTGAACGTCGCACCGCCGTCGGTGCTGGTGTAGAACGTGCCGTCGGCGAAGGCGTAGAACCTGTCGGGGTCGACCCGGTCGGCCTCCACGCGCGCCCCGGCGGGAACGCCCGTCGACGCGGTCCACGACGAGCCCAGCGTGGTGGAGTAGTGCACGCCCGTGCCGTCGGGGCTCCACAGGATGCGCGAGCCGTCGGCGTTGACCGCCACGGTGCCCGCCCCGGTGACGCCCTCGGGCTCCTGGCCCGCCCACCAACTGGCCCCTCCGCTGGTGGAGATGCCGATGTGGGACTCCACCTCGCCGTCGACGGCCTCACCGACCCGGACCATGGTGTCGGGGGCCAGTTCGGCGTAGTCGACGCTGCGGGTGTTGCCGTGGAAGGGCGCGTCGAACATCGCGTCGGGGACGACGTCGATGTCCTCGTGCACGAAACCGCCGATGTCACCGAGCGCGGAGACCAGTTCGGTGTCGCCGGGCGGGGCGATCATGTCCTGCACGGCGGTCTCCTCGATGCCCTGGGCGCGGACCTCGATGTCGACGGTGCCGCCGGAGTCCCACGCGGTGAGGTTGTCGGTGCCGTAGACGGTGGCGCCGGTGCCGTACATCATGCGGTCGGAGTCGAACGGGTCGATCTCCATCGCCTGCGTCATCCAGCCGAGCTTGGGGCTGACCTCGGGAGGGTTGTCCTCGTTGTTGAAGTCCAGCCACGGCGCCCCGGAGATGTCGTGGTCGTAGCGCAGGACGCGTTCGGGGTAGCTGCCGAACTCCCAGATGCGGCTCCAGGTCTCGCCGCGGTCGGTGGAGCGCCACATCTGGATGTCGGGCCACCACAGCATCTGGCTGACCACCATGATCGTGTCGGGGTTCTGCCGGTCGATGGTCAGGCCGCTGAAGCCGTACTCGAAGCCGTCGGGGTCGACGGGCGTGATGTCGGTCCAGGTGTCGGCGGCGATGTCGTAGCGCCACACCTCACCGTCGGAGCCGTCGTAGGGGCCGCCGGTGTCGCTGGTGGCGATGTAGAGCAGCCCGTTGTCGTGGTCGAGCACGCCCTTCTGCGCCAGGAAGCCGGTGGGCTGGCCGGGGACGCGCTCCCAGCTCTGACCGCCGTCGGTGGAGCGGTAGACGGTGTTGTCCTTGTCGGCCACACCGACGTAGATGTCCTGGGTGACCTGGCCGGGGGAGGCGCTGGTGGGGTCGAAGGTCACCCACACCACGCCCTGGTTGTCGCCGGAGTAGCCGCCGACGTCGGAGGGGTCGGCGACGTAGTTGCCCGGGTTGGGGAAGTCGGTGACCTCGCTCCAGGTCGCGCCGTGGTCGGTGCTCCTCCACAGGCCGTGGCCGCTGGGCGCGCCGAAGTACAGCACGCTGTTGTCGTTGGGGTCGACGGCCAGCCGCTCCCCCATGCCGCGGCCGGGCATGTTGCCGCCCAGCTTGAACGGCAGTTCGGTGGTCTGCCAGGTCTCGCCGCGGTCGTCGGAGCGCTTGATCGCGCCGTTGCCCGGGTCCCAGTCGTTGGTGTAGGTGCCCACGGCCGCGTACACCCGGTCGGTGTCGACCGGGTCGGTGGCGATGCTGATGACGCCGCTGTGGCCCCAGTCGTCCCAGCCGACGTGGTCCAGCAGCGGGATCCACCGTTCGGTGTCGGGGTTCCAGCGGTAGGCGCCGCCGATGTCGGTGCGCGCGTAGATCAGGTCCGGCTCGCTCTGGTTGAACACGAGGCCGGGCACGAAACCGCCACCGACGATCTCGACGTTGCCCCAGGTGTAGCCGGTGTCGGCCGCGGCCGGGGTGGAGGAGGCGTTGACCGCGCCGAGCGCGGTCACGGTGGCCGCCGCCGCGACGCAGGCCAGGGCGCGGGCGAGGACGCCGCGTCTGACCCCGGGGGCGGGTGGGGATGGTGAGGTGTGGTCTGTCGTTGTCACTTCATGCTCCTGATGTGGGGGTGGAGCCTGCCCGGGACCTTCCCGGGCGGTGTGCGAACGGCCCCTCAGCGGTGCAGTTCCACCTGGTCGGGCGGGGTGAGCCCGTGAACGGGAACGATGTTGACACCGGTGATCGGGGCCGGGCCGTCCGCGGTGACGCGCAGGGTGTCGCCTTCGCGCACGGCGGTGACGACGGTGTCGCCGTCGACGTCGGTGAGGACGGTGCGCCGTCCCAGGCCGCCCCAACTGACGAGGGTGACCGGGGAGAACGGGCCGTCGGGGATGGTGGTGGCGGGCTCGGCCACGGGGATGAGCGCGCCCAGCCGCACGAACAGCGGGAACCGGTCCAGTGGGCTGTGCAGCCGCACCGACCGGCCGCCCTCGTGGAGGCGCCCGGTCCAGTGGTCCACCCACCGGCCGGGCGGCAGGTAGACGTCGCGCACCCCCTCGGGGCCGCAGACGGGGGCCACCAACAGGTCGGGGCCGAGCAGGTACTCCAGTTCGGCCTGCCAGGACAGCGGGTCGTCGGGGTAGTCGACGCACAGGGCGCGCATCATCGGGATGCCGGTGCGCGCGGAGAGCGCCGCCGCCGAGTACAGGTAGGGCATGAGCCGGTAGCGCAGTCGCAGCGCGTCGGCGGCCGCGGCCTCGGCCTCGGGGGCGAAGCGCCAGGGTTCGCGGGTGGTGGTGCCGTGGAAGCGCACCAGCGGGGAGAACGCGCCGAACTGGGACCAGCGCGCGTACAGGGCGGTGTCGGGGGTGCCGTTGAACCCTCCGGCGTCGTGGCTCCAGAACGGCACGCCGCTGAGGCCGTGGCTGAGTCCGGCGCGCAGGGTGGCGGCCATGGCGGGGAAGGTGCACTGGCTGTCGCCGCTCCACTGGGCGGAGTGGCGCTGTCCGCCCAGGTAGGAGGAGCGCGCCCACACCAGGTCGTATCCCCTCACCCGGCGGGTGGTCTCGGCGACGACGTCGTTGAACAGCAGCGTGTAGACGTTGTGCAGGTCGGTGCCGCTCATGCCGTTGGCGGCCACCGCGTCGGCGGGCACGCCCTCGCCGAAGTCGGTCTTGAACACCGCCACGCCCTGCTGGAGCAGCGGGCGCAGCCGGGAGGCGTACCAGTCGGCGGCCTCGGGGTTGGTGAAGTCGACGATGCCCACGGGCGGGTGGGAGCCGTGCCAGGCGTCGGCGACGTAGACGTCGCCGGAGGCGCGGCGCAGGAAGTAGCCGCGTTCGGCGGCGCGGGCGAAGTGCGGGCTGCGGTGGGAGATGTAGGGGTTGATCCACAGGCAGACGCGGAAGCCCATCTCGGCGAGGTCGGCCAGCATCCGCTCGGGGTCGGGGAAGGCGTCGCGGTCCCAGTCGAGGTCGGACCAGTGCCCCTCGGCCTGCCAGTAGCAGTCCAGGTGCAGGACGTCGCAGGGGATGCCGCGGGCGCGGATGGTGCGGGCGCGTTCCATGACGCGCTGCTGGGTGTCGTGGATGAACCCGGAGGAGATCCACGCGCCCAGCGCCCACTTGGGCGGCAGGGCGGGGCGGCAGGTGAGGGTGTTGAGGCGGTCGAGGATCTCGCGGGGGCCGGGTCCGGCGATGACGTGGTAGTCGAGCACGTCGTCGGGGACGAGCAGTTGCACGCAGCTGTGCGTGGACTGTCCCATGTCGAACTCGGCGGGGCTGCCGGTGTCGACGAGCAGGCCGTAGCCGCGGCTGGACACGTACAGCGGCACGTTCTTGTAGGCGCGGTCGGACTCGGCGCCGAAGGCGTCGAAGTTCCACATGCGTACGCGGCGGCCGCGCAGGTCGAACGGGGTGAAGCGTTCTCCGAGCCCGCCGAGGCGCTCGTCGGCGGCGAGTGCGAGGGAGTCGTGGTAGGCGGTGGTGCCGTCGACGGTGCTGCGGCCGAACGGCAGGGTGCGGCAGCGTCCGCTGATGTCGACGTGGCCGCGGTCCTGTTCGGTGAGCAGCCGCCCGGAGTCGTCGGTGAACCGCAGGTGCCAGGGGTCGAGGCTGATGTGGGCGCGCAGCGGGCCGCTGGCCACGACGACGTGGTCGCCGTCGACGGTGACGTCGGCGGTGGCGTCGGGGTCGGGGTGGACCATGGTGGTGGCGCGCGCGGCCCGGTTGACGGCGTCGGGGCGGGCGCTGAGGCGGACGCGGACGACGCCGGGGGCCGACGCGGTGACGCTGACGGAGAGGGACTCGCCCGCCGCGGTGGCGGCCTTGAGTTCGATCCCCTGACCGGTGGTCCCGACGACGTCGGCCCGGGTGACCGTCGAGGGGCCGGGGGCGTCGGGGTGGGGGACGGGCAGCGCCGGGGGGTCGGCGACGAAGCGCTCGTGGGGGACCATGGGCGGCCGGTAGAGCATGACGGCTCCTTGCGGGGGCGCGGACGACACTCCCGATTAGTTTGGCTTCCAAACGAACAAAAATCAACGTTCCGTGTGAAGAAGACCACGCATCGGGATCGGAGGGGCGGTGGACCGGCGTTCCCGCAGCGGTGCGGCCGGGGGTGCGGCCCCGGCACGGCGTCCGACCTCAGCCGCGGCGTCGGAACGGCGCGATCACCTCGCGGACCCGGTCGGCCGCGCCCCAGTGGTCGTCCCCGTGGGCGATGACGCACAGCAGTTCCCGCAGGTACAGCACTGGCAGCCGCTCCCGCCACCCCGGCTCGGGCCGGGCCGCCTCCTCATAGGCGGCGAAGAAGTGGTCGGACTCGGGCGGGCGAGGCGTGCACCACAGCATGCTGATGTCGGTCTCGGGCCAGTTGTAGGAGACCGCCGGGTCGACGAGCACCGGCTCCCCGCGCTCGTCGGCGATGATGTTGGTGGTCCACAGGTCGCCGTGGGTCAGCGACGCGGGGATGTCGGGGACGATCTCGGGCAGGCGCTCGCACAGTCGCTCCAGCGCGCGGCGGTCCTCGCGGTCGAACGCGGCCCGTACGTGCGGCTCGGGCAGCCAGCGCAGGATGCGGCGCCGGGCGTAGAACTCGTGACCGCTGTCGTGCCAGGTGTTGTCCTGGCGCATCCGCCCCAGCCAGCCGTCGCGGTGCCAGCCGAAGCGGTCGGTGACGGTGGTGGTGTGCAGGGCGGCCACCGCGCGACCGAGCCGCTCCCAGAACCGCGGGGTGTCGGGGCGGGGGCGCAGCGCCCGCAGCACGAGCACGTCCGGTGCGACCCGCACCGCCTCGGGGGTGGCGACGCCGCCGAGGTCGCGCAGCGCCGCCAGGCCCTCGGCCTCGACCTCGAACAGGTCGGGCCCCGGCACCGGGGTCAGCGTCTTGGCGAACACCTCGGAGCCGTCGCTGAGGGTGGCGATCCGCGCGACGGCCGCCATGCCGCCCGTGACGGGCCGCAGCGAGCGCACCTCCAGGCCCGCCGCAGCCAGGCGGCGGGCCAGCAGCGCGTCGGTGTCGGGAGCGGCGGGGCGGGGGGAGGACTGGTCGGTCATGGTGCTCTCTCCGTTCCTCGGGGAGCGGAGAGACTACCGACCTGGAGCGTGCTCCAGGCAAGAGGGCTGCCGCCCCGCTCACCGCCGCGGCGCCAGCGCGGCCTCCACCGTCTCCGTGCGCCCCGGCACCAGGTCCAGACGCCGCACCGTGCCGTCGGGCAGGCCCACGCGTACCCGGACGGACGCACGCGCGCCCACCTCGGCGCGCATCCGACCGCCCTCCCACTCCAGGCGGTCCACGACGACGCCGCCGCGCGCGCACAATCCGTGCGCCTCCCCCTCGGTCCACGGGGCGGGCAGGGCGGGCAGCAGGTCCACTCGCCCCTCGCGGGAGCGCAGCAGCATGGCCGCCACCACCGCCGCGAACCCGCCGCAGATGTCGGTGTTGAACAGCGCGCCCCGGTTGTGGGTGGACACCAGGGTGGGCCGCCAGTAGCGGGTGGCCATGAGCCGCAGCGCCTGGTGGGCCTCGTCGGCCAACCCCAGGTGGGCCGCCGCCAGTCCGAGCTGGACCAGGCCGAACGCCATCTCGTCCGCGTCCGAGGAGCGCCACCAGGCCAGCCGCGCGCGCACGGCGCGCACCGCCGACGCGCGCAGGGCGGGATCGGCGAACGCCGGGTCGCCCTCGTACCAGAACGGAAACAGGTGGGAGGCGTGCCGGTGGGCGTGGTGGTCGGCCTGCTCCAGCGGCCCGGCCGCGCTCGCCCACTCGGCCAGCTCCCCGGCGGGCGAGACCCGGTAGCCGGGCAGCCGCGCGGCCAGCGCCGCCCAGCGCCGCGCCCCGGGAAGCCCGAGTACGCGGTGGGCGCGCAGCAGGTTGCGGAGCAGGTCGCGCACCGCGGCGACGTCCATGGTGGCGTTGACGCAGGCCTGGGAGTCGGAGTCGGCGGGGGTGTTCTCCGGCGAGTAGGACGGCACGAACCCGTCGTCGGAGACGAAGTCCTCGTGGAACTCGGCGGCGGCGCGCAGGAACGGCAGCGCCCGCTCGCGCAGGAAGGCGACATCCCGGGTGTGGCTGTAGTGGTCCCAGTACAGCCGGGCCAGCCAGGCCGCGCCGGCGGTCCACAGGGTCAGACACCACTCGGGGCCGAAGTGGTTGTGGCGGCCGTGGGTGGACACGTGCGCGGGCACCAGCAGGCCGCGGCAGCCGTAGAGGCGCCGGGCGTTGTCGGCGAAGTCGCCGCGCAGCGAGTCGAGCAGGTCGAACACCGGCAGCATCAGTTCGGCGGCGCCCAGGGGGTACAGGGCGGCCACCGCGGAGGCGAGGTTGCCGTCGAGGGTGTAGCCGGAGCTCCACGGCGGCGAGTGGGCGCCGCTCCACACCCCCTGCAGGGTGGGGGGCAGTTCACCGGTGGCGCACACGATCGCGTAGTGGCCCGCGTCGACGAGGCGTTCGACGAGTTCGGGGCGGGGTCCGGCGGCCAGCAGCTCCTCCCCCCACACGGGGGCGCTGTCGGCGCGCCCGCGCGGGGTCAGCCGGACGCGGGCGCGGCTCACCAGGTCGGCGTGGCGGGGCACGTGCCGCTCCAGCAGTGCGGTGAAGTCGGGTTCCAGCTCCTCCAGGGCGGCGTCGGCCTCGGGGGCGCCTCCGGTACGGGAGAGCGTGGTGCGGGCCAGCACCACCACCTCGGGCGCGCCCCGCACGCGCAGCCGCCCCGGTCCGTCCACGCTGACCCGCCCGCCGGGGGCGCAGACGCGGCAGGTCAGCACATATCCGGTGGGTGTGTTCGGCCGGGGGCGGGTGAAGGCGACGCGCAGCGCCAGCGTGTGGGGGCCGCTGGTGAGGACCGTGTCGGCCGGGGTGGGCGGCTCGCCGGGAAGCGGCCCCAGCGCGAGGACGCCGTCGACGCCGCCCGGAGCGCGCAGGCGCAGCGCCACGACGTCGTCGGCGCGGGAGGCGAAGACCTCGTGGACGAGGCCTCCGGGCAGTTCCTCGCGCACCACGGCGGTGGCGTACTCGCAGTGGCGCGCCAGGCTCCCCCACCCGGGTCGGGCGGGGGTGAAGGTCAGGGTGCCCGCGCCGGTGAGCGGGTCGATCCAGCGGGTGCGGGCGTAGCCGGGGTGTTCGGCGCGCGCGAGTTCGACGACGCGTTCGGCGGCGGCGCGGGGCCGCCCCGAGCGCAGCAGGGCGCGCAGTTCGGCCAGGGCGGGCGCGGTGTGCGGGGCGGGCAGCGGCTCCTCCAGCGGCCAGAACAGCCGTTCGTGGCCGAGGGTGAGGCGCACCTGGGTCTGCACGGCGTGCACCAGTGCGCCCTGGCGGCCGTTGCCGGTGACCAGGGCCTCCTCCCAGGAGGCGGCGGGCAGGCGGGTGGAGATCCCGTCGGGCGGTGCGGGTCGGGCCATGGCTGCTCCCTTGTGCCGGGCGTCCGAAACGGAATAATTAGTTTGTTTGGTAGCCAAAATAAAAGCAAGGAGGGCGGACGTGCCCGCTCCGACGTCCCTGTGGTTCGGCGGCGACTACAACCCCGAGCAGTGGCCCGAGACGGTGTGGGCCGAGGACATGCGGCTCATGCGCGAGGCCGGGGTCACCCTGGTCACCGTCGGCGTGTTCTCCTGGAGCCTGCTGGAACCCGAGGAGGGGACCTACGACTTCGCGTGGCTGGACCGCGTCCTGGACCTGCTGCACCGCAACGGGATCGGCGCGGCCCTGGCCACCCCCACCGCCTCTCCCCCGCCCTGGTTCACCCTGGCCCACCCCGACGCCATGCCGGTGACCGCCGACGGCGTGCGGCTGACCCACGGCAGCCGCGACACCTACGACGTGTGCGCCCCCGCCTACCGGGAGGCCTGCCTGCGGATCACACGGGAACTCGCGCGGCGCTACGCCCACCACCCCGCCCTGGTGATGTGGCACGTCCACAACGAGTACGGCACCCACACCCACAGCGCCCACGCCGCCCGCGCCTTCCGCGACTGGCTGCGCGACCGCCACGGCACCCTGGAGGCGCTCAACGACGCCTGGACCACCGCCTTCTGGAGCCAGCGCTACTCGGCCTGGGAGCAGGTCCAGCCGCCCCGCGCCACCCAGTACCTGCCCAACCCCGCCCACCTCCTGGACTTCCGCCGCTTCCTGGCCGACGCGATGCGCGCCCACTACCGGGCCCAGCGCGACGTGCTGCGCGCCGCCAACCCGGCCGTCCCGGTCACCACCAACCTCGCGTTCGGCTCCTGGGTGCCGGTCAACCCGTGGACGTGGGACGGCGACCTCGACCTGGTGGCCGTGGACGTCTACCCCGACTCCACCGGCGCGGGCGCCGCCCACCAGCACGCCTTCGCCGCCGACCTGGCCCGCTCCTGGGGCGGGCGGCGGCCCTGGCTGCTGATGGAGCAGGCCACCGGGCACCTCGGGAACCGCGTGCGCCCCAAGGCCCCCGGCGAGATCATCCGGCACAGCCTCACCCACGTGGCCCGCGGCTCACGCGGCGCGATGTTCTTCCAGTGGCGGGCCTCGCGCGGCGGCGCCGAGCAGTGGCACCCGGCGATGCTGCCGCACGCCGGCGCCGACAGCCCGGTCTTCTCCGAGGTGCGCGAACTGGGCGCGCTGCTGGGCCGCCTGGCCGACGTCCGCGACGCCGAGGTGGTCGAGGACGCGGCCGTGGTGTGGGACCCCGAGTGCTGGTGGGCGCTGCAGGCCCCCGCCCTGCCCGCCCCCGACCTCGACTACCCCGCCGCGGTCCGCCAGGTCCACCGGGCGCTGTGGCGCCAGGGCCGCACCGTCGCCTTCGCCTCCCCCCACGCGCCCCTGCCCGACCTTCCGCTGCTGGTCGTGCCCATGCTGTACGTGACCTCCGACGCCACGGCGCGGGCCCTGGCCGCCCACGTCGAACGCGGTGGCGTCCTGGTGGCCACCTACCTCAGCGGCACCGCCGACGAGCACGCGCGGGTGCGCACCGGCGGCTACCCGGGCGCGCTGCGCGACCTGCTGGGCGTGCGCGCCCTGCAGTACCACCCGCTGGACGCGGCGGAGCAGGTGGCCGTACGCGCGGCCGACGGCACCGACTACGGGCGGGCCCGCGCCTGGAGCGAACACCTGCGCGTCGACGACGCCCGCGTCGAGGCCTCCTACGTCGGCGGCCCGCTCGACGGCCTGCCCGCGATCACCCGCGCCGACCGGGGAGCCGGACAGGCCTGGTACGTCTCCTGCGACCTGGACGACGCGGCCCTGGGCGCGGTTCTCGCCCGGGCGTGCGCCCCCCGGCGCCCCGCCCCGCCTCCCGGCGTCGAGGTGGTGCGCCGCACCGCCGGTGACGAGTCGTGGGTCTTCGTCCTCAACCACGCGGAGCGCGCCGTGTCGGCCTCCGAGTTGGGTCTCGCGGAGGACGGACACGACGCGCTCCGGGGCACCCCGGCCGCTGGGAGGAGGGTGGCGGCCGGAGGGTGCGCGGCCGTCCGCGTGCCGCGTCGGCCGTGATCCGGCGGGATCACGGCCGACGCTCTCCCGAGCCCGGGAGGGGGACCGGGGCATCGGGAGGGACCGCGGACGGTCCGGCCCGGCACACCCGGGAGGAGCAGGGTGTGCCGGCCCCCGACCTCAGGAGGGGGACTGAGGCCGGTAGGAACAGGAGTCGAAGTCGGCGGGCAGTCCCGCGCCGGTCATGTCGTGCGCCCACAGTCCCAGGAACGCCCCGGTGAAGCCCCACATGGTGGGCGTGTTGCCGAAGCGCTCCTCGGCGTACTCGTCGGACAGGAGGCTCATGTCCAGCCGCACCCCCATGTCGGCCCAGGTGCTGCCGTCGGAGGAGACCGCGAAGCTCAGGTCGACCCCGTCGACGGCGGCGCGCAGGAACACCCGCGGCCAGCCCTCGACGCTGATGCGCCGTCCCACCTCGCTGATGCAGCCCCGGTCGCTGGTGAGCACACCCGCGAACACACCGCCGCGGTCGTCGCGGTTGACGTACAGGTAGTGCCACTGGCGGGTGTTGTAGTAGGCGGTGATCCCGGCCATCTGCCGGAAGTCCTCGGGGGCGAACTCCATGGCGGCCTCGAACACGCACGCGCGGTGCTGCAGCCGACGGGCCACCAGGCTGGGCTTGTGCAGCCCCGAGGGCGACTGGCCGCCGCGGACGCGCAGGAAGCCGGGCCGCTCCGTCAGCGACACCCAGGAGGGGTCGACGGGGCGGCGCAGCGTGCTCCACTCGGGACGCAGTTCGGCGTCGTCGAAGTCGTCGGTCTCGGGAGCCTGCGGCCACGGGTGCGCGGCCAGGCCGCGCGGCCCCGGCACCTCCGGCAGCGGCTCGGCGTTGTGGACCCGAGGCCACCCGTCCCGCGTCCACTCCACCTTCTGCAGCGCGGTCTCCCGGCCCAGCACGCACCGGCCGACGGGCGGCAGCGGACGGCCGGTCAGGTGCGCCAGGTACCACTCGCCGTGCTGGGTCTCCACCATGCTGGCGTGCCCGGCCTTCTGCAGCACCGCCTCGGGCACGTGCCGCGAGGTCAGCGTCGGCCCGGCCGGATCCACCTCGTAGGGGCCGGTGACCGAACGGGAGCGCGCCACCGTGACCTGGTGCTCCCACTTGGTGCCGCCCTCGGCGGTCATCAGGTAGTACCAGTCGCCGCGCTTGTAGATGTGGGGCGCCTCGGTCACCCCGACCTCGGTGCCGGTGAAGATGATCCGCGGCTCGCCGACCAGTTTCATGTCGCGCACCGAGAACTCCTGGGCGACGATGCCGCCGAACGCGTCGTGCCCGGGACGCCAGTCCATGGCGGTGCTGAGCATCCAGGTGCGCCCGTCGTCGTCATGGAACAGCGACGGGTCGAAGCCGCGCGCGTGCAGCGGAACCGGGTCCGACCAGGGGCCGGTGATGTCGGGGGCGGTGGTGACGTAGTTGGGGCTGTCCCAGAAGTTGCCGCTGTAGCTCTCGACGTTGGTGTAGATGAGGAAGAACAGGCCGTCGCGGTGGGACAGGGCCGGCGCCCACACCCCGGCGGAGTCGCGCCGTCCGGTCAGGTCCAGCAGCCGGGTCTCGGTCAGCGCCCCGCCCAGGGAGCGCCAGTGCACCAGGTCACGGGAGTGGTGCAGGGTGACCCCGGGATACCACTCGAACGTGGAGGTCGCCATGTAGTAGTCGTCGTCCACGCGCAGAATCGAGGGGTCGGGATAGAAGCCGGTCAGCACCGGGTTGCGGATGGTGCCCGACCGCGGTTCCTCGCGGACCGGGGAGGACGTGACTCGGGGAGACGTCATGACTGCCTTTCTGGCTTGGGCCGGGGTCTCCGGCGGGCGCGAAGGTCGGTGGCGGCTTACTTGCCGGCTCCGGCGGCCAGACCGCCGAGCAGCTGTCTTCGACCGAACAGGTACAGGGCCAGCACCGGGAGCGCCGACAGCACCACGGCCGCCATCAGGCCGGGAACGTCGGTGCCGTACTGGGTCTGGAACTCCCACAGCCCCAGCGGCAGCACCCGGGTCGCCTCGCTCTGCGTCAGCACCAGGGGGAACAGGAAGTTGTTCCAGGCGTTGAGCCCCACGAAGATCGCCACGGTGACCACACCGGACCGGGACAGGGGAAGCACCAGACGCCAGAACGTCTGGAAGTTGCTCGCGCCGTCCAGGGCCATCGCCTCGTACAGGGAGGAGGGCACGTCGCGCAGCGAACTGGTGAGCACGACGATGGACACCGGCAGGGTGAACGCCGCCGTGGGCAGGATGATGGCGGTGAGCGAGTCGTACAGGTTCAGTCGCGTGATGAGCAGGTAGATCGGGATGATCACCGCCTGGGCGGGCACCGCCAGGCCCAGCAGGAACAGCAGGAACCCGACGCGCACCACGCGGCTCCTGCTGCGCACGATGGCGAACGCCGCGGGCAGGGCCACCGCGAGCACGAGCGCGATCGCGCCGATCGCCACGATGAGGCTGTTGGTCAGGAACCGCAGGAAGCCGACCTCGAAGGCGCGCAGGTAGTTGTCGAGGGTGATCTCGTCGGGGATCGACAGCGGCCCGTCGGTGAGGTAGTCGCCCGACCCGCGCAGGCTGGTGGCGACCAGGAAGTACAGGGGCACGAGCACGAGGACCAGCCACACGGCCGCGCCGACGCCCGCCCCGTAGGCGGGCCGGGAGGCGCGTCCGCGGCGGCGGCGTCGCGGGGGTTGCGGTGCGGTGCGGGTGACCTGCTCACGCACCGGCCGGGCGGTGATGGTCGACATCGTCAGGCTCCTTCCCGCTGACTGGTCATCTGCGCGTATCCGCTGACCCGCACCACCAGCAGCGACAGGCCGGTGCCGATGGCCACCAGCAGGACCGCGATGGCACTGGCGTATCCCATCTCGAACGCGGAGAAGCCCTGCAGGTACATGTGCAGCGGCAGGATGCGGGTCGCGGTTCCGGGACCGCCTCCGGTCAGCAGCAGGACGGTCTCGAAGTAGGTCATCGAGCCGACGAGGATGAGTACGGAGGAGGCGATGATGGTGTGGCGCAGCTGCGGGACGGTGATGCGCCAGAAGCGCTGCAGGGGACCGGCGCCGTCGATCTCGGCCGCCTCGTACAGCGACGCGGGGATCTGCTTGGCGGCGGCCTGGTAGAGCAGCATGTGGAACGGCAGGAACTGCCACAGCAGCACGAACACGATCGCGTACAGCGCCAGCCTCGGGTGGCCCAGCACGTTGGCGCTGGTGCCGGTGAGCTCGGCCCACTGGGCGGGGACCCCGAAGGTGGGGTCCAGCAGCGCCTGCCAGATCAGGGCGATCGCGGCGGTGGACAGCAGCAGCGGCAGGAAGAACACCGTGCTGACCACGGCGCGCACACGCTGGGGACCGGCCGCCCACGCCCCGAAGGCCAGGGCCAGCGGGGTCTGGGTGGCCCAGGTCAGCACGGTCAGCGCCAGCGTGATCAGCAGCCCCGATCCGACGTGGGTGTCGGAGGGCAGCGTCCGCCAGTTGGTCAGGCCCGTCCACTCCGGCGACCCCAGACCGTTCCAGCTGGTGAAGCTGAGTCCCGCCACGATGACGATCGGGGCGAGCCCGAACAGGCCGAAGAAGAGGAGAGCGGGAGCGGCCCAGAAGACTCCGGGCCGCTGCGCTCGGGTGGCCGAGGTCACTGGGTGGCCTCCATGGCCTCGGCGAACTCCTCGGGAGTCATGTCGCCCAGGAACACCAGCTGCAGGTTGGTCAGCATCGTCTCGGCCGCGGCCGGGTCGATCGCCTGGTCCCAGGACTGGGTGAAGCTGGGAGCCTCCGAGACCAGTTCGTAGGTGAAGGTGGTGAACTCGGCGTGGTCGGTCTCGGCGAGCTGGTCCTCGATCCCGGCGACCGCGGGGACGTGACCGATGTCGACGAGGTCCTCGACGTAGGAGTCGGAGGCGAGGGTGTCGACGAGGAAGTCGATCGCCTCCTCGGTGTTGGCGCTGTCGGAGTTGACGGAGAAGTAGTTGCTGGGGTTGCCCACGATCGCGGCGGGGTCACCCTCGCCGCCCTCCAGCGCGGGGAAGGCGGTGAAGCCGAGGTCGCCGTTCTCCACGAACTCGGGGTTGTTCTCGATCTGGTTCGACAGCTCCCAGGTGCCCATGAGGAACATGGCGCCCTTGCCGCTGGCCAGCACGGTGGAGGCGCTGGCGTTGTCGTAGGTGAGGGAGGAGTAGTTGTCGCCGAAGGCGCCGCGCTCCACCAGCTCCTGGCACATCTCCAGGGCCTCGATCATGGCCGGGTCGCTCCAGGCGCCCTCCTCGCCGTCGACGATGGCCTGGAACACGTCGGCGCCGCCGACGCGGTCCACCAGGTACTCCAGCCACATCAGCTCGGTCCAGGCCTGCGAGCCGGGCAGGACGACGGGGGTGACGCCCTCCTCCTTGAAGGTGTCGACGAGGTCGAGGAGGTCCTCGTAGGTGGCGGGGGGCTCCACACCGGCGTCCTCGAAGACCTGCTTGTTGTAGAAGAGCACGACCGGGAGCACGCCCTGCATCGGCAGGCCGTAGTAGCGTCCGTCGATCTGGGCCACGTCCAGGACGCTGGGCAGGAAGGCGTCGCGGACCTCGGGGTTGGCCTCCAGGGTGTCGGTCAGGTCGACCACCTGGCCCTCGTCGACGTACTGGGCGAGGTTGCCGCCGCCCCAGTTGAAGAAGATGTCGGGGGCGTTGGGCGAGCCGAGGGCGACCTGGATGCGCTGCTTGTAGGAGTCGTTGACGTAGGTGACGAGCTCACCGGAGGTCTCGTGGGCGTCAAGCGCCGACTCCACGACCGGGTTGACCGTGGCGTCCTCGACCATCCAGACCTCGATGCCGCCGTCGTCGGACGCTCCGGGGCCGGAGGTTCCGCAGGCGGTGGTGAGGCCGAGCGCGAGCGCCACGAAGGCGCTGCCGATCGCGTGGGGCCGGGATATGCGTCTCATGAGCGGGACACCGTCCTCGGGGATATCAGGTGGGGTCAGTAACGACAGCGACCGAACTCCGAAATTTTTCGGAAGTTTTCGGGATAGAGACGCTAAGTGTGTCGAAAATCTCCGTCAACCCCCTTGGTGTCTCAGTCGGGTAACGGAGGTCACACTACTTGCGGAATCCGCAGTTCTACAAGCCCTCGACCGATACAGAACAGCCTCCCGAAAGTTATCGAAACCCCGTCGTCCAACTCCGAAACCTTTCGGGATACGATGTCCCGGCAAGCGTGTCCGAGGTTCCGAGGAGGCCCGTGTCCAGACGACGACCCACCCTGGCCGAGGTCGCCCGCCAGGCCGGCGTCTCGGTCTCGACCGTGTCCAAGGTGGTCAACGGCCACCTCGACGTCGCGGCCGAGACCCGACAGCAGGTCGAGCAGCTCCTCCAGCAGCACCGGTACCGACCGCGCCGCTCCCCCGGTCGGCAGCCCGTCGGCCTCATCGACCTGGTCTTTCAGGACCTGGACAACTCATGGGCGATGCAGATCCTGGGCGGGGTGGAACAGGCCGCCCACGAGCAGGGCGTCGGTGTGGTCGTCTCCGCCGTCCACGACCGCGACCGCAGCCGCCCCGGCCGCCGCTGGCTGGACAACCTGCGCGCCCGCAGCTCCGACGGCGTGGTGCTGGTGCTGTCGGAGCTGTCGCCGGAGGTGCGCTCCCAACTCGACGCGCTCGGCGTCCCCGTGGTGGTGGTCGACCCGGTCGGCGACCTCGCCCACGACGTCCCCGCGGTGGGTACCACCAACTGGGCGGGCGGCCTGGCCGCCACCCAGCACCTCGTCGCCCTGGGCCACACCCGCATCGCCACGATCAGCGGCCCCACCCGCGTGCTGTGCAGCCGCGCCCGCGTGGACGGCTACCGCAGCGCGCTCGACGCCGCGGGCCTGACCGTGCCCGAGGACTACGTCGGCCACGGCGACTTCACCATCCCCGGCGGGCACGCCGAAACCCACCGGCTGCTCGACCTGCCCGAGCCGCCCACCGCGATCTTCGCCGGATCCGACATGATGGCCCGCGGCGCCTACGAGGCCCTGTTCGAGCGCGGCCTGCGCGTCCCCCACGACGTCAGCGTGGTCGGCTTCGACGACCTGCCCGAGGCCGCCTGGGCCGCGCCGCCGCTGACCACGGTGCGCCAGCCGCTCAGCGAGATGGGGCAGATGGCCACCCGCACCCTGCTGAACATGGTCGCCGGAGGCGACCCGGGCTCACGCCGGGTGGAGCTGGCCACCGAACTCGTCGAACGCGCCAGCACCGCTCCCCCGCCCCGCTGAACTCCTCCCCGCGGGGCGGGGCCCCGACTACACTCGGACGCGTCCGTGTCCCCGGCCAGCGACGGAGGCAGCCTTGAGCGACCGCGTCCGGCACGCCACGCCCGAGCCGCCCGCCGACCACCCCGACGAACCGCTGCTGCGCCACCTCATCGGCGACGCGCTGCGCCGGGCCCGGCGGGAACGGGGCCTGACCCTGCGCGAGGTCGCCGAGGCCTCCCAGGTCTCCCTGCCGTACCTGTCGGAGATCGAACGCGGCCGCAAGGAACCCTCCTCCGAGGTGCTGGCCGCCGTCTACCGCGCCCTGGACCTGCGCCTGGCCGACCTGCTCGGCGACGTCACCGACCGGCTCTCGCTGATCTCCGCCCCGGTGGACGCGCCCGCCGCGCGCCGCGTCCCGTCGTCCGCCGCCCCGCGGGCGCTGGTGCTGGCGGCCTGACCCGGCAAAGGACTCCGGGCGGCCTCCCGCTTCGGGGTGAGGCCGCAGGCCCCGGGGGCGAGGTCTGTCCGGAACCTCCCCGGGGATCGAGGCCACACGAGTCCCCCGGGTCGGGTTCCGGGTCTTTCCCGCCCCCGGCTTCCCGGTACCGGTGTCACGGCCCCCCGGAGTCCTCCGAAGCCCTCCGGGGACCTCCCGCCGCCACCGGGGAGCGGCTCACGTCCGCCTCCCCTCTCCCGTCGCGCCGCGCCCGTCCAGGAATCCGTAGCCGCGCGTGCTCGGGGTGCGCAGCGCCGACGCGTGCTCCACGACGTGGTCGACCATCCCGTAGTCGCGGGCCTGCTCGGCGGTGAACCAGCGGTCCCGGCGGCTGTCGCGCTCCACCGTCTCCACGCTCTGCCCGGTGTGGCGGGCGGTCAGCTCCAGCATGAGCCGCTTGGTGTGCGCCAGGTTCTGGGCCTGGATCGCGATGTCGGCGGCGGTCCCGCCCATCCCTCCGGAGGGCTGGTGCATCATGATGCGCGTGTGGGGCAAGCTGTAACGCTTGCCGGGGGCGCCCGCGCACAGCAGGAACTGCCCCATGCTCGCGGCGAAGCCCAGACCCAGGGTGGCCACGTCGTTGGGAACGAACCGCATCGTGTCGTAGATGGCCATGCCCGCGTACACCGAACCGCCGGGCGAGTTGACGTAGAGGCTGATGTCGCGCCGGTCGTCCTCGGCGGCCAGCAGCAGCAGTTGCGCGCAGACGCGGTTGGCGACGGCGTCGTCGACCTCCTGGCCGAGCACCACGATGCGCTCGTGCAGCAGCCGGGCGGCCAGTTGGTCGTCGAAGGCCGTGCCCGCCGGGGACGCGGCGGCCGGTCTCGACAGGGTCGGGTGCATGCTTCCTCCTCGCTGGGGCTGGTTGGCGGGGGTGTGCCGCCGCGTCCAGCCTCCCCCGCGTCGGGGGGCGCGGGCAGGGGTTTCTGCCGTGCGGAGATCTGCTCACGGCAGAGGGGGCGGCCGCGCGGCCGCCCCCTCGGTGTGGATCGTCGACGCGGAACTCAGTCGCGTCGCGTGTAGGCCACCCCCGGCTCCAGGGTGCGGTCGGCGAACAGTTCGGTGACCGTCACGAAGTGGTAGCCCCTGGCGTGCAGTCGGCTGAGCACCTCGGGGATGGCGTCCACGGTGGGCCGGTGGATGTCGTGGAAGAGCACGATGCTGCCGGGCTGGGTGCCCGACACGGCCGCCTCGACGGTCCTGTCGGTGTCGCGGTGCTCCCAGTCCAGGGTGTCGACGTCCCACAGGATCAGCGGGTAGTCGACGTTGGCCTGGGTGGTCTCGTTGAACGACCCGTAGGGCGGACGGACCGTGGTCCGCTCCGCTCCGGCGGCATCCTCGATGGCCGCCCAGGTGCTCTCGATGTCCTCACGCACCGCCCCGCCGCTCTTGGTGGCGAGGTTGTCGTGCTTCCAGGAGTGGTTGGCGACCTCGTGCCCGGCCTCGGCGGCACGCCGTACCGTGTCGGGGTCGCTCGCGGTGAGCTGACCCAGCACGTAGAAGGTGGCCTTGGCCGAGTAGGCGTCGAGGTGGTCCAGCAGCAGAGCGGTGTCCGCGCCGGGACCGTCGTCGAAGGTCAGCGCCACGCACGGGACCCGGTCGCAGTCGAGGGTGTGGCTGGGCGGCTGGTCGGAGGCCAACTGCAGGCTCTGCTCGTCGTCCACCACCGCCTGCCGCGCGGTGCGTCCGAACCGCGACAGCAGCGGCTCGCTGTCGGCCACCCTCACCTGCACCTCATCGTCGGCGACCTCGCCGGGGCTGAAGCTGACCACCAGATCGCCCGCGGCGTCGAAGCCGATGTCGGCCAGCGCCGACCCCTCGTGGTCGGCGGCGCTCTGCCACGCCGCGTCGGGGTCGACCAGTCCCGGCTCCTCCTCGTCCGGGGAGGGGGCCAGTTCGTCCCCGGGGGCGGGCAGCCCCTCGGGCATCGCGTCGGCGGCCACGCCGTGCTCCTCGCTCAGCGCCAACGCCACCCGCGCACCCAGGTGTCCGATGGCGTCCTCCCCGTTGAGCAGGGCGGTCCACGGCAGCGCCTCACCGGAGGCCGCGTCGTACCAGTGGCTGCTGGCCCGGACCTGCTCACCGACTCGGGAGACGACCCGCGCGCCCAGCACTCCGCCCGAGGCCACGAGGAACTCGGCGTGCTGCTCCAACTCCCCGCCCTGACCCTCGGTGACGAACTCGGTCTCGCGCTCGGCCATGGTGGTGCGGACCTCGACGGTGAAGTCGGTGGCCCCCGGGACCACCGGATAGGTGCTGGTGATCGTCGTGCCTCCGGCGGACACGGTGTGCTCGGCGGTGCTCAACCCCTCGATCCACGCGGCGTCGATCGTGCGCAGCCCCTCGGGAAGCGCCTTCTCGTCTCCCACCAGGCCGCCGCTGAGCTCCCCCAGCGTCGTGCAGGCGCCAAGCGGGACCGTGACCACCACGACCGCGCACATGCCGAACAGCTGCCTCTTCCATGTTTTCCACAACACTGCGAACCGACCTAACGAGTGAAAAAAGGCGTGTGGGAGGTGAGTCGATCCGGGACCGGGGATCGGTTCGGCGCCGTCGACGCCGTTGACTGAAAGTTACTCTGCACGCTCAGAGCGCGACCGGGCGACGCGCCTCGTGGTGACAGACTTGGGGTTTTTGATGGAGGGACACAACCTTTCCGAAGGTAACAGTTCACGGCGGCCCCTCACCAAACGGGACCGGGATCGGCGCGCAGGTGAACGGGACACACCCGTCCCCCTCCCCCCGATCGTCGCTCTGTGTAGTTGTATGAGCATTGGCAGTGGCGTCGGTGGGTGTGCGTCGTGGGGGAACGGTATGAGGGCACTGGTGACGGGAGGAGCCGGATTCATCGGTTCCCACCTGGCCGACTCCCTGCTCGCCCACGGCCACGACGTGGTGGTCCTCGACGACCTGTCCACCGGCTCACGCACCAACCTGGTCCACGTCCTACGCGACCCCCGGGCCCGCTTCGTCCACGGATCGGTGCTGGACGACCGCGTGCTGCGCGCCGCCATGGCCGACCGCGACACGGTCTTCCACCTGGCCGCCCCGGTGGGCGCCCGCATCGTGGGCATCGACCCCGTGCGGACCGTGCACGTCAACGTCACGGGTACCGAACGGGTGCTGGCCGCCGCCCTGGAACGGGGCTGCCGACTGCTGTTCGCCTCGGGCGGCGAGGTCTACGGACGCAGCGACGGCGAGGCCCTTCGTGAGGACGACGACCGCATCCTGGGATCGGCGCAGGAGGGCCGCTGGTGCACCGCCGTCACCAAGGGACTGGCCGAGTACCTGGTCACCCGCTACGCCCACGAGTACGGCATGCCCGCGGTGATCGCCCGCCTGTTCGACGTGACCGGACCGCGCCAGAGCGCCGACCACGGACACGTGCTTCCCGCGTTCGTCGAACAGGCCCTGCACGGACGCCCCATCACCGTGCACGGGGACGGCTCGCAGAGCCGCTGCTTCTGCTCGGTGCACGACGCCGTGGCCGCACTGCTCGCCCTCGTCGACCAGCCACTCGCCCACGGCCGCGCCGTCAACATCGGCGCCACCCGCCCCACCACCGTTCTGGAACTGGCCCGACGTGTGAGTTTCCGCACCGGTTCGGCCAGCGGCATCGTGACCGTCGAGCACCGGGTGGCCCGCGGCCCCCACTACGCCCCCACCGGCCACCGCGTCCCCGACACCGCCCTGGCCGCGTCGCTGATCGGCTGGCAGGCCACCACCGACCTGGACACGATCATCGACGAGACCATCGCCCACCACTCCGCCCCTGCTCCCCCGCTCCCCCTGTTCGGCGGCGACCTGACCGTCTGAGCGCACGCGGCCTTCCCTGGACGGCCCCGAGAAGTCCACCGCGGACGCGGAACCGCCCACCGATGGCCACAACCGGCCTCTCCCGTAACAAATCCGTTGAGACCGGCAGACCCCGCCCGCCGGTCTGGGAGCATGATCGGACAACACCGGCACAGAACAACAGAACGGAACGGACATGACGTACGGGGGTCAGGGAGGGTACAGCGGACCGCCGCACAGCGGTACCGGCGGCTGGGGCGCGTTCCCCCCACCGCCCTCCTCACCGCCTCCTCCGCCGCCCTACCCCGCGGGATTCGGCCGGCAGCCGCAGCAGCCCCCCAGTCAGACCAGCATGATCCTCGCCCTGGTCTGCAACATCCTGGCGATCACCACCTGCTACGGGGTCATCCCCGCCATCGTGGGCCTGGTGCTCTCCATCATCGCGCTGAGCCAGGCCCAGACCGATCCCGTCGGAGCGCGCAAGCTCACCATCGGCGCCTGGATCTGCTTCGGGGTGGCCGCCGCGTTCTTCCTCTTCCTGGTCCTGGTCTACGGGGCGTGGTTCATCGCTGTACTCAGCTCCACGCCCTACTGACCGCCCCGAGGCACCCCTCGTCCGAACCACCAGGCTGACCTCGACCACTGAGGTCAGCCTTCAGATCTCCGGAGCAGGAGAGGGGCGGTCCGTGCCCGAGGTCCACCGCCTGCCCCGCACACGGTCAGGACCGTCTTCCCCGGCGCCTCCGCCACACCGCACACCTGCCGTCACCGGTGGCGGGCCGTGTCGACGAGGCGCGGCGCGCGGCCAAGGCCGGACGCGACCGGAAGGCGGAACCGGAGGAGGCCGCGGCCCTGGACCGATTCAGGCGCGGTCCCGCCCCCGTGGTCACCCCGGGCGGCCGGACGCGACCGCGGGGCGGGACCGCGGAAGCGGAGTCTCAGATCCGCGGCGTCCGGGTCAGCTCCGGCATGCCCTCCGGGAACAGCACCGCCTGCGGGTCGGCCAACTCCACACCGTCCAGGGCGGCCACCGCCCGGCTCAGCTCCGGGTTGTTGAGGTGGCCCACCACCGTGGAGATGATGGTGCGCAGCGCCTCCACCACGTCCACGCCGCAGGCCAGCGACGCGTACCGGGCGGCCACCGCCGGGGTGCGCGACTGGCAGGCCGCGCAGTGCAGCAGCACCCGCCTGCCCTCCGCGCGCAGCCGCGCGACCGCGCGCGCCGCCTCGTCCAGCACGAAGTGCAGGTTGCGGTTGGCTCCCGGCCGGTCGTGCAGCCACACCTCGACGGTGTCCTTCGCAGCCAGGTGGGCGGGCTGGTCGCAGGTGCCCATCCGGCACAGCGACACCACCGCCTCGGCCTCGGCGCTGTCGCGCACGTATTCCATGGTGCACAGCACCACCCCCGGATCGTGGGGGTGGGCCACCGCGAACGGCCGGCGGTTCTGCCGGTCCAGGCCGGGCACGGTCTCGCTCCGCCGCTGCGGCCAGCAGTCCAGCGCCTCCCCGCGCGCGGCGACCAGCGCCGCCGTGACCAGCTCGCGCGGCGGCACCACCGCGGCCAGCTCCCGCTGCGCGGCCAGCGGAATTCCCGAGACCCCCCAGCCCGCACCGGCCAGCGCCCCCGCGTACCGGGCCGCCTCCGCCCCGCCCCGCTCGTGGGCCAGACGCACCGCCCCGACCAGTTGGGAGCACGGGAAGACGCCACGCGCCGGGTCCAGCGGCGGCGCCGGGGTCCGCGCGACCGCGCGCCACCCCACAGCCTCCGGCCCCTCTCCGAGGTCCTCGGGAGCCTCGGGGACGGTGCCGCCCACCACGGTGGAGCGCACCGCCCGCATCCACCGCTCCCCCGCGCCGCCCCCTCCGAGAAGGACCGCGTCGTCGGCGAGGTCCCGTACCGCCTCGGCGACCCGTCCGCCCACGCCGTCCAGGTACTCCGCCTCCGTCCGGGCGCTCTCCCCCGCCAGCAGCGGCGCCACCGCGCCCCCCACCATCGCCCCGGCCACCCGGTCCCAGACCACGTCCCAGTCGTTCCAGGCCCACGCCATCGCCGCCTCCTTCACTCCGCGTGCTCGACCGCCCGCAGCGGTCCTTCCCCCTCCGCCCGTTCCTCCCCTCCGCTGGCCTCTTGTGGCCACCCGGACGGATAGATTGGGGAGGCCCACGGCCGCCGAGCGGGGGAGGACCAGCCATGGGACGCGTCACCGTCCGGGAGAGGGTGCGGCGGATCAGCGGCTCCACGGTGCGCGACCGCGTGGACACCCTCATCGTGGAGGAACCCCTGGAGATCCGTCTGGGCGGACGCGCGCTGACCGTCACCATGCGCACTCCCGGCCACGACTTCGAGCTGGTCACCGGATTCCTCATCGGCGAGGGCGTCATCGCCGCCGCCGACGACGTCCGCACCCTGCGCTACTGCGCGGGCTCCACCGAGGACGGCGTCAACACCTACAACGTCCTCGACGTGGTCCTTGCTCCCGGCGTGCCGCAGCCCGACGTCTCCGTGGAACGCAACTTCTACACCACCTCCTCGTGCGGGGTGTGCGGCAAGGCCAGCCTGGACGCGGTGCGCACCCGCAGCCGCTTCACCGTCGCCGACGACGACGTGCGCTTCTCCGCCGAGGTGCTGGCCGCCCTGCCCGACCGGCTGCGCGGGGCCCAGAAGCTGTTCGAGCGCACCGGCGGACTGCACGCCGCCGCGCTCGTCACCCCCGACGGCGACCTGCTCGCCGTCCGCGAGGACGTCGGCCGCCACAACGCCGTGGACAAGGTCGTCGGACACGCCGCCACCCAGCGTGGTCTGCCGCTGGGCGGCACGGGCCTGCTGGTGTCGGGCCGCGCCTCCTTCGAGCTGACCCAGAAGGCCGTCATGGCGGGCATCCCCCTGCTCGCCGCCGTCTCCGCGCCGTCGTCCCTGGCCGTGGAGCTGGCCGCCGAGACCGGAATGAGCCTGGTCGGCTTCCTTCGCGGCGACTCGATGAACGTCTACACCGGAGCCCACCGCGTCGTCGCGGACTGACCGGTCACGCGGAATCGGCCTGCCGCCGGGCGCGCAGCGCGCGCACCTTGTTGCGGTTGCCGCACCGCTCCATGGAGCACCACCGCCTGCGGCCCGGCCGTGAGGTGTCGACGAACACCAGGTGGCAGTCGTGGGCCGCGCACTCGCGCACCCGGTCGGCGAACGGGCCGGTGAGCAGCTCCACCGCGTCGCGGGCGACGGTCGCGACCACCTGGGTACCGCTGGCCGGGGTGCGCCAGCCGCGCTCCCCGGTGGGCGTGACCCGGGGAACCAGGGGGACCCCCGCCGCGGCCCGGTTGAGCACCGCCACCTCCCCGTCTGCCAGGGGGCGGCCGTGGGTGCGGGCGCGGACCAGCCTCCACAGCGCGTCCCGCAACTTGCGCGCCCGCACCAGTTCCGCCTCGTCGACCCCGACGTCGGCGGCGGTCAGGCCGAGCCGGGACAGCGCCACCCATCGGGCCAGGTCGGCGGGTTCGTGCAGCACCTCGTAGCGCGTGAACACGCCGGGACCGCCCGTGGTGAGAAGTTCCAGGCACAGCGCCCCCGGGTCGAAGACGTACTCGGTCCCCTCCGGAGAACGCAGTACCAGACCGGTTGCACTCCGCGACATGTAACCACTATAAACGGTTGCATCAGAGGGGGTGCGCCGCCCCCACCGAGTCAGGGAGGCACCACCATGGCCGTGGACTGGCAACTCGTCGTCGACTGCGCCGACCCCAACCGCCAGGCCGCGTTCTGGGCCCAGGCCCTGGACTACGCGGTCGAGGACAACAGCGCGCTCATCAACCGACTCCTCGACGCCGGAATGGTCGGCCCCGACGACGTCACCGAGGTCGGCGGACGCCCCGCCTGGAAGGTCCTGGCCGCGATCCGCCACCCCGACGCCCCGGTCGACCCCGCCACCGGCATCGGTCTGGGGCAGCGCGTCCTCTTCCAGGCCGTCCCCGAGGGCAAGCAGGTCAAGAACCGCCTGCACATCGACCTCAGAGTCGGTCCCGAGCGCCGCGACGCCGAGGTCGAGCGCCTCAGGGGCCTGGGCGCCACCGTGCTGCGCGTGGTGCAGGACCGCGGCAGCCACCACGTCACCATGGCCGACCCCGAAGGCAACGAGTTCGACGTCCAGTAGGGGCCGGAGGCCGCCGCGGCCCCCGCGGCGAGGAGGCCTGTGGACTCGACCATCCGGAACCGGAGACCCGCCCCCGCCGGGAGGAGACACCGTGCCGCGGCCGTTCCCGCCGGTCGAACCGTACGCGAGCGGTCTGCTCGCCGTCGGCGACGGCCAGCGGATCTACTGGGAGACCAGCGGCAACCCCGACGGCAGGCCCGCCCTGTGCGTGCACGGCGGCCCCGGCGGCGGGGGACGCCGCGCCAGCCGCACCCTGTTCGACCCCGAGGTCTACCGGATCGTCCTGTTCGACCAGCGCGGCTGCGGCCGGAGCCTTCCCCGAGCCGCCGACCCCGCGACCGGACTGGAGCACAACACCACCCACCACCTCGTCGCCGACATGGAACGGCTGCGCGAGCACCTGGGCGTGCGGCGCTGGCTGCTCTACGGCGGGTCGTGGGGCTCCACGCTGATCCTCGCCTACGCCGAACGCCACCCCGAACGGGTCAGCGAGATCGTCCTCGCGGGCGTCACCACGACCACCCCCGAGGAGATCGACTGGCTCTACCACGGTCTGCGGCGCCTGCTGCCCGGCCCCTGGGAGGCATTCCGCGACGCGCTCCCGGAGGGCGAACGCGACGGCGACCTCGTGGCCGCCTACCACCGGCTGCTCAACAGCCCCGAGGAGGCCGTCCGGCTCGCGGCGGCGCGCGCCTGGTGTGCCTGGGAGGACGCCGTCATCGCCCACGAGGCGCTCGGCCGCCCCGGCTACTACGGCGACCGGACCGACGACGCCCTCCTGGCCTTCGCCCGGATCTGCGCCCACTACTTCACCCACCGGGCCTGGCTCGCCGACGGGTAACTGCTGCGCGACGCCCACCGGCTGACCGGAATCCCCGGAGTGCTCGTCCACGGCCGCCTCGACCTGGGCAGTCCGCTGCGGACCGCCTGGGAACTGGCCAGGGCGTGGCCGGACGCGGAGCTGAGGGTGATCGACGACTCCGGACACACCGGCAGCCCCGCCATGCGCGACGCGGTGCTGGAGGCGATCGTGCGGTTCGGTGGCGACGTCCGGTGACCGACCGGCGGGCGTCCCCGGTCGCCGGTGGCGCCCGCCGTCATCCGGCTCAGCCGTCGGCGAGCAGGTAGGCGATCTCCACCGACCACTTCTCCGGATCGGGCTGCACGGCCGGATCGGTCAGGTAGAACTCGAACCGGCCGTCCCACACCCGCCTACCGTCCACCTGCCGGGTGGCCCACGCCACACCCCGCCGCCGCGCCCACTCCTCCAGCGCCGCGAACGACTCCCCGATCCGGTCGGGGTGCCCGTGGTGCGTCAGCACCGCGTAGGAGCCGCCCGGGACGTGGCCCGCGACGACCCGGCCGTCCCCGGCCACGGCCTCGCCGACCGGAACCCCCACCTCCAGGTGGAACTCCTCGTCCATCCCCCCGACCACCCGGTAGCGGTAGAACAGCGGCCCGCCGGGCGCGATCCCGCGGCCTTCCAGCCAGCCGAACACCTCGGGCACCAGCGCGTTGGCCCGCCCCCACTCCCGCAGCGGCACCCGGATCGGGACGGACACGCAGGGCTGCTCGGCGCGGACCTCGATACGCGGTTCGGTGGACATCGATGACGCTCCCTCATGTCGGTACGGTCACTTCCACCACGGGATACGACCCGCCGCACCGAAACTCATCGGTCTTTCGCGACCGGATTCCCGCCCAGCGCCCCCAACTCGGCCGCCGACGCCTCCAACGGCAGCCCGAACAGCGCGAACAGCCGGTTGGCGGTCAGAAACGAGGTCGTGGCGGCGATCCGGTCGGCGCGGACCTCCACGACCTGCACCGCCCACGCCCGCAGCCGCCCGCCCGGACCGTCGGGAACGTACTGCGCGAACGCCGCCGAACCGTTGGCCGCCACCGGCACCAGCCGCGACTCCCGGCAGGCGTCGGCGCCCGCGAGCGCCCGCCCGATCTCGGCGCTTCCCCGCAGCCACCACGCGAACGGCGGCATCGCCATCGTGGCGTCCTCGTGCAGCAGCGCGACCAGCGCCGCGACGTCGTGCCGCTCGAACGCCGCGCAGTAGCGGGCCAGCAGCTCCCGTCGCGCCTGGTCCACCGGTTCGGGCGCGGTACCGGCGTCCACGCCGCGGGCCCGGAGGGTCGCCCGGGCCCGCTGCAGCGCGCTGTTGACCGACGCCGCACTCGTCTCCAGCAGTTCGGCGGTCTCGGCCGCGTTCCAGCACAGCACCTCGCGCAGCAGCAGTACCGCGCGCTGCCGGGGCGGCAGGTGCTGCAGCGCGGCCACGAACGCCAACCGGACCGTCTCGCGCGCGGCGGCCGCCTCGGCGGGGTCCCCTCCCACCGGCAGCACGGAGGCGTCGGGGACCGGAAGCACCCACCGGTCCTCGGGCAGCGGCGCGCCCAGCGGCGTACCGGCCGACGCGGCGGGTCCCAGGTCCACGGCCAGGGCGCGCCTGCGCCGTCCGCGCAGCAGGTCGAGGCAGACGTTGGTGGCGATCGTGTACAGCCACGACCGTGGCGCCGCCCGCTGCCCGTCGAACCGGTCGAGGGCGCGCCAGGCGCGCAGCAGCGTCTCCTGCACCGCGTCCTCGGCCTCGAAGGCCGACCCCAGCATCCGGTAGCAGTACCCGGTCAGTTCGCCGCGGTACCGCGCCGCCCAGTCCTCCAGCGCGGCGGATACGGTCTCGGATGTGGACTTCCCGCGCACGGCACTCGCCTCCTCGTCGACTCCGGCACCGCTGGGCATCCTCGCGCACACCGGTGACAGCGAACCGGGCCGCCGCGGGCACGGCTCACACCGCCGTGTCCTCGACCGGGCGCGGCGGGGACGGCGGGACCGGCGGGACCGGCGCGGGTTCGGGGGCGGAGGGCACCGACGTCTGCGCCAGGAACGCGCCGACCACCACGGCGACCGCGCCCGTGATCTGCGCCGGACTGAGCGCCTCGCCCAGCAGCAGCCAGGCCAGCAGGATCGACGTCACCACCTCCAGGTAGGCCACCGCCCCGGCGACCACCGGGGACAGCCGCCGCACCGCCGCCACCCCGGTGGCGTAGGCGACGGCGGTGGACACCAGCGCCAGCCACACCACCAGGGCCAGTGCCGGAACATCCACCCCGGTGACCGGCAGGGTGTCGGCCAGTGTCCGCCACGGCAGGGTCCACGGGCGTGCGAAGAGGCTCATCAGGGCGGCGGCGACGAGCGCGCCGTAGGAGATGACCGCGAGCGGGTCGACGTCGTCACGCGCGGTGTCGGACAGCAGGAAGTAGGCGGCCTGCCCCACCGCGGCTCCCAGGGCCAGCAGCAGACCGACCGCGTCCAGGCGGATGCCCGCCCACACCTCGACCAGGCAGCCCAGTCCCGCGACCGCCACCACCACGCCGAGCGCCGCTCTGCGTGACACCGGGACGTGTCGCACCACGCGCGTCCACAGCAGTACCAGCACCGGGCCGAGGAACTCGATGAGCAGTGCCACCCCCACGGGGATGCGGGCGATCGCGGCGAAGTAGCACGCCTGCACGCCCGCCATCGGAAACATCCCGTAGGCCAGCAGCAGCACGGGACGGGCGCGCAGCGTCCGGTGGTGGCGGACCGCCACGGGCAGCAGGAGCAGTGCGGCCCCGGCCACCCGCAGCCAGGTCACGTGCAGCGGGTCGAGTCCGGCGTCGAGCAGCGGGCGCGCGGCGGGGCCGGATCCGCCGAAGGCGAGCGCGGAGGCGACCGCGAACGCCAACCCCGACGACCGGTTTCTGCTGCTTTCGGCCACGGCTCCCCCAACGGTGAATATCCAGTGATGGGACCTTTGAGGTCCCGCTGATCCTAGATCATCGTGCCTGACCGAGAGCGCGGTCGCCCGCCACAGAGGTGAACGTCCGCACACCTTCTCGGGCGGTCACCGAGGTGGCGTGGATCTCCTCTCACGAAAAGTCGGACAGGCGTGCGCGGAGCCAGTCCTCCAGTTCCAGGACGTGCAGGGTCGCGGCGGCTCTCGCCGCGTCGGGGTCGCGGGACAGCAGGGCGCGGTGGATGCGCCGGTGGTCCGCGCGCAGCCGCTCGACCATCCCCTCCTCCTGCCTCCCGGGCCACACCCGTGCCCCGAAGGCGGGCGAGGACAGCCCGTCGACGACGGCGGCCAGGGTCGCGTTCCCGCTCATCGCGGCGACCGCCCGGTGGAAGGCCGCGTCCGCCGCGGCCGCCTCCCCCTCGCCGTCGGCGCGCTCCAGCAGCGCCGCCAGCTCGCCCAGTTGCCGGTCGGTGGCGTGGACCGCGGCCAGCGCGGTGGCGGCCGGCTCGACGATCCGGCGCACCTGCACCACCTCCAGCAGGGTGCGCCCCCGGGAGATCTCGGCCAGCACCGAGAAGGGCTCCAGCAGGTCGCGGGGGCGCAGCTCGGTGACGTAGACACCCGCGCCGTGCCGCGCCTCCAGCACCCCCAGCGTGGTCAGCACCCGGATCGCCTCCCGCATCGAACTGCGGGACAGCCCCATGCCCGCCGCGAGCTCCCGTTCGGTGGGCAGCCGCTGACCGGGGTGGAGCGTGCCGTCGGCGATCATCGCCTTGATCCGTTCGACCGCTCGCCGGGTCACCGTCATCCGTCCGACGGCGGTGTCCGCGCGCGCGAGACTCTCGGAGGGCAATTCGGGCCTCCCTGTCCTGGAGGGGCGTGGTGGGGGATCGTCGTCCGCCCGCCGGGCCGGGCGGGGGCGGCGCTGACGGTCCGGTCCCCGCCGACCGAGCATCGACGGGGACCGGACCGGCCCGTTTCAGGGGTTAGGCCACCGAGCAGGGCTCACCGTTGACGGTGAAGTCCTCCGGCTTGTCGTTGGACCCGTTCCAGGTCCCGTTGAAGCCGACGGTGACCGACCCTCCCGGGGCGACCGAGGCGTTCCACGGCATCGCGGTGACGGTCACCTCGTCACCGTCCTGCTCCCAGGTGGCGCTCCAGCCGTGGCTGACGCGCTGCCCGGACGGGAAGGTGAAGCTCAGCTCCCAGCCGTTCCACGCGGTGTCGCCGGTGTTGGTCACCGTGATCGAGCCGGTGAAGCCTCCCGGCCAGTCGGTGGTGCTGTAGCTCACCTCGCAGGCGCCGGAGACGGGCGGCTCGTCCCCCTCCTCGGTGGTGAAGGTGACGGTGGCCAGCTCGGAGAGGTTGCCCGCGGCGTCGTAGGCGTTCACCCAGAAGGTGTACTCCTGGCCCGGCCGCAGGTCGGTCAGCTCGTAGCCGGTCTCGGTGGTGGTGCCCAGCGGCGTGACCGCGTCGAGGTGCTGCAGGGCCACCTCGTAGCCCGCCACCCCGGTGTCGTCGGTGGAGGCGTCCCAGGTCACCGTGGCACTGTCGGAGGTGACGTCGGTGACCTCCAGGTTCTCCGGGGCGCTCGGCGGGGTCTCGTCCTCCACCGGGACGTCCGGTTCGTCGCCCGCGTCGTCCTGGTCGGCGACGAAGGAGGCGATCCACGACAGCGGAGCGTTCCAGTTGATGGTCAGCTCGTTGGTGGCCCAGGACTCGATGTGGTCGATGTAGCACATCTGGGGGGCGCACCCGGTCAGCCTGGCCTGGGCGATCGGGTCCCAGGTGGCGGTGTTGGAGTTCGGGCCGCCCGACAGGGTGCCCTTGGGCGGGTTGGGCAGGCTCGGGTCGAGCTGGTTGGCGTACCAGCGGCTGTGCTGGTTACGGGAGTCGTTCTCGCCGTAGCCGGTGACGTAGGACTGGTTCAGCGCGTTGCGGCCGAGGATGTAGTCCATGCCCTCCAGCACGCCGTCGCGGTACTTGGTGTCGCCGGTGAGGTCGTAGGCGACGGCCATGACCACCATGTTGTTGAGGACCAGGTTGTTGGAGCCCCACGCGAACACGCCGCCGTCGGGGTCGTAGGCCAGGCCCCACGGGCTGGACTCGACGTTGGCCAGGTACTGGTCGGCTCCCGTGGCGATGGAGTCGCGCACCCGGTCGCGGTCGGCCAGGTCGTTGGGGACCGTGGCCAGTTGGATGCGGGCCAGCGGAGCGGTCCAGCCCCAGTCGAAGCCGGAGGCGCGGAACACCTCCTCGTCGTCGGTGTGCAGCGGCGACGAGGTCACCGCGGTGCGGTACTCGTCGGCGCCGGTGGTGAGGAACAGCTCGGCCGCGGCCCAGTAGAACTCGTCGGTGACGTTGTTGTCGTTGTAGGGGCCGCCGCCCTCACCGGTGGCGGGGGCGTAGATCTCGGGGTTGGCCTGCGCGGCGTCCCACGCGGTCTCGGCGGCCTCCAGGCACTCGTCGGCGAAGGCCGCGTCGTAGGGCTCGAAGACCCGGGCGCACTGGGCGGCGGTGGCCGCCAGGTTCAGCGTCGCCGCGGTGGACGGCGGCTGCAGGTAGCGCGGCTGCGGGTCGTCGGCGGGCATCAGCGGCAGACCGGTCCACTGCTCGTCGTGGATCTTGTGGTGCGCCATCCCGGCGAGCTCCTCGCCCTCGGGGACCTGCATGCTGAGCAGGAACTCCATCTCCCAGCGCGCCTCGTCCAGCACGTCGGGCACGTCGTTGCCGGTCTCGGGCAGGCGCAGCGTGGAGTCGGCCAGCCGGTCGGGCTGGGCGCTCTCGGCGCTCTGGGAGCGCTCGTGGATGTTCATCAGCTGGTGCACCGAGATGCCGCCGTTGACCACGTACTTGCCGTGGTCGCCCGCGTCGTACCAGCCGCCCGACACGTCCAGGGAGTAGTCGCAGGTGCCGGGGGCGCACGGCACGTCGGTGTCGCCCTGGTTGGGGGGCACGCCCACGTGTCCGGCCTCACGTCCGTAGCCGGGGGCGATGGAGTCGAGGATCTCGATGCCGCTGCGCTGCGGGTAGTAGAACGACAGCGCGTCGACGCGCAGGTCCTCGTAGGCGCTCTCGTCGATGTCGAAGGGGTGGCTGGTCTCGCCGTCGGCGGTCAGCGTGTAGCCGGTGCCTTCGGTGGTGTAGGAGCTGAAGTCGACGGTGTGGACGTTCAGCCCCGAGGAGGCGTCCGAGCCGTGGGGCTCGGTCTGCCCGGTGGCGACGACCGTGCCGTCGGCGTCGGCCAGCTCCCAGTCGAGCGCGCCGGTCTCGTCGGTGACCACGGTCGCGTTCTTGGGGCCGTGCGGCAGGTAGCCGACCTGGTTGACGCGGACCCGCGGCCCGGTGTCGGGCTCGTAGACGGGGGGTTCGGCGCCGCCCAGCATGGACACGTCGTCCACGCAGAACGTCCACGGCTCGTCGGAGCCGCCGATCTGGAAGGCGACCTGGGCGTCGTCCCAGTCGGCGTTGGAGGTGAACACGTACTCGTAGGTCTGCGTCTGCGGGCCCAGGATGGCGCGCTCGTCCATCTGGGTCGTCCACGGCTCCACCGGCTCCTGCACCAGGGTGCGGATCGGGACCTCCGCGGTCCCCGAGGCGGTGAAGGAGAACGTGTAGGACTCTCCCGCGATCAGGGGGACGTCGTCCTGTCCGATGATCACGTCCCAGGCGTTGGTGGTGTCGCCGGGGACGTCCACGCACAGCACGCCGTCCGTGACGTCGAGCGTGATGTTCTCGGTGCCCCACCAGGGGGCGGTTCCGGAGGCGAAGTCGCCGTTGCGGATCTGGTTGACCTCGTCCGCCTGGGCGGGTGCCGCGGTGAATCCGAGCACGGCGGCGCAGGAGGCGGCCGTCACCGCGACGAGGGGGGATCTGGGTCTGGGTCTCCTGGACACGGGAGTCCTTCCATGGAGGGGGATCGTCGATCTGGGAGGATGACCGCATGCGGAGGCCACATGTTTGGGAGCGCTCCCATATCATGTGACCTATGACATAGAAACAGGATCACTCAACGGTGTCAATGGGTTACGCTGAGGTCAGATCTCTCTGCGCGCAGCCCCGACACCCGCCGCACCGTCAACCCGCACCCGGCAGCGCCCCACGTCGGACGCTGAACCGGTTAACCAACCGTGGACAGCCACCCAGGAGCTTCTGTGAGCAACGACCAGATGCCCGAATTTCCCGCCGGATTCCGCTTCGGCGCCGCGACCGCCAGCTACCAGATCGAGGGGGCGGTCCACGCCGACGGCAGGGGCCCCTCCATCTGGGACACCTACAGCCACACCCCCGGCCTGGTACTCAACGGCGACACCGGCGACGTCGCCTGCGACCACTACCACCGCTACCCCGAGGACGTGGCGCTGCTGAGCCGCCTGGGCGTGGACTCCTACCGCTTCTCCGTCGCCTGGCCGCGCGTGCTGCCCACCGGCGCGGGCGAGGTCAACCCCAGGGGTCTGGACTTCTACGACCGACTGGTCGACGCCCTGCTGGAGGCGGGCATCACCCCGATGGCCACCCTCTACCACTGGGACCTGCCCCAGGCCCTGGAGGACAGGGGCGGCTGGCGGGTCCGCGCCACCGCCGAGCACTTCGCCGCCTACACCCGCGTCGTCGCCGAACGCCTCGGCGACCGCGTCCGCCACTGGATCACCCTCAACGAGCCGTTCTGCACCGCCTTCGTCGGCTACGCCGTCGGCCGCCACGCCCCCGGCGCCCGCGAGGGCACCCCCGCCCTGGCCGCCGCCCACCACCTGCTGGTGGCCCACGGCCTGGCGGTACGGGAGCTGCGCGCCGCGAACGCGGGCGAGGTCGGCATCACCCTCAACCTCGACCGGGTGCTGCCCGCCTCCCGGGAGGAGGCCGACCTCGCCGCCGCCGACCGCGCCGAGACGCTGCACAACCGGGTCTGGCTCGACCCGCTGTTCACCGGCGCCTACCCCGCCAACGAGGCCGAGACGTGGGGCGAACTCGCCGACGGCTCCTACCGGCGCGACGGCGACCTGGAGATCATCGGCGCCCCGCTGGACTTCCTCGGCATCAACTACTACCGGCCCCTCAAGGTGGCCGACGGTCCCTTCGAGGAGGCCGACCCGGCGCGGCGCACCGCCGTGGACATCCGCGCCCCCGAGCAGCGCTTCGAGGGCGTGCGGCACACCGCGATGAACTGGCCGGTGGTCCCCGAATCCTTCACCGACCTGCTCCTGGACCTCAAGGAGCGCTACCCCGACCTGCCGCCCGTCCACATCACCGAGAACGGATCGGCCGAGCACGACGTCGTCTCCCCCGACGGCCGCGTCCACGACACCGACCGCGTCGCCTACCTCAACGACCACCTGCACGCCCTGGCCGCGGCGGTCAAGGCCGGGGTGGACGTGCGCGGCTACTTCGTCTGGTCGCTGCTGGACAACTTCGAGTGGGCGTTCGGCTACGAGCGGCGGTTCGGCATCGTCCGGGTCGACTACGACACCCTGGAGCGGCTGCCCAAGGACAGCTACTTCTGGTACCAGAGGCTCATCGAACACCACCGCGCCCGTCACGGCGGCTGACCTCTACCCGGCCACGCGCACCAGCGCGAAGGAGGCCGCCCGCAACTCCACCGCCGCCCCGTCCACCTCGGCCCCGCCCCACGTCAGCAGTGTCGCCGTCGCGGGGCGGTCCAGCGGGGCGGCGGCCGGGACGTCGCCGAGGTTGCACACCAGCCGCAGCGGTCCCCGGTGCAGCACCAGCAGCCGACCGTCCGCTCCCGCCTCGACGGTGAGGCGGTCCAGGCGGGGGTCGGCCAGTTCCGGGTGGGCGCGGCGCAGCGCGATCAGGTCCCGGTACAGCCGGAGGATCCGGGCGTGGTCGCCGCGGTCGCGCTCCTCCCAGCGCAGCACCGAGACGTCGCGGGTGTCCGGGTCGACCGGGTCGGGCACCTCGGCCTCGCCCCAGCCGTGCGCGGCGAACTCGCGCCGCCGCCCCCGCCGCACCGAGGCGGCCAGCTCCGGGTCGGGGAAGGACGCGAAGAACCGCCACGGCGTGCTGGCCGCCCACTCCTCCCCCATGAACAGCATCGGGGTGTAGGGCGAGCACAGCAGCAGCGCCGCGCCGCAGCCCAGCAGCCCGGTCGACACCGTGGCCGACAGCCGGTCGCCGACGGCGCGGTTGCCGACCTGGTCGTGGTTCTGCAGGAACGCCACGAACCGGTGGCCGGGCAGGCGCGCGGTGTCCACGGGGCGTCCGTGGGTGCGCCCGCGAAACGACGAGTAGGTTCCGGCGTGCCAGAACACGTGCCGCAGGGTGTGGGCCAGCACCTGCGGTCGGGCGAAGTCCCGGTAGTAGCCGTGGTCCTCGCCGGTGAGCGCGGCATGCAGCGCGTGGTGCACGTCGTCGCACCACTGCGCGGTCATCCCGAGCCCGCCCGCCTCGCGCGCGGTGACCGTGGCCGGGTCGTTGCGGTCGGACTCGGCGACCAGGGTCAGCGGACGGCGCAGACCGGCGGCGAGCGCGTCCACCTCCGCCGACAGTTCGGCCAGGACCGGTTCGGCGCGGGAGTCGCGCAGCGCGTGCACCGCGTCCAGGCGCAGCCCGTCCAGGTGGAAGTCGCGCAGCCACGACAGCGCACCGGTGACGACGTGGGCGCGCACCTCGTCGGAGCCGGGACCGTCCAGGTTGAGGGAGGGGCCCCACGCGTTCTCGCCGCTGAAGTAGGGCCCGAACCGGGGCAGGTAGGCACCCGAGGGGCCGAGGTGGTTGTAGACGACGTCGAGCAGTACGGCGACACCTCGGGCGTGGCAGGCGTCGACGAACCGTTTGAGCCCGTCGGGGCCGCCGTAGGGTTCGTGCACCGCGCTCCACAGCACGCCGTCGTAGCCCCAGCCGTGGTGGCCGTCGAAGGCGTTGACCGGCATGAGCTCCACGAAGTCCACGCCGAGGTCGACGAGGTGGTCCAGGCGGCGGATCGCGGCGTCGAAGGTGCCCTCGGCGGTGAAGGTGCCCACGTGCAGTTCGTAGACCACCGATCCGGCCAGCGCCCGCCCGGTCCAGGCGGTGTCGGTCCAGGCGAAGGCCGAGTGGTCGTAGACGCGGGTGGGGCCGTGCACCCCGTGGGGCTGCCACACCGCCTTCGGGTCGGGCAGCGGGGTGTCGTCGCCGCCGAGCAGGAAGGCGTAGTCGCTGCCCGGACCCGCCCCCGCCACCCGCGCGCGGTGCCACCCGCCCTCATCGGCGGCCATGGGGTGGTCCACCCCGTCCACCCGCACCCCGACCCGTCCGACGGTGGGCGCCCACACCGAGAAGTTCCACACACCGGTCGTGTTCACGGGGCGTTCCTACCCCGCGCGGCCCCCGTCATGTGGGCGCGCCCGCCCCCGTCAGACCATCCCGCGGGTCCGGGCGTAGTGGCAGGCCGCGGCGTGGCCGTCGCCCTGCTCGGCCAGCGGCGGGACCTCCTCGACGCAGCGGGCCCGCTCCCCCTCGGACAGGCGGGCGAACACGGGGCAGCGGGTGCGGAAGCGGCAGCCCGACGGCGGGTTGAGCGGGCTGGGCACGTCGCCGCCGAGGACGATCCGCTCCCGGGCCCGCTCCCTGCGGGGGTCGGGCAGCGGGACCGCCGAGACGAGCGCCTGGGTGTAGGGGTGGGCCGCCGCGGAGAACAGCCGCTCCACGGGGGCCGTCTCCACGATCCGCCCCAGGTACATCACCGCGACCCGGTCGGCGACGTGCCGCACCACCGACAGGTCGTGCGAGACGAACAGGTAGGACAGTCCCAGCCGGTCCCGCAGCTCCTCCAGCAGGTTGACCACCCCCGCCCGGATGGACACGTCCAGCGCCGAGACCGGTTCGTCCAGCACCAGCACCTCCGGCTCCAGCGCCAGGGCGCGGGCGATGCCGACGCGCTGGCGCTGGCCGCCGGAGAATTCATGCGGGTACCGGTTGCCGTGTTCGGGGTCCAGTCCCACCAGGCGCAGCAGCTCACGCACCCGCCGCCGCCCCCCGTCGGCGAAGCGGCCGTGGACGCGCAGCGGTTCGGCGACGGTCTCGAACACCGTCATCCGCGGGTCCAGGGAGGCGAGGGGGTCCTGGAACAGGATCTGCACCCGTTGCCGCAGCGGCCGCATCCGCGCGCGCGACAGCCCGGTCAGCTCCCGTCCCCGGTAGCGGACCTCGCCCCGTGTCGCGGGCACCAGGTTGAGCAGCAGGCGGGCGACGGTGGACTTGCCGCACCCGGACTCCCCCACCAGGGCCAACGTCTGGCGGGCGCGCAACTCCAGCGAGACGCCGCAGACGGCGTGCACGCTTCCCACACGGCGGCGGACCAGCCCCCCGGAACGCACCGGATAGTGCTTGACCAGTCCGTCCGCCACGAGGACGACATCGTCTCCCCCGGTGGCGGCAGCAGCCGCCCGCCCGGTCCCGGCTCCGCTCTGCGGCGCGGGCGCGAACAGCTCCTCGGGGCGCGTGTCGGCCAGCCGGTCGCTGAGGTGGCAGGCCGCGGCGTGGGCTCCGCCGACCTCGGCCAGCGGCGGATCGACACTGCGGCACGTCTCCTCGGCCATCGGGCAGCGGGGCGCGAACACGCACCCCGGCGGCAGGGCCGCCGGGGACGGCGGGGAGCCCGGGACCGGGGTGAGCCGGGCGCGCCGCCCGGCGTCCATGCGGGGTTGGCTGCCCAGCAGGCCGAGCGTGTAGGGCATGCGCGGTCCGTAGAAGACATCGTCCACGGGGCCGGTCTCCACGATCCGCCCGGCGTACATGACCGCGACCCGGTCGACGTGGCCCGCCACGACGCCCAGGTCGTGGGTGATGAGCACCAGTGCGGCGCCGGTGGCGCGGCGCGCGGCCTCCAGCGCCTCCAGCACCTGCGCCTGGACCGTCACGTCCAGGGCCGTGGTGGGTTCGTCGGCGATGATCACGTCGGGGTCGCCCGCCATGGCGATGGCGATCACCACGCGCTGGCGCATGCCGCCGGAGATCTCGTGCGGGTAGGAGTCCACCCGCTGTTCCGGCAGGGGGACGCCGACGGTCCGCAGCAGTTCGACCGCGCGCTCCCGCGCCGCGCGGTTGGACACGTCGCGGTGGGCTTGGACGGCCTCGGCGATCTGCCTGCCGATCGTGTAGACCGGGTTGAGCGAGGTCAGCGGGTCCTGGAAGACCATCGCGATCCGCGCGCCGCGCACCCTGCTGATCGCGGCGTCGGGCAGGCCGATCACCTGCTGGCCCAGCACCCGGACCGAACCGGACACCCGCGCGGTGCGGGGCAGCAGCCCCATGACCGCCAGCGCGGCCACCGACTTGCCGGAGCCGGACTCGCCCACGATGCCCAGCGCCTCGCCCCGGCGTAGCCGGTAGGAGACGCCGCGCACCGCGTGGACCTCGCCGTCGTCGGTGGGGAGGCGGACGTTCAGGTCGGCGACGTCGAGGACGACGTCGGCCCGCGCCGCGGGGGCGGTGTTGTCGGCGTGGTCGGTCGAGGTCATCTCCGCACCATCGTCTGTCGGGGGTCGAGGGCGTCGCGCAGGCCGTCGCCGATGAAGTTGATCGTCAGGCAGATCAGCACGATGAACAGTCCCGGCGGGTAGAACAGCCACGGCCGGGTGAAGGCGGCCGTGCGCGCGTTGTTGATCATCAGCCCGAGCGAGATGTCGGGCGCCTGGATGCCGAAACCGAGGAACGACATGCTCGCCTCCAGCAGGATCGCGGTGGCGACGAGCAGGGTCGCGGCCACGATGACGGGGCCCGCGGCGTTGGGCAGCAGGTGCCGGAGGACGATGCGGGCGTCGGAGGCGCCCGCGGCCCGCGCCGCCTCCACGAACTCCTGCTCCCGCAGCGACAGCACCACGCCCCGTACCACCCGCGCGATCGTGGTCCAGGAGAACAGGGCGATGATCAGGGCGACCGCCCACCAGGTGGTGCCGCCGCGCACGTTGCCGCCGATCGCGGCCACCGCGACGAGCAGCGGGACCACCATGAGCACGTCGACGGTCCGCATCATCACCGAGTCGACCCAGCCCCGGTAGTAGCCGGCGACCGCGCCCCAGACCGCGCCGAGGGCGGTGGCGAGCACCGACACGGTGAGCGCGACCCTGATGGTCTGCTGGGTGCCGCGCATCACCTGGCCGAACACGTCGTGTCCGGCGTTGGTGGTGCCGAAGGGGTGGGCCCAACTGGGCGGCTGGTTGGGCATGATCTCCCGGTGCACGGTGTGGTCCCAGGGCCACAGCAGGGGGCCCGCGAACGCGAACAGCACGGTCAGGGCGAACACGACGAGACTGGTCATGGCCATGCGGTGCCGCACGAACCGTGACAGCACCAGGTGGAGTTGTCCGCGTTCGACCGTGCCGGAGGTGTCGGTCTTCGGGCCGGTCCGCGGTGTCGGGGCGCCGGTGCGCGCCTGGATGTCACTCATGGCGGATCCTCGGGTCGAGCACGCCGTAGAGCAGGTCGGCGATGAGGTTGGCGACGATGACGACGGTCCCGCTCAGCATCAGCCAGCCCATCAGGGCGTAGGCGTCGTTGCGTTTGATCGCCTCGACGAAGAAGTCGCCCAGTCCGCGCCACTGGAAGACGGTCTCGATGAGGATGACGCCGTCGATGGTTCCGGCGACCGCCACCGCGGCCACGGTGGTCAGCGGGATCAGGGCGGTGCGCAGGGCGTGCCTGCGCAGCACCACCCGGTTGGGCAGGCCCTTGGCGCGGGCCAGGCGGACGTAGTCGCTGTTGAGCACCTCCAGCATCGAGGTGCGCTGGTAGCGGCTCCAGGCCGCGTATCCGGTCAGCATCAGGGTCAGGGTGGGCAGGACGAGGTGGCCGAGGTGGTCGGTGAAGGTCTGCCACGGGGTGAAGCCGCGGGTGTCGGCGGAGGCCGCGCCGACCGTGTAGAAGAGCGTGTAGCCGGTCTGCCGGTTGGCCCACACCCCGGCCTCCTTGACGAGCGCGCCCAGCCAGAAGGTGGGCATGGCCAGCGCGAGGAAGCCGACGAAGGTCAGGGTGTAGTCGATGGTGGAGTACTGGCGTACGGCGCTGACGACGCCGGTGAGGACCGCCAGGCCCAGCGCCAGCAGCAGGGCGGCGGTGACCAGGCGCAGCGTGGTGCCCAGCCGTTCGGCGAGGAGCCGCCCGATGTCGTGGTCGGGCCCCTGCACCGACGGACCGAACTCGCCGCGCAGCAGGCCGATGTCGCCGTTGCCGCCGATGCCGGTCAGCCACAGCACGTACCGTTCGGGCAGCGAGCGGTCCAGGTAGAGCCGCTCCTCCTCGGCTTCGATCACCTCGGCCGGCACGGGCGGCTGCTGCACCCTCAGGTCGGCGAGCGGGTCCCCGGACAGGTCGATGAGGAGGAAGGTGAGGACCGAGGCCGCGAGCAGCAGGGGGATCGTCCCCAGCAGGCGGCGGACGGTGTAGACGAGCATGGGGTGGTCCTTACGGGCGCGTGGCCCCGGGGCGCGGGCGGTGGACGGGCCCGCTCCCGTCCCGGGGGACGGGCGGTCTCACCGGGCCGCCAGGCCCCACTCGTGGTGCTGGTAGAGGCCGCGCAGGCTGGAGGAGGGGTTGTCGCGGACGTTGACGTAGTCGTCGCTCACCAGGATGTAGACCGGCATGTCGAACAGCGGCAGGACGTAGGCGTCCTCCGCGACGAGCTGCGCCGCCCGGTTGGCGTACTCGGCCGCCTCGTCCAGTGAGACCGCGTTCTGGGTGAGGTCGGCGAGTTCGTCGACCTCCTCGTCGGCGTAGCGGCCGAAGTTGCTGTCGCTGGTGCTGCTCCAGTACTGGCTGGGCGCGGTGACGAAGAACGGGGTGCTGCTCCAGCCGTACTGCATGATGTCGTAGTCCTGCCCGGCCAGGGTGGCGCCCAGGTCGTCGGTGGGCTCGATGGTGGCGGTGATGCCGATCTCGGCCAGGTAGGACTGGATCAGCTCCAGCGAGGTGTCGCGCACGGTGTTGCTGGTGGAGCGCAGCCGGAACGGGCCGACCTCCTCGCCGTCCAGTGTCAGCGTCTCGCCCTCGTAGGCGTATCCGGCGTCGAGGAGGATCCGGCGGGCGGCCTCGGTGTCACCGCTGCCCTGGCCGGTGGCGGTGATGACGTCGGTGTGGTAGGGGCTGCCGTTGGAGAAGACGTGGTTGGTGCGGGGTTCGACCTCGGGGTGGAGCTGGGCGACGGTGCGCTGCGCGATGTCGGCGACGTCGATGGCGGTGAAGATCGCCCGGCGCAGTTCCACGTCCTTGAGCCACTCGTTGTCCAGGTTGAGGTCGACGTGCTCCCAGCTGGGCCCGTCGGTGATGCTCACGTCGAGGCCGGGGCGCTGCCGCGCCTGTTCGACGGTGTCCTGCCCGAAGGCCACGGGGGAGGTGCCGTGCGCCTCTCCGTTGTCCAGGGCGCTGATCCAGGTGCTCTCGTCGGTGAGGAAGCGGATGACCACCGTGTCCAGGGTGGGGGCGGTCCCGCCGTACCAGGCGGGGTTGGGTTCCTTGATGACCTGGTTCTCCAGGTCGCCCTCGACGAGACGGTAGGGGCCGCCGGAGAAGGTGGGCATGGTGGTGTTGAGCCACCGGAAGTACTCGCCCACGCCTTCGGGGGTGCTGGTGTCGAAGCCCTGCTCCTCGGCGACGTGGGCGGGGTAGATGCCTCCGGCGATGTCGTCGGCGCCGAACTTGCCCATCCACTCGGGGTCGGCCTCGCCGTCCCTGAGGGTGACGGTGACGGTGGAGCCGCCGTCGCCGCCCTCGACGTCGGCGATCCGGTCGTAGTCGTCGGAGCGCGGTTGGCAGCCCTCGCAGACTCCGGCGGCCTTGGTGGTGCCCAGTTTCCAGGTGATCTCGAAGTCGGCGGCGCTGATGGGGGTGCCGTCGTCCCAGACCGCCTCGGGGCGGATCGTGAACCGGTAGGTGAACGGGTCCTCGCTGATGACCCGGGGCTCCTCGGCGAGCAGGTCCGTGTTGTGGGTGAACGTGGCGCCGTCGGGCTCCCAGACTCCGGTGTGCGGCAGGATGCCGTGGAGGGTCTGGATGGTGTAGACGCTGCCGCCCTCCGGTGACAGCGTCGACCACGCCCCGGGCAGGGAGTCGACGATCCAGGTGATGCTTCCGCCGTCGGCGCGTTCCCCGCTGTTGCAGGTGTTGGGGTTCTCCGCGCAGTCGCCGAGGCCGCCCGCCCCACCGGAGCCACCTGTCTGCTGTGGCGCGCAGGCCGTGAGAACGAGTGTCGCCGCCGTGATCGACGCGGCGAGAGTGGTCAACCCGCCTTGGTCACGCATGGTCACCTACCCCTTGACTGTTCGCGCATGTGGACACGGATTACCGCACAACCGAACAAGCTGGGAGTAATGAGACCATTACCCTAAATGACAGTACAGATTCCGCCGCGTTTTGTGATCCAGTCGCAACCCTCGCGCAGCCCTTCCGCCATCACCCCGCCATTGTGGCGGGGAAACCGTGACCCCGGAGACACAACGGCGATATGCGAACTTTTCTTCCCACCGTTTCCCCCGGCGGAGGAGAAGGAGAGCCCTCGGAAAGCCGCACCCCACCACGACGAACCCCACCTGATCAAAAAAGGCTTTTGTGCAGAATGCCAGAAATCTCCGAGATCATGTTCTGTTCGAGGTTTGACGGTCGGATTCCGCGGCGGATACGGTTCCGCCGCCACTCCCGGCAGGGCCGAGGTATTCCCCAGAGCTCTCCAGACGGCCGGGGTGGAATGCCCCACCCCTCCCCGGGTTCTCCGTAAAGACCCCCGTGCCTACCGCAGAAGCGAACACTCACACCCCAGTGTGGCGAGACCCCGGTCTCGGAAAGCGGCGCTCCGGGGCTGCACTGTCCGGTGGGACCGATCCAGGGGGTGAGCGCTGGGCGGCCCGCCCCGGTCGGCTCACACACGCCTTCGCGGGCGAGCCGCCGACCGTCCCGCGCGGGGCCCGCCCACCGCCGGATGACCGGCTCCCGACGCCAGGGCGAGGTCAGGATCACGGCCGGTTCCGGCGTCCTCCTCCATCACCCGCGCAACCGCCCCGCGAAACGGCAGCACCGTGACGGCCAGCGCCGCGAGGACCGTCACGTACGCCAGCAGCATGACCACCAGCGAGACACCCTCCGCCACCGCGAGATGGACGAACACCAGCGGCGTCCAGAGGGCGGGCTGAGGGCCATCGGCCACCGCAACCTTCTCGTCGGCAGCCCGGGCACCGTCGTCGCCCAGAACACCACCGTCGTCACCACGGCGGCCACCCACCGGTAGCCAACGGACGAGTCAGCCAGCAGGCGCAACAGCTCCCGACACCAGCCCCAAACAGCGTCGAAGGTCGGATTACGCGACCTTCCGGACATCTCGGGGCCGGTCCCGCCCCCGGTGAGCGAGTCGCCGGACACGGGGAGGCGGCGAATGTCCGCGGAAACGCCGCGGCGGACAGCAGGCGCCCCTGCGGCACTACCGGGGGATTCTCCCAATTTCCGCCGGACGGCACCTGCCGGAAAGGAACGGAATCCGCCTCGGCCCTGTCGGCTCAGGGCCGGGGGGCCGACTCCCCCGGCCGGTACACCGACAGCCGGAAGGCCGCGGTCGTCTCCACCGGTTCGGGCCGCGCGCCGAGGCGGGCGCGCAGCAGGTCGGGGGCGACGTGGCGGGCACTGGGGGTCATCTCCACCAGGACGGCCGCCTCGGCGCGGGTCAACCGCAGCGCAACCGCGACCTCCTCGCTCCGCTCCAGCGTGAAGCGGGTCTGCAGTTTCGCGGCCAGCCGCTCCTCCTTACGGGGGTCCACCGCGATCAGCCCCAGGTCCCGGCGCAGTTCCGCCAGGTGGCTCGGCGCCGGGGTCACCACGAGCAGTGCGCCGCCGGGGCGCAGCACCCGGGCGAACTCCGGGCCGTTGCGGGGCGCGAACACGTTCAGCAGCAGCCCGACCGTGCCCGTGCCCAGGGGCAGGCCACGCCAGACGTCGCACCCCACCGCGCCCGCGCGCGGATGGGCGCGGGCGGCGCGCCGCAGCGCGTACCGGGACACGTCCACGGCCAGGCCGTACGCCCCGGGCAGCGCGTCCAGCACCGCGGCCAGGTGGTGGCCGGTGCCCGCACCGGCGTCGACCACCAGTCCGCCGGTCCACGACGCCCGAGCGGTCTCGACCAGCCGCGCGGTCAGCGGGGCGTAGTGCCCGGCCCCGAAGAACTCGCCGCGGGCGCGCACCATCTCCCGGTCGTCCCCGGCGGTCGGCGGACGCCCGACGGTCAGGTTGACGTACCCCTGCCGGGCCGCGTCGAAGGAGTGCCCGAGCGCGCACCCCAACGCACCGCCCACCGGACGCAGCCCGCCACCGCAGTGCGGGCAGACCAGTGCCTCCACCACGGCCCCGGGCATGCGCAGCCGCTCCCTGTCGCTCATGACCGCCCAGGCTACTCGCGCCGCGGGCCCCGCCGGTACGTGGGGAAACGGGCGCTGGTCCGGTTCCCGGAGTCCCGCGGGGCGACTCGGTGTGTCCCTGGGAGCAGGATCAGCGGGGCGGGACTCAGTCCCGGCGCACCAGCAGCGCCACCGGATAGCGGTCGAGCAGCGAGGCGAGTCCGGCGACGGTGAGGCCCCCGCCGCCGCTGGGCGGCACGGGACGGTCGGTGAGCACGTCCACCCAGTCGCCGCGCCCCCACGGCAGGGGCAGCGCCGTCTCCCGCCACCCCCCGGCGCGCCGCAGCCCCACCGGCAGCCGGGTCGCCACGGCCACCACGTCGCGGGCGCTCCCCCGGGCGAACGCCAGGCAGTGGTCGGCGGCCGGACCGACCGCCCGCAGCGGCCGGTAGCCCGCCAGGTCACGCCGTCGGCGCGCCAACAGCGCCTGGCGCACCACATGCAGCTTGACCGCGCCGGTGTCGTCCACGGGCGGGTGCCACCCGCTCTCCAGCCGCTCCAGCAGACGACGGCGCTCACCGTAGTCGACGGGGCGGCGGTTGTCGGGGTCGACCAGCGACCGGTCCCACAACTCCGTGCCCTGGTAGACGTCGGGCACCCCCGGCGACAGCAGGTGCACCAGCTTCTGCCCCAGCGCGTTGGACCAGCCGGGACCTCGGACGCGGTCGACGAACGCGGCGATCCCGCCCGCCAGGTCGGGCTCGGTGAGCACCCGTTCGGCCCAGTCGTCGATCTCCCGCTCGAAGCCGGCGTCGGGAGCCACCCAGGAGGTGCGCAGCTTCGCCTCCCGGGCCGCCTTCAGCAGGTAGCCGCGCAGCCGGTCGGCACCGATGGGCCACGCGCCCACGAGGGTCTGCCAGGCCAGCAGGTTCAGTGTCGGCTCGCCCAGCCCGGCGCGCGCCGTCCAGTCGCGCACGGCCGCGGTGAACTCGTCGGGGATCTCCGACAGCACCGCCAGGCGGGCCCGCACGTCCTCGGAGCGCTTGGTGTCGTGGGTGGACAGGGCGGTCATGGTGTGCGGCCAGACGGCCTCGCGGTGCTCCGCGGCGGCGTGGAAGTCGGCGACCGGCACCCCGAAGCGCTCGGGTGCGCCCCCCACCTCGTTGAGCGCGACGAACCGGGTGAAGCGGTACAGGGCGGTGTCCTCGGTGCCCTTGGCCACCACCATGCCGCTGGTCTGCTGGATGCGTCGGGCGAGTTCGCCCCGCACGTCGGCGCGCGCCTCGGCGTCGATGTGCTCCAACACCTCGGCCAGGTCGGGGCGGCGCTGCGCGGCGCGGTCGACCGCGCGCACCCAGACGTCCTCGCCCTCGGGCAGGTAGCTGCGGTAGACGTCGAAGGCCGTCAGCAGCTCGGCCACGGCCTCGCGCGCCCGCCCCACGTCGACCCCGCGCAGCAGGGCGGTGATGCGCCGCACCTCCGCGGCCAGCGTGGTCGTGGCCACCGATCGGCGGCACTCGGTCTCCACCCGTTCGAAGTCGGTGGGCACGCCCGCCGCGGCGGCGAACGCGGTGAGGGGTTCCTCCCCCGCTGGGTCGACGAACACCCCGCAGACCTCCCGCAGCGCGTCGTAGCCGGTGGTGCCGTCCACCGGCCAGGAGGCGGGCAGGTCCTCGCCTGGCGCGAGGATCTTCTCCACCACGATCCAGCCGTCGCAGCGGTCGCGCAGCCGACGCAGGTACCCACCCGGGTCGCTGAGCCCGTCGGGGTGGTCCACCCGCAGGCCGTGCACGTCGCCGTTGGCGACCCAGCGCAGCACCTCGCCGTGGGTGGCCTCCAGCACCGCGGGGTCCTCCACGCGTACCGCGGCCAGCGTCGCCACGTCGAAGAACCGGCGGTAGTTGAGTTCGGCGTCCTGCCTGCGCCAGGCCACCAGCCGGTAGTGCTGGCGCTCCATCACCTCCAGCGGGTTGTCGCCCGCCCCGTAGGTGCCCTCGGCCAGCGGGAAGCGGTGCTCGTAGTAGGTGAGGCAGCCGTCGGCGACGGTGAGTTCGCCGAGCGCCGCCGCGCCGTCGTCGCCGTCGTCGGCCAGCACCGGCACCAGGATCGGCCCCGACGACCAGTCGATGTCGAAGCAGCGGGCGTAGCGGGAGTCGCGGCCGTGGCGCAGCACGTCCCACCACCACGGGTTGGCGGCCGGATCGGCGACGGACATGTGGTTGGGCACGATGTCGAGGACCAGCCGCAGGTGCTGCTCCCGCAGCCGCTCCGCCAGCGCGGTGCGTCCCCGCTCCCCGCCCAGGGCGGGGGAGGCGCGCGTGGGGTCCACCACGTCGTAGCCGTGGGTGGAGCCCGGTGCGGCGGCCAGCATCGGGGAGGCGTAGACCGCGTCCACGCCGAGCCGGGCCAGGTAGTCGGTCACGTCGGCGGCGTCGTCGAAGGTGAAACCGGGTCGCAGTTGCAGCCGGTAGGTGGCCGCGGGGCGGATGTGTGCGCTCATCGCGCTCCTTGTGCCCATCCGCTCCCCCGGTCAATCGCGTTCAGCCGCGGGTGCGCCGCAACAGCAGCAGCGACCGCGCGGGCAGCACGACGTGGTCGTCGGCCTTGACGACGCGCGTCCGTGCGCCGTCGGCGGTTCCGGTGGTCGGCGGCTCCGGCTCCGGGAGGACCTCCCCGGTGGCGGTGTCGACCACCACCGTCCACTCCGCGCCGTAGGCCCGGCCCGGAACGGTCACCTCCACGGCGCGGCCGTGGGCGTTGAAGCACACCAGGAACGAGTCGTCGGTGATGCGCTGCCCGCGGGCGTCCAGGTCGGTGATGCCGTCGCCGTTGAGGAACACCACCACGCAGCGCCCGAACCGCGCTCCCCAGTCGGCCTGGGTCATCTCCCGCCCCTCGGCGGTGAACCAGGCGATGTCACGCAGTTCGTCGCCGGAGCGGATGGGGCTTCCGGCGAAGAACCGGGTGCGGCGGAAGATGGGGTGCTCGCGGCGCAGCGCGGTGACGGCGGCGGTGAACTCGACCAGGTCGGCGTTGGTCTCGGCCAGTGTCCAGTCCATCCAGGCGATCTCGTTGTCCTGGCAGTAGGCGTTGTTGTTGCCGCCCTGGGTGCGGCCCACCTCGTCGCCGTGCGACAGCATCGGCACGCCCTGGCTGAGCATCAGCGTGGTGATCATGTTGCGCATCTGGCGGCGGCGCAGTCCGTTGACCGCCGGGTCGTCGGTGGGGCCCTCCACGCCGTGGTTCCACGACCGGTTGTCGTCGGTGCCGTCGCGGTTGTGCTCGCCGTTGGCCTCGTTGTGCTTTGCGTCGTAGGAGACCAGGTCGGCGAGGGTGAAGCCGTCGTGGCAGGTGACGAAGTTGATGGAGGCCACCGGGCGGCGCCCGTCGGCCTGGTACAGGTCGGAGGAGCCGGTGATGCGTGAGGCGAACTCTCCCAGGGTGGCGGGCTGGCCGCGCCAGAAGTCGCGGACGGTGTCGCGGTACTTGCCGTTCCACTCGGTCCACAGCGGCGGGAAGTTGCCCACCTGGTAGCCGCCCGGACCCACGTCCCACGGCTCGGCGATCAGCTTGACCTGCGAGATCACCGGGTCCTGCTGCACGATGTCGAAGAACGCGCTGAGCCGGTCCACGTCGTAGAACTCCCGGGCCAGCGCCGAGGCCAGGTCGAAGCGGAACCCGTCGACGTGCATGTCCAGCACCCAGTACCGCAGCGAGTCCATGATGAGCTGCAGCGAGTGCGGGTCCCGGGCGTTCAGCGAGTTGCCGCAGCCGGTGTAGTCCATGTAGTAGGCGGGCTCCTCGTCGACCAGCCGGTAGTAGGCGAGGTTGTCGATGCCGCGCATGGACAGCGTCGGCCCCAGGTGGTTGCCCTCGGCGGTGTGGTTGTAGACCACGTCCAGGATGACCTCGATGCCCGCCTCGTGCAGGGCCTTGACCATCGCCTTGAACTCCTGCACCTGCTCGCCGCGCGTACCGAAGGCCGCGTAACCGCTGTGCGGGGCGAAGAAGCCGATGGTGTTGTACCCCCAGTAGTTGCGCAGCCCCCGGGCCTGCAGCACGTGGTCGTGCAGGAACTCGTGCACCGGCATCAGCTCGACGGCGGTGACGCCCAGTCTCAGCAGGTGTTCGACGACCGCGGGGTGGGCCATGCCCGCGTAGGTGCCGCGCAGCCGCTCGGGCACCTCGGGGTGGCGCACGGTCAGCCCGCGCACGTGCGTCTCGTAGATGACCGTCTCGTGGTAGGGGATGGCGGGCCGCTTCTCGTTGCCCCAGTCGAAGTAGGGGCTGACCACCACGCACTTGGGCGCGTAGGCCGCCGAGTCGGCGTCGTTGCGCCGTTCGGGGGTGCCGAAGGTGTAGCCGAACAGCGCCTCGTTCCACTCCACGGGACCGTCGACGGCCTTGGCGTAGGGGTCGACCAGCAGCTTGTTGGGGTTGCAGCGCAGGCCGCGCGCCGGGTCGTGGGGGCCGTGCACCCGGTAGCCGTAGCGCTGCCCGGGGCCGACGCCCGGCAGGTAGCCGTGGTGGACGAATCCCCGCACCTCGGGCAGCCGCACCCGCGTCTGGGCGCCGTCATCGTCGTCGAACAGGCACAGCTCGACGTACTCGGCCACCTGGGAGTAGAGGGCGAAGTTGGTTCCGGCGCCGTCGAAGGTGGCGCCCAGCGGGTAGGGAGTGCCCAGCCAGGGTCGCAACGTGGGGCTCCTTGTCCGGTTCCGCCGACACAACGGACCAGGGTCGGCTCACAGGGGAGGACCCGACCGGTTGCGGCGGGCCGCGCGTGACGACTCTAGACCGCGCCGCCGCGCCGCGGGCGGCTACCGCACCACCGGCGTGTTGTGCGCCCACCGGGCCGACAGACCAGTGCCGGGAAGCCGAGGGGAGAAGACCTTTCGGACCCCTCGTGCCCGGGGTTCCAGGTGGCCTGGGCTTCAGGGGGTCGTGGAACCTCAGCCCCGTGGGGTCGAGGTCACCTGGAAACCACCCCTGAGGCCGAGGGACCCGAAAACCTCGCCGGGGCCGGGGCGTCCCGGAGCCAGGCGAGGTGTCCTGGGGGCTCCTCCTGCCTCGACTTCCCCGCATCGGTCAATAGGCTGGGCCCGCACCTGCGATCCGACCCCGTGAAAGGCTTCGACCCCGATGGACGCCCGCCCCACCGTGCTGCTGCTCAACGGACCCAACCTCAACCTGCTGGGTCGGCGCGACCCGGCCCAGTACGGCACCACCACGCTGGCCGACATCGAGAAGCGGCTGGTGGAACTGGGCGGGGAGCTGGGCGTGGAGGTGGTGTGCGCCCAGAGCAACCACGAGGGCGAACTGGTCGACCGCATCCACGCCGCACGCGACCTCGACGGTGTCGTGTTCAACCCGGGCGCCTACGCCCACACCAGCATCGCGCTGCGCGACGCGATCGACGCGGTGCCCACCCCGTGCGTGGAGGTCCACATCTCCAACGTCCACGCCCGCGAACCGTTCCGGCACGTCTCGATGACCGCGCCGGTGATGAGCGGCTGCGTCAGCGGCTGCGGGGTGCACGGCTACGAACTGGCGCTGCGCCACGTCGTCTGGCTGATCGGGCAGAACGGCTGAGAGGCCGGACCACCGCCGCCCCACGGCACTCCCCCGACCAAACCAGAGTTCACCTCTGGTTAAATCTTTCGACGGCATACGACCACCGTGGGTTCATTCGGGGGATGAGACAACCGTGTCACTGGCGAACCACCGCACCGGGTCCGTGATCGCGCTGCTGGGCGCGTTGGTGTTGGCGGCCGGATGCGGGAGCGACACCGCCGTGCGCGGCGGCGAGCAGATCCCGGTGCCCGACGACCTGGAGTGCTTCGGCGGCACCATCTCCGGGGCCGGTTCCAGCGCCCAGGAGTTGGCGATGCAGGTGTGGATCGCCGGATACCAGACCGCCTGCGTCGACTCCCGCGTCTACTACGACGCGATCGGGTCGGGCGGCGGCCGCAGCCAGTTCATCGACGGCGCGGTCGACTTCGCGGGCTCCGACGCCGCCATGGACGCCGAGGAGATGGAGGAGGCCCGGCAGCGCTGCGACGGCTTCGACGTGATCCACATCCCCGCCTACGTGGTGCCGATCGCGGTGGCGTTCAACCTGGAGGGCGTCGACTCGCTCAACCTGACCCCCTCCACCCTCGCCCGCCTGTTCACCGGCGACATCACCCGGTGGAACGATCCCGCGATCGCCGAGACCAACCCCGGCGTCGACCTGCCCGACCAGCCCGTCATCCCGGTCAGCCGCTCCGACGAGTCCGGCACCACCGAGAACTTCACCTCCTACCTGGCCGCCGCCGCGGGAGAGGACTGGCCGTACGAGCCCGACGGCCAGTGGCCCGTCCCCCCGGTCGAGGCCGGGCAGGGCAACAGCGGTGTGGCCCAGGCGGTCAGGAGCGGCCAGGGCACCATCGGCTACATGGAGGCCTCCCACGCCGAGGACATGGCCACCGTCCGCATCGGCGAGGAGGGCGACTTCGTCGAACTGTCCCCGGAGTCGGCGGCGCGGATCGTGGCGGTCTCCCCGCACCGCGAGGGCGGCGGCCCGCACGACCACGCCCTGGATTTGGACTACACCGCCACCGGCACCGACGCCTACCCCATCGTGCTGGTCAGCTACGAGATCGCCTGCCTGTCCTACGACGACGAGACCGCCGCCGCGGGCGTCAAGGCGTTCCTGGGCTACCTGCTCAGCGACGAGGGCCAGCAGGCCGCCTCCGCCGAGTCCGGTTCGGCCCCGCTGGCACCGGAGATGCGCGCCCGGCTGCTGGAGTCGGTCGACGCCATCGGCACGCACTGATCCCGGTCGCGTGTTTGCACACTTCCGGGCCGGTTAGCCACTTCCGGTGACACCAACCCTTCGACACCGGGAGCGTGACGGCCATGGCGCAGCATCCTCCGGCGCAGAAGCAGCCCTATCCGGGACAGACCAAAGGCATGGTGCCGCGTCCCCGCGACGAGATGCGCGAGTACACCGGAAGCGGTCTGCTGCGTGACAAGCGGACCCTGATCGCGGGCGGCGACTCCGGGATCGGCCGGGCGGTGGCGGCGGCCTTCGCCAAGGAGGGCGCGGACGTGGCGATCGCCTACCTGTCGGAGCACGAGGACGCCCGCCACACCGCCGGTCTGGTCGAGGGCGAGGGGCGGCGCAGCCTGCTGCTGCCCGGCGACCTCGCCGACGAGGCGCAGTGCACCGAGGCGGTGGAGCGCACCGCCGCCGAGTTCGGGGGCCTGGACGTGCTGGTGGCCCACCACGCCGTGCAGACGCCGGTTCAGGACTTCGCCGAACTGTCCACCGAGCAACTGCGCCGCACCTTCGACGTGAACGTGCTCAGCGTGTTCTGGCTGCTGCGCGCGGCCATCCCGAAGATGCCCGACGGCGGATCGGTGATCGTCACCGGCTCCATCAACGGACTGCGCGGCAACTCCTCGCTCATCGACTACGCCGCCAGCAAGGCCGCGGTGATGAACCTGACGCACAGCCTGGCCCAGCACTACATGAAGCGGGGCATCCGCGTCAACTGCGTGGCACCGGGACCGGTGTGGACGCCGCTGATCCCCGCGACCCTGCCGGAGGAGAAGGTGGAGGGTTTCGGCCAGCAGGCCCCGATGGAGCGCGCCGCCGACCCCGACGAGATCGCCCCGTCCTACGTGTTCTTCGCCAGCGGACAGTTGTCGTCCTACTACTCGGGTCAGGTGCTGACCCCCGTGGGCGGGGAGATCCAGGTGGGCTGAGCCGTCGGGGACCCGCCCACCGCGCCGACAGCGGCCGGGGTTCAGCCGTCGTCGAGCACCGGGTCGCGCCGCACCGGGGGCCGGTCAGCCGACGTCCGCGAGGAAGTCCCGCACCGCGGCGAGCCACTCGTCGCGTGCCTCCGTGGCGACGGAGTGCCCGGCCGCGATCTCGACCAGCCGCGCGCCGGGGATGTGCTCGGCCAGTTCGCGGGAGAGGTCCGGGGAGACGAGGGCGTCCCGGGTGGCCGCGACCACCAGTGTGGGAACGCGGATGCCGGGCAGGTCCGCCCGCGTGTCCACCGCCGCCGCCAGGTCGGCCTGCTCCCGGCTTCCCTCGGGCAGCGAGGCGGCCAGCGCCTCGACGGCGCCCTCCAGCACGGCGGGGTCGAGCGCGTTGAGGAAGGCGTCCCCGGCGGCGGCCAGGGTCAGGTAGCGGGCGGTCAGCCGCGGGTCGCCGTCCAGCAGGGCACGCCAGACGTCCACGGCCAGTCGGGACCGGTTGTCGAGTCGGGCGAACCCGGCGGTGAGCACGAGCGCGGTGACCCGCTCGGGGTGGCGGGCCGCCGCGCGGACGGCGACCGCGGTTCCCAGCGAGTATCCCAGGACCGTGAAGCGTTCGACCCCGGCCGCCACCGCGGTGTCCACGAGCGTGTCGGCCAGCTCGTCCAGGTCGAGCGGCCCCTCTGCGCGCGGGGTGCGGCCTGATCCCGGATAGTCCGCTCCGACCACGGTGTGCGTCGCGGCGAGGTCGTCGAGAACCGGACCGAAGTTGGCCTCGACACCGCCGCCCGCGCCGTGCGCGAGCAGCAGCCCGGGCCCGTTCCCCTTGGTGATATGTGCGAAATATTCAGTCATGCGGCAACGTTAGGGATTCACATCGGTGTGAGGGTCAAACGCGTGCCGGGTGAGGAAGATCGCATGCTGATCGGGGAGCTTTCCGCGCGGACCGGAGTGAGCCGCCGGATGCTGCGCTACTACGAGGAGCAGGGACTGCTGCGCAGTCGGCGCGGCGCCAACGGCTACCGGGTCTATGACGACGACGCGGTGCGGGTCGTCGGGCACGTTCGGGCGCTGCTGGCCGCGGGGATGTCCACCGAGGTGATCGCCACCGTGCTGCCGTGCGCCGACGGGGAGCCGACCCGGTTGGATCTGTGCCCCAGCGTGACACGCGCCCTGCGGCGGCGGCTGGCCGAGGTGGACGCCCGGATCGAGGATCTGCGTCGGAGCCGCGACATGCTGGCGGGCTACCTCGCGGACGCCTGAGCGGCGCCCCGCAGAGGGCGGGAGCCTCCCCGGCCAGGACCGTTCCGGTCGGCTCACGCGGGTGGGCCCCGACGGGGCGGGGCCGCTCTCCCGTGTGGACACTCCTGGCGGTCCGACCGCCGGTCGGGGCGGGCACCGGCCCCCGTGGGCGGGGAGATCCGGGCGGGCCGAGCCGCCTCTCAGCGGCGCAGCCGGTCGAGCAGGTCCCGGACCACGGCGTCCGGGCGGTCGACGTGGATCGTGCTGTGCGCGGCGTCGCCGAGGAGGCGCAGCTCACCGTGGTCGGCCGCCTCGGTCACGGCGGTGAACAGGGCGCGTCTGCCGCCGTTGAGCCGCTTGGGGGCCTCGGGTGGCAGCAGCAGCTCCTGGCCGGAGCCGAACCCGAGGCCGACCAGTACGATCAGCGGCGTGTCGGGCACGTCTCCGGCGTTTCGGAGTTCGTCGGCGAGGTCGGCGACGTTCCTCTCCCGCGCACCGGCGGCCAGCCACTCGGGGCTGAGGTGGCACTCGACGAGGATCTCGCCGACACCGGCGGGAAAGTCCGCGTACGTCCGGGTGAGCAGGCCGCGGAACTGCTCGAGGACCTCCTCGGTCAGCTCCGGTTCGGGTGTCCGCTCCGCCTCGCGCTGCCGCGCCCCGGGCGGCATGTGGGTGTCCCAGTCCCCGTGGAAGCCCTCGAGCGACACCAGGCCCGCCACCTCGTCGGGGAAGCGCTGGGCGAAGCGGCGCGCGTAGGCGCCACCCTGGGAGTGCGCGACGAACACGCAGGGCGCGGCCACACCGCAGGCGTGCAGGAGTCCGTGGAGTTCGTCGACGACCTCCGCGCCGGTGCGGGGCAGGTCGACCGGGTCGCTCCAGCCGGTCCCGGCGCGGTCGTAGACCACGCTCGTGGTGAACCCGCGGATCCGGTCGTGGACGGTGAGGTAGTCCAGGCCGACCAGGTCCGCGCCGGGCAGGAACACCGCGGCCGGACCGCTGCCCGAGCGGTGCGGCAGCAGTCGCCGTCCGTCGAGGCCGTGGAGCCGGCCCGGCGGGGACGCGCCGCCGCTCCCCCCTCACGTCAGGTGAGGAGGACCGCCGCGGTGATCGGGCAGACGAGCATGAGCGCGCTGACGGGCACACCCGTGGGAACCCCGTCGGGGGTCTCGACGAGGAGGCCGAGAGTCCGGAAGGGGACGGAGAACGCGAAGGTCAGCAGGAAGAAACGGAGTGGTCCTCCCGGCGCCGACGTGCCGTACACGGCCGGGCCTCCCGCCGCGGTACGTGTCCGACGCCGGACAGTACGACGGGTGCCACCGCGCCTCGGCTCCCCGCCGCGTCCCCCCTGCCTGCCCCGGGCACGGACCGCCCGCCCGGGACCGGGTTCAGCGCACCCGCAGGCGGCGCCGCACGACGTCGAGGCCGCGCAGGGCCGCCGCGGTGAGGCGGCGCCACGGACGGACGAGGGCGGACGGAATCCGGCGGCGCGGGCAGTCACCCGCTCCCTCCGGGAAGCCGACCCGCGAGGACAGATCGACGACCTCGGCACCCCCGTGCATCCGGTAGCGGCCGTGCACCGCGGCCACCGCCTCGACCAACTCCTCCCCCGCGTCGTGCGCGCCCAGCGCCCGGGACAGCGCGCGGGTGCGCCACAGCGTCAGGCGTGCGTCGTGGCCGTGGACGAGTTCGACGACCCCGGCGCCCGCCCACTCGGCGCGCTCCACCATCCGCGCCACGGTCTGCGGTCCCACCCCGCAGGTCACGGGCACCCGGAGCAGGTAGGGGGCGGGAAATCCGGTGCGGGGCGCGGCGGGGACGAACCGGACCCCGGGGTCGGCGAGGTAGTGGGCCTGGATCAGGCGCGCCTCCAGCCAGGTCTCCCCCGCGGTGTCCCAGTCGGCCGCCAGGACGACCTCCAGGTCGGGCCCGTCGCAGGCCAGCAGCCGGTCCACGCAGGCACGCACCAGTTCGTAGGGGTGCTGGTCCACGTCGACGACGACACGCACCAGCGGCACGCGGCACTGCGCGCGCCGCCGCGGTCGGTGCGGGGAGCGCGCGTAGGGGACGAGGTCGGACAGCGCGTCGCTGCGCGTGCCCGGCACGCGGGTGCGGTTGACCGTCGCGCTGCCCAGGTGCCAGGCGCGGGCGGAGCGGTCGGGCACGAACACCCCGCCCGCCTGCCACAGCCGGTAGCCGAGTTCGGTGTCGTGGCCCAGGGCGAGGGCGGGGTCGACGCCGCCCGCGGCCTCGTACAGCGTGCGGCTCATCGTCACGCACGAGCCGACGAAGGCCCGGAAGCCCTGGCTGTCGGCGTCGCGTAAGTTGTCGCTGCGCGCCAGGAGCCGTTCGACGCGGGGATGGGGCGGGGCGTCGGTGAGGCGGTGGCGCAGGGCGCGGCCCGCGGCGAGTCCGGCGGCCTCGGCGGGGTCGAGCGCGCTGACCGTCGCGTAGCGGACGTCTCCCAGGGCCACCGCGCGGGGGTGGGCGTGCTGCCAGCGGACCAGGGCCTCCACGAGGGTGGCCTCGACCAGCAGGTCGGCGTCGAGCCAGCACAGCACCTCCCCCGTGGTGACGCGGGCGCCGTGGGCGCGGGCGTGTCCGGGCCCCCATCCGTGGGGCGGGGCGGCCTCGATCCGGCAGCGGTCAGGGCGCAGGCCGGGCAGGCGCGGCGGTGTCGCGGAGTGGTCGTCGACGACGACCACCTCCATCAGGTGCTCGGGATAGGTCTGGCGGGCCAGGCAGGCCAGGACCAGGTCGAGGCGGGTCTGGTCGTCGCGGACGGGAATGACGATGCTGACGGTCGGACCGGGTGCCCAGGCCCCCACCTCGGGCGGGTCCAGCACGCTCCAGTCGTTGCGGAACACGCGTGGACCGAGGTGCTCGGCGGGTCCGTGGGGAGAGGCACCGACCATACATGACGGTGCGTACTCGAATAGATGCACAGGGTAACTATAGAGGGTGGCGCAAGCACCCCTCCGTTCAGGGGCCCTGCCCGAACATGACGGGGCGCGTCGCCGAGTCCGTCCTCCTCGGCGACGCGCCCGCGACCGTACGGTCACCGTTACGGCGCTTCGACGCTACCCTGGGCCAGCGACATTCTCAGTCTCCCCCGCTGGCCGCGGCCTTATTCGCCCACCAGCACCAACCCAACGTGACGAAGGTCACCATCCGGTCCGGTTGCTCCACCTCCCCGCGCTTCCGGGCGGCCCCGTACCAGGGCACCCGCCTGCGGTGTCCGGTGTTCTCCCGGCCCACCCGCGCCGGGGAGATGTCGTACACCACGGGCTTCCCGGCCCCGTGGCACCGGATGTTCTCCCGACCACCCGTCGGTGCAGACGCAACCGCGGCATCCCGCCCCGGAACGCCTCGCCCTCTCCTGACCTCCCGGGACCAGTCTCAGGAGGTGACGTAGCCGGTCTCGCCGCGCTCGCGGGCGCGCAGCGCCGCCTCCAGGCGGGGAGCCAGCAGCGGATGCATGAGGCGGACGGCCTCGTCGGGTTCGGCGAAGACGTACCCGTCCAGCTCCTCCTCCTGCAACCGGATCGGCGTGCCGGGCGCGACGGTACCGCAGTCGAAGACAAAAGAGGTGAACGCCCTGGGCCGCTGCCCGCGGGGCGCGCTCCAGTGCACCGCCAGCAGCCGTCCGGCGCGCACCGACAGCCCCACCTCCTCGGCGACCTCCCGCTCACACGCCAGGTGCGGGGCCTCCCCGTCCTCCACCACCCCGCCCGGCATCGTCCAGTCCTCGCGGTAGTTGGGATCCACCAGCAGCACCCGGCCACCGGTGTCGGTGATCAGTCCGGACGCGGCGAGGTAGGACGTCGGCAGGCTCGCGAACCACTGGGCGGGGGGCAGAAGACCGGTCATGGTGGCAGGCTAGCGCCCCGCCGCACAGGCGAACCGCCGTCCCCGGCCCAACCCGCGGGCGGGGGGAGGGCGACACGCGCGACTGGTATGACACCCGCCCGACCAGCCCGACGAGGTCGCGCATGTCCTTACCCGGCTGTCCGGCCCTCCCCCGAGAATCCTGCCACACCGGCGCTCCCGGCCGGACAACGCAGGCCTCAGCGGCGCGCGCCCGCCACGAGCCGCGCGACGAGCACGCCCGCCACCAGCAGCGTCAACGCGCCGAGCACCACGGAGAACGGCCCGGCGGGAAAGCCCAGGATCCGCACGGTCCGCTCCATCCGCACCACCTCCTGGTAGGGGGTGTCGTCCGCGGCGGGCGCGAACACGAAGTCCCCGGTCAACTCCGAGGGGTCCCAGATGTCGTGGTCCAGGGTGGTCAGGAACACGCCGTCGGAGCCGACGAGGTCGCGCAGCCGCTCCGACTCCACGTCGGCGGCCGTCAGCCGTCCCGCGAAGCGCAGTCGGGAGTCCACCGGCACGTCGTCGACGCGGTCCATGCGGTGGTCGGCCAACAGGTACAGGCGCGCGTACTGGCCGCGATCCGACAGCGCGGTCAACCGCATCGGATAGACCAGTTCGGTCGCGGGGAAGGTCACCTCCACCGGCTCCAGCGCACCCGACAGGGCGGCCTTCTCGGCGTCCAGGCGCACCGCGACGTAGTACCAGCCCTCGGCGACGTACGGCTCCAGCGCCTCGGCCAGGTCGTCCTCCAGCGCAAAACCGTTGTCGTCGAGCCAGTCGTGCAGCGCGGCGGCGTCGTCGGCGGCGAGCGTGGCCGCGTCGAACGGCCCCAACCCGACGCGGTCGAGGACCGCCACCCCGCCCGCGGGCGCGCCCGCCACCGCCCCCTCCCCCGAGGGCCACCACCGGTCGACGTACTCGGTGCGGGGTGCGGAGACCTCCCCGAGTTCCTCGAACACCGCGGCGTCGCCCAGCGCCACCTCGGCCGGGGCCGGCGTGGGCAGCAGCAGGGCCGCCGCACTGTCCTGCGACCGCGCCTCCAGTTGCAGCACCACGGTCTGCACTCCGTCGGCGAAGTGCACGACGGTGCTCTCCCCGTACACGTCGACGTCACCGACCATCGCCCCGCACCCGCACGCCCACGACGGGGCGGCCCACCCCGCCGCGACCGCGAGCACCGTCACCGCCACCACCGCCGAGCCCCGCCGGACCGCCGCACGCATGCACCCTCCCCGCGCCCGTCTGACAGTTCGGATGATCCGACGCCGCACAGCGCGAAGAAGACGAGGGGCCCGCCGATCGTGACCATACGGTGATCCGGCGGGCCCTCCCGGGTCTCTCAGCCCCGCAGCAGGGCGCGGTGCGCCAGTTCGCGGCAGACCACCGCGAAGTCCATCCCCGCCGACTCCACGGCCAGCGGCAGGGTGGAGGTGCCGGTCATCCCCGGGGAGACGTTGACCTCCAGGAAGTACACGCGTCCGGACCCGTCCACGATGAGGTCGGTGCGCGAGACGTCCCGCAGGCCCAGGGTGCGGTGGACGGTGACGGCCGCATCCGCCGCGGCGCGGGCCACCTCCTCCGACAGTCGCGCCGGACTGAAGAACTCGGTGCGCCCGGCGGTGTAGCGGGCGGCGTAGTCGTAGACCCCGCCGTCGGGCACGATCTCCACCGCGGGCAGCGCCACCGGACCATCCCCCAGGTCCAGCACGCCCACCGCGATCTCGGTGCCCTTCACCTGCTGCTCGATCAGCGCGGTGTCGCTGTAGGCGAAGCAGCCGACCAGGGCCGAGGGCAGTTCGGAGGCGTCGTTGACGGCCGCCGCCCCGAACGCCGAACCGCCCTGGTCGGGTTTGACGAACAGCGGCAGGCCCAGCATCGCCACGATCCGCTCCAGCACCGCGGGCGCCCCCAGGTCGTGGAAGAGCGACTTGGGCAGGGCCAGGCCGCGCGGCACGGCGACCCCCCGTTCGGCGACCAGGGTCTTGGCGATGGGCTTGGCGTAGGCGACACGGCAGGCGTCGGGCCGCGCGCCCACGTAGGGGACACCGGACAGTTCCAGGACCTCGCGGATCGCGCCGTCCTCACCGGAGGTTCCGTGCAGCACCGGAAACACCACCTGCGGCGGGTCGGCGGACATGGTGCCGAGCAGTCCCGGACCGACATCGCAGGTCTGCACCTCCACACCGAGACGGCGCAGCGCCTCGGCGACCCGGCGTCCCGATCGCACCGACACCTCGTGTTCGGGCGACAGCCCTCCGGCGAGCACGAGCACCCGGTTCAGGTCGGCCACGGTCCTGCCCTCTTTCTGTCCCTGTCCTGCTGCTGTGGTCACGGCTTGCTGGTCTCCTACGGCAGGTCGGGTGCCGGCGCCTCGCCGCCCCGGCCACCCGACGCCGACACGCCGCCGAAGGTGTCGCGCAGCTCGATCTCGCCCTCCAGCACTCCCACCAGGCGGCGCACCCCCTCACGGATCTGCTCGGGGGTGGGATAGCAGAACGACAACCGCATGTTGCGCTGCCCGCCGCCCCCGTAGTAGAAGCCGGTGCCCGGAACGTAGGCGACCCGCTCGTTGACGGCCCTGGGCAGCATGGACTTGACGTTGATCCCCTCGGGGACCGTCGCCCACACGAAGAAGCCGCCCTCGGGCCTGGTCCAGGAGCACCCCGACGGCATGAGCGCCTCCAGGCCGGCCAGCATGGCGTCGCGGCGGGCCCGGTACATCTCGTTGAACTCCTTGATCTGCTCCGCCCACGGCTGGGTGGCCAGGTAGCGCCCCACCACCGCCTGGTTGAAGTTGGAGTGGCTGAGCATCGCCGACTCGGCGGCCAGCACGAGCTTGTCGCGCACCGCCGACGGCGCCAGCGCCCACCCGATCCGGAAACCGGGGGACAGGGTCTTGGAGAAGGAGCCCAGGTAGATGACGTTGCGTTCGGAGTCGGCGCGCAGCGGGCGCACCGGGTCGCCCTCATACCGCAGCAGGCCGTAGGGGTTGTCCTCCACGACCAGCAGGTTGAACCGCTCGCAGATCTCCATGACCCGCCTGCGGCGCTCCGCCGAGAGCGTCACCCCGGCGGGGTTGTTGAAGGTCGGCACGGTGTAGAAGAACTTGACACGCACCCCGTCGCGGGCGAGGTCGGCCAGCCGCTCCTCCAGCGCCTCGGGCACCACACCGTCGTCGTCCATCACGACGTGCTCGATACGGGCCTGGTAGGCGGCGAAGGTGTTGATGGCGGTGACGTAGGTGGGGCCCTCGGTCAGCACCACGTCGCCGGGGTCGACGAAGACCTTGGTGATCAGGTCCAGCGCCTGCTGGGAGCCGACGGTGACGATGACGTCGTCGGGGCTGGCGTCGATCTCCTCCAGGGCCATGACCTCGCAGATCTGCTGGCGCAGTACCGGATCGCCCTGGGCGGAGCCGTACTGCAGCGCGGTACGGCCCTGTTCGACGACGACCTGCTGGGCGAGTTCCCCGAGAGTGTCCAGCGGCAGCGCGCTGATGTTGGGCATGCCTCCGGCGAGGGAGACCACCTCGGGTCGGGAGGCGACGGCGAACAGTGCGCGGACCTCCGAGGCCACCATCCCCGCGGCTCGTGCTGCGTAGGAGCCGACGTAGGGGTCGATGCGCGAACCCTGCGGGTTGGGCTGGGACTCTCGGGGATCAACGGACACGATCCACCTCCGCTTGTGAAGGACCCGTACGAACCGGAAGGCCGACGGACGGGGCCGCGTGCCGCGGTCCGAGATCCGGAGACGGACACCAACGGATGCGCTGGCGCACCCCTCCCCGCCGTCGACGCCCCGGTTGATTACCGGCAAGTGTACGCACTCGCCCGCCCCCGCACTCCCAGTGGCCACATGCGGCCCCGTGCAAACCTCCTCACGGAGGCCGCGTACCGGATGCCACCGGTTCCGTCCGGGACCGCCCCGCCCCTCAGGGCCGAGGCGGATCCGCCTCGGCGTCCGGCCGGACGCCGTCACCGCTCGGCGGAGCGGCGCGGCACCCCCCGGCGGCCCCTCGTCGACCGGCCCGGCAAGGAGGACCACGGTCACGCGACCGTGGCGGGAACCCCCGCCTTGGGGCGGGGAACGGAGGTCAGAGGCCGAAACCGCGCAGCCGGTCGATCTGGCGGCGCTCACGCTTGGTGGGGCGTCCCGCGCCGCGGCTGCGCCGGGCCACCGGCACGGCGAACTCCGGCGGCACCGCCGGGGTGTGGTCGACGTAGCAGCGCGTCGCGATCGGCGCGCCCACCCGTTTCTCGATCACGTGGGAGACCTCGACGATCCGGTTGACGCCGTTGACGCGCGCCCGCACCCGGTCACCCGCCTTCACCGGAGTGGCGGGTTTGGCGGGTTTGTCGTTGATCCGGACGTGCCCGGCCCGGCACGCCTGGGCGGCGTCGGAGCGGGTCTTGGTGATGCGCACCGCCCACAGCCAGCGGTCCACGCGCGTGGCGGGCGGTCCGGGCGGCAGCGGGGGCGCCGACGTCTTCGGCTGCTCGGCGCGGGCCTGGTCCTGTCCTACGTCGTGGTCGTGCACGGTCCCAGCCTAGCGTCCGGCGTCCGGCGCGGTCGGCGGACGCCCCCACCTGCCGGTTCCCGCGGAGGCGGGCCCGGACCCGCGGGTCAACGGGCCCGCCTCCGTCGCGGACCGTCCCCGGTCAGCAGACGTTGTAGCTGCTGTTGTTCCGGGTGATGTTGCGGAAGGTGACGTTGTCACCGCACGGGCTCTCCCTGATGGCGGTGTTGGTCACCGTCAGGTTCTGGATGGTGACGTCGGCGGTGTTGGGGAACTCCGACCGCGCGGCGATGCGGATCTCCCCGGAGTCGCGCACCGTGCCCGACTGGTTGGCCAGCGTCACGTTGTAGCAGTTCTCGATGAGGATGGCGTTGTTGCCGGTGCCCGCCAGGTCGATCCGGTCGATCACCGCGCCGCCGCTCTCGGAGACGCAGAAGACGCCCCGGCCGCCGCCGCGCGCCCGCACCTCGCCCACCCGGATGTTGACCGGGTAACCGTCGCCGACGCGTCCGTTGCGGTTGGCCATGCGAAAGGCCGCGTAGCCGGTGCCGGTTCCGGCGTTCTCCGCGTCGACCAGGTCGACGGTCGCGTTGATCGTGTCGTTGAGCAGCAGCCCCGAGTAGGCGGTGTCGCGCGCCACGACCGTGCCGATGTCCAGGCCGTCGACACCGTAGGTCTCCACGCCGTGGTTGCCGGTACCGGACACGTAGACGTGGTCGATGCTGACGTTGCGGGTGCGCACGCCGCGGTTGTCGTGGTTGTCCACGCGCACGCCCAGTCCTCCGGACAGCCGCAGGTCGAGCTGGCCGAAGTGGACGTCGGAGGCGTTGCGCACGAAGATCCCGAAGTAGGGCGAGCCGGTGACGGTGATGTGGGGCACCTCGACGTTGTGGGCGTTGCGGATGCGCACCACCGCGTTGTTGGCCGAAGGGCTGCCGGTCACGTCGATGGTTCCGCACACCTCCAGCACGGTGTGGCTGGGCAGGTCCAGCGAACTCGCGGCGCTCACCGTGCCGGAGCCGCGCACCACCACCCGCTCCTTGGACGTGCGTCCGGGGGTGAGGCTGTCGACGGCCGCGCGCATCGCCTGCAGCATGTCGGAGCCGGTGTAGCGGGTGGAGCCGCCGTTGCGCGCGGTCCAGGTGCCGCCGTTCCTGGTCACCTCGGCGTGGTAGGAGCCGCTGCCGCACTCACCCGTGCCGCCTCCTCCGCCGTTGCCGTCGACCCTGACCAGTTGCCAGCGCTGGTTGGCGCCGTCGTGGTCGGTGTACTGCGACAGGCGGGCGCCGTTGTCGGTGGACCACTCCCACACCTCCAGGGCCTTGCCGCTGTTGCGGTTGACCAGCCGCACGTCGCCGCCGGCGGAGTCCACGACGCGGAACTGCTGGTTGTGGCCGTGGGTGACGTCGTACTGGCGGATCTCGGCGCCGTCGGCGGTGGAGTGCTCCCACACGTCGACGGCCTTGCCGCTGTGCCGGTTGACCAGCACGTAGTAGCCGTCCCCGGCGGAGACGAACCGGAACTGCTGGTTGTGGCCGCCGAGGTTGTCGTACTGGCGGATCTCACCGCCGTTGTCGGTCGACCACTCCCAGACGTCCATCGCCTTGCCGCTGTGCCGGTTGACCAGCACGTAGTAGGCGTCTGTGTCGATCGCCGCCGCGGCGGCGGGGCGCGCGACGACGACAAGAAGCGCCGCCGCGAGCGCGACGACACCGCCGAACGCGAGAAGCAGCCGCCCCGGCGACGGCCGTCGCCGCCGGGCGGTCATGGTCAGGGACACGTGGTACCTCCGTGGGGATCGCGTCCGGCGGTGCGCCGGACGGGGAGGGAGGTCCGCGGCCACCGTTTCCGAGGGGGCCGCGAACCGACGCGAAAGCGCTTTCCGAAAAACTAGGAAAAGTCACGGAGTGTGTCAACGCATCCACGGTGCGCATCAATCTCTCGCGTTCCCGTTCCACCCGCCCCACCAGCGTCCCGGCGTTGCGGAAGCGATACCGAGAATGTGCTCCACCGCACACCGCCGCTCCTAGAGTCATCCCATGTCTGTTGCCCTGCCCCGCCTACGACGCTGGCTGCTCGGCGTTCTCGCCGCCGTCGTGGCGCTCCTCGTCATCGCCGCAGCACTCGGCGTCTGGACCGTCCGGCGCTCCTTCCCCGACGTCTCCGGTGAGGTGGCGCTGCCGGGCCTGAGCGCCCCCGTCACCGTCCACCGCGACGAGTACGGCATCACCCACCTCTACGCCGACACCCCCGAGGACCTGTTCGCCGCCCAGGGCTACGTGCACGCCCAGGACCGCTTCTGGGCGATGGACTTCAACCGCCACGTCACCGCCGGGCGGCTCGCCGAACTGTTCGGCGCCGACCAGGTCCCCACCGACGCCTACCTGCGCACCATGGGCTGGCGCCGCGTCGCCGAGGCCGAGTACGACCTGCTCGACGACGACACCCGCGCCTACCTGACCGCCTACGCCGACGGCGTCAACGCCTACCTCGACGGCAGGTCGAACACCGAGGTCAGCCTGGAGTACGCGGTGCTGGCGGCCACCAACGGCGACTACAGAATCGAACCGTGGACGCCCGTCGACAGCCTGGCCTGGCTCAAGGCGATGGCCTGGGACCTGGTCGGCAACATGGACGACGAGATCGCCCGCGCCTCCCTGCTCGCCGCCGGGCTGACCCGCCAGCAGGTCGAGGAACTCTACCCCGCCTACCCCGAGGACACCCACGAGCCGATCGTCGCCGGGGGCAGCGTCAGCGACGGCGAGTTCACCCTCGCCTCCACCGAGGGCGCCCCCGCGGAGGTTCCCGACACCGCCGCCGTACGGGCCCTCGCCGACCTGCACGCCCCGCTCGACGCGATCCCCCGCACCCTCGGCCCCGCCTCCTCCGAACTGGGCTCCAACTCCTGGGTGCTCTCGGGCGAGCACACCGCCTCCGGACTGCCGCTGCTGGCCAACGACCCCCACCTGGGCGCGGTCATGCCGTCCATCTGGTACCAGATGGGCCTGCACTGCTCGTCCGTCGACTCCTCCTGCCCCTTCGACGTCACCGGATTCACCTTCCCCGGCCTGCCCGGCGTGGTCATCGGCGCCAACGACACCATCGCCTGGGGATTCACCAACCTCGGCCCCGACGTCGTCGACCTGTACCTGGAGAAGATCGAGGGCGACGCCGCGATCGTGGACGGCGAACCCGAACCGCTGGAGACCCGCACCGAGACCATCGAGGTCGCCGGAGGAGAGGACGTGGAGATCACCGTGCGCTCCTCCCGCCACGGCCCACTGCTGTCGGACCCCGAACTGGGCGCGCAACTGCGCGACTTCGCCGAGCACGCTCCCGTCACCGCCGACGGCGCACCCGCCGAGACCCGTCAGGACGGCGACTACGCGGTCGCCATCAGCTGGACCGCCCTGAGCCCCGGACGCACCGCCGAGGCGGTCTTCCGGCTGAACCGGGCCCGCAGCTTCGAGGAGTTCCGCGAGGCGGCGCGCTCCTTCGAGGTCCCCGCCCAGAACCTCGTCTACGCCGACACCGCCGGAAACATCGGCTACCAGGCCCCCGGCAGGATCCCCGTGCGCGGCAGGGGCGACGGCCGCTGGCCCGCCCCCGGCTGGGACTCCGCCCACGACTGGAAGGACTACATCCCCTTCGAGGAACTGCCCACCGTCCTCAACCCCGACTCCGGCGTCATCGTCACCGCCAACCAGGCGGTCGTCGACTCCGGCTACCCGCACCTGCTCACCGCCGACTGGGACTACGGCTACCGCTCCCAGCGCATCAACACCCTGCTCGACGAGGCGGTCGCCGAGGGCGACCTGACCGTCGACGACATGCTCGCCCTCCAGATGGACAACGAGAACACCGGGGCGCGCGCCCTCGTGCCGCACCTGCTGGAGGTCGAACTCGACGGCACGGCCGAGCGCGCCCGGCGGCTGCTCGCCGACTGGGACTTCCAACAGGACGTCGACTCCGCCGCCGCGGCCTTCTACAACGCCACCTACCGCCACCTGGTGCCGCTGGTCTTCGACGAACTCGGCGCCAACCCCGGAATCGGCGCCTCGCGCGCCTGGCTGCTGCTGGCCGACCTGGTGGCAGACCCCGAATCCGCCTGGTGGCACGGCGCGGAGGCCGACAGCCGGGAGGAGGCCCTGGCACTGGCCATGGAGCGGGCCTCCGAGGAGTTGACCGGGCTGCTCGGCGACGACCCGGCCGAGTGGCGGTGGGGCGACCTGCACACCCTGACCGCGCGCAACGCCTCCTTCGGCGAGTCCGGGATCGCCGCCGTGGAGTGGCTGTTCAACCGCGGCCCCGTGGCGGCGGGCGGCGGATCCAGCATCGTCAACGCCACCGGCTGGAACCCGGCACGGGGGTATGAGATCACCACGGTCCCGTCGATGCGCATGGTGGTGGACCTGGCCGAGCCGGACGGCTCCCGGTGGGTCAACCTGACCGGGAACTCCGGCCACGCCTTCCACCCCCACTACGACGACCAGATGGAGCTGTGGGCCGAGGGCGCGACCACCCCGATGCGGATGAGTCGCGCCGCGGTGGAGGAGGCCGCCGAACACACCCTGGTCCTGCGCCCCTGAGCCGCACGGCACCGCGGCCCCGCCTCCCGCCCGGGGGACGGGGCCGCTCCGGCGCGCGTGCCACCGACTCGCGGGCGCGTCGTCCACGGCGGCACCGCCCGCCGCACGGAGCCGCGGAGCAGCGTGTCCGCCGCGGTGTCCACGCTCACGTCCGCGCCGACTCCAGGGCGGTCCGGACCCGGGCGATGACCTCCTCGTGCGAGGCGCCCTCGGGATAGACCGCCACCAGGACCGCGTCGTCCCCCCGAGCGGGCGACGGCCGGGGGTCGGCCCCGCGCAGCGGAGGAGCGACGGTGGCCACCACGAACGCCAGCGCCTCGTCCAACCGCTCCATCGGCGAGGGACTGCGCGCCCCCGGGTCACGCAGCCACACCCGCAGCACGTGGTTGTGCGCGGCGATGACCGCGGCGGCCAGCACCTCGGCGGCCAGCATCCGCGACTCGTCACCGTGCCCGCCCGCCAGGTGCTGGGTGAACAGCGACTGGTAGCGCGCCGTCATCGCGAGCTCGCGGTCGCGCAGCGCCGGACGCGCCCGGACCAGCCGGTACCGGCGCACCGCCAGGTCGGGCTGACCGGTGTAGGAGCGCAGCACCATGCGCGCCGCGGTGCACACCGCGGCGACCGGGTCCTCGTGCGAGGCCGCCAGCAGGGTGCGCACCGACTCCACGAGTTCCTCGTGGTCGGCGAAGAGCAGGTCGTCCTTGGAACCGAACCGCCGGAACAGGGTGCTGCGGCTCACCCCGGCGGCCACCGCGATGTCGTCCATGGTGGTCGCCTCGAAGCCCCGCTCGTCGAACAGCCGCAGCGCCGCGGCCACGACTCCGCGACCACCCGCGCGCTCGGTCATCAGCTCTCCTCGTCCCCGTCCGTCCCACGATGACGGCTCATTGTCCCGCACATCGGGTCCTCCCTCCACGAATGAGACTCAGTTCCCTTTACTGAGACGTAGTGTCATACTTGGGATGAATGCCAGGCAAGGAGACCCCCATGAGTGACTTCGACCTCTACCGCATGTCCGAGGAGCACGAGGCGCTCCGCGAAGCCATCCGTGCCGTCGCCGAGGACAAGATCGCCCCGCACGCCGCCGACGTCGACGAGACCGGCCGCTTCCCCCAGGAGGCCTACGACGCGCTGCGGGCCAGCGACTTCCACGCCCCCCACGTCGCCGAGGAGTACGGCGGTGCGGGCGCCGACGCACTCGCCACCTGCATCGTCATCGAGGAGGTCGCCCGGGCGTGCGCCTCCTCCTCCCTGATCCCGGCGGTGAACAAGCTCGGCTCGATGCCGCTGATCCTCGCCGGCTCCGAGGACCTCAAGCGGCGCTACCTCACTCCGCTGGCCTCGGGTGAGGCGATGTTCTCCTACGGCCTGTCCGAACGCGAGGCCGGCTCCGACACCGCCAGCATGCGCACCCGCGCGGTCCGCGACGGCGACGACTGGATCCTGAACGGCCAGAAGTCCTGGATCACCAACGCGGGGGTGTCCAGGTACTACACGGTCATGGCCGTCACCGACCCCGACGGCCCCCGCGGCCGCAACGTCAGCGCCTTCGTCGTCCACATCGACGACCCCGGCTTCTCCTTCGGCGAACCGGAGAAGAAGATGGGCATCAAGGGCTCCCCCACCCGCGAACTGGTCTTCGACAACGTCCGCCTTCCCGGCGACCGCCTGGTCGGCGAGGTGGGCGACGGCCTGCGCACCGCGCTGCGCACCCTCGACCACACCCGCGTCACCATCGGCGCCCAGGCCGTGGGCATCGCCCAGGGCGCGCTCGACTACGCGCTCGGCTACGTCAAGGAACGCAAGCAGTTCGGCAGGGCCGTCGCCGACTTCCAGGGCATCCAGTTCATGCTCGCCGACATGGCCATGAAGTTGGAGTCGGCCCGCCAGATGGTCTACGTCGCCGCCGCCAAGTCCGAACGCGGCGACGCCGACCTGTCCTTCTTCGGCGCCGCCGCCAAGTGCCTGGCCTCCGACGTGGCGATGGAGATCACCACCGAGGCCGTGCAACTTCTCGGCGGCTACGGCTACACCCGCGACTACCCGGTGGAACGCATGATGCGCGACGCCAAGATCACCCAGATCTACGAGGGCACCAACCAGATCCAGCGCCTGGTGATGGCGCGGCAGTTGCTGAATTGACATCCTCCCGGGCTTGAGGGCCCGGGATTCCCGCCTGCTTCCCCACGGGCTGTGTGGGCCGCTTCGGGTGGGTTCCTGCTTCACCGCGCCGCGCGGGCACGGGTGCCCGTCTTACCTGCGCTCCACAGGCTGACACCGCCAGTCCGGCGGCCCGGCCGATGTTCACGGCCGCGTTGACGTCCCGGTCGAGGACGGTCCCGCACGCCTGGCACGTCCACTCGCGGACGTGCAGGGGCTTGGGACCGTCCTTGGCGCCGCATGCCGAGCAGACCTGCGAGGTCGGCTCGAAACGGTTGGTCTTCACCAGGGTGCGCCCGTACCGGGCGGCCTTGTAGGCCAGCATGGCCACGAACTGCGCCCATCCGGCGTCGTGCACGGATTTGGCCAGGCGCGTGCGGGCGAGTCCCTTCACGCACAGGTCTTCCACGGCGATCGCTTGGTTGTCGCGGACCAGCCGAGTGGAGAGCTGGTGGTGGAACTCGCGGCGCGCATCAGCCACCCGCACGTGAGCACGGGCAACCCTGGCTCTGGCCTTGTCCCGGTTGGCCGAGCCCTTCTGCTTGCGCGACAGCGCCCGTTGTGCCTTCTTCAGGCGTTTTCGGCCCGACGCAGCAAGCGCGGGGAGTCGATCCCGGTGCCGTCGGAGAGGACGGCGAAGTGCCCCAAGCCGAGATCGATGCCGATCTCGGGCGTGGTGGCGGGGAGGACTTCCTCGGGGCCGGTTGAGACGGCGAAGCTGGCGAAGTACCGGCCCGCGGCGTCCTTGATGACCGTCACGGTGGACGGGGTGGACGGCAGTGTCCGGGACCACTTCACCCGCACGTCACCGACCTTCGGCAGGCGCGGCTTCCCGCCGGTCGTGATCCGCCACGAGGCGTTCGCGGTGAAACGGATCGACTGCCGGTCGTCCTTGCGGGACTTGTACCGGGGAGGCCCCATCCTGGGGCGTTTGCCTTTGAGGCCGTCGAAGAAGTTCCGGTACGCCGTGTCCAGGTCCCGCAGGGACTGCCGGAGCACCAGGACCTCGCCGAGCCAGACCCGTTGCGGGGTCTTCTTCGCGGCTGTGCGACGTTGGGACAGTTCCGCCGAGACGAGGAACGGCAGCCCCGGTCGCGCGGGCCTCCTCGCGGACGCGGAGCGCGTCGCTGAAGACGACCCGCGCGCACCCGGACGCTCTGGCCAACGCCGCGCGCTGACCGGCACTCGGGTACAGGCGGAAGCTGTACCGAAGCCGCACGGCGATTCATTCTGCCATTGGCCCATGTCACCACGGTGGGAACCAGGCCCTGGTATCCGCAGGGGACGGACGGTTGTCCACCCCCTTCATGCCTACTTGGTCCTTGTCGCGGAGTACCGGCGCGGAGTCCTGGACGGCGGGATGCTGAGGCGCTGCGAAGAGGTCATGGGCAAGGTCTGCGAGGACTTCGGGGCGGAGTCGAAGGAGTTCGACGGGGAGGCCGACCACGTTCACCTGCTCGTGCACCACCCGCCGAAGGTCGCGCTCGCCAGCCTGGTCAGCAGCCTCAAGGGCGTCTCGTCCCGCCGTCTGCGCGCGGAGTCCACCGGCCGGATCAACCGGGCGATCATGCACGGCCGGTCCTGGCGCCCTCCCACTTCGCGGGCTCGTGCGGCGGTGCGCCGCTGCAGGTGTCAAGGACTACATCGCGCAGCAGAAGCGGCCGGACTGACTACGGCCGGCCGTGAGCGCGGGTGGACCGTGCGGACCCGTGCCCACGGTCAAGGCACTCTCGCAGGACCAAAGGTAGGCCGCTGCGTCTTCGGGGGCGCCGTGGCCTGCTTCCCGTTGGGGGCGAGAGTCCGGGATGGCGGGGCGCTGTTACGCGGCTGTCCAGTCATCCGTTCACCAGCACCGTGGCCTGCGCCTCTGCCTCTGTCTCCTTCCGTGGTGGCGCCTGGTCCGCCCAGTGGTAGTCCGTCAGCGCATGATGCCCGGTCTCGCCCTGTGCCGCGAAGACGGCTGGTCCCGGTCTCCGGAAAGCAACCCCGGCCGGGCCGGGACGCTGCTTCGCCGCGAGCGCCCCTGTCCGAAAAAGCCTTCCGGACACCCTGCCGGCACGCCATCGGAGGACGCCGCACCGACCACCGTCGGTGCGTCAGTTCCGAGCTTCCGACAGATCCGGTGCAGAACAGGCCGTGGCCTCCCCGGATGCCTGGGGCTGCTGCGGAAACCCGGTGCGGCATCACCCGCATCACCGTCCCGGTCAGAGCCGCCCCCATTCGCCACCCCGACATCTCAGACCGAGGGTGGAGGAGGCCCATCGCACAGCAGCGGTGAGATCGGCGCCCCGTGGGATGCCCGCACCGGCCGCCGCGCCGGCCCGCCCTCCATCACTTCCGCGCACATGCAGCAGCTTCGGGGGCGCACCGGCCTCAGTCACGTTCCCCGTCGCTGCGCTCTTGCCGATCGCCCGGCGAGTCTGGTCCGAAAATTTCCGGAAGAATCCGAAAAAAACTCCGTTCTGATACTGGGAAACTACTCAGAGTCTCCATTAGCGTGGGGGCTCCCCCAGTCCTGGTTCCGGCCTGCGACCGTGACACCCCCTCAGCGGGAGGCCACATGCCCCTTCCCAGTCACCGTGCCCGCGGTGGCGTCTCCGCCAGGCCGGACCGGCACACTCTCCCCCCATCCGGCGCGCACCGGCAGGCACATGCCCCGGTGCCGTCCGGCAGGGGGCCGTTCCCCTCGACTGCGAGCTTTCCTCTGGAGATCTCAATGCGCTTCTACCGATATCGGCCCCGGGTGTGGGCGGCCGCGGCCTTCGTGGCCGTCGCGAGCCTGGTCACCACCACCCTCGCCCCGCAGGCGAGCGCCGTCACGCAGGTCGCGGCCGCCGTTGAGAACAGCGGCGCCGACTGCGTGGTGCCCAGCCCGGGCCAGTCGACCGCCGACTCCATGCTCCCCGACCCCTTCACGAAGCTGGACGGCACACGGGTCTCCACCAAGGACGACTGGCGGTGCCGACGGGCGGAGATCATGGAGCTGGCGGAGACGTACGTCTACGGCCAAAAGCCCGACAAGCCCGACAGTGTCACGGGGACGGTCTCGACGGACCGTATCACCGTGCAGGTGAGCGACCAGGGCAGAAGCTCCAGCTTCTCGGCGACGGTCGACCTGCCGAGCGGTTCCGGCCCCTTCCCGGCCGTCGTGGTCCTGGGAGGGCTCGGAGCCGACACGGACACCATCAAGGCCGCCGGTGCCGCCGTCATCAACTACGACCCCTACACGGTCGGCAACGAGGGCACGTCACGAAGCAACAAGCAGGGCGCGTTCTACGACATCTACGGCTCCTCGAGCAGCACGGGGCTGCTGGTCGCCTGGGCCTGGGGGGTGAGCCGGATCATCGACGTCATCGAGCAGTCGGGCGGCAACATCCTCCGGGCGGACGCGACCGGCGTCACGGGATGCTCGCGGTTCGGAAAGGGCGCCTTCGTGACCGGTGCGTTCGACGAGCGCATCGCGTTGACCATGCCGATCGAGTCGGGCACCGGCGGTGCCCCCATCTTCCGCGGGGTCTCTCGGGAATCAGGCGCCCAGCCTCTGGACAGCGCCTACACGGAGCAACCGTGGCTGGGCGACGCGTTCGGCTCCTACACGGGCAACCCGAGCATGCTGCCGGTGGACACGCACGAGGTCGTGGCCATGATCGCGCCTCGGGGGCTGCTCATCATGGAGAACCCCCACGTCGACTGGCTGGGCGCCCGGTCCGGAAGCGTGGCGGCCCTGGCCGGAGCGGAGGTCTACAAGGCGCTCGGCGCGGAGGACAACATCACCTACTGGTCCGACGTCCAGGACGGCACCCACTGCGCTGCCAGGTCCGAGTGGAGGACCCCCCTGCAGCAGAGCATCCAGGCGTTCCTGCTGGGGACGGGCAGCGCTCCCGGCCAGATCAGGATCTCGCCCAGCAAGTCCGGCAACCTGTCCGAATGGAAGAACTGGCAGACTCCGGTCCTGACCGACGACGGCGGTGACCCGGGCGACCCAGGGGATCCGGGCGACCCGGGGGATCCGGGGGATCCGGGGGATCCGGGGGACCCGGGTGACACCTGCACCGCCAGCTACCGGACGGTCAACAGTTGGTCCGGCGGCTTCCAGGGCGAGGTGTCGGTCCGCAACAACAGCACCAGCGCGCTCAACGGCTGGACCGTCAGCATGACCCTGGCCTCCGGTCAGTCCATCAGCAACCTCTGGAACGGCGAGAACACCGGGACCAGCGGATCCGTCACGGTGCGCAACACCCCCTGGAACGGAACCGTCGCGGCCAACGGCACCGTCACCTTCGGTTTCGTCGCCAGCGGCAACTCCTCCACCGAGCCCGGCAACATCACCTGCACCAGTCCCTGATCCCTCCCACACCCCGACGGTCCCGCCCCGGCACCGCGTCCCCGCCGGGGCGGGACCTCCCCCGCTCGGTGAGCCCGAACGCCACGGCAGGGCCTCCGCCTCGGGGAAGCCGCGCGGCTGTGGAGGGGGTGGGCGCAGCGGAACCGCGGGCCACGGCGTCGGGGAAGGGACAGACGCCGTGGCCCGCGGCTCTTTTTCCGTCCCGGGGCACACCCGATCCGACGCAGCGGCGGGGTGTGCCGGGGCTGTCGGACTCAGGGCAGGTCGACGCAGATGGTCCGGGCGAGGATGTAGTCCCAGTTCTGCCTGGTGGGCGTGTTCTCGGCCGCCGAGACGTACGCACGGTCCCTGATGGGGATGATCGCCTGGAGCGAGACGTTGCCCGGCGCGTTCATGGAGATCGCCCCGCCGGCGCCCAGCACCTGCTGGTAGGGGCAGGACACCACGGCGATCTTCCGGCTCTCCGAGTGCTGCTCGGGCGACGCCGTGCCCTTCACCTCGTAGCCCTGGGGGGTGTCCATGCAGATCGCGTAGACGGCCAGCCTGTGGGGCCCGGGAAGCCGTCGGCGTCCTCGTGCGACTGTGCCCTGGCGATGTCGCCCGTTCCCGAGGCCCGCGCCATCTGCAGCACGACCTCCCCCTGGTAGCTGGGGCTGATGTCGATCCGGGCGCCGGTCCCGACCACCCGTTGCCGGTTCGGGTCGCCGCAGCCGACCGTCTCGCGCTGCACCGCGTCGCTCGTGCTCCCGGTGTACTCGGGGTTGATGTGCCAGCCGGGCACGGAGTCGGCGTCGACGCAGATCGCGTACGCCGTCACCGACCAGTCACCGGAAACCCCGGGCGAGGTCTCCGCCGCGGCCGCGATGTAGCCGTCCCTTCCGCTCCCGTCGATGTCGTCCCTCGGCTCCAGCTGGGTCAGCGCCAGCCGCTCGGGGCGGTCTCGTCCGGACCGTCCTCCACCACCCAGCCGCCGCCACCGACGACCTTCTTACCGGAGGGGCACTTCGCCTCGGCGGTCTTGTAGAACCTCGAGTCGGTCTCCGACGGGGACTGCACCTGCTCCCACCCGGTCACCACCGGGGCCGCGGCGGTCGACTCCGACTGGGCCCGGGCCGGACCGGAGACCCCGACCAGCACTCCCACGCCCATCGCCGCCGCCGTGAGGCAGCGGACCAGGGGAGCTGCGCGCGCTCGTGCCCGAGGCGCGGATCGACTGGCTGGCCCAGGACCCGGTCACCCGCGTCCTGGCCGCCGCCTGGTCAGCGAGTCGTGCGAGCACGACCTGAACGTCTTCGAGGCCGTGCGCCGCATGGACGAGATCCTCGTCGCCAACTCCATGACGTTCCTCGACGTCGTGGAGACCGAACGCTACGACCTGGTCGTCGGTGACGAGTCCTGGGACGTGGACCACTTCCTGCACGAGGACCCCTCGGCCAAGCACGCGCGTTTCGCCCGGCTCACCGACTTCGTCGGCTACGTGCCCATGCCGGAGGGCGGGGAGCGGGAGCGGCTGCTGACCGCCGACCACAACGCCGAGATGCTGGAGCACGTCGAGCGCCATCCCGGCGTCCGGGACCTCTCCGTCTTCGTCGGAGACCCCGACGACGTCGTGGACCTCCCCTTCGGTCCGGGACTGCCGGGAATCCGCGAGTGGACCGAGGCCCACTACCGGTTCGCGGGCCACATCACCGGCTTCGACCCGTCCGAGGTCGGCGACCGGGAGGCCCTGCGGGCGGAGTTCGGCTACGCCCCCGACGAAACCGTCATCATCGCGGCGGTCGGCGGTTCCGGCGTCGGCGCGTCCCTGCTGCGCCGCGTCATCCGAGCCCAGCCGCTCATCGCCGAGAACGTGCCGGACCCGCGCACCGTCGTGGTGACCGGCCCGCGCCTGGACCCGGCCGCCCTGCCCGACGCGTCGGTGGACGAGGTGATCTGCTCGCTGGTGCTGTGCACGGTCACCGACCCGCGGCAGGTTCTGGAAGAGGTCAGGCGCGTCCTGCGCCCCGGAGGACGGTTCCGTTTCGTCGAGCACGTGGCGGCGCCGCCGGGGAGCTTCAGGTCCCGGGTGCAGCAGGCGATCCGGCGGCCCTGGGGGTGGCTGTTCGAAGGCTGCGATCCGCACCGCCACACCGTCGACATCGTGCGGGAGGCCGGATTCGCGACCCTGCGCGTCCGCGAGCGGAAGTTCCGACGATCGCCCTTCTGGCCCGTCAACACGGCCGTGTGGGGTATCGCCACCCGATGACGGGCCGCGGTCCGGCTCCCCTCCCCGCCACCCGCGCGGCACGCTCCTCCCCGTGGTCCTGCTCACCACCGGAGCGATCGGTCCTCCTCCTCGTGCGTCCCTAGAATGGGCGGTCATGGGCACGAGGAGACGGGCGGACTCCGCGGCGCGGGAACGGCGCCCTCCCGTGGTCGTGCGGCCCGCCGTTCCCTTCGCCCCGGACGTCGAGATTCCCTTCGTCATCGCGACGGAGACCGACGTCCCCGACTGCCAGGTGGAGTGGGAGCCGCACACGCACCCCGTGCACGAACTGGTGTGGGTGCGGCGCGGTGTCATGCGGGTCCGTATCGGTCGGCGTCTGTGGGCGCTGCCGAACCTCGTGGGACTGTGGATTCCCGCGGGCACCGTGCACAGCGGCCGCCTGTCCGCCGGCGCGGAGTTCCACGCGAGCTATTTCTCGCCGTCGACCTGCACGTTCCTTCCCGAGGGCCCGGTGAGCGTCCGGATCGTGCCGCTGCTGCACGAACTCCTCGTGTTCCTGGAGGGGACGCGGATCTCCGACGCCGCACGACGCCACGCCGAAGGGCTCGTGTTCGAACTGCTCGAACCCTCCCCCCACGGTTTCGACCTGCCGCTGCCGCTGGATCCGCGCATCGAGCCGATCGTCTCGCACCTCGTGGACCACCCCGACGACCGGCGGTCCCTGGGCGAGTGGGCCGCCCTCACCGGGGTGAGCTCCCGGACGCTCGCCCGCGCCTTCCTCGCGTCGACGGGCCACAGCTTCGGCCAGTGGAGGCAGGCGCTGCGCGTCCACGTGTCGCTGGCCCTGCTGTCGTCGGGGCTGTCGGTCGCCGAGACCGCCGAGGCCGTCGGCTACGACCGGCCCAGTTCGTTCATCGAGGTGTTCCGCCGGGTCACCGGCGTGACCCCCGGGCAGTACCACACCGCCTGACCGGCGGCGCCCGACCGGTCGGCTCTTCCGGGGCGCACCGCCCGCCGGGCCGCCGAGCCCCGGCGTCGTCGCTGGTCAGCGGGGCCAGCGCCCCACGGTGTCCGTTATGCCGTATTCGGTGTCCCGTTTCGCGGATTGCGCCACCGACCCAACCTTCCTAGCATGAAGGTTAGGTAAGCCTGGGCTAACTTCTGTTGGCCCTTGGTGTGCCTCCACTCCCCCCGCAACGACCGCCGAGGAGCGGACACGTATGCCCATGAACCGAGCCGTGCCATGCTGACCGCACACGGCACCGCGCCGACCGTCGAGAGCCTTCCGGCACCGGAGGACCCGCTCCGCGTCGCACGGAAGTCCCTCGCCGTCGCGGTCGGCATCGCCCTCTGCGCGTCCCTCACCGCCCTCAGCCTGTTCGTGGGATCGGGAGACCTGACGTGGAGTCAGTCGTGGGACGCCCTCACCGGGCACAGCGCCTCCCCCGACGGCATCATCGTCCGCGAGTACCGGGTCCCCCGCACCCTCCTGGCGATCGTCGTCGGAGCCGCCCTCGGAGCCGCCGGAGCCGTCATCCAGGCGGTCACCCGCAACCCCCTCGCCGATCCCGGCCTGCTCGGCGTCAACTCCGGCGCGTTCCTCGCCGTCGCCGTCGGCGCGGCGTTCCTGGGGGTCAGCGGTGTCGCCGGTCAGGTCTGGCTGGGCCTCGCCGGCGCGCTGGCCACGGCCGTGGTGGTCCACCTCGTCGGAACGTCCGGACGCCAGGGTAGGAACCCGGTCCACCTGGTCCTCGCCGGGATCGCCATCGGCGCCGTCCTCAACGGCGTCGGCCACGGCGTCACCCTGCTCGCTCCCGAGGTCTTCGACAGGATCCGCTTCTGGCAGGTCGGCTCCCTGCAGGGACGGCAGATCGACGTCCTGTGGGGCGTGCTGCCCTTCGTCGCGGCGGGCCTGGTCATCACCGTCGCGCTCACCAGGTCGCTCAACACCCTCGCCCTGGGCGACGACCTCGCCCGCTCCCTCGGCAGCAGGGTCCTCCTCGTGCGGGGCCTCGGATTCACGGCGATCACCCTGCTGTGCGGAGCGGCGACGGCCGCGGTCGGCCCCGTGTCGTTCCTGGGACTCATGGTGCCGCACGCCGTGCGCGCGGTCGTGGGACCGGACCAGCGGTGGATCGTCCCGCTCAGCCTCGTGGCGGCCCCGGTCGTCTTCCTGGGCGCCGACATCCTCGGCCGGGTCGTCATCGCCGGCGAACTCCCCGTGGGAATCGTGACCGCCTTCGTCGGCTCCCCCGTCCTCGTCTGGCTCGTCCGGCGCACGGAGGTCAAGGCACCGTGACCTCCCCCCGTCTGTGGTCCCGGCGCGTCGTCCTGCTCCGCGCCCCCCGGGCTCCGCTCAGCCTCCGGTTCGACCTCCGCTCCTTCACCGTCGGCCTGGCCTGCCTGGCCACCGCGGTCGCCGTGGGAGCCTGGTCCCTCACCGTGGGGGAGATGGCGCTGCCCCTCCGCGACGTCGCGGCCGCCCTCGTCGGCCGCTCCGACGACGGCGTGGCACGCATCGTCATGGAGTGGCGGATGCCCCGCGTTCTCCTGGCCGCGCTCGGCGGCTGGGCGCTCGCGCTGAGCGGCGCGGTGTTCCAGACCGTCACACGCAACCCGCTCGGCAGCCCCGACGTCATCGGATTCAACACCGGGGCCTACACCGGCGCCCTGCTCGGCATGCTCCTCGTCGGAGGCGGCCACCTCACGACCGTGGCGGGCGCCCTCCTCGGCGGAACACTCACCGGGCTCGCCGTCTACGTGCTGGCCCTGCGCCGCGGCCTCAACGGCTACCGCCTCGTCGTCGTCGGCATCGGGATCAGCTCCCTGCTGGCCTCGGTCAACGGCTACCTCATGATCACCGTGCGCGTGGAGGAGGCGCTCCCGGCCGCCGTGTGGGGCGCCGGTTCGCTGGCCACCGCGACCTGGGCCGACGTCGTCCCGGTGCTCGTCGCCGTAGCCGTGCTCACCCCCGTGCTGATGCTCGTGAACCGCGACACGCAGCTCACGGCGCTCGGCGACGACGCCGCCCGGAGCAGGGGCGTCGACACCGACCGGCTGCGTCCGGTGCTGCTCGCCACCGGTGTCGCCCTCACCGCCGCAGTGACCGCCGTCGCCGGACCCATCGCCTTCGTCGCGCTGGTCGCGCCGCAGCTCGCGGTGCGCCTCACCCGGACACCGGCCCTCCCCCTGCTGCCCACGGCGTTCCTCGGAGCGTCCCTGCTCGTCCTCAGCGACCTCGTGGCGCGCACCGTCATCGCCCCCGCCCAGCTTCCGGTGGGCGTCGTCACGGTCACCGTCGGCGGCGGCTACCTGGCCTGGCTGCTCATCTCACAAGCGAGAAAGTCCTGAACGAATGTCCGAAACCGTCCCGGCGGACAGCGTCCCGCCCCCGCCCGACGGGCGTCTCGACGCGCGTGACCTCACCGTCTCCTACGGCGGCGACGCGATCCTGCACGACCTCTCCGTCACCGTTCCCGCCGGCTCCTTCACTGTCATCGTCGGCCCCAACGCCTGCGGCAAGTCGACGCTGCTGCGCAGCCTCGCCCGCCTGCTGCCCGCCCGCTCCGGCGGAGTCCTCCTCGACGGGGCGGACATCCGCGCCCTGCGCACCAAGGAGCTGGCCCGCAGGGTCGGGCTGCTGCCGCAGAGCTCGACGGCCCCCGAGGCGATCACGGTCGTCGACCTGGTGTCGCGGGGCCGCCACCCCCACCAGGGCGTGTTCCGCCAGTGGTCGGACGACGACGAGCGCGCCGTCCGCGACGCCCTGTCCACCACACGCCTCACCGCGCTCTCGCAGACCCCGGTGGACCAGCTCTCCGGAGGGCAGCGCCAGCGCGTCTGGATCGCGATGGTGCTGGCGCAGCAGACCCCGGTCGTCCTCCTCGACGAGCCCACGACCTTCCTCGACATCGCCCACCAGATCGACGTCCTCGAACTGTGCGCGGCACTCAACGCCGACGGGCGCACCCTCGTCGCCGTACTCCACGACCTCAACCAGGCGGCCCGCTACGCAACGCACCTCATCGCCATGAAGGACGGGAAGATCGTGGCCGAGGGGCCGCCGCGCTCGGTGGTCACGGAGGAACTCGTCTCGCGGGTCTTCGGCGTCGGGGTGCGGATCATCCCGGACCCGGAGACCGGGACACCGCTCGTCGTACCCCTGGCCCGCGGCGCCGTCGCGACCGGCACCGCCAGCCCCTGACCCCCTCCTCCCATCGTGGACAACCCCTCCCAGCACAGAAAGTGGACCATGAGCACACCACACCCGGCGCGGAGAACCCGCACGCTCGCCGTCGGCCTCGCCGCCCTCGCCCTCGCCTCGGCCGGCTGCGCCGCTCCCCAACAGGAGGGCGGTGGCGGCGGCACGCCGCTGCTCGCCTCCGTCGACACCCATTTCGGCACCGTCGACATCCCCGAACCCGATGACGGCGAACTGCGGGTCGTCGCGCTGGGCTGGTCGGACGGCGAGGTCGCCCTCTCCCTGGGGGTCGCACCGGTCGCCATCTTCGACTGGCAGAACTTCGGCGAGGAGAACAAGGGCGTCGGCCCCTGGGCGACCGAGCGGTTCGGCGACGTCGAACCCGAACTCCTGGAGAACGTGGACGGTTCGGTCAACTACGAGCAGATCCAGGCGCTGGACCCCGACGTCATCCTCAACGTGCGCGCCGCCCTCGACGAGAAGACACACGAGCGGCTGAGCGAGATCGCGCCCACGGTCGCCCCGCCGAAGGACACCCCCGACTTCGCCGTCGACTGGCGCACCCACACCAGGGTCGTCGCCGAGGCGCTGGGCAGGACCGCCGAGGGCGAGGAACTGATCGCCGGACTCGACAGCCGGTTCGGGGAGCTGCGGGAGCAGCACCCCGAGTTCGACGGCGTCACGATGGCCTCCGGCTCCAAGTTCGGTGACGCCTACGGCGCCAGCCTGCCGGGGGACAGCCGGTTCGACATCTACGGCGAACTCGGGTTCGTCCTCAACCCCGCCATCGAGGAGCTGCCGAGTCCGAACGGCTTCTACGCGAACATCTCCGTCGAGCAGGTCTCCGCCTTCGACGCCGACGTCGCGGTACTCACCACCATCGGCTACCCGCTGTCGGCGCTCACCGAGGACCCCCTCATTCAGTCGCTGCCGGTCGTGCGGGACGGCCGCGCCCTGCTCGTCGACCCCGAGGGCGACGTCATGCGCGGCGCCACCGCCGGAACCGTGCAGAGTATCGGCATCGCGCTGGACGCCGTGGTCCCCGACCTCGCGGCGGCGGTCGACAAGCTCGACCGGTGACCCCCGGTGGGGACGCGCACCGCGCCCGTGTCCCCACCACGCCCGCGCGCCCGGCAGCCGGGCGCGCGGGTCCCCACCGTCCCGCGACCACCGCAGAGGAGCCCCGCCATCACCCGCGACACCGCATCCGCCCGCCCCCTCCCCCGCCCAGCCCGGCCCGACGCGGCGGCCACCGCAGCCACGGCGTCGGCCCGCAGCGTCACACGGCGCACCCTCGCCCGCCAACGGTCGAGCGTCGTCCGCTCCTCACTCCTGATCATGGGCCACCAGGCGTGCGAGGCCCTCGTCCCCGTGGCGATCGGGGTGTCGGTCGACACCGCGATCGTCCACGGGAGTCCCGGCCTGCTCCTGCTCTGCCTGCTCGGTCTGGTCGCCCTCTTCGGCGTGCTGAACCTGTGCTGGCGCTGGGCGGCGCGCTACGGCTACGGCGCCGCGATCGACGAGGCCCACCTGCTGCGCGCCGAACTCGCCCACCGGCTCATGGACCCCCGGACGCGTCCGGGACGCCCACGGGGGGAACTGCTCTCCATCGCCTCGTCCGACGCCGACCTGGCGGCCAAGTCGGTGAACTACGTCTCCGGACTGTGGGGCGCGGCCGCCGCCCTCGCGGTCAGCTGCGCCGTGCTCCTGTCCGTCGACCTGAGGCTGGGACTGGTGCTCATCGCGACGTCGATCGCCGCCACCCTGTCGCTGAACGCCCTCTCCCCCCTGCTGTCGCGCCGCAGCACCGCCCAGCAGGAGGCGCTCGCCGACGCGTCCGCGCTCGCCACCGACCTCGTCTCCGGGCTGCGCACCCTCCAGGGCATCGGCGCGCAGCACCGCGCCGCCGACCGCTACCGGGAGGTCAGCGGGCGTGCCGCCGACGTCGGCATCCGCGCGGGCGACGCCAGGTCGCTCCAGGTCGGCGCCACGGTCCTGGCCAGCGGACTGGTGCTCGTCGTCTCCGTGGTGGGCGCCGGCGTCCTGGCAGCCGACGGCGCGGTCTCCGTGGGAGGAATGATCGCGGCCGTGGGAGCCGCGCAGTTCATCGCCGAACCCCTGACCAACGTGGGGGCCTACCTGCAACTCCGTGCCGCGGCCCGGGCCGGCGCGGCCCGGGTCGCCGGCGTGCTGGCGGCGCCGTCCCCCGGCGGGCGCACCGACACCCCGCCCCGCTCCGCGGCGGCGGCCAGCGCGGCCCCCGCCGCGCTGGCCTTCCGGGGAATCGCGCCCCGGCGTCCCGACCGGGACCCCACCGGCGACGGCACGGACCGCGGCATCACCCTCACCGTGGCCCCCGGGGAGTTCGTGGGCGTCGTCGCCGACGACCCCACCGTCGACCTGCTCCGCCGCTTCCTCGGCGGCGACCCGCCCCCCGGCTCCCTCGGCACGGTCCTCCTCGGCTCCACCCCCGTCGCCGAACTGGACCACGCCCTGCGACGTTCGCTCATCCACCTGGAACCGCACCGGCCCGACCTCTTCCCCGGAACGATCCGGGACAACCTCACCCTCGGCGCGCCCGGGGACCGCGCCCCGGGCGACGCGCTGGCCGCCGCGGGCGCGGCCGAGTTCGTCGCGGCGCAGCCCCTCGGACTCGACACCCCCCTGCGGGACCGGGGGCTCAGCCTCTCCGGCGGACAGCGCCAGCGGCTCGCCCTCGCGCGGGCACTGCACGCCGATCCGCCCGTACTCGTCCTGCACGAACCGACAACAGCCGTCGACTCGGTCACGGAGGAGACCATCGCGGACGGGTTCGCCGCCCTGCGGCACCGTGGCCGCACGCGGACCTCGATCCTGTTCACGACCAGCCCCACCCTCCTGGCACGCACCCACCGGGTCGTGCTGGTCGACGGCGACCGCGTGACCGCCAGCGGCACCCACCACGACCTGCTGCGCACCAGCGGGCCCTACCGCGAGCGGGTGCTGCGGTGACCCCGCTCCCCCTCGCCGGTCCCGCCGAGATCCGGGCGGCCCTGCGCCGCCATGTCGCGGCGCTCCCCCTCCTGACCGCCGCGGCGCTGGCGTCCTCCCTGCTCGCCGCCGTGGCCGGTCTCGTCGGGCCGTGGATCGTCGGCGTCCTCGTCGACAGCGTCGTCGCGGGCGGCACGGCCGACCGGGTCGTGCTCCTGGGAGCGGTCCTGACGGCGGCGACCGTCCTGGGCGCCGCGCTGACCGCCGTGGGCAACGCGCTCGTCACCCGCCTGGGCCAGCGGGTCCTCGCGCGGATGCGGGAGGACGCGGTCGCGGACGCCCTCGACCTGCCCTCCGAGGTCCTCGAGGAGAGCGGACACGGCGACCTGCTCACCCGTATCGGCGACGACGTCGCCGTGGTCAACCAGGTCGTGGTGTCGCTGCTGGCCCCGTGGCTGAGCGCCGCCCTGACCATCGCGCTCACGGTGGCGGGTCTGGCCTCCCTCGACCCGTGGCTCGCGTTGGCCGGTCTGACCGCCGTACCGGTCTACGTGTTCTCGCTGCGCTGGTACCTGCCCCGGTCCGCGCCGCGCCACAGGGCGGAGCGGGCGGCGTTCGCCGAACGGGCCGAGACCCTCGTGTCCTCGCTCACCGGGATCGCGACCGTGCACGCCTACCGTGTCGAGAGGCGGCAGGCGCAGCGGATCACGGAGGCGTCGGCGCGCGCCCGGGCGGTCTCCCGGGACGTGCTGTGGTTCTTCACCGGGTGGAGCAGGTGGATGAACACCGCCGAACTCACGGGGCTCGGCTGCATCATCGCGACGGGGTTCGTCCTCGTGGCCTCCGGCTCGGGCACCGCGGGGACGGTCACGGCCGCGGCGCTGTACTTCCACCGGCTGTTCAACCCCCTCGGCCTGATCGTGTCGAGTTTCAACGACATCCAGTCGGCCGCGGCCAGCCTGGCCCGCATCGTCGGCGTCGCGCGCTCCCCCGCGGGGCCGCCGGTCCCCGTCGGGGAGGAGGCGCCGCACGGGGCGGGAGCCGCGCGCGGCGACCGGCGCGGCGCGGTGGTGGAGGCCCGCGGGCTCACCCGCCGCTACGGGGAGACCGTCGCCGTACGCGACCTGTCGTTGCGTGTCGACAGCGGCCGGAAGGTCGCCCTCGTCGGCGCGAGCGGGGCCGGCAAGTCGACCCTGGCGGCCCTCCTCGGCGGCCTGCTCCGCCCCACCTCGGGCAGTGCCACCATCGACGGGGTCGACGCGGCGGCGGCGCGGGCGGCCGGTCCGCACGTCGTCGCCCTCGTCCCGCAGGAGGCCCACGTGTTCACCGGCCCCCTCCACGCCGACCTGCGCCTGGCCAAACCGGACGCGACCCGCCGCGAACTCGTGGAGGCGCTCACCCGGGTGGGGGCCATGGGGTGGGTCGACGGCCTCCCCGACGGTCTCGACACCCGTGTCGGCGAGTCGGCGCATCCCCTCACCCGCGCGCAGACGGCCCAGCTCGCACTCGCCCGCGCGGTCCTCGCCGACCCGCTCGTCCTGATCCTCGACGAGGCCACCGCCGAGGCGGGAAGCCGGGACGCCGCGCGTCTGGAGGCGGCCGCGGCGGCCGCCCTCGGGTCGCGCACGGGCATCCTGGTGGCGCACCGGCTCTCCCAGGCGGAGTCCGCCGACCACATCCTGGTGCTCGACCGGGGCGAGATCGTCGAACAGGGCTCCTTCGAGGAGCTCGTCGCGCTCGGCGGACGCTTCGCCCGGATGTGGAAGGCGTGGCGGCACTAGACCTGCCCGGCGAAGACCCGCCGGACCGGAAGCGTCTGTTCGGGCCCCGGACAGACGCGGGTCCGTCTCCTGGTCAGCGGGAGGTGGACGGTCCCTCCGACCGGTACGGCCGGGAGGCGGGAGGGCACGGCGCCGGTGAGGGCGCCGATGAGCAGGGCGGCGACGGTGTCTCGGTCACCCCCACGGGGGGACGGCTGCCCCGCCCGGCGTGTAGTCCGTCCCGGTCGGGGCAGCCGTCCCCCGCAGGACAGTCGAGAGGAGACCGACGTGGCACCGGACATCGACCCCACCCAGACACCGGACTCCGACCGCGGCACCTACTCCGCCTACGACCGGGTCGCCGTCATCACCGGCGCCGACAGCGGGATCGGCAAGGCCACCGCGGTCCTCCTGGCCCGGCAGGGCTTCGACGTCGGGCTGACCTACCACTCGGACGAGGAGGGGGCCCGGGGCACCGCCGAGGAGGTGCGCCAGACCGGGCGCACCGCCGCTGTGCGCCGCCACGACCTGCGCGACCCGGTCCGCGCCGCCGCGGCGATCGAGGAGCTGGCCGACGAACTCGGCGGCATCGGCGTCCTGGTCAACAACGCGGGGACCGGGTCGGGGGCACCGCTGCTGAAGACCGACCACCAGCAGTGGCGCGAGGTGCTGGCCACCGACCTGGACGGTCCCTTCACGTGCTCGCGCGCGGCCGCGCTGCGCATGGCCGAACGCGGCCGGGGCGGCCGGATCATCAACGTCACCAGCGTCCATGAGGACCTGCCGCGTGTGGGCGCGGGCCCCTACTGCGCGGCCAAGGGCGGCCTGAAGATGCTCACCCGGGTGCTGGCCCTGGAACTGAGCGCGCACGGCATCACCGCCAACACGGTGGCCCCCGGCGAGATCGCCACCCCGATGACCGGCCAGCACGACGAGCCGCCGCGGCCCGCCTCCCGCGGGGGCTACCCGCTGGCGCGCCCCGGTGACGCCCACGAGGTCGCCGAGGCGATCGCGTTCCTGGCCGGCCCCGCCTCCTCCTACGTCACCGGCGCCACGCTGCTCGTGGACGGCGGACTGAGCATGATGGGACCGCAGGCCGCGGGCGCCCTGGAGTCGGACGGCTGGCGCGCCGGATGAGCCCTCCGACAGCGGGCGCGCCCCGGGGGGTCACGGCGTGACCGTGACCACGGCCTCGACGGTGTCCGCGGCACTCCCCGCGCGCAGCGCCGTCCAGAACGGCCCCGACGGGCCCGCGCCCTCGGCGACAAGCGCGCGGTGGAGTTCGGTGAACGCGCTGTTGACGCCGGTGTCGGTCTCCTCGACGCCGGTGTCGTCGCCCCCGTGGACGGCCAGCACCCGCCCGACGTAGGGCTGCGGCGGAGCGTCGCGCTGGACCACCTCGACCGGGCTGCCCGGATTCACCAGCGACTCCACCGCGGCGGCGTGGAGTTGGTCCTCGCGCTCGCGCTGTGCCAGTACCGCTTCCCGGCGCTCGCGGAGAACCTCGACCGGGTCCCCCTCCAGTGCCTCGGCGACCTGCCGCAGCGGAAGCCCCGCGTCGCGCAGCACCCGCACCACGGTCCCGGTGCGGACCCGCCCGGGCGCGTGGAACCGGTACCGGGGCACCGCGCCGGTCAGGGCCGGTTCGAGCAGTCCGGTCTCGTCGTGGTGGTGCAGCGCCTTGACCGTCAGCCCGGTCAGGTTCGCGAACTCTCCTATGCCCAGCATGCCCCCAGCATCCGGCCTCCGGTAACCGGAGGGTCAACCGCGCGGCCGCCGCGTCCGCCGGCACCGTGCCACGCGGCCTGCCACCGGAAAAGCCGTGCCGCCCAGCGCGTCCGGGAAGGCCGTCCCGGTAGTGGACCGGCGTCCTCGTACCAGACGCCAACACGCCGGCAGAGGCGCGTCCCCTGCCCCCGCACGGACCGGAGCGCGTCCGAGTGCCGCCGTCCACGCCCCGCGCAACGGTGCGAGGCCGTCCGAGCCTCGACGTCCGCCACCCGGTCCGACCCGCCCGGGAGCGGGCCGGACCGCAGGCGCGGATCTTCCGCGAAAGGGGTCACCGACCACTCTGCGACCTCAACCGCGGTTGAGGTCAAGCGGTCGGCGGCCGTGGACTCCGCCCGGCGGCTCCCCCCGGTTCGCGCACGGCCCGACCGTCGAACGCCGGGACCGGGCGCCCACCATCGAGCGCACCGGTTCGCCGCCGTGGAAGACCATCAGCGTGGGCAGTGACAGCACGCCGTAGGCGGCCGCGGTCTCGGGGGTGGCGTCCACGTCGAGCTGCACCACCTTGATCCGGTCCCTCTCCTGCGCGGCGACCGCGCCCAGCACCGGGGCCATCAGTCGGCACGGGGGGCACCACCCGGCGGTGAATTCCAGCAGCACCGGAAGGTCCGCTGCCAGCACCTGCTCGGCGAAGGTGGCGTCCGTGACCTCTGCCACGTCCACTGTCCTGGTCATTGTCATCCTCTCGGATCGCATCGCGGCTCCGGCCCGCCCGACAGGTGCGCCTCGGCCCGCGCCAGTTGCTCCCGCACCTGGGCGCGCACCGCCTGCAGCCGGTTGACCAGCGCATCGAGTTCGGCGAGCTTGCCCCGGTAGACCTCGAGCGAGTCGGGGCAGCTGTCCCCGGACGGATGCCCCGCCCGTAGGCACTCCACGAAGGGCCGGGGCTCCTCCAGGTCGAAACCGAAGTCCTGGAGCGTGCGGATCTGTTCCACCAGCCGCAGGTCGTCGCCGCCGTACACGCGGTATCCGTTGGCCGTGCGACGGCCGGGCAGAAGTCCGCGCGACTCGTAGTAACGCAGGGTCCGGGTGCTGACCCCCGCCCGTTCCGCGAGTTCACCGATGCGCATGGGGCGACACCAGACCTTGACGTCGGCGTCAGGGCAACGGTCGGGCACCGCCGCAAACCGGCTCCCGCGCCGGCCGGACCTCGATGGGAAGGGTGGTCGCCCGGGCGATCCTGCGTCCCCGTTCGGGGCGCGTCGAGGTCGTGCGCCCGGACGACCCCGGGCCCGCCGACGTGCTCCCCGCCCTCGGCGTGGGGCCGTCGGTCACGAGCGCCTCCTTTCCCTGCCACGCCCCACGGCGGCCATGTCCGGCGCGTGCAGCCCACCGGAGCCCCCCGCCCTCGTCTCGGCGTTGACGGCCTCCAGCACCTCCGGAGGCGGAGCCTCCCCCGTCGGGCTGGTAGATGCTGAGCAGGTAGTGCTTCACGACGGTTCCTCCTCGACGTCCACCGGTCGGCGCCGTGCCGACCTCCCACCCCCTGCACGAGCGTCCCCGGCCCGTATCGACACCACGGCACCGATCCCGCCGCAGAAAGTTCCTCGCGGCCCGAGAGCGCGGACGCATCTCCGGTGAAGCACCCGAAGAATGTCACCGGCTTCCACTACCGTGACCGTGCACCGAAGCGCCGACACGTTGGAGAACCATGGCGACGACCTACGAACTCGGCGAGATCGTGGCGGAGCGGCGACTGGACGCCGTCTCCGATCGCGGGGAGCGCACACCGGTGGTGGTGCGGATCGGCCGACCGCTGCCCGATCCCCACTCCCTGCCCGAGGGGAACGGCGGCGACTGGTGCTGCCCCCACCAGATCCTGGGCCTGGGCGACGACACCGTGCAGGCGTCCTTCGGCGTCGACTCCCTGCAGGCTCTCCTGCTGAGCGTGTACGCCCTGCAGTTGAAACTGACCGAGCGCGCGAACGCGGCATCCGTGCGCCTGGACTGGCTGGGCCTGCCCGACCTGGGTCTGAAGGTCGACCCGCAGGTGCACAGGCTCATGCCGACCGGCGGGAGCGGACCCGACGCCTGACCGTCCGGTGTGGTGCCGCCCACCCGGGAGAACCGGGTGGGCGGCACCACACGGCCTCCTCGCTCAGGCCAGCGCCTCGACCACCACCGAGGCGGTCTCCGCGACAAGCGCGTCGTCGTACTCGGCGTCCTCGGTGTCCCGGCTGGACATCACCGCCAGCAGGACGGGGCCGCCGTTCGGGGGCCACAGCACGGCGATGGCGTTGCGCGTGCCGTAGCCGCCCGCTCCGGTCCTGTCGCCGACCTCCCAGTCCTGGGGGACCCCCGCGCGGATCAGGGTGCCACCGGTGGTGTTGCGCCGCATCATGTCGATCAGGATCTCCTGCCTGTCTCCGGGCAGGGCCCCACCGAGCGCGAACTCCCCGAGGCTGGTGGCCATCGCCCGCGGCGTGCTCGTGTCGCGGGCGTCGCCGGGCACCGCCTCGTTCAGCTCGGTCTCGATCCGGTCCACGTTCGTGACGTCGTCACCGATCTCGCGCAGCACGGCCTCCAACCCCTCGGGGCCGCCGAGCTCGTCGAAGAGCAGGTTGGCCGCCGTGTTGTCGCTGTAGCGCAGCGCGGCGTCGCACACCTCGCGCAACGTCATCCCGGTGTCGACGTGCTGCTCGGTGATCGGGGAGTGGGCCACCAGGTCCTCGGCGGTGTAGGTGACGACCTCCTGCAGTTCCTCGACCGGGTTTCGCCGCAGCACCGCCCCGACGGCCAGGGCCTTGAAGGTGGAGGCGTAGGCGAACCGCTCGTCGGCGTTGTAGGCGACCACCTCGTCGGTGCCGGTGTCCACCGCGTAGACACCGAGCCGGGCGCCGAACTCCTCCTCCAGTCGCGCGAACTCCGCGTCGACCGCCGCTGTCGACGGTGCGGCGTCCTCGGGTGCGGAAGCGGCCGACTCCTCGGCCGCCGCGCAGCCGAGAAGCGGCACGAACGCGAGGACGAGCACGGCCGCGACCCCGGCGCGCCGGGTGGGACGCAGGAACATGGTCACTCTTCCTGTCCGGTGGACTGCTGTGCGCAGGCGGTCCCGACCCCGCGAGGAGCCTCCTCCGCCCGCCGGGCTGACCGTGGACACCACCGGCGGGATGATCCCACGCGGCGGCCCCACAGCCTGATCCGACACCACCGCGACCGAAGATGACCGGTCCTATGCGGAAACGGCATAGCCCTCCCGGAGCACGCCCCGCACACCGCACTCGCCACCGCGTGATACGGCCACCAGCCATCGGCCGACTCCGCAACCGCCCGTGGCCCCGCGTGAACGCGGCCTCGGAGTGTGGGCCCCACCCCTTCCTTACTTCGGCCATCCGCCCGGTGCCCGCACCCGAAGCCTCCGTGGCCTGCCCCGACCTGCCTCTCCGGTGCCCCGGCGGCACCGCCGTCCGCACCACCCGTCCCTCACCGCTCCCGGCCTCGTCGGCGCCGACGGCACGGGCAGGTCCACCCTGCCGCGTCTGGCCGCGCCGCTGTCCAGACCCCCCGACGAGCGGCTGCCGAGCAGCGCCCTCGCCTCCCACCGGGACGCGCTCCCCGCCGCCAGTCGCGACCTGCCGTTCCTCGCGTCGGTGGGCATCACCCGCTGGCCGTACCCCGACGACGGACTCCACGAGACCACCGCCGAGGAGATCCGCGCCCCGCCCGACCCCGACGACCGGACGGGCCCGGCGCCGCGGCGCGTCTCACCAGTCGTGCACCGTCCCGTCCACCAGGCGGTTGGTCGGAAGGTAGGCCCGCTCGTAGGGGAACTCCGCGGCGAGCGCCTCGTCGAGGTGGACGCCCAGGCCCGGTTCCTCCCCCGGCCGCAGGCCCCCGTCGGCGAACTCGAACGTCGGGTTGAAGACCTCCAGGGTCTGCGGGGCGGGCAGCATGTACTCCTGGATACCGAAGTTGTGCACCGCCAACCCCAGGTGCACCGACGCGGCGATCCCCACCGGGGAGACGTCGGTGGGACCGTGCATGCCCGACTTCACCTGGTACATCGCGGCGTAGTCGAGGATCTTGCGCAGCGCGGTGACGCCGCCCGCGTGTGTGACAGGGGAGCGCACGTAGTCGATCAGCTGCTCGCGGATGAGGGCCTGGTAGTCCCAGACGGTGTTGAACACCTCGCCGATGGCCAGGGGGGTCGTGGTGTGCTGCCGGACCAGCCGTAGCGCCTCCTGGTTCTCCGCCGGGGTCACGTCCTCCAACCAGAACAGGTCGTAGGGCTCCAGCGCCTTCCCCAACCGCGCGGCCTGCACGGGGGTGAGCCGGTGGTGCGCGTCGTGCAGCAGCACCAGTTCGGGGCCGAACTCGTGACGCACCGCCTCGAACACCCCCGGCACGTGCCGCAGGTAGGCGCGGGTGTCCCAGCTCTCCTCCGCGGGCCGCGCGGACCGGCGCGCCGGTTCGTAGTCGTAGCGCGCGTCTCCGCCCACCGAGGCGGCCGCGCTGGAGGCCACCCCGTACACCGACTCCAACCCCGGAACCGCCGTCTGCACCCGCACCGCCCGGAACCCCGACTCCAGATGCTGCCGGATGGAGTCGTACAACTCGGGCAGGTCCCGGCCGCTGGCGTGCCCGTACACCAGGCAGTTCTCCCGACTCGCCCCACCCAGCAACTGGTACAGCGGCAGCCCCGCGACCTTGGCCTTGATGTCCCACAGCGCCGTGTCCACCGCGGCGATCGCGGTCATGGTGACCGGTCCGCGCCGCCAGTAGGCGCCCCGGTACAGGTACTGCCAGGTGTCCTCGATGCGGTGGGCGTCCCGCCCGACCAGCAGTGGAGCGACGTGGTCGCGCAGGTAGGCGGCGACCGCGAGCTCCCTGCCGTTGAGGGTGCCGTCGCCGTAGCCGACCACACCGTCTGCGGTCGTGATCCGCAGGGTCACGAAGTTGCGTCCCGGACTGGTCACGATGACGTCGGCACGGTCGATACGCACGCGTTCTCCTCGGGGGGCGACGGTCACGGCATGCCCAGCCTAGACGTGTTCGGCGGATTGGCCGCGGTGCCCCCGCGCCCGCCGACGGCGAGCCGCGCGCCGGAAGAGACACCACTCCTCCGCGCGCCGGCGGAGACGAACCGGCGGTGCCCGTGTACATGACAGAAGGGCCGGGTATGACCGCAGAAAACATCCGGGGCGATACACATCGCCGCAGATGTCTGACACGAGAAGGGGCCCGTGGACGAGACAGAACTGCGGGACGCGCTGGAAGCCGTCCGCGCCACCGACGTCCCGGCAAGTGATCCCCGCAGAACGTGGGAGAAGCACCTGAAAGCGGCCTGGCTGCTGATAGCGCTGCGCCGGTACGACGATGCGGTCACCGAGGCCGAACAGGCGCAGTCGGCGTATCAGCGTGCGCACCTTCCCGGACGGACCACTGCCGTTCTGTGGAGCGCCTGCGCGGCCGGGGCGGTCGCGCATCTGGCCGCCGGGCGGTGGGCCGCCGCAGAGGACAGCGCACGCGAGGCGCTGCGCGACTTCGGAGAGGACCAGACCAACTACTATCTGCTGGAACTCGCCCTGCAGGCCCAGGGGCGACTGGAACCGAACAGGATCTGGAAGGTCTCCCAGGATCCCGCTCGCGAACTCGCGGCCTTTGACGCCAGGCGGTTCGCTCTCTCACGGCTGGACAGACCGTAGTCCTCTCCGCGGGCGGCAGCCGGGCACGCCCTCTCCGACCGCGGCCCGGCCGCGCTCCTGCGGCACCGCGTGACCGGATCGGTCCGCACCGCGGCGCGATGGTGCCTTACCCGCGCCCCCGCCCGCCCCCCATGATCAACCCATGAGCACAGCACTCGTCGTCATCGACGTCCAGGAGTCCTTCCGCCGGCAGCCGCTGTGGCAGGCCGTCTCCGCCCCCGACATCGCCGACCGCGTCGCCCGCCTGGTCGCCGCCTCCCGCGAGCGCGGCGACCTCGTCGCATGGGTCCTGCACGCCGAACCCGGCACCGGAGACGTCTTCGACCCCGCCCTCGGACACGTCCGCCTCATCGACGGCCTGTCCCCCGCCGAAGCCGAACCCGTCATCACCAAGACCTCCCACAACGCCTTCACCACCACCAACCTGCAGCAACTGCTCACCGCACACGGCATCCGCGACCTGGCCGTCTGCGGCATCCGCACCGAACAGTGCTGCGAGACCACCGCCCGCCTCGCCTGCGACCTCGGGTTCGACGTCACCTTCGTCATCGACGCGACCGCCACCACCCCCCGCGAGCACCGCGACGCACCCCCCGGCCGCTCGGTGGCCGAGATCCTCGCCGACCCGCGCACCCTGCCCACCGACGCGATCATCGAGCGCACCGAGTACGCTCTGGCCGGACGGTTCGCCACCATCCGCACCGTCGCCGACCTCACCACCCCGGAGCCGACCAGATCGTGACCGACGTCGTCTTCCTGCTGGCGCCCGGACTGCACCTGCTGGATCTCGCGGGTCCCGCCCAGGTGTTCTCCGCCGCCGACGACCTCGGCTGCGGCTACCGACTCCACTACGTCGCCGAACACCCCCGGGTCCGCACCGCCCAGGGCCTGCCCGTCGAGGCCCGCACGGACTGGCCCGCCCTCACCGCACACGACCTGGTCGTCGTCCCCGGCTGGCGGGCGCCCACCCTGGAAGGCACCACGGTGCTCGGCGACGCGGTCCTGCGCCGCGTCGCCGCACACCACGCGGCGGGCGGCACGGTCGCCAGCGTGTGCGCGGGCGCCGACGCCCTGGGCCGCGCCGGACTGCTGGACGGACGGCGCTGCACCACCCACCACCAACTCCAGGACGAACTCGCCACCCGCCACCCCAGGGCCCACGTGGTCCGCGACGTGCTGTACACCGTGGACGACCGGGTGGTGACGTCGGCGGGTATCGCCAGCGGCATCGACCTGGCGCTGTTCCTGGTCGCCACCGCGCACGGCCCCGGCACGGCCGCCCGGGTGGCCCGCTCCATGGTCGTCTACGCCCGCCGCAACGGCGACGAGCAGCAGGCCAGCGTCATGCTGCGGCACCGCGGCCACCTCAGCGACGCGGTGCACCGCGCCCAGGACCTGATCGACGCGCGCTTCACCGAACGGCTGCCGCTGAGCGCGCTGGCCGCCGCCGCGGGACTGGGCGAACGCACCCTGACCCGCCGCTTCGTCGCCGCGACCGGTCTGACACCGCTGCGCTACCAGCAGGCCCTGCGCCTGGAACGCGCCGAGCACCTCATCGGCCAGGGGACGACGGTGGAGGCGGCCGCCCACGCGGTCGGGTTCCAGGACGCCCGGATGCTGCGCCGCCTGCGCTCCCGCGGCGCAGACACCGGGAAACAGGGGTGATCCCCCGCGCCTTTTGATGCCGGGAGGCCGAGAGGACGGCGAGGCGTTCCGGAGGTGTTTCGAGGGGGACGCCCGGGGGCGGCGGAGTGGACAGACGCGCGAAGCGCCCTGAGCGCCCGCGCCTGCACGGACGGACCGCGGAAAAGAGCACCCACCACCGGAAAACCGCTTGGCCCCCGCCCGCCGGTTCCTCTACGCTTCCGGGCGTGGACTTCGGCATCAGGCCCCCCGACCGGCTCGGCGCGACCCCGCTGCCCGACGGCAGACGGCTGGGCTGGGCGCAGTGGGGACCCGACGACGCCGAACCGGTGCTGTTCTTCTCCGGAGCGGCGATGGGACGCGGCCTGGGATTCGGCTCCCCTCTCCTCGCCGCACGCGGCCTGCGCCTGATCTGCGTGGAACGGCCCGGCCTGGGAGTGTCCGACCCCCTGCCCGGGCGGACCTTCACCGACTGGACGCGCGACGTCCGCGACCTGACCGCCGCCCTGGAACTGCCCGGCTGCACGATCGTGGGCTTCTCCCACGGAGCCCCCTTCGCCCTGGCATGCGCGGCGGCCGGAGTCGGGGACGCGGTGGCGGTGGTCTCCGGTGCCGACGACCTCGCCCACCCCGCGCTGGCCCCGCTCCTGGCCCCCGACCTCGCCAGAACACTGCGGTCGGTCGCGGCCGACCCGGCGGCCTTCGAGGCCGCGGCCACCGGATTCGACGCCGACGCGATGTGGGACCTGGTGATCCGGACGAGCTCCACCGCCGACCGGGCCGTCTACACCGCCCCGGACTTCGCCGCCGCCTACCGCGCCTGCCTGGCCGAGGGATTCGCCCAAGGCGCGGCGGGATACGCCCGCGACCTCGTGCTGGCCTTCACCCCGTGGCCGTTCGACCTCGCCCGCATCACCGTCCCGGTCGAACTGTGGTACGGCGCCCACGACACGGGCGCCGTCCACTCCCCCGACCACGGAGCCACCCTGGCCGCCCGCATCCCCACCGCCCGCCGCCACCTCCTCGACGACGCGGGCGGATCACTGCTGTGGACCCACGGCGACCGGGTCCTGGACTCCCTGACCCGCGCACGGGACCACCGCCCGGGGTGAGGACGGCCCCCTCCGCCACTTCCCGTCTCCCGGCAACCGGCCGCCCCGCACCAGGACCGCCGGTGCGCCAACCACCTGTCCCACCGCCGATTCCGGCTGCTCAGAGCCCCTTTCGACCGGAATCAACAGCGCCGCCGGCGTGTTCTTACCCATAGGCGCACCGCTGCGGCGAGCGGCGCCTTCGGGCAGGAGATCCGCGTCCGGAACAGCCCCGCCGCGTTCCGGCAGCGCCCACGCCCCGGACACGTCCCCGGCGACCGACCACCCCACCGCGCGGAGCAGCGCCGCACACCGCCCCGACCACGCACGCGAAGGGAGACACCCTCCCGGAAGGAACCCAGTTGCCCACCATCGACCCCACCCCGAACGGCGACGCCTTCGCCGTCACCTTCCAGGACACCCGGCTCCGGGCACGCATCCACGACGGCGACCTGGTCGTCAACGCGGCGGACGTCACGCGGATTCTCGGTCTCCCCGACAGCGCCGCCCACGACCTTCCCGACCGCCACCGGGTCGCGGTCGACGGCGGCACGTCCCCCGCCGACCGCGTGTTCGTGACCGGGCGCGGCGTGAACCGCCTGGCCATGCTCGCCGACACCCCGGAAGCCGAGGACTTCCAGGAGTGGCTGGCCGCGATCGCCGGATCCGTCAGCCGGTCCGGCCCCACCACCCCGCTCGACCTCAGCACGACGCCCACCGAGATCCTCGAACTCGTCAGCGGGCTCGGCAAAGCCGTCCACGAGGCGGCACAGCAGGCCCTGGCCACCCGCTCCGAAGCCGAGGAGCAGCGGCCCGCCGCCCACGCGTGGCGTGTCCTGGCCTCCACCGACGGGGACTACTCGGTGCGCGAGGCGGCCTACATCCTCAACCGCGACCCCGCCATCTCCACGGGACAGCGCCGCCTGTTCGCCTTCGTCCGGGCCAGCGGAATGGTGTCCGCCGACACCGACATCCCCAGGACCCGGCACGAACGCCACCTCCGCCTGCGGCCGACCTCCTACGCCCATCCCCACACCGGCAGGCGCGTCCCCGGCAAACCGCAACTGCGCGTGACCGTCGAGGGGCTGCGCTACCTGCACCGGCGACTGGGCGGCACCGCCCGACTCGACCTGCCCGAAGCCGAGGACATCCGCACCGCTCAGACGATGCCGCCGTTGGCGCGAACCACCTGACCGTTGACCCAGTGGCCCCGCTCCGAGACGAGGAAGGCGACGACCTCGGCGACGTCGCCGGGAGTGCCCAACCTCTCCAGCGGAGGCTGCGCAGCCAGGCGGGCGACGGTCTCCTCGTCCTTGCCGTCGAGGAACAGTGCGGTGGCGGTGGGACCGGGAGCGACGGTGTTGACGGTGACGTCCCGGCCGCGCAGCTCACGCGCCAGGACCAGGGTGACCGCCTCCACCGCGCCCTTGCTGGCCGCGTAGGGCGCGTAGCCGGGGAAGGCCAGACCGATCGCGGAGGTGGAGAAGAGCAGGACCGCGCCGCCGCCGTAATTCACCACGACCGCGTAGCCGTCGGCGGCCAGGCGGCGCACGGTCTCACGGCCGATGCCCCGGGAACCTCCGGTGACGACCGCGACCCGGGACGTTCCGGCGGGCCGCCCGCCGACTGCGGGGAACACGCGGGATTCGGTGGTCATCAGGATTCCTTCCGACGAGGATCGGGCCGGACGGCGGGAAGCCGCCCCCTTACCGCCCTCCACGTTTTGCCACGGAGCGGCCCGCCGCCACGGTCCTCCTCACCCTGAGGTCGGCATCCCCTGGCTCGGCACCGCGCCGGAGGCGATCATGGGGGGTGAATCTCGCAGAGCTCGCCGCGTTCCTGAAGTCCCGACGCGACCGGGTCCGGCCCGCCGACGTCGGCCTGACCGCCGGGCCCCGGCGCAGGGTGCCCGGACTGCGCCGGGAGGAGGTCGCACTGCTGGCCGGGGCCTCGGTGGACTACTGCACCGAACTGGAGCGGGGCCGCGGCGCCCAGCCGTCTCCGCAGATGCTCGCCGACCTGCACGCCGTCGCCGCCCGCCGCGGTGGCGCCGACGTGCACCGGATGGTCGCCGAGCTGAGACGGCGCAGCGCGGAGTCCGCCGACCTGTGGGACACCCGCGCCGTCGCCCTGCGCCGTCGCAGACGCAAGCGGCTGTGCCACCCCGAGCTCGGGATCGCCGAACTGGACTGCCACAACCTGTTCAGCGAGGACGGCCGCCAGCGTCTGCTGTTCTTCACCGAACCGGCCGGTGGTCCCGCCGCCAGGCAGTTGGAACTGTTGTCGGTCATCGGGGTCCGGGACCCGCGAGCGGGCCAGCACATCCGGTCCTGAGTGGAATCACCACGAGTGGCCTGCTGGAATGGTCTGGCGTCGGCACTTCCTTCCGATCGGGTTCGATCCGAGGAGCGCCACCTCCGCAGGACGGACTTCTGTGGTTTCCGGTCAGTCTCCGGCCGTAGTCGTCGGCACTCGGTCCTTCGCTTCCCGGCAGCCGGCGTGTGCTTCTCTCCGGCTGATGGGGGTTCATCCTCCAGAGGATTCTCCGTCCGCATCACGCACGAGGTCCGCCAGTACCCGCGGCGCGGCGTAGGGAAGGGCGTGGGTCGCGTCGATCTCGCGGTAGCGGCCGACGGGGATCCGTGCGGCCAGGCGCCGGGCGAAGGCCGGTGGCACGATCGGGTCGCGGGTGCCGCACACGACGAGGGTGGGCACCGTGAGGTCCCCAGCACGTCGGAGGATCCGGTCGGTCCGCAGAGCGCGCAGGTCAGCACGTTCCTTGCGGAAGGATGCCCGGAGCACGTCCACCAGCATGATGGCGAGGTAGCGCGGGGATTCGCGGCGCATGGCGGCCACGAACCGCGCGGTGAGGGGCAGCAGGCCGCGGTTCCGGGGTGCGAGGACGGGACTGGTGAGTACGAGTCGGGTGACGGCCTCGGGGTGGCGTACGGCGAGTTCGACCGCGGTCTGGCAGCCGAAGGAGTTGCCCACGACGATCGCCGGGCCGGTGGTGCGCAGCATGACGCGGTGCAGGACGCCGGCCAGATCGGTCAGCGACAGGGGGGTGTCGGCCCGGGGACTGCGCCCGGTGCCCGGCAGGTCCGGCGCGACGACGAGGCGGTCGCGGGCCAGCTCGGCGCCGACGGGTTCGAGGTACCGGGATGACGAGACCAGCCCGGGCACCAGTAGGACCGGTGTCCCGGTGCGGCGGATCGGGCGTCCGGTACGCACGTGGAGCCACTGCGCCCCCAGATCCAGCCGATGGCCCTCCAGCCTCCGACCGCCCGCCGTCGCCGCCCTCATCGCGGCCCGTCCGTGCTGGCGCGGTCGTATCCGTCCCCGCCTTCGGGGCGCAGCACGTACCGGCAGGCCAGCAGCCAAGGCACCGCGAACAGCACGCTGCCCAGCACGTCGGTCGGGTAATGCGCTCCGTAGTAGAGGCGGGCCAGCGCGACCAGCACCACCGCGAGTACGGCCGCGGCCACGACTGTCCAACGCCACCACGTCCGCGTCCGCGTTACGACGAGCACCGCGGCGGCGCCGTAGAGGCTGATCGCCGCGGAGACGTGGCCGGACGGGAAGCTCGCGGTCGGCGGCAGGTCCGGACCGATGTGGGGCACCGGCGGCCGGGGACGGTCGATGACCGACGCCGCGGCCAGAAACAGGGTGATCTCTCCGACGAGCACCGCGGCCAGGAACAGCACGGGTCGCCACTGTCGGGTCACGGCGAGGGCGAGAACGGCGACGACCACAGCCACGGTGAGGACCGCCGCCGTGCCGCCGAGCGCGCCGACCACGTCCAGTACGGCGGTGTCGAACCGGCCGACCACACCGCGGGCCAACGGCTGCGTGACGGTCCAGCCCACGGCCAGCAGCAGCCCGAAGAGCAGCACCCAGGTGACGGCCAGCACGGCGCCGCGCCGCACCGGGTGCGACAGGTCCATGCCGGTGCTGCGCGGGGCGGGCGAGACGGCGGGCGCCACCTCCGGGGCCAGTCCGTCTCTCACGGGAGGGACGGGTCGCCGCTCCTCCCGGCGCCAGACCCGGAACGCGGTCGTGGTGATCGCGACCCAGCCCAGCCCGAGCAGCCATCCTCCGATGACGTCGGACAGGAAGTGCACGCCGAGCGCGATGCGGGTGAACCCGATCAGTGCGACGAGCACGGCGACCGCGACCACCGCGGTGCGGCGCCACCGTGCCGGTACCGCGGGCAGCAGGACGAGGAGCACCACACCGTAAGTCACGAGTGATCCGAGGGCGTGGCCGCTGGGGAAGCTCGGCCCAGGCGCCGCGCCGACGGGCACCTCCACCATGGGGCGCAGGCGTCCCACGATCTCCTTGACCGCGGGACTGAGCACCAGAGCTCCGAGCCCGGTCACGGCGACGTACAGGGCGAGTCGGTACTGACGGCGCACCAGCAGGGCCACCGTGAGCACCGACAGCACCACCGAACTGGTCCACACCCCGCCGAGGTCGGTGATGACGCCGAGCACCGTGAGAACGAGCGGACGCCCGGCCACCAGGTCGTTGAGTTCCGCGGCGAGGCGCCTGTCGAGATCCACCAGTGCCGAATCGGTCTGCACCAGCACCACCAGCAGTCCGAATGCCGCCGCGCCCAGTGCGAGCGCGATCAGGCCGGCGGCGCTACGGCCGACGAACTCCCCGGTGCGGCGCCGTCCCGTGCGCGTGCCCTCGTGCGGGTTGCCTGGTTCGGCCATCACGCTGCCACCGATGGGACGTTCGGACGCTGATGGGCCGTCACTCCCGCCTCTGTCGCGCACGGCGCCGTCATGCTCGGTCCCCTCCCTGAGTTCCGGACACGGGACGGATCATCACGCCGCTCCACGCAAGTCGAAGAACACCACCTGAGGTGGCGCCGCTATCCGCATCGGGACGAGGCTGAACCCGATCCCGCAGTTGACGTAGAGCCGGTTTCCGGAGGCACCGTAGCCGGACGGGGCCCATCCGTCGGTGACGACGCGCTCCTCGCTGGTGAGTTCGAGATAGGACCACACCGGGGTGAACGGGATGGCGACCTGGCCGCAGTGCGTGTGCCCGGCCACGGCCAGCGGCGCACTGTCCGCGGGGAGTCTCGGAAACGACGTCGGATTGTGCATGAGCACCACTCGCGGCGCATCATCCGGCACCGCGGCGAGGGCCGCTTCGACGTCGGTGCGGTCGAGCCGGGCGGGACCCAGTCCGACGACGTACAGCTCCGTACCGCCCGATTCGGTGCCGGGGATCGGAACCGCCTCGTTGCGCAGGACGCGTATCCCGATGCTCTCGAGGCCCGCGATCACCTCGTCGGCCGCGTCAACGGCGTAGTCGTGGTTCCCGAGGACGGCGAAGGTCGGGATCCCAGCCGTGGTGAGCGGGGCGAGCAGTTCGACGACCAGGTCCATCTGCTCCGCTGGGGCGGGATCACGGCTGTAGACGAAGTCGCCTCCGATGAGTGCGGCGGCCGGACGCTCCATGACCACCTCCTCCACGGCCTTCTCCACCATCCCGGTGTTGGAGAACCACATGCCGGTCTGCAGGTCGGAGAAGACCGCGACGGTCCTGCCCGGCGCGTCGGCGGGGAACTGCGGCAGCGCCATGGTGAACCGGTCCTTGTCGAGCAGGAGCCGCGGCTCCACCAGCACTCCGTATCCGACCAGCAGTCCGAGCGCGGCGAGCAGCGCGCTTCCCACCCATAGAGCCAGACGTTTCATCCGTGCTCCCCTTCCGGTCGTCCGGGCTTTCCCGGTTCCGAGCGGCGCTACCCACCCTGAGCAGGAGGTATATCGGCGCGTCCCTGTTCCTCCGGATGGTTCTGCCCGGCTCCGGTCCCTCGGCGGAGAAAGCGGTGGCCGGCTCGTGGTCGAGGTGGTGGAAACCGCGCGGGGCGGCTGGTCCGGTGTCCTGTCCGAGATTCCGGGTGCTGTCGCCGCGCGGAGGACTCTCCGGACGGGAACCGCACGAGACCGTCACCGTGTCATATCCGCGGAGATGTCCGGCGCTTTCGGCTGCGGCCGGACCACGGACGAGGAGGTTTCCATGACCGATCCCGGAACGGACCTGGCGGCCCTGGCCGCCGACGGGGCCGCCGGGCTGGTGCAGGCCATGGCCGCCGACGTCTGGGCGGCGGTGCGCGACCGGTTCGCGGCCCTGTTCGGCCGGGGCCGCGACGCCGCCGTCGCCGAGCTGGAGCAGGCCCGCGACGAGGTCACCGAGGACGCGGAACTGGCCGACGAGGTCAGGACCGAGTGGCGCTCCCGGCTGCGCCGCCTGCTCAAGAACAGCCCGGACGCGGCCACCGGACTTCGGGCGATCCTGGACGAGCTGGCATCCGAGAACCCGCTGGGTGGGGTGTCCGGCACCATCCACGGCGGCGTCACCGGCACCGTGGTCCAGGCCCACACCGTCCACGGCGGTGTGACCGCCACCTCCCACGGCGGCGACCACATCGACTTCGGCGGCGTCTTCCACCGACCGGTCATCGGCAGGACCGTCCCGCCGCCCGCCTCCTGAGCCCGCGGCCCCGTACCGGTGGCCTCTCCGCCCGGCCGCTTCCCGGCCACCGCGGTGTCCCGATCACACCCGTACGGCAGGATCGGGTGCGTGGCCGCCACTTCCCGCCCCGTCCTTCCGGGGCAGACGGGGCCCCCGGCCTCCCATGCCCCGTCCGGTCCCCCGTATGTGACGAGCCGCGGGAACGGCATCCTCGACACGGTCCTGACGGCGGCAGACCTCTCGGGCGCCGCACAGCGGAATCGGCATCACCTCCTCCCTGGACCTGGTCACCGGCGGGATCGCCGCCTCGACCGGGCCGCAGCCGAGGGGCTGGAGGACCACCGCCGGACCGGCCGAGCTCCTGACCGGCTCCCGGGGCTACGGGAGCTTCGGCCCCGGCCGCCACGACCGCGACGGCCCCCGGGGCACCGGCCCCAGGACCAATGCCGGGAAGCCGGGGAGAGGGCGCGGTATTCCCGGTGAACGTCCGGAGCGGTCAACACGGGTTGGCAGCGGGCGGTCGGGGTGCCCCGGCGCCGCGTCCACCCTCCCGCACTGTGGAGGTGTCGTGCGCCACGGACTTCCCCGGCCCCGTGGTGCGGATGTCCTTTCCTCCGTCTCCCTTCCGCGGGGGCGCGGGTGGGTCGGCGCCCGGGGGCGCCTCCCACTCCTGCGTCAGCCCGTGGTGGACCGCCTCGGACGCTGGGGTGGAATGCCCTTGCCCGCCCGACTTCCCGGTAGTGGATTCCTTGCCGAAACCGGACCGACCGGGGAGGCGACGCCGACGGTCCCTTGGGGAAGGGTCCGTAGGGTGCTGTCATGGGCGAGGTTCATGTGACAGACGGCGGGCGGGTGGCCTCCCACGTGGGCGACACCGTGGTGGTCCGGTTGCCGGAGAACGCCACCACCGGGTACGTGTGGTCGGTGGCGAGCCTGGGCAGCGGACTGCTGCTGGAGGAGGACCGCGGTTCGCCCGCCGGGAGCCTCACCCCCGGCGCCGCAGGGGAACACGTGGTCCGGTTGCACGCCGACCGGCCGGGGACGTGGCACATCGACCTGCAGTTGGCGCGCGGCTGGGAGGCCGCGCCCGCCGAGGAGCGGCGCATCACCGTCGACGTCACCTGACCACCGGGTCCGGCCCATGGCGCGCGGACCGGACCCGGTCGGCTCCTGCCAGAGGCGGATCTCGTAGACCACGCCGTCGGACTCCTCGCGCAGGTTGACGGTGCGGTTGGCCCGGCGGGCCCGTCCGGCCCGGGTCATCAGCGCCTGGGAGGCGCCGTCGCGCCCGTCGTAGATCCTGGGCCGGCCCGGTCCGACGACGTGCGCCCAGCCGTTGCGGGGCTCCTGGCCCAGCCGCAGCGCGCCGACGCGAGCGTCGGGGCGGTCATGCCCGGCCCTCCGCGCGGGCGGCGGGGCTCTCGGCGGGCGGGGTCTGCTCCGGAACGGCGCGGTGGTCGGTTCCGGCCATGACGCTCTCCTCACCAGGCGCACATCGGAGAGGAACACCGGGCGGCGCTACCGGTCCGCCGCCGGGGGCGGCGGGCACGGTTGGAACGGTCCCGCTGCTCCGGTCCCCCACCGCCACAACCGGGGGGTGCCGTTCTCTCCCGGAAGCAGCGCCTGGCGGCCGCCGGGGACGGCGCACACGAACATGCCCATGGGCCGGTCGCTTTCGACCGTACGCAGGCAGCGGCCGTCGGCCGGGTCCCACACGCGCACCCGGCCGTCGAGGGACGCGGTGAGCAGGTGGCGCCCGTCGTCGGTGACGCTCATGGAGACCACGGGGGCCGTGTGGCCGCGCAGCTCCCCGACGTGCTCGCCGCGGTCCAGGTCCCACATCCGCACGGCCGGTTCGCCGCTGGCGACCGCCGCGTGGCGGCCGTCGGGGGCGGCGCAGACCGCGGTGACCGGGCCGACCTCGCCGGGCAGTTCGCCGACGCGGCGGTCGGCGACCAGGTCCCACACCCGCACCGTCGCGTCCTCCCCGGTCAGGCCCGCGACCAGCACCAGGTCCGTGCCGGGGACCGCGCACACCGACGCCACCTGCCCGTCGTGGGCCTCGAAGGCGTGCACGCAGCGCCCGGTGTCCAACTCCCAGATCCGCACCGCCTGCTCCGCGACCCCGCTGGTCAGCGCGTGGTGCCCGTCCGCGGTCACCTGCACCAGGGTCACCGGGCCGCCGGGGTCCCTGAAGGCCCGCCTGGTCCGTCCGGTGTCCAGGTCCCAGGTCCGCACGGTCTTTCCGGCCGCGATCAGCGCGGTGCGGTGGTCGGTGGTGGGGCACACCGCCAGCACGGGGTGGCGGCGGTGGCCGACGGACAGGACGCGCCGCCCGGTACGCAGTTCCCAGGCCCGTGCCAGGCCGTCGCGGTTCACGGCCAGCGCGAGGCGGCCGTCGGGGGTCACACCCACCGACGACGCCGGTCCCCACCGGCCTTCGAGGGTGACCGTGCGGTCGGTCTCCTCCCCGTCGGGGGGCGCGGTGCCGTCGAGGGCGCGGGCGGCCGCGTGGTCGCCGCGCTCCCGGTGGACGCGGGCGAGCAGGGTCCGCGCCCTCGGGGAGTCGACCGCCGCCAGGTCGGCGACCAGCGCGTCGTCGGTGGTCTGCCCGTTGCGCCAGCGCAGCAGCCCGAGGTTGTAGGCGGCCTCCGGGTGGTGGGGATCGCTTTCCCGGGCCTGTTCGAGGGCCTGCTCGGCGTTCCGGGTGCGGCCCAGGTCCAGCAGCGCCAGCGCCCGGTTGGTGAGTTCGTCGGCGCGCGCCACCGGTTCGGGCGCGCGGCGCGGATACGGGCGGCCGACCGTGTCGGCGTACACCTCGGCGAGCCGGTCGGCGACCTCCGCCGCGCTGTCGGGCCGCCGGTCCGGCTCCTCGCGCAGGCAGCGGTGCAGCAGGTCGAGCAGTCCGTCGGGGGCCGCGCGCACCCGCGCGTCCTGGCGGGCGCCCCCGCGGTAGGCGGTGAGCGCCTGTTGCGCGCCGGGCCCGGGCGGGCGGGGGCCGAGGAGCATCAGCAGCACGCTCGCCGCGAGGCCCCACAGGTCGCCGCGCGGGTCGGCGCGCTCTCCCCGGCGCTGTTCCGGTGCGGCGCAGAAGTCGGCGCCTCCCCGCCGGTCGACGGTTTCCGGCAGGTCCGCCGCCATGGCCGCGGTGACGCCGAGGTCGGTGAGTTTCGCGGTGCCCGCCGCGTCGAACAGGAGGTTGCCCGGTCGGACGGCCTGGTGGACCGCGTCGGCCGCGTGGGCGTGCGCCAGGCCCCGGGCGGCCTGGATCGCGACGTCGAGCACGCGGGCCCACACCTCGGCGGGAGCGCCCGCGTACAGGCGGCCGTCGGCGATCCGCTCACGGAGGGTGCCGCCGTCCAGGTACTCGGCGAACAGCGCGGGGACTCCGTCGAGGGAGCGCGCGTAGTGGCAGCGGACCACGTGCGGATGCGCCCCCAGCGCCATCCAGGCCCGCGCCTCGGCGACGAACCGCCGCCGGGCCTTCTTCGCGCGAAACGCTCCGGGGCGCAACCGCCGCACCGCGAGGTCGGTGTCCCAGCCGAGGTGGCGGACCCGGTAGAGCACACTGCGGTCGCCGCGCCCGAGGACCTGCCGGACCTCGTACCTTCCGTCGACCCGCGCGCCGACCCGCCACTCGCCCACCGGGTCCTCCCTGCCAGCGTCTCCGCAACCGGTCCGGCCATCCAAGTGGCCGGGCCGGCGCGCAGGCAATCCCGTGGCAGGTGGGAATGGTGTTTTGATACGGCTTCTCAACCGGCCCGTGTCGGTGTCGAGTTCGCCGGTGGTGATCTCGGCGGGAACGGCCGTGCCACCGGAGGAAGCGGACCCTGGTCGCCAAGGCCACCGTTATCGGGGTGAGAGGGGCGCGGGTGGCGGATGCGGGCGGCGGCGTCGAGGTGGGCCGCCACGGGTCGGTGGCGGAGCGGACAGGCGCCCCCAAGGCGGAGGTTTCCTGGGCGCCGTCCCGCCCACGCCCGGGAACCGAGGTCGCCAGCCCCCGGAGGCGGGGTTCTCTGAGGCTTCCCCCTGGCTTCCCGGCACTGGTTTCGAGCCCCGGTGTCGAGGTCGCGGCCGTTGCGGGTAGCGGTCTGCGGTCCGATCGTTCGACAGCAGAGGAGCAGTCATGGCAGCCACACAGGTGATCGCGTCGCCGCTCTCCGGGCACTTCTACCGGCGTCCCGGGCCCGACGAGCCGCCCTACGTCGAGGAGGGCCAGCACGTCGACGCGGGGCAGACCATCGGGGTCATCGAGGTCGCCAAGCAGCTCACCGAGGTCAAGTCGGTGTCGTCCGGCACGGTCGCCGAGATCGCGGTGCCGGAGGAGCGCATGCTCTCCGAGGGCGACACCATCGCCCGCATCGTGGAGGATTGACTTCCGCTCCCCTCCCTCGAAGGGAGGGGATTCCTACCACGGTCTGGTGACCGCCGCGGTGATCACCCGCCTGGGCAGCGCAACGTCGGAAACGGTTCCCCCGCGCGTGAGCGGTCTCGCGCGGACGCAGGGCATCGTTGTACACCACGCGGGCGCACCCGAACGCCGCCGTCGTCGAGGCGGGCAGCGGTCTGGAGACGCGGCGCCACCGGTCCCGGGGTCGACTGCTACGACGTGGACCTGCCCGGCGCCGTGGAAGTGCGCCGCCGCCTGCCGCCCGGCGAGGACCGGGGACGTGCCCACCTCCTCGAAGCCGACGTCACCGACCCGCGCCGGGCCGAGTCCGTCCCCGCCGCACGGGCAGGGGTTGGGGGCCGTCCCCGACGCCGCAGACCGAGCGGGTCCGGGGGTGTACCGGTCGACGCGGTGGAGGACCGCCCGTGTCGGACGGCCCCCGTGCCCCGGCATGGCGCACCGCGCCCTCCCGTGTCGTGCACGGACGTTGCCGGACACGCGCGGGCAAGCCCGTTCCGCCGCCAGGACCCGCGGCGGCTCCCTGAGGACCAGGACACGGCGGAGCGGCCGGCGCCCCGGGACTCAGCGGGCCGGCCTCCAGCGGGTCACCGTCCCGCCCACCAGCCAGGCGAGTCGACCGGACCGGCTTGTCGGCCGCGTTCCGGCTTCTCCGGGGCACGACGGCCCTCCCGGCTGCCCCGGTAGGCGCTCTCGCGGATCTCGGTGAGCCAGTCGGGAGCCAGCGTCCACCCCGAGGGGCGGTTGAGCACCGGGTCGAAGGAGAGCCGTCCGGCCTCGGGCACCGGCAGCACGGTGTGCAGGACCAGCCGCGCGGCCGGACGCCAGCCGCCGCGCGCCGGACCGGCCATCAACGCGAAGCGCAGCGGCCGCTCGCGTGTCCACCTCTCCAGGCGGGCCAGGGAGGCGGGGCTGACCGGGTCTCCGTGCGGCACGGCCAGCAGCCACACCGTCCGACCCGCGACGCGGTAGGGCAGCAGGCTGCTGTAGCGGGCCCGGCCCCAGCCGCGCGCGGGCAGCGGAAGGCAGCGGGTCACCACTCCGATCCCGGAGGAGGACAGCGCCAGGTCCCACGGTCTTTCGAGGTCGTCCCGGGGCGGGATGCGCACCCCGAGGCCCAGGACGTCGGGGCCGCCGCCGGGGACGCCCGCCCCCTTGGACAGGCGGGCGGCCACCGGTCTGCTGCTCCCCTCCTCCAGCGGCAGCGGTCCGTCGGCCACGGTGGTCAGCTCACCGGCGAGCCACAGGCCGTGCGGGTGGAACGCGCGGGCCCGGCGCGCCCGCGCCAGCCCGTGGAAGCCCGCGTCCAGCAGTTGTTCGGGCACATTCTCGGCTCCGCCCGTCTCGTGGGGCGGAGCCGAGGCGGTCGGGTGTCGCGTCACACCGGCCGACTGCCCCGCACGCCGCGCCGTAACCGCGACCGCCCGCGACCGCCGCGCGGCCGGCGTGAGACCATCGCACCGTGACCGACTCCCCCACCCCGCGCCTGGTCCTGTGGGACATCGACCGCACCCTGCTCAGCGTCGGCCCGGTCAGCCGCGAACTCTACGAGCGGGCGTTCGCGGCCGTCACCGGGCGGCGCCTGACCGCGGTGGCGGACATGGCCGGGCGCACCGAACTCGCCATCACCACCGAGACCCTGCGCCTGAACGGGGTGGCGGTGACCCCGCACCTGCTCACCCGGTTCTACGCGGCGCTGGGCCGGGCCGCTGAGGAGCTGCGGCCCCGCATGGCCGAGGTGGGCCGCGCGCTGCCCGGCGCCCGTGCGGCGGTCGACGCCCTGGACCGACTGGGCGTGGCGCAGACCGTGGTGACCGGCAACATCCGGGAACTGGCCGTCGCCAAACTCGCCGCGTTCGACCTGGACGCCCGCCTCGACCTGGACACCGGCGGCTACGGCGACCACAGCGGCGACCGGGCGGAACTGGTGCGCTGGGCCGTCGCCCGCACCGGAGACAGGCACGGCACCGTTGTCGCGCCGTCGACCGTGGTGGTCGTCGGCGACACCCCGCACGACGTGAGGGGCGCGCACGACGCGGGCGCGCGGGCCGTCGGGGTGGCCACCGGCCGCAGCGACCGCGCCGCCCTGCTCGCGGCGGGCGCCGACGGCGTCCTCGACGACCTCGGCGACACCGCCGCGTTCACCGCGCTGCTCTCCGCGGTGGCGGCGGCCCCGAGCCACGGCTGAGATCCGCGCCGGGCGGTGGAACGCGGCGGCGTCGGGGTGGGTGCCCGGGGCCCGGTGGACCTCGAAGAAGCCCCGGACCTCGGCGAGGACGTCGCCGAAGCGCCGGGGCTTGTGCCCGCTGGCCGCCTTGGAGGTGCTGCCGTGCATGGGGTCGCAGACCCAGACGCCCCGCGCCCCGGCGGCGCTGGCCTTCTCCGCGGTGTGGGCGGGCGGTCGCGGATGCGGTCGGCTCCCATGCGGGTGATGGGGTGAGCCGTCCGGGTTCGCGGTACGGGCCCAGGCGGTCGGTCAGCGCCAGCGCGTCGTCGGATGCGGCGGCCGGTCCGGGTTTCCCCCCGATCGGGTCGCGGATGCGCGAGGCGAGTCCGACGTGCGCGCCGTCCAGCCGCCGGGTGCGCTCCCCGGTCCAGAGCTTGTGCGCGGACACGTCGTAGGGGTCGCCGCTTCTGGAACCGGTTCGGGTCAGCGCCGCCTCGTAGTCGAGCAGCAGCGCCTCGTGCGAGGAGCAGAACTCGGCGGTCCTGAGTTCTGCCGGGTCCACGCCGCGGGCCCGCATGAACCGCGGCGCGTTGTCGATCCCGCGGGCGAGCGCCTCGTGGCGCTGTCCGGACGGGGAGTTGCGCACGAAGTCCCGGTTCCCGGTGTGCACCTGGTCGAGGTCGGCGTAGCCTCCGCTGGTGAGGGCGCGCACCGGGTTCAGGGTGGCGGCCGAGGCGTGGGAGACGCGTCTGAGCCGCCGGGGGTCGGGGCGGCGGGTCCCGGGGGTGAACTCCGGGCCGTTGACGGCGTCCCCCGGTAGGCGGGCAGGGTCAGGCCGTCGCGGGCCTCGGTGGGGCTGGAGCGCGGTTCGCCGTACTGCCCGGCGATCCGTCCCCCACCCTGACCACGGGTGCGGAGGCCGCGTGGGTGAGGATGGCGCCCATCTGGAGCAGCGTCTTGAGCTTGTTGCGGATCTGGTCGGCGGAGACGGCGCCGAAGGTCTCTGCGCAGTCTCCGCCCTGGAGGAGGAACGCCTCGCCCCGCGCCACCGCGGCCAGGCGCTCCTTGAGCTGGCCGCACTCACCGGCGAAGACGAGCGGAGGACAGGTCCGCGGTTCGGCGGCCACGTCGTGCGGGGCTGGGGGGCGGGCCAGGCGGACTGCTGTTCGGCGGGAGGGAGCTCCAGTGGTCCACGGGGTTCGAACGCTGTTCGGGGTCCATGGTGACCATGCCTCGTGGTGAGGAGGGGAGGCCGCGCACCTGTCGGGTGGGGGCGCCGCCCGGGGGCAGGGGGCGGCGCCCGTCTCGGGGGTCAGGCGCCCGCGGCGTGGGCGGCCTCGACCCTGGTGTCGGCGGGTGTCTCGGTGAAGACGTCGATGTCCTGGCGTCGGGCCGTGGAGGCGCCGATGACGGCGGGAACCATCGCGGCCAGGGCGAGCACGGCCAGGGTGGCGCCGACCCACAGCGGGGCGCGCAGGCCGAAGGTGTCGATGCCGAGTCCGCCGATGGCGGAGCCGACCACGACGCCCATGGTGATGAACGAGGAGTGCAGTGTGTTGACCAGGGCGCGGGCGTTTCCGGCGCGCTGGACGCGGGTGATCATCGCCGGGTTCAGGGTGATGCCGACGAGTCCGATGCCGACCATCGCGAGCAGCGCGAGCGCCGGGATGTCGGCGAACAGGGCGAAGGTGACCAGGAAGAGCGTGTTGAGGACCAGTCCGGTGACGATGACGGTGATGGTGTGGGACAGGGCCAGGCGGCCGACGACGATGTTGCCCACGACGGTCGCCGCGCCGTAGCCGAGCAGCAGCAGCGGCACGATGTCCCGGGAGAAGCCGGTGACCTCGGTGAGGATCGGGGCGAAGTAGGAGAAGGCCGCGAAGGTGGCCCCGATGATGAGCGTGGAGGTGGCCATGATGAACCACAGGCGGGGCCTGCGGAACACGGTGAGTTCGGAGCGGAGCTGACCGGCGTCCTCGGGCCGGTCCAGGCGGGGCAGGGCGATCATGGTGGCCACCGCGACGACGACGGTGAGCGCGCCGACCGCGACGAAGGCGGCCCGCCAGCCGAACTGCTCCCCGATGAGGGTGGACAGCGGCAGGCCGAGCAGGGTGCCCACCATGAGGCCCTGGAGGGCCACTCCGGTCGCGCGGCCCCGCAGGTGCGGCTGGGTGACCTGGGCGACCGCCGACAGCGCCACGCCGAAGAACGCTCCGGAGGCGGCGCCCGTGACGATCCGGGCGACGACCATGGGCCAGTAGGAGGTGGCGGCCGCGGCGAGGGCGTTGCCCGCGAAGAAGAGGACGAACAGGACGAGGAGTGCGTGGTTGGTGCGGAGTCTGAGGACGGCGACCGTGGCGATCGGGCCGCCCAGCGCCATGGCCAGGGCGAACGCGGTGACGAGGTAGCCGATCTGCGGGATGGTGGCTCCCAGGTCCTCCGACATCTGCGGCATGAGGCCGCTGACGAGGAGTTCGCTGGTGACCATGGCGAAGATGCCGAGCGCCATGAGGTAGACGGACTTGGGCATGGGATCCTTCCTCCCGGGGTTTTGAACAGAACAGACCAAAACTGGGGCACACGCGGCGGCAGAAGATGACAGGGTGGGCGGGCCGGAGGACCGGGACGCCGTGGATCGGCGCCTCGGCCCGCGGCCGTCAGGACGTCACGGGGTCAGTGCGCGCACACCGACCGCCGCGATGCCCTCGAGGGTCTCGCGGTCCGCTCCCGACTGGGCGGCGATCCGCATACCGGAGATCAGCGAGGTGACGTACCAGGCCAGGTCCCCCGGATCGCGGTCGTCGACGACGGAGCCGTCGAGCTGGCCGTCCATGACGGCCAGCCGCAGCGACGACAGCCGTCTTTGCAGGTCGGCTTCGATGATCCGGGCGACGTTGGGATTGCGCGAGGCGAGCGTCGTGATGGTGTTGACGGTGAAGCAGCCCGACTGGCCGCCGTTGTCGCGGTTGGCCATCTCGTCGTCCACGATCACGGCGAGCAGCGACCGGATGCGCTCCAGTCCGCTGCCCCGCGTGTCGAGGACGGCCACTTGTCTGGCGGTCATGGTGTTGACGTAGTACGAGAGCGCCCGCCGGAACAGGTACTCCTTGGAGTGGAACGTGTTGTAGAGACTGCTTCGGGTCAGCCCGGTCGCCCGACAGAGGTCCTCTGTCGACGTCCCGTCGAACCCCTTGGCCCAGAACTCGTCGCAGGCCGCCCTGACCACACGGTCTTCGTCGAACTGGCGTGGTCTCCCCATAATGGGAAGCGTACCAGCTTCTGGATGGAATAGACCAAAACCGGTTCGGGCACCGCTGCCCGGAGCCGAATAGGACCCGGTGCCCGAACCGGCGGCCCGTCCGCCGGCTAGGCGTTGCGCCCGCCGTCGACGCCCAGTCTGGCCCCGGTCGTGAACCCGGCGTGCGGCGACGCGAAGTAGGCCACGGCCTCCGCGACCTCCTCCGGGGTGGCGAACCGTCCCAGGGGCGACAACTCCTTCTGCGCCGCCGCGTTGGGTCCGTCCTGCGGGTTCATGTCCGTGTCGGTGGCGCCGGGGGCGACCTCGTTGACCGTGATGCCGCGCGGCCCCAGGTCGCGGGCGAGCGCCCTGGTCAGACCGGTGATCGCCGCCTTGGAGGCCGCGTAGGCGACGTAGCCGGGACCGGGCACCCGCTCCCCCAGGCAGGAGCCGATGTTGACGATGCGCCCTCCCTCCCCCAGGTGCCTGCTGGCGGCCCAGGAGGTGAGCAGGGGGCCCCGCACGTTCACGTCGATCACCCGGGACGCCACCGCGGGGTCCATCTCGTCGATCGACGCGAACGAGGGATCGAGGACACCGGCGTTGTTGACCAGGACGTCCAGTCCGCCCAGCAGTTCCGCGACGCGGTCCACCACCGCCACGGCGGCCACGGCGTCGCCCGCGTCCCCCTGGACGGCGACGGTCAGGCGCCCGGTCTTGTCGGTGATGGAACGGGCGACCGCCTCGGCGGTGCCGCTGTCGGAGTGGTAGCTGATCGCCACCGAGGCGCCCTCTTCCGCCAGCCGGAGGGCGATCGCCGCACCGATGCCCCGGCTGCCGCCGGTCACCAGTGCCGCCTTCCCGTCGAGAAAACCACTCATGTCCTTCCTCCCTGTCCGGTCCCGGAACGCTCCCGGGCTCCCTCGTCGAACGCGGTTCCGTCCGCGAACTGCAACTGGACCGACCCGTACTTCTCACCGACCGCGTTGACCCGGGCGTCGTCGGCCGGGTCCCGCGGCGGCGCGGGCTGTCCGGCCACGACCGGACGGCCCGCCTCTGAGAAGAAGTGCTCGTAACCGCCGGGGGTGAAGATCAGCAACTGCCGGGCCGGATGGGTCCCGGTGTTGCGGAACCCGTGGACGGTCCCGCGCGGGATGAACACGAAGTCCCCGGCGCGGGCGTGGAAGGTGCGCTCCCCGGCGTAGATCTCCAGTTCGCCGTCGACGACGTAGAACGCCTCGTCCTCCACGTCGTGGGTGTGCAGCGGCGGCCCCCCGCCGGGCGGCACCGACGCCTCGACCAGCGCCATCGCCCCGCGCGACTCGCCGCCGCCGATCTTCACCGTGTAGACGTCACCGTTGAGCCACACCATGCGCCCCCGGCCGCGGGGCCGGTACAGGACCTCGGGTTCGGTGATCGGGTCGCCCGCTCCCTCCGGGACGCTCACGCGAGGACCTCCTCCGCCACCTCGGCCGTGCCACTGGACTCCAGCATCCGCCCGTCGACGAGGACGTCGCTGGTCTGGGCGGGCGTCTCCCGTCCGTCGCGGTCGACGGTGAGGACGCGCAGCCAGGCGTCGCAGCAGCCGACGAACACCCCCTCGGAGGTGGTGCGCACCAGACCGGGCGCGGGCGGCTCCCCCGGGCCGACCACGGGCTCCCCCACGGACAGGATCGTGACCGTCCGCCCGTCCCGGGTCCGCGCGAACGCTCCCGGATGCCGGTAGCCCGCGCGGACGTGGCAGGCGACCTTGTGCGCCGGATAGGCGAAGTCCAGGCGGTAGTCGTCCGGTCCGGGCCGGGTGAAGTAGGTCCGCTCCGAGGGGTCCTGGGGGGTGCGGGTGAAGGTGCGCGCCGCCAGTTGCGGGATGAGGTCGAGCAGCATCAGCACGTTGGCCCGCTCCTGGACGGTGCGCAGCTCCAGCGCGGTCTCCCGGCCGGTCAGCGGCGTGGCGTGCTGGGCGAGGACCGCCCCGGTGTCGACCCCGGCGGCCATCTCGATCGCGGTGACCGCGCCGTCGGTCTCGCCGTTGCGCACCATCCAGTAGAAGGGGGCGAGTCCGGCGTAGCGCGGCAGCGGGCTGGGGTGGAAGTTGACCGAGGTCACCTTGGGCACCGCGAGGAGGTCGGCCTTGAGGATCTGCTGGAAGTTGCCCACGATCAGGTAGTCGGGCTCCAGGGCGCGCAGGCGGGCGACGACCTCGGGGGCGTTGACGCTCTTCGGACGCAGCACGGGTACCCCCAGGGTCTTGGCCTGCGCCTCCAGGTCCACCTGCCGCTCGTCGGCGACGAAGTAGTCGCACAGTTTGCCCGGCGGGCTCGTCACGACCGCCGCGAGGTCGGTCAGCGGGTGGTGGTGGAGCATGTCGAGGAAGGGCTCGCCGAGCTTGGAGTTCACCTCGGAGAGCAGGATGACGCGCGCGGTTTCGGGCATCACGTGACTCTTTCTGCTGTGGGGAGGACGGTGTTCGGCATCGCCGCGCGGCGGCGATCAGAAGAAGGGCGAGGAGGACCTGCCGCCGAGCAGGACGTTCCCGGTCAACTGGAGGATCGACTCCTGGGCCACCGCGTGCTGGCACATGGTGGTGGCGTCGCGCAGCCACCGGTCCAGGGGGGAGGTGTCGCGGTAGACCGCGGCACCTCCGACGAGGTCGTAGAGCCGGTGCACGATCCGGCGGGCGGTCCGGAAGGCGTTGTAGCGGGCGAGCACGGTCTCCACCCTGGAGTCCGCGTCGCGGTCCGCTCCGCGTTCCAGCGCCTCCCACTGGCGTTCCAGGGTCGCGTAGACCGCCTCCCGGGCGGCCAGCAGTTCCATCTCCAACTCGGCGACGGTCTGCTGCACCCGGTAGTCGGCGGTCCAGGGGGTCTTGGTCTCGCGGTCGCTGCGTCCGGGCGCCATGCCGCGCACGTGGTCCAGGGCGGCCCGGGCCATCCCCAGGGGGACGCCGGACATCTTGCGCAGGATCGCGTCGGGGGCGTCGTGCAGGGGGCCGGTGCGCACGGGCCGGTGGAAGGAGAAGGTGTGCTCCTCGGGCACGAACAGCCCGTCGACCCGGTAGTCGAAGGAGCCCGATCCGGCGAGGCCGGTGGTGTGCCAGGTGTCGACGAGTTCGTAGGCGTCGGGGGAGGCCAGCGCGATCCGCCACTCCGGCTCGCCGGTCTCCTCGTCGATGACCGGCTGCCCGTCGGGGCCGTGGACGGTGCATCCGGCGGCGAGCACGTCGCAGTGCGTGATGCCGGACCCGAAGCGCCACCGGCCCGACACCAGGTACCCTCCGGCGGTCCGCTCGGCGCGACCGTGGGGGTAGATCCAGCCGGACTGGGCGAGGTCCAACGAGGGGTAGAGCTTGCGGGCCGCCTCCTCGGCGAGGAACCCGGAGTAGATGCCGGAGTCCATGCCGATCATGACGCACCAGCCCGCGGAGGTGTCGCCGTAGGCGACGGCCTCCACGATCCGGGCCTGCTCGATCGAGGTCAGGCCGGGGCCGCCCCACTCCTCGGGCATGGCGGCGCGGAAGACGCCCGCGCCGCGCAGCAGGTGGACCACGTCCTCGGGCAGTGACCGGTGCCGCTCGATGCGCGCGGACTGCTCCCGCAGCACCGGTTGCAGGCGCCGGACGGCGTCGAGGATCTCGTCGAAGGAGTTGGGGATGTCGGCACCGCCGTGGGGAGTGGCCGGACCGGTGCTCGGGGAGGCAGGAGCGTTCATGGTGTTTCCTTCCGGTGGTCAGGAGTAGCGGCCGGGCGCTATCACGCGGTTGGGGTCCAGGGCGGTCCTGATCCTGCGGACCAGGTCCAGGGAGACGGGGTCGCTGAGGCGGTCCATCCAGGAGGCGTGCTCGATGTCGAGCCGGTAGGGCAGGTATCCGGCCGCCGTGAACATCTCGTAGAGGAGGTCGAGGGCGCGGTGCGCCCCGGCGGTCCGCTCCGCGCTGGACCGGTCGAACCGGAGGGAGACCACCAGGTCCACCACGTCGGGATCGAGGGCGTTGACGGTGGCTCCCGGGCGGATGCCGGTGCGCGCGTGGACGTCGTCGAGGAGGCGGAGCGCGGCGGCCACGTCGGCGCCGGTGTAGGGGACGAGCGGGAGGAAGAAGATCCAACCCCCGCCCGCGGAGTCGACGTCGGGGGCGTCCCGGCCGACGGCGGAGCGCAGCATGTCCTCGTGGTGGTCGGTGTTGCCGGAGTGCCCGGCCTCGATCACCCGGGAGACCACGTCGTCGTCCGCGGGCGGGGTGCGGTCGGAGCGGTGGACGGCGGTGAACAGCCCGGACGCCTCGGCCTCGTCGGTCACGATCCGGGTCAGCGCGTCGGCGACCGCGGGCGTGCCGCCGACGCTGAGGTGCGCCAGGTGCCCGGCCGTGTCCCGGGTCCCGTAGGAGGAGGCGGAGGTGGTGTCGTAGATCTTCAGGACGCCCTGGAAGAGGCCCTGCGCCTGCCAGCGGCGGAACGTGTCGACGGCCCGCCGCAGGTTCTCGGCCGGAAACGTCAGGCGGAGGACCCGCTGCGCCTCCGGACGGTGCGGCAGCCGGATCACGCCCGCCACGGCGATTCCCAGGTCGGACTGGGTGTACAGGTGCAGCAGGGAGGGGCCGAGACCGTGGGGGTTGGGGGCGCCCGCGGCCTCGTCCCCGGGCCACCATCCGACGCGCGCCAGGGTTGCCTCGGGGGTCACCACCTCCAGACCCACGAGGTCGTGGACGCGCTGCCGGCGCAGTCCGACGCCGCGGTCGAGGGCGTTGCCGAGGACGCTGGTGTGCCCCGACGACGCGGTGACGTTGAGCATGCGGCCGGTGTCGGCCAGGCGCGCGGCCAGTTGGCGCTGGGTCACGCCCGCTTCGACGACCGCCCATCCCCGGTCGGTGTCGATCCGCCGGATCCGGTCGAGGCCGTGGAGTTCCACGCGCACCGCGCCGCCGTGCACCGGTTCGCGGGACCCCAGTCCCCAGTTGTGGCCGGTGGAGACCGCGTACAGGGGTGGGCTGCCCGGGGTGTTGAAGGCCCGGACCAGTTCGAGCACCTGCTCGACGGAGGAGGGGCGGAGCACGGCGGGGGTGGGGCGGACGGCGAATCCGGACACGTTCGCGCCGGGTGGCGGGGGCAGGAGGAGTCGGCTGTCGTCCCCCACGATCTGGCGGGCACGGGTGAGCAGGGGGCTCGGGACGTTCTCGGGCATGGGAGGTCTCCCGCTGCGGGTTGTGGCGTGTGTGTCGGCGGTGGTCGAGCGGTGGCGGTTGCGGGGTCAGGGGCGCTGTGGACCGGCGCCCTCCAGGTAGACGTGGCGCGGCTCGCGGCGTCCGTCGAGGCGGGCCAGCGCCATCACCCGTATGGTGTGCGGGGCCTGGCCGTCCCAGTCGGGTTCGGCGGCGCACAGCATCGGCACGTCGAGGAGGCGGCTCTCCCGGAGGGCCAGGGGCGGGATCTCGGCGGTCAGGTCGGGGGTCACGGTGAACCACAGGCACTCCACGTCGGCGGGGGCGAGCCGGTTGGCGTCCACGAGTTCCCGCACGAGGCGGACGGTGGCCTCCGCGACGGCCTCGCGGGTGTCGCCGCCGACCCCGGTGCCGCCGCGGACGGCGCGCAGCGTCCCGCTCATGCCGGCGTCATCCGTCCGTGGTGGAACAGCAGCGCGCTGTGGGCCGTGTCGCCCAGGTGGGTGGCCGTGACCCGTCCCAGGTACACGTGGTGGTCGCTTTCCTGCCTGACGGAGACCACCTCGCAGGCGACTCCGGCGATCGCTCCGTCGAGGATCCGGAAGCCGACCGGGGTGGCGGTGAGGTAGGGGGCCAGTCGCTCGCCCGTCGGCTTGTCGGACGAGGCGAACAGCCTGGCCTGGTCCTCCTGGTCCCCGGAGAGGAAGCTCAGGCGGAACTCTCCTGTGGCGTCGATGATCCGGACGGCGCGCGACGTCTCGTGGAGGGACACCAGGATCGTCGGCGGGTCCAGGGATATCGACGTCAGCGAGTTCACGGTCGTCGCGATCGCCGTGCTTTCGTGCCCCGCCAGAAGGACGGCGACACCGGTGGGAAAGAGCCTCATGACCGACCTGAGATCGGGTCTCCGCGCCGGAGCGTCGGAAATCTTCCGGTTCATCGTTGTTCCCTTCCTGGTTTCAACCGGCCCTGCCGGACGGTGGACAGCTCCGGAGACAGCGGCGGGAATCACAAGAGGAAATAAAAGCAGTTTTAGACACTTCATTCCAATAAGGTCAAACTAGCACGCGCCACCCCGAACTGTTATGTGATACGGATCACGCGACAGAAGCCCGAATGAATTCCCAGCACGAACGACACAAGGATGGACAACGGGAGAACCCACAGCTCAGAATTGTCTTCCCTGCTGGAAGGGGGCCACGGGAAGCAGGAACAGATTCCTCCCGACCAGCCGATTCACCCCTGACCAGGAATTTCTTCCGGAGAAACAGGAAAACCGGAGACAAACTGCGGACATCCGTGGCGCCACCGGCCGACCGGCTCGAAACCTTCTCCGTCCAACCGGTCCCGGATCCGCCCTCCACCAGGGACTTCCGCCCGCCCACCACGGGACGGCCCCCGGCTCAGCGAATAGTCGGAACGGAACAGAACGACTGGGAGGCAGTCGGAACGGAATGGGACACGGAATTCGCGGCACGTCGACGGGAGCGGTGCGGGGGCTTTCGACGGGTCCCGGAACTCCGCCGCACAGGAGATTGAAATTTCAAGGAATGCCCGTCCGTCGGCGGCGGCCGGGACGGTCCGGGCGACGGCGCGAGCGGTTCCGGACCCCGGGAAGGCCGGGGATCGGGATGGCGGTTCACTGGCCGGTGGGCCAGGTCTCCTCCTCCCCGGTCTCCGGTTCGGCCGGGCGCAGCGGAGTGAGTGCCCCGGTGCGGTCGACGTGGAGGAAGGCGTCGTAGCGCCGGGCCAGCACGGTGGGCACGTAGTTGCCGCGCCGTTCGCTGCCAGGATGGTAGACCACCCCGATCGCCCGGTGCGGGAGGCTCTCCCGCCCCCACTCCGCCGCACTTCTGCCGTCCGGTCCGGCGGAGTCGAGGAGCAGCAGCGCCGTACGGCCTCCGGTGGCGTGGTGCAGCAGGTACTCCACACTGCCCTCCCGCGCGGGCGGCACCGGCATGCGCTCGGGAGGCGCGCCCCAGGTGTCGGCCGCGGTCACCTCTCCCTCGTAGGTGCCGAAACCGACGAGCACCACCCCCTGGTCCGCGTGGCGCTCGCGGACCAGTTGGCCGACGTTGACCATGCCCGCGTAGGCCATGTCGGTGGCGCGGGCATCGCCGATGTGGGTGTTGTGCTCCCACACCACCGCCTTGGCGTGCGGTCCGTGGTACCGCATCAGCCGGTCCAGGGTGTCGGCCATGTGGTGGTCCCGGACGTTCCACGACTGCGGGCCGCCCCGCGCCATCGTGCGGTAGTACCGTTCGGCTCCGGCGAGGACCTCGGCGTTCTGCCGCGCGGCGAACTCGGAGAGGTCCCCTCGGGGAGGGACTGCCTCGTCCGCGCGGCGACGCATCTTCGTGAGCAGGTCCACCACCGGCGTCTCGCAGTCCTCGGGGACCAGCCTGGTGGCGTACGCGTAGGACTGGGGGTCCTCGGCGTAGGGCTCGAAGCAGCGGTAGGCGCGCAGCGCGGGCTCCACCTGCCCTGGGGCGTTCTCGCGCAGCCACCCCACAACCGCGTGCAGTGACTCCCAGAGACTGTAGACGTCCAGTCCGAAGAACCCGACCCGCCGCTGCGGCGGCCGTTGGAGGTTGTGGGCGCGCAGCCACCGCGCGAACTCCAACACCTCGGTGTTGGCCCACATCCACCGCGGCCACCGCCGGAAGCCCTCCAGCACCTCCCGCGGATCGTCGGGAGTGCCGGGCTCGTCCGTGACGCTGCGGTGCAGCGCCTGGCAGTCCGGCCAGTCCCCCTCCACCGCGACGAACGTGAAGTCCTTCTCCTCGATCAGGCGCCGGGTCAGTTCCGCGCGCCACCGGTAGAACTCGGCGGTGCCGTGCGACGCCTCGCCCACCAGCACATAGCGGGCCCCGCCGATCCGCTCCAGGAGCGGGTCCAGCGACTCGGGTCCGCTCAGGGGGCGGAGATCGGGAACCACGGAACCGAGGCGTGTGCGTGTCACGGTGTTGTCCATCACTGTCTCCCTGTTCTGCCGCGAACACCCTGACGCCGGACGGTTCGCTCCGCGCGGGCGCGAGGCGGACCGGTCGGCGGAATCCGCCGCTCACCAGCGCACTTCCTCGTCGGCGGGATGGCAAAACCCGGGAGCGCGAACTGACGCGCCGCCGTCGCCTCCCGCCGCGTCTCCCGGGTCTCCCGCTTCGGCGGTGGCGTCGAACCGGTCCCGGGAGGAGTGCTCCTCCGCCAGGGCGGGCACGGCCGTCGCCACCAGCACCCTGACCGCGTCGAGTCGCGGAGAGGGCGGTGAACGCTCCGAACAGTCCCGGAACGTGGCTCGCCCGCAGCGGGCGCCGTTGCGCAGGCTCACGGCCGCGCCGAGGAAGGGAGGCGCGACGGCGGTTCCGTAGAGGAGGGGCCGGGGGCACGCCGGACTCGTGGGAGGTTTCGGGGCACGCGCTCTTTACGCGGCGGACCCGGTCCGCGTGTCCGTGCCGTCACCGGCGTTCCCGGCACTTCGCCTCCGCACCGGCCTCCTCCCGGACTCAGCGCAGCAGCGTGAAGAAGAGCACGCAGACGACCGTGCCCAGCAGGGCGCCCGCGACGGTCTGGGCGGTGGTGTGGCAGTCCAGTTCCACGCGCGACCAGCCGACGCACGCGACCAGGGGGAAGGTCACGGCCAGCATCGGGCCGTAGACGAGGGTGAGGACGGAGGCCACCCCGGCGGCGACGGCGGTGTGCACCGAGATCTTCCACCACCTGGTCACCACGGTGGTGCTGACCAGACCCGCCAGCATGGCGACGACCAGCGCGAGCACGGCGCGCGGGGCGTCGAGGACGGCGAGGGCGGCGGTTCCCGCCGCCACGCAGCCGATGGCGATGAGGAAGGGGACGGTCCGCTGGCTGCGGTCCCGGATGTGGTGGTCGCTCCAGTGGCCCCGCCGCACCCCGACCAGGACGACCGCGTACGGCACGACGGCGCAGAACAGGACGGCGAACAGTCCCCACCCCACCCCGGCGAGGCTGTGCGTGCTGCTCCAGCCCACCACGGGCAGGACCGTCACGACGAGCACCACGGGTGCGAAGACCTCGCTGACGACTGTCGCCGTACGACGCAGCAGCACGCGGGACGGAGCGGTGTCGGTCACGGTCGATCCTGTTCTGCTACGGAAGCCACGGAGAGTACTGCGCACCATACAGCCGAGGAGCGGGCCGGTCGCCGCACCGCCGGCTGTGTCTTTCCCCACCGGGTCCCGAACACTCCGCAGGGTGGCGGACGGGGAGGCCCCGGCGCCGTCCCGTCCGCCGGCCCACCGCCGGGTTCGCGGCCGTCGAGACGGCTCCGAACAACACGGAGAAGGCGGCGATCGCCGGTCCGCCCCGCGCCCGTTGAGCGGCAGCGGCAGCGGCAGGACCACGGTGTGGAGACCGGCGAGGCCGCGGCGGCGAAGACGCCGAGGACGGGACGTCCGGTTCCGGACACTCTTCCCAAGATGATCACATGAGTTCCTCCGCCGAGCGGACCGACTCCGCGCGGCGGGGACTCCGGCCGCGCGGTGGCCGGGGCTGGAGCGGACTCCACCCGGCCGGGGCGTGCGGCCTTCCGGGAAGCACCCCGCTCGGGAGCGTTCCCGAACAGGTTCACACCGGTGACGGCACGCGCCCATGACGGTCCCCCTCCCGGCCACGGGGACCAGCGCTACCACACGTCCTCAGACAGGACCGTTGATCTGTTCCCGGCAGCGCCGCCGCGCACGGCCGCCCCCGCGGTGGGTTCACCGGCTCCGGTCGAGTGCGGCGAGCAGCGCGGTCAGGGCCGGACCGAGGGGCGCGTCGAGGGTCAGCAGGGCGTGGGCGTCGCCCCGGGTGGGGCCCTGGTTGACGATCGCGACCGGGATGGCGTGCTCGGCGGCGCGGCGGACGAACCGGTAGCCGGACGCCACCGTCAGCGAGGAGCCCAGCACCAGCAGCGTTCCGGCGTTCTCGGTCAGCTCGTAGCACCGCTGCACGCGGGGGCGCGGCACGTTCTCGCCGAAGAAGACCACGTCGGGTTTGAGCACGCCACCGCAGGACCGGCAGTCCACGACGCGGAAGGAGTCGATCCACTCGTCGGTGAGAGCCGCGTCGCCGTCGGGGTTGACCTCGTCGGTGGGGGCGCGCCAGTCGGGGTTGGCCGCACGCAGCCGCCGGTCGAGTTCGTGGCGCGGGGTGCGCCGCCCGCACGCCAGGCAGCGCACCCGGTGCAGACTGCCGTGCAGTTCGACGACCTGCCTCGCACCGGCGGCCTGGTGTAGTCCGTCGACGTTCTGGGTGATGATCCCGGAGACCAGGCCGCGGGCCTGGAGCGCGGCGACGGCGCGGTGCCCGGCGTTGGGCAGGGTGCGGTCGATGTGCCGCCAGCCCAGGTGGCTGCGCGCCCAGTAGCGGCGACGGGCCTCGGCGCTGCCGACGAACGTCTGGTAGGTCATCGGCTCGGCCCGCCGCCTGCGCCCGGTCTTCCCCCGGTAGTCCGGGATGCCGGACTCGGTGGACAGCCCCGCCCCGCTCAGCACCACCACGTCGCCGTCGGCGACCAGGTCGGCCAGCATGCGAAACCCGGTGCCGGCGAGCGGGTCACCGGAGCGGGAAAGCACGTCGGACCCCGCGTCGAACCCTGTGTCCATGTCACCCGCCCGCGCCGCCTGACGTCCACGTCCGCCCAGGGTATGGCACCGGCTCACGCTCGTGCGCCGCGCCGCGTGCGCCTGGCCGCGCCCCTGGTCCGCCCCGCCTCCGTGGAACCGAGCCCCCGGGGATTCTCCGCCTCTCCGGCCGCGGCCGGATTCCTGTCCGCCCGGCCCCGCACAGGACTACAGACTGTGACGGACCTCTCCACCCTGCGACTTCTTGGTGAATTCCCAGACCCGACATTGGCGACATAGGATGGGGAAGGTTCACGAGCCTGCCGCTTTTGTGCGGTACGTTCTTCTCCTGACCGGCGCGGCAAGCCTCCGGACATTCCCCGTGACCGGCCACAGACCGGGCACCGGAGTCCCGCCGGCGCCCGAAGACCATCCAAAGGGAACAATGGCGTTTTCTGTTCCGGGTCCCGTCACGACCCCTCCCTCCGCGATCCGCGTCGCAGCCCTCCGTGCGCTCCCGCCGACCGCCGCACCGGTCTGCGGCCCGGTCACCGTCCACCGGGAGGTGCGATGAGGATCGTTCTCTTCGGTCGCTCCCCCGCGGGCCCCTCTCCCCTGGGAAAGCGACTCCCCGCCGGGGCCGACCTGTTCGACCCCGGTCACAGGCCCGACCCGGCACGGGCCACCACCCCGGCCGCCTTCGTGGCGGCCATGCGGCACTACCGCGTCTGGGCGGGAGAGCCCTCCTACCGCCGGATGGAGTACAACTGCGGCGGTGTGTGCTCGGCCTCCAGGTTCCACGCCGCGCTCAGCAGTGACCGCCTGCCCCGCCTGACCGTGCTGAGCGCGTTTGTTGTCGCCTGCGGCGGCGATGAGGCCGAGTACCAGCGCTGGGCCGCCGCCTGGCGTCGCATCCGCACGAACCCCAGGAACAACGTGCCGTCCTGACCCGTGGCGGTGCCCGGTCGGGCACGCCACGGGTCAGGGTCGAAGCTCCGGGTTGGCCAGACGGCCGATGACACCGACGAACTCCCGCCACACGGTCTCGATGCCGGGGGTGCGCGCGTGCGGGGCGGAGAGTCGGCCGAGGAGTTCGGCCGCGTCGGCCAGCTCCCAGCGCAGGGTGTAGAGCGCGAGAGCCGCCGGGTCCGGAACGTGCCCGGTCCGCTCCGTGTAGCGGGTGAGAGCGGCGGGATCCGTGGACAGCACGGACAGGTCGCGCTCGGGCGGGGCCAGGCCGACGGTGTCCCAGTCGACCAGGAGACAACCCTCCGCTCCGAACAGGAGGTTTCCGGGGTGCGGTTCGCCGTGCGTCACGACCGGTTCCGTTCCGCGTCCGCCCACCTCCTCGGCCAGTCGGTCGAACTCCGCGATCCTGGCGCGCAGCGCGGCGGCGTTGCCGGTGAGCAGTCGGCGGGCGGGGTCGGCGAACGGTCCGCCCCGCCACCCGGCGGGCGGTTCGGACAGGACCGCCGCCAACCGGCCGTGGCCGGGAGGGGCGGGCGCGATGGCCGGCACCGTGCTCGGAGGGGCGCTGCCGTGCAGTTCGGCGAGCAGGTCGAGGACCTGTTCGCGCTGTTCGGCCGGCAACTCCTGGCCGAACTCGCCGGATCGCCCGGCCACGAGGGGAAAGACGCTGAGCGCATACCGGCCGTCGAGCGGCAGGACCGTCGCGCCGTCCGTGGCGCGCACCGGCGCCACCACGAAGTCCAGGGCCTCGTCCTCGCGCAGGGCCGCCGCGGTGTCCATGGCCCGGCGCAGACCGGCCAGCGCGGCCTGGGCCCCCTTCCCGCAGTGCTCCTTGTGCTCCAGGTCGGAGACGGTGGCGAACCACCGTCGGCCGTCGGCTCCGGTGACGGTCCAGTGATGGTCCCCGAAGCCGACCGGGGCGTGCTCCACCGCCACGGGATCGATGCCGAAGCGGGGCAGCGCGTGCACCAGGCGCCGTTCGTCGAAGTTCTCCGGAAGGTCCTTCACGCGCAAGACGGTAACAACCCGGGGAACCGTCGGACACCGGTTTCCGGGATGCCGGGGAACGTGGGGAGACGCTTCCCGTCCGCGCTCCCCCGATTCCGGATTCCGGTCGCCGCGCCCGCTGGGACCGGAATCCGGAATCGGGGGAGGACAGGGCGTTTCGGGGCCGGGGCTCGGTGGCGGCGGTGCGGCCGACGAGGCCCCCGCCGGTCCCGGACGGCCCTCCGTCAGGCGGGCTCCACGGCCGCGGGCTGGCAGTGCCGACAGGGGCGGTAGCCCGCGGTCTCGGCCTGCGCGATGGTGCGGAAGCCCTTCCGGTGGGGCGGGGTGATGTGCCGGGCGTGGTGGCAGGTCGGGTAGCACACGACGCCGGTGGTGTCGCTGCCCACGTAGAAGACCCCCTTTCTGGCGAGGTCGTGCGCCTCGTCGAGGTTGGCGTTCTCGGCACGGAGCAGCCGCCGTTTGGTCTCGGTTCCGAAGATGTACTCGCCAAGGGATCCGTCGGAGCGGGTCACCCGGTGGCAGGGGATCAGCAGCGGCACGGGGTTGGTGGCCAGCGCGGTACCGACCGCCCGCACGGCCCGGGGCCGGTTGATCCTCCTGGCGATCCAGGCGTAGGGCCGCACCTCGCCGCGCGGGATGGTCTGGGCCGCTCGCAGCACCTCGGCCTGGAACCCGCTCAGTTCGCGCAGGTCGAACCGTAGACCGGTGGCCCGGCCGGTGCGCAGCGCCGGGACCAGCCCGGCGGGCGGGCGCGCGGCGCGCAGCAGCGGCCGTCCGAACCGCCTGCGAAACTCCCGGGGCGCGTCGGCTCCGGCGGGGCGGACGTAGGCGATGCCCTGGTCGGTGTAGGCGACGAACATCTCGCCGACGGGGCCCTCGACGGTGACCCAGCGGGCGGCGATCCGGTCGATCAGTTCGGGCGGGGCGTCGGTGACCAGTTCCGCGAGCCGTTCCAGCAGCGGGTCGTCACTCATCGGACACCTCCCTGGGTGAGTTCACGAAGCCTCCTGAGGCCGCGTGAGACGTGGGATTTGGCGGTCCCCTCGGGGACGCCGAGGATCGCGGCGACCTCGCTGATGGACAGGTCGGCCACGTGCCGCAGGACGACCGCCTCCCGTTGGATGTCGGTCAGCCGCCCCAGCAGTTCGGCCAGCTGTCCGCTGGTCTCGTTCCGTTCCGCCGCACCGGCCACGTCCTGGCGGGGGTCGGCGACGTCGACCCCGTCGGTCAGGGGCTCGGGTGGCGGCTTGCGCGCCGCCGTACGCGCCCGGTTGCGCCACAGGTTCCACAGGATCGTCATCAGCCAGGCCCTGGGACGCAGCCGGGCACGGCGTTCGGGGGGATAGTCGCCGGCGGCCCGGTACGCCTTCACGAACGTCTCGGCCGTCAGGTCCTCGGCGTCGGCCCAGCGTCCGCACAGCCGCAGCGCGGCCGAGAACACCGGTCCGCGATGCTGGTCGTACAGTTCGACGAACCAGCAGTCGACGTCGTCGGTTGTCTCAGCGATAGCTTCCACGTCCTTGTAACCCCGACCGGCCCCGATCGGTTGCACCCCGAGGGGCCGGTCAGTTCCCCGCGGCGTGCTCCCGCAGGAACGCGAGCACCGGACCGGCGACCTCGCCGGAGTCCATGACGGTCATGCCGTGGTCAGCGTCGATCTCGCGGACGCAGACGTTGGGCCGCGCGGCGGCGAGCGCGGCGAGGTCGCGGCGCACGGCGGTCCGGTGGGCCCGCACGAGGTCGCGCAGGTCCTCGGGGACCTGGGGCAGTTCCCTGGTGGCCAGGACGACGAGGAGCGGTGCCTCCACCTCGGCGAAGACCGGCAGGCAGTCGCGGAACCCGGCGCTGGCCCGCAGGGCGGAGGTGGTCCCCGGGCCGGGCCGCAGGAAGTACCGTCCGTCGCGTTCGGCGATCCCCCGTCGCACGGTCGCTTCCCACTCCTCCTCGTCGATCCCCGTGGCGGCGGCGAAGGCGCGCTGCTGGTCGAGCAGTGCGGCGACCTGGTCGGCCGTCATCGGTTGGGCCGCCGTCGCGGTCTGCGCGGTGAACAGGGACCGCAGCCGCTCCAGGTCGTGGCGCACCCGCTCGGCGGGCAGTCCGGCGTAGTGGTCCGGGTCGGTCTCGGCCGCGCGGTGGCCGTCGAGGCTCACCGCGGCCGGGCAGTCGGGGTGGCGGCGCGCCCAGGCCCCGGCGAGCATTCCGCCCAGGGAGTGCCCGACGACCGCGGGGGAGCCCAGCCCGCAGTGGTCGATGACGGCCTCGATGTCGTCGAGGACCCGCTCCCACTCCCAGGGGGCGTCGTCGGAGCGGCCGTGTCCGCGCAGGTCCATGGCCACGACCCGGTGGGCGGCGGCGAGTCGGGGAACGACCGCCGCCCAGTGCAGGAGGTTGCCGCCCGCGCCGTGCAGCAGGAGCACGGGCGGCCCCTTCCCTCCGTAATCGCGTACCGCGACGCGCGGACCGCTTCCCGTGCCGACCCTGAACTCCCGCTGGTCAACGTCCATCGCGCACCGGTGTCCCCTCGTGTCCTCGGCTGTCGGCGGGGGAGGCGATCCCGCGCAGCCGGTCGCGCACCGACTCCGAGGTGACGCCGCCCTCGGGGTGCCGCGCCAGCCTGCCGCGGCGGACCAGGTCGTGGACTCCCTGACGGGTGATACCGAGCATCGCCCCGGCCACCGAGTAGGACACGCGCTCTCTGGTGTGTCCGACGCGGCGGGCGACCACCCTGCCCAGCGGGGTCCGCCACCAGTCGTCGGGCGGATCGAACGGCGCGTCGCCGGGGTGGAGCGCGGCCAGCAGTCGGACGGCGACCCGGGTGGCGAGCGCGTCGTCGGGGCCGAGCAGCTGTGCCGCCCACATCTCGACGTCGACGTGGACCTGGCGGCGCAGGGGCTCGATCCGCTCCTTGTCCCCCAGCAGCAGGACCAACGGGTCGACCAGTCGGCTCCGCACCAGTCTTCGCAGGTCGGCGACGAGTTCGACGTGTTCGGAGGTCGAAACGCCGGTCATCGGGGCCTCCTCTCCCACCATTTGCCTGACAGAGAACAGCAAGTACTTGACAGAAAGTGTCAAGGAAATGGGTGTGGATCACCGACGCCGTGCCGCCGGGGCCTCACCCGCGTTCGGAAGCCTCGGAGGAGCGGGCGTAGACCCGCACGGCCGGGGAGGAGGTGATGCCGTGGACGAGCACGCTGGCGGTGACGGCGAGACTGACGGCGGCGAACAGGCGCGGATCGTGCACGCCCTTGTCGATGCTGTGCGCCAGGTAGAACAGGGCGCTGATGCCCATCGGACCGAACCAGCCGAGGAAGGCGGCGTCGCGCGGGCGCAGCCCCAGCGGCCGGAACAGCGCCAGGATCAGCGGCGGGCGGCGCAGCAGCAGGACGGCGACGACGAAGAGCAGCGCCACCGGTCCGAAGCCGATCCACTCCCGCCACGGCAGGACCGCGCCGAGGAGGACGAACAGGGGAAGGGACAGGTAGCGGTTGATCGCCTCGTCGATGTTGTCCTGCGGGCCGCGCTCCCCGGTGCGCACCACCCGGTTGTAGGCGAGCCCGGAGGCGAAGACGGCCAGCACCCCACTCGCTCCGGCGATCCGGGCCAGGCCCAGCACGGCGACGGCGAGCAGCAGGGTGAAGACCAGGGAGGCCCCCTTGCCCAGTTTGCGCCGGTCGGTGGCCGCCTCCATCGCCCTTCCCGCCGCGGCGCCCGCGACCACGCCGATGACCGCGCCCGCCGCCACCTCCCAGGCCAGCCGCCCCACCTCGGCGCCGGGAGCGGTCGCCGGAAGCACGACGGCCAGCGCGAGACCGACGAGCGGCAGGGCCAGTCCGTCGTTGGCGCCGCTCTCGACCGTCAGCATCCGGCGCAACCGCCCCGGCAGGTGTTCCTCGGCGGGCTTTCCGGTGACGACGGAGGCGGCCAGCACCGGGTCCGTGGGGCACAGGCAGGCGCCCACCAGCGCGGCCAGCGCGACCGGCAGTCCCAGCAGCAGGGCGGCGGCTCCGGACAGGACCGCGGCCAGCGGCATGACGACGCCGAGGAGGAGGGCCGCCGGGGCGATCAGGCCGCGTAGCGAGGTCGCGGGAAACCGCAGCGCCGCCGCCATGACCGAGGCCGCCAGCAGGACCCGGGCCCCCTCGAGCAGCAGGGAGTCGCGCTCGGTGGTGGAGAACTCCAGCAGGCCGAGCAGGTGGGGCCCCAGGAGCACGCCGAGCAGCAGGGCCATCAGCGGCTCGCTGACCGGCAGCTCCCGCAGACGGCTGCTGAAGAGCGCGAGGACGACACTGAGCGCGCCGATGGCCGCGTAGGCGAGGTGGAGAGGGTCCACGGCGGTGAGATCTCCTTCTTGGCACGGGAGCTGTCTCTGAGGCCCCGGTGGTTCTTCGCGGCCCGTCCGCTACCCCGGGGCGGGCGGGGCAAGCGTGCCGCCTCCGCTCACGTTCCGCGGCGGTTCGGACTCCGCGCGCTTGACATCGAGTTTGGTTGAGGTTGTTGGCTCGTGCGTGGCACACCGAACCACGTAGACCGGAGAGCCCCGTGACCACTCCCCAGCCGACCGAGAAGGCCCCCGAATCGCCGCACCGCCGTCCAGGAGCGTCCTGGTGGCAGGCCGGGTCGACGGGTGTCGTCGCCGCCGTCGCCGCCAACCTGCTGCTGTGGGGCGCCGGCCACCTCGTGGGTGCCTCCATGGCCCATCCCGACCGGACGGGAAGCATCGTCGACGTCGCTGTCGGGGACGTCGTCCTCGCCACCGCGGTCCCCTTTACCGCGGGATTCTGCGCCGCGGTGGCCCTGTCCCTGCTGTGGCGGGGCTTCCTGCGTACCGCGCAGATCACCGGCTCCGCGCTGGCCCTGGCCACGATCGCGGGCTCCCTCTCCCTCGACACCGACACCGCGACCCGCGCCGTACTCGCGCTGATGCACCTGGCCCTGGTCCCGGCCGTGTGGCTGAGCCTGGAGGCGGTGCGCCGACGCACGCTGTCCTGACGTTCCCTCCCGCCCGCCGGTCCGCCTCCGGCGGCGGCCTCCAGCGGGTCCGGGAACCGCTGCGCGCCCGCCCCCGCCGTATCCCCCGCGGTCGCGTCGGTGCCGGACCGGCGGAACGTGGCGGTGCAACCGGATCGGCGTCCGCGGGGTTTACCTCCATGACGGATCTCCCCGACCGAAGGAGAACTCATGGACCTGCCGCTGCCGCGCGTTGCCGCCGCCACCGGGACGCCCGGAGACGGCGGCCCGGCTGTCACCCGCTCCCCGCCTGCCGAGGAGGCCCGGGCGGTGGCGGTCTCGCGTGGTCACACACCGGAGTCTCGCCCTCCTGTCGGGGCGGAGCCGCTGCGCGCGGCCGCCGCCCCGTCCCCGCTACTCGTTTCCGCCCAGTCGATCGCGCTGCCGCAAGGGCCTCTCCCCGCGCTGGGGGAGCTGGTCGAGGCACTGGAGCGGCGAGCCCTCCGGAGCGCGGGACTGGTGCGCGCGGCGCAGGCGACCACGACAGCCGAGTGCGCGGCGCTGCTGGTCGGTCTGTGGACCTCTCTCGCCGACCTGCGCGCGTTCGTGCTGGACAGCGGTACCGACGTGCGCGCCTGGCGGGCGCGCACCGGGCTGACCCCGGTCTGTGAGCGCGCGCTGTGGTGGACCCGCGGGTCCGCCCTCCCCGAGCCGGAGCATGCCCGCGCCCGGTTGGCCCGGTTGCGCACCCGGGGGCCGCAGGTCCACGCCTTCACCCTGCGCAGCCCGCTACCGCCACCGCACTGACCTGCTCCGGGCCTGTCCCGAGACGACCGCCCACGCACCGGCCGACTCCCACGGCCCCGATCGGCACCACCGGAGCCGACGTCCCTGCCGACTTCGGCCTCCTCGGGCTCCCCTCCCGAGGGCAGCCTGCGGACGTTCGGCCCCTTCCCGGAGTGGGCGGTCCTGCGGCCCGACTCCTTCCGAGGAAACCCCTGGTCGCAGGTGTCTGTGAAGGGGCGGAGGGGTAGCGGGGAGCGCGCCGCCGCGGCGCTCCGCGGGGTCTCCTCCCCCTTGCGGGCGGTCCCCGCGGACCGGTGGCGAGCGGTGAAGCGCACGGTCAGAAAGGACCGCGCCCGACGGGCGCGGGATTGCCCGGCGAGCCCGGGCGGCCCCGCGCCGGGCGCTCACGTGAGGAGCCGACCCATGCCGACAAAGAACCTCACCGCCAACCGGGCCAGTCTCTCCCACCGGGTGGGCTACGCCCTGCGCCACCCCGACCGGGTGCCGAAGTACCTGGCCCGGGCCGGTCGGGACGCGTGGCTGCGACTGCGCCACCCCGACCACGTCGCCTACTACCGGGCGGTGATGCGGGCGACCGCGACCGCCAACCCGAAGGCGGCGGTCGGCAGCCGCAGTCACGAACGCTGGCTCGCGATCGGCGCGATGCAGTTCGACTACCTCAGGGCGCACGGTCTGTCGCCCGGCGACCGGATGCTGGAGATCGGCTGCGGCGACCTGCGCGCCGGATGGCGGTTCATCGACTACCTGGACCCCGGCAACTACTACGGCATCGACATCTCACCGGACATCCTGCTGGCCGCCCAGGAGACCGTCGTGCGCCACGGACTGCGCGCCAAGCTTCCGGTGCTGACCCTGGTACGCGACCTGAGGTTCGCCTTCCTGCCGGACGCGCACTTCACGGTGGTGCACGCGCACAGTGTCTTCTCGCACTCGCCGCTTCCGGTGATCGACGAGTGCCTGGCGCACGTCGGCCGGGTGCTGGCTCCCGGCGGTTGGTTCGACTTCACCTTCGACCGCACCGAGGGCGAGGAGCACCACGTCCTGCGCGAGGACTTCTACTACCGGACCGAGACGCTGCTGGGCCTCGCCGAGAAGCACGGCCTGGCGGCCCGCTTCATGGACGACTGGGAGCGGCTGCCGCATGGCCAGTCCAAGATCAGGGTCACCCACCGCGCGAACCCGGAACCCCTCCGGGCAGAGGCAGCACCGGAGAACTGAGGGGAAGTTCCGAGGCCGCCTCAGCTCCGGGGGTTGGGTGGCCTGGCCCCAGGGGGCCTGACTGACTGAGGTTTGACGGTCGCCTCCGCGACGGACACCGGCCGTGTGGAGAAGAGGGGGCGGCCGATCGGCCCAGGGCATTCCACACCAACCCCCGCGGTGGGATACCACCGGTGGCCGGTCGAGGCCAACCCGTGGTCGCCCGCCCCGAACGCGGGGGTGGAATGCCTCGTCTTTCTCCGGTTTCTCCGGAAAGAACCCGCGCCCGCCGCAGAACCGAACACTCACACCTCATCGAGGTTTGATGGCCGGATTCCGCGGCGGACACGGTCCCGCCGCACTCCCGGCAAGGCCGAGGCATTCCACCGAACCCCCCAGAAGCGGGCCACCACCGACTGCCGATGGCCGGTCGAGGCGCCCGGGGCGCCTCGACCAGTCGCCGCCAACCCCTGGGGACCCACCCCGGGGGCTGGACTGGAACACCCCCGGACCGATCGGCCGACCCGCCTTCCCCGCACGACCGGCACCCGCCGCGAAGACGACCGTCACACCTCAGCGAGGTTCCACCCCTGGAGCCAAGGCCACCCGAAAACCTCTCTCCCCCGGCGTTTCGGGACGGGTTCCAAGAGCCCGCCAGACACCACTTGGCCCGCCACAAAAAGCACACAAATCCAAACATGACAACATGTCCGATTTTTCTGTTTCGCAACCAGTCGATCCAAATCGTCCCCAACAACTGTGAACACCATGAGTGACGCACCAACTGCGGGGGGTACATGCCGCATCGCCTGTTGTCCCACCCCGGTGCCGCGAGGGCTCCGGGGACGTCTTTGGGAGATGGTCATGGACAGAAAGAAACTAGCCCTGCTCGCGTTCGCGGTTCCGGCGTGTGCTCTCACGGCCGCCGCGCCCGCCCACGCGGGCGACGCGGCGGTCCTGCACGCGGACCTCGCCGAGGTCAACGACTCGGGCGCCGCCGGCACCGCGAAGGTGACGGTCGAGGGCACACGCGTCACCGTCCGCATCGAGACCAGCGGACTGCTCGCGGACGCGCCGCACGCCCAGCACTTCCACATCGGCGGAAAGTACATGTGCGCGCCTCCCGAGGCCGCCGACGACATCACCGACGACGGACGGCTCAGCACCACCGAGGGTGCTCCCTACTACGGTCCCGTCAAGGTCTCGCTGACCACCGAGGGCGACACCAGCCCCGCCAGCAGCCTGGCGGTGGACCGGATGCCCGTCGCCGACGCCCACGGCACCGTCAGCTACCACCGGACGTTCACGGTCTCCGAGGACGTCGCGGCGGCCATCAGGGCCGGGAAGGCCGTCATTGAGCAGCACGGCGTCGACTACAACGGCAACGGCCTCTACGACTTCGAGGCCGCGGGCAAGAGCGACCTGGACCCGTCGCTTCCGGCCGAGGCCACCAACCCGGCGGCCTGCGGGGAACTGACTCCGGTTCCCAAGGGCGGCATGGCCGCGGGCGCGGGAGGCGCGGCCGCGACCGGTCCCAACGCCGGAATGCTGGCCACAGGCATGGTCCTCGCCGCCGCGGTGGGCGGGGGACTCGCCGCCCGACGCCGGTTCGGCGAGAGTGCCTAGCGTGGAACGCGTCCGCGCCGTGCGGGGAGCGACCGATGGACGTTGACCGTCCACGGCCGCGCGGTGGCCGCCGTACCGATCCTTCGGCGGCCACCTTCCCGCTCGGCGCGGCGGGACTGATGCTGCTGGCCCTCATCCTGTGCGGCGACTCCGCAGGCCCTGTCGCCGCCCCGACCGCACCGGCCCCGTCCCCGTCACCCGTGGCCGCGACCGCCCCGCCGGTACCGCTGCCCCGGTCAGAACCGGTGACTCTGGGAATCCCCGCGATCGGACTGCGCGCGGACGGCCTCGTCCCACTCGGTCTGCGCCCCGACGGGGAGATCGAGGTGCCCCGGGACTACGGGCAGGTCGGCTGGTACGCCTACGGCCCCACTCCGGGACAGGTCGGAGCCGCGGTGATCGGCGGCCACGTCGACTCCGACACCGCTCCCGCCGTCTTCCACCGCCTGGCGGACCTGCGCCCCGGTGACGCGGTCACGGTCGGACGCGCCGACGGCGGCACCGCGCTGTTCACCGTCTACGCGGTCCACCAGTACGCCAAGGAACGCTTCCCCACGGACCGCGTCTACGGTCCGACCGGAGGCCACGCCGAACTCCGACTCATCACCTGCGGCGGCGAGTTCGACCACGCCGTGCAGAGCTACCGCGACAACACCGTCGTCTACGCGCGGCTGTCCGGCGCCCGCACCGCCGCGGGCCACCGTCCGCCGTGACCGCGCGGGAGGCCGCCTGCCGAACACCGGTGGATGCCCGGCATGCCCGTGGCGGGGGTTCCTGGGGCGGGTCAGTCGATCGTCTTCCTCGGCCGTCGCGGCGCAAGCCGTCCCGGCGCCGAATGCCGCTGACTACGATTCGGCACCGCTTCCGCCGCGAGGGTGACAGGAAGGACTGACACGCCCCAGGAAGTCACCGATCGGAACAGGATCGGTTCGTGAGCACGCCTTCGGCGGGCTCTGGAGCATCGCCGCAGCCCACGGGGGCGGGCTGTCGCGTCGGCTCTGACCACGGGGGCAGGGTGACCAGCGCCCTGGTGTCGGCCTCGGTGCCACTCATGCCGCCACCAGGCACGACGCAGTGAGAAATGGAAGCCAACCGCCACTCCATCCTCTGGCGTTGCGTCCCGACCAGTGTGGACCATCGGCCCCATCCGGATCAACTGTTGTCTGAAAAATTAGACATATGTCTAGTAAAAAGACACACACCCCGCTGACCTCGCTATCCTGCCGCCATGCCACTTCAGTTCGGTCCCTCCGAGCCCTTCTACAAGGGGCAGGTGACCCGCCGCAGGATCCTGGACGCGCTGCACGACCTGCTGCGCACCTCCCCCGCGGCACAGGTGAGCATGGCCGACGTCGCCGAACGGGCGGGCATGAAGCGGCCCAGCGTCTACAACCACTTCAGGACCGTGGACGACATGTGCCTGGCGCTGATCGACCGCTCCATCTCCACGGTGTTCGACGGCTTCCGCACCGAGGGCGCCTCCGACCTGGGAAGCTACATCAGGTCGGTGCTGCTGAACACGTTCCGGATGTGGACCCTCCACCACGTCGTGTTCGTCATGGCGCTGGAGGTGTACGCGCGTGACCGCGCCTTCGCGCGGGCCTGGGACGACCGGATCGCCCGGGACGGGACCGACCGGGCCCTGCTCGTCTACCAGGCCGACGTCGACGCCGGACGGCTGTCCCCGCTCCCCGACCCGAGAGGGATTCTGGAGTACATCAACTTCAGCGTCCAGCACCAGCTCCACCGGCTCTGGAGGAACGGAGTCCCCACGGTCGAGGAGTCCTGCCGGGAGCTGGAGCTGTGCGCCACCGTCATATGGCGGCTCCTGGGCCTGCCGGGGGAGCCCGTGGTGGACCGCGACGAGGTCGCCGAGGCCCTGGCCCAGGCCCAGGCGTAGCGGCGTCCGCCGCCCGGAGGGCGGCCCCGACCGCGGCCCGGAGCCCCCGCCGCCCCTCCGCCACATCCGCCGCCTCGGGTCCGGCTGGGTCGACGACCTAAAACCGCGCCCCTGACCTCCTGCTCCGGGCAGGCCGACGCGGTACGCGGTGGCGGCTCAGCTCAGCCCGGCGGCGCCGTGCGACGCCGGTAGTCGAGGAGCACCGCGCCCACCAGGCCCGCCCACACCGCGCAGTAGCCGCCGAACACCGCACCGCCGGAGTCGGTGACCAGCGCCCTGCCCAGCATGACCACCGCGCCGACCGCCGTGGTCAGGACCACCGCCCCCAGCGGGACCAGCAGCAGCCAGCGGTTGGCCCGCGCCGCGGCCGGCAGCGCGGCGGCGAGCAGCAGCGCCGCGACCGCCATTCCCAGCCCGGCGTTCGCCCACTGGGCCGGACTCACCTCGCCCGGACCGTACTCCTGGTACCGGGACCGCGGCACGGCCGGCCCGCCGGTCACACCGAGCCGCCCCTCCACGGCGTAGCAGACCTTGGAGGCCACGTAGAGCAGCGTCCACCCGGCCGCAGCGGCGGCGGTCCGCACCGTCCGCGCCGAAGACGGGACGCGGCGCGCCGGTTCCGGAGAACCCGACCGCGCCGTCATGGCGCCGTCCCCCGCACGGCGGCGCACCTCGGTGTCCGCCGGATTCCCATGCTTCCCCCTGTCCGCCCAACGGACAGAATCCCGCGGCGGCCCCCAAGAACCCGGGTCTCCACCGACAACGGTTGCCCCATCGTTCCTCCGTCTTTGGCGCCGGTTTCCCCGCGGGACGCGTCCTCCCGTGTGACGCCGCACATCCGAGAACGGGAACCGGGATGGACGAAGAGACGATCTCCGCCGAGATTCTCACCAGGTCCGGTCAGGACCGGGCCGCCGCGGCCGCGCTGCAGCGACTGGGTTTCCGCGTCCTGCACATCGGGGCCACGATCAGCGTCAGCGGGCCCCGGGAGCTGTGGAGCCGCGTGTTCGGTGTCTCCTTCGACATCACGGAGCAGCCGGTGGCCCCGGGACGGAGCACCCGGTTCCTGCGGCCCCGCTCCGAGGAACCGGCCATCCCCGACGAGTTGCGGAACCTCGTCAGCGGCGTGTACTTCGTCCAGCCCCCGGAGTTCTTCTAGCACCACCGTCCACGCGTGGAGGCGGCCCCGCTCCGCACCCGACGCACGCACCAGGGGAGACGACCATGCCGACCAGCCCCATGGAACGCGGTACCGAAACCGTCTACTTCGAGGCCGCCGTACGCCCCCGGGGTGACGTCTCGGTGTTCGACGAGTCCACCACCCGGACGGCCTCCCTCGAAGAACTGGAGCCCCGCCCGGGCGCGCCACCGAGGCCGCGCTCGAACTCCAGCGGCTCGGCTTCACCATCCGCCACGTCGGCAGGTACTCCGTCAGCGGGGAGGGGTCGCGGTCGCTGTGGCAGGAGACGTTCAGCACCCGGGTGGAGCAGCGCACCCAACCCGTGTACCGGGGAGCGGTCGAGGACATCCCCCGCGCCGGGGAGTCCGTCAACTACCTCTTCCACTCCCCGGACGCGCCGTTCACCCTGCCCGACTCACTGGCCCCGCTGGTCGAGCGGGCCTACCCCCAGGCGCCGCCGCTGTTCTTCGACACGCCGCTGCCCCCGCAGCCCTCCTACTTCCACCTGCGGGTACCCGACGACGTGTCGGTCATGCTGCGCTCCTCGGGGGTGCACGAACGCGGCGCCACCGGGCGCGGCGTGCTCGTGGCCGTGACCGACACCGGCTTCTACCGGCACCCGTTCTACGCGTGGCACGGTTACAACTACACCGCGACCCTGGCGCCCGACGCCGTGCACATCGAGGACGACGAGAACGGCCACGGCACCGCCGAGGCGGCCAACGTCTTCGCCACCGCGCGCGACGTCGACTTCGTCGGCGTGAAGATGGGCGGCAACCCCACCCCGGCCTTCGAGGCCGCCGCCGACCTGCATTCGGCGGTGATCACCAACAGTTGGGGCTACCACCTGCCCGGGCTGGGGGCGCTGCCCAACCACCTCAAACCGCTGGAACTCGCCGTGCGCGACGCGGTGCGCAACCGCGGAATCACGGTGTGCTTCTCCGCGGGCAACGGACACGTCGCCTTCCCCGCGATGATGCCGGAGGTGATCGCGGTCGGCGGCGTCTACGCGCAGGCGGCGGTGGTGGATTCGGACTTCGACCTGATGGCCTCCGACTACGCCAGCAGCTTCGACAGCCTCATCTACCCGGGGCGGCACGTGCCCGACGTGTGCGGCCTGGTCGGACAGCAGCCCAGAGGCATCTACATCATGCTGCCGGTGCAGCCGGGCTGCGAGACCGACACCACCCTGTCCGGCAGCGCCTTCCCGGTGGGCGACCAGACCGCCCCCAGCGACGACTGGGCTGTGATCAGCGGCACCAGCGCGACATCACCGCAGGTCGCGGGCGTGTGCGCGCTCCTCAAGCAGATCCGGCCCGGCCTGTCCCCGGAACTGGTCAAGGAGATCCTGAAGTCCTCGACCCGTGACGTGCGGAAGGGGGTCAGCCACACCGGTCAGCACGCGGGACCGGGGCACGACGGAGCGGCCGGCGCGGGACTGGTCGACGCGGAGTCCGCCTCCCGGTTGGCCCGCTCCGTCACCCCGCGCGCCCTGGACACCGTGCCCGCGCCGCGCTGACCCGTACACCGGCCGAAGACGGCACCGGAGCGGATGGTGCGGACAGCGGCTCTGTTCCTCGGGAGGACGGGGCGCCGGATCGGCGAGGAGGTCGGCATAGCATGAAAGTCCTCCCGGAGGCCGCCGACCGGAAGGCGTTCTTGTGAGGCTCGGAGTCCACCTTGTCAACCTGGCCGTGACCGGTGGGGCGGAGGCGCTGGCTCCGGTCCTGGCCGCCACCGCCCGGGCCGCGGAGGACGGCGGCTGCTCGGCCCTCACTCTGATGGACCACTGGTTCCAGATGGAGATCCCCGGTCTGTCCGCGGACGATCCGATGCCGGAGGGCTACACCTCGCTCGGGTTCCTCGCCGCGCACACCCGGAGTCTGGAACTGGGGCTGCTGGTGACCGGGGTGACCTACCGGCATCCCGGTCTGCTCGCCAAGACCGTCGCCACCCTCGACGTCCTCTCCGGCGGGCGGGCGTTCCTCGGTGTCGGGGCGGCCTGGTACGAGCGTGAGCACCTCGGCCTGGGCGTGCCGTTCCCGCCGGTCGCGGAGCGGTTCGAGCGGTTGGAGGAGACGCTGCTGATCTGTCGGCAGATGTGGAGCGGCGACAACGGCCCGTTCACCGGGCGCCACTACCGGCTCGCCGAGACCCTCTGCTCGCCCCGCCCGCTGCGGCGGCCCCGCCCGCCGATCCTCGTCGGCGGCGGCGGGGAGAGGAAGACCCTGCGGCTCGTCGCCCGCCACGCCGACGCGTGCAATCTCTTCGACCTGGGTGTGGAGGGGCTGACGCACAAGTTCGACGTGCTCGCCCGCCACTGCGCGGCCGAGGGCCGCGATCCCGCCGACATCACCCGGACCGTCCTCGTCCCCGCCGACCCGCTCGACGCGCCGGACGCCTTCCTGAGGAAGATGGAGTCCTACGCCGCGCTCGGCGTGGAGCAGGTGTGGGTCTCCTCGGCGGGCCCCGATCCGGCCTCCTGGGTGTCGCGGCTCGGCGAGCGGATCGTTCCGGGGCTGCGGGAGCTCTGACCCCGGCCCCAGGGGGCCTGGGGCCGGTACCGGGAGGTCGAGGGGAGAGGAGTCTCCAGGTGGCCTCGGCCCGAGGGGAGAGTTCCAGGAGTCCCCGCCACCCCCGGGGGATGGGTGGGAAGCGGTGCGGGAGGGCTCCGCCGGAGGGGGTGGGCTGGCGACGGAGTGGGGAAGTGCCCCGGCGCCGACCCACCCGCGCCTCCACCGGCGGACCAGCCAGAAGGACATCTCGAACCACGGGCCGGGTGGAGGTGCGGTCGGTCGGGGCGTGCCAGCGCCGCGTCCCCCGCGGTGCCCCGCCCGGGCCCCGACGCGAGTGCCAACAGCCCCACCGGCCGCCGGTCGTGGGATCACCGGCTCTTAGACTCGCGGTTGGTGAAAACCGCCCTGGCCGTCGCCAGACCGCACTTCGAGGAGGTCCGCTGTGGGCAATCCCGACACCGCCGCGCGCCCGGCGACTCCGCGTCCCCCGGTCCGCGCCGACCGGTTCCGGCAACTCCTGCGACACCACCCCGCGGGCGTCGTCATCGTCACCGCCGACGTCGCGGGCGAACCGGTCGGCCTGACCGCCACGTCCTTCACCAGCGTGAGCCTCAACCCGCCGTTGGTCTCCTTCTACGCCGCCGCCGACTCCGCCACCTGGGCACGGCTGAGCCGGGCGCGGGTGTTCGGGGTGCATCTGCTGGGCGAGGACCAGGCCGACCTGGCCTCGCGCTTCGCGGCCCGGGGCGCGGAGCGCTTCGCCCCGCCGACCCGCTGGTCCTACGACGTGGAGGGGGTGCCCGCGCTGGAGGGGGGCACCGCGCGGCTGGTGTGCCACCGCCACGAGACCCACCTCATCGGCGACCACTGGCTGGTGGTGGGCCGGGTGGTGCACAGCTCCGTGCACGACTCCTCCCGGCCGCCGCTGCTGTACCACCGGGGCTCCTTCGGCGGGTTCACCGCGCTGTGAGGGGCGTTCCGCCCTCCGGTGCTCCGCCCGGCGGTGGTCTATCCTGGGCGGCATGTCGGACACCGCGGGAAACGAGGACGTGTTCCGGTCCGACTTCGTTCGGCGGTTCGCCGAGTACTGGCAGTCCCAGGGGCGGTCCAAGGCCGAGGGGCGCATCGTCGGCTACCTGCTGCTGTCCGACCGCGAGGGGGTGAGCGCCGCGGAGATCGCCGACGGCGCCCAGGTCAGCCGGGGGTCGGTGTCGACCGCGGTGCGGCGTCTGGAGGAACTCGGGTTCGTCCGGCAGGTCCAGGCCCCCGGGCAGCGCCACCGCCTGGTCGCGATGGGCGACGACGTGTGGGGCAACTTCCTCCGCAACGAACGCGGCTACCTGCGCCGACAGCGCGACCTCGCGCAGGCCGCGCTCGACCGGCTGGGTGACGGCCTCGGTCCGGCCGGCCGCGCCCGACTGGTGAACATGCGCGACTACATGGTCTGGCTCGACGGGTACCACGACACGCTGCTGGCCCACTGGGAGGAGTACAAGGAGCGGCGCGACGCCGCGGCTCCGCGGCGGTGACGCTCAGCGCCGCCGCTCGTGCGGGATCACCAGCGGGGTCCCGGTGCGCGGGTCGGGGATCACGTCGCAGGCCAGGCCGAACACCCGGCGCACCAGCTCGGCGGTGAGCACCTCGCCGGGGGCGCCGTCGGCGACCACGCGCCCGGAGTCCATGACGATCAGCCGACCCGCGAAGCGGGCCGCCTGGGCGAGGTCGTGCAGCACCGCGACGACCGTGCGTCCCCTCCTGTGCAGGTCGGCGAAGAGCTCCAGCAGGTCGTACTGGTGGGCGATGTCGAGGAAGGTGGTGGGCTCGTCCAGCAGCACGGTCCCGGTGCGCTGGGCGAGCACCATGGCGGCCCACGCCCGCTGCCGCTGGCCGCCGGACAGGGCGTCGACGGAGACGTCGGCGCGGTCGGTCAACCCGGTCAGCTCCAGTGCCTCGCCGATCGCCGCCTCGTCGTCGGGGCTCCACTGCCTCAGCAGGGTGTGGTGCGGATAGCGGCCGCGCGCGGCGAGGGCGCGCACCGTGATGCCCTCGGGGACGGCCGGGTTCTGCGGCAGCAGCGCCAGTTGCCGCGCCACCGCCTTGGCGCGTTGGGCACGGATGTCGCGGCCGTGCAGCAGTACCCGTCCGGAGGCCGGGCGCAGCACCCGGCCCAGCGCCTTGAGCAGGGTGGACTTGCCGCAGCCGTTGGGGCCGACGATCGCCGCGAACTCACCCTCGGCGATCTCCAGGTCGAGGTCGCGCACCACCGGGTCGCCGCCGTAACCGAGGGTGAGCCGCTCGGCGCGCAGTCCCCGCCCGGACGGCGCGGTCCGCACCGGCGTGGCGGTCGTCGCGGCGGACGGCTCCCCGTTGATCGCGGTCTCGTTCAAAGCACTCCCCTACGCCACTCACGTACCAGCAGGAAACCCAGGTAGACGCCGCCCACGGCCAGGGTCACGATACCGACCGGCAGTCCCTCCCCGAGGGGGACCTGCTGCACGGCGAGGTCGGCCAGGGCCAGGATCAGCGCGCCGACCAGTGCCGACACCACCAGGTTGGGACCGGCGGCCCGGGTGAGGCGCCGCGCGATCTGCGGTGCGGTCAGCGACACGAACGCGATCGGTCCGGCGACGCCGACCGCCGCGGCCGACAGCACCACCGACAGCGTGATCGCGGCGGCGCGGGTGGCGGCGGCGCGGGCGCCGAGGCTGTCGGCGAGCTCGTCGCCCATCTCGTTGAGCGCGACCGGTCGGGCCAGGGCGGCGAGCGGCGGCGCGGCCAGGGCCAGCGTCAGCCAGATCGTCAGGGCGTGCTCCCAGGAGCGGGCCGAGAGGCTGCCGTTGACGTAGGCGTACAGGACGCTCGCCTGGTCGCGGGCCAGCGCCGCGACCACGAAGTGGGTGAGGGCGGAGGCCATCGCGGCCACGCCGATGCCCGCGACGATGAGCCGTCCGGGGTGGCGCAGCCCGGTCCCGGTCACCGTCGCCACGACGACCACGGCGAGCACCGCGCCCAGCAGCGCGCCCAGCGGCACCGGGACGACTCCGGGGAGGGCCAGGGCGACCAGCGCGGCTCCGGCCCCGGCGCCCGCGTTCAGGCCGATGACGTCGGGGCTGCCCAGCGGGTTGCGGGTGACGGACTGGAACAGCGCCCCGGCCAGCCCCAGGGCGGCGCCGGTGCCCAGCGCCACGACCAGGCGCGGGCCGCGCAGTCGGCGCAGCACGAACTCCTGGGCGGGGGTGGTGTCGCCGGTGAGCGCGTCCACCAGTTCGGTGGCGGGGATACCCAGGCGGCCCAGGGAGAGGGTGGCCGCGGCGGCGGCCAGGAGGGCGGCCAGCAGGACGAGCGTCCACAGCAGGGAGCGCGGGTGCAGCGGCAGCGCCACGGCGTTTCCCACGCGCAGCAGCGGCGGCGCCCCACGGACCGTGCTCATGGCGTCTCCCGCATCCGGCGTACCGCGTAGAACAGGAAGGGGGCGCCGACGAACGCGGTGACCACGCCGACCATCAGCTCGGTGGGGCGCAGCACGAAGCGGCCCACGACGTCGGCGAGCAGCAGCAGGGCGGGTCCCGCGAGCAGCGCGAGGGGCACCTGGTGGCGGAAGTCGCCGCCGACCAGGGCGCGCACCACGTGCGGGACGGCCAGGCCGACGAACGCGATCGGTCCGGCCGCGGCGGTGGCGCCCGCGGCCAGCAGGGTGGCGGCGACCAGTCCGCCCGACCGCACGAGCACGGGGTTGGCGCCGAGGGAGGTGGCGGTCTCCTCGCCGAGCGCCAGCGCGTTCAGTCCGCCCGCGAGCAGCAGGGCCAGCAGTGCGCCGACGGCGACGAAGGGCAGCACCGCGACGGCCGCGTCGAAGCCGCGGCCCGCCAGGGAACCCACCACCCAGTAGCGGTAGCTGTCGAAGACCTCGGGCATGTTCAGGGAGACCGCCTGGACGTAGGCGGTGAGCACGGCCGAGACCACCGCTCCGGCGAGGACCAGGCGGACCGTTCCGCCGCCGCTCTCCCGGCCGCCCACGGAGTAGGCGACCAGCCCGGCCGCCAGCGCGCCGGGCAGTGCCCACCAGACCGTCGCCGCGGTGGAGGCCGGTCCGAGGATCGCGGTGGCGGTGACCACGGCCGCCGCCGCGCCCGCGTTGACGCCGAGCAGGCCGGGGTCGGCGAGCGGGTTGCGGGTGATGCCCTGCATGAGGAGTCCGGCCAGCGCCAGGGCCGCTCCGGCGAGGACGCCCAGCGCGGTGCGGGGGTGACGGCTTTCCACCACGGCGGTGGTGTGGGGGTCGGCCGTGCCGGTGAGCGCCGCCCACACCTGGTCGGGGGCCGTGGGTTTGCTGCCCACGGCGAGGCTGAGCAGGAGCGCCCCGGCGAGGGCGGCGGCCGCGCCGCCGAGCAGCAGGGTGGTGCGGGCGGTTCCGGTCTGGGGTGGCGCCGTTGTCGTGGTCACGATCGCCTTCGGGGTCTCGGGGGTGTGTCGGTCGCGCGCGGCCCGGTCCGCGTCGGGCCGCGCGCCTGGTCCGGTCAGCGGTCGAGGTTGGCGACCGCCTCGTCGATGAGGGGGATGTAGCGGTCCAGCACCCACGGCACGGTGAGCGGGTTGATGATGGAGGAGGCGGTGACGAAAGAGGGGTCGTCGCTGGCCACCACCGATCCGCGTTCGATCGCCGGGATCGCCGCGTACAGTTCCTGCGCCTCGATCTCCTCGCGGGTCTGGGGGTCGGAGTAGAAGGTGAAGACGAGGTCGCTGTCGGCGAGTTTGTCGGCGTTCTCCAGGCCGATGACCGCCGAGTCGGTGCCCTCGGTCTCGGGCAGGGTCTCCACGACCGGGTCGACCTGGAGTCCGAGGCCGCGCACCATGGCCACGCGCTGCTCGTCGGGCATGAAGACGCCGAGGGTGCCGGGGCCGTCGGTGTAGATGTAGGAGAAGGTGAGGCCGGCGTACTCGGGGCGGGTGGCGGCGGCCTCCTCGAACTGCCGCTCGATGTCGTCGATCAGCCCCTGGGCCTCCTCGCTCTGGCCCAGCGCCTCGCCGACGATCTCGATCTGCTGGTCCCAGTCGGTGCTCCACGGCAGGTCGGGGTAGGCGACGGTGGGGGCGATGTCGCTGAGGACGTCGTACTGCTCCTGGGTGATGCCCGACCAGGGGGCGAGGATGACGTCGGGTTGCAGTTCGATGATCGTCTCGAAGTCGATGTCCTGGCCGCCGGTGAACTGGACGGGCAGTTCCTCTCCCGCCTCGGTGACGGCCTCGTGGATCCACGGTAGGTAGCCGGTGTCGTCGCTGCCCCACTCGTAGCTTTCGATGCCGACGGGGACGGTGCCGAGCGCGATGGCGGTCTCGGCGGATCCCTGCCCCAGGGTGACGACGCGTTCGGGGGCCTCGGTGATCTCCGCGGTGCCCAGGGCGCTGTCGATGCTGACCGGGAACGCGCCGTCGGCGGAGGCGGCGGACTCCCCGCCGCCGCCCGTGTCGGATCCGCCGCAGGCGGCCAGCCCGAGGGCCAGGACGGTGGCGGTGCCCGCGCCGCCGACGCGGCGGGTCAGGGTACGGAGCTTCGAGTGCATGCTCGCTTCTTTCTTCGCTGCGATGGGAGGCTGCGCCTTCGCCGGGGACGGGGGCGGACCCGTCACGGGGGCGGCCGCTTCCACCGGGGAAGTTGAGGAAGCAACCACCAAAATCCAGACAAAAGCGAACAATACGCCGCAAACAAAGGTAAGTCTAACCTTAGCTGGTTTGGATTTCAAAAATTTTGAAGCCGTAGCGGTGGTGCGGCCCGCCGACCCGAGGAGCAGACCGGACCGGAGTCGGAGTTCCCACCGCGCCCGGCACCCGCCGACCCGCTCCGTGCCCGTCGAGCCCCCGCGCACACCGCCGGGGCGGCGGCCCGCGTGCGGTGGCCGGACCCCGTCCCCACGGTGGTCCCCCGGGTGTCCGCGCCCCTGCGACCGCCGCCATCGTCGAAGCATTACCCAAAACGTACGCCCGGTTGTGAGAGTCCCGGTGCGACCGGGTCAGCAGTCCCTGTGGAGGCGACCGGAACGACCGAGGAGAGGACATGGCAAACCCCACCGCCACCCGCAGCGAGCAGGGCGAGAGCCGCAAGGAGCGCGCGCCGCAGCAGCGTACGGGAACCGAGGTCCCGGCCGCCGAGCGCGGCAGGACCTCCGTCGCCGACGGCGTGGTCGAGAAGATCGTGGGCATGTCCGCCCGCGAGGTGCCCGGCATCTACACCCTCGGCGGCGGCACGAGCCGCGCCCTGGGAGCCATGCGCGAGCGTGTTCCCGGCGGCGGCCAGCGCAGCGTCTCGAGCGGGGTGAAGGTCGAGGTCGGGGAGCGGCAGACGGCCGTGGACCTGAACGTCGTCGTCGAGTACGGCGTCCCCATCATGGACGTCGCCCGGGACGTGCGCAGCAGCGTGATCTCGGCCGTGGAGCGCATGGCCGGTCTGGACGTCGTCGAGGTCAACATCGCCGTGGACGACGTCCACCTGCCCGACGAGGAGGAAGAGGAGTCCGAGGGCCGCGTGGAGTAGGCCGCGACGCACACCCGCAGCGAGACAGGAAGAAGTGAGTGATGAACCGAGCGACCGTGGGCCTGGCCGCCGGCATGGCGTTGGGTTTCGCCGGCGCGTTCGGCGGGTTCTGGGCGTTCCTGCTGGTGGCCGTACTCGGAGCGGTCGGTCTGGTGGCCGGCCTCGCCCTGAGCGGCACCATCGACGTGGGCGAGTTCACCCGGCAGTGGGGGCGGCGGTGACGGCGGCGCCTTCCACCGGACCGGTCGTCCCGGCACCGGCCCCTCCAGGTGGACAGGAACCCGCCGGAAGTCTTCCGCCGCCCGCCGAGCGGGGCGCGACCACGGTCTCCGACCGGGTGGTGGCCAAGATCGCGGCCAGCGCCGCCCGGGAGGCGCTGGAGGAGCGGTTCGACGCGCCACCGGACCGCCTCGGACTCGGCGAGCCCGAGGCGTCGGCGACCGTGATCGGCGACTCGGCCCAGGTCACGCTCGCCCTCGACCTGCCCTACCCCGTCGACATCGCCCGTGCCGCAGGCGACCTGCAGGATCGGATCAACCGACGGGTCACCGCGCTGACCGGCCTGGCCGTGGACGAGACCGCCCTCACCGTCCGGCGTCTCGTCCTCACCGGCGGCCCCGGCCGCGGACGCGTCCGCTGACCCGGTCAGGAGCACGCCATGACCCTGGACCGCCCGCCGTCCCCGAACGCCTCTCCCGCCGCTTCGGTACGGGAGCCCGCACCGGGCCCCACCGACGCGGGCGCCTCCGCCGTGCCGGACCTCCGACCGCACCGGTCGCGGAGGCTGTGGTCGCGGCGGGACATCCCGGCGGCGCTGGTGGCGCTGGCGGTGCTGGCCGCCTGCACGGCCCTGCTCTACGGCGCCGCCGCCGTGTGGGCCGGAGCCGCGACGGGCAACTGGCTCCTCGGCCTGACCGAGGAACTGACCACCCGCCCCCTGGGCGACCCCTGGGTGCTCGCGGGTGCCGCCGTCGCCGCGGCTGTGGGGGTGTGGCTGCTGGTGATCGCCCTCACCCCGGGCCTGCGCAACTGGCTGCCCCTGGCGGCGCCCGGGGACGCTCCCAACCCGACGGACGCCTATCTGGACCGCGCGGGCGCGGCCCTGCTGCTCCGCGACGCGCTCATGCGCGTTCCCGGTGTGGGCCGGGTCCGGGTGCGCGTGGGCCGACGCCGCGTCCGCGCCCGGGTGGACGTGCGCTTCCGCGACCCGCGCGAGGTCCGCGGCGAGGTGACGGACGTGCTGCGCGAACAGGTCGACGCCCTCGGACCGGCGCGTACCCCGCGGATCGCCGTGCGCACGCGGCGGCTGCGCTGACCGGCGCGGCAGGACACACGGATCGGAGGAGGCCGATGAACACACGCACCGCGACCAACCGGATCCTGCTGGCCCTGATCGGCCTCGTCCTGCTGGTCGGCGGCCTTCTCGCGCTCGCCGGCGGCCTGGACCTCTACCGGCGCTGGGGCCTCGCGCTCCCCGGCGGGTGGCCCTGGTCGAACCCGCGCGGGACGCTGCTCGACCGCGCCGCCCTGACCGGCCTCACCGACCAGTTCTGGTGGTGGCTGGTCCCGACCGTGCTCCTGGCACTACTGGCGCTGTGGTGGCTCCTGGGCCGCCGCGGGCAGCCCGACCTGGAGATACCGCCGCCCGGCGGCACCACCCCGGACGGCGGCACCACCCTGGACGGCGGCGCGCTGGCCGACGCCATCGCCGACGACACCGCCCGACTGCCGGATGTCGACCGTGCCCGCGCCCGGATCACCGGCGGAGCCCGGCGCCCCCGAGCACTGGTCGCCGTCACGCTCACCCCGCGCGGAGCGCCGATGGCGGTACTGCGCCGCCTGTGGTCGGGGCCGCTACGGCGCGCCGTCCACTCCACCGGCTGGGACGCCCTGCCCGCCGAGGCGCGGTTCCGGGTCGCACGGCACCGCACCCGGCGCGCCGAGTAGCCCCGCCGCCGCGCGGCGACGCCCCGCACCGAACCGGCCGAGGACGCAAAGGAGTGAGAATGGGCGACAGGCCCCTGATTCGCGGTGGGGAGACGGCCGCCGCGGCCGAGACCGCCCGCCCGGACGACCGGCTGCTCACCGTCCGGGCCGCCGAGGGAGACGACGACGCCTTCGCCGAGCTGGTGCGCCGCCACGGCGCGGCCGTGGTCGCGCTGGCCCACCGGCTGCTCGGCGACCGGGCGGCCGCCGAGGACACCGTCGAGGAGGCGTTCGTCGGCGCCTGGCAGCGCCTGCCGGAGCTGCTCCGCGACCGCGCGTTCGGCGTCTGGATGCACCGAGCCGTCACCGACCGGTTCCGCAACGCCACGCGCGGCCGTTCCTCCCCCGAGCCCGGCGGCGTCCCCGAGCGCCCACTTCCCGCCGAGGACGCCCTCGCCCGCGCCCTCACCCTGCTCCCGCCCGGGCAGCGCGCCTGCTGGGTACTGCACGAACTGCAGGAACTCTCCCTCGACGAGGTCGCCTACGCCACGCGCAGCGGCGAGCGGACCGTGCGCGCCCGGCTGCTGCGGGCACACCGCCTCCTGGCCGGGGCGGGCCCCGCCGCCGCACCGGACCGGCTGGCGGAGGCCGCCCGCCGCCTGCGCGAACGGCCGACGGCGGTCGACCGGGACGCGCTCGCCGACCGGGTGGTGGCCGCCGTCCGCGCCGTCGCCGCTCCCGGCCGACCGCTGCCGCTGGGGGACCCCGGGGAGGAGCTGTGGCTCCTCGACACGGCCGCGGCCAGGGTGCTGCGCGCGGCGGCCGACTCGGTCGCCGGCGTGCGCGCCGCCGGCTGCCGCCTCACCCTGCGGGACGGGCGGGTCCGCGCGGCCATGACCCTGGCCGTCGCGCCGCACGCTCCCCTGGCCGGACCGGCCCGGCGGACCCGCCTCAGCGTCCTCGGCTCCGCCGAGCGTATCCTCGGCCTGGACCTGGACGGCGTGGACCTGGAGATCGTCGACCTGTTGGAACCGCCGCCCGGAGTTCCCGGAGAGGAGCGGTGAGCACAACCACGGCACAGCAGATCGCCGAGACCGCGGCGCGGGTGGCGCTCGCCGTTCCCGGTGTCGTCGGTCTGCAGCCCCGGCCCGGGGAACCGCCCGACGGGGACGGCGCCCGACGGCGCTGCGACCACACGGTCGACGCGGAGGAGGCGGACGTCCGCGTCGACCGGCCCGACGGCTGGCACGTGGAGGTGCGGTGCGTCCTGGACGGACGCCTCCGCGCCCTGGACGTCGCCCGCGCGGTGCGCGCCTCGGTGACCACCCGGCTCCTCACCGGTCCCGCCTATCTCGCGCCCGTCTCGGTGTCCGTCGTCGTCACCCGGATCGCGCTCCCCGCCCCGGCCGCCACCGCCGCCGACTGACCGGCGGCGTGTGCACCCCGGCGCGGTCGCGTTCCGGGCCGCGACCGCGGCGCAACCGCCCCCCGGTTGCCGGAGCGGTCCCCGGCACCTGCGGCGCTGGTCCGGAGGGGCCGAAGTCAGGGTCCAAGGACCCTTCACCACCAACAGTAATATTGTTAGCATTCATGCGCATTGTTTGACGGTCCGCACCAAAGGAGAACCATGGCCGGACAGCAGTCTGTCGCCTCTCGTCGACAACCACCCGAAGAAGTGGACGTTCTGGTCGTGGGAGCCGGCTTCTCCGGCCTGTACGCCCTGTACCGCCTCCGGGAACTGGGCCGCACGGCCCACGTCGTCGAAGCCGCCGACGACGTGGGCGGCGTGTGGTACTGGAACCGCTACCCCGGCGCGCGGTGCGACATCGAGAGCATCGAGTACTGCTACTCGTTCTCCGAGGAAGTCGTCCAGGAGTGGAACTGGAGCGAGCGCTACGCGGCGCAGCCGGAGATCCTCCGCTACATCAACTTCGTCGCCGACAAGTTCGACCTGCGCAGCGGAATCACCTTCAACACCCGGGTGACCGCGGCGGCCTTCGACGAGGACTCCGACACCTGGACGGTCGAGACCGACCGGGGCGACCGGGTCACCGCCCGCCATCTCGTCATGGCCAGCGGCCAACTGTCGGTCGCCCAGCTTCCAAACATCCCCGGCCTGCACGACTTCGCCGGGGAGTTCTACCACACCGGGAACTGGCCGCACGAGGAGGTGGACTTCTCCGGCAGGCGCGTCGGCGTCATCGGGACCGGCTCCTCCGGCATCCAGGTGAGCCCGCAGATCGCCAAGCAGGCCGCGGAGTTGTTCGTCTTCCAGCGCACCCCGCACTTCGCCATGCCCGCCCGCAACGCGCCGCTGGACCCGGAGTTCCTCGCCGACCTGAAGTCGCGCTACGCCGAGTACCGCGAGGAGGCCCGCAACAGCTCCGGCGGCACCCACCGTTACCAGGGGCCGAAGTCCGCGCTGGAGGTCAGCGAGGACGAGCTGGTGGAGACCCTGGAGAGGTACTGGGAGAAGGGCGGTCCCGACATCCTGGCCGCCTACCGCGACGTCCTGCGCGACCGGGACGCCAACGAGCGGGTCGCCGACTTCGTGCGCGACAAGATCCGCGGCCTGGTGCGCGACCCCGAGGTGGCGGAGCGGCTCGTCCCCCAGGGCTACCCGTTCGGGACCAAGCGCCTCATCCTGGAGATCGGCTACTACGACATGTTCAACCGGGACAACGTGCACCTGGTCGACACGCTGTCCGCACCGATCGACAGGATCACCCGCACGGGGGTGCGGACCCGCGAGCGGGAGTACGAACTCGACGCCCTGGTGCTGGCGACCGGATTCGACGCGCTCACCGGCGCGCTGTTCAAGATCGACATCCGCGGGGTCGGCGGCGTGTCCCTGAGGGAGAAGTGGGCCGCGGGGCCGCGCACCTACCTGGGCCTGTCCACCGCCGGGTTCCCCAACCTGTTCTTCATCGCGGGACCGGGCAGCCCCTCGGCGCTCAGCAACATGCTGGTCTCCATCGAGCAGCACGTCGAATGGGTGACCGACCACATCGCGTACCTGTTCAAGAACGGCCTGGTGCGCTCCGAGGCGGTCCCGGAGAAGGAGGACGCCTGGGTGGAGCACGTCAACGAGGTCGCCGACGAGACCCTCTACCCCGTGGCCAACTCCTGGTACCTGGGCGCCAACGTCCCCGGCAAGCCCCGCGTCTTCATGCTCTACGTCGGCGGTTTCCACCGCTACCGGAAGATCTGCGACGAGGTGGCCGCCGACGGCTACGAGGGCTTCGCGCTCTCCTGACACCACCGCGGTGGTTCTGACGACGGCGGGGCGCAACCGGGTCGGACGCCCCCACCGTCAGAACCGGCGCCGGGATTCGGGGAAGACCTCCTCGAAGATCCGCCGCGTACAGTCGGAGATGTCCGGTCTGTCCGCGCTGTACCGATCGCCGGACCCGGCGTGGCCGAACGCGTCGCCCTCCTCCGGCGTCGGGTCGGCGCGCACCTGCCCCGCAGCGTGTCGTCGGTCTCCCGGAGGACGCCCCGGGCGTCGTCGGAGAAGGGCCCGACCGACCAGGTCCGAGACGTGGCGGTGGGGTCGGCCCGGGGAAGCCGCAGGAGAACGCCGCGAACCGGCTCCCGGTTCCCGACGGACCGTTCTACCTGGTCATCCGGACTCACCTGCCGCGCGAAGAGATCTTCTCGGGCCCTGGGAAGCCCGGGCCCGCGTGGTCCACGCGGCCCTGCCGAGGAGCCGGAGGCTCCGCTCTTCTCACCGGGCGGGCGCGGGACGGCCGGGACCGGAACGGGAGAGCCGGTCCCGTGCCGCCGTCTCCTCGTGGGAGAGGAGACGGCGGCAGGGGACTCCCCGCTCCCTGCCGGGTGCCCGGTGCTCCCGGCGTGGAGGGCGGTCGCCGGGAAGCGGCGGCTTCCCCGGGTCCCGCCAACCTAGACCAGCGCCGCCAGCGCGTGGGCCTGCTGGGTGGCGAAGGTGATCCGCCGGGGCGCGTAGGCGTCGCCGAGCAGGTGCACGTCGGGGTGGCCCGCCCGCTTCAGCTCGTGGTAGAGGCCGTCGTCGGGGAGGCCTCCCGCGGCCATGACCACGCTGTCGACGCCGGTGACCTCGCCGGGGACGTCGGAGTAGACGTTGCGGGTCTCCAGCCGTCCCCGCTCGATCCGCACCACCCGGCTCATGAACGTGAACTCCGCGCCCGCCGCGGTGAGCCTGGCCAGGGGGGCGCCGATGGTGTACTTGCCGACGAGCGGGGCCGGGCCGGGGGTCTGGTAGACGAGGTGGACCCGGTGGCCTCGGTCGGCGAGGAACCCGGCAATGGTCAGCGGCTGCATGTGGTCCTCGGCGGCGATGACCGCGACGCGCCCGCCCACCCGCGCCGTTCCGGTCATCACGTCGCGGCCGTCGACGACGAACGGCGCGTCCGCGCCCGGGATCGGCAGCGTCCGGGGTTGGGCGCCGGTGGCCACGGCGACCACGTCCGCGCCGAACTCCATCACGTCGCGGGCGGTGGCGTTCCTGCCGAACTCGACCCTGACACCCGCTCGCCGCAGCCGGTCCTCCTGCCAGATGACGAAGTCGCGGTAGGCGGCGTTCTCGGTGGCGCGGGCCGCGACGCGCATCTGGCCGCCCAGTTCCGCCTCGCGCTCCCACAGGGTGACCGGGTGTCCGCGTTCGGCGAGCAGTCCGGCCAGTTCCATGCCCGCCGGGCCGCCGCCGACCACCAGCACGCGCCTGGGGGTCCGGGCCGGGGGCGGCGGGCCGTCGACCTCGCGGGAGGCGTGCGGGTTGACCGCGCAGGCGAAGGGGAGCTTGTCGACGAGGCGGCGGTGGATGCACTCGTTGCAGCCGATGCACGGGCGGATCTCGTGGACGCGGCCCTCCTTCGCCTTGGCGACGATCTCGGGGTCGGTGATGATCGCGCGGGCCATGCCGACCAGGTCGGCGTGGCCCCTGGCGACGACCTCCTCGGCGGCCCGCGGGCCGGTGACCCGGCCGGTGTAGACGACGGGCAGGGAGACGGCCCGCCTGACCTGCGCGGCCAACTCCGCCCAGTGGGCCTGCGGGTAGTGGTGGGGCTGGATGTAGCTGGGCGCTCCCCAGTTGTCGCCCACGGCCAGCGACAGGTAGTCGACCTTTCCGGTGGCCTCCAGCGCCCTGGCGATCTCCACGCCTCCGGCCGCGTCGTAGCCGCCGTCGAGCGTCTGGTAGAGGTTCATCCGCACGCCCAGGGTGAAGTCGGGGCCGACCTCGGCGCGGACGGCGTCGATGATCTCGGTGATGAAGCGCATCCGGCCCGCGAGGTCGCCGCCGTAGGCGTCGTCACGGTGGTTGGAGGCCGGGGAGAGGAACCACTCCAGCAGGTCGTCGTGGTTGGCGTGCAGTTCGACGCCGTCCAGTCCGGCCTGCTGGCCGCGCCTGGCCGACTCGGCGTACTCGTCGACGAACCAGGCGATCTCGCCGCGGTCGAGTCCGTGCGACACCTGGTTGGCGACGTAGGCGGTGACGGCGGGTGAGGGGCCGTGCGGCATGCCGCCCTGCATGATGATCTGCGCGGTGACGCGGGCCCCGGCCTCGTGCAGGGTGTCGGAGAGCTTGCGGACGCGGTCGTGGAAGTGGGGCAGGCGGAACACCCCGTGGACGGTCGCGCCCACGCCGGTGGGTTCGAAGCCGGGGACCAGGTGGTTCTCCAGCGCGGCGCTGATTCCGCCCACCCAGCCCAGTCCGGCGCGGGCCCGCGCCGCCCAGTAGGCGATGTTGCGGTCGGCCTCCGCCTCGTCGGCGCTCCACAGGTTGCCGATCGGGGTGGCGTGCGGCGTGGCCATGATCCGGTTGGGCAGGTCCATCCGGCCCACGCGGACCGGGGTGAACAGGTGGGGGAACTGCGTCGTGTCCGACTTTTCCATGACAGGCACCTTTCGGGGGGTGCGGTCGGCCGGTTCCGTCAGGACGGGTGCCCACCGACAGTTATTTATTATTATCATTAGGATTAAATTGGTCAAAAGACTGTTCTGTTGCTGCCGGGACAACCGGTGTCTCCGCGTCGGGGACGGGTGTCCCCCGGCGCTCCCCGTTCCGCCCGCGACCTCTGGAGGCTCGATGACCACGCCCATGGATCCGGCGATCGCCGCCCTGGCGGCCACCGCCGCCGCGGCGGCGGCCCCTCCCCTGCACACCATCAGCCCCGCGGAGGCGCGCGCCCGCGTGGTCGCGGGCCACGGCGCCTGCTCCGGCGGTCCCGCCCTGCACTCGGTCACCGACATCCGCGTCCCCGTGGCCGACGCCGAGATCGGCGCACGCGTCTACTCCCCCGCCGCCGGGCCGACCCGCGCCACGCTCGTCTACCTGCACGGCGGCGGTTGGGTCACCGGAGACCTCGACTACTGCGACGAACTGTGCCGGTTCGTCGCCGACCGGCTGGACTGGACCGTGGTGAGCGTCGACTACCGGCTCGCCCCCGAGCACCCCTTCCCCACCCCCCTCGACGACGCCTACGCCGTACTGGGGCACGTGGCGGACACGATCGCCGGCGACGGTCCGCTCGGGGTGGGCGGGGACAGCGCGGGCGGCAACCTCGCCGCGGCCTGCGCCCTGCGCGCCCGCGACGAGCACGGGCCCGCGCTGGACTTCCAGGTCCTCGTCTACCCGGTGACCGACCACGACCTCACCCGCGACTCCTACCGGACCCACGCCGACGCCTTCCCCATCGGCGCGGAGTCCATGCGCTGGTTCTGGGACCACTACCTGCCCGACGCGGCGCGGCGCGACCTGCCGGCCGCGTCCCCGCTGCGCGCCGTCGACGTGGGCGGTCTGCCGCCCGCCCACGTCGTCGTCGCCGGACACGACCCGCTGCACGACGAGGGGGTCGCCTACGCCGAGCGGCTGCGCGAGGCCGGGGTGCGGGTCAGCCTCGCCGAGTACCCGTCCCTCACCCACGGCTTCTTCCGCCTCACCGGGGCCGTGCCCGCCGCGCGCGCGGCCGTCGACGACCTCGTCGCCGCGCTGCGGGACCTGCTCGCCCGCTCCTCCTAGCGGGCGCTCCGTGGTCCTCCCCGTGCGGGGGAGGACCACGGACGGCCGCGGGGCCGGCGCCGCGTCAGGCGTCGCCGGCGGGGCGGCGCTGCCGCATCGCGTCGTTCCACAGTTGGTCGAAGTAGGGCTGCAGGTCGGGGTCGGTCCGGGCGTGCCAGTCCAGGAAGGCGTCGTAGCCGACGTCCACGTTCGGAACGCCCGACTCCTGGACCTTCTGCTCCCAGGACTCCAGGGCCTCCTCCAGTCCGGAGACGAACGCCCCGCCGTCGCCGACGGCGTCGTTTCCGGCCGCCTCGGCCAGGACCTGCTCGTTGTGCTCGGCGAGCCTCTCCCGCGCGTCCGCGGCCAGCGGCAGGACCTCGCCGCCGTTCTCCTCGACCTGGGTGAGCCCGTCGGCGATGTTGTCCCAGGTCGCCTCGTAGTTTGCGGTCAGCAGCACGTCGAGGCGGTCGTAGAGCAGCTGCCGCGCGGCCAGCGGCAGGGACTCCCAGCGGCTCTGGCTGACGGCGATCGCCCCGCCCGCGTTGGCGAAGCCGACCTCCGGATCGACGACGAAGTAGGGCGCGGAGGGGATGAATCCGCCCAGGGCGGCGACGGTGAACGTGCCGAGGGTGCAGTCGACCACGCCCCGTTCCAGGCTCTCGAACATCTCCGCGTAGGTGACGGTGGACGGCTGCATGCCCAGCGCCTCCACCTGGCCGTTCTGCACCCGGCTCTGCGAGGCGACCGTGACGCCGTCCAGGGAGTCCAGGTCGGCGCGCGGCTCGGAGCAGGAGTAGGCGATCGCGCCCGACTGGAACGCGGGCAGCAGCAGGTGCATCCCGGCGTCCTCGAACTCCCGGTAGATCTCCTCCTGTTGCGCGGCCGTCTCCAGCACCGCGCCGTGCCACTGCAGCAGCCCGTCGACCGGGGTCTGGCGGCCGACGAAGCTGACGTCCCACAGGACGTTGTTGGCGGGAAACTCCGCCGGTTCCAGGGAGGGCAGGACCGAACCGACGTCGAGGCGGCCGTCGGCGAGCGCGTCGTCGACCTCCTGCGGCGGGGCGACGGCGTTGGAGAAGGCGATCTCGAAGGTGATCTTTCCTCCGGACCACTCCTCCACCGCCGCGGCGTACTCCTCGAAGCGCCGCCCCGTGGCGGCGCCCTTCGGCGCGGTGCTCTGCATCGTCAGCGTCACCGGTTCCATGTCCGCCAGCGCCGCGGCGTACTCCTCCTTGGTCGCCCCGTAGTCGACGGACCGCCCGCCGCCACCGCCGCCGCCGGAGCCGCCGCTCTCGGCGCACCCGGTGGCCACGAGCGCCATGGCCGACAGCAGCGCCGCCGCCCGCAGTGCTCTCCCGCCGCTCCTCCTCGTTGTCGGCACCACGACTCCCCTCCCACGGAAAGAACAGAGAAACAAAGAAACCCGATGGCCGCGGGCGGCTCAGGACCGCGCGGCGAGTCGGGCCACCGGGACGGACTCCCCGCCCTCGGGGCGGACGAACTCCACCCGCACCGGCGCGCCCACCGCCGGGGCCGCCTCGTCGGCGTTGACGATCCGCAGCGTCAGCCACGGCCCCTCCGCCGTCTCCACGATCCCGACGACCGTGTCGGTCGTGGGGCGGCCGTCCCTGGGGCGGCCGGGGATGACGGTCCAACTGACCAGTTCGCCCTCGCCGGAGGCGACGCGCCACTCCAGGTCGGCGGCGCGGCTGGTCGCGCACACCCGTGCCTCGGGAGCCGACCAGCAGCCGCTGCTCGGCGAGTAGCGCAGCATCAGCTCGCCCCGCTCGGCGCCGTCGAAGAACGGGGCGGAGTACTCGTCGCGGACGACGGGGGTCATGGACATCTCGGCTCCCATGGTCATGCGTTCCTGGCGTGCGGACTGACGACGAGCGTGGCGTGGAAGTCCAGGACCCCGCCGTTGCCGCTCACCATGACGAGGTCGTTCTTGGCGACCTGGCGCTGACCTGCCTGGCCGCGGGCCTGGATCACCGCCTCCGACAGCGGGGTCATGCCCCACATGTAGTACGACGACAGCTCACCGCCGCCGGTGTTGGTCGGGTGGCTGCCACCGGGGGCCAGCGCGCCGCTGGCCACGAACTCGCCGCCCTCGCCCTTGGCGCAGAACCCGTAGTCCTCCAGGGTGATCAGGGTGGTGTAGGTGAAGCAGTCGTAGATCTCGCGGATGTCGATGTCGTCGACGGTGACCCCGGCCATCCTCAGCGCCGCCGGACCCGACTGGGCGGCCCCGCTGACCAGGCCGAAGTCGCTGTCGCGGTGGTTGGGGTAGCCGGGGTGCGACTGTCCCCAGCCCCACACGTGCACCGGCGGCTGGGCCAGGTCGGCGGCCCGGTCGGCGCTGGTGACGATGACGGCGATGGCGCCGTTGCTGACCAGGCAGCAGTCGAGCAGCCGCAGCGGGTCGGCGATCAGCCGCGAGTTCTGGTGGTCGGCCAGGGTGATCGGTTCGCGCATCTGGGCCAGCGGGTTCATCGTCGCCCACTGGCGCGCGGCGACCGCGACGGCGCCCAACTGCTCGCTGGTGGTGCCGTAGGCCTCCATGTGCCGCCGGGCCGCGATGGCGTAGCGCGCCGGGGCGGACTTCAGGCCCGCCGCCGCGGGCAGGGACTCCACCCCCTTGAGCGCCCGGTCGCCGCCCGCGTAGGCGGCGCCGCTGCCCTTGCCCTCCTTCAGGGGCGCGTCGGCGTACACGCACGCGACCACCTCCGCCATTCCGGCGGAGATCGCCATCGAGGCGTACTGCACCATCTGGATCGCCGAGGACCCGAAGCCCTGGACGGTCGACAGCAGCCGCAGGCCGCGCAGTTGCAGGGTGGACTGCAGCCGCAGGTCGGTGTCGTTGCCGACGCCGGGGTTGACCAGCAGGCCGTCGATGTCGTCCAGGCTCAGGCCCGCGTCGGCGGCGGCGCCGGTGACCGCCTCCAGCGCGAACTGGGCCGGGGTGCGGCCGTAGACCCTGCCCAGCTCGGTCATGCCGAGCCCGGCGATGGCGGTCGGTGTGCTGCTCACGCCTGCTCCTCTCCACGCCGCGGAAGCGTGACCTCCACGGTTCCCGGTCCGACGCTGACTCCGGACGAGTTCTCGCACCTGATCGCGATCTCGACCACGCCCGCGCCGTCCTCGACCCTGGTGTCCTCGACGCTGGCGCGGACCCGCACGGTGTCGCCGACATAGTTGAACGACCGCATCCGGAAGCCGTGGATGCCGCGGATCGTTCCGGCCGGGCCGATCCAGTCGCGGACGCACCGCTCCCACACCCCCAGCAGGAAGGAGGTGTTGGCGTACATCTCCTTGGCGCCGGTGCCGCGCGCGTACTCGGTGTTGTGGTGGATGGAGTTGAAGTCGCGGTTGGCTCCCGCGGCCATCACCAGCCGGTAGACGGTCAGCGGGTAGGCGACGCCCGGCAGTTCCTCGCCGGCCTCCACGTCCTCGAAGTACCGCTGCGTCCTGGTGTCAGTCATCGCTCGCCTCAGTCTCGTTCTTGGGCACGTAGGCGTAGGTGCCGATGCGGATGCGCGCGACGACCTCGCCGCTCTCGGTCACCACGTCGCTCTCCCACTTCAGGAAGGCGCCGCGGCCGACCGAGGTCTCCTTGGGCGCGCACGACAGCAGGCGGTTGCCGCGGCGTCCGATCCGCTCCCCCGCCACCACCGGGCGCAGGAAGTCGATGTCGATGTCGGTGCCGAAGAAACCGGTGGTCCTCGGGCCCAGGGGCATGTCCTGGTTGTTGATGGGGGTCTGCACCGGTTGGGCGTCGCGGTCGTCGCTGTCGAACAGCACCTCGCCGGGCCGCCACAGCGGCGGGATCGTCCAGGCGACGACCCCGGTGTAGGGCATCGTCACGTCGTCGAACCCCGCGGCCCGGGCCGCCTCCGGGTCGGTGTGCAGCGCGCAGTCGAACTCCAGCGGCTCCAGGTAGCGGCGGATCGCTCCGCGCTCGACCGGGTCTGCCCCGAAGACGGTCTCCCCCGAGGAGAAGTCCTGGCCCACCGCGTCGATGACGGGCTGCCACTCGGCCTTCCAGTCCTCGGTCCGTGTCGTGGTCATACCAGCACTCCGTCCTCCACGAGCCGCGCGATCCGCTCGGCGGGGTAGCCCAGGATCTCGCGCAGCACGAACTCGTTGTCCTGGCCCAGCGTCGGCGCCGGTCGGGCGACCTGGCCGGGCGTGTCCGAAAGCAGGTAGCGCGGTCCCTCCACCGTCGTCCCGCCGTGCAGCGGGTGCGGCAGCCGCACGAGGTGGCCGCGGTGCGCCAGCTGCTCGTCGGCGGCGAAGTCCGCGCTGGAGGCGGACCGGTGCGCGGGGACGCCGACCGCCTGCAGGCGTTTCTCGACGTCCTCGGCGCGCAGCCCGGAGGTCCAGCGCGCGATCTGCTCGTCGAGGAAGTCGGCGTGGGCGCGCCGCCGGTCGGCGGTGCGCAGGTCGGCGCGCTCGGCCAGGTCGGTGCGGTCCATGGCCTCGGCCAGCCGCGTCCACTCCGCGTCGTCGCGCGCCGCGACGGCGACGAAGCGTTCCGCGCCGCCGTCGGGCAGGCACGGGTAGACGCCGTGCGGGGCGTACAGCTCGTCGCGGTTGCCGCGGCGCCGGGCGATGGTGCCGTCGACGCCGTAGTGGGCGACCTGCGGGGACAGGAAGAAGATCCCGGCCTCCACCTGCGCGACGTCGATGTGGCGGCCCTTCCCGGTGTGGCGGCGGTTCTCGATCGCGGCGAGCAGCGCCACCAGGGCCAGCCTCGGTCCGACGTAGTCGGTGTAGGGGCCGAACGGGCCCGTCGGCGGCCGGTCCTCCCAGCCGACGAGGTTCTGGAACCCGCTCAGCGACGCGCCGACGTTGCCGTATCCGGCGAGCGCCGACCACGGTCCGGACTGGCCCGCGATCGACGTGCTGAGCATGACGAGGGAGGGGTTGTCGCGCGACAGTTCGGCGTAGTCCAGTCCCCACCTGGCCATCTGCCCGGGCGAGAACGACTCGACGACCACGTCGGCCCAGCGCGCGAGGTCGCGGACGACGCCGCGGCCCTCCTCGGTCTTCAGGTCGACCGTCATGCCCAGCTTGCCGGCGTTGCAGTTGCCGTACAGCGCGGAGTTCTCCGGCCCCGCCCGTCCCGCGTGGAAGGGCTGCATGAGACGCGCGGTCTCGATGCGGCGGCTGGACTCCACGCGCACCACCCGCGCCCCGAAGTCGGCGAGGGCGCGGCCGATCAGCGGTCCGGCCACGACCCAGGACAGGTCCAGGACCTTCAGGTCGGCGAGCGGCCCGGTCACGTTTCCACCTCCGTCGCGGCCAGCCAGTCGGTGAGGACCTCGGCGGTGTGCTCGCCGAGGCGCGGGGCGCGGCGGCGCACGCCCGGCTGCCCGTCCCCGCTGACACGGGCGATCGCGCCGGGGATGCGGACCTCGGCGCCGTCGATGTCCACCCGCGCCCAGTAGCCGCGCTCGTCCAGGTGCGGGCTGTCGGCGATGTCGCCCATGTCGAAGATCGCCATGCACAGCAGGCGGTGCTTCATGGCGGCCTCCAGCACCTGGCTCTTGGTGAGCGTGGCCAGGTGTGCCCGGACCGCGGCGCGCGCCTCGTCCAGGTCGGCGTCGGTGATCTCGCCGTCGGTGATGCGCTGGGGCAGCGTCTTCCAGTCCCAGGCGGCGACGCGTTCGCCGACCGCGCCCTCGGCGCGTAGCCAGGCGAAGAGCCGGTTGGTGAACTCCCCCGAGGCCGGTCCCATGGACAGGTGGAGTTCCACCATGCCGTCTCGGCACCGCCACTTCTTGAGGCGGTTGGGGGTGGCCGCGCCGCTGCCGCTCTGGTCCCCGCCCGCCGCGGGCTGGCGGTGCCACTCCGGTCGGGCGTCGCCCACCGCGTGCGCGAGCACCCGCGCGAGGGTGGCGGTGCCCAGGCTCGCCTGCGCGGAGACGTCGACGACCTGCCCCCGCGCGGTCGTCGCCCGGGCCAGCACCGCGATCAGGGCTCCCGCGGCGGCGTCGGCCGAGGCGTGCAGGAACGCCTGCGGGACGCTGATGCGCAGCGGCGGGCGCTCCTCGTCGCGGTGCGGGTCCAGCGGGCCGCCCGCCGCCCAGACGACGAGGTCGCAGTCGGCGTAGTCGGCTTTGGGCCCGGACCAGCCGAACGCGCTGATCACCGCGTAGACCAGGTGCGGGTGGGCCGCGCGCAGCGTGTCGGGGTCCAGGCCCCGCCGCCGCAGCCAGGACGCGGGCAGCGAGGTCACGACGATGTCGGCGCGGCGGGCCAGCTCACGGACGGTCGCGAGGCCCTCCTCGCTGTCGAGGTCGAGGGCGACGCCGCGTTTGTTGGCCGCGAACGTCTCCCAGAACATCGACGGTCCGGCCCCGCCGCGCGCGGTCGGCGGGGCCGACCGCGCGGTGGAGCCGTCGAGGGGCTCCACCTGGACCACATCCGCTCCCACGTCGGCGAGCAGTCGGCCGCACAGCAGCCCGCGCTCGTCGGTCAGGTCCAGAACCCGGATGTGCTCAAGCATCGGCCGCCGTTGCCTCCAGCAGCGAGATCGCCGACTCGGGGCAGGCGTCGGCGGCCTCGCGGGCCTGGTCGCGCAGGTGCTCGGGGACGTCCAGGGTCTGGCCGCACTCGGCCACGAAGCCCTGCTCGTCGTCGGAGAGCAGGTCGGCGGCGACCGCGTAGCAGCGGCCGTGCCCCATGCACCTGTTCGGTTCGATGGAGATACGCACGTGTCTCAGACCTCCCATTCGAGGGGCAGTGTCGTCAGGGTCAGCTGTCCGCCGCGCTCGACGAGCTCCGTCCCCTCCTTGATGCGGTAGTGCGGGATGCGCTTGTGCCACTCGCGCAGCACGATCGCCAGTTCCAGCCGGGCCAGGTGCATGCCCAGGCAGCGGTGCGGTCCGGCGCCGAAGGCGATGTGCTGGTTGGCGCCCCTGCGGTCGAGGACGAACCGGTCCGGCTCGGGGAACTTGCGGGGGTCGCGGTTGGCCTGGGCGATGCCCAGCCACACCACGTCGCCGGGCCGCAGGTCGACGCCGTGGAACTCGGTGGCCTCCTGGACCTCGCGTCCGGCCTGGAAGACCAGCGGGTACATCCGCAGGAACTCCTCGACGGCCTTGGGGGCGAGGTCGGGGTGGTCGATGATGGCCTGGCGGTCGGCGTCGTTGTGGGCCAGGTGGGCGTAGATGTAGCCCAGCGCGCTGCGGGTGGTGTCCAGTCCGGCGAGCATCAGGGTCAGGCAGATGGTGAGGATGTCCTCGTGCGAGATCGGCTCGCCGTCGATGCGTGCCTCGATCAGGCGGGAGACCATGTCCTCCTTGGGGTCGCGCGGGTTGGCGCGGCGCTCCCGGACGGCCTTGTCGAAGTACTCCATGATGTTGTTCTTGGCCGCGGCGACCTTGGCCGGGTCCTCACCGAAGAAACCGGCGAAGACCGTCTCCGACCACGGCAGGAAGAACTCGCCGTCGCTGACCGGCAGGCCCAGCAGCGCGAGGAACAGGTCGGTGGGGTAGCGGATCGCGAACTCGGCGACGAAGTCGCACGATCCCTTGGGACGGAGTTCCTCGATCAGTTCGACGCAGCGCTGGTGCGCCATGGGCTCCATGCGCCTGACGGCGGCCGGGGAGAAGAACGGGTTGAGCACCCGGCGCAGCTTGGCGTGGGCCTCGCCGTTGAGGTCCTGCGGCAGCAGCGGCACCCCGGGTTCGGGGTTGATGGCGCTGCGGACCTCGGTGGTCCACACGTCGTGGTGTTGGAAGCCCTCGACCACGTCGTCGTAGCGCTGCAGCATGAGGAAGCCGCGGTCGGTGGTGTCGTTGAACCGGAAGCGGTCGGCCTCGCGCTCGGCGTCGAGCATGGCGTAGTGGCCGTAGATCTCGGTGTTGGTGCCGAAGTCCGCGTGGCTGACCGGGCACTGCCGGATCGGGGTGGTCATCGCTGCTACCTCCTACTTCTGTACGGCTGCGATGTCGGGGATGAAGGTGGCGATGTCGGGGAAGAGGATGAGGATCACGACGACGGCGATCGCCATGGGCAGGAACCAGCCGACGGAGACGAAGACGTCCTTGAGGCTGATCTTGTGGCCCATGTTGACCTCGGGGTCCCTGACCATCCCGTGGATGATGAAGGCGAGGATGCCGACCGGCGGGGTGACCACCGCCAGCTCCCCCATGAAGACGGTGAACACGCCGAACCACATCAGGGAGATCTCCAGCGAGTTCAGGGTGGGGATCAGGATCGGGATGGTCAGGACCATGATGGCCATGGGTTCCATGAACATCCCGAGGAGGAGGTAGACCACCACCATCACGAGCAGGAACTCGATGCGGCCCAGACCCAGGCCCTCGATCAGGTCGGCGATGCCGGTGCTGATGCCGGTGAGGGTGAGCAGGCTGGTCAGGGCTCCGGCGGCGACCAGGATGAAGAAGATCGCGCCGACGCTGCTGATGGTGGCGACCGCGGATTCGGTGATGGCGGCGAACGGCCGGTCCCCGCGTTTGCGGACGAGGGCGACGACGACCGTGAACAGGGCGGCGGCGGCACCCACCTCGGTGGCGGTGAAGACACCGGAGAACATGCCGACGACGATGAGGACGATCAGCAGCGGCACCGGCCAGATCCTGACCAGGCTGGCCATGCGCTCGCCCCAGGTGATCCTCTCCCGTTCGACGGCGGAGCCCCCGGTCTTGCCCACCAGTGCCGGCCGGGCGACGGCGAAGCCCACGATCATCAGCGTGAACATGACGGCCACGAGCAGGCCGGGGCCGACGCCCGCGAGCAGTTGGGGGCCGATGGGGACCTCGGCGATGCCGGCGTAGATGACCAGCATGATGCTGGGCGGGATGAGCTGTCCGGGCAGGCCGGCGACGATCACCGAGCCGATGGCCAGGCGGCGGTCGTATCCGGCCTTGAGCATCTCGGGGATGCCCATGCGGGCCAGGGCGTAGGCGGTGCCGGTGGAGGAGCCGCTGACCGCGGCCAGTCCCGCTCCGGCGACGTTGGTCCCCACGGCCAGGCCGCCGGGGAGCCAGTTGAGCCACTTGCGGCCCGCCAGGTAGATGCCGTCGGTCAGGCCGGACCGCCACAGCAGCAGGCCCATGAGGATGAACATCGGGACCACGCTGAGGGTCCAGTCGGAGACGCTGTTGTAGGCCAGCGTGCTCAGGGTGCTCTCGATGAGCGGCATTCCCCGCAGGGCGTACAGGCCGAGCAGGGACGGAATGATCATCGCCACGGCGACGGGGACCCGCAGGAAGAGCAGGGACAGCATCATGACGCAGGCCATGATCCCGATCGCCTCGGGGACCAGGGGGAGCATCACGCAGACCGCGGAGCCGCCGAGGACGATCAGCGTGACCGCGGCCACGATCCACGGCCCGCGGCCCTCCCGCGCGGCTCCGGTCCCGGCGGACCTGCCGTTGTCGTCCAGCGCCGGGCTGGTCTCGGTTGCGCTCGTCATGGTCTTCTCCAACTACACGGAGGCCGGCTGTTTGGCGCTCGACAGCTCGTCGGCGTCGTCGGCGTCGGGACTGCGGACGGCCTGGACCGTGGCCCACGCGAACTGCACGGTCAGGCTTGCGAAGGCGAGGGGGACCAGGAAGTAGGTGGGCCAGGAGATGAGGGAACTCACGCCCGCGGTCATCGTGATCTCCCAGGCGTGCACGGCCTCGCCCCAGCCGTACCAGGCGAAGCCCGCTGCCATCAGCGCGCTCGCCGCGCAGCCCACCGCCGTGACGTAGGGCTTGGTCGCCCGGGGCAGCATCCGGAAGACCAGGTCCGCGGCGATGTGCTGGCCCCGCAGTTGCGCGGCGACGAAGCCGAGGAAGGCGACGATCGGCATGTACCAGTACTGCACGACCTCCAACGTGTTGGGGATCGGGCTGTTGACGAAGTAACGCAGCAGGGCGTTGGCCGTGACGTGCAGCATCATCACGAACGCCACGACGACGGCTGGCACCTCGATGAGCAACTCGATCGCGCGGCGGCCCTTCGAGGCCGGTGGTGCGGTCATGTCATCTCCGCGGGACTGGGAAACGGTGGGAGGGGGCGTCCGGGGCGGGGGCCGCCCGCCCCGGACGCGGGGGGTCGCTGCGGGGTGCGGGGGTCAGGAGGGGCGGTGCTCCAGGAGGATCTCCTCGTACACCTTCGCGACGTAGGGGTCCATGTCGACCGCGTCGTCGCTGTACCAGTCGGCGAAGCCGTTGTAGTCGGTCTCGTTGGTGTAGCCGAGGTCGCCCTCGACGGTCTCCAGCCACTTGGCGGCCGACTCCTCGATGCGGTCGACGAACGCGTCCCCGTCCTCGACGGCCGGGGTGGAGCGCAGGCCCTCCAGCAGTTCGGCGTTGGCCTCGTTGAGGGCGGTGCGGGCGTCCTCCTCGAAGACCTCGATGGATCCGCCGGCCTCGGCGACCTGCTTGGACGCCTCGACGATGTTCGGCCAGATCTTGTCGGCGATGTTGCTGGACAGGAAGACGTCCAGGCGGTCCCACATCAGCTGCTGGGCCACCAGGGGCAGCGAGTCCCAGGTCGACTGGCTGATCGCCATGCCGCCGGGGGCCAGCGCGAAGCCCGCGTCGGGGTCGACGACGACGTGCGGGGCGGCGTCGATGAACCCGCCGAGGACGCCCACGGTGAGGCTGGAGACGCTGCAGTCGACGACGCCGCGCTGCAGGCTCTCGTACAGCTCGGGGTAGGCGACGGACGCCGCGGAGCCGCCCAGCGCCTCGACCTCCTTGCTCTGGGCCTGGCCGCCGGCCGCGGCCTGCATGCCCTTGAGGTCGTCGAGGCTGCGGCGCTCCTCACTGCAGAACAGCGCGTTGGACCCGGAGTTGTAGGAGGGCACCATCAGCTTGATGCCCTTGTCGTCGTACTCCTGCATGACCTCGGGGGTGTCGAAGGCGACCTCCAGCGGCCAGGCGTTGGACTGCAGCGCGCCGACGACGACGCTGTGGTCGGAGAGGAAGCTGGCCTCGATGAGGGCGGCGTTGGCCGGGTACTCCGCCGGCTCGTAGATCGGGAGGACCTGGGCGATGTCGAGGCGTCCGTCGATGAGGGCGTCGTCGGTCTCGGCCGGTTCCACGATGGCGTTGGAGTAGGCGATGTCGAACTGCAGCTTGCCGTCGGACCACTCGGTGAGGGCCGCGAAGTAGGCCTCGACGTTGGCGCCGGTGATCGACCCCTTGGGGGCGGGGCTCTGCGTGGTCAGCGTGATGGTGTCCACGTCGGCGAACGCCGCCTGGTACTCCTCCATGCTGGCCCCGTACTCGACACCCTGGCCGGAACCGCCGCCGGCACCGGTCCCGGACTCGGCGCAACCGGTGAGGGCCAGTGCGCTCACCACCCCGAGAGCGAGGCAGGATGCCTTGAGGACGGCATCCTTGTTTTCACGTCGTGTGACCATGAATGAACTCCATTGTTTGGTCAGGGGAGATAGGGCAACGGCTCCACAGCGCCGGCCGCTCAGATGGGTCGGCGGACAGGTGATCTGCGCCACTTGCTCCTGATCATCATTAGTCTGATTTAGCCACCGGTCAAGAGTTCATGAGCAGGAATTTCGTGCTCTTGCCCCGTGCGGAGCACCGTGGTCACCGTGCGTGGTTTCCCCAGTTCGACCGAGACGAGAGCATGCCGAGGAGCCCCCGCTCCACCGGGGTGCGGCGGCGCGGGGGCACACGCCGAGCGCCTCCTTCCCGGTCAGCTCCGGAGGCCGCGCCAGGCGGTCGTGCCGCCGTCGACGGGGAAGATCCCGCCGGTGACGAACGAGGCATCGTCGGAGGCCAGGAAGCACACCACCTTGGCGACCTCGTCGACCCGCCCGAACCGGGGGATCAGATGCGCACCGGTCATCGAACGCAACTGCGCCTCGGGATCCTGTGCCGCGGCCAGGTGCGCCTGACTCATCGGCGTCTCGATCGACCCGGGACAGTAGGCGTTGCAGCGCACCTGAGGAGACAGGGCGATGGCGGTGGACCGGGTGAGCTGGATGACCGCGCCCTTGCTCGACGAGTAGGCCGGGGAGCCGTAGCCCGTCATGCCCGCGACCGACGCCGCGTTCACCACCGAGGGGCCGCGCCGCGAGGCCCGCAGGTGGGGCGCGGCGAACTTCGTGGCCAGCCAGACCGCCTTGACGTTGATGGCATAGACCCGGTCCCAGGCGTCCTCCGGCAACTCCTCCAGCGTCGGCGTGTCGGTGAACGTGGAGTCCAGCACGCCGGCGTTGTTGACCAGGGTGTCCAGTCCCCCTCCGGCCGCCGCGGCCTGCTCCACCATCGCGCGCACCTGGTCGGGGTCGGCCAGGTCGACGCGGATCGCCCGGGCCTCCGCACCGGCCTCGGCGACGGCCGCCGCGGTCCCGGCGGCCGCGGCCTCGTCGATGTCGGCGACGCTGACGTGGGCGGCGCCCCGCCGGGCCGCCTCCAGGGCGATCTCCCGCCCCATGCCGTTGCCCGCGCCGGTGACCAGGACCCGTTTGTCGGTCAGCATCCGGTTGCTTCCTCTCCAGACGTGTGTGGGGTGGAGTCCCGCCAGGTGACGAGCACGTCGAGCGCCTCGACGCATGATCCGGCGGCCCGCAGCGGGTTGATCTCCAGGGACTCCAGGTGGGGACCGAGCTCCTCGGCGAGCCGTCCCACGGCGGCGACCACCTCGGCCAGCGCGGCGACGTCGGCTCCGGGCCGGCCGCGGACGCCGCGCAGCAGCGCCGCGCCGCGCAGGCCCTCCAGCATCGACCGGGCGCGCTCGGGCGAGACCGGCAGCGGGGTGAGCGCGACGTCGTCGAGGACCTCCACGAGGACGCCGCCCAGGCCGACGGCGAGCATCAGGCCCCAGTCGGGGTCGCGGGTCACCCCGACGAGCAGTTCCAGGCCGTGTGCGCGCATCGGGGAGACCAGGACGCCGTCGAGCCGGGCGTCGGCGGCGTTCGCCCCGCACGCCTCGACGATCTGCGCATACGCCTCGGCCGCCGCCCGCGCGTCCACGCCCAGGCGGACGCCGCCCACGTCGCTCTTGTGCGCGATGTCGGCGGAGACGATCTTCATGGCCACCGGGACGCCGAACTCCCGTGCCGCGCGTTCGGCCTCCTCGGCGGAGCGCACGTGCCGTGCGGGCACCACGGGGATGCGCGCGTCCTCCAGCAGGGCGCGCGCGTCGGCCTCGGACAGGGGGACGGGGTCGACGTCGCGCGGGCGCACCCGGCCCGCCCCGCCCTCCTCGGCGAGCCGCTGCCGGTCGCCCGACCAGCGCGCCACCCGCGCCAGGGCGTCGATGCCCAACTGCAGGCCGGGCACGACGTGGGTCAGGCCGCCCCGGTCGAGGACGTCGCGGGCCCGCGCGCCGATCGGCTGGGTCACCTGGGTGAGGTAGATGACGGGCGCGGCGGAGCGGGCCGCGCCCGCGCCGATGGCGTCGACGTACTTCTGCCCGTAGAAGGGTGCGCCGTCCTCGCGCCACGGCAGGCTGTTGACGGCGAGCACCGCCCCGATTCCGGGGTCCTGTCCCACCGCGGCGACCGCCTCCTCCCAGAGGGAGGGGTCGAGGATGGCCGCCCCGGTGATGTCGAGCGGGTTCTGCACGTGCCCGTAGGAGGGCATGACCGCCCTGATGTGCTCGGCGGTGGCCGCCGACAGCTCCGGCAGCGCGGTCCCGGTGTCCTGGGCGAGGTCGGCGAGGATGTCGCAGGCCCCGCCGGAGATGGAGACCACGCCCACGCCGGGCCGGACGAGCGGACCGGTGTGGGCCGCGACCCCGGCGGTGACCAGCATCGACTCGATGGTGTCGACCCGGATGACGCCGTGGCGGGCAAAGACCGCGTCGATGACGCGGTCATCGCCGACCAGGGCTCCGGTGTGCGAGGCGGCGGCGCGGGCGGCCAGTTCGCTGCGGCCCGCCTTGAGCACGACGACGGCCTTGCCCGCCTCGGCCGCCCGGCGGGTCGCGGCGGCGAACACCTCCGGCTGGCGGATGCCCTCCATGAACACCGCGATGGCGCGGGTCTGCTCGTCGTCGACGAGGTAGTCGATCAGGTGCCCGACGGTGACCATCGCCTCGTTGCCGACGGTGATCACGTGGGACAGGCCCACCCCGGCCAGTGCCGCGAAGTCCTTCATCGCGCCGCAACTGGCGCCGCTCTGCGAGATGAGGGCGACGTTGCCGGGCACCTGCGGCTGGTCGGCGAGCACCATCGCGGGCACCCCGGCCGCGACGTTGGTGAACCCGAGGACGTTGGGTCCCAGCAGGAGCAGGTCGAGTTCGGCGGCGAGGTCGACCAGTTCCTCCTGGCGGCGCCGCCCCTCCTCGCCCGCCTCGGCGAAGCCGGAGCTGAGCACGAGCACGCCGCGCACCCCGGCCGCGGCGGCGTCGCGCAGGGCGTCGCCCACCGCGGCCGCGGGCACCATGACGAAGGCCAGGTCGACGGGGCGGCCGATGGCGCGGCAGCTTGGATGGGCGCGGCGGCCGTGGACCCGCTCGGCTCTGCGGTTGACCAGGTAGGTCACCGACTCGTGGCCGGCCGCCACCAGGTTGCGGTGCAGCAGCGCCGAGAAGGTCGACTTGTCGCTGGCGCCGACGAGCGCGAAGGAGCGCGGCTGGAAGAACTCCCGCAGCCGCTGGGGGGTCACCGTGGTTCTCATCGGTTGTCCGTTCCGATGCGTCGACCGGCTTCCAGCAGGGCGACGGGTTGTGCGTAGCGTCCCGAGGTGTAGGGGGAGGGCCGACTCGCCCCGGTCAGTCCGGCGTCCACCGGCAGCACGACGCCGGTGACGAACGCGGCGTCGTCGCTGGCCAGGTAGAGAGCGCCCGCGGCGACGTCGGCGGGCTGGATGGGACGCCCCATGAGGGCGGTGCGGCTCAGCGCCTCCTGGGTTCCGGCGATGTCGCCCGCGTCGTCGACGACGATCCCGGCGGTCATGGGCGAGACCACGGCCCCGGGGATGATCGTGTTGACCCGGATGCCGTGCTGGCGCAGCTCGGCCGCGACCGAGTTGGACAGGCCGATGACGCCGGCCTTGACCGCGCTGTAGATGTGCGGTCCGATCCCGCCCAGCACCCCGGCGGGGCTGGAGGTGGAGATGATGGCGCCGCTGCGCCGGGGTTTCATGACCCGGGCCGCGTGCTTCATCCCGCAGATGACGCCGCGCAGGTTCACCGCGATGGTGAGGTCGGCGTCGGACAGCCGGGTGGCGTCGATGGGGCCGAGCGCGCCCATGATCCCGGCGTTGTTGAACATCACGTCGAGTCGGCCGAAGCGGTCGACCGCGGTGTCGACGAGCGCGGCGACGTCCTCCTCGCGGCTGACGTCGGTGCGCACGAACAGCGCGCGCTCGCCCAGCTCCCCGGCCAGGGCCTGCCCGGCCTCGTCCTGGACGTCGGCGATCACGACGCTGGCGCCCTCGGCGTGGAAGCGTCGCGCGGTGGCCTCGCCGATGCCGCTGGCTCCGCCGGTGATCGCCGCGACGCGTCCTCTCAGGCGTTCGGTCATCGTCCTCTCCTTCCTGGTCGGTGCGCGTCAGGAGCCGACGGCGATGGACATGGTCTCCAGGTAGGCCCGGAATCCCTCGGGGCCCATCTCCCGGCCGACGCCGGACTGCTTGAAGCCGCCGAAGGGAGTGCCGAAGGCCTGGGGCCGGCCGTTGAGGCTGACCATTCCGGTGCGCATACGGCGGGCGACGGCCAGGGCGCGTCCGTCGTCGCCGCTCCACACCGAGCCGGACAGGCCGTAGACGGAGTCGTTGGCGATGGCGACGGCCTCCTCGTCGCTGCCGTAGTCGATGACGGCGAGCACGGGGCCGAAGATCTCCTCCTGGGCCACGCGCATCGAGTTGTGGACGTCGGAGAGCAGGGTGGGCGCGACGAACCAGCCGCCCGCCAGCTCCGACGGCAGGCGGGGGCGCTCTCCGCCGACGACGACGCGGGCGCCCTCGGAGCGTCCGGTGGCGATGTAGCCCTCGACGCGTTCCTGCTGGCGCCGGCTGACCATGGGGCCGATCATCGTGGCGGGGTCGGCGGGGTCGCCGACCCGCTGGTCGCTGATCGCGCGGGCGAACGCGTCGACGATCTCGTCCTTGCGGGAGCGGGGCACCAGCAGCCGGGTCTGGGCGATGCAGGCCTGGCCGTTGACCATGAACGCCATCGGCAGCAGGGCGGGAACGACCTTGTCGACGTCGGCGTCGTCGAGAATGATCGCGGCGGACTTGCCGCCGAGTTCCAGTGTGACCCGGGCGATCCGCTCGGCGCAGTCGGCCATGATCTTCCTGCCCGCGGCCGAGCTTCCGGTGAAGGCGACCTTGTCGACCTGGGGGTGGTTGACGAGGTAGGCGCCTTCGGCGCGGTCGGCGGGGACGATGTTGAGCACGCCGTCGGGCAGGCCCGCCTCGGTGAGGGCGTCGGCGAGGTTGTAGGCCGACAGCGGGGTCTCCGGCGGCTGCTTGAGGACGACCGAGCAGCCCGCGGCCAGGGCGGGGGCGACCTTCAGCGCGGGGGTGCTCAGCGGCCCGTTCCAGGGGGTGATGGCGGCGACGACACCGACGGGGACCTGGGTGACGATGCTGGTGTTGGCGCCGTCGCTGCGGTGCTCGTCGTAGCTGAAGTCCTTGGCCAGATCGGCGTAGTAGCGCAGGTGGCGGATGGGGTTGGGGACGTGGGCGCGCTCGCTGAACCAGATCGGGCAGCCGAGCTCGGAGGTGATGAGCCCGGCGAGTTCGGGGGCGCGCGCCTCCAGCAGGTCGGCGGCCCGGTGCAGGACCGCGGCACGCCGCTCGGGCGGGGTGTCGGCCCACACGCCGGAGTCGAAGCTGGCGCGGGCGGCGGCGACGGCGTCGTCGATGTCCGCGGTCGAGGCCAGGGCGGCGCTTCCGACGTAGGCGCCGGTGGCCGGGTTGCGCACCTCGACCCGCCGGGTTTCCCTGCTCCTGACCCAGCGTCCCCCGATGAACAGTTCCGGACGCTCCGTCAAAGACACGATGCTCTCACCCTCCATCGCCTGCGGTTTCTCCCACAAACGCCTATTTCATGATAATGAAGATGATGTTAATCATATAGTTGTGTGAGGTCAAACCCCTTGCGGGGCCGTTCGACCCCGCACCGGGCGCTGTTGCGGCGATCGGGCGCACCCGGCCCCGCCGCGCTCACCGAGACGAGGAGACCGACCCATGACCGCGACGAACCCGGAAGCCGTGGCGGCCCTGCTGCGCCGCGTCCAACGGCTGGAGGAGATGGAGACCGCGCGCAACCACCTGCACCGCTACGCCGCGGCCCTGGACGACCCCGTCCCCGAGGAGGTCGCGGCCCTGTTCACCGAGGACGGCGTGCTGCGCACGCGGCGGGGCGACGCCGCCGGGCGGCAGGGGATCGCGGAGTTCTACCGCAGGCTGCTGGAGATCGACCCCGCGGAGAAGCGCCACTTCATCGTCGCCCCCGAAACCACCTGGCTGGAGCCGGGCCTGGTGGAGATCGCCTCCTACTTCCTCTTCACCGGCCGCGGCGCCGACCGCTCGGCCATCGGCTGGGGCACCTACGTCGACCGCATCCGCGTCACGGGTGACGAGGCGCTGATCGCGGAGAAGACCATCACCATGCACGTCGGCACCGACCTGGGCACCGGCTGGGCCGCCTGAGCGCGCCCCGGGGTCCGGGGCGGCGGTGCGGCGCCGCCCCGGACCCGCCCTCCCGAAGGCCCGTCGCTCCCGGCCGGTCACAGCATCCGCCAGAGGCCGGCGATGCGCTCCTCGCACTCGGCGGCGATCTCCGCGACGATCCGGGCGGTGGGCCGCGGCTCCTCGAAGGAGCCCACGACCTGCCCGACGAAGAACGACTCCAGCTCCCGGGCGCCCTCCGCCCCCGCCTCGGCCGCCGCGTCGATGCGCTGCCAGGCGTCCTTGGCCAGCATCATCTGCAGCGGCATGCCCAGCGGCTCGGGGCTGCCGGGACGCTCCCACTCGTCGTGCCAGGCGCTGCGCAGTTGACGGGCGGGCTTGCCGGTGCGGGTGCGCGAACGCACCGTGTCGGTGCTGGCCGCGGTCTGGAACTTCCGCTTGACGTGCACCGGCGTGATGTCCTCGACGCTGTTCAGCCACACCGACCCGCACCACACGCCCGCCGCGCCCAGCGCCAGCGCCGCGGCCATCTGAGCGCCCGAGGCGATCCCGCCCGCCGCCAGCACCGGCGTGTCCCCGGCGATGTGGACGATCTCGGGGGTGAGCACCATGGTGGCGACGGTGCCGGTGTGCCCGCCCGCCTCCGTGCCCTGCGCGACCAGCAGGTCCACCCCGGCGTCGAGCTGCCTGAGCGCGTGTTCGGCCCTGCCGACCAGCGCGGCCACCGCGACTCCCGCCTTCCTGCCGCGCTCCACCAGTGACGGCGGCGGCGGTCCGAGCGCGTTGGCGACCAGGGAGATGTCGTGGGAGAACGCGACGTCCAGCAGCGCCTCCACCCCCGTCGGGGCGATGCCCTCGACCTGGTCGTCGGCCGCGCCGAACCCCCGGGACAGGTCGCCGGGGTCCACGCCGTAGCGCTCCAGCAGGCCCCGGACGAACTCGATGTGCTCGGCGGGGATCTGCGCGCGCAGGCTCGCCACGAGGTCGGCCGGGTCGCCGACCGTCGTCGTGGCGGGCACCAGCAGGTCCACGCCGTAGGGCCGCCCCTGCACCCGCTCCTCGATCCAGGTGAGCTGGACGTCCAACTCCTCGGGGCTGTAGGAGGTGGCGGCCAGCACCCCGAAGCCGCCCGCCCTGGTGACCTCGGCGACCACTCCCGGGGAGCGGTTGAACCCGACCAGGGGGACGTCGACGCCGAGCATGTCGGTCAGCGCGGTCCGCATCCGGCGCCCCTTCCGCGCGCCGCGCGCTCCTCGCGCGGCAGGCCCAGGCCGCGCGCGACGATCGCGCGCTGGATGTCGTTGGTGCCCCCTCCGATGACGAACATCGGCGAGGTGCGCAGCGCCCGCTCGAACACGCCGCCGCCGGGGGCGCGGGGCACGTCCGCGCCCAGCGCCGCGTCCGGGCCCAGCAGTTCCAGCACGCCCTGGCCGAAGTCCTCGGCGAGTTCGCCGCCGAGGACCCCGGCCATCGGGGCGGCCAGGTCCGAGCCCCCGCCCCCGGCCATGGCCCGCGTCGCCTCCAGCACGAGGGCGCGGGCGGCCTGGAGCCGGGCCGCCAGGGACTCCAGCCGCTCCCGCTTGCCCGAGCCGTCCGCCCCCAGCATCCGCTCGGGGTCGGTGCGCAGGTGCTCCAGCAGGTCGTCGAGCTGGCGCAGCAGTGTGGCGGCGACCCCGCCCATGACGACGCGCTCGGCCGCCAGGGCGTCGGTGATGACCCGCCAGCCGCCGTTGACCTCGCCCACGCGCGCGCTGTCGGGCACCCGCACGTCGTCGTAGAACACGGTGCAGGAGACCTCACCGGACAGCGCGGTGTGCCGCTGGACCGTGATGCCGGGGGTGTCCATCGGCACCAGGAAGATCGTGATGCCCGCGTGGCGGGGCACCGCGTCGGGATCGGTGCGCACCGCCAGCCACACGTGGCTGGCGGTGTGCGCCCTGGTGGTCCACGACTTCTGGCCGTTGACGACCCAGTGGTCGCCGTCGCGGACCGCCCCGGTGCGCAGGGACGCCAGGTCCGACCCCGCCTCCGGTTCGCTGTAGCCCAGGCAGAAGCGCATCTCGCCGCGTCGGATCAGCGGCAGGAACTCCGCCTTCTGCTCCGGGGTGCCGTGCTTCAGGATCGAGTGGCCCAGCAGCATCGCGGCGCTCATCGCGCGGTCGACCGGGCCGCGCGCGTACTTCATCTCCTCGTTGAGGACGGCCTGCTCGGCGACCCCGGCCTCCCGGCCGCCCTCCTCGACGGGCCAGCCGAGGCTGAACAGTCCGCGCTCGGCCATCGCCGCGCGCAGCCGCTCCCGGTCGTGGTCCTGACGGCCGTGTCCGTCGACGACGCGGTGCTCGGCGAGCAGCGCGCGGATGCGGGAGCGAAACTCCTCGGCGGCCTCGCCGAGGTGGAAGGACGGCAGCGAGCGGCCCTGCTCCACCAGTGCGCGGCTGACCCCGGTGGCGTGGCGGGCCGCCGCGCGCAGCCGCGCCACGTCGGCGTGCACCCGGCGGAACAGCCAGGCGGCCTCGTGCTCCTCGAAGAACCCGATCGCGCCCAGGGTGTGCTGCGCGCCGAACATGACCGACGTGGCCGTGTCGCCGACGTAGCGCACGGCCAGCGCCGCGGCCAGCGTCCACTCGCCGCTCTCCGCCAGGCCGTGGCCGACCGCGTCCTTGACGAGCGCCTCGGCCGCGCCGACCTCGATGTGGCAGGCGGCGACCCGCTGCTGCACCGCGCCGAAGCCGCCGATGACGCGGCCGAACTGCTCCCGCGTGGCGGCGTGGGCGACGGCCAGTTCGTGGCCGCGCCCGGCCGCGCCCAGCGCCCGCACCGCCAGTCCCAGGGTCCACACCGCCAGGGCGTCGTCGATCAGCGCGGCCTCGGCCCGCAGTTCGGTCTCCGGTTCGGCGACGCCCACCCGCGACCAGGCGGGCACCGCCAGTCCGGGGGTCGGCTCGACCCGGCTGATCGGTGCCAGCCGCACCCGCCCGCTGCCGGGGTGCACCAGCAGGACGTGGGTGGCGTGCGGGGCGGCCTCGCAGTGGTCGGCCGTGTCCGTGCCGGGGTCGTCGACGACCGCGACGACGGGGCGCAGCCGCCCGGAGGCGACCCGCTCGGCGTGGTCGGCGCCGAGCAGCAGCCCGGCGACGTAGGCGTCGACGACCGGCAGCGGGCAGGCCCGCCTGCCGAGTTCGCGGACCGCGGCGACCAGGAAGTCCAGGGCCCGCTCGGAGGCGAGCTCGAACCATCCCTGCGCGGCGGCGGTCTTCCACAGCCGGGCGAGGTCGCCGTCGGGCGCCGCGGTGGCGTCCCCCCACAGGTCGGCGAGGACGTCGGCGACGGTGCGGCCGAAGTCCTCCGCCTCAGCGCTGAATCCGGTAGACACGTGCCCTCTTTACTGAACGGTTGACGTACACAAAAACTGATAATGAACAGTAGTCGTTCAGTAAGTCAACCCGCGTCCCCCGGTGTGCGACCCTGGAGCGCATGGACACGCCCCCTCGCAAGGACCGCAGCGGACGCCCCCGCGACCCGGACGTGGACCGGCGGATCACCGCGGCCGCCCTCCAGGTGTTCGGCCGGCTCGGCTGGTCGGGCTTCAGCATGGAGGCCGTGGCACGCGCGGCCGGGGTCGGCAAGGCCTCGCTCTACCTGCGCTGGAGCAGCAAGGAGGAACTGCTGACCGAGGCGGTGGCCAGCCGTTTCGCGCCGATCGCCGAGATCGACAACGGCGACGTCCACACCGACCTGCTGGAGTTCGCCGACCTGCTGATGGAACTGTTCCACGGCCCCGACGGACTGGCGGCGCGGCGCATGGCGGTGGAGTCGCGCCTCACCCCGGGCATCGCCGAACGCTGGCAGCGGGTGCGCGAGTCGCAGATCCGGGCGTCGCGGGCGATCGTCAAGCGCGCCGTCGCCCGGGGCGAACTGAGCCCGCACACGCCGGTGTCCCTGCTGCTCGACGCCCTCCACGGCGCGGTGGTCAACCACTCGCTCGCCGCCCCCGAGCACATCCGGCAGCAGGCCGCGGCCCGCCGCCGCTACGCCCGGAGGCTGGTCGACTTCCTGCTCGCCTCACTGCGCGCGCACACCGCCGAGCGGCCCGGCCGTGCCTTGGAGGCGGATGTGGACAGCGTCACAATTCGATGATAATCAAAATATTTGAACTCATCGTATTGTCGGCGTTTCCAGGAGGCACTCCCCCCATGACGACACCAGGACGGTTGGCGGACAGGGTCGCGCTGATCACCGGCGCCGGGTCGGGCTTCGGCCGCGCCAGCGCGCTGCGCTTCGCCGCCGAGGGCGCCTCACTCGCCTGCGTCGACCTCGACGCCGACGCGGCCGGACGGGTCGCCGCGCAGATCACCGAGGCGGGCGGCGCCGCGATCGCCCTGGCCGCCGACGTCTCCTCCGCGGCCGACGCCGAGCGGATGACCGCCGACACCCTCGCCCGCTTCGGCCGCATCGACGTCGTCTTCGCCAACGCGGGCGTCTCCGGCTCCGGTGACGCCGCCGACACCACCGAGGAGGAGTGGGACCGGGTCATCGCCGTCAATCTCAAGGGCGTGTGGCTGACCTCCAGGTACGCGCTGCCGCACATGGTCGAGCGCGGACGGGGCGCCGTCATCAACCAGGCCAGCGTCGGCGGCCTCATCGGCATCCCCGGCATCTTCCCCTACGCCGCGGCCAAGGGCGGCGTCGTCTCCATCACCCGGCAGATGGCCGCCGCCTACGCCCCCGACAACATCCGCGTCAACGCGATCTGCCCGGGAGGCGTCTACACCCCGCTGGTGGAGCGGTCCCGCCGGAAACGCGGTCTCACCGCGGCCACCGTCGAGGAGGCCAACGCCGCCGCCGCACGCAACTACCCCCTGGGCCGCCTCGGCACGGTCGACGACATCGCCTCCCTGGCCCTCTTCCTCGCCAGTGACGAGGCCGACTGGATCACCGGCGGCGTCTACACCGTCGACGGCGGCCGCAGCGCGGTCGGCACACTGCCCGCCTGACGGCGCTGCGGCGCCCGCCACCGCGGCGACCGCGGGGGCGGAGGCGCCACAGGCGGTCCCGGCGCCCTCCCGCCGCACGCGGGCCCGGCAGCCTCTCAGTCGTTCCTCGCGCGGGCCCCGTCGAGGAACAGGTCGGCGACCAGTTCGGCGGTCGGCTCGCCCGCCGGCCGCATGTCGGAGACGCGGGCCAGGTGGAAGAAGGCGTTCATCAGGAACTCGGGGTCGGCCCCGGTCAGCTCCCCCGACTCCACCGCCTCCCTGAACAGCGGCACCACCGGTCGCAGCACCCCCTCGACGTACTCCTCGGAGACCGCGTCCCTGGTCTCCTCGTCGACGAACGGCAGCGCGTCGAACAGTCGCTGCTCGAAGGAGACCACCTCCCCCGAGGGGTCGGCCGCGGCGTCGGCGAGCCTGACGAGCCGGGCGCGCAGGTCCCCTCCCGCCGCGAGCGCGGCGGTGAGGCGGGCGCGCTGGGCCTGGACGAAGCCGCGCGTGACCGCCGCGTACAGTTCGTCCTTGCCCCTGGGGAAGTGGTGGTAGAGGGACGCCTTCCGGATCCCGGCCTCCTCGGCGACGGCCGTGAGGGAGATGCCGGGGTAGCCGTTGGCGGCCAACTGCTTCCGGAACGCCTCCATGATCCGATTCCTGGTGCCGGTGGTGGTCACCATGCCTCCCGAGGTGGTGGGGCGCGGCGGACAGCGCCCCGGGGCGGTCGGGTCCGGCCCCTCCGCCACGGATCCCGTTGGACCGCGGGCGTGGACCGAACCCGGGAACACCCTCACCCTACCTATCGGTAGGTAGGGGAGCAAACCGGTCCCGCCACAAGACGACCGGCCGGGAAGAGCGGCGGGCGGGGCCCGCGCCGACGCCCCGCCCGCCGCGGATCAGCCCTCCTCGCACCGCTCCAGCGCGGACAGCTCCTCCTCGGTCAGCAGCCGGGAGCGGATCAGGAACCGCACCCCCTCGGGCGCCTCCACCGAGAAGCCGCCGCCCCGCCCCGGAACCACGTCGATGGTCAGGTGGGTGTGCCGCCAGTAGGCGAACTGCGCCTTCGACATCCACACCGGGACCGGCCGCTCCAGTCCTCCGACCCGCAGGTCGCCCAGGTGCACGTCGGACGCGCCGATCCGGAACTCGCCCTCCGGGTAGCACATCGGCGAACTGCCGTCGCAGCAGCCGCCCGACTGGTGGAACATCAGCGGGCCGTGCCGCTCGGTGAGGCGGACCAGCAACTCGGCCGCCGCACCGGTCAGCGACACGCGCCCGACTCGGCCCGCGTCCACGGCTAGAACAGCCCCAGCGCGTTATCCGAGTAGCTGACCAGCAGGTTCTTGGTCTGCTGGTAGTGCTGCAGCATCATGTGGTGGTTCTCCCGGCCGATGCCCGACTGCTTGTAGCCCCCGAAGGCGGCGTGCGCCGGGTAGGCGTGGTAGTTGTTCACCCACACCCGGCCCGCCTGGATGTCGCGGCCCGCCCGGTAGGCGGTGGTGCCGCTGCGCGACCACACGCCCGCGCCCAGTCCGTACAGGGTGTCGTTGGCGATCGCGACGGCGTCGGCGTAGTCGTCGAACCGGGTCACCGAGACCACCGGGCCGAAGATCTCCTCCTGGAAGATCCGCATCCCGTTGTGGCCCTCGAAGACCGTCGGCGCCACGTAGTAGCCGCCCGCCAGGTCGCCCTCGTGCTCCAGGCGCTCCCCGCCCAGCAGGACCTTCGCGCCCTCCTGCCTGCCGATGTCGATGTAGGACAGGATCTTCTCCAACTGGTCGTTGCTGGCCTGCGCGCCGATCATCGTCTCGGTGTCCAGCGGGTTGCCCGTCCTGATCGCGCGGGTCCGCTCCACGGCGTCGGCGAGGAAGGCGTCGTAGATGTCGGCCTGGACCAGCGCCCGCGACGGGCAGGTGCACACCTCGCCGGAGTTCAGCGCGAACAGCGCGAAGCCCTCCAGCGCCTTGTCGTAGAACGCGTCCCGCTCGGCGGCCACGTCGGAGAAGAAGATGTTGGGGCTCTTGCCGCCCAGCTCCAGCGTCACCGGGATCAGGTTCTCGCTGGCGTACTGCATGATCAGCCGTCCCGTGGTGGTCTCGCCGGTGAAGGCGACCTTGCGGACCCGGCTGTGCTGCGCCAACGGCCTGCCCGCCTCCGCGCCGAAGCCGTTGACCACGTTGAGCACGCCCGCCGGGAGCAGGTCGGCGACCAGCTCCACCAGCAGGTGGATGGAGGCGGGGGTCTGCTCGGCCGGCTTGAGCACCACGGCGTTGCCCGCCGCCAGCGCCGGGGCGAGCTTCCACGCCGCCATGAGCAGCGGGAAGTTCCACGGGATGATCTGCCCGACCACGCCCAGCGGTTCGTTGAAGTGGTAGGCCACGGTGGTGTCGTCGATCTGGGAGGTGCGGCCCTCCTGGGCGCGGATCGCCCCCGCGAAGTAGCGGAAGTGGTCCACGACCAGCGGCAGGTCAGCGGCGAGGGTCTCGCGCACCGGCTTGCCGTTCTCCCAGGTCTCGGCGACCGCCAGCTTCTCCAGGCTGGCCTCGACCCGGTCGGCGATGCGGTTGAGGACGAGCGCGCGCTCCGCCGGGGAGGTGCGCCCCCACGCGGGCGCGGCCTTCTCGGCGGCGTCCACCGCCCGGTCCACGTCCTCGGCGGTGCTGCGGGCGACCTCGGTGAAGGGGCGCCCGGTGACGGGGGTGACGTTGGCGAAGTAGTCTCCCTTGACCGGGGGCACGTACTCGCCGCCGATGAAGTTGTCGTACCGGGACCGGTACTCGACGATGCTGCCGGTCGTGCCCGGCGCCGCGTAGACGGTCACTGCCGTTTCCCTCCTGCAGACACGGTTGGGGTGTGTGCTGCGCCACACTAGGAGCGGGAGCGTTGCAGTCTCGTTGCATCCGGCCCCGTCCCACCGGACGGACCGACGTGACCCAGATCACCGCGGAAGGACCGGCGGCGCGCCGCCGCGAACCGCGCGAGCAGGGCCCAAAGGGGGCTTGCCTTCCAGGCGTTTTGCGGTCATGATCCGCAGCATGGCCGCCAGACGCCGGACGCGTCTGGCACCCGCACGCCACGACCGCTCTGCCCACCGGACGGTGACAACGTGTCCGTTTCTTCCGGGTCCCACTCTCGGCAGGGCCGCGCACGGGCACCGCAGCGGCCCTCCCTCCGCGCGCTGCACCGCGCCTACGACGACGTGCTCGGCGGCACACGAAGCAGCCGCGACCTGCGTTCCGTGGTCTCCGCGTCCTGGGGCCGCTCCCTGCGGGCCAGGGTCGATCCCGAGGGCAGCGCCCCGCCCCTGGTCTACGACCCCGACGAACTGCGCGAGGTACGCTCCGGCCATCCGCTGGCCGCCGTGGTGCCGACCCTGCGCCGCGTCTTGGACGCCGCGGTGGACGCCTCCGCCCAACTGCTCATCGTCACCGACGCCGACGGCCGCATCCTGTGGCGCGAGGGCGCCGCACCGGTGCGCGGCGCGGCCGACCGGGTGCTGCTCACCGAGGGCACCCAGTGGCGCGAGGACACCATCGGCACCAACGCCATGGGCACCGCGCTGGCCACCGGCCGGCCCGTGCAGATCTACGCGGCCGAACACCTGGTGCGCGCCTACCACACCTGGACCTGCGCGGCCTGCCCGATCACCGACCCCGACACCGGCCGCCTGCTGGGCACCGTCGACGTCAGCGGCCAGCAGGACAGCGTGCACCCGGCGATGGTGCAACTGGTGTCGGCCGCGTCCGAGCTCGCCGAGAAGGAACTGCGGCTGCGGATGATGGCCGCGGACCAGCGGCTGCGGGAACGCCGCCTGCCCGAGCTGCGCCGCCTCGGCGGACAGCCGGGGGCGCTGCTCAGCGGGAGCGGCCGCGTCGTCGCCACGCACCGGCGCGATGACTGCCCCGTCGCACTGCCCGACCGGGTGGACACCACCGGCGACGGCCGCGTCGACCTGGGCGGCGGCGTGCACGGCACGCTGGAGCCGCTGACCGAGGGGTGGCTGCTGCGGCTGCCCCGGCCACGGGCGCGCTCCTCGTCCAATCCCTCGAAGTCCGGTCGGCGGCCGGTGTCCCAGGCAGCGGCCGCGCCGCCCTCCCCCCGGACGCTGGCCCTGCGCCTGCTGGGTCCGAACGCTCCCGCGGTCCGGCTGGGCGGCCGGTGCGTCCCGGTGTCGCTGCGGCACGCCGAGATCCTGGCCCTGCTGGCGCTGCACCCGGAGGGACGCACCGCCGAGCAGCTCGCCCTGGGGCTCTACGGCGAGGACGGCAACCCCACCACCGTCCGCGTCGAGGTGCACCGGCTACGCGCCCAGCTCGGCCAGCGCGTCCTGCTGCCCCGCCCCTACCGGCTCGCCGCCGTCCCCGACTGCGACCTGCTATGGGTGCGCGACCGGCTCGCCGCGGGCGACGTGCGCGCGGCCCTGGCCGCCTACCGGGGCGAGCTGCTGGGCCGCTCGGAGGCGCCCGGCGTCCGCACGGTGCGCGACGAGGTCGCGGCCACCCTGCGCACCAGTGTCCTGGAACTCGGCGACAGCGAGCTGCTGTGGCAGCTCGCCTGCCGCGACCTGGGCCGGGAGGACGCACAGGTGCTGGAGGCCCTGGTCGCGTCCCTGCCCCGCACCTCCCCGCGCCGGGCCAGCGCGCTCGAACGGCTCCGCGCCCTGCTGGCGTCCGACGGTTAGGACGAGGCCACTCCGGGAAACAGAGAGCGGTCCGGACGTCCGCCCCCACTCCCCCACTGGTCACGGCGTCGTCCCGGTACGCGCGGAACGTAGCGGGCGAGCCCGCCGTGAGCGGGACGTTTCCGCAAAGCTGGTCTAGAGTGGTCCTGTGGGTGGAGGCCACTCGCGGGGTGGATAACGCGGAGATAACGCTCCACAAAACCGCAGGTCAACTTCTGTGAGCCCCACGCACGTGGGGATGGACCGCGTCCCACGTCCACGTGTAGTCGGCGGGCTCGGTGAGCCCCACGCACGTGGGGATGGACCGGATCGGCCGTTCCGGATCAATGTCAACAGTGAGTGAGCCCCACGCACGTGGGGATGGACCGGACGGTGCGTTGCGTAAGCACACCGTGGACGGGTGAGCCCCACGCACGTGGGGATGGACCGCGTCCCCGGTAGAGGGGCCGGCCTTTGCGGTCGTGAGCCCCACGCACGTGGGGATGGACCGGACTCGGTGGTGGCCGCGCACATCGCGTTGCAGTGAGCCCCACGCACGTGGGGATGGACCGGCTGATGACGACTACGCCGCCCAGATCGCTGGGTGAGCCCCACGCACGTGGGGATGGACCGGACTCAGTCCGGCCGCGTAGGGGGTGGCGCGGGTGAGCCCCACGCACGTGGGGATGGACCGCGAAATGGACATGATGGAGTGGCGCATCATCGGTGAGCCCCACGCACGTGGGGATGGACCGGCACCGCCATGCCACGTCCGAAGACCAACTGGGTGAGCCCCACGCACGTGGGGATGGACCGCTGGCGAAGGTGGCCTGGGGCGCCAGCCACCGCGTGAGCCCCACGCACGTGGGGATGGACCGTCGCCACTAGAAATAGCCGCCACCTGGGCAGCGTGAGCCCCACGCACGTGGGGATGGACCGTCGGCGGTGATGGGCATCGTCAACGGGATTGTGTGAGCCCCACGCACGTGGGGATGGACCGTCCTCGCCCACGCCACTCAGCTCAGCCACCGTGTGAGCCCCACGCACGTGGGGATGGACCGCTGACACCTGACCATGTCGACGTGCCGTTCAGGTGAGCCCCACGCACGTGGGGATGGACCGTCCTCGCCCACGCCACTCAGCTCAGCCACCGTGTGAGCCCCACGCACGTGGGGATGGACCGCTGACACCTGACCATGTCGACGTGCCGTTCAGGTGAGCCCCACGCACGTGGGGATGGACCGTCCTCGCCCACGCCACTCAGCTCAGCCACCGTGTGAGCCCCACGCACGTGGGGATGGACCGCTGACACCTGACCATGTCGACGTGCCGTTCAGGTGAGCCCCACGCACGTGGGGATGGACCGTCCTCGCCCACGCCACTCAGCTCAGCCACCGTGTGAGCCCCACGCACGTGGGGATGGACCTGTTGAGGCTGCTGCGGACACCCCGGAGGTTGGGTGAGCCCCACGCACGTGGGGATGGACCGCACGGGCCGCTGCGCACCCACCCGATCGACGAGTGAGCCCCACGCACGTGGGGATGGACCGCCCATCCCGGTGAGGCGGGGCGGTACGGGTACGTGAGCCCCACGCACGTGGGGATGGACCGCGGATCGCCGCGACCCCCAGCGGGTCCTGCGGGTGAGCCCCACGCACGTGGGGATGGACCGCGGATCGCCGCGACCCCCAGCGGGTCCTGCGGGTGAGCCCCACGCACGTGGGGATGGACCGCGGATCGCCGCGACCCCCAGCGGGTCCTGCGGGTGAGCCCCACGCACGTGGGGATGGACCGTCGCTGAGAAACTTCTCGCGGTGACCGGTAGCGTGAGCCCCACGCACGTGGGGATGGACCGCGACCCGACGCCGAGGTCCTGGACGTGGTCAAGTGAGCCCCACGCACGTGGGGATGGACTGCACCCGTTCCCGCTGCCCTCCGGCCACTACTTGTGAGCCCCACGCACGTGGGGATGGACCGACCACAGCCTTGGCCGCCCCTCTCTTTCCCGCGTAAGCCCCACGCACGTGGGGATGGACTCCCAACTGGATCCCGGTGTGCTGACCCGGACGAGCCGGGTCGAGGAGTGGGCGGTGTCGTCCGATTTCCCCCTATCAAGGAGCTGGACGAACGCGCCCAGGCCCGGCACCTGCTGCACGTCCAACGGTGCGCCCCCGGTCCGGCCCCGATCGTGTGCGACAAGGGCTTCGCCGGAGCCAAGATCGAGAACGCGGCCGCTGGCCTGGGCCATCCGCTCATCCGCCCGGTGCGCGCAGACGAGCCCGAACCCGAAGTGAAGGTGTTTCCGTCCTGGCTGCGCCAGCGGATCGAGGCGATCATCTGGACGCTGAAGAACCAGCTCAGGTTGGAACGCCACAACGCGCGCACCACCGAGGGACTGTGGGCCAGGGTGTGTCAGAGGATCTGCGCGCTCAGCGCCGTCACCTGGCACAACTGGCTGATCGGTGCCCCCCGTCAAACGCTCCCTGACCGCCTACGACCACTGACCAACACACCCACAACCCCCATCAACGATCTAGATCCTTAACGCACCGATAACCTCGGAAGTTGTAGTGATCGGGATCCGTGGCAAACGCCGCCGCACCAGGGGGAAGATCTCCGGAAAGTTACGGGAGAACCTGCAAGTAATTTTGCGGGTCCAGATGATACCCGTACTGATCCTGCAGCGACTCCACATGCACGTACTTCATTAACATCCACCACCAGTGACACGCGGGCGCTTCCAGTTGTCGCCCTCGTCGTCATCAAAGAGTTGTTGGGCCACGCCCACATCGGCGTCACCGCCGGCGTCTACGCCCACGTCCGACTCCGCCTTCAGCGCCAAGTCATCGACAGCCTTGACGATGCCCTCGGCCAGGACGACGACCCTGACGACCCGCCCGCCGCAGCAGTCGTCCGCTGACGTTGCCGTCAACATTGCTGTCAAGCACCCCTGAAGCCCCGCCGGAAGGTAATCCGGCGGGGCTTCAGGCTTACTGGTGAAACTCTAGGACTACCATCGAATTCTCTTCATTTCGACAGCTGCAACCAGGTCACGATGACGATTTGATTCGCTCGACCTCTCGACGGATCGGGCCAATCCGTGGAACTCGATCCCACCACCATTCGCCATTCGATCGCCCACCCCCATCGATACGACGAACGATTCCAGATTCATCAATTTCAGTGAACTTCATAAATCTGGAGTCAACATCATCGAGCGCCCGCCTGAACCCCCCAAGGAAACCCGAGTCGGCGTTTTTCATGCCACGAGAGATGAAACTCCTGAGCGTGAGGGCGGCAATCAAGTCATAGACGCCCCACACCGTTCTGTCGGAATCGGGAAGCCCCACCTCCGCCTCAATCCTGAGAACGTGATTGCGCCAACTCTCCAGCAGTTCAACCAGCCCCAAGGCCCGCTCCGGGGTAACTGGAACGGAGACGCTCTCCAGTCGACGGATATCTACATCCGTCAGGAAGCATCCGAGCCATTCGCCGCGTTCACTTACATTCATCCATTCACCTGCCAGGGTAATACGACGTGGACTTCCACGGCATATCCCAGTTGATAATTACGCGGACGCCATTGTGGTCAAACCTCGACGAGTTCTGCCCGTCGAGTTGGCGCGGCCCGGCCTGCCGAAGTGTCGTCTCAATTTCAGCAGCGGACGGACGTCCCATCGCCGGGTTCCCGTCACCCGTATGTCCGTTCACGAACTCAACCATCTCGTCGAGGCTGTAGTCACTCCCATGGAAGTCCTCGCCGCCGAGACGGTCTCCATTCCTGCCACCAACTGGAACTCCACAATCCGGACCGGAATTGTGGGTCAATACCGGCGTGGCCCCGGCCAGTACATACGTGTGCAGGTCTTGGATGGTGAGGTTGTGGACGGTGGCGGCCTGGGTCCACGTCTGGATGGCGGTGATTTGGACCCAGGTGCCGGCCGAGGTCTGCAGCCACATCCCCGGGGTCAGGTCAATGGCAGCAACCCACTGGCCGAGTTCGGGAACCCAGAAGGGATGGCCGTCGGTTGCGAGAATGACGTCGCCGACCGCGGTCGGCCCGGGAGTTCCTTCCCGGTCGCTGTCGTCGTCCGCGGGTTTTTCGGTGGTGGCGTCCACGGTGATCTCGACCAGGGTCTTGGCTCCCGTGCCGACGATGGTGGCCAGCACCGTCCTGGGACCCTGTTCACCGGTCTCGGGATCGGTGGCCAGTACCTGGTCGCCGGTCTTGACCTTCTCGATCGGCTTGGACGTGCCATCAGCCATCAACACCCGAGTACCGGGCACGAAGCTGTTGGGCCCTCTCACCGGACACGAAAGACTCACCTGAAAGCCACTGAGATCATCTCAGTGTGGTATCTGGGACCAAATTTACTCCCTCCATCTCTGAAGCTTGTTACTTCAGCGCGAAATCGATGCCTGAAGCAGGGCGCACGCAGAAGACCAAGAAGGCAAGGAGCCTTGAATCCGCTTCAGATCCATACTCGAATAGTCAGGCGGAACGTCTCCGATTCCTTCCACTTCGAGCACATAGAACTCCGCTAAATCACCTACCACCACAAGCTCCCCTTCCGGAAAGAATCCAAACTTCCCATGAAAGAACCCATCTAACCTGCCAGGAACACTGGAAACGACTGTCAAAGCCGCGAGAGGAAGCCGATTTGTTGGTGAATTCCAGTTAAATGAGGCCAACCCTCGAACCACAAGAAGTGCAGAATTTCCCAAATCAATCTGCAGGGAAGTGCGTAGCTCAAAGAGAAGAGCTGCAGTGGAAGTCAAGTGGCACACCTGGGAATCGAGCAACTGCGCCTCTTGCAGTGCGTCCACTTCCCTCAAAGGGTCTACTTCGGTCGAGTCGAGAACTGCCGAATATAGCATATTCTGAACGAAATCACTTATTGAAGTCATGGGATCGGGATGTGATTGTATGGGTCGGCCTTGCCGACCGTCTGCCCATTTAGGGGGTTAACTGACTGCCCCCCTCTATTCATATACACAACATAACCGTTCGGGTATTGATATTTGCCAGTGGTGACAGGATCCATCACCCGAACTTGCACCACCCGAGGATCAAGGCCTTCGGTTCCGGTCGGAATATCATAGACCCAACCCTTACCCGTGGCGGACGGTGTGCCAACAGCCCCCTTAGGCAGCGGCAATGTCTCTCCAGCAGGCCCTATCACCGAGTCTATAGGGCAGTTTTTGTTGTGAACAAGAACCGTCGTCTCGCCCGCCAAGGCATAGTAAGTGTGCTGGTCTTGGACGGTGAGGTTGTGGACGGTGGCGGCCTGGGTCCACGCCTGGATGGCGGTGATCTGGACCCAGGTGCCGGCCGAGGTCTGCAGCCACATCCCGGGGGCCAGGTCGATGGCATCAACCCACTGGCCGAGTTCGGGAACCCAGAAGGGGTGTTTGTCGGTGGCGATGACGGTGTCGCCGGTCACCGTCGGCCCTGGTGTTCCTTCCCCGTTGCTCTGTCGTCGTCGGCGGGTTTCTCGGTGGTGGCATCCACGGTGATCTCGACCAGGGTCTTGGCTCCCGTGCCGATGATGGTGGCCAGCACCGTCCTGGCACCCTGTTCGCCGGTTTCGGGGTCGGTGGCCAGCACCTTGTCGCCGGTCTTAACCTTCTCGACCTGTTTGGACATGCCATCAGCCATCAATACCCGGGTGCCGGGCACGAAGCTGTTGCCGATCGGACACACCGCGTTGCCGGGATCTTTCTTCATCAGCGTGTTGACCGCCGAGATGATCTCGCCGCCCAGGCTCTGCTCGTCCTGGTTCACCTCGCAAAGGCGAGCCCCTCACCCAGTTGGCCGCCGGTTTCGGAGTGAGCGTCTCCACCGCATGGCGGTACGTACGCGCAACCACCCGCCTGCTGGCCCAGCTGGCTCCCACTGTGGAGCAGGGGACGGGCCAGGCCAGACGACGAGGACACGCCTATGTGGTGGTGGACGGCACTCTCATCCCCGGTGACCACCTGGCAACCGAGCACCCGTTCTCCTCGAGCAAGCACCACTGGCGTGGGATGAACGTGCAGGTGGCCGCCTGTCCGGATGGGGGAGCTGATGTGGGCCTCGCACGCACTGCTGGCGGTGCACGACACCCGGGCCGCCCGCATCCGGCGGCTCGCCGAGCGGATCCAGACCGCGGGACTGCTCGGCCTGGCAGACAAGGGCTATGACGGTCTGGCCCCGGGGGTGGTGTTGTGCCCGTCCAAGGGCCGGACAAGCCACGGGAGAAGAAGGACGCCAGCTCCGCCCACGCCACACTCCGCGCTCCTGGCGAGCGGGCCATCGCCCAACTGAAGAACTGGCACGTCCTCCGCCGACTACGGTGCTGCCCCCACCGCATCCGACGAACTCGTCCAAGGGGTGCTGGTCCTTCAACTCCGCGAAGCAGGATGAAAAAGGTTCAGTCACTTAGCCGTCAAACCGCAACTGGGACCCGCCGAACACCTTTCGGCAGGCCTCAGTTTTTCTTTTTTCCAACCTTTTTAAAATAAGACGACCGGGAAATTTAGCGAGGATTATAACTGCGGACTGCGACTTGAAACCAATTCGCTCTCACCTCTCGCAGTTCACCCAACTCCACAAGCCTCTGGCAAGCCATTGAAATTTCCTCCCGAGACACTGGATTGCTTGGCGACACACTCTCTAGATGCATGTATACACGCCATGCATCGAACACTTCGAGCCCCTCATCGTCGATGTCGACGTCAACCTCAGCACCTTCGGGATCCGTCATGCGGCAACCGATCCCGTGAACTGAATATTGAGTGCCATCAGGAAGGATTTCATCGCGCGGAATAATCCGCTTCTGTGCCATATAGACGATGTCTTGCACACTCTCAGCCCGTTCGACCTGGGCAAGCACTCGGGATCGCGTCGCTTGCAGTGAGCTCACGAATGATCGCACTGCGCTTATGGAAGACTCATCAGACACTAGCGGAGCCTATCGTTACCACATACGGACCATGATTCCATAACGTCGTCCATGCCACTGTATCCCTTGTGGGGCAGATCCACAATTTTATAGGGAACGTCGATTCCGGCACGTTTGGCCGCAGCGGTGCGGTGATGTCCGTCCACAATGAACCGTCTTCCATCGTTCTCTACCACGGAAATCGGACCACCTTGCCATCTGCCATTACGCATACTTTCCGTAATTTTCCTTACCAGCTTAGAGGAGGCGTTACCTCCGATCGGGTGCGTGCGCTCAAGGTCGAACGGAGATGACCAGCCATCAGGATCGTCGTTGTGAACGAGTATCGCCTGATTGCCTGCTACCACTTGGTAGGTGTGGTCACTTTGGATGGTGAGGTTGTGGACGGTGGCGGCCTGGGTCCACGCCTGGATGGCGGTGATCTGGACCCAGGTTCCTGCTGAGGTCTGCAGCCACATCCCGGGGGTCAGGTCGATGGCATCAACCCACTGGCCGGGTTCAGGAACCCAGAAGGGGTAGCCGTCGGTGGCGAGAATGACGTCGCCGACCGCGGTCGGCCCAGGGGCACCGCTGCCGTCCCCCTCATCGCCCGCGGGTTTCTCGGTGGTGGCATCAATGGTGATCTCGACCAGGGTCTTGGCCCCCGTGCCGACAATGGTGGCCAGCACCGTCCTGGCAGTCTGCTCGCCGGTCTCCGGATCGGTGGCCAACACCTGGCCGCCGACCTTGACGTCCTCGATCGGCGTGGACATGCCATCGGCCATCAGCACCCGGGTGCCCGGGGCAAAACTGTTACATCATTGAACGGCGTTCCGGACCTTCTGCCAGCCGCTCCTCACAGCACTGCCCGCACTCCTGGCGCCGTTCGCCGCAGCCGCCCCCAGCCCCCTCAGCCCGCTCGCCGCCCTGCCCCCAGAGAGGCCGCCTTGACTCCGGCGCCGACCCATCCTCCCGGGGAGATCAGCGTGCCGATGAAGGTAGGCAGGTAGCCTGCCTTTTACCAGCCGGAGTTCTTGTTCACCCCGACGATCCGCATGCTCTCGGACATGGACATTCCGGTGGAGTGCTCCATCACCGGCTCGGTGATCCAGACCATGGGCGACGACTCGTACAGGGCTATCATGGAGCCGACGCTGGCGTCCCTGAACTGCGGAGCGAACGGGATCCGGTTCACCATCGCGTTCGTTTTGCGAATGCTGTAGAGGACCGTCTGCTGGAAGGTCGGACGGGGCGGAAGCCGCCGGCCGACCGACGAGCCCGCAAAGCCCCGAGAGGGTGGCCTGCTGGCCGCTCTGGCCTTGGACAGGCGCGGTCTCTTGTACCTCTTCATCAGCTTCAGCCCGTCGGGGTCGCTGAAGCTGACGGGGTTGTTGTTGGCGTAGACGTAGCCGTGGACCTGCTGGGGATCGGTGAAGTCGATGACCGGGTCGTTGGAGACGAACCGGCCGATCGCCGAGTCGTAGGCGCGTGTCCCCAACTGGACCAGTCCGGTGGTCTCATCGATGGTGTCGCCCACGAAGCCCTTCTCGTCCAACCACTGTCCGGTGGAGCCGCAGATCGAGCCGAACGCGGTGAACCGGCGCTGCACGGTCTGCCCACTCTGCGCGTCGATGGTGAGTCCGCCGGTGCCGTGGTGGTCGGAGAACAGCCAGTGAAGGGTTTTGTCGTCCTGGCGGAGCGCGACTGTCTCACCGGCATGGTCGTAGTAGCGGACGGCCTCACGCAGCAGCGCGATCTTGTCCAGGTGCACTTCCATGCCGGGCAGGTACAGGGTCGCGTCTTGGGGCGTTCCGCGGATCAGGCGCTGGCCGTCGGCGTTGCAGCGGAACTCCGTCTCGGCACCGTTCTCCACGCCCCGGACCAGGTGGCCTTCGGCGTTCCACTCCAGTTCCTGGTCGCAACTGGGGTGAGACGGCTGGTCATGTTGCCCGCCTCGTCATAGCCGTACTGCTCCAACTGGGTGCCAGTGGGGCCAGTCTGCTCGACCTGGGTGAGGGTGTGCGGCTGGGACTGCCCAACTGCGACGTCGGCGAGGAACTGCACGTCTGCACTGCGGTGACGCCGGTGCGCCGAGTACCTGCCTCCGAATGCGGGAAGTGTCCCTGTCCGCGCCGCCTCCCCCGGGCCGAAATCGGCAGATCACGGTGCCGGGAGCGTTGGAAGGTGGCCACAGGGCAGCGGGCTTACCGGTTGGGGCGGCACCGCGCGGTCGACGTCATGGCTTTGCTGGAGCAGGTGGTAGCGACTTTTTGACCACTCCGGCATCATGGTGGTCTGCGACCACGACAGCATCCACCACGCCCGCGCGGTGCGGGAGTTCGTGGCTGCTCATCCCGGTCTGCACCTGTGGTTCCGGGGTGCGCCACAGTCCGCACGACAACCCGACCGAACGGGTCTGGGCCACGGTGAAGACTTCTGTGACCAACACCGCAGTGAACTGGCCGGGTCACCAACGGCAGGCGCATGCCTTCTTCCGCGCTCGTTTACCCGACCAACTACTGGTCACCGTCGCGCCATGGACCAGTCCGTGGTTCCTCGCTGGTTACGCGCAGAACTTCAGAAAAGGCGCTTAGTGCGGGTTGATAAAATTCTGCCAGCATCCCCTTTTTCCTCATACGAGAGGCTACAGTTCTCTCATTGCAGAATCAATTGCCCAAACCACTCCTTGGACATGTTCGGAAAAAAATCCGTTCCTCATATAGAAGGCCTCTTCGGATCCTACTTTTACATAAGCACTCGACAAGATGCTATAGATTGCATGCAATTCAAGTAAGGTGAGCTCGATCTCAACGAGACCTATTTGACCAGAATGATCCTTTTGAACTACAGCTTCAAACACATCACCAGCTGCCGGACCAGCCAAAATCTGAACCAGTTCGGGATTTTTCCGAATACCCGAAAAAGAGGTAATTACAACCCTCCTCACCAAATCAAACTGCGAAACTGTCAAACCAAGAACGTAGGCATCGCCCTGACGCCTGATCCGAACCTTCCGCCTCATCATCCCTACCCAAGTGGACTATAGAGCCTATTGAAATCCGCAGGATCTAGATGGTAGGCGTGAATGAAGTGAGAATTTTCAATAATCACCACACCCCTACCATTTCCATCCAACCTGCCCGCATCATAAGAGACTTGAGCATTAGTTCGAGGATCGAAATGTGTAGCATTTCCCTGTCGCCCAGAAAGATACTCAGCCAACACCCGGGGATCATCCCCTATGCCAGCAATACTATGATCAGCAGCCTCATTTGGCGGGTTGCAAACTGGACACATTCTCTGATGGTTATAGTCGACCCCGGAAGCAACCTTGGAGCCATAAAAATAATCAATCTCTTCATAAATTTCGTCGCCAATTCCTCCACAGTTATGCGACAGAAGCGGCGCAGTTCCTGCCAGTACATGGTAGGTGTGGGTGCCTTGGACGGTGAGGTTGTGGACGGTGGCGGCCTGGGTCCACGTCTGGATGGCGGTGATCTGGACCCAGGTGCCGGCCGAGGTCTGCAGCCACATCCCCGGGGTCAGGTCGATGGCAGCAACCCACTGGCCGAGTTCGGGAACCCAGAAGGGATGGCCGTCGGTGGCGATGACGGTGTCGCCGACCGCGGTCGGCCCGGGAGTTCCTTCCCGGTCACTGTCGCCGGCGGCGGGTTTCTCGGTGGTGGCGTCCACGGTGATCTCGACCAGGGTCTTGGCTCCCGTGCCGACGATGGTGGCCAGCACCGTCCTGGGACCCTGCTCGCCGATTTCGGGATCGGTGGCCAGTACCTGGTCGCCGGTCTTGACCTTCTCGATCGGTTTGGACGTGCCATCAGCCATCAGCCATCAACACCCGGCGTGACCAACCCCGCTGCTGCGCCGCCGCAAGCTGCTCTCCCCGCTGACGCTGACCTACATCCATTCCGTGCTCAAGTCCGCCCTGGAGCACGCCGTCCGCGAGGAAGAGATCCCGCGCAACGTCGCCCGCAATGTCCGCACCGGCACTCCGCGACCTCGACGCTTCGAACCCCTCACCGCCGACGAAGCCCGCCAGCTCCTTACCGCCGCGCAAGGTCATCGGCTGCACGCCCTGTTCGAACTCGCTCTTCACACCGGACTCCGCAAGGGCGAACTCCTCGGCCTGCGCTGGGAAGACCTCGACCTCGACGCAGGTACCGCCGCCATCCGCCGCACCTTGCAGCGCACCACCACGGGCGGGCTCACCGCGCTGCCGACCAAGACGCGGGCTTCCGAGCGCCGCATCGCCCTCCCCGCCCGCTGCGTCCACTCACTGAAGTACCACCACGAGTTGCAGCAGCGCGAATGCGAGACCGCGGGCGCGGCGTGGCAGCACAGCGGACACGTGTTCACCACTGCACAGGGCGGGCCGATCGACCCGACCAACCTCACCCGCGCCTTCAACACGCTCCTCCGCAAGGCCGGCCTCCGCCGCATCCGCTTCCACGACCTCCGCCACTCCACCGCCACCCTGCTGCTGGAACAGGGCGTCGAACTCGTCGTGATCAAGGAACTCCTCGGCCACTCCCACATCGGCGTCACAGCCACCGTCTACGCCCACGTCCGGCTCCGCCTCCAGCGCGATGCCATCGACACCCTTGGCACCGCGCTCGGTAGCCCGGAGCCCACCAAGACGGGACGCTCCGACGGCGACGAACCGCCACCCTGCAACGCGCTCGTCCGCTGACGTTGCCGTCAACTACTGCCGTCAAGACGGCGAGAGGCCCCGCCAGAGGTCGACTCTGGCGGGGCCTCTCGGTATCGAGTCAATTCACGACAACAATTCGCGACGAGACTCGGAATAGGAGTCCTCGTTCTCCGGGAGAAGCTCCGACATCTTACCGAAGAACGCCGCTCCCGCATCCCTCAGCGACGCCACGAACTCAGACATTGAAACGCTCGCCCTCTTCACGCCATTGCTCGATTTCGCCGAAACAAGAACCTGAGATCCTTGCCGCCGAAAAGAGAGTTCAATCGGCTGATCCGGGAAATAGGTCGACGCGTACCCCGCAGTCGAGAGTTGGGGAATCATGCTGGCCACGTATGCCCACAACTGGTCAACGTAGTCCCATTCGCTGACCCCAATGATCTCGACTCCGTGGATGGCGATTCGCACCGCACCTTCGACGTAGTCGGCATCAGCTGGACGGGCGGCACAGGCATCAACCTGCACGAACTTGCCGTCCGAAGCCCTCAGGTACGTCTCGATCTCGATCACGCTGCGATTCCTCATGTCAGGGAGTAACAGGGTAGAACTGGCCGACTCGGCCCCGATTCATGCCGAGAACGTAGTCTACTCCGTTGACGTTTCCCTGAATCTGATACATGCCCCTACTTCCTCGCTGAACGAGCGTATCCCTGTTCTGGCGCATGACCTGCCCGATTGCATCTTGAACATCAGCAACGCTCATCTTGGGGTCGAAGAACGACTGCTGAGCCCTTACTGAGCCATCCCACATCTTCGGATGATGACGAGTGAGGATGTGCTCCATTCCCTTCTTGTCCAGAAGGAAGGTCTGGTTTCCGAACTGGAAGCGCTGACTGCTCCAATTCCGGAGGGCCGGAATGCACCCTCCGCTGTTGTGAACCAGGACCGGTGTGGCCCCTGCCAGCGCATAGTACGTGTGCTGGTCCTGGATGGTGAGGTTGTGGACGGTGGCGGCCTGGGTCCACGTCTGGATGGCGGTGATTTGGACCCAGGTGCCGGCCGAGGTCTGCAGCCACATCCCCGGGGTCAGGTCAATGGCAGCAACCCACTGGCCGAGTTCGGGAACCCAGAAGGGATGGCCGTCGGTTGCGAGAATGACGTCGCCGACCGCGGTCGGCCCGGGAGTTCCTTCCCGGTCGCTGTCGTCGTCCGCGGGTTTTTCGGTGGTGGCGTCCACGGTGATCTCGACCAGGGTCTTGGCTCCCGTGCCGACGATGGTGGCCAGCACCGTCCTGGGACCCTGCTCGCCGATTTCGGGATCGGTGGCCAGTACCTGGTCGCCGGTCTTGACCTTCTCGATCGGCTTGGACGTGCCGTCAGCCATCAACACCCGAGTACCGGAAACAAAACTGTTGGGCCCTCTCACCGGACACGCCGCAGCCGACACCGCGTTGCCCGGGTCCTTCTTCATCAGCGTGTTGACCGCCGAGATGATCTCGCCACCCAGCTTCTTGACCTTGGAGACCAGGCTGGCGAACTTGCCCCACCGCAACGCGTACTTGACCGCCAGCTTGGCCAGCACCCCGCCCGGCGCGAACAACGCCATCGCCACGTTCAGCGCCGTCTCACCACACGCCCCGATATCGCCCGTGGTCAGACACTCGATGCCCGCACTGATGCCCAACTCGTCCGCGACGATCTTGGCCAACCCTGTCGCGGCCTCCGCCAACTCCTCCCGGGCCTCGTCATGACTACTCGACGAAGACGAGGGAACCGCAGAGGAACCACCCCCCCCCCCCGAGGCGTTCCCGTACTGATTCCGTGGTAGCGGTTGTACGCCTGGTGAGCGGCTTTTCGGGCAGCACCTCTCAGGTTGTGCCTGATTCGCCTTCCACCTGTGCTCGCGCTGACCTGTTTCTTTCCTGGCCCCTTGACCATCAGCCCGTCGGAGTCGGAGAAGGTGATGGGGCTGTTGTTGGCGTAGGCGTAGCCGTGCATCTGCTGGGAGTCGGCGAAGTCGATGACCGGGTCCGCCGAGATGAACCGGCCAATGTTGGCGTCGTAGGCGCGCGCCCCCAACTGGACCAGGCCGGTTGACTCGTCGACGGTGCCGCTGACGAAGCCCTTGTCGGTGGGCCAGGTGCCGGTGCTGCCCCGGTCGGCGCCGAACGCGGTGGTGCGGCGGCGCACGGTCTGGCCGGTGAGGGCCTCCACCGCCAACTGTCCGGTGGCCTGGTGGTCGGAGAACATCCAGTTCACCGAGCCGTCACCGGTGCGCACCGCCACGGTCTCGCCCACGTGCTCATAGAAGCGGGTGGCTTCCACCGAAGGCACGGTCTTGTCCAGCCGGACCTCCATGCCCGCCAGGTACAGCACCGCCTCGGTGGAAGTCTCGCGGACCAGCCGCTGGCCGTCGGCGTCGTAGCGGAACGACGTGGTGGAGCCGTCCTCCTCGGTGACCTCGACCAGTCTGCCCTCGGCGTCCCACTCCAGGTCCTGGTCGCGGGACGCAGTGGTGCGGCCGGTCATGTTGCCGGAGGCGTCGTAGGTGTACTGCTCCAACCGGGTGCCGGTGGGGCCGGTCTGCTCGACCTGGGTGAGGGTGTGCGGTTGGGACTGGCCGACGGTGGGGGTGGTGTAGGTGCGGACCGTGTCTCCGCTGGCTGCGTGGCGTACCTCGGTCTCGCGGTTGCCCACCGCGTCGTAGGTGTAGGAGTGCCAGTACGGGGAGGCGCCGCCCAACTCGTCCACGTCCGGGGCCGCCTCGCACGCGGTCGTGCCGTGGACGTCGGGAGTCCACACCTCGGTGAGGCGGCGCAGGTGGTCATAGGCGAAGCACTGGGTGTGGCCGAGGCCACCTCCACCGGCTCCCCCGTCTCCGCGGCCTCGGCCAGGGCCTGTTCCTCCCCGGCCGTCAGATCCGGTTCCGCCGACTCCTCGTCGTCGGCCGAGGCCGGAGCCGCCCACAGCAGCCCCGCCGCCACCACACCGGCCAGCACACCCGCACCCGTCCTGCGCAGCACGAAACCCACCCGATCCAGCACGCGACACATCCGCTGAATCGGGGCGACCCGGCCGATATTCCGTTAGGCCGGGATCAAACTAGCCAGACCAAGATCACGTGTAAACCACACCTAGAACCACGGAGAGTGTGACAGAACCAACAGAGGGTTCGCCAACCTGCGAAGGTTCCCCTCGCCTCAGCCGCAAACCTCGACAAATGGCCGGATCCGGCCACACGCTCCCGCACACGGCCGTGTCCGCTCCGTGTCGGCTCTCAAGTTCCGCACTCCCCCGGCACCACACGGCACCCTCCGACACACGACGGCACCCCGAACCGCCACCTCGGTACCGCGATACCCGGAACACCCACCACACCACACGATCGGCATTCCCCACTCCACCGGGATTTCCGCCTCCCCCGGGGGAACCGCGCCGGGGAGACCTCCTCCGGAGGGGCGCGCCTCCCGCTCCGATGCGTCGGCTCCGCCGGTCGGCGAGCCGTCGGGGCGGGGGGCGGGCCGTCACGAGGCGTCAGGCGGTCACTCCTCGGTGAGCAGGTCGTTGTCGCGGACCGCGGGCAGCGACAGGGTGCGGTAGCCGACCTCGTCGAACAGGACGGTGAGCCGGTCGGCCTCCCGGTGCACCACCGTTCCCGGCCCCCACTCGGCGTGCCGCACGTGGGAGCGCACCGCGAACTCCTCGCCGGCTCCGCCCGGTTCCGCCTGTTCGAACGCCGTGCCCGCCTCGCAGGTGTCGCAGAAGCCGCACGGCCACTCCAGCACCTCACCGAGGTAGCCGAGCAGGAACTGGCGGCGGCACGACCGGGTCTCCGCGTAGTTGCGCATGACCTCCAGCCGGGTGCGCTCGAACCGGTGCCGCCGGTCGGCCAGTTCCGACGCGCGTCTCTCCGCCTCCCGGGGAGAGACCTCCTCGCCGTAGGCGAAGCCTCCCCGGCCGGTCGCGTGGACCGCGTCGACCTCCTCCAGCAGGTTGAGCGCGTTCAGCGCCGCGCGGCGGGACCGGTCGGTCTCCTCTCCGACGTCCTCGGCACTGACGGGCCCCTCCTGGTCGCGCACCGTCTCGGCGGTCGCGCGGAGGTCGGCGGCGCCCACGCTGCGGGCGGTGCGGAACCGCTGCCGCCCGACGTCCTCCGTCCGGTGGAACAGCACCGCCTCGGCGCGCTCGCCGTCGCGTCCGGCGCGTCCGATCTGCTGGTAGTAGGCGTCCAGGGACTCCGGGATGGACGCGTGGGCCACGAACCGGACGTTCGGCTTGTCGATGCCCATGCCGAACGCCGAGGTCGCGACCACCACGTCGATCCGGTCGGCCAGGAACTCCCCGTGCGCCCGCCTGCGCTCCGCCGCGGGCAGTCCGGCGTGGTAGGCCGCCGCGCGTACGCCGCGCCCGGCGAGGTCGGCGGCGTAGCGTTCGGTGTCCGCGCGGGTGGCGGCGTAGACCAGTCCCGGGGTCGGCGCGGACGCGGCCCAGTCGAGCACCGCCGCGCGCTTGCCGTCGTCGCTGGCGAAAGCGCGTACCTGAAGGTGGAGGTTGGGACGGTCGAACCCGGTGACGATCCGCACCGGATCGCGCAGCCCGAGACCGGCCACGATGTCGTCGCGAACCGGTCCGCCCGCGGTGGCCGTCAGCGCGAGCACCGGGGGATGCCCCAACCGGTCGATCACCGGTTCCAGTTGCCGGTAGTCGGGGCGGAAGTCGTGGCCCCACTCGGACACGCAGTGGGCCTCGTCGACCACGAACAGGCTGGGCCGCGCCTCCCGCAGCCGGTCCACCACCTCCGGTCTGGCCAACTGCTCCGGCGCCAGGAACAGGTACTCGGCCGCACCGGAGTCCACCGCGTCCCACGCCCGTTCGCTGTCGCCGCCGCGCTGCGCGGAGTTCACCGCGACGGCGTCGGGCGCGTCGCTGGCGTCGAGTTGTCTGGCCTGGTCCCGTTGCAGGGCGATCAGCGGCGACACCACGACCGTGGGACCGTCCAGCTCCAGCGCCGGAACCTGGTAGATCGCCGACTTGCCCGCGCCGGTGGGCATGACGACCAGCACGTCCCGGCCCTCCAGCAGCGTCTCCATCGCCCGCAGCTGCTCGGGGCGCAGACTCGGCCAGTCGAACACCTCCTCGGCGCGTCGCCGCAGCCGGTCGCGCGCACCACCCCCTGAACGCGCGGGACCACCGGTCTGACCTGCGGAGAAGTCGGACATGTCCCCACGCTGCCCCGAGGGGTGCGGGGGAAACGCGGGACGCGGGACGCGGCGCGCCGCGCTCACCCGCCGGACGACTCGCCGTGGACGGTGACCGTGCCGCGTGCCGTGACGGGTCTCCCGTCGAGCAGCGGCGCGAGGAAGTCCAGGGAGGCGCGCAGGTCCGCCACACCGCCGCCCTCGTGGGCGTTGTAGGGCCACACCAGCAGGTCCCTGGCTCCCGCGTAGTTGTTGTGGGCGGCGAACACCGTGGACGGGGGGCAGACGGGGTCCATGAGTCCGACGGTGAACAGCGCGGGAGCGGCGGCGCGGGCCGCGAAGTGGACGCCGTCGACGTAGGACAGGGTCCGCAGCACGGCGCCCGCCCTGGTGCGGTGCACCGACAGGTATCGGGGGATCTCCGCGTAGGGGTGGGCGTCGGTGACGGTGATGGCGCGGTCGATGTGGCAGAGGAACGGAACTCGGGCGACGACCCCCGCCAGGCCGTCGGCGAGTCCGGCGGCGGCGAGCGCCAGGCCGCCGCCCTGGGAGCCGCCGACGACCGCCACGCGCGCCGGGTCGACGGCGTCGAGCGCCCGCACGGCCTCCACCGCCCGGACCGCGTCGACGATGGCGCGCCGGTAGTAGTAGGTGGCGGGGTCCTCGATGCCGCGGGTCATGAAGCCGGGGAACGCCGGGGCGCTGCCCACCGGGTCGGGGGTGGCCCCGGCACGGCTGCCGGCCGCGCCCTGGCCGCGGGCGTCCACGGTCAGGTGCGCGAACCCGGCGCTCGCCCACTCCAGGGCCTCCAGTACGTCGCCGCGGCCGTTGCCGTATCCGGGAAACTCCACGACCGCGGGCAGCGGACCGTCGGCCCCTCTCGGTGTCCTCAGCCACGCCCGGACCGGGTGGCCGCCGTAGCCGTTGAAGGTGACGTCGCAGACGTCGAGGGTGCGCAGCGCGGTGCGCACCGGGACGGCGCGCGGGTCGAGCGCGTGTCCGCGCGCCTCGTCCAGCGACGACCGCCAGAAGTCGTCGAAGTCCGCCGGGGCGTCGCCTGTCGCCCGGTACTCCAGAAGGCGGTCGAGGGGGAGGTCGACGTGCATGGTCGCCGTTGTCCTTTCGGTCGTCCGGCGGCCGTGCCGGGCCGGTCCGGCACGGCCGGGTGCGTCCAAGCGGCCGGGGGGCGGTCGGCGCACCGGCGGCTCACGCGGGGAAAGGTATCCGATCGCGGACGCCCGGCCCGCGCCGCCCCCGGACCTCCCGCGGCCGCTCCCCCTCCCGGGTCAGGCGTCGCAGTCCTGGCAGCGCCGGGTGGCGAGGCGCTCGGTGTTGCCCTCCGTGGCCCGGACGGGATGTTCTTCGCTGATGCGCCGCCACAGGTGCGGGTCGGGATCGGTGATCCAGCCCCACACGGGCGGCGCGATGTCGGGGACCGACAGGTGACCGCAGTGCGGTCGGTGCGCGTAGCGCCTCGGGGAGATCAGGATCGAGGTGGACAGGAAGCCGGTTCCCGGCACCGGCGTCGGGCGGCCCGGCCCCGCCGGTGCCCGCTCCGCCGAGTTCTCCGGGCAGGCGCACCCCTGGTCGACGATCAGGTCGCATCGCTGGCAGCGTCGCATCTCCATACCCCGCATTGTGCGGCGGGGCGGTGACATTCTCGGGCGGGGCGCCGCTTCCGCGCCGACGCCCCGCCCGCCGCTCACCCGGGCTCCCGGAGCGGTCGGGGCCGCCCTTCGGGGACGAGTCCGCGCCCCTCGGGGTCGACGACGAGCACCCGGTCGGCCCGGGCCGCCACCGCGCGGTCGTGGGTGGCCACGACAAGAGCCGTCCCCCGGGCCGCGCGCAGCCGGTCCAGCAGGTCGAGGAGGCCCTGGGCCGTCTCCGCGTCCAGGGCCGAGGTCACCTCGTCGGCCAGGAGCACGTCGGGGTCCGCGGCGAGCGCCCGCGCGACCGCGACGCGCTGGCGCTGCCCTCCGGAGAGCCGGTCGGGTCGGCGGTGCGCCAGCTCCGGGGCCAGGCCGACCGCGTCCAGCAGGTCGGCGGCCGTCGCGGCGGCCTCGGCGGCCGACATCCCGCGCAGCAGGCGCGCGGGCCGGGCCAGGGCGGCGCCCACCCGGTGCGCGGGGTTCAGCGCGCTCACCGGGTCCTGTCCGACGAACTGGACCGCCCGCAGCAGCGCGCGGCCGCGCCCCTCCACGGTGGGCGGCACCGGACGGCCGTCCACCTCGACCGTGCCCCTCCGCGGCCGGTGGAGTCCGGCCAGGGCGCGCAGCAGGGTGGACTTGCCGCACCCGGACGGTCCCAGGACGGCCACGAACTCGCCCCTGCCCACCTCCAGTTCCACCCCGTCCAGCAGGACCCGCCCGCCGCCCGGCACGGACAGTGCCAGGTCGCGCGCCGCGAGGACCACCCGCCGTCCGGAGCCCGTCCGCCGCCCCGCGGGGAGGGGGGCGGGACGGCGGGCGGGGCGCCCGCCCACCACGACCACGTCGTCGGCGATCCGCTCGACGAAGGAGCGGTCGTGGGAGACGACGAGAGCGGCCGCGCCGGGGTCCGCGCGCCGCCGCTCCAGCAGGGCGGCCACCAGTGCCACCGTCGCCGTGTCCAGGCCGCTGGTCGGTTCGTCCAGGACGAGCAGCGGAGGCGCGCCCACGACCGCGCGGGCCAGCGCGACCCGCTGGGCCTGGCCGCCGGAGAGTTCGTGGGGGCGGCGCCGCAGCAGGCCGGGGTCCAGGCCGAGGTCGTCCAGCGCGCGGGCGACGGCCCGGTCGCGCGCGGGGCCCCGCAGCGCGGGGCAGCCCTCGGCGACCAGGCCCGCGACCGTGCGCAGGGGGTGCAGGTCGGCGGCCGGGTCCTGGCCGAGCAGTCCCACGGAGGTGCTGCGCCAGCGGCGTGCGGCCCGCCCCGGGACCACCGGGTTCCCGTTCCACAGCGTCGTGCCGCCGGTCCGGCGCAGTCCCGGGGGCAGGGCGTCCAGCGCGGCCAGCACCGCGCTGGTCTTTCCGCTTCCCGACTCCCCCACCACCGCGACGACCCGTCCTGCGGGGACGTCCACGTCCAGCGGTCCCACGATCCGTCGGCCGCGCGCGTCGGCCACCTCGACGCCGCGGACCCGCAGTCCCGGGACCGCGGTGACCGCGGACCGGGCGGTCACCGCGGTCCCCCGTCGTGCCGCGCGGCCGTCTGGACGGCCAGGGCCAGCGTCACGGTCACCAGCCCCAGCGCCGCCGCGGGGGCGGCCACCGCGGCCGGATTGGCCGCGACGCCGGGCATGTTCTCCCGCAGCATCAGCGCCCAGTCCGGGGCGGGAGGGGCGGCCCCGAAGCCCAGCAGGCCCAGCGCCGAGGCGATCTGCACCGCGATGACCAGGCGCAGTCCCAGGTCGGCGGCGACCAGTCCGCGCATGGCGGGCAGCACCTCGCGCACGAGCACGGAGGCGGGGCGCTCCCCCCGCGCCCGCGCCGCCTCGACGTAGCCCGCGTGGCGGACGTCGTGGACGGCGTCGCGGACGACGCGCAGCGTCAGGGGGGCGCCGCCGCAGACGGTCGCCACCACGACGGCGGCCCGCCCCGGGACGGCGACGGCGACGACCAGCGCCAGCAGCAGGGAGGGGACCGCCAGGAGCAGGTCGGCCGCGCCGGTCAGCGCCTGGTCCGCGATCCGCCCGGCCCAGCCCGCGACCAGTCCCCCGGCGACCCCCACCGCCGACGCGGCCACGGCGGCCACGGCCGCCGTGGCGACGAGGTCGCGTCCGCCCGCGAGCACCCGCGACCACACGTCGCGGCCCAGACCGTCGGTGCCGAGCGGGTGGCCGGGGCCGGGGGCCTGCCAGGCCGCGGCCACCACGCCGGTGGGGTCGTGGGGGGCCAGCAGCGGGCCGCCGACTGCCGCGGCCAGCAGCGCCAGCACCACCGCGGCGACCGGCACGCTCCTCACCGCGCCTCCCCGAGCGGTCCGGTGCGGCGGGGGCTCACCGCCGCGGCGACGAGGTCGGCGGCGAGCAGTCCGGCGAGGACGACCAGCGCGGCCAGCATCGCGATGGCCTGGACGACGGGGACGTCGCGGGCGGCGACCGCGGAGACCAGCAGCGAACCGAGGCCGGGGTAGCCGAACAGCGTCTCCACGACCGTGGTGGCGGCGATCAGCCCCCCGGCGCTGATCGCCACCACGCGCGCGAACGGGGCCAGCAGGAAGGGCAGCACGTCGACGCAGGCCACGGCCCAGGCGGGGCGGCCCCGGCGGCGCGCGTCGGCGACGTGCGGCCTGCGCAGGGTGTCGGCCACCGCCCCCGACAGCAGGCCCGCGCCGAACAGCGCCGTGGGCAGCGCCGCCGACAGCACCGGCAGCACCAGCAGTTCGGGACTGCGCAGCGGGGAGACCCCCGGAGCCAGCAGCGAGACCGCGGGCAGCAGCCCCAGCGCCCCCGACAGCAGGGCGGCCAGGCCGCTGGCGACCACGGCCGTCGGGATCGCCGCGGCCCCGGTGAGGACGGCGGTGACCACTCCCCGGGTACGCCGTGCCGCCCCGGCCCACCAGCCCAGGAGCAGCATGAGCGGGGCCGCCACCAGCAGCGCGCCGCCGACGAGGGCGGTGGTCGCCGCTCCTCGCTGGGCGACGGCGTCGGCGACGGGGCGGCCGTTGACCAGCGACGTGCCCGCGTCGCCGGTGAGCAGGCCGCCCGCCCAGTCGGCGTAGCGCCGCCAGGCCGGGCGGTCCAGTCCGAGTTGCGCGCGCAGCTCGGCGACCTGCTCCTGGGTGGCTCCGGGGGTGGCGCGCACGCTTGCGGCGTCCCCCGGCAGCACGTCGGTGGCCGTGAAGACCGCGATGGAGACCGCGACGAGCAGCAGGCCCGTGCGCGCGACGGGCACCGCGGCGCGGACGGGGCCGCCGCCCCCCGAGGAGGGGAAGGGGGCGGCGGCTTTCGCGGTGGTCGGCATCAGCCGTCCACGCCGACCTGGTCGATGAACAGCCGGTGGAAGCCGGGGCCGGTGGGCAGGCCGGTCACCGTGTCGGCGGCGAGGTCGAGCCCGTCGCCGGTGCCCCACACGACGTAGCCGCCCTCGTCGGCGACGCGCCGCTGCAGGTCGGCGAGGCGGTCGTGGCGCTCGGCGGCGTCGGCGGTGGCCAGCGCCGCGGTGAAGTCGGCGTCCCACTCCTCGTTGTTCCACCCGGTCTCGTTGACGGGGCCGTCGGAGACCAGGGCCATCCGGGCGAAGTCGACGAAGGCGCTGCCGCCCAGGCTGTTGAGGTAGAACGACTCGACGTTCCACACCTCGGCCCAGTAGGTGTCGGGCGGTCCCACCTCGACCTGGACGTCGATACCGGCCTCGGCCAGCTGCCCGGCGGCCAGGACCGCGGTCTCCTCCATGCCGGGGTAGGAGTTCGTGGTGTGCAGGGTGAGGGAGAGCCCGTCGCCGTGTCCGGCGTCGGCGAGCAGTGCGCGCGCCCGCTCCACGTCGCGGTCGACCGGGGCGGTGTCGGGGGCGGAGGGGTCGGCGGGGCTGACGATGTCGGCTCCGACCTGTCCGTGGCCGAGGAAGACCGTCTCCACGAGCTGCTCGCGGTCCAGGGCGAGCTTGACGGCCTCGCGGACGTCGGGGTCGTCGAAGGGCTCGCTGTCGAGGTCCATGACGAGCGGGTAGTTCACCGCCGCGGCCCGGTGCACCACCTGGAGGCCGTCGGCGTCGGCGTGCTCGTCGGCGACGGTGGGGCTGACGCTGCCCGCGACGTCGGCCTGCCCGGAGGTCACGGCCGCGGCGCGGGCGGCCGGGTCGGCCATGGCGATGATCTCCAGGCGCTCGACGCCGGGCGCGGGGCCCCACCAGTCGTCGTTGCGTTCCAGGACGGCGGTGGTGTCGTCGCCGTCGCCGAGCACGAACGGCCCGGAGCCGACGGCGGGTTCGGTGAGGTCGTCGCTGCCTTCGGGGACGACGAACGTCAGCGCCGCCAGCGCGGCGCCGACCTCGGCGTAGGGGCGGGCGGTGACCAACTCCAGTTCGTGCTCGCCGGTGGCCTGCGAGGAGTCCAGGTCGAACATCGACAGCCGCCCGTTGTTCTCCGCCCCCTTGTTCTGGATGCGGCGCAGGGAGAACAGCACGTCGTCGGCGGTGACGGGGCTGCCGTCGGAGAAGACCGCGTCGTCGCGCAGGTCGATCCGCCAGCGGGTGAGGTCGCCGTCGACCGGCTCCCAGGACTCGGCGAGCCGGGGCTGGATCTCCCCGTGTTCGTCGGGGACGGTCAGCACGTCGTAGAGCATGGCGAAGCGCAGGTAGTCGGCCTCGTTGGCGACCCTGCCGTGCGGGTCGTCGGTCGTGGCCGCGGGGGAGCCGACCGCCGCGTAGCGCAGGACCGACGCGGTCTCCTCCGCGGGGGCGGACTCGTTCGCGCATCCGGCCGCGACCAGGACGGTCGCGCACGCCGCGGCGAGAACGGATCGCAGTCTCATCTGGTTGGGTGTCCTTTCGGGGGTGGAAGCGGCCCGTGAGCCGCGGGGTCAGGCGGAGCCGTGCACGCGCAGCGCGCCGGAGGGGCACAGGTCGGCGGTCAGCAGCGCGCGCTCGCGGGCGGGCCCGCGGGCCTCGGCGCGCAGCAGGACGACCAGCCCGTCGCCGTCCTGGTCGAACAGGTCGGGGGCCACACGGGCGCACTGGCCCGCTCCCGCGCACGTCCCGGCGTCGGCACGCAGCCGCAGCGGACGCTCGCCGTCCGGCGCAGGGGTCACCACTCGACCGGCACCTCCTCCAGACCGAAGACGGCGGAGGCGGACCGGGCCGCGAGCTCCTCCAGCGGCACGGCCGGGCGCAGCGACGGCACCCGGTCGAACAGGACGCGCAGCGCGACCTCCAGCTCCAGGCGTCCCAGGTTCTGGCCGACGCACTGGTGGGGGCCGTAGCCGAACGCCACGTGGTGGCGTTCGGGGCGGGTGATGTCGAGGACGTCGGGACGGTCGAAGGCCCGCGGGTCGTGGTTGGCGGCGGCGAGCAGCGCGATGAAGCCGTCCCCCGCGGGGATCGTCGCGCCGTCCAGTTCGATGTCGTCGGTGGCCACGCGCAGCGGGATGACGTCGGCGACCGACAGGTGGCGCAGCAGCTCCTCCACGGCGTCGGGCCACCTGTGGGGCTCGGAGCGCAGCAGCGCCACCTGGTCGGGGTGGCGCAGCAGGTCGAGCGCGGCCAGCGGGATCATGTTGCGGGTGGTCTCGTGCCCGGCGTTGAGGGTGATCCCGATCTGCGACAGCAGCGACCGCCGGGAGATCTCCCCCCGGGCCAGCGGACCGGTGACCAGGCGGCTGATGAGGTCGTCGCGCGGGTCGGCCGCCTTGGCGTCGATCAGCTTGTCGAGCAGGCCGAACAGTCCGGCGAGCGCGGCGCTGACCTCTTCGGCGGTGCTGGAGCGGCTGCCGGAGACCGCGGTGACGCGCCGGAAGAACTCCAGGTCCTCCGTCGGGATGCCGAGCAGCCGGCAGATCACCGTGGTGGAGACCCGGTTGGCGTAGTCGCCGACGAGGTCGGCGGGACGCTGCCGGGAGAGCAGGTGGCGCACCTGCTCCTCGCAGATCTCCTCGATGACGGGGCGCAGCTCGCGGACGCGTCTGACGGTGAACTCGCCGACGAGCATGCGGCGGATGCGGGTGTGCTCGGGCGGGTCCATGCGGATGAACGGCCGCAGCTCGGCGGCCACCGCCTGCTCGCCGTCGCCGAGCGCGGGGAACGCCGGGTGGCGGGCGTCGGAGCTGGCGGCCGGGTGCGCCAGCGCGGCGCGGACGTCGGCGTGCCTGGTCACCAGCCACGCCTTCTTCGCTCCGGGGATGTCCGCCCTGGTCAGCGGCTGCTGTTCGCGCATGTCGGCGTAGTCGTCCGGTGGGGCGAAGGGGCAGGAGCGGGCGACGGGGAAGGCGGCGTCGGAGCGGTTCTCCGGCGCGGCGGCTCCCGGGGGTGGGGTCATCGTCGGGTGTCTCTTCCTTCTCTGGGAGGGCGGGGCTGCGGGTCAGGCGTCGGCGGCGGTCAGCCGCCAGCCGCGGGCCCTCTGTCTGGCGTGCAGGAACTCGGCGTAGCGGCCGCCGGCGGCGGCGAGCTCGTCGTGCGTTCCCCTCTCGACGACACGGCCGTGGTCGAGGAACACGATCTGGTCGGCGGCGCGGACGGTGGCCAGCCGGTGCGCGATGACGATGAGGGTGCGTTCGCGGGCCAGTTCGGCCACCGCGGCGCAGACGAGTGCCTCGTTCTCCGCGTCCAGGGCGGCGGTGGCCTCGTCCAGGACGACGACGGGGGCGTCCTTGAGCAGTGCGCGGGCGAGTGCGACGCGCTGCTTCTGCCCGCCCGACAGCGCGGCGCCGCCCTCGCCGACGCGGGTGTCCCAGCCGTCGGGCAGTTCGGCGACGACGCGGTCCAGCCCGGTCAGGCGGGCGACGCGCTCCAGTTCGGCGTCGTCGGCGTCGGGGCGGGCCAGGCGGACGTTGTCGGCGATGGTGGCGTCGAACAGGTAGACGTCCTGGAACACCATGGCGACGTGGCACGCCAGCTCCTCGCTGCCGATGTCGCGGACGTCGACGCCGCCGACGCGGACCGCGCCGCCGGTGACGTCGTGGAAGCGCGCCAGGAGCCGGGCCGCGGTGGTCTTGCCCGCCCCCGACGGTCCCACCAGCGCGGTCACCGACCCCTGGGGGACGTGGAACGACACGTCGGTCAGGACGTCGGCGCCGTCGGCGTAGCGGAAGCCGACGGAGTCGAACTCCACGTCGGCGCGGTCGGGGCGGCGCGGAGCGGCCGGTTCGGAAAGCGGCTCGGCGGCCAGCACCTCGTTGACGCGGCGCAGTCCGGTCTCCGCCATGCGCAGCGCCCCGCCGAGTTCGGCCGCGCCCGCCACCGCGTGGGCGCAGCGGGCGACCGGCACGAGCAGCGCCACCAGCAGCGGGGCGGAGACCTGGGCGCCCAGGGCGAGCAGGACGGATACGGCCAGCAGCGCGCCGAAAGCCAGGCGGACCAGGAAGCCGAACACGAACATGGCGGGGACGGCGCGGACGAGCAGGCGGCGCACTGCGGCGTGCTCGCCGCGCAGGGCCTCCTCCAGGCGCGCGTGCCCCCGGTCCAGCCGTCCGAAGGCGCGCAGCACCGGCTGGGCGCGGGCGTACTCCAACACCCGTCCGGCGGCCTCGTCGGCGACTGCGTCCCGGGCCGCGTCGCCCCGCGCCACGGCCGCGTTGCTGCGACGGAACGCCGCCCACAGCGGCGGGGCGGCGACGGCGGCGGCCACCGCGAGCCGCCAGTCGAACACGGCCAGGCCGAGCAGTGCCACCGCGGGGGTGATGACCGCGTCCGACAGCGGCGGCAGCAGGTGCACCGGCACCTGCATGGCGCGTGAGACCCCGTCGGTGGCGATCCGGTCCAGCTCGCCGAGGCGGGCCCCGGTGAACCAGCCCAGCGGCAGGCCCGCCACGTGGTCGCCGATGCGGCGGTGCAGTCCCCGGGAGATGCTGCCGCCGAGGGTGAAGTTCAGGTAGAGGCTGACCGACCGCAGGACCGCGTAGAGCGCGGTGGCGGCCAGCAGGACCGCCAGCCACGGCAGCGCGGCCCGGGGCCCGGGCCCCAGCAGGGCCGCGAACACCGGCACCAGCAGGACCAGCAGCACCCCCTGGAGCGCGGAGACGGCCGCGGTGAGCAGCAGGCGGTCGCGCACCGGGCGGGCGTGCTCCGGTCCGAGGGCGTCGAGGAACGCGCGGATCACCGGGGGGCTCCTTCCCTGGGGACGGGGATCTGCTGGGCGCGCCACAGGGCGGCGTAGCGCCCGTTCCGCTCCAGCAGTTCGGCGTGGGTGCCGGTCTCCACGATCCGGCCGCGGTCCATGACGGCGATCAGGTCCGCGCCGGTGACGGTGGTCAGGCGGTGGGCGACCACCAGGACGGTGCGGCCCCGGGCGAGTTCGCCGAGCGCGTCCTGGACGGCGGCCTCCGACACCGGGTCGCTGGCCGCGGTGGCCTCGTCCAGCACCAGCACGGGGGTGTCGGCGAGCAGCGCCCGGGCGATGCACACGCGCCGGGCCTCCCCTCCCGACAGGTGGGCGTCGTCTCCGACGACCGAGTCGTAGCCCCGGGGGAGGCTCTCGACGCGTTCGGCGACGCGGGCCGCGCGCCCCGCCGCCTCGATCTCGGCGCGCGAGGCGCCGGGGCGGCCCAGGGCGATGTTGGCGGCGATCGACTCGCGCAGCAGCAGGGTGTCCTGGAAGACGAACCCCACGGTGCGGTAGAGCGTCTCGGCGGGCATGTCGCGGACGTCGACGCCGCCGACGCGGACCGCGCCGCCGGTGACGTCGTGGAAGCGCGCCGGGAGGGTGGCCAGGGTGGTCTTGCCCGCCCCGGAGGGGCCGACCAGGGCGGTGACCGTTCCCGGCTCCAGCACCAGGTCGACGCCGTGGAGGACCTCGGCGGCCGCTCCGCCGTCGGCGGCGGGGTAGGCGAAGCGCACGCCGTCGAAGACCACGCGCGCCCCGTCGGGCCGGGCCGTGCCGCCCTCGGCGAGCACGGGCTCGTGGAGGAGGCCGTGGACGCGGCGGGCCGCCGCGGTCGCCGCCTGGACCTGCTGCATCCGCGAGCCGATGACGTTCATCGGCGCGCACAGCGCCGGAGCGAGGAGCGCGCAGGCCACGACGTCCAGCGGCTCGCTCCAGCCCAGCGCGGCGCTCGCGGTCCCCGCGGCGGTGACCGCGACGGTCACCACCACCGGGGACAGCACCAGGAAGGAGCCGACCGACGGCGCCATCGTGGAGCGGGACCAGTCGGTGAAGAACTCGGCGAAGCGGTCGGCGGCGCGGACGTAGCGCTCGTGGGCGCGGCGGTGGCCGCCGAAGTGCTTGACCACGGCGATGCCGTCGACGAACTCCACCGTCGCGGCGTTGACGTCGTTCATGGCCGCCGCGTACTCGGCCATCCTGCGCATCGCCCCCGACATCGCGCGGGCGAACAGCGCCACCCCGACCGCGACCGGGGCGAGCGCGGCCAGGGCGAGCCGCCAGTCCACGGCGAGCAGGTAGGCCAGGGCCACGGCCGGCGCGGTGAGCACGGCGGCCAGGTCGGGCAGCGTGTGCGCCACCAGGGAGTGCACCTCGCCGATGTCGTCGTGCAGGGCCTTCTTCACCCGGCCCGACCCGCGCGCGGCGAACCAGCCGAGCGGGACCCGGGCCAGGCGGGCGGCCAGGGCGAGCCGGACGCCCAGCTGCATGTCGTTGTCGGCGAGGTGGCCGACCAGGGTGGAGGCGTACCCGGCGGCCAGCGCGGCGACCGCCGCGGCGAACGCGCACGCGACCAGCGTCCAGGCGCGGCCCGCGTCGACGGGGCCGTCGGCCAGGAGGACGCGGCCGAGTTCGACCACGACGACGAGGGGCAGCAGGCCCAGCGCGCTGGCGAGGGCCTGGAGGGCCACCGCCGCCCGGACGCGGCCCCTGATGTCGGCGAGCAGCACGGCCGGCGGCCCCGGTTCGCGCCCCCGCCGCGCGTCCCGCGCCCGGGCGGGACGCGCCGTCCGGTCGCTCCGTGTCATTTGACCAGCACCCCGATCTCCGGTGTGGCCTCGCGTCCGGCCTGCACGAGGCGTTTGGCGGTCATGCCGGCCTCCTCGGCCAGCTGCGGGATGCCGAAGGTCTCCCAGTCGTACTCGTCGGTGACGGTGCGCACGAGCTCGCCGTCGCGGTGGACCCGCCACTCGGTGCGCCAGCGCATGACGTCGGCGCCCGCGGGCTCGCCCGCGATCCACCACTCGTAGACCTGCTCGCCCACGGTCTCGCGGACCATCCGGGTGGGGGGAATGGCGCGGGGGGTCTCCACGCCCATGAGCTCGACGACGATCGGGCCGCCCGGAGGCAGCCGGTCGGCCAGGCGGCGCCACAGGTCGGTGCGTTCGGCGCGGGTGAGGTGCCCGGCGACCCCGAAGATGACCGCCGCGGAGATCGAGTCGGGCAGCGGCATGGTCTGCGCCGGTTCGGGCAGCACGGTGACCCGTCGGCGCAGGTCGGGGTCGCCGAAGACGCGGCTGGTGAGGATCGCCCGCATGGTGGGGGACGGCTCGGCGGAGACGACGCGCGCCGACGGCAGGGCCCGGGCGATGGCCGCGGTGACGAGCCCGGTGCCCGCCCCGATGTCGACGACGGGGCCGTGGCCGGTGTCGAGCCCGGCCAGGGCGGCCCGCAGCGCGGGGCCGCTGGAGGCCAGGTGGCGGTGGCCGACGAGGTCGAAGAACTCGGCGGCCGGGGAGTAGTAGTCGATCACGGCGGTGTTGTCTTCCTTCCGCTGGTCGGTCGGGGTCAGGGCGTGCTCGGCCACGGCCCCTGGGCGGCGGCCAGCGCCGGGTCGAGGCGGCGCAGCAGGGCGCGGACCACCTCGCGTCTGCGGGCGGTCAGGTAGAAGTGGTCTCCGGGGAACTCCTGGACGTCGACGCGCCCGGTGGTGGCGGTGTCCCAGCGGCGGGCCGAGACGGCGTCGACCTCGGGGTCGCGGTCGCCGACGAACACGCTGACCGGGCAGTCCAGCGGCGGCCCGGACAGCGGTCGGTAGCGTTCGATCAGCCGGTAGTCGTTGCGGACGTAGCCGAGGACGGCCGCGCGCAGCCCCGGGTCGTCGAGGACCTCGCGTTCGGTGCCGCCGAGGCGGACGAGTTCGGCGACCAGGGCGTCGTCGTCGGCCTGGTGGACCCGCCCGCCGGGCGCGTCGGCGGGGGCGCGGCGGCCCGAGGCGAACAGCCGCACCGGCTCGGCGTGCCCGCGGCCGCGCAGCTCGCGGGCGAGCTCGTAGCCGACGGCCGACCCCATGCTGTGGCCGAAGACGGCGTAGGGCCGGTCCAGCAGCGGTTCCAGCCCGTCGGCGACCGCGCCCACGAGGGCGGACATGTCGTCGACGGGCGGGTCGGTGAACCGGTCCTCACGGCCGGGGTACTGCGCGCACAGCAGGTCCACGCCGGAGGGCAGCAGCGCGGCCCAGGAGCGGTAGGCGCCCGCTCCTCCGCCCGCGTGGGGCAGGCAGACCAGGCGCAGGCGGGCGTGCGGGGCGGGTCGGAAGCGGCGCAGCCAGGGGTGGGGCGAGGTCGCGGCGGTCATCGTGGTCCCGTCTGGGCGGAGGGGGCGGTCGGGCTGGGGGCGCAGACGTCGGCGGCGCGCAGCGGACGCGGGGGCGCGGGGCGGATGATCTCCGGGCGGCCGAGCCGGGCGGTGACGTCGTGCCACACGCGGCACACCGCCAGGTCGTACTGGCCGCGGGCGAGCGGGTCGGCGTGGGCGGCGATGTCGGCGGCCAGTTCGCGCAGCGCCCGGGCGACCGCCTCCGGCCAGGTGCGGCCGAACACGTCGCGGAAGGGGCGCGGCGCGGTGCCGTCGAGCACCGTGGTGCTGGGTTCGTCCAGGTGGCCGGTGCCCGGGCCGGTGGCGGTCAGCCGCCGGTGGGCGTCGCGCGGCACGTGCAGCCGGGGGCTCCACAGCACGGGGCCGTGGGTGTCGGCGAGGGTGAGGACCCCGCCCTCCGCGCCGATGGCCAGGCGGTGCCACAGCAGGGCGTGGTTGTCGCCGTCGGCCGGATCGAGCTGGTTCTGCACCCGCAGGACCAGTGGAACGCCGCCGACCACCCCCTGCAGCACCCGGTAGGGCTGCGGCAGGTGCGCGAGCGCGGCCACGGCCTCCTCCTGGGGGTGGGGGTCGGCGAACGCCCACGGCCGGAGGCCGCCGAGTGCGCGGCCGAGCACGTCGAGCAGGGGGTAGAGCACCTGGATCGCGGAGGCGGCGTCGACGAACAGCGCACGTCCGTGTCCGCGCAGCGCCTCGGCGGCCTGAAGGAACCGGGTGACCGGGCCGACGTTCCGGTAGAAGGGGTTGAGGTGGTAGACCCGGCCCGCGGCGCGGGCCGCGCGCAGGGTGCGGGCCAGTTCGTCGTGGTGGACGGGGTGCTCCTGGATGACGTGGACGCCGCGTTCCAGCAGCGCGCGGGCCAGCTCGCTGCCCGGGCCGCCGGAGACGGCCGCGCCGACGACGACGCAGGCGACGTCGACGCCGTCGGGCAGGTCGGCGACCGAGGTGTACAGCGGCACGCCCTGGGCGCGCGCGTAGCCGCGGGAGTAGTCGCCGCCCCTGGCCAGGATGCCGACCAGTTCGAACTCCCCGTCCAGGGCGCGCACGGCTTCGACGTAGTGGCGGCCGAAGCCGGTGCCGCAGACGACGGTGCGCAGCGGGCGGCGGGCGGCGGCCGTCACAGCGCCCCCTCCTCGACCTCGGCCGCGGGGTCGGCCGCGGCGGCGCCGTCGAGCAGGTGCAGCGTGCCCGCCCGCGCGTCGTCGAACAGCAGGCGCACCGTGGTGTCGGGGTCCAGGACGTCGCAGGCGTAGTGCGGGCCCGGGGCGACCGCGCCGCGCAGCACCTCGTGCGCCGCCGCCGCGGCGACGTGGCCGCTCAGCCGGTAGCTGTCGGCGGTGCGGACGACGAGCACGCGTTCGCGCGGCGTCCCCTCCACCCGCTCGGTCAGGAGGTAGACCAGCAGGTAGTAGGGGGTGCGTCCGGCCAGGTCGAGGTCTGCGGCGGCGCGCAGCCGGGCGGCGGTCTCGGGGGCGGCGCCGTCGGCGCGCCCGGCCGCCCCGGTCAGCACCGCGCGCGTGCGCGGCCCCGGGTGGACGGTGTGCCACCGCAGTTCGCGCAGGCCGAGCGTCGCGGCGAGCCGCTGCGCCTCCCCGGTCAGGAACGGCTGGACGAACGCCTCCTCGGGGAAGAAGGGGGCGCGGACGCCGTCGCGCGCTCGCAGCGCGCGGGGCACGCGCCGCCCCGCGCGCCAGACGGCCAGGGGCTCGCCGAAGACGGCCGCCTCCTGGGCGCTTCCGGGCAGCGACAGCAGCAGGTCGGCCGCCGCGGCCTCGGTGCAGCGCTCCAGTCCGCCGCTGTAGGCGGTGATCCGCTCCAGGCGGCCCCGCGCCGCCCAGCGGGGCAGCAGCGCCGACAGGCCCGGCAGCAGTCCCGCCGACAGCACGGCGGTGCGCCGCTGCGCGAGGCCGTCCCGGCAGAGCCGGTCGTGCACCGGGGCGTCCCCGGTGACGTCGACGTAGTCGGCGCCGGCCGCCAGCGCGGCCCGGGCCACCCGGTCCACGATCCGGTAGGAGGGGCCGGCGCAGTTGACCACGACGGCGCAGCCGGAGCAGAAGTCCGCCAGCGCCGCGGCGTCGTCGACGTCGACGGGGCGCGCCTCGACCTGCGCGCCGAGTTCGGCGGCCAGGGCGCGCAGCGGGGCCGCGCGGCGCCCGCCCAGTCTGAGCCGGGTGCGGCCCAGGCCGTACAGGGCGCGCGCGGCCTGGGCACCGACGGCTCCGGAGGCGCCGACGAGGCCGACCAGCGGCTGGTCCGCGGCGGTCATCGGATGACGTCCCCTCCGGTGATCTCGCCGAGCAGCTTCACCACACCCGGGGCGTAGGGCACCGACAGGCAGCTGAAGTGGTCCCCGGGCACGTCGACGATCCGCAGGTCGCCCAGGACCAGCCGCTCCCAGTAGTCGGTGACGCTCTCCTTGTTGCCGGGGAAGGGATAGGAGCCGCTGTGCCGCAGGAAGGTGACGTCGCCCGCGTAGGGCTCCGGATCGTAGCGGGAGATCGCGAAGACGCTCTGGCGGAAGATGCGGAACAGGTCGTGCAGCGCCTCGGGCCCGTAGCTGCCCGCCGACGGCGGGACCGCCGCGCACATCCGCTCGACGCGGACCTCGCGCGGCACGGCCGCGAGTTCGCGGAAGCACGCGGCGACGTCGGCGTACTCCCCCTCCAGCCGTCCGATCGCGCCGTCGGGCAGCAGGCCGGGGGTCTGCTCCAGCAGCGCGTCGGAGGCCGCCGAGACGCGGTTCTCGTCGGCGGGGAAGCCGACCGCGGCCGGGTCGATGCCCATCATGACCGCGAACGCGTACTCCGAGATCAGCTCGTCGTCGAGGCGGAACGGGGGCCGGTGGGTGCTGATCGCGGTGAGGGAGGCGACCTCGGCCCCGGCCTCGGTGAGCGTGCGCGCCACCTCCGTGGCGATCAGTCCGCCCAGGCAGTAGCCGACGACGTGGAACCGGCGCCCGCCCCCCTCCAGCAGGGCGTGCGCGTAGTCGGCGGCCCAGCGGGTGATGACGGTGCGCGGGTCGGCGCCCAGGAACGCGGCCACGTCGGGCAGTTCCAGTCCGGCCAGGGTGGCCGCGCCGCCCGAACGGCGGCGGATCTCGGTGATCAGCGCGCGGTAGGGGACGAGCGTGCCGGTGCCCGCGTGGACCAGCGCGGTGACCGGGTCGCCGCCGGAGCCGTTGAGCGCCACGTACGGGGTGGCCGCCGCCGCGGAGGTTCGCGACTCCTGCGCGCCGGAGCGGTCGCGCAGGTAGGAGGCGAGACCGGACACGGTGGGGCGGCGCAGCATGTGCCGCAGCACGACCTCCCACTCGACGCCGTCGGCGTCGGGCACCGCCTCTCCCAGGCGGCCGACCATGCGGGCCACCAGCAGCGAGTCGCCGCCGAGCGCGAAGAAGTCGTCGTCGCGTCCGACGTGCTCGCGCTCCAGGAGTTCGGCCCACAGCGCGGCCAGGGAGCGTTCCAGGTCGTCGGCGGGCTCGGCGGAGACGGTGGCCACGGCGGCGGTGTCCTCGCGCGGCAGGCGCGCCGCCAGCGCGGAGCGGTCCACCTTGCCGTTGGCGGTCAGCGGCAGCGCGTCGAGGATCCGCCACTGGGCGGGCACCATGTGGTCGGGCAGCCGCTCGGCGGTGTGGCGGGCCAGTTCGCCGGCCGTCACCGGCACGCGGTCGTCCTTGAGGCGGACCAGGTGGAGGGTCTGCCCGGTGCGGGCGAGGCGGTCGTCGGCGTCGGGCAGCGTCAGCGCGAGCCGCGCTCCCGCCTCGGCGTAGACGCCCTCCCACTGCTCGCGGGTGAGGAACGTCTGGTCGGCCTCGGCCCGCACGTCCCGGTGGCCGCCGTCCAGCCCGTCGAGGAACTCCATGGACACCAGCAGCGGCGGGTTGTGCTCGCGCGTGGTCTCGACGCACACCAGGTGCCCGCCGGGGGCGAGCAGCTCCCCGATCCGCCGCAGCGCCGCCGCGGCGTCGATCGCGTTGTGCAGGACGTTGGCGGCGACGACGACGTCGAAGGAGTTGGCCGCGTAGCCCTGCTCCGCGATGTCGCGATTGATGTCGAACAGGCCGTAGGACACCCAGGGGAAGTCCACGAACTGCTCGCGCGCCTCGGTGAGGAAGAACGGGGAGACGTCGGTGAACCGGTAGTCGACGTGGTGTCCGGCCAGGGCCGGGACCGCCGCGGCGGTGGTGCCGCCGACGCCCGCGCCGACCTCCAGGACCCGCAGCGGCTCCTCCGCCCGGTGGGCCTCGGCGATCCGGCGCAGCGCCGCCGCGGCCGCCGCGTTGAGGTGGCGGATGGCGAGGTTGTCGCGGTAGGCGGCGCCCGCGGTGTCCAGCTCCGCTCCCGGGAAGAGCAGGGTGCGCACGTCGAGGTCCCCCGCGACCAGTTCGGACAGCCGGTCGGCGCAGGTGCGCATGTACTCCAGCACCTCGGTGCCGTAGTCGACGCCGCGCTCCAGGTCCGCCACCCGCTCCCAGGCGCGCCGGTACTCCTCGTCGGAGACGGCGCGCAGCCCGGACAGCGCGCCCGCCTCCTCGCGCAGCCGTCCGGCGCGCACGAGCGCGTCCAGCCAGCGGCCGACCAGGCGGTGGTGGCGCCGGTCGGCGCGCAGCGCGGCGAGGACGGCGGCGCGGTCGCAGGCGGCTTCGGGGGAGGGGAACAGTCCCGCGCCGGTGAGGACGCGGGTGATGGCGGACAGCGCCACCTCGTCCATGGCGTCCAGCAGCGCGGTCAGGTCGTCGCGGTCCAGGCCGGCCGTGGCGCGCCGCGCGGTGTCGCGGGCGGCCTCGGCCGCCTCCGCGGTGGCGCGGTCGTCGGGTCCGGCGCCGGCGCGGCGCGCGGTCTCGACGAACGCCGCGAGCCGCCGGGAGTCGCGCTCCCCCACGGCGACGACCGCGGCGGCGGCGACGGCCGGGTGCGCCTGCAGCGCGGTTTCGATCTCGGCCAGCTCGACCCGGTGGCCGCGGATCTTGACCTGGGAGTCCTCGCGGCCGAGGAACTCGATGTCACCGCCCGGCCGGTAGCGGCCCACATCGCCGGTGCGGTAGAGGCGCTCCCCGGTCGTCGGATGCGTCACGAACCGCTCGGCGGTCCTGGCCTCGTCGCCCAGGTAGCCCAGCGCCACCCCCGCGCCGCCGATGTACAGCTCGCCGGGCACCCAGTCGGGGCGGTCGCGCATCGCCTCGTCGAGGACGTGGAAGGTCTGGTTGGTGAGCGGACGGCCGTAGGGGATGCTCGGCCACTCGGGGTCGACCCGCTCGACCGGGTGATGAATGGACCAGATGGCCGCCTCGGTCGCGCCGCCGAGGCTGACCACGGACAGGCCGGGCACGCGGGCGCGGACGCGGTCGGGCAGGGCGACCGGGATCCAGTCCCCCGACAGCAGGGCCAGGCGCAGCGCGGGCAGCTCGGCCGCGCGGTCGGCGTCCAGGTAGTCGCACAGCATCTGCATCTGCGCGGGCACGGAGTTCCACAGCGTCACCCCGTGCTCGGCGATCGACTCGGCCCAGTGCGAGGGGTCGCCCCTGCGCTCGGCGTCGGGCAGCACGATCGCGCCGCCCGCGGCGAGCGGGCCGAAGACGTCGTAGACCGACAGGTCGAAGCCGAGGGAAGCCAGGCCCAGGACGCGGTCCTCCGCCGTGACCGCGAAGCGCCGGTTGACGTCGTCGACGGTGTTGCGGGCGGCGCGGTGGGAGATCATCACCCCCTTGGGGGTGCCGGTCGACCCGGAGGTGTAGATCACGTAGGCGAGGTCGTCGGGGCCGACCGTGCGCGGCGGGAGCTGGGCGGGCGGCTCGGCGGCGGGGACGAGGTCGACGGCGACGGGGTCGGCGTGCGCGCCCCAGTCGGCGGCGGCCAGCCACGACTGGGTGAGGACGCAGCGCACCCCGGCGTCGTCGAGGATGGCGGTGCGGCGGGCCGCGGGCTGGGCGACGTCGACGGGCACGTAGGCGGCCCCGGCCAGCAGTACCGCGCAGACGGCGACGATCTGCTCGACGCCCTTGTCCATGACGACGGCGATCCGGTCGCCGGGACGGCAGCCGCGTTCGGCGAGCACCGCGGCGACCGCCGCGGCCCGGCCCCACAGCTGTGCGTGGCCGAGCGTGCCCTCGGAGGTGACGACGGCGGGGGCGTCGGGGGTGCGCAGCGCGGCGGCCAGCGCCTCCTCGTGCAGCAGCCCGTCGGGCAGCGGGCCCGCAGTGGCGTTGACCTGCTCGCGCCGCCGCCGCTGGTGTTCGGGGAGGCGGACGGGGGAGGCGGCGTCCCACGGTTCGTCGGAGGCGGCCAGGTCGCGCAGGAGCGCGACGTAGGCGGCGAAGGCGTCGTCGGCCACCCCGTCGCACAGGACGCCGTCGCGCACGTCCCAGCGGACGGAGAGTCCGCCTCCGGTCTCGGTGACCTGGCAGTCCAGCCACACCTGGGGGGTCTGGCTGACGCCGTGGACCTCGCGGTCGGCCCACGAGCCGCCCGCGGTGGCGCCCGCGTCCGCGCCGAGGGCGCCGGTGAAGACGACCGGCATGAGCACGGCCGCCTCGTCGCGGCGGCGCGACAGCTCGGCCAGCAGTTCCACGCCGGAGTACAGGGAGTGGTCCAGGTCCTCGATCAGCCGCGCCTGCCGGGTGCGGGCGCGCTCGGCGAAGGTCGCGCCGTCGTCGGCGCGCACGGCGAGCAGGGTGACGGTGGTGAAGTCGCCGACGATGCGGTCGACGTCGGGGTGCAGGGGCAGCCTGCGCGCCGCGGGGAGGTTGAGGGTGAGGTCGGGGCGGCGGCTCCACCGGGCGACCGTCTCGGCGTAGGCGACCAGCGCGACGGAGGAGGGGGTGACGCCCCGGGCCGCGGTCCGGGTGCGCAGCGCCTCCCACTCGGCCGGGGACAGGGCGGCCGAGCGCCGGGTGAAGCGGGCCGGGGCGTCGGCGGCGCGGTCCAGCAGCGGAAGCTCCGGGGCGGGGGGCAGGTCGTCGATCCGCTCCATCCAGTAGGCGCGGTCGCGGTGGTGGCGCGCACCCTCCCTGAGGGCGCGCTGGGCCAGCACGTAGTCGCGGAAGGTCGCCCTGACCTCGGGGAGTTCGTGGTCGGGGTCGGCGTAGAGCGCGGCGAGCTCGTCCAGCAGCAGTCGCACGCTCGCGTAGTCGGCGACGAGCAGGTCCGCCGACAGGTGCAGGACCGAGCGGTCGGCGCCCCGGGTGAGGTGGAGGCGCACCAGCGGCCAGGTCCCGGGGGCGGGGACCAGGTCGCGCAGCCGCTCCCGGGTGTGGCGGACGCGCGCCTCGACGTCGCCGCCGCGCGCGTCGGTGACGGTCAGCGAGGAACCGGGGGCCTCGGCCAGGACCCGCTGGTGGCCTTCCGCCGACACGACCGCGCGCAGCATGTCGTGCCGCCGCACCAGGGCGTCCCAGGCGCCGCGCAGCCGGTCGGGGTCGAGGGGCGGCAGGTCCAGTTCGGCGTAGGCGTGGCAGGCCACCCCGCCGTAGTCGTAGGCGCTTCCCCGGCCGACGAGGTAGGCGCCCTGGACGTCGGTGAGGGGGAAGGCGTCGTGCCGCCGGGCGGGGTCGGGGGTCAGGGACGGGGCCTCCTCGGCCCGCAGGAGGGCGACGACCTCGTCGCGGTGGGCGCGCAGCAGCGCGCGGCGCTGTTCGGTGAGCGTTCCGGCGGGGGCGCGGTAACGGAGCTGGCCGGCCAGTGCGGCGAGGGTCGGTTCGGCCAGGAAGGCGCGGGTGGACACCTCCACTCCGAAGACCCGGCGCAGTTCGCCGACCATGCGGATGGCCAGCAGGCTGGTGCCGCCCAGCGCGAAGAAGTTGGCCTCGCGGTCGGTGACGGGGGCGTCGAGGAGTCCGCTCCAGACCTCGGCGATCCCACGTTCGACGTCGTCGGCCGGGGCGGCGCATCCCTCCCGGGCGGCGGGCGCGGCGCGTTCGGCGAGCGCGGCGGCGTCCACCTTGCCGTTGGGGGTGAGCGGGAACTCCGCCACCGTCTCGACCACCGCGGGGACGGCGTGGCGGGGAAGCCGCTCGGCCAGGTGCGCGGCGAGGTCGCCGGGGTCGGGGGCGGGATCCTGGGCGAGGACGAACGCGCACAGCCGCCGCCTCTCGCGCGGCCCGACCGCGACCACGGCCGCGCGGCGCACGGCCGGGTGCTCCTCCAGCGCCGCCTCGACCTCGCCGGGCTCCAGGCGGTGTCCGGCGACCTTGACCTGCCGGTCCATGCGGCCGAGGAACTCCAGCACCCCGCCGGGCCGGTAGCGTCCCAGGTCGCCGGTGCGGTACCAGCGCTGCCCGCCGACGGTGACGAACTTCGCGCGGGTCCGCTCGGGGTCGCCCCGGTAGCCGCGGGCCACCCCGCCCCCGCCGATCCACAGCTCTCCGGGCACCCAGTCGGGGCAGTCGCGGCCGTGGGCGTCGACGACCCGGTAGCGCTGGTTGCGCAGCGGATACCCGTAGGGCACCGAGGGCCATCCGGGCGGGGCGTGTCCGCCGTCGAAGGCGTTCGACCAGATCGCGGCCTCGGTGGCGCCGCCGAGCGCGACGAGGCGGGCGCGGCCCGCGGTGGCGTCGCGCAGTCGGGCGGCCAGGTCGGTGCCCACCCAGTCGCCGGAGACCAGGGCCAGGCGCAGGTGCGGGGGGAACGCGGCGCCCTCCGCGGCGAGCAGCAGCATGTCCAGCAGCGCGGGCACGGTGTTCCACACCGTCACCCGGTGCCGGACCGCGAGGTCGCGCCAGCGCGCGGCGTCGCGCCGCTCCTCCTCGGCGGGCAGGACGACCGCGCCGCCCGCGCCGAGCAGGCCGAAGACGTCGTAGACCGACAGGTCGAAGTCGAGGGCGGACAGGCCGAGGACCCGGTCGTCGGGGCCGGTTCCGTGGCGTTCGTTGACGTCGGCGACGGTGGCGGCCGCGGCGGCGTGGGTGACCTCGACGCCCTTGGGCTCGCCGGTGGAGCCGGAGGTGAAGATGACGTAGGCGAGGTCGTCGGGGCTTCGGGGCACGGGCGCGGCCAGCGGCGGCTCGGCGTACAGCTCCTCCGGCGCGGCACTGCGGCCGGGGTCGCCCCCTTCCCCGACCGTGAACACGGTCCGGGCCGCCCGGTGGATGCGGTCGCGGCGCCGCGGCGGCTGGTCGGGGCCGACCGGCACGTAGACCGCTCCGGCGGCCAGCACGCCCAGAACGGCGGCGACCTGGTCGGGGCCCTTGGGCAGGCACACCGCGACCGCGTCGTCGGGCGCGACGCCGCGCCGCCGCAGGCCCGCCGCGATCCGCAGCGCGCGCTCGGCCAGTGCGCCGTGGCTGAGCACGCCGCCGTCGGTGACGACCGCGGGCCGTTCGGGGGCGCGGTCGGCCGCGGCGAACACGGCCCCGTGCAGGGTGGCGCGGGTCACCGGGGCGGCGGGGGCGTTGACCCGGTCGCGTTCGGCACGCTGCTCGCGCGGCAGCACGTCGGCGGGCGAGGCGATCCGTCCGGTGGCGGCGAGGTCGCGCAGCAGGCGCAGGTAGGCGGCGAACATGGCGTCGAGCACGCCGGGGCGGAACAGCTCCTCGACGGCGTCCCAGTACACGTCGAGACCGCCGCGCACCTGCAGCACCTGGTTGTCCAGGTGGACCTGGGGCGACTGCGACAGCCCCCAGATCCGTTCGGGGAAGTCCGGGGAGGTGTCCATGGACACCTCCCCGCCCACGCCCAGGGAGCTGGTGAACACGACCGGCACGCCCGGCTGGGCGGTTCCGGTGCGCCGCGCCAGCTCACGCAGCACCCAACTGGCCGAGACGTCGCGGTGGTCCAGGTCGGCGCCCAGCCGCCGCTGCAGCGCGCGGGCCGCCTCCAGCAGTCCCTGTCCGGGGTCGCGCCGGTAGGAGGTCAGCGACAGCGACGTGAAGTCGCCCAGGACCCGGGAGATGTGCGGGTGGACCTCGGAGCGGTTGAACAGGGTGAGTGTCAGGCTCAGCTCGGTCTGCCCGCTCCACGCGGCGAGCACGTCGGCGTAGCAGGCCAGCAGCAGGGTGGAGGGGGTGATCCCGGCGGAGCGGGCCAGTCCGGTCAGCGCCCGCCACTGCTCGGGGGCCAGCCGGTCGGCGCGGCGGGTGAAGCGGGGCTCCCTGACGTCGGCGGGGTCGACGGCCAGGGGGAGGTCGGGGGCGGGCGGCAGGGCGGCGACGCGTTCGCGCCAGTAGGCGCGCGCCGCCTCCACCCGCTCGGGCTCCCCCTCGACCTGGGTGACGTAGTCGCGGAAGGACACGTCGACCGGCGGCAGGGGGGCGTCGGGGTCGGTGTGGAGCCGGTCCAGCTCGGTGTAGAGCGTCATGATGCTGAGCGCGTCCAGGACGATGTAGTCCAGTCCGATCCCGACGCGGGTGCGCCGCGCGCCGTCGCGCACGTACCGCACGGCGCGCACCTCGAACAGCGGCCACCGGGTCGGGTCGAACAGGCGGTGCGACATCCGCTCGCGCAGTTCGGCCAGGGCGGGCTCGGGGTCGGCGTCGCAGGCGTCGGTCACCGCGATGCGGTAGGCGGGCACCCGGGGCAGGACGCGCTGGTCGCCGTGGTCGTCGAAGACCGCCCGCAGCATCTCGTGGCGCCGCACGAGCCGGTTCCACGCCTTCTCCAGCCGGTCGAGGTCCACCTCGGCCCCGTCGAACTCGCTGTAGTGGTAGGTGCCGACGCCGCCGAGGGTGAACTCCGGGGACCGGCCGAGCAGGTAGGCGCGCTGCACCTCGGTGGGCGGGAAGGGGTCGTGCCGGTGCTCGGGGTCGGGGCGGACGACCGGCTCGTGCCGGGCCTCCCCCCGCCCGGTCAGGGACGCGGCGAAGTCCCGCAGCACGGGGGCGGAAAACAGCCGGGCGACCCCGGCGTCGGCGTGTCCGGCCGCGCGCAGCGCCGCGACCACGCGGGTGGCCAGCAGGGAGTCGCCGCCCAGCGCGAAGAAGTCGTCGTCGCGGCTGACCCGGTCGCGGTCGAGCAGGTCGGCCCAGACGCGGGCGACCTCGTGTTCGACCGGTCCGCGCGGGGCGTCGCCCGTCCCCTCCCCGGTGCGGGAGCGCTCCCGCACCAGCCGGGCCACGGCGGCCCGGTCGGGTTTGCCGTTGGCGGTCAGCGGCAGGCTCTCCACCACCGCGATCCGCTCGGGCAGCATGGCCGCGGGCAGCAGCGACGCCGCGTGGGCGGCCAGGCGCCCGGGCAGCGTGCCGTCGTCGTCGGCGACCACGGCCGCGGCCAGGCGGGGGGCGGGCGTGTCCTCGACCAGGGCCACCGCGGCCGCGACCTCGGGGTGGGCGCGCAGGGCGGCCTCGATCTCGCCGAGTTCGACGCGCACGCCGCGCACCTTCACCTGGCGGTCGACGCGGCCCAGGAAGTCCAGGGTGCCGTCGGGCAGATAGCGCAGCAGGTCGCCGGTGCGGTACCAGCGCTGACCGTCCCGCTCGACGAACCGGTCGGCGGTCGCGGCGGGGTCCCCCCGGTAGCCGTCGGCCAGTCCCGCGCCGCCCACCCACAGCTCGCCGGGCACCCAGTCGGGGCGGTCGCGTTCCTGGGAGTCGACGACCCGGCAGCGCACACCGGGCAGGGGCCGGCCCCACGGCACCGAGTGCCAGGCGGGGTCGGCCCGGTCGACCTCCTGGACCGTGGAGTGGATCGCGGCCTCGGTCATGCCGCCCAGCGCGAGGAACCGGCAGCCGGGGGCGAACGCGCGCAGCCGGGCGGGCAGGTCCGCGCCGATCCGTTCGCCGCCGAGCAGGACCGCCCGCAGCGGCGGCAGCTCCGCCGTCCCCGACTCCGCCGCGGTGAGCAGCATGTCGAGGAAGGTGGGCACGCAGTTGAGGACGGTCACACCGCCGCGGACCGCGCCGCGCGCCCAGCGCGGGGCGTCGCGGCGCGCGTCGTCGGCGACGAGGACCGCGGCGCCGCCCGCCGACAGCGGCGCGAACAGGTCGTAGACCGACATGTCGAAGTCGGCCTCGGCGAGGGCGAGCGTGCGGTCGGCGTCGGTCATGCCCAGCCGGGCGTTGAGGACGTCGACGGTGTGGGCGGCCGCCCGGTGCGGCACCTGCACCCCCTTGGGCTCGCCGGTGGAGCCGGAGGTGAACAGCAGGTAGGCGGGCGCGTCCGGGGGGACGTCGCGCGGGCGCGGCAGGGGGTCGGCGGCCAGCGCCTCGGCCAGGTCGAGGACGGGGACGTCCGGGTCGGCCGCGGCCGCGCCCGCGGCGTCGGTCACCACGAGCGCGGCCGAGCCCCGGGAGAGGACGCGGGCGCGCCGGGCGGGCGGCTGGTCGGCGCCCACCGGCAGGTAGGCGCAGCCCGCGGCGAGCACGCCGAGCACCGCCGCGACCTGCTCGGGGCCTCGCGGCAGCGTCACCGCGACGGTGTCGCCGGGGGTGGTGAGCGGAGCGAGCGCTCCGGCGACGCGCAGCGCGCGCTCGGCCAGCTCGCCGTAGCCGGTCCCGGTCCCGTCGGGGGCGACCAGGGCGGTGCGCCCGGGAGCGCTGCCCGCCCGCTCGAAGAACGCGCGGTGCAGGGTGCGCGCCTCGGGGAGGTCGGCGTCCGGGGCCGCCGCGCGCCGCCGCACCTCGGGCAGGTCGGGACGGTAGGGGGTCTGCCAGGCGTCGGGGTCGTCGACCAGCGCGTCGACCAGGTCTCGGTAGGCGGCGAATGCGGCGCCGAGGAAGCCGGGGGCGAACACCCGCTCGCGCGCGTCCCAGTTGAGCAGCAGTCCACCGTCGAGCTCGGTCACCTGCGCGTCCAGCCACACCTGCGGCCCCTGGGAGATGATCCACGACGGGCGGCCGAAGCGCCGCTGGACGGTGTCGGTGAACAGGGGGCCCAGTCCGATCGCGCTGGTGTAGACGACCGGGGCGAGCACGGCGCCGCCCGCCGCGCGGGCGAGGTCGCGCAGTACCTCGACGCCGCTGTAGGCCCCGTGGTCGATGGCCCGGCGCAGCTCGTCCTGGGTGCGGCGGGCCCGCTGCGCGAAGGGCAGGCGCTCGGTGACGTCGGCGGCGACCAGGACGGAGCCGCTGAAGTCGCCGAGGACCCGGTCGACATCGGGATGCAGCGGGGCGCGGTCGAACAGGGGGAGGTTGAGCAGGAACCGGGGAGAGGCGCTCCACGCGCCCAGGACCTCGGCGAACGCGGTCGCCAGCGCGGCCGCGGGGGTCAGGCCGTGGGCGCGGGCCCGTTCCGCGAGCCTCCGGGAGCGCTCGGGGTCGATCCAGTGGTGCAGCCGCGTGGAGCGCGCGTGGGGGGATCCGGCCGGGGTGGGGCGGGTCGCGTCGATGACGGTGGGCAGCTCCGGCGGCGGGGGCAGGTCGGCGAGCCGTCGGCGCCACCACCTGCGCGCGCGGTCCCGGGCCGGGGTGTCGCGCCGGGCCCGCTCGGCGAGGTAGCGGGCGAAGCCGTACTCCAGCGGGGGCAGGGCGCGGCCGTCGTAGGCGGCGGTCAGGTCCTCCAACAGCACCCGCAGGCTGAGCGCGTCGGCGACGATCATGTCCAGGTCGACGTGCAGCCGGGTGGCCCCGCCGGGCAGCAGGGACAGCGCCACGTCCAGAACGTGGCCGGAGGCGACGTCCATGCGCCGGTGGGTGGCCTGGTCGCGCAGTTCGGCCAGGCGGCGTTCGACGTCGGCGGGGGGCAGGCCGCGCAGGTCGTGCACGGTGACCGGGCGGTGGCGGCCGGGCGGTTCGACGCGTTGGCGGCCGTCGTCGAGGAAGCGGGCGCGCAGCATGGGGTGGCGTTCGGTGACGGCCGCGACGGCCGCGTCGAGCCGTTCGGGGTCCGTTTCCCGGCCGTCGAACTCGGTGTAGAAGTGCGCGGCGACCCCGCCGAGCGGCTGTCCGTCCTGGCGGCCGATCCAGTAGGCGTGCTGCATCGTGGCGAGCGGGAACGGCGCGTCGGCGTCCGGCACGACCGTCTCCGCGGTCCGGGGCGGGGCCGGGGCGGCGTGTTCCAGCAGTCGCGCCCAGTGCGCGACGGTGGGCTCGGCGGCCAGTTCCTCGAAGGTCACCTCGGCTCCCCGCTCCCGCCAGGTGCCCACCAGGCGGATCAGTCCCAGGGAGTCCAGGCCGTGGTCGAAGAGGTCGTCGCTGTCGGTGAAGTCGGTGGTTCCGAGGATCTCCGCGACCCGCCGCCGGACCGTCTCGACCGGTGTCCGCACGTCCTACCGCCCTTCTGTCAGGGATGGGATCGCCCACAGCGATCGAAAATGAAAATAGTTTTCATTTGCGGCACTATGTATAGCATCGCCGCATTGGTCCCGTCGAGACCGTGATGCGGCAATCACGAGCAGAAACCCGGATTGTTCGGAGGATCACGTGGAGCAGGACTGGGTTGCCTGGCCGGAGGAGACCGCGGCCGAGTACCGCCGAGCCGGGTACTGGCGCGACCAGGCCCTCGACGAACTGCTGCGCGAGGGCGCGCGGCGGCACGGCACGCGCACCGCGCTGGTGTCACCCGCCGGCAGGCTCGACTACGCCGGACTGGACGGGCGCGTGGACCGGCTGGCCGCGGGCCTGGCCGCCCTCCCGCTGCACCCGGGCGAGCGCGTCCTGGTCCAACTGCCCAACCGCGAGGAGTACGTGACCGTGTGCTTCGCCCTGCTGTGCCTGGGCGCGGTCCCGATCCTCGCCCTGCCGTCCCTGGGCCGCTCCGAACTGGTCGCCCTGGCCCGGCTGTCCGGCGCCGCCGCCCACGTCGTCGCCGCCGGACGCGGACGCAGGGACCCCAGGCCGCTGGCCGACGAGGTGGCGCGCGCCTGCCCGACACTGCGCCACGTCCTCGTGGCCGGGGAGCCGGGGGCGGACCACCGCCGCGGCCTCGCCGACCTGGAGGCCTCCGGGGCGCCCCCGGCAGACGCGCGGAGGGGGCGGGCCGAGGACCCCGCGCTGCTGCTCCTCTCGGGCGGGACCACCGGAACCCCAAGCTCATCCCCCGCACCCACGCCGACTACGGCTACAACGCGCGGGCCTCGGCCGAGGTGTGCGGACTGCACGGCGGTTCGGTCTACCTCGCGGTCCTCCCGGCCGCGCACAACTTCACCATGGTCTCGCCGGGGATCGTCGGCACCCTCGCCGCGGGCGGCACGGTCGTGCTGTGCCCCGACCCCAGTCCCACGACCGCGTTCGCCCTCGTCGAGGCCGAGCGGGTGACGATCACCGCCCTGGTGCCCGCGCTGGTCCCCCACTGGCTCGACGAGGCCGCGCGCACCTTTCGGGACCTCTCCAGCCTGGAGGTCCTCCAGGTGGGCGGCGCCCGCCTGGACGAGGCGACCGCGCGCCGCGTCCGCCCGGAACTGGGCTGCCGCCTCCAGCAGGTGTTCGGCATGGCCGAGGGGCTCAACAACTACACCCGCCTGGACGCCCCCGAGGACGTCGTGTGCACCACCCAGGGCCGTCCCCTCTCCCCCGCCGACGAGATCCGGATCGTCGACGGGGACGACCGCCCCGTGCCGCCGGGGACTCCCGGGGAACTGCTGGTCCGGGGGCCGTACACGCTGCGCGGCTACTACCGGGCCCGGGAGTGGGACGCGGCGCGGTTCACCCCCGACGGCTTCTACCGCACCGGCGACCTGGTGCGCCGCACCGCCGACGGCGACCTGGTCGTCGTCGGCCGGGTCAAGGAGCAGGTCAACCGGGCCGGGGAGAAGATCGCCGCCGTGGAGGTCGAGGAGCACCTGCTGGCGCTGCCCGAGGTGCGCGCCGCCGCGGTCGTGGGAGCGCCCGACCCGCACCTGGGCGAGCGCACGGTGGCGTTCGTCGTGACCGACGGCCCCTGCCCGCCGCTCGCACGGGTGCGGCGAACCCTGCTGGAGCGCGGCCTGGCGGCCTTCAAGGTCCCCGACGAACTGCGCGGGGTCGCCGCGCTCCCGCTCACCGGGATCGGCAAGGTGGACAGGGAGCGGCTGCGCGCCCGCCTGGCCGACCTCGCGGACTCCTGACCGGACCGCTCAGCGGCCACCCGCCGGGGCGGGACCGTCCTCGGCGGCCACGCCGTCCAGGGCACCGAGGACGGTCCGCGTGGTCGTGACCGCGGCGCAGCGGCGCGCCGCGTAGTCCAGTGCCATGGCGTGCTCCTCGGCCGAGAAGTCGGCGACCGCGTCGGCCACGACGAACGGCTCGACGTCGCGCATGAACGCGTCGCAGGCGGTCATGAGGACGCCGATGTGCGCGTAGACCCCGCAGACGACCAGTTGGTCGCGCCCGAGTCCGCGCAGGAGTTCCTCCAGGCCGGTGCGCGCGAACGCGCTGTAGCGCCACTTGGTCACCGTGATGTCCCCGTCCCCGGCGTGGGGGGCGACCTCGGGAACGACCACGGTGTGGGCCTCGTCGTCGCGGAGGCCCTCTCCCCAGAACTCCCGCAGCAGTCCGCGCTGCCGGGGTTTCTGATCCCCCGGCTGTACAGTGTAGATTCGAGGGATGTCCAGGGCCGCGCACCGGTCGCGGAGCGCGCGGACGTTGCGCAGCAGTGCGGGCACCGGCTCGGCGTCCCGCCGGAAGGCGGCGAGGAAGTACCGCTGCATGTCGTGGACCAGCAGCGCGCAGCGGTGGCGCTCCGGGCGCCAGTCCACCCGGTTCGGCGGCGTCTTCCGGGGCATCGGGTAGGCGTCGACGCGGGGCAGGGCCACGGTGTCCTCATTCCGTCGGGGGCTCGGTCGGGTGGGGCTCGACGCCCAGCGCGGCGAGCACGGTGCGGAACTTGGCCGCGGTCTCGGCGAGTTCGGCCCGCGGGTCGGAGTCGGCGACGATCCCCGCGCCCGCGAACAGCCGCACCTCGCGGTCCGACACCTCGGCGCAGCGCAGGGCGACCGCCCACTCCCCGTCGCCTTCGGCGTCGCACCAGCCGACCGCTCCCGCGTAGTGACCGCGGTCGAACGGTTCGAGTTCGGCGACGGCCTGCCGCGCCGCTTCCGTCGGCGTCCCGCACACCGCCGGCGTCGGGTGGACGGCGCGGGCGAGCGCCAGCGAGGACACCTCCGGGTCCGCCAGTTCCCCGGTGATGCGGGTGCCCAGGTGCCACATGGTCGCGGTGGCGGTGAGGGAGGGCCGCGCGGGTACGTCGAGCGCCGTGCACAGCGGGCGCAGCGCGTCGGCGATGGCGGCCACGACGAACGCGTGCTCCCGCCGGTCCTTCTCTGAGCCCGCCAGGGAGCGGGCCCGCCTCCGGTCGACGTCGGGGTCGGCGTCGCGGGCGGCCGACCCGGCGAGCGGGTGGCAGCGCACGGCGCGCCCCCGCCGGGCGACGAGCAGTTCGGGGCTGGCGCCGACCAGGGTGGTGCGCCGGTCCGCCCCCGGCACCTCGACGGCGAAGGCGTAGCCGCGCGGGTTCTGCCCGGCGAGCCGCCGCAGCAGCCATCCCGGATCGACGGGGCGGTCGAGCGACAGGTCCAGGGCCCGGGCCAGGACGACCTTGCGCAGCCCGGTCCGGGAGATCCGGTCGACGGCGCGTGCGACGCCGCGCGCGTACTCCCGCGCGGAGGGCTCCTCGTGTCGGCACCGGACCTCGAACGGTGGACCGGGCGGCGGAGGAGGGTCCGCGGAGCGCGGCATCGACACCACGGTGCGCGGCACCACCAGGCGCGCCGGGGCGCCGGGGTCGAAGGGCAGCGCCCCGACCGCGACCGCAGGGCGCGGCGCCCCGGCCGCGGTCCCCTCCGCCAGCCGCTCGCGCAGGTCGCCCTCCGGCTCCCCCGGCCGCAGGACCACCTCGCCGACCGGGTCGCGGGCCAGCAGCGTGCGGCCGGGCGCGGCGAGGACGAAGTCCCCCGGGCGGTGGCCGCGCAGCGGCGCGGGAGCGGGACCGCGCGCGGGGACGGAGGTCACGGGGCGCCCGCCGATCCCGTTGCGGCGGGAAGGGCCCGTGGGCCCCGTCCCCTCCCGGTTCCCGCGCCCCCGGCGGGGGCGACGGTCGGCGGCTCCGCCTCCCCCCGCCGGGGGCGGATCACCATGCCGACGTACTCGGCCCAGACACTGCGGTGGTCCGCCACGGCGTCGCCGTCCCTTCGTCCTGTCGCACCGGTCCGGGCGGGGGACACCCCCACCCGGTGTGAAAATGATTATCACTCTCAATCCTGTCTGTCCACCCCACCCCGGAGCGGAGGCCACCGGACGGAGCGCCGCGGACACCTCGTGTGCCAGTATGGAAGTGATTATCTTTTTCATGAGGATTGAGGTGTTCCCCCTTGTTCGACGTGATCGTGGTCGGCGGCGGCCCGGCCGGTCTGAGCGCGGCCCTCGTCTTCGGCCGGCAGCGCCGCAGCGTCCTGGTGGTCGACGGCGGCCGCCCCCGCAACGCCCCCGCCTCGCGGATGCACATGCTGCTGAGCCGGGACGGAACCGCCCCGGCCGAGTTCCTGGCGGCCGGACGCGGCGAACTGGCCGCCTATCCGTCGGTCCAACTGCGGTCGGGAACGGTCGTCTCGGCCACCGGGACGATCGACGACTTCACGGTCGCCCTGTCCGACGGCACCCGGGAACGGGCACGCCGCCTGGTACTGGCGACCGGCCAGGTCGACATGCCCTCCGACATCCCCGGCCTGGCCGAGCGGTTCGGCAGGAGCGTGTTCCACTGCCCCTACTGCCACGGCTGGGAGGCCGCCGACAAGACCCTGGCGGTCCTCGCGTCCCGCCCCGAGGACGCGATGATGGCGCTCTACCTGGCCGACCGCTTCAGCTCGGACGTGGTGCTGTGCGCCCACGGCGCCGCGAAGCCGCCCCGGGAGGCCGCCGCCGCGCTCGCCGCGGGGAACGTGCGCGTCGAGGACTCCCCCGTGGTCGGGGTCGGCGGCGGCCCCGACGACGTGGCCCTCCACCTCGCCGACGGCCGCGTCCTGTCCCGGCAGGCCGTCTTCCACCGGGCGCCGACCCGCCAGCACTCCCGGCTCGCCGAGGAACTGGGATGCGAGATCCTGCCGGACGGGACGGTCCGGGTGGACGAGCGGCAGCGGACCACCGTGCCGGGGGTGGCCGCGGCCGGGGACACCGCCAAACTGCCCGCCGTCCCCGAGGCCACCACCCTGGTGGTCCTCGGCGCCGCGGACGGCGTGCGCGCCGCGCTGTGGATGGACGGCGACCTCTTCCGGGCCGACCTGGAGAACCGGTGACCACCGCGTTTAGCCGATTCCCGGAGGGATAGTGGGCGGCCCCGTCGGGTGAGCGACCTCCGGAGGGCAGGCGACATGAAGATCGGGTACAAACTGGCGACCGAGGCGTTCGGTCCCGAGGAGATCGTCCGCCAGGCGATCCTGGCCGAGGCGGCGGGGTTCGACTTCGTGGAGATCAGCGACCACTTCCACCCGTGGCTGGACGACCAGGGGCACTCGCCGTTCACCTGGACGCTCCTCGGCGCGATCGCGGTCCGCACCGACCGCGTGGGCCTGGTGACCGGAGTGACCTGCCCGACCGTCCGCTACCATCCGGCGATCATCGCGCAGGCCGCGGCGACGACGGCCCTGCTCTCCGGCGGCCGCTTCACCCTGGGGGTCGGCTCGGGGGAGCGCCTCAACGAGCACGTCGTGGGCCGCGGCTTCCCCGACACCGTCCGGGTGCGCCACGAGATGCTCCGCGAGGCGGTGGAGATCATCCACCTGCTGTGGCGCGGCGGCTACCGCAGCTACGAGGGCAGGCACCTGCGCCTCGAGGACGCGCGGATCTTCGACCTGCCCGCCGAGCCCCCGCTGATCGCGGTGGCCGCCAGCGGCCAGCCGTCGGCGGAGCTGGCCGCCGAGGCCGGTGACGGGCTGTTCGCCACCGAGGCGAAACCGGAGATCGTCCGGTACTACCAGGCCGCGGGCGGCTCCGGGCCCCGCTACGCCGAGGTGCCCGTGGCCTGGGCGCCCGATGAGGAGGCCGCGGTGCAGGCGGTCCTGGCGACCGCCCGGTGGGCGCTGACCGGGTGGAAGGTCATGAGCGAGCTGCCCAACCCGGTCAACTTCGACGCGGCCAGCGCCACCGTCCGCGCCGAGGACGTGCTCGACGCCTTCGCCTGCGGCCCCGACCCGGACCGCTACGTCGCCGCCGCCCAGCGCTACGCCGACGTCGGGTTCGACCACCTGGTGATGCAGAACGCCGGCCCCGACCCCGACGGGTTCCTCGACTTCTACCGCAGCGAACTGGCCGACCGGCTGCGCGCACTGACTCCGATGGAGGCGGCGGTCTGAGCCGCGCCACGGGCGGAGGCCCGCCCCAGCGCCGGACGTGCCGGACCTCCGCCACCGTGAAGGCGGCGCCGAGCAGGACCGCCGCGACCAGGACGAGGGGCCCCGGCAGCGGCTGGTCAGCCTCACCCCGCGGGAACTCGACGTCCTGGCGCTCATCGCCGAGGGACACTCCAACGCCGCCATCGCCCGCGGGCTCGTCGTCACCGAGGCGGCGGTCGGCAAGCACGTCGGCAACATCCTCGCCAAGCTCGACCTGCCCCCGTCGCAGGAGGTCAACCGCCGTGTGCTCGCGGTCCTGGCCTACCTGCGGGGCGGCGCCCGCTGAGGAGCGCGGAGGCGCGCCTCAGCGCAGCGTCGGCACCTCGCCGCCGTCGGCCCACCTGACGTCGGCGCCGCGCAGCCGCGCCCGCCACGGGCCGGTGGTCTCGGCGAGGGCGGCGGCGCCCGGTGGAGTGCGGCCCAGGCCCACGGCGAAGCGGACCTCGTCCGGGGCGGTCGCGAACGGACGGGGCCAGGCGTGCGCGTCCGACACGCCCGCCCGCTCCAGGGCGGTGAGCAGGGCGCGCATACGGCCCCACACCCGGCCCAGCGTGGTGTCGAAGCGCTCGCCGGGCACCGCGCGCACGGCCACCACCGCCCACGCGGCGTGCCTGCGGTGCATCGGCGGCGGCGCCCCCAGCGCGGGCCGGGGGTCGGCGCCGGTGCGCGCCGCCTCCTCCGCGATCTCCCAGGCCCGGTACAGCTCCTGCTCCAGCAGGTCCCGCCCGCCCGCGCTCACCTGGTCGGCGCAGGAGCGGACCGGCGCGGAGGGGGTGAGGATCCGCACGGGCGCGGCCGGGGCGCCCGGTGCGGCGGCATCCGGACGCAGGGCGACCGGATGCCGCCAGTCCCAGGCGGCCCACTCCGCGAAGAAGCGACCGAGCAGCGCGTCGGGACCGCCGTCCGCGCCGTGTTCGAGGACGGTGCGCGCCGCCATGACGGTCCAGGCCAGGCCGGGCAGTCCGCCGAACGGGGCGCGGTCCAGTCCGCGCGCCCGCGCCCACGTCCTGACGTCGCGGACCAGGGCGGCGAAGGCGGCCTGCCGGTCGCCGACCGCGGTGCGCACCGCCGCGGCGTCGCCGACCGCGCTCAGCGCCACCGCGGCGTCCGCGCCCAGCTCGGTGCGGCGGGCCACCGCCTCGGCGGGCGGGACGTCCCCGGTGGCGACGGCCACCAGGTCCACGGCCGTGCCGCCGACGCGCAGCCGCAGCCCCGGTGTCCGCGCGCCGGCGACCCGCCGCAGCCCCTCCGCCTCCGGCAGCGCCGCCGCGACCCGCGCCGCGACGTTGTCGAGGTCGACCTCGCCGGGCAGCGCCGCCACCAGGTCCAGGTCGGCTCCCGCCAGGGCGCAGCCCATGCTCCGCGACCCGACGACGTGCACCACTCCCCCGGGCAGCGCCCGCGCCAGCCGCGCCGTGACCCGCGCGTTCCACTCCCCGTCATCCCGCTCCGCAACGGGGGCGGCGTCGGCCCCGCGGGCGCCGTCGAGCCGGCGCACCCGTCCCGTCCCCAGCTCCACGACCGCCCGGGGCCGCATGGGCTCGTCCCCCCGGCGGGACAGCAGGACGAGTTCCGCCACCCGCGCGACCGCGTCGGGCAGGAGCTCGGCGTGTTCGGTGGCGAACCGCTCGGGGTCGGCGACCCGGCCCAGGGTGAGGTGCGGAACGTATCCCCCGCCGCTTCCCCCGCAGCGGGGGAAGCGGCGCTCCAGGGCCGCGCGCAGCTCCTGCCACGGCCCGTCCCCGGAGGCGGCCGGGTCGAGCCAGACCGTGGAGCGGCCGCGGTGGGCGAAGACGCCCACGCCGCGCAGGCGGGTGTCGAACGGGTCCCGCGCGGCGGCGGCCTCGGCCAGCAGCGGCGCGGCGTCCTCGAAGGAGGCTTCCGAAACGAAGCCGAACAGCACCGTGACGTGCGGCGGCCACCGGTGGGCCCCGGGGTCGCAGCGCTCCCGGATCCGCTGGATCGGCGGCCGCAGCTCCTCGGGCGGCAGCCACACCAGTGCCGTCCGTGTGTTCGGCGGCGCGTCGCAGACGTCGGAGGGCACGTCGCCGCTGCCGCCGACCGTGACGTCGGCGACGACGCCGTAGTGGTCGGAGACGAACAGGCCGTCCGGGGCGGCCGGGGCGTCGCCCAGCAGGCGCGCGGCAACGGCGCGCAGGCCGGGGCCGCGCAGCAGCACGCGGTCGAGGCGGGCGGCGCGGCCGGACCGCGAGGAGACCGCCGCCAGCGGGTTGGCCCGCGGGTCGAAGGTGGGGGTGTCGTCGTCGGCCCCGCGCGCCTCCGTCCAGGCGTCGCGCAGTCCCAGCCGCCGGACGGGCGTGTCGCCGCCGTCGTTGAAGTCGCCCACGAGGACCGCGTCCCCGTCCACGGCGGCCAGCGCCTCACTGACGCGCGCGAGTTCGGCCCGGCGGCGCTCCGCCGCGTTCTCGGTGTGGTCGCTGGTCAGGTGGGTGACGGCCACCACGACCGGCCGGGTGGCGGTCTCCACGACCAGCGCGGAGACGGCCTTGTGCGGTCCCAGCGCGCAGTGGCCCGCCTCGGCCACGGGCAGGCGGCTGAGCAGCAGCAGTCCGTGCTCGGCGACGCCGCCGCCCGCGGGGTCGAGGGCCAGGGTGTAGCCGTCACGTACCCACGGTTCACGGCACAGCAGGTCGAGGAGGTCGGGTTCGACCTCCTGCAGCGCGACGACGTCGGCGTCGGCCCGCCGCAACGCCTCCAGCAGCAGCGGTCTGCGCCGCGCGGTGTCGATCCGGTCACGTTCGTGGCGGTCCCACAGCGTGTTCCAGGTCAGCACGCGCAGGCGCGCCACGGACGGCGGCGTTCCCCCGGCGGCCGGGGCGGGCCGCCACCCGGCGCCCGGCAGCCACGCGTGCGGGGTGCGGGCGGTGAAGAACGGCGCGCCGAGCCGGCGCGGACGCCGCACCCGCCCCGCCTGGGAGGAGCCGATCCGGTCCACGCCGCGGACGCGGTCCCAGACCACCTCGCCGTCGGCCTCGATGAACACGATCCGGTGCCAGGGGATGTCGCCTCCGGGGACGAAGTCGGGCAGCGGCAGGCGCTTGGGTGGGCGGCCGCGGTCGTTGACCCCCAGGACGAACCGTGCCGGGTCGAACCGCGGATCCCAGCGGACCCGGTGGTAGATCTCCTCGCTGGTGCGCATGGCTCAGTCCTCCTCGCCGTCCAGGACACCGGCGGTGTCGCGGACGCCGCCGTCGGCTCCGACATACCAGGTGCGGTGCGCCTCCCCCGGGTAGGGCGGCTCGTAGCGGCGCACCTGGTCGGCCAGCACCTCCGGGGGAACCGGGTGCCGGCGTTCCACGTTGCGCCGCGCCAGCGTGTCCTCGTCGAGCAGCCACACCGCGTGCGTGACCAGCGCGTCGCGGCGGCGTGCCACGGCGTGCACCAGAAAGCGCTGGTGCCGGTTGAGGGCGGTGGCGTCCCACACGACGGTGCAGCCGTCGTGTGACGTGTCGCTCAGGGCGGTGTCGAGGCGGCGCAGCCCCTCGCCGAGGACCGTGCGGTTGGCGCTCTGGTCGGCGCGGGAGCCCCGGCCCCGGCGCAACTCGTCGAGCGACACGGTGACGCAGACGCCGGGAAGGGAGCGGGCGAAGGTGCTCTTGCCGCTGCCGGACGGGCCGACCGTGACGACGAGGTGGCAGAAGGCGGCGCCACGCCACCGCCAGGTCAGCGCGACCGCCTCCTCGGCGGTGGTGATCCGCCCCTCGGCGAGGGCCCGCCGCGCCTCGGCCCAGCACCGGTCCGCCACGTCGGGGTCGCCGTGGACGAACTCCTCGCGCAGCCGCGCGCGCACCCCCTCCAGCGGCGTCTCGCCGAGCAGTCCGGCGTCCTCGGCGTGCAGTTCGGACCAGGCGACCCGGTCACGTGCCTCCCGCGCCTCCGCGTCGTCGCGTCCGGTCAGGGCCGCGGCGGCGAGCGCGTGCAGCACACCGAGGTCGGCGGCCTCGCTCATGCGCGCCAACCCGGTGCGGCGTTTCTCGTCGGGGAGGTCGCGGTGCAGCAGGCCGTGCAGTCCGACCAGGTCGGCGGTCCGGCGGGCCAGGCGCGGGCCGAGCCGGTCCGCCAGGCGGGGCGCCAGCCAGGCGCGGCGGGCGCGGTGGAACAGGGCGGCCAGCACCCCGGCGAGCCGGGCGTCGCCGGTGCGGCCCAGCAGGTCGAGGCGGGCGGCGGCGTCGGCCGCCGCGGCCTCGGCGCGCGCGACGTCCCCGGGCGTCGCCGTGGCGGGTCCGCACAGGTCCGCCGCCGCGAGGTCCAGTGCGGCGAGCAGCGCCGCGGCGTCCGGTTCGGCTCCGGAGCGCACCTCCCACAGCGCGGCGCCACGCCCGAGCCCGTTGGCGACGACGGGCGCGGACATCCAGTGCTCGCCGGTCCGGACGTGTCCGGGCCGCACCCACTTGGCGACGCGGTGGGCGAACTCGTCGCGGCGGAAGCCCTCGACGGTCCGCACCACGTACCCCTCCTGGCGGGCGGTGTCCAGGCGCAGCGCGCGCAGCGCCCGCTCGTCGAAGACGCCGCGCCACAGCACCGGCGGGACCGGCACGCCCAGCCGCCGCGCGAAACGCACGGTGGCGTCCCAGTCCAGGCAGTGCTCGCCGTCCCACACGGAGAAGGCGTAGAACCAGCTGTCCAGGTCGGTGTAGGCGATCGAGTGGCGCGCGTACAGGTTCTCGCCGCAGACCCGCCGGCCGGGCGGGAGGGCGTGGGCGATCCTGCCGTGCAGGGCCCTGGTCCACGCGCGGGACGGATGGTGCGCCGAGTCCACGGAGCGGGCGTGCAGCCCGTCACGGTACAGGGTGGTGTTCTCCCCGTCGAGCTTCTCGGTGACCACGACCTCCCGGCCCACCAGCCCCGACACCCCGGCGGCCCGCGCGTCGTCCGGTGTGGCCCCCGGCGACCAGGGCAGGTGCGGGGTACGTGGATAGGACAGGCGCATGGTCGAACGCTCCCGATGACGGCACGGCCCAGCACTGTACGGGAGGCGCTCCGCGGGGAGCCATCGAATATCGTCCCACGGGAACACGCGGACCGGTCCGGGTGTTGGGCGAAGCAGAGCCGCCGTTCACGGCGAGCGGGTGGGGACGCACGCACCGCACGGCATGGCCCCGCCCCGTGGGGAAGAGCGCCCCACCACATCGTTTTGCACCGCGCCGGGCCCACGGGCGCGGCGCGGCCCCGATGCGCGGAGGGCTGCGCGACTTGGACGTACGCACAAGAAACAACGTGACGATCACCGGACGCGAGGACGGGCCGGTGGTGATGCTCGCGCACGGGTTCGGCTGCGACCAGAACATGTGGCGCCTGGTGGCGCCGGCGCTCGCCGAGAACGCCCGCGTGGTGCTGTTCGACTACGTGGGCGCGGGCGACTCCGACCTGTCGGCGTGGAGCAGGCAGCGGTACTCGTCGCTGGACGGCTACGCCGACGACGTCCTGGAGATCTGCCGGGAGCTCGACCTGCGCCGGGTGGTCCTCGTGGGCCACTCGGTGAGCGCCATGGTCGGGGTCCTGGCGGCGCTGCGGGAACCGGAGCGCTTCGCCGGACTGGTCCTGCTCACCCCGTCGCCGCGCTACACCGACGACGACGGCTACCGGGGCGGGTTCAGCGAGGCCGACATCGACGAACTGCTGGAGTCGCTGGACAGCAACTACCTCGGCTGGTCGGCGGCCACGGCTCCGATGATCATGGGCACTCCGGACCGCCCCGAACTGGAGGAGGAGCTGACCAGCAGCTTCTGCCGCACCGACCCGGAGATCGCGCGGGTCTTCGCGCACGCCACCTTCCGCTCCGACAACCGGGAGGACCTGCCGGGGGTCACCGCGCCGACCCTGGTGGTCGAGTGCGCCCAGGACGTGCTCGCCCCGCCGGAGGTGGGCGCGTTCGTCCACGCCAGCATCCCCGGCAGCCGACTGGTGACCCTGGACGCCACCGGGCACTGCCCGCAGTTGAGCGCCCCGGAGCCCACCGCCCGGGCGATCGCCTCCTTCGTGGCCGAAGTCCTGTGACGGCGCACGTCACGCACGGCACGGGACGGCTGGACCTGTCCGCGCTGCTGGAGGACAGTGCCGAGGACCTGTACGAGAACGCCCCGTGCGGCTACCTGTCCACGACCCCGGACGGCACGATCGTCAAGATCAACACGACCCTGCTGACCTGGCTCGGCCGTACCCGGGAGGAACTGGTCGGCCGCCACTCCTTCACCGACCTGCTCACCGTCGGCGGCAGGATCTACCACGAGACCCATTTCGCCCCGCTGCTGCGCATGCAGGGCGAGGTGGGCGGCATCGCCCTCGACCTGCGGACCGCGGCCGGGGACCGACTGCCGGTACTGGTCACCTCCACGGTCCGCGCCGACGCCGACGGCAGTCCCCTGCTGGTCCGCACCACCGTCTTCGACGCCCGCGACCGCCGCGCCTACGAAAGGGAACTGCTGCGCGCCCGCAGGGAGGCCGAGCGGGAACGCGAACGCCTGCAGCGCCTGGCCGCCACCCTGCAGCAGACCCTGCTCCCCCCGGCGCTGCCGACGGTGCCGGGCCTGCAGACCGCCGCGCACTACCACATCGCCTCCCCCGACCAGGTGGGCGGCGACTTCTACGACCTGTTCCCCGTCTCCGACGGCCGGTGGGGCTTCTTCCTCGGCGACGTGGTCGGCAAGGGCGTCGAGGCCGCGGCCGTGACCTCCCTGGCCCGCTACGCCCTGCGCTCCGCGACCGTCTCCGACCCGACGCCCACCGCCGTGCTGGGCAACCTCAACACCGTCCTCGAACAGCAGTACCGCGACGGCGACCCGCGCTACTGCACCGTCGTGTTCGGTCTGCTCACCCTCACCGGCGACGGCTGGGACCTCGTCCTCGCCAGCGGCGGCCACCCGCCCGCCCTGCTGCTGCGCGCCGACGGGACCGCCGAGTACCGGCACACCCCCGGCGGACTGGTCGTCGGCATCCTGCCCGACGCCCACTTCGGCACCGCCACCGCGCACCTGGCTCCGGGGGACACCCTGCTGCTCTACACCGACGGGCTCACCGAGGCACGCGTGGACTCCGACCGGAACCGCTACGGCGAGGAGGCCCTGCGCGACTTCGCCGCCGCGACGGCCCCCGCCACCGCGTCCTCGACCGTCGCCGCGGTGCGGGACCTGCTGGCGGACTTCGGCGACGGCCTGGACGACGACACCGCGGTGCTGGCGCTCGGCGTCCCCGCGCGCTGAGGACCCGTCCCGACCGGCGTCCGGGCGAGGTCCCCGGCGCGCTCCCGGCGGGCCGTGTCCCGGTTCCGGGTGTCTGCCGCCCGGAACGTGGAATGCTCGACTGCGTCGCCCACGCAACGGAGGATCGCACATGAGTGCTCGTTTCCAGGAACTCGACTGGCGGCCGACCCCGATGGGGGAGATCAGTCTGCGCCGCCGCTGGGACCCGGTCTTCGGCGAGTACGCCTACGAGGTCAAACTCGACGACGAGTTCCTGATGTCCAGCCTGTTCACGAAGGCGGAGGTGGAGGTCGCGCGGCTGGCCTTGGCCGAGCTGCCACAGCCGCGCCTCGACGTGGTCGTGGGCGGGCTCGGGCTCGGCTACACCGCGCGCACGGTGTTGACGGAGTCGAGGGTGGAGTCGCTGGTCGTGGTGGAGGCGCTCGGCGAGGTGATCGAGTGGACCGAACGCGGCCTGGTGCCGGAGGGCGCCGCGCTGGCGGCCGATCCCCGCTGCCGCCTGGTCCGCGGTGACTTCTTCGCGCTGGCCGCCTCTCCCGAGGGCTTCGACCCCGACGTCCCGCACCGGCGCTTCCACGCCGCCGTCGTCGACATCGACCACTCGCCGCGGCACCTGCTCTCCCCCGGCCACGCGGCCTTCTACGAGGCCGCCGGGTTGCGGCGGCTCGCCGACCACCTCCACCCGGGCGGAGTCTTCGCCCTGTGGTCCAACGACCCGCCCGACGCGGACTTCACCGCGGTGCTGGAGGAGGTCTTCACCGACGTGCGGGCGCACACCGTCGTCTTCCCCAACCCCCTCCAGGACCGCGAGTCCGCCAACACGGTCTACCTCGCGCGGAACACGGCCGCCTGAGGCGCCGGCGGTCCGCGCCGCGAACCGCCCGGCCCCGGGGCCTCGCAACCGGTGCCGGAGAGTCGGGGAGGGGGCGCGGCGTTCCAGGCGGGCGCCCGGGGCGGGTGAGCACGGGTGGGGCGGTGGGCGGTCACGGCGCTCCCGGTGCCACGTCCGCCCGCGCCTCCCCGCGCTGGGGAGGTGTCCCGCACCACGGACCCCCGTCCCCGGAGACGACCCGCCGGAAGCCTCCTACGAGAGGTCCCCGTACCGCTCCGCCCAGGCGGTGAGCGGCCGCCCCTGGATGGCCGCGGCCATCAGGTCCGGGAACATGTCGGGCGTGCAGGCGAACGCGGGCACCCCCAGCGCGGCCAGGGCCGCGGCGTTGCCGCGGTCGTAGGCGGGCGCGCCCTCGTCGGAGAGCGCGAGCAGCACCACCACCTGCACCCCGGCCGCGGTCATCTCGGCCACGCGGCGCACCATCTCCTCGCGGATGCCGCCCTCGTACAGGTCGCTGATCAGCACGAAGACCGAGTCGGCGGGGCGGGTGAGGAGCCCCTGGCAGTAGGCGACGGCCCGGTTGATGTCGGTGCCGCCGCCGAGTTGCGTGCCGAACAGCACCTCGACCGGGTCGCTCAACCGCTCGGTGAGGTCGACGACGGAGGTGTCGAACACCACCAGGGAGGTGCGCAGGGTCCGCATCGACCCCAGCACCGCGCCGAACACGCTGGCGTACACCACCGACGAGGCCATCGATCCGCTCTGGTCGATGGCGAGGACGACGTCGCGCTGCACTCCCCGGCTGCGCCGCCCGTAGCCGATCAGGGTCTGCGGCACGACGGTGCGCTGTTCGGGCAGGTAGTGCTGGAGGTTGCGGCGGATGGTGCGGTCCCAGTCGATGTCGGCGACCCGCCGGGGACGGGTGGTGCGCGCCGAGCGGTCGAGCGCGCCCTGGACCACCGAGCGGGTGTGCTGGGCCAGCTTGCGCTCCAGTTCCCCGACCACGGAGCGGACCACCACGCGCGCCGACTCGCGGGCGGTCTGCGGCATGACGTCCTTCAGGGACAGCAGAGTGCCCACGAGGTGGACGTCGGGCTCGACCGCCTCCATCATCTCCGGTTCCAGCAGCAACTGCCGCAGCCCCAGCCGCCGCATGGCGTCGTGCTGCATCACCCGCACGACGGTGGACGGGAAGTAGCGGCGGATGTCGCCGAGCCAGCGCGCCACCTTCGGCGCGGAGGAGCCGAGTCCGGCCGACCGCTGTGCGCCCTCCTCCCCGCCGCTGTCGTAGAGGGCGGCCAGTGCGGCGTCCATGCGGGCGTCGTCGCCGCCCGGCCCGCCGCAGGCCGCGTCGGCCTCGGCGCCGAGCACCAGCCGCCAGCGCCGCGTCCGCTCCGACGTGCTCGCCGCGGCCGCGTCGAGGTCGTTGTTCATACCGGTTGCCTTTCGTGCGGTGGGGTCGGGGCGGGCAGGCCGAGGATCACAGCGACCGCGGCCACGGCGGGAGCGGCCCGTTCGGCGTCGGTCGGCTGCTCGCCGTCGCCGTACCGGCCGGGGGCGTCGTCGGCCCGGGCCACCCGGTCGGCTACGGCGCGGCGCTCGGGTGCGGCGAAGCCGCCGAAGGTGCGGCGCAGCAGCGGCAGCACGTCGACGAACGCGCGCTCGCCGAGGCCGGTGAGCCACCGGTCGACGAGATCGAGCAGCGCGGGGTCGTGCACCAGCAGCAGTCCGCTCCCCGACAGAAACCCCTCGATCCAGGCGGCGGTGCGCTCGGGCGCGGTGCCGGGTGAGGCGATCTGGCTCAGCCGGATGTGCAGGGTGTCGGCGTCCAGGCGGTCGCTGTCGCGGAGGATGCGGTGCACCCGTCCGGCGACGCGGCCGGGGACGGCGCCGCGGGGCGCCAGGGAGACCAGGGCGTCGAGCCACTCGTCCTCGGCGTCGCCGCCGAGCAGGACGGCCGCTCCGTGGGTGGCGTCGACGGCGGCGGCCATCGGGGCGGCGGCGTCCTCGCCCAGTCCGCCCAGCGCCGCGGCCAGCCCCACGCAGACGCGGCGCAGCAGTTCCACGGCGATGCCGCGCAGCGCGTCGGCGTCGAAGCGGCGGACGCTGCCGTAGCGGGAGGAGCGCGCCAGCGGGGGCAGCGCCTTCATCAGGTGCTGGATGTCGGCGTCCTCGGCGGCCCGCTCCGACACCCGCGCCACCACGGCGGAGACGGCGTCGGGCAGGTCGGCGAGCAGGCAGTCCTCGATGAGCCGGGTCAGTGTGGGCAGGTCGGCGTCGGCGGCGTCGGCGTGCACGCGCGCCGCGGTCGCCGCGGCGACGGTGGTGCCCCACCGGCTGGCCTCGATGACCGCGAGGTCGGCCTCGGGCTCCCAGCGCAGGGTCCAGGTCTCGCGGAACGTGCCGCGCGAGCGGACGGTGTCGTGGCGGGGCCGCCCCCATTGCACGCCGAGCAGCCGCAGCCGGTGCAGCAGGGCGCTGCGTTCCCGGTCGAGTTCCCTGCGCAGGTCGAGGGTGAGGTCCCGGTCGAGCGCCTCGGGTTTGAGGCGCAGTCGCTTCTGCCGGGCGGCGAGGTCGCGTTGCAGCGGGACCGTGGGCGTGGTGGGCGGGACCGCGCCGAGCCGCTCGCCCAGGGCCATGGCGTCGTGCACGAGCCGGGCGCGCGCCTGCGACCCCTCGCACAGCACCGCCGAGGTGGCCTCGGCGATCTCCTCCAGTCCCGCCAGGGGGCGGCCGCGCAGGGCGGCCAGTCCCCCGCACAGCCGCACCGCCTCGATGACGTGGGAGGACGACACCGGCTGGTCCTTGTCCCGCAGCCGCCGCGCCGCCTCGGTCAGCCACCGCTCCACGGGCCGGTCGGGCACGGTGAACAGGTGGTGGTACCAGCCGGGTGAGCGCACCCCGGCGCGGTAGCCGCCCGAGGCCGCGAGCCGTCCGTGCGTCCACGGAATCCAGGTGGCGGCGACCTTCGTCTTGGGCAGGCCGCGCAGCAGGCGGGAGTCGGAGGCGGCGCTGGGCAGGTCCAGCAGGGCGGGCACGTGCCAGGCGCCGCACACCACGGCCACCTTCCGGTGTCCGGCGCGCAGGGTGGCGCGCAGCACCTGGCGCATGTGCGCCTCGCGGCGGGCCTCGCGCTCGGTCTCGGGTTCGGGGGCGAGTTCGGCGCGCACCGCCGCCATCGCCTCGGCGATGGCGGGGAACGGGGACGGGCCGTCGGCGTCGCGCTGCTCCACGACGTCGTCCCACCAGCGTTCGGGGTCGTCGTAGCCCGCGGCCTCGGCGAGCACGCCGAGCGGGTCGACGCGGGCGCGCGTCTGCTCCCCTTCGGGGGCCTCCTGCTCCCCGGCCAGGGTGTGGGCGGCCGGAAGGTCGCAGAAACGCACCTCGGCGCCGTGGTCGGCGGCGTGGCGCAGCGCCTGCCACTCCGGGGAGAAGGCGGCGAACGGCCAGAACGCGGCGCGGGCCGGGTCGGACTGGTCGTAGGCGAGCAGCGCGACCGGCGGTTCCAGGCCGTTGACGAGCCCGGTGAGCGCGTCGGCCTCGGGGGGACCCTCGATCAGCACGGCGTCGGGGCGCAGCCGCTCCAGTTCCGCGCGGACCGCGCGCGCCGACCCGGGGCCGTGGTGGCGGACGCCCAGGACGTGGACGCGTTCGGTGTCGACCTTGGGCATCAGCGGCTCGCCTCCCGGCAGGCGCGGTAGAAGTCGTCCCAGTCGTCGCGTTCGCGCACCACGGTCTCCAGGTACTCGCGCCACACCACGCCGTCGGAGACCGGGTCCTGCACGACCGCGCCGCTGATCCCGGCGGCGACGTCGCCGGGGCGCAGCACGCCGTCGCCGAAGTGCGCGGCCAGGGCGATGCCGTTGGTGATGACGGAGATCGCCTCGGCGGTGCTGAGGGTGCCGCTGGGGGACTTGACCTTGGTGCGGCCGTCCTCGGTGACGCCGTTGCGCAGTTCCCGGAAGACGGTGACGACCCGGCGGATCTCGGTGAGTCCGGCGGGCACCTCGGGCAGGTCGAGGTTGCGGCCCAGTTGGGCGACGCGGCGGGTGACGATCTCGACCTCGTCGTCGGCGGTCTGCGGGACCGGCAGCACGACGGTGTTGAAGCGGCGGCGCAGCGCGCTGGACAGGTCGTTGACGCCGCGGTCGCGGTCGTTGGCGGTGGCGATGATGTTGAAGCCGCGCCGGGCCTGCACCTCGATGCCGAGCTCGGGCACCGGCAGGGTCTTCTCCGACAGGATGGTGATCAGCGCGTCCTGCACGTCGGAGGGGATGCGGGTGAGCTCCTCGACGCGGGCCAGGCGCCCCTCGGACATGGCGGTCATGACCGGGCTGGGCACCAGCGCCTGCTCCGAGGGGCCCTCGGCGAGCAGCCGGGCGTAGTTCCAGCCGTAGCGCACGGCCTCCTCGGCGGTGCCCGCCGTGCCCTGGACCAGCAGTGTGGAGTCTCCGGCGACGGCGGCGGCGAGGTGTTCGGACAGCCAGGTCTTGGCGGTGCCGGGCACGCCGAGCAGCAGCAGGGCGCGGTCGGTGGCCAGGGTGGCGACGGCGACCTCGACCACGCGGCGCGCGCCGACGTACTTGGGGGTGATCTCGGTGCCGTCGTCGAGGGTGGTGCCGAGGACGTACTGGGTGACGGCCCAGGGCGACAGTTTCCAGCCGGGCGGGCGGGGGCGGTCGTCGGCCTTGGCGAGGGCGGCGAGTTCGTCGGCGTAGGCCTGCTCGGCGTGCGGGCGCAGCACGGCGGGGGTCTGGGTGCTCACATCAGCTCCTTGCGCATGTCGTCGCGGAATTTCAGGGTTCCCGCGAGGTCGGCCACGGTGGCCTGGTTGTTGTCGTCGTCGCGGTGGTGGTCGGCGGCTTCGGCGAAGCGCCGGTGCAGGGCGGGGTCGAGTCTGGTGGCGGCGTGGTGGCACAGTCGCGTCAGCAGCGACATGGTGGTCCGTTCCGGGTCGAGGATCACCTCGGTCACCGTCGCGGCGAGATCCGCGCTCCACCGGCAGTCGAGCTGTTCGAGGAGCGGGAGGAGCCGCTGCGCGGTCGGCCGGGAGCCGCTCCAGCGCAGCACCCAGGCGCACTGCTCCTCGGCGTCCAGCAGGGCCAGCAGCGCGGACGCCCGGCTGGCCCGCGGGTTCTGGTGGTTGACGAGCCGGGTCATCATGGGGGTGAGGAGCGCCCGGGCCCATGCGCGGTCGCGTTGCAGCACGGCGGCGTTGGCCAGGGCGCAGCACAGGTCCCAGTCCCCGGTCGCGGCCACGACGTCGACCGGGGTGTCGCCGAGGTGGCCGATCCAGGTCTCCAGGGGCGTGTGGGAGACCAGGGCCCACAGGCGTTCGCGGCGCTTGTCACCCTTGGGGTCGGCGGTGTCGGTGGGGCTGACGCCGAGCGCCGCGGCGAGGTCGGTGTCGGCGAGGTCGGGCAGGGTGATCTCGACCGGCCGGCGGGGGCGGGGACGGCGGAGCAGGCGGACGGCGTGCGCGGCGAGGCGGCGGCTGTGGGCGCTGTCGGGCAGTTGCGCCAGCAGGGTCGCGGCCAGGGCGCGCACCCTGGAGGCGCGGTCGTCCAGCGCCGTGTCGAGGAACGGCTCGTCCTCGCGCGACAGACCGGTCCGGAAGGTCTCCAGGAGTCGCAGCCGCTGCTCGGCCCGCTCGTTCGGCCACGTCTCGGCGAGCAGGTCGCGGGCCGCGGCGGGGTCGGTGCGGCGCAGCGCGGCCAGTTGGGCGCGGCGCTGCCCGGCCGTGCCGGTCTTCCACTCCTCGGGGTCGAAGGCGGTCTCGACGGCGTCGTCGAGGTAGGCCCAGGCGGGGTTGTGGCGGGCCAGCCACCGGGCCCGTTCGCCGCCGAGGCGGGCGAGGGCCGGGCGCAGCGCGGTCTCGTGGCGGCCGCGGTCGAGCAGGGCGGGCAGCAGTTCCGGCGGCAGGCGGCGGCCGGTGGCGACGGCGAGGTCCAGCCATTCGGCGAGCAGGTCGCGGTGGGGGCCGGTGAGGATGGAGTTCAGTCGGGTGACGGCCGCGGCGCGGAGGTGGGGCGCGGTCTCGGCCGGGGCCGCGGGCGGCGGGGCGACCCGGCGGGGGACGTGGCCCGCGCGGCGCTGCACGGCGGCCAGGGCCGCGCGGTCGAGCAGGACCGCCGCGGGGTCGTCGCCGGCCGCCTCGGGCAGTCCGGGCGTGTGCGGCACGGCGCGCCGGGCGGTACCCACCAGCGCCGTCGACACGAGGTCGTGCCAGGGACCGGTGTCTGTCACGCGCTTTCCTTTCGTATCCATACAGTCACACAGAGTGACCGCACGTGTGTCGGGTGTCCCGTCGGTCGTCACGGGACCGTCGTCGTGGACGTGTCGGGCGGGACCGGCGGGCCGGTGGTTGCCGTCCGCGCGGGGCGGTCAGGACACCGGGACCATCCGTCCCTGTCCGTCCCACGCGGTGAGCGGGCGCAGGCCGTCGGGGGTCCACTCGCCCGCCACGGTGACGGGGCGGCCCGCGCTGACGCCGAACAGCCGCCAGCCGGACTCGGTGGTGGACCGCAGCGGCAGGGACTCACCCGCCGGATCGGTGAGCCACCAGCCGCCGTCGCGGGCGCAGACGACGTCGGCGAGGACCACCGGCCACGCCTCCAGCCACGGGTCGGCGGCCAGGGCGCGGGCGTGGTCGGCGAGGGCGTCGGCGACGGAGCCGCCGGGCGGAGGGGCCGCGCGGTGTTCGGCGTGGCGGGCGGTGACCACGGCGCGGTTCTCGGCGGTGTGGAAGGCCAGCTCGGCGTCGAGGACGGTGCCGACCCGGATCGAGGCGTCGTGGCCGCGTCCCGGCCCGGCGAAGGACAGCAGCATGGCGGTGCGTCCGGAGTCGCGGCCGCGCAGCCAGATCCGGCGGCCGCTCACCCGGTCGGCGTCGAAGTCGTGGCGGCACAGGACGTGCCAGTGGTCGCGGACCGCCGCGGCGGGGTCGGGCTCGGGCGGCGGGAAGCCGATCCGGGCGCGGACCGTGGCGCGCACGGGTTCGGGCAGTTCGTCACGGCGGCGGTAGCCGGTGCACAGCAGGTGCAGCAGCGCGTACTCGGTGAGGAGGCGGTCGGTCCAGTCCGGTCCGGCCGCGGCCCCGGCCAGGGCGCGCACCTGTTCGGCGAGCCGACCGGCCTGGGCGTCGACGAGCCGCGCCGCCACGGCGTCCCACTGCCCGTAGCCCTTCTGGCGGCTGTCGACCAGTCCGGCGCCGACCTGGTCGCGCAGCCACGTCTCCAGCTCGGCGAGGCCGTCGGCCACCCGCTCCTCGCGGAGGCGGGCGCGGCGGGCCGCGGCCTCGGGGTCGGCCGGGGTCTTCCTGGCGGCCCCGGCGGTCCTGGGTCCGGCCGCGCTGGCGCGCCTGGTCAGCCACTCCCCCACCCAGGCGGGGCCCGTGTCCTCGGCGACCTCGCCCTCGGCCCACAGGTACAGCAGGGCGAGCACGTGCTTGCAGGGGGTCTTGCGGCTGGGGCAGCTGCACCGGTAGGCGGGCGCACCGGAACCGGTCAGGTGCGCGGCGGCCTGGTAGGGCTTGGACCCGCTGCCCCTGCACTCGCCCCACACCACCTCGGCTCCTCCGGGAGCGTCGGTTCCCGGGTCGGCCGCCCGCCAGCCCCGGTTCGGCCACGAGGCGGGTTTGGCGACCTTCTGCGCGGCCTTGCGGGAGGAGGCGTCGGGGGCGAGGGCCCAGACGTCGTTGGTGCTCCATCGTTCGCTCACGGAAAGGACAGTAGGGGCGGGGTGTGACAAAACAGCGATCACCGCGGCGACCTGGGAGGAACCTCCGGAAGCGCCCTGCCGGGCGTCCGTCTCCCGGCTCCGCGGAGGCGGCGGGGCAACGGCGGGGCCGCTTCCGCGGCGGTGCGGAGTCTGTCGGTGGCGCCGTGGACAATGCGGCCATGAACCACGAGATCGGGTGGGACGCGGTCGCCGACGCCGACTGGCCACGGCTCTTCCACGCCCACGGCGCGGCCCACGACACCCCCGCACACCTGCGCGCGCTGGTCCACGGCGACGGTGGCGCCACCGGACAGGCCCTGGACCACCTGTGGAGCGCGGTGATCCACCAGGGCGCCCCCTGGCCGGCGACGGCTCCGGCGGCCCGGGTCGTCGCCGGTGTGCTCGCCGAGGAGTCCCTGTCCCGCCTCGCGGGCGGCCCGGCCACCGTCGCTCCGGGGACGCGCAGGCCGCTGCGGGCGGCGCTGCTGGACTTCCTCGCCGCCGTCGCCGAGGCCGGGCGGCCCGACATCCCCGACGACGAACTGGCGGCGGCGGCCTTCCCGCCCGGCCTGGAGCAGGCGCGGCTCGACGCGGCGCTGGAGGCGGTCCTCACCCGGGACGCGGGCGTGTGGAGGGAGGAGGCGGAGTGCGTCGGCGCGCTGATGAGCCGTGCCCTCGTCGACATCCGCTCCGCCGCGCCAGCGCTCCTGGAACCGGCCCTCGCGTGTCTGGACGACGCGGCCCCTCGGGTGCGTACCAGTGCCGCGCACGCGGCGGTCGCGACGGCCGCGCTCCTCGGGGACGGGAGCACGGACGAGCGCCTCGCCTCCCGGATCGCCGACGCGGCGCGGCGTGCCCGGGACCGCGACGAGCGGGCCTGTCTCGTGCTGGCGCTGGGCGACCTGGGTCAGGCTCCCGGGGAGTTCCTGTCCGATCCCGACCCGGCGGTGCGCGCCTGCGCCGCGCTCGCCCCGGCGTTGGCCGGGGATTGCGACGCCACCGAGGAGATCCTGACAGCGCTGACCGACCCGACCGCCGCCGACGCGTGGTTCACCCACCGGCCGCCGCGACTGCGGTACGGTCCCCGTTTCGTGCTGGTCGAGGCGGCACTGGCGCGGGTCGCGGACTTCGACCGGCTGCTGCCCGCCGCGTGCGCGGTCGCCGCCGTGGCCCACCCCTTCACCGTCGCCTTCGACTGGGGGCCGCTGCTGCGCGCCGCCTTCCCCGCTGCGCCGCCCGCTCCGGCGGCGCCGGACGACCTCACCGAGGCGCAGCGGACCTACCTGCGCGCGCTCGTCGCCAACGAGCGGCTGTGGGACGGCCGGATCGGCAACACGGCCCTGGCGCTGCGCCGGGTGGGGCTGCCCGAGGACCGCGACGCCTGCCGCAGACTCGCCTCCCCTTGAGGGTCCCGACGCGAAAGGGCCGTCCGCTCGGGGCGGACTCGGGCCCCTCGCGTCGGGACCGCCCGTTCTAGGTGAGGCGGGCGCGTTCGTACGGTCGGGGCCACAGGCCGTCGCCCGCGCGCAGCGCCTCGGCGGCGCGCAGCGGCCAGTGCGGGTCGCGCAGCAGCGCGCGGCCCAGCAGCACCGCGTCGGCGGAGCCGGAGGCGACGATCTCCTCGGCCTGCTCGGGCGCGGTGATCAGGCCGACCGCGCCGGTCGGCACGTCGGCCTCGGTTCTGATCCGCCGGGCGAAGGGCACCTGGTATCCGGGGCGGATCCGGATGGGGGCGCGCGGCACCGCGCCGCCGCTGGAGGTGTCGACGAGGTCGACGCCGCGTTCGGCGAGCAGTCGGGCCAGGCGCACCGAGTCGTCGCAGGTCCAGCCGCCGTCGACCCAGTCGGTGGCGGAGAGCCGCACGAACAGGGGGCGCTGCCGCGGCCAGACCTCCCGTACCGCCTCGGTGATCTCCAGCAGCAGTCGCACCCGGTTGTCGAAGCCGCCGCCGTAGGCGTCGGTGCGGTCGTTGACGAGGGGGGAGTAGAACTGGTGGGCCAGGTAGCCGTGCGCGAAGTGCAGTTCCACCACGTCGAATCCGGCGGCCTCGGCGCGGCGGGCGGCCGCGGCGAAGCGCCCGGGCAGTTCGGCGATCTCCGCGGTGGTCAGCGCGCGCGGTGCGGCGAGGCCACCGAACGGCCTGCCGGTGGCACTGACCGTGGTCCAGCCGCCCTCCGACTCGGGGACCGTGCGCTCCTCCTCCCAGGGGGGAGCCGTGGACGCCTTGCGGCCCGCGTGCGCCAACTGGATCGCGGGCACCGCGCCGTGGCCGCGCAGGAAGTCGGTGATCCGCCGCCAGGCGGCGACCTGCTCGTCGTTCCACAGCCCGGTGTCGGCGGGGCTGATCCGGCCCTCGGGGACCACGGCGGTGGCCTCGGCCATCACCAGTCCGGCCCCGCCGGTGGCGAACTGTCCGAGGTGGACCAGGTGCCAGTCGTCGGGCACTCCGTCCACGGCCGAGTACTGACACATCGGGGAGACCCACACCCGGTTGCGGATGACGGTGTCGCGCAGTTTGATCGGTTCGAAGAGGAAGCTCACACAGAGCACGAATCGACGCGGTGCGCTCCCGCATTCCCCTCCTCGCTGTGAGATGCGCCACAACAGCCGAATGTGGGAGCGCTCCCATCCGGACGCCCGCCGACCCGTGCCGCTCCGGGGGACCGGGGCCGCGCCCGCCCGCCGTCAGTCGACCGGAGCCAGCCAGAAGTCGTCCCGCATGCCGGGAGCGGAGGAGGGCACGAACTTCAGGCTGCCCTGGCCGTCCTCGGAGGCCCAGCCGCAGAGGATGTCCCCGTCCTCGTAGTCGGGGCCGATCAGCTCCACCTCGTCCATGTCGCAACGGACGTGCTCGGCACCGGACCTGTGGCGGGCGCAGTCCTCGACGACGTCGCGGGCGACCGCGCGCCCCTCCGCGGCCTCGGCGCTGTAGGTGGTGACGGAGCCGCCGTTGGAGACCTCCGCGTTCCACGGCACCTCCAGGCCCCGGTAGGTGACGGTGCAGGTGACCTCCACCCTGTCCTGGGAGTCGCCGATCTCGGGACACTCGGCGGTGGTGCCGAGGGGCAACTCCCTGGCGTACTCGGCGGTCGCCCGGAGGATCTTCCACTCCAGCCGCTCGACGACCGGTGCCCCCTCCGCGGGCTCCGGAGGCAGCATGCCCTCGTCGAGCGCCGGGGCCTCCTCCGGCACGGCTGCGGCCCGGTACTGGCTGAGGTCGGGACCGCCGCACGCGCCCAGCGCGGTCGCGGTCGCCGCGGCGGCGGCCGCGGCGACCGCCCGCCGCAGCCGCTTCCTGGTGGGGGGAATCGTCATCGCTGCTTCTTCTCTTGTTCTCGACGTCGGTACCGCGGGACGGGAGCGACGGGAAGGGCCACTCAGCGGCTCCGCCGCGTAACGCCCCGCATTCGGGCCATTCTTCCGTCTTCCGGCGCCCGCACGGCAACTCCGGCCCCGCGCGACCGGAACCGGCCGATCGCCCCACTCCCCACCACACCGCCCGCCCCGCCCCAAAAGCCGCACGGAGCCGCATACTCACCTGCGCTTTTGGTAGGGGCCTCCAAGGAGGGCAGGCGGTCCGCGCCGTGGGACGGGGGTTCGCGGCGCGGACGGCTCATCGCTTCCGACGCGCACACGGAGGAAGAGCAATGCAGCACGACACGTTCATCGGACAGGTGCAGGCACGGGCCCGGCTGGACAGCAGGGGGGCGGCCGAGGCGGCGACCAGGGCGACACTGGAGACCCTCGCCGAGCGGATTCCCGCCGACCTCGCCAACGACCTCGCCGCACAGCTCCCCAGGGAGATCAGCGAGCACGTACGACGCATCACCACCCAGGCCGGGGCCGAACACGGGAGCCGGTTCGGCCAGGACGAGTTCATCTCCCGCGTCAGGGACCGGGCGCACACCGACGACCCGAAGGCCGCGCACATGGCGCGGGTGGTCTTCGAGATCCTCGACGAGGCGACCACCGGCAGCACCATGGACAAGGTCCGCCACAGCCTGCCGGACGACCTGCGCCAGCTCACCCTGGCCGGCAGCACGGGCTGAGCACCGCTCCGACGGACGGCGGCGGGACCGGCCGACGACCGCGGAGCCGTCCGTCCGGCGTCGCGGTCGTCCCGGTCCGGACACGCTCGGCCGGACACGTCCGCCACCCGCCGTGGAGAGGAGACGACCGTTGATCGCACACCAGGAACTCATCGACCGTGTCGCCGCACACGACGAGGTCGCCGACTCCGAGGAGGCGCGCCGCGCGGTCCACGCCGTGGTGGCCGCCCTGTCCCCGCACCTCGTCCCGCGCGCCAGGGAGGAGCTGCGCCAGGAACTGCCGAGATCGCTACGGAACAACGTCGGCGGTACCGGCGCCGCCTTTGCGACCGACTCCGGTGCGCTGGCCCGACGGGTGGGAGAGGACCTGCACTGCCCGCCCGAACACGGACTGCAGCTGACCCGGACGGTGCTGTCCGAGATCGCCCTGGCCTCGCCCGGCCTGGGCGAGGACCTGGCCGTCTCGCTGCCGGAGGACCTCGCGGAGTGGGTCCGCGACCCGGTCGGGGCCCAGGGGCGCTCCGACACGGGAGCGACCGGGGCACCGTCCCGTCTCGACGAGGCCACCCTGAGCGCCGCCCGGGAGCGGCTACCCGACTGGGAGGGCGACACCCGTCGCCTCACCCGGTCGGTGCGGCTGCCCAAGGACCGGATCCCGCCGCTGCTGGCCCGCGTCGACCGGCTCTGCCGGGACCTGAACAGCTCGCCCCACCACGAGACCACCGACGACGGCATCGTGTTCACGGTGCAGACCGCGTCGGTGGGCGCGGTGACCACCCAGGACATCGAACTGGCCGAACGGGTGGACCGGGCGGTCGCGGAGGTGGGGTCGGGCGGCTGAGCCAGACCGCGACCGGCGAGAACAGATTCGAGGAGGCACCATGGCGCTGCTGCACGACACCGACGAGGTCCGCAGGGCCCTGTCGGATCTCGACTACCCGGCCGGCAAGGAGGCGGTCGTGGCGTGCGCCGAACGCAACGCTGCCTCGACCGAGGCGCTGAAGGCGGTGCGGGCGCTGCCGCTGGGCGACTACGCCAACGAGGACGAGATCCTGCGGTCGATTCCCGTCGACCCCGCCGCGCCGCGGCAGCGGACCCCGGCCGAGCAGGACCAGCAGAGCAGGCAGGCCCGGCAGAGCAAGCCGGGACTGGCCGAGCACATGCGAGAGGCGTCGCCCACCCCCATCGAGGAGGAGCTCGGGGAGAACCGGGGAAGCTGACCGGTCGCGGAGCACGGCAGCACAGCACGGGGGCGGTGACCGCCGAGCGGTCGCCGCCCCCGCGGTCGTCCGGGTCAGGTCGCCGCGAGCGCCTTGCGGCCCAGTTCGTTGGCGAACCGCTCCAGCTTGCCCGCCGTCTCCTCCTCCTGCAGGAGGTTGGTCTCCAGCAACTGGATGCACGTGGTCTCACCCATGAGCATCGCCTTGTTGACCAGGCCCCGGTAGGCGGCGATCTCGAAGTGCTCGGTCTTGTCCGCCCCGGCCAGCGCGAACATCGTCAGCACCTGGGGAGACGGGTTCATGTCGGCGAACTGGCGGAACTCCTGGTGGATCGCGTCGACCACGGGGCAGGGGACCTGCTGCGGCGACTCACCGATCGCCTGGAAGCACTGGTCCAGGTTCTGGATCTGCTGCTGCGTCTCCTCCCTGTGGTGGCGCAGCATCTGCGACAGGGTCGAGTCGTTGACCTTGCCGGACACCTCGTCCAGCATCTCGACGATCTTCTTCTCGCCGGTGTAGATCGACGAAAGGTTGTAGACGAACAGGTCCCTCGGGTTCTCCAGCCTCATTGTCTCTCCTTGTCGCGTGGTCGGACGAGTCGGACGGACTCGCACGGGTCGCCGACTACCCCCACCCCGTGGGACCCACCCCGTTTGCCCTGAGTTTTACGGTTTCTTCGGGACCGTCTCACACCGGCGCGTCCGCGGTCGGAGCACCGCTCCAAGAGGAGCCCCCTGTCGGACAATTCCTCGGTCAATCCGGGATTGCTCCTCGCGCGTTCCGGTCAGGGGGATGCGCCATGAGCAGCGTCACAACCGACATCCCCGCCCGGCTCGACCGCCTGCCCTGGGCCCGTTGGCACTGGCTGGTCCTGGTCGGGCTGGGCAGCGTGTGGATTCTGGACGGTCTAGAGGTCACGATCGTGGGCGCGATCGGTTCGCGCATCACCGAACCGGGCAGCGGCCTGGAGATCAGCGAGGCGCAGGTCGGTTTCGCCGCGTCGGTCTACATCATCGGCGCCTGCTCCGGGGCGCTGTTCTTCGGCCACCTGACCGAGAGGTACGGCCGCCGCAGGATCTTCCTGGTCACCCTGGGCGTCTACCTGGCGGCCACGGCGCTGACCGCGTTCTCGCCCAACGTGTGGTGGTTCTACGCGTGCCGGTTCTTCACCGGCTTCGGTGTCGGCGGGGAGTACGCGGCGATCAACTCGGCGATCGACGAGATGGTTCCGGCGCGGCTGCGCGGCCGGATCGCGCTCATCATCAACGGGTCGTACTGGCTGGGGGCCGCGGCCGGGGCGGCGATGGCCTACCCGCTCCTCAATCCCGAGATCCTGCCCGAGGACATCGGCTGGCGGGCGACGTTCGCGATCGGCGGCGCGCTGGGCCTGATCATCCTGGTGGTGCGGCGCGTCGTGCCGGAGAGCCCGCGCTGGCTGGTCATCCACGGCCGCGAGGAGGAGGCCGAACAGGTGGTGCGCGGCATCGAGCAGGAGGTCGCCGCCGAGACCCACCGCGACCGGCTGCCCCCGATCGACCCCAACCGCGTGCTGACCCTGCGGCAGCGCGACACCACCACGTTCCGGGAGCTCGCCGCCACCATGGTGCGCACCTACCCGCGGCGCACCGTTTTGGGCCTGTCGCTGTTCATGGGGCAGGCGTTCCTGTACAACGCGGTGTTCTTCACCCAGGCGCTGGTGCTGACCGTGTTCTTCGGCGTCCCCTCGGGACTCGCGCCGCTGTTCATCATTCCGCTGGCGCTGGGCAACTTCCTCGGTCCGGTGCTGCTGGGGCCCCTCTTCGACACCGTGGGCCGCAAACCCATGATCGCGGGCACCTACATCGGCTCCGGACTGCTGCTGGTCGGCACCGGAGTTCTGTTCCAGAACGGGCTGCTGACCGCCGTCACGCTGACCGTGTGCTGGTGCGTGGTCTTCTTCGTCGCCTCCGCGGGCGCCAGCTCCGCCTACCTGACCGTCAGCGAGATCTTCCCCATGGAGACCCGCCCCCAGGCCATCGCCCTGTTCTACGCGACGGGCACCGCCCTGGGCGGCATCCTCGGCCCCGGCCTGTTCGGGATCCTGGTGGGCAGCGGCGAGGCGGGCCGGGTGGCGTTCGGCTACTACCTGGGCGCGGGACTGATGATCGCCGCGGGGATCGTGGAGATCCTCATCGGTGTCGAGGCGGCCCGCCGTTCCCTGGAGGACATCGCCGCCCCGCTGAGCGCCGAGCGGACACGGCGGTCGGCTACTCCACCAGGGCGTCCGTCAGCCTCCGCAACTCCTCCGTCGTGACGCCGCGGTCCACCAGGTAGCCGCGGGCACCCCCGTGGTCGGCGTCGAGCCGGTCGAGGAAGACCTCCATGGTGTCGGGGAAGGCGCTGAAGGTCTCCTCCGGCATGGCCGCGAGCCGCTGCTGGTAGGCGGGGACCCCGCTCAGCTGGGCGTGGATGGCGTCGAGGTGGGCGCCGGTGCGCGCGTAGTCGGCCACGATGTCGTCCCGGTCGGCGCCGACCGCCGCGAGCACGAGCGCGACCGCGGCTCCGGTGCGGTCCTTGCCGGCCGCGCAGTGGACCAGGGCGGGCAGGCGGGGACGCTCGCCCAGGGTGCGCACCATCCGGGTGAGCGAGTCGGCGGCGTGCTCCAGGTAGCGCAGGTAGTGGGCGGCGATCGCGGTGCTGCTCCTGGGCGGGCTGTCGGCCATCCGGCGTCCGCCCGCGTACAGCGGCAGGTGGGCGACCCCGACTCCGGCCTCGGCGAGCGCGGGGCTGTCCGCCTCGCTCGCCTCGGTCCGGCCGCGCAGGTCGATGCGGGTGCGCACGCCGATGTCGTGGACGAGCCTGCGCGCCTCGGCCGCGTCGAGGAACTGGGGGGTGGCGCTGCGGTAGAGCCGCCCGGTGCGGATTCTGCCGCCGTCGGCGGTGCGCGCTCCGCCCACGTCGCGGAAGTTCATCAGGGTGGTGAAGGGGAGATGGGCGGATTCGGGGGACCGGGGCTGGGGGGTCTCGCTCGTCTGGGTCACCCGGCCATCTTCGCCCATGCCCAGCGGCCGGACAATCCGGGCTTTCGCCGTTGCGGCCGTGCGGTCTTCGGTCCGGTCGAAGACCGCACGGCCGCGCCGCGCGCGTCACGACAGCACGTTGCGCACACTCGCCGAGACGGTCGGGCTCGTCACCATCGAGGTGTGGCTGACGCACAGGGTCAGCCGGTTGTCCGCGCCCTCCAGCGTCACGCTGCTGTGGGGCAGGACGACGAGGTCGCACGGGGAGCGGAGGGTCGTGTAGGTCACGTTCCCGGGGGTGGGGTCCCCGCCGTTGAGGATCTGCAGGAACCGCGAGCCGACGACGACCTCCGCGCAGGCGGGGCTGGTCCGCACGCACGGCAGCTCCACGACCGATCCCCGGTTGGGGCCACCGAGGGAGATCCAGTTGTCGACGCGGTCCTGGCCGCCGAGGAACCTGACGTACCAGCGGGAGGAGAGGCTGCCCATGGAGTGGGCGACGATGTCCGCCCTGTCCGCGCCGGTCTCGGCGAGCGCCTGGTCGACCTTGTCGGCGACCTGTTCGGCGATCACCGTGTTGGAGACCGAGGCGTCGTAGGTGACGGTGTACAGCTCGTCGCGGTCCCACCCGTCGTCGACGAAGTCCTCGATCATCGAGTCCCAGTTGGAGCCGCTGCCGCCGTAGCCGTGGACGAAGACGACCGGGTCGCGTCCGTCGGCGTGGGCGGTGGCGGGCACCGCGACGGCGAGCGCGGCTGCCAGCCCCAGGACCGCTGCCGTTGTCCTGCGCATTCGCTTCCTCTTTTCCGGAGCACGGCGCGTGCCGTGGTTGCGTCGACCGTTCACCGGAGAGTCCCGCCGGGTGCGCGGGCGACCTCCGCCCGGCCTCTCGGGAACGGAAAAACCGCTCCGCCCGCCGGGGTGCGGACCGTACGGGCGGCCAACAGACCCTCCGGTGACAGAAAGCTCACATCCGGTGACGGATCGCGTCAATGCCGGGCGTGCAGGTCTGGTGGTTTCACCGATGACCTGCCGCCGGCTCCGGTGCGACTCTGGAACCGCCTGCGGCGAACCGCGAGAACGGCGGGCCGGGCGCACTCCGCGCGCGGGACGCGTCCGCGCCGCCGCCCCGACCAGAATCGGAGAACCCGGCATGCACACCTTCACCTCCTCCGACGGCGTGGAGATCGCCTACCGCCTGTGGGACTGGGAGCGGGAGTCCGCGCTCCCCCCGGTCCTGCTGTACCACGGGTTCATCGCCGACGGGGAGCTGAACTGGGTGGGGCCGGGTGTGGTGGACGCGCTGCGCGCGGCCGGGCGCCGTGTCGTCGCCATCGACGCCCGCGGCCACGGCGCCTCGAGCAAGCCGCACGACCCGTCCTACTACGGCGAGGCCCGCATGGCCGAGGACGCCTCCCGACTGCTCGACCTCCTCGGCGTCGCCCGCGCGGACGTCGTCGGGTACTCGATGGGCGCGGTCGTGTGCCTGCTGCTCGCGGTGGCGGACTCACGGGTGCGGCGCATGGTCATCGGGGGTGTGGGCGCGGCCGTGGTGGAACTCGGCGGGGTCGACACCCGCGTCCTCGACAGCGGTGCACTCACGGAGGCGTTCACCGCGGAGGACCCCGCGTCGGTCGCCGACGAGCAGGCGGCGGCCTTCCGCGCCTTCGCCGACATGGTGGGCGCCGACCGCACGGCACTGCTGGCCCAGACCCGCTCGATGCACTCCTCCCCCATCCCCCTGGACGCGATCACCGCGCCCACCCTGCTGCTGGTCGGGGCCGACGACCCGCTCGCGGCCCGTCCCGAGGTGCTCGGCGCGGCCCTCCCCGGCGCACGCCTGCGTGTCGTGGCGGGGGACCATCTCGGGGCCCTGCGCGCCCCGGAGTTCACCCCGGCGGTCGTCGACTTCCTCGCCGCGGCGGACTGACCTCCCGGGTGTTCCGGGCGACCGGGGCCGTCCGGAACACCCGGGGCGGCCACCCCCTGCCCCTGAAGCGGACCTGCACAAACACTGTCTGCGAACAGGCAAAAAATCTTTACCCCGCGTGGTAGCTATGTAACTGTGGGTTCTCAGTGGAGTCAGGTCAGGTTATTCACCAAGCTCGTCAGCGCCGTACTGGCGTTCACCGCGGGCGTCGCCCTCGCCGGGCACGAGGCCGGACTGTGGAGGTTCTCCCCCCGAGGGGAGTTCTACCTCGCCGCGGTCGGCATCACACTGGTCTTTCTCGCCTCGGTGGCCTCGGCGGTCCAGCAGTGGCGGTCGGCCAACGCGGAGGTCACCCTGAGAAACGTCCAGCAGGGCGCCACCCACGCCCTCAACGCCCTGCTGTTCCGGATCCAGGACGAGACCGGAATCGACATGCGCGACCTGGGAGCCACCGTCCACCTGCGCACCCGCACCGGCCTGTGGCCGCGCCGCCGTGAGCGACTGGTGCCCGTGGCGCGCGTGCGCTTCCGGGCCACCAGCGCCTCCGGCATCGTCTGGCGGCCGGGGGTGGGGGTCATCGGCTGCTGTGTGGAACTGGGCAAACTTCTGGTCATGGATGTCGCCGCGCTGGACCGGCGCCTGGAGGGGACGAGCGCCGCCGAATGGGAGGAACTGAGGTCCAAGGAGCGGCCGGACCCCGGAGGACAGGCGCTCACCCTGGGCATGAGCTACCGTGAGTGGCAACGGGCCAAGGGCAAGTTCAGCGTCGTCCTGGCCACCCCGCTGCTCGGGCGGTCCTCGACCGGATCGAAGGTCCTGGGGTGCGTGTCGGTCGACATCATGACGCCCGACCCCAACCCCGACAGCTACTCGCTGCTGTCCGGCGAGGCCGTACGGTTCGCCGCCGGCGCCGCGGCGAACGAGATCAGCAACGTCCTGGTGGCCTCCTCCTGATTCCGCGCCCACCGCCGCAGAGACGAGGGACCTTGAACGACAGCAGACGGTTGGCGATCCGCCGCCTGGTCGCCGAACCGAGGCAGACCGAGGAGTCGCGCAAACTCCTCGTCGCGGAGATGGAACGGCTCGGCGCCCCGTCGGCGCGGGCCGCCGTCCGGTGCTTCGACGCCCGCCGCGCCGTGCGGGACGCCTCCGCCCTGCGCCGTCTGTTCTCCCGCCGCCACCGGTGATCCGCGGCGGCGCGGATCACCCCCGGATCTGCAGCCGCCGTCGCAGCATTCGGCCGACGGGCGGCCACGACGCCGTGCGCAGCGGCAGGTCGCGCAGCCACAGCCGGAAGCGGTCGGGCGGCGCGTAGAGGCCCTTGACCCGACGGCCGAGCCGCTGTTTGCGCTCGACCTCCGGACGCAGTCCGGCCTCCCACTCGGCGAGCGCGGCGCCGATGTCGTCGCCGTGCCGTTCCAGGGCGGCCCCGAGCAGGTCGGCGCCGCCGACGGCGAGCGCGGAGCCGTATCCGGCGAACAGGGTGACGCACCAGGCGGCGTCGCCGAGCAGCACCACCCGGCCGCTGCTCCAGCGGTCGACGACCATCTGGCTGACGGTGTCGAAGTAGACCGCGTCGGTCTCGTCCAGGCGGGCGAGGATCTCGGGGGCGACCCAGCCCGCGTCGCCGTAGACGCGGCGGAGCGCCCGGTGCGGCCCCTCGGCCAGGTCGGCGGCCGGGTCGGCGGCGCGGTAGCCGAAGAAGGCGGCGCTGCGGCCGTGTCCCAGGTCGATGACGGCGAGGGTGCGCCCGCGGTCGGTCATCGAGGCGGTCGCGCCCGCGGGCGCGGCGTCGGGTCGCCGGTCCAGCATGAGGACGCCGACCACGTGGCCCAGGTCGCGGCGGAAGTCCGACTCGGGGCCGAAGACCCGGGCCCGGGTCGCCGAGTGCAGGCCGTCGGCTCCCACGAGCAGGTCCGCGGTCTCGGTGCTGCCGTCGCTGAGGGTGGCGCGGACCTGGAGGGCGTTGGCGGCGATGTCCTCGACGACGGTGCCGAAGCGGATGTCGGCGTGCTCGCGGACCGCCGCGTGGAGGACGTCCTCGATGTCGCCGCGCAGCAGGGTGAGGGAGCGCTCTGCCGTCATCGCCCGCACGGTCGGCCCCGGGACCGTGAACGCGGTCTCGCCGGTGGGCTTGACGTAGACCAGCGCGTCGGGGATGATGCGGCGCTCGGTGAGCGCGGGGAGGACGCCCATGCGCTCGGCGGCGTCGTAGCCGAGTCCGGCGAAGGTCACCCCGTATCCGCCGGTCCTGCGCTCCGGGGCGCGTTCCACGACCACGGTGCGCCAGCCCGCCCGGTGCAGGCGCAGGGCGGTGGCCAGTCCCGCGATGCCCGCGCCGACGATGACGGCCTTCTTCCGCTGTGGGGACACGGTCCTCACTCCTCGGGGGTGGTCAGGGCGGTGGCGACGATGTCGATGAGCAGGTCGAGGATCTCGGGGTAGCGGTCGGGGTCGCGCAGGTGCTCGGCGTGGACCGGGGTGAGCAGCACGATCTGCAGGAGTCCGACGACCACCGCGGGGTCGGCGTCGACGAGGCGGCCCCCGCGCTGCTCGCGGGCGATGTAGTCGTCCAGCGCGGTGACCGGGTTGTCGGCGAGGGCGGCCATACGGGAGGGGTCGATCCTGCGGGCGACCGCCCGCATCTCCTCGGGGTGGGTCATGAGCCGCCGGTAGAGGGGATCGGTGGTGATCTCGGTGACGGTGGCGTGCAGGAAGCGGCGCAGCGCCTGCCGGGTGTCGTCCTCGGCGTACAGCGCCTCGTCGATGACGCGGCGCTTGACCTCGGCCGTCTGGCGGATCATCAGCTCCAGGTAGAGCGCCTCCTTGGAGTCGAAGAACTGGTAGAAGCTGCTCTTGGCGATCCGGGCGGGGGCGACCAGCTCCTCCAGGGAGGTCTTGCGCAGGCCGCGGGTGGTGAACAGGGCGCGGCCGTTGTCCAGGAGCAGTTCGGTGATGCGGGCCCTCTCCTCGGCCGAGAACGCGGGTGGCACGGCGGGCTCCTCTCGTGGACGGCGGTCCGGTGTCGCACCGGACTCCTGAGTCCATAAAAACAAATCAGTTTTTTGTTCGCAAGAGAAAGGGGTCCTCTCCCGACCGCGGCGGCCTCGGTGAGCGGGAGGGAGCGCCTGGCCGGGGCGACCGTCGCGGGGTTCAGGGCGGTGTGCGGCGGGGCCGCCCGCGCAGCAGCGCCGACTCTCCTGCGGGAAAGCGCGGCACAGCGGGTCAGCGGCTGGTGTGCTCCCCCGCCTCCCGCTCCGGCCGCTCCGCCCTGTCGACCCGCGTTCCGGCCAGCAGGTCGGCGTAGGTGCGGCCGGAGCCGCGGACCGCCGCGACCGCCTGCGCCCCCACCGCGGCGTAGGCGGCAGCCGCCAGCGCCGTTCCCCGGGCCTGGGCCCCACCGAAGAAGTCCCACACCGCCTGGTGGCCCAACTCCCAGGGCAGCGCGGTCTTGGCGAGCAGCCGCGTGAGGGCGCGGCGGTATCCCGGCGGGCGGCCCGAAAGGTCGCTGACCCGCAGCCGCAGCAGCCGTTTGCCCGGGGTCGCACCGCGCGCCTCGGCCCAGGCCAGGGCGGCGACCGCGGGGAGGGTCAGTCCGAGCCCGACGCCCAGCCGGGCCCCGGCGGCGGGGGCGGCGACTGCGGCAGAGGCGGCGCGCCTGCGACCGACGAGCAGCCACGCCAGGGCCGGTGCGGACGCCAGCAGGGCGTAGTCGACCCCCGTGGCCAGGGCGCGACGGACCGGCAGGTCGACATCGGGGGTGGTTCCCACCGGCGTCCGCCCCCTCTCCTCCGGAACGTCGGGGAGTCCGTCCGCCGACGCCCCCTTCTCACCTCCCCATCGTCGCGTACCGCGCCCGCGGCGGAACGCGGGACGGAGCGCAGAATTCCGGAAAAGCGTCACCACAGGCCACCACGTCCCCATCCGAACATTTCCCATCAAAACACTGGGAAATCTTCTCCCGCCACAGATTGCACACACAACACCAGAAGTACCACGCCGAGTGGTATCGGACACGTCTTCCACAAGCACACCCCCCCATCCCGCCTGCCATTTTCCCAAAGGTATCCCTCCGGGACACCGCGATTTACTGATGCACTCACACGCGATTAATGAATGCTCCCTAGACATGTTTTCACCCTCGCGCGGACACGTCCCCCGCAACTCCGCGGCCAACAGAAAGGCCACCACCCCGGAAACCGAGAGAGGAAGCGGCTGACACGCGCGGCTCATCCTCCATTCACGAGGAACCGGTCCGAGAACAAGAGGAAATGGTGAGCGTGTGACCATCGAAACCGAGACGGCGCCGCCCCCGCCGGGCACCCAGCCGGACGCCCTCGCCGCGCACATCAGCGGCCTCGGCAAGTCCTTCGGCGGACTGCGCGCGCTCGACGGCGTCGCCCTGAGCGTCTCCCCCGGACAGGTCTACGGGGTGCTCGGCCCCAACGGCGCCGGAAAGACCACGCTCCTGCGCATCCTGCTGGGCCTGGTCCGCCCCGACAGCGGAACGGTTCGCGTCCTCGGGCACGCCCCCGGGGACCGGCGCGCCCTGCGCGACATCGGCGCGCTCATCGAGGCCCCCGCCTTCGTCCCCGGCCTGAGCGGCCGCGTCAACCTGCGCGTGCTGGCCCGCGCCCGCGGCCTTCCCGACAGCGAGGTCGACCGCGTCCTGGGACTGGTGGACCTGGCCGACCGGGCGGGCGACCGCTTCGGCGGCTACTCACTGGGCATGCGCCAGCGGCTGGGGGTGGCCGCCGCGATGCTGGGCGACCCCCGCCTGCTCATCCTGGACGAGCCCACCAACGGACTCGACCCGGAGGGCGTGGTGTGGATGCGCCAACTGGTGCGCGACCTGGGCTCCTCGGGGCGCACCGTGCTGTTCTCCTCCCACATGCTCGGCGAGGTCGAGCAGGTGTGCGACCGCGTCGTCGTCCTCAACCGCGGCACGGTCGTCGCCGAGGACTCCATGGACCGCATCCGCACCCCCGACGTCTCCCTCCACCTGCACGCCACCCCGGACGAGACGGTGGGCCGGGTGCTCGCCGCGGCGGCGGGAACGGGCGAACCGGTCCACGAGGAGCCGGGCCGCTGGCTCACGCGCGCCGACCCCGACGAGGTCCCCGGCATCGTCCGCGCCCTCGTCGAGGCCGGAGCCGACGTCCACGAGGTCCGCGCGGAGCGCCAGTCGCTGGAGGACGCCTTCTTCAGACTGACCGAAACCCAGGAGGAACGTTCGTGATCCCCGCGCTCAACTCCGAACTGCTGCTGCTCCGCCACCGCGGAGCCCCCTACGCGGTGGGCGCGGCCTGGGTCGCGATGGTCGTGTCCTTCGCCTTCCTCGTCCCCTACATCGTCTACGCCAACCTGGACGCCGGGCAGGACCGCGACCAGATCCTCCTGGCGCTGCTGCCCGAGGCGGTGGCGAGCACGTCGGTGAGCAGCTACCCGCTCTTCGGCGGCGCGATGATGCTCATCCTCGGCGTGCTGCTGACCGGGTCGGAGTACCGCTGGAACACCTGGACCGCGCGCCTGTCCCAGGGGCCCGACCGCATACAGGTGGTGGCGGCCAAGTTCACCGCGGGCGTGATCGCCGCCGCCCTCGTCGCCGCGGCCGCGCTGCTCGCCGCGGTCGCGGCCTCGGTCGCCGTCGCCCTCGTCACCGACCGGCCCGTGCGGTGGCCGGGCGCGGTCGACCTGCTGGCGTCCCTGGGCGGCGCGGCCCTGATCTCGGTGGCGTGGATGAGCGTGGGAGCCGCCCTGGCGGTGGCCTTCCGCGGCACCAGCGTCGCCCTGGCGGTCGGCCTGCTGTGGACCCTCGGTCTGGAGAGCGCCGTCTCCGGCCTGGCGTCGATGTTCGGCCCGCTGGAGCCGGTGCGCTCGGTGCTGCTGGGCACGGCCAGCGGCTCGCTGGTGGCGGCCCTGGGCGCGCCCACCCTGGAGGAGGGCGGCACCCCCGGTGTGGTGGACCACCTGGACGCGCCCGCCGCGGTCGCCGTGCTGCTCGCCTATACCGCGCTCTCGGTCGCCGTGGCCGCCTGGCTGATCCGCCGCAGGGACATCTCCTGAGCCCTCCCGTCCCGCACCCCGTCGTCATGTCTGGAGGACCGTTGTCCACACCGCTGCCCCACCGTCCCCGCCTCCGCCAGGACACCGTGGTCCTGGAGACCCCCGAAGGGGTCTTCGTGCGCGGCGCCGGAGACAGTTTCCTCGTCCGCGGCGCGGGCGCCTACCGCTACCTGTCGGCCCTGTCCCCCCACCTGAACGGATCGACGACGCTCGAGGAGATCACCGCCGGTCTGCCCGAGGCGCACGTCGACGCGGTCCGCTCCCTGCTGTCGCGGCTCGCCGCGCGCGGCGTGGTCTTCGACGCGCCCGAGCCGGGGGGCGTGGTCGGCGAGGAGCTGCGGGAACGCTTCGAGGCCCAGGTCTCACTGCTGGAGCACCACGGCGACGACGGGCGCGGCTTCCTGCGGCTGGCCGAGGCGCGTGTGGTCGTCGTCTCCGACACCGCGCGGGGCGGCTCCGAACTCGCCGACGCCCTGGCGGCCAACGGCGTGGGCGCGGCGGGCGAGGTCGCGGTGCGCTCCTTCGCCGACGGCGTCGACGCGTCCGGAGCGGACCTGGTGTGCCTGCTGGCCGTCGACGGGCCGCAGCCCCGCCTGCTCGAACACGCCCGGGCGGCCCGGACCGCGGGGGCGGCGGTCCTGCCGCTGCTGCGCGTGGGCCACCGACTGGTCGTCGGGCCGTGGCAGGGGCCCGACGGGGGCGTGGACGTGTGCTCGCTGCTGCTGCGCCTGAGCGACAACGCGGTCCCCGAGGTCCTGGGGATGTGGCAGGCCGTCGGCGCGGGCGTCGCCGCCCCCGCCCTGCCCCCGCTGCCCGGGGCCGCGGCGTCGATGGCCGTGGCGATCATGGGCTTCGAGGTCTTCAAGTCCCTGAGCGGCGTGCTCGCCTCCGACGTCGCCGATCGCGCGGTCGTCGTCGACTCCCGGTTCCTGACCGCGCGCGGCGAACCGGTGGTGGCCCACCCCGCGGGAGACGCTGCGCCGACGCCGCGCGACGCCACGGCGGTGGAGGACCCGACCGACGTGGAGGACGCCTACACCCGCTTCGAGGGCGTGGTCGCCGAGACCACCGGCATCATGGGCCGCTTCGACGACGACGCCCTGCCGCAGATCCCGGTGAAGGTGTCGGTGCTGCACGCCCCGGCCGTGCGACCGGAGCCGATCGCGGCCTTCGCCTCCGACACGGTGATGCGGGCGCGTCTGACGGCGCTGGAGGCGGCGTCCGCCGAGTACGCGCTGGGCGTACATCGACGCTGCGCCCTGCTGCCGGGGGCCGCCGGGGACGCGCGGTCCGTCGAGGCGCGCCTGCTGGAGACCTGGCTGGGGACGGCGCTCCCCGAGAGCCGACCGGTCGCGGCGCGCGACATGGCCGACGGGACGGCGCTGGCCGTGGAGGGTGCCGCCGTGCTCGCCGGTCCCTGGGACCGCGACGCCGCCTGCTTCGAGCCCGCGCTGACCGGGCTCGCCGCCGCGCCGACGGCCCGCGAGGCGGCGGAGCGGGCGCTGCGCGACGCCGCCGCGGCCCGGGTGCTGGCCCTGGCGGCGCGCGGGCGGGCCCCGCTGCTGGCCGTCGGGCCCGACCTGCTCGACAAGGTCCTCGACGGCGCCGAACGCGCCCGCCTGGCCATGTTCGCCGCGGAACTGGACGGCCCCGGCGGCGCCCCCGAACTGCTGGCGGTCCCCGGAGCGGTCCCGGTCGCCGTGGTGCGCACCGCGCGCCGGACTCTGGCCCGGCACGGCGCGACCTGGGCCGAGGCCGCCGAGACCGCGCTGCGGGAACTGGCGGGCCACCGCCAGGTGGCGGCCGAGCCCGGCGAGGCCCCAGGCGGCGCCTCCGACCTCACCGGCGTTCCCGCCGCGACGCTGGACGACCCGTCCCCACTGCGGACCGCGGGCGGCACCGAGCAGGTGCTGGCCCGCCTGGCCGCGGACGGCCGCCGCGCCGCGCTCCTCGATCTCACCCCGCCCGACCTGGCCGGGGTGACGCATGTGGCCCGCGTCCTGCTCTACCGGACCGCCGGCTCCTGAGCCGAGGGCGGGTCACCTGCTCGCGTCGCGGTCCGCGCCGCGGCGACGCATCCCCCCATGAGAGGAGGTGAAATCCCGTGAACCTCCAAGAGGAACTCCTGGCCCTGGAGACGACCACCTTCGAGATCGAGGACATCTCCGACCTCGGCGGTGACCTGGCCGGCTGGTGCAGCTCCAGCTGCTCCTGCTCCAGCTGCTGCTCCTGCAGCACCTCCAGCTGCTGCTCCACCAGCACCAGCACCGGCTGCGGCGGCGGCTGACCCGCCGAACGCCCTCCGCCGCGGGGAGTGACCCCCGCGGCGGAGGCCCGGCCGGGAGTCTTCGGACGTCAGGGCGGTCCCTGGCGCCGAGGTCCCTGACGCTCCCGGCCGGGGTTTCCGGCTCCGTGGCGCGGTCGCGTCACGGAGCCGGTCCGCTCCATCGTCACGAAAGGAAGAGCCGCATGTCCAGCCCGTCTCTGGGACTGGAGCTCATGGAGCTGGAGGCCGTCACCTTCGAGGTCGAGGACATCGCCGACCTCGGCCAGGAGGCGGCCGCCTGGTGCAGCTCCAGCTGCTCCTGCTCCAGCTGCTGCTCCTGCAGCACCTCCAGCTGCTGCTCCACCAGCACCAGCACCTCCAGCTGCGGCTGAACGGCCCCATGACCACGGGACGCCGGGCGGCGCCGCTCCGGTCCTTCGGGGCGGCGGCCCGCGCACCCGTGGGGGCGCGTCCGCACCCGGCGGCCGCGTCCCGATCCCACCCGTTTTCCGAACCGAACAAGGAGGACCCATGTCCACCCAGTCCCTCGGCATGGAGCTCATGGAGCTCGAGGCCGTCACCTTCGAGGTCGACGAGATCGCCGACCTGTCCGACCAGTTGGCCGCCTGCAGCTCCAGCTGCTCCTGCTCCAGCTGCTGCTCCTGCAGCACCTCCAGCTGCTGCTCCACCAGCACCAGCACCTCCAGCTGCGGCTGACCCCCGCAGCAAGGCGGCGCCGCGGGCCGCGGTCCGCGGCGCCGCCCCTCCCCCGCACGACGAGACGAGAGGTGTCAGATGACGACGATGGTGGCCCCGGCCTCCGGAGCCGGGCCGACGAGTCCCGCGGCGCGGTTCGGCCGGATGATCGCCGACCGCCTGCGCGGCGTCCCCGGGGCGATCGACGTGGCAGTTCTGGGAGTCCCCGGCGCGGACGGCGGCGAGGTGGTCCCTCTGGGCGGCGGGGACGAGCGGGTCGGGGTGAGCGTCCGCCTGTACGGGTCGAGCGTCATCGTCGCCGCCACCCCCGGCGCTCCGGGGCCCTGCCCCCGCTGCCTGGACCGCAGGTGGACCGTGTGCCGTCCCACCGCGGAGCGCGCCGCGCTGGAGGAGCCGCGCGGCGTCCTGGCCCCCGTCCAGGCCGTTCCGGGCAGCCACGCGGCGGCGATCGCCGCGTCCCTGGTCGAGACGGCGCTGCGCGGCGGCGACCCGCGCACCGCGCCGGTGTGGGAGATCGACACGCTCACCTCGGCCGTCAACCGCTTCGGCCTGATCCGCGACTCGGCCTGCGAGCGGTGCGCCCGGCCGGTCGACGACACCGCCGAGGGCGCGCGCATCACCCTGGCCCCGGCCCCCGTGGCGCCCGGCGCCACCCGCACGCGCCGCCCCGAGGACCTGGACCTGCCGGTGGAGGCGCTGGCCAACCCGGTCTGCGGCATGCTCGGCGGCCCGGCGGTGCGCGCCTACCAGGCGACGGCGACCGCGCCGGTCAGCGGACGGCTGCACGTCCGCAGCAAGTACGCGCTGCACGAGATGTGGTGGAGCGGGCACGCCGAGAGCTACGCCCGCAGCGAACTGCTGGCCGCCCTGGAGGGGCTGGAGCGCGACGCCGGGCAACGGCCGCGGCGCGTCCGCGTGGCCCGGCGCGCCCGGGCCGCCGACCTGGACGCGCCCCACCTGGACCTGACCGAGTGCGGCCTGTACTCCGAGGAGTTCTACCGGGGCCACACCGGGCACTACGTGCCCTGGTCGGAGCAGCCCGAGGTGCCGTGGGTGTGGGGCTACTCGCTGCGGGACGAGCGCCCGCTGCTCGTGCCCGAGCAGATCGCCTACTACCTGGACCACCGTACCGACCACCGCAACACCGTCCAGGAGTGCTCCAACGGGTGCGCCTCCGGCGGCTCGGTGACCGAGGCGGTTCTGCACGGCCTGCTCGAACTGCTGGAGCGCGACGCCTTCCTCGTCAGCTGGTACGGCGGCCTGACCCCCACCGAGATCGACCTGGACACCGTCGACTCCGCCCTGGTGCGGCAGATGCGCGCGCACGTGGACCTCTTCGGCTACGACCTGCGCTGCTTCGACATCCGCACCGACCTTCCGGTCCCGGCGGTCGCGGCGGTGGCGGTGCGCCGCGACGACGGGCTGGGCACGCTGTGCTTCGCGGGCGGCGCGTCGCTGGACCCGGCCGACGCGGTACGCGCGGCCGTGTGCGAGACCGCGTCCTACATCTCCGGCTTCCCCGAGCGGGTGGAGGCCGCCCTGGAGCGCGTCGAGCGCATGGCCGACGACTACCGGCTGGTGACCGAGCTGTCCCACCACGCGCTGCTGTTCGGCCTGCCCCGGATGGCTCCGCTGGCCGACCACTGGCTGCGCCAGGACGAGCGGCGCCCCCTGGACGAGGTGTTCGCCGACTGGACGGCGGGCCGCGGGGCCCACCGCGACCTGCGCGAGCCCGTGCGGGAGATCGTCGCCATGCTCGCCGACCGGGGCATGGACACCGTCGTCGTCGACCAGACCACCCCCGAGCAGCGCCTTCTCGGTCTGCACACGGTCGCGGTGATCGTGCCCGGCCTGGTCCCCATCGACTTCGGCTGGGAGCGGCAGCGCGCGCTGCACCTGCCCCGCACCCGCTGGGCCCCCCACCGCGCCGGGCTGATGCCCCGACCGCTGCGCGCCGACGAACTGCACCGCGTCCCCCACCCCTTCCCGTGACCGGTCCAGGCCGCGGCCCCGGCAGACGTCCCTCACCGAGGAGTTGAGTTTGAGCACACCCGCCAGCACCCACGACGGTCCCGGCCGGATCCCGGACGACGGGGCCGTGGCGCTCGACTACGCCCGCCGGGCGTTCGAACGCCAGCGCGTCCCCCTGCCTCCCCCGGGTTTCCGGGTCGACTGGGACGACCAGCCCTTCCGCCACACCTTCTACCGGGACGCCCCCAAGCTGCCGTTGCCCGCCCCCTTCTCCGCCCCCGTCCCCGGCGGCGTGCTCGCCTCCGTGGAACGGGCGCGCGCCGCGCGGAACCCCGCCGCGACGCCGACGCCGGAGGAGCTGGCCGCCGCCCTGGCCTGCTACGCGGTCACCGGTCGCCGCGCCTCCCCGGACTGGAACGACGACAGCACGCGGCGGCTGCACGTCGGCCAGGCCGTGTGGTCGCGGCCCACCGCGTCGGGCGGCGGCATGTACCCGGTGGAGAGCTACCTGGTCGCCGGTCCCGACACGGTGCTGCCGTGCGGCGTCTACCACCACGACACCGCCCACCACGCGCTCGACCGGCTGTCGGTCCAGGACCGGACGGCGGCGCTGGAGGAGGCCAGCGGCGTGCGCGCGCCCCTGTACCTGGTGGCGACACTGCGCTTCTGGAAGAACTCCTTCAAGTACCACTCGTTCGCCTACCACGTGGTCACCCAGGACACCGGCGCCCTGCTGGGGTCGTGGCGGACGGTGCTCGCCGCCTTCGGGCACACGCCGCGGCCCGTCCTGTGGTTCGACGAGGCCCCGGTGAGCGCCGCGGTGGGCGTTGACGGCCGCACCGAGGCCCCGTTCCTGGTGCTTCCCCTCGGAGAGCGGACCGGCGGCCCCTCCCCCCGCCTGCTGCCCGGACCCGCCGCCCCGCTGCCGCGGGTGTGGGAGCGGTCCAGACGGGTGCGCTCCTTCGAACTGGTCGAGCAGGTGCACCTGGCCGCCCTGGTCGGCGACGCGCCCCGGCCCGCTCCGGAGGCGGGGGCCGACTGCGTCGCCGGGCCGCCGACCGGCGACGGCCCCTCCGTGCCGCTGCCCCCGGCCGAGGACGCCGCGGACGGCGGCGGCCTGGAGCGGGCGCTGCGGACCCGCCGCTCGGGTTTCGGCGTGCTGTCGGCGCGCCCCGCGCTGCACCCGGCCGAGCTGGGCCGGATCCTGCGGGCCGCCGAGCGGATCGGCCGCTGCCCCACCGACGTGGCCCCCGGGCCGGACCGGCGGCCGTGGGTGCGGCTGCGGCTGCTCGCCAACGCCGTGGACGGGCTGGAACGGCGCGCCTACTGCTACGACGGCGACTCCCACCGGCTGCTGCCCGGCCCCGCCGTGGACTTCTCCGACCTGCAGCGCCACTACGCGCTCACCAACTACGACCTGCGCCAGTGCGCCGCCGTGGTCGCCGTGTGCGGCCGCCTGGAGCCCCTGGTGGGCGCCTACGGCGCGCGCGGCTACCGGATGCTGGGCATCGAGGTGGGCCAGGCCGCCCAGAGCGCCTACCTCGCCGCCGCAGAAGCCGACCTGGGCATCGGCGCGGTCCTCGGCCTCGACAACCCCGCCCTCGACGCGATGCTGGGGATCTCCGGAACCGACGAGCGCAGCATGCTCTTTCTGCTGCTGGGCCGCAGGCGCGCCCCCCGCACCGGCTACGACCACGACCTGTACCGTCCGCGCCCGACCTCGGAAGGGGCACAGCGATGACCGACCTGCTCCACCCGCCCGAGACGCCTCCCGGCGCGCTCGCCCGCTGGCGGCTGGGCGAGGGCTTCCTGATCCGTGCGGCGGGACGGCCCGCCGACACGGTGGCGGCGCTGCGCTCCCCCCTGGCCTGCGCGTGGGCGGCGGAGGTCATGGCGGCGGAGGAGCACCGCGACCGACAGGGCGAGCGGCTGCGCGGGGCGCTGGAGGAGGCGATCGCCCGGGCCCCCGGCGACCACCGGGTCGCGCTGATCAACCTGCGCCGGGACGTGTTCAACGCGCGGCGGCCCCGCCCGGCGACGCTGGGCCGCGCCGAACCGGGCCTGGACGCCGCGGTCCGTGAGCTGCTGGACGCCTGGCTGGCGGCCCTCGACACGCTGGAGTCGGCCCTCGACCGCGGCCCCCGGGCGCTGGCCGAGGACACCGCCCGGGCCCGCGAGCACGCCCGCGCGGAGCTGGCCGACGACGAGCTGCGCAGCGCCGTCCTGCTGCAGTCGCAGGTCCTGGAGCGCACCATGGACCGCTACCTGGACCCCGACCGCAGGTTCGACAAGTCCGCGCGCCACCTGGAGCGCACACTGCTGGAGCTGCTGTACCGGGCGTCGCTGAAGACCAGCCCGTTCAGCACCCTGACCTCCGTGGGCCTGGGCCGCTTCCGCGACGGCGCCCCCGGCGCGCTGCCGCGCCCGGCGGACCTGCGCAAGCGCGCCACCGTCCGGCTCAACGTCGCCGTCCTCGCCCGTCTGGCCGCGGTCGTCCAGGCCGACCCGCGGCTGCGGTCGGACTTCCGCGTGACCCTGGCCCCGGGCGCCGACACCGACGGGGAGCGGATGCGCTACGTGCGCCGCCGCACCACGGCCGGCGCCGACCCCGACGCGGTCGTGGCGCTCGACACCGTCCACGAGGACCTGTTCTTCCTGCCCGGCGGTCCGGTGCTGCGCGACGTGGCCGGGCTGACGCGCGACGTCTCCCCCACGCTGCGCGAACTCAGCACCGCTCTGGCCGCCGCCCACGGCGAGCCCGACACGGCCGGAACCGACCGGCTGCTGGGCCACCTGCTGCGGCTGGGTTTTCTGATCGTGCCCGACCTGCAGGTGGACCTGCGCTCCGACGATCCCGCCGCGTCCTTCGCCGCCGCGCTGGCCGCCCAGGAACCGGAGCCGCTGCGCGAGGCCGCCCGGGCCCTGGAGCGGGCGCGCGAGCAGGTGGCGGCCTACTCCCGCACCCCCGCCCGCGAGCGCGCGCGGGTGCTGGCGCGCGTCCGCGCACACGTGGCGGAGTGCTTCGCGGCGGTGGACGCCGACCCGGCGCTGACGCCGCGCACCCTCCTCTACGAGGACACCGTCTTCCGGGGAGCCGACGCCGACCGCGCCGCCTTCGAACGCGCCCTGCTGGGCGACCTGGCCTCCCTGGCCGACCTGCTCGCGGCGTTCGACCTGAACCTGCCGCGGCGGCTGACCGCCAAGGGGTTCTTCGTCGCCCGCTACGGCCGGGGCGGCCGCTGCGACGACGTGACCCGGTTCTGCCACGAGTTCCAGCGCGACTTCTTCGACCCCTACCTGCAGCGGTCGATGCGCCGCCGCGCCTTCGACGAGGGCAACAACCACGTGCCCCAGGAGAACTGGTTCAGGTCGGCGGAGATCGCGGCGCTGGACCGGGCCCGCCAGGCCATCGGCACCCACGTGGGCGAACTGCTGGCCAGGGCGCGGCCCGGCACCGAGGAGATCCGGCTGGGCGACGACTTCACCGACCTGGTGCGTGCCCTGCTGCCGCCGTCGACGAGCACCGCGCAGCCCTGGTCGTTCCTGGTGCAGGTGAGCGCCGGGGCCGACGGGGAGCCCGGGCGGGCCGTGGTCAACCAGGCCTACGCCGGGCTGACGCTGATGTTCTCCCGGTTCGCCCACAGCCTCGCCGACCAGGGCGCGCCCGACCTGGTGCGGCGCGTCCTGCGCGGCTACGCCCCCGACGGGGCGGTGCTGGCCGAGCTGCACGGCGGCTACGAGACGACCAACCTGAACATCCACCCTGCGGTCACCGACTACGAGATCGTCTGCCCCGGCGACCACAGCGACCGCCCCGCCGACGAGCAGATCCCGCTCAGCGACCTCTTCCTGGTCCACGATGCCGACGCCGACCGGGTGCGGCTCGTCTCGCGTCGGCTGGGCCGCGAGGTCGTCCCCGTCTACCTGGGCTATCTCATGCCGATGGCGCTGCCGGAGGTCCAGCAGGCGCTGCTGTGCTTCTCCCCCAGCGGCATGGCGCGGCCGGACCTGTGGGCCGGGACCGGGATCCCCGTGCCCGAACGCGGGGTGACCGCCTACCCGCGCCTGGTCCTGGGCGACCTGGTGCTGCAGCGCCGGATGTGGAAGATGCACGCCGCGGACTTCCCCCGGCGCGATCCCGGACGCGGCGACGCCGACTTCTTCCTGCGGGTGCGCCGCTGGCGGCGCGACCTGGGCCTGCCCGAGCGGGTCTTCGCCCAGATCGACAACGCCGCGGCGGGCGGGGGCGCCGCCGAGTCGGAGGAGCCGGTCCAGGAGGAGGGCGGCACCCGGCGTTCGGCGGGCCGCAAGCCGCTGCCGGTGGACTTCGCCAGCTGGCACTCGATCCAACTGCTGGAGCAGATGGTGCTGGCCGCCTCCTCCCGGATCGTGCTCACCGAGGCGTTCCCCGACACCGACGGGCTGTGGCTGCGCGACGAGCACGACCGTCCCCACGTCAGCGAACTGCTGATCGAGCTCTATGACACCGGAAGGGACCGCCATGTCCGATGAGTGGGTGGCATTCCACGTCTTCTACGCCAGCGACGCCAACCCGATCGTGGTCGAGGCCGTCCGCCCCCTGGTCGCCGAACTGCGCGCCGAGGGCAGGATCAGCGGCTGGTTCTTCATCAAGTACTGGCTGGAGGGACCGCACCTGCGGGTCCGGTTCAAGCCGCGCGAGGCGTCGCTGCGCGAGGAGGTCGCCGAGCGCGCCCGGCGCGCCCTGGAGGACTTCCTGCGCAGGCGCCCCGCCCTGTACGACACCGACTCCGAGGGCCTGGACGAGCTGTACCGGCAGATGTTCGTCGCCGAGTACGGCGAGGAGCGGTGGCAGGCCGAGTACGGGGCGGCCGGGGCCATCCCGCTTCGTCCCAACAACACCGTCGAGCAGCGGCCCTACGAGCAGGAGCTGGGGCGTTACGGCGGTCCGGTGGGCATGGACATCGCCGAGTGGCACTTCGAGCACTCCAGCGACGTGGTGGCCGAGCTGCTGGCGTTCTCCAACACCCACGTGCGGCCGGTGCTGCTGGGCCTGGCGACCCAGTTGTCGCTGATGAGCGCCTACTCCTTCCTGCGCGACGACGCGGCGGTGCTGCGGTTCTTCCGGCGCTACCGCGCCTTCTGGGAGTCCTCCTACGAGCGGCCCTCCGACGAGCACCTGGCGTCCTTCGACAAGAGCTTCGCGCGCACCCGCGACTCGCTGCTGGCCCGCGTCGACCGCATCCGCGCCGTCACCGCGCCGGGCGGTGAGGCGACGCGCTCCCGGATCGAGCGGCGGTGGCTGGACCACTGCGCCGAGCTGCACCAGAAGGTGACCGGGGCCGCGGCCCGCGGGGAGCTGGAGTTCAGCCGGCGCGGCTCGGCCGCCGCGCCCGTCGACGCGCCCGAGGACCTGGCCGCCGTGCTGCTCAGCTCCTACATCCACATGACCAACAACCGGCTGGGCGCGGCCATCCTGGACGAGGTGTACCTGTCCTACCTGGTCGAGCGGGCGCTCGCCGAACGCGTCCCGGCGGAGGCGGCGTGACCGCCGCCGAGGCCGCGGTCGAGGACGGGTGGCTCGACCGGACCCGTCCCCGGCTGCGTCCGAGCGTGCGGGTGGGCCCGCCCCTGTGGGAGGGGCCGCGGCGGATCCACGTCGTCGGCGACCGCGACACCGGGGCGTTCCTGCGGGTGGGCGAACGCGAGGCGTTCCTGGTCGCGCGGCTGGACGGAAGCGCGCCGCTGTCCGCGATCGGCGCCGAGTACGCGGCCCGCTTCGGCCGCCGCCTGGCCGCCGAGCACTGGCGCTCCCTGCTGGGGATGCTGGAGGCGCGCGGCCTGCTGGAGGGGGCCGCGCCCGAACTGCTGGACCGGGTGCGGGCCTCGGCCGAGGCGGCCCGCCGCGCGGAGGGCAGGTCGCCGCTGCGGTGGCGGCTGCCGCTGCGCGGCGCGGCCGAGGCGGTGCCCGCCGTGGCGCGGGCGGTCGGCTGGCTGTTCGCGCTTCCCGTGGCGGCCCCGCTCACCCTGCTCGGGACGCTGGCCTGCGGCTACGCGCTGCTGTCGTGGCGGGAGCTGTACGCGGCGTTCACGGGCGCGCCCGCCCCGTGGAGTGTCGCCGTGGTGTCGCTGCTGGTCGTGTGGGCGATGATGGGCGCGCACGAGTACGGGCACGGGGTGGCCTGCCACCGCTACGGGGGGCGGCCCGGCGAGATCGGGCTGATGTGGCGGCTGCCCCTGGTGGCGCTGTACTGCAAGACCGACGACCAGGTGCTGTTTCCGAAGACGTGGCAGCGGGTGGCGACCTCCTTCGCGGGGGTCTACGTCAACCTCGTGGCGCTGCTGCCCGTGGCGGCGCTGTGGCTGTGGGGGCCGCAGTCGGGCTGGTGGCACGGGCTGGCCGGGGCGGTGCTGTTCTTCGGCACGGTCGCCACGCTGGTCAACCTGGTGCCCGTGCTGGGGCTGGACGGCTACCACATGCTGGCCCACGCACTGTCCACGCTGCACCTGCAGCGGCACACGCTGCGGTTCGTCGGGCACCTGCTGCGGGGCCGCGCGGGCGACTACCCGGTGCGGGCCCGGATCGTCCACTCCGGCTACGCCCTGCTGGCCACGGCGGTCCTGGGCCCGGCGGCCGTGGGCGTCATCGCCGTCTGGTACCTGACCCTCGCCGAACTGTGGGGGCCGCTGTGGGCCGTGCTGGCACTGACCGCCGAGGGCGTGCTGCTGGCTCTCCTCATCCGCTGGTTCCTGCGGCGCGGCCGCGGAAAGGAGTCGTGAGAAAGACGTGGAGACGCTCCTCACCGTGCTCTCCGTGTTCCTGATGATGTTCGGCGTGTGGATCGTCACCGCCGTCGGTCAGGCGATCCACCGGTCCCACCAGCGCGCCCTGCTGCGCGAACGGGAGAAGACCGAACGGCTGCGCCTGCGACTGGAGGCGCAGGAGCGCGCCCAGGAGCGCGCCGACCGCATCTACCTGGACGCGGTGGAGCGCCACACCGGCCCGCTGCCGGACCCGGACGAGGCCCCGCAGGCGGCGCCGGAACGCCGCGAGGAGTGACTCGGGAGCGCGGGGCCGCGGGCCACCGGGGCCGGACGCCCCGCCCCGGTGGCCCACACCGGCCATCCCCTGGAAACGGCCGGGGCCGCTCCGATAGCTTCGGGACCCGCCCCCCAGAGCACCTCGGCAGCCTCCTGGAGCACGTGTGAGCACCGACCCTCCCGCCACCGGATTCGCCTCGCGTCCGGGCGACGTCGTGATCGCCGGACTCGTCGGCCTGGTCCTGTGCTGCGGCGCCTTCCTCCTGGGCGGCCTGACGGGCTACGTCTTCTTCACCGCCCGGTTCCCCGTCTGCGCCGGTCCCTACGGGGACCTCACCCCCTGGTACGAGGACCTGTGCAGAGGCACGACGTTTGTCGGCACCGTCCTGTCCAGCGGTTCCGTGCCCGCCCTGGCCGTCGGCGGCTGCTACGCCGTCCTGCTGTGGCGCGCACGCGGCGAGCCCCAGGCGACGGCGGCGGCGCGCACGGCGTCCGGCCTGCTCGCCCTGGCCGTGGGGCTGGTGCTGTTCGCCTCCGCCACCTTCCTGGGCAGTGAACTGGCCCTCCGGTGGGAGTGGGGACTCGGCTCCTCCCACCGGAGGGAATTGGCGTGGGTCTCCGTCGATGACCTCCCGGCTCCCTCCCAGCCCGGACAGGCCCTCCTCATGCCGGGACTGCTGCCCGGCCTGGTCTTCGCCCTGACGGCCACCGCCGCCTACGCGCTGGTCCTGTACCTGGCGCGCCGCGTCCGCACCTGACGCCTCCCGCGGCCGCGCGTCGCGGCGGTCAGCGGGCGAGCAGCGCCTCCAGGCGCGCGGCCACCGCGTCGAGGGGGGCGGTGTCGCGTCGGGCCCGGCACAGGGCGACGGCGCCCTCGACCGCGGCGACGACCAGGGTCGCCGACTGCGCGGCCTCGGCGGCGTCGGTTCCGTGCGCGCGCAGGGCTCGGGCGAGCACGTCCTCCCAGACGGCGAACGCCTCCGCGGCCGCGGCGAGCGCCTGCGGGGTCCCGTCGGCGGGGGGCTCCTCGACGGCCACGGCGAGGACCGGGCAGCCCGCGCGGTAGTCGCTGTCGACCAGGGTCCGCCGCCACCAGGCCAGGAACGCGCGCAGTCCGGCGACCGGTCCGGCCCGCAACTCCTTCTCCAGTACCGCGGTCACCGCGTCGGCCGCGAACCGCACCGCCTCGGCGGCCAACTGCTGCTTGCCGCCGGGGAAGTAGTGGTAGGTGGAGCCGAGCGGCGTCCCGGCGTGCGCGGCGAGTTCCCGCACCGAGGTGGCGGCCAGGCCGCGGCGGCGGATCATGTCGGCCGCGCCCGCGACGATGCGCTGGCGGGACCCCTGGCTCTCCTCGGCCATCTGTCCACTCCCTCTGACTATAACGACTGTCATAGGCTACCGTGGTCCCACGGTATAACGACTGTCATAATCTGGTGACGGTCCCGCCCGTGAGGAGCACGCCCATGCCGATCATCCAGCTCACCGCCCCCGCCGGAAGCCTCACCCCGCAGGGCCGCGCGGACGTGCAGCAGGAACTCGCCCGGACCCTGCTGCGCTGGGAGGGCGCCCCCGACACGCCCTTCTTCCGCGCGCAGTCGTGGAGCTACCTGCACGAACTCCCCGAGGGCGCCCAGACCACCGCCGAGGACGGCGAGCCGCGCTTCCGGGTCGACGTCACCGTGCCGGAGGGGGCGCTGTCGCAGCGCCGCCGGGAGGGCCTGGTCGCCGACGTGGCCTCGGTCGTGCTCAAGGCCGCCGGACTGGAGGCATCCGAGGCGCTTCGGGTGTGGGTGCTGGTCCACGAGCAGCCCGACGGCACCTGGGGCGCGGGCGGATCGGTCGTCCGCTACGCGGACCTGGCCGAACTGGCGCGGTCCCAGCGGTGACCGGAGCACAGGCCGTCGCGTGCCCGGCACCGGCGCCCCGAACGCGGTGGTCCCGCCGCTGACCCGCCCGCGACCGTCCCCGAGCGGCGCCGGGCCTTCCACGCCTACGGACCCCGGCCCGCGGAGAACCCCTCGCAGACTCCGCCCAGCCCCGCCCGGCACCACGGCGATGCCCGCGACGTCGCCTTCGACGAGCGCAAAACCCCGCGGCCCGCGCGGGCGCCGCGGCCCCGCTTCGCGGCGGGGCCGCGGCGCCCTGCGTCGGCAGCGGCAGGTCACCCCATGCTCTTGGCGCCGTCCAGGGACTCGCGGATGATGTCGGCGTGGCCGGCGTGCTGGGCGGTCTCGGCGATGATGTGCACCAGCACCCGGCGGGCGGACCACCGCGCGCCGGGCTCGAACCACGGGGCCCTCGGCAGCGGGCGGGCCGCGTCCAGGTCGGGCAGGGCGGCGACCGTCTCGTCGGTGCGGCGGGCCGTCTCGGCGTAGTCGGCCAGCACACCGGCCAGTGTCTCGCCGGGCAGCAACCGGAACTCGTCGGCCCTCCGGGCCCGGTCGGCCTCGGTCATGGCGGTGAAGTCGCCCATCGCCGACGGACCGTCCAGGATGAAGTCCACCCAGGTCCGCTCAATCGCGGTGACGTGCTTGACCAGCCCGCCCAGGCACAGTTCGCTGGTGGTGGTCCGCAGCCCGGCCTGCTCGTCGGTGAGCCCCCGGGTGGTGAACCGAAGGAAGTGCCGCTGCGTGGCCAGTGCCTCCAGCAGGTCGGCGCGCTCGTCCGCGGCGGTCAGCGCGTCGGCCGGTTCGCTGGCGGCCGCGTTCCCGTTCTTCTCGCTCATCATTGTCACCTTTCACTGCTCTGGCTGGTCGAGGTCCCGACGGTCGCTCTCTGGTCTGAAACGAAGGCGGGGCCGCCCCTCCAGCGCGGCGGCACCGTTCCGGGTGAGTCAGTTCGCGCGGCGCATCGCGGTGATGCCCACCCACAGGCCCACCGCGGCCGTCGCCGCGGCCGCCAGCGCGCCCCAGGCGACGGCCGGGGTGATGAGGTCGCCGTTGAACAGGGCGCGCTGCGCGTCGACGACGTAGGTCAGCGGGTTGAGCCGGGACAGCGCCCGCAGCCAGCCGGGACCGTTCTCCACCGGCAGCAGCATCCCGGCGAGCAGCATCAGCGGGAACAGCAGGGTCTGCTGGACCGCCCAGAACAGCCACTCCGTGTTCTTCGCGGCCAGCGCCAGCGTGTAGGACAGCGCGCCCAACCCGATGCTGAACACGCCGAGGATCAGCAGCCCGCCGACCGTCCCCAGCGGATGCGGGCGGAAACCGAACGGCACGGTCGCGGCGACGATGAGCGCGGTCTGCGCGAGCACCGGCACGATCTCCTTCAGCGCCCGGCCCACGATCAGCGCGGAGCGGCGCAGCGGCGAGACCAGCATGCGCTCGTGCGCCCCGGTCTGCATCTCGAACAGCAGGTTCGATCCGGTGGTGGACGTGGCGAACAGGCACGACATGACGACGATGCCGGGGACGAACCACTGCAGCGCCGACTGCCCGCCCGTGGTCTGGGGCAGCAGCGGCGCGAACAGCGCCAGGAAGAACAGCGGCTGCACCATCGTGAAGATCACCGAGAACGGGTCGCGCAGCACCGGCCGCAGTTCCCGGACGAAGACGGTGGTGGTGTCGGTGAGGAACGTGGTGGTCATGCCACGGTCTCCTGTTCTGCGGTCGGGGCGGCCGCGGCGTCGCGGAGGCTGCGGCCGGTCAGGTTGAGGAAGACGTCGTCGAGGGTGGGGCGGGCGATCTCGACGCCGACGGGCTGGACCCCCTCCTCGTCGAGGACGCGCAGCAGTTTCGCGGCGCTCCGGGAGCCGCCGTCGGCTTCCAGGACGACGCACTCGCCAATGCGTTCGCCGCGCGCTCCTGCCGCGAGTCCCAGCAGGCGGGGCAGGGCCGCCGCCGCTTCCTCGGCGCGGTCGAAGGACAGGGTGATGCGGTCGCCCGCGTGCTCGGCCTTGAGTTGCTCGGGGGAGGCGTCGGCGATGACGCTGCCGTGGTCGATCACCACGACCCGTTCGGCCATCTGGTCGGCCTCGTCCAGGTAGTGGGTGGTCATGACGACCGTGGTGCCGTGCTCCTCGCGCAGCCTGCGGATGTGCTCCTGCAGGTTGGCGCGGTTCTGCGGGTCCAGTCCGGTGGACGGCTCGTCGAGGAACAGCAGTTCGGGGGCGTGCATCAGGCCCATCGCGATGTCGAGCCGCCGCCGCTGGCCGCCCGACAGGGAGGAGGTGACCTGGTCGGCCACGCCCTCCAAGTCGAGGGAGGAGACCAGTTCGTCGGCGCGGGCGCGCGCGGCGGCCCCACTCATCCCGTAGGCGCGGCCCTGGCTGAGGAGTTCGTCGCGGCCCCGCTGGGTGCGCCCGGCCCCGTTGCCCTGCCCGACGTAGCCGATGCGGGCGCGCACCTCGCGCGGCCGGGTGCGCACGTCGAACCCGGCGACGACCGCGCTGCCGGAGGTGGGGGCCAGCAGCGTGGTGAGCATGCGCAGCGTGGTGGACTTGCCCGCCCCGTTGGGGCCCAGCAGGGCCACCATCTCGCCCGCCTCGACGTGCAGGTCGACGCCGCGGACGGCCTCGACCGCGCGTCTGCGGGTGACGAAGTGCTTGGTCAGCGCGCTGGTGTGGATCATTGTCGCGTTCACGGGGTCCACGTTAGAAAGCACTCAGGTCATTTTCTGACCGCAATGTGCGGCATTCTGGAGTCATGGCGAACACGAGCACGCGGATGCTGCGGCTGCTGTCCCTGCTGCAGACCCACCGGTACTGGCCGGGTCGGGAGCTGGCCGAGCGGTTGGAGGTGAGTGAGCGGACCCTGCGCCGCGACGTGGACCGGCTGCGGGAGCTGGGCTATCCGGTCGACGCCAACCGGGGGGTGGCGGGCGGCTACCAGCTGCGGTCGGGCACGGCCATGCCGCCGCTGCTGCTCGACGACGAGGAGGCGGTGGCCATCGCGGTGGGGCTGCGCACGGCCGCCGGGGGCGCGGTGGAGGGCATCGAGGAGACGTCGGTGCGCGCGCTGGCGAAGGTCGTGCAGGTGATGCCGCCCCGGCTGCGCAACCGGGTGGAGGCGCTGCGGCAGTCCACCGCGCCCGCCGCGCTGGGCGCCGGCCCGACGGTCAACGCGGTCACGTTGACGGCGATCGCGCAGACCTGCCGGGACACCGAGCTGCTGCGGTTCGCCTACACCGCCCGCGACGGGGAGTGGACGCGGCGGCTGGTGGAACCGCACCGCCTGGTACCGCTGGGGCGCCGCTGGTACCTGGTGGCCTGGGACGTGGGCCGCGGCGACTGGCGCACCTTCCGGGTGGACCGGATCAGTGAGCCGAAGGCCACGGGTGCGCGCTTCACCCCCAGGGAGATTCCCGGCGGCGACGCGGCGGAGTTCGTGCGCAGCCGCCACCGCAGCGTGCCCAGGCGCCACCGGATGGTGGTGGACGTCCACGCGGACGCGGCCGAGGTGCGACAGACCGTGGCGTCGTGGGGACAGGTCGAGGATCTCGGCGACGGGGTGTGCCGCCTGACGATGCACGTCGACACCTTCGACTGGCCGACACTGGTGCTGGTGTCGCTGGGCGCGGAGTTCACCGTGGTCGGCCCGCCCGAGTTCCGCGACTACCTGCGCGAGCGCGCGGGGCTGTTCCTGCGTGCCACCGCAGCGGACGGCCCCGACGGGAGCGCGGAGGACGGTTCCTGACCGGTGCCGCAGGGCCAGAGGCGGAGAGGCTCCCGGTGGCGGACGGGCATCGCCCGTGCCGCTCTCCCGCTCCGGTGGCGCAGGGGTACGGAGGCGCGCAACCACCTCGAGGGCACAGGAAGGCGGGGACACCTGTCCCCCACCGCACCACCTGGCCGTCCGGCCGGACCACGGAGTGCTCTCGAACGCTTCCGCGCGCAATGACAGCCCCGCCGGGACCCCCATTTCCCCTTTGTGTGGAAATTTCGTTAACTTTGTCAACTCCTTCCCGTGTGCAACGCCGTAGGGTTGGACCGCGAGGACGCAGCGAGCAGGAATCCGGAGCGACACCACCCCATGCAGCCGACGTTGGCCGCCGCCGAGGTACGGCGCAACCTCACCCAGTACCTGTCCACCACGTTTGCGCTGGCCGACAAACCGGTACGCGACGCGCTGACCGCCTTCCTCAACGACCCCGACCACGGCATCTTCCGCGGCCTCTACCTGCGGGTGCGCACCCCGTTCCGGCGCGCCGAGGACTCCTGGCGCGACCACCTGGAGTGGGCGCCGGAGGGGTTCCGCCCCTACCGGCACCAGGCCGCGGCGTTCCGGCGCCTGTCGACGCTGCGCGGCACGGCCGAGCCCACGCTGATCACCACCGGAACCGGTTCCGGCAAGACCGAGTCGTTCCTCCTGCCGGTGCTCGACCACTGCCGCCGCGAACGCGCCCTCGGCCACGACGGCGTCAAGGCGGTCCTGCTGTACCCGATGAACGCCCTGGCCACCGACCAGGCGCAGCGGATCAACTCCTACCTGAGGCATTCCGCCCTGTCGCAGGTGAGCGCGGGCCTCTACATCGGCGACACCCCGGAGACGGGATACGCCCGGGTGGCCACCCGGCGCGGCGAGATCCGCCGGACCCGCCCCGACATCCTCATCACCAACTACAAGATGCTCGACCTGCTGCTGCAGCGCGAGCACGACACGGCGCTGTGGGAGGGCAGCCGCCTGGCCTACGTGGTGGTCGACGAGTTCCACACCTACGGCGGCGCGCAGGGCACCGACGTGGCGATGCTGCTGCGCCGCCTGGCCTCGGTCACCGGCCACAGCGAACCGGGACGCCCCCTGGGCGGCATCTGTCCGGTGGCCACCAGCGCCACCCTGGGCGAGGACGCCTCCAACACCGCGGGCGAGGCGATCCGCGAGGTGGCCGCCACGGTGTTCGGCGTGGAGTTCGACGCCGACGCGGTCGTCGGCGAGGACCGGTTGGACCCGGCCGAGTTCATGGACACCCTCGACTACTCGCTGCCCCTGCCCGACCCGCTCCGGGTGGCCGCCGTCGCCGACCCGCACGGCGACCGCGACGCCGCCATGGACGAGATCACCGCACTGTTCACCGACCGCCGCGGCCTGTCGCCCGCGGAACTCGGCGCGGGTCACCGACGACTACCGGGCGCTGCTGGTGCACGCCGGAAACCACGACTACATCCTCGTGGCGGTACGGCCCCGCCAGGACGTCTACGACCGCCTCGACCGGTTTTGCCCCCGGATCAACCAGGTCACCGGCGCCATCGAGTTCGTGGAGGTCATCGACTCCGTCACCGCCGAGGACGCCCCCGCCTCCCCCGCGCCGCCGCCTTCTCCCGCCCCCCTGCTGGCCGCCTGCACCGCCGAGCAGCTGCGGGAGTTGGGCGTGGCCGAACCGCTCATCCCGTTGGCGCTGCACGTCAGCACCGAGGAGGAGCTGTACGGCCTGGTGGAGTACGCGCCCGCGCTCACCGAGGAGGTGCTGCTCGCCCTCGCCGACGGCCGCACCCACGAGGAGGTCCTGGAGCAGGTCACCCGCCCGGTCGCCGCCCCCGAACCGGTGGACACCGCCGACTACGCGACCGCGCTGACCCGTCCCGCCACACGCGTCACCACCGAGGACGTCGATCTGCAGGAAGCCGTCGAGGACACCTTCAGCCGGTGGCGGGTGTTCCTGCACCCCTCGCAGCGCGCCCTCGTGCGGCGCCGCCACCGGGGTCCGGCGCGTGTCAGCGGCGGCCCCGGAACCGGCAAGACCATCGTGGCCCTGCACCGGGTCGCCCACCTGGTGGACCGGCTGCCGCCCGGCGACGACCGGCCCGTGCTGCTGACCACCTTCAACCGCAACCTCGCCGCCGACCTGCGCGAACGCTTGCTGGAGCTGGGCGGCCGACAGGTGGTGGACCGGGTGGACGTCACCAACGTCGACCAGCTCGCCTCCCAGATCGTCGCCGAGGCGACACCCGACGGCCAACGCCGACGCATCGGCGACGACCGGGCGGTGCGCGAGTGGCGGGACATGCTCGACGAACTGGGCGAGACCGCCTGGGACGCCGAGTTCCTGCACGCCGAGTGGAGCCAGGTCATCCTGGGGCAGGCCGTCACCACCCGCGCCGATTACTTCCGTGCCCGCCGCGCGGGCCGGGGCCGGCGCATCAGCCGCGCCCAGCGCGCGCAGATCTGGCAGTTGGCGGAGCGCTTCGCGATGCGGCTGGACGAGAAGGGCCTGTGGACGCACCGGCAGGTCGCCGAGACCGCCGCGCGCCTCCAGGCGGAGCGGGCCGAGCACGGCGAGTTCCGCTACCGGCACGTCGTCGTCGACGAGGCCCAGGACCTCGCCCCGGCGCACTGGCGGCTGCTGCGCGCCCTGGTGCCCGAGGGCACCGACGACATGTTCCTCGTCGGCGACACCCACCAGCGCATCTACGACAACTACGTGTCGCTGGGCGCGCTGGGCATCAACATCCGGGGCCGCTCCGCGCGGTTGACGCTCAGCTACCGCACCACCCGGCAGATCCTGCGGTCGGCGCTGGGCCTGCTGGGCGAGGAGTCCTGGGACGACCTGGACGACGCCACCGACACCCTGGCCGGGTACCGGTCGCTGCTGAGCGGCCCGGTCCCCGAGTTCCGTCCCGCCCCGACCTGGGAGGAGGAGCTGGACGCCCTGGTCGCCCAGGTGCGGGCCTGGCTGGAGGAGGCCGGGCAGGACAGCCGGGACGCGGCGGTCGCGGTGGCCGCGCCCACCCGCGACCTGGTCTCCCGGGTGGAGCAGCGGCTGGACGAGGAGGGGATCCGCGCCGCAGCCATCGGCCCGGACGGGCCGAAGGCGGACGACGCGGTGCACGTGGGCACCCTGCACCGGTTCAAGGGCCTGGAGTACCGGAGCGTGGCCGTGGTGGGCGTCGCCGCCGGCCTGGTGCCGCCGCCGCACGTGGAACGGCTCCGCGACGGCGATCCACTGCGCCACCGGCGCGAGGTGCAGCGGTCCCGTTCCCTGCTGTTCGTGGCGGCCACCCGGGCCCGCGACCACCTGGTGTTCTCCTGGCACGGGGACCCCAGCCCGTTCCTGCCGCGCGCCTAGCCCCGGTCCTGTCGTTCGTGACGCCGGTGGGCCGTCTCCCGCGGGAGACGGCCCACCGGCGTCGCCGTCGTGTTCAGCGCAGGGCGACGACGTTCGTCATCGCGGTGTCGGTGACGAGGACCACTCCTCGGACGGGGACGAGGCGGATGGCTTCGCTGTCCTCGGACAGTCGCACCCCGTCGAGCGGGATCTGGGAGGGCTCGGCGGCGGAGTTCCACGGCGCCACGTCGACCAGGTAGCGCCCGGGGGAGTCCGCTGCGGGCCGGACCGCCACGACCGCATTCATCAGTGTCACCCATTCATGGTTGTCGGGGTCGTCCGGTCCGTCGGGGGCGGGCATCCGGGCGACCATCTCGGGTTCTTTGCCGGGGAAGTACAGGAGGAACTCGTAGACGAGCGTGTCCGTCTCCGGGTCGTGGCGCAGGGCCGTGACCCCCTCGGGGGTGAAGTGGAGGCGGTCGTCGTATCCGGCGAGGTCGAAATGCTCCATGTGGCGCGTGCCGCTCACCAGGTCCAGCACCAGGTACTCGTGGCCGTCCGTGTGGTGCTTGACCGCGACCACCGGGCCGGACGCGGTGAAGGGCGGGGCTTCCAGACGGGTGTCGTCGTGGTGGTGGGCGAGTTCGGGGAAGGTACCGAAGGGCTCTTCGGCCTCCCACTCGTGGGTCCACTCCTCTTCTCCGGTGTCCGCGTCGTAGGAGGTCAGGCGGTTCGTGCCCCCCGACAGCTCGGCGAGCTCCTCCGGAGGGGTGCGGGGCAGTTCGGGGTGGCAGGGCTGGGCGACGACAATCCTGTCATCGTAGGTGCGGATCCAGGAACGGGTTTGCTGCTGCACCAGGCAGTGCGATGACAGGGGCCTGCTCCACAGATGGGCGTCGTCAGCCAGTGACCGCGCGGTGAGCTGCCAGCCCTCGTCGGTCTGCTCCAGCAGGATGCGGGCCTCGGCGGTGAGCAGCCCGATGTCGGCTTCCTGGGGTGTGGGGAGCACTGCGTGGCCGCGTGGCTTTCCGGTGATCGAGTTCAACGCCACCACCACACTGCCCTCCTCGGTCTCATGGGAAAGGACGGTGGTCTCCCAGTCGGGGGTGACGTTGACCGTCATCTCGGTGCCCGGCAGCAGGTAGTGCCAGGTCTGCTCGCCGGCGGCGGTGTCGAGCGCGATCACGCCGTGGCCAAGGTCGACCACCGCGCCCCCGGCCGTGGGCAGCAGGCGCACCGGACGGGCCTCCTCGGGCGGCTGCCAGGTCCAGGCCACCTCCCCGAGCGTGAACGGTGCCGATCCGGGGCTGTCGGCGTCGGCGGTGGTGTGGTCGACTCCGTCGAACAGCGGCGACAACGGCGCCAACGGCCGGGACAGGGCCTGCCCGCCTGTCCACGCGACAGCCGCCAGCAGCACCGTGACCAGTACTCCGGATACCAGCCCGCCGGACAGGACCGGGACCGTGGGCCGGTGGTTGTGTCCGGTCGCGGCCACCACCACCGCGCCGAGCACCACCGCGACCGATCCGGCCCAGCCCACGAGGTGGGGCAGTGTGTTGTCTGCGGGGCCGCCGAGCAGCCAGGCGGGCCGCTCCAGCCACGCCAGGAGTGTGGCCGAGACCGCCACCACCGTGCTCGCGGCCACCGGCCGCCGCACGGTGTGGCGCTGTTCGGGCGGGACCCGTTCCAGCAGTTGCAGCAGCAGCGCCCCACAACCCAGCCCGGCCAGCACCCAGAGGACGATCCGGAACGGGTGGTCGACCAACCCTTCCCCTGCCAGAGCAGTGGTCACGGTGGCCACCAGTCCGACCGCCACCAGTCCCACACCGGACCAGATCAGGAAAGACCGTCCACGGGACACAGCCCCGGAGGAATCGGCGGGCATCACGGTTCTCCCAACGTGTGGTGTGACGGGGCGGGACCTTTCCAGCCAGAAAGACCCGACGGGTTCACGGAAACTCTGTGCTGCTTGTTTGGACTGGTGAGAAACAAGAAGTGCAGGCAGAACAGGCGGTTGCCGCCGCGTTCCGCGCGAACGCTAGCGAAACCGGATACCGACCGTCAAACGACTGGCCACATATGGCAACAGCACCTCACGGCCGCGATGCCAGGACCCACGCCTCCATAACCTGTGGAAGAAAAGGTCCAGGGCCGCGGTCCCGGGGGCGCACCAGATCAGTTGCGGGGGTCAATCTCTTCCCTGCTGTATGGACGGTGAAAAGTCTTCTCTACCAATTCCCAGGTATTCGTAGACACAAGACTGCAGGGATGACAGGGGACGATCGACGTCGTCCTCGTAGTAGGTGTAAGCATCGATATGGCTGCTCGGCCAGATTCCTTCGATCGCTGCATCCGCCCACTGCTGCATCGCATCAATGACTTCCTCCGCCGCACGAGCCATATCTGTACTCCCGCTACGGGTAAAATCCTCCAGGAGGGCGCGCGCTTCCTCAGCCCTGTGACGGAATTCCTCCACGTATGTGGATCGTGTCTCTTCGATCGTGGACTGCGTCTCTTCTAGGTCGAGATAGGCGAGCGAAACCGAGTAGATTTCCCTCCACCAGATTTCGATCACCGTCTGGAACGCCCCGTGGGTTTCGAGGATCCGTACGCGCTCCGATCGTGTTTTCTCGTCCGCACCCGTCCGGGAGATCCGTTTGAGTTGGGCCTTGTACTCCAGCATCGAAAGCCGGTCTATCTCTCCTCGGTCGAAACGCGTATGGCAGTTCGGGCACAGGACGATCATGTTCTCGAAGGTGTGCTCGCGCACCTTCGCCCAGGGAACGATATGCGCCAACTCAACGGGAGTCGCACGGCAAGTGGGAATGGCACAGCGGTGACCCGCTTCAACAAAGAGCGCTCTTCTTAGTCCACGGGGTACTGCAGGACGGTTCTCTGGCACGGCCGTATACTACCCGAGTCCTGAGCCCAGGCACTCCTCGTTCGCCCTCCCGAGAGGATGACAGAAACTCAACAGAACTAAGGCCCAAGTCCTCAACTGCAACCTGGATCGCACGAGGAAAACGAAAATCCTATCCACTCCAATCCTTCAAGGGTTTACACAACCACCGAGGACCAGTGTCGCTCATGACAATCCAACACAAGCCCGCGAACCAAAAAACGGCGAGCATCGTAAATCCCGAGATTCCGGACAAAAGAAAATCATTCCTCCCCCAGGACCACGCCCACGAAGCACAGCTCGACTCCGAAAATCATGGAAGATTCCTGACCACCGCGCCCAACGGCCTCCGAGCGACAACCAAGGAGTCACATCCCCTGCTTAATCAGGAAGGTCCACAGCGACAGGATCACGATAACCGCGCCGATTCCGGAAGCGAATCCGTTCCAGAAGATCTTCCGCGAGAGTTCCTTGTCCATCCCTGCGCGCCCCTTCACAGTCTCCGCAACATTCAATGCCTGCGAGGCGGCCTCTAGCGCACCTGCTGCTTCGCGGAGCTGGTCGATGCTTCCAGCAGCGCTGGTGAAACGATCCACAGCCCACTCGACCTGTTGAACCTGCGAGGGGAGTCCACGGAAACCCGCATTGATCATCGAGGTGACCGCATCGTGCAGGTTGTTCATATCCGCCCTCGCAATTTCCAGTCTCTCGGTGGAACTGTCAATGGCCTTAACGTTGTCCAGCATGCTCTGGATGGCCTCTGCCACGGACACGAGTTGTGGAATGTAGTGGGGAAACTCTCGAAAGACATCAGCCGACCTGACCAGCAGGTGTTCGTAGTCCTGAATGCTCTGGATCCTCACCGCAGAATCATGGAGCAGCATCGTCTGGTCCTCCATTCTGGAGAGGACGCGGGCCGAGTACTCAAGCGAATCGATCTGGTCCTGGTTCAGATAAGGGCGGTTGAAGGATTCAGTCAAGAGCGATTTGACAGTCTCTGCTGTTTCCTCACTGATGCCCTTCAGTTCGTCGATCGCCCCAGGATCTCCAGCCGCGCAGTCTCAACCGATTTGACGATTATGCCCTCGAACTCTTTGTCTCCGTTGAGGGGTGGGACGTTTTTCAGTGCATCCCCGAGCCCGCCACCTTCGACCTCGGCCTTCCACCGGAGAAGTACCTCCGCCGGATACTGTTCAACCCAAAGGTCCGAGTCGACTTCGGTGTGGTGTGGCTTGCAGAGCAGGATCAGATTCTCGAACCTGTTGCGCAACTTCTCAGGATAGTTCTTGTCGTACCGCGCCTCCCCTTCCACGAGGGCCCGGATGTGCGCGATCTGGACATTGACGCGAGGGGTTCCGCTCTCGGCCATCTTCAACACCGGCTCCTTGCAGGGCGGCGCGTAGCACGTCCCACGGCTCAGCATGAAGAGCGCCCTCTCGGTACCCGACCCGTAGTACCTGCTCTGCTTGGCCACTTCTCCCCCAGATTTCGCCCATCCACCGGGTTCCGGGAGGGCACCCTAGACGAAGGGGGTGACAATCAGCGCGCTCAACCAGAATGACCAGGCAGTATTGGCTGCTCTCAGGGGCACTCGATGTATCCGGTCGAGAACAGCGGTCCCACCTTTCCTCACTCGTCTCAGAAGCGGACACTCCAACCTCAGGAGGAAAGAATTGGAATGAGTGAACAGAGCGTGGGTGCCCGGTGGGGCTGGCAGGCAGTTCACCTCCAGCACGGGAAAAGCAGTCGGTGTCTGTGGCGGACTCACGGACCGCTGCTTTCGGAGGTGTGCCCCCGGCGGCACGGTCGCGAACCCTGTCGGGCGGTCGCCGCGAGCGGGCGGCACCGGGCGCCGCGCGGGAGGTTCCCCGGGCCACGTCCGGGTCCAAACCGCTGAGCCGCCGCACCCCGGCCCGGGAGTGTTCCGGCCCGCCCCCCGGGGGGTGGGCACCGGGCGCCCGGCGGAAACACCCCTCCCCTGGCTCTTCGGAGGCGGCCCCGCCCCGCACACTCCGGTCGGTGCTGCCATGCGGCCCGCGGGGGCGGGGTCGCGTGGCCGCGGCGTTGGGCGGCAGGATGGCCGCGTGGAACAGTACGGCGGCGACCACCTGGACTTCCAGAACGGGGTTTTCCACGGTCCGGTCGTCGGAAAGCACGAGGAGCACCACCACTCTCCGGCGGTGCCGACCGCGCTGTTCGGGCTGCCGCCGCGGCCTCCCGGGTTCACCGGCCGCGACGCTGAGGTGGACGCGGTGCTGGCGGCGCTCGACCCCGGCGGCGGTTCCGGGGCCGGGGTGGTGCTCTCGGCCGGGATGGGCGGGGTCGGCAAGACCGCACTGGCGGTGGCGGCCGGGCACGCGGCACTGGCGCGCGGCCGGTTCGCCGGGGCGCTCTTCGTGGACCTGCTCGGCTACAGCACGCCCGTCCCACCGGAGACCGCGCTCGGCTCGATGCTGCGCGCACTCGGTGTCCCCGCGGAGCGACTGCCCGCCGAGACGCGCGACCTGGCGGTGCTGTACCGGTCGATGCTGCACCGGCGCGCCGCGGAGCACGGCGGGCCGATCCTGGTGGTCGCCGACAACGCGTCCTCCGTCGACCAGGTCGAACCGCTGCTGCCGGGCGACGACCGGGGCCGGCTGCTGATCACCTCCCGCGACGTGCTGCATCCGCTGCCCGCGCGCCGCCTGGAACTGTTCGTCCTCTCCCCCGCCTCGTCGGTGGCGTTGCTGGTGGCGCAACTGCGCGTCAACGACCCCGCCGATCCGCGTACCGGAGCCGATCCGGCGGCGCTCACCCGGGTGGCCGAGCTGTGCGCGGGGCTGCCGCTGGCGGTGAGGGGTGCCGCGTCCGCCCGCGGTCGCGGTTCCGCGCGCCGGAAGCGTCCGGGCGACCCCGGGCGGAAGTCGTCAACCCTCGTTGACCGCCGGTCGGTGGTCAACTACGGTTGACGCATGAACGCTGCACTGTTGACCGAACTCGCGGCATCGACAGCCGACCGCGACCCGCTGACGGGCCTGGAGGCCGTGGCGCGGCTGCGCGCCGAGACCGAGCGCGTCGAGGCGGTGCTGGTGCGCCGCGCCCGGGCAGGCGGCGCCACATGGCCGCAGATAGCCGCCGCCCTGGGTGTCTCCAAGCAGGCCGTCCACAAGAAACACGCCGGTCGGGGGCTGCTCGGAGGCCGCTCATGACCGTCGAGACCCACGGCGACGACCGACTCGCCGCCCGGCTGGAGGAACTGCTGGGTCCCCGCCATCCGGTCGTCGCGGCGGCCGTGGTCTCCCCGCGGGGCACGGCGGTGGCCGGTCGCGGCACCGGCCCCGACTCCGACTTCGAGATCGGCTCGATCTCCAAGGGCGTCACCGGACTGCTGTACGCCGACGCGCTCGCACGAGGCGAGATCGGCCCCGACACCACCCTGGGGGACCTGCTGCCGCTGGACGGGACCCCCGCTGCAGAGGTCACGCTGGCCTCGCTGAGCACGCACCGCTCCGGCCTGCCCTCCCTGCCGGCGTCCGCCCACCCGTGGCGGCGCACCCTCGCCCTGTGGCGGCACGGAACGAACCCCTACGGCGAGAACCTCGCCCAGCTTCTCGACCAGGCCCGAAAGGTCCGGTTGGGCAAACCTCGGCCCCGCTACTCCAACTTCGGGTTCGAACTGCTCGGCCACGCCCTCGCCCGCGCCGCCGCCACCACCTACGCCGAACTCCTCCACCGGCGCATCGCCGCCCCACTGGAGCTGGACCGCTGCTACGTCCCGGCGACGGCCGACCAACTGCGGCCCGGCGCGCTCACCGGCACCGGCAGGCGCGGACGGCCGAAGGAGCCCTGGACCGGCGAGGCGCTCGGACCGGCGGGCGGCATCCGGGCCTCCATCACCGGCATGGCCCGCCTCACCGCGGCGCTGCTGGAGGGCACCGCCCCGGGCATCGCCGCACTGGACCCGGTCACCTCCTTCGGCGCGGGCGCGCGCATCGGCGCCGCGTGGATCACGACTCCCGTGCGGGGCCGACCGGTCACCTGGCACAACGGCGGCACCGGCGGCTTCCGGTCCTGGCTCGGCATCGACCGCGCCGCCTCCACCGGCGTCGTCGTCCTCTCGGCCACCGCCCGATCGGTCGACCGCCACGGATTCGCGCTCCTGACCGAGTACGGCGCCACCGGCCGGTAACCCCTCACGCCCCTGTTGGCCAGAGGGCGGACCAGACGCGGCGGGTGCGGGGCACGGGCGGGGACTCGGGGCGGTTGGACCGCGCTTCGCGGGTAGTGGGCCCGCGACGGGGAACGGAGGTCTTCTCCCGAACCGGAACGGGAGTGGTCCGGAGGGTTCCGGAAGCCGGTGCGGAGCGCGACGGCGGGAACGCCGCACGGAACCGAGGCGGACGCCACCGGGCCCCGGTGTCCGGACACGCGTGGCGAAAGGCGGGAGTGGATGGCGGCCGTGGCGTTCGCGGCGGGAGTTGTGATCCTTCTTGTCCTCACCTGGGAGGTGTTCCAGACCGCGCTCGTCACCGCCGGCGGCGGCGGTCCGGTCACCGGCGCGGTGACGTCATGGCTGTGGCGGCTGCTGCGCCGCGCGGCGGGCGGCTCGCACCGCCTCCTCTCCCTACTGGGGCCGGCCGTGGCCTTCAGCGGACTGCTGCTGTGGGTCGGCGCGGCGTGGCTGGGCTGGTGGCTGGTGTTCCTTTCCGGCGCGTCGGTGGAGGCCTCCACGACCGGGCATCCCGCCGACGCGTGGGAGCGCTGCTACTTCGTGGGTTACACCCTGACCACCCTGGGCAACGGCGAGTTCCGCCCCACCGGCCCCGGCTGGCAGTTGGCGACCGTTCTGACCAGCGCGACCGGACTGACCCTGGCGACGCTGATCCTCAGCTACCTCGTCTCGCTGGTCAGCGCGGTCGTCCAGGAACGCTCTCTGGCCGTGCTCGTCCACGCACTGGGTGAGAGGCCGGAGCGGATCTGCGCCCGCGCGTGGAACGGCGACGACTTCACGGCGATCGTGCCGCAACTCAACTCGCTGAACTCCGCCATCGCCGCGCTCGCCCGGCGCCACACGGCCTACCCGGTCCTCAGCTACTTCCACAGCCGGCACCGGGCAGAAGCGTCGGCGCCCAACCTCGCGGTCCTCGACGAGGCCCTGACCCTCATGTGCCACGCGGTTCCCCCCGACAACCAACTGCGGGGATTCACGGTCACGCAGACCAGGGCGGCCATCGCCGAACTCGTCGCCACGGGGGTCCGCGGAGACGGCGACGGGCCGCCTCCCGTCCCGTCGCCGCGCGTCCTGGACTCCCAGGGCATCCCCACCGTCGACCCCGCCGAGTTCGAGAGGGTCTTCCGCGATCACGACCAGCGGCGTTCGGCCCTGGCGGCGCTCCTCCGCCACCAGGGGTGGGACTGGAAGAACGTGCACCCCGCCTGACCGCCGGCCGGGGCTTGTCCCATCCGGCGGCCGCGGAACCGGGCGCGCGTTCACGGGCGGACTCCGCGCAGGCGGCGCAGTCCCAGCGCGCAGAGTCCGCACAGCGCGCCCCACGCGGCGTTGACGGCGAAGAGCGGCAGCACCGCGAGCGGCGTCACCAGGGGTCCCCGCAACTGCCCGGTCAGCAGGGGTGAGAGGACGGCGCTCAGCACGAGGGAGGCCAGCGCGTATCCGAGACCGGTGACGACGAGCGTCGCCAGGGGGTGGCGCACCCGGCTGAGACCGACGGCGAGAATCCACACCAGCGAGACGGCCACGGTGAGGACAACGGGGGTCGCCGGTCTGCCGAGCGCGTCACTCAGACCGGTGATGGAGGACAGGGGGCGGACGAGCGCGACGGCGACCAGGGCGGCCACGAGCGGCCAGTTGAGCCGCCGCCACAGCGGAGCGGTCGATCGGTTCTCATCAGAGGCCATGGTCCCAGCATCGGGGAGGAACCCGCCTCACCGCATCGGCCCCGAGGCGGCATCCGGCGTACTCCGCGGGGCGCAGCCGCGGCTCCCGGACTGCTCCCGTGGTCGCGCGCCGGGCGTGTCAGTCGGTCGCCGCCCCAGCGCCGACCCGTGGCGGGCCACCTCGGATGCCGGGGTGGAATGCCCCGCCCGCCCGACTTCCCGGCACCGGTCATGGAACCTCACCCCCGGAGGAAGATCCCAGGCGGCCTAGCCCCCGGGGGGATGAAGGCCACACGCCCCCCGGGGTCAAGGCCACCCCAGCCTCGGACATCCCACCACAAAGAGGACCTTCTACGATCGAGGCATGCTGTTTGGGGAAAACCGCACGTCCACGGTGGCGCGGGCCGTGCCGACGGACGGCCGGCGACGCAGTCCGACCGCACCGTCTCCTTGTCCGCGCGCACCCGCGTCACCACGCCGTCCACGGAACCGCGCGTGACCCCGCCCCGCTCGACGTGCCGCACGGACCCGGCCGACCGGAGTCGGCCGTCGCGATCGAGCAGCCCGGCCGCGCTCGCACTCCCCTCCGCGGCGGGGGCAGCACCCCCATCCCCCGGAAGAACCACGAAAGAGCAAGGATGACCACCGACCGCAGACCTCTCGCCCTGCCCCTGACCGTGTTCCTGCTGATCGCCTTCGGACTGTCGTGGCTGCTCGCGACGCCCCTCTGGCTCGGTGACGGGCTGGACCACCCGCTCTTCATGCCCATCACCCTCGCCATGATGGCCACACCCGCGATCGCGGCACTGGTGGTCGTGTTCTTCGTGGAGCGCCCCGAGCACCGGGCGCGGGCGCTGGGCCTGTGGCCGCTGCGCCCGGCCGGGCGCCTGGTCGGCTACCTCGCACTCGGCCTGGTCGTCCCCGTCGTCCTGGTCCTCGCGGCCCTGCCCGTCGGCGCCGCGATCGGGGTGTATCCGGCGGATTTCACCCACTTCTCCGCGTTCCGGGAGCAGGTCGAGGCCCAGTTGGAGGCGGCGGGGGCCACAGGGCCGCAGATCCCGATCGGCGTGCTCGTCGCCGTGCAGTTCGTGAACGTGGTCATCGGCGCGTTCGTCAACCTCGTTCCCGCGCTCGGCGAGGAGCTGGGCTGGCGCGGCTGGCTGCTGCCGCGCCTGCAGCGGTTCGGGACCGCTGCCGCGCTGCTGGTCTCCGGCGTCATCTGGGGGCTGTGGCACGCGCCGCTGATCCTGCTCGGCTACAACTACCCCACCGCTCCGCCCTGGCTCGGCCTGCTCATGATGACGGGCTTCTGCGTTGTCCTCGGCGCCGTGTTCGGCTGGCTGCGGCTGCGCTCCGGCTCGGTCTGGCCGGCCGCGCTCGCGCACGGCTCGCTCAACGCCGCGGCCGGGTTCTCCCTCGTGTTCGCGCAGGCCGGGGAGACCATCGACACGACCCGGGCCACGATCCTCGGCTGGAGCGGCTGGATCGTCCCGCTCCTGCTGGTCGCCGTGCTGTTCGCGACCGGCCAGTTCCGGCCCGCGCCGGCGGAGCCGACGGGGGTCTCCGGACGGCCCGCCTCGTAGGACGGGGGGATCCGGAGCGCTCCCCGCACCGGCGCCCGGCAGGACCGCACCGAACAGCGGACCCACCCCCGGTCCCTCGCCGAAGTCGGCGACCTGCGGCGCCGGGGGATCACCGCCGGTCGCGGCCGGGCCGCGCTCCCAGGGGGTGAAGGCGACGGAGCCGGGGACGGCGAGGGCCAGTGCGCCCCGGGTCCGCAGCGGCCCCCGGCGGCACGCCCCTCCGCCGGGGGACGCCAGCAGCAGAGCGACGCCGAGCAGTGCGGCACCGCGCAGGTCGCGGGAGAGGTTGGAGCGGTAACCGGTGAGGGGGTCCTGACAGCCGACGGAAGCCGTGCCGATCCGCTGCCGTACCGGATCCCGGCGCAACCACCGCCCTCTCCGCGGTCACCGGGCGGGCGGAGCGCCGCCCGCCCGAGGCTCCGGAATGGCGTGGAGCAGTGCCGTGTAGAGCGTCAGTCCCGGTCCGAAGGCCATCGCGACCACCGGGCCGCCCTCGCGCAGCGCGCCGCCGCCGGTGAGCTCCTGCAGAACCAGCAGCAGGGTCGCCGACGAGCAGTTGCCGTGGTCGGCGAGCACGGTCCGGGACGCCGCCAGCGCGCTTTCGGGCAGGTCCAGTCGGTCCTGGACGACGTCCAGGATGCGCGGACCGCCGGGGTGCACCGCCCATGCCCGCACGTCGGGCAGGTCGAGTCCGTTGCGGGCCAGCAGACTCTTGACGCCCGGCCGCACGTGCTCGGCCAGCACGTCGGGCACCTGCGGGGACAGTTCCATGCGGAAGCCCAGGTCGGTGATGGTCCACGTCATGTGGTCGCCCGAGCCGAAGTCGGTGAACGCCGCGACGTCCACCAGTTCGAGCCGGGGCGGGCCGGTGAACGGGGTGTTCCCGGATCGCGGCCGCAGTACGAGGGCCGCGGCGGCGTCGCCGAACAGGGCGTGCGCGACCACCTGCTGCGGGTCGGCCGTCGGCGGCTGCAGGTGTAGCGAGGTGAGTTCGAGGCAGACCAGCACGGCGGTCCGCCGACGGGCCACCACGAAGTCCGCGGCGCTGCCCAGGGCGGGCAGTGCCGCGTAACACCCCATGTGCCCGACGAGCAGCCGCTGCACGTCGGGGCGCAGTCCCAGCGACGCGGCCAGCCCGATGTCGAGCCCGGGGGTGCCGTAACCGGTGCAGGAGGCGACCGTGAGCAGTCCGACCTCGTCGGCGGCGACGTCCGCGGCGGCCAGGGCGGCCGCCGCGGCCCGGTGTCCCAGGGGGTGGGCCTCCTGTGCGTAGCGCCGCATCCGGGCGGCGGTCGACCAGCCCGTCAGGTCCTCGCTGAGGGGGTTGACGACGGTGTGCCGACGGCGCACCCCCGACCCGGTGAAGATCCGTCGGGCGGCTCGGCTCGCGGCGAAGTGCCGACAGAAGAACGCGTCCCACAGCGCCTGCTGGTCGACGGCGGAGGGCAGCGCCGAACCCAGCCCGGTGATCGCGGCGGTCACCACCGCGGCACCTCGGCGTCGCGGTGGGGGTCGCCGTCCAGGGCCGCGACCCCCAGCCAGTCGGCGCAGACATCGGAGGTGGCGGGCTGCAGCGCGCCGCAGCGGGCGTCCCGGTAGATGCGCTCCAGCGGGTGGCCGCGCCGGGTCGCCGAGGCGCCGGCGGCCTCCAGCACCGAGGAGGCCACCGCGGCCGCGGTGTCTCCGGCGGTCAACTTGGCCCGCCACACCCAGCGGTTGGTCTCCGGCGTTCCCGGCTGCTCGGTCACCCGGCGCGCGGCCTCGGTGACGACCAGCTCCGCGGCGGAGACGGCGGCGTCGGCCCGGCCCATGCGCGAGCGGACGGTCGGCAGCGTGTGGAGTCCCCGCTCCCGGAGGTGGGCGCCGCCCGCGTCGAGGGCCGCACGCGCCACGCCGACGTAGACCGCGGCGTAGGAGGCCACCAGCCACTGCGGCATGGCTTCGGCCAGCAGCAGCGTCACCCCTTCGACGCCGCCCAGCAGCGCGTCGGGGCCGACCTCCACGTCGAGGTGGACGTCGTGGCTTCCGGTGGCCCGCATGCCCATGGAGTCCCACGTGGGTTCCACCCGTGTGCCCTCGCCCGCCGGCACCAGGAAGTAGGACACCCGGGGGTCGAAGGCTCCGGCGTCCTTGGCGGTCACCAGGTAGGCGTCGGCGTGGCCGGCTCCGGAGACGAAGGTCTTGCTTCCGGTGATGCGGAAGCCGCTGCCGGTGGCGTGGTAGACGGTGGAGGTCCGCGACAGGCGCGACCCGGTGCCGCGCTCGCTCATGGCGACGGCGTACAGGGCGCCCGCGGCGGCGTCGGCGAGCAGCCGGTCGCGTGCGGCGAGGAAGCTGTCGGGTGCACCCATCTGCCGGACCAGGTCGTCGGGGGTGTGCGCCAGGGCGCCGGTCACCGAGGAGTGCATGTTGAAGATCAGGGCGGTGGCACCCGCCCCGCGGGCGAGTTCGACCGCCACAGCGGTGTAGTCGGCGAAGGAGGCCCCGCACCCGCCGAGTCGCGCGGGCGTCATCAGGCCGAGCAGTCCGCAGGCGCGCAGGTCCGCGAAGTCCGCTTCGGGAAACGTCCCCGCCGCGTCGTGGGCCGCGGCCCGCGCGGCCAGTCGGGGCGCCAGTTCGGCGGCCAGGGCACGTGCGGCCTCCGGGTCGGAGGCCGGTCCGGCTCCGGTGGAGACGGGAAGCACCATCGTTCACCCCTCCTTGCGGCCCAGGCCCTGGAACAGCACCGCGGTGGTGGCCACCGGGACCATCCGTACCGTGTCCCTGCGTCTGAAGGCCCAGGCCAGCAGGTCGATCACCGAGGGACGGATACCCCGCAACGCCATCCGCACACCGAAGCGTGCGCATTCGTTGACCAGCAGTGTCCGGTCGACCAGCAGCGCGGGGTCGTGCACGCCCCTGGGGGCGAGCCCCGGCAGGCGCTCGGCGGCCTCGATCGCCACCCACCGGCACAGCGCGGTGGCCGCCAGGGTGTCCAGCACGAGCAGACCGCCGGGGCGCAGCAGTCGGCACGCCTCCGCGACCGCCCGCGGCAGGTCGGTGACGTGCTCCAGGATCTCCCCGGCGGCGACGACGTCCGCGCAGCCGTCGGCCAGGGGAACGGCGAGTACGTCGCCCAGCACCCCCCGCACGCCGTGCTCGTCGGCCTGGCGCAGCGCACTCGGCGAGAGGTCCACCCCGACGTGCCGGTATCCCCTGTCGGCCAGGTGGGGGGCGAGCAGGCCGGCGCCGCAGCCGAGGTCCACCAGCACCGCGCCGGGACGCGGCGCGGGGGGTACCAGCGCGGCGCGGGAGGCGGCCAGCCAGTGCAGCATCGCGAAGACCCCCCGCGGCTGCCACCACTGGTCGGCGAGCCGCTCGTAGAGGTCGGGGTCGCCGTGTCGTCCGGGCGGGTCGGTGGGTGCCATGGGCTCAGGCTGGCACAATGGCCTGCCATGCGAAACCTTGTCGCGGTAGTGTCGGCGCTGATCAGAGCCTCGCACCCGTGGCCCGCGCTGACGGTCACCGCGGTCGCCACCGGGCTGGCGGCGGCCTCCGGCCGCTCCGCCGGTGGTCTGGTGACCGTGACCGCCGCGGTGCTGGCCGGTCAACTGTCCGTGGGGTGGCTCAACGACCTGGTGGACGCCTCGCGCGACGCCCGGACGGGGCGTTCCGGCAAGCCGGTGGCCACCGGTGAGCTCTCCCGGCGGACGGTGCTCGTCGGCGTGCTGGTCGCGGCTTTGGCCGCGGTGGCTCTGTCACTGCCGTCCGGCGTGCCCGCGACGGTGGTGCACCTGGTCGCCCTGGCGGCTGCGTGGGCCTACGATCTCGGGGTCAAGGCCACGGCGTGGTCGGTGGTGCCCTACGCGGTGTTCTTCGGACTGCTGCCGGTGTTCGTGACGTTGGGCCTTCCCGGCTCGCCGCTGCCGCCGGTGTGGCTGGTGCTCGCCGCGGCGGCGCTGGGCTGCGCGGCGCACTTCGTCAACGTGCTGCCCGACCTCGACGACGACCTGGCCACCGGTGTGCGCGGACTGCCGCACCGGCTGGGCGGCACCGGAAGCCACGCGGCGGCCGCGCTGCTGGTCCTGGCCGCCTCGGCGCTGCTGGTCCTCGGCCCCCCGGGCGGGGCGTCGGGGGTGGGCCTGGTGGCGCTGCCGACCGCCGTGCTGATCGTGGCCGCCGGAATGGTCGCGGGTCGCCGCCCGGGGTCCCGGACCGCGTTCTCCTCGGTGCTGCTGGTCGCCCTGATCGACGTGGCGCTGCTGGCCTCGGGCGTGCCGCTGCGCTGAGGCGGCGACGGCCCCGCCCGGCGGTCGGGCACAACCGTGCGGCCGTCAGCGACCGGAGAGCACCGGGCGGCGCGGACGCGGACTCAACCGGTCCCCGAGCCGCCGGCCCCCTCGGCCCGCCGCCGCCACTGCGCGGCCTCCGCGTTCCGTCCCTGCTCCGCGCAGAGCGCGGCGAGGCGCTCCATGGCGTCGGCGGCGCCGTTCCCCGCGGCGCGCCGGTACCAGATCTCGGCCCCCGCGGCCTCGCCCCGCCCGTGGAGCAGGAGGCCGAGGTCGACCATGGCGTCGACGTGGTCCTGGGCCGCGGCACGCCAGTACCAGACCTCGGCCTCCGCGGTCTCGCCCTCGTCCTCGAACAGGAGGCCGAGGTTGTGCATGGCCTCGATGTCGCCGTCCTCCGCGGCGCGCCGCCACAGGGCTTCGGCCTCGGCGACCTCGTCTCGCTCGCAGAGCAGGAGGCCGAGGTTGTGCACGGCGTCGGTGTCGCCGTTGGCCATGGCGCGGCGGTACCACACCTCGGCCTCGGCGACCTCGTCTCGCTCGTAGAGCAGGGCGCCGAGGCTGTTCATGGCCCTGGCGTGGCCGCTCTCCGCGGCGCGGCGGTACCAGGTCTCGGCCTCGGCGGTCTCACCCCGCTCATAGAGCAGGAAACCGGTGTCGAACATGGCGTCGGCGTGCCGCTGCTCGGTGTGGGGGCTCTCCTGCTGTGCGGGCGGGGGCTGGGGCGCGGCCTGGTGCAGGAGGGCGGGCAGGTCGGTGCTGGCGGGCCGGTCGGCCGGGTTCTCGGCCATCATCCGCGTGACGAGGTCGGCCAGGGCGTCGGGGATGTCGGCGCGCACGGCGCGCAGCGGAGGCGGGGGCTGGGTGAGGTGCTGGCGCGGCAGCGCGGTGCGGCCGCCGGTGAAGGGCGGCTGTCCGGCCAGCAGGGTGTACAGCAGGCAGCCGAAGGCGTAGACGTCGCCGGGCGCGTCGGCCTCGGCGCCGTCCCACTGCTCGGGCGGCGTGAACGCCGGGGTGCCCGACACGGTGTCGGCCGCGGTGGGCTGGGTGAGCGCGTCGGCGATGCGGGCGATGCCGAAGTCGCAGATCTTGACGTGGCCGCCGTCGCACAGGAACAGGTTGGCGGGTTTGAGGGCGCGGTGCACCACCCGCTGGGCGTGCGCGGCCCGCAGCGCCTCGGCCGCCTGCGCTCCGACCGTGGCCACCTGCGTCACCGGCAGTCCGCCGGGGTGGTCGGCCAGTACCGCGGCCAGGTCACGGCCGCGCAGCAGTTCCATGACCACGAACAGGTGGGTGTCGTCGCGGCCGAAGTCGTGGACGGCGGTGATGCCGGGGTGGTGCAGGTCGGCGGCGACGCGCGCCTCCCGTTCGAACCGCCGCGCCCGGGCGTCGTCCGCGACCGTACCGGCGGGGAGGAGTTTGACGGCCACCGGCCGGTGCAACTTCGGGTCGAAGCCCTGCCAGACCTCGCCCGTTCCACCCCGGCCCAGCAGGTGGCCCAACCGGTAGCGACCGCCCAGCACTCTTCCCGACCACACCGGTCCACGCTCCTTTCCCACGGCTGTCCCGCCCGTGCCGCGGGTACACCGCACCCGACCGCACAGAACACAGCAAACCGCAGTACGGCGCACCGTGCACACCCCGCTCCCGGGCCGGATTCCGCCGGCACCGGGCACGGATGGCCCCGCGCACGAAACAGCCCCGGTCACGGGGGCGGAAGGACGGGACGCGATCCCCGGCCGCACCGCACCCGCCGGGACGTTCCGTTCCCGGCCACCACCGCCACCGCCGTCGTCTCCCTCGGGCCGCCCGCAGAATCCCGGCGGTCCCCGGACGGCTCCCGCGATTGGGCGGCGCTCCAGGGGTAGCGGGGCGCGGCGGGAGTCCCCGAGGGCGCGGGCCGAACGCCGCGGGGCCGCGGTGTCCGAGCACGTGTGCCGGAAGGTGGGAGCTGATGGCCGTCGTGGTGCTCGCGGCAGGGGTCGCGATCCTCCTCCTCGTCGCGTGGGAGGTGCTCACGACCGCGCTCATCACCACCAGCAGGGGCGGTCCGGTCACCAGCGCGGTGACGTCGCAGGCGTGACGGCTGCCGCGCCGCCGGGCGGGCGGTTCGCACCGCGTCCTCTCCGCGCTGGGACCGGTCGTGGCCTTCAGCGGGCTGTTCCTGTGGACCGGCGGGGCGTCGCCGGGCCGGGGGCTGGTGTTCCTGTCCGGCACGTCGGTGGAGACCTCGACGACCGGCCATCCGGCGGACGCGAGCGTCTCTGCTCCGTGGGATACAGCCTGACCGCCCCGGGCAACGGCGGGGTCCGGCCCACCGGCCCCGCCTGGCAGGTGGCGACGGTCCTGACCAGCGCGACCGGCCTGACCCTGGTGACGCTGATCCCCACCCACGTCAGCTCGCTGGTCAGCGCGGTCGTCGAGGAGCGCTCCCCGGCCGTGCTCGTCAACGCGCCGGGTGGGACGCCGGAGGAGGCCTGTCCGCGGGTGTGGAGCACCGGCTGGACGGGTTCGCGGTCGCGCGGACCAGGGCGGTCATCGCCGAACTCGCCGCCACGGGAGGCGACGGGAGCGGACACGGGCCGCCGCCTCCCGCGCCCCCGCCGCATGTCCTGGGCGACCACGGCATCCCCACCGTCGACCGCGCCGAGTTCGAGCGAGTCTTCGGCGACCCCGCCCGGCGGCGTTCTGCCCTCGCCGCGCTGGTCCGCCACCGGGGATGGAGCGGGGAGGACGTGCGCCCATCCTGACCGGGCCCCTCCCCCACGCACGGGAACCGGGGCGCGGCCCCGCGCTCCCGGTGTGCTCCCGGGGCGGGGCCGCGCCGTCAGGATGTCGCGGTCACAGGGAGGCGATGAGCTCCCGGCAGACCATCTCGCAGCGGCGGCACGTCTCGGCGCACACGCGGCAGTGCTCGTGGTGCTCGGCGTGGCGGGCGCACTCGTCACCGCAGGTCTTGCAGGACTGGGCGCACGCCTCCAGGACCGCGCGGGTCAGGTTGGCGTCGTAGCCGGTGTGCCGCGACAGCACCCGTCCCGTGGTGTCGCAGATGTCGGCGCAGTCGAGGTTGGTGCGGATGCACTTGGTGAGCTCGGCGACCGTGTCCTCGCTGAGACAGGCGTCGGCGCACGCGGTGCACGCCTGGGCGCACTCGAAGCACGCCTCGATACAGGCCCGCAGCTTCTCCCGGTCGACTCCGCCCAGGCTCTCGGGATAGGTCTCCAGCATCTGTCCCGCAACGCTCATGGCGGTCCCTCCTCTCAGAACCGGCGCCAGCCCCGAACCCTGATCCGGGCTGTACCGAACGCCGGACTCGGTGCGCCCGCTATCCCGTGGAGGGGGGACCTAACCCGATGATCTTCGCGGTCACACGGTCTCGCGGACACCGCTGCCGCTGCGGTCCCTGTGGGGACGCGAGACGAACAGGGCCGAGACCCACAGCACGCCGGCGGCGGCGAAGCCGACCGCGGTCCGCGAGAGCTCCGCGTCCCCGCTCAGCGCCAACGCCGCTCCCGCCCCGGCGATCCCGCACAGCAGCACGCCGGTCCACACGTACAGCGACCGTCCGAAGACCGCGGCGAGCGGGAAGAAGTGCGCGCCGACGACCAGGCAGACACCCGCGGGGACGAACTCCGGGAGGCCGAGGAGGACAAGGACCACCACGACCGCGGCGATCACCACCACCTGGAGGACGCCGACGAGGGTGAACCGGCGCCCCTGGCGGGCCGACACCGGCGTCTCCGGCGTCTCCGAGAACCCCATCCTCGTCGCGATCATCAGGACGACGACGGTGACCAGCATCGACGCGCCGATACCGAGCAGCATTGACATGGTGTCGACGAGCCCGGCGCTGGCGCCCAGCGCCCACAGGAACGCGAGGACCGTCATGAGGATCACGCCCCGCGGTCTCGTGGAATTCTCTGTGTTCTCCTGGGGAATGGGGGATGAATTCATACCGGCCCTTCTTCCCCAGCCTCGTTCACGGAAAACCGCCGACCGGTTACCGAACGGATCCGAACGGAGGAGGGCTCACCGCAGACGCGCAGGTCCTCCCTTTCTCCCGGTAACGGCATGGCCGTTTCCGGCCACCTTCGGTCACCTCGCGGTCCCCTGCCGCGAGGAGGGCAGAAGAATGGTGTTCGGCCGAACACCATTCGATGACCGGAATCTTCGAGGTTGCGTCGATGACTTCCCCCGCCCCTCACGGCCTGTCCGGCCTGCCCCCCGAGCTGCGTCCGCTGCGGCCGGGCGATCCTGCCCGGATCGGCCCCTACCGGGTGGTGGGGCGGCTCGGGCAGGGCGGCATGGGTACGGTGTTCGGCGCGCTGGACGGGCGGAACACGTGCGTCGCGGTCAAGGTCGTGCACGCCGAGTTCGCCGCCGAGGCGGAGTTTCGGGCGGGCTTCGCCCGGGAGGTCGCGCTGATGCGCCGGGTGGGCGGGCTGTGCACTGCCGCCGTGCACGCGGCCGACCCCGACGCCGAACGGCCGTGGGTGGCCACCGACTTCGTGCCGGGGCGGACGCTCCGCGCCCACGTGCGCGAACACGGCCCTCTGGAGGGAGACCTGCTGCTGGGGTTCGCGGCGGGCGTCGCCGAGTCGCTCGCGGCGATCCACTCGACCGGAGTGGTGCACTGCGACCTCAAACCCGGCAACGTCATCCTCGCGCCCGACGGCCCGAAGGTCCTGGACTTCGGGATCGCCCGACTCGCCGACGAGGGGGTGCGCGCCCAGGGGGCGCTGTTCGGCTCCCCCGGGTGGATGAGCCCGGAACGCTACGCCCGGCACGCCCCCACCCCGGCCGCGGACATGTTCGCCTGGGGCGGGATGGTCGCGTTCGCCGCCACCGGACGCAGCCCCTTCGGTTCGGGGAGCACCGCCGAACTGGCCCGGCGCACCCTGCACGACCCTCCCGACACCGCGGGCGTGCCCGAGGAACTGCTGCCCCTGGTGGAGCGCGCGCTCGCCAAGGACCCGGCGGTGCGGCCCACCGCCGGGGACGCGCTGCGCGTGGTCCTGGCGCTCATGGGCGAGGGCGAGGAGACCCGCGGCGAAGGACCGGACGCGCTGACCGAACGGCTCCGCCTCCGCCTGGCCCGGCACTGGCGCGGCATCGACGCGTCCTGGCACCGCCCCGCGCTGTGGGTCGCCGCGGCGTCGGCCGTCTCGGCGGCGGCCACGGCCAGCACCGCCACCGGTCCGGGGGCCGTCGGCGTGGCGACGGGAGGGACCGGGACGGGCTCCGTCGGCGCGGCCACGGGCGGCGCGGCCACGGGCGGCGCGGCCACGGGCGGCGCGGCCACGGGCGGCGCGGCCACGGGCGGCGCGGTCGCCGTGGGCGCGGGTGTCACCGGAGGCAAGGTCGCGGCGGCGGTGACCGCCGCGGTCGTCGGCGCCGCGGCGATCGGCGGTGGCGGCTACCTCGCCGCCGAGTCACAGCCCGCGGAGATCGTCGCGGACTCGGTGGCGCTGGTGGAGAACGCGTCCTCGTTCCGCGCCACCCAGTGGCAGCGCCCGACCGAGGAGGCGGTGCGCCGGGAGCATCCCGGCGCCTCCGGCGCGGAGGTGGCGGACCTCGTCGCCGCCGGGGAGCGCAGCGTCTCCTACACCTACGCGTCCTCTCCCGGGGCGGCGGTCGAGGCGGCGGTCACCGACGGCGCGGGCGAGACGGCCACCTACCGGCAGGTGGACGGCGAGTCCTACCTGCACACCGCGCGGTACCGCGGCCTCACCGACGTCTGGCTGCTCAACTGGCACGGGAGCGACCCCGTCGCACCGGGCGCCCTGGCCGTGGAGGCGTTCACCGCGCCGCTGCGCGCCCTCCCCGAGGCGGCCTCTCTCACCGACGAGGGGAGGGCGGAGGTGTCGGGACGTCCCGGCACCCGCTATTCGGGGCTCTTCGACGCGGTGTCCCACGCGGGCACCCCGCTGGAGCAGACCCTGCCCAGCACCCCGTTCGAGTTCGTGGTCGCCGCCGACGGGCATCCGCTGCGGTTGGCCTACACCACCGACCTGGTCGAGTACGAGGTGGTGTTCGAGTCCTTCGACGAGCCGGTGACGGTCGCGGCCCCCTCGCCCGACGCGACCGTGGCGGGCGCGTGCGGACCGTCCCTGGACGGCGAGTGGCTCGTCGACGCCTCCTCGCCGGGAGTCTCCTGCCAGGAGGCGCTGCGCGTGCTCGACGGGTACCTGACCGAACCGGACACCCAACCGCAGGGCAGCGGCGCGTTCGCCGAGTTCGACGGCTGGACCTGCTTCGTCGACCTGGAACCCGTCGTCGATGCCACCTACGGCGGGTGCGGCCGCGGCGGCCCCGCCTTCTCCTACTACATCCCCTGGGTTCCGGGGTGGGTGGCGGAGAGCGGCTGCACACTCTCCCACGACGGCACGTGGCACCTGAGCGGCCTGGAACGCACCACCTGCTCGGCAGCCGCCGCGGCCGTCGAGGACTTCCTGTCCGGCCGCGGCCCCCACGACGGCGGCGTCTTCCTGGTCGACTCCGGCGGCTGGAGTTGCAGCCTCTACCACGTGCCCGACTCCCGGACGGACATCGGAAGCTGTGAGGGTCCGGGACTCGAGGTCGTCCGCTTCCACCGGGTCCGCGGCTGACCTCCGCCGCGGCGGCCCGGGTCGGCGCGCCCGTCCCAGCCGGACCAGCCTGGCGACCGTCACCGGGAGGCGGGACAGCGCGACCGAGGCCAGCCACGCCGCGACGACCGGCGCGACGGTGGCCAGCGTCGGGGGTGAGCACCGCGTCGGCGGGCGGCGCGTGGTGCCGTGCCCGCCGAGGCCGTGGCCGTTGTCGGGGCTGTCGCCGGGCGCCTGCGGCCGACGCGTCAGCGCGGCACCCTCCGGGAGGGTACGCGGACGCCGCCCGCGCCCACCCCGCCGCTGTTCTGGGCGACCAGCCACCGGGCCACGTCCCCGGCCGTGGTGACCACGCCGCCCGCGCCCACGGTGAGGCTCCGGGCGGGGACCGATGCCGGGCGGTCGGGGAAGGAGGTCTCAGATGTCCCCGTCCCGGGGGGTCCGGTGGCCCCAGCCCCGGGAGGAGGACGGGACATGGTCCAGGAGACCTCCGCCCACCCGTGCCTCCACGGACGGACCGGTTGGCGGACACGGGGCACCGCGGCACCCGCGCCCGTGGGGCGGGATCGTCCTCACGGCGCGGGGAGGCGGAGGCGCGGACGGACGCGCCGCCGCCCCTGGCACCCCGCCCCGGAATGCCCCGCCGGGCTCCTCACCTGCCGGCGCGGGACGGGCGGCCACCGGGGTGTGCGACCTCAGGCCGAGGCCGGCTCCCAGGTGTCGGCCAGCAGTTCGAAGGAGCGCAGCCACGCCTCGCGGTCGGTCACCGACGAGGCGACGATCAGCTCGTCGGCCCCGGCGTGCCCGGTGAACCAGGTGAGGTAGTCCCGCACCTCCGTCGGGTCGCCCACGGCGGTGTACCGGACCATGTCGAGGATCTGCCGTCCGGCCGGGGCGGCCAGGACCGCGTCGGCCTCCTCGGGGGTGAAGGTGCGTCCCCTCCCCAGCAGCAGTCCCACCCGAGCCCGCTTGACCTCCGTGAACAGCCGCTGCGCCGCCTCGGTGGCATCGGCCGCGATGACGTTGACCCCGGCGATGACGTAGGGCTCGGCCAACTGCTGCGACGGCTGGAACTCGCGCCGGTACAGGGCGACGGCCTCGGTCAGCGCGCCGGGCGCGAAGTGGGAGGCGAAGGAGTAGGGCAGGCCGAGAGCGGCGGCGAGGCGGGCGCCGAACAGCGACGAGCCGAGGATGTACAGCGGCACGCCCGTGCCCCTGCCGGGGGTGGCGTCCACGCCCGGCACGCGGGACTCTCCGGTGAGGTAGCCCTGGAGTTCCAGCACGTCCTGCGGGAACCGGTCGGCGGAGGCGGCGTCGCGGCGCAGCGCCCACATGGTCTTCTGGTCGCTGCCGGGCGCCCGGCCCAGGCCGAGGTCGATGCGGCCGGGGTGCAGGGTCTCCAGGGTGCCGTACTGTTCGGCGATGGTCAGCGGCGCGTGGTTGGGCAGCATGACGCCGCCCGCTCCCAGGCGGATGCGGCTGGTGTGCGCGGCGATGTGGGCGATGAGCACGCCGGTCGCCGACGAGGCGATGGTGGGCATGTTGTGGTGCTCGGCGTACCAGATCCGCCGGTAGCCCCACTCCTCGGCGTGCTGGGCCAGGGTGACGCTGGCGCGGAGGCTGTCCCCCGCCGTTTCTCCGGGGCCGATGTGCGCCAGGTCGAGGATGGAGAGTGGGACGGCCATTGCGGTGCGGGCCTTTCGTCGCGGCGGACAGGGCGGGTCCCGGGGCGGGCGCCCCGGGACGTTCGGTCTACAACAGCGGCGGCGAAGCGGTTATTTCCCCGCGCCTTCCCCGCCCTGCCGCTGCGGCCGCCTCCGGCGGCCGACCGTGGCCGCGGGGGTCAGCGTCGAGCGGTCATCCCAGGGACGCCTGCTCCAGCCAGCGGTCCAGCAGCGCGGCGTCACCGGACACCTCGACCCGTGTGTCGGTCGCGGGCAGTCGACGGTAGAAGACCCGCAGCACGTCGGTGAGCGGGCCGCGCAGGGTGACGGCGGCCTCCCCGGGGCCGCGGCGCCAGGTGAAGCCCTTCTCCGCGGGTTCGACCAGCCACTCGGCGCCCTCGGTGTCGGTGGCGTGCAGGCGGATGCCACCGCCCCGGTGCCCGGGCAGCGCGACGGCACCGACCTCCTGGAGGAGTTCCAGGAATTCGTCGAGGGCGTCCACGGCGACCTCCGGGGCGACGGTGTAGTCGGCGCCCACCGCACCGGCCGCGTCCGCCCGGTGGACCACCAGGTCGTGGGTTGCGCGGCGGGCCCAGGACAGCGCGGTTCCGGGAACCGACCAGACCGCCACGGCCGTCCCCGGTTCGGCGGCCCGCAGCGCGGCGGCGAACCTGTCGGCCTCCTCGCTGATCCGGTCGACCGACGCGGTCGGATCGTCGTCGAGGGCTGTGGCGTCGTCGGCCTGCCCGGTCGCGTCCCGGACGGCCGCCCCCACGGCACGCAGGTTGCCGCCGATGTGCCCGACGAGGTCGGCGAGCGTCCACCCCGGGCAGGTGGGCACCTCGGTGGCGGGGTCGACGCCCTGCAGCACGTCCCGGAGCAGGCCGGTCTGGTGGACGACTTCGACGCGGTAGCGGTCGTAGCTGAGAGGAGCCATGGGGGCAGGCTAGGCGACGGCGGTGACAGCGGCCGTGCACCGGCGGGACCCCGCCCCCTCCGTCCCTCCGCGGTGGAGGGGTGGCGGCGCGGGGCCCCGGGGCCGGGATGCCCTCTCACCTGATCTGCCGGTGGAGGCGGACGGCCGGGACGCCTGCACACGGCGCCCCGGGGCGAGACGCCGCGTGAGTCCCTCCCGCCCCCCGTGGTGCGCGACCGCCTCCGGGGCGCGGGCGGGTCGGCCTCCCCGCTCCGCCACCAGCCCACCCCTTGGGCGGAGGTCTCCTCGACACTGTCCCGCCCTCCCCCGGAGTCGAGGCCGCATGCCCCGGGGCATGCGGGGCATGCGGGACTCTTCCGGGCCGGGACCCTCAGTCCCCCAGGCGGAGGCCCCGGGAGCGGCCCGTGTCGCCGACCACCGTCCAGACGCCCGGTTCCACCTCCTGGGACAGGGCACGCAGACGCTCCTCGACCTCGCGGTCGGGCCAGCGGGTCCCGGCCGTCCACCGCACCTCGAACACGGCCGCCCCGGTCAGGTCCGCGCCGGACAGGTCGGCCCTGGTGAGGTCCGCGCCGCCCAGGTTGGCCTCGGTCAGGCTCGCGCCGGTCAGGTCCGCGTCCACCAGCGCCGCCTCCGTCAGGTTCACCCCGGCCAGGTCCACGCCGCGCAGCTTCGCGTTGGGCAGGTGTCCGTCGGTCAGGTAGGCGTCCGACAGGTCCGCGCCGGACAGGTCGGCCCTGCCGAGGAGCGCGCTGGTCAGGTTGGCGCCCGCCAGGTTGGCCTCGGTCAGGTCGGCGTCGGTCAACTCCGCGTCCGACAGGTTCGCGTTGGTCAGGAGCGCGCCGGTCAGTTTCGCGCCGGTCAGTTCGGCGTCGGCCAGCACCGCGCCCTTCAGGTCCGCGCCGACCAGTCTGGCCCCGACAAGGGTCGTCCGCGCCAGGTTCGCTCCGGGCAGTCGCGCCCGGCTGAGGTCCGCCCCGGTCAGGTCGGCTCCGCTCAGGTTCGCCCGTGCCATGCCCGCGTCCGTCAGCAGCGCGCCGACCAGGCTCTCACCGGCCAGGACCGCGTCGTTCAGCCTGGCGCGGCGCAGGTCTTTGGGGCGGGTCCCGCCGGACTGCGGAGCGGTGGGACCGGGGTCACCGGTCAGGGTCCGGGTCAGTTTCCCGAAGAAGGAGTCGGCGCGCATCGGCACACCCCGTTCGTCAGCGTCCGGCGGCCGGTCGGCCGGGGCCCGGTCCGCGGGCACGGGAGGGTCGCGGTCGCGTCCCCCACGCCGCTTCGATGCGCCGCAAAGCGGTGTGGTTCCTCCCGGATACGGGTTCTGTGTCGGGGTATGCGGGCGCGTGGTGCGGCGGTGTCGCCGATTCCCCTGTCGTTTCGGGCCCTGCCGGGGCAGAATCGCGGTATGAGCGCTTCACGGTGGGTGTGGGTGGGGATCTCCGTTGTCGCCGTGGCCGGTGCGCTCGCGGCGGCGCTGTTGCTGGGCGGCGGCCCCGCCAGCCGCGCCGGGTGGGAGGCCGCGGGCTGGGTCGCGGGAGTCCTCGCCGCCCTCGTGCCCCTCGTCCTGGTGGTGCGGTGGGCGCTCGCGGACGGCAGGAACCCCGAGACACCCGAGCGGCGGGACTCCGGCGCAGGCGCGGTCACCAACACCGTGACCGGCCACGTCTCCGGCACCCTCATCCAGGGCCGCGACTTCCACGGCGACATCACCGCGGGCTCCTACGGCGGCGACCACGTCGACTTCCGCGGCGGCACCTTCCACGGCCCGGTCACCGGCAGGAGCACGCCCCCCGCCCCTTCCGACGACGGGGAGACGCCCGACCGGCGGCCGTGAGCCGCACGGTTGGCCGTGCGGGCCGCGCAGCCGCGGCAGCGCCGGTCCTTTCGCACACGGAGGCTCGGGACTCACCGCAGGCCGGAGATCGGCCGGTCGGGATCGTCGAGGAAGACGACGAGCGCACCGGGGGCGGGCACCAGGCGCACCCGGGAGATCTCGGCGTCCGGCCTCCCGGCGTCGAACGGAACGCTGAAGGGCTCGGCGCTGCCGTCCCACGGCGCCACACCGATGTCGTAGGCGTCTGTGGTGCCCGTGTCCTCGCCCAGGTGGACCACGACGGCGGCATCGGCCAGGTCCACCCATTCGATTCCGGCGAAGACGTGCGGGAACAGCGCGTTGCTCGCGGCGCTCGCCGCAAGCTCCCCGTCCAGCGTGCGCCGTTCGTGGACCAGGGTCCCTCCGAGTTCCTCGTCGATGCGCACGACCGAGACCGAGTCCGCCGTGAAATGGATGCTCTTGCCGTTCTCGGTGAGGTCGAGGTCGTCGGCCAGCACCTCGCCGGTCATCCGGTCCACCACCAGGTACCGGCTGCCGGACCCCCACTTCTCCACGGCGACCACCGAACCGTCCGACGTGACCGGGTGGAGGTAGGAGCGACTGCCGTCCCGGTGGTACGTGATCTCGGGGTTGGCTCCGAGCGGTCCCTGCTTGGGGCGCTCCACGAGCCACTCCGGTGCGCCGGTGGCCGCGTCGAACGCCGTCAGGCGGTTCGTTCCTCCTCTGAGGTCGAGGGCCGCCTGCTTCCACCGGGCACCGGCGCCGAACTCCGCCAGGTCCTCGTGGCAGTTCTGGGAGACGACGACCATGTCGGAGAAGGTCCGGATCCAGCCGTGGGGCTGGATGTCGACCAGGCAGCCGGGGTCCAGCGCGGCCGTCCAGAGAACCTCGTCGGTCTCCAGACTCCGCGCCACGAGCTGTCCGCGGCCCTCCTCCAGCAGGATCCGCGCGTCGGAGGTGAGCAGGTCGATGTCCGGGAGTCCCTTCTCCGAGGGGATTCCCGACCTCCGGAAGGGCAGGTCCGAGGGGGCCAGGGCGTCGCCGCGCACCTGTCCGGTGGCGGCGTCGAGCGTGAGCAGTCCGCCCCGGACGTCCCGGTGGTGCACCGTGAAGGCGAGGACGACGGTCCGCCCGTCGGGGGTGACGTTGACCTCCACCCTCCTGCCGGGCCTGCGGTAGTACCAGGTCTCCTCGCCGGTCGCGGTGTCCAGCGCGACGACCCCGTCGCCGACGTCGACGACCGCGCCCGCGCTCGTGGCCAGTACCCGGCGGGCCTCCCTTCCCTCCGGGGGATGCCACGTCCAGGCCACCTCACGCACCACGGACGGCACCGGTTCGGCCGCGGCGGCGTCGACGGTGGTGTGCCGCACCAGGACCTCGGTGGCGCCCATCCATCCCGCGGCGGCGAGCAGCAGCGTCACCGCCGCCCCGCTCGCCAGTCCCGGAAGCGGCCCGGTCCACCGGGGCCGGTGGCTGTGTCCGACCGCCGCCACGACGGTCGCGCCGACGGCCACGGCCACCTGCCCGACCCAGCCCAGCACCGGCCAGGGTGTGCTTCCGCGCTCCGGTTCCGCGAGCCCGAGCAGCCAGACCGGTGTCTCCAGCCAGGCCATCCCCGCGGCGGCCACCGCGAGCACCGCGCCCAGGGCCACCGGCGGCCGTGCCGCCTGCTGCTGTTCCTCCTCCGGGACCCGTTCCAGGAGTTGCAGCAGCATCAGCCAGCCGCACAGACCGGCCAGCGCCCAGAAGAAGACGCGGATGACCGGGCGCGGATCGTGGCCGCTGCCGTCGTGCCCGAACAGCGGCGCGACCAGGGTGGCCAGCAGTCCCGTCGCCAGTATCCCCACCCCGAACCAGGTGAGAAAACGCCGCGCGGATTTCCGCGGACGGGAGGGGGTCGAGGGAGGGGGAGACATCGCTGTGCTCTGCTCCTCTGCAGAATTCTGTCAACATTGACGTTATTGGGCGTTCCCCCACATTTTCAACGCCCGTACCGTCAGGATCACCAGGATGGACGATAATTCGCGCCGTTTCCGACAGGATCATCGTATGGGAAATCACGGCGGCGATCACCTGGGCTTTCGGACGGGGTTTTCCGCGGTCCGGCCGTCGGGAAACACGGAGGGCACCGCTGTCGCCCGGCGGTGCCGCAGTCCACTTCCCCGCCTCACCGGTCCCGGCATCGCGCCGCGGGGTCCTCGGGGATTCCGGCGCGGCCGCGTGGGCGCCGCACCGCGCCCGGCCGGGGACCGGTCCCCCGCCATCCGGTGCCGCCATGCCGCTGACCTGCCCTCAGGTGCCCAAACGGCGAGGGCTGCCGCCGGGGGGACATCCCGGCGGCAGCCCGTGTCCGCGGCTGGACGCGGCCCCTCCGCCGCCCTTTCCCGGGGAGCGGGACGGTGGGCGCGACATCCGCCCCGCTTGGGTGGCCCCTCCCGCCGCTCGCCGGGCCGCTGGCCGCGAAGGCCCCGGAAAGTGCTGTTGACTCCACCGGGCCCACGCCGCCGACGGACGCGTTTCGACCGGTTCGGTGAGTATTCCGAATGGTGGCTCCGGTGCCGGCCCGCGTCCGGAATACGCCGTCCTCTGCGGCGCGGTCGGCCGGAGCCGCCGCAGCCTCTCCGACGTGCGAACGCTTTTTCGCCGCCCGTCTCGCGGGCGTCCCCGCAGTTCCGGTCGGCCGACTCGTCCCGGTTCCCCGCCCCTTTTTCCGGGAGCGTCGCCGGGCGGCCCGTACCCGGGGGGCTTCCGGGCGCCTACCTGTCCTTCTTGTGCGGCCGTCGACACCGGAGGTGTTCGCGGGGCCGCGGAAGGCACGTGGGAACGGGTCCCGCCGTCGGTCCTCCGCTCCGTCCGCCGCCTCCGCCGGCGGTGGAGGCGGCGGCCTTGCCGAGCAGGCAGGAGGTGCGGCCGTTCCCGCCGGAGGACATGGGCGCCCGGCGGGGCCGCGGCCACCGGGGACCACGTGGACACGGGAACGGCCGTCGGCGGGCTCCGCTGCCCCGCCGACGGCCGTCCCGGTCCGGTGGTTCAGAGCCCGCCGTGGACGACGCGGCCTCCGATGACGGTGGCCGCGGTGACCATCGAGTCCAGCTCCTGCGCGGGCATCGACCGGGGATCGGTCTCCAGCACCGCGAAGTCGGCGAGCTTGCCCGCCTCCAGTGTGCCCTTCTGCTCCTCCTGGAACGTCGCGTAGGCGGCGTCACGGGTGAACGCGGCGAGCGCCTCGTCGATGCCGACCGCCTCCTCGGGGTCGACGACCACGCCGTTGCGGTTGCGCCGCAGGATCATGCACTGCATCACGAACCACGGGTTGCAGGCGAACGGCTGCGCCCCGGCGGTGTCGGAGTTGCCCACGACGACGCCGGTGAGCGAACGCAGCGTCCGCAGCCCGTACTTGACGGTGTGCGGGGGCAGCCGCCTGCCCGGATCGTCGGGTTCGGCGAACACGAAACTGGGGTTGGGCACCGGGATGCCCCCGGCGTCCACCAGTCGGCGCAGCCGGTCGGCCTCGTACATCTCGTTGCCGAAGTGCTCGACGCGGAAGCGGTGGCCCGTGGTCGAACGGCTGCGCGCGGCCTGCTCGATCGCGCTGACCGCGCACTCCTGGGCGAGGTCGCCGATCGCGTGCACCCACACCTGGAGTCCGGCGTCCATCGCCGCGGCGAGCTCCGCGGTCAGACCGGGCAGGGTCCGGCTGAGCAGGCCCCACGAGTCGGCGGGGCCGCCGATGCCGTTGGACCGGAAGGCGCCGTCCCTGCCTCCGTCCAGGAAGATCTTGACCGCCTGGAGGTGGCAGCGGGAGTCGCCGAACCCGGTGGCGAACCCCAGTCCGGAGAAGTTCCGGGTGTCGACCAGCGCCTGGTGGCCGGGGGCCGCGGTGAGTGCCAGCCCCATGCGCGGGTAGTTCCCGGTCCGCCCCAGCTCCTGGTAGACCCGCACCCCCGCCGCGCTGGCGGCGACCTCGTTGATGCTGGTCACCCCGTTGCGCAGGAACAGTTCGGTGAGGGTCTCGGCGATCGCCGGACGCAGGGCGTCGCGCAGCGGCGGCTCCCAGGCCAGCAGGTCCCATCCCTCCTCCACCAGGCCGGTCAGCTCCCCGCCGGAGTCCCGGTTCAGCCGCATGCCCGGCTCGGCGACGGTGCGCCGGTCGATGCCGCTGACCGCCAGCGCCGCCGAGTTCAACTGGAACTTGTGCATGGACCAGCGCACCGCCACCGGGTGGTCGGGGGCGGCCCGGTCCAGTTCCGCGCGGTCGGGCAGGTCCTGGCCGAACGTGCCCTGCAGCACCACCCACTCGCCGGCGGGCCGTCCCGCGGCCAGGTCCGTGACGGTGCGCAGGACCTCGGCCCGGGACCGGCCGCGCACGTCGGTCCAGAAATGCCGCGAGTAGGTGGTCAGCTCGACGTGGGTGTGGGCGTCGATCAGCCCCGGGACGACGGTCCGGCCGCCCAGGTCGACCACGCGCGAGGCCGGGCGGCGGGTCGCCAGCACCTCCTCGTCGGAGCCGACCAGCACGATCCGGCCGCCGTCCACGGCCAGGGCCGAGGCGACGCGCCGGTCCGCGTCCATGGTGAGGACGGTGCCGTTGACGAACTGCAGCTCCGCGCCCCGCTCCGTGACCTGGGCCGTCACCGGGCCGACTCCTCCTGCTGCGGCACCTCGACGCCGCCGCGCCACCAGTACTCCCAGTGCGGGGAGATCGCGGGGTGCAGTGACATGTCGTGGAAGATCGAGGCGCGGACCGGGGCCAGCTCGGCGGGCCAGGCGTACCCGGCGACGTCGTAGATGCTGGTGAGCCGCTGCACCATGTCGATGCCCGGACGCACCTGGCGCTCCCACTCGGTGAGGCCCTCGGTGATGTCGGAGGCGTCCGCCAGGATGTCGGCCATCCGCCACGCCGCGGCGATGGCCACCCCGGCGCCCTGGCCGAAGTTCGGCGGCTGGGCGTGCGCGGCGTCGCCGATGACGGCCACGCGTCCGGCCGTCCACGAGGTGCACTCGACGTAGGGGTGGGTGTGGTGCACACCCACGTCGTCGCCGACCCGGTCGAAGACGTGCTTGAGGTGGGGGAACTGTTCGGTCCAGTACTCCCGGTCCAGCGGCAGCCGACCGACGCGCTCCTCGCTCTCGGGGCCGATGATGAAGACGTAGGTCTGGTCCTCGGCACACGGGGCGACGCCCACCCGGTGCTGCCCCGACCAGTACTCGGTGCTGTAGGGCCCGTCCGCCTCGGTGCGGGGAATGACGACACGGGTCGCACCGTCCCCGAACATGCCGCGGACCCTGAGCAGTCCCAGGGAGTCGCGCACCGGTGAGTGCACGCCGTCGGCGCCGATGACCAGGTCGGCCCGGACCTCCTCACCGTCGGCGAGGCGGAGCACGCCCTCGGGGTCGGCGCCGGTCACGGTGCGACCGGTGACGAGTTCGGCGCCCGCCTCGACCGCGGCCTCGCGCAGCAGGTTGTGCACGTCGGCGCGCAGGGCGACGAGGAGCCGCTCCTGGCCGAGGTCGCGGTTGACGATGATCGTCTCGGTCTCGTCGACGATGCGCGCGGCTCGGATGCGCACCCCCCGCTCGGCGATGCGCTCGCCGACACCGAGGGCGTCGAAGACGGGAAGGCTGTTCTCCTTGAGGTAGATGCCCGCGCCGAACTCGCGCGGCTCCTGGGAGCGTTCGTAGATGCGGACGTCGAATCCCCTGCGGGCGAGCGCCGCAGCAGCCGCGAAGCCCGCGATGCCAGCACCGGCGACAGCGACGGTAGGCATGATGATCAGGTCTCCAATCAGGAAAGACGGGTTGGAAGGTGCTCGGTGCGGCGATCCGGTGGCCGCTCCTCGCGTGACCGGCGGTTTCCGCCGTCCGGACGGTGGTCGCGCGGAGGGAGTGGTCATATGGCCGGCGGTCCACCGGTTCGCGCGCCTCCTACTCGGTGAGCACGGTGATCTCGGACGCGGGGGCCGACAGTCGACAGGTCCGCCCGGCGACCAGGTCGTCGGTGCCGCGCCAGTCCACGAACGCGGTGACGGGACCGACCCCGTCGACCTGCACGCGGACCTGGCGCTCCTCACCCAGCAGCAGCGACTCGATGACCTCACCGGTCAGGTGCAGGGCGTCGTCGTCGACGCTGAGCCGCAGGCTGCGCGGGCGCACCGCGAGGGTGACCTCTCCCCGTCGCGCGGTGGGCAGTGTGAAGGAGGTCCCGGCCGCGGTGATCTCGGCCGTGTCCGACTGCCCGCCGTCGGCCGCGGTCGCGGGGACGAGGTTGGCGTTGGAGAAGAAGCGGGCGACAAATGTCGAGGGAGGGTTCTGGTAGAGCTGGCTGGGCGGCGCCAGGCCCGCCAGTCCGCCCTCGTGCATGATCGCGACCCGGTCCGACAGCGCGAGCGCCTCCTCCTGGTCGTGGGTGACGAAGATGATCGTGGTTCCCACCTCGCGGTGGACCCGCCGGATCTCCTCCTGCATCTGCAGGCGCAGGCTGCGGTCGAGGGCGCCGAGCGGCTCGTCCATCAGCAGCAGTTGCGGCTCGTAGGCCAGGGCCCGGGCGAGCGCGACACGCTGCTGCTGGCCGCCGGAGAGCTGCTGGGGCTTGCTCCTGGCCTTGTCCGGCAGCCCCACCAGCTCCAGCATCTCGGCGACCCGCCGGGTGCGGCGGGCCGGTTTCCAGCCGCGCATCCTCAGACCGTAGGCGACGTTGTCGGCGACGGTCAGGTGCGGGAAGAGGGCGTACTGCTGGAACACCATGCCCAGGTCGCGCTCGGCGGGGCTGAGGTGGGAGATGTCCCGACCGCGCAGCAGGATCCGCCCGCTGTCGGGAGTGTCGAAGCCGGCGAGGATGCGCAGGAGGGTGGTCTTGCCGGAGCCGCTGGGCCCCAGCAGGGTGAGGAACTCTCCGGCGCCGAGGTCCAGGTCCACGCTGCGCAGCACCTCGTGGTCGCCGAACGACTTGCACAGGGAGCGGATACGCAGCGCGATGTCGGGATCCGCGGTGGTGTGGTCCATCTCTGTCCTCTGCGGGGCGTTGAGCGTGTAGGTCATCGTGATCTCCCTCGGAGAACAGTCGCGCCGAGCATGAGTCCTGCGGTCACCACCATCAGCAGGGTGGCCACCGCGGTGATGGCGGGGTCCACACCGAACTGGACCGAGTCGAAGATGTACTTCGGCAGGGTGACCAGCCCGGGACCTCCGAGGAAGGTGATGAACACCGCCTCGTCGAAGCTGAGGATGAAGGCGAAGATGGCGGCGGCCAGGATCGCGGGGAGCAGCAGCCGGGCGGTGATCCCGGTCCAGGCGCGGACCCGGCTGGCGCCCATCGTCATCGCGGCGAGCTCCAGTTCGGGGCGGATCTGGTCCATGGCGGTGCTCAGCAGGATGATCACCAGCGGGATCGCGTGGACGGCGTGGGCCACGACGATGCCCCAGAAGGTGCCCAGGAGGCCGAACTCGGCGAACACCGCGTACATGCCGACCGCGTAGGCGGCGATGGGGAACAGCATGGGGGCGACCCCCGCCGACTCCACCGCCATGGTGCCCGGAACCCTGCCCCGTTTCAGGGCGAACATCGCCGGGACCACGACGGCGAGGGCCACCACCGCCGTCGCCGCCGCGATCTCCAACGACAGGGTGATCGGACGAATCCAGGTGTCCGAAGTCATCACCTCGACGTAGCGGTCGGTCCCCCAGCTCTGCGGCGGGAACATGATGTAGGGATCCTCGGAGAAGGAGAGCACTCCGATGAAGGCCGCCGGCAGGACCATGAATCCCAGGAAGACCGCCACCACCGCCCGACCGGCGAACCTGGCCAGCCCGTCGAGCAGCCTGTCGACGCTCGTGGTCGTCGTCATCCCAGTCCTCCCCGGATCGCTTTCAGACCCACCGCCCTGATGGTGACCGCCAGCGTCGTCAACGCGATGACGAGCAGGATCACCGAGGTGGCGGCGGCTCGGGGATAGTCGAAGAAGCGGAAGATGTCGTCGCTGATCACCGTGGCGATGAACGGCGTCTGCGCACCGCCCAGCAGCACCGGGGTCACGTAGAACCCGATGGACATCGCGAAGACGATGGCGCAGCCGGCGATGAGACCGGGCCGGATCAGCGGGAGCACGATCCCGCCGAAGGCGCGCCGCTCCGAGGCCCCCATGCCCCTGGCCGCGTTGAGCAGGTCCAGGTTCACCATGGACACGCTCGGATACACCGCCAGGAAGGCGTAGGGGAGCATCGTGTAGGTCATGCCGAGCACGACGGCGGTGGGTGTGTACATCAGTTCCAGCGGCTCCTGGACCGCGCCGACCCGCAGCAGGAGGGAGTTGATCGGTCCCTCGCGCGCCAGCAGGAGGGCGAAGGCGTAGTTCTTGACCACCACGCCCATCCAGAACGGCAGCAGCACCGCCGCCCAGACCAGTGCCTTGACCCATCCCCGTCGCGTGGTGCGCAGCGTCCAGGCCATGGCCGTGCCGCCGACCACCGCGAGGACCATGACGACCGCGGAGTCCAGCAGGGTGACCCCGATCGCGCGGCGGACGGCTCCCGAGGAGAGCGCGGCGCCGTAGTTGCCCGGTCCGTCCCCCATCGTCACCGAGTCCCAGACCAGCGTGATCAGGGGGTAGATGACGAAGAGCGCGATCGCGACGCCCAGGGGAGCCACCATGAAGAGGGCCGTACGCAGGGGAAGCGTGCTGCTCCAGGGCTTCGTCTTTTCGGTCGTGCCACGCCCGGTGGGGACCGGGCGCTCGGTTGTGAGACTCATCATCGTGGCCCTTCCGTCAGGTCACCGCTAACCGCGGAGGAATTCCTGCCAGCGGCGGTTGACCTCTTCGGAGTTCTCGGCGTACCACTGGTAGTTCAGCGTGGTGAGCTGCGCGCGGTTGTCCGGCCAGTCGGCGAGCTGGGTCTTGAACTCGTCGTCCATGTAGTCGAAGGCCTCGGGGTGGGGCACCGAGTACTTGGTGTGCTCGGCCCACTTGGCCTGCGCCTCGGGGTTCTTGGCGACCCACTCCAGGAACTGGAAGGCCGCCTCGCTGTGGGGGGCGTCGGTCGCGACGTTCCAGAAGCCGGGGTTGTAGACGCCGCCGCTCCACTGCACCTCGATGGGCTGCCCGTTCTCGGCGAGCCCGAAGGCGCGTCCGCTGTAGGCGATGCCCATGTCCACCTCGCCGTTGCGGAACGCCTGCTCCATCTGGTCGCCCGACTCCCACCAGACCTTGACCTCGGGCTTGATCTCCTCCAGCGTGGCGAAGGCCCGGTCCATGTCGATCTCGTGGGTGGGGATGTCCTCGGCCGGGACTCCGGCGGCCATCTCCGCGAGGCTGAGGTTGAGCAGCGGGAGCGTGGAGATCATCTGCCGCCGCTGCGGGTGGGCGTCGGTGTCGAAGAACGCCTCCTGGCTGTCGGGGCAGTCGGCGACCTCCTCGGTGTTGCACGCGATGACGTAGCCGAGGTTGGAGAAGGTGAACCCGAACTCCTCGACCGCCTCCTCGCCGAGGACGCCCTCCAGTTCGGTCCGCAGGTCCTCGGGCAGCGGCTGGATGAGCCCGTCGTGCGCCATCTGGTAGGCGTCGGGAGCCGAGGTGGAGTCCAGCAGGTCCCACTGGACGTTGTCCGCCTGCTGCTGGGCCTCCAGGTTGGCCGCGTACTTGCCGGGAGCGTCGACGATCTCCACCTCGATCCCGGTCTCCTCGGTGAACGGGTCGGCGAGGTGGGTGCGGGTGGCCTCGGTGAAGTAGGCTCCCCAGCTGGCCACGACGAGGGTCTCCTGCTCACCGGAGGCGGAGTCGGAGCCGCCGCAGGCCGTGGCCAGCACGACCACCGACAGGGTGACCGCCGCGCTCTTGGCCGCGGCCCCTCTCTTCTTTCGGAAGTCCATGAACTATTCCTCTTCTTCCTTCTTGTGTCCTGGCGGCCCGATGATCCACAGGGCTTCGGCTGATTCGGAGCCCACGTTGACGACCTTGTGCGGGATGCCGCTTCGGAAACTGATCGAGTCGTCCTTGCCCAGGACAAAAACCTCTGAGGCGAGTTCCACGCGAAGCCTTCCGGTGAGGACAACGATGATCTCGTCGGAGTCGCCGTGCGTGTACTGCTGGCTTCCCGTGGATCCGTCGACGTCCATCACCACGTGGAAGACCTCGATGTGCTCCAGCGGCCTCGGGGTGAGCAGCAGTTTGACCGCGTTCTCACCGAAGGGGATGCGCGGGCGGTCCTCGGCGCGCAGCACGCCGTTCCCGCTGCCCTTCCCGGTGTCGAAGAGGTCCCCCAGTGGGATGCCCAGCGCGGAACTGATGCGCCGCAGCGAGGAGATGCTCGCCTGTGTGGCGCCGCGCTCGAACTGACTGAGGAAGCTCTGCGAAAGCCCGGTCTGCCGCGACATCTCCCTGAGGGTCAGTCGACGCTGCTGCCGCAGAGTACGGATCCGCGGCCCCAGGGATTCCAGGCCATCATTCGACACCTCGGCTTCATCCTTACTGTATCCAGTATTGTCTTTACTGAACGGGTAAACTAACACTGAACATCTCTTCAGTCAATAAGAACTTTTTGCTGTTAGATTCATGTTTCGGGAGCATCTCGTTTCGGACACCCCTCAGTCACGAATTCGGGCACAGTGGCCCTGAACAGGCGCTCCACGGGGGAAGACAGAGAGGCGGCGGACTCGGCCCCGCCGCCTCTCCCCGTCCGTACCGGCTCTCGACCGTTGGCGAGAACGGGGTGTGTGCCGGTCAGTGGCCGCAGGCGGTGAGTGAGCGTTCGACGGGCGCGTCGATCAGCCAGTCGCGCCGGATCGTGGCGTCGGGCGCGCGGCTGCGCCGGCGTAGCCAGGAGGAGACCTCCGCCGCCGGGGCGGGCCCGTCCTTGCGCACGGGGCGGACCAGCGCAGGCCCCGACCGCGCGGTCGGCCGCAGCGTCACGGGCGCCGGGGCACGCGGTTGCCGGTAGCCCCGGAGCGGCAGGGCAGGCGTGGGAAGGGGTGACCCCTCCGGTGCGGGGCCGGACGCGGCCACCGGCGCCCGTCATCGCAGCGCGGCGGTACCTGGACCACTGCCCCACCGGTCCGGCGTCGGTGAGCGGACGGGGCCGTCCCCGACGATGCAGCGGGCCAGCGCGAGGCGTCCGGCGGGGGTCAGGCGGGCGTTGGCGTGGGCGGTGTGGGGCAGAGGGGGCCTTCCGGTTCGGGTGGACGCCGCAATCCACACCGATCCCGAAGGCCCCCTCTGCGTGTGTCAGCCGGGGCGGGTGTCACCAGCCTCCATGATCAGAACACCTGGGGGGTCGGCGCCACGACGGCCTCGACCAGCCGGGGGCCCGGCTCCGCGACGGCCGCCGCGAAGTGGGCGGCGAACTCCTCCGCGGTGCGCGCCCGTACGGCGGGGACTCCCATGCCCCTCGCCAACGCGACGAAGTCGAGCGCCGGGTCGCCCAGGTCGAGCAGGCTCCGCGCCGCCGTGCCGGAGGCGGCCGCCCCCACCTTCCGCAACTCCTCGGTGAGGATGCCGTAGGAGCCGTTGTTGACCACCACGGTGGTCACGTCCAGGCCCTCCCTGGCCTGGGTCCACAGCGCCGAGAGGGTGTACATGGCGCTGCCGTCGGCCTCCAGGTTGACCACCCTGCGCCCCGGCGCGGCGACCGCCGCGCCGACGGCCAGCGGCATCCCCTGGCCGATCGCTCCGCCGGTCAGGGCGAGCCAGTCGTGCGGCGGGGCGCCCCCGGTCGCCGCGAGCATCGCGGCGCTCGCGGTGACCGACTCGTCCACGACGACCGCGTCCTCGGGCAGCAGCGCGCCCACCGCGGCCGCGAGCGAGGCGACCGTGAGCGCGCCGCCGGGCCTGTCGGGCCGCCGTACGGGCCGCGCGGCGGAACCGGTGCGCGCGCCGACGAGGTCGGCCAGGTCCGCGAGCGCGCCGTCGGCGTCGTCGCCGTCCGCGGCCAGGACGTGCACCGTGCAGCCCTCGGGCCGCAGGTCGCCGGATTCGCCGGGGTAGGCGAAGAACGCCACCGGGGAGCGCGCGCCCACCAGGACCAGGTGCTCGGCCCCGGCCAACTGGGCACGGGCCTGCTCCCCCCGGTAGGCCAGGCGCGGCACCGCCGCGACCCCCGCCCCGCGCTCCTGGCGGGCGGGGAACGTCTCGGCGTACAGCCGCGCCCCGGTTGCGCGCGCGATACGGTCGGCCGCGTCGAGAGCCGGCCGGCGCAGGGCCCGTCCGCCCAGCAACAGGACGCACCGGTCCCCCGAACGCAGCGCCTTCGCGACCGACTCGACCGTCTCGGCGGGGGCCGGCGAGGGCCGGCGGACGCCGACCGGTGGGGCGGGCCGTCCGCCCTCGCTCCAGGACACGTCGGCCGGGAGGATGAGCGTGGCCACCCTTCCGGGAGGGGCCGCCGCCGCGGCGACCGCCTCGGCGGCGTCCGCCGCGACGTCCGCGCTGCGCAGCGAGCGGCGTACCCAGCCCGACACCGCCCCCGCCATCGCGTCGATGTCGGACTCCAGGGGGGCGTCCAGGCGCTTGTGGTGGGTGGCGTGGTCGCCGACGACGGCGACGACGGGGGAGTCGGCGCGTCTGGCGTTGTGCAGGTTCGCCAGCCCGTTGCCCAGGCCGGGGCCCATGTGCAGCAGCACCGCCGCGGGCCGGTCCGTCATCCGCGCGTAGCCGTCGGCCGCCCCGGTGGCGACCCCCTCGAACAGGCACAGCGTGCCGCGCATCCGCGGGACGTGGTCCAGGGCGGCCACGAAGTGCATCTCCGAGGTTCCGGGGTTGGCGAAACACACCTCCACCCCGCTGTCGACGAGGGTCTGGATCAGCGCCTGTGCACCGTTCATGTCGCTCCCTACCGCTTGGGGACGGGCGCTCCCCTTCTTCCGCTCCCGCCGCCACGCGGTCACCGGGAGGGGAGGAGCCTGCCGCCGAGATCGTGAACCGTCCACAGGGCCGTCCCGGTCGGGCGGGGTGTGGGCAGGAGCCGGGTGGGGCGGCTGGCGGGATCGCCGACCTCCCGTCCGCCCCGGCCACGGGCGGGGCGGGGGACGACGGCGTCGCTGAGCCTGGCAGCAGCGTCTCACCTGGCGTTTCCCGCATGCTACTCCGTCGCGCCCGGGGCGGGATCCTCCGGTGCCCACCGCACGGCGGGGCCACGGAAGGCTCAGTGGCGGACCGGCCGATCGCGCCGAAGGCCTCTCCATCCGCCGGACGGGGGCGGTCCGGTCTCCGCGAGCGGGTGAGGACACCCGGCTCTTCTCCCCGGCCGCGCGACCGCTTTCCCACCCCCGGTCCGGCACTGGACCGGCTCGGCCGCGAGCACGGGACGGCGGCGCGCATCCCGACCGGCCTCCGGGAGTCGCTCCCCACCCGGAGTCCGGCAGCACCGATCGGCTCCCGGAGGCGCTCCGCCCGAGGCGGCGCGCCGGCCCGCGCCCCGGCGGGGCGCGGGCCGCGGCTCAGAAGCGCTCGCGGCGCACCACGGTGCGGCGGCCCTTGATGGTGCTGTTCTTCAGCGCGGCGATCACCCCGTCGGCGGTGTTCTCGGGTACCTCGACCAGGGAGAAGCGGTCGGCGATCTCGATGGCGCCGATGTCGCGCCCGCTCAGTTGGGTCTCCCCCGCGATCGCGCCGACCAGGTCCTGGGGGCGCACCCGGGCGTTGCGGCCGATACCGACGAACAGGCGGGTCATGCCGTCCGACGGTCCCCGACCGCGCCGGTCCCCGCGGCCCGGTCCGCTGCGCCGTCCTCCCCGTCCCGGACGGTCGCGTTCGGGACGGAGGGTGGGCTCGGGGATCTCCTCGTCCTCGGTGACGGCACCGCCGGCCTCGTGCGCCAGCTTCACCGCGGCCAGCGCGATCTCCATGATGTCGAACTCCTCGGCCAGCGGCTCCACCACGACGCGGAAGCGCTCGAGGTCGAGGTCCTCCTCCACGAGGCTCTCGTACAGCGCGGCGCGGGTCAGCTCCATGCGCCGGGCGTGCAGGTCGGCGACGGTCGGCAGCTTCTCGACGGTGATCTGGCCGTTGGTCTCGCGCCGGATGGTCTTGAGCATCCGGTGCTCGCGCGGCTCCACCAGGGTGATCGCCACGCCCTCGCGCCCGGCCCGGCCCACCCGGCCGATGCGGTGCACGTAGGTCTCGGTCGCCGAGGGCACGTTGTAGTTGACCACGTGGGTGAGGTGCTCGACGTCGAGACCGCGGGCGGCCACGTCGGTGGCCACGAGCAGGTCGGCGGTGCCGCTGCGCAGCCGGCCCATGACGCGGTCGCGCTGCTCCTGGCTCATGCCGCCGTGCAGCGCCTCGGCGCGGTAGCCGCGGGCGTTGAGGGTCTCGGTGAGCTGGTCGACCTCCTCGCGGGTGCGGCAGAACACCAGCGCGGCGGTGGGCGACTCCACGTCCAGTACCCGTCCCAGCGCGGCGGGCTTGTACGGGCGCGCCACGACGTAGGCGTTCTGGCGGACCTTCGGCTCCTCGCCGGGGGCGGGGGCCTCGCGGGCGATGCGCACCCGGACCGGGTCGTGGAGGTGGCGGCGGGCGATGCCGTCGATGCGTTCGGGCATGGTCGCCGAGAACAGCACCATCTGCCGTTCGGCGGGGACCTCCTCGACGATCGCCTCGATGTCCTCGGCGAAGCCCATGTCGAGCATCTCGTCGGCCTCGTCCAGGACGACCATCCGCACGTCGTCCAGGACGAGCGTGCCCCGGCCGATGTGGTCGAGCGCGCGTCCGGGGGTGGCGACGACGACGTCGACGCCGCGCTCCAGCGCCCGAAGCTGCCGTCCGATGGGCTGGCCGCCGTAGATGGGCAGCACCCGTGCGCCGATGTTGCGGCCGTAGCGGTGCAGTGCCTCCGACACCTGCAGCGCCAGTTCGCGGGTGGGGACCAGCACCAGCGCCGAGGGGGCGTCGCCCCGGGCGCCGTCGGGCAGCCGCTGCAGGATGGGCAGGGCGAACGCGGCGGTCTTGCCGGTTCCCGTCGCGGCCTGGCCGAGCAGGTCGTGGCCCTCCATCAGGGGTGGGATCGCCTCGCGCTGGATCGCCGTGGGCTCCTCGTAACCGAGGTCGGACAGCGCTCCCAGCAGTTCTGGTCGGAGTCCCAGGTCGGCGAAGCCGAACTGTTCGTCAACGGTGTTCTCGGTCATGTTCCGGCTCCTCGTCTCTGACACGGACGCACGGGACCGGCCGAAGGCATCGGCGCCTCACCCCGCGCTCACAACGGCCCCTTACCGTGCGATCCACCCTCGCTCAGCACGGTCAGCCGCCGCGAACCCGGACGGGTGCGGAAGAACCGGGGATAAGGGACATCCGCGCCCGCCCGCGGTGGGGCACGGAGAAGACCGCTCAAGAAGCCACTGTAGGTTTACCATTCCCCTCACCCGAACGCGGACCGGCATGCCCGCCGAACCGTCGAAGTTCGTGTTCCGGACGCATCCGCCCGGAGGAGCGGGCGGCGGCCTCCGCCGCGCCGGTGAGCATGGCCGCGGAGATCCACTCGTAGACGGTGACCCACGCCGAGCCCACCGAGGGCGTCCACTCCGGGGAGACGTCCCGGGCCGCCTCGACGAGGGCGTGGCCCACGCAGCGGTACTCCTCCGGGCCCAGGCCCCACCTCATGTAGTGGTGACCGCCCAGTTCACGCAGGCGGTCCCAGGTGTCACCGGGCTCGTCGAGGTGGCGGACCGCCTCGACGAGGACCCTGGCCATGCGGACGTGCTGCGTCTCCATGTCCGGGGGAAACAGCCTCTCACAACTCGGCAGCAGCCGGAACAGGTGGTGGTAGAAGCGTTCGGCCAGCGGTTCCGGCTCCTCCAGCAGGTTCGCGCAGACGGCCTGGACCGCCTCGAGGGTCCTGGGTCCGAGGGGAGGCAGTCCACGGGGCACCGCGACAGACATAGCGCTTTCTTCTCCTTCTTCCAGTTCTGCCGGAACTTTTCCGGCGCCATCCGGCCGGTGTTTCCCGCGGGATCGGCCCGATTTCGGGAAATCCCACCGGAGAAACCGCCCGCTCCCTTTTCCGGAGAATGTCCAATGACCCCAAAGAACCTTCTCCACCTGGCGTGACGCCGTTCCGGAAAAGACCCTAAACCGTTGCTTCACACCGGGTTCACCCGAGTGCAACCTCCGGGACATAAGGCCTTTTCCGGGCGGGCGCGCCGCCTCGGCCTTCGGGACTTTCGCCCCTGGCACCGCCGGCCCGCGCGCGTTCCTCCCGGCGTTCTCGACACGCTGCGGCGCGGGGCGACCGCGGAACGGGGCCGCGCACCCGCCGGAGGACGGGTGGTTTCACCGACTGCGACCGCCACCCCCCTGTGATAGACATCACGGAGAACCAGGGCGACCGACCAGTCGGTTCCGCGTGTCGACGACCACCGGACGCCTCCGGGCCCCACCGTTGCGAGAGATTCCGGAGCAGCCATGAGCGCCACCGAGTCCCCGTCTCCCGCCTCTCCGTCCGCACTCCGATCGATGAACTCGGCCACCGTCCAACTGCTGTACTCGGGGTCCCGGTTCGAGATGGCCCGGGTCGACGTGGCCGGGGTGCCCACCCGGGTCTGGGCCGACGCCAGACCCCACCTGCGCGCCGTGCTGGAGAGCAGCCTGGAGCACGGCGACCGTCCCGCGCTCGTCTTCGGGGAAGAGCGGATCTCCCACGCCGAGCACTTCCGCCGCGCCGCGGCCCTGGCCCGCAGACTCGTCGAGGACTACGGCGTGGCCAGGGGCGACCGGGTCGCCCTGGCGATGCGCAACTACCCCGAGTGGGTCACCGCGTTCTTCGCGGCCACGAGCGTCGGCGCGATCGCGGTGCCCGTCAACGCCTGGCTGAGCGCCCCCGAAATGGAGTTCGTCCTCCGCGACAGCGGGGCGAGCGTGCTCGTCGCCGACGCCGAACGCCTGGACCGGCTCGGCGATGTGCTGGGGAGGCTGCCGCTCCCGGTGATCGCGGTGCGCTGCGCGCGCCCGCTGCCCGAGGGCGTGCGCGCTTGGGAGGAGATACTCGGTGAGGTCGCCGACGACGCCGCCCTGCCGGAGACGGACCTGGCCCCCGACGACCCCGCCACGCTCTTCTACACCTCGGGCACCACCGGCAACCCCAAGGGCGCGCTGGGTTCGCACCGCAACATGGTGAGCAACGTGCTGTCCATGGCGTTCATGAAGGCCCGCACCCTGCTGCGGCTGGGCGCCGACCTCGACGACGCGCTCGCACTGACCTTCGACGCGGCCCCCTCGAAGGTGCTGTGCGCGCTGCCGCTGTTCCACGTCACCGGCGCGCAGGCGGTCATGCTGCCCACCCTGTCCGCGGGGGGTGCCCTGGTGCTGATGCGCAGGTGGGACGCCGAGACTGCGCTGGAGGTGATCGAGCGGGAGCGCGTCAGCGGCATGACCGGGGTGCCCACGATGCTGACGCAGCTGTTCGCCGCGCCGAGTTTCGCCAGACGCGACCTTTCCAGCCTGGTGTCGCTGGGCAGCGGGGGCGCGCCAGCCGCGCCCGCGCTGGTGGAGCGGGCCCTGCGCGGCGGTCTGCGGCCGGACGCGACGCTGCTGGGTGCCGGGTACGGGCTGACCGAGTGCTCGGCGACGGCCGCAGTCAGCTACGGCCCCGACTACCTGGCCCGTCCCGACAGCGTCGGCATGCCCGTCCCGGTGGTGGACGTCCGCATCGTCGGCCCCGACGGCGCGGACCTGCCGCCCGGCCGGGTCGGGGAGATCTGGATCAGCGGTCCGGGGGTGGTGCACGGGTACTGGAACCGTCCCGAGGAGACCGCCGCGACCTTCGTCGACGGCTGGCTGCGCACCGGCGACCTGGGGCGGCTCGACGACGCGGGGTTCCTCTACGTCGTGGACCGCGCCAAGGACATGATCCTGCGGGGCGGCGAGAACGTGTACTGCGCCGAGGTGGAGGCCGCACTCCAGGAGCACCCCGCGGTGCTGGACGCGGCCGTGGTGGGCGTACCGCACGAGGAGTTGGGCGAGGAGGTCGGCGCGGTGGTGCGGGTGGTCGCCGGGACGCCGCCGGACGCCGAGGAACTGCGCGCGTTCCTGTCCGGGCGGCTGGCCGCCTTCAAGATCCCCTCGCGGATCATCACCACCGCCGACGAACTGCCCCGCAACGCCGCCGGGAAGCTGCTGAAGCGGCGGATGCGCGACGAGGTGGCCTGGACGCTGGCCGACTGACCGCACCGGGGCCGAACGGCCCCGCCGGGCGGGTGCCGGCGGGGCCGTTCGCGGTCGCCGGGGTCAGGGGCGGCGGTCGTCGTCGGGGGGATGGGCCTCGGGGTCGGCCTGTTTGGGGGGGCGGCCCCGTCGGGGGATGGCCCCGGCCTGTCTGGGCATCCGGCCCGCGTCGGTCAGCGCACGACGCAGCAGGAACTCGATCTGCGCGTTGGTGCTGCGCAGTTCGTCACCGGCCCATCGGGCGAGCGCGTCGTACACCGCCGGGTCGAGCCGGAGCAGGATCTTCTTGCGCTCACTTGCCACCGGTCCGACCTTACGAGTAGAGCGTTCCCGTGTTGACGACGGGCTGGGTGGCCCGGTCGGCGCACAGCACCACCAGCAGGTTGCTCACCATCGCGGCCTTCCGCTCCTCGTCCAGTTCCACCACGTCCTGCTCGGCCAGGTGGCTGAGCGCCGAGTCCACCATGCCCACGGCGCCCTCGACGATGCGCTGGCGCGCGGCGATGATCGCGCCCGCCTGCTGGCGCTGCAGCATCGCCTGGGCGATCTCCGGGGCGTAGGCCAGGTGGGTCAGCCGCGACTCGATGATGCGCACGCCCGCGGACTCCACCCGCTCGGCGATCTCGGTGGACAGCTTCTCGGTGATCTCGTCGGCGTTGTCGCGCAGGGACAGCCGGTCGGTGTCGTCGTGGTTGTCGTAGGGGTAGTTGTTGGCGATGTGGCGGACGGCCGCCTCGGTCTGGGTGCTGACGAACTGGACGAAGTCGTCCACCTCGAACACGGCGCGGGCGGTGTCCCGGACCTGCCAGACCACGACGGCGGCGATCTCGATGGGGCTGCCGCCGGCGTCGTTGACCTTCATGACGGCGGTCTCGTGGTTGCGGATGCGGGTGGAGACGGGTTTGCGGGTGCTGATGGGGTTGACCCAGCGCAGTCCGGCGGTGCGGACGGTGCCGGTGTAGCGGCCCAGGAACTGGACGACCCGTGCCTCGTTGGGGGCGACGACCGTCAGCCCGAAGCTGAGAAGGACGCCGACGAGGAGCAGCAGCACGCCCGCGACGAGGAGCACCACGGCGCCCGCGCCCATGGCGTCGACGGCGGCCGTGTACAGGCCCCCGGCGGCCGCGGCGCCCCCGGCCAGCACCAGCGCCAGCGCCAGCGCGAACATCGCCAGTCCCGGCAGTCCGTCGGCGGTCCGCTCCCGCACCTGGGGCTCGGGCATCTCCACCCCCGGAGTGGCTTCCAGGTTCATCGTGTCTTCCCTTCTCTGCCGTGTGATGACTCAAAGCTAGCATTGTGATATCACTTTTTCTAGCCCAGTCAGGAAGGAACGGACCGCGATGATCCGAGTACGCGGACTCACCAAGCGCTACGGCGACACCCTCGCCGTCGACCACCTCACCTTCGACGTCAACCCCGGTGTGGTCACCGGCTTCCTCGGCCCCAACGGCGCGGGCAAGAGCACGACCATGCGGATGATCCTCGGCCTGGACACCCCCACCTCCGGCACGGCCACGGTCAACGGCCGCCGCTACCGCGACCTGTCCGCGCCGCTGCACGAGGTCGGCGCGCTGCTGGACCCCGGCGCGGCCCATCCGGGACGCACCGCCCACGCCCACCTGCTGTGGCTGGCGCGCGGCGCGGGCCTGCCCCGCCGCCGCGTGGAGGAGGTGCTCGACCTGGTCGGCCTCTCCTCGGTCGCGGGACGGCGCGTGGGCGGCTTCTCGCTGGGCATGCGCCAGCGTCTGGGCATCGCCGCCGCGCTCCTGGGCGACCCCGGGGTGCTGCTGTTCGACGAACCCGTCAACGGCCTGGACCCCGAGGGCATCCTGTGGGTCCGCGGGCTGCTCGGGGACCTGGCCGCCGAGGGGCGCACCGTCCTCGTCTCCAGCCACCTGATGAACGAGATGCAGGCCACCGCCGACCACGTGCTCGTCATCGGACGCGGACGGCTGATCGCCGACATGGGCGTGGCCGAACTCACCGCGCGCGGCGGTTCCGGCGGCGTGCGGGTGGCCAGCGCCGACCCCGCCGCCCTGACCGCGGCGCTCGCCGAGGAGGGCGCCTCGGTCCGCTCCGGCGACGGCGACGCACTGCTGGTGGGCGGCCTGGACGCCGCGCGCGTCGGCGAGATCGCCCTGCACCGCCGCATCGCGCTGCGCGAGCTCACCCCCCAGCGCACCAGCCTGGAGGCCGCCTTCATGGAACTGACCGCCGGAAGCGTCGAACACCGCTCCGGTTCCGCCCCGACCCCCGAAGGGAGACCGTCTTGACCACGACCACCGCCGCGCACGCCCCCGCCTCCGGCCTGGGAGCGGCGATCCTCGCGGAGTGGACCAAGCTCTGGTCGCTGCGCTCCACCTACGTCTGCCTCGTCCTGACCCCGGTGATCGGCGTCGGGCTGAGCTCGCTGGTCGCCCTGGGCGTCGGCGCGACCGGCCCCGAGGCCTTCCCGGAGGGAACCGACCTGACCGGGCAGGCCGCGGCACTGGCCTACGTCGGTCCGGTCTTCGGGGTGATCGCGCTCGTCGTGCTCGCCGCCCACCTCTCGGCCGGGGAGTACCCGAGCCAGATCAGGCTCACCCTCGCGGCGCACCCGCGCCGCTGGCGGGTGCTGGCCGCCAAGACCGCGGTCCTGCTCGCCGTCACCCTGGCCGCCGGATTCGTGACCGCCTTCTCCGCCTTCCTGGCCTCCCAGGCCGTCCTGGACGCCTTCGACATGCCCACGGCGGGCCTGACCGACGCCGAACGGCTGCGCACGACCCTGCTGCTGGGCGCGACGTTCCCGCTCTTCCCGCTGCTGACCCTGGGCCTGGGCGTCCTGCTGCGCGGCTCGGCCGGCGCGATCACCGCCTCCCTCGCGGTGATGCTGCTTCCCCCGATGTTCGGCGGCCTGCTGCCCGCCGACGTGCAGCGGCACGTCCTGCGCTACCTCCCGGCCAGCGCCTGGGACAACGTCACGGGCATCACCTCCCCCGACCTGCCGGGGCACATGGACTTCTGGCCCGCGCTGGGAGTGGTCGCCGCCTGGATCGCGCTCTGCCTGGGCGCGGCCCTGTGGGCGCTGCACCGCAGGGACGTCTGACTCCTCCCTCGGCGCCGACGCCGGTGCGGTCCCGCTCCGGTGTCGGCGTCAGCGTGCCGGCGGGTCGATCCAGTGCTCGGCCAGGTGGCGTTCGGCGCGCCCGGTCTGCTCGGCCGTCAGCGTCACCAGCGGCTCCTCGGCGGCGGGCAGCGCGGCCAGCGCCCGGGTGTCGACGCTGCCCTGCGCCGCCATCGCCTCGAGACGCACCGGGCGGACGAGTCCGCCGAGGCGGATGTTCTGCCCCTCGTCGGAGAGGACGAACTCCTGCCACAGGCGGGCCGCCGCCGGGTGCGGGGCGTCCCGGTTGATCGCCTGGCAGGAGGTGAAGCCGACGGCCGCACCCTCGGGGACCACCACCCGCCAGTCGGCCCGGCCGGCCAGCTCGGCCGCCCGCCGCAGGTTGGCGTGCTCCCAGTCGACGACGACGGGGACCTCGCCCGAGGCGATGGCGTCCGGGGACGGGGCGGCCGTGCGGAGGCGGCCCGTCCGGGCTGGTCCGGCGAGGAGGCGCACGCCCGGAGCGACGTCGTCGGCGTCGCCACCGCTGCCCAGGGCGGCCATCACCACGCCGAAGAACGCGGACTCGTCCCGCCTGGGGTCGCCGTCGAGGGCCACCGCGCCCCGGCGGGCCGTCGCCAGCAGGTCCTCCACCCCCTCGGGGGCGGGGACCTCGTCGGCGTCGAAACCGACCGACATGCGGACGGTGTGGTCCCCGACGTACCTGCCGCCGGGGTGCCTGCTGTCCTCGGGAACGTCGTCCCAGGTCTCGACCCGGTACTCGGCGAGGCGCGCGGCGGCGTCGGCGGCGGACGCCAGGCGGAGGTCGAACACGTCGGGGGCGCGGTCGGTTCCCGCCCGGCGCGCCGCGACGTCGAGTTGCTCCTCGTCGGAGGCGTCCGGGGCGGCCGGGTTGACCTTGATGCCGTACTTCCGCTCGAAGGCGGCGACCATCTCCCCGTGGTCGGTCCGCTCCGGCGGCAGGGCGACGACGTTGAGTTCTCCCTCGGCCTGCGCGGCCCGGATGAGTTCGTCCATCCCGCCGAGCTCCGCGGCCGACGCCGCGGTCGCCACCGCGTCGCGTCCGGAGCCGTCGGTCCGCGGCGGGGGAGACGCGCACGCCGTGAGCAGGAGAACGCCCAACACGACGGGAACCGTCCGCGCCCGGACCGAGCCCTCCGGTCGGTTTCGCATGCGCGCACACCACGTCACCGAGCGCTACCCTCCGACGCCACGCCGCCACTTCCCGGTCCCCGACAGAGGGGACCGTCCCGCCACCGCTTCCCCGAACCCGCGGCGACGAGCCCTCCTTGACGACAACTTGACGGCAACCAGAGCACTATTGCAACAACCACCTGGTAGTTTGCACCAAATACACCAACTGTCAGAGATTTCCGGTGGTCTGAGTCACCGACGGTAGTGACTTACCTCCTAAACTGGGCTTGCCATATTCCGCCAACAACGGTTAGCTCAGGAAGCTCAGACGGAGTTTTCCGTTTCCCGAAAGGACATCCGGACCGCACCTTCCGTATGTCCTCCGCACAGCTATCCCCCACCCGTACTCAGAGCGAGTCCATGACGAAAGAGCAGCGCCGTCCCCTCCACCGCGTGCGTCTCCTGAGCAAAGAACAGCGCGGTACCATCCGCGCCCGCCTCCTCGCGCTGGCGCTCATCCCGAGCAGTGCCCTGCTGATCTTCTGGGTCGGCACCATCGTCACACCGGTGAGCACCCTCTTCTCCCTCCACCAGAGCACCACGTTCGTGGAGGAGGCGGGGGTGCCCGCTCTGGAGGTCATCTCCGCGCTCCAGGCGGAGCGCCACTCCACGATGGAGTACCTCGCCCTCTCCGAGGCCGAGAGCGGCGAGAACATCCTCACTCCCGAGCTGCGGCAGGACCGTCTGGCCACCGACACGGCCGTCGCCGACTTCCGCGCCGGGATCGAGGAGGCCGGCCTGTCCGGATTCCCAGGGGAGACCCGCGACCGCATCGACCGGTTCCTCACCACCCTGGAGGTCCTCTCCCCGCACCGCGACGTCCTCGACTCGTCCACCCCCGTCCGGTCGGGCGCCGCCTCCACCTACGACGAGGCGATCGAGGCCGGTCTGCAACTGTGGGACATCCAGGAGAAACTGGTCGACGGCGGGCTGACCCACGAGGTGCGCAACCTCACCTCCCTGGTCCGGGCGCGCGAACTGCTCTCCCAGGAGGACGGCCTGCTGACCTACGCCAGCGCCTCCGGCACGTTCACCGCCGCCGACCACATCGACTTCGCGGCCGCGGTCGGCGCCCAGCGCTACCTGTACACCCAGATCGCCCCCGAACTCAGCGGGACGGACCGGTCGGCCTACGACGCCGTCATGGGAAGTTCCCACTTCCGCACCGTGCAGACGCTGGAGAACGAGACGGTCCGGATCGGCGCCACCGCCGAGGGCATCCCCATCGACATCCAGTCCTGGGAGTCCGCCCGGGAGACACTGGACCAGTCCTTCCAGAAGCTGGAGGAGGACCGCGCCGCCGCCCTCGTGGAGCAGAGCCAGGCCTCCGCCCTGCGACTCACCCTCCTCCTCGCACTGCTCAGCCTCGTGACCCTGGCCGTGACCGTGGCCTCCGTGGTCTTCAGCTCGCGGACCGTCACCTGGCTCAACCGGCGTCTCGGAGCACTGCGCGAGGCCACCCTGGACTACGCGCACTCCCGCCTGCCGTCGATCACCTCGCGGCTGCGCTCCGGGGAGGAGGTGGACGTCGCCACCGACGCCCCGCCGATCCCCGTCGAGATCAACGACGAGATCGGCCAGGTCACCGAGGCCTTCAACACCGCACAGCGCGCCGCCGTGGACTCGGCGACCCAGGAGGCGAAACTGCGCGAGGGCGTGCGCAACGTCTTCCGCAACATCGCGCGCCGCGCCCAGACCCTGGTGCACCGCCAGCTCAGCCTGCTGGACTCCCTGGAGCAGTCCGAGACCGACCCGAAGGTGCTGGAGTCGCTGTTTCGCATCGACCACCTGAGCACCCAGATGCGGCGCAACGCCGAGAACCTGATGCTGCTGACCGACGACCGGCCGTCCCGCAAGGCCGGTGAACCGCTGAGCCTGGCCCAGGCGGCGCGCGCGGCCTCCAGCGAGATCGAGGACTACTCCCGGGTCAAGCTGCTGCCGATGCCCAACGTGCGGATCAGGGGACAGGTCGCCGGGGACACCGTGCGGCTGCTGGCCGAGCTGCTGGAGAACGCCACCTCCTTCTCCCCGCCCAACACCACGGTCACGGTGCGCGGCGAGGCGCTGCCCCACGGCAGCTACGCCCTGGAGGTCGAGGACCGCGGCCTGGGCATGCTCCCCCAGGGCTACGCCGACGCCAACGAACTGCTCAGCGGCTCCGTCCAGCGGTTCAACCTCGCCGACATGCGCGAGGACTCCCAACTGGGCCTGATCGTGGTCGCCACCATCGCCCAGCGGCACGGCCTGAAGGTCACCCTGCGCCCCTCCCCCTACAACGGGACCCAGGCGATCATCGTGTTCCCGCCCGAGGCGGTCGACACCGAGGCCGCGTCCCCGCCCGCGGTCGAGCCCGCGCGCAGCGCCCCCGCCGAACTGGAGGCGCCCGCCGCGGCGGCCACCGAACCCGCTCCCACCGCCCCGGTGCCCACGGCCCCGGCCGAGTCCACCGCGCCGCCCTCCCCCGGGGCCTCCGCCGACCCCGACACCTACAAGGGCCTGCCGCGTCGCAGGCGCTCCCACCGACGTTCCCAACCGACTCCACCGGCACCCGCACCGTCCATCTCCCGACCGGTCAGCACCGACCGGTCGCTGGAGGAGATCCGGCAGATGATGAACGCCTTCCAGCGAGGCACCCGGACCGGACGCGCCGAAGGCAACACCGATCAGCCCAACAGGGAGACGCGATGACCGAGCAGACGACCACCCGTTCCACCTCCTCCGAGCTGGACTGGCTGCTGACCGATCTGGTGTCCCGGGTCGCCGGGGCACGCGAGGCCGTGCTGCTGTCCGCCGACGGGCTGCTGCTGTCGGCCTCCAACGGCATGGACCGGGAGCGCGCCGAGCGGATCAGCGCCATCGCCTCGGGCTTTTCCAGCCTGGCCCGGGGAGCGAGCAAGCAGCTGGGCGCGACCGAGGTCCGCCAGACCGTGGTGGAGATGGACAACGTCTTCCTGTTCGTGCTCTCCGCGGGCCACGGCGCGTGCCTGGCCCTGGTGGCCGACTCCACCTGCGACGTGGGGCTGGTCGCCTACGAGATCAACCGGCTGGTGCGCCAGGTGGGGCCGCACCTGTCCACGCTGCCCCGGCACCGGCGTCCGGCGCACGGCCGCCCGGCCGAGGGGCTCTGAGCGCCGTGTCCGCTCCCGGCTCCCCCGACGACGCTGGTCGGCTGATCCGACCATATTCGCTGACGCGGGGACGCACCCGTCCCTCGCGTTCCGATTTCGCGATGACCTCCCAGGTCGTGGCGGTGCCGACCGTGACGCCGCCCACCGACCTGGAACCCGAGCACCACCTGATCCTGCGCTCGTGCGCCGCTCCCGCCTCGGTGGCCGAACTGGCCTCGCGCACCGGCCTGCCGCTGGGAGTCCTGCGCATCCTGCTGTCCGACCTCCTCGACGGCGGACACGTCATGGTGCACGAGTCGCAGTGGCAGCGGAGGCGACCGGATGTGCACACCCTGAGAACGGTCCTCGACCGCATCCGTGCGCTGTGAAAGGAGACCCCTTCATGTCCGATAGGGTCGGGGCCGTTCCCGACGCGTTGAAGATCCTGGTGGCCGGCGGGTTCGGCGCCGGGAAGACCACGCTGGTGTCCGCTCTCAGCGAGGTGGAGTCGCTGCACACCGAGGAACTGGTCACCGCCGAGAGCATCGGTGTGGACGACCTCCACGGGGTGGAGGCCAAGACCACCACCACCGTCGCGTTGGACTTCGGCCGCATCACCCTGGACGAGCACACCGTCATCTACATGTTCGGCACCCCGGGGCAGCGCCGCTTCGCCTTCATGTGGGAGGAGTTGGCCGAGGGCGCGCTGGGGGCGATCGTCCTCGCCGACACCCGCCGTCTGGAGGACTGCTTCGAGACGATCGACTTCTTCGAGCAGCGCGACGTGCCGTTCATCGTCGCGGTGAACTGCTTCGACGGCGTGCGCACCCACATGCCCGCGGATGTGCGGGTCGCGCTGGACGTGGACCCCAACGTCCCCGTGATGCTGTGCGACGCGAGGGAGCGCGAGTCGGTCAAGCGGGTGATGATCGAACTGGTCTCCCACATCCTCGAACTGGAGTTGTCGGGGGCCTGAGGACCCGGAGAGGGCGGCCCGCCGTGCCGGGCCGCTGCCGTCTCGGATGCCGCGCCGCGGAGAGGGAGGCTGGACCGCCCGCCGCACGGCGCGGCCCGGCAGGCGCACCGGTCACTCGTAGCCGCGGACGCCCGTGAAGGGCCCCTCCTCGTAGCGCTGGTGGGCGGTGTGGACCAGGGCCGCCTCGACGATCGGGTAGACCTCGAAGACGCGGTCCAGGCCCAGCGGCGCGCTCAGGATGCGCTCGACCGCGGCCGACGGCTCGGCCAGCACCATGTGCCGCCCCTCCCAGGTCATGACGCGGCAGCACTCGATCAGCGCGCGCACGCCGCTGACGTCCATGAACTCCACCCTGGACAGGTCGACGACCAGACAGTGGCATTCGGGGCGGTCGGTGGCGTGCAGCAGCGCAGCGCACAACTGGGTGGCGTTGGCGATGTCGATCTCGCCGCGCACGGCGAAAACGACCGCCTCACCACACGGAAAAGACTCCTGACTCTGTCCGGACACGCCGCCACGCCCTCCCTCTCGACAACGCTCGCCGTTCCCCCCGTAACCCACGATCGTATCCGTCCGGGGGCCGCCGCACCGCGAGAAGCACAAAACCGAAGGGATTTGCGGCCGTTCTTCACTGATTGGTGCATTCTGGCGTTCCCCGTGGTCGACGTGATTGTCTGAACCGACCGTTTCCTTCCGCTCCGGTTGCCGTGCCGGGGCGACGACCCCCGAGGAGTGCCGTGTCCCCCTCCGCCGACTCCGTGCCGGACCCCCTGGAGGTCTTTCCGGAACTGCGGGAATTCGGCCGCCCCGCGCTGCTGCTGAATCCGCGGCTGAGCGGCCGCGCGCTCACCCCGCGCGACAGTTCGGTGGGCGGCCCGCTGCTGTGGCCCGCCGACGCGCCCTGGCCGACCTGCTCGCTGGCACACCTCGTGAAACTGCCCGAACCCCCGGGCACCGAGGAGGTGGTCTTCGACGAACCGGTCGCCCTGCAGCCGGTGCTGCAACTGTTCGCCCGCGACCTGCCCGAGGGCTGGAGCCTGCCCGAGGGGGCCGCAGTGCTGCAGGTGCTGTGGTGCCCCAACGAGCACGCCGAGACACCCGAGTCGTTCGGGAACCTCTTCGCCCCCTCGATCGCCATCCGCTGGTGGCACGGCACCGGCCTCGCCGATCCCCTGGAGGACCCCCCCGTCCCGCACACGAGAGATCCCAGCTACGACCTCTCCGGCTGTCCCGGCGGCACACTGACCCCCGAAAGCACCGTCGACCACCCCTCGGTCTTCGCCCTGCCGGACTCCCTCGCCGACCGGATCCGCGCCTGGGAGGAGGAGACCGGCGCGGTGGGCCGCTACATCGACGACACGGCGTCGCTTTCGGGGCTGAAACTCGGTGGACACCCGAGCTGGGGAGTGACCGACCCCTTCCCCATGCACTGCGCCGAGTGCGGGACCGACCTGGAACACCTGCTGCAGATCGACACCATCAGTCTCGGTGAGACACTTATCTTCCTGGGCCGGGGCTACTCGCTGAGCGTCTACCGCTGCCCGACCTCCCTGGCCCACCCGCACCGCGTCAACATCCAGTGACGTCCGCGTCCCGGCGCAGACCGCGACCGAACTCGACAACCGCCCTCAGGATTCACGGCCCCCGGATCCGCTCCCGCCTCCCAGCCGCCGCACCGCCCGGCACACGTCGGCGAGGGTGGGGTTGGCGGCGGTCTCCCCCAGTCCGGACAGGACGTCCTCGGCCCGGCCCGCTCCCGGCACCTCGGCGGCGACCGCGGCGACCATCTCCAGCAGACTCAGCGAGTCGCCGCCCAGCCGGTGGAAGTCGTCCTCGGAGGCGATCCCGTGCGCCCCGGTTCCCAGCACCCGCGCCCACACCGCCGCCACCTCGGCCTCCAGGCCGTCGACCGGAGGCGCCGACGGCGCGGCGGTTTCGGCACGGCCTCCGGTGAACGGGTCGGGCAGCGCGGCCGTGTCGATCTTGCCGTTGCCGGTACGCGGAAGGTCGGGGACGCACACCAGCGCCGCGGGCACCATGGCCGCGGGCAGGCGCGCGGCCAGATGGGCGCGCAGCTCCTCCTCGCGCGGGGCCGCCCCGCCCGGGCGGGGCACGGCGTAGGCGCACAGCACCCGGCGGCCGCCCGGCCCCCCACGCGCCGCGACGTGGGCGCGGGCGATGCCCGGATGCTCCTCCAGCACCGCGGCGACCTCGCCCGGCTCCACCCGGTGGCCGCGGATCTTCACCTGCTCGTCGGCGCGCCCGAGGAACTCCAGCACGCCCTCGGGGCGCAGGCGGGCGAGGTCCCCCGTGCGGTAGGCGCGCGTCCCGTCGGCCAGGCGGACGAACCGTTCCCGGTCCTCCTCGGGCCGCCGCAGGTAACCGCGGGCCAACTGGGCGCCCGACAGGTACAGCTCGCCCTCGGCCCCGGCGGGCACCGGCCGCCGTTCGGCGTCGAGGAGGAACACCCGGGTGGTGCCGACCGGCGCGCCGATCGGCACCGCCGGGGCGTCGCCCTCCCGCGCGGGGTCGAAGTCGTGCGCCACACAGCCGATCGTGGCCTCCGTCGGACCGTACTCGTTGACGATGCGGCAGTCGGGGCCGAACACCTCGGCCGCCCCGGCCGCCACCGGGCCCCGCAGTTGCTCGCCGCCCACCACCAGCACCCGGAAGCCCGCGGGGCGCACCCCCAGGCGGCAGATCAGGTCCAGGTGGGCCGGGGTGAGCTTGAGCGCGTTGACGCCCGCCTCCTCGACCGTGGCGCGCAGTGTCGCGGGACCGACCTCCCCGGGGACCAGCGCCACACTGCCGCCGCACACCAGCGGCAGCAGCAGGGCCGTGCCGGTCAGGTCGAAGGCCAGCGAGGTGAACAGCGCGAAGCGGGTGTCCGCGTCGACCCGGTAGCGGTCCCGGGCCCACGTCACGTAGCTGACCACACTGCGGTGCTCCACCTGCACCCCCTTGGGGCGGCCGGTGGAGCCCGAGGTGTAGATGACGTAGGCCAGGTCGTCCGGTCCCGCCGCGTCCGCCGGGGCGGGGCGGGCGCCCGCGCGGGGCAGGTCGTCCAGGACGAGCGCGGTGTGCGCGGGGACTCGGGCGGCGTGGCCGCGCCGCACCAGGCACAGCGCGGCACGCGCGTCGGCCAGCGACCAGCCGATCCGGGCGTCGGGATGCCGCGGGTCGAGCGGCAGGTAGGCGGCTCCCGCCTTGAGGATTCCCCACAGTCCGGCCACCGCCTCCACCGACCGGTCGGCGAGCAGTCCCACCACGTCACCCCGCCCCACACCGCGCGCGGCCAGTTCCGCGGCGACCGCGTCGGCGCGGGAGTCCAACTCGGCGTAGCCGGTCGGTCCGTCGGGTCCGGTGAGCGCGACCGCGTCGGGCGCGGCCGCGACCTGCTCGGCGAACAGGCCGACCAGGGTGGCGTCGCCGCGGCGCGGACGGTCGGTGCGGTTGCCCGCCCAGGCGCGCAGCGGGTCGGGGGCCAGCGTGTCCGCGATGCGCTCCAGCAGGGCCTGCGCGGGCCCGGCCGCGGTCGCGGCGCACGCGAGGGTGAGTTCGGTGCGGCCCGGCGACTCCACCGCCACGACCGAGAACGGCACCAGGGGCGAGTGCACCGGCAGGGAGAACACCGCGGAGGCGGTGAAACCGCCACCGGAGTAGTCGGCCGGGTCGACCGCGCCCAGGTGGGAGATGATGGCCGTGCTCAGGTAGCGGCCGGTCCGGGTCATGGCGGAGTCGGCCAGTCCCAGCAGCGCGGCGGCCCCCACCACGGGCAGGGCCGCCAGCGCCCGCTCGGCCCGCCCCACCACGGCCTCGCGCCGTTCGGCGAGGGCCCGCAGCAGCCGTCCGTGCCAGGCCTGCCAGGGTTCGCCGTCGCGACCGTCCAGGAACACCGGCAGGGCCAGGTTGCCGGTGGAGGCGGCCTCGGGGGCGTGCCTGCGCAGGTCGACGGGGACCATGAAGCGCGACGGACCGTGTCCGGCGGCGACCGCCGCGGCGACGCGGGCCACCAGTCCCGGATGGCGGCCGTCGACCGGGCGGCGCAGCACCACTCCCGGTCCGGCCGCTCGGGGGCCGCCGCCCAGGGGCGAGCGCCAGCGCGGTCCCAGGAGGGGGCGCCTGCCCACCGCGCCCAACCGCGCGGCGAGGGCGTCGTCGGTCAGCGTGTCCTTCGCCGGTGGGACCGGCTCGCCGCGCAGCGCGCGGAAGACGCCCGCGGCCCACAGCAGCACTCCCCTGCCGTCCATGACTCCGTGGAAGGCGCGGAACACCACCGCCCGCGCGGTCCCGGCGCCGTCGGTCGCCAGCAGCACCTCGCAGGTCGGACCGGTGTCGGGGGGCAGCTCCCGGCGCAGGTCGGGACCGTTCGGGTCGACCGCCCCGGTCGCGGACGCGGCCACCCGGCGCACCGGCGGGGTCCGTCCCGAGTCCACCCACTGCCCGCGGCGGACCAGCCGCGTCCCGGGGAGGGCCGCGCAGGCCCGGGCCACCGCCCGCTCCAGTGTCCGCGGGTCGAGTCCGCCGCGGCCCTCGACCACGAGCTGGATCACCAGGGGCCGGTCCGGTCGCGCACCGGCCAGGTAGAGCCGTTCGGCGGGCGAGACCCGCCGCCGGTACCGGGGCTCGCGCGGGTCCGCCGTGCTCACCGTGCGCCCTCCGTCCAGACCCCGGGACCGCCGATCTCCTCGACCCAGGAGCGCAGCCCCTCCAGGCCGGTGCTCCGGTCGACCAGGGGCCGGTAGCCGAGGTCCCGCCGGGCGGCGGCGGTGTCGTAGGTGCTCGACCGCGTCAGCAGCGCCACCGAGTAGCGCGACAGCGGCGGATCGTGGTGGTGTGCCAGGAAGGGCATGCGCCAGGCCAGCTCCACCGCCTCCACCAGCGCGTCGCGCAGCACCGGCGGCACCCGCCGCCTCGGCGGCGGCGCGCCGAACATCTCGGCCACCTCCGCCATGAACGCCCACACGTCGACCGGCTCGGCGTCGGTGACGAAGTAGGCGCGCCCGCCCACCCCGTCGGCGCGCGCGGCCAGCACGCAGGCGTGCGCCGCGTTCGCGCAGTGGCACAGCGCGGCCGTGACCCGTCGGCCTCCGGACAGGTCGGGCAGGCGCCCGGCCAGCAGTCGGCCCAGCAGCTTCGGCATGAAGCCGTGCCGGTCGCGCGGTCCCCACACCGCCCGCGGCCGGAGGGCGCAGGTGGTGAAGCCGGGGGCGTCGGCCGCCAGGACGAGGCGTTCGGCGGCGGCCTTCGTCTGCGAGTACAGGTTCAGGTACCGGCGCGGGTAGGGGATGCTCTCGTCGACGTCGACCTGGTCGCGGCCGTCCATCACCGCGCTCGGGCTGCTGACGAACACGAACCGGCGCGCCCCGCCGTCCCGGGCCGCCTCCAGCAGGCGCCGGGTGCCTTCGACGTTGGTGTCCCAGAACTGGGCGCGGCTGCCGTGGTCGAGCACCCGGGCCGCGCTGTGGTGGACCACGTCCACCCCCTCGGCCGCCGCGCGCAGCGACGCGGTGTCGCCCAGGTCGCCGTGGACGATCTCCACGCCCGGCAGGGTGCGCAGATGACCCGGGTCGCTGGTGGGGCGGACCAGCGCGCGCACCTCGTCGCCCGCGCGCAGGCACGCCTCCGCGACGTGGCTGCCGAGGAAGCCGGACGCCCCGGTGACGAGCACTCTCACAGCCGCCTCCACCAGGTCGCGCCGAACAGGAGGGTGCGGACGAGCGCCGCCGCGCGGCCGTACCCGGCGCGGCGGGCGCGGGGCAGGGCCGCGGGCAGTTGCAGGGCGTGCACGCCCACGTTGAGGACCGCGACGGTCCAGAACAGAGCCTGCACCACCGGGTGGGTCGGGGGCCAGACGGTTCCGTGGAGCAGGAACGCCCATCCGGCGAGCGGGACCGCCCGCGCCGCCCGCGCGGCCGCGCGCCGCAGCGGCCGTTCGGCCTCGGCGAGCCGGACGGCGGCCCACCCTGCCAGCGCCTCGCGGTCGATCTTGGCGTTGTGCCGGACGTCCACGGGGAAGCCGCGGTGGCAGAGGAAGTCCCGCACCGTCCGGGTCGGTGCGTGCCGCGCGGCCAGCTCCCGCAGCTCCCGTTCCAGGCGGGCGTGTTCGCGGACGGGCAGCCCCCGGCGCGGTTCGACGCAGACCACGGGCCGCGCCGTCCCCGGCGGGCCCACCCCGACCAGCGCGGTGCGGCGCACGTCGGGGTGGGCGTTGAGGACGCCCTCGCACTGGACGGTGTAGAGCGTGCCGTCGGCGGTGCGCACCCGCTGGCTCTTGCGCCCGTAGAACCAGATCCGGCCCCGGGAGTCGAGGCGCCCCAGGTCCCCGGTGCGGTGCCACACGTGCGGGCCGTCGGCGATCTTGGCGGCGCGGTCCGCCTCGGGGGCGGCGTGGTAGCGGTCGCTGACGGTCGGTCCGCCCACCACGATCTCGCCGACCTCGTGCGGCGGGGCGGCCAGGTCGGCGGACCACCGCGGCATCGGCTCGTCGGTGATCCTGACGACGCGCACCCGAACGCCCGGCACCGGGCGGCCCACGCAGGTGCCGCCGCCGGTGCGGGTGGCGGCGGCTCCCGCGCGGGCCTCGGCCGCGTCGACCGCCGAGATCGGCAGTGCCTCCGTCGCCCCGTAGACGACCGTGAGCCGCCGCTCCCCCTCCGGGCCGAGCGCCGCGCACATCGACGCGGCGATGTCCTCGCGCACCGGCGCCCCGCCGACGTTCACCCGGCGCAGCCCCTCCAGGGTCCGGCCCGTGCGCGCGGCGTGGGCGCCCAACCGGTCGAGCAGGGCGGGGGAGGCGAACATCGTGGTCACCCCGAACCGGTCGATCGCGTCGACCACGTCCTCGGGGCGGATCGCGGCGACCCGCGACGGGTCGCCGGGCGGCAGCACACACGTCGATCCGACGAGCAGGCCGAGCACTCCCCACAGCGGCACGGTGACCAGGGAGGTGTCGTCGGCGCGCTGTCCCAGCACGTGCTCCAGTTGCCGCGTGACGCCCTCGACCATGCCGCGCGGGTGCCGCACGCCCTTGGCGGGTCCGGTGCTGCCGGTGGTGAAGCTGATCGCCAGCAGGTCCCCGTCGGCCAGGGGCGGTTCCCGCACCGGTTCGGCGGGGATGCCCGCCGTCGCCGCTCCCGTCCCCCAGGCGAGGTCGCGCAGCCGCGGACCGCCCCACAGCCAGCGCCTGCCCACCGTCACCCGGGTGCGCAGGGCGGCGAAGGCCCGCCGTCCCAGCAGCAGCCGCACCAGGTGGGCGGCGGGGACTCCGACGAACGCCTCGGCGCCCGCGTCGCGGTGGCAGCGCAGCATCCGCCGCAGGCCCAGTCCGGGGTCGGCGATGACCGGGACCGCGCCGATCCGGATCAGTCCGAACGCCACCGCGAACAGTTCCGGTCCCGGCCGCACCATCAGCGCGGTCGTGGTTCCCGCGCCGATTCCGGCCGCCCGCAGTTCCCCTGCGCGGATGTCGGCGGCCTCGTCCATCTCCCGGTAGGTCACGTGCCGGTACACCGCCCGTCCCGAGGAGTCCCGGCCCACCGGGTAGACGACCGCCTTCCGGTCGGGGAAGGCGTGCGCGCCCGCGCGCAGCCGGTCGGAGACCCCCTCGGCCGTCCGCCCGCTCACCGCGGCGCCGGATCGGCGGGCCGGTACACCGCGCAGGAGCAGGCGGGTCCGGCGCCGACCGCGACGAACACCACGGGCCGGTCCCCGACCCGTCCGGCGGCCGCGGCCTGGTGGTAGGCCAGTGTCAGCGCCGAGGTGTGCGGGTCGCCGTCCACCCCGGTCGCCGTCGCCGCCGCGTCGGCGGGCAGCCCGAGCCGGGCGGCGACCTCGGCGGGGAAGCCGGGGTGGGGCTGGGAGGCGACCAGCAGTGCCGCGCGCAGGTCGACCCGCTGGGCCTCGGCGCACGCGCGGACGGTGGCGGCGGCCAGGTCGGCGAGGACGTCGGCGGTTTCCGGGGCGCGCCGCACCGTGACCGTACCGCGTCCGTCGGCGCCCATCCGGCTGCTGTCGGTGTAGCCCTCCACCAGCGGCGCGGCGTCGGCGGACACCGGGGAGGAGTGCACGCGGCCGAACCCGGCGTCCTCGCGGGGGCTGCGCTCCAGCAGCATCGCGGCGCCCATGGTCGCGTAGGGGAAGCCGGTGGCGCGCGCCCGCTCGGGGTCGTTGGAGGGGTGGGCGTCGCCCGACACGACGAGCACGTACTCGGCGCTGCCCGTGGTGATGAAGTCCGCGCCGACCCGTACCGCGTCGAGCACCCCGCACGCGCCGTTCATCAGGTCGAAGGAGAGCGCGGGCCTGGCCGTGGGGAAGCGGACGTGGTCGGGGTTGATGCCCAGCCGCTGCTGGACGAGCGCGGCCATGGCGGGCTCCGACATGTTGCGGTCCCGGTACACGCCGGTGTTGATGAGCAGGTCCACCTGGTCGGGGGTGATCCCGGCCCGTTCGATGCACGCCTCGGCGGCCAGGGCGGAGTGGTCGACGGAGCTGTGGACCGCGGGGTCGGTACTCACCGCGGTCGCCCGGATGACGGTGCCCATGTCAGATCCCGATCGAGGAGACGGTGGCGGCCAGGCAGCCGGTGACGATTCCGGACGCCGCGGGGACGAGGAGGAGTTTGGAGCCGGGCGGGATGCTCCCGTCGCGCAGGTGCTCGTAGAGCACCACGAAGTGCGAGGTGGAGGAGGTGTTGCCGTAGCGGTCGACGACCATGGGCGAGGGCGGCATGGGGGTGTTGAAGAGGCGTGCGGCCATCCGCTGCGCCTTGTCGGTGAGGCGGGTGCCGATCTGGTGGTGGATGACGAAGTCGTAGCCCTCCTCGGCGAAGGAGGTGCCGCGTTTGGCCAGGAAGTCGCGCTGGAACGTGGGCCACAGGGCCACCCGTTCCGTGGCGTGCATGCTCTGGTTGTCGGTGTAGAGCGCGACTCCCTGGCTGCGGTCGCTGGGCATGCCGATGCACAGGTCGGCGTGGGCCGCGCTGGTCGTCAGCTCGACGTAGTCGATGCGCTCCTCGGCCGTTCCCCTCCCGTCCACGACGACGGCGGCGGCCGAGTCGCCGACGGTCAGGGAAGCGAACTGCGGATCGTGGGGGTGGTCGATCTCCCGGACGGCGGTCTCGGCGATCACCGAGATCCGCTCTCCGCTGACCACCATTCCGCTGCGCGCCGTCCCGGCCCGGACCATGCGCTCCAGGACGGCGACCCCGGTGATCATCCCCGCGCAGGCGTTGGACACGTCGAAGCAGACGGCCGACGTCGCACCGATCTCCCGCGCCACCATGTGCGCGAACGAGGGCTCGAAGTAGAACCGGTCGCGGTCCTTGAACCGGGTGATGGACGTGGAGATGACCACGTCCAGTTCCCCGGCCGGGTGACTCGACCGGGACAGGCAGTCGCGCGCCGCCCGCAGCGCCATGGTGAAGGAGTCCTCGTCGGCTCCGGCGAAGCGCCGGTGGTGGATCCCGGTGATCGCGCCGAGGTCGAACACCGGCTGGTGGTCCATGCGGGACACCAGGTCCCGGGTGGAGACCTCGTTCTCGGGCAGGTAGGCGCCGAGGGACTCGAAACGTGGGATGGGCATGTGCGGTCGTCCGCCTTCCCATGCCGAGGCGGAGTGCCGTCAGCAGATGAAAACGTTACATACTCAGCATTGCAGACAGATTGCCCAAAAACCACATAGACTAAAAAACCACCATAAACATTCACATTTTTTGCGGGGCGGCCGGGGAGCGGCGGGCCGCCGTCGGCGGCCCGCCGCTCCCCGGCCGCCCCGCCCCGGACGCGGTCACAGCCAGCCGCGGCGTTTGAAGAGGGTGTACAGCACCACGCTCACCCCGATCATCAGGCCGACCGCCATCGGGTAGCCGTACCTCCAGTGCAGCTCCGGCATGAAGTCGAAGTTCATCCCGTAGATGCCGCCGACCACGGTGGGGGCGAACAGGATCGCCGCCCACGAGGAGATCTTCTTGACCTCCTCGCTCTGGGCGTAGCTGGCCTCGGTGAGGTGCTTCATCTCCTCGTTCTGCGCCTGGCTGACCAGGGTGGCGTTGACCGCGAGGATGGAGTTGAGCAACTGGCGGAAGCCGTCGACCCGTTCGGCGACGGTGGTGGCGTGGTCGGCGACGTCGCGCAGGTGGCGCTGCACCTCCTCGCTGGTGCCGTACTTGCCGTACCCGGCCTCCAGGTCGCCGAGGATGCCCAGCAGCGGGCTGGCCGCCCGCTGGAACTCGATGACCTCCCGGGACAGCTCGTAGATGCGCCGCGACACCCGCGGGTCGCGGTTGAACACCTGCGTCTCGATCTCGTCGATGTCGTTCTGCAGGCCCGCGACGACCGGGGCGTAGCCGTCCACCACCGCGTCCATCACCGCGTACAGCACCGCCTCGGGGCCCAGCCGCAGCAGGTCGGGGTCGCCCTCCAGGCGGCGGCGCGCCGCCGACAGGTCCGGGGCCTGGCCGTGCCGCACGGTCAGCACGAAGTCGGTGCCGGCGAACAGGTGGATCTCGCCGAAGCGCACCTCCTCGACGTCGTCGAGGTAGCGGGCGGCGCGCAGCACCACGAACAGGGTGTCGCCGTAGCGTTCCAGCTTGGGTCGCTGGTGGGCGACGATGGCGTCCTCCACGGCCAGCTCGTGCAGGCCGAACTGGTCGGCGGCGGCCAGTAGCTGGGCGTCGGAGGGCTGGTGCAGCCCGATCCAGGCCATCGCCCCGGGCCGCTCGGGGACCATGTCGCGCAGCCGGGACAGGTCGACGGGACCGGACTGGCGGCGGCCGTCGACGTAGACGGCGGCGTCGATGACACTCTCCTCCACGGACTGCGCGTTCTCCTCCTCCGCGCGGGGGTCCATGGAATACTCGGGCGCGTCGGTGTGTCTCCTGCCGACCGGGACGACGGGACGCAGGCTGGGCAGCCACGAACGCATGCGACGTTGCGACATGGGAGCTCCCGGAGCGAGTTCGGTGGTTCGCTGACAACCGGTTGTGTGCCGTGCCACCGGGACGATCTCGACGCCGGGGTCAAAACCCAGGAAATGCCCCTCGAATGTCAAGATCGACAGCGCGAGGCGCTGAACGGGCACCGCACCAGCTGGTACTAGGAGGTTGGCTCATGACTGGCCTCACCTCCCCGGGTCCACGGCTCGACGGCCTCGATCTCGCTACGCGCCCACCTTAGTACGAACGGGGCGTTGTTTGGGCACGCGCGTTTTCGGTAGAGGGGCGGCACGCCCGAGACGTGAAAGGACCCCCGCTATGGGCATAGCCGGAAGTCTGCTGTTCATCGCCGTGGGAGCGGTGTTGGCGTTCGCAGTCCAGATCGACAGCGTCGGGGTGCTCAACATCAACATGATCGGTTGGATCCTGCTGGTCATCGGACTGGTCGCGTTGGGACTGCAGTTCGTCTCCTGGCGCCCGCGCCGCCCCACCCTCTCCCCGCGGGTGCCGCCGGAAGAGGAGGAGGAACGCGGTCCGCGCTTCCGCGACGCCGGTCCCCCGCCGTGACGCCGAGCGCCTGACCAGGGGTGTGCCGCGGAACCGAGCGGGACGTGAGACACACCACACCGACGGCATCCGCTCACCACACCGACGCGCCCGACACACTCGGGCGTGTCGCCCCGCCCGTGGGGAAGAATCGGTTCCGCCATGGACGACGCGCTCTTTCCCCTCTCCCCCGTCGAGGTCGCTCCCGGCGCGGTGCACGTGCCCGGCTGGTTGGGGCCGCGGGCCCAACGCGCCCTGGTGTCGCGGTGCCGGGAGTGGGCGCGCCGCTCCGGGGGGATGCGGCGGCACCGGATGCCGCGCGGCGGGACGATGAGCGTGGCCATGCTCTCCCTGGGCTGGTACTGGCGTCCGTACTCCTACTCCGCGACGCTGCCCGACGGGCGGCCCGCCGCCCCCTTCCCGCCGCTGCTGAAACGCCTGGCCCTGCGGGCCCTGGCCGCCGCCTACGGCGAGGTCCCCGATCCCGCCCCCGACTACGACGTGGCGCTGGTCAACTTCTACGACACCGACGCGACCATGGGCATGCACCAGGACCGCGACGAACGCGACGACGCGCCGGTGGTGTCGCTGAGTCTGGGCGACGCCTGCGTGTTCCGGTTCGGCGGCACCGCCACGCGCTCCGGGCCCCGCACCGACGTGGAGCTGCGCGGCGGCGACCTGTTCGTGTTCGGCGGCCCGTCCCGGCTGGCCTACCACGGCGTGCCGCGTACCCTGCGGGGCACGGCCGACCCGGCCGCGGGGCTGCGGTCGGGACGGCTCAACATCACCATCCGCGCCTCGGGCCTGCGGCGGGGCTGAGGACGAACCGGCCCCGTTCAGCGGCGCAGCAGGTCGCGGACGTTGATGAACAGCAGGCTGACCACGATCAGCGCCAGCGGCACCAGGACGGTGATCCGCCAGTTGGTCAAAAACGCCGCGATGACCGCGCCCACCGCGCCCACCACGACCACGATGACCGCCAGCCCCACGAGGAAGGACAGGAACCGGCGGCGGGCCAGCGCGTCGAAGGCCGCGAACAGCACCACCATCCCCACCGCCGCCGACAGCGCCAGGCCGCCGCGCAGGGTCACCATGACCGCGCCCAGGGCGATGAGCAGCAGCGGCGTGCTCATCGTCGCCCACACGTGCAGGAAGCGGGTGGTGCGCTGCTTGCCGGAGGCGTAGGGCAGGTGCGGGGAGCGCAGGTGCGCCTGCGGTGGCAGCTCCAGCACCTCGTCGCCGTCCAGGGCGGCGTGGTGCATGTCGCGTTCGTCCGCCAGGTGCGTGCGCTCGCGGTAGCGGGCGGCCAGGGCGCGTTCGGCCTCGGCGATCCGGGCCCGGTACTCCCTGGCGCGCGCCTCGGCGTTGGCGTGGCGGCTCAGCACGATCTCGGCCGCGGCCAGGCGGCGCAGTGCCCTGCGGTCCTCCTCGATCGCGGCGTCGGCCTCGGCGATCCGGGCGTCCAGCTCCTCCAGATGCGCCAGCAGTTCCTCGCGGGCGGCCTCGGGGGTCGGGGGGACCTTGTGCAACCCCACCCACCACAGGGGGTCGGCCCAGGAGCGGCGGACGGTGCCGTCGCGCTCGTAGCGGGGTCCGCTGGGGGCGCGCTCGCCGTCGAACCAGTCGCGGGTGTTGCGGCCCCACAGTCCGCGGTATCCCCGCACCCAGGGCGTGTCGTCGTCGATGACGGACGCGGTCCAGGAGCGCTCCCCGCCGGGGCCCACCCGCACTCCGTCGCCGCGCGCGTAGTCGACGAAGGGCACTCCGATGCCGCGCCGGACCCGCTTGCCGGAGGCGGGGAGGAACCGGGCGGTGAAGCGCCGCCAGGCGTGCAGCGCCCCGCGCAGGAAGGCGGGGTCGACCTGGATGAGGTAGTCGCCGGGCAGCATCTGGTGGGAGTGCGATCCGGCGCCCACGTAGACGATCGGGTGGTCGCCGTCGCGGTGCAGCTCCGGGTCGTCCCAGCGGCGGCGCAGGTCGTCGCCGAGGTACTCGTGCGAGGACGCGCCCACCCACACCGGCCGGTGTCCGCCGTCGGGGTCCTGGACCAGGTAGACGGTGACCTTCTCCCAGTCGGCCTCGTGGTCGTTGACGCCGCCGTAGACCGACCGCCAGTCGTTCATGGCGTAGAAGAACCAGTACTGCAGGGCGACGTAGCCGCCCTCGCGGACGACGCGCCCGTAGTAGGTGGCGGTGTCGCCGGTGTCGATGCGGTCGCGGTAGCGGGTGGCGGCGGCCGCGGCCACCCCGCCGGGGACCGCGCCGCGGATCAACAGGGACAGCTTCATCAGCACGTCCACGATCCGGCCCAGCACGCCGACCGCGGCCAGGCGTCCGCTCTTGGGGATGACCGGGCGTGCCTGGCGGCGGTGGCGGCGCGCCTCGGCCCGCAGCGAGGATTCCTGTACGAACCGCAGGTGCTGGCGGTAGCCCGGCCACTCGGTGTCGGCCCGGGCGAGCCGGTCGGCGGTGAGCTCGCCCGCGGGGACGACCTCCTTCTCCCCGCCCCCGGGCAGGTCCAGCCACAGGCTGCAGCAGCGCAGGTACGCCTCGACGTCGGTGGGGAAGAACAGCTCACCCCTGGTGAACATCAGCACCGGCTCAAAAGCGCGCAGGAGTTCCAGATCAGTTTTAGCGCTCATGACTGGGCCGACATTAACGGATGCACCGGACGGTTTCGCACCTGATCGGCTGTCTTCCCCGATCCGGTGGCGCCGGTTCACCGCCGGTTCGCCTCCTGACCGCCTCTCCTCCCGCCGCGCCGCCGCCCGCACCTGCGCGGACCGCGGCGCCGCACGGGAGGGGGCCCCGGGCACGGAGGCGGCGCGCCCAAACCTGCGACCCCGCTTCTGTAACGATGATCACACCGGGGTGGGCGTGCGCCGCCGCGCGGCGCCTCCCGGTTCGCCGCCGCGCGACCCGGCGGCGCCCGACTCGGCGGCGCCCGGACCGCTCCGCCGCGGCGCGGTGTCCGCACGGGTCGCGCCCAGGCCCGCGACCACCACCAGCGCCATGCCCGCCACCTGCACCGGCACGGGGACCTGACCGATGAGGAGCACCCCCACGAGCAGGCCGATCGCCGGATCGACGGAGCCGAGGACGCTGAAGGCGCCGCGGCTCATCCGCTGCAGGGCCGCCATCTCCAGCAGCAGCGGCAGCAGCGGGTGGATCAGCGCGGTTCCGAGGGTGACCGCCACGACCCGCGGGTCGGCGGCGGCGATGACGTCCGGAAGCCCCAGGGGTGCGGTGACCAGGGCGGACACGGTCATGGCGAGGGTCAGTCCGGGGAGCACGCCCAGGCGGGAGCCGACCCTTTGGGACAGGACGATGTACAGCGCCACGCACGCTGCCCCGGCCAGGCCGAAGGCCACGCCGGTCAGGTCGGCGTCACCTCTCCAGGGCCGGGTCAGCAGCAGCACCCCGCCGGCGGCGAGGAGGATCCAGAGCGCCTCCCGGCGGCGGCGCAGGGCCAGCACGGCCACGGTGAGGGGGCCGAGGAACTCCACCGCGGCGGCCGTCCCCAGCGGAACGCGGTCGGTGGCCAGCGCGAACAGGACCATCATTCCGGCGCTGACCGTGCCCAGGACGGCCGTGGCGGCGATGTCGCGCCAGGCCGCGGTGCGCACGGCACGGCCCAGCGAGCGTCCGCCCACGGCGAGGAGGAGCAGCGCGGCCCAGCTCAGACGCAGCCAGGTGACGCCCGCGGGGCCCGCGGTGTCGAACAGGTGGACCGCGACCGCGCTGCCCGTGTGCAGCAGGAGCATGCTGGCCACCAGGAGCAGCGGGGCGGGCACCCGGTCGCGGGCACGCCGAAGCGACAGACGGAAAGAGAGGATCACCCCATCAATGTGGGCCACCGCGTCTGTTGCTGTCCAGGCACCAGTAGCGAACGAACCGTTGACTTCTGGTGGAAGATCAACGGACCGCGCCGTCCGGCCGATCGCCCCGCCCGTCCTCGCGCAGCCGGGTGTTCTCGTCCTGGAGGTCGAGGATGCGCCGGATGCCGACGAGGTTGACGCCCTGCTCGGCGAGTTCGGTGACGCGGCGCAGCCGGGCGATGTCGTTGTCGCTGTAGAGACGGGTCCCGCCCCGGGTGCGGGCGGGCGCGAGCAGGCCGTGGCTCTCGTAGTGCCGGAGGGTCCGGGGGGAGACTCCGGCCAACTGCGCGGCCACGGAGATGGTGTAGAGCGCGCGGTCGGGTTCGGGGTGGGACATGCTCAACGGCGCACTTCCTTCCGTGGTGGTGCACCGCCGACCGGACCGGAACCGCCGGACGCCGCCCGCCGCCGGGCCGCGCGGACCGGTGGGCGGTGGGACGCCCGTGAGCCGGTCGACTGGTCCGAACAGTATCTCCTCATTCCCGGAGAGGAATTCCCCGGAATCGCGATGTTTATCCTCTCGTGAGTGCGGTATAAAACCTGCGTCGGTAGGCATCAAGTTTAGTGAGCAGCTACCGGGAGGTGACTTCACATGCTGATGCGGACCGACCCCTTCCAGGAGTTCGACCGGATCACCCGGCGCCTGCTGAACGACCCGGTCCGACCCTCGGTGATGCCGATGGACGCCTACCGGGACGGCGACACCTTCGTCATCTGCTTCGACCTTCCCGGAGTGCGAGCCGACTCGATCGACCTGGAGGTCGAGCGCGACGTCCTGACCGTCCGGGCCGAGCGCGAGAGCATCACCGAAGGACGCGAGACGGTCGTGGCGGAGCGGCCGGTCGGCGCCTTCTCCCGCCGGCTCTTCCTCGGCGAGGCGCTCGACACCGACCACATCTCCGCCGACTACGTCAACGGCGTCCTGACGCTCCGGGTGCCCGTGGCCGAGCACGCCAAGCCGCGCAAGATCAGCGTGACCGAGGCGCCCGCCCAGGCACAGGCGATCAGCGCCTGAGACACCGGACCACCACCGTGGGCGCGCAGCCCGCACGGGCTGCGCGCCCACGACTGTGGCACCCCCGCCACACGCCACCAACGACGAGAGGAGAACCGTGCTGACCCAGGTGGAGGCGTCGGCGACGCGGACGACGCACCCCTTCCGCAAGACGCGCGCGATCGTCGAGCACACCCTGTGCGAGGCCAAGGACGACACCACTCACCTGCGCCTGCTCTCCCTGCTCCACGCCCTCGCCGCGTGCGAGACCGCGCTCGCCCACGAGCCGGAGAACCTGCGGCGGCGGCTGGGCGAACTGCGCGCGGCAGCGGTCGACCTGGTGGGGCGGACCTGGCTGGCCGCCAACGCCGACCACCCCGGCGTCAGGGCGTTCGACCGGTTCGACGGCACGGCTCTGCCGAGGCGGCTGGACGAGACCCTGGCCAATCTGCTGTGGGCGCGCTTCGTCCGGCTCGCCGCCTGACCGGACCACCGGATCGCTCCCGCCGGTCGGGGCGCGGGCGGCCGCCCGCGCCCCGACCGGCGTCTGCGTCTTCTAGCGTTGAGGGGTGGACCTGACACGGCTGAGACTGCTGGTGGAACTGCGGCGGCTGGGCACGATGACGGCGGTCTCCGAGGTCACCGGGATGGGGACCTCGGCGATCTCCAAACACCTGGCCGTGCTGGAGCGGGAGGCGGGGGTGCGGCTGCTCGCCCCGGACGGGCGCCGGGTCCGGCTGACCCCCGCCGGGCGCCGCCTGGCCGAGCACGCGGTGGACATCCTGGGCCGGGTGGAGGCGGCCCGGGCCGAGATGGCGGGCGAGGGCGCGCCGGTGGGCCGGATCGACCTGGTGACGTTTGTCAGCATGACGGTCCCCGTCGTGCTGCCCGCGCTGGAGCGGCTGCGCCGGGAGCATCCGGGCGTCGAGGTGCGCCTGATCGAGCACGAGCCCGACCAGGCTCTGGACCTGCTGCTCGGCGGTGAGGCCGACCTGGGACTGATCTACGAGTACAGCCTGGTGCCCCGCCGGGTCCCCGAGGGGATCACGCTGCGCCCCGTGGGCACCGAGCCGCTGTTCCTGGCGCAGTCCGCGGCGACGGGGGCCGGCCGCCGGACCATGACCCGGGAGCGGCTGCGCGCGCTGGCGGACGCCCCCTGGATCGCCAACTCGCGCGACAGCGACGAGGACGAGCTGGTGCGCCGCATGTGCGCCGCCGCCGGGTTCCGGCCGGACATCCGGCACCGCATCGACACCCTGGAGGCGGTCAGCGCCATCGTGGCCGCCGGGTGGGGGGTGGGTCTGCTGCCCAAGCTGGCGGCCGCCCCGCGCCGCCGCGGGGTGGTGCACACCCCGCTGGGTGGACTGGCCGGGGTGCGCCGGATCTACCTGGCGGGACGGAGCGGCGCGTGGGCGTGGCTGCCGCTGCGCGCCGTCGCCCGCCAGATCCGCCGCGCGGCCTGCGAGGTCCTCGACGACGTCGACGTCGCCGCCCCGCCGACCGAGGACGGCGAGGCGCTGTGATCAGGCGCCGAGGATGAGCTGGCCGGAGGGGACGGTGACCCTGTCGGCAGCCTGGCGCATCGCGGTGAGCAGCGGCTCGGGGTCGGCTCCGGTCCGGGTGGCGGCCAGGATGTGACGCTGGGGGCCGCGGCGGATCGAGCGCACCACCATCAGCGGCACGGTCAGTCCGTTCCAGGCCAGGCGGGGCACCACCGCGATTCCCAGACCGGCTGCGACCAGGGAGAACGCCGCGCCGAAGTCGTCCACGGTGTGCGCGACCCGCGGCTGGAAACCGGCCTGGTGGCAGGCGGCGGACACCGAGTCGAACCAGGCGGTGCCGGGGGCCGACATGATCCAGTCGGCGTCGCCGAGGTCCTCGGCCAACTCCAGTTCCGGTTTGGCCGCCAGTGGGTGCTCGTAGGGCAGGACGGCGTCCAGCGGTTCGACCATGACGGGGTGGATCTGGAGGTCGGGGGTTCCCGTGGCGGGCAGGTGCGCCGAGGACATGGTCACGGCGATGTCGATCGCCCCGGTGCGCAGCAGTTCGGTGCTGTGCTCGGGTTCGGCCTGCACCACCGAGAAGCGCCAGCCCGGACGGGTGCGGCGCAGTCCGGCCACGGCCGGGGCGACCAGGTTGGAGATGCCGGTGGCGAAGGAGCCGACCCGGGCGGTTCCGATCGTTCCCTCCGCGCACCTGGCCAGGTCCGCCCGGGCACGCTCCAGTTCGGCGAAGATCACCCGGGCGTGCTCCACCAGCACCCGGCCCGCGCCGGTGAGGACGAACCGGCGGCCGTTCCGCTCGACCAGGGGGACCTCGGACTCCTTGGCCAGGGCTGTGAGCTGCTGGGAAACCGCCGACGGGGTCACCCCCAGCGCTTCTGCCGCCGCCGCCACGGTGCGGTGTTCGTCGAGCGCCCGCAGCAACTGCAACCGCCGCACATCAATCATGGGCTCATCCTACGGAAGGCCGTACGGCCGCGAAGGACGCCACCGGGACCGCCGGCGGCGTGATCCACCGCACTTTGCCATGACTTTCCGTGTCATCCCGGTGACCTCGGGAAGCCGGAGACCAGTCCACCGGAACCGAATTTCTGTTAAGTTATTCAGATTTTCCTCAAACGTCATGGGAGGCCTCCTTTTCCACCACCCCTCCCACAGCGGATCCAGCACCGGAAAGTAGGCTCATAAACACCGCTCAGCTCAGACGAGGGTCCACACCGACCACCGCTGCGCGGGACGCATCACCACATCGGGGACAGGTGAGAAAAAGATGCAAACTTCGTTGGAGACCAAACCTCGCGTCGGGGTTTCAGATGTGCTGCGCTTCCGCTACATCGGTCCCTTCGAGGTAGCGGAGCTGGCAGAGCTCTGGGGCGCCCTGCACCGGCAGCACACGGCGATCGCCTCTCACCTGGAAGACCTCATCGGCTCGGTGAGCGTGGAGGAGTCGTGGCGCCGCCGTCGGCAGCGCTACGCGGAGTGGCTGTCCGAGCCCGACACGGTCGCCCTCATCGCCGAGAGCGACGGCGTCGACGTCGGCTACGCGGTGGTGACCATCCGCGACGAGCACCACGGCTCCTGGGACAGAGGAGAGCGGGTCGCGGTCGTCCAGACTCTGTCGGTGCACCCGGACCACCCGCTCGACCGGGTGGGCGGCGGCCTGCTCGAGGAGGTCCGCCGCCAACTGGCCGAGATCGGCGTGCGCGACCTGGAGCTTCCCGCGGTGTCCGGCAACTCCGAGGCCATCCGGTTCTACGAGAGCCAGGGCTTCCGCCCGTTCGTGACCACCATGGTCTCGCGCATCGGCGCGGGCCCGCACGACTGATCCGCGCGGACGGCGCGCAGACCGCCCTTCGGGGGACGTGTCGGCGGCCGGGGAGGCGCCTCCCCGGCCGCCGACACGCGTACCAGCCGGGGAAAACCGCTTCTCCCTCCGGAGCCGCGGCGTCTGACACCCCGATCCGTCGACCCTCCCGGCCCGAGGAGCGCCATGGACAGCCCCGCAGAACCCGACTACGCCCCCACCCCGCGCACCGTCCCCTCCCGCAAGCGGGACCGCGCCCGCTACGACGCCGCCACCGTGCACGCGATCCTGGACTCCGACTTCGTCTGCCACCTCGGTTTCGTGCGCGACGGCGCCCCCGTGGTGCTGCCGACCGTCTACGCGCGCGTCGACGACCGCCTCTACCTGCACGGCTCCACCGGAAGCCGACCGGTTCTGGCCGCGGCCGACGGAGGTCTCCCGGTGTGCGTGACCGTCTCCCGAACCGACGCCCTCGTGCTGGCCCGCTCATGGGTCAACCACTCGCTGAACTACCGCTCCGTCGTCGTCCACGGCGTCGCCGAGGCGGTCGCCGACCCCGACGAGGCCACCGCGGCGCTCGCCGCGCTCCTCGACCACATGCTGCCGGGCCGCGCGGCCGACTCCCGTCCCCCCACCGCCAGGGAGCTGGCCATGACCACCGTGCTCCGCGTGGACCTGCGCGAGGTGTCGGCGAAGGTCCGCTCGCACGGGGTCGTCGACGCGGCGGAGGACATGGCGCTGCCGCACTGGGCGGGCCTGGTCCCGCTCACCCGGCGGCTCGGCCCTCCCCGCCCCGACCCGGCCCTCTCCGACGACGTCGACCTGCCCGGTTACCTGCGCGACCGCGCCGTGCCCGACAGCGACCGGCGGTAGGGCGCCGACGCCAGCCACCGTCCCGCGACGGCGGGGCACACCATGTGCCCTGTCCTCCCTGCCCGGACCCCCGCGCCGCGGAGGCGCGGGGGTCCGGGGCGCAGGTCCCGTCGGCGCCGCCTGCCGGGCGGTGGTGGGAGCGGGCCGGGTGCGTGCCCGCCGCCGCGCCCCGACCGGACCGAGCCGTTAGGCTCGTCGGCGTGGCCGAAACCGACTCCAACATCTGCAACTTCCCCGGGTGCACCCGTCCCGTCGTCCGGCACTCCTCCCCGGGACGTCCCCCGCAGTACTGCGACCTCCCCGAGCACACCCGGTGGCGCGCCTGGCGGGAGCGGCAGCGCCTGCAGCAGGAGGCGCAGGCCGCACAGGAGCAGGCCGCAGCGCGGCAACCGGCCGACGAGACCGACCCGGCCACGCCCGCCGTCCCCCTCCCCGAAGCCACCCCCGTCACCACCGCGCGGCTGCGCGCCGAGGACCTGCTGACCCGCTTCGCGGTGCAGGCCGAGCAGCTCACCTCGACTCTGCGGGACGCCACCGCCGCCTTCACCACCATGACCGATCCGGCCGCCGCCGAGGCGCAGGTGGAGGCGGCCCGGGTGGCCGCGGCCCGCCAGATCGCCGACGCCGAGGCGGCGCGCCTGACCGCCGAGGAGGACCGGCGGGCCGCCGAGCGGGCGCGCCGGGCGGCCGAGACCGAGGCGGAACAGGCCCGGGAGGCCGCCGCGTCGGCGATCGCCGCGGCGGGAGCGGCCGAGCGGATGGCCGACGAGGCGATCACCGCGCGCCAGGAGGCGCTGGCCGAACGCGACGCGGCGGCCGCCGAGGCCCGGGACCGCGCCGAGGAGCGCGACGCCGCCCGGGCCGAACGCGACGCCGCCGTGGCCGAGGCCGCGCAGCGGGTGGAGCGGGTCCGGGCCGAGGCCGAGGCGCTGGTCGAGCGAGAACGCGACGAGGCCCGCCGACGCGTCGCCGAGGCCGAGGAACGGGCCGCGGCCGAACGGGCCGAACTCACCGGGCGACTGGACCGGCTCCGAGAACGCCTGGCCGAGGCGGTCGAGGCCCGTACCGCCGCCGAGGAGCGCGCCGAGCACGCCGAGGCGGCCGCCGCCCGCGCCGAGGCGCACGCGGAGGAGGCGCGTACCGACCGCGACCGCCTCACCGCCGACCGCGACCGCCTCGGCGCGGAACTGGACCGCGTCCGCGAGACCGCCCGCGCCGACCTGCAGGCCCAACGCGACGCCTTCACCGCCTCCCTGACCGAGGCCAGGCAGGCCGCCGCGGAACGCCTGGCCGCGCTGGAGGAGGCCCGGGCCCAGACCCTGCGCCGCGCCGAACGCGCCGAGGCGCAGCTCGACGACGCCCTGGCCGAACTCAAACGGCTGCGCGCGGCCACCGACCCGACGGCGGAGCGGCCCACCGGCGCCCACCACCGACCCGACGGCGACGAGGACGCCCGGCCCTCCGGCTGAGACCGCGGCGGGAGCCGTCCCGGGCGACCGGTCCGGCTCTCTCGCGCTGATCACGGCGGGCTTCGTCGCCCCCACCCGCCATCACCTCCCGTCCGCGCGGGTCCCATCCGGCGCGGCGGCCGCGCCGGATGGGACGGCGGGCCCGAAAAGCCCCAGAACGGCAGGCTCTAGCATGGGCCCGTGAACGGTGGGACAGACGACGGCAGCGGGGCCCCGCCCCGATGGCGACCTCCCGCGCGGATCCGCGCCAGGGTCGCGGAGCGGCCCCGGCCGCGCGTCAACCCGCGGGCGGTCTTCGGGCTGGCCTCCGGGCGGTGGGCGTGGACCCAGGGGGTGAAGGCCGGGATCGCGATGAGCGTCTCCTTCAGCCTGGTCTCCGTCCTGTTCGACGCGTCCGTGGGGGCGCTGGCCGCCCTGGGGTCGATGACGGCGCTGTACGAACGGAACACGCCCTATCCCCACCGGGCCGGTTCGCTCGCGCTGATCGCGGCGGGCTTCGTCGCCAGTGTGGCGGTCGGCTCACTCAGTTCGGTCACGCCGTGGTCGGCCGCGGTCGCCATCGGAGCGGTCGCGGGCGCGGCCACCTGGCTGTGCCAGTCGCTGCGCGTCGAACCGCCCGGCCCGTTCTACTTCGTGCTGGTCTGCGCGATCGCCACCATCGTGCCCGGCGGGATCGCCGAGACGCCCCGGCACGCCGGGGTCGCCGCGGTCGGCGCGGGCATCGGCTGGCTGGTGTCCATGTCGGGCGCGCTGTTTCCGTCCCGCCGCCCCCAGGACCAGGCGGTCGCCGCCGCGTTCCGGCAACTGGGCGCGCTGCTGCGGGCCGTGGGCACCCCCCGGTTGGACCACGTGCAGCACGAGGCGTCGCTCGCGGTCGCGACCGCGTGGCGCGTCGCCCTGCAGGCCCAGACCCGCGGGTACCGGGACACCGCCCGTGCGGCCCGGCTGCGCGCGCTGCTGCGCTGGGTCTCCGACATCCACCTGACCGCCACCGAGGTGGCGTTGGCCCGCACCGCGCCCCTGCCCGCCGCCGCCGACTTCGCCGACGCCCTGGCCCGCGCGGTGGCCCGCCCGGACCTGGCGCCCGACCCGGAGGCGCTCGACGAGGCGCGCAGGGGGCTGCGCCCGCGCTCCCTGGAGGCGCGGCTGTACCGGCTGCTGGCGCGCACGGCGCGCGGCGCCCGCCGCACCGACCACGGGGGGGAGGGGTTCGGGGAGGAGTTGTACGACCGCCGCACCCCGCCGCTGCGCGACGCGCTGCGTTCGGGGTGGAGCCGCGACTCGCTGGTCCGCCCCACCGCGCTGCGCATGGGCATCACCGTGACCGCCGCCGGAGCGCTGGCGATCCTGCTGGGCTTCGACCGGTTCTACTGGGTGTCGGTCACCGCGGCCTCCGTCCTGCAGGGCGGCAACGTGGTGCTCACCGCCAACCGGTCGGCCCAGCGCGCCACCGGCACCGTGATCGGTGTGGTGGCCGGTGGCGGCATCCTGGCGCTGTCTCCCCCGCTGCCCGTGGTGATCGCCGCGGCGGCACTGCTCCAGGCACTCGCCCAGACCGTGATCTCGCGCAGTTTCTTCTACGCCAGCATCGCGCTGACGCCGATGGCGCTGCTGCTGGCGCACACCGCCGCGCCCTACCCGGTGGACCGGCTGGTCCAGGAGCGTGTCGTGGACACCGTCGTCGGCTCGCTGGTGGGGATCGCGGGGGCGCTGCTGCTGTGGCGCCGCGCCTCGGCGAGCCGACTTCCGCAGGCCATCGCCACGGCGCTGCGGACCTCCCGCAGGGTGCTGTCGGAGGCGCTGGACCCCGACGTGCGCGTCACCCCGGAGCAGCGCTACCGGCTGCGCCGGGACCTGCGCGCGGACCTGCTGCGGCTGCGCGGCGTCTACGACAGCGCCGTGGGGGACGTGCCGCGCGCCGAGCACACCGCTCCGCTGTGGCCGGTGGTCGTCGCCGTCCAGCGCACCGGCTACCTGGCGCTGGCCACACTGACGGCGGAGGACGTCCCGCCCGCCACGCACATCACCCTGCAGCGGCTGGGGTTGGCCTTCGACGAGTTGGCGGAGGCGCTGCGGGAGCGCCGCGCCCCGCGGCTGGGGGCGTTGCCCAGCATGGCCGACCATCCGAGGCTGGCCATGGAACTGCGCGCGCTGGCGGCGGCCCTGCGCACCGCGGCGGCCGGGACACGGACCACCCGGGAAACCGGCGACGGGGCGGTCGGCGCGCCCTGGCGCCGCGCCCGCCCACCCGCTTCCTGACGGCGCGGCCGCGCCGCGGGCCCGCGGCGGGGTGACCGGGCACGGACGGGCGCCGGGGCGCCTCCCCACCCCGCCGCCGTCCCCTTCGGGGAGGTCTCCCGGGCGGCGGTCCCGCCCCCGGGAGCCGAGGCCGCACGGTCGGGGTCTGCCCGCTTCCCGGGGCCTTCCCTCAGGTCCGCGCCCTCACGCGACGGCGAAGGCGCGGACCGGCATCGTGCCCATGCCGCGGACCTTCACCGGGACCGCGAAGAACTGGAAGCCCTCCTCCGGCAGTTGCTGGAGCAGGCACAGGTGCTCCACCACGGGGATGCCCGCGGCCAGCAGGACCGAGTGCGACGGACGTGCGCCCGCGCTGCTGACGGAGGTGTCGTCGATGTTGACCGAGTCGATGCCGACCAGCGCAGCTCCCGCGTCGACCAGTGCCTTGGCGCCGTCCTCGGTGAGGAAGGGATGGTCGGGGCCGCCGTAGGCCTCGGTGCGCCAGTGCCGGTCCCAGCCGGTGCGGATCAGCACGGCCCGGCCCGCCAGGTCGAGGCCGCGGAAGGCGTCGGGGCCGATCTCCCGGCCGACGGCGTCGACGACCCGGCCGGGCAGGGCGGCGACCTTCTCCAGCGGAAGATCGGCGAGGTCGGAGCCGTCGCGGTAGCGGTGGGCGGGGGTGTCCAGGTAGGTACCGGTGTTGCCGACCATCGAGATGCGGCGGATCTGGAACTCCGTGCCGGAGGCGTAGCTGTCCTGCGAATCGTCGAACGACATGTGGTCCTCGACGACCGGGGCGGGAAGTCCCGGGTAGGTGGTCATACCAGCCACGATCTGGTGGCTGACATCGATCAGACGCGCCATGGTATGGATCCTCGTCTCTTCCCTGATAGGTCTAGACCACACTGTAGCGCGAGAAGCCCGAAGCTCCGTGACCGCGCCGTTGTCTGCGCCCGCTAGAGTTCCGCAGCGTCCACTGTGGCCGCCGCGCCGTTGCGCGCGGGTGGCGAGAAGGCGAAGCGAGGGGGAACAGGCCGTGCCGCTGTCGCTGTACGAGGCCGCCAAGGTGATCGTGGCCCCGACCACCCGGGCGCTGTGGCCGCCGCGCGTGGAGGGCCTGCACCACGTTCCCGAGCGCGGTCCGGTGATTCTCGCCTGCAACCACCTGTCCAACCTCGACCCGCTGTTCCTGGGCGTGGTCGTGCCCCGGCCCATCGTCTTCATCGCCAAGAAGGAGCTGTTCGCCGAGGGCAACCCGGCGCAGCGGACCTTCACCCGGGCGCTGCGCGCCATCGGCCAGGTCTCGGTGGACCGCCGCCCGGGGCAGAGCGCCAGGGAGGCGATGGACCACAGTCTCGCCGTGCTGGCCGGTGGCAGGGTCTTCGGCATCTTCCCCGAGGGCACCCGCTCGCCCGACGGCCGCCTGTACAAGGGGCAGACGGGGTTGGCCTGGCTGGCGCTCACCTCGGGCGCGCCGGTCGTCCCGGCCGCGCTGGCGGGCACCGACCGCATCATGCCCGCGGGGCGCCGGGTTCCCGCGCTGCGCCGGATCGGGGTCCGCTTCGGCGAGCCGGTGGACCTGTCGCCGTGGGAGGGCCAGGCGGACCGGGCGCGCGCCCGGCGGGAGGCCACCGAGGCGGTGATGGCCGCCATCCAGAAGCTCTCGGGCCAGGAACGGGTGGCGCGCTTCGCCTCCTCGGTGAAGGCCGCCCCGAACGGGGGGCCGCGGCTCCCCGCCGCGTGAGGACGGGGCACGGCCGAACGCGGCGCCCACCACACCACCCGGTGTGACCATCGTTACACTCTGAGCCGATGACTCTCTCGCGGATTATTGCCTATCTTAATGGTCGGTTTAGTAGAGAAAGCGCACTCTCTGTTAATTTAGATTAGCCTAACCTTAATGATCACGGGTTGTGGGTGTCGCGCGCCACGTCCGCACCGGCCGCGCCGCCCGCAGGCCCGGCGAGAGGGGAGAAACGATGACGCGTCCGCTGCGCGTGGGAATCGTGGGCGCGGGGCCCGCGGGAATCTACGCCGCCGACCTGCTGACCAAGGACGAGACCCTCGCAGCCGCCGACGTGCGACTCAGCATCGACGTCCTCGACAGGCTGCCCTCGCCCTACGGCCTGGTCCGCTACGGCGTCGCCCCCGACCACCCCCGGATCAGACAGATCCAGGGCGCGCTCCACAAGATCCTCGACAGACCGCAGATCCGCTTCCTCGGCAACGTCGACTACGGCGTCGACCTGAAACTGGAGGACCTGCGCCGCCACTACGACGCCGTCGTCTTCGCCACCGGCTCCGACCGGGACCGGCCGCTGGACATCCCCGGAATCGACCTGCCCGGCAGCCACGGCGCCGCGGACTTCGTGTCCTGGTACGACAGCCACCCCGACCTCCCCGAGTCCTGGCGGATCGACGGCACCAGCGTCGCCGTGCTGGGCGCGGGCAACGTCGCGGTGGACGTCGCGCGCATCCTCGCCAAGGACGCCGACGACCTGCTCACCACCGACGTCACCGACAACGTGCACCGCGACCTGGCCGCCAAGCGGATCACCGACGTGCACGTCTTCGCCCGCCGGGGCATCGCCCAGGCCAAGTTCACCCCGATGGAACTGCGCGAACTCGACAGGCAGCCCGGCGTCGAGGTGATCGTGTCCCCCGAGGACTGCGACCTCGACGCGGCGGGCGTCACCGCCGTGGAGAACTCCAACCAGACCAGGACCAACGTCAAGATCCTGCAGAACTGGGCGATCCGCGACCCCAGGGGCGAACCCCGCCGCCTGCACCTGCACTTCCTGCAGCGCCCCGTGGCCCTCCTGGGCGGCGACCGCGTCACCGGACTGCGCACCGAGCGCATGGAACTGGACGGCTCGGGCGGTGTCCGCGGCACCGGCGAGTTCCTCGACCACGACGTGCAGGCCGTCTACCGAGCCATCGGCTACCTCGGCTCACCACTGGCCGACCTGCCCTTCGACGAGGAGCGCGGCGTCGTGCCCAACGCGGGCGGCCGGGTCCTCGGCCTCGACGACCGGCCCGTCCCCGGGGTCTACGCCACCGGATGGATCAAACGCGGCCCCGTCGGTCTCATCGGCCACACCAAGGGCGACGCGCTGGAAACCGTGGCCAATCTCGCATCCGACCTCGCCGCGCTGCCCCGCGCCGCCGACCCCGACCCCGAGTCCTTCGTCCGCCTGCTGCACGCGCGCGGCGTCCCCTTCACCACCTGGAAGGGCTGGCAGCGCCTGGAACGGCACGAGGAGTCCCTCGGCCGCGCCCGGGGGCGCCAGCGGATCAAGGTCCGCTCCCGTGAGGAGATGGTCCGCGTCTGCCGCGGGCAGGACTGACCGGCGCCGCGCCCCGCCGACGCGCCCGCTCCGCTCCCCGTGGTCGCCGTCATGGGCTAGAGTCTCTGCTTGGCTGGTGTGGTAGCAAGTGTCCCCCGGGCTCTAACCCACGCCTTCGCGGAATACCGCGTGCGGCCCGCACAACGCGGAACGTTCGCACGGTCGTATGGAGCCGCGTTGTGCCCTGTGCCGAGAGGCGACCGCCGCACCAGCCGTATAGTCTTTGCCCTCCCGCCCCACGTGTCCGCTTCCGCGCCGTGGGGCTTGTCACAACCAGGCCGACTCGCTAAGGACGACGCTCTTGAGCGTGGACGACGAACGGACGTCCCCGGGACGTCCCCTCTCCCAGCCTCCCGGCGCTCCCCGTCCCCCCTACCACGAACCGCGACGGCGCTCCCGGCGGGGTCCCCTCCTCGGCCTCCTGGCCGGGCTCCTGGCCGTGGGCCTGGCCGGCGGCGGCGTCTACTGGTACCTGACCACCCGTCCCGTCCCGGAGGACACCGTGGCCGCCTACGTGGCCGCCTGGAACTCCGGCGACTACCAGGACCTGAACCAGTTGACCACCGGCCTCGAGGCCACCCGCCTCCACTCCGACGTGGCCGAGAACCTGGGGGTCGAGTCCGTCGAGGTGACCGCGGGCGGCGTCGTCCGGGACGGCGGCACCGCCACCGCCCCGTTCACCGCCGTCATGACCCTCGGCGACGCCGGGGAGTGGAGCTACGAGGGCGAACTGCCGCTGGAACTCGTCGACGGCCAGTGGAAGGTCGCCTTCACCCCCTCCGCGCTGCACCCCGGGCTCACCACCGGTCAGACGCTGGCGCGCGCCGACACCTGGGGGGAGCGCGGCCGCGTCCTGGCCGCCGACGGCACCCCACTGGACACCGGGGACGTCTCCGGATCGATCCAGATGATCGTCGGCGAGGTCGGCGCCGCCACCTCCGAGGACGTCGCGGAGCTCGGCCCCGCCTACAGCGAGGGCGACACCGTCGGCAAGAGCGGCGTCCAGCGCTCCCAGGAGGCGCACCTGGCCGGAACCCCCACCACCGTGATCCAGGTGGTCGACGAGGGCGCGGAGCCCTCCGGGGAGCCGGACGAAGACGCGGTCGTCGGCACCATCGAGGGCTCCCCCGGACAGGACGTCACCCTCTCCATCGACCTGGAGGTCCAGCAGGCCGCCGCCAACGCGATCACCGGCCAGAGCAAGCCCACCGCCCTGGTGGCGATCCGCCCCTCCACCGGTGAGGTCCTGGCCGTCGCCAACGTTCCCGGCGGCTTCAACCGCGCCCTGGAAGGCCAGTACCCCGCCGGCTCCACCTTCAAGATCGTCTCCTACGACGCGCTGCTCAGCGCCGGACTGGGCGCCGGCGACACCGTGGAGTGCCCCAAGACCGCCGACATCGGCGGCTGGCCGTTCAAGAACGCCGGAGACGCCGAGTACGGCACCCAGAGCGTGACCGAGGCGTTCGCCACCTCCTGCAACACCGCCCTGGTCACCGAGGTCGCCGAACGACTGGCCCCCGACTCCCTCGTCGCCGCCGCAGAGAACTACGGGTTCAACCGCGACCTCGACATCGGCGTCCCCACCTTCTCCCCGTCCTTCCCCACCCCCGAGAACGACACCCTGCTGGCCGCCATGAGCATCGGCCAGGGGCAGATGCTGACCTCGCCCCTGCACATGGCCACCGTCCCGGCCGCCGTCGCCGACGGCTCCTGGCGGTCACCGGTGCTGGTCACCGACCCCGAACTGCCCGAGCGGCCCGCCCCCTCCCCGATCGGCAACGCCGAGCAACTGCGCACCATGATGCGGGCGGTCGTCACCGAGGGCACCGCCAAGGACGTCGGTTTCACCGGCGAGGTGCACGGCAAGACCGGCACCGCCGAGTACGGCGCCTACGTCGAGGGTGAGGAGATGTCCGCGCACGGCTGGTTCGTGGGCTACGAGGGCGACGTGGCCTTCGCGGTGGTCGTCGAGGACGGCGAGAGCGGAGCGGGAGCCGCCGCACCGCTGGCCAAGCGCTTCCTCGACGGGCTCTGACCCCCGACCCGCCACGGGCTTTTCGGCGTTTCGGCCGGAAAGCCCGTCGGCCTCCTCAGGGCGTGAGCGTCTGCGTCACCGCGCCCGATCCGGCGGGAGCGGGCACCTCCTCCTGGGGAGTGGGGCCGGGAACCGCCAGGAACAGCGCGACCAGCAGGCCGACCACCACGGCCGCGATCGCACCGCACACCGCCCAGGGCTTCCACTCCCCGCCCGCGTCCTCGGGAGCGATGTAGTCGTCCACGTCGAAGGAGGCCAGGACCTCGGCGAGGTCGGGATCGTCCGTGCTGAGCTGGTCCTCGATCTCGGCCAGAATTCGTCTTTCGTTCTCTCGCAGAGACATGGCGCCCTCCTTCACCGACCGGGGATTCCAGCACTGGTGCGCGTTTCTTCGACTCTGCCCCGCTACTCAGTTTCTATCCGTCCGGCGGCGGGCGATACCCGGCTCCGTGCGCACGGATCTAACCAGAAGGTTGGTGTTGGCTCACCCCGGATTCACCACGGCGCCCGCTCCGGGGGCGCTTTCGACCCGGAAGGAGTCCAGCGCGGTCACGTGGTAGCGCACCGCCTCGGAGGCCGCGTACCCGTCGCGGTAGGTCCGCCGACCGCCGCCGAGCACGGCCACCAGGTGGTCGGCGTCGGCCAGCACGCACAGGTCGGCGTCGGCGGGCACCCGGTAGACCGCGTACATCCGGTCGGTCTCCGCCCCCTGCCAGCTCAGCGTCACCCCGTCGGCGTCGGCCTCGGCGGTCAGTCCGCCCACCGGCGCGGGCGCCCCCCGCGCGTCGTCGGCCACGGGCGGCAGCGCGGGACGCGCGTAGTGGTCGGCGGCCACCCGTTCGACGGCGCCGCGCGCCCTGCCGTCGAGGTCCTTCATCGAGAAGTAGACGTCGCCGGTGATCTCGGGGTGGGCGGTGTTGAGGTCGAGTTGGACCGACAGCGCGTCCTCGCCCTCCCAGCCGTCCTCGCCCACCCGGTAGGCGGCCTGCCCGATGTAGAGGTCGACGCCGGTGCCCGCCACCTCGCTCGCCCACCACGGCGCGAGTTCGGCGTAGTCGGCGGTGGCGAAGCCCTGCGGCCAGTACAGCTGCGGGACGACGTAGTCGATCCAGCCCTCCCGGATCCAGGTGCGGGTGTCGGCGTTGAGGGCGTCGTAGGACTGCAGTCCGCTGGTGTCCGACCCCGTGGGGTCGCTGCTGCGGTTGCGCCAGATGCCGAACGGACTCACCCCGAACCGCACCCACGGCTTGGTCTCCTCGATCCGCTCGTGCACCCCGCTGATCAACTGGTTGACGTTGTCGCGCCGCCACGCGGCCCGGTCGGCGAAGCCGTCCCCGTGGGCCCGCCAACTGGCGTCGTCGTCGAAGGTCTCCCCCTCCGCCGGGTACGGGTAGAAGTAGTCGTCGAAGTGCACGCCGTCGATGTCGTAGCGCTCCACGACGTCGGCGACCACGTCGACGACCCATTCGCGGGCCTCGGGGTTGCCGGGGTCGAAGTAGCCCTGGTCGCCGTAGGTGACCAGCCACTCGGGGTGCCGCCGGACCGGATGGTCGTCGACCAGGTGGTCGATGTCGGCCTCCTGCCAGCCCACCCGGTAGGGGTTGAACCAGGCGTGCAACTCCAGGCCGCGTTCGTGCGCCTGCTCGACGGCGAACTCCAACGGGTCGTAGCCGGGGTCGCCGCCCTGCTCACCGGTCAGGTAGCGGGCCCACGGCTCCAGCTCGGAGGCGTACACGGCGTCGGCGGTGGGCCGCACGTGGAAGAACACCGCGTTCAGCCCCAGTTCGGCGGCGCGGTCCAACTGCGCGACGAGTTCGTCCTGCTGCTCCCGCGCGCTCAGCCCGGCCTCGGAGGGCCAGTCGATGTTGCGCACGGTGGTGATCCACACCCCGCGCAACTGCCGCTTGGGGTGGTCGGCGGCCACCTCGCAGTCCTCGGGGACCGGCGTGGCCTGGACCGCGGCGCTGTGCGACGGGGACGGTCCCGGTCCGGCGCCGCCCGTGTCGGCGGCGGGCGCGGGCACGTTGGGCGCGGCGCCCTCGGGAACCGACGCGCACGCGGCCGTCACCGACAGCAGCACCGCCACGGCGGCGGAACGGGCCAACCATCCCATCGGGCACTCCCCACAGCACACCTCGGAAACGGGGCGAACGCTCGCCAGCCTAGACGTCCCGGACCACCTCCGCCGCCACTTCGGCGGCTTGTCGCTGGTGGCGGCGTCATGCCCGACGGGGCAGCCGCATAGACTCCTTCCTCGTGATCTCTCCGACCTCCTGTGAGCGCATGACCGTGCGCACCGTGGCGCTGTCCGAGGAGCGCGCCCTGCTCGATCTGCTTCCCCCCACCGCTCCACTGGCCTGGGTTCGGCGGGGCGAGGGACTGGTGGCGTGGGGGACGGCCGCGCGGCTGGAACTGCCCGCCCAGAGCGAGCGCTGCGGCGGCGGGCGGTTCGCGGCGGCCGCCGAGTGGCTGGAGTCGCTGCTCGCGGGGATCACCGTCCACGACGAGGTCCGCCGGGCGGGCAGCGGCCCCGTGGTGTTCGGCTCCTTCACCTTCGACGGCCGCGACGCCGGGTCGACGCTGGTGCTGCCGCGCGTGCTCGTGGGGCGGCGCGGCGGACGCACGTGGCTGACGGTCGTGGGTGAGGAGTCCGATCCGCTCGTCCCCGCTCCGCCGCCCCGGCCGGTGGGCGGGCTGCGCTGGTCGCCGGGCACGGTGCGCGAGGACGCCTGGGCCTCCTCCGTGGCCCGGGCGGTGGAGCGCATCCGCGGCACGGAACTGGCGAAGGTGGTGCTGGCCCGCGACGTGGTGGCCGAGGCCACCCGCCCCGTCGACGTGCGCACCCTGCTGCGGCGGCTCGCCCGCGGCTACCCGGACTGCTACGCCTACTCGGTGGCCGGGCTCACCGGCGCCACCCCCGAACTGCTGCTGCGGCGCACCGGGGACCGCCTGGAGTCGCTGGTGCTGGCCGGAACCGCCCGGCGGGGGGCCACCGAGGACGAGGACACGGCCCTGGCCGCGGCCCTGCTCGACTCGGCCAAGAACATCGAGGAGCACGTCTACGCGGTCCAGTCGCTGCGCCGGGCACTGGAGCCGTTCTGCGCCGCGTTGCGTGTCCCCGCCCGCCCCGAACTGCTGCGCCTGGCCAACGTGCAGCACCTGGCCACACCGGTGCGCGCGACCCTGCGCCCGGGGGTGGCGACCCTGCGTGCGCTGGCGGCGCTGCACCCCACGGCGGCGGTGGGCGGCACCCCCACCCCGCTGGCGATGGAGGTCATCGCCGAGTTGGAGGGGATGCGCCGGGACCGCTACGCCGGGCCGGTGGGGTGGCTGGACGCGCACGGCAACGGCGAGTGGGGGATCGCGCTGCGCTGCGCCCACGTCGACGGCAGGCGGGCCCGCCTGTTCGCCGGGAGCGGGATCGTCGCCGACTCCGACCCGGCGGCGGAACTGGCGGAGACCACCGCGAAGTTCCACGCGATGCGCGCGGCCCTGACCGACGGATAGGGCGTCGGTGGGAGACGCTTCCCGACCGGAGTGTGGTTCCGGACCGGTGCCGGGAGGTCAGGCGGGCCAGGAGTGCCACCTCCAGGCGGCCTCAGCCCCGTGGGCGGTTTCCAGGTGACCTCCACCCCAGAGGGTCGTGCGGCCTCAACTCCGGAGGGGGCTCGGGTGGCCTTGGCCTCAGGGGGTCCTGTGGCCTCAGCCCCGTGGGGGTGGGCGAGACGCGTTGTAAGGACACGTCCGCCGGAGGGGGTGGGTCGGTGCGGGAGTGGGGAGGCGCCCCCGGGCGCCGAGCCACCCGCGCCTCCACCGACAGGTCACCGGGGAGAACACCGGGCACCCGCCCCGACACCCCCGGTACGGACCGGTCCGGAAAGCGCGAGAAGACGGAGGCGCGGGCGGACGCGGCGCCGGGGACGCCTCGACCGCCCACCACCCCGCGGTGACCCACCGCTCCCCGTCCGTGCCGCGCCCGCTCAGTCGGACTTCTCGGCGACGTGCACGACGGCGACGGGGACGACGGCGTGGTGCAGGACCGACCGGCTGACCGATCCCAGCAGCATCCCGGTGAACCCGCCGCGGCCACGCGAGCCCACCACGACCAGGTCGGCGTCGGCCCCCTCGGCGAGCAGCGCCGCCGCCGGGTGCTCCTCGGGGGCCGCCGCACGCACCGGGACGCCGCGGGTCAGCGGGGTGCGGGCGGCGTCGACCACCTCCAGCAGCCAGTCGCGGGCCCGTTCGACCTGGCGTTGGCGGTCGACCTCGACGTCGGTGTCGAGCACCGTGAACGGGTCGACGGGGGTGTCGGGCACCTGCCAGGCGTAGACCGCGACCAGTTCGGCGCGCATACGTTCGGCCTCGACCAGCGCGAACCGCAGTGCGGCGGCGGCGTGCGCGGAGCCGTCCACGCCCACCACGACGCGGCCCCTGCGTGCCGTGGGCTCCTGGCTGGTGGGCGGGACCACCACGACCGGGCAGGGCGCGTGGGAGGCGACGCGCTGGGCGACCGAGCCGAGGAAGAGCGATTTGGCGCCGCTGAGGCCGCGCGAACCCACCACGACCAGGTCGGCCTCCTCGGCCGCCTTCAGCAGCGCGTGGTGCGGTTCGACCCGGGAACTCTCGGTGACGGCCTTCAGGTTGGGCACGCGGGCGCGGGCGCGGTGCAGCGCCTCGTCCAGCAGCGCGGCGGCGGAGTCGGAGACCTCCTGGGAGGGCGCGGTCCGGATCGGGCCGCCGAGCGGGGTGGTCACCAGCGGCAGGCTCATGGCGTAGACCAGGCGCAGTGTCGCACCGCGTCCCGCGGCCGCGTCGGCGGCCCAGTCCAGGGCGTTCATGCTGCCCTCGGAGCCGTCCACTCCGACCACGACCGTGCCTGCTGCGGCTTCTCGGTCCGGCATGCGTTCTCCATTCTCCGTTCGGGGTCTCCGTGCCTTTTCTACCCTGTCGGCTGCTCCGTCCCGGCCGGACAGGAGCGTATGTCGGAGGGCATCACGCCCATCCGGGCTCTGCCTCCTGCGCGATCAGCCACAGCAGGAAGCGGAGTACGGCGAGGAACCCGCGGACCGGGTCGCGCCCGGGTTCGGGAAGCGGTCGGGGCTTCGGGGCGTCGGCCATGTTCTCTCCTTGCATTCGCTAATGCACGGCCGTATGCACGTGCATATGACCGTGAATCTAGCATCGAATTCGCCGTGGAAAAACACGACAGATCACCCGGAAAAAGACATCGAATCCATTTGATGGACCAAACACCGGCGCAGTTCCCCGACAGGAGCACCGGATTCCACCGCGCCCGACTCCCCCGGGGGCGAGACACCTCCCGCCCCCGGAACCCCTCACCGCACCGCGTCGGCCACCGCGTCCTGCAGGGCGCGGCGCAGGCGGGCCGAGGCGGCGCGGTCGGTGCGCACCTCCACCAGCCGCAGCCCCTCCCCCAGCAGGGCCTTGGGCAGGTCGGTGGCCCACTCCAGACGCGTGTAGGGCAGGTCCGCGGTGGCCGCGACCTGCTCCACGGACACGCCGTGCGGGGTGCCGAACACCCGCTCGAAGTGGGGATGTCCGGCCTGCTCCAGTCCGGAGAAGATCCCGCCGCCGTCGTTGTTGACCACCACGACCGCCAGGTCCGGGCGGGGCTCCTGCGCGCCGAGCAGCAGACCGTTCTGGTCGTGCAGCAGCGCCAGGTCGCCCAGCAGCGCGAACGCCCCTCCCCCGCCGTCGGCCTGGTGGGCCAGGGCCGCGCCCACGGCGCTGGAGACCGTGCCGTCGATGCCGCTGACCCCCCGGTTGCCGACGACGCGCAGCCCGCAGCGCGGCCGCATCACCGCGTCCAGGTCGCGGATGGGCATGCTGGACCCGGCGAACAGCAGTGACCCCGGCGCCAGGTGCGTGGCCAGGTCGCGGGCCAGCCGCAGCTCCGACAGCGCCTCGTCGGCGTCCAGCAGCCGGTCGGCCGCCACACGGGCGGCCGCCTCCGCCGCGGCCCAGGAGGCGGCCCACGCGGTGTCGGGGACGGCCGAGCGCGGCGCGCGCACCGCGCCGACCACGTCGGTGGCGGTGCGCACCGGGTCGGCGAACGCCGCGGGCTCGCCCACCACCACGTGCCGCCCCGCGCGGCGCAGGTAGGCCAGCAGTTGGCGGGACAGTCCCGGACGGCCGACGCTCACCACCAGTTCGGGCTCGTGCGCGGCGACGAACTCGGGAAGCGCCAGCAGCTGCCGGTAGCCGGAGACCGCCTCGGCGCGGCGGGCGTTGGAGGTGGGCTCGGCCAGCAGCGGCCAGCCGGTCTCGGCGGCCAACGCCAGGAACGGCACCGGGTCGTAGTCGCCGTCGCCGCACACGATCACGCCGCGCTCCACCGGGGGCAGCTCCACCGGTTCGGGCTCGCTCGGCAGCGGGGCGACGTCGATCCACGGCTGCTCGCCGCACCGCCCGTCCAGGGGCTCCGGCCACGGCGTGCCGCCCGGTTCGGGCACCAGCGGGTCGCGGAAGGCCAGGTTGAGATGGACCGGACCGGGGCGGGAGCCCCGGGCCGCCGCCCAGGCGCGGCAGGCCAGCGACCGCCAGTAGGCGACCATGCCCGGCACCGGTTCGGGCACCCCCACCTCGGTGAAGAACCGCACCGCCGACCCGAACAGGCCGATCTGGTTCACCGTCTGGTTGGCGCCGGTTCCCCGCAGCTCCGGCGGCCGGTCGGCGGTGAGCACCAGCAGCCCCACCCCGCTCTGGTCGGCCTCCAGGACGGCGGGATGGAAGTTGGCCGCGGCAGTGCCCGACGTGCACACCAGGGCGACGGGGCGGCGCGAGACCCGGGCCAGCCCCACGGCGAGGAAGGACGCCGAACGCTCGTCGATGCGGACATGGGTGCGGATCCGGGGATCGGCCACCAGGGCGAGTGCCAGCGGAGTCGAACGGGACCCCGGTGCGACGACGGCCTCGGCGAGTCCCAACCGGGCCAGCTCGTCGACCAGGACACGCGCCAGGGCGGTAGACGGATTCATGCACACTCTCTTGCCACAGGACCTACTTGTCAGTCGTATCCGCGAAACCCGGACGGTCCGTCCAGGAGACACCCGCGCCGACTCCCCGTGGGGAACCCGCGAGCCGACCATATAGGACCTGAGAATATGCCCCCTTCGCGGAGGGATCGCCACCACCGCCCGATGAGATCCGCTACGCCGCCCCGTGGTCTACACCAGTGGTCTGCGGCACGCCCCGCGTCCCCGTCCGGAAGGCCCCGAGAAGACGCGTCACGGCCACGGCGGCCGGTCGGGGCGCTCCCACTCGGCGCGCGCCGCGGCCATGCGGTCCCGCCACGCCGCGGCGTCGACCTCCACGGCGGACAGCCGCTCCTCGTCGACCTCGACCCGGCGCACCGGCAGCGCCCCGTCCAGCGGCAGCAGCGGATCGGCGGACACGTCGGCCTCCAGCAGCCGCATCGTGGCCAGTCCGCAGGCGTAGGGCAGTTCGGGCAGGGCCGCGGCCAGCGCCACGCCGGCGGCCAGCCCCACCGAGGTCTCGACCGCGCTGGAGACCACCACGGGCAGTCCGCACGCCTCGGCCAGCCGCAGCGCGGCGCGCACCCCGCCCAGCGGCTGCACCTTGAGCACCACGACGTCGGCGGCCTCGGCGTCGCGGACCCGCAGCGGATCCTCGGCGCGGCGGATCGACTCGTCCGCCGCGACCGGCACCGCCACCCGCCGCCGCACCAGCGCCAACTCCTCGACCGTGGCGCACGGCTGCTCGACATACTCCAGCCCGAAGCGGTCCAGCGCCCGGATCATGCGCACCGCGGTGTCGACGTCCCACGCGCCGTTGACGTCGATCCGCACCTTCCCCGAGGGGCCGATCGCGTCACGCACCGCCTCCACCCGGGCCAGGTCGTCGGCCTCGGTCTGGCCGCGCTCGGCGACCTTGACCTTGGCCGTGGCACAGCCGGAGGCGGCGACGAGGCGCGCCGCCTCCTCCGGGCCCACGGCCGGGACCGTGGCGTTGACCGGGACGCGGTCGCGCACCGGCTCGGGCCAGCCGACCTCGGCGGCCTCGTGGCAGGCCGCCCACCAGCGGGCGCACTCGGCGGGCGGGTACTCGGCGAACGGGGAGAACTCCCCCCACCCCGCCGCGCCGCGCACCAGCATCCCCTCGCGCACGGTGACGCCGCGAAAGCGGGTCCGCAGCGGGATGGCGAACGCCCGCCCCCTCACGGACGGCGCGGGAACTTGTCGAACTCGGGACGGCGCTTCTCCTTGAAGGCGTCGCGGCCCTCCTGCGCCTCCTCGCTCATGTAGTAGAGCATGGTGGCGTCCCCGGCGAACTGCTGCATCCCCGCCGCGCCGTCGCTGACCGCGTTCAGCGCCCCCTTGAGCATGCGCAGCGCCAGCGGCGACTTCTCCAGCAGCTCCCGCGCCCAGGCGACGGTCTCCTCCTCGAGCCGCTCCAGCGGCACCACCGCGTTGACCATGCCCATCTGCAGCGCCTCCTCGGCGCTGTACTGGCGGCACAGGTACCAGATCTCGCGCGCCTTCTTCAGGCCCACGGTCTCGGCCAGCAGCCAGGAGCCGTAGCCGCCATCGAAGGAGCCGACCTTGGGACCGGTCTGGCCGAACCGGGCGTTGTCGGCGGCGATGGTCAGGTCGCAGCAGACCTGCAGGACGTTGCCGCCGCCGATCGAGTACCCCGCGACCATGCAGATGACCGGCTTGGGCAGGCGCCGGATCTGCACCTGCAGGTCGAGCACGTTGAGTCGGCCGATGCCCTGCCGGGCCACCTCGTCGTCACCCAGGTAGCCGTCGTCGCCGCGGATCTTCTGGTCGCCTCCGGAGCAGAACGCCCTGTCACCGGCGCCGGTGAAGATGATCACGCCGACCGAGGAGTCGTCACGGGCCACGTTGAAGGCCTGCTGCAACTCGAACAGGGTCTGCGGACGGAAGGCGTTGTGCACCTCCGGGCGGTTGATGGTGATCTTGGCGATACCCTCGGCGGTCTCGTAGATGATGTCGGTGTAGTCCCCGGACCGCTTCCAGTCCACCACGCTGCCCACGTTCTCGCCTCTCCTGGTCGACCTTGCGCTTTCGGGGGTCCACCCTAGCCGCCTCCGCAGGCCACTCACGCACTACCCTTGACGTCCATGCCGAATCGACGCCCCCTGCAGGCGGCGGTGGGCCTCTCCCCCGAGCGTCTGACCGACCTCGTGGACGCCGCTCTCGACGGACGCGGACCCGCCCTGCTGCCGGTCGCGTCGGAGGTTCCCCGACCGCACCTGCGCGTCCTGCTGGAGACGATGCGCCCGGCGAGCGTGCGCACCCCCGACGGCGTGACCCCCCTGTCCGACGGCCTCGCCGTGGCCGACGACACCGCGCTGGTCATCGCGACCTCCGGGTCCACCGGCCGCCCCAAGGGCGTGGAGCTGGGCACCGCCGCGCTGCTGGCCGCGGCCCGCGCGTCCGTGGCGCGGATCGGCGCGCTGCCCGACCAGCCGTGGCTGTGCGTTCTGCCCACCGCGCACGTCTCCGGCCTGCAGGTGCTGCTGCGTGCCCGGGTCCTGGGCGCGCCGGTGCTGCACCGCCCCTTCGATCCGGCGGCGGTCATGGCCGAGGCCGCCGAACACCGCCCGCACGTGTCGCTGGTGCCCACCCAGCTGCGCCGCCTGCTGGCCGCGGGCGCGGACCTGTCGCTGTTTCGCACCGTGCTGCTGGGCGGCGCCGCGGCGGGAGAGGACCTGCTGCGCGCCGCCCGGCAGGCGGGGGCGCGCGTGGTCACCACCTACGGCATGAGTGAGACCTGCGGCGGCTGCGTCTACGACGGCCTGCCCCTGGACGGGGCCGCGGTCGAGGTGGACTCGGAAGGGCGGATCTGGCTGTCGGGGCCGATGCTGTGCGACGGCTACCGGCTGCGTCCCGACCTGACCGCCCACCACCTGGTGGAGCGGGACGGCCGCCGCTGGCTGCGCACCGGCGACCTGGGCGTGCTGGAGGAGGGGCGGCTGCGGGTGCGGGGCCGGATGGACGACGTCATCAACACCGGCGGGCACAAGGTGGTGGCCGCCGAGGTGGCGGCCCTGCTGAACCGGATGGACGCGGTCGCCGAGGCCGTGGTGGTGGGCCGTCCCGACCCCGAGTGGGGGCAGCGGGTCAGCGCCGTGGTCGTCCCCGCCGACCCGGCCGCGCCCCCGACCCTGGAGCAGGTCCGCGACTGGGTGGGCGCGCACCTGCCGCGCTACGCCGCCCCCCGGGAACTCGACCTCCGCGCCGAACTGCCGCTCCTGGCCTCGGGCAAACCGGACCTGCGCCGCCTGGGTCAGGCCTGATCGGGAACTTCACGGCCGCACGCGTCGTCATACCGGGGTGAACACCGCTGTCTTCCACCCGCGACCAGCCCGTCCCCCTTTACCTCATCCGCAGCGTGTTCAGTGCCGGGGAAGCCGGTGATCGCCATCACTTCTGCCGATATCCAATCGAGATTCGGGAACATTTGACTCTTCCACACGTTGGACATAGTGGCGTGCCCAAGACGGCGGTTCTCCTCTTCCGCCACGCGCCTGACTGTCTTGAAGGGAGGGAGGTGCCCTCATGTCGCGCACTGCCCTAGCCGCCTCTCCCATGACGGCGGAGGTTGAGGCCGCCTCGGCGACGCTCGACGAGCTGATCACCCGGGGACGTTCCCAGGGACACGTGTCTCTCTCCGAGCTGCGCACCGCGTTCTCCGAGGCCGGGATCAGCCCCGCCGAAGGCCGCTCCATCCTGCGGGAGCTGTCCGAGGCCGGAGTCCGGCTCGCCAACGGCGAGGACACCACACTGGAATCGGTCGATCCCGGCGACGACGAAGCCCTCGAAGCGGCCCTGGAGGCCACGCCCGCCGAGACCGCCGAGACCGCCGACAGCCGCCCCCGCAGGGGCAAGAACCGGAGGAAGAAGGCGGCTCGGACCGAGACCGAGGTCCACGACAGCCACGAGGCCGACCTGGACGACCACTCGCCGGCCCTGGGCGACTCGGTCCACACCTACCTCAAAGCTATCGGACGTCGTCAACTGCTCACCGCCGAGCAGGAGGTCGACCTCGCCAAGCGGATCGAGGCGGGCCTGCTCGCCGAGTACAAGCTGGGACTCCTCGACGGCGCTCCCGAACCCCGGGAGATGGGCGACACCGAGCGCGAGGAGCTGGAGTGGATCGCCGAGGACGGCCGCCGCGCCAAGGCCCACATGCTGGAGGCCAACCTGCGGCTGGTGGTGTCGGTGGCCAAGAAGTACAGCGACCGCGGCATGTCCCTGCTCGACGTCGTGCAGGAGGGCAACCTCGGCCTGATCCGCGCGGTGGAGAAGTTCGACTACGCCAAGGGCTACAAGTTCTCCACCTACGCCATGTGGTGGATCCGCCAGGCCATACAGCGCGGCTTCGCCGACTCGGCGCGCACCATCCGGCTGCCCGTGCACGTCCTGGAGCTGCTGAGCAAGGTCAGCCGTCTGGAGCGGGACATGCACCAGACGATGGGACGCGAGCCCACTCCCGAGGAGCTGGCCCGCGAACTCGACAAGACCCCGGCCCAGATCGAGGAGCTGCTGCGGGTCACCCGCCAGCCGATCAGCCTCGACTCCACGATCGGCGAGGACGGCGAGACCCGGATCGGCGACCTCATCGAGGACGTCGACGCCTCCGAGGCCTCCGATGTGGTGGACCGCCAGCTCATGGCCGACCAGCTGCGCCGCGCGCTCGACGACCTGGAGCCCCGTGAGGCCACCATCATGTCGCTGCGCTTCGGCCTGCTCGACGGACGTCCGCGCACCCTGGACGAGATCGGCAAGCACCTGGGGCTGACCCGCGAACGCATCCGCCAACTGGAGAAGCAGTCCCTGTCCAAACTGCGGCACCCCAGCCGCGCCCAGCAGCTGCTGGACTTCGCGAGCTGACCCGGCCCGCCCCGCACGTCGCGGCTCCCACACCTCGGGGACGGTGTGTCGGAGCCGCGACGCGGTTTCGGGCCGTACCGCCCGGGACGCGCTGATCAGGGATCTCCCTGAATCGTCCCCGAATTCCCCGCCCGCCCTGGGCACCCCGTGCCGCGGTGGCCGATACTGGACGCATGAGCACCGAGCCTGTCCCCCGCGACGAGATCGCCGCCTCGTTGAAGACCAGCCGCGAACTCGGCCCCGACTACGACGACGCCGTGGCCTCCGCGCTCGCCGAGCGCCTCGACCAGACCATCGCCCAGCAGGTCAGCGCCCAGATCGACGCGCGGATCCAGGCCGGGGCCCTGCCCAACGGCAGGGGGGTGCGGGGCAACACCGTGCGCATGGTCATGGCGATCGTCTCGCTGGGCGTGGCCGTCCCGCTCACCGCGATCGGCGCGGGTATAGCGGGCTCCGCCGGAATGCTGGTCGCCTGGGTCGGTGTTCTCATGCTCTACTTCGTCGTGGCGCGCAGCGTCAGCGACTGACCAGCTCAGCCGTGCAACACGGCGCGGACGATGGCGACGGCCTCCTCACGGGCAATACCCAGCCGGGAGACGGTCTCGGCGTAGCGGCGCGCGGCGGCCAGCGCCTCGGCGCGCTGCCGGTCGCCGCCCGCCGCGATGAAGGTGCCCGAACGGCCCCGGGTCTCGACCACCCCCGCCTGCTCCAGTTCCCGGTAGGCGCGTGCCGCGGTGTTGACCGCCACCGACAGTTCACCGGCCAGGGCGCGCACCGTGGGCAGTTTGTAGCCGACGGGCAGCCGACCGGTGGCGGCGGCGTTGGCGACCGCCGCGCGGATCTGCTCGTACGGCGGGACCTTCGAGGACGGATCGATGCGTACGAAGTCCGTCGCCATGGCATCCCTTCCCTCAGGCTGCCACGGGGCTGCGCGGAACCCGCTCGATGCCGTGCAGCCGGTGCCGCTCCCGCAGGGTCAGCAGGCGCTCGGCGAGTTCGGTGGCCTCCCTGACCTCGGGCCGGGCCAGCCTGCGCCGCCGGTAGATGCGGTCCTCGTAGCCGCGCACGCCGACCAGCACGCGCTGACGCGCGTAGGCGGCGCGCATCGCGTCGGTGAGCGCGGCGTCGTAGGCGACTCCCAGCCGGTGCAGTTGTGCCACGTCGGCACCGGCCCCGCGGGCCCGCGCCAGTTCCTCCTCGGCCCCGCGCGCCGCCTCGAGCAACTCCGGCAGCCGCTCCGCCTGCTCGACGTCCTCGGCGTACCGCGCACGCGCCTCTGCTTTGACCCTGCGGGCTCCCAGCACCATGCTCGCTCCTTGTCTCGGATGGCTAGGGACAACTCTAGAGGGGTCCGGTGATCGTTCTCCGACACCCTCGCACCAATCCGCATCCGACTTTACGCGGTAAGTCTAAGATGGCGGTGTGAGCCGAAACAACGCCGGCCTCAGCGCCGAACTCATCGTCACCGAGGCCCTGCGCATCATCGACGGCCTGGGGCTGCGCAACCTCACCATGCGCCGCCTGGGCGACGCCCTCAAGGTCGAGGCGATGGCGATCTACCACCACTTCCCGCTGGGCAAGGAGCAGCTGTTCGGCGCGATCGTGGAGTACATCAGCGATCCCACCCGCGCCGCCTCGCCCGACGGCGCGGAGTCCGCGGAGGAGACCGAAGAGGAGGCGCAGGACCCCGGACCCGACGAGCGCCCCTGGGACCAGCGGCTGCGTGACTGGGCGCACGACTACCGCGCCGCGCTGCTGCGCCACTCGGGCGCCCTGCCGCTGATGATCCACCGCCGTCCCGACACCGTCGCGGCCCTGCGCGCCACCGAACTGCACTACGCGGCGTTCACCGAGGCGGGTCTGCCCCCGCAGGCGGTTCCCGGCGCGGCGGCGGCCCTCGACTCCTACGTGATCGGCGCGGTGGTGCACCAGGTCCGCGACGAGGGGCTGCCCAGCCGCGAACCCGCGGTGATCGACGGGCGCTTCCCCACCGTCGCGTCCCTGCGCGACGTCGAGACCGACCACGACCGCGTCTTCGCCGAGGGCCTCGACGCGCTCCTGACCGGTCTGACCGCCCGCCGCTGACCCGCCCGCGCGGACCGCCCCGGGGAGCGGGCCGCGCGGCTCAGCGCAGCCCGGCCTCCCGGGCGAGGATGGCCGCCTGCACCCGGCTGCGCAGGCCGAGTTTGGTCAGGATACGGCTGACGTGGGTCTTGACGGTGGTCTCGGTGATGTGCAGGCGGCGCGCGATCTGCTGGTTGGACAGCCCCTCGCCGACACGGGCCAGCACCTCGCGCTCGCGACCGGTGAGCCGGTCCAGCAGTGCCGGGTCCACCTCCTCCCGCCGCGGCCGGGTCCCGGCGAACTCGCGGATGAGCCTGCGGGTCACCGACGGCGCGATCATCCCCTCGCCGCGCGCGACCGTGCGCACCGCCTCGACCAGGTCGGCGGCCTCCACGTCCTTGAGCAAGAACCCCGCCGCGCCCGCGCGCAGCGCCCCGAACACGTACTCGTCCAGGTCGAACGTGGTCAGCACGAGCACGTCCACCCCCGCCGCGGCGAGCTCCCGGGTGGCGGAGATGCCGTCCCTGCGGGGCATGCGCACGTCCATGAGCACCACGTCGGGCCGCAGGCGCAGGGCCGCCTCCACGGCCCGCTGCCCGTCGGCGGCCTCGGCCACCACGGTGATGTCGGGATCGGTCCCCAGGATCATCACCAGCCCCGCGCGCACCGCCGCCTGGTCCTCGGCCACCACGACCCTGACCACGTGTCCTCCCCTGTCCTCTGCACCGCGTCACGGCTCGACCGGCAACTCGGCGCGCACCCGCCAACTCCCGTCGCCGTCGGGCCCCGCGCGGAGACGGCCGCCCAGCAGCGCGGCCCGCTCCCGCATCCCGGCCAGTCCCGCGCCCGCGCCCAGCCCCTCGGGCACGGCGTGCTGCGCCGACTCCGCGACCGGATTGACCGCCTCCACCACCAGAAGCCCGACCGCACCATCGGACGCGCCCGCGCGGCCCACCACGATCCGGACCCGTTGGGGCGCGGCGTAGCGCAGCGCGTTGGTCAGGCACTCCTGCACGATCCGGTAGGCCGCCGCGTCCACCCGCGCGGGCAGCTCACCGACGTCCTCCACACCGTCGAGCACCACGTCGAGACCCGCGTCCCGCGCGACGGCGACCAGCCGACCGGCCTCGCCCAGTCGGGGGGCGACCGGTTCCGGATCCGGGCGGTCCCCCGCGCGCAGCACCTCGATCATCCGGCGCATCTCCGCCAGCCCCCGCACGCTGTTGTCCCGTACCACCCGCAGCACGCCGCGCACCCGCTCGGGGTCGAAGTCGCGCAGCGCCAGCGCCGCGGTGGACTGCACGGCCACCGCGCTGAGGTGGTTGGCGACGACGTCGTGCAGTTCGCGAGCCATCCGCGCACGCTCCGCCGCGACCGCGTTGGCCCGGTCCAGTTCGGCCAGCCGCGCGATCTGGGCGGCCCGCTGGCGTTCCAGCTCGGCCCGTGCCCGGTGGGCGCGCACGCTCAGCCCGCCCGTCAGCGGTGTGACGAACACCAGGGTGTAGAGGCCGATCAGTTGCAGCAGCCCGAGCAGGCCGTCGGCGACCAGCATGGAGCGGACCAGGAAACCGCCGAGGCCCAGCGTCGCCACGCCGCCCGCGGTGACCGCGGCGACCACCCCGTGGACGAGTCGGGAGCCGCCCCACACCGCCGCCGCGTACAGCAGGTCGCCGTAGACGACCACCGGCCACACCGACGGTCCCAGCACCGCCGCGTCCACGGCCAGCCCCGCCGTGGCCACCGCCAGCCCGGTCCCGGGGCGGGTGCGCCGCAGCGGCAGAGCCGCGCACACCACCGTCAGGGGGACCAGCAGCCAGCGCGGATCGACCCCGTCCCGGTGCACGAACACCCCCAGGACCCACAGCAGCAGTCCCACCGCCAGGTTGGCCGCCGCCCACAGCAGGCTGCCCAGCCGCGAGAGACCGCCCAGCGCCTCGCGGTCCAGTAACTCCACCCGGGCCTGTCGCACGCTCCCATCTCAGCACGGCCCCGTCCACGGCCGCGTCATCCGAAAGCAGTACGCCCGCTCCTTCCTCGCGCGGACAACGGACCCGCGAGGGAGCCCATGATCGTCACCGCGATCCTGGCCTGCGAAGTGCTGTTCTGGGTCCTGCTGCTGGGCGGACCGGGCGCACGCCGCCTGCTGCGCATGCGCCGGTCGAGCACCGTGCTGCTCCTACTGGTCCCGGTGCTGGACGTGATACTGCTGCTGATCATCGCCGGGCACCTGAAGGCGGGCGGCCACGCCGACGCCGGCCACGGGCTCGGCGCGTTGGACCCGGGCTTCACCGCGGCCTACGGGCACAGCGTGGTCGCGTGGGCCGACGCGGTTCGCGCACCGCCTCGCGGGCGGTCCCCCGCCGCCGAAAGCCCCCCGGTCGGGGCTGCCCGCCCTCCGCCGCGGGACGGTGGCGTGGCTGCGCGGACCGGTCGCCGCCGGGGTGGGCGCGGCCGTGCTCGGCGGCCCGGTCCGGTTCGTCGGCGACCCCGAGCGCACCGCGGCGCTGTCGGGGTTCTTCCCCCGCTCGCGGTGTTCACGGTCATCAACACCGTGGTCTTCGGCTGGGACTGCGTGGCGGCGCTGCCGCCCTCCCGGCGCGCGGCGGACCGCGAGGGCGTGGCAGGCTGAACAGGTCGTCCGCCCAGCGATCCGAGGGGATGCGTCCATGCCGCATGTGTTTCCGGAACCGGCCCGGGAGGAACTCCGGCCCTCCGACCCGTCCGAGGCGCGCGCTGTGCAGGACCGGCTGGCCCCCCGGGTGCGGACCGAACCGCTCGACCCCGGCGGGGTGCGGCTGGTGGCGGGACTGGACGTCAGCTACGGCGCGACCGAACTGGTGGCGGCCGCGGCCGTGCTGGACGCCGCGACGCTGGAGGTCGTGGCACAGGCCACCGTGCGGGCCGCGCCGTCCTTCCCCTACGTTCCCGGACTGCTCGCGTTCCGGGAGCTGCCGCCGCTGCTGACCGTGCTGGAGCGGCTGGACGTCGAGCCCGACGTCTACGTCTGCGACGGCTACGGGCTGGCGCATCCGCGCCGGTTCGGGCTCGCCTGCCACCTGGGCGTGCTGCTGGACCGGCCGGTGCTCGGCGTGGCCAAGACCGCGTTCGTGGGCCGCTGTGCCGAGCCCGGTCCCGCCCGCGGGTCGGCTGCCGACCTGGTCGACGGCGGCGAGGTGGTGGGGCGCTGCCTGCGGGTCCAGGACGGCGTCAAACCGGTGTACGTCTCCGTCGGGCACCGCGTGGACCTGGACTCCGCCTGCGCGCTGGTGCTGCGCCTGTCCCCGAGGTACCGGATCTGCGAGCCGATCCGCCGCGCCGACCGGTTGTCCCGGAGGGAGCTGGCGGCCACCCCCGATGGAAAACACCCTTGACACCACGGGATGTCAAGCCTACTTTCCATGTTAAGGAAGCTTGACACAGGGAGAGGAATGGACAACGACGTTCGCGCGTTGCGCACCGCGCGGGGCTGGTCCCAGCAGGCCCTCGGCGAACGGCTCGGGGTCTCACGGCAGACGGTCAACGCCATCGAGAAGGGCCGCTACGACCCCTCGCTGCCGCTGGCGATCCGCATCGCGCGCCTCTTCCGACGACCCGTGGAGGAGATCTTCCATGCAGACGAAGAACAGGCGACGTCGGCCTGACACGTCCCCGCCCGCGGGCGGCTGGCTCGTCCCCGGGACCTCCGTGGCTCTGGGACTGCTGCTGGCCGTCCCGGTGGCGCTGCGCGGCGAGCCCGGCCTGGCCGCGGCGGTGCTGGCCGTCATGGTCGGCTACGCGGTCGCCCTGGTGGTGCTGTCCCGCCGGTTCGAGGCCGCCGACCTGCTGCGCGGCTCGGCGATCGACGAGCGCCAGCGCTCGGTCCACTCCAGGGCCGCGGCCTTCGTCGGCCACGTGATGGCCCTCACGGTCGTGGGCGGCTTCTGCTACGGCCTGATCACCGACCATGCCGCCACGATGACCTTCGCCTTCCTGGGCTTCGTCGGCGGCGTCTCCTACGTCGCGGCGATGATCTACCACGCGGTGCGCGGCTGAGCCGCCGGATCAGGCGGAGCCGTCGGCGCGGCGCAGCCGCCCGCGGAGGTCGTCGTGGAGCGCGCGGCCCCACACGTAGTCGTCTCCCACCCGCAGCGCCCCGGCGAGCGCGGCGCGCAGTTCCGTCGCGGAGGCGGCCCCGTCCGCCTGCCGCACCGCCAGCAGGGCGTGCATCCGGCTGAGGGCCACGAACAACTCCCCGGCGAGCAGCGGCGCGCTGTCGGAGGCCACCGCCGCCTCCAGGTAGGGGTCCCACCAGGACTCGGCCTCGCCGGTCCGCTCGGCGGTCTCGGGGTCGGGCTCCAGGAAGCCGCGCCGCAGCCGCGCGCGGACCAGCGCGGCGACCTCGCCGTCGCGGTGCGTCAGGCCGCCGTGCCACACGCGCTCGGCCGTCTCCGCGTCGCCGCGCACGGCGAGCAGCCGCGCCAGCAGCTCGTGGGCGACCGCCGCGCTGTCCGGGTCGAGCGCTCCGGAACCGTCCGACAGGGCCGCGTCGAACTCGGCGATGGCCCGCTCCACGTGCAGCGCGCCCAGCAGCACCCGCAGCGCGGGCGTCTCCCGAGCCGCCAGCCCCCGAGAGACGGCTTCGGCGGCCTCGGCGACCGCGCCGCGCTCCAGCAGCCGCTCGGCGTGGTCGCGGGCCGCCTCGGCCACCGTCTCGGGGTCTGCGGGCGCGTCCAGCGCCCGCTGCCAGTGGCCGCGCGCGGCGTCGCGGTCACCGCGCGACTCGGCCAGCCGCGCCAGCCCGTGGTGGGCCACCGCCAGGTAGCGCTCGTTGCCGAGGGCCAGCACGGTGCGCCAGGCGTCGGCCGCCGCCTCGGCGTCTCCCTCGCCCTCGCACAGCAGCGCCAGGTGGTAGGCGGCGCGCGGCGCGAACTCCGTGTCTTCGGTGGCGATCGCGGTCTCGTCGGCGCGCCGCGCGGCGGCGGTGTCGCCGCTCCGCTCGCGCACCACGGCCAGCCCCAGCGCGGCCCGCGCCCGGTGTCGGGGTCCGGCCTGGGCCACCACGCGCTCGTACCGCGCGGCCGCGCGTTCCAGGTGCCCCGCCTCGGCCAGGTCCCGGGCCTGGTCGCACAGGAGGGCGGCCTCGGTGTCGCCGAGTGCGGCGGGGGACGCGGGGGTTTCGGACTTGACGTCCTCCCCGCCCTGAAAGGCGGGGACTTCTTCTGCCCGGCTCATGCCAGGCTCCGGTGGGTTCCTGCTCCACCGACCTGAGCCACCCCGGGGGCTGGTCTTACCCGGTCTCCACAGGCGTCCAGCCTCTCGGCCCGGCGGAGTGCACGCGGGTTGGTGATCGTGCGCCCGTGCTGGTCGGTGGCGAACGTGTTCAACCCCAGGTCCGGAGCGAGTTCGACGTCCTGGCCGTGCTCATCCACCACCGGGGCCGAGTGTCCGCCTTTCCCGCCCGGGTCGGTTTCCACGACGGATGAGGCGTAGTACCGGCCGTCGGCGGTCTTGATGACGGCGACCGAGGTGGGCGCGGACGGCAGGTCGCGTGGCCACGCCACCCGCACATCCCCGATCTTCGCCGGGTTCGGGCGACCGTCGGCACGGATACGGAAACCCCCGGAGTGCAGGCGAATCGCCTGCCGGTCGTCCTTGCGTGACCGGAACCGGGGAGCGCCCATGCGGGCGCCCCCGAAAGCCCGAGCAAGGGCCTGCTGTTGGCCGGGGCTTGGGTGGATGCGGTACCTGCAGCGAAGCTGCACAGTACTTACGGTACCACTAGTGCTAAACGTCATGTTCGTTCTTCTAGTACCGTTGGGGTATGGATGAACTCGCAACAAACGAACTCCGCGACCAACTCGGCCGACGCATCGACCAGGCTCACTACAGGGGAGAGCACACCATCGTGAAGAAGAACGGCGAACCCCGAGCTGTGCTGGTGCCTTACCAGTGGTGGCAAAAGCACCAGCACAGCGAGGAAGCAACGGGCTGACCCCGCCCTGAGGGACGGGGCCTGCGCCCGAAGAACCGGTCAGTACGCGCGCAGCCGCGAGGTGTCCAGGACGAAGTCGAACGGCTCGGGAACGGCCAACTTCTCACCGAAGTTGCGTACCGCCCGGTCCCGGTAGTCGTCACCCTCGGGACCGGCGTACAACGTGGCCTTGCCGAGCAGCGGATCGATGAGGAGGTAGAACTCGATGCCCGCCCGTGCGTAGATGCCGCGTTTGGCCTCGCGGTCGGCACCGGCGTTGCTTCTGGAAGTCACCTCGGCCACGAGCAGCACGTCGTCAGGGCCGATCCAGTGCTGCGAGGAGGTGTCCAGCACTTCCTCGGGAGCCACGAAGAGATCCGGGGTCACGCTGCGCTGCAGGTGGTGCATCCGGATCTCAAGACGGGTCTCGTCATCAGTGCCCTGCGGGAGGTGGGGTGCCAACTGGCGTTCCAGTTCTCGCAGGTTTCGGCCGTGGCGCCCAACAGGCGTGGGCGACAAGGTGACCGTTTCCCCGTCCAAGCTCTCGGCCCGCCACAGCCTGGTCTCCGGCAGGCTGTCGAGCCTCGTGAAGAGGTCGGTCGAACCCGGTTCCGCTCTATCCGCTGCCTGGGCGGCCTCGGTCGCGAGCGTTGTCATTCGCGACTCCTCCTGACTGGACATCGACCATCCCACCCTGCCATATCGCGGAGGCGTTTTCCGCCTGTCCGCTTCTCCTCCCCCGTTCCTGGGTGGTCTTCCCTTCAGGAGGTCGGCGGTCGCGCCCTCGGTTCCGGCGCCCGGGCGGCAACCGGACCGGGGATTTTACAGCGTAGATTCGCTGGTTGCGGGGGAGCGTCCCTCCGCCGGTCGGCGCGGACGACCGCGCCGACCGGCGGGCGGCTCAGTCGCCGAACGCCTCCGGCGGCGGGCAGGCGCACACCAGGTTGCGGTCGCCGTAGGCCTGGTCGATGCGGCCCACCGGCGCCCAGTACTTGTTCTGCCGCAGGCCCGGCAGCGGGTAGGCGGCCTCCTCGCGCGAGTAGGCGTGCTTCCAGTCGTCGGCGGTGAGCGCCTCGGCGGTGTGCGGGGCGTTCTTCAGCGGGTTGTCCTCGCGGTCGTAGCCGCCGTCGGCCACCCGGTCGATCTCGGCGCGGATGGCGATCATCGCGTCGACGAACCGGTCCAGCTCGGCGAGGTCCTCGCTCTCGGTCGGCTCGACCATCAGGGTCCCCGGCACCGGGAAGGACATGGTCGGCGCGTGGAAGCCGTAGTCGACGAGCCGCTTGGTGATGTCGTCGTTGGAGATCCCGGTGCGCTTGTGCAGGCCCCGGATGTCGATGACGCACTCGTGCGCCACCAGACCGTTCGGACCGGTGTAGAGCACCGGGTAGTACGGGGCCAGCCGCCGGGCCACGTAGTTGGCGGCCAGCACGGCGTTCTCGGTGGCCGCGCGCAGGCCCCGCTCCCCCATCATGCGGATGTAGGCCCACGAGATCGGCAGGATGCCCGCCGAGCCGAACGGCGCCGCCGCCACCGGGCCCGCGCCCGTGTGCGGTCCCGCCTCGGTGCGGGCCGGGTGGTTGGGCAGGAAGTCGGCCAGGTGCGCGCGCACCGCCACCGGCCCCACCCCGGGGCCTCCGCCGCCGTGCGGGATGCAGAAGGTCTTGTGCAGGTTCAGGTGGCTGACGTCCGCGCCGAACTCACCCGGCCTGGCCCAGCCCACCAGCGCGTTGAGGTTGGCGCCGTCCACGTAGACCTGGCCGCCCGCCTCGTGGACCAGGCGGCACACCTCGGTGATGGTCTCCTCGTACACCCCGTGCGTGGAGGGGTAGGTGACCATGAGCGCCGCCAGCTCGTCCCCGGTGTCGGCGATCTTGGCGCGCAGGTCGTCCAGGTCGATGTTGCCGCCGTCGTCGCAGGCCACGACGGTGACCCGCATGCCCGCCATGACGGCGCTGGCGGCGTTGGTGCCGTGCGCGGAACCGGGGATCAGGCACACGTCGCGCCGCTGCTCGCCCCGGCTGCGGTGGTAGCCGCGGATCGCCAGCAGCCCGGCGAACTCGCCCTGGGAGCCCGCGTTGGGCTGCAGAGACACCGCGTCGTAGCCGGTGATCTCGGCCAACCACGTCTCCAGGTCGCGCACGATCCGCACCAGCCCCTCGGCCTGGTCCAGCGGCGCGAACGGGTGCAGTCCGGCGAAGGCGGGCCAGCTGACCGCCTCCATCTCGGCGGTGGCGTTGAGCTTCATCGTGCACGAGCCCAGCGGAATCATGGTGCGGTCCAGCGCCAGGTCCCGGTCGGCCAGCCGCCGCAGGTAGCGCAGCAGGGAGGTCTCGCTGCGGTGGGTGTGGAACACCGGGTGGTCCAGGTAGTCGACGTCGCGGACCAGGTCGGCGGGCAGCGCCGAGGAAACGTCGGCGCCGTCGGGCGGGGTCTGGGCACCGAAGGCGCGCAGCACCGTCTGGACGTGCTCGGGCGTGGTGGTCTCGTCGCAGGAGAGGCCGACGGTGTCGGCGTCGGCGAGGAACAGGTTGACGCCGAGGTCGCGGGCGGCGCGGACCACGTCGGCGGCGCGCGCGGGCACCCGCACCCGCAGCGTGTCGAAGAAGGAGTCGGTCAGCACCTCCACGCCCGCCCCGCGCAGTCCGGCGGCGAGTTCGGCGGTGCGGCGGTGCACCCGCTCGGCGATGGCGCGCAGGCCGTCGGGACCGTGGTGGACGGCGTACATCCCGGCCATGACGGCGAGCAGCACCTGGGCGGTGCAGATGTTGCTGGTGGCCTTCTCGCGGCGGATGTGCTGCTCGCGGGTCTGCAGGGCCAGGCGGTAGGCGGGCCTTCCGGCGGCGTCCACCGACACGCCGACCAGCCGCCCCGGAAGCTGCCGCTGCAGCCCCTGGCGCACCGCCATGTAGGCGGCGTGCGGGCCGCCGAAGCCCATGGGCACCCCGAAGCGCTGGGTGGAGCCCACCGCGACGTCCGCGCCCAACTCGCCGGGGCTGCGCAGCAGGGTCAGCGCGAGGATGTCGGCGGCGACCACGGCGAGCGCGTCCCGCTCGTGGGCGGCCTCGACCACCGGGCGCACGTCGCGCACCTGCCCGCTCGCCGCCGGGTACTGCACGAGCACCCCGAAGGCGTCGACGTCGGGCAGCCCCTCGGACAGGTCGGCGACGACCAGGTCGATGCCCAGGGGTTCGGCTCGGGTGCGCAGCACCGCCAGGGTCTGCTCGAACACGTCGGCGTCCACCACGAACACCGACCGCTTCTTCCTGTCGACCCGGCGGGCCAGGGTCATCGCCTCGGCCGCGGCGGTGGCCTCGTCCAGCAGGGAGGCCCCGGCCACCGGGAGGCCGGTGAGGTCGGCGACCATCGTCTGGAAGTTCAGCAGCGCCTCCAGGCGCCCCTGGGAGATCTCCGGCTGGTAGGGGGTGTAGGCGGTGTACCAGGCGGGGTTCTCCAGCACGTTGCGGCGGATCACCGGCGGGGTGACGGTGTCGTAGTAGCCCTGCCCGATCATGGAGACCAGCACCCGGTTGCGGTCGGCCAGTGCGCGCAGTTCGGCCAGCGCCGCGGCCTCACCGACCGGTTCGGGCAGGTCCAGCGGCGCGGGGGCGCCGGGGGCGCTCAGGATGCTGTCGGGCAGCGCCGCGGCCATCAGGTCGGCGGTGGAGGCGTAGCCCACCGCCTCGAGCATCGCGGCGCGCTCGTCGGCGTCCGGGCCGATGTGCCGGTCGGCGAACTCCGTCGCGGGCCGGGGGGCGGGTGTGGGGCGATCCGACATGGAGACCTCCTGGTCGCTGGGCCGCCGGGCGGCTTGCTCCTTGGTCTCCCCCTCTGTCACCTGCGGCCGACGCGCCGCCGTGCTCCAGAGTGCCTGTCCCACACGGTCCCTGGTGCCTGAGAGGTTGCTGGGGAGGTTTGCCCCGTCGGCGCTCCGCGGCGCGGAGTCTCTCCCGTGTGGTGTCAACGGCCGGTCGTTGACGGCCGGTGCCGTACCGGTCCGCCACGTTCCTCATGGTACCGATCCGCACCCCGGGCGCTCCCCGCGGCTCCGAGATGCCGGTCACACCCGCCGCCGGTGGGCGCGGGCCCGGAGGCGCCGGCGGTCAGCCGGTGCGACGCTGGCGGCGGCGCCGGGCCAGTTCGTCCCCGGGGTGCGGGTCCTCGTCGGCGCCCAGCGGCTCGCCGTGCAGTTCGCCGAGGCTTGCCTCCAGTTCCCGCCACACCCGTCCCAGAGCGATCCCGAACACTCCCTGGCCGCCCTGGAGCAGGTCCACGACCTCGTCGGGCGAGGTGCACTCGTAGACGCTCACGCCGTCGCTCATCAGGGTGATCTGGGCCAGGTCGGCGGTGCCCCGCTGTCTCAGGTGCTCCACCGCGGTGCGGATCTGCTGCAGGGAGATGCCCGTGTCGAGCAGCCGCTTGACGACCTTGAGGACGAGGATGTCGCGGAAGCTGTACAGACGCTGCTCCCCGCCGGGCACGCTGACGCTCGGCTCGACCAGGTGGGTGCGCGCCCAGTAGTCGAGCTGGCGATACGTGATCCCCGCTGCCGCGCAGGCGGCGGGGCCACGGTATCCGACGTCCATCGGCAGCCCCACCACGTCCTCTTCACACAGCAGGCCCTGCTCACCCGCCCACCGCACGGCTGCCCGCCGATGCTCGGAGGCTTTCTGCTTGTCGCTGATAACCGCCACGCCGAACCTCCGGCTTCCCGGCCTGCGACGGTTTGACTAGGGGAGATACCAGGTTTGGCGTCGCAGGCTGCTTCACCCCCCGACGGTAAGCCGGGGGCATGGACAGCGTCAACGACAGTCCTCGGCGCGTCGCGGACGACATCGATTCGTCGGCACGGCCGCGGCGCGTGCCCGTCCGCTCCCGGCCGTCGCCTCAGGTCATCCTGCCGAAGTCCTCGGGTGTGATGTTGTCCAGGAACGCCCGGAAGCGCTCCACCTCGTCCTCCTGCTCGTCGGGGATCGCCACTCCGGCCTCGTCGAGGACGTCGTCGCGCACGTAGATGGGAGCCCCCGTGCGCAGCGCCAGCGCGATCGAGTCCGAGGGGCGCGCGCTGACCTCGGCGCCGTTGGAGAACACCAACTCCGCGTAGAAGACGCCGTTCTCCAACGCGGTGATGTTCACCGTGGTCAAAGTGGTGTCCAGCGCCTCCAGGACGTCACGGAGGAGGTCATGGGTGAGCGGGCGCGCGGGTTTGACGCCCTGCTGTGCCAGCGCGATGGCGGTGGCCTCGACCGCGCCGATCCAGATGGGGAGGTAGCGCTCCCCGTCGGTCTCCTTGAGCAGGACAATCGGTTGGTTGGCCGGCATCTCCACCCGGACGCCGACGACCTCCATATGCTTCACTGCGGCTCCGTCCCACGACTTGTCGCGTTCGGAGGGGCACACGCCGAAGTGCGCTCTGCTCCATTCCCCACGGTACACCGCCGGGGCCCGCCCGTGTCAGTCGCGGACACCGGACCCCCGGCGGTCCTCTCCTAAGGCTCTCCGGTCCTGGGCGCGGCAAACCTGCTCGGGGGGCGGGGCCGGGGGTCGGACCCGCCCGCTCCGCGACAGTCGCGTCGGTCGCCGGTCAGCGACGCGGGTTGGTGAGGAGAACCAGGCGGAACTTGCCGATCTGGATCTCGTCGCCGCCGCCGAGTTCGGCCTCGTCGATGCGTTCGCGGTTGACATAGGTGCCGTTCAGGCTGCCCACGTCGCGAACTCCGAAGGAGCCACCGCGTCGGTAGAACTCCACGTGCCGTCGGGAAACCGTCACGTCGTCTAAGAAGATGTCGCTGTTGGGGTGGCGTCCCGCGGTGGTGACGTCCTTGTCCAACAGGAAACGGCTGCCCGCGTTGGGTCCGCGCTTGACGACCAGCAGGGCGGTCCCGGGGGGCAGGGCTTCCACGGCGGCCGTGTCGGGAGCCACGTCCTCGACGCCGTCAGCTTCGGCCTCCAGCGCCTGGATGCCGCTGATGGAGATCGTGGACGTCGTCTCGCCGACGCGGTCGCGGCGCTCACGCGGCTGCGACAGATCCCCTCGTGACCGGTTGACGGGGGAACCGCAGTTGGAGCAGAAACGGGCATCATCCGCAACGGCGTGACCGCACTGCGTGCAGTTCGACATAGGTCGGCTCGGCCTCCTACCGCACGGGGCGGTCCTTGAATCGACTGGGTGACATACAGGTTACGGAGATGGCGGTCCGAGGACCTCCGCGCCTCAGGTCAGGTCCTTTCCATATCCCTTCCCCATAATCACCTCTTTTTTCACCATCTCTTACACCAAGAGCACTCGGCTCTAAACCATATCCGCACGGCGCCGGAGGCCGTGCCGTGCTCGGAGTCTTCCCTGATTCCAGGCTGATTTCAAACTCCGCACACGGCGGGCGCGCGGCCCCGGGAAGCCCCCCGGGGCCGCGCGCCCGGTCCAAGGTCAGCCCTCGGCCCGTTCGACCACGGCCGCCCACTCCTCCAGCAGCCGCTGGGCGGTGTCATCGTCGGGCCCCTCGGCCCACAGATGGGTGACCGCCTCGGCGGTGTCGGGGAGCACCAGCGCCCAGGAACCGTCGGGTTCGATGACCCGGACCCCGTCTGTGGTGTCGATCTCGCGGCCCTGCGCGGCCTCGACCACCTCGCGCATGACGCTGCCCTTGACCGCCCACGGGGTGGGCACGGAACGGCGCAGCAGGTGTGCCTGCGGAATCCTCTGGTCGATCTGGTTGAGCGACATCTTAGTGCGCGCCACCAGTCCGACCAGTCGCACGAACGCGGCGATTCCGTCGCTGGTGCGGGAGAACTCCGGTATGACGAACCCGCCCCGGCCGTCGGCGGCGAAGATGATGTCCTCGGCCAGTGCGGCCTTGGTCAACTCGTCGATGGCCGTGGGGGTCCACTGCACCTGGACGCCGTGGAAGCGGGCGACCTGCTCGGCCACCCGGGTCGTGGTGACCGGCAGCGCCACCCGGCCGCCCCCGCGCTCGGCCGCCACCAGGTCGAGCACCACCAGCAGCGCGCGCTCGCTGTCGACCAGCTGGCCGCTGCCGTCGACCAGTTGCAGCCGCTCGGCCACCGGGTCGAACCTGACGCCGAAGTCGGCCCGCGCCGACGCCACCAGTTCGCCCAGCCGCTGCAGGTCGCGCATCTGCTTGGCCAGGGTGTCGGTGGGCGACGCCTCGTCGAGGCGGTTGTTGACGGTGAGCACGTCGGCGCCGATCCGGCTGAGCAGGGCGGGCAGGATCAGCGATCCGGTACCGCCCGCGCAGTCCACCACGACCTTCAGGTTCGCCTCGTCCACCCCGGACAGGTCGATGCTGCGCAGGATCTCCTGCGTGTAGGCCTCGACGCTGCGGGAGGGGAAGGACAGTTCGGCGATCTCACCGGGAAAGGCCCTGCGGTACTCCTGGCGGGAGAAGACCCGCTCCAGCTTGCGCTGGGCGGCCGGGGACAGGTCGGCCCCGCTGGGGTCGAGGAAGACGATGTCGACCGACTGCGGGTCCCCCGGTGTGGTGCGCAGCGCGATGCCGCCGCTGAGCCCCGACTGGGAGGTGTGGAAGCGCGCCAGCGGCAGCGGGGCGGCCTCCAGGTCCTGGACGTTGATGGCCGCCGCGGTCAGGGCGCTGACGACCGCGCGTTTGAGGGTCCGCGCCGCCCGGGAGACGTCCCTGGATGCGGTGACCACCGCGCCCTTCTTCAGGGTGGTGGCGTAGGCGCTGGCCAGCCGTACCGCGAGTTCCGGGGTGATCTCGACGTTGATCAGCCCGGACACGCCGCGGGGACCGAACAGCGAGCGCTGGCCCTTGGACTCCCAGATGACGTTGGCGTTGACGACCGCGCCGGCCTCGATCGTCTTGAACGGATAGACCTTGATGTCGTTGGCGAGGTAGGCCTCGGACTCGATGACGCACTCCTCGCCGACGACCGTGCCCTCCTCGACCCGGGTGCCGGCCATGATGTCGGTGTTCTTGCCGACGACGCAGCCGCGCAGGTTGGCGCGGGTGCCCACGTACACGTTGTCGTGGATCACCGCCCGGTGCAGGAACGCGTCGGAACGCACCACCACGTTGCTGCCGAGCACGGTGAACTCGCGCAGTTCCGCACCGGCCTCGACCTTGGCGTAGTCGCCGACGTAGAGCGGTCCCTTGAGGACCACGTCGGGGTCGACCTCGGCTCCCTCGGCCACCCAGATGCCCGGGGAGACCTCGAAGCCGTCGATCTCGACGTCGACCCTGCCGGAGAGCACGTCGGCCTGGGCGCGCAGGTAGCTCTCGTGGGTGCCGACGTCCTCCCAGTAGCCGTCGGCGATGTAGCCGTACAGGGGGGCGCCGTCCTTGAGCAGCTTGGGGAAGACGTCGCTGGACCAGTCGACGCTCTCACCCGCGGCGACGTGCTCCAGGACCTCGGGCTCCATGATGTAGATACCGGTGTTGACGGTGTCGGAGAAGACCTGCCCCCAGGTGGGCTTCTCCAGGAACCGCTGGATGCGGCCGTCGTCGTCGACGATGATGATGCCGAACTCCAGCGGGTTGGCGACCCGCTTGAGTCCGATGGTGACCATCGCGCCGTTCTCGCGGTGGAACCGCACCATGTCGGTGAGGTCGATGTCGGTGAGCGCGTCACCGGAGATGACGATGAACGGCTCTCCCCGGAGGTGCTCCTCGGCGTTCTTGACGCTGCCCGCCGTGCCGAGCGGCACCTCCTCCGCGACATAGCGCAGGGTCATTCCGAGTTCCTCGCCGTCCCCGAAGTAGTTGCGAATCAGGGTGGCGAGGAACTGCACGGTCACGACCGTGTCGTCGAATCCGTGTCGCTTCAGCAGCCGGAGCACGTGCTCCATGATCGGCCGGTTGACGACGGGTAGCAGTGGTTTGGGCTGGTTGGCGGTCATCGGGCGAAGACGGGTGCCTTCACCACCGGCCATCACGACGGCCTTCATCGCGGCCACCTCCAAGCCCCGGGGATCGTTCGGCGAACCGCCATGGCACGGGGTCTCATGGTGGGGATGTTGCTCCCTTCGTTGTCACGACGCGGTGGCCCGGAGTCACCGGCCACGGGACGGTTCAGGCCCTCAAGCCTGGGTACCGCGCTTCACCGCCCGTGCGGTGTCGGCCGGCGTGTCCGCCGTCCGCGCCTCGGTGCTCGTGTCACCTCCCGGGGCGCGTTCCAGGGCGCGGCTTCGTCCGATCAGCCGGGCACCCTGGACCGAGTACAGCAGTCCGGCCCACCAGTAGAGGGCTGTTCCCCATATCGCGAAGGCCCAACCAACGATTTGCGCCACATATCCGACGGCTCCCGAGTACCCGGCCAGAAACAGCAGCGGAAAGGCGTAGAGAAGGCACAGCGTGGCCGCCTTGCCCGCGAAGTTGACCGGAAGCGGCCCGTATCCGTGGTATCTCAGGATCGGCAGCGAGCCGAGGATGAGCACGTCGCGCAGGACCAGGATCGCCATCAGCCACCAGGGGATGATGTCCCGGACGACCAGGCCCAGCAGCGCGGCGAAGATGTAGAGCCGGTCGGCCATGGGGTCCAGGAGCGTGCCGAGCCTGCTGGTCTGGTTCCAGGCCCGCGCGATCTTGCCGTCGAGCCAGTCCGAGAGCCCGGCCGCCGCGAGCACGCCCAGCGCCCACACGTCGGCCCGCGGGCCGAGGACCAGCCAGAGGAACAGCGGGACACCGAGCAGCCGCAGGACGCTGATCATGTTCGGGATCGTCCAGATCCGGTCCGCCGCGCCGCGTTGGTCCCCCGGATTCGTCGCGGTCGCCATCTCACCTCCCCGTTCGAGGGTGAGCCTACCCGCCGTCCGGCGGTTGTCCTCCTGCCTCAGCCGACGGAATCCGTCCGGCCGCGCCGGGCGGCGGTCAGGCTCCGGCCTGTTCGACCAGCGCCCGGAAGAGTCGGCGGTCGTCGGCCTCCTCGGGACGCCAGCGCACCCCGATACCGAAGGGGTGGTCGGCCACCTCCAGCGCCTCGACCGCCTGGGCGCCGTCCCAGGCCACCGGGACCAGACCCGCGCCGATCCGGTTGACGCCGGGGCTGTCGGCGCGGCGCACGCGGGCGTGGTCGCCCAGAACCTTGCCCAGTCCGCTGCTGACGTTGACCGTCACGTCCGTGTCGACCAGGCGGAGCGCGGGACCGCGGGCGGGCAGCAGGCTGCCTCCCGCCGCGACGTTGAGGACCTGCAGGCCGCGCTCGACGGCCAGGAAGGGACGGCGGGCCTCGACTGCGGCGCGGACGAGTTCGGTCTCGAAGCGGTCGCGTCGCGGGTCGGCCTCGTCCTCCTCGGAGGCGCCCACGGGCGCGCCGGTGGTGAAGACGAAGCCGTCGAAGCGGGCGACGAGGTCGTCGACGCGCCGGGGGTGGACCGGGGCCAGGACGACGGGCAGGCCTCCCGCGCGGTCGACCTCGCGCAGGAACGGTGTGGCCACGAGCGCGGCCTCGCGCACCCAGCTTCCCCAGCGCGCCGGTTCGAGGTGGCTCGTGATCCCGATGAGCGGACGGGGCATGCGTTCTCCTGGACGGCTGGGGCGAGGGGCGGTGAGGCAGAAATCCTATTGGGTGCGGCTCCCGGGTGCATCCCTGCCGACGTTAACAACATTTCACCGCCGTGTCGCTTCTCCGCACGCAGGGGCGGCGAACGGCTTGGGATGGAATGTACCTCTCGGGCACCACACGCCCGTGTGCGTCTTTTGCGGGAAAGTCCGTGGCATGTCGGCCGCGGCCCGGCCGCCCGCGGGTCAGTGCGGAGCCTTCCGCGGTGGGTGCAGGGGCGGCAGGGCGCGCAGCGACGCAACACCGATGGGCTCCCGGTCCAGCAGCGGCACCTCGACGACGCCGGAGGCGGCGAACACCGCCCGGACCTGCTCCATCACCTGCGCGTCGGGGCGGGGCGGGACCTGGTTGACGACTCCGACCCCCAGCGTGAACCCCTGCGCGGTCAGCGCCTCGGCCGCACGCCGCGTCTCGGCCAGCACCATCCGGCGGGGCAGGGTCACCAGGCACACCACCGCGTCGGAGCGCAGCCGCGCGGCCGCGGTCTCCAGGCGGAGCCGCCGCGCGTGCAGCCGCTCCAGCAGGGGGTCGTCCTCGGCACCGCCGACCGGACCGAGGACTCCCTCGGCGAAGCGGTCCGCGGCGACCGCGCGCTCGCGCTGCCGGGCCAACCCGCGGATCCACGGGGTGAGCAGGGTCGGCAGCGCGAGCATCCGCAGCAGGTGGCCGGTGGGGGCGCTGTCCACGACCAGCCGGTCCCAGCGGCCGGGCACCTGCTCCAGGTAGTCGACGAGCCGGTCGTTGAGCGCCGACTCGACCATCCCCGGGGAGGCCGCGGCGTGCTCCAGGTGGCGGTGCACCGCGGGCATGACCTCCCGGGGCACCGCGGCACGGGCGTCGTCGGCGACCTCGGCGATCCGGCGGCGCACGGTCTGCTCGGCGTCGGGTTCGACCGCCCACAGGTTCTCGGCCGCCTTCCGGGGGCGGTCCCCCAGCCGCGCCCCCAGGGCGTCGCCGAGCGAGTGCGCGGGGTCGGCGGAGACGACCAGGGTGCGCAGTCCCGCGTCGGCCAGGGCCAGCGCGTGGGCGGCGGCCAGCGTGGTCTTGCCGACGCCGCCCTTGCCGCCGACGAAGGTGACGGCGGCCCCGCTCAACAGCACACCCCCGGGTCGCCGAACTCCTCGCGTCCCATACGCCGGTGCCACTCGTGCAGGTCGGCGACCAGGTACGGGACGAGGTCGAGCGTCTCGTAGGCCACCGGGTCGTCCACTCCCAGGGTCTGCAGGAGCAGCAGCGCGCGGAAGGTGTCGGCCTGCCTCCGGTCGTCGCGGCGCAGCGCGTGCCGCCAGCGCGCCGCGAACCACTCCTCGTGGAGGGCCTCGGCGCGCCGCCAGGCGTGCGCGAGGCGGGCCGTGAGCGGACCGCCTCCGTTCACCGGTCGCCCGCCTCCGCGGTGTCGGTGCTCTTCTCCTCGGCCGCACCCGCTTCGGCGCCCTCCGCCGCGGGCCGTTCCGCGCGCGCCGCCCAGGCCCGGCGCAGCGCCAGCGCCGCCTCGACGATCAGCCACAGGGCGAGCACGAAGATGACCGCGTCGAGCGGGGCCAGCAGGAACGCCTGCACCGGGTCGGCGGCGGTGGCGAAGCGGACCAGGTTGACCACCAGCGCCCAGGAGGTCATCACCAGCAGGAACACCAGCGGAACGAGTACCGCGAGCGGGTTGCGGCTGTTCTTGGTGACCCACACGGCGATGACGGCCAGCGCCAGTCCGGCGGTGAGCTGGTTGGTGGTGCCGAACAGCTGCCACAGGGTGCCGAACGCGAAGTCTCCGGGAATCAGCGCCAGGGCCAGCGGCACGACCACCGCGACCGAGGTCGCCAGCGTGAGGTTGCGGGCCAGCGGCCTGATCCGGGCGATCTCGGCGATCTCCTGGATGATGTAGCGCTGCAGGCGCACGCCGGTGTCCATGGTGGTGGAGGCGAAGCTGATGACCACCACGGCGGCGAAGATGACGCCGACGGTCTCGGGGATGCCGATGTTGCCGGCGAACGCCGCCACACCGTTGACGAAGTTGCCGGTGGCGCCGCCCGACGCGGTGGCGTAGTCGGGGTACAGCGCGTTCCAGTCGGCCCGGGTCGCCGCGACCCCCGCGGTGCAGGCCAGGATCGCGCACAGCGCGAGGGTGCCCTCGCCGAGCGCCCCCATGTAGCCGACGTAGCGGGCGTCGGTCTCCTTGTCGAGCTGCTTGGCGGTGGTTCCCGAGGCCACCAGGCTGTGGAAGCCGGAGATCGCGCCGCAGGCGACGGTGATGAACAGCAGGGGGAACCACGGCGGGGAGCCCTCGGGGACGTCGTTGACCACCGGGGCCGCGATGGTGTTGAGGCCGACGGCGACGCCGAGGAGGATCACCGCCAGCGCCACCAGCATCTGCTGCTGGTTGACGTAGTCGCGCGGCTGCAGCAGCAGCCACACCGGCAGCCGGGAGGCGACGAAGGCGTAGCCGAAGATCAGGACGATCCACAGCGTCTTGGGGGTCAGGCCGACCGCCGCGGCCAGCGGGTCCAGCGTGATCGGGAGGAGCAGGCCCAGCGGGATGGAGGCGTAGATCAGCAGCAGCACGACCAGCGAGGGCAGCAGCGCGGCGGTGCGGGTGCGGTAGACGTACTGGCCCACGCCGATGGCCAACGGGATGGTGACCAGCACGGGCAGCACCGCGCTGGGGTTGGCGACGAACAGGTTGGCGATGACCACGGAGAAGACCGCGTTGATCAGGGTCAGCAGGAAGAAGATGATCAGCAGGAACAGGACGCTGGCCCGCCTGCCGACCACCTCGCCCGCGAGGGTGCCGATGCTCTTGGCCCTGTGGCGGACCGAGACCGCCAGCGCGCCGAGGTCGTGCGCACCCGCGGCGAAGATCGTGCCCAGCAGCACCCACAGCAGTGCGGGCCCCCAGCCCCAGAACACCGCGACCGCCGGACCGACGATCGGGGCGGCCCCGGCGACCGAGATGAAGTGGTGGCTGAAGAGGACGTGCTTGTTGGTGGGGACGAAGTCGACCCCGTCGGAGTAGCGGTGGGCCGGGGTCACGTAGTTCGGGTCCAGCGCGTAGACGCGCCGGGTGAGGTAGGTGGAGTAGTACCGATATCCCAGGGCGAAGAGCGCCAAGACGGCGACCAGCACGACGACGGCAGGCATGTCCGCTCCTTCGGTCGCGGCGGTGGCCTCGGGGCGCGGGGTCGCCGCGCACGGTCCGTGACACCGCCGGTCGACTGAGTCAAGATCCCCCCGAAGGTAGCATGAGGCCCAAGTCACAACAAAGGGAGCTTAGTGACATCCATCATCACAATCTGGGATCGGTCGGTTACCGCGGAACTGTCCTGGCTCTCCCCCGCGGGTCCGGTCGGCGTTCCCGTGGTCCCGCTCGTCCTGGACGGGCATCCGTGCGTCGCGCTGCCCTTCGCCCACCTCGCGCTCGCCGACACGCTCACCGACGGCCGGGCCGCGCTCAGCGTCACCGACGCCCGCGCCCTGCCGACCGGGTCCGCCGCGGCCACCGCCACCGGACCGGTGCGCGTCACCCACGACCTGGACGGCGAGGTCTTCGTCGAGGCGCTGCTGGAGCAGGAGGCCCGCAAGCACCCGCCGACGCGGCAGCGCGCGGGCGGACTGCTGGCCCGCCGGGAGAACTGGTGGTGGGTGCCGCGCGTGCTCGTCACCCTCCTCGACGCCGCCGAGGAGCGCCCGCTGCCGACGCGCACCGGGGCGGCCGACGCCCTGCTGGTCCGCGCGGGCGCGCGGGGACCGGCTGTCGACGTGGTGAGCGCCTCCGAGTGGCCGGACCGGCGGGGGGCACGGATCGGGCTGCGGCGGCTCGACGGCGAGCCGCTGGAGGCCCCGGGCGGGGACGGCTACGTCTTCTCCCACCACCACAGCCCCGACTTCGGAGTCTGGGAGCGCTGGCACCGGCGCGGACGCCTGGAGGGCGCGACGCTGACCGTCGCCGACGCGGCCGGCGGTCCGGCGGAGCCGGTGCGCCCGCCCGGGCTGTGGGCGCGGCTGCGCGCCCACCGCGACGTGGCCGGGGCCTGCCGCCGGGGCATCGCCGCGGCCGAGGCGCGGGCCGCCGGACTCCGGCGGTGAGACGCCTCGGGGTCCGGCGGCTCAGACCTTGCGCCACTCGGGCACCCAGGCGCCGTCGGTGACCGTGTAGTCGCCGAACAGCGCGGGGGCCTCCTTGACCAGCACCTCGCCGATCCTGTGGAACACCAGGCGGATCTCCTCCTCCGCGCCGGGGGCGGTGCGCACCTCCAGGGTGTGGCGCAGGGTGCGCACGTTGGCGGTCCACACCAACCCGGTGGCCACCCCCTCGGGGGCGAAGCGGCGCATGAAGGAGGTGCGGTGCTTCTTGACCGCGAAGGGTACGCCCTCCTCGTCCAGGCCGAAGTGGTCGGCCATCCAGCGCTGGAACTCCTCCATCCGCCCCAGCAGCTCGGTGGCGCGCGCCATCAGCTCGGGGTCGTCCCTGGCCCAGTCGGGGAACCAGAACGGCAGGTCGGTCAGGCGCACGAAGCGCAGCGACTCCTGGGAGACCGCCACGCCGGGGCGGTGCCGGACGAGTTCGTGGGTGGCCACCCGCGAGACGTTGTGCAGCACGAAGCTGAAGCTGACGTGCTCCAGCACCGATCCGTGCATGCTGGCCAGGATGTTGGACAGGTAGGCGTCCTGGTCGGTGCGCACCCGGGTGACGTTGGGGTTGAGTCCCGGCTCCCAGGAGCGGTAGCACAGCCGTCCGGCGAACTCCGCGAGGTTCTGGGGATCGTTGAGGGGGCCGTCGAGCTCTCCCCGGTCCAGCCGCTCCAGCCAGCCGCTGCCGCCCACGTCGGCGAGGTAGCGAGCGATCTCGTCATAGTCCAGTTGCGGTCGCGCGACCAGGTGGACTTCGGGCTCGACGCTTTTCACCGGTTCTGTTCCCCCTGCTCAGGTCCGTGTCCTCGGTCCCGGGCCGCGCCGAGCGCGGCCCGGGACCGCAGTCGAACCTAGCAGCAGGCGGAGGGTGGGCGTCACAACCCCAGGAAGCTGCTGGGGGCCAGGATGACGCCGACGACGATCAGGACGATGCCCCACAGCATCTGGCTGCGCAGGAGAGCCATGACACCGGCCACGATCAGCACGATTCCGAGAATCAGCAGAAGAATGCTCAGTACGCTCATGTCCCGGTCGCTGCCCCGGCCCTCCCCGAAAAAACGGCCGCCTACCAGGTTCCACCGAAACCGCAGGTCAAGCCGGACAAAGTTTTGGTATCAGATCGTTCGGCCGCGCGCCAACCGCAGTACGTTGGCCACGATCCGCTCGCCCACCCGGGCGGTGAGGATCGACTCGGGATGGAACTGCACCGCCCACCGCCTGCTCTCGGCGTTCTCGACGGCCATCACCACCGGGTCTCCCCCGTCCTCCACGACGGCGGTGACCCCGAAGCCCTTCACCCGGTCGGGGGTGGTGTAGGTGGAGTGGTAGCGGGCCGCGGTGAAGTGGCCGTCCTCACCCAGGTCCGCCAGCAGGTCGCCGCCGGTGACGCGGACCAGGCTGGGTTTGCCGTGCATCGGCTCGTCCAGGGTGAGCAGTTCGCCTCCGGCGTGCTCCACCATTCCCTGCAGGCCCAGGCACACCCCGAAGGCGGGCAGGGCGCGGGCGTCCAGCTCGTCCAGCAGCGCGCCCATCGCGAAGTCGGAGGGCAGCCCCGGCCCGGGGGACAGCACCACCAGGTCCGGGCGCATCCGGTCGAGCAGGGCCGGGTCGAAGCCGTAGCGCACCGTGGTGACCTCGGCGCCGTGGCGGCGCACGTAGTCGGCCAGGGTGTTGACGAAGGAGTCCTCGTGGTCGACGAGCAGCACCCGCATGCCCGCTCCCGCCCGCTCGACGGGACGGGCCCGCACCTCGGGCTCGGGGGCGGCGTCGGCGCCGTCGGTGAGGGTCTCCAGCAGCGCGCGGGCCTTGAGGAAGGTCTCGCGTTCCTCGGCGTCGGGGTCGGAGTCGTAGAGCAGGGTCGCGCCCGCCCGCACCGTGGCCACGCCGTCCCTGATGTGCGCGGTGCGCAGGGTCAGGCCGGTGTTCATCGAGCCGTCGAAGTTGACGACGCCGACCGCGCCGCCGTACCAGCGGCGGGGGGCGCTCTCGTGCTGCTCGATGAAGCGCATCGCCCAGGTTTTGGGGGCTCCGGTGACGGTGACGGCCCACATGTGGGTGAGGAAGGCGTCGAAGGCGTCGAACCCGGCGCGCAGGGTGCCCTCGATGTGGTCGACCGTGTGGATGAGGCGGCTGTACATCTCGATCTGGCGGCGGCCGATCACCCGCACGCTGCCGGGCTCGCACACCCGTGACTTGTCGTTGCGGTCCACGTCGGTGCACATGGTCAGCTCCGACTCCTCCTTGGGGGAGGACAGCAGCTCCTTGATGTTCTCGGCGTCGCCGACGGCGTCCGCGCCGCGCCCGATGGTCCCGGAGATGGGGCAGGTCTCGACGCGCTGCCCCTCGCCGGGGCGGCCGGTGACCCGCACGAACATCTCCGGGGAGGCGCCGACCAGGTACTCGCCCTCGCCGAGGTTGAAGAAGAACTCGTAGGGGGCGGGGTTGCGGTCGCGCAGCCGCTCGTAGAAGCGCGCCGGGGAGGAGCAGGGGGCGTAGAGGCGGTGGCTGGGCACCACCTCGAACAGGTCGCCGCGCCGGAACCGCTCCCTGGCCTCGGTCACCACCCTGGCGTAGGAGCCGGGTTCGGGCGGCGGGGGCACCTCGGCGGCCACCACGGGCGGGGTGGGCTCGGTGAGTCGGGGCAGCCCGCGGGTGGTGCCGCCCGCGGGGCCGCTGAGGGCGGCGGGGACGGTGAAGTCGTAGGAGTGGCGCAGGCAGGTCTCGCGCTTGCGGTCGTGCACGACGATCTCGTCGGGCAGGTGCAGCACCAGGTCGCGGTCGGCGGGGTCGCGGTCGAGGACCTGCTCGATCGGCTCGAACTGGAAGGCGAGGTCGTAGCCGAACGCGCCGTACAGCCCCAGGTGGGGGTCGCCGTCGTGGGAGAAGAGCCCCACCAGGGAGCGCAGCGCGGAGAAGACGCTGGGGCGGCGGCTGCGCTGCTCCTCGGTGAAGAACTCGTCGGGCTCCGGTTCGGGGACGGCGACCTCGACCGAGTCGCCGGTGCGGGCCACCATGTCGCCGTGGGCGGTCAGGGCCCGCACGACGGCGGGCAGCAGCACCCGGCCGCGGTCGTTGAGGGCTGCGGCGCCGATCCGTCGGCCCCGCGCGGCGATCTCCAGACACGGGTCGACGTATCCCAGGTGCCAACGGCTGTAGCGTCCGGGGTACTCCATACCGGAGGACAGGACGCCGCCCCGGCGCTGTTCCACGTTGGCGGTCAGCTCGGTGAGCACGCCGGGGTCGCAGGGGAGGGCCGTGCGGTGCACGGTGATGCCCCCGCCGGTCGAATAGGAGTAGGAGGTGTCGTCCACGGGCCGGTCCTTCGCTGATCTGGTCGTTCGGTATCAGTAGACACCCGGCCCCGCGGACAGCAGAAACGACCGCCGGTCCGGGCGGTCGCTGGTCGTCGGAAATGCGAGCCACAAACGCCGCCTAGCAGCGGCGCCACCACTGGTGCTGAGTCATCAGTGTCGGTCGCATGCGCAACAGTGTAGCGCGTGACGCATGGTTTCGGGGAGCCTACGGAGCGGCGAAGGCTCTCTCCGACCCGGAAAAGAGAGTATTTCTGAACAAGTTTATCATGGATATGGGGCCTCACCAGCTGATGCCCCGGACTCGTCCGCACCGGCGACCGCCCCCGCTCTGCCGGCGCCGCCGAACAGGAGCGGATCTGCCCGCTGTACGCGCGACTGGACGAGGTGCGCGCCGGAGGGGGCGGGCCCCACCCACCGCACTTCTCACCCCCACGGGGCCGAGGCCACCTGGAACCCCCTCCAGGCTGAGGTCGCACAGCCCCCTTCGGAGGAGGTGTCCTGTGCCGCTTCCCAACCGCCCCCAGGGGTGGGGGTTCCACGCCCCTCAGCCCCGGGTCGCACGAACCCCTCGGCCTTCCCGCACCGGTCCCCGGAGCCCGCGCGGGCGCCCGGGCACTCCCCCCGGTGTCCCGGCGGCGGGCTCCCGAGCCGTGATCACCGCCGTGGTCCGCGCACCAGACGCCCCGGCCGGGGAGGCTGGTGACGCCTCCCCGGCCGGGGCATGCGGGAGGCCCCTGGCTGCCTGCGGCCCCGCGCCGACGCCCGTCCCCGGGCCTGCCGGCAGCGCGACCGCGTCGGGCCCGGGCTCAGGCCAGGGCGCAGCTCTCCACGGGCAGCCCTGCCTCCACCCAGTCCTGGATGCCCTCGCGGTACTTGCGGACGTCGGTGTAGCCGAGCTTCTCCAGCCTCGTGGCGACGGCCTGGCTGTTGCCGCAGGCGGGGTTGGAGCAGTAGACGGCGATCGTGGCGTCTCTGTCGGGGAGCAGCTCCCCGGCCCGGGCCGCCACCTGGTCCTCGGTGAGGGCGACGGCGCCGGGCAGGTGCTGCTGCTCGTAGTAGGCACCGCCGAGCGCGTCGACGACGACCACCGTTGAGGCGGCGATCCGCTCCTCGAGCTCTTCCCTGCTGATGAGTCTGGTCATGGAGAACCCCTATCCGGACTACGGTCCACTTACATTCCACAATGTAACGGACCCCAGTCCGCTTGTCTAGTACGCTGTGCGGGTGACCGACGACCCGAACCAGACGGCCCGCCGCCCGCCCAGGGAACGGGCCGACGCCGCCCGCAACCGGCGACGCATCCTGGAGGCCGCCGCCCGCCTCTTCGCCGAGCACGGCGTGGACGGCGTGACCATGGACGCCGTCGCGCAGGCCGCCGCCGTGGGCAAGGGGACGGTGTTCCGCCGCTTCGGCGACAAGTCCGGACTGGTCGCCGCGCTGCTGGACGAACGGGAGCGCCAACTCCAGGCCGCGGTGCTGTCCGGCGATCCCCCGCTGGGACCGGGGGCGCCCCCCGAGCAGCGTGTGGCCGCGTTCCTCGACGCCTACGTCTCCTATCTCGCCGACCACCTGGAACTGGTCAGACTCTCCGAGACCGCCGCGCCGGGCGCCCGGTACCGCATCGGTGCCTACCACTTCTGGCACCGCCATCTGGCCCTCCTCTGCGCCCACGTCCCCGATCCCGACCATCTCGCGCACGTGCTCCTGGGCGCGCTCGACGCCGACCTCAACCGCGCCCTGCTCGACCGGGGATACGACTGGCCCCGCATCCGGGCGGGGGTGGGCGACCTCGCCGCCCGGATCCTGGGAGGAGGCCCCTGACGCCCGCGGCCCCGGACACACCGGTCCGGGGCCGCGGGTCGCCGGGGGCGGCGGGCGCGTGCTCAGCCCGCCGCGTCGAGCAGGGCCCGCTGGTCGGCGGTCAGTTCCACGTCGACCGCGTCCAGCGCCTCGTCGAGTTGGGCGACGGTGCTGACCCCCACCAGCGGGATGACCGCCGGGTCGCCGCCCATCAGCCAGGACAGCACCACCTGGTTGGCGGTGGCACCGCTGTCCGCGGCGACCTCGCGCACGGCCGCCATCCGCGCCTCGGTGCCCGGGTGGCCGTAGGGGCGCGACAGCTCCCGGTCGGCGCGCACGTAGGCGCCGTGGAGCAGGGAGGTGTAGGCGACCAGGGCCAGCGGCCGGCCGTCCCGGTTCTCCTGGGCGATGTGGTCCAGGTGGTCGGCGGTGGCGTGCACGTGCCCGGCCTCGGGGAGCGGGATGTCGAACCGGGGCTGCAGGTAGCTGTAGCGCAGTTGGGCGACCTCGTAGCGGGGCCATCCCCGGGCGTCGCTGAGGGCGCGCGCCCGCTCCAGCCGCCAGGCCCGGTGGTTGCTCGCGCCGAGCAGGCCCACCTGGCCCTCCTCGGCGAGTTCGGCCAGCACCCCCAGGGTCTCCTCCAGCGGCACCGAGCGGTCCTCGATGTGCGGGTAGACCAGGTCGAGGCGGTCCATGCCGAGCCGTTTGCGGCTGCCCTCGACGGCGGCGCGCACCGCGGCCGCGGACAGCCCCTCGGCGTCCTCCAACCCCCGTCCGGGGGTGCGGGGTCGGGCGCCGAACTTGGTGGCGACGAGGATCTCGTCGGTGACGCCGCGCGCGGCCCGCCACCGTCCCAGCAGGGTCTCGCTCTCGTCTCCGACGAACCCCTCCACCCAGAACTGGTAGTTGTTGGCGGTGTCGACGAACGTGCCGCCCCGCTCGACGAAGCGGTCGAGGATGGCGAAGGACTCCTCCTCGCCGACCTGGCTGCCGAGCTTCATCGCGCCCAGGCAGACCGCGCTGACCCGCCGCGCCCGGTCCCCGCTGCCGATGGTCGTGTAGCGCATCAGCTGACCTCCTCCTTCTGCTTCTCGGTCCGGCGTTCGGCGAGAACGCCCCTGTAGTAGTCGATCTTGTCGCGGATGGTCTGCTGGCGGCGGCGCAGTTCGGCGATGCGCTCGGTCAGCTGCGCGTCGTGCGTCTCCAGCGCCTCGACGCGCTGCGGGACCGTGTGGTCGCCGTCGCGGACGAGTTCGGCGAACGCGCGCAGCCGGGCGATGGGCATGTCGGTGTCGCGCAGGCAGCGCACCAGGTCGAGGAGTTCGACATCGTCGGCCCGGTAGCGGCGGTGTCCGGAGGGAGCGCGCTCCACCTCGGTGAGCAGCCCCTCCTTCTCGTAGTAGCGCAGGGTGTCCAGGCTCAGTCCGAACCTTCGGGCCACCTCGCCGGGGGTGTAGTAGTCGGCCATGGGTCACAAGCCTGGATGCTGGAGTGCACTCCAGGTCAAGTCCTGACCTTTCCGGGGCGGGGTCTGCGGGGTCGGGACCGCCTGGAGGCCCTCCGGTCCCCCGGTGCCGGTCTCAGGACGGGTGACTCGGCTCGTCGCCGGTGACGGCGCCCACGACCGCCTCGGTCAGGTCGGCGATGACGTCCTCGTAGGCGATCTCGGGATGGTCCAGCCACCACTCCCCCACGGCCCGGACCATGCCGACGACGGCGTGCGCCACGATCTGGGCGCGCACCGGGTCGGCGACGTGGCGCTCGGCGGTCAGCGTCTCGGCGAGTTCGTCGCCGAAGCGGCGCACCATCATGCCGACGTCGCCCCGGGTGCGCGGGTCCTCTGCGGTGGCGCGGTGCATCAGGAAGCGGTAGAGGTTGAGGTTGTCGCTGATCATCCGCAGGTACGTGCCGACGGTGGCGCGCACCCGCGGTCGCAGGCCGGTGTGCTCGCGCAACTCCTCGCGGACCCGCTCCATGAGCGGGTCGACGTGCCGTTCGGCCAGCGCGCGGTACAGGCCGCTCTTGTCGCCGAAGTGGCGGTACAGGATGGGTTTGCTGATCCCCGCCTCGGCCGCGATCACGGCCATGGGCGTGTCGGGGCCGTCGCGCTGGATGACGGTGTCGGCGGCGTCCAGGATGGCACGACGGCGCCGGGGGTCGCGGCCTCGGACGGCACGCCCGCCCGACGCACTCGGCGGTGACGGTGCGGGATCGGGGCTCACGGCTCTAAACCGTAGCGCGCAGTCCCGGGACCCGGCGGAGCACGGCGGTGACGGCGAGACTGGCCGCCAGGACGACGGCGGTGTGGGCGAGCACGGTGGCGACCATGGCGACCGGGTGGTCGGGTATGCCGGTGAACGCGCGCAGTTCCCGCAGCATGACCAGGTGCACCAGGAAGACGCCGAAGCTGAGGTCGGCCAGGGTGCGCAGCCGCCTGCGGGGGGCGGTGGTGTCGCGGTCGGCCGAGGTGAGCCGCGGCCACCGGGCGGCCAGCGGCTTGAACAGCAGGAACAGCGCCACGGACATGGCCAGGACGGTCGGTGAGAGGTAGTCGTAGGTGTAGGCGGCCTGGGCGTTCCACTCGCCGTGGGCGAGTGCGGTGGCGCCCACCACGCCGGTGGTGGCGGCGACGCTCGCGGCGAGCACGGCGGTCGCGGTCCACACGCCGCGCCTGCCCAGGGTGGTGTCGCGCAGCAGGTAGCCGAGGAGGTAGTAGCCGACATAGGGCAGGAAGCGGGTGACGGCGTTGGGTTCGCCGATCCCGGCGAAGGCGGAGATCGCCTGGTCGGCCACGCCCAGGCCGATCGCCGTGGCGGCCGCCCACCACAGCATGCGGGTGGGCGCGTGGGCGACGAAGACCCTGAGGAAGGGGGTGAGCACGTACAACCCGGCGAGGACGAACAGGAAGTACAGGTGCAGCACGGGTTGGCCCGCCAGGATCCGGTGGAGCGCCCCGATCCAGTCGGTCTCCTGCTTGACGAACAGGTCGACGGACAGGTAGAAGGCACTCCAGACGACCAGCGGGATCCCGATGCGGCTGAACCGCCGCCGGTAGAAGGAGCGCAGGCCCTCGCGGCGGGGCGCGAGCAGCAGCGCCCCGCTGATCATGATGAAGACCGGTACGCACCAGCGCACCAGCGAGTCCACGACGTTGGCGGTCCACCAGGTCGCCGAGCCCAGGTCGGTGTGGTCGCGGGTGACCACCGTGGCCACGGCGTGCAGCAGGACCACGGCCGTGATGGCCGCGATCCGCGCCAGGTCGAGCCAGACCGTCTCCACCGGGGTGGCGGCGCCGGTGGCGGACCGCGGCGGCTCGGTCGGTCTGGTGCGGTGGGGGGCGTGTACGGTCATAGCAGAACCCGATTGCGGTCGGCGGCGACTGATTTCCGATATCGTACCGTTACCGGATTCCCATCGCTTTCCCAGGGAAACGCAAAGTCGGACGCTCACCCCTCCCTGAGCCGGATCCACACGGCCTCGGCGCGGGCCAGTTCGGCCCCGTCCCCGTCGTACAGGGCGCTCGCGGTGCGGACCTTGCGTCCCTGGACGTCGAGCAGCCGCCCCACCACCACGTGGGCCCGTCCCGCCCGGACCGGCGCGAACACCGCCGCGGTCAGCTGCCCCAGCAGCATGGGGCGCCCGGTGATGTCGACCGACCAGCCGCCGGGGCAGTCGAGGGCCGCCCACTCCATCGGGGTGTCGGTGGTGTCCGGTCCCGGACGCCACACGCAGGCCACCGTGGTCGCTGCGGGGTCGCCGCCCACCGGTCCGGCGAAGAGCCGCAGCCCGTCGCCTGCCTCACGCGCGGTTCCGCACACGAAGCAGGTCGGGAACGGGTGGTCGCGCAGGCCCCGGTAGCCCTCCTGGGCGCGTTCGGCCTCGGCGGGCGGCACCGGCGCGGTGTGCCGTTGCGGCACCGGCGCGGGGGCGCCCTCGGCGACCAGCTCCTCTCCGGACAGCAGGTGGACGCCGCCGCCGGGGGTGCGGCGCACCTCCATGGGGGTCTCCAGCGGCGGGGGCGTGCGGAGCCGGACGCGGACCGCGGGGGCGTCGACGAACCGGGCGACGCGGCCCGAGACGTATCCGCCGTTGGCGGAGCCGGGCGGACCGTTGAACCGGGCGGCGACGGTGATCGGGTCGGGGGTGTCGTGGGACGTGTCGGTCATCGGGCGCGCGGCGCGCGGCTCCCGTACGCGTGCCGGGCGCGGACGCCGCTTCCTCCCCTCGGTGGCGGGCGGTCACGGGTCAAGCAGGCGGCGCCGACGGCGTTCGGCGCCTTCGGCACCGCGCCGCCGCCGGGCCGCGACCACTGGAACGCTCTCATACCCGTGCCGCGTCCGCGCGCGGCTCGGGGTGCTTTCCCACGGCGCCCCGCTCCGGGCCGCCGAGACGGGCGGTCCCGGCGGCCGAGGTGGTACGTGCGGCCCCGCCGTTGCCAGCGCGGTCGACGGCGTGCGGCGTCCGTCAGTTCTTGACGCCCAGGCCCGCCATCATGAACTGCTCGTAGGGGTTCAGGTTGCCGGGGTCGACCGGGGTGTCGGGCCGCCACAGCGCGTGGAACACCAGGCCCGGTTCGACCAGTTCGAGGTCACCGAAGAACGTCCGGATCTCCTGGGGGGTGCGGGCGTAGCCCACGCCCAGGGCCTCGCGCGCCATGTCGGTGATGTCCTTCTGCACCTGCAGGCCGGTGTAGGTCCAGGAGGTGATGGCCACCATGCTGCCCGCGGGCAGGGCGTCGACGTAGCGGCGCACCATTCCGGCGGGGTCGGCCGCGTCGGGGATGTGGTGCAGGACCGCGATCAGCATCAACCCCACGGGCCGGTCGAAGTCGATGAGCTTCTTCACCTCGGGGGTGCTGAGCACCTCGTCGGGGCTGAGGAAGTCGGCGGTGGCCACGGCGGTGTTGCCGTTCTCGGCCAGCAGCGCCCGGCCGTGGGCCAGCACCACGGGATCGTTGTCGATGTAGACGACGCGGGCGTCGGGGTTGACCTCCTGGGCGACCTGGTGGGTGTTCTGCGCGGTGGGCAGTCCCGAGCCGAGGTCGATGAACTGCGCGATGCCCGCCCCGGCCATGTGGCGCACCAGGCGGACCAGGGTCCTGCGGTTGTGGACCGAGACCTCTTTGACGCCCGGGTACTGCTGTTCCATCTGGTCGACCAGGGCGCGGTCGATGGGGAAGTTGTCCTTGCCCCCGAGCGAGTAGTCGTAGGCGCGGGCGATGCTGGGGACGTTCGGGTCGATGCCCACGGGTATCTGCTGCGGCTCCGGGGGAGCGGCGTTCATCCAGGGGTTGCGGGACGCGTTCGGCATGACGCAATGCTAGCCAGCGGTCACGCTCGGCGGGGCCGGAATCCCCGAGGGGACAGGGGATCCGCGCTTTTCGGACGGCCGCTTCCGGGCGGCGGCGCGGTCCCGCGGAGGAAGCACCGGGGCTCTTGGGACCGGAGGGAGTCCCGTGCTCCGCTCCTCGGGGAGAAGTTCCAGGTCGTCTCAGCCCGGGGGAAGTTCCGAGGACCCCCTCCCAGGGGTGGGCCGCTCCCGGACCACTCCCCGGAACGCCCCGCCGCTCCCCGGCGGCCCGGACCCGGTTGCGGCCTCCGGACCGGGGGAGCTCGGCCCTCCACTCAGCGCAGCGGCAGGCCGGTGACGCTGCGGCCGATGATGAGGCGCTGGATCTCCGAGGCCCCCTCGAAGATGGTGAAGACGGTGGCGTCGCGGTGCCAGCGCTCCACCGGGTACTCGCGGGTGTAGCCGTTTCCGCCGAGCAGGCGGATGGCGTTCTGGGTGACCCAGGTGGCGGTCTCGCTGGCGAACAGTTTGCTCATGGAGCCCTCGGCCTGGGTGAAGTCCCTGCCCTGGTGGGCCATCCAGGAGGCCCGCCACACCAGCAGGCGGGCGGCGTCGATGCGGGTGGCCATGTCGGCGAGGGTGAAGGCGACCGCCTGGTGGTCGCCGAGCGGTCTGCCGAACTGCTCGCGTCGGCGGACGTAGTCGCGGGTGTACTCGTAGGCGGCGCGGGCGCAGCCCACCGCCATCGCGCCGACGGCGGGGCGGGAGGCCTCGAAGGTCCGCATCGCGGCCTGCCCGCCCGAGCGGCGGCCCTCGCGGGCGCGGGCCAGGCGCTCCTCCAGCCGCTCCCTGCCGCCGAGCAGGCAGCGTCCGGGGACGCGCACGTCGTCGAGGACCACCTCGGCGGTGTGCGAGGCGCGGATGCCGTGCTTGCGGAACTTCTGCCCCTGGGACAGCCCCCTGGTGCCGGGCGGGACGACGAAGCTGGCCTGGCCGCGCGAGCCCAGTTCGGGGTCGACGGAGGCCACGACCACGTGGACGTCGGCGATGCCGCCGTTGGTGATCCAGGTCTTGGTGCCGTTGAGCACCCACTCGTCGGCGGCCTCGTCGTAGACGGCGCGGGTGCGGATCGCGCCCACGTCGCTGCCCGCGTCGGGCTCGGAGGAGCAGAACGCGCCCAGGCGCACGTCGTCGGCGGTGCCGAACATCTGCGGGGTCCACTCCAGGACCTGCTCCTGGGTGCCGTTGGCGGTGACGGCCACCGCGGCCAGCGTGGTGCCGGTCAGCGACAGCGCGATGCCGGGATCGCCCCAGTACAGCTCCTCGTAGACGACGGGGATGCCCACCCCGCTGGGCTCGAACATCTGGTTGGCGAAGAAGTCGAGGGAGTACAGGCCGATCCTGGCGGCCTGCTGGAGGATCGGCCAGGGGGTCTCCTCCCGTTCGTCCCACTCCGCGGCGGCGGGGCGGATGACGTCGCGGGCGAACTCGTGCACCCAGTCGCGGATCTCGCGCAGGTCCTCGCTCAGTTCGAGGCTGAACGCCGGTGCGGGCGTCTGGTCGGTCATGGCGGCTCGTCCTCCGAGGGGCGTGGACACATAAGTGTTACCAACGGTAACATCTGGCCGGGGTCGTGCCACGGGGGTGGCCCCGCTCCCCGCCGGGGCCACCCCCGTGGCACCGCCCGGGCCGAGCCGCGGCAGCGCTAGGCGATCTCGTACTTCTCCAGGAAGGTGTAGACGTCGGTCTCGTCCACGCCCGGGAACTGGCCGGTCGGCAGGGCGGCCAGGACGTGGGAGTGGGCGCGCGCCGACGGCCAGACGTTGCCCTCCCAGCGCGACGCCAGCTCGGAGGGCGGCCGTACGCAGCACTCGCCGACCGGGCACTCCGACTTGGTGCGGTTGGTGGTCTCCCGGCCGCGGAACCAGCGCGACTCCTTGTAGGGCACGCCCAGGGTGATCGCGAAGTTGCGCTCCCGGCTGGGGTCGACGTGCGCCACGCACCAGTGGGTGCCGTTGGGCTTGTCGGTGTACTGGTAGTAGATCGAGTAGCGGTCGGGCGAGGCGAACACCTGCCGCCCCGACCAGTAGCGGCACAGCCGCTGCCCCTCCACGGCCCCGGTGTCGTCGGTGGGGAAGATCAGCCCGTCGTTCTGGTACGCCTTGTAGATGATGCCGGTCTCGTCGTTGCGGATGAAGTGGCAGACGAGGTCGAGGTGGCGGGTGGCCAGGTTGGTGAACCGGTGCGCGGCCATCTCGTAGGAGACGGCGTAGACGTCGCGCAGGTCCTCCACCGACAGGTCGCGCACCCGCTTGGCGTCGGCCAGGAACGGCACCGCGGTGGACTCGGGGATCAGCACGGCGGCGGCGAAGTAGTTGGCCTCCACCCGCTGGCGCAGGAAGTCGGCGAAGTCGCGGGGCGGGGTGTGGCCGAGAACGAAGTGCCCCAGCGTCTGCAGCAGGATGGTGCGGGGGGTGTGCATCCCCAGCGACTCGCGCTTGAGGTAGATGCGCCGGTTGCGGGTGTCGGTGACCGAGCGGACCGAGCGCGGCAGGTCGGGGACGTAGCGCAGGGTGAACCCGTGGTGGGCGACCATCGACAGGATCATCCCCTGCGACAGCGCGCCGCCCCGGTAGCCCACCGCGTCCAGGGTCTGCTGCGCGGCCTGTTCGATCTCGGGGAAGTAGTTGTCGCGCTCGCTCATCAGGCGGCGCAGGTCGGCGTTGGCGCGCCGCGCCTCCTCGGGGGTGGTCGTCGGCTTGACGGTGCGCCGCCTCAGCTCCTCGTACAGGCCGACGATGTGCTCCAGCACGTCGTTGGGCACCCGCTTGCCGACCTTGAGGTGGGGCAGGTTCAGGGACCGGTAGACCGGGTCGCGCTGCGCCTCCTCCAGCGCGATCTCCAGTTGCGCGCGGCGACTGGGCGGCTGGCGGGACAGCAGCTCCTCGACCGAGACGTCGAGCACCTTGGCCAGCGAGGTGAGCAGGGAGAGCTTGGGCTCGCGCTTGCCGTTCTCCAGCAGTGACAACTGCGACGGCGCGCGCCCCACGCGTTCTCCCAGCTCGGACAGTGTCATGTTGCGGGATCGGCGAAGATGCCGGAGCCGTTGGCCGAAGGTGACGAGATCTAGGTCACCCGGCAAAGTCGGTATTTCTTCAGTCCCAAAGTACGGCATGCGTTCATGATAGAGAAAAAACTGAAGATCTTCACCCGAATCCGGCTCGAAAAACCGTGGAAGTTTGCGAAGAATGGTGTCCACCGGCGGGGAACGAACCGCGAACCGCACCACACACCTGCGGGGGGTCTCCAGCCGGTCGACTTACCAGGGGATCAGAACCGAAGGCGGGAAGACCATGAGCATCACCGGTCGTCAGCAGGAAGCCAGCGCCGAGCTCCAACGGCAGTGGGAGACCGACCCGCGCTGGAAGGGCATCGAGCGCACCTACTCCGCCGAGGACGTGATCCGGCTGCGCGGCTCGGTCACCGAGGAGCACACGCTGGCCCGTCTGGGCGCCGAGCGCCTGTGGAAGCTGCTGCACACCGAGGACTACATCAACGCCCTCGGCGCGCTGACCGGCAACCAGGCCGTCCAGCAGGTCCGCGCCGGCCTGAAGGCCATCTACCTGTCGGGCTGGCAGGTCGCGGCCGACGCCAACCTGGCCGGTCAGACCTACCCCGACCAGAGCCTCTACCCGGCCAACTCGGTTCCGCAGGTCGTGCGCCGGATCAACAACGCGCTGCTGCGCGCCGACCAGATCTCCTGGTCGGAGGGTGACGAGAACGCGCCGCACTGGCTGGCACCGATCGTCGCCGACGCCGAGGCCGGCTTCGGCGGCGTCCTCAACGCCTACGAGCTGATGAAGGGCATGATCGCCGCGGGCGCGGCGGGCGTGCACTGGGAGGACCAGCTGGCCTCCGAGAAGAAGTGCGGCCACCTGGGCGGCAAGGTCCTCATCCCGACCGGCCAGCACATCAAGACGCTCAACTCCGCCCGGCTGGCCGCCGACGTGGCCGGGGTCCCGAGCCTGATCGTCGCCCGCACCGACGCCCAGGCCGCCACCCTGATCACCAGCGACGTCGACGAGCGCGACCGGCCGTTCATCACCGGTGAGCGCACCGCCGAGGGCTTCTACCGCGTCCGCAACGGCGTCGAGTCCTGCATCGCCCGCGGTCTGGCCTACGCCCCCCACTCCGACCTGCTGTGGATGGAGACCTCCACGCCGGACCTGGAGGTGGCCCGCCAGTTCGCCGAGGCGATCAAGGCCGAGTACCCGGACCAGATGCTGGCCTACAACTGCTCGCCGTCGTTCAACTGGAAGCGCCACCTGGACGACGCCACCATCGCCAAGTTCCAGCGCGAACTGGGCCACATGGGCTACAAGTTCCAGTTCATCACCCTGGCGGGCTTCCACTCGCTCAACTACTCGATGTTCCACCTGGCCAAGGGGTACGCGGCCAGCGGCATGAGCGCCTACGTGGAGCTGCAGGAGGCCGAGTTCGCCGCCGAGTCCGACGGCTACACCGCCACCCGCCACCAGCGCGAGGTCGGCACCGGCTACTTCGACATGATCAGCACCGCGATCTCGCCGGACGCCTCCACCACGGCGCTGACCGGGTCCACCGAAGAGGCCCAGTTCCACTAGATCCCCCGGCGCGGGGCGCGCCGGGCGGCCCCTCCCCCTCCCGGCGCGTCCCGCCCCTCCCAGACCCTCCCGGAAGAAGACCGGCGTTCAGCGGCTCACTGACGTCGCGGTCTTCGACACGACGTCCGCCCCGCCCCCGCTTTCGTGGCTGGGGCGCGGGCGGGGCGGACGTCCCCGCCGCCGGTCCCGCGGTTCCCGTGTCACCCTCGGGACCGGCGGCCCGCTCCGTGTCCGCGGTCCGCACCGCCGTGGTCCGGTTCCGGCCCCCGTCCGACCCGCTGGCAGAATTCCGGGCATGGCCGAACCGATTCTGGACTCCGCGGGGCAGACCCCCCCGGTCCCGCGCCGCCCCCCGTCGCCCCCGCCGCTGTCGCGCCGGGCGGCCCACGTCGAGATCTGGTGCGTCCTGGCGCTGTCCCTGGGCGCCTCGGCCGTGGCCGCGACGATCTCCTTCGTCGGCGCGCTGACCGCTCCCGAGGCCCTCTCGGAGCAGACCGCGAGCCTGGTGACCTCGGCCGCCGACGCCGAACGCCCCTGGCTGGACCTGTCCTGGCAGTTGTACCGGCTGGTGTTCGCGCTCGCCCCGGTGGCGCTGGTGCTGCACCTGCTGCACCGGTCCGGCGACTCGGCCCGCGCAATCGGCTTCGACCTGCGCCGTCCCGGCTTCGACCTGGGCTGGGGCGCGCTTGTGGCCGCGGGCGTCGGCCTGGGCGGTCTGGTCGTCTACCTGGTGTCGGTGCAGTTGGGCCTCAACCGCCCCATCGCGCCGAGCACGCTGAACGGGCACTGGTGGCAGCACGCCGTGCTCGTGCTGCAGGCGGTCAAGAACGGCGTGCTCGAAGAGGTCGTCGTGGTCGGCTACCTGATGCTGCGGCTGGAGCGGCTGGGCTGGTCGCCGGTGCGCGCGGTGGCGGCCTCGGCGGTGCTGCGCGCCTTCTACCACCTCTACCAGGGGGTGGGCATGTTCTTCGGCAACCTGGTGATGGGGCTGGTGTTCTGCTGGTTGTACCGCCGCTGCGGCCGGGTGATGCCGCTGGTGGTGGCGCACTCGCTGATCGACATCGTGGCGTTCGTGGGCTCGGTCCACCTCATCGGGCGGCTGGACTGGCTGCCGGGCGCGTGAGCCGGCCGCCTCACCTTCCGGACGCGGAGACCGGCGCGGCGCCCGCCAGGACGTCCTCCACGTGGCGGGGGCGGCTCAGGAACACGCCGCATCCGCCGTGGACGAGCGCGAGCGCCACCAGCAGGGCGATCGACAGCCGCCAGTCGCCGCTGACCTCGCGCAGCAGTCCGAACAGGAACGGCCCGACCCCCGCCAGCAGGTAGCCGGGGCCCTGGGTGGCCGCCGACAGCGCCGCGGTGCCCTGCGGGGTGCGGGCGCGCAGGCCGAAGAAGGTCAGCGCCAGGGGGAAGGAGGCCATGCCCACTCCGATGAGGGTGGCCCACACCCACGCGCCGCCGACCGGGGCCGCCAGCAGCCCGGCGAAGCCGACCAGGTAGCAGACGATGAAGAAGACGACGAGGGGCCACTGGTCGCGCAGCCGAGCCGCCAGCGCGGGCAGCAGCAGCGAGGCGGGCACGGCCAGCGCCGTCAGGTACGACAGCACCAGGCCCGCCTCGGCGGCGGCCATCCCGTGGTCGCGCAGCAGTTGGGCGAACCAGCCGAACATGATGTAGGCGATGGCCGACTGGGTGGCGAAGAACAGGACGCTCTGCCAGCCCAGGGCGGTGCCCAGGACCGCGCGCACGCTCGTCGTCCGCTCCCCGGACGCGCGCGGCGGCTCGTGGCGCAGTGCCGCCGCCCAGGGGACGATCGCGACCAGGCCGAACAGCGCGTAGCCGCCCAGCGCGGGACGCCAGTCGCCGCCGAACGCCCGGGCGACGGGGACGGTGGCGGCGGCCGCGGCGGTGGTGCCCAGCGCCATCGCGGTGGTGTAGGTGGCGGTCAGCGCTCCCACGCGGTCGGGGAAGTGCCGTTTGACCAGGGTGGGCAGCAGCACGTTGCCGACCGCGCCGCCGGACAGCGCCAGGGCGCTGAGCGCCAGGAACAGCCACTGGTCGTCGACCAGGACCCGCGCGGCCATGCCCGCGGTGAGCGCGCCCAGGGAGGCGAGCAGCACGCGGTGCTCGCCCCAGCGGCGCAGCAGCGCGGGGGTGAGGGCCCCGAAGGCCGCGAAGCACAGGACCGGCAGCGTGGTGAGCAGTCCGGCGGTGGCCGCCGACATCCGCAGGTCGGCGCTGATCTCCTCCAGGAGCGGCCCGACGCTGGTGATCGCCGTGCGCAGGTTGAGCGCGGCCAGGGCCACCCCCGCGGCCAGCAGCCACCACACCCCGCGTGACGGCCCCGAGTTCGGCGACACAGCCGGCCCCATTTCATAGGATGATCCGATATCGGATTACGAGGGTAACGCATAGTCGCCAAGAGGCATCCTCTCGCGAGAGACTTGGTCTAAGCTCCCGCGTTAACGGATATCCCCTAGGAGGTAGCGCGTGCCCCTCGCCTCGACGCGTCGCACCGGACTTGTCGACCAGGTCATCACCCAGTTGAAAGCGCAGATCGACTCGGGCGAGTGGTCGGTCGGCGACCGGATCCCGACCGAGTCCGAACTGTCCGACCAGCTCGAAGTCGGCCGCAACACCGTACGCGAGGCCGTGCGGGCACTCGCCCACACCGGCCTGCTGGAGATCCGCCAGGGAGCGGGCACCTTCGTGCGCGCCTCCAGCGAGCTCGGCGGAGCGCTGCGTCGCCGCCTGAAGCGCTCGCAACTGCGCGAGAACTTCGAGGTGCGCCGCGCCCTGGAACTGGAGGCCGCCCGCCTGGCCGCGCTGCGGCACACCGACGACGACCTCGCCGCCATCGACACCGCGATGGGCGAACGGCTGGCCGCCTGGCGCACCCGCGACATGCAGGCGTTCATCGAGGCCGACTTCGCCTTCCACAAGGCGGTGGTGGCCGCCACCCACAACTCGCTGCTCGTCGAGCTGTACGACGACATCGCCCAGGTGGTCTACGAGAGCATCGCGCACACGGTGTACGAGGAGGGGCCCGACGCCGTCGAGGACGACCCCACCCTGGACCACCAGAGGCTGGCCGACGCCATCCACGCGGGCGACGCCGACCGCGCGCTCCGCGAGGCCGCCTGCTACCTGGACGAACTGGTCACCCTGGCCGAGGACTGACCGGAACGGATTCCCCTTTCTCTCCCCCTCCTCGCTTCCGGCGCCGCCGCGCCCCGCGGACGTCGTCGGCGACCACGGCCGCTTCCGGCCGTGCCCCCTCCCACCCCGCGGCGCGTGCTAGGGTCTTCAACCGCGGCGCTCCGGACCTGCTGTTCCCGCAGGGACGTGCCTTCCTTGTCGAGAGGTCTTTTCCGAGGAGTTCGGCACGTGCGGGTCTTCTGCGCGGTGTTCGCCCGCGGGCTGCGCCGCCACTCCACCTACCGGGCGGCGACGCTCTCCGGCATCGTCGTCAACGGCGTCTTCGGCGCGATCAACGCCATGGTCCTGCTCGCGGTGTTCGACGCGCGCCCCCACATCAACGGCTACACCGCCGCCGACGCCGTCACCCAGGTGTTCGTCGGCCAGGCGCTGATCGGCGTCACCGCGGTCTTCGGCCCGCCACTGGAGCTGGGAGCGCGCGTCCGCGACGGGACGGTCGCCTCCGACCTGCTGCGCCCCGTCCCTCCCACACTGTGGTGGCTGGCCCAGGACCTGGGACGGGCCGCCTTCGCTCTGCTGGTCCGCAGCGTTCCCACCCTCGCCGTGGGCGCGGCGCTGTTCGACCTGGTCCTGCCCGCCGACCCACTGCGCTGGGCCGCCCTTCTGGTCTCCGCCGTGCTGGCCGCGCTGGTCGGGTTCGGGCTGCGCCACCTGTACGCGCTCAGCGCGTTCTGGCTCGCCGACAGCCGGGGGGTGGAGGCCGTCGGGTGGCTGCTGGGGCCGTTCTGCTCCGGCATGCTGCTGCCGCTGACGCTGTTTCCCGACTCCGTGGCCGCGGTGCTGCGGCTGCTGCCGTGGGCGGCGCTGGTGCAGGTCCCCGCGGAGATGCTCCTGGGCCACGGCGCGCCGGGCGGCCTGGCCCACCAGGCGGTGTGGGCCGCCGCGCTGCTGGCGCTGGGCGCGCTGCTGAGCGCCCGGGCGGCCCGCCGCCTGGTGGGCCAGGGTGGTTGAGCGCGCGCTGGTCCCCTACGTGCGGCTGGCGTGGATCTGGTGCCGGGCCTTCGCGCAGTATCCGGCGTCGCTGGCGCTGCTGACCCTCGCCCAACTGGGCGCGACCGGCTCGGAGCTGGTCGCCGTGCTCTTCGTGTTCGGACACGTCGACGCGCTGGCCGGTTTCGCCCTGCACGAGACGCTGCTGGTCTACGGGCTGGCGGGGACCGCCTTCTGCACGGCCGACCTGCTCATGGGCAACACCGAGCGGCTCGGGGAGCACATCCGCAGCGGCGCCTTCGACACCATGCTGGTGCGCCCGGTCCCGCCGCTGGTGCAGCTGGCCACCGACGGCTTCTCCCCGCGCCGCCTGGGCAAGCTGGTGCCCGGCGCGACCGCGCTGGCCGTGGCCCTGGCCGCGGTGGAGATCGACTGGACGGCGGGGCGCGCCGCCATGCTGGCCGTGCTGCTCGTCTCGGGCACCGCCCTGTGCTGCGCGGTGTGGGTGGCGGGGGCGTGCGTGCAGTTCTTCGTCGCCGAGGCGCGGGAACTCGCCAACTCCGTCACCTACGGCGGGCAGGCGCTGACCGAGTACCCGCTGGCGGTCTACGCCCGCGACGTGGTGCGCGCGGTGACCTTCGTGGTCCCGCTGGCCTTCGTCAGCTACCAGCCCGCCCTGTACCTGCTCGACCGCCCCGACCCGCTGGGCCTGTGGCCGGGGCTGCGCCACCTCTGTCCCGCCGTGGCCGTGCTCGCATGCGTCCTGGCCGCCCTGGCCTGGCGCGCGGGGCTGCGCCGCTACCGATCCACGGGGAGTTGACCGTGACCTTCGTCATCGACGCCCACGGCCTGGGCCGCGGCTTCGTCCGCTCCACCGGTCCGCTGCTGCGCCGCAGACGCGAGCGGGTGAGCGCGGTGCGCGACGTGACGTTCTCGGTGGCACCCGGCGAGATCGTCGGGTACCTGGGCCCCAACGGCGCGGGCAAGTCCACCACGATGAAGATGCTCACCGGCATCCTCGCGCCCACCCGCGGCCGACTGCGGGTGTGCGGCCTGGAGCCGTCCCGGCAGCGGACCCGGCTGGCCGCGCGCATCGGCGTGGTGTTCGGCCAGCGGACCACCCTGTGGTGGGACCTGCCGCTGCGCGACAGCCTCACCCTGGTCCGCCACCTGTACCGGGTGGACGCCGCCGCGCACGCCGCCCGGTCGGCCGAGTTGACCGAACTGCTGGAGCTGGGGCCGTTCCTGGCCACCCCGGTGCGCCAGCTCAGCCTGGGCCAGCGCATGCGCGGCGACCTCGCGGCGGCGCTGCTGCACGACCCCGAACTGCTGGTGCTGGACGAGCCGACGATCGGACTGGACGTGGTCAGCAAGTCCGCGATCCGGGAGTTCCTGCTGCGCCGCAACGCCGAGCGCGGCACCACGATCCTGCTGACCACGCACGACCTGGGCGACGTGGAGCGGCTGTGCCGCCGGGTGGTGGTCATCGACCACGGCCGGCTGGCCTTCGACGGCGGCCTCGACGCGCTGCGGGCGGGTGCGCCCACGCCGCGCACCCTGGTGGTGGACCTGGCCGCGCCCGCCGGACCGATCGAGGTGGCGGGGGCGCGCACGGTGCGGGTCGAGGGGCCGCGCCAGTGGTTGGAGCTGTCGGGCAATCCCGCGGAGGTGGTCTCGGAGGTGGTCTCGGCGGTCGCCCGGCGGCACGCCGTCGTGGACCTGACACTGCGCGAGCCCGACATCGAGGACGTGGTGGCCCGCCTGTACGCGCGCGGCCGCGACGTCCCCCGGGAGCCCGCCCCCGGCGCGGGGTGAGCGGGCGGCGCGCGACCGGCGGGGCGGATCGACGGCCCCGGCGGGGCGGCGCGCCGCCCCGCGCCTCACCCTCCCCGGGGCTGCGGGACCGCGGTGCGCGGCTGTCCGTCGATCCGCTGCCGCTCCTTGGCCACCGACAGGTAGTCCCAGGTCTCGGTGTAGCTGACCTCGGGGCAGCCGCGGATCGTCTCCAGCGTCTCCACGATGGTGCGCCGGTCGGCCGCGGTGACGCCGCCGACGACGTCGTAGCTGCCGAAGCCCGTGGCCGCGAACGACACCCCGGTGAGGGTGGCGAGGCTGGACGCCAGCGCCGAGGCGTCGCCGCGGCAGCGCAGTCCGAACCCCAGGCGCTCGGTCACCCCGACCGCCGACGCCTCGATCAGCGCCGTCACGTGGATGACTCCGGCGTCGATCAGCCGCACCACCCGGGAGCGCGCCGCGGCCTGGGACAGCCCGACGGTCCGGGCGAGGTCGGCGTAGGAGGCCCGCCCGTCGACCTGCAGGCAGCGCACCAGGCGCCAGTCCAGCGGGTCGATGGGGATCTCCCGCAGCGGCCGCACGCTGGAGTACTCGTCCTTGGCGATCTCGTCGCCTCGGAAGACCTCCGCCTCGACGACCCCGGGGATCTTGCGCACCTGGGTGAGCTCGGTCGCCAGCGCGTTGTCGTCGCGGACCCGCACGTGCGCCACCACGGGGAAGCGCCCCGCGGTCTGCGCGGTGAAGACCACCGACTCCCGCCGGGTCAGCTCTTCCACGACCGGCCGCACCGGTCCGCAAACACGAAGTGAAATGTGTCCGAACACCTCCATTCCCATGACTCCGGCGTGCAGCACCCCGACGATCCGGATCGCCCCGGTGGCGATGAGGTGCTTGACCCGGGCCCGGACCGCGGTACGCGACAGTCCCACCCGGTCGGCCAGAGCCTGATAGGTCGCTCTTCCGTCCCCCTGCAGCGCTCGCACGAGCGCCGCGTCGACCGCATCGAGCACGATGTGTGCCTTTCGTTGCTGTGACGACGTCCTCGTCCCCCCGGACGTCGCCCCCTCCTGCGGCCAGATCATGGCAGCTACCGCGGCGGTTAACTACCGATCGCGGAAGAAACAGGGTCGACTTCGACCAGCCAACACCAAAGAACCAGGCGTAACATCCACATATCCGACAAATCACCCCGCCGGTGGGCGTGCCCTGCTGTGGGAGCGGTGTGCCAACAACTCCGGCAAAGCGCGACACTGGATGCGCATGACAGCGCGCTCACGCGGTGGGGCGGCAGGGCCTCGCGTCCCCGGTCCGTACCGCCCGGGCGCCCGGTGGGACGGCAGAGGAAGGGACGGACCCGATGGGCAAGAGACGGCGGCTGACCAAGACACCCAGCCGCCCGAGGAGCATGACGCGCGCGCTGCTGTGGACCGCCGCGTCCGCCGCGCTCCCCGGGGCCGCGCACCTGCGCACCGGACGGCGCTGGGCCGGGGCCGCCATCCTGGCCTGCCACCTGCTGCTGGTCACCGCTCTGGTCCTCGGCGGACTGGCGCTGCGCGACAACCTCGTCCTCAGCACGACCCTGGCGACACAGGACCGCTGGCTGCTGGCCGCCGGGATCGGCGCCTTCGCCGTGGCGGTGCTGTGGATGACCGTGGTGGTCCACTCCTACGTGATCACCCGGCCCGAGTCCTCCCCCCTGGGCCGCCGCGTCGTCGCGGGCGTCGTCGTGGCGGCGCTGTGCCTGGCCGTCGCGGCGCCCGCGGGCGCGGTCGGCTACGTCTCCTACACCGCCTACGACGTGTCCAACTCGCTGTTCAGCGCGGACCCCGAGGAGCCGCACGACGACGCCGACCCCTGGAACGGCCGGGAACGGGTGAACGTGCTGCTGCTGGGCGGCGACGCGGGCAAGAACCGCTACGGCATGCGCACCGACACCATGATCGTGGCCAGCATCGACGTCGACAGCGGCGACGTGGTGCTCATCGGACTGCCGCGCAACCTGGAGAACGTGCCCTTCCCCGAGGGGACCGCGCTGGCCGAGCGCTACCCCGCCCCCCACGGCTTCACCGACCTGCTCAACGAGGTCTACCAGACGATCGCCGACGACCCCACGCTGGCGGTCAACCCGGCCGCCGCCGACCCGGCCGCCGACACCCTCAAACGGGTGATCGGCGAGGCGATCGGCCTCGGCATCGACTACTACGGCCTGGTCGACATGCAGGGCTTCGAGGACATCATCGACGCCATCGGCGGCATCCGGGTCTACCTGGAGGAGCCCCTCCCCTACGGGCAGCGCGGCGAGTACCTCGACGCCGGATGGCAGGTCCTCGACGGCAGGGAGGCGCTGTGGTACGGGCGGACCCGGGTCAACAGCGACGACTACTCCCGGATGGGCCGCCAGGGCTGCCTGATCAAGTACGTGGCCGAGCAGGCCGACCCCGCCACCATCCTCACCAGCTTCCGGTCGCTGGCCGCGGCCGCCAAGAGCACCCTGCGCACCGACGTCCCCCAGCCCAAACTCCCGCACTTCGTGGAGTTGGCCGAACGGGTCGCCAACGCCGACATGGAGACCCTCCAGCTCTCCCCGCCCCAGGTCAACACCGCCTACCCCGACTGGGAGCACATCCGCGAACTGGTGCGCGAGGCGGTGCACGGCGCGCAGGAGCCCGCCTCCGACATCCAGCAGACCCCCGCCCCCTCCACCTCCCCCGGCACCGGAACCGCCCCCGAGTCCTCACCCGACGACCTGACCGAGTGGCAGGAGTACACCGGGCTGCCCGAGCCCTCCCCCACCTCGCCGGGCCGCCAGGTCGGGGAGGAGGCCACCGCGCTCGACGAACTGTGCCCGTGACCCGGCGGGTCCCGCCGCCGAAACGCGTCCCCATGCGACGGGGCGCCACCGGCGACCTATGATCGGCGGCGGGGGACGGGCTCAACGGCGCGCCCGTGATCCACACCCCCGTTACGGCCACACCGGCGCTTCCTCCCGGCTCGCCCCGCCGGGGCGGGCCCGCGGGGGCGCCCCGACACGGAGGCGACCATGTCGGCAAACCTCGACGAGAAGCTCAGCCCGATCTACGAGGAGATCCTTCGGCGCAACCCGGGCGAGATCGAGTTCCACCAGGCGGTACGCGAGGTCCTGGAGAGCCTCGGCCCCGTGGTGGCCAAGCATCCGGAGATCAGCCGCGCCAAGATCATCGAGCGGCTGTGCGAGCCGGAACGGCAGTTGATCTTCCGCGTCCCCTGGACCGACGACTCCGGCGAGATCCACGTCAACCGGGGCTTCCGGGTGGAGTTCAGCAGCACGCTCGGCCCCTACAAGGGCGGCCTGCGCTTCCACCCCTCGGTGAACCTGGGCATCGTCAAGTTCCTGGGTTTTGAGCAGATCTTCAAGAACGCGCTCACCGGCCTGCCCATCGGTGGCGGCAAGGGCGGCAGCGACTTCGACCCCAAGGGCCGCTCCGACGCCGAGATCATGCGGTTCTGCCAGTCCTTCATGACCGAGCTGTACCGGCACCTGGGCGAGTACACCGACGTCCCCGCCGGAGACATCGGCGTGGGCGGCCGCGAACTCGGCTACCTGTTCGGCCAGTACAAGCGGATCACCAACCGCTACGAGTCGGGCGTGCTGACCGGCAAGGGCCTCAGCTGGGGCGGCTCCCAGGTCCGCAAGGAGGCCACCGGCTACGGCTGCGTGATGTTCACCGCCGAGATGCTGCGGGCGCGCGGCGACTCCCTGGAGGGCAAGCGCGTGGCGGTGTCCGGCTCGGGCAACGTGGCGATCTACGCGATCGAGAAGGCCCAGCAGCTCGGCGCGAACGTGGTGACCTGCTCCGACTCCAACGGCTACGTGGTCGACGAGAAGGGCGTCGACCTGGAACTGCTCAAGCAGGTCAAGGAGGTCGAGCGCGGCCGGATGTCCGACTACGCCGAGCGGCGCGGCTCCCACGTCCGCTACATCGACACCTCCCGCTCCAGCGTCTGGGAGGTGCCCTGCGACGTGGCGCTGCCGTCGGCCACGCAGAACGAGCTGACCGGACGCGACGCCGCCGCTCTGGTGCGCAACGGCGTCATCGCCGTGGCCGAGGGCGCGAACATGCCCACCACCCCCGAGGGGATCCGGGTGTTCTCCGAGGCGGGGGTGGCCTTCGCGCCCGGCAAGGCCGCCAACGCGGGCGGGGTGGCCACCAGCGCGCTGGAGATGCAGCAGAACGCCTCCCGCGACTCCTGGACCTTCGAGTACACCGAGACGCGGCTCGCGGAGATCATGCGGCACATCCACGACACCTGCCACGGGACGGCCGAGCGCTACGGCCGTCCCGGTGACTACGTCGCGGGCGCCAACATCGCCGGGTTCGAGATGGTCGCCGAGGCGATGATCGCGCAGGGCCTGATCTAGCCGGTCGTCCGCGGGCGCGCCGGACCGCCTCCGGCGCGCCCGCGCCGCCGTCCGTGGCCGACTCCTGCCAGACCGTTGCCCGCGCCGCGGCCCCGTGTGATGATGCGGGGGTCCGCGACACGTGGGACGGAGCCCCGAATGGCCGCCAACCAGATGTGGGTCCTGATCGGTCTGGGAGTCTTCCACGGGTTGCACCCCGGGATGGGGTGGCTGCTCGCGGTCTCGCGGGGACTGCAGGAGCGCAGCCGCGCCGCCGTGGTGGGCGCCCTGCCCGCCCTGGCGCTGGGGCACGCGGCCTCCGTCGCCCTGGTGGCGGTCGCGGTGACCGTGGCGGGCACGGCGCTGGCGTCGGACTGGTTCGCGGTGGGCGGCGCCGCCGTGCTGGTCGCGGCGGGCGTGTGGTTCCTGCTGCGCCCCCTGTCCCACCGGGGCCACGGCCACGACGCGCGCCTGTCGCCGTGGCAGCTGGCCGCCGCCTCCTTCCTGATGGCCTGCGCGCACGGGTCGGGGCTGATGCTGCTGCCGGTCCTGGCGGGCCGACTCGACCACGGCGCCCACGTCGGCGGCGGCCACGCGCACCCCCACGGCGGCGCGGCGGCCCCCGCGACGGGGACGACCGGCGGGACCGGCACCGCCGGGGCGGACACGGCCGGTTCCGGCCACGTCGACCTGTTCGACGCGACCCTGCTGGGCCTGGCCGCCGCGGGCGTGCACACGCTGGCGATGCTGGCCGCGGCCGGAATCACCGCGCTGGTCGTGCACGACTTCTTCGCCGTGCACGCGCTGCGGCTGCGGTGGGCCACCATGGACCGGATCTGGGCCTGCACACTCCTCGCGGGCGGCGGTTTCGTGCTGTGGACGGTCCTGTGAGAGCGGCCGGATGCGGATATCGTCGAAGGCATGGCGAAACGGTGGCGGGGCGCGGCGGTGACGCTCGTGGTCGTGGCGTTGCTCGTCGCGGGCGTGCTCGTGGGCGGACCGTGGCTGCTGCGGCAGGCCGGAGTCGACGAGACCGCGCTGCCGTGGGGCCCCGACTGCACGGTCCTGGTCGACGGGGAGCGGGTGGGTCTGGACCGCGAGGAGGCGATGGCCTCCACCACCGCGGCCACGCGCCGCGCCGACGGCGGGGAGGCGGCCGTGCCCGACGGCGTGCCGCCCGGGGCCGTCACCGCGCTGGTCGACGGCCCCGCCGATGAGCCGGGACCGGTGCTCACCTGCGGGTCGGGCTCCGAGGACGAACTCGACGAGGAGGAGATGGGCGAGTCGGGGCTGACCCCGCGCGCCGAGACCCTGGTCGAGGAGATGACCGAGGTGCACGGCGAGCTGAGCCTCGGCGGATACGCGCCCGGCGGGATCAGCGAGGGCCACGGCGAGGACTCCACGCACTACCGCGGCCTGGCCGTCGACGTGTTCTTCCGGCCGGTCGACGAGGAGAACCGGCGCGCCGGATGGCTGCTGGCGCAGTGGCTGGTGGCGCACGCCGAACGGCTGGAGGTGTCGGTGGTGATCTTCGACGACCGGATCTGGAGCACGCGGTTCGCCGCGGCCGGATGGCGGCCCTACACCTCGGCCGACCCCTCCAACGACATCCTGCAGCACCGCGACCACGTCCACGTCGACGTGCGGCGCGGCACATGAATCCGCCCTCTTCACCTGACACGGGCGGCAGAAAGCGTTACGTTTCCACCGTGCGCGAAATCGATTCCGAATTCCTCTCCCTTCCGCTGCGCCCCCTCGCCGACGCGGCACTGCAGCGCGCCCGCGACCTCGGGGCGGACCACGCCGACTTCCGGCTGGAACGCATCCGCGGCCGCCACCTCGTGCTGGCCGACGGCTCCGTCGAGACCGCCCAGGAGACCGACACGCTCGGTTTCGCGGTGCGCGTGGTCCACAACGGCGCGTGGGGGTTCGCCGCGGGGACGGAACTGACCGTCGACGCCGCCGCGGCGGTCGCCGCCCAGGCCGTCGACGTCGCCAAACTCACGTCGGTGCTCAGCAGCGACCGCGTCGAGCTGGCGCCCGAGCCCGCCCACCCCGACGCGGTGTGGGTCTCCTCCTACGAGATCGACCCGTTCACGGTCCCCCTCAGCGACACCGTCGACCTGCTCGCCGGGTGGAGCCGCCGCCTGCTGGCCGACCACCGGGTCGACCACGTCGACGCGAGCCTGCTCGTGGCCAAGGAGCAGAAGTTCTACGCGGACACGGCCGGAACCGCCACCACCCAGCAGCGGGTGCGCCTGCACCCCTCGGTCGAGGTGATGTCCACCGCCCAGGGGCGGCTGGAGAGCATGCGGACGATCTCCCCGCCGGTGGGGCGGGGACAGGAGTACCTGCCGACGGTCGAGGCCGAACTCGCCGAACTGCCCGAGCTGCTGGCCGACAAGGTCGCCGCGCCCGGCGTGGAGCCGGGCGTCTACGACCTGGTCATCGACCCGTCCAACCTGTGGCTGACCATCCACGAGTCCATCGGGCACGCCACCGAACTGGACCGCGCCCTGGGCTATGAGGCCGCCTACGCGGGCACCTCGTTCGCCACCCACGACCAGCTCGGCGAGCTGCGCTACGGGTCGCAGATCATGAACGTCACCGGCGACCGCACCGTCGAACACGGCCTGGCCACCATCGGCTACGACGACGAGGGCGTGGCCGCCTCGTCGTTCCCGCTGATCACCGAGGGGGTGCTCACCGGGTTCCAGCGCGACCGGCGCATCTCGCACCTGATGGGCTACGAACGCTCCAACGGCTGCGCGTTCGCCGACTCGCCCGCGACCATGCCGATCCAGCGCATGGCCAACGTGTCGCTGCGGCCCGACCCGCGCGGCCCCTCCACCCGGGACCTGATCCGCCAGGTCGACGACGGCATCTACATCGTCGGTGACCGAAGCTGGTCGATCGACATGCAGCGGTACAACTTCCAGTTCACCGGGCAGCGCTTCTACCGGATCCGCGACGGCCGCATCACCGGGCAGCTGCGGGACGTGGCCTACCAGGCCACCACCACCGAGTTCTGGAACTCGCTGCGCGCCCTGGGCGGTCCCGACACCTACGTGCTGGGCGGGGCGTTCAACTGCGGCAAGGGCCAGCCCGGCCAGGTCGCCCCGGTCAGCCACGGATGCCCCAGCGCCCTGTTCGAGGGGGTGCGGGTGCTCAACACCGCACGGGAGGCCAGAGCGTGACCGGCGCGCACTCCTCGCAACCGAAGGGAACAACCGTGAGCCAGTCGCTGTCCGCGCAGGCCGTGACCGAGCGCGCGCTGGAACTGTCGCGCGCCGACGACTGCATGGTGCTGGTGGCCGAGACCAGTACGGCCAACCTGCGCTGGGCCGGGAACTCGTTGACCACCAACGGGGTGGCCCGGGGCCGTTCGGTCACGGTGATCTCCCTGGTCGAGGATGCCAAGGGGGTCCGCGCGGGATCGGTGTCGCGCAGCGGACTGCGCGACGACCAACTGGAGGAGCTGGTGCGCGCCTCCGAGGACGCCGCACGCGAGGCGCCGCCCGCCGAGGAGGCGCACCCGCTGCTGGAGCCCGCCGCCGCGGGCCGCTCCTCCACCGCCTGGGACGCCCCCGTCGCCGCCACCGACATCGGGGTGTTCTCCGGCTTCGCCCCGGAGCTGGGCAAGGCGTTCCAGCAGTCCGCGCAGGCGGGGGTGCGGCTGTACGGCTACGCCCAGCACTCGGTGACCTCCACCTTCCTGGGCTCCTCGACGGGGGTGCGGCTCCGCCACGACCAGCCGTCCGGCAGCCTCGACCTCAACGCCAAGGCCGACGACCCGCACCACTCCACCTGGGCGGGGCAGGCCACCCGCGACTTCACCGACGTCGACGTCGCCGCGCTGGAGGCGGAACTGCACCGGCGGATCGCCTGGGCGCGCACCACCGTGGAACTGCCCGCGGGACGCTACGAGACGCTGCTGCCGCCCGCCGCGGTCGCCGATCTGATGACCGACCTGTACTGGGGGCTGGGCGCGCGCGACACCTTCGAGGGCCGCACCGCCTTCTCCTCACCGAGGGGCGGCACCCGGGTGGGCGAGCGGCTGTCGCCGCTGCCGCTGCGGCTGCGCTCCAACCCGGCCGAACCGGGCCTGGAGTGCGCGCCGTTCGTGCTGGCCGACGCGCCGGGGCGGCGGATCAGCGCCTTCGACAACGGGCGGCCGATCGGCGAGACCGAGTGGATCAGCGACGGCGAACTGGCGCGCCTGGTGCAGACCTACGACTCGGCGCTGCTGACCGCGCTGCCGTTGACGCCCGAGACCGACAACCTGGTCCTGGAGCTGCCCGGCGCGACGGCGTCCCTGGACGACATGGTGGCCGCCACCGAGCGGGGCCTGCTGCTGACCTGCCTGTGGTACATCCGCATGGTGGATCCGCGTACCATGCTCGTCACGGGTCTCACCCGCGACGGTGTGTACCTGGTCGAGGACGGCGAGGTCCGGGGGGCGGTGAACAACTTCCGGTTCAACGAGTCGCCGGTGGGACTGCTGGAACGGGTCAGCGAGGTCGGCCGGACCGTTCCGACGTTCTCCCGCGAGTTCGGCGAGTACTTCCCGCGCACCGCGATGCCGCCCATGCGCATCCCGGATTTCAACATGTCGTCGGTGAGTCAGGCGTCCTGACCGCGTCTGTTCGCGAAGCGGCCGGGGTGTCCGATTTCCGCTTCCCGGTGTTCTCGCGGCATTGCCCGGGGTTTGGTCCATTCTCTGAACAATTTGCGCCCCGCGGCGTCCCGGCGCTGCCCAAAACCGGGTTCGGGGGGGCAAAGCCCCAGGAAACCGCGGAACTCTCCCGAGATCACGTCGTAATAGACTCTTGATGTAGATCGGGGGTCGGCGGTTGTAGATTGGGCACCAGCGCTTCAGTCCCCCGCTGAAGCGCGGAGGCGGTGTTTCGAGCCCCCGTCGAAACACCGATCGCGACGTCGGGTGGTTTGCCCCCGTAGCCACCCGGCGTCGCCTTTTCTTTTGGCCGCGTCTTCTCTAGCTTTCCGAACCGCTGTGCGACACAGAAAGCCATAACGGTGCACAGCCGTACCGGAAATCGGGATCGAGTCGCGACGGGGCGGCCCCCGAACCGGTTCGCTCGGGCCCCGTCCCCGGAAACGCTCCGCCGTCCTCCCGAGCTTCCCCGCGCTGGTTTCAGGACCCGCCCGGGCCGAGGCGGCCTCGGGGCTCCGAGTCCCCGGCCTCCCGGGCGCGGGCCAGCTCCTCGGGGGTGTCGCAGTCCCGGGCGGCTTCGGGCCGCAGCACCTCGGCCGGGTCCAGGGGGGCGAGCAGGCCGCGCAGCGAACGCCCGGAGTAGTCGGCCAGGGCCGCGCGCACCGCCGCGGTGCGCCACAGGCCCGCCAGCCACTGCGGCCGCCCCTCCGCGTCGACCAGGACGGCCCCGTCGCCGACCGCCGCGGCCCGCCGCAGCGCCGCCACCGCCTCGCCGTCCAGGAACGGCATGTCGGCGGCCAGCAGCGCGAACCAGGGGGAGCCGACCTCGGCCAGGCCGGTGCGCAGCGCGGGCAGCGGTCCCGCGCCCGGCGGGTCCTCCCGGACGTAGCGGGCCGCCGGACGGGGACGCGGCGGCCCCACCACGACGAGCAGGGCCGCGTCACGCACGGCCTCGGCCACGCGCTCCAGCATGGTGCGTCCGCCCACGTCCAGTCCGGGCTTGTCGACGCCGCCCAGGCGCCGCGCCGCCCCGCCCGCCAGCACCACCGCGTCGTAGCCGTCCACGCCCCTCCTCCCGTGGTGTGCGCCCATACTGTTTCATGAATTCATGCTGGTCCGTGAAGCCCGCCATGACGAGATGCCCCGTATCGGCGACCTGAGGGTGGCCACCTACGTCGGCCAGGGGCTGCTCACCCCCGACTCTCCCTACGTTCCCGTGCTGCGCGCCCTGGGCACCAGCGGAGTCGGCGAGGTGCTGGTCGCCGTGGACGGCGACGACATCCTCGGCACCGTCACCCTGCGTCCCTTCCAGCGGGACAGCGAGATCACCGTCTCCGCCGACGAGGCCGAGATCCGCGCCCTGGCCGTGGCCCCGTACGCGCAGCGGCGCGGCGTGGGCGGGCTGCTGCTGCGCGCCGCCATCGAACGGGCGGTGTGCGCGCACGTGGCGCACCTGGTGCTGTCCACCCAGCCGATCATGGTCGCCGCGCGGCGGCTGTACGTCTCGGAGGGGTTCGTCCGACTGCCCGAACGCGACTGGTCTCCGCAGCCGGGGATGCCGCTGCTGACCTACGGGCTGCGCCTGGACCGCGCGTCGCGGGACTGAGCCCCGTCACGGCAGCGGCCCCGTCACCCCTCGGGGCGGCGGGGCCGGTGTCCGTTCCCGGCGCGCCTCACCGGGACACCGCGGTGAGCTGGTCGAGCAGGGAACGGTACTCGCGCAGGGCCACGCGCAGCCGCTCGGTGTCGCTGCCGCCCTCGCTACGCCGCTGCCAACCCGACTCGATGCGGCGCTTGCGCTCGTTGAGGCGGGCGGTGAGCTGTTCGATGACCTCGCCCACGAGGCTGTCGGCGGCGGCGACGCTGGCGTGCGGATCGTCGACGAAGTCGCTCTGGATCCTGCGCCACCGCGCCTGGAACCGCTCACCGCTGTCGAACTCCCGTTCCGCCTCCTCCTCGGCTCCCGCCTCGGTGCGGGGCCGCGGCGCGGAGAGCCGGCCGGTCTCGGTGCCGGACCGCGCGGCGCGCTCCTCGGCCCACTCGCCCGCCCGGGGGTGCTCGCCCGCCCGGGGGCTGCTGTGGTGGCCGTGCGCGCCGGGCGCCGTCTCGGGGGCGTGGGTGTCGGTACGGACGTCGTGGGGCTCGCGGGTGTGGTGTTCCACGGTCGTCGCCTCCTCTGTGAGGTGGTGTCGCGGTTGTGGTCGTGCCCCGGGGCTACCAGCGGCGGCGGCCGGTGTCGACGGCCGTGTCGCGTTCGGCGGCGCCGTGCTCGGCGGTGTCACGGGGCTGGGGAACGGCGTGCCGCCCGAAGGAGTGCTCGTCGTGGGCGGTGTGGCCCAGCAGCTCGGCGAAGAGCGCGCGGTAGCGGACCATCGCGTCGCGCAGCTCCTCGGTGGTCGCCTCCCCGGAGCGGCCGCGCTCGGCGCTGGCGTGGGCGCGCCGGTAGTCGTCGATGACGTCGGCGTGCTCCACCGACAGGTCGGCGGCCTGCTGTCGGGAGTCGTCGACGGGGTATCCGCGGTCGGCCATCACCCGGCTCATGAGCCGGTCGGCGTCGGCCACGGCGGTCACCGGGTCGTCGACGAAGCGCTCCTGGGTACGTGTCCACTCCTCCTCGTAGCGGGCGCGCTCCTCGGGGGTGAGGTCGCGCAGGTCGAGCGCGGAGTGTCGCCTCTCGCGCTCGCGGAGTTCGTGTTCTGCCCGTCTGCGGCTGCCGTGCCGCTGCACCTCGCGGTCGTACTCGGGACCGAACCGCTGCTTCAGGTGGCTGCCTCGGCGGGGTTCCCGAAAGGCGAAGACCGCGGCGACCGCGATCACCACCAGGCCGAGAAACACCGCGAGACCGATGATCAGGCCGGTATCCATCTCGTCGCCTCTCGATCGGTTTCGGGGGACCGGGCGGGGGTCGCCCGGCGGTACGTCCTCACGCCTGCCCCCGCCGGACGCGCGAAAACCCCGACGCCTTCGGCGTTGGGGATCACCGCTGGTCACAAAGAGGGAATCCCCGCCACGGAAAATGAGTCGTCCGCGCTCGCGGCGACTGGCAGCATTCCGGGTGCGGCACACACGGGAGCGCGATGAGCGGGGACGCGGTGGACGGGGACGGGGCGGCGGTCGGGGGTGGGGCCTGCTGCGCGCCGACGTCCCGTTCCGGGTGCTGCTCTGCTCCCGCACGGCGTCGCTGCTGGGCGAGTCGGTCGCGCTGGTCGCGCTCCTCCTGCGCCGGCGGACCTGACACGCGGGAGGCGGTCCGCGTGTCAGGTCACGGAGTCGGCGCTCACCCCTTGACGCACACCACCTGCCGCAGGCGCGCCACGACCTCCACCAGGTCGGTCTGGGCGGCGATGACCTCGTCGAGGTCCTTGTAGGCGGCGGGGATCTCGTCGACGACGCCGATGTCTTTTCGGCACTCCACTCCCCTGGTCTGCTCGACCAGGTCGGCCCGCGTGAAGGTCTTGCGGGCCCTGGTGCGGCTCATGCGGCGGCCCGCGCCGTGCGAGGCGGAGTTGAACGACGCCGGATTGCCGAGCCCGCGCACGATGTAGGTGCCGGTCGCCATCGAGCCCGGGATGATGCCGAGGTCGCCGCGTCCGGCGCGGATCGCGCCCTTGCGGGTGACGAGCACGTCGACGCCGTCGTAGGTCTCCTCGGCCACGTAGTTGTGGTGGCAGGAGATCCACTCGGGAAAGGCCACGCCGGGGAACCGCTCGCGCAGCACGCCGCAGGCCAGGCCCATCATCACCTCGCGGTTGCGGCGCGCGTAGTCCTGCGCCCAGAACAGGTCGTGGCGGTAGGCGTCCATCTCGGGCGTGCCCGCGACGAACACCGCGAGGTCGCGGTCGGGCAGGTCCCGGTTGTGCGGCAGGCCGCGGGCCCGGTCGATGTGGTGTCCGGCCAGTTCGTTGCCGATGTTGCGGGACCCGGAGTGCAGCACGACCCACACCGCGCCGTCGTCGTCCAGACACACCTCGAGGAAGTGGTTGCCGCCGCCGAGGGTGCCGATCTGGCAGGCGGCGCGCTCGCGGCGGGAGTGGACGGCCTCGGTCAGGTCGTCGAAGCGCTTCCAGAAGCGGTCCCAGTCGCGGCTTCTCACCTCGGGGACGCGGCGCGGGTCGACGGGCTCCCTGTGCGCCTGGTGGCCGACGGGCACGGCCCGCTCCAGTCCGGAGCGCAGCCCGCGCAGGTCGTCGGGCAGGTCCTCGGCGCGCAGCGACGTTTTGACGGCGGTCATGCCGCAGCCGATGTCGACGCCGACGGCGGCCGGGGAGACGGCGTCGCGCATCGCGATGACCGAGCCCACGGTCGCTCCCTTGCCGTAGTGCACGTCGGGCATGACGGCCAGGCCGTGCACCCACGGCAGCGTGGTGACGTTGCGGAGCTGGTCCATGGCTGGCTGCTCCACCGTGCTCGGGTCGGTCCACATCCGGATCGGGACGCGCGCTCCCGGAACCTCGGTGTAGGGCATGGGCCACCTCCTCCACGGCGACACGGGGAACACGCCGCCTCCCACGGGGCGGCGGCGCCCCACCATGACGCCAGATCCGCGCCCGCGGGGCAACCGGTTTTCGTCCGGGCCACTACCCGCCGGGGCGGGGATCACCGGGGAGCGGTCAGGGTTCCGGGTCGGTGAGGGCGGCGACGCGCAGGGCGGCTTCCTGAGCCTCGACCAGGGAGGCCAGCGCCTCGGTGTGGTGGGGGTGGGCGGCGCCCGCCTGGGCGAGGTCCGCGGTGATCTCCCGCAGTGCCTCGGTGGAGCGGCGGTCCTGCTCCTCGGCCTCGGCGGCACGGACCTTCGCGGCATAGGACTCCAGCAGCCGGACACGCGCCTCCACCTCGGCTGTGTCCCGCTCCAGTGCGGCGCGGGCCTCCCGGGCGGCCCGGCGGCTGCTGCTGCCGGGCGTGGGGGTGGCGTCGATGCGCTGCCTGGCCCCGGACTGGCGCAGCAGGCTCTCGGCCACGGCCCACTCCACGTCAGTGAGCACCACCCGGTTGCGTACCCCGTCCAGCAGCAGCCCCCGGCGGTGCGGCGACGAGTCCAGCACCGTGTCGACCGCCTGCTGGGCACGGGCGAGCAGTTCCCGCCCGGACTCGTCGAGCATGGCGGCGGTGACGAACCTGCCGCGGAGAGAATCGACGGTCCGCCTGGCGGCTCTACCGGGACGTGACTGGACCCGGCTGGTGACGAGGATGGTGGCCGCGACCCCGCCCACGAGGACGACGACGAAAAGCGGGAGCGCGAACCCGACCGGGACGAGGGCCAACGTGAGCACCAGGAGGACCACCATCCCCAGCAGCCCCGTCCAGTAGGTCACGAAGGAGGCGATCTCCGTGCCGCACCCCGTCTCCTTTCTCCGGGTCCGCGGGGACCGCAGCAGGTCCAGCGCGCGTTCCAGACGCTTCACCTGGTCGGGGGTGAGGTCGGGATGGACGGTGACACGCCGGGGCTCTGTCACTTCGGCGTCTTCCCTTCCGTTCGTCTCGCTTCGTGGTGGCCGCCGGCATCGCACAGCCCACGTGTCCTTCGGCCAGGATTCCGGTCAGAGTTCCGGGTCGGTGAGGGCGGCGACTCGCAGGGCGGCTTCCTGGGCTTCCACCAGAGAGGCCAGCGTCTCGGCGTGGTGAGGGTGGGCGGCGCCCGCCTGGGCGACGTCCACGGCGATCGCCTCCAGGGCCGCGGCGGCGCGGCGGTCCTGCTCCTCGGCCTCGGCGGCACGGACCTTCGCGGCATAGGACTCCAGCAGCCGGACACGCTCCTCCACCTGGGCTGTGTCCCGCTCCAACGCGGCGCGGGCGCGCTCGGCGGCGGCGCGGCTGCGCTCGCCCGGGGTGGGGGTGGCGTCGATCCGCCGTCTGGCTTCGGACTGGTGCAGCAGGCTCTGCGCCAGCGACCACTCGACGTCTTTGAGCACCACCCGGTTGCGAGCCTCGTCCAGCAGCAGCCCCTGCCGGTGCGGCGACGAGTCCAGCACCGTGTCGACCGCCTGCTGGGCACGGGCGAGCAGTTCCCGCCCGGACTCGTCGAGCATGGCGGCGGTGACGAACCTGTCCTCCAGGGAGTCGGCGGTCTCCTCCTGGGCGTCCTGCCGTTGGATGCGCCACCTGCGGTACTGGGGGTAGCCGGTGAGGCCGATGACCGCGCCCCAGACAGCCAGTGCGCCGAGGAGCACGGCTCCGGACGCCTCCGAGGAGAGGACCAGCACGGCTAGCACAACGCCCACGGCCGCCAGGAGACCGATTCCGCATCCCTTCACCACGGGTCCGGGGCCCGGTTTCGCGTCTTCGCGGACGTCGCGGGGTTCCTTGCCCGTCAGCGCGTTTTCCAGGCGCTCAACCTGTTCGGGAACGAGTTCGGGGTGGACGGTGACGCGCCCGGAACCGCTCCGGTGGTGGGGCCTCTTCTGGTGCGCGTCCGCCGACGCCGCCAGCCGCTCACGGACTTCACGGCCGCGCCGGGTGAGCGTCCAGCGTCCCGAACCGGGATCGTAGACCACCAGACCGAGCCGTTTCAGCGCGGCCGCCACGGCGGGGGCGCCTCCCCCGCGCAGCCGCAGCATCACCGGTTCTGCGAGGACGGTCTCGGCGTCGCGGAGGGTCTCCGCCATCACGGGAGTGATCCGAACGGTGCTTCCGTCGGAGAGCGTGAGCCGCACGGTTCCCTTTCCGTCTGGAGTTCGCCTTTTTCGATTATGTCGTCTCTGCGGCAGCGACAGTTCCCCCGCATCGGGAGAATCCGGAAATTCGGCGGCGGAGCAGGCAGGGAGCAGGCGGCGAATACAGCACAACAGGCACGTCAGCGGCCTCATTCGGCATCCGGGGGCGGAGCGCCGCTGACCCGGTTCCGAAGGCGCGCACTCCCGGAGCCTTTGACGGTGCGTGATCATGTTCCCCGCGCCGCTCTCACTGAGGTTTGAGCGTTGGGTTCTGCGGTGGGAGCGGGTTCCTTCCGGGGAGCCGGGGAAGGGCGAGGCGTTCCGCCCGAGCCTCCGGGGCGGGCGACCGGTGGCGTCCCGCTTCTGAGGAGTTCTGTGGAATGCCTCGACCCCGCCGGGGCGCAGCGGATTCGCACCCACCGCGGACCCGGCCATCAAACCTCAGTCAGCGACGCCGCTCCCACCCCCCGCAGAGGAGCGCTCCTGCGGCCCGAGTGTCGCCCACCGGGCCGACGGCCGCGTCCTGCCGAACGGAATGGAACAACACCGAACGGACATGGCCGATATCGGCAGGACAAATGAGTCCCAGCCGGGCTGAAGGTGCGGCACAATGGGGAGGTCAGCGGCCCTTGCAATGTCATCCGAGGGCGGATGCGCCGCTGACCCGGCTCTGGGGGTGTGACCGCACCCGCCAGAGCTTTTCTCGTTGCGAGTGTTTTTCTCCCCGCTCTCCGCCCCACCGGGGCGCGCCAACCGGCTGAGGCGTACCGCCAACCCCGGGGTGGTCCGTTCTATGGGATCTCCATGCGCCGCCACCACACGGTAACTACTGCGGACAGAAATCGACCGCAATGTCCTGTAGTTTCACTTCTGGACCGTGAAGACGACGGACGCATACCACGGGAGACTGGTGGCTCCATGACCGCCCTCGACCACCGCACCCTGAACCGGGCGACGCTTGCGCGGCAGTTGCTGCTGCGCCGCACGGACCACGCGGAAGATCCTCGACGACCGCGTGGCGCCGCGTCCCGGACTGGGCAGGACGCTGGCGAAGCGGTGGCCCGACTGCGCCCCCGCCGCACTGCCGCGGTCCGCGCTGACCCGGACGATGATCTTGACTGGAGTGGGCGATAATCGCAGGAAGAGGCCCGGATCTGTCGAGATCGTCGTTCCTGCGACTCCTGGTCGTCTCCTCGGGGCTCCCCGGTGACCCTTACGTCTCACTTCCCTGACAGCGCGCGCCCTCCCGGCTACCGTTTCGGCAGAGCAACTCTTTCCTCGGAGGTCGCCATGGGTTCGCACAGCAGCCAGGACAAGGGTGAGGACCAGGGACCGGGCACGCCCGCGGAGTGGGACGGCCAGTCGGGGCCGAAGCACGGCGGCGGCGGTGAGAAGGTCGGCAGGGACAACGGCGAGAAGAAATGACCGCACCGCGCGACAGCGGCGGCCCGGCCGCGTTGGTCGGACTGCTGCGTGAGCGGGGCCTGCTCGGCGACCCCGCGTGGGAGCGGGCGTTTTTGCGGGTGGAGCGGCACCGGTTCGTGCCCGACGTGATCTGGGCGGTGGACGCCGACCGCTCCGACGGGCAGCTCCTCGCGGTGGGGCGCGACGACCCGTACTGGTGGCAGACGGTCCACCAGGACGTCGCGATCGCCACGCAGGTCGACGACGGTTCCCCGGCCGGGCACGGAGGCCGGGGCCGCTACGTCACGAGTTCGGCGTCGCAGCCCTCGCTGATGCTGGCCATGCTCGACTCCCTCGACGCGACCGAGGGGATGCGGGTGCTGGAGATCGGCACGGGCACCGGCTACAACGCGGCACTGCTGGCGGCGCGGCTGGGCTCGGCCCGGGTGGTGTCGGTGGAGATCGACGCGGCGCTGGCCGAGCACGCCCGCCGCCGTCTGGCCTCCGCCGGGTTCGCGCCCACGGTGGTGGTCGGCGACGGCGCGGAAGGGGCGCCCGAGCACGCCCCCTACGACCGGGTGCTGGCCACCGCCGCGGCCGGGGACATTCCGTACGCGTGGGTGGCGCAGACCCGCCCCGGCGGCCTGGTGCTGCTGCCGTGGGGCAACCCCTACTCCAGCACCGGCCTGCTGCGGCTGCGGGTGGCCGCCGACGGCACCGCGTCGGGCCGGGTGCTCACCCGGGCGGGGTTCATGTGGCTGCGCCAGCAGCGCGCCCCGACGGGCGGGTGGCGGCGCTACGTCGACACCGGGGCGGCGGCGGACGTCTCCGCCACCGCCGTGGACCCCGGCGACCTCCTGCATCTGGCCTCCCCCGCCCGGTTCGCGGTCGGCGCGCTGGTGCCGGGGCTGTGCCAGGTCGTCCTCCCCGCCGCCGACGGCTCCGGGGAGTCCACGCTGTGGCTGTACGACGGCAGCGGCGCGTGGGCGTCGGTGGACCACGTGCCCGGCGCCGACATCTTCACGGTGGAACAGCACGGTCGGCGGCGGCTGTGGGACGAGGTGGAGCGCGCGCACCGATGGTGGCGGCGCAGCGGCCGCCCCGACCGGGAGCGTTTCGGCGTCACGGTGACCCCGGAGAGCCAGACGGTGTGGCTCGACGAACCGGACCACCCGATTCCGGCGCCTCTCGGCGGGTGAGCGCGTCCCCGGGGCCACGGCCCCCTCAGGGAGCGTCAGCCGTCACGGCCTCTTCCACTTCCCGCAACATCGCGCCGTAGTCGATGGTCGTGTACACCTCGCCGGCCTCACGCACCATGGAGTCGCTGAAGACCGACGCGGGACAGGACAGGTCCGCCGAGGGGATCTCGCCCGCGGCGACCTCCTCACCGGTGCGCAGCGCGTACACGGTGAACTTGTAGGTTCGCTCGCGCAACGGCAGTTCGAAGGCCTCCCCGACCGTGACTCCGGTGACCGAGCTGGGTTCGTACTCGCACGTGTCGACGTTTTCCGGGCTCGGTGAGGTTCCGTTGACGCACACGAGCAGCACCGCCTGTTCGGGTGACTCGGGCAGCCACTCCTCGTAGGGCGAGTGGTCCGCCATGCGGTACCCGGTGACGTGGGCGTCGGTGGTGGGAAGACGGCGGAACACCACCGTGGGATGGGGGCCGGGGCCCGTGTACTCGGCTGCGGCGGGATAGCCGTCGCTGATCTCCTCGTCGGAGCGGGACCGGCAGTACGTCTCCAGATCCTCGACGGTGTCGAACACCGGTGAAGGCGAGGCGGACGCGACGGCGAGGAGGCGGGGGCGACCGCCGAGGCCTCACCGGTCTCGTCACCGGCGGAGCAGCCGCCGGCGGCGACCGCGGCGAGCAGTGTTGCGACCAGGACGGTCGGTCTCGGGCGAGGGGCACACCGAAAGCGGGCCCGTTGGGGGGAGGGCATCGCGGATCCTTTCTCTCCGTGAAGCGACTCGGGCCTGGTACCCGCCCTCGTCGATCCGGAATCTCTGCGGGCGGAGCCGGCGCGGTCGACGGACCGTCCGCGGGCAGCACATGATCGCTCGCCATTCCACCCTCGGCAAAAGAACGACCACGGGCTTCAACTCCCGGAGAATTCCGACTTCGGCCACCGCTCGGCGGGTAGCCGCGCCGACCGCGGCCCGCCGTGCGGGGCAGGTCGCGGTGGCGTGTCCCGTGGACCCGCGCCCGGAGCGTCGTTGAGAGGAGCCATCGTGGAAGAGTCCGACCTGATCAAGGCGGCGGCCGAGAAGATCACCGACATGGTGGAGGGGGACGGCGACCCCGCCGCGGCCGTCCCCGGCAGGCCGGGAAGCCAGCCGCCGCCGCTGGAGGAGCCCACCGAACCCCGTGAGCCGCTTCCGCCCAAGCCCGACCAGAGCCCACCGGAGCCGTACACGGCCACGGGGCGGCCGACGGGCGGGCCTGCGGAAGCGCGCGCCCAGAGCGGCTCCTACCTGACCAGCGCCCAGGGAACACGGCTTCCTGACTCCGACCACTCGCTCAAGGCGGGCCCGCGCGGGCCGGTGCTCCTTCAGGACCACCACCTGCGGGAGAAGGTCATGCACTTCGACCACGAGCGGATCCCCGAACGCGTGGTGCACGCGCGCGGCGCCGCGGCCCACGGCGTCTTCAGAAGCTACGGGACGGCCGAGAACGTCACCAGGGCGGCGTTCCTGCGCAAAGACGTGGAGACCCCGGTGTTCACGCGCTTTTCCACGGTGGTCGGCTCGCGGGGCTCGGCCGACACCGTGCGCGACACCCGCGGCTTCGCCACCAAGTTCTACACCTCCGAGGGCGTCTACGACCTGGTCGGCAACAACATCCCGGTGTTCTTCATCCAGGACGCCATCAAGTTCCCCGACGTCGTCCACGCGGTCAAGCCGCACCCGGACCGGGAGATCCCGCAGGCGCAGAGCGCGCACGACACCTTCTGGGACTTCGTGTCCCTGCACACCGAGGCGATCCACCACACGATCTGGTTCATGTCCGGCCGCGGCATCCCGCGTTCCTACCGGATGATGGAGGGCTTCGCCGTCCACACGTGGCGGCTGGTCAACGACCACGGCGAGACCACGCTGGCGAAGTTCCACTGGAAGCCCAAGGCGGGCGTGCACTCCCTGGTGTGGGAGGAGGCGCAGATCGTCAACGGCGTGGACCCCGACTTCCACCGCCGCGACCTGGCCGACGCGATCGAGGCGGGCGCCTATCCGGAGTGGGAGCTGGGCATCCAGACCTTCCCCGACACGCCCGAGCAGACCTTCCAGGGCATCGACCTGCTGGACCCGACCAAGATCGTCCCCGAGGAGCTGGCGCCGGTCCAGCCGATCGGCCTGCTCACGCTCAACGCCAACCCGTCCAACTACTTCGCCGAGACCGAGCAGGTCGCCTTCCACCCCGGCCACCTGGTGCCCGGCATCGACGTCACCGACGACGCGCTGCTGGCCGGGCGGCTGTTCTCCTACCTCGACACCCAGCTCCTGCGGCTCGGGGGGCCCAACTTCGCGCAGATCCCGATCAACCGCCCGCACGCGCCGGTCAACGACATGCTGCGCGACGGCATGCACCAGACGGCCGTGCACAAGGGCGTCGCCCCCTACAAGCCCAACAGCCTGGACGGGGGCTGCCCCTTCTTCGCCGGCGGCGACGAGGGCGGCTACGTCGAGGTACCCACACGGGTCGAGGCCGCGCACAAGGTCCGGAAGGCGCCCGAGTCGTTCGCCGACCACTTCACCCAGCCCCGGCTGTTCTGGCTCAGCCTGTCGCCGGTCGAACGCGAGCACACCATCGCCGCCTTCACCTTCGAACTCGGCAAGTGCTACGAGAACGCGATCAAGGAACGCACCCTGCGGGCGCTCGCCGAGATCGACCCCTACCTGTGCGAGAAGGTGGCGGCCGGTCTCGGTCTGCCCGCGCCCGAGGCCACCCGCGAACTGCCGGACGTCCAGCCCAGCCCGGCGCTCTCGCAGGTCGGCCGCACGTGGCCCACCAAGGGCCGGGTGATCGGCGTCGTCGCCGACGAGCACGCCGACCTCGACGCGGTCCGCGCGCTGCGCGGGCAGATCTTCGACGGCGGGATGGTTCCGCTCGTCGTGGCCCCCACCGGGGGCAGGCTGGGCGCGGACAGCGGCGACCCGATCGTCGCGCAGCGCAGCTTCGCCACCGCGCGCTCCGTCGAGTTCGACGCGCTGATCGTGGCGGGGATCCCCGCCCGGGGCGAGGACGCCTTCGCCACCCGCGACGCCAAGGCGTGGAGCGGAACCACCGACGTGTCCGTCGACCCGCGCGTGCTGCAACTGCTCACCGAGGCCTACCGTCACGCCAAACCGCTGGGCGCGCTGAGCGCCGCACAGCAGGCGTTCGACCTCGCCGACATTCCCGCCGACACGCCCGGCATCGTCGTCGGCGACGACGGCGCGGCCGTGCTGCGGGAGGTCGTGGACCTGCTCGGCCACCACCGGGTCTGGGACCGCTTCCCCGCCCACGCCTGACCGGATCGACACCGGGGCCGGTTCCGCGCGGTTCTCGGCCCCCGGTGTCGCTGCCGACGGCTGGCTCCCGATGGACTGCGGGTAGAACAACCGGATGCCTCGGAGGGCGGGGCAGCCGTCGTCATCCGAGAGCGGCATTCCCACCCGTCCCTCAGCCTCGTCGCGGGGAAGTACTTCAGATCCTGGGTGAACCCCTGAGGCGTGGGGAAAGTGATCTTCGGGTCCTGATCGTAGTCGAAGTGGACGTTGTAGTTCCCGGGACGGGTGATCACGTACTGGGCTTTTCATCCTGATGGTGCTGGTCGCAGCCCTGTACCGGTTGCCTTAGCCCTCTGCCGAATAGCAGGAATCCCCTGGAGGAGTTGTCGACCAAGATCAACCCATTCCCTTCAAGGACTTCCGGTGCTGTTAGAGCGTGCCGGTCTGCCGTCGCCACGCTGCTCCCTGAGCCTGGTCATCTGTGTCATCCGCGCCCACCACACGGCCACCGGGTCGCGGTGGCGACGCCTGGAGCCTGCTCATCAGGCACTGCTCCTCTTGATCCGTCTACGCAAAGGGCCCCTTCGCCCACCTCGCAGCGGGGTTCGGAGTGGGCGTCTCCACCGTGTGGCGGTACGTGGGCGCCTGTTAGCTGCCCAGGCGCCCACCCTGGAGCGGGGCTACACCGCTCCTGAAGACGCGGACATGGACACCTGAGACGGCACCTCCATCGCCTGCAATCGCCTGGCGGTCGGCCGCCCGTTCTCCTCGGGCAAACACCGCCGACATGGAATGGACGTGCAGGTGGTGGCTACCCCGGACGGGGAGCTGTTGTGGGCGTCGGGGGCACTGCCGGGACCGGTGCACGACACTCGGACCGTCCGGTCTGCAAGGCCCGCCGAGCGGATCGAGACCGCAGGGCTGCTCGGTCTGGCCGACAAGGGCTTGTGTCGGCCAGGGCCGGGGGTGGTGTTCTGTCCATTCAAGGGGCCGGGCAAGCCGACCTGGCAGAAGAACGTCGGCTTCGCCCACGCCACGCTCCGCGGCCACGGCGAGCGGGCCATCGCCCAACTCAAGAACTGGCACAGACGAGCGAGGATCTCACGAACTGACCCTTCTCAAACACGCTCTTAGTGGGGGACATCGTATGTTCTGTCCTTGATGAGGTTTCCCTCCTCATCCCACTGGCGATCGGAACGCAGACCTCCCAGGTCACCGAAGCGCCGCTCGTGTGCGAGTCGACCGTTCGAATGCCATCTTCGCCACAGGCCCACAGCCCTTCCGCCTCTGGCGACAACCCCCTCGGAGATCAGATTTCCGCCTGGCGCCCATTCACGGGAAATTCCTTCCTCATAACCGTCCTTGTATGTCGTCAGCCCTACCCTGTTCCCCAGATTGTCGAATTCAATCGCCTCGCCGGTAAACAATTCTCTCTGGTAAAATGCGACGCCGTCGTCATCGAACTCCAGTTCATCCTCACGAACTCTCTTCACCGAGCTCTCCCCTTATCCTTGTCTTCTCGCTTTCAGGGTGACCAACAGAGTATACCAACCTATCCGGATTTGTTATCGCTCCATCAATCATCCTGGTACAGTTGGCACAACAGGGGGATGCCTTGGGGCCCTCCTTGTACAAGGTGAAAGTATTATCCAGATGAAATTCATTAAATACTTCCGACCCCACTTCAAGACCTTCAGCCTCTCTTGTGCTCAGAAGTTCATTTACTGCTTTGACTTCCGCATGCCGCAAAGGTTCGTCATTCTGCGGAAAATCGGTATAATTGATAACTTCACCAGTAAAGCGATTATATTGCTCATAAAGTCCACCTGCGGGACCACTACCGATCATTGAATCCATCCGGTCGCGAAGAACAGGATGAAGTTCTTCGGGGGCAAGTACGTCATCCGGCCTTCCATTGACTCCCTCTGCAACACACCCCGTGCGCAGATCAATCGCTATAGAGTTTACTGCTCCACTCCTACCGCCAAGTGACTTAAGAGAGTACAGACCTTCATTTACCATTTTGCGAATTTCGCCAGCACGCCCGTACACCTTCTCGTTCAGGTAGGACCTGACAGGTTTCCCGTCGATCTCACTGATAAGTCCATCGTTTCCGCGAATTATCCGGGCCTCACCGATCTGCTCCAGAATCTGCCCCCGAAGGGAATTCACTGGCGCCGGCGAAGTATCACCCTCGGGCCCCAAGTCGGTTTCTTGACGGTCTTCATATGGTCCGTCCTTGGACGAAATTTCCTGCTGTTCATAGACGTCATGGTGCGGGCTCTCACCAAGGTCGTCAGGAGTTCCGTCGCTCTTCGGTTCATCATCTTGGGCCTGAAATTCTTGGCCGTTCTCCTTGTTTCCGTCGCCTCCGAAATTACCGCGTCCGCTGCCCTCTCCACCGCTATTGCTGGAGTCTCCACCGCCGAGGTCCAGTGTGCTCCCCCCGCTGCGCGCCCCAAAGCCTGAACCACTGCCACCACCTTCCGTACCGGGCAGGTCGGCGGGACTGCTTGGTCTGTCGCCTCCGTTGGGACGGGTGTTGGGTGTGTCGTGGTGGGCGTTGAAGGACGGGTCGGGGGAGGCGCTGCCGGGGGTGGGGCTGTTGTTCTGGGCGTTGGCGGTGACCAGGTCGTGTTCGGAGACATCGGCGTCGACCCGGGTGTCGTGGTCGGTGTCGACGAGCCTGAAGAGGTCCTCGGGAGTGTCGACGTAGGAGTCGAACATATTCAGTGCCCACTCGATCTCACCGGTGGTGGCCAGACGCTCCGAGGACTCGGAGACGTGGGTGTGCGCGTCGCTGTCGGCGGTGCGCTCGGCGGAACCACCGGACGCGGAAGTCTCCTCGTCTGCGCCGGAGCGGTCCGTGTCCGAGGCGGTGGAGGCAGAGGCGTCTGCTTCGGTGTCACCGTCCCTGTCGCTGCCGTTGCCGCCGGGGGCGGGGGTGTCTTGGGCGGGGTGGGAGGGCTGTCCGCTGTCGCTGGACTGTGGCGGTCGATGGTCCTCGGCATAGGCGCTGACGGCCGGTTCGCCGCCGCCGGGGCGTGTGGGTGGGGCATCACCGGTGTCGGGGGGTGGGGCGGGAGTGCTATCGGGCCAGGTGCCGCCGCCTCCACCGGACTGGTGGCCGAAGGCATCGGCGTTGGCCAGGGCGTCGTTGAGGGTGTCGATGTGTGAGGAGGGAGTGTTCAGGGCGTCGGCGGCGTCGCCCAGGTCGGTGGTGACCTCGCCGGGGGTGCGGCCGTCGGGCAGGTTGAGGCCGTCGGGCAGGTTGAGGCGGTCGGTGATCGACACGTCCACGTCCGGGGTGGAGGTGGAGGGCAGGTCGGGCACGGCGTCGGTGAACTTGCCGAGTCTGCTCAGCAGGCCGGCGCCGCGCCAGGCGGCCAGGGGCACGCCCAGCACCGCGCCCGCACCGGTGGCGGTCAGTGCGGTGCCGCCGGCGACCGCGGCGACGTCCAGCGCGATGCCGCCCAGGTTGATGGCGGCGGTGGTGATCACGTAGCCGGGGCGGGTGTCCCATTCGCGCCAGGGCACCATGGAGTGGGCGACCTCGCCCCAGGTGGTGGCCAGGTTGGTGCCCCACTCGCCCCAGGAGCCCGCCAGGTTCTCGCCGTTGTACAGGCCCGCCAGATAGGCCGGGGTGGCCAGGGTCTCACCCCAGTGGTCCTTGAGGTTGGTACCCCACTCGCCCCAGGAGTTGGCACCCCAGCCGCGTTGGTCGTGGTAGAGGCCGAACTGGGCCGCGAGGCCCTGGGCCTCGCCCACACCGAAGTCCCAGACGGCCGCGCCGACGTCGGCCCACCAGGGCGCGTCGTGCTCCTGGGGGGTGGCCCACGCGGTTTCCATGCCCTGGGGGGCCTCGGCCAGACCGTAGACCTCCTCGCCGTCGTCGGGCACGGTGGAGCCGTCCAGTTCGGCGGCGACGAAGCGGGTGCCGCCCTCGACCAGGGCGGTGATGGCGTTGGCGCACTCGCGCTCGGCCGCCATGTAGTCGGTCTGCACCGCAGCCAGGTCGTCGTTGAGCTGGTTGTGGGCCTCGACCCGGTCCTCGTCGTCGTTCCACTCCTCGCCCAACTCGTCGATCTCGGCGGCCATGGCCTCGGCGTCGGATTTCAGGCTCTTCCACTTGGCGAGCAGGGGGCGGATCTCCTCGGCGAAGTCGATGAGGGCCTGACCGATCGTGGTGATCCTGTCGTCCATGTCATCGCCGTCGTCGGCGACCGGATCGACCGCGGCCAGCAGTTCCTCGGACTCGGGGGCTACGTAGTGGCCCTCCAGGCCGGACCAGGAGGCTTTGATGTCGTGGCCGGCCTGGGCGATGTCGCCGCCGTCGCCCTTGAGGGCCTTGCCCGCGGCCTCGATCGCGTCAGGGTCCGCGGCCGGAATCACGATCTTGCTGGGATCCAGCACCACGTCCTCGTCGCTGTTCTCGCCGCTCACCCGACAGCCTCCGCGCCTTTAGTCCGTCAACCGAGCGGCACTACTGTAGAGAAATCCGGAGAACGGCAGAGATCACCCAAAGAACCACAGAGACGGGTCCGGGCAGGTCACACCAGGAGAAGCAGAAACCCTCCAGAAGAATGGCCGGAACCGGCCACCCGAACACGGCGGAGACACTCTGCCTTTTCTCTCTTCTGTCCTGTGCCTCTCCAGGTCCGCCCCCTGTCACTCGGCGGTTCTTCGAGGGCTCCGCCCATGATTCGGGGCGTCCAAGCAGCAGCATCGCGCATGGGCCCCGCCATCGGTGCCACCGCTTTCCGCACCGGTCTCCCTGCTCCGCGAGGCTCGCTCCGCCGAGAGAACCTCAGCCAGGTATACGCGGCGGGTAAGGTGTCGCTGTTCCGGCACAAGGTCGCCTACCGTTATGACGTGCACAGACGGAGGTATTTCTCCGTGTCCGTCTGAAATCCGAGGTGAAGCCTCTTGGGAAACCCCGTGTGAAACTCCCTGATTAACCGCAGCAACAACCCCGTGCGGGCCCCTGACCCAGGAGGCTCGGTGGTTCCCGGTCGACTGGGACGGCGATGCTCCGGCGCGGCCGGTTCCGGTATGGACGCTGCCCCCTGAAGCAGGGGAACGCCGCACGGCAGGGCGGTCCCGTGGAGCGTCCCCGGGAGGGGAGGACCACCCGCCTCACGGCTCGGGCAGGTGTCCAGGACGGTCTTCACCGCGTCTCACCGCGCGCCGGGTGCCTCAGGAACGGGGAAGCGCGCCTTGAGGCGGCGGTAGACCGCCGCCGGATCGGCGACCTCGTGTCCGAGGGCGGCGTGGAGGACGTCGCGGCCGTCATCGGGTGGGGCCTAGGCCAGCACCTCCATGAGGTGGGGAGCCTTCTCGGCGAGGAACAGCCCGTCCCGGCCGGGTACAGCCATGCGCAGGGAGAAGAACGCCACCGGTGGGGGCAGCATGGCTTCGCCTCGGCTGTCGGTGCGTTCCACACCGGTCCAGAACCGGCCCATCATCAACCGGACCGGGGCGTAGAGGTTGCGGGCCAGCCAGGCGGGCCACTGCAGCAGCCGCCGTGCCTCCTCCTGGTCCTTCGGGCCCAGTACGGCGATGTTGCGGCAGGCCAGCATCCCGGTGGAGCGGCGGGCGGCCCGCAGTTCCTCGGCGTGTCCGAGCAGCGCGGCGAACAGGTCGGCCTGCTTCCCGGGTGCGGCCTGGTAGGCGGACCACAGGGTCAGCCCGCGCCGCACCGACGGTCCCAGATACGGGCATCTGGCGATCATGTCCTGCTGGTGCGCGGCCATCCCGGGGTGGATGTCGGTCGGGTCGGTGGTGGCGGAGACGACGCAGCGCATCGGTGTCCTCGGGAAGTGGCCGGTTCGGACGGGGGCGTGTCGGTACGGGCTCACCCGTTCTGTGTCTGTCGGTAGGTGCTCAGCACGGCTTTCACCGCGTCGGTCACGGGCGGGTCGTCGGTGAGGGGCGTCCAGGTGTGGGCGTCGTGCTCCTGGAGCCTCACGGGTTCGGCCGCGGCCACGTCCACCGCGAAGGTGAACTGGCGGCTCCTCTTCCCGCTGCCGGAGACGTAGTCGAAGCTGCCGAGGTAGTCGCCGATAGCGGTCACCTCCAGGCCGGTCTCCTCGGCGACCTCCCGAACCAGTGCGGCGTCCAACGTCTCCCCCGCTTCGGCCTTGCCGCTCGGCAACTCGAAGATCCCGCCCATGAAGTCGTCCTCGCGACGCCGGAGCAGCAGCACCCTCCCGTCGCGCTGCACCACAGCGCCGATGACGAACTGCTGCACGCCGTCCCACTCGGCCTCGGTGGTGAGGTCGGCGAGCAGGGAAGACAGGTCCATGCTTTTCCTCGTTCCAGCAGGTCGCGGTGGTTCTCAGTCACTCAGTTCTCGGCTTTCGGAAGCCTTCGGGCGAGTGCTCCGGCCCGTCACCGTATCCGGAAGGCGACGGCTCGGGCCGGTGAAACAGCGAAAGTGGGTTCAGCGGACACGTCGCCCCTGACCGGTTCCTCCGCGGCGGTCCTCGGCCGGTGCCTTGACCCGGTGAGTGTCACCGCTGGGTGTCCGGCCGCGTCGTCTTCCGGAGTTCTCTTTCTGTCTGTCTGGTTGCCGGATGGTCCTCTCCGAGGACCGACCGCCGGATGTCGAGGATCGCGGCCAGTTCGTTTTCCGCTTCTGCGACCTGTCCCGCGCCAAGCAGCGCTAGCGCCAGTCCGTGTCGAATAATCAGCGTGTTCGGATGGTGTGCGCTGTAAACCTGGTTCGCGACGGCCAACACTTCTCGATATTCCTTCAGTGCGACCTGGAAGGCGCCCCGTTCCCGTAGGGTCTCCGCGAGTTCGTAGCGAAGGTCCAAGGTGGTGAGGTCGGTTGCCGGAAAGGCGGGGAGTCGTGCGGTGAGGGCTTCCCGGTAGAGGGGCTCTGCCTCGGCGTACCTTTGCTGGTCTCGCAGGGTGCGGGCCAGGTTGTACGTGGCTGCCAGGGTGTCGGGGTGGTTGTCGCCCAGGACTCTGCGCGCCACTCGGCTGATGTCCGCGAACTCGGTTTGGGCGGTCGCGGAGTCACCCCGTTCACGGATCGTGCGGGCCAGGTTGACGCGGATGTTCAGGGTTTCCGGGTGCTCGTCGCCGAGTACCCGTCGTGCGGTCTCCAGTGCTGCCCGGAGCTCCTTCTCGGCCGCCGCGCTGTGCCCTCTCTCCCGCATGGAGCGGGCCAGCCTGTTGCGTACCCGGAGTGTCGCGAGGTCTTCGGGTCCGAAGACGGAGCTGACCGCGGCGTAGATGGTCGACAGGTCGCCGGTGGAGCGCTCGTAGCGTCCGGCCATGTACTGATACCAGGCGGCTCCCAGCGCTGGACGCAGCGCCCGGGCCACTCGGCCGCGGTCCGGCGTCGGCGCCTCAGCCGCCGAGGACAGCGCTGCCAGCGCGTGTTCGGCGAGAAGTTCCCACCGGGGCCAGTCGCGTGTGTCCTCCGGGTCGAGGTCGGTACTCACGGCTTCGAGGAGGTCGAGGAACAGATCCCGGCAGTTCTCGAACATTCCCGAACGCTTCAGGTTTCCTCGGGTCACGGCGCGGACCAGGGGATGCAGGGTGATTGCGCGGCCCCATTCGCCTTCGACACCGTCAACGGCCTCGAAGGAGATCAGACCGAGTCCCGCCAGCGCCCGCAGTGAACCGCCGAGCCGACCGTGGGAGACGCCCGCGAAGAGTTCGTGCCGTCCGAGAATCCTGAGGTCGAGGAACGGTCGGTACGGAAGGGGAGTCGCGGCCGAGCACGCCAGCAGTCGAAGCAGCGGACGCGCGAACTCATGCCCCTGGTCGGTGAGGAGGTCGAGGGAGATCTCCCAGGTTGTCGACAGCACGCGCCGGTCACGGTCACCGGGGGGCGGGGCTTCGTCCAGGGGCAGCGCGGTCACTCTCTGTTCGAAGAACGCCTGGTAGTCCGGGAAGGAGGTGATCGCGTCCGGTGGCGGGAACGGGTCGGTGGCGGCCGAGGCCAGGTATCTTCCCGCCAGTTCCAGAGCGAGCGGGACTCCTCCCAGGGCGGCGGCCAGTGCCCGCGCGTCCCCGTGTGTCCCGCCTTCGGGCGCCAGGTCGAGAAGCACCTGCGCCCCGTCGTCGGGGGTGAGTGATTCCACGGGCAGCATCGTCGTCCAGGAAGGCCATCGGTTTCTTCGGCCGTCGCGGCTGGTGACCAGGACTGAGCCCTGCTGCTGCCCGGTGGGGCGCAGCCATCCCGTTCCTTCTGTGAGGGTTCCACCGTCCACGGACAGGACGTCCGGGTCGTCGACGTTGTCGAGCACCACCAGCCAGGGACCGCCGTACGAGTTCAGATTGTTCCAGAGGACGTCGGCGGGATGGGCGTGGTCGAACTCGGTGTCGGCCGCTCCGGCGGCAAAGGCCAAGGCGTGCAGTGCGGCGGTCAGGAGCGTTGTGCTGCTTCCGTTGAGCCACCAGACCCGCGTTCCCCGCGCCGCTGCCCGGTGGGCGAGTTCCAGAGCGAGGGTGGTCTTGCCGACGCCGCCGATTCCGTGCAGCACCACGGTGGACGCTGCCTGTGCCTCCGCCTCGCGGGTGCGGACGAGCTGTTTCTCCGCCAGGCGGAGTGTTTCGGTGCGGCCTCGGAGGAGGGCTGGCGGTATGCGGCGCTGCGGCAGTGCGATCGGTGGAGCCGCCGATGCCACGGATTTGGCCTGAAGCGCGCCGATGAACGTGTTGACCTGCACCCCTGAGTGCTGGGCCGCCTGTTGGGCGGAGTTCAGCGCCTGCGCGAACTGCTGTCCGTCCATGGTTGCGCCCAGCGGTGGGTCACCGTCGCGGGTCGCGGTTGAAGGTGTTGGTCTGGGTGCCGCTGTACTGCACGGCCTGCTGGGCCTGGCCCTCAGCTTGGGCGTGCTGGTTTCCAGTGGCGAACTGCGTTCCGATGTTCGGGGTGAGTTCCCTGATCAGTCCCAGGAGTTCCTCGGCGACCCGGAAGTCCTCGACCATCGCCTCCTTGAGCAGTTCCCGGAGACGTTCCCGCTGCGCCGAGAGGTCCCCTTCCGGGTTGCGGACGACCTCTTCGTGTACCTCGTCGATCACGGTGGTGCGTTCTGTCTCCTTCTCCGGGGTGCTGCGGCTGAGGATGCGCGACACCCTGTCCCGCACGGCGCTCCAGGTGTCACCGACCATCGCCGTGACCAGGGTGGTGGCTCCGGCTGTGGATACTGAACCGATCACTTCCACGAGTTCGACGGACATGCACTCTTCCAGGGATGACGGGGGCCTGTTGGTTCGGGGCGGGGTGGGTTTCACCGCTTCCGCCAGGAGGCGTGGATCGGGCTGTCCAGCAGCGGGGTCGACCGGTTGATCAGTGCGTCGGAGAGCGCGACGTACCGGGCGACGAGTTCGGGTTTGTCCACCAGGCGCGCCTCGCGCAGCCTCGCCGTGTCCTCGTCGTAGAGGAGCGCGACGACCCGCCGGTCGTCGAACAGGACGTAGTCGGAGACTCCCGTCCGCGCGAGCAGGTCGGCGACGTCGGCGGAGTCGACCAGGCGGATGTCCTCGCCGCACTCCACGTCGGCCAGGTAGGCGGCCATCTCGTAGTGGACCAGGTAGGGGCTGAGCGGAAGGTCGCAGATCCGGACCCGGACCATCGAGACGCCCCGTTCCCGCACCAGCGAGTAGAACTCGGTCTGGCTTTTGACCATCTCCCGGACGAGCCGCTGGGCTTCGGCGTAGTCGCCGCGCCGGAAGGCCAGGTAGCCCTCGAAGGGCGACTCGTCGTACTCCTGGAGGCGTTCCACCTTCACCCACCGGGTGCGCAGTTCGTTGAAGAGCGCGCCGAACTCCTCGACGCGGCCGTCGGTGACGGTCAGGCGGGAGTACTCGGCGGGCGGGTAGATGCTCATGTCCTGCCTTCCGCTGGTTTCTCCGGTGGCCCGTTCGGTCACGGTCCGGTGGAGTCGTCTCTTCGGGGAACCGCGCGGGGGCGGGGCACCGGGTTTATTCGGGGGGAATGTTCTCACGCGCTTTCACGAGGACACTGCGAGGCAGGACAACAATCGCCTCTCCCGGGTCGACGAAAGCGTCGGCGGGAAGGTGGGGCAGGAGTTGTGCGGTGCGTTCGAAGCCGATCACCGCGAAGTCGCCGGAGTCGAGTTCCCATATGTCAGGACAACTGTTCACCGCGGCACTCTCGCCACCTTCGTGAGGGGGAGGACCGATACGGCGTTTGAACATCGCTTCTCCCGGCGGGCTCGCGGACGGGCAACGATTGACAGTCTCCCAGAGCGGGACATGCCTGTGAAGTCCGTTGCGGACCTCAGAGGAAACACGAGTCACTCTTCTGAATACCGGCACATCCACGTGTGAATCCGACCGGCGGCTCACGCTATCGTGCCTCCAGAGCCATTCTCGGTGCTCCTCATGACGCTGAAGGCATGGTCACGACCTGAGGCCGATCCCGTACTCAACCCGACATTCCTTCACGTCGTAACTCGTCCAACTGGTCTTGAGCGGTGGCGCGCCAGTAGTCGTCGCCGGTTCCGGCGTACAGTTCCACTGCTCGTTCCAGGGCGGACACCGATTCGCCGAACTGTCCATTCTCACGCAGCGCGTAGCTGAGGTTGTGCCATGCCGTCGCTTCACTGTGATGCTCCCCCGCATCCCGATGCAGCGCCAACGCGTGCCTGAGAGCGGTGATGGCCTCCTCGAACCGGTGCGTATCGCGTAGCACGTTGCCGATGCCGTGCACCGCTCTGGCTTCGCTGGGACGGTTACCCAACTCCTGATGCAGGGCCAGGGCACATCTGAAGGAGTCGAGCGCGTCCTCGAATCTGCCCATCTTCCGCAGAACCTCGCCGAGGCTGTGTCTCGCTATGGCTTCGCCACGACGGTTTCCGTTCTCGATGTGCAGAGCGCGAGCACGTTCCAGAGCGGTGATAGCCTCCTCGAACCGAGGTACTCGGTGCAAGGCGAGACCGAGACTGTTCAGTGTTGAGGCTTCGCGGTGGCGGTCACCGGTTTCCTCGCAGCAGGCCAGAGCGCGGTCGAGAGCATCGATGGCTTCGTCGGTTTCGCCCATCTCCTGCAGGGCTATCCCCAGGTTGTTCCATGCCTTCGCCTCGTTGTGTCGGTCGCCCATACGGCGGGCGGTGTCGCGGGCGACGGTGTTGACGGTGACCTTGTCTGCGAAGAAACGCCGTTGTTTCAGGTACTCGGCCAGGTTCAGGGGCAGGTTGACGGCTGCCGAGGTGTGGCCGATCCGGTCGGCGACGCGCACGGCGTCGATGAGGGTGGTGTGTTCGGCGTCCAGCCACGCCGTCGCCCCACTCCGATCGGCGAATGTTCCGGGCGTCTCCTCACCGGGCAGGGCACGCAGGTGAGCGTTGGCCGCCTCGGTCATGGCGGTGTAGTGGTCCAGCAGTCGCACCAAGGCGTCACGCTCTCCGGAGACTTCCCGAGTGCGCGTGTAGTCGGCGAGAAGGTCGTGCATACCCCACCGGTCGGTGGCGGGATGGTCGGTGATCAGGTGGGCGGCGGCCAGGTCGTCGAGCATCTCGATCAGGGTGTCCTCGTCTAGGCCGGTCAGGACAGTGGCGGCGGCGGTGGAGATGGTGGCGCCAGGAGCCCGGCCCAGCAGGACGAACACCCGCGCATGGTCGGGGGTGAGTTCCTCGTAGGACAGGTCGAACACGGTGTGCAGCGTGTTCTCCTCGTCCTTGAGACGCTCGACCGGTGAAGTCCCCCGGAGTTGGTCGGCCAGACGTGTGGGTGTGCCGCGCGTTGAACGCACCATCAGTCCCGCCGCGATCTGCAAGGCCAGAGGTAGGCCGGCGCACAGTCGGGCGACACGCTTCAACCCTTGCGGGTCGCTGAGATGCGGGTGGTCGGGGTCGGCGGCGGCCAGCAGAGACGTGAGCAGGTCCAGTGACGCTTCGGGGGTGAGGGCGTCCAGGCGCAGGTGGCGGACCCCGGTCAGGGTGGACAGCAGGCGACGTGATGTGACGATCAACCGGTTGCCGCCCGGTCCCGGAAGCAGGGGGCGCACCTGGGCGGCCCCGGCAGCGTTGTCAGCCACGACCAGCACCGGGCCGCCTTGCGCGGCCGCGACCTGGGCGAGTTGGGAGCGGTACAGGGCCGATTTCTCCTGCACGGTGGCGGGCAACTCCTTGTGGTCCACGCCCAGTGCACGCAGCAGCACGTCCAATGCCCGGTCAGCGGTGAGAGCCTGGATACCAGGGCTGTAACCATACAGGTCCACCCACAGCACTCTGGTGAACCAGCCTTCCTGACAGGCCCGGTGGGCGGCCATCGCGGTGAGCGCGCTTTTGCCCACCCCGCCCATCCCCGCGACCGACGCCGCGGCGGAGGAGACCACCACGCCGCCGCTCTCCTCGGCCGAGGACTCCAGTGCCTGGAGCAACGCGGCCAGTTCGTCCTCTCGGCCGGTGAAGACCGGTGGAGGTGCGGGCAGCGCGTTCCAGACGGTAGTGGCGGGTCGGGGCAGGTACTCGTTCTTGACCCCGATCGCGTCACCGTGGATCGTGGCGTCGCGAAAGTCGATGTGGTCCCTGTACTGGAAGGTACCCGTCATGTTCTTCTCACCTGTGCTCTTCCCTTGTTCCTGTGGCACTGCGAACCAAAGAACGGACTGAGGGAAATGCGTCTGGTACGGCAACCAGTCTGACATCACCGGGACGCGAATCCGCTCTCAAAAATCTCACCTTTTGAGGAACTGACGTCCCGAGAGAAGGACGGTAGCGGCGCACTGGTCGATGGAAATGGGGTGGAACGCCTCTCCGGTACGGCGCGGGGCGGCTTTGTGTGTCTGCGGATGTCACCTGCCGCCAATAGGGTTTTTCCATGCTCGATTCAGAATCTGGCTTCGTCTACGTCCTGACCCATCCCCGTTTTCCCGAACTGGTCAAGGTCGGCTTCACCTCGCGTCTTGTCGAGGAACGGGTCGCTGATCTGAGCACAGCCGTTCCCGAGGACTTCACCATCGCTTTTCGTCTCACAACCCTCAACGCGCGCGCGGTGGAGCGGCACACACATGAACTGCTCGGCGAGCACCGGTTGCGGAAGGACAAGGAGTTCTTCGAAGTCACCGAGGAACAGGCATGTGCCGCGGTGCAAGCGGCGGCCGAGGCCGTCAACGGAATTCGTGCCTGGACGCCGGGTGGACCGTATCGGCTGCGGGCCGAGCACCGGGTTTTCCTGCCGCTCCGAGCGGGTTAGCACTTCGTGTGGTTACGCTACACCGATCAGCTCACCCTGCTCGCGTCCGGCAAGCCGTCCATCGTCGACATCTGGGAGGTCCATTCCGAGGGTGACGTCCTCGAACTCCACGGCTCCGCCTCAGCGGAGCACGTGGCAGGGTTCAGCGACGGCGATCCGGATTCCTACGAGGACCCGGTGCCCTATCTCAACCGTGCGAGCACCGCCCCCAACGGTCACCTCATGAGCCGGGAGCGTCTGCTCGCCGGAGACCGACTGGTTTGGCTCTCCGTCGACGAGCAGACGGAGGAGTGCACGTCCGTCGTGTTCGAAGTGGCCGACTACTGCCAGACCGTCTACCGGACGTGGAACCCCCGGTTCCTGCCGGAAGGTTTTCCGCTCTTCCCCGGCTTCACGGTCTCACTTCCCTCTCCCCCGGCTCAGGAACGTCTTCAGGAAATCCTGGACTCCGGACCGCCCCGGAGCTGGTCCGTGGAGCCTTTTGACAGCTCCCTGTCGCAGCGGTTCGGCACTCAACCGCAGCCACCGGCCCGCTGGCTCCCCCAGTTGGGTGACCGCAGGAGCAAGTCGCGACGGAAGTCCGGACCCCCTTCTCCCACCGCGTGACCGTGTCCCCAGTGCCGTTTTCGGTGCTTCTCGTGGCGCTGGGGACACGGTTGTCGGTGCGGGTCAGGTGAGTTGGCCGAGGAGGGTGCCGAGGTGGTGGGCGAGGGCTCCGGCGGTGACGGCCAGGGGGTAGCCGATCGCGTCCAGGACGAGGGCGGGGACGCGGCGGCGGTGTCGGCGGTGGGCGGGGTGTTTCCGTCGTTGCCGAGGTTCGGGGACCGGCTTGGGGGACTCCGGGCGGACGGGGGTGGCGCGCATCCAGGCAGGCAGTTCGCCGTGTTCGAGGCGGTGGGCCACCCACGGGTTGTCGCGCATCTGGTCCAGCAGGGCCTGTTCGCGGGCGGCGCGGACGTCCCGGGTGGGCCGCCGTGCGGACGGCGGGGCCGGGGGGCTGGAGAAGCGGCGGCCGTGCGGGGCGTCCAGGACGGTGCGCACCCGGGGCGCGATCGCGGGGGTCATCGGGCCGTCTCCTCGGGGGTGAGGGCGAACTCGGCCCACACGACGGTGCCGAGGTGGGCGCAGCCCGGGAAGGCCACCACGGGCCGGGTGCCCCACGCGGCGGCCAGGGCGGCGATGAGCAGCAGGCCGCGCCCGGTCTCGGCCTCGGCCCACTCGGCGGCGGTGCGGTCGCGGGGAATGCGGGGCGCGGTGTCGGGGGTGCCGTCGTCGACGACGGCCAGGCGCAGCCGGTCGGGCGTGGGCCGGGTGAGGGCGCGCACCACCCGACCGCCTGCCTGCCCGGAGCGGGTGTGGGCCACGGCGTTGGCGAACGCCTCACTGGCGCACAGCTCCACGGCGTCGACCAGGTCGGCGGACAGGTGCGGCAGGCACGCGAGGTCGGCGTGAACCTCGGCGCGCACGCGGGAAGCGTGGGCGAGGTCGCCGGGATAGATCCGGCACGGCCACGCGCCCGCCGTGCGGGTTGCGGGGAGCGGGGTGTGCGGCATGATGGACATGTCAGCGGCTCCTTGCTTGAGAGTGGTTGGTTGCTGGCCGTGCTCCGGGGGTGTTGGCCCACCCGCCGGAGCTTTGACGTGTTCGGGTGCGGGACTCAGCGTGCGGGTTCGCGGTCGCGGTCGGCGGCCGGGACGGGTGCCGGTGCGGGGGCGGTCCCGGCGGTGAGGGCGCGACGCGGCCGGTCCTCCCCCACGCTGGCGGCGGCGTCGGCGAGCAGCGCGAGGGAGGCGTCGGCGGACAGGGCCGCGCCTTGCAGGGTGGCGAACAGGTCGGCGTAGCCCTTGACGTGGGTGGCGTCGGTGACCAGATGCCCACGGCCGCGCGGATGCGGCAGGTAGGCCAGGCTGTGGCGGGGCGAGTACGACAGCGTCCAGAACGCGCCGCGCAGCCCCGGATGCTGGCGGGTGCCGGTGGGGATGACGTGCACGGTGACGTAGCGGGCCTGGGCCAGGTCGTGCAGGTGGGCCAGTTGCGCGCGCAGCACTTCCGGGGTGCCGACCACGCGGTGCAGTGCGGTCTCGTCCACCACCAGGCAGTGATACGGCGGCCCCGACGAGGTCGCCATCAACCGCCGCGAGTGCGGCCGGTCGGTGACCACGTAGTGCGGTTCCAGCGGCCGTTCGGCGGCGTCCAGCGCACGGGTGTAGTCGGCGGTCTGGAAGTGCTCGGGAACGACGAGGGGTGCGTAGGCGCGGATCTGGAACGCCTCAGACCACAGCCCGTCGATGTCCGACCCGACGCGCAGCCGGTCACTGATGTGCGCGTGCGCCCAGGCGTCCAGCAGCACCCCCTCGGCGTCGAACTCCCGGTCCAGGATCGCCGCGATCCGCCGCCCGGGGTCCATGCGCCCGGCCTCGACCTCGTCGAGCACGTAGACACTGCTGACGGTTGTTTCGGCGAGGTCGTCCAACAGCCGTCCGGTCCTCTCCCGGGCGGCGTGGAGGCGGGAGCCGAACCGAGGCCAGGTGTCCTCTTCCCCCGGGTGTGGTTGCCGTTGTCCAGCCATGAGGTCCTTCCCACAGATCAAAGTCGTGTAGCCCTCATACTGCATCCATCAATTGATGACATCAAGAGGGAATCCTAAATTGATAGCTATGTCTGGTTTGGCGACCGATAGCATCTCGCCCATGAGCAAGAGGCAGTCACCTACCGTGCGACGACGGCGACTGGCGCGGGAACTGCGCCGCCTACGAGAAGCAGCCGGTAAGTCGACCGGGCAGGTCACGAAGGAACTCGGGTGGGCTGCGGGGAGGATCAACCATCTCGAAAGTGGAAGGCACGGAACAGACCCCAGTGCGCTCCGAGACCTCATGCGCCTCTACAACGTTGAAGATCCAGAGCGCGTTGAAGCCATCCTTGCCCTCGGACGGCAGGCTCGCCAGCGGGGATGGTGGCACAGCTACAACGACGTTCTTGATGGCGACTACCTCGGTTTCGAAGCTGAGGCCTCGACCGTCAGCGTCTATCAACCCGCAGTCATCCCCGGTCTGCTCCAGACCGCCGACTACGCTGCCGCATCAGCGCGAGCCAGCGGAGCCGTCACCGAAGCCGCTATCGAACGTGTCGTCACAGCACGCATGGAGCGGCAGAAACTTCTCCAGAGCGATCTTGAAGTTCTGGCAGTTGTGGACGAAAGCGCGCTAATCCGCTTAGCACACACCCCTGAGATAGCAAAACCCCAGTTCACCCGGCTTATCGAGCTAGGAGAAGGACTCAACCGAGTCAACATCCAATTACTCCCGTTCAGTGCCGGTCTCCACGCCTCTATGGGATCAGGGTTTGTCATCCTGGACTACGCGGATGAACTCGACCCTTCGCTTGTCTACCTGGAAGGACGCACCGGAGGAACCTTCCTGGAGAAACCGGAGGAGCTTGATGACTACCGAAGGGTCTTCGCCTCCCTCATGCGTTCAGCCCTTAGTGAGACTGAGACACTCAAGGCGCTCAAGAAGCTACTGAGAGAGGTCTGACGTGGAGTTCCGTAAATCTTCCTACAGTGCGACAGAGAGTCACTGCGTTGAGGTTGCCCACCTCCCTGCCCCGTTCCGTAAGTCCTCACACAGCGCGGCTCATGGGGACTGTGTCGAGGTCGCCGACTGGGCCGCTGGTGCGGCGATCCGCGACACCAAGCATCGGGACCTCGGCGCGCTGGTGTTTCCCGCTGACGAGTGGCAGGCGTTCCTCGGTGCGGTGAAGAGACGTGGTCTCTGATCGGGCTCTGTCGTCGGGTTTCTCGCGAAGTACCGAATGAGCTGGCGCGAGGCATTCCAGACCAGCCCCCGCAGCGGCCCGCCACCGGTTGCCAGTGGCCGGTCGAGGCGCCCTGGTGCCGAGTCCGGCCGCGGCCCCACCTTCCGGCACCCGAAAGGCACTCCCCCACCACAGGAGACCGCCCCGGGATGACCGGTGTCCTTTCAACTCATCCGCCTGTGGAGGCGCGGGTGGGCTCGGCGCCAAGGCGCCTCGACCACCCGCTGCCAACCCGGGGTGGCCCGCCCCGGACGTCCGGGTGGAATACCTCGTCCTCCCCACCGCTATGGGGAGCGGTCGTGTCCCTGGGGTCAGGCTCGTGCGCCGAGGACGACCCCAGGGGCAAGATCACCGTGGTTTTCAGGCTGGGTCGTGGCGCGGGCCGTGACCGGGCTGCGGGGTGAGGGTGGACGTGAAGTTCTCGCCATCGATCAGCGGAGTGTCGAGGGAGACCCCGGCGTTGGCCATCCGGTCGTAGACCTCCAGGATCAGGTCCTTGGTGCGGTAGGTGCCGTACTTCCTGATCTCGTTGTTCCTGAGGCCGCCGTTCTCGGTCTGAAAGGTCTCCATGATGTAGTCAACGTCCCCACGGTCGATTCCGTAGAGGTAGAAGAAGTAGGCGTCCAACTCGGCGCGGATGATCGCGCGGCGTTCCTCATCCCAGCGGAATGGTTCTCCCTCGTCTTCTAGGTCGCGGGCGAGCGGAGCCATGTCATAGGCGGTGTAGACCAACTCCAGGACACGCGGGACGACGAAGGTGGTGTGAGGCTTCAAGTCCTCTGGAGGCGGGACCGGAAGCTGCTTCCACGTCATGAGCGCCATGTGCGCCCCGCTGATCTTCTGGCGACTGATGTAGTCGTACACGAAGGAACTCTGCACGGCCCCCAGAACCGCGACAAGAGTCGGTTGCTGCATCGGGAGCATGAGTGGGTACGTGTGGCCGACCCCAACACGAGGAATGAAGGCGGGAATGGCCGTCCGCTCGTCCGTTGCCCGGGACACATCGCGCCACCCGTAGAGCCACCCCCTGTGCCACCCCAATGAGTCCAGGGCCGTTGAGACTCCCGCCGCCATGACCGGCAGGCCTTTCCGGTCTGTCTTCCCCGTCGGTGTATCCGCTTCAGGGACCCAGTAGCGGGGCATGGCCGCCGTATCCGGTGACTGCTTCTCTGAGAGTTCAAGCCCTCGAACATCGTCCGTCTCCATGCCGGTGAAGTGGTTCCACCGGTGGTCGAAGTGGTGGACCATCTTGCCTTCGTACAGCGGAAGCATCCGGCTTCCGTCACGCACGAAGACGTTCCCCTCCAGGGTCCACCCTTCGTTCTCCAAGGACTCGCGGGACCGGAAGAGCGCCCAGTCATCGGTCATGTTGAACAGGTTCTTGAACTTGACCCCCCAGTGGTTCCCGTCCCGCTTCTTCTCGTTCCACAGCACGGGAATCCGCTTGTAGACAGACGCCGTGAGCTCCGCGTCGCGGCGCTTGCGGAAGATGGGAAGCGTCCCCGTGTTGGGGTTGATGAGCTTGATCTCTTCGGGGCTCAACTCGAACACCCGGTCAGCTTTACTCAGGTCATCGACGTCGTGCAGGAAGAACGCGAGCTTGGTCACCGGTTCGCGCAGTCCCGGCCCGACCAGGGAAATCATGCAGAACGGGTAGCTGGAGTGAACGCTCGGGAACAGTGGTTTAGCGTTCTCGAACCCGTACAGCACCCGAATCGCACCGCGCCCAGTGAACTCCTTGAAGAGATGCTGTGCACCCGCCCCCGTGGCGATCGTCGTGGGGATGATGGCGGCATACCGCCCTTCCGGAGCGGCGATGGCCGCGAACCGCTCGGTGAACAGGTGGTCCGTCTGTAGGGAGTTGACCCCCTTGACCTTCAGCCCGTCCGCGCAGCGCTCGAAACTCCCCGACTGTGCCGCGAAGTGGAAGGTGGCCTTCTGCGTCCGTCTCGCCTCCCGGTACCGCTCCCCCGCTTCCGGGTTCTCCTCGATCCACTCGGCGATGCGGGTGCGGCGTGCTGTTCCGGCGATCGCCGCGATGGACGGTTCGACGGTCGCGAAGTACTTCTTGTCCTCGAAGTCGACCTTGTCCCACGGGGGGTTGCCCATCACGCAGTCGAAGCCGCCGGACCATCCGGTTCTCTCGTCCACTCCCCGACGGTCGTCGGGGACCGGAAACACGTCCGGGAACTCCAGGTGCCAGTGGAAGAACCGGTACTGCTCGCGCAGGCGGACGATCTCGGCGTTGGTGGCCTCCGACGCCCCGGCGCCCCCCGGGTCCTGAAGGGCCTGGAAGACGCTGTAGGTGACCGGACGCGGCGCGTCCGGTGTCTTCTTCCACATGAACGCCGCGCACCAGGCGTCCGCGATGTGCTTGGCCTGGACGTACTCGGCGTCCTTCTGCCAGTCGCGGTACTCCTCCTCCTGGCGGCGGACGTCAGCCAGGGAGTCGGCCGGAGCGGCCGTGATCCGGCGCAGACGGCTCGCGAAAACCGTGTTGGCGACCTTGACCGCGTCCTCGTCGATGTCGAAGAAGCTCAACTGGTCGCCCCGCTCGTTGGCGTTGACCTTCTCCAACGCGTTCGCGTGTTTCGGGTCGTCCCCCTCGATCGGCTTGAACGCCTTGTCCGGAATCCCCTTGCGCAGCAGCGCCGGTGTCGCCCCGATCAGCGCGTTGCCGTGCTTGACGTGCGCGTCCAGGAACCCCAGCGGCCTGCCCGGCTTCAGCGCCTCCAGCCACAGCGACACCTTCGCCAGTTCCACCGCCATCGGGTTGAGGTCCACCCCGTAGACGCACCGGGCCACCACTTCATGCAGGGCGTGGCGGACCGCCGGGAGGGTCGGCTCCGGGTTGCGTTCCCGGACGGCCGCGACCCGTTTGGCGATGCGCCGGGCCGCCGCGACGAGGAAGTGCCCGGAGCCGCAGGCCGGGTCGCAGACCTTCAACTCCAGCAGTTCGGCGACGATGTGCTCGGCCGGGTCGGGTTCTCCCGCGGCCGTGGCCTTGACCTCGCCGCGTTTGACCGCGTCGTCGATGACCGGGTCAAGGGCGGAGTCGAGCAGGCATTCGATCAGCGAGGACGGCGTGTAGTACGACCCGGTGGTCTTGCGGGTGTTGCCCGCCAGTTCCACCAGTTCGAACACGCGCTCCGAGGCGCTGTACTTGGGCACCAGTTCCAGCAAGGACTCGTAGACCGACCCCAGTTCTTCGGCGTCGAGGTTGCGGTAGTCCACCGCGCGCCAGCGGCGCGACTTGGGGTCGCGGACCTGGGCGAGGTGGCGGACCGCGCCGAGCAGGGACTCGTTGGCCAGTTCCAGGCCGTCGAGCACCGTGTCGGCGTCGGTGTGGTCGAACAGGCCGCCGAGGGCGGGCAGCGCCAGTTCGGGGCGGCCGTTCTCGTCGCCGAGGGCGTCCAGGACGAGGCGCAGCGCCCGGTACTGGTCGCCGTGGGCAGTGCCCCTGCGCCTGCGGGCGTGCCTGCGCAGCCGGGCGGAGGAGAAGTACTTCTCGTACCGCTTCCGGGCCTTCTCGTGCGCCTGCTTCACCTCGTCGGGGGCGTCGTCGGGTACCGGCGGGTGCAGGGCGTCGCGGTCCTCGGCGACGAACAGGAACAGCATCCGGTACACCAGGCGCAGCAGCGCGGTGTGGAACTCGCGGGAGTCCAGGTTCTCGCGCAGGGCCGTGTTGGCGGGGTGGCGCAGGAAACCGGTGCCGAGCACGGTGATGGCCTCCTGCACGCCCCTGCGCAACTGCTCCAGGGCGCGGGTGCCGGAGTCGATGGCGTGGGTGCGCCACTTCTCCAGCCAGCACGCAGACGGGGCCTCGCCGTCGGCGGTCTCGAAGCGGGTGGCGTGCAGCAGCCGGTACAGCAGCACGAACTCGCTGAACAGTTCGCCGTCGAAGATCGCTTCCAGGTCGAACTCGACGTAGGCGGCGGTGGCCAGGGCGCTGGAGTCGCGCAGCAGCCGCAACTGCCGTCCGTTGGTGACCACCGCCCACAGGTGCGCGGAGGTGCGGTTGAGGCATTCCTGCACCAGCGACTGCGGGGGCACGGTGCCCGCACCGGCGGGACGCCGGTCGAGGTCGGCGTTCCACGCGGTGACGTGGACGGGCACGTGCCGCCAGTGGTGGCTGACCGGGAAGGTCTTCGTGCCGTCGTCGGCGGTGATGCCGGGCGCGGCGACCGCGGCGAGACGGCCGAAGCCGAGTTCGGCGAACAGCGGTTCCACCCACTCCTTCACCGCCCGCCCCGTGGGGTCGGACGGCGGATCGGTGGGCGGGGCGACCGGCAGGTGGGCGCGCAGGTCCTTCCAGAGGCTCTTGAGGTAGTCCCAGTGGCGTTCGGCCTCGTCGCGCACCGAGCGGGAGCCGACCACGCCGTAGTCGGCGGGCGCACACCCGGGCACGTCCCTGCCTTCGCTGATGCGGACCAGCATGTCGGCGGGCAGCAGGCCGCCGACGGTGTGCACGGCGGAAAAGACCTGGTTTCGGGCGATCGCGGACATCAGGCGACTCCGGCGGAGACGGCGGGGAGGTAGACGTAGACGCCGAGCACGTCGGCGGGCTGCTGCACGGTGACCTTGAGGCCGCGGATGATCTCACCGGCGGCGCTGCGCACGCGGCGGTGCGACTCGGCGAGTTCGGCGGCCAGCCGCTCGCCGTGGGCGTCGAGGTGGCCGGTGGTGGCGGCCAGTCCGGTCAGGGTGCGGGTCATGGTGCGTTCGGCGAAGAGCGGGTCGGTGTTCTCGGTGGCCTGGGCGTCCAGCAGGGCCGTGGCCTCCTCGTGGCCGAGCCACTCGGGGTCGGCGGGGGTTCCGGTGAACGCGAGCAGGCGGGCGTCCTCGGCGACGAGCTGCCGGGTGCCGCCGCGCGAGGGCAGGGTCAGGTGGAAGCGGTAGCGGACCAGCAGCAGCGTGGTGACGCGGGTGACCGCGTCGGTGCGCACCACCCCGCAGCGGCGGGCCGGGCGGGGGCCGGTGGCGGCGGCGTCCAGGGCGGTGTCGAGGACGTAGGAGGCGAGCGCGCTCACCGCCGGGTCGGTGCGCACCAGGGCGGCCTCGCCCCGGGCCACGGCGGCGGTGTCGCGGAACGGCACCGGGCGGCCCGACTCGACCGCTTCGGCGCCGATCGGCTGGGCGAGGGCATCGCGCAGCCCCGCCGGGGTGGCCGACACGTCGGCGGTGAACCCGTCGTCGGCGGAGCGCAGCAGTCCGCCGAGGGCGCGCAGCGACTCCTCCACGAAGGCGCGGACCTCGCCCGCGCCGCCGAGGGCGTCGCGGACCGCGGCGACCTCGCGGGCCACCTCCTCGGGGTGGATGGCGCGCTGCGCGAACCGGGAGCGGGAGGTCTTCTCGCGTTCGGCCGCGGACTGCCACTCGGCCTCCACCTCGGCGGCCTTCGCGTCCAGCTCCTCGGCGCCGAACAGGGCGTCCTGTTCGCCGCGGCGGGACCGCAGCAGCAGCCACTCCACGATGGCGTCGGTGACCCCGGCAGAGGTCTCGTCGGGCACGGACACGCTGATGCCGAGGTCCTTGCGGATCTGGCGGTGCTTGGTGATGAGGACGTCCAGCACCTTGCCGTCGATGCCGTTGTCGCTGCCGTACAGGGTGACGACCTTCACCTGGTCGCGTTTCTGGCCGTAGCGGTCCACGCGGCCCTCGCGCTGGTCGTGGCGGGTGGGGTTCCACGCCAGGTCGTAGTGGACGACGGCGTCGAAGTAGTGCTGGAGGTTGACGCCCTCCGACAGGCAGTCGGTGGCCACGAGGACGCGGCGCGCACCCGTGCCGGTCTCGGCTTCCCTGGCGGCCTCCTCGGCGAGTTCCTCGATGCGCTGCACGCGCTGCTGCGGGGACAGGGTGCCGGTGACGGAGCGGACCACGGTCTTCCAGCCGGGGCGGTCGCCCTTGGCGCGGCCGTTGAGCTTGCCGTCGAGGTGTTCGGCGACGTACTCGGCGGTGTCGATGTAGCGGCAGAAGACGATGGGGTTGTAGCCCTCGGCGAGCAGGTCCTTGAGCTGTTTGACGAGGGCCTTGAGCTTGGTGTCCCGCTCCGGTCCCTCCAGGGCGGCGGCGCGTTCGGCGAGTTCGAGCAGGCGCGGGTCGCCCTTGGCGGCGGTCTGCTCGGCGTCGCCTTCGGTGTCGGCGCCGGGCGCGGCGTCCAGGCCCTCCAGGGCGTCGGCGTCGGCGGAGTCCCGGATGACGGGGGCGCCCAGTTCGTCGGCCTCCCGGTCCGTCTTGGCGGCCGCGGCGGCCGAGCGGGTGGTGAGTGTCTTGGCGGCGGCGCGCGGCGAGGACACCAGGGAGCGCAGCAGCGCGATCGCCGACCACCAGGCGATACGGGCCTCGCGGCGGCCCTGCTCGCCCGCCCGCTCCACGCGCTCACTGGCGTAGGCGATGGCATCCTCCAACAGTGCCCGGTACTGCGGGGACAGTTTGTAGGTCTCGTCCTTGAACAGGCGGTCGGCGGGGAAGGCGGTGCGTTCGGCGAGGGCGTCGTCGGCCAGGCCGTCCTCCGTGCCCAGGTAGGTGCGCACGTCGGCGCGTTTGCGCTGCACGAAGTGGCGGGCCAGCAGCTTGCGGCCCGCGTCGGTGTCCAGGTCGGCCTTGGCGAGTGCGGGGTTGAGCAGGCCGAGCAGGTTGCGGAACGCCGACTCCTTGCCGCTGTGCGGGGTGGCGGTCACCAGGATCAGGTGGCGCTCGGCGTCGGCGGCGACGCGTTGGAGGAGTTCGTAGCGCAACTGGTTCTGCCGGGAACCGGTGTCGTCGGCGGCCACGCAGGTGTGCGCCTCGTCCACGATGACCAGGTCGGGGCAGTGGCGGACGAAGTCGTCGCGGTGCCGGGTGGACTTGATGAAGTCGGTGGAGACGATGACGTGCCGGTGCTTGTCGAACAGGGACTGGCCGAGGTCGAGGTCGCGTTCCAGGCGGGAGACGGTGGAGGCGAGCACCAGTTCGGCGTCGATGCCGAACTTGGTGCGCAGCTCGTCCTGCCACTGCTCGGCCAGCGCCGGGGAGCACAGGACGGCCAGGCCGCTCGCGTCGCCCTGCTCCAGGAGTTCGGCGACGATCAGGGCGGCCTCGACGGTCTTGCCGATGCCGACGTCGTCGCTGATGAGCAGGCGCACGGTCGGTTGGCGCAACGCCATGAGCAGCGGGACGAGCTGGTAGGCGCGGGGCTGCACGGCGATCCCGGCCAGGGAGCGGAACGGGCCTGCGCCGGAGCGGAAGCCGATGCGCAGCGCCGAACGCAGCAGTCCGGCGGCGCGGGCGTCGCCCAGGTCGGCGGGGGTGGGCGGGGCGAAGCTGGCGGGCTCCACCTTCTCGAAGGCGGGAAACAGCGCGGCGACGTCGTCGTCACCGCCGCCGAGGGGGCGCAGCACCAGCATGTCGGGGTCGCTCTCGGGGAGCACCACCCATTCCCGGCCGCGGGCGGCGACCAGGGTGCCGGGGGCGTATGTGGTGGTCATCGGTGTCCTCGTGACGGGGTCGGTGGTCGGCGGGTCGGAAGGTCAGGGTGTGCGGGAAGTCAACCGGTCGGGTGGGGCGGGCGCAACCGGGGCGGTGGGGCGCACGCCGGTCACGGCGCCGCCCCACCGCCGCCGTCCTCAGCGGGGGCCGGTCGGACGGTCCGGGGTCACCGGTCGCTTCCCGGGCCGAAGTAGGACGGCATACCGGCGACGATGGCGGCCCAGTCGGCGTCGTGCGGGAAGCGCACCACATCCCATCCGGCGTCGATCAGGCGCTGCTCGGCCTGCGCGTCGCGTTCGGCGACGCGGGCGTCGGCGTGCACGGGACCGTCGACGAACACCGCGACCGGCGCGCCCGGCAGCCGGTACACGAAGTCGGGGCGGGCGCCTGCCTCCGGCACGTACACCTGGGCGTCGTCGGGTAGGCGGTGACCGCGCTCCTTCAACCAGGACACGAAGTCCCGTTCCAGGCCCGTGTCGGAGCGCTGGGCCAGGACGCGCATCTGGTCGGTGCGGGTCACGCCCGCGCCGGTGGGCAGGGTCTCGGCCGAGGCCAGGCGCAGCAGCAGGTCGCGCACGGCGTGCCGGTCGATCAGGTCGTGGTGGCGCTGGTTGCCGTAGGTGAGCAGGCAGGTGTAGCAACCGCGCGAGCAGTGCGCCCCGCCCAGGTCGGTGCCGTCCTCGGCGAAGTGGCAGATGGCCAGTGCGACCCTCGCGGCCTTCGCGAGGTGGCCGGGCTGGGACTGCAACCGGCGCAGCACTCCGGCGCCGCCCTCGGCGGCCTCGGTGAACAGCATCCGGTCGCGGGAGTCGCCCTCCGGCGGCAGCAGTTCGCTGGTGAGTTCGGCGTCCTCCAGTTCGAAGGCCGCCTCGACGCCGCGTTCCAGGGCATACATCAGCGACACCGCCGTGGCCTGCGGCAGCGCCTCGTCCAGGTGCAGCACCAGGATGTTGCGGCGGTCCTCCACGTAGGGGATGACGCGCTTCTTGCGGCCCCGCTCCCGGCCGCCGTCCTCGATCAGCGGCAGTTCGTCGGCGTCACCGACGGCCTTCTTGGCGTCCTGCTCGTTGAGCCAGCGGCCGGTGGCCGGGTCCAACCAGAAGCCGTCGGGTTCGTCCTTCTTGGCGCGCAGGCGGCCCAGGTTGGTGATGCGCACGGTCGCCGAATCGCCGTAGTGCAGGGTCGCGATCTTCCCCGCGTCGTCGGCGACGTGGGCGTCCTGGCGGCCCAGGCGGTCGCCGTGGTCCTGGAACCGGTAGGAGGTGACCAGGCGGAAACCCGCGCGGCGGCGCTCCTCCTCGTCGGAGGAGATCTTCTCGCGGCGCCGGGTGTAGACGGTGTGCAGGTGCAGCAGACCGTGGGTGGCCGCGCCCAGCGGGTGGTCGCACAACTGGCAGCGGTCGGCGCGCTCGCGCGGGTCGTGGTGGTAACCGCAGTGCTCGCAGCGCCGGGCCTCCGACGTCGCCAGTTCTCCGGTGGTCTCCGGCGGCAGTTGGATGCGGGTGACCTGGTAGCGGGCGCCCTCGTGGTAGATGAGCGCGCCGGGGCCGAACTCGCGGATCGCCACGAAGCGGGGGCGTTGCAGGAAGTCGCCCTCCTCGGCGCGGCGACCGGAGGCGGGGATGTAGGCGGCCAGCGGCAGGCGCGGGAACGAGTATCCGGGCAGGAAGCCCTCACTGGCCAGGTAGCGGTAGGGGTTGAAGTCGCTGAGCAGCGACTTGCTGTCGACACTTTCGTTCTTGAGCAGGGCCAGTTGGGTCTCGGCCTCGCGGCGGCGGCGCGCCGCCTGGTTGCGGTCGCGTTCGGACAGGCTGTGGTCGACGATGCGGCGGTGCTGCTCGGCGCGGTCCACCAGCGCGGCCCGGTACAGGTCGCGCCAGCGGTCGAAGGCGCGGTCGAACTCGGCGGGGGCGGCCTTGACCTTGCGTTCCAGCCAGTCGTCGTCCCACCACACCGTCTGCTCCAACTGGTCGGCGATGTCGGCGAACACCTCGCGGGCGGCGGCGACGGCGCGGCGCTGGGCTGCCTCGTCGGCGATCGCGGCGGTGACCGTGTCGTGCAACCGCAGCGTGGGATCGGGGCGGCGTTGGGTCTCGTCAATGCTGACGTCGATGACCTCGGGGACGGCGCGCCCCAGTTTCAGACCGGTCTCGGCCAGCCAGATCGCCTGCAGGTGCGCGACGATCAGGTCCTCGTTGGTCAGGTCCAGGCGGGGCGGCATGACCACACCGGAGACCATGCGGTCGGAGCGGCGGAAGTAGTACTGGTCGTGGCTGTTGCCGGTGGAGCAGTAGGTGGTGACCAGCGCGGGCTGGCCGCTGCGCCCGGCCCGGCCGCTGCGCTGGGCGTAGTTGGCGGGAGTGGGCGGCACGTTGCGCATCATCACCGCGTTGAGCTGGGCGATGTCCACGCCCAACTCCATCGTGGGCGAGCAGTACAGCAGTTTCAGCTCGGCCCTGCCGAACTCCTCCTCGCGCCGCTCGCGGACCTCGGGCGGCACCTGGGCGGTGTGCTCGCGCGCGGTGAGCCCGGCCAGGGACGCGGCGGCGTCGCGGTACAGGTCGCGGAAGAACGGGTTGACGCGCGGCCCCTGCCCGGCGGCGTAGGTGCGGGTGAGCGGGTCGTGCACGCCGGCCCGGCCGTCCCCGGCCCGCCAGATCAGGCAGGCGGAGTCGACCCGGTAGCCGGTGGCGGCCGGGGCGGTGGAGCGGCGGCGTCCGGCGCGCCGCGGCGCGGCCGCGACCTCGGTGACCAGGCCCGCCCCGGTCAGGACCTTGAGCAGGAAGGCGATGGCGTCCTGGGCGTCGTCGACGCCCATGTCGTCGAAGTGGACGCGGCGCAGGTACTTGCCGAACTTGCCGCGCCCCGACAGGAACAGTCCGCTGCGGTCCATGCCGGGCCGGGACGGCTGCGGGTAGGCGGTGCCGACGCGGGGCCGGTCGGATTCGGTGAGCACCCACGGGTCGGTGAGGCGCTCCTCGCTGGCGCGGCGCAGCGAGTCGAAGTCGTCGCGGAAGCACTGCACGTCGATGGCCAGGGCGCGGCGCATCTCGTCCATCAGCGCGCGCAGGATCTCCCCGCGGGTGTGGGAGTCGGCGGCGCGCAGCCAGCGGGGGGCGTCGTCCCAGGCCTCCTCCCTGGCGGCCAGCCAGTCCAGGTCGGCGTAGTCGACGCGCAGCAGGCCGGTCTGCTCCAGGTTGGGCATGGTGACCCGCCAGCCGCGTTCCAGGTCCAGGTAGAGGCGGAACGCGATGACGTCGCGCAGCGTGGAGGCGGCGTTGGCGAGCAGTCGGGGCGCCAGGTCCGCCTTCCCGGTGTAGTCGGCCGGGTCCAGAGCGAGGGCGTCGGCGACCCGGTTGGCCAGGTCGTCGTGGGTGAGGCCGTCTTCCCCGGCGTCGGCCAGCGCCCGGTACAGCGCCCCGCGCAACTGGGTGACCTGCACGAAGTCGTTGAAGTGCCCGGCCTGCAGGGAGGCGTCCTGGCGGTTGTCGACGAAGGTGAGGAGTTTGCGGGCCTCGGCGGGCAGCGCCTCACGCGGCACGGCGTTGAGGGAGCGGACGATGGACGCCGAGACCAGGGAGGTCGCCGAGGAGCGGCCCTCCTGGTCGAGGGAGGCGAGTTTCGCGAAGTCCCTGCCGCGCACCTGCTCGTAGCTGACCCCGCAGTGCAGGCAGAACAGGAACGGCGCGGGGATGAACGCGGCGTCGACTCCGTCGCCGCCCTCGACGCCGCGCACGTCGACGGTGACGCGGCGGGGCGCGCGGTCCCGGTAGGCGTTGCGGACGCGCTCTTGGCCGTGCTCGTCGTCCTCCAGCCAGGACTCGGGGAGTCGGCGCTGTTCGATGGCGTCCTCGATGGTGCGCGGCCAGGGGTTGTCGGGGTCGACGTGCAGGTAGCCCTCGACGCCGCCGTCGGCGGTGGCGGCGGTGTCGCGGCGGGGCTTGTAGACGGCGCCGTCGGCGGTCTCGGTGCGCCACACGGTCAGGTACTCCTGGCCGCACTCGCGGCAGAACGCCAGCGGCAGCAGCACCCTGCCGTCGGAGCCGGGCTGCTCCATCTGGTAGTCGCGGGTGAGGTAGCGGCGTTCGGGGTGGTCCAGGGTGACGTAGACGGTGTCGCCCTTGGACAGGAACTGGTGCAGGCGGAACGCGAACAGGGGGCGGTTGTTGAGCGGGTGGCGGGCCTCGGCTCCGGCCTCCAGGGTGCGTCGGATCGCCCGCACGCACTGCTCGCGGGACACGCCGGTGTCGGCGGAGAGTTCGGCGGCGGCGTCCTCGATGCGGCCGGGGCGCTGGCGCACCAGGCGGCCGGAGACGTCGGCGGCCAGGCCGAAGCGGCTCTCGATCCAGCGGGCCAGCGGGTCACGCACCAGTTCGGCGTAGGCGCGCGGCGCGTCGGGGCGTTCCAGCCGCTCGGCGGGGACGCTGTCGGGGGCGTCGTCGGTGGCGCGGACCAGGGTCTCGGTGATGACGTGGTCGGGGTGGACGGGGGTGCCGAAGATTCCGGTGGCGACGTCGGCGACGACCCGTTTCTGCTCCTCGGCACCGCCCTCGGAGGACATGGTGGCCGACGTGCCGACGCACTGCACGTTCGGGGCCTCACATGCCTGGCGGACACGGCGGACGAGCAGGGCGACGTCGGCGCCCTGGCGGCCCCGGTAGGTGTGCAGTTCGTCGAAGACGAGGAAGTCCAGGCCGCGCGCCATGGTGATGAGGGAGTTGCGGTCACCGGGGCGGGTGAGCATCAGCTCCAGCATCACGTAGTTGGTGAGCAGGATGTCGGGCGGGTTGTCGCGCAGTTCTTTGCGGCGGCGCTCGTCCTCCTGGCCGGTGTAGCGGGCGAAGGTGACCGGTTCGCGGCCTTTGCCGTAGCCGTGGACCAGGAACTTCTCCAGTTCGTTGAGTTGGCTGTTGGCCAGGGCGTTCATCGGGTAGACGATGATGGCGCGCACCCGGTTGGCCGCCCTGGGGCCCTGGGCTTCGCGTTCGCGCAGCACCCGGTCGACGATCGGGATGAGGTAGGACAGCGACTTGCCGGAACCGGTGCCGGTGGTCAGCACGTAGGAGTGTCCACTTCTGGCCGCGTGGACGGCCTCGCGCTGGTGGCGGTGCAGGGTGAGGGGGCGTCCGCTCTTTCCGGTGGTGTCGTCGGGGGACTTGCCGGTACGGAAGACGCGGGCGCACTCCTCGTGCAGCAGGCCCTCGGCGACCAGGTTCGGCACGGTGCCGCCGGAGGCGAAGAACGGGTTGAGCGACAGCCACGGGTCGGGCCACTGGGACCTGGCGTCCAGGTCCCTGGCGAGGAAGTCGGCGATGCGCCCGTCGCGGATGACGGTGCCGCCCTCGGTGAAGGCGCGGTAGTCGCGGATGAGCCGGTCGTGCAGGCCGAAGACGTCCATGACGCCGGTGGGCGCGCCGCCTCGGGATTCCGGCGTCCCGGGGGTGTCCGCCTCTGTCGCGGCGGGGACGGTCCGGGGCAGGCAGCGTAGCGGGTTGTAGTCGTCCCAGCCGACCACCGCGGAGTCGCCGACGGCGAGGGGCAGCAGGGCGTCGCGGACCTCGGCGGCGCTGGCCGGGCGGGCGGCGGGGTCCTTGCGCAGCAGCCGGTCGACGAGGCTGACCAGGGAGCTGGGTACGCCCTTGCGAACCACGCCCAGGGGCGGCGGGGGCTGCTTCTGGTGTGCCTGGCCCAGTTCCAGGAGGGTGTTGCCGGTGAACGGCGGGCCTCCGGTGAGCAGTTCGTAGAGGACGCAACCCAGGGCGTACAGGTCGGCGGCGGCGGTGACCCGGCTGTTGTCGAACTGCTCGGGGGCCATGTAGCGGGCGGTGCCCACGGTCGCGGCGGTGCTGGTGAGCCGGGCGATGTTGGGGTCGTCGACGATGCGGCCCATGCCGAAGTCGAGGACCTTGACCCGGCCGCCGCGCACCAGCATCACGTTGGCGGGCTTGAGGTCGCGGTGGACGATTCCGGCGGTGTGCGCGGCGTCCAGGGCGTCGGCGATCTGCGCGCCGAACGCCGCGACCCAGGAGACCGGCAGTTGCGGCTCCTCGTCGCAGAGGTCGCACAACGGGTGGCCGTCGAGCAGCTCCATGGCGAGGTAGGGCAGCGCGCCGTCGGAGGTGTCGACTCCGCCCTCGTACAGGCGGGGGATGCCGGGGTGGTCGAGGCGGCGCATGATCTCGACCTCGCGGGCGAACCGCTGCGCCTGGGCGTCGTCGGGGTCGACCGGCGCGCCGGAGCGGCGCTGGAGGATCAGTTTGAGGGCGACCTGCCGGTCGGGGTCGCCGAGTTCGGCCCAGACGTTCTCGGCGCGGTAGACCTCGCCCATGTTGCCCCGACCGAGGAGTTCCCGCAGTCGGAACCGGTCCGCCACGAACTGCCGCTCCATCGCCCTTCCCCATGTTCTGCGCTCTGCCGTGCCGTCGGCGCACCTGACCGGCGGTGAGCCCATGTTCCCAGAGGCGTCGGCGCACTGTCAGGCGTACACGGAACTTTCACCGCCCGCCACCACAATTTATTGTTTACTTCGCAAACGTACAATGGTTTTTCGAAGTGGACAACCGGGCTGCCGTCCCGACCGGCCGCCCCGGCGGCGCGGAACCGACCAGGCGGAGCACCCGTGCGACCGACACCACCGCCACTCCCCGTGTTAGCGTCGCGCACACCCGTGTACTGTGAACTTATGCAGAGCACCGCTCGGATTACCGACGAGCAGCACGTCACCGCGGCCGACATCGCCCGGCTCGCCGGGGTGACCCGGGCCGCGGTGTCCAACTGGCGCCGACGCCACGACGACTTCCCCGACCCGGTCGGGGGCACCAAGTCCAGCCCGCTGTTCGCGCTGTCGCAGGTGCGGGCCTGGCTGGAGCGGCAGGACAAGGGCTACGAGGAGTCCGACGAGGTCCGACTCTGGCACGCGCTGCGCGGCGAGCACCCCGAGAGCATGGTGCGGGGCGTCTGCGAGGTCGCCGAGGCGCTGCGCGACGGCGCGGAGACCGACTCCCAGGCCGTCCGCGTCGCCCGCAAGCTCTCCGAGGAGACCTCCCCCGCGCAGGTCCTGGCCGCCCTCGTCGCCCGGCTGCGCAACTCCCCGCAGCGCGGCGACACCGAGACCTCCTCCACCGCGCGCCTGGTGCGCGCCGTCGCCCGTTTCGCCGGGGACGACGCGGCCAGCGTGTTCGACCCGGCCTGCGGCATCGGCTCGCTGCTGCTGGCCGTGGGCGGACCCGACGCGCGGCGCGCCGGGCAGGAGGTCGACCCCGACGCCGCCCGGCTGGCCCGGCTGCGCGCCGAGGTGGAGCTGTCCACCGACGCCGAGGTGCGCGTCGGCGACTCGCTGCGCGCCGACCGGTGGACGGGCCACCAGGCCGAACTGGTGGTCTGCGACCCGCCGACGGCCACCGCCGACTGGGGCCGCGAGGAACTGCTGCTGGACCCGCGCTGGGAGCTGGGGCTGCCGCCCCGCGCCGAGGCGGAACTGGCCTGGCTGCAGCACGCCTACGCGCACACCGCGCCCGGGGGCCGCGCAGTCGTCGTCATGTCGACGTCGGCCGCCTACCGCCGCACCGGCCGCCGCATCCGCGCCGACCTGGTGCGGCGCGGCCTGCTCACCGAGGTCGTCGCGCTGCCCGCCGGAATGGCCGCCGCGCACGCCCAGCCGGTGCACCTGTGGCTGCTGCGCCGCCCCGAGACGCCGTCCGACGCGGTCGCCTCGGTGCGCATGACCGACCTGTCGTCGGCCGACCCCGACGGCCCCCTCGACCCGGCCGAGCACCAGCGGGTCGAGGTGCCCCTGATCGACCTCCTCGACGACCGGGTCGACCTCACCCCGGGCCGCCACACGCCGCAGGTGGTGCCCGACCATCCGGCCGAGTACGCGGCCGTGCGCGCCGAACTGCGCGAGGTCCTGGCGGAAGTGGCGCGCACCCTGCCCGAGCTGGCCGAGGGGTCCCGCGAGCTGGGCGCGGCCCAGGTGCGCGTGGCCGACCTGGTCGACAACGGGCTGGCCGAGATCGACGGCGACGCCCTGCGCTCCACCAGCGACCGCCTGGACACCGACTTCCTCAACGGCTTCCTGCGCAGCGCGGCCAACACGCGCCGCTCCACCAGCGCCAGCGGCGTGTTCCGCACCGACGCCCGATCGGCGCGGGTGCCGCAGATGGACGTGGCCGAGCAGCACCGCTACGGGGCGGCGTTCCGCTCCCTGGAGGAGTTCGAGCGGCAGGCCAGGCGGCTGGCGGAGCTGGCGTCACGGGCGGCGGAACTGGCCCGCGACGGGCTGACCAGCGGCGCGCTGACCCCGGAGGACCCGGAACGGTGACGGGCCCGGGGGCTTTGGAACCTCGGTCCCGTGGGTGGTTTCCAGGTGGTCTTCACCTCACGGGGCTGGGGCCGCACGGCCCCCTGGGTGAAGACCACCTGACTGAGGTGTGACGGCCGCCTTCGCGGCGGGCACCGGCCGTGCGGGGAAGACGGACCGGCCGATCGGTCCGGGGGTGTTCCAGCCCAGCCCCCGCGATGGGACACCACCGGCTGCCGGTGGCCGGTCGAGGCGCCCCGGCGCCGAGTCCGGCCACGGCCCCGCCCTCCCGCGCCCGCGAAGACAATCCCGCGCCACGGGCAGACCGGCGCGGGGCGACCGGTGTCCTCGCCCCCTCATCCGCCCGTGGAGACGCGCCCGGACTCGGCGCCCAGGACGCCTCGACCAGTCACGACCAACCCGTGGGAGCCCGCCCCGGGCGCCGGGGCGGAATGCCCCGCCTTCCCCGGGCTCTTCCGAGAAGAACCCGCGTCCACCGCAGAACCCGACACCCACACCTCGGTGAGTCCCGGAGGAGAGGGGTGACCGGAGGACGCGGGCTTCGGCGCGGTCAGCCGCCGATCGCCGACATCGGGCGGGTCGGTTGCAGGAACTCGGGGTTGTCGATGCCGTGGCCGGGCAGCTTCGCGGCCACCGCGGCGCGCCAGCGCTCGGCGATCTCGGCGTCGTCGGCGCCCGCGCGCATCGGGCCGCGCAGGTCGGACTCCTCGCGGGCGAACAGGCAGTTGCGGACCTGGCCGTCGGCGGTCAGCCGCACCCGGTCGCAGGCCCCGCAGAACGGGCGGGTGACCGAGCCGATGACGCCGACCGTGGCGGGGCCGCCGTCGACGGAGAACTCCTCGGCCGGGGCGCTGCCGCGCTCGGCGGCGTCGACGGGGGTGAGGTCGTAGGCGTCAGAAAGGCGCTCCAGGATCTCGTCGGCGGTGACCATGTCCTCGCGCCGCCAGCCGTGCTGGGCGTCCAGCGGCATCTGCTCGATGAACCGCAGCCGGTAGCCGTGCTCCAGGCAGTAGCCGAGCAGGTCGACGGCCTCGTGGTCGTTGACGCCGCGCATGAGGACCGCGTTGACCTTCACCGGGGTCAGTCCGGCTCGGGCCGCGCCCGCCAGCCCCTCCAGGACGTCGTCCAGCCGCCGCCTGCGGGCCAGCTTCTCGAAGACCTCGGGGTCGAGGGTGTCCAGGGAGACGTTGACGCGGTCCAGGCCCGCCTCGGCCAGCGCCGGAGCGACGCGCGCCAGACCGATGCCGTTGGTGGTGAGCGCGGTCTTCGGTCGGGGGGCGAGCGCGGTGGTGGCCGCGACGATGCCGGGCAGGCCGCGGCGCAGCAGCGGCTCGCCGCCGGTGAAGCGCACCTCGCGGATGCCGAGCAGGGTGACGCCGATGCGGACGAGCCGGACGACCTCGTCGTCGGTGAGCAGTTCCGGCTTGGGCAGCCACTCCAGCCCCTCGGGGGGCATGCAGTAGGTGCAGCGCAGGTTGCAGCGGTCGGTGAGGGAGACCCTCAGATCGGTGGCGACCCTCCCGTAGGAGTCGGACAGCACCGGCGTCACCTCCCGTGACGGTTGGGGGCGCGGAACCGTGGCCTCCCTACCCTAGTCTCCGCCGGTGACACCGGGCGCGGCAACGACACGGGGACGGCGCGTCCGGCGCGGTCCGCGTTATCGTCTCAGGCGACGGAGGACAGCTCGGAGATTGGGGGCCGCCGTGATCGGCGTGCGCGACTGGAACCTGCCCGGCGGACCGCAGGGGGCGGGGAAGCTGCACGTCAGGGCGTGGGCGCGGGCCGGAGCCGACCCCGGGTGCCTGGTGGTGCTGGTGCACGGCTACGGCGAGCACATCGGACGCTACGAGCACGTGGCGCGCCGGTTGTGCGAGCGCGGCGCGGTCTGCTACGGCGTCGACCACCGGGGGCACGGGGAGTCGTCGGGCGAGCGGGTGCTCGTCGACGACTTCGCCGGGGTGGTCGAGGACGTGCACCGCGTCGTCACCCAGGCGCGCACCGCCTACCGGTCGCTGCCGCTGGTGGTGGTCGGGCACTCGATGGGCGGGCTGGTCGCCGCCCGCTACGTCCAGACCCACCCCGGCGAGGCGGCGGGGCTGGTGCTGAGCGGCCCGGTGCTGGGCGAGTGGGCGGTCGTCGACCGCATGCTCGCCGAACCCGAGATCCCCGACGAGCCCGTCGACACCGCGACCCTGTCGCGCGACCCCGAGGTGGGCGCGGCCTACGCCGCCGACCCGCTGGTCTGGCACGGTCCGTTCAAGCGGCCCACCCTGCGGGCGCTGCGCGTGGAGCTGGACCGCGCCACAGCGGCGGGCCGCATCGGCGTCCCGCTGCTGTGGCTGCACGGCTCCGAGGACCGCCTGGTGCCCCTGGAGGGCACGCTGCGCGGCGTCCTGGCGCTGGCGGGCCCCGACACCGCCGCGCGGATCTTCCCCGGGGCGCGGCACGAGGTGTTCAACGAGACCAACCGCGAGGAGGTACTGGAGGAGGTGTCCCGGTTCGCCGCGCGGGTCGCCGCCTCCCGCCGCGGCTGAGGGCTCAGACGTAGAAGCCGCCCGGCGCCGCGCCGGGGCGGGCGGAGGTGTCGGCGTAGGCGTCGGCGACGCGGCGCACCGCGTCGCGCAGGACCTCGGGCGGCTGGGTGTAGGACAGCCGCACGTGGTACTCCAGGGAGCCCTCGACGCCGAAGGCCGGGCCCGGAGCCAGGTGCACGCCGCGCCGCTCGGCCGCCCCGTGCAGGGCGGTGGCGGTCGGGCTCGGCATCCTGGCCCACAGCACCCAGCCGCCCGCGGGGGCGGTGAAGCGCCAGTCGGGCAGGTGCTCGCGCAGCGCCGCGGCCAGGGCGTCCCTGTTGCGCCGCAGTTGGCCGTCCCGTTCGGCGCGGACCCGGGGAAGGTCGGCGAGCAGGTGGGTGGCGAGCAACTGCTCCATGACCGGGGTGGCCAGGTCGACGCGCTGGCGCAGGGAGCTCAGGCGGGCCGCCGTCGCCGGGCTGGTGCGGATCCAGCCGACGCGCAGTCCGCCCCACAGCAGCTTGGAGGCGCTGCCCACGCTGAAGACCCGGCCGTCGGTGTCGTGGACGGCGGTGGGCGCGGGCCGGCCGTCCGGGTCGAGGGCGAGTTCGGCGGCGCTCTCGTCCACGACGATCGCGGTGCGGGTGCGGCGCGCCTCGGCCACGACCTCGGCGCGGGTCCGGTCGTCCATGAGCGCCCCGGTGGGGTTGTGGAAGTCGGGGATCAGGTAGGCGATCCGGGGCCGCCAGTGGCGGAAGGCGTCGAGCAGCAGTTCGGTGTCCCAGCCCGCGGAGGTGACGCCGACGGTGCGCAGTCGCAGGCCCAGGTGGCGTGCCGCGGCCAGGGAGTGCGGGTAGGTGGGCGACTCCGCGAGGAGGGTGTCGCCGGGGTCGGCCAGCAGCGCCATGAGCAGCGCCACGCCCTGCTGGGCTCCGTTGGTGACGAAGATCTGGTCGGGGGTGGTGGGCAGGCCGCGTTCGGTGTAGCGGCGGGCCACCGCGTGGCGCAGTTCGGGCAGCCCCAGCACGGCGTAGCCCCGGCCGCCCACGTGCGCGGCGAGCTGTCCGGCGGCCAGGCGCGCCGCCTCGGTGAGGCCCTCGACCGCCGGTGGGGCCGCCACTCCCAGGTCGACGCGTTCGGGGTCGGGGGCCAGCGTCGGACCGCCGCCGTTGTCGGGCAGCACCGTCCAGCTTCCCGCCCCCCGGCGGCTGTCCAGGTAGCCGTGCTCGCGCAGCCAGGTGTAGGCGGCGGTGACGGTGTTGCGGCTGACACCGAGGGCCTCGGCCAGTTCGCGTTCGGCGGGCAGGCGGGTGTGGGTGGGCACGCGGCCGTCCAGCACGAGTCCGCTGAGGGCCCGGCCCAGCGCCAGGTAGTAGGGGCGCTGCCGGGCCGCGGTTCCGACCATTCGGGCCAGCAGGTGCCCGCTGATCCGGCGTCCTTGGGCCATCACGGTGCCACTTTCTCCGATTGGCTCTACTGTTCACTGTTCTATCACGCCACTATCCCTCTCATGGCACGATCGACTTCCTCGGATGCTTTCCCCCTCTCCTGGCACTCCCTGGCCCGGCGGGCGTTTGTCACACCGCCGCTGCCCCGGCCCCGCCCGCGCCGCCTGGCGCAGTTGTGTGTCGGCCTGTACCTGTTCGGCCTCGGACTGGCCGCGCAGGTGGCCGCCGGACTGGGCGCCGCCCCCTGGGACGTGCTGCACCAGGGCCTGCACCTGCGCACGGGCTGGTCGATCGGCACGTGGGTGATCGTCACCGGGGCCGCGGTGATCCTCCTGTGGATTCCGCTGCGGCAGCGGGCCGGGGTGGGCACGCTGCTCAACGTGGTGGGCATCGGCGTGGCGCTGGACGTCTCACTGCTGTGGCTGCCCGAACCTGGCACCCCGGTGGGGCAGTGGCTGATGCTGGCGGCGGGCATCGTGACCGTGGCTCTGGGCAGTGGTCTGTACATCGGCGCGGGCCTGGGTCCCGGCCCCCGCGACGGTCTGATGACAGGGCTGGCCGAGCGCGGCCTGTCGATCGTGGCGGCCCGCACGCTCATCGAGGTGTCCGTGGTCGCCGCGGGTTTCGCGCTGGGCGGAACCGTGGGGGTGGGTACCCTGCTGTTCGCGGTGTCGATCGGGCCGCTGACGCAGCTCTTCCTCCCCCCGCTGCACGTCGACCGGGCCGCGGCCGGATAGCGTGGAGGGGAAGCGGCTCCGTCTCCCCTCCGCCCCTCCCGCCCCGGGGAACGGTCGACGGACCCGAAAAGCGACAATGCGCCCGAACGGCGCAACAATATTTTTTCCTGCCCTTCTTTCCACCGAAATCTTCACTTCATGAACGTTGTGTCGGGAACGTGATCTATACATCGGTCTAGGTGGCAGCGGACACGCTCCGGCATGACTAACGTTGCCTCCAGCAGGCCCCAGGGGCGCGGGTGTGGATTCCCACCACCGCGCCCCTGCATTTGGCGACCCGTCCACACACGGAAGACTTCCGGCAACCTTGATGGGGGTGATCGGCGTGTCCGCACTGATCGAGGACTACGCGATGATCGGCGACATGCAGACCGCTGCCCTGGTCGGGCGGGACGGGTCGGTCGACTGGATGTGCCTTCCGCACTTCGACTCCCCCGCCTGCTTCGCCGCCCTGCTGGGCGACGAGCAGAACGGCAACTGGTGGATCCGTCCCACCGGAGGCGAGCGCACGGCCACCCGTCGCCGCTACCGCCACGACACGCTGATCCTGGAGAGCGAGTGGGACACCCCCGACGGGACCGTCCGGCTCATCGACTTCATGCCCCCGCGCGGCGGCCACCCCCACCTGGTGCGCATCGTCGAGGGCGTGACCGGGACCGTGCGGATGAGCACCGCCATCCGCCTGCGGTTCGACTACGGCAACGTCGTGCCGTGGATCCACCGCGTCGACAGCGAGGTGGTGGCCGTCGCCGGACCCGACTCGGTGTGGCTGAGCGGGCCGGTCCCCCTCGAGGGCCACAACTTCATGCACGACGCGGACTTCACCGTCACCGCGGGCCAGCGCGTCCCCTTCGTGCTGTCCTGGCACCCCTCCCACGCCGAGGAGTCCGACCACCTCGACGCGGAGAAGGCCCTCGCCCAGACCGAGCGGTTCTGGCGCGACTGGGTGTCCCGCTGCACCTACCAGGGCCGCTACCGCGACGCCGTGGTGCGCTCGCTGATCACCCTCAAGGCGCTCACCTACCGGCCCACCGGCGGCATCGTGGCCGCACCCACCACCTCGCTGCCCGAGGACATCGGCGGCGTGCGCAACTGGGACTACCGCTACTGCTGGCTGCGCGACGCCACCATCACCCTGGAGGCGCTGATCCGCAGCGGCTACACCGACGAGGCGCACTCCTGGCGGGAGTGGCTGGTGCGGGCGGTCGCCGGGGAGCCCCAGCACATCCAGATCATGTACGGGGTGCGCGGCGAGCGGCGGCTCGCCGAGTGGGAGGCCGACTGGCTGCCCGGCTACGCCGAGTCCCGGCCGGTGCGCATCGGCAACGCCGCCGTCGGCCAGTACCAGCTCGACGTCTACGGCGAGGTCATGGAGGTGCTGTACCTGGCGCAGAAGTCGGGGATGAGCGCGGGCGAGCACGTGTGGGGTCTGCAGCGCTCCCTCGTCAACTACCTGGAGTGGTGCTGGTCGGAACCCGACGAGGGCCTGTGGGAGGTGCGCGGCCCGCGCCAGCACTTCGTGCACTCCAAGGTCATGGCCTGGGTGGCTGCCGACCGCGCGGTGCGGATGATCGAGGAGTACGGCAAGGAGGGGCCGCTGGAGCGCTGGAAGGCGCTGCGCGACACCATCCACGCCGAGGTGTGCGAGTACGGCTACGACGCCGAGCGCAACACCTTCACCCAGTACTACGGCAGCCACGAACTGGACGCGTCCCTGCTGCTCATCCCCGAGGTGGGATTCCTGCCCTACGACGACCCGCGCGTGGTCGGCACCATCGAGGCGATCCGCGAGGACCTGATGGTGGACGGCTTCGTGCTGCGCTACCGCACCGACCGCGCGGACGCGGCCGACAAGCTGCCGGGCGACGAGGGCGCGTTCCTCGCGTGCAGCTTCTGGCTGGCCAACGCGCTGCTGTCGATCGGGCGGGAGAAGGAGGCCCGGGAGCTGTTCGAGCGGCTGCTGGCGCTGCGCAACGACGTCGGGCTGCTCGCCGAGGAGTACGACCCGCGCATCGGCCGCCAGGTCGGCAACTTCCCGCAGGCGTTCAGCCACTTCCCGCTGGTGACCACGGCGCTGAACCTGTCCCACCACGACGGGCACCGCCGCAGCGAGCCCGACTCCGATTAAGATCCCGGCCACGGGATAGTAAACACGGCCATGGGCGTGACCATGGCCACCAACCTCACCGACTTCGCCGCGCAGAGTTGGCCGCAGGCGCTGGCGCTGTTCAGCGCGCTCGTGCTGTGCTCGCTGATCGGGTTGGAGCGGGAGTACCACAACAAGAACGCCGGGCTGCGCACCCACACCCTGGTCGGAGTGGGGTCGGCGCTGTTCATGCTGGTCGGCAAGTACGGCTTCGGGGACGTGCTCGACGAGGGCCTGGTGATGCTGGACCCCTCCCGTGTCGCCGGGCAGATCGTGTCGGGCATCGGCTTCATCGGCGCGGGCCTGATCTTCGTCCGCCGCGACGTGGTGCGCGGGCTGACCACCGCCGCCGCCGTGTGGGTGTCGTGCGCGGTCGGCATGGCGTGCGGGGCCGGCCTGTGGCTGCTGGGCGCCTGGGGGACCGCCGCGTACTTCCTCGTGGTGCTGGGGTTCCTGCCGCTGCTGCGCCTGGTCACCCGCTCCCGGCCCGCGGACGCGCTGCTGCGGGTCAACTACGAGGACGGGCGCGGGGTGCTGCGGTCGGTCCTGGCCCTGGCCACCGCCGCGGGCTTCTCGGTCCACGACGTGCGCGCCCAGCGGCGCACGGAACGGGACGGCGCGGCAACCGTCGACCTGGACCTGCGCCTGGAGGGCCGGGCCGACACCGGCCACCTCGCCGCGGAGCTGTCGGAGACCGACGGGGTGCTGCGGGTGCGGGTGCTGCGCCCCGACGGGAGCGAGTGAGCGGCCTCACCGGGGCCGCCACAGCAGCAGCCCCACCACCAGGAAGGGCACGGCCAGCACCGCGAACAGCGCACCCGGTCCCGCCCAGACCGACCCGAGCCCGTAGACCGCGAAGAACAGCAGCCCCACCGTCTCGGTGCCGATTCCGGCCAGTGACGTGACCGTGGCCCGCGACCGGTCGCTGATGCGCTCCTGCAGCCGCGTCTCCACCGCCACGCCCGCCCACGCCAGCACCCCGAACGCGGCGGCCACGCCCAGCATGCCCGCCGGATGTCCGCTGAACGCGCCGACGGCCAGCAGCAGCGCGGCCGCGCACAGCGCCGGGCCCGCCCACCGGGTGGCGTGCCCGGCGCACCACTGGCCCACCGCGGTGCCCGCCGTGACCAGCAGCACCAGCGGGGGAACGGCCGTGTCGGAGACTCCCGTGGAGCGGGCGAGCAGCGGAAGGTACTCCTCCAGCGCCTCGGCCCCGCTGAGCACCGAGAGCAGCGCCAGCACACCCAGCAGCGCGGGAGCGCGCCGCACCTCGGCGAGCGCGTCGCGCAGCACCCCCGCCTCCCCGTCGCCGTCGTCGGAGGCGGCCCGGTCGCGCGGGGCCTCGGGCAGCGCCCACCCCGCGGCCGCGGCGCACACGCACGCCGCGACGCTGGCCGCGCCCAGCGCGGCGTAGCCGCCCGCGGCCAGCACCGGGGAGGCCAGCGGGGTCGCGACCACGACCGCCGCGGTGGCGACCGCCCGGGACCGGCCGATGAGCCGCGGATAGCGGTGTGCCGCACCGGCCGCGGCCAGCCCCTCGTAGACGAGCGCCTCCAGCGCGCCGGACCCCAGCGCCCCGCCCGCGCCCCACAGCACGAAGCCGACGGCGAAGGCCGGATAGGAGGGCAGCAGGACCCACAGCGCGAAGCCTGCACCGGCCAGCAGGGGCGCGGCCGCCAGCAGCAGACGACGGGAGACGCGGTCGGCGAGCACGCCCGAGGGGACCTCGAGGGTGAAGGAGGTGACCGACCACAGCGCGAACAGCGACGAGATCTGCGCCTCGGACAGACCGGAGTCGGCGAACAGCAGCGCGTAGACCGGGTAGAGCAGGACGAAGTCCTGGAAGAACGCGTAGGCGTGGAGGCCGCGCGTCAGGCGGGATACGGGTGAGGATCAATGTCGCCACGTCATGGTCCCACCCTAGCGCGCCGGGTCCCGCCCCGTCAGCCCGCTGTGGGGACGGGACCCGGCGCGCGGACGCTAGCCGAGAACCCTGGGGTCGCCCCACACCGCGTTGGCGTCACCGCACTCGGGTCCCGGCTCGACCTGCAGGCGCAGCCGCAGTCCCCCGGTGATGTCGACGCTGACCTCCCGCTCGGCGCCGAGGCCGACGGTCTCGTTGGCGACCTCGTCGCCGTCCACGATCACGATGAAGGTGACCGTGGCGTCCGACTGGGAGGTGTCCTCCAGGCCGACGACGGCCTCGAAGGTCGTCCAGGACCGGTTCAGGTCGTACTCGATCCACTCCGCGTCGTCGTAGCAGTACAGGGAGCTGACCAGCGCCCGCGGGTAGGTGACGGTGTTGACCTTCACGTTGGCCGCCTGCACGCCGTACTCGTCGATGTGGTCCATGGTGGCCAGGTACTGCTCGCCACTGCTGGGCCGGTCCGGCCGCTCGGAGTCGGCCTCCCCGTCCGCGGTGGAGGGGGGCGACGCCTCGGACTCGTCCGTCTCCTGCCCCTGGCCGGGGTCGGCGCTCTCCTGCCCGGCCGCCTGGGGGCCGGGGGTCGGCGTGCCCGCCGCCGCGTTGACCCGCTGCCACCAGTTCATGGCGTAGACGGTGGCCGCCGACGCGCCGACCATCGCCAGCACGACCAGGACGGCCACACCGATCAGCAGCGGCCTGCGGGACCTGCGCCGGGCGGGTCCGCCGGAGTCGCCCGACTCGTGGGGGGACGTCCACGGCCGCTGCGGCCCGCTGGGCGGTCCCGACACGGCCGGCATCGGCGCGGTGGTGTCCGGCCGGGACGCGAGCGCGGGGGTCTGCGGGGGCGGGGCGGGAGCCGACTCCGCCGGGGCGGGGGGCATGCCGCGCAGCCCGCCGACCGGGCGCTGCGGCCCGGGGCCGCCGAAGCGGACGTCCTGCTGCGGGGCGGCGCCCTCCCGGGGGACCCCGGCACCGTCCGCGGCGGGGTGGACCGGTCCGCTCCGCGGCGGCGGACCGCTCACCCGGGGCCCCTCCGGGGGCGGTGCGGAGGCGGCTCCGGCGGGCGGCGCGGGGACCGGTGCGGCCGGTCCGGACCGCGGAAGTCCCGGCTCGGTGACCGGGGCGCTCCACGGCGCCGAGGTGCTGACCGAGCGGACCGTCTTGATCCAGTCGAGCGCCGGCGGGCGCGCGGCGGGGTCGGCGGCGAACATCATCACGATCCGCTCGCGCTGCTCGGGACCTGCCACGCTCATGACCGGCAGGTTCACGAACGCGTCGCGCAACTGCTCGGGCGACGGCGGCGGCTCGTTCCCCGACAGCACGAAGTAGGTGATGGCGCCGAAGGCGTAGCGGTCGCTGGCCGGGGAGTATTCGCCGTTGAAGATCTCCGGGGCGGCGTAGCCGGGGGTGAACCACGGCCGCGTGGTCAGGTGCCGGGCGGCGATCCGGCTCAGTCCGAAGTCCACCAGGACGGCCTGCCCGTCCTCGTTGATCATGATGTTGCCGGGCGAGAGGTCGCCGTGCACCACCGGGCGCCTGGAGGGGGTGGCCCTTCCGGAGTGCAGCACGTCGAGGACCTCGGCGATCTGCTCCAGGTAGCCCAGCGCCACCCGCTGGGCCCGGGGCCCCTCCACGGCGTGCTCGGCGCGCCAGTCGCGCAGGTCCACGCCGTCGACGTGGTTCATGACCAGGTAGAGGGCCCGTTCGGTGGTCTCGGAGGCCGTGCCCCCGCGGTGCTCGGGGGCTCCCTCGAAGTGCTCGCGCACGCCCACCACGCCCAGGCGGGTGATGAACCGCAGCAGTTCGGCCTGCTCGCTCCAGCGCCTGCTGAGTTCGGCGAACTGCTCGGGGGTGGCGGCCACGTCCGCGTTGAGGACCTTCACGACGACCGGCTCGGTCTGCCCGGCCAGGGTCACCTCGGCGAGGTAGAGGGTCGCTTCACCGCCCCGCCCCACCGATCGCACCAGACGGTACTTGTCCGGTTGGGAGTCCGGGCCGACATACAACGTAGAGCTCACTGGTCTGATCCACTTTCCGCTTCGGGGGGTCGGTAGGACGGTGGAAAGCGCGGGGCAAAACGATAAACCCCGCGTATAACAACTAAGGGCGTTTTGCTCGCTTGTGACCTGTGCCACGTGGCCGGTTCCGGCCGGACATGTCGGCACTCCGGAAGTTCCGCTGGAGGACGACGTGGCAGAACATGTACTGGACGGCCGCTACCGGTTGGTCGAGCGGTTGGGGGCCGGAGGTATGGGCGAGGTCTGGCGCGGTCACGACGAGCGGTTGGACCGTCCGGTGGCGGTGAAGCTGATCCATCCCGAGGCGATCTCGGACGAGGGGACCGTGGCGCGGTTCCGCAGGGAGGCCCGGGTGACCGCGCGGTTGGCCGGACACCCCAACATCGTCATCCTCTACGACTACGGCGCCGACGGGGAGACCGTCTACGCGGTCATGGAACTGGTCACGGGCTGCCCCCTCAACGTGCTGCTGCGGGAGCGGGGGCCGCTGCCGATCCGGCTGGCCGCGCGCTGGGGCGCCCAGGTGTGCGCGGGGCTGGCGGCCGCGCACGCGGCGGGAGTGGTGCACCGCGACATCAAACCCGGAAACCTCATGGTCGTGGACGCCGACACGGCCGAGGGCGGGACGGTCAAGGTGCTCGACTTCGGCATCGCGGGATTCCACGAGGCCGCGATGCAGAGCCGTCGGCTGACCCGCACCGGCGAACTGTTCGGCACCCCGCTGTACATGTCCCCCGAGCAGATCCAGATGCTGCCCGTGGGGGCGTCCGGCGACCTGTACTCCTTCGGCGCGGTGCTGTTCCAGATGCTGACGGGTCGGCCGCCCTTCCAGGCGCCCGACCCGATGCCGGTGCTGCGGATGCACCTGACCGAGCAGCCGCCCGACCCCGCCGGACTGCGCCCGGAGGTGCCCGCGGAACTCGCCGAACTGGTGGTGGCGCTGCTGGCCAAGGACCCCGCCCACCGCCCGGAGAACGCCCTGCGGGTACGTGACCGGCTGCTGGCCCTGGCCGCTCCGGCCGCCGGTCCCGGCTCGGGGGAGACGGAGACGGCCGTGTCCGCTCCCGCCGTGTCCGCTCCCCCCTCCCCCGCGCCGCCGACGGTGAGCCCGGAACGGCGGCGGCGCCTGGAGCGGGCACTGGAGGAGGCCGAGCGCGTCGCCGACGGCGGCGGGGCCGCCGAGGCGGTACGGCGGCTCGGCGACCTGCTGGGCGAACTGGCGGAGGTCCGCGGCGCCGACCACCCCGAGACCCTCAGGGCGCGCCGCCGCCACGCCTACCTCACCGGCAGGGCCGGCGACCCCGGCCGGGCCGCGGCGCTGCTGCGGTCCCTGGTGGCCGAACTGGACCGGGTCTACGGACGCGGCCACCCCGAGACGCAGACCGCCCGCCACTACCTGGCCGTCAACACCGGGCGCGCCGGTCGGCGCGCCGAGGCCGCCGCCATCCGCCGGGAGCTGCTGGACGACCTGGTGGCCGCCCACGGGCCGGACTCCTCGCGGGTGCTCAGCAACCGGCTGTTCCTGGCCTGCGACATCGGCGAGTCGGGCGAGTACGGGCGCGCGGCGGCGCTGCTGCGCGCCCTGCTTCCCGACCTGGTCCGCGTCCTCGGTCCCGACGCTTCCGACACCCTCAGCGCCCGCCACTACCTGGCCGCCTACACCGGGCTGGCGGGCGATCCGACCGAGGCGGCGCGTCTGTACCGGGCGCTGCTGGACGACCACGTGAGCCGGTACGGTCCCAGCCACCCGGAGACGGCCCGCACCCGGGAGCGGCTGGCCCGCTGGCAGCGCCGGGTCCGCTGACCCGCGGCGGGCCGGTGGGGCGAATCCGCCGTCGCTGTCCCCGGCCGCCGCTATGGTTCTGAACCATGTCACGACCGTTGCACGAGATCATGGAGAGCGGCTGGGCCGAGGCCCTGGCGCCGGTGGCCGACCGCATCGCGCGGATGGGCGAGTTCCTGCGGGAGGAGGTGGCCGCGGGCCGCACCTACCTGCCCGCCGGGGAGAACGTGCTGCGCGCCTTCCAGCAGCCCTTCGACGACGTGCGGGTGCTGCTGGTGGGCCAGGACCCCTACCCCACCCCGGGGCACGCCGTGGGGCTGAGCTTCTCGGTGTCCGCCGAGACCCGCCGCCTGCCCGGCAGCCTGCGCAACATCTTCACCGAGTACACCGAGGACCTCGGTCTCCCGATGCCGTCCAGCGGGGACCTCACCCCGTGGGCCGAGCGCGGGGTGCTGCTGCTCAACAGGGTGCTGACCGTCGCGCCGCGCAAGGCCGGGTCGCACCGCGGCAAGGGCTGGGAGGAGGTCACCGACCAGGCGATCCGCGCACTGGCCGCCCGTGACAAGCCCCTGGTCGCCATCCTGTGGGGCCGCGACGCCCGCAGCCTGCGCCCGCTCATGCCGAACGTGCCGTGCGTGGAGTCCACCCACCCCAGCCCGATGTCGGCGCACAACGGCTTCTTCGGCTCCCGCCCGTTCAGCCGGGCCAACGCCCTGCTGGAGAAGCAGGGCGCCGAGCCGATGGACTGGCGACTGCCCTAGACCCCGGTCCCGCTCCGAGGGGCGGGCTCCCAGGCGACCCCACCCCGGGGAAACGGTGAAACACCCGGCCCGGGAGGGTTCGGTGGTCTCTCCCCCGGGGAGCCGTGGAACCGATGCCGGAAGGTCGGGAGAGGCGGCGGGGTGCTCCGGGGGTGTGGTCCGGGGTGAGCGGCCACGGGGTTGCGGGGGCGTGGGGTGCTGGTCGGTTCGCGTGGGGCGGGGTGCCCCGGGGCCGGGGTGCTGTGGTGCGGGCTCGCCGGTGAGGCGCGGGAAGGCGGGGGCGCGGGCGGACCGGAGGAAAGGACATCCCGCACCGCAGCGCACGAGCCCGTGGTGCGGGATCGCCGCCCGAGCCCGGGAAGACGGGAACGCGGACGCCTCGGGCACCGCGGGCCGGGGCGCTGTGCCGTCTGGAGGAGAATGGGAGACGTCCCGGGCACGCCGTGCCCTCGTCCTCGTTCCGGAAGACCCACGCGCCTTGTCCCAGAAGCGTTCCTCCTCCGCAGACCTGCGCGCCGACTGCTCCCGCTGCTTCGGGCTGTGCTGTGTCGCGCTGCCCTTCGCCGCCTCCGCGGACTTCGCGGTGGACAAGCCCGCTGGGAAGCCGTGCGGCAACCTCCGCGCCGACTTCGCCTGCGGCGTCCACGCGCGACTGCGGGAGGAGGGCTTCTCCGGCTGCGCGGTCTTCGACTGCTTCGGTGCGGGGCAGCGGGTCTCGCAGACCACGTTCGGCGGGCGGGACTGGCGGCGCTTCCCCGACGTCGCGCGGCCCATGTTCGACGTCTTCCCGGTCATGCGGCAACTGCACGAACTGCTGTGGTACCTGACCGAGGCGGCCTCCCTGCCGCGGGTCGGACCGGTCCGCGGCGACCTGCGGCGCAGCAGGGACGCGATCGAGCGCCTCGCCCTCGGCGACGCCGCGACGCTGGCGGGGCTGGACGCGGCGGCGCTGCGCGGCGACGTCAACGCGCTGCTGCTGCGGGCCAGTGAACTGGCGCGGGCCGCCGTCCCCGGCCGCAGGCGGAACCTGCGGGGCGCCGACCTGGCGGGCGCCGATCTGCGGGGGGCCGACCTGCGGGGCGCCAGCCTGCGCGGAGCGCTGCTCATCGGTGCCGACCTGGCGGGCGCGGACCTGCGGACGGCCGACCTCACCGGCGCGGACCTGCGGGGTGCCGACCTGCGCGGGGCCGACCTCTCCGACGCGCTGTTCTGCACCCGGGCGCAGCTCGACGCGGCCGACGGCGACACCGCGACGCGGCTGCCCGCGCACCTGGAGCGGCCCGCGCACTGGCCGCCGCGCCGTTGATTCCGGCACCGGGGGCCGTCGCGGTGCGGTCCACGGCCCCCGGTGCCGGGGTCACGGCGACTCCACGCAGAACTCGTTGCCCTCGGGGTCGGCGAGCACCACGAAGCCCGTGCCGTCGGATTCGCGGAAGTCGGCCACGAACGTCGCACCCAACCCGACCAGCCGGTCCACCTCCTCGTCGCGTCCGGCCTCCACCGGCCCCAGGTCCAGGTGGACCCGGTTCTTGGCCAGCTTGCTCTCGGGCACCCGCTGGAACAGCATCCTCGGCTGCCCGTCGGGGGTGTCGACGTAGACCTCGGGGTCACCCGGGCTGCTGCCCGGGGCGATGACGGCCCCGACAGCCCTCGCCCAGAACTCGGCCAGCGCGTAGGGGTCGGCACAGTCGAAGGTGACCGCCCGAATGATCGATCGCATTCCCGTTGTTCTCCTCCCGGGGGGTGACGCAACCGCATGGCTATTGCCCGTCGCCGAATTTGGGCAACCGTCACGTTCCCGACACAATGTGAAGTCCCTCCCACGCCGTAGTCGGAAGGCGACACCCCCGTGGCGAAGAAGACCCTCTCCTACGCTGACGCCCTGCGGATCCTCGGCGGGGACGACCCGACCCTACTCGGGTTCGGCGAGGCCGTGGGCGGCGGGACGCTCGGCGCACTGGGCGTTCCAGACGTGTTGGGGCTGCAGTCCCTGCTCGTGCGGTGCGGACACGCCGCGGTCACCGGGATCCGGGAGAAGATCACCGGGGTGAGCCGCTGGGACCGCACCGAACGGGTCGCCGCCGCCGACCTGATCCTGCGGATCACCGCGCTCTTCGAGGCCCTGGACGAACTGCTGGACCGGCCGGAATGCCCGTTGGCCCTGAAGGATCTGCGCATCACGGGCGACGAGCAGTACGCGCTCCTCACCGACGTGCTGCGCGACGCCGAGCGGGCCGCCCCGGCCCTGCCGCCGTCCTCCGACGGTGTCGAGCACGCTCCGCCCTACCGGCGGTCGGCCCAGGTGCTGCGGCGCTTCCTGCGCGGCCTGGAGGCGTGGGACCGGCTCGACGAGACCGGCCGCGCCCGGCTGGACGAGACCTTGGAGGAGCTGCCCGACCTGGCCCGTCGCCGCCACGTCGAGTCGTACCGAAAACTCGCCGCCGACGTTCCGGAATTCGGCGTGTGGGCGAACCTGGCCGCGCACGAGGACACCCGCGGACGTGTCGAGGAGGTGCGGGTGGGCCTGGCCGGGATGGCCGACCTGCTGGAGCGGATGACCGCCCCGGGCACGGCGCGCAGACTCACCGAACTGGAGCGGCTCTACCGGGCGGTGCTGGACAAACCGGTGCTCGACACCGACGAGACCCCCGACGGCGTGGTGCTGCCGCCGGTGCGGGAGGCCTACCTGGACCTGGGCGGTCTCCTGCGCGTCGCCGACGCCGACGCCCGCCCCTCCGCCGACACCTGGTGGGAGGGCGCGGCCCGCCACGACAACCTGCAGCCGCTGCTGGTGTCGCTGCTGACCCGGCGCGAATGCCACTTCCGGCCGGTCGTGCTGCTCGGCCACCCCGGCGCGGGCAAGTCGCAACTGACCCGGATGCTCGCCGCGCGCCTGCCCTCCGGCGACTTCCTGCCGCTGCGCGTGGAACTGCGCTCGGTGCAGGCCGACGCGCCGATCCACACCCAGATCGACGAGGGACTCTCCGCGACCCTGCACACCCGCGTGTCCTGGCGGGACCTGGCCGACCAGGCGGAGGGCGCGCTGCCCGTGGTGATCCTCGACGGCCTCGACGAACTGCTCCAGGCCACCGGCGCGGACCGCTCCGACTACCTGGAGCAGGTGCAGCGCTTCCAGGAGCACCAGGCCGACCTGGGCCGCCCCGTGGCGGTGATCGTCACCAGCCGCACCGTGGTCGCCGAACGCACCCGCTTCCCGCTGGGCACGCCGGTGATCCGGCTGGAGCCGTTCACCGACGCCCAGATCACGTGCATGCTCCGGATCTGGAACCGGGCCAACGCCGCCGCGCTGGCCGCGCGCGGACTGCGCCCCCTGGAACCGGAGACGCTGCTGGACTACCGGGAACTGGCCGAGCAGCCGCTGCTGCTGTTCATGCTGCTGGTGTTCGACGCCGACGGCAACGCGCTGCAACGCGACGCCGCCGCGCTGGGCCGCGCCGAACTGTACGAGCGGCTGCTGACCTCCTTCGCCGAACGCGAGGTGCGCAAGCACCACTCCCACCTGGGCGGCGCGGAGCTGGCGCGGGCCGTGGAGGACGAACTGCGCCGCCTGGAGGTGGTGGCCACGGCGATGTTCGTCCGCCACCGGCAGTGGGTGAGCGCCGACGAACTCGACGCCGACCTGGCTGCGCTGTTCCCCGACGCGGCGGTACGCCCCGAGCAGGCCGGGCTGGGCGGCCGGACCGGCCCCGCCCACCAGGTGCTGGGCCGGTTCTTCTTCGTGCACGAGGCGCGGGCGGTGCGCCGGGAGGAGCACCGCAGCGTCTACGAGTTCCTGCACGCCACCTTCGGGGAGTACCTGGTGGCGCGCGCGGTCGTCAACGAACTGTCCGACCTGGTCGCCGACCGCGCCCACGCCGCGCGCAGGCGCGTGCCCGTCCCGCCGGACACCGGCCGGTTCCACGCGCTGACCTCCTTCGCCGCGCTCGCCGGACGCGCGGCGGTCGTGGAGTTCGCCGCCGACCTGCTCGCCGCGCGGACCCGGGAGGCGCGCGAACGCGCGGAGTACCGGTCGCTGCTGGTCGAGATGTTCCGTGCCGCGCCGTACCCGCGCACCGGGTCGGCCGTGGACTACCGGCCCTACGAGGCGACCATCGCGCGCCGCCTGGCCGCCCACACCGCCAACCTGGTCACCCTGCTGGTGCTGGTCGCCGACGAGGTCGACCTGGCCGAACTGTTCCCCGACTCCGGGCAGCCGTGGCTGCCCTGGCGCGAGACGGCGGGGACGTGGCGGGCGCTGCCCGGCGACGAGTGGTTCGGCTTCATGGACACGGTGCGACTGCGCCACCTGGGGCACTGGGAGGAGGACGGCACGCCGCGCGCGCTGCTGCGCCGGGAGCGGCGCGAACCGGTCAACGTCGGCGAGTGCACGGGCTTCGAACTGCGCGTCAACGCCACCGGACGGCTCGACATCACCGACCCGTACACGCTCACCGTGGACTACGAGGGGACCACCTCGCGCCTGCTGCGCTCACTGGGGCTGCGGATGCAGGGATGGTCGGCGCGGCTGGTGCTCATGCTGGGGCCGTACCTGAAGCACGTGGACTCGGACCTGGGAACCTGGGTGACGGCGGACAGAGCCGTCCGAATAGCCGGACGCACCCCGGAGCACGTGACGGTGGACCACTGGGACTTCCCCTCGTCGTGGACGACCATCAGCCACCTGCTGGACCTGCGTCTGGGCTGGCCCGGCACCGACGAGGACTGGGACAACCGGCTCCTCAGCTACCTGAGGCTGCTCGATCTGGCCCGGACCTCCCATCCCCGGCTGGACGTCCCCCAAGTGGTCGCGCTCCGTGAAGCGGTCGAGGACCTCCACCTGCTGCGGCTGCGCCCGAGCCCCCCGGACCGCCCCTCCCCCTACAACGAACTGCGTTCCGTGCTCGCCCTGTACCTGCAACGGGTCCACTCCGTGGCCGGCAGCCCCCGCGTCACCGCGTCGCTTCGGCTCGTATTGGACGCCCTGCGCCCGTATTTGGAGGAAGCCGAAGAGTACGACCAGAACTACGACCGGATCCTGGGTCTCGCCGCCGCCAACGACGGCCCCAGCGATTCCGACCACCTCCCCGAACACCTTCCCCACCTGCCCCAGGACACCCCGGGAGGGTTCACGGGCAACAGCCTGTGACCGCTCTTCACCGTCTCGTACCCGTTCCGTTATCACGAAAAATCCCAAAAAACCACTGGTCGCCGTCTACCGACGTCATGATGGTTCTCTGAGACTCGATAGCCTGCCTCTGGACGCCGTTCCCCGACGGCTCCACGACTCTGGCGAACTTCGGTGGTGGCATTGCGCGAACCCGTCCGGTACTGCGACGCGATCCGACTCCTGGGTGCCGACGACGCGGACGTGGTCGACCTGATCGACCGTCTGGTCGCGGACGAGGCCACCGACCTGCTCGCCGCCCGCACCGACCTGGTGGGGTTCGCGCACCAGGCCCTCAACCGGCTGGACCGCGAGGCCCACCTGCTCAGCCGGGTGGAGCGCACCCGGCACATCGCCGCCGCGCACAGCGTTGTCGTGGTCACCGCGTTCTTCGAGTCCCTGGACGACACCGAACTGCCGTTCCGCCTCGACAACGGCCTCGACGACGCCGCCGCCGGGGTGGCCGACCGCAAACGGCTCGGCGAGTTCGTGGCGCTGCTGGTGGCCTCCGCGCCGCCGCTGCCCCGCCCGCAGCGCTCCGCCTCCGACGGGCGCACCCGCGTGCGCCGCTTCTACCTGCGCCGCTGCAAGCAGTTGCCGTCGGTGCTGCGCGGCATGCCGTTGTGGGAGGACCTGGACCAGTCCCAGCGCGACGCGGTCATCGACCGGCTCGGCTCGGCGCTGGCCGACCGCTGCGTGCGCCGCTACGAGGAACTGCGCGACAAGCTCGCCGCGAGCTTCCCGGAGTTCGGGGCGTGGGCGGCGCTGTCGGTGATGCGGCCCCGCTACGCGTCGGCGCCGGAGACCCCGATGGGGCTGTCCCGCCTCCAGCACCGCCTGCAGTCGATCAGCACCGGGCGGGTGCCCAGCGCGGTGCGGGGCGCGCTGGCCCGCTCCCACCAGGAGCGGCTGGCCCTGCCCTCGGGCACGCAGACCGGCGGCACCCACGTTCCGCCGCTGTCCATCTCCTACGTCAACCCGGACTTCCGGGTCGCCGAGATCACCGCGCAGACCCGGCCGCACGATCCGGACTGGTGGCACGAGCACACCGGCGTCCGCGACGACCTCGCCGAGTTCCTGCTCGGCCACCTCACCTCGCCGCGCGCCCTCACCCACCCCCTGGTGGTGCTGGGAGCCGCCGGATCGGGCAAGTCGGCGCTGGCGTCGGTGCTGGCCGCCCGGCTGCCGGAGAGCGACTTCACGGCGGTGCGGGTCAGCGGCCGCAACCTGCCCGCCGACGCCGACGCCCAGGCGCTGGCCGACCGGTTCGACCACGCGCTGGCGGCCTCCGGCGGCGGCAACTGCGACGCGCTGCCGGTGCTGGTCCTGGACGGGATCGAGGACCTGGACACCCGTTCGCGGGCGTCGCGCAGCGCGCTGCTGGCCGGGTTGGAACGCTTCCAGCGTGAGCGCGCCGACGGCCCCGACCCGGTCGCGATCGTGCTGACCTGCCGCGACTCCACCGCGGCCCGGCTGCGTTTTCCCGTCGGCAGTGTGGCGGTGCGCCTGGAGGAGTTCACCAACACCCAGATCGCGACGTGGCTGTCCATCTGGAACCGGGTCAACGCCGGATACTTCCACCACCACGGGGTGGCGTCACTGGACTGGGAGTCGCTGGAGGCGCACCTGCCGCTGGCGCGGCGCCCGCTGCCGCTGCTGATGATGGCGGTCTACGACGGCGTGGGCAACGCGCTGCGCCGCCTGAGCGCCCCGCTGCGCGAGACCGCGCTCTATGAGCGGTGGCTGCGCATGCTCACCGACGCCGCCGACCGGGCCGACCCGGCGGGCACCGGTCGGCCCGCCGAGGCCGAGAGCGACCCCGCGGTCCGTTCGGGGCGGATCGAGCAGGCGCTGCTGACCGCGTCCCTGCTGGCGCTGTCGCTGTTCCACCGCGGCGGCCAGGTGGTGGACGGCGCGACGGTGGCGGCCGACCGCGACGAGCTGGTGCGCTGGCCGCCGAACTACGCCCGGCCGCTGGATCCGCTGCGGCTGGCGTGCGTGCGCAGCACCGACGCGCTGGAGGGCGCGCCGCCCAGCCTGGCGTTCACCGACCCGGTGCTCGGCGACTACCTGGTGGCGCGGCTGATCGCCGAGGAGCTCGCGGAACTCGCCGAGGCGCGCATCCGGGAACTGCGGTCGATCCGCCCGGCGCCGCTGGACGACTCGTTTCTGTACGCGCTGCTGTCGTTCACCCCGCTGTCGGTCTCGGGCGAGGTGCCGAGGTTCCTCACCGAGCGGCTGCGGCTGCTGTCGGCCCACGTGCGCGACGAACTGCGGCTGGCGCTGGCCGACCTGCTGCGGGAGGCGGGGCGGCACCGGCGGGAGGCGCACTACGGCGGCTACCGTCCGGTGGACCTGGGGGCGGCGGCGCGCGACGCCGCCTACACCGCGAACCTGATGCTGGTGCTGGTGGCGGTGCACGGCGGCGCGGTGCCGCTGCGGGAGCTGTTCGGCGCGGACGCGGCGGCGCGGTGGCGGTCGCTGGCGCACCTGTGGCGGTCGCAGCTCTCGCCGGAGCAGTGGACGAGTCTCACCGACACGCTGCGGGTCGACGACGACGGCAGCGGAGACCTCGTGGTGCACCCGTGCGACGGCGCCCCGCCCACCGACGACCCTGGGGCGCAGACCGACCTGGGCGAGGTGGCGCGGGACGCGGCGCTGCTGGCCGACGGCGGCACGCAGCGACTGCTGCACGCGCTGTCCCCGCTGGTCCGGCTGTTCGGCGGCGACGTGACGGCGCGGGACGGCGGCGACGTCTCCGACGCCCACGCGGTGCTGGCGCTGGCGTTCGGCTCCTCCGAGACCGACGACGCGGAACTGGTGGCCTGCTACGAGCGGGCCTTCGCCATGGCCGACGCACTGGGGTCCGAGGAGCGGCTGCGGTTCATCGTGTTCCTGCTGCGGCAACTGCGCGGGCACGCGCACCGGCTCGGCGCGCGGCTGGCACCGCTGGCCGCCCGGCACGTGCGGCCCATCGGCGTGGCCAGGAGCGCGCGGGCCGCGGTGCGCCGCCTGGCCGAGGAGCACAACGAGCACGTGGCGGCGGTCCGCGACGTGCTGGCCGGACGCTGGTGAGGCGGGACCGGGGAGTGCCGGTCTGCTGCGTGCCGGGAAGAATAGTCATTCCTGGGGATGGCGGCGGCCCGGTTCGCACTGCTATCCCTTGAGGCGACACTTCTCAGACTTCTCAGAGAATGAGGGCGCCATGGACCCCGAGGACCTGTTCGAACTGGGTGAGGCCATCGTCGAGGGCGACGGCGAGGAGATCGCCGAGGAGGCCCTGGAGGTCATCTTCGACATCGACCTCTGATCGTGGGTCGGCGGCCCCGGCGGTGGTTTCCCGCCGGGGCCGCCGACGTGTCCCGCGCCGCTCTCAGCGCGGCTGGAGCGCGAGCTTCGCCAGTTCCGGCAGGACGGTGTCGACGGAGTCGCGGATGAGCGCGTCGGCGACGTCGTCGTAGGGGGTGGGTTCGGCGTTGATGATCACCAGTCGCGCGCCGTGCGATCCGGCCACGTCGACGAGGCCCGCCACCGGGTGCACCGACAGCGAGGTGCCGACCGCCACGAACAGGTCGCAGTCCTCGGCGGCGGCGACGGCGGCGTCCAGGACGTCGGGGTCGAGGCGCTGCCCGAAGGAGATGGTGGCGGTCTTCTGGATGCCGCCGCAGATCCGGCAGTGCGGGTCGGACTCCTCCTCCAGGCGGGCCAGCACCTCGGGGGTGGGGGTGCGCCGCCCGCAGGCCAGGCACTCCACCTGGTGGATGGTGCCGTGCACCTCGATGACGTGGTCGGGGTCCATTCCGGCCTTCTGGTGCAGGCCGTCGATGTTCTGGGTGATGACGGCGCGCAGCCGTCCCGCGCGGTCCAGGTCGACCAGCGCCCGGTGGGCGTCGTTGGGTTCGGCGGTGAGCGCGGGGCTGTCGCGGCGCATCCGCCACACCTCGCGCCGCACGTTGACGTCGGAACGGTAGATGTCGATGTCGAACATCGCGGCGGCCGCCGGATTCTTCGTCCACACGCCCTGCGGCCCCCGGAAGTCGGGGATGCCCGACGCGGTGGAGACGCCCGCTCCGGTCAGCACCGTCGCACTCTCGCATTCGGCGAGCCAGGCTCCGACGTCGGTGATGTTCGCGGTGGCGGCCACGGCCTCCCCCTCCTCGTCGAGTGGACCGCACGGTCCAGGGACCTCGGCCGCCGAACGCGGGAAGAACCGGATTCGACGGTCGTCCGGCACGGTTGCCCCCCACCCTAAACGGCGCGGTGACGTCTCCGTCCCTGTTCCCCGGCTGCTTCCGTTTCAGGTGGCCTTACCCCCGGGGTTGATGGAGTCATGGACGACAACAAGCGCATCGCGCTCCGCCTGCTCGCCGACCTGTACGCACGCCTGTCCGACCAGGCCGGGCGCGACCGCAGGTCACTCAACTCCGAGACCGTCCACCTGCTGGAGACCGCACCGGACGACTCCGGTTCGCCGCCGGGCGAATCGGCTCGCCTGCCGCGCCACGCGGAAGACCGGCTTCCTCCCCGGTCTGGGGACCGGGGCATCCCGTGAGAGGCACGGTGACTCTCCGGACGCCGCCCGCTTCCGCAGCAAGTCCCACAAACATGACAAAATCAGACCACACATGAAACAGCCGCCGCACATCCTCGTGGTCAACGGGACGAAGATCCGCCGTCCCGTCTTCGTGCTGGGCGCACCGCACTCGGGAGTCGGTCTCGTCGCCCGCGCGCTGCGCCGCGTCCCCGGCTTCCACATCGGCGGCGGCCACCCGAGCGTGCTCGACGCAGTGCACGCCGTGGCCCGGCAGCCGTCGATGGTGCACACCAAGGAGTCGGGCACGGCGGTGCTGCTGCGCGACGCCCTCGCCGAGTCCTGGGTGCTCACCCCGGCCACCTGTCCGCGCTGCCGCGGGGTGTCGGTGCCGATCCGCGAGGCGGTGGAGCCGTGTCGGCACGCGGCCGAGGCCGTCCGCTACGGCGACGCCGGACCGGACCTGCTCTACAGCGCCACCGCGCTGGCGCGGGCCTTTGGTGACGCCGCGTTCGTCCAGGTCATCAGGGACGGTCGGGACGTGGTGGCGGACATGCTCGACGACGAGGACCAGCTCGCCTGGTTCAAGCCGGGGATGGCCAACCTGGACGAGGAGTTCCCCCACCCGTTCTTCGGGGTGGAGACGGAGGAGGAGCGGGAGAACTATCCGAACCTGTCGCTGGCGGGCAAGTGCGCGCTGCGGTGGCGCAGCGCGGTGCGGCTGTCGGCGCGGCTGCGCGCCGAGCTGTCGGGGGAGCAACTGATGACGCTGCGCTACGAGGAGATTCCCGGCACGGAGATCGAGACCGCGAAGCGGCTGTCGGAGTTCGTGGGCGCGCGCGTGTCGTCGGTGGAGCTGGTGAGTACGGGTGACGACGGGACCGGGTCGTGGCGGAGCAGGCTGGACTCCCAGCAGCGCGCCGACGTGCTGAGCACGGCGCGGCCGGAGCTGAGCAGGCTCGGGTATCTGTGAGCCGGTGCCGGGAGGCTGGGGGAAGAGGTTCCCAGGAGATGTGGAACACCGGCCCCGGGGACGGTGACGGCGTTCGGGGGACGCTTCTAGGATGGGGGCATGGGAGCACTCGGAATTCCGGAACTCGTGGCGCTCGTCGTGATCCTGGCGGTGCCGGTCGCCATCGCCGTCGCGGGGGTCGCCTTCACCGTCCGCATCGCCCGGCACGGCGCCCCGGCGACGTTCGCCCGTGCCCGCCGCCGTCGCGAGATCCCCTGACGCGCGTCCCGGCGGCGCCTACTCCCCCGCCTCGGGGTCGACGGCCGCGACCAGCCGCCTGAGGGCGCCGACCAGTTCGAGTGGGCGGTCGAACATCAGGTGATGGTGGCCGCCGGTGATCTCGACGTAGGAGGAGGGCGGTCGGGTCGCGTCGCCCCTCGTGAACGCCGCCAGGCGCTCCCGTTCCTCCGGGGGGACAACCCCCAGCTCACCGACGACCACCCCGAACGGGCAGCGCACCAGCGGCATTCCCGCGCCGAGGTCGTCGGGGCGGTCCGCCTGCCCCCGGGCGAACATCCGCAGGTCGAACTTGAAGGTCCAGCCCGACCCGGTGTCGGTGACGCTGTGCTCGGCGACGTGCCGCACCAGCCGCGGCTGCGCCGTCGGCTGCTTCGGCAGCGGCCGGAAGCGCGCGGTCGCCTCCTCCCGGCTGGGATACGACCTGTGCCGGGCGTAGGCGGCGTTGACACCGTTGACCGGTCTGCGCAGCGGCGCGTCGACCGCGACCACCGCGGCGAGGTCGGCACTGGAGCGCTGGGCGGCGAACATCGCCACCATGCCGCCCATCGAGTGGCCGACGAGGATCGGCCTGGCGTCGGAGGGCTGGGCCCGCGCCACGGACAGCACCTCGGTGGCCCAGGTGGTGAAGAGGTACGCGTCGCGCCGGTCGCTGTCGCCGTGGCCGGACAGGTCGAGGGCGACCACGTGGTGGGTGTCGGCGAACAGCGGGGCGGTGAAGCTCCACCACCACGCGTGGGCGGCGCCGCCGTGGACGAAGACCAGCGGCCGCCTCCCCGGTCGGCCCCAGGAGAGCCAGGAGATGCCGCGGCCCGCGACCTCTGTGCGCCCCCTGACCGGTTCCCGCGTGAGCGCCTCGGCCACCGGCCGGGGAAGGTCCGGCATGCTCGCCCCCTCGACAGTCCGTCCGAATCGCCGTGTCCGGCCCTCCTGGACCGTCCGGTCGGACGTCACGATATCCACCGGCCGAACGGCGCTCGGAGCGGGCCCGCGGCTTCGGCGGGTGGCCGGAGCGCGGGGAAGGCGGATCCCGACCGTCCGAGGCGGGTCGGGAGCGTGTGAGGGGCGCCCGGGTTCCGGGCGCCCCTCACGGTGGACAGTCTCTGCCGCGGTGGTTCCTCCGTCGGTGTCGCGGCGGCCGGACGCCGACGGCGCCGGAACCGGGCGGTGGTTCAGGAGAGGAGTTCACGGCGCAACTGCCGAAGGGTCTGCGACAGCAGGCGGGAGACGTGCATCTGGGACAGGCCCACGTCGGCCGCGATCTCGCTCTGGGTCTTGTTGCCGAAGAACCGCAGCAGGATGACGCGGCGTTCGCGTTCGGGCAGGTGGTCGAGGGCGTCCTTGAGCGAGGTGCGGTCGACCACGTTCTCCAGGTCGCCGTCGGCCGATCCCAGGGTGTCGCCGAGGGCGGACTCGTCGTCGGCCTCGCCGAAGGGCATGTCGAGGGAGAGGGCGCTGTAGGCGGAGGAGGCGTCGATCAGTTCGATGGCGGCCTCCATGTCGAGTTCCAGCGCCTCGGCGATCTCCCTGGTGGTCGGGGTGCGTCCGTGCTTCTGGGTGAACTCGGCGATCACCCGGTTGAGTTCGCTGCGCCGCTCCTGGTGGACGCGTGGCACCCGGACCGCCCAGGTGGTGTCGCGGAAGTGCCGTTTGAGCTCTCCGGTCACCATCGGCAGCAGGTAGGCGACGAACGGCTTGCCGAACGAGGGGTCGAATCCCTTGATGGCCTTCATCAGGCCGAGCATGCCGACCTGGTAGAGGTCGTCCATCGGCTCGCCCCGGTTGCGGTAGCGGCGTGCCTCACGGCGTACCAGGGGCGTGTACAGCCGTACCAGTTCGTCCCGGATCCTCGCGCAGGCCTCCTCGTCTCCGTGGTGGGCCGCCAGCGCGGCCAGCAGCCGTTCCGCCTGTCCGGTGTTGCGGGACTGGTGCGCGGGGGGGCGAACCGACCCGCCGCGGCGCTGGGCGGGGCTACGGCGGCGTGCCGTCGTGCTGTTGGTGGTCATATCGACCTCCTGTTCGCAGGCTTGTGTCGGCAGGACCGTCCCCGAAGGCGCTCCACGTGGGTTGACCCGTGTCACTTCGGCCCCACAGGGGGACGCACTCGACGGAGCGGACAAGGCCGCCTTATTCGGACCTGTCACTCGCCATGCCCCCTCTGTTAGGTCACAAACACGTCACGCGAAGAAGTCTGGGAACCCTGGGAGCAGAACCTGCGAAAGTGACCGAAACCAGGGGTTCTACCTGCGCAGAAGTTCGGGTCGCCGCCAACGGATCCGACTAACGTGAAACCCGTCACGTTTTCTTTCCGGTTTCCCGCTCCGGGCGCCACCGGCGCCATGATGACCGGAAAACCCCACACATCCGAATCATCACCACAAAATTGGGTAATCAACACTTAACGTTCAGCTATCGGAGAAGCTCCGAGGGGCTGGATTCCCCGCCCTCCGCGCCCCCGGAGCCACCGGGAGGGGTGGCGTCCCCCGGTTCACGGGTCGTGCACGCGACCCCGACCACCCCACTCCGGCAACCTTCCCGCAACAATTCTGAGAAGTCTGGGAAACACTGTCCTTAATCCAAGCCGAAAACGGGACAACCGTCCCGCGAACGGTCGACCACCACCACCGCCTCACTGAGGTGTGGGTGTCGGGTTCTGCGGCGGACGCGGGCTCCTCTCGGAAGAACCCGGGGAAGGCAGGGCATTCCACCCCGGCACCCGGAGCGGGCTCCCACGGGTTGGCCGTGCCTGGACTCGGCGCCCTGGGCGCCGAGTCCAGGCACGCCCCCACGGGCGGATCAGCCGAAAGGACACCGGCCACCCCAGGCGGGTTTGCCGTGGCGCGGAACCGCCTCCGAAGGCAGCGGAACCGCCTCCGAAGGCACAGGAAGGCGGGGCCGTGTCCGGACTCGGCGCCCAGGGCGCCTCGACCGGCCACCGGCAACCGGTGGTGTCCCGCTTCTGGAGGGTTCTGTGGAATACCTCGGCCTCGCCAGGGGTGCGGCGGAATCGCATCCGCCGCGAACCCGGCTGTCAAACCTCAGTCAGTCAGAGCCGGTCGAAGCAGCGGCGCAGCACACGGCTCCACCGGTTGCCGCCCAGCCCGGGGTTGACGACGGCCACCGCCGCCGCGTACTTGCTGAACCCCACCGGGCGCAGTCCGTGGCGGTGCAGCAGGCGCTCGACGCCGGTCACCCCGCCCCGGGTCTTGACCTCCAGCAGCGCCAGGTCCTCACGCATCGCGGCCGTCTGCCCGGCGTGCGCGCACACCAGGCCGGTGTCGCAGGTGACGCGTTCGGCACCGGAGAACGCCACCAGCGTGGTACGCCGGTAGTCCGTCACCGCCGACACCCGCAGCGGCCGGGGCAGTTCGGCGCCGTAGCCGTCCATGACGTCCCGCAGGAACCGCGCCGCCGCGGGGGTCAGTTCACCGGGGCGTCCGTCGTGGACGGTGCGGCGCTTGTCCGTGACCCCCCGCGCCCCCTTCAGCTTGACCTCCAGCATGGTCAGCCCCGAGTCCAGGTAACTGCGCGTGCGGATCTTGAACCTGCGCCGCCGCCCCTGCCGGTGCTGGCGGAAGGTCAGCAGGTCGGGGGTGTCCAGGTAGGTGGAGGAGTAGCGGAACACCGTGCGACCGCCGTCGCCGAGCACCCCGAAGCCGGGCGCCAGGTGGTCGACGAGAACGGGGACGAGCGAGGCGGGGACGACGTACTTGCGACAGGAGCGCAGCGTCAGCGGCGCCAGGGCGTTGACCTCCTCCAGCGACACCGGGCGCAGCGCCGCCGCGACCGCGGGCGCGGTCACCGCCGCCCCGCCCCGGCCGAGCCCCCGCGCACGGCCTCGGCCCCGGACCGCTCCGAGGCGCGGAACCGCACGTCGACGACCATGAGGTCGCGGACGTAGTCCACCTCGACGACGGTGAGCGCGCAGACCGTGCCGCCCAGCCGCGTCTCCAGGTCGGCGCGGAGCATGTCCGGACTGCGGTGCACCACGTCCAGGGTGACCGTCCGCCTGCACGTCCGCGGCAGCAGCCGGGGATGGTCGGCGGCGAACACCACGACGAGCAGCACCGCGTCGAGTCCGAGCAGCAGCAGGGGCGCGTCCTTGGCCGTCGAGTTCACCAGGCCCAGCGCGATCGCGGTGAAGTAGTAGGCGACCTCGGTCTGGGTGACGGAGTCCGACCGCAGCCGGATGATCGACAGCACCCCGAAGAGCCCGAAGCCCACCGCGAGCCCGACACCGGCCGCCAGCAGCACCGCCACGGCCGCGAAGACCCCGACGTTCAGCGCGGTGTAGGCGAACAGCAGGTCGCGGCGGCCGTGCCGACGGAAGTACAGGAGGTGTCCGAGAACGGCGACGGCCACCAGGTCGACAGCGAGAGCACACCAGATGTTCATGCCACCGATGGTGGTGGGCGACGGTGAGCCCGCCGTGAGCGCCGGATGAGGAATTCCTCATCCGAGCCGGTAACCCATCCCCCGGACGGTCTCGATGCGGTGGGCGCCGATCTTCCTGCGCAGCGCCCGGACGAAGACGTCGACCACGTTGGACCCGGGGTCGTAGTCGTAGCCCCACACGTGGGAGAGGATCTGCTGGCGCGACAGCACCTGGTCGTGGTGCCGCAGGAACAGCTCCAGCAGGGCGAACTCGCGGGCAGTCAGGTCCACGGTGGCGCTGTCGGTGGAGGCGCGGCGGGTGCGCAGGTCCAGGGCGAGGTCCCCGACGCGCAGCACGGTCGACTCCACGCTGCGCTCGGCGCGCATCCGCAGCCGGATCCGCGCCAGCAGCTCCTCGAAACGGAACGGCTTGGTCATGTAGTCGGCGGCGCCCATCTCCAGCCCGTTGACGGTGTCGCGCACCCCGTCGCGGGCGGTGAGGATGAGGATCGGCAGGGTGGAGCCCTCCTCCCGCAGCCGCCGCAGCACCGTGAAGCCGTCGGCGTCGGGCAACCCCAGGTCGAGGACCATGAGGTCGAAGTCGCCGGTGAGGGCGTAGTCGACGGCCGCGCCCGCGCTGTCCACCACGGTGCTGGTGAACCCGTTGGCGCCCAGCCCCTTGCGGACGAACGACGCGATGCGCTCCTCGTCCTCGGCGATCAGGATGCGTCCCATGCTCACGTGCTCCCTTCGTCCGCGGGCAGGATGAGGGTGAACTCCGCCCCGGCGCCCGGGGCGGAGCGCAGCCGCACCTCGCCGTTGTGGGCCTCGGCGATGGCCCGCACGATGGCCAGGCCCAGTCCGGCGCCGGGGCGGTCGCCGCGCGCCGTCTCCCCCCGCGCGAACCGCTCGAAGATCCGCTCCCGGTCGCCGGGAGCGACTCCGGGGCCGGAGTCGCGCACCCACAGCTCGGCCGTCCGGACCCCGTCCCGCTCGGTCAGCGCCGAGCCGAGGACGACGGTGTCGCCGGGACCGGTGTGCCGCACGGCGTTGCTGGCCAACTGCACCGCGGCCTGCGTGACGCGCTGCGGGTCCAGGTGCACGACGCCCTCACCGACCTCGTCGAGGCGCCAGTCCCGGTGGCCCAGCGCCCGCACCTTGGCGTCGATGTCGCTGGTCAGCTCGGCCAGTGACACCTTCGCGCAGTGCAGGAAGTCGGGGCGCTGCGCCTTGGCGAGCAGCAGCAGGTCCTCGACGATGCGCGCCATGCGGTCCAGTTCGTCGGTGACCAGCCGCACCACCTCGCGGCGCTCCTCCGGGTCGTCGCCCATCAGCTCCAGGTGGCCGCGCACGATGGTGATGGGGGTGCGCAGTTCGTGGCTGGCGTCGTCGACGAAGCGGCGCTGCGTGGAGAACGCCTCCTCCAGCCGGTCGAGCATGGCGTTGAACTGCTCGGCGAGCGCGGCGACGTCGTCGTTGCCGGTGACGTCGATGCGGCGGGTCAGGTCCTCCTCGGTGATCTGCGCGGCGGCCTGGCGCACCAGGCGGACGGGGGCCAGGATGCGTCCGGACACCCACCAGGCGGCGCTTCCGGCCAGTACCAGACCGACCGCGCTGACCAGCAGCAGGACGCGCAGGAACCGGTGTATGTCGGCTCGGTCGGCGTCGACGAAGTAGCCGACGACGAACCAGCCGCCCGGCACGTCCGCGCCGTCCGGTGGCGCGACGCGGAGTTTGGCCCACCGCAGTCCGCCCTCGGGGGTCTGGACCGATCCCCTGCCGTGGGGCGAGGTGAGGACCGCTTCGAGGGTGTCGGCGTCGGCGGAGGCGTCGAACAGCGGCTCCTGCCCCTGGCGGACGCGGCCGGTGGGCACGGTGGCGCCGGGAGCCCGGTCGACGTGGCCGAAGATGATCTCGTGCCGGTCGGGGTGCTGGCGGCTCAGGTGGACCCGGAACAGGCTGTCCAGGTCGGTGAAGCTCTCGCCGGTGCGGGGGTCGACCCCGGCGGCGGCGAACTCCTCGAACTCCGCCATCTCCTGGTCGAGCGCCCGGTCGACCCGTTCACTGACCTCGGTCTCCAGCGTCTGCCACACGACGATGTTCACCAGAGCCAGCACGGCGGCCATGAGCAGGACGACCCACGTCATGATCCGCACCCGGGCGGGCATCCGGTAGCGGCGTCCGCCCCCGGGACGGTCAGTCGTCATCGTCGCCGTCCCGGTCGTCGTCATCGTCGTCATCGTCGTCATCCCGGTCGTCGTCATCGTCGTCGGTGACGGCGGGCGGTGGACTCACCACGTCGTCGGCGGTCGGATCGGGCGTGGACGACGGCGACGAGACCGACGGCTCGGGCGAGGGGGAGGGGACGCGGGGCGCGGAGGACTCGCCCACGACGACCTCCCGCGGCGGCTCCGTCCGCGGCTCGGCGTCCCGCGTCAGCCACAGCAGGGCCGCCGCCGCGGCCAGCACCGCGGCGAAGGCGAGACAGGCGAGCAGGGCTCCCCGGCGCATCGCTCTCATGCCTCCCCACCCTGCTGCGCGCATCTCAGACCACCATGAAACGGAGATGAGGCTTTTTTCATCTTCGCAGGTGACGAGAGCTGTTTGAGAGGTGGTGTCCTCATTTCTCCCCTGTCGCGGCGATGTGGCCGGACACGGCCACGGCGATTCCCGGCCCCGCGCGAACCGGTCGGCCATCTCCCGGATCGAAGACCCGGAAAGCGAACAGCCGATTCCAGGGAGTAGGCATGCCTGTTCTCTCCGCGCCGCCCGGCGCGCGGAAGGAGGAGCGTCTCGTCCGCGGCGGCGCGTGTCTCGCGCTGGCGACCCTGCTGCTGGCCACCGGCTGCGGTCCGGTGTCCGCCCCAGGCACCGACCGGTCCGGAGGCGGCGCCTCCGAAGCGCCGGGTGCGGCCTCGGACGAAGCGGGCGCCCCGGTGGTCTCCCGCCCGCTCAACGCCTGGGTCGCCCCGGATGTGGAGGCATCGGTGGCGCTGCACCGGGTCGACGACGCGCACATGGTTGCCGTGCTGTCCCTCACCAACAACGGATCGGAGCGCGAGCAGCTGTGGTCGCACCTGGCCGACCCCTTCGGCGAGTCCGGCAACAGCGACCACGACTACCCGTGGAACCACTTCAGCGGGATCGCGTGGCTCGACCCGTCGGGGCGCGCCCTGCACAAGCCCTACCACCTCCCCGACCGCAGCTGCCTGTGCAGCGCCAAGGACGACACGGGACCGTTCCTGGACCCCGGCGGGACCCAGGAGGCCTACTCGGTGCTGGCCGCGCCGCCCGCCGACGTCTCCTCGGTGACCGTCGTCACCGGCCTCACCCTTCCGTTCGTCGACGTTCCGATCGGCGACGGCGCGCCCGAAGGGCTGGACTACCGGACCCCGGACGACCATCCCGACGCGGCCCCGGAGTCCACCGAACTGGTGTCGGTGGTCGACTCCCCGGAGCAGACCGTGGTCGAGGGCACGGAGGCCACCGAGATCCACCTGTCCACCGACGTGCTGTTCGAGGTCAACGAGTCGACGCTCACCGACGAGGCGACGCAGGCCCTCCAGGACGCGGCGGCCCGCATCGACGCCTCGGGGGCGCGTGAGGTGCTGGTCGAGGGGCACACCGACAGCACCGGCGACGACGCGATCAACAATCCGCTGTCGGTGGAGCGGGCCGAGGCGGTCCGCGACGCGCTGGCCGACACGGTCGCCTCCGACGTCGAGTTCACCACGGTCGGGCACGGCTCCGGTCAGCCCATCGCCGACAACGGCACCGAGGAGGGACGGCAGCGCAACCGGCGGGTCACCGTCACCGTCGACCGCACCGGTTCCGCCGGGGAGGCGGACCTCCGGGACTCCGGCGACCCCGGCGGGGCCCCGGCCACCGGGGACGGCCGCGGCCCCGCCGGGGTCGCGGTGAGCGGCCGTCCCAACGACCTCGGCGACGCCGAGGTCGAGGTCGCGCTCACCGACCTGCGCGCCCTCACCCCGGAGACCGCGCTGCTCAGCTACACCGTCACCAACCCCGGGCCGCAGGAGCTCTCGGTGGACCTGGCCTACGCCTTCGACGGCTGGATGGAGTTCCGCTACCGCGCCGCGTACGCGGTGGCGCTGCTGCACCCCGACACCCGGGAGATGTCGCTGCCGCTGCGGGTGGCGCCGCTGGACAGCGGAACCAAACCGTGGTGCCTGTGCAGTTCCGCCTCCGGCACCAACCTGTCGGCGCTGCGTCTGGGCGCGGGGCAGACCCGCGAGTACTACGCGATCCTGCCGGTCACGCCGGGCAGCACGGTCACCGACGTGCAGGTCGGGCGGCTGCCGCTGCTGGAGGACGTCGCGATCCGCTCCTGACCCCGTGGGCCGTGGCCGCACGCGGTCCGAAAAGCCCGGTACCGCAGGCGTGCGGAGGGGGTTGGCCCCATGCCCGGCCCCGCCCCGAGGTCAACGAGACCGCCCGCCGCCTGGCCGACCGGGAGTTGGCGGCGCGGCCGGTGCGGGAGTCCGACCGGGTCTTCGGGACCGCGGGAGGCGCCCTGCCTCCCGCCCTGGTGGGACTCGCGCTGCCGACCGGTCCCGCCGTCGTCCTGGCGCAGGTCCTCGTGGCCGCAGTGCCGGTCCTGGTCGGCCTCCTGCTCCAGACCCGCCTGCGGGCGCGTCGCCGCCCGGCAGCCCCGGAAAAAGAGGCTGCCGGGACCAGGGATACCGCTGTAGAGTGGGCGCGGAACCCGAAGAGGAGGTGAGTCGATGGCCGTCGCGGTAGTCGCCGCTGCCGTGCGCAGCGTTCGGTCCGTCCTCATCTCCCGGGACCTCGGCTGACTCCTCTCTCCTTCTTCTCTCCCGCCTGAGCACCCGCCCGTCCTCGCACGGGTTCTCCCGTGGTGCCTCGGGTGCGCCGGGGTCCCTTCACACGAAGGGTTGTGCACACCGTTGTCTTCCGAACTCACCTCTTCGCCGTCCGCCTCCGGCCCGCTCGCCGCCTACGGCTGGGACGCCTCCCTGGACGCCGCCTTCGCCGACCACCGCGCCGCCGGACTGCTGCCCTGCCGGGTCACCGGGGTGGACCGCGGCCGCTGCGACATCGTCACCGAGCACGGCCCCGCGCGGGCCGTCAGCACCCCCGTCACCTCGCCCGACCCGGCGCGGACCGTCTGCGCCGGGGACTGGGGTGTGCTGCGCCCCAGGAGCGGGGAGCTCCCGGTGCTGGAGGCGCTGCTGCCGCGGCGCAGCGCGATCGTGCGCTCCACCGCGTCGGCCCGCTCCGAGGGGCAGGTGCTGGCCGCCAACGTCGACACCGTCGCCGTGGTGGAGCCGCTGACCGGGCCGGTGGACCTCGCCCGCGTCGAGCGGCTGCTCGCGCTGGCCTGGGAGAGCGGCGCCGTACCCGTCGTCGTGCTCACCAAGGCCGACCGGCACCCCGCCCCCGACAGCGCGGTCGCCGAGGTGGCCGCCGTCGCGCCCGGCGCGGGCGTGGTCGCGGTCAGCGCCGTCACCGGCGACGGTCTCGACGCGCTCACCGCGCTGCTCACCGGGACGGTCGCGCTGCTGGGGCCGTCCGGCGCGGGCAAGTCCACCCTCGGCAACGCCCTGCTGGGCGCCGACGTGATGGCCACCGGTGAGGTGCGCGCCCGCGACGGCAGGGGCCGCCACACCACGGTCCGCCGCCAACTGTTGCCGCTGGGCGGCGGCCGCGTGCTCATCGACACCCCCGGCCTGCGCGGGGTGGGGCTGTGGGACGCCGCCGAGGGACTCCAGCGCGCCTTCCCCGAGATCGGGGAACTCGCCGAGGAGTGCCGCTTCCACGACTGCTCCCACACGAGTGAACCGGGCTGCGCGGTGCTCGCCGCCGTCGCCGACGGCACCCTGCCGCAACGCCGCCTGGACAGCTACCACAAGCTGGTGCGGGAGAACGAGTGGATCGCCGCGCGCAGCGACGCGCGGCTGCGCGCCGAGATCCGGCGCGGCCACAGGGAGATCTCCCGGTCGCTGCGCCAGTCCTACCGGCTGCGCGGCAGGAAGGAGTAGGGCACGGCCCGGTGCGGGCCGTGCCCCTTGCCCTTGGGGTCCCGGTGCGGCCGCCGCATCCGTGCGGCGGCCGCGTCCGGGCCCGGTCACGGGTGCAGGATGGCGCGCACGCAGCCGTCCTTCTTGTGTTTGAACATGTCGTAGGCGCGCACGCCGTCGCTCAGCGGCAGCGGGTGGGTGGCCAGGTGGGCGGTGGGGATCTCGCCCGCCGCCATGCGCTCCAGCAGCATCGGGATGTAGCGGTGGCCGTGCTGCTGGGCGCTGCGGATCGTCAGCCCCTTGTTGACCACCGCGCCCATCGGGAACTTGTCGACGAAGCTGCCGAACACGCCGACCACGGACACCACGCCGCCCTTGGCGCACGACAGGATCGCCTCGCGCAGCGCCACGGCCCGGTCCTCCAGCCGCGCCGCCTGCTTGACGCGGTCGTAGGCGTACTGCGGGCCGTTGCCGTGCGCCTCCATGCCGACCGCCTCGATGCAGGCGTCCGGGCCCCGCCCGGCCGTCAGGTCCCGCAGCGCCTCGCGCACGTCGACCCGGGTGTAGTCGAGCGTCTCCAGGCCGAGTTCCCGCTCCACCATCCGCAGGCGGTCGGGGAACCGGTCGATGACGATGACCCGTGCCGCGCCCAGCAGCTTCGCGGCGGCCGCGGCCATCTGCCCCACTCCCCCGGCGCCCCACACCGCCACGACGTGGCCGGGTTCGATGTCGCAGAAGTCGGCGGCCATCCACCCGGTGGGCACCCCGTCGGAGGCGAACACCGCCTCGTCGTCGGACAGGTCCTCCGGTACCGGGAACGCGCCGACGTCGGCGAAGGGCACCCGCACGTACTCGGCGTGGCTGCCCGCGTACCCGCCGACCAGGTGGGAGTAGGCGAAGATGCCCGCGCCCGCGTAGCCGTAGAGCGACTCGAAGGCGGCGGGTTCGGCGTTGCCGTTGTCGCAGGCGGAGAAGAGCCCCCTGCGGCAGTAGCGGCACCGGCCGCAGGAGATGATCGAGCACACCACCACGCGTTCGCCCACCCTGCGGTCCCGCACCCCTGGGCCGACCTCGACCACCTCTCCGAGGAACTCGTGGCCGAGGATGTCGCCGCGCCGCATCGCGGGAATGTAGCCGTCGATCAGGTGCAGGTCGGAACCGCAGACCGCGCTCGCCCGCACCTTGACGATGACGTCCTGGTCGTTGAGGATCGTGGGTTCGGGGACGTCCTCGACGGACAGGTCGTTGACCCCCATCCAGCACAGCGCCTTCATCCCATCCCTCCTCTGCGCAGCGCCACGTAGACCCTCTCCTGCAGTTGTTCGGCCGCCGGTCCGCGCGCGGACGGCTGGCCCTCGACGGTGAGCGCCTCCCCGCACTCCAGGATCGCCTTGAGGCGCCGCAGGTCCTCGCGCAGCCGTCCCGAGTGGGCGCGGGCCGTGGGCCCCTCGGCGCGCACCCGGATCTCGGTGCCCCGCTGCGCCGGAGCGGGAGTGAGCAGCACGCGCAGCGCGAGCTGGCCGTCACCGGGAACGGGAGCGGCCGGTTCGGTCTCGTCGGTGGTGGGTGTGGCCTCGGCGAGCAGTCCGGGTACCCGGCCGGGTTCGCGCCACGCGGCCAGGGTCTCGTCCAGGTCCGTCAGGACCGTGGCGGAGTGGTGCGCGACGCCGTGTTCGGCGCGGGTACGCAGCCGATACCACACCGCGGCACCGCCGGCCGCCGCGGCCGCTGTGGCCACGGCGACGGTCATCCTGTTCATACGTCGTCCTTCCCCTCTCTCGGCCGCTTCCGCCCCCCGGGCGACGGCGGGCCGAGGTCGCGTCGGGTGGTGTGCAGCGGAGTGCACCGGCGGCTACCCCGTGGTGTCCCGGGGAAACGGGGGCCGGACGTCGGCGCGGGGTCAGTGCGGGGTGTCGGTGCGCAGGGAGAACGCCGACAGGCCCCGGGTGGGCAGCCCGACGCGTTCGGCGTAGGCGTGCACCAGGTTGTTGACGGCGCGCGCCCGGGGCCGGGTGGGGCCGATGGCTCCACCGCGGCGCAGGCGGCGCACCAGCGGCGCGGCGGAGCCGCGGTCGGGGGCGGTCAGCACCGCGCAGGTGTGCTCCGTGTCGCCGAGGCTGTGGGAGGGCAGCGCGGCGAACTCCTTCTCCAGCGCCGTGAAGCCGCCCCTGTCGGCGATGTCGAGGATCTCGCGCCACTGGACGAACGCGCACACCGCGCACTCCAGGGGCGTGTCGGCGGGGGCGAGGAGCAGCGCGTCGCGTCCGGTGTCGACGCGCAGCGCGGGCGCGGACTCCTGGCGGACGGCGGCCAAGGGCAGGTTCAGCAGCGGGTCGGGGCCCAGTCCGGTGCCCCGGGCGAGGGTGAGCACGAGGCGGTCGCGGCGGCGGGTGACGGCCTCGGGCCAGGAGTCGGCGGGCAGGGCCTCCAGCAGACGGCGGTACTCGTCCTGGGTGAGGGGGCGGGAGATGAGCTTGCGGCCGGGGCGGGCGCTGCGGACCAGCCGCAGCAGTTCGGTGAGCGCGGGGTGGGTGGTGGGGTTGGGCAGTCCGTGGGCGGTGTGCACGACGGCGATGACCGCGCTCCACCGGTCGATGGTGGCGGCCGACACCGCCGGACGGCCGGTGGCGGGATCGGTCAGGTGGGCGGTGGCCAGGTAGACGGCGAGGTCGGCGGGGCTGGCGGGCAGCGGTGGGCGGTCGTTGCGGACGCACCAGGCCCACCAGCGCCGCCAGTCGGAGACGTAGGCGCGGCGGGTGCTCTCGGGCCGGTCGCGCAGCCGGGCGTGCAGCACGTCCAGGGTGGCCCGCTCCTCGGGTGAGACGGGCCGGTTGGCGAGGGAGAACCCGCTGGGCAGCGGTGTGGCCCGGGTCAGCCGCGGCCGGAGCGCGGGCGGCAGCGCCTCCCGGACCCGGTCGTCGTGGCTGCGGGCCGGTGTGGCCACGGTCCTCCCCTCCCGAATCTGCGGAAACGTCCCCGCCTCCGATTCTCACCCAAAGTGAACGGACACACCCGTCAGGTGAGCACGGCGTGCCGTCCGGCACCCGAGCCCTCCTGCCCCGGAAAGGTCCGCGGTCACCTCCGTGGCCCCGGGGGTCGTGAAACCCCGGGGCCACGGAGAAAGTTCCAGGTGGCCTCCACCCCAGGGGGTCTTGCGACCTCAACCCCGCGGGGTGGGCGAGAAGCGTTGCAGGACACGCCCGCCCGCGCCCCACCTCCCCGCACTGGGGAGGCAGTCCGGCACCACGGACCCCACCCGCGTGGACGCAGGTTTCAAGGTCAGGACCGTCGGCGTTGCCAGCGGCCCGCCAGGGTGCCCTCCGACTCCACGAGCAGGCGGGGCAGGAAGGGCCGGTCCAGGGGGGTTCCGGCGAGCATGCGCAGGTGGTCGCCTGCGACGAGACGCGGGGCCAGGGTCAGGCACAGCTCGTCCAGCAGGTCGGCGGCGACCAGGTCGTGCAGCAGGTGCGGGCCGCCCTCGCACAGGACGCGGCACAGGCCCCGTCCGGTGAGCGCCTTCAGCGCGGCGTCGGGGGCCACGCCGTCCTCGCCGAGCACGACGACCCGTTCGTCGCCGAGTGCGCGCCGGGCGCGGTCGAGCGCTGCGCTCCCGGCGGCGCGGCAGGTGAGCAGCAGCGCGTCGCCCGCGTCGGCGCGGGACTCCAGGATCGAGGACGGCAGGTTCGCCGAGCGGCTGACCACCGCGACCACGGGGTGCGGCGGCTGGTCGGCGCGGCGGAGTCCGCTCCACCGCGGCGCGGTCCTGGCCCGCCGGTACTCCTCGGCGCGCACGGTCGCCGCGCCGACCAGGACGACGTCGGACAGGGAGCGCAGCAGGGAGAAGATCGCGCGGTCGGCTCCGGTGTTGATCGATCCGGAGCGGCCGTCGTCCCCGGTGACCGCGCCGTCGAGGGTCGCCACGAAGTTCGCGCGCACCCACGGCCGCTCCGCGGCGTCGGACGGATAGCCGTACAGCGCCGCCAGCGCCGCGTCGTCGACCTGTTGGCCGGGCCGCGCCGCGTCGGGGGCCGTCTCGTTGAGCAGGACTCGCACCAGCATGCCTTTCCGGTCGCGGTTCACCAGCGCCATTCGGCGACGACGTACATCACCCCGTAGGGGTCGTCGGCGTAGACCACGTCGGGGCGGGGCGGGGCGGCCCGTTCGGCGGCCGCTCCCGCGAGGACCTGCAGGGCGGCCCGCCCCTGGACCATGAGTTCGCGGGCCGTCTCCGGGTCGAGCGCGGCCAGCCGCGCCGGGTCGCCCTCGCGCAGGGCGTCCACCAGGTCGCCGTCGAAGCCGTGGGCGCGCGCGTCGAGGTGGCCGGGCGCCCTGGGGCCGCGGCACGCGCTGCCGTCGCCCGCCACCAGCAGGGCCGTGGGCCGCCGCGCCGCCGCCAACTCGCGTCCTCGCCGCAGGCACTCCTCGACCGGTGCGTCCTCGGCCACCGGGTGCAGTTCCACCGACCCGGTCCAGTCGGCCTCCTCCAGCAGGCGCACCGCCACGCGCAGGCTCAGCGGGAGCCCGCGCGCCAGGTCGGGGCGGCGCGTTCCGAGGGCGGCGGGGGCGCCTCCCACGACGGCGACGTGTTCGACGGGGGGCCGCAGGACGCGGCCCAGCACCGTGCGGCACGCGTCGCGCAGCCCGGCCGCGGCGTCCTGCTGCCCGGTGAGTTCGCGCAGGAGCAACGGAGGGTGCGGGCAGACCGCTGCGGTTGTGATCACCTGATCGTCTTCCTAGGCCAGTCCGCGCACGGCCCGGGCGGGGGCGCGGAGTCCCTTGATGCTGCCGACCATGTCGAGCACCTGGCGGGTCTCGACCACCTCGTGGACCCGGTAGACGCGGGCGCCGTGCCAGGCGCACACCGCGGTGGCGGCCAGGGTGCCCACCAGCCGCCGGTCGACCGGCAGGTCCAGGGTCTCGCCGACGAAGTCCTTGTTGGACAGGGAGACCAGCACCGGCCAGCCGGTCGCGGTCATCTCGTCGAGCCGCCGGGTGAGTTCCAGGGAGTGCCGGGTGGTCTTGCCGAAGTCGTGGGCGGGGTCGATGAGGACGCGGGAGCGGTCCACCCCCAGCGACACGGCGCGTTCGGCGAGGGCGACGGTGTCGTCGATCGCGGAGCGCACCACGTCGTCGTACTCGACGCGGTGCGGCCGGGTGCGCGGGCGCACCCCGCCGGTGTGGGTGCACACGATTCCGGCGTCGAACTCGGCGGCCACCTCGGCGAGACGCGGGTCGTGGCCGCCCCACGCGTCGTTGAGGAGGTCGGCCCCGGCCCGGCACACCTCGCGGCCGACCTCGGCGCGCCAGGTGTCGACGCTGATCACCAGATCGGGGTAGGCGTCGCGGACCCGGGCGACGAAGCCGGCGACGCGGCGGATCTCCTCGGCGGCGTCGATCTCCTCGCCGGGCGCGGCCTTGATCCCGCCGATGTCGACGATGTCGGCTCCCTCCGCGACAACCTGGTGCACCCGGTCCAGGGCGCGTTCCTCCTGCCAGGTCGCTCCCCTGTCGTAGAAGGAGTCGGGGGTGCGGTTGACGATCGCCATGACGAGCATCCGGTCGTCGGTGAACGCTCGACCGCCCAGTCTCAGCATCGGGTGCCTCTCTCGTCGCATCCGGCCCGGTCGCCGGTGGTCGCTCGGTCCGGAAGACATGCCCGTGGTCAGGAGCTGTCGCCCGCGGGCGCCGCGCCCGGCGGGAGACGGCTCGCGGCCGGGGGCCGGGACCCCCGGCCCGGCGTGCCGCGGCGCCGACCGCGCAGGCCCGTGAGCGTCACCACGCCCCCTGTTCTCCTCGCGTCCCCCGCTCCGGCGGGTCCGGCACGGGGTCGGCCTGTCATGCTACCCACCTTCGGAACACGGACGTCGGGACGTGCGGCGGTCGCGTCGGCCCGCGGTGTCACCGGGTACCGGCGTCTCCTCCCCCGGTGGGCCGCTCCGGCGGCGGCACGACGCCGTACAGCCACTCCTCGTACTCGGTGTCGCCGCGGCCGGTGCGGTCGGCGATGGCGCGGGCCGCCTCCGGGGAGGTCGGGATCCGCAGCGGGACCCGTTCGGCCTCCACCGCCGCGACGACGACGTCGGCGACCTCCTCGGCCGTCTGGGCGGGGGCGTTGACGGCGCGGCCCAGTTCGGCGGCCCACTCCGCCACCTCCCGGTAGGGGCCGGGGTCGGTGGTGTCGGCGGCCAGCAGGTTGCGGGCGAACTCGGTGCGCACCGGGCCGGGCTCCACCGTGACCACCTCCACCCCGAAGGGTCGCACCTCGTGGCGCAGGGCCTCGCCGATCGCCTCCAGGGCGTGCTTGCTCGCGGCGTAATGGCCGGTCAGGGGCATCACGCGGCGTCCGGCGACGGAGGAGACGTTGACGATCCGGCCGCTGCCGCGCTCGCGCATCGCGGGCAGGAACGCGCGGATCAGGCGGACCGGACCGAGGACGTTGGTCTCCCACAACGCGCGCAGGTCGTCGTCCCCGGCCAGCTCGACCGGTGCGCGCATGCCCCGGCCCGCGTTGTTGACCAGCACGTCCACCGCCCCGAGTCGGCGCGCCGCCCGCCGCACCGACTCGGGGTCGGTGACGTCGAGTCCGATCCGGTCGGCCACGTCCAGGTCGGCGACGGCGGCCGCCGAGCGGGCGGAGGCGATCACCTCGTGGCCGCGCCGCGCCAGCCGGACGGCGAGTGCGCGGCCCACTCCGCTGGAGCATCCGGTGATCAGCACTCGGCGGTTCGGCACGGTTCGGGCTCCCCTCGACGGATGACCGCGGCGGGCCCCCGAAGCCCCGTCGCGGTCCTATGACCCCATGAATATAGGCGCCGGGTGGTGGGGACCGGTCGGGCGGGTGGGTCAGTTCCGGGCGCGGCGCACGATACCGCGGGCCTGGCGCAGCAGCGGCGCGTCGATCATCCGCCCCCGGTAGCGGAACACCCCCGAGGGAGCCCTCTCGGCCGCCTCCAGCACGCCGCGCGCCCACTCCACGTCGGAGGGATCGGGGGCGAACGCCTCGCGGATGGGGGCCACGTGGGAGGGGTGGACGCACATGCGCGCGACGAACCCCACCGCGGCGGCCTCCGCGGAGGAGGCGGCGAGTCCGGCGAGGTCGTCGATGTCGACGTGGACGGTCTCGACGGCGGGCCGTCCGTGGGCCGCGGCGGCCAGCAGCACCCGGGAGCGGGCGTACCGCGCCACGTCGTGGTAGGCGCCGTCGGCGCGGCGGCTGGAGGCGCCGCCCAGGTCCGCCATCAGGTCCTCGCCGCCCCAGCTCAGCGCCGCGCACGAGGGCGCGGCCGCGACGCGCTCGGCGGCCAGCACCCCGGCGGCCGTCTCGCACAGCGCGATCACGCGGGCGGGCGCCAGCGCCTCGACGTCCTCGGGCCGCTGCGCCTTCGGCAGCATCACCAGCCGCACGCCCGCCCCGGTCACCGCCGCCACGTCGTCGGCCCACCACGGGCTGTCCGGCGCGTTGACGCGCACGATCACGCGCGCGGGGTCGAGGTCGGCGAGTCCGGCGACGACGAGGGCACGGGCCCGGTCCTTGTGCTCGGCGGCGACGCTGTCCTCCAGATCCAGGATGACCGCGTCGGCGCGTTCGGCGGCCTTGGCGTAGCGGTCGGGCCGGTCTCCGGGGCAGAACAGCAGCGCCGGACCCGGCAGGTCGACGTCGGTCCGGTTCACCGCCGCTCCTCTGGCAGGCGCAGCATCAGCGCCGAGCGCTCCACCCGGGCCACCAGCACCCCGTCCTGGTTGAGGGCGCGGTGCTCGAAGCGGACGACCCCGTTGTCCGGGCGCGACGTCGACAGCCGCTTGTCCAGCACGCGGGTCTCGGCGTAGAGGGTGTCGCCGCTGAACACCGGGTGGGGGAAGGCGACCTCCCCGAAACCGAGGTTGGCGACCGTGGTGGCCTGGGTGAGCTGGTTGACGCTCAGGCCCACCAGGGTCGACAGCGTGAACAGGCTGTTGACCAGCGGGCGGCCGAACTCGGTGCGCGCGCTGAAGTGGGCGTCCAGGTGCAGGCTCTGCGGGTTCATGGTGAGCGTGCTGAACAGGACGTTGTCGGCGTCGGTGACGGTGCGTCCGGGGCGGTGGGCGTAGACCACGCCGGTCCGCAGCTCCTCGTAGTACAGCCCCCGCTGCTCGACGCGGACCGCCTCCTCCGCGCCGCCGCCGTCCGCCCGCTCCGTCGCCACCTCGGCTCCCTCCCTCTCACTCCCCCGGTGTCCCGATGCCGGGGCCCGGCCTACCGCGTCGGCGGGCGGTGCGGTGCCCGCGCGCGAAACGGCTCCACCCTACTGGCGCCTCCGCCCCGGAGGAAGGCCGCCGCGGCGTGTGCGGTCGCCGCGCGGCCGGGCGCGGTCCGGGACCAAGGACCCCGCCGCGGAGGGCTTCGGACGGAGGATCGGGGGTAGTGCGCGGGGCAGGAAGCGGAGTGGTGCGCCGCGGCGCACCGGAGCGGGGAGTGTCCCCGCGCACCGCCGCCACCTCGTCGAGAAGAAGGTGACCCGCATGACCATCGACGTCGGCGCCGACACCGCCCACGCGCTGCTGACCGACGGCACGATCGCGCTGGTCCGCCCGGCCCGCCCCGAGGACGAGTCGCGGGTGCGGGAGATGCACGAGGCGATGTCCCCGGAGAACCGGCGGATGCGCTTCTTCGTCTCCGGTACCCCGGACGCCGGCCAGCTCGCACGTCGGATCTGCGCGCGACCGGACCGCGGCCACCAGGCCCTGCTCGCGATCGTCGACGACGAACTCATCGGCGCCGCCGCCTACGACGTCACCGACCGGCCGGACGTCGCCGAGGTGGCGCTGGCCGTCGCCGACCGCTTCCACGGCAGGGGCGTGGGTACCCTGCTGCTGGAGCACCTGGCGTCGCGGGCCCGCCACAGCGGCGTCACCGCGTTCCGGGCCGACGTGCTGCCCGCCAACCGCGAGATGCTGCGGGTCTTCTCCGACATCGGGCTGCGTCCGCATCAGCGCTTCGACCGCGACGTGGTGGAGCTGACCATTCCGCTCGACCCCGACGACCGCTATCTCGACGCCATCGGCGAACGGGAGAGCCGCGCCGGCCGGGAGAGCCTGCACCCGCTGCTGCGCCCGCGGTCGGTGGTGGTCGTCGGCGGCACCCGGCGGCCGGTGTCCGTCGGCAACGCGATCCTGCGCAACATCCGCACCAGCGGGTTCACCGGACGCCTGTACGCGGTGCACCCGCAGGCCGCGACCGTGGCCGACGTGGCCGCCGTTCCCTCGATGGCCGACCTGCCGGAGGCCCCGGACCTGGCGGTGATCTCGGTGCCCCCGGGCGCGGTGGTCGACGTGGCCCGGGAGTGCGGGCAGCGGGGCGTGGGGGCGGTCGTCGTCATCACCGCCGACCTGGAGGCGGACGCCGACCGGGAACTGTTCGAGGTGTGCCGCCGCCACGGGATGCGGCTGGTCGGTCCGAACTGCTTCGGGGTGGCCTCCCTGGACGACGACGTCCGCCTGCAGGCCACCTTCTCCGCGCATCCGCCGCTGCCCGGCCACGCGGGCATGGTCGTGCAGTCCGGCGGCATCGGCATCACGCTGCTGGAGCACCTCTCACGACTGGGCATCGGCGTCTCCTCGTTCGTGTCCACGGGCAACAAGCTCGACGTCAGCAGCAACGACCTGCTGCGGTGGTGGGAGGCCGACCCGAACACCACGATGGCGATCATGCACGTGGAGTCCTTCGGCAACCCGCGCAAGTTCTCCCGGGTGGCCCGCCGCCTGGGGCGGAAGATGCCGGTCCTCACGGTGCTCGCCGGACGCTCGGCCGCCGGGCAGCGGGCGGCGGCCTCCCACACCGGGGCGTCGCTGACGCCCGCGCTGACCACGGAGACGCTGTTCCGGCAGGCGGGCGTGCTGGCCGCGCGCGGCATCGGCGAACTGATCGGCACCGCCGCGTTCCTCGCCCACCAGCCGCTTCCGTCGGGACCGCGCGTCGCCATCGTCACCAACGCCGGAGGCACCGGGGTGCTGGCCGCCGACGCGTGCGCCGACGCCGGTCTGGAGGTCCGCGAACTCGGCGAGCAGACCCGCCGGGACATCGAGGCGCTGCTGCCCGCCGAGGCGGCCAGCGCCAACCCCATCGACACCACGCCCGCGGCACGCAGCGACCAGTTGCGCGCCTGCCTGGGGCGACTGGCCGAGGCCCCGGAGGTGGACGCGATCGTCGCGATCATGGTGCGCACCGCGCTCGCCGACCCGCTGCCGGTGGTGGCGACCGCGAACTGGGGCAAGCCGGTGGTCGCCGTCGCCCCGGACCAGGCGGAGACGGTGACCAACCTGCCCTCGGGCGAGCACGGCGTGGTGCCCTCCTACAGCGGTCCCGAGGCGGCCGCCGCGGCGCTGGGGCACGCGTGGGAGCGCGCCAGGTGGCTGGCCCGGCCGGCCGGGGAGGCGCCGGTCCTCACCGCCGTCTCCACCGACCGCGCCCAGCGGATCGCGCGCGGCTTCCTGAAGCAGCGGCCGGAGGGCGGCTGGCTGCCGCTGGACCAGACGATGGAGCTGCTGGGCTGCTACGGGATCGCGATGGCGCCGTGGCGGTGGACCCACGAGCCCGAGGAGTCGGCGCGGGCCTGGCGGGAGCTGGGCGGACCGGTGGCGTTGAAGGCGGACGTCGCCGGGGTGGTGCACAAGAAGCAGGCGGGCGCGCTGCGCCTGGACCTCACCGACGCCGAGCAGGTGCGTGAGGCGCACGCGGACCTGGCCGACCGGTTCGGAGAGGACCTGCGCGGAGTCCTGGTGCAGGAGATGGCCCCGCGCGGGTTCGAGGTGCTGCTCGGGCTGGTGCAGCAGCCGGTGTTCGGGCCGCTGGTGGTGTGCGGGCTGGGCGGCACCTACACCGAGGCGCTGCGCACCAGGGCGGCGCGGCTGGCCCCGCTCACCGACTTCGACGCCGACGAGCTGGTCCGCTCGGTTCCCGCGCTGCGCACGCTCGGCGAGCAGGACGGCGACAACGCCGTGGACCTGGACGCGCTGCGCGACACGGCGCTGCGGCTGTCGCAACTGGCCGTGGACCTGCCGCAGGTGTCGGAGCTCGACATGAACCCGGTCATGGCCGCCCCGTCGGGGGCGATGTGCGTGGACGCGCGCATCCGGTTGGCGGTGCCTCCGTCGGGCGATCCCTACCTGCGGGCGCTGCGGCCGCTGTGACCCCGGAGAGGACGGGCGGCGCCCCGGGGCCGACCGGGGGAGGCGGTCGACCCCGGGAGCGGCCCCGCGACGGCCGGCCCGTGCCTCCGGGACGAACGGCCGGGGCGGCCGGGACCTCCGTGGCCCGCACCGCACGCGCGGTGGGGGCAGGCTCGAAGACAGGCGGACCCTAAGGAGCAACCCATGGCCAGCACCGTCGGCGACCTCATGACCACCCACGTCGTGGCCGCGTTCGAGGAGGCGGGATTCAAGAAGCTCGCGATGTCGCTGCGGATGAACGGGGTCAGCGCGGTCCCCATCATGGACGCCGACCACCGCGTGGTCGGGGTCGTCTCCGAAAGCGACCTGCTGCTCCGGCTCGCCGATCCCGACCTGGAGGAGGAGCCGGGCGCGCAGCGCGCACCGGTGGCGCGGAACCTGATGAGCGCGCCCGCGGTCACCATCACCGCCGACGCGACACCGCGTGAGGCGGCCGAGCGGATGCGCCGCCACCGGATCAAGCGGCTGCCGGTGGTCACCGAGGACGGGCGGCTGCTCGGTATCGTCAGCCGCTCCGACCTGCTGCGCGTCTACTTCGTCGGGGACGGCGAACTGCGGGAGACGGTGGAGCGGGACGTCCTGCGCCGCGAGTTCGACCTCACCGGTGTGACCGTGTCGGTGGACAACGGCGTCGTCACCCTGGACGGCGAGGTCCCGGTGCGCTCGGTCATCCCGCGGCTGGTCCACGCGGTCCGCCGGGTGGAGGGCGTGGTGCGGGTGCACAGCCGCCTCTCCTACGACGAGGACGACCTGGTGCCGCTGAGCAGGGTGCGCTGACCGCGGCGGGCGGAGGCGGTCCGCCCGCCGGCGGGGCGTGTACCGGACGCGGCGTGCTCGGCGGGGAGAGCGCGCCGCGTCTCGTCGTCGCGGACCTGTCCGCCCCAGGCCCCGGCGGGGCGGCGCGGCGCCGCGGTCAGTGGGTTTTCCGCAGCGGCAGCGGGGCCGTGTCGGCGCCGAGGGCTTCGGCGCCGACACGGCCCCGCGCCTTCTCGTTCCGGGCGGGGGCGGCACGCGGCGAGCAGCGGCTCGGCCTCGCCGGTGGTCCGGTGGACGGCGAGGGCGGCGGTGTGTCCGGCGCGGCGGTCACTCGGCACCGCTGGGCAAAAGCGGCTGGAACGGCACCTCCCACCTGCGATTACGACACATCGGACACAACGTAGCATTCACAGCGGAAGCTCTGGACGGCCGCACGGTTGCGCCGTGCCCCGAGGGGGCCGCCCTTTCGGCCAGCACCCGACCCCACCCCGCTCCGACCCGCTTTAATCATGATAAAGATAATAAACCTAACTATGAGCTTGTTCACCTTGCTGGAGGACCAATGAGTACAGCCCGGTGGCCGGCGATCGGCTCGGCCGCGCTGGCCCTCACACTGTTCGCGACCGCCTGCGGCGGCGGAGGGGACGCCGCGGGCGGCGGCGAGGACGGCGACCTGGTCGAGGCGGCCCGCAGCGAGGGGACCGTCACCTGGTACGTCTCCATCCCCGAGGAACCGGTGCAGGCGGTCGCCTCCGCCTTCGAGGAGGAGTACGGCGTCCCCGTCGAGGTGGTCCGGATGGGCTCGTCGGTCCTCGCGCAGCGCTACTCCACCGAGCGCGACTCCGGCCAGTCTCTCGGCGACCTGATCACCATCCCCGAGAACCACATCCTCGAGGAGTACACCGGCAACGGCTGGCTGCGCGAACTCCCCGCCGACCGGGTGGACAACCTGGCCTCCTGGCCGCAGGAGGCCCTGTACGAGGACACCTACTTCCTGGTCAACTCCCAGCCCATCGGCCTCGCCTACAACACCGACGAACTCGCGGCCTCCGACCTGCAGGACTGGGAGGACCTGCTCGCGCCCGAACTGGAGAGCGAGATCGTCATGGCCGACCCCGTCTCGGTGCTGTCCTGGGCCGAACTGCTGCGCACCCTCAAGGAGGAGTACGGCGAGGAGTACCTGCGGGACCTGGCCGGCCAGGACCTGCAGAAGGTCGACAGCGCCATCCCCGGCACCCAGCAGGTGGCCGCCGGCGAGTCCCTGGTCGCCTTCCCCAGCCTGCCCTCGGTGGTCAACCCGCTGAAGGAGTCCGGCGCCCCCGTGGAACTGGCCTACCTCTCCCCCACCACCGGCGTCGAGCAGTACACGGCCGTGGCCGAGGGGTCCCCGCACCCCAACGCCGCGCTGCTGTTCACCGACTTCCTGATGTCGGAGGAGGGACAGACCGCGCTCAACGAGGGATTCGGCATCTCCCCGCTCGGCGAACTCGACGGCACCCTTCCCGAACCCGAGGGGTACGTCGCCCCGGACCTGGGCTCCGCCCTGGAGGAGCAGCAGCACCTCAACGAGCTGATCGGCTTCTGATCCCCCGTCAAGGAGAACCCCCGATGACCATGACCACGCACGACGCCTCGGCGAACGCCGCCACGGAGGAGCCGCGCACCGGGGTGGACATCGTCGGCCTGCGCAAGCGCTTCCGCGCACCCGACGGAACGGTCGTGGCGGCCGTCGACGACGTCACCCTGCACCTGCCCAGGGGCGACTTCTGCGTCCTGCTCGGCCCCAGCGGCTGCGGCAAGACCACGCTGCTGCGCTGCCTGGCCGGTCTGGAGCACCCCGACGAGGGACACATCACCATCGACGGCCAACCGGTCTTCGGCCCCGGTCTGCGCACCGTCGAACCCCAGGACCGGCCGGTGGGCATGGTGTTCCAGAGCTACGCGCTGTGGCCCAACATGACCGTGGCCGACAACGTGGCCTTCCCGCTCACCACCGGCCCCCGCAGGAACCGGATGTCCAGGGAGCAGATCCGCAGGCGGGTCGCCGAGGTGCTGGCGATCATGGGCCTGGAGTCGCACGGCAGCCGCGCGATCGGGCAGCTCAGCGGCGGCCAGCAGCAGCGCGTGGCGCTGGCCCGCGCCATCGTGGCGGGCACCGACGTGGTGCTCTTCGACGAGCCGCTGTCCAACATCGACGCCAAGGTCCGCGAGACGCTGCGCCGGGAGCTGCGCGCCATGCAGCAGGACCTCGGCTTCACCGCCGTCTACGTCACCCACGACCAGGCCGAGGCGATGGAGCTGGCCGACCGGATCACCGTGATGCGGTCCGGCAGGGTCATGCAGAACGGGGCGGCCCGCGACATCTACGAGCGGCCCCGCAACCGCTACGTGGCCGAGTTCATCGGTACCGCCAACCTGGTCCCGGTGACCTCCACCGGCGACGACCCCCACCGGGTGACGACCGCCCTGGGGCCGGTGCGGATCGCCGAACCGGGTCCTGAGGGACCCGCGGACGCGCCGCGGGTCGTGGCCAGCCGCTCCCACCGCTGGTGGATCGACTCCGCCGAACGCTCCGGCGACAACGTCTGGACCGGCGAGGTCACCAACGCCGTGTTCGCCGGTTCCCACACCGAGTACGTGGTCCGGGTCGGGGAGACCAGCGTCCGGGTGTGGGCGGACGACGACCCGGACCTGGCGCCCGGTCGGCAGGTGTGGGTCGGCGTGGACCCCGCCGCGTGCGTCGTGGTGCTCGACCATGACTAGCACGCTGCAGCGGCCCGCGTCCGCCCCCACCGGTCCTACGGCACCGCCCCGGCCCCGCCGCAGGTTCTCCACCTTCCAGGTGGTGAGCTGGGTGGCGGCGGCGGTCGTCGTCTTCTTCGTCGTCTACCCGGTGGGCCGCGCCTTCCTCGGCGAACTGGGCACGGAACTGCCCGCCGTACTCGACGTGCTCACCGACTCCGACACCCTGCAGGTGATCCGCAACGCGGTCGTGGCCGTGGCCACGGGCGGCGCGCTGGCGTTCCTCATCGGTGCCGTGCTGGCGTGGATCAACGTGCGCACCGACGCCCGGATGGGGTGGGCCGCCGAGGCGCTGCCGCTGATGCCGCTGTTCGTGCCCGCCATCGCGGGCTCGATCGGCTGGGTGTTCCTGACCAGCCCCGAGGCGGGCTACCTCAACTACTGGCTGCGGGAGCTGCTGGCTCTGGTCGGCATCGGGGTGGAGACCGGTCCGCTCAACATCTTCACCTGGCCCGGCCTGGTCTTCGTCTACGCCCTCTACCTGACCCCCTACGCCTACCTGGCGATCTCCAGCGGGTTGCAGTCGCTGGACCCGGCGCTGGAGGAGGCGGCCCGGGTCTCCGGGTGCGGACCGGTCAGGACGCTGTTCCGGGTGACCCTGCCCAACCTCAAACCGGCCATGGGCGCGGCGGTGCTGCAGCTCATCACCATCGGTTTCGCGCTGTTCTCCGTTCCGGTGGTGATCGGCACCTCGGCGGAGATCGAGGTGCTGCCGGTGTCCATCGTCCACTCGGTGACCCGGTACTATCCACCGGACCTGATCACGGCGCTGAGCATGAGCCTGGTGCTGATCGCCATCGTGGTCCTCGCCTGGTCGGTGGAGCGCCGCGTCATGGCCAGGGGCCGGTTCGCCCGCATCGGCGGCCGCGGGGCGCGCGCAGCGCTGGTCTCGCTGGGCCGCTGGCGCGTCCCGGCCCGGCTGCTGGTCCTCGGCTACCTGGGGGCCACCTCGGTCCTGCCGTTCCTCGCCCTGCTGCTGGTGTCCTTCCAGGGCTTCTGGACGCCGCAGATCGACCTCGGCACCCTGACCGGTGACAACTACGTCAACCTGTGGGAGCGCCTGGCGGTGCGCCGGGGCATCACCAACAGCCTGCTGCTGGCGCTGATGTGCGCGACCGTCACCACCCTGCTGGCGGCGCTGCTGGCCTACCTGTCCTACCGGCGCCGCTCGCTGCTGGGCCGGTTCGTCGACGGCGTCATCAAGATCCCGGCGGCGATCTCGCACATCGTGGTGGGCATCGCCTTCCTGGTGGCGTTCGCCGGTCCGCCCTTCGGGTGGAACGGGACCCTGCTGCTGCTCGTCACCGCCTACGTGGTGATCTTCTTGCCGCAGGCGTCGTTCTACGCCAACTCCGCGATCCAGCAGATCGGCCCGGAGATGCGGGAGGCCGCGGAGGTCTCCGGGGCCCGCGACTGGCGGATCTTTCTGCGGGTGATCCTGCCGTTGATGGCCCCGAGCCTGGTGGCGGGCTGGTCGCTGCTGTTCATCCTGTCGGCGGGCGAGATCAACGCCTCGGCGATGCTCGCCGGACCGGGGGCTCCCGTGGTGGGCCAGGCCATCCTGGACCTGTGGACCGCGGGCACGTTCCCGTTGCTGGCCGCGCTGTCGGTGATCATCACCGCTGTCTCCACGACGGTCGTGCTGACGGTCCTGGCCCTGGGCGGCCGCCCCAACAGCGGCGGCACCCCGTAGGAGGCCACGGACGGGCGACGGCCCTCCCGCGACCGGGTCGCGGGAGGGCCGTCGTCGTTTCCCCGGTCGCGGACGGCGCCGGGAGCGACCGCGCGCACGCGGAGGGATCAGGAAACCTCCCGGTTGCCAGCGGTCCGCGACCGCGGACCCGGGCGGCTCCGAGCCCGTTCGGCTCCGTTCCGATCCTCCGCGCCCGGGTTCCGCCGTGTTCCCGGCGGGAGTGGGTCAGGCGGCCACGGCGTCGGCCGGGTAGACCACGCCCAGACGCTCGCGCACCTCGTCCATGACCCGCACCACGCGCAGGCTCTCCTCCCACGGCATGAGCGGGCTCTCCAGCTCTCCGGCGGCGATGCGGCGGGCCACCTCCTCGGCCTCGTGCTCGTAGCCGTTGGCGCGGTGCGGGAAGGCGAACGCCTCCGGTTCCTGCCCGTCGCGGTGCAGCACGAAGTCGGTGGGGCACCACCAGCGCTCCAGTTCGATCCGGCCGCGGGTGCCGACCAGGGCCACCCGGTTGGGCAGCGGCGCGTCCAGCGAGCAGGCCAGCATTCCGGTCACGCCGTCGCGGTTCTCGACCAGCACGGTGGCCTGCGCGTCGACCACCCCGTTGGGGGCCAGGCGGCCGGTCGCGCCCACGACGGTCAGTTCGCCCAGGAAGTGCGAGGCCAGCGCCACCGGGTAGACGCCCAGGTCCAGCAGGGCGCCGCCGCCCAGTTCCGGCGCCCACATCCGGCTGGCCGGGTCGTAGGGGACGGCGTTGCCGAAGTTGGCGGTGAGCAGCCGCAACTCCCCGATCGCGCCGTCGGCCAGCAGGCGGCCGATCTCGCGGCTGGCGGGGGCGAACCGGGTCCACATGGCCTCCATGAGGAAGCGCCCGTTGCGGCGGGCCGCCCCGATCATCTCGGTGACCTCGCGGACGTTCATGGCCAGCGGCTTCTCGCACAGCACGTGCTTGCCCGCCTCCAGGCAGGCCAGGGTGCCCGCGTGGTGGGCCGGGTGGGGGGTGGCGACGTAGACGACGTCCACCTCGGGGTCGGCGGCCAGCGCCTCCGGGCCGACATGCCGGTTGGGGATGTCCCAGGCGTCGGCGAAGCGCGCGGCCGACGCCTCGCTGCGCGAGCCGACCGCGGTGACGCGGGCGCCCTCGACCACGCGCAGCCCCTCCAGGAAGGCGGTGGCGATCCCACCGGTTCCGAGCACACCCCACCGCAGCACACCACTGTCCGTCGTCATGGCGCCCACTGTACTGAATCGGTTAAGGCACGGGCGACCGCAGCGGAACGACCGGAGGTCTGTTCGGTGATGCCGGGAGGTCGGGAGAGGCGGCGGGGTGTTCCGGGGTGTGGTCCGGGGTGAGCGGCCACGGGGTCGCGGGGGCGTGGGGTGCTGGTCGGTTCCGGCGGGGCGGGCCGCCCCGGGCCGGGGTGCTGTGGTGCGGGCTCGCCGGTGAGGTGCGGGGAGGCGGGGGCGCGGGCGCGGGCGCTCCAGGAACTCACGCGCGGTGCCCGTCCCCGCCCCGGAGCACACGGAGCGCCTCGCCACACCCTCAGCATCCCGGCCTCGGCCGGTTCGGGGGAGCGCTTCCGGAGGCGCTCCCCCGAACCGCTCTCACCCCTCCAGCAGTCCGGGGTGGCCGTCCTCGACGACGAATCCGGCCCGGGTGGAGACGGGGGCGTCGGGCCTGGTCACGTACGGCACCACCCGGAAGTCGGTCTGCCAGCGCTCGGGGGTGACCAGGCAGCGCACGTAGCCCCGCTGCTCGTTGACGAACCGCAGGTGCGGGTTGGCCGCGAGGATCGCCCTGCCCTGCTCGCCCAGGTCCTCGCCGTCGCGGCTGCTGCTGATCGAGGTGCCCACGAACTCGGTTCCCACGGTCGCGGAGTCGGGGTCGGTGTGGTCGGCCTTGAGTTCGGCCGCGTAGTTCTGGTGCCGGTCCCCGGTGACCACCACCAGGTTGCGCACGCCCAGCGCCGTGGCCTCGGCCAGCACCCGGTCGCGTTCGGCGACGTAGCCGTCCCAGGGGTCCAGCCACACGCGGGTGTCCGCTCCGGGGTCCACGTCGGTCTGGGCCATCGGCACCTGGTTGCCCAGGACGTGCCAGCGGGCGGGCGAGGAGGCGAACCCCTCCAGCAGCCAGTCGCGCTGCTCGGCGCCGAGCAGGGTGCGGTCGGGGGCGAACCGGTCGGGGCAGTCGGAGGAGAAGCCGTCGCCGCACGGCTGGTCGTCGCGGTACTGGCGGGTGTCGAGCACGGTGAGGTCGGCCAGCCGCCCCCAGGAGATCCTGCGGTGCAGCCCCATGGTCGGGCCCTCCGGCAGGGCGGCGCGGCGCAGCGGAAGGTTCTCGTAGTAGGCCTGGAAGGCGGCGGAGCGGCGGGCCAGTTCCGCGTCGGCGGCGGGGGCGGCCCCCGCCCAGTTGTTGTCGACCTCGTGGTCGTCGAGGACGGCGACCCAGGGGAAGCGCGCGTGCGCCGCGCGCAGGTCGGGGTCGCTCTTGTAGAGCCCGTAGCGGGCGCGGTACTGCTCCAGCGTGACGGTCTCGGCGGCCAGGTGGTCGGGGACCTCGACCTGGCGGACGGCTCCGCTGACGGGGTACTCGTACAGGTAGTCGCCCAGGTGCAGCACGAGGTCCAGATCCTCTGCGGCCAGGTGGCGGTAGGCGGTGTAGTGGCCGTCGTCCCATCTCTGGCAGGAGGCGAAGGCGAACCGCAGGGCGGCGGGCTGTGCGCGCGGGTCCGGCGCGGTGCGCGTGCGTCCCACCGGGCTGATCTCGCCCATGGCCTTGAACCGGTAGAAGTACTCGCGGCCCGGTTCCAGGCCGGTGACCTCCGGGTGCACCGAGTGCCCGAGTTCGGCCGAGGCCACGGCCTGGCCCCGGCGGACCACGGTGGTGAAGCGCTCGTCCGCGGCGACCTGGTAGGAGACGGTGACGTCGCGGTCGTCCATGCCTCCCCTGCCGTCGGGGGCGAGGGGATCGGGGGCCAGGCGGGTCCACAGGACCACGCCGTCGGGGTGCGGGTCGCCGGAGGCCACGCCGAGAGTGAACGGGTAGGACCGGGCGGCGACGGGACGGGTCGACGGGACGGGGAGCAGGCCGGTGCCCAGGGCGACGGCCGCGGCGGAGGCGGCGCCGATTCCCAGGAAGCGGCGGCGGGACGGCGGGGCTACAGGGGACGTGCGGTACACCATCGAGACCCCATCACAGAAAGTAGCGATATCGACTCTCTGTGTATGTTCTGTGTGGCGATGGTCGAGAACGCGCAGGACAGTCAACCGCACGGGGAAAATTTGGTGACCTTTGGTTGCTTATTGGCGCCCCCGTCCCCGCGCCCCGGGGCTTCTCCGGACGGCTTTGTCGAACCGGTTAAGCCCCGTCTAGGATCACTGGCCATGGATACTCGCGTGCTCGGCAGAACCGGCAGAAGCGTCGGCGTGGTGGGACTCGGCACCTGGCAGATCGGCGCCTCCTGGGGGGAGGTCAGCGAGACGGACGCCGTGGCGGCACTGCACGCCGCGGTGGAGGCGGGCGTCACCTTCTTCGACACCGCCGACGTCTACGGCGACGGCCGCAGCGAACGCCTGGTGGGCCGACTCCTCAAGGAGTACGACGGCCTGACCGTGGCCACGAAGATGGGCCGCCGGGTGGAGCAGACCCCCGAGGCCTACAACCCCGACAACTTCCGCGCCTGGAACGACCGCTCCCGGGCCAACCTCGGGGTGGACACCATCGACCTGGTCCAGTTGCACTGCCCGCCGTCGGCCGTCTACTCCGACGACGCCGTCTTCGACGCCCTGGACGCCATGGTCGAGCAGCAGCGGATCGCCGCCTACGGGGTGAGCGTGGAGACCTGCGAGCAGGCGCTCGCCGCGATCAAACGCCCCAACGTGGCCAGCGTGCAGATCATCCTCAACGCCTTCCGCCTCAAGCCGCTGGACGAGGTGCTGCCCGCGGCCCGCGACGCGGGGGTCGGCATCATCGCGCGCGTCCCGCTGGCCAGCGGGCTGCTGTCCGGCAGGTTCTCGGCCGACACCGAGTTCGCCGCCGACGACCACCGCGCCTTCAACCGCAACGGCGAGGCCTTCGACGTGGGCGAGACCTTCTCCGGCGTCGACTACGCCACCGGCCTGGCCGCGGTGGAGCGGCTGCGCCCCCTGGTCCCCGAGGGCGCGACCATGGCGCAGTTCGCGCTGCGGTGGGTCATCGACCAGCCGGGGGTGAGCGTGGTCATCCCCGGGGCCCGCAACGCCGCCCAGGCCAGGGGCAACGCCGCCGCCGCGGACCTGCCCGCCCTGTCCGACCGGACGCACGCCGAGGTGCGCGCGGTCTACGACGAGATGATCCGCCCCCTGGTGCACCACCGCTGGTGAACCCCCACGGAGGGACGCACCTCCGAAACCGGGGAGCCGGGGGGCCGGGCGCCCCCGGGCCGGGACCTCCCGGAGACTCCTCTGCCCCGGCTTCCCGGCGCCGGTCTCACAGCAGGTCCTCCGGGTCGGGGCGGCCCTCCGGGAAGTTCTCGTAGTCGTCGGGGTCGACCGACACCGACGGCACCGGCGAGGGCTGCTCCGACGGCGAGGACGACGGCGACGGCGAGGGCGCGCCGTCGCGCGGCGTCGGCTCGACCGGGGAGGGGCTCGGCATCGGCGTCGGCGAGCCCTGCGGCGTGGGCGAGGGCGAGTCCGTCGGCGACGGGCGGGCGTCGGGTGCGGGATAGGCCTGTCGGCTCATGTCCGCCAGGAAGAAGTAGAGCACCAGCAGCAGCGCCACGACCAGTGCCGCCAGCGCCACCACCCCGGCCGCCAGCCCCCGGTTGGAACCCCCCGCCGTGCCCGCGCCGCGCAGCGCGGCGCGGGCGGGCCAGGCCCACCGCGCCGTTGACGGGGCGGCGGCCGCCGCCCAGTGGGGGGCGTACCTCGGCCCGCCGCCGTCCGCCGCGGCGGGCAGCGCCGCGGCGGCCAGGAACGCCTCGGCGGCGTCGGCCCGCTCCGAGGCCACCGCCACCCACACCACCGCGCCCGACAGCGCCGAGCCCAGCACCCGGGGCCGGTCCGGGACACCCACGCCGTCGATCACCGCGGCCCGGAACCGGTCGACCGTCGCCGGGTCGGTGGCCGCCCCCGCGCTCAGCACCGCAACGCTGACCGGCTCCCCCGAGCGGTCGCGCGCGGCGTAGACCACGCCTTCGGGACGGCGAGCCAGCCGGGCCCGCAGCCGGAACTCCCCCACCTGACGCGGATCAGCGTCCCGCAAAGACTCTCGCGCCACCGCCGCGCCGTCCTCTCCCCGATCCACCGCTGGTGCAGCGGGTAGTCTCGCCGTTGCACACCTTCAGCCACCAACGTACCCGTGCTCCCCGCGGAGCCCAGCCCACGTCCAGGAGGCCACCGCCGATGTCGTCGAACGCCGAGGAGCCCACCGAGGCCACCGCTCTGCTGCGTCGGGCCCTGCACGAGGTGTCCACCGTCATCGTGGGGCAGCAGGCCATGGTGGAGCGCACCCTCATCTCCCTCGTCGCCGGAGGACACTGCCTGCTCGAGGGCGTTCCCGGGGTCGCCAAGACCCTGGCCGTGTCCACCCTGGCCTCCGTGGTCGGCGGCACCTTCAACCGCATCCAGTTCACCCCCGACCTGGTGCCGTCCGACATCATCGGCACCCGCATCTACCGGCCCTCCACCGAGACGTTCGACACCGAACTGGGTCCCGTCTTCGCCAACTTCGTCCTGGCCGACGAGATCAACCGCGCGCCCGCCAAGGTCCAGTCGGCGCTGCTGGAGGTGATGTCCGAACAACAGGTGTCCCTGGGCGGTACGACCCACACCCTGCCCAGCCCGTTCATCGTCATCGCCACCCAGAACCCCATCGAGTCCGAGGGCGTCTACCCGCTGCCCGAGGCCCAGCGCGACCGCTTCCTCATGCGGGTCCAGATCACCCATCCGCGCGCGCACGAGGAGTTCGAGATCCTGCGCCGTATGAGCGTCACCCCGCCGACCCCCGAGCAGGTCCTGGACCTGGCCGATCTGGAGCGGATCCAGGAGCACGCCCGCCGGGTGCGCGTCGACCAGCTCGTCGCCGACTACGTCGTGCGCCTGGTCATGGCCACCCGCGACCCCGCCTCCTACGGTCTGGCCCCGCTCCAGCACGTCGTGGAGGTCGGCGCCAGCCCCCGCGCCACCCTGGGCCTGGTGTCGGCCTCCCGCGTCCTGGCCCTGCTGCGCGGGCGCGACTACGTCCTGCCCGAGGATGTCCAGGCGCTGGCCCACGACATCGTCACCCACCGTCTGGTCCTCACCTTCGACGCCCTCGCCGACGGCGTCACGGCCGCGTCCGTGGTCGACCAGGTCCTGGCCGCCGTCCCACCGCCCCGCGTCATCTGGGACGAGGCCCCCGAGTCCGCTCCGGCGCGCCCGTGACGCTCGACGAACGCCAGCAGGAGACCCTGCGCCGCCTCACCCTCACCGTGACCCGGCGCCTGCACGGCCTGCTGCACGGCGAGCACCTCGGCCTGCACGCGGGTCCCGGCAGCGAACCCGGCGACGCCCGCCTCTACCAGCCCGGCCAGGACGACGTCCGCCGCATGGACTGGGCCGTCACCGCGCGCACCACCCATCCCCACGTCCGCGACCTCGTCGCCGACCGCGAGCTGGAGACCTGGACCCTGCTGGACCTGTCGGCCAGCATGGACTTCGGCACCGCCGACAGCGAGAAGCGCGACGTCGCCGTCGGCGCCCTGACCGCCGTCCTCCTGCTCACCCGGCGCGTCGGCGACCACGGCGGCGTCCACCTCCTCCACCGGGGCGGTGTCCTGCGCTGGAACGCCCGCCCGGGCATACCCGCCCGCCAGGCCGTCTCCTCCGCCCTGGGCCGCCTGGGCCGCGCCCCCGAGCCCCGCCCCGACCTGCCCCCGATGCGGCTGGCCGACGCGATCACCGACCTGTCGCGCACCCGGCGCCGCCGCGGCCTGCGCGTGGTCGTCTCCGACTTCCTCGACACCGTCCCCGGAGCCGTGCCCGCCTGGCAGACCCCGCTGCGCCGCATGAGCGCCACCTGCCAGACCGTGGCCATCGAGGTCGTCGATCCCAGGGAACTGGACCTTCCCGCCATAGGATTGGTCACGATGACCGATCCCGAGACCGGCCGCACCCGCCAGGTCCACCTGACCGAGAAGGTGCGCCAGCGCTACGCCCGCGCCGCCGCCGACCAGCGCGCCGCCATCGCCTCGGCGCTGCGTGCCGCGGGCGTGGCCCACCTGAGGCTGCGCACCGACCGCGACTGGGTGCGCGACATCGCCCACTTCGTCATCACCCAGCGGCGCACCGCCCACCGCCTGGCCCGCCACACCGTGGCCGGGTCCACCACCCGGACAAGGACCGCACCGTGACCTTCCTGGCGCCTGCCCAGTTGTGGTGGCTGCTGGCCGTGGCCGTCGTAGCCGCCGCCTACGTTCTCGTGCAGCGCAGACGCACCACCTACGCGCTGCGCTTCTCCAACCTGTCCCTGCTGGAGCGCGTGGCTCCCCGGGTGCCCGCGTGGCGCCGCCACGTCCCGGCCGTGCTGTTCCTGCTCACCGTGGCCGCCCTCGTCGGGGCGCTGGCCCGTCCCGCCATGAGCGTCCAGGTGCCCCGCGAACGCGCCACCATCATCGTCGCCATCGACGTCTCCCCGTCCATGGCCGCCACCGACGTCGCTCCCGACCGGCTCACCTCCGCCAAGGAGTCCGCCCAGGGTTTCATCGGGACCCTGCCTCCCCGGTTCAACGTCGGTCTGGTGACGTTCTCCTCCGTGGCCACCGTCGTGGCCTCCCCCACCCAGGACCACCAGGCCGTCTCCGACTCCATCGCGAACCTGACGATCTCCTCGGGCACCGCCATCGGCGAGGGGGTCTTCGCCTCCCTGCAGGCCATCCACTCCTTCGACGAGGACGCCCCCTCCGATCCGCCGCCCTCCGCCATCGTCCTGCTCTCCGACGGGGAGAACACCAGCGGACGTCCCGTCCCGGCCGCCGCCGCCGAGGCCGCCGCCGCGGGCGTGCCCGTGTCCACCATCGCGTTCGGCACCGGTGTCTCCATCATCGAGATCGAGGGCCACTACGTGCCCGCCAACATCGACAAGGCCACCCTGGAGGAGCTCGCCGCCACCACCGGAGGGCACTTCTACGAGGCCGAGTCCACCGGCGAGCTCAGGGACGTCTACTCCGACATCGGCTCCTCCCTGGGCTCGGAGACCGTCCACGAGGAGGTGGTCACCGCCTTCGTCGGCGCCGCCCTGGTGCTCGCCGCGGCCACCGCGGTGGTCTCGCTGGTGTGGTCGCAGCGCCTGCCCTGACTGCGCATTCTCCGAGTCGATTCTCCGTCTGCCCACGCGACCCGCTACCGTGACTTTCGTTTGCTTGCCAACATGCAACGGAAACAGCCAAGGACCGATGTCTCAGCACCCCACACCCCCCACAGCCGTCTTCTTCAGCCTGGACGACACCCTCGTCGACGACCAGAGCGCCTCCTCCCAGGGGCTGCGAGCCCTCATGGAACGTCTCGGCCACCCCAGCTTCCCGGCAGCTCGGGCCCTGTGGGACGTCCAGGGCACCCTGTCGGCCACGGCCCACCTCACCGGGCGGCTCCCCCTGGTCGAGGCGCGCCGCCAGCGCGTCCGCGCCCTGGCCACCCAGGCCGGTCACTCCCACGTCTCCGACCAGCACTGCGACGAGCTCTACCAGCGCTACCTCGACGTCCACCGCTCGGCCTGGCGCACCTTCGACGACGTGGCCCCCACGCTCGCCCAACTCGCCCAGCGCAACGTCCGTCTCGGCGTCATCACCAACGGCTCCCAGAACCGGCAGCACGACAAGCTCGCCTCCCTCAACCTCGCCCACCACTTCGGCGCCGTCGTCTGCGCCGAGACCGCCGGTGCGGGCAAGCCCGACCCCCGGATCTTCCACCTGGCCTGCCAGCAGCTCGGGGTCGCCCCGCACCAGGCCTGGCACGTGGGCGGCCAGGTGCACGCCGACGCCCTGGGCGCCCGCAGCGCGGGCCTGTACCCGGTCCTGTGCGACCGCCACCGCACCCTGCCCGCCACCGACGTCGTCACCGTCCAGAGCCTCACCGAGCTCGCCCCCATGATGTCGGGAGCCCACCCCACCGGAGCGGGCCTGTTGTGAGTGCCCCGACCGGCGCCCAGCCCACGCGCCGGGCCACCGCGCACCTGCTGCCGACCACGCCCGACGGGAAGGTCCACGTTCCCGGGGACGGTCTGGTCTCGGTGCGGATCGCCTTCGGCGACGATCCGGCCGCCCTCCTGCGCGCGGCCGCCCAGCTTCCTCCCGCCACGCCCCTGGCCGCCGTCGACGTCCGCACCGAGACGGCCGCCGTGCGCCACCGCGGCGACGTGCTGGACATGCACATAGACCGGCTCTACTACGCCGCCCCCACTCCCCTGCCCGCCACCCACACCCTCGACCGGGCGTTGGCGCTGCCCCGCCGCCCCGGTCCCGCCGAACTCGCCCCCGACGAGGTCCTGCCCGCGACCGCGCTGCGCCGCTTCGCCGTCTACGGCCTGGTCACCGACCCCGTCGGGCGGCTGCTGCTGTCACGGATCGCCCCCGGCTACCCGGGGGAGGGCACCTGGCACCTGCCCGGCGGAGGCGTCGACCACGGCGAGACCGTCCGGGCCGCGCTCGCCCGCGAGATCGCCGAGGAGAGCAGCCAGACCGCCCGTCCGGGGCGGCTCATCGCCGTCGCCCACCACCACCGCCTCCACTCCGAGGGGCCCTACACCGACATCTACGCCCTGTGGGTGTTCCTGCACGCCCACGTGCCCCACCCCACCCCCGCCCGGGTGGCCGAGACCGACGGCTCCACCGCCGACGCGGCCTGGTTCACCCCCGAGGACCTGCCGCACCTGCGCCTGTCGACCACCGCCCGGCGCGGACTGACCAGCCTGTTGGCCTCCGCTCCCGGCTGAGCGCGGCGTGGGGCCGGGAGCGCCCGCGCGGGGCCGTCACGCCCGCGCGGACGCGCGCCGCCTGCGCCACCGCCGCACCACGAACACCGCCACGCCCGCACCCACCGCGGCCATCCCGCACACCACCGCCTTCGACGGCAGGCACAGCGCCAGCACGGTGCAGCCCACCAGCCCCACCACCGGCATCGCCAGCCAGGGCCGGTTCTCCGTGGGGCCCAGCCGCAGCGCCGACGCGTTGGCCACCGCGTAGTACACCAGGATGCCGAACGCCGACATGCCCGCGGCGGTGCGCAGGTCGAGGTCGACCACCGCCACCGCCGCGGCCGCCGCCGCGCCCACCGCGACCAGCGCGCGTTCGGGAACGCCCAGGGGCCGTGCCCCGCCGCCCAGCCATCGGGGCACGTGTCCGTCGGCCGCCAGCACCGCCACCATGTGCGCCGCCGCGGCCACCACCGGCCCCAGCACGCCCACGCACGCCAGCGCCGCGCCCGCCGCCACCGCCGACTCGACCGTCGCCGAGGCGCCGCCCGCGGCGGCCACGTCGAGCACGGGGGTCGCCGAACGCGCCAGCGCCCGGGGACCCAGCACCGCCACGGCCGTCACCGCCACCGCGACGTAGCCGCCCAGCGCCGTGCCCAGCGCCCAGCCGATCTCCCGCTCGCCGGCGCCCACCCGGGAGCCGCTGATCCGCGTCCATCCGGCGAACGCGAAGAACAGCAGGCCCGCCGCCGACAGCACCGCCGACAGTCCGTGCCAGCGCGCCGCCTCCGCCACGCGCGCCCACTCGGCGGCGTCCCCGCTCCAACTGAGCACCACCACCGCGGCCAGCACCGCCAGGACCGCCGCGCAGGCCAGCGCCGCCGCCCGCACCGGCGCCCGGGTGCCGCTCCATCTGAGCACCACCACCACGGCCAGGATCACCAGCGCGCCCGCCCGGGGCTGGCTCGGCCACACGTAGGCTCCGAACGTCAGCGCCACCGCGGCGCACGCGGCCACCGCGCCCACCGCGAACGCCCATCCGGCGGCCAGCCCCCACCCCTCGCCCAGTCGGCGGCGCCCGTACACGTAGGCGCCGCCCCGCCCGCGGTGGTGCAGCGCCAGCCGGGTCTCCGAGATCGCACTGCAGTAGGCCACCGTCGCGGCGATCGCCAGCGCCAACGGCAGCCACACCCCCGCCGCCCGCGCGGCCGGGGCCAGGACCGCGAACACGCCCGCGCCCACCATCGCGCCGAGTCCGGCCACGACCGCGGCCACGCCGCCCGGCATCCGCGGGGCGACGGCAGATCCAGAAAACAGTGAGGTACCCACGGCGTGAGTGTGCCGCATCCACGTCACGCTCGCGTGAAGACTCCGCCACCCGCCCCTGAACACGGCCTCCCTCCTCCGCCCCGGGCGCCCGGCCGGGCGCCCGGGGCGGAGGGCTACTCCACTCCGGCGCGCAGCGTCTTGCCCCCGTCCAGGGTGATGACCTGGCCGGTCACCCAGGAGGCGTCCGAGGAGGCCAGGTAGGCGACCGCCGCGGCCACGTCCTCGGGTTCGCCCAGGCGGCCCAGCGGGTACCCGGCGGCGGTCTTCTCCTCGTCCTCGGCGTACAGCGCCTCGGCGAAGCGCGTCTTGACCACCGCGGGCGCGACCGCGTTGACCCGGATTCCGCGGGGCGCGAGCTCGTAGGCCAACTGCTCGGTGAGGTTGATCAGCGCCGCCTTGCTGGCCCCGTAGACGCCGATGCCCGGAGAGGGGTGCTGTCCGGCCAGGGAGGCCACGTTGACCACCGCGCCGCCGTGCTCGGCCATCCACGCGTGGTGGGCCTCGCGCACCCACGCCGCCGCGGCAATCACGTTGACCTGGAAGATCTTGGCCATCGCGGCCTCGTCGACGTTGACGACGGCGTCGAAGACCGGGTTGATGCCGGTGTTGTTGACCAGGACGTCGAGGCTGCCGAAGGTCTCCAGCGCCCGCCGGACGACCTCGGCCCGGTGCTCGGGGTCGTGGGCGCGGCCCGCCACCCCCAGCGCCCGGTCGGGGCCGCCGAGCTGTTCGACCGCCTCGGCCAGGGTCTCGGCTCCCCGCGCGGTCACCACCACCCGGCCGCCCTCGTCGACGATCCGGCGCGCCGCGGCGAACCCGATGCCCCGGCTGGCGCCCGTCACCACCGCGACCTTGCCCGCGAAACGATCCACCACACAACTCCTTGCCACAGCGAGGGGGACAGAAAGACGACACCAACAATACCGACCGGTAGGTCTGTTGCGATGTCGGGGCACCCGGCGCCCGCCCGGTCCGCCGCACCGGGCCGTGCTGCTACCCTCCCCCAGCGTGACCTCGCACTACTTCAATCCCGACCCCGACACGCCCAGCCGCACCGCCACCGTCACCCTGCTCCTGCCCGACCTGCACCTGCGCCTGACCACCGACCGCGGCGTCTTCTCCCCCGACCGTGTCGACCTGGGCACCCGCATCCTGTTGGAGACCGTCCCCGCGCCCCCCGACCACGGCACCCTCCTCGACCTCGGCTGCGGCTACGGCCCCATCGCGCTGACCATGGCCCGACGCGCCCCCCACGCCACCGTCGTCGGCGTCGACACCAACCGGCGCGCCCTCGACCTCGCGCGCCGCAACGCCGAGGCCAACAACGTGCCCAACGCCCACTTCCACCCCGCGCCCGAGGTCCCCGACCCCGGCGCGCCCCTGGCCGGGCCGTTCGCCGCCCTGTGGTCCAACCCGCCCATCCGCATCGGCAAGAACGCCCTGCACGCCCTGCTGACCACCTGGCTGGCCCGCCTGGAGGAGGGGGCCCACGCCCACCTCGTCGTCCACAGGAACCTGGGCGCCGACTCCCTGCAGCGCTGGCTCGACACCGTCGGCCACCCCGCCGAACGCGTCGCCTCCCGCGCCGGTTATAGAATCCTGCGCACCACGCGCCACCCATGACCTGCCGCTAGACTCGGTCTTCGGACCCGACACCCACGCGAGGACACACCCCAGGTGAGCACGCAACTGCGCCCCACCGACGTCAAACGACTCAACCGCCACTGGCGCAGGCACACCCACAACCGCATCAGCCTCATCGTCGAATCGGTCACCCAGCCGTTCAACCTCGGCTCCATCCTGCGCACCGCCGCGACCTTCGGCGTCGACACCGTCTGGCTCACCGGGAACGCCGTCACCCCCGACCACCCCCAGGTCAACAAGACCGCACTGGGCACCCACACCAAGGTCCGCTGGGAGAAGGTCGCCGCCACGGTCGACGCCGTCGCCGCCGCCCGCGCCGACGGCTACCGCGTCGTCGCCGTCGAACTGGCCCGCGACGCCCTCCCCCTGCACCGCGCCCCCCTCACCGGCGACGTCTGCCTGGCCGTCGGCGCCGAGGACCACGGCTGCTCCCCCGCCCTGCTGGCCGCCGCCGACGCCACCGCCTACATCCCCCAGACCGGCCGTGTCGGCTCCCTCAACGTCGCCGTCGCCACCGCCGTCGCCATCGCCGAGACCCGGCGCCGCGAGTGGCAGGACCTGCCCGGCGACAACACCGCCGACTGAGCGGGCGGCCCGCGGACCATTCCCCCCCGTCGACAGGGTTCAACCACACCGAAGACGGGAACTTCTCAGCCCTAACCGGCGTATTCACCCATAACTGGTTCACCATCGAAGAGAGAGGCAATGGACCCGTCCCGAAGTAGCAGCAGCGTCCCCGGACGCTGCGCTTCCGAAACCGACGACCCCCACTCACCCGGCCGCGTGCCCACCGGACCCCGCGACTCCGAGGCGGTGTGTGCGCGATGAGCGTCATCCTCAGCATCCTCCTCGGAGTCCTGGTGGTCTTCCTGATCACCGCGGTGACCGGATACTTCGTCGCCCAGGAGTTCGGCTTCGTCGCCGTCGACCGGTCCCGTCTCAAGGCCCGCGCCGCGGCCGGTGACACCACCGCCCGACGCGTTCTCGACATCACCGCCCGCACCTCCTTCATGCTGTCGGGCGCCCAGCTCGGCATCACCGTCACCGGTCTGCTCGTCGGCTACATCGCCGAACCCCTGATCGGTTCGGGCATCGGCGAACTCCTCGGCGGCGTCGGCGTGCCCACGGGCACCGGGGTGGCCGTCGGCACCGTCGCGGCCCTGCTGTTCTCCACCGTCGTCCAGATGGTCTTCGGTGAACTGTTCCCCAAGAACCTCGCCATCGCCCGCCCCGAGCCCGTGTCCCGCTGGCTGGCCCTGTCCACCGGCGTCTACCTGCGTGTCTTCGGCTGGGTCATCTGGCTGTTCGACCGGGCCTCCATCCTGCTGCTCAGGGCGGTGCGCATCACCCCGGTCGAGGACGTCCAGCACGCCGCGACCCCGCGCGACCTCGAACGCATCGTCGAGGAGTCCCGCGACAGCGGCGACCTGCCCGCGGAGCTGTCCACCCTGCTGGACCGCACCCTGGACTTCCACGAGCGCACCGCCGAGCACGCGATGATCCCGCGCCCCCAGGTGACCTCCGTCGACGCCGGCGCCCCGGTCAGCCACGTCGTGGAACTCATGACCGCCACCGGCCACTCCCGGTTCCCGGTCCTCGCCGACATCGAGACCGTCTCCGGAGTCGTCTGCCTGCGCGACATCCTCGCCCTGGGCGACCGGGACCTGACGGCCACCCGCGTCGCCGACGTCGCCCGCCGCGCCGTCCTGGTCCCCACCTCGCTGCCGCTGCCCGCGCTGCTGGCGCAACTGCGTGCGGCCGACGACCAGTTCGCCTGCGTCGTCGACGAGTACGGCGGCCTCGCCGGGGTCGTCACCACCGAGGACATCGCCGAGGAGCTCGTCGGCGAGATCGCCGACGAGCACGATCCGCAGGACGAGTCCCGCCCCCGCGTCAGCGACAACGGCGACTGGCTGCTGCCCGGCGCCCTCCACGTCGACGAGGTCGAACGCCTCCTCGGGCACGACCTGCCCGAGGGCGACTACGAGACCATCGGCGGCCTCGTCATCGCCCATCTGCGCCGCCTGCCCCACCCCGCCGACCGGGTCACCATCGCCCTGCCCCGCCACCCCGGGGCCGACGAGGCCGACCCCGACTGGACGGTGGTCCTCACCGTGGAGAACGTGGACCGCCACGTTCCCGAGACCGTGCGGCTCGAACTCCGCGAGACGCCGCACACCGCCCGGACGGAGGTGAACGCGTGAGCGACCTGAACCCGTGGCTCGCCCTGGTCCTGTCCGTGTTCGTCGTCGGCCTGTCGGCGTTCTTCGTCGCCATCGAGTTCGCGCTCGTCTCCGCCCGCCGCTACCGGCTGGAGGAGGCCGCGGAGACCAGCGTCTCGGCGCGGGCCGCGCTGAGGAGCGCGCGTGACCTGTCGCTGCTGCTCGCCGGTTCCCAGCTCGGCATCACCCTGTGCACTCTCGCCCTGGGCGCCCTCGCCGAACCGGCCGTGCACCACCTCGTCGAACCGCTGTTCCACGGCTGGCTGCCGGACGCCGCCTCCTACGCCGCCTCCTTCGTGGTGGCCCTGGTGATCGTCACCTTCGTGCACCTGGTCGTCGGGGAGATGGCCCCCAAGTCCTGGGCCATCTCCCACCCCGAGCGGTCGGCGACCCTGCTGGCCCTGCCGATGCGCGCGTTCATGTGGCTGACCCGGCCCGCGCTGGTCGCGCTCAACGGCCTGGCCAACTGGTGCCTGCACCGCGTGGGGGTGGAGGCCGTCGACGAGGTCGCCTCCGGCCACGGCCCCGAGGACCTGTGGGAACTCGTCGAGCACTCCGCCAGGGCCGGGGCGCTGGACCCCGAGCGCCGCGCCCAGCTCGCCACCGCCCTGGAGGTCAACTCCCGGCCGCTGCGCGAGATCGTCACTCCCAGGGAGGAGTTCGCGCAGGTCACCGCGGACGCCGACCTGGCGGCCATCCGTCGGGCCGCCCGGGACAGCGGGCACCTGCGCCTGGTGGTGGGCGACGACGACCCCTTCGGGGTCCTGCACGTCCGCGACACCTTCACCAGCCCTCCGGACACCACCGCCGCCGACCTGATGCGTCCGGTACTGACCCTGGACGCCACCACCCCCATCTACGCGGCGCTGAGCATCATGCGGGAGAGCCGCACCCACCTGGCGCTGGTGGAGGAGAACGAGGAACTGGTCGGCCTGGTCACCATGCAGGACATGCTCGACCGGCTGCTGTCCGGAACCGCCGAGGCCGCGGCCCGCTGACCCGTCCCGACCACCGGCGGGGCCGACACCCGGCGGGTGTCGGCCCCGCTCCGTCGTGCCGTCCGCCGATTGACGCGTACCGCCACGGGTACCCGACCCCTGTCGCAGCCACCACCGCGGGAGCAGCCCATGACCATGCCCACGATCACCCTCAACAACGGCGTCGCCATGCCCCAGCTGGGTTTCGGAACCTGGCAGGTGGGACGCGACGCCGTCGCCACCGCGCTGGCCGCCGGATACCGCTGCCTGGACACCGCCGAGATGTACGGTAACGAGAGCGCCGTCGCCGAGGCTGTCGCCGCCTCCGGAATCGACCGCGCCGAACTGTTCGTCACCACCAAGGTCTGGAACGACCACCACGGCTACCGGGCGACCCTCGACGCGTTCCACGCCAGCCGCCGCAGGCTCGGCCTCGACGTCGTCGACCTGTACCTCATCCACTGGCCCGGCCCCTCCGACTCCGGCAACATCGAGACCTGGCGCGCCCTGGAGACGCTGTACGCCGAAGGCGCCGTGCGCGCCATCGGGGTGTCGAACTTCTCCCCCGCCCAGATCGACGTCCTACTCGACGCCTGCGACGTCGTCCCGGCCGTCAACCAGATCGAACTCAACCCCGCCCGGCCCCGCCTGCGGGAGCGCGCCCACCACGCCCGGCACGGCATCGCCACCCAGGCGTGGGCGCCCATCGCCAGAGGAGGTCTGCTCACCCACCCCGCGGTCACCGCCGTCGCCGACGCCCACTCCCGGACCCCCGCCCAGGTGGTGCTGCGCTGGCACCTGCAGCACGGTGTCAGCGCCATCCCCCGCTCCGCCACCCCCGAGCGCATCCGCAGCAACCTCGCCGTCACCGACTTCACCCTCACCCCCGACGACATGGCCGCACTGGACGCGCTGGGCGAATGACCCCGTCCCGCCGCCGCGGGAGCGCATCCGCTATCCTGGCGGGCGGAGACCGCGCCGCCCGCAGGGCATAGCAACCGGACGTGTTGATGCGGTCCTCTCCTCAGCTCAGAGCCCGCACAGGGCATCGAGTGCGGTCCCGGGCCGCGGCGGCCGGATCATCCACCGGCCGCCGCGGCCCGGGCGTCGAACCGTTCGAACCGCTCCACCAGACCGGGCAGCACCGGGTAGGTGGCGAACTCCTCCAGCGTCATCGGCCGGGTCCACTCCCAGGGCAGGCGGCGGCGCCACCGGCTCGCCAGCAGCACGTCGCGGGCCTGCTCCACCTCGGTCCACCGGGCCGGATCGGCCCGGCCCAGCCGTGCCCGGGCCAGCGCCGCGTCGAACGCCTCCAGGAAGGCCGCCACCCGCTCCGCGTCGGCGCGCACCACACCGGCGTCGACGTCCGGGGAGGTCGCCCGGGCCCGCCGGTCCACCAGGTACAGCCGCGGTGTGAGGTGCACGCTGCCCAGGCCCAGACTCTTTCCCAAGCCGATCTTGTGCGCGTGCTCGGGGTCGCGGGCGTCGCCGCCGTCGGCCGGGTTGCCCAGCAGCAGCGCGCGCAGCAGCGCCCCCACCTCGCCGTCGGTGAGGTTGGTGAAGGTGATGCGGCCGGTGAGGACCAGGCCCTCCCGCAGCGGCACGATGTCGCGGCAGGTGTCGTCGGCCGCCCCGGCGGCCTCGTCCAGTTCCACGCCCGCGCCGTCGCGGTAGCGGTGCAGGAAGACCTTGTAGCCGCCCAGGCCCACGTCGCCCTCGTGCGCCCAGCTCACCAGGTCGGGGCGCTCTCCGTACCGTCCGGGATCGGGTTGCAGCAGGTAGTTGGCGAAGCAGCCGCGCTGCGGCGACAGCAGCCGCACCCGACGCGGGCCGCCCGGGTGGTCGGCTCCGGCGCCGTCGCCCAGGGCGTAGCCCACCCGCACGCGCCCCCGGGAGGCCGACACCTCGCCGCGCAGGACGTCGAGGTCGCCGAAGAGGGCGCGCGGCACGTCCACGGGCCGGTTCCCGCGCCTCCCCCGGTCGGCGTCGCCGTGCTGCGGACTCCACAGCTCCTCCGGCACGGCACGGCGGACCGGGTCGGCCCCGCCGACGGCGACCCGGTAGCCGCCCGCGCGCCCGAACGACGTCACCCACCTCCGTCCGTCGCCGTCCGCCTCGGCGGCCACGGTGAACCACACGGGTTCGGGGCTGTGCAGCGGCAGCCTGCCGGGCCCGGGGCGTCCCGCCCCGCCCTCGACCATGCTCACCTCGTCGGGGAAGTTCTCCACCTGGTAGCGGGTGACCTGGTCGGCCGAGTCCACCAGGCGCACCAGCTCCCTCGGCACCGGATGGCAGTCCCGGACGGGAAAGTCCCCTCCCGGTCCCCGCGCGGCGCCGCGGGCCAGTTCCTCCGGAACGGGGAACAGGTGGGCGTTGGCGCGCCGCGCCCCGGCCACCCCGGTGAGCACGACCACGCAGCGCACCACCTCGCCCGGCGTGCCGCACTCGCGCAGGTACTCCCGGGCCTCCTCGCGGGTGGGCGCGATCCGCGCGGCGGCGGGAGGACGCCACCGCCTGCGGTCCGGATCGGACAGCACCACCGCGAACACCTCGCGGTACTGCCAGGGCCGGTGGGGCTCGAACGTGTGGGGGCCGTAGGCGGTGGCGGTGGGCGGGTCCGGGAACTCGGCGCCGAACGGCCACCGCTCCAGGCTGGCGCGCAGATCCCCGAAGGAGATCCGCAGCGCGGTCCCGGAGTTCCGGGGCACCCTCCTGCCCCTGGGGACCTCCTTGACGAACCACTCGCCGTCGCGGTGCAGCAGGAACCCCTGACGGGTCCGGCCGCCCCGCAGTCGCCGGTACCGCTCGTGCTGGGCGCCGACCACGGCCCGGGTGCGCACCGGGACCGCGCCGCGCCGACTGTCGGGGTCCAGCCGGACGGGCGCGCGGAAGAACAACCGGGGGGTGTTGACCGGGCCGGTCTCCCCGCCGGTGAGCATCCGCAGCGTGTGGCGCAGCAGGCCGCGCAGCGTCGATCCGGGGACGGCGGGGCGCCCGTCGACGCGCAGCGACCTGTTCACCGCCCCGTCCACCGGGGCCTGTCCGACGAACAGCGGGCTCAGGGTGCGGATCGACACGTCGATCCATCCGGTGCGGGTGCCCGGCAGCGCGCGGCCGTGGCCGCGCAGCAGGGTGTCGGTGTCCACCCCCTCCGCCAGGGCCGAGGCGTGCAGCATCCGCGCCCGCATCGGGGTGGCGGGCAGCCGCACCAGGCCGTAGGGGGCGCGCGCCCGGTTGCGGCCCCAGGCGGGCTCAGGTTCCACGGTCGTCTCCCCACCCGTCCGCTCGTGTCGGCCGTTCGCCGGTCGCCATGCCGGTCAGGCGGTGGAAGGCCACCCCCACCGCGCCGGTGTGCGCGTCGCGCGCCCAGTACTCCCGCACCGACAGCCACGCCTCCCGGCGGGTCGCGGCCCCACCCCAGTCCAGCGGGAGCACCGCCGTGGTGCCCGACGGTTCCCGGGTACGGGTGAACGGCGCCTCCCCGGGGTCCACCCGTGCCGTGCGGCCCGCCAGCAGCAGCCGCCGGTCCCGGGGCCGCAGGTACTCCGGCAGCCCGGCGTGGTCCTCGTCGACCGCCAGCCAGCCCGCCGCCGCGGCCTCGCCGACGCGGACCTGCGCGGAGGCGCAGAACACCAGCACCTCCAGCACCCGCCACCGCTCCTGCGGCACCTGCGGCGGGGCCGCCGACAGCGCGGCGAAGGCGCTGTGGTCCGAACGCCGCCACCGGTGCGCGGGGCAGGTCCCGGTGACGCGTCCGTCGCCCAGTTCCGCGAGCAGCCACTGGCGTTCGCCCGGTGCCGCCTCCTCCAGCAGCCGGCACCGCCGCCCGTCGCCGAACACGTCGGCCAGCACCCCGTCGACCTGCTCCGCGGTCAACTCCCGCAGACGCACGCCCGCGGGCCGCGGCGGTTGCCACCACTCCGTTCCGGTCACGATCCCTCCGCGTCGTCGGTTCCTCCGGTGACGGCCGCCACCCACGCGTCCACCCACCGCCGCACCCGCGTCCGGTGCGCGCTGCCGGGGTCGGTCAGCGCGGCCAGCACGTCCACGGCCTCCTCGCCGGGCGCGGCGAGGAGCGCGGCGGAGACGACGGCCAGCCGCCCGTGCCCCACCCCCGCCCCCGCGCCCAGGGCGTCGAAGGGCACGGTGGCCAACTCCCGCACCACCAGCGTCAGCATGCCCAGCACCGCCTCGTCGGGCTCCCACACGTCCAGCACGACCTCGGCCTGCCCACCGCAGTGCAGCGCGTCGGCGGACAGCCGCCCCTCGACCGCGTCCGCGAACAGCGCGTCCACGGTGAGCCGGGTCGCCCGCCACTCGGTTCCCCCGGCGAGCACCGGAATCCGGCGCAGCCTGATCCGCGAGGGCGACGCGCTCCCGCGTCGCCCGGTGTCCGCCGCGGTGTCGGCTCCCCACCACCGGTCGTGCCAGGCCCGCCAGTGCGCGTCCCCCGTCTCGGCCAGATCACCGGCCAGCCTTCGCCCGATCCGCTTGAGCAGGGCGAACAGCGCGGTGTCGCCCAGTACCGGCTGTTCGTCGACCCGCCCCCGCGCACCGACGGCGGGGCGGCGGCGGTGGGCGCGGTCCACCGCGTCCAACCGGTCCAGTCCGGGGGCTTCTCCCACCATGAGCAGGCCCGGCCGCGGCGCGTCCCCCCGCCATCCGCCGACGAACGCCTCCGTGGGGCGCTCCCCGACCGCCACGCGCATCCGCAGCTCGGCCCAGCGCCGACCATCGGGGACCGTGGCCGCGGCGAACGCCGCCGCGACCTCCTCCGCCGCCTGCCCGCCGAGGGCCGCGGCCACCGCCGTGCGCACGCCGTCCGGTTCCCGCGCCAGGTCGCGTGCCATCTCGGCGTGGCGGCTCTCCCAGGTCCGCCCGTAGTAGCCGAACCATCCGGCCGCACCGGTCAGGTCGTGGCGGCGGGCGCGCCACGCCACGGCACGCACCGCCCCGTAGCCGCGGCCACCGCGGCCGCCCAGGCGGACGCCGGGGCCCTCTCCGGTGAGGCCGTCGGCCGCCGCGGCCAGCAGTGCCAGCAGTTGCGCCTCCTCGGCCTCCTCGACCACGTGCAGCCGCAGGTGCGCGGTGAACACGGTGCCCGCGGGCAGCACCTCCGTCTGCCACAGCGCACCGCGGGCCACCACGCCGGTGTCGGGGTCCACGCGGGTGCCCACCCGCACCGACACGCCCGTCCCCTCGGGGAGTTCGGCGGTCGCGTCGTCCAGGTGCAGCGGGCTGGGCCGCTGCGCCCCGTCCTCCCCGCCTGCGCCCGCCGCGCCGCCGAACAGCCGCCCGGCGGCCGCCGTCCCGGCCCGCCGGGCGAGTTCGTGCCGCAGCAGCCCGGCCAGCGTGGTGGCCCGCAGCCGGGGCACGCCGGTGCCGGGGTCGCGGTCCACCAGCAGGTCGACGTCGCTTTGGGCGGCGTGGCGGGGCGTGTCGTGGGCCGCGCCGACATGGGTGTCGCCCAGCAGCCGCAGCCGCACCGCGAACTCCCACAGCCGGACGGGTCCGGTGGCCGCCCCGCCCGCGAGCTCCGCCAGGGCGCGCGCCGCGCTTCCGCGTCCCATCCGCTCAGGACTCACCGCGGCGGCCCTCCCCGTCCCTCCCGGCCGCCTCACGCAGGTTGCGGGCCAGTTCGGCCAGCCAGGTGGCCACCAGCAGCAGTGCCAGCCGCGCGGCGTGGCGGCGCCGCCAGTCGCGCGCCGCGTCCGTCAGATCGGCGCCCACCCCGGTGGGGTGGGTCAGGTCCACGGCGACCAGCGCCTCGGCGAGCGCGGACGCCAGCCGGGCGTCGGCGCCGGCGTGGCGGTCCCACCACCGCCGCGGGTCGCGCGCCAGCTCCGCGAACCAGTCCCGCACCGGCACGCGGTGCCCGGCGACGCGCACCCGGGCGTCGGCCACCTTCTCCAGCGCCTTTCCCCGCAGCCGCGGCCCCGGCCCTCCGGGGGCGTCCCGTTCCCCGACCGCGTCGGCCAGCGCCCGCAGCGCCCGCTCGGCCGTGGGGTGCGGGGCGGCGGCCACCTCGCGCAGCCGCCCCAGCAGGCTGGGCGTCAGGCCGCGCAGGTCGTCGTCGACGGCGGCCAGGCGGCGGGCGAAGGCGCGCACCGGCTCCGCGGCCGCGTTGGCCAGCAGCGTGTCGTACAGGCGCCCCAGGTCGCGGTCGCTCTGCAGCCATCCGGCCGGTGAAGCGGCGCCGATCCGCGCCTCGGTGCCGTCGGCCAGCCGAATGCCGCCCCCGCCGGGGACCGGCGCCACCTCCACGGGCGCGACCACCCGCTCCCGCACGGCCAGCACCGCGAACTGGCCGTAGCCGTCGGCGGCGCGCTCGCCCAGCGGGTGCGCCTCCAGTGCGCGGACCTGCTCCGTCGTCAGCGGCCGGTTCGGCCGCAGCCGCACCACGCTTCCCGGTCGCGCCGCCCACCGCTCCGCCACCGGCCCCCGGTAGCCGCGGTGGTAGCCGCCCACCGCCTGCGCCTCCACGTGCGCGGTGACCACCTCCACCGCCGTGCCCGGAAACCGGCGCGCCACCGCCGCGACCAGCGCCCGCGGGTGGAAGCCGCCTCCCGCCCCGCACACCAGGGCCGGGGACAGCAGCACCAGGTCGCGTTCCTCGCCCGCGGGCCAGTCGCGGTCCGCGGTCAGGCCGATCCGGTCGGCGGCCACCGGCCGTCCCGGCCGCACCGCGTCCTCGGCCAGGTCCACCCGCACCTCGCCGCCGTGCGCCCGCGCGCCCGCCGCGCCCAGCACCAGCCTCCCCCGCGCCTCGGTCAGGAAGTCCACGACCCGCCACGCCAGCGCGTCCAGTCGCGCCCCGTCGGCGGCCCACATCTGCCAGCGGGTCTCGAACACCTGGCCGGCGTCCAGGGTGGTGGTGAAGAACGGCGCCCCCCGACCGGTCCCGTCACCGCGCCCCCGGCCCAGGTACTGCTCGGCGGTGGCGGCCACCGCCGCCCGGTACCCCGCCTCCGGCGCCAGCAACCCGCCCAGGGCGCGGTAGGCGACCCCCGGACTCGGCTGCACCCGCTCCAGGTCGACAGCGTCTCCCGTGTCGTCCGCGCCCGACCTGAACAGCGTCGCGGGCGCGGGAACGGCGACCGTGGTGCGCTCCACCACGCCCCCCGCTCCGCCCGCCGCCACTCCCGCCTCCAGTCGGGGGAAGGCGGGCGCGAACCACACGCCGCCCCGCGCCACCCACTCGTCCAACTCCCGGTCACGTCCCGCGTCACGCAGCGCCGCGGCGAGCATGCCGCGCTGCGCGCGCCCGTTGATGACCCGCTCGGCCTCCACCCGCAGCGGATCGAGCCGGGTGCGGGTCGCCACCCCCGCGGTCAGCAGCAGCCGCAGCGGCAGGTATCCGGTCACTCCACGTTCCGCGGTCATGCCCGCCCCTCTCGGACACCGAGTCCCGCCAGCCGCAGCGTGGTCGCGTGCGGGTCCTCCTCCCCGGGGCCCGCCAGGCGCACGTCCACCCGTCCCCGGCCCCGGCTGGCCTTCAATCCGCTCTGCGTGACCGCCAGGCACGCCCGCGCCAGGCACCGCCACTGCTCCTCGTCGGGTGCGCGCGCCCACCGCAGCCGCGCGCCCAACCGCGGACCCGGCAGCAGCACCCGGTGGGTGCGCAGCCGCCCCGGTACCGCGACGCCGTACTCGTCGACCTCGATCCCCGACTCCATCGCGGTGTAGGCCTCGGTGACCGCGCGCCGCAGCGCGGCGCGCTCCGCCTCCGGCCGCCGGGCCAGCGCCCACGCCACCGCCGCGCGCACCGGCTCCGACGGTGCCGCGTCGCCCAACCGCAGCGCCCGGTCGGGGCCGTGGGAGCCGGCCGTCCCGAACACCGCGCGCGCCGCCTCCGCCAACTCGGGTGCGGCCCGCACCGCGCTCACCGCTCCCGCGCGCAACCGCGCCGCCAGTCGGTGGCGCGGCAGGAACGGAATCCCGTGGGCGTCGGTGACGACGTCGGTGTCCACGCCGCTGCCGCCGGCGCCGGCCCCCACGAACAGCGCCGGGCTGACCACGTCGACCACGATCCGGTCAGGCTCGGCCATCCGGGGCCCCCTCCCCGGTGCGTCCCAGCGGCACGTCCAGGTGCAGGTCCAGCAGCTCCACCGCGTCCAGCAGCCCGCCGGGGGTGCGGTCCTCGGGCAACCGGATCCGCGCGCCGCGGCCGCGTGCCCGGCGCTGCAGTTCGGCCTCCAGGTCCCCACCGCGCTGCAGCAGCGGCACCAGCGCGGACCGGAACCAGGACCGCTGGGCGGCGTTGTCACCCCACCGCAGGCTGCCCTCGCGTTCCGCCGACAGGTAGCGGTCGAGGAAGTCGACGAACCCCCAGCCGTCCCACGGCTGCTCGCTGCGCCCGCCCGTCCCCTCCGCCTCCCGCAGCCTGCGCACCGCCCGGTCGGCGCCGTCCAGCCGCAGCGTCCACGCCACCGCGTGGTCGTCGCCGCCCTCCTCGGCCAGCCAGCGCCTGCGCGCCCTCTTGGCCTCGGCGCACAGCGCCTCGCTGACGCGGTAGCCCAGCACCAGCGGCGCCCCCACCGGCTGCACCGCCACCCCCGCCCCGACCGTGGGCACCAGGGTGGTGTGGCCGTCCTCCTCAAAGCCCGCCGACCGCGCCCAGCCCAGCTCCTTCTCGCCGGCGAGGGCGAGTGCCGTCTCCTCGTCGCCGTCGACGAGCGCCAGCCACGCCCGGTGCGTTCTCGCCCGCACGTCCCGGGGGTCCAGGCGCCGCGGATCGGCGTCCAACCACTCGAAGGCGCGCCGCACCAGGCTGAACGCCAACCGCGCGTCGCACACCAGCGTCAGGTCGTCCCCGGCGACCACGATGGGGCGCACCGGCACCCGGATCCGCCCGTCCTCCTTCGGCAGGGACACCGTGCCTCCCGCGCCGCTTCCCCGCACCCCGGGGCGTCCCAGCCCGTCCACGGTGACCGCCTCGGCCACGCCGCGGACCAGATCCCGCGCCAGGCCGTCGGTGAGCGCCGCGATGGTCCGCGACAGCTTCCGCTGCGCCCGCACCGACTCGCGTGATCCCGGCACTCCCGCGAGTCGCCGGTCGTAGCCGCCCAGCCGCTCCCCCATGCCGTTGAAGTCGAGGTGGACGACCGCGACCCGGCTGCGCTCTCCCAGGTCGCGACCCAACTGGTCGATCTCGGTCGGCAGCTCCAGGGCGCTGCCGTCGGGGGCGCGCAGTCCCGCCAGCAGCCGCCGGTTCAGCCTGCGGTGCCACTCCCGGCCCACCCGGCGGGCCCGCGCCACGTCCGCGCTGACCCGCTCCCCGCCCGTCCCGACGTCCCGGCTGCGGTCCACGACCTCGGCGGGCCGTCCGCTGACCGAGCACACGGCGGTGATCCCGTACCCACGCGCGGGCGCGTGCGCCGCCGAGTGCCGGGCGCGGGCCCGCCGCAACCGGTCCGGCAGGCTGCGGTAGGCGCTCACGAAGTCGGGCGCCTCCTCGCCCGGGCCGTAGGGGACGAACGCGACCACCGGCACCAGGTCGTCGGCCCGGTCCCGCAGACGGCGGGTGTAGCGGGCCACGAACTCCCGCGCCGCCGCCTGCTCGGCGAAGTCCACCGACAGGGCGCCGCCCGCGTCCCGCAGCACCGCGCGCACCTCCTCTCCCAGCAGGTCGCCCACCCCGTCGGGGCCGTCGGTCCTGGTGAACGACTCCACCTGGGCGGCGCGGCCCACCGCGTCCAGCACCCGCTGCCCGCTGTACACGTACGCCTGGATCCCGCGCAGGTCGACCCCGACCACGACTCCCGCGTCGCCCGCCGGTCCACCGGTCGCTGACCTCACCCGTCCCTCCCTCTCGGCGGCTCACAGCCCCAGTTCGTCCAGCACCTCGTCGACGTCCTCGGCGAACGCCGTCTCGCCGGGACGCGCACCGAGCACTCTCGGACGGTGCGCGTCCTGGTAGGCCGTGGCGTAGGAGTGCCAGTCGACCAGGTCGGCCGTGCGGTTCGGGTCGAGGCCGACCCCGTGCGCCAGGGCGAGGGTGCGCCCCGCCACGCCGCACAGCGCGGACAGTCGGCTGGCGGCGGCGTAGACGCTGTGCGCCCACTCCCCGGCCGTGAGCCGCCGCATCCGGTCCGGCTCGGGCGGGTAGACGTCGACGCCGCGCCGGTAGCGGTGGTGGCGCTCGCGGGGCGCGGTCAGTCCCACGGCGCGGTCGGCGACGGTGACCACCAGCGTCGGCCGCTCCTGCGCGGCGAACTGCCCCAGCTCCCCGTCCGTCCACCGGTATCCGGTGGGCTGGCCCGGCAGGGCGCGGGCCTCGCCGTCCACCCACCGCCGCGCCCGGCGCCCCCGGGCCTCGGCGCGGTCGGCCACGACGCGGGCCGCCTCCTCCAGCAGTTCCGCGTCGACCTGCTGGGCCGCGAACCGGCCGACCACCGCGGGCAGCGGCCGGTCGAGCGGCTCGTATCCGCCGAGCACCGAACTCCAGGCGACCTCGGGTGCGTCGAACGGCCGCGCCGGTTCGGGGTCGGCGGGGGTGAAGACCGAGACCCGCCGGGTCAGCGGATCGGTGTAGGCGATGGTGTCGACCGCGTGGGCGGCCAGCGCCAGCGCCACGCTGGCCGCCTTGGACCCGGCGGTCACGTCCAGCACCACCGGCCGCCCCTCGCGGCGGGCGCGGTGGATCTCGGCCCGCACCGCCTCGACCGCGGCGGGGATGTCGGCGGCGGCCACCGCCCGGTCCAGGCAGGACACCGCGCCGCTCCCGCCGCCGCGCCGACTCCGGCGCCCCCGGCGCGGCGGGGGGACCGGCTCGCCGCGCGCGTGGGCCATGGCCGCCTCCACCGGCGGCCTCAGGGTCGTGACGTCGATCTCAGGGGTGCGCACCAGCACGGTCCGCGCCGGCCGGTGCGCGTACACCGCGCCGAGCACTCCCAGTCGGCTGCCGCCCACCGCGCTGATCAGCAGCGGGTCCCGCCCGGTGGCCTCGCCCGGGGCGATCGGCGGCAACACCCCGCGCCTCTCCCACTTCCGCGGCTCGGGGCCGAACAGCTCCTCCGCCCATCCGGGGCCGAGCTCCCGCACCTGCCGGTCGGTGAGCACCCGCACCTGGGGGCGCCGTCCCGCCTGTCCCCGCAGGTGCCGGTTGAACGCCCACACGTCGTCGTCGGTGACCCGGTCCAGACGCGGGTTGGCGGCCAGTTCCCCGCTGCTGCCGCCCCGGTAGACGAACAGCACGAGCGCGGCGTCCCCGAAGACCCGTCGCGCCTTGGTCACCGTCCACCCGGCGCTGCGCGGAACGTCCTGCGGCGCGGTCTTGCACTCCACGCACAGCACCCGGTGACGGTGGCGCACCACCAGGTCGAAGTCGCCGATCGCGTGCTGCCCGCCGCCGCGTCCCGGGCGCGGGTCGGGCACGAACAGGGAGTGGGCGACCTCCACCTCCCCGGCCGCGGCGTGGGCGGCCAACTCCCGGAAGCAGCGCAGCACCCGCCCCTCCGCGAGGACGCCCGCCAGGTGGCGGGCGTCGGGCAGGCGGCGGCGCACCTCCTGCTCGCCCCGCCGCGGTTGCCGTGCCACCAGTTCGACCAGCTCGTGGTCGGGGGTGCGGGCCAGTTCCACCCCGTGCAGCGCGGCCAGCGCGGCGACGCTCAGCCCGCGGTGGTCGACCGGCCGGCCGGAGCCGTCGGTGAACCGGATGTCGCCGCCCGTGGCGTCCACGTAGCCGCGCCAGTCGTGGCGCTCGGGGAACAGTTCGGCGTGCTCCAGCGCGAACACCACGCTCATGGGCTTGGTCCCGCCGGTGAAGCACAGCCGCCACGGCGTGTCGGCGAGGGCGGTCCCGTACTCCTCCAGCAGCCGCGCGTACCCCTCCTGTACCGCCGAGAAGTCGCCGACGTCCTGTCCCAGGCAGAACAGGTCGGCCGCCGCGGACCGCTCGACGTCGGTGAACCGTTCGGCGATCCGGCGCGCCTGCGCGGCGGTCCCCGCGCTGTGCACCAGGACCAGCCGCCGGGGCCGGTAGGTCAGTGCGGACAGCAGGATCGGCGTCGGATTCGTCCCGACCAGGGCGACGAGGGTCTGCGGCATACCGGTCCGTCCAGGAGAGGGGGTGACGTTCACCTCTTCCTATCGGACACCGCTTTTTGTCCGTAGCCTTCTCGGACAAAATCCCCAATTCGGAGGAGGACCGGTCCGGTCTCCCCTCACTCGAACAGCTCCCCGGACGTGTCGGTCCCGCGGCCGCCACCCGGAGCCGTCGCCGAGTCGACCCGCAGGGCGCCGAATCCGTAGGCGGTGTACTTGCCCGCGCCCGTGTACTCCACCAGCGCCAGCAGCGAGGCCAGCGCCGCCGCGTCGCCGTCCGCGGCCTCCAGGCGCACTCCGCCCTCCCAGCCCCGGACCGGGTGGCCGCCCGCCGCCTCGACGCCGACCACCCGCACCGGATCGTGCTCCACGCGCCCCGGCTCCAGCCGGGCGGGCACCCCCTCGACCTCCGCCAGCCAGTCGACGACCAGCGGACGCGGCGCGAACCGCACCGCGCCCCCCAGCGCCCCGCTGCCTCCGAGGCCGTGGACGGGGTGCTCGCGCACGAACCCGAACAGCCGCCGCGTGTCGGGGCGGGGCAGCCACACCCGCCTGCCCCGGTCGTCCCTGGCGGCGAACAGCACCGGGCTGCGGGTGTGCACCCACGCGTCGCGCACCGTGGGCGCGTCCTGGCGCCACACGTCCAGGATCCGCGCGTAGTCGCGGTGCGGCAGCTCCACCACCGCGTGCACCGCCAGCCGGTGGTCCCCGATACGGCACTCCCGGCCCCGCAGGTCGGCCGGGTCCAAAGGCGGGTCCCGATCGTCGTCGAGCCAGTTCACCGTCCACGACCACAGCCCGTCGGCGACCGGCCGCGGCAGTCCGTGCGCCGCCCACCGCTTGGCCTCGGCGTGTTCTCCGTCCTCCTGCGGCCACCAGGCGTTGAGCAGCCCGTGGCAGTCGTGGGCGCGCATCCGACGCGCCGGACGCGCCCCGCCGTGCAGGACGAGAGTCCACCGCCGCGGCATGGCCGCCCCCTCTCGACGACGGTTCCGGACACCTCGCGCTCTCGGACGTCCGCGGCGTCCGAGAGTGTCCCGTGCGGACGCGGTCACCCGCCGCGCCGGACACCACCACGAAGGAGCATCGCATGGCTTCCCTCCGCCGCGCACCGCACGGCCCGCCTCCGAGACCGGTCCCCCCTTCCCGCCCCGGCGCGCCGGGGCCCGGCCACCGAGGCGGGACCCGGTGAGCGCCCCGCGGGAGCCGGGACAGCCGGAGTCGCGCCCCCCGGGGGTCCCGGACCACTCCGCCCCGCTGGCCGACCCCCGACTGGAGGCCCGCTTCCACGACGCCTTCCTCGACATCTGGCTCGGGTTCGCCTGCTCCGGGGACGCGCCGTGGCCACCCCGCCGGACCGTGCGCCCCCGTCCGGCGCCGCCTCCGCCCCCCACCTCCGCCGACCTGGCGTCGCGGCTGCGCTCCCTGGCGCGCGCCCTGCAGCGGGCCGTCGAGGAGGGCCGCCCCGGACCGCTCTGAGCGGCGTCAGGGTTCCGTCGCCGCGGCCTCCGCGGGACGGCCGCGGCGACGGAACCTTGACGCCGTATCGGGCAACCGTCACAATTACCCGCGGAGGCCCACCGCGCCCCTCATACCAGCACGGTCACCCGTGCCGCGCGGACGGCTTCCACCACGAGCCCTGGGTCACCCCCGGTCTCGCCACGGACGGCGCCGCAGGCGCCGCCCGCCCCGTACGGGGTCCGGCGAGGCCCTCCATGGTCATTCATGGTTCGCCACGAAACAACATCACAACGATCATCGACTCCCCCGCATGCGTCGACGCCATCTCGCGCAGGCTGGGCTGTCCTCCCTCCTGTCCGGGGCGCTCCAGCCACCGCACGGGGGTCTTCGGCTGCGACCACCACGTCGCGCAGAGCGACGAGGTGATCTTCCTCGTCAGTCGCGGCGACCACCTGCCCGGGGCCGCGGGCAGAGGGCTGGCCGCGGCGCTCGCCCACGTGGTGGCCCTCGTCGACGCGGGCTCCGACTTCACCGCCCCGGCCGACCGCAGGGCGCTGGACCGGTTGTGCGAACGCCTGGAGCGGGCCCGTCTGGACTCCGTGCAAAACGCGCAGAACGTCCGGCTCGGCATGTGGCACAACAACAGGTGGCGTGCCGCCTTCAGCGTCAAACCGGTCCGCGCCATGCGCAACGCCGGGAAGTGGCGGACGGTCGTCCACGACGCCGTGGAGCAGAAGGCACTGGGACTGCTCATCGAGCGGGCGGGCAAGGGCGAGCCGTGGACCGCGCTCGCCGCCCCGCCGCTCCTTCTCGGCGCCGAAAGCGAGGACTCCGGCCGCTCGCCGGTGACCGCCCTGGTCGCCGAGGGACCGCTGCGCGGTTCGCTGCGCCACGGCGGGTCCACGGCGTCGGCGCGGTACCGGCGGCGGGGCGCGGCTCCGCTGTTCGACGCCGACCCGGTGTCGGAGTACACCGCCGAGGCCCTGCACGAGCGGCTGGAGCGGTGGTCCTCCCCCGACGCCGAGGCCGCGGAGAAACGCAGGCTCTACAACGCGCGGGCCAGGCGGGGCGCCGTCGGTGACTACGCCGACTTCGACTCCCCCGACCTGGAGTTCCGCCGCGAGGTGCGTGCCGGTCTGGCCGGCCTCACCGTGCCCGGACTGCGGGCCAAGCTCACCGGGGTGCTGCGGCGGCTGCGGGAGTACGCGCCCAGGGAGTTCGAGGTCCTCCAGGACGCCCGCGGCATGGTCACCAGCCGCGGCTACCTCACCGTCGAGGAGGCCGTCTCCTTCACCCCCGAAGCCGAGACCCCCGCTGTCGAGGAGGACGTCCCCGAGCAGGACCTGGAGTCTCTGCCGCTTCTGCTGGAGGAGTTGCGCTCCGTGCTCCGGGGGACCGACCTGCTCGCCCGGCGCGGCGGCGACCGCGTCCTCGACCACGCCCTGCGCGCGGCCCTGGTCCGCCTCGGGGACCGGGTCCCCGTCCGCTGGCGCTCGGCCGTCGCCGACCCCGAGGTCCGCAGGGAACTGGTACTGCTGCTGCTCGGGCTGCTCACCGGGGGCCGGTGAGCAGCCGCCGCGCCGACCCGCGGCCCCGGCGTCCTCGGGGCCGCGGTGGCCGGAAACCCGCTGGCGGCCACGGGGGCAGCGGCCTAGGGTGGTGCCGTCCACACCACCGGGACCGGACGTTCTCCCGGCTCGCCGCCCCTTCGCGGACAGCGCGGCCGGTCCCTCCCCAGGAGGACCTGGTATGCCCGCTGCGATCCCCGATCCGGCCACGCCGCACCCGATTCCCGAGCACCCCCGGGTGGTGTTCCTCAAGCCCCTGGTCACCGACCCCCGCATCGAGGTCGGCGACTACACCTACTACGACGACCCCGGCGAGGCGACCCGCTTCCAGGAGCGCAACGTCCTCTACGCCTACGGCCCCGAACGGCTCGTCATCGGCAGGTACTGCGCCCTGGCCAGCGGCACCCGCTTCGTGATGGCCGGAGCCAACCACCGCACCGGCGGGGTGTCGACCTTCCCGTTCGCGATCTTCGGCGGCGAGTGGGCCGAGCGCACCCTGGACCTGCTGGCGGACATACCCAGCCGCGGCGACACGGTCGTCGGCAACGACGTGTGGTTCGGCCTCGACTCGACGGTCATGCCCGGGGTGCGCGTCGGCGACGGCGCGATCGTCGCGGCCGGCGCCGTGGTCACCTCCGACGTGCCGCCCTACACCGTCGTCGGCGGCAACCCCGCCCGGCCGGTCAAGCGCCGCTACGACGACGCCGACGTCGCCCGCCTGCTGCGGGCCGCCTGGTGGGACTGGCCGGTCGGACTGGTCACCGAGCACGCCCGCACCATCATGGCGGGCACCCCCGCCCAGGTCGAGGCGGTCGCCGCCGAGCACGGACTGCTCGCCGACGGCGACTGACCGGCGCGCGGCACCGCCTCACCGGGCCGCCTCGCGGTCCAGCCACTCCTGCCGGGTCAGGGCGTACTCGACCTCGCCGTGCTCCGCGCCGTCGATCGGCTCGGGCCAGTCGCGGTGGAAGGTGCGGACGTACCGCAGCCCGGTCTTTTCCATCACCCGCCGGGAGCGGGCGTTGACCGCCATCGTGAAGGCGACGACCCGCGCCGCCCCCGTCCCGGTGAACCCCCTGCGGACCAGGGCCCGCGCCCCCTCGGTGGCGTAGCCCCGCCCCCAGGCGGCCGCGCGCAGCCGGTAGCCGAGTTCCACCGTCCCGACGTCCTCCGCGTCGAGCGGGCGGAACTCGAACCAGCCCAGGAACCGCCCGTCGCGGTCCTCGGCCGCCCAGTAGCCGCACTCTCCGGTGCGCGGGTGGCGGCGCATCCGGTGCGGCAGCTCCTCCGTCCGCACCGCCTCGAAGGCCACCGGTCGGCCGCCGTTGATGAAGCGCATGACGGCGGGGTCGCTGTTCAACGCGTACAGGTGGTCGGCGTCGGTCTCGGCGAACTCGCGCAGCACCAGCCGTTCGGTCTCCAAAAGGACTCGCATCCGCCCATCATCGCCCGACCGTGCCCCGCGCGTCCTCCGGTTTTCGGCGGCACGGGCACGGCCGGCGGGGCCGGGTCAGCGGGGATAGGTGACCGTGTGCGCCTCGGTCATCTCCAGCAGGCCCTCGACGCCCAGCTCGCGGCCCATGCCGCTCTGCCGGAACCCCCCGAAGGGCGCGCGGTCGTCCTGGGCCACCGCGTTGGCGTCGTTGATCCAGGTGGTCCCGGTGCGCAGCCGGGCGGCCACCTGTGCCGCGCGGTCCAGGTCGGAGGTCCACACCGACGAGCACAGTCCCGACCAGCCCCGGTTGACCGTGTCGACCACCTGGTCGAGGTCGTCGTAGGGCAGGATCGGCAGGGCCGGGCCGAACTGCTCCTCGGTCACGATGCTCTCGTCGGCGGGCGGGTCGAGAACCAGGGCGGGACGCAGGAAGTACCCGCCGCTCCGCTGCGTCTCGTCGTCGGCCGTGCCGAACTCGCGCACCTCGCCGCCCGCGGCCCGGGCCCGGTCGAGCAGGTCGCGCACGAAGTCGCGCTGCCGGGCGCTGTTGAGCGGACCCATGGTCGTCTCCGGGCGCAGCCCGTGCCCCAGATGGTGGTGCGACAGCTGCGCCGACATGCCCTCCACCAGTTCGTCGAAGCGGGAGCGGTGTACGTAGACCCGCTTGATGCCCATGCACACCTGGCCCGTGGTCAGGAAGGAGCCGACGGTCAGGCGTTCGATCGCGGCCGCGTCCAACTCGACGTCGTCGAGGACGATCGCCGGGTCGTTGCCGCCGAGTTCCAGCGTCACCCGGGTCACGTTGTCGGCCGCCATCCGCATGATGTTCTTGCCCGCGTTCGTGCTGCCGGTGAAGACGATCCGCCGGACCCGCGGGTCGCGGATGACCGGCTCGACGGCCTCGTTGCTTCCGGTGACGACGTTGAGCACTCCGGCGGGCAGCCGTTCGGCGAGCAGCCGCAGCGTGCTCACCACCGCCAGCGGGGTGGTCGGCGGCGGTTTGACGACCACGGTGTTTCCCGCCACGAGCGCGTACGGGAGGCTGGCGGCGAGGATCGCCAGCGGCCAGTTGTAGGGGACGATGATCGTCACCACGCCCAGCGGCAGCGCCGACACCTCGGAGCGGAACCGGGGCGCGGCCGGGACGTCCGTCAGCGCCTCGCCCGTCGCCGCGGTCTCCCCCTGTCTGGGCCGCGGCAGCAGACGGCGCGTCCGGTCCAGCTCCCCCGCCATTCCGGCCGCCAGTTCACAGCGCTGGGAGAACACCGCCAGTTCGACCTCCGCCTCGGCGCGGATCTTGCCGTTCTCCCGGACGAGCAGCTCCACCCGTTCGTCGTTGTCGTCCCGCAGCGCCCCCAGCGCGTCGCGCAGGATCTCGGCGCGCCGCTCCGGTTCCAGCGCGCTCCAGTCCCCCCAGGCCGCGTCGGCGGCGTCCACCGCGTGGCGGGCCTGCTCCCGGGTGGCCGCCGCGGCGTAGCCGACGGTCTCCTGGGGCGCCGCCGGGTCGAAGACCGGGAACCAGTTCTCGGCCCCCTCGATCTCCCCGCCGATCAGCAGCCCGGTGCGGACCTCCTGCCTGCTTCCCGCCGTCTGAGCCATGCTCCCGCCCCCGTGTCCGCGGTCGTCTCGTCGTTTCGCGCGGCTACCCGGACCCGGCCTGCACAAACACCGCCGCGGCCGGTCGGGGCGGCCTCAGGTGACCGTCGCGCCGAAGAGCAGCCCCAGCAGGTAGGTGGTGACCGCGGCGCCCGCGCCGATGGCGAGTTGGCGCAGTGCGCGCCGCAGCGGCGACGCCCCCGACAGCACGCCCACGACCGCGCCGACCAGCATCAGGGCGAGTCCGGTGGCCGTCCCGGCCACCGCGACCGCGGCACCGCCCTCCATCCCGGCCAGGAACGGCAGCACCGGCAGTGCCGCGCCGACCGCGAAGAACACGAAACTGGAGGCGGCCGCGCCGAGCCCGGTGCCCACGACCTCGGGGTCGCCGACTCCGGGCAGTTCCGGCAGCGGAGCGGCCACGCTGCGGCGCAGCACGGTGTCGGCGCGGTGCTGCGCCTCCTCCTCGGACATGCCGCGCGCCCGGTAGACCAGGGCGAGTTCGTTGGCGTCGACGTCGAGGCTGGGGATGGACTCCCGGGCCGTCTCGTCGGGGGTGGAGGCGGCCAGCAACTCCCGTTGGGAACTGACCGAGACGTACTCGCCCGCGGCCATCGACAGCGCCCCGGCCAGCAGTCCGGACAGGCCGGTGAGCAGGACGGTGCCGGTGGCTGCGCCGCCGCCGACCACGCCGAGGACCAGCGCGATGTTGCTCACCAGGCCGTCGTTGACGCCGAACACCGCGGCGCGCAGCGTCCCCGACAGCCGGGAGCGTCCCCGCACGGCCAGGCCGCGCACCACCTCGGCGTGGATGCGCTCGTCGGCCGCGATCGACGGCGGGACGTCGGGGTCGCCGTAGGGGGTGCGGCTCTCGGCCTGCTGCATCAGCGCCAGCACGAACACCCAGCCGAAGTGCCGGGCCAGGAAGACCAGTGTCCGCATGCGCGGCGAGCCGCGCCGCGGTCGGCCGATCCGGTCGCCCAGCAGGCGCTCCCAGTGGGCGGCGTGGCGTTCCTCCGCCTCGGCCAGCCTGAGCAGGATCTCCCGTTCCTCTCCGTGGCGGCGGGCGGCCAGTTCCCGGTAGGCCCGGGACTCCTCCCGCTCGTCGGCGAGCATGCGCCGCCACCGGCGCAGCGTCGCGGGGGTGGGAGCGGCGGGGATCGGATCGTCGGAGGACTCGGGGTTGTGGTCTGCCATGAGGGGATTCCTTCCGCGGCTCCCCGCTCGTTACACGGCCGCGCCCCGCCGCCGCGACCGCGCCTGTCGACGGCAGCGGGGCAGAGACGGGCGGCAGCTCCCCCGGGCGGGACCGCCGTTGTCCGGGGCGACCGCCCGCCGCGTCCGGCACCGGGTGCCGGACGCGGCGGGCGGTCGGCCCGCGCGGGTCACTCCTCCTTCGGCGCGCTGACCCGGTGGCCGTGGTGCAGGTCGAACGCGGGGCGTTCGGAGCGGATGCGCGGCAGCGAGGTGAAGTTGTGCCGCGGCGGCGGGCACGAGGTCGCCCACTCCAGGGAACTGCCGTGGCCCCACGGGTCGTCGCCCTCGACCCTCCTGCCGTGCCGGACCGTCCACCAGACGTTGTAGAGGAAGAACAGGGTGGACGCGCCCAGGAGGAACGAGAAGACCGACGAGACCTGGTGGAGCAGGGTGAAGCCGTCGCCGGGCAGGTAGTCGGCGTAGCGGCGCGGCATTCCGGCGATCCCCAGCCAGTGCTGGATCAGGAAGGTGCCGTGGAAGCCGACGAACAGCGTCCAGAAGTGCCACTTGGCCAGCGTCTCGTTGAGCCTCTTCCCGGTGAACTTGGGCCACCAGAAGTGGAAGCCCGCGAACATCGCGAACACCACGGTGCCGAACACCACGTAGTGGAAGTGGCCGACCACGAAGTAGGAGTCGTGTGCCTGGAAGTCCAGCGGCGGGGAGGCCAGGATCACCCCGGTCAACCCGCCGAACAGGAAGGTGACCAGGAAGCCGATGGCGAACAGCATCGGCGACTCGAAGGTGAGCTGGCCGCGCCACATGGTGCCGATCCAGTTGAAGAACTTCACGCCGGTGGGCACCGCGATCAGGAACGACATGAAGGCGAAGAACGGCAGCAGGACCGCGCCGGTGGGGAACATGTGGTGCGCCCACACCGTCATCGACAGCCCGGTGATCGCGATGGTCGCGCCGACCATGCCCTTGTAGCCGAACAGCGGCTTGCGGCTGAACACCGGGATGACCTCGGTGATGATGCCGAAGAACGGCAGCGCGATGATGTAGACCTCCGGGTGGCCGAAGAACCAGAACAGGTGCTGCCACAGGATCGGGCCGCCGTGGGCCGGGTTGTACACCTGGGTTCCGAGGACGCGGTCGGCGATCAGCCCGACCAGCGCGCCGCTCAGCACCGGAAACGCCAGCAGCACCAGGACGCTGGTCAGCAGCACGTTCCAGGTGAAGATCGGCATGCGGAACATGGTCATGCCGGGTGCGCGCATGGTGGCGATGGTGGTGATGAAGTTGACCGCGCCCAGGATGGTGCCCAGACCGCCGACGAGCAGCCCGATCGCCCACAGGTCGCCGCCCGCGCCGGGCGAGCGCACCGCGGTCGACAGCGGCGTGTAGGCGAACCAGCCGAAGCTCGCCGCGCCGCCCCAGGTGAAGAACCCGCCGAGGACCATGAGCCCGCCGAAGAGGAACATCCAGTAGCTGAACATGTTGAGCCGGGGGAAGGCGACGTCGGGCGCGCCGATCTGCAGTGGCACGACGACGTTGGCGAACCCGGCGAACAGCGGGGTGGCGAACAGCAGCATCATGGCCGTGCCGTGGATGGTGAACAACTGGTTGTAGACCTCGTTGTTCACCAGTTGCAGGCCGGGGAACATCAGCTCGGCGCGGATCAGCATCGCCATGATCCCGGCCACCAGGAAGAAGAAGAACGCGGTGGCGATGTAGAAGTAGCCGACCACCTTGTGGTCGGTGGAGGACAGCCACGAGGCGATGACCGACCCCGTGGACCGTTTCCGGGGCGCCGCGGAGGTCGGCTGGACCACGTTCGAGGCGGTCATGGCGGTTACCCACCCTTCCTTCCGCTGGACGCGGTCCCCGGCCGGAGCCGGGAGGGCCGCGTCCGGTCCGGGTCGGCCGCTGCGGGGCGCCCGGGCGCCGGTGCGCGGGCGGCCCTGCCCGGTTCGTGCGGTGCGGTGGGAACCGGAGCGAGATGTTCGGCCATCGCGGGCTTCCTTTCCTGGTTCACGGTCGAAGACGGTCCGGTGCGGCGCCGTCAGTGGACGCGGTACCTCTCGGCGTCGGCCTCGCGCAGGTCGAGTCCGTGGCCGGGCCGGTCGGGATCGGCGGCCAGACGGCCTCCGACCGGCGGGTCTGCGCCGTCGAAGAAGCGGGTCTCGATGCGCGCGTGGTCGTGGAACCACTCCAGGTGCCGCATCCCGGGCTGGCTCAGGGCCAGATGCCGGTGCAGGTAGGGGGCACAGTGTCCGGACACCTGCAGGCCGTGTGCGGCGGCCACGGCGGCGGCGCGGCCGAACTCCAGGATCCCGCCGCACCGGGTGACGTCGATCTGCAGGCAGTCCACCGCTCCGGCCGCGCACATGCGCTGGAAGTAGGGCAGGTCGAAGCCGTACTCGCCCGCGGCGACGTCGAGGGACAGCGCGTCGCGGACCTGCCGGAGTCCGGCGAGGTCGTCGGAGGAGACGGGTTCCTCGAACCAGCGCACGCCGGCCGCGGCCATTCGTTCGGCGACCCGGATCGCCTGCTTGGCGGTGTAGCCGCCGTTGGCGTCGACGTAGAGTTCGGCGTCGGGGCCGACGGCCTCCCGGGCCAGGCGCACGCGCTCCAGGTCGCGGTCGACCCGGCTGCCCCACGACTCCCCGATCTTGATCTTGACGCGGGCGAACCCCTGCTTCACCCAGTCCGTCAGTTGCTCGCGCAGCACCGTGTCGTCGTAGGTGGTCAGCCCGCCGCTGCCGTACAGTGCGACGGTGTCGCGGGCGCGGCCGAGCAGCCGGTTCAGCGGCAGTCCGAGCAGGCGGGCCTTGAGGTCCCACAGCGCCGTCTCCACCGCGGAGACCGCGTACCCGACCGCGCCGGGGCGGCTCGCGTTGCGCACGGCGCGCACCATGGCCTCCAGTGCCGCCGGGACGTCCATCACCGCGCGGCCCACCACCTGGGGGGCGAGCAGGTCGCCCACCGCGCGGGCGCACGCGGCGGGCCCGTAGGTCCAGCCCAGTCCGCGCTGCCCGCCGCCGTCGACACGGACCAGGACCATCGTGGTGGAGTCCCAGGCGAGGGTGCCGTCACCGGCGGGCCGGTCGGTGGGCACCGTGTAGACGGCCGTCTCCACCCGCTCCACCGTGGGGTCGGATGCGGGGCTCATGGCCGGTTCCCTCCCCGGCTGCCCGCCTCCACGGCCGACCGGCGGATGTCGGCCGGGTCGTAGCGCGGCACGTGGCGCGGCGCCGCGAACCGGGTGGCGGCGTTCTCGGGGTGGTCGCGCGGTATCCGGCCGCGCAGCGCCAGGTCGAGGGCCTCGGCCAGGTGCACCGCCTGGCGTCCGACGTCGGCGTGCTCGATCTGGGTGCGGCAGCTGAACCCGTCGGCCAGGACGAACGCGCCGGGATCGGAGTCGCGCACGGCCGGCAGCAGACCGCCGTCCTCGGCGCACGCCATGGACACGGCGTAGTGGCCGTCCTCGAAACCGAAGTTCCCGGCCAGTCCGCAGCAGCCCACGTCGAGCACCCGCGCCTCGGCGCCGGCCCGCTCCAGCAGTTCCCGGTCGTCGTCGAACCCCATGACCGCGTGCTGGTGGCAGTGCGGCTGGGCCATGGCGGCTCGGCCGAGCCTCGGCGGCTCCCAGTCGGGGGCGTGGCGGTTGAGGAGCTCGGCCAGGGTGAACGTCTGGTTCCTCAGCCGCTCGACGTCCTGGTCATGGGGGAACAGCTCGGGCGCGTCGGAGCGCAGGACCGCCGTGCAGGAGGGTTCCAGGCCGACGACGGGGGTGCCCGCGCGGATGTCGGAGCGCAGGGTGGCGACCGTGCGCTCCAGGACGCGGCGGGCGACGCCGAGCTGCCCGGTGGAGATCCAGGTCAGTCCGCAGCACAGGGTGCGGCGCGGAATCCGCACGGCAAACCCCGCCGCCTCCAGGACGCGCACCGCCGCGGCGCCGACGGCGGGGTGGAAGTTGTCGGTGAAGGTGTCCGGCCACAGCACGACCTCGCCGCGGTGGCCCGAGCCGCGCCTGCCGCGGCGCCGGTAGGCGTCGCTGAAGCGCACCGGCGCGAAGGCGGGCACGGGACGCTCCCGGGCCACCCCGCCGAGCCGCTTGACGGCCCGCGCGACGAGCGGTCGGGCGGTCAGCGCGTTGACCAGGCCGGGCGCGACCGAGGCCGCGCGCGCCCACACCGGCAGCCACCCCATCGAGTAGTGGGCGAGCGGGCGCGGCCGCCCCTCGTAGTGGTGGGAGAGGAACTCGGCCTTGTAGGTGGCCATGTCGACGTTGACCGGACAGTCGGTCTTGCATCCCTTGCAGGCCAGGCACAGGTCCAGGGCCTCGTGGACCTCGCGGGAGCGCCAGCCGTCGTCGATCACGTCGCCCCGCAGCATCTCGAACAGCAGACGCGCCCGGCCGCGGGTCGAGTGCTCCTCCTCGCGGGTGACCCGGTAGCTGGGGCACATCACCCCACCGCTGTGGGTGCGGCACTTGCCCACGCCGACGCAGCGCAGCGCGGCGTGGGCGAAACTGGCGTCGTCGTGCGGGTAGCCGAAGCGGGTGTCGGGTTCGGCGGGGGCGTAGTCGGCGCCCAGCCGCAGGTGCTCGTCCAGGCGCTGGGGCTCGCTCCCGTCGGGGTGGACGAGTTTGCCGGGGTTCATCCGGTCGTCGGGGTCGAAGATCCGCTTGAACTCGGCGAAGGCGGGCATCAGTTCGGCACCGAACATCCTGGGCCACAGCTCGGCGCGGGACTGGCCGTCGCCGTGCTCGCCGGACAGCGAGCCGCCGTAGCTCACCACCAGGTCGGCCGCGCGTTCCATGAAGCGCCGGAATTCCGCGATCCCGGCGGCGCTGCGCAGGTCGAAGGGGATGCGGGTGTGCAGGCAGCCGTGTCCGAAGTGCCCGTACAGCGAGGAGCGGTCGGCGTAGCCGAACTCCTCCATCAGACCGTGCAGGTCGCGCAGGTAGTCGCCGAACCGCTCCGGTGGGACGGCGGAGTCCTCCCACCCCTCCCAGGTGTCGGGTTCGGCGGGGACGCGGGCGGTGGCGCCCAGGCCCGCCTCCCGGACCTGCCACATCTGCTCGATGCGGTCGACATCGTCGATGTGGCTCACGACGGGGGCGGTCTCGGTGCCCCCGACCGCGTCGCAGAACTCGCGGGCCCGCTGCCGGGCCTCCTCACGGCTGTCGGCGGCGAACTGGACCATCAGCCACGCCCCGCCCTCGGGCAGTTCGCGCAGCGCCTCGGGGTTGAGGTGCTTGCGCCGCTGGTAGTCGACCAGCTTGTCGTCGAGGCCCTCCAGGGCCAGCGGGTCGAACTCGGCGATCCGGGGGACGGCGTCGGCGGCGGCGAAGATGTCGGGGTAGCCGCACATCACCAGGGTCTGCACGGACGGTTCGGGTGCCAGCCGCAGTTCCGCGCGCAGGATCGTGGCCAGGGTGCCCTCCGAGCCGACCAGGGCGCGGGCCACGTCGAAGCCGTTCTCCGGCAGCAGCGCGTCGAGGTTGTAGCCCGACACCCGGCGCGGGATGTCGGGGAAGCGGCGCCGGATCGCCAGGGCGTGGCGGTCGCGCAGTTCGCGCAACCGCCGGTAGATCTCGGCGCGCCGCCCCCCGGCCGCGACGATGCGCTCGTACTCCTCATCGGAGGTGGGGCCGACCCACATGCGGCACCCGTCGTAGGTGAGCACCTCCAGCCGCGCCACGTGGTCGGCGGTCTTGCCGTAGCGCTGGGCGGTGGAGCCGCAGGAGTTGTTGCCGATCATGCCGCCGATGGTGCACTGGCCGTGGGTGGAGGGCCGCGGTCCGAAGACGAGGCCGCCCGCCTCGCGGGTGCGGGTGCTGAGCGCGTCGAGCACGATGCCCGGTTCCACGACGGCCGTGCGCCGCCGCACGTCGATGTCGAGCACGCGGTCGCAGTACTTGGACCAGTCGATGACGACGGCGGTGTTGCTGGTCTGCCCGGCCAGGCTGGTTCCGCCGCCGCGGGACAGGACGGGCGCCCCGTGGGCGCGGCACACCGCCACGGCGTCGGCACCGGCCTCGACGCTGCGGGGGACGACCACGCCGATCGGCGTCTGCCGGTAGTTGGAGGCGGCGGTGGTGTAGGTGGCCCTGCTGCCGTCGTCGAAGCGGATCTCGCCGTCCACCTGCTCCAGCAGGTCGCGGTGGAGCGCGTCGACGTCCACGGACGGCGGGGTCCGGGGAGGCGCTTGGGGGGAGTGCACGTCGACGGCCATACGACCTCCTTGCGGCGGTGGGTTCTTCGACTGTCAGATGCTGGCGACCGTGCCCGGCCGCTATCCGGCGACCGGGCGGACAAACACGGCCGGGTCCCGCCCCCCGCCTGCGGGGCGGCCGTCCCCCGACCGCCCCGCGGCAGGGTGCCCCTCACTCCCCCAACTGCTGGATGCGGTCCTTGAACAGGGTGGAGGCGATGGAGACGCGGCGCGGCTGCCCCTTGAGGAACGCCTGGGCGAACTTGGTCGCCTGCTCGTAGGAGACCTTGCCGGGCATGGGCGGCTCGTCGGGGTTGACGTCCACGTCGACCAGGGCCGGGCCGTTGTGGGACAGGGCGGTGCGCACCGCGCTCTCCACGTCGACGGCCTTGGTGACCTTGGCCCCGTGGGCGCGGCAGGCCCGGGCCCAGGCGGAGAAGTCGGTGAACGGCTCCGGGTAGCGCACCCCGTGCTCCGGGTAGCCGAGCACCATCTGCTCCCACAGGATCTGCCCGAGGGAGTTGTTGTTGTTGACCACGACCTTGATCGGCAGGTCGTGCTGGACGGCGGTCAGGAACTCCGCCATCAGCATCGCGAATCCGCCGTCGCCGATGTAGGCGATGACCTGGCGTCCCGGGAAGGCGTGCTGCATGGCGACGGCGTAGGGCAGGCCGGGGGCCATGGTGGCGAGGTTGCCCGACAGGTAGAACTGGCGGTCGCCGCGGATGGTCCAGTGCCGGGCCGCCCAGGTGGCGACCGTGCCGCTGTCGCAGGTCAGGATGGCGTCGTCGTCGGCGAGGTCGTCGATCACCCCCATGAGGTACTGCGGGGCGATCGGGTCCCGGTCGGGCGACTGCAGCGCCTTCATGTTCTCGCGCCACTGGTCCATCGCCTTGCGGTACTTGCCGAGGTGGGCGCGGTTGTCGTTGCGGCGCAGCAGCGGAAGCAGGGCACGCAGCCCCTCCTTGGCGTCGCCGACCATCGGCACCTCGGTGGGGATGCGTCGGCCGGCCCGGATGGGGTCGGCCTCCAGTTGCACCACGCGCACCGTTCCCGCCTTGGGCATGTGCGCCGTGTAGGGGAAGTTGGTGCCCACCATGAACAGCGTGTCGATGTCGTCGATGAGCTCCTCGCTGGGCTTGGTGCCCAGCAGCCCCAGACCGCCGGTGGTCAGCGGCGAGTCGTCCTCGATGACGGCCTTGCCGGGCAGGGTCTTGATGACCGGCGCGCCCAGCACGTCGGCGACCTCGGTGACCTCGGCCCGGGCGTGCAGCGCGCCGGCGCCGACGAGGAGCGCGGGGCGGCGGGCGGCGTTGAGAACGTCGGCGGCCCGCTGGAGGTCCTCGGTCCGGGGAGTGCCCGGAGCGGAGAGGTAGTGGGGCGTGGTCTCGGGCGGCCGGGCCGGGGCCACGTGCGCCCACGGGTCGGCGTCGGCGTCGGCGATCTGCAGGTCGTTGGGGAAGGTCAGGTGCGCCACGCCGCGCCGCGCCATCGCGGTGCGCACGGCGATGTCCACCAGCCCGGGAAGCTGCGCCGGGTTGCTGATCATCTGGTTGTAGTCGGCGAGGTCGGCGTAGAGGTGCTCCAGCCGCACCTCCTGCTGGTAGTCGGTGCCCAGCACCGAGGTCTCCTGCATGCCGGTGATGGCCAGCACGGGAACGTGGTCGAGCTTGGCGTCGTAGAGCCCGTTGAGCAGGTGGATGCCGCCCGGACCGGACGTGGCGAGGCACACCCCGAGGCGGCCGGTGGCCTTGGCGTACCCGGTGGCCATGAAGGCGGCGGCCTCCTCGTGGCGGACCAGGACGAAGCGGATGCGGTCCCTGTGCCGCCGCAGCCCTTCCATGATGCCGTTGATGCCGTCGCCGGGGAGGCCGAAGATCGTGTCGACCCCCCAGTCGATCAGCCGCTCTATCAGTGCTTCCGATGCGATGCGAGTCATGGCGTCCGCCTAACCCCGACAGGGCCCGGGCAAACGCGGTCGCGGGCTTCTCCGTGCGCCGTCGGCGCCCGGGGCCGCCGCGACCAGCGCGGACCACCCGCCGTTCGTGCGCGTCGCGTGCGGGGCGGCCCCGCGTCAGCGCTCCCGGTCCCGCAACTCGTCGGCGACCAGGGAGTCGCGGACCGTCCCGGAGCGGTAGGCGGAGCGCCCCACCAGTTGGGCCACGATCGGCGCGGTGGAGAACTGGAACAGCACGACGAGGGCCAGGGCGAGCACGTCGTTTCTGTCGATGAGCGGGGCGACGCCCAGGCAGATCAGCGCGAGCCCCAGCACCTGCGGCTTGGTGGCCGCCTGCAGGCGGGAGGCGACGTCGGGGAGGCGGACCAGTCCGAGTCCGGCCAGCAACGCCAGCGCCCCGCCCGCCAGCAGGGCCACCGCGGCCAGGACGTCCACCACTGCTCCCAGCGCGTTCACGACCGGTCCTCCACCAGCCGCACGACCGCGACCGTGCTGAGGAAGCCCACCAGCGCCACCACCACGAGCAGGAAGACGCTGGCGCCCTCCTGGCGCAGCGCCGCGACCACCGCGATCCCGCTGACCGCGACGACCACCAGGGTGTCGAGGGCGACGAGCCGGTCGTCGACGGTGGGGCCGCGCAGCAGCCGCACGACCGTGAGCAGTCCAGCGATCGCCAGCATGCCCGCGGTGACGGCCAGCACCGTGGTCACGACTGTCCTCCCCCCTTCTCGGCGGCCGTGTCCTCGCCCAGCGCGCGCAGCACGTCGGCGGCGCTGCGCGCCGCGTCGTCGCGCGCCCGGTCGAGGTCCTCGGTGCGCCGCACGTCGAACACGTACACGTACATCTCCTCCACATCCCGGTCGATGTCCAGCACCAGGGTTCCCGGCACCAGGGAGATCCGGTTGGCGGCCACCGTGAGGGCCACGTCGGAGGCGCACCGGAGCGGGACGGCCACCACGGCGGAGCGTGTGTGCGGCCCCCTGCGCACCGTCGCCCAGGCCACCTGGAGGGAGGAGACCACCACGTCCACCGCGAACCGCCCGAGGACCCCCGGAAAGCGCCACAGGCGGGGGCGCGCCCTGGGCAGGACGGGCAGGCGGCAGGCGGCCAGGCACAGCGGCGCCACCACGACCGCCGAGAGGAGCACCGCGGGCGAGAACGTCCCCCACAGCAGCACCCAGACGAGGGCGAGCCACGCGAGCAGGAAGACCTGGTCGGACAGCAGCCGTCTCATCCGGCCTCCCCGGACAGCACCGCGCCCCGGTAGGAGGCCCGGTCGGCCAGGTCGGCCGCGGCCCGCTGGCTGAACGCCGCCAGCGGTCCGGCCGCCGCCACCAGGAGCAGGCCGACCAGGACGGCGGCCGCGGCCGAGGCGCGCATGAGCCGCGCCGAGGCGAGGGGGATCTCGCCCTCGCCGGCCCGCTGCGCGGGGCTCTCGGCGACGGGCTCGGCGGGGTGTCGCCAGAACGCCAGCAGCCACAGCCGCGTCATCGCCGCCAGTGTGAGCAGGCTCGCCAGCAGGACGACGGCGGCGACGGCCAGCACCAGCGGCGTGGCCCGCGCGACGGCCGCCTGCAGCAGGGCCAGCTTTCCGATGAACCCGGCCAGGGGCGGGACGCCGCCCAGGCTGAACGCGGGCAGGAGGAACAGCGCCGCCACGAGCGGCGCCGTGGAGGCCAGACCGCCCAGGCGCCGCAGCGAGACCGTCCCGCGCTCCCGCTCCACCAGTCCGCTCACCAGGAACAGCGCGGTCTGCACGGTGATGTGGTGCACCAGGTACAGCACCACCCCGGTCAGCCCCGCCACCGAGGAGAGGGCCAGGCCGAACAGCATGAAGCCGATGTGCGAGACGAGGGTGAAGGACAGCAGCCGGTTGACGTCGTCCTGCACCAGGGCGCCCAGCACACCGACGAGCATCGTCGCCGCCGAGAGCACCAGAAGCAGCGTCCAGGGCTCGGGTTGGGGGAACATCAGGGTCTGGGTGCGGACGATGGCGTAGACGGCCACCTTGGTGAGCAGGGCCGCGAAGACCGCCGTCACGGGGACCGGGGCCGTGGGGTAGCTGTCGGGCAGCCACCAGTGCAGGGGCACCATCGCGGCCTTGATGCCCAGCACGACGAGCAGCAGCAGCCCGAGCAGGCCGCGCGTCCCGGCGGAGAGGTCGGCCGTCGCCTCGCTGAGCTGGGCCAGGTTGACCGTCCCGGTGGTGGAGTACACCAGGCCGATGGTCGTGACCAGCAGGATGGACGCCGTCAGGCTGGAGATGATGTACGTCATGCCCGCGCGCACCCGCTCGGCCGTGGCCCCGAGCGTGATGAGCACGTAGCTCGCCATGAGCATCACCTCCAGGCCCACGAAGAGCGTGAACAGGTCGCCGGTGAGGAACACCAGCGCGATGCCCGCCAGCAGCACCAGGTAGGTCGGGTGGAACACCGACGGCACGTTCTCGACGCGCTGTTCGGCGGTGCCCTGCCCGACCGCGTAGAGCATGACCACGAGGCAGACCAGGGCGCTGACGAGCAGGACCAGGGCGGAGAAGCGGTCGGCGACCAGCGTGATGCCCAGCGGCGGCTCCCAGCCGCCGACGTGCAGCGGCTGCGTACCGGACCGGTCGACGTGGACCAGCAGCACGGCGGCGTCCAGCAGCACCGCGGCCAGGACGGTGACGCCGAGCACGCGCTGGACCACCGGGAACGGGCTCAGCAGCAGCGACAGGCCCGCGGCCAGCAGGGGGACCGCCACGGGAACCGCGATCAGCAGGGTGCTCGCCGTCACGTCTCCTCCCCCTGACGCTCCTGGCGGGCCAGCAGTCGGTCCTCGACGTCGTCGCGGACCTCGTCGTCGCCGTACAGCATCACGCTGCGGTCGCACAGCGCCAGCAGCAGCGCGGTGACCGCGAAGGTGATGACCACGGCGGTCAGCGCCATCGCCTGCGGCAGCGGGTCGGAGGCGGCGGCCGGGTCCGCCTCGCCCACTTCGGGGACCGCTCCGGCCGGGCCGCCCGCGATCAGCAGCACGAGGTTGGCGCCGTGCCCCAGCAGCACGAAGCCGAGGACGATCCGGAACAGGCCGCGTTGCAGCAGCAGGTGGACCCCGCCGGCGAACAGGCCGCCGACCACGAGCGAGAGGGTGAGGTTGGTGGCGTTCACCGCGCGTCCTCCCGGTCCGTCCCGGACGCGGGGGCGGGGGGCGCGGGCCGCTGCTCGGCGCCGAGGGTGCGCAGGACGTCCAGCACCAGGCCGATCACGATGAGGGCGATGCCGACCTCCAGGATGAGCGAGGTGGGCACCTCGATGTGGCCGAACGGGCCCTCCGGGAAGCGCCAGACGGTTCCGGCGAGGAACTCGTCGGCCACCACGACGCCGGCGAGGCCGTACCCGGCGGCGAGGCTCAGCCCCGCCCCGAGCAGGACCCCGGGCGGCACGGGCGCGGCCTCGCCCAGCTCCCAGGGACCGCCCGCGAGGCGGCGCAGGACCAGGCCGGTACCGGCGACCAGTCCGGCCGCGAACCCCCCGCCGGGGTGGTGCAGCCCGACGAGGAGCAGGTAGACGGCGACGAGGAGCACGCTGGGATGGATGATCCGCGTGATGACCTCCAGCAGCAGCGCCCTCTGGCGGGGCTCCTGCCGGTCCGCGGCGGCCAGCAGGCGGGAGCGCGGAACCGCTCCGGTCCGTCGTTCGTCGTTCATCGCACCTCCTTGGCGGTTCCCGGTCGGTGACCGCCGTTCCGGCGCGGCCCGTCCCGGCCGCGTCCGAAGCGGGGGGCGCTCCCCATTCGGCTGCTGGCCAGGACCAGGCTGGCGACGCCGGTCGACGCGACCGCGAGGACGGTGATCTCGCCGAGCGTGTCCAGCGCCCGGAACTCGGTCAGGATGACGTTGATGATGTTGGGGCCGCCGGCGTGCGGCGCCTCCCGGAAGTAGCCCTCCGCCGACCGGGAGGGGACGTGCCGGGCGCTGACGGCGAGGGTGACGGCGGCGGCGAACACCCCCACCAGGGCGGCGGCGACGGCGCGCACCGCCCGGAGGAGCGTCGGTGACGGCCGCGTGCCCCGGGGCATGCGGCGCAGCACGAACACGAAGACGAGCAGGGTCAGCGTCTCCACGAGGACCTGCGCCATCGCGAGGTCCACGGCGCCGTGGACGGCGAACAGCCCGGCCACGAGGTAGCCGACGGCCGACAGCACCACCACCCCGACCAGCCGGTCGCCGAGGGCGACCACCCCGGCCGTTCCGGCCAGGACACCCGCGCCGACCACCGCCTGGACGGGGGTGTCCCACGGGCGGACGTCGACGGGCACCCCCACCTCGGCGGCCAGGAGGAGACCGGGGCCCAGGGTCACCACCGCGAGGATCACCAGCAGATACGTCGGCAGCGACCCCACCTGGGTGTGCGTGGTGAGGGCGCGGGCCGTCGCCGCCGTGGCGACGGCCAGGCGGTTCTGCGTCTCCTGCGCGTCCAGCAGGCGCGGGGTGCGGCCGTGCGCGGCGGCGAGCGGCCCGCGGGCCAGGTGCAGCACGGTCCCGGCGACCAGGGTCAGCAGCGACAGCAGCAGGGGCGGCCCCACACCGTGCCACAGCGCGAGGTGGTAGGGCTCGCCCCCGGCGGGGTGGGACGCGGCGTGGCCGAGCGCGAGCGCCTCGGTGGCGGCGGGCACGACCCCCAGCGCCAGCCCCGACACGGCGAGCAGCGCCGTCGGCGCGAGCGAGGAGACGGGCGCGTGCCGCATCCGGTGCGGGGCGTCCGCCCGGTCGGCGAACGCGCCCCACAAGAAGCGCAGCGTGTAGGCGACGGTGAGCGCGGAGCCCGTAACCAGCCCGGCCAGCACCCATCCGTGTCCGGGGCCGGGTTCGACGAACGCCTCGAACGCCGCCTCCTTGCCCAGGTATCCCACGGTGGGCGGCAGTCCCGCCATCGACAGGCACGCCAGCGCGGCCACCGCCGCCAGCGCCGGGGAGTCGCGGCCCACCCCGCCCAGTTCGCGCAGGTCCCGGCTGCCCGCCTCGTGGTCGATGATCCCCACGACGAGGAACAGGGTGGACTTGAACAGCGCGTGCGCGCACAGCATGGTGGCGCCCGCCAGCGCGGCGGTGCGGGTTCCGGCTCCCAGCAGCACGACCAGGAATCCGAGTTGGGCGATCGTGCCGAAGGCGAGCAGGCGCTTGAGGTCGGTCTGGGCCAGCGCCCGCCACCCGCCCAGCAGCATCGTGGCCACGCCCACCGCCCAGACCAGCGGCTGCCACGGCGGGATCTCGGCGAGGGCCGGGGACAGGCGGGCCACCAGGTAGACACCGGCCTTGACCATTGCGGCGGCGTGCAGGTAGGCGCTGATCGGGGTGGGCGCCACCATGGCGTCGGGCAGCCACGGGTGGAAGGGGATCTGCGCGGACTTGGCGAAGGCCCCGACCAGGACGAGGACGGCGGCGGCCGTGGCCTGCGCGCCGTGCGGCGGCCGCGCGAGGAGTTCGGAGATCCGGTAGGTGCCCGCCGCGTCGCCGAGCAGCAGCAGGCCCAGCAGCAGCGCGAATCCCGCCCCGGTGGTCACCAGCAGCGCGCGCAGGGCCGCGGTGCGCTCCGGACGGGACCGTCCGGCGTCGCCGATCAGCAGGAAGGAGCAGACGGTGGTCAGCTCCCAGGCGACGTACAGCGCCAGCAGGTGGTCGGCCAGCACCAGCGCCAGCATCGCCCCGGCGAACAGCACCAGCACCGAGGAGACCCGTCCGAGTCCGTGCTCGCGGTGGGCGAAGTAGTAGACCGCGTAGCCGAGGACGACCGCGCCGACACCGGTGACGATGAGGCCCAGCAGCAGTGCCAGCCCGTCCAGCCGCAGCGGGACCTCCAGGCCCAGGGCGGGCGCCCACGTCCACGACTCGTGCCGTTCGGCTCCGTCGAGCACCCCGGGGGCCGCGGCCAGCAGCCACACGAAGGCCGACGCGGGGGCCAGTGCCCCCAGCGCCAGCGTCTTCGGCCCCCACCGCCGGGCCAGTGCGGCGCAGGCCGCGGCGGCCAGGACGTGGAGTGCGAGGAGGACGGTCACCTCCGCCTCACCGAGCCGCGATCAGCGCCTGCGGGGCGGCGTTCTTCATGCGGGTGCGCAGCCAGTCGACCTGGACCTTCGTCTCGCCGTCGCAGCGTTCGACGACGTCGATGAGCTCCCGGTCGCGCAGCCCGTAGGCGGCCTGCAGCAGCAGCGTCCAGGTGACGTCGACGAAGCAGGCCAGCGTGTACAGGTCCTGCAGGTCGCGCAGCAGGCCCACCGGTCCCGACCGGGTCCGCGACAGCAGCTGGGTCTCCAGGTGCTCCGGCTCCTCGGCCTCCGGCCCGCCCTCCTCCCGGTAGCGTTCCCGGATCGGCTCCAGCTCCCGGCGGTGGCGTTCACACTGGTCGGCCAGCGTGCGGCACAGCCAGTAGACGTCCGGTTCGGCGCTGTGGCCGTCGGCGACCGTGTGGAACCCCTCGGCCAGGCTGTGCTCGGCGTCGTCCATCATCCGCAGGTAGGTTCTGATGTTCACGACAGCTCCTCGGTGGCGGCGGACGGCGGCTCGACCGGCGCGATGTCCTCGTGGACCTCGGCGTCGGCCCCTCCCACGGTGGCGGGCACGGTGTCGGGGCGCGCGGGCGCGGAGGCGGCCGTGGTGGGCGCGGGCGACGGCCTGCCACCCGGCCCGACACGTTCCACCCGCACCGCGGCCACCTTGAACGACGGCTGCTTGGACACCGGGTCCCACTCGGTCATCGTCAGTTCGTTGGCGGCGCGCGGCGGGTCGCCGGGCTTGGTGTCCCAGTAGCCGTAGTGGAAGGGCGCGAACACCACCCCGGGGCGCCCCTCGCCGATGCGGGCGGTGGTCTCGATGTGGCCGCGGCGCGAGACCACCCGCACCCGGTCGCCCTCGGCGATGCCCAGTTCCTCCGCGTCGCTCGGGGCCAGTTCCACCCACATGTCGGGCGCGGCCCGGTCCAGCTGCGGGGCCCGGGCGGTCTTGGTGCGGGTGTGGAAGTGGTAGACGGTGCGCCCCGTGGTGTAGCGCAGCGGGAACTCCTCGTCCGGCTGTTCGAAGGGCGGCAGGTACGCGGCGGCCTTCAGCAGTGCCCGGCCGCGGGGGTCGCGGGCCCGGTAGGCGTCGGGAGCGACCACGGCTCCGGTGAGCAGGTCGTGGCCGTAGGTCTCGGCCTGCTGCAGGTCGGTGGGGAACACCCCGTCACCGTAGAGGCGCACGGTGCCGTTGGGCGCGTCGTCGTTGCACGGCCACGGGATGCCGCTGCCGCCGCGTAGCCGGTCGTAGGTGATGCCGGTGTAGTCGCACAGCCGACCGCGCGTGCACTCCCGCCAGGCGTCGAAGGCGCCCTCGGGGTCGTTCCACGGCGGCAGCGGGTTGCCGTCGCGGTCGCGGAAGTCCATCCGCCGCGCGTAGTCGAGGAAGATGTCCAGGTCGCTGCGGGCCTCCCCGGGCGGGTCGACGGCCTTGTCGCTCAGGTGCACGGTCCGGTTGACGTTGGTGAACGTCCCCGTCTTCTCCCCCCATCCGGCGGCGGGCAGCACGACATCGGCCAGTTGCGCGGTCTCGGTCAGGTAGAGGTCCTGCACCACGACGAAGCACCGGTCGCCGGAGAGGATGTCGCGGACGCGCGGCAGGTCCGGCAGGGACACCACCGGGTTGGTGGCGCTGATCCACAGCAGGCCGATCGACCCCTGCTCGGCGTAGCGGAAGATCTGCATGGCGTGGGTGGGCGGCGCCCACGCGGGAATGGCGAGCGGGTCGACGTTCCACAGCCGGGCCAGTTCGGCGACGTGGTCGGGATTGCTCCAGTTGCGGAAGGCCGGGAGGTCGCCGTCGGCGCCGCACTCGCGGGTGTTCTGCGCGGTGGGCTGGCCGTTCATCTGCAGGATTCCCGAGCCGGGACGGCCGATCTTGCCGCACAGCAGGTGCAGGTTGTTGACCTGGCAGCCGGCGGCGGTGGCCTGCTGGGACTGGTAGAAGCCCTGCAGCACGGTGGACAGGACGCGCTGGCGGGTCCCGAAGATCTCGACGGCACGGCGCAGGTCGTCGACCGCCACCCCGCAGGTCTCGGCGGTGCGCTCCGGGGTCCACGGCTCCACGGTCGCCGCCAGGTCGTCGTAGCCGAGGGTGTGCGCGGCCACGTAGTCGTGGTCCACCCAGCCGCGGTGGATCACCTCGCGGATGATGCCGTTCATCAGCGCCTGGTTGGTGCCGTTGTACGGGGCCAGGTGCACGTCGGCCTCGCGGGCCACGGGGGTGCGGCGCGGGTCCACGCACACGACCGCGGGGCGGTCGGGTCCGGCGAGGCGGTCCAGCACGCGCATCCACAACACGGTCTGGGTCTCAGCCATGTTGTGGCCCCACAGGAAGATCGCGTCGCACTCGTCGATGTCCTCGTAGCTGCCGGGCTGCCCGTCGGAGCCGAAGGTCTCCTTCATCGCCGCGGCGGCGGTCGCGGTGCACAGCCGGGTGTTGCCGTCCATGTGCGGGGTGCCCAGACCGGCCTTGCCGATGACGGCGAGCGTGTAGTACTCCTCCAGGAACAGTTGTCCGCTGGTGTAGAAACCGTGGGAGAGCGGGCCGCGGTCGGCGAGCAGGGCCCTGCTGCGCTCGACGACCCGGTCCATCGCGGTGTCCCAGTCGGTCTCGACGAGACGTCCGCCCTCGCGGACCAGGGGCCGGGTCAGCCGGTCGCGCGCCTGTCCGTTGCGGCGGCCGTTCATCCCCTGCCAACTGCCGTAGAGTCCCTTGGGGCCGAGTCGTCCATGGTTGACGGTGTCGACGGCGCGGCCCCGCACGCCCACCATGCGCCCGTCCTTGACGGCGATGTCACAGGCGCAGCCGTTGCTGCACAGCACGCACGCCGACTGCACCCAGTGATCCACGTCGTCGGGGGTGAGCCCCTCCTCCAGTTTGGTGTCGACGCGCACCGGCCAGCGGGTCCCCCGCGCGTACGGGGTCCTGGCACCCCAGATGTCGGCGATTCGGTCGGTCATGGCTCGGCTCCTTCTTCACAGTCACTGCGGCATGAGGCGTTCGGGGCGGAGGCGGTCGATGACCACGCAGATCGCGACCAGGATCGCCACGGACACGGCGATGGCGGCCAGGTCTGCCAGGGTGGTCATCAGTCCGAGGCTGATGATGAGCGTCGTGGCGCCCGCCGGGGGGTGGCGGCGCCGCAGCAGTCGCAGCAGGGCGGCGGTCAGTCCCAGGGACAGCGCCGCGGCGGCGATCCGCGGCGCGGTGACCCCCTCCCGCAGCACCGACGGGGCGTCCGGCAGGCCGGTCACCGCGAGGGACGCCGCTCCGGCGACGATGCCGACGTAGTGGCCGACGAGCGCGTCGACGGGCCGGGCGCTCGGCAGGTTCGGGGAGTCGAGGGTCAGCATGAGGGTGGGGCCCAGGCTGGGGAAGAGCAGCGGCTGGTCGAAGGCGAACGCCAGCAGCCCGATGACGGCCAGCCCGACCGCGCCGACGACCAGGTCGAAGGCGGCGAAGGTCGATCGGGAAGCATCAGGCACGGATCGTCTCCTCTCGTGGTGCGCGCGGCCCGCTACCCGGAGCGCACGGGGGGCAAACGGCGCGCGGCCGCCGCCCGGTGGGCCGGGGCGCTGGGCGGACTCGGCCCGCCGGTGGTGCGCGCCGGGGGTCGGGGCCGCACCGTGGAACCCCGGGGTTCCGGGGGCTGCGGCCCGCCGCGGCGCTCGCCCCGGTCCCGGACCGACGGGCCTGGAGCCGCGCATGTGCCGGAGGCCCCGTTTTCGGCGGGACGGTGCGGGGAAGTGGCCGCCCACCGGGGGCTTCGGCGGTCGGCGCGCCGCCGCGTGCCCGGCCCGCCGCCCCGACCGCTCGCGAGGGAGGCCGACGATGGCGCACAGACAACCGGTGGGCGAACTGGACCCCAGGTACAGCAGCGGGGGCGCGGCCCCGCTCGGCTGGGAGCGGGCGCGCCGCCTGCTGGTGGCGGCCGAGGTGTTCTGGCTGTCGACGGTGCGTCCCGACGGCCGCCCGCACGTCGCTCCGCTGCTGGCGGTGTGGCTGGACGAGGCCCTGTACTTCTGCACCGGCCCGACCGAGCGCAAGGCCGCCAACCTGGCGGACAGTCCGCACTGCGTGCTCACCACCGGACGCAACCTGCTCGGCGAGGGCCTCGACCTGGTGGTCGAGGGCGAGGCCGCGCGTCTCACCGACGACGCGGCGCTGCGGTTCGTGGCCGCGTCCTTCGAGACGAAGTACGGTCCGGACTGGCACTTCGACGTGCGCGACGGCTGCTTCCGCAGCGGGGGCGGCGCGGCCGTGGTCTACCGGGTCGCCCCCTCGACCGTCTTCGGGTTCGCCAGGGGCTCCGAGTACGGGCAGACCCGCTGGCGGTTCCGCTGAGGCGCGCCCGCGCGGCGGAGCGGGCGGACGGTCAGAACCGCACCGGCAGTGTTGCGACCTCGCCTTCGACGAGCTGCCAGTCCGGTGCGACGAACTCCAGCTCGACGCCGTGACCGGAGGGGTCGTCGAGCGGAACCCCGGCCAGCTCGCCGTGCAGTTCGCGGGTCTCCCCCTCGTCCCAGTCCTCGAAGACCCGGGCGAGGTCGGGGACGTCCACGCAGGCGTCCCTGCCCCACCGCTCGCCCGCCCACCGCAGCGAGCCGCCCGCGTTCAGCGGATCGGCCCGCAGGTGCTGGGGGCGCCTCTGGGCGGCCACGTCGTCCCTGCTCAGGTCGGTGCGGTTGGTCAGGGCGACGACCACCCGGGCCGTGCCGGTCCCGTCGGCACCCCGGGTTCCGCACACTCCCCGGCCGGGAACGGGTTCGTGGAGGGTGACCGTCGCCTCGTACTCGACGTAGGAGTCCCGGGGGTCGACGGAGCCGTCCGTCGTCCAGACCAGGCTGACGTGCGCGGTCTCACTCACGGCGGGAGCCGTCCGCGGCTGTGGCCACTCGACTCCGAGGAGGGGACCGCAGGCCGTGAGCGCTCCCAGCACGACCGTCCCGGCCAGCAGCGACTTTCCGGTACGCACGTTCTCCCCCGCCCTGTCGACGCAAGCGCGTCCCCACTCTACAGAGAACGAAACCGGAGAATCCGGGAGGAACCGCCCTGACGTGCCCGGACCGCCGCGGTCAGGTCCGGGGGACGAAGCGGACGAAGGGCAGGGCTGTGCCCGCGCGGCGGTAGGCGGCCTCGGAACCGTCGGTCTCGAAGCCCATGAAGCGGGTGAGTCCGCGCGCGGTCCGGGGGCGGCGGCGCGCGTAGCGCACCAGGACCTCCCCGGCCTCCTCCGGGGGCAGCGGCACGGCCGTGACCTCTGCCGTGCGGACGCCGACCTGGATGGTGACGTCGGGAGTGGCCATGAGGTTGCGGTACCAGGCGGCCTTGGGGCCGAACCCGGAGCAGACGGTGTAGGTCCCGGCGTCGGGGTCGCGCTCGACGACCTCGACGACCACCCGGCGCTTCTTTCCCGAGACACGGCCGATGTGGTTCAGCAGCAGCAGTCGGCGACCGAACAGCCAGCCCAGGCCGATCCGGTACAGGTGGACGGGCAGCCGGAACAGCAGGCGGCTCGCTCCGGTCGGTGTCCTGCGGAATGCGGAGTCCGCCATGTCTGCCATGAGAGGACCTTCCTTCTCGGAGTCGGTGTTCAGCCGGGGGGCGGGGGGTTCCGGCGGATCGCGCGGACCAGACCGGACAGGCCGTACAGCAGGGCCTCGCGCTCGTCGGGGGCCATGGCCGCGCTCCACCGGTCGTAGCGCTGCTGGAACAGTTCGGCGAGGTGGGCGCGTAGCTGCCGGCCCCGCTCGGTGATCCGCAGGCGGTGGACCCGCCGGTTGGCGGGGTCGCGTTCGCGGTGCAGCAGTCCCTTGCGTTCCAGGTCGGCGACCATGCGGCTGACGGTGCTCTTCTCCAGGCCCAGCCGTTCTGCCAGCTCGCGCTGGGACAGCGGCCCCCCGGCGGTGCCCAACTCGTCCAGGGCGAACGCCTGGGACAGCGACACGGGGTGGCTGAGGACCTGTTGGTCGCCCTGGAGCAGACCGGCCACGCGGACCAGGTCCATCAGCGACCGGTGCAACTGGTGCGCCGGTGTGGGGTCCATGCACCGTCCTTCCGGAGTTCCGTCACCCAAAACAGTTGCATTGTGCAACTGTCCGTTCTATCGTCAAAACAGTTGCAGAATACAACTCTTTTGAGGGGACACGCCCATGCACACCCGACTCCACACGCAGAAGAACGCTCCGACGCTCTTCCAGGGACGGGGCAGCCGGATCTACGACCGGGTGGCCCGGTGGGCACTGCGCGGCCTCTACCGGCGGATCGCCGAGGACGTCGCCGCCCTCGCCCCCCACGGCGGCGCGGTGCTCGACGCGGGGACCGGTCCCGGCGTCCTGCTGGTCGAGATCGCCCGCCGCCGCCGGGACCTCCGCGTCACCGGGCTCGACCTGTCGGCGGACATGGTCGCCGCCGCCGAGCGCAACGCCGCGGACTTCGGCGACCGGGTGGCCGCGCGGGTCGGTGACGTCACCGCGCCGCCGTTTCCCGACGGCTCCTTCGACCTGGTTGTCACCTCGTTCAGCTCCCACCACTGGGACGACCCCGCCGGGGCCGTCCCCGGACTGGCGCGGGTGCTGCGCCCCGCAGGCCGTCTGGCCGTCTACGACTTCTCCTTCGCGCCCTTCGACGTGCTGGCCGACACCGCCCGCGAGCACGGCCTGTTCACCGGCGCCCCGCCGCTGCGCACCGTGGTCGGCACCGGCGTGCCGGTGCTGCCCCGGTGCGTCCGCCAGGTGATGACGGCGGCGTCGTGACCCCTCCCCGACACCGGGAGGCCGAGGAGGACTTCGGGTGGCCCGAGCCCCGGGGGAGACCTCGGCCCGGAGGGGGTGGGCGAGATGCGTTGCAAGGACACACCCGCCCGAGGGGGCGGGCCTCTCCTGCAACGCTTCTCGACCCCCCCACGGGGCTGAGGCCGCAAGGCCCCCGGGGCCGAGGCCACCCGACCCCCTCCGGGACCGAGGTCAGCTCCTCCGGTTGTACAGGTACAGCGTGAGCGGCGCGAACACCGCCACCAGGGCGGCGGCCTCGGCGAGCACCAGGGCGACCTGGCCGGTGGCGGCCGAGCCGTGCATCAGCCCGCGCACCGCCGTGACCAGATGGGTGACCGGGTTGGCCTCGACGAACGCGCGCAGCCAGCCCGGCATGGTCGCGGGGTCGACGAAGACGTTGGTCAGGAAGGTCCCCGGGAACAGCACCATCATGCTCACGCCCATGACCGAGTTGGGGGTGCGCAGCACCAGCCCCAGCACGGTCCACACCCAGGAGAAGCCGTAGCAGAACACCACCAGCAGCGCCACGCCCAGCAGTACACCGACCACGCCGCCCTGCGGACGGAACCCCAGCACCAGGCCGAGCGCCACGACGACCGACGAGGCGGCGGTGTAGCGGACCGCGTCGCCCAGCAGCGCGCCCGCCAGGGCGGCGGGTCGCCACACCGGCAGCGACCGGAACCGGTCGAAGATCCCCCTGGTGATGTCGGTGTTGAGGGTGACGGCGGTGTACATGGTGATCATGACGACGTTCATGACCAGGATGCCCGGCAGCAGGGTCTGGAGGTACTCGCGCGGGGACCCCGCCAGCGCGCCGCCGAACAGGTAGGTGAACATCAGCAGGAACAGCACCGGGAAGACGGTGACGTCGAACAACTGCTCGGGCACGTGCTTGATCTTCAGCAGCGCCCGCCAGCCGAAGACGAGCGAGGCGGTCAGCGGACCGGGCCGCGGCGGCCGGGCGCGGGGCGCCAGGGCGCTGCTCAGCCGCTCGTCGATGTCTGCCCGGGGCCGGGCGGTCGTGGCGGTCATGCCGCCTCCTCGCGGGTGTCGTCGGTAGCTGCGGGGCGGCCGGTGAGGGCGAGGAACACCTCGTCGAGACTGGGCTGCCCCAGGGAGAAGTGGGTGACGGCGACCCCGGCGGCGGACAGCTCCGCCAGGGCGCGGGCCACCCGGCCGGGGTCGAAGACCCGGGCGGACAGGGCCGCGGGGTCGGACTCCTCGTGGACCGGGACGTCGAGCGCGTCGCCGAGCAGCCGTCGGGCGTCGGGGCGGCGCTCGGGGTCGCGCAGGCGGACGTGCAGCGTGCCCGTGCCGACCGACGCCTTGAGCTCGCCGGGGCTGCCCTCGGCGATGACCCTGCCGCGGTCGATCACCGCGATCCGGTCGGCGAGCTGGTCGGCCTCGTCGAGGTACTGGGTGGTGAGCAGCACCGACGTGCCCTGGTCGACCAGGGCACGCACGATGTCCCAGACCTGGCTGCGGCTGCGCGGGTCGAGTCCGGTGGTGGGCTCGTCGAGGAAGAGCAGCTCCGGTGTGGCCACGATGCTCGCGGCGATGTCGATGCGCCGCCGCATGCCGCCGGAGTAGGTCCTGACCTGTTTTCCGGCCGCCTCCGCCAGACCGAACGCCTCCAGCAGTTCGCGCGCCCGCGCCCTGGCCCCGGCGCGGCTGTGGCCGAGGAGCCGGGCCAGCATGACGAGGTTCTCGGTGCCGGTGAGGTCCTCGTCGACCGAGGCGAACTGCCCGGTCAGGCTCACCTTGGCGCGGACGGCGTCGGCCTCGCGCACCACGTCGTGGCCGAACACGCGCGCCCGGCCGCGGTCGGGGCGCAGCAGGGTGGCCAGCACGCGGATGACGGTGGTCTTGCCCGCGCCGTTGGGGCCCAGGACGCCGTACACTCCCCCGGCCGCGACGCGCAGATCGACCCCGTCGACGGCCCGGGTGGCGCCGAAGGTCTTGACCAGGCCGGAGGTCTCGATGGCCGGTTCCGTCGTCGGGCGGCTCATGATCGGTCCTCCCCGTGGTGGTCCCGGATCGTCCCGCGCGGCGGGGCGTGCGCTGGCCGTGCCATGTCGGTCTTCCTCTCCGTCGTCACTGCCGGGGGTGGTTGTTCTCCGGTGGTCCGCCCCGCGTCGCGCGGACTTCTCCGGCGGGGATCCGCGTCTTTTCCACAGGATCGCCGCGAGGGCGCACGACCGCGGGCCGTCACTGTTATCGTACACTTGTTCGATTTCAAGAAGCGGCAAATTCCGCGTCCGCACCGGATCCGGGCGACGGCTTGACCTCAACCAAAGTCGAGCTTTTAGGCTCCGTCGCGTCGGACGCGGCGCACGGCCGCGTTCCCCGCTTCCGATCCCGACCACCCCGAAGGGCCGGTGACCACCCGTGAGCATGGAAATGACCGCCTGGCACACGCTGTACCGCACAGCGAACGCGCCCGAGGAGCAGCGCCCGTTCTCCGCGGCCACGCTGCGGCGCATCGGCGGCTTCGCCCGCCCCCACCTGTCCACGCTGATCTGGTTCCTGGTGTGCAGCGTGCTCGGCGCGGTGCTGGCGGTCGCCACGCCGGTCCTGGCGGGCCGGGTGGTCGACGGCATCGTCGGCGACGCCGGGACCGGCCTCGTCGTCGGACTCGCGGTGCTCATCGCCGCCATCGCCGTGGCCGAGGCCGGGGTCGGGCTGGCGACGCGGTGGCTGTCGGCGCGCATCGGCGAGGGACTCATCCTGCAGTTGCGCACCGCCGTGTTCGACCACGTGCAGCGCATGCCGGTCGCGTTCTTCACCCGCACCCGCACCGGTGCGCTGGTCAGCCGGTTGAACAACGACGTCATCGGCGCGCAGCGGGCCTTCAGCGACACGCTGTCCGGCGTGGTCGGCAACCTGGTCACGCTCACGCTGACGCTGGTGGTGATGGTCGGGTTGTCGTGGCAGGTCACCCTGCTGGCGCTGCTGCTGCTCCCGGTGTTCGTGCTGCCCGCGCGGCGCATGGGCACCCGGCTGGCGCGGCTGGAGCGCGAGGCCGCCGACCACAACGCCGCGATGAGCACCCAGATGTCGGAGCGCTTCTCCGCCCCGGGGGCGACCCTGGTCAAGCTGTTCGGGCGGCCCGACCGCGAGTCCGCCGAGTTCGCCGAGCGCGCCGGGCGGGTGCACGACATCGGGGTGCGCCGGGCCATGCTGCAGCACGTGTTCTTCACCGCGCTGACGCTGGTCTCGGCGCTGGCGCTGGCGCTGGTCTACGGGCTGGGCGGCTTCTACGCGCTGCGCGGCCAACTGGACGCGGGCGCGGTCGTGGCGCTGGCGCTGCTGCTGACCCGTCTGTACGCTCCGCTGACGGCCCTGGCCAACGCGCGCGTGGAGGTCATGAGCGCGCTGGTGAGCTTCGAGCGGGTCTTCGAGGTGCTGGACCTGCGGCCGCTGATCCGGGAGCGGACGGACGCCCGCGAGGTGCCCGACGGCCCGGTGTCGGTGGAGTTCGACGGGGTGCGCTTCGCCTACCCGGCGGCCGAGAAGGTGTCGCTGGCCTCGCTGGAGGAGGTGGCGCGGCTGGACGCGCGCGGCGGCGAGGAGGTGCTGCACGGGGTGTCGTTCCGCGCCGAGCCGGGGCAGTTGGTGGCGCTGGTGGGCTCCTCGGGCGCGGGCAAGTCGACGATCGCGCAACTGCTGCCGCGGCTCTACGACGTCGACGAGGGCGCGGTCCGGCTGTCCGGGGTGGACGTGCGGGACCTGTCGTTCGCCTCGCTGCGCACCACGCTGGGCATGGTGACGCAGGACGGGCACCTGTTCCACGACACGGTCCGGGGCAACCTGCTGCTGGCGCGGCCCGAGGCGACCGAGGAGGAGATGTGGGAGGCGCTGCGCCGGGCCAGGATCGCCGACCTGATCGAGGGGCTGCCCGACGGGCTGGACACGGTCGTGGGCGAGCGCGGCTACCGCTTCTCCGGCGGCGAGCGCCAGCGGCTGACCATCGCGCGACTGCTGCTGGCGCAGCCCCGGGTGGTGATCCTGGACGAGGCCACCGCGCACCTGGACTCCACGTCGGAGGTGCAGGTGCAGGAGGCGCTCACCGAGGCGCTGGAGGGGCGCACCGCCCTGGTGATCGCGCACCGGCTGTCCACGGTCCAGGCCGCCGACCTCATCCTGGTGGTCGAGGCGGGGCGGATCGTGGAGCGCGGCACGCACACCGAACTGCTGGCCCGGGACGGCCGGTACGCGCGGCTGTACCGGACCCAGTTCGAGCAGGCTCCGGGCGACCTCGTGGCCGGGGCCTGACCCGGCCCGCGCAGCGCGGGAGCCCCGCGTGACGGGTCGGGGCGCTCTCGGCGCGGTGTGCGCGGCGGCCGGTCTCCCTAGAATTGCCGGGTGGACGAATTGCGGGGAAAGCAGGGGATCTGGCGGTTCGACGGGGAGACGGTCTCCATCCACTACCGCACGGGCTGGCGCGCCGACCCGCTGCTGGTGGCTCTCGGCCGGTGCCGGCTGCCCGTGGCGGCCGTCTCCCTGGTGGAGTTCACGCCCCGCGGGGTGCGGGGCAAGGACTGGCGGCTGCGGCTGCGGCTGCACGAGCGCGCCGACCCCTTCACCGCGGTCGGGGCGGGCCTGGCGGAGAAGAGCCAGCCGTTCCTGCTGACCGGGAGGCCCGCCACCGAACTGCTCGCCGAGTACTACGCCGACCAGTTCGCCGCGGCCGCCGAGGCCGCACGGGACGACGGCGACCCCGCACCCCCCGAGCAGCTCGCCACCGGTCTGGTCCCGCCGCTTCCGCTGCACGTCCAGACCTCCGAGGGCACGGCCTTCTTCGACGGTGAGGCGGTGCGCCTGGTGTGGTCGGGCGAGGCGGGCTCCCGCAAGCGGAGGGAGCAGCGCCGGGAGTTCCCGCTCTCCGAGATCCGCCGGGCCGAGTGGGTGCCCACCGACGGGTGGAACGAGGGCTACCTGCGGATCGTCACGCACGAGGCCGGGACCTCCCCCGCCGCCGCCAAGCCCGGCAAGGACCTGTCGTGCCTGCTGACCAACTCCTCTCGCAGGGAGGAGGCCCGTACGCTGCTGCTGGCGGCGACCGTGACGGCGCACCTGTGGGCGCGGGACACCTCCGGTCCGGCGCGGCCGACCGACGCGTACACCGCCGACGAGCGGACCGTCTACGACCGCATCCGCGAACTGGGGCGGTTGCGCGACGAGGGGCTGCTCACCGAGGAGGAGTTCCGGGCGAAGAAGACCGAACTCCTCGACCGGCTGTGACCCGTGCCTCCGGGAAGAGTGACCCAAATCTTCCAATGTCCATTGTCATGGTTTACGCTCAAACATTGCCAACACTCATTGGTTCAATAACCAACGACGAGAGGTGGTGCTATGGGCTCCACAGCAACGCCCGCAGCGCCCCACGTGCGGATCGCGATCATCGGATCGGGGTTCGGTGGGATCGGGCTGGGCGTCCGACTGCGCCAGGCGGGCGAGAACGACTTCGTCATCCTCGAACGCGCCGACGACGTCGGTGGAACCTGGCGCGACAACACCTACCCCGGGTGCGCCTGCGACGTCCCCTCCCACCTGTACTCCTTCTCCTTCGCCCCCAACCCGCACTGGCCGCGCAGCTTCTCCGGGCAGCCGCACATCCGCGCCTACCTGGAGGACGTGACCGACCGCTTCGGTCTGCGCCCCCACGTCCGCACCCGCAGCGAGGTGCTGGAGGCCCGCTGGGACGCCGAACGCCTGCGCTGGACGGTGCGCACCACCGGCGCCACCCTCACCTGCGACGTCCTGGTCAGCGCCGCCGGGGCGCTCGCCGACCCCGCGATCCCCGACATCCCCGGACTGGCCGACTTCCCCGGCACGGTGTTCCACTCCGGACGCTGGAACCACGACTACGACCTCACCGGCAGGCGCGTGGCGGTCGTCGGCACCGGCGCCTCGGCCGTCCAGATCGTCCCGGCCGTCCAGCCCCGGGTGGACCGGCTCGTGCTGTTCCAGCGCACCCCCGCCTGGGTCGTTCCCCGCGCCGACCGCGCCATCACCGGACTGGAGCGGTGGCTGTTCCGCACGGTCCCGGCCGCCCAGAAACTCGCCCGCGCGGGCGTCTACCTCACCCGCGAATCCAGCGTCGGCGCGTTCGTGCGCCACCCCGCCCTGCTGAAGGCGGCCACCGCCGTCGCCCGCAGGCACCTGCGCCGCGCCGTCAGGGACCCCGAACTGCGCGCCAAGCTCACCCCCGACTACGTCATGGGCTGCAAGCGCATCCTGCTGTCCAACGACTACTATCCGGCGCTGACCCGCCCCAACGTCGACGTGGTCGCCTCCGGCCTGGCCGAGGTGCGCGGCAGCACGCTCGTCGCCTCCGACGGCACCGAGCACGAGGCCGACGCGGTGGTCTTCGCCACCGGGTTCCACGTCACCGACATGCCGGTCGGCGCACGCATCCGCGACGCCGCGGGCGTGTCCCTCTCCGAGCACTGGAAGGACGGCATGCGGGCCCTGCGCGGCACCACGGTCGCCGGCTTCCCCAATCTCTTCCTCATCGTCGGCCCCAACACCGGACTGGGCCACACCTCGATGATCTACATGATCGAGTCCCAGGTGAACTACATCATGGACGCGCTGCGCCACATGGACTCCCGGCGCATCGCCGCGATCGAGCCCCGCCGCGAGGCCCAGGACGCCTGGAACGACCGGCTCCAGCGGCGCATGCGCCGCACCGTGTGGGCCCAGGGCGGCTGCGCCAGCTGGTACCTGGACTCCCGGGGCCGCAACACCACGCTGTGGCCCGGCTCCACCCTCAGCTTCCGCTCCGCCACCCGCAGGATCGACCCGGCCGAGTACACGGTGCTCCCCGCCCGGGAGGCCGCTCCCCAGTCCGCCACGACCGCACCGGAGGCAGTGCGTTGAGACTCCCCGAAGCGCTGAGGCCCCCCGAACCCGCCGGTGTGCTGCGCGTGCGCTCCGCCGACGGAACCATGCTGCACGCCGAGGTCCACGGCCCCGACGACGCCCCGACCGTGGTGCTCAGCCACGGCTGGACCTGCTCCACCCTGTTCTGGGCGCCCGTCCTGCGCGCCCTGGGACCGCGCTTCCGGGTCGTGCTGTACGACCAGCGCGGACACGGCCGCAGCGAGACCCCCCGCCGCGGCGGCTACAGCGCCACCGCCCTGGCCGACGACCTGTGCGCGGTGCTCCAGGCGACGGTGCGCCGCGGCACCGGAGCCGTCGTCGCGGGCCACAGCATGGGCGGCATGACGATCATGGCCGCCGCCGACCGTCCCGAGTTCCGGGAACGGGCCGCCGCGGTGCTGCTGGCCAGCACCGGCAGCGACCGGCTGGTGCCCTCCGCCCGCGTCTTCGGCGGCTCCCCCGGCCGCCTCGTCCGGCTGCGCTCGGTGTTCCACCGGCTCCTGCTCACCGTGCCGCTGCCGCTGGGGCCGGTCACCCCGCTCACCCGCGCGGGCCTGCGGTACATGACCATGGCCGCGAACTCCCCGGCCGACATGGTGGACCTGTGCGTGCGCGTCGTGCACGCCTGCGGGTCGGTTCCGCGCGCCCGATGGGGGTCGGTGCTGCTCAACCTCGATCTGCGGGAGTCGCTGCGCCACCTCGACATGCCCAGCCGGGTCCTGGCCGGAACCGCCGACCGGCTCACCCCTCCGGTGCACGCCCAGCGGCTCGCCGAGGCGCTGCCCGCCTGCGAGGACCTGGTCCTGCTGCCCGGCACGGGACACATGACCCCGCTGGAGGCCCCCGACCGCGTCTGCGAGGTCCTGCGGGAACTCGTCCGCGACCACCTGGGCGCGCCGGCCGGGGCCGACGCCGCCACGGCCCTGGAGGAGGCGAGTTGAGCGGGCGGCGCCTCCTGGACGGAAAGGTCGCGGTGGTCACCGGCGCCGCGCGCGGCGTGGGCGCCCTGCTGGCGAGGCGGCTCGCCGCACGCGGGGCGAAGGTCGCACTGGTCGGGCTGGAGCCCGAGGAGCTGACCGCCACCGCCGCCGCGTGCGGCCCCCACGCCAGCGCCTGGCGCGCCGACGTCACCGACCGCACCGCGATCGGCGACGCGGCGCGCGGCGTCGAGGACCGGTACGGGCGCGTCGACATCGTGGTCGCCAACGCCGGAATCGCCGTGGGCGGCCCGTTCGTCGACTCCGACCCGGTCTTCTTCGACCGCGTCATCGAGGTGAACCTGCTGGGCAGCGTGGCCACCGCCCGCGCGTTCCTGCCCGCGCTGCTGCGCAGCCGGGGCTACCTGCTGCAGATCGCCTCGCTGGCGGCGCTGACCCCCGCCCCGATGATGGCCGCCTACTGCGCCAGCAAGTCCGGGGTGGAGGCGTTCGCGCACGCCCTGCGGGCCGAGGTCGCCCACAGGGGCGTCGACGTCGGCGTGGCCTACCTCAGTTGGACCGACACCGACATGGTGCGCGGCGCCGACCACGACGAGGTGCTGCGGGAACTGCGCTCCCGGCTGCCCTGGCCCGCCAACCGCACCCACCCGCTGCCGCCCGCGGTGGACAACATCGTGGCGGGGATCGCCCGGCGTTCGGCGCACGTGTACGGGCAGCGGTGGCTGCCCGTCATGCAACTGGTGCGGGGCCTGCTGCCCGGGATCGTCGCGCGGATGGGCTCCCGGGAGGTGGCCCGCCTGGAGCCGCGACTGGAGGCGGGCCGCGACCGGCGCACCCGACCGGTGGGTCGGGGCGGCGCGGCCGACGCCGCGCGCACCGGCACGGCCGGGCCGCCGCCGTCCGACTGACCGGCACAGGCCCTCCCCGTCACGCAGACGCGTCCCCGGCCCGTCCGGGGGCGCGTCTGCGTGGCGTGTCGCGCAACCGTCGGGGCACACCGACCCCCGAGTGTGCTTTTCTGGGCGAGTTATGAGATTTTTCTGAACAGACCCTGAGAGAATCTGTCATCCCCTGCACACTCCGTGACGATGTCGGGGGATCATCGTGATGGGTACTGCCCCCGCCTGCGACCGACGCTTGGAGCGATACCTCGTGTCAGTGGACGCCCCCGCATCACCGCCTGTCCCGACCGCGCGCGCCCTCCCGCGCCGTCCCGCACCCCGGCGCTTCCTTCCCGAGGTCCAGGGGCTGCGCGCCGTGGCCGTGCTTCTGGTGCTCGTCTACCATCTCAACGCCGCCTACCTGCCCGGCGGCTACGTCGGAGTCGACGTCTTCTTCGTGATCTCCGGCTTCCTCATCACGTCGCTGCTGCTACGTGAGGCCCGTTCCCACGGCAGGATCTCGATCGGCCGGTTCTACGTCCGGCGGGTGCGCCGCATCCTGCCCGCCGCGACCCTGGTGCTGGCCGCGACCGCCGTGGCCGCCGTGGTCCTGCTGCCCTCGACGCGCCTGGAGCAGACCGCGGTCGAGCTGGTCGCCAGCGCCGCCTACGTCGAGAACTTCGTCCTGGCCGGACAGACCGTGGACTACCTGGCCGCCGAGGAGGCGCCCAGCCCGGTCCAGCACTTCTGGTCGCTGGCGGTGGAGGAGCAGTTCTACCTGGTGTGGCCGCTGCTGTTCCTGGGCTGGGCGGCGCTGCGCCCCCGGCTGGGCGCCGGTCGGGCCGCCGCCGCGCTGGGGGGCGCCGTGGTCGCGGTCATCGCCGCCTCGTTCACCTGCTCGGTGCTGATGACCGCGGCCGATCCCACGGCCGCCTACTACCTGCCCTTCACCCGGATGTGGGAGCTGGCCGTGGGCGGCCTGCTGGCAGTCGTGCTGAACCGCTGGAGCGTCCCCGACCGGCTGCGCGGCGCACTCGGCTGGGCCGGTCTGACGGCCGTCGTCACGGCCGCGGTCTGCTACGGCGAGCACACCGCGTTCCCCGGCCACACCGCCGCCCTGCCGGTCCTGGGTGCCGCCGCGGTGATCGCCGCGGGCGAGGGAACCGGCCGCTACAGCGCGGGCCGCCTGCTGAGCACCGGGCCCGCACGGTTCGTCGGCGACATCTCCTACGCCCTGTACCTGTGGCACTGGCCGATCATCGTCATCACGCTCGGGATGTCCAACACGACCGAGCTGTCCCCCCTGGCGGCCACACTGGTGGCCGCGCTGTCCCTGCTGCTGGCCTGGGCCACCAAGATCGTGCTGGAGGACCCGGTCCGGGAGCGCGGACTGCTCAACACCGGACGCTCGGCCCTGGCGTTCGCGCTGTCGGGCGTGCTGGTGGTGGCGGGCGCGGGCTGGGGCCTCCAGGCCCACGTCCAGCAGGTGCGCGCCACCGAGTTCGACCCGGAGGTGCACGTCGGACCGCAGGCCCTGGACGCCTTCGAGGCCGAACCCGACGAGCTCACCGCTCCCCCCTACCCGTCGGTCCTGACCGCCGAGGACGACCTGCCCGACCTCTACGACGACGGCTGCCAGTCCACGGAGGCCGACACCTATCCCTCCCCGTGCGTCTACGGCCCCGCCGACGCCGAGACCGCGGTGGCGATCGTGGGCGACTCCCACGCCGCGCACTGGTCCCCCGCGCTCCAGGAGGTCGCCGACGAACGCGGGTGGCGGTTGTACACGTTCACCAAGTCCTCGTGCGCCTTCACCGCGACACTGCTCGTCCGCCCCGGCGAGGACGAGCCCTACACCCAGTGCCAGGAGTGGAACACCAACGTGGTGGCCGAGCTGCACAAGCTGGACCCGCAGATCGTGTTCACCAGCTCCCGGGCACAGGCCAGGCCCTACGGGGTCGACGAGGATTCGGCGCGCGAGGAGCTGGCCGAGGGCATGGCCCTGCTGTGGAACCGGCTGGAGGAGGCGGGGATCACCGTCGTGGCGCTGCGCGACACCCCCACCACCCGCAGCCGCGTCGTGGAGTGCGTCGACCTGCACTCCCCGGACGTCGACCCGTGCACCCGCGAGCGCGACACCGCGTTGCGGGGGGAGGATCCCCAGGTCATCGCGGCCGAGGAGGGCAGGGTCGGCGACGTCCACATCGTCGACATGAACGACCGCTTCTGCCTCGACAACAACTGCCCGGCGGTGATCGGCAACGTCATCGTCTACCGCGACAGCCACCACATCACGGCCACCTACTCGCGGCTGCTCTCCGAGGACCTGGGCGAGCGGATCGACGCCGCGCTGTGATCCCGCGCCGGTCGCGCCGAGGAACGCGACGCGACCGGCGGGAACAGGGAACGGGCCCGCCGCGTGGGAGGGGAAGGACGCGGCGGGCCCGTTCTGGGAGAGGGAGGAAGGACGAAGAGGGGGATCAGGCGGATCCGGTGGCGGCCTCGACCTCCTCGATGAAGCGGTCGGCGGCCTCCGACGGGGTGATCTCACCGAACATCAGGTCGTCGTTGATGCGCTTGATGATGTCGACGACCTGGCCCGCGCCGATGGGCGGCGGCGGGTTGCCGTCGACGATGGTGTCCTCGATCTCGGAGAGGAACTCCGCGCTGCGCGCGTCGGCCTCGGGCAGGGAGTCCACGATGGACTCCCGGACGCTGACGTTGGCGGGCAGCCCGCGGTCGGCCAGCAGGATCGCGGCGGCCTCCTCGCTGTTGAGCAGGAAGTCGACGAACTTGGCGGCCTCCTCCGGGTGCTCGGTGTCGGCGGAGACGGAGTAGAACATCGCCGGCTTGAAGTACATGCCGGTGCGGTCGTGCTCGGTCTCACCGGGGTAGCGCAGCAGTTGGATGTCCCGCCCCGACGCGGAGCTGATCGCGCCGAGCTGGTTGGTCCAGAAGTGCGCCATGGCGCCGGTGTTGGTGGACAGCACCGACTGGTCGGGGCCGCCCGCCTCGATCTCCACGCTCTCCGAGGCGCCCGGCTGGCCTCCGCTCTCCATGAGGTCCAGCGTGTACTGGAACCACGCCTCCAGGGTCTCCTTGGAGAAGCCCAGGCTGCCGTCCTCGTTGTAGAGGGACTCGCCGCGCTGGCGGGCGAAGATCGCAAAGCCGCTCTCGTTGTAGCCCATGGACTGGGTGCCGACGATCTCCCCGTCGCTCTTCTCGCTGATCTCGGCGGCGATGTCGACGTAGTCGTCCCAGGTCCAGGTGTCGTCGTCGGGCATCTCCACGCCCGCGTCGGCGAACGCCTGCGGGTCGGCGAGGATGGCGTAGGCGTTGACGCCGGTGGCCACGCCGTAGGTGGCGCCGTCGAGGTCACCGCTGTCGGCGACCAGCGGGTCGATCTGGGAGAGGTCCAGTCCGCCGAGCTCGGAGAGGTCGGCGAGCGCGCCGCGCTCCCCGTACTCGCGCAGGTAGCGTTCCTCCTGGGTGATGATGTCGGGAGCGTCCCCCGCAGCGGTGGTGGTGGCCAGCTTGTCCCAGTAGGAGGCCCAGTCGGTGTACTCGCCGACGATCCTGATACCGGGGTTCTGCTGCTCGAAGAGGTCGATGACCTCCTGGGTCATCGTGTGGCGCTCGTCAGAGCCCCACCAGGAGAACCGCAGTTCCACGACCCCGTCGGCGTTGTCACCGCCGCCGCCGCAGGCGGTCACGGCCATGACCACCGCGGCCAGTCCCGCGGTCAGGGAGAGTGCGCGGGATCGGCTGCGGACCGGGGGTCGTCCGCTGCGGGAGTCTGCTCTCATCTTTGTGTTCCCTTCACTATTTGATTCCGGTGGTGGCGATGCCCTTGACGAGGTATCGCTGACCGGCGAGGAAGAATCCGAAGACCGGGCCGAGAGCGACGATCGACATCGCGAACAGGGGGCCCCAGGAGGTCTGGCTGGTGGAGTCCACGAACGTGCGCAGCGCCACGGGGACGGTGTACATGTTCGGGTCGGTGAGGAAGATCAGCTGGCTGAAGAAGTCGTTCCAGGTCCAGATGAAGGTGAAGATCGCCGTGGTGGCCAGGGCCGGCATCGACAGCGGCAGGATCACCCGGAGGAAGATCCGCACGTGTCCGCAGCCGTCGATGCGCGCCGCCTCGTCGAGGTCCTTGGGCAGTCCGCGGATGAACTGCACCATGAGGAAGACGAAGAAGCCGTCGGTGGCCAGCAGCTTGGGGACGATCAGCGGGTAGAAGGTGTTGATCCACCCCAGGTTGGCGAACAGGATGTACTGCGGGACGATCACGACGTGGATGGGGAGCATGATCGTCATCAGCATGACGGCGAAGAACAGCTTCTTGCCGAAGAACTCCAGCCGGGCGAAGGCGTAGGCCGCCATCGAGCATCCGATGAGGTTGCCGACGATGGCCCCGGCGACCACGACCGCGGAGTTGAGCAGGTAGTGGTGGAAGGGGTGCTGGAGCGCGGTCCAGCCCTCGGTGTAGTTGCCCGGCATGACGCTGCTTCCGGGCAGCAGGCTGGGGTCTCGGAAGATCTCCTCGGTCGGTTTGAAGGAGCTGGAGAGCATCCACAGCAGCGGGTAGAGCATGATCAGCCCGAAGACGATCAGCCCGGTGTGGATGAGCAGGCGGCGGACGTGCTCGGCGCGCGTGCCCCTCCGCTCGCTGGCGGGTGCGGAAGTCTTAGTCACCATAGAAGACCCAGTACTTGGAGGCGAGGAAGTTCACCGCGGTGAACCCACCGATGATCATCAGCAGCAGCCAGGCCATCGCCGAGGCGTAGCCCATGTCGAAGGCGCCGAAGCCCTTCTGGTACAGGTAGAGCGTGTAGAAGAGCGTGGAGTCGCTCGGTCCTCCGGTGCCGCCGCTGACGATGAACGCCTGGGTGAAGGTCTGGAAGGCGTTGATCATCTGCAGCACCAGGTTGAAGAAGATGATCGGCGTCAGCAGGGGGACCGTGATCGTGAAGAACCGGCGCACCGGGCCGGCGCCGTCCACGGCCGCGGCCTCGTAGTACATCGCGGGGACCTGCCGCAGTCCGGCCAGGAAGATCACCATCGGGGCGCCGAACGTCCACACGTTCAGCACGATCAGGGTGCCCAGCGCGTAGTCGGGGTGGGAGACCCAGCCCTCGCCCTGGATGCCGAAGACGGCGAGCACCTGGTTGATCAGGCCGTTGGCGCCGAAGATCTGCCGCCACAGGATCGCGATGGCGACGCTGCCGCCCAGCAGGGAGGGCAGGTAGTACACCGAGCGGTAGATCGGCAGGCCGCGCACTCCCCGGTCCAGGACCATCGCCAGGGCCAGCGCCAGGGCCAACTGGAGCGGCACCGAGACGAAGACGTAGACGAAGGTGACGCCCAGCGAGGTGTGCAGGCGGTCGTCGGTGAGCATCCGCTGGTAGTTCTCCAGGCCAACCCAGTGCGGGTCGCCGATGAGGCTGTAGTCGGTGAAGGAGAAGTACAGCGAGGCCAGGATCGGACCGATGGTGATGCAGACCAGACCGACGAACCAGGGCAGCAGGAAGCCGTAGGCGGCGAGCGTCTCCCGGCGTCTGCGGTTGGGAGAACGCTTCGGCTTCGGCGTCGCGGCCGGGAGCGTGGAAGCGGAGGGCGGAGGGGCGGTTCGGCGTCGCTGCAGGAGCGCGCTCATGTCGCCTCACCGTCCTCCCGACCCGCCCCCGGCACGGCGACGGGTCCGGTGACCAGGTCTGAGTTCATGACGTGGGACCGCCAATCTGCTTGGCTGGGAGGGCTCTGGTGGAAAAGTGCAGAAGACCACTCTGGGAACGTGCGACAGAAAGCTTGGTAAGCGCTATCCATAAGGTATGGTGTTCAGTTTCTAGCACCGGGTTCCAGGGGTGTCAACGACTTCACGGGCAGAAAATCCCCTCCAAGTCCCGTCCTTCCCCGCAAAAGCCCTGATCAGGACTTAAAAGGAGAAACCGACCGAACCGTCGGCCCCCGCCGGGAGACCCCGGGGCCGCGGAGGGAAGGGGCGGCCACAGGCGGGGTAAGCGGTATCCCTGACCAGGAAGGTCGGGCCCCCGACCGCGAGCGGCACCCCCGTCCGGAGGGCCCGTGTCCGAGCGTTCTCGGAGACCACCCCTGCACAGAACTTTGGAAAGCGTTTACCATGCTGAGTGTGAATGAGCGTACTCCACACCCAGCACCGGACCCCGCCACTCCACGCCGCTACGCGATCGTGGGCACCGGATCGCGTGCCCGGATGTACACCCGTGCCCTGGTCACCACGCACGCCGACCGGGGCCGCCTGGTCGCCCTGTGCGACACCAACCGCACCCGCATGGCCGTCCACAACGGGATCGTCACCGACGCCGGGCACGATCCCGTGCCCACCTACTCCCCCGACGACTTCGTCCGGATGCTCGACGCCGAGGCGGTCGACGAGGTCATCGTGTGCACCGTCGACCGGCTGCACGCCGACTACATCGTGGCCGCCCTGGAGGCGGGCCGCGACGTCATCACCGAGAAGCCGATGACCGCCGACCTGGAGGGCTGCCGCCGCATCCACGCCGCCCAGGAGCGCACCGGCGGCCGGGTCACCGTCGGCTTCAACTACCGGTACAACCCCGTCCACGGCCAGCTGCGCGACCTGCTGCGCTCGGGCGTCATCGGGGAGATCGGATCGGTGCACTTCGAGTGGCTGCTCGACCTGCGCCACGGCGCGGACTACTTCCGCCGCTGGCACCGCGACAAGCGCAACTCCGGCGGCCTGCTGGTGCACAAGGCCAGCCACCACTTCGACCTGGTCAACTGGTGGATCGGCTCGCGCCCCACCGAGGTCTTCGCCTGGGGCGACCTGTTCTTCTACGGCGACGAGGGCGGCCGCCGCCACGGCCTGGCCGCCGACTACGAGCGCGGCCACGGCAACCCCGCGGCCGAGAACGACCCGTTCGCGCTGCACATGAGCGACAGCCCGGACCTGACCCGGCTGTACCTGGACGCCGAGCACGAGGACGGCTACCGGCGCGACCTGAACGTCTTCGGTTCCGGCATCACCATCGAGGACGACATGTCGGTGATGGTGCGCTACGCGTCGGGCGCCAAGCTCACCTACCACCTGGTGGCCTACGCGCCGTGGGAGGGCTACCGGATCGCGATCACCGGCAGCCGGGGCCGCCTGGAACTCGACGTCACCGAGTTCCCCTACACCTCCCCCGGCAAAGACGAGACGACCCCGGTGCGCGGCATGCCCGCCCCGAAGGAGAGCACCACCGCCGAACTGCGGCTGCGCCGCCACTGGGCGCCGCCCGAGGACATCCCCGTCGCGGTGGGCGAGGGTTCGCACGGCGGCGGCGACGTCCGCATGCTCGACTCGCTGTTCGGCGGCGGCGACGACGGTATCCGCCCCGACCACAACGACGGCGCCTACGCGCTGCTGACCGGCCTGGCCGCCAACGCATCGATGGAGTCGGGAGCGCCGGTGGTCGTGGACCGACTGCTGCGCGGCTGAGAGCGCGGCCGGCCCGCGGTCCCCGCCGGTTCCTCCCCCTGGGGAACCGGCGGGGACCGCGGGCCGTACAGGGGTGAGGCCGTGCCGGGACGCGGAGGAGGAAGCGTCTCCGGGGCGGCCCGGTCCCGGGAGGAGGTTCCGGGCGGCCCCGGCCCGCGGGGGCGGGGCCGCCTCCACCCCCGCGGGGTCGACGCCCCGGGCCGAGGCGGTCGCTACGGAAGCTCCGGGCGGCCGTCCACCCTGCGGGGCAGCGGGTGCTCCGGGTGGTCGCGCAGTTCGTCGGGCAGCAGCCGCTGCGGGGTGTTCTGCCAGGTCACCGGCTTGAGGAAGCGGCGTGCCGCGGTCATGCCCACCGAGGTGTGCAGCGCGTTGGTGGTCGAGGGCCACGCCCCGCCGTGCGTCATGCCCCAGGCCACGGCCACACCCGTGGGGTAGCCGTTGTAGACCAGGCGTCCGGCCTTGGCGCGCAGCAGCGGCGCCACCGCGTCGGCGAACTCCTCGTCGTCCTCGGCGATGAGGGTGGCCGCCAGGGAGTTGGGCACCTTCGCCAGGGCGCGGGCGAGGTCGTCGGCGTCGCGGTAGGTCACCAGGACCGCCAGCGGACCGAAGCACTCCTCGGCGGCCTCGGCGGTGAACGCGTCCGCGCTGGTGGCCAGCAGCCGCACCGGAACGCTCCACCCCTCGGGGGCGGCCGGGGCGCCCTCGGCGCGGCGCCGCACCGCCTGGTCGTCGGCGGCCTGCTCCCAGCGTTCCAGGTAGCTGCGCTGGATGCCCTCGTTGAGCAGCACGGCGGGTCCGCGTTCGGCCACGGCCGCGGCGATGTCCTCCCCCAGCCGCTTCCCGGCCTCGTCGTCGGGCACGAAGACCAGGCCCGGCTTGGTGCAGAACTGCCCCGCGCCCAGGGTGAAGGAGCCCACCACTCCCTCGGCGACCTCCTCGGCGCGGGCCGCCGCGGCGGCGGGGGTCACCACGAGCGGGTTGACGCTGCCGAGTTCTCCGTAGAAGGGGATGGGGTCGGGGCGCGAGGAGGCGATGTCGAACAGCGTCCGCCCGCCGCCGACCGACCCGGTGAAGCCGACGGCCTGGATCGCGGGGTGGCGCACGAGCGCGGCCCCGGCCTGCTGGCCGTAGACGATGCCGAGCACGCCCTCGGGCGCTCCGGCCTCCTCCAGGGCGCGGGCCATGACGGCGTGGCACAGCTTCGAGGTGGCCGGGTGCGAGGAGTGCGCCTTGACCACGACCGGGCATCCGGCGGCCAGGGCCGAGGCGGTGTCGCCGCCGGGGACGGAGAAGGCGAGCGGGAAGTTGCTGGAGCCGAAGACCGCGACCGGGCCGAGCGGGACGAGCATGCGCCGCAGGTCGGGGCGGGGGCCCATGGGGGTGTCGCCCGCGTGGTCGATGACGGCCTCCAGGTAGGAGCCCTCCTCCAGCATCAGGGCGAACTGCTCGAACTGGAAGCAGGTGCGGGTGAGTTCTCCGTTGAGGCGGGTCTCGCCCAGCGCGGTCTCGCGGTCGGCCAGCGCGACGACGGCGGCGCGCTCGGCCTCCAGGGCGCGGGCCGCGGCGCGCAGCAGCGCGGCCCGTTCGAAGCGGGAGGCGGCGGCGAGGCCCGGGGCGGCCTGGGCCGCGGCCCGGCACAGGGCGTCCACCTCGGCGTCGCCGGTGGTCCGGGCGACGGTCTCCACCGGCGTGCCGGTGCGCGGGTCGATGCTGACGACGTCTGCCATGAGCGGTTGCACGTCCTCTCGTTGACATGGCGTTCCGGCGCCGCCTACATTGGGCAAGCGCTTTCCATGACGATAGCAGCCGAAGGGGTCGATGTCGTGAACACCGCCGCCGCAGGACACCGCAGTTCAGCAACCCGACGTCCGCCTCGGAGGATGTCGCGATGACCCCCCTCAGCGGCCCCGTCCCGGTGGTGCTGGTCGGCGTGCACGGCCACGGCCGCTCCCACCTGAGGAACCTGCGCAGACTCAGCGACGCCGGGCTGGTCCGGCTGGTCGGGGTGTGCGACCGGCGCCCCGTCCCCGACTCCCTCCTGGAGGGGCTGGGCCCGGTGCACCACTCCTCCGACCTTTCCGGACTGCTGGAACTCACCGGTGCGGCGATCACCGTCCTGGTCACCCCCATCCACACCCACCTGCCGCTGGCCCGGATCGCGCTCGACCACGGCTCCCACCTGCTGCTGGAAAAGCCCCCCACCGCCACGCTGGCCGAGTTCGACGAGTTGTGCACGGCCGTGGCCGCCTCCGGTCTGGCCTGCCAGGTGGGCTTCCAGAGCCTGGGCTCCTCCGCCGTGGCGGCGGTGCGCGCGCTCGTCGCCGACGGCGCGATCGGCGCGGTGCGCGGCATCGGCGGCGCGGGCACCTGGATCCGCACCTCGGCCTACTACGAGCGCGCCGCGTGGGCGGGACGCCGCCGCCTGGACGGCCGCGACGTGGTCGACGGAGCACTGACCAACCCCTTCGCGCACGCCATCGCCACCGCCCTGGCCGTCGCGGGCGCCGACCAGGCGGTGTCCGGCCCCGTCGAACTGGAACTGTTCCACGCCCACGACATCGAGAGCGACGACACCTCCTGCGTGCGCCTGCACGCCCCCGACGGCACCCCGATCTCGGTGGCCGTCACCCTGTGCGCCGCCGAGCACCGCCCGCCCCACCTCGTCGTGCACGGCGACGCCGGACGGATCGTCTTCGAGTACACCCTGGACCGCGTCACCCTCCACCGCCCCGGCGAGGAGCCCGTCACCACCGAGCACCCGCGCACCGACCTGCTGGAGAACCTGGTGGCGCACATCGGACGGGGCGAACCGCTCCTCGTGCCCCCCGCCGCCACGCGCGGCTTCATGACCGTGCTGGAGGCGGTGCGGCGCGCCCCCGACCCCACCCCCATCCCCGAGTCGGCCCAGCAGGTGTCGGTCGAGGCCGAGGGCACCCGGCGCGTGGTGCCCGGCGTCGACGGACTCGTGCTCCGCAGCGCCGAGCGCGTGGCCCTGTTCTCCGAGATCGGCGTCCCGTGGACGCCCGCAGCCAAGGCGGCCTCATGACCTCGCTCCCCTCCTCCCCCTCCGCGGCGACGCTGTCGGTGGACGGCGTGGCCGTCGCCCGTCACCGCGACGGCGCGGACGTCGAACCGGTGCTGTCGCCCCGCCCCTACCTGCACCCGGTGCGCACCCTCGGTGGGACGGTCGTCACCGAGGTCTGCCCCGACGACCACCGGCACCACCTGGGGGTGAGCGTCGCCGTCCCCGACGTCTCGGGGGTGAGCTTCTGGGGCGGGCGCACCTTCACCCGCGACCGCGGCTCGGTGCTGCTGGACAACCACGGCCGCCAGGAGCACCTGGAGTGGCTGGTCGAAGAGGACTCGCGGCGCGTGGAGGCCCTGTCGTGGACCGACCCGGACGGCGCGGAACTGGTGCGCGAGGAGCGCACCTGGGCCGCGCGGCGGGTCGGCGCGGACGCGTGGGCGCTGGAGGTCGCCGTGCGGCTGCGCAACACCAGCGGACGGCCCCTGAGCATCGGCAGCCCGGCCACCAACGGACGTCCCCGCGCGGGCTACGGCGGCTTCTTCTGGCGGGCGCCCATCGCCGCCGAGCCGCCGCGCTGCCTCGGCCCCGGCGTCGAGGGCGAGGACGCGCTGCACGGCTCGCGCGCCGACTGGCTGGCGCTGGCCGGGCGCTCCCCCGAAGGCCGGGAGTGGACGCTGGTGTTCGTCCAGGACGGCCCCGACCGCGACCCGTGGTTCCTGCGCGCCGCGGAGTACCCCGGTGTCGGCGCGGCCCTGGCCTGGGCGGAGCGGCTGCCGCTGCCCGAGGGCGGCGGCCTGGAACGCCGCGTGGTCACCGTCGTCGCCGACGGCCGCCCCGACCCGGCCGCCCTGGCCGCCGCCGCCCGTCGGCGTCCGTAACCCCCCGATCAGAAAGGCGGTACCCATGCGCGTCCTCGTCACCGGCGGCTCGGGGCGGCTCGGCCGCAGCGTCGTCGCCGTCCTGGCCGAACGCGGACACGACGTCACCTCCGTCGACATCGCGCCCGGCCCGCAGATCCCCGGTGTGCGCGGCGTGGTCGCCGACCTGCTCGACGAGCGCGCCCGCGCCGGGGTCTTCGCCGACGCCCGCCCCGAGGGGGTGGTCCACCTGGCGGGCATCGCGGTTCCGTTCGCCCGCCCCGACCTGGAGACCCTGGACGTCAACACCCGCCTGGCCTGGGCGGTGCTCACCGATGCGGTCGCCTGCGGCGCGCGGGCGGCCGTGGCCGCCTCCAGCCCGACCGTCTTCGGGTACAACACCCCCTCCTGGCGCCCCCGCTACCTGCCGCTGGACGAGGAGCACCCGGTCGCGCCGTGGCACGCCTACGGGCTGAGCAAGCTCATCATCGAGGAGACGGTGCGCGCGGTGGCCCGCACCAGCGGCGACTGCGTGCTGTCGGTCGTGCGCCCCGGCTACGTGATCGCCCCCGAGGAGTGGGCGGGCGCTCCCACCCAGCAGGGGCACACCGTCGCCGAGCGCCTGGCCGACCCGGAACTGGCGGCCGGGTCGCTGTTCAACTACATCGACGCCCGCGACGCCGCCGAACTGTTCGCGCTGGTCGTCGAGCACCCCGAGCGGGTGGCCAACGGCCAGGTCCTCCACGCGGTCGCCGAGGACCCGCTGGCCGCGCGCCCGCTCGACGAACTGCTGCCGCGGTTCCACCCCACCACCGCGGAGGCGGCCGGCGCCCTGGCCGACGGCCGCGCCGCCTTCAGCTCAGAGGCGGCGCGCAGGGCCCTGGGATGGCGTCCCAGGAGGACCTGGCGCTCCGAACTGCGACAGAATGCACAGGGCGGGATCAGCGGCGCGGATTCCTGACACGTCGCCGCTGCTCTACGATCGGAAGGGAAAGAGTTTTCCTGGTGGCACGCAGCGGAAAGGGCGACGGGGTGGGGTCCGGATACGTGACACTGGAGCAGGTGGCCAAGCATGCCGGGGTGTCCCTGGCGACCGCGTCGCGCGTGATCAACGGCAGCACCCGGCAGGTCGGTGAGAAGCTGCGCGAACGGGTCACCGCCAGCGCCCGCGAACTCGGCTACCTCGCCAACGCGTCGGCGCAGACACTGGCCCGCAACACCAGTTCCCTGGTGGGGCTCATCGTGCACGACATCGCCGACCCCTACTTCTCCAGCATCGCCGCGGGGGTGACCCGCCGCGCCGAGGACGAGGGGCTGGTGGTGGTGCTGGGCACCACCGGTCGGGCTCCCCAGCGCGAGACCCAACTGCTGGCGACCCTGCGCGCGCACCGCGCCCGCGCCGTGGTCCTGGTGGGCAGCCGCACGATCGACGAGGAGAGCACCCGCAGACTGGCCGGTGAGATCAGGACCTTCACCAAGCAGGGCGGGCGGGTCGCCTGCGTGTCGCAGGAGGGGCTGCCCGCCGACACGGTGGTCCCCGACAACCGCAACGGCGCCGCCGCGCTGGCCCGGCACCTCGTCGATCAGGGCCACCGCAGGTTCGCGATCCTGGCCGGTCCCACCGACCTGCGCGCCGCGCGCGACCGGTTGGACGGGTTCCACTCCGCGCTGTCGAGCGCGGGCATCGACCTCGCCTACCACAACGTGGTGCACGGCGCGTTCACCCGCGACGGCGGCTACGAGTCCACCCGCCGCCTGATGGCCGCGGGAACGGACGCGACCTGCCTGTTCGCGGTCAACGACGTCATGGCCACCGGGGCGATGGCCGCCCTGCGCGACCTGGGGCTGCGGGTGCCCGAGGACCTGTCGGTGGCGGGGTTCGACGACATTCCCACGCTGCGCGACCTCACCCCGGCCCTGACCACGGTGCGCCTGCCCCTGGAGCGGATGGGCGAGGAGGCGGCCCGCCTGGCCCTGGACGACAACGGGGAGTCCGCCCAGGAGTCCCGCGTGGTCGCGGTCAGCGGCGAGGTCATCGCCCGCGAGAGCACCGCCCCGCCCACACGGCGCTGACCCCCGCCCCGGCCGGTTCGCGGCGGGCGCGGGGGACGGCCGCGGCGGTGTCACGGGTCCTTCCGACCTCCCGGCGTCTCCCGCTCCTCTCCGGACCCGCATCCGGGAGAACCGCGCCGTCGGAGGCGACCGTGGCGGGCGTGCCCGCTCCCGTTAATCGCTTCCCCCCGCCGACTCCGCCCGCAAGACTGTGCCCATGCTGACGACCCAGATCATCCGCACGACACTGCGCGTGCCCGCCCCCGAGGGGGAGCCGGGCGACGGCGCGGCGGCGGCCCGGCAACTGGACGCCGCGCTCCTGCGGATCGGTTTCAAGTGCTCACGGGAACTGCTGGAGCACCTGTCGGGGCTGCGGCCCGAGACCGTGATCGACACCGCCGTGCGGGTCCTGGCCGCGGTGCGTGAGGCGGTGGGCGACCACGTCGCGCACAACGTCTACTTCAGGGACTTTCCCGCCAACGTTCCCGACACCGTGGAGTTCTGGCTGGACTGCCTGTCCCGGGCGCTGACCGACCCCGCCGACGAGGGCGTCGACGGTCGGCGCCTGCTGACCGCCGGGGGGATCGACCTGCTCGCGCTGCCCTCCTACGGCCGCTACCAGCACTCGTGGTCCGACCTGCTGGCCGCCCACGACGACCTCGTCCCCTCGGTGAAGGACCGGGTCAGCGTCCTGCACCTGGGACGGCCGCTGCCGGAGGAGGCGCACGCCCGCTACCTCGCCCTGGCCGCCAGCCCGGTTCCGTTGAACGACGAGGACCTGCGCCTGCTGGAGACCCTGGCCGCCTACTGCGTCGACGCCGAACAGCCGCGGACCGTCCCGGTGCGGGAGAACCGGGCGCTGGTCAACCGCGTCCGCCTGACGCACGACAGGCCCCTGCTGGTGGACACCGTCACCGACGTGCTGCGGTTGGCCTGCGCGCTGTCGGGCGGCGACGTCACCCTGGCCGAGCCCACCCGGTTCCGGTCCCTGGCCCGCCGCGACCGGCGCGCGCTGCTGGCCGCGCTCGACCGGGTGGTCGGCGCCGCCCCGGCCAAGCTCGCCGACGTCAACCGGTTCGCCGACCGGTGGAAGCGCCTGGGCGAGAGCCTGCATCCGCACGAGCATCCCCGCCTGCCCCACGCCCAGGAGGTGTTCGCCGTGGCGCGCGGCGACCGGCGGGTCCGCTCCCTGGCCGCCCGCGTCGAACTCGCCCTGGCCGACGGCGGCCCGGACCGGGCGCTTCCCCTCCTCGTCCAGGCTCCCGGCATGCTCGTCCGCGCCCTCGACCGGCTGCTGCGCCTCTCCGCCCCCGAGCGGGCCGACGCCGTCGTGGCCGCCCTGGCCGACACCGTCGGGCAGGTGTCGGGGCGGGTGCTGCTGGCCGCGCGCGAGCACCTGACCAACCGCGCCCTGCCCGGCACGGCCCGCCTCTTCGTCAACCGGACCGGCCGGGCCTGGACGGTCCCCGACGGCAGGCCGCCGCTGGACCGGGCGGTCGTCGACCGGGTCAACCGCGTGCTCGACGACGAGATCGCGCGCCGGCTGCCCGCCTACGACCTGGTCCTGGTCGACCCGGCGGTCCGCACGGCGGCCCTGCCCCGCTCGGGCAAGGCCGTCCCGGGCGGGTTCGGCGTCCTGCCCCGGGGGTCGGTGACGTCCGTGGACGGTCGGCACCTGCGGTTCTTCGTCCACTGGACGCAGCAGCGGAGCGACACCGACTTCGACCTGTCGGTGCTGCTGCTCAACGACGACTTCCAGTACGGCGGGCAGGTGTCCTGGACCAGCCTCAGCGGGTACGGCGCGGTCCACTCCGGCGACATCGTCGAGGCCCCCGCGCCCGAGGGCGCCACGGAGATGATCGACCTCGACCTGTCCAGGGTGCCTGCCCGGTACGTCGTACCGCAGGTCAACGTCTACTCCGGAGAGGGGTTCGACCAGGTCGCCGAGTCCTTCTTCGGGTACATGACCCGCGACGGGGAGCAGGAGGGCCTGCCCTTCGAACCGCGCACCGTCCGGGTCAGGTCCGACCTGCGCGGCAGCGGGCAGGTGGTCCTGCCGCTGGTGTTCGCCCGCGACGCCTCCGGCGTGTGGACGGCCCGGTGGACGCACCTGGTCCTGAGCGGAGAGCCCCGCTTCAACCGGGTGGAGGGCAACCGCGTCAGCACCGCCCTGCTGGCCCGGTCGATCCTGGAGCGCGAGTACCTGACCGTCGGCCACCTCGCGGACCTGATGCGCCGCAACGGCGCGGAGGTCGCCTCCCCCGCCGGGCGCGGGCCCCGGGGACGGACCGCCTACGTCGGCCTGGAGCGCCCCGAGGACCTGCCCGACGGGGTGGACGTCTTCACCCCCGACCGGTGGAGTGCTCTCGTCCCCGAGTGACCGTGGGGTACAATCACCCGGACGAGGCCATGAGAGGGCTTCCTGCTCAACCACATTTCCAAGATGTCCAGCCCTCCCGCTCTCCTCTTCTTTCCGGAAGGCCCCGACGCGCGTCGGGGCCTTTCCCGTCCCTTCGGGGCGGCGCGTGCGCTACAGCCGGGCGGGGATGGGGCCGGAGGGGACGTGCCGACCGCGCGGGGTGCCGTCGACCAGGACGCCGTCGCGGACCACCACCCGCCCCCGCACCAGGACGGTCACGGGGCGGCCGGTCAGCTCCCTGCCCTCGTAGGGCGTGTAGTCGGTGGCCATGTGCAGCTCCTCCGCGCGCACCCGCCAGCGCGCACCCGGGTCCCACAGCGCGATGTCGGCGTCCGAACCCGGCAGCACCGCCCCCTTGCGGGGGTAGATCCCGTTGGCCCGCGCCGGGTTGGCCGCGGTCAGCTCCACGAACCGGGTCGGCTCCAGCCCGTGGCCCACCACGTACTCGGAGAAGACCACCGGAAGCCGCGTCTCCACCCCCGGCAGGCCGTTGGGCATGACCCGCACGTCGTGGTGGCGCTCCTCCTTCTGCGCGGTGTCGTAGCAGCAGTGGTCGCTGCCGATGGTGGACACCTCGCCGGTGAACAGGTGCCGCCCCAGCGCCTCGACCGCCGCGCGCGGCCGCAGCGGCGGGCAGCACACGAACCGCTCGGGGTGCTCGCCCGCGTAGACACTGTCGTCGAGGACCAGATGGTGGGCCACCGCCTCGGTGTAGGCGCGGACACCGCGCCGCCGGGCCGCGGCCACCAGCTCCACGGCCTCGGCGGTGGACTGGTGCACGAAGTACACGGGCGCGCCCACCGACTCGGCGATGGCCAGGATCTCGGCCACCGAGGCCGTCTCGGCCAGCTCGGGGCGGGTGGCGGCCATGTGTCCGGCGCCGATGCGGCCCTCGGCGGCGCAGCGGGTCTGGGTGTCGCTGACGATGTGGTCGGCCTCGCAGTGGATGACCACCATGCCGCCCAGGTCGCGCAGCGTCTTCATGGTGCGCAGGATGGTGTCCTCGTCAGCCATGCTCTCGCCGCGGTAGGTGGTGAACATCTTGACGGTGCGCACCCCCGCGGCGCTCATCTCCGCGAGCTGGTCGGCGGTCGTGTCGTCCCACTCGACGACGCAGCCGTGCAGGGCGCTGTCGCACACCCCCCGCGCCGCCTTGTCCCGCTGCTTCCGGGCGGCATCGGCGGGGCGCTCCCCGGGGCGGGGAATGGCGAAGTCCACGATGGTGGTGGTACCGCCGAACACCGCGGCGGTGGTGCACTGCCGGTAGTCGTCCAGCGAGGTGTAGTCACCGGAGGTGAAGCCGACGTGGCAGTGCGGGTCCACGCCTCCCGGCAGCACCAGCAGACCGGACGCGTCGATCTCGGCCGCGCCCGCGCCGCCGGGCACGGGGGTTCCGGGGGCGGCGAGCGCGGCGACCGTTTCCCCGGACACGAACACGTCGGCCCTGCCCTGCCAGTCGGCGTTGACCACCGTTGCGCCCCGGACGACCAGGGTCACCGGTTCCGTACCGCTCACATCCGCTCCTTCCGGGCCGGGGCGGCGAGGTAGGCGCGCCAGCCGCCCGCGCCGCTGATGTCGGTGACGCCCGGCGCGTCCAGGGCCTCGGCGCGCATGCGCATGGCCAGGGAGCCGGTGCCGTCGGACAGTTCGATCACTCCCAGCTCCAGTTCCGGGGGCTCCTCGGGCAGCAGCCGGTCGCGGAGCCGGGCGTAGTCGACCTCGTAGAGTTCCCCGGGCACACCGAAGCCCCCGGGCCCCACGGGATGCAGCCCGGGGAACTCGTCACGCACCGAGTAGAAGCGGTACAGCGGGGCGGTCTCGGCGGGGCCGAGGAACACCGCGCCGGACAGCGCGTGGTTGATCTCGCCTCCGGACATGGCCTGGCCGTTGACGAACATGCGGACCGTCGCCACGACGGGTCTCCTTTCGGGGGTTCGGGACTCAGGACCGGGCCGCGGCGCGGGCGCGCTCGGCGGCCGGGTCGGGGAGGGGAACCGCGTCCAGCAGGGAACGCGTGTAGGGGTGCCGGGGGTCGCGGTAGACGTGTTCCCGGTCGCCGATCTCCACGACCGTCCCGGCGCTCATCACGGCGACGCGGTCGCACAGGTAGTGCACGACGGCCAGGTCGTGTGCGATGAACAGCAGGGACAGTCCCAGGCGGGCGCGCAGGTCCCGCAGCAGGTTGAGGATCTGGGCCTGCACCGAGACGTCCAGCGACGACACCGGCTCGTCACAGATCAGCAGCCGGGGACCGACCGCCAGCGCCCGGGCGATGGCGATGCGCTGGCGCTGCCCGCCGGAGAAGGACCTGGGGTACCGGTCCAGGTGGGCGGCCTCCAGTCCCACCAGTTCCAGCAGTTCCACCACGCGGTCGCGGCGCCGGGCGGGATCGGGTTCGATTCCGTGGACGAGCAGCCCCTCCCCCACCAGTTCGGCCGCGGTCATGCGCGGACTGAGCGAGGAGTAGGGGTCCTGGAAGATCATCTGCATGTCGCGGCGTACCGGGGTGAGCTCCCGGTGCCCGGCGCGGGTGATGTCGCGTCCGGCCACGACCACCCGGCCGGAGTCGGGGCGCAGCAGCCGGGCCACGCAGCGCGCGGTCGTGGACTTGCCCGATCCCGACTCGCCCACCAGGCCCAGCGCCTCGCCCGGCGCGACGGTGAAGGACACGTCGTCGACGGCGCGCCTGCCCGGTTCACCGAGGCGGCCGGGGAAGGTCTTGACCAGGTGTCGCACGGCGAGCAGCGGTTCGGCGGCGTCCGGGGTCACGTTCGGCTCCTCTCGGCGGGCGTGTCGTGGACGTCCAGGTACTCGGCGACGGTGCTGAGCCGCTGGTCCGGTCCGCGGTCGATGCGCGGCACCGCGTTGAGCAGGCCGCGGGTGTAGGGGTGGGAGGGGGCGGCGTAGACGTCGTCCACCGCCCCCTCCTCCACCACGCGTCCCGTGCGCATCACCACCACACGGTCGGCGAACCCGGCGACGATGCCCAGGTCGTGGGTGATGAGGAGCACGGCCATACCGCGTTCCCGGGCGAGTTCGTCCAGCAGCCGCAGAACCTGGTCCTGCACGCGCACGTCCAGCGCGGTCGTGGGTTCGTCCGCGATGAGCAGCGCGGGTTCGGCGATGACGGCGATGGCGATGACCACGCGCTGGCGCATGCCGCCGGAGAACTGGTGGGGGTAGTCGTCGAACCGGCGGTCGGGGTCGGAGACGCCGAGTCGGGCGAGCAGTTCGACCGCGCGGCGCCGCGCCTCGCGGCGGCCGACACCGCGGATGCGCAGCGGCTGGGTGATCTGCCAACCGACGGTCCTGACCGGGTTGAGGGCGGCGAGCGGGTCCTGGAAGACCAGGCCGACCTCGGCTCCCCGGATCCGGCGCACCTCCCGGGAGGGCAGGGTGAGCACGTCACGGCCGCGGACGCGGATCTGGCCGGACAGGCGGGCGTCGGGGTCCAGGCCGAGGACGGAGCGGGCGGTCACCGACTTGCCGGAGCCCGACTCCCCGACCAGGGCGACGCGCTCACCGGCGGCCACCCGGAGATCCACACCGTGGACGACGTCGCGCGTCCCGCCGGGGGCGGGGAAGCCCACCCGCAGGGAGCGCACGTCCAGCAGCGGGGCGGGGCCGTGCGACGCGCTCATGCGTTCTCTCCCGTCCTGAGGGTGGGGTCGTTGCGGACCCGCAGCCAGTCGCCGACCAGGTTGGCGCTGATCGCGGTGACGGCGATGGCCAGGCCGGGGAAGACCACCGCCCACCAGGCGCTGACGGCGGTGTCGCGGGAGGCCGCGATCATCGCCCCCCACTCGGCGGAGGGCACCTGAGCGCCGACCCCGACGAAGGACAGTCCGGAGATGACCAGCATCACGGCGGAGACGTCCAACGTGACCTGCACGTAGAGGGTGTCCAGGGCGTTGGGCAGGATGTGCCTGAACACCAGGCGGCGTCGGGGGACACCGAGCACCCGCGCGGCCTCCACGTACTCGGCGTCGCGGACCTCCCGCACCAGGGTGCGCACCAGGCGGGCGTAACCGGGCCACCAGGTGGCGGCCAGCGCGACGACCGCCGAGCTCAGGCTCGGTCCCATCGCGGCGGCCAGTCCCAGTGCCACGACGATCGCGGGCAGGGAGAGCCCGATGTCGCACAGGCGCATGAGGATCTCGTCGACGACCCGTCCGCCGAGCGCGGCCAGGGTGCCCACGACGGTGCCGATGACGGCCGCGGCGGCGATCACCGCGATCGTGGCGATCAGGGTGATCCGGCCGCCGGTGAGGATGCGGCTGAGGATGTCGCGGCCGTTGGCGTCGGTGCCCAGCCAGTGCTCGCCGCCGGGCGGTCGCAGTGCCCTGGTCAGGTCCACCGCGTAGGGGTCCGCGGGGGCCAGGTGGGGGCCGAACACCGCGACCAGGACCATGAGGACGGCCACGGCCACGGCGATCCGGTCGACGACTCCGACGCGCCGCCGCGCGGACGGGCGGGCGGGGAGTCCGAGCAGGCGGCGCGGACCGGAGAGGGCCGGCGGCGCGGCGCCGGCCTCGGGACGTGCGGCGGGTGGTCCCCCGGTGTCGGGCATGGGCGGGTCCTTCCTCTGTCCTCGTCTTCGGGGTCTTCGGGTCGGTGCGGCGGGGGCGGTCATGCCGGTCCCCCCGCGTCCGCGGTGGCGGGCGCCCCGCCGCGGCGGGCGCGGCGGCCCTCACCGCGCAATCGCGGGTTGAGCCACAGTTGGACCAGGTCCACGGCGAAGTTGGCGGCCACGAAGACCACCCCGATCACCAGGACCGCGCCGATGACGGCGTAGAGGTCGTTCTGCAGCACCGCGGTCACCGAGTAGGCGCCGATGCCGGTGCGTCCGAAGATGGACTCCACCAGGACGGTGGAGCCGAGCATCCAGCCCAGTTGCATGCCGAGGATGGTGCTGGTGGGCACGAGCGCGTTACGCAGTCCGTGCGAGACCACCACCCGCCACTCCGAGGCCCCGGTGGCGCGGGCCAGCGTGATGTAGTCGGCGTCGAGCGCGCTGATCATGGTGGAGCGCAGGGTGCGGGTCACGACCGCGATGTAGGAGGCCGCCAGTGTCACGGCGGGCAGCACCAGGTGGCGCAGCGCGTCGCCGAACGCCGCGAGGTCTCCCGCGAGCAGGGCGTCCACCGTGGTCATCCCGGTCCTTCGCAGGACCTCCGAGTCGAAGCCGAGGTGGCCGGTCAGCGGCAGCAGGTTCCACTGCGCGGACAGCAGCAGTTGCAGGATCAGCCCCAGCCAGAACACGGGGACGGCGGCCCCCAGCAGCGCGACGAGTCGGGCGGCGAGGTCGGCGGCCCTGCCGCGCCGGTAGGCGGAGAGCACGCCGAGTGGGACGGCGACAACGATGTTGACCGCCATGGCGGCCAGGACGAGTTCGATCGATGACGGCAGGGTCTGGGCGATGTCGTCGACGACGGGGCGCTGGGTGAACACCGAGGTGCCCAGGTCGCCGTGGAGGACGCGGCCGACGTAGTCGGCGAACTGCGCGGGTACCGGCTCGTCGAGGCCCAGGCGCCGCCGTACCGCCTCGACCTGTTCGGCGGTGGCGTTGCGTCCGGCGGCCGCGCGGGCCGGGTCTCCGGGCAGCACCTGGGTCATGAGGAACGTGACCGTGACGAGACCGGTCAGGACGAGGACCATCATGCCCAGTCGCCGGGCGAGGAACGCGATCACCGGGCCTCCCCTCGTGGTGTCGGAGTGTTCGGGGTCCGGGACCGGTGCGGCGGTCCGGACGGGACCGCCGCACCGGCGGACGCGGTCAGCCCTTGCTGATCCGGTAGACGTCCACGGTCTGGTGGTGCGCGGCGTCGTAGGCGTAGCCCTCGACGCCGTCGGAGAGGACCGTGACGTACTGGGGGTTGGACAGGGCCAGTGCCGCGTGGTCCTCGGCGATGATCGACTGCGCCTCGGTGTAGTCGGCGCAGCGCCGCTCCTCGTCGGTGGCGCTCTGGGCGCGCTCGACCAGCTCGTCCACCTCGGGGTTGGCGTAGCCGCCGTAGTTCATCCCGGCCCCGACGAACTGGGAGTGGAAGCTCTGGTAGAGCACGGCGTCAGGGTCGGGGAAGGCGGGGAAGGTGTAGATCATCCCCAGGTCGGGGATGTCGTCGACGGCGGCGGTCAGCTCCACGTACTGCGGGTAGGTGACGGCCTGCAGCTTCAGGTCGACGCCGATCTCGGCGAGGTTGGACTGCAGCAGGGTCGCGGCCTGCTCCATCTCCGCGGTGGCCTCCAGGTAGGTCATGGTGATGGAGACGTTCTCGATCCCGGCCTCCTCCAGGATCTCGCGTGCCCTGTCCGGGTCGTACCCGGGCTGGAGCACCTCGGCGTCGTGGCAGGGCATGCCGCCGGGCAGCACCCCCCGGGCCCGGTTGCCCGCCCCGTGGAGGATGTTCTCCAGGTGCTGGTCGTAGTCGTAGGCGTAGGAGACGGCCTCCCGCAGGGCCGCGTCCTCCATCGGGGTCTCGCCGCTCATCTTGAACAGCCCGTACAGCACGACGTTGGTGTCGGCCCGGTCCACGACGAACCCCCCGGTCGACTCGAAGGAGGCCCAGTCGTTGGGGGCGATGTCCATCGCGATGTCGATGTCGCCCTGACGCAGGGCGGTGGCCTGGGTGGACGCTTCGGACAGGTAGCGGAAGACCACCTTCTGCGGCTGGCCGTCGAAGCCGCCCCAGTACTCGTCGTGGCGTTCGAAGGCCGCCTCCTGGTTGGGGGTGTAGCCGGTGATCCGGTAGGGGCCGGACCCCGCGTCGTTGGTGGCCAGCCACTGCTGGCCGTCGTCGGACCCGGCGTTCTCCTCCACCAGTGCGGAGTTGAGGACGTAGACGCGGCTGAGCGCGGCGAGGAAGGGCGCGTGGGACCTGCTGAGCCGGATGGTCAGGTGCGTGTCGTCGACCGCCTCGGCGGAGTCGTAGGCGGCGATGAAGGAGGCCACGCCGAGTTGCAGCCGCTTGGCCCGGTCCAGGGTGTAGACGACGTCGTGTGCGGTGAGCGCGGCGCCGTCGTGGAAGGTGACGTCGTCGCGCAGGGTCATCTCGATGACGGTCCCGTCGTCGGAGACCGTCCACTCGGTGGCCAGCGATCCCACGATCTCGCCGTCCTCGAACCGCACGAGGGTGTCGTAGGCGGGGCGGACCACCTCGTCCACGGTGGAGTTGTTGGCCTGTACCGGGTCGAAGGTCGCCGGGGGCTCGTTCTCGGCGATGATGAGCGTTTCGGCGCGGGCCGTGCCGGCTCCGGCGCCGCCGCCTCCGCCGCAGGCGGTGAGGGCCAGCGCGGCTGCCGCGGTGAGCGCGCCGGCGGCGAGCCGGGGACGGCGGTGGGATCGGGGGGACGCCTTGTGGGTGTTGTTCGGTCGCACTGGTTCTTCTGCCCTTCGGTTCCGCGGCGTCCGCGAGGACGCCGCCGGACTGCTGACCGGATCGGTCGCCGTTGGCCGACACCGGGACGGACGGTGGGGTGGGTGACGCGGGGGACGGCCCGGCGCGTGCGGTGGGCCGCTCCCCTCGGCGGCCGGCCCCCGACGTGTCGGGGGCGCGGGCCGGTTCGGGGCGGGTGGTGGTCGGAGCGTGCGGGGAGGGCGGCCGGCGGGGGTTATCCGGCCGCGTCCCGCGCGGCCTGGCGGGCCGACCGCGCGGGGGTGGGGTGCCAGGTCCCGTCGTCGGCGACGACGACGCCGTAGAGCTCCCGGGCCGCGTCGACGCTGACGTAGCCGTCGCTGACGTCGGCGACGACGGCGGCCGGGTCGCGGTCCAGCGGGTCGCCGTATCCGCCCCCGCCCGCGGTGCGGTTGACGAAGCGTTCGCCCGCGGCCATCGCGGTGCGGTACATGCCCACGCGCTTGGCGCGGTCGGTGTCCGGCCACAGCACCATCTCGCTGGGCTCGGGCTCGTGCCCGCCGTGCAGCGCCCACGGGCGGGTCTTGCTCTTCTTCTTCATGGACAGCACCTCGCCGTCGGCGGTGAAGCGCACCTGCCGTTCCACGCCGAGTCCGCCGCGGCGGCGTCCGGCCCCGCCGGAGTCCGGGATGAGCTCCAGCCGCTCGTGGAAGAGCGCGGCCCTGTGCTCCAGCACCTCGACGGGGGTGTTGCGCACGGTGGTCTGGGAGGGGTGCTGCTGGGCGGTGCCGCCGTCGTGGTCGCGGGCCGCGCCCCAGCCGATGCCCTCGTTGTTGCTGACCACGTAGTCCCGTCCGGTGCGCGGGTCGCGGCCCAGGGCCATGAAGCCGGGTTCGTCGCCACCGCTGGAGGCGGGCAGGGAGTCCAGGACCTGCGACAGCGCCTTGTAGATAAGTTCGAAGGCGACGATGGCGCTCCACTGGGTGAACGTCGCGGCCGGGTAGACGGCGTGGAAGAAGTTGCCGGGGTCGGCCTCGACCCTCAGCGGGCGGAAGTGGCCCGCGTTGGTGGGTTCGGTGGAGGTGGTCAGTCCCTTGAACGCGGCCTTGGCCAGACCCAGGGTGGAGCCGATGGGCAGGTTGACGGGCCCGGCCACGGCGCCGTCGGAGCCGTTGAAGTCGACGGTCATCTCCTCGCCGTCGATGGTCACCCTCACCTCCATCCGGATGAGGTCGTCGGTGACGTAGTCGTCGTCGACGTAGTCGACGGCCGTCCAGGTGCCGTCGGGCAGCGCGGCCACGGCACGCCGCGCCATCCGTTCGCCGTGCTCGATGACCTGGTCGATGGCGCGTTCCACCCGGTCGCCGCCGAACTTGTCCCACACCTGGCGCAGCCGCGCCTCTCCGGTGCGCAGGGCGGCCAGTTGGGCGTGGAAGTCGCCGATGGTCGCCTCGGGCAGCCGCGAGTTGAACCGGATCAGTTCGACGATGTCGCGCACTGTCTCGCCTGCGGCCACGATCCGGGTGCCGGGGAAGATCAGCCCCTCCTGGTGCATGTCGGTGGAGTCCAGCACGTAGCCGGGCTCCTTGGCGCCCAGGTCCATCCAGTGCGCGCGCACCGCGAGGAACGCGGCGGGCCCGTCGTGGTCGTCGCGGTGGACGGGAGCGCACAGCATCGCGTCGTAGGCGTGGGCGCCGCTCCAGTACGGGTAGTTCATGATGAACACGTCGCCGGGACCCATGTTCTCGACGCCGACGTACTCCACCAGTTTGACCACGGCGTGGTCGTTGGCGCCGAGGAAGTGCGTGATGCCCGCGGCCTCCGCCATCAGTTGGAGTCTGGAGTCGTACAGCGAGATCCCGAAGTCCAGGACGTCGTAGATGACCGGGTTGAAGGCCGACCTGACCAGGGTGCGGCGCATCTGCTCGGCGACCGACACCACGTAGTTGCGGATGACCTCGACGGTGGCGCCGTCCAGGGGCGGGGTCGGGGTGCTCATGGGCGGTCCTCCCGTTCCGGGTCGGCCGCGGGGTCGGCCGCGGTGACCAACAGGTGTCCGTAGGGGTCGACGGTCAGGCGCTGGTCGCCGAAGATGACCGTGGTGGAGGTGCCCTCCTCGACGACGGCGGGACCGTCCAGGCGCTGTCCCGGGGCCAGGTGGTCGCGCCGGTAGACGGCGAAGGGCGTGGTCCGGCCGGTGGCCAGGTCGTAGGCGTCGCGTTTGGCGACGGGCTCGGCGGCGCCGGTGGCGGCGGGGGCCTCGACCAGTCCCGGTTTGGGCAGGTGGCCCACGGCGCGCACGCGCAGCGTCATGACCTCTCCCGGCTCGTCCATGGCGTGGCCGTGACGGGAGCGGTGCAGTTCGTGGAACCTGCCGAGGACGGACGCCGCGGTGTCGCCTTCGACCAGGTCGATGCCCAAGGTGTGCTCCTGGCCCCGGTAGCGCACGTCGAGGCGCCGGGTCAGCGTGCTCTGCGCGTCCCGCACCCCCTGGGCGGCGAGCATGTCGCGGGCCTGGGCCTCCAGTTCCTCGAACAGCGGTTCCAGGGCCGCCACCCCGGTGTCGTCCAGGGGGCGCAGCACGGTGGTGGAGAACTCGTACTCCAGGTCCGACATGAGCATGCCGAACGCGGAGAACGCGGCGGGCACCCGGGGGATGACCACGGTGCCGATGTCCATGTCGCGGGCCAGCATCGGGCCGATGAGGGGGCCCGCGCCGCCGAAGGCCAGCAGCGCGAACTCGCGCGGGTCCAGACCGCGTTCCACGGTGATCTCCCGCAGCGCGCCCACGGACCGGGCCAGCATCACGCGGAACACGCTGGCCGCGGCCTCGTCGACGCCGACACCCAGGGGGCGGGCGAGGCGGTCGGCGACGGCTTCGGCGGCCGCGGCGGTGTCGACGCGCATCCGCCCGCCGAGGAATTCGGCGGCGTCCAGGTAGCCCAGGACCAGGGCGGCGTCGGTGACGGTGGGTTCGGTGCCGCCGTTGCCGTAGGCGACGGGGCCGGGGACCGCTCCGGCGCTGCGCGGACCGACCTTGAGCAGGCCGTCGTCGATCCAGGCGATCGAACCGCCGCCCGCCCCGATGGTGCGCAGGTCGAAGATGGGGATGAGCAGCGGGAAGCCGTCGATGGCGGCCTCGTGGACCTCGCCGGGCTCGCCGTCGACGATCACGCACGAGTCGATGCTGGTGCCGCCCACGTCGAAGGAGAGGATGCGCGGGTGGCCGAGTTCGCGTGCCAGGTAGGACGCGCCCACCACTCCTCCGGCCGGTCCGGACAGCACGGTGGCCAGGGGGGCGCGCCGGGCCAGGTCGGCGGTCATCGCGCCGCCTCCCGAGCGCATGATGTGCATCGGGTCGGCCAGCCCCCGCTCCCGCAGGCCCCGGTCGAGGACGCTGATGTAGTCGTTGAGGACGGGGCGGATGTAGGCGTCCATGACGGCGGTGCTGGTGCGTTCGTACTCGCGGTACTCGCGGGTGGTGTCGGTGGAAACCGACACCGACAGGCCGGGGAACGCCTCGCGCAGCAGGGCGGCGGCGCGCCGCTCGTGCTCGGGGTTGGCGTAGGAGTGCAGGAAGCACACCGCGACGGAGGTGATTCCCTCCTCCACGAGGAGGCGTCCGGCGGCGACGACGGCGTCCTCGTCGAGTTCGGTGGCGACCCCGCCCTGTGCGTCGATCCGTCCGGGCACGCCCAGGCGGTGGCGGCGCGGCACCAGCGGGGGCGGGCCGCTGTAGGAGAAGTCGTACATGTGGTCGGCGGGGATCGCCGCGCGCGCGATCTCGAAGATGTCGCGGAATCCCTCGTTGGTGAGGATGCCGACGTCGGCTCCCCTGCGTTGCAGGATCGCGTTGAGCCCGAGGGTGGTGCCGTGCACGAACGCCTCGACGTCGCCCAGGTCGGCGATGAGGCCGCCGACCGCGTCGAGCACGCCCGCCGCGGGGTCGTCCGGGGTGGTGGACGCCTTGTTGAGCCGCATCAGGCCGGTGCGTTCGTCGTAGGCGATGGCGTCGACGAACGTGCCGCCGATGTCCACGGCCAGGCGCAGGGGGCGGTCGTGGGAGTGGGTCACTGCTGTCCTCCGGTGGGAGCTGCGGGCAGGTCGTCGCGCACGACGCGGCCTCCCTGGACCACCAGGGGGATGTCGTGGAGGGCGGCGATGTCGGAGGTGGGGTCGGAGCCCACCGCGATGAGGTCGGCGACGTATCCCTCCTCCACCAGCCCGATCTCGTGGTCGAGCATGACCAGGCGCGCGGCGTTGACGGTGGCGGCCTGCAGCGACTGGAGCGGGGAGAGTCCCGCGTCGGTGAGGAACTGCATCTCGCGGACCTGGGTGACGGTGCCGTCCATGGGTTCACCGGGCGGGTAGTCGGTGCCGGTGACGATGGTGATGCCCGGTGCCTCGGGGTCGCCCGTGGTGTTGAGGCCCTGGGCGACGGCGCGCCGGATGCTGTCCAGGTGCCTGGGACCGACCTCCATGGCCAGTTCGATCTGCCATTCGGTGAAGTCGTGGGCGCGCATCCAGTCGGGGCAGCGGGTCACGGTCAGGGTGGGGGTGAGGAACGCCCGGTGGCGCGCCATCTGCGCGATGGTCTCCCCGTCGAGGTCGTATCCGTGCTCGAAGCCGCGCACCCCGCAGGCCAGCGCCTCCCTGATCGCGCCGGAGCCCCCGGCGTGCGCCACGACGTAGGTGCCGTGCTCCCGGGCGGCGCGTACCGCGGCGCGCATCTCCTCGGGGGAGGTCTGGGAGCTGTTGAAGGTCTCGCCCAGGTGGGCGATGCCTCCGGTGATGAAGATCTTGATGTGGTCGGCCCCGGCGTCCAGTTCGGCGCGTGCGGCGCGCAGGAAGGCGTCGTGGCCGTCGGCGAAGACGCTGAGGCCGCCCTTGCCGTGTCCGCCGGTGGTGGAGACCGCCAGTCCGGCGCCCACGATGCGGGGCGCCGGGGCCCAGCCCTCGGCGGCCGCCGCGCGCAGCATGAGGTCGGCGCGGTTCTGCTCGCCGAGTGTGCGCACCGTGGTGACTCCGGCGTTCAGGGCGTCGCGGGCGCGTGCCGCGGCGCGCAGCACCGTGGTCGCGGAGTCCTCGTCGTCGTCGGCGTCGCTGAAGGGGTAGAGGACCGACAGGTGGGTGTGCACCGAGATCAGTCCCGGCACCAGGTAGCGTCCGCCCAGGTCGACGGTGCGTTCGCCGGGGGCGGGCGCCTCGGCGGTGATCCGCGCGACGCGTCCGCCGGTGATCTCCACGTTGCGGTCGCGGCGCAAATCGCCGGTGCGCACGTCCACCACGTGGGCGTTGGTCAACCACAGCGATCCGGGCGCGGACGCCTCTCCGGGCTCGGGCCGTGGGCGGTTGTGGTTCAGCACTGGGTCTTTCCTTCCGGCAGTCGGGACTTGGGGGCGGTCCGGTCGGTCCCCATCAGTCGTCGGGGGGAGAAGTCGGTGACGTCGACGCGGGGGCGCCCGCCCGTGACGAGTCGGCGGAGCGTCTCCGCCCACAGCGGGGCGAAGGTGAAGGCGTAGGTGCCGCCGACCACGTAGAGGCCGGTGTGGCCGGGGACCTCCCCGATGAGGGGCATCTCGTCGGGGGTGGCGGCCAGTGGCCCGGCCCAGGTGCGCAGCAGCCGCAGCCCGGCGAGGAACGGCAGGACCCGTCCGGCCTGGTCGACGTTGCCGACGAGGCTTTCCACGCTGACCTCACTGCGCCCCGCCAGGTCGAGGCGGCGGGCCGGCCAGCCGCCGCCGATGAGGACGTTGCCCGCGGCGACCTGCTTGACCGACAGCCCTTCCCCGATGTGCTGCACCAGGTGGCGCAGGACCGGTGGGACACGCACGGTGGCGTGCATCTGGATGGCGACCGGGGCCATGCGCACGTCCGCTCCGGCCAGGGCGCAGACCTGGGCGATCCACGGTCCGGCGGCGTTGACGACGACGGGGGTGTCGTAGTGGTCGTGGGCGGTGTGGACCCGCCAGGCGCCGGTGTGCCGGGTCAGGCCGGTCACCGGGGTGAAGGCGTGAACGCGTGCGCCGTGGCGGCGGGCCGCTGCCAGGTAGGCGGGGCCGGTCTTCAGCGGGTTGGCGTAGCCGTCGTGGGGGCACCAGGTGGCGGCGGTCACGGAGGGGCCCAGCAGCGGCAGTTCCCGGCGGGCGGTGTCGCCATCCAGTACCTCGGTGCGCAGACCGATCCCGGTCTCCCAGCGGTGCTTGGTCCGCAGCTCCGCGTACTGCTCGGGGGTCTCGGCGACCATGAACCCGCCGTTGCGCCGGACCTCCAGGTCTGCGTCCAGTCGGGTCTCGACGTCCTCCCACAGAAGTCCGGCGGCGTGCTGCACGGGCAGCAGCCGGGCGCTGTCGACGGGGACCTCCTGGCCGGGGCGGCGGGTGTGGATGGCCTGGATGTGCAGGTTGCCCGCGGTGGTTCCGGAGCCCTCCCGGTTGGGCGCCCCGCGCTCCAGCACGACCACGCGCAGGCCGGACCGGGCGAGTTCGAAGGCGGTCGCGCAACCGAGCACGCCCGCTCCGACGATGACGGCGTCAGCGGTGCCCATGCGGCTTCCTCCGGTCGGTCGTGTGCTCGGGGGCGGGCACGGCGGTCAGCGGCAGGGGGCGCACCGGCATCCGGGCGGGGACGGCGGCCTGGCCGGGCGCCCCGGTGCGGTCGCGCAGCGCGGCCAGCGCCGGCCCGCACTCCCGTGCCTGGCAGGGGCCCATCCCGGCGCGGGTGGCGCCTTTGATCCCGGGCACCTCGGCGCCGCCGGGTTCGGCGGCGGCCGCGCGCACGGCTCCCGCGGTGACCGACTCGCACCGGCAGACCAGGGCGTGGTCGGGAAGCGCGGAGACGAGGGCGTCGGCCAGGACGCCCGGCGCGGGGTAGAGCGCGGCGGTGAGGTCGGCGAACCGGCGTGCGCGGGCCAGGCGGACGGCGACGCTCCGCCGGGCGGCCCGGGTCGCGGGTCCCCCCGCGCGGGCCAGCACGTCCAGGGCGGCGGCCTCCCCCCGGGCGAGGGCGCTCGGGGCCCCGGCCACCCCGGCGGCCTCCCCCACGACGTACACGCCCGCGCGGGAGGTGCGGCCGGGGCCGGTCACCACGGGGGTCTGGTCGCCGGTGGCGGGGTCGCGGCGCATCGCGCAGCCCAGCAGTTGGGCGAGGTCGGTCTGCGGGCGGAAGCCGTATCCCACGCACAACGCGTCCACGTCGTAGCGGTGCAGGACCCGGTGCGGGTCCCGCAGCGGGGCCACGGTCGCCGACTCCACCCGGCTCCGGCCGCGAGCCTCGGTGACGACCGCTCCCTGCAGCAGGGGGACACGGTGGCGGGCCAGGCCCAGCAGGTGGGAGGAGAGTTCCGCCAGGCGGCCGGGGAAGCGGGCGGCGCCGAGCGCGCGTACGCCCATCCGGTAGGGGGTTCCGGCCTCGACCACGGCGAGGACGCGGGCGCCCCGCTCCAGCAGGGAGCGGGCGACCGGCAGCAGGAACGGCCCCGATCCGGCGACCAGCACCCGGGAGCCCACGGCGACCCCCTCCTCGGCCATGTGCTGGGCCAGTCCGGGGGTGACGACGCCGGGCAGGTGCCATCCGGCGAACGGGATGGCGCGCTCGAAGGCCCCGGTGGCGATGACGGTGTGGGCGGCGTGGACGCGCGTGGTCGTGCCGTCGGGGGCGACGGCCAGCAGCGCGGCGCGGTCGTCGCTGACGCCCCAGACGGTGTGCCCGGTGAGCACGCGCACCCCGGCGGCGCGGACCTCGGCGACGAGGCGGGCGCCCTCGGGACGGTGGTCGCCGAGGCGCTCGGTCACCTCCGGTCCGGGGCGGCGGTAGTACTGGCCGCCGGGTTCGGGTTGCTCGTCGAGGAGGACGACCGACAGTCCGCCGCGGGCCAGGGTGAGCGCGGCCGACAGTCCGGCGGGTCCGGCACCGACCACGGCCGCGTCGGCGCGGTGGTCTCCGCCGCGCGCGCCGGCCGGTGCGGCCGTCGGCTGGGTGCTCATGAGTCCTCCCTGTCGGGGGCGGTGCGGCCGGTGTCGATCCGCATTCCGGGGCGCACCCGTTCCAGGCAGGCCCGTCGTCCGGGGGTGCCGTCCACGGTGACCTCGCATTCCATGCAGACCCCCATCCCGCAGAAGGGTCCGCGCGGTTGGCCGGTGACCGCGTCGCGTCGGAAGTCCCAGCGGCCGTGCGCGATGAGCGCGGCGGCGACGCTGGTTCCCGCCGGTGTGCGGACCGCCTCCCCGTCCAGGTGGAGCACGATCCACGGACCGGGGGCGGCGGACGCCGGCCTGCGGGCGCTCACCGGGCCTCCGCGGTGGGTGCCTCGGGCAGTCCGGCCGCCTTGACGGCGCGTTCGATCGCGGCGAGCGCGTCGGGGTCGGTGACGGGCAGCAGCGGGGGCCGCACCGTGCCGCCCGGCTGGCCCAGCAGGGCCATGGCCGCCTTGAGCTGCGGGACGGGGGAGGCGAAACGTCCGCTGTAGTCGGGGTTGACCAGCGCCGACGACAGTGCGGTGTAGCGGTCCGCCCAGTGCCGGGCGGTCTCGCGGTCCCCGGCGCGGACGGCCTCGTAGTAGGGGACCGCGAAGGGCGCCCCCAGCGCCCCGCCGTCGATGTTGCCGTCGCCGCCGATCCCGAGCAGGACGGCCAGTCCGCGGCGGTGCAGGAAGCTGCCGAAGACCCGGACGCGGTCGCCGACGGACTCGACGGTGGTGAGCATGCGCAGCCAGTCGCCGGTGCTGTCCTTGACCGCGACCACGGTGTCGATGTCGCACAGACGGCGGATCAGGTCCTGGTCGGCGGCCATGTCCACGGCCACGCCCCGGGGCCAGTTGTAGACCATGAACGGCAGGTCGGTGGCGGCGCAGACCTCGGTGTAGAAGGCGAGGGTCTCCGCCGGGGAGGGGTGGACGTAGGGCGGCGGGGTGGCCAGCGCCCCGTCGGCGCCGATGTCGGCCGCGTGGCGGGCCAGCCGTGCCGCCTCGCCGGGGGTGTAGGCGGTGACGCCGACGACCACCGGGATCCGGCCGCCGATCTCCTCGACCGCGATCCGGGCCACGCTGCGGCGTTCGTCGGGGGTCTGGCTGAACCACTCGCCGGTACTGCCGTTGACCAGCACTCCGTGCACGCCCTGCGCCAGGTAGAGGCGGAGCAGCGCACGCCAGGCGTCCTCGTCGAGGCGGCCTTCGGTGTCGAAGGGGGTGGGCGCTGCGGGCCAGTAGCCCCGCCAGGTCACGTCACCGCGGTCCATGGTTCTTCTTCCCACTCGTCCGAACCGATGCCCACCCACGTTTGTGGGATCGGTTGCATCATGTTCACCAGGGGAAATACGAGAAGTCAAGCGCGTAATACAGAGTTAACCTGGAGAAACTTGCCGGTAGCACGGCCCAGCCGCCAAACCCTGTGGCATTATGGGGACCTCATCGTGCAAACGTTTGCAGAGGGTCCAGTCTCCCGGAGGAGGGGCATGGCGGTCACACTCAAGGATGTGGCTGCCGCGGCCGGAGTGTCGCGCAGCACGGCGTCGCGGGCGCTGAGCGGATCGCCGCTCATCGCGCCCGAGACCCGCACCGCGGTGGAGAACGCGGCCAGACGCCTGGGCTACCGGCCCAACCGGGCGGCCAGCGCCCTGCGCTCCCGCCGTTCGAAGCTCATCGGCCTGGTCATGAACAACCTGATCAACGCCTCCTTCCACACCATCGCCGGAGTCGTGCAGCGCTGCGCCGCCGACGAGGGCTACCAGGTGATCCTGTGCATCACCGACGCCGAGGAGGCCCGGGAGGAGTCGGTGCTGCGCATGCTCGCCGAGCACAACGTGGACGGCGTGCTCGTCATCGGCACCGGAAAGAACGCCGCGACGTGCGACGAGATGCTGGACGCGGGCACCGCGGTGGTCAACGTGATCCGGGCCCCCGACGACGGCCGCGCGCCCTCTGTGCTGGCCTCCGACCGCGAGGGCGCCTACGCCGCCACCCGCCACCTGCTGGAACTGGGCCACCGGCGGATCGGCTACCTGGGCGGTCTGCCCTCGGCCAACTCGGGACGGGAGCGCTACGCGGGCTACGAGGAGGCACTGCGCGAACACGGCCTGGAAGCCGACCCGGTCCTGCTGGAGCGCGGCCCCTTCTCCCCCGCGTTCGGCGCCGAGGCCACCCGCCGCCTGCTGGAGCGGGCACCCGACATGACGGCGCTGTTCGGCGCCAACCACGAGGCGGTCTTCGGGGTCCTGCCCACCCTGGCCAGCGCCGGAATCCGTGTTCCCGACCGGCTCTCCCTCGTCTGCCACGAGGACATCCACTGGCTGGCGAACTGGCAACCACCCATCACGGTCGTCGACAACGGCGCCGCCGAACTGGGCCGACTCGCCTTCGACCTGCTCATGCAGCAGATCCGCGGCACCCTGAGCACAGCCGACTCCCCCGGCCTCACCTACCGGATCGGCGCACGCCTGATCACCCGCGCCTCCTGCGCTCCCCCCACGTGGCCGGCCCCCGGCACGGAACCGCCCCACGCCATGTGTCACACGGCGGGAACAGGGGAAGTGGGCTCCCCATGACGACGCTGCCCGGAACCCACGAGTCCTACTGGATGGACTCGGTCCCGCCCACTCCGCACCCCGCGCTCGACGGCGACGTCGAGGTCGACGTCGCCGTGGTCGGCGGCGGCATCGCCGGGATCTGCACCGCCTGGGAACTGGCCCGCGCGGGGCGTTCCGTGGCGATCCTGGAGGCCGACCGCGTCGCCGCGGGCACCACCGGCTACACCACGGCGAAGCTGTCGGCACTGCACGGCCTGGTCTACTCCCAACTGGCCAGGGCGCACGGCGCGGAGGGCGCGCGCCTGTACGCGCGCTCCCAGCAGGACGCGGTCGAGCACGTCGCCGAGGTCGCCGACGAACTCGGCGCCGACTGCGACCTGGAGCGCGTGCCCGCCTACTCCTACGTCGAGTCCGCCGACGGCGTCGACCAGATCCGCGCCGAGGCCGACGCCGCGCGCGAGGCCGGGCTGCCCGCGTCGTTCACCACCGACACCGGCCTGCCGTTCGACGTGGCGGGCGCGGTCCGGGTGACCGGCCAGGCCCAGTTCCACCCCCGCAAGTACCTGACGGCGCTGGTCGCCGACCTGCTGGACCACGGCGGCAGCGTCTACGAGCGCACCCGCGTGCTCGACCTGGACGAGGGCGACCCGTGCCGGCTGACCACCGAGAACGGGGCGACGGTGACCGCCCGCGACGTCGTCGTGGCCACCCACTACCCCGTCTTCGACCGGGCGCTGCTGTTCTCCCGGCTGGAACCGCGCCGCGAACTCGTCGTGGCCGCGCCGCTGCCCGCCGACCGGGCCCCCGGCGGCGCCTACCTCACCACCGAGCAGAACACCCGCTCGGTGCGCACCACCCCCTACGGCGACGGGCGGCGGCTGCTCATCGTCACCGGGGAGACGTTCAAGCCCGGCACCGGCGACACCGAGGAGATGTACCTGCGGCTGGCCGAGTGGACCCGGGAGCGGTTCGACGTCACCGAGATCACCCACCGCTGGGCCGCCCAGGACAACCACACCACCGACCGCGTGCCCTACGTCGGCCTGTTCCACCCCGGCACCGAGCACGTCTGGGTCGCCACCGGCTACGGCGCCTGGGGCATGAGCAACGGCGTCATGTCGGGCAGGCTGCTCGCCGCGCTCATCACCGGCGGCGCCTCTCCCTGGGCCGAGCTGTACGATCCGCGGCGGCTGCGGGGACTGCGCGAGGCCCCCGCGTTCTTCAGGCTCCAGGCGTCGGTGGCCCGGCACTTCATCGGGGACCGGCTGACCACCACGCACGTCGACTCGGTCGAGGAGATCCCGCCGGGGTCGGGGGCCGTGGTGCGGGTGAACGGGCAGCGCTGCGCCGTCTACCGCGACGGGTCGGGCACGGCGCACGCGGTGTCGGCGCGCTGCACCCACCTGGGCTGCATCGTCGCCTTCAACGCCGCCGAGGAGGCGTGGGAGTGCCCCTGCCACGGCTCGCGCTTCGGCCTCGACGGCGAGGTCCTGCACGGCCCGGCCACCCACCCGCTGGACCGCGTCGACGTGTCCCGGGAGTGAGGTCCGGGCCGTCTCCGGCCCCGATCGGGTCCCGGACCCGCTGCCGGGACTCCGGAAGCCTCGGCCCGAGGCCGCCTGGGACTCCCCTGGGCCGAGAGGGCTCGGCCCAGGGGGCCCGGACTCCGCGGGGTCAGGCGATCGGGGCGAGGTCGGGGGCGAACTCCAGGCCGTGGCCCGGGCCGGTCTGCGCGGTGGCCCGCCCGCCGGTGATCTCCACCCCGCTGGGGCGGGCGAGCGCACCCAGGGCGGCGAAGGAGGCGCGGTCGATGTCCTCGACCATCGCCGCCCGCGGCACGCACAGCGCCAACTGCGTCGACAACTCCGGCAGCAGGTGCGGGGCGACGGGCACGCTGTGGCGCGCGGCCAGTTCCGCGACGCGCAGGAACGGGGTGATGCCGCCCACCCGCACCGCGTTGGGCTGGGCGACGTCGCACACCCCCGCGGCCAGGGCCGCCTCGAACTCGGCGACGGTGCGCAGGTTCTCCCCGATCGCGAACGGGACCGCGGTGCGCGAGCGCAGCCGCGCGTGCGCGTCGAGGTCGTCGGCGGGCAGCGGCTCCTCGACGAAGTAGGGGTCGAACCGTTCCAGGGCGGCCAGCGCCCGCACCGCCGCGGGCAGGTCCCAGCGCTGGTTGGCGTCGAGCATGAGCAGCCGGTCGTCTCCGATCAGCTCCCGCACCGCCGCCACCCGCTCCACGTCGCGGTCCAGCTCCGGCGAGCCCACCTTGATCTTGACCGCCCGGTGTCCGGCCGCCAGCCAGCCGCGCACCTGCTCCAGCAGCTCCTCCAGGGTGTGGTCGAGGTTCACCCCGCTGCCGTAGGCCGCCACGTGCGCGCGCCGCCGCCCGATGAGGTCGACCAGGCTCACCCCGGCGGCGCGCGCGGTGAGGTCCCACAGCGCGATGTCCACCGCCGCGGCGGCCATCAGGGTCAGTCCGCTGGTGCCCGCCTCGCGCAGGTGCCAGCGCAGCTCGTCCCAGCGCGGCCCGGGGTTCACCTCGCGGCCCAGCAGCGCGGCCGGGCAGTCGTCGCGCAGCAGCGCCAGCACCGCGCCCGCGCCGATGAGCGGCGTCCAGGCGAACCCGGTGCCGACCTGTCCGGTGTCGGCGACCACCCGGACCACCACGACGTCGTTGCGGTCCACTCCGCCGTCCCAGGCCCGGTGCAGCGGCAGCCGGTGGGCCTGGGCGGTGATCTCGCTGATCCGCATGCCCGGTCAGCTCTTTCCGACCGCGGCCAGCCCGGCGTCGACGATCGCGCGCAGCTCGGCGAGTTCGTCCTCGGTGGGGTCGACGAACGGCGGCCGCACCCCGCCCACGTCGGCGCCGCGCAGCCGCGCCCCGGCCTTGACCAGGGAGACCGCGTAGCCGGGGACCCGGTCGCGCAGCCGGACCAGCGGGTCGTAGAACACCCGGACCAGGGTGTCGGCCAGCGGGTCGCCCGCGTGGGCCGCCTCGTAGAACGCGGTGGCCACCTCGGGCACGAACGCGAACGCCGCCGAGGAGTACAGCGGCACCCCCACCCCCCGGTAGGCCCGGAAGGTCAGTTCGGCGGTGGGCAGGCCGTTGAAGAAGACGAAGTCGTCCCCGCGCCGCTCCCGCACCGCCAGCACGATCTGGTGCATCCGCCCCAGGTCGCCCACGCCGTCCTTGATGCCGACCACGGAGGGGATCCGGGCGATCTCGGCGGCGCTGTCGGGGGTGAACACCATGGTGCCGCGCTGGTAGACCACCACCGGGATGTCCACGGCGGAGGTGACGGTGCGGACGTAGTCCACCAGGCCGCGCTGGGGCGCGCCCACCAGGTAGGGCGGCAGCAGCAGGACGCCGTCGGCGCCGAGGTCGCGGGCCGCTGCGGCCTGCTCCACCGCGGTGCGCACGCTGCCGCCCGCACCGGCGACGACCGGCACCCGGCCCGCGGTGACGGCGACCGCGCGCTCCACCACGCGGGCGTGCTCCTCGGCGGACAGGGCGTGGATCTCGCCCGTGCCGCACGCCGCGAACACGCCGCCCGCCCCGTGGTCGAGGCCGGACGCCACGTGCCGCTCGAACGCGGCCTCGTTGAGGTCCCCCCGCTCGTCGAAGGGGGTGAGCGGGAAGAACAGGATTCCGTCGAAGTCCATGAGGGCTCCTTGGTCGAAGTCCGGGAGCGCTTGGCCCGGACCGTGGGCGTTGGCGGTGGTCAGACGACGTACTGCACGTGGCGGCGGGCCACGGTGGCGATCACCGCGTCGCCGTCGGCGGCCCAGACGTCGGCGTTGAAGATCTCGACCTCGATGTCCCCGGTGTAGCCGGCCGCGTCGACGGCGCGGCGCAGCCCGCCGACGTCGGCGTAGCCGTCGCCGACCATCCCGCGCCCCAGCAGCGGGTCGGCCGGGATCGGCAGCACCCAGTCGCACGCCTGGTAGATGACGATGCGCTCGCCCGCGCGGGCGATCTGCGCCCGCACCTGCGGGTCCCACCACACGTGGTAGGAGTCCACGACCACGCCCACCGCCTCGGAGGCGAAGCGCTCGGCGATGTCCAGGGCCTGCCCCAGGGTGGACAGCACCGCGCGGTCGGCGCAGAACATGGGGTGCAGCGGTTCCAGGCCGAGGCGGACGCCGCGCTCGGCGGCGTAGGGGACGAGTTCGGCGAGGGCGTCGACCACCCGCCCGCGGGCGCCCGCCAGGTCGCGGTCGCCCTCCTGGAGTCCGCCGACGACCATCACCAGGGAGGGGGCGCCCAGCTCGGCGGCCTCGTCGATGGCGCGCCGGTTGTCGTCCAGGGCGGCCGCCCGGTCGGTTCCGGTGAGGAACCCGGCCCGGCAGTAGGAGGAGACGCGCAGTCCGGAGTCGCGGAGCAGCCGGGCCGCGGCGGCCAGTCCCATCTCGGCCACCGGTTCACGCCACGGGCCGATCGCGGGCACTCCGGCGCGCAGGCAGCCCTCGACGGCCTCGGCCAGGCTCCACCGCTTGACCGTGGCCTGGTTGAGGGAGAGCCGTGCCAGCCGCGGGTCGCCCGGCCGGGGGGTGGGCACCGCGGCGGGAAGGCCGGAGGGGACGTCGACGGTCGTCTCGATGGTCTCGGTCACTGGTCCACCCCGGCCACGGCGAGCAGGGAGCGCATGCGGGCCACGGCCGTCTCCGGGTCGGTGAGCACCCCGGCGGCGTCGGCGAGCCGGAACGCGGTCGCCAGGTGTGTCAGGTCGCGGGCGCTGTGCAGTCCCCCCACCATGGAAAAGCCTTTCTGGTGTCCGTTGAGCCAGGCCAGGAAGGTGATCCCGGTCTTGTAGTAGTAGGTCGGCTCGGCGAAGAGGTGCCGGGCCAGCGGAACCGTGGGCTCCAGCAGCGCGCGGTAGCGGTCGACGTCGCCGGAGTCCAGGGCGTGCAGGGCCTCGGCGGCGGCCGGGGCGATGGCCGCGAACACGCCCAGCAGCGCGTGCGAGTGGCCGTCGGCGTCGCCCAGGATCAGTTCGGGGTAGTTGAAGTCGTCCCCGGTGTACAGCCGCACGCCCTCGGGCAGCAGGTTGCGCAGCCGCACCTCCAGGGAGGCGTCCAGCAGCGACACCTTGATGCCGTCCACGGCGTCGGCGTGGTCGGCGATGAGGGCGGCCACGCCCTCGATCGCGTCGGCGGGGTCGGCGTGACCCCAGTACCCGGCGAGCGCGGGGTCGAAGACCTCGCCCAGCCAGTGCAGGACGACGGGCCGGTCGGCCTCGGCCAGCAGCCGCCCGTACACCTTGGTGTAGTCGTCGGGGCCCTCGGCGACGGCCGCGAGCGCGCGACTGGCCATGACGACCGGTTGGGCGCCCGCCTCCTGGACGACGGCCAACTGCTCCCCGTAGGCCCTGATAACGCTTTCCAGACTGGCCTGCCCGGGCTCCAGCTGGTCGGTTCCGACCCCGCAGACCAGGGCCGCGCCCCGCGTGGCGGCCTCGGCTGCGCTGCGTCGGATCAGTTCGGCGGTGGCCTCCCAGTCCAGCCCCATTCCGCGCTGGGCGGTGTCCATCGCGTCGGCCACGCCCAGTCCCAGGTCCCACAGGTGGTGGCGGAAGGCCATCGTGGCGTCCCAGTCGAGCCGGGCGGGCCGTCCGGGTCCGTTGCCGCCCAGCGGGTCGGCCACCACGTGGGCGGCGGCGTAGGCGGTGCGCGAACGCGCGGGAGCGGTGCTCCCGGGGGTGACGGGCGCGCCGAGCACGGTGTAGGTCTCCAGGGCTCCCGTCGCGTCGGGCAGCCGCAGGGTCAGCGACGTCACGGCAGTGCGACCTCCTCCAGTTCCACGGTGCGGCCCGACTGCGCCGACCGCAGCCCCGCCTCGGCCAGTTGCAGTCCGCGCGCCCCCGACAGCAGGTCGTGCGGGAAGGGCGCGTCGGCGCGCAGGTGCTTGAAGAACAGCTCCCACTGGGCGCGGAAGCCGTTGGGGAACTCGGTGTTGTCGGGCACGGTGTCCCACTGCTCGCGGTAGCGGCCCGGGTCGACGGCGTCGGGGTCCCACACGGCCTTCGGCGTGACCGAGCGGTGCTGCACGCGGCAGCTGCGCAGCCCCGCGACCGCGCTGCCGTGCGTGCCGTCCACCTGGAACTCCACCAGTTCGTCGCGGTCCACCCGCACCGACCAGGAGGAGTTGATCTGCGCGACGGTGCCGCCCTCCAGCTCGAAGACGGCGTAGGCGGCGTCGTCGGCGGTGGCGGTGTAGCGCCGCCCGCCCTCGTCCCAGCGTTCGGGGATGTGGGTGGCGACGCGCGCGGTGACGGCGCGTACCGGGGCGAACAGTTGCTCCAGGATGTAGTGCCAGTGCGGGAACATGTCCAGCACGATGCCGCCGCCGTCCTCGGCGCGGTAGTTCCAGCTGGGGCGCTGCGCGGGCTGCCAGTCGCCCTCGAACACCCAGTAGCCGAACTCGCCGCGGATCGACAGGATGCGACCGAAGAACCCGCTGTCGACGAGGCGGCGCAGTTTGAGCAGGCCGGGCAGGAACAGCTTGTCCTGCACGACGCCGTTGCGGATTCCCGCGTCGCGGGCCAGCTTGGCCAGTTCCAGGGCCGCGCTCAGGCTGTCGGCGGTCGGTTTTTCGACGTAGACGTGCTTTCCCGCGGCGATGGCGGCGCGCACCGCGGCCTCGCGGGCGTGTGTGATCTGGGCGTCGAAGTACACCTCGACCGAGTCGTCGGAGAGCACCGCGTCGAGGTCGGTGCTCCACCGCTCGATCCCGTGCCGCTCGGCGATCGCGCGCAGTTTCTCCGCCGAACGCCCGACGAGGACGGGTTCGGGGATGACCCTGGAGCCGTCGGGCAGCTCCACCCCGCCGTCCTGGCGGATGGCCAGGATCGATCTGGTCAGGTGTTGGCGGTATCCCATGCGTCCGGTGACGCCGTTCATGGCGACACCCAGCACGTGATCACCCATGTGTCGTCCCACCTTTCTTGTGAAAGCGCTTTCCAAAGTACGCCAAACCCGCGCCGAACGCCAGTGGCACCTGGGAGAAGCCCGTCTCACCGGGGCGGAGGCACAACCGGGAGATGCCGTGGAGCGGCGGCGGTACAGTGTCCCGGCCCGGCCGCCCCCCCACTCGCTCCCGCGCCTCCCTCCCACCCCGAGGTCGATACCGTGGACGACCTGGTACTCATCCTCTCCGTGCTCGGCGGCCTCCTGCTGCTGACCGCTCCGCTGCCCAGGTTCGGCACGGGACGACGGGTGCTGTCCGCCCTGCTCGGTCTCGCCCTGCCCGTGTGGGGCGGCTGGGTCTTCCTCTTCGGCGGCTGGTACCTGATCAGCTTCTACGTGGTCGTGCTGCCGGCAGCCCCGGCAGTCGGCAACGTGGTGGCGATGTTTCGGGGAGGCTCCGCCAAGGAGGCTTCCCACCCGCTCCCGCAGGGACCGCAGCCGTACGGCGCTCCTCCCCCCTCGCCCTACGCGCAGCCGCCCCAGGCCCCGCCGTACCCGCACCCGAAGGCCCCGTATCCGCCGCCCCGGCCGCCGCCTCCGATGCCGGGGCAGCAGCTCCCCCCGCCGTACCCGCCCCAGCAGTGGGGACCGTATCCGCCCGCGCACCCCTGACGCGGCGCGCGGCCCCGGCGAGAGAGCGGACGGGCGCTCTCCCCCTTCACGGGAAAGCGCCCGTCCGCGTTGTTTCCCGGCCTCGGAGAAATATCGCGGCACCGCTGCAACGGATCCCTTCCCCGCGACACAGGAGTGTGCAGTCGTACGGAAAGACGACGAGGACGGGGCACCCGGCAGGGGTGGGTTCACCCGTCTGTTCGAGCGGCACTACGAGGCCGTCCACCGCTACGCCTGGCGTCGGCTGGGGCCCGACCACGCCGACGACGGTGGCGGCCGAGACCTCCGGCCTGGTCTGGGAGCACTTCGACAGGGTTCCCGGAACCGATCCCCTGCCGTGGCTGTACGGCGTGGCGCGCAACGTCGTACGGGCCAGGTCCCGCCAGATGCGCAGGCGCGGGGAGGTGTTCAGCAGGTTCGCGAACCAGTGGACCTCCCCCGCCGCCGAGACCGACAACGCCGACCTGGTCACGGAGCGGCGCACCGCGCTCTCGGTGCTGCACCGGCTCAGACCCGACGACCGCGAACTGGTGATGCTCCTGGCCTGGGAGGGCCTGGACGTGCCCGCCGCCGCCCGGGTGCTGGGCTGCACGGTCGCCACCGCCCGCGTCCGTGGCACCGGGCGCGCAGGCGCATCGAACGGCTCCTGGCCGACGCCGCGGCGGACGCCGCCCACCCCGCCACCGTCCCGCTCGACACCGCGAAGGAGAAGCGTTGAACACCGACGAACGCGCCGTGCGCGACCTGCTCGCACCACACGATCCCGCCTCGGCCGTCCGGGTCGACGCCGAACAGCTCGCCCGGGCCCGCGTCGACGCCGTGGCCCGCGGCGCCTCCCGCGCCCCGGGGGCGCCTGGCCGCCCTCGGCGCCGCCGCCGCGGTGGCCGCCCTCGCCACGGTCGGGGAGTTCGCCCTCGACTCCTCGGAGACGGCCTACGCGGGTCCCCCTCCTGCCCCCTGGCGGTGGTCCCCTCCGAACTGGGCGACGCCCGGGAGGAACTGCTGGCCCTGGCGGAGACGGCCGAGGTCCGGTCCGCGTCCGCGCCCGGGGACGTCGCCTACGTGCGCACCTCGCAGTGGAGGCTGACCCTGGCGCAGGACGCGGACACCGGCGAGTCCGGCTGGGGCATCGCACCGGTCGACCACCAGGTCTGGCGCTCGGTCGAGGAGGACGCGGGCTACTGGATCGAGCACCCCCTGCCCCCCCGAGCACCTGGAGGGGGACGAGTCCCCCCTCCGGTTCCTGTTCGAGGAGGGCCCTGAGGAGAGCGACGGCATGGACGAGGGCATGGCGCTCACCTGGGAACCGGGTGAGCTGTCCACCGACCCCGAGCGGTTGGAGGCCCAACTGCTGACGCTGTGGGACGGCACCAGCACCGCGGACCTGTTCGTCTCGCTCCAGGAACTCTACGGGGAGCGGCCGGTCGCCCCCGCCGAGCAGGGCGCGATCCTGCGTCTCCTGGCCGAGCACGGCGACGTGCGGTCCGCCGGGACCGCCACCGACCGGGAGGGCCGCTCGGGACTGCTCTTCCTCACCGAGGACACCGAGAGCGCCGAGGGGCAAATCCTGCAACGGCGGATCATGTTCGCCCCCGACACCGGGATGCCGCTCTACCACGAGACCGTGGTGGTGGAGAGCGACGACCCCGTCCCGACCGGTCGGCTGCCGCAGGTCAACCACTACGCCGTCCTGGTCGCCAGCGCGTGGGTCGAGGAGGTCGGCCAGCGGCCCTGACCGCCGCCCCGCCCCGGTGCGCCGGAGAGGCCGCCGACGCGGGCACCGGGGCGCAGAACCGCTCAAGCGAGTGCGGAAAAGAGGCCCCGTCGAAAGGGGAGTCCGGTCGGCCCCGCAAATGCGGAGAAGGCCCGAAGAACATGCGGGAACGCAGGAGAATCCGGTCCCTTCCGTTTCCGGATCTCCCCTGACGTCACCTCCACGCCGTCTTTTGAGCGTGAACTCCCCCGATTTCATCCGCCGTTCCCCCGATCCGGCGGCCTGCCTGCCGGAGCGCGCGTCCCACGCACCGCTACCGCGCTCACCTGGACCGCCCACGTGGCCGATCTGCCCGCCCTCTCCGAGCAGGCCGGGGCCGAACCGGAACTGGCGGTCCTCGACGCGCTGCTCCCGGCGTTCGACGCGCTCGGCCGGTCGAGGAGCGATTTGTACTCCGGCTACGTGTTCGCGGCGCTGCCCGCCACGGCCAGGAAACACCTGGAGGATGCCATGAACGCCGGAATCCACGGATTCAGGAGCGACTTCGTCGGCCGTCCCCACCGTCAGGGCAGAGCGGAAGGACTCGCCGGGGGAGAGGCCGAGGCCGTGCTGACGGTCCCGGACGCCCGGGGCATCGGGGTTTCCGGCGCCGTACGCGAGCGGGTCACCTCCTGCACCGACCTCGACCAGTTCGCCGTCCGGATCCGCCGCGCCGCCACCGCGAGGACCGCCGAGGAGCTGTTCCACCGAACCACCGTGTCAGAAGCGCGGGCCGCACCCCGCGCTTCCAGTCCCCCAGGGGTCGTGGAACCTCGCCCCGAAGGGGTCGTGTGACCTCAACCCGGTGAGTGGTTTCCAGGCGGCCTCAGGCCAAGGCCACCTGCCCCTCCTCCGGGGCTGGAGTCCGTGGTGCGGGACTTGTCCGGAAAGTTCGGGAGCACTGCCGCAGGCCAGGCGCACAACGCCGTCCACGGCCCCGACCACGCCTTCGAGTCCGGTCCGGCGCGCGTACCCGACTGCGCCGGGGGGTTCGTCGAACGCCGGAAGGTCCGGTGAGCGCCCCTCAGGCCACCTCGGCCACCACCCGCACGGGCGCGCCGTCCGACTCCAGGCGCAGCGGCAGCGCGTAGACCCGGAACTCCGCCGCGTCACGCAACCGCCGCAGACCGGTCAGGTTCTCGATGATGAGCACGTCGCCGGCCAGCAGCGTGTGGTGCACCTCGAACGGCTCGTGGTCGACGCTGCACATGTCGACGCCCACCATGCTCGTCCGGCGCTCCACCAGGTACTCGGCGACCTCCAGCGGGACCTCCGGGTGGTCGGTGAAGTAGGACGGCTCGTGGTAGACGTCGCCCATCCCGGTGTGGAACAGCACGATGTCGCCCTCGGCCACCCCGGCACGCCGTACCGCGTCGAGGTCGAAGCCGCCGCGCGCGTCGACGTAGCGTCCCCGGCCGACGAAGCGGTCGACGGGGTAGTGGTCCAGGTGGGCCCCGTCGGCCAGCATGTGCCGGGGCGCGTCCACGTGGGTGCCCGCGTGCGTGCCCAGCGAGACGCGCTGGCAGCGGTAGCCGTCGTCGGCCAGGTCGGCCGCGGGTTCGATCCGGACCTCCGGGTCGCCCGGATAGACCGGTGTCCGTTCGGTGACGAGCACCGACAGGTCCACCAACACTGTCCAGCCCTCCGTTTCCGGGATCTTGCCGCCGCGGTCGTTGCGGGCGGGCCGGTGCGACCGCGGACGGCGGAGGTCAGCGCGGCCCCGCCGCTCCGCGGTGGAAGCGGCGGTGCAGGTCGCGCACCTGTTCGGCGAGTTCGGGCACCGGGCCCTCCACCGCGACGCCGGGGACGACCTCGCGGACGGGCAGGGGACGCACCGGAGGGGCGGGGACCCCGAGCTCGGTGAGCCACTCGGTCAACTGCGCGGACGAGCTCGCGTACACGATGCGGCCCAACCCGACCCAGCCGTGCGCGGCGGCGCACATCGGGCAGTGCTCGCCGGAGGTGTAGACGGTCGCCGCCGCCCGCTCCCCGGGGCTCAGGTGCTCCGCCGCCCAGCGCGCCAACGCGAACTCGGGGTGGCGGGTGCGGTCACCGGAGGCCACCCGGTTGTGGTCCTCGCCGAGGACGGTGCCGTCCCCGGCGACGAGCACGGAGCCGAACGGCTCGTCGCCCGCCTCCAGGGCGCGGGCCGCCAGTTCCACGCAGCGGCGCAGATGCCGCAGGTCGGTGTCGCTGACCACGGTGTCCTCCCGAAAGGCGATGCTCCTGGCGGCGGTCCCGCGTCCGTGCCGTCAGGAGTGACCCTAGCGGCAGGAGCCAGGAGGAGGTCCCTGATCCCGGGAATTCCGTCCCGCGCTCGCGGTGCTTCCGGCGTCAAGATCACACGGACTGTTTCCGAGGACTCGGGCCGGGTAGCCGCGTTGTCGATGCGTTCGAGGGCTGCGCGCCGACACACAGGTGAGGGAAGAACGAGGATGGCGGACCCGCGAGGGGTGCCCGGCCTCCCCACGATGGGAGTGGAGGAGGAGTTCCTGCTCGTGGACGCCGAGGGGCGACTGGCCGAGGCGGCCTCCGAGATTCTCGCCGCCGCGGACCCCGACCCGGCGGAACTGCATCCGGAGTTGACCCTCGCCCAGGTGGAGGCGGCCAGTGGTGTCCACTGCGACTCCTGGTCGCTGCTGGAGGAGCTGCGCCACGCCCGGAGGCACCTGTCGCGGGCCGCCGCCGACCGGGGGCTGCGCCTGGTGGCGGTCGGCGCGCCGCCGCTGCCCACGGAAAGACCGCCCGCGCTGAGCCCGGACCCGCGGTACGCGCGCATGCGCGAGGAGTTGGGTCCGCTGCTGGACGCCGGAGGCAGCGCGGGCTGCCACGTGCACGTCGCCGTCCCCGATCTGGCCTCGGCGCTGCGGGCCCTCAACCACCTGCGACCGTGGCTGCCCGCGCTGCTGGCGCTCACCGCGAACTCGCCGTTCTTCTCCGGCGTCGACACCGGATACGCCAGTTGGCGCTACGTCCGCTGGTCGCAGCTTCCCTCGGCGTGCCCACCGCCGTTCCTCTCCGGCGAGCAGGACTACACCGACACCGTCGACGGGCTGCTCGACTCGCAGGCGGCGCTGGATCCGGGGATGCTCTACTGGGACGCCCGCCCCTCCTCCCGGCACCCGACCCTGGAGGTGCGGGTCGGCGACGTGGCCGCCACCGCGGAGGAGGCGGTGCTGCTGGCCGTGCTGGTGCGCGGGCTCGTCGCGGTGTTCCTCACCGAGGACGCGGACTCCCCCGCGCCGCGCCTGCCGCCGGAGGTGCTGCGCGCGCACATGTGGCGTGCCGCCCGCGACGGGGTGGGCGGCCACTGCCTGCACCCGGTCGCCGGGCGGCTGCGTCCGGTGCGCGAGGTGCTGGAGGCGCTGCTGGAGCGGATCGCTCCGGTGCTGGAGCGCTCCGGTGACGCGCGTTTCGCGCGGACGATGACGCGGGTGCTGTGCGCGGTGGGCTGCGGCGCCCAGCGCCAGCGCGACCTGCGCGCCCGCTGCTCGGGTACGGCGGAGTTCGTCGACCGCGTCGCCGAGACCACGGTGGGCGGCCCGTTCCGCGCCGCGCACGGCAGCGAACTCGTCACGTGAGTCCGCGCGGTCCCGTAGGGTCACCACACATGGAACGGTTGCTTCTGGTGGCCGCGCGGGCGGTGATCGGGTTCCGTGGCCACACCGACCTGCCGACGCACGCCGCCCACGCCCTCGCGCGCGGGCTCGACTCCCCGGCGCTGCGGGAGGTCGCCGGTCTGGGCCCCACCGATCCCGCCCGGGAGGTGTTCGCCGAGGCGTTGCGCGAACTGGGTGCCGACTGGCCCGACGAGCCGACCGCCCATCTTCTCCTGGCGCGTGAGGCGGCGTCCGCGATCCTCGCCGAAGAGGACGGCGACACCGTCCGCGAACTCGCCGAGACCGTCTACCTCCACCTGTGCCACGCGCGCACGGGACACGAACGCTGGCTTGACTTCTGCTTCTCCCTGGAGTGTCCCCCCTCGACCCGCGACCGGCTCCTCGCGGACATCCGTTCTGCGGCCCGCGCCCTGCCGGATGTACCCCTCAGCCCCTGCCGCGCAGGGGTTCCAGGTCGGCGGGGTCGGTGACGCGACGCAGGGCGGTGAGTCCGGCGGGTTCGGCGGGCGCGAACAGGCGGACGAGCCAGTCGGCGTCGAGGACGGCCGCGGCGACCCAGGAGTGCGCGGTGCGCAGCACGGTGAACGGGTGTGCCGTGCCGTCGACGGTGAGGGAGCGCTCCGACCAGGCGGCGTCCGCGGCGGGTGCGGGCGCGGCCCAGTCGGCCGCGCCGGCGGTGCAGCGCTGCATGACATCGCGTTCGGCGCAGAAGGCGCGCAGCCACCGCTGCTCGGGCGGGGTGCCGGACTCCCGGCGGCGGACGGTGATCTCCAGGTCGAGGTGGGCGTCGACCGCGCGCCACCCGAAGTCGACCACCACCTTGTCGGGCAGCGCGTGTCCGGGGCGGACCGTGGCGGCGCTGACGCGGCCGCGCTCGGCCCGGCCGACCGGCGCGAGGACGGGGACGGCGGCGACCAGTGCGGCCGCGGCGACGGGTTCACCACTCACCCCTGCAGCCTAGTGCCGTCCCGCCGCCTCAGGGGCGGTAGCGCAGCGGGTGGTCCTCGGGGACCTCGACGACGCAGATGCGCAGCCCGTCGGGGTCGGCGATCCACATCTCGACCAGTCCCCACGGTTCGCGGCGGGGTTCCCGCAGGACGGTGGCGCCGCGCTCGGCGAGTTCGGCGTGCGCGGCGGCCGCGTCGGGCACCTGCAACCACAACCGGACGGCCTCGGGGTCCGGAGGGCGCTCGCAGCCCCCGGACAGCTCCAGGAAGCCGCCGCCCAGGAAGAACACGGTCCCCCGCTGCTCGTGGGGACCGAACTCGCGGTAGATCGCCAGCCCCAGCACGTCCCTGTAGAAGGCGCGGCTGCGTTCCAGGTCGGTGGGGCGCAGCAGGACACGGCTGCCGAGGACGTGGACCATGGCGCGATCCTAACCCGCCGCGGGGGCGGGGCGTCACTCGAAGCGCATCGTCTCGGCGTTCTCGGCGCGGCGGGCGAAGACCTGGTCCTTCATGTCGTTCATGGTCTTGAGGACCTTCTTGCGCTCCCGCTTGGGCAGCCGGTCGATGTAGAGGCGGCCCATGGTGTGGTCGGTCTCGTGCTGCAGGCAGCGCGCGAAGTACCCGGTGCCCTCCACGGTCACCGGGTTGCCGTCCCGGTCGAAGCCGGTGACCCGGGCGCGGGGGGCGCGCGGCAGCTCGGCGTGGGGGCCGGGTACCGACAGACAGCCCTCGTTCTCCACGGCCAGCCCCTCCTCCTCCACGCCCTCGGTCTCCAGGACCGGGTTGAGGACGTGGCCCACGTGCCGCACCCCGTCGTCGTCGGGGCAGTCGTAGACGAACAGGCGCAGGTCCACGCCCACCTGGTTGGCGGCCAGGCCGACGCCCTCGGCGACGTACATGGTGCGGAACATGTCGTCGACGAGCGTGTGCAGCTCGGGGGTGCCGAACTCGGTGACCTCGGCGTTGCGCCGGTGCAGGACGTCCTCGCCGACGACGGTGACCCGCAGCACCCTTCCGCGGACGGCCTCGGGCGCCCATTCGGGGTAGGAGTCCACGGGCTGTCCCTGGACCCGCACCCGAGTGTCGACGGGGGTTTCGGACACGTGCTGCTCAGACATCGCTTGACTCGTCTTTCCAGATGGTCGGGTGGCCGCACCGGGGACTCCGTGGCTGGGGCGGCTCCTGCACGCTACCAGCGGGCCGCCCGCCCCGGTGCCCCCGACGATAACGGACGTCCGTGAGCGGTGTTCACGGCCGCCGCCGTCCCGACGGGCCGGTCTCCCGGCCCCGGTCGGGGTCGTAGCTGGTGGGTTCGGCGGGCAGGGTGTAGCGCTCGTCGATGAGGCGCGCGACCTCGCGGCGGCTGTCGGAGGGGGCGCGGCCGGTGTCCTGTTCGACCCGCCGCACCAGGTCGGCGAGCTCGCCGTCGCGCACCGAGCCGCGCAGCCACCGCGAGTAGTCGTGGCGGCGCAGGTGGTGGGTCCAGGTGTCGTCGTCCACCCCCTCGGCCAGTTCCACGAACGAGTGCAGGTTGCGGGCGCGCAGCCGTAGCCTCCCCTGCGGTCCGGTGAAGTAGAAGCTCTTGTCCGGGGCGAGGGTGCCCGCGGCGTACTTGCGGCGGTGCCGGGTGCGGTGCGTCTCGCCGGGGGCGAGCTTGACCCGCTGCGCCGCGGTCTCCGCGACCCGCCACACGGCGATGTCGGAGACGACCGACTCCTGCTGCCTGTCGGGTTCGGCGGGCGCCGGTTCCAGGGCGGGCGGCCTGTGTCCCGTGGCCGCGGCGAACGCGTCCAGGGTCTGTCCGGGGTCGTCGCCGACCGCGACGACGGTGTCGACCAGGCGCAGCACCAGCGGGCTGAGTGTTTCGGGGTGGACGGTGACCAGCATCAGGCCGCCGACGTCGGCGGGCACGCGCAGCGGCAGTTGTGCCAGTTCCACGGGCATCAGGTGGTGGGCCTCGTCCACCACCAGCCACGCGGGGTGCCCCAGTTCGGCACGCAGGCCGACCAGGCGGGGCAGCAGTCCCGCGAAGAAGGCGGGCCGGTCGCGCAGCGGGACGGCGAGCATGTTGACGGCCACGTTGTGGTCGGGGTCGCGCAGCGCGGTCAGCACCTCGTCGATCGACGGCGCGCGGGTGGCGTCGCCGAACGCGGTCACCCCCTCGAAGTCGGCGTAGTCGCCCTCGGGGTCGATCACGCAGTACTGGTAGCCGCTCTCGCCGAGCCGTTCCAGCAGCGCGGTGGCGGCGGTGGACTTGCCGCTGCCCGAGGGGCCCGCCACGGCCACCGCCGTGCCGTGCGGGGCGATGGCCGTGGGCGCCGCCCCGGCGGTGCCGAAGTGCAGGTCGTGGCGGCTGACCGGTACCTCGGCCAGGTCGGTGGCCAGGAGCCGGTCGACCAGTTCGGCCACCCCCTCGCCGTCGGGGCGCTCCAGGACGAGGTCGCTGGTCCTCTTGACCGCCTCCAGGGCTCCTGCGACGGCGACCGCGCACTCGCACATGTGCAGCATCGCGTGGTCGTTCTCGGCGTCGCCGACCGCGACCGTGGAGTGCGGGGAGAACTCCAGGCGGCGCAGCGCGGCGGCCAGCCCCGACGCCTTGTTCACCCCGGGCGGCAGTACCATCACCGCGCCCTTGTTGTAGATCACCTGCAGTTCCAGGCCCAGTTCGCGGATGGCGTCGAGGACCGTGCGGTCGTGCGGTTCGCGTGTGGCGACGACCACCTCCCCCACCGCGAGCGGACTGACGCCGTGCCGCCGGAGCCGCTCCACGAACTCGGCCGGGGGCCGCTCGGCGAGCGGCCGGCGGTCGCGTCGGCCGGGATCGTAGAGCACTCCGCCGTTCTCGGCCACGACCATGTCGAACAGGTCGACGTGGTCGAACACGCCGAACAGGTCGTCGAGTCGACGCCCGGTCACCATGACCAGGCGACGGCCCGAGCGGGACAGGTGCTCCAGGGCGGTCACGGTCGCGTCGTCCACCCTGCCCCCGTGGGCGATCGTCTCGTCGTAGTCGCAGGCCAGCACGTGGTACCGCATTCCCACCTCCTCCGGATCGGGCCTCGTGCAGGACACTGACCCGATTCGTGCCCGCCATGCCTGCGCCGTCCCGTTCGGGGTGGGGCGTCCGGAGCCGCCCCGGTTCCCCCTCCGGGGCGCGGTCAATCCTCGCAGTCCCGGAAGTGGCGCCTCTCACAGAGCCAATCCGCCTGCCTTGTCGCAGGTCGCACGGCGTGTGTCAGGTCACGCCCGCACAGGCGGACTCCGCCGGATTATTGCCGCCGATCCGGGTTGTTGTCAGGCGCGTATCCCGAAGGTCGTGTTCCGGCATCTTTCGGGACTCGGTTCCGCAACGGAACCGCCTCCGTGTGGGCACGGCGGCGGGGAAGCCGCAGGCGTCCCCGAGCGAGCCCCAGCGGACCCCTCCTCGCGCCTCCCCGTGTGTTATGGCGCGCCCTCTCACGTCCCTGACCGCCTTCGACGCGTCTCGGAGTATGCAGTTGTCCCTGACTCTTCTGCGTCCCCGCCAGTCCGCCGCTCCCGCCGCCGCGCGCCGTCCCGCCACGGATCGCGCGCCCGGAGGCCGTCCCCGGCGGTCCGTGGCGCTGCTGGTCTTCGTACTCGGCCTGCTGACCGCCACCAGTTCGCTGGCCACCGACCTGTACCTGCCGGCGTTCCCGGACATCGCCGCCGACCTGCGCGCCACCGAGGCCCAGGTGCAGCTGACCCTGACCGCGATCATGGTCGGCCTGGCCGCGGGCCAACTGGTGATCGGTCCCCTGAGTGACCGCTGGGGGCGGCGCGTCCCGCTGCTGGTCGGCGTGGGCGTGTTCACACTCTCCTCGCTGGCGAGCGCCGTGGCCCCCAGCGTCGAGGCGCTGAGCGTGCTGCGCCTGCTGCAGGGCCTGTCCGGTGCCGCGGGAGCGGTGATCTCCCGCGCGGTGGTGCGCGACGTCTTCGACGGCGACGACGGCGCCCGGTTCTTCTCCCGCCTGTCGATGCTGACCGGGCTGGCCCCGATGCTCGCCCCGATGCTGGGCAGCCAGTTGCTGCTGCTGGGTTCGTGGCGGCTGCTGTTCGGCGTGCTGGCGCTCATCGGTCTGGTGAACCTGGCCCTCGTCCACTTCGCGCTGCCGGAGACCCGGCCGCGTGAGCGGCGCGTCGAGCGCGCCGGGGGGCGTCGCGGCTCGGTGGCGAACGTCCTGCTGCGCCTGCAGCTCGACCCGCGTTTCATGGGGCCGACCCTGGTCATGGCGTTGAGCTTCGCGATGACCTTCACCTACATCTCCGCGTTCTCCTTCGTCTCCGAGAGCGAGTTCGGCGCCACCCCCCAGCAGTTCGGCGTCATCTTCGGGGTCAACTCCCTGAGCATGGTGGTGGGCAACCAGGTCAACGCGATGCTGATCGGCCGGGTGGACGGCCCCCGGCGGCTGCTGGCGGGGCTGCTGGGCGCGCTGGTCTCGGTCGCGGCCCTGGTCTGCCTGGCCGTCTCCGGGCAGGCGGGCCTGGTCTCGGTCACCGCCGCACTGATCGCGATGATGTTCTTCACCGGCCTGATCTCCCCCAACGCCACGACCCTGGCCATCGCGGGCCAGCCCGCCTCGGTGGCCGGAACCGGATCGGCTCTGCTGGGCGCGCTGCAGTTCGCCATCGGCGGCGGTCTGGCCGCGACCACCGGCATGGGCGAGGGCGGCGAGGCGAGCCTGCTGTCCATGTCTACGGTGATGCTGGCCACCGCGGCCGCGGCCACGGCGGTCTTCGTCGGCTGGGCGGTACACGCCCACCGCTCCGCGGCGCCGCGGACCGCCTGACCGCGCGTCGCGGCAGCGGAGACGACCCACGCCCGCCCGGGACCGGATCCGGTCCCGGGCGGGCGTGTCGCCGCGCAACGGCGGAGCAGACCACGATAAACCAGCACTCCGATGTTCATACCGGGCAATCCTGGATAGGGAGAGTGCGCATGTCACCGGGGCTTCTCGTGCCCCCGTCCGGAGCCGCCGGACGGCCCGACTCCTGCCGCAACCGTGAGGAGTTGCCCATGATGCCAACCCGCACCCGCCAGTGGCTGTCGCACCGGATGAACTCGCATCTGGACTGGCCGGCCTCCCGCGCACTGGCGCTCAAGGGGGACACCACGATCAGCGTCGTCCTGCCCGCCAAGGACGAGCAGGAGACGGTGGGGTCGATCGTCACCGCCATCCGGGAGTCACTCGTCGAACGCGTGCCGCTCGTCGACGAGGTCGTCGTGATCGACTCGCGCTCCACCGACAACACCGCGAAGGTGGCGGCGCGGGCGGGGGCCACCGTCCACGCCCAGGACGACATCCTGCCCGACCTGCCGGGGCTGTGGGGCAAGGGCGAGGCGCTGTGGAAGTCGCTGGCCGTCACCAGCGGGGACGTGGTCGTCTTCGTCGACTCCGACATACGCAACTTCGGTCCGCACTTCGTCACCGGCCTCGTCGGTCCGCTGCTGGCCGACCCGGACCTGGCCTACGTCAAGGGCTGCTACAGCCGACCGCTGCGCCAGGAGGACTCCTTCAACCCGTTCGACGGCGGCCGGGTGACCGAACTGCTGGCCCGCCCCCTGCTCAACATGTGCTGGCCCGACCTGTCGGGGTTCGTGCAGCCGCTGGCCGGGGAGTACGCCGGGCGGCGCACGGCCCTGGAGGAGGTGCCCTTCGTGTGCGGCTACGGCGTGGAGTTCGCCCTGCTGGTGGACCTGGCCGACCTGGTGGGCGTGGACCGCATGGCCCAGACCGACCTGGGCTGCCGCGAGCACTCCCACCAGTCCACCGCGGCGCTGGGCCGCATGTCGGGGCAGATCCTCGACACCGCGTGGTCGCGCATGCACCGGCACGGCATCGTCACCTCCGAGCACCCTCCCTCCAGCGGCATCACCCAGTTCGTCCAGACCGCCGACGGCTATGAGTCGCTGGACTGGGAGGTGCGGGTCAGCGAGCGCCCGCCCATGTCCCGGGTGCTGGGCGGGCGCGGCGCCGCGCCCCGGCCCCGGCAGCCGCTGCGCTGAGGCGGTGCCGCGTCCGGCTCAGCGGAACCAGTCGTTGCCCTGGGTGAGGCAGCGCACCAGGTAGTCGCGCAGGGACACCACGGCGAGCCGGCGCTCGTCGGTCTCGTGGTCCCACACGACGATGCCGGGGCCGTATCCGGTGTGGACGTAGGCGAACTGGGGCCCCATGTCACTGTCCCCGAAGAACAACAGGTCGTCGAAGGGCGCGTACAGCTCCCGGTAGTCCGCCTCCGAACGCATCGCGAGATTGTCCTCGACGATGCGTTCGGCCGACCACACCACGGCGTCGCCGTACTCGTTCCACACCCCGTTGGTCTCACGCAGCAGCTCCACCAGCTCCAGAGGGACGGGCAGGCCGAGGGTCTCCTCGATCCGCCAGAACAGCGCCTCCTTGGCCGGCTCGAAGAACTCCGCGTCCGGGTACAGTTCACCGATCAGTAAACGCCACACCGTTGAATCATCACAGCTACGCCCCTGACACCGGAAATCGACGGGCCCGCCGCGGGCGGATCCGTGCCGGATCTCACCCGCGGTGACCGCGGGGCGCCCCGCAGGCGTGTCGGGCCGCCTCCCGGAAGGGGAGACGGCCCGACGCGGTCGGCGCCCCCGGCTCGCGGGGCGCCTCCTCTCAGATCAGCACGGGTTCGGCCAGGCTGTCCGCCGGAGGCCGCTCGGTGATGGCGGTCTCCCGCGCGTACGGCACGTACGCGCCGTCGACGGCCTCGCTGCGCACGTACTGCACGAGCGTGGTGGCGGCGCCAGCGGTCTCCACCAGGCGCCCCGACCGCAGCAGGCGGCTGCGGGCGGTGTGCTGGATCTGCGCGGCCATCACCCCCAGGTCCGGGGTGGTCTGGTTGGTGTGCTCGCGCACCCCCAGGTCCACCTGGGCGAGCGCGTCCAGTCCCTCGGACTCCAGCAGGTCGACGAGCAGCCCCAGTTCCACGCCGTAGTGGGACACGAACGGCATGCGGCGCAGCACGTCGGCGCGGCCCGCGTACTCCCCCGACAGGGGTTGGACGAACCCCGCCAACTGCGGCCAGTACTGGTTGAGCAGCGGGCGCGCCACCAGTTCGGTGACCCGTCCGCCGTTGTACGTCTGTCCCGGGGTGCCCTTGAGCGGGCGGTCGTAGCAGGCCTTGACGTAGGCCACGTCCGGGTCGGTGATCAGCGGGCCGAGCAGCCCCGTCACGTAGTCGGGGGTGAAGCTCAGCAGGTCGGCGTCGACGAAGACGAGGATGTCCCCGGTCGCCACGAACAGCGACTTCCACAGGGCCTCGCCCTTGCCCTCTCCGGGCGGGAGATCGGGGCGGATCGCGTCCTGGTGGTACACAGTCGCGCCCGCCCGCGCTGCCACTTCGGCGGTGTTGTCGGTACTGCGCGAGTCGATGACCACGATTTCGTCCACCAGGGGGACCTGCTCGCACAGGGCGGTACGAATGCGGGTCACGATCGTCCCGACGGTCGCGCTCTCGTTACGGGCCGGAAGAACCACGGTGATCCGCTGGCCCTGCTTGTTCTCGGCAAGGACGCCGGCGTCCCAGTCCTGCGCACGGCTGGTGCGCCGGTCGAGCCATGCCTCTACCTCTGGCAGCACGGTGCCTCCCCTGAATCAGCTCTGCGACGCGGCAGGAGTGCCGCGCCCCGGCGATTCGTTATAGCGTCCGATTTTTTCCGGCGCGTCGCCGATGTGTGGCCAACGGATGACATCGCAGCGCACACACTTTCCTACTCTTTGCAGTCTTTCCGAAAACACGCTGTTCTTATCGCCGGTGCCACCGTGCCACGGGGGCCCGGCGCGCCCGTGCCCGGGGGGCGGCAACGACGCCCCGCGGCACGCACGGCACGGGGCCGGGTACGGTCCTCGACCGCCTTCCGGCCCCGTCGCGATCGGTGCGCGATCCGCTACCTGGTCTCCCCCGGAGACTCGGGCCGGTCCCCGGCGACCTTGCCCTGCCCCGGACGGACCTCGCCGCGCCAGCCGCCCTCGGGGGGAGCGCCCCGGTCCTCGATGAACTGCTTGAACCGCTTCAGGTCGCCCTTGGTCCGCGCCTTGACCACGCCGAGCTTGTCGCCCAACTGCTCCACGACCCCCTCGGGAGCGGTCTCCATCTGCAGCGTCACCCGGGTGTGCTGCGGGTCCAGGCGGTGGAAGGTCACCACGCCCGCGTGGGTGGTGCCGTCCACGCTCTTCCACGCCACACGCTCGTCCGGGACCTGCTCGGTGATCACCGCGTCGAACTCGCGGCGCTGCCCCCCGATGGAGATCTCCCAGTGGGTGCGCGTGTCGTCCTGCTGCTCGACCCGTTCCACACCCTCCATGAACCGCGGAAACGTCTCGAATCGGGTCCACTGGTCGTAGGCGGCCCGGACCGGAACGTCGACCTCGACGGCTTCGATGACCTGAGACATCCTGCGACGTCCTCTCTGATCGACTGCGTTGACGCGGATCCGCCGGACGGCGGTCCTGTCCGACCACGCCGCTACCCGAGCGGTCCGCGTCCACACACGGCGTCGCGCCGTCAGCGTCCCTCCTCGATCGACGGGGGCGCGTACAGCGCCTCGATCTCGTCGGCGAACGCCCGCAGCACCGCGTCCCGGCGCAGCCGCCCCGACGGCAGCAGCAGCCCGCTGGCCTGGCTGAACTCCTCGGGCAGCACGTGGAAGGCACGGATCATCAGCTCCGGCGGCACCCCGTTGTTGACCTCCTCCACCACGCGGCGGATCTCGGCCCCCACCTCCGGCGCCAGCGCGATCTGCTCCAGCGGTGTCGACAGCGGCAGGTTGTTGATCAGCCGCCAGTACTCCAACTGGTCCCGCTTCAACGTGATCAGCGCGGTCGCGTACGGGCGTCCCTCGCCCAGCACGATCACCTGGCTGATCAGCGGGTGCGCCAGCAACTGCGTCTCCAGGTCGACGTAGTCGGCCGTCGCGCTCCGCGCCGTCCCGTCCGTGACGACCCCGACCGCCGGAACCTCCGCCTCCCGGCCGGACCGCACCTGCGGCACGGCCTCCCGCACGGTCAGGTACCCCTGCTCGTCCAGTTCTCCCAGCCGCCCCGTGGCCAGCCACCCGTCCGGCAGGACCTGGGTGTCCTCCTGAACGGCGTTGTGGTATCCGGCGAACACCCCGGGACCGCGCACCAGCACCTCGCCGTCGTCGGCGGTCTTCAGCTCCACACCGTCGACCGCGGGCCCCACGGTGCCCGGCCGGGGCTGCCCCGGAACGGTCAGCGCCGCCACCCCGCCGGTCTGCGCCAGCCCGAAGCCCTCCAGCACGGGGATGCCCAGCCCCTCGTAGAAGTACGCCAGCCTCGGCTCCAGGCCGCCCGGAACGCACACCGCCGCACGCACCTGGCCGCCCAGGGCATCCCTGACCCGGGCGAAGGCCCAGTCGTAGATGGCGCGCGACATCCGCTGCCACGGCCGCCGCTTCTTCCGTCCCAGGTCCACCGCCAGCCGGGTGGCGGCCTCGAACCCCTGGGCGCCGTCCCAGCCGCCCTGCCGCGCCCGCGACCGCTCCACCTCGTAGACACGGGTCAGAAAAGCCGCGTCGGTCACCAGCAGGGTCGGCGCGAACTCCCTGACCTGGTGGGCGAAGACCTGCTCGGGGTGGGCGAACCCCACCCGGACGCCCGCCAGGACGCCCGCCACCACCGCGGAGCAGCTCGCCAGCCCGCCCGTCCGCGGTCCCAGCAGCGTGGTGGCCGCCCCCGCCGGCATGGACGCGAGCACCGGGGCCAGCCGGTCGACCGCCGCTCCCGCCGCGGCCAGCAGGTTGCGGTGGGTCAGTACCGCTCCCCGCACCCGCCGCTGCGGCGTGACGGTGTAGTGGATCAGCGCCGTGTCCTGGGCGGTGCTCTCCTCCACCCGGAACCGCACCGCCGTGCCGTCCATGTAGGCCCCGGGCTTGGCGATCGCCTCCAGTCCGGCGTCGTCCACCGTCCAGACCCGTCCCAGGTCCACCAGTTCGTGCTGGAGCGACGCCGCGACCCGCGTCTGCCGCTGGTCGCGCAGCACCGCCACGGCCGGACGGCTGTCCCGCAGCGCCCGCCGCAGCAGTCCCGGGGAGCAGTTCGGCGGCACCTCCACCACCACTCCGCCCGCGGCCCACACCGCGAACACCACCAGGGTCCGTTCGTAGCCGCCCGGCGCGGCCACGAGCACCCGGTCCCCGAGGCCGACGCCCGCGGCGATCAGCCCCCTGGCCAGCCTGGTGACCGAGGTCAGGAACTCGGTCGCGTCCACGTCGCGCCAGCCCCCCTCGGCGGGGCGGTGGAGGACCGTGCCGTCGCCGTCGCGCTGGACGCTCAGGTACGCCAACTCGCCCAGCACCTCGGGGCGCGGCGGCGGCGGAACAGGGGTCGGTGACTGGCGCATATCTCTTCCCACTCCTCACGACAGAAGCCGGAGAGCCTCCCCCCGCCCTCCCCGGTCATCCGAACGAGCCCTACTGTGCACCGGATCGTTACCTGCGGGCAAGCTCACGGTACGTCACAGCCAGCCGCGCCGCCCCGCGATCGCGTCGATCTGGGCGTGCAGGTAGCCGGCCCAGTCCTGGTGGGCCGCGGTGGCGTGGTCGAAGGAGAACGCGAAGTAGGAGTCGGACCGCTCGCCCAGCAGTCCCGGCCTGCGGTCCAGTTCCACCACCACGTCCGCGCCGCGCTCGTCGGTCGCGAACGACAGTTCCAGGTCGTTGAGCCCGCGGTAGCGGCTCGGCGCGTGGAACTCGATCTCCTGGTAGAACGGCAGCCGCTGCCGGGTGCCGCGCAACTGTCCCCGCTCCATGTCGGTGTGCTTGACGACGAAGCCCAGGGAGACCAGCGCGTCCAGCACGGCCTGCTGGGACGGCAGCGGCCCCACCCGCACCGGGTCGAGGTCTCCGGGGTCGATCGCGCCGGCCACGCTCAACCGCGTGTTGACGCCCAGCCGCATCGGGTGCAGGACGGTTCCCCGGTACCAGTTCACCGGGGTCTCGAACGGGACCCGCAGTTCGAAGGGGACGGTGTAGCGCGCTCCGGGGTGCAGGTGCAGCGCGCCGCCGAGCCGCTGGCGGCAGAACTCCATGTCCTGCGAGTACTCGTTGTCGCCCGACTCCACCTCCACCCGGGTCTGCAGGCCCACGGTGAGCTCCTCGACCTGCTGGTCGACTGTTCCGCCCTCGATGTGCACCTGGCCGCGCAGCACTCCGCCGGGCACGGCCACGGCGTCCTCCATGACGGTCTCCACCGAGGCTCCGCCGAAGCCCAGTCCGGCCAGCAGCCGCTTGAATGCCATACCAACCTCCACAAAAAGGACAAGAGGGGCGAAGAGTCTATCCCCTGTGTCCCTGGTCGGAGGCGGTCCGGTTTCAGACGGCCGCGCGCCGCCCCAGCCAGCCGGTCACCGCGAACGCCACCAGCGCCGTCGCGCCCGTGGCCGCCATCACCGCGACCATGCTCGCCAGCGTCGCCTCGCCTCCGGCGACCATTCCGGCCACCGCGGCCAGGAGCCCGCCGAAGGCGAACCGCGACGACCCCATGAGGGCCGACGCGGTCCCCGCCACGGACGGGGTCTGCGACGACAGCGCCAGCGTCGTCGCGTTGGGAAAGACCATGCCGGTGCCGAACATCATCACCGCCAGCGCCACCGCCGTCGTGACCAGCACGGCCGTACCGGTCAACTCCATGACGGCCAGCGCCGCCACGCTCCCCAGGCTCAGCGCGAGACCGACCACCAGGCGCCGCGACGTGTCGATCCGTCCGATCAGCAGGCCGTTCAGTTGTGTACCCGCCAGCATCGCCACCGCGTTGACCGCGAACAGCAGGCTGAACGTCTGCGGCGAGGCGCCCAGGTCGTTCTGCGACACGAAGGAGAAGGAGGAGATGTAGACGAAGATCATCCCGAAGTTGAGGCCCAGCGCCAGCGCGGGACCGACGAACCGCAGGTCGCGCAGCAGGTGTCCCACCGTGGCCAGCAGCGCTCCGGGCCGTGCCGACCGGCGCTCGCTCCTGGGCAGGGTCTCGGGCAGCAGGAACAGCACCGCCAGGAATCCCAGGCCGTTGACCGCGGCCAGCGCGGCGAAGCTCAGCGGCCACGGTCCCACGAGCAGCAACTGGCCGCCCAGGACCGGCCCCACGATCGGCGCCATCCCCGACACCAGCATCAGCCGGGAGAAGAACCGCGCCGCCGCGTCCCCCTCGTACAGGTCGCGCACCACCGCGTGCGAGATCACCGCGCCCGCGGCTCCCGCGACCCCCTGCACGAACCGGATCGCGACGAACACCTCCACCGACGACACGAGCATGCACAGCAGTGACGTGACCATGAACAGCGCGGTCCCCACCAGCAGCGGTCCGCGTCGCCCCCACGCGTCACTCATCGGCCCGGCGGCCAACTGCCCCAGGGCCAGGCCCACCATGGACGCGGTCAGCGTCAACTGGACGCGGGCCTCGGTGGTGCCGAGGTCCTCGGCGATCATCGGGAACGCCGGGAGGTACAGGTCGGTGGAGAGCGGTCCCGCGGCCGCCAGCACACCCAGCACCACCGCCAGCAGCGCGGTGGAGCGCCGCGACTCCGGTGGAACCGGACCGGAGGCGGCCGCGTCCGGTCCGGCCGCCGTGGGGGAGGTGACCTCGCTGCGTGCCACTGCGCTCCTCACTCAAGACATGGGACGGCCCCGTCACAGGCCCGACGATGACACCAGACGATGTCAACACGCTCCACGCCGTAAAAAATCCGCAAAATATTGTCGGATGACGTGATCTCCGCCATCCTGCCACGGCACCGCGCCCACGCCCGGAAGAGGACGGCACGACGGTCCCGCCCTGCGCGGGCCCCACAACCCTCCGGGAACACCACGCGCCCCGGCCCCGGGAGCAAGGGTTCCCGCCCCCCTCAACCCAGGGGGTGGTTTCCAGGTGGCCTGGACGCTCCCCTCGGAGCTGGGATCCCAGGACTTCCCGAGGTGGAGGCCACCCGAAAACCACCCACCAGGCCGGGGCCACACGACCATCACCGGGGGTTGGGCGGGCGAGGTGTTCCGCCCCGGGCCCCGGGGCGGGCGACCACGGGTTGGCGCAGGAGTGGGGAGGCTCCCCGGCGCCGGCCCGCCCGCGCCCCCACCTCCCCGCACCTCACCGGCGGACCCGCACCACAGCCCCCCGCCCCCTGAGAGCCGACCAGCACCACACCTCCCCGGAAGTGCCCCGCCGCCTCTCCCAACCTCCCGGCATTGGTTCCAGGACCCCCGGGAACCGGAGCCACACCAGGAGTGTCCACCACACCCGGTGCGAAACAGCTCGCCGGATCCGCCACGGCGGGCCCGTCGCGATCACGCTCTCCCCCGTCGCATCCCGGCAGCATGATCCGGAAGATTTCTGAAATTTACACTGGCCACCCCGCTCCGATTCCCCCTGCAGGGCCAGCGACCAGGCCCGATGTCTCCGCAGGAACCCCTTGAACAAGAAGATTTCCGGAATCTTCCGGAAGCTATTGACACTCGATGGAGTCGGGCAAATACTTTCGGTATCGACGGGTTCCAGCCACCGTCGACACAGGTCACCCACCGTGACCTGGCCTTCCGCTTGTCGACCGCCCGACAACCGGCCACCCCCGCCGCGTTGTGCGACGCCGACACACGGCGGCCGTCACCCCGGCCGACGACAGCCCCCCGGGCGCATCACGCCGCCCGGCCCTCCCGACAGCCCCTCAAAGGAGGAAGCACACACATGAACGACGCCCCCGCCCACCCAAAGAGCCGCAGACACGGCCGCATCAGACTGTTCGTCGGCCGTGTCTGCACCGCCCTGGTGGCGCTGGTCACGGCCACGACGATGCTGCCCGGCGTCGCCAACGCGGCCGTGACCTCCAACCAGACGGGCACCCATGACGGCTATTTCTACTCGTTCTGGACCGACAGCCCCGGAACGGTCTCCATGGAGCTGGGCCCCGGTGGCAACTACAGCACCTCGTGGAGCAACACCGGGAACTTCGTTGTCGGTAAGGGCTGGAGCACCGGCGGACGCAGGACCGTGACCTACTCCGGTAGCTTCAACCCGTCCGGTAACGCGTACCTGACTCTCTACGGGTGGACGAGAAACCCGCTCGTGGAGTACTACATCGTCGACAACTGGGGCACCTACCGGCCCACGGGAACGTACAAGGGCACGGTCACCAGCGACGGCGGCACGTACGACATCTACGAGACGACGCGCACCAACGCCCCCTCCATCGAGGGCACCGCAACCTTCAAGCAGTACTGGAGCGTCCGGCAGTCGAGGAGAACGGGCGGAACCATAACCGCTGGAAACCACTTCGACGCATGGGCCCGCCACGGAATGAACCTGGGCAGCCATGACTACATGATCATGGCGACGGAGGGATACCAGAGCAGCGGGAGCTCCAACATAACGGTGGGCGGCTCCGGCGGCGGCAATCCTGGCGGAAACCCCGGCGGCAACCCCGGTGGCGGTGGCTGCACCGCGACCCTGTCCGCGGGGCAGCAGTGGAGTGACCGGTACAACCTCGGCGTCTCGGTCAGCGGCTCCAGCAACTGGACCGTGACGATGAACGTGCCGTCCCCGGCGAAGATCATCGCCACGTGGAACATCAGCGCCAGCTACCCCAACGCCCAGACGCTGACCGCCAGGCCCAACGGCAACGGCAACAACTGGGGTGTGACGATCCAGCACAACGGCAACTGGACCTGGCCGACGGTCTCCTGCAGCGCGAACTGACCCTCGGACACCCGAAACACCACACCTGTGGCGCGGCGGCCATGACCGCCGCGCCACACCGCTGCCGACCGGTGACCACCGCGCGGGTCGAGCGGGCCAGGCCGCGGCCAGGAGGTCGACGGCCTGGCCCGCCAACCGAACCGGCTGTGGTGACGGTGAGGAACGAGCAGCAGCCGCTCTCGCGGGCCACCAGGTCACGTACTCCGCCCTCCACCACCCTCCCGCGTTTTCGGGCAGGCCCGCACCAGGGGGTGTCTCGGGGTGCGGTGGCCGGTGCTCTCTTCCCTGATCCCTCTGTGACGGCGCGGGCGGGTCGGCGCCGGGGCACCTCCCCACTCCAGCGCCGCCCCGTGGCGGGCCGCCTCGGACGCCGGGGTGGAATGCCCCGCCCGACTTCCCGGTACTGGGTTCTGCCCCCTTCGGGGGGTCCGGGCGGCGTGCCCGTCCGGCGGCACACGAACCCCAGGGCGGGCCGGACTCCCCTGAGGGGCGTCCTCGGGAACTGACAGCCTCACCGGGCCTCTTCGCGGTTGGGCGGCGGAGCCCCGTGGGAGCACACGGTCGGCTGGCCGTGACAGACGGTGGAGACCCTCCCGGCGCGCGGGAAACACAGCGCTCCACGCGGTGAGGACACCGCGAACTGTTGGACGCCCACGCGATCACCTCCGTGTGAGCGGAGAACATCTCCCGGTAGTCATTCCATCCGTCCCACCCGAAGCATTTTCTCCCCCCCATTCACGGAAACCGCCTCGGCGCCCTTCCCGATCCGGCTGGCTCTCGCCCCTTCGCCTCGGAATTACCGCAGGTCAAAGCCGTCTCCGAGGGGCGCGAGAGAGCATTTTTCGGTTTTACGCAAGCGCATTGAACGCAAGTTAACGTTGCACTGTGACTGACTTCACACCGCCTGGGTCGGCTCCTACATTCGTGTGGCACACCGGCCTCGTGCATTCCCGCAGCGGGGCCGAGCAGACGAACTGAGGGGTCGAATTGAGTCGAGGCAGTGTTCTCGTCGTCGGTGGCGGGATCGGTGGACTCTCCACCGCCATCGCGCTCCGCAACGCCGGATACGACGTCAACGTCGTGGAGCTCCAGGAGAGCCTCCACTCGTCGGTCTACGGTGTGGGGATCATCCAGCCGATCAACGCGCTGCGCGCGCTGGAGATGATCGGCTGCGCCCAGGCGTGCATGGACGCCGGCTACCCGGCCACCGCCTGGGGCAGGAAGTACGACGTGGACGGCGACTTCGTCTGCGACGTACCGGGCGCCACGATCTCCGGCTCCCACCTGCCGCCCCTGAACGGTCTCACCCGGCCGAAACTGCACGAGATCCTGACCACCAGGGCCCGTGAGGTCGGGGTCACCATCGAGTACAGCAAGACCTTCACCGAGCTCACCGACGGGCCCGACGGCGTCGAGGTGGCCTACAGCGACGGCACCGGCAACGCCGTGGACATCGTCGTCGGCGCCGACGGCGTCAACTCCAAGGTCCGCCCGTACGTCCTGGGCGAGGAGGTCCAGCCGACCTACATGGGTCAGTCCGCGTTCCGGGTCAACATCCCGCGCGAGCCGGAGATCGACCGGATCATCCTGCAGGAGGGCCCCGAGGGCATGGCCGGCTTCGTGCCGATCGGCCCCGACCTGGCCTACCTCTTCTACAACACCACGATGGACCGGCCCGAGCCCGACACCTACCCCGCGGACCAGTTGGACAGGATCCTGCGTGAGCACCTGGCCCCGTTCGGCGGGCTGACCGGACGGGTCCGCGACAGGTACATCAACGACCCCTCCGAGATCGTGCTGCGTCCGGAGGACTGGATGATCGTGCCCGCGCCGTGGCACAAGGGTCGGATCGTGCTGGTCGGAGACGCCGTCCACGCCGTGACCCCGCACCTCGGCCAGGGCGCCGCGCAGGCGATCGAGGACGGCGTCGTGCTCGCGGACTGCCTGGCCTCCGGCGTCGACCTCGACGAGGCGTTCGCGCGCTACACCGACCGCCGCTACGACCGCTGCAAGCTCATCGTGGAGTCGTCGGTGAAGATCGGCACCTGGGAGATGGACCCCACCTCCATCGAACTGGACCACGTGGCTTTGACCCAGCACGTCCTGGAGACGATGGTCCAGCCGCTCTAGCCCCCGCCGGGGCCGACCGGTCCCGGCCGCGCGGCCTGCGCGTGCCGTGACCGCTCCTCCTTCGGTCCTTCTCTTTCTCCTTCACGCTCTCCCCGCCTCGGGCCGCCGGTCGGCGTCTGGGCGACCGGCGGCCCGCGTGTCCCCACTCCCCACTCTCGACCAGGAGTCATTCATGCAGCTACGCGTCAAGGCCGGTCTGATCCAGGCCGCCGTGGCCGCCGTCATCATCCCGCTGCTCATACAGCCCGCCTTCATCCTGGGCTACACCAGCTACGTCTGGCTGCTGTTCATGGCGCTGCCGCTGTTCTTCCTCCTCGGAGCGGACCTCCGCGCGCTTCCGTCCATGCTGCTCTCCTTCGCGGCGGGGCAGTTGTGGGCGGTCCTCCTCGGTGTCGCGACGGGCGCCCTGGCGGGACTCCTCGGCCCGGCGGCGGGCGGCGCCCTGGCCGCGGTCCTCGTCATCTTCACGATGCTGACCGTGCACGACACCCTGCTGAAGAGCACCTTCCTCGGCAACGTGCCCGCGATGTTCACGGGCATGGCGCTGACGTCCTTCGTCCTCGACCTCACCCCCGCCGAGGCCCCCGCGCTCACCCCGCTGCACATCACGGCGTTCTTCCTCTACGGGACCGTGATCGCCGTGGCCCTCGCCATGGTCGGCGGCTTCCTGTGCTCGCGGGTGCTCGGCGAGGACTGGAGGACGAAGCTGGAAGGAGGCTCTGCGGAGGAGGCCCCGGCGGTGTGAGTCCGCGTCCGCTCGACGCTCCGCGAGACCCCTCTGTCGCCCCGGACCGAATGCGACACAACGTGCGGGCCGCGGCGCTCCCCTCACAGGAGCGCCGCGGCCCGCACGTTGTGTTGTCCGGCGGGCGGCCCCGACACGCGCCGGATCGGGACCGCACGGGCGAGCGGACGACTCCGGTCCGTCACCGGTGCGCCCCCGGCTCGGGGCGTTCGGCGCGCAGGGCCTGGTCGAGGGCCTGGAGCGCGTCGGACGCGGCCTCCAGGGCCGCGGCCTGTTCGGGACCGAGCCGGGCCATCGCGCTCCGGATGGTTCCGGACCACACGGTGTCGATGCGCTCCCTCTCCGCGAGCAGTTTCTCGGTGGGGACCAGTCTGGTCACCCGCCGGTCGACCGGGGTGCCCTCCCGCCTGACGAGGTCGCGTTCGACCAGGCCGCGCACTGCCGCGCTGGTGTTGCTCTGCCGCATTCCCAGGTGCCGGGCCAGTTCGGTGACCGTGACGCCCGGCGACTCCAGGATCTGCTTGAGCACCGCGAGCTCGGAGACGGGCATCGGCTCGACACCCGCCCTCTCGGGCACCAGCCGGTGGATGGTCCAGGCCAGAGCACGCAGCACACCCGCCAGCTCGCGCTCTCCCGGCGCCGTACCACGATCCGCGTCCATGCGAAGCATCATATCTTATGGAAGGATATATATCTATTCATAACTAAATTTCGACTTCGCCTCTCGAGGAAGAACTCCCGATGTCCGATTTCCCCGACGTCTCCGGCGGCCCCGCCGCCGCGAGACTCCAGGGCGTGCTGATGATCACCAGCGTCACCGCCCCGGTGGCCGCTCCCCTGTCGGGCGGCGCGAGCATCGCGGGCGCCGGACGGCGCGCGGTGTTCTGGGGCCAGGCGGCACTGACGCTGCTCACGGTCGTCGGCGTGGTGGGCCGCGCCAAGAGTCGCCTCCGGAATCCGCGCACGTCCGGGGCGGCCCTCGGCGGGGCCACCGGGACCCTGGCCAACCGCGCTACGTCGGCTCCCTGCTCGCCTTCTGCTTCGCGTTCGCCGCGCTGTTCGCCCGCATCTCCGCATCCCCCTTCGTCATGCGGAACATGACGGGCCCCACCCTCCCCGCGCTCGTCCTGTTCACGCTCTTCCAGGGCTCGCTGGGTCTCGTCTTCTCCAACACCACCGCGCTGGAGGAGACCGGCAGGCACGCCGGCACCGGTTCGGCGTTCCTCGGCTTTGCGCAGTTCACCCTCGCCGCCGCGGTCTCGCCGCTGGTCGGACTCGGGGAGAGGACACCGCCGTGCCGATGGGTCTGGCCATGACCGCCTCGGTCGTCCTCGCCGTACTCGCCTTCGCTCTCCTCATCCGCCACAGGCCGGTCCGGCGGGGGAGACCGTCCGCGACCGGGGTCCCGACGCCGCGGCCTGAGACCGGCGGTCACCCCCCGGCAGCGGTCCGGCCGCCCGGCCGCGGACGGCCACCCTCACACCGACCGGCGCTCAGCAGCGGGGATCGCCCCCCATCCGGGCCGGTACGGGGTCTCCCGGGTGATGTCGAGCAGGGACAGCACGGCGTCGCACAGGCCGGGGGTGACGGCGATCGCGCACCGGGAGTCCGTGGTGTGCGGGCTGCCGTCGCTGTCGACGACGGCGGCCCCGGCCTCACGGGCGATGACGGCTCCGGCGGCGGTGTCCCAGGCGCGGTTGCCCAGGGTGATGCTGGCATCAAGCGCGCCCTCGGCGACGAAGACCAGGTCCACGGCCGTGGCGCCCAGGCGGCGCAGCCCCTGGGTGCGGCGGGACAGCTCGCGGTCCAGGGCGGCGGAGAGCAGGTCGCGGACGGGAGCGTCCGGTCCGCCCCCGTAGTTGCTGAGCGCGACCAGCGCCCGGGACAGGTCGGTGGTGTCGGACACGTGCAGCCGGACGTCGTCGCGGAAGGCGCCGTTGCCGTGGGCGGCCCAGTAGCGGGTGCCCAGGAAGGGCAGCGCGATCACCCCGAGGACCGGGCGGTCGCCGTGGACCAGCCCCAGCGAGACCGCGTTCAGGGGCAGGCCGTGGGAGAAGTTGGTGGTGCCGTCGACGGGGTCGAGCACCCAGTAGGTCTCCCGGTCGCCGGTGGCCCCGGTCTCCTCACCGAGGAACCCGAGGTCGGGGGTCTCGCGGACGAGGATGTCGCGGACGATGCGCTCGACGGCCTCGTCGGTGTCGGTGACGATCTCGCGGTCGCCCTTGTCGCGGACTCCGGTGACGGGATGGGCCAGCACGTACTCGACGGCCTTGCCGACGGCGTCCTGGGCGACCGGCAGCAGGGCCTTGGCGTCGGGCAGGGGCATGGGGGTCTCCGATCACGGTGGTGGGGGAGCACGGAGTCGGGGAGTCGGGAGAGGGCGGGCGGCACCGACGGACCCGGTGGTCGCCTCGACACCGCCGCGGTCCGCTGCCGCCGCTCCCGTTGTCCGCCCAGGACTCTACGCAACCGCGCCGGGCCGCACGGAAGCGGGCGGCCGAACGGAGCGGAGCGGCACGTCGGGGACGGTGCCGGACGGAGCGGAACCGCGGGGCGGGACAGCCGGGCGCTCCGCGCCCTCTTGCGGCCCGCTCCGGTCCGGGCGGCGTGATCTGGCGCACCCGCTCGGCCCGCCGCTCTCCGGAGAGGTCCCGCTCACCCCGTGAACGACGCGCCACCGGGGCGGCGGGCAGGGTCTTTCGCGGTGCGGACCGGGACACCCGGCCCGCACCGGAGGCGGTCAGCTCCGCGCGGCGCCCTCCCTTCCCTCCTCTCTGCCCTCCTCCGCGGCGCCGGTGGCCGAGGCGGAGGTGTCCCGGGTGGGCGGCACCGGTCTCATCGACTCGGGGGCCAGCGTGTTGAGTACGTGGAAGCCGACCAGGATGATGAGGGTGCCCAGGGCGATCCCGCTGATCTGGAAGCTCTCGGTGAAGGCGACCGAGACGTTGCCGATGCCGGCGATCAGTCCGGCCGCGATCGGCACCAGCACCAGGGGGTTGCCGAAGTCGACCCGGTTCTCCACCCAGATCTTCGCGCCCAGCAGGCCGATCATGCCGTACAGGATGACGGTGATGCCGCCGATCACGCCCTCGGGGGTGGCGGCGACCAGCGCGCCGAACTTGGGGCACAGGCCGAACAGGATGGCCACGACCGCGGCCACGTAGTAGGCGGCGGTGGAGTAGACGCGGGTGACGGCCATGACGCCGATGTTCTCGGCGTAGGTGGTCGTGGGCGCACCGCCGACCGAACTGGCCAGCACCGTGGCCACACCGTCGGCGAGGATCGCCCGCCCCATGTAGGGGTCGAGGTCGTCGCGGGTCATCTCCTGCACGGCCTTGACGTGGCCGGCGTTCTCGGCGATGAGGGCGATGACGGCGGGCAGTGCCACCAGGATGGCCGAGAGGTGGAACTCGGGGGCGTGGAAGTCGGGAAGGCCGATCCAGGGGGCCTCGGCCACGGCGGACAGGTCGACCCGGAACGCGTCCTCGACCGTGCCGTCCCCCAGCGGGGTGGGGGTCGTGCCGAAGAGCAGGTCGAAGACCCACGACAGGACGAAGCCGAACACCAGGCCGAGCAGGATGGTGATGCGGGCGAGGAACCCGCGCAGCAGCACCGTCGCCAGGATCACGAAGGCCATGGTGAGCACCGCGATCCACTGGTCGTGGGGCCAGTAGGCGTCGGAGACCACGGGGGCCAGGTTGAACCCGATGAGCATGACGACCGCGCCGGTCACCGCCGGTGGGAAGGCCCGGACGATGACGTTCGGGCCGAGCAGGTGGATGGCCAGGCCGGACAGGGCGAGCACCACACCGGCGACCAGGATCGCCCCGGTGAGGGCCGCCGGGTCGGAGCCGCCGGGGGAGATGATGACGGCCGCCCCCACGAAGGAGGCGCTGCTGCCGAGGTAGCTGGGGATCTTCCCGTTGACGATCAGCAGGAACAGGATGGTGCAGACGCCCGACATCATGATGGCCAGGTTGGGGTCCAGACCCATGACGACGGGGAAGACGAAGGTGGCCCCGAACATGGCGATGACGTGCTGGGCGCCGAGTCCGGCGGTCCGGCCCCACGAGAGCCGCTCGTCCGGTCGGACGACCTCTCCCGGAGGTGGGGCGCTGCCGTCCCCGTAGAGCTTCCATCCCAGGCCGAGCTTCATACCGCCTCCATACAGGACGTCCGTGGCGCGGCCGGGATCCCCCGCCGTATCCGGCCCGCTCCTTCTCGGGGCGATCCCGGGAGTTGGTCGTCGGCGGTCGGTGTCCGGTTGGCGGGAGCGTCCCGTTCGCGACGCCCCTCCTGCGGCGCCGCGGGTGAGCCCCGCGCCGGAAAACCCACCTCCCACAGTTCGGCACGGCACCATGTCGACGGGATCGCGATCGGGTTTCGACAGCATCACCGAACCCTGGACAACCGGACGGTTTCGGCGAGTGACGGTGTGCCGCGTCCTCTCCGGTGCGGGGGCGCCGGCCGCGTCGCACCGGAGACCGCCGCCGCCCCGGGGGGCGACTCGCCGGTGAGCCGGCAGGGCCGCGAGGCGGCCGACGCAGTCCCGTGGCCGTGTCCGTCCGGGGACGCCGCAGCGGCGGGACCGGCCACCGAGAGGTGCCCCGGATCGGCGATGGAGGCGTCCTCCTGCGTGCCCGGGGCCGTGGATACGCACAGATCCGTTCCGCGGGTTCCGCGCGGCCGGGGATGACCGGACCGCTTCCCACCCGCCGCCACCACCGGAGCGACCAGCGCTACCACGAGCGCCGGTCCGCCGCCGTGTCGTGCCCGGGTGATCTCCACCGCGCTTCGACCGGAATGCGGCCATGTCGGCGGCGACATCGGCCGGGATATCGCCCGGTCGCACGGCGGAGACCATTGTCCGGCTCTTTCACCAGGCTCAACAGAGGCGCGTCAACAATGGTCGCCGCCGCCGTTCCGTCGGGTCCGAATCGGGGATTGACGCGGACTGTGCGGAATGTCATACTCCATTCGCTGTCGACAACGTTGTCGACAACGTAGTCATTTCGGCGGCCCATCTCAACCCCCCAGAGAGGTACATGTCGGCCATGCAGAACAAATCGGACAAAACCTTTCTGCGAGCACCGACAATCAAAGACGTGGCCGTCCGCGCGGGCGTCGGGATCAAAACGGTCTCCCGCGTACTCAACGACGAACCGAACGTTCGCCCGCAGACGCGGGAACGGGTACTCGCCGCCGTCGGAGAACTCAACTACCGCCGCAACACGATCGCGAGCAGCATCCGGCGCCGTGACCAGCGCACCGCCTCGATCGGGCTTGTCGTCGAGGATCTGGCCAACCCGTTCGCCGCGCGGCTCACCCGCGTCGTCCAGGACGTCGCCTTCCAGCAGTCGCACCTGGTGCTCGTCGGTTCCAGCGAGGGCGTGGCCGAACGGGAGCACGAGATCGTCGGCGAGTTCTGCTCCCGACGGGTCGACGGTCTCATCATCGTGCCGTCCGGCACCGACCAGAGCTACCTCAGGGTCGAACACACGCACGGCGCGCCGGTCGTCTTCGTCGACCGACCCGGCAGGCGGATCAAGGCGGACACGGTGGTGTCGGAGAACGCCAGCGGCGTCGCCGAGGCGGTACGCCACCTCGTCAGGCACGGCCACTCCCGAATCGCCTACCTCGGCGACCGACAGTCGGTCTACACCGCCGCGCAGCGGCTCTCCGGCTTCCGCTCCGCGATGGCGGAGTGCGCGGGCGGCGCCGACCAGCGCCACATCCGCACCGGCCTGCGCGACGGCGCGAAGGCGTACCAGGCGACGCTTGACCTTCTTGGGCAGCGGCCCGCTCCCACCGCCCTCGTCTGCGGCAACAACATCATCACCATGGGCGCCCTGCACGCGATGCAGCAGTGCGGGGTCCGGGAACACGTCGCCATCATCGGCTTCGACGACCTGGAGCTGGCCGACCTGCTGCAGCCGGCGCTCACCGTGGTGGCCCAGGACGTCGCGGCCCTCGGCACCGAAGGAGCCCGCCTGCTCTTCGAACGCCTGAAACACCCCACGGCGCCGTATCGGCGGGTCACGGTGCCGGTTCGCCTCATCGCCAGGGGATCGGGGGAGATCCCCGCCCCCAGCGGTCGCGAGGGGCGGTGAGACATGAGCATCCCGGTCCCCCGCACGCAGCCCACGGTGCCGCCCGCCTTGACCGGCACGTCACCGGCCGGCGCGTCCCGCCGGAACCCGGTGCCTCGAACCCCACCCGCCGCCACGTCCCCCGCTCCGGCGACGCCGCGATCCGCACCGCCGCGCCCGCGGGCCGTGCCCCTCCCCGCGGGCGGTGCCGGAATCCCGCTGCCGCTTTCGGTGCCGCAGAAACGGAAACCCGAAACGGCCGGAATCCCGCCCTGCGCCGATACCCGGTCCCCGGTGGCCGCCCTCTCCCGGACGGCCCGGCCGGCCCCGGCCGACCTGTCGCCGACCATTCCCGTCCGACCGGGCCGGAAACTCCTTGGCCAGCGGCCCGCACGGCCGCTCGCCGGCCAAGGCCGATACCCGCTCCGAAAGTGAGGTGACATTCCGGGGCATTCCCCGTCCATTCTCCCACCCAGATGCCGAAACAGCGCCCTTCACGTCCTACCGCTCACCCGGTCGGTGAGTACCCGCATCCGCAACCGCATATCCGCCCTTCCAGAGTCTGCGCGTCCCTGACGGGCGTGCCGAAGACCAGGAGGTCTTGATGAGAATCCCGCACAAACCGCACCTGACGAGAACCCCGCACAGAACACGCGCCGTGGTCGCCGCCTCGGTGGTGACGGTGATGCTCGCCAGCGCCTGTTCCGGTGCCGGCGGCGGCGGAGCCGACGGTGACACGGTCACCATCGCCACGGTGGCCAACCCGCAGATGGAGGACATCGAACAGTTGACGTCGGTGTTCGAGGAGGAACACCCCGACATCAACGTCGAGTTCGTGATCCTGCCGGAGAACGAGCTGCGCGACCGGGTCACCCAGGACATCGCCACCGGCTCGGGCCAGTACGACATCGTCACCATCGGCACCTACGAGACGCCCATCTGGGCCGAGAACGGCTGGCTGACCTCACTCGACGACTACGCGAGCGATCCCGACTACGACGTCGACGACCTGATGCCGCCGGTGCGGGAGGCACTGACCTACGAGGACAACCTGTACGCGGTGCCGTTCTACGCCGAGTCGTCGTTCCTGATGTACCGCACGGACCTGTTCGAGGAGGCCGGGGTCACCATGCCGGAACGGCCGACCTGGCAGGAGGTCGCCGAGCTCGCCGAGAAACTGCACGACCCGGACAACGACGTCGCCGGCATCTGCCTGCGCGGGCTGGCCGGATGGGGCGAGGTGCTCGCACCGCTGAACACCGTGGTCAACACCTTCGGCGGGCGCTGGTACGACGAGAACTGGAACGCCCAGATGACCTCGCCCGAGACGATGGAGGCCGTCCAGTTCTACGTCGACCTGGTCCGCGACCACGGCGAGACGGGCGCCGCCAACGCCGGCTTCTCCGAGTGCCTCACCGCGACCAGCCAGGGCAACGCCGCCATGTGGTACGACGCGACCGTCGCCGCCAGCATCCTGGAGGACCCGGACTCCAGCGACGCCGCCGGCCTGATGGGCTACGTGCCCGCCCCCGTGGTCGAGACCGAGCACTCCGGCTGGCTGTGGGCCTGGTCCCTGGCCATCCCGGAGACCTCGCAGAACAAGGACGCCGCCTGGGAGTTCATGTCGTGGGCGACGTCCAAGGAGTACATCCGGTTGGTCGGTGAGGAGCTCGGCTGGACCCGTGTGCCGCCCGGCAGCCGCATGTCGACCTACGAGATCGCCGAGTACCAGGAGGCCGCCAGCGCGTTCGCCGGGCCCACGCTCGACGCGATCGAGAACGTCGACGTCCGTCGGCCGGGACTTCACGAACAGCCCTGGGTCGGGGTGCAGTACATCACGATCCCCGAGTTCCAGGACCTCGGGACGCGGGTGTCGCAGGAGGTCTCCGCGGCGATCGCCGGCAACCAGTCGGTCGAGGAGGCCATGGAGAAGGCGCAGCAGTACACCGAAGAGATCGCCGAGAGCGGCGGCTACCGGGACCAGTGAGACCGATGACCGTATCAACCTCTCCGGCCGCGGCGCAGCCGCGCGGCGGCCGGGCCCCCCAGAAACTCACTCAGCTCGAACGGTGGAAGCTCCGGGGCCCGCTGCTGCCGGCACTGGTGCTCACCGTGGTGCTGACCCAGATCCCGATGCTGGTGACCGTCTACTACAGCTTCCAGTCGCGCAACCTGCTGCGGCCGGAGGAGAGTGGATTCGCCGGTTTCGCCAACTACGGCCGGGTGTTCGGCGACGAGCAGTTCCGGGGCGCGGTGCTCAACACCGTGGTGCTGACGGCGAGCACGGTGCTGCTGTCCATCGTGCTCGGCATCGCGCTCGCCGTGCTGCTCGACCAGAAGTTCCTCGGCCGCAGCGTCGTCCGGACGCTGCTGATCACGCCGTTCCTGGTCATGCCCGCGGCGGCCGCGCTGCTGTGGAAGCACGCGATGTTCAACCCGCTGTTCGGCATCCTGAACTGGGCGCTGTCACCGTTCGGCGTGGAACGGGTCGACTGGGCCAGCCAGTACCCGATGACGTCGATCGTGCTGATGCTGACGTGGCAGTGGACCCCGTTCATGATGCTGATCGTGCTCGCCGGGCTGCAGAGCCAGTCTCCCGAGCTCCTCGAGGCGGCCAAGATGGACGGAGCGGGTCCGTTCAAGACGTTCTGGTTCGTCACGTTCCCGCAACTACGTCAGTTCATCGAACTCGCCATCCTGCTGGGGTCGATCTTCATCGTGCAGACGTTCGACCCGATCTTCCTGATCACCCAGGGAGGGCCCGGCCAGGCGACGACCAACCTGCCCTACTTCATCTACCAGCGGACCTTCCGTGCGTTCGAGGTCGGTGAGGCCGCTGCGGCGGGCGTCATCGTGGTCATCGCGACCATCGTCATCGCCAACTTCGCCCTGCGTGTGGTCTCCAGCCTGTTCCGCGAGGAAGAGAGGGCCTGAGCCATGACCAAGCTACTTCCGGCGAGCTCCTCGCACGAGGCACCGACGTCGGGCGACGAGGCCACGAGGGTGCCGACCGCCGACACGGCCGCCCGGCACCGCGGCCGGTGGCCGCTGCTGTGGTCCCGTCTCGGCAGGGCGGGCATCGGCCTGCTGGGCTGGACCATCGCCTTCGTCCTCTTCTTCCCGGTGCTGTGGATGTTCCTCTCCGGGCTCAAACAGGAGGCGCAGGCGTCGACCGACCCGCCGACGTTCCTGTTCACGCCGACGCTCGACCAGTTCGAGGCGATCTTCGACCGCGACTTCGCCCCCTACCTGCTGAACTCGCTGATGGCGTCGGTGGGGTCGACGTTCCTGGTGATCGTCCTGGCCACACCGGCGGCCTACGCGCTCTCGCTGGCGCCGGTGCCGAAGTGGCGGGACTCGCTGTTCTTCTTCATCTCCACCCGGATGATGCCGATGGTCGCCATCATCCTGCCGCTGTACGTCATCGCCAACGACATCGGAGTGCTCGACAACATCACGATGCTCTCGCTGGTCTACACGGTGATGAATCTGCCGATCGCGGTCTGGATGATCCGGTCCTTCCTGCTCGAACTGCCCAAGGGCGTTCTCGAGGCGGCCAAGGTCGACGGTGCGACGTTCGGCGTCGAACTCCGCCGCATCATCCTGCCCATGATCGCGCCCGGTCTGGCCGCGACCGCGCTGATCTGCTTCATCTTCGCGTGGAACGAGTTCTTCTTCGCCGTCAGCCTGACCTCGACCCGTGCGGCCACCGTTCCGGTGTTCCTGACCGGATTCGTCACCAGCGAGGGACTGTTCCTCGCCCGACTGTCGGCCGCCGCGACCATGGCCGCCCTCCCCGTGATCCTGGCGGGATGGATCGCGCAGAAGTGGCTGGTTCGCGGCCTGACCCTGGGAGCTGTGAAGTAATGCGCGCTGTTGTCATCGAAAAACCCGGACAGATCACGACCACCACGGTCGACGACCCGACACCGGGCCCGCGTGAGGTCGTCGTCGAGGTGTCCGGTGTCGGGATCTGCGGCACCGACCTGCACATCCTCGACGGCGAGTTCGCGCCCACGCCCTACCCCATCGTGCCCGGCCACGAGTTCGCCGGCACGGTCGCCGCGGTCGGCTCCGCGGTGACCGAGCTCACCGTGGGTGACCGCGTGGCGGTCGACCCGTCACTGTACTGCGGCGAGTGCCACTTCTGCGGCATCGGCCGGGGCAACCTCTGCGAGCGGTGGAACGCCATCGGGGTGACCAAGCCCGGTGCCAGCGCCGAGTTCTGCCTCGCCCCGGTGGCGAACTGCTACCGGCTGCCCGACTCCGTCTCCCTTGAGCACGCCGCGCTCGTCGAGCCGCTGTCGTGTGCCGTGCACGGCTTCGACCTGCTGCCCGGCAGAGTCGGCGAACACTACCTGATCTACGGGGCCGGCACGATGGGCCTGATGATGGCGCAGTTGGCCCGCTTCGCGGGCGCGGCGAGCGTGTCGGTCGTCGATCTCAACACCGACCGGCTCGCGGTCGCGACCGGCCTGGGGGCCGACGCGACCGCGACCAACGCCGGTGAACTCGAACGGCCCGAGGGATGGGAGGTGGTGATCGACTGCACCGGCGCCGTGCCGGCCATCGAGGACGGGCTGTCCCGGGTGCGGCGCGGAGGCACCTTCCAGGTGTTCGGCGTCACCGCCTCCGACGCCGTCGCCTCCTTCTCGCCGTTCCACGTCTACAACAACGAGATCACGGTCGTCGGCAGCATGGCGGTGCTGCACAGCTTCGGGCGCGCGGTCGAACTGCTGGCCAAGGGGGTGATCGACCCCACGGTGATGATCAGCCACCGCTTCGGCCTCGACGCGTACGAGACCGCGATCGACCACTTCCGCCGCGGCAGCGGGCGCAAGCTCCAGGTCCAACCCGGAGGAACCGCCTGACCCACGCGGTGGGAGGCGTGGTCGGCCACGCCGGTACCCGGCCGGGGACTCGCCGCCGGGTACCGGCGTACGCCCTTGCGGAACCTGGCCGCCCACCTCACTCGGCGGCCCGACCCCGTCGGCGCGGTGTCGCTCCGGCGCGTCGCTCGTGGCGCGAGCGTGCGAGGTGACGGGCCCCGCGCAGCAGCTCGCGGACTGCCGCGCCGGTCCGCGAGCCGGGACTGACCACCGCGAGCCAGCCGAGGGAGCCGTAGACGGGGTGGGCGATCACGGTGTCGGTGGCGCTGGGGTCGACGTCGACGGCCGGTCCGCGCGGCGCGTGGCCGGTCCGGTCGGTGAAGGCCTCCTTCCCGGCGGCGATGTTGACACGGAACACGTCCGGGCGGTCCAGACGCGACTCCTCGTCGTCCGGATAGTCCTTCGTCACGATCGTCGCGAAGGGCTGGGCCGCTTTCGGCACGACACCGTCGGGAGCGTAGTAGAAGAACGTGTCGCCCCGACTGATCTGCGGTGAGCCGTCGCCGGGCCCCGGCCTGAGGGTCAGGACTCCGCCGAGGCCGTCCACGAAACCGTGGATCTCGTCCATGGTCATGTGCTCCAGCGTTTCACTGAAGTGCCTGTGGAGACTTCGAGCCGGAAGCAGAGGAACAACAGGGTGCCAACCCTCAAGTCGTCGACCATGCGCACCATCGATGTCGCGCGACGCTCCGGATACTCCGTCCAGCAGGTGCGCAACCTCGAACGCGACGGTGTGCTGCCACCGGCGGCGCGCACGGCTGCGGGGTACCGGATCTACGGGGAGGTCCACCTGCGCTCCGCGCTGGCCTACCGGGCCCTCGCACGCGGCACGGGTCCGGTGGAGGCCAAGCGGATCGTCCGTGCCGTACACGAGCGCCCGCTCCCGGAGGTGCTCGCGCTCCTCGACGCGGCACACGCCCGACTCGACCGGGAGCGCAGGGACCTCAGACTCGCCGGGGAGGCCGCCGCGGCGATCTGCGTCGAGCCGATCGAGGACGTACGCCCGTCCGACTCGATGGGCGTCTTTGAACTCGCCGCCGCGCTCGGAGTACACCCTTCGACGCTGCGGCACTGGGACGCCGAGGGCCTTGTCGTTCCCGACCGCGTCACCGCCCGAGGAACCCGACGGTACTCACCGGCCCAGGTGCGGGACGCCCGGATCGTCCACCAGTTGCGCGGCGCCGGCTACCGCATCGCCCCGCTCCGGACCCTGATGCCGGACCTGCGGCGCGGGCACCGGTCGGAAGACCTCGGGGCCGCGCTGGCGACCCGAGACGCGAGCATCACGGCCCGCTCCCGCGCCCTCCTCGACGCCGCCGCCGCACTCGGTGCCGTGGTCTCGCTTGCCGCAGACCCGCTCCCGTGACCGCACCGCCGCGGTCCGGACGTGAGGTCCACGCCCGTCCGGGGACGAGGAGGGCCTGCCCCGAAATCCCGTCAGCAGCCTCCACCCCGCTTGGACACCGTGGGCTGTTCCGTACCGGGTTCATCGGAGGTGGTGGTGTGCGCCGGGTTCTGTGGAGCCACGCCCCCGGCTGTCCGTGCGGCCCTCAGGGGGAGGCCGCCTCCAGTTCGGTCAGGCGGGCCTCGGCCTGGGGGAGTTCGTCCTCGGTGAAGACGTCGATGCCGTGGTCGCGCAGCAGCAGGGTGGTCAGCCCTGCTCCGGGGGTCCTGGTTCCGCTGAAGGAGCCGTCGAAGACCCGGTGGACGCCGCAGGACGGGCTGTTCTCCTTCAGCACGGCCATGCGCACCCCCTGCTCCCGGGCGGCGTTCAGGGCGGCCCGGGCTCCGGCGAGGAAGAAGGCCGTGACGTCGCGGCCCTCGGGGGTGCGGATGCGCGCCTGTCCCTCCAGGACGGCGCGGGCGCCCCGGGCGCCCTCGATCTCGGCGGGCGGCCTGGGGACCGGCAGGCCGCCGACGACCTCGGGGCAGAACGGGATGAGCCGCCCCTCGTCCCGCCAGCGCAGGAAGATCTCGTGGTCGGTGGGTTTGGCCCGTCCGTCGAAACGCACCTCCCGGCCCATCAGGCAGGCACTGACCAGAATCCGCTCCATCGGTTCCTCCTCCACCGCGTCTCTCCGGACGTGCGCTCACACCGGCATCGGATCCTGCGCCGCGCGTTCGTCGTAGCGTTCGCGGGCCTCCTGGATCTCGGGCATGTGCTCCTCCGCCCAGACTCGGATCTCGGTCATGAGTCTTCCCAGATTCTGACCGAGTTCGGTGAGACGGTACTCCACCCGGGGCGGGACCGTGGGGTAGACGGCCCGGTGCACCAGGCCGTCGCGTTCCAGTTCCCGCAGGGTCTTGGTGAGCATCTTCTGCGTGATCCCGTCCAGTCGGCGGCGCAGTTGCCCGAAGCGCATCGTCTCCTCCCGCAGCGCGCCGAGGACGAGGCACACCCACTTGTTCGCGATGACGTCCAGGACGGCACGGGAGGCGCAGGTACGCAGGTAGGCGTCGGCCCCTCCCCAGCTACGCAGGTCAGGAATGGTATCCATGAGGTACCTATATATCAGCAAAGTACCTTCTTCACACCGGATACCGGTGTTCGGGATGCTGGGACGCGTGACAGCAACCATGCGCACGGTCCGCCAGGACGTCCTGGGCGGACCGGAAGTTCTGCAGATGACCGAAGTCGAGCGTCCCGCCCCGGGGCTGACCGAGGTGGTGGTCGAGGTACGCGCCGCGGGCGTCAACCCCATCGACTGGAAGATCCGGGAGCACGGCTACTGGCTCACCCCGCCCTTCACCGTCGGCTGGGACGTCTCCGGCGTGGTGGCCGAGATCGCCCCCGGCGTGACCCGGTTCTCGGTGGGCGACGAGGTGTACGGCATGCCGCGGTTCCCCTCCCCCGCCCACGGCTACTCCGAGTACGTCAGCGCGCCCGCGCGCCACTTCGCCCGCAAGCCCCGCGGTCTCGACCACGTGCACGCGGCCGCCGTTCCGCTGGCCGGGCTGACCGCCTGGCAGGCACTGGTCGACATCGCCCACGTACGCCCCGGGGACCGGGTGCTCGTCCACGCGGCGGCGGGCGGGGTCGGCCACCTGGCGGTCCAGATCGCCGGGGCACTGGGCGCCCACGTCATCGGCACCGCCAGCGCGGGCAAGCACGCGCTGCTGCGGGAGCTGGGCGCCGACGAGCTGATCGACTACACGGCACGGGACTTCACCGAGGCCGTCGCGGACGTGGACGTCGTCGTGGACCTGGTCGGCGGCGACTACGTCGACCGCTCCCTGCGGGTGCTGCGCCGGGGCGGATGGTACGTCAACGTGCCGGAGCCGTTCTCGGCCGAGGAGGTCGCGGCCAAGGCGGCGGCGGTGGGCGTGCGCGGCGCGGCTCTCATGGTGGAGCCCGACCACGCGGCCCTGGAGCGGATCACCGACCTGGTCGAGTCGGGGAGGCTGCGGCCGGTGGTCGCGGAGACGCTGCCGCTGGACCGGGCCGCCGAGGCCCACCGGACCGGCCAGGACGGCCGCACGGCCGGAAAGATCGTGCTGACCGTGTGACCGCGCGGGCCGCCCGGCCGGATCCGTTCCACGGCCGGGCGGCTCACCGGTCGAACAGCAGCGAGATGACGGGGCGGGCCGCCGCCGCGGGATCGGCTCCCAGGTCGTCGGGCAGGGCGCCGCTGAGCCACAGCTCGGCGAAGCCGTGCACGATCGACCAGGCGGCCAGGGCGGCGGTGTCCCCGTCGGCGGGCCGATCCGGCAGGGCCCGGAGCCTGCCGTGGAGGACGTCACGGGACCGCGCCCGGGCTGCGGTCACCGCGGGGTCGTCGGCCCGGTACAGACCGGGGCGGAACATCACCTCGAAGTGGGCCCGGTGGGTGGCGGCGAAGCGCACGTAGGCCACGCCCACGTCGAGCAGGTCGTCGCCCGCGCCGTTCAGCGCCTCGGCGAGCAGGTCGAACCCCTCGGCGGCGACCGCGGTGAGCAGTCCGGTCCTGTCGCCGAAGTGGTGGGCGGGCGCGGCGTGGGAGACCCCGGCGCGGCGGGCCAGTTCGCGCAGGCTCCAGCCGGACGGCCCCGATTCGGCGATCGCCGCGACCGCCTCGTTCAGCACGGTCCGCCTCAGGTCCCCGTGGTGGTAGCTGCGGGCTCCGATGTCCCTCACGTCCTTCCGTCATGGTGGGCGTCACGACTCCGCACCACATCTTTCCATTGACAAGTTTCTCTCCGGATGCGATCTTGTCAATGTCAAGACAAAGGAGTTCTCATGGCGCCCCTCATCGCCCTGGTCGGCGGATTCGTCGTGCTCCGCCTACTCGGCCTCGCCGGTGTCGACGCCCTCGACCACTGGCAGACCGCGCTGCGCGGCGGCCTCGCACTGATGTTCGTCGTCACCGCAACCGCGCACTTCGTCCAACCCCGGCGCGGCGACCTCGTCGCGATGGTCCCGCCCCGCCTCCCCCGCCCCGCCCTGCTGGTCACCGTCACCGGTGTACTGGAACTCGTCGGAGCCGCGGCCCTGCTCCTCCCCCCGCTCGCCCCCCACGCCGCGCTCTGCCTGGCCCTGCTGATGCTCGCCATGTTCCCCGCGAACGTCTCCGCCGCCCGCCGCGGCCTCACCCTGGCCGGACGCCCCGTCACCCCGCTGCCGCTGCGCACGGTCCTGCAGGTGGTGTTCGTCGCCGCGGCGGTGGCCGCCGCGGTCCCGGTCTGAGCGGTGGCGGGCCCCGTCGGAGGACGGGACCCGCCACCGTCACGACCGGCGCCGTCAGCGCCGCCTGCCCCGCGCCCCCTGGGCGGCCTTCCCGCCCTTCTTCTCGCGGATGCGCATGCTCACCTTGACGGGCGTGCCCTCGAACCCGAAGTCCTCACGCAGCCTCCGCTCCACGAACCGGCGGTAGTTGTCCCCCAGGAACCCGGTCGTGAACATCACGATGTGCGGCGGCCGGGTGTCGGCCTGGGTGGCGAACAGGATCTTGGGCTGCCTGCCGCCGCGTGAGGGCGGCGGGGTGGCCGCGACCAGTTCCTTGAACCAGGCGTTGAGGCGTCCCGTGGGAATGCGGGTGTCCCAACCGGCCAGCCCCTGCTCGATGGCGGGAACCAGCTTCTCGACGTTCCGCCCGGTCTTCGCGGAGATGTTGACGCGCGGCGCCCAACTGACCCGCGCCAACTGGCGGTCGATCTCCTTCTCCAGGTAGTAGCGGCGCTCCTCCTCCAGCAGGTCCCACTTGTTGAACGCCAGCACCAGCGCCCGCCCGGCGTCGACGACCTGCTCCACGATCCGGATGTCCTGGTCGGCCAGCGGCTCGCTGACGTCCAGCAGCACGACGGCGACCTCGGCGCGCTCCAGCGCGGTGCTCGTGCGCATCGTGGCGTAGTAGTCGGCGCCCTGCAGCGCGCGGAACCTGCGCCGGATCCCGGCGGTGTCGATGAACTTCCAGATCCTGCCGCCCAGCTCGACGAGCTCGTCGACGGCGTCGCGGGTGGTGCCCGCCACCGCGTCCACCACCACCCGCTCCTCCCCGGCGAGCCGGTTGAGCAGGCTGGACTTGCCGACGTTGGGCCGCCCCACCAAGGCCACGCGGCGCGGCCCGCCCTCGACGGGTTCGGACTCGCGGGGCGCCTCCTTGGGCATCGCCGCGAGCACCGCGTCCAGCAGGTCCCCGGTGCCGCGGCCGTGCAGCGCGCTGACCGGGTACGGCTCCCCCACACCCAGGTTCCACAGCTCCAGCGCGTCGGCTTCGCTCATCGGCCCGTCCACCTTGTTCGCGGCCAGCACCACGGGCCGCCTGGTGCCGCGCAGCACGCGGGTGACGGCCTCGTCGGCGTCGGTGATGCCGACGGTGGCGTCCACCACGAACAGGATCACGTCGGCGGTCTCGGCCGCGTACTCGGCCTGGCGGGCCACCATCGCGGCCAGACCGCTGGCGGTGGTCTCCCACCCTCCGGTGTCGACCAGGGTGAACTCGCGTCCCTGCCAGGTGGCGTCGTAGGCCACCCGGTCGCGGGTGACCCCGGGAACGTCCTCCACGACCGCCTCACGACGGCCGATGATCCTGTTGACCAGGGACGACTTGCCCACGTTGGGGCGTCCCACCACGGCCACCACAGGCTTGACGGGGGTCTCCTCGTCACTGGTGGCCGTATTGACGATGTCACTCATCACACACTCCCGGTAGCGGTGTCCCCACGCGCCCAGGATGCGTGCCGTGAGGACCGTGTTGCCCGCGCCGCTGCGGCGCGGGTGCCGCGGCCCCGGCGGGACCACGGATGTTGTCAGGCGGCCGACGCCCGCGCCTCGTCGGCGAGTTTGACGACGAGCGCGACGACCTCGTCCAGGGACAGGCCGGTGGTGTCCAGCTCGGTGGCGTCTGCGGTCTGCGTCAGCGGGGACACCGAGCGGGTGGAGTCGAGCCGGTCGCGTCGGGCCAGGGCCGCCTGGGTGGCCGCGACGTCGGCGGCCCGCACCTCCCTGCTGCGCCGCTGCGCGCGGGCCTCGGCGCTGGCGGTCAGGAAGAGCTTCACCGGAGCGTCGGGCGCCACCACGGTGGTGATGTCGCGCCCCTCCACGACGATGCCGGAAGAGGCGACGCGCGCCTCGGCGATGATCTCGCGCTGACGGGCCACGAGCAGTTCCCGCACCCTGGGCACGGCGCTGACCGCGCTGACGTTGGAGGTGACCTCGTCGGTGCGGATCGCCCCGGCCACGTCCACCCCGTCGACGCGGACGGCGGGCGCGTCGGGGTCGGTTCCCATGGTGATGACCGGGCACTCGGCGGCCTCGGCGACCGCCCCGGCGTCGGCGACGTCGATCCCGTGGGTCAGCATCCACCACGTCATGGCGCGGTACATCGCGCCGGTGTCGAGGTACCTCAGGTCACGTGCCCGGGCGACGCCCTTGGCCGTGCTGGACTTGCCCGACCCCGAAGGACCGTCGATGGCGATGACGAGTCCGCCGCCGTGCCCCTGCCCGTTCACGTCTACCTCTTCTCGCACAACGTCCGCCTTTGTTGTCTTTCCGGTTCAGATTACCGGTCGCCGGGCCCGTCTCCGCCACCGTCGCGCGACGGCCCCGGCCCTTCGGCGGGTCAGGTGTGCACCGACCAGCCGCTCTCGGTCAGGGCGCGGGCCAGGCGCTCCTGCGCCGCGGGCACCACCGACAACTGCGCCACGCCCAGCGGCAGTCCCGGGGAGTGGTCGATGCGCACGTCCTCGACATTGACGCCCGCCTCCGCCGCGGCGGCGAACAACCGCCCCAGGGCGCCGGGTTCGTCGGGGATGACCACCGACAGCACCGCGTAGTCGGGGGTGCGGTGGGCGCCGTGCTTTCCGGGGATGCGCGCGTGCCCGGCCCTGCCGCGCTCCAGCAGGTCGCCGACCCCGCCGGGGGACGCGGAGCGCAGCGCGGCGGCCGCGGCGGACAGGTCGGCGGCGACCCGCTCCAGGACGGCGGCCACGGGACCGGCGTTGTGGCCCAGGATCTCCACCCACAGGTCGGGGTCTCCCCCGGCGATGCGGGTCATGTCGCGCACGCCCTGCCCGGCCAGGGCGAGCGCGGTCGCGTCGCCGTCGAGCAGCCGCGCGGCCACCGCCGCCGAGACGGCGTGGGGGGCGTGCGAGACCAGCGCCACCGCCCGGTCGTGCGCGGCCTCGTCGACGAGGAGCGGGTCGGCTCCGCACAGTTCGGCGAGGCGGGTGACGGTCTCCACCGCGGTGGGATCGGTCTTGGCAGTGGGGCACAGCGCCCAGGAGCGCCCCAGGAACAGGTCGGCGCGCGCCGCGCCCGGCCCCTGCTTCTCCCGTCCGCCCATGGGGTGGCCGGGAACGTAGCTGGCCAGGTCGCAGCCGAGCGCCTCCGCCCAGGTGATCACGGAGGTCTTGACGCTGGCCACGTCGGTGTAGACGTGGGCGAGGCCGCGGTCCTGGGCGTCGTACAACGCGGCGGGGACCACGCTCGGCGGCACCGCGATCACCGCGACGTCGGCGGGAGCGGCGGGGGCCTCCGGCAGGGCGCGCCCGGCTCCCAGGTCGCAGGCCAGGCGCAGCGCCGCCGGGTCGCGGTCGCTCAACGCCACGTCGACGCCGTGCCGCCCCAGCGCCAACGCGATCGACGTTCCGATCAGCCCGGCCCCCACCACGACCGCGCTTTCGACCATGTCCTCGTCTCCCGCTTTCGGCTGTCCGCATCCGGTTGCCGTCCAGGCTAGGGCAACCGGCGGCGACCCGTGACGGTGCGGGGCGCGCCCCGCACCGCCGTCTACTGCGCGATGTCGAGCCGCAGGGCCTGGGCACCGCGCAGGTAGACGTGGTGCAGCTCGGCGCGGGGACGGTCGGTCTCGACGTGCGCCATGAGACGGACCACGCGGGGCAGCGCATGCGGTACCGCGATCTCGGCCGCGCACATCAGGGGGACGTCGGTGAACCCGAGCTTGCGCGCGGCCAGCGCCGGAAACTCCGAGGTCAGATCCGGGGTGGCGGTGAACAGCACGCTGACGAAGTCGTCGGTGCCCAGCTCGTTCCGGCGCATGATCTCCGAGACCAGCTCCGCGGTGGCCTCCAACACGAGGTCGCGTTCGTCCGCGTCGACCTGGACCGCACCGCGGATCGCTCGTACCGCCACTTTTCTCGTCCTCCCGAATCCTTGGGCTACATCCCTGCGGCAGTGTAGAGCTCGCTGATCTCCTTCGAGGTCAGCGCCCTCACCGTACCGACCTTGAGGTTGTTGAGTCCGACCGGTCCGATCTGGGTGCGCGCGAGGTCCGACACGGGGTGGCCGACGGCCTCCATGAGACGCCGCACGATGTGCTTGCGTCCCTCGTGCAGCCGGATCTCGACCAGCGCCTTGGGTTCGACGTTGTCCACCACGCGGAAGGAGTCGACCTCGACGAATCCGTCGTCGAGCTCCACGCCCCCGCGGACCCGCCTGACGACCTCGCGCGGCACCGGCCCCGGCACCTTCGCGATGTAGGTCTTGACGACCTTGTAGCGGGGGTGGGTGAGCCGGTTGGCCAGCTCGCCGTCGTTGGTGAGCAGGATGAGGCCCTCGGTCTCGGTGTCGAGGCGGCCGACGTGGAACAGTCGCTCGTCGCTCTGCCCGGCGTAGTCGGCGAGGGTGGGCCGCCCCTGCGGGTCGTCCATGGTGCTGACGACGCCGCGCGGCTTGTTCAGCGCGTAGTAGCGCAGGTCGGTCGAGGTGACCACGCGCATGCCGTCGACGCGGATCTCGGACTTCTCCGGGTCGACGCGGGCGCCGAACCGCCGGACCACCTGGCCGTCGACGGTGACCCGTCCGGTGGCGATCAGCTCCTCGCTGGCGCGGCGGCTGGCCACTCCCGCCTGGGCGAGGGCCTTCTGCAGCCGGATACCGCCGGGAACGTCGGCGTAGGTGTCGCGTTCGTCGTCGGCTGGGTCGTCGTCACCGGGGTCGTACTCGGCGCGCAGGGTCCGCAGACGGGCTCTGGCCCGGGCCGACAGCTCGCGTTCGGAGTCGCGTCCGGTGCGGGTGGCGGGCCGGGGGTGTTCGGTGCGGCGGTCGCGGGAGCCGGGGGTGTCGCGCCGCCCACTCCGGGACTCCCGGTCGGACCGTTCGGCACGCGGCCGCTCGTCACGGTCGCGGAACCGCCCGTCCCGCTCCTCCCGGCGGTACTGCCCGCCGCGCCGCTCACCGCGGTCGGCATACTCCTCACGGTCACGGGAACCGCGCCGCCCACCCCGGGACTCCCGGTCGGACCGTTCGGCACGCGGCCGCTCGTCACGGTCGCGGAACCGCCCGTCCCGCTCCTCCCGGCGGTACTGCCCGCCGCGCCGCTCACCGCGGTCGGCATACTCCTCACGGTCACGGGAACCGCGCCGCCCACCCCGGAAGTCCCGGTCGGACCGTTCGGCACGCGGCCGCTCGTCACGGTCGCGGAACCGCCCGTCCCGCTCCTCCCGGCGGTACTGCCCGCCGCGCCGCTCACCGCGGTCGGCATACTCCTCACGGTCACGGGAACCGCGCCGCCCACCCCGGAAGTCCCGGTCGGACCGTTCGGCACGCTGGTCCCGGCCGCCGCGACGGCCGGAGTGGTCGGAATCGCCGCGCGCACCGCGCGGGGTGGACCGGCCGCGCTCACCGCGCGGTCCGTTGTCGCCGCCACGGCGGCGGCGACCGTCATCATCGTGTGGTTTGTTCACCGGTGTCGTCGAGACCTTCGATGTCGTCGGGTAGGAAGGGGGCGAGGTCGGGCAGCTCGTCCAGGCTGCGCAGCCCCAGCCGCTCCAGGAAGTAGCCGGTGGTGCGGTACAGCAGCGCCCCCGACTCCGGATCCTGTCCGGCCTCTTCGATCAGCCCCCGCAATACGAGGGTACGCATAACTCCGTCACAGTTCACACCGCGTACCGCCGAGACCCTGCCCCGTGAGACGGGCTGGCGGTAGGCGACCACCGCCAGCGTCTCCAGCGCCGCCTGGGTGAGCCTGACCTCGTGCCCGTCGCGCAGAAAGTGCTCGACGGCCTCGGCGCACTCGGGACGGGTGTAGAAGCGCCACCCCTCGGCGACCTCGCGCAGGTCGAATCCGCGTCCCTGCTCGGTGTACTCGCGGGCCGTCTCGCGCAGCAGGTGCGTGACCGTGTCGACGTCGACCCCGAAGGCGCGCGCCAGGTCGTAGGCGGCGACCGGCTGGTCGACGACCATCAGCACCGCCTCCAGGTTCCGGCGCAGCCGGGCGGGATCGGTGTCGGCGGCGGTGTCGCTCACTGCGTCTCCTCGTCGTCGCGGTCTGCGGTCCGGCCGTAGTCGTCGACCACCGTGACCTCGCCCTCACCGCTGCCGGTCCAGGTGACCAGCAGCTCCCCCAGGGGTTCGGGCTGGTCGAAGCCGACGGTGTCCGCGCGGTACAGCTCCAGCAGCGCCAGGAACCGCGCCACCACCTCGAAGGTACCCGCGCACTCGCGGGTGAGTTCGGCGAAGGTGAGGCGGCCGTGCTCGCGCAGCGCCGCCACCACCAGCACCGCCTGTTCGGCCACGGAGGTCTTGGGCTGGTGGATGTGGGCGACCGGGACGCTCGGCGGCTCACGCGGGGTGAGGGTGCGGGCGGCCAGCGCGGCGAACTCCCGCGGGCCGAGCCGGAGGAGCACGTCGGGGCGTAGCGCGGCGAAGCGCGGCTCCAACGGGACCGCCCGCGCAAAGCAGCGTCCCTGGGCGGCGAACCCGGCGGAGAGCAACGCGGCGACCTCCTTGTAGGCCCGGTACTGCAGCAGCCGGGCGAACAGCAGGTCGCGGGCCTCCAGCAGGGCGAGGTCGGCCTCGTCCTCCACCTCTCCGCGCGGCAGCAGCCGCGCCGCCTTCAGGTCCAGCAGCGTGGCCGCCACCAGCAGGAAGTTGCTCGCCAGGTCCAGGTCCCAGGAGTCCCCGTAGGCCTTGATGTGCGCGATGAACTCGTCGGTGACCCTCGACAACGCCACTTCGGTGATGTCCAGTCTGTGCTTGGCGATCAGCGCGAGCAGCAGGTCGAAGGGGCCCTCGAAGTTGTCGAGGTGGACCAGGAACCCCCCTTCGGGGGTCTCGGGGGTCGTCATGCGCGGGCCGGATCGGGTGTGGGTCGGTGGGTCGTTCGCACGGCGGGCGGGGTCAGTTCTCGCTGAGCCGCTGCACCAGCATGCTGTTCTCGCCGTGCTCCTCGAAGTCGGCGAGCAGCACCGCGACGGCCTCGCGCACGATCCGGCCGCGGTCGGCGGTGAGCCCGTGCTCGGCGCGCAGGGCCAGCCGGGTCTGCTCCAGGGCCAGCAGTTCGGCCGCGGAGACGTAGACGGTGATCTTCTCGTCGTGGCGTTGCCGTCCGCTGGGCTGCGGTGCGATGCGCCGCCGGGCGCCCGCGGCCCGTCCCCGTTTCGGCTGCTCCGGACCCGCGGTCCCGGAATCGGCCGGGGGCGGTGTCGGCCCGGTTGTGGGGGGCGCGGCGGTGGGCCGGAAGAACAGTTCGTCCGCGCCGGGCAGCGTCACGCGTCGCGAACGCCGAGAGGCCACCGGGCGAGCACCTCCTTGGCCAGTTCCCGGTAGGCGCGGGCGCCCGCCGACGAGGAGTCGAACCGGGTGATCGGCTCACCGGCGACGGTGGCGTCGGGGAACCGGACGGTCCGGTTGATGACGGTGTGGAACACCTTGTCGCCGAAGCCGTCGATGATGGTGGACAGCACCTCGCGCGCGTGCAGGGTCCGCGGGTCGTACATGGTGCCCAGGAACCCGTCGATGACCAGGCGGTCGTTGAGGCGCTCCTGGACCTTCTGGATGGTGTCCATGAGCAGGGCGACACCGCGCAGCGCGAAGAACTCGCACTCCAGGGGCACGATGACCCCGTGCGCGGCGGTCAGCGCGTTGACGGTGAGCAGGCCCAGCGACGGCTGGCAGTCGATGAGCACCACGTCGTAGTCGTCCATGACCGGGGCCAGCGCGCGGCCGAGCATCTGCTCCCGGGCGACCTCGCCCACCATCTGCACCTCGGCGGCCGACAGGTCGATGTTGCTGGGGACCAGGTCCAGTCCGTCGACCTCGGTTCTGAGCAGCACCTTGTCGATGGTGACGTCGCGCTGCATGAGCAGGTTGTAGACGGTCAGGTCCAGCTCGCGGGGGTCGCGTCGGCCCAGCCCCACCGAGAGCGCGCCCTGGGGGTCGAAGTCCACGAGCAGGACCCGGCGCCCGTACTCGGCGAGCGCCGCGCCCAGGTTGATGGTGGTGGTCGTCTTGCCGACCCCGCCCTTCTGGTTGCACAGCGCCACGACCCGCGCGGGTCCGTGGTGGTCGATCGGTACCGGTTCCGGAAACTCCGGCTTCGGTCTGTTCATACTGCTCAGCGCCGCCCCCGTGCTGTGTGTTTCCCCCCAGGGGCTGTTCGCCGGCTCGGCCGCCGCAGCATCGGTGGGCGCCTGTGCGCCCACGTCGTCGTTTCCGGACCAGCTCACAACCCAGGACCTCCCTACGGACCGGTCTTGATCACACCGGATTCTGCCGAACCGGTTGACAGGCCGTTGGAAAAACTCAATTTGTCGACAGTGGTGCACCGTCGTGCGGCGACTCTAGAACGTCAGGTGCGGTGAATCAACGCGACACTCGCGCCCGGGGGTGTGCCGCAGCGTACACCTCCCGTAGCCGGTCCACCGTGACCAGGGTGTAGACCTGCGTGGTGGTGACGGAGGCGTGTCCCAGGAGTTCCTGGACGACGCGCACGTCCGCGCCGCCGTCGATCAGGTGGGTGGCGAAGGAGTGCCGCAGGGTGTGGGGGGACACGTCGCTGAGTCCGGCCCGTTCGGCCGCCGCGCGCAGCACCGCCCAGGCGCCCTGGCGGGTGAGCCTGCCGCCGCGCGCGTTGAGGAACAGCGCGGGCGTGCCCCTTCCCGCGGCGGCGAGTCCGGGGCGGGCGCGCACCAGGTAGGCGTCCAGGGCGGTGCGCGCGTACCGTCCGACGGGCACCACGCGTTCCTTGCCGCCCTTGCCCCGGAAGCGCACCACACCGATCTCGGTGCCGGGCTGGGAGGCGGGACGCAGCCGGGTGACGTCGTCCACGTCCAGGCCGACCGCCTCGGAGATGCGCGCCCCCGTCCCGTACAGCAGTTCCAACAGGGCCCGGTCGCGCAGCGCCCGGGGGCCGTCCTCGCCGCCGGTGGCGGCGAGCAGCGCCTCGACCTGCTCCAGGGTGATGGCCTTGGGCAGCCGCCGGGGCGGGGTGGGGGGCCGCACCTGGTGGGCGGGGTCGTGCGCGGTCATCCCCTCGCGCAGCGCGAACCGGTGCAGGCCGCGCACGGCGACGACGGCCCGTCCCGCGGAGTTGGCGCCCAACGGCCGGTGGTCGGGGTCGCCCTCGCGGAGGTTGCGGACGAAGGAGGTGATGTCCTCGGAACGCACCTCGCCGAGGTCGTCGATGCCGCGCGCGGCCAGGAACTCCAGGTAACGGTGCAGGTCCCGCCGGTAGGACAGGAGGGTGTTGGCGGCCAGGCCGCGCTCCACCGTCAGGTGGTCGAGGTATCCGCGCACCGCCGAGCTCAGTCGGGGCCCCCGTTCCGGCATCCTCCGAGCCTCCCTCCACACCGTTGGTCTTGACGACAGCGGGGTCACAACCGCAGGAGGATGCCCACTGTCGTCAAGATCATCCAAGCGCGGGACGCAGGGAGGCAAAACCGTCGCGTGCCGCGGCGTGTGCGGCGAGGACTCCGATGGCGGTGGCGGCATTGTGCAGCCGCCCCTCCAGCACCGCGGCCACCGCATCGTCCAGTGGAACCCACTCGACCGGCATGTCGGCCTCCTCGTGGATACGGACGAAGTCCACCTCCTCCTCGGGCACCCTGGTGAGGCCGCGGGCGAGGAAGACGTGGATGCGCTCGGTGGAGAAGCCCGCCGACGGGAAGAAGTCGACGAGCTCGTGCCAGGTGGCGGCCCGGTATCCGGCCTCCTCCAGCAGTTCGCGCTGCGCGGTGCGCACCGGGGCCTCCCCGTCGACGTCGCGGACCCCCGCGGGCAGCTCCCACAGCCGGTGCCGTACGGCGTGCCGGTACTGGCGCAGCAGCAGCACCCGCCCGGCCCCGTCCAGGGCCAGCGCCGCGACCGCCCCCGGATGGGTGAGGCGGTCGCGGGCCACGGTCTCCTCGCCGTCGAGCCCCGGCATGCGCACCCAGTCGGTGACCATGCCGACGATGCCGCTCTGGTAGCGCGTCTCGGTGCGCTCCACCGGCCAGGAGTCCGCCACGTCGGTGAACCGGTCGAAGTCACTCATCGGCGCACGTCCACCCGCGCGGAGGACTTCAGCGCCGCGTCGATCAACCCCACGAACAGCGGGTGCGGGCGGGTGGGTCGGGAACGCAGCTCGGGGTGGGCCTGGGTGCCGACGAAGAACGGGTGCTGCTCGCGGGGCAGTTCCACGTACTCGACCAGCGAGCCGTCGGGCGAGAGCCCGGAGAACACCATTCCGGCCTCCTGCAGCGCCGACCGGTAGGCGTTGGCCACCTCGAAGCGGTGGCGGTGCCGTTCGGAGACCTCCGCGACACCTCCGTAGAGCTCCCGCACCACCGAGTTCTCGGCGAGCACGGCCGGGTACAGACCCAGCCGCATCGTGCCGCCCATGTCGCGCTCCCCGGCGACCACGTCGACCTGGTCGACCATGGTCGAGATGACCGGGTGCTTGGCCTTGTCCTCGAACTCGGTGCTGTTGGCGCCGTCCAGCCCGGCCACGTCCCGCGCGTACTCGATGACCATGCACTGCAGGCCCAGGCAGAGGCCCAGCAGCGGGATGCCGTGCTCGCGGGCGAAGCGGATCGCGCCCACCTTGCCCTCGATGCCGCGCACCCCGAAGCCCCCGGGGATGAGCACGCCGTCGACGCCGTCCAGTTCGCGTCCGGCGCCCTCGTTGCTGGCGCAGTTGTCGCTGACCACCCAGCGGATGTTCACCCGCGTGCGGTTGGCGAACCCTCCGGCGCGCAGCGCCTCGGTGACCGACAGGTAGGCGTCGGGCAGGTCGATGTACTTGCCGACCAGGGCGATGGTGACCTCGTGGTCGGGCTGGTGGACGCGGCTGAGCACGTCGTCCCACTCGGTCCAGTCCACGTCACGGAAGGCCAGCCCCAGCCGGCGCACCACGTAGGCGTCCAGGCCCTCACGGTGCAGCACCTTGGGGATGTCGTAGATGGAGGGCGCGTCGGGGCAGGAGACGACCCCGGGCTCCTCCACGTCGCACATGAGGCTGATCTTCTTCTTCAGGCTGGTGGGAATCGACCGGTCGGCGCGGCAGACGATCGCGTCGGGCTGGATGCCGATGCTGCGCAGCGCGGCCACCGAGTGCTGGGTCGGCTTGGTCTTGAGCTCACCGGACGGCCCCAGATACGGCAGCAGGGAGATGTGCAGGAAGAAGCAGTTGTCGCGGCCGATCTCGTGCCGGATCTGCCGGGCCGCCTCGAGGAACGGCTGCGATTCGATGTCTCCGACCGTGCCGCCGATCTCGGTGATGACCACATCCACGTCGTCGCTGTCCATCGCGAGGATGCGGGCCTTGATCTCGTTGGTGATGTGCGGGATGACCTGCACGGTGTCGCCGAGGTAGGCGCCCTGGCGCTCCTTGGCGATCACGCTGGAGTAGATCTGCCCGGTGGTGACGTTGGCCGAGGCCGAAAGCTCGGTGTCCAGGAACCGCTCGTAGTGGCCGATGTCCAGGTCGGTCTCGGCCCCGTCGTCGGTGACGAACACCTCTCCGTGCTGGAAGGGGTTCATCGTGCCCGGGTCGACGTTGAGGTAGGGGTCGAGCTTCTGCATCGTGACCCGCAGGCCTCGCGACTTCAGCAGTCGTCCGAGACTGGAAGCGGTCAGGCCCTTGCCGAGGCTGGAGGCGACGCCGCCGGTGACGAAAAGGTGTTTGCTGCTCGCGGCGGATGCCAAGGTTGCTCCCGTGGTTGTATGGCTACGGACCGCCTTCAAGTCCGACAGGCGACCGTGCGGTGTCCGCGCGGCGTACGGCCGACAGACTCTGCGGACTCCACGGGCCCCCAGGATAACACCCTGACCACACGGACGGGTTACGGCGAGGAGTCGCGCCACCGACGCCACGGGCGCGGACCGAGAGCGGTCCGCGCCCGTGGACCGTCGCTCAGCGCAGTGCCAACGCCGGGCGGATCTCCCAGGTGGTCCACAGCGGCCGGTAGCCCATCCGGTGCCAGAACGGCCCCGACAGCGGGTTCATGACCGCGTAGTTGAGCATGGTGACCCCGATGCCGTGGGTGTCCAGGGCATGGTGCGCGTGGCTGATCAGGGTCGTTCCGATGCCCTGGCCCCGCTCCTCCTCGACCACCGCCCCGTAGCCGATGTAGGCGGCGGGAGCCGCGTTGACGAGGGGGGCCACCCAGCGCGCCCGGTGCGGCGGCGACACCCACACCAGCCCGACCGGACGGCCGCGCCGCTCGGCGATCCAGATCCACGACGGCTGTCGACTCAGCGCCCGGGCCGCCACGCGCCGGGTCTGCTCGGCCGTCTCCGGCTGGATGAACACGCTGCCGAAGTGCTCCTCGTAGCGGTGCTCCTCCATGACCAGGCTCACCACGGCGGCCAGGTCATGGATGTCGGCGAGCCGGATCGTGACGTCCCGCGGAGGCAGCGCGGGCGGCACCCCGCGGCGGCGCCGCCGCACCGCCATGACGGTGGCCGGCTGCATGCCGTGGCGCTGCAGCGGCCGGACTCCGCACACGTCCCGGGAGGGCCAGGTCAGCAGCGCCGCCGACTCCGAGCCGGTCCCGCTGGGCAACTCCTCCAACTGGTCCCGCCAACTGGTCAGCAGCGAGTCGAGCGCTCCCTCCGGGTCCGACCCGCCCACGAGCGGAGTGATCCAGTGCTGGTCGGGGACACCCCAGGTCCGCCCCGCCTCTCCGGGCTGGTACCAGGAGTAGCGCATGGTGCCGATCGCCATCGGACGGCCCATCTCGTCGCTGACGGTCAACAGCGGGTTGGTGTTGAGCCGTGGGTGCGACGGTTCGGGCAGCAGTGGGTCGACCGCCGCCCATCGCCTGGCCACCGATTCCACGAGCTTGTCGAATTCGGCTGTCCCGTTCGGCGGACTGTCATGCCGCACCCGCGCGACATAACCGCTCATTCATCCCTCCCTGGCGGTGGCACGCTCGCACGTACGCACCGGGGGTCGCTAGCGCCCCGCCGCTAGAACCCTTGTCGATCACCTAAAGTCGCATATCGACTACCGAAGCGTACGGTATCGCCTCAAGCCGCAGGACGCAGGCAAAACGCTAGAAGTTTCCACCTTTGTTTTGAAATTGTCGTCAGGCAATCCCTCGAGGTCCACCTATTCTGCGGCAAACCCCCCTCAACCGTAACCAAACCCAAAGAATCCCCAGAAACCGGCCGCCCGGCAACCGGAGGAGAGGGTTTCGGTCACGGGGTGGCGGTGCCTCCCGCCTCGACGGTGTTGCCGCTGCCCAGATCGGTGACGACGGGGTCGCCGGAGGCGTAGTGGACGGTGTTGTCGGACCCCATCACGCTCACCTCGGTGGCCGATCCCAGACTCACCTGGTTGCCGCTCCCCGCGATGGTGACCAGGGCACAGGACCCGTTGAGGGTGACCGTGGCACCGTTGGCCACCACGTTCACGCTGCGGTCACCGCAGTCCTGGACGACCGTTCCCCCGTCCGTGGCGACGTTGATCAACTCGTCGGTGACGATGGCGCCGCCGTCGGCCGAGCCGGGGGTGCCGTCACCGGAGATCTCGAGCTCGGTGTCGCCGTCACCCACCGAGATGTCGCCGTCGCCGTCGATCGAGATCCCCGCACCGTTCTCGTCGCGCAGGTCGATACCGCCCGCGCAGCCCGCTCCCACGGCGGCGACAAGCACCACCGCACCGACCGTGACCGGAATCCGGCTCCGCATCCCGCCTCCTTCTCGTCTTCTGCTCCGTCGGCATACCTGCCGCTGCTCACAGATGAGACCGCGCCGACGGCGGAAAAGTTCGAGAAACGGCGGACGTCCGGGTCAGCCGATCCCCGCCTCCTCCATTCCCCGCAGTTCCCGCTTGAGCTCCTTGACCTCGTCGCGCAGCCGGGCGGCGAGCTCGAACCGCAGGTCGGCCGCTGCCTGGTGCATCTGCTGGGTGAGCTGCTCGACCAGGTCGGCCAACTCCTCGCGCGGCAGGCCCGCCACGCCCTCGGCACGACCCTGCGCGCCGCCGCGGGCCAGACCCGGGACCGGCGTCCCGGGGCCCCTCTCCCCGCGGTGGCCACCGGCGAGCAGTTCGTCGGTGTCGACGTCCTCACGGGCCAGCGAGTCGAGGATATCGGCGATCTTCTTGCGCAGCGGCTTGGGGTCGATGCCGTGTTCGGTGTTGTAGGCGATCTGCTTGGCGCGCCGCCGGTTGGTCTCCTCGATGGCCGCGGCCATGGAGTCGGTGACCTGGTCGGCGTACATGTGCACCTGCCCGGCCACGTTGCGCGCCGCGCGCCCGATGGTCTGGATCAGCGAGGTCTCCGAGCGCAGGAATCCCTCCTTGTCGGCGTCGAGGATCGCCACCAGCGACACCTCCGGCAGGTCGAGGCCCTCCCGCAGCAGGTTGATGCCGACCAGCACGTCGAAGAGGCCCACCCGCAGTTCGCGCAGCAGTTCCACCCGGCGCAGCGTGTCGACCTCGCTGTGCAGGTAGCGCACCCGGATGCCCAGATCGGTGAGGTAGTCGGTGAGGTCCTCGGCCATCTTCTTGGTGAGCGTGGTGACCAGCACCCGCTCGTCGCGTTCGGCGCGCACCCGGATCTCGTGCACCAGGTCGTCGATCTGCCCCTCGGTGGGCTTGACCACCACCTCGGGGTCGACCAGCCCGGTGGGGCGGATGACCTGTTCGACCACGTCGCCGCCGACCCGTTCCAGCTCGTAGGAACCGGGCGTGGCCGACAGGTAGAGGGTCTGGCCGATGCGTTCGCGGAACTCCTCCCACTTCAGCGGACGGTTGTCCATCGCCGACGGCAGCCGGAACCCGTGCTCGACCAGGGTGCGCTTGCGCGCGGCGTCGCCCTCGTACATGCCGCCGATCTGCGGCACGGTGACGTGCGACTCGTCGACGACCAGCAGGAAGTCCTCGGGGAAGTAGTCGAGCAGGGTGTTGGGCGGCGTCCCGGGGGCGCGGCCGTCGAAGTGCCGCGAGTAGTTCTCGACCCCCGCGCACGTGCCCATCTGCTCCAGCATCTCCAGGTCGTAGGTGGTGCGCATGCGCAGCCGCTGCGCCTCCAGCAGCCTGCCCGCCGCCTCCAGTTCGGCCAGCCGCTCGGACAGCTCGGCCTGGATGTCGGCGATGGCGCGCCGCATGCGCTCGGGACCGGCCACGTAGTGCGACGCGGGGAAGATGTAGACCTGCTCGCTCTCACCCAGCACCTCGCCGGTGATCGGATGCAGGGTCATCAACCGCTCGACCTCGTCGCCGAACATCTCGATCCGGATCGCCAACTCCTCGTAGACCGGGATGATCTCGACGGTGTCGCCGCGCACCCGGAAGGTGCCGCGGGTGAACGCGATGTCGTTGCGGCTGTACTGCATCTCCACGAGTCTGCGCAGCAGCTCGTCGCGGTCGATCTCCATGCCGACCTCGATGCTGGCCATGCGGTCGACGTACTCCTGCGGCGTGCCCAGACCGTAGATGCACGACACCGACGCCACCACCACCGTGTCGCGGCGGGTGAGCAGCGAGTTGGTCGCCGAGTGGCGCAGCCGCTCGACCTCGTCGTTGATGGAGGAGTCCTTCTCGATGTAGGTGTCGGTCTGCGGAACGTAGGCCTCGGGCTGGTAGTAGTCGTAGTAGGAGACGAAGTACTCGACGGCGTTGTTCGGCAGCATCTCGCGCAGCTCGTTGGCGAACTGCGCGGCCAGTGTCTTGTTGGGCTGCATGACCAGGGTGGGGCGTTGCAGCTTCTCCACCAGCCACGCCACCGTGGCGGTCTTGCCCGTACCGGTGGCGCCCAGCAGTACCGTGTCGGAGGCCCCGCCCTCGATCCGGCGGGCCAGTTCGGCGATCGCCGCGGGCTGGTCGCCCGCCGGAACCAGGTCCGAGACCACCTCGAACGGCGTGGCCGTGCGCTGGATGTCGGTTACCGGCCGCATGTGTCCCCCTGGTGTGTCGAAAACCTTCCCCCGACCCTGCCCACTCTAGGCGGCGCCGGTGACAACCGGGGCCGCTCGAACACCGGTTCCCTCGCCCGAAGCCGGCCGCCCGGCCCGAACGTCACCCGAGGTGCCGACCAGGTCGGCGCTCTTCCCCGGGTGCCGCCGGAAACCCTCCGCTGGCGCCTGCTCCAGGCGCTGCCCGCCCAGGGAGCCCGGCCCGACCACGCGGCGCTCGCGCCGCTCCGGCAGGGGGAAGCCGGACAGCCGGGGGGCGGAGTCCCGCCGCGGGGTCCCGGTCCCCCGCTGCGGCTCCCCGTGCCGGGCGGCCACATCCGGTACGGTCGCCGCCGGAGAAACCTCGCGGGTCTTTCGGACAGCCCGCCGCCCGCAGCGGCTCTCCACGTCCCGGCCCGCACCCGGCCGGTCCGCCACGGGCCGCACGGCGGAACGGCCGACCGCCCCCTCCGCCGTTCGGGCGGCTACTTCGCGGCGCGGCGCTGCAGTTCCGCCCACACCTCGGCGACGCGGGCGTCCAGGTCCTGCTCGGAGCCGGAGTTGTCGACGACGATGTCGGCGACCGAGCGGCGCTCCTCCCTGTCGGCCTGGGCCCTGATACGGGCGCGGACCTGTTCCTCGGGCATTCCCCGGTTGGCCACCACCCGCTCCACCTGGGTCTCGACCGGGGTGTCCACCACGACCACCACGTCGTAGAGGTCGGCGAGGCCGTTCTCGACCAGCAGCGGCACGTCGTAGACGACGATCGTGCCCTCGCCCGCCCGCTCCGTCAGCTCCCGGGTGCGCTCGCCCACCCGGGGATGCACGATCGCGTTCAACCTGGCCAGTTTGGCCTCGTCGGCGAACACGGTCTCACCGAGCCGAGGCCGGTCCAGAGCGCCGTCGGGGGTGAGCACCTGTTCGCCGAACTCGGCGACGATCTCGGCGAGTGCGGGGGTTCCCGGCTCCACGACCTCGCGTGCGATGGCGTCGGCGTCGATGACCAGCGCACCGCGCTCGGCCAGACGGCGCGCCACCGAACTCTTGCCCGATCCGATTCCGCCGGTCAGTCCCACTTTCAGCATGCCGCCGATCCTACGAGAGGCGGATGCGGACAACGCGGAGGGGCCGCCCCTTCCGGGACGGCCCCCCTGAGTACTCGGGACGCGGATCAGCCTTCGCCGCCGCCCGCGAGCTTCTCACGCAGCGCGGCCAGGGCCTCGTCGGAGGCGAGGGCGCCGCTGTTGTTGGACTGTGCGGCGCCGGTCTCCTCCGGCTCGGGCTGGTACGGGGCCTGCGCGGCCTCGGCCTCGGCGGCCTGGGCCTCCTGGACCTGCTTGCGGTGCGCCTCGAAGCGGGCCTGCGCCATGGCGTACTGGCGCTCCCACTCGTCGCGCTGGGCCTCGTAGCCCTCCATCCACTCGCCGGTCTCGGGGTCGAAGCCCTCGGGGTACTTGTAGTTGCCCTGCTCGTCGTACTCGGCGGCCATGCCGTACAGAGTCGGGTCGAACTCGGTCTGGTCCGGCGAGACGCTCTCGTTGGCCTGCTTCAGCGACAGGCTGATGCGGCGCCGGTCGAGGTCGATGTCGATGATCTTGACGAAGATCTCGGTGCCGACCTGGACGACCTGCTCGGGGATCTCCACGTGGCGCTCGGCCAGCTCGGAGATGTGCACCAGACCCTCGATGCCCTCCTCGACGCGGACGAACGCGCCGAACGGCACCAGCTTGGTGACCTTGCCCGGGACGACCTGCCCGATCTGGTGGGTGCGGGCGAACTGCTGCCACGGGTCTTCCTGGGTGGCCTTCAGCGACAGGGAGACGCGCTCGCGCTCCATGTCGACGTCGAGGACCTCGACCGTGACCTCCTGGCCGACCTCGACGACCTCGCTCGGGTGGTCGATGTGCTTCCAGGACAGCTCGGACACGTGCACCAGACCGTCGACGCCGCCGAGGTCGACGAACGCTCCGAAGTTGACGATCGAGGAGACGACGCCCTTGCGGATCTGGCCCTTCTGCAGGGTGTTGAGGAAGGTCTGGCGGACCTCGGACTGGGTCTGCTCCAGCCAGGCGCGGCGCGACAGGACGACGTTGTTGCGGTTCTTGTCAAGCTCGATGATCTTGGCCTCGAGCTCGCGCCCCACGTAGGGCTGCAGGTCACGCACGCGACGCATCTCGACGAGGGAGGCGGGCAGGAAGCCGCGCAGGCCGATGTCGAGGATGAGACCGCCCTTGACGACCTCGATGACGGTGCCGGTGACGACGCCGTCCTCCTCCTTGATCTTTTCGATCGTGCCCCAGGCGCGCTCGTACTGGGCGCGCTTCTTGGACAGGATGAGGCGGCCTTCCTTGTCCTCCTTCTGCAGGACAAGGGCCTCGACATGGTCTCCGACGGCGACGACCTCGTTGGGGTCGACGTCGTGCTTGATCGAGAGTTCGCGTGAGGGGATCACACCCTCGGTCTTGTAGCCGATGTCGAGCAAGACCTCGTCTCGATCGACCTTCACGATGGTGCCTTCGACGATGTCACCGTCGTTGAAGTACTTGATGGTCTCGTCGATCGCGGCGAGGAAGGCTTCCTCGGAACCGATGTCGTTGACCGCTACCTGCGGTGTCGAGGTGGCCTCGGTGCTGCTCGTCATGTGTGGGTGGACTCCGGTACGGACATGGATAGAAGCTTGGACACGCTGTGAGAACACATTGATTCGGATTCGACCGACACCGTCCGAACGGGAGGTCCACCACACCACTGCATGGCCGCCCTCACGATCCGCGCGCTGACCGGTCGAGTCGTCCCCGACCCCGGGCTAACCCCGAATCGAGTGTGTGCATGCGAATCCACAACGCTCACACCAGCCTATGAGACGACTGCCCCTTGGTCAATCGGAAGCAGGGGTGAGCGCCGGAATCAATCCTGTTTCGTCATGTTTCGAGGGCAGGGGAAGGCGGACTCGCCTCTCAATGATCTTGATCGGAGTCCCCATCGGATGCTACAAGGCGCGACCTCGTCTTTGAAGGTTTCTGAAAGGTAAAATTCCCGTCAAGAAATCTAGTGGTCGTCGCGTCCCGAACGCGTCCGCTTGAGAGCGGAGCGATGCCGTTTCTCCCGCAGCCGGCGCTCCTTGGCCGCCCGCCCCGGCCGGGTGGGCCGACGTCCCCGCGCCGGAGGCGCCGCCGCCTCGCTCAGCAGCGCGGCCAGCCGCCGCCTGGCCACCTCCCGGTTGCGCCTCTGGGAGCGGAAGTCCTGTGCCGTCACCGTCACCACGCCGTCGACCAGCCGCGCCCCCAGCCGCCGCAGGGCGCGCTCCCGTTCGGCCTCGGTGAGGACCGCGGTGGTGGTGACGTCCAGCGACAGCGAGACCCGGGTGTCGGAGGTGTTGCCGTGCTGTCCGCCCGGCCCCGAGGAACGGGAGAAACGCCACACGAGTTCGTCCTCGCGCAGCTCCACGCCGGGAGCCGAACGCGAACGCCGCATCACTGCCCCCTCCGCCGACACACCTGCTCCGTGGAAATTCTACCGGCCGCCCCTCACCGGCGGGAGGGACGGCCGCACCGTCCCGGCGGAGTGCTCAGTGCGCGGCGTCGTGCCAGTTGGACCCGATCCCCACCGACACGGCCAGCGGCACCCGCAACTCCTGGGCGCCGGACATGTGCTCGACCACCAGCGCGCGCGCCGCGTCCAACTCGCCGGGGGCGACCTCCAGCACCAGTTCGTCGTGGACCTGCAGCAGCATCCGCGAGGCGAACCCGCCGTCGCGCAGCGCCCGGGCCACCCGCAGCATCGCGAGTTTGATGATGTCGGCGGCCGACCCCTGGATCGGGGCGTTGAGCGCCATGCGCTCGGCCATCTCACGGCGCTGCCGGTTGTCGCTGTTGAGGTCGGGCAGGTAACGGCGGCGTCCCAGCATGGTGGCGGTGTAGCCGTCGCGGCGCGCCCGGGCCACCACGGCCTCCAGGTAGTCGCGGACCCTGCCGAAGTGGGAGAAGTAGTCCTCCATGAGCACCCGCGCCTCCTTGGGCGTGATACCCAGCTGCTGCGACAGTCCGTAGTCGCTCAGTCCGTAGGCCAGGCCGTAGTTCATGGCCTTGATCCGGGCCCGCGCCTCGCCGTCGACCCGGTCCACGGGGACCCCGAAGACCCGCGCGGCGATCTGGGCGTGGAAGTCGTAGCCGGTCTGGAACGCCTCGATCAGCGCCTCGTCCTCCGACAGGTGCGCCATGATCCGCAGTTCGATCTGGCTGTAGTCGGCGGTGAGCAGGTGCTCGTAGCCCTCTCCCACCACGAAGGCACGGCGGATACGCCGACCGGCGTCGGTGCGCACCGGAATGTTCTGCAGGTTGGGATCGGCCGAGCTGAGCCGTCCGGTGGCGGCCACCGTCTGGTTGAAGGTGGTGTGGATGCGCCCGTCGTCGGCGACCGTCTTGATCAGCCCCTCGACGGTGGTGCGCAGCTTGGTCTGGTCGCGGTGGCGCAGCAGGATGACCGGCAGCTCGTTGTCGGCCTGCGCCGCCAGCCAGGCCAGCGCGTCGGCGTCGGTGGTGTAGCCGGTCTTGATCCGCTTCGTCTTGGGCAGCCCCAGCTCCTCGAAGAGGATCTGCTGCAACTGCTTGGGCGAGCCCAGGTTGAACTCTCGGCCCACCACCCGGTGCGCCTCCTCCACCGCCTGGCGCACCGCGGCGGCGAACTCCGCCTCCAGGCCCCGCAGGTAGCCCAGGTCGGCGGCGATCCCCGCCTCCTCCATCCGGGCCAACACCCCCACCAGGGGGATCTCCAGATCACGCAGCAGGTCGGCGGCACCGCGCTTGACGAGGTCGGCGTCCAGGGCCAGCGCCAGCTCCAGCGTGGCCAGGGCGCGCGTGGCCAGCGCGTGGCGGGCCGCCGCCTGCTCGTCCCCACCGCCGAGGTCGAGGGTGAGCTGGGCGCCGCCCGTGTCGCGTTCGGTCAGCTCGCGGCCGAGGTAGCGGGTGCACAGGTCGGCCAGGTCGAAGTTGCGGCGGCCGGGCATCGCCAGGTATCCGGCGATGGCCGTGTCGGAGTCGAGTCCGGCCAGCTCCCAGCCGCGCGCCCGCAGCGCCAGGATCGGCCCCTTGGCGTCGTGCAGGGCCTTGGGGTAGGCGGGGTCGGCCAGCCAGTCGGCGAGCGCGGCCTCGTCGGCGGGGTCCAGCCGCGCCGGATCCAGGCAGACGGCCCGCCCCGCGGGCAGCGCGAGGGCCAGCCGGGTGACGTCGCCGCCGCCGCGCCCCCACGTCCCCTCGACGGCCAGTCCGGTACGCGCCCCCGCGGCGATCTCGGCGGCCAGCCAGTCGGCGAGCGCCCCCGGAGCCACCTCGACCAGTTCGACGGCGAAGCCCTCGTCCGACGCGGTCGCCGCGGCCTCGGGTTCGCTCTCGCCCAGCACCGCGAACAGCCGTTCGCGCAGCGTCGAGGCGAACTCCAGGTTGTCGAACAGCAGGTTGATGCCGTCGCGGTTCCAGCCGTCCAGCGTCATCTCGGCCACCGCGACGCCGACCTCGACGTCGGTGTCGAGCCGGTTGAGCCGCTGGTTGCGCAGCACGTCGTCGAGGTGGTCGCGGAAGCTCTGTCCGGCCTTGCCGCCGACCTCGTCGGCCCGGGCCACCAGTTCGTCCAGGGAGCCGTACCTGGCCAGCCACTTGGCGGCGGTCTTGGGCCCCACTCCCGGCACGCCCGGCAGGTTGTCGGCCTTCTCACCCACCAGCGCGGCGAGGTCGCGGTAGCGCTCGGGCGGCACCGCGTACTTGGCCTCCACCGCCTCCGGCGTCATGCGGACCAGGTCGGACAGGCTCTTACCCGGGTACAGCACCGTGCAGCAGTCACCGACCAACTGGAAGGTGTCGCGGTCGCCCGAGGCGATGAGCACCTCCATGCCTCCGGCGAGCCCCCGCGCGGCCAGTGTGGCGATGATGTCGTCGGCCTCGTAGCCCGCGACCGAGAGACTGGTGACGCCCAGCAGCCCCAGCAGCTCCTGCAGCAGCCCCACCTGTCCCGGAAACTCCGGCGGGGTCTCCGAGCGGCCCGCCTTGTACTCGGCGTACTCCTCGTGCCGGAAGGTCGGCTCGGAACGGTCCCAGGCCACCGCGATGTGCGTGGGCCGCTCGTCGCGCAGCAGTTTGACCAGCATCGAGGTGAAGCCGTAGACGGCGTTGGTGGCCTGGCCCGCGCTGTTGACGAACTTCTCCGCCGGAAGCGCGAAGAACGCGCGGAAGGCCATGGAGTGGCCGTCCACCAACAGCAGCCGGGGGCGCCCACCCCCCTCGCCGGTCTCGGAGGGACGGGTCTGCTCGGGGGTCGCCTGTGTGTTCACCACACCACGAATCCTAGGATGCGCAGGAGACATTTTCGCGGTCCCGGCGATTCCCGCCCGGCCCCTCCCTCGCGACGACGGAGCACCCCCATGGCACTGGACACCGAGAAGCTGGCCGAACTCCTCGGCCACGAGCCCCGCCTCGGAGCACTGGGCGAGCGGATGGGCCTGGAACTGCTGGAGGTCTCCGCCGAACGCGTGGTCGGCCGCATCCCCGTCGAAGGCAACACCCAGCCCTACGGACTGCTGCACGGCGGCGCGTCCTGCGTGCTCGCCGAGACCCTCGGCTCGATCGGCTCGGCGGTCCTCGCCGGTCCGGGCCGCATCGCCGTGGGCATCGAGATCAACGCGACCCACCACCGCAGCGCCACCCGGGGCCACGCCACCGGCGTGGCCGTTCCCGTCCACAGCGGCCGTACCCTGGCCACCTGGGACATCGAGATCACCGACGACGACGGTCGGCGCCTGTGCACCTCACGGCTGACCTGCATGCTGCGCGACGCGCCCGCGCACTGACCCCCGGGCGCGGTCCCACCGCTCCCCCCATCCCGGAAAACATCGGAGGATCGGATGCCTGGCCTGGGCACCCTCGTCAACGTCGCCGCGATCGTCGTGGGCGGGAGTCTCGGCCTCGCCCTCGGCGGCCGCCTGCCCGAACGCACCCGGACCGTGGTCACCGACGCCCTGGGACTCGTGGTGCTCCTGATCGCCGCGCTGAACGCCGCCGAGGTCCTCTCCCCCGACCTCACCACGGCGGTCGGTTCCGCCGCGCCCACCCTCATCGTGCTGGGATCACTCCTCGTCGGCGGGATCGCCGGCTCCCTGCTGCGCGTCGAGGAACGCCTGGAGCAACTGGGCCGCCTGGTGCGCGCCGCGCTGACCCGCCGCACCGCCGCGGTCGGCGCCCAGGGCGGAGCGCGGCAGCCCTCCGCCGCGGGCGGCACGGCCGCCCCCGCGGCGGAACGCTTCGTCGAGGGCTTCGTCAGCTCCTCCCTGGTCTTCCTCGTCGGTCCCCTGGCCATCCTCGGCGCCCTCAGCGACGGCCTGGGCAACGGCATCGACCAACTCGCCCTCAAGGCGGCCCTGGACGGCTTCACCGCGGTCGCCTTCGCCGCCGCCCTGGGCGCGGGCGTCCTCGCCTCGGCCCTGCCCGTCCTCCTCTACCAGGGCGCCTTCACCCTGCTGGGCGTGCTCCTGGGCAGCGTCCTGCCCGACGCCCACATCGCCGCGCTCACCGCCACCGGAGGACTCCTGCTCGTCGGAGTGGCCCTGCGGCTGCTGCGCATCCGCGACCTCCCCGTCGCCGACCTGCTGCCCGCCCTGCTCGTCGCCCCCGCCCTCACCGCGCTCGCAGCCGCTTTCTGACCTCCGAAGCCCCGGAGCCGTCTTTTCACCCCCTCCCTTTTTTGCATTTCTGTTAACCGGAGTCCCGCCCGCCGCCACGCGAAGCCCCCACCGCATAACGCTCGGTAGAAACCCCAAATACCCGCCAAATACTCGGCTACGGGTAAGTAACAGCATGAACCCGACTCAGCAGCGACGCTCCTGACCATCTTCCTGAACCACAGATTCCGGCGTTAAGCTCCGCTAACGCCCATGGTTAAGCCCGTCGGAACATGACGGCGGGGCAGACGTGGAGATTCACACGCGATCAACGCGGGTCGAATGGAGAGATGGATGCCTAACACGAAGGCGCTGGGCCTCACCGCCGCAGTCGCGGCGCTGGCTCTGGGACTCACCGCTTGCGGAGGCGGCGGCAACGGCGGCGGAGGAGGGGAAGGCGAAGGCGACACCCTGCAGTTCGGCTACATCTTCCCCGAGAGCGGCGACCTGTCCTTCCTCGGCCCGCCCCAGATCACCGCGGCCGAATACGCCATCCAGGAGATCAACGACGCCGGCGGCGTGCTCGGCACCGAACTGCCCGCCATCGTCGGCGGCGACGAGGCCGGTGACGCCGCCCAGGCCAACGAGGCCGCCAACCGACTGCTCGACGACGGCGTGGACGCCGTCCTGGGCGCCGCCGCCTCCGGCATGAGCATGGCGATCATCGACTCCGTCACCGGAGACGAGGTCGTGCAGTGCTCCGGCTCCAACACCTCGCCCGACTTCACCGACTACGACGACGGCGGCTACTACTTCCGCACCGCCCCCAGCGACCTGATGCAGGGACCGGTGCTCGCCGAGACCATCCTCGCCGACGGCCACCAGAGCGTCGCCGTGGGCTACCGCGCCGACGACTACGGCGAGGGCCTGGCCAACTCCGTCATCGAGGCCCTGGAGGCCAGCGGCGCCGAGGTCACCGCCAAGGAGAGCTACGACCCCAACGCCACCAACTTCGACGCCGTGGTCGGCGCGCTCGCCGACTCCGAGCCCGACGCGGTCGTCCTCGTCTCCTTCGAGGAGGGCGTGCAGGCCATCTCCGGCCTCCTGGAGGCCGGAATCGGCGCCGACCAGATGTACAGCGCCGACGGCATGAACTCCACCAGCCTGAGCGAGACGGTCAACGAGGGCGACCCCTCCGTCATGGCCGGCTTCAAGGGCACCGCCCCCGGCGTGGACGCCCCCGAGTTCGAGCAGGCCCTCGCCGAGTTCAACCCGGACCTGGAGGACTACCAGTACGCCGCGCAGGTCTACGACTGCGCCATCACCGTGGCCCTGGCCGCCGAGGCCGCGGGCAGCACCGAACCGTCCACGTTCGTCTCGGAGATGGCCAACGTCACCCGCGACGGCGAGAAGTGCACCACCTTCGCCGAGTGCAGTGAACTGCTCGCCGACGGCACCGACATCGACTTCGACGGCGTCAGCGGCCCGCTGGACTTCGACGACAACGGCGACGTCACCGCCGCCTCGTTCATGATCTACGGATTCAACGACGACGGCGAGTACGAGGTCGTCGACTACGTCGAGAGCAACGCCGCGGAGTAGGCCCCTCCCCCGCCCCCCGAGGGCCCGGAACCCGCCGGTTCCGGGCCCTTCCCCTTGCCCCGACACCCCCGGCCCCGCCCGCAAGACAGGAGAAGAGGGGTTCCGGACCACTCCGGAACCCCTCTTCCCGCCCGCAGAAACCGGGATCAGGACCTGGCCAGCGTCCCCAGGTACAGCTCGATCACGTTCGGGTCGCTCAGCAGCTCCCGACCCGTACCGGTGTAGGCGTTGCGCCCCTGGTCCAGCACGTAACCGCGGTCGCAGATCTGCAGGCAGCGCCGCGCGTTCTGCTCCACCATGACCACCGAGACCCCGGTGGAGTTGATCTGCCTGACGCGCTGGAACACCTCCTCCTGGTAGATCGGCGACAGACCGGCCGTGGGCTCGTCCAGCAGCAGCACCGACGGGTTCATCATCAACGCCCGCCCCATCGCCACCATCTGCCGCTCACCGCCCGACAACGACCCGGCCTTGGCCCTGCGCCGCCTGGCCAGCAGCGGGAACAGCTCGGCCACCGCCGCGAACCGCTCGGGCACCTGCTTGGGCCGCAGATACGCCCCCATCTGCAGGTTCTCCTCGATCGTCAACGACGGGAACACGTTGCGCGTCTGCGGAACATAACCCACGCCCTGCCGCACCAACTCGTGCGCGGCCAGCCCCACGATGCTCTCCCCGCGCAGCGACAGCGAGCCGCCGCGCACCGGGATCAGCCCGAAGACCGTCTTGATCAGCGTGGACTTGCCCGCGCCGTTGGGGCCGATGATCGCCACGATCTCGCCCTCCGACAGCGTCAGCGTGCACCCGTTGAGGATGTTCACCCCCGGCACGTATCCGGCCACGAGATCCCGCGCCACCATGAGGTGGCCGCCGTCGTCACCGACCGCCTCCCGCGCGGAGTGCTCCAGGGCCTCCTCGCGCGCGTGCTGGTGGGCCTCGGCAGCCGCCTCGTCCGACGCCGCGCCGTGCTCGTGCTCACTCATGGCTCTCCCCGCTGTCGGTCCCCGCCTGCGACTCCTGGTCGGACTCGTCGTGACCGGCCCCCAGATAGGCGTCGATCACCTGCTGGTTGGCGCGGATGTCCGAGGGACGCCCCTCGGCGATCACCTTCCCCTCCGCCAGCACCACGATCCAGTCGCTGATGCCCATGATGACGTCCATGTCGTGCTCGACGAACAGCACCGTCTTGCCCTCGTCGCGCAGCGCGGTGATGTGCCCCAGCAGCGACTGCACCAGCGCCGGGTTCACCCCCGCCATGGGCTCGTCGAGCATGATCATCGACGGGTCCACCATGAGCGCGCGGGCCATCTCCAGCAGCTTGCGCTGCCCACCGGAGAGACTGCCCGCCATCTCGTCCTTCTTGGCCAGCAGCTTGAAGCGCTCCAGCAACTGCTCGGCCCGCTCCCGGTTGGCCTCCTCCTGCCCGCGCCACACCGGACGCAGGAACGCGCCGAGAATCCGCTCGCCGGTCTGCCCCGGCGCCGCCAGCAGCATGTTCTCCATGACCGTCAGCCGCGTCAGCGCCTTGGTCAACTGGAAGGTGCGGACCATCCCGTTCCGGGCCACCCGGTGCCCGCCCAGGCCGTTCAGTTTCCTGCCCTCGAACGTCCACCGGCCCGCGTCGACCCGGTCGAACCCGGTCAGCAGGTTGAACAGGGTGGACTTGCCCGCGCCGTTGGGGCCGATCAGCGCCGTGATCGTGCCGCGCTGCACCTCCAGGTGCGCCACGTCGACCGCGGTCAGTCCGCCGAAGGAACGCCGCACCCCGGTGGCCACGAGAATCGGATCGGGCTTGGCCACCCCCGGGACCGGCTCCACCCCGGCCATCCGGTCGACCGCGGCCCCGTTCACGTCACTTGACATTGACCAGCATCTCCTTGCGGTTGCCGATGAGCCCCTGCGGTCGGAAGACGATCAGCAGCAGCAGCGCCACACCCACCAGCGCGTGCCGGATGCCCCCGATCTCGGCGCTGGCGATGAACGTGATCGTCCCCGAGGAGGTGAGTTGACGCAGCACACTGTCGGAGGCCGCCAGCAGGAACCACATCACCACCGAGCCCAGCACCGGTCCCAGGGTGCGCCCGGCCCCGCCCAGCAGCAGGATCGCCCACAGGTAGAACGTCACCTGCGGCATGAACTGGTCCGGGGTGATCGTCTGCTGGTAGATCACGAGCATCGCGCCGGCCAGCGCGCCGAACACCCCGCCCAGGACGAGGCTCTGCATCTTGTAGACGAAGACGTTCTTGCCCAGGCTGCGCACCGCGTCCTCGTCCTCGCGGATGCCCTTGATCACCCTGCCCCACGGACTGTGGACCAGCAGCCACATGAGCACGCTGCTCAGCAGCACCAGTCCCCACGCCGCCGTCAGGATCCACATGTCGCGGGCGCTGAAGGTCAGCCACCCGAAACCGTAGGACCCCGACGGGAACGGGTTCAGCTCGTAGAAGCCGCCCGCGAAGCGCTGGAGGCCGTAGACGCCGCCGGTGACGTCGCGGAGGAACTCCGCCCGGTAGACCAGCCGCGCCACCTCCGCCACCGCGATCGTGGCGATCGCCAGGTAGTCGGCGCGCAGCCGCAGCGTCGGAACGCCCAGCAGCAGTGCCAGCACCACCGCGCAGCCGATACCGACCAGCAAGCCCAGCCACAGCGGCAGCCCGAAGGTGGTCACGCTGACCGCGACCCCGTAGCCGCCCACGAGCATGAAGCCCACCTGGCCGAAGTTGAGCAGGCCGGTGTAGCCGAAGTGCATGTTCAGACCGATGGCGGCAAGAGCGTAGACGGCGGCCACCGGACCGACCGCCGAGCGCGTGGCCTCGGCGAGGACCTGCAGAATATCCATCGTCCCTCTCCTAGCCGACCCGCTCGCGCTGGCCCAGGATGCCCTGCGGCCGAACCAACAGCATGATGATCATGAGACCGAGCGCCCACGCGTTCATGAGCTGCGACGGGAACCACAGCGTGGACAGCTGCGCCACCAGGCCGATGACGAGGCCGCCGACCATCGCGCCGTAGGCGGTGCCCAGACCGCCCAGGATGACCGCGGCGAACATCAGCAGCAGCAGGTGGAAGCCCATCTGCCAGTACACGACCTGGTTGAGGCCGTAGAAGACGCCGCCCAGCGCGGACAGGGCGCCGCCCAGCGTCCACACGTACAGCGTCACCCGGTCCACGTCGATGCCCGAGGACTCGGCGAGGTCGCGGTTGTCGGAGACCGCCCGCATCGCCTTGCCGACGCGGGTGAACTGCAGCAGGCAGGCCACCCCCACCAGGACCAGCACCGACAGGACCATGATCGTCAGGTCCCGGGGCGTGATCGAGACCGGTCCCAGCCGCAGCATCTCCTGGAGTTGGAAGTCCGGGTAGGTCATCCGGCTGCCGCCGAAGGCCACCAGCAGGACGTGCCGCAGCACCATCGCCAGACCGATCGAGACGATGAACATCTGGATCAGCGCCACGTTGCGCCTGCGCAGCGGACGCCAGACGAACCGCTCCAGCACCGCGCCCAGCGCCGCGCCGAGCAGGACCGCCAGCAGCGTGGCGACCACCATGGGACGGGCCACGAAGCCCAGTGCCGGACCCACCAGCCAGACGCCCGAGAGCGCGCCGGCGATCGCCGAGTGGAGGTCGGAGAACAGCGCCATGCCGCTGAACAGCAGAGCCATGAGGGCGCCGAAGGTCACCATGTCGCCGTGGGCGAAGTTGGTCAGACCGGTCGTGCCGAAGATCAGGGACAGACCGACCGCGGCGATGGCGATGATGAGTCCGTAGAGCAGTCCGGCGACGGTGAGCTGGATGACCTTGGTGCCGAAGGAGGAGTTCGCGGAGACCCCCGGCGCGGTCGCCACGCCCTCGGCGTCGTCTCCCGCGGTCTCCTCGGCAGCGCCGTCCTCGGCGTCGCTGTGTGTGGGGGACGGTGCGGAGCCCTCCCCCTCTCCGGGGTGGGCGAGGGCGAAGATCACGGTGCGTTGCTGCCCCGGCCGGACGTTGACGTCGGTGTGTTCGGCCCCCGGCTGCTCGGCGACGACGAACTCCTCGGGGACGGACCCCTCGTCCAGTACGACGCGGTAGTCACCCGGTCCGGGCAGCTCCACTTCCCATCTTCCCTCAGAGTCGGTGGTCGCCGTCCCGATCTCCTCGTCTCCCTGGAAGACCGTGATGTCGATGCCCTCGACGGTCTCGGGTTGACGGATCTGGCCGTTCAGCGTCTCACCGCCCTGGGTGTCTGCCGCCGCCGCGGCCGTGGCCGCCAGGATGGCGGCGACCACGGCGAGCAGGACAGTCACGAGGCGTCTGCGCACGTGCGCTCCCTTGCGCATCTCGAGGAGGCCCCTGGGGCTTACCCACGGGCCGTGCTGGTTGTTTCGGTGGCGCGAGTTTAGCCCGGTTTAGGCGGTTCGTTCAGGATCGCTAAAGCCACGTGACCCAAACGTCACTGCTTCGTGCGCAACCGTGACGCAATCGGAACACTTCTGCGTTTGACCTACTTTCCCGACAAAGGTGGCAAAAAGGGCCGCCCGCACTCCGGCGGACGGCCCTGGCCTGTCGGGGAGGGAACGCTTCTCCCGGGGGGGCTACTGGTCACCGAGCGTCTCCACCACGGTCTCGGCCACCCTGCGCATCGTGAGCCTGCGGTCCATGGAGTTCTTCTGGATCCACCGGAACGCCTCGGGTTCGCTGAGACCGTGCCTGCTCTGCAGCAGCCCCTTGGCGCGTTCGACGATCTTGCGGGTCTCCAGGCGCTCGTTCAGTCCGGTGACCTCGGCCTCCAGCGCGGCGATCTCCGCGTAGCGACTGACCGCCATCTCGATGGCGGGCACCAGGTCGGTCTTGGTGAAGGGCTTGACCAGGTAGGCCATCGCCCCGGCGTCGCGTGCCCGCTCCACCAGGTCGCGCTGGGAGAACGCGGTCAGGATGACCACGGGCGCGATCCGCTCGGCGGCGATCCGCTCGGCGGCGGACAGTCCGTCGAGGACGGGCATCTTGATGTCGAGGATGACGAGGTCGGGCCGCAACTCGGTGGCGAGGCGGACGGCGGTCTCCCCGTCCCCGGCCTCCCCCACGACCTCGTAGCCGTCCTCCTCGAGCATCTCCTTCAGATCCAGTCGGATCAGGGCCTCGTCTTCCGCGATCACCACGCGGCTCTGCGTCTGCGTCACAGACATAGAGGGTACAGAGATCCGCTAAGATGGTCTGCACCACCGGGGAGGTCAATCCAGTCGGACGAGGCCCCCTTGTCGATCCCCCTGAGGCGGGGACAACAAAATATTTTCACCAAATCGCTTGACAAACCAATAGAGCCCCGGTAATCCAATTGGCAGAGATGGTGGATTCAAAATCCATACAGTGTCGGTTCGAATCCGACCCGGGGTACTCTGTCCCGAATGAAGGCCACCTGCCACAGGTGGCTTTTCTTGTTCGGCCGGTTCCGCTTCCAGGAAGTTCTCCACAGCACCCTCGACCGTCGAACGCGGGTACGAGAAACAGTTGGTCACGGAGACACGCACCCTCTCCGCATTCGCCGCCAGGCGGTCTCCATGTGTCACTCCGGCCTGTCCGTCAGTGAGGTCAGCCGTCGGACCGGAACTTCCCGCGCGGCCATCCGCGACCGGGCCGTCGATCCCGAGAAACCGGAGAGACAGGAATCCGAGACCTGTGTGCGCCGCGCTCCGGTTCCAGGCCCGCCGGATCTCCAACCTGCCTCTGGTTACCTGCTCGGCCTCTACCCCGGTGACGGCCGCATCAGCTACGCGGGGACCGGGAGAAGGGGGTGTGGGCTCTTCGCATCTTCTGCGCCGCCTCCTGGCCCGGTCTCATACGCGAGTGCGTCGACACTCTCCAAGCGGTCCTGCCCCACCACAGGACCGGCACCGTTTCCAAGACGGGGCGCACCGAGGTGGCCGCCCGGTGGAGGCACCGGCCCTGCCTCTTTCCGCAGCACGGTCCTGGGAGGAAACACGACCGCAGGATCGAACCGGCCTCCCGGCGACGCGACATCGCCGACCGCCATCCCGAGGAGTTGATCCGCGGCCTGCTCCGCTCCGACGGCTGCCGCGCCACCAACCGGGTCCGCCGCACGGTCGGCGCGGAGTGGAAGTACCACGAGTATCCGCGGTACTTCTTCTCCAGCACCTCCGAGGAGATCATCGGTCTGCTCGGGGAGGCCCTGGACCGTCTCGGGGTCCGGTGGTCCCTGCGGTTCCGTGACAACGGGCCGCACAGGCGGTCCGGAATCCTCTCCGTGGCCGAGCGGAAATCCGTGGCGCTCCTCGACTCCTTCGTCGGACCCAAGCACTGATCAGTGCTGTTACCTGCGCTTTTCTGGACGCTCCGGGGCATAGCGGGTCACATCACGGCCACAACCTGAGTACAACATGCCGCTTTGGTTTCCGTCGCTGGTCACGGTCATCGATCCTGGAAGCGTCGGGTTTTCTCTGTGTCCTGCCGCGGACGGCGGGGAAGGGAGTGACGGGTGTTCACCGCGGTGGCCGGGATCGTGGGCGCGTTGGCGATCGGCGCGTGGGCCGTGGTGTCGTGGGCGTCCAGGCGCCGCCTGCCGTGGCTGATGGCTCCCCTGGCGCTGCTCGCCGTGGTGCTCGTCGTCTCCGGGCTGCCCGGATGGGCGCTGCTGCCCGTGGCCGCCCTGGTCGCGGGGACGTTCGCCGAACTGGTCGTGGGCGCCCGCGAGGCTCCCGCGCTGCGCACCGGGAATCCCGACGCTGCGCTGAGCACCGAACGGTGGGCGGCGGCGGTGGCCGCGCCGTTCCGGGTGGCACTGGCCGAGCCGTGGGACGTGGTGGTGCGGCCCCAGCTGCGGTGGCGCTACCGCCGGACGTTCACCAGGGAGCGGGGGATCACCGACCGCGCGGAGCTGCTGGCCGAGATCGAGCGGCTCTGGGACGAGCTGCACGCCGCCGCCGACACCGACCTGTTCGTGGACCTGCGTTCGGGTGTGGCGCGCAGCCGCCGCTCCGACGGTTCGCGGCCCGACCAGACGTTGGTGCTCACCCCCGAGCAGGTGGCGCGGCTGCGGCAGGTCGCGGGGGCGCAGGAGTCCGCCGACTCGGTGGTCGTGGGCGCCTACCAGTGGTGGCGGGCGGTGTATCTGGTCCCGCTGATCTGCGGCGGCGCGACGCTGGACTGGCTGAGTCCGGTGGAGACGCAGCGCCTGCTGCGCCGGGTGGCCTCGGACCTGCAGCGCCGTTTCGGGGGGTGGAGTCAGTTGTCGGCGGCCTTCCACGCCGGGTTCCTGCTGGAGCGTGGCGGCCCGTCGACGGTGGGAGCGGACCGGATGTGGACGGCGCTGGGGCTGTTGACCACCGATCCGGCGAGTCCGTGGCGGCTGCTGCCGTGGGACATGCCGCTGGAGCGGGTGCCCGCGGGCGACCGGGGCGAGGCGCGCCGCTGAGGGGCCGCCGCTTCCCCGTGGGGGCCGGGCTCCCCGGTCGGGGTGCGACGTGGTCACCCCGCCGGGGAACATGTCCGGCGGTGGCTCACCGGTTGGTGATGGCGTCACCCATGCGGTGCACTCGGAGCATGTTGGTGGAGCCCTGGGTTCCGGGCGGGCTTCCGGCGACGATGACGACCTTGTCGCCCTTCTGGTAGCCCATGTCCAGCAGTTCGGTCTCGACCTGGCGGACCATGTCGTCGGTGTTGTCCACCCACGGCACGAGGTGGGTCTCCACCCCCCAGGTGAGGGAGAGCTGGAAGCGGGTGGCGGACTCGGTGGTGAAGGCCAGCAGCGGGATGGGCGAGCGGTAGCGGGCCAGTCGGCGCGCGGTCTCGCCGCTGCTGGTGAAGGCCACCAGGGCCTTGGCGCCGACGGTGGCGCCGACCTCGGCCGCGGCGCGGGCGATGGAGCCGCCGACGGTCTCGGGGACGCGGTTGAGGATGTGCGAGGCGCGCAGGGACTCCTGCTCGGCGGCGGCGACGATGCGCGCCATGGTCTGCACGGTCTCGACGGGATACTTCCCGACGCTGGTCTCACCGGAGAGCATGACGGCGTCGGCGCCGTCGAGGACGGCGTTGGCCACGTCGGAGGCCTCGGCGCGGGTGGGTCGGGGCGCGCCGATCATGGACTCGAGCATCTGGGTGGCGACGATGACCGGCTTGGCCTTGTCACGGCAGCGTTCGACGGCGCGCTTCTGCACCATGGGGACGTTTTCCAGGGGCAGTTCGACGCCGAGGTCGCCGCGGGCGACCATGACCCCGTCGAAGGCCTCGATGATGTCCTGGAGGCGCTCGACGGCCTGGGGTTTTTCGATCTTGGCGATGAGGGGCACGCGCACGCCCACCTCGTCCATGATCCGGTGGACGTCTTCGGCGTCGGCGGGGCTGCGGACGAAGGACAGCGCGACCAGGTCGACGCCCTGCTCGAGTGCCCAGCGCAGGTCGCGTTCGTCCTTCTCGGTCAGGGCGGGGACGGCGACGGAGACGCCGGGGAGGTTGAGGCCCTTGTGGTTGGAGACCGGTCCGCCGATGATGACGCGGGTGTGGACGTCGGTGCTGGAGCTCTTGACGCATTCGAGGACGACGCGGCCGTCGTCGATGAGGACGCGGTCGCCGGGGCGGACGTCGCCGGGGAGTCCCTTGTAGGTGGTGGAGACCCGGTGGCGGTCGCCGGGGACGTCGTCGACGGTGATGGTGAACTCGTCGCCGGGGTTCAGGTCGACCGGTCCGTCGGCGAAGGTGCCGAGGCGGATCTTGGGGCCCTGGAGGTCGGCGAGGATGCCGACGCTGCGTCCGCTGGCCTCGGCGGCGGCGCGGACGTTGGCGTAGTTGGCGCGGTGGTCGTCGTGGGTACCGTGGCTGAGGTTGAGTCGCGCTACGTCCAGCCCGGCCTCGACGAGCTTGCGGAGGGTCTCCGGGCTCGACGTGGCCGGGCCGAGGGTCGCGACGATTTTTGCTCGACGTGTCACGTGTAACACTTTAGAGCTTCTCGGATGCCGATTGGTCTAAACCAGGTTGCGAGTAGGCGTCACGCAGCCGACTTCGCCGCGAACGTGCTGACCAGAGCCTTGTTGAAGACGGGCAGGTCCTTCGGGCCGCGGCTGGTGACGAGCTCGTTGGGGCCGTCGGTGGACACGACGACCGGTTCGTCGACCCAGGTGGCTCCCGCGTTGGTCAGGTCGGTGCGCAGGCTCGGGTAGGAGGTGAGGGTGCGGCCTCGGACGACGTCGGCTTCGATGAGGGTCCACGGGGCGTGGCAGATGGCGGCGACGGGCAGTCCGGCGTCGAAGAAGCCGCGGACGAGGTCGACGGCGCCCCGTTGGGTGCGCAGGTAGTCGGGGTTGGCCACGCCCCCGGGCAGCAGGAGTGCGTCGAAGTCGCGGACGTTGACCTCGTCGACGGTGAAGTCCACGGCGAAGGTGTCGGCCCGGTCGAGGTGGTTGAAGCCCTGGATGCGTCCGCCCGTGGTGGAGATGAGGCGGGGCTGGCCGCCGGCCTGCTGGACCGCCTTCCAGGGGTCGGTGAGTTCGACCTGTTCGGTTCCCTCGGGGGCGACGAGCACGGCGACGACGGCTCCGTTGAGTTCGTTGGCCATGGTGCTGTTCCTCCCGGTCGGGTGGGTTTCTGCGGTCGTGGGTCCCCTGCCCGGTCATCGGACGTTCATGCGTCGCCGGGGCGGGGGCACGGTGGGCGGGGTGGGGCGGGGGACACGTCCGTGGGCGCTCAGGGTGAGCAGGTGACGCACGGTGAGGTCGCCGCGCCGTTCGGCGTCGGGTCCGGCGGCCCAGGTGCGGGTGAGCGGCCAGCCGCCGTCGGTGTCCTGGGTGGCGATCAGCGCGTCGAGGTGGGCGTCGATCTCGGCGTCGGTGAAGAGGGTGCAGGCGAGGTCGTCGGGGCGGCGGGCGAGGTCCAGCGGGGTGTGGACGCGTCCCTGGGCGGCCGGGTCGGTGTCGACGACGGCGCGGATCACGGAGGCCAGGCGGGTGGTCTCGGCGCGGGCGCGGGCGCGGTCGGGGGCGTGGTGCAGGAAGACGCACACCGCGTCGGCCTCCTCGGCGTCGGTCCAGCGGAGGGTGCGGATCCGGCCCCAGCAGAAGGCGGTGGCGCGGTCCCGCCAGGGGCCGGTGATGTGGTGCTTGTGGAGCAGTCCGGCGATGGCGGCGGTGGGGTTGAGGGATCCGGTGAAGTCGCGGCGGTCGCGCCACCAGGGTGCGACCTCGGTGTAGCGGACGTTGGGCAGGACGGGAGGCACTCCTCCGTCGGGCCGGGTGACGCCGGTGAGGTAGCGGCAGAGCCCCCTGACGGTGTCGGCGGGCAGGGCGCCGAGTTCGTCGAGGAGGCGCAGGGCCCGTGCGGTGGCGAGGGGTTGGCTGCCGTGGCCGCGCAGTTCGGGTTCGAGGGCGTTGCCGTAGCCTCCGTCGATGTTGCGGTAGGTGTCGAGGACGGCGAGGGCGGCGCGGGGCGGGTCGCCCTGGAAGTGGTGGGCGTAGCGGTAGCGGTCCAGGAGTCGGGCGTTGCGGGCGATGAAGTGCTCGGCCGCGTACAGCATGTCCCGTGTGGCGGTGCCCATGGTGGACACGTGCCCCCGGGGGGCGGTTCAAACCCAGTGCCGGGAGTTTGGGAGAGGCGGCGGGGTGTTCCGGGGGTGTGGTGCTGGTCGGCTGCGGTGGGGCGGGTCGTCCCGGGGCCGGGGTGCTGTGGTGCGGGCTCGCCGGTGGGGTGCGGGTGGGTCGGCGCCGGGGTGCCTCCCCACTCCTGCGCCGCCCCGTGGTGGGGCCGCCCGGGGCCTGGGGTGGAACACCTCGCCCGCCCAGCTTCCCGGTCGTGGGTTCACACCTGCTCGGGGGTCTTTTCCGTGCTGTTTTTGCGGTTCAGCGCATGGCGGGGGATGATTCGCGGGTGCGGTGGGCGCGGCGGCGGGCGAGCAGGGCGGCTCCGATCCAGGACAGGGCGACGACCGCCGCGGCGGCCAGTTGTGTTTCGCGCAGGTGCTCGGCGGGGTAGACGACGCCGGTGAGGTAGTGGGAGATGAAGCCTTCGGTGCCCAGCCCCTCCTGTCCGGCGTTGACGCGGCCCCAGTGTTCCAGCCAGGTCAGCGGACAGAGCCAGCCGACGACGGTGACTCCCAGACCGTAGGCGGCGGCCGCCAGGTGCGGCCAGATCGCCTGGGGCCAGCGCCAGACCAGGAAGCCGCCGCAGACGACGTAGGCGAGGAAGGCGAAGTGGAGGGCCATGGCGGCCTCGGCCACGATGAGATATCCCATGTCCGAGAAGTTACCTACCGTCGCGGGTCCGGGGCATCGGGGTCTTCACCGGTCGGCGGCCTCGGGTCCGCTCCGGCGCCCGCTTTCCTGGTCCGTGTGCCGGTCAGTGCGGCGTTGAGGAGGGTGAGCGGGGCCGTCTGCGGGCGCGGCGGCGGGCGAACCAGGCTCCGATCCAGGACAGCACGACGACGACCGCCACGGCCAGTTGCACCCGGGGCAGGTGCTCGGCGGGGTAGACGACGCCGGTGAGGTAGTGGGAGATGAAGCCTCCCGGGTCCAGTCCCTCCTGTCCGGCCCTGGCGCGGGCCCACTCCTCCAGCCAGGTGAGCGGGCAGGGCCAGCCGATGACGGCGATGCCCAGACCGTAGGCGGCGGCCGCCAGGTGCGGCCAGATCATCTTGGGCCAGCGCCAGACCAGGAAGCCCCCGCAGACGAGGTAGGCGAGGAAGGCGAAGTGGACCACCATGGCGGCGTCGGCCAGCAGGGCGTACACCATGCCTGGACGCTACCCGGGAACACCGGTCCGATACCGGGACCGCCCCCCCCGGGATGGTGGTCGGCGACGGGCCGAGGGCCGCCCCGGGGCGGCCCTCGGCTGGGTGTCGCTGTGTGCCGCGGCGGGTCAGACGGTCAGCGGCCGTGCGGTCGGCGGGATCGCGGTGGGCAGGCTGGTGCTGCCGGACAGGTAGGCGTCGACCGCGGCGGCGGCGCTGCGTCCCTCGGCGATGGCCCACACGATGAGGGACTGGCCGCGGCCCATGTCTCCGGCGCAGAAGACGCCTTCGACGCTGGTGGCGTAGTCGGTGCCGCGCTTGACGTTGCCGCGTCCGTCGAGTTCCACGCCGAGCTGCTCCAGCAGGCCCTCCTTCTGCGGGCCGAGGAAGCCCATGGCGAGGGTGACGAGCTGGGCGGGGATCTCGCGTTCGGTGCCGGGGACCGGTTCGAAGCCCCTGTCGGTGCGGTTGACCTCGACCAGCTTGAGGGCGCGCACGTTGCCCTCGTCGTCACCCAGGAACTCCAGGGTGTTGACCGAGTACAGGCGCTTGCCGCCCTCCTCGTGGGCGCTGGTGACCTTGTAGACCATCGGCATGGTCGGCCACGGCTGGCTGTCGGGCCGTTCGGCCGGGGGCTTGGGCATGATCTCCAGTTGGGTGACGGAGGCCGCGCCCTGGCGGTGGGCGGTGCCCACGCAGTCGGCACCGGTGTCGCCGCCGCCGATGACGACGACGTGCTTGCCCTCGGCGGTGATGGGCGGGGTGTCGAAGTCACCCTCCTGCACCCGGTTGGCCAGGGGCAGGTACTCCATGGCCTGGTGGACGCCGTTGAGTTCGCGGCCCTTGGCGGGCAGGTCGCGCCAGGCGGTGGCGCCGCCCGCGAGAACGACGGCGTCGTGGTCGGCGCGCAACTGCTCGGCGCTGAGGTCCACGCCGACGTTGACGCCGGTGCGGAACTCGGTGCCTTCGGCGCGCATCTGGGCGAGGCGCCGTTCGACGTGCCGCTTCTCCATCTTGAACTCGGGGATGCCGTAGCGCAGCAGTCCGCCGACGCGGTCGGCACGCTCGTAGACGGTCACGGTGTGCCCGGCGCGGGTGAGCTGCTGGGCGGCGGCGAGTCCGGCGGGGCCGGAGCCGATGACGGCGACCCTCTTGCCGGTGCGCACGGTGGGCGGCTCGGGGCGCACCCAGCCTTCCTCCCAGGCGCGGTCGATGATGGAGACCTCGACGTTCTTGATGGTGACGGCGGGCTGGTTGATGCCCAGGACGCACGCCGACTCGCACGGGGCCGGGCACAGCCGGCCGGTGAACTCGGGGAAGTTGTTGGTGGCGTGCAGCCGTTCGATCGCCTCACGCCAGTCGTGCCGGTAGACCAGGTCGTTCCACTCGGGGATGAGGTTGCCCAGGGGGCAGCCGTTGTGGCAGAACGGGATGCCGCAGTCCATGCAGCGCGACGCCTGCTTGATGAGGGTGCCGCGGTCGAAGTCCTCGTAGACCTCGCGCCAGTCCTGGATCCGGATGTCCACCGGGCGGTGCCTGGGCAGCTCCCGGTCGGTGATCTTGAGGAAGCCCTTGGGGTCGGCCATGTCTCTTCGTCCCTCCTTTCTGGGGTGTGTGTCAGGACTGGGCGGCGGCCATGATGGCCTCGGCCACGTCGCGTCCGTCGCGTTCGGCTTCGGCCCGGGCGTTCAGGACGCGCTTGTAGTCGCGCGGCATGATCTTGGCGAAGCGTTCGACGGCGATGTCGAAGTCGGCGAGGAGCCGCTGGGCCACGGTGGAGCCGGTCTCGGCGTGGTGGCGGGTCAGGACGTCCTCCAGGAAGGCGCGGTCGGTGTCGTCGAGCGGGTCGATGTCGACCATCTCGGTGTTGACGCGGCCTTCGTCCAGGTCGAGGACGTAGGCGATGCCGCCGGACATGCCGGCCGCGAAGTTGCGTCCGGTGCGTCCCAGGATGACGGCGCGTCCACCGGTCATGTACTCGCAGCCGTGGTCGCCGACGCCCTCGACGACGGCCAGCGCGCCGGAGTTGCGGACGCAGAACCGTTCGCCGACGATGCCGCGGAGGAACAGCTCACCGGAGGTGGCTCCGTAGGCGATGACGTTGCCGGCGATGATGTTGTCCTCGGCGGTGAACTGGATGTCGTCGGCGGGGCGCACGATGACGCGTCCGCCGGACAGTCCCTTGCCGACGTAGTCGTTGGCGTCGCCGACCAGGCGCAGCGTGACGCCCCTGGGCACGAACGCGCCGAAGGACTGTCCCGCCGAGCCGGTGAAGGTGATGTCGATGGTGTCGTCGGGCAGGCCCTCGGCGCCGTAGCGCTTGGTGACCTCGTGTCCGAGCATGGTGCCGACGGTGCGGTTGACGTTGCGCACCGGCAGGTCCAGCTTGAGCGGGGTGCCGAAGTCGAGGGCGCCCTCGGACAGTTGGATGAGGGTGTTGTCGAGGGCCTTCTCCAGGCCGTGGTCCTGGGTGCGGATCTGGCGGCGGTGGTCGCTGTCCCAGGGCTGCACCTGGTGCAGGACCGGGGCCAGGTCGAGTCCGGTGGCCTTCCAGTGGTCGACGGCGTCGCGGGTGTCGAGCAGTTCGACGGCGCCGATCGCCTCGTCGAGGCTGCGGAAGCCGAGGGCGGCCAGGTACTCGCGGACCTCCTCGGCGATGAACTCGAAGAAGTTGACGACGAACTCGGGCTTGCCGTTGAAGCGCTTGCGCAGCTCGGGGTTCTGGGTGGCCACGCCCACCGGGCAGGTGTCCAGGTGGCACACGCGCATCATGACGCAGCCGGAGACCACGAGCGGCGCGGTCGCGAAACCGAACTCCTCGGCGCCCAGCAGGGCGGCGATGATGACGTCGCGGCCGGTCTTGAGCTGGCCGTCGACCTGCACCACGATGCGGTCGCGCAGGCCGTTGCGCAGCAGGGTCTGCTGGGTCTCGGCCAGGCCGAGCTCCCAGGGTGTTCCGGCGTGCTTGATCGAGGTGAGCGGGGAGGCGCCGGTTCCGCCGTCGTGCCCGGAGATCAGCACCACGTCGGCGTGGGCCTTGGACACGCCCGCGGCCACGGTGCCCACTCCGGCCTCGGAGACCAGCTTGACGTGGACGCGCGCCGACGGGTTGGCGTTCTTCAGGTCGTGGATGAGCTGGGCGAGGTCCTCGATGGAGTAGATGTCGTGGTGCGGCGGCGGGGAGATGAGGCCGACGCCGGGGGTGGAGTGCCGGGTGTCGGCGACCCACGGGTAGACCTTGTGGCCGGGCAGCTGGCCGCCCTCGCCGGGCTTGGCGCCCTGGGCCATCTTGATCTGGATGTCGTCGGCGTTGGTCAGGTAGTGCGAGGTGACGCCGAAGCGGCCGGAGGCCACCTGCTTGATGGCGCTGCGCCGCAGGTCCCCGTTGGGGTCGGGGGTGAAGCGGCGGGGGTCCTCGCCGCCCTCGCCGGTGTTGGACTTGCCGCCGAGCCGGTTCATGGCGATGGCGAGCGTCTCGTGGGCCTCGGCGGAGATGGAGCCGTAGGACATGGCGCCGGTGGAGAAGCGCCTGACGATCGAGGAGACCGGCTCGACCTCCTCGACCGGCACGGGCTCGCGCACGCCCTCCTTGAGCCGGAACAGGCCGCGCAGGGTCATGAGGGTCTCGGCCTGCTCGTCGACCTTGGAGGTGTACTCCTTGAAGATCTCGTAGCGCCGGGTCCGGGTGGAGTGCTGGAGCTTGAAGACCGTCTCGGGGTTGAACAGGTGCGGTTCGCCCTCGCGGCGCCACTGGTACTCGCCGCCCACGGCCAGTCGGCGGTGGTCGGCGGGGTTGGGCGCGTAGGCGGCGGCGTGGCGGACGCGCGTCTCCTCGGCGAGGACGTCGAAACCGACGCCGCCCAGGCGGGAGGTGGTGCCGGCGAAGGCGCGCTCGATGACCTCCTCGCCGAGGCCGAGGGCCTCGAAGATCTGCGCGCCGGTGTAGGAGCTGACGGTGGACACGCCCATCTTGGACATGATCTTCAGCACGCCCTTGCCGAACGCCTTGACGGTGTTGCGGGAGGCGGTCTCGGGGTCGAGGCCCGAAATGACGCCGCGCTCGGCGAGGTCGCGGACGGTGGCCAGGGCCAGGTAGGGGTTGACCGCGGACGCGCCGTAGCCCAGCAGCAGGGCGACGTGGTGGCATTCGCGGACGTCGCCGGCCTCGACGACGAGGCCGACCTCGGTGCGGGTCTTCTCGCGGACCAGGTGGTGGTGGACCGCGCCGGTGAGCAGCAGCGACGGGATGGGCGCGTGGTCGGCGTCGGCTCCGCGGTCGCTGAGGACGATGATGTGCGCGCCGTCGGCGATGGCCTGGGACACCTCGGCGCAGATCTCGTCGAGGCGCGCGGTGAGGGCCTTGCCGCCGCCCGCCACGGGGTAGACGCCCCTGACGACGTGGGCGCGGAAGGCGGGGTCGCCGTCGGGGCCGCCGGCCTCGATGATGGCGGCGAGCTGGGAGCCCTGGATGATCGGGGTCTCCAGCGCGATGCGGCGGCAGTCCTCCGGGTCGGGGGACAGCACGTTCTCCTCGGCGCCCAGCGCCGCCTTCAGGCTGGTGACGAGCTCCTCGCGGATGGCGTCCAGCGGCGGGTTGGTGACCTGCGCGAAGTTCTGCGAGAAGTAGTCGAAGAGCTGGCGGGAGCGGCTGGACAGCACGGCGACGGGCGTGTCGGTGCCCATGGAGCCGATGGCCTCGGCGCCGGTGCGCGCCATGGGGGTGAGCAGGAGGCGCAGTTCCTCCTCGGTGTAGCCGAAGACCCGCTGGTGGTGGACGATGTCGTCGACGGGGGCGGGGGTGGCGGCGGGCAGGTCCTCCAGGCGTACGACGTTGTCGGCGAGCCACTCGGCGTAGGGATGCTCGGCGGCGAGTTCGGCCTTGAGCTCCTCGTCCTCGATGATGCGGCCCTGGGCGGTGTCCACCACGAAGATGCGGCCGGGCTGGAGGCGGCCCTTGCGGACGACGCGCTCGGGGGCGATGTCGAGGACGCCGACCTCGCTGGCCATGACGACGAGGCCGTCGTCGGTGACCCAGTAGCGGCCGGGGCGCAGGCCGTTGCGGTCCAGGACCGCGCCGATGAGGGTGCCGTCGGTGAAGGTGACGGAGGCGGGGCCGTCCCAGGGCTCCATGAGCATGGAGTGGAACTCGTAGAAGGCCCGCACCGCCGGGTCCATCTCGGTGTGGTTCTCCCACGGTTCGGGGATCATCATGAGCACCGCGTGCGGCAGCGACCGGCCGCCCAGGTGCAGCAGTTCGAGGGCGGCGTCGAAGGACGCGGTGTCGGAGTCCTCGGTGTCGACGATGGGGAAGATCCGGGAGATGTCGCCGGGCAGCAGGTCGCTGGCGAGGGTGGCCTCGCGGGCGCGCATCCAGTTGCGGTTGCCCTTGACGGTGTTGATCTCGCCGTTGTGGGCGATGTAGCGGAACGGGTGCGCCAGCGGCCACGACGGGAAGGTGTTGGTGGAGAAGCGCGAGTGCACCAGTGCCAGGCCCGAGGCGTAGCGGCGGTCGGACAGGTCCGGGAAGAAGGGCTCCAACTGGGGCGTGGTCAGCATGCCCTTGTAGGTGATGGTGCGCGGCGACAGGCTCGCGAAGTAGACGCCGACCTCGTGCTCGGCGCGCTTGCGCACGCAGTAGGCGTGGCGCTCCAGTTCGATTCCGGTGAGCCCCTCGGTGGGGGTGCCGGGGCGGCCGGCGAGGAACAGTTGGCCGAAGAACGGCATGTTCTCGCGGGCGACGGGGCCGCAGTACTGGGGTTCGAAGGGAAGGTCGCGCCAACCGAGGACGGTCAGGTTCTCCTCGTCGGCGATGCGGCCGATGGCGGCGACGGCCTCGGAGCGCGCGGCGGCCTCGGTGGGCAGGAACGCGATGCCGACGGCGTAGGCGCCCGCCTCGGGAAGTTCGAACCCGCAGGTCTCGCGGTAGAGCTCGTCGGGGATCTGGGTGAGGATTCCCACGCCGTCGCCGTCTTCGGGGTCGGCTCCGGACGCGCCGCGGTGGTCGAGGTTGCGCAGGACGGTCAGCGCCTTCTCGACGATGTCGTGGCTGCGACGACCGGAGAGGTCGGCGACAAAACCGACGCCGCAGGAGTCGTGTTCGTAGGAGCTGTCGTACAGGCCCTCGGAAGTGGTCTTCGCGTTCGGTCGGACCGTCGAACGCCGCACCTGGCCAGCAGGCATCTACCCTCCTGTCGTCTTTCTCTGAGCTTCACAGAAAGCGCAGTTCGGGACGACGTTGGCCCTGCTGCGTCGACGCGGTGGTCGTGCTGCCCGACACCTGTTCGCGCGGATTCGGGGTCGATCGGTCCGCGGGACACTCCATCGTGACCGTCGGTGCCTGCTCGGGCAGTGCGCCACCCGCCGGTGACTCACTTCTTGGTGGTCCAGTTCCCACTGTAGCTTGAGGTCTAGACCATGGGTCGTCGCGGTACGACGCTGTCCACCTGCGCGGTACTCCCCCTCGTGGGGGACGTGTCCGCGGTGCCGCGTGGTTGCCGCGGCTTGCGACTATGTATCCCACAGATGACGCCGCGAAACCTCTTTTGTGAAAAGGCATGCGTGACGACCGCTGGCAAGCTTACATGCTCGTAATATGTCCTCCTCACCCGCCCCGGCGGTCGCGGTCCGTGCCCCGGCGGGACTTTGTCACCCCCCGGACCGCGGAAGGGCCTCGGCGAGTCGGCGCAGCGCGGCGTCGAGTTCCCCGAAGCGGTGCAGCGGCAGGTCCAGCAGGGTGTGGCCGGACAGCCACGGCAGTGCCGCGGCGACGTTGGTGCGGGCCCACTTCTTGTTGACGGGCCGCCCCGAGCGGGCCGCGGCCTGGACGAGTCCTTCGCGCAGGACGGAGGCCACCGAGCCGTGGGCGCGTTCGCGGAGGCGGTGGGCGAGCCAGGCGGCGGTGTCGGCGGTGTCGTGCGGCTCCGGTGCGGCGCCCACCCGGATGACGGTGTGGCGCGGGTCGGGGACGGCGTGCCGGAACTCCAGGGGGCGGTGCGGGCCGACGACGCGGCGCAGCGCGTCCCGGCCCGCCTCGTCGCGGACCTGGGCGGCGTGCGATCCCACCACGACGCGCAGGTTTCCGGCTGCCGCGGCCAGGATCACCCGTTCGGTCAGGGCCTCGGCCCCGCCGGTCAGGTTCACCGCCGCGCACCGGGCGGTCACCGGTGCGGACAGCCAGGTCGCCAGGGGGACGCGGCGGGCGCCCTCGGGCAGCGCCTCCCGCGGCCAGTCGCCGACGAAGACGTCGGGGTCGGCGTCGGCCCACACGGAGGGCGCACTCCGGGCGGTGATCGACTCGGTCGACTCCCTGGCGTTGGTTCCCTGGCTGTAGATGCGCGCCGTCGAGGGGGCCTTGCGTCCGCCGACGGGTGTGCGCGTGGTGGCGCGCAGGACGTACAGGTCGCTGGCCGCGCCGATGGCTTCGGCTCCCAGGTAGCGGTTGAAGTCCGGCCAGATCGCCTCGACGGCGAGGTGGAGTCGGACCAGGCGTTCCTGGACGCGGGCGGTCAGGGCCGGGGTGGTCTCGCTCGCGCCGTAGGCGAGGAGCACCCGCGTGCTCCTGGGGTCGGCCGCTCCCTCGAGGCCGCGTCGGACGAACAGTTCCACGCCCTCGGGGGTGTAGGGCGGGTCGGTGAAGACCAGGTCCGCGCTGGCGTGTACGGCCGGGGGCAGGCCGATGCGCAGGTCGGCGAAGTGGCAGCGGACCTTCCGGCCGAGTCGGGCCGCGGCGGCGTCGATGTAGCCGAGCATGCGCTCGTCGATGTCCACCACGATCGCCTCGGCGTCGGGGCACAGCAGGGTCAGGGCCAGGGAGGTGAGGTCGTGGTCGCCCACGCACAGCAGGCGCGCGCCGTCCATGGTGAAGCGGGTGGTGAGGAACAGGGCGCGGCGCAGCGCCGTGCGGGCGGTGGCGGACACGTGGTCCAGGTCCGCGCGGGGTGGGGGCGCCTCGGCGACCAGCCGCCGCAGTTCGGTTTCGGTGTCGGCGTGTGCGGCGAGCAGGTGGCCGACGGGGTCGGCGAGGCGGGGCAGGTCGGTGAGGGGGGCGTAACGTGCGGGGTCGCGCAGGCGGACGCGGTCGCCGTCGCGGTCGAGTTCGGGGTCGACGGCGGCGAGGGTCTCGACGACCACCCGGTGGGCCACCGCGGTGGCGCGTACGAGGTCGCGTGCGGTCCACCAGCGTCCGTCGGCGAGGGCGGCCAGGACCAGGTGGCCGCGCACGGCGTGCACGCCCCGCTCGGCGAGCGGGGCGTGCGGTGCGGTGTCGCGGGTCATGGGGCGGGAATCATCCGGTGCCCTGGGGGGCACCCGCGCCCTCTCCGGCGCCCTCGGTGCCCGTGCCCTCGGTGCCGGTTCCGGTGCCCTCGGCGCCGGTGTCCCCGGTGTCGGTCCCGGTCGCGTCCTCCTCGGCTCCCGTCCCGGTCCCGGTGTCCTGCCCGTTGCTTTCCAGGAAGTTCTTGCGCTCGTTGATCCGCTGGTAGATGGGCATGTCGAAGCGGCTCAGCGTGACCAGGGGGTCCTGGAGGACCTCGACCTCCTCGGCGGAGGCGGAGTCCTTGGACTGCACCCACAGCACGAGCAGGTAGTGGCCGTTGACGGTGGCCTCGGCCGAGCTGTAGCCCGTGCCGAGGGCGTCGAAGGGCGCCTCGGAGCTGGGCGGGAGCAGGAAGCCGCCCCCCTCGCTCCCCTCGGCGGCCTCCTCGTCCTCGGAGGGGTCCAGTCCCTTCGCGAGCGTGCGGGACGCCTCGACGTCGCGGAGTTTGAAGACCGCCGCGACACCGATGTGGTCGGCGGAGACGTAGCCGCCGCGCACCACCTGCGAGCAGTCGGCGCTCTCCACCGCGGCCAGGGCTCTGGAACCCCACACCGCCTCGGTGCAGTCCTCGGTGATGGACTGGGCCTGGAGGGTGAAGGCCAGGTCTCCGGAGCCGATGTCGGAGTCGCCCTCCGCGAAGAAGTCGCGTTCGGTGAAGGGACGCGGGTCGTCGTCGCGGTTGGCCAGGAGTTCGTTGGCCTGCCCTGACTCGTAGACCTGGTACCGGTTGGGCATGGCCGTGACGGCCGTCGGTTCTCCCGGGCCGGTGAACCGCATGACCGCGACCACGGCCACCGCGGCCACGGCGACGACCAGCACACCGATGAGGACCGGCACCACGGGGAAGCGTCTGCCCGCGCGTCGACCGCCTCTGCGGCGGCGGGTCCCCCGGCTCCGCCCAGAACGCTCCTGGGGGGTGCTCGCGGGGGGCTTCCTGCGTCGGCCGGGGGCGCCGGACACGGGCGACTCGGTAGGTGACACCTGTGACCTCTTCGGTGAGCGGATGGTTGGGGAGGGGCTGTAGGGAAGGATAGAGGACTCGTCGGCGGCCCGCCCCGGGATCGGCGGGGCCGCGCCGGTCTCAGTCCTCCTCTCCTTCCTTGGCGTCGCGGACCTGCTCGTAGACCACGAGGGCGGCGTCCATGGCGGCGACGTTGAGGGTCGCCATGGAGTCGTCGCCGGAGGGTTCCGCGCCGTCGGCGCGGGCCACCCAGAAGACCGCGACGTAGTGTCCCATGGCCTGGGCGGTGGCCTGGCTGTAGCCGGTGTGCAGGCCTTCGATGCCGTCCGCCATGGGCAGCAGGAAGCCCGGCTCGGTGTCGGAGTCCAGGCTCTGCAGGGTGGCGCTGGCGGCATCGGCGTCCGCCAGGTCGAAGAGTGTGAACTGTGCCACGTACTCGTCGTTCTCGTCCTGGTAGACACCGCGGGCCGCGGAGACGCAGGAGCCGGTGGACAGGGTCTGGGCGAGCTGGTCGCCCCACACCAGCGCGGTGCAGGTGTCGGTGACCTCGGAGTCGCGCAGGGTCAGCTCCATGCCGCTCAGGGACAGTTCCTGGACCGACCCGAAGATCTGCTCCTCGGTGAGGGGCTCGGCGTCGGGGGCGCGTTCGGCGATGGGCTCGAAGATGTCCTGCTGCTCCTGGGCGTGGAACAGTTCGGGGCGCAGGGTGCTGTGTCCGGCGGGCGGTTCGACGATGGGCGCGGGCCCCTGGTTGGTGGCCGCCTGGGGGTTGAGCACCTGGAAGACGAGCGCGGCCAACAGGGCGAGCAGGGAGATGACCGCCATGACCAGCAGCGCGATCAGCACGTAGGTGCCGTGTTTTTGGCGGCTCTGCTCGGCGAGGGTGTAGACGACCTGCTCGGGACGGTCGCCCAGCACGGTGACCCTGCGCAGCGCCGACGCGGAGAACCGGGAGACGTGGTCGACGGTCCTGGGCTTCCTGGTGCGGGCGGAGCGCCGGGAGGCGTCGGAGGCGCCCCTGCTCCCGGCCGTGGGTTCGTCCGCGGCGGCGGTTTTTGCGCCGCTGTGCTTCCTGGCGCCCCGTTTGGCCGCGGCCTGCTTGATCCGTCCGGTGGAGCGGCGGCCTCCGCGGGACTTCCGGCGCGCCTTGGCGGAGCGGGGTTCGGCCTCGGGAGGGTCGTCGTGGTCGTCCGGACGGTGTTCGGTGACGGTCCGGCGCCCCGAGCCGCCGCGGGCCCGGTTCCCTGCGGAGTCGGCGTTGTGCAGCTTCACGTACTCATCCAATGGGTGCGGGCCCCTCGCGGCGGTGCCGCGAGGGGGAGAACGTCGTGCGTCAGTTCCGCGACTCGTCTTCTCGGGTCGTGGACTCGGTTGGACCGTTGTCGGCGGCGTCGCCGCCCGGCGACGACGACCGGGATCCCGACCGCACGGCCGCCTCCTCGTCGGAGAGCGCCCCGGTGGCCGGGACGGTGTCCTGGTCCTCCTCGTCGGGGTCGGCTCCGATCAACTGGGTGCCCTCGTCCTCGCCCTCGGGCAGCACCCGGGAGGAGAACTTGTCGAGTCGCCTTCCGGCCCACACGAAGTAGGCGAGCGCGCCGAGGAGGACCAGGAGGGAGGTCCAGTTGTTGAGGCGCAGCCCGAGAACCTCGTGGGCGGGGTCGACCCGCAGGTACTCGATCCAGAACCGTCCCACACAGTAGCCCATGACGTAGAGCGCGAACAGTCGTCCGCCGCGCAGCGCGTCTCCGTAGCGCCGTCCCAGCCAGGCGAGCACGACCGCCAGCGCCAGGCACCACAGGGACTCGTACAGGAACGTCGGGTGGTAGGTCTCGGCGCCGGGGATCACCCCCGGGCGCGGGAGGCCGTTCTCCAGGTAGGGGTCCACCTCCAGGGCCCACGGCAGGTCGGTGGGGGCGCCGAACAGCTCCTGGTTGAAGTAGTTGCCCCAGCGTCCGAAGGCCTGCGCCAGCGGGATGGCCGGGGCGATCGCGAACGACAGCTGCGACAGCGACAGGCCGCGCCGGTGCGCCACCCACCACACGCCCAGCGCGCCCAGCGGGATCGCCCCCCAGATGCCCAGGCCGCCGTTCCAGATGTAGAGGGCCGAGACGGGGTTGTCGTCGGGGCCGAAGTAGAGCTGGTAGTCGGTGATGACGTGGTAGATGCGTCCGCCGACGAGACCGAGGAGCACCGCGGGCACCGCGAGGTCCATGATCGTGCCGGGTCGGCCGCCCATGGCCGCCCAACGGCGTTCGCTCCAGTAGACCGCGACGATGACCCCGGCCAGGATGCACAGCGCGTAGAAGTGGATCTTCAGCGGACCCAGTTCGATGGCGTTCGTGCCGGGGCTGGGAATAGCCGCGAGGGCGCGGCCGAGGTCGGCCGCGCCCGCGGTGGTGCTCAACGGAATCGTCATTGCTCCGGGTTTTCCTTAGGCCGGTGGGGAGGAGGACGGCGAAGCCGAGGGCGCCGTGGCGTCGTCCCGGACCGCCGGAAGGGTGTCGACCTCGCCGGGAGGCGCGGCCTCGACCGCCTCGCGGAAGTCGGTCGCGGAGTAGGTCTCGTTGCCCAGGAGTTCACCGTTGACGTAGATGGACGGGGTACCCCCGAACGCGTTGTCGCCCTCGGAGTACTTGGTGTTGACCGCGGCGGTGGCGTCGAGGACGGTCTCGACGTAGCTGCCCGCCATGAAGGAGGAGTCCACGCCGTTGTCCTCACCCCACTCGACCAGGTCGCTCAACCGCATCGTCTGCAACCGGTCTTCGGGGATCTCGGCCTGTGCCTTGGTCGACAGTTCAGGGTAGTAGTTCGTGACGAACTCCTCCACGACCTCGCTTTCGGCCCGCACCCGTTCGGCGAAGGCGGGGTCGGTGATGCCGACCTCCTCCCCCCAGGCGACGAGTTCGTCGACGGTGAACCCCTCCTGGGAGGTGCTGGGCTGGTTGTCGAAGAGGATGTCGTTGTACTCGACGAACCTGCCGTGGTCGGCGGCGGCCCGCGCCGCCGCGCCCGCGCGCAGCGAGTTGCCGCCCGCCGGTTCGCCGGCGTCGGCGAAGATGCTCACCGGGCGCAGGTGGACGACGGCTTCGCCCTCGGCCGCCAACTCCTTGAGGGTGTCGCCGTTGATCTGCTCGAACCGGGCGCAGTGGGAGCACTGGTAGTCGGCGTAGACCTCCACGACGGGGGCCTGGGCGCCGTCGACGGCCATGACGACGCTGCCGTCCTCCTGGAGGGTCTGGGGGGCGAGGGCGCCCCGGTACTCCTCCGCCGCCGTCCCGCCGGAGGCCTGCATGACCAGGTAGCCGCCTCCCACGACGAAGGCGATCACGGCGACCGCCGCGCCGATGGCGGCCAGGAGTCTGTTGCGTTTGGCGCGCTGCTGCTCCTTGAGTCGCTCCTGCCTGAGACGCTCGCGATTGGCTCGCCGCGACTCCTTGCTCATCAGCCGATCACCATCTTCTCGTTGGAACACTGTGTGGTTGCCGGACCGGGGTGTGGCCGCCGTCCGTGTCCGCCTGGGCTCGTGCCCGCGTGCGGGGTCGGTGGAGTTCTACCGCTCCCGGCCGGAGCCCGGGTAGAGGTCGAGGACCCGGTCGAGTGACAGCGGTGAGCGCGGCCAGACCGCGAGGAACAGCCCCAGTGCCATGAAGCCGAGGTCGCGCGCGATGTCCAGACCGTAGGCGGTCTCGTCGGCGTCCACGGGGCCGCCGGTGCCGAAGCAGCCGCAGTCGATGGCCAGCCCGCGCGCCCACGCCGAGGCGATGCCCGCTATGAAGACCAACATGAGCAGGGCGGAGACGATTCCGGTGAGCCGGGTCGCCAGTCCGGCCAGCAGCAGCAGGGCCAGGGCGAGTTCGAACAGGGGCAGGGTGTAGCCGATGAACTGGTTGACGTCGTCGCTGAAGAGCTGGTAGGCCGCCACCGACTCCACCGAGAGGGCGGGCACGATCACCTTGGTGTATCCGGCGTATCCCAGGATTCCCGCCAGTGCCAGTCGCGCGGCCAGGCTCGCCCACGGCTGGACCTTCGCCCATCGGGAGGCGGTGGTCGGACGTGACGGCGGCCCGTCGCTGTGGGTGGTCTCCCCGCTGCCGCTCCGAGCGTTCTCTTCGGTGCCGGTCGACATGCCTCTCCCCGAACGTGTCTTGGTGTGCGGCGCTGTGCGTGTGGGCACGGACGCCACGGGAACGACACAGAAGACTACTACTGTGGGTAGTCGACTTGTCACGTCTCGATCGGAGATCGGGGCGGCGTCCACCAGCACCGTAGCCCCCCGGTTGCGAACCGGGGGGCCGGGAGTGGGGTTCAGCGGTGCACTCTCACCGGATTTTCACCGAGCCGCCGACCGCACGCCCTCGGCGAGTTCGGCGGCGAAGGAGCGGACCCGCTCGCACGCGGTGTCCAGGTCGGGCGCGTCCAGGACCCGCTGGCAGAAACCGGCTCCGACGATGACCCCGTCGGCGTAGGCGGCGACCTCGGCGGCCTGGGCGCCGTTGGAGATCCCCAGGCCGACGCAGACCGGCAGCCCGCTGTCCCGGGTGGCCTCGCGGGCGCGCTCCACGAGCCGCCGGGCGGTTCCGGCGACCCTGGCCCGGGTTCCGGTGACGCCCATCAGCGACGCCGCGTACACGAACCCCCGTGAGGCCTCACAGGTCAGCCTGAGGCGGTCGTCGGTGGAGGAGGGGGCGACCAGGAAGATCCGGTCGAGCCCGGCGGCGTCGCTGGCCCTGATCCAGGACTCGGCCTCCTCGGGGATCAGGTCGGGAGTGATGACGCCCGACCCGCCGGCCTCGGCGAGGTCGGCGGCGAAGGCCGCCACGCCGTACCGCTCGATCGGGTTCCAGTACGACATGACCAGGGCCGCCGCGCCGGTCGCGGCGGTGGCCCGGACCACGGTCAGCACGTCCTTGGGGGTGGTGCCCGCGGCCAGCGCCGCGTCGGCGGCCCTCTGGATGGTGGGGCCGTCCATGGTGGGGTCGGAGTAGGGCAGCCCGACCTCGATGACGTCGCAGCCGCCCTCGACCATCGCCTGGACGACCCTGATGGAGGACTCCACGTCGGGAAAGCCCGCGGGCAGGTAGCCGATCAGCGCGGCCCTTCCCTCGGTCCTGGCCTCGGCGAGTCTGCGTCGCAGCGTGGTCATCAGCTCTGCTTCCCTTCGTCGTCGAGGAGTCCGAAGTAGGCGGCGGCGGTGTTGACGTCCTTGTCCCCGCGGCCCGACAGGTTCACCACGATGGTGGCGTCCGGTCCGAGTTCGGCTCCGACGGTGCGCGCTCCGGCGAGCGCGTGCGCGCTCTCGATGGCCGGGATGATGCCCTCGGTGCGGCACAGCAGCCGGAACGCCTCCATGGCCTCGGCGTCGGTGACGGCGGCGTAGGTGGCGCGCCCGGAGTCGGCCAGCCAGGCGTGCTCGGGACCCACCGCCGGGTAGTCCAGTCCGGCGGAGATGGAGTGGCTGGGCACGGTCTGGCCGTACTCGTCCTGGAGGAGGAAGGTTCGGGCGCCCTGGAAGACACCGACGCTGCCGCCGGTGATGGAGGCGGCGTGCCGGTCGGTGGCCACCCCGTCGCCGCCCGCCTCGAACCCGTACAGCCGCACCGTCTCGTCGGGGACGAAGGCGGCGAAGATGCCGATGGCGTTGGACCCGCCGCCCACGCAGGCCGCGACGGCGTCGGGCAGTCTTCCGGTGCGCTCCAGAACCTGGGCGCGGGCCTCGGCGCCGATGACGTAGTGCAGGTCGCGGACCATGGACGGGAACGGGTGCGGTCCGGCGACGGTGCCCAGCAGGTAGTGGGTGGTGTCGACGTTGGCGACCCAGTCGCGGAACGCCTCGTTGACGGCGTCCTTGAGGGTGCGGCTGCCCACGGTGACGGGGACGACCTCGGCGCCGAGCATGTTCATGCGGGCGACGTTGAGGGCCTGCCGCCGGGTGTCCTCCTCACCCATGTAGATCACGCACTCCAGGCCGAGCAGCGCGCACGCGGTGGCGGTGGCCACCCCGTGCTGGCCCGCCCCGGTCTCGGCGATGACGCGGGTCTTGCCCATGCGCTTGGTGAGCAGCGCCTGGCCGAGCACGTTGTTGATCTTGTGGGAGCCGGTGTGGTTGAGGTCCTCGCGCTTGAGGAAGACGCGCGCTCCGTTGCAGTACTCGCCGAAGTTGCGGGCCTCGGTCAGCGGGCTGGGGCGACCGGTGTACTCGGTCAGCAGCCGGTGGAGTTCGGCCTGGAACTCCGGGTCGGTCTTGGCCTTGTCCCAGGCCGCGGCGACCTCGTCGAGGGCCGCGACGAGGGCTTCGGGACTGAACCGGCCGCCGAACCGGCCGTAGTGTCCGCCCTCGCCGAGGTAGGGAGGCACGGGATGTGCGCTGTCAGTGTTCATCGGGTCTCCAGGTGCCGCACGCGGGGCACGGCGTGGGGTGGACGGTCGGTCGTGGCGCAAACCCGCGTGCGACAGCCGCGCGGGTTTGCGTACGGAGGCCACGCGGGCGGTCTGGCGGTCGCCGGTGAACGGCGGTCGGGGCAGGTGGCTGTGGTCCTGCGGTCCCGCCTGCGAGCACCGCACACCCGCTGTCCGGCACGACGGGCTGTGCCGCGCATACCCGCAGTATGCACGAGGACGCCCGGATCGCGTCGCGGTCGCGGGTCGGCGCGCAGCCCGCCGACCTATCCGCGTGGCCTCCATCGCCATCGCCGGGTCAGCGTCGCGGCGCGGGGAGCAGGAAGCCTGTCCACGGTCAGTGCCGGTCCCGCAGCGCGGGGTGGGCGCCCGCCGTGACGAGGTCGGCGACGGCCTCACGGGGCTTGCGCCCGACCACCAGGCTCTCACCGACCAGCACCGCGTCGGCCCCGGCGCTCGCGTAGGCGAGCAGGTCGTGGGGGCCGCGCACACCGGACTCGGCGATCCTGATCCTGTCGTCGGGGATCAGCGGGGACAGCCGCGTGAAGGTCTCGCGGTCGACCTTCAGGGTCTTGAGGTCGCGGGCGTTGACTCCGATGACCGTGGCTCCGGCGTCGAGAGCGCGCTCGACCTCCTCCTCGGTGTGCACCTCGACGAGCGGGGTCAGCCCGAGCGACTCGGCCCGCTCCACCAGGGAGACCAGTGCGGCCTGGGACAGCGCTGCCACGATCAGCAGGACGGCGTCCGCGCCGTGCACGCGCGCCTCCCACAACTGGTAGGAGCTGACCACGAAGTCCTTGCGCAGCAGCGGCGTCTCCACGGCGGCGCGCACCGCGGCCAGGTCGGCCAGGCTGCCGCCGAAGCGGCGCTGTTCGGTCAGGACGCTGATCATGCAGGCGCCGCCCGCGGCGTAGTCGCGGGCCAGTGCGGCGGGGTCGGCGATCGCGGCGAGCGCGCCCTTGGAGGGGCTGGAGCGCTTCACCTCGGCGATGACCTGGACTCCGGGGGCGCGCAGCGCCGCCACCACGTCCTTGGGCCACGGTAGGGTCGCGGCCTGCTCTTTGAGTCGATCCAAGGGCGCGGCGGCCTGGCGTTCCGCGAGATCCGCGCGCACTCCGTCGATTATCTCGTCGAGCACGCTCACGTGAGAGGGCCCCTTCTTGCTGTCGACTGGGTGACCGGGAGTGAGAGCGCCCACTCCTGTCGTGTATCCCCGATCGTATCCATCCCCGCGGGCCGCCGGACACCGGCACCGCTCATTGCGTCCCCGACCGGGCGAGGCCCGCACCGCCCCGGTCGGGTCAGGACAGGAGCGGCGCGGGAATCCCGCCGGGGGCGAGCAGCACTCCGAAGGGCAGGTTGCGCACCACCCAGAAGACGAGGACGGCGCCCAGGAGCAGCCACGCCCAGAACTGGCTGACCTGCCCGGGGGGTTCGTCGGAGGGCCGGAAGGCCCGGTGGAGCCAGCGCACGTAGGCGTGGGCGAGGAAGGGCAGCACGGCCAGCAGCAGGATGTTCATCTGCGCGGCGCCGACGATGTCGAGGTGGGTCAGCGCGTGCAGGGCGCGGGTCGTGCCGCACCCGGGGCAGTAGGTGCCGGTGACGGCCAGCCACGGGCAGGTCGGGTAGTGCCCCGGTTCGTTGGGGTCGACGAGGTGCACGACGACCGCGCCGACCAGTCCCAGGGCGCCCAACGCCAACGGCGCCGCCGCGGGATGCGGGCGGCGCCGTGGTCGCGCCAGATCCGACGAGTCGGCCATGGGCTTCTTTAGTAGGGATAGGTCGTCGTCGCCGACGCGCCCAGGAGGACGACGAAGAAGATGATGTAGACGACCCAGAAGATCACCATCAGGATGAAGCTGATGAGGCCGATGATTCCCAGGATCTTGGCGGTGTTGGCCGCGCTCTCGGCACCGGCGTAGTCGCCCATGTTCCACTTGCTGTTGACCTGGAGCGCGAAGACCAGGCCGATGATGCCGACGATCGTGCAGCCGAAGATGCCCAGGATGTTCATCCACAGGTAGTTCTTGGGCGGCTGCGCGGCGGGCTGGCCACCGCTGGGGTAGGAACCGGGGGGTGGGCCGTAGCCGCCGGGCGGCGGGCCGGGAGGACCGTAGCTCATGGTTGGTTTGTCTTTCGTTACGGCGGATCGTCAGAGCGCGTCGCGACCCGGAGACAGGGACCAACGGGTGTCACGGTTGGAGATACCGCTCCATACGCGCCGCGGACGGACCGAATCATGCCAGATTTTTCTGTCAAATGTATGGACGGGGCCGGTAACGATCGGCGATCGAACCGGAGTGGCACTCGGCCGGTCCCCGGAGGCCACGCCCGGAGACCGGTCCGTCACACCGCCGCGGTCTCGCCGCTCTCGGCGGTCTTCGCGGACTCGGCGAGGCGCGCCTCGTACTCCTCGCGGGTCATCGGGCGGGGGCGGGGCGCCTTGCGGCCCATCCCCGCCCTCTTCATCGCACCGGCCACGGCGGCGCACGCGACACTGGCGCCCAGGCCGACAACCGTCCAGGTGAGAAGGTCCAGCCCGGCGATGATCGCGACCGCGGCCACAGTCCAGACGACGATCCACGAGATGGTCAGAAACCAGCCGGCCAGGGTGTTGCCGTGGTCGTCGTGGTGCTCTTCGGCCATCAACGCTCCTTCGGTTCAGCGTTCTCATCGGTGGGATCCGCGCCGCTGTCGAGCGACCTCCACAGCTCCGCGGGAGTGTCGGTGCGGGTCGCGCGGGGGGCGCTGTGGCGATCGTACCGGCTGCTCATGGCAGGCCATACGGTACCCCTGACCAGCGTCAGCACTCCCGCGGCGAGCAGCAGTGCGGCGCCCGCGGCGGCCAGGACCGGCCAGGCCCACGCCACGGTGACGCCGCCGACCGCGCCCTCGGCGGTGGCCGCCCGCGCGGCGGCGTCCGCCAGCGCCGCGGAGCGGACGCCGAGCGCGACGGCGAGCAGGGCCCCGCCGCCCAGCAGCGCCACCAGCAGCCCCACGAGGCGTCGGGCCGCTCCCCCGGTCGCGACCAGCGCGGCCAGGGCGGCCAGGGCGGCCCAGCCCAACGCGGAGACGGCCGGGACCACCTCGGAGGCGGACAGTTCCACGGCGACGGGAGCGAGGTCGCCCGCCAGGTCCACCCGGGCGCTGGCCCAGACCTGCGCGGAGACGGCGAGCAGTGCGACGGCTCCGGACGCGGTGAGCGCGAGCGCCAGCAGGTACTCCCGGCGCCGGGGGCGGGCGGGCGCGGCGACGTGTCCGGTTCTCACAGCAGCCGGTCCGCGTCGAAGCAGGTCCGGTCGCCGGTGTGGCAGGCCCCACCGGTCTGGTCGACCCTGACCAGCAGGGTGTCGCCGTCGCAGTCGAGCGCGACGGAGACGACCCGCTGGGTGTTTCCGGACGTCGCGCCCTTCACCCAGTACTCGCCCCGGCTGCGGGACCAGTAGGTGGCCGCCCGGGTGGCGAGGGTGCGCCGCAGCGCCTCGTCGTCCATCCAGGCGAGCATGAGAACCTCCCCGGTGTCGTACTGCTGCACGACGGCGGGCACCAGGCCGTCGGGGGTGCGTTTGAGTCGTGCCGCGATACCGGGGTCCAGTTGGGGAGGACTGCTGCTCATGTCAGCAAGCCTACGGCCGCCCGGACGGGGACTCCGACGAGGATGTGCTTACCTGGTTCGGGGAGTCCGCAAGGCCCGGCGGCTCCCCCGCCGCCGTGTGGACCGCCGAGGATGGGGCACCGTTGGCTTCCTCCCCCTCCTGGGAGGGGGATTTGGCACCAAGGAGAGGCATGTGTGAGGCAGAGCGCGAGAGGCGCAGGTTGCCTGCCCGGATTCCTCCCCGGCCTGAAGACCGGGGCATCCCCCGGGAGGCCGGGTGAGCGTCGAACGGCTCGCGGACGAGGTGTCGGCCAGGACCGCCGCCCTGACCGGACTGGCCGACCATCTGACCCGCCACGATCCCTACGCGGCACTGCCCTCCCTGCTGGACGACGAGCCCGCGGCGGTGGTGCTGCTGGGCGTGGGGGCGGGCCACTACGCGTGCCAGGCCGCGGCCGAGCGGATGCGCCGTGCCGGACTGGGGGCCTTCGCCGAGTCCGCGGCCGCGGCGCATCTTCCGCCCGGCGGCCCGGACACGCTGGTGGTGGCGGTCGCGCCGGGCAGTGGACGGCGCGAGCTGTGCGAGTCGCTGGAGCGTTACGCGCGTTCCTCCGTGATCGTCGTGCTGACCGACTCCCCCGAGTCGCCCGAGGCGCGTTACGCCGACGTGGTGGCGCCGCTCATGACCGGAGGGAGGAGCGGCGGTCTGGAGGTGGTGGCCCACCAGCAGGCGGTGGCGCTGCTACTCGTCCTGGCGTCGCGGCTGGGCGCCACTCCTCCGGGGGTCGCCGACCCGTCGGCGACGCTGCGCCGCGCGGCCAACGCCGTCACCGACCTGGTGGAGCGCGCCCCGTCCTGGGTTCCCGAAGCGGTCAGGGCGCTGGAGGGACGCGACGGTCTGGCGCTGGTGGCTCCGGCGGAACTGGTCTCGGCGGCCCGGTTCGGCGCGTTGACGCTGCGGCGCGGCCCGGTGCTGGCCGCGCACGCCTGCGAGACCGGGGAGTGGTCGCACGTCGACCGCTATCTGGCGGCGATCCAGGACTACCGTGCGCTGCTGTTCACGGGGTCGCGGTTCGACGAGCGGTTCGCCGAACACCTGCTGGCGCTGCGCGGGACCTTTGTCGCCGTGGGCGGTGACGTCTCGGGGGCGGCGGTGAGTCTGCGCTATCCGGGGGAGAGCGACCCGGACGTGCGGCTGCTCGTCGATCCGCTGGTCAGCGAACTGCTGGCACTGCACTGGTGGCGCAGGCGCAAAACGTGAGCCGGGGATTCGGGACCCCGGCCCCAGAGGGGGCTTCGGGCGGCCCCAGCCCCAGGGGATTGTGAAACCCCGGCTCCGAGGGAGTCTTCAGCCGCACTCCACCCCAGGGAGTCTTGTGGCCTCAGCTCTGCGGGTGGTTTTCGGGTGGCCTCGGGGCCGGGGTCACAAGACCCCCGGGGTGGGGTGGCCTGGGAGTTTCCCCCGGGCTGAGGCCACAAGACCTCCTCGGGTCGAGAACGCCCGGAACTCCCCGGGACGGTCGCCTCCGTCCCGGGCTCAGGCCGAGCTGCGCACCCAGGAGGCGTGCAGATCCGCGTAGACGCCCGGCTGTCCGACCAGTTCCGCGTGGGTTCCGCGCTGCGCGATGCGGCCGTCGTCGAAGACGAGCACCTCGTCGGCGGCCTCGGCGGTGGAGAGCCGGTGGGCGATCGCCACGGAGGTGCGCCCCCGGGTGAGCCGGTCCAGGGCGCGTTGGATGCGCACCTCGGTGGCCGGGTCGACCGCCGAGGTGGCCTCGTCCAGGACCAGCAGGTCGGGACCGGCGATGGCGGCCCGCACCAGTGCCACGAGCTGGCGTTCTCCGGCGGACAGGGACTCGCCGCGCTGTCCGACGGGGGTGTCCAGGCCGTGGGGCAGCCCGGCCAGCCAGTCCCCCAGCCCCAGGTCGACGATCGCCGCGCCGATCTGCTCGTCGGTGACCTCCGGGCGGGCGAAGCGGATGTTGTCGCCCAGGGTGCTGTCGAACAGGAAGCCCTCCTGGGGCACCATGACCACGCGGGACCGCAGCGAGGAGAACGCCACCTCGCGCAGGTCGGTGCCGTCCAGCAGCACTCTGCCCTCGGCCGGGTCCATGAGTCGGGTGAGCAGCTTGACGAAGGTGGTCTTGCCGGAGCCGGTCTCGCCGACGACCGCGACCCGGCGGCCCGGGGCGATCTCCACGTCGATGTCGTCGAGCACGCGGGGGCCGCCGGGATAGGCGTAACTGACGTGGTCGAAGCGGATCGAGACGGGACCGCGCGGCAGTGTCCTGCCGGACGATCCGGGGTCGGCGATGTCGGGGACGGTGTCGAGAACCCCGAGCACCCGCCGCCACCCGGCGATCGCGTTCTGGGCCTCGTTGAAGATCTCCGTGGCCATCGTCATGGGCGCGATGAACAGGTTGATCAGGAACAGGAAGGCCACGAGCTGTCCGGCGGTGAGGGAGCCCGTGACGCCCAGCCACACCCCGACCACGACGACGACCGCGTAGGTGAACGCCGAGACGACCTCGGCGAACGGTGAGACTGCCATGGACAGGCGCTGTGCTCTGACCTGGGCGGTGCGGGTGGCCAGGACGCTCTCGTCGACGCGCTCCGCGGTGCGCTCCTCGGTTCCGTGGGCGCGGATGACCGCGGCCCCCACGACGGTCTCGCTGACGACTCCGAGCATCTCGCCGGTGCGCTCCCGCACCAGCAGGTAGGCCCTGGACAGCAGTTTCTGCAGCCAACGCACCCCGAACAGCAGCGGCAGGAAGCACACCCACACCAGCAGGGTGAGCTGCCAGGAGTAGACGGCCATCAGCACGGTGGCGATCGCCAGTTGCCCGGTGCTGACGACCAGGAGGATGCCGCCCCACTGCATGAAGGTGCTGATCTGGTCGACGTCGCTGGTCACCCGGGACACCAGGGCGCCCTTGCGTTCGCTGTTCTGGGTGAGCACCGAGAGGTCGTGCACGTGCCGGAACGCCTTGCGGCGCAGGGTGGCCAGGCCTCCCTCGGTGGACCGGTACAGCCGCGCGTTCATCACGTAGGAGGACACGGCCGTGAGGACGACCAGGGTGGCGCACAGCACGACCGTTCCGGTGACGAACCCGATGTCGATGCCGCCTTCGGCGAGCAGACCGTTGTCGATGATCTGCTGCACCGCCAGCGGCACCACGACCTTGCCGACGGTGGCGACCACCGCGAAGACGGCGGTCAGCGCCAGCCCTCGGGTGAACTCGGGCGACAGCGCGAAACCGCGGCGCAGGGTGTCCCACGCGGAGTCGGTGGAGCGGTGCAGCGCGGGGGAGGCGGCGGTGTCGGCGTCGACTCCGGGGGAGGTGTCGGCACGGCTGTTTCGGGTGCGGGCCGGGGCGCTCATCGGACGGCCTCCTGGTCGGTGGGGCGGGCGGCGGCTTCGGCTCTGCGCTGCTCGGCGGCCTGTTCGTAGGCGGTGACGAGGCGGTGGTATCCGGGGGAGCGCGCGAGGAGTTCGTCGTGGGTCCCCCGGTCGTGGACCGTGCCCTGTTCGAGGTAGACGACCTCGTCGGCGAGTTCGATGGTGGCCCTGCGGGAGGCGACGACCACGACGGTGGCTCCGGCGAGGTCGGCTTCTCGCAGGCCGCCCAGGATCTGCGCCTCGACCTGGGGGTCGACCGCGGAGGTGGCGTCGTCCAGGATGAGCAGCCGTGGACGGCGGACCAGGGCGCGGGCCAGGGCCAGACGCTGGCGCTGCCCGCCGGACAGACTGGTGCCGCGCTCCCCCAGCCGGGTGTCGAGGCCCTGCGGGAGCGCGGCGACGAAGGAGTCGGCGCGGGCCAGGCGCAGCGCCTGCCACACCTCGGCGTCGTCGGCGTCGCCGCCCAGGGTGACGTTGTCGCGGACGCTGTCGTCGAAGATGAAGGTGCTCTGCGGTACGAGGGCGATGGCGCGGGAGAGTTCCCCCCTGGCGTAGTCGCGGGCGTCGACTCCGTTGATGAGCACCGTGCCCCGGTCGGGGTCGACCAGGCGCGCCAGCAGCGTGGTGAGCGTGGACTTGCCCGATCCGGTGGGGCCGACCAGGGCGGTGACCCGGCCGGGGGTCAACTCCAGGTTCACGTCGCGCAGGACGGTGGTGCGCGCCTCCTCCCCGTGGTGGTGGCTGTCGAGGCCCCGCCCGCCGGAGGTGTCCCGATCGCGGCCGTCGGCGTAGGAGAAGCTGAGGCCGCGAACACTCACCGCCAGTCCGCTGTCGCCGGACAGCGCCGTGTCGCCGTGTTCGGTGCCGCCTTCGGCGCCGAGCACGGCGCTGACCCTTCGCCACCCCACCACGCTGCGCGGCAGGTCGCCCAGCAGCCAGCCCAGGGAGCGCACCGGCAGCGACAGCAGGGTGAACAGGTAGGCGATCTGCACGACGTCGCCCGAGGTGACGGCGCCCCGGTCGAGGCGGAGCAGTCCGACGAGCAGCACCACGAGCACACCGAAGTTGGGCAGTGCCTCGAGGAGCGGGTCGAACGCGGCGCGCATCCGGCCGACCCTGATCTGGGCGTCGCGCAACCGGTCGGCGGCGCGGCTGAACCGCTCGGTCTCGGTGTCCTCGCGGCCCAGGGCCTTGACGACGAGCGCGCCGTCGAAGGACTCGTGGGCGACCTCGCTGACCTGGGAGCGCAGTGCCTGGGCGCGGGTGGCGACGGGAGAGACCCGGCGTTGGAAGACGATGTTGGCCACGGCCAGCGTCGGGAAGACCACGAAGCCGACCAGGGCGAGGACCGGGTCGGTGACGAGCATCGCGACCGCGGCGATCAGGAGCATGGCGATGCTGCCCACGGCCATGGGCAGGGGTGCGAGCGGCTGCCAGGCGGCCTCGACGTCGGCGTTGGCGTTGGACAGCAGTTGCCCGGCGGGGTGGCGCTGGTGCCAGGACAGCGGCAGCCGGAGGTACTTGCGGGCGACCGCGCGCCGGTACCTGGCCTGCATGCGGAACTGCATGAGTCCGGCGTAGAGGCGGCGCGCCCCCAGTCCCAGGGCTCTGAGGAGGCCGACGCCGAACACCAGGGCGGCCGCCGCGGCCACCGCGGCGACGGTGGTGCGTCCCTCTTCGATGGCGGGCAGGACGACCTGTTCGGAGATGCCACCCAGGATCGACGCCGAGGCGACGCTGGCCGCCGCGTACAGCACGGCGCCGACCAGTGCGGCGGTGAAGACCCACGGTTCGGTGCGGATCGCGGTCCACAGGACGCGCATCCCCTCGGTGAAGACCCGGGAGTCGACCCCGGGCCTCGCGGCAGCCGCCTCCTGTGACATTCGTCCCCCCGTTGCGTTGTCGTGGTGAGAGGCGCCGCCCCCTGATCGGCGCGACAGTGTCACACCGTACCCACCGACCCGTCCGGGCGCACCGGTCTGGTTCAGCGCTGTGGACAACGCCGCTATTCCGCTCCCCGTGATCATGCGGTGTCCGCTTCCGGCCACCGCGGCCGGGGCGTCTGCGCCCCTTCTTCCCGGAAACGGCGCCGCAGCCCTCGGGGTGGAGGCGTTCCTCCCCCGGAGGGCTCGAAGGGCTCCGGGGGAGGGGGGCGTCTCAGCGCACCGGGTGGCCCTTGGCGCGCAGGTCGGCCTTGACGTCGTTGATGGTGAACTCGCCGAAGTGGAACACGCTGGCGGCCAGGACCGCGTCGGCTCCCGCGTCCACGGCGGGAGCGAAGTGCTCGACGGCGCCCGCCCCCCCGCTGGCGATCAGCGGCACGGTCACCGCCTCGCGCACCGCGCGGATCAACTCCAGGTCGAATCCGGCCCTGGTGCCGTCGGCGTCCATGGAGTTGAGCAGGATCTCACCCGCGCCGAGGTCGGCGGCCTGCCGGACCCACTCGACCGCGTCGATGCCGGTCCCCCTGCGTCCGCCGTGCGTGGTGACCTCGAAGCCGCTGGGGGTGGTGGTTCCGTCGACGGCGCGGCGCACGTCGGCCGACAGGACCAGCACCTGGTTGCCGAACCGTTCGGCGATCTCGCGGATCAGTTCCGGGCGGTTGATCGCGGCGGTGTTGACGCCGACCTTGTCGGCCCCGGAGCGCAGCAGCCGGTCGACGTCGTCGGTGCTGCGCACGCCGCCGCCGACGGTGAGCGGGATGAACACCTGCTCGGCGGTGCGGCGCACCACGTCGTAGGTGGTCTCACGGTTGCCGCTGGAGGCGGTGACGTCGAGGAAGGTCAGCTCGTCGGCGCCTTCGGTGTCGTAGCGCCGGGCCAGTTCGACGGGGTCGCCCGCGTCGCGCAGGTTCTGGAAGTTGACGCCCTTGACCACCCGGCCCGCGTCGACGTCCAGGCACGGGATGACGCGCACGGCCAGGCTCATCGGGCGGCCTCGCGCACCGTCGCCAGCGCTTCTTCCAGGGTGAACGCGCCCTCGTACAGGGCGGTGCCCATGATGGCGCCCTCGACTCCCTCGGGGACCAGGGTCGCCAGGGCCCGCAGGTCGTCGAGGCTGGACACGCCTCCGCTGGCCACGACGGGCTTGCCGGTGCGCGAGCACACGTCACGCAGCAGGTCGAGGTTGGGGCCCTTGAGGGTGCCGTCCTTGTTGACGTCGGTGACGACGTAGCGGGCGCAGCCGGCGGCCTCCAGGCGCTCCAGCGTCTCGTACAGGTCGCCGCCGTCGCGGGTCCAACCGCGCGCGGCCAGGGTGGTGCCGCGCACGTCCAGGCCGATCGCGATCCGGTCGCCGTGTTCGGCGATGATCCTGGCGCACCAGTCGGGGTTCTCCAGTGCGGCGGTGCCGATGTTGACGCGGCGGCATCCGGTGGCCAGCGCCGCGGTCAGCGACTCGTCGTCGCGGATGCCGCCGGACAGTTCGACCTGGACGTCGAGCGTGCCGATGATGGAGGCCAGCAGCTCCCGGTTGTGGCCGCGGCCGAAGGCGGCGTCCAGGTCGACCAGGTGGATCCACTCGGCTCCGGCGCTCTGCCAGGCCAGCGCCGCGGCCCTCGGGTCGCCGTACTGACCGCCGGAGCCCGCCCGGCCCTGGACGAGCTGCACGGCCTGGCCGCCCGCGACGTCGACGGCGGGCAGGAGTTCGAGTGTGGGCGCCATGGTGGGTGAACCTTTCACGGGTGGGGGACGGCGTTGCGGCTCGTCCGGTCGTCTGCGGGGGCGGTCACAGTGTCGCGACCCAGTTGGCGAGCAGCCGGGCCCCCGCGTCGCCGGACTTCTCCGGGTGGAACTGGGTGGCCCACAGCGGGCCGTTCTCCACGGCCGCCACGAAGGGGGCGCCGTGGGTGGACCAGGTGACCAGCGGCGGCTTCAGGTGCGGGCTGGTGGCCTCCATCTCCCAGGTGCGCACGCCGTAGGAGTGGACGAAGTAGAAGCGCTCGCCTTCGTCGATCCCGGCGAACAGCGCGGAGTCGGCGGGCGCGGCCACGGTGTTCCAGCCCATGTGCGGGACGACGGGCGCGTCGAGCCGGTCCACGGTTCCGGGCCACTCGCCGCAGCCGGTGGTGGTGACGCCGTGTTCGACGCCCCGCTCGAACAGGACCTGCATGCCCACGCAGATGCCCAGTACTGGACGGCCGCCGGCCAGGCGCTTGCCGATGACCCGGTCGCCCCGGGCGGCGCGCAGCCCTTTCATGCAGGCCTCGAACGCGCCCACGCCGGGCACGACGAGTCCGTCGGCCTCCAGTGCGGCGTGCGGGTCGCCGGTGACGGTGACGTGGGCGCCGACGCGCTCCACTGCGCGCTGCGCCGAACGCAGGTTGCCCGATCCGTAGTCGAGGATGACGACGCGTGGCTGCACGGGTGGACGTGCCTTCCTGTGAGGACGGTCAGAAGTAGCCGAGGCGCAGCGCCCCGGCCGCCAGGGCCACGGCCGCGCAGGCGGCCAGGCCCACGGCGATGGCCTTGTTGGTCTTCCAGATCGACAGGGTGCCGCCGAGCAGGAGCCCGGCGAGGCCGATCAGGAGTACCCCCAGGATCGTGGTGCTCACAGCGCGCCCTTGGTGGAGGGCACCCCGGTGACGCGGGGGTCGCTCTCGCAGGCGAACCGCAGGGCGCGGGCCAGCGCCTTGAACTGGCATTCCACGATGTGGTGGGCGTTGCGCCCATAGGGTACGTGGACGTGCAGGGCGACGCGGGCCTGGGCGACGAAGGACTCGAAGATGTGCCGGGTCATCGTGGTGTCGTAGTCGCGGCCGATGACCGGGGCCATGCCCTCGGGTTCGGAGTGCACCAGGTAGGGCCGTCCCGAGACGTCGACGGTGACCTCGGCGAGCGCCTCGTCCAGGGGGACCTTGGCGTCGGCGAAGCGGCGGATCCCGGCCTTGTCGCCCAGGGCCTCGCGGAAGGCCGCGCCGAGGGCGAGGGCGGTGTCCTCCATGGTGTGGTGGGAGTCGATGTGCAGGTCGCCCTCGGTGCGCACGGTCAGGTCGAACAGTCCGTGCTTGGCGAGCTGGTGGAGCATGTGGTCGTAGAAGCCGACACCGGTGGAGATGTCGGCGGCACCGGTGCCGTCGAGATCGATCTCGACCAGGACCTTGGTCTCGTTGGTGGCGCGTTCGACGCGGCCGATGCGGCTCATGGGCTGGCTCTCCTCGTCGTGGTGGCGCGGGCGGCGCCGCCGGTGTCGGGTCGTGTGCTGTTGTCGGACGGGGCGCGGTCAGGCGCGGCCGACCACCGCGAGCAGCGCGTCGCGGAAGACGGCCATCTCCTCGGGGGTGCCGACGGTGACGCGCAGCCACTCGGGCGGTCCCACCTCGCGGATGAGCACCCCCCGCTCCAGCATGCCCTCGAACACCGCGGAGCGGTCGGGGAAGCGGCCGAACAGCACGAAGTTGGCGTCGGAGTCGGCGACCGCGAAGCCGTGGCCGCGCAGCCAGTCGACGAGCGCGTCGCGTTCGGCGCGCAACTGGTCGACCGCGCCCAGCAGTTCGTCGGCGTGGGCCAGGGCGGTGAGCGCCACCGCCTGGGTGACGGCCGACAGGTGGTAGGGCAGCCGCACCAGTTGCAGGGCGTCGACGACCGCCGGGTGCGCGGCGAGGTAGCCGAGGCGCGCTCCGGCCAGGGCGAACGCCTTGGACATGGTGCGCGAGACGATGACGTTGGGGTGGGACGGCAGCAGCGACAGCGCGCTGGGGGTGCCCTCGCGACGGAACTCGGCGTAGGCCTCGTCGACCACGACGACGCCGGGGGCGGCCGACGCGACCGCCTCGACGGTCCGCAGCGGCAGCGCGGTCCCGGTGGGGTTGTTGGGCGAGGTCAAAAACACCACCGCGGGCTGGTGCTCCTTGACCGCGGCCACGGCGTCGTCGACGTCCACGGCGAACTCCGCGGTCCGCGGCACCGGCACCCACTCGGTGGCGGTGCCGCGCGCGATGATCGGGTGCATGGAGTAGGACGGCTCGAAGCCCACGGCCCTGCGTCCGGGACCGCCGAAGGCCTGCAGGATCTGCTGGAGGACTTCGTTGGAGCCGTTGGCGGCCCACACGTTGGCGGCGTCGACCCCGTGGCCGAGGTAGTCGGCCAGCGCCTGACGCAGTTGGACGGCGTCGCGGTCGGGGTAGCGGTTGAGGCCGGTGGCGGCCTCGGCGGCGGCGCGGCCGATCGCCTCGGCCAGCCGGGCCGACGGCGGGTACGGGTTCTCGTTGGTGTTGAGGACGGCGCGGACCGTCAACTGGGGGGCGCCGTAGGGGGACTGTCCGCGCAGGTCGTCGCGGAGGGGCAGGTCGTCCAGGCCGAAGCCGGTGGGTCCGGGGTCGCTCACGCCTGCTGCTCCTCCAGCGGGATGCGCGCGGTGACGGCCTCGCCGTGCGCGGGAAGGTCCTCGGCCCGGGAGAGGGCCACCACGTGGTGGGCGACCTCGGCCAGTGCCGCGCGGTCGTACTCGACGACGTGGATGCCGCGCAGGAAGCTCTGCACGCTCAGCCCGGAGGAGTGGCAGGCGCAGCCGCCGGTGGGCAGCACGTGGTTGGAGCCCGCGCAGTAGTCGCCCAGGGACACCGGGGAGTGGTCGCCGACGAAGACCGCTCCGGCGTTGCGCACCCGGGCGGCGACGGCCCGGGCGTCGGCGGTCATGACCTCGAGGTGTTCGGGGGCGTAGGCGTTGACGACGGCCAGTCCGTGGTCGAGGTCGTCGACCACGACGATGCCGGACTGGGGGCCGCCCAGGGCCCGGGTGATGCGTTCGCTGTGCCTGGTGGCGGGCACCCGCGCGGCGAGTTCGGCCTCGACCCGCTCGGCGAGGTCCTCGGAGGGGGTGACGAGCACCGAGGCGGCGACGACGTCGTGTTCGGCCTGGCTGATCAGGTCGGCGGCGACGTAGCCGGGGTCGGCGGTGTCGTCGGCGAGAATGGCGATCTCGGTGGGCCCGGCCTCGGAGTCGATGCCGATGACGCCCCTGAGCAGGCGCTTGGCGGCGGCGACCCAGATGTTGCCGGGGCCGGTGACCATGTCGGCCCGGGCGCACTCGCCCGCGCCGTAGGCGAACATGGCGACGGCCTGGGCACCGCCCACGGCGTAGACCTCCTCGACGCCGAGCAGGGCGCAGGCGGCCAGGATGGTGGGGTGCGGCAGGCCGCCGAAGTCGGCCTGCGGCGGGGAGGCCACGGCCAGGGACGCCACCCCCGCCTCCTGGGCGGGCACGACGTTCATGACGACGCTGGAGGGGTAGACGGCGCGTCCGCCGGGCACGTACAGCCCGACCCGGTCGACGGGCACCCAGCGTTCGGTGACCGTGCCTCCGGGGACGACCCGGGTGGTGGTGTCGGTGCGACGCTGGTCGCGGTGGACCAGGCGGGCGCGGCGGATCGACTCCTCCAGGGCCGCGCGCACCGCCGGGTCGAGGTCGGCGAGCGCGGCGTCGACGGCCTCCTTGGGGACCCTGATGTGGGCGGGACGCACCCCGTCGAAACGCTCTCCCAGTTCGACCAGCGCCTCGACTCCGCGATGGCGGACGTCCTCGCAGATGGGACGGATCTTCTCGACCGCGGACGCGACGTCGGTCTCGGCGCGCGGCAGCGACTCGCGCGGGTCTGCGGGGTTGCCTCGGAGATCGATTCGGGAGATCACGGACCTCATTCTAGGGGCGGCGCAGCGGCTGCGGCCTCGGGGCCGGTGCGCCCGTCCGGCGGCCGACAGGGCTTTCCCGAATGTCGCGGTCGTCCCGTGATCCTCCGAATAATTCCCTGAGGCCGGGTCAGTTGCACGATATGACTGCCAACGTGCACAGCCTCGAACACGGTCTGTCCAGGTTCCACCAGCTCCTCCTCGACCAGCTGCGGCACGAGTTCACCGCCTCGCAGCAGTACGTGGCGCTGGCGGCCTGGTTCGACAGCCGGGACCTGCCGCAACTGGCGGGGTTCTTCTACCGCCAGGCGCTCGAGGAGCGCGACCACGCGATGATGATCCTGCGGTACCTGGTCGACAACGACGTGCCCGTCACGGTTCCGTCGACCGACGCCATCCAGAACGACTTCGACACCCCGCGTGACCTGGTGGCGCTCGCCCTGCGGCAGGAGCGCGCGGTCACCGAGCAGTTCCACCGGCTGGTCAAGGCCGCGCGGGAGGAGAACGACTACACCGGTGAGCAGTTCCTCCAGTGGTTCCTCAGGGAGCAGGTCGAGGAGGTCGCCTCGATGTCCACGCTGCTGGCGGTCATGGACCGCGCCAACGGCAACCTGTTCGACGTCGAGACCTTCGTGGCCCGGGACATGCAGGCGTCGCCGAAGGCGGAGGCCGGCGCCCCCGAGACAGCGGGACCTGCGACGATCTGACCGGTCCGCGGGCGCGTGAGTCCGCGCCCACGTCGACGGGCATACTTGTACGGTGTCCACCAGGCTGCCGCTCTTCCCGCTCGGTTCGGTTCTCTTCCCGGGGCTGACCCTGGCCCTGCACGTGTTCGAGGACCGCTATCTGAGACTGGTCGACGATCTGATGGCGCTGCCCGCCGACCGGCCCCGCTCCTTCGGGGTGGTCGGGATCAGGCTGGGCCACGAGGTGGGCGAACGCGCCGCCCACCAGATGGCCGACGTCGGCTGTGTGGCCGAGATCAGCGCGGTGCAGCACCGTTCCGACTCCGGCCTGGACCTGGTGGTCACGGGAGTGGCGCGGTTCCGGGTGGAGGAGCTGGTCGAGCCCGACGAGGAGACGCCCTACCTGCGCGCTGAGGTCTCCTCGCTGCCCGACGAGATCGGTGCGGACGCCGAGGTGTGGAACGAGCGGGTGGCGCGGCGGTTCACGGTGTACCGCGAGCGCCTCGACCGCATCGGCGTGTCCGTCGGGGAGACCGTCGATCTTCCCGACAAGCCGCTGGAGCTGTCGTACTCGGTGGCCGACGCCCTGGTGCTGGACATGTCCGACAAGCAGGCGCTGCTGGAGGCCGAGGACGCGGCCGCCCGCCTGGAGCTGGCCGCGGGCCTGCTGCGCCGGGAGAACCGGGTGCTGTCGGCGCTTCGCCTGCTGCCCGCGGGGCGGTTCCCGCAGCAGGTGATCAACCTCAACTGACCGGTCCTTGTCACGGAAAGCGAGCAGCGTTGAGCGGTAGGGGCACTCCGGCCACGGTGGCGGCCGAACGCGGCGGGGTTGTCTTCACCCTGCACTCCTACGAGGCCGAGGGGTCGGGTTCCTACGGGGAGGAGGCCGCCGCGGCTCTGGGGGTGGCGCCCGAGCGGATGTTCAAGACCCTGGTCGCCGAGGTCGACGGCGCGTTGACGGTGGGCGTGGTCCCGGTGGCGGGCAGGCTCGACCTCAAGGCGTTGGCGGCGGCCGTGGGCGGCAAGCGGGCACGGATGGCCGATCCCGCCGCGGCCGAGCGCGCCACCGGGTACGTGCGCGGCGGCATCAGTCCGCTGGGGCAGCGCAGGCGGCTGCGGACCGTGGTCGACTCCTCGGCGTCGAAGCACGAGACCGTCTACGTGTCCGCGGGGCGGCGCGGGCTGCAGATGGAGTTGGCCCCGGACGACCTGGTGCGACTCACCCGGGCGGGGACGGCTCCGATCACCGCGGGACACCAGGGGCCGGATTTCCCGCAGCCCTCGGCCCGGGGCTGAGGCCACACGCCCCTGGGGCCGAGGCCATCCGAAACCCGCCCTCTCGGGTCAGGCGGTCCTGGCTTCCTCCTGCGGGTTCGAGGCGGAGGGGCTGTTCCTCTTTCCAGACGCGGAGAACCGGCTTACTGTGATCAATATCCGGTTGACACAGGGCAGCAAGGAGTCCGCGATGGTCGCCGCGATCGTGTTGGGCACGGTGTCGTACTACCTGCTCGTCACGGTCTGCTATGTGGTGACCCGTATCTGTTATTCGCGGGTCCGCGCGACCGGTCCGGTGCGGCCCGCGGTGGGACCGGACGAACTCGGCCCGTACGAACTCGCCCTGCTCTCGGGCGGTCGGCCCCGGGTGGGCGAGGTGGCGGTGGCCGAACTGTTTCTCACCGGGCGGATCGTGGCGTGGGGGCCGGGCATGGTCGCCCGGGTTCCCGACCGCTTCCGGGTGTCCTTCCCACCGCTGTCGGCCGTTCCGTTCGTGCGCGCTCCCGCCGCGCGTCTCCGGGACGGCCGACCGTTTCCGGTGGACCGGTTGGTGTCCTCGGTCGCGTGCGGGGACGCGGTCACCGCGGCGCTGTGGCGGCTGCGTCGGCTGGGGTTGTTCCTGGCGCCCGGGCGGCTGCGCCGGGTCGCGTGGGCGCGCCGGGCGGCATGGCTCTCCCAGGTCGGCCTCGGCGCCGCGGGCGCGCTGGCGGCGGGGTTCGCGGTGGGGTGGGCGGTCCGGGCGGACAGCTCCTTGGTGCCGCTGCTCCTCGCACTGCTCCTGGCCTATCCCTTCCTGCTGCACGTGGCGCGTCGGGTGTTCGGCGGGGCGGCGGGGACGGTGGGCGCCGCGGCCCTGGTGTCGGGGGTGAGCGCGGCCGTCGGAGGACTGGTCGCGGAGCTGCTGGCCGTCGTGGCGCTGTTCGCGGGCTGGTGCGCCGCCTACGCGGTCTACCGGTGCACCGGGGGCAGGCTGGGGCCGCGCACGGTCGCCGGGGACGTCCTGTTGTCCGAGGCCCGTGTGGAACTGGCGTCCCGGTCGGCGCCCGACGGTGACGCACTGCTGCGGACGGTCGCGCTGTTGGGGTTCGAGGGCCTGCGCGGGGGGTGTCCCGAGGGGTGGCGGGGCACGTCGCGGACCGGCGCGCCCCGCCTGTCCCGGCTGGTCGCCTTCGGCGCGGCGTGCGGGCGTTCGTTCGGCGCGCCCGACCGGGGTGTGGGCGGTGACTTCGGTTGGGACGGCACGCGCGGCGACTGGGTGACGCACGGCGACGGACTGCCGCCCGCGCCGCCGCTTCCTCCGCGCGACGGGCGCGACCGCAGGGGGCCGTCGCCCGGACGTCCCTGAAGCGCCGCCCGGTCTTCTCCCTCATCGACGGCGCCCGGCCGTGGGCGGCCGGACGCCGGGTGCCCGGGTTCGCCTTCCTGGGCGCTGCCAGCGACCGTTATTCGATATATCGTTATGCATGGCGATAGTAAGAACACTGTCGCTACTGTTTCGAAAGGAGACCGATGATGGTTGCCATGGCGATGCCCTGGAACTGGGCGGACGACAACGGACCGGTCCCGCCCCGCCTGTTCGGGGGGCGCGGGAGACGGTCGCGCGGTGGCCGCCGCCACCGCCGCGCCCACGACCTCGCGTACCGGATGGACGTCGGCGGACCGCACCACCGGGGCGGTTTCGAGCCGCCGATCCCGCCCCAGCCGCCGCGCGGTCCGTGGGGGGCCTCCCCCGGCGGCCCGCCCTTCGGCGGCCCCGGAGGCCCGTACGGGTTCTTCTTCGGCGGCGGAGGCCGACGCCCCGGTCGCAGGCCGCGCGCCCGGCGCGGAGACGTGCGCACCGGGATTCTGCTGCTGCTGACCGAGAAGCCGATGAGCGGCTACGAGATCATCAAGGAGAGCCGGGAGCGCAGCGACGGCGCGTGGCGGCCCAGCCCCGGCTCCGTCTACCCGATGCTCCAGCAACTGGAGGACGAGGGGCTGGTCGCTCCCGCGCCACGCGGCGGGGAGGGGCGCAGGCGCCCCTACGAGCTGACCGAGGAGGGGCACGCCCACGTCGCCGAGCACGCCGCGGAGTTGACCCCGCCGTGGGAGAGCGCCGCCCGGGACTACGAGGAGACGCACGCCGGACACGCCGAACTCGCCTCACTGGCCGCCCAGTTGACCGCCGCCGCGGCCCAGGTGTCCCAGGTGGGCACCGCCGAGCAGGTGGAGCGGGCCAAGCGGCTGCTCGCCGAGGCGCGTCGGGGCGTGTACCGCATCCTCGCCGAGGACGACGTCGACGGGACCGGCAACCACGGGGCGGAGTGAACGCGCGGCGGCCGGACGGGTCAGGCACCGCCTCCCGGCCGCGCCGTTCCGCCCGCGGCGGCTCCGGGCCGGGGCGTCTCCTGACCTCCGGGGTCGCCGGACCGCTCCTCCTGCCACATGTTGATCGCGTCGAACAGTCCGTACTGCAGGACCGCGCTGAAGGGCCACAGCAGCGGCGCGCTGTGGGAGCGCAGGGTGAGTCCGGTGCGGACGACGTCGCCGGGGCCGGCCAGCAGCAGCGCCTCGGCCGCGGCCCGGGCGTCGAGTCCGACTCCCACCCCCCAGGCGACGAAGGAGCCCGCGAGCGTTCCGGCGGCCAGTCCGATCAGGGTGGGCAGGCGCAGGTCCAGCCAGTGCCGCCGGGACACGTACTGCTGCGCGAGGTAGCAGAGGTAACCGGTGACCAGTCCCGCGGCCAGCATCATGACCGAGTAGCGGCCGTCGACCGCGAACCAGGTCTGCGTGACCGGGTGGGGGGCGAGTCCCTGGGAGGTGACGGTCGCCTCGGGGCGCGGCGCGATCAGCCACCACAGCAGTCCCAGTGGCGCTCCGAGCAGCGTGACACCGCCGAAGACCACCGTCCCCACGGCGAGATTCCGCGCCATCAGGCCCCCACCCGTTCGTTCTCGGTCGCTTCGCCCACCAGAGGCTATCCCCTGTTCCCGAGGGCGGTGCCGCCGCGCCGCCGCCCCGGTCCGGACAGACTCCGGCCCCCGAGAGAAATTCAATACTGAACAAAGAGTGCTGCGGCTTCCCGTGCCGCCCCCTTCCGAACCAGCGCGTCCGGTCCGCCGCCTTGCCCCACACCCCCGAACCCTCTAGGATTCGCCCGGACCTGGCCCGGTACGGCCGGTCATGCGAATACCGAATGGGAATTCTCCATTCGAATATCCCTCCCGCGTCCGTCGTTTCGCCGCCTCCGCCCCGGGGCGCTCCCGGTCCCACGGTCGGACTCTCCTCAGGTCGGACGGCGCCCGAGGACGTGTTGTCTCCCGTCGACCTTCCCGACGGCCCCGAGCGTCCACTCCCGCCCTCCGCCCTCCCCCGCAACCGCCTCCACCTGCCGCGACCAGCGACAGAACCGCCACGGCGGCGGGACGGGCGCCCCGGCCCGCCGTCGGACGCCGACAGCGCGGACCCCGCCCCCCGGGGGAAGGCGACGGCCGCTTCCCAGGCCGCGGAAGAGGAGTGCTCCCGGTCCCGCAGAACCCTCGAACAACAGCTGTGACCTGCCGGAACATGTTTTCGAGCACGGTTTCAGGACAGAAAACAACCCTTCCTTTGTGTTATCAATGACTCACATAATCACTTTCTGACCTTGTCTGTTGCCATACATCACGGATGTCCCCTAATCTTTGAGCCGCATGCCGGCAGTTACCCAGAGCGCTCACCCGGATACCTCACATCAGAGAAGAGGCGGACCATGCAGGAAAAGAAGCCGACGCAGCGCAAGAAGTACACGACCCCGCAGATCGCCAAGGCGGGCGGCTTCAAGGAATCCACCGGCTACAAATCCGGCAGGGGCCTCGAACTCTGGCTCTTCCTGCCCCGAATGGTCTGAGGTGAGATAGCCAACTCTCCCCGTCGAGAATGAGTTCCCCGGAGGATCCGTGGTCGGCCGCACCAGCCCCTACTTCGCCGTGTTCCCCGACGAGGGTGCTTCCGGGCGTGCGGCCGACCGCCTTCCTCCGGACCACATCCTGGCGAGGCACCGCTCGGGACGGCCCTGGATCGTGGGCTCGCTGCCCGACGACCAGTTCCGACTGGTCGAGGCGGGAGAGCGCCGCCTCGCTGTGATCGGACGCTGCCCGGCAGGTCCCGACCTGCTGCGCGCCGAACTCGACCGGCTCGACGACGTGGCACGGCTCGACCGGATCGCGCACGCACTGCCGGGCAGCTTCCACCTCGTCGCGGTGGTGGGCGACCGGATGCGCGTCCAGGGAACCGCCTCCGGGCTGCGCCGGATCTTCCACGCGCCGGTCGGTTCGGCCCGGGTGGTCTGCGACCGCTCCGACGTCCTGGCCGACCTGCTGGGAGTCGCCCCCGATCCGGACGTCCTGGCGTTGCGGATGTTCAACGCCCTGCCCTACCCGCTCGGCGAGGACTCCGTGTGGCCCGGCGTCGAACCGGTTCCCCCGGGACACTGCCTCGACCTCGACCTGCGGGGCGGCGGCCACCGGGTGGTGCGGTGGTGGCGGCCCCCGGAGCCGGAACTGGACGTCGCCGCCGGGGCGGAACTGCTGCGTGAGACCCTGACCGACGCGGTGGCCGCCCGCACCCGGGACGGCCGGGTGGTCAGCGCCGACCTGTCCGGCGGCCTCGACTCCACCCCGCTGTGCGCGCTGGCCTCCTCCGGCCCCGCCGAAGTCGTCGCCCTGACCATGACCAGCGGCGACGACACCGACGACGACCTGCACTGGGCGCAGATCGCCCTGCGCGCCCTCCCCTCGCTCAAGCACGTCGTGTACTCCGCCCAAGACCTCCCGGGCTTCTACGCGGGACTCGACGAGGCGCTCCCCCTCCTGGACGAGCCGTCGGTGGCCGTCATGAGCGCCCCGCGCATCCTGAGCCGCCTGCGGATGACCCACGGCTACGGGGCGCGCCTGCACATCGACGGCCTGGGCGGCGACCAGGTGCTGACCGGAGAGCCCGGCCTCTACCACGACCTGCTGCGCCAGCGCCCGCTCACCGCGCTTCCCCTGGTCCGCGGACACCGCCTGCTGCACCGGCTGCCCCTGGCCCGGACCGTCACCTCCCTGGCCGACCGCCGCGACCACCGCGCGTGGTTCGCCGCCACCCGACGCCTCGTCGCCACCGGAGAGCCGCCCCGCAACGCGCTGTTCGGCTGGGACACGCTGCCCAAGTGCGGCCCGTGGCTGACCGCCGAGGCCAGGGAGCGCGTCCTGGCCCGCTTCGACCGGGCGCTGGAGTCCCTGGAGCCCCTGGCCCCCACCCGGGGCAGGCACGCCGACCTGGCCGCGATCCGCTCCGCGTCCCGGGAGCTGCGGATGCTCCACCAGATCGGCGGCCTCGGGCTGCCGGCCGCGGAATCCCCCTTCCTCGACGACCGCGTCCTGGAGGCCTGCCTGCGGGTGCGCCACGAGGGGCGGATGACACCGTTCGAGTTCAAGCCCCTGATGAAGGCGGCCATGGCCGGAATCTTCCCCGACGAGTTCCTGCGCCGCCGGACCAAGACCGACGGGACCTCTCTCGCCGCGGAGGGCTTCGCCGCGCACAACGACCGAATAGTCCAGATATGGCGGGAGTCCCGACTGGCGGATCTGGGCCTCATCGATCCGGAGCCGCTGGTGGACCTGGTGCGACAGCCGTACTCGACCCACGGGCCGCACTGGGGTCTGGAGATGACGCTCGCCGTCGAGTTGTGGCTGCGTTCCCGCGAACGCGCTCTACAGGGAGTGAACGGTGGAGACAACAGGAGCTGAGTTCCGGCTGCGTTCGGACGTCTCGGTGGCCGAGACCGACTACGGCATGGTGCTGCTGGACAGCCGGAGCGGAGAGTACTGGCAGCTCAACGACACGGGAGCGGAGATCGTCCGCCTGCTGCTCGACGGGCGCGCCACCGAGGACGTCGTCCGTTTCCTGGTGGAGGAGTACGAGGTGGACTCCGCCGACGCCGCACGCGACGTCGACGCCCTCGTCGCGAGCATGCTCGACTCCGGGATGGTCGTCCGATGAGCCTGTTCGTGGCGTTCCAGCGCAACGACGTCAGACTCTCCCTCCGCGCGAACCTGGCCGCGCGCTGCGCGGTGGGGCTGGCGCGGCTGCTGGCGCGCCGCCCTCCCGAACGCATCCGCGCGGTCCTGGAGCGGCTGCGCCGCGGGGTGCGGCCCGCCGGCCACGAGGAGGCCAAGGACGCCTACGACGCGGTGTTGGCGGTGAGTCTGCGCTGCGCCGGTCCCGAGGCGTGCCTGCAGCGCTCCCTGGCGGTCGTGCTGCTGTGCCGGTTGCGCGGGCACTGGGCCACCTGGTGCGTGGGCGTGCCCAAGCGGCCGCCCTTCGCCGGGCACGCCTGGGTCGAGGCCGAGGGCCGCCTGGTCGAGGAAGGCGTCGGCTACGACTACTTCAGCCGCCTGTTCAGCGTGGGCTGAGCCAGCCGTGCGCCACTCCGCTCCCCGATCGCTGCGCCTGCTGGCGAGCCACGTGCGGCCGCACCGGTGGACCATCGGCTGCGGCGCGCTGCTGGGGCTGCTCGGCAGTGTCGGCTCCCTGGCCGAGCCCCTGGTGGCCATGGCCGTGGTCGACGCGCTCGCCGAGGGCTCCCCGCTGGGCGGGCTGCTGGCGCTGCTCACCGTCCTGGTCGTCGGCGGGGCGCTGATCACCGGGCTGGGCTCCTACGTGCTGCAGCGCACCGCCGAGAGCATGGTCGCGGCGGCCCGGGAGCGCCTGGTCTCCCACATCCTGATGCTGCGCGTCCCCGAGGTCGACCGGCTCAGGCCCGGCGACCTGCTGTCGCGGACCACCTCCGACACCACCCTCATCCAGTCGGCCGCCGGTCAGGCGCTGGTCGACTCGGGCAGCGCGGTGCTGGCGGTGGTCGGCTCGATCGTGCTGATGGCCTGGCTCGATCCGCTGCTCCTGGGCGTCTGCCTGGCGGTGATCGCGGTGATCGGCGTGGGCGCGGCCGTGATGCTGCCGCCGATCAGGCGGGCCAGCGAGCGGTCGCAGCGGGCGGTCGGAGAGGTCGGCGCCCTCATGGAGCGCTCCCTGGGGGCGTTCCGCACCGTCAAGGCCAGCGGGACCGAGCACCGCGAGATCTCCTCGGCCCGGGCGGCGGTGCGGCGCGCCTGGCGCAGCGGGGTGCGCGGTGCCGGGTGGATGGCGGTGACCAACGTCACCGCGGTCCTGGCCGGTCAGGGCGCGTTCCTGGTGGTGTTGGGCGTGGGCGGCGCGCGCGTGGCCACGGGCGCGCTCGACGTCTCCGAACTGATCGCGTTCCTGCTCTACCTGATGCGGCTGACCGGCCCCATCGGGCAACTGGTCCAGGGGGTCGGCGGCCTGCAGAGCGGACTGGCCGCGATGCGCCGCATCGACGAGGTGGAGCGGCTGCCGGTGGAGCGGGACGGGCCGGTGCCGCGGAAGGCGCGCACCGGCACCTCTGCGGCGTCGGTGTCCTTCACCGACGTGTCGTTCCGCTACCACGACGACGCGCCGCCGGTGCTGCGGGACGTGACGCTGACCGTGCCCGCCGGTGGGCTGACCGCTCTGGTCGGCCCGTCGGGCGCGGGGAAGACCACCCTGTTCTCACTGATCGAGCGCTTCTACGACCCCTCGTCGGGCACGGTCGCGCTCGACGGCACCGACCTGCGGGAGATGCCGCTGGCGCAGGTGCGGTCGATGATCGGGTACGTGGAGCAGGACGCCCCCATCATGGCGGGCACCCTGCGGGACAACCTCTGCTACGCCGCTCCGGACAGCGACGAGGAGGAGGTGCGCCGCGTCGTGGCGCTGACCCGGCTCACCGACCTGGTGGACCGACTGCCTGACGGGCTGGACACCGAGGTCGGCCACCGCGGGACCGCGCTGTCGGGAGGCGAGCGCCAGCGGGTGGCGGTCGCCCGGGCGCTGCTGCGCCGTCCCCGACTGCTGCTGCTGGACGAGGCGACCTCGCAGTTGGACGCGGCCAACGAGACGGCGCTGCGGGCCGTGGTCGCCGACGTCGCCCGGACCACCACGGTCATGGTCATCGCGCACCGACTGTCCACGGTGACCGACGCCGACCAGATCGTGGTCGTCGACGGCGGCCGTGTCCGCGCGGTGGGGTCCCACACCGCCCTGATGGTGTCCGACGGTCTCTACCGCGAACTGATCGAGGCCCAACTGCTGGACGCGTGAACCTGTCGGCGTCGTGTCCCGACGAGTCCGCCGATCACGGCGGCCAGTTCCGCGGACGTGGGTCTGCGGTCGGGGTCGGTGCTCAGCGCCGCCTCCACCCAGGGCAGCAGAATGCGCGGGGTGCCGCACAGGTCGGCGTGGCCGTTGAGGACCCGCACCGCCGTCTGCCGCACCGTGCCCGAGCCGAAGGGGCGCCGCCCGGTCGCGGCGTAGGCGGTCAGTCCTCCCCAGGCGAAGACGTCGGCGGCGGGGCCGGGCACGTGGTCGTGGAACTGCTCGGGGCTGATCCATCCGGGGGAGCCCAGGATCTCCCCCGAACCGGCGAGAGCCGGGTCGTCGACTCCGCGGGCGATGCCGAAGTCGATGATCTTGGGGCCGTCGGCCGCCAGGATGATGTTTCCGGGTTTGAGGTCGCGGTGCACGATCCCGCTGCGGTGGACGGCCGCGACCGCCTCGGCCAGGCCCGCAGCGAACTCCAGCAACGCCACCCCGGCCAGGGGCCCGTCGGTGTCGACGTGCTCGCCCACGGTCGGCCCCTCGACGTAGCGCATGGCCAGCCAGGGGCGTACGGCGTGGACGTCGGCGTCGACCAGCGGCGCGGTGTGCTCGTCGGCGACCCTGCCGAGCAGCGCGGCCTCCCGGGCGAAGCGTTCCCGGCAGGCCGGGTCCGCGGCGACCGCGGGGTGCAGGATCTTGACCGCCACCCGCTCCCCCTCGGGGCTGAGGGCCGCATAGACCACGGCGGCGCCGCCGATGCCGATCCGCTCGACGATCCGGTGCCCCCCGATCCGTTCCGGGTCCTCCGCCTCCTCCTTGCTGTCCACGTCGCCCACCAAGGTGTAGGGAACCGTGCCCAACTCGCCGGAAATCACCATGAGAGTCCCCCCATACACAAAGCAGTCAGGTGTTCACCTACCGGCCGCCACTTCCCAAACCGCCAGCTTTTCTCACACGGGCACTCTGAGAAACCGGAAAACCACTCTTCGGGGCGGGGAGGCGATCATGTTCCGTCCGGCTGCTCCAGATGGTCGGCGTCCAGGTGGGGGCCGCAGAAGTTGCCACCCACGGTGGGTCCCTCCGGGTCGAGTTCCTCCGCGGGGACGTCCTTCTCCCACAGGGGGGCGAACACCTCGGCGTCGTCGCGCGGCTCGTATCCCAGGGAGCGGGCCTCCTCCAGGGACCACCAGCGCCGGGTGTTGTCGGAGACGCCCCACACCACGCGGAATCCCGGCGCGGGCGCGCTGAGGCAGGACTCGACCAGGTCGGCGCAGTCGTCGGGGGACAGCCAGGTGGCCAGGCCGTGCCGGCCGAGGGGGTGGGGTCCGCAGTAGCCGATGCGCAGGCAGACGACGTCCATGCCGTAGCGGTCGGCGTACAGGCTGCCCAACGCCTCCAGGGTGACCTTGCTGACCCCGTAGTAGGTGTCGGGGCGGGGGAACAGGTAGTCGGGTGCGGTCCCGGCGGAGCGGGGGTGGAAGCCCACGGCGTGGTTGGAGCTGGCCAGCACCATGCGGGAGACGCCGGCGCGGCGGGCCGCCTCCAGCACGACGTAGCCGCCGTGGATGTTGGTGTGCAGGATCTCCTCCCAGGCCGCCTCGGTGCTGCGGGCGGCCAGGTGGACCACGGCGTCCACCCCCTCCATCGCCTCGGCCATGGCCGCCAGGTCGGTGATGTCGCCGGTCACGGTCTCCACGCCGGGCCCCGCTTCGAGCGGGGCCCGGTCGTACAGCCGCAGGAGGCGTCCGGGGCGGACCATGCGGGGACACAGCAGGGTGCCGATCCGCCCGCCCGCGCCGGTGACGAGGATGCGTTCGGTCATGTCTCTCCTTCTCCGGAGGTGCGGGACAGCAGGACGAACGCCGCCAGGGCGAACACCGGGACGGTGAGCGCGGCTGCGACGGCGTTGAGGCCGCCGTACCCCAGGAGGGCCAGCAGGATCCCGGACAGGGCTCCGCTGGCGGCGCCGCCCGCGTTCATCAGCAGGTCGGACACTCCCTGGAGGGCGGGGCGCTGGTCGGGGCGCAGGGATTCGGCCAGCAGGGCGGAGCCGGAGACCAGACCGAAGGACCAGCCCACCCCCAGCAGGACCAGACCGACGGTGACCATGACGGGTCCGTGACCGGCGAGGGCCGACACGGTGACGGCGGCGATCAGGACGACCTGGCCGACCAGGAGCGTGGCCATGCGGCCGAGGCGGTCGGAGAGCCAGCCCACGAGCGGCGACAGCGCGTACATGCCCGCGATGTGCAGGCTGAGGGTGACGCCGATGACGGTGAGGTCGACCCCGCCGTGCTCCATGTGCACCGGGGTCATGGTCATCACCATGACCATGATGGCGTGGCCCGCGGTGATCGCCACCAGCGCCAGCACGGCGCGCGGGGCGGCGGCCAGTGCGGCGAGGGCGCCCGGCCGCCCTCCGGCGGGGGCGGCTGCGCGGGACCGGGGGGCGGCGGTGCGGGCGGTGAGGGCGCCCGGCCGCCCTCCGGCGGGGGCGGCTGCGCGGGACCGGGGGGCGGCGGTGCGGGCGGTGAGGGCTCGGGCGGTCAGCAGCGGGTCGGGACGCATCAGGGCGGCGGTCACCGCTCCCGCGGCCGCGAACGCGGCGGAGGCGATGACGAGGACGCCCAGCAGCGGGCTCAGCCCCAGCCATCCGGCGACGGCCGCTCCCGGCGTGGTGAGGTTGGGACCGAGCACCGAGCCGACCGTCGTGGCCCACACGACGATCGACAGGTCGCGGCCCCGGTTGCGGTCGGTGGCCAGGTCGGCGGCGGCGTGCCGGGACTGCAGGCCCGTGGCTCCCCCGGCGCCGAACAGGACCATGCCGACCAGGAAGACGGAGAAGAGCCCGGCCTGCGCGCCGAGGACCGAGACGGCTCCGCCCCCGGCCGCGAGGAACCAGCCCAGGCTGAGCGGGCCGCGCCGCCCCCGGCGGGCCGCCGCGGTGGCCAGCGGCAGCGCGCACACCGCCGCGCCCAGGGTGGCCATGGTGGTGGCCATTCCGGCCCACGTCTCGGTTCCGGTGATGTCCTGGGCGATGAGCCCGCCGACCGTCAGTGACGCGCTCAGCCCGATCCCGCCGACGGCCTGGGCGGCCACGAGCACGGTCAGGACCCGCCGTTGGATGCTCCGGATCCGCGGGGAGTCGAGACTCCACTCGTCGGCATGTTCTCCGGTCCGCGTCATCGACCCACCGCCCATGGCTGCTGCGGGAATTCATCCCATCTCTTTTGGCGGTCAGAGCCTAGTACCCGGGTCCGTCACCGGAGGAGTCGGTTTCGGCCGGAGCGGCCGAAAGAGGCGGAAGCGGGTTTCGCACGTGCCCCTGTCCGCCCTCGCGGCGTCGACAGGCGCCCCCTCTGCCCGATGCGGGGACGCGGGCGGGCGGGAGCGGGCCGGTGGGGTCCCTCACACCTCGGGGATGGCGACCCGCACCATGATCGCGCTGCCCTCGGCGGTGATCTCGCCGGCGCAGCGGATCTCCCCGGAGACGAACACCTTGCGGCGCTCGACGCCGGTGATGCGGGAGACGACGGTCAGCGGGGTGTTGAGGGGGGTGGGACGGCGGTAGTCGACGGTGAGGTTGGCGGTGAGCCCCATACGGCCGAAAACCGCGCTGGTCTCGCCGAGCACCTGGTCGAGCAGGGCGGCGACCCATCCGCCGTGCACCAGTCCGGGCGGTCCCTCGTAGGCACCGTTGAGGGTGGTCTCGGCGCGCAGGCCCCCGTCCTCCACGCGCAGGTTGCGCAGCGGCGCCACGGGGTTGGTCACACCGCTCACCGCGTTGGCGAGGGTGTTGTAGTCGACGCGGCCACCCTCCCAGTCCTGGCGCGTCATGGCGCCGACGGGGCGGCGCCGGGCGCCGAGCCGTTCGGTGAGCTCGCTGACCGTCCGACTCGCGGCGGCCAGTTCGGCGGGATCGGCCTCGGTGTGTGCGACGGCGTCGACCAGTTCGCGCACCCGGTCGACCAGGGTCAGCAGATCGGCGGGAAGCTCCTGGCGTTCGATCACGGTGAACCCGTAGTCGGCCGGGTTCGGCAGGTCCGCGATCGGATGTGCATCGACCGTCATGGGATGTCGTCAGCCCTCTCGTCAGGATCGACTCGGCGCGGGTCGCCGCGACCACACGAAATGTTACTCGTGGGTAGTTTCGGGGGCCACTCGGGGGACCGAAAAACCCGAGCGGAGTTCTGTCGGATTCGTCTCCCCTCGGCCTCGGCGGCCCGCCCGCGGTCTCACCCGCGGCGCCGCGGCAACTCCTTGCGCATACCGCGGTGGGCGATGCCCGCCTCCTCGAACTCCGGTCCGTAGGCGGTGTAGCCGAGCCGTTCGTAGAAGCCGAGCGCGTGGGTCTGGGCGTGCAGTTCGACCGCGACCAGACCGCGTCGCGCGGCCCGTTCCTCGGCCGCGCCCACCAGCGCCGCGCCCACGCCCGACCCCCTGGCCCGCCGCAGCACCGCCAGCCGCCCCAGCACCCCCTCCGCACCGCGGACGAGCAGGCGCCCCGTCCCCACCGGCACGCCGTCCACCAGTGCCAGGAAGTGGTCGGCCGCCGCGTCGCGTTCGTCCCACTCCTCCTCGATGGGCACGTCCTGCTCCGCGACGAAGACCGCACCCCGGATGACGAAGACGGCCGCGCGCTCCCGCTCACTGCGGGCGATGACGATGTCCAGCACGCCACGACGATAGCCCGACCTGGTTCCCGGTGAAGTCGACGGGTCGGTTAGGTTCACTGGCGTGAACCGTCCCACCCTGCTCCCCCAACTGTCCTCCCTGGTCCGCAGAACGCCCGTCCGCGACGGTCTCGGTGTGGGTGTCGCCGTCGGCTTCTCCGGGCTCGCCTTCGGCACGACCGCGGTCACCTCCGGCCTGTCGGTGGCGCAGGCGTGCGTGCTCAGCCTGCTGGCGTTCACCGGAGCGTCCCAGTTCGCACTGGTCGGGGTGGTCGCGGGGGGCGGCAACCTCGTCGCCGGAGCCGTGGGCGCGCTGCTGCTGGGCTTCCGCAACACGCTGTACGGGCTGCGGCTGGGCGAACTGCTCGACTGGCGCGGCCCCGGGCGGGCGCTCGCCGCGCACGGGGTGATCGACGAGACCACGGCCGTGGCGCTGGCCCAGAACGGTCGAGCGGACGTCCGCGCGGGCTTCACCACCACCTTCGCCACCCTGTTCCTGCTGTGGAACACCACCACACTCGTCGGCGCGGTCGCCACCGAGAGCATCGGCGACCCCAGCACCTTCGGTCTGGACGTGGTCGGCCCGGCGACCTTCCTGGCCCTGCTGTGGCCGCGCCTGAGGGAGGGCGGGCGCACCCTCGTCGTCGCACTGCTGGGCGCGGCGATCGCGCTGGCCGCCACCCCGCTGCTGCCGCCGGGCGTGCCGGTGCTGCTGGCCTCGATCGCGGCCCTGATCGCCCTGGGCGACGGAAAGGACGACGCGACGGAGAGGAGCGGGAAGTGATGCTGTGGGCCGCGGTGGTGGTCACCGGAGTCGGCTGCTACCTGCTCAAGTACGCGGGGCTGGCCGCTCCCCGCGCGGTGCTGGAGCGTCCCGCCGTGCGCCGGTTCGCCATGGCCGTCCCGGTCGCGCTGCTGGCCGCGCTCATCGCCCTGCAGACCGTGGCCGACGCGGACCGCCTGGTGGTCGACCTGTCCCGGTTGGGCGGCATGGCCGCCGCCGTCGTGGCCCTGCTGCTGCGCGCGCCCTTCCTCGTGGTGCTCGTGGTCGCGGCGGCGACCACGGCGGGCCTGAGGGCGCTCGGGGTCGGTTGAGCACACCGTCCCGGCCGCGGCGCTCCCCGCCCCCGGTTTCGGGGCTCACCTTCCGGAGACGGTCTGCGTCCCTCCCGGACCGGTCTGCGGAGAACCGGCGGAGACCACGCGGTCTGCGCACCGCCGCCTCGGCGGCCACGGCGTTGGGAGGGCTCACGCCCGCAGGTTCTCCTGGTAGAGCTCGAACGCCCGGAGCACCGCCTCGGGCGCGATGTGCTCCTCGGTCTCGCCCGCCAGCAGGTTGTCCAGGTCGCCCTCGTCGACAGCGGCCAGCAGGGCTCCCTGCTCCGCCGTCTCGTCGGCTTCGGTGATGTAGACGGCCCGCCCGCCGGTTCCGTCCGTTTTCTCGCCTCTGTCAGACATCGTGAGCTCTACCGCTTTCCGTCTCAACGACTCTCCTGCTAAAGACAAAAATTTTTTTGAGACTAACAGCGGCCACCAATTCAGACAACACCCAAAAACGAGGACTGTTCCTTTTCTCCGCTTTTTCCGTGCGACCGGTTCGTCAAGAGACGCAGAATTCCTCGGGGCGGCGCCGCCCCGCCCGGGGCCGCCCGGGGCCTGCTCCGTACGGCACGGTCGACCGCGGCGGGCGCGGGGGCAGGGGCGGCTGACGGTCAGCCGCCCGCGTCGAGGCGTTCGGCGCGTGCCCGCAACCGCTCCCCCTCGGATCCCACGCCAGGCGGAGGTTCTCCGCCGCGGCGAAGGCGGTGCGGGCCCCGCTGGCCTCCCCTGGCGCTCCTCCCGAGCGGGTCGACCGCCTCCTGCGTGGAGAGCACATCCAGGATCATCCGCTTCGCGCCTTCCCCTGCGGCGGGGCCGGGCAGTGGTCTTCGGCTGATCGCCAGGGACCGGGCGGGCCGAGGACGCTGGCAGCAGGGGCCGCACAGGTCGGCTCAGAGATCTCCGTCGACGCGATGGGGACGCCTGATGCGCCCAGTACACCGCCAGGCGGTGGCGTGGCACGGATTCGGCCTCGGTGCCGGTGACACACACGCCGCCGTCGGGGAGGAGCCAGGATCCGCCCGCGGGGAATCCGCGGAAAGGCTCCCTCTCGTGGTCCGCCTTGTAGCGCTGGAGGATCTCCGGCCGGAAGGCGGTGTAGCGGAAATCGGTGGAGAGCCGATCGAATTCCGCGTCGCCCACCGGCCGGGACCGGGGCGTCCGGTGGTGGTCGACCGCCCGAAGCACCGCCTCGGCGGAGATGCGCACCAGGGTCCCGCCCGGCAGCAGGTTCTCCAGTTCTCCCATGTCGGAGCCGGTCAGCAGCAGCCCCTGTCGCCCGACCCGCCGTCTTCGGCGAGCATCGTGAGTTCCGTCGCCCCTCGTTGCGGTCTCCGTTCACCTTGGAAAGGGAAATCGCTCCGATCCTGACACTCGCCCTTATCCAATACAGCACACTGATTGGGGTTTGAGCGTTGGGATCTGTTGTGGGTGCGGGTCCTTTTCGGAGGTCCCGGGGAAGGCGGGGTATTCCACCCCGGCCCCCCGGAGCGGGCGACCACCGGCTGGCCGTGACTGGTCGAGGCGCCCCGGCGCCGAGTCCAGGCACGCCTCCACGAGCGGATGAGGGCAAGGACACCGGCCACCCCAGGCCGGTGCCCACCGCGAAGACGGCCGTCACACCTCAGACGGAGGAACGAGAAGGATTCACCTTCCTTTTCCTCTTCCGCGGCTGGGACCGGCGGGAACCGTGGGACCCGCACAAGGCGCGGCGGTGCGGCCCGTTCCCCCGGCCCGCCGCATGACACGCGCTCCCGCGGGCAGTCGGGGGGTGACCACGGACCACCGCACACCGCGGAGGTGACACGGTGCGCACGGATGCCGAACGGGCCGGGCGGGTGCTGCGTCTGGCCGGGAGACTGTCCTGCTCGGACGCTGGAATCCGACTGGCGGACCGCCCCGCGCCCCTGTGGCAACTGCTGGTCCTCGCCAACCTGCTGAGCGCGCGCATCTCCGCCGACATCGCGACGGCCGCCGCACGGGAGCTGAACGCGGCGGGCGGCACCACCGCCAAGGGCATGCTCGACCTGGACTGGCAGGAACGCGTGGACGCCCTGGGGCGCGGCCACTACGTCCGCTACGACGAGAGCACCGCCACCCGGCTCGGCGACTGCGCCCGCAAGGCGGTCGACGAGTACGGGGGCGATCTGCGGAGACTGCCCGGGACGGAGCAACGGGACGTGCACGCCCTGGAAAAGGACCTGCGCGGCTTTCCCGGCATCGGCCCCACCGGGGCGAACATCTTCTGCCGGGAGGTCCAGCACGTCTGGGCGTGGCTGCGTCCCTACGTCGACCCGGCGACACGCGACGGCGCGGAGCGGGTCGGCCTGCCGGGCGACGCCGACGCGCTGGCACGGCTGGTCGACGGCGACGACCTGGCTCCCTTCCTCGCCGGACTGGTGCGGGTGGGCCGCGACCGCGACCTCGCCCGACGTGTCACCGACGAGGAGTCCTGACCGGCCACGTCCCGCGACCGCCACGGTTCACTCCCCGACCGCCTCCGGTCCGCCCGCCTCCCCGATCCGGTGCAGCCGCACCTCGCCCAGCGTTCCGTCGAGGACGCGGGCCGTCAGGTAGGTGTGGTACGGCTGGCGACGGCGGTCGGTGGGCGACCCGGGGTTGAGCAGCCGCAGTCCGGTGTCGGCGGTGCTGTCCCACGGGATGTGGGAGTGGCCGAACACCAGGACGTCGGCGTCGGGGAAGCGCGCGGCGCAGCGCCGCTCCCGCCCCCTGGCCGGACCGGTCTCGTGCACCACGGCCAACCGCACCCCCTCCAGGGTCTCCCGAGCGACCTCGGGCAGCCGGGCGCGCAGTTCGGGACCGTCGTTGTTGCCGTACACACCGACGAGGCGGCGGGCGCGTCCCGCGAGCCGCTCCAGGGCGGCCAGGTCGCACCAGTCTCCGGCGTGCACGACGACGTCGGCGCGGTCCACCTCGGCCCACACCTGCTCGGGCAGGTCCCGGGCTCTGCGCGGCAGGTGGGTGTCGGAGATGATGAGCAGTCGCATGCCGGGAGCCTCTCCGGAGGACACGCCGACGGTCAAGCGGCCGTGCCGCCCTGCCGCGACCGGCGCCCAAGAGCACGCGGCGATACCGCCCGGCCTGTTCGCGTCGGGGTCCGCGTTCGCGTCCCCGAGGTTCTGGAGCGGCGGTCGCGGCCGCCGCCTGTGTGCTGGTCTTCACCGGAGCGCCCGCCATCGTGCGGATGCGGTCAGAAGTGCCGGTGCCGCTGGCCGTGTCCGCCTGCCACGCCGCCGTGCTCCCCCTCGCGCCGCCCGCCGCCGCTGGGAGCCGTACCTCGATGACGGGGCACTCCACCGCTCATCCGGGGAACCCGATCCGGCCGACCGTGCCGCGCAACTCGGCCCGCTCGGCGTCGGTGGCCGTCCCGAAGTACCCGGCCAGCGTGATCAGTTCCGTCCCCGGCTCGTCTCCGGGCTGGATGACCTGCGCCTGGGTGCCCAGGTCCAGGGTCAGGCGCAGGCTCGTGCCGTACTGCTCGTGCTCCACCAGGGTGTACTTCTCCCCCTCGGTGACCTGGTAGCCCTCCTCCGCCTTGGGCTCCTCCTCCGGCCACCGCGCGTCGGCCCCCTGACGGTAGACCTGGATGACGACCGGGGCCGCCTCAACGTTCCCGGAGCGGTGGTACTCCAGCCTCATCTCCCCGGTGTCGGAGGACGGCTCGACGACCGCCAGTTCCCAGTCGGGGTGGCGCAGCACCGGGACCGCGCCGTAGCGGTCGAACTCGGCGCGCAGCACCTCCTGCGTCACCCTGGTCTCGACCGCCACTCCCCCGAACAGCACCGCGAGGGACACCGCCGCCGTCACCGCCACCTCGAAGCGGCGGAGGCCCACCGCGGTCGCGAAGACGAGGGCGCCGGAGACCGCGGCGAACGCCGACGCCCACCACAGGGTGTCGACCGGGCCGAACAGCGCCACCCGCGCCACCGCGTACCCCACCGGGACCACCAGGACGAACCCGGCGAGCGCCGACGCCCGTCGGACGCCGAAACGGCGCAGCGTCCAGCCGCACAGCACCCACAGTCCCAGCAGCACCAGGATCGCGACCACGGCACTCGCCGCGAGAGCGCCGGGGGACAGCATGCCGTACCCGTCTCCCCGCAGCAGGTCGACCGGTGCGGCGACGGCCGCCAGCGCCGCCACCGCCATCACCGCCGAGGCCGCGGCGAGCAGCAGCGCGCCCAGCACGCGGCGCCACCACGGCGGCGGACGCTCGGGGGTGCGGGACGCGGGGTCGGAGGGGGACGACACAGGGAGGGTCATGGGCTCATCATCCAATCGGATCTTGGGAGCGCTCCCACCGAGTGGAGATGCTAGCGGAACGGGCGGACGCTCCCCGTCCACGCCCTGTGTGACATAGCCATCAGTTCCCCGGACTGATCAACCGCCCCTGGCGGGGTGCCGCCGGACTGCTCCCCGGGGGAGTCCCGGCCGGACGCGTGCTAGAGGAACTGGAGGTCCACTCCGACCCATACCATCTCCTGTCCTGCCGCCGCACCCGCCGCGAGCACCAGGAGCGCCGCCGCCATCGCGGCCGCCTCCGGCGACACTCGGCGCCCCCGGAGCACGACGCCGGCCACGCCGGCCAGCATCCCGGAGAACGCGACGGTCCACAGGTCCCATCCTGGAGGGCCGTACGGCAGACTCAGCCACTCCGAGACCGGTATGTAGCCCACCGGGAGCACCAGGGCGCAGGTGGCGAGCACCAGGGCCCGCCGGAACCCACCGCCTCCGTCGAGACGGTGCAGCAGCCAGCAGCTCAGCAACCACGCTCCGACCAGCACCGGGGGCCCGCCACGGCGAGGCCCACCAGGACCCCGCGGGACAGATAGACGCGGCCGTCCAGGAGAAGCAGGTCTCCCAGGGACTCCCAGGCCAGCACCAACGCCACCGTCATCGCCACCGCGCAGCAGCCGACCAGCGACGTCGCCACGGCCAGGCGCGTCAACGCGGCCAGTCGGCCCAGGTGTCCGGTACCGGTGTCCGCCGCTTCCGGATGACCCTAACGCGGTGTCCGCGAGAGGCCGCCCCGCGCTCCCGGCCGTGGAACCGCCCCGACGGCGTCCCGCCCGCGGAGGCGCCTCCCGGTGGCCGGTTGCGGCCACCGCGTCTCGACCGGTCCCGCCACGGACCGGCCGTCCACCGGGCTCCCGACCGGATGAGGGTCTTCCGGGTGCTGCGGTGGCTCCTGCTGAGTTGGACGGCGCGCCCGTCAACCCTGACACCGAATGTCCGTAATGCCACCTTTGCGGCGTAGATTCGTTGGCGTGGGACGCCGACGTCGAAACGGGATCCCTGCCGGTTCCGCCTACCCAGCCGGGCAGACCTCGCCAGTCGGGTAGTGTCGCGGCGTGACGGAGACGAGTGTCGGCTCCCGCGGCGACATGCGTCCGCCGGGCTTCAGCACCGACGAGAAGACCACCCTGTTGACGTTCCTCGACTACCTGCGCGAGTCGGTCGCCGCCAAGCTGGCGGGACTGACCGAGGAACAGGCCCGCGAACCCCGGGTACCGTCCGGCACCAGCCTGCTGTGGCTGGTCAAGCACCTGACCGCGGTGGAGTTCGACTGGTTCGCCTGGGCCTATGCCGGAGTCGACGCCCCGTTCCGGAACTACCGGCTCCAGCCCACCGCCGAGGAGACGGTCGAGAGTGTGCTGGCCGCCTACCGGGAGGCGGTCCGGCACTCCAACGAGATCGTGCGCGCCTGCGTCGACCTGGACCGCCCCGGCGTGCGCTCGGTGCGCGAGAACGAGCGGCCGCCGTCGCTGCGCTGGGTACTGGTCCACATGGTCGAGGAGACCGCCCGCCACGCCGGTCACGCCGACATCCTGCGGGAACTGACCGACGGAGCGGTGGGGCGATAACCCGGCACCGCCGGCCCCGTCCTCCCGGTCACGCCGGGTCGCCGGGGGCTGCCGTTCCGACAGGGAGGACAACCGTCCGGAGGAGGATGCTCATGGCGGACCGGCGGATCTGGCTGGACGTCCCGTTCGCGGAGAAGGACGAGGCCAAGGCGGCGGGCGCCCGCTGGGACCCGAAGGCCAGGCGGTGGTACGCGCCCCGGCCGGGCATGGCCGCACTGGAGCGGTGGGCCGCCGCACCCGAGGTTCCCGACCTGCTGCCCGGAGAGGACCGCTCGCTCGGCTCCGGGCTCTTCGTCGACCTGGTGCCCAGCACCTGCTGGTTCACCAACGTCCGCTCCTGCGTGGAACCCCGCGACTGGGAGCGGCTGCGCCGGATGATCACCCGCCGGGCCCACCACCGCTGCGAGATCTGCGGCGCGCGGGAGGACCGCACGGTGCGGCGGTGGCTGGAGGCGCACGAACGCTGGGTCTACGACGAGCGCGCCCGCGTGCAGACCCTGCGCCGCCTGATCTGCCTGTGCACCGACTGCCACACCGTCACCCACTTCGGCCTCGCCCAGGTGCGCGGCCTGGCCGCCCAGGCGTTCGCGCACCTGAGGGAGGTCACCGGCATGACCGAGGCGCAGGCCCGCCGCCACGTCGAGGACGCCTTCGACGTGTGGGAGGAGCGGTCGCGGGTCACGTGGACACTGGACCTGAGCATGCTCACCGACGCGGGCATCCGCCCGGCCCCGCCACCGGAGGCCGCCGACCGCGCCGCGATCGCCGAGGAGCGCCTTCGCGCGGAGTACGGGACCCGTCGGCGGCAGTGAGCGGGGCGCGCGGGAGTGTGCTCCCGCGCGCCCCGGGCGGACCGTGTGCGGCGGCGGTCAGGGCTTGCGGAAGACGCCGCCGAGTTCCCAGATCTTCTTGCCCTCCGTGGCGCGTCCGAGGTAGGGGCGCAGGGGCGCGGGCGCCGGGCTGAGGGGCGGCTGGTCGGGGTCGGGGCGCCACTGGGAGACGTCGACGATGCCCGGCTCGACGGACTCCAGGCCCTCGACGAACGCGCGCAGTTCCGCCGGGCGGCGCACCCGTCCCCAGGGTCCCAGGGCGAGCATCCCCTCGGTGAAGGCGTCGCCCGCCGCCACGTCGTCGCTGCACAGGTGGGAGACGGCGAGGTGACTGCCGGAGGGGACCGCGTCGAGCAGGGTCCACAGCGCGCCCCTGGGGTCGGCCTCGTCCGGCAGGCAGTGCAGGACGGAGAAGTACAGCAGGGCGACCGGTTCGTCGAAGTCGATGAGGGAGCGCAGCTCCTTGCTGGCGAGGATCTCGTCGGATCTGGCCATGTCGGCCGTGATCACCGTGGTGTTGGGGTTGTCGGCGAGGATCGCGCGCCCGTGCGCCAGCACGATGGGGTCGATGTCGATGTAGACGACCCTGGCGTCGGGCTGGAACGCCTGGGCGACCTGGTGCACGTTGTCCTTGGTCGGCATTCCGCTGCCCATGTCGATGAACTGGCGGATTCCCGCCTCGCGGGCGAGGTAGCGCACCGCGCGGTAGAGGAAGAGGCGGTTCTCCCTCGCGACGTCGAGCATCTCCGGTGAGACCTTGACCAGGGAGAGCGCGGCCTGCCGGTCGATCTCGAAGTTGTCCTTGCCGCCCATTCCGTAGTCGTAGATACGTGCGACTGTGGGCTGGTCTGTGCGGATTTCGACAGGGAGGGAGGGAACCGATTCGGACACCTGTCACACACTCCTCGGATGGGCGGAAAGTGCTGTGTTCACGACGATCCTATTCCCACCGAGGAAGTCGTACCGCCGTTTCCGTCGCATTGGCCCGGCCTCCGGTATCCCCCTCGCCAAAACGGTATGACCGTAATCGTCTCCCGGCGGGTACGAAACGCTCTCCCGCTTTCGCCTCGGACCCGCCGGTCGGTGACGCCGTGCTGTCCGCACAGCGGGCGGGAGGCGGCGCGGCGCGTGCCGTTGTCGGGGTAACTCCTGAACTCATCGCCGCCGAACAGCCGATGCTGTCACCACCGCGGCGGCGGGGAGAACCAGCGCCGCCAGCGCACCCCCGTGTTATCGGATGTCCGGGGAGACGGAGGCGAAAGGAGCGGACGGTCGGTCGTTTTCCGGACAGTGCGTGAAGTGGGGACGCAGACCGTGCCGATTCCTGGTCGTGGATTTGTTCCGCGGCCTCCCGACCAGGTGCCGCACCGGAAACCGCGGGACGTGTACCTCTCGCCGTAGGCGCAGCGCCTCCGTCCTGTCCGTCGGCGTGATCACCGGGTCGCAGGGGTTCGTGCCGCCGGCAACGGCCGTCTGTACCCTGCGTCCGCCTTCCGACAGGGGATTTCCTTCTTGTGCTCGCGGAACGCCGTCACCGCGATGCGGAGGCGGGGCCTGGACTCGTGCGATCCCCGCCGCGACGAGGAACTCGCTGGGCCGACCGTGCCAGGAGACGGACAACCGGTCGCGGGCCCGGGTGCAGGCGACGAAGAGCAGGCAGCGTTCGGCCGGCAGGTCGGTGGCGTGCTGGATCGGCTCGACGTCTTCGGGGGTGATCGCCCTGGGGTGGGGGATCGTCCCGCCGCTCACCCCCGCCACGGCGCGCAGCGGAACTCCAGGCCCTTGAGGGAGTGCATGGTGCACACGCGCACCCCCGTCACCGAAGGATTACCTGGTCTCCACCGAGAAGACCGTCGTCACCCGGGTCTACTGAACCTTGGCGGGGACGAGGTCGCAGAGGTCCGCGCCGCTCTTCTGTCGTGAGCGCACGGAACACCCGGGCGCGGTCCTGCCCGCCGATCCCCCTCGGCCCGCCACACGCACACGGTGCCGTCGGGGAGCCCCCGACCTGGCCGCCTGACCCCCTCAGACCTCGATGTTCTCGACGCCCGCAGTCCGCGCTTCCGGTCGGGGGTTCGGGCCTGCGGCTACCCGACGGGATGTGTTTCGGCCGGGAGGCCCGGCACCCCCCACCTGGGCTCCGGGTTCCGGAGGGATGGAAAGGCCCGTGTGCGCTCGGGCTTCTGCCGCCCCCTCGGCTGCGGGCACCATCCCCATCCCTCCCCCACCCCCTGGAGAGGTGAAAGCTGCCGCGCCTCGCGGCCGAAACACCACCCGCCACCCGACCGCACCAACCCCAGGAAACCGCCCGTGCCCGCACCGCTGACCACCCGCGCCGCCATCGAGGCCGCCATCACCGCCCGCGAACTCGACCCCACCCACCCCGTCTTCCCCGAGGCGTTCTGGAACCACCCCGCCGTGGCCCGCCTTTCACCGCCCTCATCCGCCTGGCCTGCGCTCTCACCCCCATCCCCCAGGAGCACATCGCCCGGTTGGCCGGCCTGACCCAGTCCACGATCTCGCGCATCGAGTCCGGCCGCACCCAACCGCGCGACCTGGCCTGCGTGCGCGCCGTCCTCACCGGCCTCGGCGCACCCGCACCCCCGCCCCTGCGCGGCACCAGCTCCCTGGACGGCTCCACCGTGCGCGCCGTCATCGCCACCGATCCCGACGGCCGCACCGTGGCCCTGCACGCCCCCGCCCAAGCCGTGGAACAAGCCCTCACCGAACAACCCGACACCACCCCAGCCCGCCCACCCCGTCTGGCCCCCGCCCCGCTGAACAGGAGCCCGGGAGTCCCGGTGGTGGCCGGTGCGCTTTCAACGAATCCCCCTGTGCAGGCGCAGGAGTGGGGCGCCGCCACCGACGGAAAAGCCAGAAGCACACCGGCCACACGGACGAGCCGTGGAATCCCCCGGACCACCACCCCGCCGGTGACCTCTCCGCATCGGTGTGGCCAATCACCGCTGAACAGACGAACGGAGACAGCCGATGGTCAATTGCCCGCCCGGACCGGGGTTCCGCCTCGGTCCGGGCGGCACTCTCCCCACTCCCGTCCGCTTCTCCGCCTCCTGTCTCCCGAAGAACCGGACACGGCGGTGCTTCCCGTCAGCTTTGTGTACACACCGGGCGACACCCTTCACCAAAAAAGAGGGAGTGGGTTGACAATGTTTTCACCATCAGCCTATGTTCACACCATGGGAACGGCGGAACTCCCCGTTCCCCGCCCCCGACGATCCGCATCCCGCTCGCGTCCGCCCCCGCGTGTTGGAGACCGCCATGCCCTCCCCCGACCGGCAGCCCCGGAAGGTCACCCCCACCCAACTCCTCGACATCCGCGAAGCCGAATGGCGGCCCCGCCTGGAGTCGCACTCCCTCGTCTGCGAAGCCGCACTGCCCCAGAAACGCCTGGAGCAGGCCGCAGTCGCGCTCGGCCGCGTCCTCACCCAAGCCCTCGACCGGGGCCGCGACCCCCACCTGGCCCGCTGGCCCGCGTGCGTGGCCGCCGTCACCACCGGCGTCGCCGTCGAGCACTACTCCCACGGCGCGTTCTGGCCCGCGCTGTGGAGCATCGCCGAGGTTCCCGACTCCCGGCAGGACGCCAACCTGTGGGGCGGGACGTTTCTCCGCTCCCTGGCACTGCTGGGGCTGGACACCTTCCCCAACGAACACTTCCCCTACGTCACGCCGATCCTGATGCACGCGGGCATCCCCACCTACTGCCTGGACGACGTGTTCGCCCTGCTACTGGAACGCACCATTCGCACCCCCGGCCTGGACGCCCCCGCCTTCCACCACTGGGCCGTCTCCGGACGGCACCGCCTCAACAGCCTGGACGTGCCCGCGCGGCGATTCATCACCGAGGGCGGCGACTACGCGCTGGAGGTCGTCGACCGCTGCCTCGACCTGCTCGACCGGCTCCGCGACGACCCCGACGCCGACTGCCGCTCCGTGGGCCTGCCGCCGCGGTTCCTCACCCCCGCCCACCGGGCCCTGGAGCGAGCCGCCGAGAGGGGCGCCCCCACCGCACGGCCCACCACCGCCCGGCACCACCGCCCCGCCCGGCCCCGGCTGCGCCTGGACCCCCACGCGCACGGCGTGCACGTGGCGCTGCCCGTCATCGGCGACAGCGACGACTCCATCGTGCGCTGGCGCATCACCACCGACAGCGGCGTCCACCAGGTGCGCGGCCACGGCCGGTGGGCCGCCGCCGCGGGCACCGCCGCCCCCACCCTGTTCCCGCTGCCCGCGCCCAGCCGCACCGTCCGCGTGGAACTCGGCGACACCGGGTTCACCGAACGCCTGCCCCTGGTCGACCCCGAGGACCCGCTGCTGGTCTTCACCGACGACGGCGACCCGCTCGACCCCCGGCTCGCGCTGCCGCCCGGCCGCCTGTGGCTGCTGCACCCGGCCGACCGCCCGCTCCTGCGCTCCGGCGACGACGCCGACGACCTGCTCGGCGACGCCCCCTACGGGTGGGAGGGCTGGACACTGCGGCAAGTCACCCTGCGCCGCGCCGAGTGGATCGGCCTGGACGGCTGCCCCCGACACACCGCGCACGGCCGCGCCCGCCCCCACCTCGACCAGGCCGCGCCCGTGCGCGGGGTGAGCACCGCGTCCGGCTCTCCCGTCCACGCCGAGTTGCCCGTGGTGGTGCTGCCCGAGGCCGAGGGCGAGGCGGTGGAGTGGCACGTCGACGTGCTGGACGCCGACACCGGACGCCTGCTGGCCACCGCGACCGCCCGCAGCGGCGGGCGGGTCAGCCCGCTGGAGCGCCTGCCCCGCCCGGTGCTGGGCTCGTTCCTGCTCGTCGCGCGCGGCCCGCTCGGCCGCGGTCTGCGCCGCCACGTCACCGTCACCGAGGGGCTCACCGCCCGCTCCACCCCCGCCTTCCGGTCGCTGACCCCCGCCGGACTGGAACCCGCGGACGTCGCCCTGGCCGGACCCGCCGGGCTGGCCGTCGAACCGGAGGCCCAGCGGCTCGGCTCCGCCGAGGCGGCGATGTCGGCGCGGCTGCGCACCGCGGCCGCCGAACTGGCCGTCACCGTCCGCCCGCCCCACCTGGCCGTGCTGTGCACCGGCGACGCCCACCCCCAGTGGCGGCCCCAGCCGCTGCGCCTGGACGCCGAAACCGTCACCGAGGCCGGAGACCTGCTCATCCGCCTCCCCGAGGGGGAGGAGACAAAAGGACTGCCCGGCCCCCTGTCGGTGATCTCCGGCGAGGACATCGTGCAGCGGGTGGAGCCCGCACCCCACCGGGGCGGCGCCACGATCCGCTACCCCCTCGCCCAGATCGGCGACACCGCCGCCGCCCACCGCCACCTGCGGATCGTCGCCCCCTACCGGGAGACGATCCTGCCCGTCGCCGTGGTCAGCCCGCGCAGACTGGCCACCGGGGCGCACTGGGAGAACGGCGAGATCGTCCTCGACGGCTTCCCCGACATGAGCGGAGTCAACGCGGCCCTCTACCCCCACCACGCGCCGTGGCGGCCCCCCGCGATCGTGTCGGTCTCCACCACCGGACGCATCCCACTCCCCGGCGACCTGCGCGAAGGCGGCCCGATGCAGGTGCTGCTGGCCGTGGACGACCCGTGGTCGGTGTCCGAATGGCCCACCTGGCCCGACCGGCGCACCGCCAACCGGCTCACCTGCCCCGCCCCCGGCGTCCCACACTCCGACGACCCCGAGGAGGTGCTGCTCTCCCGCGTCCTCGCCGGGGACGCCAGCGCCTCCCGACTGCGCGGCACCCTCGACAACGCCGCACGGCTGTGGCGGGTCGTGGGCCTGGCCGACCACCTCGTCGCCGCCGGAGTGGACAGAGCCACCATCGACGCCTGCGCCCGCGCGCTCGGCGCGTTCCCCGTCACCGCGCTGCTCGCCCACGGTTCGGCCGAGCTGGCCCCCGCCGACAGCACCCGCACCCTCATCAGCAGCGGCCTGGCCGCCGCCGCCCAGCACGACCGGGTCACCGCCGTTGAGGCCGCCCAACTGTGGCAGCGCCTGCCCGCCGCCGCCGCACTCGCCACCAGCGACCTTCTGCCCCGCATCCACCGCGACCCGGGACGGCAGCGCCCCGACCACGCCGAACTGCTGGAGGAACTGGAACAGAGCTGCGGAGACACCGCCATCCGCCTACTGGACGGCGAAGCCGACCCCCACGCCCGCGTCGGACGCTTCGACGCCTCCGCCGAGCACCTCGCCCGCATGCCCCAGGCGCAGGTCAAGGCGGCGTGGCGGGCCGCCGGGGTGGTGCCCCGGGCACTGCTGGACGCCGACAGCCGCAGCCAGGCCGCCCTCGCCCTGTTCGCGGTGCGCGACAGTGCCCGACTGCACGGGGTGCGCGCCCAGGCGGCCACCATCCTGGAACTGGCCTCGGCGGTGTGCGACCGGCTCCCCGACGGCTACCGGTCGGCGGCGCGCACCCTGATCGACAGCCGCCGCCCCGACCGGCCCGGGGACTGGCGCGACCTGCCCGCCGTCTCCGCCGCGCTCGCCGTCACCGCGCGCCTGGCCGCCCGGGACGTGCGGCCCTGCCAACGCCTGGAAGACCGCTGCCGCCAGACCTGGACGGAACTGGCCGCGGCCGCCCCCGACCTGACCGCCATCGACCTTGTCCTGGCCGAACTCACTCTCGCCGGAACCGAACGCGCCCGGCTGTTCGAGGAGCAGACCCCGTGACCACCACCCTGGACCCCATCGCCGTCAGCACCCTGATCAGCGACAGCTACCGCCGCTACCTGCGCTCCCTGCTGCCGCTGCGCGATCCCGCCCTCGCCCGCGCCCTCAACGCGCAGATCAGCGCCAGCCCGCTGCTGACCAAGGGGCCGCTGCTGGAGGCCACTCCGCCCTACCGGACCGGCGCCACCCCGCGCCAACTCGTCGCCGAGGGGGTGCTGTCGGCCGGGTTCACCGCACCCGACGGCCCCGCCATCCACCTGGACCGCCCCCTCTACCTGCACCAGGAACAGGCGATCCGCAAGGCCCGCGCCGGACGCAACCTCGTGGTGGCCACCGGCACCGGATCGGGCAAGACCGAGAGCTTCCTGGTGCCGATCCTCAACGAGCTGGAAGAGCAGCACCGGCGCGGCGAGCTGGGGCCGGGAGTGCGCGCGATCCTGCTCTACCCGATGAACGCGCTCGCCAACGACCAGCTCAAACGGCTGCGGGAACTACTCGGCGCCAGCCCGCACATCACCTTCGGCCGCTACACCGGCGAGACCAAGGAGACCCGGCAGCAGGCACTGGAGGCGTTCCGCGCCCTGCACGGCCAGGAGCCGCCGCCCAACGAACTCATCAGCCGCGAGCAGATGCGGCGCAGGCCGCCGCACCTGCTGCTCACCAACTACGCGATGCTGGAGTACCTGCTGCTGCGCCCCGCCGACCTCGACCTGTTCGAGGGCGAGCACGCCGGACACTGGCGCTTCGTCGCACTCGACGAAGCCCACGTCTACGACGGCGCCAAGGCCGCCGAACTCGCGATGCTGCTGCGCCGCCTGCGCGACCGGGTCGCCCCCGGCCAGCCGTTGCAGTGCATCGCCACCAGCGCCACCGTCGGCGACAACCCCGAAGCGGTCATGACGTTCGCCTCCCGCCTGTTCTTCGGCGCGCCGTTCGAGTGGGACGCCACCGACCCCGACCGCCAGGACCTGGTCAGCGCCACCCGCCGCACCGACCCCCCGGGCGAGCCGTGGGGGCCGCTGCCGGCTGCCGAATACACCGCGGTCGGCCGCTCAGCCGACCCCGAGGCCGCACTGGCCGCCGCCGCCCGCCGCCACGGGGCCTCCGATGACAGCGCCTACCACGCCCTGGCCGCGGAGAAGCGCATGCGGAAGCTGCGCGCCCTGCTCGCCGAGGGCGGACCGCAGCCGCTGGAGTCGCTGGCCGCCAGGCTCTTCGCCGACGACCCCGACGCCACCGGCCGCGACCGGGTCACCGCGCTGGCCGCCATGGTCGCCCTGGGCAGCAGCGTCCGCGACGACGGCGATCCCCTGCTGTCGGCGCGCTACCACCTGTTCACCCGCGCCACCGACGGCGCGTTCGCCTGCCTGTCCGGGCCGCACGTCTTCCTCTCCCGACACGAGCACTGCCCCGACTGCCAGGCTCCCGCGTTCGAAATCGCCGCCTGCAAACGCTGCGGCGACACCTACCTGGTGGGCGGACGCGAACCGGTGGGCACCACCACGCGGCTGCGCCCCCAGCGCACCCCGAGAGAACAGGCCATCTGGGTGCACCTGGGCAGCGACCCGGTCGTCGTCGACGATGACGACGACACCCTCGAAGAGGAAAGCGCCGCCACCACGTTCGAGGAGCACCGGTTGTGCGCGGGCTGCGGCGCACTGAACTCGGGAAAGACGGTCACCTGCACTGACACGTGTGTCGGCCGGTCACTGCGCACGGTCCGCATCCTCAGCACCCGCCACGGCCGCCCCAGCGGCTGCCTGTCCTGCGGCGCCCGCGGCGCCGACATGGTCCGCCGCCTGGAGAGCGGCAACGAGGCCGCCGCCGCCGTGGTGGCCACCGCCCTGTACCAGGCGCTGCCCGAAGACCCCGACCCCGCCGTGGCCGACCGGCCCGGCGGCGGCCGCAAACTCCTCATGTTCAGCGACAGCCGCCAGGCCGCCGCGTTCTTCGCCCCCTACCTGGAGGGCAGCTACGGGCTGCTGCAGCAGCGGCGGCTCCTCCTCGACGGGCTGGAACGCGGCTTCGACCCGGACGACGAGTTCCGGGTCGACGACCTGGTCGAACACACCGCGCGACAGGCCGCCCGCGCCGGATACTTCGAGCGGCGCGTCTCCAAACAGGAGCGCCGCCGCACCGTGGAGCCGTGGGTGATGCGGGAACTGGTGGCCACCGACGACCGGCAGTCGCTGGAGGGGCGCGGACTGCTCCGCGTCCACATGGAACGCCCCGAAGGCGTGCGGCTGCCCCCGGCGCTGACCGGCCTGCTGGGCCTGACCGAGGACGAGGCGTGGGACCTGCTCGGCGAACTGGTGCGCACCCTGCGCCAGCAGGGCGCGCTGACCATGCCCGAGGACGTCGCCGCCGACGACGAGGCGTTCGCGCCCCGGCTCGGCCCCATCTACGTGCGCGAAAGCGGCGCCGATCGCAAACGCAAGGTGATCTCCTGGCTTCCGGGCCAGGGCCGCAACCGCCGCTCCGACTACCTGGAGCGACTGCTGGAGAAACTCGACACCGCCGACCCCTCCCTCACCCCCGAAAAGACCCTGCGCGGCGTGTGGAAACTGCTGACCGAGCTGAGCAGCGGACGCGACGCCGAGGGCTGGCTGTGTTCGAGCACCGAGCGCGTCCTCGGCACGGTCTGGCAGGTCGACCACACCGCCCTGCTGCTGGCCCCGGTCAGCGCGCACACCCCGTCCTACCAGTGCGACAGCTGCCGACGCCTGCACCCGGTGTCGGTGCGCGGAGTGTGCCCCACCATCAACTGCCGCGGCACCCTGCACCCGTTCACGCCGCCCGCCCCCGAACACGACGACGACCACTACCGGCAGTTGTACCGCTCCCTCACCCCGGTGACGCTGGAGGCCAAGGAGCACACCGCGCAGTGGTCGAGCACCGAGGCCGCCCGCATCCAACAGGACTTCATCGACGGCCGGACCAACGCCCTGTCGTGCTCCACCACCTTCGAACTCGGCGTGGACGTGGGCGAACTGCAGTCGGTGTTCCTGCGCAACATGCCGCCCACCACCGCCAACTACGTGCAGCGGGCCGGACGCGCCGGACGGCGCACCGACTCCGCCGCGCTGGTGGTCACCCACGCCCAGCGCCGCTCCCACGACATGTTCCGCTACCAGGAGCCCGAGCAGATGATCGCCGGGCAGGTGCGCGCCCCCTACGTGCCGCTGGCCAACGAGCGCATCGACCGCCGCCACGCCCACTCGGTGGCGCTGGCCGCGTTCTTCCGGCACTGGCACCGCGCCACCGGGGAGACCTGGCACACCGTGGGCGCGTTCTTCCAGCCCGGCGAGGACGGCGAGCCCGCGCCGGTCACCCGGGTCGCCGCCTTCCTCTCCCCGGTGCCCGAGGAGATCAGCGCGGCGCTGCGGCGCATCCTGCCCGACTCGGTGGCCGACGGGATCGGGGTGGACGACGGCCGGTGGGTCGCGGTGCTGTGCGAGCACCTGGAGCAGTTGCGCACCGAGGTCGCCGAGGACGTGGCCGACTTCGAACGCCGCCGCCGGGAGGCGTTCGACCAGCGCGAGGACCGCCTGGCCGAACGGTTCGGCAAGACCGTCAACACCATCGTCCGCCGTCCGCTGCTCAGCTTCCTGGCCACCCGCAACGTGCTGCCCAAGTACGGCTTCCCGGTGGACACCGTGGAACTGCGCACCCACCACTCCGGGGAGAAGGTGGGCCGCCACCTGGAACTGGCCCGCGACCTCGCCTCGGCCATCTACGAGTACGCGCCCGGCAGCGCGATCATCGCGGGCGGCAGGAAGTGGACCTCGGCCGGGGTGTACCGGCTGCCCGGCCGGGAACTGCGGCGCTTCCACTACCGGGTGTGCTCCTCCTGCGGCTACTACGAGGAGGACACCGAGCGGCTGGCCCCCGCGTGCGCGGCGTGCGGCGCGGCCGACTCCGGCTCCCCCGCCGTGTACTGCGTCCCGGAGTTCGGGTTCGTGGCCGCGACCAAGGTGGAACCGGCCGGAACCACCCCGCCGCAACGCTCCTGGCACGGCTCCACCCACGTGCTGCGCCTGGCCGCCGACCCCGCCGAACACCGGTGGCCGCTGCCGGGCGGCGGCGAGGTGTCCTGCCTGGCCGGAAGCCGCGGCGAACTGGTCGCGCTCTCCGACGGACCGTCGGGACGCAGGTTCTGGATCTGCGAATGGTGCGGGTGGGGCGGCAGCGTGGCCCAGCGCAGACCCGCCGAACACACCCACCCGCTCAGGGACCGCTCCTGCACCGGGCCGCTCAGCCGGTTGGCGCTGGGCCACAAGTACGAGACCGACATCGTCGACATCGCCTTCGGCGGCAGGTTCCACGTCGACAGCGCCTCGACCGCGACCCGCTACTCACTGCTGTACGCGCTGCTGGAAGGAGCATCAGCCGCGCTGGAGATCAGCCGCGACGACATCGACGGCGCCCTGTTCCACCGCTCCGGAGGAACCACGAGCCTGGTGCTGTTCGACACGGTGCCCGGCGGCGCGGGCGGCGCCACCCGCATCGCCGAGGCGTTCGACGCCGTGCTGCTGGCCGCCGTCAAGCGGGTGGAGAGCTGCGACTGCGGCGAGGAGACCTCCTGCTACAGCTGCCTGCGCACCTACCGCAACCAGAACTTCCACGACGTGCTGGTGCGCGGCAGAGCCCTGGAGGCGCTGCGGCTGCTGACCTGAGGCCGCCCCGACAACCGTTCCGGGCCGCCGCGGACAGGGAGCGCCGCCCGTCCGCGGCGGCCCGGAGTGACGCTCAGCCCTCCGCCCGCTCGTACTCGTCACGGCTGTGGACGACCCTTCTCCCCTCGCCGGGGCACTCCACTTCCAGGTAGGCGTCCGGGTCCTCGTGGGAGTGGTGGACCCACACCACCGCGGGCCCGGGCTCCCTCGGGTCGCCGAGCACGAAGGCGCCTTGGGTCCTCATGACCCCTTCCTCCGCCCAGTCCTCCTCCCACGCCACCGCCGCCGTCTCGGGCAGGGACTCCAGGTCCCGGATGCTCGGGCAGCTCCGCCGCACCAGCGTGAGGATCTGCGGCGAGTCGAAGACCACGGAGGGACGGTTGCAGATGTGGAGGCTGTCCTGCACGCGCAGGCACTCCCCCGGCCGCTCCCGCGTCGGCCAACTCCTGTCGTGCGCCACCGGCACTCTGTCGAGTCCGGAGGGGCGGGGGCCGAACTCCGCACGCAGAGCCGCGCGGTCCATGTACCGGTTGCGGGGCTCGCCCGGGTCGCCGGGGCGCGTGGTGGCCACGGCGAGGTCGAAACGGCCGGGCATATGCTCCCAGACGAGCCGCAGGGCCTCGCCGAACCGCTCCTCCAGCGCGTCGGAAGGATCACCGGGTTCCAGTTCGATCAGAACCACGGTGTCGCCTTCGTGGTCGTAGACGTAGGCTCCCTGGAATCTCTGGCCCTGCCGGTCGAACGCCTCCGCCAGGGTGAGCAGGTCGGTGTAGCGGGTCTCGCGCGGACCGTAGCCGATCGCGAGGAAGACCGCCACGAGCAGCAGCACCAGCCCGGCCACTCCTCCTGTCACCAGCCAGCCGACCTTCGGGGAGGACGTGTCGGGCACGGCCGTCGACCCGGTGAGGGGCCCGGGGGCGGACGGGGGCACCGCTTTGGCCGTTCCCTGAGACGACGGCCGGCGGGAAGCGCCGGGCCGCCAAAGAGGGTTCACCCGGACCCCGCAACCGCAGAGCGGCCCGCCTCGCGTGGACACCCCGTGTGGGGACAGTTCATGACACTCCTCGACATCGACGACATTGCGCAGGGGCACACCCAACACATCGAAGGTGACCCTGCGTCACTACGAGTGAGGTTACTCACCGGCTGCACGGTCCGTTCTCCGAGGAACTCCTCGGACTGTGCGCGAGCGGCCACACCGCGCTCGAAGGCGTGGCACGCACCGACCGGACCCGCTGCCCGACCAGGCAAAGCACCGCCACGGCCCATGCCGCGGTCGGCGTACGCGTCCCGGTATGCGGCGGTACCCGCGGCGGAGAGAGCAGGCAGCGCCGCCACGGCTCCGTCCGCCCGCTGGTCCCGCCCCACGGCCTGTTCCAGCCGGGGCCCAGGGCGGGCACCTGCACCGCGTAGGCCCGCTGACAGGCCGGGGTGGAAATGCTGAATCCTCGTAGGGGGCGGGGATTTGGTGAAAAGATGGGCTGTTATGGGCCGGTCGATGAAGATTCCTGTCGCGCTCGCGCTCACCCTGCTGGCCGGGGCGGTGGTGGGGGTGGCGTTGTGGCGGGGCGGCGGCGTGTTGTCCCGCGAGGGCTGGGAGGCGGCCTCCTGGGTGGGAGGTGTGGGCGCGTTCCTGCTCGCTGCAGGAGGCATATGGGTCTGGGCACTGCGCCCCGGTGCGCGAGCCGCCGAGCCGTCGGCTGGGGAGTCGACCGCCAACACCTTGCAGGGTGACAATTCGGGGCAGGCGGTCCAGGCCTGCACCATCGGCTCGGTCACCTTCCATTCCTCTCCCCCAAACCAGCAGCAGCGCGGCCCGACCTGGTGGTCGGCGCCGGTCACCACGGTGGATCCACTGCGGGTGGGCGTGCATCGTTCCAGGCAGGGCCTGCCGCCGTATTCGGGACGTCTTCGTGCCCGACCTGGGCACCGACCTGACTCGTCTTGCGGACGCGGTGCGCGCCCACACCCAGAGTGGAAAGCGGGCGGTGGTGTGGCTGGACGACCTCGACAAGCACCTCAACGAAGGCACCCGCCTCACCCCGGCCCTACTGGAGCAGTTCCACGAAGTGGGTGGCCACCATGCGCCAGGGCATCCACACCCGCCTCACCTTGCCCGGCCCGGCGACCCGAACCGCAGACGGGCACGAGTTGCGTGTGGGTGAGGAGGAGCGGCGCCTGCTGCGTGAGGCCGATGCGGTGGAAGTGGTGCGGCAGTGGAGCCACGCGGAACTGGAGCGCGCCCACGACAGCGGCGATGCCGCCGTGGCGGACGCGGTGCGCCGCCAACGCGCCGACCACGGACACGGAGTGGGCGAGTACCTGTCCTCGGCCCCCAGTTGCACGCCCTGTGGCAGACCCAACAGGACCTGCCCACCGGCGAGGGTGGACATCCCCGGGCGTTTCGGGTGGTGGCCGCGGCCGTGGACCTGGCCCGCATCGGCGTCGAACACGCCGACCGCAACCTGCTGGAGGCCGCCCACCGGCTCTACGCGCTGCCCGCGGTGCTGCGTCCCGAACCCTTCGACCGGGCTCTGGTCTGGGCTGTCCGCGAGCACGAGGACACCTGCGGCCTGCTGCTGCCCGTCACCACCGACGACCGGCAAGAGGCGTGGCGGCCGTTCGACTACCTCGTCGACCAGACCACCACCCCCCTGCCCGACGGCCTGTGGAATCTTGCCCTGAACCACACCACCAGCCCCGACACCCACTTCGCCATCGGCTGGGCTGCCTACGACCACAACCGTTCCGCCATCGCCGAAACTACCTTTCGACAAGCAGCCGACACGGGTAACACCACCGCCATGGTCATCCTCGGCATCCTGCTCGCCGAACGGGACAGACCGACGAAGCCGAGACCTGGTGGCGCCGCGCCATCGACGCGGGCCATCCCTATGCCATGTACGACCTCGTCTTACTCAAACGGAGCGCGGCCGAAGCAGGCGACATTGACGCTATGAACAGCTTCGGTCTCCTACTCGAACAACGCGAAAAATTCCACGCGGCCGAATCCTGGTACCGCCGCGCCGCCAACGCAGGCCACACCGACGCCATGAACAACCTCGCCGAACTGCTGGAGGAGCAGGGGCGGGTGGCGGAGGCGGTGCGGCGGCGACAACGGATCGAGGCCGCCGGGGAGAGCTAGCTCACCGCCCAGCGGCCTTTTCCGACGGGTGTGTTTTCCCTCCCGCCTGAGCATCCGTTTCGCTGGGTTTCTGGTTTTCGATGAAAGAGGTTGTTGTGTCCCCGCCGTACAGCCGGTGAAGAGGGGGCTGACAACCAGCGTCGTCAAGAGCGGTCCCTGCGAACCGCTGCTGATTCCGTGGTCGGATATCAGCATTCCGCACCGGGCGGTGCTCGGTGAGGTGCTCGAAGCCCAGTCGCACCACGTGCAGCCGCTGGCGGCGCGCGCTGACGCGCCTCCGCACACGGCGGGCGGCCCGGGACGGCGGCGGCCCGCTCTCGCACCGCTCACTCCGTGCCCGGCGGCCGCAGCGCCCCCGTCCGCAGGCCGTCGATCAGCCGTTCTGCCAGGAGTTCGGCGCGCACCGCCGCCCGCGATCGCGCCGCGTCGCGGCCACCACCGGCCGGAAGCACCGGCCCGGCGTCTCCGCCGCCGGGTCCGTACCCGGTCACACCGCCGCACCCGCCGCCGCGGCGGCCCGCGCGATCCGCTCGGCGACCATGTCGGGGGCGACGAGTTGGGGGTAGTGCCCGGCTCCGGGGACCGTGACCACGCGGACGTCCAGACCGGAGGTGCCCACCGGGTCGTGCTCCCCCACCACCAGGGTCACCGGGACCGGGCAGGTGGCCAGCAGGGCGCGCAGCGCGGCGCGTTCGGCCGGACGCCGGGCGGCGGCCAGCCACTCGGCGGCGCGCGCCGCCGCGCCGGGGCGGCGCAGGTTCAGCGCCGCGCTCACCACCGCCCGGTCGTCGGCGGTGTCCTCCCCCAGCCCCGTGAACGCGGCGAGCCGCTCGGCCGTCATCCGCGACAGCACCGCGCGGACCAGGGGCTTCAGCCGCAGGGCGGGGGAGGCGTCCGGTTGGAGGAAGGCCGGGGCCACCAGCACGAGCGCGCCGACCCGGTCGGGGTGGGCGTGGGCGTGGCGCAGCGCCGGGGCGCATCCCGCTGAGTGCCCCACCAGGACGGGTCTGCCCACCACCGGGGCGAGCAGTTCGGCCAGCCACACGTCGACGGGCACACGCGCGGGCGCCGAGCGGCCCAGCCCGGGAAGGTCGGGGACCAGTGCGGAGCCGTCGAGCCGGTCGGCCACCGCGTGCCAGGACTCCCCGTCCAGCGGCAGGCCGTGCAGCAGGACGTGGTCGGGCGCACTCCGCTCCCCCGCCAGGTAGGTGCGGCTTCCGGCGACCGGGTGCAGCCCGCCGGGACGGCCCGGCGGCAGCGCGCCGAAGCCGTCGGCGACGAGCCGGTCGGCCCACCGCGCCAGGGCGTCGCGCACCGGCGGGTGGGTCAGGCCCGCCGCGCGGGCCAGGGCGTGGGCCGACGCGGTGTCGTAGCGGTCGGCGGTGAGGAAGGGCAGCGTCTCGGGTTCGGCGCGGGTCACCGCGCGGGGCAGGCGGCGCAGCACACCGACGGGCATGAAGCGGCGCGGCGCGCGCACTCCCAGGTGGGTGGCGAGGTGGTCGACGAGTTCGGGCAGGTTGGGGGTGGTCTCGTCGAGCACCCAGTGGGCGCGCACGCCCCCGGTGTCGCGTTCGGGCACCTCAGTGAGGAAGCGGGCGAGGTGGTCGACGGTCACCACCGGCACGAAGGTCGCGGCGTCGCCGGGCAGCAGCGGCAGCCGCCCCGCCCACAGGTTCCGGACGGTCTCGGCCAGACCGATGTACTGCCCGGCCTCCCCGGTGATGGAGTCGCCGATGACCGTGCTGGGGTTGACGACGCTCAACGGCAGGCCCTCGCGTTCGGCGAGGGCGCGGACCGCCGCGTCGGCCTCGGTCTTGGACGCCTCGTAGGCGCCGTGGTCGCGGTAGAGCTGTGCGATCCCGGCCGGGTCCGTCGGCTGCGCGGCAGCCCGGTAGCCGGTGAGGTGGACCACGCGACGCAGTCCGGCCAGCCCCGCCGCCCAGGTGACGGTGTGGCGGGCGCCGTCGACGTTGGCGGCACGCGCCTCCCGCCGTGTGAGGCCGAAGCGGAACAGCGACGCGCAGTTGTGGACGTCGCGGATCGACTCCAGGTGGTGTGCGGCGGTGTCGTCGAGGTCGAGGCCGGGTCGGGTGATGTCGACGTGGACGGCGCTGAGGCGGTCCACGGGGGCGTCGTGGGCGCGCAGCCAGTCGCGCAGTTCCCGCTCGCGGGCCGGACCGCCGCGCATCCCGGCCGCGACGGTCCGGCCGCGACGCAGCAGTTCGGCGAGCAGCCAGCGGCCGATGAACCCGGTCGCGCCGACCACGAGAGTGTCAGGCCGTGCGGACATACTTCCTCCTGTGTAGACCGATCTACATATTCTTGGGTCGCAAAAACCCCGGGACCGGGGAGCGGCGACGCCGTCCCGGCCCCGGGTCAGTTCCTGACCAGCAACCGCACGGCCGCCTCGCGCGCCCGGTCGAGCGGTTCGGTACTGCGGGTCGCGCGCGCCAGCAGCAGCGCCCCCTCGATCAGGGAGAGCGCCGACCACGCGTCGGCCTCGGCCTCACGAGGGCTCCATCCCTCGGCCGCCAGGCGGTCGGCGAGGACCGCCTGCCAGGACGCGTAGACCCTTCGGCAGACGGCGTGCACGCGGTCGTTGACGGCCGCGACGTCGAGGGCGGTGGTGGCCAGCGGGCAGCCCTTGGCGAAGCCCGACTCCTCCGTCCTGGCCGCGAAGACACCGACCAGGCGCCGGACGTACTCGGCCAGGTCGGCGCTCTCCTCCGAGAGCGTTCGCAGCAGCGCGGCCACCTCCTCCCCCGCCCGCTCCAGGGCGGCGGCGACGAGCTCGTCCTTGCCGCCGGGGAAGTGGAAGTACAGGGACCCGCGGGGCGCCCCGCTGACCGCGAGGATCTGGTTGAGCCCCGTACCCGAGTAGCCGTGTGTCTCGATCAGTTCCCGCGCGCCGTCGACGAGGCGCTCGCGTGTCGCCGCTCCCCTGGTTCCCATACCGAGATAGTAGACCAATCTACATATTCTGTCGCGGCCACGCTCTCTCCCGGAGGGTGGGGCCGCGACGGGACTACTCCTCGCGCAGCAGGTGCAGCGCCTTGTCCAGGTCCTCCGGGTACGGGCTGGTGAACTCCACCGGGCGGTGCTCGGTGGGGTGCTCGAAACCCAGGCGGACCGCGTGCAGCCACTGGCGGCGCACCCCCAGCCGCTCGGCCAGGGTGGGGTCGGCCCCGTACAGCAGGTCGCCCACGCACGGGTGCCGGGTGGCCGCCATGTGCACGCGGATCTGGTGGGTGCGGCCGGTCTCCAACCGGATCTGGAGCAGGCTGGCCGCGCGGAACGCCTCCACCGTGTCGTAGTGGGTGACCGACGGCCGCCCGCCCGAGACCACCGCGAACCGGCCGTCACCCGAGGGGTGGCGGTCGATGGGCGCGTCGATCGTGCCGCGCAGCGGATCGGGGTGTCCCTGCACCAGCGCGTGGTAGGTCTTGTCGACCGTGCGCTCCTTGAAGGCGCGCTTGAGGACGCTGTAGGCGGTCTCGCTCTTGGCCACCACCATCAGGCCGGTGGTGTTGGCGTCCAGGCGGTGCACGATGCCCTGCCGCTCGGCCGCGCCGCTCGTGGCGACCGTCACCCCCGCCGCCAGCAGCCCGTCCAGCACCGTCGGCCCGGTCCAACCCTGCGTGGGGTGGGCGACCACGCCGACCGGCTTGTCCACCACGACGATGTCGGCGTCCTCGTAGACGATGGTCATGCCCGGCACCGGTTCGGGGCGCGGCGCGGGCGCGCTGGGCGGCGGAGGCAGCGTGACGTCCAGCCACGCCCCGGCGCTCACCCGGTCGGACTTGGCCGCCTCGGCTCCGTCGACCAGGACGTTGCCCTCGGCGATCAGGTCGGCGGCGCGGGTGCGCGACAGGCCGAACATGCGGGCGATCGCCGCGTCGAGCCGGTCGCCCTCCAGCCCGTCGGGCACCGGCATGCTTCGGTGGTCACTCACGCTTCGTCTCCTCGCGTCGGGGTGCTCGGGGTCTTGTCCGCCTCGCGGGTGCCGTCGATGTTGATCCCGCGGAAGGCCAGGAGGACGGCGAGCACGCCGCCGCACACGATCGCGGAGTCGGCGATGTTGAACACCGGCCAGTAGGGGATCTGGATCCAGTCCACGACGTGGCCGTACATCGGGGACGGCGGGCTCAGCAGCCGGTCGAGCAGGGTCCCCGGCGCCTCCGGGCCCACCAGTGACGACGACAGCTCCCTGGTGTTGGGACGCCAGATGCGGTCGATGAAGTTGCCGGTGGCGCCGCTGAGGATCAGGCCGAGCGCCACCGCCCACCCCGCGCTGCGCAGCCGGGGCGCCGTCCACAGGATGTAGCCGATGACGGCCACCACGATCAGGCTGAACACCCACGTCATGCCGGTGCCGATGGAGAACGCCGCTCCGGGGTTGAACACCAGCGTCAACCTGAGCAGTCCACCCAGCAGCTCCACCGGGTCGTACGGCGAGAAGCGCGCCAGCGCGATCTCCTTGGTGACGAAGTCGGCGACCAGGGGGACGGCGGCCACGGCCAGCAGCAGACCGATCCGGCGCGGCCGGACCGGCGGGGAAACGTCATCGGTCTTCTCGGTGCCCCGGTCGGGGTCGACGTCACTCAGCGGAACTCCTCAACGTGGGTCGCGGCCCGCCGACGCCTCCGGATCTCGCGGCCGTCCGTTCCCCGGTCCGCGCGGCGTGCGGGCCAGAATCATTGTATTCACCCCCGCACACCGCCCTCCCGCGTCGGCGAGCGCGGCTACCGCTCGACGTGTGTGAAGCCGCCGTAGTCCTCGGCGAGCGCGGACAGGCCGTCCTCGTCCATGGCGGCGGGGGCGCCGCCCGGTCCGGTGCGCACCTCGATCACCCAGTCGACGTCCTCGGCGTCGTCCTCGCCCGCGAACATGTCGCGGTGCACCGTGCAGGGCGCGTACCCCTCCTCCAGGAGTTGTCCGGCCAACTCCTCGGCGTCCTCGCGTTCGGCCAGCGTCACCAGGACGGCGCCCTCGGGGGTCGCTCGCGTCACCTGAGCCCTCCTCGGTCTCGCGGGTTCCGGAGCGAGTATGCCCCCGTCAGGTCACGACCGGAAAACACCGCGATCCGTGTTCCGCGGTGGGCTATCCTCGAGCCAGCAAGGCGTTGATGGGGACGAGTACCGGCGGACACAGCCCGAAGCGACCCGGGGACGGTGCGAGCCCGGGGGTATGCCCGCGCGGGAAGATCACCCCGGAGCCGCCGGAAGAACGGCGTCCCGCAGCGGACGCCCAGTAGAACCGGCAGCGTCAGGAACGAAGTGGGACGCGCGGCCGACAACGGCGGCGCGGCCAAGGAGGGTGGTACCGCGGGGCCTCCTGCCTCGTCCCTCCGTCAGGTGACCGACACCCCTGATGGAAAGGTACGCCACGTGTCGAAGGAGTCGACCCGACCGTTCCCCGCGCTGCCCGCCCAGATCGACCTGCCCTCGATGGAGCGCGAGGTGCTGCGACGCTGGACGGAGCAGAAGGTCTTCGAACGGTCACTGGAGCAGACACAGGGCGGCCCGAACTGGGTGTTCTTCGAGGGTCCCCCCACCGCGAACGGCACCCCCGGCGTGCACCACGTCGAGGCGCGCGTGTTCAAGGACGTCTTCCCGCGCTTCAAGACGATGAAGGGCTTCCACGTCGACCGCAAGGCCGGGTGGGACTGCCACGGCCTGCCGGTGGAGGTCGCCGTGGAGAAGGAACTGGGGATCTCCGGCAAGAAGGACATCGAGGCGTTCGGCGTCGCCGAGTTCAACGCCCGCTGCCGCGAGGCGGTGCTGCGCAACGTGGACGCGTTCACCGAGATGACGCGCCGCATGGGCTACTGGGTCAACATGGACGAGGCCTACCGCACCATGGACCGCGAGTACGTGGAGTCGGTGTGGTGGGCGCTCAAGCAGATCTGGGACAGGGGCCTGCTGGTGCAGGACTACCGGATCAGCCCGTACTGCCCGCGCTGCGGCACCACGCTGTCCGACCACGAACTCGCGCAGGGCTACGAGACCGTCACCGACCCGTCGGTGTACGTGCGCTTCCCGCTGACCTCCGGCCCGCTGGCCGGTGACGCGGCGCTGCTGGTGTGGACCACCACCCCCTGGACCCTGGTGTCCAACACCGCCGTGGCGGTGCACCCGGAGGTGGACTACGTGGTGGCCACCGACGGCTCCGAGCGGCTGGTCGTGGCCGAGCCGCTGGTCGGCGCGGCGCTCGGGGAGGGCTGGGAGCTCACCGGGCAGCGGTTCAGGGGCGCCGACATGGAGCGCTGGACCTACCGGCGCCCCTTCGAACTGGTGGAGTTCGACACGGCCGCGCACTTCGTGGTGCTCGCCGACTACGTCACGGTCGAGGACGGCACCGGCCTGGTCCACCAGGCCCCCGCCTTCGGCGCCGACGACATGCAGGTGTGCCGCGCCTACGGGCTGCCGGTGATCAACCCGGTGCGTCCCGACGGGACCTTCGAGGAGCACCTCGACCTGGTGGGCGGAGTGTTCTTCAAGACCGCCGACAAGACGCTGGTCGCCGACCTGAAGGAGCGCGGCCTGCTGTTCGCGCACCTGTCGTACGAGCACAGCTACCCGCACTGCTGGCGCTGCCACACCGCGCTGCTGTACTACGCGGTGCCCTCCTGGTACATCCGCACCACCGAGATCAAGGACCGGCTGCTCGCGGAGAACGCCGCCACCAACTGGGTTCCGGCCAACGTCAGGGACGGCCGCTACGGCGAGTGGCTGCGCAACAACGTCGACTGGGCGCTGTCGCGCAGCCGCTACTGGGGCACGCCGCTGCCGATCTGGGAGTTCCCCGACGGCCGGCGGATCTGCGTGGGCTCCCTGGAGGAACTGGGCGAGCTGAGCGGGCAGGACCTGTCCGGCCTCGACCCGCACCGGCCCTACGTCGACGACATCGTCATCCCCGACCCCGACGCCGACCCGTCGCTGCCGCTGGAGCAGCGGGTGGCCCGCCGTGTGCCCGAGGTCATCGACGTGTGGTTCGACTCCGGAGCGATGCCGTTCGCGCAGTGGGGCGCCCCGCACCGCAACCTGGAGAAGTTCGAGGCGAACTTTCCCGCCCAGTACATCTGCGAGGCCATCGACCAGACCCGCGGCTGGTTCTACTCGCTGATGGCGGTCAGCACGCTGGTGTTCGGCCGCTCCTCCTACGAGAACGTGGTCTGTCTGGGCCACATCCTCGCCGAGGACGGCCGCAAGATGAGCAAGCACCTGGGCAACATCCTGGAGCCGATGCCGGTGATGGACCGGCACGGCGCCGACGCGCTGCGCTGGTTCATGGCGGCCAGCGGGTCGCCGTGGATGCCGCGCCGGGTGGGGCATGCCGTGCTGGAGGAGATCGTCCGCAAGGTCCTGCTGACCTACTACAACACGGCGTCCTTCTTCACCCTGTACGCGGGCGCGGGCGAGGGGTGGAGCCACGAGCGGCTCGCCGACGCGCCCGCCCCGGCGGAGCGGCCGCTGCTGGACCGCTGGCTGCTGTCGGAACTGCACTCGCTGATCAGGACGGTCGACGACGCGCTGGAGCGGTTCGACCCGGCGGCCGCGGGGCGCGCGCTGACCACGTTCGTCGACGACCTGTCCAACTGGTACGTGCGCCGGTCGCGCCGCCGCTTCTGGGCGGGCGCGAACACGCCCGAGGGCGCGTCGGCGTTCGCGACGCTGTTCGAGTGCCTGGAGACCGTCACCCTGCTGATGGCTCCGATCGTCCCGTTCCTGACCGACCACGTGTGGCAGGCGCTGCGCCGTCCGGACGCGCCGGAGTCGGTGCACCTGGCGTCCTGGCCGGTGGCCGACGGAACGCTGATCGACCCCGAACTGTCGGCGCGGATGGCGCTGGTGCGCCGCCTGGTGGAGCTGGGACGGGCCGCCCGGGTGGACTCCGGTCGGCGGGTCCGCCAGCCGCTGGCGCGGGCGCTCGTGGGCGCCCGGGGCTTCGAGGCCCTGCCCGAGCAGTTGCGGGCGCAGATCGCCGAGGAGCTGAACGTGGTGCAGCTCGACCCGCTGTCGGTGGTCGGCGGTGACCTGGTGGACTACTCGGTCAAGCCGAACTTCCGGGCGCTGGGCAGGCGGTTCGGCAAGGGCACCCCGCAGGTCGCCAAGGCGATCCAGGCCGCCGACGCCAAGGCGCTGGTGGAGGGGCTGCGCGGCGAGGGGTCGGCCACCGTGGACGTCGATGGTGAGCCGGTGGCGCTGTCCGCCGAGGAGGTGCTGGTCACCGAGCAGCCGCGCGAGGGCTGGGCGGTGGCCTCGGAGTCCGGTGAGACGGTGGCGCTGGACCTGGAGTTGACGCCGGAGCTGCGCCGCGCCGGGCTGGCCCGCGAGGTGGTCCGTCTGGTGCAGGACGCCCGCAAGTCCAGCGGTCTGGACATCTCCGACCGCATCGACCTGTGGTGGTCGGCCACCGACGAGACGACCGCGCAGGCGATGACCGAGCACGCGGAGACGATCAGCGGCGAGGTGCTGGCGGTCTCCTTCACCGAGGGCCCCGGTGAGCCGGACGCTCACGAGGTGGTCTCGGAGGAGTTCGGCATCACCCTGCGGCTGCGCAGGGCCTGACCCGCCGGAGGTTTCGGGGCCGTGGACCGACCGGTTCGCGGCCCCGTTTCCGTTCTGCCGGGCCGGTCGGCGGGGCGGCGCGCGGGAGGAGGTCAGTCCTCGGGGTCCTTGGAGGCGGCCGTGCCGCCGTGGGGCGCGTCCGCGGAACCGGTCCCGGTGTCCGGGGAGGGGGTGCTGTCCACTCCGGCGGGACTGTCGTCGTCGGAGGTGTCGGAGGATTCGGCGGCCAGTTCGTCGCCGGTGGGGGTCCAGCGGGCGGCGAGCGCGGCGATGGCCGCGGCGGAGACGCTCCTGCTCTCGCTCTCCTCACGGGAGGGCAGTGAGAAGGGCGGGGCCCATTCGGCGGGCTCGCGGAAGGCGACCTCGGCCGTGTCGTCGGCGTCGGCGGTGCCGACCGGTCCGTCCTCGTCCGCGTCCGCTGCGGCGGAGTCGTCGGAGCCGGTGGTGTCGGAGTCCGTGTCGGGGCCGGTCGCCGTCGCGTCGTCGGCCGGGACGGGGGCCTCGTCGTCGGCCCGCTCCGGCTCCTCGGCCTCCCGGCCGGTCACCGGTCCGAATCCGGCGTCCTCGTCGCCGGCCACCCGGTCGGCTTCGGCTTCGGCGTCGGCTTCGGCGTCGACGGCGTCCTCCTCGTCGGCGTCACCGACCGGAGAGGACCCGGGCCCGTCGTCGCGGGCGTCGCCTCCGGTCCGGGCAGCCGCCTCCCCGTCGGCCACCGGTCCGGGGCCGACGTCGTCCTCGTCGTCCCACTCCGTCCGGGTGGTCGTGTCCTCGGGACGCTCGACCGTGGTCGCCCCGCTCGGCTCCGGCACGGCCGGTTCGGTGTCGGAACCGTCCGCACCGGACGGCGCGGGGGCGACGTCGGGAGGCGGGGAAAAAGCCGCCCGCACCGGTCCGGAAACCGGCGCGGGTGCGTGGGCATCGGCTGCCGCGGTCGTGTCCTCGAAGCCATGGACAGCCGCGGACGGGCCGCCGACGCCGGCGGCCGGGGCCACCGGACCGGTGGCCACCGCCATGGCAGGAGGGTGGACGGACGCCTTCCCCAAACCGTCCGTCCGAGCCTGTCCCGCCATGGTCCCGTGGACGTCGGCACTCCGGTGACCGGGCAGCGACTCCGTGCGGCCCTTCCCGAACAGGGTCCTCCTGTTGCGGACGAACTCCACCGCGAGCAGTACGGCGGACAGGCCGCCGAGTCCGAGCGCGACGTTGACCAGAGTCAGTTCTGCGAGCGCCAGTGCCATGCCGATCACGACAAACGCCGCCACGACCAGCACCAGGCAGACGATGATCACCGGGTGAATGCCTTCTCAGGGTTCATGGATCGAGTGGGACTTGGTACCGCCGACCGCCGGTTCAGTGGCGGTCGTGCGGGTCACCCGGGTGGTAGCCGTGCGGCGCCGGTTCGGGTGAGGCGAACGGGTTCGTGGAGCCCGAGCCGGGTCCGGCGTGCTGCAGCGACGGACTGCCGCCGGTGGGAGGCGACATGGTCTGGAAACCGCCCGTGGTGTTCGGGTTGTTGCTGTAGTCGGGCGCTCCCTCGTTGAGCTCCCTCAACTGCCGCTCGAAGTAGTCCTTGAGGCGGCTGCGGTACTCGCGCTCGAAGTCCTTGAGCGCCGCGACCTTGTGCTCCAGCTCGTCGCGCTGCTGCACGAGCGACCCCATGACCTGGCGGTGGCGCTCCTGGGCGTCGCGGTCCAGGTTCTCCGACCGGGCGCGCGCCTCGTTGACGATCTGCTCGGCCTGGCGGCGGGCCTTGCCGAGAATGTCCTCGGCCTCGTGGCGGGCCCGTCCCAGCGTCTCGTCGGCCTCACGGCGGGCGTCGGAGATCGCCTGGTCGGCGGTCTGCTGGGCGAGGGCGAGAACGCGGGCGGCGGTGTCCATGTTGTCGTCGCCGCCGGGCAGCCCCATGGGCGGGGCCGCGGCCTGGGCCGGCTCGGGCTGCTGCTGCCGCATCGGTTCGGGCTGCTGCCGCATCGGCATCTCGGGCTTGGGGGCTTCCTGAGGGGCAGGGGGTTCCTGGGGCTGGAAGTCGTTCATTCCCGCAGGGGGCACCTTGCCGCGCAGGCACTCCGCCAGCTTGCCGCGCAGTTCCTCGTTCTCCTGGATCAGACGATCGAGTTCGGCTTCGACCTCGTCGAGGAAGGCGTCGACCTCTTCTTCGTCGTATCCCGGCCGCAGCCGGGTCGTACTGAACTGTTTATTGCGTACATCCGCAGGTGTCAGCGGCATGTTCGTCTCCTTGGCGCGCTTGGACTCCGTCCGTAGGGACGCTACCTGATCGTGACCTTATGGCACTCCAGATCATGACCAAGACTCATGTATCGGAACCGGAGCCTACCTTTCTGCTGTCTCGGGTCTCGCTACACGGTCAGGACAGACGTCACGACCTGGAGGAGGATCGTCACCACAAGGAACAGGATCATGAAGCTCAAGTCGAGCGCGACACTCCCCAACCGGATGGGTTTGATGAAGCGACGCAGGAACTTGAGCGGCGGGTCCGTGATCGTATACGTCGTCTCGGCCAGAACCAGGACCAATCCGGCAGGCCGCCATGACCTGGCATACATCTGAACCAAGTCGAACACCAGCCGCCCGATCAGCAGAAACAGGAAGAGGTATAGGACGAAGATCAGAACGTTGCCGAGCACGACTTGGACGATGTTCACTCCCGTACTCCGGCTGCCTTACTGGATGCGTGTGCTGCTCTAACTCTGATTGAAGAATCCTCGCTCAGCGATACGTGCTTTGTCTTCAGCGGTCACCTCAACATTAGCCGGAGACAACAGGAACACCTTGTTGGTCACGCGTTCGATGCTGCCGTGCAGGCCGAAGATCAACCCCGCCGCGAAGTCGACCAGACGCTTGGCGTCACTGTCGACCATCTCGGTGAGGTTCATGATCACCGGAATGCCTTCACGGAAATGCTCTCCGATAGTACGCGCTTCGTTGTAGGTCCGGGGATGGAGTGTCGTGATCCGGGCGAGATCAGCGGTGGCGGGCACGGCGGGGACGGTGGGGCGCCGTTCGTTGCGCGACGCGGGGTGATCGACCGAATCCGTCACGGAGTCGCCTCGGGCGTCGTCACGGGGAGCGCGGTCTCGAACGGGCCGCTCGTCGAGGGCCTCGTCGAAATCCTCGAAGTCATCGTACTCGTCCGCATAACGGTGATCGTAACGGTCGTCCTCCACGAGGCCGAGGTAGACCGCCATCTTGCGCATCGCGCCGGCCATCTCTTGTCCTCCGTCGTCCCTGTGGTGATTCACCGCAGATGACTTGTCGATGGATTCGGTCCCCGTCCACCCCCTGAGCGGAGGGAACAACGTGTGCCCCAGGGTCCATCTGGGGACATTACCCCACGATCAACCCCCGATCGCCAAGCAACGCCGTACCTATTCTCAGGTGTGTCGCGCCCCGCTCGACCGCGGCTTCCAGGTCACCGCTCATCCCCGCGGAAATCACCGTGGCATGAGGGTAGCGACCCCTGATGTCGTCGGCGACCGCATTAAGACGGTCGAACGCTTTCAGCGGATCGCCGTCGCGCGGCGCGACGGCCATCACCCCGCCCAGGGACAGTCCCTCCTCGGCCTCGATCGCCTCGGCCAGCGCGGGCACGTCCGCGCAGTCGGCGCCGCCGCGGGGGCCGATCACCCCCCGCGCCGACTCGGGGTCCAGGTTGACCTGGACCAGACAGGTCAGCGCGCGCCCCTCGGCGCGGACCCGCCGTCCCAGCTCCGTGACCAGCCGCGGCCGGTCCACCGAGTGGACCACGTGGGCGTAGCGCACCACCGAGCGCACCTTGTTCGTCTGCAACTGTCCGACGAAGTGCCAGGTGAGATCGAGATCACGGCATTCGGCGGCCTTCGGGGCGGCTTCCTGGTCGCGGTTCTCGCCCACGTCGCGCACTCCCAGACCGGCCAGGACGCGCACGTCGGAGGCCGGGTACTGCTTCGTGACCGCGATGACGCGGACCTCCTCGGCCGCGCGCCCGGCCGCCGCGCAGGCGGCGGCCACCCGCTCCCGCACCCGGTCCAGATTCGCGGCGATCTCCGCGCGGCGCGCGTCCTCGCTCATGTCAGGCCTTCCAGATGTATCCGGCGAACCGACCCGTGGTCGCATCCCTGCGGTAGGAGAACAGGTCGGTGCTCTCTCGGGTACACCGAGCATCATGGGTGACGTTGGTCACTCCGAGTCGCTTCAACTGTGCCGTGACCCCCGCCCGGATGTCCACTCCCGGAGTGCCCGCGTCAGTGGTGCACCGGGCCTCGGGCACACTGCGGGCCACCTCCTCCTGCAACTCCTCGGGAACCTCGTAGCACCGCCCGCAGACCACCGGCCCGAGCAGCGCGGCGCACCGCTCGGGACGCGCGCCGTGCCGCTCCATCTCCGCCACCAGCGACGCGACCACACCCGCGGCCATTCCCGGCCGCCCCGAGTGCGCCGCGCCGACGACCCCCGCCTCGGCGTCGGCGACCAGCACCGGCAGGCAGTCGGCCACCAGGACCGCGAGCGCCAGCCCCGGCACCGTGGTGACGACGGCGTCGACGTCCCCGGCGGGACCGGAACCGGTCACGGTCACCGCGTCGGCGCCGTGCACCTGGTTCATCCACACCACGTCACGCGGATCGAGTCCGAAGCCCCGCGCGGCCCGCCTCCGGTTCTCGGCGACCGCCTCGGGGTCGTCCCCGACGTGACCGCCCAGGTTCAGGGTGGCGTAGGGTTCCCGGCTGACTCCGCCGTCGCGTCCGGTGAATCCGGCTCGCACACCCGGGGCCAGCTCGATCACGGTGCTCATACCGGCGAGCACCTCCTATCCGATTCGTGGGGGAGCGAACGGCGGTGGGAACCGGTCCGCCGCGCGGACCGGTCGGCGTGCGCTACTTGAGGAAGTCCGGGACGTCGAGGTCGTCGCCCTCGTCGAAGACCACGCGCCGCCGCGGCGTCGGGATCTCGCTGGTACGGGAGAAGGGGCTGTCGGAGGTCCGCGGACGGCCGTAGCCGCTGTCGCCCACCGCGTGGATGCCCCCCGGCCGGTACGGCCGGTCGTCGTCGCGGGACTCCTTGGGCTCCTCGGGTGCGGCGTCCGCTGCGGGCTCGCTCGCCCGCGGCGGCTCCGCCTTGGGCGGCTCGGGCGCGGGCCCGGGGTCCCGGACCGGCTCGGGCGCCGGGCGGGAGACGGACTCGGGCAGGGACGGCCGGGAGGCGCGCGGAGGGTCGGCCGGGCGCGACGGCGCCGCGGGCGGCGCGGCCGGGGCGGAGGGGGCGGGCGGCTCGGGGCGCCGCTCCGTCGGAGGCCGCGGCGTACTCGCCGCACGGGACGGGGGCGCCGCCTCCACCTGGGGTTCGTCGAATCCGGCCGCGATGACCGTGACCCGCACCTCGTCGCCGAGCGCGTCGTCGATGACCGCGCCGAAGATGATGTTGGCCTCGGGCGCCGCGGAGTTCGCCACGAGTTGGGCGGCCTCGTTGATCTCGAACAGGCCCAGGTCGGAACCGCCCTGGATGGACAGCAGCACACCGTGGGCGCCGTCGATACTGGCCTCCAGCAGCGGCGAGGAGATCGCCATCTCGGCCGCCGCCACGGCGCGGTCGTCGCCGCGCGCCGAACCGATGCCCATGAGCGCCGACCCCGCCCCCGACATGACCGACTTGACGTCGGCGAAGTCCAGGTTGATCAGGCCCGGCGTGGTGATCAGGTCGGTGATGCCCTGCACACCCGACAGCAGCACCTGGTCGGCGGCCTTGAACGCGTCCAGGACGCTGACCTGCCGGTCGGAGATGGACAGGAGTCGGTCGTTGGGGATGACGATGAGCGTGTCGACCTCCTCACGCAGCATCGCGATCCCCGACTCGGCCTGGGTGGCGCGCCGCTTGCCCTCGAAACCGAAGGGGCGGGTGACCACACCGATGGTGAGCGCCCCCAGGGACCGGGCGATGTTGGCGACCACCGGGGCTCCCCCGGTTCCCGTGCCACCGCCCTCCCCCGCGGTCACGAAGACCATGTCGGCGCCCTTGAGGACCTCTTCGATCTCCTCGCGGTGGTCCTCGGCCGCCTTGCGTCCCACATCGGGGTTGGCGCCCGCGCCCAGACCACGGGTGAGTTCGCGGCCGACGTCGAGCTTGACGTCGGCGTCGCTCATGAGCAGCGCCTGAGCGTCGGTGTTGATGGCGATGAATTCGACGCCCTTGAGACCCTCTTCGATCATGCGATTGACGGCGTTGACACCGCCGCCGCCGATCCCGACGACTTTGATGACCGCGAGGTAGTTCTGCGGTGCTGCCACGACGAGGGGCCTTTCCGCTCGCTTCTTGCCAACTCCGCCGATCCCCCGGGAAGAGCGACCGTGGGGGGCGTCCCTCCCGGGTCCGGATCGACGCGAAAGCTGTCCGGTTCTGCCTGCTTGCCAGTCCCGAGCACTTCCTCGGGGAACGCTCGGAACATGGGGTCACGGACCGTGCGGGCACGTCCGCGGCCCCGTCCGCATCACGGAGGATGCGGAAGTACTTCGTACTTATGTCAACTAAAGACTGTGCTTCCTGACAGTAAGCCGCCACCCTGGTAACGGGCAACTAACCACCGGCTTCAGCCTATCGGCGTGTCGCGCGGGCAGGTGCTGGGCGCGCCGCCGTACGGCGCTTCGCCTCCGGCACCGTGACGGTCGTCTCACCGGACGACCGCGACCCCCGCGGCGCTCACGTCGTAGTGGCGTCCCGGATCGGGCGGGTGCTGCTCCAAGAGCACCTCCAGCGCCCGGGCCTTGTCGGCTCCCCGCTCGCTGTCACCCCACATCACGGTGGCCCCGCCGACGAGTTCCAACGTGATCCGGGCCCGGTCGGTCGCCACGACGGTGTCGACCGCGTCGACCAGGGACTCGGGCAGCGCCCCGACCACCCGGGCGCTCTCGGCCACCGCGGGGTTTCCCCGCACCTCGCCGGTGACCCGGACCAGGGGATAGCCCTCGGGCCGGGTGTCGGCCTCCTCGACCCGCACCCCCTCGCGGTCCACCAGGTGGTAGCCGCCTTCGACCGAGAGAGCCAGCACCGGGGTGCGTTCGGTCACCTCGACGCGCAGTGTGGCGGGCCACCCGCGCCGGACCGCGACCGACTCGACCAGCCGCAGCTCCGCCACGCGCTCCACGACGGCTCCGGTGTCCACCCTGGCCAGCGGGGTTCCGGTGGCCACGTCCGCCGCGGCCACCACCTCCTCCTCGGTGAGCCGGTCCAGGCCGGTGACCTCGACCTGGCGGACGACGAGCAGCCGCGACTCCAGCAGCACCCAGACGACGACCGTGACCAGGGCCACCAGGAGCAGGGTGACGAAGGCGACCTTCCACGGGTCCGACTGGCGGGGATCGGCGGAGGGCTCCGCCTCCCGCTGCTCCTCGGCCGTCACCCTCCTCCTCCGGATCTCGATGGTCGGCGGCCGCGCGCCACGGGAACTCCCGCGGCCCGCGGTCTCATCCCAGCGCGGCGACGATCGTCGGGCCGAGTTCGGTGACGTCCCCGGCGCCCATCGTCAGCACGATGTCGCCCGGCCGCGCCACGGACACCACGTGGTCGACGGCGGCGGCGCGGTCGGGGTGGTGGCGGACCCGGTCGTGGCCGACCTGGTCGGTGATCAGTGCGGAGGTGACCCCCGGTTCGGGGTCCTCGCGGGCGGCGTAGACGTCCAGGACGACCACCTCGTCGGCCTTGGTGAGCGCCTCGGCGAACTCGGCGGCGAAGATGCGCGTGCGGCTGTACAGGTGGGGTTGGAACACCACCACGATCCGCCCGGCCGCGCCGCCCTCGGCCCGCGAGTCCAGCGCGGCGCGCGCGGCGTCGAGGTCCGCGGCGATCTCGGTGGGGTGGTGCGCGTAGCTGTCGTAGACGCGCACCCCGTTCGCCTCGCCCTTGAGCTCGAACCGGCGGGCGGTTCCCGCGAACTCGGCGAGCCCCTCGGCGGCGACCTCGGGGTCGTGGCCGAGTTCGTCGGCCACCGCGACGGCCGCCGCGGCGTTGAGCACGTTGTGCCGGCCGGGCGCGGCGACGGTGCAGCGCACCGGATCCCCCGAGGGCGGGTGCAGCGTGAAGTCCGTGGCGAACCCGGACGCCTCGATGTCCTCGACCCGGTAGTCGGCCCCCGCCGCCGTACCGTAGGTGAGGACCCGGCGGCCGCGCTCGCGGGCGACGTCGGCGACGCGGCGCGCCCCCGGGTCGTCCACCCCGACCACCAGGGTCTCGGCCACCCGGTCGACGAACGCGGCGAAGTTGGCGTGGATCTCCTCCAGCCCGCCGTAGTTGTCCAGGTGGTCGGCCTCGACGTTGGTGACGACGGCGATTCTGGGCGACAGCATCAGGAAGGAGCCGTCGCTCTCGTCGGCCTCCACCACGATGACGTCGTCCGCGCCCGCGTCGGCGCCCAGGCCGGTGGTCACCAACTGTCCGCCGATGACGTAGCCGGGCGCGGCGCCCAGGTGCTGCAGCACCACGGTGATCATCGACGTGGTGGTGGTCTTGCCGTGCGTGCCCGCGACCGCCACACCGCGCCGGTCCAGCAGCAGCGCGCCGAGTGCGGCGGCGCGCGGCAGCACGCGCAGGCCCCGGGCCCGCGCCTCGACCAGTTCGGGGTTGGTGTCGCGGATGGCGGAGGAGACCACGAGGGTGTCGGCGGTGCCGACGTTCTCGGCCGCGTGGCCGACGCGCACGGTCGCCCCCAGCTCCGCCAGTTCGCGCAGGAGGGCGCTGTCGCGGGCGTCGCTGCCGGAGACCTCGACCCCGCGCTGCAGCAGCACCCGCGCGATCCCGGACATGCCCGCTCCGCCGATCCCGACGAGGTGGACCCGTCCCAGCTTGTCGACCTCGACCGGCTCGGTCGGTTCGACCAGACTCATCGGGCGTCCTTCCCGACCTCGCCGTAGTCGGCCTCGTCCTCGGAGTCGTCGATGGGCATGTCCACTCCGGACCGGTCGCCGGTGGCGACGGCGATGACCTCCCGGGCCAGCGCCATGTCGGCGTCCCGCCGCCCCAGCCGCGACGCGGCCTCCGACATCGCCACGATCCGGTCGGTGTCGGTGAGCAGCGGGATGAGCTGTTCGCGGACCCACTGCCGGCCCAGTTCGGAGTTGGCCACCATGAGGCCGCCCCCGGCCTCCACGATCGGCTCGGCGTTGAGCCGCTGCTCCCCGTTGCCGATGGCCAGCGGGACGAACGCGCCGGGCAGCCCGACCGCGGTCAGCTCCGCGCAGGTCAGCGCACCGGAGCGGCACATGGCCACGTCCGCGGCGGCGTAGGCCATCTCCATCTCGTCCACGTAGGGCACCACCACGTAGGGCACTCCGCCGCGGGTGCGGTCCTCGGGACCGTCGGCGTTCTTGGGGCCGACCACGTGCAGCACCTGGACGCCGGCCTGGTGGAAGTCCTCGGCGCAGTCGAAGGCGGTCTGGTTGATGGCCTGCGCCCCCTGGGAGCCGCCGAAGATCAGCAGGGTCGGCAGGTCGGGGCGCAGTCCGAACCTGGTGCGGGCCCTGTCTCCCACGGCCAGCCGGTCCAGGGTGGAGATCCGGGTGCGCAGGGGGATGCCGATGTAGCGGCCGTTGCGGAGCTCGGTGTGCGGGTGCCCGGTGAACACGTGCGGGGTCAGCCGTGCGCCGAGCCGGTTGGCCAGCCCCGGGAGCGGATTGGCCTCGTGCACCACGATCGGGACGCGGCGGCTGCGCGCGGCCAGGTATCCGGGGGTGGCCACGTAACCGCCGAAGCCGACGAGGACGTCGGCCTGGATCCGCTCCAGGTGCTTGGTGGTGGTGCTGATGGCGTTGGCCAGTCTGCCGGGAACCGACAGCAGTTGGGGGGTGAGCTTGCGCGGCAGCGGCACCGCGGGGATCACTCCCAGTTCGTATCCCCGCATGGGGACGAGCCGCTGCTCCAGTCCCCGCTCGGTTCCCAGGCACAGCACCTGGGTGTCGGGGTTGATGCGCCGCAGCGCATCGGCCAGGGCCAGTGCGGGTTCTACGTGTCCGGCCGTGCCGCCGCCGGCGAGGACTACCCTCATCGTCGCCGATTCCTCCTCGCTTGAACCTGCGTCGGGCGTGTCTTGGAAGCCCGGTTGGCGCCTGCGGACCCGAGGCCCGCGCCGTTACCCAGGCCAAGCCAGCTTAGAGCCCTTTGCGCATATGTAGGACCCCGAGCCGCCAGCGCCGCACGCGCGTCGGGCTCGTTCCTGGCGAGCGCGAGCAGGATTCCCATGCCCAGCATCGTGGGAATGAGCGCCGAACCCCCCGCCGAGACGAAGGGCAGCGGGATTCCCGTAATGGGCAGCACACCGATGACGGTGCCGATGTTGACCATCGCCTGGACGCAGATCCACGTGGTGACCGCCACCGCCGCCAGGCGCACGAACGGGTCGGCGGCCCGGGCCGCCACGCGCAGCCCCGAGTAGCCGAGGACTCCGAAGAGTCCGACGACCAGGAGCGTGCCGAGCAGTCCGAACTCCTCGCCGATGATGGCGAAGATGAAGTCGCTCTCCGGGTGCGGCAGGTGTCCCCACTTCTCCCGGCTGGCGCCGATGCCGACCCCGAACAGCCCGCCGGTGCCCAGCGCGTAGAGGCCGTGCAGCAACTGGTAGCCGCTGTTGAGCGGGTCGGACTCGGGGTTGAGGAAGGCGGTCAGGCGCTTCAGCCGGTAGGGCTCCACGGCGATCATGATGGCGACGAGCAGCCCGACCAGTCCGACCACGCCGAGGAACAGGCGGCCGGGCGCCCCGATGATCCACAGCAGCGCCACGAAGATCGCCATCAGGACGAACGAGGTGCCCAGGTCGCTGCCCATCAGCACGAGCAGCACGAGGATCCCGCACCCCGGCAGCAGCGGCATCATCAGGTGCCGCCACTCGGTGAGCTCCCGCAACTCCTCCCTGCGGGCGAGCACGTTCGCCCCCCACAGGGCGAAGGCGAGCTTGGCGGGTTCGGAGGCCTGCACGGTGACGCCTCCGATCTCCAGCCACCGGGTGGCGCCGTAGTACTCGACGCCCTGGAAGACGGTCAGGACCAGCAGGAGGACGGAGACCAGCAGCAGGGGGCCGCCCAGCAGCCGCAGCGTCCGCACCGGCAGGTGGGAGGCGAGCAGCATCAGCGGAATCCCGATGAGCGCGGCGACCGCCTGCTTGAGGAAGAGGGAGAACGCCGACCCGGTCTCGGTGTAGGAGTCGACCATCGACGACGACAGCACCATGACCAGGCCGAGCACGATGAGCAGGACACTGCTGCCGAACAGCAGGTAGTAGGAGGTGAGGGGGCGGTCCAGCAGTCTGGCGAACTCGCGGACGCGGCCGGTCCCGGCACCGCCCCACGACCGGCGCTTCGGGCGCCGCCGCGCGCGGACGGCCCCGCCCCGGGCGGCCGGGGAAACCGATGTCGTGGCCGCCATGTACTTCCTCCCGCCCACGCCTCCTGGGTCACCTCCGGTGCGGGCACACCGGTGCTGCACCAGTCTGGCGGCTGGGACCGTCACCGCCGCGCACATAACCGGCGTGTTGGAGGGTTTTTTTCCGGCACGGCACCGCCGGGGACGCGTGGATCGGCGGAAGGTTCACACGTCCCCGGCGGCGATGCGGTTGCGGTTCGGTCGCGGACCGGTCAGTCGAGCAGTGCGCGGACCTCGCGGGCGAACGCGTCGCCGCGCTCGGCGTAGTTGGTGAACATGTCCATGGAGGCCGCGGCGGGGGCCAGCAGCACGGTGTCGCCCCTCCGGGCGAGCCGGGCCGCCGCGGCGACGATCTCGGCCATCGCGCCGCCGTCGGTGCGCGCCACGTCGACGACCGGCACGTGCGGCGCGTGCTTCTCCAGCGCCTCGCGCAGCCGCTGCCGGTCCTCGCCCAGCAGCACGGCCCCGCGCAGCCGGTCGGACGCGGCCGCCACCAGGTCGGAGACGTCCGCGCCCTTGAGCAGCCCCCCGGCCACCCACACCACCGAGGGGTAGGCGGCCAGGGACGCGGCGGCGGCGTGCGCGTTGGTGGCCTTGGAGTCGTTGACGTAGTCGACGCCGTCGACGGTGGCGACGTGGGCGATGCGGTGCGGCTCGGGGCGGAAGTCGCGCAGTCCCGTGCGCACCGCGTCGGGGGCCACCCCGACGGAGCGGGCCAGCGCCGCGGCGGCCAGGGCGTTGGCGACGTTGTGCGGCGCGGCGGGGGTGACGTCGGCCAGCGAGGCCAGTTCCACGGCCCCGGTGCGCGGGTCGGGGACGAACGCCCGGTCCACCAGCAGGTCCTCGACCACGCCGAGCTCGCCTGCGCGCGGCACGCCCAGTCCGAAGCCGACCAGCGGGGCGGCGGGGTCGCCGTGGGTCTCGGCGAGTCCGCGGATGAGCGGGTCGGCGGTGTTGACCACCCGGACGGTGCCCGCCCCGTAGATCTTCGCCTTGGCCGCGGCGTAGGGCTCCATTCCGCCGTGCCAGTCCAGGTGGTCGGGGGCGATGTTGACGATCGCGGCGGCGTGCGGGCGCAGCGTGGCCGACCAGTGCAGTTGGAAGCTGGACAACTCCACCGCGAGCACGTCGTGGCGGTCGGGGCCGTCGGCGAGCGCCGCGTCGATGACGGGGGTGCCCACGTTGCCCACGGCCAGGGCGCGGCGTCCGTCCGCGCGCAGCATCGCCTCCAGCATGCGCACCGTGGTGGTCTTGCCGTTGGTGCCGGTGACGGCCAGCCAGACCTGGTCGGCGGGCCGCAGCCGCCAGGCGAGTTCGACGTCGCCGATCACCTCGATCCCGGCGTCGGCCGCCGCGACCAGCACGGGCGCGTCGGGCCGCCAGCCGGGAGAGGTGACCACGAGTTCGGTGCCCTCGGGGAGGCCGACCTCACCGAGTTCCACGGCGGCGCCGAGTTCCCGCAGCTTTCGGGCGCGCTGCCGGTTCGCCTCGTCGTCGCGGCCCTCCACGACCGTGACGCGGGCGCCCCGCTCCAGCAGCGCCCGGGCGACCGGGGGTCCGGAGACCCCCAGTCCGGTCACGCAGACCCGGCGTCCCCCCAGCTCCATCGCGGTGTCGCTCATCGCTTATCGAGGCATCCATTCCAGGTAGAACAGGGCGATCGCGGCGGCCACGAACAGGCCCTGGATGATCCAGAAGCGGATCACGATGGTGGTCTCGGCCCACCCCTTGAGTTCGAAGTGGTGCTGCAGCGGAGCCATGCGGAACACCCGCTTGCCGGTGAGTCGGAACGAGCCGACCTGGATGATCACCGACGCGGTGATGAGGACGAACAGTCCGCCGATGACCAGCAGCAGCAACTGGGTGCGGGTGGTGATGGCCAGACCGACCAGCAGGCCGCCCAGCGCCAGGGAGCCGGTGTCGCCCATGAAGATCTTGGCGGGGGGTGCGTTGAACCAGAGGAAGGCGATGCAGCCGCCCAGCGCCGCCGCGGCCACGACCGCCAGGTCCAGGGGGTCGCGCACGGTGTAGCAGTTGGGTTCGAGGGCGTTGACGCAGCTCTGCCGTAGCTGCCAGTTGCCGATGATGACGTAGGCGACCAGGGAGAGGATCGTCGCCCCGGTGGCCAGGCCGTCGAGGCCGTCGGTGAGGTTGACCGCGTTGGATGTGGCCACGATCAGCAGCAGCGCCCAGATCACGAACAGCCACACCGCCATGGGCGGGCCGAAGTCGCGCAGCAGCGACAGGTGGGTGGAGCCGGGCGTGTAGGTGTAGGAGTTGGGGAACATGGTGACGCCGACGGCGAACCCGACACCCACGATGACCTGGCCGAGCATCTTGGCTCCGCTGCGCAGGCCCAGGCTGCGGCGCTTGTAGATCTTGATGAAGTCGTCGAGGAAGCCGACGCAGCCCAGCCCGACGAACAGGAAGAGCACCAGCACGCCCGAGACGGTCGGGGGGGTCATCGTCACCCCGTGCGCGCCGAAGTAGCCGATGACCGCGCCCAGGATGATGACGATACCGCCCATGGTGGGCGTGCCCTGCTTGGTCTTGTGGCCCTGGGGGCCGTCGTCGCGGATCTCCTGTCCGAACTTGAACCGGTACAGAATCTTGATCAGCGGTGGCATGAGGATGAAGGACACCAGCAGGGACAGCCCCGCGGCGGCGATGATGCCGGTCATTCGGCGGCCTCCACGGTCAGCTGCTCGGCTACCTTCTCCAGCCCGGCCACTCGTGATCCCTTCAACATGACGATGTCCTTGGGTCTCAGGCGCTCCCTGAGCACCGCGACCGCTTCCGCGACATCGGCGACCCTCAGGGTCTCGCCCGGCCAGTCGGCGACGGCCGCGGCTCCGTCCGCGATGCCCGCCGCCTGCTCGCCGACGACAACGAGGACGTCCACCCCGCTCTCGGTCACGAGTCGTCCGATGCGCTCGTGCTCGGCCCGGTGGGACGGGCCGAGCTCGGCCATGTGGCCCAGCACCGCGAAGGCGCGGCGCTCGGAGGCCAGCGTGGCCAGCGTACGCAGTGCCGCGCCCATGGATTCGGGGTTGGCGTTGTAGGCGTCGTTGACGACGGTCACCCCGTCCGCCCGTTCGGTGACCTCCATGCGCCAGCGGCTCACGGAGCCCGCCTCGCCCAGGGCCGTGGCGATGTCGGCGACGCCCGTTCCCAGTTCGTGCAGCACCGCGGCGACGGCCAGGGCGTTGTGCACCTGGTGGATACCGATCAGCCGCAGTTGCACCCGGGCCGTGGCGCCGCCGATGGCGAGGGTGAAGCGGGCACGTCCCGTGTCGTCCAGGTCGACCTGCTCGGCCCGCACGTCGGCGGTGTCGGCCAGGCCGTAGCTGACCACCCGGGCCGAGGTGCGCGCGGCCATGCCGATCACCGCGTCGTCGTCGGCGTTGAGGACCGCCACGCCGCCCCGGTCGGCGTCGGGCAGCGCCTCGACGAGTTCGCCCTTGGCCCGGGCGATGGTCGCGCGGTCGCCGAACTCGCCCATGTGGGCGCTGCCGACGTTGAGCACGACGCCGATGCGCGGCGGCGCCACCCGGCACAGGTGCGCGATGTGTCCCAGACCGCGGGCGGCGACCTCCAGCGCGATGAAGCGGGTGGTCTCGTCCGCGCGCAGGACGGTCAGCGGATGGCCGAGTTCGTTGTTGAACGATCCGGGCGGGGCGATCGTGGGGCCGATCCGGGACAGCACCTGGGCCAGCAGGTCCTTGGTGGTGGTCTTCCCGGACGAGCCGGTGACCCCGATGACGTCGGCGTCGGGCAGTTCGTCCACGACCGCGCGGGCCAGCCGCGCCAGGGCCGCCACGACCTCGTCGTCGCCGCCGTCGACCAGCAGCTGGGGCGCGTCCACCGGCCGGGAGCCCAGCACGGCCGTCGCCCCGGCACTGACCGCGGCGTCGGCGAAGTCGTGGCCGTCGACCCGTTCGCCGCCGAGGGCGACGAACAGCGAACCGGGGACCGCCTGGCGTGAGTCGATGACCACCGGACCGTTGACGATGTCCGTGGGCTGCGCCGATCCGCGTATTCGGGATCGGGTGATCTCGGCGATCCGATCGAGCGTCAGCGCGATCAAATCCACTCCTCATGTCGGGCCCGGTCCACCACGCTCGAAGCGCCGTAATGACAGTGAACAGCGTGCGAGAACGGGGATGCTGTACAAAAGCCGCGAAGCGGCGTGCGGACGCCACGGTGCCGGGCTGCGATTGCCGCACCTAACCTTAGAACAAGATCGACGGACCGGGTTGCGCCCGAACTGGAATGTGGCACGAGTGAGACCCGTCCCGGCCGCCTCCGCGCCCGCCGCGACCTTGCGTGACCTCGGTGTTCCGCGCGGCCACGGACCGACCGCGCGGACCGCGGCGGGTCAGCCCTCCCCGCCGACCCGCCAGCGCAGCGCGTCCCGCAGCACCGCGCGGTCGTCGAAGGGCAGCACCCGGTCGCCCACGTACTGGCCGCGCTCGTGGCCTTTACCGGCCACGACGACGACGTCACCGGGTTTGGCGCGCTCCACCGCCATCTCGATCGCGGTGTGCCGGTCGGGTTCGACCGTGATGCGGGCGCGCTGCTCGACGGGGACCTTGGCCACGCCTTCGAGCATGCTGGTGATGATCGTGACCGGGTCCTCGCTGCGGGGGTTGTCGTCGGTGAGGATGACCGCGTCGGCGAGGCGGGCGGCGGCCTCGCCCATGAGGGGACGTTTTCCCCGGTCGCGGTCGCCGCCGCAGCCCACGACGATGGTGAGTCTGCCGTCGGTGACCGACCGCAGCGAGGTGAGGACCGCCTCGATCGCGCCGGGCTTGTGCGAGTAGTCGACGATGGCGGTGAAGTTCTGCCCCTCGTCGATCCGCTCCATCCGGCCGGGCACGCCCCGGGCCGCCGCCACCCCGTCCAGGGCGGTGGGCATCGGGACGCCCGCCTCGATGAGGGCGACGATCGCGGCCATGGCGTTGGAGACGTTGAAGGGTCCGGGCAGCCGCACCGAGGCCTCCATCTCCATCCCGCCGGGGCCGACCACCCGGAACCGGCTGCCCTCCGGTTCGAGCACGACGTCGGAGGCGTACCAGTCCGCCTCCGTGTCGCTCTCGGCGGAGAACGTGGTGACCGGGATCGCGCCCCGCTCGGTGACCGTCTCGACGAGCGCCCGCCCGAACCTGTCGTCCCGGTTGACCACGGCGACCCTGGCGAACTCGGGGGTGAACAGCCGTGCCTTGGTGTCGAAGTAGTCGCGCAGGTCCGCGTGGAAGTCCAGGTGGTCCTGGGAGAGGTTGGTGAACACCGCGACGTCGTAGCGCACGCCGTCGACCCGGCCCAGGGCCAGGGCGTGGCTGGAGACCTCCATGGCGACGCCGTCGACCTCGCGCTCCCGCATGAGGGCGAACAGCCCGTGCAGGTCGGTGGCCTCGGGGGTGGTGAGGGAGGAGTCGACCCGTTCGTCGTCCACCCGCATCTCCACGGTGCCCACCAGTCCGGTGCGCATTCCCGCCGCGCGCAGTCCCGACTCCACCAGGTAGCTGACCGTGGTCTTGCCGCTGGTCCCGGTGGTGCCGACCAGCAGCAGTTCGCCGGAGGGGTTCCCGTAGATCCAGGCGGCGGCGTCGCCGAGCACGGCGCGCGGGTCGGGGACGGTGATGACCGGCAGTCGGGTGGCCGCGGCGCGGTCGTACCCGGCCGGGTCGGTGAGCACGGCCGCGGCTCCCGCCTTGGCGGCCTGCTCGGCGAACTTGGCGCCGTGGACGCGCCGTCCCGGCAGCGCCGCGTACAGGTCTCCGGGGCGCACCGCGCGGGAGTCGTGCGTGATGCCGGTGACGACGACGGCGTCGAGGTCGCGGGCCTGTTCGGGATCGGGGCCCCCGGGGACCGGCACGGTTCCCAGCGGAGGTTCGGCGGGGTCGACGCACGTGACGAAGGCGTCCGGCCCCAACAGCGGGACGAGCTCGGACAACGGACGTGGCTGGACGTGTTCGGGTCGCATTACGGGTGACACCTCGTGAGGTTATCGGTTCGCCGACGGTGGAGGTCAATTCCACGCGGAGACGGTCAAGCCGATTCGCGCCCGTCCACTCGGGCCGCTGCGGAGCGGTGGTGCGGTCGGCTCCGGGCGGGCGGTGGCTCTGGACGCTGACGGATGTCCGAAAGCATCGGCCACCGCGGCGCCGGGTGGCAAGAGCATCCGACCGGTGTGTCCGGTTTCGCTCCGCCGCCGCGGGGGTTCACTCCTCCATGCGCAGTTTCGGCGCCTCGGTGCCGGTCGGCGGCACCTGCATCGTCTTGAGCGCGAAGGACATCACGTCGGTGAAGACGGGGGTGGCCGCCTCGCCGCCGTAGTACTCTTCCTGCGGATTGTGCAGCACCACGAGGACGACCAGTTCGGGATCGTCGACCGGGGCGATGCCGACGAAGGAGCTGACGTAGCCGCCGCCCTGGTAGGTGCCCGTCTCCGGGTTGATGCGGTTGGCGGTGCCGGTCTTGCCGCCGATCCGGTAGCCGTCGATGCGGGCCTGCCGGGCGGTGCCCATCTCCCCGGTGGTGCCCTCGAGCATCAGCCTGAGGTCGGCGGCGGTGTCCGCGCTGATCACCCGTTCGCTCTCGGGCTCGGGCGCGGCGGTGAACTCGCCGTCGGGGTCCACCGTTCCGGCCACGAGGGTGGGCTCCACCCTGATCCCGTCGTTGGCGACGATGGCGTAGACGCCGGCCAGTTGCACGGCGTTGACCGAGACGCTGTGCCCGAAGGAGATGGACGGAAGGTCGGTGCCCGACCAGTGCTGCGGATCGGTGAGGATCCCCGCGTTCTCGCCCGGCAGGTCCAGGCCCGTGGGCTGGCCGAAGCCGAACCGGCGCAGGTACTCGTACATCTTCTCCGCGCCCAACTCCTCGGCGATCTGGATGGCCCCGACGTTGCTGGAGGTGGCCATGATCCCGTTGACGGTGAGGCGCTGGGTCGGGTGCGGGTGGGAGTCGCGGAACTCCAGGTCGTGGCGGCGGATGGAGTCGGGGACCGTGTAGACGGTGTCGGGGGTGGTCACCCCCTCCTCCAGGGCCGCGGCGACGGTGATGGCCTTGTTGGTGCTGCCCGGCTCGAACGCGTCGGCGACCGCGCCGTTGCGGCGCTGCTCGGCGGTCGCGGAGGCGAAGTCGTTCGGATCGTAGGTGGGGTAGTTCGCCATCGCCTTGATCTGGCCGTCGCGGGTCATCACGACCACGTTCCCGGCCTCGGCGCCCAGTTCCTCAGCGCGTTCGGCGAGGGCCTGCTGGGCGTACCACTGCAGGTCCATGTCCAGGGTGAGCCGGACCGTCCGGCCGGGAACCGGTTCCTTGACCAGTCCGCCCGCCATCGGGATCTGGGTGCCGTCGCTGCCCACCTCGACCTGCTGCTGCCCGGCCTCTCCGGCGAGGGTCGAGTCCAGCACGGCCTCCAGGCCCTCCAGTCCGTACCCCTCGGTCCCGACGAAGCCGACCAGGTTGGCCGCGCCCGTCTGCTCGGGGTAGACCCGCTTGTAGGCGCGTTCGGCGGAGACGCCGTGCAGACCGAGGGCGTCGAGCTCCTCCCACTCCTCGACGGAGACGCCGCGCTGGACGACCTCGTAGCGGCTCGGCTGGCCGTCGACCCGGGCGTCGAGCCGGGCGGCGACCTCCTCGGCGCTCAGGTCGAACCGCTGGGACAGCTCCCTGACGACCTCGTCCCTCTGGTCGGCACGCACCTCCGCCGGGTCGACGAAGACGGTGCGGACCTCCACCGACATGGCGAAGGGCCGCCCCGACGCGTCGGTGATGTCACCGCGGACGGTGGGGATCTCGATGGTGGCCAGCCGCAGGTTCGCCGCGGCCTCGGCGTAGTCGTCGGCGTCGATGCCCTGGATCTGCACCAGCCGCACCGCGAAGAGGAGCAGGACGACCCCGAGGATGGCCCCCATGATCCTGATGCGCGGCTGGGGCGCCCTGCGGCGGAACGGGCGGCGCAGTGGCGCGGCGCCCCCGCCGCGCGGGCGCCGCGCGGGCGCCGCGCCGGCGGCGGGTCTCGGGGCGGTGCGCCGCCGTGCGGCCTCCGCGGAGCGCGGTCCGGGCCGGCGTCGGCTGCGCGCCGATGACGACGGCCGACGCGGGTCCTTGGGACTGCGGTCACGCGGTGTGCTCAACGGTGGACGTTCCCCCCTGTTCGGCGCCTCCCACCGGCGGCGCGGATCGGTGTCTGCCGGTCATTCACCCTTCCGGGTCGGCTCCGCCCCGGTGACCTCCCCGGTCTCCAGGTCGAGGAACCGGGGCTCCTCCCCCGGCCGCATACCCAGTTCCTCGGCGGCCTCGGCGATCGCCTCGGGCGACTCGGCCTCCATGACCTTCTCCCGCAGCGCCTGCTCCTGCTGGCCGAGTTCGCGGTTCTCCCGCTGCAGGGTCGCGATCTCGAAGGTGTCCTCGGCGAGGACGGCGTGCAGCATCAGCAGGGTGACCAGCGCCCCGCCGAGCAGTCCCAGGACGAGCAGCACGAACGGCATGCGCGGGGCGGGGCTGTGCGGCCGTGCGCCGCGCGTGCCGCCGGCCGCCGCCGTGCCGCGTCCGACACGCGGTCGGGACGGCGTCGTGCGGGACCGGCTCCGTGTGCTCGGGGCGTGTTCTTCGGTGTGGGTCTTCACGGTGTTCTCCCGGACGAGGTCGACGGCTCCCGGTCCGGACCGGGAGCGCGTGGATGCTGTCGTTCGGGGCCGACGGTCACGGCTCCCGTGTCCTTTCGGCGGCCCGCAGCCGGGCCGACGCCGCGCGGGGGTTGCGTTCGGTCTCCCGCTCCGGGGGGACCTCGGCGCCTCGGGTGAGCAGGCGCAGTTCCGGCTGCCGGTCCGGCAGGGGCACCGGCAGTCCGGGCGGGGTGGTGTCGGTGCTCAGCGCGGCCAGGACGCGTTTGGTGATGCGGTCCTCCAGGGAGTGGTAGGACAGCACCGCGATGCGCCCTCCCACCGCGAGGCGGGAGATCGCCGCGGGCAGGGCGCGCTCCAGGATGGCGAGCTCGGAGTTGACCTCGATGCGCAGCGCCTGGAAGGTCCGCTTGGCCGGGTTGCCCCCGGTGCGGCGGGCCGCCGCGGGGATGGCGTCGCGCACCAGGTCGGCCAGGACTCCGGTGGTCCGCACGGGCTCCTTGGCGCGCCGCCGCACGATGGCCTGGGCCACCCGGGCGGCGAAGCGCTCCTCGCCGTAGACCCTGAGGACGCGGGTGAGCTCTCCGGCGGAGTAGGTGTTGACGACGTGGGCCGCGGTGCGTTCCTGGGTGCGGTCCATGCGCATGTCCAGGGGCGCGTCGTAGGAGTAGGCGAAGCCGCGGTCGGCCTCGTCCAGTTGGGGGGAGGACACGCCCAGGTCGAGGAGGATGCCGTGGACCCGGTCGATGCCGAGGTCGTCCAGGACGCGGGGAATGTCGGAGTAGACGGCGTGCGCCAGACTGACGCGGTCGCCGAAGCGGGCCAGCCGGTGGCGGCTGCGTTCCAGCGCGGTGGTGTCGCGGTCCACGCCCACCAGGCGGGTCCCGGGATGGGCGGCGAGCAGCGCCTCGGAGTGGCCGCCGAGGCCGAGTGTGCCGTCCACGACGACCGAGCCGGGTTCGCGCAGAGCCGGTGCGAGCAGGTCGAGGACCCGCTCCAGCATGACCGGCACGTGCGCCGGTTCGGGAGTGTCCCGGTGTCTCTGCTCGTCGTCGTTTCCCACTGGCGCGTCCGCCCCCCTGTTGTCGCGTCCCCGTTCCCCCGTGGCCGTCGCGCCCGGCCCGGGGACGGCCGGGCCTCCAGACGCGCCCGACGGGCGCGGCCGCCGTTCGGCCCGCTCGAATCATCTGGCACCGGGGAAGATGCGCCAGCTGAGACCTGACCGGCCGCGTCTGAAGGCCTGAATCCGACAGGGATCGACGGTCGTGACCCCGATGCGGCTCGCAGCACCGGTTCCCGGTGCGACGCGGCGGTTCCGCGGGATCACAGCACCCCCGGCAACACCTCCTCCGCCAGTTCCGCGAATACCTGCTCCTGCTCGGCCTCGTAGTCGGCCCAGGTCTGGGCGTCCCAGATCTCCAGGCGCGTGTTCGCCCCGATGACCACGCAGTCCCGGTCGAGCCCCGCGTAGGCGCGCAGGCTCGCCGGTATGGTCACCCGGCCCTGCCGGTCGGGAAGCTCGTCGGAGGCGCTGGCGAAGAAGACGCGGCTGTAGTCGCGCACCGCCTTGGCGGTGACCGGCGCCGAGCGGAGGACCTGGGTGATGCGCTCGAACTCGCGCAGCGGAAAGACGTAGAGGCAGCGCTCCTGGCCTTTCGTGATCACCAGTCCTCCCGCCAGTTCGTCGCGGTATTTCGCCGGAAGGAACATGCGCCCCTTCTCGTCGAGACGTGGCGCGTGGGTGCCGAGGAACATCGTCCGACTCCCACCTCCCAGGTCACCCGCGAAACAGGCGGCGCTCTCCTCCACTCGGCTCCACTGTACTCCACTCTCCTCCACCGTCAACAGACAAAGCCGCCGCACAGCCCCTGCCGCATCGGCGAAATCGCAGTTCAGCGGGGGTGGAGCGGGCCACCGCGCGCGGTGCCGCGGCATCACGCTCCGTGTCCGCCCTCCTGGCGCCCGGAACCGCCGGGGGCGCTCCGGTGCCCCCGTGGCAGCCCCCCGGAACGCCTCCCGCGACCCCGGCCCCCCGGTACCGACCGCCGCTTCCCTGTGACCCAGACCGCCTCGGCGCCCTGCTCGGCCGGGATGACCTGGGAACTTCCGCTCCGCGACCGCTCGGCGTCGGTTTGCAAAGCCCCGCTTTGGGCCTAGCCTCGTGATGAACCAGCCACGGCATGTTGAGGGGGACACGTGTCGCTCGACACTCGGGTGAACGGCGCCGCCGACCAACCCTCGGGCGTCGGCGGCCCACTGGCCCCGGCCCACCGGATACGGTCGGCGATCGAGACCGTGATCGCCGGCAAGCCCGAAGTCGTCCGAATCGCGCTGACGGTCCTGCTCGCCGAGGGGCACCTGCTGATCGAGGACGTTCCCGGCGTGGGCAAGACCATGCTGGCCAAGGCTCTGGGGCGGGCCGTCGACTGCGTGGTGAGCCGAGTCCAGTTCACCCCCGACCTGCTCCCCAGCGACATCACCGGCGTCAGCGTCTACCACCAGCAGCGCCGCGAGTTCGAGTTCCGCCCCGGGCCGGTGTTCGCCAACATCGTGCTGGGCGACGAGATCAACCGGGCCTCCCCCAAGACGCAGTCCGCGCTGCTGGAGTGCATGGAGGAGGGGCAGGTCAGCGTCGACGGCGTCACCCGGCGCCTGAACCGGCCCTTCATGGTGATCGCCACCCAGAACCCCGTCGACATGGAGGCGGAGGGGACCTATCCGCTACCCGAGGCCCAACGGGACCGGTTCATGGCGCGCGTCTCCGTGGGCTATCCCGACCCCCGCACCGAGCTCGGCATGATCGACGCGCACTCGGCGCACTCCCCGCTGGACCGGCTCACCCCGGTGACCACCGTCCACGAGGTCGCCACGATGACCGAGCGGGTCCGCGGGATCTACGTCTCCCCCGTGGTCAAGCGCTACTCCCTGGACCTGGTCTCGGCCACGCGGGTCTCCCCCTCCCTGGCGCTGGGCGCCTCCCCGCGGGCCACCCTGCACCTGGTGCGCGCGGCACGCGCCTACGCCGCCCTCGACGGCCGCGACCACGTCCTGCCCGACGACGTCCAGGCGCTGGCCGTCCCGGTGCTGGCGCACCGCCTGCTGCCCAGCGTCGAAGCCCAGCAGCGCCACCGGTCCCCCGCGGACGTGGTCGGCGAACTGGTGGCCCGGGTCCCCATTCCCGCGCGCGGCTAGCGACCGAAGCGAGAAGGCGCGAAGATGAACGTGCTGCGGTCCCTCACCCCGCGCGGACGGATCTTTTTGGGTGTGGGAGCGGTGATCACCGTCGGCGCGCTGGCGCTCGGGGAACGCGACCTGCTGCGGATCGCGGTCCTCGTGGCCGCGGTCCCGCCGGTCGGCGTCCTGCTGCTGCTGTTGACGCCCCGGAAGGTGGACCACACGCGCGAACTGTCCGCGCGGCGCGTCCCCGCGGGGACCGACTGCCGGGTGGCGCTCACCCTGACCAACCCGTCGTGGTCGCTGCCGGTCGGACCGCTCCTGGCCGAGGACCGGCTGCCGTTCGCGCTCGGCGTCCCGCCCCGGTTCAACCTCGGCGTGCTGCGGCCCGGTGAGCGGCGGACGTTCTCCTACCGGCTGCGCTCGCACGCGCGCGGCCGCTACCCGATCGGCCCGCTCGTGGTGGGCTTCGTCGACCCGCTGGGCTGCGCGCGGCTGGAACGCCCGATCGGAACCGAGGCGTCGCTGCTGGTGCTCCCCCCGGTCATGGAACTGCCCGCCGCCGCGCGGACCGGCGCGGCGACGGGCGGTCCGCGTCCCGTCCGCGCTCCGGCCGGAACCGACGACGACACGACACCGCGCCCCTACCGGAGCGGCGACGACCTGCGCCGGGTGCACTGGCGCTCCACCGCTCGGCGCGGCCGCCTCATGGTGCGCGGCGAGGAGCAGCGGCGGCTGGACGCCAGCGTCGTCCTGGTGGACCTGCGTTCGACGGCGCACACCGGCGCTCGGACAGCGTCGTCCCTGGAGGGCGCGGTCACGGTGGCCGCGTCGATCGCCGTCCACCTGGCCGACCGGGGGCATCGGCTGCGTCTGCTGGGGGACGGCGTCGTACTGGACGGGACCCGCCGCCGCGACGCGGTCCTGGACGCGCTGGCCCTGGCCGCCTCCTCCGAGGCGCCCTCTCTCCGAGCGGGCATCACCCGACTGGCGGGGGCCTCGGTGAGCGGCCGGGGGATGGCCGTGGCGGTGGTGGGGGCGCTCGCCGCCGACGAGGTGGCCGCCCTGGCCGCGTGCCGCCCCGGCCGGTCGGACGGGCGGGTCGCGGTCCTGGTCCCGCGGGCCGCGTGGCCGGAGGAGGCGCGTGTCCGGGCGGCGCGGGAGCTGACCGAGGCCGGATGGCGGGTGCTGTGCCCCGAGCACACCGGTCAGCTACCCGAACTGTGGGGCGGATCGGGGGCGGCACGGTGAGATCCTCGACGGACGCGCTCGCCCGCACCCTGCTCTCGCTGGCCACCGCGGTCCACGCGCTGTGCGCGCTGCCCCTGCTCGGCCCGGTGTTCGGTGACGCCGAATGGTGGACGGGACCGGTCACGGCGGTCGCCGCCATCGCCGCCGTGGGCGCGGCGGCGCAGTGGACGCGTGTCCCCGCGACGGTGACGTCCGTCCTGCAACTGGTCGCGCTGGTGATGGCGGTGACCGGCCGCTACGCACCCGACGCCGCGCTGCTGCGGACCGTTCCCACTCCGGCGGCGGTGGCGCGACTGGTCGACCTGCTCTTCGCGGGCGTGTCCGACATCCGGACCAACGTCATACCGGTCCCCGCCACCGACGGAATCGTCCTGCTGGTGACGCTGCTGCTGGGTGTGCTCCTGGTCTCCGCGCACCTGATGGCGGTCACGCTGCGCGTGCCGGGGCTGGCCGGAGCCGCCCTGCTGTCCCTGGTCGCCGTTCCGCTGACGGTGCACCCCCGGGGGGTGGGAGGGGGCGCATTCGCCGTGGCCGCCGCGGGATTCCTGCTGCTGCTCGCCGTGGACTCCGCGGCCCGGACGGCGTCCTGGGGGGTGCGGGTCCCGCCGCGGGACCGCCGCGGCGGGCGCCGGTGGACGGCCGCCGCGTCGGCGCTGCGGGGACTCGGCGCGGTCGGGATCGCCGGAACGTCCGTGGTGCTGGCCCTGCTGGTGCCCGCGCTCGTCCCCACGATGACCAGCGACTCGGTGTTCTCCCTGGTCGGACAGTTGCGCGGGGACGGGCAGACCGTGACCACGGTGGACCCGCTGACCAGTCTGCGCGGCACTCTGACCTCGGGGGGCGACCGCCGGGTTCTGGAGTACCGCACCGCCGACCGCAGCCCCGAGTACCTGCGGACGCACGTGCTCGACGCCTTCGACGGCGAGAACTGGACGATGTCGCCGGTGCGGGCGGACGCGGGCGACCGGGTCGAGGGCCCGCTCCCCCGGGTGCCGGGCTTCGCCGGCGAGGCCGCCCCGGGCACGGTGACCACGGACGTCACCGTGTCCGCCGACGCGCGGGGGATGGACTTCCTCCCGCTGCCCTATCCCAGCAGCACGGTGCGGGTGGCCGGGGAGTGGTACGTGGACCCCGACACGCTCATGGTGTTCTCCCCCCACGGGGAGGCGGCCGGGCTCACCTACCGGGTGACCAGCGGCTTCCCCGAGCCCCGGGAGGAGGACCTGCGTGCGGCCGCCCCCTCGGCCCCCGGGATCGACCGGCGCTACCTGGCCCCGCCCTCCCTCTCCGAGGAGGTGACACGGCTGGTCGAGCAGGTCGTCGCCGACGCCGACACCTCCTTCGACCGGGCGGTCGCCCTCCAGGACTGGTTCACCGGCGGCGGCTTCGACTACGACCTGAACCCGCCGCGGGTGCCCGGGGGCACCGACCCGCTCGCCCACTTCCTGCTGCAGAGCCGGACCGGTTACTGCCAGCACTTCGCCTCGGCCATGGCGGCCACGGCCCGGCACCTCGGCATCCCCGCACGGGTCGCGGTGGGCTACACCCCCGGCGAGCACGTCGGCTCCGACCGCTGGGTGGTGCGGGAGAGCGACGCCCACGCCTGGCCGGAGCTGTACTTCGAGGGGTACGGCTGGCTGCGTTTCGAGCCGACCCCCGGGGAGGGGCAGCCGACCGCCGCGGTCCCCGACTACGCCACGCCCGGTCCCGCGGAGCCGACCGCCGCGGACGCGGACGGCGCCGAGGAGTCCGTGGAGTCCGCCGCTCCGGAGTCGGCGCCTCCCGACGAGGGGGCCGCCGCCGAGCAGAACCCGGCTCCCGAGGAGCGCCCCACTGCCGACGGCCCCGCCGGGGACGGCGTCCCGGGAGCGGTCGCGGCGGTCTCGGCGCTCACCGTCCTGTCGGCCGTGCCCGCGCTGCTGCGGCACCTGGTGCGCGGACTGCGGTGGCGGCGGGCCCGCGACGCGGCCTCCCTGGCCCGCTCCGCGTGGCTGGAGCTCCGTGACGACCTGCTGGACCTGGGGCGGCCGTGGAACCCGGCGCACAGTCCGCGCGCCGTGGAACGCGCCCTGGTCGAGGACGGCCGACTGGACGCGGACGCGCGTGCGGCACTGCACCGCGTCGTGGCGGCCGTGGAGGCCGTCCACTACGCCCCCGGACCGTTCACCGTCCCCCACCTGGCCGGTGACAGCCGCACCGTGCGGCGGGCCCTGACCGCGGCGTCCCCGCCGCTGTCCCGTGTGCTGGCGCTGCTGCTGCCCCGGTCACTGTGGTGGGCCGCGCGGACGGCGGAGCCGCGCCGCGTCAGGCGGCCCTGACAGCCGCGCGGACCCCGAGAACGCGTGCGGGCCACGGTCGCTACCGTGGCCCGCACGCGTGACGAGGGAATCAGCAAGTCCACCCGACGTCGGATCGAATCGCGGCTACTGATCGCCTTCCTGACGGCGACGCCAGCGCTCCTCGAACCGGTCCATCACTCCGGGGCGCTGCCTACGCTGCTTCGACCCCTTGTCGGCCTTGACGGAGCCGCCACCGGCGGCGCGCCGCCACCCGGACAACCCCCACAGCGCACACACCAGCATGATGATGAAACCGACGACGCTGACCAGCACCGTCTGGAAGACCATGCCTCCCAGGAGAAGGCCGATGCCGACCACGAAACCGATCGACGCCTTGACGAGCCGGCGCTTGTAGTGGACCTGCGGGTTCGTCTGCCGGACGGTGTTGGCGAACTTCGGGTCCTCCGCATACAGCGCCCGCTCGATCTGTTCGAGCATGCGCTGCTCGTGTTCAGAGAGCGGCACGGCGCCTCCCAAAAGCAGTCCCCGGGTGGGGCAACGGGTGCTGAACAACAATCTGATGGCCAGTGATATGCCCAGAATACGGGGACTTAGCGCCCTGTGAAAAGAAAAGATGGGCGCACGGGTCCCTCCCGTCGACCACACTACCCTCGACCTGGCTGGCTCTCACCGGCCCGCCCCTCTCTCCCCTCGTTCCGGGGAATCGTGTCCCTGGCACGGTCTGTCTCGGCCGTCCTCATCCCGTGCAACGCACACGGAACGGGAAAGATGCCGAATCATACGTCATCTTCGTCACGGAAGGCCAACGACGCCGGTCCGAGTGCTCCGCTGCCGAAGCGCCGGACCACCTCGTCCTGGAGTCTCTCGACCGTCCGCCACTCCTGTTCGTGCTCGTCCAGCGCCAACTGGTGGTGGACCTGGTCCGCGGGGACCAGTCCCTCCATTCTGATACCCACCAGACGCAGCGGGGTTCCCGGTAGTCCGGACGCCGCGTAGAGCTCCCTGGCCACCGCGAAGATCTCCCGGGCCACGTCGGTGGGCTCGGACAGGGTGCGGGACCGGGTGACGGTGCCGAAGTCGGAGCGGCGCAGCTTGACCCCCACCGTACGTCCGGCGTGTCCGCCCGCGCGCAGCCGGCGCGCGACCTTCTCGGCCAGCCGCAGCAGCTCCCGGCGGATCGCCTCGGGATCGCGGATGTCGGTGTCGAAGGTCTCCTCCGTGCTGACGCTCTTGTCGGTGGTCTCGGCGGTGACGGGACGCGGATCACGTCCCCACGCCAGTTCGGCGAGCTGGCCGCCCAGCGCCTGGCCCAGTTCGTGGCGGAGCGTGTCGGGCGGGGTGTGCGCGACGTCGCCGACGGTGCGCAGTCCCATGCGTCTGAGGGCCTGCTCGGTGCGGTCGCCCACCCCCCACAGCGCGCCGACCGGCAGCGGGTGCAGGAACGCGGTGACGTGCGCGGTGGGGACCAGCAGCAGGCCGTCGGGTTTGCAGCGGGTGGAGGCGAGTTTGGCGACGAACTTGGTGGCCGCCACCCCGACCGAGCAGGTGAGCCCCTCCTCGGCGCGGACTCTCGCGCGGACGAGCCGGGCGATGTGTTCCGGACCGCCGCCCAGCCGACGGTGCGCCCCCGCCACGTCCAGGAACGCCTCGTCGACCGAGAGCCGCTCCACCTGGGGCGTGATCGACCGCAGGATGTCCATGACCCGGGCGGAGACCCGCCGGTAGGTCTCGCCGTCGGGCGGGAAGACGACCGCGCCGGGGCACAGCCGCAACGCCCGCGCCATGGGCATCGCCGAGTGCACGCCGTGGCGCCGGGCCGGATAGTTGGCCGCGGCGACCACACCGCGCGCCCCGGTGCCGCCCACGATCACCGGACGCCCCCGCACCTCGGGGCGGCGCAGCTCCTCGACGCTGGTGAAGAAGGCGTCCATGTCGATGTGCAGCACGGTGCAGTCGGCGTCGTCGACGGGCTGCCCGGTCAGGGGGGCGATGCCGTGCTCGGTCATCACACCGCGCATGGGCTCGCCGCGTTCGAGTTGCCGCCGACTCACCGGTCCACCCCCGATCCCCCTGGCGCACCGCGCCCTCCGGGTGCTGTTCTACCAGGAGCCGCCGACAGCGCCGCGCGGGGCGGGGTCAGGAGGGGCGCCGCGCCAGCAGGTGCAGTTGGGTGGCGACGCCCGACAGTTCCGTGTGCGCCGACGCCGCCTTCTCCAGGGCCACCAGGACGTCGGGGGTCTGCGGGTCCTCGAACACCCGGCCGGGCAGCAGGTCGCCCAGCACCCGCACCCCGCGCAGCTCGGTCCGGGCGAGTCCCGCCTCCCGGGCCAGGGCGGTGAGCCGTGCGACGGTGAAGCGGCGCGGCATCGGATCGTTCGGCCCCCACCGGCCCTCGGGCGACTCCAGCAGCGCCAACGCGTCGGCGAGGTGCCCGGCCAGTGACCGGTGCAGCACCGCCGCCACGGCGTTGGCCGCCATGACGCTGACCACTCCCCCGGGGCGGGTGGCGGAGACGACGTCACGCAGCGCGACCAGCGGGTCGTCCACGTACTCCAGGACGTTGTGGACGAGAACCAGGTGGGCGTGGGACTCGGGCAGCAGGTCGCGCAGGTCCCGGGTGTCGCCCTGGACCGCGCGCACCCGCACCCCGGCCTCGGCCGCGCGGCGCTCCAGCGCCGCCAGGGAGTCGGGGTTGGGGTCGACAACCGTCACGTGGTGGCCGAGACCGGCGAGAGGAACAGCGGCGCCACCGGTGCCGCCGCCCGCGTCGACGATCTCCAGAGGGCCGTCGAACTCCTCGGCCGCACGCGCCAGTTCGGCGGTCAGTGCCTCCCAGACCACTGCGGTGCGCGCGGCACTGGCGGCACGCCGGGAGCCGACGGTGGAGGAGTCCACGATTCGAGTCCTTTCCCCGCCCCGCGCGTCGGGGCGACGCTACAGCGACAGCGAGGCCTTGTTCTCCATCAGCCGGGAGAGCAGGCCGTTGACGAAGACCGGCGACTCTTCGGTGGACAGCTCCTTGGCCATCGCCACCGCTTCCGCGATCGCCACCCCGTCGGGGATGTCCTCGGCCCACAGCAGTTCGTAGGCCCCGACCCGCAGGATGTTGCGGTCGACCACCGGCATGCGCTCCAGTGTCCAGCCGATGGCGTAGGCCCCCAGCAGTTCGTCGATCCGCCCGCGGTGCTCCTCCACCTCGCCGGCGAGCCGCTCGGTGAACTCGTTGATCGGCGGTTCGCTCTGCGCGCGACGGCGTCGGACCACCTCGGAGACGGGGACACCGCGGACCTCGGCCTCGTAGAGGACCTCGACCGCGCGCAGCCGGGCCTTGTGCCGTGACCCGCGCATCAGTTGGCGCGGCCCAGGTATTCGCCAGAACGGGTGTCGACCTTGACCCTGTCGCCGGTGGCCACGAACAGCGGCACCTGGATGACGGCGCCGGTCTCCAGCGTGGCGGGCTTGGTGCCGCCGGTGGAGCGGTCGCCCTGCAGGCCGGGGTCGGTCTGGGAGACGGTCAGCTCGACCGCGGCGGGCAGGTCGATGTAGAGCGGGGTGCCCTCGTTGATCGCGACGGTCACGATGGCGCTCTCCAGCAGGTAGTTGGCGTTGTCGCCGACGACCTCGCGGGGGACGTAGATCTGGTCGTAGGTCTGGGTGTCCATGAAGATGTAGGAGTCGCCGTCGTTGTAGAGGTACTGCATCTCGCGACGGTCGACGTTGGCGATCTCGACCTTGACGCCGGCGTTGAAGGTCTTGTCCACGACCTTGCCGGAGGTGACGTTCTTCAGCTTGGTGCGCACAAAAGCGCCGCCCTTGCCCGGCTTGACGTGCTGGAATTCAACGACGTTCCACAGCTCACCACCGTCGAGCCTGAGGGTCATGCCGTTCTTGAGGTCGTTCGTCGTCGCCACTTCGGTCGTCTCTCTCAGCCAGTAGGGCACAGTCCGGTGATTCGTGTGCCGCGCTCCCCGCGGGCGTGCGGCGCGTGACAGGGGCTCGGTGGTCCGGCTCGTCTCCGCCGGCCGAAACCGGGCGATCGTGACGAGCGGCCGGAACCGCTCCTGTGTGTGAGTCTAGTGGGTGTCGGGCACGTCCGGCGCGGCGCCACTCACCGCCCGGTAGGCCTCGGCCAGCAGCGTGTCGGAGGGACCGGCCAGGATGGCGGGTGCGGCGATGTCGTCGAGGACGACGAAACGCAGGGTCGCGCCGCGGGCCTTCTTGTCCACCCGCATCGTGTCGCGCAGGGCGGGCCAGGCCGCGGCGTCGTAGCGCACCGGCAGCCCGACCGAGGTCAGGATGTCGCGGTGCCGCCGCACGGCGGCCTCGTCGATGCGGCCGTCCAGGCGGGCCAGTTCGGCGGCGAAGACCATGCCGACGGCGACCGCGTAGCCGTGGCGGAAGGTGTAGTTCTCGGCGCGTTCGATGGCGTGGCCGAGGGTGTGCCCGTAGTTGAGGATCTCGCGGCGGCCGCTCTCCCGCAGGTCGGAGGAGACCACGTCGGCCTTGACCGCGATGGCGCGCTCCACGAGTTCGCGGGTGTGCTTGCCGTCGGGTCCGGTGGCGGCCTCGGGGTCGGCCTCGATCAGGTCCAGGATGACCGGGTCGGCGATGAACCCGGCCTTGACGATCTCGGCGAGCCCGCCGACGTAGTCCGCGCGCGGCAGGGAGGGCAGCGTGTCGAGGTCGCACAGCACCCCGGCGGGCGGATGGAACGCGCCGACGAGGTTCTTGCCCTCGGCGGTGTTGATGCCGGTCTTGCCGCCGACCGCGGCGTCGACCATGCCCAGCAGGGTGGTGGGCACCAGGACCACACGCACCCCGCGCAGCCAGGTCGCCGCGACGAACCCGGCCAGGTCGGTGGTGGCGCCTCCGCCGACGCCCACGACCACGTCGGTGCGGGTGAAGGCGGCCCCGCCGAGGTCCGCCCACAGCCGCGCGGCCACCGACACGTCCTTGGCCGCCTCGCCGTCGGGGACGGCCAGCGGGTGGACCTCGTACCCGGCCGAGCGCAGCGCCTCGCACACCGGATGGGCGATGGAACCGAGCGGCTCGGGGTGGACGACCGCGACCCGCCGGGCCTTCTGCCCGACCAGTCCGGGCAGTTCCGCCAGGATGCCGTTGCCCACGACCACGTCGTAGGGCGCGGAGGTGCCTCCGACTCCGATGCGGGTGACCGTCATGATTGCTCCACCAGTCGACGTACGCCTTCGATGAACACCCGGAAGCTGACGGAACGGTTACGCGAGGGGACCATCTTCGGAGCCATCCGTTCGGCCCAGTCCGGTTTGCTGGAGTTCCTGATCCCGTTCTGCCGGAGAACGCGTTCGAAGACCTCCGAAGTCTTCTTCGCCGTGGCGTCGGGCGTGGAGGAGTACGGGGCCGGAACCTTCGACCGCACCTTGGGGAAGGCCGCGCACACCGCCTCCCAGTCGCCGAAGTACCAATTCTCCAGTTCCCGCACGGCGATCCGGTTGACGACACAGCGGGAAACGCCGTCGGGCACCATGCCCGCCCTCCGGGCGATCGCATCCATTTCCGTCTTCAGTTTCCGGCAGTCGTCTTCGTCTTTGTCCACCAGGACGACGACTCGGACGTCCTTCCCCTCCCGACGCTGCCGGGCATATCCGGCCATGAGCACCGGAAGCCGATCCAGCAGGTCGGGCTTGCCTCGGAACTTGCGGATCCCGACCTGCACGTGATCGGCTCCGATCCATCCTCCCAGGGCCTTGTTCAGCAGGCAGTGTGCCGACGGCTCCTCGACGAGGACCTCCAACTGGACACGGGAACGGTTTCCCGGCTTTCCACTACCGGCTTTCTTCCCCGTCACTCCTCGTCTCCGGAATCCCTCACGACGGTTCTCGGTTTGGGAAGCTCTTCGAAGTACCCGGCCTCCCATAGCCACCCGAGCCTCGCTCCGCTGTCCATCATCGCGTTCACCGCCTCGATGAGGTGGGGGCGGACCACCCGGGTGTAGCCGTCCTCCCCTCTGTAGAGAGCCAGCACCTCGGTGGGCTGGCACTCGTCCACGAACTCCGGAGAATGGGTAGTCACGAGAATCTGCGACCTCGATGCGGCCTCCCGGCACAGACTCGCCAACCCTGGCAGCAAGTGCGGGTAGAGGAAGTTCTCGGGCTCCTCCACCCCGATGAACGGCGCGATGTCCGGGTCGGAGAAGATGACTAGATAGGAGAGCATCTTGAGGGTGCCGTCCGAGACGAAGTGAGCCAGGACCGGCTGGTCGAACGGTTCATCCCGCATCATGAGAATGAGTCGGCCATCCGGCGACGTCTGGTAGGTCACCTCTCCTAGAGCGGGAATCGCCCGACGCAGTTGGTCGATCACCGTGTTCAGCCGCTCAGGGTGCTCCTCCTTCAGATACTGCAGGACGTTGCTGAGGTTGTCCCCGGAGCGGCTGAGATGCTCCTGTGGCCCCGCCTGGGGGGGCTTGCGCTCGTCGTCGACGCTCAGATAGGACAGGTACCAGCCGGAGACGAACTCCTTTAGCGCGACCACCCTCGGATGGTTGCGCAACTGTCCCAGAGCGCTCACCGCAAGCACGTCGGAGGCGGCCAGTTCCTGTTCGGCTGTGACTCCCGATTCCTCGTCGGCGACCTTTCCCCGCCCTTGACGGAAGTCGATGATGTGGTTGGGGCGTCCGGGGCCGGGCGAGATGCTCCAGCGGAGCACCTCCCGGTCGACCACGGCCCTTCCCCTCTTCTGGTCCAGGGACAACAGGTAGGAGAGTGTACGCCGCCGTGGTCTTCCCCCGATACGGACGTCGCTCTGGTAGGTGATCTCAATCTCCAACGGACCAGAAGAACCCCGGGAGAACAGTTCGGGTAGCCCGCCGCGCCGGTCGCAGGCCCTACGGACCCCGTCGGTGAAGCACTCGCTGAGGAACGCGAAGACGTCGAACAGTGTCGACTTGCCGCTGCCGTTGGGGCCGACCAGCACGGTGAAGGGGCGCAGATCCTTGATGTCGACGTCCCGCAGCGCCCGGTAGTTGCGCACCCTGATCCGGGTGATCTGCGGAGGTTTGCGGTCAGGCATCGGCGGTGCCCTCCAGGGCCTCGACGATCCGGTCGGCGGCCTCCTCGGGCGAGTACTCGCTGGTGGACACGGTGGTCGTGGCCAGCTCCCGGTAGATGGGCAGCCGTTCCTGGAGCAGGGCCCTCAGGCGGGCACGCGGGTTGCCCAGCAGCAGCGGGCGCGCGGTGTCGAGGCCCACCCGCCTGGCCGCGTCGGCGAACTCCACCTCCAGGTAGACGACGTGGTGCCCGGCCAGGTCGGCGCGGGTGCGCTCGTCCAGCACCGAGCCGCCGCCCAGCGCCACCACCCCGGTCGCCCCGGCCAGCGCCTCGGCCACGACCTCGCGTTCCATCGCCCGGAACGCGTCCTCGCCGTCCTCGACGAAGATGTCGCCGATGGGTTTGCCCGCGCGCCGTTCGATCTCGGCGTCGGTGTCGAGCAGGTCGACACCGAGCCGGTCGGCCAGCGCGCGCCCCACGGTCGACTTGCCCGAACCGGGTGAGCCGATCAGCACCGCGGCGGGTCTGCTCATCGGAGAACTCCTTCTTGCGTCCCGGGATGCGGCCGCGGTCACCGGACGGTCAGCGAGTCCAGGTAGCCGCGCAGGTTGCGGGCGGTCTCGGCGACCGAGTCCCCGCCGAACTTCTCGATCGCCGCCTCGGCCAGCACCAGCGCGACCATGGCCTCGGCGACCACGCCCGCGGCGGGGACCGCGGTGACGTCGCTGCGCTGGTGGTGGGCCTGCGCGGGCTCGCCGGTGACCACGTCGACGGTGTCCAGGGCGCGGGGCACGGTGGCGATGGGCTTCATGGCGGCACGCACGCGCAGCGGGTCGCCGGTGCTCATGCCGCCCTCGACGCCGCCCGCGCGGTTGGTGCGGCGGCGCACGCCGTCGGGGCCGGGTTCGATCTCGTCGTGGGCGGCGGAACCGCGGCGCGCCGCGGTGCGGAAGCCGTCACCGAACTCCACGCCCTTGATGGCCTGGATGCCCATGAGCGCCCCGGCCACGCGCGCGTCGAGGCGGCGGTCCCAGTGGACGTGGCTGCCCAGGCCGGGCGGCAGCCCGTAGGCGAGGACCTCGACGACGCCACCGAGGGTGTCGCCGGTCTTGCGGGTGTCGTCGACCTCGGCGACCATGCGGGCGCTGGTCCCGGGGTCGAAGCAGCGGACCGGGTCGGCGTCCACGCGGGCGAGGTCGCCGGGGCCGGGGGCGGATGCGTCGTCGGGCACGCTGACGCTGCCCATCGCGACCACGTGGCTGAGGATCTCGACGCCGAGCGCCTGGCGGAGGAAGCGGCGGGCGACCTCGCCGGCGGCGACGCGGGCGGCGGTCTCGCGGGCGCTGGCGCGCTCCAGGATCGGGCGGGCCTCGTCGTAGCCGTACTTCTGCATGCCGACGAAGTCGGCGTGTCCGGGGCGGGGTCGGGTCAGCGGCGCGTTGCGCGCGACCCCCTCCAACTCCTCGGCGGGCACCGGGTCGGGAGACATGACCTTCTCCCACTTGGGCCACTCGGTGTTGCCCACCTCGATGGCCACGGGGCCGCCCAGGGTTCGGCCGTGTCGGATGCCTCCGATGAGGGAGACCTCGTCCTTCTCGAATTTCATACGGGCGCCCCGGCCGTACCCGGCGCGGCGGCGGAGCAGCGCGGCGGCGATGTCGTCCGAGGTGACGGACACGCCGGCCGGTAGGCCCTCCACGATCGCGACGAGTGCCGGTCCGTGGGACTCCCCAGCGGTCAGCCAGCGCAACATGACTCCGATCTTTTCATGCCCCGCCGCAGAGGGCGACATCGGTCTCACTCCGTGAGCAGTGGGAGCGAATCGCCCAGGAGGATCACCAGGAGCGCGCCGCCGATCATGAACGGTCCGAAGGGGATCTGGGTTCTGCGTCCGGCGCGTCCCAGCGCGATGAGGACCAGTCCCACGCAGGTGAAGAGCAGGAAGGCGGCGGCTGCTCCGGCGACCGCCGTGTCGAGCCCGAACCAGCCCAGGTGGAGGCCGACCAGACCGGAGAGCTTGACGTCGCCCCAGCCCATGCCCGGCGGGTAGACGAACCACAGCAGCCAGTAGACCGCCCACATTCCGGCCATGCCGACGAGCGCGCCGACGGCCGAGGACGTGCCGGAGGGGGTGGTGAGGGCGGCGGCGGCCAGCAGGGCCAGCGCCACCGGGTAGGCGGGGCGGACCAGCGCGTCGGGCAGGCGCTGGACACGCAGGTCGACGGCGGTCAGCAGGGTTCCCCACAGCGCGAGGAAGGCCAGGGCCGCGATCTCGGCGGCGGAGCGCTGCGCACCGCAGAACCCGACCGCGGCGAAGGCCGCGGCCGCGCCGACGACGACGGGCCACGGGGCGGCCACCCGTTCCGCTCCGGGGCCGCGTCCGGTGAGCACGAGCCGCCACGGCAGCGGCGACCAGCGCGCCCACGGCACCGCACGCCCCGAGCCGGGCAGGGACGGCGGGGGCGGGCCCGGGGCGTCGTCGGGACCGGTGTCGTCGCCGTCGCCGGGGTCGTGGGCCGTGAACAGCACGACGACGCGTCCGGCGTGGTGGGCGAGGAGGCCGCCGAGGGGCGCCAGCGCCAGGCCGAGCAGCAGAGCGGAGGACATGCCCGGCATTCTGCCGTCTCCTCCGGAGGGCGCGGCGACGGCCCCGGTCGGCTGTGGACGGCGCCGGGGCGTCGAGGAGGGGGTCTCGGGCCGTCCCGGACCGAGGGGCCCTGCGGCCTCGGTACCGAGGGGAGGTGTCCGGGTGGCCTCCGCCCCGGAGGGGGTGCGGCCCGCTCCTCGGCCTCCCGGTGTCGGGACGCGGTCGCGCCGCGGGCTCCGGGCAGGCCGCGGGAGCGGGGGAGACCGGACGGCGGGTCCCGCCTCACCTGCCGCGGCGGGCGCGGACCACGGCGCTCAGTTCGACGCCGCCGGGCAGGATGACGGCCAGTTCGCTGGCCAACCGGTCGGCCACGTTGCGGATGGCCTCGTCGTCGCGCCGCTCCAACTCCAGGCGGATGCCGATGTCGGCGCGTTCGGAGTCGTGGATGCGGACGCGTTCGATGCCGAACTCGGTGTGGGTGATGCGGTAGATCAGCGCGAGGACCTGCGGGTCGTCCTTGGGTTCGGGCACCCTGCCGTACTCGGCGAGGGCGGTGAGGAACCGTCCCTGGATCGCGTAGGTGACGGGTCCGGCGACGTCCACGACGACGGCGTCGGCGTTGTCCTCGAACGCGGCGCGACAGGCCTCCTGGGTGCTGACCGGGATGGGCCGCGCGTCCTCCCGCCAGCGTTTGACGGTGTCCACCGAGGTGAAGGCGAGGACTCCGCGCCGACCGTCCTTGCCGATCAGCACGGGCATCGCGACCTCGCTGCGCTGATCGAAGGTGCGCCCGTCGGCGTCCTGGGCGGTCTTGACCGGCCGGGCGACCACCGGGACCAGGAGCCTCGCCCTGCGCAGCGCCTCCAGCACCTGGCGGTCGCCGACTCTGCCCCGGGCGTAGGCGTCGAGTTTCTCCCGCACCCTGGGGTCGACGCTTCCGTCGTCGTCCCGGAAGTTCTGCGCGCCGATGATGGTAGGTCCAGCCACATGCGTGACTCTACTGCGTCCGCGCGGGTCCGCTTGCTGTAGTCCCCCGCGAAAGCCCCGTAGCGTCGCGTTCAGTCCGCGGGGGTGTCGCGCAGTCCACTCTCCAGGACCGCCATGATCTCCCCGAACCGGGCGACCTGTTCCTCGGTGAGCCGGTCGAACAGATGCTCGCGCACCTGGGCGACGTGTCCGGGCGCCGCGGCGCGCAGCACCTTGGCGCCCTCCTCGGTGAGCACCGCCCAGAAGCCGCGCCGGTCCTCCACGCAGCTCTCCCGTCGCACGTACCCGTCCCGCTCCAGGCGGGCCACCTGGTGCGACAGGCGGCTCTTGGAGACGATCACCGTGTCGGCGAGCGAGCGCATGCGCATCCGCTGCCCCTCCGCCTCCGACAGGTGGACCAGGATCGCGTACTCCACGAGCGTGAGGCCGTCCCTGCGCTGCAGGTCCCGGTCGAGGCGCTCCTGGAGCAGGGAGTTGACGGCGAGGAAGCGGCGCCAGACGCGCTGCTCCTCCTCGCTCAGCCAGTTGACCGCGTTCATGGCGGCCATCGTACTTGCGGCGCCTTCCTCCCGGACGCTAAGTTATCTTCCTGGGAAGAATGTTTTGGCGACGTTGTTGTTGCTTCAACAATAACGGACGCCGTCCGCCCACTCCGAGCACTCCCAGGGGGAAAACCATGTCCCAGCAGCAGCTTCCCGCGGGCACCTGGTCCATCGACGCCGCGCACTCCGAGGTCGGCTTCTCCGTACGCCACATGATGGTCAGCAAGGTGCGGGGCCGCTTCGAGAAGTTCGACGCCACGCTGACCGTCCCCGAGGACCCGTTCCAGTCCTCGGTGACCGCCACCATCGACGCCGGCTCCATCAACACCAACCAGGCCCAGCGCGACGAGCACATCCGCTCCGCGGACTTCTTCGACGTCGCCAACCACCCGGAGTTCACCTTCGTCTCCACCGGGCTGCGCCAGAAGGACGAGGACTTCGTCCTGGTGGGCGACCTGACCATCAAGGGCAACACCCGGCCGGTGGAACTGGCCCTGGAGTTCAACGGCTCCACGGTCGACCCCTACGGCCTGACCCGCGCGGGCTTCCACGCCGAGACCGAGATCAGCCGCAAGGAGTTCGGCGTGGACATCCACATGCCGATGGAGGGCGGCGGCGTGGTCGTCGGCGACAGGGTCAGGATCGAGATCGACGCCGAGTTCACCCTCCAGCAGAGCTGAGCCGCCCCGCCTTCCGCGGCGCGGACGCCCCCGAGGGCTCCCGATATCGTGATGGGGCCGCCGACCAGCGCGTCGGCGGCCCCGCCCGCTTTTCGGCCCGAAAGGACCCGAGCTTGTCCGCCACCCCGTTTCCTCCCGAGGTCGTCGCCGCGGTCACCGCGCACATGAACGACGACCACCCCGAGGACACCCTGCTGATCGTCCGGGCCTTCGGCGGCCTGCCGGAGGCGACCGCCGCCCGGATGACCGGACTGGACGGCACGGCCGGCGAGTACTCCGCCACCGTCGACGCCCGCGAGGTCGACGTGCGTATTCCCTGGTCGCGGCCGCTCACCGAGCGCGCGCAGATCCGCGCCGAGGTCGTGCGGCTGTACCGGGAGGCCTGCGCCCGCCTCGGCGTGGCCCCGCGCGGGGAGGACGGCGCGCACCGCTGACCGCGCCGCCCCGACAAATCCCGTCCCGAACGCATCCGCGGCGCGCTCCGCCGCGTCCAACAGGGTGAGCCGGAACCGCGGACACCGGTGCCGCGATCCGGGTCGCCTACCCTGAGAGGGGCCGACAACCCACCGGTCCAACCGCTTTGGAGCGTCGCTTTCCCGATGGCAGTTTCCGAACCCCCCGACCCCGACGCACCCACCCGCAGGATCGACGCGGTCGAGCCGACCACCCGGCTCTCCCCCGAACCGGGGGTGACCCGCCGACTCACCGCGCTGCTGCGTCCCGGCGCGACCAGACGGCTCGACGCGGACCCCGGGCGCACCGCGGTCCTGGCGGCGCGTGCACGCCGCCAGGGGGTACTGGGCCGGATGGCCTGGCGGATCCTGGAGGGCCCGGCCAGCGAGGTCGAGTACCGGATCCCCGCCGAACTGCGCGAGCGCTACACCGTCCAGGACTACGTCGGCGCGGGCGGCGAGGCCGTGGTCTACCGGGCCGTGCCCGCGGGCGAGGGCGAGGGCGGACGCCGGATCGCGCTCAAGCTGTACCGGGCGGGCCACGACCTCAACCGGGACCTGCTGGACCGGCTGCGCGCCCTCGGCTCGGCCAGTCCGCACGTCCCCGCCATCCACGGCTACGGACACGCGCGGACCCCCTGGGGCGAGGAGATCGCCTGGGAGGCCCAGGAGTACTTCGCGCTGGGCTCCCTGCGCACCCTCATCGACCAGGCCCCCCTTCCCGACGAGCGCGCCCGCGCGATCGTCGGGGCCGTCACCGACTGCCTGTGCCACTGGCAGGAGTCGCTGCACTACAACCACACCGACGTCAAACCCGAGAACCTGCTGATCCGCGAACCGGACCCGCCGGTGTTCGCGCTGACCGACTTCGGCGGGGCGGTGCGCGCGACCATGAGCCAGGTCTACGGCGGGCAGGCCGTCACCGAGGCCTACGCGGCGCCCGAGATCGTCGAGGGCCGCCGCGAGGCCCCGGCCGCGTGGTGGTCGCTGGGCGTCATCGCGCACGAACTCGTCACCGGCAGGCGCCCCCCGCACAGCGGCAACTGGCTGACCGCCCGCAACACCGAGGTGGACGTCTCCGCCGTCGCCGACGAGCACTGGCGGCTGCTGGTCCGCGGCCTGCTCACCCCCGATCCCAAGGCCCGCTGGGGCGGCGCCCAGGTCCGCCGGTGGCTGCGCGGCGAGCGGCCCACCGTGGCCAGGCCGCGCCACCACCGGCCGATCACCTTCGAGGGGATCTCCCACGAGGACCCGCCCAGTCTCGCCTTCGACCTGATGGACCGCTTCGACAAGGGGGCGGTCTGGCTCCACAACCGCCACCAGGAGCTGCGCACCTGGCTGGACCGCGAGGTCCACGACCTCACCTTCGACCGCGCCCCCCTGGAGCAGGTGCGCGACCGCCCCGAGCGGGCCCACGCCGCGATCAGCGCGCTGGCCGCCCAGTACGTGCCCGGCCTGCCCCCGCGCTACCGCGGCCACCCGGTGGGCGCCGAGGGTGTGCTGGAACTGGCCCGGGGCGAGAGCACCCAGCAGGCCGTGCTGCGCGAGGCGATCGAGTTCGGTGCCCTGGAGTCGGCGGCCCGGCACTGGTGCGACCACCCCCAGTGCCGCAGTCAGGAGACCCGGCGCTGCCAACTGCTGGAACTGGTCCAGCACGAGGTGCCGCTCATCATGCGCCAGGTCCGTGCCACCGTGGAGCGGCTGTCCGGCGCTCCGGGCTTCACCCCGCCCGCCGAGCACGACTGGGACTCGGCCTGGGCGCACGCCGCCGAACTCGTCCTGGACGCCGAGGCGACGGGACGCTACCGGTGGCTGCTGCGGTCGCAGTCGTGGCTTCCCGGACAGCGCAGCGACGCCCCCCGTGCCCGGTGGTGGAACGAGCAGCGCGCCACGGCGCTGCGCGGTGACCGCAACGCGCGCGGCACCCGGGCGGCCCTGGTCGCGACGGTGCTGCTGCTGCCGGGGGCGGTCCAGGCGGGGGCCGCCCAGCGCGCCCGCGACCGGGCCGCGGCCCGCGCGCGGCGGCGACGGCGCTGGGAGCGGTTCACCGCCTCGGTCGAGGCGGGATGGTCCGCCGCCCGGACCCGGGCGTCCAGGCAGTGGGAGAGGCGCCGTTTCCCGGGGAGCCCGCCGGACGGCGCCGACCCGCGTGCCGCGGAGCGGGCCGAACGCCGACGGCGCAGGGAGGCGCGTCGGGTGCAGCGCGGCATGGACCAGGTGCAGCGCGCCATGTCGGCGGGCCGCTGCCGCCGGTTCGCCCGCCCCGCCGCTGTCGCGGGCGTCCTGGACGGCGTCGGACTGTGGCTGTGGGAGTTCCGGGACGGAATGTTCGTCACCTCACAGGAATGGGTGGCGGCCCTGTTCGGCGGAGCCCAGGCGGTCAGGGACAACGCCCTGGTCGGCCTGGTCGCGCACCTGTGCTCCGCACTGCTGGAGCTGCTTCCGGCCGGAATCGGCCTGGTGTGGTGGTTCCCGGTGCTGCTGGGCCTGCTCCTGCTCGTCGCGGTCCGGGTGGCCGCCGACTCGCGCCGCAGGGCCCGCACCCGGCTGGTCGCCTACCGCCTGGCGGTCGCGGGCAGTGCGCTGGTCGGGGTGAGAGTGCTCGCCAACGGATTGTTCTTCCTGGTCATGGGTATTGTGCTGCCCTACGTGACGCTGACCGGATGACCCGGTCCGGGCACCACCGCCCAAGCGCGGCAACACAGAATTAACCAAACTCTTAGAAACGCAACGCACCAGGCCACAAGCACAGAGTCACCATTGGAGCCCTGTCGTGCCGGTTTCCGGGAAGCGGAAAAGGGTTATATTCGCAAACGGCCCGTTAACCCCTCAAACCTAGAACGGTGGCAGAAATGACCGGCGGTTCGCATCCGACCATCACCCTGGAAGCCGGAAAGTACCGAGCCACGGTCGACTCGCTGGGTGCGGCGCTGCGCACCCTGAGCTGGGGCGAACGGGACCTCGTCTGGGGCTACCCCGAGGGCCCTCCGCAGCTCGCGCAGGGGCAGGTCCTCATCCCGTGGCCGAACCGGATCGACCGCGGCCGGTACTCCTTCGCCGGGACGGAGTACCGACTGGAGATCACCGAGCCCGAACTGGACAACGCGATCCACGGCCTGACCAGCTCGCTGCCGTGGCGTCCGAGCCAGACCGCGGCCGACTCGGTGCTGTTCACCCTCCTGTTCGAGGGCGCCCCCGGATACCCGTTCCGCCTGGAGTTCTCGGTACGCTACACGCTCGACCCCGAACTGGGCCTGATCACCCGGATCGCGGCGCGCAACGCGGGCGACCGCCCCGCGCCCTACGGCCACGGCAGCCACAACTACCTCAGCCTGGGGCTTCCCCTGGACGAGACCACGCTGCTGCTTCCGGCCACCGGGTGGCTGCCCGCCGACGACCGGATGCTCCCCGCCGGTCCGGTCCGCTCCGTGGAGGGCACCGAGTACGACTTCCGCTCGCCCCGCCGGGTGGGACCGACCGTCCTGGACACCGCCTTCACCGGCCTGCGCGGCGACGCCGACGGCCGCTCCTGGACGGTGCTGCGCGCCGGGGAGGCCGCTGTGGCGCTGTGGGCCGACGAAAGCTACCGGTGGCTGCAGGTCTTCTCCGCCGACTACCCGGGCCCCGAGCGACGCCGCCACCTCGCGGTGGAGCCGATGACCTGTCCCCCCAACGCCTTCGCCACCGGCACCGACCTGATCGTGCTGGCTCCCGGGGAGCGCACCGAGTCGTCCTTCGGTATCACCTCCACCCCGGCGTGACCGTGTGCGACCACGCGCGTCCGAGGCCCCCGTGGGGACGCACGTGATCGCCGGAACCGGCACCGCGGTCAGGTGAGCAGCGAGGCCAGCGCCAGGACGATGACCGTGAGCCAGAGCAGCACGATCACCAGCCGGTCGATCTGGCCCTGATGGCGGTACTTCCTTCCCCAGTTCTTGACGCCCATATCTGTAAGACGTGCGTACTGAAGGTGCGGTTCTACCGTTTGACTATGTTTTGACCGTTTCACCCCTGGGAACGAAAAGTTTTTACCTCTCCGGAGGGTGCTCGGCGAGTCGCCCCGCGCGCGTCGTCTCTCCGGGCTCAGTCCCGGTCCGGTTCGGCGGCCTCTCCGCGTTCGTGCAGGTGGCGCCGGAACTCCGCGAGGTTGTTCCGGGCCAGGTCCCCATCGTTGCTCTGGATGGCCATCACCGCCAGTGTGGAGCCGTTCGCCAGGTCGACACTGGGCCAGGGTTCTCCCGCGGGCATGCGCGCGTCGATGATCTCGGGCCAGACCAGCACGTGGGTGCGGACGGGGTTGACCACCGTGACCCGGTCCCGGGTCAACTCCAGGCGGGGGCGGGCCAGCAGGTGCAGTCCCCCGCCGATCGCCACGCCCAGCAGCACGAGGAAGACGCGGTCCTGCACCCCCCAGTCCGGGGGCATGATGACCGCGAGCACGACCATGGTGGCGATGATGAGAGCGGCAAGCCCGTAGGCGACCACGCGGATGTTGCGCGGTCTGAGGGTCACCGGCAGCGCCCGCGGGGCCTGCCGCTGCGAACCGTCCACCATGTCCTCGTCTCCAGCATCCCGTGTCGGCACGCCCGTCCTCTTCCCACACCGCCCGTGCTCAGACCGCCCGGGCCGGCCGTCCCGACCGCAGTCCGCGCAGCACCAGGGCGGTGTCCAGAGCCGCGACGGCGGCCTCCCACCCCTTGTCCTCGTGGCTGTCGGGCAGCCCCGCGCGGTCGAGCGCCTGTTCCAGGGTGTCACAGGTCAGTACACCGTTGCCGACGGGGACCGCCTCGCGCAGCGCCACCTCGGTCAGTCCCTGGGTGAGGGACTGGCACACGTAGTCGAAGTGCGGGGTACCGCCGCGGATGACCGCGCCCAGCGCCACGACGGCGTCGTGGGTGCGCGCCAACTCCTGGGCGACCACGGGAATCTCGACGGCACCGGCCACACGCACGACCGTGGGCCCGGCCGCGCCGCACTCCCCGACCGCGGCCAGCGCCCGGTCCAGCATCGGCTCGACGACCTCGGCGTTCCACCTGGTGGCGACGATCCCGACGGTCAGTCCCCGGGCGTCCACCGTGAACTCGGGCCGTCCGGCTCCACTCATAACCCACTCTCCTCATGGTGTTGCTGCTGGCACCGGCCGGGCCCGTCGCGGTTGACGGCCCCGGCGGCGGGTCGACCTTCAGGAGGCCAGTCCGGGCAGGTCGTGCCCCATGCGGTCGCGCTTGGTGCGCAGGTAGCGCAGGTTGTCGGGGGTGATGCGGGTGGGCATCTGGACGCGCTCGACGACCACGACCCCGTGGTTGCCCAGCCCCTCGATCTTGCTCGGGTTGTTGCTGAGCAGCCGCACCGACCGCACGCCCAGGTCGGCGAGGATCTGCGCGCCGGTGCCGAACTCGCGGGCGTCGGCGGGCAGCCCGAGCCGGAGGTTGGCCTCCACGGTGTCCGCGCCCTCGTCCTGGAGCTGGTAGGCCCGCAGCTTGTGCAGCAGACCGATGCCGCGTCCCTCGTGACCGCGCTGGTAGACGACGACACCGGTGCCCGCCTCGGCGATCCGCGCCATGGCCGCGTCCAACTGGTCGCCGCAGTCGCAGCGGTGCGACCCGAAGGCGTCGCCGGTGAGGCACTCGGAGTGCAGCCGGACGAGCACCTCCTGGCCGTCGCCGATGTCGCCGTGCACCAGGGCGACGTGCTCGGTGCCGTCCACCCCGGAGCGGTAGCCGACCGCCCGCCACTCACCGTGGCGGTTGGGGATGCGGGTCTCCACGACGCGCTCGACGAGCGTCTCGGTGCGGCGGCGGTACTCCACCAACTGCTCGACGGAGACCAGACGCAGCCCGTGCTCGTCGGCGAACTCGCGCAGCCGGGGAAGGCGGGCCATGGTGCCGTCGTCGTTGACGATCTCGGCGATCACCCCGGCCGGACGCCGCCCCGCCAGCCGGGCCAGATCCACGGAGGCCTCGGTGTGGCCGCGCCGCGCCAGCACCCCGCCGGGACGGTAGCGCAGCGGGAAGACGTGGCCGGGGCGGGTGAAGTCGCCGGGAGCGCTCGCGGCGTCGGCGAGCAGCCTGATGGTGCGGGTGCGGTCGGCCGCGGAGATGCCGGTGTGCACGCCGGTACGGGCGTCCACGGTCACGGTGTAGGCGGTGCGCAGACTGTCCTCGTTGGTCGGCGTCATCAGCGGCAGGTTGAGCCGGTCCAGGTCCTCGCCCAGCATCGGCACGCAGATCACGCCGGAGGTGTGGCGGATCATGAAGGCCAGCAGTTCGGGGGTGGCCGCGTCGGCCGCGAGGACGAGGTCGCCCTCGTTCTCGCGGTCGGCGTCGTCCACGACGACGACCGGGCGTCCGGCGGCGATCTCCTTGAGTGCCTCGTCGACGTCGTCCAGCGGGATCGGGTCGGTGGCTGCGGGGCTGCGGTTCACGGGAGCTCCTTCTGTGCGGGTCGAAACGGTGCGGTGGGAAGGCCGGTCACGCGGAGACCGGCGCCGCGTGCGCGCCACGCTCCTGACGGCTGCGGTAGTGGCGCATCCAGTCACGGAAACCGACGACCGCGAGCGCGAAGAAGATCCCGTAGACGATGCCGCTGACCCACAGGCCGGACATCAGGGTGATGGGAATTCCCACCATGTCCACGACGATCCACACCACCCAGAAGTCGACGAGACCGCGGCTTTGGGCGTACATCGCCACCGCGCTGCCGACGAAGATGAAGGCGTCCAGCCACGGAGCCCAGGACCATCCGGTGAAGGCGAAGAACCACCCGACCGCGGCGGTTCCCGCGACCAGCGCGCCGACCAGCCGGAGCCGTTCGGCCCCGGTGGCGGGACGCACCGGCAGGTCCGCGTCCCCGCGCATGCCGCGCGCCCAGCGGTACCAGCCGTAGCCGGCCAGCGCCGCGATGATCACCTGCTTGAGCGCGTTGCCGACGATCTGGGCGTCCACCGAGACCGCGAACAGCAGGACGGTGCCGGTGAGCTGCACCGGCCAGGTCCAGATGGTGCGGCGGATCGCCAGGGCCACGGTGGCCAGCGCCGCGACGTTGCCCAGCAGGTCGGCCCAGCGCACGTGCTCACCGAACAGGGTGAATCCGGCGTGGGCCCACTCCAGCCACGCCGCCCCCGAGCCGCTCACCGGGCACCGCCCACGCGGTCGCCCAGGAGGCTCTCGACGTACTTGGCCACGATGTCGACTTCGAGGTTGACCCGCGTGCCCACCTCAGCGAGGCCCAGGGTGGTCTCCCGCAGGGTGGTGGGAATCAGGCTGACGGTGAGGGAGGCGTCGCCGCGTCCCGCGACGGTGAGGCTGACCCCGTCGACGGTGACGGAGCCCTTCTCCACGACGTAGCGGCCCAGGTGCGGCGGGATGGAGAAGGTGACGGTCTCCCAGTCGGCGCCGGGGACGCGCTCGGTGACGACCCCGGTGCCGTCCACGTGGCCCTGCACGATGTGGCCGCCCAACCGGGACGAGACCCTGGCCGCGCGTTCCAGGTTGACCCGGGAGCCGGAGACGAGGGAGCCCAGAGCGGACCGGTCCAGGGTCTCCTTCATGACGTCGGCGCCGAATCTCCCGTCACCCAGTTCGGTGACGGTCAGGCACACCCCGTTGACCGCGATGGAGTCTCCGGTGGACGCGTCGGAGGTGACCTTCGGTCCGTGGACGGTGAGTCGGACCGCGGCGGCCGCGTCCGGTCCCACCGGAGCGATGTCGACGACCGTGCCGAGCTCCTCGACGATTCCGGTGAACATGCGAGAGCCTTCCCCCTGCCTGGTCAGGCTCCGGGGGTGAAAACGGCCTCGATCGCCGTTGGACCACGACGGCACGCTCGTCGAGAGCGACCGCACCGGTCCGACACGCACTGCCTCCCATCCGGACTTTCACCGTCGGTACCGGAATTCCACCGGTTCAACCAGCCGATGGCTTCGGCTGGGTCGCGGACTGTCACCGCCGGTTCGGACTTTCACCGACCCCGGAGCACGCGTTCGTACTTCTTGCGCCAACAAGTGTGCCATGAAGGGGTATTCCCTGCCCACCCCCGGGGCCGGTCATCGGACCTCCGGTCCGCGGGGCCCGGTCCCGGGTCAGCGGGAGGCCCGCTCCGCCAGCGTCCGCAGCGCGTCCACCGCCGCCGCCGGGTCCTTCTCGCCGTAGACGGCCGAGCCCGCCACGAAGACGTCGGCTCCGGCCTCGGCGCACCGTTCGATCGTCTCGGCACTCACCCCGCCGTCCACCTGGAGCCACACCGCCGCGTCGGAGTTGCGGATGAGCTCCCGGGCACGGCGGATCTTGGGCAGCACCAGGTCGAGGAACTTCTGGCCGCCGAATCCCGGCTCGACCGACATCACCAGCAGCATGTCGACCTCGCCCAGCAGATCCGCGTACGGGTCCACCGGTGTCGCGGGGTTGAGGGCCAGCCCCGCCCGCGCCCCGGCCGAGCGGATCGCCCGCAGTGTGCGCACCGGGGCCTTGGCCGCCTCGGCGTGGATGGTGACGCTGCCCGCTCCCGCTTCCGCGTACGCCGGCGCCCACCGGTCGGGGTCCTCGATCATCAGGTGGCAGTCCAGCGGCAGCGTCGCCGCCTTGAGCAGGGACTCCACGATCGGCAGGCCCAGGGTCAGGTTGGGCACGAAGTGGTTGTCCATGACGTCGACGTGCAGCCAGTCGGCTGAGTCTGCGACCGCCTCGGCCTCGGCTGCCAGGTGCGCGAAGTCGGCGGAGAGGATGCTGGGTGAGATCTGGATTGCCACGGAAGGAGAGTGTATTGCGGCCGGACCCGCGGGGCGGACCGGCTCATCGGGGTTTGAGTGTCGGGTTCGCGGCGGATACGATTCCGCCGCGCCCCGGCGAGGCCGAGGCATTCCACAGAACCCCCCAGAAACGGGCCACCACCGGCTGCCGGTGGCCGGTCGAGGCGCCCCCTGGCGCCGAGTCCGGACACGGCCCACCCACCCGCACCCTCAGAGACGGTCCCGCTCCCCCGGAGGACCGGTCCGGGGTTTCTGGTGTTCTTGCGGCTGGTCCGTCTGCGGGGCCCGCCCCAGACGGCCGGGGTGGAATACCTCACCCCTTCCCGGGTTCTCCGCGAAGACCCCCGCGCCCACCGCAGAACCGAACACTCACACCTCAGTCAGTGTTTGCGGATCAGGGCCAGAAACATCGCGTCGGTTCCGTGCCGGTGCGGCCAGAACTGCGCGAAGCGGTCGACGGCGGCGTCGGGAACCTCGGGGAGGTGGGGTGCGGCGTCGAGGAGTTCTGCGTCGCCGCGGTCGGCCAGGACCGAGGTGACGACCCTCCGGGTCTCCTCCAGGTGCGGCGAGCAGGTGACATATCCGACCACCCCGCCCGGACGCGTCGCGTCCAGTGCCCGTCCCAGCAGGGCGCGCTGCAGCGGGACGAGGTCGGTGAGACTGTCGGGGGTGCGCCGCCACCGCGCCTCGGGGCGGCGGCGCAGCGCCCCCAGTCCGGTGCACGGCGCGTCCACCAGGACCCGGTCGAAACCTCTGTCGCGCCACGGCGGCCGGGTGGAGTCGGCCACGACCACGCGCGCGGAGTCGCCGACCGAACGGTGCACCGCCCGGGCGACCAGTCCGGCGCGCGCCGGCTGCACCTCGCCGGCCAGCAGGCGTCCGCCCCGCTGTCCGACGAGTCCGGCCAGCAGGGCGGCTTTGCCTCCGGGCCCGGCGCAGGCGTCCAGCCACAGCCGGTCGGCCCCCTCGACCGGGACGCGGGTCAGCGCCAGGGCGACGAGCTGGCTGGCCTCGTCCTGCACCGCCGCGCGCCCCTGGCGGACCGTCCGCAGCGCACCGGGGTCGCCCTCCGGCAGAGTCGCCGCGTGGGGCGAGTAGCGCGCGGGGGTCGCGCCCTCGGCGGTCAGGTCCTCGACCGTCGCGCGTCCGGGCTTGGCGAGCAGGGTCACCCGGGGCCGTTCGTTGTGCGCGGCGAGCAGCCGTTCGGTATCGGCCAGTCCGCCCGCGGGATCCTCCCCCAGGGCGTCGGCGAGCGCCTGGACCATCCAGCGGGGGTGGCTGTGCACGACCGCGAGGCGCCCCACGGGGTCGGCGTCGCGCTCGGGTGCGAGAACGGACAGCCATTCGTCCAGGTCGCGGGCGCTGACCCTGCGCAGTACGGCGTTGACGAACCGGGAACGGTGGTGGCCGACGACCCGGCGCGCCAGGTCGACGGTGGTGCTGACCGCCGCGTGCTGGGGAACGTCCATGGACAGCAGTTGGTGGGCGCCCATGCGCAGCAGCGGCAGCACCTCGGCGTCCACGGACCGCAGGGAGCGGTCCACGCAGGCGTCGAGGACGGCGTCGTAGGAGCCCTGGCGGCGCAGGGTCCCGTAGGTCAGCTCGGTGGCCAGCCCGGCGTCGCGTCCGGTGATGTCGCGTTCCCTGAGGGTGACCGGGAGCAGCAGGTTGGCGTAGGCGTCGCGGCTCTGCACCGCGTGCAGCACGTCATAGGCGGCCCTGCGCGCCGGGTCCTTCGGGCGGGCCTGCGGCGCGGGTCCTCCGCGTCCGCGGCGTGTCGGGCGGTACGGGGAGCGGGATCTCTCGGTCACGGTGGAGTCGCCTCATGCCTGGTCGTGTCTGCGCCGGCCGCCGTGGTGCGGCCCTCGTCAACGAGGGTATCGATCCGCGCCGGTGATCACCGGTCTCCGAGGCTCTCGTCGTCGCCGGGTCGCACGCCGCGCGCCCAGTCCGCGGCGGGCATGGCCTTCTTGCCCTGCGGTTGGACGTCGCCGAGCCGCACCGGGTGGGTGGCGGTGCCGACCAGGACCTCCTTCCGGCCGACCGCCAGGCGGCCGGGGGGCAGGGCGGGGGCGTCGGCGACGGGCTGGACCGGGCCGAGCTTGAGGCGGGCGCCGCGGAAGAGGGTCCACGCGCCGGGGGCGGGGGTGCAGGCGCGGACGAGCCGGTCGACGTGCATGGCGGGGGCGGTGAAGTCGACCCGCGCGTCGTCGGAGGTGAGTTTGGACGCGTAGGTGACGCCCTCGGTGCTCTGCGGCCGGGGCACGAGCTCGCCCTCGGCGATGCCGTCCAGGGTGCGCACGAGGAGTTCGGCCCCCGAGCGCGACAGGCGCTCCAGCAGGTCTCCGCTGGTGTCGCGGGGGTTGATGGGTTCGGTGACCGTGCCGTAGACCGGGCCGGAGTCCAGGGCCTGCTCGATGCGGAAGGTGGTGGCTCCGGTGATGTCGTCGCCGTGCAGGACGGCGTGCTGCACGGGGGCGGCGCCGCGCCATGCGGGCAGCAGGGAGAAGTGCAGGTTGATCCAGCCGTGGCGGGGGATGTCGAGTGCTTCCTGACGCAGCAGCGCGCCGTAGGCCACGACGGGGCAGCAGTCGGGGGCGATGGCGCGCAGCCGGTCGAGGAACTCGGGATCGCTGGCCCTGGCGGGTTTGAGGACCTCGATTCCGGCCTCGGCGGCCCGGCGCGCCACCGGGCTGACCGAGACGCGGCGGCCCCGGCCCGCGGCGCCGTCGGGGCGGGTGACCACCGCGGCCACCTCGTGCTCGGAGGCGAGCAGCGCCTCCAGAGACGGCACCGCCACCTCGGGTGTGCCCGCGAAGACCAGTCTCATGTACGACCCCCATGTGCGATGTCGACCGCGGCCTTCCCCGCCGCGGCGTGCCTGCGACGCCCGCCCGGGTCCAGCGTATTGCCATTCGCGGAATCCGTGGCCGCCGTCCGACACGCTGTGGACGGGGGTCCGCGTCTTCCTGCCCTGGAGGCGGTCCGGTCGTAGGAGGGGGCCTGGGTGGGGCAAGGGCACGGTGGGGTGGACAGGTGGGCGAAGCGCTCGGGGCGCCCGCGCCTCCACCGGCGGGTTGGTGGGGCGTTCTGCGGCATCAGGGCTGAGGGCGCAGGGCTGCCTCCAGGGCGCGGGGAGGCATCGCGCACCACGGCCTTCCCCGGGCCCCGCAGGAGGTTTCGGGTGGCCTCCACCCCAGGGGGCCCTGCAACCTCGACCCCGGAGGGGGATCACAGGTGGGCTCGCCCCCTCACCGAGGTCTGACAGCCGGGTTCGCGGCGGATGCGGTTCCACTGCGCCCCGGCGAGGCCGAGGCATTCCGCAGGACTCCTCAGAAGCGGGCCACCACCGGCTGCCGGTGGCCGGTCGAGGCGCCCCGGGCGCCGAGCCCGGATACGGCCCACCCACCCGCACCTTCGGAGACGGTCCCGCTCCCCCGGAGGACCGGTCCGGGGTTTCTGGTGTTCTTGCGGCTTGTCCGCCCGGGGGGCGCCTCGACCAGGCGCGGCCAGCCGGTGGTGGCCCGCCCCGGACGCCGGGGTGGAATACCTCACCCACCCCCGGGTTCTCCGCGAAGACCCCCGCACCCGCCGCAGAACCCGACACCCACACCTCAGTCAGTTCTCCGCCCGAAGTGGTTTCCATCGGCTTCCGCCTGCGTTTTCTGGATTCAGAAATATTTCCGCGCATCATCAGACATCTGCGGAATCCCCGACCACGCCGCGTACACGGCACTCTGTCACTTCTATGACCCTTTCTGGAAAACCTGTGGCGGTCTTGTGGGAACGGGACGGCAACAAGGATGACACTCGGTCTTTACATGACGCCGCTGAGTGGTTATGGTCCGAAACGGAAAGCGAATTGGGAGCGCTCCCATTCACTGCGTTCCCTTCGTGTCTTCTCCGGAGCCTCTGCGCCCGTAAGGAGTCCCGTAATGTCCCCCAAACCCATCCGCGCGCTGCTCGGCACCGCGGCGGCGGCCGTGCTCGGCGCGGCCATGCTCGCCTTCCCCTCGCAGGCGGCGGCGAACGACTCCCCCTTCTACGTCAACCCCGACATGGCGTCCGCCGAGTGGGTGCGCAACAACCCCAGCGACCCGCGTACGCCCGTGATCCGCGACCGCGTCGCCAGCGTTCCGCAGGCCACGTGGTTCACCCAGCACAACCCCGGCGAGATCACCGGTCAGGTGGACTCGCTCGTCAGCGCGGCCGCGTCCGAGGGCAAGACCCCGATCCTGGTGGTCTACAACGCCCCCGGCCGTGACTGCGGCAACCACAGCAGCGGCGGGGCGCCCAGCCACGCCGCCTACCGGGACTGGGTCGACGACTTCGCCGCCGGTCTGAAGAACCGTCCCGCCTACATCGTCGTGGAACCCGACCTGATCTCGCTGATGGCCAGCTGCATGCAGTCCACGCAGCAGGAGGTCCTCCAGACGCTGTCGTACGCGGGCAAGGCGCTCAAGGCCGGCTCCTCCCAGGCGCGCGTCTACTTCGACGCCGGGCACTCCGCCTGGCACTCGCCCTCGCAGATGGCCAGTTGGCTCAACCAGGCCGACATCTCCAACAGCGCGGACGGCATCGCCACCAACACCTCCAACTACCGGTGGACCGCCGACGAGGTCGCCTACGCCAAGGCCGTGATCGCGGCCACCGGCGACTCCTCGCTGCGCGCCGTCATCGACACCAGCCGCAACGGCAACGGCCCCGACGGCAGCGAGTGGTGCGACCCGAGCGGGCGCGCGATCGGCACGCCCAGCACCACCAACACCGGCGACTCCATGATCGACGCCTTCCTGTGGGTGAAGCTGCCGGGTGAGGCCGACGGCTGCATCGCGAGCGCCGGTCAGTTCGTGCCCGACGCCGCCTACGAGATGGCCATGGCCGCGGGCGACTACACGCCCGACCCGACGCCGGACCCCGAGCCGACGCCGGACCCCGAGCCGACGCCCGACCCCAACCCGGACCCGGACGGCGCCTGCACGGCGACGTACTCGATCGCCAACGAGTGGGACAACGGCTTCCAGGGAACCGTGACGGTCACCGCGAACCAGGCCATCAGCGGCTGGACCGTGACGTGGACCTTCACCGACGGCCAGAGCGTCTCCAACGCCTGGAACGCCACGGTCACCTCCAGCGGCTCCAGCGTGACCGCCAGCGACGTCGGCTACAACGGCTCCCTCGGCTCCGGCGCGTCCACCGAGTTCGGCTTCGTCGCCTCCAAGAGCGGCGCCAACAGCGTCCCGACCCTCACCTGCACCGCCGGCTGACCCTCCCGGCAGTGCACGGGGCGGCCCGAGCCCTCGGCTCGGGCCGCTTCCTGTCCCCCCCCGACCGTTTCGGCGCGCCGCGGCCCCCGGGGGGCCGGGCGGCGGAGGCCGCCAGCCCGGACTCGACCGCCACGGTGACGAGATGGGTCCGGAAGTTCTCCGCGTCGTCGAGAGCCGGGCCGGTGGTCCGGTTCAGCCCCGCGACCGTGCCCGCTGCGGCCGCGAGCAGCATCCGCCCACCGAGCCCACGGCCAGGGGGATCTTCCAGCCCGCGGGCGGGCGCTCCTGCGCCCACCCGAACCAGGCGCTGGCGGAGAAGGCCGGGACGGCCGCTGCCATCGCGCCGCCACGCAGCAGCAGATCACTCACAATGATCCTCGTTTCGGGGGCATGAACCAGAAACGGGGTCTTTCGAGAAGCTGCCGGTCAGTCACACGGAGCGCACGGTCAGCGACCGTTGACTTCCCGCCCCCGCTGTGGCCCCGGAGCCCCGGCAGGGCTCTGGTAAGACTGGGACAGTCATGTCCGACCAGTCCGCCCCCGACGAGGGAGCCCTCTTCGAGGCGCCCCGCGCCGCGACGGCCCCGCGACCCCGCCCCCGCAGGCCCGCCGCCACGCTGTCCGTGGCGCGGGTCGTCGTGGACACGCCGCTGCCGCACCTGGACCGCCCCTTCGACTACCGGGTGCCCGAGTCCCTGGACGAGACCGCCGTGCCCGGCTGCCGGGTCCGGGTCCGGTTCAACGGCCAGACCCTGGACGGCTTCCTGCTGGAACGGGTCGCGGAGTCGGCGTTCCCGGGCCGCCTGGCCTACCTGCACCAGGTGGTCTCCCCCGAGCCGGTACTCACCCCCGAGATCGCCGCGCTGGCCCGCGCCGTCGCCGACCACTACGCGGGCACGCTCAGCGACGTGCTGCGGCTGGCCGTGCCGCCGCGGCACGCCCGGGTCGAGAAGGAGCCGCAGCCCGCCGCGGCCGAACCGCCGCCCGGGATCGGGGACGCCCCGCTCGACGCCGGTCCCTGGACCGACTACCCGACCGGCCCGGCGTTCCTGGGCGCGCTGCGCGCCGACCGGGCGCCGCGCGCGGTGTGGACCGCCCTGCCTGGGCCGCGGTGGTGCGACGCGATCGCGGTGGCCGCGCACACCGCCCTGGCCGCGGGCCGCGGCACGCTCGTCGTGGTGCCCGACGGCCGTGCCGTCGCCCGGGTGGACGCCGCACTGACCGAACGGCTCGGCCGGGACCGCCACGTGGCGCTGACGGCCGAACTCGGCCCGGCCGAACGCTACCGGCGCTGGCTGACGGTGCTGCGCGGCCGCGTCCGGATCGTGGTGGGCACCCGCGCCGCGATGTTCGCCCCGGTGACCGACCTGGGCCTGGTGGTGCTCTGGGACGACGGCGACGACGTGCACTGCGACCCCCACGCGCCCTACCCGCACGCCCGCACCGTGCTGTCGCTGCGCGCCCACCGAACCCGGTCCGCGGCGCTGTTCGGCTCCTTCACCAGGACCGTCGAGTCCGCTCTCCTGGTCGAGTCGGGGTGGGCGCACCCGATCCTCGCCGACCGGGACCTGGTGCGGCGGCGCGCCCCCCTCGTCCGCGCCGCAGGAGACGACGCCGAACTCGCCCGCGACGAGGCGGCACGCTCGGCGCGGCTGCCCAGCATGGCGCTGCGGGTGGCCCGGGAGGCCGCGCGCCGGGGACCGGTGCTGTTCCAGGTCCCCCGCCGCGGCTACCTGGACGCGCTGGCCTGCGCGCGCTGCCGCACGCCCGCCCGCTGCCCGGCCTGCCGGGGGCCACTGGCGCTGCGCAGCGCCCACGCCATGCCGTACTGCCGCTGGTGCGGCCACATCGCCGGGGACTGGCGCTGCCCCTCCTGCGAGTTCCCCCGGATGCGCGCGACCGTGGTCGGCGCCCGCCGCACCGCCGAGGAACTGGGCCGGGCCTTCCCGTCGGTACCGGTGCGCACCTCGGGACGCGAGGAGGTCCTCGCGGAGGTTCCCGACACCCCGGCGCTGGTGGTGGCGACCCCCGGCGCCGAGCCGACCGCGGCCGGGGGGTATGCGGCGGCGGTGCTCCTGGACGGCTGGGCGCTGCTGGGCCGGGCCGACCTGCGGGCCGCCGAGGAGGCGCTGCGCCGCTGGTGCAACGCCTCGGCCCTGGTGCGTCCCGCCGAGGACGGCGGGCAGGTGGTGGTGCTGGCCGACGCGGCGCTCCCGGCGGTGCAGGCGCTCATCCGGTGGAACCCGGCCGCCTTCGCGGAACGGGAGCTGGCCGAACGCCGGGAACTGGGCTTCCCGCCCGCCGTGACGATGGCCTCGGTCACCGGGGAGGCCGCGCGGGTGCGGGAGTTCCTCGACCAGGCCGCCCTGCCGCCGACGGCCGAGCTGCTGGGACCGGTCCCCGTCGGCGGTGACGGCGTCGAACGCGCCCTGCTGCGCGTCTCCCGGGACGCCTCCCGCGAACTGTCGGCCGCGCTCAAGGCCGCGGGCGCGGCCCGCAGCGCCCGCCGGGAGGAGAGGGCCGTCCAGGTGCGGATGGACCCGCTGGACGTGGTCTGAGCGCGCCGCGCACTCCGGAGAAAACCGGTGGCCGCGTCCGGACTCCCCGGTTAGGGTCGGTTTCCGCCGATCCCAGGAGGTTGTCGTGAAGCACTCCGATCCCGAGTTCGCCCGGCTGGCCGAACGCGGCACCGTGCTGCGCTGCCAGGTCGGCTCCGGAGTGCACGGCATCGCCGTGTCCGGTCAGGACGACCGGGACGAGATGGGCATCTGCGTCGAACCTCCCGAGTACGTCGTCGGGCTGCGCGCCTTCGAGCAGTACGTCTTCCGCACCCAGCCCGAGGGGGTGCGCTCGGGGCCTGGCGATCTGGACCTGACGGTGTACTCGCTGCGCAAGTGGACCCGGCTGGCGCTGGCGGGCAACCCCACGGTGCTGATCCCGCTGTTCGTGCCCGACTCCGAGATCGTCCACGTCGACGACCTGGGACGCGACCTGCGGGCCAACGCGGAGCGGTTCGTCTCCCGCTCGGCCGGCCACCGTTTCCTGGGCTACCTGCGCGCGCAGCGGGACCGGATGCTGGGGCGGCGCGGCGGGCGCACCAACCGCCCCGAACTCGTCGACCGGTACGGGTTCGACGTCAAGTTCGCCGCCCACATGATCCGGCTGGGCCTGCAGGGGGTGGAGTTGCTGGAGACCGGACGCATCACCCTGCCGATGCCCGAACCGTGGCGGACGTGGCTGCGCGACCTGCGGCAGGGCCGCCACAGCCGCCAGGAGGCACTGGAGGTGGCCGCCGAGCAGGAGCGGCGCCTGGCCGCGCTGGTCGAACAGGCGGACCTGCCGCGCTCGGCCGACCAGGCATGGGCCGACGCCTGGCTGGTCGACGCCTACCGGCGGACGTGGCGGCGCTGGGAGTCGCTGCCCGCCGCGTCCTGACCCGCCCCGCCCGGCGCGCTCAGCGGCGCCGGGCCAGTCCCGCCAGGACGCCCACTCCGTCGGCCGCGACCTCCTCGTCGGGGTAGGGCCACCAGGCGAGGTCGGCGACTCCGGGCTCCAGCAGGAGGAACGGTTCGAAGAGCGCGGCGGCGATGCCGCGGGCGTAGGGGTCGGCCGGGTTGCCGGGACGCTGGCGGAGCACGAGGTGGCTGCCGGGGGCGAGTGCGTCGTGCAGGGCGTGGACCACGCCGGAGACGGGGAGTTCGCGGGGCAGCAGGTCGGTGTCGAGCAGCACCGCCGCGGGCTCGCCCGGGTCGACGAGGCCGCGCAGGCCGAGTTGGGCCACCAGCTCCTCGGCCCGGGGGTGCTCGATCCACAGGGCGGCCGACCGGTGCGACGACGCCCGCGTGTGCAGCGGCACCGCTGTTCCGGTGTCGATCCGCACGACGCGGGCGTCGGAGAGGTGTTCGTCGGTGATGTCGTGGATTCCGCGGGAGTGCGGCACCCGGGAGCCGAAGTCGACGTACTGTCGTATCCGCAGGTCGGCGGCGAGGTAGCCGACACATCGGCGGAGGAACCGGTGTTCGGCCTCGGCGATCCGGGCGGCTCGGGCGGTCTCGTGCTCGCACGGGGCCGCGCGCGTGTCGGCACGGTAGTCGTCCATGCGGATGACCCGGGGCCCGGGCAGCGCCGGGGAGCGGGGGTCGGCGTCGACGGGCAGTGCCTGCCGCTGTTCGATCACGATTGCGTTCCCCCAACCGTCGGCCGTCGAGGGCGCGGCCGACACTCGTCCACCGTGACCTCGGTCACTGGCCTTCGATGGTAGCGCCTCCGCGGAAATTGACACATCGGATAATTCTCACCTTGTTTCCCAGTGCTTCACCAAGCTTCTCGGAGTTTCGTTCTCCCTGTTCAGAGGCGTAGGGCCCGGAACATCAAGGACCCTTGACACCGGCGGGAGCCCCGCTGGCATACTGAAGGCGTCTGCCCTCCCGCCGAGGACGCCAACGAGGAGCCCCGCACCGCCTCTCGCCGACGTCCTGTCCAGGCGCGAGACTCCAGAGCGAGAGTTTCGTGTGCCTATGAAGAGAGGGCTCGTTTCGTGCTCGAGGAAACGCGCCGCCGTCTGCTGGACAACCCCGACGTCGTCCTCATCTCGGGGTATGCCCGCCTGCCCGACACCGTGGCGGGCCGCCACCAGTACGAGCGGCTCGGAGTGGTCCTGGCCGTGGAGCGGTCCACCGGCCGCATCGTGGCCGCCGACACCACCCTGATCACCGAGTTGGCCCGGGACTTCTTCCGGGTGCTGACCGAGGGCCTGTCGATCTACGACGACATCGCCGAACTGGTGCGCCGCGTGCAGAGCCGCTACGCGGGCCAGTCCGGCGCGGCCCTGAGCACCGCGCTGCGCCGCTGCCTGGAGACCGGGTTGCAGTTGCGCGACCCCCACCGACCCGAGGGAGGCGGACAGTGACGCCCGCGTCTCCGGACAGCCCCGCGGCACCGCTGGCGGGCGTCGTCGTCGCCGACCTGTCCCGGGTGCTGGCCGGCCCCTACGCCACGATGCTGCTGGCGGACATGGGCGCGGACGTGGTCAAGGTGGAGCACCCGGAGCGGGGGGACGACACCCGGGCCTGGGGTCCGCCGTGGGCCGGCGACCAGGCCGCCTACTACCTGGCGCTGAACCGGGGGAAGCGGAGCCTGGCCGTCGACGTCAAGGACCCCGACGGGCTGGCCGCGGTGCGCGCGCTGTGCGCGCGGGCCGACGTGGTGGTGCAGAACTTCCGGCCGGGCGTGGCCGAACGGCTCGGACTGGGGCACGCGGACGTCGCCTCGGACAATCCGGGAGTCGTCTACTGCTCCATCAGCGGCTTCGGCCCCGGACACGTCCGACCGGACCGGCCCGGCTTCGACGTGGTCGTGCAGGGCGAGAGCGGGCTGATGAGCACCACGGGCGAGCCCGGCGGACCGCCGACCAAGATCGGCATCCCCCTCGCCGACGTGCTCACCGGCCTCAACGTCGCCACGGCGGTCTGCGGCGCCCTGGTGCGGCGCGCGGCCACCGGTCGGGGCGGCCACATCCGGGTGTCGCTGCTCAACTCGGCGCTGTCGGGACTGGTGCAGGTGGGCCAGGGAGCGCTGGTCACCGGTGTCGAACCGGAGCGGGTCGGGCACGCGCACGCCACCATCGTGCCCTACCAGACCTTTCCCACCGGTGACGGAGACCTCGTCGTCGCCGCCGGCAACGACGCGCTGTACCGGAAGCTGTGCGTGGCGCTGGGCCGCCCCGAACTGGCCGACGACCCGCGGTTTCGCAGCAACACCGACCGGGTCGCCCACCGCGGGGCCCTGGTCGCCGAGATCACCGCCGCGCTGGCCGCCGGGAGCGCCGAGGAGTGGACCGCGATCCTCACCGACGCCGGTGTGCCGGTGGGCAGTGTGCGGGGCGTGCTGGACGCGATCCGCACCGCCGACGCCTCCGGAGACGACGCGACCATGACCGTGGCACACCCCACCCTGGGCGAGTTGGAGCTGGTCCGGCCGGGGTTCCGCTTCGACGCGCCCACCCCCGGCGGTGGCGCCGTGCTGCCTCCCCCGCTGCTGGGGCAGCACTCCGCCGCGGTGCTCGAGGAGTTGGGCCTGTCCCCGGAGCGGATCGCCGCCCTCGTCGAGCGCGGCGCCGTCGTCCAGCACCCGGTCCGCTGATCCCCTCCCCCGCACCGCAGAACCCGCCCGATCACCTCGAGGAGTTGAGTTTTCAGTTGAGCACCTCACGCAGCAGACCCGCCGCCCCCGACCCCCTGGACTTCCTGGCCGTGGACTCCTCGCTCAGCGCCGAGGAGACCGCCGTCCGCGACACCGTGCGCGAGTTCGGCCGACGCGAACTGCTGCCGCACGTCGCCGAGTGGTTCGAGGCCGGCACCATCCCCGATCCGCGCGGCCTGGCCAGACGGGTCGGACAGCTCGGCCTGTTCGGCATGCACCTCGACGGCTACGGGTGCGCCGGGACCAGCGCGGTCTGCTACGGGCTGGCCTGCCGGGAACTGGAGGCGGTCGACTCCGGGCTGCGCAGTTTCGTCTCGGTGCAGGGCTCGCTCGCCATGGCCGCGATCCACCGGTACGGCTCAAAGGAGCAGAAGAGCCACTGGCTGCCCCGGATGGCCGCGGGCGAGGCCATCGGCTGCTTCGGACTGACCGAACCGGACTCGGGAAGCGATCCGGGGTCGATGCGCACCCGGGCCCGTCGTGACGGCTCCGACTGGGTGCTGGACGGCGCGAAGATGTGGATCACCAACGGCTCCATCGCCGACGTGGCCGTGGTGTGGGCCGCGACCGACGAGGGCATCCGGGGTTTCGTGGTCCCCACCGACACCCCGGGGTTCACCGCGACCGTGATCCACCGCAAGCTGTCGCTGCGCGCGTCGGTCACCTCCGCGCTCTCCTTCGACGGGGTGCGGCTGCCCGAATCGGCGCGGCTGCCGCTGGCCGAGGGGCTGGGCGCCCCGCTGTCCTGCCTCAACGAGGCCAGGTTCGGCATCCTGTGGGGCGCGGCGGGCGCGGCCCGGGCCTGCTATGAGGCGGCGCTGGACTACGCCGCCTCCCGCGAGCAGTTCGGCAGCCCCATCGCCGCCTTCCAGCTCACCCAGCGCAAACTCGCCGACATGGTGGTGGACGTCAACCAGGCCGCCCTCACCGCCCTGCACCTGGGGCGGCTCAAGGACGCGGGGGCCTGCCACCACCACCAGGTGAGCTTCGGCAAGCTCGCCAACGTGGCCGCCGCCCAGCGGGTGGCCGCCAGGGCGCGCTCACTGCACGGCGCCAACGGGATCACCCTGGACTACCCGGTGCTGCGGCACATGCTGAACCTGGAGACGGTCGCCACCTACGAGGGCACCGAGGAGATCCACGCGCTCAGCCTCGGGCAGGCGGTGACGGGCGTCTCCGCGTTCCGTTGAGCGGCCGCCCGGGTATGCCTCAGACGCGAGGGACTCCGCGCACGCCCCACAATGGGGGTGTGATAGGGAGAGGTGCGATGGAGCACGGAACGAAGCGTTTTGAGATGACCCGGGCGCGGCGCGTCGCCAACGCCGTCATCGGCGGGGCGGTCGCCTACGGTCTCGGCCCGCGGGAACTGCACCTGCTGACCACCCGCGGGGCCAGGACCGGTTTTCTGCGCACCACCCCGGTCAGTCTGATCGAGAACACCGACGGCCGCTTCCTGGTGGCGCCCTACGGCGAGGTCGGCTGGGTGCGCAACATCCGCAAGGACGGCTACGCGACGCTGCGCCGGGGCGGGTGGATCGAACTGGTCAGCGTGGTCGAGGTCAGCCCCGAGCGCGCCGCCCCGGTGCTGCGCGAGTACCTCGACGGCCCCCGGGCCGCCGTGGTCGGCCCCTATTTCCGGGTCGGCCCCGACGCCTCCCTGGAGGAGTTCGAGCGCGAGGCGGCGCACCACCCGGTCTTCGAGATCGTGCGCAGCACCGTGGTGCGGATCTGACGTTTCCGCGGAACTTCCCCCGTCACGGACACCGTTTGACCAGCGTGCGTCCGTTTTGTCAGCCGTTTTCGGACGGGTACGCAAAGGAATCGAACGCTTCGAAGCCCACACGGGGTGGGGCCGGTGGAACCGTGGACGACACGATCACGATCGAAGCACTGGAGATCCCCGGTGACGTGGCGGAAGCCGCGCTCCGCAAGGCGCGGGCCGCCCACATGTCCCTGCGGGACTACCTGGTCGGCCTACTTGAGGCCGACATCGTCCACCCGGTTCCGTCCGCCCCCCGCGACCTGCTGGCGGAGGGCGGACTCCCCGCCCCCGTCACCGATGAACTCGTCACCGACACCGCCGAGTTCCGTGACAGCGTCAAGGGGAACGTCACCACCGAGGACATTCTGGCCGCCCTCCACGAGGGACGCCCCGAATGATCGTCATCGACACCTCCGCCCTGGCCAGTCGGCTCCTTCCGAGCGCCACGAGCGCGGCCGTGGCCGCACGGGTCAAGGGCAGGAGGCTGCTGGCTCCCTCGGTCGTCGACCCGGAGTTCGCCGGTGTGCCGCGCGGCCTGGCCAAGGCATCGAAGCTCTCGCCGGCCGAGGCAGAAGGCGCACTCCGCAAGGTGAGCACGGGCGGCATCCCCATCGGGCGGATCATGCAGGAGCCGTTGACGCCCCGGGTGTGGGAACTGCGGCACAACTGCTCTCCCCACGACGCCGTTTACGTAGCGGCAGCGGAGCAGTGGAACGCCCCGCTGCCGACCTGCGACGCGAAGTTCACCCGGACCCCGGGGCTGCGCTGCGAGGCCGATCTCGTCACCTGATGTCCGGCCTTGCTGTCCCGGTCCTGACCGGCGGTGCCTCCGCACAGGGCGCCCGCCGCTGATCGGCACCGGCAACACACTCTCCGGGGCTTCTCCCCTCGGGGAAGCGGTGGCCCCGGTCCGCACGGCCGGGGCCGCCGCCGTTGTCCGCTCCTTCCAAAGCAGTACGTCCTCGTCCTCCGTCCGCCCGACGCGCGGGAGGCCGCGTCCGGGAGAGCATCGGCGGTGCCGACCGATCAGTGGAGGACCGGAGACGACATGGACACCGCCGAACCCGCCCCCGCGGCGGGGACCCGCCACGTTCCGCCCGCCGCCCGCATCCCCCTGCTGGACGTGCTGCGCGGGACGGCGATCCTGGGCACGCTCGCCACCAACGTGTGGCTGTTCGCCTCGCCCCTGGGAGAGACCGCTCCGCTCGTCGACGCGGAGGCCCTGGTCGACGTCTCCGCCGTCTCCTCCGTCGACGGCGCGGTGGAGGCCGTCTTCCGCTTCCTGGCCAACGGCAAGTTCCTCGCCCTGCTGTCCGTCCTGTTCGGCGCGGGACTGGCCCTCCAGTACCGCTCCGCCGAGCGGCGGGGGCGGCGCTGGCCCGGGACCTACACCGGGCGGGCGCTGTTCCTCCTGGTCGAGGGAGCCGTCCACTTCACGCTGGTGTTCGCCTGGGACGTGCTCATGGGCTACGCCGTGACCGGCCTGGTGGTGGCCTGGCTGCTCACCCGCTCCCGCGGGGTGCGTTCGGCCGTGCTGTGGTCGGCGGCCGTGCTGCACGTGCTACTGATGTCGCTGCTCACCTGGGCGCTGGCCACAGCCCCGCAGGAGGAGTCGGGCCCGCGCGACGTGGCCGACCTCACCGCGCTGTACGCCGACGGAAGCTACCCGGAGCAGGTGCTGTTCCGGATGGACAACGCGTTGGTCCTGCGGATCGAGCCGGTCGTCGCCTTCGCACTGCTGGTGGCGCTGTTCCTCGTCGGGGTGAGGCTGATGCGCGCCGGAGCGTTCGACCCGGGCGCGTCGGGGCGCCGGATGCGCGTCCGCATGGCCCGCTGGGGGCTGGGGGTGGGCCTTCCGTTGAACCTCGCCACCTCCCTGGGCGGCGCGGACCTGTTCCTGCTCGACCGCTATGTCGCCGCTCCCGTGGTCGCGGTGGGCTACATCGGCCTGGTCGGGCTGCTGGTGGACCGCCTGCCGGGGTCCGGCGTGGTCACCAAAGCCGTGTCCGCCCTGGGCCGTACCGCGATGACCGGCTATGTCGCGCAGAACGTGCTGTGCTCGCTGCTGTGCTACGGCTTCGGGTTGGGCCTGGCGTCGCGCATGAGCGGTTCGGGGCCGTGGTGGGTGCTGGGCCTGTGGGCCGGGGTCAGCCTGTTCCTGCTGGTCTCCGCGTCGCTGTGGCTGCGCCGGTTCCGGTACGGGCCGCTGGAGTGGCTGCAGAAGTCCGTGCTGTCGCTCACCGGCGGCGCCGGTCGGCGCTGACCGCGCACGACGGTGGTGGCCCCGGTCCGCGCGGACCGGGGCCACTCGGCTGTCCTCAAGTGCGGATCAGGCACCCACGGCGGACTTCAGCGCCTCGACGCGGTCGGTGCGCTCCCAGGTGAACTCGGGGACCTCCCGGCCGAAGTGGCCGTAGGCGGCGGTCTTGGAGTAGATGGGGCGCAGCAGGTCGAGGTCGCGGATGATCGCGGCGGGCCGCAGGTCGAAGACCTCCAGCACGGCCTTCTCGATCATCTCCGGGGCGACCTGCTCGGTGCCGAAGGTCTCCAGGAAGACGCCGACCGGCTGGGCCTTGCCGATCGCGTAGGCGACCTGGACCTCGACGCGCTCGGCCAGCCCGGCGGCGACGATGTTCTTGGCGACCCAGCGGGTGGCGTAGGCGGCGGAGCGGTCGACCTTGGACGGGTCCTTGCCGGAGAACGCGCCGCCGCCGTGGCGGGCGTATCCGCCGTAGGTGTCGACGATGACCTTGCGGCCGGTCAGTCCGGCGTCGCCCATCGGACCGCCGATCTCGAACCGCCCGGTCGGGTTGACCAGCAGCCGGTAGTTGTCGGCCTCCAGGCCGTACTCGGCCACGACCGGGGCGATCACGTGCTCCTTGACATCGGGCGTCAGCAGCTCGCGCAGGTCGATGTCGGGGGCGTGCTGGCTGGAGACCACGACGGTGTCCAGCCGGACCGGGGTCTGGCCGTCGTACTCGACGGTGACCTGGGTCTTGCCGTCGGGCCTCAGGTAGGGAACGGTGCCGTCGCGGCGCACCTGGGCCAGCCGCTGGGCCAGGGCGTGCGCGAGCTTGATCGGCAGCGGCATCAGCTCGGGCGTCTCGCTGTTGGCGTAGCCGAACATCAGGCCCTGGTCGCCCGCGCCCTGCCGGTCGAGGTCGTCGGAGGCCTCGTTCTCGCGCGTCTCGTAGGCGGTGTCGACGCCCTGGGCGATGTCGGGCGACTGCGCGCCGATGGAGACCGAGACGCCGCAGGAGGCTCCGTCGAAGCCCTTGGCCGAGGAGTCGTAGCCGATCTCCAGGATCTTCTCGCGGATGATGGTGGGGATGTCGACGTAGGTGGACGTGGTCACCTCACCTGCGACATGCACCTGACCGGTCGTGACGAGGGTCTCCACGGCGACCCGGCTCCGGGGGTCCTCCTTGAGCATCGAGTCGAGGATCGCGTCGCTGATCTGGTCGGCGATCTTGTCGGGGTGGCCTTCGGTGACCGACTCGGAAGTGAAAAGTCGACGGGACACGGTGTGGGACTCCTCGCAGCGGCTGCTGGCTGACAGTTGTCGTGCCGTCCGGGCCCGGGGCGCCTCGGGGCTCCCCGGCCGTTCCCGACCGGCGGGGTTGGTTTTATTGGTCCACTGTAGTGGGGATCGACACATGCCGGACCGGCTGCTGTGTCGAGCTCCTCGGATGTGGTGACGGGCGGCCTCGCCGGACCGGCCCCTGGTGGCCTCCTCCGGTGGAGTGGCGCAACGCCGTGGTCATTATCGCCCAGGATCAGCGGTTCGCACCGTGCCGCCAAGACGTTCGGCCACCAGATCCCACACCCGGTCGGCGAGGTCCTCCTTGGGACCGCGCGGGATGTCCACGGCCAGTCCGTCGGGGCCGAGCACCACCGCCTGGTTGTCGGGGGTGCCGAACGCCCTGCCGTCACCGACCTGGTTGACCACGAGCAGGTCGCAGCCCTTGCGGCGGAGCTTGTCGCGGCCGTGCTCCAGCACGTTGTCGGTCTCGGCGGCGAAGCCCACGACGACCTGGTCGGGCCGGAGCCGGTCGCGGCTGAGCTCCGCGAGGATGTCGGGGTTCTCCACGAGGGCGATCGGCGCGGGACGCCCACCGGTCTTCTTGATCTTCCCGGTGGCCACCGTGTCGGGACGGAAGTCGGCGACGGCCGCCGCCATGACCACCGCGTCGGCCCGCGCCGCGGCCTCGCGGACCGCGTCGCGCAACTCCACCGCGGAGGTGACCGGGCGCACGTCGGCTCCCGCCGGGGGCGGCAGCGCCACGTTCGCGGAGACGAGGGTGACCCGGGCGCCGCGGGCCACGGCGGTGGCGGCCAGCGCGTACCCCTGCATCCCCGTCGACCGGTTGCCCAGGAAGCGGACCGGGTCGAGGGCCTCGCGGGTGCCGCCCGCGGAGACGACCACGTGCCGCCCGGCCAGGTCGGTGGGGAGTGAGCCGCGGGCTAGCACACGGCGGGCGGCGTCGAACAGTTCGGCGGGTTCGGGCAGGCGCCCCTTGCCGGTGTCGGCTCCGGTGAGCCGCCCCGAGGCGGGTTCCAGCACGATCGCGCCGCGGGAGCGGAGCGTGGCGACGTTGTGCCGGGTGGCCGGGTGCTCCCACATCTCGGTGTGCATGGCGGGCGCGAACACGACCGGGCAGCGCGCGGTGAGCAGCGTGTTGGTGAGCAGGTCGTCGGCCATGCCGTGGGCGGCCCGGGCCAGCAGGTCGGCGGTGGCCGGGGCGACGAACACCAGGTCGGCGTGCTGACCGAGGCGTACGTGGGGGACCTCGTGCACCGACTGCCACACGTCGGTGGCGACGGGTCTGCCGGACAGCGCGGCCCAGGTGGGCTCGCCCACGAACCGCAGGGCGTCGCGGGTGGGGACCACCCGGACCCGGTGACCGGACTCGGTGAGGCGGCGCAACAGCTCGCAGATCTTGTAGGCGGCGATTCCCCCGCCGACGCCGAGAACGACCTCGGGTGCGCGCTCAGCCGACATCGCGGCACCGTCCCTTCCTCACTGCTCACCTTCCGGCTTCCCGCCGACCGCGACCCTATCCGTCGCCCTCCCGCGTGGGACGGGCGGGGTAGGGTGCACTCGGTCCGCGGGAAGCCCGCAGGTCGGGACGGCTCTTATGCGTTCTCTTGGGCCTCGGCGCTCAGGAGGCCCTCCCTGATCTCGCGCAGCGCGATGGACAGGGACTTCTCCTGGACCTGGGTCTCCACGAGGGGGCCCACGTACTCCAGCAGCCCCTCGCCCAGCTGGGCGTAGTAGGCGTTGATCTGCCGGGCCCGCTTGGCGGCCATGGTGACGAGGCTGTACTTGCTGTCGACGACCTCGAGGAGTTCGTCGATCGGCGGGTTGGTGATGCCTTCGGCGACGGGCGGTGTACCAGCCAAGGTGCCTAACCCCTAGACGGTCGGGGCTCCGCGCCGTGCGCGGCGCCGTGGAATGCGGATGGACACGGGGCGCGGGACCGTCGGCACGGACCGGTGTCCGGCTCCGCCGGACGGGACGCCCCCGAGTGCGCCTGGTCGCTACGTGGACGGCGCAACCATCAAACCTAGCAGCTCATCGCACACGTCGTGCACCGACGTGTTGACGAGCGTGACGTCGAACTCCTTCTCGGCGGCCAGTTCGACGCGGGCGGTGTCGAGTCGGCGCTGGACCACCTCGGGGGACTCGGTTCCGCGTCCGGTGAGTCGGCGGACCAGTTCCTCCCAGGACGGCGGGGCGAGGAAGACCAGGAACGCCTCGGGCATGTTGGCGCGTACCTGGCGGGCGCCGTTCAGTTCGATCTCCAGCAGCACGGGCTGGCCGGCCGCCAGGTGCTCGACCACCGGCTCGCGCGGGGTGCCGTAGCGGTTCCCCGCGAACTCGGCCCACTCCAGCAGCTGCTTCTCCGCGATGAGGCGGTCGAACTCGGCGTCGTCGACGAAGTGGTACTCGACTCCGTCGGTCTCTCCGGGGCGCGGGGATCGCGTGGTGACCGACACCGACAGCCACACCTCGGGATGGCGGCGGCGCAACTCCTTGACGACGGTGCTCTTGCCCACCCCGGAGGGTCCGGACAGGACCGTGAGGCGTTTCGGCTGGCCGATACCGGACTCAACAGGCACTGGTTCTCAGACTCCCGGCTCCCGCTCTGGGCGGGCTGGACGGTGGTCCGCGACCACGACCCGGTGGCGCGGATGGATCTTTTTATACCAGCTCAACGGGGACTGGCCCGTCGACGCCCGGGGCGTCGACGGGCCAGTCCGCCAAAGGCTGAGGCGCGCTCTGTGGCGCGCCCGACTCACCTGAACTACTGGCCGCCGAACTCGCTCTCCAGCGCGGCGCGCTGGTTGGCGCCCAAGCCGCGGACACGCCGCGACTCGGCGATGTTGAGCCGCTCCATGATCTGCTTGGCCCGGACCTTGCCGACGCCGGGAAGCGACTCAAGCAGGGCGGAGACCTTCATCTTGCCGATGACCTCGTCGGTCTGGCCGAGCTTGAGGACCTCGGTCAGCGAGATGCCGCCGTGCTTGAGGCGGTGCTTGACCTCCGCGCGCTCTTTTCTGGCCTTCGCGGCCTTCTCAAGAGCCGCGGCGCGCTGTTCAGGAGTGAGGGGAGGAAGGGCCACGCCGGGTCACCTCGGTTTTCTCTAGTTTTCAGAGGGCGGACGCCTGCGCAAGTTAGTAGGTTCCGCCCCTCTTCGGCAACGCAAAGTCGCTTTTCACGCGCTATTTCCTTCAAGGAACTACGCACAGCGCACGGGAAGCTACTCACAGTTGCTGATTTTCGGATTTCCGCCCTGCTTGACAATCCGGACAGGACAGCGACTCCCACCGAGGGCGCTGACGTGAGCTTGGCCACATTCCCGCCGGATCTCCGGATTCCGGACGAAGAAATCCGCAATTGACTGATGACCGTAACAGACTTCCGCCGGTCAGGAAGCCGTGGCCCGGGCCCGCCGGAGCGCGGCCCCGATCGCCGCGGCAGCGGCCCCCGGGTCGGGGGCACGGGTGATGGGACGGCCGATCACCAGCAGATCCGCCCCCGCGGCCAGTGCCTCCTCCGGGGTGGCCACCCGAGCCTGGTCGCCCCGCTCCGCGCCCGCCGGACGCACCCCCGGTGTGATCAACGTGATGTCCGGCCCGACCTCCGCCCGCAGCGAGGCCACCTCCTGGGGGGAGCACACCAGCGCCCGCGCTCCCGCGTCGACGGCGAGCACCGCGAGACGGCGCACGGCGTCCGAGGCGGGACCGCGCACGCCCACGGCCTCCAGAGCCGCCTCGTCGAGCGACGTCAGAACCGTCACGGCCGCGATCCGCGTGTCGGGCGCCGCCTCCACCGCCGCGCGGATCATGTCGGACCCGCCCGTGGCGTGCACGGTCAGAAAGCGCGGCCTGAGACGCGCCACGGCACGGGCGGCGCCCGCGACCGTCGCGGGGATGTCGTGCAGTTTCAGGTCGAGGAAGAGCTCCACCTTGTTGGCGCCCCGGATGGTCGCGACGATCTCGGGGCCGTAGCGCAGGTACAGTTCCAGCCCCACCTTGAGCGTGCTGACGTGGGGGGCGACCGCGGACGCCCAGCGGGCGGCGGTCTCGATTTCCGGTGCGTCGATCGCGACGGCGATGGGTGCGGCCACGATGGCTCTCCTTCATGCGTGTCACGGTTGGTCGGATCACGCCCCGCCGGTACGGCGGGGCCGTGGGGACAGTCCGCCGCTGTTCGCGGCGCACCCGCCGTCCCCGTGGGTTCCCCTCCGCGGACCGATCATGCCCGCCTCCCGGGAAACCCCGCTCTTCCTGGGCGCCCAAACGCGCCAGCGAGCTGAAAACAGGCACAGAACGCGCCCAAAGCGCCACAAGCGCCCCAACTTCCCTCTCCGCCAGGAAAGGGTCACTCGTCGATTCCAACCCGGTACAGGACGTCTCAGCCGGTTTTCGGTTGTCCCCGCGCCCGGGGGCCGCAGGCGCCCCCGTCGAGCGGTCCACGCCGGATCCGCCCGCTCACTCCGCCGCCACGCCCGCCGCCCCCGCGGTGCGGTGCGCCGCGCCGACCAGGGAGCCGACCCGCTCCACCCCCCGGTCGACCAACTCCCGCTCCAGCTCCCGCACCACCCGCACGCACGCCGACGGATCGTGGAAGAGCGCGCTGCCCACGGCCACGGCACTGGCCCCGGCCAGCAGGAACTCCATCGCGTCGGCCCCGGTGCGCACCCCGCCCATCCCGACGATGGGCACCTCGGGCAGCGCCGCGTGCACCTGGTAGACGCAGGCCACGGCGATCGGGCGGATCGCCGGTCCCGACAGCCCGCCCATGCCGCCCGCCACCGCCGGACGCAGCGTGTCGGCGTCGATGGCCATCCCCCGGACCGTGTTGATCATGGCCAGCCCGTCCGCGCCCGCCTCGACGCAGTCCGCCGCCAGCCCCACCAGGTCCGACACGTCGGGGGAGAGCTTGGCGAACACCGGGATGTCGGCCCGGGCGTTCTCCCGCACCGCGCCCACCACCCGGGCCGCGGCCGCGGAGTCCTGCACGAAGTGCCGCCCCCCGCGCGCCGGGTCGGGACTGGAGAGGTTCACCTCGATCATGGCCACTCCGGGTGCCTCCGACAGCCGCCGCGCGAGTTCGGCGTACTCGTCCGCGCTCCCCCCGGCCACCGACACCACCACACGGGCACCGCGCGACAGCAGCCACGGCAGGTCCCGCTGCAGGAGCACGTCGATGCCCGGCCCCTGCAGGCCGACCGCGCTGAGCACCCCGCTGGGCGTCTCCGCGATGCGCGGCGCGGGCCGCCCGGCCCGGGGCTCCAGTGTCACGGACTTGGTGACCACCGCCCCGATCCGCGCGATGTCGAAGAACCTCGCCAGCTCACGTCCCGACCCGGCGCATCCGGCCGCGGTCATGACGGGGTTGGCCAGCTCCCACTCGCCCAGCCCGATCCGCAGATCAGGGATCATCGCCGTCCTCTCCGTCGCCGTCACCGCGTGCTCATCCGGCCTCGCGTGCCCGGTCCTCCCCGCTCGCGCGCGCCTTCCACCCCGGGGCTCCCAGGGCGTCGAAGGGAATCGTCCCGACGTCGTCGAACCGCACGCGCTCGCCCCGGAACACCGGGCCGTCCACGCAGGCGCGCGCCATGCGGGTGATGCCGTCCTCCCCCACCACCGGGACCACGCACGACATGCAGACGCCGGTGCCGCACGCCATGGTCTCCTCCACCGACACCTGGATCGGAATCCCGTGGCGCGCCGCGGCCGCGGTGACCTCGCGCAGCATCGGCATCGGCCCGCACGCGTACACCACGTCCGAACAGGCGTCGTCGATCACCTGGTCGAGGACGTCGGTGACCCTGCCGCGCGTCCCGAAGGAGCCGTCGTCGGTGGTGAAGGTCGCGGTCTCGGCGATCCGCCGCGCCGTGATCGCGCTGAACACCCGCGACGCCGTGGCCGCCCCCAGCACGAAGTCCACCCGGCAGCCGCGCCGCCGCAGCGCGTGCGCCAGCGGAAACAGCGGCGCGCTGCCCGCCCCTCCGCCGACCAGGACGCAGTTGACCGGATCGCGCGGCAGCGGGAACGGCCTGCCCAGGGGGCCGATGACGTCCAGCAGGTCCCGGGAGCGGCGCTCGGCCAGCCAGGCGGTGCCCCTGCCGCGCACCGTGAACAGAAACTCCACGGTACCGCCGTAGTCGGGCTTGACCTCGTGGATGGCGAAGACCCGACGGGTGAGCATGCTGGAGTGCTCGCCGCCCACCGCCACCGCGACGAACTGTCCCGACCGGAACCGCTCCGCGATCCCCGGAGCGACCACCGTGATGGCGTGGTAGGCGTCCACCTGCCGCACCGTCAGCACCGGGCTGCTCATCTGCACCGGCCGCACGTCACTCACTCCTGGGGGTCCCCTCGATTCTCACCGCCGCCTCGAGCGCCCTCCCGACCGTCGCGCGACGGGCCGTGAAGGGGCCTCGCGGAGAAGAACCCCGTGTCCGGGCGCTCGCTGCCCCATTGTTCCGTACCCGGGCGCGCCTCGGGGACGGTCCGCGTACGGACCGTCCCCGAGCGGATCCGTCAGCGCGCCAGCGCCTCCCGGGTCGCGGCCTGCAGCGCGCGAGCGTGCTCCTGCAGGGAACGCACCCCGATGTCGCCGTTGACCAGGGACTCGATGCCCTGCACCGCGGCGGAGAGGCCCTGGACGGTGGTGACGCTGGGTACCCCGCGCGCGACCGCGGCGGTGCGGATCTCGTAGCCGTCGAGGCGCGGCCCCGACTGGCCGGGACCACCGAACGGGGTGTTGACGATGAGGCTCACCTCGCCGTTGTGGATGCGCTGCACGATCGTCGGCTCGCCGTCGGGGCCGGGACCGTCGCTGTGCTTGCGCACCACGCGGGCCTGGACGCCGTGGCGGCGCAGCGCCAGGGCGGTGCCCTCGGTGGCCAGGATCTCGAAGCCCAGGTCGGCCAGGCGTTTGACCGGGAAGATCATGGTGCGCTTGTCCCGGTTGGCCACGGAGACGAACACCGCTCCGGAGGTGGGCAGCTTCCCGTAGGTGGCCAGTTGGGACTTGGCGTAGGCGGTGCCGAAGTCCGCGTCCAGGCCCATGACCTCGCCGGTGGAGCGCATCTCCGGCCCCAGCACGGTGTCGACACCGTGGCCGTGGCGGTCGATGAAGCGGTTGAAGGGCAGCACCGCCTCCTTGACCGCGACCGGGGCGTCCAGCGGCAGGGTGCCGCCGTCGCCGCGCGGCGGCAGGACGCCCTCGGCGCGCAGCTCGCGGACGGCGGCGCCCATCATCACCCGCGCGGCGGCCTTGGCCAGCGGCACCGCGGTGGCCTTGGACACGAACGGCACGGTGCGCGAGGCGCGCGGGTTGGCCTCCAGGACGTAGAGCACCCCGGAGGCGAGCGCGTACTGGACGTTGAGCAGGCCGCGCACCCCGACGCCCGCGGCGATGGCCTCGGTGGAGTAGCGGATGCGCTCGATGTCCTCCTGGCCGAGCGTGATGGAGGGCAGGGCGCAGGCGGAGTCGCCGGAGTGGATCCCCGCCTCCTCGATGTGCTCCATGATGCCGCCGAGATACAGGTCGGTCCCGTCGTAGAGGGCGTCCACGTCGATCTCGATGGCGTCGTCGAGGAAGCGGTCCACCAGGACCGGGTGCTCGGTGCTGACCTCGGCGTTGCGCTCGATGTAGTCGGCGAGCATGGACTCGTTGTAGACGATCTCCATGCCGCGGCCGCCCAGCACGTAGGAGGGGCGCACCAGCACCGGGTAGCCGATCTCGTCGGCGATGGCCCGGGCCTCCTCGAAGGACTGGGCGGTGCCGTGCTTGGGGGCGGGCAGCCCGGCCCTGGCCAGCACCCGGCCGAACTCGCCGCGGTCCTCGGCCAGGTCGATGGCCTCGGGGCTGGTGCCCACGATCGGCACCCCCGCGTCCTTGAGCTTTCCGGCCAGGCCCAGCGGGGTCTGGCCGCCCAGCTGCACGATCACGCCCGCGACCTGTCCGGTCAGCTGCTCGGCGCGCACGACCTCCAGCACGTCCTCCAGCGTCAGCGGCTCGAAGTACAGCCGGTCGCTGGTGTCGTAGTCGGTGGAGACCGTCTCGGGGTTGCAGTTGACCATGACGGTCTCGTATCCGGCCTCCGCCAGCGCGAAGGAGGCGTGCACGCAGCTGTAGTCGAACTCCACGCCCTGACCGATCCGGTTGGGGCCGGAGCCGAGGATGATGACCTTGGGTCGGCTGCTCTCGGGGACCTCGGTCTCCTCGTCGTAGCTGGAGTACAGGTACGGCGTCCGCGCGGCGAACTCCGCGGCGCAGGTGTCCACGGTCAGGTAGACGGGGTGGACGTCCAGGGCGTCGCGCAGTTCCCGGACGACCTCCTCGGAGCGGCCGGTGATCTCGCCGATCTGGACGTCGGAGAAGCCCAGCCGCTTGGCCGAGCGCAGCAGCTCGGCGTCCAGCCGGGGGGCGGCGGCCAGCTCGCGGGCCTTCTCCTCCAGCCGCAGCAGCTGGTCGAGGAACCACGGGTCGATCCTGGTGGCCTCGTACAACTCGGCCACGGTGGCCCCCGCGCGCAGGGCCTGCTGGACCTGGCGGAGCCGGTTCTCGCTGGGCGTGCGCACCGCGCGCAGCAGCTCGTCCTTGTCGCCGGGCTCGCCCGCCCAGGTGAAGGCGGCGCCCTTCTTCTCCAGCGAGCGCATGGCCTTCTGCAGCGCCTCGGGGAAGGACCGGCCGATGGCCATGGCCTCGCCCACGGACTTCATGGTGGTGGTCAGGCCGGGGTCGGCGCCGGGGAACTTCTCGAACGCGAACCGCGGCATCTTGACGACCACGTAGTCCAGGGTCGGCTCGAAGCTGGCCGGGGTCTCGGCGGTGATGTCGTTGGGGATCTCGTCCAGGGTGTAGCCGATCGCGAGCTTGGCGGCGATCTTGGCGATGGGGAAGCCGGTGGCCTTGGAGGCCAGCGCCGAGGACCGCGAGACGCGCGGGTTCATCTCGATGACGATGACCCGGCCGGTCTCGGGGTGCACCGCGAACTGGATGTTGCAGCCGCCGGTGTCCACGCCGACCTCGCGGATGACGGCGATGCCGAGGTCGCGCAGCCGCTGGTACTCGCGGTCGGTGAGGGTCATGGCGGGCGCCACCGTGATGGAGTCGCCGGTGTGCACGCCCATCGGGTCGAGGTTCTCGATGGAGCAGACGACGACCACGTTGTCGTTGGCGTCGCGCATCAGCTCCAGCTCGTACTCCTTCCAGCCGAGGATGGACTCCTCCAGCAGCACCTCGGTGGTGGGCGAGAGCTCCAGCCCCTGCCCGGCGATGCGGCGCAGCTCGGTCTCGTCGTGGGCGAAGCCGGACCCCGCGCCGCCCATGGTGAAGGAGGGGCGGACCACGACCGGGTAGCTCAGCTCCTCGGCGGCGGCCAGGCACTCCTCGAGGGTGTGGCAGATCACCGAGCGGGCGGACTCCCCGCCGATGCGCTCCACGATCCTCTTGAAGACGTCGCGGTCCTCGCCGGACTGGATGGCGTCGATGTTCGCGCCGATCAGTTCGACGTCGTACTTGGCGAGCACTCCGGACTCGTGCAGCGCGACGGCGGTGTTCAGCGCGGTCTGCCCGCCCAGGGTGGGCAGCAGCGCGTCGGGGCGCTCCTTGGCGATGATCTTCTCGACCATCTCGGGGGTGATCGGCTCGACGTAGGTGGCGTCGGCGAACTCGGGGTCGGTCATGATCGTGGCCGGGTTGGAGTTGACCAGGATGACCCGCAGGCCCTCGGCCTTGAGCACCCGGCAGGCCTGGGTGCCCGAGTAGTCGAACTCGCACGCCTGGCCGATGACGATCGGACCGGAGCCGATCACGAGCACAGACGAAAGATCAGTACGGCGTGGCATAGCTCTGTGTATTCCTCAGTGTCGGGTCGAGGCGTTGGTGGCGCGGACCGCCGCCGGTGGGCGTGTCGGTCTCCGCGGGGTGTGGTGCGGCGGTCGCCGTGGTCGGGCGGTTCAGACCCGTGCGGCGTCGCGCGCGTCCCGGTGGGCGGCCATGAGGTCGACGAAGGCGTCGAACAGCTCGGCGGCGTCGTGCGGTCCGGCGGCGGCCTCGGGGTGGAACTGGGCGCTGAACGCCGGACGGTCCAGCAGCCGCAGCCCCTCGACCACGTTGTCGTTGAGTCCGATGTAGCTGACCTCGGCGCGGCCGTACGGGGTGTCGAACGCACCGTCGGCGTCGGCGCGCACCGCGAAGCCGTGGTTCTGGCTGGTGATGTAGACGCGCCCGGTCCGGGTGTCGCGGACCGGCTGGTTGATGCCCCGGTGCCCGAAGGGCAGCTTGTAGGTGCCCAGTCCCAGGGCCCGGCCCAGGATCTGGTTGCCGAAGCAGATGCCGAACAGCGGCCTGCCCGCGTCCAGCACGCCGCGCATCGCCGCCACGGCGGTGTCGGCGGTGGCGGGGTCGCCGGGGCCGTTGCTGAAGAACACGCCGTCGGGGTCGAGGGCGAGGATCTCCTCGGCGGTGGTGTCGGCGGGCAGGACCCGCACCTCGCAGCCGCGTTCGGCGAGCCGCTGCGGGGTCATCGCCTTGATGCCGAGGTCGACCGCGGCGACGGTGAACCGGGTGGGCACGCCCTCGGGCGGGCGGACCGTGTACGGCTCGGCGGTGGTGACCTCGCCGGCCAGGTCGGCGCCCGCCATCCGGGGGCTGGCCAGGACCCGCTCCAGCAGCCGCTGCGGGTCGAGCTCCACGGTGCTGATCGCGGCGCGCATCGCGCCCTTGTCGCGCAGGTGGCGGGTGAGCGCCCGGGTGCCGGGCATCGCGATGCCCACGATCCCCTGGCGGCGCAGCTCCTCGTCGAGGGTGCGCTTGGCCCGCCAGTTCGACGGGATGCGGGCGGGCTCGCGGACGACGTACCCGGCCACCCAGATGCGGCCCGACTCGGGGTCGTCGTCGTTGACCCCGGTGTTGCCGATGTGCGGCGCGGTCATCGCCACGATCTGGCGGTGGTAGGAGGGATCGGTGAGAGTCTCCTGGTAGCCGGTCATGCCGGTGTTGAACACGATCTCGCCGAAGGTCTCCCCCTCGGCTCCGAAGGAGGCCCCGTGGAAGACTCGGCCGTCCTCCAGCACCAGGATCGCGGGCACCTGCACGTTCTTCTTCCCCTCTGCGGGACGGATGGGTGTGGTCTGGTCGCTGCGGCGCTCCCCGCCCGCCGCGCCGTTCGCGGGCGGCGGGGTCGCGGGCGCCTGGAAGTGGTCGCTCATGGTCACTGGATCTTCCCGTCGAGGACGGTCGGAACCCCGCGCAGGAAGGTGGCGAGCACGCGGCCCGGCAGCGTCATGCCGACGTAGGGCGAGTTGCGGCTCTTGGACGCCATCGCGGAGGGGTCGACCACCCGCGTGGCGGTCGGGTCGTAGAGCGTGATGTTGGCGGGCTCCCCGACGGCGACCGGGCGGCCCTGGTCGGTGACGCGGCCGATCCGGGCGGGAGTGGCCGACATGCGCCGCGCCACCCCGGCCCAGTCGAGGCGGCCGGTGTCGACCATCGTGTGCTGCACCACCGACAGCGCCGTCTCCAGGCCGAGCATTCCCATCGCGGCCTGGCCCCACTCGGTCTCCTTGGCCTCGCTGGGGTGCGGCGCGTGGTCGGTGGCCACGATGTCGATCGTGCCGTCGGCCAGTCCCTCGCGCAGCGCCTCGACGTCCTCGGCGGTGCGCAGCGGCGGGTTGACCTTGTAGACCGGGTCGTAGCTCTCGGCGAGTTCGTCGGTGAGCAGCAGGTGGTGCGGGGTCACCTCCGCGGTGACGTCGCAGCCGCGGCTCTTGGCCCAGCGGATGATCTGCACCGACCCCCTGGTGGAGACGTGGCAGACGTGCAGGCGCGAGCCGACGTGCTCGGCGAGCAGGCAGTCGCGGGCGATGATCGCCTCCTCGGCGACCGCGGGCCAGCCCGCCAGGCCCAGCCGGTCGGAGACGACGCCCTCGTTCATCTGGGCGCCCTCGGTCAGCCGCGGCTCCTGGGCGTGCTGGGCGACGACCCCGCCGAAGGCCTTGACGTACTCCAGGGCGCGGCGCATGAGCAGCGCGTCGGAGACGCACATGCCGTCGTCGGAGAACACGCGCACCCGGGCCGGGGAGTCCGCCATCGCGCCGAGTTCGGCCAACTGCCGGCCGCCCAGGCCGACGGTGACCGCGCCCACGGGGTGCACGTCGCAGTAGCCCGCGTCGCGGCCCAGCCGCCAGACCTGCTCGACGACTCCGGCGGTGTCGGCGACGGGGTCGGTGTTGGCCATGGCGAAGACGGCGGTGTAGCCGCCCATCGCGGCCGACCGCGAACCGGTGGCGACGGTCTCGGCGTCCTCGCGTCCGGGTTCACGCAGGTGGGTGTGGAGGTCGACCAGTCCGGGCAGGGCGATCGCCCCCGCCGCGTCGACGACCTCGGCCCCGTCTGCGGGCAGGTCCGCGCCGATCTGCTCGATGCGGCCGGAGCCCAGCAGGATGTCGGTGCGCTCGCCGCCCAGGACGCGGGTGTCGCGGATCAGGTAGCGCTTGGTGTCGGTCATCTGGTCTCCCCCTGGTTCCCCGTTGTCTGCATCGCTCCGCCCAGCAGCAGGTACAGCACGGCCATGCGCACGCTGACCCCGTTGGTGACCTGCTCCACGACGGTGGAGCGGGGCGAGTCGGCGACCTCCGCGGAGATCTCCATGCCGCGGATCATGGGGCCCGGGTGCATGACGATGGCGTGCTCGGCCATCCGCGCGAAGCGGTCGGCGTCCAGGCCGTAGCGTCGGCTGTACTCGCGCGCGGACGGGAAGAAGGACGCGTTCATCCGCTCGGCCTGCACCCGCAGCATCATCACGACGTCGCTCTTGGGCAGCACCTCGTCCAGGTCGTAGGAGACCGAGCAGGGCCAGGTGCCCACCGAGACGGGCAGCAGGGTGGGCGGGGCCACGAGGGTGACCTCGGCGCCCAGGGTGTTGAGCAGCAGCACGTTGGAGCGGGCGACGCGGCTGTGCCGGATGTCGCCGACGACGGCCACGCGCAGGTCCTCCAGCCGTCCCATGCGCTCGCGCATGGTGAAGGCGTCCAGCAGGGCCTGCGTGGGGTGCTCGTGGGTGCCGTCGCCCGCGTTGACGACCGCGCCGTCCACCCAGTCGGCGAGGCGGCGCGCGGCGCCCGAGGCGCTGTGCCGGATGACCACGCCGTCGGCGCCCATGGCCTGCAGGGTCAGCGCGGTGTCCTTGAGGCTCTCGCCCTTGGCGACGCTGGAACCCCTGGCGGAGAAGTTGATGACGTCGGCCGACATGCGCTTGGCCGCGGCCTCGAAGGAGATCCGGGTGCGCGTGGAGTCCTCGTAGAAGAGGTTGACCACGGTGCGGCCGCGCAGGGTCGGCAGTTTCTTGACGGAGCGTTCGCCGACCTGGGCGAGCTCCTTGGCGGTGTCGAGGATCAGGACGGCCTCGTCGCGGGTCAGGTCCCCGGTGGAGAGCAGGTGTCGCATCAGCGGTCGACCTCCGACGCGGTCGGGCCGGTCGCCGCGGGCTCGGCGCCGGGGCGCGGTTTGGCCGGACCGATGAGGACGGCGTCGCGTCCGTGCGGCTCCTCCTGGAGGACGGTGACGCTCTCCCGCAGCGAGGTGGGCAGGTTCTTGCCGACGTAGTCGGCTCGGATGGGAAGTTCGCGGTGGCCGCGGTCGACCAGGACCGCGAGCTGCACCGCGCGGGGGCGGCCCAGGTCGTTGAGCGCGTCCAGGGCGGCGCGGACGGTGCGGCCGGAGAAGAGCACGTCGTCGACCAGGACCACGACGCGTCCGTCGACGCCCTCGGCGGGGATCTCGGTGCGGCCCAGCGCGCGGGCGGGAGCCATCCGCAGGTCGTCGCGGTACATGGTGATGTCGAGTGCGCCCCAGGGAACACTGCGGTTTTCCACCCGCTCGATGCGCTCGGCGAGTCGCCGGGCGAGCGGGACGCCCCCGGTGCGGATGCCCAGCAGGGTGAGATCGTCTCCGCCCTTGGTGCGTTCCAGGATCTCGTGGGCGATGCGGGTCAGGGCCCGGCCGATCTCGGGACCCTCGAGGACCGCTCTTGTCTGGTCTGGTCGCTCGCCGTCGGCATGTTTTCGGGCATGCACGAGCTGACCTCCTTCCCTGCCTCACTGGACAGGTCGTTAAAGGACGTCGGACGGCTCTCACGGTACCAGCGCCGGTTTCCCCGGGTGACGTAGCATGGACGCAACAACCGAAAAGTATGAGAGTGATCACGCTCAGAGTCCTTGACTCTCCGCGAACATCCGGGCTCAGCAGGTGCGCGCACCGCGCAAAACAGCGCCACCACCAGCGGAGAAACGCTGCGAGACAGGACTTTGGAAGGGGACGGCCGATCCGTTGTGTCCCGTTTGGGGAGCGTATGAGAGTCGCCTCACTTACACACAGTTTGGCCACTGAATCGTCGCGTTTTCACCCAACGGCTTGACCTGAGAGGTTGCACCGCCCTACCGTCACTGTCCGTAACCACTGTGGGGGTGTGATTCCGCGAGTCGCCGACTGAGCCGCACACAGGTCGTTTTCGACGCGACGGGGTTCGCGCAACGAACCCGCCGCGGGTCCCGCCGCCCATCTCAGCCACTTTCACGGCCGGGGAGCACGAGAAAAATGCCATCGGAATACGCAAAAGCCCTGGGCGCCCGACTGCGCGCCATCCGCACTCAGCAGGGTCTGTCCCTACACGGCGTGGAGGAGAAGTCCCACGGACGCTGGAAGGCCGTCGTGGTCGGCTCCTACGAGCGTGGCGACCGTGCCGTGACCGTGCAGAAACTGGCCGAACTCGCCGACTTCTACGGCGTGCCGATGTCGGAGCTGCTGCCGGGCGGGGCCGCGCCCACGCCGCTGGGCCCGACGCCCAAGCTGGTCATCGACCTGGAGCGCATGCAGCAACTGCCCCAGGACAAGGCGGGACCGCTCGCCCGCTACGTGGCCACCATCCAGAGCCAGCGCGGCGACTACAACGGCCGGGTGCTGTCCATCCGCCAGGAGGACCTGCGCTCGCTGGCGGTCATCTACGACCGTTCGCCCGCCGACCTGACCGAGGAGCTCATCAACTGGGGCGTGCTCGACCCCGAGGCCCGGCGCGCGGTGGACGCCTTCTAGGGTCCGCCGGATTCCGGGGTCCGCCGGAGCCTGTCCGGTGGACCGCTCCGGGCGTGCCGACCGGACGGTGTCCGGTCCCGGACCGCCGAGGAGCAACCGACTCCTCGCCGGGGCGCCGAGCCGCTGAGGGCGCCCCTCCCCGCGAGGGGCGGGAGGCGATCAGACGACGGCGGCCGCTCCCTGACGGGAGCGGCCGCCGTCGTGTGTCCGCGGGACTTCGGACTCACCCCGCGCGGTGCGACGGGTGGCAGCCGAGCAGGGACTCCACCACGGACAGGAACACCCCGGCCTCACGCACCAGGGCGTCGGCCTCGTCCCCGGTGACGGCGTTGGTCAGTCCCGCCTCGGCCGCGGCGCGTTTCGCCGCCCCGGCCGCGAAGAACGCCGCCCACTCGGCGAGTTCGGGTGCGGCGGCGGGCAACTGCTCCCAGGCGCTGCGCGGTCGGCGGCCGCGACCCGACCGCGCCGCCGGGTCCGAGCGCTGCGCCAGGACCGCCGCCGCCGCGCGCAGGGCGGCCAGATGGGCGCTGACGTAGCGTTCGGGCGCGGAGCGCGCCTCCTTCGCGTCACGCAGATGGGACCGCGCCGCTCTCAGCGCGGGAGCCACCGACGGAGCCAGCGTTCTGCGCGGACGCCGCGTGACCTCGGAGACGGAGAAGATCGCCGGTTGGGACATGGGGCCGTCACCTCCAGGCCGATCGCCGTTGTGGCCGCGGTCGAGCGAGGGGCTTCCCCTCCCCCCGCCCGACCGCTCACGTCCCGGAGCGCCAAGGGGGCGGCCGCCCCGGAACGAGCCCGACTCGGGGGACTCCACAGCCGTCAAGGCCGAAAGGCAGTTCGAGCTGATTCCAGTGAACATCCTCGAACAGTTGTTCGTCAACCCCTTTGGCCTGGGGAAACACGAGAAGAACGGGTGAGGGGAACCCCGGCGGGAGTCCTGCGGCCTCAGCCCCGGAGGGAGAGTTCCCGGTGGCCTGGACCCGAGAGGTTGGTGAAGCCTCGGCCCCCGAGGGGGTTTTCAGATGGCCTCAGCCCCGGGGGGCCTTGTGGCACCGGCCCCGTGGGGTCAAGGCGGCCTGGAAGTCTCCCCTCGGGCTGGGGCCACAAGACCCCCCGGAGCCAGGGGCACCCCGAACCCTCCCGGAGAACCGGGGTTTCACGCCCCTTCAGGCCCAGGCCACCTGGTACTTCTCCTGAAGGTCAGGCTCCCCGGAGACTCTCCTCCCGGCTCCCCGGCCCCGGCCGCAGAACCCCTCGGGTCGAGGCACCGAAACCTTGCGGGGCTCCCCGGTCCCGGCCGGGTCTAGTGCTTGCGCGAGGTGGCGGCGACGATCAGGTCCGACAGGGCCGAACGCGCGTCGTCGGCGACCGCGTCGTCCTCCAGTGCCCGGGTCGCGTCGGCCACGTAGTCGGCGATGCGGGCCTCGCACGCCTCCAGCGCGCCGCTGTCGGTGATCACCGAACGCATCCACGCCACCTCCTCGGCCCCCAGGTCCGGGTCGCCCAGCAGCCTCCGGAAGCGTTCGGCGTCGGCCGCGCCGGCGCGGCGCAGCGTCTCGGCCACGAGCACGGTGCGCTTGCCCTCGCGCAGGTCGTCGCCCGCGGGCTTGCCGGTCTCCTCCGGGTCCCCGAAGACGCCGAGCACGTCGTCGCGCATCTGGAAGGCGACGCCGAGCGGAATGCCGTAGGCGGTGTAGACGGGGGCGAGGTCGGCGTGCCGCCCCGCCAGCGCCGCGCCCAGGCACAGCGGCTGCTCGACGGTGTACTTGGCGGACTTGAACCGCATCACCCGCAGCGCCGCCTCGACGGTGTCCGCGCCGCGGGCCTGCTCCACCAGGTCCAGGTACTGACCGGCCATGACCTCGGTGCGCATCAGGTCGAAGGGGCCGCGCCCCGCGGCCAGCGACTCGGGCGGCAGCGCGCTCGACTGGTACATGTCCTCGCACCAGGCCAGGCACAGGTCGCCCAGCAGGATCGCCGCCCCCCGCCCGAAGACCTCCGGGTCGCCGCTCCACCCCGACTGCTCGTGCAGGGCGGCCAGCCTCCGGTGCGCGGCGGGCTGGCCGCGCCTGGTGTCGCTGTTGTCTATCACGTCGTCGTGGATCAGCGCGCACGCCTGGAGCAGTTCCAGTGCCGCCGCGGCCGTGTACACGCCGGGCTCCTCGCCGCCTCCGGCGCCTCGCCACCCCCAGTAGCAGAACGTCGGACGCAGCCGCTTGCCGCCGCCGATCATGGAGTCCAGCGCGTTGAGGACCGGCTCCAGCTCCGCGCCGATCTCCAACAGCAGGGAGCGTCGACCCGCGACGAACGCCGCGAGCTCCGCGTCGATCACGGGGCGCACAAAAGCGACCGGAGACATGTGCGAGGAGGTCATGAGGGCAGGTTATCGGCTGTTCCGACACCCGTCTCCGCTCCGACACGCCACAAACCCCACCGACATGGTCGATTACAGTTGAAGCCATGCTCGGATCACCCACGCGTCCCGTGTCCCGGCCGCGCCGCATCAGCGACCTGCTCGCAACCGGCGAACCCACGTTCTCGTTCGAGTTCTTCCCCCCGAAGACCCCCGACGGGGAGCGCATGCTCTGGCGGGCGATCCGTGAACTGGAGTCGCTGCGTCCGTCCTTCGTGTCGGTGACCTACGGCGCGGGCGGCGGCACCCGCGACCGGACGGTCGAGGTGACCGAGCGCATCGCCACCGACACCACACTGCTGCCGGTGGCGCACATGACGGCCGTCAACCACTCCGTGCGCGAACTCCGGCACCTCATCGGCCGCTTCGCGGGCGCGGGGGTGTGCAACATGCTCGCGCTGCGCGGCGACCCGCCCGGCGACCCGCTGGGAGAGTGGGTCAAACACCCCGAGGGGCTGTCCTACGCCGAGGAACTGGTGCGGCTGATCAGGGAGAGCGGCGACTTCTGCGTGGGTGTGGCCGCCTTCCCCTACAAGCACCCGCGCTCCCCCGACGTCGACACCGACGTGGAGTTCTTCGTCCGCAAGTGCCGGGCCGGCGCCGACTACGCGATCACCCAGATGTTCTTCGAGCCCGACGACTACCTGCGGCTGCGGGACCGGGTGGCGGCCAGGGGGTGCGACGTGCCGATCATCCCCGAGATCATGCCGGTCACCAGGTACTCGACCATCGCCCGCTCCGAGCAACTGTCGGGGGCTCCCTTCCCCGCCCGCCTGGCCGAGGAGTTCGCGCGGGTGGCCGACGACCCCGAGGCGGTGCGCGCGCTCGGCGTCGAGCACGCCACGCGGCTGTGCGAGCGGCTGCTGGCCGAGGGGGCGCCCGGCATCCACTTCATCACGTTCAACCGGTCGACGGCCACCCGCGAGGTCTACCAGCGGCTGGTGGGCGCCCACCGACCGGGAGTCGCAGCGGCAGCGGCGCGGCCATGATGGTGAACGCCCGGTCGGGGGTTCCCGGGAAGTAGAAGTCGGTGATCAGGTCCACGAAGCCGGACGACAGGTAGAGCCCGTGGGCGGGGGTGGGGCCGGTGTGGGTCGACAGCACCGCCGTCCGCTCCGGGCGCGACGCGGTGAGCCGGTGCAGCAGGGCCCGGCCGATTCCACGGCCCTGCCACTGCGGCAGCACGTGGAGTTCGGCGACCTCGAAGGAGTCGGCGAACCAGCGGCGCACCGCCGCGGGGTCGGTGCGGGCCAGTCCCGCGGTGACCACGTCGTGCCACCACTGTCCGGGGCGGCCGGGGAACCCGTAGGCGAACCCGACCGCGTCCCCCGCCCCGATCACGGCGACCACCGAGCGGAACAGCGGGTACTCGGCGTGCTGGCGCATGATGGCCTGCCGTCCCGGAAGCTGCTCCTCCGGCGGGGCCATGGCGGCCGCATAGATCTCGATCAGTGCGGGAAGCGCGCTGACGAAGGCCGGTGCGGCGAGTTCCCACAGCTCGATTTCGGTGTCCACACGGCCACCCTAGGCGCTCCGCCCGCCTCAGAGGCGGTCCTGTCCGACATCGGCGGCTGTGCCGCCGGTCAGGCGGCACAGCTCCGCGAACGAGGTGGGAAACACCGTGTGCGGATGGCCCGCGGCCGCCCAGACCACGTCGTGGCGGTCCAGCCACTCGTCGACGAGTGTGGGGATCGGCGCGGGATGTCCCAGGGGGGCCACTCCTCCGATGGGTTGGCCGGTGTGGGCGCGCACGAACTCCGGGGTGGCCCGGACGACCTCCACCGCCCCGAGGAGGACGGCGACCTTCTTGGTGTCCACCCGATGGGCACCGCTGGTGAGGACGAGGACCGGGCGGAGGTCGGCGTCCGGGGCCTCGGGCGGGCCGTCGTGGCGCACGGCGAAGACGAGGCTGTTGGCGATCGCGCCGACCTCGCAGCCCAGTTGCGCCGCGGCGGCCGCGGCGGTGCGGGCGGAGTCGGGCAGTTCCCGGACCGTTCCGGAGGTTCCGTGGGCGGCGAGCAGGTCGGCGACCCTGCGAGCGTTGGGGTGCATGCGGCGATCCTAGACCTCCGCGCCCTCGGAGGCAGCCCCCGTGGTGACCGCCCGACGGACACCGGCGCGCCGGTAGGTGCGCACGACGGGCCGTTTGCCGAAGATAAGGAGACATGGGTGAGGATCTGACAGCGGAACGCATCATCGCGACGACCGGAGCCACCGGGGCGCTCGGCGGCAGAGTGGCCGCCCGACTGGCACGGTTGGGCCTGCCGCAGCGGCTGGTCGTCCGCGACCTCAACCGCGCGCCCGAACTGCCGAAGTCCAGCGCGGTGATGGCCGCCTACGAGGATCTTCCCGCCCTCGGGCGCGCCGTCCGCGGCGCGGACGTGCTGTTCCTGGTCGCCGCCGCCGACGCGCGCGACCGGGGGGAACTGCACCGCCGCGTGGTGGAGACGGCCGTCTCGGAGGGCGTACGCCACATCGTCTACCTGTCGTTCCTCAACGCGGCCGCGGACGCGGCGTGCGCGCTCGGCCGCGACCACCACGCCGTCGAGGCGCTCATCCGCGCCACCGGGGTGGCGCACACCTTCCTGAGGCCCAGCCTGTACCTGGACCTGCTGCCCGGTTGGATCGGTGAGGACGGCACGATCCGCGGCCCGGCCGGGGAGGGGCGGGTGGCCTGGGTGTCGCGCGACGACGTCGCCGACGTGGCCGCCGCCGTGCTGCGCGCCCCGCGGGCGCACGTGAACCGGGTCTACGACGTCACCGGACCGGAGGCCGTGTCGCTGGGGCGCACCGCCACCCGGCTGTCGACGCTGACCGGCCGGACCATCGTCTACGTCCCGCAGACCACCGAGGAGGCGGTCGGCTTCCTCCGCTCCCGGGGCGCCTCCGAGCAGGAGGTCGAGACGCGCGTCGGCGCGTGCGCGGCCATCGCCGCCGGGGAGCTGGACGCGGTCAGTACGACCGTCGCGCGACTGACCGGCCACCCGGCCCGCTCCATCGAGGGCTACCTGCGCAAGAATCCCAGCGCGCTGTCGCACGCGCCGCTGTTCGGCGGCTCCGGCAAAGCGGTGGCGGCTCCGTGACCGGACGGCTCCCCTGGCGCCAGGAGGAACCGGAGCGGACGGTCTCACGGAGCCGGAACACGAGTATGCTCCCGACGGCATCGGCCGTCAGATCACGGAACTGCAGCGTGACCTCGAATCCGGACATGAGGTCACCCTGCCCCCCAACGGGGGGCCTCCTGGCCGGGTGATCCCTCTGCGCCGCGAAAAGCCGCCGCGTACTCCAGGGGGTTGGGAGGGTAGGGCCGTCATTCATGGCGACTTCGACGAACTCGATGCGAGGACCCTGGCGGGCTTCAACGGGGAGCTGCCGTAGTGAAGCTCCTGCTGGACACACATTCTGCTCCGGTGGCTCTCCCGCAGCGAACCGCTGCCACCCGGTCTCGTAGAGCGATCGAGAACTCGCCGGAGGTGTTCGTGGGCTCCGTCAGCGCGGGGAGACCGGTGTCAAAAGATCGGTCGGCACACTCGAGGCACCGGACGGTCTCGCCCACCGGATCGGGCACCACCGCTTCAAAGAGCTCCCCGTCACCGTCGGGCACGGACCGCGCGCCGGAGCGCTCCCCCGCCACCACAGCGATCCCTTCGACCGGATGCTCGCCGCCCGGGCCCGGCACGAGGGGCTGATCCTGGCCGCCCAGGCCCCGGCGATCCACAAGTACGGCGTGCCCGCCCGCTGAGCGGTCGGACCGCTCAGCGGGCGTTTCGGCTCCTCAGCGCGTCCCGGCCTGCGTCAGGCGGCGTTTGAACTCGGCGGCCGCCGCGCGCGGGTCCTCGGCCTCGGTGATGGCGCGCACCACCACGACCCGGCGCGCTCCGGTGGCCAGCACCTGGTCGAGGTTGTCCAGGTCGATACCGCCGATGGCGAACCAGGGACGGGTCGGACCGGACGCGGTGACCTTCGCCACCTCGCCGAGACCGGCCGCGGGGCGTCCCGGCTTGGTGGGGGTGGCCCACGCCGGACCGACGCAGAAGTAGTCGACGCCCTCCTCGCGGTCGGCCGCCGCGGCCAGTTCCGCGGTGTTGGTGGAGCGGCCGATCAGCGGGCGGTCGCCGAGGATCGCGCGGGCGTGGTGCACCGGAAGGTCGCGCTGGCCCAGGTGCAGCACGTCGGCGTGGACCGCGTGGGCGATGTCGGCGCGGTCGTTGACCGCCACCAGCGCCCCGTGGCGCTCGCACGCCTCGCGCACGGTCTCCAACGCGGTGATCTCCTTGCGCACGTCCAGGTTCCTGTCGCGCAGTTGCACGATGTCCACGCCCCCGGCCAGCACCTCCTCGAGGAACTCGGCGAGGTCGCCCCGCTCGGTGCGGGCGTCGGTGCACAGGTACAGCCGGGCTGCGGCGAGCCGTTCCCGCAGGGTCTGGTCCACGTCTTCCCTCCGTCGCTCCTGGCGCCGGGACCACCGTGCCGCGGAGGGTTCCCGGCGCCGACCATCTACAGCAGCAGCGCCTGGGCGCGGCGGCGCACCTCGGTGCCGCGGTTGGACCGGATGGCCTCGATGGGGGTGCCCGGGAGGCTGTCGTCAGCGGTGAACATCCAGCGCAGCGCCTCCTCCTCGGTGAGGCCGCTGTCGGCCAGGAGGGTGAGCGTCCCCTGCAGGCCCTTGGGGGTGGTGCCGTCGACGACGAACGCGGCGGGCACCGAGACCTCCCCCGCCCGGGTGGCGCCCAGCAGCTTGTGTTCGCGGATCATCTGCTTGACGCGGTTGGGGCTGACGTTGAGCGCCGCGGCCGCCTGCCTGAGCGTGAGCCACTCACCCACGAGAGCATCGGTGTCACGATCGATCTGGGTCACGGCTCCAATCTCCCACACCCCGCGCCCGGACGCCTCCCCTCACCGCCCGTGATCGCTTTGGGCGTACTCATCGGGTCTTTTCCCCGCCTGTGCGTGGGCGACCTAGAATGCGGACGGAAGCGAAATCCCCGCGGGAGCCGGGTGGAACCCGGCTGAGAGGGAGGCTGCCAGCCTCCGACCGCAGAACCTGATCCGGGTCATACCGGCGAAGGGAGTGGAGCGTTGTGGACACGCGCTCATCCCCGGACGTACTGGTCGTCGGGGGCGGGCTGATCGGTCTGGTCACCGCCTGGCGGGCGTCCCGCCTGGGCATGCGGGTGACCGTGGTCTGCGCCGAGGAGCCGGGCGCCGCGTCGGGGGTGGCCGCGGGCATGCTGACCCCCGCGACCGAGGCGGTCTTCGGCGAGGAGTCGCTGATGCGCTTCGGGCTGTGCTCCCGGGACCGCTACCCCGGCTTCGTCGCCGAGCTCGCCGAGGACACCGACGTCGACCCGGGCTACCGCACCGAAGGCACCCTCCAGGTGGCCTTCGACCCCGACGACCTGGCCACGCTCACCGAACTGGGCGAGGTGCGCGACCGGCTCGGCGTCAGGACCGAGCGTCTCACCTCGCGTGAGTGCCGCCGTCTCGAACCGATGCTGGCCCCCTCGGTGCGCGGCGGCATCCTGGCGCCTGACGACCACTCGGTGGACCCGCGCCGCCTGGCCGCGGCGCTGCGCTCGGCCGCCGCGGCGCGCGGCGCGGTGTTCGTGACCGACCGGGTCACGCGGGTGGTGGTCGACGGCGGCACCGTGCGCGGCGTGGCCCTGGGCGGCGGCGCCACCGTCGACGCGGGCCAGGTGGTGCTCGCCGCGGGCGTGTGGACCTCCCGGATCGCCGGACTGCCCGCCGGTGTGGTGCCCCCGCTACGGCCGGTCAAGGGGCAACTGCTGCGGCTGCGCACCCCGGCCGGGGCGGAGCCGGTCGTGGCCCGCACGGTGCGCGGCCTGGTCAGGGGCTCTCCCGTCTACCTGGTGCCGCGCGCCGACGGTGAGATCGTCCTGGGCGCCACCCAGGAGGAGATGGGCTTCGACACCCGGCTGACCGTCGGCGGGGTCTGGGAGATCCTGCGCGACGCCCGCGAACTGGTTCCCGGGGTCACCGAACTGGAGATCGCCGAGACCTGCGTGGGGCTGCGCCCCGGCCCGCCCGACAACGAGCCGCTGCTGGGGCCCACCCGGGTGCGGGGACTTCACCTGGCCGTCGGGCACTTCCGGCACGGGGTGCTGTTCACCCCGGCCACCGGGGACGCCATGGCCGAGGCCCTGGCCACGGGGCGGCTGCCCGGGTACGCCGACCATCTCGCGGCGGATCGCATCCCGTCCGCCACCTCACCATCGGAAGGGGTCGAACGACCGTGAACGCGATCATCAACGGCGAGGAGCGCCGACTCGATCCGGACACCACCGTGGCCGACGTGGTGCGCTCACTGACCAGCGCGGAGTCCGGGGTGGCGGTCGCGCTCAACGACGACGTGGTGCCCAGGACCGCCTGGGCGCAGACCGTGGTGTCCCCCGGCGACCGGGTCGACGTGCTCACCGCGGTCCAGGGAGGCTGACATGACCGACACCGTGGCCGAGACACCCCGCTCCGGCGTCGCCGAGGATCCCCTGGTGATCGCCGGGCAGAAGTTCGGTTCCCGGCTCATCATGGGCACCGGTGGCGCGCCGTCGCTGCGGGTGCTGGCCGACGCGCTGCGCGCCTCCGGCACCGAGCTGACCACCGTGGCGATGCGCCGGGTCGACCCGAGCGCCCAGGGATCGGTCTGGGACGTGCTGCGGGAGAACGGCATCCGGCCGCTGCCCAACACGGCGGGCTGCTTCACCGCGGTCGACGCCCTGCGTACCGCCCGGCTGGGCCGCGAGGCGCTGCGGACCGACTGGGTCAAGCTGGAGGTGGTCGCCGACGAGCGCACCCTGCTACCCGACCCGGTGGAGCTGCTGGACGCCGCCGAGCGGCTGGTGGACGACGGATTCACCGTGCTCGCCTACACCAACGACGATCCCGTGCTGGCCCGCCGGCTGGAGCAGGCGGGCTGCGCCGCGGTGATGCCGCTGGGCGCGCCGATCGGTTCGGGGATGGGCATCCGCAACCCGCACAACATCGAACTGATCGTGGAGGAGGCGGGAGTGCCCGTCATCCTGGACGCGGGGATAGGCACCGCCAGTGACGCGGCGCTGGCGATGGAACTGGGCTGCGACGCGGTGCTGCTGGCCACCGCGGTCACCCGGGCGCACGACCCGGTGCTGATGGCGCACGCCATGCGCGAGGCGGTGTCCGCCGGGCGGCGGGCGCGGCTGGCCGGACGCATCCCGGTCCGGCGCTACGCGCACGCCTCCTCGCCGGCGCGCGAGGACTGAACCGATCTCCGGGGAGCGGGTGTTCACCCTCCCGTTCCCCGGTGTTCGCCGTCGTGGACCGCCCCGCGACGAAGAAACCGTCTTGACACCGTCGGATTCCGTAATCCCCCGTAAACTGCCCCTCGTGGACATGACGGCTGCGGACGCGCTTGTTGGAACGACCCTCGCCGGTCGGTACCGGGTCGATTCGAGGATCGCCAATGGTGGCATGGCGACCGTTTTCCTCGCTCACGACCTGCGACTGGACCGTCGCGTGGCGTTGAAGGTGATGCATTCGAACCTGGCGCGGGACCCGCAGTTCGTCCAGCGGTTCATCAACGAGGCGCTGGCGGTCGCCAAGCTCTCCCACCCCAACGTGGTGCAGGTCTACGACCAGGGCAGCGACCGGGGGCACGTGTACCTGGCGATGGAGTACGTGCCGGGGCAGACCCTGCGCGAGTCGCTCAGGGCCCGCACCCGGTTCTCCCCCGTCGAGGCGCTGCGGATCATGGTCCCGGTGCTGGCCGGGCTGGGCGCCGCCCACCAGGCGGGCATGGTGCACCGCGACATGAAGCCCGAGAACGTCCTGATCACCCGGGACGGCCGGATCAAGGTGGCCGACTTCGGCCTGGCCCGGGCCGTGGAGGCCAGCCAGCAGGGTCTGACCAAGACCGGCACGCTCATGGGCACCGCCGCCTACCTGGCGCCCGAGCAGATCACACACAGCACCGCCGACGCCCGCAGTGACGTCTACGCGTGCGGGATCATGCTGTACGAACTACTCACCGGCCAACAGCCGCACACCGGCGACTCCCCGATCTCGGTGGCCTACCAGCATGTCAACGAGGACGTGCCGCGTCCGTCCCGGGTGGTGCCGGGCGTTCCTCCCGAGGTCGACTCGCTGGTGATGCGCGCCACCGAACGCGACCCCGCCTACCGACTGGCCGACGCCGGCCAGTTCCTCGCCGCGGTGTTCGCGGCGGAGAAGGCCCTGAAGCAGCGGCCGTCCACGCCGGAGACGGCCGCCACCTCCGTGGTGGAGGCGGTGCCCGCCGATCCGGCCCCGGTCGAGACGTCGGACGGCGACACCCAGACGCTGCACGCCGTCGACCTCCCGCCCGTGGACTACGACGACTACGACGACGACCGTCCTCCCGGGCCCGGTCTGCGCACCCCGCTGATGGTGGTCGGAGCGCTGCTGCTGGTGCTGGCCGTCGGGTTCGGCTGGTGGATGGTCGACGGCCGCTACGAGACCGTTCCCGACCTGGTCGGCCAGGAGAGCGACGAGGCCCGCCGGGACCTGCGCGCCCTGGGTTTCCGGGTCGAGACCGCCGAGGAGCCGACGTACAGCGACGACGCCCCCGTGGGCACCGTGGCCGGTACCGATCCGGCGGCCGGGGACAAACTGCTGCCGGGCACGCTCGTCACCCTCATCCTGTCGGACGGGCCGCAGCACGTGGAGATGCCCGACGTCGAGGGCTCCTCGGTGGCCGAGGCCCGCGACGCCCTGGAGGACGTGGGGCTGACCGACGTCGTGGAGGACGAGATCACCTCCTACGACAACCCTCCGGGGACGGTGATCACCTCCAGGCCCGCACCGGGGGAGCAGGCCGACCGCGAGGAGAGCGTGACGCTGACCATCAGCGCGGGCTTCCCCGTGCCCGACGTGGTGGGCCAGAACGTGGACGACGCCAAGAGGCTGCTGGAGGCCAGCGACCTGGAGGTCGAGGTCGTCGAGGAGAACAACGACGAGGTCCCCGAGGGCCAGGTCGTCTCGCAGTCCCCCGAGGCGGAGACCACGGTGGGAGCGGGGCAGACCGTGACCCTCACCGTCTCCTCCGGACCCGAGATGGTCGAGATCCCCGACATCCGCGGTTGGAAGGTCGACAAGGCGCGCAAGGAACTCGAGGAACTGGGGTTCACCGTCACGGTGCACCAGGTGATCGGCGACCGCGTCGACGACTACAACCCCAAGGGGGAGGCGCGGGAGGGCGCCGAGATCGAGATCTGGACCTCCCCGTTCGGCCGGGGTGACGACGACGACCGGGCCTGGTTCCCGTTCGGCTGAGCGGGCGTCCGGGCGGCGCCCGCTCAGTCCAGGGGCGGTCCCTCCCCGGGCTCCTCCTGGTAGGAGTAGCGCTGCTCGGCCCACGGGTCGGCGACGTTGTGGTAGCCGCGCTCCTCCCAGAACCCGCGCCGGTCGACGGTCAGGTACTCGATGGCGCGCACCCACTTCACGCTCTTCCAGCCGTACAGGTGCGGAACCACCAGACGCACCGGGTGTCCGTGCTTGGGGGACAGTCGCTCCCCGTCGCGGTGGGTGGCCAGCAGCACGTCGGGGCGGAGGAAGTCGTCCATGCGCAGGTTCGCGCTGTAGCCGTACTCGGCCCAGACCATGACGTGGGTCGCGTCCTCGGCCGGCGGGGCGAGCTCCACCAGGGTGGCGGCGGCCACCCCCCGCCACCGGACGTCCGTGATCGTGAACCTGGTCACGCAGTGAAAGTCCGCGACCACGTCGACGCGCGGCAACTCCTCGAACTCGGTCCAGTCCCACCGGTACTGCCCCGCCCCCGCCGTGGCACCGTAGACCCGCAGGTCCCAGCGCTGCGGGCGGAACCGCGGCACCGGGCCATAGTGCACGGCGGGCCATCCGCTCGGCACATACTGCCCTGGTGGCAGCCGTCGCTCAGACAATCGCTCTCTCTCCTGCTCATCGGTGCATTGTCATCCTTTCAGGTTCTCGTTCCCCCTCCCATGCCCCCCACGGCTTCACCATCGTCCTCCCCGTGCGCTATAGTCGCTCCCATGCAGCGGAACTTCTGGCGCTTTTATGGCTACCGGCCCACGGGATCGGTCGCCCGACAAGCGCTGCGCTGACACGGACGACTTCGAAGCCCCGGGCCGACAGGCCCGGGGCTTTTTTGTCTGCCCGGACCTCCCGCTGCGTCCCACTTTCCACACCGCGTGTAAGGACAGCGTTCAATGGTCATCGTCATGGCACCCGACGCCACTTCCGACAACATCGACTCAATCGTGGACCTCGTCGCCTCCGCGGGCGGTGCGGCCTATGTGACCCGGGGTGTGAGCCGGACCATCATCGGGCTTGTCGGCGATGTCCAGCGGTTCGGGAGCCTCGACCTGAGCGCCCTTCCGGGCGTCGCCGACGTACTGCGGATCTCCACCCCCTACAAGCTGGTCAGCAGGGAGAACACCACGAAGCGGTCGGTGGTGCGCGTGGCGGGCGTGCCGATCGGCGGCGACCACATGACGGTGATCGCCGGACCGTGCGCGGTGGAGACCCCCGAGCAGACCCTGGAGGCGGCGCTGATGGCCCGGCGCGCGGGCGCCTCCCTGCTGCGCGGTGGCGCCTACAAGCCGCGCACCTCCCCCTACGCCTTCCAGGGGCTGGGCGAGGCGGGCCTGAAGATCCTGGCGGACGTGCGCGACGAGACGGGCCTGCCGATCGTGACCGAGGTGGTGGACGCGGGCGACGTGGAACTGGTCGCCTCCTACGCGGACATGCTGCAGATCGGCACCCGCAACATGCAGAACTTCGCGCTGCTGCAGGCCGCGGGCGAGGCGGGCAGGCCCGTCCTGCTCAAGCGCGGCATGAGCGCCACCATCGAGGAGTGGCTGATGGCCGCCGAGTACATCGCCCAGCGCGGCAACCTGGACATCGTGCTGTGCGAACGCGGCATCCGCACCTTCGAGAAGGCCACGCGCAACACCCTGGACATCAGCGCGGTGCCGGTGGCGCAGGCGCTGTCGCACCTGCCGGTGGTCGTGGACCCGTCGCACTCGGGCGGCAAGCGCGACCTGGTGCTGCCGCTGTCGCGCGCGGCGGTCGCGGTGGGCGCCGACGGCATCATCGTGGACGTGCATCCGAGTCCGGAGACGGCGCTGTGCGACGGGCCGCAGGCGCTGACCGGCTCCGACCTGGACGAACTGGCGCACCTGGCGGCGACCCTGCCCACGCTGGTGGGCCGCACCCTGACCCCGGCCCCGCAGCCCGCCGTACTCGGCGTCTGAGCGACCGCCGCGCCCGTTCCCGGAGCCACGGCCCCGGGAACGGGCGCGGGAGGTCAGACGGCGGCGCTCTCCTCCCCCAGGAAGCTGGGGCGGTGCATCTGGACGTTGGTCGCCAGGTGTTCGGCGACCTCCTCGACGTCCAACCGCTTCTCGATCTGGCGCAGATCGGCGATCTTGGCCGCGGTCTCCACCTGGCGGGGGGTGAGCATGGTGCAGCAGTCCTCGTCGGGCAGCTCGGAGATGGCGAGCGTGCCGATCGTGCGGGCCTGGTCCATGATCTCGCTCTTGTCCATGCCGATCAGCGGACGCAGGATCGGCAGGTCCACGGCGTCGTCCAGGGCGGTGATGTTGGTCAGGGTCTGGCTGGAGACCTGGCCGAGCGCGTCGCCGGTGACCAGCGCCGTGGCGTGCAGCCGGTCGGCGAGGGCCTCGGCGGTCTTGAGCATGAGGCGGCGCTGGGCGACGATCTGCAGCCGCTCCGCCCCGGAGTTGCGGATCTGCTGCTGGGCCTTGCCGAACGGCACCACGTACAGCCGGGAGCCGCCCTGGAAGCGGTCGAGCTGGCGGACCAGGCTGTAGGCCTTGTAGATGGACTCCGGGCCGGTGAACGGCATACCGGAGAAGTGCAGGAAGTCGACCTTGAGACCGCGGCGCATCATCCGGTAGGCCGCGACCGGGGAGTCGATACCGCCGGACATCAGCACGAGGGCGCGTCCGCTCATCCCCACGGGGAGGCCGCCCTGGCCGGGCATGCCCTCGGTGAAGACGAACACCTCGTCCTTGTCGACCTCGATCTGCACCGCGTGGTCGGGCCGCTTGAGGTTGACGGTCAGGTGCGGGTGGGCCTGCTTGACGGCGCCGCCCACGTGCGCGGCCAGTTCGGAGGAGGTCATCGGAAAGCGCTTGTCGCGGCGGCGGGCCCGCACCGCGAAGGAACCGGAGCGGTCGGCCATGGAGCGCACCGCGACGTCGGTGACGGTGTCGAGGTCCTTGGCGACCCGGCGCACCAGGTGGACCCACACGACACCCATCACGTTGCGCATGCGCTCGGCGAGCTGGGCCACGTCGAGGTCGGAGGCGTCGGGCATGCGCAGCATGATGACGCCCTTGCGCTGGGAGATCCTGAAGTCGGGCAGGCCCTTGGCGGCGGCGCGGATGTTGTTCTGCAGACGGCGCTCGAACAGGTGCCGGTTGCTGCCCTTGAGCACGATCTCGCCGAGCTTCATGAGCACGCACAGCTCGCCCAGCTCCTGCGCGGATGTCCCGACCGCGCCGTCCGCGCGCGCTTCGACGGTCGCGGAGTCGAGCGAGGCGGACATGACGGTACCTCCGGTGATGTGAGCTTGACGGAATGCGGTCCGCGGGAAGAACCGCCGTTTACCAGTATCGGCCACCGACGCAACCGGTTTGTCCGCGCGTCGGCGGCCGGGCCACGGCGCGGGCTCCGCGGACGCGCCACCGGCCCGCGGACGGACGACGGCTCCCGGCGCGCCGTGCGCCGGGAGCCGGACGGTTCAGCGGGACGGTCCGCTAGCCGAAGAAGACCTCGGCCTCCTCGTAGCGCTCCACCGGGACGGTCTTGAGGACCTCGGTGGCCGCGGCCAGGTCCACGCGGACGATGTCGGTGCCCTGCAGGGCGACCATCTTGCCGAAGTCCTTGTCGTTGACCGCGGTGATGGCCTGCACGCCCAGGCGGGTGGCCAGCACGCGGTCGAAGGCCGACGGGGTGCCGCCGCGCTGCACGTGGCCCAGGACCACCGAGCGGGCCTCCTTGCCAGTGCGGGACTCGATCTCCTCGGCCAGCCGCTGGCCGATGCCGCCCAGACGCACGTGGCCGAACGCGTCGCGCTCGCCGCTGGCCAGCTCCATCTGGCCTTCCTTCGGGTGGGCGCCCTCGGCGACCACGATGATCGGCGCGTAGTTGGTCTTGAAGCGGCTCTCGACGTGGGCGACGACCTCGTCGATGTCGAACGGGCGCTCGGGGATCAGGATGACGTTGGCGCCCGCGGCCATGCCCGAGTGCAGGGCGATCCAGCCCGCGTGGCGGCCCATGACCTCGACGATCAGGGCGCGGTGGTGCGACTCGGCGGTGGTGTGCAGCCGGTCGATCGCCTCGGTGGCGATGTTGACCGCGGTGTCGAAGCCGAAGGTGTAGTCGGTGGCGTTCAGGTCGTTGTCGATGGTCTTGGGCACACCCACGACCTTGACGTCGTGCTCGTGGAGCTGCCGCGCCACGCCGAGGGTGTCCTCGCCGCCGATCGCGACGAGCGCGTCGACGCCGAGTCCGGCGAGGTTGTCCTTGACCCGCTCGACACCGCCCTCGATCTTCATCAGGTTGGTGCGCGAGGAGCCCAGGATGGTGCCGCCTCGGGGCAGGATCCCGCGGACCGCGTCGATGTCCAGCGGCATGGTGTCGCCCTCGAGGGGACCGCGCCAGCCGTCGCGGAAGCCGACGAACTCGTATCCGTAGTCCTTGATGCCCTTGCGGACCACCGCACGGATGACCGCGTTCAGGCCCGGGCAGTCGCCGCCCCCGGTCAGAACCCCGACTCGCATTTGCGTGTACTCCTTGAAATCGTCTGGGACCCCGTGGGTCACGGGTGTCACGAAAACGGCCGCTCCCGGCCGGGGCGTCGCCCCACCGGTGCGGAACGCACACAGCAGGACCGCGTTCTCACGCCGCGACCATCATATGGTCTAGACCATAGCGCCCGTGAGGGTTGAGACCAACTCGTGCGCTTTTTCGCTTTCCGTGTTCGCTCTCCCGCGATGCTCTACCCGGAAACGGTTTCACAAACGAGCAGGTCGGCAGGGTCAGGAGCACGCCGCGGCGGGCGGCGGGTCACGACCGCGACTTCTTCTCCCGTTTGCGCTCCGCCCTGCGCCGGGCCCGCTGGAGCCGCTTCGTCTCGCGTTCGGCGCGGCGCTGCTCCTTCCTGGACCGCTGCCCCTCCTGCCTCTCCTTCCGGGCGGCGGCCTCGAGTTCGGCCTTGACCGACTGGGCGTAGCGGTCCACGTACTCCTGGCCGGACAGCTCCATCAGCGCGTACATGATCTCGTCGGTGATGGCGCGCAGCACCCGCGGATCCTTCTCCAGCCCGTAGTAGCGGGAGAAGTCCATGGGTTTGCCGAACTTCACGATGGGGCGGATGCCCAGCTTGGGGACGGCCTTGCCGGGCGGCATGATCTTGTCGGCGTTGATCATCGCCATCGGGATCACCGGGACCCTGGCCTCCAGCGCCATACGGGCCACGCCCGTGCGCCCCCGGTAGAGCCTGCCGTCGGGGGAGCGGGTTCCCTCGGGGTAGATGCCCAGCAGCTTGCCCTGCTCGAGCACCCGCAGGCCGGTGCGCAGCGCGGCCTCGCTGGCCTTGCCGCCGGAGCGGTCGATGGGGATCTGCCCCGCCCCGGTGAAGAACAGGCGGCTGAGGAAGCCCTTGACGCCCTTGCCGGTGAAGTACTCGGCCTTCGCCAGGAAGGTGATCTTGCGCGGCAGGGGCAGCGGACCGAAGAAGTGGTCCGAGAACGACAGGTGGTTGCCCACCATGATGGCGGGACCGTGGCGGGGAACGTTCTCCACCCCGTAGGCGCGCGGCTGCCACAGCACCGCGAGCACCGGTCCGAGAGTCGCCTTGAGCACCCAGTAGAACACGGTCCACCTCTACGTGTGCGGGAGTGTCCGCCCGGCGCGGCCACGTTCGTTCTCCCACTGCCACCGACAATCGTGGTCATCTTCCCATCCTCGGTGGGGCACCGCCAAAGCAGCCGCCGCGCCACGCGGCGGCCGAGGGGTACCGGGTGTCGCGACGCTCGGCTAGTTTCGTAGTTCCAGCGTTCCGCGTTGGTCACACCGCCGCCTGGAGAGGGCCGAGATGCCGTTGCTTGCGGAGGCCGAACCGTTCCGGCACGCCGGTGGGCGTACCGGCGTCGTCCTGTGCCACGGGTTCACCGGAAGTCCACAGTCGATGCGGCCGTGGGCCGAGCGGCTCGCCGCCGCGGGGCTCACCGTGGACCTGCCGCTGCTTCCGGGACACGGCACGGTGTGGCGCGACATGAACGCCACCACCGGCGACGACTGGTTCGGCGCCGTGGACGAGGCGTTCTCCCGCGTCCGCTCGTCTTGCGACGAGGTCTTCGTGATGGGGCTGTCGATGGGCGGTTGCCTGGCGCTGCGCCTGGCCGAGGTGCACGCGGACGAGGTTGCGGGGGTCGTGGTGGTGAACCCGTCCATCGCGGTGGAGGACCGACTGCTGCACGTGGCCCACGTGGTGAAACTGCTGCTGCCCTCGGTCAGGGGGGTGACCAGTGACATCAAGAAGCCCGGAGCCTACGAGGTGGGCTACGACCGGATCCCGGTCTCCGCCGCGGCCACGCTGCCCCGGCTGTGGCGGACCACCCGGCGCGATCTGCCCCTGATCACCGCCCCGATCCTGGCCTACCGGAGCCGCGAGGACCACGTCGTCGGCCCGGCGAGTCTGCGTATCCTCACAAAGAGGGCGGTTCGTTCCACGGTCACCGTCCACGAACTCGACAACAGCTACCACGTCGCCACCCTGGACAACGACGCGGAGACCATCTTCGCCGGCAGTCTCGCCTTCGTGCGCGAACACGGCAGGAGCGGGGAAGGGGCAGAACATGACTGATCGCCGTGGCAATGGTCTGCTCGCCGACTCCTATGTCCCACTGATCCTTCTCACCCCCGTGCTCGCCGACAGCATGCTCGAAGCGCTGGGTCGTGCGGGCATCGCCGCCTACGCGGTCACGGTGACCGAGGAGAGCGGGGACTCCGGGGACGACGCCTCCACCGACCACCTGTACGTCGACGCCAAGGAGCGGAGGGCCGCCGAGGAGATCCTGCGGACGGAACTGCCGGGGACGGCCGAGCGGATCCTGGACTCCTCCCCCACCGAGCAGACGTCCGAGCCGGAGCGGTCGGAGGCCGAGAACCCGGACGAGGTGTGGGCCGACCTGGTGGCGCGGTTCTACGACTCCGACTCCGCCGAACGGGACTGGCCCGACGCCGAGAACGTCTCCGAGCGGGACGACCCCCCGTCCCTTCTGGACGATCCCGACCCCCCGGTCCCGTCGTCCCGGATGCTCCGCCCTCCCGCCGAGGACCTCTCCGGTCCCGGCGACGAATCCGACGAGGAGCGTTTCGTTCCGCCCCCGCCCCCGCCACTGCCGCGCGGCGACCTGGTCGGCAGGCTCGCCTGGACCGGCCTGCTCGGCGGTCCGGCCCTGCTGCTGATCGTCACCCTGGTCGGCCTGACCGTGCCCGGGTGGCTGGTCCTGGTGGCCCTGTGCGCCTTCGTCACCGGTTTCGTGGTCCTGCTGATCCGCATGGGCGACCGTCCCTCCGGCCCCGACGACGGCGCGGTCATCTAGCCGGTCCCCGGGGAACCCCGGCGACCGGCCCCGGGGGGAAGACCTCCGGGCACCCTCGGCCCCAGGGGGGCCGTGTGGCCTCAGCCCCGTGGGGATGGGCGAGAAGCGTTGTGGGAAAGGGCCCGCCGAAGGGGGTGGGCTGGCGCAGGAGTGGGGAGGCGCCCCCCACGCCCCCACCTCCCCGCACTGGGGAGATGCCGTGCACCACAGGCTCCCCAACCCCCAAGAGGGACCTTCCCCGGTGAATCCGCCGGTGGAGACGCGGGCGGCCCAGGCGCTGCACGCCCCCGTCCACTCCACCGCCGCCCCGAGCACCCTGCCCCGGGCCACCACCGACACGCCTCGCCATGCCCTTGACTCCCCCGCACTGGTCCAGGAACTCCCCTCACTCCTCCAGGGAGATCTCGGCCAGTACCGGAAGGTGGTCGCTGGCCGCCGCCAGGTCCTGGGCGGACGGCTCCCGCGGAACGCCCGCGGCCAGCACGGTCAGGCGCGGGTCGACGAAAACCGTGTCGATACGGTTGCGCGGACGGCGCGCCGGGAACGTCGGTCCGGCGCCGCTTCCCGCGTCCACCAGGCGGTCGGCCAGCAGCCGCCAGGCGGGACCGTGGGACTCCTCGTTGACGTCGACCGCCAGCACCACCGGCGCGTTCTCCCGTTCCAGGAACGCCAGGACCTGTTCCGCGTGCTCCAGACGCGCCCGCTCGCACAGGTCCAGGTGGCTGACCGCCACGGCGGCGCGCCGCCCGGCCATCCGCACGACCGCCGTCGACAGGGCGCGCAGTTGCAACCGCGGGTGGCGACGCAGCCGCCGGTGGCGGCGCCGCTCCACGGTGACGCCGGGCCCGGTGAGGATCTCCAGTCCGCCCGGACGGCGCCGCACCGCCGCCCGCAGTCCGCAGCGCCGGGCCAGCCGCCAGCGCCCGAGCCGCCACCCCAGAAGCCGGGGCGCCTCCTGGAGGCAGACCACGTCGGGGCGGCAGGACCTGATGACCCGCACGACGGCCGCGGGATCGTCGCGCAGTGATCGGATGTTGTACGACAGCACGCGCAGCACAGTGGTCACCCCCCCGCACTACCCTGTCCGCCGCGTTCTGCCCGTGTCCGGGGACTGGGGGCACTGCCGAGATGCCGGGGAACGGTGAGGGGGTCCCGGGATGTGGTCCGGGGTGGGCCGAGTCGGGGTGGCGGCGGAGTGGACAGGAGTGCGGAGCGCTCGGGCCGCCCGCGCCTTCACTGGCGGGTTGGTGGGGAGAGCATCTGGCACCACGGGGCTGGGCCCCGTGGTGCGGAGTGGCCTTCAGGGTGCGGGGAGGTGGAGGCGGGGGTGGGTCGGCGCCGGGGCGCCTCCCCACTCCAGCGCCAGCCCGCCCCCTCGGGCGGAGGAGTCCTGCAACGCTTCTCGCCCACCCCCACGGGGCCGGGGCCACACGACCCCCGGGATCGAGGGTCCCGGAACCCTCCCGGCCCCAGTTTCCCGGCAGCGGCCGTACGGCCGCACGGGTCGAGGGCTCGTGGTGGCCCCTCGGTTCCCCGGCGGTGTCTCAGAGGCGGACCAGGTCGCCCGCTCCGACGATGCCCGCCGCCGAGCCGAGTTCGGCGACGCGGATGTCGGCGAGCGGACGCACGTCACGGCCGGTGACGTGACGCGCGAAGGACTCGCGGATCGGTCTGAGCAGGATCTCCCCGGCCTCACAGACCCCGCCGCCGATGACGAACCGCTCCGGGTCGAGGATCGCGGCGAGGTCGGCCAGGCCCTGCCCCACCCAGTCGCCGATGGTGGCGAAGCACTCCAGCGCCGCTGCGTCGCCGTCCAGGGCGGCCTGGGTGATGTGGTGGCCCTGGATGAGGTCGGGGTCTCCGCCGGCGAGCTTGAGCAGCCGTTCGGCGTGGGCGGGCGCGGTGCGCGCCAGGGTGCGCGCCTCGGCCACCAGCGCGCGTCCGCTGGCGTACTTCTCCCAGCAGCCCCGGTTGCCGCACCCGCAGGGGCGGCCGTCGGCGACGACGCGGTAGTGGCCGATCTCCGCTCCCGCGCCGTAGCGCCCCCGGAACAGTTGGCCGTTGACGATGATGCCGCCGCCGATTCCGGTGCCCAGAGTCACGCAGACCACGTGGTCGACGCCGCGGCCCGCACCGAAGCGGACCTCGCCCCAGGCCGCGGCGTTGGCGTCGTTCTCGATGACGACCGGCAGGTCGATCCGGCGGCGGATGCGGTCGCGCAGCGGTTCGCCGCACAGGTCCAGGTTGGGGGCGAAGATCACGGTGGAGCGGTTCTCGTCCACGAAACCGGCCATGCCCACCCCGACCCCGCCGATGGCGCCCCGGGGGTGGCGCGCCGCCAGTTCCTCGACGATGTCGCAGACCACGTCGGCGAGGGCGTCACCGTCGGCGGGAGTGGGGTGTTTGACCTTCTCCAGGATCCGGCCGTCAACATCGACAACGCCGGCGGCCACCTTGGTGCCACCGATGTCCACGCCGATCGTCAACCGCATGGTCGGCTCCCTTTCACCTCATGCCCGAGCTCACGTCCGAGTGCCTCTGGGTCTCGCCGATTGGAGTAAACCATTGGATTAAACCAGTGTCGACGGTCGGAGCGGTCGGTCGGCCCTGGTGATGGGTGGCTCGTCACTTCGCGTCGGAGGAGGCGGAGTCGCCCCCGGGACGGTACCGCAGAGAGCGCTCGACCGCCGACAGACTGCGGCCCATCGCGTCGAACACCAGGGCGCCCGCGGCGCTGAGGTGGCGCCCCACCTCGGGGAGGGTCTCCCTGGCGATGCCGAGAACCTGGTCCGCCACGGGGGCGTCCGGTTCCGTCTCCTCTCTGACGGCCTCCTCCCACACGTCGCCCCTGCGGGGCGGTGGGGAGGTGACGCTGTTCACCCCCCTGCGCACGCCGGCGACGATCAGCCTGCGTTGCAGCGCGTCCACCAGGCGCAGCGCCTCGTCGATGATCTCGGTGGAGTTTCCCTGGTCGCGGTTGGGACTGGCCATGCTCACCCGTCTGGTCGTCGGTCGTCTCACCATCACGGTAATCGGCTGTCGGGCCGCTGTCTCGCCCAATCATCCGAAACCTGGACGACTCCGGAGAAAGTCCGGGGACGCGACCACAGGCCGCCTACCACAACGCCGACACGTGCGACATACTGACCGCTCGGCAGTGGACATGAATTCTTCCTTAACGGGCATCATGTCCGACTGGAGGTCGCGTCGCGCGGGGTCACCATCAGATACCAAATGACCGCAGATCCTACCGGCGAGTAGTAGAAATTGTTACCGTCCTCACATTCTTTCACCGACCCGCACGAGGACCAGGAGTTGAACAGTGCGCGAGTACACCAGTCCCGCGAAGGGTGACCTTCCTCCAGACACGCGGCTCACCAACACCGTCTTCGCCCGCGCTGCCGAGGAACCCGAGGCCGTGATGTTCCGGCGACAGGAGAACGGACAGTGGCGGGACGTCACCTGCGCCCGGTTCCGCGACGACGTCGTCGACGTCGCCAAGGCGTTGATCGCGGCGGGAATCGAGCACGGTGACCGGGTGGCCCTCATGTCGCGGACGCGCTACGAGTGGACCGTCATCGACTACGCCGTCTGGACCGTCGGCGGGGTCACCGTCCCGATCTACGACTCCTCCTCCGAGGAGCAGGTGCACTGGATCCTCAGCGACTCCGACAGCAAGGCCGTCTTCGTCGAGACCGCCGAGCACGCCGCGCTGGTCAAGGCGGTCGCCGGTGACCTTCCCGAACTCGGCGACGTCTGGCAGATCGAGGGGGGCGGCCTCGGTGAACTCATCGGGTCCGGCAGCGGCGTCGACGACTCGGCCGTCGAGGAGCGCCGCACCGCCGTCACCCTCGACGACCTGGCCACCCTGATCTACACCTCCGGGACCACCGGCCGCCCCAAGGGCTGCGAACTCACCCAGCGCAACCTGACGTTCGACGTCATGAGCGTCAACAGCGGCCCCATGCACCAGGTCTTCTCCCTGCCGGACCGCTCCTCCCTGCTGTTCCTGCCTCTGGCACACTCCCTCGCCCGGATCATCCAGGTCGGCTGCGTGGAGACCAAGACGGTGATGGGGCACTTCCCCTCCACCGGTCCGGAACTCATCGACGCCCTCGCCACGTTCAAGCCGACCTTCCTGCTGGCGGTGCCCCGGGTGTTCGAGAAGGTCTACAACAAGGCCGAGCAGAAGGCCGTCTCCGAGGGCAAGGGCAAGATCTTCCACGCCGCCGCCGAGACCGCCATCGCCTACAGCAAGGCACTGGACTCCGGGAAGGTGGGCTTCGGCCTGCGCGCCAAGCACGCCCTGTTCAACAGGCTCGTCTACGGCAAGATCCTGGCCGCGGTGGGCGGCGAGGCCAAGTACGCCGTCTCCGGCGGCTCCGCGCTGGGCGACCGGCTGGGCCACTTCTTCCGCGGCATCGGCCTGACCATCCTCGAAGGCTACGGACTGACCGAGACCTCCGCCCCCGCCACCGCCAACGACCCCGCGACCAACCGGATCGGCACGGTGGGCCGCCCCATCCCGGGCACCTCGATCCGGATCGCCGAGGACGGCGAGGTGCTCGTCAAGGGCGACAACGTGATGCGCGGCTACTGGAAGAACCCCGAGGCCACCAAGAACGCGTTCACCGAGGACGGCTGGTACCGCAGCGGCGACATCGGCGAACTCGACGACGACGGGTTCCTGCGCATCACCGGGCGCAAGAAGGAGATCATCGTCACCGCCGGAGGCAAGAACGTCGCCCCCGCGGTGATCGAGGACCGCATCCGCGGCCACGCGATCGTCAGTCAGTGCATGGTCGTGGGCGACAACCGCAAGTTTGTCGCCGCGCTCGTCACCATCGACCCCGAGGCCTTCGAGTTCTGGAAGAAGCAGCACGGCAAGACCGGAACCGTCGCCGAACTGGTGGACGACCCCGATCTGCGGGCCGCCGTGCAGGAGGCCGTGGACGACGGCAACCGGGCGGTCTCCAAGGCCGAGTCGGTCCGCAAGTTCGCCATCCTGCCCGTGGACTTCACCGAGGCGGGCGGCCAGATGACCGCGTCGCTGAAGCTCAAGCGGCACGTCATCGCCAAGCAGTTCAGCGCCGAGATCGACGCGCTCTACGCGGACTGACTCCCCGCGGCCGCCGCCGGACACGAAGAGAGCGTCCCGCCTCACAGGAGGCGGGACGCTCTTCGCTGTGTCGCGGCGGAACCGTCAGGGACGGACCGCGCCGACGAAGTTCTCCCGGTAGTAGGAGGTCAGGTCCACCACCCCGATGGGCTTGGAGGAGGTGGAGGCGTGCACCATGCGGCCGTCTCCGGTGGCCATGCCCACGTGGGTGGGCGCGGTGCTGTTGTAGAAGAACAGCAGGTCGCCCGCCTGGATGTTGTCCCAGGAGACGCGCTGGCCGGCGTAGAACTGGTCCTGGGAGACCCGCGGCAGGCTCACCCCGGCGGCCGCCCACGCGGCCTGGGTCAGCCCGGAGCAGTCGTAGCCGTTGGGGCCGGTACCGCCCCAGACGTAGGGCTTGCCGACCTGGTTGAAGGCGAACTCCAGGGCCACCCGGGCGTTTCCGGTGGCCGGACCGGTGTAGGTCGTCCCGGAGGATCCGGAGGAGTTGCTGACCGTGTTGATCCCGGCCGTCGCCGCGGCCTGCTCCTCGGCCGTCAGATCGTCGAGCAGCGCCTGCTGCTCCTCGATCTTCTCCTCGCCCTCCTGCCGGGCCTCCTCTGCCTCGTCGAGCTTCTCCTGGGCTTCCTCCTCGGTCTCCTCCGCCTCGTCCCGGAGCTGCTCCAGCTTCTCCTTCTGCTCGGTGTAGCGGTCCAGCCTGCTCTGCTGGCTCGCCGACAGGTAGTTCAGGTCGGCCGACTGCGCCAGCAGGTCGTCGGGCTCGGAGGAGCCCACCAGGTAGAGGAGGGAGTCGTAGTCGGCCCCGCTGTAGGCGGTGCTGGCGAGGGCCTTGACCGCGCCCTGGAGCTCCTCCAGTTCGGACTCGGTGTCCTCGAGGTCCTCGTTGATGTCCTCCAGCTTCTCCCGGGCGGCCTCGTGCTCCTCCTTGGCCTTGTTGTACGCCTCGTTGAGCTCGGAGAACTCCTGCTCCAGCCGCTCGATCTCCTCGCGGACCTCGTCCGCGGTCGGCTCGGCGTGGGCGACCCCCGGGGTCAGGGCGAGGAGGCTTGCGGCGATGACGCCCGCGGCCGTCAGACGACGGCACCAGAAGCCACGGTCATGGCGGTCATCATCCACGGTTGTGGCACACCTTTCTCCCGTGTCCGCCTGCCGGTGAAAAGCGCGTGTGGGTCGGGACGGGGAGTTGTCCCGACAGCGTAAGAAACTCCCCGGGCACGACTCGTCGACGGGGGTCGCGTGCCAGGAGGGAGGTTTCCCGGCCTCCGCGCTCAGAACGTGCGAGGGAGGTCGCGGAGTACGGCGGGAGCGGTCGCTGCCATCGGGTGATGGCGAGAGTCACGACTTCGCTCGGTGATGAACATAGTGCATCCGAGCTGCTGAACTCAACCAATTCGTTATTTTGGGGACGAAATTCGCAAAAGCCCGAAATCACATTGGAGTCCGCCGATTCCGTCCGGCCCCGGACTTCCCACCCGGACCCCGGGGCGGGATCTCCGGCTCCGCACGGTCCGCCCTGTCTCCGCCGGGGAGAGACTGCCCACGAAGCCGGAAACGGGGGTGACGGCGCGGGTCCGCGCCGTCACCCCCGGAGACGACCTCTCGTCCGGCTCACGCCCGGGCGGTACGGAACACCCGAGGCGCACGGATCCGCGGCGGCCGCGACCCCTCGACGGTCACGACCGGACCCTTCTGCCCCTCCCTGGAGACACCGCTCCGGGCAGCCCCCGCCCTCCCCTCGGAGGCGCGGGCTACGGCCGCACCGCGAACTGGAAGTGGTTGGACCAGTACCCCGACAGCGAGACCACCTCGACGGTCCGCCCGGAGCTGGGGGCGTGGACCATCTGCCCGTTGCCCGCGTACAGCCCCGCGTGGCCCAGTTCGGGGTAGAAGAAGATGAGGTCGCCGGGCTGCATGCTCTCGTAGTTGACCCGAGTCCCGGCGTTGGCCTGGTCGTAGGTGGTGCGGGGCAGGCTCACGCCCGCCGCGCCCCAGGCGCGCATGATGAGGCCGGAGCAGTCGTAGCCGTCCGGGCCGGTGCCGCCCCAGACGTAGGGCTTGCCGATCTGGGCGTAGGCGAAGTCGAGGGCCGTGCGGGCGTTGCCCGAGGCCGGACCCGAGTAGGTGCCGCCGGTCGAGTTCGAGGCCTCGGTCATGGGGTCGGCGTCGGGGAACTGCGCGAGCAGGGTCTCCTGCTCCTCGATCTTCTCCTCGACCTCCTCCTGCTTCTGCTCGACCTCGTCCTTCTTCTCCTCGGCGTCCGCGAGGAGCTCCTCGTTCTCCTCCTTGAGCTGGATCAGCCGCTCGGAGGAGTTGGAGAACTCCTCCAGCTCGGCCCGCTGGCTCTCGGAGAGGTAGCTCAGGTCCGCGGACTGCTCCAGGACGTCGGCGGGGTCGTCGACCGAGAGGATCGTGGTCACCGCCTCCAGGTCGGGAGACATGTAGGCGGCGCTGGCGAAAGAGGAGACCTTCTCACGCAGCTCCTCGTAGCGCTCCTCCTCGTCGCCCAGTTGCTTGTCGAGCTCCTCGACCTTCTCCTGGGCGGCCTCGTACTCCTCCTGGATCGCGTTGTACTCGTCGACGAGGGCGCTGGCCTCCTCGTGGAGCTCCTCGAGCTTGGCCTCGACCTCCTCCTGGGTCGGCTCGGCGTGCGCGATCCCTTGGGGCAGGACCAGGCCACCGGCCGCCACGAACCCGAGTCCGGTCGCGATCCGACGGGCCGCGCGCCGTCCACCTTTGTCAGACATGGGGCGGTACACGCTCCTTCGATCAAAGTCCACCATGAGGGGTTCTGGTGAAGCGGGGGGTGCGTCTGGGGGTGCGACGCGTGGAGTCGGCGGCGCGATTCGGCGCGCACAGCCATGACTCCGAATAGAACTTAGCGGACCCGGTTCCGGGCCCTCAACCGCGATGAGGAATTGTAACTGTCGGCACAACCGGAGACCCCGGTCACCGCGGAGTCACTCCAGGCGCCGCAGCAGCAGGGAGGAGGCCACCGTACGCGCCTTCTCCCGCCGCACCGCGGCGATGATCTCCTTGTCGGAGGTGACCACGGCCAGGGGTCTACCCTCCGGCTCGGCCCGCACCAGCCGGATGATCAGCTCGTCGGCGGTCTCCCCGGGACTGCTGAAGAGCACGCGGACCCGGCGGGACGCCGCCAGCGGTACCGGGGCGTCGATCTCGGCGCCGTCGAACACGCAGGTGATCTCGGCTTTGGTCTGCGAGGCCAGGCCCTCCAGCCCGGACAGCAGCTTGGCGCGCTGGTCCGCCAGCGGCCGGGTGCCGTACCCGGTCTTGGTGACGTTGTAGCCGTCCACGAGCAGGTGGACGTGCGGTATCGCCAGCAACTGGTCGACGAGTCCGGGGTCGTCGGCGGGCAGCCCCAGTCCCGGCATCCCGGCGGTCCCGGCGCGCGCCTCGGCGGCCACCAGGTCGGCGGGCAGCGTGATCGAGGCGGGCAGCGCGAGCTCCCGGCGCAGCCCCTGCGCGGCCTCCTGGAGCACGTCCAGCAGCACCCGCAGCCGCGCCTCCTCCGCGCTGCGCCCCGCGCGGGCGGCCCGGCGGGCGTTCTCGACCTGGGCCTCCGCTGCGGCCAGCCGGTTGCGCAGCCGCCGGTTCTCGGCCTCGACGGAGTTCAGCCGCGCGGCCGCGTCGTCGCTGCGCTCCCGCGCCTCGGCCACCGACCGCTCGGCGTCGCGCACCGCCTTCCTGGCGCGCTGGCGCTCGTGGTGCAGCCTGCGGCGCAGGTCGCTGATCTCGGCCTTGTGCTCGCGCAGCTCGGCGCGGAGGCGGAGCAGCTCCTGCCGGTGCTCGGCCTTGACCTCGTCGAGTCTGTCGCGCAGCTCGGTGATGGTCTCCGCGGTGTTGTCCGCGGCCTTGGCCCTGGCCTCGCGGTCGAGTTCGGTGTGGACCCGCTCGACGACCGCCGACCACCCGGGGGGCCGCAGCACGTAGGCGACCGTCCCGAGGACGACCGGGTCGACCGCGGGCGGGACCTCCCCGCGGTCGAGCTCCTCGGCCAGGGTCGGCCACGCCTGGCGCATCCGGTCGGCCACCCGGTCGCGGAACGCGGCGTCGGACTCCAGTTGGGCGGCGATGTCCGGCCCGGCCAGCCGCGCCCGGCGGCGCGGTTCGAACTTGGCGATCCGGCGCAGTCTCGGAGGAATCTCGGCGGGAGGCAGCGCGGCGAGGATCTCGGCCCCGTACTCGATGATCCGGGTGCGGACCGCCTCGGGCAGCGGCCGGTCCAGCGCCTCCGTCTCCGCGGATTCCGTCGTGTGCTCCTCTCCCGCGTGCTCGGAACCGTCGGTCATGACGATGCCCCGCCGTTTCCGAGCGGCGCCGTCGCAGCCCTCACAGTCCGTTCCTCCTCCGTCGGTCACGGCCCGGCCGCCCGGACGGGGGCGCGGTCGCTCCCGGAGCGGCCGCGGCCGGGCGGACATCGACCAGTCCAGGCCATCTTTCCATGAACGCCCTGGGAGACGACCGGGTGTGCGCAAAGCACCCGCGGGTTCCCCGTTGTCCCGAACACCCGTACGCTGGCGTGGTGGCACAACCCAGGCATCCGGTCCAGGGCGCCTTCGACGAACTGGGGACCCCGCTCGCCGCCACCACGTTCGTGGTGGTCGATCTGGAGACCACCGGCCCCCGCCCCGGCGAGGCGGGCATCACCGAGATCGGCGCGGTGCGGGTCCGCGACGGACGGGTCCTGGACGAGTTCGGCACACTGGTGAACCCGCGGACCCCCGTTCCGCCGTTCGTCACCCTGCTGACCGGGATCTCCCAGGCCATGGTGGACTCCGCGCCCCCCGTCGAGACGGCGCTCCCCGCCTTCCTGGAGTTCGCCGGCTTCGGCCCCGATACCGTGCTGGTCGCCCACAACGCCCCGTTCGACGTGGGTTTCCTCAAGGCCGCGTGCGCGGCGCACGGAACGCGCTGGCCCTCCCCCGCGGTGCTGGACACCCTGCGGCTGGCGCGCCGCCTGGTGGCGCGCGGCGAGGTCGCCAACCACAAGCTCGGCACGCTCGCCGGTTTCTTCGGGGTCGCCGACCGGCCCACGCACCGGGCGCTCGACGACGCCCGGGCCACCGCGGGAGTCCTGCGCGGCCTCATCGGACGGCTCCGCTCCCGGGGGGTGGACACCTGGGAGGAGTTGCGGGCCTTCCGCAGCGCGCCCACGCCCGCGCAGCGCGGCAGGCGGCACCTCGCCGACAGCATCCCGGACGCGCCGGGCGTCTACGTCTTCGAGGACGCCTCGGGCGCGTCCCTCTACGTCGGCAAGAGCGTCAACCTGCGCACCAGGGTGCGGTCCTACTTCACCGCGTCGGAGACCCGGCCCCGCATCCGCGAGATGGTCGGTCTGGCCGAACGGGTCACGCCGATCGTGTGCGACACCGCCGTGGAGGCGGAGGTCCGCGAACTCCGGTTGATCGCCGAACGCAAACCGCCCTACAACCGGCGCTCCCGCAACCCCGAGCGCGCGCCCTGGCTCAAGCTGACCGCCGAGACGTTCCCCCGGCTGGCGGTGGTCCGGGAGGTCCGTGACGACGGCGCCTGCTACCTGGGCCCGTTCCCCGGCACCCGGGCCGCCGAGTCGGCGCGCGACGCCCTGCACCACGCCTTCCCGCTGCGCCGCTGCTCCCACCGGATCACCCCGCCCCGCAGGGGCGCCGCCTGCGCGCTGGCCGGGATGGGCCGCTGCGGCGCGCCGTGCGAGGGCGCGCAGTCCCCCGCCGAGTACACCGTCCACGCCGCGGCGGCCGCCCGCGCGATGACCGGTGACGTCTCCTCCGTCGTGGAGGCCGTCAGCGCGCACGTCGCCACGCTGGCGCGGGAGCTGCGCTACGAGGAGGCGGCGGTCCACCGGGACCGGCTGTCGGCGTTCCTGGGCGCCGCGGCGCGCACGCAGCGGCTGCGCGCGCTGGGAGCCGTGCCCCACCTGGTGGCGGCCCGCCCGGTGGGGGACGACTGGGAGTTGTGCGTGGTGCGGCACGGCCGACTGGCCGCCAGCGGGCGCATGCGTCCCGGAAGCGACCCGCGGGCCTTCCTGCGCGCGCTGGTGGCCACCGCCGAGACCGTCCCCGCGGGGACGGGTTCGCTGCCCCGCGCGGACGCGGCCGAGACCGAGTGCCTGCTGCGCTGGCTGGAGTCGCCGGGGACACGGCTGCTGGAGGTGGAACGCGACTGGGTCTGCCCGGTCGGCGGGGCGGAGCGGTACCGGCACCTGATTCACCGGCACGCCACTCCGTGGGCGCAAAATCAGCCGGAAATCCTGACAGACTGAGTCACGACAGGAGTTCTCCGAGGAAACGGACACGGGGCCTATGGCAGGCATTCCACTCAGCGACGACTATCCGGTACGCAGAGTGCCGGTGGTCACCTACGCGCTGGTCGCCGTGAACGTCACGGTCTACCTGCTGTCCCCGATGTCGATGCTGGCCGTCTGGTACGGCGACCCGTCGGCCCGGGTGTGCGCGCTGGAGCAGTACCTGCTGCGCTGGGCGGCCTTCCCCGCCGAACTGCTCACCGGCACGCGGTTGGGCGCCGAGCAGGTGGACTCCTTCGCGGTGTGCTCCGTCGACCCGGCCGGCACGTGGCCGTGGGTGTCGGCGGTCACCTCGATGTTCCTGCACGCCGACGCCTGGCACCTGGTCGGCAACATGGTGTACCTGTTCGTGTTCGGCCCCTGCGTGGAGGACCGGCTGGGCAGGTTCCGCTTCGCGGCCATCTACCTGGGCACGGGACTGGCGGCCTGCTACGGCTTCGCCCTCGCCGAGGGGCCCGCCGTGGTCCCGATGGTGGGCGCCTCGGGCGCGATCTCCGGGGTGCTGGGCGCCTACCTCGTCGTTCAGTTCCGCAGCAGGGTGACCACGCTGCTGCTGGGCATCCTCCCGGTGCGGCTGCCCGGGTGGATGCTGGTGGCCACCTTCTTCGCGCTGGACTACTTTCTCTACCTCAGCAGCAGCCTCTACCCGGACGAGCAGCAGGGGAGCGTGGCCTACGCCGCACACGTCTACGGCTTCCTCACCGGTCTGGTCGTGGGGCTGCTCGTCTACCGCGTCCGCTGGGGGGCGGGCGCCCGCCTGTCCGACGTGCACTGAGGCCGTCGGACGCTCTCTTTTTCGAGGAGGACACGTGATCACCGCGATCGTGATGATCAAAGCCGACGTGGGCCGCATTCCCGAGGTCGCCGCGACCATCGCCGACCTGGAGGGGGTCAGCGAGGTCTACTCCGTCACCGGGGAGATCGACCTGATCGCGGTCGTGCGCGTCCGCGAGCACCAGGAACTCGCCGAGGTGATCCCCGGCCGGATCAACAGGGTGCCGGGCGTGCTGTCGTCGGACACCCACATCGCCTTCCACACCTACTCCCGGCACGACCTGGAGGCGGCCTTCTCACTGGGGCTCTGACGGCGCGGGCGCGCGGCCCCGCCGAACGGGACCGCGCGCCCGGCGCGGGACGGAACCGTGTCTCAGCCCTTCTTGGTGCGGGCCTGGCTGGCCTCCACCCAGTCCTCCAGCCGCTGCCGGGCGGCGCCGCTGTCCACGGCCCCGGCGGCCCGCTCGTACTGGGCGCGCAGCGCCTCGGTGAGGGAGCCGGTGACGCCGTCGGCCGCGGCCAGCGCCGCCGCCGCGTTGAGCAGGACCGCGTCGCGCACCGGGCCGGTGCGGCCGTCCAGGAGGTCGCGCACGACCCGGGCGTTGAACTCCGCGTCGCCGCCGCGCAGCGCGTCGGGCGCCGAACGCTCGATGCCCAGGTCGGCGGGGTCCAGTCGCTCGTGGCGGACCGCGCCGTCGACCACGACCCACACCGACGAGGTGGTGGTGGTCGTCAGCTCGTCGAGTCCGTCGTCGCCGCGGAAGACCAGGGCGCGCGCCCCCCGGTCGGCGAACACCCCGGCGATCACCTCGCACATGCCCCGGTCGAAGACCCCGATGGCCGAGGAGACCGGCCGGGCGGGGTTGGTGAGCGGTCCCAGGAAGTTGAAGACGGTGGGGACGGCGAGCTCCCGCCGCGTCCTGGCCGCGTACTTCAGCGACGGGTGGAACAGCGGCGCGAAGCAGAAGGTGATCCCGACCTCCTCGGCGACCGCGGCGGTGTCCTCGGGGTCGAGGTCGATCACCACGCCCAGCCGCTCCAGCACGTCGGCGGTGCCGCACGAGGAGGAGGCGGCCCGGTTGCCGTGCTTGACCACGCGCGCGCCCGCCGCGGAGGCGACGATGGAGGCCATCGTGGAGACGTTGACGGTGTGCGCGCGGTCGCCGCCGGTGCCCACGATGTCCAGGGTCTGTCCGGGGACGGAGATCTCCACCGCGTTGTCGAGCATGCCCTGGGCCAGGCCGCGGACCTCGGCGACGGTCTCACCCTTGGCGCGCAGCGCGACCGCGAAACCCGCGATCTGGGCGTCGGTGGCCGACCCGGACATGATCTCGTTCATCGCCCACTCGGTGTCGGAGGCCGAGAGGGACGCGCCGTCCAGCAGCGCTCCGATCAGTTGGGACCAGGTTCGTTCACTCACAGGGATTCCTTGCTTCCTTAGCTTTCACCGGGAGAGGGGGTGGACACGGCGAGGGCGCGCGGGAGCGCCATCGGGCGGTGTCCGCCCCGTGACGTGAAGCGCCGGCGAAGGGCCGGAGGAACCGGCCGCCGCGTGGTGTCGCGGTGGCGCGGGCGAGTGACACGGTCGCTGTTACCCGCTTCTTCCGGGCCTACCGGGCGATGGCCGACCGACGGGCGCGTTCGCGCATCAGCTCGGCGAGGGACTCGGCCAGGGCGACGGGGTCGACGGGGTGGCTGACGACCTTGTCCGCGCGCGACCAGGCGGCGAGCCACCCGTCGTCGCGGCGGCCGACGATGAGCAGGACCGGCGGGCACTCGAAGATCTCGTCCTTGACCTGCCGGCACAGGCCCATCCCTCCGGCGGGCCTGGCCTCGCCGTCGAAGACGGCCACGTCGATGCGGGTCTCCTCGAGGCGCTTGAGGACCGCCGGGGCGGTCGCGCACTCGACGAACTCGACCCTGGGCACGTCGGCCGCGGGGCGGCGGCCGATCGCGAGGCGTACCTGCTCGCGGACGGAGGCGTCGTCGCTGTAGACGAGGACGCGCATCAAAGCCGACTTGTCGGTTCCGGTGTTCGCCATGGTTACCGTCCTTACACTGGCCGGGGTGCTCCTTGGGAGCCTATTGCCTCGTGCCGCCGAAGACGACAGGGTGTTGCCGGTTGGCGCCCTTCGCGGCCACCGGAGCCGAACGTATAGGGTCGGTCCGAAACCCGGGGAGCACACCGCCGCCGCGACCGCGGCGGGGGCGTTCGCGCGAGTAGCACGAGTTCAGCGCGCACCCCCGGGGACGCCGCCTGCCCTGACGCGTTACGGGGGGTCGGGCAGCACCCCTCGCCAGATACCGCAATAATGCTGGCGTGGCGACAGTAACCGCGAACCAAGAGACAGGACCGACACCAGTGCATGGTGCGGCTAAGCGACCTGACCTGGTGAGTGTTGGCACCATCGTGTGGCTTGCCAACGAACTCATGTTCTTTGCGGCGCTGTTCGCGATGTACTTCACCATCCGATCGGTGACCAAGGGCAGCCCTGACCTCGGAGCGTGGCCTGACGCGCACCTCAACGTCGCGCTGTCCACGACCATCACCGTCATCCTGGTGGCCTCCAGCTTCACCGCGCAGCTCGGCGTCTGGGCCGCGGAGCGCGGTGACGTGAAGAAGCTCCGTAAGTGGTTCATCATCTCGTTCGTCATGGGCGCGATCTTCATCGCGGGCCAGAGCTACGAGTACTACGAACTGATCGTGCACGAGGGGCTGACGCTGCAGTCCAGCGCCTACGGCTCGATGTTCTACCTCACCACGGGGTTCCACGGTCTCCACGTCATCGGTGGTCTGATCGCGTTCCTGCTCATGCTGGGACGCACGTACGCCGCGAAGCGCTTCACCCACCAGCAGGCGACCAGCGCGATCGTCGTGTCTTACTACTGGCACTTCGTCGACGTCGTCTGGATCGCTTTGTTCGCATCCATCTACCTACTCCAGTGACCCGAACGGGGAAACCGTGAAATGGATTACCGCGCGGCGACGGCATCCCCTGGCGGGGTATGTCGTCGTCATCCTCGCGCTGGCCTTTCTCGGGGTGGGCTACGCCCTCGTCGCTCCCACCCCTGACCAAGCCGTGGCCGACACCCTGGCCCAGCCCGAAGAGGCGACCGAGGTCGACATCGCCAACGGCAAGCAGATCTACACGCAGAGCTGCATGAGCTGCCACGGCGAGGACGGCACCGGACGCTCCCCGGAGGAGACCGGCAGCGCCGTCGCCTGGGGGCCGAGCCTGGAGGGCGTGGGCGCCGCGGCCGTGGACTTCTACGTCAGCACCGGTCGTATGCCGTCCACCGACCCGAACAACCAGATGCCCCGCAGGCCGCAGGTCTACTCCGACGAGGAGATCGCCGACCTCGCGGCCTACGTGGACAGCGCGTTCGGCGGCGGCCCGGCCATCCCGTACAACGTGCCCGACGACGCGCCGCTGCGCAGCGAGTTCGAATCCGAGGCCGCCTACGAGGAGGCCCTGGCCGAGTACGAGGAGAACTACGCCGCCTACATCAGCGGCGAGGACACCGAGGTCGGCATGCGCCTGTACATGGCCAACTGCGCGCACTGCCACAGCTGGTCGGGCGCGGGCGGCGCCCTCACCGAGGGCCGCTGGGCCCCCGAGCTCCTCTACGCCTCCCCGCAGGAGATCTACGAGGCCATGATCGTCGGCCCCGGCGCCATGCCCATCTTCAGCGACGAGACCATCACTCCGGAGGACAAGCAGGCGCTGATCTCCTATCTCGAACAACTCCAGGCCGAGCCGAACGCCGGCGGCCCCTTCTCCCTCGACAGGGTCGGCCAGGTCGCCGAGGGGTTCATCGGCTGGACCATCGGCCTCAGCCTGATCGTGGCGTGCGCGATCTGGATCACCGCGAAGCAGCGAGCCCATGACTGATAACACCAACCACCACGACGCCGGATCCGGCGCAGACAAGCCCCGGGAACGGGTCATCGGCACCCCGTCGCTCTCCGAAGGCGCCACACTGGCCACCGCCACGGGCGACCCGCACCGCAGACACGAGGGTCCGTACCTCGCCGAGGAGACGCACGTCCGCTCCGAGGAGATGCAGCGCAAAGGCGAGCGGATGGCCTCGCTGTGGTTCCTCGTCGCGTTCCTGGCGGGCATCGGCTTCTTCGTCAGCTACTTCTCGTTCGCGCCGCTCGGCGAGGGGCAGCCCTCCATCTCCGACCCGGGCACCACCCAGGTCTCGAACATGCTGATCGGCGGCACGCTCGCACTGGCGCTGTTCGGCATCGGCGCGGGTATGACCGTGTGGTCCCGCCGGGTCCTGCCGCACTACGAGGTCTCCTCCCCCTACGACGACCTGTCGTCGTCGGAGGAGGACAAGGGCTCCTTCAGCGAGTTCTTCATGCGCGGGGCCCACGAGAGCGGCTTCACCAGGCGCCCGCTGATGCGGCGCACCCTGCTGCTGGCCATGGTGCCGCTGGGGGTGGCCCCCGTCGTGCTGCTGCGCGACATGGGCCCGCTGCCCGGCGACAAGCTCAAGAACACGCTCTGGGCGGACGGCCGGCACATCGTCGTCGAGGGCACCACCCAGCGCATCCGCGCCGAGGACCTCACCACGGGCGGCATGATCTCCGCGCTGCCCGAGCCGGAGGACCCCGAGGAGGGGCTGAGCCTGGACGAGCAGGCCAACACGGTGATCATCCTCATCAGGATGGACCCGCAGGACTTCGAGGCGGGGATGTCGCAGCAGCAGCTCGAGTGGACGTACGAGGGCATCGTCGCCTACTCCAAGATCTGCACCCACGTGGGCTGCCCCGCGGCCCTGTACGAGCCGACCACGCACCGGATCCTGTGCCCGTGCCACCAGTCCACCTTCGACGCCGCCAACGGTGCCGAGGTCGTCTTCGGTCCGGCGCACCGGCCGCTGCCGCAGCTGCCCATCCGGGTCGACGACGAGGGCTACCTCGTCGCGGCCGGAGACTTCTCCGCCCCGGTCGGCCCGACCTTCTGGGATGTTGGAGTTGAGGACTGATGAGCGACAACCAGGCACCGCGGGCGCCCAAGGCGCTGCGCGGCATCGGCAACTACATCGACGACCGGTTCTACCTGGCCAAGACAGGCGAGAAGAACCTGCGCAAGGTCTTTCCGAACCACTGGTCGTTCATGCTGGGCGAGATCGCGCTGTACTCGTTCATCATCCTGCTGCTGACCGGTGTGTTCCTGACGCTGTGGTTCAACCCCAGCATGGCCCACACCACCTATGAGGGCTCCTACGAGCGCATGCGCGGGGTGGGGATGAGCGAGGCCTACGCCTCGACCCTGTACATCACCTTCGACGTGCGCGGCGGTCTGCTCATCCGGCAGATCCACCACTGGGCGGCGCTGATCTTCGTGGCGTCGCTGGTGGTCCACATGCTGCGGGTGTTCTTCACCGGCGCGTTCCGCAAGCCGCGCGAGATCAACTGGCTGATCGGCGTCGCGATCTTCACCCTCGCGATCGTCGAGGGCCTGTTCGGCTACTCGCTGCCCGACGACCTGCCGTCGGGCATGGGTGTGCGCATCTTCCAGGGTGTGCTGCTGTCGATCCCGGTCATCGGAACCTACCTGTCGTTCTTCATGTTCGGCGGCGAGTTCCCCGGCGAGGCGATCATCCCGCGGCTGTACATGCTGCACATCCTGCTGCTCCCGGGCATCCTGCTGGCGCTGATCGTGGCGCACATCATGATCCTGTGGTACCAGAAGCACACCCAGTATCCGGGCCCGAAGAGAACGGAGAAGCAGGTCGTCGGCACGCCGATGTTCCCGGCCTTCGCCCTCAAGGCGGGCGCCTTCTTCTTCCTCACCTTCGCGGTCGTCACGGGCCTGGGCGCGTTCGTGCAGATCAACCCGATCCACCTGTTCGGGCCGTTCACGCCGACCTCCGTCACCTCGGGCCTGCAACCCGACTGGTACATGGGCTTCCTGGAGGGATCGCTGCGGCTCTTCCCCAACTGGTTCGACTTCGACATCGGGGGATACGCGATCGTCACCGGCGTGCTGATTCCGGGCCTGGGGTTCATGGGCCTGCTCTTCGGCGGCCTGGCGGTGTACCCGTTCCTGGAGGCCTGGATCACCGGGGACAGGCGGGTGCACAACGTGGCCGACCGGCCGCGCAACGCCCCGGTCCGCACCGGTCTGGGCGCCGCGGGCATCACCTTCTACGGCGTCCTCTGGCTGGCCGGGTCGAACGACATCCTGTCGCACACCTTCCAGATCAGCCTGTTCACGACCACGTGGATCTTCCGGGTCGCCCTGCTCGTGGGGCCGGTGGTGGCGTTCATCGTCACCAAGCGGATCTGCCTGGGACTGCAGCGCCGGGACCGCGAGACCCTGGAGCACGGGTACGAGAGCGGCACCATCACGCAGCTTCCGGGCGGCGAGTTCGTCGAGGTCCACCGGGAGTCCTCGCCGGAGACCGTCGAGGTGCTGAAGAGCGCCAGGTACCAGCCGCGCACGTCCACGCCCACCGTGGACGCCAACGGGGTGGAGTCCCCCGCGACGCGCGGCCTCCTCGGCAGGCTCCGGGGCGGGCTGGCCCGCTGGTACACGAAGGACAACGTGTCCTTCGAGGGTGTGGAGCCGCACGGCCACCTGCACAAGGAGCAGGCCGAGTCCGAGGAGAAGGTCGGCCAGCACTGACCGTACGGCGCTGAGGCGCCCACCACGGAACGGACAGAAGGCCCGGCGGCAGGGGGAGCCGCCGGGCCTTCTCCGTGCCCTCAGCAGGCCTCAGAGCGCTTCTGCGGCCACACCGCTCTCAGGGGTCCGCTGGGCCCCGAGGGCGCCTGGAGACTTCCCACGGGCCGGCTGAACTTTGCCGGTGGGGTTCTCGGGGCGTCGGGCGTGCGAAGGCCGCGAGCCGGTCCCGTGCCGACCGGCCCGAGGCATTCCACCCCAACCCCCACAACCGGACACCACCGGCTGCCAGTGACCGGTCGAGGCGCCCCCGGCGCCGAGTCCGGACACGGCCCCACCCACCCGCACCCTCGAAGACGGTCCCGCACCACAGGGCACCAGCCCGAGGTTTCCGGTGTCCTCACGGCCCGTCCGCCCGCGGAGGCGCGCCCGGACACGGCGCCGGGGGCGCCTCGACCTGCCGCCGCCAACCCGTGGCCACCCACCCCGCAGGACCTGCGGAACAGCCGGAGGCCCCCACGGCCACGCCGTGGGGGCCTCCGGGGTCCTCCCGGTGGTGTCGGGATCTACTCCGCGGCCTCGGCCTGCTCCTCGGCCGCCGTGCCGTGCGGGGATCCGGGAGAGCCGGGCTCGTCGGTCCGGTCCGCCTCGCCGAGCGTGCTGTGGGACAGCCACTCGTCCCAGGAGCGCTGCCAGTAGCCCCAGCCGTTGTCGACCTCCAGCTCACGGTCGGTGCCGGTGATGATCACCGGGTCGCCCATGTAGGAGTTCTCGTAGAACCACCTGGCGTCCTCGGTGCTCATGTTGGTGCAGCCGTGGCTGCGGTTGGCCACACCGAGGTCCGTGTTCCACGGAGCCGCGTGGGTGAACTCGCCGCTGTTGGAGATGCGGACGGCGTAGTTGACGTCCAGGCGGTAGTAGTCGGGGTGCCCCTCGGGGATACCGACGGTGGCCGAGTCCATGATCAGGTGCTGGTACTTCTCCATCGTCAGGTGGACGCCCGTGGTGGTGGTGTAGGCCCGGGTGCTGCCGTCGCCGTTGCTGATGGGAAAGTCCTGGATCTGCTCCCCGTCGCGGGTGACGACCATGCGGTGGGTGTCGTTGTCGATCTCGCTGATCTGGGACCGGCCGACCTCGAAGTTCAACTGGTAGTTCTCGATGCCGTAGACACCCTCGGAGGCCTGCACCCCGGCGAGGCGCATGTTGACGGTCACCTCCTGGTACGGCTCCCAGTACTCCTCGGTGCGAAACACCGCCGTCCGGTCGCCGAACCAGTTCCAGGCCCCCTGGGCAGGCTTGTCCGAGACGACCTCCATCGCCGCCTCGACCGCCGCCTTGTTCTGCACCGGAAGGTCGAAGTTGACGATGATCGGCATGCCCACACCGACCACGTCACCACTGACCGGGAAGTTCGACTGCAGCTCCAACCGCTGGCCGGGAGTGGCCTCCAGCGTGGTGAACTCGCTGGTGGCCTCGACGGTCTCGCCGCTGGCGCTCTTTCCGGTGGCCACGACCGTGACCGTGCTGCCGGGCGTCAGCGTCCAGTCGCTGACCCACTCGGTCCCGTCCTCGTTCAGCGTTCCGGTGACGGCGTCCAGGCCGTCGCCACCCTCCTCCTCAGGAGTGGACTCGGTGTCCTCCCCCTGGGCGGAGCTCTGGGTGACCTGGACGTCCTCGATGGTTCCGTTGGTCGCGGTAACCGTGACAGGGGTGTCCGGGCGGACGTCGGAACCCCCGTCGGCGGGGACGATGGTGAGCTCTACCGCCGGGACGTCATTGCTGACCTCGCTGGCTTCTTCCTCTCCCGTACCGGAGCACGCCACGGTGAAGAGGAGGCTCGTAGCCACCAATCCGACCCCGAGACGGCGAGCCGCCGGGAATACACTGCCCTCCACGCGTGCGACCTCCAGTATCTGCCTTGTCTGGTGAACAGGGTTTCGCCGTGGTAAGACGCGCAACCAGGCGGAAAGGTTCAAAGAAAAATGAAAAGGGCCTCGGGTGCACGTCACTTGTTCTCGACATACACCAGGCCCGTGACCAAAACGATACCGAAAGGGCGGCGCCCCCCGAAAGGAAGCGCCGCCCGCGGCGTGTTCTGCGGATCCGCCTAGTGCTCGAACTCGCCTCGATAGTACTCGAAGACCCAGCCGATGACGGTCAGCAGGAGCGCGAGGGCTCCGATGATCGTCATCCACCAGCCGATCACCACGCCCACGGCGGTGAACGCCACCGCCAGGGCCACGAACAGCGGCCACCAACTGTGCGGACTGAAGAAGCCGTACTCGCCGGCGCCCTCGTCGACCTCGGCGTCGATCCGCTCCTCCGGCGGCAGGCCGTGGTAGCGCTCACTGCGCCGGGTGGCCTGCAGCAGCCAGAAGCCGACCATCCAGCCGAAGCCGACCGCGATGGCGAGCGCGACCGTCCCGGTCCACTCCACCTCTCCGAGGACGTACCAGCTCGCGAGGGCGTAGATGGCGGCGACCCCGCCGAAGAAGCTGGAAACGCCCATGAACAGATGCGCCTGAACTCGCATGGTGTTTCCCTTCTACTTCGCGCTGGCCGGGGCGGCGCCGGGGGCCGCGTAGGGGTGGTGCAGGTCGAACGCGGGGCGTTCGGAACGGATGCGCGGCAGCGAGGTGAAGTTGTGCCGCGGCGGCGGGCACGAGGTCGCCCACTCCAGGGAACTGCCGTAGCCCCACGGGTCGTCCACGGTGACCTTCTTTCCGTGCCGGGCGGTGTACCAGACGTTCCAGAGGAAGAACAGGGTGGAGGCTCCCAGCACGAACGAGGAGACCGTGGAGATCTGGTTGAGCAGGGTGAAGCCGTCGCCGGGCAGGTAGTCGGCGTAGCGGCGCGGCATGCCCTCGGCGCCCAGCCAGTGCTGGACCAGGAAGGTGCCGTGGAAGCCGACGAACAGCGTCCAGAAGTGCCACTTGGCCAGCGCCTCGTTGAGCATCTTCCCGGTGAACTTGGGCCACCAGAAGTAGAAGCCCGCGAACATCGCGAACACCACGGTGCCGAACACCACGTAGTGGAAGTGGGCCACCACGAAGTAGGAGTCGGTGACGTGGAAGTCCAGCGGCGGGGAGGCCAGGAGCACACCGGTCAACCCGCCGAACAGGAAGGTGACCAGGAAGCCGATGACGAACAGCATCGGCGACTCGAAGGTGAGCTGGCCGCGCCACATGGTGCCGATCCAGTTGAAGAACTTCACGCCGGTGGGCACCGCGATCAGGAACGACATGAACGAGAAGAACGGCAGCAGCACCGCGCCGGTGGGGAACATGTGGTGCGCCCACACCGTCACCGACAGCCCGGTGATCGCGATGGTCGCGCCGACCAGGCTCTTGTAGCCGAAGATCGGCTTGCGGCTGAACACCGGCAGGATCTCGGTCGCGATGCCGAAGAACGGCAGCGCGATGATGTAGACCTCCGGGTGGCCGAAGAACCAGAACAGGTGCTGCCACAGCAGCGCACCGCCGTGCTCGGGGTTGAAGACCTGGGCTCCGACGACGCGGTCGGCGGCCAGCCCCACGAAGGCGCCGGTGAGCACCGGGAAGGCGATCAGCACCAGGATGCTGGTCAGCGCCACGTTCCAGGTGAAGATCGGCATGCGGAACATGGTCATGCCGGGGGCGCGCATGCACAGGATGGTGGTGATGAAGTTGACCGCGCCGAGGATGGTGCCCAGACCACCGACGGCCAGCCCCATGATCCACAGGTCGCCGCCGAGTCCGGGCGAGCGCACCGCGTCCGACAGCGGGACGTAGGCGAACCAGCCGAAGCTCGCCGCGCCGCCGGGGGTCATGAACCCGGCCAGCACGATCAGACCACCGAACAGGAACAGGTAGTACCCGAACTGGTTGAGCCGGGGGAAGGCGACGTCGGGCGCGCCGATCTGCAGCGGCACCAGGACGTTGGCGAAGCCGACGAACAGCGGGGTCGCGAACAGCAGCAGCATCACCGTGCCGTGCATGGTGAACAACTGGTTGTAGGTCTCGTTGTTCATCAGCTGCATGCCGGGGAACATCAGCTCGGCGCGGATCAGCAGCGCCATGATGCCGCCGACGACGAAGAAGCCGAACGAGGTGATCAGGTACATGTACCCGATGACCTTGTGGTCGGTCGACGTCAACCAGTTGACGATCTTGGCGCCCTGGGAGGGCGTCCGTCGCGGCGCGGCGGACTTCCCGGCGGTCGTCGGAGTATCAGCCGTCGTCGTCATCACTGACCATCCTCTTCGTCGGGCGCGTCACCGGTGTCGGTTCCGCCCCCCTCCTCACTCACGTCGCCCAGGGCCGGGTCGGGGGCCGGAGTGTCCTCCTCCAGTTCGGGAATCGCGGGCAGCTCCGGGGGGTTGGCCTTCTGCTCCTCGATCCAGGTCTGGTACTCCTCCGGGCTGACCACCCGGAGGATGAACAGCATGCGGGAGTGGTCGTAACCGCACAGCTCCGCGCAGCGGCCCTCGTAGTCGCCCTCGGTCCCGTCCTGGATCTTGACCTGGAACTCGTTGGGGTGGCCCGGGATGGCGTCCATCTTGAACGCGAACGCCGGGATCCAGAACGAGTGGATGACGTCCGGGGCCGCCAGGTCGAAGTGCACGACGCTGTCGCTCGGCAGCACCAGGACCGGCAGCTCGTCCTTGCTGGTCGACGGGACGCCGGCGACGGAGACCGGGTTGCCGTTGGCGTCGATCTCCTCCTCGTACGTGAACTGCCAGCTCCACTGGAACGCGTTCACGTCGACGTTCACGTCGGCGGGCTCGTCGGTCTCCAGCAGGTAGGTCTGGTCCCGGGCCGTGAAGTAGAACAGCACCGAGATGACGATGACGGGCAGAACTGTGTAGAGCGCCTCGATGGGCATGTTGTAGCGCACCTGCGGCGGAAGCTGCTCGGAGCGCTTGCGGTAGGCGATCACCGACCAGATGATCAGCCCCCAGACGAGAATGCCGACCGCGAACGCCGCCACCCACGAGCCTTGCCAGAGCGTGAGGACACGCTCCCCCTGCTCGGTGATCGGCTCCGGCAGCCCCAGACGAGTGAACTCGTTCGACGCGCAGCCGGTCGCGGCCACAGCCAGCGCGGCGAGCATGGCGCCGCGTGGTGCCCATCGGCGCAGCGCGTGGCGCCGATTCCTATGGCGGGTCGGACTCACGGATTGCCTTCCCAGCGGTGATGCCGCACCGTGTGTGCGGGCGGGTCGTATGTCAAAAGCCTGTCAAGCGGAAACATTATCGCGAACGCCCCAGCCTCCCGACTCCGGGGATCGCTGGTCAGCGTGTTGCGCGGCGTCCGTTGTGAGGGTGCAGCCCTGACCGTAACCTCGGCAGCCCCGGGGACCGCAGGACTGGCTAAGGGGAGATTATCGCTGTGTCCGCGAGGTCCTTCACCGGGTGCCTTTTAGCCGCCCACCGGGGTAAAGATTAGGACACACCCCCATTGGACAAGGAGTCTCGGTGCTGGAGCAGCCGCTGCTGACCATCGACGCGATCGGCCGCAAGTGCCCCGTGCCGATCATCATGCTCGCCGGACGACTGCGCGAGGTGCCGATCGGATCGGTGATCGCGGTGACCGCCGACGACCCGGCGGCACGGACCGACATCCCGGCCTGGTGCCGCATGAAGCGGCACACCTTCGTCGCCGAGGTCCCGCTCGGCCGGGGCAGCGCCTTCCATGTGCGGCGCATGTACTGACCGGCGGGACCACCGCACCGGCCGCCGCGACGACGAGGGCCGCACCTCTCGCGGGGAGATCGTGCGGCCCTGACGCTTCACGCGTGGATCAGCGGGCGTAGTACTCGACGATGAGGTTCTCGTCGAAGGGCACCGGCACCTGCTCGCGCTTGGGCCGGTCCACCACGGCGATCCGCAGATCCCTGTGGCTGACGGCGAGGTAGCCGGCGATCCTCTCGTCGGCGTGCACGCCCTCGGCGGCCTCCACGAACGGGACCATGGTGCGCGACTTCTCCCGCACGCCGATGATCTGTCCCGGCTTGACCTGGTAGGACGGGATGTCCACCTTCTTGCCGTCCACGGTGATGTGGCCGTGGTTGATGAACTGGCGGGCGGCGTAGATCGAGGCGGCGAAGCCCGCGCGCATCAGCACCGTCATCAGGCGCAGCTCCAGCTCGGCGATCATCTCCTCACCGGTGCGCCCCGGCCGCTTCTTGGCGTTCTCGTAGACGCGGGCGAGCTGCTTCTCCGACAGGTCGTAGTACCAGCGCAGCTTCTGCTTCTCGGCCTGGCGGACGGCGTAGTCGCTGGTGGAGCGGCGCACGCGGCGGCCGTGCTCACCCGGGGGGTAGGGCCGCTTCTCGAAGTAGCTGACCGCCTTACGGGTCAGCGGGGTACCGGCGCGCCGGGACAACCGCACCTTCGGTCCGGTGTAGCGCATTCAAGTCCTCCGTTTTCGGTTCTCAGACAGAGCGGGAATCCCAGGTAAGGCTCGCCTAGATCTGGGAGGCTCACGTGAGGCCCTGCCCGTCCGGGCTGTCGGACGGGTCCGTTCCCCACCGCCGCGGTGACCCCGTCGCGGCGGCGTTGGCGGTGATCCCGGCACGCGTCTCAGCGCCCGGGCGGTTTCATGCCGAGCGCGCGGACCAGAAGAGGTCGGCGCCGAGATGCCCGGACACGAGGGTCGGACATCTACTCTACGCGGGATTCGGCGGTGCCCCGACCACGGCCTCGGCCGGTCCCGGATCAGGGCATCCGGTCGGCGACCTCGGCCGCCGCGTCGTCGCCGTAGGAGCGGGCCAGCCGGTCCAGGAGGCTGGCGGCGGTCAGCCGGTACTCCTGCGGACCGCTCACCTCCAGGCAGTGCACGGCCGCGGCGTTGCCGACCTGGGCGCAGCGGTCCAGTTCCAGGCCCCAGGCGACGGCCGCCAGGAACCCGGCGCGGAAGGCGTCACCGACCCCGGTGGGGTCCGCCGGGTTCTCGACGTGGGCGGCGGGCACGTGCAGCGTGGGTTCCCCGGCGCGGTCGACGCGCACCCCCTTGGCGCCCAGTGTGGTCACCCGGGTCCTCACCCGGGAGAGGATCTCGGTGTCGTTCCAGCCGGTCTTCTGCTCGGCCAGCGCCTTCTCGTACTCGTTGGCGAACAGGTACTCGGCGCCCTCGATGAGGGAGCGCACCTGGGGTCCCTCCATGCGGGCGAGCTGCTGGGAGGGGTCCGCGGCGAAGCTCACCCCCCGGACACGGCACTCCTCGCTGTGCCGGACCATCGCCTCGGGGTCGTTGGCGCCGACCAGGACCAGGTCGAGACCGCCCACCCGCTGGACGAGCGGCCACAGTTCGATGTTGCGCGCCTCCGTCATCGCCCCGGCGTAGAAGGAGGCGATCTGGTTGTGGTCCCGGTCGGTGGTGCACACGAACCGCGCGGTGTGCCGCATCTCGGAGACGTGCACGCCCGAGACGTCCACACCGTGGCGCTCCAGCCAGGCGGAGTACTCGGCGAAGTCCGGGCCGACCGCGCCGACCAGGACGGGGTTGAGCCCCAGGCAGCCCAGACCGAAGCTGATGTTGGCCGCGACCCCTCCCCTGCGCACCTCCAGTTCGTCGACGAGGAAGGACAGGGAGACCTGCGCCAGCTGGTCGGCGATGAGCTGTTCGGCGAACCGGCCCTCGAAGGTCATCAGATGGTCGGTGGCGATTGATCCGGTAACCGCGATGCGCACGGCGGCGGGCTCCTCGGGGTCGAAGACGGGTGGGAACGGCACAACTGTATCCAGCGCCGCGGGGACGCCGCGGCCGCGCGGCCGGGCCGGCGAAAAGGCGGGGCCCGTCCGGAGACGTTCCGGACGGGCCCCGAAGCGGCGCGCGGTGCGGGCCTCGGTCGACTCAGTGGAAGGAGTCGCCGCAGGCGCAGGAGCTCTGCGCGCTGGGGTTGTCGATCGTGAAGCCCTGCTTCTCGATGGTGTCGACGAAGTCGATGGTGGCGCCCATGAGGTAGAGAATGCTCTGACGGTCGACGGCGAGTTCGACCCCGTTGTGGTCGGTCACGATGTCTCCGTCGAGCTGACGGTCGTCGAAGTAGAGCTGGTAGCGCAGTCCCGAGCAGCCGCCGGGCGCCACACCCAGGCGCAGTCGCAGATCGGTGCGGCCCTCCTGGGCCAGCAGCGTCTTGACCTTCTCCACCGCCGCGTCGGTCAGGGTGACCCCCTGCGTGGTGGCGTCAGTCTGAGCCGTCATGTGCGAATTCCTCCAAAACGGGGTGGCCGCCGCCACAGGCGACCCGTCGGTTCCTGACGTGTCAACGTCAGCGTTCGTTCCGGCATTCCATCTGGTGCTCAATCCTCAGAGTAGGTCGTCGGGCGGGCCGTCGCCATCCGCCGGCCCCGCTGACGTGCGTCCGGCCGCGCGGTCGCGTCCGCCTCGGCGGCGCCGGACGGCCACCGGCTCAGCGCTTCCAGTCGCTCGCCACCCGGGCGGCGAGCGCCCGCAGCTCCGGACCGGAGCGCTCCACCGCGGCCTGGACCGATCCGGCGGACTCGACCAGGGAGTGGGCGGCGGTGACGCCCGCCGCCGCGGCCTCGGCCCCGTCCACCGCGACCCGCCCGGCCAGCACCAGGCAGGGAACGCCGTGCCGGGCCGCGGTGCGGGCCACTCCGTGCGGAAGCTTGCCCCGCAGGGACTGGGAGTCGAAGGAGCCCTCCCCGGTGACGACGACGTCGGCGGAGGCGGCGAGCTCGTCGAGGCCGACCGCGTCGAGCACCAGACTGACGCCCGACTCGACCGTGCCGCCGAGCAGCAGCAGCCCGTAGCCCAGACCGCCCGCCGCGCCCGATCCGGGGACCCGGCGCAGCCGTCCGTCGGGGTCGGCGGCCTCGGCGAAGCGGGCGAGTGCGGCGTCCAGGAACCGCACCTGCTCGGCGTCGGCGCCCTTCTGCGGGCCGAAGACGGCGCTGGCTCCGTGCTCGCCGAGCAGCGGGTTGTCCACGTCGGTGGCCGCGACCAGGCGGACTCCGCGGACCCGTTCGCGGGCGGCGGCCAGGTCCACGGGGGCGTCCAGGTCGGCCAGCGCCGCTCCTCCGCCGCGCAGCGTCCCGGCGGGGGCGGCGCCCAGGGCGGCGAGCATTCCGGCGCCGCCGTCGTTGGTCGAACTGCCGCCCATGCCGACCACCACGGTGCGGGCCCCGTGGTCGACGGCCCGGGCGATCAGCTCGCCGACCCCGTGGGTGGAGGTGGCGCCGGGGTCGCGCCGGTCCGGGGGGACCCGGTGGAGGCCGCACGCCTGCGCGCTCTCCACGTAGGCGGTGCGGTCCACGAGGAGGAACCGGGCCGCCACCGGTTCGCCCAGGGGGCCGGTCACCTCGGCGGGCACGAGGGTGCCGCCCAGGGCGGTGTGGAGCACCTCCACGAACCCGGGACCGCCGTCGGACAGGGGAAGCAGGGTGCACTCGGCCGCGGGGTCGACGGAGCGCCAGCCTTCGGCGACGGCCTCGGCCGCCTCCAGCGCGGTGAGAGTGCCTGCGAACTTGTCGGGAGCGATAACGATACGCACGTCTGTAGTCTGCCGGGGAACCTCGCCGGACGCGCCGGTCCCCTCCCGTTTCGGCGGCCCGGGGGCGCTCACAGGCCCGGCGCGCCGTAGACGGGAAACCAGCGGCTCTTGTCCGGCTCCATGGCCAGCTCGTCACCGAGCGCGGCGCTGACCTGGAGTTCCAGGGCGTTGTTCCGGCTGTGCGCGCCCTGCGGCGCGAACGGGTAGAACGTGCCTCGCTTGTACAGGTAGACCAGGGCGACCCGGCGTCCGCCGGGGTCGGCGAAGACCACCAGGGAGCACAGCAGCGACGGCCCGAACCCGGCGCTCTCCAGACTGGAATTGACCGCGTGCAGGTCGGTGACCAGTCCGGTGAGGTCGTCGGCGGAATGGGCGCGCACCACCAGCCAGGTGTAGCCGTACTCGTCGCGCGCCGCCTCGACCTCGGGGCCCTCGTCGGCGTTGAGCAGGTCGGTGATCTCCTGTTGGAGCGCGGCGAACGCCTGCCCCTCGGCGGCGCGGAAGGCCACCGACGCGGCTCCGGTGGGGGTGAGGCCCGCGACCGCCCGCAGTGTCACGGTCGCCGACGGCAGGGCGAAGAGCTGGTCCAGATTGGGTCTGCGGGGCCTGCTGCGGCCCAGCAGCGCGCGGAGGAAGCCCACGGTGTGCTCCTTCCTCGGTCGGTTCGGGGACGGCAACTGCGGTCAGCCCTCCCTGCCGAGGCGGCGGGAGATCTCGGCGAGTTGGGAGAGGCGCTGCTCGACCGGGGGGTGGGTGGACAGCAGCGAACTGAGGCTGAACCCCTCCCCGGAGAGGGCGGGGGTGAAGAAGAAGGCGTTGAACGGTTCGACCTGGCGCAGGTCCCGGGTGGGGATGCGGGCCATGTCCCCGGTGATCTTGGTCAGCGCGCTGCCCAGCGCCGAGGGCCGGGCCGTCAGGTGGGCCGCGGCGCGGTCGGCGGACAGTTCCCGGTAGCGGGAGAGCATGCGGGTCAGCAGGAAGCTGAGCACCCACACGACGGCGCTGACCGCGACCACCAGCAGTGCGACCACCGCGGGGGCGGGGCCGCCCTCGCGGCCGCGCCCGCCCCCGGCGATGAAGGCGAAGCGCACTCCCGCCTGGACGAGGAAGCCCGCGACGATGCCGAGGAACCCGGCGATGGTCATCACGGTCACGTCGCGGTGCGCCACGTGGGACAGCTCGTGCGCGATGACCGCCTCCAGCTCGACGTTGTCCAACCGGCGGCGCAGTCCGGTGGTGACGCACACCACCGTGCTCTTCCTGCTGTGTCCGGTGGCGAAGGCGTTGGGGACGTCGGTGCGCGCGACGGCCACCCGGGGTTTGGGCATGTCGGCCATGGCGCACAGCCGGTCCACGATCGCGTGCAGCTCGGGCTCCTGGCGCGGGGTGACCTCGTGGGCGCCCATCGCGACCATGGCGATCCGGTCGGAGGCGAAGTACTGGACGACCGCGAAGCCCGCCACGACGAGGATGACCAGCCACCACGGCATGCCCACCCAGACCAGCGCTATGACGAAGGCCACGTAGACGACGCCCAGCAGGGTCATCGTCACCGCCATCCGGGTGGTCAGCCCCCGGTCGGGTATGAACCTGTCACGTGCCACGACACACCGCCTTCCGCCTGTTCGGGGCGGGCCGGGCGCGCGACCCGGCCGGAGGCCCCGCGGACGGACACTGACCGCAGGGGCGGGAAAGAAACACGGGGCCGCCGACGTCGCGGCGGCCCCGTCCGGACCGGGGAGAGCGGCTAGAGGCTCTCGGGGATCAGCCCCTCGTCGCCCAGCATGGCGCGCACCTCGTCCATGCTCGCGTCGGGCGGGGGCAGGATGTACTGCGACGGCTGGAGGGAGTCGTCGGGCAGCGGACTGCCGTCCTCGCGGACCTTGGCCAGCAGGTCGTGCAGCGCGACGCGGAAGACCGCCTCGTCGCCCGTCTCGATGGCCTCCTCCAGCTTGCGGTCGAAGGAGTTGAGCACGTCGAGATCGGCCTCGGACAGGTCGAGCTGCCCCTCGCCCATGATGCGGACGATCACGCGCCGCCCCCCTCGATCTGCTTGGGGGTGCCGTCCCCTCCGCTGCCGAGTTCACGCCTCATCGCCTCGAGCTCCCGCTCGACGCCGTCGGTGCTGGCCATGCGGTCCAGCTCCGTCTGGATGTCGTCGCGGCTGGAGCCGGTGAGGTCGTCGAGCGCGCCCGAGGCGAGTAGTTCGTCGACGGCGCCGGCGCGCGCCTGCAGCTCGGAGGTCTTGTCCTCGGCCCGCTGGATCGCCATGCCGACGTCGCCCATCTCCTCGGAGATGCCGGAGAAGGCCTCGCTGATCTGGGTCTGCGCCTGGGCCGCGGTGTAGGTGGCCTTGATGGTCTCCTTGCGGGTGCGGAAGGCGTCGACCTTGGCCTGCAGCCGCTGGGCGGCGAGGGTGAGCTTCTGCTCCTCACCCTGCAACTGGGCGTGCTGCTCGCGCAGTCCGTCGATCTGGCTCTGCAGTCCGGACTTGCGCTGCAGCGCTTCGCGGGCGAGGTCCTCGCGCCCCTGCGTGAGCGCGGCCTTGCCCTGGTTGGTCAGCTTGTTGGACTGCTGCTCCAACTGCTGGATCTGCAGTTCGACGCGCTTGCGGGAGGTGGCGACGTCGGCCACCCCGCGCCGCACCTTCTGCAGCAGCTCCAGTTGCTTCTGGTACGAGTAGTCGAGGGTCTCTCGCGGGTCCTCTGCGGCGTCCAAGGCCTTGTTCGCCTTGGACCTGAAGATCATGGAAAGTCGCTGAAACACGCTCATCGGCGTGGCCGTCCTCTTTCTCGGTCCGTATCGGCTGTTCCCAGCGGGCGCTTCTCTCAACCTTATGTGCTCCGACCGCAGGTCGCCATGAGGCGTCGAGCGGCTACCCTGGTGGATGTGTTCCGTCGTCGCTCCGCCTCAGCACCCCAAGAGCAGGTCATGAGCAACTCCACCCAGTCCAAGGACGATCAGGCGCCCGCCCGCAAGGGGTACTCCCCCAAAAAGCAGGTCCCCACGCCCAAGCGCAAGGAGGCGTCGCAGCAGCTGCGCAGGCCGCTGTCGGCGCCCCAGACGCGCAAGGAGGCCTACAAGCAGCTTCGGGAGCGGGAGCGGCGCAGGCGGCAGCGGGAGCGGGCGGGGCTGGTCAAGAACCCCGAGGACCGCTACATCCGCCCCCAGGACCTCGGCCCCGCGCGGGCCCTGGCCCGCGACTACGTGGACTCCCGCCGCACGGTCAGCGAGTTCTTCCTGTACTTCTCGCTGGTCATCATCGCGCTGCTGTTCCTGCCCTTCCAGGATGTCCAGCTGTTCGTCACCTACGCGGTGTGGCCCATGATGATCATCACCATGGTCGTCGAGGGATTCTTCACCGCGCGCCGGGTCAAGAAGCTGATCGCGGAGCACTACCCCAAGGAGACCGAGAACGTGCGCGGCGCGGGCATGTACGCCGTGATGCGCCAGATGCAGATCCGCAGACTGCGGCTGCCCAAGCCGCGGGTGGGCGTGGGCGACGACTTCCTGGCCAAGCACCGGCGCTGAGCCGCCACCGCGGACCGCGCGGGGACCGGAGAGGGCTTCGGGGTCCGGCGACTAAGGTGATGATCATGGAATTCCGTCATCTTGGCAGAAGCGGACTCGTCGTCAGCGAGATCTCCTACGGCAACTGGATCACCCACGGCTCCCAGGTCGAGGAGGACGCGGCCGTGGCGTGCGTGCACGCCGCGCTGGACGAGGGCATCACCACGTTCGACACCGCCGACGTCTACGCCCAGGGCCGCGCCGAGGAGGTGCTGGGCCGCGCGCTCAGGGGCCAGCGCCGCGACGGCCTGGAGATCTTCTCCAAGCTGTACTGGCCGGTGGGTCCGGGCAGGAACGACCGCGGCCTGTCGCGCAAGCACGTCATCCGCGCCGTGGAGGAGTCGCTGCGCCGCCTGGGCACCGACTACCTGGACCTGTACCAGGCGCACCGGTTCGACCACGCCACCCCGCTGGAGGAGACGCTGCGGGCCTTCGACGACCTGGTCCGCCAGGGCAAGGTCCTCTACGTCGGCGTGTCGGAGTGGCGTGCCGACGAGATCGAGCGGGCGCTGAAGATCGCCGACGAGATGGGGCTGGACCGGATCGTCTCCAACCAGCCGCAGTACAACATGCTGTGGCGGGTGATCGAGTCCGAGGTCGTTCCCCTGTGCGAGCGCGAGGGCGTGGGGCAGATCGTGTGGTCGCCGATCGCCCAGGGTGTGCTGACCGGCAAGTACAAGCCGGGCCAGCCGCCTCCGGCCGGCTCGCGGGCCACCGACGAGAAGTCGGGCGCGCACTTCGTCCGGCGCTACCTGGACGACCAGGACCTGCTGACGCGCGTGCAGGAACTGGCTCCGCTGGCCGCCGAGGCCGGGCTGAGTCCCGCGCAACTGGCGGTGGCGTGGGTGCTGCAGAACCCGAACGTGTCCTCGGCGATCATCGGCGCGTCGCGGCCCGAGCAGGTGCGTGACAACGTCAAGGCCGCCGGGGTCAGGCTCGACGCCGGTCTGATGAGCCGCATCGACGAACTGCTGAGCGAGTTCGTCCAGCGCGACCCGTCGCTGACCGCCAGCCCGAAGGAGCGCCCGTAGGCGACGGCCGCGTGCCGCCGCCCCGGTCCGCCCGCCCCGGGGTCCCCGCCATCGGCCCCGGGGCTGCGCCCCGTGACGGAGCCGCGTCATCGCGGCGGTCGCCCGTCCTCCTCGCGCCGCGCCGCACGGTGCGCGAGCACGGTGCCCGTCACCAGCAGGAGCAGGGTCAGCGCGCAGGCGGCGAGAACCGAGGAGAGCTGCACGGCGGGATTCTCGGCGAGGAGGAGTCCCACCCCGCCGACCAGGAACGAGGCTCCGGAGGCGACCACCCAGGGGCTCGATTTCCGGTGGACCGTGTACCAGGCGCGCTCGTTTCGCAGCGTGTAGGCGGTGCGGATGCCGACGAACAGGTTCGGCCGGAGCCTTTCCCGGGCTCCCATCACCCCCGTGGCGGCGACGGCGGCCCCGGCGAGCGCCAGGACCGCGAAGAGCGCGAGGCGGGCCGCTCCCGGCAACGGCTCGCCCGACCAGGCGGTGGTCGACAGGACGGTTGGATCCAGCAGGCTCCCCGCCAAGGCGCGGCCCTTTCCGTTGTGCTTCTGCGCGGTCTTCTCCGGCCGGCTGTCCGTCGCCCGCCGGATTCCGCCAAAATACCCCGAACTGTCAGAGCCGGAGTTTTCCCGGAAACGGCGTCTCCTGCCGGAGGGTCGGGACAACGGGGAGTCTCCGCCGGTCCCGACTCCGGGGGGAGGGGGCGGAGCACTCCTTCCCCGTGTCCCGTCTTCTCCCGGCGGTGAGGACGGGATGCCGGGGTCGGGGCGCCCGGCGTCTTTCTCCCCGGAGCCGCTGTCGCCCGCCTCCCCGGGGGGCAGGGGACACCGGGCGCGTCCCCCGGCCCTGCGGCACCGGTTCCCCGTCCCCGATTCTGCGGATCTTCGCACAGACCGCTGCGAAGAGGCGTCCTGTCGTGCCATGCTGGGCGGCTGTCTTCCGTCTTCCCCCGGAGGAGATCCATGAAGCTGCTCCACGCCGCCGACCTGCACGTCGACAGTCCGCTGCGCGGGCTGTCCAGATACGAGGGGGCCCCGGCCGAGCAGTTGCGCGACGCCACGCGGCGCGCCCTGGAGAACCTGGTGGACCTCGCGGTCGCCGAGGAGGTCACCGCGGTGCTGCTCGCCGGTGACGTCTACGACGGGGACTGGCCCGACTACAACACCGGACTGTTCTTCACCCGGCAGATGGCCCGGCTGCGCGAGGCCGACATCCCGGTGTACCTGATCGCGGGCAACCACGACGCGCAGAACTCGATGACGAAGACGCTGTCGCTGCCCGACAACGTGCACTCCTTCCGCACCGACCGGCCCGACACGGTCGTCGACGAGGCACGCGGGCTGGCCGTCCACGGCCAGGGGTTCGCCCGCTACGACATCACCGACAACCTCGCCGTCCACTACCCCTCGCCGGTGCCCGACCTGTTCAACGTCGGGCTGCTGCACACCGCGCTCAACGGCCGGGAGGGCCACCACCACTACGCGCCGTGCAGCATCGGCGACCTCGTCGACCGCGGCTACCAGTACTGGGCGCTGGGCCACGTCCACCGGCGCAGGGTCGAGCACGACTCCGATGTCAAGGTCGTCTTCCCCGGCAACATCCAGGGACGGCACGCCCGCGAGACCGGCCCGAAGGGCTGCACCCTCGTCACCGTCGACGACCGCCACGCGGTCGCCGACCTGCGCCACCACGACCTCGACAGCACCGCCCGCTGGCACGAGGCGCGCGTGGACATGGCGGGCGCCCGCGACCTCGACGACGCCTGCGTGCTCGTCGCGGAACAGCTCGCCAAGGAGGTCGACGCCGCCACCGCGCCCGGTCGGGTGCACGCGGTGCGGGTCGTGGCCGAAGGCCCCACCGACGCCCACCACGCGCTCCACCGCGACCAGGAGCGCTTCCTGAACGAGGTGCGTTCCCTGGCGAGCCAGCGCGGCGACGTCTGGATCGAGAAGGTGCGTGTGAAGACCGCCCCTCCCGAGGAGGGCCCCAGCGCCGCACAACTGGCGGGCCTGCTCGGTGACCTGCGGCGGGTGGGTGATCTGCTGTCAGCCGACCCCGAGCGGCTGAAGCAGCTCGTCGGCTCCTCCGGTCTCCTGGGCAAACTCCCCTCCGGGGTGGGCGCGCGGTTGCAGCGGCCCGACGAGCAGAGCCGCCTGGCGGTCGAGGCCGTCGAACTGCTCGCCGCGGAACTGGAGGGCCGCCGATGAGGATCGAACGGCTGGACCTGCTCGCCTTCGGTCCGTTCACCGACCTGTCGCTGTCCTTGGAGGCGCCCGGTCTGCACATCGTCTTCGGCCCCAACGAGGCGGGAAAGAGCACCGCCCTGCACGCCCTGGACCAACTGTTCTACGGCATCGACTGGCGCAGCCCCTACGACTTCGTCCACGCCAAGCCCGACCTGCGGCTGGGCGCGGCGGTCCGCGGCGACGACGGCGGGGTCGTGGAGTTCGTCCGGCTCAAGAGGCGCGGGAATTCGCTGGTCGACGCCGACGGCAGGCCGCTGGACGAGTCCACGCTGCTGCGGCTGCTGAACGGCGTGGACCGCGCCACCTTCCGCTCCACGTTCGCTCTCGACCTGGAGGAACTGCAGCGCGGCGGTCAGGAGCTGCTGGAGGGGAGGGGGGAGCTCGGGGAGGCCCTGCTGTCCGCCCAGTCCAGCCACGACCTCGGCGCGCTGCGACGCGCACTGGAGGAGCGGCGCGACGCGCTGTTCCTGCGCCAAGGTCAGAAACCGCTGATCAACCAGGCGATCAAACGCTACTCGGAACTGACCCGCGTGGTGCGGGACGCCCAGGTGCTTCCCGCGAACTACCAGAGCACCCGCGCTGCGGCCGCCGCGGCCGAGAAGCGCGAGGAGGAACTGCGGCAGCGGCTGGACGGGCGCCGCGCCGAACTGGTCCGGCTGCAGCGGCTGCGGCAGGTCCTGCCCTCCCTGGCGGAGCGGGCGCGCAAACTGGAGCGCCTGCGCGAACTGGAGGCCGAGGGGCCGCTGGCCCCCGCCGGGTTCGCGGAGCGGCTGCCCGACGTCGAGCGGCGGCTTCGCGCCGCCGGGGAGGCGCTGCGGACGGTCGCGGACGACATCGCGGCCAAACAGGAGGAACTGGACGGCCTGACCGTGGACGAGCGTCTGCTGGACGCCGCGGCCGAGACCGAGCGCCTGAGCCAGTCGCGCGAGCGGATCGAGGCCGACGAGCGGCGGCTCGCCACGCTCGACCGTGAAGCGGCACAGCTCAGGAGGCAGGCCCGCGACGCCCTGCGTGAGGTGCGTCCCGAGGCGTCCCTGGACGAGCCCGCGGCGTTCACCGTCGACCGCGCCGCACGGGACCGCGTCAGCACACTCGCCGAGGACTACGCCGACCTCCGCACCCGCCTGGACGACGCCCGCGACGAGGTCGCGCGCAGACGCCACCACCACGAGGCCGAGCAGCGCAGACTGGAGGAACTCCCCGATCCCGAGGACGGCGCGGCGGTCGCCGCCGCCCTCGACGCGGTGCCCGCCGCGCTGCTCGACGAACTGGACTCGGCGGCCGACGCCGTGCACGAGGCAGCCGCGGCACGGGAGCGTGTCGTGGCCGAGGCCGGGTGGGACTCCGCCGACGTCGCCGCGCTCGCCGCCGCACACGCCCCCTCGCGGGAGCAGGTCACCGCGCACCGCGACCGGCAGCGCGACAACGCCCGGGAGCAGGAGCGGGCCGCCCGGGAGTGCGCGAGGCTCCGTGCCGAACTGGCCGAGGAGCGCCTCCGGATGGAGGAGCTGACCCGGGACGAGACCGTACCCACCGAGGACGCCCTGGAGCAGGCCCGCCGGAGCCGCGACGCGCTGTGGCGGCGCGTCCGCGACGGCGGGACCGACGGCGAGACCCTCGCCGCCTACGAGCGCGCGGTCGACCGGGCCGACGGGCTCGCCGACCGCGCGCTGGCGGGCGCCCAGCGGATCGTCGAGCGCCAGCGGACCCGGCAGCGGATCGCCGAGCTGGAGAATCTCCTGGAGCACGCCGAAGCCGGGGCCGCCGCGCTCCGGGAGGTCGCCGACGACCTCGCCGCCCGATGGCGGGAGCTGTGGCCCGACCCGGTGCTGCCCGCCCCGGACCTGGACGCGGCCGAAACCGTGCTCGACCGGCTCGCCGACCTGCGGCACCACCACCAGGAGCACACGGCCGCCGCCCGCAGGCTGTCCGACCGCCGGGACCGGGCCGCAGCACACGCCGAACGGCTCGGCCGGGTGCTGCGGGAGGCGGGGCTGGAGGTGCCGACCGTCTCCCCCGCGGACAGCGGGGAGGGGCGGATCGGGCCGCTGCTGCGGGAGCTCCGGGAGATCGCCGCCGCCGAACTCGCCCGCCGCGACCGGGCCGCCCGGGACCGGGAGAGTCAGCGCAGGAGTGTCGCGGAGGCGGAGCGGTCGCTCACCGCCGCCCGGGCGAAGTTCGACTCCGTGAACGAGGCGATGCTCGCCTGGAAGGAGAGGTGGCGTCCGGTCGCGGCCTCCCTGGACCTGTCCGACGACCGCCTTCCCAGGGAGGTGCTGGGCGACCTCGACCAGCTCTCCCGTGTCGCCTCGCTCGCCGCCGAGGCCGAGCTGCGCACCGCCGAGGCCGAGGAACTGCGTTGCGGGATCACCGTCTTCCACGACGCGGTGCGCGCAGTGCTCGACGCCTGCGGCGTGGCGGTGCCGGACACCGCCGGGGAACGCCATCGGGAGCTGGAGGCCCTGCGCAAACGGGCCGAGGAGACCGACGAGCGGGAACGGCGGCGCAGGACGCTCACCGGCGACCTGGACAGACTTCAGGGGCAGCGGCGGGAGAGGCACGCCCAACGGGACAGCGCCGAGACCGAGCTCGCCCGCATGTGCGAGGAGACGGGGGTGGCCTCCGTCGCCGAACTGCGTGCGGCCATCGCGCGCTCCACCGCCGCGGCCAAGCTCCGCGAGGACGTGGAGCTGCTGTCCACCACGATCGCGAAGGCGTGGGACGGCGGTGTCGCCGCGGCCGAGGACGAGGCCGCGGAAGTCGACCAGGACGCGCTCCCCTCCCGGTTGCAGCGGCTGGAGGAGGAGATCGCCGCGCTTGAGGACGAGCGCACCCGTGCGCTGCGCGAACTGCAGGAGGCCAGGGCGGCGCTGGAGCGGATCGACGGCTCCTCCCAGGCGGCACTGGCCGCCCAGGAGCGTGAGGAGGTTCTCGCCCAGCTCTCGGAGGCCGCCGAGGAGCACACCCGCCTGGTTCTGGCCCACGCGATCCTCGTCCGGTGCATGGAGGAGCACCGCCAGGCCAACCAGGACCCGATTCTGGGTCGCGCCCAGAACCTGTTCGGGACGCTCACCGGGGGCCGGTTCCGGGAGCTGCGGGCGGAGACGTCCGAGGACGGGGCGACCGTGCTGCTGGCCCGCCGCGACAGCGGGGAGCTGCTGGGCATGGACCTGCTGAGCGAGGGCACTCGGGACCAGCTCTACCTGGCGTTGCGCCTGGCCTCGCTGGAGCGCTACGCGGCCGAGGGCCGCTCGATGCCGTTCGTGCTCGACGACGTCTTCATGACCTTCGACGAGGAGCGCACCGCGGCCGGACTGCGGGTTCTCGACGACCTGGCCGACCGCTTCCAGCCGGTGGTGTTCACCCACCACGCGCACCTGGCCGACCTGGCCCGCGACGTTCTTCCCGAAGACCGGGTGCACGTGCACCGGCTGCGGCGCTTCACCCCCGGGGCGCGCACCGCCGCGGACGGCCCGTCACCGGCCGCCGTCTCCGCCCGGTCCGCGGATCCGCCGGAGCGGCGCTGCCGGGAGTGCGGCTCCTCCTTCGTCCACCGGGGCCGGGGCCGCCCGCCCGCCAGGTGCCCGGAGTGCCGGTGAGCGGACGCGGCGGCGGGCCGCCGCGTCCGCTCAGATCTCCTCGCTGAGACTCATCGTGTAGGCGGGGGAGCCCTCGTCCAGCAGGGTCACGCGCTCGGCCCCGGCGTCGCGCAGTTCCCGCCAGGTCTCGCCGAGCCAACTCTCGGCGTCGCCGCGCGAGGCGAACAGCTCGTCCGGCAGGGCCGAGCCGTCCAGCACCGTTCCGTCGGCCGTCTCGTACCGCCAACTCCACGCCATGAGCACTCCCCAATCCTGTCCACCGGCCACCGAAGGCCCTTCGGGGAGCCTATTACCCAATGCCGGAGAGTCAGGGGGAAGGCGCGGCATTCCAGGCGAGCGTCCGCGGTGGGCCGCCTCAGGTGCTCTGGTGGAATGCCCTGCCCGCCTGACTTCCCGGCATTGGCCCACTGCCCCCATGCGGGGCTCGACCGTCCGGCGGTGTCCCGGATGCGGTTAACTAGCGGACGTGCGTATCCGTCTCGCCGGGACAGCGGGGGCCGCGGGGTGGCCCGCGCCCAACTGCCGTTGCGCCTCCTGCAACCGGGCTGTCAACCGTCGTCGGCTCCCCCTCCGGGTGACCGTCGACAACGTCCTCAGCCTCTCCTCCCCCGACTCCGCCGTCCCGAACCCGCCTCCCGACGGCTACTCGGCCGTGCTGACCCCGTACGGCCTGCGGGTGGACGGCGCGGACGGCGGTCGGCTGCTGTACGCGCGCCCCGGCGCGCCCGCCGAGCCTCCCGAGGACGCCGATCCCGACGATCCGCGCCCCGCCCACCAGGCCGACCTGGTGCTGGTGGACGTGGTGGAGTCACCCGAGACGATCGGCGCGCTGCGGCGGGCCGGGGTCGTCGGGTTCACCACCGCCGTGGTGGCCGTGGGCGGCGACCACCGGGTGCACTCCCCCGGCGAGTTCGCCCGCCGGGCCCGGCTGTGGGGGGCGCTGGCCCCCTCCGACGGCCAGGAGCTGAGGTGCCCGCCCGCGACCTGGCCGCCGTCGCGTCCGCACGGCCCCCACCGGGTGCTGGTCACCGGGGGCGCGCGCTCGGGCAAGTCCGCGGAGGCGGAGCGGCGGCTGCTGGGCGAACCCGAGGTGCTCTACCTGGCCACGGGACCGGCTCCCGACCCGGAGGAGGACGGGTCGTGGGCGCGGCGGGTGGCCGAGCACCGGGCGCGCCGCCCGCCGTGGTGGCGCACGGTCGAGACGCCCGACGCCGCCTCGGTGCTGGCGGAGGCGCGCGGCGCGGTGCTGTTCGACTGCGTGGGCACCTGGCTGGCCCGCGTCATGGAGGACTGCGGGCTGTGGGCCGGGGAGGCCACCGACGCCGAGGAGCGGCTGGCCGGGCGTGTGGCGGAGCTGGTGGCGGCGTGGCGCGGCAGCGCGGCCTACGTGGTGGCGGTGACCAACGAGGTGGGTTCGGGCGTGGTGCCGCCGACCGCGAGCGGCGGCCTGTTCCGCGACTGGCTGGGGCGGCTCAACCAGTCGCTCGCCGCCGAGTCCGAGGAGGTCGTGCTGGCCACGGCCGGTCGTGTCACGCAACTGCCGTGAGCGGCGTGTTCCGTGACTGCGCCGACGGGCTGCGCATGGCGGTGGGCACGCTGACGGTCGTTCCGGTCCGGGTGAGCCGGGTGGACCGCACCGTGGCCGCCTGGGCGATGACCGCGGCACCGCTGGTGGGCGTGCTGCTGGCGGCCGTGGGCGCACTGGTGCTGGCGGGGGCGCTGCTGGTCGGGCTGTCGCCCCTGCTGGCCGCCGCGCTGGCGGTGGGCGCGCTGGCGCTGCTCACCCGGGGCCTGCACCTGGACGGGCTGGCCGACGTCGCCGACGGCCTGGGCGGCGGCGCCGACTCCGGGCGGGCGCTGGAGATCATGAAGCGCTCCGACATCGGCCCGTTCGGCGTGGTCACCCTGGTCTTCGCGGTGCTGGTGCAGGTGGCGGCCCTGGCCGCGCTGGCCGAGCGCGGGATCGCCGAGGCCGCGCTGGGGCTGGCGGCGGCACTACTGTCGGGGCGGCTGGCCATCACCTGGGCGTGCACGCGCGCCGTCGGCGCGGCCCGGCCGGACGGGTTGGGCGCGTTCGTGGCACGGACCGTGCCCTATCCGGCGGCGGCGGCCGTCACCTGCGCCGTGCTGCTGGTCGGACTGTGGGACCGGGGATGGCCGGTGGCGGTGGGCGCGGGCCTGGTCGCGGCGGGCGCGCTGCTGCTACGGCTGCGTCGCCGTCTGGGCGGGATGACCGGCGACGTGCTGGGCGCGCTCGCCGAGACCGCGGCGAGCGTCGCCCTCGTGGTCGCCGCGGCTCTGTAAGCAGCATCACATTCGTTCACATAAGATCACTCGCACCCCGCTCCGCGCCGTCCGCCCGCGGCGTGCGCGCATCCGACAAACCCGCACGTCCCGGACGTCGCAGAGCGCCCCGGGCGTTTCCCGGAGAAGTTCGGGGCACGCCTGGGACGTGTGTGTCCGCCCGCACAGCGCAAGGACTAGCATCGAGACCGTGAGCACGTCGCTGGAAGTCAAATCCGAGTCCCCACGTTCGCTCGACGCTGACGCGGTAGTCGTCGGCTACCATTCCGGGGCCGACGGCCCGGAACCCGCGTCGGGCGCTCACGACGTCGACTCCGCCTTCCCCGGCGGACTCGGCGCGGCCCTGGCCCTGCTGGGTGCCACCGGAGCGGCCGAGGAGGTGCGCACCGTCCCGGCTCTGGGCGCTGTCGCGGCCCCGGTGGTGGTCGCGGTCGGCCTCGGTCCGGCACCCGCCGACGGCGGGTCGGTGTCCGCCGACACGGTGGCGCGTGCCGCGGGAGCCGCCCTGCGCGGCCTGCGCGGCAAGTCCCGGGTCGTGCTCGCCCTGCCGGCCGAAAGCGGTGAGCTGGCCGCCGCCGCGGCCCTGGGCGCGCTGCTGGGCGGCTACTCCTTCGACCGCTACCGCACCGGTTCCACCGAGTCCCCGGTCGAGTCCCTGGTCGTGGTCAGCGGTGCCGACGGCGCGTCCGAGTCGGTCGAGCGCGCCAGGGTGCTGGCCTCCTCGGTCTGCCTGGCCCGCGACCTGGTCAACACCGCGCCCGTGGACCTGTGCCCCGAGGACCTGGCGGGGATCGCCGAGCAGGTCGCCCGGGACGGCGGCCTGGACGTGACGGTCCTCGACGAGAGGGCGTTGGCCGAGGGCGGCTACGGCGGCCTCGTCGGAGTCGGCCAGGGGTCGGTCAACCCGCCGCGCCTGGTCCGCATGTCCTACAGCCACCCCGACGCGACCAGGACCCTCGCGCTCGTCGGCAAGGGCATCACCTTCGACTCCGGCGGCCTGTCGCTCAAGCCCACCTCGTCGATGGACTGGATGAAGTCCGACATGGGCGGCGCCGCGGCGGTGCTGGCCGCGATGCGCGCCATCGCCGAGCTGCGTCCCGCCGTGAACGTCGTCAGCTACCTCGCCATCGCCGAGAACATGCCCAGCGGCACCGCGCAGCGCCCCTCCGACGTGCTGACCGTCTACGGCGGCAAGACCGTCGAGGTGCTCAACACCGACGCCGAGGGGCGCCTGGTCATGGCCGACGCGCTGGTGCGCGCCCACGAGGACTCTCCCGACCTGATCGTGGACGTGGCCACGCTGACCGGCGCGCAACTGGTCGCGCTGGGCACGCGCGTCTTCGCGGTGATGGCCAACGACGACGCGGTGCGCGAGCAGGTGGTGGCCGCCGCCGAGGCCGCGGGCGAGGCGGCGTGGCCCATGCCGCTGCCCGAGGAGCTGCGCAGGGGCCTGGACTCGTCGGTGGCCGACATCGCCAACGTGTCGGCGGAGCGCTGGGGCGGCATGCTCAGCGCCGGAGTGTTCCTCAAGGAGTTCATCGCAGACGGAGTCAGGTGGGCCCACCTGGACATCGCCGGACCGGCGTTCAACCAGGGACAGCCCCACGGTTACACCCCGAAGGGGGGCACGGGCGCGGCGACACGCACCCTCGTTCGCCTGGCCGAGTCCCTCTCCGAAAGAGCCGAATAACCAAGACCGGACGTCATGAGCCGCGTCCGGGCTCGCCAACGGTGTGCGATCACACCGAAAGAACCAGCAAGGAGTGTCCTTCCCGTGAGTGAGAGCGGCGGCACATTCGACCTCGTCATCCTGGGCGCCGGAAGCGGCGGCTACGCGGCTGCCATCCGCGCCTCCGAACTGGGCATGAGTGTCGCCCTGATCGAGAAAGACAAGCTCGGCGGCACCTGCCTGCACTACGGCTGCATCCCGACCAAGGCCCTGCTGCACGCGGGAGAGGTCGCCGACACCGTCCGCGAGAGTGAGAAGTTCGGCGTCCGGGCCGCGTTCGATTCCATCGACATGGCCGGCGTGCACAAGTACAAGGACAAGGTCGTCGGCGGTCTGCACCGCGGTCTGACCGGCCTGATCAAGTCCCACGGCATCACCGTCGTCGAGGGCGAGGGCAGGCTGACCGCCGTCGACGAGGTGACCGTCAACGGCGCGGTCTACAAGGGCGCCAACATCGTGTTGGCCACCGGTTCCCAGGCGCGCTCCATCCCCGGCCTGGAGCTGGACGGTGAACGGATCATCTCCAGCTACGAGGCCCTCAGGCTGGACCGCATCCCCAAGTCGGCGATCATCCTGGGCGGCGGCGTCATCGGCGTGGAGTTCGCGAGCGCCTGGCGCTCCTTCGGCGCCGAGGTGACGATCGTCGAGGGCCTGCCGCACCTGCTGCCCGCCGAGGAGGAGTCCAGCTCCAAGCTGCTGGAGCGGGCCTTCCGCAAGCGCGGCATCAAGTTCGAGCTGGCCAACCCGTTCGAGAGCGTCAAGACCACCGAGACCGGCGTCAGCATGACCCTCGCCAACGGCAAGACCGTCGAGGGCGAGCTGCTGCTGGTGGCCGTGGGCCGCGGCCCGGTCTCGCAGGGGCTGGGCTTCGAAGAGGTCGGCATCCGGATGGAGCGCGGCTTCGTGCAGGTCAACGAGAACCTGCACACCGGCGTCGGCAACATCTACGCCGTGGGCGACCTCATCCCGACCCTGCAGTTGGCGCACGTCGGCTTCGCCGAGGGCATCTTCGTGGCCGAGTACATCGCCGGGCTGAACCCGGTGAACATCGACTACGACGGCGTTCCCCGCGTCACCTACTCCGAGCCGGAGGTGGCCTCCGTGGGGATCACCTCCAAGACGGCGGCCGAGCGCGGGATCGAGACCACCGAGTTCGTCTACAACCTGGCGGGCAACGGCCGGAGCCAGATCCTGCAGACGCAGGGCGCGGTCAAGGTCGTCGCGGCCAAGGACGGCCCGGTGCTGGGTGTCCACATGGTGGGCAGCCGTGTCGGCGAGCTGATCACCGAGGGCCAGCTGATCTACAACTGGGAGGCCCTGCCCGCCGAGGTCGCGCAGCTCATCCACCCGCACCCGACCCAGTCCGAGGCGCTGGGCGAGGCGCACCTGGCGCTGGCGGGCAAACCGCTGCACGTCCACGACTGATCCGCCGTCGGGGGGTGGGCGGGTCCCGCGGGCACCCGCCCACCCCGTTTCCGCCGTTCCTGCGACCGCTCACACAAGAGGAACCCATGTCCACTCCCGTTTCCATGCCCGCGCTGGGCGAAAGCGTCTCCGAGGGCACCGTCACCCAATGGCTCAAGAAGGAAGGCGACACCGTCGAGGTCGACGAGCCGCTTCTTGAGGTCTCGACCGACAAGGTCGACACCGAGATCCCCTCCCCCGTCTCCGGCGTGCTGACCAAGATCCTGGTCAGTGAGGACGAGACGGTCGAGGTGGGGGCCCAGATCGCGATCATCGGCGGTGCCGACGAGGCTCCCGCGCCGCAGGAGGAGGCCCCCGCGGCCGAACCCGAGCCCGAGGCCGAGGCCGCACCCGAGCCGGAACCGGAGCCGGAGCCCGCACCGCAGGCCGCGCCCGAGCCCGCCCCCGCTCCGCGGCCGGAGCCCGCTGCGCAGCCCGCTCCCGCTCCCGCCGCGCAGGCCCGCCGCACCCGCGAGGAGGAGACTCCGACGGTGGACCTGGGGACGCTGAGCGGCACCGGTCAGGTCTCGGGCACCGACGCGACCAGCGAGGGGTACGTGACCCCGCTGGTGCGCAAGCTCGCCGCCCAGGAGGGCGTGGACCTGTCCTCGGTGAAGGGCACCGGCGTGGGTGGCCGCATCCGCAAGCAGGACGTCCTGGAGGCCGCCCGGCGCAGGCGCGAGCAGCAGCAGCGCGCCGCCGCCGGACCCGCTCCCGCCACGGCTCCCGCGCCGCGCCGCGCGGCCGCCGACACCACCCTGCGCGGACGCACCGAGACGATGTCGCGGCTGCGGCAGACCATCGCCGAGCAGATGGTCGAGTCGCTGCGCACCTCCGCCCAGCTCACCCAGGTGATCGAGGTCGACGTCACCAGGATCGCCCGACTGCGGGAGCAGGCCGCCGCTCAGTTCGCCGCCGTCGAGGGCGTGGAGCTGGGCTTCTTCCCGTTCTTCGCGCTGGCCACGATCGAGGCGTTGAAGGCCAACCCCAAGCTCAACGCCGTCATCGAGGGGACCGAGGTCACCTATCACAGCATCGAGAACCTCGCGGTGTCGGTGGACACCGAGCGGGGCATGCTGGCTCCGGTGATCAAGGACGCCGGCGACCTCAACCTGGGCGGTCTGGCCCGCAAGATCGCCGACCTGAGCGAGCGCGCGCACACCGCCCGGCTCGGTCCCGACGAGCTCAGCGGCGGCACGTTCACCCTGGTCGACAGCGGGGCGAACGGCGCACTGCTGGAGACGCCGATCATCAACCAGCCGCAGGTGGGCATCCTGAGCACCGGCACCGTGGTCAAGCGCCCGGTGGTGGTCGAGGACCCGCAGCTCGGCGAGGTCATCACGGTCCGCTCGATGGCGTACCTGTCGCTGAGCTACGACCACCGACTCATCGACGGCGCCGACGCCGCGCGCTTCCTCACCAGTGTCAAGGAGCGCCTGGAGGAGGGCTCCTTCGAGGCCGAACTGGGTCTGGACTAGCAGGACGGCCACCGGCCGGTCCCCGCGGTGGGCTCCCCTCACGGGGAGTCTGCGTCGGGACCGGCCGCAGACGCACGGTGGGGCGACACCTGTTCGGGTGTCGCCCCACCGCATACCCCACCATCATCCCTGGTGATCCCCACCACCAAGGTTTCTGTGTCCCGGCAGCCGCTCCCCCGGCGCCGGGGCGCGCTTGTCGGCGCCATGCCCGCCAAGCGCGATGTAATCAGGTTATCACTGACTGTGGCAGAAGGGAGTGCTTCCCCGAAAGTCGTCCGGTCGGACCGGTGGCGCGCACCGACCGGAGTGCGGCCGTCCCCGCGAATCCCCGGAGATCTCGGGCAGCGCGTAAGGTGGGGACGTGAGTGAGCTCCTGTATCAGTGGTTGGGCGAGGCACCGGTCCCCTACGAGGCGGGCTGGGAACTCCAGCGGCAGCTCCACAGGCGCCGCGTCGCCGATCAACTGCCGGACACCGTGCTGCTTCTGGAACACGAGCCCGTCTACACCGCGGGCAAGCGGACCGGCCCCTGGGACCGTCCGCTGACCGACCCGGGCGCCCCGATCGTCGACATCGACCGCGGCGGCAGGATCACCTGGCACGGCCCCGGCCAGCTCACCGCCTATCCCATCGTCAAGCTGTCCGCTCCGTTGGACGTCGTCGCCTACGTGCGGATGCTGGAGGAGGCCATCATCGGGGTGATCGGCGAGTTCGGTCTCGCCGGCATCCGGGTCGAGGGCCGCACCGGCGTGTGGCTCGCCGCCGACCCCGAACGGGGCCTGCCCGAACGCAAGGTCGCCGCGATCGGCTGCCGGGTCTCCAAGGGCGTGACGATGCACGGGTTCGCGGTGAACTGCAACAACGACCTGTCATGGTTCGACCGGATCGTCCCCTGCGGCATCTCCGACGCGGGTGTCACCTCCCTGTCGGCCGAACTGGGCCGCGACGTCGGGGTAGGCGACATCCTGGAAGCGACCGAACGGCACCTGACCAGGGCGCTCGGCGCGTCCGGCCACCGCCGGGCCGAGGGCGTGCCCGTGCTCCCCGAGTTCGTCGACGCCTGAGCCGCGTCGACGGACTCCGCGCCACAAGCGAAGAACGAAAGGAAGGCCGGTTGTGAGCATCGCTCCCGAGGGCCGCAGGCTACTGCGGATTGAGGCCCGCAACAGCACGACCCCCATCGAGAAGAAGCCGCCGTGGATCAAGATCAAGGCGAAGATGGGGCCCGAGTACACCGAACTGCACTCGCTGGTCAAGAGCGAGGGGCTGCACACGGTGTGCCAGGAGGCCGGGTGCCCCAACATCTACGAGTGCTGGGAGGACCGCGAGGCCACCTTCCTCATCGGCGGCGACCAGTGCACGCGGCGCTGCGACTTCTGCCAGATCGCCACGGGCAGGCCCACCGCGCTGGACCGGGGCGAGCCGCTGCGGGTCGCCGAGTCGGTGCGCACCATGGGACTGAGGTACGCGACCGTCACGGGGGTGGCCCGCGACGACCTGGACGACGGCGGCGCGTGGCTGTACGCCGAGACGGTCCGCAAGATCCACGAGTTGAACCCCGGCACCGGCGTCGAACTGCTGATCCCCGACTTCAACGCCGAACCCGACCAGCTCGCCGAGGTCTTCGGCGCGCGCCCCGAGGTGCTCGCGCACAACATCGAGACCGTGCCGCGGATCTTCCGGCGGATCCGGCCCGGTTTCCGCTACGAGCGCTCCCTGGAGGTGATCACCCGCGCCCGCGAGGCGGGACTGGTCACCAAGTCCAACCTGATCCTGGGCATGGGCGAGGAGCGCCCGGAGATCAGCCAGGCAATGCGCGACCTGCACGAAGCGGGATGCGACCTGCTCACGATCACGCAGTACCTGCGTCCCTCCAAGCTGCACCACCCGGTCGACCGGTGGGTCAAGCCGGAGGAGTTCGTGGAACTGGGCCGCGAGGCCGAGGAGATCGGCTTCGCCGGGGTGATGTCGGGACCGCTGGTGCGCTCGTCGTACCGGGCCGGACGGCTGTACCGGCAGGCGGTCGAGCGCCGCGAGGCGACGACCACGGCCTGAACGGCCGCGTCGACGGTACCCGGGTGGGACGGCGGCGGGAGCCGCCGCCGTCCCACCTGTCCCCCTTCCCGCCCTATCCTTGAGATATGGCCAAGAAGCCCAAGGACACCCAGACCGCCCCGGCCAGCGACGCCAAGGGCGAGGACGCCGCCAAGCGGCCCGGCAGGTTCAAGCAGTTCGGCATGGTCGTCAAGATCGTGCACCAGCAGAGCCCCAGGAGCATCCCGATCGCGGTCGGGGTCATGGTGGGTGTGCTGGCACTGGCCGTCCTGATCGGCGTCCTCACGGGCTTCTGGCTGTACTCGCTGCTGCTGGGCCTTCCGCTGGCGCTGCTGGCCGGGCTGATCACCTTCTCCCGGAGCGCGCAGAAGATCCAGTACCGGATGCTGGACGGCCAGCTCGGCGCCGGGCTGGCGATCCTGCAGAACATGCGCGGCAACTGGACGATCGAGCCGGGGGTGAACGCCAACCGCAACATGGACGTCGTGCACCGCGCGGTGGGCTACCCCGGTGTGGTGCTGGTCGGCGAGGGTGACCCGCAGCGGCTGAAGTCGCTGATCGCGGCCGAACGCAAGCGCGTGATGCGCGTGGCCTACGAGACCCCCATCTACGACGTCCAGGTCGGCAACGGCGAGGGACAGGTCAAGGTCTCCGAACTGCAGAAGCGCGTGTTCAAGCTGCCCCGCAACCTGGACAAGCCGCAGCTGACCGAGCTGCGCTACCGGCTCAAGGCGCTGCCCCCGGCGATGCAGGCTCCGCGCGGCCCGATCCCCAAGGGGGTCAAGATGCCCAAGATGCCGCGCCCCAAGCAGCGCTGACGCGCCGCACCCCAGACGTCTCCGGCGTCGCCGGGACCGTGCGGACCGGTCCCGGCGACGCCGGTTCCGTCTCTCGGCTCCTCCGCGGCTCAGAGCCTCTGGTTGACCGTTCCGGCGGCGCGGTCGTGCAGGCCGCGCTGGTCGCGGTCGTAGACGACGGCCGGAAGGACCAGGCACAGCAGGACGGTGCGCAGGACCATCGCGGCGGGCCACGGCAGCGCCCGCTCCCCCGTCGCCGCGATGCGGACGCCGACCAGTCGCTTGCCCACGGTGGTGCCGAACAGGATCAGCAACACCGTGGTCATGGCCGCGAAAACCAGCAGCGGCAGCCATCCCGCCGCGCCCGACGCGACGGCGCCCCCCGCCGCGGAGAACGACGGGACCCCGAAGAGCAGGGACGACAGGCAGAGCGCGAGCAGCCAGTCGATGGTGACGGCGACCAGGCGGCGGCCGAAGCCCGGAACCGATCCCGGTCCCGTCTCGGGGCGGTCCAGCCGGTTTCCCCGGTAACGGAACTCCGCACCGTCTCCGCTGTCACCGTCGGTGATGCCGGTCGGACCGTCGTGACCTCTCGATTCGCCCATGTCCTCACCGTACTGGGCCGTAGTGCGCCGGCTTACCCGGCCTTGACCCGCAGAAAGGTTGATGAAGGAGGTCAAACGGGAAAAGACCTCCGCCGTAACACCCACGAAACATATGAGACACGGGTCGGAAATCGGCCGCTCCTAGCGTCGCATACGTAGCCGGGAGGTGGCGAGGGTGGCTCTTCGCGATGTGGCGGACGCCTGTCCCACGCGGCCTTATGAACCTGCACGGAGGTAATCTTGTTCAGCAGCGCCGATGAGGCTCTCGCTTTCATCCGAGAAGAAGGCGTTCAGTTCGTGGACGTCCGGTTCACCGACCTGTTCGGTGGCGTCCACCACGTGACGATCCCGGCCGAAAGGGTCGACGAGGACTTCCTCACCAACGGTCAGATGTTCGACGGCTCGTCGATCCGTGGTTTCCAGGCGATCCACGAGTCCGACATGCTGCTCCTGCCCGACCTGGGCACCGCGGTCCTCGACCCGTTCCGCGAGTACAAGACGCTGAACATCACCTTCTTCGTGCACGACCCGCTCACCCGCGAGTCCTACAGCCGCGACCCCCGCAACGTCGCCCGCAAGGCCGAGGCCTACCTGAAGAGCACCGGCATCGCCGACACCGCGTTCTTCGGTCCCGAGGCCGAGTTCTACATCTTCGACGACGTCCAGTTCTCGACCCAGCCCAACACCGGCTTCTACTCCATCGACTCCGTCGAGGGAGCCTGGAACACCGGCAGCAAGCGCGAGGGCGGCAACCTGGGCTACCGGCCCCGCTACAAGGGCGGCTACTTCCCGGTGGAGCCCAGCGACCACTACAGCGACCTGCGCTCCCGCATGGTCCGCACCATGATCGAGGCGGGGCTGCCGGTCGAGCTGCAGCACCACGAGGTCGGCACCGCCGGCCAGTCCGAGATCGGCATCCAGTTCGGCACGCTGCTCCAGCAGGCCGACCGGGTCCAGCTGTACAAGTACATCGTCAAGAACGTCGCCAACTCGGTGGGCAAGACGGTGACCTTCATGCCCAAGCCGCTGTTCGGTGACAACGGCTCCGGCATGCACTGCCACCAGAGCCTGTGGAAGGACGGCTCCCCGCTGTTCTTCGACGAGAGCGGCTACGCGCAGCTGTCCGACACCGCCCGCTACTACATCGGCGGTCTGCTCAGGCACGCCCCGTCGCTGCTGGCCTTCACCAACCCGACGGTCAACTCCTACCACCGCCTGGTGCCGGGCTACGAGGCCCCGATCAACCTGGTGTACTCGCAGCGCAACCGCTCCGCGTGCGTGCGCATCCCGCTGACCGGCCCCAACCCCAAGGCCAAGCGTCTGGAGTTCCGGGTTCCCGACCCGTCGGCCAACCCGTACCTGGCGTTCTCCGCCATGCTGATGGCCGGCATCGACGGCATCAAGAACAAGATCGAGCCGCCGGAGCCGCTGGACAAGGACCTCTACGAGCTGCCGCCCGAGGAGGCCGCGGAGATCGCCAAGGTCCCGGCGTCCCTGGACGCGGTGCTGGACAACCTGGAGGCCGACCACGAGTACCTGGTCGAGGGCGGCGTCTTCACCGAGGACCTCGTCGAGACCTACATCGACTACAAGCGCACCGTCGAGATCGACTCGCTGCGTCTGCGCCCGCACCCGCGCGAGTTCGAGCTGTACTACGACGTCTGATCGAGGGGCACCGTCCGGGCGCGGTGAACCTTCGGGCGGGGCCGCCCTCCTCTGGGAGGGCGGCCCCGCCGCGTTCCTCGCATCCGCGTCCCGACCGCCCCGGTCATCAGCAGCGGCGCCAGGATCTCCCGCGGTTCCCGGGTGGCCGCGGCTTCGCCGGTACGGTTCGGCAGTCCTCGGGGAGGCGGGCGGGGCCGCATCCGCTCGGAGAGAACCGATCGCGCCCCCGCTTCCCCGAGATTTCCGCCGCCTCTCCGTCGTCTCCGCTCACCGGCCACCACGGGTGATACGGTCGGCCCCGTGAGCCCCGGGGCGCCTGTGCGCAGCACGCCGCCCGGGGCACGGTCTTCTGGGCGCGAGGCACCGCTTCTCAGTGCGCCGCGCCCAGTTCCAGGGCGGCCACGCCCGCGATCACCAGGACGATGCCGCAGACCTGCACCCAGGTGAGGGTGTCGCCCAGGAAGAGGGCGCCGATGAGCGCGACCAGGGTCACGCCCAGCGCCGACCAGATGCCGTAGGCGACGCCCACCCCCATGCCCAGCTTGAGCACCTGAGCGAGCAGGTAGAACGCCACTCCGTAGCCCACGAGCGTGACCACCGAGGGCAGCGGTCGGGTGAATCCCTCCGAGAACCGGAGGGAGATCGTCCCGGTCACCTCGGCGAGGATCGCGCCGACGAGCAGCAGCCACTGCATGGAGCACTCCAGAAGAACGCGGACGGACAACCGACGGCACCCAGTGTCCATCCCGGTGGACGCGCCTTTTCGCGCGGGGCGGTCCGCGTTTGTCCCCCTCGGGTGCCGCCCGCCGCACCCGCGCGGGCTACCGTTGTCGTGTGGCGACTCGGGACAGCACGGGAATGAGCGTGGGCGCGCTGGCCCGCCGGGGGTTCGGCGACGCGGCGCGCGCGGCGCGGTTGTTGACGGAGGCGGGGCTGGACCCCGTCGCGCACGAGCCGGTCGTGGACGCCATCAGCCGGTCCGCCGACCCCGACCTGGCCCTGCTGGGACTGGGCAGGATCGTGGAACGCTCCGAGGAGGCGGCGGATCTGCGCACCGCCCTGCTCGACGACGCGGACCTGCGGGACCGGCTGATCCGGGTGCTGGGCGCCAGCCGCGCGCTCGCCGACCACCTGGTGCGCCACCCCGGCGACTGGAGGGAGCTGCGCGGCGCCGACGCCGCCCGCCTGCCCGACGCCGAGGAGTTGCGCGCGGGACTGCTGCACGTGGTCGGCGCCGACCCGAACTCTCCCGCGCCGACGGCCGACCTGTCGGCCTTCGACGTGGCCGAGGTGACCCACGCCCTGCGGCTGGCCTACCGGCGGCGGGTGCTGCGGCTGGCCGGACGCGACCTCACCGGGGTGCAGGACCTGAAGGAGGTCGCCACCGAGCTGGCCGACCTGGCCGCGGCCGTGCTGGAGGGGTCGCTGGCCGTCGCCCGCGCCCGGTTCCCGAAGGACGCCGCGCGCTGCCGGCTCGCGGTGATCGGCATGGGCAAGTGCGGCGGCCGGGAACTCAACTACGTCAGCGACGTGGACGTGGTCTTCGTCGCCGAACCCGCCGACGGCTTCTCCGACGAGCACGCGGCGCTGGAGGCGGCCACCCGGCTGGCCGCCGCGATGATGGAGATCCCCCGCCAGACCGACGCCGAGGGCACCCTGTGGGAGGTCGACGCGGCGCTGCGCCCCGACGGCAGGAACGGGCCGCTGGTGCGCCCCCTCGCCGGTCACGTCGCCTACTACGAGCGCTGGGCCAAGACCTGGGAGTTCCAGGCGCTGCTCAAGGCCCGCCCCATCGCCGGGGACGCCGAACTGGGAGCGGCCTACGCCAGGGCGATCAGCCCCATGGTGTGGCAGGCGGCGGGACGGCCGAACTTCGTCGAGGACGTGCAGGCGATGCGCCGCCGGGTGGAGTCGCACATTCCGCACACCGAGGTGGACCGGCAGCTCAAGCTGGGCCGGGGCGGGCTGCGCGACATCGAGTTCGCGGTGCAGCTGCTGCAACTGGTCCACGGCCGCGGTGACGACTCCCTGCGTTCGGGCAACACCCTGGAGGCCCTGGAGGCGCTGTCCAGGGGCGGCTACGTGGGCCGCCAGGACGCCGCCGGAATGGCCGACTCCTACCGGTTCCTACGCCGCGTGGAGCACCTGCTCCAGCTGCACCGGCTGCGCCGCACCCATCTGCTGCCCGACTCGCGGACCGAGAGCGGCCAGCAGGAGCTGCGCCGTCTGGGCCGGTCGCTGGGCTTCACCGCCAACCCGGTCACCGACCTGGCCGCCACCTGGCGGCGGCGCGCCGGTGAGGTGCGTCGCCTGCACGAGAAGCTGTTCTACCAGCCGCTGCTCAAGGCGGTGGCGCGGCTGCCCGAGGACGAGGCGCGACTCTCCCCCGAACAGGCGCGCACCCGACTGGAGGCGCTGGGCTTCCTCGACCCGGCGGGGGCCCTGCGCCACCTGGAGGCCCTCACCTCCGGGGTGACGCGGCGCGCGGCCATCCAGCGCACCCTGCTGCCGGTGATGCTGGGCTGGTTCGCCGACTCGCCCGCCCCCGACGCCGGACTTCTGGGGTTCCGGCAGGTCAGCGACGCGCTGGGGACCACCCCGTGGTATCTGCGGCTGCTCCGCGACGACATCCGGGTGGCCGAGCGGATGGCCTACCTGCTGGGCACCAGCCGCTACGTCACCGACCTGCTGCTGCGCGCGCCGGAGGCGGTGGCGCTGCTCGCCGACGACGCCGACCTCGCGCAGCGCCGCGACGCCGAGCTGATCGCCGAGGCAAACGCGGCGCTGCGGCGGCACGACACGGCGGAGAACCAGGTGGCCGGGGTGCGTGCGCTGCGCCGCCGGGAACTGCTGCGCACCGCCGCCGCCGACCTGCTGGGGGTGACCGACATCGACGGGGTCGGCGACGCGCTGACCGCGATCGCGTCGGTCACCATCGACGCGGCGCTGCGGGCGGCGACCGAGCGGGTCGCCCACCAGCGCGGCGCGGAGCCGTGCACCCGGATGTGCGTGATCGCGATGGGGCGGTTCGGCGGCAACGAGTTGAGCTACACCAGCGACGCGGACGTGATGTACGTGCACGACCCGCTGCCGGGAGCCGATCCGGCGGAGGCCGCGGCCACCGCCGGGGCGATCGTGCGGGAGCTGGCCCGGCTGCTGGAACTGCCCGCGGCCGAGCCTCCGGTGCGCCTGGACGCGGCGCTGCGCCCCGAGGGAAAGAGCGGGCCGATGGTGCGGACCTTCGACTCCTACGCGGCCTACTACACGCGCTGGGCGTCGAGCTGGGAGAGCCAGGCGCTGCTGCGTGCGATGCCGGTGGCCGGGGACGCGGGGCTGGGTGAGCGGTTCACGGCGCTGATCGACCCGATCCGCTACCCCGAGGGCGGTCCCAGCGACCAGGCGCTGCGGGAGATCCGGCGGCTCAAGGCGCGGATGGAGGCCGAGCGGCTGCCGCGTGGCGCCGACCCCACCCTGCACACGAAGCTGGGCCGGGGCGGGCTCTCGGACGTGGAGTGGACGGTGCAACTGCTCCAGTTGCGGCACGCCCACGCGGTTCCGGAGCTGCGCACCACGGGGACGTTGCAGGCGTTGAACGCCGCGGTGCGCGGCGGCCTGCTGGATCCCGACGACGGTGCGACGCTGGAGGTGGCCTGGCGGCTGGCGTCGCGGGTGCGCGGCGCGGTCACCCTGGTCCGCGGCAGGGGCGGCGACTCCATTCCGACGGATCTGCGGGAGCGCACCGCGATCGCGGGAGCCTTGGGGTACCGGGCCGACGACAGCGAGGCGGGTCCGGGCGAGCTGATGGTGGAGGAGTACCGCCGGGCCACCCGCCGCGCCCGGGCGGTGATGGAGCGCGTGTTCTACGACAGCTGAGCGCTTCGCGGGGCGCGGTGCCGGACGGGCACCCGGAGGAACCGGAACCGGCCCCGGGAGTCCGGGGAGGAGCCTTCGGGCGGCCCGGCCCAGGGGATTCCGGGTGCCCCGGGCGGAAGAGGACCGCGCAGCACCGGACCCAAGGGGTTTTCGGGTGGCCCGGGCCCTAGGGTGTCGTGTGGCCTCACCCCCCGAAGGAGGGTTTCAGGTGACCTCGGCCCCAGGCCCGGGCCACTCGGCACTCCCCCCCCGGGGGGTCGGGAGCGTGTCCCGGGCGCTCCCTCCGTGTCTCGGCCGGTCGCTTCTCACAGCGAGATTTCTGCAAGTTGTTGCGGTTTTTGCGGGCATTTCTCAAACGCTCTACGCCTCTTCCCCCGCTTCTTCCCGCCACCTTCCCCCTTCGTGATCCCGACAAAACCCCCACAAACTCCCACTTTCGGACAATCAGCGAGATTCCACGGGCGACGGTTCACAAACCGACCGCCGGTTGTTATCTTCGTCTCACCCTGAAAGTTCTTGCAAAGCTTGCACAAACTGCAAGGCAGCTTTCAGGAGTGGATCCCCTATCCGTATTGGAGCGTTTGATGGGAGTTCGCAGACCCCTGGCCGCGGTACTCGCGGCCGTGCTGGGCTTCGCGTTGTCCCTGATCCCCCTGACCGTCGCGGCCTCCCCCGCTCATGCCGCGCCGTCCGGGGACAGGGACGTCATCGTCCACCTCTTCCAGTGGCGCTGGGAGTCGGTCGCCGAGGAGTGCGAGAGCACACTGGGCCCCAACGGGTTCGGCGCGGTGCAGGTCTCACCGCCGCAGGAGCACGTGGTGCTGTCCGGCCAGGGCTACCCCTGGTGGCAGGACTACCAGCCGGTCTCCTACCGACTCGACCAGACCCGCCGCGGCACCCGGGCCGACTTCGTCGACATGGTCGACCGCTGCCGCGACGCCGGGGTGAAGATCTACGTCGACGCGATCATCAACCACATGAGCGGCACCGGTTCCATCGGCGCCGGCCCCGGCAGCGCGGGGTCCAGCTACAGCAAGTACGACTACCCGGGCATCTACCAGAGCCAGCACTTCGGCGACTGCCGCCGCGACATCGCCAACTGGAACGACAAGTGGGAGGTGCAGAACTGCGAACTGGTCGGACTGTCCGACCTGGACACCTCCTCCGACCACGTCCGCGACCGGGTCGCGGCCTACCTCAACGACCTGGTCGGCATCGGCGTGGCGGGCTTCCGCCTCGACGCGGCCAAGCACGTGCCCGAGGCCGACGTCCAGGCGATCGTCTCGCGGCTGGACGACGTCCACGCCGACTGGGGCGGCGGCAAGCCGTACGTCTTCCAGGAGGTCATCGCCGACGGCACGATCGGCACCGGCTCCTACACCCCCATGGGGGACGTCACCGAGTTCCAGTACCACCGCGACATCAGCCACGCCTTCGACGACGGCAACATCGCCCACCTGAGCGGACTGGGCGGCGGTCTGACCCCGGGTGACAAGGCCGTGGTGTTCGTCGCCAACCACGACACCCAGCGCAGCGACCCGATCCTCACCCACACCGACGGGGCGCGCTACGACCTGGCGCAGTCGTTCATGCTGGCCCACCCCTACGGCACCCCCAAGGTGATGTCCAGCTACACCTGGTCCGGCAGCACCGACACGGGACCGCCCATGAGCGCGGACGGCACCACCGACCCCACCGACTGCTCCGCCTCGCGGTGGGTGTGCGAGCACCGCGCCGTCGCGGGCATGGTGTCCTTCCGCAACGCGGTGGACGGGCACGGCATCGGCGGCACCGTCACCGACGGCGACGGACGGCTGGCGTTCGCGCGCGGTTCCGCGGGCTACGCCGCCTTCAACGCCACGGGCAGCGCCTGGACGCGCACCTTCTCCACCGACCTGCCCGACGGGACCTACTGCGACGTGGCCAACGGCACCTTCGTCGACGGCGTGTGCGACGCGCCCAGTTATGAGGTGTCCGACGGCCGGTTCACCGCCTCCGTCCCGGCCAACGGCGCGGTCGCGCTGCACGTCGGGGCCCTGGGCGAGTGCGAGGACCCCGACGGCTGCTCCTCCGAACCGCCTCCCCCGGGCGGCGAGTGCTCCGTCATCGACTCCCGCTTCGACGCCACCGTCACCACCTGGTACGGCCAGGAGGTCCACGTGGTGGGCTCCATCCCCGAACTGGGCTCCTGGAACCCCGCCGACGGCCTGAAGCTCAACACCGACGGGAGCACCTACCCCGTCTGGAAGGGACAGGTCTCCCTCCCCGAGGGGACCCGGTTCGACTACAAGTACGTCAAGATCAACCCCGACGGCACCGTGGAGTGGGAGAACGGGGACAACAGGTCCGCCGTGGCCGACGACAGCGGCGGCTGCTCCCGGACCTTCACCGGCTCCTGGCGGTGAGCCGCCTCCCGACCACCGCCCGGACCCCTTCGGAAAGGAGGTGACCGGCCGGTCCGAAGCAGGCGTCGGCGGGTGGCGCACCCCCTCCCGTGATCCCCCGCCCGCCGTGTCCCTCTCCCGCGGTGCCGCCCCGGCTCCCCTCCCGGGGCGGCACCGCACCGTCCGGAAAGCGCCGTTGCCCGGAAATTGACAACTACGTGACGTAGTAGTGTGCGGGGTATGGAAATCGTCTACTCCGCGCTTGTCTTCCTTCACTTCGTGGCCCTGGCCGGGATCGTCTCCGGCTGGCTGATGCAGCAGATGGGCGGTTACGCCAAGGCCCCCAAGGTGCTGCTGCACAGCGCCCTGACCCAGTTGGTCATCGGCCTGCTGCTGGTGGGCCTGCGGGAGATGGGCGACCTCGGCGCCGTCGACCACGTCAAGATCGGCGTCAAACTGGTCGTGAACCTCGCCGTGGTCGTGCTGGCCGTCCTCAACGTGCGCGGGCCCTCCCCGCGCCTGGCGCTGGCCGCCGGTCTGCTGACCCTGCTCAACATCGGCGTGGCCGTGTTCTGGTGAGAACGGCTCCGGCGGCGGTGGACCGCGGGCGGGCCTCCACCGCCGCCGGAGCCAACGGAGGTCAGACTGTCGACCGGTTGGTGATCGGCAACCGCCGGTCCCGACCGAAGTTGCGCTTGCTGATCTTGGGTCCCGGCGGGTACTGGCGGCGCTTGTACTCGGCCCGGTCGACCATGCGGATGACCCGGTCCACCAGTTCGGGGTGGTGTCCGGCCGCGACCAGCTCGGCACGCCCCAGGTCGGTGCCCACGTAGTCGTCCAGCAGCGCGTCCAGGATCTGGTAGTCCGGCAGGGAGTCGGTGTCCAACTGCCCCGGCCGCAGCTCCGCGCTGGGCGGCTTGGTGATGGACTCCTCCGGGATCGGCGGGGTCCGCCCCAGCCGCTCGGCCTCGGCGTTGCGCCACCGCGCCAGCTCCCACACCAGGGTCTTCCAGACGTCCTTGATCGGCGCGAAGCCGCCCGCGGAGTCGCCGTAGAGGGTGGAGTAGCCCGACGCCAGCTCGCTCTTGTTGCCCGTGGTCAGCACCAGGTGGCCCTCCTGGTTGGACAGCGTCATCAGCAACTGGCCGCGCACCCGGGCCTGCAGGTTCTCCGCGGCCAGACCGTCGATCTCCACGGCCTTCTCGAACGCCTCGATCATCGGCCCCACCGCGACGGTGCGCCCGTTGATCCCCTGGCGGCGCACCAGTTCCTCGGCGTCGGAGACCGAGTGGTCGCTGGAGTAGCGGCTCGGCATGAGCACGCCGTGGACCCGCTCCGGTCCGAGCGCGTCGGCGGCGATGGTGGCGGTCAGCGCCGAGTCGATACCGCCGGACAGCCCCAGGATCACCGAGGGGAACCGGTTCTTGCGGACGTAGTCGCGGGTGGCCAGCACCAGGGCCGCGTAGACCTCGCCGAGGTCGTCCGGGCGCGGGGCCACGGGGTTGGGCAGCGGCCGGTAGGGCGGCAGCGGGGAGTCGGAGATCAGGTGGCGTTCGATGGTGATGCCGTCGGCCTCCGCCGCCGCGCCCCACATGCCCGGTCCCTCCGCCCCCGGCAGTTCCAGGTCCGCCACCAAAAGCGCCTCCTCGAACCGCGGGGCGCGCGCGACCAGGTCCCCGGCGGCGTCCACGACCAGGGAGTCGCCGTCGAAGACCAGTTCGTCCTGGCCGCCGACCATGTTGACGTAGGCCAGTGCCACGTCGGCCTCGCGGGCGCGGCGGGCGCACAACTCCAGCCGCGCGTCCCCCTTGTCGCGCTCGTACGGCGACCCGTTCAGCACCACCAGCAGGGTGGCCCCGGACTCGCGCACGGCGGCGACCGGGCCGCCGTCCTGCCACAGGTCCTCGCAGACCACGAAGGCCGTGTCGATGCCGTGCAGCCGCACCACCGGGAGGACGTCTCCGGGGACGAAGTGGCGGAACTCGTCGAACACCCCGTAGTTGGGCAGGTGGTGCTTGGCGGAGGTGAAGACCGCCCGCCCCCGGTGCAGCAGGGCCACCGCGTTCTGCGGGGCCCCGACCGGCTGGCCCAGCGCGGTGGTCGCGGCTCCCCTGCGGCGGCTCAGGTAGCCGACGGCGACGGGAAGCTCGCCCAGTCCCTCGGAGGAGAGCCGCCCGGCCAGGGCGTGCACGGCCTCGATGGAGGCGTCGACGAAGGTCCTGCGCAGCGCGAGGTCCTCCACCGGGTATCCGGTGACCATCATCTCGGGAAACACCACCAGGTGAGCCCCTGCCTCGGCCGCCCGGCGCGCGTGCTCGACGACGATCCCGCAGTTTCCTTCCAGGTCTCCCACAGTAGGGTTGACCTGGGCCATAGCCAATCGCAGTTGTGCCACGACAATGAGCCTAACGCCCGACTCCTCCCGGCGTTCCCGTGGCCCCGACCACGGGTGTTGCGGTCGGCTCACAGCGGGTAGGGGTGCCGAGGACGGCCTCGCTTAACGTCGTGGTAACGCCCGCAGGGCACACTGACGGTGGGGAGTCTGGTATGAACGCGTCAGACATCCCACGAAACCAAACGAGGAAGGTGGACCGTGAACCGACAGCAGGAATTCGTGCTCCGCACGCTTGAGGAGCGCGATATCCGCTTCGTGCGACTGTGGTTCACCGACGTGCTCGGTTACCTCAAGTCGGTCGCGGTGGCCCCCGCCGAACTGGAGGCCGCCTTCGCCGAGGGCATCGGCTTCGACGGCTCGGCGATCGAGGGATTCGCCCGGGTGCACGAGTCGGACATGCTCGCCCAGCCCGATCCCACCACGTTCCAGGTGCTGCCGTGGCGCAACGAGCCGCACGGGACCGCGCGCATGTACTGCGACATCCTGATGCCCGACGGCTCGCCCAGCTACGCCGATCCGCGCAACGTGCTCAAGCGGCAGCTGAGCCGGGCCTCGGATCTCGGTTTCACGTTCTACACGCATCCCGAGATCGAGTTCTACCTGCTGAAGAAGAAGCCCGAGTACGGCGAGTTCCCCGAGCCGAACGACGACGGCGGCTACTTCGACCACACGCCGCACAACAGCGCGCACGACTTCCGCCGCAACGCCATCATGATGCTCGAGGACATGGGCATCTCGGTGGAGTTCAGCCACCACGAGGGCGGCCCCGGCCAGCAGGAGATCGACCTGCGCTACGCCGACGCCCTGACCACCGCCGACAACATCATGACCTTCCGGCTGGTGATGAAGGAGGTGGCCCTGGAGCAGGGCATCTACGCCACCTTCATGCCCAAGCCGTTCACCGAGTTCCCCGGTTCCGGCATGCACACCCACATGTCGCTGTTCGAGGGGGACCGCAACGCCTTCTACGAGCCGGGGGCCGAGTACCAGCTGTCCAAGATCGGCCGCGGGTTCATCGCGGGCGTGCTGCGGCACGCCGCCGAGATCACGGCGGTGTGCAACCAGTTCGTCAACTCCTACAAGCGGCTGTGGGACAACGCCGCGGCCTCGGCCGGGGCGGGCGGTGAGGCGCCCGCGTACGTGTGCTGGGGGCACAACAACCGCTCCGCGCTGGTGCGCGTGCCGATGTACAAGCCCCGCAAGGGCAACTCCACCCGGATCGAGTTCCGCTCGCTGGACTCGGCGTGCAACCCCTACCTGGCCTTCGCGGTGGTCCTGGCCGCCGGGCTGAAGGGGATCGAGGAGGGCTACGAGCTTCCTCCGGGCGCCGCCGACGACGTGTGGGCGCTCACCGACGCCGAGCGCCGGGCGCTGGGCATCACCCCGCTGCCGCAGAGCCTGGACGAGGCGCTGCGGGCGATGGAGAACAGCGAGCTGGTCGCCGAGGCGCTCGGCGAGCACGTGTTCGACTTCTTCCTGCGCAACAAGAAGGCGGAGTGGCAGGCCTACCGCCGCCAGGTGACCCCCTACGAGCTGCAGCGCTACCTGCCGACACTGTGACGGTCCCCCGCCCGCGAGGGCGGGTGGCCCCGTCGGCCCCTCCCCGCCGCTCCGGGCGGGCCGCACCGCCTCCCCCGGCGGTGTCCGCGACTCCGCGGCGGGGGCCCCTGTGCTGTGCGTATCCGCGGTGACGACTCTCACGCGCGTCCGGACGAAACAAAACGACAAATCAGTTTCATCCGGTAGAACAACGCAAATCATGCGTGCCATGATGAGGATGTCCGGCGCACCCGCGCCGACCGCGACCGACACGTCCGGGGACGCCTTGACGGCGCTTCGAGACAACGGAGGAAACGCACAGATGAACCCCACAACCCCCACTCCCGCCCTGTACGGCGGCACCTCGAACCGTCGTGTCACCGTCCACGACCTGGCCGCGGCCAAGCAGCGCGGCGAGCGCTGGCCGATGCTCACCGCCTACGACGCGCTGACGGCGCGGATCTTCGACGAGGCGGGTATCCCGGTGCTGCTGGTGGGCGACTCCGCCGCCATGGTCGTCTTCGGCTACGACTCCACCATCCCCGTCACCATCGACGACATGGTGCCGCTGACCGCGGCGGTGTCGCGGGCGTCCAGGCGGGCGCTGGTGGTGGCCGACCTGACCTTCGGCTCCTACCAGGCCGGGCCCGAGCAGGCGCTGGCCTCGGCCGCCCGGCTGATGAAGGAGGGCGGCGCCCAGGCCGTCAAGCTGGAGGGCGGCCACCGGGTCACTCCCCAGGTGGAGGCGCTGGTCTCAGCCGGCATCCCGGTGATGGGCCACATCGGTCTGACCCCGCAGTCGGTCAACGCCCTGGGCGGTTACCGCGTCCAGGGGCGCAGCCACGAGGCGGCCGAGGCCCTGCTCTCCGACGCCAAGGAGCTGGAGCGCGCGGGCGCGTTCTCGGTGGTCCTGGAGTGCGTCCCGGCCCGGTTGGCCGCCGAGATCACCCAGCAGCTGACCATTCCGACCATCGGGATCGGCGCGGGGCCGGGAACGGACGCGCAGGTGCTGGTGTGGCAGGACATGGCGGGGCTGTCGCCGCGGGTGGCCAAGTTCGTCAAGCCCTACGCCGATCTCGCCGCGGGACTGCGGGACGCCGCCAAGGGCTTCGCCGACGAGGTCGTGACCGGGGTGTTCCCGGACGAGCAGCATTCCTACGCCTGACGCGGCGGCTTTCTGTGTCCACGGCCCCCGGGGCGGTCCGGTCCGGACCCTCCGGGGGTTCTTCCGTTCCCCGACCAGAAAGCTACTCGGTAGTAGCATGGTCGGGATTCTGGCGCACCGGACAGCGGAGGCTTTCCCATGCAGATCTCCATGCCGTTGAACTACTCGGGAGACATCAGGAGGACCGTCGACCAGGTGGTCGAACTGGAGAAGGTCGGCCTGGACACCGTGTGGGTGGCCGAACTCTACGGCTTCGACGGCCCCACCCTGATGGGCTACCTCGCCGCCCGCACCGAACGCGTCAACATCGGCTCGGCGATCCTGCCGCTGTACTCGCGCACCCCCACCCTGATTGCGCAGACCGCCGCGGGCCTGGACTACCTCTCCGGTGGCCGCGCCGTACTCGGCCTGGGCGCGAGCGGCCCGCAGGTCATCGAGGGCTGGCACGGGGTGCCCTACACCAGACCGCTCGCCCGCACCCGGGAGGTCATCGAGATCTGCCGCAAGGTGTGGGCGCGCGAGGCCCCGCTGACCCACGAGGGCACGGTCTTCACCCTGCCCCTGCCGCCGGAGCAGGGCACCGGCCTGGGCAAGCCGCTCAAGATCATCAACCATCCGGTGCGCGACCGCATCCCGGTGTTCGTGGCGTCCCTGGGCGCCAAGAACGTCGAGATGACCGCCGAGATCGCCGACGGCTGGCTGCCCCACCTGTTCATCCCGGAGAAGGCCCGCGACGTGTGGGGCGACTCCCTGGCCGCGGGCCGCGCCAGGCGCTCCGCCGACCTGGGCGAACTCCAGATCGCCGCGGGCGGCATGGTCGCGATCGGCGAGGGCGAGGAGACCAAGAGGCTGCTGGACTTCGCCCGCCCCATGATCGCGCTGTACGTCGGCGGCATGGGCGCCCGGGGGAAGAACTTCTACAACTCGGTGGCCCGCCGCTACGGCTACGAGGAGGCCGCCGAGCGCATCCAGGACCTCTACCTGTCCGGGAAGAAGGAGGAGGCCGCCGCGGCGGTGCCCGAGGAGATGGTGGAGCTGACCAACCTGGTCGGTCCCGAGTCCTACGTCCGCGAACGCGTCGAGGCGTTCCGCGAGGCCGGGGTCACCCACCTCAACCTGATCCCCTTCTCCGACGACCCGGTCGCGCTGATCGAGAAGGTCAGGGGCTGGCTGTGAGCCGTTCCCCCGCAGGCAACCCAACGGCACCGCGGAGGCGGGCGGACGGTTGACGGGCATTCACCGGCACGTCGCCCGTCGGCGTTAACTTCCGTCACGGAACGAAACCGCCCGGAGACGCGGCACACGTCCTCCGGGCGGTCCACCCGCTCGTCCCACCGGGAGTCGCAGATGATGTCCTCCTCCGTCCGCTCGTTCCGTTCCCGCCCGGCCGCCCGCGCCGGACTCCTCGCCCTCCTCGGCTCCGCCGTCCTCGGCACGGGAGTCGTCGCGGTCCCCGCCCCGGCTGCGGCCGACCCCGGCGTCGCGGAGCGCGTCACCCTCTCCCCCACCGCCACCCCCGCCACCTCCCAGACCGTCACCTGGCGCACCGCCACCGGCGTCAGCGTCTCCCACCTGGAGTACGGAGCGGTCTCCGGCGGCGCGACCGTCACCGTCGAGGGCAGCAGCACCGGCACCGCGGGCGGCGGCCGCTACCACGTCGCGACGCTCACCGGACTGACCCCCGCGACCGACTACCGCTACCGGATCGGCGACGGAACCTCCTGGAGCGACTGGTTCGAGTTCACCACCGCCTCCGCCACCGCCGAACCGTTCACCTTCCTCTACCTGGGCGACGTGCAGAACGACATCACCGGCGGGGCGGCCCCGACCGTCCGCGCCGCCTACGCCGCCGCCCCCGACGCCGCGCTCACCGTCCACTCGGGCGACCTGGTCAACAGCGCCAACTCCGACTCCGAGTGGGCCGAGTGGTACGCCGCCGTCGGGGACGAGAGCGCCACGATGAACCACATCACCACCCCCGGCAACCACGAGTACAGCGGGTGGAGCCTGTCGGGCCACTGGAACCGGCAGTTCCCCGGCGCGGGCAACGGCCCCGGTGACGACGACCTCGACGACACCGTCTACTACACCGACTTCCAGGGCGTCCGCTTCGTGGTGCTGAACAGCAACTACCGCAACGCGCCCTGGTTCGACGTCACGGACTGGCTGGAGGACCAGGGGCACTGGCTGGAGCGGGTGCTGGCCGACAACCCCAACCGGTGGACGGTGGTCACCTTCCACCACCCGGTGTTCGCCAACTCGCCCTCCCGCGACAACCGGTCGCTGCGCTCGGAGTGGCTGGACATCCTGGAGGAGTACGACGTGGACCTGGTGCTCCAGGGGCACGACCACTCCTACGGCCGGGGCAACCTGACCGCCCACCGCACCGACGACCCCGCCGTCCAGACCGGTCCGGTCTACGTGGTCTCGGTGACCGGCCCCAAGATGTACGACGTGTCCGACCGCAACTGGACGGCCAACGGGGCCGAGGTCCGCGTCCAGGTCGCCGACACCCAGACCTACCAGGTCGTCGGGGTCGACAACGACGAGCTGAGCTACGAGTCGCGGACCCTGGACGGCACCCTGGTGGACGCCTTCACCATCACCAAGGGCGCCGACGGCGACAAGCGGGTCACCGACCGGCGGTGACCGCGCGGCGGTCCTGACACCGGGGCGAGGTCGCGAAGCGCACCCCCGGTGTCGGGACCGGCGGTGTCAGACGTCGGTGATCCGGATTCCCGCGTGCGCCTTGTAGCGGCGGTTGATCGAGATCAGGTTGGCGGTGAACGCCTCGACCTGGTGGGCGTTGCGCAGCCGACCGCCGTAGACCCCGCGCACGCCGGGGATCCGGGCGGCCAGGGCGCGCACGGTGTCGGTGGCCTCGCGGTCGTCACCGAGCACCAGCACGTCCAGGTCCACTTCCGTGACCTCGGGGTCGAGCAGGACCACGGCGGAGACGTGGTGGAAGGCGGCCACGACCCGGCTGTCCGGCAGGACGGCGGCGGCCTGCTCGGCGGCGCTGCCCTCCTCGACCGGCAGCGCGTAGGCGCCGCGCTTGTCGAAGCCGAGCGGGTTGACGCAATCGACGACGATCTTGCCCGCCAGGACGTCCTTCAGCGATTCGAGCAGGGCGCGGTGGCCGTCCCAGGGAACCGCGACGACGACCACGTCCCCGGCGGCCGCCGCGGCCGCGTTGTCCAGTCCGCGGACCGGCAGGTCCGCGCCGAGTTCGTCGGCCGCGGCCTGCGCCCGTTCGGCGCTGCGGGACCCGAGGATGACCTCGTGTCCGGCCATCGCGAGCCGCCGGGCCAGGCCGCGGCCCTGGTCGCCGGTGCCGCCGAGCACGGCGACGGACAGTCCGGACACGTCGGGCAGGTCGTGCGGAGAACTCTGTTGTGTCATAACCATGATCATGGCACCCGAGGGGGCCTCAGCCCTGTTCCGACCCCCCGCTAGGTCGGTGACGGGAGCGCCCTCCCGGTGGCGGCCGACGTCCTTCTGCCTTTTCCGCCTGTGGGGACGCCGCCCCACTCCTGCGCCTCCACAGGGGGATTCGTTGGAAGCGCACCGGCCACCCCCGGGACTCCGCAGGCTCCTGTTCAGCGGCACCACCAACCCCGGTCCATCCCCACGTGCGTGGGGCTCGGGGTTGCGCCCCGACCGCCACCATTTGGAAACGAGGTCCATCCCCACGTGCGTGGGGCTCGGGGGCGGGAACTGAGGGAGGTCACGGACGGCATCGGTCCATCCCCACGTGCGTGGGGCTCGGCGACCAGCACACCGTGCTGGCGTTGGTCGGGACGGTCCATCCCCACGTGCGTGGGGCTCGGGATCTCGATCGGCACAGTCAGCAGGAAGCTGAAGGTCCATCCCCACGTGCGTGGGGCTCGGGGCGATGCGGCTGTCAGCGTCGGCCAGGCGCGCGGTCCATCCCCACGTGCGTGGGGCTCGGCCGGTGCCCCGGTCGGTCCACTCGGCGGTGTCCGGTCCATCCCCACGTGCGTGGGGCTCGGGCGTGCCGAGCCAGGTCGAGGGCCAGGACGGTCGGTCCATCCCCACGTGCGTGGGGCTCGGTTCGGCGGTGAGGTGGGTGATGAGGGTTTCGGCGGTCCATCCCCACGTGCGTGGGGCTCGGGGCGAGGAGGGCCCGTGGTCGGACTGGTCGTACGGTCCATCCCCACGTGCGTGGGGCTCGGCTGGTGTTCCCGGTGTTTCGCCGCCCCACCCCCGGTCCATCCCCACGTGCGTGGGGCTCGGGCGACCGCTCCGCGGAGTATCCACAATCCTCGAGGTCCATCCCCACGTGCGTGGGGCTCGGGACAGGATTCCGCCCCCGCCCTCGGTGATCGCCGGTCCATCCCCACGTGCGTGGGGCTCGGAGAAGTTGACCTGCGGTTCTGCGGCTCGTTATCTCCGCGTTATCCGCCCCGCGAGCAGCTCCCACCCGCAGGACCACTCTAGACCGTTCCACGGAAGCGCCCTGTTCACGGCGGTTCGCCCACTACGTTCCGCACGTACCCGGGCGATGCACTCAGGGCGCTCTCACCAGTCGTTCCACTCGCGGTCCTCCTCGTCCCACCGCTCGGTGCGCTCCCTCGCCCTCTCCATCGCGGCCTCCGCCGAGGCCCGGTCAGGGTAGGGGCCCATCCGGTCCTTGCCGGGACTGCCAGGACCGTACTCCACCTGCTTGGTCTTCAGGGAGTACCACCACTGTCCCGGCCCGTTCTCGGGTTCGGGAAGGATGTCCCGTCCCAGGGCTCCGCTCACGGACGCCTCCCATCTGCGGCTGACTACACTCGTGTTCTATGACTACCCCGCTGGTTCCCGGGCGTCTCTCGCCCAAACGCACGGTCCCTCCGTCCATTCCCCGCCCCGAGTACGTCGGCAAGAAGCGTCCGGTCGAGGGTGTGCTGGGGGATGTCCAGACCCCGGAGACCATCGAGGCCATGCGGGTGGCCGGCCGGATCGCGGCGCAGGCGCTGCAGGAGGTCGGCAGGCACGTCGAACCGGGGGTGACCACCGACGAGCTCGACCGCGTCGGCCACGAGTTCCTGTGCGACCACGGCGCCTACCCCAGCCCGCTCGGCTACAAGGGGTTCCCCAAGTCGGTGTGCACCTCGTTGAACGAGGTCATCTGCCACGGCATCCCCGACGACACCGTCATCTCCGACGGTGACATCGTCAACGTCGACATCACCGCCTACATCCACGGCGTGCACGGCGACACCAACGCCACGTTCCTGGCCGGAGACGTCGACGAGGAGTCCCGGTTGCTGGTGGAGCGCACCCGCGAGGCCACCATGCGGGCCATCCGGGCGTGCCGACCGGGACGGCAGATCAACGTGGTCGGCCGGGTCATCGAGTCCTACGCCAAGCGCTTCGGTTACGGCGTGGTGCGCGACTTCACCGGCCACGGCGTGGGCCCGGAGTTCCACTCCGGGCTGATCATCCCGCACTACGACGACCCGCGCGCCGACACCGTGATGGTCCCCGGCATGACCTTCACCATCGAGCCGATGATCACCCTCGGCACCATCGACTACGAGGTCTGGCCGGACGGGTGGACCGCGGTGACCAAGGACCGCAGGCGCACCGCGCAGTTCGAGCACACCATCGTCATCACCGAGGACGGCGCGGAGATCCTGACGCTGCCCTGACCCCTCCCGGTTCCGTCGCGCCTTCCGCCCGGCGCGCGGTTTGCCCCACCGCCCATACTTGAAAGAAAGGGCTGGTTCCGAGGGGGGGAGGAACCATGCTGGTGATGGTCCACCCGGGGTGCCACGGCGTCGTGCGGGCTCCCCGGCGGACGAGTCCGTGGTCCGGCCCGGCCGGTCGGCGCCTGCGCGACATGCTGTTCTTCGTGACGGGAGTGCTCGGCGCGCTGTTCGACGCCGAGCGGGTGCTGCCCGAGGCCGATCCCGGGCAGGTCCACGCCCTGCTGGTCGAACTGGGGCGTCTCGCTCCCGCCGCCGCGCCTGCCGAGCGGGTGGCGGTGCTCCGCGAGTTCCAGACCGAGCGGGGACTGCCCGGGAACGGCGTGGCCGACGGTCCCACCGTGACGGCGCTGATGCGCGACGTGCGCGCCCGGCGGGAGCGGCGCGCCCTGGGGCTTCCGGACGACGTCGGGTGACACTCAGCGGGGCGGCCGGAGGCTGTTGAGCCGGTCCGCGGGGGTGGTGAGCACCGGGCTGAGCAGCCCGGTCAGGCCGGGTGCGGCGGCCAGCCGCAGGACCGCCGTGCGCAGCCGCAGCCGGGCCCGGGTGGCGGGCACGAACCAGTCGGCGGTGCGCCGACCCGCCCGCTGCTTGCGCACGATCGCGGGCCGCACCCGCGCCTCGTAGCGCAACGGCGCGGCCACCGCGTCGCCGTCGCGCAGCAGCTCCTCGGCGAGCACGCAGGCGCCCGCCACCGCCATCGCCGCCCCCTGCCCGGCCAGCAGCGAGACCGCCTGGCAGGCGTCCCCCAGCAGCACCACGCGGGGCCGTGTCCAGGAGGCCGTCTCGATCTGGGCGACCTCGTCGTAGTACAGCCGCGACGGTTCGGGGCAGTGGTCGAGGACCTCGGGCAGCAGCCAGCCCAGATCCGCGTAGCGCTCCCGCAGGCGTGCGCGGGCGTCCTGCGGCAGGGAGTCCGCGGGGGCGCGGTGGGCGAACACCGCGGCGCACCGGTCCCCGTCGAGGCGGCAGACCCCGGCCTGGAGGCCCGGCGCCTCCAGCATCTCCAGATGGTCGTCGAGGCGGGCGGCGATCGCCGGGTCGGTGAACAGGTAGGCGGCGGTGTGGTAGCCGAGGTGGCGCAGGAAGCGCCGCTCCGGGCCGAAGGCGAGTCCGCGGACCCGGGAGTGGACGCCGTCGGCGCCCACGAGCAGGTCGGCGCGCTCCACCTCGCCGGTGGTGAGGGTGACCGCCACGTGGTCGTCGGTCGTGGTCACCGCGTCGACACTGGTGGAGTAGCGGAACTCCACCCCCGGTCCCAGCGCCTCGAACAGGATGTTCTCCAGTTCGCCGCGCATCATGGTGACCACCCGGCCCCGCTGCAGCCGCAGGAACGAGGAGTAGGGGATCGTGCCGGTGACGCGGCCCGTGGGGTCGCGGTAGCGCACCCCGGCCACCCGCTGGGCGCGTTCGCGCACCCGGGGCAGCAGGCCCATCCGTTCGACGGCGTCGTAGCCGGGGCCGAAGAAGTCGATGAGGTAGCCCGCGCCGCGCTGTTCGGGGGCGCGTTCCACGACGAGCACCTCCCATCCGGCGCGCTCCAGCCACCAGGCCAGCGACAGGCCGGCGATTCCGGCTCCGCAGACCACGACTCTCACCGGGGGCTCCTCTCGTCGGTGGGCGCGGGAGCGGCCAGGAGTCTGCCCAGCGGTCCCGCGAGGGATCGGGCGTCGGGGGTCTGGCTCAGTCCGCGGTGCAGGACGATCCCGTCGAGGAGTGCGCACAGCAGCGCGGCGCACTCGGCGGCGTCGGGGACCGCGTGTCCGGTCAGCCACTCGGCCACGTCGGCGCGGAAGTCGTCCAGCAGTTCGGCGAAGGCGGCGCGCAGCGCGGCGTCGCGGGTGGCCGCCAGGGTCGCCTCGATCATCAGCAGCGATCCGGGGTCGCGGCCGTCGTAGGCGTCGAGGGCGGCGAGCAGTCGGACCAGGCCGTCGGCGGGGTCGGAGGCCGCCCGCAGCTCCCGCAGCGGCGTTCCCAGCGCCTCCCGGGCGAACTCGACCGCCGCGGTGGTGAGCAGGGAGGCCACCGAGTCGAAGTGGTAGTGCACCAGTCCGGGGCGCACCCCGGCGCGCTCGGCCACGCGGCGGGTGGTCACCGCTGCCCAGCCGACCTCGGGGATCAGCTCGATCGCGGCGGCGACCAGCCGCTGCCTGGTCTGCCGTCCCCGCTCGCTCGCGGTCTCCGCGGGCACCGCCACCTCCATTTACTGGTCGATCGCCTTGGGCGTATGACCAATATCGGGGACAGAAGTCCCCGCTGTCAAGCGGAGGACCTCCGCTCCCCCGCTCCCGTCGTCCCTCCGGGCGGCGGGACACGGGCGCCGGTGCGGTTGCGGGGAAGGCGCGGCGGAACGCGGAAGGCCGCCCGTGCCCCCGTGGTTCCCGACATGATCCCCACGAGCATGTCGGGTGCCACCGAGGCCAGGGCCGCCGTGGATCGGCCACGGCGGCCAGGTCCGGCACTAGGCGACCGATGACTCGGCGCCTGACGGCCAGGCCGGAACGGGCGGCTGGAAGAAGCATATGCGGAACGCGGAGAGGCTCCCGTTCGCCCGTGGATGGCGCCACAACGGGCGGCACGTCCGCAGGAAGGCGTTGTCGCTGGTCGGCGGCCCGGCCCCGAACGGCCGCTCCGGACGGGGGGCCGCGTCCGGCCATCGGACGCGGCCCCGCCGTCTACCATTGAGCCGTATCTCACACCACCGCCCCGCCTTCTTCCGGCACCTCCCACGCTCCACGACTCGCCAGAAACCCCCGCCAACCGCTACGGTTCCGCCCATGATGGGGCACTCTCACGCGCTCAGCGGCGTGGTCGGTTGGATGGCTGTCGTTCCGTTGCTCAACCAGGTCGACGTCATGGGCGTCACCTTCGACCTGGGGCCCGGCGAGATCATCGCGGGCGGACTGGTCTGCGCGGGCGCCGCGCTGGTCCCCGACCTGGACCACAGGAGCGCCACCATCACCAAGACCTACGGCGTCTTCACCGAGACGCTGGGCGCCTTCTTCAACTGGGCGTTCGGCGGCCACCGCAACGGCACCCACTCCCTGCTGTTCGCGCTGCTGATGGGCGGGCTCGCGCAACTGCTGGTGTGGTGGTCGGAACTGGCCGCCCAGGTGTTCGTGTTCCTGCTGGTCGGCATCGCGCTGAACGGCCTGGGCTACGGCATGGAGAAGAACCGCGTGGCCGCGGAGTTCATCAACGCGCTGGCCACGGCGGGCATCACACTGGCTCTCTACACCTCGGGGGTGAACTACTCCTGGCTCGGCCTGGCCGTGGCCTACGGCTGCCTGCTGCACTTCGTCGGCGACATGGCCACCGAGATGGGGGTGCCCCTGCTGTGGCCGGTGTGGAAGTACCGGTTCGGGCAGAAGATCGGCTTCAAGACCGACGGTCCGGTGGAGCGCAAGGTCATCACCCCCATGCTCACGATCGCGATCGTGCTGATGTCGGTCTACCTGTTCCCCTGGAAGGACCTGGTGCCCGAACTGTGACGGCGGAGGCGGCCCGGTGAGCGGGGCCGACCCCGCGACCGGGCGCCGGGGGCTTCCAGGGCGGCCCCGGGAGCGTGCGGCCTCGGTCCCCGGGGATTCCAGGCCGCCTGGATAGGCTGGGCGCGTGACACGCTTCTCGGAGAACCTCAGCCCGGAACTGCACGCCTACGTGGTCGCGCACAGCACCCCCGTCGACGAGGTCCTGGCCGACCTGGCAGCCGAGACCGAACGGCTCTTCCCTGAGCGGACCGGCATGCAGATCGGTCCCGAGCAGGGACTGTTCCTGACCCTGCTGGCCCGTCTGACCGGCGCCCGCCACGCGGTGGAGGTGGGGACCTTCACCGGCTACTCGTCGATCTGCACGGCCCGCGGCCTGCCCGCCGACGGCACCCTGCTGGCCTGCGACATCAGCGAGGAGTGGACGGCGGTGGCCCGCCGCTACTGGAAGCGGGCCGGGGTCGCCGACCGGATCGAGCTGCGTCTGGGCCCCGCGATCGACACCCTGCGCGCGCTGCCCGCCGAACCCCGGTTCGACCTGGCCTTCATCGACGCCGACAAGGAGTCCTACGTCGACTACTGGGAGGAACTGGTGCCCCGCGTGCGTCCGGGAGGGGTACTGCTGGTGGACAACGTGTTCTCGCACGGCCGGGTCCTGGACCCGGCGCAGACCTCCCCCGGGGTCCAGGGCATCCGCGACTTCAACGCCCGCGCCCGCGCCGACGACCGGGTGGAACTGGTGATGCTGCCCATCGGCGACGGCCTGACCCTGGCACGCCGGAGGTAGCCCGGCACCCGACCGGCAGCGGCGGCGTCCCCGCCGCCGTGGCACAAAGTCAACCCCGTCCTTACCGTCTCCTTACCCCCGGCGGTGATACCCCTGTTGTGATCGCCTCACCGCCGTACCCCGAAGGCCCCGCCCGCCCCGACGAACGTGTCCTGCGCTACCCGCGGCGCTGCCTGGTCCTGCTGGGCGGACTCCCCGGCGCGGGCAAGAGCACCCTGCTGGGTCGGCTCTACGGGCTGTCAGGAGCCGAGAGCACGACGGTGCGCACCGCCGACGGGGTGCGCGTCGTCGACTCACTGCAGGCCCGCAACCGGCTCACCCCGTATCTGGCCGCCGTGCCCTACCCCTCCTGGCGCTGGATCACCCACCTGCTGCACTACCTGCGGGTCCTGGTGGCGCTGCGCTGCGGCGGCCCGGTCATCGCCCACGAGACGGGCACCCGGCGCCTCGTGCGCCTGCTGTTCGCGCTGTACTGCCGCCTGGTGGGTGCCGAACTCCACGTGCTGCTGATCGACGCGGCCCCCGACGAGGCCCGCCGGGGGCAGTTCGCCCGCGGCAGGCGGGTCAGCGCGCACAGCTTCCGCAGGCACCTGCGCCGGTGGCGGGCCCTGAGGGACGCCGTCGTGCGCGACCCCCGCTCGGCGACGCCCGCGGCGCGCTCCCTCGTGCTGCTGGACCGCTCCGCGGCCGCCCGACTGGAGCGGATCGAGTTCACCCGCGGGGAGAGTCCCCGCCCCGGTGGGACACACGGGTCGTACCGGGCCGTCGCGGCATGACGTGAAACGCCACAGCGGCCCCGGAGACCGACCACGGCGCAACAGTGGGACAATCGTCCGGTGATCTCGCTGCTCACCACCATCGCAATCTTCGGCGTCGGCGGCGCCGTGCTCAACATCGCGCTCCAGGGACTGCTGCTCACCCTCGTCGGCCGCTCCTCCCGGACCGGCCCGCGCGTCGCGTCGGGGGTGGCCATCGCCCTGCTGCTCGTCGTGCTGCCGACCCTGGCCGCCGCCAACCTGCTGACGACCGTGGCCGAGGCGGGATTCGCCTCGGCCTTCACCGCGTCGCTGTGCGTGGCCCTGCTGATCGTCGGCTCCACCCTGCTCTTCTCGGCGGTGACCACACGGCGCTCCGCCCGGCCCGAGTCGCTGCCGCGTCTTTCGGGTCCCGCGGTCTACCTGGGAGCCCTGGGCATCTGCGTGCTGGTCGGCATCCTCGGCGCGGTCACCGCCTCCACCCTCGTCTGACGCCCTCAGGCCAGGGCGCGGACCTCGGGGATGACCCGGGCCAGCGCGTCGCGGTGGGTTCCGTGCGCGACCACGGTGGTGAACCCGAAGCGGTCGCGGTGGGCGATGATCTCCCGGGCGATCTCCTCGGCACTGCCGAGCAGGACGAACGGGCTGTCCAGGACCGCGCGCAGGTCCGGCAGTCCGGCCTCGGTGAACAGCCCGGCCGTCTCGGCGAAGGTCCGCTCGGGGTCGTCGGTGAGGAGAACCGCCTGGACGAGCACGCTGAACTCCAGCTCCCCGGCGCGCTCTCCCGCCGTGCGGCGGACGAACTCCACCCGGCGCAGCAGTTCGTCGGTCCCCGCGACGGTGAACTCCCCCGGTGCCCGCTCGGGGTGCTGCTTCAGCCCGCTGAAGGCGACGACGTCGGCGTGCCGGGCCGCCAGCGCGAGGATGCGCTCCCCGTGGCCCCCGACCGTCAGCGTGGGGCGCGGCGACCGTGCCGGGGTCGGCTCGCCTGCGGCGAACCGCCGGTCGAGTTCGACGATGGTGCGCTCCAGGCGTTCGATCCGTTCGGCGTAGGGCCGCCACGGGACGGCGGCGTCGTCGAACTCCCGTTTCATGTGCCCCGCGCCCAGGCCCAGTTCCAGCCGTCCGCCGCTGAGCCGGTCCACGGTGGCGGCGGCCCGGGCCAGGAGCGCGGGGTTGTGGAACTCGTTGTTGACCACGTAGGTGCCCAGCCCCAGCCGCGTGGTCGCCGCCGCGGCGGCGGCGAGCATCGCGAAGGGGTCGGGCTGTCCCAGGTGGTCGTAGGCGTACAGGACGTCGAAGCCCAGTGCCTCGGTCTGTGCGCAGTAGTCGGTCCAGTGGTCCAGGTCGGCGTCGCGGAAGTTGACGCCGAAGCGGAAGTCGGTCATCCCCCGAACCAACCACACGCGGCCGCCCGGGCACAGCCCGTTCTGCCGACAGCAGGAAGGATTCGAAGCCAGCGGGGAGGCCGGTGGGAAGAGGGGCCTCCCGGACGCCCCGGCCGGGGTTCCGCGGCCTCAGCCCCGGTGAGCGCCCCGCGTAGCCACACGCATACCCAACGGTCTCTCAGAGCCGCTCCTCCCGCTCCTCCCGTTTTTTGGCCCTGCGCTCCAGGGAGGCCAGGTAGGCGTTGTAGGCGTCCAGGTCGGCGTCCTCGGAGCCGTCGCGCCGACTGTGGCGCTCGCGGCGGCGCTCGGCACGCTCCTCGTCGCGGGACCACTGCACGACCAGGGCGATCAGCACCAGCAGGGTGGGGATCTCGCCGACGGCCCAGGCCACCCCGCCGCCCGCGTACTGGTCCTCGGCGAGGTCGTCCAGCCACGGCACCTCGAACTGGCCGTAGTACTCCATGCCCAGCGGGGCGGACTGCATCATGATCACGATGCCGAAGAAGGCGTGGAAGCCCATCGCGACCAGCAGCAGCACGATCCGCAGCAGGAAGGGGACCTTCCGGGGGGCGGGGTCCACGCCGATCATGATCCAGTAGAACAGGAACCCCGCGAGCAGGAAGTGCACGTTCATGAACATGTGCCCCAGGTGGTCCTGCATGAGGGTGCCGAACAACGGGGTGAAGTAGAGGACGTAGACACTGAAGACGAACACGGGCGTGGCGAAGCCCGGGTGCGTCACCAGACGCGAGTACCTGCTGTGCAGGAAGGCGTTGAGCCACTCGCGCGGTCCCCTGTCGCCGCGCCGGTGGGCGGGCCTGAGGGCACGCAGCGCCAGGGTCACCGGGGCGCCGAGCACGAGCAGGATCGGTACCAGCATCGACAACACCATGTGCTGCACCATGTGCACGCTGAACAGCACGTACGAGTAGGTGCCGACGCCGCTGAGCAGCGCTCCGGCGAGGGCGAGCAGGCCCGCCAGCCAGGCGACGGTCCGCCCCCGGGGCCAGGTGTCGCCGCGGCGCAGCAGCCGGACCACACCGGCGGTGTAGAGACCGGCCAGGACGCCGATGACCAGGATGAAGAAGAGGTCGGGCCGCCACAGGGTGAGCAGGGTCTGCGGGCTCATGGGCGGCGGCATGGCGAAGCCGGCGAGGTTGCGGAAGGCGTCCGTGGCCTCCGTCAGGTCGGGCGGCGGGGCGGTGCGGCTGAGCGCGGCGGCCAGCCCCATGGCCGCCGCCATCAGGACGATCTCGACTCCGGCGAAGCGCAGGAACAGCCGCCGTCCGGGTTCCTCGGCGATCCGGGGGACGGCGTGGGCGCGGTGTGCCCAGCCCAGGACGCCCAGGGCGAGGAAGGCGGCGGTCTTGGCGAGCATCAACTGCCCGTAGGCGGTGGTGAACAGCTCTCCGACGGTGTAGAGGCGGCTCGCGGCACTGGCCGCTCCGCTCAGCGCCACACCGATCCAGACCCACAGCGCCATCGTGCTGAAGCGCCGCACCGCCGTGGGCACGTGCTCGCCGGTGCCGCGCAGGGCGTGGAAGGTCAGCGCGGCCAGGCCGCCCACCCACACCGAGACGGTCAGCACGTGCAGTGACAGGCCGACGATGGCCATCTCGTGGCTGCCCGAGGACGAGGCGTGGCCGGTGAGGGCGGGTGGCAGCAGTCCGACCAGGGCCAGCGCGGTGAGTCCGACCGTTGCGGCCGCACCGGTCGTGGTGCGGCCGATCAGGGCGACGCCGAGGGCGGCGAGGACGGTCAGGGTCAGCCCGATGCCCTGGGGCACCGAACTGGCGTAGCTGGTGATCTCGTTGCCGACGACCTCCGTGACGGGACGCCCCAGGATGTCGGAGAGCTGGAAGACGAGGGCGGCGCCGGCCGCCGCCGCCCACACCAGCGCCGCCCAGGAGGCGGCGCGCACGTAGGAGCGCGCCTGTTCGCCGGGCGTGCCCTGGTGCAGCGGCAGCAGGAACACCGCGAGGACGAGAAGTCCGACGGTCAGCGCGGCGGAGACGTCCATGGCGGCCCTGGCGACCGGGAGCCCCCAGCGGGTGAGCGCGCCGGGGTCGGGCAGTCCGGGGCTGATCTGGGGGTAGCCGGCGCCCCCCAGCAGCATGGCGAGAATCAGCGCGATCAGGCACGCCGCGGCCGCGGCCGCGGCGACCAGCACGACGGCCTCGCCGGCGCCGTGTCCGTCGGTCCTGGGTCTTTGGATATCGGGGGAAGCCACGCCTGCGCTCCGTCGTCGTCGAACGTCCTACTGTCTTCGGCGGCTGCTGATCACCACCGTGGCGAGCCCCGCACCGATTATCACCCCAAACGCTCCCCATAGCCAGGGGGCGACCGCCTCTGCCGCATCGCCGAAGAACCAGTCCATGACGTTCAGTACGGACACCACCTTGGACAAGCCTAAACGAATTACTACAAAGCGTCGTACTCCACCCGTCGCGACGCTGACCGCAGGGTTCCGGACACGTTCCGCAACCGAACCGTAAGCCAGAAACTCGGTCCCGGTGTGTCGAAAAGCCAGCGGTCGCCCCGGTGGGCGGGAACAATGGCGGGCAGAGGTACGGCCAGCCGATGTCGGCGCCCCGGACAGGTGGTCGGCATCACGATACGGTCAATGCCGCCGAGTCCGACGTCCGACCCGCTGTCGCGCGGTCCGCGACCCGCCCCGGGAACGTCGGCTCTCGGACGACAACCACGCAAGGGGGCCAGGTGCGCCAATTCGATCTCGTCATCCGATCCCAGCGCGCGGTCACTCCCACGGGCGTCGGACCGGCCGCGGTGGCCGTCGCCGGCGGCCGTGTCGCCGCCGTCGCCGACCACTCGGCCGACCTGCCCTGCCGGAACGAGACCGACCTGGGCGAGGTCGCGCTGCTTCCCGGGATGGTCGACATCGACGCGGCCGTGCAGACGCCCGGGCAGTTGCTGTCCCAGGGGTACGCGCGCACCACGAGGGCGGCGGCGGCCGGAGGGATCACCACTCTCGTCGTCGCTCCCGCTCCCGCCCAGCCCGCGATCACCTCGACCGAGGCGCTCCGGGCGCACCTGCACGCCTCCGCGAGCAACTGCGCCGTCCACGTCGCGTTCCTCGGCGGGGTCACTCCGCGCAGCAGCTCCGCCGAACTGGCGGACCTGCGCGCCAACGGGGTGGTGGGATTCGCCTGCTCGCTGTCGGACGGGGGCGGTCCCGATCTGGCTCCGCTCGACGACGTCTACCTGGGCAAGAGCATGGCCGAGGTGGCGGCGATGGACGTGCCGCTGGTGGTGCACGCCGAGGACTCCGGCGAACTGGGCACTCCGGTGGGCCCGAACAACAGCGCGCTGCTGGCCGCACGGCCGCCGCGGGCCGAGCGGCGGGGTCTGGAGCGGGTGCTCGCCGCCGCCCGGACCAGCGGGGCCCGGGCGCACATCGCGCCGTTCGTGGCGGCCGAGTGCGCGGCGATCCTGGCCGCGGCGCGGGCCATCGGCATTCCGGTGAGCGCGCAGACCAGCCCGCACTACCTGTGCCTGCCCGCCGAGCACGTGCCCGACAGCGACCCGTCCTACCGCTGCCGTCCGCCGCTGCGCTCCGACGCCAACCGCGGCGCGCTGTGGAACGCCCTGCTGCACGGCGCGGACTCGCTCGGCGACGCCATCGTCGACTCGGTCGCCTCGGGGCACCGGCCGGGCACGGGGATCGCGGCGATCCGCTGGACGCTGCCCGCGCTGTGGACCGCGGCCCGGCGCCGCGGTCGCGGCCTGACCGAGCTGAGCCGGTGGACCGCGCAGCGCCCCGCCGAGCTGATGGGGCTGGCCGCCAAGGGACGCATCGAGGCGGGGCGGGACGCGGACCTGGTCGCTTTCGACCCCGACGCCCACCAGGTGGTCTCGGGGTCCGGGGGCGGGCCCTACACCGGTCGGCGGCTGCAGGGCCGCGTGGTGGGCACGTGGGTGTGCGGGGTTCCGGTGTCGACGGAGCCGGAGGACGATCCCCCGCTGCACGGCGGTCCCCTGCTGTCGGCCTACAACTAGGGGAAACGCGGGAAAACTTACACAGTGACAAGAAACCTTCGGTCTCACATGCATGATGTCGGTGGATGAGACGGACATCGAAGGACAGAGTGGAGGATGCAACCAGCGTCGAGGGAGATCCGGGAGGAACCGTGCGCGTCGGCGTGCCCCGCGAGGTCAAGAACCACGAGTACCGGGTGGCGATCACCCCGGCCGGTGTCCACGAACTGGTACGGCACGGCCACGAGGTCCTCGTCGAACACGATGCCGGCGTCGGCTCCTCCATCAGCGACGCGGAGTACGCCGCCGCGGGCGCCCGCGTCCTCGGCACCGCCGAGGACGTGTGGGGCGAGGCCGAACTGGTCCTCAAGGTCAAGGAGCCCGTCGCCGAGGAGTACCCCCGCATGCGCAAGGGCCAGGTCCTCTTCACCTACCTGCACCTGGCCGCCTCCCGGGAGTGCACCGACGCCCTGCTGGAACGCGGGGTCACCGGTATCGCCTACGAGACCGTGCAGCTTCCGGACCGCTCCCTGCCGCTGCTGGCGCCCATGTCCGAGATCGCCGGACGGCTGGCCCCGCAGGTGGGGGCGGCCGCCCTGCAGCGGTCCAACGGCGGCCGGGGCGTGCTGCTGGGCGGGGTGCCGGGGGTGCGTCCGGCCAGGGTCATGGTGATCGGCGCGGGAGTGTCGGGCATGAACGCCGTCCAGGTCGCCGTGGGCATGGGCGCCGAGGTGACCCTGCTGGACGTGGATGTCGCCAGGCTGCGCCACGCCGACGCCCGCTACCGGGGAAGGGTGCGGACCCTGGCCTCCACCGCCTACGAGATCGAGCGGACCGCGGTGGAGTCCGACCTCGTCATCGGCGCGGTGCTGATCCCCGGCGCCAAGGCTCCCACCCTGATCGGCAACGAGCTGGTCGCGCGGATGAAGCCGGGGGCGGTCCTGGTGGACATCGCGGTGGACCAGGGCGGCTGCTTCGCCGACACCCGTCCCACGACGCACTCCGACCCCACCTTCACCGTCCACGACACGGTGTTCTACTGCGTGGCCAACATGCCGGGCGCGGTGCCCACCACCTCCACGCAGGCCCTGACCAAGGACACGCTGCGCTACGCGGTGGCACTGGCCGACAGGGGCTGGCGCGGGGCGCTGGCCGACGACCCGGCGCTGGCGGCGGGGCTCAACACCCACGACGGGGAGCTCACCAACGACGCGGTCGCCCGGGCGCACGGTCTCGGGGCCCGCCCGGTGGCCGAGGTCCTCGAAGGGTAGGAGCCGCCGCGCCCGCGGGGTTTGCCGTGTTCTCCACAAGCTGAGCCGGTGGTGCCGACCCGGTCGAGGGGATACCGTCGAATGTGCAGGAAGGCGGCGATTCCCGTCTGTGACCCCGGTGCTGGGAGGCGGTAGGTCAGTGGCACGCACGGAGCCGACGACCCTCACCCGTGTGGCGGCCGTGGAGATGAGCCTGGTGCGGTTGCCGTTGGCCCGCTCCGGACCGCGGCGGCGCGCCTCCGGAGAACACGACCGCTTCGCCAGGCACGTCCTGATCCGCGTGCGCGACGAGTCGGGCACCAGCGGCTGGGGGGAGATTCCCGGTGCCGACGACTCCGACTGGGACGCCCTGGTCGCGGACTTCGCCCCGGCCCTGGTGGGGCACTGCTGGCAGCGGCCCACCGAGGCGTCCGAGGCGTGGCGTCCGCTCGGGCCCCGTCCCGCCGTGGCGGCCGCGCTGGACACCGCCTGCTGGGATCTGTGGAGCCGACAGCGCGACACCCCGCTGGCGCACGCGCTGGGCGGTGTCCGCACGGCCGTCACCACCGGGGTCACCCTGGGGCGCCAGTCGTCCGTGGAGGCACTGGTCCGCGAGGTCAACCGGCAGGTCGGCGCGGGGTGCAAGCGCGTCCGCCTGGAGGTGGGCCCCGGCTGGGACGTGGAGGCGGTGCGCGCCGTCCAGGCGACCTATCCCTTCCTCGTGCTCCAGGTGGACGGCGGCGGCCGCTACACCGAGAGCCCCGAGGACCTGGCGGCGCTGCACGCCCTGGACGACTACGGCCTGCTCGCCATCGAGCAGCCCTTCGCCGCCTCCGACCTGTCCGCGCACGCCCGGCTCGCTCGCGACCTGCGCACTCCGCTGGCGCTGGACGACTCCGTCGACTCCCTGGAGCGGTTGGACGAGGCGATCCGCATGGAGGCGGCCAAGGTGCTGAACCTGCGGATCGGCAGGTTGGGCGGGCTCACCCCGGCACGTCGGGCGCACGACCGGGCGGTGGACGCCGGATGGCGGATGTGGTGCGGCTCCGAGGGGGAGTCGGGGGTGGGCCGGGCCGCGATCGTGGCGCTCGCGTCGCTTCCCGGTGCGGCGCTGCCGTGTGAGATGCCGCGGGCGGGTGAGCGCCTCCCCCGCGACCTGGTCGTTCCGCCGGTGCGCTCGCACGACGGTATCGCGGCGGTTCCGCTCACCCAGTCCGGCCTGGGGCACGAGGTGGACGAACGTGCCGTCAACGCCCTGACGGTGCGCTCGGTCTCGTTGGGCGCTCTCGGTTGATTCCGGTCACAGCCGCGCTCGGGCTCACACGGCCGGTCCGGTGAGGTCCCAGCCGCGCCGTTCGGCGAGGTGGGCGGCGACGGTCACCGGGGCGTACTTGACGGGGCGCTCCTTGTCCACACAGGTGGGCAGGGGTGTCACGAGCGCGTCGAAGTCCCCGTCGTGGAAGAAGGTCGCCGACCTGTGGCGTTCCTGGGCTCCTCCCGGGGACGGCACGATGCGGTGGACGGGCGAGACCCAGCGGTCGTTGGTCCAGCGTGCCAGCAGGTCACCGACGTTGACCAGGATCGCTCCGGGTTCGGGGACGATACCGCGCCAGCGGCCGTCGGTGTCCCGGAGCTGCACGCACGGAGCCGGGTCGGCCCACCGGACGGTGAGTATTCCCGCGTCGGTGCGCGCCGCGGTCGGCGCCGGAGGACGGTCCACCCGCAGCACGTCGAGGGAATGGCCGGTGTAGGTGTGGAAGAAGCCCTCGGGCAGGTCCAGGGTGACGGCGAAGATCCGGGTGAGTCTGCGGGCCAACTGCCGGACCGCCTCGAACCACGCCATCAACTGGTGTCGGAACCGCGGAAGGCCGGAGGGCCAGATGTTCTCCGGATAGTGGGCGGACGGCAGCGCCAGGTCGCGGTGGTCACTGGCCTGGGTGCCGACGGTGAAGGATTCGGGGACACGGGGTCCGGGCGCGGAGGAGGGTGATCGGTAGCCGCGGTCGATCCAGGCCGCGGGCGCGCTGAGCGCCCGTTTGGCCTCGTCGCTCTGGGCGAAGAAGGTGTCGATCGCCCGGACCAGGCCGCCGGCGATGGGTTCGGGGATCTTGTGCCCGGTGATCTGGAGGAACCCGATGTCCGTGGCCGCGGCGTCCACGCTCGCCGCGACGGAGGCGCGGTGCCGCGCCGAACCCATCTCCCAGCGGGAGATGTTGACCACCGGTACGTGAAGGGGTCGTCCGGTCGTCTTGACCGAGTGAGTCATGGTCCTCTACCTCGCTGTGGAAGACCCGGCACGGCTGCGGTGCCCTCCCGGGTGCTGGTCTGCCGCGCCCCATGCGGGCACGGGATGGGCGTCGTCACACCGGGGGTCCACGCCGACACGCTGCGGATTCACACCCGCGCCCACGATTCCCGACACGCAGCACCACCGGTTTCCCTTCGTCTGGACCGCTCCGGGCCACCGCATCCGGTGGGCGAACGATCACGGATCGATTACCGTGACCTTAGAAACCGTTGGTTTCGGTTCTGTCAACTCGCGTAACAGGACTGTTTCGCAATAGTGCCGTTCCGGCAGCCCCTCGGTGATCCGACGTTCACAAGCTCTCTTGTGCTAGGGATTGCTCGGCTGCAATTTCATTTCGGCGTATTGCAGCGACTGTCCCGACTCGGGGATGATCAAGACCCACTCGGCCCGCAGAAAGGAAGATCGGTGGCGCTGTACGAGGTGCACGCCCGCAAATGGGAGAACGGCTGGGAACTTCGCATCGCTGACGTGGGGGTCACCTGGTCGCCGACCCTGGGCGACGCCTGCTCGCGGGCCAGGGAGTTCATCTCCACCCAGCTCGCCCGGGAGGAGCGCACCGTCCACGTCGACCTGCAGCCCCACGTGAGCGAGGACCTCGACCAACTGGCGGTCGAGGCCCGGCGCGCCCTGCACATCGCGGACGAGGCCGCGCGTACGGCGTCGGCGAAGATCAAGGAGATCGCCTACGGGCTCTCCGAGGCGGGCCTGTCCCCCTCCGACATCGCCCAGTACCTCGGTGTTCCCCAGCAGCGGCTGGAGGAGCTGGTCCGGGACTGAGGGCACCGTCGGGTCCGCCTCCCCGCCGCCCGGCACCGACCGGTCCGGAGTGTCCCCCGCCCCGGAGACCGGGCGGTACCGTATGCCACGATACATACCGTCCAGTCGGTCTTGTGGTGGGTCGTCCACCGCTGGCAAGAGGGAGACGCAGCATGCAGGAGTTCGCCGACATCCACGCCCTGGCCGCCGCGCGGGGCGGCAGCCTGGGACACAGCCCGTGGCACACCGTCACCCAGGACCAGGTGAACCTGTTCGCCGACGCCACCGGCGACCACCAGTGGATCCACGTGGACACCGAGCGCGCCGCCTCGGGGCCGTTCGGCGGGACCATCGCCCACGGATACCTCTCCCTCTCCCTTCTGCCGATGTTCGCCTGGCAGACCTACCGGGTGCGGCAGGCCCCCGCCATGTCCATCAACTACGGCCTGAACAAGGTGCGCTTCCTCCAACCGGTGCTGGTGGGCTCCCGCGTGCGCGACGGCATCGAACTGGTCGAGGCCAAGGAGACCCCCAGGGGCCTGCTGCTGACCATGCGGCACGAGGTGGAGATCGACGGCCAGGAGCGCCCCGCCCTCGTCGCCGAGGCGCTGAGCCTCGTCGTCCCCTGAGCACAGCGAGCCGCGGACACGCCGGGCGGCCCCGGGCCGGGGCCGCCCGGGGCTCCGGTGTGTCCCCGATCCCTCCGGTTCGGGGCACGGACGGCATGCATGAGGGATACGGCCGCGGGTAACTGACACCGGAGGTGGGCCAAGGCCGCCAGCCCCTGTCCCGGAGGCGGTACCGATCGGCACCCGCTCTGGCTGATAGCTTTTTGCTCAGCGATCTTTCGCAGGGGTCAACTGTCAGATCTCGAGACTGAAAGGTGCGTAGATGTCCGCGCCGTACTCGCTTCCTGCACTGCCCTACGATTACTCCGCCCTGGAGCCGTGGATCTCGGGCCAGATCATGGAGCTTCACCACGACAAGCACCACGCCACCTACGTCAAGGGCGCCAACGACGCTCTTGAGCAGATGGCGGAGGCTCGGGAGAAGGGGGACCTGGGCAAGGTCAACCTGCTGCAGAAGAACCTCGCCTTCAACCTGGCCGGTCACGTGAACCACACCGTGTTCTGGCCGAACCTGTCGCCGGACGGCGGCGACAAGCCCGAGGGCGAACTGGGCGCCGCCATCGACGACGCCTTCGGTTCCTTCGACGCCTTCCGCGCCCACTTCAACGCCGCGGCCACCGGCATCCAGGGCTCGGGGTGGGCGATCCTGGCCTGGGACATCCTCGGCCAGCGGCTCATCATCGAGCAGCTCTACGACCACCAGGGCAACCTGGCGGCCGGCTCCTACCCGCTGCTGATGCTGGACATGTGGGAGCACGCCTTCTACCTGCAGTACAAGAACGTCAAGGCCGACTACGTCAAGGCGTTCTGGAACGTCGTGAACTGGGACGACGTCACCCGGCGCTTCGAGGACGCCCGCAAGGTCGCCCTCGGCTAGCCGCGGTCCGCGCACCACGGTGCGCACGGGGGCGGCGCTTCCGCGACGGAAGCGCCGCCCCCGTTGCCGTGTCGGGAGGCTCCTCAGCCGTTCAGCATCCGCACCGCCTCGGTCAGCGAGTCGGCGACCGGGTACCCGGTGGTCTCCAGCCGCTCGCGGCTCATCAGTCCCGTGGCGACCAGGATCGCGTTCGCTCCTACGGCGCGGGCGGCGTGGGCGTCGTCGTCGATGTCCCCGATGAGCACGACCGTGGCCGGATCGACGTCCTGCGCCGCCAGGTGGTGGACCAGGTGCTCGGCCTTGGAGTCGACGTCGGCGTCGTAGTGCCGTCCGTCCACCCTGGTGAAGTGCGGTACCAGGCCGTGCTCGGTGACGAGGGGAACGAGGTGCTCGTGCGCGGCCATGGACAGCAGCGACTGCGAACCTCCCCTCTCACGCCAGCCGCGCAGTGTGTCCCGCGCCCCGTCGGCGAGGTCGCACGAGGGGAGGAACTGCTGGTAGTGGCTGTTGTAGGCGGTGTTGAGACGTTCCCACTCACCGTCGGCGAAGGGCCTTCCCAGCAGTTCCTCGTAGAACGGGACCAGCGGACGGCGGAAGATCCGCCGCCACTCCTCCAGTTCCAGGGCAGGCCGCCCGAACAGCTCGCACACGTGGTTGGCCGCGGCGAGGTTGGCGTGGTTGTCGTCGAGAAGGGTGCCGTTCCAGTCCCACACGATGTGTCGGACGCCGTCGCGCGAAGCGGGGAGTTGCTCTACCACACCCCGTACTCTAGGCGCCGCCGGCACGGTGTCAGGGACGCGCTCTCTCACCCGGTCTGCTCCTCTCTGCTCCGCTCCTTCTTCCGGCGCCGACCGTAGGACCACCCCGCGAGCCATCCCAGGCCCACGACCGCCGCCACGACCAGTACCAGGATCAGGACCGGGAGCAGGACGGCGAGCAGGGACATCAGCGCGCTGGCGACGTCCTCGACGGTGCTGACCACGGGCGCGCCGACTCCTCCGCTGGCGCCGTTGACCATCAGGCGGGTCACCGCCTTGGCCGCGTGGAAGAGCAGCGCGATGGCGGCGCCCACGGCGACCATCCACACCCCCGTGCCGTCCCCGGAGCCGGTGGCGGCCGCGGTGGCCTCGCCGGTCAGCGCGGTCCCACTGGCCCCGAACACGATGCCGCCCGACGCCGGCCGCACGACCGTCTGGAGTACGTCGTTGACGTGGTCGAGGATCGGGACCTTGTCGGCGAGCAGTTCAACGACGAGGAGAACGGTCAGGATTCCCAGTGCCCAGGGGTTCTCCAGCCACTGCCATCCGGGCGCCAGCGACAGCACGTCGGTGTAGCGGGAGAGCACCCCCGCCACGAGTAGGGGAATGTAGGCGTTCAGGCCGGCGGAGGAGGCCATCCCGACCGCGGTCAGTATCTCCAAAGTGCGGTGCCTTCTTCTCGGTCGCCCCGCTCGGGCGGTGAGGGTTGGGTCACCGTTGTCTGATGCGGCGCGCGCCGCTCGGGTTCCCGCGGCTCAGGCGGCGTGCCGCCGGGTCCTCACTGCCGGTACTCCTCCACCTGGGTTTTCGGACGGGGCTGCGCCTCCTCGGGGTTCTGTCCGAACTCCTCGCGGGCGCGCCGCTGGCGTAGCAGGTCCCAGCACTGGTCCAGGGCGCGCTCCAGTTCCCTGATGCGGTCGCGTTCTGCCGGGGTGAGCCGGTGCTCGTGCTGTTCCCGCAGGTCACGCTCTTCGGTGACCAGCGCTCCGATGCGTTGGATGATTTCCGCCTCGCGGGTGTGGCTTTCGTTCATACCTCCCATGCTCGGCCGGGCGACATGGGAAAACAAGGTGCGAAACACCGCGTTTCCGCAGTCCACCAGGTGCTTTGTACGGTATGTCCGGCAGATCGGATTGGCCGGGAGCGGCGGGGGAACACCATCCTCGCGCCGTCGGCACTTCCCACCGTCCGGCGATCCCCCGTTCGAGAGTGCCAGTTGGGAGCCCCCGTGAAGATCTACGCCGACCGTCCGCTCCGCCTCTGCGCCCAGTTGCTGTGCGACGTCCTCGCGCTCGCCTGGATCGCGCTGTGGGTCAGGGCCGCGTTCGCCCTGCACGAGACGCTCAGCGCCCTGGCGCGGCCGGACGTGCTGCTGGAGGACGCGGGTGAGGGGCTGACCACGCACATGGAGACCGCGGCCGAGACCGCCGCGGAGGTGCCGTTCGTCGGCGAGCGGTTGTCCGAGCCGTTCGAGAGCATGGGAGCCACCGGTGAGGACCTGAGCGCGGCCGGTGTCGGCTTCCAGCAGACCGTGGCCGACTTCGCCCTGAGCCTCTCCCTGTTGACCGCGGTCCTTCCCCTCCTGGCCGTGCTGGGCGTGTGGCTGCCGCCGCGGATCCGCTGGATCCGGCGGGCCGCGCAGACCCGCCGGCTGCGCGCGATGCCCGCCGAGGCCGCCTCGCGACTGCTGGCGCTGCGCGCTCTGGCGGCGGCGCCCGTCGGCGCACTGGGCCGGGTGCACTCCGACCCGGTGGGCGCCTGGCGTTCCGGGGACGAGGCGGTCGTCGAGGAACTGGCCGCCCTGGAGCTGCGTCGGCTCGGTCTGCGGCGGTGACGGACCGGGACGACAGAACCGGACGGATCGGCGAATATGGAGCGACCGCGGGATGCCGCGGCCAAAAAATGATCACCTCCGGAACCCACTCCGGATATACCCACAGGGGGTATAATTGGCCGAGGAAGCGACCAGTCGACAGGAGAACACCGCGATGGCCGCCTACGGCTACCACGACAACAAGCGGCAGCATCTGAACCGGCTGCGCCGGATCGAGGGGCAGGTGCGCGGCCTGCAGCGGATGGTCGAGGACGACGCCTACTGCATCGACGTCCTCACCCAGACCTCCGCCGTGAACAAGGCCCTGCGTTCCTTCGCCCTGTCCCTGCTGGACGAGCACCTCAAGCACTGCGTGGCCCACGCCCTCGCCGACGGCGGGGCCGAGGCCGACGAGAAGGTGCGCGAGGCGTCCGAGGCGATCGCCCGGCTGGTCCGCTCCTGACCGATGAGGACACCGACCGAGAGACGAGGGTCGACATGGCCAGCACCACCATCACCGTCAGCGGCATGACCTGCGGGCACTGCGTGAGTTCGGTGAAGGAGGAGATCGGCGAACTGCCCGGCGTGACCGACGTGCGCGTGGACCTGCAGAGCGGACGGGTCGAGGTCGACAGCGAGACTCCGCTCACCGACGTCCAGTTGCGCGGTGCCGTGGCCGAGGCCGGGTACGAGGTCGTCGCCTGATCGGTCCTCCGAGACCGCCGCCGCGCCCGTCCACCGCCCTCCCCTCCCGGAGGGGGCGGTCGGACGGGCGCGGCGTTCTCAGCCCGGTCCGGGGCCGAGAGGGAGTCCCCAGGCTCCCGGGGCGAGGTCCGGCACCGGCTTCCGGTCCTCTCAGTCGCCCTCCACCAGGCTCACCCGCTCCCTGGCCTGCTCCGGGGTCAGGTAGCCGGAGAGTTCCTCCATGTCCGTCAGCGTCTCGATGCTGCGGTTGAGGAAGCCGAGGCGGGAGACCTCGCCGCCGAGCAGCGCCCGGATGCCCCAGTTTGCGGCCACCCGCACCCGGGCCGGGCCCGACGGCACCGAGTACAGGTGGTAGGCCCTGGTCAGCGCCAGCGCGGACGGGCCGGTGATCTCCCTGCCGAGGGGGCGGGCGACCGCGTCGCGGCCGCTGAGGTCCACCAGCAGGCCGAGGTCCCGGTGGTAGTAGTGCTGGGTCGGGCGGCCCAGCAGCGAGGCGATGACGTTCTCGGCGGCCACCGGCCCCTGCCGTGAGGCGTGCTGCGCCGTGGGCGGGCAGAGCGCCCCCTCCTCGTCCTTGCTCAGGTCGGGGACGGCGGCGGAGTCGCCGATGCCGAAGATCTCGGGGTGCCCGGGGACCGTCAGGTCCGCCCCGACCACGAGCTTGCCGCGCTCGGCGGGCAGTCCGCTGGCCTTGATGAGCGGGCTCGGCGAGGTCCCGGCGGTCCAGATCAGCGTCCGGGAGGGCAGCACCCGGTCGTCGGTCAGGGTCACCTTGTCCTGTGTCACCTCACGGACGGTGACCTCCAGGGCCACCTGGACGCCGCGCCTGCGCAGCAGGTCCATGGCGCTGCGCCCCAGGTTCTCGCCCAGCTCCGGCATCAGGCTGGGCGCGATGTCCACCAGGTGCCACTGGATGTGCCTGCGCAGTTTCGGGTAGAGGCGGCACGCCTCCTCGCACAGCAGCTCCATCGACGCGGCCGTCTCCACCCCGGTGTAGCCGCCGCCCACGACGATGAAGGTGCAGCGCTCGTCACGTTCGGCGGGGTCGTCGCTGGCGTTGGCCAGCTCCAGTTGGGCCAGCACGTGGTCGCGCAGGTAGACCGCCTCGGCGAGGTTCTTGTTGCCGCGGGCGTGCTCCATCAGGCCGGGGATGTCGAAGGTGCGGGTGGTACTGCCCGGCGCCAGGACGAGCCGGTCGTAGCGCTCGTAGGCGTACTCCCCCGAGATCTTGCGGACCACGACCGTGCGGCGGTCGGTGTCCACCCCGATGGCCGCCCCCGGGACCATGCGGGTGCGGCGGAGTTGGCGGTGCAGGGAGATCGCGATCGACTGCGGGGTCAGCAGGCCCGAGGCCACCTGGGGAAGCAGCGGCTGGTAGAGCATGTAGTCGTTGGGCGCGACGAGCACCAGCTCGGCCATGCCCTTGGGAATTCTGCGTTCCAGCCGGCGAAGCGTGTTCAGTCCCGCAAAACCCGCGCCGACCACGACGATACGCGGTCGTGCCATCGTCGGACCACCCCCTGTCAGTCAGCCGTTCGCCGTCCCCGCTGCCCCCGAGCCGGGAGGCCAAACGTGGGCGCCCGCCCCGTCGGGGCCGTGCCGGTCCGCCGCGCGGACGGGGGCGAGCAGCGCCGCGCGGGCCATCGCGAACAGCAGGTCGGCCATCTGGTCGCGGCCGAGTTCGCCCGCGCTGTGCGGCGTGGAGTTGAGCAGGCCGAACATGGCGTGCAGGGCGGCGCGCAGGACCGGCTCGGGGGTGTCGGGGCGCAGCCGGGCCAGGACGGCGACCCACTGCTCGACGTAGCCGCGCTGGAGCCGGCGGACCCGGCGCTGCGGCTCGGGCGGAACGTTGTGCAGTTCGCGGTCGTGGACCGTGATGAACTCCGGTTCGTCCAGGGCGAAGGCGATGTGGCCGCGCAGCAGCGCGTCCAGGGCGTCGGCGGGGTCGGGGTGCGCGGCGACACGGGCCGCGCCCTCGCGGAGGAGCCGCTCGCTGATGTCCACGAGGATCGCGGCGAGGAGCGCCTCCTTGCCGGGGAAGTGCCGGTACAGGGCCGGACCACTGGTGCCGACCGCCCGTCCCAGCTCCTCGATGGACACGCCGCGGAATCCGCGTGCGGCGAAGAGTTCGGCGGCGGCGCGCAGAATGGCCGCCCTGCGCGTTGCTCCTCCTCTGGGCTCCGCCATCACACCTCTTTCGACCGCGGCAACCTGGACACCAATGTTAGCAGTCGTTAACATCGCAGATGTTAGCGCTCATTAACACAGTGGGGAGGGGAAGTTGGGCGGACCATCCGTGCTCACCTCCGCCGTGGACCCGTCGGAACCGGGTTTTTCGGCCAACGCCGAGACCAACCGCGCCCTGGTCGCCGAACTGCGGCAACGCCTGGCGACCGCGGCGCTGGGCGGCCCGGAGGCGGCCCGCGAGCGACACGTGGCGCGCGGCAAACTGCTGCCCCGGGACCGCGTGGACGCCCTCCTCGACCCGGGATCGCCGTTCCTGGAGCTGTCACCGCTGGCCGCCCACGGGATGTACGGCCCCGACGGCCACGACGCGCCCGCCGCCGGGATCGTCACCGGAGTGGGCCGGGTCGCGGGCCGCGAGGTCGTGGTGGTGGCCAACGACGCCACCGTCAAGGGCGGCAGCTACTACCCGATGACCGTCAAGAAGCACCTGCGCGCCCAGGAGGTGGCGCTGCACAACCACCTGCCGTGCGTCTACCTCGCCGACTCCGGCGGCGCCTTCCTGCCGATGCAGGACGAGGTCTTCCCCGACCGCGACCACTTCGGCCGCATCTTCTACAACCAGGCGACGATGTCGCGGCTGGGCATCGCGCAGATCGCCGCGGTGCTGGGCTCGTGCACCGCGGGCGGCGCCTACGTGCCCGCGATGAGCGACGAGGCGGTGATCGTGCGCGGGCAGGGCACGATCTTCCTGGGCGGCCCCCCGCTGGTGAAGGCCGCCACCGGCGAGGTCGTCAGCGCCGAGGAACTGGGCGGCGGCGACGTGCACGCCCGCGTCTCGGGAGTGGTCGACCACATCGCCGACGACGACGCCCACGCCCTGGACATCGTGCGCCGGATCGTCGGCACCCTCGGTCCGCGCCCCGAACCCGCGTGGCAGGTGCACCCCTCCCGTCCCCCCGCGGCCGACCCCGAGGAGCTCTACGGCGTGGTCCCCGCCGACACCCGCACCCCCTACGACGTGCGCGAGGTGATCGCGCGCATCGTCGACGCCAGCGAGTTCACCGAGTTCAAGGCCGAGTACGGCACCACCCTGGTCACCGGCTTCGCGCACGTCCACGGCCACCCGGTCGGCGTGGTCGCCAACAACGGCATCCTGTTCTCCGAGTCCGCGATGAAGGGCGCCCACTTCGTCGAACTGTGCGACCGGCGCTCCGTCCCGCTGCTGTTCCTGCAGAACATCTCCGGGTTCATGGTGGGCCGCGACTACGAGGCCGGGGGCATCGCCAAGCACGGCGCGAAGATGGTCACCGCCGTGGCCTGCGCCCGCGTCCCCAAGTTCACCGTCGTCATCGGCGGCTCCTTCGGCGCGGGCAACTACAGTATGTGCGGACGCGCCTACTCACCGCGCTTTCTGTGGATGTGGCCCAACGCCCGCGTCTCGGTCATGGGCGGCGAACAGGCCGCGTCCGTACTGGCCACGGTGCGCCGCGACCAACTGGCCGCGCGCGGCGAGGAGTGGTCGGCCGAGGCCGAGGAGGAGTTCAAGGCCCCGATCCGGGAGCAGTACGAGAAGCAGGGCAACCCCTACTACTCCACCGCGCGGCTGTGGGACGACGGCGTCATCGACCCCGTCGACACCCGCACCGTGCTGGGACTCGCCCTGTCCGCGGCCCGACACGCCCCGCTGGAGCCGGTCGGCTACGGCGTCTTCCGCATGTGAGTCCGGACGAGGAACGGAGCCGGTGATGACGATCCCCTTCCCGCCCACCGCGCCGGGCGCGCACACCGTACTGGTGGCCAACCGGGGCGAGATCGCGGTGCGGATCATCCGCACCCTGCGGCGGCTCGCGCTGCGCGCGGTGGCCGTGTACAGCGACGCCGACGCCGACGCGCGCCACGTGCGCGCCGCCGACACCGCGCTGCGCGTCGGCGACTACCTGGACGCCGACGCGATCGTCGGGGCCGCCCTGGAGTCCGGGGCGACCATGGTCCACCCCGGATACGGCTTCCTGGCGGAGAACGCGGCGTTCGCCCGGGCCTGCGCGGCGGCCGGGCTGGTCTTCGTCGGCCCGCCCCCGGAGGCGATCGAGGCGATGGGCGACAAGATCCGCGCCAAGCGGACCGTGGCCGACGCGGGGGTGCCGCTGCTGCCCGGCTTCGCCGAGACCCCCGGACAGCCCATGTCGGACGCCGACCTGACCGCCGCGGCCGACCGCGTCGGCTACCCGCTGCTGCTCAAACCGTCGGCGGGCGGCGGCGGCAAGGGCATGCGCCTGGTGCGCCGCTCCTCCGAACTGGCCGAGGCCGCCGCCGCGGCGCGCCGGGAGGCCCGCTCCGCCTTCGGCGACGCCACCCTGCTGGCGGAGCGGTTCGTGGAGCGGCCCCGCCACATCGAGGTGCAGATCCTCGCCGACGCCCACGGCAACGTCGTGCACCTGGGCGAGCGTGAGTGCAGCCTGCAGCGCCGCCACCAGAAGATCGTGGAGGAGTCCCCCTCCCCCCTGCTCACCCCCGACCGGCGCGCCGCGATGGGCCGGGCCGCGGTGGCCGCCGCCCGGGCCTGCGGATACGTGGGCGCCGGCACCGTGGAGTTCATCGCCGCCCCCGCGGCGGGGGACGGCTACTTCTTCCTGGAGATGAACACCCGCCTCCAGGTGGAGCACCCCGTCACCGAGGCCGTGGCCACGATCCGCGGCGAGCGCGGAATCGACCTGGTGGAGGCGCAACTGCGGGTCGCGCTGGGCGAGGCGCTGCCGTTCACCCAGGACGACGTCGCACTGACCGGGCACGCGGTCGAGTGCCGGATCTACGCCGAGGACCCGGCCCGGGGCTTCCTGCCCACCGGCGGCCGGGTGCTGCTGCTCGACGAACCCGACTCCCCCGGCGTGCGGGTGGACTCCGGGATCGCCGAGGGCGCCGACGTCACCTCCGCCTACGACCCGATGCTGGCCAAGGTCGTCGTGTGGGACACCGACCGCGCGGGCGCGCTGCGGCGGGCCGACGCCGCGCTGGCCCGCTACACCCTCCTGGGCTGCGGGGTGAACACGGCGTTCCTGCGCGCCCTGCTGGCCCACCCCGAGGTGGTCGCCGGGAACCTGAGCACCGAACTGACCGAGCGGCTGCGGCCGGAGCTGACCGCCCGCAGCCGCCGAACCCCCGAGGAGGTCCTGGCCGCCGCCGCCCTGGACCGGCAACTCGGACTGCGACCGCCGGAGGCCACGGCGAACCGCTTCGCCGCCGCCGACGGCTGGCGGGTCGGCGAGCCCGCCTGGACCGTCTGGCGGCTGCACCCCGCCGGAGGTGACGCCGTCACGGTGCGGGTGCGCGCCGAACGGGGCTCCTCCGACCGGTTCCGGGTCCGGGTGGGCGAAGGCGGTCCCGTGTCCGCCACCGCCGTGCGCTCCGCCGACGGCCGCGCCCTGGACGTCTCCTACGGCGGGCGCACGGCCCGCTACGCCCGTGCCGCGGCCGGCCGCGACCTGTGGCTCGGCCGCGGCGGAGCGTCCTGGCGCGTCCGGGAGGAGGACCGCACGGCCCCGCTGCGCCGCGGCGCCGCACACGCCGACGGGACCGTGCGCAGCCCCATGCCGGGCACGGTCCTGGCCGTGCCCGTGGCCCGGGGGGCGGCCGTACGGGCGGGCGAGACGGTCGCCGTGGTCGAGGCCATGAAGATGGAGCACTCCGTCACCGCGCCGTTCGACGGGACCGTCACCGACCTGCGGGCGCGTCCCGGCCAGTCGGTGTCCATGGACGCGGTCCTCGCCGTCGTCACCCAGGAGTCCGCCCCGGGCCGGGGGCGCTCCGTGTCCGCCGCCACCGCAGAGGAGCAGAGTTGATGTCACACCGTCTCAGTCCCGAACACGAGGAGCTGCGCCGCACCGTCGAGGAGTTCGCCCGCACCGAGGTGGCTCCCGTCATCGGCGACTACTACGAGCGCGCCGCCTTCCCCTACGACATCGTCGCGAAGATGGGCCGGATGGGCCTGTTCGGGCTGCCCTTCCCCGAGGAGGAGGGCGGGATGGGCGGCGACTACTTCGCGCTGTGCCTGGCCCTGGAGGAGCTGGCCCGGGTGGACTCCTCGGTGGCGATCACCCTGGAGGCGGGGGTGTCGCTGGGAGCGATGCCGATCCACCGCTTCGGCAGCCCCGAGCAGAAGGCGACGTGGCTGCCCCGGCTCTGCTCCGGCGAGGCGCTGGGCGCGTTCGGCCTGACCGAACCGGACGGCGGGTCCGACGCGGGAGCCACCCGGACCACGGCCCGGCTCGACGGCGGCGAGTGGGTCGTCAACGGGACCAAGTGCTTCATCACCAACTCCGGTACCGCCATCACCGCGCTGGTCACGGTGACCGCGGTGACCGGGACCCGCCCCGACGGGCGACCGGAGATCTCCGCGATCATCGTCCCCTCGGACACGCCCGGGTTCTCCGTGGGGCAGAAGTACTCCAAGGTCGGCTGGAGCGCGTCGGACACCAACGAACTGGTCTTCGTCGACTGCCGGGTTCCCGAGGCCAATCTGCTGGGTGAACGGGGCCGGGGCTACGCCCAGTTCCTGCGCATCCTGGACGAGGGGCGCGTCGCCATCGCCGCCCTGGCCGTGGGCCTGGCGCAGGGCTGTGTGGACGAGAGCCTGCGCTACGCGGGTGAGCGGACGGCGTTCGGCCGCGAGATCGGCCGCTACCAGGCGATCCAGTTCAAGATCGCGGACATGGCGGCCCGCGCGCACACCGCGCGGCTGGCCTACTACGACGCGGCGGCGCGCATGCTGGCCGGGGAGCCGTTCAAGAAGGAGGCGGCCATCGCCAAGCTGGTGGCCTCCAACGCGGCCATGGACAACGCCCGCGACGCCACGCAGGTCTTCGGGGGGTACGGGTTCATGAACGAGTCCGCCGTCGGCCGGTTCTACCGCGACGCGAAGATCCTGGAGGTCGGCGAGGGCACCTCGGAGATCCAGCGGATGATCATCGCCCGTGAACTGGGAATGCCCGCCTGAGAGGAGGGCTCCGGGACGCCCCGTCCCGGAGCCGGTCGAGGAAGTCGGCGATCAGCGGGGCGATCTCGGAAGGCTTCTCCTCCAGGGCGAAGTGCCCGGTGTCGAACAGGTGCAGTTCCGCGTCGGGCGGGTCGCGCAGGTAGGCACGGGCGCCGGGCTCGGGGAAGAACGGGTCGCCGACTCCCCGGGTGGTCAGTGTGGGCGGGGTGTGTCGGCGCAGCCGGTCCTGCCGCCGGGGGTAGGCGGCGATGTTGTGGCGGTAGTCCTGGGCCAGGGCGATCTGGGCCTCCTTGCGGCCCGGCAGGTCGAGGAAGTACCGGTCCAGCAGCCAGCCCTCGGAAGCGACGAGCGCGGGGCGGTGGTACCGGTCTCGTACCGGGAACGGGTGGCGGCCGAAGTGAGCAGGCCGCGGATCGTCCGCTGTGCGCCGGGGGTGTCGGGGGTGGGTGCGGCGGACTCGCGCGCCGCCGGGGACAGGCCCTCGGCGTAGGCGCTGCCGTTCTGCACGGTCAGCCCGGCGATCAGCTCCGGACGGCGCAGGGCCAGGCGGAGGCCGACCGGGGCGCCGAAGTCGAAGACGTACCTCACGAAGCGGAGCGGACCGATCCTCCGGACGAAGCCCTCGACGGTGTCGGCGAGCCGGTCGAAGGAGTGGGTGAGGTCGGCCGGGGCCTCGGTGCTGCCGAAACCGGGGTAGTCCGGGGAGATCAGCCGGAAGTGCGCCCCGAGCGCGTCGATGAGGCGGCGGAACTGGTGCGAGGCGGACGGGAAGCCGTGCGGCGGCAGAAGGACGGGGGCGTCTGCCCGGTCCGGCACCGATTCGCGGTGGAAGACTCCGACTCCGTCGACGTCGATGCGGCGGTGGATCACACGCGGCGCGGCCACAGGCGCCGTTTCACATGATTTCTTTTGAGAAGTACGCGTCAGGTCCAGCCGACCGACAGCTACTGGGGTGTGAGCGTCGGGGTCTGCGGTGGATGCGGATCCGGCTCGGGACGACAGGAAACGGGGTGTTCCGCCCCGGCGACCAGGACCGGCCACCGCGGGCGGCCGCGTGCGACGCACGCGGCCGCCCGTGACCGCCATGTGGACGGATCAGGAGACGTGGTCGGCCGGTCCCGACTTGATCGCCTCGACCAGGCGTCCTATCTGGTTCTCGGGCAGGTGCTGGGCGAGGTCCGCCTCGCTGACGATCCCGACCAGTTCGCGGTTCTCGATCACCGGCAGCCGCTTGATCTTGTGCTGGATCATCTGCTGCAGCACCGTCTCGACGTCGTCCGAGGCGTCCACGTAGAACGGCCTGCCCTGGGCGAGTTCGATCGCGTTGCAGGTGTTGGGGTCCTTGCCCTCGGCCAGGCACTTGATCACGATGTCACGGTCGGTGATGATGCCCTTCAGCTTGCCGTCGTCACCGCAGATGGGCAGCGCGCCCACCCCCAGGTCGCGCATCATGCGGGACGCGTCGGTGAGGTTGGTGTTCGCGTCGACGCACTTGGCGCCCCGGTGCATGATGTCCTTCGCGGTGGTCATGAATTCCCCCTTTCCGTCACTGTTCCCGCCGTCGTCCGTACTCCCCCTGCCGACGGGAACGTGTCGGGGCTTCTACCCACCGACCATGACGGCATCCACGGTGGTGGACAAATCACGCACCAAACCGCCGCGGTGCTCTCAGCGGCGGCGGCAGACCATGATCTCGGTGGTCGGGCTCTCCTGCCGGGTGCGCACCAGTCGCCGTTCGAGCGGGTAGAGCGCGGCTCCGGCGAGCCAACCGGTCGGCCCGGTCAGGGTGGCCGCGCGCAGCGTCCCGCCCCACGTCTTGCGCCACACCGGGCCGGCGTCGACCTGGGCGTTCATCAGCACCAGGAACGGGGATCGGCGCACGACGTCGAAGCCGACGCGGTCCAGTTGTCCGGTGATCCAGCCGATCGTGCGGTTGACCTGGTTGGCGCCGCGCTGCACCGGACGGTGCAGGAAGTTCTCCGAGAGCACGAAGTAGCCGCCGGGCCGCACCAGCCGGGCGACGGACTCCAGAGCGGCGGTGTAGCGGTCGTCGTCGGTGATGTGGAAGAGCACGTCCATGCAGGAGACCGCGTCGAAGTCGGCTCCGGCCAGCGTGTCCCCGGGGTCGGCGATGTCCAGGCGTTCGAAACGCAGGCCGGGGAAGCGGCGGCGCAGCCGCGCCACCGCGGCCTCGGTCAGGTCGCACCCGGTGACCGAGGCGACGCCGAGGTCCCGCCAGGCCTGCACGTAGAAACCGGTCCCCGAGCCCACGTCGAGCACCCGCGCGCGGGTCAGGTCCATGTCGAGCGCGCCCGCCCGCTCCAGGAACACCTCCCGGCGCACCCGATACATCCACTCGTTGAACGGGCGTCCCAGCGCCCGGTAGCCGACGCCGGTCTCCGTCCAGTCCGCAGCCAGGCGCTCCTCCCAGAAGGCCCTGCGTTCGTCTTGGGAAGTCATGCCCGCATGATGACCGGTCGGCGTCCGCGGGTCCAGCTTCCCGCGCCGAGAGGGGCACGGCGAAGGAGCGGGGCGCGACAGCGACTGTCGAACCCCGCCGGGCCTCGCCTCACGAGGGCCCTGTTCGGTGAGGGCTTCCGGGTCGCGGGTGCCGCCCCGGCGCGGTCGCGGGCCCCGAGTGGTCCACCGGACAGGCCCCGACGTCAGGATCTAACGCCAGGAGGAGTGACCGCCGGTGGAGGTGGTCTGTTCGGCGGAGGCGTCACCGACGGCGATGGCGTGCTCGACCAGGCGGATCAGTGTGGCCTTGGTGGAGGCCCGGTCGCGCGCGTCGCACTGCACGATCGGGATGTCCTCACTCAGGGTGAGGGCGTCACGCACCTCGCTGATGGAGTGGGGGTAGTAGGAGTCGAAGCCGTTGATCGCCACGATGAACGGCAGCTTCGCCTCCTCGAAGTAGTCGATGGCCGGGAAGCAGTCCGCCAGACGGCGGGTGTCGACCAGGACCACCGCGCCGATGGCTCCCTTGACCAGGTCGTCCCACATGAACCAGAAGCGGTGCTGGCCGGGGGTGCCGAACAGGTAGAGGATGAGGTCGGAGTCCAGCGAGACCCGACCGAAGTCCATGGCGACCGTGGTCGTCTGCTTGTCCGGCGTCTTGGCCAGGTCGTCGACGCCGACGCTGGCGCTGGTCATGACCGCTTCGGTGGTCAGTGGAACGATCTCGGAGACCGACCCCACAAATGTCGTCTTACCGACGCCGAAGCCCCCGGCGACGACGATCTTCACCGACGTCATCGCGTTCGCCACAGCACCGCCCTCGTCGGCCGGGCTAGAGCTTGCGAAGTCCACTGAGTACCCTTTCAAGCAGGTTGACGTTGGGCCGGTTGTCGGTGTTGAGCGACGACCTGATCTGTACGAGGCCCTGTTCTGCCATGTCCGCCACCAGAACCCGCGCGACACCGAGCGGTATCCGGCACAGGGCGGAGATCTCCGCCACGGACCGCCACTCCTGGCACAGGTCGCAGATCGCCTGACATTCGGGAGTGAGGGTCCCGAACTCGCTGCGCGCCGTCGCCGTCGTCGAGATCAGTGCCTCAAGCGGCAACTCGGTCTTGGGCTTGGTCCGACCGCGCGTCACCGCGTAGGGCCGTACCAGCGAACTCGGCGCACTCTCGCTGATCGACCACTGCTGTCCGGTGACCTGTTGGGTGGATCGCGGAAGCTCGCCACCGGCCGCGGCGTCGGGCAGCGGCCTGGGAGCGCCAGCCGACGGGTCGCCGAACCATGAGGCGCTCCCGGTGTCTCTACCGTGAGGTGGTGCCACCACTTCCTCCTGTCGGTGGTGGGTCAGTGGGTACCCGAGGTGCGTGCCGCCGGGGTCAGGGCTCGGCCCGCCCGCTCGACAAGCAGTGTCATCTCGTAACCGACCAGACCGAGGTCGCAGTCGGCCGCAGCGAGCACCGCAAGGCACGATCCATCGCTGATAGCCATGATAAGGAGCAGGCCTCGCTCCATCTCAACCACGGTCTGGGCGACCGCTCCACCCTCGAAGACTCGGGCCGCGCCCTGGGTGAGGCTGGAGAGACCGGAGGCGATCGCGGCCAGCTGATCGGCTCGATCAGTGGGGAATCCGGCTGAGGCCGCCAACGGTAGACCATCCGACGACACCACGATCGCGTGCGCCACGTCGGGCACCCGATTGGCGAAGTCAGTGATCAGCCAGTTGAGTTCGTTCACCGGTTGATTCATCTGCTCTCCTGTCGGTCCCAGCCTTCGCATCGACCGATCTGGTAAACGGCCGACAGCCGAGAGTTTCTCGCTGATGACTTTATTGCGGTCCCATGTCCGAGAAGTGCAGATGATGTTAATTCATTACTCATCTGGTATCCACTCCCCAGCAAAAGCCCAGGTGGCTTCGCCGTCATGGGACATCACCCTCCAAACCGGACACACTACCCCTCCCTGGGAGGGCGCTTGTTCAGGGCGTCGCGGCCCTGGCGGATGCCCTGTTGGAAACTGGAGAACCTGCTGCGGACCTGGTCTGCGGAACGGGAGGTGATCTGCTTGAAGTTCTCCGGCGCCGGAGCGGTGCCCGGGACCAGGTTCGCCTTGGGGACGCGCTTGGGCAGACCCGAGGAGGTGATCCCGCCCGCGACCGGCTCGCTCGCCCGTTCCGCGGCGGTCTTCCAGCCGACGTCCGCCTCGGAGCGCCACCCGTCCTCGGAACGGGACCGCTGCTCGGCGGCCGATCCGGCGGGTTCGGTGGAACCGAGTCCGTCAGGCGTGCCGACGGTGTTGATCGGCCCGGTCTCGGCCGCGGTGACCGCCGGGTTGACGGTGCGGCGACGGAACCAGTTCGACTCGATGGAGTCGAAGATCGGCAGCGGCTCGTTGGACTCGTTCTCCGGGGAGGGCGGAATGATCGTGTTCTGGTTGCTGCCCGAGCCGTACCGCTTGGACAGGTAGGCGGTGGAACCGTAGCCCTCGCGGATCTCCGGCCGGTCGGAGGTGAGGCCGTTGCCGCCCGAGCCCGAGTAGGGCGCGGTCGGGGGAGTCTGCCAGGCCCGGGTCTCCTCGACGGGGCGGGCGGTGTCGTCCAGCGGGTTGGCGCGCTGCTCGGGCCGCTCGATGGAGTACCCGTAGACGGGGCGCCGGTCGGACTGCGCCGGTTCCGCGGAGGTCGGCCGCTCGGGCTCGGACGCCGACGGAGCCGATGCGGGGGTGTCGGACACCGGCGGAGTCACCGGGGGCGGCGGGGCCGCCGGGGTGTCGGGCGCCGAGGAGGGGGCGGCCGTCGGCTCGGTGGGAGTCCGGCGGGGGGCCGAGGGTTTGGCCCATCCCGCGTCACCCCACAGGTCCTGGCCGCTGGGCGGGTGCTCCGACTGCTCCTGCTTGCCCCGCTGCGCGGCGCGCGCGGCCGGGTCGGGACGCTTGGGCAGCCCCGAGGGCGTGCTGTCGCGCTGCCACACGGGACGGTCGTTGCCCTCGGGCGGCTGCCACACGCTGTCGGTGGGATCGGCCGGAGCCGGGGAGGACGCGAAGGCCGCGGTGGCTTCGGCGTAGGTGTCCGGCACCGGTCCGCGCGACGGGCTGAGCGCCGGGGTGGCCGACTCGACCGGGGTGATCAGCAGGTCGTTGGGGAGCGACACGACCGCGGTGATGCCGCCGTTGTGGGCGGCGCGCAACTGCACCCGGATACCGTGCCGGTTGGCCAGGCGGCTGACCACGAACAGACCCATGCGGCGGGAGACCGCGACGTCGATGAGCGGAGGCTCGGCGAGCCGCTGGTTGGTGCTCTCGATCTCCTCGGGCGCCATGCCGATGCCCGAGTCGGTGATCTCGACGACGACCTCACCGTTGTCCATCGCCTGGGCGGTGACCGAGACCTGGGTGTCGTGCGAGGAGAACACGGTGGCGTTCTCCACCAGCTCGGCGATGAGGTGGATGACGTCGTTGACCGGGCGTCCCAGGACCGAGATGTGCGAGGGGGCGCGGACGTTGACCCGTTCGTACTGCTCGACCTCGGAGACCGCGGCGCGCAGCACGTCGACCAGGGGCACCGGCTGGGCCCACTTGCGGGTGTTGTCCTGGCCGGACAGCACCAGCAGGTTCTCGTTGTTGCGGCGCATGCGGGTGGCCAGGTGGTCGAGCTGGAACAGGTCGGCCAGGCGGTCGTCGTCCTGCTCGCCCTGCTCCAGGCTCTCGATGAGGCGCAGTTGCCGCTCGACCAGGCTCTGGCTGCGCCGGGAGAGGTTGACGAACATCGCGTTGACGTTGGTGCGCAGCGCCGCCTCGTCGGAGGCCAGGCGCAGCGCGGCGCGGTGCACCTCGTCGAAGGAGCGGGCCACCTCGCCGAACTCGTCGGTGGAGGAGACCTCGATCGGTGTGACCCGGACCTCGCCCGGTCGCACGTTGGTCTCGCGCATCCGGCTGATGGCGTCGGGAAGGTCCTTGGCCGCGATGCGCATGGCGCTGTCGCGCAGGACGCGCAGCGGAACGACCATGGAGCGCGCCACCCACGAGGTGGTCAGGAAGACGACGATGATCAGCAGGAGCACCGCGGCGCTGTCGGAGAGCAACTGGATGCGGCCCTGGTTCTTGTGCATCGTCGCCTCGGTGCGCACCAGGGTGGCCATGGCGCTTTCGACCTGCTCCATGCGCTCCATCGCGGCCACGGCCGTCTGCTGGTAGCTGTCGGGGTCGTCTCCCTCGGTGACGCCGGTGAGCGTCTGGCCCTCCTCGGCCCGCAGCAGGGCGCGCAGTCGCATGGTGCCCAGCCGACTGACGTCCAGACCCCCGTAGTTGTCGTCGAACAGTGCCGCCTGCTCGGGGGTGGCGCTGTTGCGGAAGTTCTGGATCTCGTTGTTGTAGCGGGCCTGGGTGCCCTCGATGGAGTCCTGGACACCGCCCGACATCGAGTCGCGGATCAGCGAGTGCAGCATCAGCGCGGTCTCGTAGGACTGGTCGTCGCGTGCCCTGCCGAGCGCGGTCAGCGCGCGGATGCTCTCGCGCAGTTCGGTGGCCTCGGCGTTGTTGGCGAGCGCCTCGACGAAGTCGGTGAGGGAGTCGGCTATCTGGCGGTACTTGGTGACCGCCGGAAGCATCGTGATGCGGGTGTCGGTGATCTCGTTCCGTATCCCGCTCAGGTTCTCCAGGGACTCGGTCATGCGGTCGAGCCGTTCCTGGACGACCGGATCTCCCGTCTCCCCCAGTTCGTTGGTCCCCGCGCGGACGTCGTTGAGTTCCTGGTCGACGACCTTCTGCTGTTCCTGGAGTGCGACCGCGCGCTCGTCGGAGCGCCGGTTCGGATTGGGGTGGTCGGCGATGTAGGCGGCGGCGAGCATCCGCTCCAGGCCCAGCGCGTTGCCCAGTTGGACGACGTCCTCGGCGAGGACCGCCATCGTCTCGATGCGCTCGTTCCTGAGCGTCACCATGGCGTTCTCGCTGAACCTCGCACCACCCAGAATCAGAGCCGCCGCGGTGGGGACGACGACGAGCGCCACCAGCCGGGACCGGACACGCCAGTTCCGGGGATTCCACCGCCGGGCAGGGCGCTTGGCCGGAGTGTCCTCTCCGGCCCTCTCCGGCACGTCATCAGTGGCGTCAGCGCCGTTGTTCGTCGCTCGTGTCGACACGGACCCTCGCAACCTTTCGTGTCACCGCCTGGGGTACCGGGGTCAAGAACCCCACGGGTGGGTACCGGACAGCATCACCCGGCCCGCTGTGAACGCCACAGGGTGCCGTTTGAGGTGTCATGTGCATGGAACCCGGTATCGAGAAGGGAGATCTTGCCGCCGCAGGACTCACCTCACAGAGGCTGAGGCGTCGCGCAACGCTGAACCGGAACAGCGTGCGTGAGTCGTTAGCGTACCAATTCGGGCAGACAACCCGCACTACCCTGATCATCCCTAATCACCGGAGCTGTCTACGACCGGTTTATACCGTTTAGCCCCTTTGGTCTAGCCCTTCGCGCCGACTTCACCAAAATTTCCCGCGTCACGGGGCGGGATCGGCCTCATTCCATCACATGGATAACTTCTTGAACACGGCTCGCCCACAGACCTGGGGAAAACCTCTCCGGCGGGATGGCGCCGCACACGTGCGGACCGAGGGGCCGTCCGCGCCGCCGGAGTCGCTCACCGAGGTTTGATGGTCGGATTCCGCGGCGGATACGGTTCCGCCCCACCCCTCCCCGGGGTCTCCGCGAAGACCCCCGCGCCCACCGCAGAACCGAACACCCACACCTCAGTCAGGTTCCCGTTCCCGACCCGATCCGCAGTTCGAAGGAGCCGAGCGGCCCCCCGTCCACGAAGAACTCCTCACCGGCCGCCAGCAGCCGGGTCCGTGCGGGCAGCGAGCCGACCGGGGCGCCGTCCGCCGCCTCCGCCCAGGCGCGGTCCAGGACCGCCTCCGCCACCGTCAGGTCCTCGACGCTCGCGGTGACGACGAACCCGGCGCCGTCGTCGAACTCCTCGGCGGTGACGAGGGCCGGTCCCAGGGTCAGCGTGGTCGGCTCTCCGCCGGGTGCGCGCCACAGGCAGGCCAGGGTGTAGCCGGCGGTCTCCCCCGTGTCGAAGCGGAAGGCCACCGCGCCCACGTCCGCGACGAGCCCGGGCGCCCCCGCGGGGAGGACCGCCCCGTCGTCGGTGCCGCGCACCAGACCGGGACCGACCGGGACCGGATCGGAGTCCGTTCCGCGCACCGTGACGGGCCGGGCGGGTGTCAGGGGAGCGCACAGCCGCGTCTCGAACTCCACGATGATCTCCACCGGCTCGGCCAGCGCCCGCCGGTGGGCCTCTGCCATGGCGTCCCCGCCGTCGGCCAGCAGGCCGAGGACGTCCTGCGGCCCCGGGTAGCCGAAGACGCAGCCGTCGTCCACCACCCCGGGACGCCGCTCGCCGCCGCTGGGGGACAGATAGGTGACCCAGCGCATGATCAACCCCCTCACCCCGGGCCCGTCGCCGTCCCGGGCACACGATCTTCCGGGGAACCCGTCCGCTCCCCGTCCCCGGTCGGACTCCGCGGCGGAGTCCGCTCACAGGGGGTTGTGCTCCTTGCCGGTGCCCCCGCACATGCGGCACCGCTCCTGCACGCGGATCCAGCCGATCACCCCGTCGGCGTCGCGCCTCGGGCGCTCCGGACGCCACCGGCCCGTCCCCCCGCAGCATCGGCACGGCCGGTCGGACCGGTCGCACCACTCGCAACCGTCCACCTCACACCGCGCTCGGAGCGTCTCCACCGGCACTCGCCTGTCCCCTGTTGCTCTTTCCATCGTCTTCGGAGGTCAGCGTGGCACAGCAGGCGACGTCTCGTCCACTGGCGGGCGGAGGCGCACCGTGTCAGGCGGACTCGCGCACCATCAGGTGGGTCTCCAGGATCAGCCTGGCCGGGTCGGTGATCTCCCCGGTGATGCGGTCGACCAGGAGGCGCGCCATCTCCCGGCCCATCAGCTCGGTGGGCTGGTTGACGCTGGTCATCGGCGGCTCGGCGTGCTCGGCCACGGTGGAGTCGTCGTAGCCGATCACGGCGACGTCCTTGGGCGCGCTGCGCCCCGCCGCGCGCAGCACCCGCAGCGCCGCCAGTCCCATCAGGTCGGAGGCGGCGAACACCGCGTCCAGGTCGGGGTTGCGGTCCAGCAGCTCCCGCATGGCGGTCACGCCGCTGTCGTAGGTGAAGTCGCCGTAGCTCACCAGGCTCTCGTCGTAGTCGAGGCCCGCCACCTCCAGCGCCTCGCGGTAGCCCTGGAGACGGTCCACACCGGCGACCATGTCCTGGGGACCGGCGATGGTGGCGATACGGCGGTGGCCGGTCTCGATCAGCCGCTGGGTGGCCTGGCGGCCGCCGCCGATGTTGTCGATGTCGACGTAGCACACCTGCTCCTCGGGGACTCCGAGCGGCCGGCCGCCGTAGACGTAGGGCACCCCGGCCTCGTCCAGCATCTCCGGAAGCGGGTCGTCGCGGTGCAGCGACAGCAGCAGCACGCCGTCGACGTGCTGCCCGGCCAGGTAGCCGCCGAGGCGTTCGTGCTCGGCTCCCGAGCGGCCGGTGGCCAGCAGGAACTGGAACCCCCGCTCCGACAGGGCCACCCCCACCCCGAGCACGATCCCGGCGTAGAAGGGTTCGGCGAAGAGTCTCTGATTGTCCTCCGAAACCACCAGCGCCACGGTGTCGGTGCGTCGGGTCACCAGGGTGCGGGCCGCCCGGTTCGGTACGTACCCCAACTCCTTGATCGCCCGCTTCACCGCCTCCCGCGTGGGAGGACTCACCTGGTCGGAGCCGTTGATCACACGGGACACCGTCCCGCGGCCGACTCCCGCCAGAGCGGCCACCATCTCCAGTGTCGGACGCCGCCGACGCTCCATACTCTTCCCCCCAACCCACGACCGCGCCGTCCCGGCATCTTCTTTCTATCCTGGAAGACGCCGGGACGGCGAGGCTCTGACCAGACTCGACGGATCGGATCGGCTAGCGCTGCCCGATGATCCCTCCGTCACGGACGACGCGCGAGTACCACCGGCCGCTGTCCTTGACCGTGCGGACCTGGCTCTCGTAGTCCACGTGCACGATGCCGAAGCGCTTACCGTAGCCCAGCGCCCACTCGAAATTGTCCATCAGCGACCAGGCGAAGTAACCCTTGAGGGGCACTCCGGCCTCCATCGCGGCGTGCGCGGCGCGCAGGTGCGCGTCCAGGTAGGCGATCCGGTCGGTGTCGTGCACCGCGCCGTCGACCAGCTTGTCGTCGAAGGCGGCGCCGTTCTCGGTGACGTACAGCGTCAGCCCCGGGTAGTCGTTGGCGAGGCGGGTGAGCGTGTCGTACAGACCGGTGGCGTCGATCGGCCAGCCCATGGCGGTGACCGGCAGGCCGGGGTCCACCTCGACGACGTGCTGGCTGCCCACCGACGGCGAGTACTCGTCGGGCGGAAGCCGGTCGGAGCCGCCGTTCTCCCGGGAGCCCGACACCCAACTGGGGTTGTAGAAGTTGACGCCCATCATGTCCAGCGGCGCGGAGATCGTCTCCAGGTCCCCGTCCTCCACGAACCCGTAGTCGGTGATCGCCGCGACGTCGGTGAGCAGGTCCTCCGGGTAGCGTCCCTTCACCAGGGGCTCGGTGAAGATGCGGTTGCGCAGCGCGTCGATGCGCCGCGCCGCGTCCACGTCGGCCTCGCTGTCGGTGTAGGGGCGCACCGTGGTCTGGTTGTGCACGATGCCCACGAGCGGGGTGCGGCCGGACCGGGATCCCAGGTCGCGGATGGCGGCGGCGGCCAGGCCGTGTCCCAGCATCAGGTGGTGGGCGGCGGCCAGCGCGGCGGCGGGCTCGCGGCGGCCGGGGGCGTGCACTCCGGAGGCGTAGCCCAGGAACGCCGCACACCACGGCTCGTTGAGGGTGTTCCAGTTGGTGATGCGGTCACCCAGTCGGGTGTACACGATCTCCGCGTAGTCGCCGAACCGCTTGGCGGTGTCCCGGTTGGGCCAGCCGCCCTCGTCCTCCAGTGCCTGGGGCAGGTCCCAGTGGTAGAGGGTCGGCCACGGCTCGATCCCCGCCTCCAGCAGGCAGTCCACGAGCCGGTCGTAGAAGTCCAGGCCGGCGCGCAGGGGTTTGCCCCTGCCGTCGGGCTGGATGCGCGGCCAGGCCACGGAGAAGCGGTAGGCGCCGATGCCCAGTTCGCGCATGAGCGCCACGTCGTCGCGGTAGCGGTTGTAGTGGTCGCAGGCGGGGTCACCGGTGTCGCCGTTCTCGACCTTGCCGGGGGTGGCGCAGAACGTGTCCCAGATGCTGGTGCCGCGGCCGTCCGCCGTGGTGGCTCCCTCAACCTGGAACGAGGCTGTCGCCGCCCCCCACACGAAGTCCTGGGGGAACCGGATGTCTCTCTGTGGCTCCTCCTCGGTCTGGCCGAGCGAGGCGGTTGACTGCGAGGTCACTTGATGGCACCTTCCATGATCCGGCCGATGAGCTGGCGGCCGAGGACGAAGAACAGGATCAGCAGGGGGAGTGTGGCGACGACGGACCCGGTGAACATCAGGGCGAAGTCACGCGAGTACGCCGACTGGTTGAGCTGGTTGATGGCGAGCTGGACCGTCGGGTTGGCGGGGGTCAGCACCGCCAGCGCCCAGGTGAACTCGTTCCACTGCGTCATGAACGTCAGCAGGCCGAGCACGACCATCGCGGGCCGCAGCGCGGGAAGGACCACGTTCCAGTAGATGCGGAAGGTGGAGCAGCCGTCCATGCGCGCGGCTTCCAGCAGTTCGTCGGGGATCGCCTGGATGCAGTACTGGCGCATCATGAACACGCCGAAGCCGTTGACCATGAAGGGCACGATGATCGCGGTGATCTCTCCGCGCCAGCCGAACCACTCCATGAGCATCAGCAGCGGGATGATGCCGATCTGGACGGGCACCGCCATGGTCAGCACCACGCCGACGGCGGCGGCGTTGCGTCCCCGGAACTTCAGCTTGGCCAGGGCGAATCCGGCCAGCGAGGAGAAGAGCACCACCGACAGCGCGAGGATGGTGGAGGAGATCGCCGAGTTGACCAGGCCGAGTTGGAAGTTGGCCGAGGAGTTGGCGAAGAGGCGTTCCAGGTTCTCCAGGAGGTTTCCGCCGGGCCACATGTAGGGCGGGCGGGCCGAGGCGGCGGCCGAGTCGCGGCTGGCCACGACGAGCATCCACCACAGGGGGAACACCGACAGCAGGACGGTGAGGGAGAGTCCGATGTAGGTCAGCGGGGTCGCCTCGCGGACCCCGGTGCTGCCCTCGTTCTTCCGCTTGCGCCTGCGCTTCGCGGCCGGGGTGTCCCCGGGCGCGGCGGGCTCGGGCACGGCGCCCGGGGGCGGGGTCAGGGTGGTCGTCATCATGCCCCCTTGATCCTGCTGCTGAGCAGCGCGTTGAGCGCGCTGATCACAACGACGAGCATGAACAGCATCCAGGCGATCGCGGAGCCGTATCCGTAGTTGTTGAACCGGAAGGCCTCCTCGAAGATCAGCATCATCGTGGTCTGGAACTGTCCCTGCGTGCCTCCGGAGACGTCCCCGAAGATGACCGGTTCGGTGAACAGCTGCATCTGGCCGATGGTGGAGACGATCACGGTGAAGATGATGGTGGGCCGCAGCATCGGCACGGTGATCTGCCAGAACTGCCGCATGCGGGAGGCGCCGTCGATGGAGGCCGCCTCGTAGAGGTCCCTCGGGATCGCCGACATCGCCGCCAGGTAGATCAGCGCGTTGTAGCCGGTCCAGCGCCAGTCGACCATCACCGCGATGACCGCCCAGGAGGACAGGGTGCCGCCCTGCCAGTTGATCGGGTCGATCCCGAGGAATCCCAACGCGTAGTTGACCAGGCCGAACTGGGTGCCGAACAACTGGGAGAAGACGATGGCCACGGCCGCGACGGAGGTCAGGTAGGGCAGCAGCAGGCCCATCCGGAAGAAGTTGACCGCGCGGATCCTGCGGCTCAGCGTGTCGGCCAGGAACATGGCCAGCAGCAGCTGCGGGATGACGGCGATGAGGAAGATGCCGAAGGTGTTGTACAGCGAGTTCCAGAACTTCTCGTCCTGGACGAGGCGGACGTAGTTGTCGAGGCCGACGAATCCCTGGTTCCCGCCCAGCAGCGTCCAGTCGTGCAGCGAGACCCAGACGGTGTAGAGCAGGGGGAACAGGCCGAAAACCGCGAAGAGCAGGAAGAAGGGGGAGATGAACAGATAGGGGGAGACCCGGAGGTCCAGGCGGGTCCAGAGGATCTGCCTGCGTTCGTTCCTCGTCTTGGTGTCGTTCGCGGGCGGCTGGAGGACCGGGTCCTCCTTACCCCCGGGCGGGGCGCCGCCGCGCTTGAGAAGAGTCACGTCAAGCGCTCCTCGTCATGAGAGATCAGATGTCAGATGGAAGAGAGGAGACGGCCCGCCCGTGCCGGGTTCGGGTGAGGGAGCCCCGGCGGGGAGCCGAGGCGGACCGTCTGGTCGGGGATGTCCGTACGGGGCGCGGACCCGTCCTGGGAGGGGCCGCCGCTGCGGGCGGCCCCGGACGGATCCGCGCGTTCACTCACTGATGGTGGGCGAATCCGGGTGGGTCACTCGCCCGAGGCCCGCTGGGCTCCGCTGAGCGCCTGCTCCCAGGCCTCGTCCGGGGAGACCTGGCCCTGCTCCATCGCTTCCAGCGCCTTGCGGAACTCCTCGGAGACCTGGGCGTTGTTGACGCCGTAGTAGACCGGCTCGAGCTCCTTGGCGGTCTTGGAGTAGATCTCGCCGACCGGGGCCTGGTTGAAGTACTCGCGGGTGAACTCGGTGACGGCCGGGTCCTCCAGGGCCTGCGGCGAGGAGGGCAGCGTGTTGGCGGCGTTCCACGCGGAGATCTGCCCCTCGGGGCTGGTCAGGAACATCGCCAGGTCGGCGGCTTCCTCGGGGTGCTCGCTCTGGGTGGTCACCGACAGCCAGGAGCCGCCCCAGTTGCCGCCGTTGCCGGGAACCTCGGCGACGTCCCACTGGTCGCGGCCGCTCTCACCGGCGGTGTTCTCGATGTGGCCGAGCATCCAGGCCGGGCAGGGCAGGGTCGCGAAGACGTTGTTCTGGATGCCGGCGTTCCACTCGTCGGACCACATGGTCAGGTTGGCCGAGAGGCCCTCGTCGACCATGCGCTCCGCCAGGTCCCAGCTGTCCAGGATGACCGGGTTGGAGTCGGCGACGAGGTTGTTCTGCTCGTCGAAGAAGGTGTGGGTGCCGCCCTGGGCGTTGATGGAGTTGAAGTACGGGGTGACCGTGGAGACGAAGGACGCGCCGGTCTCGGCCTCCTGGAACTCCTTGCCGACCTCGATGAAGTCTTCCCAGGTCTCCCAGCTGGCGCTGACCTCCTCGCGGTCGGTGGGCAGGCCCGCGTCCTCGAAGAGGGTCTTGTTGTAGCACATGCTCATGCCGCCGATGTCGGTGCCCAGGCCCAGGATCTCCCCGTTGGGTCCCTTGCCCATCTCCCACTTCCACGGCAGGAAGTTCTCTTCCAGGTCGGCCGCGCCGTACTCGGCGAGGTCCACGAAGTTGTCGCCCTGGCTGAGGTAGAACTGCTGGACGATGCCCTCCTCGACGGCGACGATGTCGCCCGCGCCGCTGCCGGCAGCGATGTTCTGCTGCAACTGCGGGACGTAGTCGGCGTTGAGGTCGGTGACGTTGTTCTCCTTGATGACGATGTTCGGGTTCTCTTCCATGTACTGCTTGAAGAGGTCGTCGTACCCGAAGACGCCGAAGGTGTCGACGGTCAGGGTGATCTTGCCGTCCTCGGCGGCGTCGCTGCCGCCGCACGCGGCCGTGCTGAGAAGAGCCACCGATCCCAGCGCCGCAGCAGCCACCCGCCAGTGCCGACGTTCAAAAGTTCGCATGTATGCGACCCCTCGCTCAAAGTGGAATGTCTTGGATCGCGTCCCGTGAGATCCCCCGCTTTGGGAGCGCTCCCAAGAGAGTGGCCCACACCACTGTGTTCCGTCAATCCCGGATCACGTGCGCGAAACACAACCGTTACCTGAAACATCTTGCACACAGCCCGAACACCTCTTTCGGAACGCGAATCCCGAGGATGGAACGGGGATCCACCGCCCCCTTCCGCCTCCGACGCGGCCGCCGCGACAGCCCTCCCGCGGCCGCGGCCCGGACAACGGGGACCGCTCCCCCTTCGCGGACCGCCCGGCCCCACGGGACGCCGCGCGCTTCGCCACCACCGGTCCACTCCAGGTCAGCGCCGGAGAACCCCTCTCTCCAACCGGTGGACGACGAAGAATCCTGCCATCCACCCCCGCTGTGGCCCACGCCACCGACCTTTTATGTGATGTAGATCACAACGTATTTCCGTTTTCTGCCGCAAACCCGCCTACACTCGATTCCGCCGAGTGAGTTGCGGCCGCCCGGTCCCGCTGTGCCGGGAGCGGCCCCCTCGGCCCACCCCAGAGCAGGGGCCCGCCTCCCGCAGGAGCGGCGAACGCCGCCCGCAGGACCTCTGTGTGATCGAGGAGCGAAGAAGTGCTGCCCAAGCATTCGAGCGACGACGGCCGAGACGACCCCTACGTCGATTTCTGGGCGCCTGATCCCACCGACGGAACCTGGCGCGACCACCTTGCCGACCTCACCGAGACGTTCTCCCCCCGCTCCGGCGGCCCGCGCTGGCCCGGCCTCCTGGCCGGCGTCCTCTCCCTCGTCCTGGTCGCCGCCCCCCTCTCCGTCCACGTCGCGCCCCCCGCCTCCGCGGCTCCGGCCGCCCCGGCGGTGCCGACCGAGGATCTGGACTCCCTGCTGGAGCGGGCCGACGCGCTGAGCGAGGAGTACAACGGCGAACTCCGCGACATGGAGGCCGTCATCGAGGAGGCCGAGCAGGCCCAGGAACGCGCCGACACCACCCGCAAGGAGGTCGACGAGGCCCGCGAACAGGTGCGCTACCTGGCGGTGGCCACCTACACCAGCAGCGGTCTCGACCCGGCGCTGGGGCTGCTGCTCGACTCCGAGCCGCAGGAGATCATCGACACGGCGACGGTGGTCGACCACCTGACCCACACCAACAGCGACAAGATCTCCTACCTGGTCGAGGCCATGGAGCGCGACGAGAAGGCGCAGGCCAACGCCGAGGAGAAACTGGAGGAGGTCGAAGCCGACCTGGACGAACTGGAGGACCGCCGCTGGGAGGTCCACAAGCTCATCGCCGACTACCCGGTGCAGCAGATGGGGCCGCCCGACAACCTCACCCCGCGGACCCGCCAGATGCGGGACCTCATCATCGAGGAGTTCGGCGAGAACCGGGCGAACGGCGGCGTGGGCTGCTACCGCCCCAACGGCGGCTGGGTGGTCGGCGAGCACCCCAAGGGACGGGCCTGCGACTTCATGGTCAACGCCAACGGCCAGATGCCGACCCCCGAACAGCAGGCGCACGGCCAGGCGATCGCGGACTGGGCCGTGGAGCACGCCGAGGACCTCGGCATCATGTACGTCATCTGGCGCCAGGAGATCTGGGACATCCGACGCAACAGCGGCTGGCGGCCGATGGCCGACCGCGGCAGCATCACCGAGAACCACTACGACCACGTGCACATCTCGATGTTCTGACCGTCGGCGCGGCCGGAGGCGGGTCCGGAGGTTCAGCCGGTGAACAGCGGACCGTACACCCAGGCGGTGCATCCGACGCAGACGGTGAGTGTCGCCGTGATCGCGGCGAGGAAGAGAAACCAGTCCTTGAAACCGTACTCGGGTGGTTTGCCGTACTCGGGTGGCTCTCGGGAAGACGGCATCCTCGTCCCCTGTTCCCGTCCGGTCCGCGCCGCCACCCTACGTCCGCGACCGCCGTCCTCCCAGGGAGGGCGCCTGGTCCGGCCAGACATGTTTGGCGGCCGCCCGCACGGTCCGAAGCTCCCAGAACATCCGGACGCGGCGTTTCCCACCGTCGCGGCGCCTACGCCGGAGCCGCCGACCGGAGGGACGGACAGACCGGTCGGTCTTTTTGGCCGTTTCCGGCCATCCGCCCGACTGCGCGGTCGCGGTCGGACAACAATCTGATACGGCCGACCACTTTGGGTCCCAAAAGGGTGACAATTCACCCCTTACCTCCCCAAGGTCCTCTCCCTGACAGCATTCTTAATAGGGATAAGATCTCAAGGCTTTGTCATTGGAGCGCAGGGCTTCGCCCGGCCGAGCCGCCGTCCTCAGCGGTCCCGGGAGAACAACGCCAATGGAACCGTGAACGAGTCAACGCGCGTCCCAGTCCTGACGTAACGCAGCTGGCGCGAGGGGAGTCATGAGCGACAACGGACCCTACACCCAGCCACCCCAGTACCCCGGTGGCGAGGGCAACTCAGGTGGGCAGCCCGGACCGTACGGCGGCGCCTACGGCCAGGGCGGACAGCCCGACCCCGGCACCGGCGGGCAGCCCGGGTACCCGAGCGGCCCCTACCAGCAGCCTCCCTACGGGGACCCGGGGACCGGCGGGCAGCAGCCACCGGGGTACGGCACGGGTCCGTACCCGGGCCAGGGCGGACCGCAGTACCACCAGGCCAACCAGCCCCCGGGCTACCCCAACCAGGGCTACTCCGCACCGCCGCCTCCCCCGCCCGGCAAGAGCAACGCCGGCCTGTGGGTCGTGATCGCCGGTGGCGTGGTCATCGTCCTGCTGGTCGTCGCGGTGGTCGTGGTCCTGTTCAACCGGGGCGGCAGCGCGCCGCAGGCCGGGGGCACGGGCACCCAGACCACCCAGGAGAACCAGGAGGGCGGCAACGAGGAGCCCGCCGGGGACCCCGCCGAGGAACCCGCCGAGGAACCCGCCGGCCCCTCCGGCGGAGCGCCGTACGCGCCGCCCGAGGACCCCTGCGCGGTCCTGGGCGACAGCACGCTCTCGCAGTTCGGCGCCACCGACGGCAGCAAGACCATCACCGACAACTCCTCCAGCTGCAGCTGGAGCACCGAGGTGAACGGCTTCTACGGAACGCTGCGCGTGGACTACTCCACCCCCTACGGAGGCTCCGACTCGGTCGAGGCCGCCAAGGAGGACTACACGTTCAACTACGACTACGCCACCGACGAGGAGGGCTCGATCTTCGACCTGAAGGTCGTCGAGGAGCAGCAGCTCGACTACGGCAGCGAGTCGGTGCTCGTCTTCGCCGAGGAAGAGATCATCGGCCCCGGCAACCGCACGACGGTCCTCATCCGCCAGGACAACATCAACATCACGGCGGAGTGGAGCGTCAGCAACTTCGACTCCAGCTCCCACCCGCAGTCCTTCGGCGACGTCGAGGACATCATGAAGCAGGTGGGCCAGGAGGCCCTGAGCGCTCTGTAGCCCCCAGACGCACCCGTGGACGGGAGCGCGGCCTCGTCGGCCGCGCTCCCGTTCGGCTTGTCCGGGGCCCCTGCGTTGTCAGCACAGCGGGAGGGGCGGGATACTCTTCCCTCACAGAGCGCCCCCAGCCCGCTGGTTTCGGAAGGACGCCCCTTGATCACCGTCGTAGGCGAAGCACTCATCGACCTCATCAGCTCCGAGAGCGGCACCTACCGTTCCGCTCCGGGCGGCGCGCCCGCCAACACCGCCGTCGCGCTGGCCCGGCTCGGTGTGGAGTCCTCACTGCTGGCTCGGATCAGTTCCGACCGCTTCGGCCGCCAGTTGCGCGCCTACGTGGGCTCGCGCGGGGTGAGCACCCGTGACCTGGTGACCGCCGAACAGCCCACCACCCTGGCCATCGCCAACCTCGACGAGACCGGCCACGCCAGCTACGACTTCTACGTCAGGGGCACCGCCGACTGGCAGTGGCGGCCCGAGGAGCTTCCCGACCCGATCGCCGACGATGTCGTCGCCCTGCACGTGGGATCGCTGGCGATGGCGATGGAACCGGGCGCGGCCGTCATCGAGGAGTGGGTGTCCCGCCAGCGCGGCCGGGCCGTGGTCAGCTACGACCCCAACATCCGTCCCGCGCTGGCGGGAAGCCCGGCCGACGCCCGGGAACGGGTGGAGCGGCAGGTCGCGCTGGCCGACGTGGTCAAGGTCAGCGACGAGGACGTGCGCTGGCTGTTCGGCCACGGCTCGGGGGCCGACCCCACCGGACCGCTCCTGGACGTCGCGCGCTCCTGGCTGGAGCGGGGCCCCGTCCTGGTCGCCGTCACCTGCGGCGGGGAGCGGACCATCGTCATGGTGCGCGGCCGTGAGGACCGTCCGCTGTCGGTGGTCCCCGCACCGGTGGAGGTCGTCGACAGCGTCGGCGCGGGCGACGCGTTCTGCGCCGGGCTGCTGGACGCCTTCGGCCAGGCCAAGGCGCTGGGAGCGGGCGGCAGGGACCGGTTGGCCGCGCTCACCGACGCCCAGCTCACCGTCTGCGTGCAGCACGCCCACCGGGTGGCCGCCCACACCTGCCGCCGCGTGGGCGCGGACCCGGGCGAACTGGACCTCCCGCCCCTGGAGCTGTGAGCCCCGCCGCCCCGCCCCCGGCGCCGCGGGCCGTCCGGAGGGCGGGGCAGCCCATGGTCACCGCCGCGCGACTACCCAAGGACCCCGAACCGGGCACACCCTGGAGTCGGGGTCTGTCCCCCGGTCTCGGGGGACAGACCTACGATGGAGATTTGTGGGTTCTTGACATGCGCGTTCGGTGGGGACCTCCCGGTCGCCCCGGCGGCGTCCGCCGCCGGGGTCTTCCGGCCCCGGGCGGCGCCCGACAGCGGCCCGTCCCCCTCGTTCCACGGTCGTCCCCATCCCGTGCCGCGTTCGGGCACACACCGGAGATCCTGTCTGAAGGGACGGGCTGATGTCCGTTGCTCACACCCGTGACTACTCCTGGCTGCCGGAGAGGCAGCCCGACCTGGCCGAGGCCTACTGCCTGTGCTACGTCAGAGGGCTGTCCAGGACCGAGGCGCTGTGCCGTCTCGGCGCGGACGAACGCGCCCTGCGCACACTGCCCATAGCCGAGGCGGTGGAGGCCGGCCTGTGCGCCGAGGAGGAGCCGCCGCTCACCGCGCACGCTCTGGCACTGGGCGACTGGACCGTGATCGTGGAGCCGACGGGCTGCCGCTCCGCCCGGCCGCAGGTGTACCGGAGACTGTCCGCGGGGACCGAACTGGTCTGCCTGCGGGTGGTCATGGGCTACCGGTACGAGTTCCGCTGGGTGGCCGACGGCACGCTACGGCTCTTCTTCGACGCGCGCCTGCCCGACCAGCGCGGCGGCTCCAGCCCCGACCGCCTCGCCGAGGACATGCGCGACCTGGACCTGACCGGCGAGATCGACCCCGAGGAGACCGACCCGGGCCCGGCCCTGCTGGCGCTGGCCGACCGCGTCACCGGGGTGCGGCTGCGTCCGGGGCACCTCAGCGGCCCCCTGCTGGGCGCCGAACTCGACGCGCCCGTACCGGCGGCCGCCCGCTGAGGCGGGCCCGTCCGGGGTTCAGGCGGAGGACCGGGACGGAGCCGGGTCCACGTCCGCGCCGACGGCGTCGGCGACCGAGGCGTAGCCCTCGCTCCGCGCCAGCGCGACCAGTCCCCGGTGGACGCGGCGGGGCCACAGCGGACCGCCGTAGACGAGACCGGTGTAGCCCTGGACGAGGCTGGCGCCCGCGCGGATGCGCGCCCAGGCGTCCTCGGGGGTCTCGATGCCGCCGACCGCGACGAGCACCAGCCGGTCCCCCACACGGGCACGCAGGCGGCGCAGCACCTCCAGGGAGCGTGCCTTCAGCGGCGCGCCGGACAGTCCGCCCGCTCCGGCGGCGGCGACCTCGTCGGGATCGGTGGCCAGTCCCTCGCGGGAGATGGTGGTGTTGGTGGCGATGATGCCGTGCAGCCCCAGTTCCACGGCCAGGTCGGCGACGGCGTCCACGTCCTCGTCGGCGAGGTCGGGGGCGATCTTGACCAGCAGCGGCAGATCGGGGCGTCCGGCCTCGTCGAGGGCGCGGCGCACCGCGCCCAGCAGCGGCCGGAGCCGCTGCGCGGCCTGGAGGTCGCGCAGGCCGGGGGTGTTGGGCGAGCTGACGTTGACCACCAGGTAGTCGGCGACGTCGGCGAACCGGCGCGCGCTGGTGACGTAGTCGGCGACGGCCTCGCTCTCCGGCACGACCTTGGTCTTGCCGATGTTGACGCCGATGACGGGGTTTCGGGCCCGCCCTGCGCGTTGGGCGCGTAGCCGCCGCGCCACCGCCTCCGACCCCTCGTTGTTGAACCCCATCCGGTTGACGACGGCGCGGTCGTCGACCAGGCGGAACAGGCGGGGTCTGGGGTTTCCGGGCTGCGGCTGGGCGGTGACGGTGCCGATCTCGACGTGGCCGAAGCCCAGAGCGGTGAGCCCCGTGACGCCGCGGGCGTTCTTGTCGAACCCCGCGGCCAGGCCGAGCGGCCCGGGAAAGTCCAGGCCGAGCGCGCGCACCCGCAGCTCGGGCTCGCGCGGGCCGAGCAGGCGGCCCATCAGGCGGGAGGTGCCCGGGACGGCGGTGAGCGCGCGCAGTCCCGCGAGGCTCACCCGGTGGGCCCGCTCGGCGTCGACACGGCGCAGCAGGGCGTGGAAGAGGAACTGGTAGAGCACGTGAGGACTCTATCCTTCGGAGCCGCGGTCGTGTTCGGCGAGGAAGCGTTCGAGTTCCGCTCCCAGCTCCTCGGCGGTGGGCAGGTCGGCCTCGTCTCCCGCCAGCAGCGCGTCGGCGCCGACGCCGTCGTCGGCGGCCACGAAGCTGTCGTACTGCGCCTCCAGGTTGCGCACCACGCGCTGGACCTCCTCGGAGGACTCCACCTGGCGGTCGATCTCGCCGTCGGTCTTGCGGGCCTCCTCGGCGAGTCCCTCGGTGGGCAGGGCCAGTCCCGTGGTGTCCGCGAGGTACTCCAGCACGGCGAGCCCCGCGCGCGGGTACTCGGACTGGGCGAGGTAGCTCGGCACGTGCACGGCGTAGCCGATGACGTCGTGACCGGCCTGGCCCAGCCGGTACTCCAGCAGCGACATGGCGTTGCCGGGCACCTGGATCCGGCCGACCCAGGACGCGTGGTCGGGGACGAGTCCGTCGCGGGTGGCGTGCGGGGTGGCGGTCACGGGGCGGGTGTGCGGCACCGCCATGGGGATTCCGTAGAAGCAGACCGTCAGGCCCACCGACAGGCGCTCGACGAGCTGCTGGACGGCCGCGGTGAACGCCTCCCACTCGCGGTCGGGTTCCAGGCCGTGCAGCAGCAGGAACGGCGTTCCCTCCAGGTCGTGCACGAGGTAGAGGGAGAGTTTGGGCTCGGTGTAGTCGACCCAGGCGGTCTCGTCGAAGGTCATGACCGGTCGACGGGAGCGGTAGTCCAGGAGCCCGTCGATGTCGAACGCGACGAGTTCGGTGGCCTGCAGTCCGTCGAAGAGGGCCGCGACCGCCTGCTTTCCGGCCGCGCCGGCGTCCACGAAACCGTCCAGCGACACCAGCAGCACCGGGGAGGACAGTTCGGGAAGGTCGGATCGAAGCTCGTAGAGATCAGCGGGATCTCGCACCTGGACGGGTCTCCGTTCTCACGCTTTTTCGTGTGATCGGATCTTCAGGATACCGATCCACGGTTGGATGGCCGTAAAACACCTCAACGCCAACAACCGGGCACCCTGCTGCCCTATTTCCGTTCTAGCACTGTTCGCGGATTCTGAGGGTGCGCAGCCGGTTGAGGGCCGCGGCGATCTCCTGGCGGCGCACGGCCGCGTAGTCGCCGTGGTGGCCGCGGCCCAGGAAGGTGACGCCGTGGTCGCGGAGCCGCTCCTCGAGCAGGTCCAGGGCCCGGGCCAGGGGGCGCGTGCCGTCGACGAACCCCTCCTCGACCAGGGCGCGCAGCGCCAGCCCCAGCCCGATCACCTGGGAGGGGTCCACCAGTTGGGCGAGGAAGCGCAGGTCGATGTCGGCCTCTCCGAAGGTGAGCACGTCCATGTCGCGCCGCTTGATCCGGGTGCGTCCGCGTGCCGTGGCGGTCACCGACGCCGGGTCGACGACGCGGTGCGCCGGGGCGGTCAGGTCGGCGTCGCGGCGCGGCCGGGCGAGCGCCCGGGCCTGCTCGGTGACGTCGTGGGCGCGGTAGGCGTCCAGCAGGACCACGTGGTCGGCGACGTCGAAGTAGTCGCCGCTGGCGCCCATGACCAGCACGGTGGAGATGCCGTGGTCGCGGTGGAGCGGTCGGACGAGGTCGACGAACGGGGTGAGGGGTTCGCGGTCGCCGTGCACCAGTCGCTGCATGCGCTCGTCGCGGACCATCAGGTTGGTGGCGGTGGTGTCCTCGTCCACCAGCAGCACGGAGGTCCCGGCTTCGAGCGCCTCGGCGATGTTGGCGGCCTGGGAGGTCGAACCGGAGGCGTTGTCGGTGGCGAAGTCCGCGGTGTCGGCGCCGGTGGGCAGGTTGCGCACGAACGCGCTGACGTCGGTGCGCTCCACCCGGCGGCCCTCCTCGGCGCGGATCTTCACCGCGTCGGCGCGGGTGACGACGAGTTCGCGGCCGTCGCCGGGCACGTGGTCGTACACGCCGCGCTCCAGTGCGTGCAGGAGGGTGGACTTGCCGTGGAAGCCGCCGCCGACGACGAGGGTGATGCCCTCGGGCACGCCCATGCCGGTGACCGTCCCCCGGTGCGGCAGTTCCACGGTGACGCGCAGGCTCTCGGGCGAGGCGAACGGGACGGCGTCGCGCATCGGCAGGTCGCTGACGCCGCTGGCGCGGGGCAGGATCGCGCCGTCGGCGACGAAGGCGACGAGTCCCAGGTCGCCGAGGCGGTCGCGCAGCGCGACGGTGTCGGCGACGCTGTCGGCGAAGGCGGTGGCCTCCTCGGTGTCCAAGGCGTTCCAGCACAGGTCGTCCACCAGGTAGGGGACGGTCTCGCACAGTGCGCGGTCGGCGCCCCGGCCGTCGATGCGGCGGCCGTGCCCGGGCAGGTCCACGCCCAGCCGCAGTTCGACGGCGCCGTCGCGGATCTGGCAGGAGGAGCGGTCGAGGACCTGCTGTCCTCCGGCGTCGATGCGCACCCGGGCGCCCTTGAGGAGCCGCCTGGCCTGCCGGACCAGGTAGTCGGCGGTGGCGCGGCGGCGCACCGGGTCGCGCCAGGCGTGCTCGGGCAGTCCGGCGGTCCGCGCGGGCACGTGCACGAGGAGCCGGGAGGGCGGGGCGAAGGGGTCGGCCTGGACCTTCTGCACGGTGAGGGTGAAGTCGCCGAAGTCCCAGTCGCCGGCGAGCGACTTGTAGCGGCTGTAGGAGGCGCCGTCCATGCGGTGCAGTTCGTCCTCCAGCCGTTCGGCGTCGCGGCGTCCCCGGATCGGTTCGGGCGCGGACCGGCCCCGCCCGTCTCCTCCTCTGGGACGCCCGCCCCGGCGCCCCCGGTCACCGCGTCCACCGTGCGTCGTCGCCATGTCGGTGCTCCCCCGTGACGTGTGTCCTCCCGTCGTTGCCGACCCTATCGACGCGCGCGGCGGGTTGTCGCGGCGTCGGGGGCGGCCTCGGTCCGCGCGTCTTGGTGCCGCGCCGCCGTTGTCGGCTCCTCGCGGAGCGGTGTCCTCCCGCCGGGGGCGTCGCGGCGGGAAACGCGGCAGGGTCAGTCCGCCGGTCGACGCGCTCCCCGGCCTTCAGGCCGGGGATTCAGCCCGTGCCGCGCACGCGGCACCTCTGCGGCTTCCTGTTTCACCGGGTCCTGCCCTCCGCTGGGCGGCGGGTCCTACGGTCCCTCCGCAGGCGTTTAACCTCTCCGCCCGTCCGGCGGCGAGGATGTTGTTGGCGGCGTTGACATCCCGGTCGTGGACCGCTCCCCCGCACGCACAGGCCCACGACCGGACGTTCAGCGGCAGGGACTCCTGCACGGCCCCGCACCGCGAGCACAGCTTCGAACTGGGAAACCAGCGGTCGACCTTGGCGAAGGTCCGTCCGTACCGCGCGGACTTGTACTCCAACATCGACACGAACCGCGACCAGCCCGCGTCGTGCACGGACCTGGCCAGCCGAGTGCGCGCCAGACCCCGCACCGACAGGTCCTCCACGTACACCGCTTGGTTCTCGCTGATGATCCGCGTGGAGAGCTTGTGCGCGAAATCCCTGCGCGTGTCGGCCACCCGTGCGTGAGCAAAGAAGCGATTCACCCCCGGCCCAAAAGACCGGGGCACTCTCGCAGGACCACAGGCCGCCGCTGCCGCGACTGACGACCGCTCCCTGAACTCATGGCTGATCTCCGTAGCGTTCCAGCCACTCCCGGGAGGCGGGGCGGGGGTCGGCGGTGAAGGCGGTGACGAGGTCGTCGGCCAGGCGCAGCAGGTCGTCGCGGCCCTCCACCGGGTCGGCCAGCTCTCCGGGCAGCGCGGCCTCGCCGTGCAGGGCGCCCAGGAGGTTGCCGCAGACCGCGCCGGTGGAGTCGCTGTCGCCGGAGTGGGTGACCGCCAGGGCGAGGGCGTCGGTGAACTCCTGCGGCCCGCGGTGGACCAGCGCCGCGTAGACCGCGATGGCCAGCGCCTCCTCGGCGATCCAGCCGCCGCCCAGGGTCTCCACGGTCTCGGCGCGGGGCGGACCGTCGGCGGCGGCCGCGCGCGCCGCGACCAGGGCCTCGGTGGTCTCCTCGTGGTGGGGGCGGGTGCGCAGCGCGGCCAGGACCGCGTCCAGGGCGGCGTCCAGGTCGTCTCCACTCACCAGGCGCCGGACCAGCAGCGCCGTGGCGCCGGAGGCGAGTCGGCCGGTGGGGTGGCCGTGGGTGAGTCCGGCGGCCTGGTCGGCCCAGTCGAAGACGTCGTCGTCGGAGGCGGTGTGCGGCGGCAGCAGCCCGAAGGGGGCGCTGCGCATGACGCCGCCGCAGCCCTTGGAGCCGTTGGTGTTGCCCGCCCCGCGCTCCTGTCGGCCGTCCGCGGCCTCGGACAGGGCGTTCATGCAGGTGGTGCCCGGTGCTCGGCGGGCGTACAGCCAGGCGCGCCCCGCGAGCCATCCGGTGTGGTCGCCGGTGGGGGCGGCGTGGTTCTGGGTGTGGTACCAGCGCAGGTAGGCGTCGTGCACGGCGGGTGCCGGATCGAGTTTTCCGCCGTGGAGCGCCTGCCGGTTCCCGGCGCGGATCAGGCCCTCGACGGTCCACAGGGTCATCTGGGTGTCGTCGGTGACCAGCGCTTCGGGGGCGGCGTGGGAGCGCACGCCGCGGGGGCCGTGCGCGGCGCGGATGGCGTGCAGGGTGTGGAACTCCACGGGCGCGCCGAGCGCGTCGCCGACCGCGCCGCCCAGCAGGCAGCCGCGCACCCGTGCCCGGTACGCCGCGAGCGGTTCGCTGTCCTGTGCCATGTGCGGTCCGTCCTTCTGTTCGGGGGTGGGGGCAGAGGACAGCATGCCACCGACCGGTGACCGCGGGGGCCGATACCGCGGGCCGCCGCCGCTCCGGTTCGCCTCACACGGTGATGACGACCTTGCCGCGCGCGTGGTTCTCGGTCAGGTGGCGGATGGCTTCGGGGACCCGCTCCAGGGGGTAGGTCCGGTCGATGACGGGGGTGAGTTCGCCCGCCTCGGCGTGCTCGGCCAGTGTCCGGAGGTCGTCGTCCTTCTCCGTGGTGAACAGTCCGCGCAGTCTCTGGCGCGTGAACGGCGACAGCAGCGGCGCCAGCAGGGAGCGTTCGAGTCCTCCGGTCAGCCGCCCGCCGCCTTCGCCGCCGACGAGGACGAGGGTCCCGTCGGGGGTGAGGGCGCGCCGCAGGTGGGACAGGCGGCGGTTGCCCGCCGTGTCGAGGATGAGGTCGTAGCGCTCGGGCCGGTCGGCGAAGTCCTCGCGGGTGTAGTCGACCACGCCGTCCGCGCCGATCGAGCGCACCAGGCCGGTCTTGGCCGTGCTGCACACCCCGGTGACCCGCGCGCCGAACGCCCTGGCCAACTGCACCGCGTAGGTTCCGATCCCTCCGGCCGCGCCGATGACCAGGACCCACTGGCCCGCGCGGACCCGGCCCTCGTCGCGCAGCGCCCGCAGTGCGGTGGTCCCGGAGACGGGCAGCGCCGCCGCCTGCTCGAAGGTGAGGTTGGCGGGTTTGGGCGCGGCCCGGTCCTGGCGGAGGGTCGCGTACTCGGCGAAGGAGCCCTCGCAGACGCCGAACACCTCGTCGCCCGGCCGGAACCGGGTGACGTTCCGGCCGACCGCCTCGACGTGTCCCGCGACGTCGCGGCCCCGCACCCGGACCTTCGGCGCGCGCAGTCCGTAGAAGAGGCGGACCGCGTACGGCATGCCGGTCATCAGGTGCCACACGCCCGGGTCGACGGCGGCGGCGCGCACCCGGACGAGCAGTTCGCCGTCGCCGGGTTCGGGGCGGTCGACGTCGTCGAGCCGCAGCACGTCGGGGGGGCCGTAGGTGTCCTGGAGGATCGCTTTCACGGTGTTTCTCCCCTGTCCTCGTCGTCGGGGTACTGGAACACGTCGTCGAGCGGCACCCCGAACACCCGAGCGATCCGGAACGCCATTTCCAGGGAGGGCGAGTAGCGGCCCCGTTCGATGGCGATGACGGTCTGGCGGGTCACGCCGAGGCGCCTCGCCAGCTCCGCCTGGGTCATCTCCCCGTGCGCGAAGCGCAGGGAGCGGATCGTGTTGGTGATCCTGGTCGGTTTCACCATGACTGGAAGCCCCGGCGGTAGGCGGCGATCCTGGCGATCGATCCGAGGACCGCCGACAGCACGAAGGACAGGTAGACCGCGTTGGCGATCCAGAAGTGGTCCAGCTCGACCAGCGCCATGACCAGTGCCGCGATCCCGCCGGCGGCGACGGACCACCGGCCGACGTGCTCGCCGAACCGGTGGATCTCCCGGTCGCGCACGTCCGTGCGGGCGGAGTCCTTCGGCGTGGCGATGTCGGCCGCGATGTGCAGCACGATCGACGCGGCGATCGCGCCGCCGATGCTCCACAGCAGCGCCGCCGCGTAGGGCACCTCGGCGAGCGGGGTGTGGGCCGCCCGCAGGAGGACGACGGTGAGGTAGGCCGCGCACGCGCAGACCGAGACCACGACCATGATCCACGCGCGCTTCTCTTCCAACGCCATGCTCGCTCCCGGGTGAGACGGAGTTGACCCACGACCAATGTAAAAAATCATTGACCCGATGTCAAAGATTGTTTACTCCGTCGGCGCGGTCTCCCCGCCCCGGTGCGGCGCTGCGGGCGCGGCTAGGAGGTCCGGTGGTGGCGGCCGGTGGGGCGGGCGAGGAGGGCGACCCGCCTGGCCACGACGGCTCCGGCGGCGACGACGACGGCGAGGGTGAGACCGGCCGAGAGTGTCGGGACCTCGTTGGAGACGAGGTCGAGGGCGGGCTGGTCGGCCGCGGTGGTCGCGGTGGTCTGCTCCGCGGTGTCCTGCGGCGTGTCGGCGGCCCCGCCGTCGGCGGGGGGCTGCTGCGCGCCGGACTCCGCGTCCTCCTGCTCGGGGGCGGACTCCTGTCCGGCTCCGGCGTCCTCGGCGGGGGCGTCCCCGGCCGCGTCCTCCTGCTCGGGGGCGGACTCCTCCTGGTGCGGCTCCTCGCCGCCCTCCGCCGCCGCGGCCCCGGATCCGGTGTCCTCCTCCCGCTCGGGGACGGGGGAGACCGCGCTGTCGCAGGGCTCGGAGGGGTTCTGGAAGGGGTGGGGGGTGCCCGGGGTCCCGTTGCCGTCCCCCCACTCGGTGATGTAGTACTCGACGTCGATGTGCCCGGCTCCGCCGGTGACCGTGTAGGTGGTGTCGTTCCAGGACTCCCCGGTCAGTTCGGCGAAGGTCCTGCCGTCGATGTCGAGCATCACGTCGCAGCCCTGCGAGGGGTCTCCCGGTCCGCGGTCGCCGATGAAGAACTCGGCGGTCTTTCCCTCGTAGACCACGTAGCCTTTGGTTCCCAGCGGCCAACTGGGCGCCGCGAACAGGCCCTTCTGCATGGGTTCGCCGGAGGCGGGCGCTCCGGTGTCGCCGTTGATTCCGGAACCGTCGTCCCAGAAGTAGGAGGCTTTGACCTCGCCGTGCAGCAGCACGTCGTCGGTTGGCGTGGAAGGCGTCATGAGAGAGGTAAGGGGTCGGCGGCAGGGAAGGGCGGGGGCTCCGGCTGGTGCCCCCGGCGCTCGCGGGGAGCGCGGAAGAGGCGCCGCGACCGGAGGGGTCGGGCGCACGCTGCGCGGCCACCGTCACAGACAGCGGATCTAGGGGGGTCAGCGGGACGCTGGGTGCGTTCCGCACCGCGTGACAGACTCCACCCCGCGAACATCCGCAGACGCGCGAGGGGGGTGATCGGTTTACCCGGTCGGGTCAGACTCGCATCACGAACCGATCACGAGGACTCTAACCGACAGACCACCCCAAAAGGCAACAAAAAGGGTAAAATCACCGAGGGTGACGTTCGGGTGACCACCCCCGGGAGATCCGGGCCGCCCCGCCGGGCGGGTCCTAGTTGAGCCCGCTCCAGAGTCGGCCTCCGACACCGACGACGGCGTCGAAGCGGGTCACGTCCACCCAGCGGCGCCCGCACGGGCAGCGGCGGTAGCGGACGATCCCCTCGGAGGTGTAGTGGGAGGACTCGACCTCCGCGTCGGCTGCTTCGCGGCCGCAGGCCGCACAGGCTCCGGTGTTCATGGCCCCAGCCTGATGTAATGGCCCTATGCAGTTCAACACTTACGGAGGGACGGGAGCCCTCCTTGCCGCCGCGCTGCTCAACGCGCCGGACCACCGCGCCCCGACCCTGAGCGCGGTCCTCACCGAGTACGGCATCACCGACCCGGTCATCGACGACGAGCAGGCGGCCCGGTTCTCCCCGTGGATCGAGCGGCTGCGGCCGGTCTTCGGGGAGGAGGACCCGGAGCGCCAGATCGCGATCGTCAACACGCTGCTCACCGACTCCACGAACGGCGTGCAGGTCTCCACGCACCACGGCCGCGTCCCCGCCCATCTGCACTACGTCATGCAGACGCTGGACACGGTGGACCGGGTCAGGGCCACCACCGCGGGCGGGCTGGCCGTCGCCCTGTGCGGCGCGGGCGGTCACCGACTGGGCCGGTGCGCACGCGCGGGATGCGCACTCGTGTTCGTGGACACCTCTCGCAACGGCCGCCGCAGGTTCTGCTCGGTGACCTGCGCCAACCGGGTCAACGTCGCCGCCCACCGGGCCCGGAGCCGGGCCCGGTGACCCCGCTCAGGTGACCTGCGCGCGCCGGGCGTGGCGGGGGTCGCGCCACTCCCCCGACTCCACGACCTCGACCAGTGCGGTGGCCGCGTCGTGGACGTCCACGTAACGCAGGTACAGCGGGGCGAAGCCGAACCGCAGGATGTCGGGAGCCCGGAAGTCCCCGACGACTCCGCGGGCGATGAGGGCCTGCACCATCGGGTAGCCGTCGGGGTGGCGCAGCGAGACCTGGCTGCCGCGGCGGGCGTGCTCCAGCGGGGTGGCGCACTCCAGCCCGGCCGGAGCGGTCAACTCCAGGAACAGGTCGGTCAGCGCCAGGCTCTTGGCGCGCACCCGCTCCATGTCGACGCGCGCCCACAGGTCCAGGCTCGCCTCCAGCGCGGCCGCGGCGACCAGCGGCTGCGATCCGCTGAGGAACCGGCTCGCCCCCTGCGCGGGCTCGTAGTCGTCGGCGAAGTCGAACGGCCGGGCGTGCCCGTGCCAGCCGCTGAGGGGCTGGCGGGCGCGGTCGTGGTGGCGGCGGGCGACGTAGGTGAAGGCGGGCGCGCCGGGACCGGCGTTGAGGTACTTGTAGGTGCAGCCCACGGCGAAGTCCGCGCCCGCCTGTGACAGCGCGACGGGCAGCGCCCCCACGCTGTGGCACAGATCCCACACGACGAGCGCGCCGTGGGCGTGCGCGAGTTCGGTCACCGCGGCCATGTCGCGCAGCGCGCCGGTGCGGTAGTCCACGTGGCTGAGCAGCACCACGGCGACGTCGCCGGGTTCCAGCGCGGCGGCCAGTCCGCCGCCGTCCACGTCGGCCGGTCGGACGCTCGCCCCGTCGAAAAGCTCCACGACCCCCTGGGTGACGTACAGGTCGGTGGGGAAGTTCCCGGCCTCGCCCACCACCACCCGGCGGTCGGGGTTCAGCCGCAGCGCCGCCACCAGCGTCTTGAACAGGTTCGCCGAGGTGCCGTCGCCGACGACGACCTCGTCGGCCGCGGCGCCGACCAGCGGCGCGAGCATCGCGCCGAGGGTGCGCGGCTTGTCCCACCAGCCGGCGTCGTTCCAACTGGCGATGAGTCGTTGGCCCCACTCGCGCTCGACCAGCTCGGCGACCCGTGCGGGGGTCGCCCGGGGCAGCGCGCCCAGGGAGTTGCCGTCGAGGTAGACGATGCCGTCGGGCAGGACGAACTCGTCGCGGAAGGGGGCCAGCGGGTCGGCGGCGTCCCGCGCGGCGCAGTCGTCGCGGGTGATGGGGGTGGTCAAAGTCGTCGGCTCCTTGCTCGGTGCGGTGTGCGTCGGCTCCGGATCACGGAGTCAGATCTGGGTGCGCAACTGCCAGAGTTCGGGGAAGACGTCCTGCTGGGCGTTCCTGCTCAACCATCGCAGCCCGGCCGATCCCCCGGTCCCCGGCTTGGCCCCCATGGCGCGCTTGACCGCCATCAGGTGGCGGTGCCGCCACCGGGTCACCCGCTCGGCGGTGTCGAGCAGCGCCTCGGCCAGGTCGAGCAGCTCGTTTCCGGGCCGGTCGTCGGCGTAGACCACCGCCCAGACGCGCACCACGTCCGGGTGCGCCTCGACCGCCTCGGTCCAGTCGCGCTCGACCCGTTCGGCGGGCACCGGGAGTCCGCGCCGGTGCAGCAGCCGCAGCACCGCGTCATAGAGGCTCGGCTCGGCCAGCGCGCGCTCCAGCTCCGCGCGCGCCCGGGGGTCGGCGCGGTGCGGGCCGATCATGGCCGCGGACTTGTTGCCGAGCAGGAACTCCAGGTGGCGGTAGGTGTAGGACTGGAATCCCGACGCCTCGCCCAACTGGTCGCGGAACCGGTTGAACCGGGTGGGCGTCATCGTGGCGAGCAGGTCCCACGACTCCACCAGCACGTCCTGGGCTCCGTGGGCGCGGCGCAGCGCGGCCAGCGCGGCGGGCACGTCGTCGGCGTCCACGGCGTCGCGGGCCTGCTCCCACTCGTGCCGGACGAGCGTGAACAGCAGTTCCATCACCTGCGTGGTGATGATGAAGGAGGTCTCGGCGGGCTCGTCGGTGTTGGGCCGCTGCAACGACAGCAGGGTGTCGATGGCGCCGTAGCGGACGTAGGGGGTGGCCCCGTCGAAGGACAGGGTCGGGCGGTCGCCGTTGTGTTCGGCGCGCTCCCGTCGGGAGAGGGCCGCTGACGGGGACACAGTCGCTCACCTCGCTTCGTATCGGGGGTGACCTGCACGGATTCGGACAGGGACCAGAATGCCGCCGCGGGCGCCCCGCTGAGAAGAAGCAACAGAAGCCACCGGCCGCCGTTTCCTTTGGGAACCGAAGGCGTTTTTCCGTTCTGCCTTATGATCGACAACCATGCTGGATGCGGTGGACTGGCGAATCCTCACCGAGCTACAGGAGGACGGCCGACTCTCCTACAACGAACTCTCCCGCCGGGTGGCGCTGTCGCCCCCGGCCGTCGCCGAACGGGTGCGCCGCATGGAGGAGCGCGGGGTGATCACCGGCTACCACGCCCACGTCGACCCCGCCGCCGTGGGTCTTCCGGTGGTCGCCCTGGTCCAGATGGGCTGCTACGGTCCGCTGTGCCTGCTGCGCGACGAGGCGGCCGTCGCGCGCCCGGAGATCCTGCAACTGCACCGGGTGACCGGCGACGCCTGCTGCGTGCTGCTCGTCGGCGTGCCGTCCATGGAGCACTTCGAACGGCTCATCGACGACCTCTCCGAACACGGCCGCCCCTCCTCGACGATGGTGCTGTCCTCCCCCGTCGCCTGGCGCGCGGTCACCCGCCCGCCGACCGACCGGTAGCCTCGGTGCGGTGAGCGTCCTCATCGACCCGCCCGCGTGGCCGGGACCGCGCGGCCTGCTCTGGTCCCACCTGGTCAGCGACTCCTCCTACGCGGAGCTGCACGCGTTCGCCCGCGAACTCGGGCTGCCCGTGCGCGCCTTCGACCGGGACCACTACGACGTGCCCGAGACCCTCTACGGCAGGGCGCTGGCGCTGGGCGCGCTGGCCGTGTCGAGCCGCACGATCGTGGCCCGCCTGCACGCCTCAGGACTGCGACGGCGCAAACCCGGACGCGTCCTCGGCTAGCCGGGCGATCTCGGCCTCCAGGTTGGCGCGGGCCCGCTCCTCCCACCACTCGTGGCCCTCCCGGGTCCGGTACAGGCGGGGCGCGGCCAGCAGCTCCCGCAGCACCGCGGTGCGGCCCCGGGCGAAGTCCGCGTCGGCCACGTGCGCGTACTCCTGGCGCACCGCCCGGGCGTAGGCGGCGTAGTCCTCCGCGTCGGCGGCCAGGATCGCCAGGTCGGCGTCGCACAGCACCTCGGCGTCGACGTCTCCGGGGGCGGGCGCGTGGTCGGCGGTGACGCGCACCAGCCGGGCCACCTCGGCGACGCGGTCCGTGCTCAGTCCGCACGAGGGCAGCAGCAGTTCGGCGAGCTGGGCGCTGTTCTCCTCGTCCGCGCCGGGCTCCCCCCGGTACACCGCGTCGTGGAACCAGGCCGCGTAACGCACCGAGACGATGTCGTGGGCGGTGTCGGCGAGCCGGTCCACCGCGGCCAGCACCGCCCACAGGTGGTCGAGCGTGTGGTAGCGGCGGTGCGGCTCGGCCCACCGGGCGAGCAGTTCGGCGCCCACCGCCGCGGCCTCCCCTCCCTCTCCGGCCAACCGCTTCCACTCCCGCGCCAGCTCGAACAGCCGTCGGGCCATCGGTGTCTCCTCCCCATGCCGCTTGCCCACTCCCCCGGCGGCGCACTGGAGATACCCCGCGCACGCGAATCTATCCGGCGGCCGGAGCCCGGAAGCGGACACACGCCCGGAGTTGTCCTAAGTCGCCCCCGCCCCCCTGCGCATCCCTGCCGAAAGTCAGTCCCCCCGCCCGCCGGTCGCCGGATGCGGCGCCCGGCGGGCGCTCCGTAGCGTCGTGGCCACACGAAGAAGACGACGACGGAGGAGAGCACGTGATCGGTCTGCGCGGACTGACCAAACGCTACGGCGCCAAAACCGCCGTGGACGACCTGACCCTGGACATCCTTCCGGGCAGGGTCACCGGGTTCCTCGGCCCCAACGGGGCGGGCAAGAGCACCACGATGCGGATGATCCTCGGCCTGGACCGTCCCACCAGCGGCCGCGCGCTCGTCAACGGCCGCCCCTACACCACCCTGCGGCACCCGCTGCGCGAGGTCGGCGCGCTGCTGGACGCCAAGGCGGCCCACCCCCGGCTCACCGCCCGCACCCACCTCACGGCGGTCGCGCGCAGCAACGGAATCCCGGTCTCCCGGGTGGACGAGGTACTGGAGACCGTGGGCCTGGCCGAGGTGGCGCACCGCCGCACGGGCTCGTTCTCCCTCGGTATGGGGCAGCGCCTGGGCATCGCCGGGGCGCTGCTGGGCGACCCGGCCGTCCTGATGTTCGACGAGCCGGTCAACGGCCTCGACCCCGACGGGGTGCGCTGGGTCCGGCGGCTGATGCGCTCACTGGCCGCCGAGGGGCGCACCGTCTTCGTCTCCAGCCACCTGATGAGTGAGATGCAGGAGACCGCCGACCAACTGGTGGTGCTCGGTCGGGGGCGGCTGATCGCCGACGCCCCCGTCGAGGAGGTCATCGCGGGCAGTTCGGGCAACGCGGTGCGGGTGCGCAGCCCGCAGGCGTCCCGGCTGGGCGGGCGGCTGGCCGCGGAGGGCGCCCGGGTCGAGCAGGCCGCCGACGACGAACTGCTCGTCACCGGCCTGACCATCGAGCACATCGGTGCCCTGGCCCACCGTGAGCAGGCGGTGCTGCACGAACTGAGCCCCCGGTCGGTCTCCCTGGAGGAGGCCTACATGGAGCTGACCGCCTCCAGTGTCGAGTACGCCGCCGTCGCGGCCGAGCGGAAGGAACGGATCTGATGACGAGCACGACGATGACACGATCGACCACGACCGTGAGGGGCGGCGGGGGCTTCGGCGGCGCCCTGGCGGCCGAGTGGACCAAGCTGTGGGGACTGCGGTCGACCTGGGTGTGCCTGGCGGTGGCGGTGCTGCTGGCGGCGGCCACCTGTGTGATGGCCGCCTACTCCATCGACGTCAACGGCGAGAGCGGAACCGCCACCGCGAACGGGCTGACCCCGATAGCCCTGATACTGCCGCAGTTCGCGGTGGTGGCGCTGGCGTCGCTGATCGTCACCGGGGAGTACGCCACCGGAGCGATCCGCACCACGCTGACCGCCGTGCCGCGCCGGGGGACCATGCTGGCCGCCAAGGCCGTGGTGGGGGCGGCCGTGTCGTTCGTGGCGGGCGTCCTGATCGGGCTGGTCTCCCTGGGAGTCGTGGCGGTCTACTTCGGCGACGTGCTGGAGGTGACCGGCGCCGACCTGGGGTACGGCCTGGTGGGAGCAGGTCTGTACCTGGTGCTGCTCACCCTGTTCGTCCTGGGCCTGGGCGCGGCGCTGCGCAGCACCGCCGGAACGGTGACGGCCGCGATCGGCCTGCTGGTGGGGGTGCCCATGATCACGCAGATCATCGGCAACGAGACGCTGCTGCGGCTCGGCGAGTACACGCCCAGCGCGCTCAGCGGCCCGATGGTGTCCGGTATGGACACCCCGCACACCCCGGAGGTCGCGACGCTGACCATGCTCGCCTGGGCGGCGGCGGGCCTGGCCCTCGGCTACGCGGCACTGCGCGGCCGCGACGCCTGAGGGCTCGGACGCTCACCGCGCTGTTTCCCCGGTTCCGGAACCGGGGAAACAGCACTCCAGCGCCAGCCCACCCCCTTCGGCGGGCCTCTCCTGCAACGCTCCTCGCCCACCCCCACGGGGCCGGTGCCACAAGACCCCCTCGGAGCTGAGGAGGGCTGGAACCCCACCCCTCGGAGCCGGGGAAGCTGGGATCTCCCCCACGGGCCTGGGGGCGCAGCACCCTCGGGAGTCGAGGACACAAGGGCATTCCCGAGGACGGTCCGGCGTGGCCCGTCCCGGGTCGGCGCAGGAGTGGGGCGCCGCCGGGGCGCCTCCACCAACGGAAAAGCCAGCCGGGGCGCCGCCCCACTCCTGCGCCTTCACAGGGGGATTCGTTGAAAGCGCACCGGCCACCACCGGGACTCCCGGGCTCCTGTTCAGCGGGGCGGGGGCCAGACGGGGTGGTGTCGGGTTCCTCGGCGGAGGCGAGGGCGTCGGCGACGGCCCGGGCGGGGGCGTGCAGGACGACGGTACTGCCCGGAACACCAGGGAAGGAGGTGAAGGCGACGGTCACCGAAACACCGCCTTTCCGGAACACAGCACATAGGGCCAGGCACGGGATGTTCGCCGCATTTCAGGCAGGGGATGGGCAGCAGTCTTGCTCATCAAGTCCTTGACCTGCCTATCCCATCGAGGTTTGAGTGTCGGGTTCGCGGTGGATACGCTCCGCCGCCACTCCCGGTGAGGCCGAGGCATTCCACAGAACCCCCAGAAACGGGACACCACCGGCTGCCAGTGACCGGACACGGCCCCACCCACCCGCACCCTCGACAACGGCCCCGCACCCACCGCAGAACCGAACACCCACACCTCAGTCAGGTAGGGGGGCCAGGTCCTGATCCGGTGCGGCTATACCGGTCAGGGCCGCTTGTTTGAGGGCACACCGACAACCTGACCTATTGACTCCTGAAGCCACCAAAGTTGGTATGCCCTTAATGGAGACCGTGACACTATCCCTCTTGGTAGCGCCATCTATCACCACCTCCTGCGCTGATTTTCCATCAAAGCCGGTCGGACTTAATAGGAACTGGTAGAAATTGATTTATGCCGGTAGACCGCAGTAGCGCTGCACGTAAGTCCGGCGCCGAAGTCTGACGAAAGCGCACCCAAGCCGGGCTTTCACGAACACAGCTCGCCGCGATGGTCCCGCTGTCCCAGTCCACGGTCAGCAACAAGGCCATGACCGAAGAGGAACCGAACGGGCTGGCCACAACCCGCATCGATCGGCAGGCTGTCTTCACCTCCGATCTGCCTCCCCGGTACGTGGCAGTCATCGACGAAGGCGTGTTCCACCGTCCCACTGGCGGCAGACAGGTCATGGCGGCCCAGATAGATCACCTGCTTGCCATTGGTTGGAGACCCGTGTGACAGGTGGCCCCGTCGAAGACCCTGACGCCCTGTCCGTCCACACGAGTCTCTTCGCGGACCTCCTCGGGGTCGCGCTTCCTGCCGAGGGGTCACGGCGACTGCTGGAGAACCCCAAAGGAGGACTGAAGTGATCAGAACCAGGGGGTGGCGAAAGTCGTCCTATTCGGTTGGTGAGTCCAACTGCGTCGAGGTCGCCGAGACTCCCCGTGCTGTCCTGGTGCGGGACACCCGGCACCGCGACCTCGGGCACCTCGGTTTCTCCCCCGCCGAGTGGGCCGCCTTCCCCTCGAACCTCAAAAACGACCTGCTGTAGTCCCCTCCACAGTGACCCCAGGGGCACACTCGCGCGTCGAATGTGCCCCTGGGTACAAGATCACGGTCAGGAATCCTCCCCCCGGTCGCCCGCACGCGGTCACGCCCGCTCTCCGGTCACCAGGCCCGCCTCGTGGGCCACGATCGCGGCCTGGACCCGGTTGCGGGCGCCCAGGCGGGTCAGGATGGTGCTGACGTAGCTCTTGACGGTGCCCTCGGTGAGGTGGAGGCGGCGGGCGATCTCGGCGTTGGACAGCCCCGCGCCGACCAGCGACAGGACCTCGCGCTCCCGGTCGGTGAGGGGCTCGATGCGGCGGCGCGCCTCGGTGGTGCGCGTCATCCGGTCGCCGCTGAGCTCGGTGATGACCCGCTGGGCGACCCGCGGGGACAGGAACGCGGCGCCTTCGGCGAGCGCGCGCACCCCCGCGATCAGCTCGTGGGGGTCGCCCGACTTGAGCAGGAACCCGGCCGCGCCGTCGCGCAGGGCCCGCGCGATGTAGGCGTCCTCGCCGAAGGTGGTGAGGACGGCCACCGCCGTCCGCGGGACGACCCGGTGGATCTCGGCGACCGCGGCCAGGCCGTCCATGCGGGGCATGCGGATGTCCAGCAGTGCCACGTCGGGCCGGTGCGACCGGGTCAACGCGACGGCCTCGTGCCCGTCGGCGGCCTCGGCGACCACCTCGATCTGCGGGTCCGTGCCCAGGATGGCGCGCACCCCCGCACGGATCATCGTCTCGTCGTCGGCCAACAGCACACGGATCACCGGGACTCCCCTCCACCGGGGCGGCCTGGCCGAGGTCGGCCCCCCGGGTGGGTCGCCGACCGCATCAGGCGACCGCCATGACAAGCAGCACGAACAGAGCCGTTCCCGTCACGGACAGCGCGACGAGCACGAGCAGTCCCCGGCGGGTGCGGATCCGGGCCCGATGGTAGTCGCGCCGGGTGCGGCTGGGCTCCTCCCCCTCCCGCCCGGCCGGGGAGTGCCGCTCCGTTCCGAGCACCCTCCTCGGCCCCGCGGGCAGCCACGCCTCGACCCGCCAGCCGCCCGCGTGTCCGGTCCCCGCCCGCAGCACCCCGCCGACCAGTCGGACGCGCTCGTGCAGCCCGATCAGCCCGCGCCGCCCGCCGCCGACCCCCGGGGCGGGGCCGCCGCGTGGTTCGGGGTTGGCCACCAGCACGAACGTGAACTCCGGGGTGTGCTCCAGCAGCACGGTGACCGGCGCCTCGGGCGCGTACTTGGCGGCGTTGGTCAACGCCTCCTGGACGATCCGGTGCACGGCGCGGTCCGCCATGGGCGACAGCCGCGCGGGGTCGCCCCGGCGGATCAGCCTCACCTCCAGTCCCGAGGCGCGGGCACGGTCGACCAGCGCCGCCGCGTCCTCATCGGCGGGCTCCAGGGCGACCGACTCGGTGTCCTCCCGCAGCACCCCGACGATCTCGCGGAGCCGTTCGGTGGCCGCCGCGGCGTTCTCGCGGAGTTCGCGCGCGGAGCAGCGGACCGCCCCGTCCACGCCCGAGGCGACCTCCAGCGCGCCCGCGCGCAGCGCGATCAGGCTCAGCTCGTGTCCGAGGGAGTCGTGCATGTCCTGGGCGATGCGGGACCTCTCCCGCAGCCGCGCCTGCTCGGCGATGATGCGCTGCTCCCGCTCCAGACGTTCGGCCAGCTCCCATCCGGCCATGGCCAACTCCACGCGCTGCCGCCGGTACATGCCCACCACCCACGGAAGCGCGGTGCCGAAGGCGAGGGTCACCGCCCCGCTGATCCAGTGCTCCGGGGCGGCCGACGTGGTCAGCGCGATCCGTGCCGTGCCCACCGCCGCGACCACGCCGAACAGCGCCAGCGCCGGACGCGGGTCGTCCATCCGGCGGCCCGCCAGGTAGGCGACGGCCATCAGCAGCAGCGAGAAGGAGTCCTGCCACAGCAGGGTGAGGAACGCGCCGACGAGCGCGGCCAGCGGCCAGGGGCGGGCCAGCAGCACGACACCGACCACGACGGCCAGCATCGCCGCCAGTTCGGCGGCGAGCCACGGGGGGCGGGGGCCGGCCGTCCACAGGGAGGACGTTCCCAGGACGATCAGTGGCGCCAGCACCATGATCAGCAGTGCGTCGGTGATCTTCACGCTCCGGGCGGAGCGGTCGGGGACCGGGCGCACCACCGCGCGGAGCAGGCGGCGCAGCGCCGCAGCCGAGAACCTCATGGAGCAGACGCTAGTCCGGCGTGTCCCCACCAGAACACCGCCGAAAGTCAGATGCCGCACCCGGCGAAAATCGGGCATTGTCGGGGCAAAGACAGCACAACCGGCCGTTCTTGCACGTCACCGCGCCCCGAGTCTCTGCGATGTTTCCTGTGTGGCATCAGTGACACGCAGAGTGAGGGAGAACGGCATGAGGGTGCGGACAGCGTTCGGGATCGCGGTCGTGGCCGCGGTGCTGGTCGCGGGAGCCGGAACCGCGACGGCCGACAGCGCCATCACGGTGTTTCCGCCGGAGGCGGAGCCGGGCTCCCCGATCATCGTGCAGGTGTCCTGCTCCGGCGGGGCGCGGTGGGTGGAGTACACCTCCCCCGCGTTCTCCACCGTCCTCCGTGTCACGCTGGACGGAGCCGACTCCGAGGAGCGGATCGTCCTCAAGGAGGGCCTGGAGCCCGGCGACTACCAGATCAGGGGGGAGTGCGGGGCCTCCGACTCCAGTCGGGTGCTGTACTCCAGCGTCACCGTGGTCGGGAAGGACGGCGGAAACGACCGGGAGGACGCCCCGGCGTCCTCGTCGGGCCTCGCCGTGCCGCCGCCGACCCCCACCCCGAGCGGCGCGCCGCAGACCGGGGGCGGGGGCCTGCACCGCCCGGCCGACCCGGCCGTGCCCCTGGCGGCGCTGGCGGTCGGCCTGCTGCTGGTCTCCGGCGCCGGCCTGCTCTCCTATCGATGTGTGGTGCGCCATGTCGACTAGAAGACGCAGCAGAAGCACCGGTACCGGCGCCCTGGTGGCGCTGGCCCTGGGAGTGGCGTTCGCCCTGACCGACGGCGGAGTCGGCGGTGTCGACCGGGACGAGGCGCTGGCGCGCTCGGTCCCGGTGCACCTGACGATCGAGGCGATCGGGGTGAGCGCGCCCCTGGTCGAGTTGGGGCTGAACCCCGACGGCACGCTGGAGGATCCGCCGCTGGACGAGGACAACCTGGCGGGCTGGTACTCGCTGGGCGTGTCGCCGGGGGAGGTGGGACCCGCCGTGATCACCGGGCACCTGGACACCCGGACCGGACCGTCGGTCTTCGCCGACCTGGCGGAACTGCGCCGCGGCGACACCGTCCGCGTCCGCCGCGCCGACGGTTCGCAGCCGGTGTTCGTGGTGGAACGGGTCGAGCGCGTGGCCAAGGAGGACTTCCCCACCGAGCGGGTCTACGGTCCCGTGGACCGCCCGGAACTGCGCCTGATCACCTGCGGCGGGGAGTTCGACCGCGCCAGCGGCCGCTACTCGGCGAACACCGTGGTCTACGCCCACATGGTGCGGACGGCGTCCTGATCCGGCGCCGCCGTGCGGCGGGTGCCGCGCAGGATCGTCCCTCCCAGCACGACCAGGGGGGCGGCGGTGAGCGCGGCGCCGCCGATCCACCAGGCCGCGCTGTCGCGGAAGGCGACTATTCCGAGGACCAGCACCGCCGTGTACAGGCCGGAGGAGGTCAGGAAGGCCGTGAGGTAGCGCGGGGTGAAGCCGCGGGGGACCGCGGTGAGTCGTGCGGCGGTGACGGCGCTGCCGGTCCCCGCGAGGGCTCCGGCGATCGCGCTGCCCACGCCGAGGAGCCGCGGATCCAGCGGAACGAAGGCGACGGCCAGCAGCACCGTGGGAAACAGCGCGGACAGGACCAGCGCGAAGACGCCGTATCCGCGGGTGTGGGCGCGCATCCGGTCGCCGACGGCCGCGGCGTCGGCCAGCGCCGCCCGTGCCTCCCGCGTGTCCACAGAGCCGTTGCCGTCCACCGGTTCTCCCCTCCGCCCCACGTCAGATCTTCCCAATATGGCAACAAGTTGCCTTCTCGGCAACTGGTGGGCGGGGAAGGAGGTTCCTGGCAAGACGGCGGCGGCACGTGGCGCTTGTCCCACCACGTGCCGCCGTGTACCCGGTCTCGGAAAGCCCGCTATCTCACCCCTCCGAGACCGGCCTGCCGCTGGTCAGGCCGGAACGCCGTCCTGCTCGGCGGAGCGCAGCGCATCGTTGACGGTGCGCAGCACGGGCGGTTCCACCACGAGTTGTGGGTCGAGGTGGGCTCCTCCGCGCACCGTGAAGGTGTGCGACTCCCCGGGGAGCAGGGTGACCAGCATGTCGTCCGCCTCGGCCCCCGGGTCGAGGCGGTCGGCGAACAGCGTGAGATCACGCAGCAGGCTCTGCGCCGTCACGGTCACGCGCAGGTCGTCGCCGCTGGGCGTGACGCGGACGTCGTACTCGGGCTTGGGGTAGGCGATGTCGCGGTCCTCCGCGAAGAACCAGTACGCCCTGCGCGCCCCGGTGTCGGCGGTGACCAGCTCCTCGGCGGCGTCGCCGGCGCGTGCCACGTCCTCGGGCAGCGGCACCCTGACCGCGCCGCGGGCGGGCACGGTGAAGGGCGTCTCGGTCGAGGCCAGCACCGTGCCGTCGAGGGCGCGCCGGGCCAGGCGCGCGGTGGCCGACCACTCCCGGCCGGTGTCGTTGGCCAACACCAGGACCAGGCCGTCCCCGTCGGGCTGCACGGTGGCCAGCCGGTCGGCGTAGACCGCGCGGAGCGCGTACCACAGGGGCTTGCGGCGGCCGTCGCCGTCCACCGCCGCCCACGAGGTGACCGGCCAGCAGTCGTTGAGCTGCCAGACGATGCTTCCGGTGCAGTCGGGCCACTGGGCGCGGAAGTGCTCGATGCCCAGGGTGATCGCCCTGGCCTGGTTGACCTGGGTCAGGTAGTGCCAGTCGTCGAAGTCGGCGGCGTCGCCGAAGTGCGGTGCGAGGCCGCGGGCGAGCTTGCCGTTGCCGTCGATGGCCTTCTGGTGGTGCAGCATGCCGGGGGAGTCCGGCCGCAGCTCCTCCCCGGGCAGGGCCGCGCGCAGCGTGGCGTAGGCGGGCGGGGCCTGGAAACCGAACTCGGAGACGAAGCGGGGCCGGTAGTCGCGGTAGACGGTGTAGTCCACCTCGTTCCACACGTCCCAGATGTGCACGTTGGCGTGCCGGGGGTCGTTGGGGTGGACGTCCGGCGAGCCGGAGTAGGGGCTGCCCGGCCAGTAGGGGCGGGTGGGGTCGATCTCGGCGACGATGCGCGGCAGCAGGTCCAGGTAGTAGCCCTCGCCCCAGCTGCGGCCGGCCAGCGGCTCCTGCCAGTCCCAGTCCCAAAAGCCCCAGATGTTCTCGTTGTTGCCGTTCCACAGCACCAGGCTGGGATAGGGGGCGAGCCGGACCACCGCCTCGCGCGCCTCGGCCTCGACCTCCTCGGCCAGCGGCGACTCCTCGGGGTAGGCCGCGCAGGCGAAGAGGAAGTCCTGCCAGACGAGGACCCCGCGCTCGTCGCAGAGCTCGTAGAACTCCTCGCTCTCGTAGCGGCCGCCGCCCCAGATCCGCAGCAGGTTCATGTTCGCCGCGATCGCCTGGTCGATGCGCTCGGCGTAGCGGTCGCGTCCCACCCGGGTGACGAAGCAGTCGTCGGGAATCCAGTTGGCTCCCTTGACCAGCACGGGGACGCCGTTGACGACGATGGTGAAGCGGCGTCCGCCCTCGTCCACGCCGGTGTCCAGTTCGACGGTGCGGAAGCCGACCCGGCGCTGCCAGGAGTCCAGTTCGGCGCCGTCGGAGCCGAGCGTGACCCGCAGGTCGTACAGCGGCTGGTCGCCGTAGCCGCGCGGCCACCACAGCCGGGGGTCGGCGACGGTCACCTCGACTTCGGTGCGGCACACGCCGGGCGGCAGCACGACCGCGCCGACCTGGCCGGCGATCTCGGCGCGCAGGGTCAGTTCGGCGTCCTCACCGGCCTCGGTGCGCTCGACCTCGACGCGGACCAGGACCCGGCCCTCCGCGCTGCCGTCGTGCGCGGTGGCCACGGTGACCTGCGGCACCACCTGGGCCAGGCGGGCGGTGTTCCAGGCGTGCACCCGGATCGGCCGCCAGATGCCCGAGGTGACCAGGGTGGGGCCCCAGTCCCAGCCGAAGTTGCAGGCCATCTTGCGGATGAACTGGAACGGCTCGGGGTAGGCGTTGGGCCGGTCGCCGAGTTCCTCGCGCAGCGCCTCGGCGTAGCCGTAGGGGGAGGCGAACTCGACGCGCAGTTCGTTGCCGTCCGGGCGCAGTGCCGGACGCAGGTCGAACCGGTAGGAGCGGTGCATGTTGCGGCTCTGGCCGACCGGGTCCCCGTTGAGGAACACCGAGGACACGGTGTCCAGCCCCTCGCATTCGAGGTCCACCCGCTCCGCCGCGGCCAGGTCGGCGGCGTCGAAGGCGGTGGTGTAGCTCCACCGGGTGCGGCCGATCCAGCCGAGTTCGGTCTCGTTGCGGCCCTTGTAGGGGTCGGGAATGAGATCCGCCGCCATGAGGTCGGTGTGCACGCACCCCGGCACGGTCGCCGGTATCCCCGAGGAGCCGATGGCCACGGGGACCTCGTCGGGGTCCTCGGCTCGCAGGGTCCAGTTCTCGCGCAGTTCGATGCGCACTGCCATGGCGTCTCCACACGTGAGCGAGTGTGTCCACTTGGGGGGGTGCGGCCCAGGCGCCTGGAGGAGGGAGGGGGCGTAAACCCGGTGCCGGGCCGCACCCGGCTCTCTCGGCGGCCCTCGTCGCGCCGCCGGAATTCAATGAGACTACTAAACCGGTTCAGGGTCAAGAGGTTGAGGCCGAAAATGAATCGGTTCAGTTCTTACTCGGGAAAGTCTTGCCTCCGCCCGCCCCACCCCGGACACGCCGAAACGCCGGTCGGCGGATGACCCGATCAACCGCCGACCGACTGTTTCACAGCGGAGTTCAGACCGCGACCCGGGGGTGGAAGGGCTGCACGAAATGCCCCTCCACGACCTCCACCAGTTCGCCGGGAACCTCCTCGCCCTCTCCCAGGTGGTAGGGCTGGGAGGCGGTGTCGGCCGCCTCGCGCTCACGCAGCTCCGCCTCGACCTCGTCCCACTTCTTGTGGAACTGCGGCACCGAGGCGAACAGCTTCTTGGTGTAGGGGTGCCGCGGATCGGCGAACACCTTCTCGGTGACGCCGCGCTCCACGATCGACCCCTTGTAGAGGATCACCGTCTGGTCGCTGATGTAGTTGCCCAGCGCCAGGTCGTGGGTGATGAACAGGATGCCCATGCCCCGCGCCTTGAGATCGGCCAGCAGGTTGAGCACGTCGATCCGGGTGGAGGCGTCCAGCATGCTGATCACCTCGTCCGCCACCAGGTAGTCGATGTCCAGCAGCAGGGCCCGGGCGAGCAGCATGCGCTGCAACTGTCCACCGCTGAGCTGGTGCGGATACTTGTTCAGGACCTGGCCCGGGTCGAGCCGCACCACCTCCAGCGCCGAGTCCACCTTCTTCCTCCACTCGGCGTCGGAGACGCCCGAGTAGTACTCCGACCGGATCATCGCGAAGACCCGGTCGGCCTTGAAGACGGGGTTGTAGCTGCTGAAGGGGTCCTGGAAGACGCCCTGGACCTTGCGGTAGTAGGCCTTGCGCTGCTGGTGGCCGCGCAGGCCGGAGACGTTGATGTCGTCGCAGGTGATCGCCCCCCTGGTCACCGAGGCGATCCGCAGCACCATCTTGCCCAGGGTGCTCTTGCCGCTGCCGCTCTCGCCGATGAGGGACACCACCTCGCCGGGGCGCACCTCGAAGCTGGCGTCGCGCACGGCCGTGAGCTCCCCGCCGCCGAAGGCGCCCACCTTGTAGACCTTGGAGACCCGGTCGAATTTCAACATCTGCTCACTCGGCCTTCCAACAGGCGACGTGGTGGTCGCGTTCCACTTCCACGAACGGCGGCTGCTCCAGGCACTGCTCGTCGGCCAGCGGGCAGCGGTCCCGGAACCGGCACCCCTGCGGCGGGCTGAGCAGACCGGGCGGGCTGCCCGGGATGCCGCTCAGCCGCTTGTCCTCGTACTTGACGCCCACTTCCGGCAGCGAGTCCAGCAGCATCTTGGTGTAGGGATGCCTGGGCATCTCGATGATCGTCTTGGCCGACGCCTTCTCCGCCAGACGTCCGGCGTACATCACCATGATGGTGTCGGCGATCTGGTAGACCAGCGAGATGTCGTGGGTGACCACGATCATGCTCTTGACGAACTCGCGGTCGCGGAACTCCACCAGGGTCTCGGCGACCGCCCGCTGGGTGGACACGTCCAGCGCCGAGGTCACCTCGTCGGCGATCAGCAGCGACGGGTCCAGCAGCGTCGACATCACCATGACGACGCGCTGCTTCATACCGCCCGACAGTTCGAGCGGGTAGCGGTTGAGCACGTCCGTCTCCAGCCCGACCAGCTCCAGACGGCGGTGCAGCTCGTCCTGGATCCCGCGGAAGCGGACCCCCCGCGACTCCAGCAGTTCGGCGATCATCCTGCCGATCTTGCGGGTGGGGTTCATCGCGCTCATCGCGTACTGCGGGATGAGGGAGATCCGCTTGTAGCGGAACTCGTTCATCGCCCTGTCGTCCCACACCGGCACCGTGTCGCCGTCCAGGACGACGTCGCCGCCGACGTAGCGCATCCGCCCGTCCAGTCGGATCAGGCTCTTGCTGAGCGTGGACTTGCCGCTGCCCGACTCCCCCGCCAGGCCCATGATCTCGCCGTCGGCCAGGGTGAAGGTGGGACCGTCGAGCGCGCGGACGTCCCCGCGCAGTGTCCGGTAGTAGACCCGCAGGTCCGAGACTTCGAGGGTCACCTGCTCACATCTCCCTCAGCTTGGGGTTGAAGACCTCGTCCAGACCCACGTTCATGACGTACATCGCTCCGACGATCGCGGTGATGCCCAGCCCCGGAGGCACGAACCACCACCACACGCCGAGCTGGAGGGCGCCCCACTTGACCGCCTGGTGCATGATCAGGCCCAGCGACATGCCGTCGCTCGGCCCCAGTCCCACGAAGTCCAGGCCCGCGGCGGCCAGCACGGCGCCGCCGAAGAGCAGGATGAACGTCATGAACAGGTAGGAGCTCATGTTCGGCGCGATGTCGCGGACGATGATCTTCCAGGGGCGCACCCCGCTGAGCCGGGCCAGGTCGACGAAGTCGCGGGAGCTGAGCGACAGCGCCTGGGAGCGGACCGCGCGCGCGGCCCACGGCCAGGAGGTCATGCCGATGAAGAAGGACTGCGTCACCACGCTGTAGGAGTCCACGTAGGCGGCGATGATGAACAGCACCGCCAGGGTGGGCAGCACCAGGACGACGTTGGTCAGCATGTTGAGCACCTCGTCGATCCAGCCGCCCTTGTAGCCGGCGACGAAGCCGATCGTCATGCCGACGACCGCCGCGATCCCGCCGCCGAGGAGGCCGACCACGAAGGTCGCGCGGATGCCGTGGACGAACTGGGTGAACAGGTCCTGGCCGAACTGCGTGGTGCCGAACAGGTGGTCCCCGGAGGGGGGCAGCAGCGGCGGCGCGTACCGCTCGTTGGGCCCGTGCTCCAGAAACGGCGGGACGACGAGGCCCGCCAGCAGCAGCAGGAGCACGATCCCCAGGCCGATCAGCAGCTTGGGGTTGCGCAGCGCGAAGTACAGGGCCTCGCGCCGGGGCGCCTCCGGAGCGGCGGCCGCCGGCTCCTCGGGCTCCGTGGTCGGGTCGGGCAGCGAGTGCGCGGCGGTCATTTGGCTCCTCCCTGCATCTGGACTCGGACCCGTGGGTCGACCATGACGTAGACGACGTCGATGATGAAGTTGGCGATCAGCACGCCGATGACGATGAACAGGAAGGCTCCCTGGAGCAGGAAGAAGTCCTGGTTCTGGATCGCCTGGAGGATCAGGTAGCCCAGTCCCTGGTAGGAGAAGACGATCTCGGTGAGCAGCGCGCCCGCCACGACCGTTCCCAACTGCACGGCCAGGCCGGTGATCTGGGGGAGCATGGCGTTGCGGAAGGCGTACCTGCGGATCAGGCGGCGCGGCGCGCCCAGGGCCTGCAGGTAGTTGGAGTACTCGGACTCCAGTTCGTAGATGATCATGTTGCGCATGCCGATCGCCCAACCGCCCAGGGCGACCAGGAACAGCGAGAGGAACGGCAGGAACCAGTGCTCCAGCAGGCTGGAGATGAACGTCCACGTGAACGCGGGCTGCAGGGAGAGCCCGTAGGACCCCGAGGCGGGGAAGAGGTCGGCGACGATGCCGAGGCTCCAGGCCAGCAGCAGCGCGAGCCACATGTAGGGGGTGGCGGTCAGCACGTAGCCCAGCGGCAGGATCGTGTTGTCCAGCCACTTGCTGCGCGCGGCGTAGGCGCCGAACCAGTTTCCGACGAACCAGCTGAGCAGGATGGACGGCAGCAGCAGCCCCAGACTGTATGGGACCGCTCCCATAATCAGTTCGGTGACCGGCGTGGGAAAGTTCCAGATGCTGATCCCCAGGTCGCCCTGGAGCAGCGACACCCAGAAGTTGAGGTACTGCTGCCAGAGCGGCTGGTCGAGGCCGAACATGTTGTTGAAGTACTCGTACAGCGCCTCGGCGGCCCCCGCGTCGGTCAGCGAGGCGCGGGCGAGGCGGCTCTGGATGGGGTCGCCGGGCATGAGTCGCGGGATCATCCAGTTGATGGTGACGGCGGCGAAGAAGGTCAATACATAGACGAAGATCTTGCGGCCGAAGTATTTACGCAACGGGCCCTCCTGGGCTCGGTGGTCGCGAGGGGCCCCCGCCCCTCCGTCCGCTGGGAGTGCGGACGGAGGGACGGGGGCGGTTCACCGGGACCACGTCTCGGAAAAACTCGCTGCCTACTCTTCCTCCGGAGCGGGCTCCAGCTCGGTCAGCATCAGGATGCTGCCCAGCTGGAAGTAGCCGCGCCAGGTGGAGGGCAGGTAGTTGTTGTCGGTCTCGCTGGAGGGCCAGTTGGTCCACACCGTGTTGCTGGTCTGCGACCACAGGCCGTTGTACCAGAGCGGGATGACGGGCATCTCCTCGAGGTGGATCTGCTGGAGCTCACCGGCGACCTCGCGGACCGCCTCGACGTCCTCCACCGGGACACCGTCGAGCTCGCCGACCAGCTCCCAGGCGTCCTCGTTCTCGTAGCGGCCGAAGTTGACCGTGGTCTGCTGCTCCTGGACCGGCAGACGGAAGATGTAGTCGTAGTAGGTCCAGGGCGTGTTGCTGATCTGGCGCTCGTTGTTGATCACCAGGTCGAACTCGCCGCTGTTGCGCTGGTCGACCAGGTCGTTGAACTCGGGGAACTCGGCGGTCACCTTGATGCCGACGGCCTCGGCGCTCTCGCTGATGACCCGGGCCGACTCCATCCAGTCGGTCCAGCCGCTGGGGACGATGAGGGTCAGGTCGATCGGGTCGCCGTCGGGGGTCTCGACGAAGCCGTCGTTGTTGGTGTCCTCGTAGCCGGCCTCTTCGAGGATGTCCTTGGCCACGTCGGGGTCACGCGGGGTGGCGTACTCCTCGACGACCTCGGTGTCGATGTACTCCTCCCACGCGGGCAGCAGGCCGGTGGGGTTGGCCTCGGTGACCAGGCCGCCGTAGACGTTGGTGACGATCTCGTCCATGTCGATGGAGGCCGAGAGCGCCTTGCGGAACTCGGGGTCGTCCATCGGCTCCTTGGTGGTGTTGGGCACCAGCCAGGCGGTGTTGGCCGCGAGCATGTAGGGCTCTTCGGGGTAGTAGGTCTCCACCCCGTAGCCGCCCTGGACCAACTGGGCGACGCCCGGCAGGAAGTTGTTGTTCATGTCGATGTTGCCCTGCAGCACCTGGCCGAGCGCGGCCTCGTTGCTGGTGTTGACCACGTCGACGATGTAGGTGGGGGCGACCTCGTGGCCCAGGGCCTCGGTGGCCCACCATTCGTCCCGCTTCTTCCAGACCTGGCGGTCCTGGTCGTGTGCCTCGTAGGCGTAGGGGCCGGTGCCGACGGGCTCCTCGTTGGCGCCGGTGAGGATCTCCTCGTCGGAGCGCTCGGACCAGATGTGCTCGGGCACGATGGCGTTGAAGTACAGCCAGTTCGCCCACTGCGCGTAGTTGGCCTGGGAGAAGGTGAACCGGACCGTGTGGTCGTCGACGGCCTCGGCGCTTTCCAGCCACTCCCACAGGTTGCCGTAGGTGGAGCCCTCGATCTGGCCGAGCTCGACGGTGAACACCACGTCGTCGGCGGTGAAGTCCTCGCCGTCGCTCCACTGGACGCCCTGGCGGAGCTTCAGTTCGTAGGTCGAGTCGTCGACCCACTCACCGCTCTCGGCCAGCCAGGGGATGTACTCGCCCGACTGCGGCTCGAACAGGAACAGGGTCTCGTAGACCAGACCCACCGTTCCCGTGGCGTAGTTGCCGGTGTCGAGAGGGTTCCAGGTGCTCGGCGGGCCCCACTGGGTGCCGCCGGTGTAGAGGGTCTCCGCACGGGGGTAGTCCCCTGCCGCGCCACCGTCACCTTCCGTGTCGCTCGCGCAGGACGTGGCCATCAGGCTGACCAGCGCGAGGGGAATCAGAAACCTGTAGCGGTTTCGCATCGTCACTTCTCTCCTCCATCTGTCACCGGGGACGTGTCACCCGGCGACAGCCGACTGGGAGCGCTTCCAGGCGTCGGCACCCCCGTGGCCGCTCACCTGGGCACGCATGCGCCGCTTGACGCGGCCGTGTCTCATCTCTCCCCTCCCGACATGACGTAGAACACAGTCGGGAGTGAACGAAAGAACATCAATAAACCGGTTCAGCGTCAAGACGTGTTATGAAAACTAAACCGGTTCACGCAAGCGTGGACGCGCCAATCAGCAGTTCAGCCGCCCTACCAGCCGCGGAGTCCCGTGGAGTACGCAGATCCTACTTCAGTCCCGGACCGGCGGTCAGAACGCGGCGGGACCGGTGCTCGCCCGCGGAATCAACCGGCTGCGCGGCGTCTGCTTGGAACGGGGCACGCCGCCCTCGATGACCTCCAGCAACAGGGAGGCGGCGATCCTGCCGTGCTGGGTCACCTCGCGGCCGACAGCGGTCAGAGCCGGGCGGATGGCCTGGCAGATCATCGAGTCGTCCCAGGCGACGATGGACAACCGGTCGGGGACCGCGACCCCCATCTCCTGGGCCACGCCCAGCGCCGCCACCGCCATCAGATCGTTGTCGAACACGAGCGCGCTGGGCGGGTTCGGACCGGACAGCAGCGCCCGGGTGATCTCCGCGGCCTGCGAGTCGAAGTAGTCGGCGTGGATCACCTCGGCGTGGACCAGGCCGACCTCCTCGGCCACCCTGGCGAAGGCGTGCGAGCGCACCTCGGTGTGCACGAACTCCGCCGGTCCGGCCACCCGGGCGATCCGCCGGTGCCCCAGCGACGCCAGGTAGCGCACCACCTCTCCCATGGCGTTGGAGTCGTCGGTCCACGCGCACGGCAGACCCTGGGTATGCTCGGGGCCACCGATCACCACCGCGGGCAGTCCCAGTCCCTTCACAAAGGACAGACGGGGATCGTCACGGCGCAGGTCCACCAGGAGGACGCCGTCGACCCGGCGTTCGGCGTGCCAGCGCTGGTAGGTGGCCATCTCCACGTCCCTGTCGTCCGCCGAGCGCAGCATGAGGGAGACCGGGCTTCCGTCGAGTTCGAACTGGATTCCCCCGATCAGCCGCATGAAGAACGGCTCGGCGGCCAGCGTCTTGGCGGGCCGGTCCACGACCATGCCGATCGCCCCGGCCCGACCGTCCGACAGCGCCCTCGCCGCGCTGCTGGGCGCCCAGCCCAACTGCTCGGCGATGTCCAGGATCCGGCGGCGCGTGGCATCCGAGACCCCGGGACGACCGTTGAGCGCGTAGGAGACCGCTCCCTTGGAGACCCCGGCGGCCTTGGCGATGTCAACGATCGTTGGGCGCCTCATACCCTCTCCCCGTGTTTGATGAACCGGTTCACCAGGGGTGAGATTACCAACCGGCGCCTCGTCCGTAGCCACCAACGGAATGTTTCCAGCGCGTCTCGCCCGGCCGCGACCGGCTCCACTCCCCCCTCCCGGGGAGCGCTCCGGGCGCCTCGGGGCGAGGGGGTCCGGCCCCCGGGAGCGGGGCCCCGACACCGTTCCGTGGTGTTCGGAAACGTTCCGGAGCCACGGGAGGCGAACATTTCCCACCAATGTCCGAGCCGTGTTTCCAACCGGAAAACAGCGGCGTAAGCTGGGCGCTTGTGCCTACCTTGTTCTCCCCGCTCAGGCTTCGGACCCCGCACCGAAGAAGAGAGGTGCCCGTGCCCACTCTGACAGGGATCGCGCACATCACCCTGTCCGTGCGCGACCGAGACGACAGCGTCGACTTCTACCGTGACGTCCTGGGTTTCCGCGAGTACGAGACCACGGACGACTCCCGCTGGCTGCGCACGCTCTGCCGCCACCCCACCGGCCTGCTGCTGTACCTCACCCAGCACAGGGACCACTTCAACGCGCGCTTCGACCACAGGCATGCCGGTGTGGACCACCTCGCCTTCGCCGTCTCCTCCCTGGGGGAGCTGGAGGAGTGGGAGAGGCGCCTGGACGACTTCGACGTGGAGCACTCCCCGATCGTGCACCGCGCCCACGGGTCGCTGGTGATGTTCGAGGACCCCGACGGCATCCAGCTCGAACTGTACTGTCCGCCCGCCCGCGAGGACTGATCCGGAAACGGGCCCGGCTCAGTCCAGCGGAACCAGTTCGACGCGGATGTCGCGCTCCCGGAGCTGCTGTACGGCGTTCGCGGGCAGCCGGTCGTCGGTGACGATGAGGTCGAACTCCTCCAGCCGGGCGACCGTGAAGGTGCCGAACTTGCCGTACTTGGTGCTGTCCACCGTCAGCACGCTCTTGGAGGCGACCCGCAGCAGCTCCTGCTTGGCCACGACCTTGGCCTCCGAGGGAGTGGTGGAACCGCGGTCGACGTCCCAGGAACTGCTGGCGACGAACGCGATGTCCACGTTGACCCTGCGGAGGAACTCGGCGGTGAACTGCCCCACCGAGGAGTGGTCGGCGTGCGAGACCACGCCGCCGGTGTGGATGAGCTCGATGTTGGGGTACTCCATGAGGTGGCCGACCACGTTGAAGTCGTTGGTCACCACGGTCAGCCCCGCCTTGTCGGTGAGGAGCGGGACCATCTGGAGCGTGGTCGTCCCCGCGTCCAGGTAGATCGTGAAGTTCTCCCTGACGAGTTCGGCCGCGGCCCGGGCGACGGCACGCTTGGCCGGCACCTCCAGTTGCGCCTTGGCCAGGTAGGACGGTTCGCTCTTGAGGCGCGCCGCCAGGCGGACGCCTCCGGTGACGGAGAGGACCTTTCCCTCGTTCTCCAGCGCCTGGATGTCCCTGCGCACCGTCATATGGGAGACGGACAGCATCGACGTGAGTTCGCTGATGCTGAGAACGTGGCGTTCCTGCAGCAGCTTGAGGATGTGTTCGCGACGCTGGTCGGGGATCATCTTCTGGCCTTCGCGATCGGGTCTGCTCGGTGCGGGGGGCGCCTGCGGTGAGGACGCGCATCTCTTTCTTAGCAGCTCCCCGGCCTCCTGACAGCGCCGCTCCCCCGCTCGGGGCCTCCCGCGCGCCGGGCCGCCGCACCGCCGCGGACGCGAGCGACACCCCCGGAGACCGGAATCCGGCGCCGTCGCGCCCATCGTCCGGCCCGTGGACCGAAGAGCCGCGTTCCCCGGATTTCCCACCTCTTCCAAGGGATTTAGTAGTACGGAGGGAATGCCGCAGCAGACGGCAGCCCTCCGTTCTCCCCTCCGGGAATTTGTGGTCACCGCCCCGGACGGCGCTATCCTCGAAAACGGTTCGTAACCGAAGCCGAAAAACTCCCAAATATCGGACTTCCCACCTCCAACCACTCAGAACGTCTCATAGGGCGCACAGCTCCGCGCTCCGAGGCTCCAGAGACAATAATGACCGCTGACCTTTCGCCCCAGGACGTCTCATTCACCAAGCACGCACTCGACACCGCCGGGCGCCTCTTCTCCGAACACGGTCCCAACAGTGTCAGCATGTACACGATCGCCTCCGCGGCCGGCGTGGACCCGGCCGATTTCCGCCGTGTTTTCCCCAGCAAACTCGACCTGATCCACCAACTCGTCCTCGACCGCACCAAAACCCTGGTGGAACGCGAGACGACGGCCACCGACACCGAACTGTCCCCGGTGGAGCAGATGCGCGCGCTCATCCGCCGCCACATCGAGTTCAACTGCCGCTGCCGCACCGAACTGGAACTGCGCCGGGTGCTGCTGCCCACACTGCGGGCGATCTCCCCGCGGCGCTACCGCGAACTGTCCCAACTGCTGCGCGCCTACCACGACCGGGTGCACCGCCTCATCGAGCAGGGGTGCGCCCTCGGACTGTTCCACCCGTCCGACGACTCCCGCGAACCGGTGTCGGCGACCACCGTGCTGCGCACCCTGGAATCCAGCCTGAACTGGTACGAGCCCGACTCGAAGCTGCCCCTGGAGCAGCTCAGCGACGTCTACGAGGACCTGGTCCTCCACCACCTGCTCGGCGTCGCGCGCTCCTGACCCCCGGGGAGGCGCCCCTTCCGTCCGCCTAGCGGAAGACCAGTTCGGCGTCCCTGATGAAGTGCGCCACCTTCTCCGTGGAGAGCGTCGTCCCGTCGGCCGTGACGTGGTTCGCACCGTTCCAGACGTTGAGGCAGGCGATCGCGTCGACCTTGCGCCTGCGGGTCTCCTCCGGCAGGACGATGCGGTTCACCCGCTCCCACGGCACCCGCGTGTCCTCCGGACGCGCCCAGTGCCACATCCAGACCGGGCAGCCCAGCATCGGAACCCCCAGCGTCGCCGACGCCGCCCGCGCCGCGTCGGCGACCGCCTCGTGGTCGGGGTGCCGGTCGCCCTCCCAGGGGCCCAGGCACAGATCGAACCCGGCGCACAGCCTGGCGAGTGTCTGCTCCAGGCCCGCCGCGCCGTCGCGGATCAGTCCGCTGGACAGTCCCAGCGGGATGACCTCGGCGTCGTCGGCGCCGAGCACCCGCAGCGCGTGACGCACCTCGGCCAACCGCTCCCAGGACGCTCCGCGCGTCCCGGGACCGAACTCGCCCTCGTCGCTGACGGAGACGACGCGCAGCCGCGCCCCCGACGCGGCCAGCATGGAGATCGCCCCGCCCACGGCCAGGATCTCGTCCCCGGGGTGCGGGGCGACTGCGACCGCACTGGTGATCCCGGCCAGATGGACCGCGGGAAACTCCCGCAGCGCGGGCCATCCCCGCCAGGACGCTTCAGAGGTCCCCGGCCGGTCCATGGGGTGTCGGCGCCGTTCCGCCCACCGTGTGGCGCGCATGGTGTGCCTCCTCTTCAGCGGCGGTCCCGTGTGGTGGTCACATGCCCAGAACCCCGCACCGCATGCGCGGTGCGGGGTGGCACGGCCCGATCCGCCCCGACAGACTGGGACGGTGACCGAAGCACCGCCTCCCCCCGCTCCGCCGCCGGCGCCCGTGTGGATCGTCTCGGGCGCTCCCGGCGCCGGGAAGTCCACGGTCGCCGGACTGCTGCTGCGACGGCTGCGCCCCGTTCCGGCGCTGCTGGACAAGGACACCCTCTACAGCGGTTTCGTCGCGGCCCTGCTGCGCGCGCACCACCGCCCCCACGGGGAGCGCGAGGGCCCCTGGTACGACGAGCACGTCAAGAGGCACGAGTACGGGGGGATGACCGCGGCGGCGCGGCAGATCCGCTCCGCGGGCTGCCCGGTGCTGCTGGACGCCCCCTTCACCCAGCAGATCCGCGACCTGTCCCGGTGGCGCTCCTGGGTCGCCGAACTGGGCGGCGACCCGGTCCGCCTGGTCTGGGTGCGCAGCGACGCCGAGACCCTGCGCGAGCGCCTGACCGGGCGCGGCCGGGCCCGCGACGCGGGCAAGCTCGCGGAGTTCACCGCCTTCGTCGCCCGCGTCCGCCCCTCCGAGCCGCCCGCGGCTCCCCACGCGGAACTGGACAACACACGAGCCGCGCCGCCGCTGGCCGCGCAGGTGGACGCCCTCCTGCGCGAGCGCTGGCCGGATCCCGGGCGCGACCGCGGTCAACCGCGGCCCCAAAACTGGGAAAACCCTCGGCGACAGGGATAGACCAATCGGGTATACCGGCACTTACCATGTGTTCCATGACACCACCCCTGAGCACCGAGCGTCTCCTCATCCGGGACTGGAGCCTCGACGACACCGAGGCCGCCTACGCGATCTACGGCTCCCCCGAGGTGGCGCACTGGCTCAGCACGGGAGCGGTCGACGACGTCTCCGCGATGCGTTCGGTGCTGGAGGCGTGGGTGGAGGCGCAGCCCAACCTGGTCCCCCCGGCGGGGCGGTGGGCGGTGGTGCGCAGGGAGGACGGCGAGGTCATCGGCGGCCTGTCGCTGCGGCTGCTCCCGCCGTTCGAGGAGGACTTCGAACTCAACTGGCAACTGCGCCCCGACACCTGGGGCAGCGGCTATGCCACGGAGGCGAGTCAGGCGCTGATCCGCTGGGCGTTCAGCCAGGGCCTGGAGGAGCTGTTTGCGGTGGCGCGGCCGGACAACGAGCGCGCCATCGCCACGGCGCGCCGGATCGGCATGGAGTGGGTCGGTGAGACCGACAAGTACTACGGCCGCCGCCTGCAGGTCTTCCGCTGCCGCCCCTCCGACCTGTGAGCGGGCCCGTCAGGGCCGTCCGCGCAGCCGCTGGCCCCCGGCGGCCAGCCGGGCCAGCAGTTCGGCCTCGTCGATGATGTCGATGCGCGATCCGCTGGCGTTGTAGGACTCGGCCCGGCGGTGTTTGGCGGTCTTGGCTCCCCCGTTGGCTCCCGTGACGAGGACGTCGGTCCTGCGGGTGACGTTCTTGGCCGGGACTCCGCCCACCGCGGCGACGCGCCGCCACACCTCGGTCTTGGACATGCCGACCAGGTCTCCGCTGACGCAGACGACCCGGCCGAACAGCGGGCCGTCGGGGTCGGCGCCGGGGTCCGGTTCGGGCAGCGGCTCGTCGGCCTCCCGCCGCCACCGGTCGAACCTGGAGTCGGCGGACCACAGCGGAGCGGTTCGGGGCGGCTGCGGCTCGGTCGGCGCCGTGGCGCGTCGCGGCGGGCGGCGCAGCCGCAGGCACAGCTCGGGCAGCGTGGCCACCCCGTGCGCCCGGAACGCGGCGAGCATGATGTGCGCGGCGGCCTCGGCGTCGGCGTCGGCGGCGTGGTGCCGCCTCAGTTCGTGCCCGATCTGGCGGCACACCGTGGGCAGTCGGTGGTCGCGCAGCGCGGGCCAGGTCCGCCGCGCGGTGTGCAGGGAGCACACGTAGTCGAGAGGCTGCTCGGCCAGGCCGGTGTGGGCGCAGGCGGCCTGGATGACGCCCATGTCGAAGACGGCGTTGTGGGCGACGAAGGGGCCTCCGTCGGCGAACTCCAGGATGGTGCGGTGCACCCTCGGCCACTCCGGGGCGTCGGCGACCTGCTCGGGGGTGATCCCGTGGAAGTCGATGTTGAAGGGGGCGAAGTGGTCGACCGGTTCGGGGGGCCGGACCAGAGTGGTGTAGCGGTCGACGATCCGGCCGTCCTCGACCCGCACCAGTCCGACCGCGCAGACGCTGCCCCGGTCGCGGTTGGCGGTCTCGAAGTCGACGGCGGTCCAGGTGTCGCGCATCGTCACCGTCCTCCCCTCGCGCTCCCACTCTAGGCCCAACACCGGTGAACCGGGGGAAGTTCCGGGATGTCCTCGGCCCGAGGGGGTCGGTCTCGGCCTCGGGGCGGACGGGAAGCGGTGAGGGGATCTCCGCCGAGGGGATGGGCCGCCGGTCCCTCCCCGGAACACCCCGCCGCTCCCCCGCTTCCGGGCACTGCTCGGGGACCGGTGACCTCCTTCCGGCGCGTCCGGAGCACCAGCACCCTTGACTTGACGCTACCGAGTCGTTACGTTCCGGTTTCACCGCATTGCCCGCTGTCACCCGATCCTCACCCCGAATGCGGCCCCTTCTGTTGGGAGCGTTCCCAGAACGCTCCCCCGTCTCCTACCGATGTGAGGAACCATGACCAGATCCCCCACCGCCCGGCTCCGGGCGGCCTCCCCGACGGCGGTCGCGCTGACCGCCGTACTCGCCCTCGTCCTCGCGGTGCTCTCACCCGGCGTCGCGCGTGCCGCCGGGGTCACGGCCACCTTCACCAAGGACTCCTCCTGGGGCAGCGGCTACACCGCGTCCGTCACGGTCCACAACGACACGTCGAGCACCGTCTCGGACTGGCAGGTCGTTCTCACCCTGCCCGCCGGGACGACGGTCGGCCACGCGTGGAACACCGAGCACACCGGCAGCGGCGGCTCCCACACCTTCACCGGCGTCTCCTGGAACAGCAGCATCGCCCCGGGCGGCTCCGTCTCCTTCGGGTTCACCGCCAGCGGTACCGGCGATCCCACGGGCTGCACGGTCAACGGCGCGCCCTGCACGGGAGGCGACCCCGACCCCGACCCGAGCCCCGATCCCGACCCGGAGCCCGAACCCGGCACCCCGGTCGAGAGGTACGGCAGGGTCCAGGTCTGCGGCACCAAGCTGTGCGACGAGAACGGCAACCCGGTGCAGCTGCGCGGCATGAGCACCCACGGCATCCAGTGGTTCGACCACTGCCTGACCGACAGCTCGCTGGACGCCCTGGCCCACGACTGGCAGGCCGACATCGTCCGGCTGTCGATGTACGTCCAGGAGGAGGGCTACGAGACCGATCCGCGCGGCTTCACCGACCGGATGCACCAGTTGATCGACATGGCCACGGCGCGCGGCATGTACGTGATCGTGGACTGGCACATCCTCACCCCGGGCGACCCCCACTACAACGCTGACCGCGCCAGGACCTTCTTCACCGAGATCGCCCGGCGCCACGCCGACAAGACCAACGTGCTCTACGAGATCGCCAACGAGCCCAACGGGGTGAGCTGGAGCTCGATCAGGAGCTACGCCGAGGAGATCATTCCGGTGATCCGGAGCCACGACCCCGACTCGGTGGTCATCGTCGGCACCCCCGGCTGGTCCTCGCTCGGCGTCTCCGAGGGCTCCGGTCCCGCCGAGATCGCCGCCGACCCGGTCGACGCCGACAACGTCATGTACACCTTCCACTTCTACGCGGCCTCGCACCGCGACAACTACCTGAACGCGCTGCGCGACGCCGCCCAGATGTTCCCGGTCTTCGTCACCGAGTTCGGCACCGAGTCCTACACCGGCGACGGGACCAACGACTACGCGATGGCCGAGCGCTACCTGGACCTGATGGAGCAGGAGCAGATCGGCTGGACGAAGTGGAACTACTCCGACGACCACCGCTCCGGAGCGGTCTTCCAGCCGGGCACCTGCTCGGCCGGGGGCCCGTGGAACGGCTCGTCGCTGAAGTCGTCCGGCGTGTGGGCCCGCGACCAGCTCCGCGGGGACTGACCCCCTGAGACGGGCCCCGGACCACACGCAGAGCGGCCCGCGAGAAAGACTCGCGGGCCGCTCCGCTTCCGTGTTCCGTCCCTCCGGGACTACCGGAAGGTCAGTCGGTGGTGCAGGTCAGCGTCAGCGATCCGGGGGCACTGCCCGAGCCGATGAAGCCGAACGTGGTGGACTGTCCGGCGCCGAGCTGTCCGTTGTAGGGAGCGTTGCTCGCCGTGACCGGGGAGCCGCCGCCGAAGCTGGCGTTCCAGCCGTGGCTGACGCTCTGGCCACCGGGGAAGGTCCAGCTCACCGTCCAGTTGGAGATGGCCGAGTCGCCCGCGGTGACCGTGACCTCGCCCTGGAAGCCGCCGCCCCAGCTTCCGACCGTGGTGTAGTCGGCCGAGCAGTCGCCCTCGGCGGGCGGGTCGGTCGGCGGGTCCGTGGGGTCGGTGGGCGGGTCGGTGGGGTCGGTCGGCGGCTCGCCGCCGTAGACGGTGGCCTCCTCGGCGGTGCTGGAGATGCCGTTGGCACCGTAGAAGATCCGCTGGCCCCACGAGGTCAGGCTGTCGGCGTCGAAGTTGTTCACCATGTCCAGGTACTCGACGCCGCCGCCGTTGCCGCTCCACGACCAGCCGATGTAGCCCAGGCCCAGCCGCTCGGCCTCGGCCATGATGGTGTCCTCGTCGGGGTTGCCGTCGGAGTGGTCGTGGCCGAACTCGCCGATCATGATCGGCAGACCGGCGTTGACGAAGTGCTCCAGGTAGCTGGTGACCGTGGAGCCCTGCTCGTAGACGCCGTACATGTGGATGGAGAAGACCGTGTTGCCGGTCGGGTCGCTGGTGTAGACGCTGCCGGCGTTGTCGCGCATGGTGTGCGACCAGTCCTGGCCCCAGTTGGGGGCGTCCACCACGAGGGTGTGGTCGAACCCGGCGTCGCGCATCCGCTGGATGGCGGCGGAGGTGTCGGAGGCCCAGTCGGCGACGGTGGCGGAGTCGTTGCCGTAGGGCTCGTTGCCGATGTTGATGAGGACGTAGTCCTCCTGGCCCTCCAGGGCGCTTTGGATCTCGATCCAGTAGTCGACGGCCTGGTCGAGGGTGGAGGCGCCGCTCTGCTCGCCGTAGCCGGTGGTGTCGTGCACCTCCAGCATGCAGATGAGCCGGTTCTGCTTGCACAGGGAGATGACGTTGGCGACGTCGGCGGCGTCGTTCTTGGTCCACCGGACGCCGTTGCTCAGCACCACGCGCACGGTGTTGGCGCCGTGGGACTTGATGCCCGCGAAGGAGTCGGTCTCCTGCGCGTACCAGGCGTGGGGGTGGCTGACGCCGCGGATGACGAACTCCTGGCCGCCCGCCTCGTAGAGCCGACCGTTGTCGACGTAGAAGCCGGTGGCCGCGTTCGCCGGTTGCGCGAACACGAAGACGGACGCGAGCAGCGCGAGAATCGTCGCCGCGGCGACCGTGAGACGTTTTCTCATGGCCTTCCTCATGAAAGAACTGCCGATGGGCAGAGGTGTACAAGAGTGGGTTTACGCGGCCCCGACTGCCTTTTCCCTCCTGAGGCGCCGACGCCACAATAGCCTTGGTGTCCCAGTTCACACAACCGGTTCAGCAGTCTTTTGGTGAACCGGTTTTTATCATTCGCGAATTACCCCAAACCACCCGCGATCGTGACTTTTCGCCACCTTTCTGACACAGGCTTCTGACATGCACAAACAGGGTCCACCCGGACTGTTCCTCCCACGGGGGAGCAGCCGTTTTCCGAGTTCCCCGGTATTCCGCGGCGTTACGCGCGACCATGAAGACCAGGGAGGATCCGGCGGACAGCCCGGTCCGCCGGACGAGGAGCAGGAGGGAATCGGATGAACGCGCTTCCCCACCAGGCGACCGTCGAATACCAGTGGCAGGAGCAGCGGGCCGCCCAGCGGTTCGCCGAAACCGAGCAGGCCCGGGCCCGCACCCGGGAACTGCAGCAGCGGACCGGAATCCCCGTTCACGACACCTTCGACCAGGTTCGGGCGCGCGCGGAACGGCTCGTCGCGCTCCGCCGGGTTCCGGCCCAGGCGCTCACGGCGGACACCGCGCCGAGCGCCGCCGACCGGCACCGGGTCCGTCAGCGGATCATCGGCGCCACCGACCAACTCCAGTCCGTGGGCTTCCTGTACCGGGGGGCGCGCGCGGCCTCCCCCGTCGCCCGGATCGTCCTGGTCCACAACGGCCGGGAGATCCCGTGCGGAACGGGATTCCTGGTCTCCCCCGAACTGCTGCTGACCAACCACCACGTGATCAGCGACGCCGAGACCGCGGAGCGGACCGTCGCCGAGTTCGCCGCCGAGGTCGACGTCGAACTGCGCCCCCGCGTCCCGGTGCGCCACCGACTCGACCCGGAGACGTTCTTCGTCGCCGACCGGGAACTCGACTTCGCCCTCGTCCGGGTACGGCCCGACGCCGACGGCCGTTCCCCGGGCGCGGTCTTCGGCTGGAACCCGCTGCTGCGCACCCAGGGCAAGGCCGTCACCGGGGAACCGGTGAACGTCATCGGCCACCCGAGGGGGCGGCTCAAGGAGATCACGGTCCGCGGCAGCCGCATCCTCCAGCAGACCGAGGACTTCCTCCACTACTCCGCCGACACCGAGCCCGGAAGCTCCGGCTCACCCGTCTACAACGACCAGTGGGAGGTCGTGGCACTGCACCACTCGGCCGTGCCCCGACGCGACGCCCGGGGGCGTCGGCTGCGCGCGGACGGAACACCGCTGCGTCCCGGCGACCCCGACTCCGCGGCCGGATGGATCGGCAACGAGGGCACCCGTGTCAGTTCGATCCTGGACTTCCTGGCCGAGGCGGAGCTCCCCGCGGCGCAGCGAGACCTCCTCGCGGCGCTGGGCCCCGGCGCGGGAGTGGCCGGCGCCCCCGCCCCCACCGAGGCCGAACCGTTCTGGGGCCGCGAGCGCCGCCCCCGCTCCGGCGGCCCGGGCCTGCGCGGAAACGCACAACCCGACGCCGTCCGGCTGGTGTTCGTCCACGGACGCGGCCTGGAGGGACAGGACCCCGCACGGCTGCGCGCCGCGTGGACGGCCGGACTCAACACGGGACTGCTCGCGGCCGAACTGCCCACCGTGTCCCCGACGTCGGTGTGGTTCCCCTACTACGGCGACCTGCTCGCCGAACTGACCGCGCAGCCGCCGCCGACCGGGGCGACCGAACCCGCCGAGGCGCTGGCCCCCTCCCGGGAGGGACCGCGCGCGCTCTACGAGTCGCTGCTGGCGCAGGCGGCACTGCGCTCGGGCATGCCGACCGAGTTGCTGGCCGACGACACGGAAGCGGACCGGGAGGGCGCGACCGGCATGGGCTTCCTCTCCGCGCTGACCAGCCGACTCCAGCGGGAGTTGAGCTGGGTGGCGGCCCGCAGCGGCCTGGACGAGGTGCTGATCGCCCTGTTCCTGCGGGACGTGGCCGCCTACCTGGGCGAGGAGTCGGTGCGCGAGGCGGTCCTGGAGCGGGTGGCCGCCGACTTCCCCCGGGACGGAAAGGTCGTCGTGGTCGGGCACAGCCTCGGCACGGTCGTGGCCGTGGACCTGCTGAGCCGGGCCCGCCCCGACGTGGCCGTGCCGCTGCTGGTCACCACGGGAAGTCCGCTCGGTCTCGACGCGGTCCACGAGCGGGTCCTGCTGCAGCCGCCGAGGCGCCCCGACCGCGTGGAGGCTTGGCTGAACGCCTGGAGCCCGGCCGACGCCGCGACCATCGGCTGTCCGCTGAACCCCGTGTGGGGCCCGGGGCTCGTCGAGGTGGTGACCGCCAACTCGCCCAGGCGTCCCCACGACGTCGAGGAGTACCTGCGCCACCCCGAGGTCGCCCGCCCCGTCGCCGAGGCCCTGCGCCCGGACGAGCCGGGCCTGGCGGCGTAGGACGGCGGCCCCCGCCGCCAACCCGTGGGGCCCCCGGGGTGCTGACCTGGAATGCCTCGCCCTTCTCCGGTGCCGCCTCTGCCTCCGTGTGTCAGTACGACTCGTACCAGTGTTCTCTGTCGCGGCGGCGGCACATCGCCATGTAGTTGATGCGGCGTTGGATTCGGCGCAGCCGCGCTGGATGGGGAGCCCAGCCGCGTCGTTGGAGGCGGAGCAGTAAGGCGGACAGCACCTGGTCGGGGCTCTCCACCACGTTGGCGCTGGTGACCACCAGCACTTCCCACCCCAGGTCGCGGAATTGGGCACGCCGCCGCTTGTCGTGGCTTTGGTCGGCGGGCCGGGTGTGGTGTTCTCGACCGTCGTATTCCAGTGCCAGTCGGTAACGGGGAAACCCCAGGTCGAGGAAGGCCCGCCTGCCGTCGGGCAGGAGGAGCGGAACCTGGGAGTGGGGGTGGGGCGGTTCCGCGTCGCGGACCAGGCACCTGCACCAGCTTTCCATCGCCGAGGCGGCTTGGGGGTCGGCCCCGTCGAGCACCGAGCGGACCCGGCGCGCGTGGCTGTGCCCGGTGAGGGAGGAGACCAGGCCGTCCACCTGGTCGGTGTCGGCTCCGAGGGAGAGGAGCTGGTCCACGGCCGCGACCGCTTCCAGGCGCGGCAGGCGGCGGGCGCAGTCGAGGACGGTGCGCTCCCTGGTGGTGACGGCGACCCCGGTCACGGTGGTGACCTGTTCTGCGGTGAGGTCCCATCGGTGGAACCGTGGACCGGGACCTGAGGGAAGGCGGCCGGTCTGCGGAACGGTGATCTCCAGTGGCCACCTTGAGTCCGACACACCTGGTGGGAACACGTCGACACCGTGCAGCCAGGCGGCGGTACGGGAGACGAAGACCGCTCCGGGCGGCAGGTGGGGGACGCCTGACGCACCCGGGCGGGGATTCCCGCTGCGGGAGCGCCGTTGAGGAGCTGGGAGAAGCTCATGTTCTCGGGGGAGGAGCCGTACTGCGGAAGGTCACCCATGCCCCGAGTGTGAGCGGGGCGCTTCACGCTGCGGCAAGACTGTCTGCTGCCTGTGCATGACCCGAGCTGGGAGACGCGGTGCGGGTCCGTCCGGGATGAGGCATTCCAGGCCCGCCCCCCTGGGGGCTCGGGTGGAATACCTCTGCCTCTCCCTAGCCCCACGAACCAGACACCCGCCAGACACGCCCGCCCCGGGCCGCCCGCACGAAGGCGGCCCGCACGAAGGCGGCCCACTCAGAGACGGGGAAGGCCAACACGGCGGCCTCGGGATGCTTGGAGTCACGGACAGCAGTAGCGCCGGGGAGGTCGGCGACCTCGACGCAGTTCTCTCGGCCTCCGCTGTAGCTGCTCTTGCGCCACGCCTGCTGATCAGACACTTGGCTCACTCTTCTAGGGACTTGATGACCTCTTCGACGAGGTTCATGGACAGGGTGGGGTTCAACGCCGCCGACTGGGTTCGGCTGATCATGGCGTTGTACTCCCGGACTTCGTCGTCGTCTTCGAGGTACAGGGTAGAGGTAGGGGTTTCTACGTAGACGACGCTGGTGTCCATAGGGTCGGGGAAGTCCATGATCGTGAAGCTTCCCGTGGTCGCGGCGTGCGCTCCCGCTTTGAACGGCAGGACGTAGATGTCGATGTTGTGCCGGGAGGCCATGTGGGTCAGGTGGCGCAGTTGGGTGCGCATCACCTCGATTGAGCCGACGAGGCGGTGGAGCGCCCCCTCATCGATCACTGTCATGAAGTGGGGTGGATCGACCCTGCTGAAGATGTTCTGCCGTTCCATGCGTGCCTTGACCAGGCGGTTGATCTCTTCGTCCTCGCGGAACTTGTAGGCCCGGAACACCGCGTCGGCGTAGTCCGGTGTCTGGAGCAGTCCCGGGATGACCTGGGCTTCGTAGGAGCGGATGACTGATGCTTCGCTCTCGAAGTCGGGCAGGCCGCCGGGGAAGGCGTCTTTGTACTTGGTCCACCATCCGCGCTGCTTGGCGAGCTTGGCGCACTCGTGCAGGGACTCGCGGATCTGGGGGTCGTTGACCTTGTAGATGTTCAGCAGTGCGTCGAGTTCGGAGGCGGGGATTCTCTTCTGCTCTCCGCTCTCGATCTTGGAAATCTTCTGCTGCAGTAACCCTCAAGAGAGCCAGCCTCTCGTTCCCAACCCCCGCATCGCCCTCCTCTCCCAACTCGCCGAGGCCGTCCGGTCCCTGGGCGGGACCGCGCTGCTCGCCCTGTCCGCCACCTCCCACCCCGTGCTCTACGTCCGCACCTCCGGCCGTCTGGTGCCGGTGGTGGTGGTCCACGGCGTCACCGGGGGCTGGTGGTTCATCTGGGGCCGCACCGGGCAGGCGCCCACCACCCACGTGGCAGGGGCCGCCGCCGCGCTGTGCGCCGAGCACACCGGGGCTGCTCCTCGCCGGAACCTGGTGGCCGAGCGCCGCGCCACGCTGAGAGGACGGCGGCCACGCCGTGTGGGCCGTCTTCGAACCCCCGCTCCCCGCTGATCTCGACGGCAGTGGGCCGTTTCCGCCCCTCAACGGCCCACTCACCTCGACCGCGTCAAGCCCGCACCCACCCCTCCCGTGAAAGCCCGCCCATGCCCGCACCCGACACCCTCGACGCCCGCCGCGAACCCCTGCGCTTCGGCTACAGCCTCGCCGAACTCGACGACATCGCCGCGACCGCCGCCGCCACCGCCTACCACCGCAGCCACCTCAACCGGCAGGTGCGCACCGAAACCGCGTGGGAGGCCATCACCACCCACCTCTACGCCACCGACACCCCGCCGCAGCGCCACGAACTCCTGCGCGTCGCCTGGAACGCCATCAGAGACGCCGCCCGCGCCGACTGCTCCTTCCGCGGCTGGCACCCCGGCTACGACACCGTCACCCGCCCCGGCTTCGAGCGCTACTGGGCCCTCGCCGCCAACCCCCACCCCAGCCCCGAACCCGGCGTGGTCGAACGCCTCGCCCTCGCCCAGATCTGGCCCGCCCTGCGCCCCCGCCACCGCCGGGTCCTGCTCGCCCTGGCCGCCCACGACGACCACACCCGAGCCGCCGAAGCCGTCGGCCTGAAGTACCACAGCTTCGTCTCCGCCCTCTCCCAGGCCCGCCGAGCCTTCCTCGCCCTGTGGCACCAACACGAGATTCCGTCCCGCCCGTGGGGCCACGACGTGCGCGGCAAACACACCCACGGCCGCCGCACCGTCACCGGAACCGTCCTGCGACTGCGCCAACGCCAACGCGCCCGACGCGGCGCGCCCGTCCCCCACCCCCGCCACCGCAGAAAGGACATCGGCATCCCCGACACCGAACTCGCCCGCCGCTACCAGGCAGGCGAAACCCTCAAAGCCATCGCCGAGACCGTCGGCCTCAGCAAGACCGCCGTGCGCAACCGCATCCAACCCCACCTCACCGGCCGACAACCCCCGCACTGACCGGGACGGCCTACCTCAAACGGGAAACGGCCGCGAGATCGCTGCTCTCGTCACTCGACATCGTGGTGGACGCGGTCCCAGTAATCGGTGTAGGGAACGGCGGCGGCGAGCGCTTTGTCGCGGTATCCCAAATACTCGGCGGTCAAGTCTTCGTCGATGCGCTCGGCGCCCAGGAACTCACCGGTCCCGGTGTAGTGCATCCTGAGGACCGTCTTCTCGTCGAAGAGCCAGAAATCATGATCTGGAAGGTCTGGGACGGGGTGGTCGGAGAGGTTGAGGATACTGATCTCCTCGCCGTCCCTGACGTTTCCGGGGTAGCCCCAAGAGAGTTGGAACCTCAGGTAATCACTCAGTGGAGGAGTGAGAACGCGGACTCGTCGCAGCCTTCTCCCGGTGCTGGTGATGCTGCGGACCCAGGGGTTGTGCCGCCACTCCTCGGGGAAATCCCCGCCGGAAAGGAAACGGTCGAAGTATTCGGCTTCCTCTGCGACACGGTACGTGTCGAGTGTCTCCAGTCGGAAAGCCGATGACGTGAACGAAGCGAAGTATTCTGCGAGCTCTTCCTCAGAGATCACGGGCGACCCTCTCAAGGAGTTCCCGGGGAACCTCGACAGCGGTCTCCCCCTGAGGAAGGTCCACTTGACCCGCCATCTCGCTGTCGCTGACCACGTACCCCTGGATCACGTACGTTCCTCGGTCAGTTGCGTAGACTGTACGTTCCGTCGATCCTGGTCAGACGCACGGGGGCCGCTCTCCCTCCGACAGGATTCGGGATTTCATGCCACGACGTTAGAAGCCCCTGCCCTGGAAGACAAGCATGAATGTTTTCCGAAACGGGAAACCCTCGGGCGTTCAATGGTGGCCGGTGTTCTTCGGAGCGCACACGGCGCGCTCCGACCGAGGTCTGACGGCCGCCTGGCGAGCACCGGCCGTAGGACTCCGCGCCGACCAGCCCACGGCATTCCACCCCGACCCCAGCGGTGCCCCACCCCTGAGGCCCAGGCGGAATACCCCGCGTCCCCCTCGTTGATCTTGACACCAGGGGGCCGCACTCGCGCTTCACGGCCCCACTCACGTCGATGCCGACACCCCCGGGGCGGGCCTCAGCCCACGTAGCGGCGAGCTCGGGAGTGGCGCTGCGGTTCGGCCAGCAGGCGCAGTCCCCGCTCGATCTCGCGGGGCACCGGGCGCCGTTCCCGCAGCACCCACGGCAGCCCCGCGACGGCCGCGGCCAGTGCCCGGGCGCTGGCCGCGTCCTTGGGCACGGCGCGCAGCACCGCGCCGGTGCGCAGCAGCGCCCCGCCCAGGGGGCGGCGCAGCCACGCCGTCCACAGCGTGTTGCGGATGCCCAGGCGGCGGCGCACGCGGCTGTCGCGCCTGCGGGAGGCGGCGTGGTGCACGACCATGTCCTCGATCCAGCACAGCCACCATCCGGCGGCGGCCAGATCCAGGGAGAGCAGCTCCTCCTCCCCGCCCAGCCACAGCCTCGGGGAGAACCCGCCCGCCTCGGTGAACGCGCTCACCCGGAACACCGACGCGCCCGCCAGCACACTCAGCAGGGCCGGGCCCGGAAGCTCCGGCGGCCCCGGCACCGGAGAGTGGCGCAGCTCCGGGGTGATGGGGTCCTCCCGGCCGTCCGGCTCGACGACGATGCGCGCGGTCAGACAGCCGATCCGGGGGAACTCGTCGAGCAGGTCGGCGGCGCGCTCCAGCGACCCCGGCTCCCACCAGGTGTCGTCGTCGCAGAACGCCACGTACGGGGTGTCGAGCGCCTCCACGCCGATGTTGCGGGCCACCGCCCCCAGGTTGACGGGGGCGCGGATCAGCGCGACCTCGGGGTGCTGCGCCGCCACCGCCTCGGCGGTGCCGTCGGTGGAGGCGTTGTCCACCACCACGACGGGGGGCGACTCGGGCAGGTCGCGGAGTCTGCGCAGGGTGTGCAGCACCTCCGGGCGGCGCTGGTGGGTGATGACGACGACGCCGACCCGCGGCTCGGCGCTCACCGCGTCTCCAGCACGCGCATGTCGTTCTCCACCGACGGCGGCAGACGGTGCCGGGCCGCGAGCACCCGCGGCATGCCGCGCAGCACGTCGCCGAGGGCCTGGCGGGCCGGTGCGTCCCGCAGCCCCCGCCGGGCCAGGCCCGCGGTCGCGCCGAGCGCCCGCGCCCAGGGGCGGCGCAGCCACATCGTCAGCACCGCGTTGCGCTCCTCCAGGCGCCGCCGCCACGGACCGGGCGGCCGCTGGGTGGAGGGATGATGATGCGCCCACACCTCGGGCAGATGGCACGGCTCCCACCCGGCGGCGGCCAGGTCCAGGGCGAGCAGGGTCTCCTCCCCCGCGAAGAACAGCAGCGGGTTGAACCCGCCCACCTCCTCGAACGCCGCCACGCGCACGACCGACGCGCACGCCATGAACCCCAGGACGCGCGGGCCCGGCAGGCCGGGCACGGTGCCCAGCCCGTCGGCCAACTGCGCGTTGATGGGGTCGGGCCGCGCGTCCTCGCCGACGCTGACCGAGGCCGCGACGAGTCCCAGGCGGGGATGGGCGTCGAAGGCGTCGGCGGCGCGCTCCAGCGCTCCGGGCTCCCACCAGGAGTCGTCGTCGCAGAACGCCGCGTACGGGGTGCGGGCCAGCGACACCCCTATGTTGCGCGCGGCGCTTCCGATGTTGCGGGCCAGCGACACCACCTGCGTCTCGGGAAAGAGCGCGCGCACCGACTCGGCGGTGTCGTCGGTGGAGGCGTTGTCCACGACGACCACCGGCGGCCGGGGGCGCAGCCGCGCCAGTCGGCGCAGCGTCCGGTGCAGTTCCTCCCGGCGGTTGCGGGTGGCGATGACGACGGTGACCCGTCCTGCCGTCTCCCGGTTCTGCTTCACCCGTGTCCCCCTCCTCGGTCTGGTCCCCCGGTGATCACGACTACCCGCGTGCGCGGGCGCCTACCGTCCGCGCGGAGGCGGTCAGTTCACCGGAACGACCCGCTCGGACATGGGCGGCAGGCCCCGCTCCCTGCGGAAGTAGTCGACGGTGCGGCGCAGCCCCTCCTCCAGCAGCACCCGCGGCCGCCAGCCGAGGCTGGTCCGGGCCAGGGTGATGTCGGGCCGCCGGAACCGCGGGTCGTCCTCCGGCCGGTCGACGAAGACGATCGGCGAGTTGGAGCAGGTGACCTCCTTGACGAGTTCGGCCAGGGCCAGCACCGACAGTTCCTCGTCGCTGCCGATGTTGACCGGCCCGGTCAGGTCGCTGCGGGCCAGTGCGAGCAGTCCCGCCACGGTGTCGTCGACGTAGCAGACCGAGCGGGTCTGGCGGCCGTCACCGGCGACGGTGAGCGGTTCGCCGTCGAGCGCCTGGCGGATGAAGGTGGGGATGACGCGGCCGTCGCCGGGGCGCAGTCTGGGACCGTAGCTGTTGAAGATCCGCGCGATCCCCACGTTGGTGCCGTGCGCGCGGTGGCAGGCCATCGTCAGCGACTCGGCGTAGCGTTTGGCCTCGTCGTAGACGCTGCGCGGGCCCACCGGGTTGACGTTTCCCCAGTAGTTCTCGCGCTGCGGATACTCCAGCGGGTCGCCGTAGACCTCGCTGGTGGAGGCGAGGACGAACCGGGCGCCGTGCTCCTCGGCGAGCCGCAGGGCGTTGCGGGTGCCCAGGCTGCCCGCCTCCAGGGTCTCCACCGGCAGCCGGAGGTAGTCCCGCGGCGACGCGGCGGAGGCCAGGTGGAAGACGAGGTCGACGGGTTCGTCCAGGTCCACGGGTTCGGTCAGGTCCGCCTCGACCAGGCGGAAGTTCCCGCGGTCGAGCAGGTGGGCGACGTTGGCGGCGCTGCCGGTGGCGAAGTTGTCCGCGCACACCACGTCCATGCCCTCGTCCAAGAGTCGTTCGCACAGGTGGGAGCCGATGAATCCGGCTCCTCCGGTCACCAGGGTGGTGGGTGCCATTCGGGCCTCCTCACAGGGTCCGTCCCCGCCGCCGCGACCCGCGTCGGTGCGGCGGCGGGGTCCTCGGATGGGAGTCACGGCCAGGACGTCTCCGTCGAGGGGCAGATGACGAGTTCGCGGACCTCGCAGCCGGACGGCTGGCGCAGCGCGAAGAGCACCGCGTTCGCCACGTCCTCGGGCCGGTTGAGTTTGGCGTCGGGGCCGGGCTTGTACTGCTCGCTGCGGCCGTCGAAGAACGCGGTGTCCATGCCGCCGGGAACCAGCAGGGTCACCCCGACCTGCCCGGCGAGCTCCGCGGCCAGCGCCCGGGTGAACCCGACGACCCCGAACTTGGAGGCGCAGTAGGCGGTGGCGTCGCTGAGGGCGCGCAGCCCCAGCGTGGAGGCGCAGTCGACGATCGTGCCGCCGCTGGCGCGCAGGTGCGGCAGCGCGGCGCGCACCACCGCGGCGGTGCCGAGGAGGTTGACGCGGACCACCCGCTCCCAGTCGTCGGCGGGCACGTCCTCCAGGCGTCCGCAGGCGTCGGTCCCGGCGGCGTTGACCACCGCGTCGATGCCGCCCGCCCGGGCCGCCAACTCCCCGACCGCGTTCTCCGTGGCGGTCCGGTCGGCCAGGTCGGCCTTGACGAACGGCCACTCCTCGCCGGGGTGGTGGATGTCGATGACGAGCGGGGTGCCCCCCTCGTCCGCCACGGCTCGGGCCACGGCGGCTCCCAGGCCGGAGGCGCCACCGGTGATCAGCGTGTTTCCCAACGGGCGCATCGCGTTTCCCTTCTGTCGGTTCGTCACTTCGGGTCGGACGGGGCTTCGGGGCCGGGTCAGCGGGAGGTGGCGCGCACGGACTCCACCAGACCGCTGGTGGAGCGCCCGGGCAGCAGCGGCAGGCACACCACCTCCCCGCCGTGGCGGCGCACCACCGGGGTTTCGGGCAGTTCGTCGGGCGTGTAGTCGCCGCCCTTGACCCACACGTCCGGACGCAGGCGTTCCAGCGCGTCCAGCGGGGTCTCCTCGTCGAAGATCCACACCGCGTCCACGCACTCCAGCGCCGACAGGACGTGCGCGCGGTCGTGCTGGCCCACCAGCGGCCGGTCGGGGCCCTTGAGGGCGCGCACCGACGCGTCGCCGTTGAGGCACACGACGAGGCAGTCCCCGAGGGAGCGGGCCCTGCGCAGCAGGCTGACGTGTCCGGCGTGCAGGACGTCGAAGCAGCCTCCGGCCGCCACGACCCGGCCGCCGCGGGAGCGCACCTCCTCGGCCACGGCCAAGGCGTCACCGCCGGGGGTCACCGCCAGGGCCGACGGCTGGGGGTCGAATCCGGCCGCGGCCCCGCCCACCGCCGCGGCGCCGCCCGCGCGCACGAACTCGGTGGCCCCGGCCACGCCGCGGGCGACGGCCCGCGCGGGGTCGTCGCCGTCAGCCAGCGCGCCCGCGGTGTGCGCCGCGAAGGCGTCTCCCGCGCCGCAGACGTCACCGGGGTCGGACAGGGGCTCGGCGGTGACGCGGCGGTGGTCGCCGCGGGCGTCCGCCCACACCGCGCCGTCCGCTCCGAGGGTGATCGCCACCGACCCGGCGCGCCACCGCTCCGCCAGCTCCGCGGCCCGCAGCGCCACGGCGCGCGGGTCGCCGTCGGCGCCTCCCGCCTCGGCCGCGTTGGGGGTGACCAGACGCGCGCCCGGCACGGGATCGGAGCCGCGCGGGTGCGGGTCCCACACGATCGGTGTGGTCGCGGCGCGTTCGGCGAGGAGTCGGCGCACCTCCGCGAGTTCGGTCAGGCCGCGTCCGTAGTCGGAGACCAGGATCGCCGCCGCGCTGTCGAGCACCTCGGCCAGCCGCGCGGTCGACGCGGTGAGCGCGGCCCGACCCGCTCCCTCGTCGAGGCGGGCCACGGTGCGACCGTCGGCGCGGACGCGGGTCTTGACCGGGGTGCGGCCCAGCAGGGGGAGGGTCACCAGGGACACCGCGTCGCCCAGCAGTTCGGCCAGGCGGACACCCGCGGCGTCGTGGCCCAGCGCGGTGACCAGCACGACCCGGCGGTTGCGCAGCGCGGCGCACCAGGCGGCCAGGGCGGCCCCGCCGGGGCGGTGCCGGACGCGCGCGTCCTCCACCACGGGCGCGCCGGGCGCGTCGGGGCAGTCGCGGCGGGAGACACCGTTCAGGTCGACGTCGAGCAGGGCGTCTCCGATCACCACCAGCGGTCCCGTCCTGCCGGTCATGCGCGCGCCTCCCCGTTGCCCGCGGTCCGGGCCAGCAGACCGACCGGGGCCAGCGCCGCGTCGACCGCCTCGCAGAACAGGTGGACCAGCGCGAGGTGGACCTCCTGGACCGTGGAGGTGCGGGTGGTGGGCACCGCCACGGTCTCGTCGCTGGCCGCGGCCAGTGCGCTGGGCGCGCCCCCGGTCAGGGACCAGCAGGTGACGCCGAGCTCCCGGGCGGTCAGGGCCGCGGCGATGACGTTGTCGCTGGTTCCGCTGGTGGACAGGCACACCAGGATGTCGCCGGGGCGGGCGTGGGCGCGCAGTTGCCGCGCGTAGACCTGGCGGTAGCCGTAGTCGTTGGCGATGGCCGTGACGCTGGAGGTCTCGGCGTGCAGGGCGATGGCCGACAGGGGACGGCGCTCGCTCTCGAACCGTCCGGTCAGCTCCGCGGTGAGGTGCTGGGCCTCGGCGGCGCTGCCTCCGTTGCCGCAGGCGAAGAGGCGGTGGCCGGAGCGCAGCGCGGCGGCCGCGACGCGCCCCCACTCCTCGACGCGTCCGGTGTCGGTGGCCTCCAGTGCCGCCCGTAGTTCCTCCAGGTGGGCGTGCATGGCTACTCCCCCCTCAAGCTGTTGGGACCGGTCAGGACGTGGGGGCGGACCCGGGGCAGGTCGGGGGCGAAGGAGGGGTGGCGTGCCAGGCGCAGCGCCTCGGTGTAGCACTCCTCGGTGCGGTGCGCCACGAACTCCCAGGAGAAGCAGGCCGCGGCCCGGTCGGCCCCGGCGATCCCGTAGCTCTCGGCCGCGACGACGTCGCCGAGGAGGGTGCGCAGCCGCGCGCCGAGCGTCTCGGGGGCGCGCGGCGGCACGAGCAGGCCGGTGACCTCGTGCACGACGGTGTCCCGGTGGCCTCCGACGTCGGAGGCGGCGACCGGGACGCCGCAGGCCATCGCCTCCACCGTGCTCATGCCGAACGGTTCGTACCAGGGGACGTTGACGGAGACGTCGGCCGAGCGCAGCAGCGCCGGGACGTCCTCGCGCGCCACCCGGCCCAGGAAGCAGACCCGGTCGGCCACCCCGACCTCCCGGGCGATCCGGTGCAGGCGCACCGCCTCGGGGTCGGTGCGCAGCAGGTGGGCCTCGGGGCCTCCGGCGACGAGGAGTTCGGCCTCGGGGACCGCGGTCAGCGCCCGGATGACCGTCTCCACGCCCTTGCGTTCGACCAGGCGGCCCAGGCTGACCACGCGCGGCCGGTCGCCGCGCGGCGCGCGCGGCCCCTCGGGGGTGAAGCGGTCCAGGTCGACCCCGCAGGGCACGACCTGGACCCGGTCGGGCCGCACCCCCCAGGAACGGAGTTCCCGCTGCTCCTCGGTGGAGGTGGCGATGATCAGGTCGGAGCGCAGCGCCACGGACCGCTCGATGGCGATGCGTTCGGTGGGGCTGGTGTCGGCGACCCCCTGGTGGCGGCGTTTGGTGACGCCCAGGGCGTGGAAGGTCTGCACGACCGGGACGCCCGCGTCCTGGGCGGCGTTCAGCGACGCCATGCCGCTCATCCAGAAGTGGGCGTGCACGATGTCGGGGACGTCGCGGGCCCAGTCCGCGCGCAGTTGCCGGGCGAACTCCGGCATGTGCTGGGGCAGGTCGTCCTTGCCGATCTCCTCGGCGGGGCCGGCGCGCACGTGACGGACCCGCACACCGGGGCCCATCGTCACGTCATCGGGTGACTCCTCGTCTGTGCGCCGGGTGTACACGACCACCTCGTGCCCCAGCCGCGCCAACGCCTGGGAGAGTTCGGCCACGTGGACGTTCTGTCCCCCGGCGTCTTCTCCGCCGAGCGCCGCCAGCGGGCTGGCGTGCTCGGAGACCATGGCGATCCTCACCGTGTCACCTCCTGGAGCAACCGGTCCCAGTCGGAGTGGAACCGGGCGAGTCCGTATCTGCGCAGGGCCGCGGCGCGGGCCGCCGCCCCGACCGCGCGGGCGTGGTCGGGGTCGGCGAGGAAGTCGCGCAGCGCCGCGCGCAGGCGGTCGGGTCGGGTCGTGACGATTCCGGCCTCCGGCGGAACCGCCTCGTAGGCCTCGGTGGTGCCCAGGACCGCCACGGGCAGGCCCAGCATCATGGCCTCGATCAGGGACAGGCCCAGCGAGGTCCAGCGGATGGGGTGGACGTAGGCGCGGCAGCGCGCGAGCCGGTCGTGCATGGCGTGCTGCGGCAGGTCCTCGTGGACGCGCAGCCGGTCGGGCGGCAGCCCCAGGCGTGCGGGGACCCCGGTGACGCCCATGCCGAACAGGTCCAGCGGCGCGCTCTGCGCGATCAGCGGCAGCAGGTCGGTTCCGGTGACCCGCCAGCGCCGCAGCGGTTCGTTGATCACCGCCCCGGCCCGCTCCGTCTCCCCGGTGTAGCGGTGGCCGGGGTCGGCGACGCCGTGCTCGACCACCGCGGTGGGGGCGCGCCCGCAGTCCCAGAACAGGGCGTTGAAGTGGGTGACGTGCACCACCGTGACGTCGTCGCGGTCGGCCATCGGGTGCCGGGTGAGCGGAACGTCGCCCTTGGGGGTGTTGTGTTCGACGTAGACCGCGGGCACGTCGCGGCCTGGGCGGCGGCCCAGCAGGCGCTCGGCCAGGTCGAGTTCGTGGGGGCGCTGCGCGATGACGAGGTCCACGTCGGTGTGGCGCAGCTTCTCGTGGGGGATCTCGACGGCGTTGTCCGGCCACGTCCAGGTGGCCGCGCGCCCCCTGCCGTCGGGGCCGCGGTCGGGGGTGACCGGCAGCAGGCAGACGTGGCCGCCGTGCACGAACGACGTGGTCCACGAGCCGTGCACGTGCCACATCAGGATGCGCAGGGTGCGCCGGGGCGGCGGCCCCGCGTGGAGTCTGGCACCCACCGCGGCGCGCGCCAGCCAGCGGTCTCCGATCTGCGTCATCGTCCCTCCATGAGTTCGCGGACGGCCCGCACGACCTCGTCGGCGGTGACCGAGTTCAGGCAGGGGTGTCCCGGTACCGGGCAGACCCTGGCGCGGCTTCCGGCGCAGCGCTCCGTCTGGTTGCCCAGCAGGCGCAGCGGGGTGCCGTAGGGCGCCCACGCCGAGGCGGGCACGACCGGGGAGAACAGCGAGACCACGGGCGTTCCCACGGCGGCGGCCAGGTGGGCGGGGCCGGTGTTCCCGGCGACCAGCACCGCGGCGCGGTCCAGGACGTCGGCGAGTTCCGGCAGGTCGGTGCGCCCGGCCAGGTCGGCTCCCCCGGCTTCGGCGACGGTCGCCGCCTCCCCCTTGTCCTCGGCCGAGGCGGTCACCACCACCCGGATTCCCGACGCGCTCAGCCGCGCCGTGACCTCGGTCGCCAGGGGCACCGGCAGCTCCCGTGCGGGCACCGACGCGCCCACGTGCACCGCCACGTACCCGTCCGGCCCGGTCAGGGCGGTGGTGTCGGGCAGGGGGCGGCGCACGGCGAGCCGTCCGGGGTCGTTCGATTCGAGCCGGTATCCGGCGGCCTCCGCCAGCGACAGCATGCGCTCCGCCTCGGGGATGCCGTCGGGGACGCGGTGGCGCAGGTCGAGCAGGCTTCCGGGGTAGTCCACACTCACCGCGCCGATCCACGGCACCCCCGCCAGGCGCAGCAGCAGGGCCAGCGGCAGCGGCGACTGGTGGAAGGAGGTCAGGATCAGCGCCGCGTCGGGGCGTTCGGCGCGCACCTGGGAGCACAGCAGGTCGACCTCGGCGCGTTCCACGGGCGGCGGGTCGGGGTCGATCCACGGGGCGCACCACTCGATGACCCGGTCCACGCCGGGCAGCATCCGGGCCGCGGCGCCGCCCCGCGGCCCCGCCAGCACGACCACCCGTCGGGCGGTGCGCGCCACGGCCCTGATCGCGGGACCGGCCAGCAGCACGTCGCCGATGCTGTCCATCCGGGCGACCAGGACGGTTCTTCCGTCTCCCCCCTCCCCCGGGGGAGGTCCGGCGCTCTGCGGGACGGGTCTGGGACGCAGCGGGTGGGCGTGCCCGCAGGCGACGGGGGCGGGCGGGGTGCGCCGCCGGGAGGGCGGGCGGCGGCGCCGGGTCGCGGTGGACGGGCGCCGCGGATCGGCGGTCCACTCCTGCGGTCGCGGGCTCGGCTCGCGCGCGTCGGGATTGTGTGGTGTCAGCCGCGAAACGGAAACCAAACCCGTCCCTCCGCTCTGTTGGACGCACCCGCGTCGATCAGCAGTTGCACGGCGTCGACCAGGTCGGTCGCCGTCTCGGGGGCGGCGTGGCGTTCGGTGTCGAGGGTGGCCGCGGTGGGCACGAGCACTCCCCGGGCTCCGGCGGCCGCGGCGGCGGCCACGTCGGCGCCGATGTCGCCGACGACCGCGCAGTCGCGAGGACGCAGCCCCAGCGCGGCGGCGGCGTCCTCGATCATCCCCGGGGCGGGCTTGCGACAGCGGCAGCCGTCGCCGTCGCCGTGCGGGCAGACCCGCCACACGTCGAAGGGGCCGAGGAGTTCGTCGACGCGGGCGTTGACCGCGTCGACCTGCTCGCGGGTGAGCAGCCCGCGGGCGATCCCCGACTGGTTGCTCACCACGCCCACCCGCAGGCCCGCGTTGCGGGCCAGCCGCAGGGCGGCGCGCGCGGCGGGCACCGGACGCACCTTCTCGGGGTCGCCGTTGTAGGGCACGTCCTCGACGAGGGTGCCGTCGCGGTCGAACAGGACCGCCCGGATGCGGGACTCGCCCGCGAGGAGGCGGGCGGCGCGCAGCTCGCCGCGCAGGCGCTGCCAGCACGCCAGCGGCGGGATGAGTGCGCTGGTGACGGCCATGTCCGTGATCTCGGCGGCGTCGCGCGGTCCGGGGCTGACCCGCCGCCAGGTGAACTCGGCGGTACGGGCCAGCCAGACCGCGCCCAGGGCGGCGGCGAGGCGGCGCCGTCCCGTGGCGGCGGCGGCGACGGCTCCCGCCAGGGTCGCGGTGGTCGCCACGTGCCAGCGGAACCTGCCGGGCCGCTCCCCCACACGGTCGCGCCAGCGGGGACCGTGCAGCCGCCGCATCAGCACGTCGTCGGCGTTGCCGCGCTGGGCGGCCAGGCTCGCCCAGCGTCCGCCCGAGCGCAGCGGGTGGGCGCACACCCGGTCGCCGCGCACCAGGCGGTACCCGGCGTCCATGACGCGCAGCGCCAGGTCGGTGTCCTCGCGGTAGGCGCGGGTGAACCTCGGGTCGAATCCGCCGACCTCCTCCAGCGCGGCGCGCCGGTAGGCCATGTCCGCGGTGATCCAGCGCGCGTCCCGCAGCGCCAGGGTGGCGCGCTCGGCGTCGGTGGGCCGGTGCCCCTCTGGGACGGGCACCTCGATCCGCCCCTGGCTGCCCGCCACGTCGCCGGGCAGTCCCGCCAGGTCCGCGCGGAGCCTGGCGGGCCAGTCCGCGGGCGGTTCCACGTCGTCGTCGAGGAAGGCCACCCATTCGGTGCCGGTGGCCCGCCAGCCGAGCTCCCGGGCCATGGCGGGTCCGTTGCCGCCGGAGCGCAGCAGGCGCAGCAGCGGCGACTCGGGCAGCGGCAGCGGTCCGGGCTCCAGCCGGTCGTCGACGACGACGATCTCGGTCGGCGCGTCGACGGGGTCGGCCGCCAGGAGCGGACGCAGGGCGCGTTCCAGGGTGGGGCGTCCCACGGTGGGGACGACCACCGCGTAGTCCGGCTGCGGCATGTCAGCTCCTCCCGTGCCGTCGGACGACGAGGGGGCCGAGGACGAGCAGGTCCACGGGGGCGGAGCCGAAGCACTCCAGGGCGTCGCGCGGGGAGTCCACCATGGGCCGTCCCGCCGTGTTGAGGCTGGTGTTGACCAGTACCGGCAGGCCGGTCCGGGCTTCGAAACGCTCCAGGAGGCGGGCGACGAGCGGTTCGGCGGCGGCGTCCACGGTCTGGACGCGGGCGGTGCCGTCGACGTGCACCACCGCGGGAATCCGGTCGCGCCACTCGGAGGCGACGTCGTGCACGAAGAGCATGTACGGGCTGGGCAGCGGCCCGGCGGAGAAGATCTCGGCGGCCCGGTCGGCCAGCACCATCGGCGCCACGGGCCGGAACTGCTCGCGGCCCTTGACCCGGTTGAGGCGTTCCAGGTTGGCGGCGTCGCCCGGGTGGGCGAGGAGGGAGCGGTGGCCCAGGGCGCGCGGTCCGAACTCGGCGCGCCCCTGGAACCACGCGACGAGCGCGTCGCGGGCCAGCGCGTCGGCGACCACGTCGGCCAGGTCGTCGGGGCGCTCGTAGGCGATGTCGGCCTCGTCCAGGACCGCGGCGAGTTCCGCGTCGGTCCAGGAGCGGCCCAGGTCGGCGCCGTGCATGGGGATGACGGGCTCTCCCGCCTCGGCCGCCAGGTGCAGTGCGCAGCCCAGCGCCGTCCCGGCGTCGCCGGAGGCGGGCTGCACCCACACGTCGGTGAACGGGCTCTCCCGGAAGATCCGGGTGTTGGCCACGCAGTTGAGCGCCACCCCGCCCGCCATGGTCAGCCTGCTCTGCCCGGTGCGTTCGTGCAGCCAGCCCAGGATGTCCAGCAGCACCTCCTCCAGCCGCCGCTGGACGCTGGCGGCCAGGTCGGCGTGGTCGGTGGTGTGCTCCTGGCCGGGGTCGCGGCGTTTGGCGAGGGCGTTGAAGTCGATGTCGGCGACGTGGACGCGCCCGTCGCCCTCGTAGCGGACCAGGTCGCGCAGTTCCGCGAGCATGCGGGGGCGGCCGTAGGAGGCCAGCGCCATGACCTTGTACTCGTCGCTGGAGCGGCGGAATCCCAGGTGCGCGGTGAGGTTCTCGTACATCAGCCCCAGGGAGTGCGGCAGTTCCTGGCGGGCCAGCACCTCCAGGCGTCCGCCGGTGTAGACCCCGGCCAGGTGGCAGGCGTCCTCGCCGCGGCCGTCGGCGACGAACACGGCGCTGTCGGCGCTGCCGTCCGCGGGCGGGGCGGCCAGTCCGGCGGAGGCGGCGTGCGCCACGTGGTGCGGGATGTGCCGTACCCGGGCCGGGTCCAGTCCGGGCAGGGCGGTGGCCAGGAACGCGGGGGCGCGCCGGGCGTACAGGGTGCGCAGCTTCTCCCAGGACGGGTCCTGGCCGGGGCCGTCGGGGACGACGAGCGCGGGATCGTAGGAGTAGCCGACGGCGTCGAGTTCCTCGGCCCGTATCCCGGCCTCCTCCAGGCACCACCGCATGGCCTGGACGGGCAGCTCCCACGCGGAGAACGGAACGGCCTCCTTGCCGTGCTTGCGTCTGCTGAACCGCTCCTCTTCGGCCGCCGCCACGATCCGCCCGTCGATGACGAGCGCAGCGGCCGGATCGTGAAAAACGGCGTTGACGCCGAGGAATCGCATCAGGTCGTCCCCTCTCGCCTCGTATCGGACCATCGACTACCAAGAGAAGCGCTTCTCAAACACTGCGTCGTCGAAGGGGCAAAAACGGGCGTGTCCGGGATGCTGTGGCCGGTCACACGGGGTATCGGGGAGGGATGCGGGATTGCCCCGTGGGGGACGGGGTAGTGCGGGAGCCCATGAGGACCTCGTCCGGAACCGAGCAGGAGTCCCACGACACGCGCCTGCCCGTGGTGGAGGGCCTGGAGGCGCTGGTGTCGCTGGTGGCCGGGGCCGAACGGCCGCTCTACCTGCGCCACTCCCGGGGACCGGACGCCGACTCGGCCAGTGTCAGCAGGGACTACGAGAGCGGTCTGACGCTGCCGGGACTCTCGGCGACCGTACTGACTCCGGAACCGTGGTGGACCCGTCCGCTCGCCGACTGGCTGGCGCGGCAGATCTGCAAGTACGTCGAGATCACCGACTCGGCGGACGACCGCGCGGCGTGGGTGCTGTCGGGCCGGGTGAGCGGTCGCGGCCCCGACCACGAACCCCTCCTCACCGACGTCACCCCGATGGCCTGGCTGTCGGAGGCCACGGTGGAGGAGGCCCGCCACCGCTACACCGCCCGCTTCGACGTGGGCCGCGACTCGACCGGGTGACACCGGAACCGACGGCCGCCCCTGCCCAGGGGTTTCGGGCGGCCTCCACCCCAGGGGGCCTTGCAACCCCAGCCCCGAGGGTGGTTTTCAAGTGACCTTGACCTCCGGGGTCTTGGAACCTCGGCCCCGTGGGAGTGGTGTCACAAGACCCCCTCGGGCTGAGGCCGCCCGAAGCCCCCACAGGGCCGAGCTTCCACACCCCCGGGGTGGAGGCCGCCCGAAGACTCCCCGGAGGCCACACCCTCTCGCCCCCGGCGAGGCTCGTCGGAAACCGTCAACGGGCCTGGGTCTTCTCCTCGCTCGGAGCCCCGGTCTCGGCCCGGGGGCGCGGGACCTCCATGTCCGGCCGGTCCTTGGGGCGGCGTACCCGCACCACGCCGTCGCGCACCGACACCTCCATCATCGGCTGGGCCGCGGTGGCCGGGCCCTGCGCCACCACGCCGTCGGTGGTGCGGAAGGTGCTGCCGTGCCAGGGGCAGACGAGGCAGTCGCCGTCGATCTCGCCCTCGTACAGCGGTCCGCCCAGGTGGTTGCAGAAGCCCACGAGCGCGCGCACCTGCCCGCTGGTACGCACCACCGCCAGCGGCACGTTGCCGACGTCGGCGCGGGTGGGCCTGCCCTCGGGGAAGTCCTCGACCCGACCGATCTCCTCCCAGTCGGAGGGCATCCAGTCGATCAGGAAGTCCGCGCGGTTGACCCCGCTGGCCCGGTAGTAGGACAGGTGGCCGCCCAGCATGCCGCCGACCGCCACCGCGCCCATGCCCATTCCGGCCAGCGTCGCCCCCAGAGGCTGCTGGCCCCGCGACCGCGCCAGCGAGGACAGCCCGTACAGCGCTATGCCCGTCCCGTTGGTCAGCGCGTGGACCACGCCGACGCGTTGCTGCCGCTCGTGCTGGCGCGTCAGGTCCATCCATCCGGCGAGCACGGCCGGAACGGACGCCAGGATGCCGACGTTCACCAGGAGATGGGCCGATCTGCGCAGGCCGGGGCCGCCGCCGGGGACCAGGTCGAGCAGGGTCGCCGACAGCCACGCGCCGATCGGCAACTGGACCAGCAGCGGATGCGCCGGGTGGCCGAGCGGCACGCCGTGCAGTGCGTCGCGCACCTTCCCCTCGGGGACGACGCGGTCCACCACTCGCTTGGCGAAGGCCGCGATCCGGTCCAGGCCCCGGCTCCGTTCGATCTTTCGCATGGGTTCACCGAGTCTCATGGGCGCCCGGCTACCCGCGAAGCGGCGAGCCGAACCGTGCGCCGCGGCCGTTTCCGGTCGGGAACGCGGAGGTCGGAGGGGCCCGGACTCCCCGGTCGACGTTTGCCCTCCCCGCCTTTCGGTAGGCGTTCCACATGGAAGAAGACCGTGCTGCCTCACCCATCGTCGCTGTCCCCCGCCCCTCCGGACCGGACCGCAACCGGCCGATCCTGCTGGTACTGCGCGCACTCGGGCTCGGTGACTTCGCGACTGCGGTTCCCGCGCTGCGTGCGCTGGACCGCGCCTTTCCCCACCACCGCCACATCCTGGCGGGTCCCGACTCCTACGACGACCTGCTCGCGTTGGCCGGTCTGCCCTGGGAGACCGTCACCGTGGACGGTCCCCACACCCCGCCCTGGAAGGGGCTGAACCCGCCGGACCTCGCGGTCAACCTGCACGGACGCGGACCGCAGAGCGTGCGCGCGCTGGCCGCGCTCGGCCCCCGGCGGCTGTGGACGCACAGCGGCGCGGACCCCGCGGCCCCCGACGGGCCGCCCTGGGCCGACGACGTCCACGAGGTGGACCGCTGGTGCCGCCTGCTCGCCCACTACGGCGTCACCGCCGACCCCGAGGACCTGAGGTGGCCCGAGCCCGCGGGCGGCGCGGTCCCCACGGGGACGGCGGTGGTCCACCCGGGCGCGGCGTCCGGTTCCCGCCGCTGGCCGGAGCTGCGGTTCGCCGAGGTCGCCCGCCGCCTGCGGGAGCGGGGGCTGCGGGTGATGGTCACCGGTTCGGCGGAGGAGCGCCGGATCGCCGAGCGTGTCGCCCGGGTCGCGGGGCTGCACCCGCAGGGCATCGCGGCGGGCACGACCGGACTGTCCCAGCTCGCCGCGCTCGTCGCGGGCGCGCGCCTGGTGGTCAGCGGCGACACGGGGGTGGCGCATCTGGCGACCGCCTACGGCACCCCGTCGGTCGTGCTGTTCGGCCCGTCCTCACCGAAGACGTGGGGGCCGCGCATCGACACCGACCGGCACCGCTGCCTGTGGGCGGGCACCACCGGCGACCCGCACGCCGACCGGATCGACCCGGGGCTGGCCTCGATCACCGCGGACGAGGTGCTCAACGCCTGCGAGGACCTGCTCGCCGCACGTCCCCGCGCGGACGTCCCGTCCCGGCCCTGACGGCCGCGGCCCCGCACGTGAACGTGCCGCCGTGGTCACGGTCGCCGGGGACCGTGACCACGGCGGCGGTCTCACGATTTGCGCGCCTGGCGGGTGCGGGAGCGGTTCTCCTTGCGCAGCGCGTCGACCAGCTCGTCCTTGTCCATGGTGGAGCGGCCGGAGATGCCCAGTTCACGGGCGCGTTCGTACAGGTGCTTCTTGGAGGCGTTGGCGTCCACGCCCTCCGCGGTGGCGGTGTCCCTCCCCCGCCCTGCCCGGGGGTTGGTCGCCTGCGGATCCGACGGCCCCTTGCCCTCCTTGGGCTCCCAGTGGTCGCCGACCTTCTCGAACTTGTGCTTCAGGGCGGCGTAGGCGGTGCGGTGGGCGCGTTCGCCCTCCCCGTAGGTCTCCACCGCCGAGTCGTGCGCCTCGGCCCAGGTGCGCTGGGCTTCTTCGGGAGAACGCTGCAACGTGCTGGGAAGTTCGTCCTTGGCTGGCATGACCGGTCCTCCTCTGCTGTGCTGATCGGACCCGGCTCCTCAGTGGCGCGGCTGACCCGACCGCGCGCGGATAAACGTCACCGGCGCATCCGACGCAGCGCGGCGGCCAGCGCGTACCCGTACACCAGGTGCGCCGTCACCATGGTGGCGGCGCGTCCGGGAGCGTCGCGGTGGGCGGGCGGCTCGGCGGTCACCTTCGGTACCCAGCCCTCGTAGCTGACCAGCCACACCCCCAGCCCGTAGCCCAGACCGAGCAGGGCGCGGGGCGGGCGCCCGCCGGTCAGCGCGCCGAAGACGGCTCCCGCGCCCGCACCGAACCCCCAGTGCGCCGCGGCGGCCGCGAGATTCTCCCCCGGACGCGGACTCTGCTCCCGTCCCCCCGGCAGGAAGCGGCGGATCAGCAGCTTCGGCGGCGTACGGCCGACCTTGCCCTCCTTCCGCGCCGCCGCCATGGCCCCGCTCATGGCAACCGTCGCCGCGAGTCCCGCCACCGCCCCCTGCGCGGCCGATCCCAGCACGCCCATGCTCTCCTCCGAACCACTGCGCGAATCGTGTCGTGTGCCGTCCCCCCGCTACCGCCCGGACCGGCCGCCAAACCCCGCCACGGCGCGCCGGGGTTTGCGGTGGGCGGAGTTCGGTAGCGGGACCGGGAGAAACGTCGGATCCGGAGGAGTCACGGGGAGGCAGACATGGCTCACAACCGCCTCGGCGGCGACACCGCCGAACTGTGGACGCGATTCCACGAACTCGTCAACATGAACGGCAACGAACTGCGTTCGTGGCTGTTGACGGAGGCGTCGGGACCGGAGGTCTTCACCTCCCACCCCTCCCTGGACATCGATGTCACCGGGCGGGACATCATCCACGTGCTGGACAAGCGGCGCACCGACCTGACCGACGAGGACGTGCAGACCATGCGCGCCGTGGTGGAGGAGGTGTCGTCCCTGCTCGTCGAGCCGCGGCCGGACGACGAGAACTGGCGGCGCACCCTGATGAGCCTGGGACACGACCCGCTCAAGCCGGACTCGCCCCGTCCGGGAGAGGACCCGGAGATCAACGGTTCCGAGTAACCCGCGGGCCCCGGAGCCCGCGCGGCGTCTGACATCAGAAAGGCATCCCATGTCGTCACCTCTGCCCTCTCTACCCCGCGCCTCCGTGTCGGAGCAGGCGCGGATCACCGCCACCCTGCTGACTCCCACCCTGGTCAGAGGGGTTATCGTGCGTCGGCCCGGCGGCATGGCGGCGGTGGGCGCCCTGGACGCCGACCGGCACGCGGTGGAGACGATGCGGCGGCTGCGCGCCGCGCACGGTCCCGGACCGGTCCGGACGAACCTGTTCGGCAGGCGCGCGGTCCTGCTGCTCGAACCCGACCAGGTGCGCCGGGTCCTGGAGGGCACACCCGAGCCGTTCACCTCGGCCAACGCCGAGAAGCAGGGGGCGCTGTCACACTTCCAGCCGCACGGGGTGCTCATCTCCGAGGGGCAGGAGCGGCAGCGGCGCCGGGAGTTCAACGAGACCGCTCTGGACACGCCCCACCGGGTGCACGCCCTGGCCGACTCCTTCCTCGCCGTGATCCGCGAGGAGGTCGAGATCCTGGACCGCGCCCTGGGTCCGGACGGTGAACTGACCTGGTCCCGGTTCGCGCCGTCCTTCTGGAACGCGGTGCGGCGCATCGTGCTGGGCGACGCCGCCAGGGACGACCAGCGCCTCACCGACCTGCTGTACCGGCTGCGCTCCGACTCCAACTGGTTCTACCTGCGTCCCCGGCGCGACCGGTTGCGCGCCGGATTCGGCGAACGGCTCCGCGCCCACCTGGACCGGGCCGACCCGGACAGCCTGGCCGGTGCGTTCGCCGGCGACCGGGCGCCGGGCGGCGTCGACCCGGCCGGGCAGGCGCCGCACTGGCTTTTCGCGTTCGACGCCGCCGTGATCGCCGCCTTCCGCGCGCTCGCGCTGATCGCGTCCCACCCCGAGCAGGCGGAGGTGCTCCGCGCCGAACTCGACGAGCACAACCCGGCCGCGCCGGAGGGAACGGCCCGTCTGGAGCGGCTGCGGGCCACCGTCCTGGAGTCGGTCCGCCTGTGGCCGACCACGCTGGCCATCCTCCGCGACAGCACCGAGGCCACCGAGTGGGACGGCGCGGTGGTTCCCGCGGGCACGGCTTTTGTGATCCTCAGCGCGTTCTTCCACCGCGACCCCGAGCGGCTGCCCTACGCCGACCTGTTCGCGCCGGAGGTGTGGCTGGACGGCACCGCCGAGGAGGACGGGCTGGTCCCGTTCAGCGGCGGACCCGCGGACTGCGCGGGCCGCAACCTGGTGCTGTTCACGACCACCGCACTGCTCGCCGCCCTGCTGGAGCGCCGCGACCTGCGTCTGGTGGAGCCGGCCGCGCTGCGCCCGGACCGGCCGCTGCCCTACTCGCTCAACCACTTCGCCCTGCGCATGGCCACCCGGCCCGTGCGTCCGCACGGCGTGCCGGGGAACCGCCCGTCGCCGCCGCGGCGAAGAACCGATTCCGTCCAGGAGGGAACGACGACCATGGCCAATCCGACCTTCATCGAGGTGCAGAAGGCGCTGTCCGGCGTCGACTATCCGGCGAACAGGGACGACCTCGTCAACCACGCCAGGGGCAGGGGGGCCGAGGACCGGGTGCTGGAGGCGCTGCGCGGTGTCGCCGACCGCAGCTACTCGGGGCCCGACGAGGTGAGCAAGGCGGTGTCCGAGACCACCGGGGGCCGGTGAGAGGCCGCGACGCCGCGAGGACACCGCGGGGCGCGCCCGATCGGGCGCGCCCCGCCTGTTGTCCGCTGTCTGGCTTCCTCCCCGGTCATTCGATGCGGTACACCCCGTAGGGGCGGCCCAGGACCGGCAGCGCGACGTTGCGCACCCGGACCCCTCCCGGCGTCATCCCGAACTCGGTGCCCCGGTGGGCGTGTCCGTGCACCGCCAGGTGCGCCTCCGCCGTGTCGATGGCCTCGGCCAGCAGGTAGCTGCCCAGAAAAGGGAAGATCTCCGGCGGCTCACCGGCCAGGGTGTCCTTGACCGGCGCGTAGTGGGTGAGCGCGACCGTGATGTCGGCGTCCAGTGGCTTGAACGCCTCCCTCAGGCGTTCGGCGGCGTCCCGCGAGTGGCGGACGAAGCTCTTCATCTCGGGTTCGCCGAACTCCGAGGCGCACTTGCCCGCGAACCCCATGGCGAAGCCCTTCACCCCGGCGACACCGAGCCGTCCCCCCGGGCAGTCGACGATCGTCCCCTCGCCGTCCAGGACCGTGATCCCCTCGGCCCGCATCAGTTCGGCGATCTTGTCCTGGGAGTCGGACTGGTAGTCGTGGTTGCCGAGGACCGCTATGACGGGCACGGGCAGGTCGCGGAACTCCTCGGCCACCACCCTGCCCTCGTCGACTGTGCCGTGCTTGGTGAGGTCCCCCGCCAGCAGCAGCACGTCGGCGTCGTCGGCCAGACCGCCGAGCCGCTGCCGGTAGCGTCCGCGCATCTCCCCGTCCAGGTGCACATCGCCCACCGCGGCAACGGTGATCATGTCAGTCGCTCCTCTCGGACCGGGCCGTCGAACCGGACCACGGACAGCTCGTCATGGACCCGGTACTCCGGCATCCGCTCCCGGGCCACCTCCAGAACCCTGTCGCGGCGTCGTGAGCAGGTGACCTGGCCCGACAGGTAGATGTCGTCCTCCACCACGCGCACCCGGATTCCCTGCTCCGCGGTGCGGGGGTCCTCCGCCAGCGCCTGCTGGAGGTGGCCCGCCACGTACTGCGGCGGCTCGTGCGGCATTCCGCTCTCCTTTCCGCTGATCACGCCCAGTCGGCTCAGCAGCACCAGGAACGCCCGCGCATACGGCGACCCCCCGGTCTCGACGCACACCCGCGCCCAGTCCACCTGTTCGCGCAACGCCCGGGCGGTGACGAGCGGTCCGGAGAAGTCGCACTCGTGCTCGGTGAAGGCGCGCAGCCGCATGATCATCAGGTCGGTGGCGTCCAGCACCGGAACGTGCACCGAGTTCACCTTCAACAGCGTGGCCCGGTCCAGCATGGCGGACGTGATCGGGACGTCGGCCGGACTGTGGATGAGGTCCACCAGGATCTCCCCGTCGTAGGCCTTGACCAGCCAGTCCTCCACGGCGTCGGTGGGTCGGAGCCCGGCCTTGGCGAGAACCTCCAGGGCGCGTTCGGCGTCCTCGGGCAGCACCGCGAAGTCGACGTCGTGCCGGGAGGGCGGGGCTCCCCGGGCGAACGCCGCGAATCCTCCGCTCAACGCGAACGGCACCCCGTCGGCCTTGAAGGCACCGGCGACGCGTTTGAGCGTGGTCAACAGGTCCTGGATCTGCGGTTCGTGCTCCATCGGGTGCCCCTCCCGCGCGGATCGGGCGGTGACGTGGTGAACCCCCAAAGCCGCGTGATGCTGCGTGGTTTCCTCCGCTACCGCCGCCGAACCGCTTCAAACCCGCCGCCCCGTGGGGCCCGGCGTCACCGGCGCGCGTGTCGACCGGAGTCCCGGGGTTCGGGGACGCGGCCGTGCTCCGCGCCGGGCAGTTGGTTGAGGTCGCGGCTGGCCCGGTCGTTGAGCCGGGTGAGCAGCCGCATCCCCCACCGGTCGGCGCGGGGCGCGGCCTCCAGACCGCTGGTGGGGCCTTCGGCCCCCGGTCCCGGCAGCACCCGGTTCGCGGCGCGCAGCAGCGTCTGGGTGAGTGACGGCGCCACGCCGTGGACGGCCATGGCGACGCGCGCCTCAAGGGTCAGGGTGAGGTGGTGGCGCCCGTCCCGGATCGCGTTGACGATCCTGCGTGCGGCGCGCTTACTGTTCATCGACACCGGCGGCACTGCCGCGAGCAGGGAGAACCAGGCGTACTCCAGGCCCGGCCGCCCCGCGTAGAAGGCGCGGCGGGGCGATCCGGTGCGCATCAGGCCGGGAACCACGGTCAGCACGCGGATGCCGTGGCGGGCCAGTTCCGCGTCGAGCCCCTCGGAGAGGCCGACCTGCGCGAACTTGGCGCAGGCGTAGGTCAGCAGGTGGGGCGGGCTGATCTTGCCGCCGATCGAGGTGATGTTGACCAACACCCCGCCGCCCAGGTGCGGCCGGGTCTCCTGGGTCACGTACAGGGACGCCCAGAACATGGTCCGCATCGCGTCGTCGAACTCGGCCTCGCCCAGCGAGTCCAGTGGGGCGCTGTGGATGATCCCGGCGTTGTTGACCACGATGTCGAGCCCTCCGAAGCGGGACACGGCGTCGGCCACCATGGCGTGCACCTGGTCGCGGTCGCGCAGGTCGCAGCGGACGGCGTGGGCCTGGACCCCGCGGTCGCGCAGGTCCGCGACCGCCTTGTGCAGTTCGTCGCCGTCGCGGGCGCACACCACGACACGGCAGCCCCGTGCGCCCAGTTCGCGGGCGAGCAGCAGGCCCAGTCCGCGGGAGCCGCCGGTGATCAGCGCCGTACGGCCGTCCAACGGGAACCGGTGGGCGCGCCGGGCCGCGTACCCCGCGACCGCCACGGCCCCCGCCAGTGCCATCAGTGCCGTGCGTCCTCGCATACCGCCTCCCCGGTCGTCCGTAGCCGCTGGGGAAACCCACTCACCGATCCGGCCCGTCCCAAACCTCGGCGTGTTGTCCCTGGGCAAAACAACTTCCCGGTTTCGGCCGCGTCTGTTCCCCTTGCGTGATCTCTTGCTTACAGTGGGTGGCGAATCCGGGTCCAAATGCGGACCTAAATCCCATCCGCCACTTCGGCCCGATTTCGCCGGAAGAACGGCACCGGAGACCACCCGGTGACCCGCTCTGGACCAGAAACGGCGACGGCACCGGGCGGAGCGGGCCGTCGTCGTCACGCCCGTCCGAAGTGCGCAGACCACGCACCATGACCCTGCGGGGGACGTTTCGCAATGTCCGTTTCGGTTTCACACAGCGGTTGCGGCGCCAGCGGCAGACGCGGTCGCCGCGGCCCGTCAACCCGCCATGCCGACGAAGCCTACCTGCGCCAGACCCGCGAACTGCTCGACGAACTCGACCGCGTCCGCGAGAATCCGGACGCCCGCGAACGCATCTACCTCAAGCTGACCGAACTGCACGCTCCCGTGGCCCGACGCATCGCGCGCCAGTACCGCAACCGCGGCGAACCCGAGGAGGACCTGCGCCAGGTCGCGATGGTCGGGCTGTACAACGCCATCCGCAACTTCAACCCCGCCTACGGCAAGGAGTTCATCTCCTACGCGCTGCCGATGATGACCGGCGAGGTGAAACGGCACTTCCGGGACCGCACGTGGGCGATCCGGGTACCGCGCAAGTACCAGGAGCGGCGCGCCGAACTCAACCGGGTGACCGCCGAGTTCACCCAGCAGCACGGGCGTTCGCCGACCGTGCGGGAACTGGGGGAACTGCTGGAGATGGGCGAGGAGGAGACCCTCGAGCTCATCGACGCCGCACGCGCCTACAGCACGCTCTCCCTGGACGTGCCCTTCGGCCCCGACGACGACGGCGCCACGCTGGGCGACACACTCGGCGGACTGGACGACGCCCTGGAGCGGGTCGTCGACCACGCGGCGCTGCGTCCCGCACTGGCCGCGCTGTCTCCCCGCGACCGGCGCATCCTGCTGCTCCGGTTCGCCGGGGACAAGACCCAGGCGCAGATCGCCGAGATCGTGGGGCTGTCGCAGATGCACGTGTCACGCAGGCTCGCGGCCATCCTGGCGACCCTGCGCAGCCAGCTCGTGGGGGAGCACTGACACGGGAGGTTTCCGACGTCAGCGGGGACGCACCGATTCCCCGTTGACGTCGGCTCACTCCGCCGGTTCCGGCCCGGAGTCGAGGACGTAGCCGATCGTGGTGAAGTCGACGCCCTGGTCGAGCAGTTCCACCACGCGGCGCAGCCGGACGACGTCGGTGTCCCGGTAACCGCGGCTCCCGTCGGGGCGACGGATCGGTGACACCAGCCCCCTGTTCTCGTACAGCCGGACCGCCAGAGGCGAGACGCCCACGCTGTCGGCCACCGCGCGCAGCGACCTCAGCCCCGGCTCGGGCGGTGTCGAGGTGTTGGCCATGGTGGTCCCCTTCCCGATCGATTCGGTGTTCTCGGCACCGTCGCTGACCACAGAAGCCGCCGTGAAACCCGAAGAGTCGACGGAAAGCTTTCACCATCCCTGGCACCTCCGCGTTCCTTCGCCGATCTGCCGGGTAGCCGTCGCCACTCCGGACTCCTGCGGCCGGGCAGGGGTCCGTCCCACTCGGAAGGGAGCAGGGATGTTCCGTCACGACAAACGCCTGCAGTTCGAAGCCAAGCCCGAGAAGCCCGACCCGCTGTTCGCGATGAAGCTCCAGGAGCTGATCGGCGGGGCCTTCGGTGAGATGACCGTGACCATGCAGTACCTCTTCCAGGGGTGGAACTGCCGCATGGAGGGCAAGTACAAGGACCTCATCATGGACGTGGCCACCGAGGAGATCGGCCACGTGGAGATGCTGGCCACGATGGTGGCGCGGCTGCTGGAGGGCGCCCCCTCCGAGACCACCGCCGAAGCGGTGAGGGACCCGGTGGTGGCGGCCGTCGTCGGCGGGATGAACCCCCAGCAGGCGATCGTGTCGGGAGGCGGCCCCGTTCCGGCCGACTCGGCGGGCACCCCCTGGAACGGCAAGTACATCGTGGCCAGCGGCAACCTCCTCGCCGACTTCTACGCCAACGTCGCGGCCGAGGCGCAGGGGCGGCTGCAGACCGCGCGGCTGTACAACATGACCGACGACCCGGGCGTGAAGGAGATGCTGAAGTTCAACCTCGCCCGCGACACCGTGCACCAGAACATGTGGCTGGCCGCCATCGAGGAACTCAAGGAGGACGGGCTGGAGGGCACGGTCGCGCCCACCGCCCTGTTCGACGAGGAGAACCAGACCCACGCCAACACCATCTGGGGGCTGTCGGAGGGGAGCACGGCCGCCCAGGGCCGCTGGGCGCAGCGGCCCGCGCCCGACGGTCAGCACGAACTGCGCTACCTCGACAACCCCGACCCGCTGGGCGGCCCCGCCTCGGCTCCGCCGCCCGACCCGAAACTGTACGGAACGTTCGCCGGAGTACCCGGTGAGGGGTCGGCCAAGGGCGCCCAGCGCGCCCCCGGTCCTCGCGAGAGCCTGACCGACAAGGTCAAGGACGTCTTCGAGTAGGCCCACCCGCGACGGGAGGCCGTGCCTCCCGTCGGCGCACCGGTGCCGGACCCGTCCGGGTCCGGCACCGGTTCTCCCACGATCGCGGAAAAGATTCCGCTTCGGGGTGATTGACGGCGCCGTTTCCGGTCACCTGTGCACAACGCGACCGGACACGCGGGAGGAGAAGACCCGAATGCGAGCCCTCACCTGGCACGGACCGCGCGATGTGCGCGTGGAGACCGTGCCCGATCCGACGGTCCAGGAGCCCACCGACGCGGTCATCCGCGTCACCAGTACCGGACTGTGCGGCTCCGACCTGCACCTGTACGAGGTGATGGCGCCCTTCATGAACGAGGGCGACATCCTCGGCCACGAGCCGATGGGCGTGGTGGAGGAGGTCGGCGACGAGGTGACCGACCTGCGCCCCGGCGACCGGGTCGTGGTGCCGTTCCAGATCGCCTGCGGCCACTGTTTCATGTGCGAGCAGGGACTGCAGACCCAGTGCGAGACCACCCAGGTCCGCGAGAAGGGCATGGGCGCCGAGATCTTCGGCTACACCAACCTCTACGGCGCCGTCCCCGGCGCGCAGGCGGAGTTCCTGCGCGTTCCGCACGCCGACTACGGCCCCGTCAAAGTCCCCGAGGGTCCGCCCGACGACCGTTTCGTCTACCTCTCCGACGTTCTGTCGACCGCGTGGCAGGCCGTGCGCTACGCCGAGGTCCCGCCCGGCGGGAGCCTCGCGGTGCTGGGGCTGGGCCCCATCGGCGACATGTGCTGCCGGATCGCCCAGCACCTCGGTATCGAACAGGTCTTCGGCGTGGACCTGGTGCCCGAGCGGATCGCCCGGGCCGAGAAGCGCGGAGTGCAGACCTTCGTCTTCGGCGACGACGTCGTCGAGGCGATCCGGGACCGCACCGACGGACGCGGTCCCGACTCCGTCATCGACGCCGTCGGTATGGAGGCGCACGGGGCGACGGTGGTCAAGACCGTGCAGCGCATGACGTCGCTGCTGCCCAAGGGATTGGCCGCCAAGGCCATGACCACCGCGGGCGTGGACCGGCTCACCGCCTTCCACACCGCCATCGACCTGGTCAGACGCGGGGGCACCATCTCCCTGACCGGGGTCTACGGCGGCACGGCCGACCCGCTTCCCATGCTCACCCTGTTCGACAAGCAGATCCAGTTGCGCATGGGGCAGGCCAACGTCCGACGCTGGATGGACGAGATCATGCCGCTGCTCATCGACGACGACCCACTGGGTGTGGACTCCTTCGCCACCCACCGGCTCCCCCTGTCCGACGCGCCACGCGCCTACTCGGCGTTCCAGCGCAAGTCCGGCGGGATGGTCAAGACGCTGTTCCACCCGTGACCCGTGCGGGGCCGCGCGCCGCGGCCGCCGTCGGCGGAGCGCCCGTCGGCCGCGGCGCCGCGCGGGACGACCGAATCCGCTCCGGGGAGTCGGGCGTGCCGTCTCCCGGGGCTGACTGACCGCCGCGCCCCGCGTTCCCTCCGGCATCTGCCCGTCCGACCGAGGAGAGACCGTGTCATCCGTACTCAGGACTTCCCCGACCACCGCGGAGCCGGACCGAGCGCCGAGAGGGCGGGGACGGCGGCTCCCCGAGGGGGCGTGGGCGCTGGGCGCGGTGTGCGCGGGCTTCGCCGCCGTGGGCCTCACCCTGGTGCCGCCGTGGCTGGGGCTCGGCTGGGACGAGATCGTCTACGCCAGCCAGTACGACCCGCGCAATCCCGCGGCCTTCTTCAGCGCTCCCCGTTCCCGGGGCGTCTCACTGCTGACCGCGCCGGTGGTGCTGGTGACCGACTCGGTGGTCGCGCTGCGGCTGTGGCTGGCGGTGGCCGCCGCCGCGGCGATGTTCGCGGCGTTCTGGCCGTGGCTGCGGCTGTGGCCGCGCGGTTCGGTGGCTCCGCTGGCGGCGCTGGGCTACGCGAGCCTGTGGGTGAGCCTGTTCTACGCGGCCGCGGCGATGCCCAACCACTACACGGCGATGGCCGCCGTGGGCGCGGTCGGCTGGCTCCTGGTGGCGGTGCGCGAACCGGGGTCCCGGTCGGCGCTGGTGGCACTGGCGGCGATGCTGGCGGTGGCCGGGCTGATGCGGCCCAGCGACGCCTTCTGGCTGACCGCGCCCCTGGGGCTGGCCGTGCTGGCGGTTCCGGCGTGGCGCCGCCCTGCGGTCGTCGCGGCCGTCGTCCTCGGCGCCCTGGCCGGTGTGGGGCCGTGGCTGGCGGAGGCGGAACTGGCCTACGGGGGCGTGTGGGAGCGGCTGGACCGGGCCTCGGAGATCCAGGGCGGCACCGGGTGGACCTTCAGCCTGGGGTATGCGCTCAACACCCTGGACGGGCCGCTGCTGTGTCGCCCCTGCGACGAGGACCTGGTGCGCTGGCCGGCCCTGCTGTGGCCGATCGCGCTGTCGGCGCTGGCGGTGTTCGGGGTGGCGACCGCCCACCGGGTGGGACGGCCCGCTCTGGGATGGCTGCCCGTTGTCGTCGCGGCGTCGATGTCGTTCACCTACCTCTTCCTCATCTCCTACTCGGCCCCGCGCTTCCTGCAGCCGACCTACGCCCTGCTGATGCTGCCCGCGGCGGCCGGACTGGCCTACTCGTGGGCGTCGGTACGCCCGAGGCTGCGTCCCGTGCTGGGCGCGGGCCTGGCCGTGGCGGTGGTCGGGCACCTGCTCATCCAGGGAGTGATCCTGACACACTGGGTCAACACCCATGTGGTGGCGCGGGAGGACTACGAGCGGCTCGCCGGTGAACTGCACGCCGCCGGGCTGCGTCCGCCCTGCCTGCTCACCGGGGACGAGGCCATCCCGGTCGCCTACTACACGGGGTGCGCCTCGGCCGCGCCGTCGGGCAACAACACCACGCACACCCTGGACGAACTGCTCGCCCTGGGCCGCACCGTCCCGTTCGGCCTGCTCGCCAAGGACGGCGACCCGCCCGACTGGGCCGCCGACTGGCGCGCCCTGCCGCTGGGCCCCGACGACGATCCGCGCGCCTGGGTGCTGTACGTGCCCGAGTGGAGCCCGGCGGCCGCGTCCGAGTGATCCGGGCGGGGCCTCCCGGCGGGGCGTTTCGGGCCGGGGGCGGGCGGCGGAGTGGCGCCCTTTCCTCCGTGAAATACCCTCCGAGTGCTTTTCTTTCCGGTATTTCCGGTTTCTCCCGCTGATGGCCAACGGTTTCCTGGGAGCCCTCCCACCCCTGCCCGCTCCTTCGGTCCCCCTCTTCCTCTTCCAAACCACCCACTCTGAACAGGGGTTTTCCCTACACTGGTGATTTCACGGATGCGCCGTAATCAAGCGGTAGCGAATAGTTGCGATGCATCCGAGACAAGGAGTTGATAAACACCGGATTTCCCCAGTACAACCCCCTCGGGCGGGGCCGACCGCAACGGCCCGGAGCCCCGAGATCCCTCCCGAGATCCCTCCCGACGTCCTTTCCGGATCGGATTCCGTCCGTTCCGACGGCGGTGGAGCCGCGCCTCCCGATCTCCTCCCCGGGAGGCGCGGCTCCGGTGAGTCCGTGCCGTTCGGTTCCCCACGGCGAACGGCACGGAGGAACCCCTGACACCGGGTGACCGGGACGTCGGTCTGCGCGCCGCCCGGACGGCGCCGCCCAACCCCCTGTTGTGAGGCGGAGGACCGCATCTGTCGACACGCGCCGCGTGCGACTCCGGTGCGGCCCCGCCCATGGACGAAAAGGAACACGAGAATGTCCAGCACCTCCCCCCGGCAGGCCTCCTCGGCCCTGTCCCGCCTCGTTCGGGTCGCTGCCAGGACCGCCGTGGCCGCCACGGCTGTCGCCGCCACCGTGGCCGTCGCCTCCCCCGCACAGGCCGCCAACCCCTACGAGCGCGGCCCCAACCCCACCAACTCCAGCATCGAGGCGCTGCGCGGCCCCTACTCGGTCAGCGAGGACAGCGTCTCCTCGCTGGTGAGCGGTTTCGGTGGGGGCACGATCTACTACCCGACCGGCACCAACGAGACCTTCGGCGCGGTGGCGATCTCCCCCGGCTACACCGGCACCCAGTCCTCCATCTCCTGGCTCGGTCCGCGCCTGGCCTCCCAGGGCTTCGTGGTCATGACCATCGACACCAACACCACCCTGGACCAGCCGGACAGCCGCGCCAGCCAACTGGACGCCGCCCTGGACTACATGGTCAACCGGAGCTCCTCCACGGTGCGCAACCGCATCGACTCCAGCCGCCTGGCGGCGATGGGCCACTCCATGGGCGGCGGCGGCACCCTGCGCCTGGCCGAACGCCGCCCCGACCTCCAGGCCGCCATCCCGCTGACCCCCTGGCACACCGACAAGACCTGGGGCAGCGTCCGGGTCCCCACCCTGATCATCGGAGCCGAGAACGACACCATCGCCTCGGTCCGCTCCCACTCCGAGCCGTTCTACAACAGCCTGCCCGGCTCACTGGACAAGGCCTACCTGGAACTCGACGGAGCGAGCCACTTCGCCCCGAACCTGTCCAACACCACCATCGCCAAGTACAGCATCTCCTGGCTCAAGCGGTTCGTGGACGACGACACCCGCTACACCCAGTTCCTCTGCCCCGGACCCAGCACCGGCCTGTTCGGCGAGGTGGAGGAGTACCGCTCCACCTGCCCGTTCTAAGGACGCCGGCTTCCTTCTCCCTCCCCTCGGGAGGGCCTCTCCCCCTCACCCCGATGGCGGTCACGTTCCGTGGCCGCCATCGGCCTTTCCGCCATCGGTACGCGGCTCCTCCGCCCTCCCACGGGGCGCCGGTCGCCCCGCACCGGCTCCGGCCTCGCACGGCAGCCGCCGCCCCGGCCACTCGGACACACTGGTGGTTTCACGGATGCGTCGTAATCGAGCGATGACACATAGTGGCAACGCAGCCGAGATAAGGAGCTGATAAACACCGAGTCTCCTTCCGCGCTCGCCGAGCGGCACACCGTCCGGGAGACGCGCGGTACCCGCCCCGTCCATCGGTCGTGAAGGTCACGCCTCCCGCCTCCTCGCCGGGGAGGCGCGGCTCCGGTGAGTCCGGGCCGTTCGGTTCCCCACGGCGAACGGCACGGAGGAACCCCTGGTACCGGACGCGACGAGGACAGGCCGGTTCCGCATCCCCCGAGCGGCACCGCTCACCCCCCTGTTGTCAGGTGGCGGACCGGGCCCGTCGACACGCGCAGTGTGCGGCCCAGGCCCGGTCCCCGCCCAGAGACGAAGAGGAACACGAGAATGTCGATCACCACCCCCCAGCGGGACACGTCGCGGTCGGCGCTGTCCCGCCTCGCCCGGACCGCCGCCAGGACCGCCGCCAGGACCGCCGTGGCCGCCACCGTCGTCGCCGCCACCGTGGCCGTCGCCTCCCCCGCACAGGCCGCCAACCCCTACGAGCGCGGCCCCAACCCCACCAACTCCAGCATCGAGGCGCTGCGCGGCCCGTTCCGGGTCGACGAGGAGAGAGTGTCCCGTCTGCAGGCGCGCGGTTTCGGTGGGGGCACGATCTACTACCCGACCGACAACAACACCTTCGGCGCGGTGGCGATCTCCCCCGGCTACACCGGCACCCAGTCCTCCATCTCCTGGTTGGGTGAGCGGCTGGCCTCCCACGGTTTCGTGGTCATGACCATCGACACCAACACCACCCTGGACCAGCCGGACAGCCGCGCCAGCCAACTGGACGCCGCCCTGGACTACATGGTCGAGGACTCTTCCTACTCGGTGCGCAACCGCATCGACTCCAGCCGCCTGGCGGCGATGGGCCACTCCATGGGCGGCGGCGGCACCCTGCGCCTGGCCGAACGCCGCCCCGACCTCCAGGCCGCCATCCCGCTGACCCCCTGGCACACCGACAAGACCTGGGGCAGCGTCCGGGTCCCCACCCTGATCATCGGAGCCGAGAACGACACCATCGCCTCGGTCCGCTCCCACTCCGAGCCGTTCTACAACAGCCTGCCCGGCTCACTGGACAAGGCCTACCTGGAACTCGACGGAGCGAGCCACTTCGCCCCGAACCTGTCCAACACCACCATCGCCAAGTACAGCATCTCCTGGCTCAAGCGGTTCGTGGACGACGACACCCGCTACACCCAGTTCCTCTGCCCCGGACCCAGCACCGGTTGGGGCAGCGACGTCGAGGAGTACCGCTCCACCTGCCCGTTCTAGGAGGAACCACGGCAGACCCCTCCCACCGACGGCGGCCGCGCTCCGCGGCCGCCGTCGGCCTTTGCGAACGGAGCGGTGGACGCGCCCGGAGGAACCGGCGAGCGTGTCCCGGCCGCCGTCACCTCCGTGTGGGAGTCTGCTGCTCGGCGGTGACGGCGGCGTAGGGGTGGTGCAGGTCGAACGCGGGGCGTTCGGAACGGATGCGCGGCAGCGAGGTGAAGTTGTGCCGCGGCGGCGGGCACGAGGTCGCCCACTCCAGGGAGCAGCCGTGGCCCCACGGGTCGTCCACGGTGACCTTCTTTCCGTGCCGGGCGGTGTACCAGGCGTTCCAGAGGAAGAACAGGGTCGAGACGCCGAGCACGAACGAGGAGACCGTGGAGATCTGGTTGAGCAGGGTGAAGCCGTCGCCGGGCAGGTAGTCGGCGTAGCGGCGCGGCATGCCCTCGGCGCCCAGCCAGTGCTGGACCAGGAAGGTGCCGTGGAAGCCGACGAACAGCGTCCAGAAGTGCCACCTGGCCAGCGCCTCGTTGAGCATCTTCCCGGTGAACTTGGGCCACCAGAAGTAGAAGCCCGCGAACATCGCGAACACCACGGTCCCGAAGAGGGTGTAGTGGAAGTGGGCCACCACGAAGTAGGAGTCGGTGACGTGGAAGTCCAGCGGCGGGGACGCGAGCATGACCCCGGTGAGGCCGCCGAACAGGAAGGTGACCAGGAAGCCGATGACGAACAGCATCGGCGACTCGAAGGTGAGCTGGCCGCGCCACATGGTGCCGATCCAGTTGAAGAACTTCACGCCGGTGGGCACCGCGATCAGGAAGGTCATGAACGAGAAGAACGGCAGCAGGACCGCGCCGGTGGGGAACATGTGGTGCGCCCACACCGTCGCCGACAGTCCCGAGATCGCGATGGTCGCGCCGACCAGGCTCTTGTAGCCGAAGATCGGCTTGCGGCTGAACACCGGCAGGACCTCGGTGACGATGCCGAAGAACGGCAGGGCCAGGATGTAGACCTCCGGGTGGCCGAAGAACCAGAACAGGTGCTGGTAGAGGATGGGGCCGCCGTGCGAGGGGTCGTAGACGTGCGTGCCGAGGACCCGGTCGGCGAACAGGGCGATGAAGGCCGCGGTGAGCACCGGGAAGGTGAGCAGCACCAGGACGCTGGTGAGCACCACGTTCCAGGTGAAGACCGGCATGCGGAACATGGTCATGCCGGGGGCGCGCATGGCCAGCACGGTGGTGACGAAGTTGACGGCGCCCAGCACCGAGGACAGGCCGGTCAGCGCCAGCCCCATGATCCACAGGTCGCCGCCGAGTCCGGGCGAGCGCACCGCGTCCGACAGCGGGACGTAGGCGAACCAGCCGAAGCTCGCCGCGCCGCCGGGGGTGACGAAGCCCGCGAGAGTGATCAGTCCGCCGAACAGGAGCAGGTAGTACGCCAACTGGTTGAGCCGGGGGAAGGCGACGTCGGGCGCGCCGATCTGCAGCGGCACCAGGACGTTGCCGAAGCCCGCGAACAGCGGGGTGGCGAACAGGAACAGCATCACCGTGCCGTGCATGGTGAACAACTGGTTGTAGGTCTCGTTGTTCATCAGCTGCATGCCGGGGAACATCAGTTCGGCGCGGATCAGCAGCGCCATGATGCCGCCGACGACGAAGAAGCCGAACGAGGTGATCAGGTACATGTACCCGATGACCTTGTGGTCGGTCGACGTCAGCCAGCTGACGATCCTTGACCCGGGACGTGCCCGGACAGACGGCTTCGGAGCCGTCGTGACCTGTGTGGCCACGATTCATCTCCCCTTCGGGTCGACCGCCTGGCGTCCCTGGGTGCCCGGCGGAGTCCGCCGGGACGCGCCGCGCTCCAGACAGGCGAGTACTGACAAAGAATTAGCACGCAAAAATTTAGTGCCCTAATTACTTGTAAGATGCTACACAGGGCCCAGAGGGGGTCTCACTGGGGGTGAGGACTGTGAGCGGCGACTCCGGCATCGGCGATCCGCTGGCCCTGGAGAACCAGGTCTGCTTCGCGTTGACGATCGCGGCGCGCAACGTCGTCGCGCTCTACCGCCCCGTTCTGGCACCGCTCGGCCTGACCCACCCGCAGTACCTGGTGATGCTGGCGCTGTGGCAGTCCGCCCCCCTGTCGGTCAAGGAGCTGGCGGGTCTGCTGGAGCTGGACTCCGCGACCCTGTCCCCCCTGCTCAAACGGTTGGAGGCGGCGGGCCTGGTGCGCCGGGAGCGCGACCCCGAGGACGAGCGTCGGCTCGTGGTGACCCTCACCCCCGCCGGCCGGGAACTGCGGGAGCAGGCCAGGGAGGTTCCCGAGCGGATGATGCGGCTGCTGGACATGGACGCCGACGAACTCCGGCGACTCAACGCCGTGCTCGGCCGCCTCAGCACGGCGGCGGCCGACGCGGACCTCTCCGCGGACGGCTCCTGAGCGCCGCACCCCGCCCCTCTTCCCCGGAACACCCGCTCCACGTCTCACCGGCCCCTCCTTCGAAGCCCCCGCTGTCAGCGCCCCGAATCCCCGGGATAACATCCACGCTATCAATTAGTGCGCAAATGATTTGAGCACTAAGTCCTTGAACGGGTGGGACTTTCGGCCCGGTGGGTAGAGGGGTCCCGATGGGAGGCAAGAGCATGGTGAACCGGCTGTCAGGAACGACCACCGCCGCCCGGAAGCCGCTGCACAAGGGGTTCGTCTTCTGCGCCTTTCTGGCGGTTCCCGGGCTGATGACCGGCTGGCTGTGGTCCGGCCATCCGCTGTGGGTCATCGCCGCCGGAGTGGTCGTGGTCCTCACCTTCGTCATGACCGCCCTCGCCTACCGGGAGGGCGGACCGCACCAGCGGGTCGTGGAACTGTACGGCGGTCCCCTGGACGGTGAGCGTCTGGACCTGTCCAGCCTCACCGAGGAGCAGATCGCCCGGGGAGTCACGCTCCCCGCCCGCCACGGCTCCGGCAGGTCCCGCTACGCCCCGGACCCCTCGGGCGTCCTGCGCCACGTCGGCGACGCCTGAGCGCGTCGTCCGGCGCACCAGTGCCTCGGACGATCACGCATGGGGACGAGAGTCCGACGCATTCTCCGTCCGGGCCGACCGCGGTTGGCTGGGGTCCATGACGAACGACAGCCACATCACGGTCATCGGCGGCACCGGCAAGGTCGGCCGCAGGGTCGCCGCCCGACTGCGGGAGCGGGGCCACGAGGTGCGCGCGGCGTCGCGCGCCGGAACGACCCGGTTCGACTGGACCGACCCGGACACCTGGGCACGGGCCCTCGACGGGACCGCGGCCGTGTACATCACGCCCTACGACGCGGGGGACGCCGAGATGTTCCGCGCGTTCACCGAGACCGCCGTCGCCTCCGGCGCGCGCCGCCTGGTGCTGCTGTCCGCGCGCCAGTGGCGCGACCTGGGCGTGGAACCGGCGCTGGTGCGCGAGGAGATCGTGCGCGACTCCGGGACGGCGTGGACCGTCCTGCGTCCGGTCTGGTTCGCGCAGAACTTCGGCGAGGAGCCGTTCCTCGCCGACGGCGTGGCCGCCGGGGAGGTCGTCCACGGTGTCGGCGAGGGCCGCCACGCCTTCGTCGACGCCGAGGACATCGCCGATGTCGCCACGGCCGCACTGGTCGAGGACGGGCACGACGGACAGGTCTACGAACTGTCCGGGCCGCGCGCCCTCTCCCTGGAGGAGGCGGTCGCGCAGATCGGCGCCGCGACCGGCCGCGAGGTCCGCGCGGTCGCGGTCTCCTCCGAGGAGTACCGGCGGTTCCTGGAACGCTACCTCCCCGCCGAGGTCGCCGCGGAACTGGTGCAACTGTTCGACTTCATCCGCAGCGGCGCGGACGCCCGCCTGTCCGACGGCGTGCAGCGCGCCCTGGGCCGCGAGCCGCGAGCCTTCGCCGAGTACGCGAAGACCGCGGCCGCCTCCGGAGTGTGGGACCGCTGAGGCCGCCCCTGTGAGGGTCTGTTCCGGTCACGGTCGCTTTCCCGGTGGCTGTGACCGGAACCCCGCGGTACTGTACGCCGTAGATTACAAATCCTCCCAAAGTGCCGTACAAGCCAACACACCCCCGCGATCCGGCCGGCTTCCTCGCCTGGGCAAGCCGCCCCGCGTCGGCGAGGCGACGCGGCCGCGGCACCGCCAACGCCATCACCTCGCCCCGGTGGCCGACCTCCGCGCAGCGCCCCGCCAGCGCACCCCCGGTGTCGCGGAACACGTCGTGGACGACGGCTGTGTCGGCCTCGTCCGTTCCGTGCGCGGCCCTCCCGGGGAGACGTCGGTCCGGTGTCCACCACAGGCTTCGGGCATCCGCGCCGGTTCCGCGTTCGGACACCGCGGACCAGGACGGCCTCAACCGGAAGACTCATCGCTTATTGACGATGCTATCCATCAGTGACGATGTTAGAGTGTGAGGCCGACCGGTCCCGAAGTCCCCCTGTCCTCCCGAAGCGGAGTCTCCCCATGGCACTGTCCGCTCTCGTCCTCTACCTGCTCGGCCTGCTCCTGGCCTTCGGCGTGCGCACCTTCATCGCGTGGCGGCGCACCGGCGACACCGGGTTCCGCCGCCCGGACACCACCGCCTTCACCCCGGCCTGGTGGGGCACCGTGCTCTTCGTCGGCGCCCTCGTCCTGGGCCTGGCCGCACCCGTGGCCGGACTCCTCGGTCTCCCCGGGGCCGACCTCCCGACGGCCGTGGGCGCGTCGGGAGCGGTCCTCATGCTGCTCGGCCTGGTTCTGGTCCTCCTCTCCCAGGCCACGATGGGCGCTTCCTGGCGTATCGGCGTCGAAGAGACCGAACGCACCGAACTGGTCACCCACGGCGTCTTCGCGTTCGCGCGCAACCCGATCTTCACCGGGATGGGAGTGCTGCTCACCGGGCAGGTGCTCGCGGTGCCCTCGGTCCTGTCCGCGGTGGCTCTGCTGGTGTTCGCCGCCGCCGTCCAGGTCCAGGTCCGCGCCGTCGAAGAGCCCTACCTGCTGCGCACGCACGGCGCGGCCTACCGTGACTACGCCGCACGCACCGGCCGCTTCCTCCCCCTTCTGGGAAGGCTGCGCGCGGGGAACGGATGAGGACGGGAGGCGCCGAACCGCCCCTGTCCCACCGGCGTTCCGCAGCGTTCGGCACCGGGGAGGCGGCAACCGGGGGTGTATGAGGGGGTGGCCGGTCGGGAATCGAACCCGCGGCCCAGGGATTGTGAGGCCGCCGCGTCCCGTGCCACCCGTCACCGGAACGCGCCGTTCCGTACCGCTTCCCGCTGCCCGGGCGGAGCTGTTGTGACCGGTCGGCCGACCGGCCCCGGACGAGCGGGGCCGGTCGGCCGCCCCTGTCCCCGCGAGGGTCAGCAGGAGGTGTCCTGCCGCGCCGGCTCGGTCCCGCACCGCGCCACCGGGCCGGGCGCCGGGAACTCGGGGAGGATGTAGCGCCCGAGCTCCTCGACCACCTCCTCCACCGGGCGGCGGCAGGGCCGCAGGTTGATCGCCACGTGGTTGACCCCGGCGGCGCGCAGGTCCCGGAGGCGGTCCAGCAACGCCTCGCGTCCGAGGCGCGCGCCGAAGCGGATCGGCACGGCCTCCTCGTGCGGGTTCCCGGCCAGGTCCACGAGCATGGTGGTCAGCAGCGGCTTGAACGCCGCCTCCCCGCACCGTCTGCGCACCTGCGTGTGCCACGCCGCGGCCACGGGCTCCATCGCGCCGGCAGCGCGGTGGTAGGTGAAGTAGCCGTCGACGTTGTCGGCGATCCACTCCAGGGACTGGCCGCCGCGGCCGGCCATGACGATGGGCGGCCGGGTACGGACCGGGGACGGCAGCAGCCGGACGCCGCCCCCGCCGCGCTGTTCCTCACCGCCCCACAGGGAGGTGAGGATGTGGACGCCTTCCCGGAGGGTCACGGCGCGCCGCCCGTAGTCCATACCGAACAGCGGGAACTCCACCCGCCGGTCGCCGGACGCCACGCCGAGCAGCAGCCGCCCGTCCGACAGCCGGTCGACCGTCGCGGCCATCTTGGCGACGTGCAGCGGATGGCGCAGGGGCAGTACCACGGCGGCGGTGCCCAGGACGACGCCGCTCGTCGCCGACGCCAGGTATCCCAGGTAGGGGAAGGGATCGAAGACCTGTCCGGCGTCGCCGAACCCCGGGTCGTAGAGGGGGACGTCGCGCAGCCACAGCGCGGCGAACCCCCACCGGTCCGCGAGGACGGCCCGCTCCGCGTGCCGGGACATGTCAGGCTCGCCGACGAGCCTGCCAGCGCTGCGGCGCGCCCGCTCCCCAGTCTCCGACCAGTCGTTGTCCAGGGGCAGTTCCAGACCGACGGTCATCCGGCCGGGCCCCGGGGCGACCCTGCGCAGGGCGTCGGCCGCGGCCCCGGCGGTGTCCTGTGCCCCCGTCACCGCGCCTCCCCCTGGCTGCTCCCGGCGAGCCGGGGCTCCGCGGCGGCCCCGGCCGCGCGTGCCAGGCTCCCGCGCCGGTCCAGCGCGCCGGAGGCGAAGGTGACCGCGAAGGCGACGGCCGCCATGGCGGCGCCCACCCACAGCGGGGCGGTGTAGCCCAGACCGGCGTCGATGGTCGCTCCGGCGAGGTAGGAACCGACGGCGATGCCCGCGTTCGCCGCGGAGGAGGCGACCGCGGAGGCCAGGGTCGGCGCTCCGGCGGCCTTGTCGATGACACGGGTCATGAATCCGGGAACGGTCGCGAACCCCGCTCCGCCGAGCAGCATGAGCGTGGCCGCGGCGGCCACCTGGAACTGGACGGTCAGGGTGAAGACGAGCAGCACCGCGACCAGCGCCGCCTGGGCGGTGAGCAGGGTGGCGACCTGGGCGCGGTCGGCGTAGCGGCCGCCCAGCAGGTTGCCGGCGACCAGGCCGATACCGAAGAGCACCAGCAGCGGGGTCAGCATGCCCGAGGAGAATCCCGCGACCTCGGTCATCAGCGGGGAGATGTAGCTGAAGGCCGCGAACAGCGAACCGATGCTCAGACCGGCGATGGCCAGTGCCGCCCAGACCTGGCCGCGGGCGAAGACCCCGAGTTCGTCGCGCAGGCGTGCGGGCGTCTCGTTCCTCCGGGTGGGGACCAGGACGATCAGACCGATCAGGCTGACCACGCCGATCGCGGTGATCATCCAGAAGGTGGCCCGCCAGTCGAAGGACTGGCCGATCCAGGTGCCCATGGGAGCGCCGAACACGTTGGCGACGGTCAGACCGGTGAACACCAGGGAGATGGCACGGGAGCGCCTGTCCCGGTCGACCAGGTCGGCGGCGACCACGGAACCGATGCCGAGGAACGCGCCGTGACAGACCGCGGCGAAGACGCGACCGACCATGAGCACCCAGTAGGCGGGGGCGACCGCGGCGAGCGCGTTGCCGATGATGAACAGCACCATGAGGATCAGCAGCATGGTCTTGCGCGGCATGCGGCTGGCGGCGGCGGTGAAGACCGGCCCGCCGAAGACGACGCCGAGCGCGTAACCGGAGATGAGCAGCCCGGCCCTCGTGAGGCTCACCGACATGTCTGCGGCGACCTCCGGCAGGAGGCCCATGATCACGAACTCGGTTGTTCCGATGCCGAAACTGGCGATCATCAACGCGAATACGGCAAGGGGCATGACGGACTCCTTCTTCGGCCCTGTCGTGTGGACGCTCGGCGGCGCGGACCGGAGTGGAACGGCATCCGTGTCTGCGCTCATACAACTATTGCATGTGAGTTATATGCATTTCAAACTAATGCGCATGCGCTAGATGTTCGGAGGGGATATGCTGGTACAAAATCCGCAACAGAAAGGAGCCCGGTCATGAGCCCGACAGCTTCCAGCGGCCCCGCCCCCCGGATCGAACTGCCGACCGTGCTGGAGGCCCGCTGGCAGAGGTTGCGGCTGTTCGAGGCGCGCGTACGCGAACGCCTGGAGCGCGCACTCGAACCGCACGGCCTGACCTGCTCCGAGTACGCGGCCCTGGCTGCCCTCCACTACTCCGACGACGAAGGGCACCTGCGCCAGCAGTTCCTGGCCGACTCCATCCCCATCAACCAGAGTTCCCTGAGCCGGATGGTCGGCCGCTTGGAGCAGCACGGCCTCACCGAGCGCTACCACTGCATGAGCGACCGGCGCGGGGTCTACACCCAGATCACCGAACGGGGACGGGCCAAGGTCGAGGAGGCCCGCGAGAGCTACCTGAAGGCGCTGGAGGACGCCTTGGCCGACCTGTCCGACGACGACGTGGGCGCCGCGATCGCCACACTGCTGCGCGGATGAGGGAGCGACGCCCGGCCGCCGCGCGGGCTCACCACCGGACACGCAGCCCGCCGTCCTCCCTCCGCTCGATCCGCACAGCGGTGAGGTCTGCGACGACGCACTCGGTCGCGTCGCCCGCGCCGAGCCCGCCGCCCTCGACCCCCACGACCCGCATCCCCGCCGCGCGGGCCGCCCGCGCCCCGCTCACCGCGTCCTCCACCACAACGCACTCCTCGGGCGCGAACCCCAGGGCCTTGGCCGCCGCCAGGTAGCCCTCGGGGTCGGGCTTTCCTCGGGCTACGTCGTCGGCTGTCACCAGCACCGGCGGTTCCGGTATCCCCACCACTCTGAGCCGGGTCGTCGCCACGAACCTGCTGCCGGAAGTGACAACGGCCCAGGAGTCCGGCTCCAGTCCCCGCGTCAGCGCCCGCGCCCCGGGCACCTCCCTCAGCAGGTGCGGATCGGCGACCTGCTCCGTCTCCAACGCGTCCGCCTCCGCGACCGCGTCGAGGTCCGGAGCGGCCAAGCGCACCACATCGGGGGCCCGACGGCCCGGTGTGAGGGCGAGTACCTCCTCCGGATCCAGTCCGCGGCGCACCGCCCAGTTCCGCCACATCCGCTCGATCACGGGTCCCGACTCCACGAGCACCCCGTCGAGGTCGAACAGCACCGCACTGCACTCCAGCACCGCCTGCTCCTTCCTTCTTGTCACCGGTGGGACCGGACCGGCGCCCGTGCGGGCGCCCAGGGGCACCCCGCACGGGCGCACCGGCCCGTCAGGCGTCCAGGAGCGCGAGGTGGCTCTCCGGGTCGATCTCGCCGCGCCGCTCCAACTGCGCGACCGCGTCCTCCAGGAAGAGCACGCCGAACAGGTAGTGGCCCGTGGACAGCTCGATCGGACTGAGGTCGACGGCCCCCTTCTCGCTCTCCCGCTTCTTGATGTCAGACAGCCGACAGGCGGCCTCCGCCAGCAGGTGGAAGGCGTGACCGAGCAGCAGTCGGCTCTTCCAGCCCGGGTCCTCGGCCACCAGTGGAGCAAGCTGCGCGTGGTTCTCGATCGCCTCGACCAGCCGTGCGACCGCGGCCCGGTACCCCGGATAGATGCCGCCCCGCTGGCGGACGGCGACCGCGGTCGGCGCACCGGCGCTCTTCTCCACGCCGATCTCGAACCCCTCCCGCAGGCCGGCGTCCCAGACCGTCAGGCTGAACAGGACCTTGCCCCAGTCGTAGACGACGTCCCAGTTCTTCAGGGTCCCGCGCGGGTCGATGATCCGCACCGCGGGCCGTCCCCCGCTCTTCCCCGTGATCAGCAGGTTCCGGGTGTTGAGGTCGCCGTGCGCGGGGAAGTGCAACCGGGTGGCGTCCACGTGCCGGGTCAGCTCCGGCCGTTCCTTGAGAAGCCTGGCGATCTCCAGTGGATGTCTGCAGGGGACGCCGTTGACGACGATCCGGCCCTGTTCGGTGAACTCGCCGGCCAGGTGCTCCTGCAGCAGCCAGAACCGCCGCGTCAGCCGGTCGGAGTGGATCTCGGAGATCTGCCCCGGTTCCGCGTGGCTCTCCGCCAGGCTCCAGCCGCGCTCAGCCAGCACGGACATGGTCACGTCGAACCGGTCGAAGAACTCCTCGACCCGGGGCTGCGGCCCCCTGATGCACGCCGCGATGTCCTCGTTGGGGTAGTACGGCATCGTGTACGCCGACCAGTCCCAGCCGTGGAACTCACGCAGCTTCTCCGTGTACATCTCCCCGAGGGCGGGAGCGTCGGCCCGCACCTTGTCGATCTGACGCAGCTTGACCCGGAAGGACTCCAGGTCGTGACCATCGACCGCACCGGGCATCTCCACCTGGAGCTTGAGGACCTGGCGGGTGCCGTCCGGCATCAGCAACCGGACGAGGCGGGCGGGGGATCCGCCCTCGGTCATCTCCCCCTCCATGGTGGCGTGCAACTCGTCGGTGAGCTCGTCGATCAGTCCGTTCTCACGGGCGCCGATGTCCGTCTGCGCGGAGATCGGCGTCACGGTGGTCGTCATGTGTGCACTCCTTGTCGGTCGGCTGCTGCTTCAACGACTCCGGAGGGGCGCCTCCGCGGCGCGCTCCGGCTCACGCCGCCGCGGGGGCGGAAGCCGCCGCGGCGACTTCGCGCAGCGGTCGCGCGTAGTTCTCGATCGACGCGGCGACGGCCTCACGCAGCCGGGTGTCGACGTCGATGCCCCGGGACTGCGCGATCTGCTGGGCCGCGGTCTTGATCTCCTTGAACTCGTCCGTGCCGTAGACGTAGTGGCCGGCGATCACGGCGCGGTCGTAGTCGGTGGCCGTGGTGTTCTGGGCCATCCACTTCTTCCACGAGCCGGACTCGTAGGCCAGGGCGAGGAAGCGCTCCCGCTGCACGCCCAGGCCCAGCTCCTGCAGTACGCCGATGAACGCCCGCGTCTCGACCACGCCGAACTCCGGAGCGACGTTCAGCGCGTGCACACCGGAGGCGGCCAGGTACCCGACCGTGCTCTCGTCCAGGTAGTCGCAGTTGTGCGCCTTGAGGGCGATGCCGTTCCGCTCCACGACGTCGGCCAGCGCGCGCACGGCGACACCGACCGCGCTGGGCGCGACCCCGATCCCGCCGGTGTTGCCGGTCTCGACGACCTTGGTCCCCGTCTGCGCGACGACGAAGGTCGGGGCGGGCAGGTCCGCCTTGCGCAGCCCCTCCAGCGCCTCGTCGAGGAGCTCCTGGAACTCGAACGGGTCGTTGGTGTCCCTTCCCTGGTCCTCGAAGCCGATCTCGAACATCACCTCCCGCCCCTGGGAACGGGCGAACTCGACGCACTGCCCGTAGAGCTCCAGCGCCCGGTCGATCGCCGCCGACTCGTCGGCGACTCCGTCGAGGTCCATGGAGGTGTCGATGTGCAGCAGGTCGAAACCGCAGCGGATGTCCTCCTTGTAGGACTCCAGCGCGGAGGCCATCGCCGCGTCGAGGGGGAGCCGCTGCTCCCGCTCCCGCGGGGACTGGTAGGGGCCTCCGTGGTCCCTGCACAGCAGGATCCGTCCCACAAGGTCGTTGCGGCGCACGTAGTCGGCGAACGCCGCGGTGTCCCACTGCTCGACGTAGCCGCCGCCCTGAGACGCCGCCTCGACCTGGCGCCGGCTGGGGATGAGCATCAGCGGCTGGTCGGCGCGGGCCGCCACGCTGATCGCCGCGTCCACCGCGTTCTTCGACATCGGTCCCACCCCCAGCCGTGAGGGAACATTCAGTCGGCTCGGGGAAACACCGGTCTCTTTCGGGATAACGGACATGGCTGCCTTCCGTGTGTCTTTTCGGAGAGAGAAGAGGGGGATGCCTGGCCCGGGGGAACAGGGACGCGGGCGCGGATGCGCTCGCGTCCACCGCGGAGAGGTCCGGCCCCTTGGAGAGGCCGGAGAAAACGGCGGGGAGGAACGCCTGCCCGCCCGTGTGGACCGCCCCCGGGGGGTACGCCCCGGTCGAGGCGGAGGAGGAGCTAGTTCCGGGTCGCCCACGCGACCCCCTGCGCGAGCATCCGCTCGGCGTCGGGGAGCTGCAGGTCCTCCAGGTAGTGGCCGACCGACATGTAGAAGACCTTTCCGCGCCCCCATGTCCTCGTCCAGGCGACGGGGGAGGTCAGTCCTTCGATCCAGGGAATGTGCTCGCCGCTGAAGGTGGTCTCGGCGATGACCCGGTTGGCCGGATCGACGTGCATGTAGTACTGCTCGGACGCGACGGTGAAGTCGGCTATCCCGTCCGCCACCGGATGTCGGGGGTCGGTGACACGGACCTTGTAGGGGACGCGTACGCCCTCACCCCCCGGGTGGGAGACGCAGTTTCCGCCGACGATCATGTTGTAGAGCAGGCTGGCCCGGAAGGACGCCGCCATTCCGTGCCAGCCGGCGACTCCGAGGCCGTCCCGCACAGAGCGGGAGAACCGTTTCTCGACCGCCGGGTCGAGCCGTTCGGTGGTGTCGCACTGGGTCCACCCGAGCACGACCAGGTCGAATCCGCTCAGGTCGTCGCCCAGCCGCGTCGGATCGGCGGTCAGTTCCGTCTCGTACCCCATGTCGCGGAGCTTCGGGACGAGCCATCCGGCCACACCGCCGGGATTGTGGCCGGGCCACCCGCCACACAGGTACAGGATTCTCGGCATGCTGCTTCCTCGGTTCCGCTCGTACCGCTTCGGTGGGGGATGGGTCAGGAGCCGAAGCCCGTGTTGTAGGCGACCACCACCTTCGGGTTGTCTGCCTGGAAGTAGCCGGGGACGGAGTAGCCGACCGTCGCGAAGTCGAGCCGACCGTCGCCGTCGAAGTCCGCGACGGCGATGCGTGCGGCGGACTCGGTGGAGACCCGTTTCTTGGTCCACAGGCCCCGAGAGGCGTCGACCGCCTTGTAGTAGAAGACGCCCTGCCAGGGTTGGGGGCCCCGGAGCGCGACGAGGAACTCGTCCTCACCGTCCCCGTCGAGGTCGGCGCAGACCAGGTCGTGTCCCGGGCCCTCACCCGCCTCGTTGGGATCGGCGAACACGTCGAGGACCGTGCGCCTCCACCGCGTTCCGGCCTCGTTCGGATCAGGCGTGTAGACGGCCACCGTGTTGCCGTGGAAGGGCTCCAGCGCGGCGACGTAGTTCCCGCCGCCGGCCAGCCGCCCCAGGGAGGCGCTGTTGCTTCCCTGGAAGCCGGTCCTGGGCTTCTGGGTGCGCTCGCCGGAGCCGATCGCCGTCGCCTTCCAGTGGCCGGCCGTCTCCTCGTAGGCCAGTTCGGTGACGCCCTCGGCGCTGGCCACGAGGAGCGGAGTGCTCGTGGACGGCCCGACCCGCCTGGCGGGGGTCAGCTCGTGGACGAGCGAATAGGTGCTGTCGTCGATGACCTCGGCGTTCCAGGGAGTGGTGCGTGGATCCTCCGGCTGCCGGTAGGCGGTCAGCCGGACGGGTTGGGTGAGCGCCTCCTCGCCCCCGCTCGGACCGACCATGGGCGCGGCGAGGACCGACAGCCGCTCCTCACCGCCCAGTCGAACGCCGATGATCCGGTGCGCCGAACAGAGCTGTCCGATGTCGTGGCGCTGCCACGGCCCGGAACCGCCGTCGGCTCCCGGGTTGCCGAGCCAGGAGATCATGCCCTGGTCCGGTTTGCACTCGCGCAGTGTGCGCCCGTAGTCGTGGCAGACGATGAGATCGGGGCGTCCGTCCCCGGTCACGTCGCCCACGTCGACCGCGACGGGGCGGTGCAGGCGCGCGATCTCCTGCTTCGTCCAGTCGGGGTTGCGGTACCAGGAGATCCGCCCCTCGGCCACTCCCGAGGTGACGAGGTCGGGACGGCCGTCGCCGTCGATGTCCGCGGCCGTGATCCAGTATCCGTCCGTCAGTCCCTCTTCCACGACCTCCAGCCGGAAGGCTGGAATCGAGACGACCATGTCCATCAACCACCCAGAATTCATGTATGTGCATATTTTGCATTCTTTTTGGATGCATCAGCAAATTACTTCCACGGGTAGTTTGCACGCAAGTATGTTTCATGCGTGAGCAATTTCACAAACGGTGGAAATCTTCGCAAAGCTGGCGGAGAACAGGGGCTCACCTGGAGTTGGCGTCGCAGCGCCGCGGTGGTTGACAGAGGATCCGCCGTGTCCGCATCCGGCCATGCCCACGTCCGTGTTTCAGCGGGGTGAACAGCATCTCCCGCGCCGGGGAACGGACACGGGAAACCGGTCCCCGCCGCGCGGAAAATGCCTGGTCAGTCCGGTCCCGCCAGCACGGTCGGACCGGGGAGCGGCTCCTGCGGTGGCACGCCGCCGCATCGTGGACGGATATCCGCCCATGGGAGGCCGGAGGGCGCACGGCTGCGGACCGCCTCGCTTCGGGGCGCTCAACCGGTGGTGGTCCGCGGATGTCCGCCTGCGGTGCCCTGCCGACCGGCCGCTGTGCCTCCTGCGGGACGCACGCCGCACAACCGCCGCAGGCCGCGCGTCCCGTGCCACCCGTCACCGGAACACGCCGTTCCGTACCTCCTTGGCGGACGGCCGCCGCGGGCGCCCCCGCCGAAGGGCTGCGTACCGTCAGCCCGGGCGGCAAGCGGCGCGTCCGCGTCGAAGACCTGGTGTGGACGCCCTCCCCGACGGGCGCTTCCTGGACCAGTCCCGCCTCCGCCCGCTCTACGCCCTGTTCCACCCGACCGTGCACGCCGAACTGCGTCGCGGGGAGACCCGCGGGCTGCTGCGCCGGGCCGACGTGGATCTGGACGCGCGCACCGGGACCACCGCCCACCGGATCGTGCAACTGGGCCTGGCCGCCGAGGCCAAGGACACCAGGACCGACTCCAGCCAGCGCACCATCGCCTTGGCGGTCGGCACCTACACCGGCGTGCCGTCCGACGCGGCGCGCACCGCGGCCGAGAGCGCCGCCGCGCTCGTCCCCCGCGCCCCGGCCACCGGCAGCGGGGACTCGTGGTGGCGAACACACCCGGAGCACAACACAAAACCCCAGCGCCACACTGGAGAACAGCGTGTGAACCGGGGTTTCTCCGCGACTTGGGGTAGGCCGGGCGGGACTCGAACCCGCGACCCAGGGATTATGAGTCCCCTGCTCTGACCAGCTGAGCTACCGGCCCACGCGAACAACCGGGCCCCGAGGGGCGGGCTCCGCACACCGAACCGACCACGGATCGGCCAGGATGTCCGCGATTCTAGCAGGGCGGCCCGGTTCGCCGGGAGCGCGAAAACCCCGACCGGCGGCCCGTCCCCCCGTCACCGAGCGGAGCGAGGAGGTGCGGGAAGCGGGCAGTATGGAGGGGTGAGCCTCATCGATCATCTCCCCAAGGGCACCGCCGACCCCGACACCCTGTTCGACGCCTTCGCGCTGTGGGCCGAGGAACGGGGGCTCACCCTCTACCCCCACCAGGAGGAAGCCCTCATCGAGGTGGTGTCGGGTTCCAACGTCATCCTCAACACCCCCACCGGCTCCGGCAAGAGCCTGGTGGCGACCGGCGCGATCTTCGCCGCGCTGGCCCGCGACGAGTGCAGCTTCTACACCGCGCCGATCAAGGCCCTGGTGTCGGAGAAGTTCTTCGACCTGTGCGAGATCTTCGGCACCGAGAACGTCGGCATGATGACCGGCGACGCCAGTGTCAACGCCGACGCGCCCATCGTGTGCTGCACCGCCGAGGTGCTGGCCAACATCGCGCTGCGCGACGGCGCCGACGCCGACATCGGCACCGTCGTCATGGACGAGTTCCACTTCTACGCCGAACCCGACCGCGGATGGGCCTGGCAGGTGCCGCTGCTGGAACTGCCGCAGGCCCAGTTCCTGCTGATGTCGGCGACGCTCGGCGACGTCACCCGGTTCGAGGAGGACCTGACCCGCCGCACCGGCCGCGCCACCAGCGTGGTGGCCTCGGCCGAGCGGCCGGTCCCGCTGTACTACTCCTACCGCACCACCCCGCTGCACGAGACGCTGGAGGAACTGCTCGCCACCCGCGAGGCGCCCGTGTACATCGTGCACTTCACCCAGGCCGCGGCGGTGGAGCGCGCCCAGTCACTGACCAGCATCAACATGTGCTCCAAGGCGGAGAAGGAGGCCATCGCCAAGGAGATCGGCGGATTCCGCTTCACCACCCGGTTCGGCCGCAACCTGTCCCGCTACGTCCGGCACGGCATCGGCGTGCACCACGCGGGCATGCTGCCCAAGTACCGGCGGCTGGTGGAGCGGCTGGCGCAGCGCGGACTGCTCAAGGTCATCTGCGGCACCGACACCCTGGGCGTGGGCGTGAACGTGCCGATCCGCACCGTGCTGTTCACCGCGCTGTCCAAGTACGACGGCTCGCGGGTGCGCCGCCTCAGCGCCCGCGAGTTCCACCAGATCGCGGGCCGGGCGGGACGTGCCGGTTTCGACACGGTCGGCAACGTGGTGGTGCAGGCCCCCGAACACGTGGTGGAGAACGAGAAAGCGCTGGCCAAGGCGGGCAGCGATCCCAAGAAGCGGCGCAAGGTGGTGCGCAAGAAGCCGCCGGAGGGGTTCGTCGGCTGGGACGAGGCCGTCTTCGAGAAGCTGATCAACGCCCAACCGGAGCCGCTGACCTCGCGGTTCAGGGTCAGCAACGCGATGCTGCTGAGCGTCATCGCCCGCCCCGGCGACTGCTTCGCGGCCATGCGCCACCTGCTCACCGACAACCACGACGACCGCAAGACGCAGCGCCGCCACATCCGCGAGGCCATCGCGATCTACCGGTCCCTGCTGGACGGCGGGATCGTGGAGCGGCTGGAGGAGCCCGACGCCGACGGCCGCACCGCGCGGCTCACCGTCGACCTGCAACCGGACTTCGCGCTCAACCAGCCGCTGTCCACGTTCGCGCTGGCCGCCTTCGAACTGCTGGACCCGGCCTCGCCCACCTACGCGCTGGACGTGGTGAGCGTGGTCGAGTCGACGCTGGACGACCCGCGGCAGATCCTGGCCGCCCAGCTCAACAAGGCGCGCGGCGAGGCCGTGCAGCAGATGAAGGCCGACGGGATCGAGTACGAGGAGCGGATGGCGCGGCTGGAGGAGATCTCCTACCCCAAGCCGCTGGAGGAGCTGCTGGAGCACGCCTACGAGGTGTACCGGCGCGGCCACCCCTGGGTGGGGGATCATCCGCTGCAGATCAAGTCGGTGGTGCGCGACATGTACGAGCGCGCGATGACCTTCACCGACTACATCGGCCACTACGAGCTGGCCCGCTCCGAGGGGCTGGTGCTGCGCTACCTGGCCGGCGCCTACAAGGCGCTGACGCAGACGGTTCCCGAGGACGCCAAGACCGAGGAGCTGCGCGACCTGGTGGAGTGGCTGGGGGAACTGGTGCGCCAGGTCGACTCCAGCCTGCTGGACGAGTGGGAGCAGCTGACCAACCCGGCCGAGGAACTGCCGGAGGAGGCCCCGGTGGAGACCAAGCCGAAGCCGGTCACCGCCAACCAGCGCGCCTTCCGGGTGCTGGTGCGCAACGAGCTGTTCCGCCGGGTGGAGCTGGCCGCGCTGCGCCGCTACCGGGAGCTCGGAGAACTCGACGGCGAGAACGGTTGGGACGCCGAGGCGTGGGAGGAGGCGATGGCCGCCTACTACGACGAGCACGAGACGCTGGGCACCGGCCCGGACGCGCGCGGTCCGCAGCTGCTGCTGATCGAGGAGCAGGAGGGCCTCTGGGAGGTCCGGCAGATCTTCGACGACCCGGCGGGGGACCACGACTGGGGGATCACCGCGCAGGTGGACCTGGCCTCCTCCGACGCCGAGGGGCGGGCGGTCGTGCACGTGGTGGCGGTCGACCGGCTCGGCTGAGGCCGCGCGCCGCCTACCGTGCCCGGCCCGACCGCGGGTACCGGACCGCGGGGGAGGCGGTCAGCGCAGCAGGTGGGCGTTGACCTCGCGCACCAGGGGAGCGAGCCCGGGAACCTCCACGACCTCACGCCCGGCGGCGCGCAGCAGCTCGGCGCCCTCGCAGTCCACGAACAGCGCGGGCTCCCGCCAGGCGAACACCACCCGGGAGATCGGGGTGTCCAGGATCAGGTCGGTGCACGAGCGGGGGCGTGAGGCGCGGGCGCTGCACGGCTCCAGCGAACTGTAGAGGGTGGCTCCGGCCAGCCTGTGGTCGTCGGGGGCGAGCGCGCGCAGCGCCGCCTCCTCGGCGTGGTCGCGGGGGTCGTCGCGGCGGGAGTAGCCGTCGGCGAGGACCGTGCCGTCGGCGTCGACGACGAGCGCGCCGACCGAGAACGCGGTGTGCGACGGCGGACAGGAGCGGGACAGTTCCACGGCCGCGCGCAGCAGGCGCAGGTCCCGTTCGGTCGGTCGGCTCATCGGTCCTCTCCCGTCACGTAACGCAGCACCGCCATGTCGCCCACGCTCCGGGCCTCTACCAGCCGCATGGGGCGGTCCGGGCGCTGCGGGAAGTCGCCGGGGTGGACGAACCGGGGCGCCCGTTCGTCGCCGACGAGGAACGGCGCGACCGCCAGGCGCAGTTCGTCGGCGAGGTCCTGGGTGAGGAAGGCGGTGTGCACCGCTGCCCCGCCCTCCACCAGGAGTCTGCGCACCCCGCGGCGGGCCAGGTCGGCCAGGACGTCCACCAGCCGCACCGGCTGCCCCGCCGCCACCACCTCCACGCCGCCGAGTCCGGCGAAACGCCGCTCGGCGGTGGCCAGCGCGTCGTCGGCGACGTACACCAGGCATCCGGCGTCGCCCGTGGTGAAGATCCGCGCCGCCGGGTCGAGGGCGCCGCTGCCGCTCAGCACCACCTTGCGCAGGTGGGCGGTCCGGCCCTCGGCGAGTCGGCGTCTGCGCCGGTCCGGGGAGCGCACCAGCAGTCGCGGGTTGTCGGCGCGCACGGTGCCCGCGCCGACGAGGATCGCGTCGCAGGAGGCGCGCAGTTCGTCGACCTCGTCGAAGTCGGCCTCGTTGGACAGGCGCAGTCGCTCGGGTGAGGCGTCGTCGATGCGGCCGTCCAGCGACACGGCGCAGCTCAGGATGACACGGGGACGCTCGGCAGCCATGGCGCCCAGGCTATCGGTCGGCCGTGTCCGAGGCGGGGCGGACCGCTGCCGGGAGGACCGCCGGGAGCGGGCCCCGGAAGCGCGGCCCGGACGCGACGCCTCCACCGCGTTTCCGGGGCTCCGGCACCAGGTGTTCGACATGAGAACATCACTGGGGCGCCTCCCCCGAGAGCCCGACCGGAAGCAACGAGGAAAGCGAGAAGGAGAGATCCATGTCCGTTCCGCGCCGAACCCCCCGAGCGCCGACCCCCTCCGCGGTTGCCCGGAGGCCGCTGCGATGAGCGACGCCAGCGCCACCCCCCCGTCGCCCCGGAGCGAGCACTTCGTCCAGTCCCTGGAGCGCGGCCTCATGGTCATCAGGGCCTTCTCCCCCGAGGCCCCGTCGATGACGCTCAGCGAGGTCGCCCGGGCCACCGGGCTGACCCGGGCCGCGGCCCGCCGGTTCCTGCTCACCCTCGTGGACCTGGGCTACGTGCGCACCGACGGCCGCCACTTCGCGCTCACCCCCCGCGTCCTGGAACTGGGCTACGCCTACCTGTCGTCGGCGGGGCTGCCCGAGGTCGCCCTGCCCCACCTGGAGCGGCTGGTCGCGGAGGTCCACGAGTCCTCCTCGGTGTCGGTGCTCGACGGCGACGACGTCGTCTACGTGGCGCGGGTGCCGACCTCGCGCATCATGACGGTGGCGATCAACGTCGGCACCCGCTTTCCCGCCTACGCCACCTCGATGGGCCGGGTGCTGCTGTCCGGCCGCTCCCCCGCCGAACTGGAGGCCTACCTCGCGCGCGTGGAACTGCGCCGGCTCACCCCCCACACCGTGGACTCCGTCGACCGGTTGCGCGCCGCGATCGAGCGGGCCGGGAGCCAGGGGTGGGCGATCGTGGACCAGGAACTGGAGGAGGGCCTGCGTTCGGTGGCCGCGCCGATCCGGGACCGCCGGGGCGGCGTGGTGGCGGCGGTGAACGTCTCGGCGCACGCCCCGCGGACCTCGGTCGAGGACATCCGCCGCGACCTGCTGCCCCCGCTGCTGGCCGCCGCCGCCCGTATCGAGACGGACCTGGAGATCGCCGGCCGGGGGACGGCGCCCTTCCCGATCTGATCCGCGCTCCCTCCTCTGCCCCGGACCGCATCCCCACCGATCCGGGGCTTTGTGCTGCCGCCCGGGTGTTGCCCCCGATGCCGGGAAGTCAGGCGGGCCAGGCCTTCCCCAGCGCCCGAGGCGGCCCACCTCGCGCCCCCGCAGACGGACCACACGAGAGAACACCGGACGCCACAACCCGACCCTCCCGGTGCGGACCAGTCCGGAGAACGCGGGACGGCGAAGACGCGGGCGGACGCGGCACCGGGAACGCCCCGACCGCCCGCCGGCACCCCGTGCTCACCCGCCCCGGACGCTCAGCCGGAATGCCGCACCCCTCTCCTCGACCTCCCGGCACCGGTATTGACCCCCCTTTCGGGAGTCGCTAACGTATCGGCAGAATCGTTCGCTTTGAGAACATTAGTTCGCTATACGAACACATAGGGGTGGGACGCCATGATCGTTCCGTTGGACGAGGCCGTCGGCGAACTCGTCCATGACGGCGACACCGTCGCGCTGGAGGGCTTCACCCATCTCATCCCGGTCGCCGCCGGGCACGAGATCATCCGGCAGCGCCGCTGCGGCCTGACCCTCGTGCGCATGACCCCCGACGTGGTCTACGACCAGATGATCGGCGCGGGATGCGCGCGCAGGCTGGTGTTCTCCTGGGGCGGCAACCCCGGGGTGGGGTCCCTGCACCGCTTCCGCGACGCCGTCCAGAACAGTTGGCCCGTGCCGCTGGAGATCGAGGAGCACAGCCACGCGGGCATGGCCAACCGCTACGTCGCCGGGGCGTCCGGGCTGCCGTTCGCGGTCCTGCGCGGCTACCTCGGCACCGACCTGGCCTCCCGCACCGCGACCATCCGGACCGTCGAGTGCCCGTTCACCGGCGAACGGCTGGCCGCGGTCCCCGCGCTCAACCCCGACGTGGCGATCGTGCACGCCCAGCGCGCCGATCGGGCGGGCAACGTGCAGATGTGGGGCATCACCGGGGTGCAGAAGGAGGCCGTGTTCGCCGCGCGGCGCTCCCTCGTCACCGTCGAGGAGGTCGTGGACGAACTCGCCCCCGTCCCCGGCCAGGTGGTCCTGCCCCACCGGGTGGTCACCGCGGTCGCGGAGGCGCCAGGCGGGGCCGCGCCCTCCTACGCGCAGGGCTACTACGAACGGGACAACGCGGCCTACCAGGCGTGGGACGCGATCAGCAGGGACCGCGGCGCGTTCGGACGCTGGCTGGAGTCGGTGCGCTCCGCCGCGCCCGGCACTGTCTCGCACCCGACACGGGAAGGACGGCCATGACCCTCACCTGGTCCGCCGACGAGATCATGACCGTCACGGCCGCACGCGCCCTCACCGACGGCATGGCCTGCTTCGTGGGCATCGGCCTGCCCAGCACCGCGGCCAACCTGGCCCGCCGCACGCACGCGCCCGACCTGTGGCTGATCTACGAGTCGGGCACGCTGGGCGCCAAACCCGGCAGCCTGCCGCTGTCCATCGGTGACGGCGTCCTGGCCGAGACCGCCGACAGCGTCGTGTCGGTGCCCGAGATCTTCAACTACTGGCTGCAGCCCGGCCGCATCGACGTCGGCTTCCTCGGCGCGGCGCAGATCGACCGGTACGCCAACATCAACACCACCGTCATCGGCGACTACGCCAACCCGGAGGTGCGGCTGCCCGGTGCGGGCGGCGCCCCCGAGATCGCGGCCTCCTGCCGCGAGGTCGTGGTGGTCGTGCGCCACAGCCGCCGCGCCTTCGTCGACCGCGTGGACTTCACGACCTCCGTGGGGCACGGCAGCGGCGCGGGCGACCGCGAACGGCTGGGTCTGCGCGGCCGCGGCCCGATCCGGGTCATCACCGACCTCGGCGTCCTGGAGCCCGATCCCGAGACCCGCGAGCTGACGCTGGTCAGCGTGCATCCCGGGGTGGCGGTCGAGCAGGTGCGCGAGGCCACCGGGTGGGACCTGGCCGTGGCGCCGGACCTGGCGGTCACCGAACCGCCCGGCGAAACCGAACTCACCGAACTCCGCAAACTGACCGGACGGTATGTTGCTGACCGTCCCCAGTCGACTGCGAGTCAGGAGTGACCCCCATGACCGACGTCTACGTCCTCGACGCGGTGCGAACCCCCTTCGGCCGCTACGGCGGCGCCCTGTCCGGCGTCCGCCCCGACGACCTGGGCGCGCACGTGCTGCGTGCCCTCGCCGAGCGCTCCCCCGGCCTGGACCCCGCCGCCGTGGACGACGTCTACTTCGGCGACGCCAACGGCGCCGGCGAGGACAACCGCAACGTGGCCCGCATGGCGGCGCTGCTCGCGGGCTGGCCCACCTCGGTTCCGGGAGCGACCCTGAACCGGCTGTGCGGCTCGGGCCTGGAGGCCGCGATCGCCGCCAACCGCGCGATCGCGGTGGGTGACGCCTCCCTGATGGTGGCCGGGGGCGTGGAGTCGATGAGCCGGGCGCCCTGGGTGCTGCCCAAGCCCGCCAGGGGCTTCCCCTCCGGACACGAGACCCTGCACTCGACGACCCTGGGCTGGCGCATGGTCAACCCGGCGATGCCGCGGCAGTGGACCGTCTCCCTCGGCGAGAGCACCGAGCAGGTCGCCGCCGAGCACGGCATCGGCCGCGCCGAGCAGGACGCCTTCGCCCTGCGCAGCCACGTCAACGCCGCCCGGGCGTGGGCCGACGGCGTGTTCGACGCCGAGATCACCCAGGTCCCCGGCGCGGAGATGGAGCGGGACGAGAGCATCCGCGCCACCTCCCCGGAGAAACTGGCCTCCCTCAAGCCGGCGTTCCGCCCCGACGGCACCATCACCGCGGGCAACGCCTCGCCGCTCAACGACGGCGCGGCCGCCCTGCTCATCGGCGACACCGCCGCGGCCGAGCGGGTCGGCCGCGAACCGCTCGCCCGGATCGTGAGCCGCGGGGTCGCCGCCGTGGACCCGGACGTCTTCGGCATCGGCCCGGTCGAGGCCGCCGAGACCGCCCTGCGTCGCGCCGGGATCGGCTGGGGCGACCTGGCGGTGGTGGAACTGAACGAGGCGTTCGCCGCCCAGTCCCTGGCCTGCCTGAAGCTGTGGCCGGAACTGGACCCCGGCATCGTCAACCCCAACGGCGGCGCGATCGCCATCGGCCACCCCCTGGGCGCCTCCGGAGCCCGCATCCTCGGCTCGCTCGCGCACGAACTGCACCGGCGCGGCGGCGGCTGGGGCCTGGCCGCCATCTGCATCGGCGTGGGCCAGGGGCTCGCGGTGGTGCTGCACGCCTGACCTCTCTCACCCACTGGAGGAGACATGACCGAACGGGCGCCCGGACAGCCGTCCGGCTACATCCGGGACCACGGGGTGCATCCGCCGCTGGACTCTCCCGGGTACCGGAGCACCGCGCTGCGCCACCCCAAGCGCGACCTCGTCCTGCTGCCGCACATGCTGACCGAGGTCACCGCCCCGCTGCTGGGCGAGGACCGGGTCGGCGAGTCGGACAACGACCTGACCCGCCAGCACGCGGACGAACCGCTGGGCCAGCGCATCATCGTGCACGGCCGGGTCCGCGACAGCGACGGGCGCCCCGTCACGCACACCCTCGTCGAGATCTGGCAGGCCAACGCGGCGGGCCGCTACCGGCACGTGGCCGACAACTGGCCCGCCCCGCTGGACCCCAACTTCACCGGTGTCGGACGCACCATGACCGACGCCCAGGGTCGCTACCGGTTCGTCACCATCCAGCCGGGGGCCTATCCCTGGCGCAACCACGACAACGCCTGGCGGCCCGCGCACATCCACTTCTCCCTGTTCGGACGGGCCTTCACCCAGCGCCTGGTCACCCAGATGTACTTCCCGGGCGACCCGCTGTTCTTCCAGGACCCCATCTGGAACTCCATCCCCGACCCTGGGGCGCGGGAGCGCCTGGTCGCCCGGTACGACCACGACGCCACCGAACCGGAGTGGGCGCTGGCCTACGAGTGGGACATCGTGCTGCGGGGTCGGGAGGCGACCCCCTTCGAGTCGGAGGTGGATGACGAGTGAGGTACGAGACGACCCCGTCCCAGACGGTCGGCCCCTACCTGAGGATCGGTCTGGAGTGGCCCGACGGGCCGTTCGCCGCAGCCGAGGGCACGCCCGGCGGCTTCTGGATCCGCGGCACCGTCCGCGACGGCGCCGGGGAGCCGGTCACCGACGCCCTGGTCGAGACCTGGCAGGCCGCCCCGGACGGGCGGTTCGACCATCCCGACGACCCGCGCGGGGCGGTGTCCCGCCCCGGTTTCCGCGGACTGGGCCGCTGCCCCACCGACGCCTCCGGCGAGTACCGCATCCACACGGTGAAACCCGGTCCGGTCCCCGGTCCCGACGGTCCCCAGGCGCCGCACATCGACGTCTCGGTGTTCGCGCGCGGCATGCTGCACCGCGTGGTCACCCGGATCTACTTCCCCGAGGAGGAGGCGGCCAACGCCGCCGACCCGGTGCTCTCCGCGATCCCGGCGGACCGCCGACCCACCGTGGTCGCCTCCCGCGACGGGGCCGACTACCGGTTCGACATCCGCCTGCAGGGAAGGGACGAGACCGTCTTCTTCGACATCTGACCGCAACCGGGGCAACCGCGGCGGCAGGGGCCTCCTCCCGCGGTTCCCCCGCCAGGACCAACGAGATGGGGAGCGACGCTCGTGGGGCTGTTCGACGGGGTCTTCGGGCACGGTGCGATCACCGCCGAGACCGGCGACGCGGCATGGCTGCGCGCACTGCTGGACGCCGAGGCCGCACTGGCCCGGGCGTGTGCGCGGGCCGGGGTGATCGACCCCGCCCACGCCGAGGCGATCGGTCGGGCGTGCAGCCCCGACAACTTCGACCCCGCCGCACTCGGCCGCGCCGCCACGGCCGGCGGCAACCCGGTGATTCCCCTGGTCGAGGAGCTGACCCGGCTCGTGGGCGGGGACGCCGCACGGCACGTGCACCAGGGCGCGACCAGCCAGGACATCCTGGACACCGCTCTGATGCTGCTGGCCCGCCGCGCGCTCGCGGTCGTCCTGGCCGATCTGCGGGACGCGGGCGACCGCCTGGCCGAACTGGCCTCCGCGCACCGCGCCACCGCGATGGCCGGGCGCACCCTGCTGCAGCAGGCGCTGCCCACGACCTTCGGCGCCGTCGCCGCGAACTGGCTGGGCGGCCTGGACTCCGCCGCGGCCCGCCTCGACGACGTCGCCGCACACCGGTTGGCCGCCCAACTGGGCGGAGCCGCGGGCACGCTCGCCTCGCTCGGGGAACGGGGCCCGGAGGTGGTCGCGGCATTCGCCGCCGAACTCGGACTGGCCGAACCGGCGCTGCCCTGGCACACCGAACGCGGCCGGATCGCCGAACTGGCCGGGGCGCTGGCCCAGGCGTGCGGCGCGGTCGGCAAGACCGCGGGCGACATCGTGCTGCTGGCGCAGACCGAGGTGGGCGAGGTGGTCGAGGAGGGCCCTCCCGGCAGCGGCGGCTCCTCGACCCTGCCGCACAAACGCAACCCGGTGGCGGCGGTGTCCGCCCTGGCCTGCGCCCGCCAGGCCCCGGGACTGGCCGCCACCCTGTTCGCCGCGCAGGTGCAGGAGCACCAGCGCGCGGCCGGGGCCTGGCACGCCGAATGGCCGGCCGCCGCCGACCTGCTCGGTGTCACCGGGTCGGCGGCGGCGTGGCTGCGCACCTCCCTGGGACGGCTTCGGGTGGTCCCCGAGCGGATGCGCCGCAACCTGGAGGCGACCGGCGGACTGCTGCTCGCCGAGCGCGTCACCGCCGACCTGACCGCCGAGTTGGGCCGGATGGACGCCCACGCGCTCGTCCAGCGCGCCTGCGCCCGGTCCGTCGCCGAGCGGCGGAGCCTGGCCGACGTTGTGACCGAGGAGCTGGCGGGGCGCCGCACCCGGGCCCGGATCGACGCCCTGCTCGACCCGGAGGACTACCTCGGGGAGGCGCCCCGCCTCGCCGACCGCGCCGCGGCCGCCCACCGCGCCCTCCGGAGGGGGGCGCGGTGACCGGGTCAGTCCAGGGCGGCCAGGAACTCCGCGAGCGCGGCGGTCAACTGGGCCGGTGCGTCCTGCTGCACCAGGTGCCCCGCGCCGTGCAGCACCCGCAGCCGCGCACCGGGCACGAGCGCCGCCAGTTCCCGTCCCCTCTCCAGGGGAATCCAGGTGTCCTCCTCCCCCCAGCACACCAGCACCGGAAGGCCGATCTCCCCGTAGCGGGGCCGCACCTCCTCGGTGTGGCGCTGGTCGGCCTGGGCGATCTGGCGGTAGAACGCCGGCTGTCCGCGCTCCCCGAGCCAGGGCGCCACCAGCGCGTCCAGGACCGGCTCGGGCAGCGTGCCGTGGCCCGCCGAGGCGACGTAGGCGCGCACCAGGGCCTCGTGCAGGTGTGCGGGCAGCTCCTCGAACACCCGCGTGTTCTCCCCCACCAGCCGGAAGAAGGCAGACCCCCACGGAGCGAGCGCCACCGCGTCCACCAGCGCCAGCCCGCGGTAGTCCACGCCGTGCAGCAGGTGCGCCCGCAGCGCCACCGCGCCGCCGAAGTCGTGCCCCACGACCACGGGCGCCGCCAGGTCCCAGACCCGCAGCAACTCGACGAACACCTCCGTCTGCGCGGCGAGCGAGACGTCCTGGCCGTCGCGCTGCTCGGAGATTCCGTACCCGGGCATGTCCCATACGTGCACCTGGTGGGTAGCGGCGAGGGCGCGGGCGACATCCCGCCATACGTAGGAGGAGAACGGCGTCCCGTGCAGCAGTACCACGGGGGCGCCCGAGCCGAATCGGTCCCAGCGCACGACACCGTGGGCTGTGGGGTGGGTGTGGTGAAGAGTCCAGTCGGTCATGATCGTCAACAACACGCATCCGTGTCGGCCGATTCCGCTCCGACCGGCTGACAGACGTGAGGAGAGACGATGAGCGTTGAGGTGAACTACACCGTGGACGGTCCCGAGGACGCGCCGCTGGTGGTGCTCAGCGGATCGCTGGGCAGCCGCCTGGACATGTGGGATCCGCAGATGGCGGGGCTCACCGGCCTGTTCCGGGTGGTCCGCTACGACATCCGCGGACACGGCGACTCCCCCGCCCCGCCCGGTCCCTACTCCATCGCCGACCTCGCCTCGGACGTGCTGCGGCTGCTCGACCGGTTGAAGGTGGAGCGCGCGCACTTCGCGGGCCTGTCGATCGGCGGCATGACCGGGATGTGGCTGGGCGCGCACGCGCCCGAGCGCATCGACCGGCTGGCGCTGCTGTGCACCTCGCCGAAGCTCGGCACCCCCGAGTCGTGGGCCGACCGGATCCGCGTGGTGCGCGAGCAGGGTACGGGCGCCCTCGCTCCCACCGTGGTGGGCCGCTGGTTCACCCCGGCCTACATCGAACGCGAGCCCGACACCATCGAGTTGTTCACCGACATGATCAGTGAGACCTCCGTCGAGGGCTACGCGGGCTGCTGCGCCGCGATCCAGCACATGGACCTGCGGCCCGACCTGCCCTCCATCACCGCGCCCACCCTCGTCGTGGCGGGTAAGGAAGACCCCTCGACCCCGCCCGACCAGGCCGAACTGATCGCCGAGGCGATCCCCGACGCCCGTCTGGAGATCGTGCCCGACGCCGCGCACCTGGCGTCGTGGGAGCAGGCGACCGCGGTCAACGAACTGCTCATCCAGCACTTCCGCGGGTGAGGTCCGCCATGGCGGCGGACTCCCCGTGATCCAGTCGACCTCCGAGGAGCACCGAACCCGTGAACACCGACGAGACCCGCCGCGCCGCGGGCACGCAGGTGCGGCGGGCGGTCCTGGGCGACGCGCACGTCGACCGCGCCCAGGCCGCCACCACCGAGTTCACCGAACCGTTCCAGGACCTCATCACCCGCTACGCCTGGGGTGAGATCTGGACCCGGCCCGGCCTGGACCGGCGGACCCGCAGTTGCATGGTGCTGACCGCCCTGGTGGCCAGGGGCCACTGGGAGGAGTTGGCCATGCACGTGCGGGCGGCGCTGCGCAACGGGCTCACCCCCGACGAGATCGGCGAGGTGTTCCTCCAGGCGGCGATCTACTGCGGGGTGCCCGCCGCCAACAAGGCGTTCGCGATCGCCCAGCGCGTGCTGGCCGACTCCTCCGCCGACTGATCCCGCCGCCCCCCGTCGAAAGGACCCCCTCGTGCGTACCCGCGTGGGAATCATCGGGGCCGGACCCGCCGGCCTGCTGCTGTCGCACCTGCTGCACCGCCACGGCGTCGAGTCGGTCGTTCTGGAGAGCCGGCCGCGTGACTACGTCGAACGCCGCCAGCGCGCCGGAGTGGTGGAGCACGGCGTCGCCCGGATCCTGCGCGAGGCGGGGGTGGGCGAGCGCATGGACCGCGACGGGCTGGTCCACCACGGCATCGAGCTGCGCTTCGACGGCCGTGCGCACCGGGTGGACTTCACCGACCTGGTCGACCGGCGGGTGATGATCTACGCGCAGACCGAGATCGTGAAGGACCTGGTGGCCCGGCGGCTGGCCGACGGCGGACAGGTCCTGTTCGAGGCCACCGCGACCGCGCTGGAGGGCGTCGACGGCGACCGGCCCCGCATCCGCTACGAGCACGGAGGCGCCGAGCACGTCCTGGAGTGCGAGGCCGTGGCGGCCTGCGACGGCTTCCACGGGATCGGCCGCCGTTCGCTGCCCGAGGAGGCGGTGCGCACCTTCGACCGCGTCTACCCGTTCAGCTGGCTGGGGATCCTCGCGGACGTGCCGCCGTCGTGCGACGAGCTGGTCTACGCCCACCACCCGACCGGTTTCGCCCTGCACAGCATGCGTTCGACCACGGTGAGCCGCCTGTACCTGCAGGTACCCAACGGCACCGATCCCGCCGACTGGTCCGACGAGCGGATCTGGGAGGGGTTGGAGACCCGGTTCGCGCTGCGCGACAGCGACTGGAGGCTGGGCCGGGGGCGCATCACCGACAAAAGCGTCACGCCGATGCGCAGCTTCGTCACCGAGCCGATGCGGCACGGCCGGCTGTTCCTGGCCGGGGACGCCGCCCACATCGTGCCGCCCACCGGCGCGAAGGGCCTCAACCTGGCCATGCACGACGCGGTGCTGCTCGCCGGGGCGCTGCGGTCCTGGCTGCTGGAGGGCGACGAGTCGCGGGCCGACTCCTACTCCGACGACGCGCTGCGCCGGGTGTGGCGGGCCGAGCACTTCTCCTACTGGATGACCACGCTGCTGCACGCCGACCCCGGCGGCAGCGCCTTCGACCACCGGCTGCAACGCTCCCACCTGGAGTTCATCGCCTCCTCGCGGGCGGCGGCGACCCAGTTGGCGGAGAACTACACCGGCGTTCCGGGGATCTAGCCCCCCTCCCCGCGGTCCTGCCCGTGCGGCCACCTCCCGCGCCCCGACGCGACCGCACGGGCAGGACCGCGTCCGCCCCGGGTGCCCCGGTCAGGCCTTCCGCGCCAGCACCCCGTTGCGGTGCAGCATCGCCAGAGCCGCCTGGATGGCCTCGGGGGTGGTGGCGAAGACGCAGCCCGCCTCCCGCAGCCGCGGCAGGGTGCCCAGCGACTCCAACGGACGCAGCTGACCGGAGCGCAGGCCGGACACCATGACGGTGATACCGCGCGCCCGGAGCCGGTCGACGGCGTCGCCGAGGACCCGCGCCCCGGTCGCGTCGACCGTGTTGACGCGGGCCATGCGCAGGATGACCACCTGCACGTCGGCGACCTCGCTGAGTTCCAGCAGGAACCGGTGGGCGGCGGCGAAGAACAGCGGCCCGTCGATCCGGTAGGCGACGATGTGCTCGGTCAGCAGCGCGCGCTCCTCGTCGGTGTGGTCGCCCGGCGGCAGGTGGCGGGCCAACTCCTCCTGGTCGAGGCTGGCGTTGCGGGCCAGCGCGACCAGGGCCAGGGCGCCCGCGACGAACATGCCGACGAGGACCGCCACCACCAGGTCCACGGCGAGGGTGGCCACGGCGGTGAGCACCAGCACGAACGCGTCCGAGCGGGTGGCGCGGACCATGGCGCGCACCGACCCGACCTCGACCATGCGCACCGCCGTGGCCAGCAGCACTCCGGCCAGGGCGGCCAGCGGAACGCGTCCGACCAGGGGCGCGGCCGCGTAGACGGTTCCCGCCAGGATCAGGGCGTGGGTGAGCGCCGCCAGCCGGGAACTCGCGCCGGAGCGCACGTTGACGGCGGTGCGGGCGATGGCGGCGGTCGCCGGGACGCCGCCGAACAGCGGGGCGGCGATGTTGGCCAGTCCCTGCCCGAACAGCTCCCGGTCGGGGTCGTGGCGCTGGTTGACGCTCATGCCGTCGGCGACCGTGGCCGACAGCAACGACTCCAGCGCGGCCAGCGCCGCCACCGCGACGGCGGGTCCCAGCAGCGCGGCCGTCTGCGAGGGGTCGAGGAAGCCGAGCGAGGGCGCGGGCAGTCCCGCCGGGAGGTCGCCGATGCGCTCCGCCTCCAGGGGGCTGGCCTCGACGAGCAGGGTGGCCGCCGCGACGGCCAGCAGTGAGAACGGGACCGTGGGCCGCCACCGGGCGCCGACCAGCATCACCGCGGCCACGCCGACGGCGACGCCCACCGCCGTCCACCTCGGGTGGGCGGCGAAGTCGCGCACCGCCTCCCACGCCACCAGCACGACCCTCTCCCCTTCGGGGGTGGGCACGCCGAGCGCGGCGGGGACCTGCTGCAGGGCGATGACGGCGGCGATGCCGACGGTGAAGCCCTCCACCACCGAGGCGGGGATGTAGCGCACGTAGCGGCCCGCGCGCAGCAGGGCCAGCAGCACCAGCAGCGCACCCGCCATGAGGCCGACGGTGAGCACCCCGGAGGGGCCGTGCTGGGCGACGATGGGCACCAGCACCACCGTCATCGCGCCGGTGGGCCCCGAGACCTGCAGGTTGGAGCCGCCGAAGAACGCGGCGAGCGCGCCCGCGACGACCGCGGTGACCAGCCCGGCCTGCGCGCCCAGACCCGAGGAGATGCCGAAGCCCAGCGCGAGCGGGAGCGCGACGACGGCGACGGTCAGCCCGGCCAGCAGGTTGCGTCCGGGGGCGTGGCGCATCCGCGCCAGGTCCGCACGCCTCGGAAGCAGTCCGGTGACGCGGCCGAGAGCCGTGCGCAGCGCGCCGCCGCGCGTGGCGGGGGTGCTCACCGCTCCTCCCGCCGGGACCCGCGCAGTTCGGCCAGCAGCTCCCCCTGGTCGGCGAGCATGCTGGTGAGGATGGTGCGCGCGGCTCGCAGCAGGTCCACGACCTGCGGGGTGCTCAGCTCGTAGCGCACCACGCTGCCCTCGCGCCGGGAGACCACCAGCCCGGTGCGGCGCAGCACCGCCAACTGCTGGGAGAGGTTGGACGCCTCGACCCCGATGTCGGCGAGCAGTTCGTGCACCGGCCGCGGACCGTCCTGGAGCAACTCCAGGACCCGGATGCGGACGGGATGGCCGAGCGTGCGGAAGAACTCCGCCTTGGCCTGGTAGAGCGGCACCGGCACGGTCGGCTCTCTTTCACTTTTCGAGGGGTTTCGGGAGGATCGACCGGACCAGAATGTATGAACATGAAGAATTCTTCAATCCAAGAAGGCCGACAGTGACCACTGTCACCACGGGGCTCGGGGCACGTCGTCGACGGCGAACCGCGCCCCGACGGGGAGGAAGAATCGCTGCTGGCAGGACGTGTCCATCCCAGCCAGGACAAGAACAGGCTCACATACGGGAGACCATCAAGTGAACATGGAGCCGTCTCCGCACTTCGCGGACGCTCTCACCAGTGCCCGCACGGACCCCGCGACAAGCTCGGCTCCGGTCTTCACCTCAGCCGAGCAACTTCTTCTCCCTGGCCCACGACTCGAATCCGCCTCTGGGAAAAGGAAGCCGCATCCCCGTGTCGTGGAGGTCATCCACGAGTACAGACGCGTTCGTGACCGTGCATCTTCCCCGTCTGCACGCGTCAGCGATCAGACCGACGGTGCCCCGAACCGTCAGGCCATGCCGCTCTGCGACCTTGCGGGCCGCTCGGTCGTCCAGCACCAGCGTGCCGCCGTTGACCTCGGCGTAGGCGCACAGAGTGGTCTCCCCGACGTTGTGGTCGTCAGTCAGCCCCATGCGCTCACTCCACGTGCTGAAGGCGACAAGTAGTTCCAACGAGTCGCCATTGACAACCGAGATCCACGAGGCATTGACGACCGCTGTCCGCGCGTCCACGTGGTTGCGGCCGATCTCGTCGATTACGGCCCTGGTCGTCACCGAGACGAACCCATTGAGCAGATCTCCGAGAACGTCGAGACGGTCTGCCTTGGCGGAGTGCAGCAGCGGGGATATCGAACAGTAGTTGGTTGGAGAGGGTCAATCCGCCGCTTCCTCGGTGAGTTCTTCGATCGAGACCTGGCCGCGCATCAGTTCCACGGCGCGTACGGGGGTGATCTGCTCCGCGCGCAGCGCCGCCATCACAGCCGAGGCGTAGCGGGGAGGAACACGCACCGAAGCGAGGTCCGGCTGGGGTTTCCACCCCAGTGCGTCCCGGAACTCGACATCTGTCGGCCTCCGGACCCGCAACGCGCGCAACTCGTCGGAGTCCACCATCCCGGTGCGTCTGAGTTGGGCGACAGCAAGACTCCAGGAGACCCGGTAGACCGCCGCCAGCCGCACCAGGGCGTGGCGGCGCGCCTGCGCGTCGTCCTCCTCCGCGACCGCCTGCACCCTGGACCGGGGGAGCAGGAACTCGGCGGCGAACGCCTCCACCACCTGTTCGCGTTCCTCCCGGGACGCATGCACCCCGAGGTCGCTGGAGAACTCGTCGCCCAGGACCAGGTGGCCGAGTTCGTGCGCGGCCGTGCTGCGCCGCCGCCCCGGGTCTTGCCGCGCGCCGACGACGGCGACCGCGACCTCGCCGTCGACCAGGGAGGCGCCGTCGGAGGGCAGCGGGATGACCGTGACGAACTGGCCCGCCCGCTCGCACACGTCGGCGACCGAATCGATCGGCTCCTCACCGAGCTCGAGTTCTCCGCGCAGCCACCGGGCGGCCTGTCCGGCCTGCTCCGCGTCGGTCACCCGTCCGGGACAACGCCGTATCGGTTCCGGATGCAGGACACCGGCCCGGATGAGTTGCCGCACGTCCCGCAACCACTCGGAGAGCAGGGCCTCGGTGCGGTAGGCGCTGCGTGCGGCCGCGCTGTCTCCGACCTCGCTGCTGTCGGCGATGGCCGCCCGCCGGGACACCACCTCCGGAACCGGGTGCAGGAAGTGCGACAGCGGGTAGTCGAGGGCGCGAGCGATCCGGGTGAGCTCCACCGCGTCGATACGGCGGTCGCCCTTCTCCAGCTTGGAGATCATGCTGCGCTCCAGACCGACCCTGTCGGCGAGCGCCTGTTGGGAGAGACCGGCGGCCGACCGGCTCTCTCGGACCCGTTCGCCGATTCGCGTCCAGCTCAGCTCCTCACCCATATGTGCGATTATCGCACGGTCGGGTGAGGGAGTGAACCGTACCGGCGGTGAAAACCCGATCCGGCCACGGTTCCACCGACCCCATCACCGCCGCGCGTCGTTACCGGAGAGGGCCCCTTCCAGCTCCGGGGCCAAGCGCGCCTCCACAGACGGACAAGCCGCAAGAACACCAGTCATCACAGGACGGTACCCCCGTGGCGTAGAACCGCCTTCGAAGACGCGGGAGGGTGGCGCTGCGTCCAGACTCGGCGCCGGGGGCGCCTCGACCGGCCACTGGCAACCCGTGGTGGCCCGTTTCTGGGGGTTCTGTGGAATACCTCAACCTCGTCGAGGTGCGGCGGAGTCGCATTCGCCGCGAATCCGGCCACCAAACCCCGGTCAGAATAACTTTAGGACCCTCCCCGAACTGGGAAGAGCCCTACGTCGTTGAACTCCGCAGAGGTGCTACTGGGGTTAACCGTTTGTACAAGGGTTCCCGTAAGACCTCATGTGGCTCCCGCGATTGGACTCGAACCAATAACCTGCCGGTTAACAGCCGGCTGCTCTGCCAATTGAGCTACGCGGGATCGCGCTGCCGTCGCCCGTGAGTGCCCTCCGAGCGACATGAATAGGTTAGCGCACTCGGCGCAGTGGTCGTGACAGGTTTTCTCCCGGCACGGCGGAACGGACGCGTTGGTGTCGCCTCCCGTACGCCGGAGGCCCGTACCGGTAGCGTTGGGAACGGTAACGACCATCCACGTCGGGAGGACCGCATGCGCTACCGGATCGCCTTCGTCGCTGGACTCGCCGTCGGTTACGTGCTCGGCGCCAAGGCCGGCCGGGACCGCTACGACCAACTCGCCCGGACCGCGCGCAGCATCGTCGAGAACCCGTCCGTCCAGGAGACCGCCGGGCTCGTGCGGGCCCAGGTCAGCAACGCCGGCAAGACCGTCTACGCCAAGGTCTCCGAGAAGGTTCCGGTCACCTCGGTCCGGGACTTCCTCTCCCGCCCCAGCGAGGAGGAGTCCGCCGAACTCGACCGCGTCGAGTCCGCCGCGGCGGCGCCGAGCACCACCGCCCACCCCTGAGCCGCCCCCTCCCCCACGGGGAAGCGGACTACGGTGGGAGCATGCTGCGATGGCTGCGCCGACACGCCCTTCCCGCCGAGGCCCGCGACCGACTCGTCCTCGGCCGGGGGGAGCGGGTGATCGCCCACGCCCTGACCGGGGACAGCGCCGCGGTGGTGGCCACCACCGCGGCGCTGCACCTGCCCGACGGGCGGCGGGTGCCGTGGGAGCGCGTCGACCACGCCGGGTGGAACGACACCGGACTGGTGCTGACCGTCGAGGGCGAACCCGACCGGGTCGTCCCCGTCCCCGAGCCGGGCCGGCTCGCCGAGGCGGTCTTCGAACGGGTCACCGCCACCATCGTCGTCTCCAGGCACGTGCCGCTGCTCTCCGCCGAGGAGGACTCCCCCGGGGTGCGGCTGACCGCGCGCCGCGCCCCCGGCGGCACCGAGGTCACCTGGCGGTTCCGCTACGACGAGGGCGTGGATCCCGACTCCGCCGAGACCCGCGAACGCACCCGTGCGGCCCTGGACCGGCTACGGGAGCAGATGGGGGTCTGAACCGACCGACACGCGTCCGTGACTGACAGGAGTTGTCAGGTAGGGGGGAGATACTCACCTGCCATGACAACCTGGGAATCCTTCGCCGCCGAGGCGCCCGGACTCGCCGCGGCCGTGCGCGCCCGCTTCGAGGCGAACAAGCACCACGTCCTGGCCACACTCCGCCGGGACGGCTCACCCCGCGTCAGCGGCACCGAGGTGGCCTTCCACGGCGCCGACCTGACACTCGGCTCGATGCCCGGCGCGGTCAAGGCCCTCGACCTGCGACGTGACGGCCGGTTCGCGCTGCACGCCAACCCCGGCGACTCCTCGATGGAGGGCGGCGACGCCAAGCTCTCGGGGATCGCCGTGGAGGTGACCGACCCCGGCGAACTCGAGGCGTTCCGTACACACGGCGTCCCGCCCGGACCGTTCCACCTGTTCCGGCTGGACCTCCGGGAGGCCGTGCTGACCTCGGTCGCCGACGACACGCTGGTGATCGACACCTGGCGGGAGGGGGCGGGCCTCCGCCGGTTCCGGCGGACGTGACGGCGGACGGCGCTCAGTCCAGCGATTCGGCCATCGCGGCGACGAGTTCCCCCTCGGGGTCCATGTCCAGGTTCCACAGCACGAGGCCGCGCAGCCCGTGGTCGGCGGCGTAGTCGCCCTTGAGCCGGACCACCTCGGGGGTGTCGTAGGACCACCACTCGTCGCCGTCGTAGATCCAGTAGGCCCCGGTGGCGCGGTCGAAGAAGCGTTCGCCGTCGAGCCGCTCCAGGGTCTCGTAGGCGTCGGTCGACTCCCCGTAGTCGCCGTCGGCGCCGTCCTCGGCCCGGGTGAAGCGCCCGTCGCCGTCCGGGCCGGGGGCCACGCCGCTCCATCCGCGGCCGTAGCCCGGAATCCCCAGCACCAGCTTGTCCGCGGGCAGCCCGTGGTCGAGGTACTGGCGCACCACCCGGTCGACGCTGGTCTGGTCGGGGCCGTCCTCGGGCGCGTACAACTGGGAGTGGTGACCGGTGGTCTCCGCCCACGACCCGGTGAAGTCGTAGCCCTGGACCACCGCGAAGTCCAGGTGTTCGAACACCTCCGGCTCGTAGCTGTCCCGCATGATCTGCTCGTCGTGGGTCAGCGACGCCGAGAGAGTGTAGTGCTGGCCGGTCTCGCGTCCCAGGGCGTCCAACTGCTCCCGGAACTCGGCCACCACGAGGGTGAAGTTCCGCCTGTCGTCGGGGTGCTCCACGTTGTCGGGGTGCCCGTTTCCGCCCGGCCACTCCCAGTCCAGGTCGATGCCGTCGAAGATGCCCGCGGCGACCCCCTCGCCGCCCTGGGGCTCCCCCTCCAGGCGCGGCAGGTTCCCGCGCAGCCACAGGTCGACGCAGGAGGCGACGAAGCGCTCGCGCGACTCCTCGGTGCGCACCGCCTCGGAGAAGTGCGTCGACCAGTTCCAGCCGCCCAGCGAGATGCTCGCCCGCAGGCCGGGATACTTCTCCTGGAGTTTGCGCAGCTGGTTGAGGCTTCCGGCGAGCGGCTGCTCGTAGGCGTCGGCCTGTCCGTCCACGCTCTCCTCGGCGGAGTAGCGGCGCTGGAAGATCTGCCACGGCTGGTCGGCGTCGGGCGGAACGTGGCACAGCCCCTCGTCGCTGACGTCACCGAACGCCCAGATCAACCGGTCCAGGCGGGCGGCGGCGCCGCTGTCGTCGACGTCCTTGATCGAGTAGCCCCGGTTGGCGGTGTTCCAGTCCGCGAAGTAGGCCATGCTCTGCATGGGGGGCGCGTTGCGCGGGCCCCCCGTGGTGACCGCGACGACCCCGCCGAGAAGGGCGACGCCGACGGCCAGGAGGACGGCGACCCACGTGAGCGCGGTCGGACGCCGTCGTGCTACGAGAATCCGGTGCCGACCTGACATGTTCCCAAGGTATCCGCCCGGTCCTCGGCCGTCCCCGCAGAAAACTCGGATGGACGTGTTCTTTGTGCGGCTAGGGCACAACCGCCCACCATTGCGGACGACTCATTCCAGATAGTCGCGGAGTATCTGGGCGCACGAGGGCTGGCGCAGTTTGGCGAGCGTTTTGGACTCGATCTGCCGGATGCGCTCCCGGGTGACTCCGAACTCCCTGCCGACCTCCTCCAGGGTGTGCGGTTTTCCGTCGGCCAGGCCGTAGCGGAGGGCGATGACGCGCTGCTCCCGCTCGGAGAGTCCGTTCAGCACCCGGGCCAACTGGTCCTGGAGCATGACGAACGCCGCCGCCTCCACCGGCGGGACCACGTCGGAGTCCTCGATGAAGTCGCCGAAGGCGGAGTCCTCCTCTCCGACCGGCGTGTACAGGGAGATCGGCTCCTGGGAGACGCGCTGGATCTCCACGACGCGCTCGTCGTCGACGTTCAGCTCGCGGGAGAGCTCCTCCAGCGTCGGCTCACGCCCCAGCTCCTGGTGCATGCGGCGGCGGGTCCGGGCGAGCTTGTTGATGCTCTCCACCATGTGCACCGGGACGCGGATGGTGCGCGCCTGGTCGGCGATGGCGCGGGTGATGGCCTGGCGGATCCACCAGGTGGCGTAGGTGGAGAACTTGTAGCCCCTGGCGTAGTCGAACTTCTCGACCGCGCGGATCAGGCCGAGGTTGCCCTCCTGGACCAGGTCGAGCAGCAGCAGGCCGCGCCCCAGGTAGCGTTTGGCGATGGAGACCACCAGACGCAGGTTGGCCTCGATGAGCCGCCGTTTGGCGACCTCGCCCTCGTGGACCAGTTGCCGCAGGTCGGCGACCCTGTCGGGGTCGTACTGCCGGGGGACGGTCCCGGCACGCGCGGCACGCAGCTTCTGCTCGGCGTAGAGTCCGATCTCGATCGCCTTGGCGAGTTCCACCTCCTCCGCCGCCGTGAGCAGGGGGACCCGGCCGATCTCGCGCAGGTAGACGCGGACGAGGTCGCCGGAGGACGTGCGGGCTCCGGGGTGCTCCTCCTGGCCGGCGACGTCACCGCCGTACCGTTCCGGGGGCTCCGGTGCCGGGTCGACCGCCTCCACCGCAGGGTCGAAATGGTTCGGGCCGCGCACCGGGACCGTTCCCCCACCTCCCGCGCCCGCGGCCCGGGACACCGTGCGCCGCACCGACTGCCTTCCGTTGGGTAACACCGAAAAAGCCACCCCTACAGTGTGCCCGCCTTTCCCCGGTCGGTGAGAGATCGATTTTTGTCACCTTTGTGTCACACAGCACCGCCGAAGCGCTCCCGCATCATCCGTTTACGCTGCTCAACGGCCATAAGTTCGGCAAATACCCGCTGGTATTCCTCGGCTTCGGCCATCGGGTCGAGCCGCCCCAGTCGCGATTTGAGGTTTGTGATCTGGCGGTTGATGGAATGAATTCTGATTGTGCCGATGATCTCCTGGGCCCGGTGTTCGTCGAGTTCTCCGTAAACCTCGATCGGTTCCACCGCCAACTGGGTGAGGAACGCGCGCTGCGCGTCGGTGCGGGCGGCCTCGCGCAACTGCCCGGCCCACCTCGCAGGGTCCTCCACCGCGGCCACCCCGCCCTGCTCCTGGACGAGCCGGAACACGGACCGGTGCTGCTCGACGGTGAACATCTCGGCGTCGAGCTGGTCGAACTCGGTGCACAGCAGGGGGTGCTGCACCGCGAGTTTGAGCGCGAGCCGCTCCCGCTGCACCGAGGGGTCGCGCGGGTCGTGGTCGGCTTGGGCGGAGGCGGCGGGCCGCGGGGACGGCCGCCCTCCGTGCTGGGCGTGCCGCATGTGCTCGCGGACCCGCCTGCTGACGAACTCCTCGTCCATGATGCCGAGCCAGCGGTCGAGGCTGACCCCGTAGAGTTTGCGCACCCCGGCGTTGCGGATGCTCGCCACGATGGGCGCCGCCGCGTCCAGTGCGGCCAGCCGCCCCTCGGGGGTGTCGAGGTTGTGCCCCTCGAACCTGCTGCGGATCATGAACTCGTAGAGCGGCTGCTTGGCGGCGACCAGGTCCCGCACCGCGCCGTCGCCGCGCTGCACGCGCAGGTCGCACGGGTCGAGTCCGTCGGGCTGCACCGCGACGAAGGTCTCCGAGGCGAACCCGTGCTCCTCGGCGAAGGCGCGCAGGGCGGCGTTGCGTCCGGCCTTGTCTCCGTCGAAGGTGAAGACGACCTCGCCGCCGAACTCCGAGCGTCCCAGCAGCAGCCGCCGCAGGATCTTCAGGTGCTCCTCGCCGAAGGAGGTGCCGCAGGTGGCGATGGCGGTGGTGACCCCGGCCAGGTGGCAGGCCATCACGTCGGTGTAGCCCTCGACGACCACGGCCTGGCGCTGCCGGGCGATCTCCTTCTTGGCCAGGTCCAGCCCGTACAGCAGGCTGCCCTTCTTGAACAGCGGGGTCTCGGGGGTGTTGAGGTACTTGGGTCCGTCGTCGTCGGGGTCGAGTTTGCGCGCGCCGAACCCCACGACCTCGCCGGTGACGTCGCGCACCGGCCACACGAGTCGGCCGCGGAACCGGTCGTAGGGGCCGCGCCGCCCCTGGCTGGCCAGTCCGCCGAGGACGATCTCCTTGTCGGTGAAGCCCTTCTTGCGCAGGTGCGCGGTGAGCGCCTCCCACCCGCCGGGGGCGTAGCCGACACCGAAGTGCTCGGCGTCGGCGCGGGTGAACCCGCGTTCGGTGAGGAACCGCCGTCCCGCCTGCGCCTGCGGGCTCAGCAGTTGCTCGGCGTAGAACTCCGCGGCGGCCCGGTGCGCCTCGACCAGCCGCTGCCGCTGCCCCTGCTCGTTGCGGGGCACGTATCCGCCCTGCTCGTAGCGGAGTTGGATGCCCGCCGCGCGCGCCAGGTGCTCGACGGCCTCCACGAATCCCAGGTGCTCGATTCGCTGCACGAAGGCGATGACGTCGCCGCCCTCGCCGCAGCCGAAGCAGTACCAGAGGTTGCGCGCCGGGGTGACGTTGAACGAGGGGCTCTTCTCGTCGTGGAAGGGGCACAGTCCCTTCAGGGAGCCGCCGCCGGCGCTGCGGAGCTGGAGGTACTCGCCGACGACGTCGGCGATGGGGGAGCGCTCCCTTACCAGGGCGACGTCTTCGTCTCTGATTCGGCCTGCCACAACAGATCAGGGTAGTTCGTTCCGGCCGCGCGGGGCCGCGGGGGCGGCGGCCCCGCGGAGCGCGGGGGGTTTCGTGCGGTTCCGGCCCGGCGGTCAGTCCAGTCGCGGCCAGCCGTCCCAGGTCCAGGAGATCGGGTGCAGCGCCAGCCGGAAGTCGCCGCCCAGCGCCGTGTCGTAGTAGTGGTAGGCGAGCAGGCCACCGGAGGCCGACTGGCCGCCGGCGCCGACGATCGAGCCGCTGCGGGAGGCGATGACGGTGCCGCCGCCCCGGAGCAGGGGCTGTCCCCGGCGGTCGCGGTAGGGGCCGGTGACGTCGCGGGAGCGGCCCACGGCGATCTTGTAGGTGCTGTCGGCGCCCCGGCAGCAGCTGTCGAGGGAGACGAACAGGTAGTACCAGCCGCCGCGCGCCATGATGTGGGGCGCCTCGATCGCGTTGGGCGGCTGCTGCCGGTCGGCCAGGTGCAGCACCGGCGCGCCCGGCTTCGCCTTCCCGCTCGGCCAGTCCAGTTCGACCATGCGGATGCCGCTCCAGAAGGACCCGAAGGTCATCCAGTGCCTGCCGTCGGCGCCGACCACGATGCCCGGGTCGATGGCGTTGTAGGGGTCGCCCGGGAAGCTCTCGAAGACCTTGCCCCGGTCGACCCACCGGTAGTCGGGGTCCTCCGGGTCGAGAGTGGTGTTGGTCGCCAGGGCGACGAGCGACCGGTTGGAGCCGAAGGTGGAGGCGGAGTAGTACAGGTAGTAGGTGCCGTTCTCCTCGTGGACCTCCGGCGCCCACAGGTTGTCCACACCGGGGATCTCCCGGGTGATCCAGTCGGGTTTGCGGTCCCAGACGGTTCCGGCGAGCCGCCACTCGTGGCCGTCGGAGGAGGAGCGGATCTGGATGGTGCCGTCCCGGTGGGCGCCGTCGCCGGTGCCGAAGACGTACCAGGGTTCACCGGCTTCGCCGCGGACGAGTCCGGGGTCGTGGACCCGCAGGTCGCCCGAGACGGGCCGGCCGGGGTTGTTGGGCGGTTCGGTGGCGGCCGCCGCCGGAGCGGAGGCGAGCGCCGTGGTGAGCGCCGCCGTCCCGGTCAGGGCCAGGAGCGCGGCCAGCGCGCGTATGGGCATGTCTCTCCCCATCTGTGCGTGACGGCTCCCGAGACTTTCCAGAAAGGGCTTTCCATAAGCCACGGGCACACGTTTCGTCACTTTTCGTAGCGTGGACGCCACATTCTGAACTCACTCCCGTGGACGGTCAAGGGCTCGCGGAGGCGCGGAGCACACCTTCCCTTCCCGGGCCGGGCAGCCGCTTCCCGGGCGTCGGCGCTCCCTCCACCGGGAGGGCGGCGCTCAGCACAGGCGGGCGTGCCAGGCCAGGGCGGAGGTGTCGGTGAGCGAGGCGACCTGGTCGACGACCACCCGCAGCTCGGCGGCGGCGTCGCGGGCCGCCGCGTGGTCGGCCCGAAACGGCGGCTCCAGGGTGTCGGGCGCGCCCGCGGCGACCGCCTCGACCAGGTCGGTGATCACCTGCCGCTCCCGTTCGTAGCGGCGGCTCTCGTCCCGGGGGAACACGTAGTGCGCGGTCACCGCCTTGAGCAGCGCGCACTCCAGCGCCTGGCGGCGCGGCACCACCAGTTCGGCGGCGTAGCGGGTCAGCGGCGCGTCTCCGTGGACGGCCCGGGTGGCCCGTTCCGCCGCACGGCAGAACCGTCCGATCAGCTCGCTGGTGAGGTTCTTCAGCGCCGCCAGCGAACGCAGGTCGCCGTTGAGGGAGCGGGGCCAGAAGTCCAGGGCCAGCAGGTGGTCGAAGACCTCCTCCAGTTCCGCCGGTTCGGCGTCGCAGTAGTGCGCGGCCGCGGTCTTGCACACCTGGACGCGTTCGACCGGGCTGTGCAGCGCCGCCAGCCGGATCTGCCCGGAGTACAGTCCGTCCTCCAGGTCGTGCACGGAGTAGGCGACGTCGTCGGACCAGTCCATGACCTGCGCCTCGAAGCAGGTGCGCCCCTCCGGCGCGCCCTCGCGCACCCAGCGGAAGACGTCGACGTCGTCGGTGTAGGCGTTGAACTTGCGGGTCGCCGGTCCCCGGCCGCGCTGCCACGGGTACTTGAGGGTGGCGTCCAGCGCCGCGCGGGTCAGGTTGAGTCCGGCGCTGCGCCCGTCGGGTGCGCTGACCTTGCCCTCCAGGCGGGTGAGCAGTCTCAGGCTCTGGGCGTTGCCCTCGAAACCGCCGCAGGGGCGCGCGACGGCGTCCAGCGCGGCCTCGCCGTTGTGTCCGAACGGCGGATGTCCGAGGTCGTGCGCCAGGCAGGCCGCCTCGACCAGGTCGGGATCGCAGCCGAGGGAGCCGCCGAGTTCCCGTCCGATCTGGGCGCACTCCAGCGAGTGGGTGAGCCGGGTGCGCGGGAAGTCGCTGACCCCCGGCTGGACCACCTGGGTCTTGGCGGCGAGTCGGCGCAGCGCGAAACTGTGCAGGACGCGGGCGCGGTCCCGCTCGAAGTCGCCCCGGGACCGCCTCTTGGGCGGCTCCGCGACCCACCTGCGCCGGTCGTGCTCGCCGTAGCCGCCGTTCGGGGTGTCGGCCATGGGTGTCCCAACGACGTGTTCGTGTACTGCGCCCACTTTAGGGACGTTCGCGCAGGGGACACACGTGTTCCCCGCGGCGCGGCGGGGCTTTGCGTTCAGAGCGCGTCGACGCGGACCGTGGCGCTCTCGCCGAAGATCCAGTAGTGCCACAGCGAGGCGGTCTCGCGGGTGATGTACCACAACTGGGTCTCGCGTTCCAGGACGGCGGGGCCCGACCGCGCGGGGGAGGTGGCGGCCTCGATGCCGAAGTCCTCGGCCATCTCCCGGGAACGCAGCGAGTGCCAGGGGTCGCTGACGATCACGGCGGTGCGCCAGCCCTGCTCCTCGAAGGCCATCGCCACGAGTTCCAGACTCTCCAGGGTGTCGCTGCCCTCCTCGATGGCGACGACGCTGCCCTCGGGGACGCCCTGTTCGACCAGCCACCGGGCGCCGCTGCCGCCCTCGGTGAAGTTGTCCCCCGGCTGGTTGCCGCCGACGGTGACCACGGCGGGCGCCACCCCCTCCTCGTAGAGTTCGGCGGCGTGCCGGAGGCGGGCCTCGAAGACCGGTGAGGGGCGGCCGTTGTACTGGCTGGCGCCCAGTACCACGATCGCGTCGGAGGGGGGCCGCTCGTCCTGGCGGGCGGTGTACCAGACCCAGCCCCAGGTGGCGAACGGCAGCGCGACGGCGACCAGGACGAGCAGGGCGAGGGCCCGTAACAGCAGCCGTCCCGGGCCGCGCGGCCGCCCGCGGGAGGGGCGCCGCGTGGTGGGGGTGTCGTCGTCGCCGCCGAACAGGCCGTCGAGCCCGCCGTCGTCCTCCTCGGCGGCGGAGCGGTGGCGCGGCTCCCGCGGCACGGCCGGTTCCGGTGCCCGGGTGAACTGCCGGGTGGCCTCGGAGTGGGCCGGGGCGGCCCCGAATCCCCCGCTGGGTCGGACGAACGTCCGGGCCCGGTCGTCCTCGGGAGGCTCGACGGGTTCGTCCTCCTCGTGGCGGACGAACCGGGCGGTCGGTTCGGGGTCGGCGGAGGTTCGGGCGAACACCCGGGTGGCTTCGTCCCCCGACACGCCGTTCGTCCCCCTCTCGGGTTCGTCGCCGGTCGTGCGCACCCTCACCCCCTGGCCGATCGAGCACGGTCTGCGTGGTGGCCACTCCCCCGGACCCGGAGACCGCGGTGGTCGGACCTCGTGTCGACCGCGGGGGGGCGGACGGCCACGGCGGCGCACCGTGCGGTTGACGACACCCTGACCGGGGCCGCGCGAACCCGGGCCGGGTCCGGCTCGTGCACGCGCGTCCCACGGACAATGCTACGAGAAGGTCACGGACAAAACAGCTGAATGTCCAGTATCAGCCATTTGCGAAGATCGCGCCCCGGAGGGCGAACCCGGGACGCGATCCGGTCGTCCAAGCGGTCACGAGCGCTGTCCTACCGGGCCGCCGCGCGTCCCGCCTCCAGCCGGGCGACGGGCACCCGGAACGGGGAGCAGGAGACGTAGTCCAGCCCCGCCTCGTGGAAGAAGTGCACCGAGGCCGGGTCGCCGCCGTGCTCGCCGCAGACACCCAGCTTGAGGCCCGGACGGGTGGCGCGGCCCTCCTCCGCGGCGGTCCTGACCAGCCGCCCCACGCCGTCGGTGTCCAGCGTCTCGAACGGGGAGACGCCGAACACGCCCTTCTCCAGGTAGTTGGAGAAGAAGGACGCCTCCACGTCGTCCCGGGAGAAGCCCCACACCGTCTGGGTGAGGTCGTTGGTGCCGAAGGAGAAGAACTCGGCGCTCTCGGCGATCTGCCCGGCGGTCAGCGCCGCGCGGGGCAGTTCGATCATGGTGCCGATCGGGAAGTCGAGTTCCACCCCGTTGTCCTCGGCGACCTCCCGCACCGCCCGGACCGCCTCGTCGCGGATGATCTCCAACTCCTGGACGGTGCCGACCAGCGGGATCATGATCTCGGGGCGGGGGCGTCCGCCCTGCTTGACCCGCTCGGCGGCGGCCTGGGCGATCGCGCGCACCTGCATGGTGAACAGTCCCGGGACCACCAGGCCGAGGCGCACGCCGCGCAGGCCCAGCATCGGATTCTGCTCGTGCAGGCGGTGCACGGCCTGGAGCAGCCGCAGGTCACCCTCGTGTGCCTCACCGCGGGCCTCGGCCACCGCCACGCGCACCGACAGCTCGGTGATGTCGGGCAGGAACTCGTGCAGCGGCGGGTCCAGCAGGCGCACGGTGACGGGCAGGCCGTCCATGGCCGCGAAGATGCCGACGAAGTCCTCCCGCTGCAGCGGCAGCAGGGCGGCCAGCGCCTCCTCGCGCTCCTTGTCGGTGTCGGCGAGGATGAGCCGCTCCACCAGGGTCCGGCGGTCGCCGAGGAACATGTGCTCGGTACGGCACAGTCCGACTCCCTGGGCGCCCATGCGGCGGGCGCGGGCGGCGTCCTCGGGGGTGTCGGCGTTGGCCCGCACGTTCATGCGGCGTGCGGCGTCGGCGTACTGCATGAAGCGGTGCACCGCGCGCACCAGTTCGTCGGCCTCGTCGGAGGCGGGGTCGATCTCGCCCTCGAAGTAGCGCACGACCGGGGAGGCGACGACGGGCACCTCGCCGAGGAACACCTCGCCGGTGGTGCCGTCGATGGAGATGACGTCGCCCTCCTCGACGACCCGGCCGCCGGGTGCGACCATGCGGCGGTTCTTGGTGTCGACGTCGAGTTCCTCGGCGCCGCACACGCAGGTCTTGCCCATGCCGCGGGCGACCACGGCGGCGTGCGAGGTCTTGCCGCCCCTGCTGGTGAGGATGCCGCGCGCGGCGATCATGCCCTCCAGGTCGTCGGGGTTGGTCTCACGGCGGCACAGGATGACGTCCTCACCGCTGCGGGACCACTTGATGGCGGTGTAGGAGTCGAACACCGCGCGGCCCACGGCCGCGCCGGGGGAGGCGTTCATGCCCCGGCCCAGCAGGTCGCGTCCGGCCCGCTCGTCGAAGCGGGGGAACATCAGTTGGGCGAGCTGGTCACCGGTGACCCGGTTGACCGCCTCGTCCAGGGTGATCAGCCCCTGGTCGACGAGCTGGTTGGCGATGCGGAAGGCCGCCGCGGCGGTGCGCTTGCCGACGCGGGTCTGCAGCATCCACAGCTTGCCGCGTTCGATGGTGAACTCGATGTCGCACAGGTCCCGGTAGTGCGTCTCGAGCTTCTCCATGATCGTCAGCAGCTCGGCGTAGCTCCCGGGGTCGATCCGCTCCAGTTCGGCGAGCGGGACGGTGTTGCGGATGCCCGCGACGACGTCCTCGCCCTGCGCGTTCTGCAGGTAGTCGCCGTAGACGCCCTGCTGGCCGGTGGCGGGGTCGCGGGTGAAGGCGACGCCGGTTCCCGAGTCCATGCCGAGGTTGCCGAAGACCATGGAGCAGACGTTGACGGCGGTGCCCAGGTCTCCGGGGATGCGCTCCTGGCGGCGGTAGAGGATGGCGCGGGGCGCGTTCCAGGACTGGAAGACGGCCTCGATGGCCCGGCGCATCTGCTCGCGCGGGTCGGTGGGGAACTCGGAGCCGGTCGCCTCGTGCACGATGCTCCTGAAGGTCTCGACGAGACCGGCGAGGTCGTCGGCGTCGAGGTCGAGGTCGCTGGTGACCCCCTTGCGCGCCTTGGCCTCGTCGATGGCGTCCTCGAACAGTTCGCCGTCGATGTCCAGCACGGTCCTGCCGAACATCTGGACCAGGCGACGGTAGGAGTCCCAGGCGAACCGCTCGTTGCCGGACTGGGCGGCCAGGCCCCTGACCGACTCGTCGTTGAGGCCGATGTTGAGGACGGTCTCCATCATCCCGGGCATCGAGAACCTGGCTCCCGACCGTACGCTCACCAGCAGCGGGTCGTCGGGCTGGCCCAGGCGCTTGCCCATCTTCGCCTCGAGCGCGGTGAGCTTCTCCTCGATCTCGGCGTCCAGCCCCGGAGGCGTGGCCCCGTGCTCCAGGTAGTGCCGGCACGCCTCGGTGGTGATGGTGAACCCCGGCGGCACCGGAAGACCGAGATTGGTCATCTCCGCGAGGTTCGCCCCCTTACCCCCGAGAAGGTCCTTGAGGTCCTTGTTCCCCTCGGTGAATTCGTAGACGTACTTGGGCACGGGAACTCCTTTTCACGGCCGGGCGACCTGAGATGGCGCGACTCTACCCGAAGCCGTCCAGCAACTTTCGCCAGCACACCCCCCATTCTAGCGTTTATGCAGGTCAGAAGCATTTGAATGGTTTATACCAATGGTCTGTCTGTTTCGCCGGGATTACTCTGCCTCCTCCCGGGAAAGCTACTGATTCGTACCGTCAGAACAGCAGCTCACAGCCTGTTGAGACCACCGGCCGCCGACACCACCCGGAAAATTGGTCCACCACACAGGACAACCGGACCGGAACGTGCCCAGTGCCACACCACTACCATCAAGTAACCTACGTTCCCGTAAGTTAGTCTCCGAAGGAGGTGCCCGATGCGGCGACCACAGAACAGAGGCGGCGAAGAAGAGCGTGACCGTGCAGTCTGAGGACCGATCCCGCCCGGAGAGCCGGCACGCCTCCTCCCGCCCCCCCGCACAACCGCTCGACCGGGTCGAGGCGGCGGCCTCCGACCTGCTGCACGCGGCCAAGCCCCGCCTGCGCGGCTGGCTGCACCTGGGCACGGCCCCGCTGGCCCTGATCGCGGGCGTCGTCCTGGTGTGGCTCGCGCCCACCGCGGCGGCCCGCTTCGCCAGCGCGATCTACGCGATCAGCGCGGTCCTGCTGTTCAGCACCTCGGCGACCTACCACGTGGGCCGGTGGTCAAGGCGCACGGCGGCGGCCCTGCGCCGGGCGGACCACTCGAACATCTACCTGATCATCGCCGGAACCTACACGCCGTTCGTGCTGCTGGTGCTCGACGGCCCGCTGCGCACCGCGATGCTCGCGCTGATCTGGGGCTGCGCCGCGGCCGGTGTGCTGTTCAAGATGTTCTGGCTCACCGCGCCGCGCTGGCTGTCCACCGTGCTGTACCTGGCGCTGGGCTGGGTGGCGCTGCTGTTCCTCCCCGACCTGGTCCGCGGCGTCGACACCGCCCCACTGGTCCTGGTGCTCGTCGGCGGCGTCCTCTACAGCCTGGGCGCGCTGGTCTACGCCCTGAAGCGCCCCGACCCCGCGCCGCGCTGGTTCGGTTTCCACGAGATCTTCCACGTCCTGACCATCGCGGCCTTCGTCTGCCAGTACATCGCGGTGTTCTTCGTCGTCCGCACGACCGGCTGACCCACGGGCCGCGAACGGGCGCGGCCCCGGACCGGTGAGGTGGTCCGGGGCCGCGGCGCACGGCGGGAAGCGGGTCAGCAGCCGGGCAGCCGCTCCCACAGGTACTGCTCGACCCGGTCCAGGGAGACGCGCTCCTGGGCCATGGAGTCGCGCTCGCGGACGGTCACCGCGTTGTCCTCGAGGGTGTCGAAGTCGACCGTGACGCAGAACGGGGTGCCGATCTCGTCCTGGCGGCGGTAGCGGCGACCGATCGCCCCGGCGTCGTCGAACTCCACGTTCCACCGCCTACGCAGCTTCGCGGCCAGGTCGCGGGCCTTCGGCGACAGGTCGGCGTTGCGCGACAGCGGCAGCACCGCCGCCTTGACCGGGGCCAGCCGCGGGTCGAGCCGCATGACGGCGCGCTTCTCCATCTTGCCCTTGGCGTTGGGCGCCTCGTCCTCGGTGTAGGCGTCCAGCATGAAGGTGAGCAGCGTCCGGTCGACGCCGGCCGCGGGCTCGATCACGTAGGGGACGAAGCGCTCGTTGTTCTCCTGGTCGAAGTAGGACAGGTCGCTGCCCGACTTCTCCGAGTGCGTGGACAGGTCGTAGTCGGTCCGGTTGGCGATGCCCTCCAGCTCGCCCCACTCGCTGCCGACGAAGTTGAAGCGGTACTCGATGTCGACGGTGCGCTTGGAGTAGTGGGACAGCTTCTCCTTCGGGTGCTCGTACAGCCGCAGGTTGTCCTTGTTGATGCCCAGGTCGACGTACCACTGCATGCGGGTGTCGATCCAGTACTGGTGCCACTCCTCGTCGGTGCCGGGCCGGACGAAGAACTCCATCTCCATCTGCTCGAACTCGCGGGTGCGGAAGATGAAGTTGCCGGGGGTGATCTCGTTGCGGAACGACTTGCCGATCTGGCCGATGCCGAACGGGACCTTGCGGCGGGCCGACTGCTCGACGTTCTTGTAGTTGATGAAGATGCCCTGGGCGGTCTCGGGGCGCAGGAACGCCAGCCCGCTCTCGTCCTGGACCGGGCCGAGGTAGGTGCGCAGCAGGCCGTTGAACATCCGCGGCTCGGTGAAGGAGCCCTTGGCCCCGCAGTTGGGGCAGTTGAGGTCGGCCAGGCCGTTCTCGGGCTCCCTGCCGTGCTTGGCCTCGTAGGCCTCGGTGAGGTGGTCGGCGCGGAAGCGCTTGTGGCAGGACTGGCACTCGGTGAGCGGGTCCACGAAGGCGGTGACGTGGCCGGAGGCCTCCCAGACCTCGCGGGCCAGGATGACGCTGGAATCGATGCCGACGACGTCCTCGCGCTCCTGGACCATCGAACGCCACCACTGGCGCTTGATGTTGTTCTTCAACTCCACGCCCAGGGGGCCGTAGTCCCATGAGGCGCGCAGACCCCCGTAGATCTCGCTGGACGGGTAGACCAGTCCCCGACGCTTGGCGAGACTGACCAGGGTGTCCATTGCCTCTGACTTGGCGGCCATAGTGGTTGACTCCATCCATCCGGCTGGCGGTCGGCGGATCGCGGAAAGGCGCGATGCTCGAACGAGTACGGTCACCAAGCCTATTGGACCGGCGGACGGCGCGGGCACAAAGGACGCGCCGGGCCGGTCCGCGCCCTCCGGGAACGGCGTCCGACGCTGCTCAGCCCGTCGAGGGGGACTGCTCGGCCAGGATCTCGAAGGCGCTGGCCTCGTCGTGGGCGGTGGACAGCAGCGGCACCGCGGAGATCTTGACGTCGAAGTCCGACAGCGCCCGGCGGTAGAAGCCCGGCCCGTCCCACTCGGTGACGACCGTCCACAGCCGGGGGTCGTCCACGGCGCGGGCCAGCGACCCCCTGCGGTATCCGGGCCTGCGGGACAGGACCTCCAGCGCGGTCGCGGCGCGGGCGGCGAAGTCGTCGGCGTCCTCGGGGGTGACGGTGTGCCTGGTGATGACGATCACCCGGCCATGCTGCCACACCGGCGCGCGGGGCGGCTCCGCGGTGGTGCGCCCGGGGGTGGCGGACCGGTCCGCGCCGGGAAGGAGGGCGGCGACGGACTCAGTAATCTTGGAGGGTCGCCCCGAACGCCGTGGAGGAGAGCCGGGTGTCCCCCGAACAGCACCGACCCGAGCCCGCCGACCGCCGCTCCCCCGAGGGGGAGCCGTTCTTCACCCCCGGCGCGTCCCGCCTGCGCCGCGCGGTCGAGGAGCGCAGCGCGGTCCCCCTGCTCCTCCTGCACAACGCGCCCCGGTGGGCGCTGCCCGTGGCCATGGTCGGGGTGTTCTTCTCCGGGCTGCTGCTCTCCGGGATCGCGGGCGCGCTGCTGCTGACGGCGCTGGCCGCGTTCTTCGGCTGGCTGGCCTACCTGGCCTGGCCGCGGCTGTCCCGTTCCGAGCGGGCGATGCGGTGCGTGGTGGTGGCGGTCCTGTTCGGCCTGGGCATGCTCCAATCCGGGATATTTTGACAATCATTTTCATTTCCGGCACACTGTAGAAGTGTTGTCACCCACCTCGTCCGCCGAAACCGCACCCGCGTTCTCCGCGCACGACGCCGTCGTGTCCTACGACCGCAGGCCCGTGGTGCACGGCGTCTCCTTCGAGATCGCCCGGGGCGAGACCGTCGCCTTCCTGGGCGCCAACGGATCGGGCAAGTCCACCCTGACCCGCGCCCTGCTCGGCCTGGTGCCGCTCTCCTCCGGACACGTCGAGATCTGCGGGGTCCCCCCGCGCCGCTTCCGCGACTGGGCGCGCATCGGATACGTGCCGCAGCGGCTCTCCGCGGGCGGCGGGGTGCCCGCGACCGTACGCGAGATCGTGGCCTCCGGCCGGATCAACCGGCGCCGCCGGTTCCGCCCCGCCTCGGCGCACGACCGCGCGGCCGTCACCGGGGCGCTGGCCTCCGTGGGACTGCTCGACCGCGCCGACGACTCCGTCCACGACCTGTCGGGCGGCCAGCAGCAGCGCGTGCTCATCGCGCGCGCCCTGGCGGGCGAACCCGACATCTTCGTCATGGACGAACCCATGGCGGGAGTGGACGCGGCCAGCCAGCGGGCGCTGGCCCACACCATCGAGGAGCTGTCCCGCCAGGGCGCCACCGTCGTGCTGGTCCTGCACGAACTCGGCCCCCTGGAGCCGCTGATCGGCCGCGCCCTCACCCTGGACCAGGGCGCCCTGGTCGGCGACGGCGCCCCGCCCCGCCCCGAGGGCGCCTGCGCCCGCCCCGGTCACGACCACGTCCATCCGCACGCCGACGCCGACCGGACCCCGCTGGCCGTCCCCGTCATCGAGGTCTCCCGCCGTGACTGAGATGCTCCAGCTCGACTTCATGGTCCGCGCCCTCATCGCCTCCGCGCTGGTGGGCCTCACCGCCCCGATCATCGGGGTCTTCCTCGTACAGCGCCGCCTGGCCCTGCTGGGCGACGGCATCGGACACGTGGCGCTGACCGGCGTGGGCCTGGGGTTCCTCACCAACAGCTCGCCGGTGCTGACCGCGCTGGTCGTCTCCGCCGCCGGAGCCGTCCTCATCGAACTGGTGCGCGTGCACACCCGCACCAGCGGCGACCTCGCCCTGGCCCTGCTGTTCTACGGCGGCATCGCCGGGGGCGTGTTCCTGACCGGGCTGGCCCCGGGCGTCAACAGCGCCGACCTCACCGGCTTCCTGTTCGGCTCGGTCAGCACCGTGAGCGAGGAGGACGTGTACACGGTCGCCGCGCTGACCGTGGCCGTCCTCGCGGTGATGGGCTACTTCGGACGGGAACTGTTCGTCCTCTGCCAGGACGAGGAGGTGGCCCGCGCGCACGGGCTTCCGGTCCGCTTCCTGAGCATGGTGATCGCGGTCGTCGCGGCGGTCACCGTGGTCCTGGCCATGCGGGTCGTCGGCGTGCTGCTGGTCAGCGCGCTGATGGTGGTGCCGGTGGCCGCGGCCCAGCAGCTCACCCGCAGCTTCGGGGCCACCGTGCGGCTGGCCGTGCTCCTCGGCGTACTCGCCGCCCTGACCGGGCTGACCACCGCGTTCCACACCGACACCGCTCCCGGCGCCTCCATCGTGCTGGTCGCGATCGCGCTGTTCGTGGTGGCGACGGGAACCGGTCTCCTCCTGCGGGGCAGGCGCTCGCGCCCCGCCCCCGAGAAGCGCCCCGAGCCTGTGGTGGGTACGATTTCCGGGACCGATCCGGGGAGCGTTTCGTCATGAGCACACGTCGCGAGACAGTCCGCCAGGCGCTGCACAGGAGTTCCGGCTTCCGCAGCGCCCAGGACCTGTACGCAACTCTGCGGGCCGACGGGTCCAAGATCGGCCTGACCACGGTCTACCGCGCCCTCCAGGCGCTGAGCGACGCCGGTGAGGTCGACGTCCTGATGACCGACGAGGGCGAGGCCGTCTACCGGGCCTGCGCCACCCCCACCCACCACCACCACCTGGTCTGCCGGTCCTGCGGCAAGGCCGTGGAGATCGAGGGCCCCGCGGTGGAGAGCTGGGCGGACAACCTGGCCGCCCAGCACGGCTTCGTCGACCTCACGCACACGCTGGAACTGTTCGGCACCTGCTCCGACTGCGCGGCGGCCGCCCGGCGGCGGTGACTCCGCCGGGGGCCGCTCTCAGCCCAGCGGCTCCAGGTCGGGGCGCTTGGGCCTGATCCCGTCACCGGAGGAGCGGCCGGTCAGCCGACGGTGGATCCACGGCACCAGGTGCTGCCGCGCCCACTGCAGGTCCTCCTGCCTGGCCTCCCGCCAGGGCAGCGGCGGCACCTGGGGCCACGGCTCGCTCCAGTCGCCCTCGACGGGGACGCCCAGCACCTCGCAGACCCGCAGCGCCAGCCTGCGATGCCCCTCCGACGACAGGTGCAGCCGGTCGGCGCTCCAGGCCCGGCGGTCCTGGAGGACCTTCATGCTCCACAGGTCCACCACCGAGCAGCCGTGGCGGTCGGCGATGGCGCGCAGGTGCATGTTGTAGGTGGCGACCTTGCCCCGCAGGTGCTTCATGACCGGTTGGAACCCGGTGTCGAAACCGGTGAAGACCACCACGTCCGCTCCGGCGCCGCGCAGTCTGTCCACCCCGGCCTCGAAGGCCTCGGCGAGCGTGTCGGGGTCGCTGCCCGGCCGGAGGATGTCGTTGCCGCCCGCGCAGAGGGTGACCAGGTCGGGGCGGAGTTCCACCGCCCTGGGCAGTTGTTCGGTGAAGATCTGCCGCAGCAGCTTGCCGCGCACGGCGAGGTTGGCGTACCGCAACTCCCCCACGTGTCCCGCCAGGTGTTCGGCGAAGCGGTCCGCCCACCCCCGGTAGCGGCCCTGCGGCAGGTTCCCGCCGTCCGGGTGGGGGTCGTCGAGCCCTTCGGTGAAGCTGTCACCGAGCGCCACGTAGGAGATGATGTCCTTCCCGATCTGAAAGCCGCTCATGGCAGACGATGATGCACTGCGGATCCACGGTTACGCGACAGTAGGTTTCGGGATCGCCGATTTTTGTAACGGTCCTCACGCGGCACGGCCCCGGAGACGTCCCAGACGGCCTCGCCCCTCGGAGCCGGGCCGCCCGGAACTCCCCCGGGCTGCCGTCTCAGTCCTCCGCCCGGATCTGCGCCTCGGGCGAGTACTTCTCCAGTTCGGGCCGTTTGGCGGTGACGGTGTCGCCGGAGGAGCGGCCGGTCAGCCGACGGTGGACCCACGGCACCAGGTGCTGCCGCGCCCAGCGCGCGTCCTCGCGCAGCGCCTGCCCCCGGGGCACCGGCTCCGCCTCGGGCCAGGGGTCGTCCCAGCGTTGCGCGGTGGGCACCCCGAGCACCTCGCACACCTTCAGCGCGAGCCTGCGGTGCCCCTCGGCGGACATGTGCAGCCGGTCGACGTCCCAGGCGCGCGGATCGGTCAGCACCGGCATGGACCACTGGTCGGCCAGGTGGCAGCCGTGGCGGTCGGCGATGGAGCGGATGTTGAGGTAGTAGCGGGCGAACCGGCCGATGAGCCCCCGCATGTACCCGGTGGAGACGTTGACGCCGGTGAACAGCACCACCTCGGCGCCGACCGCGCGCAGTCTGCGCACCCCGATCTCCAGGGCGCGTGCCAGCCGGTCGGGGTCGCTGCCCGGCCGCAGCAGGTCGTTGCCGCCCGCGCTGAACGTCACCAGGGTGGGGCGCAGCTCCACCGCGCGGGGCAACTGCTCCTCCATCACCTGCCGCAGCAGCTTGCCGCGCACGGCGAGGTTGGCGTAGCGGACCTGCCCCGCGTACCCGGCCAGGTGCGCGGCGAGGCGGTCGGCCCAGCCGCGCGGCGTGCCGTCGGCGTACCAGTCGCCCACCCCCTCGGTGAAGCTGTCGCCGACGGCCACGTAGTCGACCGGGACCCCGGGTTCGACCGCCCTCATCAGCGCTCCCCCTCCGGGTCGGCGGACGACGGCGGCGGCTCCACCGGGTTGGGTTCGGCCCCTCCGTAGCGGCGGTCCCGGCTGGCGTAGATCTCGCAGGCGTGCCAGAAGTGCCGCCGGTCGAAGTCGGGCCAGAGCGTGTCGAGGAACACGAACTCCGCGTAGGAGGACTGCCAGAGCAGGAAGTTGGAGAACCGCTGCTCGCCGGAGGAGCGCACGAACAGGTCCACCTCGGGGATGTCCGGCTGGTACAGGTACCGGGCGAGCGTGGCCTCGGTGACCCGGTTGGGGTTGACGCGGCCCGCGGCGACGTCGCGTGCCAGCGCCGCGGCGGCGTCGGCGATCTCTGCGCGCCCTCCGTAGTTCACGCAGAACTGGAGGGTGAGCTTGGTGTTGTGCCTGGTGAGCTCCTCGGCTTCGGCGAGTTCCCTGATGACGCTCTTCCACAGCCGTCCGTGCCGTCCCGACCAGCGCACCCGGACGCCGCGCGCGTGCAGCTCGTCGCGGCGGCGGCGGATCACGTCGCGGTTGAAACCCATCAGGAAGCGCACCTCGTCGGGCGAGCGCTTCCAGTTCTCGGTGGAGAAGGCGTAGGCGGACAGGTGGGGCACGCCCAGTTCCAGCGCTCCCTCGATCACGTCGAACAGCGAGGACTCACCCGCCCTGTGTCCTTCGGTGCGGGGCAGGCCGCGCTGTTTGGCCCAGCGGCCGTTGCCGTCCATGACGACGGCCACGTGCCGTGGGACGAGTTCCCGGGGCAGCTCGGGCGGCCGGGCGCCGCTGGGGTGCGGCCGCGGCGGGACCGGCTCCCGCCGGGCGGACTTGGACGAGAAGGCGGTGTTGGGACTCACGCACGCTCCACAAGGCGCAAAGATCGGATTCCGTTCTCCAGGTGCCACTGGAGGTAGGCGGCCACCAGGCCGCTGCACTCGGTGCGGTCACGCTCGGCGCTGGCGTCGGCGCTCTCCCAGTCGCCGCGCAGCAGCGCGGTCATCAGCGCCACCGCCGCGGGAGCGGGCTTGACCGAGCCCGCGGGACGGCACAGCGAGCACACCATACCTCCGGCGTGCACCGCGAACTCGCGGTTCGGGCCCTGCGAACCGCAACGGGCACATTCTTCCAGGGCCGGGGCGTACCCGGCGACGGCGAGAGAGCGCAGCAGGTAGGCGTCGAGGACCAGGCGGGGATCGTGCTCGCCCTCGGCGAGGGAGCGCAGCCCGCCCCACAGCAGCAGGAACTGCCGCAGCGCCGGATCCTTCTCCACGCTCACGATCTTCTCCGCGGTCTCCAGCATCGCCGTTCCGGCCGTGTAGCGCGGATAGTCGGCGACCAGGGCGCCGCCGTAGGCGTGCAGGGTGTCGGCCTGGGTGACCACGTCCAACGTCCGACCGGTGTAGAGCTGCAGGTCGACGTGGCTGAACGGTTCCAGCCGCGCGCCGAATCGGGACTTGGTGCGTCGGACGCCTTTGCCGACCGCGCGGACCAGCCCGGTGCGTCGGGTCAGCAGGGTCACGATGCGGTCGGCCTCTCCCAGTTTCTGGGTGCGAAGGACGATGCCTTCGTCGCGGTAGAGGCTCACTCCCCCATTGTCGCCGACGTGTCACCCGGAGGGCGACCCCCCTCCTTCCCGTTTCCCGCCATCCACAACCATCGGACACATCTCGACTGAATAACGCTTCAGGCGCTACTTTCGTCTACGATCATCCCCCAACGGAGAAAAACCGACATCCCGACCCCCAGTCACCCACAGAACGGAGGCAGGGCGAATGTCTGAGGACGACCAGCCCTCGCGCGGCTCCCGGTCGCACCGTCGACGGCGCCGCACCCGGTCCCGGGCTCGGAAGGTGTCCCGTCCGCGACGCCGTTGGCGCGGCCCGCTGCTCGCCGCGCTGCTGTCCGTGCCGGTGGGGCTGGGGTTGGCTGCGGTGCTGGTGTTCGGTTCGGTCGCGTGGCCCGGCGGCGACCCGATCGCCTACGCGCCCGACTCGCTGCTTCCCGACGACGCCTCGGTGCCCACCCCGTTCTTTCCCAGCCCCGAGCCGGGGCAGAGTGCCGCACCGCCCGCTCCTTCGCTCTCCCCCGCCGGGGAGGCCACGCAGCAGCTCGGCGGTGTGGAGACCCGCGCCGAGGAGAGCGATTCCGGCGGCGGTTCGTCCTCGGGCGGCGGTGGCGGCTCCGGCGGAGGCAGCGGCGGCAGCGGAGGCGGTTCCGGAGGGGGGTCGTCCTCCGGCGGGGGCGGTGGGTCCACCGGTTCCATGAACACGCTGAGCGCGCAGGTCTTCGACCTGGTCAACGAGGAACGCGCGGACGCGGGCTGTCCGCCGGTCCACGCGGACGAGCGGCTGACCGCCGCCGCGCAACTGCACAGCGAGGACATGGACCGCAACAACTACATATCGCACACCAGCCTCGACGGCCGTTCCCCGGCCGACCGCGCCGACGCGCAGGGCTACCACGCCTGGTCCGGTGAGAACGTCGCCAAGGGGCAGCGGACCGCCGAACAGGTCATGGACGACTGGATGAACAGCCCGGGCCACCGCCGCAACATCCTCAACTGCGGCAACCGGGCGCTGGGCGTGGGCGAGTCCAACGGCGCCTGGACCCAGATGTTCGGCCGGGAGTGACCTCCCCGGCCCTTCCCCGCCGACGTGCCGGGCGGGGGCGGAACACCGTCCCGCACCCCGCCCGGTCCCCGCGTCAGCTCTGTGCGCGGTTGACCGCGCTGCACACCGCCTTCAGCGAGGCGGTGGTGATGTTGCTGTTGATGCCGACGCCCCACAGGACCCGGCCGTCGACCTCGGCCTCGACGTAGGCGGCGGCGCGCGCGTCGCCGCCCTCACTCATGGCGTGCTCGCTGTAGTCGAGGACGCGGACCTTGATGCCCACACCGGCCAGCGCGTCCACGAAGGCGGAGATCGGACCGTTGCCGGTTCCGGTGATCTCCCGGATCTCGCCGCGCAGCCGCACGTCGGCGCTGATGCGGTAGGTGCCGTCGTCGGTGCTCTGGGAGCGGTGCGCCATGACGCCGGTCACTCCCTCGGACAGGTAGGTTTCGGCGAAGATCTCCCAGATGCGTTCGCCGCTGAACTCGCCGCCCTCGGCGTCGGTGAACTCCTGGACGACCCTGGAGAACTCGATCTGCAGCCGACGCGGCAGGTCGATGGAGTGGTCGCGCTGCAGGACGTAGGAGACGCCGCCCTTGCCGGACTGGCTGTTGACCCGGATGACGGCCTCGTAGTTGCGACCGACGTCCTTGGGGTCGATCGGCAGGTACGGCACGCTCCACCGGTACTCGTCCACGGGGACGCCCGCCGCCTGGGCGTCGGCCTCCAGGGCGTGGAAGCCCTTCTTGATGGCGTCCTGGTGGGAGCCGGAGAACGCCGTGTACACCAGGTCGCCGCCGTAGGGGTGGCGGGGGGCGACCGGCAGCTGGGTGCAGTGTTCGACGATGCGGCGGATCTCGTCGATGTCGGAGAAGTCGACCATCGGATCCACGCCCTGGCTGAACAGGTTCATGCCCAGCGTCACCAGGCACACGTTGCCGGTGCGCTCGCCGTGCCCGAACAGGCAGCCCTCGACACGGTCGGCGCCCGCCATCACGGCCAGCTCCGCCGAGGCCACGCCGGTGCCGCGGTCGTTGTGCGGGTGCACCGACAGGCACACGTACTCGCGGCGCGACAGGTTGCGGCTCATCCACTCGATCTGGTCGGCGTAGACGTTGGGGGTGGCGCGCTCGACCGTGGCGGGCAGGTTCAGGATGATCTCGCGGCCGGGGCCGGGCTGGTAGACGTCCATGACGGCTTCGCACACCTCCAGTGCGAAGTCCAGCTCGGTGTCGACGAAGATCTCCGGCGAGTACTCGTAGCCGAAGTACTCGGTGTCGCCGAGGTACTGCTCGGCGAACTTCATGACGTGCCGGGTGCCCTCGACCGCGATGGCCTTGCACTCCTCGCGGTCCACGCCGAACACCACCCGGCGGAACTCCGGCGCGGTGGCGTTGTACAGGTGCACGGTGGCCCGCCTGGCGCCGACCAGGCTCTGCACGGTGCGTTCGATCAGCTCCTCGCGCGCCTGGGTCAGCACGGAGATCTGCACGTCGTCGGGGATGCGGTCCTCTTCGACGAGGTAGCGCACGAAGTCGTAGTCGGTCTGGCTGGCCGCGGGGAAGCCGACCTCGATCTCCTTGTAGCCCATGCGGACCAGCAGGTCGAAGATCTCGCTCTTGCGGTCGGCGTCCATCGGCTCGATCAGCGCCTGGTTGCCGTCGCGCAGGTCGGTGGAGAGCCACCGGGGGGCCCTGGTGATGGTCTTGGAGGGCCAGGTTCTGTCCGGCAGGTCAACCGGTCTGAACGGCTGATAACGCTGGAAGGGCATGCCACTGGGCTGTTGCTGCGGAATCATGGAAGAAGCTCCCGGAAGGATTCTTGCGGTCGATGCGGCCGACAGCGGACAGGTCGAACCTCCGCGGCGAGGGAGCCGGCCTATCGGCCCCCGCCGCGGCCGCTAAGCAGGAGCAGCTCGCGCAGCATGACAGGAGCCACGTTAGCAGACCGTTCGCACCGCACGTGGCGGGGACCCCGCCGTTCGAGGCCACCCGGGCGCCTCCCGCAGCGCCGCGCACGGTTGCCACGCGGCGTTTCCGGGTCGCCGCGCCCCGCCGCCGCGGGCCGGGGTCACCTCCGCACGTCCGGCGGTCGGCCGCCCCCTCGCCCGGCGTCCTCCAGGAGGGTCCGCGCCCGATCGCGGGCGTGGGCGATCGGGTCGGGGAAGATCCGCAGGCCGTGGGCGACGAGCGACCCCTCGTGCAGCAGCATGAGTGTCCGGCCCAGCGCAGCCGCCCCGTCCGGGTCGATCTCCTCGCACAGGCCGGTGAACAGGGCGAGCATCCACTCCTTCTGGCCGGCGATGATCGCGCCCGCCGGGTGGGACGGGTCGCTGATCTCCGCGTGGGCGTTGACCATGCTGCATCCTCTGGCGCTGTTCTCCCCGGACCACTCCCGGGAGGCGTCGAAGACGGCGAGGACCCGCCGCCGCGCGTCCGGTCCGGCCAGGTCGAGGCGGCGGTCGAGGAATGCGCGCCAGCGCTCGTCGCGGTCCGCGAGGTACTCCACGACGACCTGCTCCTTGGAGCCGAACCTGTCGTAGAGGGTCTTCTTCGTGACTCCCGCCTCGGCGGCGATGAGGTCCACCCCGACGGCGTGGATGCCGCGCTCGTAGAACAGCCGCTCGGCCGCCCGGAGGACACGGCGCGCGCCCGGGGTCATCGTGATGCGGCGAGGTGCCTGCGTACTGCTCATTGCCCCACTCTATACCGATCTGTATAGTCACGAGAGAGGTATACAGATCTGTTTAGTTGGTGGTCGCATGAATCTCGCGCTCTCGGCGGCGTTCGTCCTCTGCTGGAGCGCCGGGTTCATCGGAGCCAAGCTGGGCGCGGGAAGCGCGCCTGCGGTCACCGTCCTGATGTGGCGCTTCGTACCGCTGGCCCTCGCCCTGGCCGCCCTCGCCGCGGTCCTCGACAGAGGGGCGTGGCGCAGCCTCACCGCACGGGACGCGGCCAGGCAGGCGGTGACGGGCCTGCTGTCGCAGAGCGGCTACCTGGTCGCCGTCTACCACGCCATCCATCTCGGGGTCTCCAGCGGGACCACCGCCCTCATCGACGGCATCCAACCGCTGGTCGCCGGGGCACTGGCCGGGCCCCTCCTCGGCCAGTACGTCTCGCCCCGGCAGTGGCTCGGCCTGTGCCTCGGGCTGCTCGGAACCGTCGCCGTCACCTCCGCCGACGCCCTGGCCGCCTCCGGGGTGGTCTGGTGGGCCTACCTGGTCCCGTTCCTCGGGATGCTGTCGCTGGTCGCGGCGACCTTCCTGGAGAGCCGGTCCCCGACCCGGGCGACTCCCGCGGTGTCGCTGACCATCCACTGCTCCACCAGCGCCGTCGTCTTCACCGCGCTGGCCGTGGGCACCGGAGCCGCGACGCCCCCGGCCGACGCCTCCTTCTGGGTCGCCATCGCCTGGCTCGTCGCCCTGCCCACCTTCGGCGGCTACGGACTGTACTGGGTGATCCTGCGGCGTTCGGGAGTCACCAGGGTCAACACGCTCATGTTCCTCATGGCCCCCGTCACCGCGCTGTGGGGCGCCCTCGCCTTCGGCGAGCCCTTCGGCCCGCTGACCCTCCTGGGCCTGGCCACCGGACTCGCCGCGGTCCTCGTCGTCCATCGGGACGGATCCCGGCCCCCGAAGAGGAGAACGGGGACCGGACCCCGTCCCGGACGCCCCCGCCCGGACGCGGCCGCCTGAGCACGTCCGGGCGGAGGGGGAGGGCTACACCCCCGACAGGCCCACGACGCCCAGGACCGCTCCGAGGACCAGCAGCAGGACACCGCAGTACTGCATGGGGATGAAGAAGAGCGTGTGCCGGTTCTTGTAGAGCACCGGCTGTCCGGTCGCCGGGTGGTAGCCCTGGACGGGGGCGTTGAGCCGCTGCCCGACCAGGAAGGAGGCGACACCGCCCACGACGAGTCCGATACCGGCGCCGAGCGGCGCCATCGCCTCACCCAGCAGCGCCTGAACGGAGACAGCGCCCAGCACCGCCGGGATCGCGGCCATCAGGACAACAAGGATTCCCCAGCCGCGCCAGATGATCAATGTGTTCACTCCTCATGGTTGGGGGGATCGCGTGATCGCGACGGGCATCCTACTCACCGTGTCTTCCCGGGGAGCGCAACTCTTCCGCGACCGCCCCGCCCGGCGCGCGCGACCGCGGGCGGCAGACGCTTCCCACCTGCGGATCTCCAGAACCCCGGTTTTCCCTTGTCCGAAAGCGGCCACGGATTTCACCGACGCGCGCACCGTCCCCCGGTGCCACGACGCGCTGACAGAAAAGCTCCATGTCCGAGTACTTCTGCATAACGAATATCAACTTCTACAATTCGAAACGGCGAGAAGACGGGCGGGAGATACGGGTCTCCCCTTCCGAGACGGCGACCCGCAGGACGCATCACGGCGCGGATCAGCGGGGTTTTACCCGCGCAACACGGGTGAAGCGCCCGCGAGCGCGGCTTCGTGTGCCGCAGAATGAGGAGCCCGAGAACTCATGTGGCCGTCAGCCCGGTCGGTCACGGCGATGGGAGCTGAATCCTTTGACAACGTCACAGACAGCGACCGGTGGCGCCGGACTCGACGACATGAACGGCGCCGCCGTCACCGCGGGCAAACGGGAACGCTCCGGCGGAGTGCAGTCGCTCGACCGCGCGTTCACCCTCCTGGAGATCATGGCCGAGGCGGGCGGGGAGATCTCGCTCAGCCAGCTCGCGCACTCGTCGGGGCTGCCGCTGCCCACGATCCACCGCATCATCCGCTCCCTGGTCGGCAACGGCTACGTCCGGCAACTGCCGTCGCGCCGCTACGCCCTGGGGCCGCGGCTGATCGGTCTGGGCGAGAGCGCCTCGCGCATGCTGGGCGCCTGGGCGCGTCCGCATCTGGCGCACCTGGTGGACGAACTCGGCGAGACCGCGAACCTGGCCATGCTCGACGGCGACCAGGTCGTCTACGTGGCGCAGGTGCCCTCACCCCACGCGATGCGCATGTTCACCGAGGTCGGCCGCCGGGTGCTCCCGCATTCGGCGGGCGTGGGCAAGGCGCTGCTGGCGCAGCTTCCCGAGGCCGAGGCGCTGGCCGTGGTACGCCGCACCGGGATGCCTCCGGCCACCGACCGCACCATCACCGCCCCGGAGGAGTTCGCCGCCGAACTGGCCCGCGTCCGCAAACGCGGATACGCCGTCGACGACGGGGAGCAGGAGGTCGGCGTGCGCTGCCTGGCCGTTCCGGTCCTGGGTGGCCCGGCGATGATGGCCATGTCCATCTCCGGCCCCGAGTCCCGGATGACCTGGGACTTCGTGGCCAAGGCCGCCCCCGTGGTCCGCCAGGCGGCCCACGACCTGGCCGACGACCTCAACCAGCAGTCCTCCGGCTGAGCCCGGCGGGGCAAGGACGGCCCCGCCCCAGAAGAGTTTCCAGGCGGCCTCGCCCCGAGGAGGACCACCTCAGAACTTCCTGAGGTTCCACGACCCCCTCGGGTCGAGGCCACCTGGAGACCAACGCCGGGAAGTCAGGCGGGCAGGGCATTCCACCGAAGCACCCGAGACGGCCCGCCCCGGACGCTTACCTGGAATACCGCACCCCCGCCCCGACTTTCCGGTACTGGTCTGGCACCTCCCCCGGTGTCGGGGCCGCATGGTCCCCGGGGTCGAGGTGATCCGGAAACCCGTCCCCCGACTTCCCCGCTTCGGACTCAGGTCTGCTGGTCGAAACCGAGGCGGCGCAGTTGCTTGGGGTCGCGCTGCCAGTCCTTGGCGACCTTCACCCGCAGGTCCAGATAGACGCGGCTGCCCAGCAGCGCCTCGATCTGCCTGCGCGCCCGGGTGCCGACCTCGCGCAGCCGGGAGCCCTTCGCGCCGATGACGATCGCCTTCTGGCTGGGCCGCTCCACGTAGAGGGAGGCGTGGATGTCGATGAGCTCCCGCCCCGGGCGGGCGCCCTCACGCGGTCCCATCTCCTCCACCACCACCGCGATGGAGTGCGGCAGCTCGTCGCGCACCCCCTCCAGGGACGCCTCCCGGATCAGCTCCGCCACCAGCATCTCGTCGGGCTCGTCGGTGAGGTCGCCGTCCGGGTAGAGCGGCGGCCCCTCCGGCAGGTGGCCGCAGAGCACGTCGGTCAGCTCGCCCAGTTGGAAGCCGCCGGCGGCCGAGACCGGGACGATGTCGGCCCACTCCCCGAGCTGGGACACCGCCAGCAACTGTTCGGCGACCTGCTTGCGGTCGACCGTGTCGGTCTTGGTGACGATCGCCACGACCGGGGTCTCCCGCTGCTGGGCGAGCTCCCGGGCGATGTAGGTGTCGCCGCGCCCGATCGGCTCGTTGGCGGGAACGCAGAACCCGATCACGTCGACCTCGACCAGGGTGGAGCGCACCAGGCTGTCCAGCCGCTCCCCCAGCAGCGTGCGCGGCTTGTGCAGGCCGGGGGTGTCCACGATGATGAGCTGCGCGTCGTCGCGGTGCACGATTCCGCGCACCGTGCGTCGCGTGGTCTGCGGCTGGTTGCTGGTGATCGCCACCTTCTGGCCGACGAGGGCGTTCATCAGCGTCGACTTGCCCACGTTGGGCCTGCCGACGAAGCAGGCGAAACCGCTGCGGTAGCCCTCCCGATAGGTGGGCATCGGCAGTGGCGGAAGCGGCGTGGTGCTGTCGCGGTCGTCCATGTTCTCCAGTTTCGCCGGTTCGCGCGGCTGCTCAGGCCCGTTCGACGCGGACGGGCGTGCCGTCGGGCGCGGCCAGCACGACCACCGCGGCCTTCAGGTCGCCCGCCGCCGCGCGGTCGGCGTCGGCCAGCGCGGAGGCCTCGCTCACCACCACGGCCGCCTCCAGACGTGCCGCGCCGCTGGAGACCGCGGCGGCCACGGCGGCCTGCAGGGCGCTCAGGTCCAGCGACGGCAGGGCGACGGTCGTGGCCACGTAGGTGCGGCCCGTCTCGTCGCGCACCGCCGCGCCCTCGGCCGCGCCGTTGCGGGCGCGCGAGGACCGGGCCAGGGTGATCAGCTTGACGTCCTCGGGATTGTGGACGTCGTGGATGGTGTCGCTCACGGAAAACTGCCTCTCCTGCGGTCAGGTGTGGTTCGCGTCCGCCGACTCCGCGGGCTCGGGCAGCCGCTCCACCAGGACCGTGGCGATCTTGCGGCGGCGGCGCGCGGGATCCTCCGACACCAGCCGCAGCCCCGCGTACTCGGCCCGGGAACCGGGTTGCGGGACCCGGCCGAGCGCGTAGGCGAGCAGACCGCCGACGGTGTCCACGTCGGGCGCGTCGATCTCCACGTCGAACAGCTCGGCGAGTTCCCCCACCGGCAGCCGCGCGGTGACCCGGGCACGGTTGTCGCCCAGGCGTTCGATCGGCGGGACCTCGTCATCGTACTCGTCGGTGATCTCCCCGACGATCTCCTCGACGATGTCCTCGATCGTGACGATCCCGGCGGTGCCGCCGTACTCGTCGATCACCACCGCCAGGTGAATGCGCTGCTGCTGCATCTCCCGCAGCAGTTCGTCGACGGGTTGGGAGTCGGGCACGTAGGTGGGTTCGCGCATGATGTCGCGGACCGTGCGTCCCGGGTCGGGCGCCCCGGAGCCCTCGGTGGCCCAGACGTCGTGCAGCCGCGCCACGATGTCCTTGAGGTAGACGACGCCGATGACGTCGTCGAGACTCTCACCGATCACCGGAATGCGGGAGTAGCCGCTGCTCAGCGCCTTCTCCAGGGCGTCCTCGACGGAGACGTCGCCGTCGAGGAAGACGATGTCGGTGCGGGGGATCATCACCTCGCGCACGGTGGTGTCGTCGAGTTGGAACACCGAGTGGATCATCTGCCGTTCCTCGGCGTCGATGACCTGTCCCCGTTCGGCCAGGTCCACCAGGTGGCGCAGTTCCTCCTCGGTGGAGAAGGGCCCCTCCCGGTCGGTCCCCGCACTCGGGACGAGGGCCTGCCCCGCGGACACCAGGAGCTGGGCCAGCGGTCCCAGCACCGGCGTCACCGGGTGGACGACGGTGGCGCCGGCCAGGGCCACCGGGGTGGGGAACCGCCGTGCCAGGACACGCGGCACCACCCCGATCAGCACGTAGCTGACCAGGATCATCACCCCTGCGGTGAGGACGGTCGCGAGCCGGTTCAGGCCGAGCAGGCCGAAGAAGCCGACCGCCAGCGCGAGGACGGCCAGCACCTCGCAGCAGACCCGTAGCAGCAGCGCCGTGTTGAGGTGGCGGGCGGGGTCGGCGACGATCCGATCCAGCCTGCGCACGGCCGGACCGTCGCGGTCGGATGTCTCCGCGCCCAGCCGCAGCACCCGGCCGAGCGCGGTCTCGGCGCCCACCAGGAAGGCCGCGCCGAAAGAGAACAGGACCGCCAGGCCGAAGGCGATCCCCGTGCCGGCGGTCCCGCTCACCGCGCTTCTTCCAGACTTCGGCGCCAGCCCGCCAGAAGCTCGTCCTGGATGCCGAACATCTCCTTGTGCTCCTCGGGCTCGGCGTGGTCGTAGCCCAGGAGGTGCAGGATGCCGTGGGTGCACAGCAGGTCGATCTCGTCCTGGGTGCTGTGCCCGGCCTTCTCCGCCTGGCGGGCGGCGACCTGCGGGCAGATGATCACGTCACCCAGGACTCCCGGTTCCGAGGTGCGGCCGGGCGCCCCCGGGCGTAGCTCGTCCATGGGAAAGGACAGCACGTCGGTCGGTCCCGGCTCGTTCATCCACCGCACGTGCAGGTCCGTCATCGGTTCCTCGTCCACGAGGAGCACCGACAGCTCCGCCAACGGGTGGACCCGCATGGCGTCCAGAACGTACTGCGCCAGGCGGGACAGCCGCTCCTCGTCGGCGGGGACGCCGGATTCGTTCGCGACGTCGATACTCATAGCTGTTACCAGCCCTATTCCGTGTGCCGTCTCGGGAGGGCGCGCCGCGGTGCGGTCAGCGCCGCCGGTCACCTGGCGCCGCTGTCCGATCCGTTGGAACGGACCTGCCTGCGCCCCGGAGAACCGTTGTCCTGCCTCTGCCGTTGTCTGGCCTCGTGCTTGCCGTAGGCGTCCACGATCTTTCCGACCAGCTTGTGCCGGACCACATCGTTGCTGGTGAGGCGGCAGAAGCTGATGTCGTCGATACCGTCCAGGATGGTCTCGACGACGCTCAGTCCGCTCGACTGGCCGGTGGGCAGGTCGACCTGGGTGACGTCGCCGGTGACCACGATCTTGGAGCCGAAGCCCAGCCGGGTGAGGAACATCTTCATCTGCTCCGGCGAGGTGTTCTGCGCCTCGTCCAGGATGATGAAGGCGTCGTTGAGGGTGCGGCCCCGCATGTAGGCCAGCGGCGCGACCTCGATCGTCCCCGCCGCCATCAGCTTGGGGATGGAGTCGGGGTCGAGCATGTCGTGCAGCGCGTCGTAGAGCGGCCGCAGGTAGGGGTCGATCTTCTCGTAGAGGGTGCCGGGCAGGAAGCCCAGCCGCTCCCCCGCCTCGACCGCGGGACGGGTGAGGATGATCCGATTGACCTCCTTGGCCTGGAGCGCCTTGACGGCCTTGGCCATGGCCAGGTAGGTCTTCCCGGTGCCCGCCGGACCGATCCCGAAGACGACGGTGTGCCTGTCGATCGCGTCGACGTAGCGCTTCTGGTTCAGCGTCTTGGGCCGGATGGTGCGTCCGCGGGCCGACAGGATGTTCATCGTCAGCACGTCGGCGGGGCGCTCTCCACCGGGAGCGTGGAGCATGCCCAGCACCCGTTCGATCGCGTCGGGGGTGATCTGGGTCCCGTTCTCCACGAACCGCAGAAGTTCCTCGATGAGCCGGACCACCAAGGCGTTGTCCTCGGGGCGGCCACTGATGGTGATCTCGTTGCCCCGGACGTGGATGTCGCTGTCGAAGGAGTTCTCGACCACTCGGAGCAGTTCGTCTCCGGAACCCAGCAGATGGACCATCATCTGCTCTTCGGGGACGACGACCTTGACCTGGGTGTGTGCGTACGTTGATTCGACCATGATGTGGCCTTGCGGCCGTCTCGCCCCTGCCTTTCGCGTGTCCGGAGGCCATGTCACAGCAGCACCTGCCGCCACTGTGCTTCATCTGCGATTCTACCAACCGGCGGTCGTGTCCCCCCAGGATTTTCCCCCGCCCCGGCCGGGGGCCGCGGAGGCGTCCGGCCTCCCCCGGCCGGGACGGCGCCGCTCCCGCTCACCCCGGAGGCCATTCCAGGCCGCGTCCGCCCAGCAGGTGGCCGTGCAGGTGGAAGACCGTCTGCCCGGCCGCGGGGCCGGTGTTGAAGACCAGGCGGTATCCGCTCTCCGCGACGCCCTCGGCCCGCGCGATCTCACCGGCCTCCCGGGCGATCTCGTCGAGAATGCCGACCTCGGCGGCTCCGGCGCTGACCACGTCGCGGTAGTGCTCGCGCGGGATGATCAGCACGTGCGTGGGTGCCTGCGGGTTGATGTCGCGGAAGGCGACCGTGCGCTCGCCCTCACGGACGACCTCGGCGGGCACCTCTCCGGTGACGATCTTGCAGAACAGGCAGTCGGACCGGCTGTCGGTCACCGACTCCTCCCTTCCTCGAAGAACGCGGGGTGCTCTTCCGGTCCCCATCATGCCGGAGCCCGCCGCCGCACGGTCCCCGGTCCGCCGGTCGCCGTGTCCGGGAGTCACCTCTTCCCGGAACCCCCCGTGCGGAACCCCGGCGGCCCGCCCCGCGTCCCGGAAACGCTCCGAGGCACCGCCGTGCGCACTATCCTGGTTCTTCGCGTCGTTGCCCGCATCTCCCGCCCCGTCGACCGCGGCGAGGGCCGCGACGTGCGCTGTCCGTGCGCCGAGAAGACCGAAGGGGGTCATGGACGCCTTCTCCAGCAGACATCAGACCCCAACCGAACGAGAAGAACGGCATGGCCTTTCGTAAACCCGGCGAGAAGGGGCCGCGTCCTAACCACGTGACTGAAACCATGGTGGCGGGAGCGCCCGCAGCGACGGTGTCGGTCGGGTGGGACGCCGACCAGGCGGTGACGCAGCTGTATTCGGCCCACTACCGTCCCCTGGTGCGGCTCGCCGCCCTCCTCGTCCGTGACGTCGCCACCGCCGAAGAAGTCGTGCAGGACGCGTTCGTCGCCATGCACGGCGCCTGGCGACGGTTGCGCGACCCCAACAAGGCGCTCTCCTATCTGCGCCAGTCGGTGGTCAACAAGGCCCGGTCCGTCCTGCGTCACCGGGCCGTCGTCGAGAAGCACGCCCCCAAGGCGCTTCCCGACGCCCCCAGCGCCGAGCACGGCGCCCTCGGCGAGCTGGAGCGCGCCGAAGTGGTCAACGCCCTGCGCGCGCTGCCGACGCGGCAGCGGGAGGCCATCGTTCTGCGGTACTACGGGGATCTTTCCGAAGCCCAGATCGCCGATGCCATGGGCATCAGCCGCGGCGCGGTCAAGAGCCACACGGCACGCGGCATCTCCACGCTCCGCAAGCTCCTGGAGCAGACGACATGACCGAAGAATTCGACGACTTCGAAGAGCGGCTTCGGGCGGCCCTGCGCGCCGAGGCCGACGACATCCCCGTCTCACACGACGCGCTGGAGCGCATCCGGGCCCGCACCGAACGCAAACGTCTGTTCCCCTGGTTGGGGCTGGTCTGGTTCCGTCCCGTCGTCGCCGTCGGCGCCGCCGCGCTGATCGCCGGATCGGTTCTGCTGGGCACCCCGCAGATCCGCGACCACGTGCTGCCGGAGTCGTTCGTCTCCGCCGCGGACTCCCAGAGAGCGGAGGAGAGCGCGCCGAGTCCGGTCGAGGACCCCGTCGGCGAGGACGACGGGGCCGACGCGCCGGCCGGCGGCGTCCCACCGGTCCCCGAGGCGGTTCCCCCCTCCCCGGAGCCGTCCGTCTCGGACTCCTCCCCCTCCTCGGAGGAGTCCGCGCCCGACTCCTGCGCTTCCGCCGCCCCCGAGGCGACGGACGAGGAGGCGTCCCCCTCCGAGGACGAGGACCGTTCCGCCGCGCAGCCCTGCCCGTCCGATGCCGAGTCCGAGGAGCCCACTCCCGACAGGCCGTCCTCCTCCCCCGAGGAGGAGGACGGCTCCGGCGACGCGACCGCCTCCTCGTCCCCGAGCCCGGAAGAGGAGGCTCCCTCCTCCTCGCCCCGCAGGGACGACTCCCCGTGATCTCGGCGCCGGGACTCCTGGAACCGGCGCCAGGAGACGGGGGAGGTGTTCCGGGCGGCCTCGGTACCCGGGGGCGTGGAACACCGGCCCCAGAAGAGGACGGGAAGCTCTCGAAAGGACCCGCGCCCCAGGGGGTGTGCCGACTGTGGAGCGGTCAGGGCGCCCCCGGCGCCGCGTCCGCCCGCGCCTTCCCGCGTCTTCGAGGTGAAGACACCACGAGCTCAGGCGCTGGGGCGCCGGAGGCTCCTCTTGCTGATCGTCGGGGAGGGCGCGGGTGACCCGAGGCGCTGCGCGCATCGGCCGCTCTGCCGTCGCCCCGCGGCGACCGTTCGCCGCCGGTCCTGGCTGTGGTGGCCCTACCAGCGACCGCAGCGGGTCTGCAGGACGGCCAGCGCGGCCACTCCCGCCGTGGAGGTGCGCAGCACGGTCGGACCGAGCAGTGCCCGCACCGCTCCGGCGGCCTCGAAGGCCACCAGTTCGGCGTCGGTGAAACCGCCCTCGGGGCCGACGACGAGCACGACGTGCCCGCCGGGAGCCGACACCGCCTCGGGAAGTCCGAGCGCGGACAGCCGCACCGCGCCCTCCTCGTGCAGCACGATCCCGAGTGAGGCCGAGGCGAGCAGTTCGGCGACTCCCGCCTCCCGCACCGGTTCGGCGATCTCGGGAACACGGCTGCGCCGGGCCTGCTTGGCCGCCGCTCGGGCCGCCGCCCGCCACTTGGCCAGCGACCTGGCCACTCGGTCGCCCCGCCACCGGGTGACGCAGCGTTCCGCCTGCCAGGGCACAACGGTGTCGACTCCCGCCTCCGTCATGACCTCCACGGCCAGCTCCCCGCGGTCGCCCTTGGGCAGCGCCTGCACGACGGTGATGCGGGGGACGGGTTCCGCCTCACGGACGCGTTCGCGGACCGCGCAGGTCACCGTGTCCTTGCCGACGGCGGTGACCACGCAGCGCGCCCGTGTCCCGACGCCGTCGACAAGGTCGACGGTCTCACCCGCGGTGATCCTGCGCACGGTGGCGGCGTGCCGTCCCTCGGCCCCCGCCACCAGCACGGAGTCGGTATCCAGGTCCTCGGGCCCGACCAGGAAGACCGGAGGCGTCACCGCGCGCCGAACGCGTCGCGCAGCCGGGAGAAGAGGTTGCCGTGGCCGGGGCTGAACTTGCCCGGCGGACGGTCCTCACCACGCAGCTCCGCGAGCTTGCGCAGCAGCGCCTCCTGTTCCTCGTCCAACCGGCTGGGTGTTTCGACGGTGACGTGGATCAGCAGGTCGCCGCGGCCCGTGGCGTTGAGGTGGTGGCAGCCCTTCGACTCCAGGGTGATGACCTGCCCGGAGTTGGTGCCGGGGCGCAGGTCGATCTCCTCGGGGCCGTCGAGGGTGTCGATGGTCAGCGACGCGCCCAGGGCCGCCGCCGTCATCGGCACCGTGACCGTGCAGTGCAGGTCGTCGCCGCGCCGCTCGAAGATCGGGTGCGGGCGCTGGACGATCTCCAGGTAGATGTCGCCGCGCGGTCCGCCGTTCGGACCGACCTCGCCCTCGCCCGCCAGTTGGATCTGGGTGCCGTCCTCGACTCCCGCGGGAATCTGGACCTTGCGGGTGACGCGCTCGCGCACCCGGCCCTCACCGGCGCAGTCGGGGCAGGGGTTGCGGATGACGGTGCCCTGTCCCGAGCACTGCGGACACGGCCGGGTGGTCATGACCTGGCCGAGGAAGGAGCGGGTGACCTGGGAGACCTCGCCCCGGCCGCCGCACATGTCGCAGGTCTCGCGGTGGCTTCCGTGCGCCGTTCCCTCGCCCTGGCAGGTGTCGCACACCACCGCCGTGGGGAAGGTGATGTCCTTGGTGACCCCGAACGCGGTCTCGGCGAGGTCGAGTTCGACCCGCACCTTGATACTGCGTCCCCGGCGCATGCGTTCGCGCGCCGTCCTGGGCCCTCCGGTGCCTCCCCCGAAGAACGCGTTCATGAGGTCGTCGAACGGGAAGCCCGCCCCGCCGAAGCCGCCCGCTCCGCCGCCGGCGGCGCCGCCGCGCGCGAAGGGGTCGACGCCCATGTCGAACATGCGGCGCTTCTCCGGGTTGGAGAGCACCTCGTAGGCCTGGGCGACCTCCTTGAACCGCTCCTGGGTCTCCGGATCGGGGTTGACGTCCGGGTGGAGCTCACGCGCGAGACGGCGATATGCCTTCTTGATCTCGTCCTGGGTCGCGTCCCGGCGAACGCCGAGGATCTCGTAATAGTCTCTGGCCACTTACTGCCCCGCCAAGATCTGACCGACGTACCTTGCCACTGCGCGTACCGCTCCCATCGTTCCTGGGTAGTCCATCCGGGTCGGGCCGACGACCCCGAGCTTGGCCAGCGTCTGGTCGCCGATCCCGTATCCCGCCGCGACGATCGACGTGGTGTGCAGGCCCTCGTGGGCGTTCTCCGCGCCGATGCGCACCGTCAGCATCGAAGCGTCGCCTATCTCACCGAGCAAACGGATGAGCACGACGTTTTCTTCCAGGGCCTCGAGAACGTCCCGGAGGTCGGCCGAGAAACCCATCGCGGCGAGGTTCGCGGTACCACCGAAGACGATCTTCTCCTCGTGCTTCTCGACGAGACTCTCCATCAGGACCGACAGCACCGACTCCGCCATCGGACGGTCGTCCGCCGGAAGCTGGACCGTGACCCCCGAGAGCGCCTCGGGCGCGTCGGTGAGCCACTTGCCGACGAGAGCGCGGTTGAGCACCCCGCGCAGATTGTCGACCACGTCGTCGGAGACCTCCGCGAGACCGTCGATGACGCGCTGCTCGACCCGGCCCGTGTTGGTGATCAGCACCATCATGACACGCTGGGTTCCCAGCGGCACGAGTTCGATGTGCTGCACGCACGATCGTGTCAGCGACGGATACTGCATGATCGCCACCTGCCGGGTCAGCTGCGACAGCAGTCGCACCGTGCGGGAGACGATCTCGTCGAGGTCGACCGCGCCGGACAGGAACGTCTCGATGGCCCGCCGCTCGGCCCTGGACAGGGGTTTGACCGTGGAGAGCCGGTCCACGAAGAGCCGGTACCCCTTGTCGGTGGGCACCCGGCCCGCACTGGTGTGCGGCTGGGCGATGTAGCCCTGCTCCTCGAGTGCCACCATGTCGTTGCGGATGGTCGCCGGAGAGACCCCGAGCCTGTGCCGTTCGACCAGCGCCTTGGAGCCCACGGGCTCGTTCGTGGACACGTAGTCTTCGACGATGGCACGCAGCACCGCGAGTTTACGGTCGTCGAGCACGCGCTCACCTCCTGGCACTCCGTGGTCCTAAGTGCTAATTCTACGCGGGGACACCAAGCGGCGTTATGTCCGTTCGAGCACGGTATCAACCGAAGTCTGCCCCGAAGCGGACCCGTCCTCACTCCCCGGAACGGAACCCTTCTCACCATGTCACCTCCTCCGCCCCACCCGCGACCGGCGTCCCACGATCCCCGGAGGCGACCGCCCCGGCCGCTACAATCCGCCGCATGCGCCCTCATTCCAGGCGGTACGGAGACGACGTCCTCTCCGGCGACCGGTGGCGCCGGGAGCGCCGGAGCGTTCCGACCGTCACCGCCGAACGCGGACTGGTCGTCGAGACCGCGGACGAGGACTTCTGCGGCGCGGTGGTCGCCTGGGACCGCACCACCCTCACCCTGGAGGACCGCCACGGTCGGCGGCGGGTGTTCGAGATGACCCCCGCGGCCTTTCTGGTCGACGGTCGACCGGTGACCGTGGTGCGTCCCGCGACCGCGCCCGACGCCCCGCCGCGCAGCGCCTCGGGCTCGGTCATGGTGACCGGCCACCGGGCGCGGACCGCCAGGGAGAGCCGGATCTTCGTCGAGGGCGTGCAGGACGCCGAACTCGTGGAGCGGGTCTGGGGACACGACCTGCGGGTGGAAGGCGTGGTCGTGGAGTGCCTGGAGGGGGTGGACCGCCTCGTGGAGGTCGTCGCGGAGTTCGCCCCCTCCCCCCGGCGGCGGCTCGGCGTGCTCGTGGACCACCTCGTTCCCGGCTCCAAGGAGAGCCGGATCGCCGAACAGGTCCGCTCCCCGGACGTCCTGGTCCTGGGACACCCCTACGTCGACATCTGGCAGGCGGTGCGTCCGTCGGCCGTCGGCATCCCCGCCTGGCCCCCGGTGCCGCGCGGGACCCCCTGGAAGGAGGGGGTGCTGGCCGCGCTCGGCTGGCGGGCCGACCCCCAGGAGGCGTGGCGGCGGATCCTGGGCTCGGTGCGCTCCTACGCCGACCTGGAACCCGGACTGCTGGGACGTGTCGAAGAACTGATCGACTTCGTGACCGCACCGTACTCTTCCGGAGGCTAGGCTGCGCGGTGTGGACCGTGCGTTCCGGGTCCGTGACCATCGGCACAGTCAAGGGAGAACATGAGCCAGACGCCGCCCACCCCTCCTCCCCAGGACCCGCCTCCCGGATGGCAGCCGCCCCGGGAGCACACCCCCTCCGGGGGACAGTCGGGTCTCGGGCCGTCCGGACCGCAGCCCGCCGCCTCTCCGCCGCATTTCGCGCCCCCGGGTCCCGCCCGGCCCGCCACGGGACCGCACCCCGCCCACCCCCAACCCCCCGCGGGCGCGCCCGCACCCCCGGGCTACGCGCAACCGGGATTCGGCCCGGGGCCCGCGGCGGGGCCGCCGGTCGCCGACGGGAGTTCCTGGGCGATGGTCGCGCACCTGGTGGGAATGGTCTTCGCGTGCGCGGGATGGCTGCCCGCGCTGGTCGTCTACCTGGCGGTGAAAGGCCGTTCACCCTTCGTGCGACACCACGCGGCCGAGGCGCTGAACCTCCAACTGACCCTGTTCGTCCCGTACGTCATCGGTGTCGGGGTCTTCGTTGGGTTCGGGGTGTTCGTCCCGGACCTCTCCTGGACCGGATCGGTGCTGATCGTCGCCGTGTGGCTGTTCTCCCTCGTCTTCGGGGCACTGGCCGCGACCGCGGCGGCCAGGGACGCCTGGTACCGCTACCCGATCGCCGTCCATCTGGTCAAATGACGGGAACCTCCCCTACGGTGAGTCCGTCGGAATCATCGGACGGTCCACGCCGACCTGAGACAACGGACAGTCAACGCCGACCCTCCGGGGTCGGGAGGAGACCGCCTCCGCACCCCGACGCCGCGGTGGCTCGGCCCCGCGTCTCCCACACCGACTGAACACGAGGACGATCATGAGCAACCCCTACCAGCCCAACGGCCCCGAGGACCACGGTCAGGGAGGCTACGGTCCCGACCCCTCCGCGACGGGCGGTCAGCAGCCCGGCTACGGTGCTCCCCCGCCCCCTCCCGGCTACCCGCAGCAGCCGGGCTACGGGCAGCAGCCGGGCTACCCGCAGCAGCCGGGTCACGGGCAGCAGCCCGGCTACGGCGGCAGCGACGACAACATGTTCTCGATGCTGACGCACCTTCTCGGCATCATCACCGGGTTCCTCGGCCCGCTCATCATGTACCTGGTCAAGAAGGACACCTCCTCCCCCTACCTCAGGCACCACCTGCTGGAGGCGCTGAACTTCCAGATCATGATCGCCATCGCCCAGGTGGCCGCCTGGATCCTGTCGGTCATCACCTTCGGCCTGCTGTTCTTCGTGCCGATGGTCGTCTGGATCTTCAGCCTGGTCTTCTGCATCCTCGCCGGCATGGCCGCCAACAGGGGCGAGTGGTACCGCTACCCGGTCAGCACCCGGCTGGTCAAGTAACCCCGCACAGCCGACGGGCCCGGACGAGCACTCGACCGGGCCCGTTCCCGTTGTCCGGGTCAGGTGAGGTCGAGCACCAGGGCGTCGGCGAGCAGCCTGCCCCGGAGGGTGAGCACCGCGCGTCCCCGGGCGTGCGCGTCTGCGTCCAGCAGTCCGTCCGCGGCGGCGCGGGCGGCCGCGGCGCGCCCGGAGTCGTCGAGCAGGTCCAGCGGGCAGCCCTCGGCGATCCGCAGCTCCAGCAGGACGCGTTCGAAGCGGCGGTCCTCGGCGCCGAGGATCTCGCGGGCCTGCGCCGGGGTGCGGCCCGCGGCCAGGCGGGCGGCGTAGGCGGCGGGGTGCCTGACGTTCCACCAGCGGGTGCCGCCGACGTGGCTGTGCGCGCCGGGGCCGATCCCCCACCAGTCGCCGCCGGTCCAGTACAGCAGGTTGTGCGCGCTGCGCGCGGAGGCGTCGGCCGCCCAGTTGGAGACCTCGTACCAGTGCAGTCCCGCGGCGGACAGCATCTCGTCGGCCATCAGGTAGCGGTCGGCCATGACGTCGTCGTCGGGCCGTGCGAGTTCGCCGCGACGCACCCGCGCGGCGAGCCGGGTGCCCTCCTCGACGATGAGCGAGTAGGCGGAGACGTGGTCGGGACCGGCCGCGACCGCGGCGCTGAGGGACTCCTTCCAGTCGGCGTCGCTCTCGCCGGGAGTCCCGTAGATGAGGTCGAGGTTGACGTGCGCGAACCCGGCCTCCCGGGCCCAGGCCACGCACTGTTCGGGCCGTCCCGGGGTGTGCGTGCGCTCCAGGACCGCCAGCACGTGCGGGCGGGCGCTCTGCATGCCGAAGGACACCCGGGTGAATCCGGCGTCGCGCAGCCGCAGCAGGGAGCCGCGGTCCACGGTCTCGGGATTGGCCTCGGTGGTGACCTCGGCGTCCGGCGCGAGGCCGAACCGGTCGTCGATCGCCGCGAGGATCCGCCCCAGGTGCTCGGGGGACAGCAGGGTGGGGGTGCCTCCGCCGACGAAGACGGTGCGCACCGGGACGTCGCGGTCGCCCAGCACCCGTCGGGCCAGGTCCACCTCGGCGACGGCCTGGTCGGCGTAGGTCAGCGTGGACGCGACCGCCGAGCCGTCCCGGGAGCGCAGTTCCGCCGCGGTGTAGGTGTTGAAGTCGCAGTAGCCGCAGCGGGTGGCGCAGAACGGCACGTGTACGTAGATCCCGAACGGCCGTGTGCCGACCCCTGTCAACGCGGAGTCGGGCAGTGCGCCGTCGTCGGGGACGGGGACGCCGTCGAGTGGGACTGAGGGCATGTCTTCAGTCTCGGTGATGTCCGATGGTGCTCGGCCCGCCGCGCCCGCCGGACGTGGCGTCGCCGTCCCGTCACTTCGACGCGTCCCCGAGCTGCACTTCGGTGGCGGCCAGCCGTTCGCGCCACTCGGCGGCGCTTCCGGGGAGTTCGACGACGCGGCGCAGCAGGGCGACGTCGCGTTCGCGGCGTGCCCGGAAGGCGCTGGCGAGGTCGATGCCGTGGTCGGGGCGGTGCTCCACGACCACCCGGTCCCCGGCGGCCAGGTCGCCCTCCTCGACCACCCGCAGGTAGGCGCCGGTGCGCGCCTCCTCCGTGAAGCGCCTGACCCAGCCGCGCTCCCCCAGCCAGTTCTGGAAGGTGCCGCACGGGACGCGCGGCAGCGTCACCTCCAGCAGCGCGGTGCCGACCCGCCACCGCTCCCCGATCAGCGCGCGGCTGACCTCGACTCCGCGTGTGGTGAGGTTCTCACCGAACATCCCGTCGCGCAGCGGTCGGCCCAGTCGCTCCTGCCACAGGTCGAGCTCCTCCCGGGCGTAGGCGTAGACGGCCTGGTCGCGACCGCCGTGGTTGGCCGTGTCCGCCTGGCCGTCCCCGTCCAGGCCCAGGGGGTGGACGCGGCGGCGGCCGGTGACGGGGCGCTTGTCGATGGCGGTGCGTCTGAGTCTGCCCGCCCACTCGGCGGGCACGGGCAGGCCGACGTTGACCGACAGGACGGTTCCGGTGTGCATGGGCAGCACGCTACCCTCCGCCCGGGCTGACCCTTTCGTCGAGGGCTGCCCGGTGTACGCCGGTGGAGCCGCGGACGACGAGCTCGGGGTCGAACACGTACTCGGTGCGCGCCGGGGAGTGCCCGGCGATCTCGTCGCACAGCGCCCGGACCGCGGCCAGCGCCATCGCCTGGACCGGCTGGCGCACGGTGGTCAGCGGCGGGTCGGTGAACGCGATGAGCTGGGAGTCGTCGTAGCCGACCACCGACAGCCCTCCCGGCACCGACAGCCCCCGCTGGCGGGCCGCGCGGACCGCGCCCAGCGCCATGAGGTCGGAGCCGCACACGATGGCGGTGACGCCGCGGTCCAGCAGCCGACTGGCCGCCGCGTGGCCGCCCTCGACCCCGAACAGGGAGAGTTCCACGAGGTCGTCGCGGTACTCCAGGCCGTTCTCGACGAGCGCGGCCCGGAAGCCCGCCATCTTGCGTTGCACGGGGACGTAGCGGTACGGGCCGCTGGCGAACCCGATGCTGGTGTGGCCCAGGGCCGCCAGGTGGTTGACCGCGAGTCGGGCCGCGGCCCGGTCGTCGGGGGAGACGAACGAGGCGGGAAGCCCTTCGACGTAGCCGTTGACCAGCACGATGGGCAGGCGCCGGGCCAGCAGCGCGCGGTAGCGGTCGTGGTCGGCGGTGGTGTCGGCGTGGAGGCCGGACACGAAGATGATGCCCGAGACGTTGCGCTCCAGCAGCATCTCCACGTACTCGTCCTCGGCGATCCCGCCGGGGGTCTGGGTGCACAGCACCGGCGTGTAGCCGTGTTGGGCCAGCACTCCCTCGGCCGCCTGGGCGAACATCGGGAATATCGGGTTCTCCAGTTCGGGGACGACCATCCCGACCAGTCCCGCCGAGCGCTGTCGCAGGCGGGCCGGACGCTCGTAGCCGAGCACGTCGAGCGCGGTCAGCACGGCCTTGCGCGTGGCCGGGCCGACCCCCGGCTTGTCGTTGAGCACCCGGGAAACCGTCGCCTCGCTCACGCCCGCCTGGCGGGCGATGTCGGCCAATCGTGGTGGACCCATGCCAGCACTCTAATCGAAAAACCCCTTCCACGGCTGCAAGAAGTCGGTAACCTTGCGCAAGTAATTGCAGCCGTCTTTCCTGTCCGTGTTACGGAGACGCACCATGCAGCAGACCCCTGACGCCCACATCACGGCGCCGACCGCGCACACCCGCTGGTGGCGTGACGCGGTCATCTACCAGGTCTACGTCCGCAGCTTCGCCGACTCCAACGGCGACGGCGAGGGTGACCTGAACGGCATCCGCGAGCGCCTGCCCGCGCTGGCCTCCCTCGGCGTGGACGCCGTCTGGCTCACCCCCTTCTACGTCTCACCGCTGGCCGACGGCGGCTACGACGTGGCCGACTACCGCGACGTCGACCCCCGGTTCGGCACCCTCGCCGACTTCGACGCCCTGCTGGCCACGGCCCACGACCTGGGTATCCGGGTCATCATCGACATCGTCCCCAACCACACCTCCTCGGCGCACGCCTGGTTCCGCGAGGCGCTGGCGGCCGGGCCGGGCAGCCCCGAACGCGACCGGTACGTCTTCCGCCCGGGGCGGGGAGAGGACGGCGAACTGCCGCCGAACAACTGGCAGTCGATCTTCGGCGGTCCCGCATGGACCCGCGTCAAGGCGTCCGACGGCCAGGCGGAGGAGTGGTACCTGCACCTGTTCGACGTCGAACAGCCCGACCTGAACTGGGAGAACCCCGAGGTGCAGACGGAGTTCGCCGACATCCTGCGGTTCTGGCTGGACCGGGGCGTGGACGGTTTCCGCATCGACGTGGCGCACGGGATGGTCAAGGACCCCGCGCTGCCCGACCTCGCCGAGGGGCAGAAGGCCGACCTGCTGGACGGCCACACCCGGCTGCCCTACTTCGACCAGGACGGCGTGCACGAGATCTACCGGGAGTGGCGGGCCATCGTCGACAGCTACCCGGGCGAGCGCGCACTGGTGGCCGAGGCGTGGGTGGAGGACGCCGAGCGGGTGGCCCGCTACCTGCGCCCCGACGAGCTGCACCAGGCGTTCAACTTCGAGTACCTCACCGCCGAGTGGGACGCCGCCGGGCTGCGCTCGGTCGTGGACCGCTCCCTGGCCGCCAACGGCGCGGTCGGCGCACCCACCACCTGGGTACTGTCCAACCACGACGTGACCAGGCACGTCACCCGGTTCGGCGGCGGTGAGAAGGGGCTGGCCCGCGCCCGGGCCGCGACCCTGCTGATGCTGGCCCTGCCCGGGTCGGTCTATCTCTACCAGGGTGAGGAACTGGGGCTGCCCGAGGTCACCGACCTGCCCGAGGACGCGTTGCAGGACCCCACCTGGGAGCGTTCGGGGCACACCGAGCGGGGCCGCGACGGCTGCCGGGTGCCGCTGCCCTGGGAGGGCACGGAGCCGCCGTTCGGCTTCGGCTGCACCGCCGAGCGCAGTTGGCTTCCGGTGCCCGAGCGGTGGCGTTCGCTCACCCGGGAGGCCCAGGAGCGCGACCCCGACTCCACCCTGGCGCTCTACACCGCGGCCCTGCGACTGCGCCGGGAGCTGGAGGCACTGGGCGACGGTTCGCTGACCTGGGGGGAGTCCCCCCAGGACGTGCTGGTGCTGTTCCGCGAGCCGGGTTTCGGATGCGCGGTGAACCTCGGCTCAGCACCGGTCGAGCTGCCCCTGGACGGTGAGGTCCTGCTGTCCAGCGGCCCCGTGGAGCGGGCGGGGCAGCACCTGGTGCTGCCCGCCGACACCGCGGTGTGGCTGCGCCGCTGACCGGACGAGTGGCGCCCGGAGGCGCCGCGCCGGTGGGGGTCTGGACGCACGGGGGCGTCCAGACCCCCCCTTTTTGTCACCCGGACCTTTCGATTGGGTTACCTGTCTTCCAGCAAGAAACAGAAAAGTCTTCCAAGTTTTGCAAAAAGTTGCTAACGTCTCTCGCCACCGCACTCGAAAGCCGCGGAGGCGTAGGGGGGCGCCGTCGCGGCATGCTCGAAGGAGAAGGAATGAAGTTCCGTAGCATCAGCGTGCTGTCGGGCGTGGCGGCCGTCGCGCTGCTCGCGACCGCGTGCGGCGGAGGCGACGACACCGCGGCCTCGGAGGAGGACTCCGGGGGCACCATGGTCATCTGGGCCGACCCCGAACGCACAGAGGTGCTGATCCCCTACGCCGAGAAGTTCGGGGAGACCCACGGCGTCACCGTGGAGGTCGAGTCCGTCCCCAACGAGGACCTCCAGGAGAACTTCGTCACCGCGCACCAGGCGGGCTCTCCCCCCGACCTGGTCGTCGGCGCCCACGACTGGACCGGCAACCTGGTCCGCAACGGAGCGGTCGACCCCGTCCAGCTCCCCCAGGACAAGGCCGACGGCTTCGAGCAGGTCGCCCTCGACGCGCTGACCTTCGACGGCCAGCTCTACGGCGTGCCCTACGCCATGGAGAACCTGGTGCTGTTCCGCAACACCGACCTGGCCCCCGACGCCCCGGAGAGCATCGAGGAACTCGTCGAGAAGGGCAGGGAACTCAAGGACGCGGGCGAGGTCGAGGAGATCCTGAGCCTCCAGGTGGGCGCGGAGGGCGACGCCTACCACATCTACCCGCTGTACACCTCCGCGGGCGGCTACCTGTTCGGCCGGGACGACGAGGGCAACCTGGACCCCTCCGACCTGGGGGTGGGCACCGAGTCCTCCGTTGAGGCGTTCGAGAGGATCGCCGAACTCGGCGAGGAGGGCGAGGGCGCCCTCAAACGCTCCATCGACAGCCAGAACGCCGGGCCGCTGTTCAACGAGGGCCAGAGCGCCTTCTACGTCTCCGGCCCCTGGGCGATCTCCGACATGAAGACCGCGGGCATCCCCTACGAGATCAGCCCCGTCCCCGGCTTCGCCGACGGCGAGGAGGCCCGCCCCTTCATCGGCGTCCAGGCGTTCTTCGTCGCCTCCAGCGGCGCCAACAAGGTGTTCGCCCAGGAGTTCGTGACCAACTACGTGGCCGAACCGGAACTGGCCGTGGCACTGTACGAGGCCGACCCGCGTCCCCCGGCGCTGACCGCCGCCCTGGAGACCGTCGCCGAATCCGACCCCGACCTGGCCAGGATCGTCGAGGCGGGCGCGGGCGGCGACCCCCTGCCCGCGATTCCCGAGATGGCCGCCATCTGGGGACCGTTCGGACAGGCCGAGGCCGCCGTCGTCGCCGGTGACGACGTCGCCACCGCCGTCGAGGCCGCGGGCAAGACCATCGCCGAGCAGATCGGCTGATCCGCCTTGACCCGCAACACCGTCGTGGACGCCTCCGAGGGGGCGTCCACTTCCCCGTCTCGCGTCCGCGGTGAGCCCACCGCGTCGCTGCTCGGCCTGACCGTCAAGACCGGCGCGCTGGGCCTGGCCTCGGCCCTGGCGGTCTGGGCGGCCGTCCCGCTGGTCGACGCGGCCAACTGGATCGGAGTGGGCGTCGTCGCCGCGGTGACCGCCCTGATCTTCTACGCGTACCTGTCCCCCCGGCGCGTACCCCTGAAGTACCTGCTGCCCGGCACGCTGCTGCTCGTCGCCTTCCAGATCCTGCCGGTGCTGTACACCGTCAGCACCTCGGTGACGAACTTCGGCGACGGGCACCGCGGCGACAAGGAACAGGCCGTCGCCGCGATCGAGGCCTACTCCGTGGTGCGCACCCCCGACTCCCCCAACTACACGCTCACGGTGGCCGCCGACGGCGACCCGAGCAGCGGCGACCTGGTGTTCCTGCTGACCGCCGCCGACGGAACGACGTACGCGGGCGGCGCCGAAGGGCTCACCGAACTCACCCCCGACGACGTCACCACCGACCCCTCCGGCAGGATCACCGCCGCCGAGGACTACACGGTCCTCACCCCAGCCCAGATCAACGAGCGCAGCGGCGAGATCGCGGAGTTCGCGGTGCCCACCGGCGACGGCACGGGCATCCGCTCAAGCGGCCTGTCCACGGCCTACGAGGGGCGGGCCACCCGCACCTACCAGGAGGACTGCGACTGCGTCGTGGACTCCGCCACCGGCGTGGAGTACGTCGCCGACCCCGACAACGGCGTCTTCGTCTCCGCAGACGGGCAGCGGCTCCTCCAGGGCTGGCAGGTCAACGTCGGCTTCGACAACTTCCTGCGGTTCGTGACCAACCCGGACGTCGCCTCGTCCTTCCTGTCCATCCTCACCTGGAACATCGGCTTCGCCGCGGGCACCACCCTCCTGGTCTTCGTCGTGGGCCTGGGCCTGGCCCTGCTCATGCACACCAACCGGCCGCTGCGCGGTCGGACCCTGTACCGCGTCCTGCTGGTCCTGCCCTACGCGATGCCCTCGTTCGCGATGCTGCTGCTGTGGCGTGACATGTTCAACACCGACTTCGGACTGATCAACCGGGTCCTGGGGCTGGACGTGAACTGGCTGGGCAACACCTGGACCGCGCGCGGCTCGATCCTGCTGGTCAACACCTGGCTCGGCTTCCCGTACATGTTCCTGGTGGCCACCGGAGCACTCCAGGCCATCCCCCGGGAGCTGGGCCAGGCCGCCCGCATCGACGGTGCGAGCGCCTGGCAGGCGCTCCGCCACGTCACCCTGCCGCTGCTGATGGTCTCGATGATGCCCATCCTGGTCTCGACCTTCGCGTTCAACTTCAACAACTTCAACGCGGTCTGGCTGACCACCGCGGGCGGCCCGTTCAGTCCCGACAACCCGCTGGCCGGATCCACCGACCTGCTCATCACCTACACCTTCCGGCTGGCCTTCGGCGGCCAGGGCGCCCAGTACGGATTCGCCTCGGCGGTGTCGGTCCTCATCTTCCTGATCGTGGCGCTGCTGTCGCTGCTGAGCCTCAGACAGAGCCGTTCCCTGGAGGAGATGCGCTGATGACCGCGACGACACCCTCCCGCCGACGGGCCGGACGGTGGCTGAGGGAGAACTCCTGGCGGCACCTGCTGCTGTGGCTGGCCCTGGCGTTCTCGCTGTTTCCGATCCTGTTCGTGGTCTCGGCCGCGCTCAACCCGCTGGGAACGCTCAGCTCCAGCCACCTCCTGCCCAGCGGCGCCAGCCTGGCCAACGCCCGGGAACTGTTCGCCACCACCCCGTTCGGCTCCTGGTACGCCAACTCCATGGCGCTCGCCCTGAGCAACGCCGCGGTGACGGTGTTCCTGTCCGCGCTGGCGGCCTACGCCTTCAGCCGGTTCCGGTTCGCCGGGCGCCGCCCGGGCCTGCTCGGCATCCTGCTGATCCAGATGTTCCCGCAGTTCCTGGCGATCGTGGCCATCTACCTGATGTTCAACACGATCACCGACTACTGGCCCGCCGTCGGGTTCGACACCCGGTGGGGACTGCTGCTGGTCTACCTGGGCGGCGCGCTGAGCGTGAACACCTGGCTGATGAAGGGCTTCTTCGACACCGTCCCCGCGGAACTGGACGAGTCCGCCAAGGTCGACGGCGCCAGCCACGCCCAGACGTTCTTCCGCATCATGCTGCCGCTGGTGACGCCGGTGCTGGCGATCGTGGGACTGCTGGTGTTCATCGCCACCGTCAACGAGTTCCTGATCGCCAGCGTGTTCCTGCGCGACCCCGAGGCCAAGACGGTCGCGCTGGGCCTGTACGGCCTGGTCGCCGACGAACGCAACGCCAACTTCGGACTCTTCGCGGTGGGCACCCTGCTCATCGCGCTGCCGACCATGGCGGTGTTCTGGTTCCTGCAGCGCTACATCGTGGAGGGGCTGACCTCCGGCGCGGTCAAGGGCTGAAGCCGCGGTCCGGTGCGGCGGCCCCTCCCGTCCCGCACCGGACCCTCACCGACGCGCTCCCCGGTGTGCGGGCCGGGGAGCGCGTCACTTCTTCCTGGCCTCCCTGCCCTCACCGCCGGAGTCGGTGGACAGCGCGGAGATGAACGCCTCCTGAGGCACCTCGACCCGGCCGACCATCTTCATGCGCTTCTTGCCCTCCTTCTGCTTCTCCAGCAGCTTGCGCTTGCGGCTGATGTCGCCGCCGTAGCACTTGGAGAGCACGTCCTTGCGGATGGCGCGGATGTTCTCGCGGGCGATCACCCGGGAGCCGATGGCGGCCTGGATGGGCACCTCGAACTGCTGCCGGGGGATGAGCTCCCGCAGTTTCCTGGTCATCTCCAGACCGTAGGAGTAGGCGTTGTCGCGGTGCACGATCGCCGAGAACGCGTCGACCGTCTGCCCCTGCAGCAGGATGTCGACCTTGACCAGGTTGGCGGCCTGGTCGCCGGAGGGCTCGTAGTCGAGCGAGGCGTAGCCCTTGGTGCGGGACTTCAACTGGTCGAAGAAGTCGAAGACGATCTCGGCGAGCGGCAGGGTGTAGCGCATCTCCACGCGGTCCTCGGACAGGTAGTCCATCCCGTTCAGGGTGCCGCGCCGCCCCTGGCACAGCTCCATGATGGGGCCGACGAAGTCGGAGGGGGCCAGCAGGGTGGCCCGGACCACGGGCTCGCGGACCTCGGCGATCTTGCCCTCGGGGAACTCGCTGGGGTTGGTCACCGTGTGCTCGGTGCCGTCCTCCATGAACACCTGGTAGACCACGTTGGGCGCGGTGGAGATGAGCGCCAGGTCGAACTCGCGCTCCAGCCGGTCCCGGGTGATCTCCAGGTGCAGCAGCCCCAGGAACCCGCAGCGGAACCCGAAGCCCAGCGCGGCGGAGGTCTCCGGCTCGAACACCAGAGCCGCGTCGTTGAGCTGCAACTTCTCCAGAGCGTCGCGCAGCACCGGATAGTCGGTGCCCTCGATCGGGTACAGCCCGGAGAACACCATCGGCTTGGGGTCGCGGTAGCCGGGCAGCCCCTCCTTCGCGGGAGAGGCGGCGGAGGTGACGGTGTCGCCGACCTTGGACTGGCGCACGTCCTTGACGCCCGTGATGAGGTAGCCGACCTCGCCCACCCCCAGGGAGTCGACCTTGGTGGGCTCGGGTGCGCTGACCCCGATCTCCAGTGCCTCGTGGGTGGCCCCGGTCGACATCATCTGGATGCGTTCGCGGGCGCCCAGCCGCCCGTCCACGACCCGCACGTAGGTGACCACGCCGCGGTAGGTGTCGTAGACGGAGTCGAAGATCATGGCGCGCGCGGGGGCGTCGGCGTCGCCGACGGGCGGCGGGACCTTGGCGACGATCTCGTTGAGCAGCTCCTCCACGCCCGCACCGGTCTTGGCGCTGACCCGGAGCACGTCCGACGGCTCGCAGCCGATGATGCCCGCCAGTTCCTCGGCGTACTTGTCCGGTTGGGCGGCCGGCAGGTCGATCTTGTTCAGCACCGGGATGATCGCGAGGTCGTTCTCCATCGCCAGGTACAGGTTGGCCAGTGTCTGGGCCTCGATGCCCTGGGCGGCGTCGACCAGCAGGACCGCACCCTCGCAGGCGGCCAGCGACCGGGAGACCTCGTAGCTGAAGTCCACGTGACCGGGCGTGTCGATGAGGTTGAGCACGTAGGTCACGTCGTCGAGCGCGGTGAAGGGCAGCCGCACCGCCTGCGACTTGATGGTGATGCCACGCTCACGTTCGATGTCCATGCGGTCGAGGTACTGGGCCCGCATCTGGCGTTCCTCGACCACACCGGTCAGTTGCAGCATGCGGTCGGCCAGTGTCGACTTGCCATGGTCGATGTGCGCGATGATGCAGAAGTTCCGGATCAGCGCGGGATCGGTCCGAGTTGGCTGTGGCACCGTGGTCCGTTCACATTCGTCGAGGTCGGGTGGGGCACGACGCGGCGGGGTCGCACGCGCGGCCTTGGATGGGCGGTGTCCCCATGGTCCCACGGGCGCGACATCGGGCGGTACCACGGGTCAGAATGGGACACGCGACCCCTACCAGGCTATGCGAACGGACAGAACCGGGAGACCAACGGTGCGCTGGTTGCTCAAACGTCTTCTCGCGGGACTGGCCGCGGTGCTGGTGGTGGCGGTCGGCGCGGGAACGCTGCTGGCCGCGCAGTTCTCCGGGGAGAAGGCGGCGTGGGCCGCCTCCACCGGCGCGGACGCGGCGTGGCTGAGCGGCTCCTGGGTCGACGGGGAGTTCGACGGGGCCGACTTCGCGGCGGCGCTGCCCCGGCTGGGCGTCTTCTCCGAGGTGTACGTGCACGTGGGGGAGATCGCCGACGACGGCTCGGTCGACCGGGACGGCTACGCCGAGGCGGACGCCTTTTTGGGCCTGATGCGGCGGGAACTGCCCGAGGTGCGGGTGCTGGGCTGGCTGAGCAGCACCGCCGACGGCTCCTCGCTGCTGGAGGACCGCGTGCCCGGGGAGGCCCGCGCCCGCCTGGTGGAGGAGGCCGCCGCGGTGGTGGACGCGGGCTTCGACGGGGTGCACTACGCCGTCACCCCGGTCACCGTCAACGACCCCGGCTTCGTCGACCTGCTGGAGGGCACCCGTGAGGCGATCGGGGAGGACGCGGTGCTGTCGGTGCGGGCCCTGCCCCTGGAGCCGGTCCCGGGGGCGCGGATGCCGGTGTTCCTCGCCAGCCGGGGCGAACGCTACTGGTCCACCGGGTACCTGCGGCAGGTCGCGGAACCGGCCGACGTGGTCGTGGTGCCCGGCCACGACACGGGCATGCCCGGCGGCTCCCTCTACGGCGGTTTCATGGTGCGCCAGACCGCGCTGGCCCTGGAAGCGGTCCCCGAGGACGTAGGCCTGCGGATCGGCGCGCCACCGGCCGGCGCCGGGGGCGGTGACGCGGCCACGGCGGCCGAGGCGGTGCGCATCGCGCTGACCGAGCACGGCGGGCGGGACGACTTCGGGATGGCGGTGCACTCGCCGGACGGCATGGCCGAGGAGGACTGGGCGGCCGTCGAGGAGGGCTGGCTCGATCCGGAGCGCTGAGCGACGCCGCGGTGCGAGCAGCCGATCTTCCAAGGCATAATGGAAGTCCGTGTCTCGGACGTTCCACGTTCGATTTGAGCCCTTGGTCTCAATACCCGCGTCGACCTCCGCGGACCTCCTTGTGGATCGGCTGCCCACAACCGCGGTCCGGAGGCTCCGGCGCACACCCTGACAGCAACTGGAGCACGTTTTCGCATGGCGAACATCAAGTCGCAGAAGAAGCGCATCCGGCAGAACGAGAAGGCCCGTCTGCGCAACAAGGCGGTCAAGTCGTCCCTGAAGACGGCCATCCGCAAGTTCCGCGAAGCTGCCGAGGCCGGGAACAGCGAAGAGGCCGTCGTCCTCCAGCGCGCCGCCGCGCGCCAGCTGGACAAGGCCGTCAGCAAGGGCGTCATCCACAAGAACCAGGCCGCGAACCGCAAGAGCGCGATCGCGAAGCGGCTGCACGAGCTGCAGAACGCCTGATCCCACCGCGTTCCGCGAGGGCCGGCCCCCGAGGGGTGTCCGGCCCTCGGCGTTTCCGGGCGCCCGGCCCCCGGGACCCGTGAGCCGCGCCGGGGGTCAAGGGCACGGCGAGGCGTTCGGAGGGACGGCCCGGGGCGGCCCCGCGTGGGCGGCGGAAGGGGCAGGGGCGCGAGACGCCGCGGTCTGTCTCTGCCACCGGCGGACCGGCGGGGAGGACGGGCCGCGCCACCGGGGCCGGGGACGTCCGTGGTGCGGGACCGCCCCGGGGCGCGCGGAGGCGGGGCGCCTCCCCGCTCCGTCGCCAGCCCCCTCCGGTGGGCGTCCTCCACACCGCTTCCCGCCCACCCCCTGGAACGGGGCATCCCCGCACCGCCTCCCGCCCATCCTCGGGGTCGAGGTTCCACGCCCCCCCGGAGCCGAGGTGGTCCGGGGCCCTCCCCCTGGGCCGGGGCCACACGACCCCAGGGGCCGAGGTTCTCCGGAACCTCCCGGCCCCGGTACCGGGGCCGCAGGTGGTACGTCCTTTCCGGCAGGGGCACCGGCGTTGTCCACAGGCGGCGAATCTCCTCGCCGACGTCTTGGGGCGCGTGCCTACCTTCGTCGGTATGGCACGACACACCCCTCCCGATCCCTCCGGCGTCCCGGAGCGGCGACTGCGGGCGCTGCCCCGACCCGCCGTGTCCTCCGGCCCCGCCCCGGCACCGGAGGACGTCCCCGACCACGCGCGGTCCACCACCTCGGCCCCCGTCCCCGCCGAGCCGCCACCGCCGCCCTACGCCGCGGCCGGCCTCCCGACCGGTGACGACGGCCTCCTCGGCGCCCCACCGCCCGACGAGGACGCCCCCGACGTCGATCCGCCGCCACCGCCGCCCTACGCCGCACCCCGGGCGCCCCTGCCCCGGGAGGCCCCCGACTCCGGTGACGGCGCCGCCGCTCCGGAGCCCGGCGGCACCGGCCCGCCCGAGCCGTCACCTCAGGACCGGACGTCCCGCGCCGCCCACGGCACCCCGGACTCCCCTCCGCCCCGGCTCCGAGACGACGCTCCTCCGCCCGGATACGTGGAGGTGTTCCCCGACGAACCGGCCGCCGACCGGCGTTCCACCCCGCTGCTCGGGGCGCTGCTGGACCGCCTGCTCCCCCAGGAGTGGGACGACCGTCCCCGGCTGGGACGCTCCGGGGTCTCGGCACTGGCCGCGGTGTGCCTGCTGGCGGCGGGGGTCACCGGATGGTTCATGCTCAACGCCCGCCCCGAGTCCGCGCCCGCGCCGCCGCACGCCGCTTCCCCGTCCGGCGCGGCGCCGTCCGCGTCGACGAGCCCGTCCGGCACGGTGGTGGTGCACGTCGGCGGCGAGGTCGAGTCGCCAGGTGTGGTCACCCTGCCCGCCGGGGCGCGGGTGGCCGACGCCATCGAGGCCGCGGGCGGGCTCCGCTCCGACGCCGACCCCGGACTGCTCAACCTGGCCCGCCCGCTCGTCGACGGAGAACAGGTCCTCGTGGGCGTCACCCCCTCACCCGAGCCCGTCCCCCAGGCCGGGGCCGCCCCATCCGACACGACCGGCCGCGTCGACCTCAACACCGCCACGGCCGAGCAACTGCAGACCCTGCCGGGCGTCGGCCCGGTGCTGGCCCAGCGCATCATCGACCACCGCGAGTCCAACGGCGGCTTCACCTCGGTGGAGCAACTGCACGACGTCACCGGTATCGGCGAGCGCCGCTTCGCCGAGCTGCGCGACCTGGTCCACGTGGGAGGCGCGTCATGAGCGTGCTCGACGGCTCCCCGCTGCCCGGCGGACGCGCACCGCTGGACCTGCGACTGGCCGCCCCGGCGGTGGGACTGTGGCTGACCGTGCTGGCGCTGCTGGGCTCGTCGGCGCGCACCGCGCTGCTGGTCGCGGTGGCGGCGGGGCTCCTCGCCGCGGCGACGCTGCCGCTGCTGCGCCACCCGCGCGGCGAGGCCGCGGCCGCTCTGCTCGCCGCCGCCCTGGTCTGCGCGGCGGGCGGCGCCCTGGCGGTGGCGGGGCGCGGTGCGGCGGTGGCCGCCAGCCCGGTGACCGCGCTGGCCGAGGCGGAACAGCACACGGAACTGTCCGCGGTGATCTCCTCCGATCCGCGTCCCCGCGCGAACCCGTCGATTCCGGGCCGCGCCGAGTTCGTCGTGGACGCCCGCACCGAGTGGGTCGCCGTCGACGGCGGCCGACGGGTGCGCACCCGGGTCCCGGTGGTGCTCCTCGTCCACGGCGAGGACTGGCGGCACCTGGTGCCGAGCCGGTCGGTCCGGGTGAGGGGCAGGCTCGTGCCCGCCGACGGCGGCTTCGGGGCCGCACTGCTGCTGGTGCGCGGCCCGCCCCGCGAGGTCGGTCCGCCGTCCGCGGCACACGCCTGGGCCGGGTGGGTGCGCGCGCGGCTGCGTCAGGCCTGCGCGGCGCTGCCCCGACCGGAGCGCGGCCTGCTACCCGCGCTCGTGGTCGGCGACACCTCCGAACTCGACGCCGAGACCGCCGAGACCTTCCGCACCACCGGCATGACCCACCTGTTGACCGTCTCCGGTGCGAACCTCGCGGTGATGACCGGTGCCGCACTGGCCGCCGCACGCTGGTGCCGTCTGCCCCCGTGGGCCGCGACCGTCTCGGGCGCGGTCACCATCGCCGGATTCGTACTGCTGGCCCGACCCGAGCCGAGCGTGCTGCGCGCGGCGTTCATGGGCGCGATCGCCCTGGTGTCGCTGGCGGCGGGCCGTCCCCGCATCGGTGTCGCCACCCTCGCCGCGGCGGTGATCGGACTGCTGTTGTTCGACCCGGGCCTGGCCGCCTCCTACGGGTTCGCGCTGTCGGTGCTGGCCACCGGCGGAATCCTGGTGCTCGCGCCGCGCTGGCGCGACGCCTGGGCGAGGCGGCTCCCGGTGTGGCTGGCCGAGGCCGTCGCGGTGACGCTCGCCGCCCAGGTGTCGTGCGCGCCGCTGCTGGTGGTGCTGTCCACCGAGGTCAGTTGGGTGTCGGTACCGGCGAACGTGCTGGCCGGACTGTTCGTTCCCGTGGCGACCGTGGGCGGGTTCGCGGTCGCCGCGCTGGGCACGGTGGCGCTACCGGTGGCGCGGGTGGCCGTGTGGGTGCCGGGCACGGCCGTGTACTGGATCCGCGTGGTCGCCGAGGCGGGCGCGCGAGTCCCCCACGGGGCGCTGCCGTGGCGGTCCGACGCGCTCGGAGCGCTGCTGCTGGCCGTGCTGCTCGCGGCGCTGCTGGTGCTGCGCGGCAGGGCGCGGCGGGTGGTCGCGGCGGTGACCGCCTCGGCCGTGGTGGCGGCGACCGCGGTCACCTGCCTGGCCCCGCCCTGGCCGCCGTCCGGGTGGGCGGTGGTGGCCTGCGACGTCGGCCAGGGCGACGCGCTGGCGTTGGCGGCGGGCCGCCGCGGTACGGCGGTCGTGGTGGACGCGGGCGTCGCCCCGCGGGCGGTCGACCGCTGCCTGGGCGGGCTGCGGGTGCGGCGGGTGGCGCTGCTGGTGCTCACCCACCATGATCTCGACCACGCGGGCGGCGTCCGCGGAGTGCTGCGCGGCCGCGCGGTGGACGGGGCGGCCGTGCCACCCGGCTTCGACTCGCCCGTCGCCGCCGAGGCGCTGGCGCACGCCGGGGTGGGCCGGCGGACGGTGCACGCCGGGCAGCGCCTCGCCGTGGGGCCGTGGCGGTTGTCCGTGCTGTGGCCGCCGTCCGACTTCGCCGGGGACGAGCCCAACGAGGGCAGCGTGGTGCTGCTGGCCCGGTTGGCTCGGTCCGAGGGGACCGCCGAACCGCTGTCGGTGCTGCTCACCGGCGACATCGAGGAGCGGGCGCAGCGCGCGCTGCTGGCCGAGCCCGCCCTCCGCGGCGTCGATGTCCTCAAGACCCCGCACCACGGCGCGGCCACCCAGGAGGCCGCGTTCCTGACCGCCACCCGCCCCCGGGTGACGCTCACCTCGGTGGGCGCCGACAACCGCTACGGCCACCCCTCCGCGGTCACCTGGACGCTGCTGACCGGACTGACCCCGGCCTCCTACCGCACCGACCGGCACGGCGACATCGCGGTGGTCCCCGGCCCCGACGGCCCCTCGGTGCACTGGCGCGGCCCCCGGCCGCGGTGAGCCGACACCGCGCGGGGACGGACGGCTCCCGGGTCATGGTCGGCACAACGCAAACCTAGGCTGGTGACCATGGAAAAAGCTCCTCCCCCCGAGGACTCCCCCCTGCACCGGATCGCCCGCGAGGCCGCGGCCCTCGGCGGCGCCGGATACGCGATCCTGCTGCAGATCGCCCACCCCGCCGTGGGACAGGGGGTCCACGACCACAGCGACTTCGCCTCCCGCCCCCTCAACCGGCTGCGCGGCACCCTCACCTTCGTCTACGGCGTGGTGTTCGGCACCCCGGCCGAGGCCGAGCGGATCAGCGCGATCGTGCGCGCCATGCACACGAAGGTCACCGGCCCCGGCTACCACGCACTCGACCCGGAACTGCAACTGTGGGTCGCCGCCACCCTGTGCCGGTCGTCGGAGGTGATGTACGAACTGGCGGTGGGCGGCCTCACCGACGCGGAGAAGGACGAGGCGTACGAGCACTCGGCGGTACTCGCCACGGCGCTGGGCTGCCCGCCCGAGTACTGGCCGCCCTCCCGCGCCGACTTCGACCGCTACTGGGCGCGGATGCTGGACACCCTGCGGGTCACCCCGGCCGCCCGTACCGTGGCCCACGAACTGTTGCACCCCGCCTCCCCGCTGCTGCGTCCCGCCATGCGGTTGCAGGGGTTCGTCGCCGCCGGACTGCTGCCGCCCCGGCTGCGCGAGGAGTTGGGACTGGCCTGGGACGCGCGCCGCCAGCGCCGTTTCGACCGGACGTGCGCCGTGGTGCGGGCGGTCTATCCGCGGCTTCCACTGCGGCTGCGCACCTCGGTGCGGGACGGTTTCCTGTGGGACATCCGCCGCCGGATCGCCCGGAACCGGCTGTACCACCGCCCCAGGGGCTGGCAGCCGGTGCTGCGGGGTGCGGCGGCCGGGACGCGGCAGCGTTCCGCGTGAGGCTACGCAACCGGCGGAGCGGGCCCGCCGGTCACCACCGCGTGGCATGCTGACGTCCATGGACTCCACCTCCGTTCCGCCGCTGTCCGTCGTCGTCGGCGACGAGGAACTGCTCGTCGACCGCGCCGTCGCCGAACTCGTGGCCGCGGTGCGTGCCGACGACCCCGACGTGGACGTGCACGACCTGGTGCCCTCCCAGGTCAGTGCCGGGAAACTGGTCGAGGTCACCTCGCCGTCGCTGTTCGGGGAGCGCCGGGTGGTGGTGCTGCGCTCGGCGCAGGACCTCACCAAGGAGCCCGCCGGGGTGGTCACCGACTACCTGAAGGACCCAGCCGACGACGTGGTTCTGGTGCTGGCGCACGCGGGCGGCGCCAAGGGCAAGGCGCTGCTGCAGACCGCGCTGAAGGCGGGGGCGCACCGGATCGACTGCGCCAAACCGACCAAGGACGCCGAACGGGTGAAGTTCATCCGGGGCGAGTTCTCCCGCGCCGGGCGGCAGATCGCCCCGGACGCCGCGCAGGCGCTGCTGGACGCGGTCGGCACCGACCTGCGGGAGATCGCGGCGGCCTGCACCCAGTTGATCGCCGACACCGAGGGCAGAGTGGACGCCGCGGCCGTGGCCCGCTACCACAGGGGCAGGGCGGAGGCGTCCGGGTTCACCGTCGCCGACCGCACGGTGGAGGGCCGTCTGCCCGAGGCGCTGGAGCAGTTGCGCTGGGCACTGGCGGTGGGCATGGCCCCGGTACTGATCAACAGCGCGCTGGCGGGCGCGGTGCGCGGAATCGCGGTCGCCGTGCAGCCCACGCGCGGGGTCTCCGACGCCGAACTCGCCAAGCGCGCCAGGGTGCCGCCGTGGAAGCTGCGCACCATCCGCCAGCAGGCCCGCGGGTGGAGTCCGCGGGGGGTGGCGCACGCGATGCGCGTGGTCGCCGAGACCGACGCCCTGATCAAGGGCGCGGGCCGCGACCCCGCCTACGCCCTGGAGCGCGCCGTCATCGAGATCGCCACGGCGCGGGGGAGGCGGTGAGCCGCCCGTCCGGGGAGTATGGACGGCGTACGGCGGAGGCCGCGCCTCCCGGGTACCGTGGCCGCCCACATCCCCGTTCCTCACGGGGAGTGCGCGCCACCGGACCCCCTCCGCCCCCTGCCGCGGGAGGACAGAGGGACCGGGACCGCAGCGGTGTCGGCCCGCGCGGGGCACAGCGCTGCGGCGGGGCGTCCCGGCCCTCCGGAAAACCACCGGACAGCACGTCCCCGCGCGCCCTACCCTTTCCCGCGTGACCGACGAGATCCTCAGCGGCGGGGTGAACCGGGTGGTGCGCACGGGGGCGACCGTGCGCAGGCCCACGGGGCCGTGGACGCCCGCCGTGCACGCGCTGCTGCGGCACCTGGAGGCCGTCGGGTTCACCGGGGCGCCCCGGGTGCACGGCGTGGACGAGCAGGGCCGCGAGGTCCTCGACTTCGTCTCCGGCGAGGTGGCGGACTACCCGGTCCCCGACCACGTGCGAAGTGACGCGGCGCTGGCCGCGACGGGCGGGCTGCTGCGCCGCTACCACGACGCCACGGTCGGCTTCGTCCCGCACGAGGACGCGGTCTGGCAGCTTCCACCGCGCGAGCCGCGGGAGGTGGTCTGCCACGGCGACGCCGCCGGCTACAACACCGTGTTCCGCGACGGCCTGCCGGTGGCCCTCATCGATTTCGACACCGCCCATCCGGGGCCGCGCGTGTGGGACTTGGCCTACACCGCCTACCGGTTCGTGCCGCTGGGCGCGCCCGGCAGCAACGGCGAGCACGTCCCGGTGGCCGAGCAGGCCCGGCGGCTGCGACTGATGGTCGACGCCTACGGGCTGGACGGGGCGGGCCGGAGCGTCCTGCTGGAGACCGCGTGTGCACGTCTGGAGGCGCTGGTGGCGTTCATGACCGCGCGGGCCGCCGCGGGCGACGCGGCGTTCGCCCGCCATCTCGCCGAGGGCCACGACGCGATCTACCGGACCGGCATCGCCCACATCCGCGCGCACCGGGAGGAACTGGCGGCGGGTCTGGAGGGGCCGGGACAGCCCTGATCCGAGGGGGTCTTGTGACCGATCTCGAGAAGTCGGGGCACGGCGGGGCATTCGAGGTGATGGTTCGGAGCGGGCTGCCACGGGTTGGCAGCGGAGCGGTCGAGGCGCGCCAGCGCCGCGTCCGCCCGCGCCCGCACAGACGGACGGGTTGGAGGAACATCCCACACCACGGGGCTGGGGTGCTGTGGTGCGGGATCACCCGCAAGGCGCGGGAAGGTGGAGTCGGCGCCGGGACGCCTCCCCTCCGCTGCCAGCACACCCCTTCGGCGGAGCGCCCCCCGACGATGTCCCGTCCTCCCCCGGGGCCGGTGCTCCCAGGCCCCTCAGGTTGAGTCCGCCTGGATCTCCAGGGGCGGGATCAGCGGATCACGTCGCCGCCGCGCCACACGCGCATCGCCTTCAGGCCGTAGGCCCACGCGAACGCGCCCTCGTGGTCGGCGTCCCACTGGACGACGTCGGCGACCCGTCCGGGAGCGATGATGCCCCGGTCGGCCGCGCCCAGCGCGCAGGCCCCGCCGACGGTCGCGGCGCGCAGCGCCTCGTGCACGCTGATCCCGTACAGGGCGACGGCCATGCAGACGATCAGCGACATCATGGTCGTCCCCGACTGGGCGGGATTGTGGTCGGTGCCCAGAGCCACGGGAACACCGTGGTCGAGGAGGGTGCGCACCGGCGGGGTGCGGCGTTCGTACAGCGACGCGGTGGGGCAGATGACCACCGGGGTCTTGGACTTGGCCAGCGCCAGCACGTCGTCCTCGTCGGTCTCGTGCAGCAGGTCCACCGAGTCGCACTGCAGGTCGGCGGCCATGCGCACCGAGCCGTGCCGTGGCTTGGAGCAGGCGTGCATGCGGGTCTTGAGTCCGGCGGAGCGTCCCAGGGACAGCAGCCAGCGCGCGTCCTCGGTGGTGAACTGGCGGCTGTCGCAGTAGACGTCCACACCGTCGGCACCCGCCTGGGCGGCGTCGCCCAGCCAGGAGCCGACGGCCTGCACGTAGTCGCTCGGCCGACCGAAGTACTCGGGCGGCACCGCGTGCGCGGCGAAGAAGGTGACGTGCAGTCGGGGCATGCCCGGCTCCTCCTCCAGGGAGCGCAGCAGGCGCACGTCGGCGAGTTCGCCGTCGCGGGTCAGGTGGTATCCGGTTTTGGCCTCGACCGTCGTGGTGCCCCACAGCAGCCAGTGCCGGAGTCGGTCGCGCACGTCGTTGCAGAGCGTCCACGGGTCGGTCCCCCGGGTCACCGTGACGGTGGAGGCGACGCCGCCGCCCGCCGCGACGATGTCGCCCTGCGAGGCCCCGTCGGTGCGCGCCGAGATCTCGGCGAACCGGTTCCCGGCGTAGACGGGATGGGTGTGGGCGTCGATGAGTCCGGGGGTGACGAGGGCGCCGCCGGCGTTGTCGATGTGGGCGTCGACGATGTGGTCGATGACCCCGGGAATGCTCTGGGGGAGTTCGGCTGCCGGACCGACCCAGGCGACGAGCCCGTCATGCATGACGATGGCGGCGTTGCTGATGAGCTCGACGCCGGTCCACAGTCGTCCGATGTTCGTCAGCAGTCGTACCGTCATTGTCTCACCGCTTGCCCGTCCACGCCGTCACAGCCGCCATCATCCGGTGCGCAGGGGACGACCACGCCGCACGAACAGTCCTCACACGACTTCATATCGATGCCTTGGCCTAGCTAGGGGGGTCGACGCGGCCGGAACGGGCCGGGCAGCAGCATCTCACTTCGGTGAAGGCAACCGTAGTTCATCGGGCGCTGGGATGTACACCTCTGCGACCGAACAGTAAACGGCGGAACCCGGAAAGAGGTTCCGCCGTATTCGCTTTCGGTGGTCGCAGATTACCGCATCGCGGTCACGTACCGGTCGAGCTGACCCGCGAGAAGCGGGGGCACCCAGGCGTGCAGGGCCGTTCCCTCCCCGGTGTGCTCCTCGCTGAGGATCCGTCCTTCCTGGTGCACCCTGGAGACCAGGTCGCCGCGGTCGTAGGGCAGCAGCACGGAGACCTCGCGGTCGAAGGTGGGCAGCGCCCCGGCGATGGCCCGCAGGAGTGCGTCGACGCCCGCGCCGGTGTGCGCGGAGACCTCGACGGCGTCGGGGTACCTGGTGCGCAGCTGCCTGAGCAGGAGCGGATCGGCCGCGTCGACCTTGTTGACGACGATCAGTTCGGGAATGTCGGAGGCTCCGATCTCGGCGAAGACCTGGCGCACCGACGCGATCTGCTGTTCGGGATCGGGGTGGGCCCCGTCCACGACGTGCAGGATCAGGTCGGCGTCGGTGACCTCCTCCAGGGTGGAGCGGAACGCCTCGACGAGCTGGTGCGGCAGGTGGCGCACGAAGCCGACGGTGTCGCTGAGGGTGAATCCCCGGCCGTCGGGGGTGCGCGCCCGGCGCACGGTCGGGTCCAGGGTGGCGAACAGCGCGTCCTCCACCAGTACGCCCGCTCCGGTGAGCCGGTTGAGCAGGCTGGACTTGCCCGCGTTGGTGTATCCGGCGATGGCCACGGCGGGCACCTGGCGGGTGCGGCGCCGGTCGCGTTTGACGTCGCGGGCCACCGCCATGTGCGACAGTTGGCGGCGGAGTTTGGCCATGCGGGTGTTGATGCGGCGCCGGTCGGTCTCCAGCTTGGTCTCACCGGGGCCGCGCAGTCCCACGCCGCCGTTGCCGCCGCCGGAGGTGCCGGCCTGGCGGGACAGCGCCTCACCCCATCCGCGCAGCCGCGGCAGCAGGTAGGTGAGCTGGGCCAGTTCGACCTGGGCCTTGCCCTCCTTGCTGCGGGCGTGCTGGGCGAAGATGTCGAGGATGAGGGCGGTGCGGTCGATCACCTTGACCTTGACGATGTCTTCCAGTTGACGCAGCTGGCCGGGGGCCAGTTCACCGTCGCAGATGACGGTGTCGGCTCCGGTGCTCTCGACGATGTCGTGGAGTTCGGCGGCCTTGCCGCTGCCGACGTAGGTGGCGGGGTCGGGCCTGGAGCGGCGCTGGGTGAGCCCTTCCAGCACCAGGGCGCCCGCGGTCTCGGCGAGCTGCTTGAGTTCGAGCAGCGAGTTGTCGGCGTCCTGTTGGGTTCCGGTGGTCCACACCCCGATGAGCACGACGCGCTCCAGGCGCAGCGACCGGTACTCGACCTCGGTGATGTCGTGGAGTTCGGTGGACAGTCCCTGGACGCGGCGCAGTGCGTGGCGGTCCTGGAGTTCGAGCTGTCCCCGGTCGAGTTCGTCGTCGACGCCCGGCCGGGTGTCGACGGGGGCCGCCGCCGCGGCGCTCGCGCCGTTGAGAGCGTGGCCGTTGAGAGAAGTACGTGTCATATCCATCCAGGGAGTGTCAACGCGGGATCACCGCGGTTTCTTCCCCGATCGTCCCACGCGTACCACGGAACGTCAGCTGTTTTTTCGCGTGGAACGGGGGAACCGGTACCCCCGCCGATCCCCGTCGGCGGTGAAGAGGAGCTTGTCTTACCCATCCTTGTTCCGGAAAAAACACAGATCTTTTCGATAGAGCGAAATTCCAGGTCACACGGAGTGGAGACCGCGTTGACCGCCCCCTGCGGGCAGAGTAGCGTCATATTCCACATAACAGAAGCAAGTTTCGCGATGCGGAAGGTTTGGTTTCATGGGTGCTCCCACCGGAGTCGAGATCACCGGCCCGATCAACGGCAGGTACGACGAGATCCTGACCGACGACGCCCTCGCGCTCATCGCCGACCTGCACCGCAGGTTCGAGTCCCGCCGCCAGGAGCTCCTCGCCGCCCGCAGGCGCCGCCAGGAGGAGATCTCCGCAGGCGCCGACCTGGACTTCCTCGCCGAGACCAAGGCCGTGCGCGAGGACCCGACCTGGCGCGTCGCTCCCCCCGCGCCCGGCATCGTCGACCGCCGTGTCGAGATCACCGGCCCCACCGACCGCAAGATGACCATCAACGCGCTCAACTCCGGAGCGAGGGTGTGGCTGGCCGACTTCGAGGACGCCAACACCCCCCTGTGGGAGAACATGATCGAGGGCCAGCTCAACCTGCGTGACGCGCTGGACCGCACCATCGACTTCACCACCCCGGAGGGCAGGAGCTACGCGCTGAAGGACGACTCGGAACTGGCCACCATCGTGGTCCGCCCGCGCGGCTGGCACCTGGACGAAAAGCACATCCTCGTCGACGGCCAGCGCACCTCCGGCGGCATCGTCGACTTCGCGCTGTACTTCTTCCACTGCGCGCGCCGCCAGCTCGCCAAGGGCAAGGGTCCCTACTTCTACCTGCCCAAGATGCAGAGCCACCTCGAGGCTCGGCTGTGGAACGACATCTTCGTGCGCGCCCAGGAGTCGCTGGGCATCGAACGCGGCACCATCCGCGCCACCGTGCTCATCGAGACCATCCCGGCCGCGTTCGAGATGGAGGAGATCCTCTACGAGCTGCGCGAGCACTCCGCCGGTCTCAACGCGGGCCGCTGGGACTACCTGTTCAGCATCATCAAGACGCACCGCACCCGCGGCCGCCGGTTCCTCATGCCCGAACGCAACGCCGTCACGATGACCGCGCCGTTCATGCGCGCCTACACCGAACTGCTGGTCAAGACCTGCCACAGGCGCGGCGCACACGCGATCGGCGGCATGGCCGCGTTCATCCCCAGCCGCCGCGACCCCGAGGTCAACAAGACGGCGCTCGCCAAGGTCCGCGACGACAAGACCCGCGAGGCGGGCGACGGGTTCGACGGCTCCTGGGTCGCCCACCCCGACCTCGTCCCGGTCGCCATGGAGGTCTTCGACGGCGTCCTGGGCGAGCGGCCCAACCAGATCGACCGGCAGCGCGACGACGTCACCGTGACCGCCGCCGACCTGCTGGACGTCTCCAGCGCCGAGGGCGGCGTCACCGAGGCGGGCCTGCGCAACAACATCAACGTCGCCGTCCAGTACCTGGCCGCGTGGCTGGGCGGCAGCGGCGCGGTGGCCATCCACAACCTGATGGAGGACGCCGCCACCGCGGAGATCTCCCGCTCCCAGATCTGGCAGTGGCTGCACAACGGCGTCACCCTGGACAACGGCGCCCAGGTCACCGCCGAACTCGTGGAGCGCCTGATCGGCGAGGAGCTGGCCACGATCCGCGAGACCACGTCCCTCGACGCCGACCTGCTGGACCGCGCCACCACGCTGTTCAAGGAGGTCGCCCTGGCCGACGACTACGCCGAGTTCCTCACCCTGCCCGCCTACGAGCGGATGCCGTAACCCACGGAAGGTTCCCGGCCGGGGGCGAGCCGCCCCCGGCCGGGACACCCTAGGAGCTCTCCCCCAGCCCGGCGCGCAGTGCCGCCAAGGCGCCGCGGCCGTCGGCGAGACTCTCCCGGGTGCAGCACAACCGCAGGTAACGGGCCGCCTCGTCGCGGTGCAGAGGCCCCCACTCACCCCGCACGGGCGGCGCGGCACGCCGCCACCGCTCCCTGGCGCCCGCCACCATCCGGGACTGGCGCGACAGCCGGGAGGCGGTGTCCGGGCCGCGCGACCGCCAGGCGAGGCCGGCGATCTCGTCCCCGGACGGCCCCAGCGGCAGCCGTCCCTGCCCCACCACGTCCGCCAGCGAGTCCAGCACGTTCACCCCGGAACCGACCAGAGCCGACGCCCGGGCGTACAGGTCCCCGTCCACAGCCCCGAAATCCTGGACGAAGCCGCGCAGCAGCCGTCCGGCCCCGGTGAGGGCGGTCATCTGCTCCTCCAGGGCCGCGGCGGCACGCGCCTCAGGGACCGCCTCCGTCGTCCTCGCGCCGACCCGGGCGGCGAGGAGCGCGGTCACCTCCTCCGCCGCGCGCACGGCCCCGTCCAGCCGGGCGCAGACGGCCACCAGGTCGCTCCGGTGTCCGTCCGCACCCGCGTCGGGCAGCGCCGCCGCCCGCGCCGCGACGTCGATGAGCGCCATGGTGAAGGCAAGCATGTTCCGCCCCTTCCCTCGCCTTTCCCCGTGTCCGTCACGCGGACCTCCAGCAGTATCCCTCCCGGCAGCGGCGGCGCAACACGTCGGCGTCTGCTTCCGACTGGCGCGTCCGACGCTCTCCGGGGCGCGGCCCCGCGGAGCGTGGTGCCCGCACCACCGCGCAGACGGGTGCGGGCCCCGTCCGGAACACCCGGTGGCACGACCGGCATCCGGCCGGCCGCCCGGCGGACTTCTCCTCATCACCGCGCGTCTGAGGGGTTCCCGATGATCACGCCTCCGCCGAACCACCGCTCCCACCGCACCGCACCCTCCCCGCCGAACCGCTCCGGATCCGCCCCGGTGCTCCGGTGACACCGGCCGCTGGTGTTCCTCGCCCTGCTGCCGGGCGTCCTCACCCCGGCCCGCTGATGAGCCGGCCCACTCCTGAGCGGGCGCAGGCCCTGGAGAACGGGGCGGAGGTGACCATCGTGGGCGCGCCGGACGGCGGCGCGGGCATACCGGTGGCCTCGTGGAGCACAACCGGCGGGGACCCGCGGATCGCGCACTTCGTCGGACTGCACGCGCTCCAGGTCCTTCCGCTGTTCGCGCCGGGGCTCGGCGCGCTGACAGGGCGGGTGCCGTCGCTGCGCGCCGAGGCGGCCCGGACCGGTCTGGTCGTGGTGGCCCGCCTGGGGTACGCGGGAGTGACCGCGCTCCTCACCTGGCAGGCGCTGCGGGGCCAGCCGCTGCTGCGGCCCGACGCCGCGACCCTCGCCGCGGCCGAGTGCTGGCCGCGGCGGCGGGGCCGTCCTGGTGGGGACCACCGCGCGGCGGACCCCCTCCGGGACAGCACACCTAGTCCTCGGCGAGGTAGCCGATGTCGGCGTAGTCGAGCGTGCCGAGGCCGTAGGCGCCCACGTTGGCCAGGGCGTCGCGGACCGCGTAGACCTGGGGCCGCTGGTAGAGAGGCAGGGTGTGTCCCGCCTCCCACAGCAGTCGGTCGGCCTCGTTGATCCGCTCGACCGCGGTGTCGGCGTCCAGGGTCTCCAGCGCCCCGAACAGCGCCTCGTCGATCTCCTTCGCGCCGATGCGGCCGACGTTGGCGCGCCACTGCGGCTCCCCGTCGGGGCCGTCGACCGCGTCGGCCCACTGGTACAGCGACTCCGACACCGGGAAACCGCCCCCGCTGTTGACGAAGGCGACCAGGTCGTAGTTGCCGGGCTGCACGTACCCGCCGAACAACTGGTTGCCCGGCACGCTCTTGATCTCGATCTCCACGCCGATCTCGGCGAGCATCGCCTGCACCAGTTCGGCCTCGTCGTGCGCGGGGGCGTACCCCTGCGGCACCACGAACCGCAGGGTCAGCGGCTCGCCGTCCCTGGTGCGTACCTCACCGGGCTCCTCGGCGGTCCATCCCGCCTCCTCCAGCAGGCGCGCCGCGCGCTCGGGGTCGTAACCGCCCCACTCGCCGCTGTTGTCGGTGTATCCCGGCTGGTCGGGCATGAGGAAGCGGTTGCCGAGCACCTCGGGCCGCCAACCGAGGGCGCGGAACGCCGCGTCGGTCACGACCTCGCGGTCGATGCCGAGGAAGATCGCGTGCCGCACGTCCACGTCCCGCAGGATCGGACTCTGCCCGTTGAGGGTGATGTGCCGGTAGTCGGGGGCCAGGGCGGTGCGGATCTCGCTGTCGGGCGCGGAGCGGACCCGTTCGTAGGACCCGGAGTCGAGGGAGAGCGCGTACAGGTCGACGCCGCCGTCGAGGAAGGCCGCGTCCAGCGCCTCGGGGGCCAGTGCGCGAAAGACGATCCGGTCGAGCTTGGCGGGCTGCCCCCACCAGTCGCCGTCGCGGCGCAGGGTGACGGTCTGGGCGGTGGGGTCGATCTCCTCCACCTCGAACGGTCCCGCGGTGACCGGGATCTGCTCCAGGTATCCCGCGTTGAACGCCTCGGCGGTCCCGGTGTACTCCGCGGGCAGCAGCGGGGAGAACAGCGCCCGGTAGTCGGCGAAGGGCCGGTCGAAGGTGATGACCACCTGGTACCTGTCCTCGCCCGCGCTCACCTCGCTGATGCGGTCGTAGCCGACCGCTCCGAGCACCTGGTAGTCGGGGTCGGCTCCGGACAGCGCCTCGGCCATGGCCGCGTAGTCGCGCCAGGTGATGGGCTTCCCGGTGGACCACCGGGCCTCGGGGTTGAGGGTGAGCGTGACGACCTGTTCCGGTTCGGTGGTGACCGACACGTCCGTCACGTAGTCGGGGTCGGGGTGGGCCCGCCCCTGCTCGTCGGTGCGGAACGGCGCGGGCAGCAGCGCCTTCAGGACGGTGTGCGCGGTGGTGAGGTTGCCTGCCTGGTGGTGCGGGTTCCACTGGGTGGGGAAGTCGTTGACCCCCCAGGTCACCGTGCCACCGTCGGCGATCCGGGCGCGGTCCGCGGCGTTGATCGAGGCCGTGGCGGGCTCGGGAGCCGCCGAGGGCCCCGAAACCGTCGTCTGGCAGCCCGCCAGTGCGGTGACCAGGGCCAGCAGGAACGCTCCCGCCGGAATGGCACGCCGTTTCCCTATTCGCACTTGTCCCCCAAATGTCATGGGTCGACTCCGGTGAGGAGTTGCGGACACGCCGAATCCCCGCCGGACCGACACGCCATGATCGCCTTAACAAAAGGCACCAATGGAACAATTGGGGAAAATAGTACTCCGCTTCCCGGGGTGGGAAGCTGCCGCCGTCCACAGGCGGCTCATCCGGTCCTGGTCCGCGGGTCCAACAGCGCCCGCGCGGCGTCGGACACCACCCCCGCCGCGGTCACACACACCGCCCCGAAACAGCAGACCGCCGCGACCGCGTTGACATCCCCCTGTCCGATCGACTCGAACAGGTACTCCCCCACCCCGTGCCAGCCGAACACCTGCTCGGTGAAAACCGTACTGGTCAACAACAGCGCCAGCGAGTATCCGAAATAGGCGGAGGCCGGAACCAGCGTGATGCGCAGCGCGTGCCGCACCACCGCCCGCGAACGGGTCAGCCCCTTGGCCCGCGCCGTCCGCAGGTAGTCCGCGCCGATCTGGTCCGCCACAAGCGTGCGCTGGTACCGGCTGTACAGAGCGATCTGCGGCAACGCCACGGCGAGCGTCGGCAGCACCAGATGCCGCAACCGGTCGGCCAACCGCTCCCCCGCCCCTCCGGCCAGCCCCGGGGTGGCCTCACCGGTGACCCGCAACAACTCCAGCCCCGTCACCTGGTTCGCCCACAGCGCCGCGTTCTGCAACGACACCGCGACCACCACCACCGGAACCGAGATCAGCACGAAGGACACCCCGGTGACGACCCGGTCGACCGTCCCGCCCCGGCGGCTTCCCGTCCACGTGCCCAACAGCACACCGCCGACACAGCCGAGCACCGCTCCCGCGGCCAGCAGCCGTACGCTGACCCCGACCCGCCGGGACAGCTCCTCGGTGACCGACGCGCCGTCCCACGTGCGCCCGAAGTCGCCGACCACCACCCCAAGGACCCAGACCGCGTACCGACGCGCCAGCGGCGTCTCGTCGTTGAGGTTGTAGGCGTCCAGCGCGGCGTCGACCGCCTCGGCCGACGGCGGCGGACGCTGCCCCTCGTAGTTCTCCCGCGGATTCAACGCGACGGCCGCGAGCAGATAGGCGCAACTGACCGCGACGAACAGCAGCAGCAGCCGCTCCAGCACCCGCCGGAGCAGCGGACGCGCCGCCGCGCGCCCCGCCGCGACAACGCTCACCGCACGAGCGGCAGCCGCACGTCACCCTCGGCGACGATCACCGCGGGCCCACGCAGCCGGGCCGATCCCCCCTCCAGGGCCACCGCGCACACTCCCCCGGGCACCCGCACCGTCCACTCGGCGTCCCCGCCCCCCGGAGTGGCCGCCGCCGCGGCGGCCACGATCCCCGTCCCGCACGAACGGGTCTCGGCGGCGCCGCGCTCGTAGACGCGCATCTCCAGCACCCCGGGAGCGACCTCACGGAACACCTCGACGTTGGCCCCCTCGGGAAACTCCTCGTCCCGCAGCACCGGCGCCCGCCCCAGGTCGACCTCCGCCACCGGACGCGCCACCCGGCAGGCCAGATGCGGGTTGCCCACCGAGATCCGCACTCCGCGCACGGTCCCGTCGGCCAACTCCGCGCTGCCCGACCCGAGAACCCGCACCGGCCCCATGTCGACGGTGACGTCCCCGTCCTCCTCGACCGTCACCCGACGCGCACCGGCCCGGGTGCCCACCTCGAACACCGTGTCGCCGACCAGCCCCGCCTCGCGCAGGTAGCGCGTGAACACCCGCACCCCGTTGCCGCACATCTCGGCGACGCTGCCGTCGGCGTTGCGGTAGTCCATGAACCACTCGCACCGCAGCGCCGAGGCGGCCTCCCCCTCCAACGGCTCACCCAGCACCTTGGTCCGCACGACCCGCAGCACCCCGTCGCCGCCGATCCCGGCGCGACGGTCGCACAGCGCGGCGACCGTCGCCGCGTCCAGGTCCAACTCCCCGTCGGGGTCGGGGAGGATGACGAAGTCGTTCTCGGTGCCGTGGCCCTTGGCGAAACGCATGCGTTCATCCTAGAGTCCCCGGCCACCGCGATGGCGGACGGGACGAACCGGCCTTCCCGGCCGCGCCGCGCTGCCACACTTGAGACATGAGCACAGTGATCGCGGTTGTCGGAGCGACCGCAGTGGGCAAGTCCGACCTGGCCGTCGAGCTGGCGCTGCGCCTGACCGAACACGGCGCCCCCGCCGAGATCGTCAACGCCGACTCCATGCAGCTGTACCGGGGCATGGACATCGGCACCGCCAAGCTCACCGTGCCCGAGCGGCGCGGCGTCCCCCACCACCTGCTCGACGTCTGGGACATCACCCAGACCGCGAACGTGGCCGACTACCAGCGGACGGCCCGCGCGGTCATCGACGAACTCCACGCTTCCGGCCGTACCCCGATCCTCGTCGGCGGCTCGGGACTGTACGTGCGCGCCGCGCTGGACGAACTCGACTTCCCCGGCACCGACCCGAAGGTGCGCGCCCGCCTGGAGGCCGAACTCGCCGAACGGGGACCGCTCGCCCTGCACCAGCGGCTCGCCCGGCTCGACCCCGCCGCGGCCGCGGCGATCCTGCCCAGCAACGGGCGGCGCATCGTGCGCGCCCTGGAGGTCATCGAGATCACCGGGGGTCCGTTCACCGCCACCATGCCCGAACACGTCTCCCGCTACCCGTGCGTGCAGATCGGGTTGAGCGCGCCCCGCCCCGAACTGGACGAGCGCATCGAACTGCGCGTGGCGCGGATGTGGGAGGCCGGACTGGTCGACGAGGTGCGCGCGCTGGAGAAGGCGGGACTGCGCGACGGCTTCACCGCCTCGCGCGCCCTCGGCTACGCCCAGGTGCTGCGCTTCCTCGCCGGAGAGTACACCGAGGAGGAGGCGAAGGAGGAGACCGTGCGGGCCACCCGCCGCTTCGCCCGCCGCCAGGAGTCGTGGTTCCGCCGCGACCCGCGCGTGGACTGGCTGCCCTACGACGCCCCGGACCTGCTCGACCGGGCGTTCGCCCTGGCCACGCGGCAGCCCGGCGGCCACTGATTCCGCCACCGGTACGCACATGTCAAAACACCGGCAAAAACCCCGGCCGGGCCGCACGGAAACCACTCCAACCCGTTCGAACACTCGTACGATCGGAGTATGGAGAACACCATCGCCTACGCGTCCGGCGCACCCGCCTGGCTCGACATGACCGTCCCCGACCTGCCCGCCGCCCAACGCTTCTACGCGGCCGTCCTGGGCTGGGAGTTCGACGAGGGCCCCTACCGCATGGCCCTGCTCGGCAGCCGACGAATCGCCGGAATGGCCGAGCCCTGGGACGACGCACCGCCCCCGGAACAGTCCAACTGGACGGTGTACCTGGCCACCGGCGACATCGGCGCCACCCTGACCGCGGTACGCGCCGCGGGCGGCACCGTGGTCACCGACCGCACCGACATTCCCGGAGCCGGTTCGATGGCGCTCGTCCGCGACCCCGCCGGCACCGTCTGCGGACTCTGGCAGGGCGACGGGCTGCCCGGTTCGGAGATCTCCGGCGTCCCCGGCGCCCCCGTCTGGGCTGAGGTCACCAGTCCTGACTCCGCCACGGCGGACTTCTTCGCCACCGTCTTCGGCCTGACCGCCGAACGCCTTCCCGGTATCGACTTCACCACCCTGTCCAACGACGGGGAACCGGTGTTCGGGGTCTACGGCGCCGACGACCGCGTCCACCGGGGCCACGGCGCCTGGCTGCCCTACTTCCTGGTCGACAGCACCGACAAGGCCAGTCTGCTGGCCGAGCACGCCGGCGGAGCGGTACTGCGCGCCCCCGCCGACTCCCCCTACGGCCGCTGGGCGATGCTCACCGACCACCTGGGCGCCCACTTCGCCGTCGTCCAACCCGTCGACTGAGCCGCCCGCACCCCCGGCCGCGCGCCCGAACCGCCCCGGACGCGCGGCCGCACCATGCCCCGGGGCGCCACCGGGACACGACTCCTTCGTTAGGGAGACCACCGCCGGTGGCCTTCTTCTCTGAAGAAGCAAGACATTTCCTCACGTTATCCCGAAGGAAATTCACTTCCCCAGCAATCCCGAAGTTATTCCACGGCAACCTTCACTTTTCCTCCACGTTCATTTTTCAATCATTAGTACGATCTCGGTGGCCACTTCCGGCCACCATGAAACCATGGACACACTTCGTCGGACATGATATTCGGTCGCACTTCCACAATCCACCAAACCCCCATCACCAGCACCCTGATCTGCGAAATTACCGCCACCATCAAGAAACCGCAGGCCAGGAGGTTCGAAACCCCAAAAGAGCAGCGAAATCCCAGCTCAGATCCGAAATCCCCGTAAAGAGGAACACCGCCGGATCGACAACCCAACATCCATTGGCCCTTTCAAAGCAAGACTGTTAATCTCCTCTGCCGTGGCCACATAGCACACAGGACCAATCAGAGAGGACAGAAGTAAACAAGGCGAAAAAGGCTGCGATGTCCTTGATGATCGCCGCAGGATTCATCTTCGGGACGGCTGGAACCGCTTTCGCCGTGGTCGAGAGAGTCGGCGGTGGTTGGTGGGACCACGGCATCGCCAACGGCTACGTGTACTCGAACTACTACCACGAGACCGTCTGCCACGGGTCCACCGCCGTAGGCACCTATACCCTCCGTGCCTCCGCTCCGGCTGGCAAAACCTCTGTTGCCCGAGTTCCCAAGGCAAGAACAAACAACCAGACCTACTGGCGCACCAGCTGCTGATTCCCCTACTAGGAGCCCTTTATGAGCGTTCTCAAACGTCTCTCCATCACCGTGCTCATCGCTGCTGGTATCACCGTAGGAATCACCGGCGTCGCCGCAGCCGCGACCAGCTACGTCGGTGGAGGCACCTGGAATCATGGAGTTACAGGCCTTCCCGGCGCTGGCACCGTTTACTCGCACTACTACCACGGCTCCGTCTGCCATGGGTCCACCGCCGTAGGCACTACCGTGGTCCGTGCTTCCGCCGCTGCTGGCTCCTGGGCCAGAGCCACCGCTCCACGTGCTGCGGGCAACAACCAGACGTACTGGCGCACCAGCTGCTGACCTTTAACTGTGCTGCGGGCCCGCCGGTACAGTTTCGCCGGCGGGTCCACTACAGCCGTTCCCGACAGGACCACCAGGTGCCGAACCGAACGCTTTCCTTCGCCTACACGGCGTGCGCCGCCTTCGCCGCGCTCGTCGCCTTCCTCCTCGCCGCCACGGCCGAGCAGACCATGTTCGTCCTTGAGGACTCGGAGATGGTGTGGATCACCGAGAACGAGGGGACCCACGACATCGACGAGGTCGCGCGCACCGTGCAGCAGGTCGCCGACGACCACGGCGCCACCATCGGCTACGCCGTTCTCGACGTCCACGAGCCGTCATCACGAGCCCACTTGTACCTGGCGGTCTCCGACCCCGACTCCCACTACGCCCACTGGTTGCGGGACGGATATCCGGCCTTCGGTCGCGGCTTCACTGTCGAGACCCACCCCATCACCGAGTTCGGCGAGGTCGGCCCCAACGGCTACTACCTCGTCCTCGGTGCTTCGGACGTCCGCCCCGTCCTCCTCGACGCGCTCGCCGCCCACGGTCTGTACGAAGCCCCGGGCATGCAGGTCACCGAACTGTGGCACTACTTCACGGGCGGCCACCTGTTCAACCTCCTGGCCGTCGCCCTGCTCGCCACCGTCGCCGCGGTCGGCGCCGGCGTCCTGCTCTCCGCCCGCGACTACGCCGTCATGCGTCTGCAGGGCCACTCCTATCCGGGCATCCTGCTCAAAGACCTGACCAAGATCGCCCGTCTGTGGGCGATCGCCCTGCCCGCGGTGGCCGCCGCCACCCTGGCGTTCCTCGGCGTCTACAACGGGTGGAACCAGCTCGGCTTCTACACGCCGCTCGCACTGGTGTTCCTGGCGATCCTCGCCCTCCCCTGCCTGGCCGCGCACGCCGCCGTGCTCGGCCTGGTGCACACCACCGGCATCCTGCCCGCGCTCAAGGGCCGCCTTCCGGTGCACAGCACCACCGCCGCCGTCTACCTGGTCCGCGTCCCCGTGCTGGTACTGACCCTGGCCATCCTCGGTTCGGTGGTCCTCACCGCGCAGAACGCCCGCGACCAGCGGATCGGCCTGGAACTGTACGAACAGTACGGCGACACCTCACGGCCCGCACTGAGCGCCAACTACGGCTGGTCGGACGAGCAGGCTGTCAACGACGCACTCGGTCCGTGGCTGCGCCGGGTCGACACCGACGGCGACATGGTGCTGGCGATCCACTCCAGCCTGAAGTACCTTTTCCCCGTCGACCCGAACAGCCCCGCCCCGCCCGACGGGAACACCCCCGTCCTCATCGTCAACGACACCTACCTGGCCGAACAGGAAGTCCTCGCCCCTTCCGGGGAACGCCACGGCCCGGGCGAGACCGTCCGCGTCATCGTGCCCGAATCCGTCTCCGTCCCCACCGACCACCTCGTCAAGGCTGTGGACCAATGGCTCGAACTCCACGGTGAACCGGACCGCGCCTTCGACGTCGAGGTGCTGACCGCCGCCGACCAGACCCTGTTCACCTACGGCACGACACGGCCCGAAGGCCCCCTGTTCCTGCCCCTGCTGCACGAACCGGTCCTCGTCGTCCTCCCCAACGGGCAGGCCCTCTCCGAGAAGGCCTACGTCACCCACATGTCCACCCGTGCGACGGTCTTCCCCGACCCGGAGGTGGTCGAGGCGTTCCGCGCCGAGAACCCGCAGGCCTCCCGGTACATCTCCATGGTCGAAACCCTCACCACCAGCGCGCTGCAGGAACACGCCACCACCCTGACCATCCTGCGCAGCGAACTGTTCAACCTCGCCGGAGCCGGCGCCGTACTGCTGCTGACCGCCGCGGCCGCGTGCATCGTCTACGTGCGCACCCGCGCGCAGACCATCTTCGCCCGGCACATCAGCGGCTGGACCTTCCTCGCCACCCACCGGCGACTGCTCGCGGCCGAGGCAGCCGTCGCGGTGGGATTCGTGGGCTGGGCCACCTGGGACACTCTCACCGCGCTGGCCGTCCAGAACGACCCTGCCCGCGCCCTCATCCCCGGCACGGAGACCACCGGCGTCGAACCGTTCTACGCCCTGGGCATCGCGGCGGCCTCCCTGGCGATCACCGTCGCCGCACTCGCCCTCTTCCACCGCCGCATCGTCCGCGAAGGCACCTCGCAGGCCTGACCCCTCCGGAAAGCACCATGATCACCGTCAAGAACCTCACCAAGTCCTTCGGACCGCGCACCCTGTGGCGGGGCCTCGACCTGACCGTTCCCGCCGGGCGGATGCTCGCCCTGGTCGGCGCCAGCGGATCGGGCAAGACCACCCTGCTCAACTGCATGGGGCTGCTGGAACGGCCCAGCGGCGGCCAGATCCTGTACGAGGACACCGACCTCACCCGCCTGGGCCCCGGCGGACGGCGCCGCTTCCGCCGCGACCGACTCGGCTACCTGTTCCAGGACTACGCGCTCATCGAGAACGCCACCGTGCACGCCAACCTCGACGTCGCCCGCAGGCGCGGCACCCGCCCCGACCACACCCGGATCCTGGAACGGGTCGGCCTGGCCGGACGCGAACGGGAGAAGGTGCACCACCTGTCCGGCGGCGAGCAGCAGCGCGTCGCCCTGGCCCGCCTCATGGTCAAACAGCCCTCCCTGGTGCTGGCCGACGAACCCACCGGCGCCCTGGACAGCGACAACGGCGCGATGGTGGTGGACGTGCTGCGCCAGATGAGCCGGCAGGGCTGCACGGTGGTCATCGCCACCCACGACGACGACGTGCGCGACGCCTGCGACGCCGCCTTCGACGTGCACCGGCAGCGGGAGGTCTGACCCCGAGAAGGCAGAAAGGGTGGCTCCGGCCTCGCCGGAACCACCCCCACGTCACCAGGGGTCAGGCGTCGCAGCAGCCGCCCGTCGCCGCCGGCAGCGGATCGGGCGCGCCCAGCTTCGGCATGCCCAGCAGCACGCCCGAGGAGTGCTCGGCGGGAGCGTTGCGCGCCTCCCAGGCGTCGCCCGCGCGGGTCCGCCGCACCGCACGCACCCCCGAGTCGGCCACCAGGTGGTGCGGCGCCGCGTAGGTCACCTCCACCGTCACCATGTCGCCGGGGCGCACCGCGAGGCCCTCGTCCACCGCGAAGTGCACCAGCCGGTTGTCGCGGGCCCGCCCCGACATGCGGCGGTGCACGTCGTCCTTGCGGCCCTCGCCCTCGGCGACCAGCACCTCCACCTCGCGGCCCACCTGCTTGGCGTTCTCCTCCTCGGAGACGCGCTCCTGGAGTTCCAGCAGCCGCTGGTAGCGCTCCTTCACCACCTCCGCGGGCACCTGGTCGTCCATCGACGCCGCCGGAGTACCCGGACGCTTGGAGTACTGGAAGGTGTAGGCGTGCGCGAACCGCGCCTGTTCCACCACCTTCAACGTCTCGGCGAAGTCCTCCTCGGTCTCCCCCGGGAATCCCACGATGATGTCGGTGCTGATGGCCGCCTCCGGCATGGCCTCCCGCACCTTCTCCACGATCCGCAGGAACCGGTCGGACCGGTAGGAGCGGCGCATGGCCCGCAGCACCCGGTCCGAACCCGACTGCAACGGCATGTGCAGCTGCGGCATCACGTTGGGGGTCTCCGCCATCGCCGCGATCACGTCGTCGGTGAAGTCGCGCGGATGCGGGGAGGTGAACCGCACCCGCTCCAGGCCCTCCACCTCACCGCAGGCCCGCAGCAGCTTGGAGAACGCCTGCCGGTCACCGAACTCCGACCCGTAGGCGTTGACGTTCTGCCCCAGCAGCGTGACCTCGATCGCGCCCTCGGCCACCACCGCGCGCACCTCGGCCAGGATGTCCCCGGGACGGCGGTCCTTCTCCTTGCCGCGCAGCGCCGGCACGATGCAGAAGGTGCAGGTGTTGTTGCAGCCCACCGAGATGGACACCCAGGCCGCGTAGACCGACTCGCGCCGCGTCGGCAGCGTCGAGGGGAAGGTCTCCAGCGACTCGGCGATCTCCACCTGCGCCTCGCGCCGCACACGGGCACGCTCCAGCAGCACGGGCAGCGAGCCGATGTTGTGCGTGCCGAAGACCACGTCCACCCAGGGAGCGCGGCGCACGATCTCCCCTCGGTCCTTCTGCGCCAGGCACCCGCCCACCGCGATCTGCATCCCCGGATGGGAATCCTTGACCGGCCGCAGATGGCCCAGATTGCCGTAGAGGCGGTTGTCCGCGTTCTCACGCACCGCACAGGTGTTGAAGACGACGACGTCCGGCGTGGCGTCCTCGGCTGCCCGCTGGTACCCCGCGTCCTCCAGCAGGCCGGAGAGCCGCTCGGAGTCGTGGACGTTCATCTGGCAGCCGTAGGTCCGCACCTGGTAAGTACGACTCTGGCTCACCCGTCCAGGCTAGTCGTTAACTCCTACCCCGCAGAACCGCCGACCTCACCGGGTGACCGGAACCGGCCACGACGACCACCGATCATGTGACCGGCGCGACAGAGACCACCGATTCCAGGTTTCAAACGTAACATTTCTGCGGATTTGGGGATAACAAGTCTGCCACTCCGTCTGATCCGCACCCCTTCCCTGGTGACAAACCCCCCCGGGCGCACTAGGTTCCGATCCCATGACCGATACTCCTCTCGTCGTGCTGGAGAACATCAACAAGCACTTCGGCGAACTCCACGTACTTCGCGACATCAATCTCTCCGTCAACGCCGGCGAGGTGGTCGTCATCATCGGTCCCTCGGGATCGGGCAAGTCCACGCTGTGCCGCACGATCAACCGACTGGAAACCGTCGACAGCGGCCGCATCCTCCTGGACGGCCAGCCACTCCCCGCCGAAGGACGCGCCCTGGCCCGACTGCGCAGTGACGTCGGCATGGTGTTCCAGTCGTTCAACCTGTTCTCGCACAAGACCGTGCTGGAGAACATCACCCTCGGTCCCACCAGGGTCCTCGGCGTCCCCAAGGCCGAGGCCACCGTGCGCGCCCTGGAACTTCTGGAACGGGTCCGCATCGCCGAACAGGCCAACAAGTACCCCGCCCAGCTCTCCGGCGGACAGCAGCAGCGCGTGGCCATCGCCCGCTCCCTGGCGATGAATCCCAAGGTGATCCTCTTCGACGAGCCGACCTCCGCCCTCGACCCCGAAATGGTGCAGGAGGTCCTCGACGTCATGACCGACCTGGCCCGGGAAGGCATGACCATGATCGTGGTCACCCACGAGATGGGCTTCGCCCGCCGCGCCGCCAACCGGGTCGTGTTCATGGCCGACGGCCAGATCGTCGAGGAGAACACCCCCGACGAGTTCTTCACCAACCCCCGCTCCGAGCGGGCCCAGGACTTCCTCTCCAAGATCCTCACCCACTAGCCCCACCAGCCATCGAAGATTCTCCGCACCCGAAAAAAGAAGAAGAGGTTGACCACCATGCGAATCCGTCGCACCAGCATCGCCCTCGCGGGGGCGTCCGCCCTGGCCCTCTCCCTCACCGCATGCGGCACCGCCGACGTCGGCGGCGGCGGCGGAGGAGGCGAAGGAGGGGGCGAAGGCGGCGGCGACACCATCACCATCGGCGTCAAGTACGACCAGCCCGGCCTGGGCCTGCTCGAAGGCGACGCCCCGGTCGGCTTCGACGTGGATGTCGCCACCTACATCGCCGGTGAACTCGGCTACTCCCCCGACCAGATCGAATGGACCGAGGCCGCCTCCGCCAACCGCGAGACGTTCCTCCAGCAGGGCACCGTCGACATGGTCGTCGCCACCTACTCCATCACCGACGAGCGCAAGAACGTGGTCGACTTCGCCGGCCCCTACTACGTCGCCCAGCAGGACATCATCGTCGCCTCCGACAGCACCGACATCAACGGTCCCGAGGACCTCGAAGGCAAGGTGCTGTGCTCCGCCTCGGGCTCCCGCTCCGCCAACAACATCGTCGACAGCGAGGAGGACGGCGGCCTGGGCATCGGCGCCGAGCTCCGCGAGGCGGGCAACTACTCCGAGTGCATGCAACTGCTCGCCGACGGCACCGTCGACGCCGTCACCACCGACAACACCATCCTCGCCGGATTCGCCGCCCAGAACCCCGAGTCCTACCGGATGGTGAACAACCCCTTCGGTGAGGAACGCTACGGCGTGGGCCTGCCCAAGGGCTCCACCGAGATGTGTGAGCAGGTCAACGAGGCCATCACCAAGATGTGGGAAGAGGGCAAGACCCTGGAGTACCTCGACACGGCCTTCGGCGAGACCGGCTTCGCCTACGCCGAGGAGCAGCCCGAACTCGACGGCTGCGCGTAGCCCTGAACGCCCGTCCCGGCCGACGGGGCACACCGCCCCGTCGGCCCGGGCCCCAACCGGCTGGGATCGATGGAAGCCTTCTTCGACAACATCGACAAAGTCCTCGACGGTTTCTCCTGGACCGTCCGGCTCACCTTCTTCAGCGCCCTCTTCTCCTTCGTCCTGGGCGTCCTGCTGACCGGGATGCGGGTCTCCCCCATCCCCCTGCTCCGCGGCATATCCACCGCCTACGTGGAGACGATCCGCAACTCCCCCCTCACCCTCGTCCTGCTCTTCTGCGGACTGGGCCTCAACAGCGCCCTCGGACTCAGCCTCTCCGGCACCGTGGCCTGGGACGTGTTCTGGTGGGCGGTCATCGGACTGTCCGCCTACACCTCCTGCTTCGTCTCCGAATCGCTGCGCGCGGGAATCAACACCATTCCCCCGGGCCAGGCCGAAGCCGCCCGCTCCCTCGGCCTCACCTTCACCCAGAGCCTGCGCCTCATCATCATCCCGCAGGCACTGCGCACCGTCATCGGACCGCTCGGCAGCGTCCTCATCGCCCTCACCAAGAACACCACCGTCGCGTCCGTCGCCGGACTCGGCGTCCAAGAGGCCTCCCGGCAGATGAAGCTGATGTTCGACCAGGGCATCGCACCGGTCCTGCCGACCTTCGTCGGCTTCGCGGTCGGCTTCCTCGTCCTGACCCTGCCAATCGGATACTTCTTCGGCTGGCTCAGCAAGCGAATGGCGGTGGTCCGATGAGCGCGCAGCAGGTCCTCTTCGACGCTCCCGGTCCCAGAGCCCGCGTCCGCCACTCCGTCTACACCGCCCTCACGGTGCTGGGCTTCCTCACCGTGCTGGCCGTGGTCTACCTGGGCTTCAACCGCACCCTCGGCGCGGGCGCGCCCCCGCTGACCAGCCCCCAGGCGTGGGCGGTCAACCCGGACGGCCAGTGGGCCGCGGACAAGTGGCAGCCCTTCCTCGACCCCGCCACCTGGACCGACTACGTCATCCCCGGTCTGCAGAACACGCTGACCGCCGCACTGACCGCCTCGGTCCTGGCCATCGTGTTCGGCCTGTTCTTCGGCATCGCCCGGCTCTCCGAACACGCGTGGATCCGCGTCGCCGCGGGCGCCGTCGTGGAGTTCTTCCGCGGCATCCCGCTGCTCATGCTGATCTTCTTCACCATGGCGCTACCCCTCGCGGTCAACCAGGTCCGCACCATGCTCGGCCTCCCCCTGATGACACCGGGCACCTTCCAGGTCTCCGCGCTGGCCGCGGTCGTCACCGGCCTCACCCTGTACAACGGATCGGTGCTCGCCGAGGTGTTCCGCGCCGGCATCAACGCCGTGCCCAAGGGCCAGGCCGAGGCCGCCTACTCACTGGGCATGACCAAGACCAAGGTCATGTGGCTGATCCTGATCCCCCAGGCCGTCAGCTCCATGATGCCCGCGATCGTCGCCCAACTGGTCGTCCTGCTCAAGGACTCCGCGCTCGGCTACATCGTCGCCTTCCCCGAACTGCTGCGCAGCTTCTCCCTGATCGGCACCCGCTACAGCAACGTGATCCCCGCGGCGATCATCTGCGCGCTCATCTACATCGCCATCAACATCTCGTTGAGCCGCCTGGCGATCTGGCTGGAACGGCGCAACGCCCAGGGCAGGAGGAAACCGCGGGAGCGCACCTCCCCGCCCGTCGCCAACTCCGCCCTCCTGTCCGCCCGGCACACCGCCCCCGGCGACCCGGACGTCCCCGACAAAACCCCCTGACCGGCCCCGGTCCGGCACGACGAGCCTCGCCCTCCCCGTGGACGGCGGGGCTCGTCCTCTTCCCCCCGCCCTGATCGCCGCCACCACCCTCCACCTGCCACTAAGGTCTTGTTAACCTTCACCTCCCCACCCAACGCCCGGGAAGCAAGCACACCATGACCGAACGTGTGATCCTGCCCTACGGCAGCTGGTCCTCCCCCATCGCCGCAGCCGACACCGCCCGCGGCGCCAACCGCCTGGGCTTCCCCTCCGTGGTCGGAGACGAGACCTGGTGGGAGGAATCCCGCCCCGACGAAGACGGCCGCACCACCGTCATGCACCGCGCAGCCGACGGCACCGTCACCGACCTGCTGCCCGCCCCCTGGAACGCCCGCACCCGCGTCCACGAATACGGAGGACGCTCCCACCTGCCCGTACCGCGCCGCGACGACAAGGCACTCACCCGCTGGGGCGTCGTCTTCGCCAACTTCACCGACCAGCGCCTCTACCTGCTGGAAAAAGACGCCCGCGAACCCCGCCCCCTCACCCCCGAACCGGCCGCCCCCGCCGCCCTGCGCTACGCCGACCCCGTCCTCGCCCCCGACCGCAAGCACCTCATCTGCGTCCGCGAAAGCCACGGCGACACCACCGTCACCCGCGACATCGTCTCCGTCCCCCTGTCCGGCCGCGCCGCCGACAGCCCCACCGCGATACGCGTCCTCGTCACCGGAGCCGACTTCTTCGCCTCCCCCGCCCCCTCACCGGACGGCACCAAACTCGCCTGGATCTCCTGGGACCACCCCCGCATGCCCTGGACCGGCACCCAACTGCGCGTGGGCGACCTCCCCGACACCGGACCGGTCACCGGGCCCCACATCCTCCGCGGCGGCATCAAGGAATCCGTGCTCGCCCCCCGCTGGCGCGACAACGACACCCTCTACTTCCTGTCCGACTGGCCCGGCTGGTGGAACCTGTACGAAACCAGGCTCCACGGCCAGGCCCTGGCACTCTTCCCCGACGAGGCCGAGTTCACCCCCGCCCCCTGGCAACTGGGCCTCACCCCGTTCTGCGTCCTCGACAACGGCCAGATCGTCACCCTCCACGGCCACGCCGACCTCACCGTCGGTCGCCACGACCCCGCCACCGCCGACCTCACCCCCCTCACCACCCCCTACACCACCTGGCACACCCTCGCCAGCGACGGCACCACCGTGGTGGGCATCGCCGCGTCCCCCACCGAACCGGCCAGCCTGGTCCGCCTCAACCCCGAAACCGGAGCCACCACCGTCCTCCGCCGCTCCCTCGACCGCGTCCCCACCGTCGACCACCTCCCCCGCCCCCGGGCCACCACCCTGTCCGGCCGCTACGGCACCACCGTGCACGCCCTCGTCCACCCGCCCACCAACCCCGAAGTCGAAGGCGAAGGCCCCGCCCCCTACGTGGTCTGGGTCCACGGCGGCCCCACCGGCGCGGCCACCAGCGCCCTCGACCTCCACAAGGCCTACTTCACCAGCAGGGGCATCGGCATCGTCGACGTCAACTACGGCGGCTCCACCGGCTACGGACGCTCCTACCGGGAGCGCCTCAACGGCCAGTGGGGCGTCGTGGACGTCGAAGACGCCGTCGCCGCCGCCCGATCCCTCGTCGACCAGGGCATCGCCGACCCCACCCGACTCGCCATCCGCGGCGGCAGCGCGGGCGGACTCACCACCCTCCTCGCCCTCACCCAGGACGTCTTCGCCTGCGGCGTCTCCTACTACGGCGTCACCGACCTGCTCCGCCTCGCCCAGGAAACCCACGACTTCGAATCGCACTACCTCGACACCCTCATCGGCGCGCTCCCCGGATACGCCTCCACCTACCGGGAACGCTCCCCCATCAACCGGGCCGCCGAGATCACCGTCCCCGTACTCCTCCTGCAGGGCACGGACGACCCCGTGGTGCCCCCCGAGCAGGCCCGCGCCCTCGCCGCCACACTCCACGAACAGAAGATCCCCCACGCCCTCGTGGAGTTCGAAGGGGAGAGCCACGGCTTCCGCAGAGCCGACACCGTCACCACCGCCCTGGAGAAGGAACTCGCCTTCTACTGCAAGGTGTTCTTCGGCTTCACCCCGCCCGGAGTACCCCCCATCGACATCACCGACCCCACCGGCGACTCCTGACCGCCCCGCCGGTCCCGCCCCGCCGGGACCGGACCCGGACAACTCAGCGAGCCGTCTCGGTCGCGCGGGACTCCCGGATCACCGTCACCCGGATCTGCCCCGGATAGGTGAGCTCCTCCTCCACCCGCTTGGCGATGTCCCGCGCGATCACCTGCGCCTGCACGTCATCCACCGCCTCGGGCCGCACCATCACCCGGATCTCCCGCCCCGCCTGCATCGCGAAGACCTTCTCCACGCCCTCGTTGGCGTAGGCGATCTCCTCCATCCGCTGCAACCGCTCCACGTACGACTCCAGCGACGCGCGCCGCGCCCCCGGCCGCCCCCCGCTGATCGCGTCCGCGGCCTGCGTCAGCACCGCCTCCACCGTGCGCACCTCGACCTCGTTGTGATGCGCCTCGATCGCGTGCACCACGTCCTCGCACTCGCCGTACCGACGCGCGATCTCCGCCCCGATCATCGCGTGGCTGCCCTCGACCTCGTGCGTCAACGCCTTGCCGATGTCGTGCAGCAGCGCGCACCGCTTCAGCAGCCGCACGTCCATGCCCAACTCGGCCGCCATCATCCCCGCCAGGTGGGCGCTCTCCACCAGGTGCGCCAGCACGTTCTGCCCGTAGGAGGTGCGGTACCGCAACTGCCCCAGCAACGTGACCAACTCCGGGTGCATGTCGGAGACACCGACCTCCACCAGAGCGTCCTCACCCGCCCGCACACACAACTGGTCCACCTCGCGACGGCTGACCTCGTAGGCCTCCTCGATCCGGTGCGGATGGATCCGCCCGTCCAGGACCAGCCGCTCCAGGGTGAGCCGCGCCACCTCCCGACGCACCGGATCGAAACACGACAGCAGCACCGCCCCCGGAGTGTCGTCGATGATCAGGTTGACCCCGGTGACCATCTCGAACGCCCGGATGTTGCGGCCCTCACGGCCGATGATCCGCCCCTTCATGTCGTCCCCCGGCAGGTGGACCACCGAGATCACCGACTCGCTCGTCTGCTCACTCGCCAACCGCTGGATCGCCAACGTGATGATCTTGCGGGCACGCGCCTCACCGTTCTTCCGGGCGTCCCTCTCGATGTCCCGCGCCAGGATGGCCGCCTCCCGCTTCGCCTGGTTCTCCACCTCGGCGACCAGGGCGGCTCTGGCGTCCTCCGCGCTCAACGCCGCGGTCCGTTCGAGAACGGCCCGCCGTTCCTCGGCGAGCCGCGACAACTCGGCCTCCCGCCGGTCCAGGCGGGCCGCCCGCTCGTCGGCCTGGCGGCGCGCCTCGTCCAACCGGCGCAGCTCCCCGTCGAAACGGCGCTCCCGGACGGCGATGCGCTGCTCCCGGCGCTCCAGCTCGGCCTGGCGCTCCTCCAGCCCCGTCCGGATCCGCTCCTGTTCGGCCGCCGCCGCGTCGGCGCGGCGCGCTGCCTCCTGCTCGGCGTCGGCGCGGATGCGGTCGGCCTGGTGCCGCGCCTCCTCCACGATCTCGCGAACCCGCGTCCTGGACAGGAGGAAACCACCGACGAGGAGACCGATCAGCGCCACGAGGAGTGCCACGACCACAAGGTCGGCCACGCCGTCCATGGAGCTACCCCCCCACCGCGCCCGGTCCGGTCCGACCACCGACCGCGGCCGACCGAACAGCTCCAGCGCGCGTTTTCCGCGCCTCGTCCGTCTGGATAGGGCTACCCGTCGAACAGGCGGGTTAACTCACCCCGCGCGGGATTAAAGGGAATGGTGATACTCGGGCAACCGCACCGGACGGGGAGGAACCCCGCTCACACGTCGTCCGGGACGTCGAACTCCACCTCGACGCCCTCGGCCTCCAACTCCTCACGGACCAGCCGATAGGCCAGACCAGCCGGGTACCCCTTGCGCGCCAGCATCCCCATGAGCCTGCGCACCCGCACCTCGGTGCTCCTGCCCCGCGTCGCCGCGAGCCTGCGGCGCACCAGGCGGCGCGCGGTGGCCTCCTCCTGCTCCGGGGTGAGCTCCGCCACCGCCTCGCGCACCGTGTCCTCGTGGACGCCGCGCTGCCGCAGTTCCACCGCCAGGGCACGGCGCGCCAGCCCGCGTCCGGCGTGCCGGGAGTCCACCCACGCCCCGGCGAAGGCGGCATCGTCGACGATGCCGACCTCACCGAACCGGCCCAGCACCGCCTCGGCCGTCTCGTCGGGAATCCCCCGCCGCCGCAGCGCCTCGGCGAGCTGCGCCCTGGTGCGCGGGGCGTGGGTGAGCAGCCGCAGGCAGATCGCCCGCGCCCGGGCCTCGGGGTCCTCCGGGCGGGCGTCGCCGCCCTCCGGAGGACCCGTCTGCTCCGCTGCGTGCCGACCGTGCCCGTCAGGCATTCGCACCCGGGGTCGTCGGTTTCGGCTCGGCGGTGGTGGCGGCAGCGGCGGCGGCCTTGCGGGTGGTGCGCTTGGCCGCGGTCGCGGTCGGCGCGGCCGCCTTCGTGTCCTTGGCGTCCTTGGCGTCGTCCTTCGCGGCCCCACCGGCGGCGCTGTCGTCGCCCGTGGGCACGCCCAGCTTCTCCTTGATCCGCTTCTCGATCTCGTTGGCCATGTCGGGGTTGGCGCGCAGGAAGTTGCGCGCGTTCTCCTTACCCTGGCCGAGCTGGGTTCCCTCGTAGGTGTACCAGGCCCCGGACTTGCGCACGATGCCGTGCTCGACCCCGAGGTCGATCAGACCGCCTTCACGGGAAATTCCGACACCGTACAAAATATCGAATTCCGCTTGTTTGAACGGCGGCGCCACCTTGTTCTTTACAACCTTCACCCTAGTTCTGTTTCCAACGGCTTCCGTACCGTCCTTCAGGGTTTCGATCCTGCGGACGTCCATTCTCACGGAGGCGTAGAACTTCAGTGCCCGCCCGCCGGAAGTGGTCTCAGGGCTGTTGTGGACGACGATTCCGTCAGCCAGATAGTTGTGGGAGCCCTCGACCTCGATGTCGAACCGCCCCCTCCGTTGGTGGTCGGCCTTCCTCGTGACGCTCAGCACCCTGGCGGGCACCGGGTGGAGTTCGGGCTCGACGAACTCAGGCTCCACCTTGAATTTCCCTCGGAACCTCGGAAGGAGCTTGTACTCCATGGAGGGATGGACATAAGGAGCGACCAACTCCTGGAATTCCTCGGTTGCACGAGTGTTGAAGCTGAGGACACTGGTCTTCTGTGCACCGCGCTCGGTGAGCTTCACATCGAGGCCATGCTCATCCCTCAGGTACTCAGCGATTCGCTGCCGAGACCCTGGGCTCAGCGCCTCCACACAGATCTCGATGCGTCCGGTCCCTCCCCTGGTACGCTCCTGGCCCTCCCCGGAGCGAAGGGCGAAGCAACCGCCGTCCATGTACCACACGGCCAGCGCCAGCGGGGTTAGCGCCTTCAGGTACTCAGAAGTGATGTGCTTCTTTCCATCACCGAAGTAGACCGTCTTGCGCAGTTCACCCAACTCAGCAAGAGGAGTGAAATCCGCGAAGACGGCATCCTTCTTGTCCTCCGTCAGGGAGTGGGGGATGTTCTCCAGCATAGAGACCTTCCAGGCCAGGTAGTCGACCTGTTGGGCTCCATGCCCCATACGGAACCTCGCGCTCTCGGCCTCGGAGCGGATCGGAGCGGAGAGATTCCCGTCTCCCAGGAGGGACCCCAGGACCACCTGTTGCTGCGTCCGGCTCAGCAGGTGAGGCTGGGCGAGCATGACTCGATCACCAACCATGATCTCCTGGGCTTCTCGCCATCCTCCAGGAGTGCGAACCAGGTGATTGGGCGTCAAGTCCATCGAGGCCTCACCGCGTCCGGTCCCGCCTCCGGCACGTTCCACCCTGAAGTGCAGGAACTCTTCCGCTGGACCATTGTCAAACCAGTTCGTCACCCGCTTGGGGACGATCTTGCCCAGATCGGGGTCGTAGGAGAGGACCTCGACGTCCATCTTCTGGCTGACGATTTTCCCGATCTTCTCCTGCGTACCATCGGCCAGCGTCACCCGGGTATCCCAGGAAGCGCAGCCGAACATGACGCCGACCTTCTCACGGAGCTGGTTGATGAAGATCGCGGTGGTCTTCGTCTGGCTGAGCGCACCGGCGATCTTGCGCAGGGCCTGGGACATCAGGCGGGCCTGGAGGCCGACGTGGCTGTCGCCCATCTCGCCCTCGATCTCGGCGCGCGGCACGAGCGCGGCCACCGAGTCGATGACGATGATGGAGATCGCGCCGGAGCGGACCAGCATGTCGACGATCTCCAGCGCCTGCTCGCCGGTGTCGGGCTGGGACAGCAGCAGGTCGTCGGTGTTGACGCCGATCTTGCGGGCGTAGGAGGGGTCGAGCGCGTGCTCGGCGTCGACGAAGGCGGCGATTCCCCCGGCCCGCTGCGCGTTGGCCACGGCGTGCAGTGCGACCGTGGTGTTGTGCGACAGGATGCCGTTGGCCAGGAAACTGTGGGTGCGCGGCACCATGAGGTCGAAGGTGGGCTGGCGCCCGGCGTCCTCGACGGCGGTGATCGGCTCGTAGCTGTAACGTGCGGCGGCGAGCTGTCTGAGGTGGGTGAGGAGCGCCTCGGCGGCCGCGGAGACCTCGTGCGGGCGGTTCTCGGCCCAGCGGATGATCTGGAACAGCCGGTCGCGGCTGCATGACAGGCCGGTGTCGCCGAACAGGTCTCCGGCGATCTCGTCGAAGTCGCGGTCGCCGCCGACGGTGTCGCGCAGCGCGCGGACCAGTCCGGTGATGTTCGGGATGTCCTCGACGCGCGGGCCGCCGACCGAGAGCCGGAAGTTCTTCTCGACCTGGGCCTTCCGGCGTGCGGAGCGGAAGCCGATCTCGTTGAGGAACCGGTGCGCCGCCGAGGGATTGACGATGACGCTCCAGTGGTTCCGTTCGTAGGTCTGGTTGTACTCGCGGTAGAGGGCGGCGGGGATGCCCAGTCCGTAGAGCAGTTGCTGGACGTCGCGGGCCAACTGCTCCGAGGCGGTCCCCAGGCCGATGGAGGAGGAGTCGTCGATCCAGCCGTCGCCCTCGTAGAGGGCGGACAGGAACGCGCGCTGCATCTTGTCGCCCGCGGTGCGCACGGCGTGCGGGACCCGCTTGGCGGCGGCGCCGACGTAGTCGAGGCCGTAGCGTTCGGCGAGTCCGGCGCGGACCGCCTTGCCCGGGATGACGTACTCGACGCGGTTTCTGCCCTGGTAGGTCTTGACCTCAGCACCCAGGAGCCACTCGGCCAGGGCGGTGAACTCCGCGCCGACCTCGGGGTCGCCGTTGGTGAAGCGGATGGAGGTCTGCGAGCCGAGGCTGCCCTCGGCGGTGAGGTAGCCGAGGAAGACCGCTTCGTCCTCGCTGAGGCCGCCGCCGCTGGCGGCCTGCACCGCGCCGAATCCGGCGGAGACGAGCACGTCGCCCTCGCGGAGCTCCCCGGCCTCGCGCCAGACGATGTGGCCGTCGTCGTTCATGACGCGCAGCGGGTGGTTGTGGGTGACCGTGACCTGGCGTCCGGAGGAGACGGTGACGCGCAGCACCGGCTTGCGCCCGTTGTGGGTGAGCGCGGCGACCTGCTCCAGTTCACCCCTCTCGTTGACGACCCGGATGCCGCTGTCGCGCACGTCGGTGACGCGGCTGGTGCAGGAGACCGGCAGCCCGGCCCGTTCGAAGATCTCGGCGACGGTCTCAAGACCGCGGTCGGTCCAGACGTAGGTGTCGGCGGTGAGGCACTTCCCTGACGACTCCGGACCGTAGATCTCCACGATCCGGCCGCGCGGGATGCCGCCGATTCCCAAAGCCACGTCCAGGGAGATGGACCCGCTGGGGATCGACTCGATGGGCGGGCGGTTGTCGTCGCCGAGGCGCATGATGGTGCCCTTGCCGAACTGGCGCTCGATCTGCGCGAGTGCGGTCTCAAGAGCCTTGTCTCGATCAGCAGCTGCCACGGGAAACCCCTGTTGGGTCGGTGCCTTCTTCTTCATGGTGAGGGTGACACTATGTCGCGGCAGTGACATCCGGCGACGTGTTCTCCCCCGCTGTGGACAACCTCCGGGCCGTCCCCTCCCCGGGCGGTCGCGGCTGTCCTCCCGGAGCGGCAGCACCGCTCCAGAACCACTCCAGGCTCGGGTACCCCACCATCCTACCCGAACCTCTGTTCGATTGCGTGTTCCGTTCGGGTTCGGCCCGGGGTCAGTGGACGTTGGCGGGCAGGTCGAAGGTCCGGCACACGGCGCGCCACACCTCCTTGGCGTCGACGCCGTCGTCGAGGGCCTGACGGACGGTTCGGGAGCCGAGTTCCTCGATGACGTAGTCGCGCGCCAGGCTCTCGGCGTAGGTCTCGCCGAACTGCTCGCCCATGCGCTGCCAGAAGTGGGAGAGTCTCATCTCTCCTCCAGTATCGGTCCCCGCCGAATCCGCTACCACTCGGGAGCGGGACGGGGCATGCTGACGGGATGGAATTCACGATACGGCCGATGGAACCGGAAGATCGGCGGCGGCTGGTCGAGGTGAGTCTGGCCGCCGACCGGCTGTTCGAATCGGTGGGACTGCGGCTGCCGCCCGACGATCCGACGCTGATGCTGGAGCACTGCTCGCCCGTGCTGGTGGCGGGACGCCCCCCGGTGGGACTGGCGGCGCTGACCGTGCTGGACGGCGACGCCCACCTGGAGCAGATCGCGGTCCGTCCCGACCACGGGCGGCGCGGGATCGGGACCGCCCTGCTGGAGGCGGCCTGCGCGGAGGCGCGGCGGCTGGGCCACCGGCGCATCACGTTGACCACCTTCCGGGACCTGCCCTGGAACGCGCCCTGGTATGCGCGGCACGGCTTCGCGGAGCTTCCCGAGGCGGAGTGGGGGCCGCAACTGGCCGAGCAGTGGCGGTCGGAGGCAAAGACCGGGATCGCGGTGGTGCCCCGGGTGGTGATGCGGCGGGACCTCCGCTGAGCGGGGCCTCGTGTCGCGGTCCGGGCGGTGGGAGCGGTCGGCGGCGTCGGTAGTCTGGAAGCGGACGGTGACGTGTCCGCCTCCTCGGCTCTGTGGTGGTCAGTGGCGGCAGGCGCGTCGGATGCCGAGATTTCCGGTGGGAGAACTGGCGATGAGACACGACGACGCCGTACGGCCGGGTTCCGGCCGTCCTCTTGGCCCGAGCCCTCTGCGGTTCACGGCATAATCGCAGCATGCGCCTTTCCGCCCGGGTTGATTACGCGCTGCGTGCCGCGGCCGAGCTCGCGGCCGCCAGTGGGGGTCCCGTCACGGCCGAGCAGCTCGCGCGTGCCCAAGCCATACCCGGAAAATTCCTGGAGAACATCCTGACCCAGCTGCGGCGCGCCGGTCTGGTGCGCAGCCAGCGGGGTCCTGTCGGCGGGTACTGGCTGGCGCGTCCGGCCGCGGAGATCTCGCTGGCCGACATCATTCGCGCGGTGGACGGGCCGTTGGCGAACGTGCGGGGTGAGCGCCCCGAGCATGTCGACTACGGCGGCGCCGCGCGCAGTCTGCAGCAGGTGTGGATCGCGTTGCGGGCCAGTGAGCGGGCCATCCTGGAGTCGGTGACCCTGGAGCACGTGTCCACGTCGACGCTTCCGGACTCGGTCCGCTCGTTGGCGGAGAACCCCGAGGCGTGGATGAGCTGACCCGTCCCGCGAACACACGGCGCGGCCCCCGCAGAGCGGGGGCCGCGGTTGTTTCGGCGGGTGCGCTGCCTCAGCGCATCGCCTCGAACATCCAGTGCTGCTGTTCGAGGTCCTGGGCTGCCGCGATGAGGAGGTCCTGGGTGACGGGGTCGGCGTCCTCGGTGGCCCTGATGTGCTCGCGGAAGCGGTCGACCGCGCCGCTGAGCGCTTCGACGGCGAGCGCGATGACCTTGTCGTCATGGAGGTAGCCGGGGTCGGGTTGGGGGAGGCGGGTGTCCTCGGCGACCCTGCGGGAGCGTCCGTCCGGGTTGACTCCGATGGCGATGGCGCGTTCGGCGAGGATGTCGGTGTGGTTGCGGGCGGCCTCGACGAGTTCGTCGAGCTGCAGGTGGATGGAGCGGAAGTTGCGGCCGATGACGTTCCAGTGCGTCTGCTTGCCCAGCAGCGACAGGTCGATCAGGTCGACGATCGCGGCCTGGAGCGCCTGGCCGGTGACCTTGCGGGCGTCTTCGCTGAGCGCTCCGTGGATCTTCGCCATGGTTGATCCCCCTTGTCTGTCGTGGGACGGCTGGGGGTCCACTGCCCGGAGGCGTCGCGGGAAAACCCGGTGGGCGCGCCTGGGTGACGGGATCGTGCCTGGTGGGGGGTGACGCGAACGGGCCGGCCGCGGTGTGCGGCCGACCCGTTCTTTCCGTGTGGGCGTGTGCTACACGCCCACCATGTCGACAACCTCTGGAACGCGATCGGGGATGGGGTCGATGCCGAGACGGTCGGGGCTGGGAGTGGATCCGGCGGGGACCGATCCGCTGAGCGCCGCCTCCTGGAGTTCGGCGAGCGCCAACTGGTCGGAGACCTCTCGAAGAACTTGGGAGAGGGGAACCCCCAGCGCGCCGCAGATCGAGGCGAGCAGTTCGGAGGAAGCCTCCTTCTGTCCGCGTTCGACCTCTGACAGATAACCCAACGACACCCGGGCATCGGCCGACACCTCGCGGAGAGTGCGGCCCTGCCGCTGCCGAAGCTGCCGTAGCACGTCACCAAGCAGGTGACGAAGCAGGACCATCATTCGCGCTCCCTCCTACCGGTAGCGACCTTCATAAAAACACCGTACCTGCCCGAAGCCCGATCGTCGCACCTCATAGCTTCCTTGTTCGCTGGAGGGATAACACGATCTTGGTGAGGTTTTGTTCCCCGAGATCGACGGCTTGAACGGGTTGGCGGCCGTTAATTCACGGTGGTTTGTGACACGTCGTCCAGCAGGAGGGTGAGCGCCGCCGTGACGGTCTGGTCCCGGATGGCCGCACGGTCCCCGTGGAGTTGGAGTTTTCGCAGGTTGCAGCGGTTGTCGGGAAGGGCTGTGGCGGCGTAGACGGTGCCGACGGGCTGCCCGTCCTGGGGGTCGGGTCCGGCGACGCCGGTGACGGCGAGGCCGAATGTGGCCGTGAACACCCGGCGCGCGCCCCGGGCCATGGCCTCGGCGACGTCGGGGTGGACGGCCCCGTGTTCGGCCAGGAGGGTGGCCGAAACTCCGAGCAGGCTGGTTTTGGTGTCGGTGGCGTAGACGACGGCTCCGCCGCGGAAGACGGCGGAGGCTCCGGGGACCGCGGTGAGGGTGGCGCCGATCATTCCGCCGGTGAGCGACTCGGCGACGGCGAGGGTGTGGCCGTGGTGGGCGAGCAGGGTCTGGAGGCGGGCGGCGAGGTGGGGCGCGTGGTCGGGCATCGGGTTCAGCCCTCCCCGGAGCCGTCGGGGTGTCCGGCGCGGGCCTGTCTGCGCAGTCGCAGGGCCTTGGCGACGTAGTCGGCGCCGGTCCACAGGGTGACCGCCACCGCGGCGGCCATGACGGCGTGTGCGGGGTACTGGAGGTACCACTGGTCGGGCAGGGGGAACAGGTAGACGCTGATCGCGACGATCTGGAGTACCGTCTTGAGTTTCCCGCCGCGGCTGGCCGGGATGACTCCGTGTCTGATCACGGCGAACCGCAGTGCGGTGATGCCCCATTCGCGGGCGAGGATGACGATGGTGACCCACCACCACAGGTCGCCGGTCCAGGACAGGAGCACGAGCGCGGCTCCGGTGAGGGCCTTGTCGGCGATGGGGTCGGCGACCTTGCCGAAGTTGGTGACCAGGTTGCGGCGGCGGGCCAGTTCGCCGTCGACGCGGTCGGTGATCGCGGCGACGACGAAGACGGCGAAGGCCGCCAGGCGCCACCAGACGCCGTCCTGGAGCATGAGGGCGACGAACAGCGGCACCATGGCGATCCTGCTGATCGTCAGGATGTTGGCGATGTTCAGCACCGGGACACGGCCGGTGGGCGCAGCGGGGTCCGGCTTACTCACGGGGTATCGGTGTCTTCCTGGTGTTCGGCGACGAGGTCGACTCCCATGGCGGTGAGCACGGTGGCGGGGACGATGTCGCCCACGCGCGGTCGGGTGTCGGCGTAGACGATGGTGCTGCCGTCCACCTCGGGAGCCTGGTGGGCGGAGCGTCCTTCGTAGGCGCCTTCGTCCAGTTCGGTTTCGATGAGCACGTCGACGGTGGAGCCGACGCGTTCCTCGGCGCGTTGGGCCATCAGTTCCTCGGCGAGCTGGGTGAGGTGTTCGACTCGGGCGGTGATGACCTCTTCGGGGAGTTTGCCGTCGTGTCCGGCCGCTTCGGTGCCGTCCTCGTCGGAGTAGCCGAAGACTCCGATGGCGTCGAGGCGGGCCTGCTCCAGGAAGGCCACCAGTTCGGCGAAGTCGGCCTCGGTCTCGCCGGGGAAGCCGACGATGAAGTTGGAGCGGACGCCCGCCTCGGGGGTACGGGAGCGGATGGTGTCGAGCAGTTCCAGGAAGCGCGGGCGGTCGCCGAAGCGGCGCATGCGGCGCAGCAGGGGGCCGCTGGCGTGCTGGAAGGACAGGTCGAAGTAGGGCACGACCTTGGGGGTGCCGGTGAGTACGTCGACGAGTCCGGGGCGGACTTCGGCGGGTTGCAGGTAGCTGACCCGGACGCGTTCGATGCCGGGCACCTCGGCGAGGCGGGGCAGCAGTTTCTCCAGGGCGCGCAGGTCGCCGAGGTCCTTGCCGTAGGAGGTGGAGTTCTCGCTGACCAGGAACAGTTCGCGGACGCCCTGGTCGGCGAGCCATTCGGCCTCGCGGAGGACGTCGTCGGGTCGGCGCGAGATGTAGGCGCCGCGGAAGGCGGGGATGGCGCAGAAGGCGCAGCGGCGGTCGCAGCCGGAGGCGATCTTGAGGTTGGCGACGGGGCCTCCGGTGAGGCGGAGGCGGGGGACGGTGGGTCCGGAGGCGGGGGCGACGCCTTCGGGCAGGGGGGTGATGTCGTCGTGGAACGACAGGTGGCCGGGGACGTGGGTGTCGGGTGTGGCGGGGCGTTCGGCCGGGGAGATGGGCAGCAGGGTGCGGCGGTCGCGGGGGGTGTGGGGGACGAGTGGGCGTCCGGCGAGGACGTCGTCGAGGCGCCGGCTGATCTGGGTGTAGTCGTCGAAGCTGATGACCTGTGCTTCGGGCATGGCTTCGGCCAGTTCCGCCCCGTACCGTTCGGCCATGCAGCCCGCGGCGACGACCTTGGTGCCGTCCTCGGCCGCGTTGAGCAGCGTCTCGATGGAGTCCTGTTTGGCGGCCTCGATGAAGCCGCAGGTGTTGACGACGACGACGTCGGCGTTCTCTCCGTCGTCGGGGTCGACCAGGGTCCAGCCGTCGGCGGCCAGCCGTCCGGCGAGTTCTTCGGAGTCGACCTCGTTGCGCGCGCACCCGAGGGTGACGAGCGAGACAGTACGGCGCGATGACATAGCTTCCAAGATTAGGGGAAGACGCGGGTGCGGCGGTGCCGCCTGCTTCCAGCCTAGGTGTTTGTCCGGTACGGGTGGCTCCGGGAGTCGGGTCGGGTTCCGCCGTGGGGTGCGGGTGGTCAGTCGCGGCGGCGGTTGTCGGCGGTGAAGGTGAGTCGGGTCACCTCGCCGCTGGTTCCGGGCGTGCCGAGTGCTTCGCCGTTGGCCCACAGGCGTACGCCGCCCGCGTCGCTGAGGTGCAGGCGCAGTTGCCGGGGTGCGGTCCAGTCGCGGGTCTGTCCTCGGGTGAGGACTCCGGTGAAGAGGTTGGTTCCGGAGGCGTCGGTCACGCTGATCCAGGTGCGTCGGTGGGCGGTGACGCGGAGGGTGACCGGGGTGCCGTGCGGGGCCGCGGTGGCCCGGTCGGTGTCGTGTGTCGGCGGTTGGTCGTGTTCGGCGGGGCGGGTCCGGTCCGTGGCCGTGTCGGCGTGGTGGGCCGCTGGGGCGGTGTCCCGGTCGGCCGGTCGGTCGGGACCGGGCCAGGCGGAGACGGCCAGGGCGACGACGGCGGAGGCCACGACGGCGGTCCAGCCCCACTGGCGTCCTTCGGTGCGGTCGTGGGGCGGGGCGAGGATCTCGGTGACGTCTCGGGGCTGCGGCGGGGCTTCGGCGTGTTCGGCGTCGAAGCGGCGCAGCAGGGGGTCGGGGTCGATGTCGAGGACCGCGCAGAGGGTGCGCAGGTGTCCGCGCGCGTAGAAGTCTCCGCCGCAGGCGGTGAAGTCGTCGCGTTCCATGGCGTGGATGACGGTCGGGGGGATGCGGGTGGCCTCGCTGAGTTGGTGGACCGAGCGTCCGCGTCTCCTCCGGGCGTCCACGAGGCCCTGACCGATCGTCGCCATGCCCACCTCCCCTGCGCAACGTTGTTTGCCCACTGCTTACTGTGTCGGCGTTCGGGGTCGGAGGAGGGCGGGCGCGCCCGTGCGCGGGGTCAAAAAACGGTCAGGGGCGGTGGGGCGTGCGGCGGTCGGGGCGCCGCACACCCGTGCTCAGGAGGCGCGCAGGGCGGCGAGCACCTGGGGGAGCTCCTCCGGTTTCACCAGGACGTCGCGGGCCTTGGAGCCTTCGCTGGGGCCGACGATGTCGCGGCTCTCCATGAGGTCCATGAGCCGTCCGGCCTTGGCGAAGCCGACGCGGAGTTTGCGTTGCAGCATGGACGTGGAGCCGAACTGGGTGGTGACGACCAGTTCGATGGCCTGCAGGAGCAGGTCGAGGTCGTCGCCGATCTCCTCGTCGACCTCCTTCTTCTTGGCCTCGGCGACTCCGACGTCCTCGCGGTAGGTGGGTTCGGCCTGTTTCTTGCAGTGGTCGACGACGGCGCGGATCTCCTTCTCCGACACCCAGGCGTTCTGCAGGCGGATGGGTTTGGAGGAGCCCATGGGGAGGAACAGCGCGTCGCCCTTGCCGACGAGTTTCTCCGCGCCGGGCTGGTCGAGGATGACGCGGCTGTCGGAGAGGCTGGAGGTGGCGAAGGCCAGGCGTGAGGGCACGTTGGCCTTGATGAGGCCGGTGACCACGTCGACGCTGGGGCGTTGGGTGGCCAGGACGAGGTGGATGCCCGCGGCGCGGGCCAGTTGGGTGATGCGCACGACGGCGTCTTCGACGTCGCGTGGGGCGACCATCATGAGGTCGGCGAGTTCGTCGACGACGACGAGCAGGTAGGGGTAGGGCTCGTAGACGCGTTCGCTGCCGGGGGGCGCGGTGAGTTCGCCGGAGCGCACGGCCGCGTTGAAGTCGTCGATGTGGCGGAAGCCGGAGGTGGCGAGGTCGTCGTAGCGGCGGTCCATCTCGCCGACGACCCACTGCAGGGCGTCGGCCGCCTTCTTGGGGTTGGTGATGATGGGGGTGATGAGGTGGGGGATGCCCTCGTACATGGTCAGTTCGACCCGTTTGGGGTCGATGAGGATGAGGCGTACCTCGTCGGGGAGGGCGCGCATCATGACCGAGGTGATGAGCCCGTTGATGCAGGTGGACTTGCCCGCGCCGGTGGCGCCCGCGACGAGGACGTGCGGCATCCTGGCGAGGTTGGCGACGACGTCGGCGCCTTCGACGTCCTTGCCGAGGCCGACCAGCATGGGGTGGTCGTCGGAGGTGGCGGCGGGTGAGCGCAGGACGTCTCCGAGGCTGACGAGGTCCTTGTCGGTGTTGGGGATCTCCACGCCGATCGCGGACTTGCCGGGGATCGGCGAGAGGATGCGCACGTCGGCGCTTTTCACGGCGAGTGAGATGTTCTTGGCGAGGGCGGTGACCTTCTCGACCTTGACGGCGGGGCCGAGTTCGATCTCGTAGCGGGTGACTGTGGGTCCGCGGGTGAAGCCGGTGACGTGGGCGTCGATGGCGAACTGCTCCATGACGCCGGTGAGTGCCTCGACCACGGTCTCGTTGGCCTTGGTGCGCTGTTTGGGAGGGCTTCCGGGGTTCAGCAGTTGCGGGGGCGGCAGCGCGTAGTCGCCGTCGACCACCCGGGTGGGGATGGACAGTTGTTCGGCGGTGGCGGGCGCGGGGGTGGGGTCGGGGACGGTGGGTTCGTGGTCGGGTGCGGTCTGCTCGTCCTGGGCCGCTTCGACCACGGGGGTGTCGTAGGGGCGCTCGTGGTCTCCGGCGTGGGTGCGGGGTTCGGTGGCGGTGCCACCGGACCTGGTTCTGGGGGCGCGACGGCGTTTGCGCGGGGCTGCCTCGCCGGGCTTGTCGAGGATGTCGATGCCGGCGGAGGGGCCGTCGTCGCCGCTCATGAGGCTGTCGAGGAGTTGGTGGAACCGTTCGGGGATGCGGCGGATGGGTGTGGCGGTGACGACGAGCAGGCCGAACACCATGAGCAGGAACAGCAGTGCGCCGGTGAGCCAGGGCGTGATGAGCACGCTGAGGGGGCCCGAGGCGGCGAATCCGATGAGTCCGCCCGCGTTCTGGATCCGTTCCATGCCCTGGGAGGGCCAGGGGACGCCGCGTCCGATGTGGAGGAGGCCGAGGAGCCCGGTGAGCAGTGCCGCGGAGCCGATGACGATGCGGCCGGTGTCGGCGGTCCGGGCGCCGGGGGTGCGCATGAGGCGCCATGCGAACGGCAGGCACAGCAGGGGGATCACCGGGGAGAAGACGCCGACGGCGCCGACGACCACCAGGCGGGTGACCTCCAGGAGGGGGCCCTCGCTGTCCCACCACACGGCGGCGGCGATGAGGAGGCCCACCGCGAGCAGGATCATTCCGATTCCGTCGCGGCGCAGGTCGGGGTCGAGGTCGCGGGCTCCGCGTCCGACGGCGCGGACCAGGAATCCGACGGTGTGCGCCAGCAGCCGCCACACCAGCAGCAGAGCGCGCCCAAGCCAGGTGAACAGCAGCGCGATGGGTCCTTCGGAGGGCTGCTGGCGTGGGGGCGGGGTCCGTTTGGCGGGCTGGCGGGGGCGGGACGACTGGCTCGTGGGACGGCGGGCCGGGGGTTTCCTGCCCGATCCGCCGCCCGAACGTTGGGAGGGTTTGGGCGCGCGGGTGGCCATGGGCGCAGCCTACTAAGGGAGGCACGGCGACTTCAGGCACCGGCCGGGGCGTGTCGCGGCCGGGCCCGGGGGGCGTGGGGCGGGGTCAGACCTCGATCACCACGGGGACCAGCATGGGCCTGCGCCGGTAGCTCGCGCTGACCCAGCGTCCGATGCTGCGGCGGACCAGCTGGCGCAGTTGGGTGGTGTCGTTGACTCCTTCGGCGGCGGCCCGTTCCAGGGCTTCCTGGATCTTGGGGATGACGTCGTCGTAGGCCTCGGCGTCGATGCCCGCTCCGCGGGTGTGGATCTGCGGTTCTCCGATGAGTTTGCCGGTGGTGGACTCCACCACGATGATCACGGAGATGAAGCCCTCCTCGCCGAGGATGCGGCGGTCCTTGAGGGCGGCTTCGGTGACGTCGCCGACGGAGGTGCCGTCGACGTAGACGTATCCGGCCTGCACGAAGCCGGAGACGCGGGCCCTGCCCTGGTGGAGGTCGACGACGACGCCGTCCTCGGCGATGACGACACGGTCCTCGGGGATTCCGCTGAGTACGGCGAGTTGGGCGTGGGCGCGCAGGTGCCGCCATTCGCCGTGGATCGGCATGATGTTGCGGGGCCGGACCATGTTGAGCACGTACAGCAGTTCTCCGGCGGGGGCGTGCCCGGAGACGTGCACCAGGGCGTTGCCCTTGTGCACGACTTTGGCGCCCCATCGGGTGAGGCCGTTGATGACCCGGTTGACCGAGTTCTCGTTGCCGGGGATGAGCGAGGAGGCCAGGATGACCGTGTCGCCGGGTTCGATGTGGATCTGGTGGTCGCGGTTGGCCATGCGGCTGAGGGCGGCCATGGGTTCGCCCTGGGAGCCGGTGCACACCAGCACGACCTCGTCGGAGGGCAGTTCGTCGAGGTCGCGCGAGTCGACGAGCAGGCCGCCGGGGACCTTCAGGTAGCCGAGTTCCCGCGCGATGTTCATGTTGCGGACCATGGAGCGGCCCACGAAGGCGACCTTGCGGTTGTGGGCCTGGGCGGCGTCGAGGACCTGCTGCACCCGGTGGATGTGGGAGGCGAAGCAGGCGACGATGACGCGTTTCTCGGCTTTGGCGAAGACGTTGTCGACGACGGAGGCGATGTCGCGTTCGCTGGTGACGAAGCCGGGCACTTCGGCGTTGGTGGAGTCCGACAGCAGCAGGTCGACGCCCTCGGTTCCGAAGCGCGCGAATCCGCCGAGGTCGGTGATGCGGTTGTCCAGGGGCAGCTGGTCCATCTTGAAGTCGCCGGTGTGCAGCAGGTTTCCGGCGGGGGTGCGCATGCCGATCGCGAGCGCGTCGGGGATGGAGTGGTTGACCGCGAAGAATTCGAGGTCGAAGGCGCCGAAGGTGTGCCGTTCCCCTTCGGCGACCTGCACCAGTTCGGGTTTGATGCGGTGCTCGCCGAGTTTGGCGGAGAGGAACGCCAGGGTGAGGCGGGAGCCCACCAGCGGGATGTCGTTGCGTTCGCGCAGCAGGAACGGGACGCCGCCGATGTGGTCCTCGTGTCCGTGGGTGAGCACGATGGCCTCGACGTCGTCGAGGCGGTCCCGGATGTACTCGAAGTCGGGGAGGATCAGGTCGACGCCGGGCTGCTCCTCTTCGGGGAAGAGCACGCCGCAGTCGATGACGAGGAGTCTGCCGTCGTACTCGAAGACGGTCATGTTGCGGCCGATCTCCCCCAGGCCGCCCAGGGGCACGATCCGCAGGGCGTCGCGGGGCAGCGGCGGCGGGGGTCCGAGTTCGGGGTGCGGGTGGCTCATGCCGATCCCTCCGTGAGTCGTTCCACTCCCACCGCGCTGGCCGGGACGGCCTGGTGCGGGGCGAGGCCGATGGGGCCCTTCACCCCGGCCGCGGCGAGGTCTTCGCGCAGCAGTGCCTGCAGTTCGGGGGAGGCGTCGGCCAGCGGGGTGCGCACCGCTCCGCCGGGCAGGCCGAACATGGTGAGGACGGCCTTGGTGGTGATGACGCCCTGGGTGCGGAAGATGCCGGTGTAGACGGGGGTCAGGCGGCGGTGGATGGCCAGGGCGCGGGCGACGTCGCCGGAGTGGTAGGCGTCGATCATGTCGTGCAGGTCCCCGCCGACGATGTGTCCCACCACGCTGACGAAGCCGACCGCGCCGACGGACAGCAGCGGCAGGTTGAGCATGTCGGTGCCGCAGTAGTAGGCGAGACCGGTGCGCTCCATCACCCAGGAGCTGGCGCCGAGGTCGTCCTTGGCGTCCTTGTTGGCGACGATGCGGGGGTGCTCGGCGAGGCGGACCAGCGTCTCGGAGGCGATGGGGGTGCCGGTGCGGCCGGGGATGTCGTAGAGCATGACCGGCAGTTCGGTGGCGTCGGCGACGGCGGTGAAGTGCCGCAGCAGCCCCTCCTGGGGCGGCCGGTTGTAGTAGGGGGTGACGACCAGCAGTCCGTCGGCTCCGGCGCGTTCGGCGGCCCTGGCCAGCCTGATGCTGTGTCGGGTGTCGTTGGTGCCCACCCCGGCGACGATGGTGGCGCGGTCGCCGACCGCCTCGACGACGGTGCGCAGGATGCGATCCTTCTCGTCATCGCTGGTGGTGGCGGACTCCCCCGTGGTTCCGCTGATGACGAGGCCGTCGTTGCGCTGCTCGTCGACCAGGTAGGCCGCGAGTCGGGCTACCCCGTCGTAGTCGACGTCCCCGTTGTCGTGCATGGGGGTGATCATCGCGGTCAACATCTGGCCGAAGGGCGCGTTCGGCGTAGTACTGCCTACCATATTGCAAACGGTACCGTGAAAGGCGGACAGAGCGCGCCAACCTCCCCGTTCAGGGGGTGGACGTGGCGCGCTCCGGTCCGTGGGGCCGGGTGCGGTGCCGCGTGGGCCGCCGCGGCCGGCGGGTCAGTCGTCGTCTCCTCCGACGAACAGGCTGAGCAGCCAACTGACGACCGCGACGATGATCGATCCCCAGAACGCCGCCCAGAAGCCGTCGATGACGAAGGGAATGCCCATCACTCCGGCCAACCATCCGGTGAGCCACAGCAGCAGGGCGTTGACGACCAGGGCGACCAGGCCGAGGGTGACGATGTAGAAGACGCAGCCGACCGTTTTGACGATCGGTTTGATGACGGCGTTGACGATGCCGAAGAGCGCGCCGATGCCCAGGTAGGTCAGGATCATGGTGACCGTGTCGTCGGTGGTGACGTCGATCCCGTCGACCAGGAGCACCGCGGCCCACAGCGCGATGGCGTTGACGATGACTCTAAGGATGATGCTCACGTCTTCGATGCTGCCATGCCGACCCGGTCCGGTTGCAGCCCTGGAACGAATATTCGGGGGATTCTCAAGGCCGCACCCCGGTGCCGCCTCCGGGGTGTGCGGTTCCCGGTGGGGCTGGGACGATGGGCGCGCACCACAGGACGTCGAGTGAAGAGGGAACCTGCCGTGTCGACACAGCGGTTTGTCCGGCCCGCCCGTGAAGGGGACGTCGAAGCGATCGTGGACGTCCAGGTGGCGGCGTGGCGGGAGATGTACCGGGGGGCGCTGCCCGAGGAGGTGCTGGCGGAGATGTCGGGCGCCGAGGCGCGGGCGGCGTTCGTGGAGCGGTGGCGGGCGGCGGTGGCCGCGCCTCCGACGTCGCGGCACCGGCTGCTGGTGGCCACCGACGAGGGGACGGTGGCGGGGTTCGCGGCGATCGGCCCGGCGCAGGACGACGACCGCTGGCCGGGCACCGACGCCGAGATCTACGCGCTGCACGTGGCTCCGGTGTTCGCGCGGCGCGGGCACGGCAGCCGCCTGCTGCACGCGGTGGTGGACCACCTGCTCGACGACGGTTTCCAGGCGGTGTACGTGTGGACGTTGGAGCGGGACAACCCGTTGCGCGCGTTCGTGGAGCGGGCGGGCTGGGCGGCGGACGGGGCGCGCCGGGAGTTGGACACGGGGGTGCTGGTGCCCATGGTGCGGCTGCACGCGGCCATCAGCCGCTGACCGGTGCCGCGGCGGGCGGCGATACGGTGGAGCCGAGCAAGAGGACGTGTGTGGCTCCCGTCCGCGGTGGCGGGCGGGGTGGGGAAGTGAGGCCGACAGGTGGCCACGGTCAGCCAGTGGGTGGCGGGTGCCCGTCCGCGTACCCTGCCGAACTCGGTCGTCCCGGTGGCGGTGGGCACCGGGGTGGCCTTCGGTCTGGGCGCCGCCGTGTGGTGGAAGGCGCTGCTGGCACTGCTGGTGGCGGTGGCGTTGCAGGTCGGGGTGAACTACGCCAACGACTACAGCGACGGGGTGCGCGGCACCGACGAGAACCGGGTGGGGCCGCTGCGGTTGACCGGGACCCGGTTGGCCGCGCCCCGGCGGGTGTTCGCGGCGGCGTGGGCGTGTTTCGCGGTGGCCGCGGTCGTCGGGCTGGTGCTGGCGGCCGTGTCCTCCTGGTGGCTGCTGCTGGTGGGGGCGGTCGCGATCGCCGCCGCCTGGTTCTACACCGGGGGGTCGAACCCGTACGGCTACCGGGCGCTGGGCGAGGTCTCGGTGTTCGTGTTCTTCGGTCTGGTGGCGGTGGCCGGGACGGTGTTCGTGCAGGCGGGGTCGGTGCCGTGGCGGGGGTGGGCCGCGGCGGCGGCGGTGGGGGCGCTGTCGTGTTCGATGCTGGTGGTCAACAACATCCGTGACCTGCCCACCGACGCGGTCAGCGGCAAGCGGACGCTGGCGGTGGTGCTGGGGGACCGGCGGGCCCGGCTGCTGTTCGTCGGGTGTGTCGTGGGCGCGTTCGCCGCCGCGCTGGCCGCGGCGGCGGGCTCCTGGTGGGTGCTGCTGGTGCTGCTGGCCGCGCCGCTGGCGGTGCGGCCGTGCGCTCGGGTGCTGCGGGGCGAGGTCGGGGCGGACCTGGTCCGCGGCCTGGGTGAGACGGGGCGGCTCCAGTTGGTCTTCGGCGCGCTGTTCACGGTGGGGCTCGCCCTGGGGTGAGTGCGCTGCCGGGGGGTCGGGGGTTCCCACGGCTCCCTGCCCGGGGGGCGTGAACTCCCGGCCCCGAGGGGAGGACGGGACGCTGTCGAAGGGCCTCCGCCGCCGGCACACCCCCTTCACCGGGGTCTCCTTCACCGCTTCCGGAGTCGCCGGACTCCCCCTGTGGGTGTGATCCCGCTAACGTCGGAAGCGACCGTGGAACGTGCCATGCGAGTGGAAGGGCGGGGTCCGGTGACCGAACAGTACGTGGCGGCGATCGACCAGGGCACCACGTCGAGCCGTTGCATCGTCTTCGACCGGCGCGGGGAGGTCGTCTCCGTCGGGCAGCGCGAGCACCGCCAGATCTTCCCCCGTCCCGGCTGGGTGGAGCACGACGCCGCGGAGATCTGGACCAACGTGGTCGCGGTGGTCGGCGAGGCGCTCGCGGCGGGCGGGCTGTCCCCGGACCGGTTGGCCGCGGTCGGCATCACCAACCAGCGTGAGACCACCGTGGTGTGGGACCGGGAGACCGGTGAGCCGGTGCACAACGCGATCGTGTGGCAGGACACCCGCACCGACCGCCTGCTGGCCGAACTCGGCGGGGAGCGGGGCCAGGACCGGTTCCGGGAGCGCTGCGGGCTGCCGCTGGCGACCTACTTCTCCGGTCCGAAGCTGCGCTGGCTGCTGGACCGGGTGCCGGGGCTGCGCCAGCGCGCCGAACGCGGCGAGGTGCTGTTCGGCACCGTGGACTCGTGGCTGGTGTGGAACCTCACCGGGCGGCACGTCACCGACGTCACCAACGCCAGCCGCACCATGCTGATGAACCTGCGCACGCTGCGCTGGGATCCGGAGATCCTGGACGCCATGGGCATCCCCGAGGTGATGCTGCCGAAGATCCGGTCCAGTTCCGAGGTGTACGGCACGGCCACCGGCCCCCTGGAGGGGGTGCCCGTGGCCGCCGCGCTGGGCGACCAGCACGCCGCGCTGTTCGGGCAGACCTGCTTCGCCCCCGGGGATGTGAAGGGCACCTACGGCACGGGCGCGTTCCTGGTGCTCAACACCGGGACCGAGCCGGTGGTCTCCGCGAACGGGCTGCTGACCACGCTGGGCTACCAGATCGGCGAGGAGCCCGCGGTGTACGCGTTGGAGGGGTCCATCGCGATGGCGGGCTCCCTGGTGCAGTGGCTGCGCGACAACCTGGGCATGATCTCCCACGCGGCCGAGATCGAGGAGTTGGCGTCGACCGTGACCGACAACGGGGGCTGCTACATCGTTCCCGCGTTCTCGGGGCTGTTCGCACCGCACTGGCGCAGCGACGCCCGCGGGGTGATCGCCGGTCTGACCTCCTACGTCACCAGGGCGCACCTGGCCCGTGCCGTGCTGGAGGCCACCGCGTGGCAGACCCGCGAGGTGGTGGACGCGATGAACAGCGACTCGGGCATCCCGCTGACCTCGTTGAAGGTGGACGGCGGCATGGTCGCCAACGCGCTGCTGGACCAGACGCTGGCCGACGTCCTGGATCTGGAGGTGGTGCGGCCGATGGTGTCGGAGACCACCTGCCTGGGCGCGGCCTACGCGGCGGGGCTGGCGGTGGGGTACTGGCCCGACCTGGACAGCCTGCGCGCCAACTGGAGGCGGGACGCCGCGTGGACCCCGAAGATCGACCCGGAGGTGCGTGACCGCGAGTACCGCCACTGGACCAAGGCGGTGCGGCGCACCCTCGGCTGGGTGGACTCCGACGAGGCGCGGGACTAGGTCCCGAACCGGGAGGCCCCCGGAGGCCGCCCCGGAGGCCTCCGCGCGTCAGAGGCCGAGCAGGGACTCCAGGCCGAGGGTGAGACGGTCGGGCAGGGCGGCGACCCTGCGGATGCCCAGCAGCACGCCCGGCATGAACGACTCGCGGTTCATCGAGTCGTGGCGGATGGTCAGCGTCTCGCCGTGGGTGCCGAAGACCACCTCCTGGTGGGCGATCATTCCGGTGATCCGCAGCGCGTGCACCCGCACCCCCTCGACCTGGGTGCCGCGGGCGCCGGGCAGTTCGGAGGTGGTGGCGTCGGGTGCGGCGTCCAGACCGGCTTCGGCGCGCGCCGCACCGATCAGTTCGGCGGTGCGGTAGGCGGTTCCGCTGGGCGCGTCGGCCTTGTTCGGGTGGTGCAGTTCGATGATCTCGGCCGACTCGAAGTGGGGCGCGGCCTTGGCCGCGAAGTTCATCATGAGTACGGCCGCGATGCCGAAGTTGGGGGCGATGAGGACGTTGGCGCCCGGGCGCGCGTCGAGCAGTGCGCGCACCTCGGCCAGTCTGGCCTCGTCGAAGCCGCTGGTGCCGACGACGGCGTGGATGCCGTGGTCGACGAGCCAGCGCAGGTTGTCCATCACCACGTCGGGGTGGGTGAAGTCGACCACCACGTCGGCTCCGAGCACCTTCTCGCGCTCGTCCGCGCTGTCGATTCCGGCCACCAGTTCGGTGTCGGCCTCCGCTTCGACGGCCCTGACGACTTCCGACCCCATGCGCCCGAGGGCGCCGAACACTCCTACCTTGATCACGGGTCTCACCGTACCGGAAGTGTCCGCGGCCCGGACCGTGCCGGGCCGCGGGACGGGTCAGTCGAAGGCGCGGTCCTCCTCGTAGGGGCCGACCACCGCCAGGGTTTCGGGGCGGTTGAGCACGTCGGCGGCGACCTCGCTGACGTCGTCGGAGGTGACGGCGTCGAACAGCGCGAGGTCCTCGTCGAGGGACAGGTGCCGGGTCCGGCCGAGTTCGTGCCCGGTCAGGCGGCTCATGCGCGAGTTGGTCCCCTCGGTGCCCAGCACCCAGGAGCCGCGGATCTGTCCCTTGGCGCGGGCCAGCTCGTCGGCGTCGACGCCGTGGGCGGCGGCCCTGGCCAGTTCGCCGCGGCAGACGTCGAGAACCTCGTCGATCTTGTCGGGGAGGCAGCCCACGTACACCTGGAACAGGCCGGTGTCGGAGTAGCTGGAGGAGTAGCCGTGCACGGCGTAGGCCAGGCCGCGCTTCTCCCGCACCTCCTGGAACAGGCGGGACGACATGCCGCCGCCGAGGACCGCGCCGAGCACCCGCAGGGCGTACCAGCGCGGGTCGGTGCGTTTGACGCCTTCGCGGCCCAGGATCAGGTGGGCCTGTTCGGTGTCGCGGCTGACCAGTGCCGTTCCCGGGGTGGTGGCGGGCGCTTCGGTGCCGATGCGGGGCGGGGAGGGGCGCGCGTCCCCGGCGGCGTCGAGTTTGTCGCGGAACGCCTCGGCGACTCTGCGCACCACCAGGTCGTGGTCGAGGTTGCCCGCCGCGGCCACGACGAGTTCGGAGGGCACGTAGCCGCTCCGGTACTGCTCGAAGATCCGGTCCCGGGGCAGCGCGCGGATGGTGTCGTTGGTGCCCAGGATGGGACGGCTGAGCGGGGAGCCCCGGAAGAAGTGGGCGGCGAACACGTCGTCGACCACGTCGGCGGGCTCGTCCTCGTACATGGCGATCTCTTCGAGGATCACGCCGCGTTCGGTCTCCACCTCGGCGGGGGCGAGCACCGAGTTGGCGACCATGTCGCTGATGACGTCGATCGCCAGCGGCAGGTCGCGGTCGAGGACCTTGGCGTAGTAGGTGGTCTGCTCCTTGGTGGTGTAGGCGTTGTAGTCGGCGCCCACCCCGTCGAGCAGCGCGGAGATGTCCAGGGCGGTGCGCCGCTCGGTTCCCTTGAACAGCAGGTGTTCCAGGAAGTGCGCGGAGCCCGCGTGCGCCGCGTCCTCGTCGCGTGACCCGGTGGTGGCCGAGATCCCGAAGGCCACGGAGCGCACCCCCGGCATGGTCTCGGTGACCACCCGCAGGCCGCCCGGCAGCACGGTGCGGCGCACCAGGCCGCTGCCGCCCTGCGGTTGCAGCAGGGTGACGGTGGTGCCTGGTTCCTGCTCGGCCGCGATCGGAACTGTCGTCATGGCTCCTTCTTCAGCGAGAACGGAAACGGTGTGGTCGCCCCGTCCGCAGACGGGAGGGGCGGCCGTCCCCACGGTACGGCCGCCCGACGAGTTCTCAGTCCCGGAAGCGTCCCGGGCGGATCACTCAGGTGTTCTCGTTGGAGCGACTGGAGGAGCGGGTGCGGCGGCGACGGCGCGGCTGCTCGTTTCCGCCTCCCTCGCCCTCCGGCTTCCTGGCTCCGTTCCCGGACTCCTCACCGCTGGCGTTCTCGGCCTCGACGACCTCGACCGGGACGAGGGAGAGCTTGCCGCGGTCGTCGACCTCGCGGATCTCGACCTGGATCTTGTCGCCGATGCTGATGACGTCTTCGACGTTCTCGATCCGCTGGCCGCCGTGCAGTTTGCGGATCTGCGAGATGTGCAGCAGGCCGTCCTTGCCGGGCAGCAGCGACACGAACGCGCCGAACGCGGTGGTCTTGACGACCGTGCCGAGGTAGCGGTCGCCGACCTCGGGCATCGTCGGGTTGGCGATGCTGTTGATCGTGTCGCGGGCGGCCTCGGCGGAGGGACCGTCGGTGGCGCCGATGTAGATGGTGCCGTCGTCCTCGATGGTGATCTCGGCGCCGGTGTCGTCCTGGATCGAGTTGATCATCTTGCCCTTGGGGCCGATGACCTCGCCGATCTTGTCGACGGGCACCTTGACGGTGAGGATGCGCGGCGCGTGCGGGCTCATCTCGGCGGGACGCTCGATGGCTTCGGCCATGACGTCGAGGATGGCCAGGCGCGCCCCGCGGGCCTGCTGCAGCGCGGCGGCCAGCACCTCGGCGGGGATGCCGTCGAGTTTGGTGTCCAACTGCAGCGCGGTGATGAGTTCGCGGGTGCCGGCGACCTTGAAGTCCATGTCGCCGTAGGCGTCCTCGGCGCCGAGGATGTCGGTGAGGGTGACGTACTCGCCGCCCTCGCTGATCAGTCCCATGGCGATGCCCGCGACCATGTCCTTGAGCGGCACGCCCGCCGCCATCAGCGACATCGTGGAGGCGCACACCGAGCCCATGGAGGTGGAGCCGTTGGAGCCGATGGCCTCCGACACCTGGCGGATGGCGTAGGGGAACTCCTCGCGCGAGGGCAGCACCGGGATGAGGGCGCGTTCGGCGAGCGCGCCGTGGCCGATCTCGCGGCGCTTGGGCGAGCCCACCCGGCCGGTCTCGCCGGTGGAGTACGGCGGGAAGTTGTAGTTGTGCATGTAGCGCTTGGTCCGCTCGGGGTTGAGCGTGTCGATGGTCTGCTCCATGCGCAGCATGTTCAGCGTGGTGACGCCCAGGATCTGGGTCTCGCCGCGCTCGAACAGGGCCGAGCCGTGCACCCGGGGTACGACGTTGACCTCGGCGGTCAGGGAGCGGATGTCCTTGGTGCCGCGGCCGTCGATGCGGACCTTCTCGTTGATGATGCGTTCACGCACCAGTTTCTTGGTGAGCGCGCGGAACGCGGCGGCGAGCTCCTTCTCGCGCCCTTCGAAATCCTCGGCGAGCTTCTCGGCGGCCAGCGCCTTGACCCGGTCGAGTTCGGTCTCCCGCTCCTGCTTGTCGGCGATGGTGAGCGCGGAGGCCAGTTCGGAGCGGATCGCTCCCTCGACGGCGGTGTAGGCGTCGTCCTGGTAGTCGAGGAAGATCGGGTACTCGGCGGTCTCCTTGGCCGCGGCGTCGGCCACCGTCTGCTGCGCCCGGCACAGCACCTTGATGAACGGCTTGGCGGCCTCCAGGCCCTCGGCGACGGTCTGCTCGTTGGGGCCGACGGCGCCTTCCCGGACGAGCTTGAGGGTGTTTGAGGTGGACTCGGCCTCGACCATCATGATCGCGACGTCGCCGCTGTCCAGCACCCGGCCGGCCACGACCATGTCGAAGGTGGCGTTGGACAGTTCGCTGTGGGTGGGAAACGCCACCCACTGGCCTTCGATGAGCGCCACGCGCACGCCGCCGATGGGGCCGGAGAACGGTAGCCCGGCGAGCTGGGTGGACATCGAGGCGGCGTTGATGGCGACCACGTCGTAGAGGTGCTCGGGGTGCAGCGCCAGGATCGTCTCGACGATCTGGATCTCGTTGCGCAGCCCCTTCTGGAAGGACGGCCGCAGCGGCCGGTCGATCAGTCGACAGGTGAGGATGGCGTCCTCGGAGGGACGGCCCTCACGGCGGAAGAACGAGCCGGGGATGCGCCCCGCGGCGTACATGCGTTCTTCGACGTCGACGGTCAGCGGGAAGAAGTCGAGTGTCTCCTTGGGTCGCTTCGACGCGGTCGTCGCCGACAGGACCATGGTCTCGTCGTCGAGGAAAGCGGTGGCCGATCCGGCTGCCTGGCGCGCCAGTCGACCGGTCTCGAAGCGGATGGTACGGGTGCCGAAGCGGCCGTTGTCGATGACGGCCTCGGCGGAATACACGCCCTCCATGGGCGACCTCCTACACGGATAACGAAGCTCCCGCGTCCGTGCCCCGTATGAGAGTTCCCGCCATGGGAGTCGCCGCGACTCCGCGGCACGACGTGCGTGGCACACGTCCGCGCTGCGATGGCTCTGACGGCCGGCCATCGATCGAAGTCCTCCGAAGAACCCGGACGAGGGTGTGTCGGAGAACCACTACCGAGGACCGGCCTCGACACCGTGGGGCGGACCGGTTGCTCCGCCCACCGGAAGGCGCCACCATGACCGGAAGCAGTCGAGGGTAGGGGCGCGGGAAGTACCTGCTCTTTCAGTTGTCGTCCGACCGCCGTGACGGGGTACTACCCTGTCCCGGCGGTCGGTAACGGCTCCACACTACTAAGAAAAAGGGAGCGGCGGCGGCCACTCCCCCGAGCCGTGGAAACCGGCTAGCGACGCAGACCGAGACGCTCGATCAGCCGACGGTAGCGGTTGATGTCCTTCCTCGCGATGTACTGGAGGAGACGGCGCCGACGACCGACCAGCAGCAGCAGACCACGGCGGCTGTGGTGGTCGTGCTTGTGCTCCTTGAGGTGCTCGGTGAGCTGGATGATGCGGTGCGTCAACAGCGCGACCTGGACGTCGGGAGAGCCGGTGTCGCCTTCCGTGGTGGCGTACTCGGCGATGATCTTGTTCTTGGTGGCGGTGTCGATCGACACGACGCTCCTTCTCACGTTCTCGGCGCGCGGACCTTTGGGTTTCTTTCGAGGAGCGGCCCGGTGGGGCCGTCGAAAGCCGACAACCATGCGCGCCCACAGTCGTCTCGGGTTGCTGTGCGGTCGGACGTGTCGCGGACCCCGCGACACGGTGTGTGCGCACGACCGTTGGCCGGCGCTGCGGCCGACCACCCAGGAAAGCTTACTACCCGTACGCGGCGACTCCGGCCGTCTTTCGGCCGCGCGTCCGGTTCACCCGCCCAGCAGCAGTTCCCGGCAGCGTTCGACGTCGCGGCCCATGGCCTCGATCAGCGCCTCGACTCCGTCGAAGCGCAGCATCGGGCGGATGCGGTGGACGAACTCCACCGCCATGCGCAGCCCGTACAGCTCCAGGTCGTCGCGGTCCAGGGCGTAGGCCTCGACGGTGCGGGCGCTTGCCTCGAAGGTGGGGTTGGTGCCCACCGAGATCGCCGCCGCCCACCTGGACTCCCCCTCGGTGCCGTCGAGCCGCAGCAGCCAGCCCGCGTAGACGCCGTCGGCGGGGACGGCCGCGTTCGGCGGGCACTCCAGGTTCGCGGTGGGGAAGCCGAGCAGCTCCCGTCCCCGGGCGGCTCCGTGGACGACCACGCCTTCGACGCGGTGCGCCCGTCCCAGCGCGGCGTTGGCCCCGGCGATGTCTCCCGCGGTGACGAGGGAGCGCACCCGGGCGGTGGTGACCGGTTCGGCGTCGGCGGGCGGTTGCACCTCCTCGACCGTGAAGTCGTACTCCTTGCCGAGGGCGCGCAGTGTGTCGACGTCCGCGTCCGTGCCGTGTCCGAGGTGGAGGTCCGGGGCGGTCACGACCGCCGCGGCACGCATCCTGCCGACCAGGGCCCGGCCGACGAGGTCCTCAGCGGACCAGCGGGAGAGTTCGGGGGTGAACGGCAGCACGCACACCGCGTCCGCGCCGTGCTCGGAGAGCAGTTCGGCCCTGCGGTCGGCTCCGGTGAGGACCACGGCGGGCTCGGGCGCTCCCGGCACCAGTTCGGGAGGCGGATCGAAGGTGACCGCGACCAGCGGCAGGTCCAGCCGGTCCGCGTGCTCCCGCGCCCGTTCCAGGACGCGCTGGTGGCCGCGGTGGACGCCGTCGAAGGTTCCGACGACCACGACCGAGCGTCCCAGGTCGGGGGGCACCTCGTCCAGTCCGCGCCACAACCGCACGCTCACCGCTCCCATCAAAGTGGCCGCCGAGGACGGGACGACGGGTCAGGGGCCGCCCCGCGCCATGCTACTCGCCGCCGCACCCCTCCGGAGGAGGGGGCCGGGACCGCCCCGCTCCTGTCCGGTTCAGTTCCCGGCGAAGACCACGATGGGTTTGCCGTAGCCGGGACGGTCCTCGGCCAGGGCCAGCACGCTGCCGTCCGGGGCGAACAGGCCGACCGGTCCGGGGCTTCCGCTCGGGGAGATCCGGTTGCCGTGGGCCACCCTGCGGGCCTCCGCCTCGGTGAGGCGGCGGACCGGGAAGGCTGCGGCGACCGCGTCCGCCAGCGGCATCAGGGTGAACTCGGCGGCCAGCTCGTCCAGGGTCGCGGCCCGGTCCAGTCCGTAGGGGCCGACCCGGGTGCGGCGCAGCGCCGTGAGGTGCCCGCCCACACCGAGATCCGCGCCGAGGTCGCGGGCCAGGGAACGGATGTAGGTGCCGCTGGAGCAGGTGACCCGGGCGTCGACGTCGACGAAGCCGCCGTCGGGGTCGGGGATGCGGCGAAGCCCGGTGACGGCGAACTCGTGGACCGTCACCTCGCGCGCCTTGAGATCGACCGCCTCCCCCGCGCGGGCCTTCCGGTAGGCGCGCTGACCGTTCACCTTGATCGCGCTGACCTGCGGTGGAACCTGCCGGATCACGCCGGTGAGCGCTTTGGTCCCGGCGTGGACCGCCGCCTCGTCGACCTGGTCGGCGCCGCGGCGCTCCAGCGGCTCTCCCTCGGCGTCGTCGGTGGTGGTGGTCTGTCCCAGCCGGATCGTCGCCGTGTAGACCTTCTCGGTGAGGGCGAGGTGCCCCAGCAGTCTGGTGGCCCTGCCGACGCCCAGCACCAGCACCCCGGTGGCCATCGGGTCGAGGGTGCCCGCGTGGCCGACCCTGCGGGTCTTGGCCAGGCGGCGCACCCGGGCGACCACGTCGTGGGAGGTCCAGTCGGCCGGTTTGTCGACGATGACGACGCCGTCGGTCATGGGTCAGTCGTCCTCGCCCTCGTCCTCGCGGTCGTGCGCCGTCCGGTAGGGGTCGGCGTCACCGGCGGGGCGGGCGTTGGCCGCGGCACGTGCCACCTCGGCGTCGGCCATCTTGGCCTTGGCCAGCAACTCCTCGATGTGCTGGGCGTTGGCCTGCACCTCGTCGGAGACGAAGGTCAGGCTGGGGGTGTGCCGCAGTCCGGTGCGGCGGCCGACCTCGGAGCGGATCAGCCCCTTGGCGCTCTCCAGTGCCGCCGCGGTCTCGGCCTTCTCCACGTCGCTGCCGAACACCGTGTAGTAGACGGTGGCGTCGCGCAGGTCGTTGGTGAGCCGCGCGTCGGTGACGGTCACGAACCCCAGACGCGGATCCTTGATGCGGCGCTCCAGCATTTCGGCCACGATCCGCTGGATGCGGTCGGCGAGTTTGCTCGCGCGTGCGGCGTCAACCATCGCTCTATTCCTCGTCGTTGAAGAGCCGCTGTCGGGCGGACAGCAACTCGACCTCGGGGTGGTCGGCGACCAGGCGCTCGCAGGAGTTCATCAGAGCCGTGCAGTGCGCCGCGGTGGTGGCGACCACCGCGACTCCGATCTCGCAGCGCCGATACAGGTCGTGGTTGCCGGTCTCGGCGACCGAGACACTGTGCTTGCGCTGGAGTTCGGCCACGATGGGCCGCACCACGGAACGCTTCTGTTTCAGGGAACGGATGTCCCCCAACAGCAGGTCCAGCGTCAAGGCGCCGACGAACACGTACTCACCCCGTGGATGTCTGTGTAGTTCTCGGATGCCGCTTCTCGGTGCGGCCGACCGTGGAACCGGGGAACCGGGCCCCGGCGCGGCGCGCCGGGGCCCGGAACGGACCGGAGGGGTCAGTCGCGCGGCTTCTCCCGCATCTCGAACGTCTCGATGACGTCGTCGACGCGCAGATCGTTGTACCCGACGCCGACACCGCACTCGAAGCCCTCGCGGACCTCGGTGACATCGTCCTTGAACCGGCGCAGCGAGTCGACGTTGAGGTTGTCGGAGACAACCACTCCGTCGCGGATGAGCCGGGCCTTGGCGTTGCGCTTCATGATGCCGTCGCGGACGATCACACCGGCGACGTTGCCGATGCGCGGCACCTTGAAGACCTCGCGGATCTGCGCGGTACCGAGCTGGACCTCCTCGTACTCGGGCTTGAGCATGCCCTTGAGGGCCGCCTCCACCTCGTCGATGGCCTGGTAGATGACCGAGTAGTAGCGGATGTCCACGCCCATGCGGTCGGCCAGTTCGCTGTTCTTGCCCTCGGGCCGAACGTTGAAGCCGATGATGATCGCGCCCGCCGAGGCGGCCAGGTTGATGTCGTTCTGCGTGATCGCTCCGACACCGCGGCCGATGACCCGGATGGCGACCTCGTCGCCGCCCGCGTCGATCTTGAGGAGGGACTCCTCCAGAGCCTCGACGGAACCGGACATGTCGCCCTTGATGATGAGGAGCAGCTCGTCGCGCTTGCCCTCCTCCAGGGTCTTCTGCCAGTTGTCGAGGGTGACGCGGCGGCTGGCCTTGGCCTGCTGCGCGAACCGCTCCCGCGCCTCGCGCTGCTGCGCGATCTGGCGGGCCACCCGGTCGTCCTTGACCACCAGGAAGTTGTCGCCCGCGCTGGGCACGTTGGTCAGTCCGAGGACCTGGACCGGCCGCGACGGCTCGGCCTCCTTGACCTGCTTGCCGTTCTCGTCGAGCATCGCGCGGACGCGCCCGTAGGCGTCGCCGCAGACGATCGAGTCGCCGACGCGCAGCGTCCCGCGCTGCACCAGCACGGTGGCCATGGAGCCGCGGCCCCGGTCGAGGTAGGCCTCGATGGCCAGGCCCTGTGCCGGCATGTCGGGGTTGGCCCGCAGGTCCAGCGCCGCGTCGGAGGTCAGGACCACGGCTTCGAGAAGGCCGTCGATGTTGATGTTCTGCTTGGCGGAGATGTCCACGAACTGGACGTCGCCGCCGTACTCCTCGGCGACCAGACCGTACTCGGTGAGCTGGGCCCGCACCTTCTGCGGGTCGGCGCCCTCGACGTCGATCTTGTTGACCGCCACCACGATCGGCACGTCGGCCGCCTTGGCGTGGTCGATGGCCTCGGCCGTCTGCGGCTTGACGCCGTCGTCGGCCGCGACCACCAGCACCGCGATGTCGGTGGCCTGCGCACCGCGGGCACGCATGGCGGTGAACGCCTCGTGACCCGGGGTGTCGATGAAGGTGATCTTGCGGTCCTCACCGTCCACCGTGGTCGACACCTGGTAGGCGCCGATGTGCTGGGTGATGCCGCCCGCCTCGCCGCTGGCCACGTTGGTGTTGCGGATCGCGTCGAGCAGTCGCGTCTTACCGTGGTCGACGTGACCCATGACGGTCACGACCGGCGGACGCGCCCTGAGGTCCTCCTCGCCGCCCTCGTCCTCACCGAACTCGATCGAGAAGGACTCCAGCAGCTCGCGGTCCTCGTCCTCGGGGCTGACGACCTCAACCGTGTAGTTGAGCTCCTCGCCCAGCAGCTGCAGCGTCTCGTCCGGCAGCGACTGCGTGGCCGTGACCATCTCGCCCAGCTGCATCATGACGACCTGGACCAGCGACGCCGGGTTGACGTCGATGCGGTCACCGAAGTCCGACAGCGAGGCCCCGCGGGACAGCCGGATCACCTTGCCGTTGCCACTGGGGATCTTGACGCCGCCGAACGACGGCGCCTGCATGTCGTTGAACTCCTGGCGGCGCTGCTTCTTGGACTTGCGGGCACGACCCGGACGGCCGCCGGGACGGCCGAAGGCACCCGCGGTGCCGCCGCGACCGCGACCACCGCCGCCGGGACGGCCGCCGAAGCCGCCGGGACGCGGGCCGCCGCCACCGGGCGCGCCACCGCTGCGCGGTCCGGCGCCGACCGGGCCGCCGCGACCGGAACGGCCGCCGCCACCGCGACCGCCGGTGCCACCGCGGCCGCCGCCACCGCCACCGCCACCGGGCGGGGTCGGCCGGGACGCGGGCATGTTCATCGGGCTGGGCCGCGGACCGCCGGGACGCGGGCCGGGGCGCGGACCGGGACGCGGGCCGCCGGCGTTGGGGCCGGGGCGCGGTCCACCCGCACCACCGGGACCCGGACGGGGCGCCTGCGGACGGGGGGCCTGGGGACGCGGCGGGCCGCCGGCGTTGGGACCGGGGCGCGGTCCACCCGCACCACCGGGACCCGGACGCGGGCCGGGACGGGCCCCACCGGTGTTTCCGCCGCCCTGGGCTCCGCCGGGGCGGGGTCCCGGACGGGGCGCGGGCTTGGCGCCCATGCCGGTCGCGGTCGAGGTGAACGGGTTGTTCCCCGGACGCGGGCCGGGACGGGGGCCGGAACGGGACCCCTTGCCCGACTCGGGTCGGGGCTGGCGCTCCGAGCGGTCGGCGCGCTGCCCGCGGTCGGGGCGGGGGCCGCGGTCACCGGACTGGCCGGTCTTGCCGGCACCGCCACCGGGACGGGGTCCCGGGCGGGGGCCCGGCTTGGGAGCCGCAGGACGCGGCGTGTTGCCCTCAGGGGTGGTGGGCGCCCGGAAACCGCCGGGCGCGTTGACGGCGGGACGCGGTCCCGGCTTGGGGCCGGGCTTGGGAGCCGCCGGACGTGCTGTGTCGCCACCGGCCGACGCCGGGGCCCTGGAGGGCTCGGGACGGGGACGCGGCCTGGGGCCGCTCTTCGCCCCACCGCCCTTCGCTCCGCCGGAGCCGTTGTTGTCGTTGAAAGCCTCTTTGAGTCGACGAACCACCGGCGCCTCGATCGTCGAGGACGCCGAACGTACGAATTCGCCCATCTCCTGGAGCTTGGCCAGGACAGCCTTGCTCTCCACACCGAACTCTTTGGCGAGTTCGTATACCCGGACCTTCGCCACTGCTCTCCTCTACCTCGGTCCGGGACATGGGTCTGTGCCGGACCGTCGCTAGCTTGACGTACTCATCGCTGCGTACTCATCGAGCGCTCATCGCAATCTCGACCCGCTTCCGACTCGTCTGCTACACAACAATGGGTGGGTGACACCGGATCTGCCGGCATGACAAGACCCGCCGCCTGCCCGGTCATTACAACCGAACTAACGGCGTGATCATTCCAACCCTAATCCAGAACCACGGCCGACTCGAAATCAGACCGTGAAACACGCGGCAACGGCTGACGCGTCGAGGGCGCGTCCGACGCGGAACGCCCGTGTCCAGGCGCGGCGTCGTTGTGCGGCCTCCCAACATCGCCGGTCGGGATGGAGGTAGGCGCCCCGCCCCGGCATTCGCCGGGCCCTGTCGCACACGACGGCGTCTCCGTCCAGCGCCAACCGCACCAGGTCGGACTGGGCTGCTTTCGACCTGCAGCCCACGCACGTGCGCACGGGAGCTGCTGAGCCGTCCCTCATTCTACCCCGCGGCCTCATCACCCTTCGGCGCCGGTCCCGTCGTCCGGTTTCTCCGCCTCCTCTGCCCCAGCCGCGGGCTCGATGTCGGAGCGGATGTCGATGCGCCACCCGGTGAGGCGGGCGGCCAGCCGAGCGTTCTGCCCCTCCTTGCCGATGGCCAGCGACTGCTGGTAGTCGGGCACGGTGACCCGGGCGACCCGCGCCGCGGCGTCGACCACCTCGACGTGGGTGACCTTGGCGGGCGACAGCGCGTTGCCGACGAACCTGGCCGGGTCGTCGGAGTAGTCGACGATGTCGATCTTCTCGCCGCGCAGTTCGTTCATGACGTTGCGCACCCGGCTGCCGAGCGGTCCGATGCAGGCGCCCTTGGCGTTGACGCCGGGCCTGTTGGACTTGACGGCCATCTTGGTGCGGTGGCCCGCCTCGCGCGCGATCGCCGCGATCTCGACCGTGCCGTCGGCGATCTCGGGGACCTCCAACTGGAAGAGCTTGCGCACCAGGTTGGGATGGGTGCGGGACAGCGTCACCGAGGGGCCGCGGTGTCCCTTGCGGACCTGCACGACGTAGGCGCGCAGCCGGTCGCCGTGGTGGTAGGTCTCGGTGGGCACCTGCTCCTGGGGAGGCAGGATCGCCTCGATCCTGCCGAGGTCGACCAGTACGTTGCGCGGGTCCTTGCCCTGCTGGATGACCCCGGAGACGATCTCGGACTCGCGTCCGGCGAACTCCCCCAGGGTGACCTCGTCCTCGGCGTCGCGCAGCCGCTGCAGGATGACCTGCTTGGCGGTGGACGTGGCGATGCGACCGAAGCCGGAGGGGGTGGCGTCGTACTCGCGTACGAAGCCTCCCTCTTCGTCGCGTTCCTCGGCCCACACCGTGACGTGTCCCGTGGTGCGGTCCAGTTCCACTCTGGCGTGGGTGTCGGGCCCCTCCTGACGGCGGTACGCGATCAGCAGTGCGTCCTCGATCGCCTTGACGACGAGGTCCACCGAGATGTCCTTCTCGCGTTCCAGGCTGCGCAGGACACTCATATCGATATCCACGGGGCTCCCCCTCTAGTCCGCCGCGTCGTCATGGCGGAATTCCACCTGGACCTTGCCTCGTCCCAGGTCGGAGAAGGCGTACACCTGGCTTCGGCCGTCGACGTCGAAGGTGACGCCCGTCTCGTCGGCGGAGACCACACGTCCTCTCACCTGACCGCCCGCGACGAGGGGGGCGTGCACCAGGCGTCCCCGTGCGCGCCTCCAGTGCCGCGGCTCGGTCAGCGGCCGGTCCACACCAGGCGAGGTCACCTCCAGTACGTAGGGAGATTGCCCCATGGCATCGGCCTCGTCAAGCGCGGTGGAGACCTTCTGGCTGATCTCGCCGATCGCGTCGAGGTCGGCACCGTCGTCGGAGTCCACCACGACACGGACCAGGCGGCGCTTGCCGACCGGAGTGATCTCAAGCCCTTCCAGGTCGAGTCCCGCCTCGGCCAGGATGGGGGTCAGCAGCTGCGCGAGACGCTCGTGGCGGGCCTGCGCGCCCATCGTGATCCTCCTCGGCTATTTCCGTCCAGGTCGCGGTGACCTCGGGGCGGTCCAGCTGTGTACTTGGTCGCCGTCGCCCGGTGGACGGCGGCTTTGCTTCAAGGGTATCCACAGTCAGTGGTTTTCCGGCATCGTTCGGCGCATCGGGGCGGCCACGGCGCCCGGCGCGGCGGTCCCCGGCTCCCGGCCGCCTCCGGTCGGGCCAGCCCGCGGGGCGGTCGCGGCGTGCGAAGATGGTGCGGGTTCGACTCCCCTTCCCTACGTCCTCAGGAGGTACCGTTGCGCCACCACGCCCTCCCCCGCCGCACGGTTCTGGCGGGCGGCGCGCTGGCGGCGGCCGTGCTCGGGGTGAGCGGCTGCCGGGGATCGGACTGGTACCCCAGCGAGATCACCCCCGACGAGTACCTGCTGCGCTCGGTGATCGCGGAGAAGGAGCGGCTGGTCTCCCGCTACACGGCGCTGCTCGACAGCGGAGGCGCCGACGATCCGGGACTGTACGAGGAGCTGCGCGGCCACCACGAACGCCACCTGGCGGTGCTGCGGGAGCGGCTCCCCGAACGGGACGGGACCGCGCCGAGCCCGTCCCCGAGTTCCGAGCCGCCCCCTGCCCCCGCCGCCGACCGGGACGGACTGCGTGTCGCGGAGGAGGCCGCCGCGGCACACCGGCTCCGCCAACTCGGCGAGGCCGCCGACCCCGCGCTGGCCCAGCTCCTCGCCAGCATCGGCGCCTGCGAGGCGGGGCACGTCCACCTACTGTCGGAGGCATAGTTGACCGGCACACCCGACCCGACCCCCACCGATCCGGCCGACGCCGCGGTCGCGGCACTGCGGGACGCGCTGCTGGCCGAGCATGCCGCGGTGTACGGATACGGCTTCGCCGCGTCCCGGATCGGCTCGAAGCTGCACGATCTGTGCCTGGCCCACCTGGAGGAGCACCGCGCGGGCCGGGACGCGCTGCACGCCGAACTGGTGGCGCGCGGGAGCGTTCCCCCCGGCGGGGAGGACGCCTACGCGCTGCCGGAGGACACCGGCCCCGAGGCGCTGGCGGCCTTCGCCGTCGGCTTGGAGGAGACCACCGCCCAGGCGTACCTGGAGCTGGCCGCGGTCTCCGTCCCCGGGCTGCGCGACCTCGCGGGGCGCGCCCTGGGAGAGGCGACGTTGCGCGTCCTGGCCCTGGGCTCGCCGCTGAGCGTGTTCCCGGGCTTTCCGGGTGGGGAGCTGTGACCTCCCGGGGGTGACCCCAGGCCGGTGCCGGGAAGGCGGGGAGGGCTGCGGACGGCCCCGGCCCGAGGGGGGAGGGTTCCGGCCCCGGGGCCCGAGCCTCGGGGCCTTTCCGGACCCGGTCAGCCCCTCACGATGTCGACGACCGTGTCGACCACGCTGTCCAGGGCGATCTCCGAGCGTCCGCCGCCGGCGCGGTCGCGCAGTTCGACCACGCCGTCGGCCAGGCCCCTGCCGACGATGACCCCGGTGGGGATGCCGAGCAGTTCGGCGTCGGTGAACTTCACGCCCGGGGACACCCCCTTGCGGTCGTCCACCAGCACCCGCACGCCCCGGTCCGCCAGTTCCCGGCCGATCCGCAGCGCGACCTCGATCTGCTCGCCCTTGCCGGTGCCGACCACGTGCACGTCGGCGGGCGCGACCTCCCGGGGCCAGATGATGCCCCGCTCGTCGTGGGACTGCTCGACGACCGCGGCGACCACGCGCGAGACGCCGATGCCGTAGGAGCCCATGGTGACCCGCCTGGGCTTGCCGTCGGGGCCGAGCGCGTCGAGGGAGAACGCGTCGGTGTACTTGCGGCCGAGCTGGAAGACGTGCCCGATCTCGATGCCGCGCGCGGTGTAGAGGGTGCCGGTTCCGTCGGGTGCCGGGTCGCCGTCGCGGACCTCGGCGGCCTCGACGGTGCCGTCGGGGGTGAAGTCGCGTCCGCACACCAGGTCGACGACGTGGTGGTCGGCCCGGTCGGCGCCGGTGACCCAGGCGGTGCCCTCGACGACGCGGGGGTCGACCAGGTAGCGGATCTTGTTGGCCTGCAGCGCGCCCGGACCGATGTAGCCCTTCACCAGGAAGGGGTTGGCCGCGAAGTCCTCCTCCTCCAGCAGCGCCACCTCGGCCGGGGCCAGGGACGCCTCCAGGCGCTTCATGTCGACCTCGCGGTCGCCGGGCACGCCGACGCCGACGATCTCCCAGTCGTCCTCACCGGGACGCCGTGTCTTGACCAGGACGTTCTTGAGGGTGTCGGCGGCGGTGAAGGTCCGCCCGAGTCCGGCGCCGTTGAGGAAGTCCACCAGCGACTCGATGGTGGGGGTGTCCGGGGTGTGGTGCACCCGCGCCTCGGGCAGTCCGTCGAGGGGCCGGGCGGGGGGCGCGGGGGTGACCACGGCCTCCACGTTGGCGGCGTAGTCGGAGCCGGTGCTGCGCACGAAGGTGTCCTCGCCGCTGGGGGCGACCGCCAGGAACTCCTCGGACGCCGACCCGCCCATCGCACCGGAGGTCGCCGTGACGATCACGTACTCCAGGCCGAGCCGGTCGAAGATGCGGACGTAGGCCTGGCGGTGGGCGTCGTAGGAGCGCCGCAGCCCCTCGTCGTCGATGTCGAAGGAGTAGGAGTCCTTCATGTGGAACTCCCGGCCGCGCAGGATTCCGGCGCGCGGCCGGGCCTCGTCGCGGAACTTCTCCTGGATCTGGTAGAGGATGACCGGGAAGTCCTTGTAGGAGGAGTACTCGCCCTTGACCAGCAGGGTGAACAGTTCCTCGTGGGTGGGGCCGAGCAGGTAGTCGGCGCCCTTGCGGTCCCTCAGCCGGAACAGGGTGTCGCCGTACTCGGTCCACCGGCCGGTGGCCTCGTAGTACTCGCGGGGCAGCAGCGCGGGGAGCAGCACCTCCTGGGCGCCGATGCGGTTCATCTCCTCGCGCACCACGGCGGCGACGTTCTCCAGCACGATCTTGCCCAGGGGCAGCCAGGAGTAGACGCCGGGCGCGGCGCGGCGCACGAACCCGCCGCGCACCAGAAGCTTGTGACTCGGCACCTCGGCGTCCGCCGGGTCCTCACGCAGGGTGCGCAGGAACAGGTTCGACATCCGCAGTAGCACGACCACCACTCCTCGGTGAGATCGCGGAGGCAATCCGCTCGGGTTTCTCGGTCGGGCGAGTCGGCGGCTTCGCCCGGAAGGGCTTCCAGGCTAGCGGCCCCGAGCGGGCGCCGCGGACGCCCGACTGTCCGGGGCGGCGGCTCCGCGCTCCTGCGGTGTGCCGTTCCGCTGTCCGGGGCGCCTACCGTTGAATCGGCACGGTCACCACGGACGGCGGGAAGCGGGGGCGGATGGGCGGGGGCGACACCGGGGCGGCGCGGGAGCGGCCGAGGACGGAACTGCTGCGGGACGCCGACCGCCCCGACTCGTGGGTACTCGTCGTGGACGGCACCCCGCAGTCCCACGTCGACCTGGCCGACCCCACCCACCTCGACTTCGAGTACGTGCGCCGGTTGGGGCACGTGGTGGACCTGGTGGCGCCCGAACGCGAGCCCGTCGACGCCTTCCACCTGGGGGCCGGGGCGCTCACGCTGGCCCGCTACGTCGCCGCCACCCGGCCGGGGTCGCGGCAGCGTGCCGTGGACATCGACGCGGACCTGGTCGCGCTGGTCCGGCGGGAACTGCCGTGGGACCGCCGGGCGGACCTGCGGGTGGCGGCGGGGGACGCCCGGACCTGGCTGGCGGCCCGCAGGGAGGCCAGCGCCGACCTCGTGGTGTGCGATGTCTTCGCCGGTGCGCGCACCCCCGCGCACCTGACGTCGGTGGAGTTCGTCGCCGAGGCGGCCAGGGTGGTGCGGCCCGACGGCCTGTACGCGGCGAACGTGGGCGACGGCCGCCCGCTGCGGCACGCCCGGGCCCAGGTCGCCACCGCGGCCCGGGTCTTTGGTCACCTGGCGCTGGTCGCGGAGCCCTCGGTGCTGCGCGGACGGCGGTTCGGGAACCTGGTCCTGGTGGCGGGGCACCGCGAACTGCCCGTGGACGAGTTGGCCCGGCGGGCGCACCGCGACCCGGACATGGCGCGGGTGCTCTCGGGCGACGAACTGGACCGGTTCGCCTCGGGGGCGGCCGTCGTGCGGGACGCGACCGCGGAGGACTCCCCCGCGCCGCCGGAGGGCCTGTTCTGAGCGGCGGCGCGGTTCAGGCGGGCAGTTCCCGCTCGACGAGGTCGTTGAACTCCGGGGACTGCCTGAGCTGAACTCCGCCGCCCTCGGCGGGGCGGGTGGACATGCCTTCGACGCGGCCGCCGCGCCACCACAGCATCTGGTCGGTGACCGGCCCGTTCTCGTTGAGCCTCCGGAAGACGTCGTAGAGGAACGGGATCACCGGCAGGGAGCGGCGGCTGTGCAGCACCGCGTAGACCATGACGTTGGAGTCGGGCAGCATGACCAGGGCGCCGTGGGGCGCGGGCCGGCGCATGACCTCGGGCAGCCGCATCACGTGCGCGGATCCGGCCCAGTCGATGCCCTGGACGACGTGCACGTCGGTGTCGGTCCCGGAGTTGACCGTGTACTCCTGGTACCGGTCGTAGGCCATGTTACCCAGGGCGGTGAACCACAGGTCCTGCTTGTTGCGTCCCCACGCGTGGGCGTGGCGCCTGTCGAGGACCGCGCTGGAGTAGCTGCCGGGGTCGGTGCGGTAGACGAGCAGCGCGGTGAGGTGGGGGTTGATGGAGTAGGCGAGTTTGTCCGCGCCCAGCGGGGTGGGGTCTCCGGTGAGGATCACGCGCAGCCACGGGGCGACCGCGTCGAAGGGGACGCGCAGCAGTTCCTCGTGCAGGTTGCCCTGGGGACCGGAGTAGCGGCCGGGATGGGGAGGGTTCATGGGGCTCGTGGTGGTTTCCTCATGCTCGTGCCCGCCGGGTGCGGACTGCTTCTGTCCGTACGGTACCGCTGTTGACCGACAGCGACGCATCGCCTGCGGCTTGTCGTGGCGCCCACCCATCGGACAAGATTCATCCCATGTTTGGAAGCTCGGCTGCCCGTCCCCGGGCCGTTGCGCCTCCCCCGTCCGTCAGCGTGGAGTTCCCCGTGTCCGAGACCGTCCTGCCCCGCTCCGCCCCGCCCGGGTGGCGGGGACCACTGCTGCTCGCGCTCGCCGGGGTGCTGTGGGGCACCGGCGGCTTCGCCGGCTCGGTCCTGCAGGGTCTGACCGGCGTGCACCCCCTGGCGACGGCCTGCTACCGCCTGCTGGTGGGCGGAGCGGTCGCGACCGGACTGCTCGCCGCCGCCGGACGGCTGCGGCGGCTGCCGCGCACCGCCGCCGCGGTGCGCCGCGCCACGGCGGCGGGCGTGCTGCTGGCGGCGTTCCAGGCCTGCTACTTCGCGGCGATCGCGGCCACCTCGGTGAGCCTGGCCACGCTCATCACCATCGGCAGCGTCCCGGTGTTCGTCACGTCCGCCTCGGCGCTACTGGAGCGGCGCCTGCCCCGGCCCGCTCTGCTGGCCGCGGTCGGCTGCGGGGTGTCGGGCCTGGTGCTGCTGGCGGGGTTCCCCGGCTCGGACGCCTCCCCAGGCCGGACCGCGCTGGGGATGGGCTGCGCGCTGGCGGCGGGCGTCTCCTTCTCCGCGCTGACCCTGGTCAACCGCCGTCCGGTGCCGGGACTGGACCCGTTGGGAATCACCGCCCTGGGCTGCCTCCTCGGAGGCGTGCTGCTGCTTCCCGTCGCCGCGGCCACCGGGATGGGGCTCACTCCGACACCCGCCGCCCTCGGGGCGCTGCTGTACCTCGGCGTCGCGCCCACGGCACTGGCCTACCTGGCCTACTTCGGCGGTCTGCGGCGCACCCCCGCCACGGCGGCGGCGCTCGCCGTGGTCCTGGAACCGCTGACCGCGACCCTGCTGTCGGCGCTGCTGCTGGACGAGACGCTCACCCCGGTGGGACTGCTGGGCGCGGCGCTGCTGTTCGCCGCGATCCTGCTGGAGTACGTCCGCCCCGCGCGGCGGTGACCGTCCCCGGACTACTCCGCGGGAGGTAGCCGGCGCGGCGTGGAGCCTCCGCGGCGCGGACGCGCCGCGGACTCCGGGTGCGTACCGTCGGAAGACGTGAGAGGACGACTGTGGCGGACCACGCACGTGGACCTGGCGGTGACCCTGGTGGCGGGCGGCGTCTGCGTCGCCTCCACCGTCTTTCCCGTGGTGGACACCCCCGAGGGGTTGGGAGCGCTGCGCACCCTGCTGCCGTGGGGACTGCTGCTCATGGTGCTGGCGGTGCTGCCGCTGCTGTGGCTCAGCTCCTTCCCGGTTCCCGTGGCCGTGGTGTCGGTGCTGGCCACCACCCTCTACTATCCGCTCGGCCACCCCGACAACCTCGTCATCGCCGCGGGCGCGGTCGCGCTGTTCAACCTGGTCGCCCGGGGGTACCGACGCACGGGCTGGCTGCTGGGCCTCGTCCAGTTCCTCATCATCCACGTCTTCGAGACGCTGCACTTCGGCGAGCCGCGCCTGGGGTACGCGCTGGGCATGCTCGCCTGGGTGCTCGTGGTGCTCATCAGCGGCGAGGTGATACGCAAGCGCCACGAGTACCTGGACGTGGTGCGCAGGCACTCGGAGGAGACCGAGCGCACCAGGGAGGAGGAGACGCGCCGCCGCACCTCGGAGGAGCGGCTGAAACTGGCGCGCGAGGTGCACGACGTGATCGCGCACAACATCTCGCTGATCAACGTGCAGGCGGGCAGCGCCCTCTACCTGATCGACTCCCAGCCCGAACGCGCCGCCGCGGCTTTGGCCGCGATCAAGCAGACCAGCAAGGAGACGCTGCGGGAGCTGCGCGCGATCCTGGGCGTGCTGCGCGCGGTGGACGAGCGGGCGCCCCGCTCCCCCGCCCCGGGGGTGGACCGGCTGGACGAACTGGTGGCCGGGGTGCGGGCCTCCGGCGTCGAGGTCCGGTTGGAGACCGTGGGCGAGCCGCGCCGACCGGCCGCGGGGGTCGACGCGGCGGCCTACCGTATCGTGCAGGAGTCGCTGACCAACGTGGTACGGCACTCCGGGGCGCGTACGGTCGCCGTCTTCGTGGGGTACGCCTCCGACGGGCTGACGGTCCGCGTGTCCGACGACGGCCGCGGTGCCGGTGACGGGTTCGTCCCCGGCAACGGCATCGCCGGGATGCGTGACCGCGCCGCGGCGCTGGGCGGTGAGCTGAGTGCCGCTCCCGACCCGGGAGGCGGGTTCACGGTGCGGGCGTGGCTACCGGGCTGACCGGCGACCCAGCCGGTGTTCGACCCTGTGGGAGGACCTGTGATCCGCGTACTTCTCGCCGACGACCAGGCGCTGGTGCGGGCCGGTTTCGGCGCCCTGCTCAACAGCGCTCCCGACATCGACGTGGTCGCCGAGGCCGCGGACGGGGCCGAGGCGGTCCGGCTGGCCGTCGCGAGGCGGCCCGACGTCGCGCTGCTGGACATCCGGATGCCGGGGATGGACGGCCTGGCGGCGGCCGAGCGCATCCTCGCCGACCCCCGGCTGGAGTCGACCCGGATCGTCATCCTGACCACCTTCGACATCGACGAGTACATCTTCGAGGCCCTGCGGCTGGGGGCGAGCGGGTTCCTGGTCAAGGACACCGAACCCGAGGACCTGCTGAACGGGGTGCGGGTGGTGGCCGCGGGCGAGGCGCTGCTGTCACCGAACGTCACCCGGCGCATCATCGCCGAGTACGCGGGCCGCCCGCGCCGCCCCGACCCGGTGAAGCGGCTGGGCGGGTTGACCGGTCGGGAACGCCAGGTGGTGGCCCTGGTCGGAGAGGGGCTGTCCAACGAGGAGATCGCGACGCGGTTGGTGCTGAGTCCGGCCACGGTCAAGACCCACGTGAGCCGGGCGATGGTCAAGCTGCGGGTGCGCGACCGGGCGCAACTGGTGGTCCTCGCCTACGAGACGGGACTGGTGACGCCGGGGTGGATGCGCTAGCGCCCGCGCGGCGGCGGTCCCCGTCCCGGACGTGCTGTCCCCACCCCCCGGGGGCGGTTCGGGGTTCTCCCCTAGCCGCCGGAAGGTAGCCGCCGCGTCCGCGCCACCTCCGTCGGGGTAGCACAACCGCCTCCCCGTGGGCGATGTGCCCGACCCGCTCGGCCGGAGAGCATCGTCGTGTCCCCCGACGACGGCCCGGTCGAGGAGTCCCCCATGTTCGACGATCCGCTGCTGTGGGCGCGGTTGCAGTTCGCGTTGACCGCGGGCACCCACTACATGTTTGTCGCCTTCACCCTGGGCATGGCCGCGCTCATCCTGGTCTCCCAGTTCAGCGCGGTCCTGCGTGGGGACGGGGCGCGGATGGCCGCGGTGCGGTTCTGGGGCGGCCTCTATGCCGTCAACTACGGCATGGGCGTGCTGTCGGGCCTGGTCATGGAGTTGCAGTTGGCGCTGAACTGGGGCGGGCTGAACGACGTGTTCGGTCACGTGTTCGGCGCGCCGCTGGCGGTGGAGACGGTGGCCGCGTTCTTCGTCGAGTCGACCTTCCTGGGCCTGTGGATCTTCGGCTGGGACCGCATGAACCGGTGGGCGCACCTGGCCGTGTTCGGGGTGGTGACGCTGACGGCCTACCTCTCGGCGTTCTGGGTGCTGGTCGCCAACGGCTTTCTGAAGAATCCGGTGGGCTTCGAGATGCGGGACGGGGTCGCGGTGCTGACCGATCCCGTCGCCCTGGTCACCAACCCGTCGGCGCTTCTGGCGTTCGGCCACGTGGCCACCAGCGCGCTGCTGGTGGGCGGACTGGTGATGGCCGGGGTCAGCGCCTACCACCTGCGTCGGGGCGGTGATCCGGAGGGGATGTTCCGGCGGGGGGTGCGGCGGGGCGTGCTGGTGGCCTCCCTCGCGCTCTTCCCGACTCCGGCGGTGGGCGGAGCCCAGTACGCGCTGTTCGGCGCGCCGCCGACCAGCGGCACGACACTGGCCGAGGCCGAGATCGAGCGGATCGAGGCTGCGGGGGCGGGGACGGCTCCGGTGCTCGCCGAGGCCGGCAACGCCGTGATGGTCCTGTGCTGGACGGTGTTCCTCCTCTTCCTGCCGGTGGCGCTGCTGGCCTGGCCACTGCGCGGTCTGGACCGCTGGCGCTGGCTGCAGTGGGTGCTTCCCGTCATGCCCGTGCTGTCGCTGCTGGCCGGGGTGGGCGGCTGGGTCTACCGGGAGTTGGGCCGCCAGCCGTGGGCGGTCAGGCACCACATGACCACCGCCGAGGCGGTGACGGAGCTGTCCCCGGGCCTGGCGGTGACCTCGTTCGTGCTCTTCACCGGCGCGTCCGCGGTCCTGGCAGGCATCACCTGGTGGCTCCTCGTCCGCTTCGCCCGGCGCGGCCCCGAGGGCGGTCCGCTGGCCCCGGCGCCTCCCCCCGACGACGGGGTCGCCGTCCCCGTCCACACCTACTGACCGTCCGCCCCTCCAGACCGGGAGGTTCTCGTGGAATCCGTTGCCGTGCTCTTTCTCGTCGGCCTGCTGGCGGGCTACTTCGTCCTGGCCGGATGCGACGTCGGGCTGGGCATGCTGGCGCCGTACGCGGCGCGCACCCCGGCCGAGCGCCGCCGACTCGTCTTCGCCGTCGCCCCCTACTTCCTGGGCAGCGAGGTGTGGCTGGTGGCCGCCGTCGGTGTGGTGGCCGGCCTGTTCCCGGAACTCGAGGGCGAGGTGGTGGCCGGTCACCAACCGCTGTTCGTCGCGCTGCTGGCGGGGTGGCTGTGGCGCGACGCCGGGCTGTGGCTGCGCGGCCGCCTGGACGCCCCCGGATGGCACGCCGTCTGGGACGCGGCCGTCGTGGTGGGCAGTTGGACGATCGCGCTGTCCTGGGGGCTGGTCCTGGCCGTGCTGCTGGGCGGCGGGACGCTGTCCCCGCTGTCCGCGCCGGTGTGCGCGGTGGCGGTGGCGGTCCTGTTCCTGCTGCGGGGGGCGGCGTTCGGCGCGGAGCGCCTGGTGCCCGCGGACGACCGTTCCGGTGCGGACTGCGCCGCGTCGGCCGACACGGCGGCGCGCGCCACCCGGGTGCTGGCCCGGGCCGGACTGGTCGCGGTACCGGTCGCCGTGGTCGCGGTGTGGGTGGACGGCGGGGTGGACCGGGAGGCGGCGGCCCTGGCCGGAGCCGTCGTGGTGGTCGGCGCACTGGCGGCCACGGCGGGGCTCTCGGGACCGCACCGGTCGCGGCCGACGTCGGCGGTGGCGATGGCGGTGCTGCCTCTGGTGGCCGCGGTGGGGGGACGACTGCCCGTCGCCGTGCCCGATTCGGGGTCGGCGACGCTGGTGGCTCTGGCGGCGGCTCCGATGCTTCCGGCCATGGTGGTGGGACAGGTGTGGCTGTACCGAATGGTGCGCCGCCCGGCCGCCTCGTCCGGCTTCTTCGCCTGAGCGCGGTCCCGAGCGGGATTCCCCGCATCGGGCTCTCCAAACCTCGTTGACGGGGATTTGCCGGAACCGGCCATTCCGGTTGACCCGCGCGGGGACGCGGGAAGGGGTTTCCTCGACGGACGACATCCCGGTGTCGGAAACACCGTCCGAGTGTGGAGGAGGGAGCATGCTTCACGTCGAAACACGTGTCCGCGGCGGCTGCGGCTGCGGATCCAACTGCGGGTGCGGGTGCCAGAACGGCGGTTCCTGCTCCTGCGGCGGCAACTGCTGACCGAGCGACCCGAGCAGGGCGGGCCCCTCCGCCTTCCGACGCGGGCCGTCCCCTCCCCCCGGGACGGCCCGCTTCCCTGTTGCCGGTGTCCTCTTCCGGTGCTGTGCGGTGCGCCGCGACCTGCCGTGTTCCGCACCGAACGCCCCTTTCCGTGACGGAGACGGCACTGCTGGGCGGATTCCGGTGACGGCGCTGCACGATAATGGGGGCATGCCTGCCCATCTCGGATTGATCGCCGCTGTTCGCGACCGGCTCCGCGGTGCCGCCGACCCGGTCAGGGCGGAGTCCATGCGACGGTACTTCAAGTCCGAGATGCCCTTCCACGGCGTACCGACGGCGGACCGACGCAGACTGTTCGTCGACATCTTCGCCACCTGCCCCCTCGGAGACTTCGAGACCTGGGAGGACACCGTCCGCACTCTGTGGCGGGTGGCGTCGCACCGGGAGGAGCGGTACGCGGCGGTGGAACTGACCGGCTACCGGCGTTACGCCGTCCACCAGGTTCCCGAGGCCGTTCCGCTGTACGAGGAACTGATCGTGGCGGGCGCGTGGTGGGACTACGTGGACCCGATCGCGATCAACCGGATCGGTCCCCTGCTGCGCGCCTATCCCCGGGAACTGCGTCCCCGGGTCAGCGGCTGGGCGCTGGCGGGAGACCGGTGGCTGCGCCGCACCGCGATCCTGTGCCAACTGCGTTCCGGGGAGGCCACCGACGTCGACCTGCTCCTCGACTGCGTCGAGCCGAACCTGCCCCATCCCGACTTCTTCGTCCGCAAGGCCATCGGCTGGGCGCTGCGCGAGTACGCCAAGACCGATTCCGGGCGCGTGGTGAAGTTCGTCGAGGAACACCGGGACCAGATGTCGCCGCTGTCGCTGCGCGAGGCGCTCAGGAATCTGGGCTAGTCCGGGCCACCCCGATGCCGAGTCCGGCGAGTTCGTCGGGGGTGCGGGTGGTCAGGAACCAGTCGCGGAAGCGCGGATGCGGCACGAGGTCGGACGCGGGCGCCAGGGCCTGGTCTCCGACGAGGTGACAGTGGTAGCCGTGTGGTCGCAGCAGCGCCCGCAGTCGGTCGGTGTCGGCTCCGGGCAGGATCTCGCACAGGATGTCGGGACGGTGGGCGGCCAGGAACTTCTGGCCGTGCTCGAAGACCGCGGCCTCGGTTCCTTCGACGTCGACCTTGAGCACCGCCCGACTGCCCGGCGCGACCTGGTCGGTGAAGGAGTCCAACGCGACGACCTCGACCGGGACACCGTCGGAGAAGTCGAGTCGGCTGGAGTAGAAGCAGGGCAGCGCCGAGTCCGCGGACCGTGCGGGCATCGTGACCGTGGTCGCGGGGTCGCCGATTCCGGTGTGGTGGAGGGTGACCCGGTGCAGGACGCGGTTGCGCACGCAGTTGTCCACCAGCGCCTGGTACACCTCGGGCACGATCTCGAAGGCGTGTGCGCGCAGTACGGGGTTGACCGCTGTGCCGACCAGGGTGAACAGCCCCGTGTAGGCGCCGATGTCGAACAGTGCGGCCGCGTCGCGGACCGCGGCGGCGAAGGTGCGCACCGCGAGGTCGTCGGCGGGCTGCGGGCGGCGGCCACCGCCCCAGTACAGTTCCTTGGCGATGATGCAGCGGGAGGGGTCGCGCATCACGTACTCGACGCCGTCGACCCGGCCGGTGACCTCGCGGAGCGCGGCGGGCGCGGGAAGCCGTCCGGTGGCGCGCACCCCCGGGGCGACGGCGCTGACCGTGGCGCGCATCGCCAGGTGGGGCAGCCGCCACCCCAGGATCCGTTTGACGTGCTTCTTCGTTCCGTACCAGCGCTGTCGGCGGCTCACGGCGCTACGGCGGTGGTCGGTTACCGAGGGGTGTGTTGGCGGCATCTCGCCCTCCTGCCTGGCCTCTTCTGCTGCGACGCGACGTTCCCACTACCCCGGAGAACAGCAGACTACTCTCCGTACACAGAAGTGTGACCGACCGACGATCCTGGCGGCCGGGGGCAGGTCAAAAAGCCGCCCGCGACCGTCAGGGTCAACGGTGTGGCTCAGATGTCGAACTGCACCGCGGCGCGGTCCGCCAGCATCGGTCTGATGACCCTCAGCGCCGCCTGGTGGTCGGGGTGGTTCTGGTAGGCCAGGAAACCGCTCTCCCCCTCGACGTCGGCGACGACGGCGAAGTCGTGGTTGCCCGTCCCGATGCCCAGGTCGGCTCCGAAGGAGTAGCTCTTGAGCTCGGGGATCGCCCCGGGGAGGCCGCCCAGGATCTTCTCCACCTGTTCGACCTGCTCGGGGGTGACGTCCTCGGTCCAGCGGAACAGTGCGATGTGCCGAATTCCCATGCGGAGAAACCTAGTGCACCCGCCCCGGTGCGCCGTCGTCCCCCACCGGGTGGGGCCGGTCAGCCGATGCGGGTGGCGACCAGGTAGGCGTCCGGGGTCTCGGGGGCCACGATGTCGTCGACCCGCCACACCTGGTCGCCCACCGTGAACGTCTCTCCGGTCCGCACCTCCAGCAGTCCGCGCCACTCGGTGGGACCGCCGAGTCTGGCCACCGGCTCCCCCTCGTCGTCGACCCAGAACCCACCCCCTCCGACGGGTCCCCCGACGAACCGGTCATTGCGTCCGTAGGTGATCTTCTCCTGAGCACCGACTTCGTGGGCCACGGCGGATTCCACTCCAAGTTGTGAGAGGTTTCGGCGAACACGCCGATGGACTGCACGGTCGCTCCGTCGCTCCGGGCGGCCTCCAGTGACCCTATCCAGGTTCCCGGTCTCCTCACACGACCCATAGGTCCCGTTGACCACTGTTTCGTGACCAAACGTCACGGTCCCGGTGACCGAAGTCACCGGGACCGTGGGACGGACGGCGGAGCCGTTGCGGGAACGGCCGGGTCATGGGTCCTGACGCGGCGGGGTCAGTCCCGGCCGACCAGGTTCTTCACCCTGCCGACGATGTTTTCGAAGTCGGTGCTGAAGGGCTGGTCCTGCACCATGTAGGTCCAGGTGGTGGAGGGGCGCCTGACCCCGGCGGCGGCCACGTCGAGACGGCCGTCCACGACCTTCAGCTCCGCGAACATCTCGGCGGCGCGGGCGCGCGCCTCGTCGAGGAAGCCCTTGAACGCGGGGACCGCGTCGCGGTTGAACTCGTCCAACGGGTCGCGCCGCCCCAGGAAGCGCAGGTGGATGCCCTCGCGCAGGTCGGTCAGGAACGCGTTGTGGTCGGTCCAGCCCCGGTCCAGGTGGTAGAGCGTGACCAGGCGGGCCGCGCGGGCGACCTCCTCCTCACCGACCTCCTCGACCAGCTCCTCGTAGGTGGCGGGACAGTCCACGGCGAGCTGCCGCCTGCCCAGGTCGTCGTGGAGCACCGCCCTGCGGTGCTCCAGCACGACGCCGCGCTGGACGTCGATGAGCTTGTTGTACCGCCAGGTGTTGCGGTGCAGCTCCAGCAGCTGCCCCTCGGCGACGCGCTGGGCGTGGTCCACGGTCTGCCGCCACGCGGGGTCGGTGATCTCGCCGTCGGCGGAGGAGACCCGGTAGTCACGCGCCTCGGGCACGTTGTTGGCGATCAGGTCGTCCTCGACGCTGACGTAGAAGACCGAGCCGCCGGGGTCGCCCTGGCGTCCGGCGCGTCCGCGCAGTTGGTCGTCGAGTCGGCTGCTGGGGTAGCGGCCGTAGCCGATGACGTAGAGGCCGCCGGTCTCCACCACCCGGTCGCGGTCGCCCATGTCGCTGCCGCCCAGGCGGATGTCGGTACCGCGCCCCGCCATCTGGGTGGACACGGTGATCCTGCCGTGGGTTCCGGCCTCGGCGATGACCGCGGCCTCGTCGGCGTCGTTCTTGGCGTTGAGAACCACGCATTCGAGTCCGGCCCGTTCCAGGCGCTTGGCCAGCCGCTCGGATTCGGCGACGTCCTGGGTGCCGATGAGGACCGGACGGCCCGTGGCGTGCACGGCCGCGACCTTCTCGACGACGGCGTCCTCCTTCTCCTCGGCCGTGGCGTAGAGCCGGTCCTCCTCGTCCACCCTGATGTTGGGCTTGTTCGGCGGGACGACCGCGACTTCCAGTTCGTAGAACTCGCGCAGCTGCTCGGCGACGGCCATCGCGGTGCCGGTCATGCCGCAGCGGAGCGGGTAGCGCAGCACCAGCGCCTGCACGGTGATGGAGTCCAGTACCTCACCGGTCTCACTGGCCGCCAGGTGCTCCTTGGCCTCGACCGCGGCCTGCAGGCCGTCCGGCCAGCGCTGCAGCAGCGCGATCCGACCCCGCGACTCGTTGATCAGACGCACCTTGCCGTCGCGCACCACGTAGTGGATGTCGCGCCGCAGCAGCGCGTGCGCGTGCAGCGCCAGGTTGACGCGGGACAGCAGCGTGGTGTCCTCTTCGGAGTACAGGTCGACGCCGCCGAGGGCCTTTTCCACCGAGTCGATCCCGGTGTCGGTGAGGTGGACGTTGCGGCCGTCGTCGTCGATTCTGTAGTCGATCCCGGGACGCAGCCGACGCACCAGTTCGGCCATCGCGGCGTCGGACTCGGCGGCCTCGGCGGCCCCCGCGAGCACCAGCGGCACCCGGGCCTCGTCGACGAGCACGGAGTCGGCCTCGTCGACGATCGCCACGTTCGGTTCGGGCACCACCAGGTCGGCCGTGTCGGTGGCGAGCCGGTCGCGCAGCACGTCGAAGCCGAGTTCGCTGACCGACGCGTAGGTGATGTCGGCGGCGTAGGCGGCGCGGCGCTCCTCTGTGGTGGACTCCTGGCCGATCCAGCCGACCTCGACACCGAGCAGCTCATACAGCGGCCGCATCCACTCGGCGTCGCGTCGGGCCAGGTAGTCGTTGACGCTGAGCACGTGCACCCGCTGTCCGCGCAGTGCGAACCCGGCGGCGGCCAGTGCGCCGGTCAGGGTCTTGCCCTCACCGGTGGCCATCTCCGCGACGTGCCCGTCGAGCAGCGCCATGACGCCGATCAGCTGGGGGTCGAAGGGGCGCTCCTGCAAAGTGCGTCGGGCCGCCTCGCGGCCCAGCGCGCACAGCTCGGCGAGGTCGGCGCGATCGTAGGGCAGTTCGGCGTTGCCGAGTTCGGCCGCGGTCTCCGTCAGCTCGGCGTCGCTCAGTTCGCGCAGCGCCTCTTCGCGCTCCTCGATCGTCTTCAGCAGCTTGGTATAGGGCTGGAGTGACACCGATCCGGGCTTGCCCAGAAGGCGTCGCACACTCTCTGCCATTCGTCCGAACACCACAGCAGGGTAACGCTGTTCGCGCCCGTCCGGTTCCCCCGGAGAGGCACGAATCACACCGTTTCGGCGACGGCTTCGCCTCCGAAACGGGAAAGCGCCTTGTTGACCTGCTGTTATCGCCTGATCACCCTGGGCATGTTTTTTGGTTTCTGTCGTCGCGGACCGCCGGCCGGATCAGTGCACGAGTTGGCGGTTCTGCCGCTGCTCGACGGCCATCGCGTGCTTGACCAGACTGACCAGGGTCTCCAGGACCGCTTCGCGCTTCCGGGCGTCGGTGTGCACGATCGGCACGTCGGGTTGGATGGCGAGCGCCTCGCGCAGTTCCCGCTCGGTGTAGCGGTAGTGGTCCCCGTCGGCCTCGAAGGTGTTCACCGCGATGACGAACGGCAGGGGGTGCTGCTGCTCGAAGTACTCGATGGCGGGGAAGCAGTCCTCCAGGCGCCGGGGGTCCACCAGGACGACCGCGCCCAGCGCCCCGCGCGCCAGGTCGTCCCACATGAACCAGAACCGCTGCTGGCCGGGGGTTCCGAACAGGTAGAGCACCAGGTCGGTGGGCAGCGAGATCCGCCCGAAGTCCATGGCCACCGTGGTGCTCTTCTTGTCGGGCGTCTTGGACAGGTCGTCGACTCCGATGCTGGCGTTGGTGATCGCCGCCTCGGTGCGTACCGGAGGGATCTCCGAGATCGCGCTGATGAACGTCGTCTTTCCGACGCCGAAGCCCCCGGCGACGATGATCTTCGTGGTGAGTTTCGGGGAATCGTTCACGTGTTCGTTACCTCGGGCGACTGAGGGAGCGCGTGCGCGGCCCCGCTCTGGAGGGTCCGCCGCAGGACGTGAGGGACGCGGCCGACGACGGACATGATCATCAGTAAGGTGAACCTAGCACCGTCTCGGCTCACTCTGCGGCGTTCCCCGTAATTCCCTTCACTGTGAGACGTGGCGCACACCGCTCCGGCGCGGCGCCCGCGGCCGGATCGCGCTCTCCCCGAGAGGGGGAACAGAGGGGATGTCAATACCGTCGGCGGCCTGTTCCGGCCGATCGGAGTACTGGGAGTGCGACTTCTCGGGGGCTACCGTGGACGCGACGGCACCACCCCGTCGGCGTCCGTGACGCCACAGTTCTGGCACACGACGCCGTGCGGTCGCCGAGCGGGGTGGTCCGCACCGAACCCGTGGTTCCTCGGACGGTTCGCGGTGTTCGGCTGCCCACCGGCCCGCGTCCCGTCCGCGTGGGCCGGTGGCGGCGCCCTTGGCGCTCTGGGAGTCGATGACGCTGGCGGTCGGCTCGTCAGCGCGTCCCCGGGCGGCGCGCGCCGGCCGGCACAGCACGGCCAGGATCGGCTCGGTGACCCCGTCTTTCTCCCAGCGCGTGAAGTACCGGCAGACCGTCTGCCAGGGCGGGAAGCCGAAGGGCGACCGCCGCCACGCGCAGCCGGTGCGCACCACGGACAAGACCGCGTCGACGATGTCGTGTCGCGGATGCTTCCCGGGCCGTCCACCGGTGTTCGGCGCCGGCGGCAACAGCCCGGTCAACGCCCACCGGGCATCGGTCAGGTCCGAGGGGTGACGACGCTGGCGCACCACCCGGCCACCACGGACGCTCGCGGCTCCGGCGTGGGGCCGGGTGCCGCCCCTCACCGACATGGCCGAACGTCCCACCCATGCTCGGGGGATGACGATTCAGCGGATGGACGACGCCGGCATCGTCGCCGACGGCCTGGAGGCCGCTACCGCGTCCTTCGCCGAACTCGGTCCGGAACTGGAGGACAGGGGGCGGGTCGGGGGACGGTGGGCGGACCGCGTCGTCGGGCTCGACGGTGTCCGGGTCGACGTCGCGACGGTGCGGACTCCGGGCGGCCACGGCCGGCTTGAGCTGATGAAGTCCCACACGCCGACGGCGGTCGGCGCCGAGCCGAACGCACCGGCGAACACGCTGGGCATACGTCGCACCATGTTCGCCGCCGAAGACGTCGAGGACGTACTCGCTCGCCTGCGGGCCCATGGCGCCGAACTCGCTGGCGAACTGGAGCGGTACGAGGACAGCTATCGGCTCTGCCACGTCCGCGGCCCCGAAGGCATCATCGTCGCTCCGGCCGAGCAGCCCGGCTGAAGCGTTCGAGGCGGGCCGCTTCCCCGAAGAGTCATCCGGGCACGGAAGCAGCAGGATCCGCGGCAGGCCCGCTGCCCGTCAACGAGCCCGGACCCTCGAAGCCCCCCAAGACCTGACCCTTCTCGAACACGCTCTCAGGAAAACCACAGATTTACCATAGGGCAAACAAACGGGAAAACAGGACTTCTTTTCTGTTCCGCGACACCGCCGGACCGGCCGGAACAAATGCAAAAGTCCCCGGAACTGGATGCTCCGGGGACTCGGAAGACAGAGGGCGGCAACATCGTGCGGTCTTGGAGGGAAACCTCACGAGGGGGGACAGCCACCGCCTCTCGCCATCTCCTTAACTAAGCCTAGGCTTTCCACATCTGTAGGTCAAGAAAACGCCAAACATTCCCTCATTGACCGGGAAATCTTCCACACCGCCACACAACCGAAGTCCGATTCGCGACACTGTGCGAACTTCCGATCTTCTCTTCTTTCATAAATTCCGACATACGTAACGAGCGCTACGAAAACCCACCCTCTCCTGTCCGGACAGGTCACACCGCCCCGGCCGCCTTCCCGTCCCCTCGACGGGCCCCGCCCGCAGCGGGGTCGGCGCCCACCCCGTCCGGGCGGTCCGCGCCCGCCCCCTCCGGCCGCGACCGCACCGGGGCGCCATTCTTCCTCCGGCTTCACCGTCCGTCACCGAAACCCCGTTCCCGCCGCGCTCCGCCTCCGCGGCGGAACCCGTTGACCGCCGCCCCGAAACAATGGCTTCCCCCCGGATACGCCCCGCGCGGGACACCCCGAATCCACCCGGCGGAAAAGTTATGGTTCCGTCTCCCAAAAGTGTTTCCCGCTCCGTTCGCCACTGTCTTGGGCACGGTTTCTCCACTTCTCCACGAGGAGGAACGGACGCCGCTTCCGGGGTCCCGCGGATTCCCGGGCGGCGGAGGACGCCCTCCCCCGTCGGTTTCGACCCGCCGTCGCCGGGAGGTCCGTCGGCGCGGCGCCCGCAAGCGCCCGCCCCGCCCGCGACCGCCTACGATGAGGGCGTACACCAGACGGCCTGTGGCAAGGAGCCAACCGAACCCATGTCCGAGCAGCGCATCGTCCGTCCCACGCCCATCAGCGGCTTCCCCGAGTGGACGCCCCGCATCCGGTCCGTGGAGCTGCGCTGGCTGGACCATATCCGCCGCGGTTTCGAGCGGTACGGGTTCTCCTCCGTGGAGACACCGTCGGTGGAGGCTCTCGACGTGCTGATGTCCAAGGGCGAGACCTCCCAGGAGGTCTACACCCTGCACCGGCTCCAGGCCGACGCCAGGGACGACAGCGACGCGCGACTGGGGCTGCACTTCGACCTGACCGTGCCGTTCGCCCGATACGTCGCCCAGCACTTCAACGACCTGGTCTTCCCGTTCAAGCGCTACCAGATCCAGCGCGTCTGGCGCGGCGAGCGCCCCCAGGAGGGCCGGTTCCGCGAGTTCACCCAGTGCGACATCGACGTCATCAACATCGACCGGGTCCCGATGCACTTCGACGCCGAGCTGCCGCGCATCGTGCACGAGGTGCTCGCCGGGCTGGACATCCCCGCATGGACGCTCAACATCAACAACCGCAAGGTCCTGCAGGGCTTCTACGAGGGGCTCGGCGTCACCGAGCCCCTGGCGGTGATCCGCGCGGTGGACAAGCTGCACAAGATCGGCGCGGACGCCGTGCGCGCCGTCCTCGTCGACCAGGCAGGTCTCAGCTCCGACCAGGCCGCGGCCTGCCTGGACCTGGCGCGCGTCCGCGGCACCGACACCTCGGTGGTCGACGAGGTCGCCAAACTGGGCGTCTCCGGCGAACTGCTGTCGACCGGGCTGGACGAGTTGGGCGGGGTGCTGGACGAACTGTCCGACCTGCCTTCCGGCAGCGTCGTGGCGGACCTGTCCATCGCCCGCGGCCTGGACTACTACACCGGCACCGTCTACGAGGCCACGTTCGACGACGACCCCGGATACGGCAGCATCTGCGCGGGAGGCCGCTACGAGGACCTCGCCGGACAGTTCATCCGCCGCACCCTGCCGGGAGTGGGCATCTCCATCGGCCTGACCCGGATCTTCGCCAAACTGGTGGCCGAGGGCCGGATCACCGACGGCAGGTTCTGCCCGACCGACGTGCTCGTGGTGCTGCCCGGCGACGAGCGCCGCCCCGCCGCCCTGGCCACCGCGGCGCTGCTGCGCGAGCGCGGATTCAACACCGAGGTCTACCACCAGGCCGCCAAGATCGGAAAGCAGATCCAGTACGCCTCGAAGAAGGGCATCCCCTTCGTGTGGTTCCCGCCGTTCGAGGACGGCAGACCGCACGAGGTCAAGAACCTGGCCACCGGAGAGCAGACCGAGGCCGACCCCGCCTCCTGGCAGCGCTAGACCCCGCCCGGTGGAGGCTTTCCGGGGCGGCCGCCCCGGAAAGCCTCCACCGGGCACCTCCCGGAGACGCTCCGCCCACCGGTGGCGCGATGGGCGTCCGGCACCCTGCCCTGCCGTTTTCTTCTCTTTTCACGCCTTCCGGAATATCCGTCCGGGAATCGGAGACGACAAGGAGGCGACACCACGGTTCCAGAGACGAGACCATGCCATCGCCACGCCAGGACCTGCCCGCCCCCCGTACCCCGATCATCGGCCGTGAACGCGACACCGCCGACATCGGCCGCCTGCTCCGCGCCGTGCGACTGGTCACCCTCACCGGCGCGGGAGGCATCGGCAAGACGAGTCTGGCACTGCGGGTCGCCGAGCAGGAACGCGACCGCTTCGCCGACGGAGTGGTCTTCGTCGACCTGAGCACGGCCGCCTCCGGCGACCACATGCTGCGCTCGGTGGCCGACTGCCTGGGCATCGAGACGGACCGGCGGCATCCGCTGCAGGAGGCGGTGCTGCTGGCGCTGCGCTCCCTCGACCTGCTGCTCGTCCTGGACACCTGCGAGCACGTCGTGGCGCCGCTGTCCGAACTGTGCCGGGCCCTGCTGAGCACCTGCCCCAGACTGCGGCTGTTGGCCACCAGCCGGGAACCGCTGCGCATCCCCGGGGAGAACATCTGGCGCGTGCCCCCGCTGGCCCTTCCCACCGCCTCCCCGCGGACCTTTCCGGCGGACGACACCTGGTCCCCGACAGCACCCGCCACAGGGTTGAGCGTGCGCGAGGCGATGCGCTCCACGGCGGTCCGCCTGTTCGCGGCCCGGGCCCGCCAGGCGCGGCCGGGGTTCACGGTCACCCCCGACACCGTCGACGCCGTCGTGCGGATCTGCCGGATGCTGGACGGTGTCCCCCTCGCCATCGAACTGGCCGCGGCCCGGATGCGGGTGCTGTCGGTCGAGCAGATCCTGGAGCGGCTCGACGACCGCTTCACCCTGCTCAACAGCACCGACCGGCGGCTGCCCGAGCGCCAGCGCACCATGCGGGCGGTGGTGGAGTGGAGCCACGCCCTGCTCACCGACGCGGAGAAGGCCCTGCTGCGTCGGCTGTCGATCTTCGCGAACTGGTCGCTGGACATGGCCGAGGACCTCTTCACGACCGACTTCGGCGACGACCTGCTGCAACTGCACGGCTCCCTGCTGGACAAGTCGCTGATCGTCGTGGAGGAGGAGGTCGAGGGCGTCGTCTACTACCGGATGCTCGACACCATCCGCCTCTACGCCGCCGAGGCGCTGCACGCCGCGGGCGAGGCCGAGACCTACTGCCGACGGACCCTGGAGTACGGGGTGCGGTGGGGGGAGTCCTTCGAGAGGGCCATGTCCGGGTCGCTGCGGTGGGAGGAGCGGCTGCAGATCCTGGAGCGGGTGGAGCACAACCGGGAGAACACCCGCTCCTTCCTGGACTGGGCCGCCGACCACGGCCAGGCGGAGCTGGGCCTGCGCATCTGCGCGCTGCTGCGCAGGTACTGGCTGGCACTCGACCGCTGCGCCGAGGGCGCCGAATTCATGGCCGTGCTGCTCGCGGCGGCCCCCGAGGACCTGCCCGCGCCGCTGCGGGCGCGCGCCCTGGTGCTGCACGGTGAGCTGACCCTGGACCTCGATGGCGAACGGGTCGCCCGGGAGCGGATCACCGCCGGCCTGCGGCTGGCCGAGACCGTGGGCGACGACGCGGTCCGGGCCGACGCGCTGGCCGCGTTGACCGCCGTCGCGCTGCGGAACCGGGAGATCTCCGCGGGTCTCGGCCACGCCGCCGAGTGCCTGGAGATCGCACGGCGCCTCGGCGACCGCCTCCTGGAGACGCACGCCATGGAGTTGCACGGACAGTTGGCCGACGCCGCCGGTGACCACGAGGGGGCGCGGCGGTGGCTGTCCTCGGCCCTGGAGGTGGCCGAGGAGACCGGCTGCGGCTGGAACTCGGCCCGGTGCCACCACGGGTTGGGCGTTCTCGCGATCCGCGAGGGCGGTTACGCCTCGGCCGAGGAGCACCTGAACCGCGCACTGGCGCTGTTCACGAGGATGCGCTGCTCGCTGGAGGCCTCCCGCTGTCTGGCCGGTCTCGGGCATCTGGCGGCCCGGCGCGGCGCGTTGGGCAGCGCGTGGGAGTACCTGAGTGAGGGGGTCCGCCGCAGCGGAGCCTCGGGGCGGCGGCTGGCGCTGGCCCGCGCGCTGGAGGACCTGGCCGGTTTCGCGGCCTCCGAGGGGGTGACCGACCGGGTGGTGCTGCTGGGAGCGCAGGCCGAGGCGCTGCGCCAGCAGGCGGCGGGAGCGCCGTCCCGTAGCAGCCGGGTGCTGCGGGAGTACGTCAGGCAGCGGCTGGGCGACGCCGCCTCGGCCGCGGCGTGGACCAGCGCCCGCGCCCTGCCCCTGGAGGAGGCGCTGGCCGCGGCGCTGCCCGCTCCGCCGCTCGGCGACGGCCGGGCGCTGACCCCGCGGGAGCGCGAGGTCGCCGAACTGGCGGGGGCCGGGATGTCCAACCGGGAGATCGCCGTCCGGCTGGTCATCAGCCAGGCGACGGTGGCGCGGCACATCGCCAACATCTTCACCAAGCTCGGGATCTCCACCCGCGCCGAACTGCCGCCCCGCCTCGCTCCGGACGGTACGGCCTCGCCGCCCGGTTGACGCGGAAACCGTGCCGACGAACGGACCGAATCCCGGACACTCCGGGCCCCCGCCCCGGGCCCCCTTTTCCATGCCGTGAACATCACCGTTTCGACCAGCAAAAACATTCGTTCTGGTTGCGCCGGGGAGAAACAGCCGCTAAGACAGAACGTGATGACCCTTCCCCCCTGTTTCGGTCTGCTCCCCGCAACGCGTGCTCTCCCCGGGCAGGACGCCGCGTTCCCAACCGCCTGACCCCACGGAGGCCATGGCAGCGAATACGGTACAGGCGCAGCAGAACCTGCCTCTGGAACTCAACAGATTCGTCGGCCGCGAACGCGATCTCGACGCCATTTCCCGCCTGCTCCGGACGCAACGGGTCCTCACGCTGTGCGGGGTGGGGGGAATCGGCAAGACACGGTTGGCGCTGCGTGCCGCGGCGCAGGCCACGGAGCGCTTCCGCGACGGGGTCTGGCTGTGCGAGCTGGCCGAGACCACCACGCGCAAGGAGGTCGTCGCGCGGATCGCGGCCGTCCTGAGCGCTCGGGAGGACAGCGAGCGCTCCCCGGAGCAGGCGCTGTCCGACGTGCTGCGCACCCGTCGACTGCTGCTGGTACTGGACAACTGCGAGCACGCGGTCGCCGACGTCTCGGCCGTGGTCGAGCATCTGGTCGCGCGGTGTCCCGGTGTCTCCTTCCTGGTCACCAGCCGTGAGCCGCTGCGCGTCCCGGAGGAGACCGTGTGGCGGGTCCTTCCGTTGACCGTGCCCGAGCCGGGACACGGCGACCCGCTCAGCACCGAGTCGGTCCAGTTGTTCGTGGACCGCGCCCGCGCCAACGCGCACGACTTCGCCGTGACCCCCGAACGCCTGGACGCCATCGCGGAGATCTGCCGTCGTCTCGACGGGATTCCGCTGGGCATCGAACTGGCCGCCGCCCGGGTCCGACTGCTGTCGGTCGCCCAGATCGCCGAGCGTCTCGGCGACCGCTTCACGGTCCTGACCTCCGGCGACCGCGGCGCACCGGCCCGCCAGCAGACGCTGCGCGCGGTCATCGACTGGAGCCACGGCATGCTGGACGGACCGGAGCAGACGCTGCTGCGGCGGTTGTCGGTGTTCTCCGGCTGGGACCTGGAGTCGGCCGAGTCGGTCTGCGCCGACGAGGCGCTGCCCGCCCGGTCGCTACTCGACCTGATCGTCTCGCTGGTGGACCGCTCCCTGGTCGTGGTCGTCGGAGAGGCGCAGGCCCGGATGCGCTACCGGATGCTGGACACCATCCGGCACTACGCCGCGGCCAGACTGGCGGAGAGCGGCGAGGAGGAGCGCCTGCGGCTGCGGCACCGGGCGCAGATGCTGGCGCTGGCCGAGGAGGCGGCGCGCAACGCCGTGTCCGGCCGTGGAACCCCCTGGGCTCTGCGGTTCTCCTCCTTCCAGCGGGTGCGCGACGACTACTGCAACATGCGCGCCGCGCTCGGCTGGTCGGCCGACCGCGGGGACGCCGTCGAGGGTCTGCGGCTGTGTGTGGCGCTGCGCCCCTACTGGATGGTCAGCGGTCTGCTCTCCGAGGGGGCGTACTGGACCGACCGCTTCCTGGCCATGGACTGCGCCGACGAGGCGCTGCGGGGGCGGGCGATGGTGCGCCGGGCCGAGTTGGCCTGGGACCAGCAGGACCACGTCCACGCCGTGCGCGTCGGCGAGGAGGGGTTGTGGCGCTGCCAGGACGCCGGCGACCACGCCTCGGTGGCCCTGGCTCTGAACATCCTGGCCATGACCGACATACGCGCCCGGAACCTGGAGCGTGCCCGTGAGCGGCTCGCCGAGGCTGTCGCGTTGACCCGTGCGACGGACGATCCGTGGAACGAGGGGGTCGCCCTGGGCGCCCAGGGGGCGCTGGCCGCGCGGGAGGGGCGGCTGGCGGAGGCCGAGGCCCGTTACGAGGAGGCGCTGGCGCTACTGCGTACCCTCGACCACCGTTGGGGGGTGGGGCTCATCCTCATCGGTCAGGGCGGGGTGGCCGAGGCCCGCGGGGACCTCTCCGGCGCCGAGCGGTGCTTCCGTGAGGCTCTGGACATCCAGCGCGCCATCGGCGGCGCGCCCGAACTGGCGCGCTGTCTGGCCGGGGTGGGGCGGGTACTGGCCCGGCAGGGGAGGGTCGGCGAGGCGTACGACTCTCTGTGCGAGAGTCTGACGCTGTGCCATGACACCGGTCAGCGCCTGGGAACGGCCCGGGGGCTGCTCGCCATCGCCACGGTCGCCGCGGCGCAGGGGTACGCGGAGGAGGCCACCCGCCTGGCCGGGGCGGCGGCCGGGATCCGGGAACGTTCCGGCCACCCCGCCGCCGGTTCCCCGTGGCCGATGCGCGACGGCGTCTTCGCCGCCCGGTGGGAGGAGGGGCGGCGGTTGGACGCGGACCAGGCGGTGCGCTCGGCTCTGCGGTTGGCCAGGGTGAGTCGTTCGCCGCGCCGACCGCCGCCCGTCGGGGTGGACACGGCGGCGCTGACCCCGCGGGAGCGGGAGGTCGCCGTGCTGATCGGCCAGGGGATGACCAACCGGTCGATCGGGGAGCGGCTGTTCATCAGTCCGGCGACCGTGGCTCGGCACGTGGCCAACATCAACACCAAGCTGGGGTTCAATTCCCGGACCCAGATCGCCGCGTGGATCAATCGGGGATGACCGCGGCCGGAGGTTTCTCCGCTCTCGGGTAGAGCATCCTCTTCCTTCGGAACGATCATCGAATGTATCCTTTGGCACAGCGTTCACTACTGTCCTGAACTGCGAAAAGACCTTCTACATACTCCCCCCGGAGAGAATCTACATATGCATATGCACGCGAGAATGCATGTGCAGACGGGCTCGATGAGGGTAGTCTCACGACTGTGCGGTCGACGTCCGCGGATTGTCCGTGGAACGTCCGTACGCGCCTTGGGCGCGGTGCCCCGGCGTCCTCGGTCACCGTTTCCGCCACGGGTCACCTCGTGGAGACCGCGCCCTGGTCGGCCCGCAACCGCGGTCCGGTCGGAACCTGTGCCGCCGCGGGGCGCTTTTGAGGGGAGGCGCGCCCGCGGCACCGACCACGGGCGGCCGGGTTCGTCACGTGGAGGGGGCGTGACGACCCCGGCCGCGGTCACACGGACGTATGGGAGGTCTGGGAGGCATGAGAGTCGATCGGCTGCCGCGCGCCGCCAGTGGACCGGTGGTGCGCTCTCCGCGCGATTCGGCTCCGATCGGCTCGCTCACCGGCGGACTGCTGGACCGGCTGCGGCGCTTCGGCGGGTCCGGTTCGGTCATCGACCACCAGGGGGCGCGTATGAGCGGCGCCGAGTTCGCCGCCACCGTCCAGCGCGCCGCCATCGGGATGAGCCGGCGCGGCCTGCACCCCAACGACGTGGTGGCGGTGCTCGCTCCGGTCTCCACCGCCCGCCTCGTCTCCGTCCACACCGCGATGGCGGTCGGCTGCGTCGCACTGCCGCTGGAGCTGACCTCGGACATCGACACCCTGATCAGGGTGCTGGTCGACACCGACGCCCGGATGATCCTGGTCACCGGCGAACTGGCTCCCCTGGCGGTGGAGCTGGCCGAGCGGTCGCGGGTGCGGCAGGTCGTCTCCTTCGACGGCGCTCCCGAGACCACTCCCTTCGCCGAACTGCTGCGTCCCGCTCCCCACCACGGCGCCTACGATCCCGCGCACTGCCTGTTCGACAGCGGCCTGCTGGACTACGCGGCCGTCCCCGGCGCGCCGCCGCGCGTCATCCGCCACCCCCACCGGGAGCTCGCCGCTCACTTCCGGCGCCTCGACGCCGAACTCCGGCTGTCCCGCGACGACACCGTCGTCCTGGAGAACGGCATGACCGAGCTGGACCGGTGCGTGCTGGCCTCGGTGGCGCTGTGGAACGGCGCCTCGGTGCTCGCCCTGCCGACCGACGACGAGGCCGCCGCCCGCGCGGCCGTGCGTTCGCACCGGGCCACCGTCCGCGTCGCCTCCGGCCGTCCCTGACCCACCGGGGCCGCGTTGGGCTGGCCGCGGCCCCGGTTGTGCGTCCGGAGAGAGGTCACCGCATACGGTCAGTCCCGGGCGAGGCGCACGTCGCCGCGCCGAAGAACAGCGGCAGTCCCGCTCCCCGGGCGGCTCGGGGACTGGGCAGGACCGAGCCGAGCAGGACTCCGGTGCCGGCGAACGCGCACACGCCGAGGACAAATCCCACGGCCACGCCCGCCGCCGACTCGGGTGCCGCGAGGCCGAACCCGACATGGGCGAGTCCGAGCATCGTCGCCGCTCCGACGACCGCGAGGGCAGCCAGCACCACCGCCTGGGAGACGACCAGCGCCCCGGCAGGCACCCCCGCCGCGGTCGTCGGCGTAACGGAGTAGTCCCGCCTACTCCGCTGACGGTAGCCGGTGCTCCGCCCGGTCCCCGGGACGGACCAGCCCGGTCCGGTAGGCCGGTGCCGCCGCCTGCACCCGACTGCCCGAGCCGATCTTTTCGGTGGTCAGGTCACCCGCGGGCGGCCGGGCCGCCCCGGTGCGGCGGGGCGTCAGGAGAGGTCGATCTCGAACCAGGCGACGTGGGTGGCCTCGGTCCAGTACTCGCCACTGCGGGAGGAGCAGTCCTCGACGATGAGCTTGCCGCGGCCGTACTCGTTCTGGTCCTCCCGGCCGATCACGTCGCTCTCCTCGGGGTTCTTGCGCCCCTGGTCGGCCACTGCCACGCGTACGTTGCCCGCGTCGATCCGGATGAACAGGGTCATCACCCCGCCGGACTGACCCGAGCGGGAGTGCAGCAGGGCGTTGGTGGCGAGTTCGCTGACGGCGAGTTCGGCGTCGTCCCGGACGACCTCGGCGCATCCCGCACGGCCGAGGAACTCGCGGACCCGGGCTCGGATGGAGCGGACCGCGGTGAGGTTGCCGACACAGCTCCACACCGTGTGGTCGGTGGCCGAGCCGACGAACTCCGCCGGGTCGACCACGGGCGTGTTGTGGGAGTCGGCCGCGTCGAAGGTGCGGAGCTCCTGCGAATCGGTCGTTCCCATGTCACTCCCATCGCTGTCCGGTGGGACCGCCAGGATCGCACGCCCACGGAACCATCACGGCGGAACTGGACAACAGCACAGCACACCGACCGTTTTCCGGATACGGCAGCCCCGTAAAACGCCATCACGTGTCCCGACGAGACAGCATCAAGGATTCCACGCGTAGGCCACGCCACCCCCCCTTGAGCTGCAACGTTCCGGCAACGGCGACATCGGTCCAGGAGACCGAGATTCGGTCTTTCCCAATTCGCTACCCGATCGTGATCAAATACGCGACACGATCACGATCGGTAATGATAATCGTTGTCAAGCGTACTGTTGGACACCGAGAGTGCCCGACCGGAATCCGACCGTCGAACCACGGAAAGAGCACCCATGAAGATCGCCTTCGTCGGCAAGGGCGGCAGCGGGAAGACCACCCTGTCCGCCCTCTTCGCCCGCTACCTCGCGCACTGCGGCGCCCCCGTGGTGGCCATCGACGCCGACATCAACCAGCACCTCGGTCCCGCCCTCGGCGCGTCCCCCGCCGAACTCGCCGCGGTCCCCGCCCTGGGCGGCCACATCGCCGAGATCAAGGAACTGCTGCGCGGCGACAACCCGCGCATCGCCTCGGCGGAGCAGATGGTCAAGACCACCCCGCCGGGCCGCGGCTCCCGACTGCTCGACCTCTCGGAGCACAACCCCGTGCACCGACGCTTCGGCCACCTGACCGGCGGGGTGCTCCTCATGCTCACCGGACCGTTCAGCGAGGACGACCTCGGGGTCGCCTGCTACCACTCCAAGGTGGGCGCGGTCGAGATGTACCTGAACCACCTGGTGGACGGCCCCGGCGAGTACGTCGTGGTGGACATGACCGCCGGGGCGGACTCCTTCGCCTCGGGCATGTTCACCCGGTTCGACGTCACCTTCCTGGTCGCGGAGCCGACCCTGCGCGGCGTCGGCGTCTACCGCCAGTACGCCGAGTACGCCCGCGACCACGACGTCACCGTCAGGGTCGTCGGCAACAAGGTGCACGGCCCCGAGGACGTCGAGTTCCTGCGCCAGCACGTGGGTGACGCGCTCAGCGTCTGCCTGACCCACTCGGAGTTCGTGCGCGCCATGGAGAAGGGCCGCTACCCGGACTTCGGCACGCTGGAGGAGGACAACCTCAAGGCGCTCGCCTGGATGCGCGACCTCGTCGACGCCACCGAGAAGGACTGGGCGAGGTTCACCCGCCAGAACGTGGAGTTCCACCTGCGCAACGCCGCCCGGTGGGCCAACGCGGCGACCGGGGTCGACCTGGCCGCCCAGGTGGACCCGGAGTTCACGATGGGTCCCCGGGCCCTGGAGGCGGCCCGGCGGGCCGGTTGAGGGCCGCCCTCACCGCCCGCGCGGCGCGTTGTCGGCGGCCGTGCGGACCTCCTCCGGAGCATCGGGCCGGCGGCGCCGCGCCGAACAGCGGATGCGGGCCGGTGTGAACCTCCCCGCCGAACCGCGAGTGGTGGGGGTGTCCGGGGTGAGCCGGGCGTCGTCCACCGCGCGCCGGACGGTGTCCGAAAAGCCGCCGGCCTCGGCGTGCCAGGTGTCCTCCTCTGGCGGGAGCCTGTCCGCGTGGCCGTCCTGACGTGTCGGCGCCGAACCGCCGCGGGCCCGCTCACGCTCCGGTGGGCGGCATCGGTCCGCACCACCTGGCGAAGTCCCCGGTAGACGTCTTTGGAACCGCACGGACGAGCGGGGTCACGGGCGGGCATCCGGGGTCCGGGCGCGCTTTGGGCCTCGGCGGTCCCGATGACTGACGTGGACCTCTCCGTCTTTTCCACTCCTGTCGAACTGACCGGGGTCCGACGGTCTGGTTCTGCGGTGGAGGCTTCTTCCCGGAAGACCAGGAGAGAGGCGAGGCGTTCCAGCCAAGCGCCCGGCACGGCCCCGCCCCGGGTTGGCATGGGGAGGCGCCCCGGGGGACCGGTGGACTCGGGGGCGCCTCGACCGCCCGCAGGCAACCCGGGGTGTTCCCCTCCGAGGATTGGGGTTCTGCGGAGCGCCTCGGCCTGGTCTGGCTGTGCACAGCGGGCCCGTACCCCCGAGCGACCGGACGGCTCCGCGATCCCCGTCCATCAGAGTCCGGTGAGTCGCGCCGGAGCGGTCTCCGATGCCCGCAGGGAGCATCGACCGAAGACCCCGCGCCACCTCCTCTGGGCTTTTCTGGGCTCTTCATCGAGGTTTGGGTGTCGGGTTCGCGGCGGATACGATTCCGCCGCGCCCCGGTGAGGTCGAGGCATTCCACAGAACCCCCCAGAAACGGGTCACCACCGGTTGCCGGTGGCCGGTCGAGGCGCCCCGGACGGCCGGTGCGGAATGCCTCACCCCTTCCCGGGTTCTCCGGAAAGAACCCCCGCGCCCACCGCAGAACCGAACACTCACACCTCAGTCAGAACGTGCGTCATCCATCACGGTTCTCACACCGTTACCGCCTTGCTCAAATCAACCAGGATTTGTGGCAAACGCGGGTGATCACGGAGAACAATGCCTTTCCTGCCGTTTATCGACTTCAGAGTGGAATGCCGGATCCGGTGCATACGCGCATCCCCGTCCCCTGTCTTCGAGGCCACCACCGAGCGGCCATTGACCAGGAATATGTAACAATCATCTCTATAAACAGGAAGGGAACTTTCATCCCACACTTCGCTACCTTCGGGTAGCTTTCTACGTCAGGGGGCCACCCCCGCCCCGCCCTGAGGCGCCCTGTATGTGCAGTCCGCGACACGGAGAACTGGACGATGCGGCTCGACGACTCCTCCCACCGCCCCTGGCCCGCCACGAGTGTCCTCGGCCGCCTCACCGACTCCCAGCGCGACGACCTCCTTTCCCTCGGCGTACGCCGGGAGTTCGGCGCCGGACAGGTCCTCATCCGCCAGGGGGACCTCAGCACGCACGTGTTCGTCCTGATCACCGGGCACGTCAAGGTCATGAGCGAATCGGACAGCGGACGCACCGTCCTGCTGGCCGTACGCTCCCGCGGCGACCTGGTCGGCGAACTCGCCGGAATGGACTCCAGTCCGCGCATGGCCCGGGTCGTGGCCATCGGCGCGATCGGCGCCCGGGTCCTGCCCTTCGCCGAGTTCGAGGGCTTCCTGAAGCGCCACCCCGACGCCGTGCGGACCGTCAACGGCTCCATCGCCGCCAAACTCCGTTCGGCCACCGACAAGATCGTCGACTTCAGCAGTCAGGAGGTGCCGATCCGGGTGGCCCGCACCCTGCTGCGCATCCTCGCCGACCACGGCCGCCCCGTCGAGGGCGGCGTCTCCATCGGAATCCCGCTGACCCAACCCGAACTCGCCGCGATCGTGGCCGCCTCCGAGCCCGCCGTGCACAAGGCCCTCGCCGAACTGCGCAAGCACGGGGTGATCACCGTCGGCTACCGCAACTACGTGGTGCGCGACCAGGCCGCGCTGCGCCAGTTCGCGGAACTGCCGTGAAGCCCGTAGCAGTACGGGATCTCCGCCACTGATCCGCGCCACCGTGGAGGCGGCGCCCGGAAGTTCGCGACGCTCCTCCCCCACCGCTAGAAAGGCGTCTCCATGGACTACCCCACCCCAGCCATCCGTCGCATGTGCCTGGCCGTGGACGCTGAGGCGTACAGCGACCGGAACCGGCGCTCCCAGGACGAGGTCCAGCAGTGGTTGACCAGGATCATGGACCTGGTCTGCGACAACGCCGACCTCGACCGCTCCTGCTGGGAGGTGCAGCCCCAAGGCGACGGGGAACTGGCCCTGCTGCAGCCGGGCATCGAGGAGGCCCGGGTGATCGCCTACTTCACGCACGAACTCGCCATGGCGCTCTACCACCACAACGCCGCCCTCAGGGACGAGGCCCGGCTGCGGCTGCGTGTGGCGTTCGACCAGGGCAACGTCTCGTTGGGCGCCAACGGGTACACGGGTGCGGCCGTGGTGTCGGTGTGCCGCCTCCGCGACTCGGCGGCGGCCCGACAGGCGCTGCGCGACAATCCCGAGGTCGACTTCGTCCTCGTCGTCTCCGACTCCATCTACACCGACGTGGTCGAACAGGGCGACTACGACCTGTACAGCAGGGAGTTCACCCCCGTCGAGGTCACCGACACCGAGAAACGCTTCCGCACCCGCGCCTGGGTGCACGTGCCGACCACGCACCCGCGCATCCAGGCGGCCGTGTCCTACCGGGCCTCCTCCCCCGACCAGATGCGCTGGTGGCCGCCGCGCGTCACCAACACCGGCCCCCAGGCCCACGTGCACTACAACTACGGGACCGTGACCGTCAACGGCACGGGCGGTTCCGTCACCGAGGGAGGGCACCCCTGAGGCGCGCCCTCCGCACGGGCTGGGAGGGGCCGTACAGAGCGGCCGTCTCCCCGTCCGTTCTCCGCGGGCAGGCGGAGGGCGGACGGTTCCGGGGCGGCGCGGGGTCGGACGGACCGCGCCGCTCTGGTTCATTCCTCCGGAAGCGGACGGGCGCGCGGGAAGGCGCGCCCGTCAGAACAGGATCGACATCACCTCGCCGATCTCGCGGAAACCCACCCTGCGGTAGGCGGCGCGAGCCGGGGTGTTGAAGTCGTTGACGTAGAGGGTGACCGTGGGCGCGATCTCGGCGAGCGCGGTCCGCACCACGGCCGCCATCCCGGCCACCGAGTGGCCCCGGCCGCGCAGCTCCGGATGCACCCACACGCCCTGCACCTGGCAGGCATGGGGGGTGACCGCGCCGACCTCGGCCTTGAACACCACCCTGCCGTCCTCGATGCGGGCGAACGCGCGCCCCGCCCGGATCAGCTCCCCGACCCGCGCCCGGTACAGCGCGCCGCCGTCGCCCGCGTCCGGCGGCACGCCGACCTCCTCGGTGAACATGGCGATGCTGGCGGGCAGCAGGATGCTCAACTCCTCCGGTCGGACCCGGCGCACCAGCGGGTCCGCGGGCACGGAGGGCTCCTGCGAGGTCGCCATGACGGGTTGCCTCGCCCTGATCTCCCGAGCCGGTCCCCAGTAGGGGCGGAGTCGCCGCCACAGGTCGGTCACGGCCGGGATCGGCCCCACGATGGAGGAGCAGCGGCGTCCCTGCCAGCGGGCCCGGCTCGCGAAGTGTCTGACGGCCTCGGGCCCGGCGTTGACCGGAATCAGGTTCGCGCCCGCGTAGCACAGCGCGGTGATCGAACCGTGCTCGACGTATCCCCACAGTTCCGCGCCGAGCTGCCCCGGCTCCAGCCCGGCGGAGCGCAGCCGGGAGGCGACGAAGACGTTACCGACCGGGTCGCGGTCGAGGAGCGCGTACACCTCGGCGTGGTCTCGCTCCCCGAGTACGCGTATCGGCGAGGTCCGCAGCATCCGTATCACCTCACCTGCGAGTTGTCAGAGGCGGGGGCAGCCGCCGCTCTAGGGCAATCGTAGCCGCAGCGTGGGCGGTGAAACGTGCCGCCCAGCGGATTCCCCGCGGCTTCCCCGAGCACGGCCATCGGCGGTCACGCCCCTCGGAGCGGGGCCGTGTCCGGACCGCTCCCCCCTGCGGGGCTGTGCGGCTCGGGCGGGGGCAGCGGGACACAGGTCAGGTCGGCGCCGTCGGCGCCGCCACCGGCCTGGGGCAGGGTTCCGTCGCGCAGGTACGCGGCGAGGGCCCGGTCCACACACGGGTTGCCGCTGAGCGCCACCCCGTGGTCGACCCCGCCGTCCTCGACGACCAGACGGGCGTTCGGGAAGCGGGCACGCATCGCGTACGCCCCGGCCAGCGGTGTCGGTCCGTCCTCGGTGGCGTGGACGAGCAGCGCGCTGTCCACCGCTGTGCCGTCCACCTCGAACCAGGAACGGGCCGACCCCGCCCAGAACCGGCACGGCGCGTTGTACCAGATGTTGTTCCAGGCGATGAAGGGTGCCTCGGTGTGCGTCTTGACCGCGTCCTCCCGCCACGTCTCCCAGTCGACGGGCCAGGGCGCGTCGGTGCACTCGGTGGCCAGGTAGCCGCCGAAGACCGGGTCGGTGCCGACGTCCTCGCCGAACCGTTCGTAGGCGGCGGGCAGTGCCGCGGGGTCGCCGTCGACGACGTGGGCGGACAGGGTCCGCGCCAGCGACGGCCAGTAGGCGCTGGTGTAGGCGGCGAGGAGGAAGACGCCCTCGAACTCGGTGGGGCCGACCGTGCCGGCGGCCGGTTCCTCCGCGAGCGCCTCACGGGTCGCGTAGTAGTGCTCCGCGACCTGCGCTCCGGTCGTTCCCAGGCCGTAGACGCCGTCGTGGCGGGCGGTCCAGTCGAAGAAGTTGCGCGCCGCGGCGTCCAGGGCGCGGCTCTGCGCCAGGTTCCCCTCGTACCAGGGCAGGTCGGGGTTGACCATGCTGTCCAGAACGAGGCGGCGCACCCGGTCGGGGTACCGGGTGGCGTAGACGGCGCCCAGGTAGGTGCCGTAGGAGTAGCCGAGGTAGTCGATCCGCCGCACGCCCAGAGCGCGCCGGATGTCCTCCATGTCGTCGGCGGTGTCCACGGTGGTCATGTGGTCCAGTAGCTCCCCTGTGTGCTCCGCGCAGGCGCGGGCGTAGTCGGCCGCCCGGTCCAGCAGCACCTGTTCGGCCCGCCCGTCGGCGGGGACCGTGTCGGGGCGGACCGGGACGAAGTAGCCGGGGTCGCAGACGACGCCGGGGATGGACGCGCCCGTGCCGCGCGGGTCGAAGCCCACCACGTCGTAGGAGGAGCGCAGCTCCTCGGGCAGCCGTTCGGCGACGACGGCCGCCCAATCGCGTCCGGGGCTGCCCGGCCCGCCCGGGTTGACCAGCAGGGTGCCCCGGCGGTGCCCGCTCGCGGGCACCCGCGACAGCGCGAGGGTGACCGTCGCGGTCCGGTCCGCGCCTTCGCCGCGGGCCATGGGGACCCGCAGTTCGGCGCACTCCACCCGCACCCGCTGCGACTCCAGGTCCGCGCACTCCTCCCAGCGCAGCGTCCCGCCCGCCTCGGCCGGGACGACGGCCCCGCAGGTCAGCAGCATCCCCGCCACAACCGCCCCGGCCGCCTTGGCCGCCGCGTGCCGCATCCGTTCCGCCCTTCCCCGATCAGCAGTTCAGAGGCATTCTGCCGACGAAGGGCGGCGGAACGGGGAAGCGACACTCGCGCTCCGGTTCCGTGGCGTCCCGGAAGGCCGGTGCCGGAAGGCCGGGGGCAGGGGTTTCACGGCGGCCCCGGGGCGAGCCGCCGTGGAGTGTCCGAAGCGGTCAGCCCGCCACGCCGACGGTGGGCTCCCCGGAAGGCGCGCCCGCCGCGCGCATCTCCTCGGCGATGCGCATGGCCTCCTCGATGAGGGTCTCGACGATCTGCGACTCCGGCACGGTCTTGATGACCTCGCCCTTGACGAAGATCTGGCCCTTGCCGTTGCCGGAGGCCACGCCCAGGTCGGCCTCACGGGCCTCACCGGGGCCGTTGACGACGCAGCCCATGACCGCCACCCGCAGCGGCACGTCCAGGCCGTCGAGTCCGGCGGTGACCCGGTCGGCGAGGGTGTAGACGTCGACCTGGGCGCGTCCGCAACTGGGGCAGGAGACGATCTCCAGGCCGCGCTGGCGCAGGCCCAGCGACTCCAGGATCTGGGTGCCGACCTTGACCTCCTCGGCGGGCGGCGCCGACAGCGACACGCGGATGGTGTCGCCGATGCCCTCGGCCAGCAGCGCCCCGAAGGCGACCGCAGACTTGATGGTGCCCTGGAAGGCCGGTCCGGCCTCGGTGACGCCCAGGTGCAGCGGGTAGTCGCAGCGCTCGGCCAGCAGCCGGTAGGCCTGGATCATGACAACGGGGTCGTTGTGCTTGACCGAGATCTTGATGTCGCGGAAGCCGTGCTCCTCGAACAGGGAGCACTCCCACAGCGCCGACTCCACCAGCGCCTCGGGCGTGGCCTTGCCGTACTTGGCGAGCAGCCGCTTGTCCAGCGATCCGGCGTTGACGCCGATGCGGATCGGGACTCCGGCGTCGGCGGCGGCCTTGGCGATCTCGCCGACCCTGTCGTCGAACTTCTTGATGTTGCCCGGGTTCACCCGCACCGCCGCGCAGCCCGCGTCGATCGCGGCGAACACGTACTTGGGCTGGAAGTGGATGTCGGCGATCACCGGGATCTGCGACTTCCTGGCGATGATCGGCAGCGCCTCGGCGTCGTCGGCGCTGGGCACCGCCACCCGCACGATCTGGCAGCCCGCCGCGGTCAACTCCGCGATCTGCTGCAGCGTGGCGTTGATGTCGGCGGTCACCGTGGTGGTCATCGACTGCACCGACACGGGCGCGTCGCCGCCCACCGGGACGCTGCCGACCATGATCTGCCGCGACCTGCGGCGCGGAGCCAGCGGCTGCGGAGGAGCAACGGGCATTCCGAGATCGACGGACACGCGACTTCACCTCGCTGGCCGCCGGGGTGGCCGACGGCATTGCTCGACTTACTGGTTGGCAGGGGATCGCCGCGGCGCGGACGGGCGTCGCGGCGCGGAACGGGGCTGCGGACCTCGCCGTTGGTTCGTGTGTGACAAGGCTACCCGGCCTGGACACCGGCTCCCGACACCGCCGAACGCCCGCGCGCGGACGGCTCCTCGAACCGTCCGCGCGCGTTCACCGAGGTGTCGCCGCCGCGTCACCGACCGTGGGTCGGGGTCACTGGACGAGGCGGACCGGGTTGACGATGTCGGCGACCAACAGCATCAGGCTGAAGCCCAGGAAGCAGGCGACCATGACGTAGGCGACCGGCATGAGTTGGGCCACGTCGAAGGGCCCGGGGTCGGGGCGCTTGAAGAGCTTGGCGATGCGCCTGCGGATCGCCTCCCACAGCGCGCCGACGATGTGCCCTCCGTCCAGGGGGAGGATCGGCAGCATGTTGAAGGCGAAGAGGAACAGGTTGATCCCGGCCAGCAGGTTGATCACCATCGAGGCGCGGTCCAGGACCGGCGCGGGCATGGCGAGGATCTCCCCGCTGATCCGGGAGGCTCCCACCACGCCGACGGGCGAGTCGGGGGTGCGTTCGGCGCCGAGGAACGCCGCCGCGAAGACGTCGGGGATCTTGGTCGGGAGCGTGACGATGGCCTCTCCGACGGCGACCATGGTGTCGCCGAAGAAGACGGCGGTCTCGGCCGCGCTCAGCGTCTGGCGCTGCTGCTGCGGCACGAACCCGAGGAAGCCCGCGGTGACCGTCTCGGGGATCTGCCGTCCCTCCTCGTCGAGGACCGGATCGCCGTCGGCGTCGGTCCGCACCACGGTGTTTCCGTCGTCGTCCCGCTTGACGACCTGGTTCTCGATGAATTCGGCGGTCAGCGTCAGCTCCTCGCCGTCGCGGACCACCTGGACGGTGCCGGGGCCGACGTGGGCGCGGATGGCGGCCTGAACGGCCTCCCAGTCGGGGGTGGGTCGGCCGTTGACCGCGACGATCTCGTCGCCCGGCTCCAGTCCGGCCCTGGACGCCGGTGAGGGTTCGGCGTCCTCGGGACAGGTGCCGGTAGCGCTGGTCGCGGGCACCACGCAGTCGTGCACCGAGCCGACGACGGTGGTGGGCTGGTAGGTGCCGATGCCCATCAGCAGCACGGCGAACAGCACGATCGCCAGGACCAGGTTCATGAACGGTCCGGCGAACATGACGATGAGCCGCTTCCACGGCGGACGCTGGTAGAACTGCCGGTTCTCGTCGCCGGGTTCCAGTTCCACGAACGACGCCTCGCGGGCGTCCTCGATCATCGCGCGCCACCGCGACATGGGCTTGCCGGTGTCCGGGCGCGGCCTGGCGGGCGGGATCATCCCGACCATGCGCACGTACCCGCCCAGCGGGACCGCCTTGATGCCGTACTCGGTGTCGCCGCGCTTGACGGACCACAGCGTCTTGCCGAAGCCCACCATGTACTGGGTGCAGCGGATGCCGAACATCTTCGCCGTCGCCAGGTGTCCCAGTTCGTGCCAGGCGATCGAGAACAGCAGCCCCAGGACCATGATGATGATCCCGAGCGTGGTCAGCAACGCCACCATGTACGTCTCCTCACCCCTGTCGGGAGATGAGTTCCCTGGCTCGGACCCGGGCCCACGCGTCGGCCGCGTAGACGTCCGCGAGTCGCAGTCCGGCTCCCCGAGCCTCTCCCCGGTGTTCTGAGACTACCCGCGCAACGGTGTCCAGGATCGCCGGAAATGCCAGGCGTCCGGCGAGGAAGGCGTCGACGGCCTCCTCGTTGGCGGCGTTGTACACGGCCGGCGCGGTTCCGCCCGCCGTACCGACCTCGCAGGCCAGCCGCACCGCGGGGAACGCCTCGTGGTCCAGCGGTTCGAAGGTCCACTGCTGCGCCCTGGTCCAGTCGATCGCGGGCGCGGCGTCGGCGACCCGGTCCGGCCAGGCGATGCCGTGGGCGATGGGGATGCGCATGCTGGGCGGGCTCGCCTGGGCGATGGTGGAGCCGTCCACGTACTCCACCATCGAGTGGACCACCGACTGCGGGTGGACGACGACCTCGATCCGGTCGAAGGGGATGTCGAAGAGCAGGTGCGCCTCGATGACCTCCAGTCCCTTGTTGACCAGGGTCGCGGAGTTGACGGTGATGACCGGCCCCATGCTCCAGGTGGGGTGGGCGAGCGCCTGCTCGGGGGTGACGTCGGCGAGTTCGGCGGCGGAGCGGCCGCGGAACGGGCCGCCGCTGGCGGTGATGACGAGGCGGCGCACCTGGTCGCGCCGGGCGGTGACGGCGCCCTGCGCCAGGCTGGTGAGCTGGCCGCCGGGCAGCCGGGGGAAGCACTGGGCGAGCGCGAAGTGCTCGGAGTCCACCGGCACGATCTGGCCGGGGGCGGCGATCTCGCGGACCAGGGGACCGCCCACGATCAGCGACTCCTTGTTGGCCAGGGCGAGCAGCCGTCCGGCGCGCAGTGCGGCGAGGGTGGACTCCAGGCCCAGGGCGCCGGTGATGCCGTTGAGGACGACGTCGCACTCCCACGCTGCGAGTTCGGCGACGCCCTCGGGGCCGACCAGCACCTTGGCGGCGCTGCCGCGTTCGGTGAGCCGGTCGCGCAGTTCGGCCGCCCTGGCGGGGTCGGCGACCGCGACCGCCTGGACGCCGAGTGCGCAGGCCTGGTCGACCAGCAGGTCGAGGCGGCCGCCCCCGGCGGCCAGGCCCACGACGTCGAAGCGGTGCGGCGCCTGCCGGACGACGTCGACGGCCTGGGTGCCGATCGAGCCGGTGGAGCCGAGGATCACCACCTCGCGCGGGGCCGGTGCGGACTGTGCGGATGCCGGGTCGAACGCCTCGTCGGGCTGAGCAGCAGTGGTCACGTCCCCATTGTGGCGCAGCGCCTCCTCATGTTCGTCCCGGATGTCCGGAGCGGACGGCACCGGTCCGGCGCTCCCGGATAATCCCTCCATGCCCTTCACCGTCAGTCACGCCGCCGCCGTCGTTCCGCTGGCGCGGGGGCGGTTGGTGCCCTCCGCGCTGGTGATCGGCGCCCTCGTCCCGGACCTGCCCTACTACCTGCCGCTTCCGGTCGACCCCGCCGCCACCCACGGCCTGTTCGGCCCGGTGGGGGCGGACGTGGCCGTGGGGTTGGCCGTGTTCGCGCTGTTCCACGGACTGCTGCGCGCCCCGCTCGTCGACCTGGCTCCGGCCCCGCTGCGGGGGCGCCTGGCCGCTGCTCCCCGTCCGCGGTGGGGGGCGGCCGCCCCGGCCTGGACCGTGCTCTCGCTGGCCGTCGGGGCGGCCACGCACGTGGTGTGGGACTCCTTCACGCAGCCCCACGGGTTCGCGGTGGCCGCCTGGCCGGTTCTGGAGGTGGGCGTGGTGGGCCCGCACCGGCTGTACAACGTGCTCATGTACCTCAGCTCCGCCGGAGGGCTGTGTGTCCTGGCCTGGTGGGTGGTGCGCTGGTACCGGCGGGCGCCCGCCGGGTCCGCCGGTGAGGGGGTGCTGGGCGGGGGCGCGCGCCGCCGGCTGTGGGTCGGCCTGCTCGCGGCGGGGGCGGCGGGGGCCGTGTGGTGGGCCGCGTCCCCCGAGGCGGCGGTGAGCGGCTACGACTTCGTCCGCAGCGTGCTGCTGGGGCTGCTCCGGGGGGCCGGTGTGGGAGTGGTCTGCCTCGCGGCGGTCTGGCATCTGCTCCGGGCCGCCCGGTCCTTCGGGGCGGAAGCCACCGACGAGGAGAAGTGATCCGCTTCACAGGAAGGGCTTTACAAACCCTTGGCCCGGTTTTAACTTAACTTTGGAGTAACTTACTTCGCGGTAACAAGAACCCCTCCCCGAGGGGACCCCCACAGGCCCACCGGGATGCGACGGCAGGCGCGGCCGTCCGTCATCTCCCGCTCATTCCGGAACGAGGTCCCATGGAACGCCTGAAGACGGTCATCAGCGCAACCCTCATAGCACTACTCAGCGTCACACTACTGTCACCTCCCGCCCACGCCACTCTCGGCTCCACCACCGAACGGGTCCGCATCCAGGTCGACGACGGTGTCGAACTGAGCGCGCTCGTCATCACCCCCACCGGCACGTCCGGCCCGCACCCGCTGCTGGTCATGCCCTCCGCCTGGGCCACGAACAAGACCCTCTACGTGGGCGCGGCCAGAAGGCTCGCCCACGAGTCCGGCTACCAGGTGATCAGCTACACCTCCCGCGGCTTCAACGAGTCCGGCGGCGAGATCGAGGTCGCCGGTCCCCGGGACGTCGCCGACGCGCGCGCGGTCATCGACTGGGCGCTGGCCACCACCGAGGCCGACCCCGACCGCATCGGTATGGCGGGCATCTCCTACGGCGCGGGCATCAGCCTGCTCACCGCAGCCGAGGACGACCGGGTCCGGGCCGTGGGCGCGATGAGCGGCTGGGCCGACCTGGCCGCCTCCGTCTACCCCAACGAGACCTTCAGCACCCAGGCCGTCGAACTGCTGCTGACCTCCGCCAGACTCACCGGCACCCCCGGCGACACCCTGGAGGCGATGGAGGAGGGCTACCGCGACGGCGACGCGCGACCCGCCCTGGACGCCGCGCCCGTGCGCTCGGCGGCGACCGGGGTCGACGACATCAACGCCAACGGCACCGCGATCATGATCGCCCACGCCTGGAACGACGGGATCTTCCCGCCGAGCCAGATGACCGACTTCTACGGCGCGCTGCGCACCCCCAAGCGGCTGATGCTGGCCCCCGGCGACCACGCCACCCAGGAGGCCTTCGGCGCGTTCGGGCTGCCCAACGAGACCTGGGAGTCGCTGGGCCGCTGGTTCGACCACCACCTGCGCGGAATCGACAACGGCATCGACGCCGAACCCCCCGTCCAGGTCAGACCGAACAGCGGCGGCGGGACGTGGACCGGCTACCCCGACTGGGAGTCGGTGACCGCCTCGACGACCACCTACCACCTGACCAGGCCCGCGGTCACCTGGACGAACTGGCGGTCCACCGGCGGCCTGAGCACCGAGGTCCCCGGTGACTGGAGCTACCGGATCCGCACCGCCTTCGGCACCACCGCCAACAGCGGGGCACTGCTGCTCAGCGGCGCCGTCCAGCAGTTCGCCGACATCCCCACCGGAGTCTCGCTGCCGCTGGTCAACCGGGTCTACGCGGGTGTGTGGACCGGCCCGGTCCTGCCCGGCGGAGCCACGGTGAGCGGCACACCGCGAGTGCGCCTGACCCTCACCCCCAACCGGGCCGACGCCTCCCTGTTCGTCTACCTGTACGCGGTGGACTCCTCCGGGACGGGTTCACTCCTCACGCACAAGCCCTACACCCTGCGTGGAGCGGCCCCGGGCGAGGCGCGGACGGTGGAGATCGCGCTGGAGCCGGTCGTGTGGCGGGTGCCCGCCGGACACCGTCTCGCCCTGGTCGTCGACGGCCAGGACCTGCGCTACGGCAGTGAGAACCGTGCGGGCGGCACGGTCACCGTGAGCTCCTCCGCCGACGCCCCGTCCTGGCTGCGGGTGCCGACGGCCTGACGGCCGCCCCTGCGACCGCGGCCTCCCCACCGCGCCGGGGAGGCCGCCCCCTTTGTCCGCGTCGTCCCTCACCCCCAGAGGGAAATCACCGAAAGAAGCCACGCCAACACAGAGCGTGTGGCATGATCCGGGGCATGATTCGGTCCATCGCGTACTCGACTCTCGCCTCCCTCGTCCTCGCCGTGGTCGGCGTGCCCCCCGCCTCGGCGGCCGTGCCCGCCGCCGAGCGGGGGGCGGAACCGGTCCTCGGGGAGGTGGTGCACCAGGCCGCGGCGGTCACCCCGGAGCAGCGGCGTACCGTCCTGGACTACTGGACGCCCGAACGCATGGCCGCGGCCGCGCCCCGGGCGCTGTCGCTCGGCGACCTGCCCGCTCCGCTGCCGCCGCTGTTCGACCGGCCGCGCAGCCCGGAGACCGCCGACGACACCGCGACCGTGCACCGCTGGACCGACGGCGGCAGGGTCGCGGCGACCACCGGCCGGGTGTACCTCACCATCGACGGCGCGGACTACACCTGCACGGCCTCGGTGATCACCGCCGAGAACCGGGACACCGTGCTCACGGCGGGCCACTGCCTGAAGGACAAGACGGGATCGTGGGCGGAGAACTGGATCTTCGTCCCGGGGCACACCGACGGGCGCGAGCCCTACGGGCGCTACTCCGCCCGGGACATGCTGGTCTCGCCGAGGTGGTCCCGGCAGGGCGACGACAGCTACGACTTCGGGTTGGTCGTGCTCAACACCGACCCCCTGGGCAGGCACGTCGCCGACCGCACCGGCACCCAGGAGGTCTCCTTCGACGGCCGCATCGCCTCCCACGTGCACGCCTTCGGCTACCCGTCCTCGCCGCCCTACTCGGGCGAGCACCTGCACTACTGCGCCGGTCCGACCACCCCGGACCGGCAGGGCACCCACGGGTCGGGGATGCGCTGCGCGATGACCCAGGGCTCCAGCGGCGGCCCGTGGTTCGCCGACTTCGACCCCGACACCGGGACCGGCACGATCACCTCGCTGATCAGCTTCAAGTACGCCGACGACTCCGAGATCCAGTACGGCCCCCGCCTGGGCGAGGAGGCCGAACGCGTCTACGAGGCCGCGCAGACGCTGTGACCATGGTCTCGACGCCGCAGGGCCTGTTCCCGCGGTTTCGGCCCTCCGGCGTCGGGGTCAGTCTCCGGCCGGTTCGAGGAGGGTCAGCGTCTCCCGCAGGTTGTGTTCGGCGATCCCCCGCATGACGTCCCGGTCGGGGAAGTCGCCGTCGAGAAGGCGCCGCGGGTCAAGTCCCGGACGCGCCGGGGCGGCGTAGTGCTCGCAGAAGCGGACGCGCGGGAAGACGTGCTCGTCGACATCGAGGGCCTGATGTACTTCGACGTCGACGAGCACGGCACGCCCGTCGTCGCCGACGGGGACGTGGTCGGGGCCCGACTCCCCGTGGACCAGCGTGCACTCGGTGCGCGGGGCCACCAGTACCGCCAACTTCCGAAGGCGGTCCTCCGACTGGTGGCGCGCCGCCCCGATCCTGGCGTCGCGGCCCGCGGCCTCTCCGCTCACCGCCACAACGTACTGAAGGCCGCGCCCGCCCCGCCCCGGCGGTGATCCCGCCCCTGGAACCACAGTCGGGGTGACCTCGGGTACAAGACCGCCGTTGTGGTTGCTCGGGGCCAGTCGGAAGGCGGGGACGACGTCAGCGGTCGGGTACCGCATCTGCTCCGGCCGCGAGGCGCAGGACCGGGATCGACGCCGGGGCCGCAACCACGAAGTCGCCCCGGTGCTGCGGTCGGCGGCCCCTAGAGCACCCCGGTCAGTACCAGCACCCGCTCGTCGGTGAGGTCGTCCATCGCCGAGCGGATCCCCTCCTTGCCGACTCCGGACTTCTTGACGCCGCCGTAGGGCATCTGGTCGGCGCGGTAGGACGGCACGTCGCCGACGATGACGCCGCCCACCTTGAGTTCGCGGTGCGCCCGGAAGGCCGTGTGCAGGTCGCGGGTGAACACGCCCGCCTGCAGACCGTAGTCGCTGTTGTTGACCTCGGCGAACGCCTCGTCCACGCCGCTGACCCGGCGCAGCACCAGCACCGGGCCGAACACCTCGTCGCACACCACCTTCGCGTCGTCGGGCGCGTCGGCCAGGACGGTCGGGGCCACGGTGACGCCGTCGCGCGTGCCGCCGGTGAGCAGTGTGGCGCCTCCCCTGACCGCCTCGTCCACCCAGTCCACGACCCGGGCCGCGGCGGCCTCGTCGATGAGCGGGCCGACCTGGGTGGCCTCGTCCGCCGGGTCGCCGGTCACCAGCGCCTCGACGCGCTCCACGAGTCTGCTCGCGAACTCGTCGTAGACGGAGTCCTCGACGACGACCCGCTGCACGCCGATGCACACCTGTCCGCCCTGGTGGTTGCCGAACAGGGCGATGCGCTCGGCGGCGTGGTCCAGGTCGGCGTCGGCCAGGACCACGGCGGCGGCGTTGCCGCCCAACTCCAGGGTGACGTGCTTGTCGGGAGCCATCCTGCGCAACTGCCAGCCGAACTGGCCGCCGGTGAAGGAGATGACCGGCAGCCGCTCGTCGGTGATCAGCGGCTGAGCCAGCTCGTTGGGCATCGGCAGCACCGAGACCATCCCCGCGGGCAGGTCGGTCTCGGCGAGGATCTCCCCGAGCAGCAGCGCCGACAGGGGGGTGGCGGGGGCGGGCTTGACGATGACGGGGGCGCCCACCGCGATCGCCGGGGCGACCTTGTGCGCGACCAGGTTGAGGGGGAAGTTGAACGGTGAGATGGCCAGCACCGCGCCCTTGGGCACGCGGCGGATCAGCGCGACCCGACCCGCTCCCCCGGGGTCGGTGTCCAGGCGCTGCATCCGTCCGCTGTCACGGCGGACCTCCTCGGCCGCCCAGGTGAACACCGAGGCCGCCCGATTCGCCTCGGTGCGCGCCCACAGGATCGGCTTGCCGCTCTCCGCGGTGATGAGCTGGGCGATCTCCTCGGACCGCTCCCCGAGCCGACGGGCCACGTGGCTGAGCGCCTCCGCGCGCGCGTGGGCGGAGAGGGCGGCGGCCTCGTCGAGGACGCCGTGGGCGGCGGCGACGGCCTGGTCGATCTGGGCCGGGGTGGGGACCGCGGCGGTCGCCACGACCCGACCCGTGTAGGGATTGGTGACGGTGAGTTCGGTGTCGCCGGTGGCAGCGGCTCCGGCCAGCCAGAACGGACGTTTGGACATGTCCGCGACGCTACCGTCCGCTCCCCCGCCGTTCCTCATCCAATCGGGACCAACAGCGCGGTTCTGTACTCCATATTGGCGGGATTCCCGCCGTGTCCGGACGGCGCGCGTCCCCCCGCTCGGCCGCCGCCCCGCCTCCTCGCGGCGCTCCCCGCCGGGTGTCGTGCGCAGTCATCCCCCACCAGGTGGCGCATCCCGCGCGGGTCGGTCACAGTTGTGTCGGGACGTGTACACCGGCCGCCGCGGAATCGGCTCGCGCGTCCGGGGCGGCGCAGCCCCGTCCGGGACTCCGAGGAAGCGGGTCCCGCCGATCGCCGGGTAGAACCAAGAGGACCGTCGACTGGAGAATGCCGCTTGCCGCTCGTCTACCGCACCATCTTCACCGTCTCTCCCCCGCACGACGTCATCGACCTCAGCCTCGACACGTTCTCGACCTGGCTCGCCCACAAGTCCGGCGGAAAGCACGTGGACGTCCGCCGGTCGGGCCACTACGCGCTGGACCACCGCTACACCGTGAAGGTCATCCGGCACGAGAACCCCGACGAGGACATCCGCTTCCTGCGGCTGAAGACCGAGTCCACCCACGACAGGGACGGGACCGTGTGGCGGACCGTGCTGACCGCCGTGTCCGATCCGGGGCGCGCCTCCGACCGGACCGTGTGGGTCGACATGACCGCGGACCAGCCGGGAGAGGAACCGGAGGAGGAGCGGCTGGAGGTGGTCCGGCCCAAGCTCGTGCGGTCGTTTCTGAACGCGGCGCGGTGCTCGGACGGCGCGGCGGTCCTGACCGAGGAGCCGGTGATCGTCCGGGGCCGCGACGAGCAGGCGGTCGACGCGCTGCTGGCGGCGATCGGCGACGACACCCGGCGGATGGCCGTGATCGTCACGGGCGCGCCCGCAGACCTCACCGTTGTCGGCTGGCGGGCGGCCATGACCCAGGTGCTCAAGTTCGCGTGCGGCATGTACGCCGGTTACGTGCTGGACCGGGCCGCCCAGGAGCGGGTGGCCGCGCGGCTGCCCAAGGACTTCGACGTCCCCGTGGGCGGGGTCCGCACCTTCCGCCCCGGGGTGCGGTTGAGCGACCCCGGCGACCCCCTCCGGCATCCCCGGCTCAGTACGCGCAGCATGGACGCCGCCCGCACCGGAGGCATGGTCCGTTCCTGGGTCGGCAGGGCGCTGGTGCACTCGGTGCGCGAGGTGATCCTGGACGCCCCGCTCCCCGGCGAACTGCGTTCCCTGGACTCGCTGCTGAACGAGGAGGAGGCGGAGCTGTCCGCGCTCCCCGCGGGACTGACCCTGTCCCCCCGTGCCACGGTCGTCTACAGCACCGAGTCCGCCACGGCCTCCCGGCTGTCCGTGGTCCCCCCGACCGGCCAGGACCGCACCACCGAGCTGACCGGCGAGATCAAACGGCGCAACGCGCGCATCGCGGAACTGGAGAAGGAGCGCGAGCGCCTGCTGGCGGAACTGGCCGAGACCGAGGAGGAACGCGACCAGTTCCAGGAGCAGTTACGCGCGGCCCGGCACGAGAACACCTGGTTGCGCGACCAACTGCGCAGGATCGGCCAGTACGCGCTGGCCGGGGCGAAGCCCCCCGTGGCGCCCAGTGAGCGGCCGCCCAACGACTTCCAGGAGCTGCTGGAGCGCATGACCGACCACGCCGCCTTCCCCTACCTGCACATGACCATCGACGACTCGCTCGACGACGTGCGTGAGCTCAGTGGGAACAAGAAGGAGCGGCTGTGGGCGACCAAGGCGTGGGAGGCGCTGCGCGCCCTCAACGACTACGTGCGCTACCAGTTGACGCACCCCGACAACGGCAAGACGCTCCACGACTACCTGCGCGACCAGCCCGACGGCTTCCACACCATCCCGGTGAAGCGGATGGCCGCCCACGAGAGCGACACCGTGCAGAACCGGGCGAAACTCAGCGGCAAGCGGGTCTTCCGGGTTCCCGCCGAGGTGCACCCCGACGGGGAGGTTCCGATGTTCGCGCACATCAAGCTCGACACCGAGTACGGGATCTGCCCACGCCTGTACTACTACCCGGACCTGGGCCCGGGGCGGACCAACCGGATCTACATCGGGTATCTGGGCCGCCACCTGAGGGTGCACAGCACCAACTGAGCTCCGCCCGCGGGGCGGACGTGCGCCGCGCCCGGTCCTCAGTCCGTGGGGAACGGTGGTCCGGGATGCGGGACGGCCACTCCCGCCACGTCGCCGCGTTTCTCTGCTCCGGTCTCCTCGGCGGGGGAGTCCTCCCGGTCGAAGCCGCCGGGAACGTAGGCCGCCGTACCGGCCGTCGCCTCGACCCGGCGGTTGCGGGCGCGCCCCTCCTCGGTGCTGTTGTCGGCCACCGGGTCGGCCGCGCCGTGGCCCGCGGTGACGAACTCGACCCCGCCGGTCGGCATCACCTCCTGGAGGAAGGCCGCCACCTCCTCGGAGCGTTGCAGAGAGACCCGCAGGTTCGCCTCGGTTGCTCCGGTGCTGTCGCCGTATCCGTCGATCCGCACCCACGAGGCGTCCGCCTCCGTCGCCTCCTCCGCGAAACGCTGCAACTCGACGATTCCCTCATAGGTGAGTTCGGTGCCGTTGTGGGAGAAGTGGACAACCGCCTCGATTTCTCCGGTCGGGTTCTCCCCTGATCCGGTTCTCCGGTCTTCTTCCGCTTCTCCGCTCTCGGCGGGATCGGCCTCCTTTTCTCCCGCTGCGAACTCCGATTCCTTCCTCCTCGGTTCTGTCGCCTTCTTGCCGGAGACGTCTTCGGCTTCGTGCGCAGCCGTACCGTGTTCCGACTCCTCGGGCGGGAGCAGCGCGACCGAGAACGCGAACAGGCCGAGGGCGAGTACACCGACGAAGGGGAGGGTGACGAAGCCGGAGCACAGACCGGCACCCGACTCCCGTTCCCAGCCCGCCGTTCTCGTATTCCGGGACGCTGCGGCCCGCCATTGCCCATACTGTCGTTCTGTCACCCAACCGAGGTTAGGAAATCTTGACCGCCGTGGTGTCGGCGTTTGCCGGGAATCCGTTTACGGCTGTCTCCCGGACTCTTCTCCGGTGCTGTTCCCCGGTGTTTTTCCCACCCATTTGTCGGTCGGGTTCTGCGGTTTGTCCGGCTTCTTCGCCGAGCCGCCCCGGAAAGGCAAGTGGCGCAGATCACACATTCACGGACCCCGGTGGGCTCCGCCGGAAACGGGACACATCCGGCTTCTGCGAAGCCCTACCCTGGAACCGTCATGGACAGCGCCGCCCGTTTTCCGATCCCCGCGCCCCGCGTCGTCCTCACCGAGCAGGAGTGGCGGGAGCGCGCCGCACGGCACGCCGACCGCGCCGAGGAGTTCGTCCGCAGCGCCCGGCGGGAGTCGGCCCGGCCGGTGGAGAGCTTCCTGTTCACCTACTACAGCCACCGGCCCGCCCAGTTGCGCCGCTGGCATCCGGGGCCGGGGGTGGTGCTGCTGGGTGAGGCCGCCCGCGCCGAGTTCGGCCGCTGGTACCGTCCGGCCACCGTCACCGACGCCTCGGGGGCGCGGGTCACCGGCGTGGAACTGGACGTCGCGGCCTTCGTCGCCGACCGGTCCCGGGCGCTGCGGTTCGTCGCCGACCTGCTGGCGGCCACCCGGGCGCGTTCGGCGAACTTCGGCTGCTTCGGGCTGCACGAGTGGGCGATGGTCTACCGGCAGTCGGCACAGGAGCGGCGGCACGCGTTTCCGCTGCGGCTCGGCGCCGAGGGGACCGACCGGGTGGTCGAGTCGCACCGCATCCGCTGCTCGCACTTTGACGCGTTCCGCTTCTTCACCCCCGAGGCGCGCCCCCTCAACCAGCTCCAGCCGACCCGGGACAGCCAGGTCGCCCTCGACCAGCCGGGCTGCCTGCACGCCACCATGGACTGCTACAAGTGGGCCTACAAGCTCTCGCCGGCCACACCGGGCGAACTGCTGCTGGACTGCTTCGAGTTGGCACGTGACGTCCGTGAACTCGACATGCGCGCCTCGCCCTACGACCTGTCCGCCCACGGGTACGCGCCGGTGCGCGTCGAGACGCCCGAGGGCAAGGCCGAGTACACCGCGGCCCAGCGGGGCTTCAGTGAGCGCGGGCAGGCGCTGCGCGACCGACTCCTGGCCGTGATCGAGACGCTGGGCGTCGAGGTCGGGCACCCCGCAGTCGACTAGGACGCCGTCGCTGTCGGAACCGACGGATCAGTGGCCGAGTGTGAGCGAGGCAACACCAAAGTATTGACATCGCCGTATGCGTTCCGTAATATTTTCCTTACGGAAAGCGCTTTCCCGGCCTGCTGCACACGGCGGGGTGAAACTCCCCCACCAAGGCACGACCGCGGCGGCCACCAGGTGTGCCCGTCGTGCCCGGTCCGTAACGGCTCTCAGAGAACACCGTCCCCGATTCCCCACGGCGGACCGAACTGAGGTCCCGCCATCGGCGACGGCAGGAGGAACGACGAAAGGCTCTCCACATGCGAGCGCAGACAGCGACCGCTCCGGTCCGACGGCTGCCGGAGCGATGGCGCACGATCACCGCGATCACCGCGGTCCTGGCCATGGCCCTGACCGCACTCGCGGCGGTGGCCCAGTCCGCCGCCGCGGCGACGATCGACACAGACGCCTACTACGTGCTGGTCAACCGGCACAGCGGCAAGGCGATGGACGTCTGGGAGTGGTCGACCGACAACGGCGGTGAGATCCGCCAGTACGACAACCTCGGCGGCCACAACCAGCAGTTCCGGTTCGTCTCCGCCGGGGACGGCTACTACGTGCTGGTCAACCGGCACAGCGGCAAGGCCGTCGACGTGTGGGAGCACTCCACCGCCGACGGCGCCGAGATCCGCCAGTACGACGTCACCCACGGCCACAACCAGCAGTTCCGCGTCGTGGACTCCGCCGGCGGCGACGTGCGGCTGATCAACCGCAACAGCGGCAAGGCCCTGGAGGTGTGGGAGTGGTCCACCGACAACGGCGCCCGCCTGTCGCAGTACACCGACCACGACGGCGCCAACCAGCGCTGGCAACTGGTCAAGGCCGACACCAACGTCGGCACGCCGGATCCGGGTGGTGAGGTTCCGCTCGACGGGCTGGTCGGCTGGGCCACGCAGAACGGCGGCACCACCGGCGGCCAGGGCGGCACCACCATCAACGTCGACACCGCCTCCGAACTGATCTCGGCGATGCAGGCCAGCGGCCCCCGCGTCATCCGGGTCAGCGGCACCATCGACCTCGACGGCATGAACGACGTCGCCTCCGACAAGACCCTCATCGGCGTCGGCTCCGACGCCACCATCACCGGCGGCGGCCTCGACCTCAGCGGCGTCGAGAACGTCATCATCCGCAACATCAACTTCCGCGGCTGGGACGACGACGCCATCAACATCCAGGAAGGTTCCACGAACATCTGGGTGGACCACAACAGCTTCACCGACGGCTACGACGGCGCGGTCGACATCAAACGCGAGTCCGACTTCATCACCGTCTCGTGGAACCACGTCCACAACCACCGCAAATCGATGCTGCTCGGCCACTCCGACAGCCACACCGAGGACATCGGCCACCTGCGGGTGACCTACCACCACAACTTCTTCGACGGCTCCTACAGCCGCCACCCCCGCGTGCGCTTCGGCAACCCGGTACACGTGTTCAACAACTACTACGTCGGCAACGACTACGGCGTCGCCTCCACCGAGAACGCCGGAGTCCTGGTCGAAGGCAACTACTTCGACAACGTCCAGGACCCGACGCTGGTCGGCTACGGCTCCTCCGACGACGGCAACCTGGTGGAACGCAACAACGTCTACGCCAACGGCTCCGGCACCCCCGAGTCGGCGGGCAGCGTCGCCGCCATCCCCTACAGCTACACCCTCGACAACCCGAACAACATCCCGAACATCGTCAGCAACGGCGCCGGAACCGGCAAGATCTGACCTGACCGACCCGAGACCGACGGGGGGCCCGCTCCACACCGGGCTCCCCGTCCCGTGCTTCGGGGCGTGGTTCCGTCTCCTCGGCCACGGTCGACGACGCACCGTGGCCGCCGCGGCACGATCACGTGGCTCCGCTCCGGTCCCAGCCCGCCGGGATGCGCTCCAGCACTCCGCCGCGGAACACCTGGTACAGGTCGAGGGGTTCGAGGTGGACGTATCCGATGTGGCAGTCGCAACTGGCCGCCGGGCACGGGCGGGGGCGCAGCCGCTCGGCGAAGGAGCCGTCGTAGAGGTTGCCCAACTCGGTGGGGAGGAAGTGGCAGCGGCGCACCGTCCCGTCCCCGTCGACCGAGACGACGGTGTCGCCGGTGCGGCACGGCAGGCCCCGACTGGCGTGCGGATACCGGCTGTGGTGGAAGAGCGGATCGACGGCCTGCCAGTGGGCGGCCTCGTCATCGGTGTAGGAGTGGCCCTCGGCGGCGTTCACCCACAGGTAGACGTCGTCGGGGAGGTCGGCGCGGAGCCCGCGCGCGGCGTCCAGGTGCTCAGGCAGTCCGACAATCCCCACGCTGAAGCGCACTCCCAGTTCACGGAGGCGGCGGCACTTGGCGAGGAACCGCTCGCGCGGTGTCTGGGTGGGGTGGAAGGTGGTCCACAGCGCCGCGGCGGCGCGGTCGCACTCGGCCAGCCACTCGACGCGGCCGCTCAGGTTGGTCTGGATGGCGACCCGGTCGACGTGCGGAAGGTGGCTGAGCCGGACGATCGCGGCGCGGTACCAGGACCGCACCAGCCCCTCCCCCCACGGGGTGAACAGCACCGACAGGCGCGTGCCGGGGCTCTGTTCGGCCTGGTCGGCGACCCAGCCGACGAACCGGTCCAGGGCGGCGCGGTCGGCGCGCAACTGCTCGGGGGTGTCGCGCCGCTTGGCGAACGGGCAGTACGGGCAGTCGTAGTCGCAACTGGCCAGCGGTCCCCGGTACAGCAGGGTCAGTGTCGGTGGCAGGGTCATCGCGCGTCGTATCCCACCATCAACTCGGTGACACGGGGAGAGAAGAACAGCGGGCCGACCGCGTCGGAGTGGGCCAGACCGTCCGGGGTGAGCCGCACCCGCCCGTCGGGACCGTCGGCGACCCAGCCGCGCGCGTCGAGCAGGGCGAACTCGGCGGGGAAGTCGGCGCGCGGATCGGAGTCGAAACGCGACCGGTACAGGGCCGGGTCCACGCCGTCGGCCTGGAGCAGCGACTGTAGCAGGTGGCGTCGGCGGCGCTCGCCGTCGTCGAGGCGGAACCCCACCTCGGCGCGGTCGAAACCGTCCGGCCCGCGGGAGACGTAGTCGTCGAGAATGGCGCGCACCGGTGTGACGCCGACCGCGTAGTCGAAGGAGTAGTGCAGGCCGCCGGTGTAGGAGCGGGCCCCGCAGCCCAGGCCGACCATGCCGTCGGTCTGGCAGCAGTAGGCGGGACCGTCGACGGACGGCGCGTCGACCCGCTCGAACATGCGCATGGACACCTGCCGGTAGCCGTGCTCCAGCAGGTGGTCGCGGCCCCGCCGGTAGAGGTCGAGGCGCTGGTCGTCCCAGGCGCGACCGCTTCTGCCCAACCCGGTGAGCGGACGCACGTACAGCGGGTACAGGTAGATCTCCTCGGGGCGGTGTTCCAGCGCGGTGTCCAGGGAGTACCGCCAGGTCTGCGGGGTCTGCCCGGCGATGCCGTAGATGAGGTCGATGTTGAGGCGGGCACGGGGGGTGTGCGCGCGGATCGCGGCGAGGGCGCGGTCGACCTCGGCTCGGCGCTGCGGGCGTCCGGCGGCGTGCGCTTCTGTGTCGACGAAGCTCTGCACGCCGATGCTGACCCGGGTGGCGCCGCGTTCGGCCAGCACCTCCAGGCGGTCGGGGGTGGCGGTGGCCGGGGAGGTCTCCACCGAGGTGGGGACGGTCCGCAGGTCCGCGCCGAGGATCTGTTCGGCCAGGTCGTAGAGGCGGCCCAGTTCGGCGGCGGTCAGGTAGGTGGGGGTGCCTCCCCCGAGGGCGGCGCGGGCGAAGCGGGCGCCGCCGAGCGCGTCGGCCACGGCCGCGGTCTGGTGTTCCAGTGCGTCCAGGTAGGCGGTGACCTGTTCGGCGGGCGGGGTGGAGCGGGTGAACAGGTTGCAGAAGCCGCAGCGCGTCTCGCAGAACGGGATGTGGAAGTACAGCGACAGGGCGTCCTTCGGCTCGTCGCGCCACACGTCGGCCAGTGCCGGGGCCTCGGTGAGGGGCCGGTAGGCGGTCTTGTGCGGATAGCCGTAGACGTAGGAGTGGTACGGCGAGTCCGCGGGCGGCGCGGCTACGGGGTGGCTGTGCAGGGTGGTCACGGGCCGTCGGTCCTTCTGTGCGGTCGGGTACGGGCTCGGGCTGTCGCGTGTCAGCGCCGCAGGGTGAAGTGGGCGTAGGGAACGGTCCACACCGTTTCGTGGCCGAGGCGGTGGCCGGTGTAGCCGTCCTCGCCGTAGGCGGTGCCGTGGTCGGAGCAGACGATGGTGAAGCAGGGGCGGCGCGCGGCGGCCGCGTCGAACAGGGCGGGAATGTGCCGGTCGACGTATTCGAGGGCGGCGGCGTGGCTGGCGGGCGAGTCGCCGTCCTCACGGGTGGCCCCGGGCAGGTGGAACCAGTTGGGCTGGTGCAGCGCGGACACGTTGACCAGGAGGAACAGCGGTTGGTCGGCGGGGGTGGTGTTGACGACCTCCACCGCGCACGCCACCTGGTGCTCGAAGGAGGCGGGGTCGGCGACGCCGAAGGCGGGCTCCCAGTGGCTCTCGGCGAACAGGTCGGGCAGCACCGAGCCGAGCGCGGAGAGTCGGTTGAAGAAGCCGGTGCCGCCCACGCAGGCGGTGTGGTAGCCGGCCTCGGCGAGGGCGGTGGGCAGGTCGGGGGCGTCGAAGGTCCAGGTCCGCCCGTCGGTGGTGGCGCTGCCGGGGAAGCCCGCCGCGAACAGTCGGGGATGGGGGCCGGGTTCGGCGGGGGTGGGCAGGAATCCGGCGAGCATCGCCAGGTGGGAGGCGTAGGTGAAGCTCGCGGGGGCGTGCCGCCGCTCCCAGCCGCCGTCGGGCAGCACCGCGGCGAGGTTGGGGGTGCGTCCCTCGGCGAGCAGGCGCTCCGCCACGTCGTGGCGGAGCGTGTCGAGGGTGACGAGCAGGATGTCGTGGGTGCCGACCACCTCGTTCATGTCGGGGCGGGTGTCCATCGGTTTCTCCTCTCGTCCGCTGCCCGGTCCAACGCGGGCGGCCGCTTCCGGGGACTGTTTCCCGTGCTGTGCCCGGTTGCGCGGCCTCGGGGTGCGGTCCTCCCAGGGTTGTCCACAGCGGACACGGTGCCGCTTGCCGTGGGGGGTTGACAGCGAGCAGACTCTGTTTCGCGGTTCCTCGGTCAGGGGGTGGTCTGCCCCCGGACGGGGTGGGGCGTGACTCAGTCCACGCTCACCGCCACCTCCCGTCCTGCCATGCTGCTGTGTGCCCGGTGCGTCCTGTTGGGCGGGGGCGGGGTGAACCGTCCCGAGACCACCGCGTCGACCTGTTCGGCGTAGGTGTCGCGGCCCTCGTGCAGGATTCCGGGCAGCAGGTCGCCGAACGCGTTGACCTCGCACACCGCGCTGGTGTGCCAGCCGGGGGCCAGCAGCAGGTCCACTCCCGCGTGCAGGGTGCGCGGGAAGCACGCGGCGGCGGCCTCCGCGGTGCGCATCGCGCTGTGCCAGGCCCTCTCGCCCATGCGTTCGCGCAGCGCGGCGAGGTCGCCGCGGGCGTTGCCCAGGTGCAGGTTGGTCATGGGCGACCGCGAGGCGCGCACCACCACGTGGGTGGCCTGTCCCGCCACGACCAGCACCCGCAGGTCGATGGTGCGGTTGTGCAGTCCGGCCTTGGGCAGCCAGCGTTCCACGTGCACACCCTCGGCACACAGCGTGTCGACGACCGCCGCCACATCGGCCTCGTCGGTGTAGGTGCGCAGGGCGAGGCTGTTGTACAACTCCACACCCGTGTCGGTGCGCACCAGGTCGGCGGAGGTGACCGCGCGCACCCGGTCGGGGCGCGTGGCCAGCGCCACCACTCCGGAGGCGGAGGAGCCGTGCACGGGTTTGGCGAACACCCGGCTCCAGCCGCGTTCGGCCATGCGGGCGCGCAGGTCGGCGTAGTCAGCGGGCGGCCCGTCCAAAGCGGGCGGCACCGGCACCCCGGCGGCGTCGAGCAGGGCGTGGCAGCGCCGCTTGTCGCACATGGCGGCGAGTTCGGCGGTGTCCTGGAGCAGCCGTGCGCCGGGGGTCTCGGCGACGGCGGCGGCGAGCCGGTCCAGGGCGGAGCGCAGTCCCATGTGGAAGGCGGTTCCGCCCTCCACCCGGTAGGGGTCGGGGGCGCGGTCGAGGCCGCTGAGCAGCCGCGCCGTCTCGGTGTCCTCCCCAGGGGAGTCGACGCGCACCAGCGCGCCCGGCGGCACCCGCACGTGCCCGGCCGCGAGTTCCGGCCAGGGCAGCAGCACCGGGGCGGGCAGTCCGGCGGCGCGCACCGCGTCGGTGAACAGCCGCAGCCTGCGGCTTCCGGGGACGGCGACGACGGCGAGGCGGGCGGTGCTCATTCGGTGGCCTCGGGGTAGTAGTGCTTCTCGCCTCCGTAGACGGAGGGTTCCTCGGCCTCGCTCAGTTCCGGGTCGACGCCTGCCAGGGCCTCGCGGATCCGCTCCCGCATCTCCTCGCCGAGGTAGTGGTGGTTCACCGTCAGGCGCTTCAGCGCGCGGAAGGCGGGCGCGCAGGCCAGCACCTCGCCGCCCGCGTCGGTGAGCACGTGCCCCGACAGGTCCAACTCGCGAACCCGGTCCAGGACGGGCGCCTCGGCGAGGCGGCGCACCAGCTCGTCGCCCCACTCCGAGTTGCGCAGCCCCAGGGAGCGCAGGGCGGGGAACAGCCCTCCCGCGAGCAGCGGGGCGAGGTCGTCCACGGTGGTGTCACCGCCGTAGTCCTCGACCCCGAACCACAGCTCCAGGTGCTCCAACCCGGGCAGGTCGGAGGCCAGGACGCCTTCGGTGACCTCGCGGGGCAGGCCGCCGGTCTGCACCACCAGTCTGCGCAGTGAGGTGTGCCGGGTCGCGGGGAACTCCAGGTCCCGACCGCCGCGCACCGCGAACTCCTCCAGGAGGGGGAACGCCGCCAGCAGCGGGGTGACGTCGGTCTGCAGGATCCAGGAGATCTCGGCCTCCTCCTGGACGAACTCGCCGAAGAACAGCGCGCGCAGCCTCGGGAACCGGTCGGCGTGCTCAACCAGCAGGTCCCGGGCCCCCGCCCCCAGCGCCGCGTCGCCCCCCTCGCCCCAGCAGCCGACGATCAGCGCGGTGACACGTGCGGTGTCGACCTCGTCCAGAAACCGCGCGAAGAGTCTTCCGAACGCCTCCCTGTCGTGGTCGAGGCGTACCCGCAGCCGCCACGCCACCGACCCCGGATCGGCGAGCGCGGCGGCACGGGCCGCGTCGAGACCGGCCGGGTCGGGGGGCGGCTCGCCCCTGTACTCCGCCCTCCGCCACATCCGCCACAGCCAGTCCCTCTCCATCTCCGGGGTGACGAAGTCCCCGTCGGGGAGTCCGGCGAACTCGGCGACGTGCTCGTGGTTGGGCATGCGGTGCTCCGATCGGGAGAGCGTGGAACACGGCAGCGGCGCCGGGCGGAGACGGCAGCCCGCGGGGTCGTGCGGCTACTCGGTGACCGCCGGATGGTACCACCGGGAGCCGTCGTCGAAGGTGCGGGGCTCGGTCGGCTCGCCGAGGTCGAGATCGACATCGGGCAGGGCCTCTCGCAGTTCGTCCATGACCGGCTCGGACAGGTGGTGGCGGTGCAGGTCGAGGCGGCGCAGGCGGCGGAAGGCCGCCGGACTGTCGCGGATCACGCGGGCTCCCGTGTCGGTGAGGGTGCCCAGTGACAGGTCGAGGACCTCCAGACGGCGCAGGACCGGCGCGTCGGCCAGGGCGCGCACCAGGTCGTCGGTGTACTCCGCGTTGCGCAGCCCCAGGGAGCGCAGGGCGGGGAACAGTTCTCCAGCCAACAGTGGGGCCAGGTCATCCACGGTGGTGGTGCGACCGTAGTCCTCGACCCCGAACCACAGTTCCAGGTGCTCCAGCGCGGGCAGTCGCGACGCCAGGATGCCGGTGGTGACCTCGCGGGGCAGGCCGCCGGTCTGCACGACCAGTCCGCGCAGCGCGTCGTGGCCGGTCGCGGGAAACTCCAGGCCGTCGCCGCCGCGCACCGCCAGCTCCTCCAGCGCCGGGAACGCCGCGAGCAGCGGGGCCACGTCGCACTGCACAATCCAGGAGATCTCGGCCTCCTCCTGGAGGACCTCACCGAGGAACAGCGCGCGCAGCCGCGGGAACCGGCCAGCGTGCTCGACCAACAGGTCGCGCGGGACCGAGGCCGGGTCATCGCTCTCCTCTCCCCAGCAGCCGACGATCAGCGCGGTGACGCGCGCCGTGTCCACCTCGTCGAGAAAGCGCGCGAAGCAGTCGTCGAACGGCTCCTCCGAGATCTCGGGGACCAGCCGCAGCCGCCACGCCACCGACCCGGGGTCGGCGAGCGCGGCGGCGTAGGCGGCATCGGCGGCGGGATCGGGGGCGAGCCGGTCGGGGATCGGCTCCTCCCGGTACTCGGCCTCCTCCTGGATCCGCCGCAGCCGCTCCTCCTCGGTCTCGGGGGTGCGGAACTCCACGACGGGAAGTCCGGCGAACTCGGTGACGTGCTCGTGGAAGGCCATGCGATGCTCCGGATTCGGGGAGTGGACACGACAGTGGTACCAGACGGCCCCGACACAATCCCCGAACGGCCGGGCGGCTACTCGGTGACCTCGGGATAGTAGGTCGCCTTGCCCCTGTAGACGTCGGGTTTCTCTCCTCCGCTGACGTCGAGGTCCACTCCGGCCAGGGCTGCGCGCAGCCGGTCCAGCATCTCCTCGGTGAGGAAGTGGTAGCGCAGCACGAGGCGGTCCAGGTTCCGGAAGGCGGGCGCGGTGGCCAGCACCTCGCCGCCCGTGTCGGTGAGCACGTTGCCCGACAGGTCCAGGACGCCGACGCGGTCCAGGACGGGCGCGTCGGCGAGGCGGCGCACCAGCTCGTCGCCCCATGTCGAGTTGCGCAGCCCCAGGCTGCGCAGGGCGGGGAACAGCTCGCCCGCGAGCAGCGGGGCGAGGTCGTCCACGGTGGTGGTACCGCCGTAGTCCTCGACCCCGAACCACAGTTCCAGGTGCTCCAGCGCGGGCAGTCGCGACGCCAGGATGCCGGTGGTGACCTTCCGCGGCAGGCCGCCGGTCTGCACGACCAGTCCGCGCAGCGCGTCGTGGCCGGTCGCGGGAAACTCCAGGCCGCTGCCGCCGCGCACCGCCAGCTCCTCCAGCGCCGGGAACGCCGCGAGCAGCGGGGCCACGTCGCACTGCGGAATCCAGGAGATCTCGGCCTCCTCCTGGACGAACTCGCCGAAGAACAGGGAACGCAGCTGCGGGAACCGGACGGCGTTGTCCACCAGCAGGTCGCGCGGGACCACTCCCGGGTCCTCGTGGCTCTCCCCCCAGCAGCCGACGCTGAGCGCGGTGACCCTCGTGGTGTCGACCCTGTTCAGAAAGTGCGCGAAGTACGCCTCGAACGTCTCCTCCGCGTCGACCACCACGCGCAGCCGCCACGCCGCCGACTCCGGGGCGGCGAGCGCCGCCGTGTAGGCCTCGTCCGGTTCCAGCCGGTCCGGTACCGGCAGGTTGTCGCGTCTGGCGTGGTCCTGGGCGTTGAGCAGCCGCTCCTCCTCGATCTCGGGAGACGGAAACTCCACGACGGGAAGTCCGGCGAACTCGGTGAGGTGTTCGTTGATGGTCATGGTCGCGCTCTATCGGTGAGGGTCACGGTCGCCCTTAGTGAAGCAGCGTTGATCGACGGGGGAGGGCACGCCACGCCCGGAACCGCTCTGGTGGGTCCCGCGGGTCACGGGGCCGTGGGCGGCGTGTAGACCACCGTCCACGGCAGGGGGGCGGCCTCGGTCGGGGTGACCGGGGAGGCCGGGCGCTCCTCTCCCAGGGCCGCGGCGACCGGTTCGGCGAGGCGCGGCGCGGCCGGATGCGGGGACGCGGCGGGCCAGGCGGCGGAGACGCGGTGGTGCAGCGGCGTGTCGGTGAGGGGCCGCCACGCCACGCGCGGTTCGCGGCGGGCCACCGCCTCCGTCGTGAACGCCACCCCCTGTCCGGCCAGCACCAGCCCGAACAGGAACTCCGGGGTGGCGGCGTCACGTACCCGGCCGGGAGTGAACCCGTGTTCCCGGCACACGCCGAGGACGTGGTCGTGCCAGGCGGGCGCCGCCGACCGGGGCAGGGACACCAGGTCGTGGCCGCGCAGGTCGGCGAGGGCGAGTTCGCGCCGCCGCGCCAGCGGGGAGGTGCGCGGCAGCACCGCGCCCAGCGGGGTGCGCGCCACGGGGCCGAGACGCAGGCTGTCGGCGTCGACGGGATGCTGCACGATGCCCACGTCCAGGTCCGCCTCGGTGAGCCGCCGGACCTGTTCGGCGCTGGTCAGTTCGTCGAGTTCAACGCGCAGGTCGGGAACGCGCTCGGTGACGGCGGCCAGGAGGGCGTGCAGCGCCGTGGCGGGGGTGCCGGGCGGCACGCCCAGGCGGAGGGCGCCGAGTTCGCCGTCGCGGACCCGGCGCATGACGGCGCGCAGCCGTTCCTCGCGGGCCAGCAGTTCGCGTGCCTCGGCGAGCAGGTGGGTTCCGGCGGTGGTCAGTCTGATCTGGCGGCGCGACCGGTCGAACAGGGTGACGCCCAGTTCCTCCTCCAGTCGCCGGATCGACTGGCTCAGCGGAGGCTGGGCCATTCCCAGCGCCTCCGCGGCCCGGCCGAAGTTCATCTCCTCGGCGACGGCGACGAAGTGGCGAAGATGCCGTGACAGGTTCACCGCGCACACCCTAGCCCGGCCGCGTCGCCGCTCGCGGACCGCCGTCCGCGGCTCCGCGGTCCCGTTGTGCGCCCGGAACCTCCGATAGCGTCGGGCCGTGGAGACGCACGAACGGATCGCCGCCCTGTTCGACCGGGCCGGCGTGGACGCCCGACTGCACGCGGTGGATCTGGCGACCGGGGCGGAGGTGGGCCTGCGCGCCGACGACCAGGTGGTCATCGCCTCGATGTTCAAGATCCTGGTGCTGCTGGAGTTCGCCCGGCAGGTCGTGGCCGGGCAGGTCGATCCCACCGAGCGGGTCACGGTGTCCCGGGAGAACCGGCTGGGCGGGTGGGGGACCGCCGGTTGCGCCGACGACGCCGAACTGTCACTGCGCGACCTGGCGTACTTCATGATGTCGGTCAGCGACAACACGGCGGCCGACCTGATCATCCGCCGTATCGGGCTGGACACGGTGCAGTTGCTGGCCGCCGAGCTGGGGTTGGCGCGCACCCGGATCGTGGGCGGCCCCCACCAGGTGCTGGAGACGATGTTCGCGGACGTGGGGGCCCGCGACGACGCCGAGTTCGCGCGGCTCTTCCCGACGCTTCCGCCGGAGCGGGTGCTGGCGATGCGGGTGCTGGACCCGGCGCACACCACGTCCAGCACGCCCCGGGAGCTGACCCGACTGCTGCGGATGGTGTGGGCTGACGAGGCCGGTCCCGCGGAGGCGTGCGCGACGGTGCGCGCCTGCATGGCCCGGCAGATCTTCTGGACCCGGATCGCCTCCGGCTTCGACGAGGGGGTTCGGGTGTCGGCCAAGACCGGCACCCTGCCGAGCCTGCACATGGAGTGCGGGGTGGTGGAGTACCCGGACGGCGGCCGCTACGCGGTCGCGGTGTTCGCCCAGTCGCGACGGCTCGACCTGCGGCGGCTGGACGTGGACCTGGCGATGGGGCGGGCAGCGCGCACGGCCGTGGACGCGCTGCGCGGCACGGGTTTTTCCGCGCCCTCGGGCGGTGCGGCGGCACGACCGGGCCTGGGCTGATAGCCGAACGGATATCGGTCGCGGCGGTGTCCGGTCTTGGACGCGGTCCGATCCGGGGTGGTTGGGTTCCTCGCGGTGACCTTTCCGACACCGACCGAGAGGGATCGACATGTCCGACACCGGATTCGACCGGCGCGGTTTTCTGCGCGCGGCGGGCGCGGGGACCGCGTTCGCCTCCCTGCTGGGGGCGGGCACCGCCGCGCACGCCGCCACCGCCCCCTCCTCCCCGCCCGCGGACGACGGGGAGGGCGGGGGCGGGACCGCGACGTGTGAGTGGCTGGGCACCTCGGGGTGGCGGGTGAGGGTCGGGGACCGACTGGTGCTGGTCGATCCCTACCTCACCCGCTACTCCACGGGCCTGTTCGACGGCCGCGGCTTCGACTCGAAGACGAGGTTGACCGTGGACGCCGCCACTGTCGACGAGCACGCCGGGACTCCCGAGGTGGTCCTGGTGACGCACTCGCACTGGGACCACTTCAACGACGTGCCGCACATCGCGACGACCACCGGCGCGCGTGTGGTGGGCACCGCGACGACCACCAACCTGGCGCTGGCCATGGACGTGCCGCAGTCCCAGGTCAGTCCGGTCAAGGGCGGTGAGGTGCTGGACTTCGGCGACTACACGGTGGAGGTGGTGGCGTCGCTGCACAGCCGCAACAACAACTACTCGATGGCCTTCCCCGGGGTGCGGCTGGAGCGGCCGAGGAAGCGCCCGAGGACCATCGCGGACCTGCCGGAGGGGGACACGCTGGACTTCCAGGTGACGGTGAAGGGCGGGCCGTCGCTGTTCTTCATGGGCGCCAGCGACTTCGTGGAGCGCAACCTCGCGGGACTGTCCCCCGACGTGGCGATGCTGGCGGTGCCCGCCACCACCAGGACCCACGACTACGTCCCCCGCCTGCTGGAGGCGCTGGACCATCCGCGCACGGTGGTGCCGGTGCACTGGGACGTCTTCGAGGTGCCGCTGGCCAACCCGCCCCAGCAGGATCCGACCACGGCGTTCTCGGTCGCGGGGTTCGCCGACGCGGTACGTGCGGCGAGTCCGGCCACCGAGGTTGTCGTTCCGGAGTACCTCACCCCCTACACCTTCTCGCGATGACCTCGGCACCAGGGGGCTTTCGCTGATCCGGGCCCCGTGGTGCGGCGGTCGCCGCGGTCAGGGCCGGTGTGCGGCCACCCGGTCGAAGAAGCCGAGCGCCAGGCGTTCGTGCCGGTCGACCACGAAGCCCTGCTCCCCGGCGATGTCCACGGGACGCCGCCGGGGGGCGGTGCCTCGCCGCCGGGCCCGCATCGGCTCGATCCAGCGGAACGGGACCCGCGTGTACTCGATGTGGTCCAGCAGCAGCAGCCGGCCGCCCGGGCGCAGCACCCGGCGCATCTCGGCGAGGGTGGCGGCCTGGTCGGGGATCTCGCACAGCGCCAGGGTGCACACGACCGTATCGAAGCTCTCGTCGGGGAAGGGCAGCGTCCTGGCGTCCTCCTCGCGCAGTTCCACGGGGAAGTCGACCCGGTCGGCCGCGATCCGCGCCTGGGCCAGCATGCCCGGGCTCAGGTCGATGCCGACCACCTCGTCCACCTTGTCGGAGTAGTGGGCGAGGTTGCGCCCGGTGCCCACGGCCACCTCCAGCACCCGCCCGCGCGCCTGGCCGCACACCTGTTCCCGGACGTCTCCGAGGATCCGCCGTTCCAGGGCCGCGCCTCTGTCGTACCCGGCGGCCCTGCGGTCCCAGAACCGCCGGGTGTCGATGACGGCTCGGTCCTGGAGCGCCCTGTTGGACTGCTGTCTCATGGTTTCCCGCCGTTTCCCGTCGTTCACGGTTGACTTCTACCTCCAGTGTGGAAGTTAATGTCAACATGAAGTCAAGTACTGTGGAGCTGTCCATCGGAGAACTCGCCGAACGGTTCGGGCTCGCCACGCACGTGCTGCGGCACTGGGAGTCGATGGGGCTGCTGCGCCCGGCCCGGCGGGTCAACGGGCGCCGCCGCTACACCCCCGACCACCTGGCCCAGGTCGCGTTGATCCTGCGCGGCAAGGACGCCGGTTTCAGCCTGGAGCAGCTGCGGGAGATCCTCGACGCGCCCGACGGGGCCGCCCGCCGCGCGCTCATGAGCGAGCACCTGGCCGTTCTGGACACCAAGATCGCCCAGCTCCAGGTGGCCCGCTCGCTCGTCGAGCACACCCTGTCGTGCGACGCCGACGACTTCCTGACCTGCCCTAACATGCGCGCGATGCTTGACGAGCTGGTGCTTCGCGCTCTGGCGTCCCCGGCGGATCAGGCCGAGCGCAGACCGTCCTCGTGTGTGGCCGGAACACTCCGGTAGGCCGACGCCTGGAGCGAGTACAGCTCGGCGTAGAGCCCCTGGTCGCGCATGAGCTGGTCGTGGGTGCCGTGTTCCACGACGCGGCCCTGGTCCAGTACGTAGACGCGGTCGGCCATGCGCACGCTGGCCAGGCGGTGGGTGATGAGCACGACCGCGCTGCCGGTGCGGCGGGCGTGCTCGTGGATCGACGCGAACAGTCGGTGCTCGGCGCGGGCATCGAGCGCGGCGGTGGGCTCGTCGCAGATCAACAGGGGCGCGTCGCGGTAGAAGCCGCGGGCCGCGGCCAGGCGCTGCCACTGGCCGCCCGACAGTTCCTGGCCCGCGGCGAAGCGGCGGTCCAGCAGGGTGTCCCAGCCGTGGCCGAGTTCGGAGACGACCTCGTCGGCTCCCGAGCGGCGGGCGGCCTCCTCCAGTCGCGCGTCGTCGTCGGGGCTGCTCATGGTGACGTTGCGGCGGGCCGACAGCGGCCAGTGCGTGTGGTCCTGGGCGATGACCGCGATGTGCTCGCGCAGCGCGTGGGTGTCGACGCCGGCGAGGTCGGTGCCGTCCCACAGGACCCGGCCCCGGTCGGGTCGGTAGAGCCCGGCCAGCAGCTTGGACAGGGTGGTCTTGCCGGAGCCGTTCTCGCCGACCAGCGCGATCGTCTCGCCGCGGCGGATGCGCAGACTCACCCCGGCGAGCGCGGGCTCCTCCTTGCCCGGATAGGTGAAGGTCACGTCGTCCACGGTGACCTGGTCGAAGGTGGTGGGCGCGGGCAGCGGCGCGGGCGGCGGCAGCCACTTCTCGGCGTGCTCGCAGAAGTCCAGGTAGTCGTGGAAGTACAGCCCGGACTCGTAGGTGCTGTTGACCGAGTGCAGTGCGGCGGCCAACTCCGACCGGCCGGTGCGGATGGCGAGTACCGCGGTGCCCGCCACCGCCAGCGGCATCATCCCGTTGACCAGCAGCAGGCCCAGGACGACGTAGGTCAGCGCAGAGGCGGCGCCGCCCGCGCCGTCGCCGAACAGCCGCACCAGGGTCTGGCGGCGGGCCAGGTCCAGTTGCACGTCACGTTCGTGTCCGGCGATCGCGGCGAACTCGGCGAGCAGGGGCCCGCGCATGGTGAAGGAGCGCATCTCGGCGCAGGTGTCCCGGGTGGTCATCAGATCGTCCAGCATGCCCTTGCGGCGTCGGCTGTCGGTGATCGCCAGCAGCCAGGTGTAGCGCATGCGGGCCGCCCGCGCCGCCGCCCACCCCTCGGGCAGCACGGTGAGCAGCAGCAGCGGGAGCAGGACGGGGTGCAGCACTCCCAGCACTCCGGCCGCGGCGCAGATGCCGACCAGCCCGGTGAGGATGTCGATGGTGTGGCTGACGAGGCGTTTGGTCTCGCTGGCGCCGCGTACCGACGCGCGGAACATGCGGTCGTGGAAGTCGTTGTCGTCGAAGGCCAGGACCTGGACGGCGGTGGCCAGTTCCATCAGGCGCGTCTCGGCGGCCTGCTCCACGTACGGCTCCAGCCGCGACTGCGCCCATCCGGCCGCCGCCGACAGCGCCCCGCGCAGCACGGTGGCCGCTGCCACCAGCACCAGCGCGGGGAGCGCGGCGCGCACCCGGTCGGGGGTGGGGCCCTCGGCGAAGAGTTCTTCGAGCACTCCGGCGGTGGCGACCAGTGCGACCGCGGTGAAGATCCCGGAGGCGATGTTGAAGGCGACGGTGGCCGCGGTGTCGCGGGGCGAGGCCCGCCACGCCAGGGCCAGGGCCCGGACCACGAGACCGGGTAGCCGTCCGGCCATGCGCGTCCACCCGGTCCGCATGATCTCCTGGTCGTGGCGGTACCACTGGGGTGCGGCCAACTCCGGCAGTTCGAGCCCGGTCGCCGCCCCCCTGCCCCTGGTCTTCTTCTCCGCCCCGGCCTTTTTGGATCGCACGCGCACCTCCGCACAGTCGACGCCGCCTCGATGATGGCGTCGCGCGCGGTGCGGCGCAGGGGGTTTTCCGGGCCGGGCGGAATTAGGAGCGGTCCGAATCCCGCCGCCGCCCCACCCGTCCGCCGGGCCGGCCCGGTACCGGTCGGTACCGCACAGGGCGTGCGGCTCGGTGCCGTGGCCGGTGAACCGGGTCCGCACCGGGGCCTTCCGCCCCTCCCGGCGGCGTGGCGCGTCCCGTTCCGGTCTCAGCGCGTCCCCTTCGGGAAGCGTCGCAACACGCTCCTGTTGCGGTCGGCACCATACCCGAGCGCTGGGCGGCGGGGTGGTCGGCCGCGCGGCCTCCGCTCGCCGTGGGGACGAGAACACGAACGGAGACCGCGCGGCGCCCCTCGCGGGGTCAGCCGGGGAAGACCACGTCACTGCACGCGTAGAACGTCTGGTCGTAGTGGCTGGCCTTCCAGATCATGTAGACGACGTGGCGACCGGTGCGCCCGGGGGCGTGGACGTCGATGTCGATCGACACGCCGTTGAGGGGGTACTGGCTTTCGGGACGCCCCTCGCCCGGCGCGAGGACCCCGGTGTCGGCCACCAGTTCCAGGTCGTCCCAGCCGAGCGGTTCGGTGACGGGGTCGTAGCCCTGCTCGGTGACGTAGATCCGGATGTAGTCGGCGCCGTGGTGGGCCTGGTCGTGCACGGTGACGGTGAAGTCGTTGTCGACCTCGGTGGCGTGCCACTCGCCGGGCACGTCCAGCGCGGCGTAGCGGTCGCCGCCGGTGCGGCCCGCGCTGCACAGCTGCCCGTCGGGGATCACGGCCTGGTGGTTTCCGGCCACGTGCTCGCGGTACAGGCCGTTCCAGTTCCACATGGCGGTGGTGTCGGCCTGCCAGGCCTGCCAGCACATGGGGTCCTCGGTGGCCATGTCGGGAGACTGGAAATCGCTGCCCCACCGCTCCCAGCAGCCGTAGTTGCGGGACGGCGGGTCGATGGTGGATCCGTGCGCGGACGCGCTGCCCGTCATGACGGTCGAGAGCAGCAGTGTGCTCGCGGACGCCACGACCAGCGCCCGCCGCCCGAGGCGACGGCGGGCATGCCCTGCGGAAGACATGGGACCTCCACTCCGAAACGGGGTTTTCGGTGCTGTGCTCCCGCAGGGATAGTAGGCAGGCAATCTCTGCGTAATCAATACATAACAGCACGGAAAACTGCTTTCCGTACAGAGAGCGCCACTTTGCGCAATCGCCTCCTGTGCCTTCCCGCAGGCGGCAGACCGCGACGGCACCTCCGCGGACGGCGGCCCGGTGAACGGTCCCTCCCACCGGAAGGGGCCCGCGCCGCCGAAGCGCCGCCCGCGTCACCCCCCGGCGCGGGGGAGGTCTCCGACCGTGTCGGCCCCCGCGGGCGCCGGGTCCCCGTTCCCCGGGACCGGGGGCAGGAAGCGGACGGAGGGGCTGCCGTTCGGGCCGTCGCGGGTCACCACGGCGCGGACGTTGTAGACGTCGGCGATCAGCTCCTCGGTCAGCACCTGCTCGGGCGTCCCCGCCGCGACGGCCCGGCCGTGCTTGAGCACCACCAGGCGGTCGCAGAACATCGCCGCGAGGTTGAGGTCGTGCAGCGCGACCACGCTGGTGACCGGGAGGCGCGCGACGAGGGCGAGCAGCTCCAACTGGTACTGGATGTCCAGGTGGTTGGTGGGCTCGTCCAGCAGCAGTTCGCGTGGCCGTTGGGCGAGGGCCCGGGCGATCTGCACCCGCTGGCGCTCTCCCCCGGACAGGGTGTGCCAGGACTGCCCGAGCCGCTCCTCCAGCCGGGTGTGGCGGACGGCCTCGCGCACCGCCTCCTCGTCCTCCGCGGTGCGGGCCGCCCAGGGGCGCCGGTGCGGGATCCGCCCCAGGCGCACCACGTCGAGGACGCTCATGTCGACCTGGGTGGTGGCGTGCTGCTCGACGACGGCGACCCGCCGCGCGACGGCCCTGCGGCCCAGCGTCTCCAGGGGATTCCCGTCGAGCCGGACCACCCCCGACGACGTCGGCCGCACCCCGGCGAGCAGGCGCAGCAGCGTCGACTTCCCCGAACCGTTGGGGCCGAGCAGTCCCACGGTCTCGCCCGCGCGGGGTTCGAGGCTCACCCCGTCGACGATCATCCTGCCGTCCGCCGTCCACGAGACGTTCTCCGCGTTCAGCCCCACGCCGCCTCCTCCGGCACGTTCACGTCCCCTTGCGTCCCCGGTAGAGGACGACCGCGAAGGCGGGCACCCCGACCAGTGAGGTCACCACCCCCACCGGGATCTCCTGCGGGTCCATGGCGGTGCGGGCGACGGTGTCGACCCACACCAGGAAGACCGCCCCCGCCAGGGCGGTGGTGGGCAGCAGCCGCCGGTGCCCGGAACCGACGAGGGCGCGCACGGCGTGCGGCAGCACCAGTCCCACGAACCCGATCGCTCCGGCCACGCTCACCAGGACGGCGGTCAGCAGGGCGGTGGCGGTGAGCAGCAGCAGCCGGACGCGGGCGACGGAGACGCCGAGCGAGGCCGCCGCGTCGCTGCCGAAGGCGAACGCGTCCAACGCGGTGGCGGTGTGGACGGCCACCAGCAGCACCGCGCCCAGGGCGGCGGCGCCCAGGGACACGTCGGTCCAGCTCGCGCCGCTGAGCGAGCCCAGCAGCCAGAACAGCACGCCGCGGGTCTGCTCGGCGTCGGCGGAGGAGATCACGATGAACGACGTCAGCGCCGAGAACAGCTGCATGGCGGCGACCCCGGAGAGGACGAGGCGGTCGGTGGTGCCGCCGGAGGCGTAGCCGAGCAGCAGCACGCAGGCGAAGGAGCACAGCGCTCCCGCGAAGGCACCCGCGGACAGCGACACCGCCCCGCCGCCCACGCCGAGCACCACCACCAGGACCGCCCCCGTCGAGGCGCCCGAGGAGACACCGAGCAGGAAGGGATCGGCGAGCGGGTTGCGCAGCAGGGACTGCAGGACCGCGCCGCAGACGCCGAGTCCCGCCCCGCACACCGCGGCGAGCAGGGTGCGGGGCAGCCGCAGGTCCCAGATGATCCCCTCGCGGATGGGGGTGAGGGCGGTCTCGCCTCCGCCGAGCCGGGAGGCGACGACCGCGGCGACGTCTCCGACGGCGATGTCGGCGGGACCGAACGTGATCGCCACGGCGACGGAGAGCACGAGCAGGACGAGGCCGCCCGTCCACAGCAGGAGGACCCCTCCGGGGCCGAGCCTGGTCACCGAGTCAGTCCACGAGGCCGAGGTCGCGCAGCCCCTGGGCGACCTTCTCGATCCCCTCGACGGTGCGGATCGACGGATTCATGGCAGCGCCGCTGAGCAGGATGTAGCGTTCGTTCCTCACCGCGTCCATGTGCTGGGTGACCGGATTGGTCTCCAGGAAGCGGATCTTGGCCTCCGCGGTCTCCGCGGTCTGTCTCTCGCGGGTGAGGTCGCCGATGACGAGGACGTCCGGATCGCGGTCGGCGACGGTCTCCCAGTTGATCTGGGGCCACTCGGCATGGGTGTCGTCGAAGACGTTGTCGGCGCCGACCGCCCCGGTGATGATCCCGGGCGCGCCGCAGCAGCCCGCCATGTAGGGGGCTTCGGAGTTGGCGAACCAGTAGAGGACGGTGACTCCGGAGGCGTCGACGTCGGCGGTGGCGGTGTCGACGCGCTCCTGGAGTTCGGCGACGAGTTCCTCGCCGCGCTCCGCGACCCCGAAGATCGCCGCGAGGTCGCGCACCTCCCCGTAGACGGCGTCCATCGTCAGCGGCTCCTCGCGGACGCCGTCCCCGTCGCCCTCGTTGGACTTGACGCAGTCGGCCGGGGACAGGTAGGTGGCCACTCCGAGGTTCTCGAAGTCCTCGCGCGCGGCGACCCCGCCCTCGCCGAGGGTGGAGGCGAACGACGCGGACACGAAGTCGGGCTCCTGCGCCAGGACCTTCTCGAAGGACGGCGCGTTGTCGGCCAGCCGGGGAACGGTGGCGTTGGCCTCCTCCAGCCCCTCGGCGACCGGGTCGGTCCAGGTCGCGGTCCCCACCATGCGGTCGGCCAGGCCGAGGGAGAGCAGGATCTCGGTGGAGCCCTGGTTCAACGAGACCGCCCGCTGCGGCGGGGCTTCGACGGTGACCTCCCGGCCGCAGTTCCCAACGGTCACGGGATAGCCGTCGGCGGCGTCGGCCGCGGGTTCGGCCGCCTGCGCGCCGCACGCGGTGAGCGGGAGGAGAAGGGGGAGGGCGATCGCGGCGAGGAGGCGTCGCGGTGACGACATGGTGGCTCCTGGTGCGTGAGGCTCGTTCGCGGAGCCTGGCGGCTGTTCGGCCTCCGTCCACGGCGCGGACGGAGGTGCCAGCAGGTCTTCGGGCTCGGGTTCGTCCGAACGGGGCGCCTTCCCGGAGGTCTCCCAGTGGCCGTTGCCCCGCCCGTCCCCCACACCGCTGCGCGTCAGCTCCGGATTCCCACCGGATTCCCTGGCCCAACGTGGGTTGACTGGCAGCCGCAACATACCACGCCGGTCTTCGGCTCCATCGAGCCTCCCCTGGACGCCGCGACCGCTCCGGGATCCGCCCCGCCGCGCACGCGGTCCCGTCCCGCCGGGGCTCGCCGCGGGGTGCGGCGGACCCCGGCGGGCGGGATCGCTCACTCCGAGGGCTCGGGCAGTTCCTCGCAGTCGATCTGCGGGTTGGCGCCCATGTAGTTCAGCGGACCGGCGACGACGGTGACGAGGGTGGTCCCGATCGACGCGCAGTTCTGCTCGGAGGTGTCGAAGTAGCCGCGCTGCCAGGCCGCCAACACTCCGATGGCCAGCCAGGCGACGACGATCAGCGATGCCAGACCGCGCACTGCTCCTCCTGGGGGGTCGGTGGTTCGTGTGCTCGTCCTACCCGGCGCGGGCGGGTCCATCCGAGGAGAATCCGGGAGGAGAGCTCCGGCCCCCGGCCCCGCGGAGAAGGACCTGACCACCGGAGTCGCCGCACCACCGCCGACGTGTTCACCCCGCTGTGGATTCGCTCGCGCCGGTCATTCCCGCCGGTCGGCCCTCTGCACGCGCCGGGGCGCCCGTCCAGGGGTCTGCCGCCGGAACGGCGCGACCGGTTGGGTGCGCACCGCCGAGCGCGACGGCGGTGCCGTGCGCGGCCGGGAGACCGCGCCGCAGCTTCGGGTCCGGCCGACGGCCAGTCCGCCGATCGCGGCGGCCAACTCCGCAGCTGAGGGCCTGCGGTCGGGGTCGGCGTCCAGCGCCGCCTGCACCCAGGGCAGCAGGCTCCGGGGGACACCGCGCAGGTCCGCCTGACCGTTGAGGACCCGCAGCGCCGTGTCGCGCACCGCTCCGGAGCCGAAGGGGCGCCGCCCGGTCGCGGCGTAGGCGACCAGTCCGCCCCAGGCGAAGACGTCGGCGGGGGGACCGGGAACGCGGTTGCGGAACTGTTCGGGGCTGATCCAGCCCGGCGAGCCGAGGATCTCCCCTGAATCGGTGTCGGCGGGCTCGTCGACGGTGCGGGCGATCCCGAAGTCGATCACCCGGGGACCGTCCTCAGCCAGCAGGACGTTGCCGGGCTTGAGGTCGCGGTGCACGATCCCCGATCGGTGGATGTCGGCCAGGGCCTCGGCCAGTCGTGCGGTGAAGTCCACCAGGTTCACGCCCGCCATCGGGCCGTCGGCGTCGACGGAGTCGCCCACCGTCGGCCCGAGGACGTGACGCATGGCCAGCCAGGGTCGGCGGGCGTGGAGGTCGGCGTCGATCGGCGCCGCGGTGCGGCGGGCGTCGACGCGGTCGAGCAGCGCGGCCTCACGGGCGAAGCGTTCCCGGTGGGCCGGGTCGGCGGCCGTCTCCGGACGCAGGGCCTTGACCGCGACCCGCTCCTCCGCCGGGCCGCGGGCCGCGTAGACCACCGCGGCGCCCCCCGACCCGATTCGTCCTGTGATCCGATATTTTTCTGTCTGTACCGGACCCGGTTTCTCCCCGTATCCGGTATCCGTTGTCGCCACATAGGGAACCGTCGCCGGTTCCCCGGGAAAAGCCATAGAGAACCCTCCGAGCGCAGAGCCGTCAGGTGCCATCATCGTGCGCACTTCCCGAAGCGGCCGCCTTACTCACACACATACACACAGAAGAGCGAAAAACGGTATCTTTTCGAGACGGAAAACCGCGGTCCGTAATACCGTCGGAGCCGCTACGGGGGCGCTGGCGCGGACCGGGGGTCTGGAATCCCGCACCTGCGCTTCGGCTGTCAGGGCGATCGCGGATCCCCGATGCTGGCCGGGGTGTCGCACGCACTGCTGCGCCGGGGCGCCTCCTGACGGGGCCTGGCACACTGCGGACGGTGAACTCTGGTGCCGCTGTTCCCGGTCGCTGTCTCCGCTCACGAAACGGTCAGATCCCGTCAGCTCCGTCGAGCCTGACCAGCGGAGTGCGTGAGGCCTCGACGTGGACGCGGATGATCGCCTCCCCCGGTAGGGGGCTTCCTCCACGGTCATCGACGGCCGATCAGAGCCTTGCCCTCGTCTCACCGAGGTTTGATGGCCGAGTTCGTGGCGGATACGGTCCCGCCGCCACTCCTGGCGAGGTCGAGGCATTCCACAGGACCCTCCGGAAGCGGGCCACCACCGGCTGCCGGTGGTGGCCCGCCCCGGACGGCCAGGGTGGAATACCTCCCCTTTCCCTGGGTTCTCCACAAAGACCCCCGCGCCCACCGCAGAAGCGAACACTCACATCTCAGTCAGTCAGATCTGTGCGATGTCGGACAGTGCCTCGTCGGAGGTGTCGACTTGCCCGGTTCCGCCGAACCGTCGTTTCGCACTCCGGTCGGCAGGTCACCGCTCCCTCTACTCCTGGTTGTTGGCCAGAGCACAGATCGCCCTGCGAATCATCGTTCGGTCCCTGGTGTTGCGTTTGAATTCCAGAACGCAACTCCCCTGGCTTTCCAGGGGCTGCGCGAGGTGGGTCTCCACGGCATCTCATTGTGCCTGTCCTTCCGGTCCCGAACCCCCCGAGGGGGCAGCGTAATCGGACCTCCTCTCGCCGGTCCTCGTGGAGGACGCGGCCCTCGGTTCGTTCCGGACACCGCCGACCAACTCCAGGCGGGACTGGGCGAGGCTGGCACCGCCGCCCTCGTACGGAATCCGCTCCGCAGGCGGGTTCCGCGTCCCGGTGAACCGCTACCTGTCCTCCCCGGGGGGCTCGGCCGGGACGATCAGTCCGTCCTCCTCCGCGAGTTCTCCCGAGTCGAGCAGCGCTTCGAGGTCTTTGGTGAGCGCGGCGGTGATGTCCTTTCCGCTGCGTTTCCACCCGAAGACCTCACGGGTCGACCTCAGCAGGGTCTCCCTCGCCACCCGTCGGGACTCCGCCACCAGCATCCGCATCGCCTCCCGCCGTTCGACGGGAGGCACCTCGGCGACTCTGCGCGGATCCTGTCCGGGGGCGGGACGGCGGACACTCAACTCGCTGCCCGGAGCCCAGACGGTGTCGTCTTTCTTGTGCAGCAGTTTTCCTCTGATCAGTCCCTGCAGTGCCTGCGCGAAGTTCTGCCGGACGGGCTTGGTGAGCCGCGTCCCTTCCGGCCAGTGGTCGAAGGCCCGACGAAACAGCAGGTCCCTTTCGATCGGACTCTCGACCGCGGCGATCGCGGAGAACATCTGCTGCAGGTAGGGCCGGGCTTCCGGCGAGCGCGGATCGAGATCGTGGGGAATCACCGATTCCGCCACCTCGGCCTCGACATATTCCTCCAGCCAGGGACGTCCGTGCGCGACGGGCTCGGGGACGTCACCGCCGTCGTCCTCGTCGGGAATCTCGACAATCGGCCCCTCCGCTTCCTGGGCCGTCCCCTGCTCCTGGACGTCCTCCACCGGTTCAGCCGGTGGTTCCGCGTCGTCTCGGGGTGTGGTCTCCGCGATCGCCGCCTCCACCGCCTCCCGGAGTCGCTTCTCAGCTTCTTCCCGGTCCCGGTACCACTCGGTGCCCCAGATGCGGTGCAGCCGCCAGCCGAGGTTTCGCAGCACACCCTCGCGGAGCCGGTCGCGGTCGCGGGCCACGCGGGAGGAGTGGTACATCGCCCCGTCGCACTCGATGCCGATGGCGTAGCGGCCGGGTTCCTGGGGGTGGCGCACCCCGAGGTCGACGCGGTATCCGGCCACACCGACCCGCGGTTGGACGTCGTATCCCCACTCCCGCAGCACCGCCATGACGGAGTCCTCGAACGGGCTCTCCGTCGCTGTGTCCTCGTCTCGGTCCCCGGTGGGTTGCGGGTCGAGCACGGCGTGTCCATATTCGGCATACCGGAGGTATTCGCACAGCCGCCGCAGCCCTTCGGCGTCGTTGGGGCCGAGGGCGACCTGGTCGGCGGAGAAGGAGGCGACGACCTCCACCCGGTGCTTGGCGCGGGTGATGGCGACGTTGAGCCGGCGGTAGCCGTCCGGTCGGTTGAGCGGACCGAAGTTCTTGTGGAACTTCCCGTCGCTGGTGGGGCCGTAGCCGACGGACAGGATGATGACGTCGCGTTCGTCGCCCTGGACCGTCTCCAGGTTCTTGACGAAGAAGCCGTCCAACCGGTCGTCGCCGCTCGTGCGGGATCGCAACTCCGGATACTGGTCGAATGCCTTGTCGACCGCGTCCTCGATTGCGTCCGCCTGCTCTCGGGACATCGCGACAACGCCCAGGGTGAGGCCGGGCCGGGTCCGGAAGTGGTGGATGACCCGCTGTGCGACCAGTTCGGCCTCGATACGGTTGTTGCGGCGGCCGCCCCGATCATAGACGCCGTCGGCTCTGAAGAAGACGACGCCGGTGTTGTTGTCCTCGACACGCGCGCCGGGGAAGGTGACGAGTTCACCGTCGTAGAACTTGCGGTTGCTGAAGGCGATCAGGTCCTCGTGGCGGCTGCGGTAGTGCCAGCGCAGCGGCAGCTCCCGCATCCGGCCGCTGGCCTTGCACATGTCCAGCAGCGACTGGAAGCTGTCGGGGTCTTCCTCGTTCCACTCCTCGTCCTCGTCGGCCACCCGGTCGAAGAAGCTGGTGGGCGGCAACTGCTTCTGGTCCCCGGCGACGATGAGCGCTCTGCCCCGGTAGACGCAGTTGATCGCGTCCGCCGGTTTGACCTGGGATGCCTCGTCGAAGATCACCACGTCGAAGGTGAGTTCCGGGGGAAGGAACATGCTGACGGTCAGCGGACTCATCATCAGGCACGGGGTGATGTCACGCACGTCGCTCCCCGCCTCTTCCATCAGGCGGCGTACCGGTTTGTGGCGACGCTTCTTCTCGGCCTCACGCTTGATGACGGTGATTCCCGTGGACTGCGACCGTACGTGCGAACGCCGTGCCGCCCAGTGGTGCAGCGTCGAGTACCGGGCCCATTCCTGCAGTCGAACGTCGTGGCTGCGGAATTCCGCTACTTCCGCATCACGCGCTTCACCGGGTTCGAGGCGGAGCCGTCCGTCTTCGGCGAGCCGCTGGTCCACCCAGGCTCGGAGTACGGCCCGTTCGACCGCGTCCGGCCACAGGTTCGGGTCTCCTCCGGCCTGGACGTAACGGCGCAGCAGCGCTTCGAGACCGTACCGGCGTATCTCCTCGCCCGTGGACGCCGCAGTACGCCACTGGTCCAGGGACGCGACGCTGTCTCTCATGCCGAGCAGGCGCTTCTCGGCCTCGGTGAGGTCCTCCCCCAGTTCCTCGGCGAGCCGTTGGCGGACGGCCGTCTGGAACAGCGCGGTGAACGCCTGCCGTGCCTCTTCCCATTCCTCGATGGCTCTCCGCAGGTCCGTGGTGTTCTTACCGGCCTGCAACCCGGTGATGGCCTCGGCGGACCACCCCTCCGAGGAGTCCGCGCGCAGACCGGAAACGATGTCGTGGACTCCGCGCGCCCAGTCGACCGCCTGTCCCAGGACGTCGTCCAGGTTTTTGTCGATGCGGTAGAGCCTGCCGAGAAGGGAACGGTCTGCGGTCTCGGACTGCTCCCGGACGGCTTCGGCCGCTTGGAGTTGTCGGGCGAACCGGATCCGCCGGTCCGCCTCGGCGACGGTCGCGGAGGCGGCGGCAGTGCCGAAGGCTCCTTCGACCGTCTGCGCCGCGTGGGCGACGCGTTCGGTGTTGGCGTCCAGCCATCGGGTGGCGTGCTCCGGTGCGAGGCGGGCGACCGCTGCCGTGCCGCCCAGTCCGGTCCTCGCCACGGTGGGCCACTCTTCCAGGGTGTGCCGTGCCTGTTCCAGGCTGTCGGCGAGGTCGCTCAGATCTCCCTGGGAGAGGAAACTCGCCAGGACCGCCAACTCCTGGCTGTCCAGTTCCCGACGCCAGCGTTCGGCCTTGGCGACCGCCTCCTCGGCTCCGGCCGTGTCGGTCTCCTCCTCCAGCCAGAACGAGCCGAAGACGTCGGCGAACCGGGGGAACTGTTCGCGCAGCAGCCAGTGGTCGCGGTGCCACCGGCGAGCGTCGTCCAACCGGTCGGTGATCTCGTCCTGCCACCGACTGTTCAGGGTGAGCGAGGCGGCCAGGGCACGATCACGGTGGTAGGCGGTGCCGAGAACGCCCTGTACCCGGGGGTCGCTCTCCGCGACGTCGGAGACGGCGGCCTGTTCACGGAGCGACGTGATGTCGGCGGGTTCCCCCCGGACTCCGTCGACAAGCCCGTCCAGGGTCTCGCGGCACACCCGGTTCGCCTGCTCCGCCCAGTCCAACGCCTGGCGCAGTTCGGTTTCCCGGTTGATCGGAGCCTGCCAGAAGGGGCCCAGCACGGCCCGGTCCGCCTTCTCCTCCTGGTCGAGGTTCACCCATGCCTCGCGGAGGCGCAGCAGTGCGTCACGGATGCCGCGTGCCTGGTCCGTGGTGGTGGCATCCTTGCCCACGGCGGGGGTGAGCAGGTCGATGAGACCGGTGTCGGAACGTAGGCGGGCTGCCGCCCCCCGCAGCCAGGCCACGGCTTCGGCCAGCGGACGTTCGGTGAGTACGGCACCGTCGGGTAGGTACTTCTGGGCCTCCCGCCAGGACCGGAGTTCGTCGAGGGCGGTCCTGGCCCGCTGGTTGGCCGCTTCCCCCAAGGGCTCACCGTGGGCGAGGAAACGTCGGACTCCGCTGCGGTCGGTTTCCGGCGCCGACGCCACCATCAATCCCGCGATACAGAACGCGGTGTCGAGCGCGGTGAAGTCGGTGTCCTCTCCGTCCCAGTACTCGCCGAGAACGGTCTGGTAATCGGTGCTGCGCTGTTCCAGTTCCCGGTGTGCTCGCTGCCATCGGAGCGCCTCGCCCAGCCGTTCGGGAATCCTCCTGTCCCAGTTGCCGGTCACGGTGAGCGAGGAGGCCAGTTTCCTGTCCGCGCGGTAGGTGGAGCCGAGCCTGCTCAGCGCACCGTAACCGGTGAACCGCTCGCACAGTTCCGCCAACCACTCCTGGGTCAGCACCCGATTCTCGTGGAACAGGTCGGAGGCGGTTTCGCGGGCCTGTGCCAGCTCAGCGACCTGTGCCCGGGCGTCCTGTGCGGTTTCTCGGGCGGCTCGCAGTGCGTCCTCGTCCAGCCAGGCCGGGGACGGCATGGTCGCGGACTCCAGTCGGGCGGCGATCTCCAGCGTCGTGTGAACACTGTCGTGGTCCTCGGGGACGGGAAGCGACAGGGTTCGGGCGATGTCACGTCCTGTGGCGAGCAGGTTCTCCAGGGTCCGCGCCCAGCGGTCGAAGAACTCGGCGTCGGAGCGCGCCCGGTCGGCACCGAGTCCCGCGGTGTCGAAGTCGGTTCCCGCTCCCTCGGGGTCGGTGTGCGCGGCGACGTCGGGCAGTGTCCTCCAGTCGACGCGGGTGAACGCTCGCAGATCGGTTTCGGCGTGGACGTAGGTCCGCCAACGCTCCCAGGCCGCCGTGGCCGGGGTGCGGACCTCCGTGGTGAAATCGGCGGCGGTGAGCCAGTGGGCGGGGACGTCCCCGCGTTCGGTGACGGTCTGAACCGCCCGCCGCCAGGTGCGCAGCCGGTTCTGCAACTCGGTGAGGTCGTCGCGGTCGAGGACGCGGGGATGGAACAGGTCTTTGGCCGCGTCCCTGCTGGTTCGCAACTGGGCCCGCTGCCGGGTGAAGTCCCCGAGACTGGCCCGGACTTCCTGGACCCGGCTTCCGGGAAGCCAGCGGGGCTCCGGGAGGGGTTCGGCGCTCAGGTCCACCGCGACCGCGAGCAGGCGCTGGGCCACCTGGTGCTCCCCGGGGACGGGAAGGCCGGTACGTCGCACCGTCTCTTCGACGGTCCCGGCTGCGTCCGCCATGCGCCGAGCCCACTCGCCGCACAGTTCCGCCAGTTCACGCGCTTCCGCTCCGGTGAGAGCCGCCAGTGGGATCGTGGTCGGTGGTTCCGCCGCGGTTGGTGTGCCCTTCTCGATGCCGTCGACCGTGGGCAGGCGGCTGACCCTCTTCCAGTCGAAGTCCGCTCGCGCACGCAGGGAGGCCAGTTCGGTGAGCCGTCCCGCGGCTTCGGCGACGGGGCGGGCCACCTCGGTGTCGAAGTCGGCGCTGACGAACCAGTGGGGCGGCACGTCGTCGCATTCGTCGAGGACGTCCAGCAACGCGATCCAGCGGTGTGCGCGGTCGACGCTGGGGATTCCCCGGTCGCCCGCGATGCGGGCGTACCGCTGCTGCTGTCCGACGAGTTCGGTGAGTGCGGTCAGGGCCCGACGGAGCGCCTCCTCGGCCTCGTCGACCTGTTCGATACCGAACCAGGGAGACTTCTCCGGAGCGGCGAACACCTCCCAGGCGTGGACCATGTCCTTGGCGGTCCGCCTGATTCGTGCCCGGCCTTCTCGGGTGAACAGGGCGGCGTCGGGGGTGACCACGCCGAGTTCTGCGTCGTCGGGCATGCCTTCGGGACGGCTGCCGACCACTCCCAGCGCCTGGTGGAGGGAGAGTCCGGTTTCCGGGTCGACCTCGTTGATCGCTTGGGCGTGCGTGGAGAGGCGCTCCCGGAGTCTGCGCGCCTCCTTCCGCCAGTCGGCAGCTTGGCGTGGCATCGGGGCGATCCTGGCCCTGAGCGCGCGGTTGAGGGCCTTGGCGACGGCCCCGCCGCGAGTCTTGCCGTCGTGGAGGGGAAGGGTGGTGATGTCGATTCTGCAGGAGGCCAGCCGTTTGTGGACGACATCGAGCGCGGCGGCCTTCTCGCTGACGAACAGGACGGTGCGTCCGGCGTGGACGAGTCCGGCGATGATGTTGGCGATGGTCTGGCTCTTGCCGGTGCCGGGCGGACCGTTGAGCACAAAGCTCTTGCCCTGGCAGGCCGCGGCGACGGCCCGTCGCTGGTAGGCGTCGGCGTCGAGGACAAGCGAGGTGCTCTCGGGCTCCTGTACCTCGTCGAGGCGTTCCAGGGGCGGCAGGTCGTAGGCGAGCGTGGGGTCGTCCGCACTGATGCGGGGATCGGATGCCACGGCACGGACCAGCGGGTGGTCCAGAATCCTGGCTTCGTTGTCGATGAGGTCGCGGTACATCGCTTCCTTGTGGAAGGTGAACCGCGCCACGACCATACTGTCGTCGACCGTCCAGTCGCGCTGTTTGGCCACACAGCGGCGGACGGCGTCGAGAACCTCTCCGGGGTCTTCGGGGGAGGCCTCCTCGACGCGACTCCAGTCGATGCCGTACTCGGCGAGTTTGATGCCGATGGAGGGGTTGACGACGGTTTCCGCGGCGTCGGAGGAGTGCAGCCGGTAGCCTCCATCGCCGGTCGCCCTCAACTCCACCGGGACGAGCACCAGCGGCGCGCGGGAGTAATCCTGGTCTTTGGGATCCTTCCACTGGAGGAAGCCCACGGCGAGGTAGAGGACCCAGATACCGGTCTCCAGGGCCGCGCGCTGGCTCTCCCGGGCAATCCTGCGCAGCGACGCGTCGAGGTCCTCCTGGTACCTGCGCTGGGTGGTGATCTCCTGGCGCTTCTTCTTGCGGACGTCGGTGGAGGGCGCCTCTTCCGCGCCAGCGGCGAGGTCTTTCTCCTCCTGGGTGGCGGGATGGTCTTCCTCGGCTTTGTCAGGGCTTTCGCTTCCGGCGTCCTTGGCGGGTTTGAAAGGCAGCGACGCGAACCCCACACCCCGGGGCAGTCGTCTCAGGAGTTCGGTGTGGCCGGGTCCGCGGATCTCCAGGGTGGTGGTTCTGGTATGCCGGAAGCGCAGCAGCCGATTGCGTTTGCTGAGGTCGAGCAACTCCTCACGCCAGTTCTCCAACTGCTTGTGCAGCGTCGCCCTGTTGTCGTGGGAGGTGGCGTCCACCCGCACTCCTTACTTGTTGTGTCCACTGTCAACATAGAAAGTCAACGGCAACCGTGTAACGACCACGACCCGATTTTCGCATCTTTCTGCCAATACCGCCGAGGAGACCGTCACGGCATCCGTCTCGTCGTCGGGAACCGGGGCGCCGTCTCGTGCGGAGGCGGTCATCGGACGAGTTCCTGTCCGTTTCGCGCGGGGTTCTGACTCCCGCGCGCCCCCGTGTCCGAGAGTCTGATCCGACGTCGGCTGGAGCGGACCGCCTGCTTTCGTTGCCCGGGCAGCCGTCCGCCTCCCGGCAGCCTAGTAGCCCCGGAGTCATCCTTTTTGGGGAAATGGCACCGGAGAACCCGCATCCCGGTGCTCCGTCCCCACCGCCTCCCCGTGGCCGACACCGGCCATCCCCCATCCACCTCCCCCGGGAGGTGGATCCCACATGGCGCACGCCGTTTTCACCGCCCCGTCCGGAGGAGCCCATGCACGTCTCGGCCCTGTTGGATTTCGACGCCGTCCCGGTGGACTCCGCCGACACGGTGCACGTCCTGCTCGACATCACCGCACCGGAGCGGCCGGGTGAGCAGCGCCCGCCCGCGACCCTTCAGGTCGTGCTGGACCGCAGCGGCTCCATGGCCGGGGAGCGCCTGGAGGGGGCGATGCGCGCGCTGCTGGACCTGGTGGACCGGCTCGACCCGACCGACAACTTCGGGCTGGTCTCCTTCGACAGCGCGGCGCGGGTGGAGGTCGCCGCCGCCCCGCTGACCGACAAGGCCGCAGTGCGGGAGCGCATCCGCGGCCTGCGGCCGGGCGGGTTGACCGACCTGTCCAGCGGGCTGCTGCGCGGCATCCAGGAGGCGCGTCGGGCCTCCGCGGACCGGGGCGCCACGCTGCTGCTGATCTCCGACGGGCACGCCAACCAGGGCGTCACCGACCACCAGCGGCTCGCCGGCATCGCCCGGTCGGCCTACGGCCACGGGGTGGCGACCACCACGCTCGGCTACGGCTTGGGCTACGACGAGGAGCTGCTGGGCGCGATCTCCGACGGCGGGACCGGCAGTGCGCTGTTCGCCGAGGACCCCGACACCGCGGGCGCGCTCATCGCGGACGAGGTGGAGAACCTGCTCGCCAAGACCGTGCAGGCGGCGTCGCTGCGGGCCAGGCCCGCCGGGGCGGCGCGGGCGGTCGCCGTCGTCGGTGAACTGCCGTCGACCCGCCTGTCCGACGGGACGGTCATGGTGGAGCTCGGCGACTTCTACTCCGGGGAGCAGCGGAAGCTGCTGCTGCGCGTCGACGTTCCCGGGGTGGCGGTGCTCGGCCCCGCGCAGGTCGCGGAGTTGGAGGTCACCTACGTGGATCCGGCGTCGCTGACCACGTACACGGTGTCGCTGCCGGTGTCGGTGAACGTGGTGCCCGGCGACGACGCCGCGGGCCGGGTGCCCGACCCGACGGTGCGCACCGAACTGGCCTACCAGGAGGCGCAGACCGCCAAGCGGCGGGCCGCCGAGGCGATGCGCCGGGGCGACCGCGCGGCCGCCACCGGCATCCTGTCCGAGGCCAGCGGTTCGCTCACCGGTTCCCTGCCCCTGGACCCGTCGGGGGAGCTGCGCGCCCAGATCGCGGACCTCGACTCGCTGGCGGCGCAGGCCGGTGTCGACGACGTGAACCGCACCGCCAAGAACATCTACGCCAACCAGTACCAGGCCAGCCGCAAGCGCGGCAGGCCGCAGAGTCCTCCGCCGCAGCCGCCGCGGGGCACGGACCGGCGGACGCCGCCGGACGCCCCGGACGGCGGCCCGCGGCGCTGACCGTCCCGTGCCCCGGGCCTCTTGCGTCCGGAGCACGGAAGTGCCACCATCCCTTCATATTCTAAAAATCTTTAGCACTACAGAATCATGGGGGAGATTGTCGTGGACCACTCGCCGTGGATCTGCCTGACCTGCGGAGGCCACTACCCCGCCGCCGAGGAGCCGCCCGCCGCCTGCCGCCTCTGCGAGGACGAACGCCAGTGGGTCCCGCCGACCGGCCAGCGGTGGGCGACCCTGGCCGGTCTCGCCGCGGACGGCTACACCACCGAGGTCCGCGAGGTGGAGCCCGGCCTGCTCGGCATCGGGGTGCGCCAGGACATCGGCGTCAACCAGCGCGGCCTGCTGGTGCGCACCCCGGAGGGCAACCTGCTGTGGGACCCGCCCGCCTTCCTCGACGACCGGGCCGTCCAGGCGGTGCGGGACGCGGGCGGGCTGCGCGCCGTCACCGCCAGCCACCCCCACATGTACGGGGCGATCGTCGACTGGAGCGAGGCGTTCGACGCCGAGATCCTGCTGCCCGAAGCCGACGCGCACTGGCTCAACCGGCCGTCGGCGGCCGTGCGCACCTGGTCGGGCACGCTGCCGGTGCTGCCCGGCGTGACGCTCGTGCAGTGCGGCGGGCACTTCCCCGGCAGCACGGCGCTGCACTGGGCCGACGGCGCCGACGGGGCCGGGGTCCTGCTGGTCGGCGACACGATCATGGTGACCCCCGGCGAGGACCGCCTCACCTTCATGTGGAGCGCGCCGAACCGGCTGCCGCTGCCCGAACGCGGGGTGCGCGGCATTGTCGACGCGCTGCGCCCCTACCGATTCGACCGCGTCTACGGAGGCTGGTGGCAGCCGGTGCTGCGCCGCGACGCCCGACGGGTCCTGGAGTCGTCCGCCGACAGGTACGTCCAGTTCCTGCGCGGCGAGGTGGACCTCGATGGGTGAGTTCACCGAGGAGCCGATCTACGCGCAGCTCGCCCGGCTCGGCAAGGCCCTGTCCAGTCCGGTGCGGCTGCGCCTGCTCGACCTGCTCGACCAGCGGGAGCACACCGTCGAGGAACTCGCCGAGGCGGCGGGGGTTCCGCTGAAGAACACCTCCGCGCAACTGCAGCGGCTGCGCGAGGTCCACTTGGTGGCGGGCCGCCGGGAGGGCAGCCGGGTCCGCTACCGGCTGGCCGACCCGGGGGTGTCGCGCTTCCTCGGCTGCTTCCAGGAATTCGCGGAGGAGCGGCTCGCGGACCTGCGCGACGCGGTGGCCGAGCATCTGGGCGACCCGGCCGAGCTGCGCCCTATGCGGGCCTCGGAGTTGCGCGAGCGCCTCGACGACCCGGACCTGCTGGTCCTGGACGTGCGCGCACCCGACGAGTACGCCGCCGACCACGTGCCGGGCGCGGTGTCGGTGCCGATGGAGGAGCTGCGTGAGCGGCTGGCCGAACTGCCCGAGGATGTGGAGATCGTCGCCTACTGCCAGGGGCCCTACTGCGTGCTCTCGCCCACGGCCGTCCGGGTCCTGCGCGACCACGGCCGCCGGGCACGCACGCTGGACGGCGGCTTCACCCGGTGGAGGCGGACCTGACCGGCGCCCACCTTAATCTTCTGACCAGTGAAGACGGGGTGTTCGGCAATGCGGTAAGTGTCTTCCTTCCGGTCGCCTCCGGGATCCGTACGTTGGGGATCTCAGGGGTCTCCGACGTGTGGAGAGGTGGAGGGATGCAGAAGACGATGGTTCCCGGCTACGCGTACGGCAGTGCCGAACTGCCCCGGTCGCCGGTCGGGCTGGAGGAACTGGACCGGCTCAAGGCCACCGTGATGTTCACCCGCGACGACGCGGAGGCGCTGCGGCTGGCCGGGGACGTGCTCGAAGACCAGGTCGAGGACGTGCTCGACGTGTGGTATGGCTTCGTGGCCGACCATCCCCACCTGCTGGCCTACTTCTCCACTCCCGACGGGCAGCCGATCCAGGCCTACCTGGACCGGGCGCGGCAGCGGTTCGGCCGGTGGATCCTCGACACCTGCCGCCGCCCCTACGACCGGTCCTGGCTGGACTACCAGGAAGAGATCGCCCTGCGCCACACCCACGAGAAGAAGAACACCGCCGACGGTGTGGACTCGGTGGACAACATCCCGCTGCGCCACGTCATCGCCTTCATCTACCCGATCACCGCCACCGTCCGGCCCTTCCTGGCAAGGAAGGGGCACAGCGCCGAACAGGTGGAGGCGATGTACCAGGCGTGGTTCAAGGCGGTGACGCTGCAGGTGGCACTGTGGTCGCGCCCGTACGTCCGCGACGGCGACTGGTGACCGCGGTCGGCGCTCACTGAGGTGTGAGTGTTCGGTTCTGCGGTGGGCGCGGGGATTTTGTGGAGACCCCGGGGAGGGGTGAGGTATTCCGCGTCGGCCGTCCGGGGCGGGCCCCACGGGCTGGCCGTGCCTGGTCGAGGCGCCCCGGGCGCCGAGTCCGGGCGCGCCCCACGGGCGGATCAGCCGGAAGAACACCGGTCACCCCGGGCCGGTACCCCAGGGGTGCGGGGCCGTTGTGGAAGGCGCGGGTGGGTGGGGCCGTGTCCGGACTCGGCGCCCGGGGCGCCTCGACCGGCCACCGGCAGCCGGTGGTGTCCCGCTTCTGAGGGGTTCTGTGGAATGCCTCGGCCTCGCCGGGGCGCGGCGGAACCGCATCCGCCACGAACCCGACACTCAAACCTCGGCCAGTCAGACCATGTCCGGTCGGCGCCGATGGAGGAGTTGCGCGAGCGACTGGCGGGCCCGAGCCACCGATGTCCGGCCGTGATCTTGTCCCGGGATCACTTCTCACCCGCCGAGATCGCCCCTGGAACCAAAGGCCGGACTCCGGCGGAAGCATCACCGACAATACAGAACTCCATAACTGTTTCCGTAAACCGCCGGACAGATTCAGCTTTTCCAGCCGCCCGAAAGCCACGTATTTCCTTCCCGCCGGACGCCGAAATCGCGGACACACTCCCCGAGAACGCCACTGGCGGCCACCTGAACAGGGAGAACAGAAAATCCAGAAGCCGTCCGTGGGCTCCGCAGCAGCATGCGATCCCCACGGGAAGAAAGAAGTGGCTTTCCCGGGTATCAGCAGAAGAAGAACACAAGTCGCATTGTTGGGTCCATGGCGAGATTCTGCGGTGGACAGACACTCGGCGGGACACCGTGCCGTCGGAAGCGCAACAATCCCCCCTGCAACGACCACACTCCGCAAGCGTTGGCCCATCGAGCACTGCGCCGTTCCCTCCGGTCGGGAAGGCCCCGCCAAAGAGCACTCCTCCGCCACCGCAGCGGGCTCACGGTCCCCGTACACCGGTTGAACGGCGCGGCCCCCTCGCCCCCACCCCAGGCGGCGGCGTTCCGCACCGCAGCGGCCTGGGGGGATGAACTGCGGCCAGAGTTCGACGCGGGGATCATGGGTGTAGTCCCGCCCGACCTGCGCCGGAGTATCCGTTCCCGTCGAGGCCGCCCCGACTGCATACTGCTGAACGCTCTGGCGGAGGTCTGCGAGAACCCAGAACCCGACGCGGCCACGGCCATCGGTGAACTCGATTCGGGAGGGGTGCGCGGCGGTCTGTCCCCGTCCGTCAAGGAGAACCGGGGCCTGCGCGCGCTCATCCGGGAACGGCTCCGCAGGCTCGACATCTCACACCAGTTGTTCCCCCTGAACGGGGAGCACGCACTGGCGGCGCGGGAACTGCGGACCGTGGCGCGTGGACTGCGCCTGCTGGGAATCCACGCGTGTGCGGTACGGGGCACCCTGGCCACCTGCCCGTGCCTGACCGCCTTCGCTCGCGAGTCCTCTCTCGACGACCTGGTCAGTTCCCTGGTCTCCGCCGCACGCGAGTGGCGGAGAAGCGGTTCACCACAGGACTGCTGACCGGACCGCTCCCTCCACGGCGACCGTCAGCCCGTCTCCTCCACCAGGGTCCACACCCGCTTGAGCGGCAGGTCCTTGCGGATCTCCTCGGGCAGGCGGTCGTAGGTGCGAAAGATCGCGTCCAGCAGGTCGGTGTCCTTCCAGACGCGGATCCTGAAGTACTGGTTGCCCATCAGCATCTGCGTGGCCTGCTTCGTCACGCCGCCCCAGGCCACGAGCAGTCCCTGGTCGGCCTGGAGGTGCTGGGTCGCGCCGATCAACTGCTGCAGCACGGGGGCGCCTACAGCCGCTGTCTCGGTCTTCACCTGGACGACGATCCTGGGCGAGTCCAGTCCGAGAGGCCCCGTGCCCGCGAGCACGTCGACTCCGCCGTCAGGCCCCAGGGGCAGCGTGGTGCAGCGGAACCCCTCCGCCGTGAGGACCGCTGCGACCAGGCGTTGCATCTCGTGCCCGGCGAAGGTCTCGATGATGTGGGAGCGCAAGCGGTCGGTGGCCTGCTGCTCGATGTCGAAGGTGACCGTGTCGACGTCGCTGGTTCCGTCCTCGTCACCGTTGCCGTTGGACGTCGCGGCCTTCACGACCCCGGAACGGGCACCGGGGTCCGTCCCCGTCGCGACCAGGCGCTCGAAGCGGTGCTCCGCGTCGTTGCGTTTGATCTGGCAGACGGTCATGAACGCGCCGAGCGAGTAGAGCAGGTCCTGTTTGATCGCCGAACGGGGGATGTCGTCGGCGCCCCACTTCACCGGACGCGTGTGGCGGACGCCCGGCTCCGCGTCGGCCTGGTAGGTGTAGTCGCCGGTGACCCGGCCGATCGCGATCGTGCCCCTGGTCTTCAGCGGCATCACCACGAGGTCGCCGACCGCGATGCGGCCGCGGAACGCCCACAGTTGCGCGGCGAAGTTCCTGACCCGGTTCTCTCCGTCGTTGGGCAGGTACCGGCGTACCTCGGTGAAGACGTCGTCGCGGCTGTGCGTCGCGCTGAGGTCTCCCACCTCGTGGAAGCCCACGACGGCGCGCCCGTGCTCCAGCGCCCACTCCTCGCGTTCTCCGTTCCGTCCGCCCCGCACCAGCCAGACCCGCACCGGTCGCCGTCCTTTCGTCCGAGGGTCGTCCCCCGACGCGTCCGACACACACCACAGGTGACCGTTTCGCCCACCGGGGCAAAGGATGTCGGCTTTCGGGGGGATGTTCCTCGCACACTCTAGAGAAGAGTTCCTCCGAACTCCCACGTTTCCTCCGAATGGAGCGTGAGCGCACGGGTGGCCTTCCGGCTCCGTCCTGCCACGTCCACAAGCTCTTCGTCTTCGCGAATCGCCCGGTTTCGCGCCGCCCCGGCCGCTGCGCTCGTAAGGTAGAAAACGCGTTCCGCACCCTTCGCCCCGAAGGCAGCGCTTTCGCCCGCCCCTGACGACTGGAGAGATCCCCCGCCATGCCGCAGCTCGCCATCGACAAGGACTTCCTGCAGCGCTACGCGAAGCTGGACAGGCGCGTACAGAAGGCCGTGGACGGTGCGCTCGACAAGTTCGCGGACAACCACCGCAACGGGGGGCACCTGGAGAAGATCGCCGACGCCCGCGACCCCCGGGTGCGCACGCTGCGGATCACCAAGGACTACCGGGGCGTGGTGCTGGCCCCCGAACAGGGCGGCACCTACCTGCTGGTGACGGTGCTGCCGCACGACGACGCCTACGCCTACATCCGCAACAAGCGCTTCTCCGTCAACCAGGCGCTGGGCGTGCTGGAGGTCCGCGACGAGGCGGGCCTGGAGACGATGAGCGGCGTGCTCGCCTCGGTCGCTGAGAGCACCGAGACTCGCCTGTTCGACCACGTGCCCGACAAGCACCTGCTGCAGTTGGGCGTCGACGAGCAGGTCCTGTCGATCGTGCGGCTGCTGACCGACGAGGCCCACCTGGACGCGCTGGAGACCCTACTGCCTCCGGCCCAGCACAACGCCCTGGTGGCGCTGGCCTCGGGGATGACCGTGGAGGAGGCGTGGGAGCAGCTCAGCCGGGACCTGGTCGAGGAGGCCGCGCCCGAGGAGGTCGACCCCGACGACCTCACCGCGGCGATCCGCCGCTCCCCCGACCGGGCGGTGTTCGTGGAGGGGCCCGACAGCCTGCGTGACCTGCTGGACGCCCCGTTCGACCTGTGGCGGGTGTTCCTGCACCCGCAGCAGCGCCGGATCGCCTACCGCGACTACACCGGCCCGGCGATGGTCACCGGAGGCGCGGGCACCGGCAAGACGGTGACGGCGCTGCACCGCGTCGCGCACCTGGCGGCCCACTACGACTCGGGGCAGCCGATCCTGCTGACCACGTTCACCAAGACCCTGGACGCGGCGCTGCGCGCGCAACTGGAGCTGCTGGTCACCGACCCCGCCCAGCGGGAGCGGGTGGACGTGCGCAACCTCGACAAGGTCGCCTACCAGGTGGTGGCCGAGGACCGCGGGGTGCGGCCCGATCCGTGCCGCGTCTCGGAGTTGGAGCCGCTGTGGGATGAGGCGGGCGCGGGCAGCGGGTTTCCCGGCGCGTTCCTGCTCACCGAGTGGGAGCAGGTGATCCTTGCACAGAACCTACGCACCGAGCGCGACTACCTGGAGGCGCGGCGGCGCGGTCGGGGCGGCAGGCTCGGCCCCGACCAGCGGCGCCGGGTGTGGCGCGCGGTGCTGGCCGCCACCGAGCGGATGGCCGAGACCAACCGGTGGACGTTCACGCAGATCGCCGCGGAGGCCGCCGACATCCTGGAGCGCACCGGGCGGCGGCTGTACGAGCACGTGGTGGTGGACGAGGCGCAGGACCTGCACCCGGCGAAGTGGCGGCTGGTGCGGGCGCTGGTCGCCGAGGGTCCTGACGACCTGTTCCTCGCGGGCGACCCGCACCAGCGCATCTACGACCACCGGGTGTCGCTGAGCGCGCTCGGCATCAACGTGCGGGGCCGCAGCCGCCGGTTGACCGTCAGCTACCGCAGCACCCAGGAGATCCTGTCGTGGGCGGTGCGGGTCCTCGGGGCGGCCCCGGTGACCGGACTGGACGACCTGGCCGACAGCCTCGACACCTACTCCTCCCCGCTGCACGGGCACCGACCGGTGGTGCGGGGCTTCACCGACCGCGCCGCCGAACTCGACGCGCTGGTCGCCCAGGTCGAGGAGTGGCTCGACCAGGGCGTGGAGGCCGACTCGGTCGGGGTCGCCGCGCGCACCCGGTCCCTCGCCGAGGAGACGGCCGCGCGTCTGACGGCGGCGGGCATCGGCAACGGTCCCCTGGCACAGGGCACGGGGGTGCGGGTGGGCACCATGCACGGGATGAAGGGCCTGGAGTTTCGGTGCGTGGCGGTCGTCGGCGTGGACGCCGACGTCGTGCCGTACGCGGAGCAGGTCACCGACCGCGCCGAGGACCCCGTCGCGCACGGCCACGACCTGCAGCGGGAACGCAACCTGCTGTTCGTGTCGTGCACCCGGGCGCGCGACGCGCTGTACGTGTCGCACAGCGGCGAGCCGAGCCCGTTCCTGCCGTAGCAGTGTGTGGGGCGGGCCGAAGCCCCGGCCCGCCCCGCGTTCTCCGCTACAGGTAGTCGCCGACACGGGCGCGGGCGGCCTCCAGTTCGTCGGGGGTGAACAGCTTCGCGTAGGCCGGGTTGCTGAGCACGACCGCCTCGGCGGTCAGGTCGAGCCGTCCCAGTTCCCACAGCCTGACGAAGCCGTCGGAGATGGTCGGCTTGGACAGCAGCAGTTTGGCGGTGGCCAGGGCACCGCGCTCGTTGAGCATCTTCCGGAAGTAGGTGGGCCGGTAGCCGGTCTCCGCCCAGGTCCGGTCGCACACGGAGTTGAGGGCCTCGTCGAACGCGGCGAGGATCTCCGGGTCCACCCTGCCGCCGGTGGTCTCCGGTTCGGCGGACGGCGCCGGTTCCTCCTCCCCAGCGGCCTTGGCGTTGCGCCGCCGCGCATACTCCAGCAGCGCGTCGGCGGAGGTGAAGACGCGGTAGCCGAGCCCTTCCAGTGCGGCCTCGTCGGCTTCTTCGGGGTCGAGTTCCAGGACCACCGGGTCGTCCTGCCCGGTCTGCAGCCCGTCCGGCCAGTACGCCTCGGCGACCGCCAGGGGGCGCCCGTCGGAGGGGTCGGCGATCTCGACGTCGCGTTGCGGCGCGGCGCAGCCGAGCGCGGTCAGCTCCCCGATGAGGGCGTCGAGCTGGGCGGTGCGGGCGTCGTGTTCGGTGTCCTCCTCCTCGACCACGGCAACCCGTTCCAGCGCGACGCTCTCCGCGGTCTCGGGGCGTCCCTCGCGGAGTTCGTCGAGGAACCGGTTGGCGGCGTCGGCGAGCAGCCGGGTGCGTTCGTTGAGGAAGTCCTCGTAGCGTTCCACCTCGCGCAGTGCGGGGTCGAGCGGGATCCACTGGGAGGCCAGCGCGCCCGGGTGTTTCTGCTCGACCTCGGCGAAGTACTCGCGCGGGTCGCGCCTGCCGATCTTCAGGTTGGTGTCCTGGGTGAGGAAGCAGAAGTTGGCGACCGCGTTGACCTGACGGCGGTTGTAGTGCTGCTTGACCAGGGCCTTGGGGAAGATGTGGTGCACCTGGAGGCTGGTGAGGCGGCCCAGCATCTCCTTGCGCAGCGGCAGCCCGGAACCGAAGTCGCGGGCCTGCCCGACCCTGGTGAGCAGGTACAGCATCGGGTAGAAGCGGGAGCCCATGGTGGAGCCGGCGAAGTCGACCGGCCGCACGGTGAGGGCGCCGCCCCGCCACTTCTCCAGCACCCGGATGAGCCCGTCCACGCCGTCGTCCTGCACGGCCGCGTAGTCCTGGGCGAGCATCGTCTCGGTGGAGCCGGAGTGCCGTCCCCACAGGGCCGCGTGGACGTACCAGTAGAGGACGCGGTCGCGGTGCCCGGCGTCGTCGAAGTCGCCGCCGTTGAGGTGCAGCAGGCGGCACACGGCGGGGATGGCGTAGCGGCCCATGAGTACCCGGTCGTGGTCGAGGCCCAGCCGCCCGGAGACGGTGTCGAGGAACTTGCCGACATAGCTGACGGCGGCGTCCAGCGCGTCGCGGAACTGCTGCGGGCTGATCTCCTCCAGGGAGGAGAAGAGGGCGCGCCCGGTGGCGACCGCGGTGACGCAGCGCAGCAGCCAGTCGAGGCTGAAGGAGTACCCGGCCGCCTCCCAGCGGGCGAGGTGTTCGCGCATGGTGGAGCGCGCCCCCGGCCACTCGGCGCAGATGTTGGCGAGCGCGAGGTCGCCCTTGGACAGTTTGGTGCCGCCGGAGTTGACCCGGTTGAAGATGTCGACGACGACGTCGACGGTTTTCTCCCTGCCGGTGATCTTCTCCTCGTGGAAGTCGCGCTCCTGGATGGCGTGCAGCTTGGTGAGCCGCTCCATCACCACGATCATGTCGATGCCGGGGTCGCTGGGGTCGAAGGTCTGGAGTGCGGAGCGCAGCCCTTCGGTGAACAATCGGGACACGTCCACCCAGCGCGAGTCGCCGCGCATCTGGGTGGGCATGTAGAACTTGAACTCCTCGGTCTCGACGTTGAAGTACAGGCCGGTGAAGGCGCTGGCGTCGCCCTCGAAGAAGGCGGGCGGACGCCCGCGCATGACCCCGTACAGCGAGGTGATGCGCTGCTGCCCGTCGAGCAGCAGCGCCCGGGTGCCGACGACGTCGCTGGCGCCCCGGACCGACTCGGGGTCCACCTCGGTCTCCCACACCAGCAGCGAACCGACCGGGTACCCCCGGTAGAGGGAGCCCATGAGGCCCCGGACCTGGTCGCGGTTCCACACGTAGCCGCGTTGGAACTCGGGCAGCAGCATCGCTCCGCTGTCGATGTGGTCGAGGATGGTGGAGAGTTTGGTCATCGTGTCCTCTTTCGGGGTTTGCGTGTCCGGTTCTGCGGTGGGTGCGGGTTCTTCACGGAGAACCCGAGGTATTCCACCCCGGCCGTCCGGGGCGGGCCACCACCGGCTGGCAGCGACTGGTCGAGCCGCCCCGGCGCCGAGTCCAGGCGCGCCCCACAGGCGGATGAGTTACGAGGACACCGGCCACCCCGAGCCGGTACCCCAGGGGCGCGGGGGTGTTGTGGAGGGTGCGGGTGGGTGGGCCGTGTCCGGACTCGGCGCCGGGGCGGCTCGACCGACCACTGGCAACCCGTGGTGGCCCGTTTCCGGGAGTTGGGGTGGAATACCTCGGCTTCGTGGGGAGTGGTGGCGGAACCGTATCCGCCACGGAATCCGACCATCACACCTCGATTGGGGAATCGGGACTCGTGCCCGGAGTTCTGTCTGGAAAAGGGTGCGGGGATTCGATGGGCCGCACGGGGTCCCGTTATCGGACGGCGGTCGATGACGGGGACACGCGCGCCGGGACTGGTCAGAAGATCTCCAGTTGGCCGGGTGTGGGTCGCACGACGGCTCTGATGTGACCGAGGGTTTCGGGCGACACCTCGTAGAGCCGGTCGACGTCGTCGGTCCACGCCTCGAAGGCCGACCGCAGTTCTTCGGGGAGTCTCCCGAGTTTGGCGAGTTCGAAGGTGAGCGCGGAGTCGTCGCCGATCTCCGCCGCCGAGCGCACCGCGGTCCAGACCTCGGCGAAGCTCGCGAACAGCGCCCGGAGATGGAGGGCGCAGCGGTCGATCCGGTCGAGGAGTTCCGCAGCGGTCTCCTCCCGGTCCGCGTCCTCCTCCGTTCCGGAATCGGCCGGTTCGGGGAGTTCGTCGTCGGCGAAGAGGTCGCCCTGCTCCTCCTCCGCCGCCCACCGGGGAATCTCTCCGCTGGGCGTGTAGCCGACCTTGCCGGGAACGGCCCAGAAGTCAGTTCCCCAGTCGTCGAGCAGCACGTCCTTGGCGACCCGCGCCAGGGCCGCGTAGACGCGCAGCGGGGCCTCGTCGAGGTGGTCGACAGTCGCGCAGAGGTCGTCGACGCACCGTTTGATCCTCGGGTACCGGAAGTCGTCCAGGTCTCCTTCGATGCGCGCCGCGTGCTCCCCGATGCGCTGGGAGACCTCGGTGAGCCGCTGGTCGAGGGCGGCGAATTCGACATTCAGCCGTTTCTTGAGCTCCTTGAACTCCTCAAGCGCTTCCTTGTCCCTGAGCACGGGGTTCGCTCCCTACGGCCGGATTCCAGGCGTGTGCGGAACCGTAGCAGTCGAATACGACATCTCCGTGGGGTTTTCCACCACCCGGCAATTTCTCGAACGCCTGTTCGTAAATTCCCTTTTGTCGTTCCCCTGTGCTACCCATGACGTTCGAACATCGTGCGGCGCCACGGTGGGTTGCCGCGAGACACCACGGGATCTGGGTGGTATGGACGTCTTCTCCGTTCACGGTGAATTGGTCAGGCACTACAGCGAGTACACGAGTTCGCTGGTTCAGGTCCGTGATCCAAAGATCGCCGACTATCTGAATCAGGAAAAGGAGCAGAAGCTCCGCTGGCCCGATCCGTGGCTGTCCCTCAATCCCGACTTCGAGCCCGGCGGCGGTGTCGCCGACCTGGTGGCCGAGGGGGTGCTGCGCCCCGAGTGCGAGCGTTTCTTCCGGCACAAGAAGGACGAGGACGATCCCGGCGACGCCCCGCTCACCCTGCACCGCCACCAGCGCGAGGCACTGGACGCGGCGCGCACCGGCGACAGCTACGTGCTGACCACCGGCACCGGTTCCGGTAAGAGCCTCTCCTACATCCTGCCGATTGTGGACGCGGTGCTGCGCGAGCCGGTCGAGCCGCGCGGCGGCAGCATCCGGGCGATCGTCGCCTACCCGATGAACGCCCTGGCCAACAGCCAGCACCACGAGCTGACCAAATACCTGCGCTGGGGCCTGTCCCGCCGGGACCACCGGATCCGGTTCGCCAGCTACACCGGCCAGGAGAACCAGGAGCAGCGCGAGCAGGTCTTCGCCCATCCGCCGCACATCCTGCTCACCAACTACGTGATGCTGGAGTACATGCTGACCCGCCCGCACGAGCGCCAGCGGTTGATCGGCGCGGCGCAGGGGCTGCGTTTCCTGGTCCTGGACGAGCTGCACACCTACCGGGGCCGCCAGGGCGCCGACGTGGCGCTGCTGGTGCGGCGGCTGCGCGACGCCTGCGCCTCCCAGAGCCTGCAGTGCATCGGTACGTCGGCGACGATGGCGTCGGCGGCCACGTTCACCGAAGCGCAGCACGCCGTGGCCGACGTGGCGACGCGGCTGTTCGGCACGCGTGTCAAACCGGAGCGGGTCATCGGCGAGACGCTGCGCCGCGCCACCGCCGACCTCGACCCCTCCCCCGGGGAGCTGGTGCGCGGCATCGACGCGGCGCTGGCGGGCGGCCCGCAGCGCGACCGCGCGGAGCTGGCCGCCGATCCGCTGGCGAGCTGGGTGGAGTCGACCTTCGGCCTGACCGTGGAGGAGTCGGAGCGGGCCGACGCGCCCGCCCGTCTGGTGCGCCGCCGTCCCACCACGCTGCCCGCCGCTGCCCAGCGGCTCAGCGAACTCACCGGGGTGGCCGAGAAGCGCTGCGAGGAGGCCATCGCCGAACTGCTGCGGCAGGGTTCGCGGGCCCGCCATCCCGAGACCAGGCGTCCGCTGTTCGCGTTCCGGCTGCACCAGTTCCTGTCCAAGGGCGACACGGTGTATGTGAGCCTGGAGCCGCCCGGTGAGCGGCACATCACCGGCAAGTACCAGGTGAGCAAGCCCGGCGAGCGCGACAAGGTGCTGCTGCCGCTGGCGTTCTGCCGCGAGTGCGGCCAGGAGTACCTGGCGGTGAACCGGTCCGTGGGCAGTGCCGGTCCGGCGGTCTACAGCAGCAACCAGCAGCAGGACGAGGCCGGGGAGAACGAGGTCACCACCGGCTATCTGTATGTCAGCGACGACCTTCCGTGGCCCGAGGATCCGCTCGCTGGGGGCCGTCTCCCCGAGTCGTGGGTGACGGTCGGCGACGACGGCTCCCCCCAGTTGCTGCCCCAGTACCGCGACCGCCTCCCGCAGGAGAAGTGGTCTCGACCAACTCGACCCGCTCGACATCCTGAGAAGACCGGGGTTACCGATGGAGAGAAAAAGAGACAACAACCGTCGAATCACCGACGATCTTCCGTTCACGCTGGTGGGCAAGTTGGAAGGCTTTGTCTCCACAGCGGAAGGTCCGGTCCGGTACGTGCGGGTGGCCCGGTCCGGCGAGATCCTCGGGTATCTCTGGTACAGCGACACCGAACACGCCGCTGCCTTCGAACCCCGCAGAACGGGAGGCGACGCTCCTTACAACGCGGCCGTCGCTTGGACGGACGAACTGCGCCGCCTCCACCGCTCCGGACTCACACCGTCGCAGGCCGCGGCCCGATTGGCCAAGAGCTTCGGTGGCAGCGAGGTGGGTCGGATCGTGCCAGGCTCTGAAGCCCACGCCGCGAACTCCGCGGAGCTCCGTAGGCTCGCTGAGAGCTAAGCGCCTTTCAAGCCTTGTGCGTAACCCCAGCCCAGGGCACCGCAGCGGGCGCGTGTCGACAAGGACCCCGCCGGGGGTTGGATCGAGGTTAGGGTTTCGGCGTAGTCGCGTGGTGCCCGGTTCGTAGTGATCTGTTGGCGCAGTGGCGCTCTGGGAACGTGGCAGGCACGGCTTCCAAGACCATGGAGTTCTCTACGCCCTGTGATCTGGGTGGAAGACCGTGCCTGCCGACGGATCATCGCCGATCCCGCCCGCCCTTGACCAACTGCGCGAGAATCCACAAGGTCAGCCCCGCTGAGGGTTCCGGGCCTGCCGGAGCGGTCGGCCGAGGTGCCCGACCCGCGTGATCCACGCGGAGTACGCCACCGCCTGGCCGTTGTGCTCGCGCTCACCGCGTGCGCGGTGCAGGCCGCAGCGACCTCACTGCCGGCGGTCGGCGAGCGGATCGCCGATACCCCCGGGGAGACGGACTGAAACAGGTCGGCGCCCGCCCTGATCCGTTTCTGCCCAGGCAGGCCCTGCCCTCCGAACCCACGATCCACCGACCGCCGGCCCGCTGATGGAACGGGTCGAGGCCGCCGTCGTCCCGTGGGGAGCCGACCGGGCCGCGCACACGATCGAGGTGGCCGCACCGGAGTCGCTGGACGGCGTCGAGGGCCTGCGACTGCTGCCCGTGCCCGGAGCGGTCGTGGTCACCGGCACGGGCGAGGACCCCGGGGCGCTCACCGGGCTGCGGTGAGCGCCCCGGGGTCAGTTGGTCAGCCTGATTCCCTGTTCGAGTTTCTCGTAGTCGTCGAGGTCCACGGCGCGGTAGGCGTCGCGCACGTCGGCGTAGCCGTTCCAGTACTCGTCCCGGTAGTCGTCGGTGGCTTCGGCCATGCCGTGCTCGACGATGAGGTCCTCGGCGATGCGGTCCAGTTCCCGGCCGTCGCTTCCGGAGAACTCGTGCAGCGGCCTGATCCGGTCGCCGCCCTCGGTGTCCTCGGCGAGCAGTTCCGGAGGAACGTCGGACGCCTTGATCCGCCCGTCCTGCAGCAGCGCGTCGAGCATCTGCAGCCGCGTCTGGGTGCCCAGGCTGGTGCGCGTCGTCTCGCTGTCGCCGCTGTTGGTCGGAACGTACTCCACAGAGGGGCCGTCCTGTTGGCCGAGTCCGTAGCGGATCGCCTCGTCGGTGATGCTCAGCACGATCTCGTTGGCGGTTCTCCGGCCGACCGGAGAGCACCGCGACCCATTCCTGGCCGGAGATGGTCTACCTGCCCTCCCCGGAACTGAATCCGGTGGAGGGCGTGTGGTCACACCTCAAACTCACCGCGTTGGCCGGCCTCGCCGCGCTGGGCCTGGCTGAACCGGCCGGTGCCGTCCGCGCTGGACTTCGGCACCTCCGGCACCGTCTCGACCCGCTCCACGGATTCCTCGCCCACACCCGACTCCGAATCAGAACCCGATCAACGAATCTCAAAGACACCCCGCCCCGTGCCTGTGGTCACCTGCCCCTGTTGCCCTGGGAGAAGTTCTCGTAATCCGACGCGTAGAACCGCTGGATGTCGTTGTATCCGTTCCCGTAGGCCGACAGGTAGTCGTCGACGGCTTCGTGTACAGTCACGGTCTTCGTCTCGCCGTCCCCGCCGATGGGCAGTTCCACGGTCTCCTGCTGCAGGATGTTGGAGGCGGCTTCCACGCCCGCCCGTCGCTGGTCGCCGGGCGCCCACTCGTCCGCGGAGTTCGGGATCTCCAGCCGTCCGGGCGCCCCGTGAACGTAGATGTCCTCAAGATCCTGGTAGGAGATGTCCCGGTTCTCGTCCTCCGCGAGGAACTTGACCGCGAGCAGTTCGTACTCGTTGACCGTCTGGGTTTCACCCGAGACCCCGGAAACGTTCGGAACCGTGTAGGAGGAGATTCCCGAATTGACGATGTTTCCCCCGTGGTATTTGAGGAAGTCCGCGAGCGGCGCCCCGACCGGGGGAGGAAGCGGCCCGGTGACGGAGGCCATCACCATGTCGCTGGCCAGTTTCCGTTCCGTGATCGTCTGCTCGATGTCTGCCGAGCGGTCCGCCGCCTCGTTCATCAGGGCCGCCTCGAAGAGCCCGTTGAGGATTCCCGCCTCGGTGCCGTTGACCCGGAATCCGTAACTGTCCGGCTCGCCGCCGAGATAACTGGTGAACTGGTCGCTCGAATGCAACTGAACGGCTGCGTAAGTGTCGATCGCGGTGGCCTCGTCCGCAACGATGTACTGGAGGAACCTCGCCCGGCCGAACTCGTTCAGCACCAGGTTCTCGTTGCTGTCGAAGTTGAAGACCCAGTCGGACTCCGCCAGCCCTTCCTCGTTCAACTGGACGTCCATTCCGAAATCGTCCATGTAGGCGACGAAGATCCCGGCGAGGCTCTCCGCGAGTTCCGGATTGTACTGGCCGAAAGCCGCGTTTCCGTCGTCGCCCACGGTCACCCCTGTGTTGGTGAGCGCCGCGAACGCGTCGTTGCTGGTGATGTGCTTGATCAGGCCTGCGGTGGCCTCGCCCGCCAGGAGACGCTGCTCCTCCCCCGCTTCGCCGTCGGCCCTGGAGTACTCGGGAATCCAGTCGGTCAGGCCACTCACCGCCTCGCCGTCGTCCGACCACTCGAAGGCATAGAGGCCGCTCAGCACCTCTCCCGATTCCGTACCGAAGCGGGGGTGGGAGTAGTCCCCGGTCAGCAGTGCGTGGTTGGCCTCGATGTTGCGGGTCGCGGCCTCAACGAGGGGAATTCCCGTCTCCGAGGTGAGTTCGAGCGGCGGCCCGAGAGCCGGATCCGCCATCTCGTGGCCGAGAGTGGAGAGCAGGTTGACGGAGAAGTCCTCGCCTCCCTCCAGGTCGTCGTCGGTGCCGCCGAGGAGACGGGAGAGTCCGACGATGTCGTCCGCCCAGTCGACGTACCCGTAGGGCATGGGGCCTTCGGTCTGGGTGTCGTCCACCGGGCCGACGGCCGCGTTCCGCACACTCTGCGGCAGCTGCTCGAACGACCCTCCGAGGTCCTCGTGGGAGAGCGTCAGAATGCCCTCGCCCAGCACCTTCAGCAGCTCGTCCTTCTCCTCGTCGCTCATCGTGTCGAGTTCGTCGAGGTGCGCCGGGATCTCAACGACGTTGTAGGGCAGGTCGTGGTCTCCGCCCGCGTCGTCAAGTTCGGCGTAGAAGCGTTCCAGGAAGGCGATCTCCCCCGCAGGGAGTCGGTCACCGTTCTTCTGGGCCTCCTGCGCCTTGAGGCTGATGACCGCGAGCGCCGCGAGGATCTCCGCGTACTCGGCGTCGAGTTCCTCACCGTCCTCCGATAGGTAGCGGTCGAGGTTGTTGGCCATCCGCACCGCTTCGTCCTCGGTGAGGGGCAGGGGCGGCTCGGATTCGGCGCCCATGATGTTGTAGGGAGCCCATCCCAGCACTCCAGCGTCCACCAGTTCGCGCACGTGCTCGGGCTCGGGACCGTCACGCAGCATCTGCCCCTTCTCCTCGGCGCGTTCCTGGAACTTCTCCCACAGGTCGGCGGCCTCGCCCTCGTAGTGGTCGAGCCGTTCCTGCCGTTTCTCGGCGATCTTGGCGTCGCGGCTTGCCGTTGGGGAGGGCCGCTCCGGCGGTGTCTCTCCGGGGGCGACCGGGGGCGGTCCCGGTTCGGAGGTGGGTTCATGGGGGACGCCGAAGTCGTCGGCGACCTCGTCCTCCCAGCCGTCGATGAGCTCTTGACGCTTGTCCTTGAACCACTTGACGTCCTCGGCCCACATGTCGGTCACGCCGGCCGCGTAGACCACGGCCATCGAGGAACGCTGCCACAACTGCTCGTCGTAGTCGCCCTCGCTGCGGATGTCCTCGGTGACCAGGTCGGTGAACTCCACGGCCGCGCCGGTGAAGGCCGACCGCAGGTCGCCGGAGCGGCCGATGATGCGCCCGGCGACGTCGTACAGGTCGTCGGCGGCCGCGCGGATGGTTTCCTCGTCTGCTTCGGTGTCCTGGGGATCGAACGATGCCATCTTCGACGTGTGTCCGGTTCTTGGAGGAGGGGTTATTCGCCGGTGTAGCGGCTGGTCTGCTCGTTGATCTGGCGCGACAGCACCCCGCCGACGTCGGTGAAGTCGTCTCCGGCCTCGCTGTCGGTGTTGGCGGTCTGCTGAGCTCCGGCCTGCACGTTTCCGCCCAGCGACATGCCGTGCTCCTGGATGTCGGCCATGAGCGCGGCGTTGGCCTCACCGAAGTCGGGATAGGCGTTCGCGCACGGCGGCTCCACCGCGGCGGTCTTGGCGGCGGTGATCGCGTCGTCGAACGCCGACTTCAACCCGGTGAAGGTCTCCGCGATCGTGACCGCGCCCTCCCCCCGCTGGTAAGCCTCGTAGGGGTTGGCGCCAACCTCGTCGCCCACGTCCTACCTCCTGTCGAACGGGTTCTGCCGGGCACACGGGGACCACCGTGCTTCCTGACCGCTTCTGCTCACGTCCGCCGGGAACGGTGCGGGGAACCCGGCGAAGGTCGTTCCGCGCCCGGTGAGAAATGGGTGCGGTGGTTGGAGCAGTATCTCCCATCCGCCTTCACCAGACCAATTCATCCTTGTCTCCGAAGGGGGCGGAACCGCGTGTGGCAGGGGGATTCGTTCGGATCAGAGGTCTGCCAGGAAACACGTCAGCCTCCATATCCTGAGAAAAGAGAATTGGTGGCGACTCAGCGGCCGGTGGCGCCGCTTCGGCGGTGTGACCGAATGTGGCCAACGAGACCGCTGTGATATCAATGTCCGTGGTTTTCTGCTTCCATCCGTAAACTGCGGCCCGCCTGTCCGTGCTCGGCGTGGTTCCGGACGGGCCAACACGGACGCGGACACCGGAAAGGACGGTCAATGAACTCCCCTGACGCGCCGCCTCGGGCCCGTGTCCCGGCGTGGGCCGGGATCGTGCTGTGTGTCGCGGGGGCGTTGGCCGCCCTCACCGCGCCGCTGTTCTCCACCGCGGAGAGTTCCGGTGTCCCGGCGGCGGTCCGTGTGGTCCTGTGGGTGCTGGCGGGCGGACTCACCGTCGGGTCTCTCCTGACGGAAGGGGCGTCGCGGTGGCGGCGAACGCTTCCGGTTGTCGGGGTGGTCGTGGCCGCGGCGGTTGACCTGGTGGCCTTCCGGAACCTGCTCACCGGGCAGGAGCACGGCGGTCCGTGGCAGTTCTCCCACCTCGTCGGCGTGGTCGCGGCGCTGCTCGGCGCGGGAGCGGTCGCGGCCGCGGGAACCTCCTTGCACCCGGGGCGCCGCAGGTCGTCGCTGCTGGTCCCGGCGGTCGGTCTGCTGCTCGCCCCGGTGCTGCTGCTCGTTCCCGCGTTCGTGGCGGACCTCGCCCGGGCGGAGCACACGACCGCCTCGGCGGAAACACCGCCGCCGGTTCCCACCAAGGTGACCGAAGCGGCGTGGGAGTGGACCGCTCCGGAGGGAGTGCGGGTCACCGGCGTGCATCCCACCGCCGCGGGCGCACTCGTCTCGCTCGGCGACGGCGTGATCGCGTTGGACACCGCCACGGGTGAGGAGGCCTGGCGCTACCGCAGCCCCGACATCGGCGACGTGGACGTGCGGGTCACCCCGGACGGTGCCACGGTGGTGCTGTCCTTCACCGACCTGCGTACCCGCGGCCCCCGGGACGGACTGCTCACCCTGGACGCCGCCACCGGCCAGATCCTGAGCGACGACCTGATGCCCGGCCTGCTGCCGACGCCGGGCGGCGGTGCGTGGGAGGAGGCCCCGACGATCGGCGCCCTGACCGACACCGCGCGGATCACCGGCGGCCCCGACCGCGCTCTGGAAGCGCGGGACCTGACCGACAACACGCTCGTGTGGTCGGCGGAGGTTCCCTCCGGCTGTGTGTGGCGTACCGACCTTCCCCAGTCCCTTCAGGTTGTCGGCGGCTCCGTGCTCGTCTCCGGGTTCTGCGGCACCTCCCAGCGGGAAGAGGACGACGCCACCGCCGTACTGTTCGCCCTGGACTCGGCGACCGGTGAGCAGCAGTGGAGGTACGAGTGGACCGCTGAGGCCGGGGCCTACCAGAGCAGCCACCCGCCCGCGTTCAGCGGCTCCCCCCGACTGGCGGTGTGGGAGGCTGTCTCCGACGGCTCGGTGGTGGTCGTGGACTCCCTGAACCACGACGGCGACCTTCTGGTCCTCGACCCCGCCTCGGGCGACCTGCTGGCTGGGACGCCCCGCTCCCCGGTGTCGGAATCGGCTGGTCCGGTGCGTTTCACCTCTGACGGGTTCGTCGCCTTCCCCCGCCCCGGCGACGACACGGAACCGGTCGTGGTCGCCTACCGGGACCTGTCCGGCGAACTCGTCGACACGGTGGAGACGCCCTACCAGGACCTGCTGCATGCGCTGCCACTGGGATCCTGGGAGGAGCAGAGCGTGTGGGTGTCCCTGGAGGAATGGACCGAGACCGGGGAGCACGGTCCCGGCTGGCGCTACGACGTCACCGTACTGCCCCGGGATGGAGAGCCCGTGCGCGTCCCGCTCGACGGGGTGGCCGTCCCGGTGCCCGAACCGTCCGCACTACGCCTGCTGCCCGCTCCCGGGGCGCTGCTGGTGGTACGGACCGGCCAGGTCGAGGTTCCGGACCACACCGATTCCTCCTCCGGTTCCGAGGAGTCTCCCGTCCAGATCGTCGGCCTGGCCTGATCTGGCGGGCCAACTCCTGTCCTCCGGTTCATCCCCCGCCTACCGCCTGCTCCCGGCAGTGGCCCGGAGTTCCGTTTCCGCGAGGAGACACGCGGTGGCACCGCCGTACGCGGTCGCGAGGCCTTGTCTCCCCCTCGCCCGCTCGTAGGCGTGCTGCGACGCGCTGAGCCCTCTTCACCCTGGTCGCCACCGGGTGGTGGATGAATACCCGTTTGTCTACGGGGGTTCCCCGTGCCCCGTCTGTTGATGACAACGGTCGTGCCCGACCTGCAGCACCCGTCGAACATGCTGGCCAAGCCTCTCGTCTCGCCGGGACCGGCGGACGCGGGGAACCTGAGGACCGCCTTGGACGCCTCCACGGTTTCCGAAGGCTGCGACCTGTCCGGGGAGGCGCGGGAACTCCTCGCCCTCACCATGCGGGCGACCGAACTCCGTCCCGACCTCGCCACCGCCTGACGTCGGTGACCGCCAGAAGCTGTCCGGATTTCGACCTCCCCCACCCTTCGAAGCAATACGTGACAAAAGTGAAGGATGAGGTGGTTTGCCAGGACAGATACTGTTCAAGGCGAGGTGACGCGGACCCGCCGAGGAGGAGCCGATGGGTTTTCGGCTGCGCAAGAGCTTCAAGATCGCCCCGGGCGTGCGGATGACCGTCTCCCACCGGGGCGTGGGCTACTCCGTCGGCGGTCGGGGGATGCGCATCAGCAGGTCGGCTGGCGGACGGCTGACAGGAAGCGTCGGCATTCCCGGTTCCGGGCTGTCCTACTCCACCCGGCTGGACGGTGGCCGCCCTCGCCGCCCCTCCCGTCCGGCTTCCCGACCCCAGCCGAAGACGGCACAGCCGCAACAGAACAAGCCTGGACTGTTCGCCCCCGCCCCGGAGAAGGAGCTGTACCGGGCGCTGTTCGAGGACCGCGACCGCGGCCGACTGCCCCACATCGCCGGGCGCCACCCCGACTGGGCGCCGCTGTGCGCCGCCTTCGACGGTCTGCTCTCCTACCACGGCCGCGACCTCGCCCACGCGGAGGCCGCGCTGCGCACCGCGCTCGACCACGGCGGGGAGATCGCCGACCACCCGTTCGTCCGCGCCTACGTCGACATGCCGGTGATCACCCTGCGCATCGCCCACGGGGTGGACGCGGCCCTGCCGCCCAGCCGGGAGGCGGTCGGGCTCACCCTCGCCGAGCTGTACCAGGCCACCGGGCGGCCCGAGCAGGCGATCGCCGTCGTCGAGGGGCTGGAGCCCACGTTCAGCGCGGCCGTCTCCCTCGCCGAACTCTACAGCGAGACGGGCCGCCACGACGCGGTCATCGACCTGACCAACAACCTGTCCAACGCCTCCGATCCGCACGCCTTCCTCCTGGTCATGCGGGCCCGCGCGCTGGCGGCCGGGGGGATGGGCGACGGGGCGCACCAGACGTTGAAGGAGGTGCTGCGCCGCCGCGGCACCGACCCCGAGATCGTGACCCTCGCGGGCATCGAGCAGGCCCGGCTCGCCCTCGACCGGGGTGAGCGTGCGCGGGCCCGCCAGATCCTGGAGCGGCTCTACGCCCGCGACGCCGCGTTCCCCGGACTGGCCGACCTGCTGCGGCAGGTGGAATCCGCGGACTGACCCCCCGCGGGCGGCGTTTCCCGGCACGGGCCCGGGCCGCGGCCTCAATTTTTGCGACCGCGTGGACTGTCGGGTCTCGCTTCGGGAACACGTCGGGCGCGGACCCCGCGCCAGACCGGCCGCCCCTGCCACAATCCAGGCATCCCCCACCCCTGGAGAGTCTGGTCATGTCTGGTGTTGGCGAACCGTCCGGCGAGGAGAACGCGGAAGAGGCCGCGGCCGACGCGGTGCAGGAGGCGACTGCGGAGGTTTTGGCCCCCGAACCCGCGGTGCGTGCCCACGGTGCCACGTGGAGTACGGCTGCCCGATGGTTCACCACCGCAAACCCGTGGGTCCTTCCCCTGGTCACCGCTCTGGTCGCACTGCCGACCGGGGGAGTTCTCGGCTATCTGCTGCATCCGGCACCGACCGCGTCCGAGGAGTATCTGAGTGCGGTCGATGACCGGGACAGGCACCAGGAGCGACTGGAGGCGGCACTCGGACGGGAGGAGGACCTTCAGGAGGAACTCCAGCCGCTGCAGGAGCAGGCAGCCGAGTTCGACGACCGGGAAAGCGAACTCGACGACCGCGCGGAAAGCCTCGACGAGCGTGAGGCCGAGTTGGACCAGCGTGAGGAGGACATCTCCGCAACCGAGCGGGAGATCGCGGAGAACACCTTCCCCGGCAACGGGACCTACCTGGTCGGCGAGGACATCAAACCCGGGACCTATCGCAGCAGTGGCTCGGGGGACTGCTACTGGGCGCGGCTGTCGAGCACCGACGGTGAACTCGGCTCGATCATCACCAACAGTTTCGGTTCGGGGGCGCAGGTCGTCACCATCCGCTCCGGTGACGTCGCCTTCGAAACGAGCGGGTGCGGGGAGTGGACCCGCAGCGACTGACTCTGGCGGCTGACCGTAGTTCCCGGCCGTCCGCCGACCGCTGTCGCTCTCGTTGGCCAGACGTGAGCGCGGACGGCGGTTCGGTTGGGAGCGGAAGCGCGGCCGCGGCGAACGAGACCAGGACGCAAAAGGGCTTTTCCGGAGTCTGCTTCCGTCCCGCCGGGGGCAGTGGCGGGGCATGACCGGTCAGCCGCCCGCGGCCCCGGACCGGCTTCCCGGACTGCTGCTCGCGCTCACCTTCTCCATCGGGATCGTCGACGCGGTCAGCTTCCTCGGGCTGTACCGGATCTTCACCGGCAACGTGCTGCTTCTCGGCATGGCGGCCCGCGGTGGCCCTGGTCGCCTTCGCCGCGGGCGCCGTCCTGGCCGGGCGGGTGCTGCGGGGCGTACCCCGCCGCCTGGACACGCCGCACCACCGCACTGCTCGGCGCGGGCGCGGCCACCGGAGCGCTGGCGCTGCGGGTCCACCCCGGTCTCGCGCTGCTGCTGTTGGCGGCCGTGGTCCTCGCGGTGGCCGCGACCGGCGCGGCGGCCCGCCGCCGTTGACGAAGCCCCGGCGGGATTCGGAGAAGCCCCGGACACACTCCCGTTCCCGAGCCGCGAGCACCGCCTCGCGTACCGCGATGGGACCTTCCGGATCGTCTTTCCTCGGGTGACTCCTGAAACGCTGTCCCTCCCGCCCATCACGAGCGAGGACCTGCTCGCGGGATTCGAGGAGTTGAACGGCCTGACCGTTCCCCAGGACGCGACGGACGTGCGGATCACCACTGACTGAGGTCTGAGTGTTCGGTTCTGCGGCGGGCGCGGGTTCTTTTCGGAGCAACCGGAGAAAGACGAGACATTCCACCCCCCGCGTTCGGGGCGGGCGACCACGGGTTGACCTCGACCGGCAACCGGCAACCGGTGGTATCCCACCGCAGGGGTTGGTGTGGAACGCCCTGGGCCGATCGGCTGCCCCCTCTTCTCCACACGGCCGGTGTCCGTCGCGAAGGCGACCGTCAGACCTCAGTGAGAACAACGCGGCGGACCTGCCCGTCTACCGTGTCCGGTTCACCCCGGGCCGTGGCGGAGCCGAGCGGTTCTGCACGACGGACGGATTCAGCACCTACCGCAGTCCCAGTCCCCCGACGCCGAGGACCGGGAGGAATTCGACATCACCGTGGAGGCGGTCGAGGGCACGGTCACCTGCCGTGGCGGACATCCCAACTCCAGAGTGGACCGCAAGGCCGTTGTGGTCTTCCCCGACGAGGAGACCGCGGCGGTCTACGTGATCGCCTTCGCCTACTCCAACGACTGATCTCCGCGACTGTTTCCCCTGAGGCTCCGGACGGCCGTCGGGGAAACGGTCGCAGGCGGCATGCCGTGGACGTCCGGCGTGCGCTGTCTGTCTGACCGGAGCGGTCCGACGCATCCGGCCCCACCCCACTCCACCGAAATCCCAACGCATCGTTGGCACGAAGTAGTGACCGCTTCTGGCCATTCCGTCGTCCAAGACAGCTCGTTTACCTGAATAACCTGCATCAATCCTTTTTCTGCGCCTCTTGCGCGTTACTCCGTGTTCCTCGATTCTTCTCAATTGGAGTTGCTCGGTACGGGAGGAAAGATACGGAGGTCGGTCGGTGAGCGGCGGCGGAGTGACCAACCCCGACAAGATCGTGATTCCCAGCGCGGATCCCGACGCGATCGAGGCCGCGGGCAAAGCCCTCAAAGACGATGGCGGAGACATTGCCCAGGCTGGCCACGACATCAAGTCGACCTGGGCCGGACTGGAGGGAAACTACGTTGCCCCCGAATCCGAGGAATTGTTGGCCGCGGTCGATCCGGTCGCCGACGACGGCGACGAGATGGAAGGCAAGATCCGCACCGTCGGTCAGGCGCTCATCGACTTCGCCGAAGAGATCCGCCCCCTGCTGGCCAGGTGGAAGAGCCTGAAATCCGACGCCGAGACCATGGCCGTCGAAATCAAGAAAACAGGCGAGGAGTGGAACAAGGACGAGGACAAGGTCGAGGAACACAACCAGCTCAACAATGACCTGGCCGCGGTGCAGACCGAGTACCAGGCGGCCGAACGCGACTGCGCCAACACCATCACCGGCCTGTTCGGTGGCACCCGTTTCATCGCCGCCAAGCTGGACGGCTCCAACGTCGCCGCCGACGGCGAGAGGATCTACGGTCTGGCCGAGGCCCCCGAGGACATGAAGACCGACTGGGCCACCCCCCAGGAGTACGACGCGCCCTGGTGGGCCGACGTCGGCTCGGCACTGTGGGACATCGGGGCGGGCACCGTCACCGACTTCGCGAGCATGTTCGGCCTCTACCACGACCAACGCGGCTGGGGCGTGGGCTCGTGGGGCGAGTGGTGGGGGAATCTCGGCGACTACTGGGGCGGCAGCCTGGAAGGCATCGCCTACCTGACCGGCTTCTACGGCGAGAACGGCTGGGGCGTGGACTCCGGCGGCCAGTGGTGGGACAACTTCTCCGGCGCGTGGAAGGAGGTCGGCCACTCCATGGTGCCCTGGCGGGAGTGGGGCACCCGTCCCGGCTACGTGATCACCACCGGAGTGATCAGCATCGGCAGCATGGTCGGCGGCGCGGTGCTGACCGCGACCGGTGTGGGCGCGGTGGTGGGCGTGCCGCTGCTGGCCTGGCGCGGCTCCCGCGTTCTGCGCACCGTCAGCAACCTCGGCGACATCCTGCCCAACTCCTCCCTGAACCGCTTCGACCCCGCCTCCCACCTCCGGAGTCTTCTCAACAGCCGCTCCCCGGACGACATCACCTCCGGCCTGGGCGATACCGTCGACTCCCTGTCCATTCCCTCCTCCCAGACCGACGCGCTCAACGACGCCCTGGCCAACGCCAACAACTTCGGCAACCAGCCCGGTGGAGGCGGCGGTACCCCCACCCCGGCCCCCCGCCGACCCCACGCCCACCACCCCGACTCCCGACATCGGAGACACTCCCAGCGGTTCCTCCCCCGACACCGGTGACACGCCTCCGTCCCGCCCGGCAGACACCACCCCCAACGGCAACAACAGCGACAGCCCCTCTCCTGTCCGCAGCCCCGATGCCGACCAGGCGGCCGAGCTGCCCACCACCGAACAGATCCTCCGCCTGCACGAGGAGTTCGAACTCTTCCTCAAACAGCACGCCGAGGCTCCGGTCGGCGCGGGCGTGGGCGGCCGCACCCCGGGCGGCCCTCTTCCCGACCTGTCACCCAGCGCCCACAGCAGAGACCACACACCCACGGGAGAGCCCACCGGTTCCGGTGGCGGACCGGGAGACGGTCCCGCCGACCCTCCTGGAACAGGAAACGGAGACTCCAGTCCCACCAGCGGCCACAGGGACACGTCAACCAGTGGCGGGTCCTCCGCCAACAGCGGCGGAGGAAACAGCTTCGGCCGCGGCGGAAACGGCGGTCCTCCCACAGGCGGTCGTCCCCCTGAATCCGGACCGGGTGAAGGCCTGGACGGCCGCACAGGTGGCAACGGCCAAGCTGGGGGCTCCTCAGGGGAGGGGGAGCCGAATTCCGGCCTCCCGGGTGAAGACCGGAATCTCGGTGACCGGAAGGACGGTGACAACGGCGAGGAACCTATCCGTGACGAACGCGACCCGGACAACAGTCGCAGTGCCGAGGAGACAGGTAGCGGCAACTCCTCCGGCGCGGGAGGAAGCGGGACCGGAGGCTCTGACCCCGGAGGTAGACCGGTGTCCGATCCCACCGGGGGGATGTCTCCGGAGCTTGAGAGCAGCGTCAGGGAAGAACTACGGAAGGCGGGAGTCGACAGGGATATCTGGGAAAATGCTGTCTCCAGGCTGGAAAATCTCCCTACGGCCAGAGAGTGGCGGAACTCGTCACCAGCGGGAGGTTTTCGGATGTTCCAGGGTACCGGACAGTTCTGTCAATGTGCGCGGACAAGCAGGACCTGGACAACCGACCGGCCGCGCCTCGCATGGCTCTGGAGCACGCTGCCGAACTCCAGGACGCCGGAGTAACGAATATTGCTTTCGAACACAGGTTCACCGATCCCGACACCGGTCAGACACAGGACATCGACGTTGTCGCGTTCGGACCGGACGGAGAGCCCAGCCACGGATACGAACTCAAGGACGTGTTGAGTATCAACGGAATCGACAAGAGAGCCAAGGAGGCAAACCAGCAGTTTGACAACATCAACCAGGGGGCCTTGACCGAGAGGATCATCATCATCGACTGCCATCAGCCGGTAGACAATTTCCCAGAAGCCAAACAGAGAAAACTCGAGAGGTTTGCGGAGCGATCCGGAACCACGTTCAGGATCCGTTTCGAAGATGGATTCGTCACAATCCCGGACAAAAACATCTTTCCATGAGGACACCATGTCTTTTCTGATCAGCTCCCCCAAGGAGAACGGCTCGTGGACGTTCGACCTCGACGACATATCCGACCCCGGACTCACCACCGGACTGCACCTGGCCGGGCGCACCGTGGAAACACTTGCCAGGTACGACCTTCTCGAACCGTACGGAATCAAGTGCTCCTGGCTGGTTCCCGGACGAGGGGGAACCGGTATCACCACCTCCCTCGCTCTGGGAAATCATCCTCTGGACTCGCCTGAAACAGCCGAGCGCATCCTGTCCAGTCGCCCCGTGGGGTATCCCGACGCCGAGGTCAACTGGATCACACTTCCGGGTCCCGGGATCTGGATCGACGCAGAAGGTCAGCGTCGTCCCGAACCGCAACTGGTAGATCTCCAGGTGGACACTGACCCGGTCTCGGCCCGGGTGAAACTGAGCGTGCACCACGATGTGTGGGCCTACTACGACTTCTTCGGAAACCCCCACCCAGAGGTGTACCGAAACAACGCGCCTCGCCTCGAAGCCGCACTCAGGGAACTGGAGGATGTTCTCGGCGCGGAGGCCTACCCGGGCGACCACACCTTCTTCGGCGCACCCAAGCGGTACGGCCTTCATGTTCCCGAGCCGGACGAGAACGGCAGGGGCCCGGATGTGACAAAGTTCTTCTGGCTCTGACTGAGGTGTGAGTGTTCGGTTCTGCGGTGGGCGCGGGGTCTTTGCAGAGAGATCAGGGGAAGATGAGGCATTCCGCACCGGCCGTCCGGGGCGGGCCCCATGGGCTGGCCGTGGCCGGTGGTGTCCCGCTTCTGGAGGGTTCTGTGGAATGCCTCGACCTCGCCGGAGCGCGGCGGAATCGCATCCGCCACGAACCCGACACTCAAACCTCGATGAAGTACTGGCTGTGAAGCCATCCACCGTGACTCCGGGGTCGGACTCGGCACGCGAACTCGACCCCGGGGACAGGATCACGACACCGCGGGGCGGGGACGACCGTCCGGTCGGAGTCCTTCCCCCTGCTTCGGTGTCGCCCGTTTCACTCCCCCACCACGAACCGCGTCTCTTCCACCAGCACCGCCCGGGCCCCCTCCACGTCGGCCAGCCGCGCTGCCAGGGTACGCTCGGCCAGGTGGCGGGGTAGCGCGGCGGTGAACTTCAGCCCCTCCAGAGCCTTGCCGTCCACCTCCGGCAACGCGACGCGGTCGGCCGCGCCCTCCCGGGCGGCCTTCCAGCGGGCGGGGTCGACGTCGTCGCACAGCCGCAGGTGGGTGTCGCGGGCCTGCTGGGCGGGGTCGGCGAGGCCGGTGAGGGTGGCGCGCAGGGTGAGGTTGGCGCGGGTGCCCGCCCAGGTCCACCAGCGCACGTCGCCGCCGTGTCGGGTGATGACGGTGCCGCCGGGGTGGACGTGGTCGGCGTGCCGGTCGCGGGCCTTGGCCAGGGCGTCGACCGCGCGCCGGGTCAGTCTCACCGGCGGATCCTCACCGAGCAGCACCTCGCGCACGGCCCGGCTCAACTCGAACGACCAGCCCGTGTGGCCGGTGGCGTCCCAGCGCGCCCGCCCGCCCCGGCCGTCGTCGTCGACCGATTCCACGAAGCAGCGCCGCCGTTTCCAGTCCACCCAGGTCACCGCCCAACTGCGTCCGGCGAGCAGCAGCCGCCGCGGCCCCTCTCCGGGTTCGGCCGCGGCGAGCAGCGCCGGGTTGGTGCGGCCGATCTCGGTGCGGCCGTGCAGCACCGTGAACTCCGGGGGCGCGGTGAACACGCCGGTGAGTTCGGCGAAGTGCCGCCGCCCGAACCGGCGCTCCGCCTCCGGTCCCACCATGAGCATGCCGCCGTCGCGGGTCAGGAACCCCTCGCGCAGCAGGTGGGCGAGGACCGGCTCGGCGTGGCCGAACAGTTCCAGGCCGTCCCACCACTGCGCCCACAGTCGCTCGCCGATCTGGGACTCCTGGAGGCACAGCGCCAGCAGTTGCTGGGCGACGATGTGCCGGGGCTCCGGCGTGGGTTCCACCGGTTCCACCCAGTGCCGTGCCCACAGGCGCAGCAGTCCGGCCGCGCCCAGCAGTCCGTGCTCGTTGAGCGCGAGGAACAGGCAGTTGCGCCTGTTGTCGGCGCGGCGTCCGGTGCGGCCGATGCGCTGCAGGAAGGAGGCGACGGTGCCGGGCGCGTTGACCTGGATGACGCGGTCGAGGTCGCCGACGTCGATGCCGAGTTCCAGGGTGGAGGTGGCGACGATGACGCAGTCGCGGGCCTCGGCGAACGCCTGCTCGGCGCGGCGGCGCTCGTCCACCGACAGGGAGGCGTGCGACAGGAACACGGTGACGCCCCTGGCGCGCAGGGCCGCGCCGATGCGTTCCACCAGTTGCCGCGAGTCGCAGAACACCAGCCGCTTCTCGCCCCGGTGCAGGGCGGCGATAACGGTGGCGGCGTTCTCCGGGGAGCCGACGTGGTCGAGTTCCACGTCGCCGGGCGGTGGCCCCTCCCCCGGCGCCGCGCCGGGCGGCGGCAGGCCGGGCGCGATCACCCGGCCGGGGCGCTTCCCCGCGCCGCTGCCCTGCAACCAGGTGAGCAGGTCGTCGGGGTTGCCGACGGTGGCCGACAGCCCGACCCGCTGGATGGGCCGCCCGCACAGCCGGGTCAGCCGTTCCAGGACGGCGAGCAGGTGCCAGCCCCGGTCGTCGGAGGCGAACGCGTGCACCTCGTCGACGACGACGGCGCGCACCCCGCCGAGGAAGGCGCGGTGGTCGACCTTGGTGCTCACCAGCATCGCCTCCAGCGACTCCGGTGTGGTGAGCAGGACGTCGGGGCGTTCCCGCAGGATGCGCCGGCGGGCGGCGGTGACGTCGCCGTGCCACAGGGCGGCGGTGCGGCCCAGCCATCCGGCGTAGCTCTGCAACCGGGGCAGCAGGTTGTTGAGCAGCGCCTTCAGTGGGCACACGTACAGCAGCGACACGCCGTCCCAGCCGCCCTGGGCCATCGCGGTGAGCAGCGGGAAGCAGGCGGCCTCGGTCTTGCCTCCGGCGGTGGGTGCGAGCAGCACCGCGTCCTCGCCCGCCACCAGCGGGGCCAGCGCCTCGCGTTGCAGCGGGCGCAGGCCGGGCCAGCCCAGTGTGTTGACGAGGTGGTGGGCGAGGGTGGGGTGCAGCAGGTCGAGGCTGCTGGGCGCGCTCACAGGTCGAGTTCCACCTCGTCAGGGGAGTCGGCGCGTTGGGTCCGGGCGTTGCGTTCGACGTCGGTGAGGTCGGTGGCCTTCATGGTGAGCCGGTAGTGCTGCCGGGGGTCGAAGTCGTCGATGTCGTTGACGCGGTCGATGACGTCGACGAGTTTGCGCAGGAACATGCGGGGGGCCACGCCGACCTGTCCGCCGAGTTCCCCGGCGACGGCCTCGGCGAACTCCGCCAGGTAGGCGTCGTCGACGCGCTCGCGCACCCGCTCGGGTTCCTCGGCGCCGGAGGCGTAGAGGTCGCGCACGGCGACGCCGAGCAGGTGCAGGCGGTGCAGGTCGAAGCCGGGCAGGCGGATCTGCGCGGCCCGCAGGTTGTCGTGGCGCGGATCTGGCATGAAGTCGGTGGCCAGCCGCTGCGCGAGGGGGGCGAGCCGCCGCACGCCCTGGGGTCCGTCGTAGAAGGCGGGGGTGCCGGTGATGACCAGGTAGAGGCCGGGGAAGCGTCCGGCGGCGATCTCGTCGAGGAGTTGCCGCAGCGCGTTGAGGGCCTTGTCGCGCACGTCGGAGCGGGCCCGTTGCAGGGTCTCCAGTTCGTCGAGGACGACGAGCAGACCGGGGTGGCCGCAGTCGCGCAGCAGGGTCAGCAGCCCCTGGAGGGCGGCGAGCGCGCCGAAGTGGTCGAGGTCGCCCTTGATTCCGGCGTAGCGTTTGGCGGCGGCAGCCACGTTGGGCTGCCCGCCGAGCCAGGCGGCGAGCGCGTCGGCGACCGCGCCCTCGCCTTCGGACTGGGCGCGGTGGTAGCCGCGCAGCGCCAGCGCGAACCCGGGGCTGCTGCGCGCCACGGCGGCGAGCCGCCGCTCCAGGAGTGCGGCGACCTCGGCGGTCAGCGTCCGCTCGTCGGGGCCGTCCGCGCCGGCGGGCACCGCGCCCTGGTCGAGGACGTCCTCTTCGAGGGTGTAGACCCAGTTGTCGACGATCTCGCGCAGCGCGCTGGGCGGCTGGGTGGCGGTGGAGAGCCGTTCGGTGAGCCGCCGGTAGACGGCCTCCAGGCGGTGCAGCGGGGTCTCGGTTTCGGAGATCTGGATCTCGGTGACCGCGAACCCGGCGCGTTTGGCGCGTTCGGCCAGCCAGCGGGCGAAGAACGTCTTGCCGGACCCGTACTCGCCGCGCACCGCCTTGAACCCGGCACTGCCCGCCGCAGCGGCCGCGAGTTCGGTGTCGAGGACGCTCTCGTAGCGCTCCAGGCCGACCGCGAACAGGTCGAGGCCGGACTGGGGCACGGTGCCGCGCCGCAGCGCGTCGAGGACCTCGCGGCGGCGGGCGGCGCTGACGGTGGTGTTCACCTAGGACGCCCCTTCCGGGAACTGCTCCCTGAGCAGGGGGATGTTGAGTTCCACCGCGCGTTCGGCGTCGGTGAGGACGAGGACCGGGAACGTCTCCACGTTCAGCATCTTGGCGACCATCTTCACGAATCGCGCCGCGCGGAAGGGCTCCTTGCCCGCGGCGCGGGCGACCCGCTCGACGGGCAGTCGGGGGCGGTCGCCCGCGATCCCGGCGAGTTCGTCGATGACGGCCGCGACCTCATCTCTGCTGGGGCCGCGCGGCACCTGTTCGCGGACCGCGGCGAAGACGGGGGAGTCCACGACGCGCTGTCCTAGGCTTCGGGTGGCTTCCTCGGCTCCGAACAGCGCGGTGTCCTGCACCGGTTCCGCGCGGGTGCGGGAGGTGGTCGGAGGCGGCGCTGCCGGGGCGGCGTGGCGGGTGGGCACCGGCAGCGGCCGGGTCCACCAGGCCGGTTCGTGCTGGGTGGGACGCAGGGGCCGCCAACCGGACGGGGCGAGCCGGGTGTCGGGGACGAACACCAGCACGGGGATGACCATCTCGGCGGTGGAGATGCCGCCGTGGTAGCCCGCCCTGCGGGAGGTGTAGCGGACGCGTTCGTCCCAGGGCACGACGATCCGGCCGCCTCCGGCGAGCACCCGGTCGCCGGTGACGAGGAGTTCGCGCTCTCCCGGGGTTCCGGTGCGGTAGCGGGCGGCCTCGCCGTCGCCGACCTTGTGGTTTTCGCCCCGGTCCCACACGTGTCCGTGGTCGGAGGTGAGGATGATCGGCCGTTCGGCGCGTCTGGCGGCGTCCAGCAGCGCGGGGAGTTTGCCGATCTGGCTGGTGCTCCAGGCGGTGGTGTCGCCTTCGCGGCCGTTGCCGAGGGCGTCGTCGATGGTGTTGAGGACGACGGCGACCACCCGGTCGGGGTCCCCGAGGGCCTCGTGGACCTCGTCGGGCAGCCGGTCGCCGACTCCGGTCTCCAGGTCGCGCTGGTACAGCAGGGTGCTGGGGCGTCTTCCCCACGACGCCTGCCGCCACAGCGCGGGGAATCCGGCGCGCTCCTCGCTCTGCCCTCCGGTGGTGAGTCGGCCGCACAGCAGGGAGGCCCGCGAGCAGGTGGTGACGGAGGGCAGGGTGGCGAGCGCGCCCTCGCGGCCGCGTCCGCTGCGGGAGATCTCGGTGAGCTGTCCGTCGGCGGTGATCTGTTCGCCGAGTTGGACGGCGACCTCGGCGCTCATCCCGTCGAGCACCACGATCAGCGGCGGGTGCTGGGCTGCGACGGGACGGGCGACGCGGTCCAGCAGGTTCTCGGCGAGCAGGAGTTCGTCGGTGTGCGCCGACATCTCGGTCCACGCGGCCACCCGGCGGGCGAACGCCTCGTCGATGGCGGAGCGCCGGTCGCGGACCCGCGCGTACAGGTCGCGGTAGGCGTCGCCGAGGGCGGGGCTCTCGGTGTAGGCGGTGCGCAGGGTGCTGGCGGCGCGGTCGACCCAGGCGGTGTCGGCGAGGTGCGCGGCCACCCCGTCGGCGACGGTGGCGGGGTCGGCGGGGCGGGAGGCGAGCCAGCGGGTGAGGCGGACGGCGTTGAGCGCGCCCGCCGCCTCCCTGGAGAACGGGCTGCACCGCCGGTGTTCCCACAGTCGGGTGAGCGCCTCCTCGACGGGTGCGAGGTCCTGGGGTTCGATGTCGGCCGTCCCCGGCCGGACGAGGACGCTGATCTGCGCGCCGAGCGCGGCCAGGCGCGCCTGGAGGCCGGGGGCGAGGACCCGGCTGGCGGCGGCGGCCCTGTCGGCGCCGAGGGCGGCGAGGATCTCTTCGGCGCGTCCGCTGGCCTGGACCGCGGCGTCGTGTTCGGCGCCGTCCATCATGCGCAGCAGGGCGGCCTCGCAACTGTCGGCGAACCGCCGCAGGGTGTCGGGGCCGAGCGGGGGCGCGCCGAGGAAGCGTTCCTCGGCGCGGATGCGCGCCTCGCGCACGCCCGGCAGGTCGGCGTTGGCCTCGTCGAGCAGTTCCCGCAGCACCAGTCCCACGGGCAGCGTGTCGTGGATCTGGTGGCGGTCGAGCATGCGGAACACCACCTGGGCGACCGCGCCGACGTCGTGTTCCAGGGCGGTGCGCAGCCCGTCGCGTTCCTCGGCGGGCAGGCTGGTGTAGCGGGTGACGCGGGCGGGGTCCCTGGTCCAGTCGAGCAGGGCGGCGGCGTCGAGCCGGTCGCCGGCGTGGTGGCCGAAGCGGACGGCGGCCACCCGGTGCAGGGCGTCGTCGAGTTTGAGGACGGTGGTGCCCCTGCGCCACTCGGCGCCGGTGCCGATGTCGTACAGCGCGCCGGCCAGCCACGCCCATCTGCGGGAGTGCAGGCGCGGGTCGAGCATGCGCAGCCCGAACTCGTCGGCGAGCAGTTCCCAGCTGTTGACGGCGACGACCTCGTGTCCGACGAGCCGCCCCAGCAGGGACGCGCCGAGGTCCTCGGTGCCGCACGGGGTGAGCAGCACCAGGTAGTCGGTGTCGCTGGGGCGGCTCAGTTCGGCGAGCACGGCGAGCACGGTGGGAGCGGGGGCGACGCGGGCGCGCACCTGGCGGCCCCGGTGGTCGACGGTGATCTCGCTGGGGCCGTGCCATTCGGGGGCGGCGCGCAGCGCCACGGCACGGACCCGCGAGGAGGCGTGGCCGCGTTCGGCGCGCCGTTCCTGGCGTTCCAGGGCGCGCCGCAGTCCGCCTCGGACGGCGTCGACGGTGACCGGCGGCGCGGTGGCGGTGGGCGCCGTCACCGGTCCACCGCCCGCACGGTGATCTCGATCCGGGCGTCGGCGGGGATGCCGAGTCGCCTGCGCAGGCCAGTGACGGCCGCAGTCACGTCCTCGCCGGGAGAGAGGGTTGTGGTGGCCTTCCTCCCGTCCGGGACGTGGGGGTCGGTGATCTCGTCTTCTCTGTTTCTGCCGGGGTCGGGCTTGTGGACGGCGGGCGGCGGGTCCTTCCTGTCGCCCGTCACGCTCCTGCGGATGAGCGCGAACGCCTTGCTGGACACCCTGTCCAGTTCGGTGGCGAGTTTCTTCTCCTGCTCGTTGTGGCGCGCCGCCGTCTGCAACCGGTGCAGCAGGTCGCCTGCCTCCGCCGCGTGCTCGCCCCCGCCGTCGGCGAGGTCGTTCAGTGTCTCGAAGGTCTCCCACCGGGCGCTGGCCAGCGCCGCCGCGACGTTGTGGGCGGTCTCCATGCTGATCCTGTGGACCGGGGCCTCGCCCGGCAGGTCGGCGCGGGCGAGCGCGGTGACCAGTTCGGTGTCGTCGGCGAGTCCGCGCATGCGGCCCAGCAGTCCGTAGGTGGCGTTCGCGGTCCGCAGCCGCGGGGCCTCCTCGTCCAGAGCGAGCAGCGCGGTGCGTTCTCCGAGTTGGCTGAGCAGTTCCTCGGTGGCGGCGTACCAGGCGTTGCCCCTCTCCTTGAGCTGCTCGGCGAGCCGCTGCACGGCGCGGGCGTTGCGCACCGGTTGCGGTGACAGGCCGAACAGCTCCCTGGCGCGCCGGTTGGCGACGTCGAAGTCCTCCTCGGACGGCAGCGGCTGGCGGCGCAGCACGATGTCGCCGTCGAGCCTGCCGAAGTCGACGTCGGTGTAGCGCTTGCCCGCGCGCATCCACGCCCGGTCGGACTGCACCGCGTAGACGAGCACGAGCAGGTCGACGACGTTGTCGGGGAGCCCCTTGCCCTCGCCCCGGTCCCGGATCCACTTCTTGAGGTCGCGGACCCGGATGTCGGTGGTGTCGGCCTGGTGGGCGCGGGCGGCGTCGTCGAGCGCGGTGAGCCAGGTGTCGCGCAGGATGAACACCTCGCTGACCGTGGCGATCTCCAGCGGCTGGGCGACGCGGCGCAGCACCGGCAGTTCGCTCTTGGCCTCGGGTTCGTAGCGCTGCAGCCGGTCGGCCTTGGCCTGCTCCACGGCCCTGAGGACGGCGGTGAGGTCCTTGGGTCCCACCGGCTTCCTGGCTCCGGTGGCGGCGGAGAAGTCGGGGTGCTCGGGGTAGAGGTGGTCGAGGAGCTTCCCGGCGATGCGGTGCAGGGCGTCGCCGAGTTGGCTGCCCGCCTCGATGACGATGTCCACGTTCGGCAGTAGCGCCTCGACGTGCTGCTGGGCGGACTCGCCGTAGTCGGTGTCGTTGCGGTTGGTGGCGCCGTAGGCGCCGCGCAGCAGGCCGCGCAGTTGCTGTTCGATCTGGTTGGCCTGGCTTTCGAGCTGCTGGCGGGCTTCGCGGCGGTCCTCGGAGCTCCAGTCGGGGGCCTTCTGCCCGATGACGTCGGGTTGCAGCAGGTGCTCCATCATCAGCAGCCGCCGCGCGTCCTGCTGGCGGTTGTCGGAGAGGAAGTGCGGGATCCAGGCGAGCGTGGCGGGGGGTTCGGGGAACTCGTCGCGTAGCTGCTGGATGCGTCGCCGGTCCTCGGCGGGGGTGTGGTTGGCCTCGTCGAAGGGGTAGTCGATGACGACCCGCACCGCGCCGGGCGTCTCGGGTTGGAACCGCTGCCGCATCAGCGAGTCCTCGGAGCGGACGTTGCCGAAGTCGAGTTCCACGGTGCGGCTGGTGCCGCGCCAGATGATCTCGGTGCGTGTGGCGTCGGGGTCGAGGCCCAACTCCTCCCACACCAGCCGTTTGAACAACCGCCGCATGGCCTGGTCGTTGGCGGCGTTGTAGCTGCTGCGCAGCAGGGACTCGGTGTCGACGCGCAGCAGGTTGAGGGAGACGGGCGGGTTGTCGCCGGGACCGACGCGGACCTCGCCGAACTGGGTGCTGAGCTCCCGGAAGAACGCGGCGGCCCGGACGACGTCCTGCCCGGTGCGCCGCGCCGGGATGATGCCGTGGTTGAGGGCGATCATCCGGCTGACGGTGATCTCCTTGAGCGCGGGCACGTTCGGCACCAGCGCGGCGAGCAGCATGGTCTTGACGAGCAGGTCCTCGGCGCGGAACGGGTTGCGCACGTCCAGGTCGGCCGCGGTCTCCTCGGTGAGCCTGTGGCGGCTGAGCAGCCAGGGCCGCACCTTGTTGCGGTAGAAGTCGCGGATCTTCTCGTACTCGGCGCTGAGCCGGTCCTTGAACGGCCGGTCCTCGCCCTCGACGAGGACGTCGAAGACCGCGCCGATCGGCACGAGCTGCCCGACGGGCAGGCTGGTGCGGTGGTTGACCAGCAGTTTCCGCATGAGCTTGAGGGCGCTGCGCTGGCGTTGCAGGGCCGCGGACAGGTCGACCATGACGTGCAGCAGCGCGGGGCTGAACGGGTAGAGCGCGCGGAAGTCCTCCCAGGTGTCGGCCTCGCCGCCGGGCGAGTCGAGGAGGGTGTCGCGCACCTCGGGGCGGGCGTTGACCATGCGGTCGAACGCGGCGCTGATCTCGGCGGCGGCGTCGGGGCTGGCGGGGCGCAGCAGCCGGTGCCGCACCACCTCGGTGAGGTTGCTGTCCTCCAGTTTGATGTGGTCGAACCGGCCGTCCCAGTACTTGAGGGTGTCGAACAGGCCGCCGGTGGCGCCGGTGACGTCCGTGCCGACGAGGTCGCGCAGGTCGCGCTGGCGCGGTACGAAGCTGATGACGGGTGCGGGCCGGTAGGACTCGGAGGACTCCACCAGTTTGGACATCTTCTGCGCCTCGGCGTTGATGCGGGCCTCGTCGCCGAGGAACCCGGTGAAGCGCAGGATCAGTTCGTCGAGCAGCAGGACGACGGCGTCGTAGCCGAGCTGCTCCCTGGCGTGGCGGCTGATGACGGACAGTCCCTCGTCGAGGGTGACGAAGGCCTCCCGGTCGCCGTGGACGACGTCGGCGTAGCGGCTGAAGTGGCTGCTGAGCAGGGCGCTGATGAGGCCGGAGCGGAGTTTGGCCCGCTCGCGGTCGGTGGTTCCGGCGGGAACGGCGAACGCCGCGTCGAGCTGCTCGGGGGTCCACTTCGCGGCCGCGGCCCAGCGGGTGCCGCCCCACTGGCTGGAGGCGGGGGAGCTCCCGGTGGCGGGCAGGTCGGCGATGAACTTCTCGTCGCCGAGTGTGGCGCGCAGCGCCCGGGCGTCGGCGAGCAGTCCGTCGGCCCGGTAGACGGGCGGGACGGGCGCGTCGGGGTGGGCCCGGCGCACGGTGCGCACGTATCCGCCGAGGATGGCCGCCTCGATGGACTCGGCGTCCACCAGGTGGCTGGTGACCAGCAGGAACTTCCTGCCCTCCAACCAGTCGTCGTGCTTGGCGAGGACGGTGGGCATTCGGTTGAGTCCGCGCACGGTCGGGTCGTGGCTGAGGATGGCGTGCAGCACCGCCATGAAGTGGCTTTTTCCGGAGCCGAACGAGCCGTTGAGGTAGGTGGCGCGGGACTGCCCCTTGGCGAGCGCGCCCTTGATGATGGAGAGCGCCTCGTCGAAGTTGCGGGCGAGCTGGTGGGTGACGACGTAGTCGCGGATGGCCTGCGCCTGCTTCTCCTCGTCGACCCCGCCGACCCCTTCGGCGACCTTGAACACCAGGTCGCCGTCGTGGACGTCCTCGGGGATCTCGATGAGGTCGCCGATGAACCGCTTGCCGCTGGTGGGGGGAGACGTCGTCATCGCCGAGTTGGCCCTTCTCGCACGTCGGGGGATGCGGACGGCACACGACCGGCGGGAGGAGCCGGGTGCGTGCGGCACACCTCCCCAAGAGTATGACCGTGGCCGGTGACGGTGCCCGGCGTCCACGGGCCCGGCCTGTGGACGTCGGGCACCCTTCCGGTCCGGCCTGTCCAAGAGGAGAGAGTGCAGTTTCCCACTCTAAGTGTTGACAGAGATTTCATCACCGACTTTCCGAACGGAACATCACGGACGGTCCCTCTCCGAAGAGACAGTTCCAAGGCGGTACCGGCGGGGACTCCCTCTCATCCCGCCAGTGCCCTCTCCTCCGCGCCGAAGCCGCGGGGCAGCGCCAACTGCTCCGACTCGGTGATCGCGCCCGCCGGTTCGCCGTCCAGACGGGCCGGGCGCTGCGGGTTGTCCATCGGGCACAGCAGCCACAGGCCGTGCGGTGCGGTGCCGCTCTCGCGGGCCTGCTGGGCCAGTGTGCGCAGCAGGGCGTGGCCCGCCGGGTAGCGGGCCAGCGGGGTGGCCCCGTGCAGCAGGACGGGGCGGTCGGCGCCCGCCGCGCGGATGCGCTCGCCCAGGACCGCGCACGCCTCGGCGACCATGTTGCCGAACTCGGGCGGACCGTCGGGGACGTCGGCGGCGACCACCACGTCCCAGGGAGGACCGCCGTACTCCTCGATCATCTCGGTCAGGATCCGCACAAACACCGCGGCGACGTCGACCGACGCGGTGTCGGACCGGTCGGCGAGCAGCGCCGCCACCCGTTCGGCATCCGGCAGCCACGTCTTGACCGCGAGGTAGCCGCCCCTGGCGACCGCCTGGTCGAGACGGCGGCGCGCTTCCTCGTGCTTGGCCGGGTGCTCCAGCACGCCGCCACCGGTCGCCGAGGGCGTGGCGGTCAGCGAAGTGGGCGCGGCGGGCAGGAACCAGTACTCGACCCCGTCGGAGACACGCTTGCTGAGCCGCGGGAACCGGCTCGGCCTCCGCAGCAGCCGCCACAGCCCGTGGTCGTCGGGCAGCTCCATCTGCGGGAAGCGGGCCCGCACCCGGTCGCGGATCTGCTGCGGGGTGATGCCCGGGGCGCCGAGATAGCTGACCGCCTGGGTGACGTCCAGTGCCCGCTCGACGCCCAGATTCTTCGGATACAGCTCCAGGCGTGCGGTGACCCGGGCGTTCTCCGACGTGGCGGCGGCCAGGGTCACCAGGTCGACGTCGGACAGCGGAGTCATCCCCGGCTTGGTGGGGACACCCCGCAGCGCGGCGCGCACGTCCGCCGGGGCGGGCAGCGGCGCGTCGTCGTCGAACCGCACCAGGCGGTCGGCCTCCCGGCCCAGAGCGACCGCGTAGTCGAGCAGGTCGGCCTCGACCGGGACGTTCGGATCGTCGTCGATGACCCGGGCGACCAGCACGCTCACGGTGTCGGTGTGGGAGCGGACCCGCCGCAGCACGAACGCGGGGTCCTCCAGGCGCTCCTCGCACTCGGCGACCACGCGCACCGCCGCAAGGGCGTAGGCCTGGCGGGTCTCGGGGACCTCCGCGGTGGTGCCGCGCATGCCGAGCAGCTCGTCGGCGATCTGCCGCACCTCGCGCAGACGGCCGTGGCGGTCCAGGATCGCCACGACGTCGTCGCGCACGCCCTCGTAGAGCTGCTTCTTCTTCCGCCAGTGGTCCCGCGCCTTCCGCAGGTGCTGCGAGACCGTCACCTGGGGCAGGTTGAGCTCTTCGGCGACCTCCTTCTGGGTGCGCCACACGGGCTCGGCGGGGGCGTCCTCGGGCAGGCCGAGCAGGTGGCGGATGGTGCGGGCCCACGCGGGGGGACGCCTGGTGGGCTTCGGGAGGAATCCGAGGACCACCTCGTCGAGGCCGGCCTCCCTCCCGGCGTGCTCGTGGTCGTCCGGACCGCCGCCCGGTTCGGCGACGGGCTCGGCCCTCTCCAACCGTCTGCGCCACCGGTTGGCCTGGCTGACCAGCTCGTTGCGTGCCCGCAGCGGGACCCCGCGCATGCCGCGAATCCTGGCGATCGGCTTGTCCAGCAGGTCGTCCACCGTCTCGCAGAGCAGCACGCGGGTGGCGGCGTCCAGTGCGTGCGGGCTGAGTCCGGCCTGGTACAGCGGGGTCCGGGCGGTGGCGTTCTCGGCGTTGCGCCGCCGGGTGTCCTCGTCGTCGGCCGCCGCGCTCGCGGCGCTCTCGGGGATGGTGGCCGACCGGTCCTCGGCCTCCTGGAAGATCCGCTCCCAGGTCTCGCGCATCTCGGCGAGCGTGTCGAACCTGCGCTCGGGCCTGCGGTGCAGGGCGCGTCGGAAGAAGGCGGCCAGCGGCTTGCGGAGCTGGTCGGGAAAGTACTGTTCGCTCAGGCGGGGATGTTCGACGTCGTCGGGGAGGAAACGCGGCTCGACGCCGTCCTCGCTCCAGGCGGGCAGGTCTCCCGACGCCATCTCGTGCAGGGTGACCGCGATGGCGTAGCGTTCGGCCGCGCCGTCGTAACCGCGCTCGTCGCCCTCGGGGTCGAGGAACGGGTCGAGGTAGCCCGGGGTCCCCGCCCTGGTGTCCTTCTCGCTGATGCCGGCCAGGGAGAAGTCGAACAGCACCAGCTCGCGGCTCTTCTTGTTGCGCTCGCGCACCCCCAGGTTGGCGGGTTTGACGTCGCGGTGGAAGACCCGCTGGTCCTCCAGGTAGTCGGCGATCTCGAACAGGTTGACGCCGAAGCGGCGCAGTTCCTCGATACCGAGGCTGCCCTCCAGGCGCAGATAGTCGGCGAGGGTGAGATCTCCGGCGAGTTCGAGTTGCAGTACGGTGCGCTCGCCGATGGTCAGGACCGGCTGGTCGCCGACCGTCGTGACGATGCGGCGGTCGCGCAGCCGCTGGAGCTGCTCGGCCTCCCTGCGCAGCTTCGTCGCGGCGCTGTCGCTGACCGCCACCTTGAAGACCCGTTCCTCACCGCCGCGCTCCACGAGCAGCGCGCGGGAGGTGGCGCCCTTGCCGAGGACGCTTCTGACCGTCCACCCGTCGACGACCTCCTGCCCCTTGACCGCGACGAGCGGGTCGGTGACCACGTCGGGGCGGGTCAGGAACTCCTCGATCTCGTCGACGCGGCGCAGGAACTCGCGGGGGGAGCGGGTGCGCTCGCCGGGGGCGCGGCGGGTGGCCTCGCGCACCAGGGTGTCCATGACCGGGAGGATGTCGTCGTCGACCGCGGCGGGGGTGAGTTCGCCGTGCTCGCGGATGTGTTCGCTGACCTCCTGGCGGTCGCGGCCCGGCGGCCGACCGGTGAACACCAGGAAGGCCAGCGCGCCCAGCCCGAACATGTCGAGCGCGCGCGGGTCGCCGTCGAAGGCGGGGAACTCGGGGGCCAGGTAGGCCTGCGCGGCGGCCTCCACGTGGTCGGCCAGGGCGCGCACGGCTGTGGTCTCGCCGGAGTGCCGGGTGGTGGTCTGGTGGGTGGTGTGCCCGCCGCTGTGGAACGCGGTGCCCCGACGTGCGGCGACCTGCCAGTCGGCGATGCGCAGCCGCGGATAGTTGCCGTCCAGTTCCACCCAGACGCTGCGCGCGGCCAGGGCGCGGTGGAACAGCCGGTTGCGGTGGGCGTGGTCGACGGCCTCGGCGAGCTGGCGGACCATCTCGGTCCGGGTGTAGGCGTCGAGGTCGGTGCCGTTCTCCTGCATGAAGTGGTCGAGCCGCTGCCAGCGTCCGCGGTGCTCGAACACGATCGCCGGGCCGCGTCCGTCGATCACCTCGTAGTGTTCGGCCTTGACGATGCCCTCGTGGGCGATGCCGTCGAGGGAGCGGAACTCGCGTTCGGCGGCGCGCCGCACGGACTCCCTGGCGGCGTCGTTCTCGGCGTCGCCGTAGTGGTAGACGCGTACTCGGCCCTGCTTGCTCCTGAGGACGGTGTGCTGGCCGAGGTAATCGGTCCAGGTGGGGCCGCTGTCGAACGCGCGGCTGCCCAGGACGTAGGAGCCGACCTCCAGGTCCCGGTGGATGGCCTGTGCGCCGATCTCCTCCATCAGCCGGGTGATGGTGCGGAAGAACACCGGGTCGGGGCGGCGGCCGACCGGCCGGTCGAGCAGGCCGTTCCAGATGCCCTCGAGCCCGGTCTGCTTCTCCAGTCCGTCGCGGCCGTAGACGTGCTGGCGCTGGATCTCGTCGAACTCGCAGCGCAGGTCGGGTGCTGACAGGAAGACCGCGGGCGTGAAGAACGGCGACCGGTAGTCGTGGACGCGGAGTCTTTTGGCGGCCCACTCCAGGCGGCTCTTGAGTTCCTTGGCCTTCTGGTTGGTCAGGTGGAGCGGGTTGTCGATGGTGCGGACGCGGTCGCCGTAGAACGTCCAGGTGCCGCCGCGGTTGGTGGCCCGCCCCGGGTGGCTCTTGATCTCCACCAGGAAGGCCCCGGCGGGGGTGACGACGAACAGGTCGCACTCGCGGATCTGGCCGGTGTGCGCGGTGAAGGAGAAGCACTGCCAGGCACGGTAGGGCTCACGCTGGGGCATCTGCGCCCGGATGTGGTCGAGCGCCTCCTGCTCCCAGACGTGCTCGGAGCGCTGCCCCCACCACCGGTCGGCCATCGACACGCCCTCCCCACCGCGACGCACTACGGGCGAAGGATAGCGGCTGGCGGGGACAGTCGAAGAGCTCAGTTCAGCGGCGTTCCCGCCGGGTCTTCCAGCAGCAGTCCCGCCGCCCGGCGCAGGGCGGCGACCTCCTCCGGGGTCGCGGGGCGGCGGTCGCGCAGCACCCGGCGGGTGACGGCGTGGGGCAGGTCGACGACCGCCAGTGTGACGTCGGCCGGTGGCCGTCCGACGGCGGCGGCGAAGCGGGTGACGGCCTGGCGCAGCCGCCGCCGGTTGGCCTCGGCGCGCTCGCCCAGGGAGGTGGAGACCGGACCGCGCAGCAGGTCGCGCAGGGAGTGGCGCAGCAGCAGCACCGCGTCCTCGGGGTGGTCCGCGCTCCAGGTGAGCACGGTCACGGCCGCCTCCACTCCCGCCCGGACCCCCGGCTGGTCCAGCGCTCCCAGGTAGGCGGCGAGGAAGCGGTCCTGGGCGCGCAGCCAGGCCGCCGCCACGAGGTCGTCGCGGCGCGGGAACCGGTGGTAGACGGAGCCGCTGGGCGCCCCCGTGGCCTGGGAGACCGCGCGGGCCGACGCGGCGGACGGTCCGCCGTCGAGGACCAGTGCGCGGGCGGCGTCGAGCATGGCGTCCGTGGAGTGCTTGACCGGCTGCGGCATGAAGTAGAGAACACCCTCCAGATGAACTAGAGAACGTTCTCCAGGAGGGTCCGTGGTCCGCAACGAGCACCGGCGCCGTCTGGCCGCGCCGCCGGACGCCGTGGGCGCCCGGTCGACTCCCTCGCCTCGGCGGACGACCGGCTGTGGCCCGTCGGGCACTGGCCCGCGATGCGCTTCGACGGTCCGCTACCGGGTCGAGGAGTACCGGCCGGGCCGCCGCGTCCGCTTCCGGTTCGAGGCGCCCAGGGGCTTCGACGGCCACCACGAGTACGTCGTCGTCCCGGCGGGCGAACGGGAGACCGTCCTGCGCCACTCGCTCGTCATGCGCACCACCGGCCCGGCGCGGCTGGGTTGGCCGCTGTTCTACCGGCCGCTCCACGACGCGCTCATCGAGGACAGCCTCGACCGGACCGCCCGCTCCCTGGACCTCGATGTCGCCCGCCCCCGCCGGTGGAGTCCGCTGGTGCGGGCCCTGCGCGCGGTGGCGCGCCGAGCCGTCCCGGCGGCCTGAGCGCTTCGGCGGTGCCGACCCGCGCCTTCTGGCGGCCGCTACTGCGCAGGAGGCGGACCGCAGCGGCCAACGGGATCAGCCGAGAACCATCCGGTACACCACCATCGCGACGAGCACACCCCCGCTGACGGCGGTCGCCACCAGGATGTTTTGCGTCGCGGGGGGAAGCGGCTCGGACAGGGGCCTCCCCGCTGCGTCAGCCTGTTCCCCGGTCCACCGGTGTCGGAGACGGTCCGCCATCGAAGCGAGTCGCCTCCTCACCAGCGACCACTTCGCTTTTCGGTGCGCCTCCCACCGGGAGCAGCCCCGCAGCCTGCCTCTGGCGTTGTTCCTGCAGGTCCCTCCCGTCCGGATGGGAGCGCCACAGACGGTCGGCACGAGGAGGAGTTCGTACACAAGACCGGCGAACACCGCGCCGGGCAGGAACACCAGCGGCTCCCGGAACAGACCGAAAGGCGTCACCAGTGCGAGGAAGCCGTACACCTCGAACCGTCCAAGGCGTCTGGATCGCCGGGCCATCGCCGTCTCCCCCGTCGTGTCCGTCCTCAGCGCGAAAGTCGCACGGGGATCGAGGGGTGTCCAGAGGGATCGGATGGCCGGATCGGGCCATCCGATCCCCGCAGACACCGGTGTTGACTGCCGTACCTCAGGAAACGGAGCGCGCGGACTCGGCGTGGAACCGCCGCGTCGTCTCCCCGGGCTCCGCCGCTGCGGCGGCGCGGCGGAGCCGCCCCGGTTGTCCACAGCCCGACAGTCCGACTGGCCGCGCTGTGGACGCGCGGCGCATGCTCGGCTCATGGACGCGATTCGGGCCGCGAGCGCGCTCGCGGCCGCACAGTACGGGGTGATCCGCAGGGACCAGGCGCTGCGCTGCGGGGTCACCGGATCGGTGCTGCGCTCCCTGCTGCGTCAGGGCGCCTGGACACGGGTGTGCCGCGACGTCTGCCTCGTCGGGGAGCACACGCCCGCCACCGAACGGGGCCGCCTGCTGGCGGCGGTGATGGCCGCGCAGCTGGAGTTGGGGCCCGCGGCCTTCGCCAGCGCCGACACCGCCGCCCGCCTGTGGCGGCTGCGCGGGCTGCCGCCCTGGCAGGGCGAGGTGCACATGACCCTTCCCGCCGCGGGCGCCCGGCGCGGCGGCCCCGGCGTCGTGGTGCACTCCTGGGCCACCGACCCCTCCGAGGTCACCGGGTGCGGCCTCCTGCGGGTGACCACCCCGCAGCGCACCCTGCGCGACGTGCTGCTGGGCGTGGACCGCGCCACCGCGGTGTGCCTGCTCGACTCCGCCCTCCACCGGGGCCTGGTCCGCGCCTCCGAACTGCCCGGGCTCGCCGCCGCCAACGCCGGACGCCCCGGCTGCACCCTCTCCCTGCTGTGGTGGGGCCTGGCCGACGGACGCGCGCGGACCCCGTTGGAGACCCGCATCAGACTGGTGTGCGTCGACGGCGGCCTCCCGCCCGACGACCTGCGGCACCCGTTCCACGACGCCCGGGGGCGGCTGCTCGCCGTCGGCGGCCTGTGGTGGGAGGACCGCCGCCTGCTGGTCGAGGCCGACGAGCGGGACCCGCCCGGACCGGTCGGAGCCCTGCCCTACGACCGCCGCCGCACCGCCCTGGAACTCGCCGTCCCCGGTATCCGCATCGCCCGCTTCACCCGGTCCGATCTGCGCCGCCCCGACCGTGTCCTGGCCGCCGTCCGGCAAGTCCACGTCCGGTGGCCGTCCCCCTGACAGGGGCCGCAGCCGCGCGGTCCCGGTCCGACTGCCCGGTCAGGCCAGCCGGACGGCGGCCTGCCACGCCACGGCGAGCACGATCAGGACGAACAGGAACAGGACCGTCTTCCACTCCCATTTCGGCTTGTCCGGCAGGGGCGTGGCGTCGGGGCCCGGCGGGTCGATGACGAGGTCCTCGGGGGCGGCGTCGTTCGGATCGACGAAACGGGCGCGGTACTCCTCCGACGTCAGTTCGCGGGGCCGCCACGCCTCCTGCCAGGTGGACGCTCCGGCTTCGGGGAGCCTGCCGTCGGCGGGGCCGCCACCGACCGTGCCCGGCGCGGTCGCGGCGGCCGCGCCGACACGTTCGGGGACGCGTGCCAGGAACTCGCCGTGCGCCTCGCGGGCGGTCCGCTGGGTGAGTCCCGCGCGGGCGGCCAGCAGCGCCAGCCGTTCCGCCTCCGCCGCGGGGACCGTGCCGCCGTCGAACGCCCGCTCCAACGCCATCCGGTAGTTGGCGAGCCCGTCCGGGCGGGGCCGCGGGGCGTTTCGCATCAGGGGCAGCCGCGCGGCCAGCGTGTCGAGACTTCCCTCGGCGCCCCTGTGCGGGGTCGCGGCGCGCGGTGCGACGTCACCGCTGCCCGACGGGATCAGCAGTTCCACGGGGGCGAGTCCGTCCCAGCCCAGCGGCTGGGGGGCGGTGTTGAGCAGGGCGGCCAGCATCGCGGCGAGGGAGCGGGCGTCCTCCAGGGCGTGGTGCTCGGCGGTCGGCCACCGCCCGGTCAGCATCCGGCACAGGGAGTCGTAGCGGTAGTCGGAGTGTTCGAGGTGGGTGCGGGCGGTGACCAGGGTGCACAGGCCGGGCAGCCTGGGCGGGGCGATCCCGAGACGGTCGAACTCCGCGGTGAGGAACCGCTCCGTGCGGAAGAGGTCGTGGCCGACAACGACCGCGTCGTCGAGGTGTCCGAACAGGTCGTCGGCGATCCGGTCGAACCCCGGCGCACCGGCGACCCAGGTGTCGGTGATTCCGTGCAGGTCGGCGTTGCCGATGGTCGTCCCCGGGTCGACGAGGGTGGCGTACTCGTCGAGCACCGTGCCGTCGCCGCGCATCCGGACCACGGCGACCTCGCAGAGGCGCGCCCCCCAGACGGCTTCCAGTCCGGTCGTCTCCAGGCCGAGAACGGCGAAGGTGAGCGCGCGCGGATCGGCGCCGCCGTCGCGGGTGAGACGGCCGTAGTGGAAAACCATGGGGACCTCCGGGGGTGGTTCGTGCCCCAAGGATCGTAGACCCACCCGGTTCCCGACCGGGAAACACCGGCGGACACCGCGTTCCGCGTGACCGGGTGGATTCGCTCCGGCACCGGGAGACCAGGGGAGGTTTCCGAGGCGGCCCCGGCCCGAGGGGGTCGTGTGGCCTCACCCCCGGCAGAAGGACGGGACATGGTGAAGGAGCGGTGCGCGCCCGTCCACTCCGCCGCCGACCCGTGGCGGCCCGCTCCGGTCCGCCTCGCCTCCCGGCCTCGGTTCCGGGGCGCTCGAAGCGGGTGACCGTTTTCGGCCACTGTCTGCGCATATCGCCGTTCCGCCGCCCGCTGTCGCTCCTGTTGGTTACCGTGGAGCGCGACAGCGGTCCGAGGGGAAGGGGTTGCCGACTTCTCATGCCGGGGTTCGAGCGGCTGCCGCCACGCGTCTTCCAGTTCGCCACCGGCGGCCGACGCGACCTGTACTTCGCGGTCCTGCACGTGTTCAACGGCGCCAACGAGCGTCTGGAACCGCGCTGCCCCTGGAGGAGGTGCATCGCCGACTGCCCGACGTCGGTTTCCTCGACTCCGTCGGGGAGGCGGGCCTGGAGGAGGCGCTGCGCCAGTTGTGCTCCTGGGAGTTGCTGGAGGCGTCGCAGGACTACACCGCCGGATACGCCACCGTCGCGGAGTTCGAACGCAGGAACGTGCAGTACGCGCTGACCGTGCGCGGAGAGGCCGAGTTCGCCGGGGTCCTGACCGTGCTGTCCCGGCTCAAGGAGAGCGGCGCCCTGCAGACCGCCGTGCTCGACGCGATCGCCGACCGGCTCGACACGTTGGCGGTGCTGGCCAAGAACGACGACCCCGGTGAGGACCCGCGCGTCTTCACCACCCTGCTGGAACTCGAGGGTCACCTGGACCCGCTGCGCGACAACACCAAGCGCTTCGACAACGAACTGCAGCGGCTGCTGCGGGTCGACGAGATCGACCTGGCCACCTTCCACGACGTCAAGCAGGCCACGGTCGGCTACCTCAACGAGTTCGTGGAGAACCTGGAGGAGCGCGTCCGCACCATCGGCGACGCGCTGGCGCGGGTGGCGGCGCACGACCCGCGGCGGCTGCGGGAACGCGCGCTCACCGGCGCGAACCTGCCTCCGGGGGCGAGTGAACGGGCCCGTGCCGACTGGCTGGCGGCGCGGGTCGCCAAGTGGGAGGGGTTGCTGCTGTGGTTCGCGCACTCCCCCGACGGCCAGACCGGGGTGCGGCGGCTGCACGACGTGGCGCGGCGCGCGATCGTGTCGCTGCTGGAGACGCTGGACCGGATCGTGGACGCGCGGCGGCGCTCCTCCAGCGCCGTCGAGGACTTCCGCACCGCGGCGCGCTGGTTCGCCGCCGCCCCCGACGAGGAGCACCTGCACCGGCTGTGGGCGGCGCTGTTCGGCCTGGGACCGGCCCGGCACGCCCACCTGGCGCACGAGGACCCCGAACTCACCGCTCCCTCCACGCCGTGGGCGCGGGCCGACCCGGTGCACGTGTCGCCGAAGCTGCGTACCTCGGGACGGTCCGAGCACATCGGGCGCACCGCCCTGGAGGCGGCGCGGGCGCTGGCCGCCGAACTGGAGCGGGTGCCCTACGGCGGCGACCAGGTCCGCACCGCGCTGTCCTCCGTCGGCGACTCGATGTACGCCTCGCGCGAGGTACTGTCGGAGCGCTGCGAACTGGAACTGACTCCCCACGGCGACGTGCAACTGCTGACCGCGCTGGTGGACGGGGTGCGGGTGGGGGCCAGCGGGCTGCACGCGGCACTGGTCGCCGAGCACGCCCAGCGCTCCACCGACCTGACCGAGCAGGACCGCGCGCTGTTCGACCGCACCCTCACCGGCGACACCCGCCGCCATCTCGCCGACCGGATCCGCCGGGCCGAGGAGCTGGTCGCGGGCATGAACGAACGGCTGCAGCGGGTGCGCACCGCCTCCGACATCGCGGTGCGGCTGCTGTGGCGGGTCGCCCCTGACGCGCCGTCGGGCACGCAGACCGTGCGTGAGCTGCTGCTGCGCGACCCGCGTCGGCTGACCGAGGAGGAACGCGAGGCGCTGTACCGGCTCTTTCCGCGAACGCGTCGACGACGCGCCTGCCGCCCGGCCGGATCACCGACGTGCCGTGGGACGCCGGTCTCGCCGAGGAGATGCGCGCCCGGCAGGAGGCCGTTCCGGAGGAGCGGGTGGCCGATCTGCTGCTGGCGGATCTGGCCCGTTACGCGTCGGCCGGGGAGTGAACCGGTGCGGGGGCGGCTGCTGGGATACTGGGGCTTCCCGTGTCCGTCCGTGGTCACGGTGCTTCACGAGGAACCGGCGGATCGGCCGCCGCCGAGCCGCGCCCCCTTCGACAGGTCGGGAGTCCCACAGGTGACGGGTAAGGAGCTGAGCCCCTCCGCGCACCAGAAGAGCGAGGTCCGCGAGGTTCTGCGGAAGCTGGTGGCGGACGGGTGGACGCTCCGCGGCGAGGGCCACTGGGGGCGGCTGCGCTGCCCGTGCGGCTGTTCGCGCATCCAGGTGCCGGGGACTCCGCGCAATCCCGGTCAGGCCGCACGGCGCATCCTGCGGGAGGCGCGGCGCTGCCCGCTTCCTCCCGACGATCCGAGGCGTGCTCCCGTTCCGGGAGACACGGACGACCACCCCACCCACATGCGTTGACGTTTGTCAACAGCAGTGCGAGACTGGAGGACGGCCGGGCGCCCGTCCTCCCCCACCAGCCGCGCCCGCCCTCCGGAAGGGAACGCCGTTGCCCGACTACGAGTTCGTCTTCGTTGTGGACGGGATCAGCCTCGACGACCACGCCGCCGTCGGCGCTCTCACCGACGAACTGGACGCCGTGCTGTCCTGCTCCCACGGCGTGCACCGCATGACGGTCACGGGCAGCGGTCCCGACGCGGTCGCCGCCGCCGGAGCCGTCGTGGCCCGCTGCCGGAAGCTCGCACCCGCGATGCGCGTCCTGCGTCTGGACCCCGACCTGGTCGGCGTGTCCGACATCGCCGAACGCACCGGCCGCAGCCGCCAGAACGTCACCCAGTGGGTCCGCGGGCAGCGCCGCGACGTGGTTCCCTTCCCCTCTCCGGAGGGCACCGTCGGCCGGTCCCTGGTGTGGCTGTGGTCGGAGGTCAACGCCTGGCTGCGCGGCATCGGACTGGACGACGGCGAGCACCGGCCCACCAGGGCCGAGGCCACCGAGATCGACTGGCTGCTGCGGCACGGCGTGCGGCCGGTCCGGGTCAGTCTCGACGTGGACTTCGACGTGCTGCCCGGCCGCGACGACACCCGCCGCATCGCCGCGCGCCTGGTGGAGCACGCCCGCCACACGCCCCGGTTCATCGAGTACCTGCTGCGGCACCCGCAGGTCCGGGACGCGCGCGGCCGCCACACCGTCGTCGTGTGCTCCCCCGACGACCAAGCCGACACCGTCTTCCGCCGCCTGCGCGAGCACGGCCGCCCGGTGGTGTTCGCGACCATCACCACGGGAGTGTTCGCCCAGGTCATCAGCGCGGTTCGGCATCCGGGAAGCACCCCGGTGGAACTGCCCCCGGGCGCGACGGTGCGCGACTGGCTGGGGCTGGTCGCCCTCTACCCCGACCGGGAGTTCTCCGCCGGGACCGACGACCTCGGCGCGGTCGCGGAGGGCACCCCCCTGGAGTTCACGCCGCGGTGACCCCGCCGGAGGACACCTCGCCCACCAGGGGTGGGTGAGAAGCGTTACAGGACACACCCCCCAAGGGGGGCGTGGAACCTCAGCGTCAGGAGGAGACTTCCAGGTGGTCCTGCCCCCGGGGGTCTTGTGGCCTCACCCCGTGGGGGTGGGCGAGAAGCGTTGCAGGAAAGGGTCCGCCCGAGGTGGTGGAGGCGCTTCGCGCACCCACTCCACCCCAGCCCCCGAGCCCTCACCGGAACGCCTCTCCGCCCCCCGACCTCCCGGCGTCGAGATCACCGGTGTGCTCCGGATCCAGTACGGTCGGGGCGTGAGCGGCGACCACAACACGTACCTGATGGTGATCGGCGACCGGGAGGCCCTCGCGTGGGTGCTGTCCACCCAGCAGACCGCGTTTCCCGCCGCACGCCTGGGCCAGGTGTCCCGGCTGGCCGCCGGAGACAGGCTGTTCGTGTACACCACACGGGGCTGCTTCCGCAATCCCACCCGTGACCGGGGCCGCGTCATCGCGTGCGCCACCGTGACCGCCCCCGTCACCCGCGACGACACCCCGGTGCGGTTCGGTGCGCGCGAGTACCCGCTGCGCTGCCCGCTGCGTGTCACCGAACTGGCGCCGTTCGGCTCGGGACCGGTCCTCGCCGACCTTGTCGAGGCGCTGCACGCCTTCCCCGATCCCCGGTCGTGGAGTGTGCGCCTGCGCCGCCCCCTGGTACCGCTCGACGCGCACGACAGTGCTCTCCTCACCGACCTGCTGCGCCCCGGCCTCGCGCCGCTCGACCGCTCCCTGCCCGAGTACCTGCGCCGCGGCACCCCGCCCGGCACGTCCCGCCCCCAGGACCCGCCCGCCTGACCCCGCGCGGACTCCGCCGGAAGCGACGGTGTGGCCTCGGGGACTCCTTAGGCTTGTCGGTATGACCACACGCGTCGTCGATTCCCAGTCTCTGCGCCTGGCCACCGATCCCCGCTGGTTCGAACGTGGTGAGCGCTACCTCGCCGAAGGAGGCGTGCTGCGCCTGCGGGAGTGCTCCGGAGGCGTGTCTGCGGTGGTGCGCGGCAGGAACGACTACCTGGTGCGGTTGCGCCACTCACCGGGCGGCTGGGACAGCGGGTGCTCCTGCCCCCTGGGGCAGGACGGAGCCCGGTGGTGCAAGCACGCCGTCGCGGTGGCCCTGGCCTGGTTCCGCGAGGATCGCCCTCCGCCCGAACCGGTCTCCGACCGCACCGACGGGGAACTCCGTGCCTTCCTGCTCGCCCAGGACGCTCCGTGGCTGGCCGAGCAACTGCTGCGCATCACCGAGGACGACAGCGCGGTGAGGGCGCGCATGCTGGCCGCCGCCGGTTCGGAGTCCGCGGTCGAGGAGTGCCGCGGTCTCCTGGAGGAAGCCGTGGTCGCCTACGACCCGTTTCTGGAGGAATGGGAGGACAACGGATCGGAGCGGTTGGAACGAGCCGTCGACACGCTCGAGGACCTTCTCGACTACGGCTACGAGCACGAGGCCGCCGACCTGGCCCGTGAGGCGCTGCACCTGCTGCGCGACCGCGTCGAGGAGGCAGCCGACCTCGCCGATCCGCACGTCGAGCGGCTGACCGGGATCGCCGATCCCGCTGACGCCTAGCCTCCGGCCCTCTCACGCCTTCCGGTACCGCGTCGGCGGCCCGACCGGCGCGCGGCAGCGCCCCCGGTCTCCGCCGCGACGGGTCGGCTCCACGTGACTTTCGGGAAGCGGTCGGCTCCGGCCGGGCCGCCGGTCGGGCCGATACCCCGAGCACGACGGAGACGTGGGCGTTTTTACCGGTAACCTTCCGACGGTTATCGTTCCGCCCGACATCGCACGGAATGGGATTCACAACGCCAATGGACCCGGACGCCACCCAGGTACTGACCTGGACCGGAGAATTCGCCAGCCCCGAGAACCCCATCCCGGAGTGGGAGGCCGACGCTCGGGGCCGACTGTCCACCGCCCTGGAACGCCTCACCGGACCGCTGGAGGACCTGGTGGCCAGGGACGCCAACGAGGGCGACACCCGCCTGCTGGTCACCGACTTCCTCAGCGACGGCCTCGGCTACAACAAGTACGACGAGGTGACGACCGAGTACCGCACCAGGAGCGAGTCGGTCGACTACGGGCTGAAGGTCGAGGACTCGGTCTTCGCCCTGGTCGAGGTGAAGCGGTGCGGCCAGGATCTCGACACGCGCAACCTGCGTCCGGCGCGCAGCAGCGCCGAGGCCGAGGGCGTCGAGTGGCTGCTGCTCACCAACGGCCGCGCGTGGCAGGCCTACCACATGGGAGAGCCCGACACGCCTCCCGCCCTGGTCCTGGAGGTCGACCTGCTGGGCGAGACCGAACCGAAAGCCAAGATCGACGCCCTGTTCCACCTGAGCAGGGCGGCCGTCGCGCACGGACGCCTGGAGACCCTGCTCAAGTGGCGGCAGGCGCTGACCGGCGAGCCGCTGGCCGAGGTGGTGCAGAGCCCCACCGTGGTGGAGGCCATCCGCGCCGAGGTGCGCCGACGGACCGGCCACGTCGGCCACGTCGGGGACTTCGACGACGTCTCCCGCGCCCTGCGCGAGGAGGTCATCACCCAGCGGCTGCTGGGCTGAGGAAGCCTCCTCACCGTGGTCCCGCCGCCGCTGCCACGGCGGCGGGAAGCGGGGTCAGCGGGCCAGGTACCCGCCGTCGACCGCGTAGTAGGCGCCGGTGACGAGGCTCGACGCGTCGCTGGCGAGCCAGCCGACCAGTTCGGCGACCTCCTCGGGGGTGCCCGGACGGCCGATGGGGTGCTGGGCGGCGAGCTCGTTGTGGCGCTCCTCGTCGAGTCCGCGGTCCAGCAGCGGCGTGCGGACGAATCCGGGGCCGACGGCGTTGACCCGGATCCGGTCGGGAGCGTGTTCGACGGCCGCGCTCCTGGTGAGCCCGACCACCCCGTGCTTGGCCGCGACGTAGGCGCCGGCCCGCGGGGAGCCGACCCGCCCCAGGACCGACGCCACGCTGATGATCGAGCCGCCCCCGCCCCGGCGCATCGCACGGATCGCCGCGCGCATGCAGTAGAAGACCCCATCGAGGTTGACGCCCAGTACCCTGCGCCAACTCTCGGTGCTGTAGTCGCCCACGGGCACCGACTCGCCGCTGACCGCCGCGCTGTTGACCATGGCGTGCAGTCCGCCGAACCGGTCCACGGCCACGTCGACCAGGGAGTCGACGGACCCCGGGTCGGCGACGTCCGTCCACACCGCGAGCGTGTCCCCCCTGACCGTCTCGGCCGCGCGCGCGGTGGCGTCCACGTCGAGGTCGGCGAGGACCACCCGCGCCCCCGAGGCGGCGAGCGCCTGGACGCACGCCAGCCCGATCCCCGACGCCGCGCCCGTGACGATCGCCACCTTGCCGTCGAGTTCGTCGTTCGCCATTGAGCGTCACCCCCTCCCTCCGGGCCCCGGCGGTCCCGGAGCGCCTCCCGCCCCTCCGCGGGAGGCGCGTGTCACACGCCGGAGCGGACGGCCCCGCGTGCCCGCCGGACCGCCCGCTCCACTTCGGCTCAGGCCAGGGCCGCGTCCAGGGTGATGGGCGTGGCCGCCAGGGCCTGGCTGACCGGGCAGCCCGCCTTGGCGGTCTCGGCCGCCTTGACGAAGTCGTCGGCGGAGATGCCCGGAACCTCACCGCGGACGATCAGGTGGATGCCCTTGATGCCCTCGCCCGGCTGGAAGGTCACCTCGGCCTGGGTGTTCAGCTTGGTCGCCGGGGTGCCGGCCTTGGCCAGGCCGTTGCTCAGGGCCATGGAGAAGCAGGACGAGTGGGCGGCGGCGATGAGCTCCTCCGGACTGGTCAGCCCGCCGTGGGACTCGGCGCGGGCCTTCCAGGTGACCTGCTGCTGGGGCAGGTCGGAGGAGTCGAAGAAGACCGTTCCGCTGCCCTCGAACAGGGTTCCCTCCCACTCGGTGTGCGCGTTGGAGACGATCGGCATGGCAGACTCCCGAATCTTGTGGTCCGTACTGACTGTGGCTGTGCGACCGCGTGCGCGGCGCACGCGGTCCGGCGCACCGAGGGTGCGCAGGAACGATCATTCCGGATCCGCGCCGGCCTCCCGCAAGGCAGGGGCCGTCATCGGTTCCGTGTCCTCTGCGACCTCGTGTGTTGCCGGGACGGCACGCGGCCCCGCGATCCCCTACCCCGCGTCGGGGCTGTTGACGCTTTCCGGTCGGTCCGCGGGGCGGGAAGGCGCGGTCCGGCACCGCCAATTCACCCCCGATCCCCAATTGGTTTAGACCTTTCCGTCTACGATGGGAACGGCCTCCGGCCGGGCAGCGCCCGGAACCCGGCCCGGAAGACCACCGGGATCGACCACCGCCGACCCAGAAGAGAGCGCGCATGATCCTCACAGTCACGCCCAACCCCAGCGTCGACCGCACCCTGGAGATCGACCACTACGTCCGCGGCGCGGTACTGCGCATCCACACGTCCATGGCGCACGCGGGAGGCAAGGGTGTCAACGTCTCCCGCGCACTGCGCAGCCACGGCGTCCAGACCGTCGCGGTGCTGCCCGTGGGCGGCGCCGAGGGAGCCCAGCTCACCGCGCTTCTGGGCGAGCACGGCATCGCCGCGGTGACCGTCCCCGTGGCGGCCGTGACCCGCTGCAACATCACCACCGCCGAGGCCGACGGCACCACCACCCAGCTCAACATCGCCGGGGCCGCCCTCAGCGAGGCCGAGGTCGCGGCGCTGCTGCGGGCCGCGGAGTCGCAGTTGCGCCATCGTCCCGAGTGGCTGGTGGCGGGCGGCAGCCTGCCGAAGGGCACCCCCACCGACTTCTACGTCCGGCTGTCGTCGCTGGCGCGCCGGTACGGCGTGCCCATCGCCATCGACACCTCCGGAGCGCCGCTGGTCGAGGCGGTCCGGGCGGGCGCGGCCGACCTGCTCAAGCCCAACCACCACGAACTCGCGGAACTGCTGGGCCGGGAGCTGACCACGCTCGGCGACGTCGTGGACGCCACCCGCGAGGTGCTCTCCTGGGGCAACGGGGCGGCGCTGGTGACACTGGGCGGCTGCGGCGCGCTGCTGGTGGAGCCGAAGCGGGTCTGGTGGGCGGGTGGGCCGCCGATCGTGCCGCGCAGCACCGTGGGCGCCGGAGACAGCGCCCTGGCGGGCTACCTGCTGGACGGCGCCGAGCCCGAGGAACGGCTCCGCCGTGCGGTGGCCTGGGGAAGCGCCGCGGTGGCGCTGCCCGGGACGACCATCCCCGGTCCCGCCGACGTGACGCTGGAGGGCGTCGTGGTCGTCCCCGAGCCCGACCCGTCCCTGCCCGTCGCCGACCTGCCCGAGGTGCTGGGAGCGGGGAGCGAGCGGACCCCGGCGTGACGGGAAGCCGACGGGGTCGCGGTCGCCGTCTGCCCGCACGGGAGGACGGCGGCCTCGGGCCCTGTCGCGAATCGCACCGGTCACCGTGGGTAACGTCCTCCTATGGGTGACATCAGAATAGGCACGGCGTCGTGGACGGATCCCTCACTGATCGAGTCCGGTTGGTACCCGGACGACGCCACCACCCCCGAGCGGCGGCTCGGGTACTACGCCTCCCGGTTTCCGATCGTGGAGGTCGACTCCACCTACTACGCGCCTCCCTCCGAGCGGGTCTGCCGGTTGTGGGTGGAGCGCACCCCCGACGGCTTCACCTTCAACATCAAGGCGTTCTCGCTGTTCACCCACCATCCCACCCGGGTGTCCGCGCTTCCGCTGGATCTGCGGGGCGCGGCGGCCAACGCCGTCAACCGCAAGGGCAACCTCTACCTGCGCGACGCCTCGCCCGCTCTGGTGGACCCGATGTGGGAGCGCTTCCGGGAGGCGTTGGAGCCGCTGCGGCGCTCGGGCAGGCTCGGCGTGGTCCTGTTCCAGTTCCCGCAGTGGTTCCCCTTCGGCACGGCCAACCTGCGCTACCTGCTGGAGTGCCGGGACCGGTGCGCCCCCCTGCGGATGTGCGTGGAGTTTCGCAACCGCACGTGGCTGGACGCCGAGCACCGGGACGAGACACTGGGGTTCCTCCGCGAGCACGGCCTGCCCTACGTGTGCGTGGACATGCCGCAGGGCCACACCAGCTCGGTCCCGCCGCTGGCCGAGGCCACCGCGGAACTGGCGGTGGTGCGCTTCCACGGCCGCTCCGATCAGTGGACCAGCGGCGACAAGCGGCGGCGGTTCGGTTACCACTACCCCGCCGAGGAGTTGGCCGAGTGGGTGCCGCGCGTGGGCCGTCTCGCCGAGGAGACCGCGACCGTGCACGTGCTGTTCAACAACTGTCTGCGCGACTACGCCGTGGACAACGCCGAACGGTTCGCCGAACTGCTGCGTTCGTCCGGTCGGCCGGTTGTCCCCGCGCCGTGACCGCCCCGGTGCCCGCCTCCCCACGGCACAGAGGTAACAAAAGCGCATCAACTGCCACGAAAGGGAACGGGCTGGTCCGGCGCCCCATCGGAACGGACGGCTTCGCCACCCGCAAGCCGCCCCCGAACGACAAGGCGAACATGGACTTTCAGCAGCTTCAGAGCCTGCCGCGGATGATCATGCGGCAGCGTATCCGCCCCATGGTCAACCAGTACCAGTTCCACGCGGTCCTCCCCGACGGAGGCGAGGGTCCGCTCCTGGCGTTCGCCCAGCAGAAGCGGCTGGCCTTCAAGGAGCAGGTCACCCTCTACACCGACGACAGCAAGCAGTGGCCCGTGCTGGGGTTCAAGGCGCGCAACGTCATCGACCTGGGCGCCACCTACGACGTCTTCGACGCCTCCGGCGCCCCCATCGGCCTGTTCCGCAAGGACTTCAAGCAGTCGCTGCTGCGCTCCACCTGGCACGTGGAGCAGCCCGGCCTCGGGCAGATCACCGGACAGGAGCGCAACGTCGCACTGGCCGTGCTACGCCGCTTCATCGACGCTCTCGCCTTCGTGCCCTACCACTTCGACTTCGTCCTCAACGGCCAGGTCGCCTTCTCCGTGGACAAGAGATGGGGGATACGCGACCGGTACACCATCGAGATCCCCAGCCCGCATGTCGACCGGCGACTGGTCATCGCCATGGCGGTCGCGATCGACGCGCTCCAGAGCCGCTGATCTCGGGGATAATGGGCGTCTGACCGCGGTCTCGGCCACTGTCGCCGCAACCGTCGCGAGGAGGGGGCACAACGGTGGATGTTCACGCGCTGGCGAGCCGCATCAGACACTCCGGTTACGGTCCCGCCAGCGCCGAGGCGGTGGAACGGCAGGTCGCGGCGATCGCCGCGCGGCTGGCCGAGTACGCCGCGGACTTCGGCTACGCCCCCGACGCGCTGGGGCCGGGCCAGGCCGAGGCGCTGGAGGAGGTCTACCTCTCCGAACGCGACGTGCCCGCGGTCGAGGCCGGGCACGTCCGGGAACTGCACGAGGCCCACGAGGCCGGCGCGATCCCGCACAACGACGACATCGCGGTGCTGGCGGTCGACCCGGAACTGTGGGACGACTACGCGGTGATGAGCGCGGCGGAGGCCCGGCACAGGGGGCTGCGCGCGGTCTACCACGCGGGCCTGCTCGCCCGGCGTCTCGCGGGCGCCGGGCTCACCGACGACCTCGCCGAGGAGATCGCCTGGGAGATCACCAGCGAGGTCTCCCCGCGCTGACCTCGGGTCACCCCGTCTGGCACCCCGAGCACCAGTACAGGGCCCGGGCGGCCAGTTGCGCGGAGCGGACCGGGGTGCCGCAGACCCGGCAGGGCTGCCCGGTGCGGTAGGCGACGTAGTGGGCGTCCTCGCGGGGCACCGGGTCGACCGCGGAGCCGTCCCGGTGCTCGGGGCGGGTGGTGACGATGCGGCCGTCGCGCACCCCGTCCCGCAGCAGCCCGGTGAGGTCCGACCACAGCGCCTCCCACTGGGCGCGGCTCAGGTCCCGTCCCGCGCGGTACGGGTCGATCCCCGCCCGGAACAGCGACTCGGCACGGTAGATGTTGCCGACACCGGAGACGACGTCCTGCCGCATCAGCAGCGCGGCGATCGGGGTGCGGGACCTGTTGACCGTGTGCCAGGCCCGCTCCGGGTCGGCGTCCGCGCGCAGCGGATCGGGGCCGAGCCGGGCCTGCACCGCCCGCTTGCCCTCCTCGTCCACCACCTCGCAGGCGGACGGGCCGCGCAGGTCGGCCCAGCCGTCGGCGCTGACCAGCCGCACCCGGACCGCACCCGTGGGCGGCGGAGGCACGACGAACCCGTCCGGATCGCGCCGGACCGCCCGTTCGGCTCCCGCGCCGACCCGCGGCGCGCCCAGGCTGCGCTCCCCGTCGGCGTCACCGAAGGTCCAGGCCCCGTACAGGCCGAGGTGGACGCGCAGCCACTCCCCCGAGTCGAAGCCGAGGAAGAGGTGCTTGCCGTGGGCCTCGGCCTCCTCCAGCACCCGCCCGTCGATCCGCCGGGCTCCGTCGGTGAAGCGTCCCTGTGGACTGTTGGCGCGCAGCCGCTGGCCGCCGTAGGCCTTGGCGAAATGGATCGCCAACCGGTGCAGCGTGTGACCCTCGGGCACCGTGGTGTCGCCTCCTCCGCTCGTCGCGGCCGCTCCCCGCGGCCGTCCGGCGGTTTCGCACCCTATCGGCCCGACGGCCGGTTCCGGACGGCCCTCCCGGTCGCCGCGCGGTCGGCGGACGCCACCGGCTCCCTCAGACGCGGCCCAGCAGGATCTCCTTGGCCAGGTCCTCGGGGTCGTGCAGGCAGCGCCAGAAGGGGACGCGCAGCACCGGCAGGTCCGTCGTCTCCTGCAGCCGCTGGCGCCGGTCGAGCAGGCGGCGCAGTCCGCGGCCGTCGCGGGTGCGGTCCACCAGCACCAGGACCGGCCCCTGGGGAGTCCGCACGCACAGGTCCACCCGGTGTCCCCCCACCAGGGGGCCGAGTTCGACCTCGGCGGACAGGTCGCCCAGTGCCTGGAGCAGGGGACGCGGGACCGCGGCCGCCCCGGGCCGTGCCGTGGCCGCCTCCACCAGGGCCGCGGGCACCCCTTTGCCCTCCTGCCAGAAGCGGCGGTCCCCCACCACGACGAACTGCGCGACCGTTCCCGTCAGGACCGGATGCCACCACTGGGGGGTGGCCAGGGTCCGCGCCACCGTGCGGTGCGGGTTCGGCCCGCTCAGCACGGGGGACACCACGAGCGCGTCGCAGGGGCGGGCGCCGAAGCCGTGCGGGGCCTCGATCCGGATCTCGCGGGAGTAGCGGCGGCGGCCGGTCAGGCGGCGCAGCAGTGCCCGCTGGGCGGGGAAGGGGCTGGTCACTCCCACCGTCGCCCCCACGGGCAGCCGTACGTCCAGTGCGGTCAGCACGGCGGCCGCCCGATGCGCCTCCTCCCTGTTGACGAAGGAGCCCTCGGGGTCGGGCTCGTACTCGCCTCTCACGTCGTGCCACTGCACGGGCCGCGCGGTGTCGCCGGGAAGCGTCCGGGGGTCGGTGAGCGCGGTGCCCCTGCCCCCGTAGCAGCAGCGGTCGGCCAGCGCCGCGATCTCCGGATGGCACCGGTTGTGCTCGTCGAGCCACAGCACCCGGCCTCCGGTCTCGGTGCGGATGCGCGCCAGCGCCCGGTAGGCCGACGCGGACGGCTCGGCGCACCGCTGCCCGCCCGCGTCGGCCGTGAACGCGGTCGCGGCCGGGTCTCCGACGACCAGCGCGCGTCTGGCCCGGTAGAGCAGCGGCAGCACCTCGTCGACGCCGTACCGGTCCGCTCCGTCGACGATCACCAGGTCGAACAGGCCGGCCCGCATCGGCAGCTCGTGGGCCTGCCCCACCCCGACCGCCCACACCGGCAGCCGGTCGTCGCCGTCGCAACCGCTGCCCGCCCGTTCCGGCCGCCCGGCGCGGACCGTCCCGTGGCGGTCCGGTCGCGACCGGGCCGCCAGGTACGCGGCGCTGGACCACCGGTGGGCCTCCAACGCCGCCACCAGGTCGGCGTAGAGCTCCTCCAGGGCGGTGGCGCGGCGTCTGGTGTCGAGCGCGGCCGCCCACTCCTGTTCGACGCGGGCGATCTGGCACACCCGGTCCAAAACGGCCGGGTCCGTGGCGGACGCCAGTCTGCGCCGCGCGGCCGAGCGCCGCAGCGGACGGAGCGAGAGCCGCCCGGTGGCCTGCTCGTCCAACCGCAGCCACTCCCCGGGGGGTTTGCCGCGGAACAGCGCCTTGGGGTCCCATCCCGCCGCGATGATCTGCCCGCGCGCCTCCGCCAGCAGCGTCAGATCCCGTTCGATGCGCGCGATCGCGTCGATGGCGGCCCGCGCCACGCACACCGCCGCCCAGTCCCGGTACAGCGCCGCTCTGGCCGCGGCCTCGCCGTCCTCTGCCTTCCCGCTCCGTCTCCGGGACGCGCCGGGCGTCCGGGACACGGTCCGGGAGTGTCCGGGAGCGTCCGCGCGCACGGCCAGGTACGCCGTGGCCACCTCTGTCCGGACGTCGACGGTGAAGGCGTCGGCGGAGGCGGTGTCCGCCGCGACGAAGAGCACGTTCTGCCCGGACGCGATGGCGGTGTGCGCGGCCGCCGCCGCCAGTGTCGCGGCGCCGTTTCCGGGCGGGGCGGCCACGACGGTGAGCCGCCGGGTCATCGCCGACTCCACCGCCCGGTGGTGGGCCTCGCTCACCTCGGCCGTGCTGACCGGGATGGACGGTTCCGCCCGCCCGGGCTCGGGAGTGTGGGTGAGGCTGGCCAGCGCTGTGTCTCCGAAGCGCGCCACGTCCAGGTCCTCGACGGCGGTGAGGTCGGCGAGCAACGACCTGGGGTCGGGACGGGTCTCGGTGCGCCGGCCGAGCGGGACGGGACCGGACGTCCGGTGGGGGTGGCGCGCCAACGGGGCGGAGGGCGCGTCGGTGACGAGTACGGGCGGCCGGTCGACGGCACGGGTCCGGCGCAGGTACTCGTCCAGGTCCGCGGTGTCGATCCAGCCGTCCCCGTCGCGGTCGGGGGCCGCTCCCCGCAGCGCCCGCGCCACGCCCTGGCTGAGCGAGTCGGGGCCGTGGTGCCCGCCCCCTGAGGCGGCGAAGACCGCGCAGCCGTCCCCTGGGAACGCCCGACGCAGGTCGAACTGGGGCACCGTGGAGGTGAGTCCGTCCGGTCCGTCGTCGAACCACCCGCTGTAGTCGCAGTCGAGCAGCACGACCGTGGAGCGGGCCGGGGAGGTCTGGATCACCTCACTCACGGCGTCCAGGCGAACGGCGCCGGGGGCGAGCCGGCGTCCTCGGGAGGCCGCCGGGAAGTACAGCCTGCCGTCGCCGCCCCTGACGATCGTGCCGTTCAGCGCGACCACGAGGACGTCGGTCGGCTCCGCCACGGCGCAGAAGGAGCGCAACTCCTCCAGCATCCGTGTGCGCCCCGGATCGTCCAGGGCCCGGATCTCGTCGAAAGCCGCGTCCGTCAGCGCCGACCCCAACGCCTCGACGTCCGCCCGGACGTCGTCCGCGTGGTCGTGCGTCCCGGCGGGGGAGGCGGTGGCCGCGACAATGAGTGCTCTGCGCGTTCGAGGTCTCATCGCCGATCCGCTCCGTACCGCCCGTGTGGCGCGAACGGTGGGTGAAATGTGTGGAATAACCGCACGTGGCACCTCTGCTCCCACTGACCGACCAGACCGGGCCGCCAGGTGACGAATTAACCGCCCAAAGCGACTCATCGCATTCTTGCGACCGGTCGTCCCACGTGTGATGCGTATGCGAAAAAACCCCGGATTGTTTTTCCGGAGTGGCACGCATCTCCACGTGTGGACAACGGTAATCCCGGGTAGGGGGCGTTCGCGCCGTCCGAAGCCGGGAGGGTGCCTCGTTCCGTGCCCCGATTCCGGTCCGAAACAGTGGTCCCGCGGGACCCGGAACGTCACGGTGGCCACACGCGGCCGCTCCCCGTCCCCGGTGCGCCGCCGCGTGTTCTCCTGCGGGTCAGACCCGCCCCAGGTCGTGGAGGGCCTCGAGGACCCTTTCGAGAGTGGCCCGGTCGGGGCAGTGCCGGGACAGGTCACCCACCCCCTCCGGTCGGCTCCGCTCGACGGTACGCCTCGGCAGCGCGTTTTCGGAACGGGACACGCGCCCCCGGGAGAGTTCGTCCATGACACGAGCGAAATGAGTGGATGGTCCGTTCTGCCCGCCGAGAACGCGTGGGATCGCGTTCTCGTCCTCGCCGATCACGAACACCGTTTTCCTCCCTGTCGGTACGGCACACCGGAGCAGACCGTGCGACCTCGCCGCAGAATCGCCCGCTGGAACCACAGAGAGAGTATGTGCGACACGCGAGACGACGCAGAGATTCCGACAAAAAAGAGAATCAGGTCATAGACCGTTTACCCCGGCGTTACAGAAAACCCCGGGGGACGCGGAGGTCAGGATTCTCCCGACCTCGGGGGAGGCGACTCGTCCGAGGCCCAGCCATCGGGCCGGGCACGCTGTTCCACACGCCGGACGGGGAACACGAGTACCAGGCCGATCCCCACGAGGACCAGGAACGGGACGGCGTAGAGCAGGAAGTCGGCCGTGTGGCCGAGGGCGTCACCCCCCTGGGGGGTCTCCTCCAGCGAGTCCAGGAGGGCGGTCAGCGTGGCTTCGGCGCTGTCCTCGTTCCGCGCGGCACTCGCGGTCTGGGACAGGCTGCCCCCGCGCAGCCCGAACCGGTGGTCGGCCGCCGTGCCGCTCACCGCGCTGGCGATGACCTGTCCGTCCGCGTTGACCATGTAGACGACGACGGGCTCGTCGCGCTGTCCCTGTACCAGCTCCGCGACGTTTCCGGTGCCCCTGCGCACCATCGCGCCCTCGTACTCGACGGCCTCGCTGGGCAGCAGCGCCACCCTCACCGGATTCGGCAGTGCGGCGAACCGCTCCGCCAACTCCTCGACGCGTGCCGCGTCGAGGTCGGTCTCCAGGCCGGGGGCCACGTACAGCGACGTCTCCGCCAGCTCCTGCGCGGCGGTGGAGATGACCTCGCCGCGCAGAACGGTCGCCAGGGCGTCCATGTGGGACAGCAGCTCCCCGGGCTCGGCCCGGGTGTCCGTGGCGACCAGCGACCGCTCGACCTCGGCCTGCCCGCCCTGCCTGACCACGTCGGCGCGGAAGGCCTCCTCCCGCCAGGTGTAGAGGACCACGACCTCCTCGGAGCTCCCCTCGTGCAGCCGCCACGCGATCTCCTGCGGCGCCTTCTGCGTCCTCGGGAGCACGGCGACCCGGATGGATTCGTCGTCCTCGAAGGCGTCGGCCACGGTTCCGGGAGTGACCTCGGGGACGGCCCGGGTGACCCGTTCGTGGACGAAGGGCCGCGACTCCTCCCAGGACTCGCGGATGTCGGTGAGGGGGGCCTCGACCCTGGCGTCCGACAGTTCGGCCGCGGCGCGGTCCTGCCGGTCGGCCGCTGCCGCCGGGACGGCGGACAGCACGCCCGACAGTGCGATCGCTGCCGCCGCAGCCATTCGCAGCACGCGCCCGACCATCGTCCCCCCGACCTGACCTCTGGTCTTCCGGGCGTCCCCCACCCCTGCCCCTTCTGTGACCTCTAACACAATCCGTTCGGTCAGACATTCCCCTACCTGTGCCGAACCACGGACAAAACATGAAGTCAGCGGCTTTTTCCTGAGAACCCGGGCAGGGGGGCGGCACGGAACCGCAAAGCGACGGCATGCCGGAACGGCGTCACCCGCGTTCCGTCATGCGCAGGGCCAGCCACAGTTCGGCCCGGTAGTCGGGATCGTCCAGGTCTCCGGGGAGCAGTTCCCGGATGCGGGCGATCCGGTAGCGCAGGGTGTGCCGGTGGACTCCCAGGGACTCGGCGGCGGCATCCCAGCGGCCCGATGCGGCCAGATAGGCGCGCAGCGAGGCCAGCAGTTCGGCGCCGGACCGGTGGCCACGCAGCGGGGCGAGCAGCCGCTGGGCCGTGCCGACGCCGGCGGGGGTACCCAGCAGGCCGAGGAACCCGCCCGGCAGGTCGGCGTGCCGGACCAGCTCGGCGTGGTCGCGCCGGGCGGCTCCCAGCGCCCGTTCCGCCTGGGCCAGCGCCTCGGGCAGCGCGTCGTGGCCGACGGGCTCGCTCACCCCCACCGGTCCCCCGGTGAACGCGGCCAGGCGGGCCCCCGGATCGGATCGGGCACTGCCCAGGAACCTGAACCGCCCGCCGTCCACGAGCGCCAGTCCCTCCTCCCCCCGCCCCCAGGACACGGCGGCGTCGGCCCCCTCGGCCACCACCACGACCACCGGCTCCTCCGGCAGGGCCGCGCGCAGCGGCTCCGCTCCCGGGCCGGTCACGGTGACGGCCCCGGTGAGCAGCGCCGCCAACAGACCGCCGCGCAGCCGGTCCGAGGCGGCGGGGTCTCCACGCTCCAACTCCAGGGACAGCAGGGAGGCGGCGGCGTTGACCAGGGTCCGTTCCTCGGAGTCGAGCGGGTGCGGGCCGCCGGTCGCGAGGAAACCGCGCACCCGGCCGGCCACTCCCAGCGGCTGCACGGTGATGTGCTCCCCGCCCGCGGACAGCGAGGCGCTGGCGGGCTGCCGGAGGCCGCGCAGCCGCCGCACCTCCCCGGTGAGTTCGGACACGCGGGAGGCGGCCTGCGGCGGGTGGGCGTGGCGCGGCGAACCGTCGGGGGCGAGCAGCAGCGTCCACCCCTGCGCCAGTTCCGCGCCGAGCCGGTCCACCACCGCCTCGGCACCGCGCAGCGCCGCCCGGGTCAACTGGCGTTGCGCGGTGAACGCCCTGCTCAGTCCCTCGTACTCCGCTTTGGCCAGCAGACGGGAGACCTCCTTGCCGATGGCGATGAAGGGGGTTTCCCTGGGTACCGCGACCAGCGGCAGGCCGAACTCCGCCACCGCGTCGGCCAGGGTGGGCGGCACCTGGTCGTGCGCGACACCGAGCCCGAAACCGAGTCCGGCCACACCCCGGTCGAGCAGGCGCCGCACGTAGCCGCGCGCCTCCTCGGCTCCGTGGGTCCACCGCACCCCGGTGGTCAGCAGCAGCTCCCCGCCCTCCAGGTAGGGGGTCGGGTCGGTGAGCTCGCTGACGGCCACCCAGCGCACCGGGGTGTCCAGCCGGTCGGCCCCGTTGAGCAGCCGCAGCCGCAGCCGCGGTGTGCGCAGGACCGTTCCCAGGGAAGGCGGCACCCTCACTCCTCGCACAACAGGACCGGTCCCTCGTGGCACCTGTTCGCCAAAAAGGCCAAGAACATCCTGAAATCCTATCCATTACGGCGAGGAGCTGCGGCTTTTCCGCATCGTAGGGTCGGACCAGTCGTCCACACCACCGGGCGGGCGGTCACGCCACAGCCACGAGGAGGGCAGGGAACCATGGCCACTGAGTACGCGGATCTCCCGCAGCAGCGCCGGATCGTCACCGAGATCCCCGGTCCCGTGTCACGTGCGCTGCACGAGCGCCGTGTCGCGGCCGTCGCCCGGGGGGTGGGCAGTGTCCTGCCGGTCTACGTGGCACGCGCGGGCGGCGGCATCGTCGAGGACGTGGACGGCAACCGCTTCATCGACTTCGGCTCCGGGATCGCGGTGACCAACGTGGGCAACGCCAATCCGCGGGTGGTGGCCCGCGCGAGCGAGCAGTTGGCCAACTTCACGCACACCTGCTTCATGGTCAACCCCTACGAGGGCTACGTCGAGGTGTGCGAGGCGCTCAACCGGCTCACCCCGGGCGACCACGAGAAGCGCTCCATCCTGTTGAACTCGGGCGCCGAGGCGGTGGAGAACGCGGTCAAGATCGCGCGCAGCGCCACCGGCCGCCAGGCGGTCGTGGTGTTCGACCACGCCTACCACGGCCGAACCAACCTGACGATGGCGCTGACCGCCAAGAACATGCCCTACAAGCAGGGCTTCGGTCCGTTCGCGGGCGAGGTCTACCGGATGCCGATGGCCTACCCCTTCCGCTGGCCGACCGGCCCGGACAACTGCGGTCCCGAGGCCGCCGCCCAGGCCGTCGAGCTGATCACCACGCAGATCGGCCCGGAGAACGTGGCCGCGGTGCTCATCGAGCCGATCCAGGGAGAGGGCGGCTTCATCGAGCCGGGGCGGGGCTTCCTGCCCGCTCTCGCGGAGTTCTGCCGCGAGCACGGCATCGTGTTCGTCGCCGACGAGGTGCAGACCGGGTTCGCGCGCACCGGCGACCTTTTCGCCTGCGAGCACGAGGGGGTCGTGCCGGACCTGATCACCACGGCCAAGGGCATCGCGGGTGGACTGCCGCTGGCTGCGGTGACCGGACGCGCCGAGATCATGGACGCCGTCCACGGCGGGGGCCTGGGCGGTACCTACGGGGGCAACCCGACCGCGTGCGCGGCGGCGCTGGCCGCGTTGGAGACGATCGAGAGCGAGAAGCTGGTGGAGCGCGCCCGCGCCATCGGCGACGCGCTGCTGCCCAGGCTGCGCGCGCTCGCCGAGCGGTACGACGTCATCGGCGACGTGCGCGGCCGCGGCGCGATGGTCGCGGTCGAACTGGTGGCGGGAGCGGGCGACAGGACACCCAACCCGGAGGCGCTGGCCTCGGTCGTCAGACACTGCCACGACAACGGCCTGGTGCTGCTCACCGCCGGAACCTACGGCAACGTCATCCGCCTGCTGCCTCCGCTGGTCATCGGCGACGACCTGCTCGACGAGGGGATGTCCCTGCTGGAGGAGGCGTTCGCCCGGCTCTAGGTCCCGGAGGCCGGGGCGGTGAGGCGTGCGGGGGCTGTCTCGCCCGCCCCGGCCCTTCCGCGGAACGCGTAGGGTCGCGGTCAACGGAGAAGAGCCGCACGGTGAGGGAGAGCAGCATGGTCGCGGTGGCCGTCGCGCAGTTCGCGCCGGGAACGGACAAGCGGGCCAACCTGGTCCGGGCCGGTGAGTTGGTGCGTTCGGCCGCCGACCGGGGCGCGCGGGTGGTGGTGCTGCCCGAGTACGCGATGTTCACCGCCCCGGCCACCGACCGGAGGTTCGTCGAGTCCGCCGAGCCCCTGGACGGCCCCTACGTGTCGGGGCTGCGGGAGCTGGCGCGGGAGTCGGGCGTGTACGTCGTGGCGGGGGTGAACGAGGCGCTGGACGAACCGGAGCGCTTCTCCAACACGACGGTGGCCGTCGGCCCCGACGCCGAACCGGTGGCGTGCTACCGCAAGCTGCACCTGTACGACGCCTTCGGGTTCGCCGAGTCCGCGGTGGTGCGTCCGGGGGAGGTCACCGATCCGCCGGTGTTTACCGTCGACGGGCTCGTCTTCGGCCTGCAGACCTGTTACGACCTGCGTTTCCCCGAGGTCACCCGCAGACTCGCCGACGCCGGGGCGCAGGTGGTGGCGATGGGCGCGGAGTGGGTCCCCGGGCCGTTGAAGGAGGAGCACTGGCGCGTTCTGGTGCGCGCCCGGGCCGTCGAGAACACCCTCTATGTCGCGGCGGCGGGGCAGAGCGCGCCGACCGGGTCGGGAAACAGCATGATCGTGGACCCGATGGGAGTGGTGGTGACGTCTCTGGGCGAGCAGGAGGGCGTCGCCGTGGCGGAGGCCGAGTCCGGACGGGTGGCGGAGGTGCGCGAGGTCAATCCGGCCCTGGCGCTCCGGCGTTTTGCCGTCTCACCGAAACAACCCACGTGATACCCAATTTGCCGCCTTATCCTCTCTTGTCACCAAAAGTCCGATTGGCGGCCCCAATTTTGACTACGCAGAGTCAGTGTCACTAAGCTCAAGGTCACAGTTTTGGCTCTGCTTTATTCAGCGAGCACGTCACGTCTGATTGAATCCAATCACCGACGCCTTTTCTGATTGATCCGCGACTGTCCTGTGCCACGGGGGGAGTAGGGACGTTGAGCGGTCTGAGCATCATGTGCGAACGCGGGGTGCCCGCCGACGAGGACGACGGCCACGTCTTCACACCAGAAGGACTCAGCGACGCGCAGGCCATGGGGGAGGCCTGCGTCGTCTGCCACGCGAGGTGGCCGAGACCACGCCATCCACTGGGCGTGCTGCCCGACGGGGCTCCGGTCTACGGCTGCGCCGAGTGCGCGCAGCTCGCCCTTGACCACCACACCAACACGCTCGAGCAGCACCTGCTCGCGACCCACTGAGCAGCGGAGTGGAAAGGAGTGCTCCGGACCGGGGGGAGAGGCTGCCCGGAGCACCCCTTCGGAGTGCGCCCGATCACCGGAGGGGGGGAGGGAATTGGGCGCACTTCAATGGTTTCCGCCACTGCCGACACCCCGCCGAAGACGGCTGCTGCGGGAGCGGCGAACCGGCAACAACGATACTCCGAGTAGTAGGCGAACGATCGCCAGTGGCGTGATTCCCTGTCGATTCGTACGCGGGACCTCCGTTTCGTCGGAGCGCGGACCTCACCCGTTGGTGGGGAATCCGAGGTTGACGCCGCCGTGGCTGGGGTCGAGCCAGCGCGCGGTGACCGCCTTGGTGCGGGTGTAGAAGTGCACCCCCTCCGTCCCGTGCGCGTGCGAGTCACCGAACAGCGAGTTCTTCCAGCCACCGAAGGAGTAGTAGGCCATCGGCACCGGGATGGGCACGTTGATACCGACCATGCCCACCTCCACCTCGTTCTGGAAGCGCCGCGCCGCGCCGCCGTCGTTGGTGAAGATCGCGGTTCCGTTGCCGTAGGGGTTGGTGTTGACGAGGTCGACCGCCTCCTCGTAGGAGTCGACGCGCAGAACCGACAGCACCGGCCCGAAGATCTCGTCGCGGTAGCACGACATCTCGGGAGTGACGTGGTCCAGCACCGACGGCCCCAGCCAGAAGCCGTCGCGCTCGCCGCCGATCACCGGGTGCACTCGACCGTCGACCGCCAGGGTCGCGCCCTCGCGCACACCCGACTCCAGGTAGGAGGCGACCCGGTCGCGGTGCTCCCGGGTCACCAGCGGGCCCATCTCGCTGCGCGCGTCGTCGCCGGGGCCCACACGCAGCCGTCCCACCCGCTCCCTGATCCCGGCCAGCAGGTCGTCGGCGATCCCGCCGACGGCCACGACCGCCGAGATCGCCATGCACCGCTCCCCCGCCGAGCCGAAGCCCGCCGAGACCGCCGCGTCGGCGGCCAGGTCCGGGTCGGCGTCCGGCAGCACCACCATGTGGTTCTTGGCGCCGCCCAGCGCCTGCACCCGCTTGCCGTGGGCCGCGGCCGTGGAGTAGACGTGGCGCGCGATCGGTGTGGACCCGACGAAGCTGACGGCCCTGACGTCCTCGTGCGTCAGCAGCGCGTCGACCGCCTCCTTCGCGCCGTGCACCACGTTGAACACGCCGTCGGGCAGGCCCGCCTCGGCCCACAGTTCGGCCAGGCGCACCGACGCCGAGGGGTCCTTCTCGCTCGGCTTGAGCACGAAGGTGTTGCCGCAGGCGATGGCGACGGGAAACATCCACATCGGCACCATCGCGGGGAAGTTGAACGGGGTGATCCCGGTGACCACGCCCAGCGGCTGGAGGATGGAGTAGGCGTCCACCCGGGTGGAGACGTTCTCCGAGTAGCCGCCCTTGAGCAGGTGCGGGATGCCGCAGGCGAACTCCACGACCTCCAGTCCGCGGGACACCTCGCCCAGCGCGTCGGAGACGACCTTGCCGTGCTCGGCACTGATGGTGCGGGCCAGTTCGTCGCGGTGGGAGCGGACGAGTTCTCGGAAGGCGAACAGGATCTCGGTGCGCCGGGACAGCGAGGTGTCCCGCCAGCCCGGGAAGGCCGCCTTGGCGGCGGCCACCGCCGCCTCCACCTCGGCCGCTCCGGCGAGGTCGACCGTTCCCGAGACGCGCCCGGTGGCCGGGTTGTGGATGTCGCCGCGGCGTTCGGCCGGTCCGGACCAGGGTTTGCCGCCGATCCAGTGGGACACGTGGTTGCTGGACAACAGGAACCTTCTTCGTGAGGAGGGTGTGGAATCCGGAGAGGGGGACGCGGCCCGTGCGGGAGGCGCCGCGTCCCGGACGGCTCAGGCGGCCGTGCTGTCGACCGAGGTGACGGCCTCGACGAGGATGCCCGCCCCCTCCTCCGCCTCTTCCGCGGTGAGGGTGAGCGGCGGCGCCATGCGCAGGGTGTGGCCGTGCAGGCCGCCCTTGCCGACGAGCAGCCCGAGTTCGCGGGTCTTCTCCAGCACCGCGGCGGCCAGTGTCGGGCTGGGCGCCCCGGAGGCCGGGTCGACCATGTCGACGGCGAACATCAGCCCCCTGCCGCGCACCGCGCCCACCGTGGACAGCCCGGTCAGCGGCGCGAGCCGCTCCAGCACCACCGGGCCCAGGCGCGCGGCGTTGGCCTGCAGGTCGTGGTCGAGGACGTAGTCGAGGACGGCGTTGGCCGCGGCGGTGGCGACCGGGTTGCCGCCGAAGGTGGAGACCCCGTTGGCGGGCAGGGCGTCCATCAGGTCGCCGCGGGCCACCAGCCCCCCGACGGCGAAGCCGTTGCCCAGTCCCTTGGCGAAGGTCATCATGTCCGGGGTGACACCGTGGTTGCCGATCCCCCAGAAGCTGGTGCCGGTGCGTCCCCAGCCGGTCTGCACCTCGTCGGAGACGAACAGGATGCCCTGCTCGTCCAGGACCTCCTTGTAGGCCGCGTACAGGCCGTCGGGGGGCATCGCGAACCCGCCGACCCCCTGGATGGGCTCGGCGATCAGGCAGGCCACGTCCGGCGCCGTGGTACTGAGCACCTCCCGCAGGTCGGCCACGCAGACGTCGACGTACTCGGCGTCGGACAGGTGCGCGAAGGCGGGGTGGGCGCGGTCGGTGCCGTGCAGGTAGTGCACGTTCAGCGGGGACAGCGACGAGTTCTTCCAGCCCCGGTTGCCGGTGACCGCGATGGTGCCGTACGAGCGTCCGTGGTAGCTGTTGCGCATGGCCAGCACCTGGTCGCTGCCGCGCGCGTGGGTGGCCAGCAGCAGCGCGGTCTCGTTGGCCTCGGTGCCGGAGTTGGTGAAGAACACCTTGGCGTCGGGGATGCCGGAGAGGCGGGCGATCTTCTCGGCCAGCTCCACCTGTCCGCGCAGCAGGTACAGGGTGGAGGTGTGCACGACGCCCCGGGCGAGCTGCGCCTCGACGGCGTCCCTGACCTCCGCCACGTCGTAGCCGATCATGTTGGTGACGATCCCGGCGAAGAAGTCGAGGTAGGTGTTGCCGTCGGCGTCGACGACCCGGTTCCCCTTGCCGCTGACGATCTCGATGGGCGTTTCGTAGTACAGGGCCAGCCACGAGGGCATGACCGCGCGGTGGCGCGCGAGCAGTTCCGACATGCTCTCCAGTCTCACCGCTGCCCACCCGCCTTGACCAGCGACAGGGTGACGATTTTCGCGACCGGTGGCTTACATGGTGTAAACCGGGGCGGTCGTCTCCGGTTTGTACACTCGGCCTGTGCTGCCCTCACTCGCCGAAGTACTCGACCTGCCCGTGGTGCGGCGCGCCCGTCCCCGGGTCGTGGTGGGGGCTGACCGGCTCGACGTGCCCGTGCGGTGGGTGCACGTCGCCGAGGTCACCGACCTGGCCCACCTGCTGCGCGGTGGCGAACTCGTGCTGACCACCGGGATCGCGATGCCCGACGACGACGGGGCGCTGCGCCGCTACGTCACCGACCTCGCCGGGGTCGGCATCAGCGGGATCGCCGTGGAACTGGGCCGCAAGTACCGCCACGGCCTGCCCGAGGCGCTGCTGGAGGCGGCCCGCGAGACCAGCGTCCCCGTCGTCTGCCTGGAGCGCGAGACCCGGTTCGTGGAGATCACCGAGGCCGTGCACAGCCGCGTGGTCAGCGAGCAACTGGCGGAGCTGCGCACGTCCGAACGGCTGCACACCGTCTTCACCGACCTGTCGGTGGAGGGCGCTCCGCCCGACCGGGTGCTCCGTGAGGCGGCCCGGCTGTCGGGCTGCCCCGTGGTCCTGGAGAACCTCACCCACCAGGTGCTGGCCTGCGACCTCAACGGGGAGGACCCCGGGATCCTGCTGACCTCGTGGGAGAGCCGGTCCCGGTCGGTGCGCAACACCAGGCGGACCGTCCACGACCCGGTGACGGGCTGGCTGGTCACCATGGTGGGCGCACGCGGCCAGGACTGGGGGCGGCTCATCCTCGTCTGCGGCGCCTCCCCCGCCCCCGTCCAGACCGTGCTGGTCGAACGCGCGGCGACGACGCTGGCCCTGGGAAGACTGCTGGAGCGGCACCGGGAGAGCCTGGAACGGCAGACGCACCGCACGATCATCGCGGGCATCATCGACCGCGCCTACTCCGATCCGGAGGAGGCGCTGGTCCGTGCGCGCGCCGTCGGCGTTCCGCTGACCGGCCGCACCCTGGTCGCCGTGGTGCTGCGGCTGCGCGACGCGGGAACCGGGTTGGCGACGCAGGCCCGCCTCTCCGACGTGGCCGAGGGCGCGGCCCGGATCTGCCGTGAGCTGCGACTGCCCGCCCTCGTGGGTTCACTGGACGACATCCGGGTGGGCGTCCTGCTGGCGGCGCCGCCCGAGGAGGACGTGGAGCGCTGCCTGGACCGGCTCGCCCCGCTGGTCCACGAGCGCGTCGGCACGGAGACGGTGATCGCGGTGGGCTCGCCCGTCGACGGCATCCGCCAGGTGCGGCGTTCCTTCCTGGAGGCCCGGCAGGTGAGCGACGTCGCCGCGCGGCGCTCCGACTCCCGCCCCTACCACCGGCTTCCCGACCTGCGGCTGCGTGGCCTGCTGCATCTGCTCCGCGACGACGAGCGGCTGCAGACCTACGTGGAGCGCGAACTGGGACCGCTGCTGGCCCACGACGCCCGGCACGGCGAGGACCTGACCGCGATCCTGCGGCACTACCTGGACGCCGGACGCAACAAGGCCCTGGCCGCGTCGCGGGCCCACCTGTCGCGTCCCGCCCTCTACGAACGACTGCGACGCATCTCACACATTCTCGATGCGGACCTGGAATCGGTGGAAACCTGCCTGTCTTTGCACGTCGCGCTGCTGGCGTTGGACGCCGTACGGGACCGTTTGTCCCGATAAGGTCGTCTGCAACCGCCGCGAAACACAAGAGCACTTTTGATTTCGTTGCCAGGAGTACTCTGGACAACCAATTCATGAAATCTGCTCGACAGGCACAACCGATAGCGGAGGACCAGGTGGCCGAGGGAAGGGAGTCGACGTCTACGCCGCGCCGCAACGGCGGCAGCGTGGTTCTCGACGACACCGCCAAACGGATCATCGAACAGCTCCAGGAGGACGGAAGGCGCTCCTACGCGGCGATCGGCAAGGCCGTCGGCCTGTCCGAGGCCGCGGTGCGCCAACGTGTCCAGCGCCTTCTCGAGGGCGGCGTGGTCCAGGTCGTGGGTGTCACCGACCCGATGATGCTGGGGTTCGAACGCCAGGCGATGATCGGCGTCCGCTGCAGCGGCGACCTCAACGCCGTGGCCGACGAGATCGCCGACCTGGAGGGCATCGAGTACGTGGTGATCACCGCGGGCTCCCTGGATCTGCTGGTGGAGGTCGTGGCCGAGGACGACGACCAGTTGCTGAAGATCCTCAGCCGCATCCGCGCGGTCCCCACGGTCACCGGCACCGAGTCCTTCCTCTACCTGAAGCTGCGCAAACAGACCTACGCCTGGGGAACGCGCTAGCTCTTTGGACGACACGGAGGAGACCCGGTGCGGCCGCCCCGAGGAGGCTCCGGGCGGCCCCGGTCCCAGGGGCCACCCGGAACTGCCCTCCGTGAGCCGAGGTTCTCCGACACCTCGCGTCGGTTCCGGACCTCCCTCGGCCGGGACCGCCCCCGCACGTGTTCAGAGCAGGGCCAGCGCCGCGCCCGGGGCGTAGACCAGCAGGGCGAAACGGGCGGTGCGGGTCGCCATGGTGACCGCCAGGAAGACCGGCAACGGCATCCGCACGGTCCCGGCGAGCACCGACACCACCATGAACGGCGGCACACTGACCAGGGAGCTGACCGCCAGCAGCCCGGCCGTCCACACCGGACGTCCCTGCGCCCGCTCCCGCCAGCGCGCGGCGCGCGCACTCCACCTGCCGGGAGTCTCGGCCCTGCGGCGCAGCCACGGAACGGTGAGCACTCCCCGCCCCATGAAGTAGTAGGCCACCTTGCCCAGCGTCTGCCCCGCTCCCGCCGCCACCGCGGCCGCCAGCAGCCACCCCTCGCCCACCAGCGTGGCCATACCGAGCAGGTACACCTCGATGTTGATGAACGGCAGCAGCGCGGAGACCAGCGCGATCAGAAAAGCCAGACAGCTCTCGGCCACGTGAAGCCTCCCGCCCCGGACCGGTCAGGCCCCGGTGGCGGCGAGCTGGCCGCAGGCGCCGTCGATCTCCTGCCCCCGGGTGTCGCGGACCGTCACCGAGACGCCGCGCGCCTGGAGTCTGCGGACGAACTCCCGCTCGTCCTCGGGCCGCGACGCCGTCCACTTGGACCCCGGTGTGGGGTTCAGCGGAATCAGGTTGACGTGCGCCAGCCGCCCCGCCAGCAGCCTGCCGAGCAGGTCGGCGCGCCAGGCCTGGTCGTTGATGTCGCGGATCAGGGCGTACTCGACGGAGACGCGGCGTCCCGTGGTGTCGGCGTAGCGCCAGGCCGCGTCCAGGACCTCGGCGATCTTCCACCGGTTGTTGACCGGGACCAGCTCGTCGCGCAGCTCGTCGTCGGGGGCGTGCAGGGAGACCGCGAGCCGCACCTGGAGCCGTTCGGCGATGAGCTTCTCGATCGCCGGAACCAGCCCCACCGTGGAGACGGTGACGCCCCGCTGGGAGATGCCCAGACCGCTGGGGACCGGATCGGTGATGCGGCGCACCGCCTCCAGCACCCGCCGGTAGTTGGCCAGGGGCTCGCCCATGCCCATGAAGACGATGTTGCTGATCCGCCCCGGACCGCCGGCGACCTCGCCGCGCGCCAGGTCGCGGGCGACCGAGACGACCTGGTCGACGATCTCGCCGGTGGACAGGTTGCGGGTGAGTCCGGCCTGGCCGGTGGCGCAGAACGGGCAGTTCATGCCGCACCCGGCCTGGGAGGACACGCACAGGGTGACCCGGTCGGGGTAGCGCATCAGGACCGACTCGAACAGCACCCCGTCGAAGGCCCGCCACAGCGTCTTGCGGGTCATGCCGTTGTCGCAGGTGACGTGCTTGACCGGGGTGAGCAGTCGGGGCAGCAGCGCCTCGCCCAGCCGCTCGCGCGCGGAGGCCGGGAGGTCGGTCATCCGCGCGGTGTCGGACTCCAGACGGCCGAAGTAGTGCTGGGCCAACTGCCTGGCGCGGAACGGCTTCTCACCGAGCTCGGTGACCACGGCCCGGCACTCCTCGGGGCCGAGGTCGGCGAGGTGCCGGGGCGGTCTGGCCCGGCGCGGCGCTACGAAGGTGAGCTCAGCAGGCATGGATTCAGATCCAGATCGCAAAAAGGTGTCTGTCGTCGGTTGAGGCGGTGGGGGAACGGGCGGTGCGCGATAATTGGAGCCGACCACGGCGCTTTCGCCCGGTGGCGGCGCCCCCGAACCGGCACTGCCGTCCATACTATGCGGCGCGGGCAGGCCATCGTGCGGTGATCGAGTAACGAGGAGGAATGTGTGGCCACCCCCCGGATTCTCCTCGACGAGACGAGTCCGTACCGCAGCCGCCGTGTCATCGTCGAGTACGACACCCACACCACCGCCGCCTACCTGCTGGACCCGCGCGGGCAGGTGCGTGTCCCGGTCTGGTTGGCCAACCACGAGATCGCGCCCGAGACCAGCGACCCGTCGGGGCTCTACGCCGGGCAGGCGCCGCTGATGCCCGCGGCCTACACCAAGCACCCGCAGGGCCGCTCCCCCCTGGAGGCCGACCGGCTGCGGGTGGTGTGGTTCGAGGAAGGCGACGGGGTGGCGCTGCTCGACGAGGAGGGGCTGCTGGCGATCATCCCCGGATGGGCCGAGGCCGACCGAGGTCTGCCGGGCTACTCCCGTGACGCGATCGGGCGCAGCGCCTACGCCTGGGCCCTGGACGACGTGGCGGCACAGCTGTGGCCCAGGGTGGTGCACGCCGAGGCGTACTGGTCCTGGCGCGCCGCCCAGGGCGCCTGGCGCAGCGTGCAGCGCTCGGTGTTCAACCACCTCAGGACGGTGGGACCGGCCGGACACTACTGGGACGTCTCCGACGGCCACGACCCGCTGATCCGCGTCTCCGAGCGTCCACCCACCCCCGAGCGGCCCTACACCGTCCTGAGCACCGTGGGGATGTGCGGCCAGCGGATGCCCACCCTGGACCGGTACATGGCCGACACCTCCGCCTACGCGCGGATCGAACTGGCGTTGGCCACCACCGCCCCCGCGCACCTGGCGGCCCGGATCTTCCGCTGGCTGGGCACCTTCCCGTGGCGCGCGGTCACCTGGTTCGGACCCGGACACAGCGTCAAGTGGCTGGACAGCGGCGAGGACTCGCCGCTGCGCGGCAACCACACGGCCGTGCTGCTGGTGTCCGACCCCGGCGTGCTGGCCGATCCGAGCTGGGCTCCCCCGCCCGACCTGTCGGGACTGACCTTCCACGGCGACCCGGTGAACTGGCTGTGGGTGGTGCCCATCACCCGCCCCGAGCACCTGTTCGCCAAGGAGCACGACGCCGAGACCCTCATCGCCAAACTCGCCGCGGAGGGGCGCAGCTGGGTCCTGGGCTGATACCACGGTCTAACCTGGTCGTTCTCCCCACCACCATGCGGACGGAAGGAAGATCGGGTGTTTCCCTTGCTCGAGCGCGGCACCTACGCCCACCTGAGTACCCTGCTCCGGCTGGCCCAGCAGGAGGGGCTGCTGACCTTCCACGAGGACCAGGGGCGCGACGTCTACCGGGTCACCACGCGGGAGGGCCGCCGGTTGACGCTCTCACCCGACCAGGTGGTGCCGTTCTGCGAGGGCCTGTGCGCGGCCCACGTGGCAGCCACCGACGAACGGCTGGGCTCCGTCGCACGCGCCATCGACGAGGGCCTGGGAACCGTCTCCTGCTCGGCGTGCCGGGCGCCCAACCCCAAGCACGCCCTGCGCTGCCGCATCTGCGGGCAGCGGCTGCTGGAGGAGTCCTCGACCGGCTCGGAGGGTCCTGCGGCGCAGTGACCGGGACGCCGCCCCGAACGGGGAGGGGGCCGCGACACGAAGGTGTCGCGGCCCCCTGCGGTCGGGTGTCATCCCGCGACCGGAACGAGCAGGCTCAGCACGGCCCACGCCACCGGTCCGGCGATGAGCAGCGAGTCGACCCGGTCCAGCAGCCCGCCGTGTCCCGGCATGAAACTGCCCATGTCCTTGAGGCCGAAGTCGCGTTTGATCAGCGACTCGATCAGGTCTCCCACGGTCGCCGCCAGGACGACGGCCGCGCCGAGCACCAGTCCGGCCCATATGGGACCGTCCAGCATCAGGTGGACGGTGAGCGCCCCCGCGAGCATGCAGCCCAGCACCGATCCGGCAAAGCCCTCCCACGTCTTGTTGGGGCTGATCACCGGGGCCATCTTGTGGCGGCCGAACAGGATGCCCGCGAAGTAGCCGCCGATGTCGCTGCTGATCGTCACGACGATGAAGGCGATGAGCCGCCAGCGGCCGTCGGGCTCCGCCAGCAGCAGCAGCCAGGTACTCAGCAGCAGCGGCAGGTACACCAGGGTGAACAGGGTGGCCGTCGAGTCCTGGACGTATCCCTCGGCGCCGCCGCGCAGTCGCCACACCAGACCCAGGATCGACGCCACCGCGAGCGTTCCGACCAGCCAGAGCGGACCGCCGAAGAAGGCCGCCGCCTGCATGGCCACACCGCCCGCGACGATCGGGATCAGCGCCAGGTGGACACCGCGGGAGGCGAAGGCCCTGCGCAGTTCGCGCACGCCCAGAACCACCGCGATCGAGGTGATCAGGGTGAACGCGGGCGGGTACGGCACGATCGCGGCGTAGACGAGAGCGCCCAGCGCCAGCCCGCTGCCGATGGCCAGCGGCAGGTTGCGTCCGGCGCGCACGGGTCGGCCGTCGGGTTTGTGCAGGGTGAAGCGCTTCTCGTGGGCGTCAGAGGAGTCGTTCGCTCCCGGTCCGGTCCCACCGGACGAGAACGCGTCGTCACCACCCCGTTCCGGCGTCGCACCCTCGAAGGAATCGGAGTTGGACAAGGATCAGACCTCGAGCAGCTCTGATTCCTTGTGCTTCAGCAGCTCGTCGATCTCAGTCACGTACTTGTGGGTGAGCGACTCCAACTCCTTCTGGGCGCGGTGCCCCTCGTCCTCGCCGATCTCGCCGGCCTTGACCGCCTTGTCGATCGCGTCCTTGGCGTGCCTGCGCACGTTGCGGATGGACGTCCTGCCGTCCTCGGCCTTGCCCCGCACGACCTTGACGTACTCCCGGCGGCGCTCCTCCGACAGTTCGGGGAACACCACGCGGATGACGTTGCCGTCGTTGGCGGGGTTGACCCCCAGGTCGCTCTCGCGGATCGCCTTCTCGACGGCCGACATCGCCGACTTGTCGAACGGCGAGATGACCACCATGCGCGGCTCGGGCACCTGGAACGACGCGAGCTGGTTGACCGGGGTCATCGTGCCGTAGTACTCGACGGAGATCCGGCTGAAGGTGGCTGGGCTGGGACGCCCGGTACGGATCGAGGCGAAGTCTTCCTTGGCGACGAGGACGGCCTTCTCCATCTTCTCCTCTGCTTCGAGGAGGGTCTCTTCGATCATTTCGGGACTCCCGTGTGTCGCTTTGCCGGAGTTGTTCGAGGACTGGGCAGACCTGTCAGACGTCCGCGGGACACACGACCGTGCCGATCTTCTCCCCCTGCACCGCACGGAGGATGTTGCCCTGGCCCATCAGGTCGAAGACCACGATCGGCAGACCGTTGTCCATGCACAGACTCACCGCTGTGGCGTCCATGACCTTCAGGCCGCGGGTGAGCACTTCGTTGTAGTCGAGACGGTCGAACCTGACCGCCGCGGGGTTCTTGCGCGGATCGGAGTCGTAGACCCCGTCGACCTGGGTTCCCTTGAGCACGGCCTGCGCGCCGATCTCCAGCGCGCGCTGTGCCGCCGCGGTGTCGGTGGAGAAGAAGGGCGCCCCCAGCCCCGCGCCGAAGATGACGACGCGGCCCTTCTCCAGGTGTCGGATCGCGCGGCGCGGGATGTAGGCCTCGGCGACCTGGCTCATGTGGATGGCGGTCTGCACCCGGGTCTCGATCCCCAGCCGTTCCAGGAAGTCCTGCAGCGCGAGGCAGTTGATGACGGTGCCGAGCATGCCCATGTAGTCGGCGCGGCTGCGTTCCATGCCGCCCTGGGACAGTTCGGCGCCGCGGAACATGTTGCCGCCGCCGATGACGACGGCCACCTGGATGCCCTTGGAGACCGCCTCGGCGATCGCCTGGGCGATGTAGCCGACGACCTCGGGTGAGATGCCGAGCTGGTCGTCGCCCGCGAACGCCTCCCCCGACAGCTTGAGCACCACGCGCTTCCATCCGCCGTCACGCCTGGCCACGACGTGTTGTCCCTCGTTGTCCGGCATGGAGATCGGCCCCCTTCTGGTTCCCCCGGTGGTTGTCCTGCGCGAACCCGCTGGGTTTCCAGGAGGCTCACACACCGTCCAGATCTGACGGAGGTGCCGGGGGAATACGTCCCGACACCTCCATCATCGCAGAAGCTCTAGGCCTGGCCGACCTTGAAGCGCACGAAGCGGCGCACGGCGACACCGGCTTCGTCGACGACCTTCTGGACCGTCTTCTTGTTCTCCTTGACGAACGGCTGACCGAGCAGTGTCGCATCTTTGAAGAACCCGTTGACGCGGCCCTCGACGATCTTGGGCAGCGCCTTCTCGGGCTTGCCCTCCTCGCGGGCGGTGGCCTCGGCGATGCGGCGCTCGTTCTCGACGACCTCGGCGGGCACGTCGTCGCGGCTGACGTACTTCGGAGCCAGGGCGGCGATCTGCTGCGCCAGGTCCTTGGCGACCTCGGCGTTGGGCTTGTCGAGCTCGACCAGGACACCCAGGGTGGGCGGCAGGTCGGGGTCGGACTTGTGCATGTAGCTGGCGACGTAGGCGCCCTCGAGCCTGGCGAAGCGCCGGAGTTCCAGCTTCTCGCCGATGACCGCGCTGTTCTCCTCGATGACCTGGGCGACGGTCTTGCCGTCGGCGTACTCGGAGGCGAGCAGGGACGGAACGTCGCTCGGGTCGGTGCGGGCCACGAACTCGGCGAGGTCGGCGGCCAACTGCTGGAACTTCTCGCCCTTGGCGACGAAGTCGGTCTCGCAGTTGAGCTCCAGCAGGACGGCGGAGGTGTCGCCGTCCGCGGCCAGGGCGACCAGCCCGTTGGCGGCGGTGCGCTCGGCGCGCTTGCCGACGTCCTTGGCGCCCTTGATCCGCAGGGCCTCGATGGCCTTGTCGAAGTCGCCGCCGGCCTCTTCGAGGGCCTTCTTGCACGCCATCATGCCGGCGCCGGTGAGCTCGCGCAGCCGCTTCACGTCGGCGGCGGTGTAGTTCGCCATAGCTTCGTATCTCTATCCGCTAGGAGTGGATCGGAAGGGAAGGATTGCGGGAGGGGCCTAGGCTTCCTGGGCGTCCTCGACCCCGGTGGCCGGAGTCTCGGCGGCCGGAGCCTCGGCGGCCGGGGCCTCGGCGGCAGGAGTCTCGGCGGCCGGAGCCGCTTCCTGGGCCGGAGCCTCGTTCTTGCCCTCCAGGAGTTCGCGCTCCCACTCGGCCAGCGGCTCCTCCGCGGCCTTCTCCTCGCCCGGAGTCCCACCGGAGCGGATCATCAGGCCCTCGGCGACGGCGTCGGCGACCACCCGGGTCAGCAGGCTGACGCTGCGGATCGCGTCGTCGTTGCCCGGAATCGGGTAGTCGACCTCGTCGGGGTCGCAGTTGGTGTCGAGGATCGCCACGACGGGGATGTTGAGCTTGCGGGCCTCGCTGATCGCGATGTGCTCCTTCTTGGTGTCCACGATCCACACCGCGCTCGGCACGCGGGACATGTCGCGGATACCGCCGAGGGTGCGCTCCAGCTTCTCCTTCTCGCGGCGCAGCCCGAGCAGCTCCTTCTTGGTGAGCCCGGAGGAGGCGACGTCGTCGAAGTCGACCTCCTCCAGCTCCTTGAGGCGCTGCAGCCGCTTGTGCACGGTGGAGAAGTTGGTGAGCATGCCGCCCAGCCAGCGCTGGTTGACGAACGGCATGCCGACGCGGCGGGCCTGCTCGTCGATGGCCTCCTGCGCCTGCTTCTTGGTTCCGACGAACAGGACGGTGCCGCCGTGAGCGACCGTCTCCTTGACGAACTCGTAGGCGCGGTCGATGTAGGACAGCGACTTCTGCAGGTCGATGATGTAGATGCCGTTGCGCTCGGTGAAGATGAAGCGCTTCATCTTCGGGTTCCAGCGACGGGTCTGGTGTCCGAAGTGGACGCCGCTCTCGAGCAGCTGGCGAATCGTCACGACTGTGGCCATGACTTCGGCCCTCCTTGTTGCGGCGGGCGCACCGCCCGCCTCCGGTTGTTCCTGACGCCCCGACCGGGCCGCCGCGCCGCCCGTGCGGGCGTGGCGCGGACCGTGAGTCCGGTCCCTCCCCTCTGGGAGGCGCGAGGACGTGCGTGATAGGTGGTCCGCAGACGAACCACCCAATGATTCTAGCCGCCCGGCGGGCGGACCGCGTTTCGACTTCCGCGCGGCCCGACACGGTCGGACCCGCCCGGCGACGGCGGTGCGGCACCTGTCCACAGGCGGCGAATCGGGGCTGCGGCATCCCGGCCGCTCCGGTCACGCTGGAGGCATGACGATTCCGCTCCGTGTCCTCGTCCTGCTGCCTCTGCTGGCCGCCGTGGTCGCCGCCGCACCGGCTCCCCGCGCCCGCTCCGACACCGGTCCGTGGACGTGGCCGCTGGAAGGCACGCCCGCCGTACTGCGGGAATTCGACCCGCCCGCCGAGCGCTGGCTGTCCGGGCACCGCGGGGTGGACCTCGCCGCGGCCCCGGGCGACACCGTGCTGGCGTCCGGTCCCGGCCTGGTCGGGTTCGCCGGGCCCGTGGGCGGCATCCCCGTGGTGACCGTCGTGCACGGCGCGACCCGCACCACCTACCTGCCGGTGTCTCCCCTGGTCCGGCGGGGTGATCCGGTCCGTGCGGGACAGGCCGTCGGCACTCTCGCCGACCGGCCCGGGCACTGCGGGGCGCGTTCCTGCCTGCACTGGGGGCTGCTGCTCGGCCGCGACCACCTCGACCCCCTCGCGCTGCTGGGCGGGGGGACCGTACGCCTGCTCCCGGTGCCCGGTGCCCGCTCAGGCCCGGGGGTGCGCCTGGTTGTAGACGCGGGTCAGCCGCTCGACGGAGACGTGCGTGTAGATCTGGGTGCTGGACAGCGAGGCGTGTCCGAGGAACTCCTGGACGCTGCGCAGGTCGGCGCCCCCGTTGAGCAGGTGGGTGGCGGCGCTGTGCCGCAGCCCGTGCGGGCCGGTCCGCCTCACCGCCCCGGTGCTCTCGTAGACGTCGCGGCGGGCGGTGCGCACTCCCAGGCGGCCTCCCCGCGCCCCGAGGAACAGCGCGTGGCCGCTGGCGGGCGTGGCCCAGTGGGGCCGTCCTCCGTCCAACCACCGGTCCACCGCTTCGAGGGCGGGCCGGCCGACGGGGACGACCCGCTCCTTGCCGCCCTTGCCGAGCACCCGCACCGTGCCCCGTTCCCGGTCCACGTCGTCCAGGTCCAGTCCGCACAGTTCGGCCACACGGACGCCGGTGCCGTAGAGGACCTCCACCACGGCTCGGCGGCGCAGCGCGAGCGGCGACTCCGCGTCGTCCCCCGCCGCGGCGCACACCTCGGCGGCCTGTGTCTCGTCCAGCACCGTGGGCAGTGCGCGGTGCTGCCGCGGGCCGGCGAGCAGCACTCCGGGATCGGAGTCCAGCCGTCCGGTGCGGTGCAGGTAGGAGGTGAACACCCGGGCGGCCGCGATCCGCCGCGCCAGGGTGGCGCGGCCGGCTCCGGCCTCGTGGAGCGCGCCGAGCCAGCCGCGCAGCGCCGACAGGTCGAGGGCGGCGGGTCCGTGTTCCCCCGTGGCCTCCAGATGGTCCAGGAGCGTCCGCACGTCCGCCAGGTAGGCGCGCACGGTGTGCGGGGAGCGGCCGAGTTCGGTGCGCAGGTACCGCTCGAAGTCGGACAGAACGCCGTCGGAGGTGTCCCGGACCGGATCGGAGTCGACCATGGACACCAGCTTTCCGGTATCCGGTCCGGAAGGGAACCACTACGCGCCGTTTGACGGTGTTCCCTCCGGAGGCAGCGCGCGATTCCACCCCGGGGGCGCAGGTGACCTCGGCCAGGGGGGCGTGTGGCCCCAACCCCGGAAAGGATTGCAGGTAGTCCCGGCCCGGGGAGGTCGTGTGGCCCCAGACCACCCGAACCTCCTCCCAGGCCCGAGACCACACGACCCCCTGAGGTCAAGGAGGGCTTCTCTGTCGACGGCCCACGCGCGGAGGACCGGACGTGTCTTCGCCGCCCGCCTCCGCGCGGCCTACCTCCGGTGTCAGGGGGACGGCGCCGGGCGGACGGCCACCGCGTCGATCTCCAGCAGGTAGCGGGGGTCCAGCAGACTGCTCACCTCGACGAGGGTCGCGGCGGGGCGGGGATCGTGGACCAGTCTCTCGGCCAGTACCGCACGCAGGGCGGGAAGGTCGGCGATGTGGCGCAGGTAGTGGGTGAGTTTGACGACGTGGCGCAGGTCGGCCCCGTAGGGGGCCAGGGCTGCCTCGATGTTGCGGAGGACCTGCCGGGCCTGCTCGGTCGCGTCCCCCTCGGCCACGCTGCCGTCGGCGGCCTCGGGCACCTGCCCGGAGACGAAGATCAGCGGCCCCTCCGCGACGCGGGCGGAACTGTGGTGCTTGCTCATGCCGCCCCCATAACCGGGAGCCGCCGTCCGCAACCCCGGAGTCACCGGCTGCCGGGAGTTCTGCGTCGCCAGCCCGCCGCCGCGCGTTCGACGTGGCCCGCCGCCGCGAGCAGGCCGAGTCGGCGCAACGCGGCGTCGGGGGTCAGGCCGCTGGCGGCCGCGACCGCCGCCACCCCCGCGCTTCCCCGTACCGGCAGGGCGGCCAGTAACTGCCTGGCGCTGTCGTCGAGGAGGTCGTCCTCCAACCGGGCGCCGTCCTCGACCGGTGCCTCGGAGCCGATGGGGCTGAGCTGTTCGATGACGTCACGGGCGCTGGTGACGCACACCGCCTGGTAGTCGCGGAGCAGGCGGTGGCAGCCCGCCGACAGCGCGGAGGTGACCGGCCCGGGTACCGCCATCAGGGTGCGGCACAACTCCTGGGCGTGCGTGGCGGTGTTCACGGCTCCGCTGCGCAGTCCCGCCTCGACCACCACGGTCCCCGGGGTGAGCGCGGCGATGAGCCGGTTGCGGACCAGGAAGGCGTGCCGGGTCGGGTTGGTGCCCGGCGGATGTTCACTGACCAGGACCCCGTGCACGGCGACCTCGGCGAAGAGCTGTTCGTGCCCGCGCGGATAGTTCACGTCGACTCCGCAGGCCAGCACGGCCACCGTGGCCGACCCCCCGGTCAGCGCGCCCCGGTGGGCCGCGCCGTCAACGCCGTACGCCCCGCCCGACACCACGCACCAGCCGTGCTCGGCGAGCGTGTAGGACATCTCGGAGGTCACGTGCAGCCCGTAGCCGGAGGCGGCCCGGGAGCCGACCACGGAGACCGCGCGCAGGCAGGCGTTGCGCAGATCGTGGCCGCCGCGCACCCACAGCGCGCAGGGGCGGCGCTCGGCCAGCGAGTCGAGTTGGCTGGGCCATTCGGGATCCCCGGGCAGCACCAGCCGGACGCCGTGCTCGCCCGCCCGGGTGAGCAGCAGGTCGGTGTCGGTCTCGCGGGCGCGGACACGCCACCGGGCCAGCCGGGTGCGAAAGGCGCTCTCCGCGCATCCCGAAGGCGCGTCCAGCGGCGTGCCCGCGCACAGCGCCGACCACACCTCGGCGGCGGTGCGTTCGTTCAGGAGCGCCCCCAGGACGGGATCTCCCGGTTCGGCGACCGCGCTCAGCCCCGCGCGGGCCAGGGCGTCCCCGGAGGCGGAGAACCGCTCGTCGGTGTTCACTGCACGGCTCCCGTCCACAGCGCGAACGCGTATCCGACGTCGTCGGGGGTCGGCGTGTCCCTGCCGCCCAGATCGGCCACGGTCCACGCCAGTTTGAGGATGCGGTCGGCGCCGCGTGCGCTGAGCGCGCCGTGGTCCATGGCCTCGCCCAGGATGCGCAGGGCCCCGGGCTGCGGCGGGAAGCGGCGACGCAGTTCGGCCCCTGGGACCATCGCGTTGCAGGACCAGGGGGTGCCCTTCAGGCGCTGCGCCGCGCGTTCGCGCGCGGCCGCCACACGGACCGCGACGGTCTCGGAGGATTCGACGAAGGTCCGGTCGGCGAGGAGTTCGGCCCGCGACACCGGCTGGAGTTCGACCCTGAGGTCGACCCGGTCGAGCAGCGGCCCCGAGAGCCGGGCGAGGTAGCGTCTGCGCGCGGCCGCCGGACACACGCAACCGGACCCGGGCTTGCCGCAGGGGCAGGGGTTGGCCGCCATGACGAGCAGGAACCGCGCGGGGAAGCGCGCGGTGGCCGCGGCTCGCGCGACCGTGACCTCTCCGCTCTCCAGTGGTTGCCGCAGGGAGTCCAGCACTCCTCTGGCGAACTCCGGGGCCTCGTCCAGGAAGAGGAGTCCGCGGTGGGCGAGGCTGACCGCTCCCGGGCGCAGCACGCCGCTGCCGCCTCCGATGATGGCGGTGCGGGTGGCGGTGTGGTGCGGCGCGCAGAAGGGCGGCCGGGTGATCAGCGGTTCGTCGCGGGGCAGGGTGCCCGCCACCGAGTGGATGGCGGTGACCTCGATGGCCTCGTCCGTGCCGAGCCGGGGCATGATCGTGGGCATCCGTTCGGCGAGCAGACTCTTTCCGGTTCCGGGCGGCCCCAGCAGGAACAGGTTGTGTCCGCCCGCCGCGGCGATCTCGACGGCCCTGCGGGCCACGGGCTGGCCGAGGACGTCGGCGAGGTCGGGACGGGGGTGGTCGGCGTCCTCCTCGTGCGCCGGAGGGTCGAGAGGGTCGGGTTCGGGAGGCGGGTCGACGTGGCCGCCCCGGAGTCGGGACACGAGTTCGGCGAGCGAACCCACCGCGAGGACCCGGGTCTCGGGGACGAGCCGGGCCTCCCGGGCGTTGCCCCGCGCGACGACGAACGAACGGCGGCCGCGGACCGCTTCGGCGAGCACCATGGGCAGGACCCCGTGGACGGACCGGGTGCGGCCGTCGAGGCTGAGTTCGGCGAGGAACGCGGTGTCGCGGACCTCGTCGGCGGGGACGACGCCGCTGGCGGCGAGGATCGCCACCGCGATGCTGAGGTCGAAGCCGCTGCCCCGCTTGGGCAGGCTGGCCGGGGACAGACTGACGGTGATGTGGGCGTCGGGCCAGTACTCGCCGCTGTTGACGACGGCGGCCCTGATCCGGTCGCGGGCCTCGCGCAGGGCGGCGTCGGGCAGGCCGACCAGGGTGAGTCCCGGACTCCCGTTGCCGAGGTGGGCTTCGACGTCGATGCCGTGACCCTCCACCCCGAGCAGGGCGACGGAGCGGGTACGCGCCAGTGCCATCGTCAGGCCACCCCCCGACGGTGGCGGAGGAACCACCGGCCGCCGGGCCGGGCCAGTATCCCCACCACGTCGACCCGGACCCGTGCGGAGCAGCCGCGGGCTCGCGCCCAGCGGCGCCCCAGCCCGTGCAGCCTGGCGCACCTGGTTTCGTCCACGGCCTCGGTGGGGCCGCCGAAGCGGTCACCGGACCGGGTCTTGACCTCGGCGACGACCAGGGTGTCTCCGTGGCGTGCGATGATGTCGACCTCGCCGTCCCGGCACCGCCAGTTGCGGTCCAGGACCAGCATGCCCATGCGGGTCAGGTAGTCCGCGGCGATCTCCTCACCGCGCCGCCCCAGTGCCTGCCGCCGGGCCGCCGACCGTGATCGTGCGCGCATGCGCATCACCTCCCGCATCCACACTGCGGGATGGACGCGGGATGCCGGCGGGGTTTCTCTCAGGCTGTGGACAACCCGGCGCGGGCGGGACCGGGAGCACCGTCAGCACGTGCCAACGGCTGTCCGGGCTCCCGCCCGTGGCCCGCTTTCCCGAGGTCGGCGGCCGGGCGCGGGGAGTGTGTTCAGGGCTCCTCCGTGCCGTGCGACGGCTGGTCGGCCCGGGTGTCGACCTCGCCGTCAGGCTTCCCGTGGACGGCGTTGGCGACGGTGTCGGCACGCCAGGGATCTCCGGGAGCGGCACGGGTCGCCTGGACTCCGGGAGCGCCGAGGGGAGCGTCGGCCGCCGGCACTCCCGCGCTGACAGCCGACGGCAGGCGTCCGCCGCCACTCCGGTCGGAGTCCTCCGTCCCCGGCTCGGTCCCCCGCGTTCCGAGTTCCTCGTTGCGCCGCACGGCCTCCTGCCCGGGGGGAGACTCGGGAGTGGCCGGAAGGGGTTCGGTGCGGGCCTGGTTGGTCCGGGCTGCGTCGTGGCCGGGCTGCCTGTCCATGGTCCTCCTCACAGATCGCGGCCATCGTCTTTGACGGCCACTACCCGAAAGGCGGCGTTGTGATCCCGCGACGCCGTCCCGCCGCTCAGTCGGAGGAGTGGTGCGGGGGGATCTCCAGGTCGGCCTTGGTGATCTCCTCGACGTTGACGTCCTTGAAGGTCACCACGCGGACGTTCTTGACGAACCGGGCCGGTCGGTACATGTCCCAGACCCACGCGTCCTGCATCGTGACCTCGAAGTACATCTCACCGTTGTCGGTGGAGCGCGGCTGCAGGTCGACGTGGTTGGTGAGATAGAAGCGGCGCTCGGTCTCCACCACGTAGCTGAACAGTCCGACGACGTCCCGGTACTCGCGATAGAGCTGGAGCTCCATCTCGGCTTCGTACTTCTCCAGGTCCTCAGAACTCATCACACAGCTCGCTTTCGTCGTGCCGTTCCGGTGCGGTGATCCGACCTCCTTATCGGTCCGCGCGACGGGGCGCACGTGCCCTCTGACTCCCGATACGGGGTGGGAAACCTCCCCACAGAACCATCTTGGAGCACGTGTCAACTACCCGCCGCTATTCCCGACAATGATCCGGATCGATTCCGCTTCGCGAACGGCGCCACGAACCTCGTCCCAGCAGGTGCACCGGGAACGCCGCGGCCGCTCCCAGCGCCGACGGGACCGCCCCCGCGGCCTGGTCCGCGGTCTCCTCGTCCAGTTCGTCGAACGCGTCGGTGGACAGGGTCCCGATGTTCTCCAGCGGCCACATGATGACGAAGGCCTCACCGACCACCGCGTCCTCGGGTATGGCGCCGCCTCCCCTGTCGGACTGGTGCTTGCGTGAGTCGTAGGAGATGGAGCGGTGGTCGCCCATCACCCACAGGTGCCCCTCGGGCACGGTCACCGGTCCGAACTCCTCGTGGGTGGCCAGACTGTCGGGGTAGAGGTACTCCTCGTCCAGCGGCACCCCGTTGACCACGAGCCGGTTCTGCTCGTCGCAGCACTCCACGGTGTCGCCGGGCAGGCCGACGACCCGCTTGATGTAGTCCTTGCCGGTCGGTGCGGCGCCCAACTGCTGACCGACCCACGTGAAGAAGCGGGAGACCGGATTGCCGCCGTCGGAGACCACGACCTCGGTCCCCTCGTCCCAGGTCCCGCCGCCGTTGAAGACGATGACGTCGCCGCGCTCGATGTCGCGGAACTGGTAGACCAGCTTGTTGACCAGCACCCGGTCCCCGACGAGGAGGGTGTCCTCCATCGAACTGGAGGGGATGTAGAAGGGCTGGACCACCCACTTCTGGATGACGAACGCCAGGACCAGGGCGATCACGATCAGGATGGGGAGTTCCTTCCAGAAGGACCCCTGGCTGTCGCCGCCCTTCTTCTTCGCGCTCATGGTGCCATCCGGGTTCTTTCCAGTGTCATCGTGCCCTTCCCCGGAAAGCCCACCGGCTCCCCCGCTCGTGGACGCGGGGGAGCCGGAACCAGCGGCCGACTCCCCCGAGGGGGAGCGATCGCCGATGTTGTCTGGGTCGGTGTTCCCGGCCGGGCCGAGGGACCGTTCGTCGTTGCTCATCGGATGTGAAGCCTAGCCGAGCGCGACGACTTCTGTCGGTAGGGACGCCGCGATCACGAGACGGCCACCGACCTCGGCGCGGCACCGGTCAGCGGCGCTCGCGGATACGAGCGGCCTTGCCACGCAGGTTGCGCAGGTAGTAGAGCTTGGCGCGACGGACCCGGCCGCGGGTGACGACCTCGATCTTCTCGATCACCGGGCTGTGCACCGGGAAGGTCCGCTCGACGCCGACGGCGTAGCTGATCTTGCGGACGGTGAAGGTCTCGCGGATTCCCGCCCCCTGCCGCCGGATCACCACGCCCTTGAAGACCTGGACCCGGGTCCGGCTGCCCTCGGTGACCCGAACGTGGACGTTCAGCGTGTCGCCCGGACGGAAGTCGGGCACGTCGGAGCGCAACTGGACCTTTTCAAGCTCCTGAATGGCGGTGTGCATCTCAGCGGTTCCTCATCGAAAGCGCGCCGCGGCGACGGAGTGCGCTCGCGCGGGCGGATCTGCTGGGTGGAAAATACGTCGTCCCAATCGCTCGGACCCGGTGTCTGCGGAACGCCGACGGGAGCCGACGGTCAGGGACAACCCTCCCTAGTCTGCCACAGATTCCGGCGTGTCCTGTAACCGCTCCTCCGAGAGGACCTCCCGGTCGCGCTGGTCGAGGTCGTCGGGGCCGAACCGGTCCAGCAGGTCGGGACGGTTGCGGGCGGTCCTGCGCAGCGCCTCGTCGCGTCGCCAGCGGTCGACCGCGCCGTGGTGCCCGGACAGCAGCACCGGCGGCACCTCCTGGCCGCGCCAGACCGCGGGCTTGGTGTAGACCGGCCCCTCCACCAGGTTGTCCATCGCTCCCGGGGCGAAGGAGTCCTGGGCGACGGACTCGGCGTTGCCGAGCACCCCGGGCAGCAGTCGGGAGACGGCCTCCACCATCACCAGGGTGGCGACCTCTCCCCCGTTGAGCACGTAGTCGCCGATGCTGAGCTCCTCGACCGGCATCCTGCGGGCCGCGTCCACCGCGACGCGCGCGTCGATGCCCTCGTAGCGTCCACAGGCGAAGACCAGCCAGGGCTCCCCGGCCAGCCGGACGGCGTCGCGCTGGGTGAAGGGCGGACCGCTGGGGGTCGGCAGGATCAGCCGCGGCGGCGTCCCGCCCGCGTCGCCGGTGACCGCGTCCAGCGCCTCCCCCCAGGGCTCGGGCTTCATCACCATGCCGGGGCCGCCGCCGTAGGGCGTGTCGTCGACGGTGTGGTGCCGGTCGTGGGTCCACCGCCGCAGGTCGTGCAGGCGCACGTCGATCAGCCCGGTCCTGCGGGCCTTACCGATCAGGGACAGGTCGAGCGGGGCGAAGTAGTCGGGGAAGATCGTGATGATGTCGATGCGCATGGACCGTGGCGGCCTTTCCGGCTACTGGCCAAGTTCGAGCAGGCCAGGGGGCGGGTCGATGAGGATGCGTCCGGCCCCGGTGTCGACCTCGGGCACCAGTTCGCGGACGAACGGCACCAGAACCTCGCCTCCCCGTTCCCCCCTGACCACGAGCGTGTCCTGGGCGTGGTGCAGGATGTCCGCGACCGAGCCGACGGCGGCGCCGTCGGTGGTCTCCACACGCAGGCCGATGAGTTCGTGGTCGTGGAATTCGTCGGGGTCGTCCAGCGGAGGCAGATCCGCGGAGTCCACGACGAGGAAGACACCGCGCAGCCCCTCGGCCGCGGTGCGGTCGGCGATCCCCCCGAAACGCACCAGCAACCGGCCCCCGTGCCGCCGCACCGCCGTGATCGTGAGCGGTCCGGCGTCCGCGGGATCGGTGTCGAGGACCGCTCCCTCCAGGAAGCGCTCCTCCGGCGTGTCGGTGCGCACCTCGACGGCCACCTCGCCTCTGACTCCGTGCGGGCGGCCGATCCGGCCGACGACGAGACGCACATCTTCTCCTAGGCACGTGTCGCGCGCCGCAGCGGTACTCCGCCGGACGCGCCGGTCGAGGGGCATGCGGGAACGCGGGCGCGCGGACAGGGACGGACCGCTGTCCGCGCGCCCGCGTCGCGCGGGAGGCGCCGGTCGGCCCGGCGCTCCGTGGCGCGGGTCAGCGCACCTCGTTCAGGTCCAGCAGGTCGACACGGACGTACCGGCCGCCGGCCAGCGATCCGATGACGGTCCGCAGCGACTTGGCGGTGCGGCCGTTGCGACCGATCACCTTCCCGAGATCGTCGGGATGGACCCGGACTTCGAGCACCTTGCCCTTGCGGAGCCTGCGGGACCGCACATGGACGTCGTCAGGGTTCTCGACGATTCCCCTGACGAGGTGCTCAAGCGCCTCTTCCAGCACGTCAGGCCTCGCCCTCGGACTTCTCCGCGGTGTTCTCGGCCGGCTTCTCGCCGGCCTTCCTGGACTTTCCGCCCTTGCTCTCGGCGCCGGGCAGGACAAGCTCCTTCAGCGCGGCCTGGAAGGCGGCCTCCTGGGCTTCCTTGTCCTTCGGCTCGGCGACCTTGAGCGGCTTGGTCGGAGCGGGCAGACCCTTGAACTTCTGCCAGTCGCCGGTGAGCTTGAGGATGTGCTGCACCGGACCGGTGGGCTGGGCCCCCACGGACAGCCAGTACTGCACCCGCTCGGAGTTCACCTCGATGAAGCTCGGCTCTTCCTTCGGGTGGTACTTGCCGACCTCTTCGATCGCCTTCCCGTCGCGCTTGGTACGCGCGTCGGCCACGACGATCCGGTACTGCGGCGTACGGATCTTCCCCATACGCTTGAGTTTGATCTTGACAGCCACTGGTGTGGTCTCTCCCGGTTAAGGCGGAAACACCCTGACACACGGCACCGCGTGGGGTGGCGGTGCCCGGCCGGGTGGGACGTGGGCGTGAGGAGTGAGGTAGAGGGCTGACTCCACACGCCGTTAGTCAACAACCAATTGTGCCAGATGATCGGACACAGGATGCGCACCCGCCGGGACCGCGGCGTGGTCGCCCGTCATCGGGCCGTGCGGTGCGAAGCCCGCGGGGAGCCGGATTCGGCGGTGTGCCGTTCTCCGGCTCCCGCCGGCTCACTTCTTCTTCGGCAGCTTGAAGTCGGACAGGTCGGGAATCTTCCCGCCCCCGAACCCGGGGGGAAGCTGCGGCGCCCCGCCGCCGAATCCCGCGGGCAGCCCCCCGTTGTCGGCGGGTGCCTCGGTGCGCTTGCGCTCGCGCTGGGCGGCGCGTTCGGCCTCCTGCTGCCGGGCCTTCATGGGGTTGCCGCTGCGCTGCTTGTTCTTCTTGCCCTTCTTGCCCGCGGCCTTGGCCGCCTTCTTCCGGCCGCCGCCCATGCCCGGTATCCCCGGCATGCCCGGCATCCCGGGGATACCGCCCTGCTTCATCTGGCGGAGCATCTTCTGCGCCTCGAAGAACCGGGTGACCAGGCCGCTGACCTCGCCGACCTGGGTTCCCGAACCGTTGGCGATGCGCAGGCGGCGCGAACCGTTGATGATCTTGGGGTTGGCGCGCTCGGCCGGGGTCATCGACCGGATGATGGCGGCGACCCGGTCCAGGTCCCGCTCGTCGATGTTGTCGATCTGGTCGCGCATCTGCCCCATGCCGGGCATCATGCCCAGCAGGTTGCCGATGGGGCCGAGCCTGCGGATCATCATCATCTGCTCGAGGAAGTCCTCGAGCGTGAAGTCCTCTTCGGAGGCCAGCGTGCTGGCCATCTTCTCGACTTCGGCTTCCTCGAAGGTGCGCTGCGCCTGCTCGATCAGGGTGAGCACGTCACCCATGTCGAGAATGCGCGACGCCATGCGGTCGGGGTGGAAGAGGTCGAAGTCCTCGAGTTTCTCGCCGGTGGAGGCGAACATGATCGGACGGCCGGTGATGTGCCGGATCGACAGGGCGGCACCGCCCCGGGCGTCGCCGTCCAGCTTGGTCAGCGCGACCGCGTCGTAGCCGACCCCGTCGAGGAACGCCTGCGCGGTGTTGACCGCGTCCTGGCCGATCATCGCGTCGACGACGAAGAGGATCTCGTCGGGGGAGACCGCGTCCCGGATGTCGGCGGCCTGCCGCATCATCTCCTCGTCGACGCCGAGGCGGCCCGCGGTGTCGATGATGACGACGTTGTGGTTGTTGCGCCGCGCGTGGTCGATGGAGCTGCGCGCCACCTCGACCGGGTCGCCGACCCCGTTGCCCGGCTCGGGCGCGTACACCGCGACCTTCGCGCGCTCGCCCAGGACCTGGAGCTGGGTGACCGCGTTGGGCCGCTGGAGGTCGGCCGCGACCAGCAACGGGGTGTTGCGCTGGGCGGAGAGCCACCGGGCGAGCTTGCCCGCCAGAGTCGTCTTACCCGAACCCTGCAGGCCCGCCAGCATGATGACCGTCGGCGGGTTCTTGGCGAACCGGATCGTGCGGGTCTCGCCGCCCAGGACCTCGACGAGCTCCTCGTTGACGACCTTGATGACCTGCTGGGCCGGGTTCAGCGCCTTGGAGACCTCCGCTCCGCGTGCGCGCTCCTTGATCCGCGCGATGAACTCGCGTACGACGGGCAGCGCGACATCGGCCTCCAGCAGGGCGAGACGGATCTCGCGCGCGGTCGCGTTGATGTCCTCCTCGGAGAGACGGCCTTTGCCGCGCAGCGAGGAGAAGACCGTGGTCAGGCGGTCGGAAAGCGTCTCGAACACGGGTGAGCCTGTCCTTCGTCTCTCGGGTTAGATCCTCAGGTTACCCGCCGGAGGCCCGGTGCCGTGCCGACCACCGCGTCAGCGCACGTGGCGGCCGCCCCCGGGCGGGAGCCGACCGCCACGGGGTCACTCGCCCTCCTCGGCCTCCGCGCCCTCTCCACCGGAGCCGCCGGAGAGAGTGGTCTCACGCTGTTCCTTGATCTTCGCGACCAGTTCCTCCCGGGCGTCCCCGGAGAGCGCGCGGGTGGAGAGCAGGGCCTCGAAGTCGATCGTGTAGGTGACCGGGTTGGCACTGGGGGCCAGCGCGTAGTCGACGGAGCAGGAGAGTTCGACGGTGCCCCCGGCTTCGAGCTTGCCGGTCTTGTGGCAGGTCTTCTCACCCAGTTCGTCGTTGTTGAAGTGGCCGTCCATGCGCACCAGGATCGAGCCCTCGGACGCGTCGCTGGTCTCCTGGACCGTGCCGACCATGGTGCACACGCCGCCGGTCTGGCAGTCGCCGCCGAGCTCCTCGGCCCAGCCGACCTCCAGGCGGGCGTCCCTGGCCGAGCCGAGTTCGTCCTCGGCGTACTTGGTGAGGTCGTCGTAGAGCTGTTCGACGGCGGCGGTGTCGACCTCGGTGAAGCTGGCGTCGATACGGCTGGCCACGCCCTCGCCCTCGGCCGGGGTGAGTTCCTCGATCTGCATCCGGACCAGCTCGTGCGGCGCCTCCGAGGAGACCCAGACCGTGCCTCCGGTCAGTTCGACGCGGTAGACGACGACTCCGTCGAGCTTCTCCTCCACCGCCTCGACGTCGTCCGCCGGGGCCTGACCGCGCAGACTCTCCGCGAGTCCGGCCGGGGTCAGCACACCGCCGGGGTCGAGGCCGAACTGCTCGTGGGTGACCCGCACCCAGTTGTCGGGGTAGGTGTCACCGTCGGGGTTGAAGACCGTGTGGGAGAGCCAGTAGTCGGAGTCCGCCTTGACGAAGAGCTTGTTGTCGGCCTCGAAGTAGCTGGCCTCCCCTCCCGTCTCGGTCTGGAAGGTGCCCTGGGCGGCTCCGGTGGCGGTGACCGTGAGGGAGGTGTTGACCACGTCGGTGGTGTCCTCGGGGTCGGAGAACTGGCCCTGGAGCCGGACCGCGGGCGCCTCTTCCAGGGCGGTCAGCGCCTCCTCGAAGAGGGGACCGGCGCTGACCGGGGTCGGCGAGGGAGACGGTTCGGGACCGCTTCCCGGGCCCAGGCCGAACAGCCCGCATCCGGTGGTGCTGAGTGCGAACACGGTCACCGCCGCGACGGAGGTCGTCGTTCTCACCGATCGCCACGGCGTGCGAATCGCCCGCGCCATTGTGCCTCCTGGCCCTAACCGAAGGGGGGTGGGGGTTGACTCAAGAATTTGGATGTGCCGGAATCCGATCCGGTTCGGGTATCCGGAAAATCGTGCCGTCCACGTTTCGTCCGCCACCGGGCTCTCGTGGGGGTCGGTCGCGGCCGGCGCGGGGTCGAATCGAGATCCGAGCCTACCCAACCTCCGCGGTGCTTCCGCAGCCGACCGGGAACAGGCCGTGGCCGCGACCGGCGCCGGTCGCGGCCACATGCGGACAGCAGCGTGGGCCGGCGAGGAAGACCTCGCCGGCCCAGCCGACCCCCATCGCGTTGTGGTGCGGGGTGCGACCTCAACGTTGGGGACGCTAGACCTGCACCTGCTTTGAGGGCTTCTCCTCGCCCGGAGGCGTCGACGAGGAGAGCTCTTCGGTGTCGAGCTCGTCGAAGGCGTAGGCGGACTCGGAGTGGAGCTCGGCGTCCAGTCCGTTGGTCTCGACGTGCTCGGGGATGCGGAAGCCCATGGCCAGATCGATGATCTTGGCGATGATCCAGGTGACCACGAAGGAGTAGACGATCGTGGCCACGACCGCGATGAGCTGCACCACGAAGAACATCGGGCTGCCGCCGAAGAAGATGCCGTCGGGCGCGCCCTCGCCGACCACCGAGGAGGCGAACAGGCCCAGGGCGAGCGAGCCGATGATGCCGCCGACCATGTGGATGCCCACCACGTCGAGGGCGTCGTCGTACTTGAACTTGAACTTCCAGCTGATCGCGTAGGCGCAGACGGCGCCGGCGACCAGGCCGAGGACGACGGCCCAGATCGGGGTCAGGTTGGCGGCGGCCGGGGTGATCGCGACCAGACCGGCGACGGCGCCGGAGGCGAACCCGAGCGCGGTCACCTTGCCGTAGCGGATGCGCTCCACCAGCATCCACGCGGCGGTGGCGGCGGCGGTGCAGACCTGGGTGTTGAGCAGGGCCAGACCGGCGACGGCGTCGGCGGCGTAGGCGGAACCGGCGTTGAAGCCGAACCAGCCGAACCACAGGAGCGCGGCGCCCAGCAGGACGAACGGCAGGTTGTGCGGACGCATCGACTCGGAGCCGAAGCCCTTGCGGCGGCCCAGGACGAAGGTCAGGGCGAGTGCGGCGGCACCGGCGTTGATGTGCACCGCGGTACCGCCGGCGAAGTCGACGACGCCGGCGCCGAACCAGGTCTCCAGTTGGTCGAACCAGCCGCCGCCCCACACCCAGCGGGCGACGGGGAAGTACACGAGCAGGGACCAGATCGGAACGAAGAGCAGCCAGGCGCCGAACTTGGCGCGGTCGGCGATGGCGCCGCTGATCAGGGCGACGGTGATGATGGCGAACATCATCTGGAAGCCGACGTCGACCAGGAGCGGGTAGCCGCCCTCCTCGTCGACCACTCCGATGAAGCCGCCGGAGCCGAAGTCGCCGAGGCCGCCGATGAAGTGCGTGAGCGGACCGTAGCCCGCACCGTAGGTGAGCGAGTAACCGACCAGCACCCAGAGGACGCTGACGATGGCGATGCTGGCGAAGCTCATCAGCATCATGTTGAGGACGCTCTTGGCCCGCGACATGCCTCCGTAGAAGAAGGCCAGGCCCGGCGTCATGAGCATCACGAGTGCGGCGCTGATCAAAAGCCACGCGGTCGTGCCGGTATCTAACACGTCGCCTCCACGATCTTTCGTGCGGGGGATCTGTTGGTGCCAGGGGAGTGAGTGGTTCGCTCGGGCGCGTCTTTGGGCTCGACGACCAGTTCCACGACCGAAAGCCTCTGCCCGGCGTGTTAATCGGCACGACCGGGACTGTTGCGTGCGTGTAAAGACATCGGACAGCGCGTTACGAGTGTGTGAATCCGCTGCGGATCGGGGCGGACCGGGACCGGTGTCCGCCTCTCCGGCGGCTCCCCCTTCTCTCTTCCGCCCCGGACCGCGTTGCCGTTCTGTTACGCCCGCCGCCGCGAACCGGGCCACGAATACTTGTAAGTACAGAAAGTTCAATAGATACTGAACTTATGGTTCACAACGACTACGTCCCCCCGGGCTCCCCGCGGGATCCCACCGAGCAGGAACGGCACTACGTCGAGGAGGTCGCCGTCGTCCTCGAACGGATGGGCCTGGTGCGCATGCACGGCCGGGTGGTCGGCTGGCTGCTGGTCTGCGACCCACCGGAGCAGAGTGCCTCCGACATCAGCGCGGCGCTGCAGGCGAGCAAGGGGTCGATCAGTCCCGCCCTGCGCTTCCTGCGCACCGCCGGATGGATCGAGAAGGTTCCCAGACCCGGACAGCGACGCGACTACTACCGCATCACCCCCAACGCCTGGAGCACGATGCTCCGCCAGCAGACGCCCGTCTACGCGGTCTTCACCGAGTTGGCCGCCCGCGGACTCGACGAGTTCCGCGACGAGCCTCCGGGGCGTCTGCTCCGACTCCGCGAGATGCACCAGTTCTTCACCTGGATCCAGGAGGAGATCCCCAACCTGGTGGAGCGCTGGCTCGCGTGGCAGCGGGAACACCCGCTCTGACAACCTCACAGAAAGGGGGCGACTCCCCCGTGAACACAGTCCCCTCCTCCGTCATCGCCACCCGCGGCCTGACCAAGAGCTACGGGAAGCACCAGGCCCTGTTCGGCCTGGACCTGCGGGTCCGCGCCGGTGAGGTCTTCGGCTTCCTCGGCCCCAACGGCGCGGGCAAGTCGACGACCATCCGCATCCTGCTCGACCTCATCCGCCGATCCGGAGGTGAGGCGCGCGTCCTGGGCCTCGACCCGCGTACCGACGGTGTCCGGATCCGCCGCAGGGTCGGCTACCTGCCCGGAGAACTCACCTTCACCAGCCGCCGCCCCGCCCGGGAACTGCTCGGCTACCTCGGCGACCTGCGCGGCGGGGTGCCCCGGGAGCGCATCGGCGAACTCGCCGAACGCCTCGGGCTGGACCTGTCCCACCCCATCCGCGGCCTGTCCAAGGGCAACAAGCAGAAGGTCGGCCTGATCCAGGCGTTCATGCACCGCCCCGAACTGCTCATCCTGGACGAGCCCACCAGCGGCCTGGACCCCCTGCTGCAACGGGAGTTCCTGGAGATGGTGCGCGAGGTCCGCGACGACGGCCGCACCGTGTTCATGTCCTCGCACGTGCTCAGCGAGGTCCAGGACGTCGCCGACCGCGCCGCCATCATCCGGCAGGGGCGACTCGTGGCCACCGAGGACATGGACGCGCTGCGGCAGCGCGCCGCACGCCAGGTGCGCCTCCGCTTCGCCGAACCGGTCGACGCCGCCGAGTTCGCCGACCTGGACAACGTGCGGGATCTCACCGTCGACGGCGCCACCGTGCGCTGCGTCGTCGAGGGCAGCCCCGACGCGCTCGTCAAACAGGCCGCGCGGCACACCGTGCTGGAGTTCGACAGCGCCGAACCCGACCTGGAGGACCTGTTCTTCGCCTACTACACCGACCGTGAGGAGACCGGCGATGCGGCGTAACGTCTTCGGCAGATTCCTGCGCGACAACCTGCGCGCCCTCGTCGGCTGGCTCGTCGGCGTCATCGCGGTCACCGCGCTGTACAGCGCCTTCTGGCCGTCGATGCGCGACTCCGGTGAGGCCATGGACGCCTACATGGAGTCGCTGCCCGAGGGGCTCATGGAGTCGATGGGCTGGACCACCCTCTCCACGGTTGAGGGCTACCTGGGCGCCACCGTGTTCGGGCTGCTCACCCCGGTCCTGCTGGTGATCGCCGCGGTCTCGCTGGGGTCGCGGGCGATCGCCGGGGACGAGGAGTCCGGCGGGCTGGAACTGCTGCTGGCCCACCCGGTCACCCGAACCGGCGTCCTGCTGCAGCGGTCCGCCGCCGCGGTGGTGTTCGTCGCCGTCCTCGGAGCGGCCGTGTTCGGCACGCTCCTGCTGCTCGGCCCGGCCATCGACGCCGAACTGCCGATTGACCGGCTGCTCGCCGCGAGCACCTCCGTCACCCTGATCGCCCTGGTCTACGGCACGGTCGCGCTGGCGGTCGGGGCGGCCACGGGACGCCGCGCCCTGGCCCTGGGCGCCGCCGCCGTGCTGGCGGTCGTGGGCTACCTGGGCAACACCTTCGCCCGGCAGGTGGAGGAGTTGGAGTGGCTGCGGTTCGGGTCGGCGTTCCACTACGCGATGGACCCCGACCCGCTGGTCAACGGCTTCGACCTCGGCTACACCGCGGTGCTGCTGGCCGTCCCGGTGGTGCTGGCCGCCCTCGGCGCGGTCGCGTTCGCCCGCCGCGACGTCGGGGTCTGACCGCTCCCCTCCCTGAAGGGATGGGAGCGTTGTCCCCTCCCCCACGAGAACCGCGGGGGTTCCTGACTCAGACGGCCTCCTGACCCGGCGGGCCAGGAGGTCCCACGCCCTCACCACCAGCCGGGTCCAGACCAGCCCGGAGAAGCATCATGCGCGCGGAGTCGGTGTCCCGGGAACGGGACACCCCGCACGCGGTGCGGGTGGGGGTGCGTTCGGACAGCGGCAGTGCGTGCTTGGCTCTCGCTCCGCGGCCCGCGCAGTCCATCGTGGTGTGGGCCGGACGCACCAGGCGCACGTCACGGCCGTGTCTGCGATCCGTCTCGACCGGTGGTGGTCGCGATCTGCCTGGCCCCAGTCGATGCCGATCACCCTTCCCGTCTCGGGGAGGGGTTCGGCCGGTGCGGGCACGACGAAGCTGGCGTACCGGTGCCCCAGGCTGCCACGGTAGACACGGACACTCGACGGGGCCCCGGCAGGTCGCGGGACCACATCACGGTCAGGGCGATACCGCCTGCCACGTGGAGTCGGCTCTCTTCGGGGGAGAAGCCGCGGCGGGTGTGGTTCAGCGTCGGGTCCGCGACGGCCTTCTTCTCGTAGCGGGGCATGCCGGCGCGCTGCCGCATCGGCAGCCGGTTGGCGGTGTCCCTGGCCGCCTTGGCGCGGGACTTGGCGAAGTCGCGGATGGTCTGCTGCTGGGGAACCGACGCGCCACCGCGCAGCCACCCGTGGCTGGCACGCCAACCGGTGAGCTGCCTGCCGAGATGGCACCGGCCGCATACCAGTTGTGTGCCGTTCCGCGCCCACGATGGAGTCGTGGACGACGACAGACGCATCGCGCTCCGCCTGCCCGCCGACCTGCACGCACGCCTGTCCGACCAGGTCAGGCGCGATCGCAGGTAGCTCGACTCCGAGATCGTGCACCTGCTGGAATCCGCACTGGACGACGCCGGTTCGCCCGGCGGCGAATCGGCTCGGCTTGTCCCGCTACGCAGGAGAGCGGACTCCTCCCCGGCCTGGAGGCCAGGACATCCTCGGGGAGGCGTAGCGGCCTGTCGGTTGCGGCGCGGGGTGACCCGCGCCGCAACCGGTCAGGGCGTCTCCAGGATCGCGTCGACGAACGCCTCGGGATCGAAGGGCGCCAGGTCGTCGGGCCCCTCTCCGAGACCGACGAGCTTGACCGGCACGCCGAGCTCCCGCTGCACCTGGATGATGATGCCGCCCTTGGCGGTGCCGTCCATCTTGGTCAGCACGATCCCGGTGACGTTGACGACCTCGGCGAACACCCGGGCCTGCCGCAGTCCGTTCTGCCCGGTGGTGGCGTCCAGCACCAGCAGGACCTCGTCCACCTGGGACTTCTTCTCCACGACCCGCTTGACCTTGCCGAGCTCGTCCATCAGGCCGGTCTTGGTGTGCAGGCGTCCGGCGGTGTCGACGATGACCGTGCCGGCGCCCTCCTCGATTCCCCTGGTCACCGCGTCGAAGGCCACGCTGGCGGGGTCCGCCCCCTCCTCCTTGCGCACGACCGACGCGCCCACGCGCTCGCCCCAGGTCTGGAGCTGCTCCGCGGCGGCGGCCCGGAACGTGTCGGCCGCGCCCAGCACAACACTGCCGCCGTCGCCGACGATGACCCGCGCCAGCTTGCCCGCGGTGGTGGTCTTGCCGACCCCGTTCACCCCGACGACCATGACCACGGCCGGGCGGTCGCCGTGCGGCTCGGTGCGCACCGATCGGTCCAGGTCCGGGTTGATGTGCGCGAGCAGTTCGGAGCGCAGCAGCTTGCGGACCTCGTCCGCGTCGCGGGTGCCCAGCACCCTGACCCGGGTGCGCAGGCCCTCGGTGATCTGCGTGGCCGAGGTGACGCCGACGTCGGCGGTGATGAGGATCTCCTCGATCTCCTCCCAGGTGTCCTCGTCGAGCCGGTCGCTGGCCAGCAGGCTCAGCAGGCTGCGGCCGAAGACGTTCTGCGACTGGGCCAGGCGGGCGCGCAGCCGCACCAGCCGCCCCGCCGAGGGCGGCGGCATCTCGATCGGCGGGGCGGGAGGCGGCACGGGTTCGACCACGGGCGCCTCGGGCTCGGCGACGGCTGTCGCGCCTTCGGCCTCCTCGGGTTCGAGGACCGCCGTGGCCCCCTCTCCCGAACTGCCCTCCGGCCGCCCGACCTCGGGTTTCTTCTCGGCCGGTCCCACCTGGCGCCGGGGAACGACCAGGAGCGCGCCGCCGACCGCCACAAGAGCGACGATGAAGATGACGATGACAACAATCGTGTAGTCCATAACGCTTCCAAGTCTCCCAGACCACCCGCGTTTTCCCGGTAACCCCCGTCGGGAGTCACCGGTCCTCCCGCGGGTCCCGCTACCTCACGCGCGACCGGGTGGCGCGCAGGACGAGGACGAAGAAGGGCGCGCCGATGAACGCGGTCACCACGCCGAGCGGCAGTTCGGCCGGAGCGACCAGGGTGCGCGCCGCGACGTCCACCAGCACCAGGAAGGCCCCGCCGAACAGCAGCGACACCGGGAGGATGCGGCGGTAGTCGGGGCCCACCAGGCGGCGCACGATGTGCGGGACCACGATGCCCACGAACCCGATCAGTCCGCTCACCGCCACGGCCGAGGCGGTGGCCAGCGACGCGGCGGAGATCACGACCACGCGCACCACGGTCGGCCGCACTCCCAGGCTGACAGCCTTCTCGTCGCCGAGCGCGAGCAGGTCGAGCAGGAAGCTGCTGCCCAGCAGCACCGCCAGGGACACGGCCGCGTACGGCGCGACCAGCCACAGGTCGCTCCAGCCGCCGCGGCCCAGGCCGCCGAGCATCCAGGAGTAGACGCGCTGCAACTCGTCGATCTCGGCCTGCTGGACGAGGGTCTGCGCCGCGGTCAGGAAGGACGACACCGCCACCCCCGCCAGCAGCAGGGCCGCGGTGCCGCCGCCTCCGGCGGTCCGGCCGAGCAGGTAGGCGGCCATGACCCCGAGCAGCGCCCCCGCGAACGCGGCCACCGGGACCAGGGGCAGCCCGCCCAGGTCGGACCCGCCGGCGTAGACGATGACCAGGGTGGCGCCCAGCCCCGCCCCGCTGGCCGCGCCCAGCAGGTAGGGGTCGGCCAGCGGATTGCGGAACACCCCCTGGTAGGCCGCACCCGCGCCGGAGAGCAGTCCGCCCACCAGCGCGCCCAGCGCGACCCGCGGCATCCGAAGCTGCTCCAGGACGGCCCGCTGCCGGTCGGTCAGCGCCGATTCCACGTCCAGGAACGGCAGGTGGCTGAGCAGTTCGCGGATGATCTCGACCGGGGCGAGGGAGGCCGCGCCCGCGCTGATTCCCAGGATCATCGCGCCGAGGAGCGCGGCCAGTCCGGCCCCGGTCCACAGTCCGCCGAGTGCGCCCCCGCGTCCGGCTCTCACCCGCAGCCCCGTTCGGAGACCGGCCAGGAGGCCCGCACCGGTCATTCGCCGCGTGCCGCCTCGACGGCCTCGGCGACGTCCTCGGCGAAGTCGGCGACCCGCGGTCCCCAGCGGGAGGAGGTGTCGGCGTCGAGTTCGATCACGTTCCCCTCCCGCACGGCGGTGACCGAGTCGAAGGCGGGGCGTCCCGTGACGTCCTCCACTCCCCCGGGATAGGACACGAAGACCAGGTCGGGGTCCTGTTCGACGATGAACTCCGCCGACAGCTGCGGGTAGCCGCCCGCGGTGTCCTCCGCCTCGTCGGCGATGTTGCTGAGACCGAACAGCCCGTAGACCTGCCCGATGAAGGTGTCGGAGGTCACCGAGTACAGCTGGGCGTCGATCTCGTGGTAGTAGGTCAGTCCCGCCGCGTCGTCCTCGACCCCGGCGACGACGTCGTCGATGCGGTCGCGCAACTCATCGGCCGCCGCGGCACCCTCCTCGGCGTTGCCGGTGGCCTCGCCCAGCAGTTCCATCTGGGAGTAGGTGTCCTCCAGCGTCTGTGCGGCGGGCAGCAGCAGCGTGGGGACCTCCAGGTTCTCCAACTGTTCGGTGATGTCGCCGCCGTCGTCGGAGAGCACCACCAGGTCGGGGTCGTACTCGACGACGGCCTCGACGTTGGGGGTGAACCCGGACAGGTCGGTGGTGGGCGCCTCGGGCGGGTGGTTGGAGTACTCGTCCGCGGCGACGACCTGCTCGCCCGCTCCGACCTCGAACAGGATCTCGGTGAGCGACGGTGACAGGGAGACGACGCGTTCGGGAACCGTCTCCAGGGTGACCTCACCGCGCGAGTCGGTGACGGTCACCGGGAAGCCCTCGGCCGGGGACTGCTCCGCGGCCGGTTCGTCGGAGGGGGAACCACCGCATGCGGCGAGGGTGACCAGGAGGGGCAGCGAGAACGCCGCCAGGCTGCGTGCGACGCGCACGGAGGGCTCCTTACGGCAGGGCAGGGAGAACAGAGCCCGTGAGAGACGGACCGTCCTTCCCACGAGGACAGCGGACGTCGACGAGCACGTGAGGCGACCTGGCTCCACCCGCTCCCCGTCGGGGAGGGGTGTCACAGTTGCGGAGACAGCGCCGGTTTCGGGTCCGGACTTCGCTCACGTGACGCCGTCGCCCCCACCGGCGCAGCAGCGCCGGAAGCGATGCGACCAGGCCATCCTAGGGCTTGCCGCCGCGCCCGCGACGAGGAGGGCGGGGTCAGCCCGCCCGGTCGAGTTTCTGACTGATCACCTGGGAGATCCCGTCCCCCCGCATTGTCACGCCGTAGAGCGCGTCGGCGACCTCCATGGTGCGCTTCTGGTGGGTGATGACAATCAACTGCGAGGCGGCGCGCAACTCCTCGAAGATCACCAGCAGCCGCTGCAGGTTGGTGTCGTCCAGCGCGGCCTCCACCTCGTCCATCACGTAGAACGGGGAGGGCCGGGCCCTGAAGATGGCGACGAGGAAGGCCACCGCCGTCAGCGAGCGCTCACCGCCGGAGAGCAGGGACAGGCGTTTGACCTTCTTGCCGGGCGGGCGGGCCTCGACCTCGACCCCGGTGGTGAGCATGTCGTCGGGGTCGGTGAGGACGAGGCGGCCCTCCCCGCCGGGGAAGAGCCGGGAGAAGATCCGGCGGAACTCGTGTTCGACGTCGGCGTAGGCGGCGGAGAACACCTCCTGCACCCGGTCGTCGACCTCCTTGACCACGGTCAGCAGGTCGCGGCGGGTCTTCTTGAGGTCCTCCAGCTGGGTGTTGAGGAAGTTGTGCCGCTCCTCCAGTGCGGCGAACTCCTCCAGCGCCAGCGGGTTGATCCTGCCGAGCCGGCCGAGCTGGCGTTCCGCCGTTCTGGCGCGTTTCTCCTGCACCTCGCGCACGTACGGGACCGGGACGGCGTCGGCCTCCTCGGCGTCGGCGGGCGGCGGGACCGGCACGCGCGGACCGTACTCGGCCACGAGCGTCTCCGCCTCCATGCCCCACTCCTCCAGGGCGCGCGTCTCCAGTTGCTCCAGCCGCAGGCGGCGCTCGGCGCGGGCCACCTCGCCGCTGTGCACCACGGTGAGCAGCTTCTCCAGCTCCACCGAGAGTTCCCGGACCCTGGTCCGGACGGTTCTGAGTTCGGCTTCGCGGGTGTCGCGCTGCTCCTCGGCGAGGCGGCGTTCACCGTCGGCCGCGGCCAGGGACACCGTGATGCGGCTCAGCGCCTGGGCCGCACCGTCGGCGACCGCCTCGGCCACCTTCGCCTGGGCGGCGCGGCGCCTCCTGCGCCGTGCCGCCTCCTCCCGGGCCCGACGTTCGGCCGCGGCGGTGCGCAGCAGCGCCTCGGCGCGTCCGGTGATGGCGCGGACCCGCTCCTCCGCGGTGCGCACCGCCAGGCGCGCCTCCATCTCCACCGACCGGAGCCGGGTGGCCTCCGCCGCGAGCCGGTCGCGCCGCGCCGTGTCGGGTTCGTCGTCGTCGACGGGTTCGTTCTCGGCCTGCTCCAGTCGCTCCTGGAGTTCGGTGAGCGCCAGCAGGTCGGCTTCGCGTCCCCGCGCGGCCTTCTGCGACGCGGCGGTGTACCGTTCGGCTTCGAGGACGGCCGCGCGGGCCTGGCCGCCGAGCTTTCCGACCTGCTGGGCGACCTCGTTGCGGCGCCGGTCCGTGCCGCGGCGCCGGGCGTTGACCGCCTCGACCGCCGCCGCGGCCCGCTCCCGCGCGATCGTGGCGTCGGCGAGGTCGGCGGCGGCCCGTTTGCAGGTCTCCTCGGCCGCCGCGAGCTGTTCGGTCGCCTCGTCCACGGCCGCCCGTACCTCCAGGAGGCTGGGGACGGCGGTGGAGCCGCCGTGGACGAACGCGGCGGTGAACACGTCCCCGTCGGGGGTGACCGCGCGCAGGTCGGGCCGTTCGGCGACCACCCGGCCCGCCGTGGCCGTGTCGGGGACCAGCACGGTGTCGGCGAGCAGGACGGTCAGCGCCTCGCGTAGCCGGTCCGGCGGGGTGACGGCGTCCAGGGCGGGCCGGGCACCGTGCGGCGGGCCGGGTCTGCGCTCCTGCGGGACGGCCGTGCCCGCGGCGGCCACGACGATCCCGGCTCTTCCCGCGTCGTGTCGTTTGAGCAGTTCGAGGGCTGCGCCCGCGTCCTCGCGGGTGGCCAGCACGACGGCGTCGGAGGCCGCGCCCAGGGCCGCGGCGACCGCTGTCTCGGCGCCCGGTTCGACGTCGAGGAAGGCGGCGAGCGAACCGAGCAGCCCGGGGGTGTCGGCGTCGGCGGTCAGGAGCGCGGCGGCGCCGTCCCCGCGCTCCAGGCCCATCGCGAGCGCCTCCCGGCGGGCGTCGAGGGCGGCGCGCTCGCGTTCGGCGGCGCGTTCGGCGGCGCGCAGCTCGTTGAGGCGGGCCTCGGCCGCGGCCAGTTCCTCGCGGGCCTGGTCGTGGGCCTCCTCCAGTTCACTGTCGCCCAGTTCCAACCCTTCGGCCTCGGCGCGGGCCTCCTCGAACGCGGTCTGCGCCTCGGCCGCGCGCTCGCGGGCCTCGACCGCGGCCTGGTCGAGCCGTTCGATCTCGGCCTGCCCGGCCTCCAGTCTGCTGCGCAGCGCCTCCACCCGGCCGCGGAGGCGGGCCAGCCCCTCACGGCGGTCGGCGGCGGCCCGTGCGGCGGCGGCGACGCGCTGCTCCTCGTCGCGCAGGGCCGCCTCGGCCTCGGCCCGGTCGAAGACGACGCCTTCCAGTTCGGTGCGGGCGGCGTCCAGGCGGTCCTGCAGCTCCTCCTCCTGGGCGCGGATCTCCTCGGCCTCGCGTTCCAGTTCCTCCGGGTCCCGGCCGCGCCGCTCCTCCTCGCCCGTCGAGGAGAGGTTGCGGTGGCGCTCGGCGGCCAGGCCCGCGACCGCGCTGAGCCGTTCCTTGAGCCGGGACAGGGCGTGGTAGGTCTCCTGCGCCCGGGCCAGCAGCGGAGCGGCCTCGGTGGCGGCCCGTTCGAGTTGCGCCTCGCGTTCCTGGGCCTGGGCCAGGGCCTGTTCGGCGGCGGCGCGGCGTTCCCGCACCGCCGCCTCGTCGGCCTCCTCCTTGGCGAGGCCCTCGCGCAGGGTGACGATGTCGTCGGCGAGCAGGCGGAGCCGGGCGTCGCGCAGTTCGGCCTGGATGACCGCGGCCCTCCGGGCGAGTTCGGCCTGGCGGCCCAGGGGTTTGAGCTGGCGGCGCAGTTCCGCGGTCAGGTCGCTGACCCGGTCGAGGTTGCTCTGCATCGCGGAGAGCTTGCGCAGCGCCTTCTCCTTGCGCTTGCGGTGCTTGAGGATTCCGGCGGCCTCCTCGATGAGCGCGCGGCGTTCCTCCGGGCCCGCGTGCAGGACGGTGTCGAGTTGTCCCTGACCGACGATGACGTGCATCTCGCGGCCGATGCCGGAGTCGCTGAGGAGTTCCTGGATGTCGAGCAGGCGGCAGGTGTCGCCGTTGATGGCGTACTCGGAGCCTCCGTTGCGGAACATGGTCCGCCTGATGGTGACCTCGGAGTAGTCGATGGGCAGCGCGCCGTCGGTGTTGTCGATGGTGAGACTGACCTCGGCGCGGCCGAGCGGGGCGCGGGAGGACGTCCCCGCGAAGATGACGTCCTCCATCTTGCCGCCGCGCAGTGTCTTCGCGCCCTGTTCGCCCATGACCCAGGCCAGGGCGTCGACGACGTTGGACTTGCCGGAGCCGTTGGGGCCCACGACGCAGGTGATGCCTGGTTCGAAACGGAGGGTGGTGGCCGAGGCGAAGGACTTGAATCCGCGCAGCGTGAGTGTCTTCAGATACACGGTCGCGCGTTCACCTCCGCGGTCTCCCCGACTCCGTCCGTTGTCAAGGGTGCCACGGTCCACGGGGTGCCCGGCACGTTCTCGCACCACCGTGACCTCGCCTTTTGAGGTTCGGCCACGGCGCGCACGGCGGGGACGGGCACGGCCGCGGTCTGGGAGCCGTCCTTTTCACGGAAGCGCCCGGTGCGGCCCGTGGAGGGATGGAGGCGCGGTTTCCGGGAACGGCCGGAGCGGGCGTCGGAAACCGTCGGTACCAGCTTTTTCTCCTGTCGCGACGTACCTGTCCGGGCGTGGTGTGGCTGCTCGGAGTACCGCCGGACCGGTCGCGTCGACGACCGCGGGAGGAATTCGATCTTTCGGGGGTTATCGGAAGGGATCCGTGGGTAAACCTTCGATAATCCTCAGGGAAAGAAAAATTTTCTCAGCGGTCGGTGGCCGTCCCCGCGGTCCCAAGGGCGCCAGGAGGCATCATTCACAGGCGCCCTTCGACCGGTGGGATGTGCGCAGCGTTGACGGAGCCGCGTCAGGCCAGGGCCGGTTCGCGCTCGGAGGTGGGGACGGTGACGTCCGTGAGCGTCTCGGAGAGCCGGTCGTTCTGGGCCTGGAGTCGGCCGACCTCGTCCTCGAGGTCGCGTACTCGCTTCTGCAGGCGTCGCAGTTCCTGAACCATACGGGGGTCCGGGCCTCCGACGTGACCGAACAGAGCTTTTGCCATGATGCGGGTCCTCCACACTGAGTGACCTGACGGAAATTGCAGGAGAGAATGCGGACACGACCGGGTGCTGAATTGATGAGTCACCCTGGTGTGAACGTGGATAAGCGCATTATGTACCTTCCAGCGTCTCACCGTGCGTGCCGTCGGTCAAGAATTGGACGAGAAAGCCAACGGCGGCTGGGCGAGCCAGCGCCGTGTGGGCATGCGAGCTTCCACGATCCGTTTGAGGATCCCCCTTGGCGGGCGACGAACAAGTGTCCACCGCGGAGGGAGCCAGCCCACCGAGTCGGAACGGACATGTGTCACACACCGGAGTCTCACGCGAATCGCGTCGCCATATCCAGGATACTCACCGCTCCTCGAATCCGGTGAAAGAACCCCTATGGTTTGTCCAACGCTCAATGACCGAATCGACGCGCCCGGGGGTCCGACCGCCGCGCAGCAGCGCGAGCAGGTGCTCACAGGCGGTGCGCTCCCCCTCCGCGACCACCTCGACCCTGCCGTCGACCAGGTTTGTCGCGGCTCCGGTCAGTCCGAGTTCCAGTGCGCGTGAGCGCACCCACCACCGAAAACCCACACCCTGAACGTGTCCGCGCACCCACGCGGTCATACGAATGTCACCCATTGGCTACCCCGTTCACGTCCGAACCGCCGTACGGGAAAGGAGAATTCACACGCGTGCGCCGCGCGGTACCGGCTGGCATCGCGGGCAACTGTACGACGAGCGGTTCATGAAGGTCTCCCTCCGGATCGGCGCGCCGCACCGGGCGCACGGACGGTCGCGGCGGCCGTAGGCGTTGAGACTGCGCTCGAAGTAGCCGCTCTCCCCGTTGACGTTCACGTAGAGGCTGTCGAAGGACGTTCCCCCCTGGGCCAGTGCCGCGGTCATCACCTCCCGCACCGCGGTGAGCAGTGTGTCGATCTGGGGGCGGCGCAGCGTCTCGGTGGGTCTGGCCCAGTGCAGCCGGGCCGCCCACAGCGCCTCGTCGGCGTAGATGTTGCCCACCCCGCTGATCAGGGACTGGTCCAGCAGCGCCCGCTTGAGACCGGTGCGTCTGCGGCGCAGCGCCGCGGCGAACGCGTCGTCGTCGAAAGCCGGGTCCAGCGGGTCACGCGCGATGTGCGTGATGACCGACGGCAGCCCCTCCCCGGCGCCGTCGTCGACGAGGTGGTCCACCAGGAGGTGGCCGAAGGTGCGCTGGTCCACGAAACGCAGTTCCCGTGGGTCGGCCGGGCCGCTGTCCGGCGGCACGGCCAACGGCAGCCGCACCCGCAGGTGCCGTTCGTCGTCGGCGCCGCACGGCTGGACCAGCAACTGTCCGCTCATTCCCAGATGGGCCAGCAGCGCGTCACCCGAGTCCAGGGTCAGCCAGAGATACTTGCCGCGCCGCCGCACCTCGGCGACGACGCGTCCGGACAGGCTGGCGGTGAAGTCCGCCGCTCCCCGGACGTGCCTCCGCACCGAACGCGGGTGCAGGACCGCGACCTCACCGAGGGACGCGCCGGCGACCCACCGCTCCAGGCCGCGCCGCACCACCTCCACCTCGGGCAGTTCCGGCATCCGGTCAGCTTCCCTCCGGTGCGGGCTGCCGCTCGGCGGCGGCCCGGATGGCCTTCCAGGCCGACTCCGCGGCCTGCTGCTCGGCCTCCTTCTTGCTGCGCCCCTCGCCCAGTCCGTAGGTCCGACCGGCGACCCGCACCGTGGCGCGGAAGGTCTTCTGGTGGTCGGGGCCGCTCTCCTCGACCTGGTACTCGGGTACGCCGAGCAGTTCGGCGGCGGTGAGTTCCTGCAGGGAGGTCTTCCAGTCCAGTCCGGCGCCCAGTCCCGACGCCCGGGCGATCAGCGGGTCGAACAGCCGGTGCACCAGCGCGGACGCCTCGTCCAGGCCGCGGTCCAGGTAGACGGCGCCGATCAGGGCCTCCAGCGTGTCGGCGAGGATCGAGGACTTGTCGCGGCCCCCGGTGGCCTCCTCGCCCCGTCCCAGGCGCACGTAGCGGCCGATCCCCAGCCCCCGGGCCACGTCGGCGAGCGCCCGCATGTTGACCACCGCGGCGCGCAGCTTGGCCAACTGCCCCTCGGGAAGGTCGGGGTGCGTGCGGTAGAGGGTGTCGGTGACGACCAGGCCGAGGACGGAGTCGCCGAGGAACTCCAACCGCTCGTTGGTCGGCAGCCCGCCGTTCTCGTAGGCGTAGGAGCGGTGGGTGAGGGCGCGGGTGAGGATGTCCGGGGCGACCTCGATGCCGACTGATCGTTGGAACTCACGGGCTTCGGAAGCGGAGATCTGCGTTCCCATCGGGCTCTCACATCCCTGTGCGGGCCGTGCGGGACTCCCGCCGGACGGCGGAACCACCGCATGGCGAACTGACCGTTCGGATCGGGTACGGAAACGGGGGTGCTCCGGTCAGCCGGGAACGCTCGAAGGCGAGGTGGACGTCGTGGAATGGGCACGGCGACCACCACGACCTCGGGAATTCCGGCGCGGTCCGGAGCCGCCCGCGGTGGCGCTACGCACCGCGCACGGGCGGACGAACGGCGGGCCCGATCACCTCGGACCCGCCTCGCGTGATCACGCCGGGTTGACGACCTGGCGGTTGTTGTAGGTGCCGCACGTGGGGCAGGCGACGTGCGGGAGCTTGGGGTCACGGCAGCGCGGGCAGCTGATCAGCACCGGGCGCGCCGCCTTCCACTGGGAACGGCGGGTGCGAGTGTTGCTCCGCGACATCTTCCGCTTCGGGACGGCCACTTCAATCCTCCTGGGTCACCCCCGCGCTCGCGGGAGCTCACTTTCCTGGTCACCCCCGCGCTCGCGGGGACACTCGTGCTCCTCGTGGACCTGCCCGCCCGAGGCGGCCTCCGCCGCGGCGGAGAGAAGGCCCGGTGCGAAGAGCACGGAGCTGCCGGGGCTTCGCCGGCCAACCCGCCCGACGCCCAGCGGTGGTGCGTTCAGCTTCCTCCGGACTCCTCGCGCAGGCGACGCAACGCCTCCCACCGGGGGTCGAGACGTTCGTCGTGGCTGTGGTCGGGACCGACGTCGGCCAGTTTGGCGCCGCACTCCACACACAGTCCGGAGCAGTCGTCCCGACACAGCGGCGACTGCGGCAGCGCGAGCACCACCGCGTCACGGATCACCGGTTCGAGGTCGAGCAGATCGCCCTCAAGATAGTAGTCCTCATCCTCGTCACCGGCGTCCAGGTCGTCCTCGGCCTCGTGCCCGTAGCCGTCGTCGTCGGACGGATAACGGAACAGCTCCTGGAAGTCCACCTCCAACTCGTCGGAGACGGGGTCCAGGCAGCGGGAGCACTCGGCGGTGAACACCGTGCGCGCCGTGCCCGTCACGAGCACACCCTCCATGACGGCTTCGAGTCGCAGGTCCAACTCGATGTCACTGCCCTCGGGCACGCCGGCCATCCCCACGGCCAGCGGCGCGGGGGCGGGAACGGCACGGGTCTCCGTCCGCATCGACCCGGCTTGTCTGCCGAGCGGCCGGGTGTCGACCACGAGCGGGGAACGGGAGTCTGGACGAGACAGGATGATCGCGCTTTCGGTTGACGGCTCCCACACCGGGCGGAAGCTTGATGACTGAGCACAGCGGCGACCGGTCACCGGCGCCGCGACCGGGCCGCGGGTGTGCGACAACCGCGGACGTGGGTCAATACCGATTCTAACGACGGGTGAGGTCCGACCCAAATCACCGGCCCGCGCGGCTCTCAGCCCCCGTCTTTTGCCAGTTCGGCGTACTTGGCGCGCAGCCGCTCCTCCACGTACGGGGGAACCAGTGCGCTGACGTCCCCGTTGTACTGGGCGATCTCGCGGACCAGGCTGGAGCTGAGGAACGAGTACTTGGGGTTGGCGGTCAGAAACAGCGTGTCGACCCCGGAGAGCTGGTAGTTCATCTGCGCGATCTGCAGTTCGTAGTCGAAGTCGCTGACCGAGCGCAGGCTGCGCACGATGGCGGAGACGTCGTTGGCCCTGCAGAAGTCGACGAGCAGTCCGTCGAACTTGGCCACCGAGACGTTGCCGAACCCGCGGGTGGCCTCTCTGAGCATGTCGAGTTTCTCGTCCGCCGTGAACAGTCCCCGCTTGTTCACGTTGACCAGCACCGCGACGATGACCTCCTCGTTCTGGCGCGCCACCCTGCCGATGATGTCGATGTGGCCGTTGGTGACGGGGTCGAAGGATCCGGGGCAGACGACACGGCGCACGGGACCGCTCCTCTCTGAATGGCCTGCGGGTCGGCGAGCCGGTGTAACAGGATTCTGCCCAGGGGGTCACCCCCGGTCGGGGAGGCTCGCGGCGTGACCGTACCAAAGGGACGCTTCACCGTATTTACGCGCCTTGTCCGCAAGGTAGCCGTCAGGCCAACGCGGAGCGTCTCCCCGGGAGGAGCGTTCCACGACGACCAGCGCGCCGGAGGCCAGCCAGCCGTGGTCGCGCAGCGCCTCCAGCACCGCGGTGACCTCCTCGTCTCCCACCGCGTAGGGCGGGTCGGCCACCACGAGGTCGTAGGGGCCCTCCTCCGGGCCCCTGGCCAGCACCCGTTCCACGCGGTCGGCGACCAGGCGCGCGCCGGGAAGGGCGGTCCGGGCGATGTTGCGGCGGATGACCGCGGCGGCGCGCCGGTCGGCCTCCACCAGCAGCGCGTGCGCGGCGCCGCGGGAGAGCGCCTCCAACCCGATCGCGCCGGAGCCCGCGTACAGGTCCAGCACCCGCAGTCCGGTGAAGGAGCCCAGGTCGGACAGTGCCGAGGCGAACAGCGCCTCGCGCACCCGGTCGCTGGTGGGTCGGGTGGTCCGTCCGTCGGGTACCGCGAGTCTGCGTCCTCCCGCGGCACCGGCGATGATGCGGGTCATCTCGTACTGGGCTCCTCGTCGTGCGCTCCTCCCACCCAACCCTAGGACGGCGCGCCCGCCCGACCGTGCCGGACTCAGGCCTTCTCCAGGTACTCCGCGCGGTCCTCGCCGAGGAGTTCGTCCAGCGCGGCGGCCAGCGCGGGGTGCGCGGTGAGCTCCGGGTCGGCCGCGACGAGGTCGGCCGCCTCCTCGCGCGCCCGGCCGATGAGCTCCTCGTCCCTGGTCAGGGTGAGCATCCGCAGGGAGGACCGGCGGCCGGACTGGGCGGCTCCCAGGACGTCGCCCTCGTGGCGCTGTTCCAGGTCGATCCGGGACAGCGCGAACCCGTCGGTGGTGGCGGCCACCGCGTCGAGGCGCTCGCGGGCCCTGCTGCCCTCCTCTGCCTCGGTGACCAGCAGGCACAGTCCCGGGAGGCTGCCCCGGCCGACCCGGCCGCGCAACTGGTGCAACTGCGAGACACCGAACCGGTCGGCATCCATGATCACCATCACTGTGGCGTTGGGCACATTCACTCCGACCTCGACCACGGTGGTCGCCACCAGCACGTCGATCTCGCCCGCGGCGAAGGCGCGCATGACCTTGTCCTTGTCGTCGGGGGCCAGGCGGCCGTGCAGGGCGGCCATCCGCAGTCCGCCGAGCGGTCCCCCCTCCAGCTCCGCGAGCACGTCCGCCACGGCCAGCGGGGGGCGGCGGGCCGCCTCCTCCGGGGAGCCGTCCCCATCGGAGGCGGCCCGCCCGGTCTCGTCGGGCTCCTCCCCGTCGCCGCCGATCCGCGGGCAGACGACGTAGACCTGCCGCCCCTGGGCGACCTCCTCGCGGATCCGCTCCCAGGCGCGGGTCAGGAAGTGGGGCTTCTCCCGGGCGGGGACCACGTGCGTGGCGACGGGGGAGCGTCCGGACGGGAGCTGTCTGAGCGCGACGACGTCGAGGTCGCCGTAGACGGTCATGGCCACGGTGCGCGGGATGGGGGTGGCGGTCATGACCAGCACGTGCGGGCGGCCTTCGGCGGACTTGTCCCGCAGGGCGTCGCGCTGCTCGACGCCGAAGCGGTGCTGCTCGTCCACGACGACGAGGCCGAGGTCGGCGAAGGAGACCTGCTCCTGGAGCAGGGCGTGGGTGCCGATGACGATCCCCGCCCGGCCGGAGGCCGCGTCCAGCAGCGCCTCGCGGCGGGACGCCGCCCCCAGCGATCCGGTCAGCAGGGCGATCCGGGTGGCGTGCTCGGCGCCGTCGAGCTGACCGGCCCGGGCGAGCGGCCCCAGCATCTCGGTGACGGAGCGGTGGTGCTGCTGGGCCAGCACCTCGGTGGGAGCGAGCAGCACCGCCTGCCCTCCGGAGTCCACGACCTGGAGCATCGCGCGCAGCGCGACCAGTGTCTTGCCCGCTCCGACGTCGCCCTGCAGCAGCCGGTGCATGGGGTGCTCGGAGGCCAGGTCCGCGGCGATCACCTCGCCGACCTCGCGCTGCCCCTCGGTGAGGGTGAAGGGCAGCCGCGCGTCGAAGGCGTCCAGCAGCGCGCCGGGAACGCGCGGGCGCGGACGGGCGGGCTGCCGTTGCGCCGTACGTCGGCGGCGGGCCAGCGCCACCTGGAGCACGAACGCCTCGTCCCACTTCAGGCGCTTCCTGGCCGCGTGGACGTCGTCCCAGTCCTCGGGGGTGTGGATGCGCCGGTAGGCCTCGGCCAGGCCGATGAGGCGGTGCCGGGAGCGCACCTCGGCGGGCAGCGGGTCGGGGAGTTCGTCCAGCGTGTCGAGCACGGTGGCCACGCACTTGGCGATCCGCCACGTGGGAGCCTTCTCCGCCGCCGGGTAGATGGGGATGAGGGCCTCCGCGTAGGCCCTGGCGCGCTCCAGTTCGGAATCCTCGGACTCGAAGAGCTCGTAGTCGGGGTGGGCCAGTTGGCGGCGGCCCCGGTAGACCGAGACCTTTCCGGCGAACAGCCCGCGCCGCCCGGGCAGCAGCCGGTCGCGGTGCCACGCGGCCCGGTGGAAGAAGAGCAGCGACAGCTTTCCCCGGCCGTCGGTGACGGTGGCCTCGAAGATGGAGCCGCGCCGGTTGCGCATCGGCCGACTGGTCCCCCTGAGGACCTCGGCGACCACGGTGGCCTGCTCGCCCTCCACCAGTCCGGCCAGGTCGGTGAGCTCGCCCCGGCTGCCGTAGCGCCGGGGGTAGTGCCGCAGCAGGTCGCCGACGGTGTGCAGGTCGAGCGCGGAGGCCAGGACCTTGGCGCTCCGGTCTCCGAGTTTGCCGGCCAACGGCTCGTGCAGGTCTGTCATGGTCGCCCCCCGACTTCCCCGTGCCGCGTCCTCCACCAGCGCGGCCCGCCACTGTGGCATCTTACGGACTGGCTCCGGGCTATACTCGGTAGAGCGATTATCTTGGGACGGCTCCTCAGCGGGGGACTTCCTGGGGCCGGATCTCCCTTCCGGTCGAGAATCCGGTGTTCGTCCGAAGGCACGAGTCCTCTGGTTTGGTGGATTCGCTCCGCCTTCGGGTACGCTTCCACGGTTGACGCCCAGCGTCGACCGGCTTGCCCATCAGACCTCTCTCGGGTCATCGACGTGCGTGCGAGCACAAGCCGGCCCGAGCGCGTGAATGGAGTTACCGTGGCTTCCGTCTGTGACATCTGCAGCAAGGGACCAGGGTTCGGGAACCGTATCTCGCACTCGCACCGCCGTACCCGCCGCCGCTGGAACCCGAACATCCAGACCGTTCGTACCCGTGTGGGCGGCACGCCCAAGCGGCTGAACGTGTGCACCTCCTGCCTCAAGGCCGGTAAGGTCGAGCGTTCCTGACCGTCCCGCCGCACCACGCGTGCGCACCGCCATCGAGCGCCACAGACGACCTGTCGTGGCGCTCGACGCTTTTCCCGGAAAGTCTCCCGTGCCCCTCGGAACTGCGGCCTCAAGCCCCCGGTCCCAGGTCACCCGACAACTCCCCGGGGGCCGCGGCCCCCGGGCTCACAGGGAGCAGGACGTTCCGTTGAGGGAGCAGCTCTCGGGGGTGTGGCTGCTTCCCTCCGCGGTGAAGCTGACGGTGGCCGACTGCCCGGGGGCGATCCCCTCCTCCCAGGACGGCTGGCGGGCGACGAAGCCGTTCTGGGTCGCCTCCCACTCGGTGCCCCAGGCCGAGACCACCTGCGCGTCACTGAACCCGATCCGCAGCTCCCAGCCGTCGAGGGGGTGGTCTCCGGTGTTGGTGATGGTCAACTGCCCCATGAAGTGGCTGGCGTCGTAGACGACCTTCTGGTAGGAGACCCTGGGCGCCTCCGAGCCGCTCTGGGGAACGGGCGCGGGCTGCTGTCCGCCGGAGGAGCCCTCCTGGCCCTGCTGCGAGGGGCGGGGGTCGTCGCCGGTGCTCCCCGTCTCCTGCGGGGGCTCCTCCTCCGGTGTCTCCTCCTCGGTGTCCTCCTCCGTGAGGATCTCCACCTGGGTGGACGCGGCAGCCTGTGACCCGGTGCCGTCTCCGGAGGGATCGCCTGGGGCGGGGGCGGCCGAGGCGGTGGTGCCCGGGACCGGTGCCTGCTGCTCCGGTTCGGCGAAACGCAGGTAGATCTGGGTGGTGCTGTAGCTGAACAGCAGCGCGCCGACGATCACCGCCGACACCACAACGACGCGCAGCGGCCGGGGCGGCGGCACCCGTTTGGGCACGGTGCTTCCCAGCACGTGACTCACCGCGGCCAGCGGACCGCTGCCGGGAGGCTCCGCACGGTGCGCGCCGCGTTGCTCCCGTCCCAGTCCGTGCCGCCTCATGATCCGCGCCTTTCCGAGTCCTGGTCGACCGACATCCCGCTCTGGGCTTTCCGGTGGCAGGTGAATCGTCGGTCGCCAGAGCTTAGCGCGACCAGTCTCCCAAAACCGGAATCTTGCCTCCGGGTGACCTCCTCCTGACCGAACGGTGTTGTCCGGCCCTTCACCCGAAATGGTCCCATCCCGCGACAGCGGGGACCGATCCGTCCACGGTGACTCCCGTACCCTCGACCACCTCGCCTATGACGGTCCACTCGGAAGGCAGCGCGGTGCCGGAGGGGAAGGTCGCGGCCAGCGCGTGGTCCTCTCCCCCGGCGAGCATGAAGTCGAGCGGGGAGCGCAGCGGGGCACCGGCGCGGGCGAGCGTCCCCACCGCCTCGACCAGCGCGGCGGGGGCGCGCAGGGCCGCGCCGCGCAGGGCCACCCGCACGTTCGAGGCCGCGGCGATGTGGCCGAGGTCCTGCACCAGTCCGTCGCTGACGTCGATCATGGCGGTGGCGCCCAACTCCGCCGCGGCCGGTCCCGCCGCGTACGGCGGCGCCGGTCTGCGGTGCGCGGCCGGACAGGTCGGTTCCCGGTCGGCGAGCCCGGCCTGGAGCAGGGCGAGCCCGGCGGCGGAGAGCCCGAGGTCGCCGACGACCGCGACGAGGTCTCCGGGCGCGGCCCCGTCGCGGCGGACGGGCGGGGCGCCCCGGAGGTCACCGAGCGCGGTGATGGCGACGGTGAGGGTGTCGGAGCGGACGATGTCGCCGCCCACCACCGCGGCCCCGGCGGTGGAGCACTCGGCGCGTAGCCCTTCGCTGAACTCCTCGGCCCAGGCGACGGGCAGGTCGGCGGGGGCCGCGAAGCCCACGAGCAGCGCGGTGGGCCGGGCTCCCATGGCCGCGACGTCGGCGAGGTTCTGTGCGGCGGCCTTGTGGCCGACGTCGCGGGGGCTGGACCAGTCACGTCGGAAGTGCCGTCCCTCCACCAGCAGGTCGGTGGTGGCGACGACGCGGCTGTCGGGCGCCCGCACGACGGCCGCGTCGTCGCCGGGACCGAGGACCACGTCGTCGGTGGCGGGGAATCTGGCGGTGATCCTGGCGATCAGTCCGAATTCGCCGAGGGTTCCGATAGTGCTCGACACGGTCTTCAGCCTATTCTCATGGTTTCCCCCGGCCCTCCTGGGCCGGGGGAAACGTCTCCCTTCCCCGGCGAGGCGGACACGACCCCGCTGGGACCGGGCCCACGAGCCCGGTCCCGTGGAACCGAGTGGTTGACGGTACGGTGGCGCTCCGGTGCACTGGTCTAGACCCGTTCTCCGTCCGCTGGGCGAGCACCGCCCACGACGACGGCCGACGGGGTCCGCACGCAGATCACACGCTCGAACGCAGAGTCGCGGAGGCTTCATCCCATGGTGCAGGCGTACATCTTGATCCAGACCGAGGTCGGCAGAGCGGCCCGGGTGGCGTCGGACATCTCCGGTGTCGACGGGGTCGTCCAGGTCGACGACGTCACCGGGCCCTACGATGTGATCGTGCGGGCGCAGGCCCAGGACGTGGACTCGCTGGGGCGCCTGGTCATCGCGCGCATCCAGCGGCTGGACGGTATCACCCGCACGCTGACCTGCCCGATCGTGAACCTGGAGTCCTGATCCGGTCTGGAGCCGATGCCTGATGCGACGTGCGGTCCGTGCGGTGTCCCGCGCCCTGGCGCTGGCGGCGGTGCTGGCGCTGGTGGGCGGGTGCGGCACGGTACGGATGGAGCCGCCCGACCCCGACGCGCGGACCGCCGAGCTGTGCCGGGCGGTGATGGCGCGGCTGCCCGACTCCCTCTACGGTCAGGAGCGCGTCTCCGTCGAACCCGACTCCGACCTGGTGGCGGCGTGGGGCTCGCCCACCATCGCGGTGCGCTGCGGGGTCGAGCGGCCCGCGGGGCTGCGCCTCGACTCCCAACTGCTCTCGGTCAACGACGTCGCGTGGTTGCCGGAGCCGGCGGACTCGCCCACGTTGTTCACGGCGGTGGGCCGCGAGGCGTACGTGGAGTTGACCCTGCCCGCCACCTACACCCCTCCGGCCGCCGCGTTGACGACGCTCAGTGATCTGGTCCGGGAGGAGATCCCGGCTCTGCCCGCCGGGGAGCTGTGACGGCACTCCGCCGAGGACGGGGCGCCGCGGCCCGTTGCGGGCCGCGGCGCAACTGCTGTCCTCGTCGGGGAGAGGCCGCCTCGGGGCCGGGCTAACCCTCGTTCTGCTCCATGGTCTCGGCGTCCTCCGTGGCGGCGTCCTCGCCCATCGCCTCGATCTCGGCCTCGGTGAGGTTGACCCCTCCGGAGCAGGAGGCGCCCGGTTCCGGCGTCTGCGGTCCGCGCTCGTAGGCGCGCAGGAAGCTGCTCAGCCGGTGGTCGTCGGCGCTGTCCACGCCCACCTGCGCACCCCAGGCGGAGGCCACGATGGGGGCGTCCATCTCGCCCTCGTACGGGCTGACCAGGACGTAGCTGCCCGCCCGGTACAGCGACTCCAGCTCCGCGACCTCCTCCTCGGGCAGGTCGGGCCGGTAGGTGATCCAGACCGCGCCGTGCTCCAGCGAGTGGACGGCGTGGACGTCCCGGAGCGGGGCGTCGTAGACGCCGCAGTTCTGCCAGGCCGCGTGGTGGTCACCGCCCACCGGGGGGCTCTGCTCGTAGGACACGTCCTCGGCGACGTGGTTGCGGGACAGACCGTCGTACTCCTGGAGGCCCTCGATGTTGCGGTTGCGGTAGTCGAGATAGGCCAGATAACCGATGCCTCCGGCAACGAGCAGGACCACCGCGACGATGACGGTGATCTTGGTGATCCTGCGGTTGCGGGCCTCGCGTTCTCGCCGTGCGCGCATCTCCAGCGCTACCTGGCGTCGCCGTTCCGCCGAACTCTTGCCCACCCGTGACTCCTAGTAGCTGGCATCGGTCATGACTGTAAGCATTGTCACCTATGCTCCCTTGAAGGAACATACGCACCAATTAACGCGATATACCCCCAGGATGGTTCCGTTGGGTAACGAAGGCGATGTCAGGGGTGTAACGGCCGCACCACCGCGGACGCTGTGGCGTGCGCCACTGCCGGTCGTGGTCTTCCTGGTCGTTCTCGCCGCGGCCGCCGGTCTTCTGGTCAACCGCTCCGACACCCCACTGGACTCCTCGGCCGACGCGGGCTTTCTGCGGGACATGAGCGCGCACCACGCCCAGGCCGTGGAGATGGCGATGATCATCTACGACGAGTCCGACGACTCCCGGCTCACGACGGTGGCCTACGACATGGCGCTCACCCAGCAGGGGCAGATCGGGCGCATGGAGGGCTGGCTGGTCGCCTGGGACCTGCCCATCCGCGGCGCGCAGCCGCCGATGGCCTGGATGGCGGGGCATGACCACGGCGGCGGTGAGGTTCCGGACCGGATGCCGGGGCTGGCCACGGACGAGCAGATGGAGGAGCTGCGGTCGGCCTCGGGTGTGGAGGCGGAGATCCTGTTCCTGGAGTTGATGATCGAGCACCACCGGGGCGGCGTCGAGATGGCCGAGGCCGCGGTGGAGTTGGCCTCCGAGGAGGCCGTGGTGTCGCTGGCCCAGGGCATGGTCGACGCCCAGCAGAGCGAGATCGACCTGATGAGCGACATGCTCGTCGAGCGCGGGGCCGAGCCGGTCGACTGAGCCCTCCCGCTTCCTCGGGGCCGCGCGGGAGCCCTCCGGCGGCCCCCCACTGCGTTGTGCCCTCCCCGATTCCGACGTGATCTACTACACCGTGTAGAACTACAACCCGTAGTAGTAAACTGCTAGTGGTTCCGGCCGCGGGGCCGCCCGGTTTTCGGAGAGGCGCATGGACGCACTAGATCTCGCACGGTGGCAATTCGGGATCACCACCGTCTACCACTTCCTGTTCGTCCCGTTGACGATCGGACTGTCCGTCATCGTCGCCAGCTTGCAGACAGCCTGGTACCGGACCGGCAGGCACGAGTACCTGCAGGCGACCAAGTTCTTCGGCAAGCTCTTCCTCATCAACTTCGCCATGGGCGTGGTCACCGGCATCGTCCAGGAGTTCCAGTTCGGCATGAACTGGAGCGAGTACTCGCGCTTCGTCGGCGACGTCTTCGGCGCCCCCCTGGCGATGGAAGCCCTGCTCGCCTTCTTCCTGGAGTCCACCTTCATCGGACTGTGGATCTTCGGCTGGGACAAACTGCCCCGGAAGATCCACCTGGCCACCATCTGGGCCGCCGCCATCGGCACCAACCTGTCCGCCTACTTCATCCTGGCCGCCAACGCCTGGATGCGAAACCCCGTGGGCTTCGAGGTCAACGCCGTGACCGGCCGCGCCGAACTCACCAGCATCTGGGCCGTGCTCTCCAACGACCAGGCGTGGTCGACCTACCTGCACACGGTCGCCGGATCGTTCATCGCCGCGGGCCTGTTCGTGGTCGCGGTCAGCGCCTTCAAACTGATGCGCGCCCGCTTCCACAGCGACACCGGCGCCCGCGGAGAGACCCCCCACAGGAGCGAACCCGAACTCTTCCGCAAGACCCTGCGCGCCGGTCTGGCCGTCACCGCGATCGCCGGCGTGCTGGTCGCCTTCTCCGGCCACCACCAGGCCCAACTGATGGCCGAGTACGAACCGATGAAGCTGGCCAGCGCCGAGGCGCTGTGGGAGGACGAGGACGGCGCGGGCTTCTCGCTGTTCGCGGTCGGCGACGTGGTCGACGGGCGCAACCACGTCAACATCCAGGTTCCCCACCTGCTGAGCTTCCTGGCCACCAACAGCCTCGACGGCAGCGTCCAGGGCATCAACGACGTGCAGGAACGCTACGAGGACACGTTCGGCACCGGATACTACGTGCCCAACGTCCCGGTCATCTACTGGTCGTTCCGGCTCATGATGGGCCTGGGACTGGCCGGGGTCGCGGTGGCGATGGCGGGGCTGTGGCTGACCCGCGGAGGCCGCGTGCCCGAACAGCGCTGGATGTACTGGGTCGCGGTCCTCACCCTGCCCGCCGCGCTGGCCGCCAACATCTTCGGCTGGGTCCTCACCGAGATGGGCCGCCAACCCTGGACGGTCATGGGCGAACTGCTCACCGCCTCCAGCGTCTCCCCCGGCGTCTCACTACTGGAGGTCGCCCTCTCGCTGACGCTGTTCACCCTCATCTACGGCGTGCTCGCCGTCGTCGAGGCCGGACTGCTGTGGCGCTACATCAAGGCGGGCCCCTCGCACGTCGTCCCCCCCAGGGACGACGACGCGGATGCGGACCGCGACGCCCCCGTCCCCGCGTTCGTCTACTAGGAGCCCGGCATGGATCTCGCAGTCATCTGGTTCATCGCCATCGCCGTCCTGTGGATCGGCTACTTCGTCCTGGAGGGTTTCGACTTCGGAGTGGGCATCCTGCTGCCCTTCCTCGGCAGGAACAACACCGACCGCCGCGTCATGATCAACGCGATCGGCCCGGTCTGGGACGGCAACGAGGTGTGGGTGCTCACCGCGGGCGGCGCGATGTTCGCCGCCTTCCCCGCCTGGTACGCCTCCCTGTTCAGCGGCTTCTACCTGCCGCTGCTGCTGGTCCTGCTCGCGCTGATCGCGCGCGGGGTGGCGTTCGAGTACCGCGGCAAGGTCGACGACGAGCGCTGGCGGGCCCGCTGGGACAGGGCGATCTTCTGGGGCAGCGCACTGCCCGCCCTGCTGTGGGGCGTCGCCTTCGCCAACATCGTGCGCGGTGTGGCCATGGACGCCGACCACATCGTCACCGCCTCACTGTTCGACCTGCTCAACCCGTACGCGCTGCTCGGCGGACTCACCACGCTGTCGCTGTTCACCCTGCACGGCGCGATGTTCCTGAGCCTCAAGACCGGAGGCGAGGTGCGGCTGCTGGCCCGCCGCGCGGTCCCGGCGATCGCACTGGTCGCGGTCCCCTCCGCCGCCGGATTCCTGCTGTGGACCCAGGTGTCCTACGGCGCGACGTGGACGCTGCCGCTGGTTGCCGTGGCCGCCGCCACCCTGGTCGCCTCCGTCGCGCTGTCGCTGCGCGGCCGGGAGGGCTGGTCGTTCGCCGCGACCGCGGTGACCATCGCCACCGCCACCGTGGTGCTGTTCGGCTCGCTGTTTCCCAACGTGCTGCCCTCCACCACCAACCCGCTGTACAGCCTGACCGTCGAGAACGCCTCCTCGGCCGACTACACGCTGACGGTGATGACCTGGGTGGCGGTGGTCTTCCTGCCCCTGGTGCTCGGCTACCAGAGCTGGAGCTACTGGGTGTTCCGCAAGCGCGTCACCCGGGAGCACATCGACCCGACGCCCGCCTACACCGCTCCGCCGAGCAACACCTGATCCCAAGGGAAGTGCCGCATGAAACCCCTCGACCCCCGGCTGGTGCGCACCGCCGGCGCGGTCCGCGTCCACCTCGCCGTGACCGTGGTCTGCGGCGTGGCCGTGACCGCGCTGGTCCTGGCCCAGGCGTGGCTGCTCGCCCGCGTCATCTCCGGCGCGGCGGAGGGCGAGGGGATCGCCGAACTGTCCTGGGCGATCACCGCGGTCGCGGCGGTCGCCCTGGTTCGGGCGGCACTGTCCTACGGCTCCGAGGCCGCCGCCCTGCACTCGGCGGCCCGGGCCAAATCGCAGCTGCGCCGCCGCCTGATCGCCCATGTGACCGGCGTCGCGGTGCCCGGCTCCCCCGAACCGCCCCCGGGCGAGCCGGACGGCGGACCGGTCTGGTTGTCAGGGCAGACCGGTCCCGACGGCGAGGGGAGGAGCACCCCGCGCGCCGGTGAACTGGCCACACTCGCCACCCGTGGCCTGGACGCGCTGGATGACTACTTCGCCCGGTATCTCCCGCAACTGGTGCTCGCGGTGCTCGTTCCCCTCGCCGTACTCGCCGTGGTGGCCCGGGCCGACTGGATCTCGGCCCTCGTCATCGCCCTGACCATCCCCCTCATTCCGGTCTTCATGGCACTGGTCGGCTGGCACACCCAGGCCCGCACCCAGCGCCAGTGGCGGCTGCTGAACCGGCTGGGCGGCCACTTCCTGGACGTGGTGGAGGGACTGCCCACCCTCGCAGTCTTCCGCCGCGCCAAGGCCCAGGCCGCCATCATCCGCCGGATCACCGACGAGCACCGGCACGCCACCATGGGCACCCTGCGGGTCGCGTTCCTGTCCGCGCTCGTCCTGGAACTGCTGGCCACGATCGCGGTGGCGCTGGTGGCCGTCGAGATCGGCCTGCGCCTGATGTACGGGATGGTCGACTACCAGACCGCGCTGCTGGTGCTGATCCTCGCTCCAGAGGCGTACCTGCCGCTGCGTGAGGTCGGCGCCCGGTTCCACGCCAGCATGGAGGGGGTCGCCGCGGCCGAACAGGTCTTCGCTGTGCTGGACGAGCGGACCGACCGGCAGGGCGGGCAACCGGACCGCCGACCGCGACCGGACTCCCGCGCCCTGGTGCGCCCCTGCCTCGACGGCTGCGCCGCACCCCGGATCCGCCTGGAACGGGTGTCGCTGACCTACCCCGGGCGCACCGTCCCGGCGCTGTCGCAGGTGTCCCTGGTGGTCCGCCCCGGCCGCAGACTGCTGCTGACCGGTCCCAGCGGTTCGGGCAAGAGCTCCCTGCTGGCGCTGCTGCTGCGCTTCGCCGAGCCCACCGGGGGCGAGATCCTGGTGGAACGGCCCAGCGGAACGGGAGGCGCACCCCTCTCCCACATCCCCGCCGACCGGTGGCGGGAGCTGATCGCCTGGGTCCCCCAGCACCCCTACCTGTTCGACGACACCGTCATGGACAACATCCGGCTGGGCCGCCCCGAGGCGAGCGTCGCCGAGGTGCGGCGCGCCGCCGAACTCGCCGAGGCCCACGACTTCGTCTCCACCCTGCCCCAGGGGTACGGGACCCGGCTGGGCGAACGCGGCACGCGGCTGTCCGCCGGGCAGCGGCAGCGCATCGCCCTGGCCCGCGCCTTCCTGCGGGACGCGCCGATCGTGCTGCTGGACGAACCCACCGCGCACCTCGACCCCGACAACGCCGCCGCGGTGCGCCGCGCCGTCGCCCGCCTGCTGGAGGGCCGCACCGGGATCATCGTCGCGCACGACACCGGATGGTCGGAACTGGTCGACGAGACCGCGCACATCAACGGCGGTCGGATCGGAGCCCTGCTGTGAGTTCTTCGTCACCGAACCGGACGGACCGGCCGCTGCTGCGGATGGTGGCGCTGGCTCGTCCGCGCGGCACCCGGTTCGCGCTCGGCGTGCTGCTGGGCGCGCTGACCACCGGCGCGGGCGTGGGCCTGCTGGGCGTGTCCGCGTGGCTGCTGGCCACCGCCGCCACCCACCCGCCGCTCACCGCGCTCAGCGTGGCGGTGGTCGCCACCCGCGCGTTGGGCGTGACCCGCGGTGTCAGCCGCTACCTGGAGCGCCTGGTCACCCACGACGCGGCGTTCCGCACCCTCGCCGACGTGCGGGTGCGGGTCTACGAGCGGCTGGCCCGAAGCGAGCCGATCCGCCGGTTCCGCTCCGGCGACCTGGTGTCGCGGCTGGTCAACGACACCGACTCCGCCCAGGACCTGCTGCTGCGCGGCCTCACCCCGCCCCTGGTCGCCGTGGTCGCCGGGGGCGCGGTGGTGGCGGTGTGCACGGCGCTGTTCGCGCCGGGCGGCCTGCTGCTGGCCGCGGGGCTGCTGCTGGGCGGGCTGGCCCTTCCGCTGTTCGCCGCCGCGCTGGGCCGGGGGCCGGGCCGCCGCCAGGCCGCCGCCCGCGGAGAGCTGTCCAGCGCCCTGGTCGACACCCTCTACGGCGCGCCGGACCTCGTCGCCTACGGGGCCATGGAACGGGCCGTGCGCCGGGTGGAGCGCGCCGACGCCGAGCTGACCCGGATGGCCCGCCGCGACGCCGCGGTCCTGGGACTGGGCTCGGGGGCGAGCGCGCTGGTCGCCGGGGTGACGGTGTGGGCCGTCCTGCTGTTGGGCGTGGCCGCGGTGGCGGACGGCGTGCTGGGCGCGATCCCGCTGGCGGTGCTCGTGCTGACCGCGCTCGCGGCGTTCGAGATCGTGTCCCCGCTGCCCGCGGTGGCGGCCCGGCTGGGGGCGATCCGCTCCGCCGGGACCCGCCTGTTCGACGTGCTGGACACCGAACCCGCGGTGCGCGGCGCCGACACGGAGCGGAGGCTGCCCGACGGCGCCGCGGCGCTGCGGGTGCGCGGGCTCCGGGTGCGCTACGGCCCCGAGGAGCCGTGGGCGCTGGACGGGGTGGACCTCGACCTGGCGCCGGGGCGGCGGATCGCCGTGCTCGGGCCGAGCGGTTCGGGCAAGAGCACGCTGGCGTCGGTGCTGTTCCGCTTCCGCGACCCCGACGAGGGGACGGTGGAGCTGGGCGGCGCCGACATCACCGACCACCCGGCCGACGAGGTGCGGCGGATCGTCAGCGGGGTGCCGCAGGACCCGCACATCTTCGCCAGCACCCTGCGGGAGAACCTGCGGCTGGCGCGGCCCGACGCCGACGACGCCGACCTGTGGGCGGCGCTGGAGCGGGCGCGGCTGGCCGAGGACGTGCGCACGACCATGCCGGACGGGCTGGACACCGAGGTGGGCGCGCACGGCGCGCGGCTCAGCGGCGGGATGCGCCGCCGTCTGGCGCTGACGCGGGCGCTGCTGGCGCACCCCCGCGTCCTGGTGCTGGACGAGCCCACCACGCACCTGGACCCCGACACCCGCGACGCGGTCCTCGACGACCTGCTGGCGGCCTCCGAGGGCTACTCCACCCTGCTCATCACCCACGACCTGGCGCGCCTGGAGCAGATGGACGAGATCTACGTGATCGTCGACGGCCGGGTGGTGCAGCACGGCTCCCACGCCGACCTGCTGGCCGAGAAGGGCTGGTACCGCGGCGCCCACGGCCTGCCCGACCCGCCGAGGGGCGGCCTGCGGGCGGTGCGGTGAGCGGTCTCACTGGGGTTTGAGTGTTCGGTTCTGCGGTGGGCGCGGGCTCGGGCAGGGAAAGCGGGGGGCGGGGCATTCCCCCCGGCGTCCGGGGCGGGTTCCCAGGGGCTGGCCGCGCCTGGTCGAGGCGCCCTTGGCGCCGAGTCCAGGCGCGCCTCCGTGCTGTCTGAGCCGTCACGGCCACAGTCTCCGCCGTCACCGCCCGTAGCGTTTCTGCGCATATCAGCCGCATTCCCCTTCTTGTCCCGCCCGTACCGGAACCGAGGTCCCGATCCGGCGCTATCGTCACCTGGTGACCTTTCTGCGCGAGATCCTCACCGGTGTCGGCGCGCTGCTTCGCGGATTCGGCATGGTCCTGCGGCGCCCCAAGCTGTTCTTCCTGGGAGCCCTGCCTCCCCTCATCACCTCCATCCTGTTCCTGGTCGTCCTGGTCGCGCTGCTCGCGCGGATCGACGACATCGTCGCCTGGATGACGCCGTTCGCCGACGGCTGGGCCGAGGGCTGGGCGACCACCCTGCGGGTGGTCGTCGGCATCGCGCTCGTCGCCGCGTCCGTGCTGCTCATGGTCATCGGCTTCACCACGATCACCCTCGCTCTCGGCTCCCCGCTGTACGACAAGATCGCCGAGGAGGTCGAGGAGGAGCTGGGCGACGCGCCCGAGGCCCCGGACGAGCCGCTGCTGCCGTCCCTCACGCGCGCGCTGCGCCAGTCGGTGACGCTGATCCTCATCTCCGTCGCCACGGCGATCCCGCTGTTCGTCGCCGGGTTCATCCCGTTCGTGGGACAGACGGTCGTGCCGGCGGTCTCGGCACTGGTCGGCGGCTGGCTGCTGGGCGCGGAACTGGTCGGCGCGGCGTTCGAACGGCGCGGCCTGCAACGGCTGCGGGACCGGTTCGCCGGGCTGCGGCGGCGACGGCTGCGCTCACTGGGCTTCGCGGTCCCGTCGTTCCTGCTGCTGTCGATCCCGTTCGTGGCGGTCCTGGTGTTCCCGGCGGCCACGGCGGGCGGCACCATCCTGGCCCGTGGCCTGGTTCCCCCGCCGCCCCGGCCCGACCACCCGAACCACCCCGGTCACCCGGGTTACTGATCCCGGACGGGACGCGTCCACGAGCCCCGGAAGCCACGGTCACCGTGGTACCGGGGCTTCGGCGTGCGGCCTCAGCGCAGGCCGGTGCGGCGGTTGAGGGCGGTGCGGACCAACCGGTCCACCAGGGCCGGGTAGTCCAGGCCGGTGGCCGCCCACATCTGCGGGAACGCGGAGGACGGCGTGAACCCCGGCATGGTGTTGACCTCGTTGACGTAGACCTCGCCGTCGTCGCCGTAGAAGAAGTCCACCCGGGCCAGCCCCTCGCAGCCCAGCGCGTCGAAGGCCTCGGCGGCCAGGCGGCGCACCCGCCGGGTCACCTCGTCGGGCAGGTCCGCCGGGATGCTGAGGCTGCTGCCGGTGGACAGGTACTTGGCCTCGAAGTCGTAGAAGTCGTGCCCCTCCGCGACGTGGATCTCGGCGGGGAGCGACACGTCGGGCGCGCGGCCGTCGAGCCCCTCCAGCACACCGCACTCGATCTCGCGCCCCCGGATGCCCGCCTCGACGATGACCTTGGGGTCGTGGAGGCGCGCGGCCTCGATCGCCGCGGCCACCGCTTCGGCGTCGGTGGCGTCGGGCACCCGGCTGATGCCCATGCTGGACCCGGCGCGCGCGGGCTTGACGAAGACCACGTCACCGAGCGCGGCGACGTTGTCCAGAACGTGCTTGCGATCGGTGGCCCACGCCCGGTCGCCGACCGCCAGGTACGGGCCGGTCTTCAGTCCCTGGCCGGTGAGCAGCGCCTTCATGAACACCTTGTCCATGGAGGCCGCGCTGGCGAAGACCCCCGCCCCCGCGTAGCGCACCCCGACCATCTCCAGCAGCCCCTGGATGGTGCCGTCCTCCCCGAAGGGGCCGTGCAGCAGCGGCAGGACGACGTCCACCCGCCCCACCAGCCGCGGCACGGCGTCGGGAGCGACCTCCAGGAAAGTGGCGGGGGTGTCGAGGGCCAGGGCCAGTCCGTCGCCGGAGTCGGACACGCTGGGCAGCCTGCCGTCGACGATCGCCAACTCGCCCGGATCGGCGGTGACCACCCTCCAGTCGCCGCCTCGGGTGATCCCGATGGGCACGACCTCGTAGCGGTCGGTGTCGATGGCGGACATCACGCTTCCCGCGGTGACGCAGGAGATCTCGTGCTCGGAACTGCGCCCGCCGAAAACGACGGCGACCCGGATCTTTTGCTGCTCAGACATGATGCATGACCTTATCTCGCCCCACCGCAAACCTGACAACAGTCACGACCGACGAAACACGGGATTTGTCACTCCTTGACGGGCGATTCATCCAGGGCGCGCAGCGCGTCGGCGATCAGGTCCGCCGGGTCCTCCAGACCGATGGAGAACCGCACGGCGCCCGGGGCGATCCCCGCGGCGCGCAGCGCCTCGTCCGACAGTTGGCGGTGCGAGGTGGAGGCCACGTGCCCGACGAGCGTGTGCGTGCCGCCCAGCGAGGCTGCGATGGTCGCCAACCGCAGTCCGTCGGCGAATGCCGTCCCGGCCTCCCGGCCGCCGCGCGGGGTGACCGTGACCACCGCGCCGCAGCGGGTGCCCTCGGGACCGGTGTCGAACAGCTTCCGGGCCAGTTCGTGCCCCTGGTGGTCGGGCAGGCTCGGGTGGTCGACGCGGGCCACGGCCGGGTGCCGCAGCACCGCGGCGGCGAACTCGGCGGCCGTCGCGCACTGGCGGGCCATGCGCAGCGGCAGCGTCTCCAGTCCCCGGTGCAGCAGGAACGCCTCGTCCGCGGCCAGGCACGGCCCCAGGTCGATGCGGGCGGAGCGGATGCGGTCCGCCAGGTCGGGGCGGGCCACGACCACTCCCCCGGTCGCGTCGGAGTGCCCGCCCAGGTACTTGGTCGCCGAGTGCAGCACCACGTCGGCTCCGTGCTCCAGCGGGCGGCACACGGCGGGCGAGGCGAAGGTGGAGTCCACCACGAGCAGTGCGTCGGCCTCGTGGGCGGCCGCGGCCAGGGCGGGCAGGTCGGAGACGAGCATGCCGGGGTTGGACAGCGTCTCGGTGAAGACGAGCGCGGTGTCGGGGCGCACCGCCGCGCGCACCGCGTCGACGTCGGTGATGTCCACGAAGTCGGTCTCCACGCCGAACCGGCGCAGCAGGCCGTCCAGCAGGCTGTGGGTGTTGCCGTAGATCGCCCGGGAGGCCACCACGTGCGCCCCGGCACGGGTCAGGGCCAGCAGGGCGGTGCTGATGGCGGCCATGCCAGAGGCGAACGCCTGACCGCGCACCTCGTGGTCCAGCCGGGCTCCCTCCAGCTCCGCCACCGCCGAGGCGAACGCCTCGCTGTTGGGCGCGTCGATGCGCGCGTAGGAGTAGCCGTCGCCGCGGTCCAGCGCGTCGGCGTAGTCCTGCGACGTCTCGAACGCGTACGTGGTGGTGCGGTACACCGGGACGCGCACCGGGGCGCCCGCCTCCGGCGCGACGGTGGAGGTGCGGACCGCCCGGGTGTGCTCGCCGTACTGCTGTGCCATTCGTGCCCCCTTGCCAAGACCCTCCCCATTGTGCCGTCCGTCCGGCGGGGGCGGCGGACGGGTGGCGCGGAACACCCCGGTGCCGCGGGAGGCCCCGGTGGGGTAGGGCGCCGCCGGGAGCCGCGCTCCTCTCCTGCTCGGCGCGGCTCGCCGGTGGCGGCGGGGGTCAGACCCCGTAGCGTTCGGGTTTGGCGCTGCGGGACATGAACGCCAGCAGTGCCTCGGCGGGTGGCAGGCCGTGGTACATCATCGCCACGACGGCCTCGGTGATGGGCATGTCCACCCCGTTGGCGCGGGCCAGGGCCAGGACCGACTCGGAGGACTTGACCCCCTCGGCCGTCTGCCTGGTCTCGGCGACGACCTCCTCCAGGGTCCTGCCCGCGCCCAGGCGCTCCCCGAAGGTGCGGTTGCGGGAGAGCGGCGAACTGCACGTGGCCACCAGGTCGCCGAGCCCGGCGAGCCCGGCGAGGGTGTGCTCGTCGGCGCCGAGCGCGACCGCCAGGCGCACGGTCTCGGCCAGCCCCCGGGTGATCAGGGCGGCCTTGGCGTTGTCGCCGAAGCCCATGCCCACGGCCACGCCCACGGCCAGCGCGATGACGTTCTTGACCGCCCCGCCCAACTCCACGCCGATCACGTCGGTGTTGGTGTAGGGGCGGAAGTAGCCGGACTTGCAGATGTGCTGCAGGCGGGTGGCCGTCTCCTCGTCGGTGCAGGCGACCACGGCGGTGGCGGGCTGCCGTTCGGCGATCTCCCGCGCCAGGTTGGGTCCGGACAGCACCGCGACGCGGGGGGCGGGCAGGTCGAGCACCTCGGCGACGACCTCGCTCATCCGGCGGGACGTGCCGACCTCGATGCCCTTCATCAGGCTGACGACGACGGCGTCGCGCGGCACCAGCGGCGCCCACCGGGACAGGTTGCCGCGCAGTGTCTGCGCGGGCACCGCGATGACCACGAACCCGGCGTCCTCGAGAGCCTCCGCGACGTCGTCGGTGGCGCGCAGCCGCGGGTTGAGGGCGATCCCCGGCAGGTAGTCCGGATTCTCGTGCCGGGTGTTGACCGCCTCGGCCACCGACGCGCGCCTGCCCCACAGCACCACCTCGGCGGCTCCCGCGTCGGCCACCACGTTCGCGAAGGCCGTCCCCCACGATCCGCTGCCGAGCACCGCCACCTTCGTCACTTCGTGTCCTCGCTGCCGCCCCGCTCCAGTTCCTGCCTGCGCGCCTGCTTGGGGTCGTAGGGTTCGAGCGGCGGCTGCTCGCCGCGGATGCGCGCCTGGAGCCCGGTGATGGCCGCCATGATGTCGGCGGTCGCCGCGCGCAGGGTGGTCGCGGTCAGCGGCTGGTCGCGGTAGGCGGACAGGTCCACCGGCGGACCGGCGACGACCTCGACGGGTGTGCGGGGGAAGAGCCGGGGCTTCTTGCTGCCGTAGGGCAGGATGTGCTGCTCTCCCCAGTGGCCGACCGGGATCACCGGGACCCCGGTGCGCAGCGCGAGCCGGGCCACCCCGGTCTTGGCGACCATCGGCCACAGGTCGGGGTCGCGGGTGCAGGTGCCCTCGGGGTAGATGATCACCGCCGCGCCGTGCTCGGCCAGTGCCTTCTCGGCCTCGTGCAGGGCCTTGACCGCGTCGCTGCTGCCCCGGTGGACGGGGATCTGACCGAGTCTGCGCACCGCCGGGCCCACGACGGGGATGCGGAAGACGCCCTCCTTCGCGGTGAACGTCGGCCAGCGGCGTCCGGCGACGTACAGGAAGTGCGCGATCGTCAGCGGGTCGGCCATCGACAGGTGGTTGGCCGCGATGATCACTCCGCCCTCGCGGGGGATGTTCTCCTGGCCCCGCCAGGTGGGCCTGGTGATGAGGGAGATGACCGGGCGTATGACGGTGACGGCGACCGCCTTCAGCCAGCGCGACTCGCGGCGTTTCATGTGGACTCCTCTGATCGGTTGACGTGCCGACGCCCCGCCGTCGCGGGTGTTCACGTGACCTTTCGGCATTCCATTGTCGGTCCTGCGGGAAGGTTTGCGTTCCCGGCCGGTGCGGCTGGGACATACTCTCTTCTACCGGTTTCCGGGTCAGGCCAGGTGGGGGGATGGTGGACGCTGAACGTACACGTCGGCGCTGGTCCGTGGTGGTACCGGTGAAACGGCTCGCCGCCGCCAAGTCCCGGCTGGCCGGGTTCGCGGGAGCCCGGCGGGGGGAGTTGGCGCTGGCCCTGGCCTGCGACACCGTGCGCGTCGCGGTGGCCACCCCCGGGGTGCGGGCGGTCTTCGCGGTCACCGAGGACGAGACGGCCGCTCCGGTTCTGGGGCGCCTCGGCGCGCACGTGGTCACCGGGGAGCCCGGTACGGGGCTCAACGCCGCGCTGACGCACGGTGCGCACCGCGCCCGCCTGGAGGTCCCGGGGGCGGGGGTGTGCGCGCTCTCGGCCGATCTCCCGGCGTTGCGCGCGGCCGAACTCGCCCGGGTGCTGGCCGCGGCGGCGGCGCATCCCAACGCTTTCCTCGCCGACGCCGTGGGCGTGGGGACCACGCTGTACAGCGCGGCGCCGGACGCGGTGTTCGCGCCGGCGTTCGAGGGGTGGTCGCGGCTGCGGCACCGGGAGCGCGGTGCGGTGGAGATCGAACTGGACGGCGTGCCCACGGTCCGCCGCGATGTGGACACCCCCGACGACCTGCGGGCCGCAGCGGAGCTGGGGGTGGGTCCGCACACCGCCGTGCTGCTGGCCGACCTCGGGGTGGCGCCGGTCGGCGGGTGAGAGACGCTCCCGGCATGCCGCTGCCCGGGGTCCTGTGGCGGATCCCGGGCAGCGGGTACGGTCGGACGTCGTTACTTCTCGTCGCTGTTCACCAGGGCTTTGAAATCAGCGCCGGGACGGAACTTCGGAACGAAGCTCGCGGGGACGTTGATGGTGGCTCCGGTCGAGGGGTTACGGGCGGTGCGGGCCGCACGTTCGGCCTTCTCGAAAACCCCGAACCCGGTGATGGCCACCTTGTCGCCCTTGGCGACGGTCTGCTGGATCGTGTCCAGCACGGCGTTGACGGCTTCGGTGGCGGTCTTCTTGTCTCCCAGCCGCCCCGAAATCGCGTCGATCAGATCACGCTTGTTCATGGTTCCTCCGGTTCCCCCTTGCTCGCTTGAAACTAGGGGAAACCGGGGGTCGGACACAAACACAAACGCCTGTCACATCAGCGTGTCGGGGCTTTCTCGGCCGCTTCGGCCAGCTCGACGAGCATGCGGTCCAGGCGCTCCGACGCCTGGACCGGGTCTCGTTTGACACGCTCTGTCACCATCAAAAGCCTACGAATCGCCGGAATTCGGACAGATTCGGGAAGTGCGTTGGCGCGGCTGTGGGCTTCTTTGAGCCGCTTCGCCAAATCTCGGTAAAACTCCCGCTCCGCCGCGGATTCCGGGGTCTCATCGGCTTCCTGCGGATCTACTGGGTGACCGGCAGCCACGGCTTGCGGCGCTTCTCGTACTCGGTGATGGCGTCGGTGTGGCGCAGCGTCAGGTCGATGTCGTCGAGGCCCTCCATGAGCCGCCACCGGGTGTAGTCGTCCAGCTCGAACGGCTCGACGAGCTCACCGGCCCGCACCTGGCGCTCCACCAGGTCGACCGTGATCTCGGTGGCGGGGTCGGCCTCCACCATCGTCCACAACTGCTCGATGACCGGCTGCGGCAGCACGACCGTCAGCAGCCCCCCCTTGAGGGAGTTGCCGCGGAAGATGTCGGCGAAGCGGGAGGACAGCACGGCCTTGAACCCGTAGTTCTGCAGGGCCCACACCGCGTGCTCGCGGGAGGAGCCGGTGCCGAAGTCGGGACCGGCGATCAGGACGGTGCCGCCGGAGTACTCGGGCTTGTTCAGCACGAAGTCGGGGTCGGCGCGCCAGGCGGCGAACAGGCCGTCCTCGAAACCGGTGCGGCTGACCCGCTTCAGGTAGACGGCGGGGATGATCTGGTCGGTGTCCACGTTGCTGTAGCGCAGCGGCACGGCGCGGCCGGTGTGGACGGTGAACTTCTCCATGTCGATGTCCTAGGAAGTCGCGGGCGGGCTACAGGTCGGCGGGCGAGGACAGCGTTCCGCGCACCGCTGTGGCGGCGGCGACCAGCGGCGACACCAGGTGGGTGCGGCCGCCCTTGCCCTGTCGTCCCTCGAAGTTGCGGTTGGAGGTGGAGGCGCTGCGCTCGCCGGGACTGAGCGTGTCGGGGTTCATGCCCAGGCACATCGAGCAGCCCGCCTCGCGCCATTCGGCCCCGGCGGCCTTGAAGACCTCGTCCAGGCCCTCGGCCGCGGCCTGCTCCTTGACCCGCTGCGAGCCGGGGACGACCAGCATGCGCACGTCGTCGGCGACCCTGCGGCCCCGGATGACCTCGGCGGCGGCGCGCAGGTCCTCGATCCGGCCGTTGGTGCACGAGCCGACGAAGACGGTGTCGACCCTGACCTCGCGCAGCGGGGTGCCCGGGGCCAGGTCCATGTAGGCCAGCGCCTTCTCGGCGGCGGCGCGCTCGGTGGGGTCGGTGAAGGAGGCCGGGTCGGGCACCGCGGAGTCCAGCGGAGCGCCCTGGCCGGGGTTGGTGCCCCAGGTGACGAACGGGCTGAGCTCGTCGGCGTCGAGGAAGACCTCGTGGTCGAAGGTGGCGTCCTCGTCGGTGACGAGGCTCTTCCAGTACTCGACGGCCCGGTCCCACAGTTCGCCCTCGGGGGCGTGCGGGCGGCCCTTGATGTAGTCGAAGGTGGTCTGGTCGGGAGCGATCATCCCGGCGCGGGCGCCCGCCTCGATCGACATGTTGCAGATGGTCATGCGGGCTTCCATCGACAGCGAGCGGATGGCCTCGCCCCGGTACTCGATGACGTAGCCCTGACCGCCGCCGGTGCCGATCTTGGCGATCACCGCGAGGATGATGTCCTTGGCGGTCACGCCCGGCTTGAGGGTTCCGGAGACGTTGACGGCCATGGTCCTGAAGGGCGTCAGCGGCAGGGTCTGGGTGGCCATGACGTGCTCGACCTGGCTGGTGCCGATGCCGAAGGCCAGCGCGCCGAACGCGCCGTGCGTGCTGGTGTGGCTGTCGCCGCAGACGATGGTCATGCCCGGCTGGGTGAGACCCAACTGGGGGCCGATGACGTGCACGATGCCCTGGTCGATGTCGCCCATCTGGTGCAGGCGCACCCCGAAGTCGGAGGCGTTCTTGCGCAGGGTCTCGACCTGGGTGCGCGACACCGGGTCGGCGATCGGCAGGAAGATGTTCTCGGTGGGGACGTTGTGGTCCTCGGTGGCGATGGTGAGGTCCGGGCGGCGCAGCGTCCGGTCGGCCAGGCGCAGTCCCTCGAACGCCTGGGGGCTGGTCACCTCGTGCACCAGGTGCAGGTCGATGTAGAGCAGGTCGGGTTCGCCCTCAGCTCGCCTGACGACGTGCTCCTCCCAGACCTTTTCGGCCATCGTGCGGGCCATGTGCGACGCCTCCTCGCGTCTCGACGGTGTTGTCGTGGAGTTCTCGCCACCACGCGCAGGTCCCATCGGCGACCGGCGCGGAAATCCTCCCTACGCTGTCCGCACGTACGGGCTGGCGGATTTGCATTCCAAATAGCGAGACGGCAATATCAAGCCATGGACAACTCTAGCCCATCCAGCGGCGTCGGTGTGCTGGACAAGACGATGTCGGTCCTCGACGCGCTGGAGTCCGGTCCCGCCTCGCTGGCGCAGCTGGTGCGGATCACCGGTCTGGCCCGGCCCACCGCGCACCGGCTGGCGGTCGCGTTGGAGCGGCACCGCATGGTCGCCCGCGACAGCCAGGGACGGTTCGTCCTGGGGCCCCGGCTCAACGAGTTGTCCATCGCCACCGGCGAGGACCGGCTGCTGGCCATCGCCAACCCGGTGCTCGTCCAACTGCGCGACCTCACCGGGGAGAGCGCGCAGCTGTACCGCCGCCAGGGCGAAGTCCGGGTGTGCGTGGCCGCGGCCGAGCGCGCCAGCGGCCTGCGCGACACCGTTCCGGTGGGCAGCGAACTGCCCATGAACGCGGGGTCGGCCGCCCAGATCCTGCTGGCGTGGGAGGACTCCGAGCGTATCCGCCGCGCCCTGCGCGGCGCGCACTTCACCGCCGCGACCCTGTCCCAGGTGCGCCGCCGCCGGTGGGCCCAGAGCGTGGGCGAGCGCGAGCCGGGGGTGGCCTCGGTCTCGGCGCCGGTCACCGCCCCGGGCGGACGCATCATCGCCGCGATCTCGGTCTCCGGTCCGCTGGAGCGCCTCACCCGCTCCCCCGGCCGCCTGCACGCGTCCGCGGTGGTGTCCGCCGCGGAGAAGATCAGCGAGGCCCTGCGCAGCGTCTAGGAGGAGGCCCGAGGGTCCGGCTCCGAGCCGGCCCGGGGGTCGTGAGACCGGTGCCGGGAAGCTCGGGGACGGGGAAGCCCCGGGGACCGCGGCCCGAGGGGAGGGTTGAGACCTCCGCTCCAGGGAGCCGAGGCCGCCTGGAGAGACCTCCCCCTACTCCAGGGGAATCCGCAGCACCCGGTCGTCCTCCGAGGCGGGAGAGCCCCGGCCGTCGCGGTTGCTGGTGGTGATCCAGAGTGCCCGCTCCCCCGGTTCGACCTCGACCGCGCGCAGGCGGCCGTAGTCCTCGACGAGGAAGTCGTCGGGGGAGCGGACCGGGTCGCCGGCGTCGCCGGTCAGCGGCACCTGCCACAGGCGCTCCCCGCGCAGCGCCGCCGCCCACAGCGCGCCGCCCGCGATCGCCGCCCCGCTGGGAGACGCCTCGTCGGGGGTCCAGGTGACCACCGGGTCGACGTACTCCGACTCGCCCCCGGTTCCCTCGACCTCCGGCCAGCCGTAGTTGTTGCCCGCCTCGATCACGTTGACCTCGTCGAAGGCGTTCTGGCCGAACTCGGTGGCATACATCCGCCCGTCGACGTCCCAGGCCAGGCCCTGCACGTTGCGGTGCCCGTAGCTGTGGACGAGGTTGCCGAAGGGGGCGTCCTCGACCGGTTCGCCGTCGGGGGTCATCCGCAGGATCTTGCCCGCCAGGGAGTCGGTGTCCTGGGCGAGGTCCTCCCGTCCCGCGTCACCGGTTCCCGCGTACAGCGTCCCGTCGGGACCGAACTCGATCCGCCCGCCGTTGTGGTTGCCCGCCTTGGGAATACCGTCCACGATCACCTCCGCCTCCCCGAAGCCGTCGGCGGGGTCGTAGGTCATGCGGACGATCCGGTTGTCGGACTCGGCGGTGAAGTAGGCGTAGACCAGCGAGTCCTCCTCGAAGGAGGGGGAGACCGCGAGTCCCATCAGACCGCCCTCGCCTCCGGGCACCACCCCGTCGACCGTTCCGACCTCGGTCACGGCGCCGTCGGACCCGACCCGGACGACGCGCCCGGAATCCCGTTCGGACACCAGCGCCGCGCCGTCGGGCAGGAACGCGACCGCCCAGGGAACGCTCAGCCCGGTGGCGACGACGTCCACCTCGCCGGGCCGCGGGGGCTGCCCCGGTGACGCGGCCTCCTCCGGGGTGTCCGCCGGTGCCGGAGTCGCGGGGCCGCCCGTCCGGTCGGCTCCGTCCGCGCAACCCGCGGCCAGCAGCAGCGTCGCCGCGGCCACCGATATCCATCGTCCGCCCATGGTGTCTCTCACGCCTCGCGGGAGTTCGGGGAGTGCCGTCGTTCGTCGTCTGCCCGTTCGACGAACACTCACACCCGCCACAGCAGCGCGACGGCGGAAACAGCAGACGCCCCGCCTCGAACGAGGCGGGGCGTCGTGTGGTACCCCCGACCGGATTTGAACCGGCGTTACCGCCTTGAGAGGGCGGCGTCCTGGGCCGCTAGACGACGGGGGCCTGAGACGTTCGGGACAACCCTACCGGAGTCCGGCGGGAGCCGTGTCCCGATCCCGGAAGAAACCCCCACACGGAGGGGAGTCTCTTTCCGTGAGTACCCCCGACCGGATTTGAACCGGCGTTACCGCCTTGAGAGGGCGGCGTCCTGGGCCGCTAGACGACGGGGGCCGTGGACGACTGAGAAGTCGTGGTGGAGGTTCGACACGGATGGCTTCCGAGGAGGACCACCGCTGGGGTACCAGGACTCGAACCTAGACTAACTGAACCAGAATCAGTCGTGCTGCCAATTACACCATACCCCAGTGCTCACCGGAGACCGGTCCGTCTTGGGAACCGCTCCCCTGGGCGCAGGCATAACTCTAGCGGACATCCGGCGTGCTCGCGAACGGATTGCCGCCCGGCGGAAGCGGGGCGGCGCGCCGCCCCGCTTCCGGTCATTCGCCGACGGCCCTGAGCCTGGACAGAGCGGCGCGCAGCCGCTCCTGGACGCGCCCCCGGCCGAGCAGCTCCAGTGACTCGAACAGCGGCAGCCCCACCGTGCGCCCGGTGACCGCGACCCGCACCGGGGCCTGGGCCTTGCCGAGCTTGAGCCCCTGGGCCGCGGCGACCTCCTCCAGGGCCGCCTTGAGCGGCTCGGCCCGCCACTCCAGGTCCGGATCGGAGAAGCGCTCCAGGGCGGCGGTGAGCATCTCCTCGCCCACCCCCGGCTTCATGGCCTTGTTCCAGCTCTTCTCGTCCTCGACCGGCCGGTCCAGGAAGAGGAAGTCGACGTAGGCCACGATCTCGCTGAGCACCGCCACCCGGCTCTGCGCCAGCGGCGCGACGGCCTCGAACGCCTCCGCGTCGAAGTTCTCCGCCGGCCACGGGGCGGTCTCCGACCCCAGCCACGGCGCGCAGCGCTCGACGAACTCGGTCACGCCGAGCGCGCGGATGTACTCGCCGTTGAACGCGCGCAGCTTCTTCTCGTCGAAGAAGGCGCTGGAACTGTTGACGTCCTCCAACCGGAACAGCGGCACCATCTCGGCGAACGGCATGATCTCGCGGTCCTCGCCGGGCCCCCAGCCGAGCAGCATCAGGTAGTTGACCATCGCCTCGGGCAGGAACCCCTCGGCCAGGTAGTCCTCCAGGGCGACCTTGTCCCGGCGCTTGGACAGCTTCTGCCGCTTCTCGTTCACGATCACCGGCAGGTGCGCCCAGACCGGAGGGGTGCGGCCCAGCGCCTCCCACAGCAACTGCTGCTTGGGGGTGTTGGACAGGTGCTCCTCTCCGCGCACGACGTGCGTGATGTCCATCTCGACGTCGTCGACCACGTTGGCCAGCACGAACAGCGGCGAGCCGTCGGCGCGCGCGATCACGAAGTCCTCGATCGCGCTGTGCTCGAACTCGACCCGTCCCCGGATCCGGTCGTCGACCACGGTGGGACCGCCGTCGGGCACCCGGAAGCGCAGCGCCCGGCCCGGCCCCGGCTCCAGTCCCCGGTCGCGGCAGAACCCGTCGTAGCCGAGGTGGGGGTTGCCGCGGCGCTCCTGCACCTGTTCGCGGGTGCAGTCGCAGTAGTAGGCCCGGCCGTTCTTGTACAGCGTCTCGGCGACCTCGCGGTGCTTGTCGGCGTAGGACGACTGGAAGTAGGGGCCCTCGAAGTGCGGGTCCCGCTCGTCGATGCCGAGAGCGGACAGGGCGCGCAGGATGCCCTCGGTCCACTCGGGCCGGTTGCGCGCGGCGTCGGTGTCCTCGATCCGCAGCACGAACCTGCCGTCCGGCTGTTGCAGGGCGAGCGCCCAGTTGAACAGCGCCGAGCGTGCGCCGCCGACGTGGAACATCCCCGTCGGGGAGGGCGCGAAGCGGGTGCGAATAGCCTTGTCAGTCACGGATTCAGCCTATCGGGGCGGACCGCTCCGGGTGGTGCGCGGCGGATCGCCCGCCGTCTCCGCTTCGAGGAAGCCCCGCAGCCCGTCGAGCAGGCGCAGCAGCCCGAACTCGAAGGCGATGTCGATGTCGGGCGGGTCGGGGGCCGCGAAGAGCGCCGCGTAGCGGCCGCTCTCCTCGAACCGCGAGAGGTGCTCTTCCTGGGAGTCCCACCAGTCCCGCGCGCTGACGCCGGTCTCGTTCTCCTCCTCGATGTCGAGGCCGAGCTGGCAGGCCATGCCCATGACGTAGCCGGTCACGGAGACGACCGCGTACAGGGCGGTCGACGGGTCGTGCCCGCGCGAGGTGAGCAGCCGCACCATCCAGTCGGTGTGGGCGATCGTGCCCGGGGTGAGCAGCGGGCGCGGCAGTGACACCACCCGGGCCATCCACGGGTGCCTCCGGAACATCTCCCAGTGCTGGCGCGCGGCCAGTTCCAGTCCGTCGCGCCAGTCCTCCGGGGGATCGGGCAGGGAGTGCTCGGTGAACACGGCGTCGGCCATGAGCAGGACGAGGTCGTCCTTGGCGGAGACGTACCGGTACAGGGCCATGGTGCTGACGCCGAGTTCGGTGGCCACCCTGCGCATGGACAGCCCCTGGATGCCCTCGGCGTCGGCGACGGAGACCGCCGCGCGCACGATCGCCGCGTGGTTGAGCCCGGTCTCCGTTCCCCGGGGGCGGGGGCGTCGGGGGGTTTCGGTCTGTTCCGGTCCCCGGGGACGCGGGGGGACGGGCGGCCCCTGCACGACGCTGCCGACACCGGGCAGCGCGCGGATCAGCCCCTCGTTGCGCAGTGCGGTGAGGGCCTTGGTGGCCGTGGCCATCGCGACCCCCCAGCGGCGGGTGATCTCGCGGGTGGAGGGTACCCGGTCTCCCGGGCGGAGTTCGCCGGACTCGATACGTGAGCGAATGTCGGCCGCGATCCGCGCGTAGGGCGGCTCCCGGCGGCTGGCGGAATGGTTCACGAGGTCCTCCCAACACCTCCGAAGTGCCGCCAGTGTACTAGTGCATTAGGCGACACGGCGGACACCGGGGCCGTGTCGCCGCACCTTCGCGCCCGTCTTCCGCACCTTCACCGCAGGCATCCCGCATCCTCGGGTGCCCTAGGACACCGGGACAGCAGAAGCTCCGAGAAAAATGGGTACTTACCGCCCTGTTTATCACATACACTCAAAGGCGGCACAGCGGGGACCCACTCCGCCCGGCTCGAGAAGGTGAACCATGACCAGACCCGACCGCCCTGGAGATCCGTCGCCGGACAACGGTGTTACCGACGTACACAACCAGCAGGCGGCATCCGTCGCGGCCCGGATCCGCGGCCCGGTCCGTTCGGGCGAGCGCGCTCTGGCCCCGGACCTGGCGCGCGGTTTCATGCTGCTGCTGATCGCGCTCGCCAACACCGTCTGGTACCTGTGGGCGGTCGACTCCTCCGGCCTGGTCGCCCATCCGCTCGACGGTTCGGCGGCCGACCGGATCGTGCAGGGCGTCCTGATCACCGTGGTGGACGGGCGCACCTACCCCATGTTCGCCTTCCTGTTCGGCTACGGCATGGTGCAGATGTGGAACCGCCAGCGCGCCGCCGGAGCCACTGAGAAGGACGTGCGCGCCCTGCTGCGCCGCCGCAACCTGTGGCTGCTCGTCTTCGGCTTCGTGCACGCCGCCCTGCTGTGGTTCGGCGACATCCTGGGCGCCTACGGCTTCGTCGGCCTGGTCTTCGGCTGGCTCTTCCTGCGCCGCGCCGACCGCACCCTCCTCGTCTGGGCCACGGTCCTCGCCGGTCTGCTCACGGCCGTGACGGCGCTGGCCCTGCTGGGAGCGCTCGTGGCTCCGGAGGCGGCCACCACGGCGACCTCCCCGGACCCCGCCTCCGGCCTGCTGTTCCCCTCGCCCGCGCTCAACTCCGAGGAGGACTACCTCACCTCGGTCGTGCTGCGCGTCGTGCCCTGGCTCTTCCTGGTGGTGGCGCAGGGACTGCTGACCCTGACCATCCCGACCGCGCTGCTGCTGGCCTTCTGGGCGGCCCGCCGCCGCATCCTGGAGGAGCCCGGCAGCCACCTGGGGCTGCTGCGCACCGTCGCCTTCGTCGGCATCCCCCTGGGCTGGCTCGGCGGCCTGCTCCACGCCCTGCACCACCTCGGGCTTCTCGACCTTCCGCAGGCGGTGGGCGAGGCACTGCTCTCCGTCGCCTCGGCGACCGGGCTGGCCACCGGGGTGGGCTACGTCGCCCTGTTCGGCCTCATCTCCCACCGGCTGAGCCGCCGCGCCGCCACCGGACCCGCCGTCACCGCCCTCACCGCCGTCGGCAAGCGCTCCCTGTCCAGCTACCTCGCCCAGTCCGTGCTGTGCGCCCCCGTCCTGGCCGCCTGGGGCTTCGGCCTGGGCGCCCATCTGCACAGCGCCACCATGGCCCTCTACGCCGTCGGCGTCTGGCTCGCCACCGTCGTCCTCGCTTACCTGCAGGAACGCGCAGGACAGCGCGGCCCCGCCGAGGTGCTGCTGCGCAGGCTCGCCTACCGGACCCCGGCGCGCCGGTAGGGCCGGGCCCTCCGGTCGAGGCCCGTGCCGCCGCCCGGTGGGGCGGCGGCACGGGCCTCGACCGTGCGGCTGGTGACCGGGGCACGGCTGTTCACCCGGGGCCGGGCGGACAGGCTCTCCTTCGCCCCGTGGCGGACGAGGAGCCCACGAACACGAACGCCTCCGGCTGCCCCGGGACGGGATCTCCTCCGCGGTCCCGTCCTCCTCGCGTCAGGACCGCCGACGGTCAGTCGCGGGTGACCACCCGGTTGGTCAGTTCGCCGATCCGTTCGACCGCCACCGTCATGTGCTGGCCCACCTCGACCGGGCCGACTCCGGCGGGGGTGCCGGTGAGGATGACGTCGCCGGGCAGCAGCGTCATGAACGAACTCACGTAGGCGACGAGTTCGGGAATGCCGTGGATCATCTGGGCGGTGCTGGCGTCCTGGCGGACCTCGCCGTCCACGGTGGTGGTGATGCGCAGGTCCGCCGCCTCCTCCAGACTCAGGCCGGTCTCGATCCACGGGCCGAGCGGGCAGAAGGAGTCGAAGCCCTTGGCTCGGGTCCACTGCTTGTCGGTCTGCTGCAGGTCGCGGGCGGTGACGTCGTTGCCGACGGTGTAGCCGAAGACGACGTCCTTGACCCGCTCGGCGGGAACCTCACGGCAGAGTCGGCCGATGACCACGGCCAGTTCGCCCTCGTAGTCCACCCGCGAGGAGAGCGCCGGATAGAAGACCGGGTCGTTGGGGCCGACCACGGCGCTCGAAGGCTTGAGAAAGACCACCGGCTCCGCCGTGCTCCCGCCGGTGATGTCCGCCATCTCCGCGACGTGCTCGGCGTAGTTCTTGCCGATGCACACGACCTTGGTGGGCAGTACCGGGGACAGCAGTCGCACGTCCTCGAGCTTGGCGCGCTCCCCGGTGAGCTGGATCTGTCCCAGCAGCGGGTGCCCCTTGAGCCGGGAGACGAACCGGTTGCCCCCGTCGTCGGTGTCGACCAGGCCGAAACCGACCTCGTCACCGGCCGAGAACCTCGCGATGCGCACGGGATTCCCTCTCAATCCTTCAGGTGCGGTTGGTTCACGTCAGGCTATCGATTCCCCGTTTTCGGACCATTGACTCCACGATCCAGTGCTGTCCGTTTTCCTTTTTGTCCACTTCTGCATCCCACACCCGCGGAGACCGGGTCCGCGACGGGGAGAGACAGGCCCGACACGGTCCGTCCTCGGTCCGCGGCCACATAATCCCACTTAACGGAGTGTTTACATCTTGTCATGGAATGGCTACTCTCTTTTGGGAGCGCTCCCGTGTCGCCCGTCACACAGCATCGTGAACGGCGTCACGGACAACGCTCATATGTGACATACGGTTCGACCCTCCTTCCGATCCGTATATGGGAGCGCTCCCATATACGGTCCCTATCCCTGGCCATCCCGAGCAGACCCAATCCCCCGCCCCGATCCCCGCTCACCTGTCGGAGGCAACAGTGCTTCGCATCCCCCGCGCCCCTCCGGGACGCCCGACTGTCCGCGTGCGCATCGCCGACCAGTCGCCCGAACGCTGTCGCGTCCGGTTCTCCCGACTGCTCCCCCTCTACGCGAGAACATCCTCCAACCAAGGAAGACACCAAGATGAGTAAAGTTCGTGCCACGAACCGGCGTTCGTGGCTGAGGCGCGGCTTCGCAACCGCCTCCAGCCTGGCGCTCGGCGCCTCGATGGTGGCGCTCGCCGCTCCGGCCAACGCCGCTGGTTGTTCGGTGGACTACCAGGTCAACTCCTGGGGCAGCGGCTTCACCGCCAGTGTGACCATCACCAACCTGGGCAGCGCGCTCAGCAACTGGACGCTGGAGTGGGACTTCCCCGGCAACCAGCAGGTGACGAACCTGTGGAACGGCTCCTACAGCCAGTCCGGCCAGCACGTCTCGGTTGACAACGCCCCGTACAACGGCTCCGTCGGTGAGGGCGGCACCGTCAACTTCGGCTTCAACGGCTCCTACTCGGGCAGCAACGACATCCCCACCTCGTTCAGCCTGAACGGTGTGACCTGCGACGGCTCCGTCGACCCCGACCCGCCGACCGACCCGACCGACCCGCCGACCGACCCGACCGACCCGCCGACCGACCCGACCGACCCGCCGACCGACCCGACCGACCCGCCCACCGACCCCGGTGAGCGCGTCGACAACCCGTTCGTGGGCGCCCAGGGCTACGTGAACCCGGTGTGGTCGGCCAAGGCCGCCGCCGAGCCCGGCGGTTCCGCGGTCGCCAACGAGTCCACCGCCGTCTGGCTGGACCGCATCGGCGCCATCGAGGGCAACGACAGCGCCACCACCGGCTCCATGGGTCTGCGCGACCACCTCGACGAGGCCGTCGCCCAGGCCGACGGCGACCCGCTGGTCATCCAGGTGGTCATCTACAACCTGCCGGGCCGCGACTGCGCCGCGCTGGCCTCCAACGGTGAACTCGGACCGGAAGAGATCGACCGGTACAAGAACGAGTACATCGACCCGATCGCCGACATCATGAGTGACTACGCGCAGTACGACAACCTGCGCATCGTCAACATCATCGAGATCGACTCGCTGCCCAACCTGGTCACCAACACCACTGACAACGCTGGTGGCACCGAGCTGTGCGACCAGATGAAGGCCAACGGCAACTACGTCAACGGCGTCGGCTACGCGCTGGCCACCCTGGGCGACATCCCCAACGCCTACAACTACGTTGACGCCGCCCACCACGGCTGGATCGGCTGGGACACCAACTTCGGTCCCTCCGCCGAGATCTTCTACGAGGCCGCCAACGCCTCCGGCGCCACCGTGGACGACGTGCACGGCTTCATCGCCAACACGGCCAACTACTCCGCCCTGGAGGAGCCGTACCTGGACGTCAACGGCACCGTCAACGGCCAGATGATCCGCCAGTCCGACTGGGTCGACTGGAACCAGTACGTCGACGAGCTGTCCTTCGCGCAGGACCTGCGCCAGGAACTGGTCTCGGTCGGCTTCAACTCCGACATCGGCATGCTGATCGACACCTCCCGCAACGGCTGGGGCGGCCCCGAGCGGCCCACCGGCCCCTCCTCGGCGACCGACCTGAACACCTACGTCGAAGAGAGCCGCATCGACCGCCGCTTCAACCCCGGCAACTGGTGCAACCAGGCCGGCGCGGGTCTGGGCGAGCGTCCCACCGCGGCCCCCGAGCCCGGTATCGACGCCTACGTCTGGGCCAAGCCTCCGGGCGAGTCCGACGGTGCGAGCGAGTACATCGAGAACGACGAGGGCAAGGGCTTCGACGAGATGTGCGACCCGGCCTACGGGGGCAACGCCCGCAACGGCAACAGCCCCTCGGGTGCGCTGCCCAACGCGCCCATCTCCGGCCACTGGTTCTCCGCCCAGTTCCAGGAGCTGCTGGCCAACGCCTACCCCCCTCTGTAACGAGGAGCCAGGCGCGGGCTGACAGTCCCCTCGGGCACTGACAGCGACACCGGAAACCGGAGAAGGCGCCCGTCCACCGTCGCGGTGGGCGGGCGCCGCCTCGTCTCGGCCCGCGTCCCGCAGCCACGGACGCGGGCCGCCGCGTTCCGGTGATGTCGGACACCGCGCGCGCCGCACGGAAACGCCGAGAAGGCCCGCCCTGAAACGGTCCTCCCCCAGCCCTGCATTAGGTTGGGCCGGAGTTCGACCCACCGTCGATGAAAGGTGACACATGGCCAGTGTGGTGAAATTCAACGTTCTGACGGTGCCGCCCGGCGCCGGCGCCACCCTGGAGGAGCGCTTCGCCAAGCGCGCGGGTCTGGTGGAGAACCAGCCCGGCTTCGAGGAGTTCCAGTTGCTGCGGCCTGTCGAGGGCACCGACAAGTACCTGGTCTACACGCGCTGGCGTTCCGAGGAGGACTTCCGGAACTGGCTGAACAGCCAGTCCTTCCAACAGGGGCACGCCCAGGCGGCCGAGGAGTCCCGGCAGGGCGGCCACGGCCACGGCCACGGCCAGGGCGGACCGGCCGCGACCGGCAGCGAACTCTGGGGCTTCGAGGTGGTCCAGCAGGTTCGCGCCCAGGACTAGACGTCTCTCCCGGTCCTCGGTCCCATGCCGGGGACCTGTTCCCCTTCTCCCCGCTTCCTCCCCCGCACCCCTCTGATCTGCGATGATGGAATGAT